>OY776512.1:0-4510000 GCA_963675675.1 Desulfarculaceae bacterium
CCTCAAGGTCACCTATCATGATCCCTGCGATCTGGGACGGCACACCGGCATCTATGAGGAGCCCCGGTCCACCATCAAGAAAATCGCGCCTAATTTCGTTGAATTGCCCAGCCATCACGCCGAGGCGCTGTGTTGCGGCGCGGGCGGCGGGGTGCGCGGGGCCTTTGCCAAGAACTCATTGGCCATGGCCCGCCGCCGTCTGGCTGAAGTGGAGCAGATCGGGGCGGATGTGCTCTTGACTGAATGCAACTCTTGTGTGCATAACTTGAGCAATGCAAAGCTCAGGAAACAAAAGTTCGAGGTATATACAACCCCACAGTTCATAATGGAACTTTTGGACGACTAAGAAAACAGGGAGATTAGGCATGGATATCCAAGGCTACGAAGTCAAAGAAGATCTGTATTACGACGAGAATCACTTTTGGTACCGTCCCGAAGGCGACGAGGTGGTGATGGGCATGGACGATTTCGCCCAGAGGCTGGCCGGTGACGTGGTGTATGTGCAGCTGCCCCCCGATGGCAAGAAGATCAAAAAGGGTAAAAAGGTGGCCAAAGTGGAATCCGGCAAATGGCTGGGCAAGGTGATCAGCCCGGTTGACTGCGAGATAGCCGAAGTGAATGAAGACCTTGAAACCGATCCCGGCCTGATCAACAAAGATCCCTACGGCGAGGGCTGGATGTACCGCCTGAAGGTGGACGACATGGGGGCTATAAAGGCGCTGATGACCGGAGCGGATGCCCTGACCAGCTTCATCGAGGCCGAGATGGAGAAATATAAAGACCAGCTATAGCAGGTAAGCAGCCTTTAAATACAAGGCGGTCCGCCCCGGCGGTCCGCCTTTTTCATGCATTCCCAATAAGCCCTTTTCACCTGAGCGGCGCTTCCGCGCTCCAGCCGTAACCCAGATATTTCGGTTCCATTCCCCCCTCATCGGGTGTAATAAGGCTGAAGCCTTCCGGGGTTCCCATCCAGGCGCCCTGCCACCATGCCCCGCAGACCGCCCCGCCGGTGATAACAGCCGCTTTGCCCAAGGTTGAGTAATCCAAAAAATGCAGATGCCCTTGCAGGAGCAAGACAAAATTGTATCGGGCCAGAAGCTGCAACACGGTGCGCCGGTTCTGCACCACATGATTTTTGGGCGGCGGGGCGGCGCCATAGGCCAACAAGGCTATTTCCGGCATCAGCAAGGGTATGTGGCTGGCCACCACCACCGGAGTGCCGGGGGTCATGGACGCCAGGTCTTTTTTCAGCCAATCAAGCTGAATGCCGCTGATGCGCCCCTCATAATTACGCCCGCCCGGGGTGATGAAAACCGAATCCAGCATCACAAAGTGATATCCCGAGGCCTCAAAAGAATAATAGGTGCGTGCAAGCCCCATCCGCTCCAGAAACTCCGCCCGGGGATTGGCCGCCGCCGCCGAACCGTCTTTGGGATTGGCTGCCACCAGATCGTGATTGCCCAATACCGGATAAACCTGCGCCTTTATGGCGTTGTGCAGGCGCAGATAAGCCTCCCAGCGCGGGGCCGCGGCTTTGGGGCTGGAGGTGAAGCCTTTGGTGATCAGGTCGCCGCCTGCTATGACCAGGTCCGGCTTGGCCGCATTCACGGCCCGGGCGGCCAGTTCCAAAGGTTCGCTGATATTCTTCCCTTCATGGGCGTGCACATCGGTGAAAAAGACCAGGCGCAAAGATGAGCCTGTTTTGCCGCTTGATGCCCGGGCGCACCCGGGAAGCCGCAGGCAGGCCAGTCCGGCCAGCCCCCCGCCCAAACCTTTTAAGAAACTTCTGCGGGTGATGATCTTCATACCCTGGACTCCGGCAATATGAAGATCAGGTTCAGGGCCATGAGAAATAGGGATGCGCCAACTAAACCATATAGCAGCCGTTTACTTTTTGCGTCGGGCCATCCTTTTATGTAATTGGGGCGCAGGCCAAGGGCCAAAGCGGTCTGGGCCATGGCCGCGGCGAAAAAGTTCATCCAGATATCCCTGATATCCCAATAGCGCTCCGGGGTGATCCACTGGATAACCTCATCCACAATGCCCGCCATGCCGCAGATCAGCGCGGCTGAGAGGTATATGCCATAATCCCGCACCCGGTGGGCCAGGGCTTGGAAGACCAGCAGGCTTAAGATGCCGTATTCCACAAAATGCACCGCTTCCACCGGGTGTCCCGCCGCCAGCGCCATGGTGTAGGCCAGATAGGCCGCGGCCACCCCGGCCAGCCAAACCAGCCTTTTGGGCGAGCGGGGATTCTGCTTGCGTACAATGAGCACTGCGGCGGTGAGTCCCAACAGCACGGCCGCCGCCACCAGCCAGGTGTAAATCTCCTGACCCCAGTATTGGGCTATAATGGCCTGGATATCCCGGGCCAGGGGAACCGCGATAAATATGAATAAGGCCCAGAGAGCGGCAAAAAGCCAGGAAAGCCAGGGCTTTTGTCTGGGCGGCAGGCTGAACATACTAAACATCCCCCGCAAATACGGCTTGGCTTGGCTGCCTGCAAAACGGCATTAAAAAAATGATAGCCTGAAACTGAAGGGAAAGCGAGCGATACCCTATGGGTGAAAGGGCAGGGCATGCACCGGCTGCGCATTAAAGATGGGCTGCATCTTAATCCTTCAGAGCGTCTTGCTGAGAATCACGCTCACGTAGTTGGTGCCCTGCCAGTCAGCCGTATCCACCTGCCTGTATCCCCGTTTTTGGTACATATCAATCAGATGAACAGCGCCTTTTGCGGTGTCGCAGGCAAGCTCCGCCGCACCCAGCCCCATGGCCCGGGCTTCGATGAAATCCAGAAGCGCAGCGCCCAATCCCTGTCTTTGAAAAACCGGATCAACCGCGAACTGGTGAAAAGTGGCCACCTCGGGCCGGGCATACCAGGGATGGGCCGGTTTATGGCCGGGATGAGACAGCAGGATGGTGGCTATCAGGGCGCGGTCCCGCTCCAAAATGAAGCACTCGCCCTTGGCGATCCGGGTCTTGGTGTCCTCCACGGTTTGATGGGTTCCCCAGTACCTGAACCCCAGCTCGGCCAGCCCCCGGTAAGCCCGGTGGATCAGCCCGGTCAGTTCTTCGATTGAGTCTCGATCAGACAGAAGTCTTATTTCCATGCTGTTATTGGCACTCCCGTATGGGGTAAGCTGATAGAAAATATAAGCAATGCGGGTTAAACAGTACAGCCTATTGTAAGATAAAGGACATGGCCTGTTTAGGATTGAAGGACATCTGGGATTATGAACGGACAACAAAACGGCAGTACAAACACCGGTAATAAAGCGGGCAGCGGGCTGGGAACCTTTGCCGGAGTCTTCACGCCCAGCGTGCTGACTATTTTGGGCATCATACTATTTTTGCGCCTGGGTTTTGTGGTGGGCAGCGCCGGTCTGGGGAAAGCCCTGGTCATCATCGGCCTGGCCAACGCCATCAGCGTACTGACCAGCATATCGCTGTCCGCCGTGGCCACCAATCTGCGGGTCAAGGGCGGCGGGGATTATTACCTTATTTCCCGCACCCTGGGGGTGCAGTTCGGCGGGGCCCTGGGGGTGGTGCTTTTTCTGGCCCAATCGGTCTCCATAGCGTTTTATTGCCTGGGGTTCGGCGAAGTGCTGGCCGGGTTTTTCGCGGCGGAGCCTTCCTGGCAGGTGCAGGGCGTGGCCGCGGGCGCGGTGCTGTGCCTTTTTATTCTGGCTTGGCTGGGCGCGGACTGGGCCACCCGTTTTCAGTATGTGGTGATGGCGGTGCTGGCCGCCGCACTGGTTTCGTTTTTCACGGGAGGCCTGCCCAAGATACAGCCCTCCCTATTAGCCCAGAACTGGGCCTCCGCCGGGGGCGGCCCCGGCTTTTGGGTGATCTTTGCCATATTCTTTCCGGCGGTGACCGGTTTCACCCAGGGGGTGAGCATGTCCGGGGACTTGAAAGACCCGGGCAAGAGCCTTCCTTTGGGCACCTTTTACGCGGTGGGCATATCCATTGTGGTCTATTTCAGCGTGGCGCTGGTATTCGCCTCGGTGCTGCCCCTCAAGGAGTTGAGCGGCGATTATCTGGCCATGCGGAAGGTGGCCTGGTTCGCGCCTCTGGTGGATGCGGGGGTGATCGCCGCCACCCTCTCATCGGCCATGGCCTCTTTTTTGGGAGCGCCGCGCATCCTGCAATCCTTGGCCGGGGACAAGGTTTTTGCCTGGCTCAACCCCATGGCCAAGGGCAGCGGCCCCAGCAACAACCCCCGGCGGGGGGTGCTGCTCAGCCTGGGCATAGCCCTGGGCACCATATTTGTGGGAGACCTGAACGTGATAGCCCCGGTGGTCTCCATGTTCTTTTTGATCTCCTATGGGCTACTCAACTACGCCACCTATTTTGAATCCCGCAGCCAGAGCCCTTCTTTCCGGCCCCGCTTCAAGTGGTTCAATAAATGGCTCAGCCTGGCCGGGGCCCTGGCCTGCCTGGGCTGCATGATAGCCATAGACCCCTGGGCGGGGCTGATGGCCTCCGCGGTGATAATGGCCATATATCAGTATCTGAAGCGGAGCGCCCCGCCCGCCCGCTGGTCGGACAGCCAGCGCTCCTATCATCTGCAGATGGCCCGCGAGCACCTTTTGCAAGCCTCCGCGGCGCCCCGCCACATGCGCAACTGGCGGCCCAATATCCTGGTTTTATGGCCCGGTGAGGAAAAGGCCGCCAACCTGACCAAGCTGGCTTCCTGGCTGGAGGGCCGGGCCGGATTCAGCACCCTTTTGCAGGTGGTGGAAGCGCAGGGCCCGCGCATAGGTTCATTGCGCAATTACAGCCGGGAAGAGTTGAATAAACAGGTTCACTCCAAGGATCTGCCCGCTTTTCCCCTGGTGGTGGCTGTGCCTGATGAGGATGAGGGGCTTATGGCCGCGGTGCAGGCTTTTGGCATAGGCCCCTTGGAGGCAAACCTTGTTTTGCGCATGTGGCCCGGTGAGCAGAATGACGGCCTGGTGCAGAGTATGCGCGGGCTAAACCGCCTGGGTTTGAACCAGGCCGTTTTCATGGAGCCTGCCGAACCGTGGTCCGGTTTGAAAAGCGCCGAGCCCAACGGCCCGGATGCGCCCCGTATTGATGTGTGGTGGAATGGCGGGCCTTCCAGCCGTTTGATGCTGCTTTTGGCCTATCTGATGACCCGCAGCCATGAGTGGGAGCATGCCGGGATCAGGGTTATTGCCATGGCCAAAGCGGGAGAAGAGCAGCAGGCCGAAGAAGAACTTGCTGCCCATTTGGAAGATTACCGCATCTCCGCCAAGGTCATGGTGATCCCGGAGACAGACGGGAACGGCTTTGCCGAGCTGTCAAAAGAAACCCGGCTTGTCTTTGTGCCGGTGCACTTCCATGAAGGCGGGCTGATGGATCTGTGCGGACAGCCGGTTTCCAGGCTTGAGGGCATGCCCGGGGCCGTGATTCTGGTCTTGGCCACTCAGGACTTGAATCTGTCAGCGGAGCCGGAGGAGGGGCAGGTTGCGGAGACTTCCAAGATCCTGGACGGAATCGAGCGGGCGGAACGCCGGCTGAAATACGCCCGCAAAGCGCTTGAGCTGGCCAGTGCGGAAGCCGCGGCCAAGCTGGAACATTCCAATGACCCCGAATCTGTACTCCAGGGTGATTGGGTGGAGCGTATGCGGGATGCCCTGGAAGCCCATGAACACGAAGAAAGGGCCCGGCGCCGCCATGCAAAGGCCAAAGTTATGCTGGAAAAAGCCAGGGCTGAAGCCAAGGAGCTGGGCCTTGCAGATGGCCCGGACCATTCGGGATCCGGTTAGAACCTGTCCATTCATATATAAACGTGCTTTAAATGGGGTGGGCTTTATTCGTTTTATCTATATAATAACTGTCTTATGCAGGCGGCGCAGGGTCCGTTGGGGATAGGCCGGTGTGCCTTTGGACTCTGGCGTTTGCAGCCTAATATATGGTTTTACATTTTCCCAGGAGTATGGACAGATGCCTCACGGATACAATGGAAGGATTCTGCATGTTGACCTGAATCAGGGCAGCCTGACGGTTGAGGAGCCTCCCGAGAGCTTTTACCGCAAATACATGGGCGGTGGTTTATTAGCCTCCTATTACATGCTTAAGGAAATAGCCCCCGGCTGCGATCCGCTGGGTCCGGACAACGTATTGATTTTTGCAGCCTCGGTGATGACCGGTGCGCCGTTTTCCGGCATGAGCCGTTACACGGTGGCCGCCAAATCGCCGCTTACCGGTGGATTCGGAGAATCCGAGGCCGGAGGCTATTTCGGCCCGGAGATGAAATTCGCCGGGTTTGACGCCGTGGTGATCAAAGGCAAGTCCGCCAAACCCTGTTATTTGTGGCTGCATCACGGCGAAGCTGAACTGCGCGACGCCGGCGGTGTGTGGGGTCTGACCAACGGCGAGACCCGGGACAAGCTGGTCGAGGAGCTTGGGGATTCCAAAATACGGATCGCCTCCATCGGAAAAGCCGGCGAGAATCAGATATCCATGGCCTGCGTGATCAACGAACTGGCCCATGCCAACGGGCGCACCGGCATGGGTGCGGTGATGGGTTCCAAGAACCTGAAAGCCGTGGTGGCCAGGGGTGATTCAAAGTCGCTGGAATTCGCCGATCCCGAAGAAGTGAAGGCCTTGAGCAAATGGCATGTCAAGGCTATCAAGGATCATCCGGGACACCAGGCCTTTAACGCCCACGGCACCTCCATGCTGGTGGAGGCGGTCAACGGCGGCGGCATGCTGCCCACCCGCAACTGGCAGCAGAGCGTGTTTGAGGACACGGCCAAGATCAACGCCGCCGCTTTGGAGGCCGATTTGCTCAAACGCCCCGGCACCTGCTACCGCTGCGCCGTGGCCTGCAAACGGATCGTGGAGCATAAAAGCGAGCGCTTTGACATAGAAGCCCGCTACGGCGGTCCTGAATATGAAACCCTGGCATCCTTTGGCTCGCTTTGCGGAGTTTCGGATATAGCGGCGATTTGCAAGGCCCACGAAATATGCAATGCACATGGCATGGATACCATCAGCGCGGGGTCGGCAATCGCCTTTGCCATGGAATGCTGGGAAAAAGGCATTCTGGAGCCGGAAGATGGCCGCCGGGTCACCTTTGGCGATGCGGACGGCATGCTGTGGCTTTTGGAAAAGATAGCCGGCCGCGAGGGCATTGGCGGCGTTTTGTGCCTGGGAGTCAAGAAGGCCGCCGGGATCATCGGCAACGGGGCCGAAGAGTACGCCCTGCACATCAAGGGCCAGGAGATCGCCATGCACGACCCGCGGGGCAAGACCGGGGTGGCCTTCGGCATGGCTCTGTCCCCGACCGGGGCCGATCATATCGAATCCCCCCACGAACTGGCATTGGCCGGCGAGGGCGTGCGCCTGGCCCATCCCTTGGGCATCGTGGACCCGGTGGACCTCAAAGCCACGGACGCCAGAAAGGTGGGGGTGTTCCGCAAACTGCAGCTCACTTTCACTATGAACAATACCCTGGGGCTGTGCAACTTTGTGACCGGCCCGGTCTTTTCTTTGTCCTACCAAAAGATCGTGGAGGTGCTCCGGGCGGTTACGGGATGGAACGCCAGCCTTTACGAGATACTGATTGCGTGCGAGCGGGCCCAGTGCATGTCGCGCATATTCAATAACCGCGAGGGTTTCGGTCCCAAGGACGACCGCTTGTTCAAGCGCCTGCATATACCTTCGCCCAAAGGGCCTCTTGAAGGCCTGGCCATTGATGAGGCCGAGTTCCGCTCCAGCCTTGACGCTTACTATCAGCTGGCGGGCTGGGACAGTGAGGGCCGGCCCACCCCGGCCAAGCTGGCGGACCTGGAGCTGGAATGGCTGATTGAGGCCTGAAACCCGTGTCCATAAGGGTGAAGTTCGACAAGATTTTGCGCCCTTTGGTACCGGAGTGCGATGCACAGGGCGGGGTGAATCTGCCTTCCGGGAACGGGCTCAGCATTAATGATCTGCTGGACCGTTTCGAGGCGGCCAGGGAGCAGGTGGCCTTTGTGCTCATAAACGGACGCCAAGCCGGATTAGGTGATTTAGCGCGCGACGGCGATGTGGTTTCGTTATTCTCCGTGGTGAGCGGGGGGTGACCCCGGCGGTGCCGGAATGTAACTTGCTTCAGTAAACCCTTGTGCCATTGAAAAATCCGCAAGCGCCCCGGGGAGCCATCCCCGGGGCGCTTTGTTTACCGGCAAATAATATGCGGAAAATATTCACAAAAAAACAGTATTATAATAAATATTTGTGACCATATAATATGAAATTTCCTGGACCTGGGCAAGATACCCAAGCCCGCCTATCCCGAGTTCTTGGAAGCCTACAAGCAGCAAGGCAAGCGGCCTGACATAGAGGATAAAATGGCTCTGGACAACCTGCGCTTGGATATTCTGCAATACGCAGCCTTGGCCGCCGATAAGCTGCCGGATATGCGGGAAGCCTTTAAAGGTTTCATGCAGCTGCTTGAAGGCAAAGAGCCGGAAAAACCCTCAAGCTAGCCGCCCGGCCGCATAGCGCGAGCGCCGCTTTCAGCAATCCTCTATTTCAGTATGGTTGGATTGGGTAGAGGACCCGGTATTCTGATCGTAACCGGGCGGCTGACCAAGACGCAGCCGCCGGTTTGCAGTTCACTTACTCGGCGTTATGAGCGTTGAGTTCCTGATTCAAGTCAAGATGATCGTACTTGTTTGTGTCTTGCAGGCTTTCGGGCAAGGGACTGGACTCGGTCTTCTTGCTGAAGCCGGTGGAGTATTGCCAATTTTTGGGCATAACCGTGATGTTGCCGCCGTGCAGAACCACCAAAGGCTTATCCCCGCTTGTCACCCGCCACTCATTCGCTTCTTTTGTGAAGCTGAAACCAGCCATGCATCTTTCTCCTTGTCGCACATGTTTCTCTTCTCATAATAAGCCATCGCAAAAATAAAACAACGTCAATAAGACCCAAAATCAGCTGTGCACGATTGGCCTGATTCTGGGTATGATTTTTCATTTTTTCATCAAATTATGAATTTTCCAGGGGTTAAAGAATCAGCTCTCACCTAGTGCAGCACTGCACACAAAAACAAAAAAATTCGGGCCGCTTTATCAAAGACGGACCGTCAGCAAGGAAAATTACCCGGATTCAGCTTAATCCCCAAAAAGGTGATCACAAACCCATGTATGTCGTGCATATATGCGGGTCTTTCAAAAGCTCCCGGCCCTCGCCGGACATGGCCATGGAGCCGTTTTCCAGCACATAACCCCGGTGGGATATGTTCAGGGCATGATACACGTTCTGCTCTATGAGCAGGATAGCGGTTCCCATCTCATTGATACGCCTGATGATCTCGAATATGGTGCTGACCAGCAGCGGGGCCAGGCCCAAAGAAGGCTCATCCAGCATCATGAGCTTGGGCCGGGACATGAGCCCCCGGCCAATGGCCACCATCTGCTGCTCTCCCCCGGATAGGGTGCCGGCCTTCTGATTCCTGCGCTCTGACAGGCGGGGAAAGTATTCCCACACCTGCTTAAGGGTGTCGGCCCGGTGCCTTTTGGTGTGAGGGAACTGGGCCCCCATTTCCAGGTTTTCCAGCACGGTCATATTGGGGAAGAGCTGCCTGCCCTCGGGCACGTGGCTGATGCCCATTTCCACGATATCCGCGGAATCGGCCCGCTGTATCTCCTGATCCAAAAAGCTGATCGCGCCGCTTTTCACCCGGGAGAGCCCGGATATGGTGCGCAGGGTGGTGGATTTGCCGCTGCCGTTGGAGCCCACGATGGAGACCACCTCGCCCTGGTTCACCTCAAAGGATACATTCCTTAGCGCCTGCATATCGCCGTAGAAAACGTCAATGGCTTTAACCGAGAGCATCGGTGAACTCCTTGCCCAGGTAGGCCTCCTGTACGCAGCTTTGGCGCACCACCTCCTGGGGGGTGCCCTCGGCTATCTTCTGGCCATAATTGATCACCATGACCCGGTCGGAAAGCGCCATGACCCCGCGCATTACGTGCTCTATCAATAAAATTCCCAGGCCTTGTTTTTTTATGCATCTGATCAGGGCTATCAGTTCGTCCACCTCGGTGGGAGTGAGACCGGCCATGACCTCATCAAGCAGCAGCACCTTGGGCTTGGTGGCCAAAGCCTTGGCCAATTCCAGGCGCTTGCGCAGGGGCAGGGGCAAAGAATCGGCCTTGACCTTGGAATACGCCCCCAGACCCACAAAATCTATGACCTCCTGGGCTGCTGCCTGGGCCTCGGCGATATTTCTTTCCCGCAGCATGGAGCCCACCAGCACGTTGTCCAGCACCGTTATGGTGAGAAAAGGCCGCACTATCTGAAAGGTGCGGGCCATGCCCAAATCGCAAATCTGATAGGGCTGCATTCCGGTGACATCCGCGCCTTCAAGCTCCACCCGGCCCCGGTCCAGGGGCAGAAACCCGGTGAGGCAATTAAACACCGTGGTCTTGCCCGCTCCGTTGGGGCCGATAAGCCCCAGCACTTGGCCGCCTGCGAGCTCGAATGAAAACCTTGACACCGCGGTCAGACCGCCAAAGCGTTTGGTCAGTTTATTTGCTGTTAACAGGTTCATGATTCAAGCTTCAGTAGGTTTTTTAATGCCCGGCGCAAATATTCGATTACGCCCCGGCGCATGAAGAGCACCACCAAAATGGCCAGCACCCCATAGAGGATCAGGTGCAGCCCCTCCAGGCCGCCTTTGCTGAAATAGGCCCGGGATATCTCGGAAAGCGGAGTCAGGATAAAGGAGCCCACCACGGGACCCAGCACCGTGCCCAGACCGCCCACGATGGGGCGCATGATCAGCTCCACCGAAAAGGCCATGCCGAATAGGCTGTCCGGGTGAATATAAAAGATGTAATTGGCGTAGAAGGTTCCGGCCAGGGCGGACATAAAGGCGCTGATGCCCAGGGCTATCATGGAATATTTAAATGGATTCACTCCCAGGGCCAGGGCCGCTTCTTCATCCTCGCGCACCGCCACCATAAAGCGGCCGATGCGGGATTTTTCCAGCACCCGCACCACAATGCAGGATAGCGCCATCATGCCCAATGATATGTAGTAGTAGGGCAGGTTGCCCTTGAACTGGAAATTAATAAAGGAGGGATTGAAGTCAAGGAATATGCCGGTGAAGGAGCCCAGGGCCTCCACATGGGAGACCACCAGCCGGGTTATTTCCGCGAAGGCAATGGTCAGGATAACGAAATACACCCCCCTAAGTCCGAAGCGGAAGCCCAAAAAACCCAGCAGCATGGCCACCGCAAGCGCGATAAAGGCCCCCACAAACATGCCCACCCAGGGGGTGAGCCCATAGCTCTGGGCCAAAAAGGTGGAGGCGTATGCGCCTATGCCCACATAAAGCGCGTGGCCCAAGGAGATATGGCCGGTGTATCCGGTCAGCACATTCCAGGACTGGCCCAGATAGGCATAGAAAAAGATCATGATGAAAATTCCCAGGACGTATTTGTCCAGGAACATTGGCAGGATCAATAGCACGGCCAGGACGGCCCCCAACAGGGCGTACAGGCGGGTCATTTTTTACCCCCAAACAGCCCCTGGGGCCTGAACAGCATTATCAGGATTAACAGGCTGAAGCTCACCACATGTTTCAAGGTGGCGGGCAGCCAAAGGGTGGACATGGATTCGGCCACCCCCAGTATGAGCCCGCCCACCAGGGCCCCGGCCAGATTGCCCATGCCGCCCAGGATCACCACCACAAAAGCGGTCAGGGTGAAATCGTGGCCCAGATGGGGCGAGACCGGTATCAGGGGGATGAGCAATGCGCCCGCCGCGCCGGTGGTGGCCGCGCCCAATGCGAACGACAGGTTGTTTATCCGGTCCACCCTGATGCCCACCAGCACCGCGCCGGTGCGGTTGTCAGCCGCGGCCCGGATGGATTTGCCCAGATCGCTTTTTTTGAGAAACCAGAATATGAGCCCGGTGATGATGATGGCCAGGCCAAAGGCCATCAGCCGGGAGACGTCCACCATCACGTCGCCCATTTGGACCGATAAAAGGCTCCATGCGGTCTGGGGGCTGCGGTGGTCGGGCCCCCAAAAGAGCAGGGCGGCGTTTTCCAATATGAGGCCCAGCGAGACCAGAGGCACCACCTGCATGGCTTCCGGGAAATCCAGAATACGGTTCACCACGGTTGCCTGGATCACATAACCCATGAGAAATACGGCGGCGGCCACCAGGACCAGGGACAAATAAGGGTCCAGGCCGAATATGACCAGAATCCAATAGGACACATACATGCCCATAACCATCATCTGGCCGTGGGCAAAGTTGATTACCCCCATCACGCCGAATATCAAGGAGAGACCCACGGCAATAAGGCCGTAGATCCCTCCCAAGAGTATTCCCTGGATGAGCAGCTGTAGAGCCAGGGCGGGATTCATTTATATTTGCCTATCTCTCCCATAATTGAGGCCAGGGGAAGGTTATCTTGTCCGACTCTGCAAAGTCCTTGGGCAGGACCACCTTGACCCGCTTGGATATATCGGCATCCGGCTGCACCTGCAGCAGGCCGGTGAGCGCCCCCACGTTGTCGCCGTTCTTGGCGAACTGGATGGGGCCGCCCAAAACCGGGTGCTCTTTGAGATTGGTTTTTCTGAGTGCATCCACTATATCGTCGGGCTTGGTGGAGGCGGTGCGCTCCAGGGCGTCGGCCAACACCTGCACCCCAGCATAAGCATAGGCCGTGTTGGTGTCTAGGGGCACCTTGTGCTTGGTCATGAAGCCCTGGTTGGCTTTCTGGTAGACCTTGGATTTGGGGTTAACCCAGGGCAGGTTGACCAGTACATAGTTGATCAGTTTATCCAGATCCTTGATTACGTGGGGTTCATACCAGCCCGGCGAGCCCGGCCCGTATATAC
This sequence comes from Desulfarculaceae bacterium, assembly GCA_963675675.1. Lineage (GTDB taxonomy): Bacteria > Desulfobacterota > Desulfarculia > Desulfarculales > Desulfarculaceae > Dethiosulfatarculus. The sequence goes on from OY776512.1 coordinate 12,859, forward strand.
CCATCAGCTCCACCCGCTGCTTATAGAGTTCACGGGTGAGGATTACGCTGTCTCCGGGACGGGAAACCGGGAAGATCAGGTCGGGCTTCAAGGATTTGATCTTGGCCACTTCGGTGGAAAGGTCCTGTATACCCAAGGGGTATTGGATGCGCTCCACGATCTTTAGGCCGGGCACCATCTTGCCCATGACCTTGATGAAACCGCCGGACATGCCCTTGCCGAATGCGTCGGCCGTGTTGGTGACCACGGCTGTTTTGGGCGCGGCCCCGGTGATTTCCATAACTTCTTTGAGATAGCGCACCGCGCCGCCCACCAGGCCTTTGGCGGTGATGAATACCCGGAAGGAATACTCATAGCCCTTCTGGGTGATGGCGTCCAGGGCTGCCACGTCCATGACAAAGGGCATCTGGCGCTGCTCGGCCAAGGTGGCGATTGCCATGGCCACGCCGGACTGGAAGGGGCCCACCAGGGCCACGGCTCCGTTTTTGATCAGGCGGTCGGCCTCTTGGCGCCCCACCTGGGGCTTGCTCTCGGAATCGCCCAAGATCAGCTCCAGCTTGGCTCCGCCCAGATTCTTGATGCCGCCCGCCGCATTAATATGCTCTATGGCCAGAAGGTTGCCCCGGCGCTGGCCTTGGCCGATCACCGCCAGCGGTCCGGTGGCGGGCTGGATGGAGCCGACCTTTATGGGGGCCGGTGCGGCCCGCAGCAGCCTGGGCACCCCAAAGGTGACCGTGGCGGCTCCCGCCCCCACCATAAGCGAAGTTTTGAGAAAATCCCTACGGTCCATTGCTTTGTCCTTTTTCATACTGGTCCTCCCAGGCTCCGGGTGAAAATGACTGCCAAGGCTATTACTGGCCGCCGCCAGCCAGCATATAAACAAATGAGCGCTGCCAGTCGGATTACTCCTTGGACCGGCAGCCGGAATTTTATTTACGCAACAAGGTATAACCGCAAATGGGATTTTCAGGATTCAGCCGCCAAGTGCTTATCCGGCCTCATGGGCTGTTATGATTGGTTGCCCTATTTTGGCTCGCAGATCAAGCATTTTCTGTATACAAAATACCTTGTTTGGCATATTTTTCAATTTAAGAATTATTATTGCGCAAATATGGAGCGGATTATATGGACATCCTTTTCATTTCAAGGCAGGAGGTTAAAAGGCTTCTGAACATGGCCGACTGCATGGAGGCCATGTTTGGGGCTCTGACCGGCCTGCATAAAAAGGAGGCGGACTGTCCCCAGCGCCTGGTGATGCCCCTGCCCCAAGGGCATGGTGTGCTGGCGTCCATGCCGGCTTACGACGCCGGCTCACAATACATGGGGGCCAAGCTGATCAGCGTAATTCCGGGCAATCACCAGACCCCTTACGAATCCCATCAGGGCTTTTTTGCTTTGTTTGAAAGCGGGTTCGGCAGGCCCCGAGCCGTAATGGACGCCAGCGAGATAACCGCCATGCGCACGGCTGCGGTATCCGGCTTGGCCACCAGGATGCTGGCCCGCCAAGACGCCTCCGATCTCATGCTGATAGGCTGCGGGGTCCAGGCCCGGCAGCACCTGGAGGCAATATGCCTGGAGCGGCCCATACGCCGGGTGCGGGCCTGGGATCTGCATCCGGAGGCGGCCCGGGCCTTTGCGGATTGGGCAAAGGAGCGCTTCGGGTTCGAGACGGAGGTGCAAGAAGGCCCTGAACCGGATACGCTGGGCGCGCACATAATATGCACCCTGACTCCCGCAACCGAGCCGGTGCTCAAGGGCGCTGATGTGTCTCCCGGCGCGCACATAAACGCGGTGGGGGCCTGCACTCCCAACGCCCGCGAGCTGGACACCCGGGCCGTGGTCCAAGCCAGCCTGTTTGTGGACCGCAAGCAGGCGGTCGTGTGCGAGGCCGGTGACTATCTGATCCCCTGCCGGGAAGGCGCCATAGGGGAGGAACATATCAAGGGTGAGCTTGGCGGGCTGCTTTTGGGCCGGGTGCCGGGCCGCGGCAGCTATGATGAGATAACCCTGTTCGAGTCCCTGGGACTGGCGGTGGAGGATCTGGCCGCGGCCAGCCTGGTCTACAATAAGGCCATGGAACAGGGGCTTGGCCACAAGGTGTCCATGTAGCGCCTGTCTGATAGACTGCGGGTGACTGCCTGCTTTGGTGATGAGAACCACACAAGAAACGGGCCTTAATTATGATTGTAGAGCTTCCCTGCGGGCGCGGCGGCCTTGAGTTGCGGGTGCCCTCCTCCATGGAGGACAGGGTGACCGTATGGCGCACCAAAACCCGCGAGCCCCTGCCTGATCCTGTAAAGGCCATCCAAGACGCTCTGGCCCGGCCCCTGGGTGCGCCCGGGCTGTCCGAATTGGCCCGGGGCAAAAAGAGCGCCTGTGTGGTGATAAGCGATATCACACGCCCGGCGCCCAACCGGCTGCTGCTGCCCCCCATCCTGAAAGGCCTGCAGGAGGCAGGCATTGGGCGGGAAAACATCTGCATACTCATCGCCACCGGCATGCACGATCCCACCGGGGGAGCCGCCCTCATCGAGCTTGTGGGCCGGGAAATAGCCCAGGTCTATAACATAGTAAATCATGACTGCCACGATGATGCGGGCCTGCGCGAGGTCACCTGCATAGAAGGCTGGCCTATCAAGGTCAACCGGCGGTACCTGGACGCGGAGCTGAAGATACTCACCGGGCTGATCGAGCCGCATCCCTTTGCAGGCTATTCCGGCGGAGGCAAATCAATCCTGCCCGGCATCTCCAGCTTTGACACCATGCGTTTTATGCATTCTTTCGCCCTTTTGGATGATCCCAAGGTGGCGGCGGCCAGGCTGGCCGGAAATCCCTTCCAGGCCCATGTGCAGGAGGCGGCCCGGGCGGCGGGCGTGGATCTGGCTCTCAACGTGGTGCAGGACAAGCAAAAGCGCCTGGCGGGCGTGTTTGCCGGAGGGCTGCAAGAGGTGTTTGACAGCGGATGCAAGCTGGCCGCCCGGCTCTCGGTGATCAGCCCGCCCGCCTGGGCGGACCTGGTGGTGACCACGGCGGGGGGCTATCCCCTGGATGCCACTTTGTACCAAAGCAGCAAGGGATTGATCACGGCCAGCCAAGTGCTTGAACCCGGGGGCAAGGTGATCTGGGTCAGCGGCTGCGAGCGGGGCCTGGGCGGTGAGACCTTCGTCCGCATGGTATCGGCCCACCCGGATTACGATTCATTCAGCCGCCACTATGGGCAGCCGCATAACTTCACCATTGACCAGTGGGGAGCCCAGGCCTATTTTCAGGCCATGCGCCAGGCCGGTGAGGTGTGGCTGCACAGCCCGGGCCTGACCCCGGAGGATATCCGTCCCTTCGGCCTGAGGCATTCAGCGGACTTGAACCGATCTTTCACCCGCTTGGCCGGTTCAGCCCGAACCATTTACATATTGCCCGAAGGGCCGTACATGGCTTGCAGACCTGCTTAAGCCCCATGCCAAACCGGGGCTAACAAGCGCAGCTTCATTTTTTTTTATTTGCCCGGCGCAACAAAAAAGGCCGGCTGTGGTCGCATGGACCGCAGCCGGCGTACGCATTCTATGTCAGGAGCAGGCCTAGGTGGCGTCGCCCATCATTTCAACCAGCCAGTCCAGACCCAGGCCGGACAGGGTGTCCGCCGTGGGATAACCGGTTTCGGTGTTCCATCCCATGGTGGCCAGATAGCTTTTGATCTGGGTGTCGTTTTCCACGGTGATGCCTGCGTTGGGCCCGGCGGCCAGGGGCGGCCTGCCTTCATTGCGCGGGCTCAACTTGAAGTCCCTCATGTTCTGGATGCCTTCGCGCGCGTTGAAGCACATGCGCACCGCCGCGATGCGGGCGCCGCAGACCGCGAGGTCCTCCATGCTGAAGTCCAGGCCGGTGGCCATGGAAAGGCCCCGGGGCATGGCGTCGGCCTTGCCGCAGTTGGTCACGAACCAGCACAGGCCGGCTGAGTTCATGCTGTGCCCGAAGTTGGACTGATAGGCATGGGTGGGGCCGCGCTTGTCCCATTCATATTTGCCGGACTCGGGCGGATTCAGGCCCGGGGCCACAAAACCGTCCTCCACGTTCCAGGCCGACCACTGGGTGTGGCGGCCGGGGGTGGCGTCGATCACATAGCTTGCCCCCAAGCCGGTCTTGCAGCGGGGATCATGCATGGGCAACTCTTCACCGCCGGCATGGGTTGCGCACTCGGCGGCCTTTTCACCCAATATGGCTATGGCCGCCTTCTGGCCGTTGCCGAATATCTTGGCCGCCGGGCCTTCGCCGCTGACGATCTGTTTGGTGAACTCTATCATGGCGTCGGCGTTGCCCCAGGTCAGCTCTATTCCGCCCAGGTCGTCCTTGGTCACGATGCCCTTTTCATAGCATTCCATGGCAAAAGCCGCCGTGGTGCCGGTGGCGATGGTGTCCGTGCCATAGTCATTGCACAGGTTGTTGGCCACCACCACGGCATCCAGGCTGTCATTGAGGCAGTCACCGCCAAAGGCCTGCAGGGTCTCATACTCCGGCTTGTGGCCGCTGGTCCCCGCCAGGGGGCCTTCTTTGATGGTCACATGCCCGCCGCAGGCCACCGGGCATTTCCAGCAGCCATAGTGCTTATTCTGGATGTCTATGACTACATCGCCGTTCAGCTTTTCCAGGCCGGGGAAGTCTTCCACGCTGCCTTTCCAGTTCTTGATGGGGCCGTCGCCCATCAAGGTGGTGGGCACGGTGACCCCGGCGGTGCCGAATTGGCTCATCAGATCATAAGCGCCGTTGTCTTTTTTATAAAAGTCCAGCATCTCTTTGCGCAGTTCCTTGATGCCTTCGGGGTCGGCCACCGGCACGCTGCCGGTTCCCCGGGCCACGATGGCTTTGAGCTTTTTGGAGCCCATCACCGCACCCAGGCCGGAACGTCCGGCCGCCCGGCCCTTGTCGTTGATCACACAGGCCAGAAGAGATACGTTCTCGCCGGACTTTCCTATACATGCCACGGAGGTTTTGGCGCCGTATTCAGACTCAAGCCGATCTTCGGTTTCAAGGCAGTTTTTGCCCCACAGATCACCGGCGGGCTTCAACTCGGCCTTGCCGTCCTCTATCACCAGAATCACCGGCTCAGAGGCAATCCCCTTGAAAAACAGATGATCGAAACCGGCCATCTTCATACGGGGGCCGAATTTGCCGCCGCAGTTGGCATCACCCCAGCCGCCGGTCTTGGGGGATTTGCCCACCACGGTGAAGCGGTTTCCGCCAGGGGCGTCGGTGCCGGTCAGGGGGCCTGTGGTGAAGCCCAGCCAGGCGTCCGGCCCCAAGGGGTCCACACCGGCATCCTGGCGCTCCATTATGAATTTGGCGCCGATGCCGTAACCGCCGATATAGTCCTTGACCAATTCGGGTGTCATGGACTCATAAGTGATTTCGCCGGTTCCTAAATCAATGATGCCAATCCGGTTCATAACGCCTTTCAGTTCCATAGCGAAATTCTCCTTTTCATCCCCCTGAAATCATGCATAGGAAAGTTAACTCATCGCCTTGTTTTAGGATTTGGTTCATGTCCGCCCGGGATTTGTTCAAAAGGACCACTCCCCTGAACACGCCTTCTTGGTCCACTAGCATTTTGTGGGCTTGTTTGGGCAGGCCCGGGATAAAGCCGTTCATAAAGTTCTGTACGGTGCTGCCGTCGGGAATTTCCATTTCTTCATCCGATTTGTAGAGCACCAGCTTGAGGCTGACTTTGATCTTCATCTGTTCACCGAGCGCAAGAGTTTTTTCCACAGGGCTTTTCCACCGGGTCTCGATGGTTTGGACGGATTTGAACCGCCCGGCCGGAAGCCGGCCGCTTTATCCCCAAACCACAATCAGCAGCATCAAATGATCACCGGCTCTAAGGGGCTGGTCCAGCTTGGTGCGGGAGCCGTTGAGCAAGATTTCCCCCATAAAACCGCCCTTGGGACCTGTAAGCATGCGGCGCTGCTGGGGAGGACTTTCGGCCATATATGCATCCCGCATCTGTTGCACAGTCCATCCATCCGGCACCTCGCGTTCTTCGTCCGAGCTGTACAGGCCCAACCTCAGGCTGAATTTTATCTTCATGTCTGCGTTTTTGCCCATTTTGAGCGGGTGAATCATTGATTTCGTCAATACAACTCTATGGAGAAGCGCTTGCAAAGTCAAGACCTTGGGGCCTGGTGAATATATGTAATTATTGACATATCAAACTGGATGCCTATATGAAAATAGAATTGACTTGGCTGCCGGGCTTGACCTAATTTGAGTTTTGGACCCTGTCAGGCCGGGCCGATCTTGAGTCTTTGAGGTATTGGGAGATGAATAAACCCATGGGCGCTGTATTCGATGATCTTGAAGGCAAGCATGTGCTGATAACCGGCGGAGCCGGCGGCATTGGGGAGGGCCTCACCAGGGCTTTTGCCGGGCAGGGCTGCCGGGTGAGCGTCCTGGACAAGGATGAAAAAAGCGGCCGGGCTCTGGCGGATGAGTGCACGGCAGCAGGCGCAAAGGTGGGCTTTTACCCCGTGGAGCTGACCGATGCGGATAGCTTGACGGCTCTTTTGGGGGATATTGTGGGCCAAAAGGGGCCGGTGAACGTGCTGGTGAACAATGCCGGCTGGGACCCGCGCTATGATGTGCTCAAGATGAGCCATGAAGAGTGGGACAGTCTTTTCAAACTCAATGTGGGACACTATTTCACCACTTGCCGCGAGCTGATACCAGCCATGAAAGAGGCGGGCGGAGGCAGTATAATCATGACCACTTCGGTGATCATCGATTTGGCCTGGAAGGAGCTTACCTGCTATGCGGCCACCAAGATGGCCATAGTGGGGATGGTGCGCTCCCTGGCCCGGGCGGTGGGGCAGGACAATATCAGGGTGAACGGCGTCGCTCCGGGCTGGGTGATGACCGAACGCCAGATAAAGGAGCTGTGCCCCCCAAAGGTGCAGGCCCGGGTCCGCAATGAATACCAGATTCTGCCCTTGTTGATAACCCCCCAGAATCTGGCGCCTACCTATCTGTTCCTGGCTTCCCGGGCCTCACAGCCCATAACCAGCCAGATATTGACCGTGGATGCAGGGCTGGGGCACTTTACCCAACCGGACTGATACTAAAACCAATATGGAAGTGATGGAAATGTTTGAACTGAAAGCGGAACTGATACTTGATGCCAAGACCATGCTGGGCGAGGGCTCGCTTTGGTCGCCGGAAAAACAGGCCCTGTACTGGGTGGATATTCTGGGCCGCAAGGTGATGCTTTTTGATCCGGCCTCCAGGGAAAACCGGGTATATGAAACGCCATCGGATGTGGGCACGGTGGTGCAGGCCAATAGCGGTGATTTGCTGCTGGCCCTGACCGACGGATTTTACCGGCTCAACCCTCAATCCGGCCAAGTAAGCATGGTGGCGGAGCAAAAAGGGCTAGGCCTGCGCTTTAACGACGGCAAGTGCGATCCGGCCGGGCGCTTCTGGGCCGGGACCATGGCCCACGACTGCACCCCCAACGCGGGCGCTCTTTACTGCATGGATGCTGATTATTCGGTGCGCCGCATGGTGAACGGCGTCACCATAAGCAACGGCATTGTGTGGAACAAGGCCAAGGACACCATGTATTACGTAGACTCGCCCACCTTCCGGGTGGACGCCTTTGACTATGAGCTGGCCACCGGCAACATCAGCAACCGGAGGACGGCGGTGTCCGTGCCGGATGAGATCGGTCTGCCGGACGGCATGACCATTGATGACCAGGATAATCTGTGGGTGGCTCATTACGGCGCCGGACATGTCACCAGTTGGGACCCGGTCACGGGGACTTTGCTGGGCCGGGTGGAGATTCCGGGGGGCAACCTGGTCACCTCCTGCGCCTTTGGCGGCGAGCAAATGAAGGAGCTTTTCATCACCACCGCTTCGTGCCGGGAAGATGCGGGCCCAAGGGGCGGGGGATTGTTTTGGGTGCAACTGGAAACCAGCGGTCCGGCGCCCAACAAGTTCGCGGATTGATAAAGGCCGGGCCAAAAAACATAAGCTGAAAGCCAAGTTCTTTGTTGGTTGACGGTGCTTTTCCGCCGCTTTGGGTGCAGCATGGCTTTTCCCCTTCTATTGCCGCATGGTGTATAGTCTTTGGGCGGAGTTGCCGCATCGGCGGCGAAATGGACATACACCACATGAGAGGGGATTCATGAGCCGGGAACAAGCCATCCAAAGCGCACGGGATTTTTTTGACACCGGTCGGCTTTTCGAGCTGTTGGCCAAAAGGGTTGCATATAGGACCGAAAGCCAGAACGAAGCCAGCCGGGCCCCCACCAAGGCCTACATCACTGAAGAGATGCAGCCTTATCTGGAGGCTATGGGTTTTGAATGCCGGGTGCTGGATAACCCGGTCCTGAAGCGCCTGCCCATGCTGTTTGCCCAGCGGCATGAGGATGATTCCTTGCCCACTGTGCTGACTTACGGTCACGGCGACACAGTGTTGAGCATGGATGACAGATGGCATGAGGGAGTTGAACCCTGGAAACTTATAAAAAAGGATGGGCGCTGGTATGGGCGGGGTTCGGCGGACAATAAAGGCCAGCACACCATAAACCTGGCCGCCCTGGCCATGGTGCTGCAAGAGCGCGGCAAGCTGGGTTTCAATATGAAGGTGCTCATCGACATGGGCGAAGAGATGAGCTCACCAGGGCTGCACGAGATATGCGCCCAATACAAAGAGCTTCTGAAGGCTGATGTGCTTATCGGCAGCGACGGCCCCAGGCTGCATCCGGATGAACCCACCATCTACGGCGGAACCCGGGCGGTGGCCAACTTTGATCTTATATTGAAACTGCGCGAAGGCGGCCACCATTCGGGCAACTGGGGCGGTCTTTTATCCAATCCCGGCATCATCATGGCCCATGCCCTGGCCTGCCTGGTGGATAAAAAGGGCAAGATACTGGTGCCGGAGTTCCGGCCCAGCGGCCTGCCGGAGCCGGTGCGCCGGGCTCTGGCCGATGTGGAAGTGGGCGAGGGCGGACCTGAGATCGACCCGGAATGGGGAGAGCCTGGCCTCAGCAAGGCGGAACAGGTGTACGGCTGGAACAGCCTGGAGGTCCTGGCCTTCAAGTGCGGCGATCCCGAAGCGCCCAGCCATACCATACCCCACGAAGCTTACGCCCGGATTCATTTGCGCTACACCGTGGATACGGACATTGAAAAGCTGGAATCCGGCCTAAGAAGGCATCTGGATGAACACGGCTTTCAGAACATCGAAATAAGGTGCAACCGGGAGGAAATCGTTCCGGCCACCAGGCTGGACCCGGATGATCCCTGGGCCGTGATGACCAAAAAATCATTTGTGCAAACCTTGGGTAAAAAGGTCACCGTGCTGCCGAACTTGGGCGGCACCCTGCCCAATGAGGCATTTGTGCATATTCTGGGCATGCCCACGGTCTGGGTGCCTCATTCCTATGGGGGATGCTCACAGCATGCGCCCAACGAGCATGTGCTGCCCGGCATGATGCGTGAGAGCCTGTTGCTCATGACCGGGCTGTTTTGGGATTTGGCCGAGAACGGCATGCCGGAATAGACCGGGAAATGCATCCTGATAAGGGGATTTCATTGTATACTTATAAACTTGATGAATGTTTGAGGAATCAGCATCTATAAAAAATTTCATGCTGCATCAGCCAGGGTGGAACATCTTTTAATGGAGCACAAAATGGACCAAGCCAAACAGAAAATTTGCGACCGGATAGACTCATTGGCCGGGGAACTCAAAGGGGTGAAACAGTGGCTCTTCGACCATCCCGAGATCGCTTACCAGGAGCATGAATCCTGTGACTATCTGAAAGAATATATGTCAAAGCAGGGGTATGCAGTAGAAAGCAATCCAGCGGACATAGAGACCGCCTTTGTGGCCAAACCCAAAGGGATTGAGCAAACCAGACCTTCGGTGGCTTTTCTGGCCGAATATGACGCTTTGCCCGGTATAGGTCACGCCTGCGGGCACAACCTGATCGCCGCGGCCAGCCTGGGCGCGACCCTGGGGCTGGTGCAGGCTATGCCGGAGTTGGCCGGAGGCGTAACCCTGGTGGGCACTCCGGCGGAGGAAGGCGGCGGCGGCAAGGTGTTTTTGGACCGCGGCGGGGTGTTCAAGGACCACGACGCGGCCATGATGGTGCATCCCAGCAGCCGGACCTATGTGGGCAAGGGAATGCTGGGCCGCATAAAGTTTACGGTTGAATTCTTCGGACACACCGCCCATGCAGCCGGAACCCCGGACAAGGGCATCAACGCCCTGGATGCCATGGTTTCGGCCTATGTATCCATAAGCAACCTGCGCCAGCAGATGCCCACGGCCTGCCGGGTGCACGGCATCATCACCCATGGCGGCGACGCGCCCAACATCATTCCGGGCTATGCCGCGGGCCTCTACTATGTGCGCGGCGAGACCAAGGCTTACCGCGACGAGATGTTTGAAAAGGTGAAAAAGTGCATTGAGGGGGCGGCCCTGGCCACCGGCTGCACCTATAAAATTGATGTAGCCCAACCCAAGATAGACCCCTTTAACCACAACAGGACCTTGGAGGCGGCGGCCGAGGGGAATCTGGGGCTCTTGGGCATTTCAGTCGACCCGGACGACGGCCGCAAGGGCTCTTCGGATATCGGCAACTTGAGCTGGTCGCTTCCCTGCCTGCATCCCATGCTGGCCATTGCGGAACCAACCATTGCCGGGCACACCGTGGAGTTCGGCCAGGCAACCCTTACCCCGCGGGGCGACAAGGGCTTATTGGACGCGGCCAAAATGCTGGCCATGACGGCATATGATTTCCTGACCGATTCAGGGCTGCGGGACAAGATCAAAAAGGAATTCGAGGCAAGCAAGGCATAATCCCCAAGCCGGCGGCCTTTAACGGCTGCGCAGGGATATTCAAGAATGAAAAAGGGAGCGGGCGCTAAAAAGCCTGCTCCCTTTTTTTGTGCGGTGTCCGGTTAATCGATAAAATTGTGAGCTTTTACTGCGGCAGTGGGGAAAGACGGCGAAACTTCGGCCGCGCTGCAGCAAACCCGCATCTTATCTATTTGCAATTATTAATGACAGCTATGCATTTTCCGCCAATCCATATACTTGGCCCGGAGCCAGGTGCAGGGGGAGCTTTTCAATAAGTGATTTGCGGGCCAGAAAACAGGCATGGCACTCATCCACATAGGCATTTTCATGGGGCAGATCATATCTGCGTATTAATTCGGCGGGACCGCCTTGCAGCAACGGCCCGCACACGGGATGCTCTTGGGCCCGGTAGCCTCTTACAAGCTCCGCCAAAGGCGTTTGCCACATATTTCCCATGCTGATGCCCTGGCATATATGAACGTTGCCAAATGCATCCACATGCACCCGTTGGGGAGACAGCAGCTCTTCGTGAGGGCATTCGGTGAATTCCCTCCAATCCCTGGCGGGCAGCCCATGGGTGAGCTTTTCCACTGCTCTGCCCCGGAACATGGCTCCACCGCCGATAATCGGAGCGCCTTTTTCCTGCCCTTCGCCGGGAGGCTGCACCGAAGGCGGCTGGACACTGATCGCTCCGGTGTTGAAGCCCAGCTTTTTTGCAGCTTCCCGGGCCCGGCTTGCAGGGCTGTTTTTGCTTTTGGCGTGAAACTCATCATCGCTCATGGTTATGGATTCGATGCCGGCCTCCAAAAGGGGTTTCAGCCAAAGTTCAGCGTCCATCACCGAGGTGCTCATATAGGCATTGGTCACCATTCCCACCGAAAAACCCATATCGCCGGCTTCTTTAACCGCATTGCACAGCAGGGGATAATACAAAAGAGGTTCACCCCCTTCGAAGCAGACCTTGTTTACACTGCCCAGTTTTTTAGCCTCTGACAAAACTTCTCTTATTTGAGCCAGGGTAAAGGTACCCTGGGAGCGGGGGCTGCAATAGAGAAAACAATGATCACATTCGTAATTGCATGTGAGGGTTAAAAGAAAATGAATTTGCTCTAACATGGCGTTCTCCCAAATTGTGTGAACCCGAAGTTACTCATGCCTTATCCCGGTTTGATGATAACCGGTCCATTGTTGCATATTTTCCCCGGCAGATGGGTTTGGATTGGGAAAATTATATCTGGATGCAAGGTGTAACCGGTGAGAAAAGCGGGCGGCCGGGGGGCTGCGGGACCCAATCAAGCAGCAGGGTTGGTCACAAAAAAAGGGGCGTCATGACTGATCCCATGACGCCCCTGGCTGTGTATTGTGGTTTGGCGGGGGAAGGTGTTTTCCTATCCGTACCTGTAGAATATCCCGAATGTGGGACGGGGATGATTCCAGGTGAGCGCTCCGTTGGGGCAAACCACCCGGCAGGTCCCGCATTCCAAGCAGCCCGCAAAGTCAAAAGACATCTCGCCATTGTCCTCCAGCTTGTAAAGCGAAGCCGGACAGGCCTTTATGCAGGGCCTTGGATCGCAGGTTTTGCACTTTTCCTGATCCAGGACTATGTGCGGGTTGCCTTCGTCCACCACGAACTTGTTCTGGCCCAGTTTTTCTTCCACGCTCATGGGCTTCATAGCGCACGTCCTTTCCAGGCATCCTTGATCAGGCGCATAAGCCCCACTTTCTTTATATGAGGTTTGATCTTTTTGCGCATGGATTGGGCCGGACTGCCGTCCACCGTGAACATTTCACTGAATATGTTTTCCACCAGGGCGGGATAATCGCCGTACAGCCCCGGGGTTTCCATGAATGCGGGCGCGCTCTCATAGGTTTTAAGGTCTTTGATCACGAAACTGTCCTGCAAAAGGGTCTCATACCCGGACAGCCCGGCGGCGCTCATATCGCCTTTTTCCTTGGCCGCGATCACGGCTTTTGCAGCCAGCACACCCGATTCGATGGCAAGGTCCATGCCGCGCAGGGTGTAGCCCGTGTTGAGCACGAATCCTGCTGCATCCCCGGCCACCAACACGCCGTCGCCCACCAGCTTGGGGGTCATGCCAAGTCCGGTCTCGGGCACCAAGTGGGCGCCGTATTCCAGGCTGGTTCCGCCCTCGATGAGGCGCGCGATTTCAGGGTGGCGTTTGAAGGCCTCGGCGATATCGCAGAATTGCTCCTTGGAGTGTGCGGCGGCCTCCAGATTTATCACCAGGCCCAGGCTCAGGGTCTCCTTGTTGGTGTAAAGGAATCCTCCACCGGGCAGGCCCTTGGTGCAATCCCCTACAAAGATGCGGGCCGCGCCTTGGTCCGGCTCCAGGTTGAAACGGTCCTCTATCACCCCTTTGGGAAGCTCGATGATCTCCTTTATGCCCACCGCAACCTGCGTGGGCAGAAGCTCCTTTTTCAGCCCGGCCTTTTGAGCCAAAAGGGAATTGACTCCGTCGCACAAAAGCACGCAGTCGGCCTCCAAGACATCTTCATCCGCCACCACTCCGCAGACCTTGCCGTCCTGGGTGTGCAGTTCATCCACCCTTACGCCGCTGGCCAGCACGGCTTCGGCCTCCTCGGCCTGCTCGGAAAGCCACAGGTCCAGATCGGCCCGTAAAACCGTAAAGGAATCATTGCCCCTGCCGGACAGTTTGGAAGAGGTGAAGTCCATGGAGAAGCATGATTCAGCGGTCAGCATGGAGATCACCTCGCGGGTGACCTTGCGCTCCAAAGGGGCGGTCTCGGCATAATCCGGAATCAGCTTGGCCAATGAATGGGCATAGAGACGGCCCCCGCTAAGGTTTTTGCCGCCTGGCTCGTCGCTGCGCTCTATGAGGAGCACCTCCAGCCCGGCCCGGGCGGCGGTGATGGCCGCCGCCGAACCGGCCGGACCGGCTCCCACTATGATGAGGTCAAATCGGTCTTCGCTCACAATGGTTTCCTATCCCTTGGCGGCTTTTACGGCCTGGGCGAAGGCGGGCAAAAATTCCTTTACATCTCCCACCACGTAATAGTCGGCCAAGTTGAATATGGGCGCATTCTGATCGGTATTCACCGCCACGATGGTTTTTACGTCACGGATGCCGTAAAGGTGCTGCACCTGTCCGCTGATCCCGCAGGCCAGATACAGGCTTGCCTTTATCTGCTGGCCGGATATGCCCAGGTAACGGTCTTCGGGCAGCCATTTGAAATATTCTGCAATGGGGCGGGAACAGGCCAGTTCCGCGCCCAGGGCCTCGGCCGCATCCTTGGCCAGGCTGATTTGGGATTCATCATCAAAGCCCCGGCCGATTCCCACCACCAGGTCGGCATCGCCAAGCTCCACCCCTTCGGTTTCTTTTACGATGCGCCCGGTCACCTTGACTCCGCCCGCATCCGGAGCGGCCAGGCTTTCCACTTCGCCTGAGCGGGAGGCATCCGCCTCCGGCTTGTCAAAGCTGCGGGGGCCGAAGCTGGCCAGCAGCGGGAAGCTGGTGCTCTCCTGGCGCTGCACGCCCAGGCCACCATAGAGCAGACGCTCGGTGACGGCTTTGTCGCCCTCTATCTCCAATAGCTTGCAGTCGGAGACCAGGGGGGCATCCAGCATGCCGGCCAGCTGCGCGCCCAGATCTTTACCCCGGCGGGTGGCTGAGATGAGTATCGCTTTGGGCGCATCGGTTTTGGCTTTTTCGGCTATGGCAGCGGCATAGCCTTCCCACATTCCGCCTTCCGGTATGGGGATCAATACGCTGCTGTCCGCTCCAAAACTGATGGCTTCATTGCCCACTGCATCGTCACCGGCCACAAAACAAACAACCTTATCCTCTGCGGAAGCCAGCTGCCGGGCCTTGGCCAAAAGCTCAAAGGCCCGTTCGGCCTGGTCCGCTATTACCCAAATTTGAGCCATGATGACCTCCGCTAGTCCAGGATGTTTTCTTGGGTTAGTTTTTCAACCAGAGCCTGGGCCGCATCCGCCACGGAAACCCCGCCTTCGGTGAGGTTGATCTTTTTGCGGTCCACCACCGGGGCCAGCACGCTGATCTGGTTCAGTTTGGCTTCGGGCAGCCCGGCGGCCTCCATGGCCTCGCTGGGTTTCTTTTTGGCGGCCAGGATCTGCTTCAGGCTGGGGATGGGGGCCTCGTTGATATCAGGCATCACGCTGATGACCACCGGGCCCGTGACCTCGACCACCTCCTGGCAGTCATCCAGCTTGCGGGTCAACTTCAAGGCGTCGCCGGTCTCCATGGCGCTTACGCAGGATACCGAGGCCATGCCCAGCGACGCGGCCAAACGGGGGCCGGTCTGCTGGTGA
This sequence comes from Desulfarculaceae bacterium, assembly GCA_963675675.1. GTDB lineage: Bacteria > Desulfobacterota > Desulfarculia > Desulfarculales > Desulfarculaceae > Dethiosulfatarculus. Next base: position 28,032 of record OY776512.1, read on the forward strand.
TACTGGTCAGAGCTGCCTTCGCCGCAGATCACCGCATCCACCTGGCCGATGGCCTTTATGGCCCCGGCCAGGGCCGCGCAGGTTCTGCCCGCTCCGGCGTCGGCCAGGGCGGGGCCATCCACATACACCACCTTGTCCAGGCCGCGGGAAAGCGCGTCTTTTAGGGCGGCTTTCAGCCCGGAACCCACGGTGAGGCCTATCACCTCGCAGCCGTAGGCTTTTTTCAGCTCCACCGCCGCCTCTATGGCGTTGCGGTCGTACTCGCTGATTTTCTTTTTGGCCCGGCTCATATCCAGGGAGCGGTCGGCTTCTTTCACCCGGATGTCCGCGTCATCGGTGACCCACTTAAAGCAGGTTACTACTTTCTGCATCGTTCAATCTCCCAAAGGCTAGCTAAGCTCCTGGCCGGAGATGACCATGCGCATCACCTCGCTGGTGCCCTCGTAAATCTCGGTGATTTTGGCATCGCGCAAGAAGCGCTCCACCGGATACTGGGTGGTGAAACCGTGTCCTCCGTGAACCTGGATGGCTTTCACCGCGCACCACATGGCGGCCTCGGAGGCGTGCAGTTTGCCCATGGCGGCCTCTTTGGAATAGCGCTGGCCCTGGTCGCGGGTCCAGGCGGCATGGCGCAGAAGATGACGGCTGGCCGAAACCTTGGTGGACATATCGGCGATCATCCACTGGATGGCCTGGAACTTGGCGATGGGACGGCCGAACTGCACCCTTTCCTTGGCGTATTTCACCGATGCGTCCAAACAGGCCTGGGCGATGCCCAGCGCCTGGGAGCCGATTCCGATGCGGCCCAGGTCCAGGGCGGTCATGGCCACTTTGAAGCCGTCGCCCTCTTTGCCCAGAAGGTTTTCCTTGGGCACAATGCAGTCTTTGAAGATTATCTCGCGGGTCTCGGAGGCGTGGATGCCCAGCTTTTCCTCTTTTTGTCCGGCCTGGAATCCGGGGAAGTCCTTTTCCACGATAAAGGCCGAAAGACCCTTGCTGCCCTTTTCAGGATCAGTCATGGCCATGACGATATAAGTGTTGGCCCGGCCGCCGTTGCTGATGAATATCTTGGTGCCGTTGAGCACATAATGGTCGCCGTCCAGCACCGCCTTGGTGGCGACTGCGCCGGCGTCGGTGCCCGCACCGGGCTCGGTCAGGCAAAAGGCCCCCAGCCATTCACCGGATGCCAGCTTGGTCAGGTATTTTTGCTTTTGCTCCTCGGTGCCCCATTGGTTGATAGGCTGGGCTCCCAGTGCGATATGGGTTGAAAGTATGCATCCGGTGGAGGCGCAGGCGCGGCTGATTTCCTCCACTGTCATGGAAAAGGCCACGGTGCCCATGTCGGTTCCCTCGTATTCCTCGGGAAAAGGGATGCCCATAAGGCCCAGTTCGGCCATGCGGGCCACCAGTTCGGCGGGGAAGCGGTGCTCCTTGTCCAGTATGGGAGCGAGGGGCTCCACTTCCTTTTCGGCAAACTCGCGCACCATATTCTGCAATAGCTGTTGTTCTTCAGTAAAGCCGAAGTCCATTTAGAGGTACTCCTTTCGGTATTGGTTCTGCCGCCGCTATGAGCATGCGCAGGTTTCTTCAACTACACTTCCGATGCCGGCCAAACGCTTGGCCAGTGATTTTTTGTATTCCACGTCCGCCTGGCGGCCTATCATGATGCGCATGGCCTGGGGCGGTCCGGCCCCGTGCATGCTCTCGGTCAGGTAACCCACCGCGCCCGCTCCGATGGTGATGTTTTCCACCAGGCGCATCATGCGCAGGCGGCAGACCGTGTTGATGCCCGAGGAGCAGGCCAGGTATTTTTGCATCATGGGTCCGACCTCGGGATGGTTCAGATCAAACTCGGAGGGCATGGTGACCATCAGACCGCCCACGATGTCCTGGGCCAGCCGGGCTATTTCATAGGGGAAGCGGGTCACGTTCAATTTGCATACGTTGGCCAAAAGCTGGCTGATTTCATAGGTTCCGCTGGGGGTCTCATACCCTTCGGCCGAACAGGCGATGCCGCAGGCGTACAGGGTTTCATTTAGGTGGATCATCTCCACCAGCTTGTCTTTTAAGTGGCTGACCTTGCTGAGGCCGTGATAGTCCATCAGGGCGGCCACCGCCCCGATCAGCACATCGCCCACGCCCACCTTGCAGCCGCCGTAGGACTGGCGGTGATAGCCCGCAAAGCGCTCCACCAGTATGCCGGCGAAGCGGGTTTCTCCGCACATGAAGACCCGCTCCCAGGGCACGAAGACATCCTGGAACACCACCAGGCATTCCTGGCCTCCGTAGATCACATTGCCCCGGTCCATGGTGCCGGGCTCCATCTTGCGGGTGTCCGAGGCCTGGCGGCCCAGGATGTAGGTAATGCCCTTGGTGTCGGCCGGGATGGCGAAGGAGACCGCGAAGGCCTCGTCTTCGGGCTTCATGGACATGGTGGGCATCACGATAATTTCGTGGGAATTGAGAGCGCCGGTCTGATGCAGCTTGGCCCCGTTGACGATAATGCCGTCGGAGCGCTTTTCGGTGACGTGCAGATACACATCCGGGTCGGGCTGCTGATGGGGGCGTTTGCTGCGGTCGCCCTTGGGGTCGGTCATGGCGCCGTCGGAGACCAGGTCGTTTTGCTGCACATGCTCCAAAAAGGCCATGAAACGCTGATTGCTCTCGCCGCCCATTTCGGCTTCCAGCTCATAGGTGGTGGAACTGAGCGCGTTAAGTGCGTCCATGCCCACACAGCGCTGGAAGCAGGTGCCGGTCCGCTGCCCCAGTTCGCGCTGCATCTTCACCTTGTTGATCAGATCCTGGGTGTTGCGGTGGGTGTGGGTGAAACGGCTGATGCTTTGGCCGCTTATATGTGAGGCGCAGCTTCCCAGGGCCGAGCAGGAGTCTTCGGTCTGGCCGATCTCAAAGGTTGCCGCCACAGCATTCTGAGAGGGTATGATCAAGGGATGCTCTGTGGGCTCCTCGACCGGCTCTCCCAAGGCATAGGCCTTGAAATTCATGCGTTTTAAAGACTCGCGGTATTCTTCCGGGGTCATCATAAGGTAACCATCCTTTTTCTTGAGGAGGTCAGGTTCATCAATCATCTTTTAGCGCCTGCCGGATAAAGGGCTCCGGCAGGCTTTAAGTGTGAACTTGCCCAGTGGGTTTGGCCACCGCCGCCTACACCATTTCGTATCCCGCGTCAAAGCCTTCCAGGTTCTTGTCCCTGAAGCGCTCCGGGCTGATGCTGGCCACCAGCTTGCGGATATCCGCAGCCTCAAAAAAATCATCCATCTTGGCCAGGGCTCCCACCATAACCACGTTGGTCATCTGGGCGTTGCCCAGATCGGCGGCTTTGTAGGTCGCGGCTATCTCGGCTCCCCGGGAGGACACCTTTTTGGCGGCTGCGATGATGTCGTCGGTGGCGGGATAGCGCTCCATGCCTATGTTGGTGAACATGGTGGGCACCGAGTAAAGATTCATGATGTAGTAGCCCTTGGGATTCAAGATGCTCAGATGGCGCAAAAGCTCCAGAGACTCCATGCCGATGAGCACATCGGCTGTGCCCTTGGGGATCAGGGGGGAGTAGATGGGCTTATCCGAGATGCGCATGTGGGAGACCACCGAACCGCCGCGCTGGGCCGCGCCGATGGTTTCGGTGCCCAGAACCTCCAGGCCGCGGTCCATGGCATACTGACACAGGATTTTGGTGGCGAACAGGTTGCCCTGGCCGCCCACTCCGGCGATGGCTATATCCTTTTTCATGAGATTGCTCCGAACTTGCAGACTTCTCCGCACAGGCCGCACTGGACGCAGGCGATTTCATCAATGGACACCTTTTCGGTGTCGGGGTTGAAGACCAGGGCCGGGCAGCCGAAATCATTCACGCAGATCATGCAGCCGGTGCATTTTTCCTGGTCCACGGTCATCTTTTGAGGCTCGAAGAAATGCTCGCCTTGTTTGGAGCCGCGCAGGTAGCAGCCTTTGCGGGCCAGCACCACGCTGACGCCTTCTTCTTCCACCGCCTCTTTGAGAACCTTGTAGCTGTTTTTCATGTCATATGGGTCTATGACATGAACCTTGGCCCCCAGCGCCTTGCAAAGGTCTTCCAGGTCCACCCGGGGAGCCTCCTGGCCGTACACATTGATTCCGCTTCCCGCATGGGGCTGGAAGCCGGTCATGGCGGTGGTGCGGTTGTCGGCCAGCACCAGCACCTGGTTGCTGTTCTGGTATGTGGCGTTCAAAAGGCCGTTGATGCCCAGGTGGAAAAAGGTGCTGTCGCCCATCATCGAGATGACCGGTTTGCCCTCGCCCGCGAAATAGGCCCCGGTGGCCATGGGGGCCGATGCGCCCATACAGTAAATGGTGGACTGCAGCTCCAGGGGTTTGAAGGAACCCGCGTCGTGGCACCCGATATCGCCGAAGACGATGGCCTTTTGCCTGCGGGCGACCTTCTTGAGATTGTGCAAAAGGGGACGGTGCGCACAGCCCACGCACTGGGTTCTGGTGCGGATGGGGATTTCTATGCCCAAATCTATGTTCGCCGTCTCCTCCTTGAGGGTCAGGGAGGGGTCCAGTTTCTGTACCGCGGCTGTGACCATGGGCACGGTCAACTCGCCGTCGGCCTGATAGAATCCGGTGCGTCCCATGACCTTGATCATGACGCCGGCGTCCAGGGCGATCTGCTTGATGATGTTTTCCACCACAGGCTCGACTTCCTCAAAGACCAGGATTTCCTTTTTGCCCTCGATGAATTTCAGCACCATTTCCTTGGGCAGGGGCAGGGTGCCCAGCTTCAGGAGGGGATACTGCTTGTTGAAGTTAAGCCCGGCTTCCTTTAAATAGGTGTAGCCCATGCCAACACCCACCAGGCCGATTTCGCCCTCGCCCTCTTCAATGTGGTTATAGGGCAGGGTCTCGAAAATGTTTTGCAGCTCCACGTACTTGTTATTCAGCCAGCGGTGCCGGGCTTGGGGCCGTTTGATGCCGCCCATGCCCTGGACCTCCACCGCGCTCATGATGTAGCGGTCGCGGTCGTCCACCCATTTGGCTTGGGGGGCGTCCGCCGGATCATAGTCTTCATAGTTGATCACGCTGCGCGAGTGACAAACCCGCATGACCGGGCGCAGCACAAAACACATCTGAGTCTTTTCGCTCAGCTCATAGGCGTCCTTGGTCATCTGTTTGGCTTCGGCCGCGCTGCAGGGATCAAAGACCGGCAGGCCCGCATAGCCATGCACCAAAAGCCGGCTGTCCTGCTCGTTCTGGGAGGAGAGTCCCCCGGGGTCGTCCGCGCTGATCATAACCATGCCCCCGTTCACGCCGGTGAAATTGAGGTGCATGATCATGTCCGTGGCCACGTTGATGCCGTTGTGTTTCATGACCGCCATGGAGCGTACGCCGGCCAGGGATGCGCCCTGGGCTACTTCCATGGCCACTTTTTCATTACATGACCATTCGGCGTGCACGTGGGGGTATTCCACGAAACCTTCCAGTATTTCCGTTGCGGGGGTGCCGGGATAGCCGGAGACTACCTTGACTCCCGCCTCCACCGCGCCCCGGGTCACGGCGTAATCACCCATCACATACTTTTGTTCAGCCAATGTGCCGCTCCTTACTTTTTTGTAAATACCTATGGTTATTAGGCTTTAGTTCAATATCCAGAACATGGTTTTGTGGGCTGGCCAGCCTGCATCAATAATCCCCCAAAGGGCCCAGTCCGGTCAGCCAGAAAAAACAATGGTTTTCTATCCGTTCTCAGCCGCTGGGCGGCGTTTGACCATCATGGTCTTGTGCCCCTCTTGCACCACCTGGTCGTCTTGATTGAGAACCTCCAGATGCCAGGTGATGACCCCGCGGTCAGGCTTGGAACTGCTCTCTTTGGCCTTGACCGCCTTATAGCGCACCCGCAGGGTGTCGCCGATGAAAAAGGGCGCCTTGAACTGCCAGTCGTTCACCCCCAGAAAGGCGATTACGGTTCCCTCCAAATAGCCACTGCGGAACCAAAGCCCGTGGGAGACGGCCAAGCCCAAAAGCCCATGGCCGATGCGCTGGCCGAACTGGCTCTGCTCCATGAACTGGGCATTGGTGTGCAGCTGGTTGTAGTCCCCGGTCATGGCTGCGAACATTACGATATCGGTTTCGGTCATGGTGCGGCCGGGGGTGAAGAATTCCTCGCCGATCACCCAGTCTTCAAAGTATTTTCCCGTGCTCATAATGTGCTCTTTCGCTTGAGGTTATGCACCCAGTTTGAATGACAGTTTGTTGCAGGCGGCCCGCACCTTTTCAGACAGCTCCAAAAGATACTCGCCGTCAAACTGGCTGGCCAGACCGGATATGCTTATGGCTGCCGCAACGCCTCCGCCTATGGCGTGCACCGGTGCGGCCAAACAGCGGATATGGGCCTCATTTTCCTGATCGTCTAGGGCCCATCCCCGTTCGCGCACCATCTTGAGGTGCTCCACCAGTTTGTCCCGGTCGGTGATGGTGTGCTCGGTGGATTTCACCAGGGTGATGCGGTCCAAAAGATCGGCTTGGGCGGCGGGCTCTTGAAACGCCAAAAGCACTTTTCCCATGGCCGTGCAATGCAGATGCAGCCGCTTTCCCTCCCAGGAATACAGGCGCACCGGGCTGGTGCCCTCCACTTTGGCCAGATACACCCCTTCAATGCCGTCCAGAATGCCCAGGTGTGCGGTCTCGTTGATATCATCCACCAGCTCTTGCAACACCGGCGTGCCCTCGGTGCGGATATCCAGCCGGGTCACGGCCTGGGAGCCCAGCTCGAACAACCTGAGACCCAGGCTGAATTTTGTGCTGCCGCCGGAGTGGCGCACATAACCCCGGTCGGCCAAGGTGCCCAGGATCTGATATGTGGTGCTTTTGGGCAGGCCCAAGTCGGTGAATATCTCGGTGAAAGAGGCTTCCTGCCTCTGGGCGATGTATTCAATGATGTCCAAAGCGCGCATCACCGCGGGCACTTGATAAGCGCCTTTGGCTTTGCGTACGTCATCCTGGCTGGTCGCTGGCATAGTTGTTTGGTTACCTGTTCGTTAGCAGCAGCTAAAGCCGCTTTGTTTTAAATATCGAACTAGAGTTTAACTATCAGAACAAGGGCGGATTTGTCAAGCGATATTAGCAGGTGAAAGGAGGTGTGGAATAAGAAATGAAGGGTTGAGTTTGGCCTGAGGGCGGCTTGTGACAGGCATTGCGGCGCAAGCAGGCGGCCCGGGGGTCATGAAATCTTTTGATTCAACGTGGTTAGCGGCAATGAAAGCATTTCACCTTTACTGATAACTTCATTTCACCAGCACCGGATTTACGGTGTCACGGCACACGGTTTTCGCGAATAGGGATTTTTAAGGGGGTGCGAGCGTTTTGGTCTCACGAAACGGCGACCCCTTGAGCCGCCGGAGATGATCTTATCGGTGGTCAATGCCGCAGGCTGCGGCAGCCGGAAGGGGGCAGGCTATCGGTGATAAGCCCGTATCCGGGTATGGGGTGCAGCCGTGCGCCTGGGGCGGCGCCTCACAACCTGGCAGCCGGACGGCTATTCGGCCTCGCCGCTGAGCATGGTCACCTTTACCCCGCCATGGGGGGCCGTAATGGCCCGGGTGTTTTTGAGGTTCAAAAAGCGCTGCCATTCCGGAAGGTAGAGCACCAGGCTCACCCGCCAGCCCCGGTAGTCCGCCTTAAGCTTCGCCCCCAGTTTTTGAATCAGGCGTTCGGCTTGGCGCACACTGCCTATGCGTTTGCCATAGGGCGGATTGACCACCAAGATTCCCGGTTCGCATTTGGGCGCGGGTTCTTTGAAGAAATCAGCCTGCACTATTTCCACATCGCCGGACACTCCGGCCCTCTCGGCGTTATCTTTGGCCGAACGTATGGCCCCGGGATTATTATCCCAAGCCCATATGGGATTGGGCGCGGCCGGCAAGCTTTCCTCGCGGGACAGCTTTTTGAGGTGCTCCCAGGCGGCTTTCCGGTGGCAGGCCCAATTCTCCAGGGCAAAGGCGCGTTCCAGGCCGGGGGCCAGGTCACGGGCCAGGAGAGAGCCCTCTATGGGCAGGGTGCCTGATCCGCACATGGGGTCCAAAAGTGCTTCTTCGCCGGTGTAGCCGCTGAAGATCAAAAGTGCTGCGGCCAAATCCTCCCGCAGGGGAGCCTTGCCCGTGGCCAGCCGGTAACCCCGGCGGTGCAGGTGGTCTCCGCTGGCATCCAGACTGAAGGTGCAGCGGCGGTCATGGCCCCGTACCGCGATAAGCTGGCTTTGGGCCTGGTCGGGCCGCACCGGGGCCGGGGGCTCCAGATTCAGGCTGCGGAAGCGTTTTTCAATGGCCGCACCCACTTCTTCGGCAATGCGCCCTTCATGGCGCAGGTTGCTGTCTTTCAAGGTGACCTGAATACGGTAGGGGGCTTTGGGGGTCAAAAAATATTCCCATGGAGCCCGGGCCGCCTGGCGCAATAAATCATCCCAGCGCCTCACCCGGAAATCCGACAGCCTGAACAGCACCCGGCCCGCGCTGCGCAGCCACAGATTGGCCGTATACAGCATCTCCACGCGTCCCTCAAAAGCCACACCGCCCGGACGCACCTCCAGCGCTCCCGCGCCCAGAGATTCCAGTTCGGCCTCGCACACCTCCTCCAGGCCGGGTGCGCACACCGCGAACAGGGGCCAGGCGTGGGGCCATACCTGGCGTTTTATCTGCCGGGCCAGATTGGGCTGGGGGTCTTGGGTTTCGTATTCGGTATTCATGCCGCCGGTTCCATGGTTAAATAAATGATGAATGGCAGCGATTGTACACTGTAATCCTGCCCGCGCCCATGGCAATATGCCCGGGATGGACTCAGACCGGTTGCCCCGGCTTTTGTTGGATGTTAGTTTAAGGCAGCATCTGAAATGGAGGAGCTATGCCCCGGCCCAGAAAACCCCGGTACTGCGGTTGCGATTTGTGCGGACACGCTTTTCGTCCCACCGGAATCCCCATGAGCAGCCTGGACAGGATTGCCCTGGCTTCGGACGAATTGGAGACCTTGCGGCTCTGCGACCTGGAAGGCCTGACCCAGGCTGAAGCCGGAGAGCGCATGGGGGTCAGCCGGGGAACCGTGCAGCGCACTGTAAAAGAGGCCAGGCGCAAGGTGGCCCGGGCCCTGGTGGAGGGTGCGGTTTTGGTCATGGAGGATATCCTGCAAGACCCCCAGGATATCAAGGTGTGCAATGGGCCGGGCGTTAGCGCCGGTCAGGGGAAGGGCTGTGGCAGGCTGTCCTGATGATTTAATAGGCGCCGGAGTGGAAATGGAGCTGCCCGCCTCCAGCGCCTTGGTTGGGGTGGTGGCCTCCAGCTGCGAGGCCATGGCCAAGACTGCGGGCCTGGGCCGCCATGCCAGCCTGCGCTCCCGGCTCATAGCCGAGGAGATATTCCTGCATGTCTCCAGCCTTTGCGGCCAGGACTTGGAAAGCGGCAAGCTGCGTATTAAATTCACCCCGGTGTCCCAAGGGCTGCAGCTGAAATTCATCAGCCGCCACATTACATATGATCCCCAGGCCCTGCCCCAATACTCCTTGGAAGACGTGCTCAAAGACGAAGGCCATTCCGCTCTGGGGCTTCATCTGGTCAAGACTTACGCCCAAAAGATATCCCTGGCCCAAAGGGGATTGGAGCGGGAGCTTACCGTTTTGATGGGCCGGGGTGAGGGCGAGGCGGGCAGCCGCCCCTGGTCGCGCCTGGTTCCCTCGCTGGCCGCCGGGGTCAGCATGACCCCCATGGAGCACGAGGGCAAAAGGGTGCACCGGCTGGATATGAAGTCCGACGGCAAATCATACCTGGTCCGGGCCCTGGCCATGCAGGTGCTGGGGCTGATTGACGGCGAGCGGGATTTTGCCCGCATCATGGCCAAAACCCTGCAAGTGATGCCCGAGCGCAGCCGCCATCAGGTGGAGGACCTGTTTGAGGCCCTGATTCAAAGACAGATAGTCAGCACCAAAGAGCTTCCCCGTCCGGAGGCCGAGGTTCAGATAGTGCAGGATGACACCGATGCCCAGGCGGCGCGGGCCATAAAGGCCTATGAAGCCCAGAGGCCCAAGGAATAAAGCCTGCCGTCCGGCCACCGGCCCAGACGATCACGGAGCCGGGGCTTTTCCGCAACGGCATTAGCCCCTGTCCGCCCCGGCGCCAAAAACAACTCCAGCTCCCTTGGCGAAACGCTGCGCATGGGCTAGACTGCATAATCCTTGCCCCGTTTGATGCCCCCTTTCAGGGTGTCGAAAGTCAACAGCCTATTGTGTTTTTGGTGAAATATGGCCTCTCCCCATCTTATTCTTTTGGTCCTGGCCGCATTGCATGGCTTGAATCACACCCTGCAGATGTCCTTACCCCCCTTGTATCTTTCCATCAAGGCCGATTTGGGCATAGACACCCTGAGCCCGTTGATGCTCTTGGGCACGGTGTATTTTGGAACCTATGCGGCCATGACTCTGCCTTCGGGCCTGCTGGGCGACCGCTTCAACAAAAAGCGGCTTCTGGCCGCCGGAGCCCTGTTGAACAGCCTGGCCTTTGCAGTGGCCGCTTCCACTGATTCCTATGTGGTGCTTTTAGGCTGCATGATGCTATGCGGATTGGGCGGCGGAATCTATCATCCGGTGGGCACTGCCCTGATAGCCAGCCGCTTCAAGGATTCACTGGGCAGGGCGCTGGGCCTGGTCGGCATGGGAGCCAGCGTGGGGTTGTTCGGCGGTCCGGTGCTCTCCGGTTTCTTGGAGGAGCTGGTGGGTTGGCGCGGGGCGCTGCTGAGCCTGGCCGGGATAGGGGTGATGGTCAGCCTGGTATTCTGGCTGGTGACCCCGGATCAGGAAGACGGCATCCAAAAGACCGGTAGGCAAAAGGTCCCCTGGAGGGTGTTCACCGGTCCCATACTGCTTTTGATGACCATGTTTGCCTTCCGCGAGATGTGCCACCTGGGGGCCAGCGCCCTGGCCGCTCCCATGAGCCAAATGAATTTGGGCTTTTCAGCCAAGGAGGCGGGCTGGCTGGTGGGGGTGTTCGGGGTCCTGGGCGTGGTTTCCCAGCCTTTGGCCGGGGCCTTGTCCGACAAGCTGGGCCGCAACCGGACCATATTCATGGTCATGATCCTGGCCGCCCCGCTGCTGGCCGTCATGCCCCATTTGGGCCCATACAGCATATTTGGCAACGCAGCCGTTGCCGGTGCGCTCATCCTGGCCACGGTGCCGGTGATGGATGCGGCGGCGGGTGACATCGCGCCGGCCTCCGCCCTGGGCCGGGTGTACGGGGTCATGCTGACCATCGGGCTTATCATAGGTTCGGCAAACACCACCTTGATGGGGCTTTTGTATGATCTCACCGGTTCATACACCTATTCTTTTCTCTTCATGGGCGCATTTGGCCTGGCCACGGCTCTTTTGGCCCTCAGGCTGCCCAGGAATCCCCCTACTAATAGCCGCTTGACAAAACCGGGAGCATGATCGAAGATTAAAGTGGTCCCGGAGGACTTGGAACTATGCAAACAAGGGAAACAAGGTGCGCCAGCCGAAAGGCTGAAGGGGTAAGCCTTTCAGCCCGGGCCACTTTGAGCGCCGCGCGATATTATTATTGGTGCAACTGTCAAAAGGCGGTGCGCTTTTCCATGAGGAGTTTTACCTAGCTACCGGAACTCATATTCAGCCAAGCATCCCACCGCCAGATTAGGCGGTGGGTTTTTTTTATTTGTCATAACAGGGGAACAAGCCATGATTATTCAATTGAAAGCCCACTCGGGAGAGGCCAGCTTTGACAAGCTGATTGATCAACTAGCATTGGATGGCATTGAAAAGGACCGCCTGGATATCTATTCCGGCGACACCTATACCCTGGTGGGCATCAAGGGCGATGCCCGCAAGCTCAGCTTGGATAAGTATCAAGCCCTGGAATATGTGCAGCGGGTGCACCGGGTTTCCGACCCCTTCAAGGAACTGTCCCGCAGCTTCCACCCTCAAAGCACCGTCATTGCCCTGTCTGGAGGACACCGGGTGGGTCAAGAGCTCAGCGTCATAGCCGGACCGTGCGCCATAGAGAGCGAAACCCAGCTTAGAGAGACCGCCGAGCTGGTGAAAAAGGCCGGGGCCAATATTCTGCGCGGCGGGGCTTTCAAGCCGCGCACCATTCACCGGAGCTTCCAGGGCCTGGGCGAGGAAGGCCTCAGGCTTCTGGCCGAGACCCGCGATGTCAGCGGACTGCCGGTGGTCTCCGAGATCATGGACGCCCGCGATATACCGCTTTTTGAAAAGTACGCCATTGACATCTGGCAGGTGGGGGCCAGAAACTGCCTGAATTACACACTTTTGGATGCCCTCAGCCAGGTCAAGAAACCCGCCCCGGTGATGCTCAAGCGCGGGGATCATGTATCCATCAATGAATTTTTGGGCGCGGCCTTGAGGGTTTATGAGGGAAACCCCGGCATAATCCTGTGTGAGCGGGGCGATAAAACCCCGGACCGGATGTACCGCAACGTGCTGAATCTGAACAATGTATCCTACCTGAAGCAAAACTATCATTTGCCGGTGATCGTGGACCCCAGCCACGGAACCGGGGTGCGCAAACTGGTGCCGGACCTGAGCCTGGCCGGGGTGGCCGCCGGTGCGGACGGACTTATGATAGAGGTGCACCATGATCCCGAAAAGGCCTTGTGCGACGGGGCTCAGAGCCTGCGGGACGAGTTCGGAGGCTTGGTGCCCAAAGTGCGGCAGGTGTTCGACCTGCGCCAAGTTTAGGTTATTTGGCAGCTTCGGCCCTTCCCGGCTTGCCTAGCCCGCATGGGCTGGCTTATGATATTTGCCAGACTGGCGGCTTTACCACGGGCCTTACGGTTTAGTAAGCATGACAACACGACCTGCCGGAGAAAAAAACATGCCATTTGAACAGATAGAGTTTGAGATAGACCAGGGCCTGGCCCGGGTCACCCTGAACCGTCCCAGTAAGATCAACTCCTTGAGCCGGGTCATGGTGGCCGAGCTTAGCCGGGCCTGGGATCTGATCAGCCGGGATTCCCAGGCGCGGGTGGTGCTGCTCTCGGCGGCGGGCAAACATTTTTGCGCGGGACACGATCTTTCCGAGATGACCGGCAAAGGCGCGGATGAATACCGCAGTATTTTCCTGGACTGCCAGGCCATGATGCTGAAGATGCAGGCTCTTCCCCAGCCGGTGGTGGGGCAGGTGCAGGGCATTGCGACCGCCGCAGGCTGCCAGCTGGTGGCTGCCTGCGATCTGGCCGTCGCCTCCGAAACCGCCCGTTTCGCCACCCCCGGGGTAAAGATAGGGCTGTTTTGCGGCACTCCGGCTGTGCCCATAGTGCGGGCGGTGGGGCGGAAGCGGGCCCTGGAAATGCTGCTTACCGGCCGCTACGTCAGCGCCGGGGAAGCCTGCGACTGGGGGCTGGTCAACCGGGTGGTTCCGCTGGATAAGCTCGAAAGCCAGGCCGAGACGCTTTGCCGCCAAATAAGCGAGGCCTCGCCCTTGACCATCGCAATGGGCAAGAAAACATTTTATGAGCAGGTCGGCCTTCCCGATAGAGACGCCTATAACCTGGCCAGCGGTATAATGGCTCTGAATCTGGCCATGGAAGACGCCCAGGAAGGCATTACGGCTTTTCAGGAAAAACGCAAACCGGCGTGGAAAGGCAGATAGGCATAGCGACTCCGGGCATGGATGCGGGGGGGGGAAACGGGCCTGATGAAGCCCTGATTTGGCGGCGGCCGGCCTAGATGTGCCTAAAAAAGTGATTTAGTCACACAAAAAACCCCTAAAACACGAGAAATCCAGTTGACATATAGGGGTTAAAAGCTAATATAAGTAATGTTAATGGCCAAATAGTCACAACCAGCCGCTAGTCAAGTTCACGTCTTGTGTGCCCGACTTAGCCAACAGTTAGGCTCTTTGACCCCCCAAGGCCCTGGTAGTGAAGGGGCCAAGTTACTTTTTTTGATGGAGTGTTTTGTAATGGCGAAGAATATCTACGTTGGCAACCTGTCCTATGACACCAGAGACGATGGTCTGGCCGCCGCTTTTGAGCAGTACGGTGAAGTACGTTCCGCGCGCGTGATCACCGACCGTGAGACAGGCCGTTCCCGGGGCTTTGGTTTTGTGGAGATGGAAGACAACGAAGCTGCCGATAGCGCCATCGCCGCCCTGAACGGCGCTGAGCTGGACGGCCGCCCCCTGCGGGTCAATGAAGCCCGGCCCCGCGAACCCCGTCCGCGTTGGTAAAAACGGCTGGTAAGCTGGCTCAGACTATCTGACTGAGCGAATTCAAGGGACTCCCAATAAGGGGTCCCTTTCTTTGTGTGGTAGAAATTACCGCCAAGCATAGTCCTACCCGGTCCCAGTCCATTCACGGTAAAGCGGTTTTTTTGGGTTCCGCTTCCGACCGTGTTTGCACACTGCGCTTAGGGGCTGGTTTTGCGTACATATATCCTCAAGCCGGACAGTCGGTAGTCCAGGCTGTGCCCCTTTTGGTTCAGCAATTCCGATTCGATCCGCTTTGGGGAGCTTTTGGTGAGAACCGCCGCATCGGCCCGGACGTAATCAGTAAGCCCAAAACGCTTGCATCTCAAGGGTGCGTAGGCCATGACAGCGGGGTCCAGAGCCAAGGATTCCACCTCGGGATGATGATAAAGCCAGTTGCGCAGCGTGTTTTTGAGGTTTGCGCCCACGGGCGGGCTTTGCCTGATGATTCCTAAATCCGGGCCCTTCAGCTGGTATATCTGATGGAGATTCAACCCGGTCAGCCCCAGGCAGACCAGCAGGCAGGCTATGACCGCCCCATTTCTTAGCGCCCGGCCCAGCCAATACAGGCCGAAAAGCAGGGAGATCAAAAGCCCGGGCAGCACAAAGGCGGAAAGGCTGTTTTGCAAATAGCGGCATTTTTCCGGTTCGGCAATGAACAGCAGGAAGGCGGGCAGGCTGGATATGATCCAGACAGGGGCGCAAAATATCTGTACTCCGCCCAGGCTAAGGTTCAGGGGAACAAAAGCGCTTTTTTTGAAATAGGGCAGCCAGGTTTGAGGCCGGCTGAAAAAATTGCCCACGGCCGCGGTCCAGTCCCGGCCCAGATAATTCCAGCAGCTGTAGCCTTGTGCGCAATGATATGGTGATTCGGTGAACACCATGGCGGGTATGGCGTAAGCCAGGCAAAGAAGCATCAAAGCCCCGGCCTTGATGGCCATGCGGCGTTTGGAGGCCAGAAGCGGGCTTGGGGCCAGCAGAACCGCAGCCAGTATGAAAAAGAAAAATACGCCCGCATCCTGACGGATTCCCAAAAGCAGCAGGGTGATAAGGGCCAGCCAGGCCCCGCCCGCATTGCGGCAGAGCAGATAAACCAGCGATACGGAGGCCAGGATGAAAAACAGTTCAAAATGAGCTGCGTCCATGAGCAATAAGCTGTAGGGGTTCAGCCCCAGGCCGAATACCAATCCAGCCAGGCACAGCTCCTTGACCCAGCCTGAAACCTCCAGGCGGTCCAGCACCATGGCTGAAAGGCGCAGCAGCATAAACAGGGCCGCAAGAAAGGCGAGGGCGGGCAGCACGGCGGACACATATTGGCTGTCAAAGATGAAGAACAAGGGGGCCAGCAATATCAGGCTTGGATTCAACTGGATGCCAAGGTGATTCAGGCCGAGCTGATCCACCCAGAAGGGCCGGCCCTGATAGATCAGATTGCTGAGCCAGTCACTCATCAAAGGCAGACTGTCCGGGCCAAACCCCTGGCTTTCAAATTTATAGTCCAGCAGCATGAATATATACACGGCCAGGGCGGCAAAGCACCAGGTCACCGGGCGGGCCAGCCAAAAAGCCAGCCAGGTTATTACCTTGGGATGGCTCAACAACAGCAGGACCGGCCCCAGCCAGGCGATTAGCAAAAAGCTGTCCGGTCCCAGCAGCAGGCGGCCGGCCGCCAGCCAAAAGATCAGGCTGAGCAGACAAACGATTCCCGCGGGTGTCAGCAGCAAGGCCAAGCGGGGCGGTTCCAGGCCATCCAAAAAAAAACGGCTGATAAACGGCCAGAGGAGCAACAGGAGCAACAGCCCCACAAATGCGCCCTTTTTCCAGTCCTCCGGGCGCTGAACCGTGAGTTGCGGTCCTGCGCCCAGCAAGACCGCAAAAGAAGGAAAGCCCTTATTGGCCATGCTGTAGTTTTGCACAATCAGATTCTGGAATGTGACCCCAAGGGGGCTTTGATTGACCAGGCGCAAAGCCCGGGCGCGCTCAGGGGGGCGGAAACGGAAATGAACCTGGCCGGGAGGGGCCGAGACCGGCAGGAGTGTTTCCTTGCCCGCCCGCAGCTCCAGTATGGGCCTTGGCTCATTTGGATCAAAAATAACCTTTAACATCAGCTCGCTGTGCGGGGGCGGGGCATGGTCCGGGTTTATATCCATGCTCTGGCCGGAGGCCAGCGACGCCGAGCCGCCTGGGTTTTGCTCTCCGGCAAGGTCGTAGCGGTACAGCTGATTCAAAGACCCCTGGGCAAAGCAGAGCACAAAACCCAACAGAGCCAGTATCAGAAACAGACCGGTGGAGTTGCGGTATACCACAGTATTGCCAAACCTGTTTTGTTAAAGAGGTTTAATCGTTTACTGCAGCCGGTTTCTAGTTCCTCAAAGCTGTTACCGGAGCAGGCAGACGCCCGCCCCGTTTGATGAAGCGTTCAGGGCTCATGGGATTGATCCGCATCACCGGAGCCCTGCCCAAAAGGCCGCCAAAGTCCAGACTGTCGCCGGCCTTTTTGCCCAAGGCCGGGATCACCCTTACACCGGTGGTCTTGTTGTTCATCATGCCGATGGAAAGTTCATCCGCAATCAGGGCCGACAAAGATTCCGCCGTGGTGTCTCCCGGCACCGCGAACATGTCCAGGCCCACGCTGCACACAGAGGTCATGGCTTCCAGCTTTTCCAGGTTCAGGGAGCCGGATTCAACCGCCTCTATCATGGCCAGGTCTTCCGATACCGGAATGAAGGTGCCCGAGAGCCCGCCCACGCTGCCCGAGGCCATGGCCCCGCCGCGTTTGACCGCATCAATCAGCAGGGCCAGGGCCGCGGTGGTGCCGGGGGCTCCCACTTCTTCCAGACCGATGGAGCGCAGGATGCGGCCCACCGAGTCGCCCACCGCCGTGGTGGGGGCCAGGGAAATATCACAAACCCCAAAACCCACATCCAGTTGTTTGGCCATCTCGCGGCCCACCAGCTCGCCCGCGCGGGTGATTTTGAATACGGTGTTTTTGATAACCTCGGCCAGACGGCCCAGGTCGCAGTCCGGGTATTTGTCCAGCACATGGCGCACCACGCCGGGTCCGGATATGCCCACGTTCAAGGCGCAGTCTCCCTCCCCGGCCCCGTGAAAGGCCCCGGCCATGAAAGGGTTGTCTTCCGGGGCGTTGGCAAAGGCCACGAATTTGGCGCAGGCTATGTTCTGGGGGGCCGCCGCGGCCATCTCCAGGAGGATATGGCCTAGGCGGGCGACTGCGTCCATATTCAGCCCGGCAAGGGTGGAGGCCATATTCAGAAATCCGCATATGCGCTGGGTCTGGCCCAGGCATTGGGGCAGGGCGTCCATAAGCCGCCGGTCCGACCGGGTGGTGGCCTTTTGCACCAGGGCCCCGAATCCGCCGATGAAATCCACACCGGCCCGCTCCGCCGCCCGGTCCAGGGCCTTGGCCAGAATCAAAGGCGCATCAGGGTCTTTGCAGGGTGATAAGAGCCAGGCAGCCGGAGTGATGGATATGCGCTTGTTAACAATGGGCAGACCCAGATCCTGGCTCACCTGCCGGGCTTCATGAACCAGCTTTTGACCCCATTCGGCCAAGCGGTCCTCACAGGCCTTTGCCATCTTTTCCACATCCGGGTGTATCAGGTCTTTGAGGTTTACCCCCAAGGTGACGGCCCGGATGTCGAAATCATGGAACAGGATCATTCCTGCGGTTTCATATACTTCTTCCAAGGAAAGGGACATGACATATCCAATGGGTTGTAATATTTTAATATTGTTGTAGTTTACGCTTATCGGCCTGGGTTTTACCGGTCTGCACCGCCTTATTGAAACGCAAAATGCGCGCCTAGCCCAGCATACGCACTGGAGCCGACTTTGACAACTGCTCTATGGCCGCTGATTGCCGGGCCGGTTACAGGATAAAAAAATAATTTTTGCTTATGTGAACCGATTCAAAAAGCCGGACCGGGCACAAGACCCCGGACCGGCTTTTTTGGCATGCTTTGGTCTGTTTCTTACAGCATCACCGATCCGCCGTTGCTGTCCAGGCAGGCTCCGTTCATGTAATTTGATTCGTCGCTGAGCATAAAGGCGATTACCTTGGCCTGCTCCTCGGGTTCGGCCATGCGTCCCAAGGCGATGATTTTGCTCAGCCCCTTTACTTCCTCGGGCGGCATATTGTCGTTGATCATGGGAGTGTTGGTGGCGCCGGGGCAGAAGGCGTTGGCTTTGATGCCCTTGGTGCAAAGCTCGCGGGCCATGTGGCGGGTGATGCCGATCACCGCATGCTTGGAAGTGCAGTAGTGCACTCCGCCTATCAGGCTGATGGAACGTCCGGCCACCGAGGCCACGTTGGCTATGGTGCCGCCGCCGTTCTTGAGCATTTCGCGCACCACGAACTGGTTGCACATGAAAAGCCCGCGCACGTTGGTATTCATCAGCTCATCCCATTCGGACATGGGGATATCGGTCATGGCGGTGCGGAAGAGGATTCCCGCCGCGGTCACCAGAAAATCTATGCGGCCGAACTTGGCCATGGTCTGGTCCACCATGGACTGCACTTTTCCCTCTATGGAAACATCATAGGGCAGGGCCAGTATGGGGTTGGAGCTGAGTTTCTTGCAGGCCTCGCAAGTGGCCGCAAGGCCGGGTTCATTGCGGTCAACCAAAACCAGGCTGGCGTTGGCCTCGGCCAAAAGCAGGGCGGTGGCTTTGCCGATACCCGAGGCCGAACCGGTTACGATGCCTACTTGATCGCTGAAATCATAAGTGGTTTTCATCTGCTCCTCCATTTAAATTGCCGGGCAGTGCAATCAGCGCAACACTGTATTGCAATATATTGATATAGCACGTATTTTAAGCATGTTAGCCGCTGGGCGCCCAGGGGTCAAGCAAAGTATTTATTGCTGCGGGCGGGTCAAACAAAAAAACCGGCCCCCATGAAACCCGCCCGCCGAAAAACCCCCAAAGCGCCCCAAATAAAAAAGCGGGCGCAAAATACACCCGCTCTCAAACTTACGTCCTTGGCCGCTGAAATCTGTCAGACCCGCTGCATGGCCTTTATGACCTTTTCGCTTTGCAGCATGACCGTAAGGCCTATTTCTTTGCCCATGGCCTCCAGGGTGTGGCGCAGATCCTCGGTGGCCATGGTGCAGTCCTTGAGGTCAGCCAAAAGAGTCATCACAAATATGCCGTCCATGACTTTTTGCTGCACATCCAGGATGTTGGCGTCATGCTCGAAAAGCATGCTGCTGATCTTGGCGATGATGCCCTTTTGGTCCGCCCCCAAAACCACGATGAAGGCTCGGTCCATGGTCATGATTATTCTCCTGATTGGGTGTCTTGCCCAAAGGGGCAATACAAAAGTAGGGCGCACTGGCCGCATTTGGGTTTCCTGGAAGCGCAGACCGCCCGGCCATGCAGAATCATCTGGTGCCCGAATTTGGTCCAGAGTTTTTTGGGGATGACCTCCATCAGGGCGTATTCAGCCTTGACCGGGTCTTTTTGCTTGATCAGGCCCATGCGGTTGCTGAGCCGCCCCACATGGGTGTCCACCACAATGCCCGGCACCTTGAAAACATCCCCCAAGACCACATTGGCCGTCTTGCGCCCGATGCCGGGCAGCTTGACCAGGGAATTAAGGTCGGAGGGAATCTCACCGCCGTGTTTTTCCATCACCCCTTTGGCCATGCC
The DNA here is from genome assembly GCA_963675675.1 of Desulfarculaceae bacterium. Lineage (GTDB taxonomy): Bacteria > Desulfobacterota > Desulfarculia > Desulfarculales > Desulfarculaceae > Dethiosulfatarculus. The sequence continues at coordinate 47,954 of OY776512.1, forward strand.
CAACAGCGACTTGGCCTTGTTGCGGAAAAATCCGGTGGACCGGATCAAGTCTTCCAGTTCCTGGGTGCCGGCCTGGGCCAGGCTGGCCGGGTCCGGGAAGCGCTCAAACAAGGCGGGGGTGACCTTGTTCACCCTTTCGTCGGTGCACTGGGCGCTAAGGATGGTGGCCACCAACAGCTGGTACGCGTCTTGGTGATCAAGCGAGCAGCCCGCATCGGGATAAAGCCCCTCCAACCCCTCCAGAATGGCCTCGACCCTCTGGGGGGGCGGGGGGCAGCAGCTCAGATCGTATTTTTTGCCTTTTGGGCTCACTGCTGGATCACTTCGGCTTTTTCTATGATCACAGGCTCTTTGGGCACGTCGTCATAAAAGCCCTTTTTGCCGGTGGGCACGCTTTTGATCTTGTCCACCACATCGGTTCCTTCAACCACCTTGCCGAATACGGCATAGCCCCAGCCGGCCATATCCTTTGCGGTGTGGTTCAGAAAATCGTTGTCTTTGACGTTGATGAAAAATTGCGAAGAAGCCGAGTGGGGGTCCTGGGTGCGGGCCATGGCCAGGGTGTAGATTTCATTTTTCAGGCCGTTGTCCGCTTCGTTCTGGATGGGCTCTTTGGTCTTTTTCATGCCCAACTCGGAGGTCATGCCGCCGCCCTGGATCATGAATCCGTCGATTACCCGGTGAAATACGGTGCCGTCATAAAAGCCGTCGTTAACATAAGCCAGGAAGTTGGCCGAAGAGATAGGGGCCTTTTCCTCGTTCAGTTCGATTACAATTTCGCCCATGTTGGTGGTGAGTTTAACCAAGGGGTTTCTCCTTTCGGCTTGGACCGGGGCCCAGGCCATCATGACCATTATCAATGAAAAAACAATTCCCGGGATCAACAGAGCCCGGGAAGGGATGTCCAGATCTTTTCTCCACTGCATTATATCTCCTCAATTAATATCACATAGTGTCAATTCAGCCAGTTTATTATGAATTCTAAGTCATCTGGTTTAATTTGTAAAAAGCGCAAGGATTGTCAAGTAAGCTTTGAGACGCCCCGCTAGAATACAATCAGCCGCGGCGGATACAAGTGACAAAATTTATTTGTAGGGGTGTTGAAAAACACTGTCAAGACCCAAGGAGCTTGTTTTCAACAGCCTGTCAGAGGATGAGGGAATGAAGGAATCCACCAGACAAAGCTATACCCAGCGCATGTTGAAGGTGCTGGTCCACATTCAAAACAATCTGGATGAGGACTTGAAGCTGGAAGAGCTGGCGGACCTGGCCTGTTTTTCACCCTTTCATTTTCACCGGGTCTTCAAGGGCATGGTGGGTGAGGGATTGGCCGCACATCTGCGCAGACTCCGCCTGGAGCGGGCCGCCTGGCAGCTTCGCACCACCGGTATCAGCGTAACCGGTATAGCTTTCGGGGCCGGATATGAAACCGTGGAATCATTCACCCGGGCCTTCAGCCGGTCCCATGGTGTGCCGCCCAGCCTGTACCGCTACAGGGATGGGCCCGCCGGGCGGCATGGATTCCCCAGCCAACAAGAATTGATTCAGCGCTTGATGGAGCGCATGGGAGTAAAAATGGATGCCAAAATAGTAAAAAACGATGCCATACGCCTGGCGTTTGTGCGCCATATGGGGCCCTATGACAAGTGCGAAACAGCCTGGGAAAAGCTCTGCACCCATATGGGCCCCCTGGGGCTCCTGGGGCCGGACACCACCTTTTTGGGGCTGTGCCATGACGATCCGGAGGTGACCCCGCCCCAGAATATCCGCTATGACGCCTGCATAAAGGTCGGGCCCGAGTTTCAGCCCTCCGGGGAGGTGGGAGTGCAGGAAATTCCGGCCGGGGATTATGCCATGGTCCTGCACAAAGGACCATATAGCACCTTAAAGGAATCATACGCGGCCCTGGCCGGGCAATGGCTGCCCAACTCGGGCCGGGAGCCTAAAAATGCTCCATCCCACGAGGTCTATTTGAATCACCCCGAAGACACGCCGCCCGAAGAACTGTTGACGGAAATCTACGTTCCGCTGGCCTAAGCCATCCCAATAAGCAAGGCAGGGGCTGTATGGCGCGGCCCCTGCCGCCAAGTCATGATTGCATCATCCGGCGTATTTATTCAATCCCTGGCCCGTTTTCAAATCAGGGTGGGATGCCCTCAGCTATTGATGCTTTTTATGATCAGCTCCACCGCTTCATCCGGAGTATCCACCATCTGAAACAGCTCCATGGCCCTGCGCCCTATCATCCCCTGCTCCAGCAGTGTATGATCAAACCAATCCAAGAGGGGAATCCAAAAAGCCCGCTCCATCAGGATGACCGGGCAGGGCGGGATGCGCTGGGTCAGAATATGGGTGGCGGTTTCGCTCAACTCATCCAGGGTGCCCAGGCCGCCGGGCAGAATTACAAAGGCCCGGGCGCGTTTGAAAAACTCGGCTTTGCGCTCAAAAAAACTCTGGCAGGTAATAAGCTCGTTGACATGGGGATTGGGCGTGGGTTCACTGGGCAGCTTCATGTAGACGCCCACCGAGGCCCCCCCTTTTTCCAGGGCTCCCTGATTCACCGCCTGCATGCTCCCGCCCCCGCCGCCGGTGATGGCCGCAAGACCGGCTTGGGCAAGAAGTCCGCCCAGTTCCCGGGCCCGTTTATAGCGGGCGGTGCCCGGTTTGGTGCGGGCCGAGGAAAAAATGACTACGCCTTTGTCTGCTTCTGGGGCCGGGCCGGTGTGAGACATGGGGACTCCTGGTCTATTGCGGGGTTGTAGCATTGAGGCCTAAGCGATAGTATTTCCCTCCGCAGGCGGAACAGTCAAGTCATCCGGCGCAGTGCCGGCGGGAGTACACAAAAACGTCAACTCCGCCGGGGCCGGTGTGGCGTCTTTGGAGGCTATATAGATGGATCATGAAAAGCTTGTCAGCGGGGTGAGCGCCCCGGCCCGCTATCTGGGGCTGGAGGCCGGGCAGGTGATCAAGGACCCTGCCCTGGTTCGGCTCAACCTGGCCCTGGTGTTTCCGGAAATATATGAAATAGGTATGAGCCATCTGGGGCTCAAGTTGCTTTATGACGCATTGGCTGATGAGCCTACGGTATCCGCGGAGCGGGTGTTCATGCCCTGGGTGGATCTCATGGAGCGCCTTGATAAGCAAAACCAGGCGCCTTGGTCCCAAGAGACCGGCCGGCCCCTGAATGAATTTGACGCCATCGGTTTTTCCCTGGCCTATGAACTTACCTACACCAATATGCTGCACATGCTGCGGCTGTCCGGGATTCCTTTACGCAGAAATGAGCGGGGCAGGGAACACCCCATCATAATCGCCGGGGGCACCTCCATGGTGAACCCCGAGCCGGTGGCGGATTTTCTGGACCTGGCCGTGGTTGGGGAGGCTGATGAGCTTATCCGCCCGCTTTGTGAGCTTCTTATACAGGCAAAGGAGGAGGCCTGGAGCCGTGAGCGGCTGTATGACCTAGCCAGCGGGATGCCGGGCATATATGCCCCGGCCCTGTTTGAGCCGGTGTATAAGGATGGCCGCTTGGTTACCATGAACAGCAAAAAGCCCGGGCGCCGGGTGGTCAGAAAAGCCGTTGTGAATGAATTGCAGGCCTTGCAGCCGCCCAGGCGCTGGGTGATCCCGGCCCTGAAACCGGTGCATGACCGCCTGGGCCTGGAAGTGGCCCGGGGCTGCACCCGGGGCTGCCGGTTCTGCCAGGCGGGCTATATCTACCGCCCGGTGCGGGAACGCTCCGCCCAGACCCTGTATGAATCGGCGCTGGCCGGACTGGACAGCACCGGCTTTGAAGAACTGGCCCTCTTGTCCCTTTCCACCGGAGACTACTCCTGCGTGGAGGAACTGGCCGCCGCCCTAATGGATGCGCTCAGCCAGGAGAAGGTGAGCCTCAGCCTGCCTTCTTTGCGGGTGGATTCCCTTACCGGCGGGCTGGCCGCCCAGATTAAAAGGGTGCGTAAGACCGGGTTCACCATCGCGCCCGAGGCTGGCTCCCAGCGCATGCGTGATGTGATAAACAAATGCCTCAGCGAAGAGCAGATCGTCAGCACCGCCGGCACGGTATTCAAGCTGGGCTGGAAGCTGATCAAGCTGTATTTCATGCAGGGCCTGCCCACTGAAACCGACGCCGACCTTGTGGCCATGGCGGAATTGGCCCGCAAGGTGGCCCAGGCTGCGGGCGGCAAGGGCAGGGGGGGCAAAAAGCCCTTGGTCAATGCCTCGGTGGGCACCTTTGTGCCCAAACCCCACACCCCGTTTCAATGGGATGCCCAGCTTGGCCTGGATGAAGCCTGGCGCAGGCTGGATCTGATAAAGGCCAATCTGGGCGACAGGCGGGTGAGGCTCAAATGGAATGCGCCCGAGGTGAGCGTGTTGGAAGGCGTATTGAGCAGGGGCGACCGCAGGCTGTCCCGGGTCTTGGAGCTGGCGGTCAAGGCGGGCTGCCGCTTTGACGGCTGGAGCGAACAGCTTGACTTGCCCGCCTGGCTGGGGGCTTTGGAGGATGCCGGGCTCAGCCTGGATGAGTATTTGGGCCCGCGGGACCCGGACGGGATTCTGCCCTGGGATCACATCAGCCTGGGGGTTGAAAAAGAGTTCCTTTTGGCTGAACGCAAACGGGCTTTGGAGGGCCGGGCCACGGGCGACTGCCGGAATGGGGCCTGCCAGGGCTGCGGGGTGTGTGATTTCAAAGCGTTGAAGCCCCAGACCATGGAAGGGGAGGAGTTCCGCCCCAAAACCCGCCTGCCCATGCCCGAGGGCGAACGCACCACCTACCGCTTTCGGCTGAGCAAGACCGGCCCGGCCAGGCATTGGGGGCACCTGGAGATGATCTCCCAGCTGGTGCGGGCCTTTAAGCGGGCCGGGGTGGGGCTGGCCCACAGCCAGGGATTTCACCCCCACCCCTTGCTGAAACTGGCTTCGGCCCTGCCTTTGGGCCTGGAGAGCATGGCCGAGGAGCTGGAGGTCAGCCTGATCACCGGCCCCCACCCCGACACCCTCGCCCGGCAGGTGAATCCGGTCTTGCCCCCCGGCCTGCAGATAGCGGACGGGCGTTTCAGAAGGCCGGGTGAAAAGCTCAGCGAGCCGGACCAGGTGACCTATCTGGTGCGCACCGAAACGGATCTGGACCCGGAAGCTATAGAGCGCTTCAAAGAGGCTGAGCAAGTGGAGTTCATCCGGGTAACCCCCAAGGGCGGCAAGACCCTGGACCTTAAGCGCAATATCCTTGATCTTGAGCTGACCGGGGACGGACTGAGGCTTTCGGTGGGCAAAGAAGGCGGCAGGCCCAAACCGGAGGAAGTCTTGCAGGCCGTGTTTGGCCTGAGCAAAGAGGAAGCGGAACAGGGCCGGGCGCTGAAAATAAGCTTGAAAAGATTTTGAGCGGCACGATCGCTCTTGTGGTATGTTATATTTTGTTTTTTCGAATACTTATATCATCCGGCCTGTTTGAAGGGCCTAACAATTTCGGAGAATGTTACGATGACTGCCCTGGAAGCAATTGGGGGCTCCCGTCCTTTGAAACCGGAAGAATTCGCCCGGCGCGCATACAACCAAGCCCTTAATCCCAATCAGAACCCCTTGAGGCGCATACTGTGCGCCGCCGAATCATATGAAAAAACCCCGCCTCTTTTGGGCATCTTCAATGACATTCCCTGGCATAAAATCCGGGAAAGCGAAGTGCACGCCTGGGCCAACGCCGGATTCAGCTGGGTGGTTAATGACGCGGAGCACAGCCAGAAGGAAGGCTGGTACACCCGGGAAACCAACGCCATGATTAACCGGCTGGGGGTGCTGCCCGTGCAGCGGCTGCCCCGCGAGGCCATAAGCGCCCACGGCGACACCCTGCAAATCGGCGCCCGGGCCACCATGCGGCCCTATGCCACCACCTATGAAGAGGCCGAGGTCTATTTCCAGGCGGTCAATTTCCCCACCCCCGGTTCGCCCACCATCCATAGCCGGGGCGGTTTCCCGGTCCGCACGGGCGACCGGGAGCTGACCTTCACCCCGGACTCTCTGCGCGGAGCCGAGGTGGAGACCCAAGGCTGGCTGCAATTTGAAACCGGTGAGTATATCCTGGATAAAGAGCTCAGGGGCCGGGTGCTGCGCCTGATGGCCGAGCAGGGGGAACACCGCGCCTGTGGGTTCGTGGGGCCTTTTGACGCCATTTTGCGGGAAGGCTATCTGCCCGAGATGGATGCGGGCGTGGATGAGCTTTTCCGGGACGCCGCAAAGCTTGGGGTGCACATGGGCCGGGTGGTGGGCTCGGGCACCATGCTTGATCCCAAGGACATCGAAGACGCTATGGTCCGGGCCATCGAAAACGGGGCCAGGCTGATAGCGGTTCACTGGATGACCAGCGACCTGACCTATCTGGGCGCAAACAATGTGGCGGAGCCCTTTTTCAAGGCCGCCGCCCGCTGCGGTTTCTAAGCTCCATTTTTTAAACAATATAAAAGGCGTAATTTTGCTGCTGCGATGCCCGGGCCGGGCATTGCAGCCCGTATTGCATGACTGCCTCAGCCTGGGGCGGCCCGGATTGTATCCCCGGCCTCCAGGGCGGGCCGGTGGGTTTCGGCCAAGCGCACGAACTTGTAAATTGCTCTAACGACCGGAGTGGAGTAAGCTCAGCCATTATCCTCTGATGGGGGTTCATATCATGCTGTGGCGTTCGGGCGGCAGCCGGATTTCATCCGACAAAAGGCAGGGCGAGGCCATCCTGATGCTGGCGGCGATAGTCTGGGGAATAAGCATGCCCCTGATGAAATCGCTGCTTGAACAAATGAACGTCGCCCAAATCCTGTTCATCCGTTTCGGCGTGGCCATAATACTGCTGGCTCCCATAGCCTGGTATAAACGGGATCAATATAGGCAGTCCTGGTTTGTCCCGGGCATGATCTGCGGTCTGGCCATGGCGGTCACCATGCTGCTGGCCCTTTTCAGCCTGCTTTACACCTCGGCAACCCGGTCGGCTTTTATATTGAGCCTTTTTGTGGTTCTGGTTCCCATCACCGGCAGGATGTTTTTGGGTGTGGTAATCAGCCGTCATGTGATTTGGGGCGTGGGGTTTGCCCTGCTTGGTTCTTATTGCCTCACTTCAATGGACAGCGCCCAGAATCTGGGGCTTAACTGGGGCGATTTTTTGGCCTTTTTAAGCGCCTTGGCCGCTTCCTTTCATATCCACTGCATAGACCGTTTTGCACGCCAGATGCCGTCATTCTGGCTGAATTTCCAGCAAAGCGCATATGTATCTCTGATTGTTACCGTTTGGTGCCTGCTGGATGAGGGCATAAGTCTGACCCTTACGGCCCAAGGATGGGTCGAGGTCATGATTCTGGCCCTTTTTTGCACGGTCTTCACTTTTTGGGCTTCAGTCTGGGGCCAGGCCCGCACCGGAGCCAACCGGGCGGTTATGTTCTTCGCCGTGGAACCTGTGGCCGCATCCATATTCGCCTCTTTGCTTTTGGGGGAGACTCTTGGTGTTTGGGGCTTTTGGGGTTCCGGACTCATACTATGCGGAGTGCTGATAGTGGCTTCCCAACCGCAACCCCAGGTCCAGGCCCAGCTCACGACAGTGGACTAAAGGCCCTGAGCCGGCCGCATGCCGCCATGCCCGCCGCCCAGCCCCGATGGGCGGCGCAGCGGTTTTTTTCATTGACATATTCACTGGCTGCGTGGTTCACTGCAATTCGTTGTTTAGTACGTAAAACCACGCCAGGCTGCCCATGCCTGGGATTGCAACCCAGCGGCCCAGTTCAAATGAAACAGGCGCTGGAGTTTTGCGCCGGAATTCGAAGGATGGTTTTAATGGGTGGCGACTCCACTCCCGCACTAGTAGCCGAAGACATACATAAGAGCTTCGGCCCCCTTGAAGTATTAAAAGGCATATCGGTAACAGCCCAAAACGGGGATATCATTTCCATCATAGGCAGCTCCGGTTCGGGTAAAAGCACCTTTTTGCGCTGTGTCAACTTTCTGGAAACACCCAATTCCGGGCGCATTGTGGTCGGAGGCGAGGAGATCCGGGTCAAGACCGACGGACGCGGACGCCTGGTTGGGGCCGACAGCAAACAGATAGACCGTATCCGCATGCAGCTGGGCATGGTGTTTCAGAGCTTCAATCTGTGGTCCCACATGACGGTTCTGCAAAATGTCATGGAGGGCCCGCTGCATGTATTGAAACGCCCCAAAAATGAGGTGCAGCAAGAGGCCATGGCCCTGCTGGACAAGGTGGGCATCTCGGACAAGTACGCCAGCTATCCCTCTGAGCTTTCCGGCGGACAGCAGCAGAGGGTGGCCATCGCCCGGGCTTTGGCCATGCAGCCTTCGGTGCTGCTTTTTGATGAGCCCACATCATCTTTGGACCCGGAGCTGGTGGGAGAGGTGCTCAAGGTGATAGAGGGCCTGGCGGCCGAAGGGCGCACCATGATAGTGGTGACCCATGAGATGGGCTTTGCCCGCCAGGTGTCGACCTCAACTATATTTCTGGATCAAGGCATAATCGCCGAACAGGGCCCTCCAGACCAATTGTTCGCCAACCCGGCCTCGGATAGATGCCGTCAGTTTCTGTCCAGTGTGTTATAACGGCCCGATGCCTGCCATTTTGTAGAACTTTTTGATATACTTAAATAAATTCAGTTATATTAAACAAAGGAGAGGAGCATGAAACTGAGTGCAAAGCTGTTTGTGGCCATTATGATTGTTGCGGCCCTGGCCTTGGCCGGTCCGGCGGCCGCCAAGGATTATAAAAATATCAAGATAGCCACCGAGGGCGCTTACGCCCCTTACAACTTCAAGGACTCCGGCGGCAACTTGGTGGGCTTTGAGATCGACTTGGCCAAGGATCTTTGCAAGCGCATGGGCGCCAACTGCACCATTGTGGAACAAGCCTGGGACGGCATCATCCCCTCGCTGACCGCGGGCAAGTACGATGTCATCATGGCCGGCATGTCCATCAAACCCAAGCGTGAAAAGGTCATCTCTTTTTCCAAGGCCTATTGTTTCACCCCCATCCTGTTCACCGTACTGGACACCAGCCCGTTGGCCGGTTTCAAAACCAAGATCACCGATATGACCCTGGACAACATCAATGCGGATGAAAAAGCGGCCCTGGACAAGATGAAGGCCGCCTTCAAGGGCAAGAAAGTCGGCGTGCAGGTCTCCACAACCCACGAAGACTTCATGAATGAAATGATGCCCGAGGTCAAGATCAACTCCTACGACAAGATGGACAACATGATCCTGGACCTCCTGGCCGGCCGGATTGATGTGGGACTCACTTCCTTAAGCTTCTTGTCGACCATCATGAAAAAACCCGAAGGCAAAAAGCTCCGCCTGATCGGCCCCAAAATGACCAGGGGACCCTTTGGGCGCGGTGTGGCCGCGGGTATCCGCAAAGAAGACGTCAAGCTTAAAGAAATGTTCAGCAAGGCGATCACCGAAGCCACGAAAGACGGCAGCCTGAGCAAACTGGCTGTTAAGTGGTTCGGTTTCGACAACTCGCCCAAAGACTAAGGTTCAGTAAATCAGGGCGGGTGGCCAAAACCTGATCCGTCACCCGCCCTGTTTCATTTTCATGATTGCGGCTTAAGCCATGGATTTTTCTCTTCTGGGCTGGGGCAATGCCGGCTGGGGCGATGAGTTTTTTCACGGAATGCTGATGACCCTTGCCGTGGCGACCAGCGCATTTTCACTAAGCCTTATTTTCGGCAGCGTTTTCGCCGCCGCCAAACTGTCCCGCTTCAGGTTGCTGCGTTTTGTGGGCGGGTTATACACCACCTTGATACGCGGCATCCCCGAACTTTTGGTCATCTACCTGGTTTTTTTCGGGGGCGGCACGGTGCTCCAATATATAGCAAACCACCTTTTTGGGTTTGAAGGCTATATCGATTTGCCAGTGTTTGCCGTGGGCGTGCTGTGCATCGGGGTAAGCGCCGGGGCCTATTCCACAGAGGTGATCCGGGGTGCGGTCTTGGCCGTGAATGTTGGGGAGATAGAAGCGGCCCGGGCAATCGGCATGAATGCGGTGCTGCGCTTCAGACGCATCCTGGTGCCCCAGGTGGCCCGCTTCGCCCTGCCCGCACTGGGCAATGTATGGCAGTTCTCCTTAAAGGACACCGCTCTCATCTCTATTGTCAGCCTGGTTGAGATCATGCGCACCGCCGCCCTGGGGGCCGCATCCACCAAAGAGCCTTTCACCTTTTACGTCACAGCGTTCTTGCTTTTTTTGTTTCTCGCATCCATATCCAACCGGGTGTTCCGCATGGCGGAGAACTGGGCGGGACGGGGCATTCGGAGGGAATAGATGGATTTTGCATTCTTCGCCGAGTGCTTCAACAAGCTCATAGGGGTGGTGGATGACACCCTGATACTGGCCTTTACTTCGGTTGCCATCGGGTTTTTCTGCGCCATCCCCATTGCGGTCATGCGGCTGGGCAAGTCCCGGATTATGTCAGCCATGGCTTATGTCTATGTCTACATTTTCCGTTCCACCCCGCTGTTGGTGCAGATATTTTTGATCTATTACGGATCGGGCCAGTTCCGGGAATTTTTCGAGGATATAGGCTTGTGGGTCTTTCTCAAGGAATCCTGGTTCTGCGCCATTTTTGCCTTGATGCTCAATACCGCCGCCTACACCAGCGAGATCATCCGGGGCGGCATCCAGTCTGTGTCATGGGGCCAGATAGAGGCCGCCCGGGCCGTGGGCATGTCCGGCTTGCTGCTCTTTAAAAGGATCATTTTTCCGGTGGCCATCCGCCAGGCCCTGCCCGCCTATGGCAATGAGCTGATGCTCATGGTGAAAGCCACCTCGCTGGCCTCGACCATCACCATTGTCGAGCTTACCGGCATGAGCAAAAAAATCATCGCCGCCACTTACCGCCCTGTGGAGGTTTTTCTCATTGCGGGAGGCATCTATCTGGCTATAAACTTCCTCATCAGCCGGGGGATCGTCACCACAGAGAACTGGCTCAATCCCCATCTGCAATCAAACCGGTCTGAAAAATCGCTGAAGACCGCCAAGGCAAGGTAACCGCGCGGTTTGCCCGCCTCTTTCCGGACGGGGCGAAGCCCGCAGCCGCCAACAGGAGCAGGGCATGAATCTGCATACACAAGATGTAATTGTCATAGGAGGGGGCAATATAGGCTCGGCGGTGGCCTACGGCCTGATCAAGCTGGGGGTGTCGGTGGCGGTGATCGATGAAGGCGATGTGGCTTTCCGCAGCGCCCGGGGCAATTTCGGCCTGGTCTGGTTTCAAGGCAAGGGTATGGGCATGCCCCGCTATGTGGACTGGTGCCTGGAAGCCACCCAAAGATGGCCGGACTTTGCCGAGGAGTTGAAAGCCAAAACCGGAATATCCGTGGATTATCAAAAACCAGGCGGGCTGGACCTGTGTCTGGGTGAAACCGGATGCACCAATTACCGGCGGGACCTGGCCGCCTTGAAAGAGCAGACCACCGGCTATGAATACCAATGCGAGTTTATCAGCCGGGCTGAAGCGCAAGCCATGATACCCCGTATGGTGTTGGGGCCCAAGGTGATGGGGGCAACCTTCAGCCCCCATGACGGCCACGTCAACCCCCTGTATCTGTTGCGGGCCATGCATGCGGCTTATCAGTCGGAAGGGGGCAGGTATTACCCCGGCCAAAAGGTAATCAACATCGTACACGACGGAAAAAACTTTCTGGTCAACACCCCAAAAGAGCACTTCAGCGCCCCCAAGCTGGTGCTGGCGGCGGGAGTGAACACTTCGCGCCTGGCCGGGATTTTGGGCCTTGATATTCCGGTGGAGCCCGTGCGGGGGCAGATTGCGGTCTCCGAGCGGGTGCTTCCCACACTGCCCTATCCCCTGAGCAGCCTCAGACAGACCGCCGAAGGCAGCTTCATGTTCGGGGCCTCCAAAGAACATGCAGGCTATGACAACTCGGTCACCGGTTCGGTGATCCGCGGCATCATCCGCCATGCCCTTGATTTATTCCCCTGCCTCGCGGATTTGCGCATTGTACGCACCTGGGGCGCTCTCAGGCCCCTTGCCCCGGACAGCATGCCTGTTTATGAAGAATCCCGGTTATATCCCGGAGCGTTTGTCCTGACCTCCCACAGCGGGGTGAGCCTGGCCAGCGTTTATGCCCGGCATATTCCCGCCTGGGTGATCGAGGGCGAAAAACCGTCTGGCTTTGATGCATTCAGTACGAGGCGATTCCATGTTCAAGAGAATTGATGATCCGAAGCCGGAAACGGTCTTCTTGGAGATTGAAGGCAAAAGAGTAAGCGCGGCGGCCGGTGACAGCGTGGCGGCGGCCATGCTTCTGGCTGGATTCGGCCATACCAGAACCACTCCGGTAAGCGGTGAGACCCGGGCGCCCTTTTGCATGATGGGGATTTGTTTTGAATGCCTGGTGGAGATAGACGGGGCGCCCAATCAGCAGGCTTGCCAAACCCTGGTGCGCGAAGGCATGAAAGTCAGGCTGCAGCGGGGGCCCAGAGCTGTGCAATCATGATCACAAAATATGACTTCATAATAATCGGAGCCGGGCCGGCGGGCATGTCCGCCGGAATTGAAGCGGCCAGACACGGTCTTTCGGTGCTGGTGCTGGGGGAGCAGCCCCAGCCAGGCGGTCAGATGTACCGCAGCGTTGAACGGACGCTTCCCCGGACCATGAAGATTTTGGGTTACAGCTACGGCCAGGGAAAATCCATGAGCCGGGACTTCCGCAGCAGCCCGGCGGTCTATGTGCCCCAGGCCACGGTGTGGAACCTGGAGCCGGACGGCACTGTCAGCTATATAAGCCGGCAAAAGGCGTATCAGGTGCGGGGCAGACGGGTCTTGATCGCCTGCGGAGCCAAGGAACGGCCCATGCCCATACCGGGATGGACCTTGCCGGGGGTGATGGCGGCCACGGCCGCCGATGTATTGCTCAAATCCCATGGGGTTATACCCTACAGCGGAATCGTGCTTGCCGGAAGCGGCCCCTTGCTCTTCCTGAGCGCCAGCCGTTTGATCCGGGCCGGCGCGGATATCAAGGCCGTTCTGGACACCACTCCGCCCGCAAACCTGGCCGGGGCCTTGCCCTATCTGCCAAAAGCGGGGCTGGGAATCCATTACCTGATAAAAGGGCTGGGCTTTATATGGGATATTAGGCGCAAATCAATCCCCATATTCCGGGGAGTGGACCGGCTGGAGGCCGTGGGCTCCGACTCGGTTCAAGCGGTGCGCTTTACCGGCGGCGGTGCGCCTAGGGAAATAGAGGCCGAGACCCTGCTTTTGCATAACGGCGTGGTGCCTGACACCCAGCTTGGCTTCCTTTTGCAGCTTGAGTACGGCTGGGATGAGGTGCAGCGCTATTGGAAGCCGGTTACGGATGCCTGGGGCAATACCAGCCGCCAGGGCATCAGTGTGGCTGGCGATGCGGCCGGGATATCGGGCGGGGTTGCGGCGGCGGCGGCCGGACGCCTGGCCGCTCTGGCCGCGGCCTGCGCCTTGGGCAATATCAGCCGCCGGACCAGGGACCGCGAGGCTTCGCCTTTGCGCAGGCGGCTGATTGTGGAAAAGTCGGTGCGCCCCTTTTTGGACCGGCTGTTCAAACCCAATCCGCTTTTTTTGTTTCCCCAGGATGATGAAACCCTGGTCTGCCGCTGCGAGGAAATCAGCGCCGGGCAAATCCGGGAGGCCTTGAAGCTGGGGGCCCTTGGCCCCAATCAGCTCAAAACCCAGACCCGGGCCGGCATGGGTCCCTGCCAGGGCCGCATGTGCGGCCTGATCATTTCGGAGATGATCGCGGCGCACCTTAATACAAGGGTTGACCAGGCGGGTTATATGCGGATACGCCCCCCGCTGAAGCCTGTCAGCCTGCAGCAAATTGCCGACATGGAACTGGCCGACGACCCGGACATCCCTCCGGCCGAGCCCGCCGGGTAACCTCTACTGTATTTCACTATGCACACCCGGCCGCAATCCGCCGGTGCAGCGGACTGCGGCCTCATGTGGGTGTTTGTGGCTACTTGCAGCGCAGCTTGGCCAGCGCCTGATGCGCTGCATTGATAAGGGGATGCACCGTGGGCGCGGCGGATATCTTGGGATGGGTGGCTATCTGCATCATATCCATGTCCCGCACAGTGACGCCCTTTTGGATGCCCATGGCGATGACATTGACCAATTCACCGGCCGAATCTCCGCCCATTACCTGTCCGCCTAAGAGAGCCCCGGCCCGGTCGGCGAAGATCAGTTTCACGGTCATGGCCTTGGCCCCGGGCAGGCTGCCCGGATGGCGGTCCGGAGCGCCGGCGGAAGCGCAGACATAGCGTATGTCCTCCCGCTGGCAGGCCCGTTCGGTGAGTCCGGCGCTGGCAAAGCAGGTGTCTTTCAGCTTGGTGGAAAAGGCCGCGATGCTTCCCTGTATCTGGTTCAGCACCCGGATGCCGTAGATGTTGGTTCCGGCATTGCGGGCTTCCGCTGTGGCGGTTGAAGCCAGCCAGACCGGAACCGGTTTGCGGGTGAAAAAGTCCCGTTTCAAGGCGCAGTCCCCAACCGCAAAGATGCCGGGGACCGAGGTGCGCATATAGGTATCCACCCAGATGGAGCCGTCATCGGCCAGGCGTATGCCGGCATCCGCGGCCAGCATGCTGTTGGGCCTGCCCCCGATTCCGATGATGACCAGATCCGCCGGAAGCTCTTCACCGCCGCTCAGGGTCACGGAAGAAACCTTGTCCTCGCCGTTTATGGCCTCGATCTTTTGTGTAAGGTGCAGGTTCACTCCCTGTTCTTCCATAATCTTCTGGGCTTCATCGCAGAATTCGTCATCAAATGCAGCCTGGAGAAGTTTGGGCATAAGCTCCACTAGATGAATATTCACCCCGGCCTTCTGGGCGAGCTCTTCGGCAAACTCCACTCCGATGAAACCGCCGCCCACGATGACCACATTGGAGGCCGCCTGAGCTTTGGCCACCAAGTCATTCAGAGGGGCCAGGCTTTTGGTGATGGTGAAGACGCCTTCCAGGCCGATGCCGGAAATAGGCAGGCTGGCCGGATTGCTTCCCGTGGCCAGCACCAGCCGGTCGAACTCCACACGCTCACCGCTATTCAGCTTGACGGTTTTGGCCTCGGCGTCAAGGGAGACCACCTCGGCCACAATGGTTTCCACCCCGGCCTTACCCAAACCGCCCATGGGCATGACATTTGCCCTGGTGTCTTCCATGGTATTGATCATATATGGAATTGCGCAGGGGATCAGCCCATCGCCGATACTGCGGATTACACATACGGATTTATCGGGATAGACGCTTTTGGCGGTCAACGCGCTTATTACTCCGCCAGGTCCTCCACCCACTACAACGATGTCTTTTTGCATGATTTTTGCTCCTGCATAAACTTAGTTGTTGTTGACTATCCGACAATTACCCTATTTTCATACTAGTAATTATCCTTATTATGGCGTTGGGAATAGTACCTGTTTGCTGTAAGACGGTCAACCGCTCATTCCCGGTTAATACTATTCATTTTCGGGAAAAGGCGCGGATCTGATAACGCCGGGCCAAAGGAACCCAATGCCTATCAACAGGCCTGATCTGTTTACATAACTGCAATGAAACAAGCCCCCGCCAGGCTGGCGGAGGCTCGGTTTTATTATTTGAATCTTGAATCCGGGGAAAAGCCCCCGGTTGTTTTGGCCAAACCACACCCCCCCTTTCGATCCGGGAGGCCCGGCGCAGGTTATGGCCGGTTCTAATCCAGCATGGTCATTATGTAATCGGCATAGCCGTCTTTCAGCGCCTTTAGCTTGGCCGGGTCGGCCTTGCCCTGCCAATTGTCAACTTCCATGAAACGTTTGGGTATTTTTATATCGCGGGGTTTGTAACCCGTGCACAGCCGGGCCTGCCAGCGCATGCGGGTCACATGCTGCGCGATGCTGTCCAGGTTGTCGGCCAAGTTGTACAGGCCGACGCTGTTCAGCATATCTTGCACCACCGCATCCTTATACACCCCCCGGGCAAACAGGCAGGAAACCATGGAAGTAAGCATCACCCGGCCCACCTCATCGGTTTTCAGAAATTCCAGGGCTTCATCCACGGTCCAGTCGAGGCCTTTTTGGTCGTATGAATAACCGCCGGTGTCCAGGTGGGAGTGCCTGAAGCCCAGCGCCTGGGAAACGTAGAAGACCTCGCCTGTGGCATATCCGGCCATCTCCTGGCCCAGTACGCAGGCGAACTCCCCGCCGCCGTATTCCTTGACCGCAACCGGGAGGCCTTGACCCAGAGCGTAGTAAAAGTCGTTGGCCCGCTCGCTTAACAGGGTTACGGCATATTTGTAGTTGAGGTAATCGCCGAATTTCAAAGGCACCAGGGTTTGCTTTTCGTTCACCAGGCCCTTTTCCAAGGCTTCGGTGGCCCAGGCCAGGGCCACGCCCACGCTCATGGCGTCCACACAAACTTTTTCCACCTGGTCCAACAGGCTTAACAGATCAACCTGGTCGGTGATGCCCAGCATTGAGCCCAAGGCAAAGATGGGTTCATAATCATAGGGCACCTGGCGGTATAGATAGCGGTTTTCCACATCGAACATCTCGCGCACCATGCCCACGTGGATGCAGCCCACCGGACACCCAGAGCAGGCACCGTTGCGCAGCAAGGTTTCCTTGGCGAAGTTTTCTCCGGAAATGGTGGCCGCGCCTTCATCCGTGCTGCGCTGCAGGTTGTACCAGGGGAGGGCCCGCAATTCGTTCAGGGTTGAGATATTGGCCGCAGTGCCCAGGTTATGATACTTGCTCATCATGTTGGTGGCGGTCACCTTATCATAGATATCCTTGAACAGGCGGCGGTACTCCTTGCCCTGTGGAATGGGCTGAATTCCATCCCCCAAAAACACGATGCCCTTGAGATTTTTGGAACCCATTACCGCGCCGGAGCCCAAGCGTCCGTAGTGGCGGTAGGAGTCCGCGTTGATGCAGGCATAGGCCACCTTGTTTTCACCGGCCTGCCCGATGCGGAGTATGGAGCGGTTGCCCGAAGATTGGCTGCCGGTCATGCGCCTTAAGAGCTTGCCGGTCTTATATGCGCCATCTCCGGCCAGATAGTTTACATTGGTCAGCTTCAGGGTTTTGGAACCCAATGTGAGCGCGGTCAGATCCTTGGCCTTTCCTTTCACCACCAAGGCGTCGAAACCCGCAGTACGGAGGCAAATCGCGGTGCGGCCGCCGGCATGGCTTTCAGCATACTGGTCATGATATGGGGATTTGAAGCCGCAAACCACTTTGCTCATAAGCGGGAAATAGCCAGTCAATGGGCCCACCGCAAAGATAAGGGGCTGATCGGGGTCATCCCAGGGCAGATCCGGCTTGCCGTAGGTATGGAACAGATGAGCGGCCAGACCGGAGCCGCCGATCACCTGGTCGCGGTTCTCCATCCGTACAACTCTGCCTTTGCTTTCAGTAAGATCCACCAGCATTATTTTCACAACACTGAGGTCAATAGGCCCGCACGTGTTACGCTGCATTGTCTTCAGCCTCCTTTTTGAGGGGCACGTCACCCATTTCCAGGCAATCGTGAGGGCAGAAGCTCACACACTGGCCGCAATGGATGCAGACATATGGCCGTTGTTCCTCATCCAGGACAATGGCCTCCACCGGGCATGCGGGAGCACAAGAACCGCAGCGGGTGCAGGCCTTTTCCTTGAACATCACTCCGCCGCCCTTTTTGGGCACCAAAGCGCCCATGGGGCAGGCATCGGCACAGGGAGCCGGATCACAGGCAAGGCACACCCTTGCAAAAAATCCGGTGGAAAGGCCACCGGAGCTGGCTATTCTGATCCCGGCGTACTCCAGTGACATGTGACCATGCACCAAGCGGGCGCAGGCCAACGTGCAGGAGTTGCATCCAATGCAGCGCTCCATCTGAGTGGCCTTCAGTATTTTCATCAATAACTCTCCGGTCTAAATAGTCTTTATAAGGTGAAGCAAAGCATACCCAAAGACCCGGCCCTGTCTATACTGATAATGGTCGACCATTTATTAAGTTCTTAAGTGTGCGCAGCGGGTAATGGCGCCGGATTATTTAAGTCTAGCAAACAATCCTGCGAATAGGAACCAGTCAGGAACAAAAGCACCTATTTGACATTAAAGGGAAACTGTGGCGCATATAAGGCCCGATAGCCCGCTCAGAGCCTTTTGTAATAAAAGCCGGTTTCATGGGGGCCGCTGCCGTCCGGATCATAAGCATAGCCCGGCATACGGCCCGCGAGCACCCAATCCATGCTGCGGTAGAGCTTTTCAGCCGCCGGGGTGGCGGTGTCCAGGACCAGCAGGGTCACCCCCCAGCTCCGGGCCAAGGTCTCCAGTTTTTCCATCAGCGCCCGGCCCAGTCCCTTACGCCTGTATTTGCGGTGAACCAGGAGCTTGGCCACTTCCGCCCGGTGTACCCCATTGGCCTTGGGCGAGCGGATCAACTGCACCGCACCGGATACTTGGCCCTGTTCATCCAGCCCGGCCAGCAAGGCGTGGGAGCCGGGCCGCAGCCTGGCCAGGGTGTCTTGCCAGTATTCTTTTATGCCCGCATGCTCCAGGGGCAGCAAAAAACCCACCGAAGCCCCGGCTTGCACCGCATCTTCGGTCAGCCCGGTGAGACCGGGCAAAAAGCGCGCCCCATGCTCCGGCCCCAGCATTTCAATAGCAAACCCCATATGCTTCACCCTTTAATCGCCTGGTGTCAAAATGCTGAATACCCACCATATACAAAAGCTGCAAACCACGTCAAGCGGGCCGTTCACTCCCCGAAAAAACAATGCAGGCTTGCAACCTGTGCGTTTTTCGCAATAAAATTCCAGCCCATGGGGGTTATAACCTCCGATCTGTGATATATGGCCTGATTAAGATGCGGCGGATAAGCCCTTTTTACCGTATGCTCAATCTTTATAAGGGCGGCAAAACAAGCCTGGTTAGACATCAATGCACGATTGGCTATTTTTCAAGGCGGTGGCGGTAGGTTTTATGGTGGCTGCTCCGGTGGGTCCGGTGGGGGTGCTGTGCGTGCGGCGCTCTTTGGCCTATGGAGCTTTGGTGGGGCTGTTTTCGGGCTTGGGCGCAACCTTTGCCGACGCCATGTACGGCGCGGTCGCCGCCTTCGGGCTCACCGCGATCAGCGATTTCATAGCCAGGCACCAATTCTATATCAGGCTTTTCGGGGGAATCTTGATGCTGTGGCTGGGCTGGAGACTGTATTCCAGGCCTCATGTCAGCCAGCAAAACCAAGCAGGTAACCAGCCCTCGGTGATCGGCAGTTTCTTCTCAACCTTTCTGTTAACTGCCAGCAATCCGGCCACCATCATAGGATTCGGGGTGATCTTCGCCGGATTGGGTATGGCCGGCATACAACACGACTATGCCGCGGCCTGTCAATTGGTCCTCGGGGTGTTCTGCGGATCGGCCGTATGGTGGGTCACTTTGTGCATTGGCGTAGCCACCTGCCGGCATATCATCAACCTGGACAAGGTGCCCCTCATCAGCCGTCTGGCCGGATTAGCCATCATAGCTTTCGGGCTGCTGGCCATGCTGGCTGCCTTCAGCCTGAAATTCGAGTTCTTGCAAGGCATATTCCCCTGGCTGGATCAATAGCCGGGACCGGGGGGCGATCCAATGCCGGGCGTCCATGGGTTTGTCCGCCCGGCTTGAACCTGATAACAGATGTCCGGGTTTTATTAACAACCGGGCCTCTTTTATTTTTATCCCCAGGGACGCCCAAAGCGGTCCTGGTGCACTCTTTCCGCTTTGTAGCGCTTGGGCTGGCTGGGCTTCTGATCCGGATAGCCCAGCAGCAAAAGGCCAAGGGGAATCACGTTTTCGGGCAGGCCGTAAAGCTTTTTAAAACCCCGCACCCGGCCCTCTTCGGGATAAATACCGGTCCAAACCCCTCCCAGGCCCAAAGAATGCGCGGCCACCAATAGATTCTGGGTGGCTGCGGAACAATCCTGCACCCAGAATCCGGTGTATTTTTCCAGGCTGGTATCGCCGCAAACCAGGATTCCCAAGGGCGCCAGGCGGGATATGCGTGCGTATGGGTTCACGTCTCCGGCCTGGTCCAAAAGCCCCCGGTCCTGTATCACCACAAATTGCCAGGCTTGTTCATCCCCCGCGCTGGGGGCGTACATGGCCGCCTCCAGAATCTGCCTGATAATTTCCGGCGGCACCGGTTCGGAGGTCCAATTGCGCACACTGCGCCGGGTTTTGATTGCTTCCAATGCATCCATAATCTCAGCTCCTATGCAAGGCGGCGGCTTTTGTTCGGATGGCCGCGCGGTTCAGTGCCAAAAATTCGGTCCTGCTAATAGAGTATACAGCTTATGCGGCAGTGCAAGGGGCAGCAGGGTGCAAAGCAGTTCCGCCCCATGCCGGGCCAATGCATATACTTAACACATGCCGCGTGAGATTTTATACCCACATATATCTGAAATTGTTAGTATGGCAGGGTCCGGTTTTGAACCTAACCACTGACAGGCGCTTTTTAGGGCGGCCTGTCATCAGCAATTGGAGAGCAATAGACCATGTCCAGCAAACCACCGGAAAACCTGCCTTGGAATATATGGCAGCAGCATGAAGGCCAAAGCCGTATGAACAGCGCCCAGGGAAGGCCTGGCCGCATAATTTCAGCCCGCCTGCTGCCTGGCTGTGATTTTATGCAAGGCATTTTGGACCTGGCCAAGGAGCATAAGGTCAAGGCGGCCTGGATAAACGCATTTGGCAGCCTGGCCAAAGCGGCCTTTTCACCTCTGGTCCGCATGAGCTCCAGCATGCCCGGCCGGGTGGAGCGCCAGCCCCAAGTGGAATTGGACGGCCCCTTGGAGGTGTGGTCCGGCATGGGCCGCTTGGGAATGCCGGATGATGCGGAACCTTTTTTACACTTTCACGGCATGATATCAACTCAGGACGGAGAGGTTATGGGGGGGCATTTTTTCCCGGGGGGCAATACGGTTTACGCCACATTTGAAGTGCATATGCAGGAAATAGAAGGCACCGCTTTTAGCTATGAAAAGGACCTCGTGATTGAAATCCCCATAATTGAACCCGTGCAAATTTGATTTATCATATTTCAACTTTGCCGACATGCAAAACGCAAGATAATGTTTAAGCGTGTTGTTTACGCAATCAAATAACATGCAAGCCTTGGTTTAAGAAATTATCTTAAGCAAACAGCTATACATTTATAAATAAATAACTTTTTTATTGCATTATCAATGAAAATATGAGATATATCCAGGGGGTGGCCGACTGGAAAACAAAGGGGATATCCTCGGTAGGAGACGGGGTTATTTTTCAGTAGTCTGGCCGTCGCCAATCATCTCAGATAGAATCGGCACCGGAGGAGGAGGGTTTAAGACCCTCCTTTTTTTATTTAGCAGCGTCATTTGTTTAACTTGCAAACCGCCTTTTCAAAGTGACGGTTTCCATTAATCCCTGGTCAACTTAAAATGAATATGCCTGACCATAGTCCAAAGCCATATGTTTTCATGCGATACAAACTATAAGATAATCAGGCTGGCCGGGTCACAAATCATTCTGAACCCGCCGTTGTTTTCAGTCCGGAAAGCGGCGCAATTTTGACACAAGGGTATAACCTGGGCGCATGAGTTTACCCGGCCCGTAAATTCAGCGGGGAAGCTTTTGGGGGTTTGCCAAGCATAAAGGCGCGCCAGGTCGGCTTGGTCCGCGCCCGGCAGAATAGGCCAAAAACCCCGCGGCAAACCGCGGGGGCCAATTATTCATTTTGTTTCATAAGGCTGGAAACAGTCACCCGCTCTCGGTGATTGTGCGGGGTGTGATATTGAGCAACTTGCAGCCGTCTTTTTCCAGGAGCACCATGTCTTCCAGCTTCACGGTCAGGCCGTCGGGCTGCATCATATGCTGTTCCAGGGCAAGGACCATCCCCGCCCGCAAGGGCTCCTGGTTTCCCCTGCTCAAAACCGGGGGCTCGTTGATCTCCAGCCCCACCCCATGACCCACAAAATGGGAATGTATGCCGTTGGGGAAGCGCAAATATATATCCGCCATGCCCAAATCGGCGGCCTTTTGCGTGGCCAGCTCGAATGCGTCACCGGCTACCATGCCGGGCCGCAGGCTCTTCATAAGATGATCGCCGATTTCCGCCAGGGCGTAATGCAGTTCCCAGGCCCGGGCCGGGGCTTTGCCGGGGCAATACATGCGGCTTTGGTCCATGTGATAGCCTTCAATGCAAGGGCAGATATCCACCATGATCAATTCTCCCCGCTTTACCGGGCGGCCCGAGGGCCCGGAGGGAAGCGCCGGACTCATGCCGACTCCGGTCAGGGTGAACAGGGTTCCGCTGTGCCGGGCCAGATTGGGCCCCGCGCTCATGGGGCCCCGGCTCATCAAGGTCTCCACCTGGCGGTAAAAGAACACGCCCACGTGGCCCGCCAGGCGGTGGGCATGCTCTATGGCGGCTGCAAACTCGATCTCGGCGACTCCGGGCTTCAGCACCTCAAGCCCGGCCAGGTGGCCTTTCTGGGCCGCTTCTGCGGCCAAACGGTGCATGGCCACTTCATCTTCATCCTTGACCATGCGCTGATGCAGCACCAAAGGCGATGCATCCACCAGTTTCCGCCCCCCCAAGACCGAGGCATATTTCTCGGCCTCATTCACCGGCAGGATGTCCAGTTCACTGCCCACCTTGGCCCCGTTTCCATGGCCCGGGAACATGCGTTCACACACATTGGACATGTTGCGCTCGGGAATAATGCGTTCAGGCACTATTTGGGCCCGCTCCACTGCGAACTCATAACCGGAGCGCACAAAAACCGCCCAGTCGTCTGGACGAACCACCAACCAGGCGGGCTGGGCCAGTCCGGTGTAATAAAAAACATCCCGGGTCCAAAAGAGGATGACGCCCTCCCAGCCCTTGTCTGCTATGGCCTCTTGAAGTTCGGTTATGCGTTTCGGGTAATTCACAATTCTCTCTCAAATCTAGGCGGATTGCATTTGCTCACGCCGTTGCATGCTGATGGCGTCTTCGGGGCAGGTGGTCACGCACAGGCCGCAGCCATAGCATTTTTCAGGATCAAGGGCCAAGGACCCATCCACCATGCTGCGGGCTCCAAAATGGCAGCGTTCAACGCAAATTCCGCAATTGGAGCATTGGGCGCTATCCTGCACCGCCGCATAGTCGGCCTGGGCCACCAGGTCATCACGTTTTTGGTTGATCATGAACTGCAGATCGTGACAGCAGCAGGGGCAGCAATGGCACAGGGCCAGAATATGCTGCTCCGGATCGAACAGGGTCATGGGCACCAGTCCGGCCTTATCCGCCAAAGCCAGATATTGGCGGGCCTCTTCCAGGGTGACCTTGCGCGCCCTGCCATCGGATATTGCCTTTTCCCCCACGTCATTAAATAAAAAACAGGTCTCGGTGGGGCTGTCGCATTTTTTCCCCAAAGTGCGGCAGCGGCAATGGGTCAGAGCCACACAGCGGCTGTTTTTTATGTAATGCTCAACCCTTTGGGTGGGTATCACCCACTGCTTGGCGGCCAGAGACTCACCAATGGGTATGACCTTTGAGGTGTTGGTGATCCGGCCCTTTTTATGCCAGTCTTCATAACGGTTCCAGATGAGATCCAGATATTCCTGGTAATCCATCAGATAACTCCAAGGTTTTCATTCACAGGCCAGCATGTCCAGCCTATTCGCCCGCACTGACCGCCTGTTTGGGTCAAATGGCTTTTTTCAAAATGTTGCGCCTTATTTTCATGAAAGGGAGTATGACACAATCCGGGGATTGCATGGGGCGCAAAGCCGGAATTAAGCCGTATCGTCTCCCAATAGGGTTTGAATTTGCTGCATGGCCCGCACCAGCTCGCGCCGCTCATCAGGCTGCAAGGGCTCCAGAAAGGACTGAGTCTGGCGGACCACCAAGCGGCGCAGTTCCTCCATTAACGCTTGGCCGGATTGGGAAAGATACAGGCTGCGGGATCTGCGGTCCGCGGGATCAGGCTTCCGCCGGACAAAACCAGCTTTCTCCATACAAGAAATAGTCCGGCTGAGATATCCGGGGTCCATGCCCAGCTGGGTGGCCAGCTCTCCCGCCTTGCATCCCGGCTGGGAGCTTATTTCATACAAAACCCGGGCCTCGCTGAGCCGCACCGGCGCTCCCAAATACATGTCCTCCAAAATGCCGGCCAGCTTGGTGTAAAAGCGGTTAAAACGCCGGATGGCCTGAATTTGCTGCTCAAGTTCTGTTTCTATATTTTTCATAGCAGTAATGTTGCAAAATAACTTGCAATTGTCAATATATTCATTGACAATGTCAACTAAATCCTTTAGCTTCGTGTCTCAGATTGGGCCTGAAATGGAGCCTGGCATGGAACCCATTGAATATAGCGGATACTATCCCGGATTGATCGGGGAAATGATAGCTTTGCACGGTTCTTACTATGCCGAGCATCACGGTTTTGACCTCAGCTTTGAATCCATGGAAGCCCGCGAATTGGGCGAATTCGGTGAAGCTTACAGCCCGCAGCGGGATTTCTGGCAGGCCGCCAGGTGCGGCCGGGAATTCGCCGGCTCCATTGCCATAGACGGCCGTATCAAATCCGATCTGGGCGTCAGGCTGCGCTGGTTCATAGTAAACCCCAAAATCCAATGCCGGGGCGTGGGTGGCCGCCTTTTGGCCAACGCCCTTGAGTTTTGCCGTGATGCGGGCCATAAGCGCATACATCTGTTTACGGTCAAGGGACTTGATGCGGCCCGAAGCTTATATTTGAAACAGGGGTTTGAGTTGACCAAAGAATACACCGTGGAACAGTGGGGCATCACCCTGGTTGAACAGGTATATGTTTTGGACCTGTAAGTCCCTTTTGAAGGCTTAAACAGCCGAAATTCAGCGGCTCCAGCGCCGCATAATCCCGAAAAACCGTGGTCCGGGCCTGCCAGGCTTGCAAAAAGCTTGTGGGCGAACCATTTTTTAGGTAGGTAGTTTTTGCAACCTAACTATATGGCGGGAGCCAGGCTATGCAGCAATACGACGACGCGACCATGAAGGAAGAAGGTGTGGTGACCGAGCTGATCGGCGGATTGGCCAAGATTGAAACCACCCAGACCGAGGCTTGCCATCATTGCGGCATGAAGGGCGCCTGCTCAACCATGGGGGGCATGAAAAAACGCGAAATTGTTGTGAAAAACCCCCTTCAGGCCAAAGAAGGGGATCTCGTTATGATCGCGGTGCCCCGCAAGGGCGTAATGGGAGCCGGGTTCCTGGTTTACCTGGTCCCCATAATAACCTTGCTTTTGGGCGCGGCGCTCGGTTCCAAACTGGGACCGAAGATAGGGCTCAACGCGCAAGACGGTTCAGTCATTTTGGGACTTTTGGGCCTGGTTATTCCCTGGGGTATACTTTTTTTCATCTCAAAGGAGATTGGGCGCAAAAAATCCTTGGAAGTCAGCATCGTTAAGATCCTCGAATCTGGTGAAAGACTGCGTCCGCCAGAGCCTGGAGGCCCGGCCGAGGCCTTGTAAAAAGCCGGCTAATAGAATGGATTTATGTTCCAAACATCCCCAGGTGCGGGGATTAATGCGTTTCACGGCTGCAACCTACTACAATTCATGGAAAAAAAGACAATGCAGGATTACTCCGTGCGGAATATACGCCGTTCAGACCAAGCCGCGCTTTGCGCCATAGCAAACTATTATATTGAAAACAGCTACGCCTCCTTTCATCCAGTGCCGGCGGATAAAAAATACTTTGAGGGCCTGATCAAAATGACCCAAAAGCACGCCTTTCTCGCCCTGGAGCATGAGGGCCGCCTGGCTGGTTATGCTTTTTTATCCGCCTTGAAACCCAGCAAGCTGTTTGACAAGGCGGCCAGGGTGGGCATATTTCTGCATCCGGATTCCACCGGGAAGGGGCTGGGGGCTGTGCTTATGGACGCGCTTATTGAAAAGGCCAATGGCCTGGGCTTGGAAAACCTCATCTCCAGCATTGCATCGCGCAATGAGCCCAGCCTGAAATTCCATACCGCCCAGGGTTTTGTGGAGTGCGGCCGGCTGCAGAAAGTCGGGCGTAAATTCGGGCGCTATTTTGATGAGGTTCTGATGCAAAAGACGCTCTAAGTCAAGCTCACTTGTGCGATCCCAAAATGGGACAGCACAATTCCGGTTCTGCTTGGCATATGTCATAAGTTCGCGGCCAGGGCACACCCGTTTCACTTGAAGCATTCATATCTTCCATTGGGCTTAAGCCTGGGATTTTTGGTGCCTCCGGGGCATTTTACGCATTGGCTCAGAGTGCCTTTCCAGGGAAGCCTCACATATCCGCTGGGACAACCCCAGCACTGTATGCGGTTTCCGCGCCTCACTGCTATGCCGGTCCGGCAATAAGGCACAAGGCGGTACCGTCTGCTGCCCGGGGCGATCGGCACCCGTCTTTGGTGGGGGTTGGAGTATTTGGGATGCGTAGTGTAGGCATAGACCGGTTTCTTGGCTTTGCGGGGTTTGGGTCTGCCTCCGCCGCCTCCGCCAATGCCTACGCCATAGGGGTCATATGCCTGCGCTGTTGAAGAAACAAACATGGGCGCTGCAAAGCAAACCACCATGAACAGCATTGCCGCCTTCCACCTAAACGCCATTTCTTTCCTCCCTTTTGCCGGGTTGTCTGGCATTCAGTCCGATTCTCACCTGTAGAGGTTCTCTGGACTTTGAGCACGGCATCGGGTTGGAGGGCAGGTATAAGTTGGAGTTCAATGCTGTTTTGTGGCGCGATTGCTTTCCGGTAGTTGGAGGCCTGTTTTTATCTTTTTCACTCTATCGCGTATAGCATCAATCCTGCTGATGAGCCCTGTATGGATCAATAAGGTTCGAATCAGCCTTGTGAATTGAAATACTCATACTCTATATAATGAGCGGTCTGGAGCGCTTTGTCCATGCCATGCATGCGGCCTGCCAGATAGAGGGCCGCATCGATCCCGGCCGAAACCCCGGCGGCTATCACATACTTGCCGTTATCCAGATAGCGGGAGCCCGGTTTGAGCCTGGCCCCGGGCGCAAGTTCGGCCAACAGGTCCATGGCCGCATAGTGGGTGGTGGCTTCCAGGCCTTCCAAGAGCCCCGCCTTGGCGGCCAGCAATGACCCGGTGCAGACGGTCAGCACCACTTCGGCCTCCGCGGCGGCCCGCTTCAGCCAGGCCATGGCGGCGGTGTTATGCATCTCGCGCCGGGTGCCCATGCCGCCGGGGATGACCAGCACATCAGCCTTGGGGCAATTTTCAAATGAGTAGTCCGGCTGGATTTTCAGGCCATTGCGGCTTTTGATCATGCCCGGCCCGTCACTCACCGTGACCAGCTCAAAGGCGTCATTGTCACCGGGGCGGCCAAAGGCCCCAAACACCTCCAAAGGCCCGGCAAAATCCAGGTCTTCCACATCATCGAATAAATAAAACACCACCCGTTTTTCGGCCATGCCTGATACTCCGTCTGCTTTAGCTTTTCATATTGTCACCAATAAACCCGGTCCGGGCAATTGATATATGGCCATGCCTCCAAATAAAGGACCGGGCGTATTGTATTACACCCGGCCTTCAGTCATCGAATATTTTTTTTATCGCCGGGCTGGTCCGGCCAGCCCCCTTGGTTCTCATCGCCCCGGCATTGCTATGGGGCCTGGAGGCTCCGGGTCCCTGTCATTGTCCCAGGTAGGCCTTGGCCACCTCCTCATTACAGGCCAGGTTGGCTGCGGTGTCATGCATTCCGATCAGGCCGGTTTCCAGAACATAACCCCGGTGGGAATACTCCAGGGCCATCTGGGCGTTCTGCTCCACCAAAAGGATGGTCATGCCTGCCTGGTTGATGTCCCGGATGGTGCGGAAAATGGACTCCACCACAATGGGAGCCAGGCCCAGGGAGGGCTCATCCAGCATAAGCAGCTTGGGGCGTCCCATCAGGGCCCGCGCAATGGCCAGCATCTGCTGTTCTCCGCCGCTCAAGGTGCCGCCAAGCTGTTTGCGGCGCTCTTTGAGCCGGGGAAACAGGTCAAAGTTTTTCTCCAGATCCTCCTGGATGCCGTCTTTGTCTCTGCGCAAAAAAGCGCCCAGCTCCAGATTCTCCTGCACCGTGAGCACCGGGAATATCATGCGGCCTTCGGGCGCCTGGCAAATGCCCGCCGCCACGATCTGCTCCGGCGGAGATCCCGCAATATCCTTGTCCAAATAGGTGATGCGGCCCTCAACCGGGTTCAAAACCCCGGAGATGGTCATCAATGTGGTGGATTTGCCCGCTCCGTTGGCCCCGATCAGACAGACGATTTCACCCTGTTTAACCTCCAGGGAAATGCCTTTGAGCGCGCGGATGTTTCCATAATAGGTTTTCACGTTGTCCAGTTTAAGCATCGCACGCCGCTCCACTGCCCAAATAGGCCTCAATGACCTTGGGGTCCTTGGCCACTTCTCTTGGGTCGCCCTCGGCCAGCCATTTGCCGTAGTTGATCACCACCACCCTTTCGCACACCCCCATGACCACTTTCATATCGTGCTCAATAAGCAGGATGGTGACGCCCCGGTCCCTGATCTGATAGATGAGGTCCATCAGCTCCTTTGACTCTTGGGGGTTCATACCCGCAGCCGGTTCATCCAGCATCAGGAGCTGGGGGTTGGTGGCCAGGGCGCGGGCTATCTCAAGACGGCGCTGGTCGCCATAGGGTAAGGAAGCGGCCATCTCGTCATAGCGCCCGGTGAGCCCCACGAACTCCAGGTACCCAACCGCGCTCTCCCGGATTTCTTTTTCTTCCCTGCGCTGGCCGGAGGTCTGAAAAACCGCGCCGAAAAAGCTGGACTTGAAACGGCAATGCCGGCCTATCTTGACATTATCCAAAACGGTCAGGGCGTCAAACAGCTTGATGTTCTGAAAGGTGCGAGCAATGCCCAGCTTGGTGACCTGCTCGGGTTTTTTACCCCCGATGCTGACCCCTTCGTTTTGGTTGGGCACAAAACTGATATCCCCGCTGCTGGGCTTTTCCACCCCGGCCACACAGTTGAACAAGGTGGTCTTGCCCGCCCCGTTGGGACCGATAAGACCTATGATCTCGCCCCGATTTATATCAAAGGACACATCCTTCAAGGCTTGCAGGCCGCCGAAGTTTTTGCTTAGTGCATCTATTTTCAGTATGGGTTGCATGGCTTAAGCCTTCTTGAACCAGGAGACGCGTTTCTTTCCGCCATGGGCCGCGCGCATCTGGGCGGCCACCGCCGGAATGGGCAAGAGCCCGGCGGGGCGTATGCGCATCATAAGCACCATTATCAGGCCATAGATCAAAAACCGTGCGTTTTCCGGCAGCCCCAGGGCGGGCAGAAGCTCGCGCAATATCTCGCCCAGCCCCACCAGCACCACGGCGCCCAACAGCACGCCCCAGATATTGCCCAAGCCGCCCAGCACAATCATGCAGAGCACGAAAAAGGACTCCCAGAAGATGAAGCCGTCCGGGGTGATGACTGTCATCCAGCGGGCAAAGAAGCTGCCCGCCATAGCCCCGAAGGCCGCCGAGATGGCAAAGGCGATGACTTTGTACTGCAACAGGTTGATGCCGCAGCTCACCGCCGCCATTTCGTCATCCCGGATGGCGAACCAGGCCCGGCCCAGGCGCGAACTTTGAATGCGGTGCATCACGAATAGGGTCATGAACACCATTACCAAGATGAGGTAATAAACCTGGGGGGTGTCTCCTTCCAGCCAGATCACCGGTCCGCCGAAAAGCTCCAGGTCTATGCTGGCCGGATCTATGCCGGGAAGCCCCAGGGGCCCCCGGGTCAGCCACACCTCATTGGTGAGGAAAAGAACCACCAGCTCGGAAAACCCGAAGGTGACGATGGCGAAATAGTCCCCGGTGAGCCGCAGGGTGGGTGCGCCCAAAAGCACCCCCCAAATGGCCCCATTGATAAAGGCCAAGGGGATGATCAGCCAGAAACTGAGCCCGTAATGCACGGTCAAAAGGCCCGAAGTGTAGGCCCCTATGCCGTAAAAACCAACATACCCCAGGTCCAAAAGCCCGTTGAAGCCGGGAACGATGTTCAAGCCCAAGGCCAGTATCATGTACAAAAGTGTCATGATGGCCACGTGCAGCACGTACTCATAGGGCAGTGGTGTTATATCCAAAAGCATGGGGAACAAAAGGGCCAGTGCCAGTGCCCCCAGCTTATACATTTTTCCTTTATCCATGGTTGCTACGCTAGATTCCGCCATGGCTACATACTCTTTTTGGTTTCGCGGCTGAGCACTCCGAACAGCCCGGCCGGGGCGAAGATGATCACCCCGATCATGACCGCGTACGAGATGCCGTCACGGTATAGGGAGCTGATATAGCCCGCGCCCAAAGCCTCGGCAATGCCCAGGATGAGTCCGCCCAGCATGGCCCCGGGCACCGACCCGATGCCGCCCAGGACCGCGGCGGCAAAGGCCTTCACCCCCGCCACATAACCCATGGTGGGGAAGACCGAGTTGTAATAGGCCCCAACCAGGATTCCGGCGGCGGCTCCCAAAGAGCCGGCCAGGGCGAATGTGATGGTGATGACCTTGTTTACGTTCACCCCTAAAAGTGAGGCCATGGTTTTATTCTGGGCCACGGCCCGCATGGCGCGGCCGGTGCTGGTTTTGTGAATGATGTAGTTCAAACCAAGCATCATCACGACGGTGGCTATGAATATTATTATCTGCAGCCAGGTGAGGTTGGCCCCACCCAGTTTGATTGCGGCTTCATTGAAATACTTGGGTAAATGGGCCTGGGGGAAGGCCAACGGTTGGGAACCCCAGATCAGCATGGCCAGGTTTTGCAAAAAGATCGACATGCCGATGGCGGTGATCAGTGCGGCCAAACGGGGGCTTTTTCGCAAGGGACGGTAGGCCACCACGTCCAGGGCCATGCCCATGCAGGCCCCGCAGGCCATGGCCATCAAAAAGGCCATATACCAAGGAACCCCCAGATAGAGGATAAATGTAAGGGCTAAAAAGGCCCCAAATGCGTACACCTCGCCGTGGGCGAAATTGATGAGCTGTATTACACCGTAGACCATGGTGTAGCCCACCGCAATCAGCGCATAGATGCCGCCCAGGGTGATTCCATTGATTAGCAGTTCGAAAAACAAAACATCACTCTTTGCTTGAGGTTTGTGCAGCGGATATGTTGACGCTGTGCCGGAGAAAACCTTGTCCCTCCGGCACAGGGCCGATTGATGGGATCAACCAAATCTCAGCTAGGGCGCGGGAACGAATTTCTGATCCTTGACCAGCTTGACAAAAGCTTCCTTCTTGCAGTTGCCCACTGCATCAAAGTAGGTGGCGCCGGTGATGCCCTTGAAGGCTTTGTCAGCGGAATTGAAGGCGGCCAGGCCGTCACGGATCTTCTTGCGGTCTGTGCCGACTTTGGCGATGACTTCGGCCAGGATGGCCATGCAGTCATAGGCGTTGGCGCTCATCCAGTCGGGATCACGCTTGGTGCTGGCTTTGAAGTTCTTCACAAAAGCCTTGCCAGCCGGGCCGGCGGCTTCGGCCATGAAGGGAACGGACATGAAAGCGCCGTTGGCGGAGGGACCGGCCAGCTCGATGAATTTGGCGTTGTCAAGACCGTCTGCGCCAAAAAGAGCGCCCTTGAAACCGGCCTTGCGGGACTGCTGGGCGATGAGTGCGCCCTGCTGATAGTAGCCGGAGATGAAGATGCCGTCGGGTTTGCCGGATTTCAGCTTGGTGATCTGGGGACCGAAGTCGGTGGTGTTTTTGGTGTAGGCTTCCACGCCGGTGATCTTGATGCCGGCTTTTTTGGCCTGGGCCACAAAGAAATTCTTCAGGCCGATGGCATAGTCGTTCTGCTCGTGGAAAACTGCGACAGCCTTCAGACCTTTTTTGGCTTTGATGTAGTTCACCAAGAACTCGGCCTGGTAGTCATCGGTGTAGCAGTTGCGGAAGAACCAGCAGGTGCCTTTTTTGTCTGTGGAAGCTTTGCCGATGCCGTCTGCGGTGGAGGTGGCGGAGATGAAAGGCATGCCCTTGCGCACATAAGCCGGTGCGCCAGCCAAGGTGGCCGAGGAACAAACGTGGCCGATAACAGCGGATATGCTCTTATCGTTGGCAAACTTGGTGCTCACGGTGCCGGCCTCTTTGGGGGCGCAAAGATCGTCGCCCTTGACGATCTCAACCTTGGAGCCTTTGATGCCGCCAGCCGCATTGATTTCTGCGACTTTAGCCATGACGCCAGCCAGGATATTCTCTCCATAGCCGGCTGCGTCACCGGTAAAAGGCGCCGCCACACCGATCTTGATGACGCCGGCAGCGGATACGCCGGCCATAAATGCCAAGATGGCAAAGCTCACGGTCAATACGGTAAAGAATTTTTTCATAGTCGTCCCTCCCGGACATAAAGATTGATTACCACCCGGGACCCGGTGCGGCTGATCTAAGCTGCCCAGGCCAATCCATTACCTAAACTCTCTTCTTTTAACTGTTAGGCTTGAACTCCATAATACCTTGACCGGCACATGATGGCCAGACTCATTTTGGTATATATAGTTTTGATATTCTATCATAAAATGCAACAAGAAATTTGACTGCTTGAAATGGCCTTTTGCGCCCAAGCCTTGAATGCTCACGGCATAGCGCCAGGCGGATTCCATGAATGGCCGTCAGCAAAATTCAGCACACGGGGCGGCGGCTTATAAAAGATAATAATATCAGCTTGTTTTTACATTCTGCAAGATAAGGCCTGGAATATCATATTTATCTGAAAAATCAAGCCAGATTCACCCCTGGCGGGACATCAAGGCAAACAAGGTTTTAGCCTGATTACAACCGGCCTCCGGTTCAGATTTTCAGTCCAAACCCCGGTCCAGCCTGGGCCAAAGGGGCTGCTGGCTATCGAGTAGCCTTCTTCATGTGGTCTTCAGGGTTCTATTTATAAAACCCTAAATATTCCACTGTATTTTTATCATTAGTTGCTTGTACATTTAATATGATGTATATTCTAAAAATAGGTGGTAATGCCGCATGATCGACAATATTGATAGAAAAATATTGAACATTATTCAGGCCAACGCCCGGACACCCAATGCCGAGGTGGCCCGGCGGGTGGGCTTGACCCCGTCGGCCATTCTGGAGCGCATACGCAAGCTGGAACGGACCGGGGTTATCCAGGGCTATGAAACCAGGGTGGATCACTTTGCCATGGGGCTCAACATCATGGCGTTTGTGTGGGTCAAGCTCAAGGACATGGCTCTTTACCCTGCCACGGGCAGAGAGCTGGCTGGGCTTAAGCATGTGATGGAAGTGTACAACATGGCGGGTGAAGAATGCTTTTTACTCAAAGTGGCCGCCAAGGAAACCAAGGACCTGGCCTGCATCCTGGGGACCATCAACCAGATAGACAACGTACGGGCCACCCGCACCAACATCACCCTGGAGCAATATAAACAGACTCTCAGCCTGCCGCCCACCGATTGTTGAGAGCCCGTTCAAAAAGCCCTCCTTCGAGCCCGCCACCGCGGCATAGGTTGTTTTAAGGCAATAATTCAGGTTGATACACAATATGTAGCTTCAGGGTTCATACGGCTGGCGTTTTCCCCAAACCGGCATATACTTGGCCGGACCGCTGAACCCTTCCCCAAGGCGGGCTGGTTTTTTTTGACCCCTTGCGCCGCTTGGATAGCTTGGAATCTCATGGCGACTATATCCTCCCACAATCAGTCCGCCGGCTGTGCCCCGATACCAGCGGTTTCTTTTAAAAACGCCCTGCCCATGGTCCTTTTTATGACCGGCATGTTTCTGGCCAACTACATTTCCCGCCAGTTTGTGGGCCCCTTGCTTCCCGCCATGGAAACGGAGCTGGGCTTCAACCATGCCCAGGCCGGGCTGCTGATGTTTTTCATAGGACTGGCCGCCTTTGCCAGCCAGTTAGGGGCCGGTCCGCTGGCCGCCCGTTTGGATTACCATAAGGTGATAACGATCTCGTTTTTCGGTAATTCCCTTGCCCTGGCCGCGGCCGGCCTGAGCCACAGCTTTTGGACTCTCACTCTGGCCTGTGCATTCCAGGTGCTACTGGGGGGGTTGTATATCACTTCCGCAATAGCCCTTATCACCCGGATCACCGAACGCCGCCACTGGGGCAAGGCCATGGGCATACATGAATTCGCACCCAATCTGGGCCTTATGCTGGCCCCCTTTTTGGCGGCTTGGTTCTTGGAAATAGCCGGCTGGCGCGCCGGATACTTTGCTTTATCCGCTCTGATGGGCCTGGTGGCTGTAATCTTTTTTTTCAAAGGTCCGGGCCGGGGGCAAAAGGCGGAGATGCCCAATTTCAGCCTGGTGGGGGTCATTGTAACCAAGAAGACCTTTTGGTTATTAACCGCCATAACCATGACCGCCATCTGCATCGAGATCGGGATTTACAATCTATTGCCCTTGTTTTTGGTGAATGAACGCGGCTTCGAGCTTACCTCGGCCAATTATCTGGTGGGGATGTCCAGGGTGCCGGCCCTGGTCATGGTGTTGCTGGCGGGCTGGATAGCTGACCGCTTGGGCCTTAAGCTCTCCATCGGAGTTTTCATGGGGCTCACCGGAATATGTTTGACCTATCTGGGCATAGCTCCCGTTTCCACTATCAGTGTCGTCATAATACTGCAGGCATCGGTCGGGGCCTGCATCTTTCCCCCCATACTGGCTGCGGTCTCCGCCATGTCCAAACCCAAAGAAAGAGTGCTGACCATGGGCTTGGTGCTGGGGGTTGGGGCAATGGTGGGAATGGGGGCGATGCCGGGCGCGGTGGCCATGGCCGGAGAACTGGGTTCGTTTGGATTGGGCATTTGCGGACTGGGGGTGTTAACCTTGCTGTCAGCTCCTTTGGTGATAGGTTTGGATCTGGAAAACACGTCTTCCAGTTGAGCGGACCGGACCCCGCTGTCAAGCCCTGAAAAAGCCTCTTGGCCCAAAAGCGGTCCGGTGCGGGGCATCAAAGGCTCCCTTATGAATCATGATCCCGGTGGATATAAAATGAACTACTACCTTCTGACCTTGGGCTGTTCCAAGAATCTGGTGGAAAGCGAGCACCTGGCCGGTGCGCTGCAAGACGCCGGGCACAACCCCGTGACTGAAATCGGAGACGCCTCGGTTCTTTTGGTAAACACCTGCTCTTTTTTGGAAGAGGCGGTGGAAGAAAACCTGGCCCATATACTGGAGCTGGCCCAGGCCAAGCAGCCGGGGCAGATATTGATGGTGGTGGGCTGTCTGGTGTCGCGCTATGGCAAAAAGCTGCTGCCCGAACTGCCCGAGGTGGATTACTTTGTGGGGCCGTCAGATATGCAGGATATTCCCGGCATAATCGAGCAGCGCCCCGGCCGGCGTTTGTTTTTGGCCAGGCCCCGGGGCATGCCCCTGGCCGCCGGACCCCGGGCCCTGTCCACCGGGCCGGGCTGGGCATATTTGCGTTTGGCCGATGGATGCGACGCCCGCTGCGGGTATTGCCGCATACCATCCATCCGGGGCCCTTTGCGCTCGCTCAGCCCGGAACAGGTTGTGGACCAGGCCGCCGCCCTGGCTGAGGCCGGGATCAGGGAAATGAATCTGATAGCCCAGGACACCACGGCCTATGGGCGTGATCTGGCCGGCCGCTCGCTTCTGCCGGAACTGCTGGGCTCCCTGGAGCAGGTGCAGGGTATTGAGTGGCTGCGCCTTTTGTATTGCCTGCCTTGGGGTGTAAGTGACGAGCTGATTTCGGTCATGGCTGAGTCAAAAAAAATTCTGCCCTACCTGGATGTGCCGGTGCAGCATGTTGCCCGGCCGGTGCTAAAAGCCATGAACCGTCCCGAAACCCCACGGTATCTTTATGACCTGATCAAACGGGTGCGGGCGGCCCTGCCCGAGGTGGCCCTGCGCACCACGGTTATGCTGGGGCATCCCGGCGAGGATCAAGACAGTTTTGATGAGCTTATCGAATTCATAGCCGAAATCCGCTTTGATCAGCTGGGCTCTTTTGTCTATTCTCCGGAAAAAGGCACCAAGAGCGCCTGCATGCAGGCCCCGCCTATTGAATTGGCCCGAGAGCGCCGGGACAGGGTCATGGCTCTGCAGCAGGAAATCAGCCGTGAACTATTGACCGCCAAGGTGGGCCGCATTGAACCCTGTCTGATCCTGGGGCCGCACCCGGACTCCGACCTGGTCTGGCACGGGCGGCTTGGCTCCCAGGCCCCGGACGTGGACGGCCTGACCATCATCACCGCGGGCAGCGCCAAGATAGGCGGCATTGCCCCGGTGCATATCCTAAAAGCACATGAGTATGACCTTGAGGCGGAGATCGTCGAAACCTAGCGGGCGGTTTCCCCCCAAAAACCTTTTTCATTCGCTCAAGATTTGGATTTGGGCATTCATATAACAAAAACCTGTAACCAGGAACTATTATTTCTAAGCTCCGGGCTTGCATCACCGATTTGCAGTGATGAAGTTATGCAGTGGAGGCGCGGTCAAATGCGGGGTTCGCCAGACCAGGCGCCCGGCTGGGCGAACCTGACTTTTGTCTATAATTGCCAATGAGGGTGCAAGCGGGAAGAATCATCATGCAAGATACTGAAGTATGCGTCAATCATCCGGATCGAAAGGCCGCCGCGGTATGCCGGCGTTATTCCAGGGGATTGTGCGTGGAGTGCCTGGAGGAAAACCCGGTGTGCCCGGACCCCGATTTGTTTTGCCGCTACCGGGAACGCTGTTTGATTTTTTACGGTTATAAAGAGAAACAGCGTGAACTCCGCAGAGAGGCTGAGCAGGCTGAGCAGGCTGAGCAGGCTGAGCAGGCGCAGCAGGCTTGATTTTAGGCTTGCCCAGATATCACACGGGCCAGCAAAATCCGGTAAAAACGGATTATCGCCGGAAAGAAACCCAGGATCAAGGGGTCTTATGCTGCATGAACCGGACTATGTTTCTTCATGCCGTCTTTCCGGAGCGCCCTTATGAAACGCCTGTTCAGGTTAGCGTTTTATCTGATCATCCTGACAGTTGCCGCCTCACTCGCCTACCGCTTTTGGCCCGTGCAGGCCTTGCCCGCGGATGCCCAGGCCACCAGAATTGTGGTGATCAACCATCTCAGCCAGATGACCTTGTTCAATGGGGACCGGAAGCTGAAATCCTACCGGGTTTCTTTAGGCCAAAACCCTGGGCCCAAGGAGCGCCAGGGCGACCGCCGCACTCCGGAAGGGGAATACCGCATAGCCTCGCGGAACCTGGGCAGTAGCTATTACAAAGCGTTCTTGATCTCTTATCCCAATGCTGATGACAAGAAGCGGGCGCAAAGGCTTGGCATAAAAGATCCGGGCAGTCTCATCGAACTACATGGAATCATGCCCAAACTGGCCTGGGTGGGAAGGCTGCACAACCTGATAGACTATACCAGGGGATGCATTGCGGTCACCAATGAGGAAATGGATGAGCTGTGGCGCGCGGTCAAGGTGGGCACCCCCGTTCTTATTAAGCCGTAATCCGGCGGTTGAGGACCAATGAAGATTCCATCAATACTCCGCCAACCCAGGCGGCGCGGACCCGCAGTCCTTCATCCAGGCGCACCAGGTCGGCCCGGGCTCCCGGAAAAATTCGGCCCATGCTTTCATTGAGGCCCAGAAAATCCGCCGGATAGGCCGAGGCCATGCGCAGGACTTCGCCCAGTTCCAGGCCCAGGTTCACCGTATTGCGCACAGCCGCGCTCATGTCCAGCACCGATCCGGCCAATACGCCGTCCTTTGATACGCAGCGTCCGCCTTCAACCCTGATGCGCTGGCCGTATAGATCAAATTCGGCTTCCCCGGCCCCGGCCGGGGGCATGGCATCGGTGATCAGCAGCATCTTGCCGCGCGGTTTGGCGGATATGGCGACCCGCAAGGAGGCCGGGTGGATATGGTGATGGTCATTGATCAGGCCGCACCAGGAGCCGGGATCTTCCAGGGCCGCGCCCACCATGCCGGGCTCCCGGCTGCCGAAGGGGGTCATGGCGTTGAATAGATGGGTGAATCCCCTTACGCCCGCCTTCAGAGCGGCCACGGTTTGGCCGTAGTCAGCCGCGCTGTGCCCGGCGCATACCAATACGCCGGCCTTTTTAAGGCTGCCGATAAATTGCGGGCCGGTTTTCTCGGGGGCCAGGGTGACTATCACCCGGCCCAAATCCGGCCTGGTGAATAGCTCCAGGGCTCCTTCATCCGGCGGGCGGATGAAACCAGGATCATGGATGCCGGGGCGTTTTTTGCTCAAATAAGGCCCCTCGAAGTGAACACCCAACAGTCCGGGCTGACCGGCCCGCATGGCCTCCTGCACCGCCTCCGCCGCGGTCCGCATGGTTTCCCAAGAACCGCTGGTCAGGGTGGGCAGCAGGCCGGTGGTGCCGAAGGCTGCATGGGCTTCGATAATCCGCCGGATGGTCTTGGGGCCGGGATGGTCATTGAAGAGCATTCCGCCGCCCCCGTTCACCTGAATGTCGATGAATCCCGGGGCCAGAATATCGCCTTTTAGGTCTATGCCCCTGGCGTCGCCGGGCAGATCCTGCCCCTTTGTGAGGCTCTTTACCAGACCCCGTTCCACCAAAAGGGCATGGCCGGAATGAAATTCACGACCATCGAAAATGCGCCCGTTGACAAACCCAAGTTTCATTTTTCTGCGCTCCATGCCGCAAAGACGGGTTCGGGGCCGCCCAATTCCGCACTGCCCCCCACTGTCCAAATCATATCACTACCACTGTCGATAAGAAATCATTCATGGCTGGAGCTTCAGATGCCCATGGCCTTTCCGGTTCGGGTCTCAGACAGCCCCGTTTCTTTTTCGGGGTAGGAGACAAATTTGTGCAATGGCTCAGGGTGACTGTCTCCGGTCATGGGATTTAGTCTGGCCTCAGGTCTGAAGAGCATCGGACCTTGTAAATGCGGAAAGTTTTGGGTGATCCGGGGTGTTTGTTGACTGGGAAGCAAGATCAGGCTGGCGCTGATTCCACCAGGGCATGCTGGAGCGTGAGGCAATAAGAATGTGCAGCCAAAACAAAGGAGTTCCGGCCGGTCCACAGGCTGAGCCCGAAAGAAGCCTGAACTATGTGTGCCCCCATCGTAAAAGCCTGCGCATGCACAGTCCAAAGGCCTGCGAACTCCGGCGCAACGGGATCATGGATCTGTGGATGCCTTATGGCCACGAGTTTTATATGGATGATTGCCGCGACTGCGCCGGCCCCTTGTGGGACCCGGCGCCCCCTGCGGGGACCCAAAAAGCGACTGCGGATGAGTGACGCGCTTAAGGCCGCGCTTTGTGGAGTGGAAATTTACTTGAGCCGGGAGGAAAGGAGGTAAATATGCTTAGAGAAGCGGCTTTGAATTTGGCTGCCGGGCTGATTCCGGACATTGTGGACCAGCTCAGCCCCCAGGTGCGCGAGCACGTTGAAAGAGGGCTTTTGAGCTGGTGGGAAAAGGCCAAACAGACTGAAAACCCCTGGGACAATTACGCGGTGGCCCTGATCGCCGGAGTTCTGGGCACGAAACTGAAAGGATAAGGTGGAGCAGACCCAAGCGTGCAAAAAAGGCCTCCGGCGAAAAGCCGGGGGCCTTATTAAATAAACACGTACGCCGTCAAAGATGGCATGGGCATAGATGATGGTCAGCTGCGGCAGATCCAGCCCAGTATCCATTTTATGCGCCCGCAAAACGGGGGTTCCGGTTTGGGCTGTCCGCCTTCCGCCGCCGGAATGGCCAGCTTCGGTTTCAGTTCCAGCAGCATTTCGGCGGTCATATAGGCCCCGGCCTTGGTTATGCCCGCGCACTGGTCAAAGTGGGCCTTGGGATCGTGCTTGACGGCCTTGGTCAGCACCCGGCAGCAGGTGGAACCAAAACGCGCCTTGAAGCGGTTATGCAGTTCATGGCTTGCAATCCTTACCTGCCTGCGGTCTTGATTGGGCCGCTTCCCGGGCAGGATGAGGCCCAGAGACAAAACCCCGCCGTTCAAGGCTCCGCACAAACACCCCGATTCGCTGAGCCCCTCGCCCATGCCTGCTGCTATGCCTACGGCCTGGTCCCGGTCTAGGCCTCCTTGGAAGGCTTCATTGCAGGCCGCCAAAACGGCTTCCGCGCATTGCAGACGGCTATGCCTGAACAGGCTTTCGGCCCGGTCGGCCACCCGTTCCGCCAGGTCGCGCAATTCAGGACTTAGGCTTTCAACCTGCTTGAAGTCTTGCGGCGTAC
The DNA here is from genome assembly GCA_963675675.1 of Desulfarculaceae bacterium. Taxonomy (GTDB): domain Bacteria; phylum Desulfobacterota; class Desulfarculia; order Desulfarculales; family Desulfarculaceae; genus Dethiosulfatarculus. Next base: position 88,156 of record OY776512.1, read on the forward strand.
GCATCGCTCGAAAATCTGCTACGGCAGCCATAATTCCCGGCCCTCTTGACAACCCGCAGATTGCTGCGGAGAGGCTTGATGTTCTAATATCCGTAAAGCAACCCGGTCAGACTGGATTGAATGTGCGTTTGTGAATGGTACCATGCGCAAAAGGGCTTTTCCAACCGCAAAAAAACTGCATTGCCCCCTGCATGCAAAGCTGGAAAGCAAGGTGCGGCCCAGTAAACCGCACTCAAAATAGAGATAATGGCAGGGGCTAATCCAGCTTGAAACGCTCTTGCACCATGCGGCGCAGTATCTGGCTGGCCGAGATCCCGGTCTCAAATGACTCGGTCATAAGCGCGGCCCATTCGGGCTCGGCAAAATAAACCGTGCGCCGCAATAACCCCCCCGGAGTGACGGATTTCTCGCTCTTTTTTATGGCCGGTCCTTGGCTGGCAGGCTGGGAAACCGTGGCTTTTGCCGCATTATCCAAATCCGCCTTAAGCTGGCTGAGCCGGGCCTTTTTAGGCATGGGCCACCTCCTTGAGCCTTTTGAGCACGTATATTCCCAGGGCCTCATATTCCTGGTGGGCCGGGCTGCTGGGGGCGTAATCAGCTACGGTCTGCCCCACCAGAGGCGATTCCACCACCGCCACCCGGTCGCTGATGGGCGGGGCCACCGGTCCCATCTCGGCCAGCTTGCCGGGCAGCTCCCGGGCCAGAATGGTTCCCAGCTTGATGCGGGAAGGCACTATGGCGTAAAGCGGCAGGCCGTCTCCGCGTTCGGCGTGGGCGTCTCCGATCATCTCAACCGCCGCCTGGGCGGCCCAGATATCCAGGGCCGAAGCCCCCACCGGCACCAGCACGAAATCCGCCACCAGAGCGGTGAGCATGGTGGCGTCCGCAATCTGGGGCGGGGTGTCGAAGATTAGCAGGTCCGCGTGGGCCTTGCGGGCCATCATGTCCAAGGTGCTTTTGAACTTGAGAGCCCCTTCGCCGGTGGCCAGGGGAAATACTTCAAATCCCAGCCCTTTGCCTTGCTTGGACCAGCGGGTGGCCGATTTTTGAGGGTCCAGGTCCACCAGGCCCACCTTGGCCTTGCCCCGGGCGGCCAGCACCGAGGCCAGGTTAAGGGCGACCGTGGTTTTCCCGACGCCCCCTTTCTGATTCGCCAGAGCTATTATTTTAGGCATGCAGCATGCACCTTGTTTCCATGGTTAATTCTGGAACCCAAAATAGCATTCCGGCGGCGGCGGGGCAACAAAAAAGCGTTATGGAGTCTAGAAGTTAAAGCGCTATAACGTTGTAATGTTATAGAGATCGGCATCCGTAAATGCCGAGGGCTTTGTTCATGGCGCTCAGGTACTGACCGGGAATTGGGGCATGGTTGTTTTCCGCAAGATTGGGGAGTTTGCCTAGCTGAATTTGTAATGTTTGCGGATGGGGGATTTCACTTCCCATACACAGTCCAGGCCCTGGGGAAAGGTGACCAGGTCGCCGGGCTGGATGCTGACTTCCTGTTTGGAGGTCTTAACGGTTACTTCGCCTTCCAGCATATAACAGGTTTCGGTTTGGTCGTAATGCCAGTCAAAGGTGGAGGGCTCACAGGTCCAGATGCCCCAATTGGATACCCCCATCCGGTCCAGCTCGGCCTGGTCCGGTTTCTTTTTGCTGATGCGGCTCATGTCATCCCTCCATTGCGTCCGGATTATTCCAATGGTTCCCCATTGGCATAGGAACCCAATACCTTCAAAAAATCAGTCTGGGTTCCAAGGCTGTCCATGGCCGCGATGATCTTATCCTCCTGGGCGTTGCCTTCCAGGTCCGCGAAGAAAACATACTGCCATTTGGGTTCCAGGGCGGGGCGCGACTCTATGCGGCTCAAATTAACATTGTGCTCCGCAAAACATTTCAGGGCCTGCAATAATGCTCCTGGCCGGTGCTTGGCCGCAAAGAGCAGGGTGGTTTTATCCCGGCCCGAGTCGGGCATCATGCCATGCCCCAGGATCAGGTAGCGGTTGCTGATGCCGCTTTGGTCCTGGATGTCATCGGCCAGGACCGAAAGGCCATTGGGCTGGGCCGCGGCAAAGCTGGCTATCACGGCCAGGCCCGGGTCTTGGCCGCACTGTTTTATTGCGGCCATGGTGCTGGCGGATTCTTCGCGTCCGGCATGGGCCAGATTGCGGGTGAGCCAGTCGCGGCAGTGATCCAGGGCGTATTTGGGGCCCAGCACGGTCTTGATCTCCCCGGTGTCTGACGCCCGGGAAAGCAGGCTGTAGGACAGGGATAAGTAGATTTCGCCCACGATCTTCAGTTCGGAGCGCATGAGTTCGTGATAGGTCTGGATGACCGAACCTTCCAGGGAGTTTTCCAACGGCACCACGCCCAGAACAGCCTGCTCCCTTTCCACCGCGCTGAATACGTCGGTAACGCTCATACAGGCCATATAGCTTTGGGATTTGCCGAATTGCTTGCGCGCTGCCAGTTGGCTGAAAGATCCTTCACCGCCCAAAAAGGCTATCTTCCTGCTGGGCCTGTATTCCGAGCAGGCGGCCTCTATTTCAGTGAAGACCGCGGCCATAAGCTCGTGGCTCACCGGCCCCCGGTTGCGCTCCTTGATGGCGGCCAGAATTTTGGGCTCGCCTGTGCAGGCAAAGGCCCCCATACTGTCCGGACCACCGGCCCGGTTCAGCCGCCGGGTTATGCGGGCCCGGCGGTTGATCTGCTCCATCAGTTCCTTGTCCGTGGCGATAAGCTGCGCCTTCAGGTCTTGATAATTGTTGTCGGCCAAACCGTTTCTCCTCCAAGGCCGGTTCATCAAAAGGCCGGCAAGCATGACCAGGCCGGCGGCATCCGTCCAACAGGGGCCTGATTAAGCCATACCCCCGGAATCTTCAGTATACACCTACGGCGGCTTGGACAGCCAACCCGGAGTCGGATTAATCATTCCAGATGAGAATCGTCACTGATAGCTGCAAGGTGTATAATTTCATAATACATGAAAGCAATGCTTTTCAGGTTCATGCCCTGACCATATGGCAGAAACCACACCGCCCATTGAAAAGGAGTCGGCCATGAAAAAATATGAATGCCCCTGCGGGTATGTCTATGACCCGGAAGAAGGCGATTATGAGAGCAGCATTGATGCCGGAACCGGCTGGGATGAACTGCCCGAGGACTGGCTCTGCCCCAAGTGCGATTCGGAGAAGGAGTATTTTGACGAGATAGAAGAGTAGGCGGTAAGCCGTCCGGGTTTCGCACAGGTCATTATCAGGGTGCCGGCCCAGGCGGTATATGATCCCCGGCCCGCGGCACAAGGCGGCGGGCCGGGGCGGAATGCGGGCTGTTCAGCAGGCGATCATCTCTATCTCCACCTTGGCCCCCATGGGCAGGCCGGCGGCCTGGATGGTGGTGCGGGCGGGCAGGAATTCCGCGCCCTCAAAGAACGAGGCGTAGGTCTTGTTCATGTCGGCAAAATCCGCCATGTCAGCCAGGTATATGTTTGTCTTGACCACATTGGCGAAGCTGAGCCCCGCGGCTTCCAGCACGCCGGCCAGATTGCGCATCACCTGCGCGGTTTGCTCGGCCACGTCCTCAGAGATCATTTTCCCGGTCTCGGGCACCAGCCCGGCCTGCCCGGCTGTGAAGAAAAGAGGTTTATCCGCCCAGCGGCCCTGGCTGTAGGGACCTATGGCCTTGGGGGCCTTGTCTGTTTGCACTGCTCCTGATTTCGGCATAATCAACTCCTTTATCTTTGGAATAACAAGATGATTTTATAAACGTATATGACCTTCAAAGTACAGCACCGCCTCACCGGAGATGCCCACCCTTTCATCCTTATCCTCACACCAAAGCTCGCCCACCCGCTCTGATATCTGGCGGGCGCGCAGCTCTTTTTTGCCCAGCCTTTTCGCCCAATAGGGGATCAGGGTGCAGTGGGCCGAGCCGGTTACCGGGTCTTCGGCTATCCCGTGGCGCGGAGCAAAGAAGCGGGATACGAAATCCACATCTTCGCCCGGCGCGGTGACGATGATGCCGGCGCAGTCCAGTTCATACAGCTTGTCTTGCCTGGGATCCAAGGCGGCCACTTCCGCCTGGGAGCCAAAGACCGCCAGATAGTCCCTCGACTTATGCACCTCTTGGGGTTCAGCCCCCAAACCCTCCACCAATATGTCCGGAGCGTCAACCGGCCGGGGGGGCCGTGAGGGGAAATCCATGCACAGGCGTCCGCCGGTTTTTTTTATGAAAAGCTCGCCGCTTTTGTGGGTTTCAAAACGCACTTCGGTGCGGCCCGGCTCCAGAATCTCAAAGACCACATATGCGCTTGCCAGAGTGGGATGTCCGGCCAGGTCGATCTCCGCCTTGGGGGTGAACCAGCGGATCAGGTAGTCGCCGCCCTGGGGCACCAAAAAGGCGGTCTCGGACAGGTTGTTTTCACTGGCAATGGACTGCATGGTTTCATCGGGCAGCCAGCCGCCCAATATGCAGATCGCAGCGGGGTTGCCCTTGAACACCCGGTCGTTGAAAGCATCAACTTGGTACATGGGGATTTTCATGATTGGCTTTTCCTCCCTCCCTGGTATTGGGCTCTAAACATATCAGATACAAAAAGCCCAGCACAGTATATTACATTACGGGCTTTGTTTGTTCTGGCTGGCCACGGCCCATGGGCATCGGGTATAAGTAGCTAGTTGAACCAAAAAAGAGAGGCGTAATGCACCAAGTCACCGTCGAACAGCTCATTCAAGCCAGCAAGGCCGCCCGGATTTCAGCGGTGCTGGGCGTGGCGGGCCTTTTCCTTTTTATTTTTGAAACCCGACTCATAGAGGCCATGGGCTACACTCAGTACCAGACCATGATGATGGTGCTTTCTTTTGCCGGAGTTGGGCTTTTGATGCTGATCTACCGCACCTTGCAGCATTATTTGAATCAGCGTTTCGGTTTTGATGAGGCAGATGCCTTGATCGGCGTAATCATTTGGCTCAACATTATCGTGGCGGTTTTGGGCTTCGTGAATTCTCTATTGCTCAATCAGCCGGACCTGGAAGACAGCGGCGGGCATGTCGGAATATTGCTGATGCTCATTCTGGTGGTGGCTCTGGGGGCCACGGTGTATGTGTTCAGCAACCGTATCGCCAGGCTGGAAAACAATCTTTGGGAACTTATGCGGCCTTTATACATCTGCTTGAAGGCCAGCGGAATTTGCCTGATGGCTGTTTTGATTCCGGGCCTGGGGTTGATTCTGCTGCCCGGGGCCATGATATTCGGAGCCGCGGCGGATTTGGTGTTCAGCAAGATATTCGCCCACGCCGCCCAGGATATGGAGGACAACTATCCGCCCGAGATTCCGGCCTGAACCTATACCCGCTCACAAAATATGCTTCAGATATGCCTTTGCCGCGTTTTGCCAGGTAAAGCGGCTGGTTACCAGCTCGTATCCCGCCTTGAGCATGGCGTAGTATTCCGGGGGCCTTTCCTGATACAACCGGTCGCAGGTCCATAGAGCCCGGCACAGCTCGCGGGTCATGCCTTGGAACAAGGTCAGGCCGGAGCGCTGCTGCACCCGGTCCGGACCCTCGGGGCCCAGGCTGTAGCCCGCTTGATTGATTGCTTTCCAGTCCTCAAATGCGCTGGGGATATGCTCCGGCTCCCGGAACAGCACCCCGCTGGCCGGGTCGGATTCCCGGTGCCAGGGCGCGGCAAGCTGCCGGGCCAGATGCTGCTCCCCGTCTTTGGGCGGGTTGATCTGCTCAACCAGTCCTCCGGTCGCCCGGGCCAGGCCCACCGAGCCCCATAAATAAAACTCGTTGGCCCCTCCGAAGGGCTCATACAATGAGGGCATCACCCCAAACGAAGCCCCGTGCATGGCGGCCATATAGCCGCTGCTGAAACGGAACGGCATTGCCAGCACCAGGTTGGGATAGTCCCAGGTCAGCTTCTGCAGGAAGTTCAGCCCCGGCAGGCCTTCATCTCCCGGGATGGGGAAGAACAGAAAACCGGCCCGGCCTCCCTCATCCAAAAACCGCCGGGCAGCGCCGGCCATCAGGTCATAGCCCTTTTGACGGGGGTCGTCCCTGCCGCCCATGGCAAACCAGGTAAGCCCCGCGCTTTCATTGGCAAAACGGGCGGCGTCCCCCCATAGGGGCTGCTCGGCAGATGGGTTGTATTGCAGCAGGGCTTTGAGAAAAGCCGCCCGGTTGTTATTTTTCCAGGCCCGCATGGGTGCCGGATCGCCCCTGTCCATGGCTTGAAGAGCATCAAACGGTAGTGCCGGTTTTTGAAAACAGCCGTTGTCAATGCCGACAATCCGGTAAGGCTTGTCATCCCCCAAGCCCAGCCAGTCTTGCAAATGGGCCGCCATGATATGGGCCTGGAACATGTCTTGGCATAAATCCTTGGCATACTGGCGGCTGACCGTGAAGATCTCCGGCTCCAGGCGGGGCAGGGCGCGGCGCAGCATGGTGGGGTTGCTTTTTGCGTGCGGGCTGCGCAATAGCGCGATGTCCGGCGTGCGCTGGGGATCAAGCCCGGCCTCAACCAGGCTGGGCTCATACAAAGGACAGTCATAGGAGTTATGCAGAGTCAGCCAGGCCCGGGCCTTTATGGGCGGATTGTCCGCAAGTTCCGCCAGGGCCAGGGCCGTGGCGGCGGCCTCCCAGTCCTGCAGGAGCAGGCGCCAGTCCGCATCCGGGTCCAGGGCCGCCAGGGCCTGCACCACGGCCTGTCCAAAGACCAGACTGTCCCTTAAGAGCAGTTCTGCGTTGCGCCCGGACTGGGCATGCAGGCGGTAGGGGTGGGGCTGGCCGCCAAACAGCGGGGGGCAGAAGGGATCATTATCCTGCGGGGTTATGAAATACCAGCCCGGCTCCGCGCCCCGGACTTTCAAAAGCAGCATTTCCGCCTCACGCCCCAGGGCCTTCAGCTTGAAACGGGCCGCTGTTTCAAAGCCTCCCCCAAAGGCAAGCCGGCACAGCTTTTCCGCATGGAAGTGCAGAGGGGATATGACCAAGTTATCCAGCCCGGACTCAGCCGCCATGGCGGCGGGCAGAAAGTCCATCACCGCCGCTATGCCTCCGCAAGGGGCGAAAGGGGTTTCATAAGCCACAAAGGCGATTTTGGTATTAGTGGAGCCCACGGTTCCTCCCCCGGGCGATTGGTTTTCGTGATCGCACAGCAGGATACCAGCAGCCGCCGGTTATGGCACCTGGCTGGATTCCGGTCCGGCCGTGAAGAACTCCCAAAGAGCCGGGCCGGTACCCCCCGGGGGGCGCAAAACTCCCCAAAGAATCCCAGAACCCCTCACCTGCCATCTGGCACAGCCGCCTCTTATTATCGGGAAAACAGTCCGCCTGTTTGGAATTCAAGGCTTACAGCCCCTTAAGGGCTTGCTTAATCATTTCTTCGCGGAAACCCACTATCACCTTGTAGCCAACCTCTATGGTGGGAAAGGAAAAAGCCGGGTTGATCATCTTCACTTGGCTGGCTGCCTTGGCTTTAGCTTCGTCATCCAGGGTGTCCAGAAAAACCTTCTCATATTCCACATTGTTTTCATCGAAAAATTTGGAGGTCTGCTTGCAGGCCGCACAGGTGGAAAGGCCGTAAAGCTTAACTTTGGGCTGAGTCATGTTTTCTCCCGCACATTAAAAGGAAATGCCCGCGCTTGAGCCGCCTGCAAATCACGGCCTGGGCGCGGGCATGGTTATGCAAACGTTCTATTGAGAATGATACGCGAGAAATTCTTCGTAGCCATCCTTGCCCATATAAAATTTCATGGTTTTGGAGTCCGCCTTGACCAGATCGGTCAAAATAAAGCAGTCCAGGGTTTTGCCGAAATCCGGGTCCAGGTTCCAACCGCAGCTCTTGCAGCCCAGTTTTATGTATTGTTTCAGCAGGATGGGAGCGCCCATTTCCCCGCCCTCGATATCCATGACAATATCGCTCATCTCCTCAAAGCTGTGCACCCGCTCCAATACGCGGTTGATCAGACGCGAATTTCTGGTCAAAAACAGGGCCGGGCGGCGGGGGCGCACCAAATGAGCCATGGACGAAGGGTGGTTATTCTCCATGTAGCGCACTATGAGCCGCCTGGTCAAGGGGCGGTACTGATTGGATACGCTCACCGGGCCGAACAGGTAGCGATACTGGGGAAAGCGCAAAACCAGCTGGCCGATGCCCCGCCACAGCAACAGCAGTGCGGAGTAGGCCCTTTGGTACTTGTCCACAATGTAGGAGCGTCCCATCTCCAAGCCTGTGATATTGCGGAAAAATTCTCTTTTCACCTTGAAAAGGGAACTGGTGTACAGACCCTTGCGCCCCTTGGCGGCCAGGATTTCATCAGTGGGCCCCATGCGGTAGCCGCCCACCAGTTCATTTTCCTTGGTGTTCCACAGAACCATGTGGAAATAGGACTCATCATATCGGTCCAGGTCGATTTCCATCCCGGTTCCTTCGCCCACCTGCCGGAAGCTGATTTCGCGCATACGGCCAATCTCCTGGATAAGATTGGGTATTTGCGATTTGCGGGCGTAGAAAACCGAGTATTCGCCGCTGGAGACCAGCCATTGTTCCTTGGGCAGGCTGTATACATCATGCAAAACCAGCTCCCGCGCCACCGGCTCGGCGATGGCTTCTTGCCGGGGGCCCCGGGACAACAGCTTTTTGGGCGGGATCTTGGTCCTTTTTTTCACCGCGGCCGACCGCTTGAGCAAAAAGGTCCGCCAGCGGAAATAATCGGTGACCGCCTGGGTGTCTTCAAGCTGGGAATAGCGCTTGTGGATGATGGGGCCGCCCACCACCAGCCGGATGTCCTTGCCGGATTTATTGGCCAGCTCTCTGGGCAGCATTGCGGTGCGCAGGCGGGGGTGGATTATGCCCGCAACCTGGAAGAATAAGGAATTGCGCCCCTTGAAGAAGACCGGAACCACAGTGGCCTTGGTGCGCTGGGCAATGCGGGCCACAACTTCGTTCCAGGCAGGCTCGTTGATCCGCATGTTTTTGAGCTTCATGTGCGCCACTTCCCCTGCCGGGAAGATGCCCAAAAGCCCTCCGTCTTTCACCCAGGTGATTGACTCGCGCAAAGGACGGATGTTTCCCCCTATATTGCGGGAATTGTCAAAGGGGTCCACAAAAAGGAACAGCTCGCGCAATTCAGGAACGCGGGAAAGCATGTAGTTGGCCATGATCTTCACATCCGGGCGCACCTGCAAAAGGTGATAACCCAGTATCAGGCCTTCCAAACCGCCAAAAGGATGATTGGCCACCACGATGACCGGGCCTTTTTGAGGAATCTGCTCAAGCCCATCAGCCTTGAGGCTGGTGGTGACCCCGATGCACTCAAGGGTTTTTTTCAAAAAACAAGGCAGATCACCGGCCCCGCAGGACCCGGAATAGATATCATCGAGTTTTTTCAGCTTGAACAGGTGGTAGATAGCATCTTCCACCTTCTTGATCACTTTGGGCGGAATGGGTTTGGGCGTCGGAAGATTGACCTTAAAGATTCCCTCTGACCGAGGTTCTTCCATAAATTTTTTCCTCCAACGGCGAAGTTGTTATTGTTGTCCCTGTGCCACCAAGTTCCGGGCATCCCTTGAGCTGGCCTCGTCAATCACCATCATATAGGATCATCTCAGGATGACGCATTGCCACCCCGGTGACTTTCCCATGACAATACTTCCATACGCATTATAGCATGCCCGGCTGACCACAGCCCAGTTAAGCTGCTTGGCTCAAGAAATCCTTTTAATCCTGGCCCGGCTGTCATATCCGGTCGCCGGGATGTTGCAATTTACAAACTAATGCCTGATCCTAGCATAGACAAGTTGCAAGCTTGCGGTCTATGGGTGTAACTAAGCCAATGAAAACCGCAAATGCCCCATGGCAGGAGTCCCCATGTTCCGTAAGAAATCCAGTAAAACCGATGCAGGCCGGCAGGCCTACGGAGGGATTGATCGGCGCGGTGTTTCCAGAAGCTGGGCGCTCATAGGGCTGGCCGGTCTGTTGATCATCCATTTCGCCTTGCGCTATTGGTTCATTCAATGCCCCTCTTTGCTGGAATTGAACTATGACGAGGCCATAGTAGGGCTTATGACCTTCGATGCCCTGGCCGGGCATTTCCCCACCTTTATCTGGGGCCAGGCCTACATGGGGCCGTTGGACGCCTATTTCGCATTGCCTTGGACCGCCATATTGGGCGTCAGCGCCCACACCATGAGACTGTCCATGATCATCATGGGCAGCCTTCTGCTGCTGGCGGTCTATGGGAGCGCTCTTTTGGCCGGGGGGCGCAGGGCGGGGCTTTGGGCCGCCCTTTATTGGGCCGCGCCGCCTTTGTTTCTGCTTTTCATCTCCATACATGTCTCGGGCGGGCATCTGGCCGCGGTCGCCGGCGGCGGGCTTTTTATGTGGGGCGCCTGTCGGTTCAGCCTGGAGCCCCGCCCAAGCTGGGGAGTTTTGATCGCCCTGGGCTCCGGACTGGCCGCCGGATTGGGTTTTTGGGCCAGCCTGTTGTGCGCGGCTTTGATCCTTTCCGCCGGGGTGGGCATGATCCTGGTCCGCCCCCGCCTGCTTTTCGGGTATCCTCCCTGGCTGATGGGGCTGGGATTCTTCATGGGCTCGGCCCCTTTCTGGCTGTGGAATCTGGAACACGACTGGATGAGCTTCAGGCTTCTGGGGCACGGTTCCCATTTTTTGCACAATGTGCAGAACCTGTTTGTAAACGTATGGCTGCCCAGCCTGACCGGCGGCTGGTGGGGCGGAAAGGGCGTGACCGCAAACATTCATCCCGCCTTTATCTACGCCGTGTTGTTGCTGGTGTACCTTCCCTGCGTCCTGTTTGTGCTTTACGCCTTGTATAAGTGGATAAGGCGGGCGGCGGCCCTCAGTTGGCCATTTAAAGGCCCAAGCGACATTCTGGTCATCTGTCTTTTGGCGCTCATGGCCGCGCATGCCAACAGCTCCTATGGCAACAGCAGCATCATGCGCTACGCGATGGTGCTGTTCCCGCCCTTGGCAGCCTTGATGGGGCTGACCTTGACCGGGGCCTGGCGCATACGCCCATATCTGGCCCTGGGCATGGCGGTGCTGCTTTTGGCCTTCAACCTGACCACCCTGGTCTTGTACCGGGAGCGGCACCGGGATATTGAACCGCGTCCCCTGGACGCTCTGGTTGCGGCCATGCAGGAAAAGGGGATCACCCATGCCTTTTCCCACGCCCGCACCGCGTTTCCGCTTTATTTCGAATCAGGAGGGCACATCAAGGCGGCGGATTATTTTGGGCTGCGCAATCTGGAGCTTAAAGAAGAGGTAAGCAATTCCAAGTCACCCGCTATTTTCACCAGCCGCAAGCTGGGCACCCCCATGCCGGAGGACTGGGACCATGCCCTGGCCAGCCTGGGGGCTCCTCATGAGCGCTATTCCAGCGGTGAATACGTCATGTGGCACAGCTTTGCCAAGCGGCCGCCCGCAACCCCCGTCCCGGCATCCGCCATCAAGGCGGAGCTTGAAGGAGGGCGCGGCGGCTCCCGGGCCCTTTTGGACCGCTCCATCTTCACCGAATTGAAGACCCGGCCCGATGAAGAGGCGGTTCTGAGCCTGGACTTGGGCCAGGTGCGCCAATTGAACCGATTGTCCCTGCTGCCGGGCAGAAATTGGCCCGGAAAGCTGGGGCATTTCATGAATCTGAAACTGGAGGCTTCCCGGGACGGCCAGTCCTGGCAGACCGTCCGGGAAGGCGGCAGTTTTTCCCTGGGCCTGGTCTGGGAGCGCAGAACGGTCCGGTTTGACTGTCTGACCGGGATAGAGGTGAATTTTTCGCCCCAGCCCGCCCGCTATGTGAGGTTGACCCTGGGCAAGCTTAGGGAGGTTGGGTTTGGATTCGGCTGGGAGCTTAGCGAACTCTATGTTTATGAAGCCAAGGACCCCGGCCAATGGCCCGGCTGGGATGCGCTCCAGGCCAAATGCGCAGCCCAGGCCGCGATTGCGCTGTGGTCAAGCGATCCGGCCGGACCCTCCAGCCCCACCCGGGGCAGAATCAGCGACTGGCGCAGGGATATGGTGGACTGGCCTACGGTGATCGGCCACCTTGACCGGGCCTTATGCCTGGAGCCGGATTGGGAGCGGCCCATGCGTCTTTTGCTGGAAGCCTACCGCAAGGGCTCTTTGCAGGGACGGCAGGTGGCTCCCCAGTGGGATGCCGTGGTTCTGGAGCATAACCGCTCGGCCAATTTCCACGACCCCAAGCTGGCTGAGGGGCTCTGGCTCAGCGGAAACGGCAAGCTCAGCACCGGTTTTCTGCCCTGGCTGGGCAGCCTGGAGATCACCCGGGATCATCCCAGGCTCTTGCCGCTGAATCCGGGCCAGAAAACTCCAGCCTTGAAAGGCCTTAGCGGCCAGGTGCTGATCCGGCGCATCAAGGGGGCTGCGGCTTTGGCTGCCGCACTGCTCAAAGAAGGGCGGGAGAGCAAGGCCAAGCCCGTGCTGAAGGCCGTGCTGGATGCAAAAAGCCTTAAGCCCCATGAAGCCCTGGAATTGGCCGCAGTCCTGGCGGCCAGGGGGCGGAAGGATGACTCCCGGCAGGTCCTGCAAAAGCTGGACGCCTCCGGCCTGGATGAACTGAAGGAGTTTGAAACCCAACTGCAAACCGGCAAAAGGCCCGATCCGGAACGCCTGAATATATGGCTGGGATACGGCTGCGCAAAGAGCCAGGAGCTGCTTACCAACAAAGAGGCCGAGGACACCCCGGCCTTGTTCGGCGAGGTCAGGCCGGACGCCCGGGCCGCATGCGGCGCTGCGGTGCAAGGCCTGGAGGGCAGGCACAAACCCGGTGAGCTGAAAGTGTGGTTTGAGCCCTTTTTCAAAAAGGGGCCCTATGTGGTGCGTTTCCGGCTCAGATCGGCCGGAGGGGGTGAACAGGCCAAACTTAGGGTGCACCGGCATTTTGGCAACCAATATGCTGGTATGATAAAGGAAAAATCCCTGAAAGGACTATCTCCCGAGTCCGGCTATGTTCAGGTTGATTTGCCCATCAGGCTGAAAAAGGACCTGATAAAGCTGGAGGCCGGGGTGGCCTGGAACGGAAAGGGAGAGCTTTGGGTGGACAGCATCCGGGTGCTGCCCGACCGGGCCGAAATCATGCTGGAGCTGCTGAGGCCCCTGAAAGGGATTATCCCCTAAAAATGAGAGCCATTTACTTGACGCCGGGTCATCTGCTTTGTACATATAGCCGCTTGAATTATTTATTCTAACCATGATGGTGGATGTTGTGCAGTTTTTAAGAAATTTGAAGAATATTCTGGGTTCCCACGCCCAGGTGTATATGCTGGTGCTGGGGGTGGCGGTGGGCGCCCTGGGGGGTCTGGGCGCGGTGGGCTTCCGCATGCTCATAAGCATGCTGCGCACCCTGTCCTATGGCGGCGACGGCAATTTTCTGAGCGTGCTGGACGGGCACAGCTGGTGGTTCCGCCTCCTGATTCCGGCCGCGGGCGGGGCCGTGGTGGGCCCCATGATCTATTTTCTGGCCCGCGAGGCCAAGGGGCACGGGGTGCCCGAGGTGATGGAGGCGGTCACTCTCAAGAGCGGGGTGATCCGCAAGCGGGTGGTGGCCATAAAATCGGTGGCCAGCGCCCTTTCCATAGCGGTGGGGGGCTCGGTGGGCCGGGAAGGCCCCATTGTGCAGATAGCCTCGGCCATCGGCTCCAGCGTGGGCCAGATCCTGAAGGCGTCCCCGGGGCGCATGCGCATCCTGGTGGGCTGCGGAACCGCGGCCGGCATAGCGGCCACCTTCAACGCGCCGCTGGCCGGTGTGATGTTCGCCCTGGAAGTGATCCTGGGCGAATTCGCCATATCCACCTTCAGCCCCATCATTCTGAGCGCGGTGATCGCCACGGCGGTGAGCCGCCATTTTCTGGGGGATGTGCCCGCGTTCAGCGTACCGGCCTATGAACTGGTCTCGGCCTGGGAGCTGGGCCTGTACGGGCTGCTGGGGGTGGCGGCCGGTCTGGTGGCGGTGGGTTTCACCACCCTTCTCTACAAGGTGGAGGATGCGGTGGACTCCATCAAGTTCCCCGAGTACCTCAAGACCCCGGTCATGGGTTTTGTGCTGGGCGCCTTGGGCCTGGTGTTTCCCTATGTGCTGGGGGTGGGCTATGAGGGCATGGAGCTGGCCTTGGAGGGTAAACTGGTCTGGTGGATGCTGTTCGCCCTCATGGCGGTCAAGCTTTTCGCCACCAGCCTCACCATAGCGGGCGGCATGAGCGGGGGCATCTTCGCGCCCAGCCTGTTCATCGGAGCCATGCTGGGCGGCGGATTCGGCTATATGGCCCATTCGTTACTTCCGGACATCACCGCCGGGGCCGGGGCCTATGCCATCGTGGCCATGGCGGCGGTGGTGGCGGGGACCACCCACGGCCCCCTGACCGCGTTTTTGATCCTGTTCGAGATGACCGGGACCTACGCCATAATCCTTCCCTTGATGATCACCTGCGTGATCGCCACCCTGGCGGCCCGCACCCTGCGCACGGAATCCATCTACACCCTGAAGCTGGTCCGGCGTGGCCTGGACATCCGGGCGGGGCGGGAAATGAACCTGATGCGCTCCTTGAAGGTGAAGGAGGCCATGTGCCGCAAGGTGGACAGCATCCACCCGGACATGAAGCTGGGTGAATTCTACGACTTGGTGATCCAGGAAAAACACGCCAGCTTCCCGGTGGTGGACAAGGAAGGCCGCCTGGTGGGCGTGGTGGGCCATGCGGACTATGCGGAGCACTTCCGGGACCCCGCGCTTTGGGATGTGGTGGTGATGCAGGAGCTGGCCAGCAAGGATGTGGTAACGGTCACCCCGGATGACAGCCTGGAGGCCGCGGCGGACAAACTGGCCAAAAAGGATTTCGCCACCCTGCCGGTGGTGGCCGGGCCGGACAACCCCGCCCTGGTGGGCATCATCAGCCACCGGGACATCATCTCCTATTACAACCGCCGTTTAAGAAAGCAGGAAATGCAAGGCTAGCAGGCTTTGGTGTTTCCGCAGGCGGCAAACCGATAATAGACCCGGCCGTGGCCTGATCAATAGGCCCGTCCCCAGCAGCCCGTAAAGTGTATTCCGATTTGGCCGCAGGCTGGCGGGCTCTGCTTGCGGCATGTTATGCTCACGGATATACTTTTCCGGGGCAGCGCCCCGGCGAACAATCCGGGATAAAACCTTATAATAACAAGGAGAAGTTACTATGGCCCTTTCACCCCTTTCCCCCCCGCAAAAAGTGGAAAGCAAGATCAAGCGGGTGGGTATGGTCTTTGCCGGGGGACCCGCCCCCGCAGCCAACGCGGTCATTTCCAGCGCCGCCCAGGCATTCATGAGAAATGGCATAGAGGTGCTGGGCATCAAGCATGGTTACTCCAATCTGGTCAATTACGGGCCGGAAAGCCCCATGGTGGAGGGCGAGCACTATTTCAAATTCACCCCGGAAAACGTAAAAAGGCTGCGCAATTCCCGGGGCATTGTCATCGGCACCGCCCGGGCCAATCCGGGCAAAGCGGTGCTGAACCGCTCCTATCTGCAAAATCCCGAAGCCACCAAACTATTGAAGACGGTGTATGACGGCCTGTGCTCCCTGGAGCTGGATGCGCTCATTTCCATCGGCGGCGACGACACCCTGAAGACCGCAAATATGCTGAAAGTTTACCAGGATGAATGCAATCCCGGGAAACGCAGGATATCCGTGGTGCACCTGCCCAAGACCATTGACAACGACTACAACGGCATAGATTTCACGTTCGGATTCTTCACTGCGGTTGATTTCTTGGCCAATGAGATGAAAAACCTTTTGGCCGACGGCGAAGCAAGCCAGCGTTATTTCCTCTGTGAACTCATGGGCCGCAGCGCCGGATGGCTGGCCTATGGTTCGGCCATTGCCGGAGAGGCCAGCTTGGCCATCAGCGTTGAGGACATCAAGGGCGAGTACGAATCCAGCGAAGAGGTGACCGATCCCAGCACCGGCGAAACCTCCATCCGGCGCACCATGAACCTGGACGCGGTGGTGAAGCGCATCGTAGCCCAGATGGTCGAACGCGAAAACAGGGGCAAGCATTACGGCGTGTTGGTGCTGGCCGAGGGTCTGGCCGAGCTGATGCCCTATGAGGCGCTGAAGGATATTCCCCGGGACGACCACGGGCATATCGCGGTGGCCGATGTGAAACTGGCCGACCGCATGAGCAAGCTGGTCATGGATGAATTCAAGCGCCAGACCGGAGTGACCCGCAAAATCACCTCCTCGCAGCTGGGCTATGAATCCCGCTGCTCATTGCCCTTGGCTTATGACGTGGTGCTGGGCAGCCAGCTTGGCGTGGGGGCTTTCCGTGCCCTGGTGGAAAAGGAACTGAACGGGGTCATGGTCTCGGTCTCCGGACAGCTTGACCTGCAATACGTGGATTTCGACACCCTGGTCGATCCCGACACCTTGAAAACCGTGGTGCGCTTTGTTCCGCCCGAATCGGATTTCCACAAGCTTGTACGCTATATGGAGTTTGACAGCCCGGCGGACTAACCTGGTTATATGGGGAGGGCCGGATGCGGCCTGACCGGAGCTGAAGTACAAACGGCGCTTCCTTGATCAAGGGAGCGCCGTTTAAGCATGACCTGAAGAGATCCGGCTAAATATAGGCCGGCCGCCAAACCCCGGTCCAGCTGCCGCCGTCTTTGGCTATTTTGCGCAGTTTGACCGCATAAGCCCTGGCCGCAGGGTCCTTTTTCAACTCTTCGAAGATGCGCAGGGCTGCGGACATTTCACCCTGCCTCACCTTTGCCAGCCCTTGCAGAAAAGGTTCGTAAGGCTCCATATCCACCTCGCCCGCAAGACCCAAGGGCTCCACCACGGTGACCAGCATTTTGCATCCGGGAAGTTTCAACTCTCCAAGCTCACGCCCTTCAAAACGCCCCCCGGTCTGCTGCCAAGTCTCCTGGACCATCAAGATGCTGCTTCCGAACAAACGGTTGGCCTCTGCAAGCCGGCGGGCCAGTTTGGCCGCACCGCCCAAAACCGTATACCCGCCACGCTGTTCCTGCCCCATCTCGCCCACCACGGCCTCGGCGGTGTTGATGCCCGCCCGCAGGCTGATGTTTGCTTTCCCGGTCTGGCCCAACTCATCTTGCAGCCCGGATATGCGCCCCAGACATTCAAGAGCCGTCCTGACCGCCCGGACCGCATGGTCGGGCTGCTGAAGGGGCGCGTTCCAAAAGGCCGTGATGGCGTCGCCCTGTATGCGGTCCAGGGTGCCCGTTTCATCCAAAATGACGCTTCCCATTTCGCTTGCATAGCGACTTAAAAAATCTGCCAGCTCCTGGGGGGCCAATTCCTCGCTCAGGGCGCTGAGCCCGCTTAGGCTCATGGAGAGGATGGTCAGCTCCTTGCGCCGGGCCTCCAGGGAAACATCTTGGGGCTGGTTCATCATGTGCTCTATGGCGCTGCCGGGCGGATTTTGGGAAAAGGCCTGCTGTATGCCTTTGCGGCCGGACCGTTCAAAGGCCATGCGGATCAGGGTTACCAAAAGATAAACCGTGACCAGGCACAAAAGAGGATAGAACGAAGAGAGCCGCCAGCCTTTATAGGGCAACAGATAAAAATGATTAAAGGCCAAAAAACCCGCGCCCAAAAGCAGGCTGCCGGTTAACCCCCAGCGGTAGGGAGCCATAGGCAGAACCAGGGCCAGGATCACACCCAGGCCCACAATGACGCTCATCTCCGCGGTTTGGGCATAAGGCGGACGCTTTGCCGTCTTGGTTTTGGCAGCGGCTGCGGGCCGGCTTTGATTGGGGGTTGCCGCCTGTAGGCTGTCCTTGCCGGTTTCCGGCCCGGGATTTATTAGCCCGTCATCCAGGCTGGTCAGCAGGGGCTGCAGCCTCTCGGGCGGGGAAGAATAGAGAGAAACCACCCCAAGGGTGACCAGCAGGGTTACAGCCGCGAGCAAAATATGGACCGATATGGGGGACTTGGCCATGAAATAACCCAACCTGCCAAAAACCTAAGAAAAGACTGGCTACTATCATAACCGGCTTGGGGGGTGAACCGCAATCCCGGCCAAGCCCGGCCTCACGCTGTTTGAATTTTTCCCCAATGCTGAATACAGGTTCAGGCTTACTCAACGCCCGCATCAAAACACCCGGCGATTTCCCCCGGCGAGGCGGCCTGATAGTCCGGAGACAAGGCCAGGCATTTTGCCGCATCGCCATAGCCGTATGCGGCCCAGCAGGATTTGGCCCCGATATTGTGGGCGAACTCCAGGTCGTAGGGAGTATCGCCGATCACAAGCACCTTGCCGGGCTGGATGCCGTTGAAATGCGGCTGGACCAGCTTGTCAAACACCCGGGGGTCGGGCTTGAGATAGGGCTCCGGGTGGCCGCCCACCACCAGGGAGACCTTGTCCTTCAGGCCGAACTGGTCCAGCAGTATGTAGATGAATTCCGCCTTGCGGTGGCTGACCACCGCCATATCCACGCCCTGGCGGGATAAATGATCCAAAAGCCCGGCGGCCCCGGGATATAGCCGGCATTTGGACAGGCCTTCAGCCCTTAACACTTCGCGATAGCGCTCGACCCAGTCCGGGCTGCCGTCCGAGGTGTCATCCCCGCGCAAAAGATCGAACGCCGCTCCCAAGTTCATGCCTATGGTGCTGCGTATGGATTGGGGGGAAGGAGCCGTCCGTCCGAAGCTCTCAAAGGTTTTGACAAAGCAATAGAGGATGGAGTCCACCGAATCCGCCAAGGTTCCGTCAAAATCAAACAAGGCCAACTGAAATGGGGGCATGCCGTACTCCGGGTGAAAGATCAGGTTGGATTCTACCGGAAGAATGACTAATGACAAACCCGCCGCAAACCTTCATTTATTGCACATACCCCACAGCTATGTTTTCCAAAGCGGGGCATTTGCGATAAGATGTTGAGGCTTGCTGCCTCCGCCCCGGAAGGCTTGGGGTCTTTGACGGGCCCGGCAGCCTGAACGCCTCCAATAATGAACCCGGAGTCCGGTCTATCGTGACAGCACAGAGCGAAATGTCCCGGCGCACTTTCTGGCTGATAATCGCGGCCCTTTTTCTTTTGGCCATCGCCGCGAGGGTGCTCTTTATCTTGTATCCGGTGATGGATTCCGACATGGCCATAGTGGGCCTGCAGGGCATGCACTTCATGGAGGGCAAGTTCTTCACCATGTTCTATGGCCAGGATTACGGCTCGGCTTTTCTGGGCTACATCGCCGCCGTGCTCTTCAGCCTGTTCGGGGTGAGCCGCTATGCCCTGAACTCGATCGCCCCCCTTTTGTCCATGCTGTATCTGACCGGAATATACCTGACCGCCCGCCGGGTGATGCCCCGCACCGGGGCCCTCATAGCCCTGGGCCTGGCCTGCCTGGGTCCATTTTACCTCATCTGGCATTCGGTGCTGGCCCGGGCCTTGAATATCGAGACCATCACCACGGGCGTATGGATAATGTATGTCACCCTGCGGGTATTCAAACTAGCCCCGGGGAGCAAGGCCTACAATTGGCATCTGGGCCTTTTCGGCTTTTTGTCGGGCCTGGTGTTTTGGTTTCACGGCCTGGGAGCCTATTTCTTTTTGCCCTGCGGGCTGCTCTTGTGGCGCAATGACCCCAGGCTGATCATCCGTCCCGCCGCGCTTTTGGCCCTGCTGGGCTTTTTTGTGGGGGTGTCCCCCCTGCTGCATTACAACCTGACCCATGACTGGGGCACCTATTATTACCTCACTTCGCCCCGCCCCCAGGACCCCTTTCTGACCAGCCTGATATGGGCTGCGGGCAAGGGATTCGGCACCATCAGCGGCTCCACCCAGCCGGGCACCACCAAATGGTTCCTGCCCGGCGTCAGCCAGGTGTTTTGGCTGATCAGCCTTCTGGCCGTGCTGGGCGCGCTTGTCATCTGGGGCAAGGATTTATGGCTTCGCATGCTGGGCGATTCCAAAGCCAAAGGCGGCGAGGTCTTTTTCATGGTCTTTTTGACCATTTCCCTATTGTATGCCATCCTGGGCGGCTCCAGCTCCAACTCAGCGCGTTACCTGCTGGCCTGGTATGCCGTGCTGCCTTTGATGCTGGCCCAATCCCTTTACTGGCTTATGCAAAGGGGCAGAATCGCCGCCAAGGCGGCCTGGGTGCTGGTGATCGGCCTGGGGATTTACTATGCGGCTGGAGACGTTTTGACCAGCCATTTCATGCTGCCCGCCGACCGAAAAATACATATCGGCTACCGGCTGGACGCGGAACGGCAGGCGGAGTTCTGGAACCGGCTGGGGGTGCGCTATGTCTATGACTACGACTATTGGCGCAGCATGAGGGCCACCTTTGACGCCAAGGAAAAGGTGGTTTTCGTGGTGCCGGGCGGGACCCGCTATAAACCATACTGGCGCTCCATGGTCACGGCCGATAAATGCGGCTTTGTGGTGCTGCCCCAACTGGCGGAATTGATGAGCATGACCCTGGATTCCTTGGGAGCCAGCTATGAAAAAACCAGGCCCGAGGGCATCCGCTATATGCTTTTCCACTCCATCAAACCGCCCGCCACCCGGCCCACGCTTTTGCCGCCCCAGGGATACAGCGCCGCCGGCAGACCCAACAGCCATGATGTGGCCCAGGCCTTTGATCTGAATGCGGGCACCCGCTATTCCCCCCTGGCGGGCCAGGTGCCGGGCCAGGGATATACCCTGGACCTGGGCCGGGTGCAGGATGGGGTTTGCCAGCTTTTGCTCTATTGCGGATTCAGCCACGATCAGCCCAACCGGCTGAGGGTGGAATCAAGCCGGGACGGAAAATCCTGGAGCCGGGTGATCGAATACTCCAACCTTCGTTTTCCTTATGTTTGGAACGACAAAGTGCCGGTGTATATACGCCGCACCGCCTGGCAGGAAATACGTTTCAGCCCCAGGCCGGTGCGCTATATCCGCCTTACCCAGACCGGCAAGCTGCCACAGTGGTATTGGTCTTTGACGGAGATCATGGTGGGAGCCGAGGCCGCAAACCCGGCCCCGGTCCCGGACTATGACCGGGCTGCGGCTTGGCTTGCCCAAAAGGTGCCCGGCCGGGTGAAGCTTTGGTGCGAGCCCGGTCTGATGTACCGGCTGCCCCGGCGGCTCTGGGCCGAGACCCAGCGACGCAAAAAACCCGCCTGGCTGCGGGAGTATGTGTTTCCCGAGCAGATTTTGCCCCTGGACGGGCCGCTGCACTTTGCGGTGATCCAAAGCCGCCTGGATATGTGCCTGGCCATACTGGAGGGCGCGGGCTGGAAGTGTGAAACGGATGCGGCCCATGGCGTGGCCCTTATAAAGGCCGCGCCTCCCGAGCCGCAAAGCTCCGGTCCCCAGGCCGCGGACCTGGGCCTGAAGCCTGCCGGCGGGGACCGGGTGGCGGATTTGGGCAAAGTGCTGGAGTTCAGCCGGGTGGAGCTTAACGGTGACATCCTGGCCGCAGTGGGGCGGGACGCCCTGAAGCTGGCCGTGTCCCTGGACGGCGAAAACTACACCCCGCTAAAGACCCGGCCCCGCTGGCATGGCCAGCTCATGTGGGCGGGCATCATGCCGCTGGCCTGCCGAACCTATCCGCTTATTCTGCTCAGCGATCCGGTCCAGGCCCGCTATGTCAAAGTCAGTAAAGTGCTGCCCGAAAAAGACAGCCCGCCCGGTGAATTGAGTATGTCGGTGTGGTAGGCGGATTAGTCATGCCGGGGGCCGCGGCAGGCTGAAAAATGATCAGGGCTGGTGTCTCACTCCCGGATTTGTGATAATATATTTCCCTTTAGTTTCAATATTAAGAGATGATTGCAAGGTTAATCAGTCTCAATGCATAAGACAATCCCGGAGGTTTCCATGGCCCAGCGCCAATTTAGCTTGAAATACGGTAAAGGCGAGATTTCTTTTTCACTGCCTGAAGAGCAGGTCCTTTTGGAGATCGAGGGCAACAATGTAGCCCCTCCCGAGAATCTGCGCGAGGCCTATCTGCACGCCCTTAATCATCCCATGGATTCACCGCCGCTGAATCAGCTGGTCAAGGCTGGTGACACCGTGGCCATCCTGGTCAGCGATATCACCCGGGCCTGGCAAAAAAACGCGGACACCCTGCCCATTCTGTTGGATTATTTGAATGAGGCCGGTGTGAGCGATGAAGACGTCACCGTGGTCATAGCGGTGGGAGCCCACCGCCAGAACACCGAAGAAGAGTTTGTGGAACTGTGCTCGGCCGAAGTCTGCCACCGGGTCCGGGTGGTGAATAATGACGCCTGGGACAAGGATAACTATGTTTATAAAGGAAAGACAAGCCGGGGCACCGAGGTTGAACTCAACAAGATTGTGGATGAGGCGGACAAGATCATCATGACCGGCGGGGTGATTTACCACTACATGGTGGGTTACGGCGGAGGCCGCAAGTCCATCCTGCCCGGGGTGAGTTCACTCAAAACCATCCAGCAAAACCATATGTGGGCCATGATGCCCGAAGTGGGCCAAGGCTCCAATCCCGAGTCCAACAACAAAAAGACCATAGGTAACCCGACCCACGACGACATGATGGAGATAGCCGCGTTTGCCAATCCCACCTTTATCATCAACGTAGTGCCCAACCTGGATGGCGAGCTTTGCCGCTTTTTCGCGGGCAATTGGGTAAGCGCCTGGTGGGAGGCCACCAAGCTGGTCGACCACATTTTCGGGGTGGAGATAGACGAATTGGCCGATATCGTGATCTCCACCGCAGGCGGCTATCCCAGGGACATAAACCTTTATCAGACCCAGAAGACCATCGACAATGCGGTCTACGCCTTGAAACCCGGCGGCACCGCGATCATTTTATCCGAGTGCCCGGATATCACCGAACCCGGCGAGTTCTTTGATTGGTTCGACATCAGGGACCGCACCGAAATGGAAGCCGCCATCCGCAACAACTTTTTGATCTCAGGCTGGGTGGCCGTTCGCCAAAGGGAGTACGCCAGCCGGGCCCGCATCATCGTGGTGACCTTGCCGGGCAACAAGGAATTGGCCCAAAAGGCTGCGGTGGAGCCGGTGGCCAGTATTGAGGAGGCCTTGAAGCTGGCTTATGAACACTTCGGCGGTGACGATCCCAAGGTGACCATCATGCCCCAAGGGGCCAACACCTTCCCCATTTATGCAAAAGGGGGCACCGCCCATCCCTGCCACGCCGAGCGCTGATAAACCCTTGCAGCCATTAAATGCGGCCATCCGGTGAAAACCGGCTGGCCGTTTTTTTTTTGCGGAACGCCACGACCGGTCCGGTTTTTTCAACCATGGCGCAGCTTCATCACCAAGACGGTTCCGGCCAGCAGCAAGGTTATTGCGTTGGCCACAGTAATGGGCACATCCCGGTTCAATAAGCCATATACCAGCCACAGCGCCACGCCGGTCACAAACACGCTGTACATGCCCAAGGAAAGGTCCTTGGTTTGCTTGGTGCGAATAGTTTTTATGGCCTGAGGTAAAAACGCGAGCGTAGTGCAGAGCGCGGCGCCTAATCCGATGCATGAAATCCAGTCCATGGAAAAACACCCTTTGGTTGATGCTGTTCAAGGCAGCCTATCATACCCGCTCAAAACCCCTAACGCTGCTCTTTTAGCTTTTTACCAACATTCCAGGCCTTTGCCAGCGGTTCGCCCAGTTTGAAATAGCCGACGCTGGACATGTCAAACAGCAGCGGGTCCACGGCGCTAAGATCAATCTTGCCTTCTTTCAGCACCGCTTCATCGGCATAAGTGCAGATGATCTGCCCCACAAATATGTCATGGGTGGTGAAGTCCAGCACGCTGTGCAGGCGGCATTCCATGTTCACCGGACATGATTCTATCATGGGGGCTGATTCCAACTCGCCGTAGAACAACTCGAAAAGCTTGGACTTGTCGGTGTTTTTGCCCGAGACCAAGCCCACGTAATCAGTCTCCACTACTTGGCCGGCGCTGGGCAGATTGACGCTGAACTCGCGGTTGGCCTGGATGCCCTGGCCGGTGTAGTGCTTTTTATTCACCCCTATGGTGACGTACTGGGGGTTGCCATGGTTCATGATGCCCACGTGGGCTATGGCCAAAAAGTTCGGCTTGTGGTCAACATGGGCTCCCACAATGGTGGTCAGGGACGGATACATGGCGTTCACCATGCCCAGGTTCTTTTTCATGTCTTTGTCTCCATTATTAATGTAATCATTTGGATATACGAAACTTATTATCCAAATTGCCGGTCCTGCTTGCCCTTGCCGCCGGGTTACTTCGGCCCGCGATGCATTTGCGCGGGGGAAGATTTTCTCGCCCGGCGGCGTCAAGAATATTATAATAACCCCTCAAGCAAAGCTGGGGGGCGGATTTGTCAGATTCTGAGAGGAACGGCCAGCTGAAAAACCCATTTGAACGCATATGCCGTGCGCTTTGCATGCAGCCGCAAGACGTAAAGCGGGCCCTGATGGGGGTGTGGCTGCTAAGCGGGTGTATCGGGCTGGGCTGCGTTTTGCTTGCCATGCTGGCCCCGGCCCAAACCGTATTGGACTACAGTCCGCAATGCACCTGGCACAGCCAATACGGCGTCGCCTGCCCGGCCTGCGGCCTGACCCGGGGATTTGTGGCCCTGGCGGAACTGGACATACAGGCCGCACACAGCTTGAATCCGGCCGCTCCGTGGCTGTTTGGCCTGTTTATGCTGAACGGTTTGGCCGCCCTGCATGCCGGAATCAAGATAATTTTTCATCAAGCTTCAGGCTGTACGCAGCTGTTGAAAAGGAGAAAGTGATGCAAGGTTTTGCCCTGTTCTGGGGTATTTGTGCGGTGATCGGCATGCTGGTGGGGTTTTTCCCCTGTCTGGGCTCTTTGAACTGGCTGTCCATCCCATTTGCCGGTTTGGGATTCATTGTGTCGGTGATCGCCTATGCCAGAGCAGATGAAGGCAACCGGGGTTCTGCGGTGGCCGGTATTTTGTGCTGTGCATTTGCTGCCATAGCGGGGCTGTTCCGCCTGATGCTGGGCGGCGGAATTATGTGACGGGGAAAGTCAGCCCGGCCAACAGCCTACAGCCGGGCTGTGGCGGACTGGCGGTTATATTCGGTTTGGTTTTGGCTGTTCTGTGCTAATAGAGGGGATCTGATTATTCCAAGCCCCCCAGCAGCCAGCCCGTTTTTGTTGCTGGCTGTAATTAATAGTGTTTTTGATACGATACATACTGATATAATAATTATATTGATATTGGTAACCGTCAACTATGATGACGCGCAATGATTAAGCTGAGCAAACAACTTGTGTTGCTGCTGCCCGCCTTGGCCAGCGCCCTACTTTTTGGCGGGGCGCTATTCGGATACATACTGCCCGAGACAGAAGATATCGTGATGAAACGCCGTATGGAGATGGTCGAGAGCCTGACCAGCACGGCTTACAGTGTTATCGCCTCTTATTCTGCCCAGGTGAAAGACGGGTCCACAAGCCGCGCCGAGGCCCAGGCGGATTCGCTTGCCCGTTTAAGAATGCTGCGCTACGGGAGCAGTAAAAAAGACTATTTTTGGATCAATGATCTGGATGGGGTGCTGTTGATGCATCCCTACCGCAAAGATTTGGTGGGCCAAAACGTTTTGGATCTTACTGACCAAGACGGCGTCAGGATGTTCCGTGAATTCGTAAAGGTGGCCAAAGAAAAGGGCTTTGGCTTTGTTTCATACCGCTGGCAGCATTATGACGACCCGAAAGACACTCAAAGAAAAGTGTCATTTGTAAGGCTGTTTGAACCCTGGGGCTGGGTGATAGGAACCGGAATCTACCTGGGCGACCTGGATCAGGAGATGAACAGGCTGGCCTTGGATATAGCCTTGCTGGGCGGACTGATTTGGGCGGTGGTGGCCGGCTTAAGCGTATATATTTTTTACCGGCGCACCCGACTTGAATTCGAGCGGATCCAGGCGGAAGAGGCGATTAGAGAATCGGAGCAGCGCCTCAGTGAGATCATAGATTTTCTGCCCGATCCCACTTGGGTGATTGACGTGCAGGGCAGGGTGATGGCCTGGAACCAGGCCATAGTGCGGTTGACCGGCATACCGGCGGACTACATGATCGGCAAAAGCGGCAAGCAGCATGCAGTGGCCTTTTACGGTGAGCCGCGCTTGATGCTTATTGATTTGGTGCTGCACCCCAACACCGCCGCAGAAGAGGAGTTTCCGGTATTCCGGCGGGAGGGCAACCGGCTTTATGGTGAATTCTATGTGCCGGATTTGGGCCGGGGAGGCGTATTCGTGGCCTCCACCGCCGGTCCGCTTTATGACCATGCCGGCAAGCTGGTGGGGGCCATCCAGACCGTGCGGGATATAACCCGGCGCAAGCAGATGGAACAAGACCTGCTTGAGGCGGCCACCAAGGACTCACTTACCGGGGTTAATAACCGGCATCACTTCATGGAACTGGCCCAGGAAGAGCTTAAACGCTATCAGCGCCACAAGCGCCCCCTGGCCATGATGATGCTGGATCTGGATCATTTCAAGAACGTGAACGACACCTATGGGCACCATGTGGGCGATATTGTGCTTATCGAGTTCAGCAAGACCTGCTCGGCCGTCATCCGTGAAATTGATTATTTCGGACGCCTGGGAGGAGAGGAGTTTGGCATCCTGCTGGTTGAATCGGGGGTTGATGACGCCAGGCAGGTTGCGGAAAGGGTCCGCAGGCAGGTTGAGGACATGGTTATTTCCGTTAAAGAGACAGAGATCACCATCACGGTAAGCATCGGCCTTACCATGCTTAATTCATCAGACAGCGATTTTAAAGAGGTGCTGCAGCGGGCGGACCGGGCCTTGTACCAGGCCAAGAATGAAGGCCGGAACAGAGTAGTGGAGATATAAACCCCATAAAGATCAATAATTCCGCTCCGGCCGCAGAACCGGCTGAATACGGCCAGCTTTAACAACTATTGATTTTAACAACGGAAAACCACACGTCTGCATGAGCGCGCGGCTTGACTTGCCTGGCCCGCTCCGCCATAATGCCATCCGGGCTTTGTTGATCACTCTGTGAAATTGAATAAGGAGATATTTTGCGCATTTTAGTCACCGGCGGACTTGGCTTCATCGGTTCCAACTTTGTGCGTCACACCCTGAGAACCTATCCCGATGATAAGGTGGTGAACCTGGATCTTGTGACTTATGCAGGCAATCCGGAAAATCTGACCGGCATAGAGGCGGAATACCCGGAACGCTACCGCCTGGTAAAAGGCGATGTCTGCGATGCCCCCACGGTGGAACCATTGGTGGCCGAGGCGGATTGCGTGCTGCATTTTGCGGCTGAATCCCACGTGGACCGCAGCATTGAAGACGCAGGCGAGTTCGTGCGCACCAATGTATTGGGCAGCCAGACCATGCTGGCCGCGGCCCAGCGCACCTGGAGCGGTGATGATGAGCGCCGGTTCGTCTATGTGTCCACCGATGAGGTGTACGGGGCCCTCAAGCTGGATGACCCCAGGCGTTTCAAGGAAGACTGGCCCCTGGACCCCAAAAGCCCTTACAGCGCCTCCAAGGCCTCGGGCGATCTTATGGCCCAGGCCTATCACCATACCTTTGGCCTGCCGGTGGTGCTTACCCGCTGCTCCAATAATTACGGCCCTTACCAGTTTCCCGAAAAGCTGATTCCGCTCATGCTTCTAAATGTGCTGAACGGCAAGGAGCTGCCGGTCTACGGAGACGGGCTCTATGTGCGGGACTGGATCTATGTGGAGGATAATTGCCGGGCCACCGACGCGGTCATGCGGAAGGGCCGGCCGGGCGAAGTATACAATATCGGCGGCAACAACGAGGTGCCCAATATAAATGTGGTGAAAAGCATCATAGAAAAGGTGTGCCAAAAGGTTGGGCTGGATGTTGAAGAGCGCTTGGGCCTGATCCGGCATGTCAAGGACCGGCCGGGGCACGACCGCCGCTATGCAGTGGATGCGGGCAAGCTGGAACATGAACTGGGCGTGAGCCCCGAGGTTGACTTTGAGCAGGGGCTGAGCCTGACCATAGACTGGTATTTGGATAACCAAGATTGGTGCCGGCGGGTGCTGAGCGGAGAGTACCAGAAATACTATCAGAGAATGTATGAACAGCGCTGAACCGGTTTTGGTGGTGGGCCATAAAGGGCTCTTGGGCCGGGCGCTTTGCGGGGTTCTGGGTTCAAACTGCGAAACTATCCCGGAGCGGGCGGGCCGGTTTGACCTGACCGATCCCGATGCCGTCATGCAGGCCGTTTCCCAGGCCGCATCCAGCCTGGTGATCAACTGCGCCGGCTACACGGCGGTGGACCGGGCGGAGTCCGAGCCTGAAAAGGCTTTTGCGGTGAACGCCCACGGCGCCGGCTTTCTGGCCAAGGCATGCGAAAGCCGGGGCAAGCACCTGGTACACATCTCCACCGATTATGTGTTCGACGGCCGAAAAGGCTCTCCCTACAGGGAAGATGACCCGGTCTCGCCCTTGTCGGTCTATGCCCAAAGCAAGCTGTCTGGGGAAATCGAGGTTGCCAAAGCCTTGCCGGGCGCTTTGATAGTGCGCAGCGCTTGGCTGTTCGGCCACTCTGCGCCGGGTTTTGTGGGGGCCGTGCTGCAAAAGGCGCGCAGTGAAGGCGAAGTGCGGGTGGTGCAGGACCAAGTGGGCAGCCCCACCTATGCCCTGGATTTGGCCGGTGCTTTGGTGGATTTGGCCCACAGACGGGTGCAAGGCGTGCTGCATGTGGTAAACTCCGGCCAGGCCAGCCGCTATGAGTATGCCCGCAATGCGGTGAAGCTGGCCGGATTGGACCCGGAAGTGGTCCGGCCCGGGCTTACGGAGGATTTTCCCTCTCCGGCGGCCAGGCCGGCGTATTCGGTGCTGGACACCCGGCGTTTTTCACGCCTGGCCGGCGGCCCCTTGCCGGGCTGGCTGGACGGGCTGAGACGTTTTTTCAGCAGCCAAAAGGAGGAATCAGCTTGAAGCGAGTGTTGGTTACAGGCGGGGGGGGCTTCATCGGCTCTCATCTGGCAGACGCCCTGATCAAGGAGGGCCATGAAGTTATTTGCGTGGACAATTTCTTCACGGGGCGCAAAGACAATATCAAACACCTACTGGATAACCACCGTTTCGAGTTGATCAGGCATGATGTGGTGGAGCCCATTTTGCTGGAGGTGGACTGGGTTTTCAACCTGGCCTGCCCGGCCAGCCCGGTGCACTACCAATACAACCCGGTTAAGACGGTCAAGACCAATGTCATAGGCACCTTGAACATGCTGGGCCTGGCCAAAAGGGTGAAAGCCCGCATCTTGCAGGCCAGCACCTCGGAAGTATATGGAGATCCCAAGGTGCATCCTCAGACCGAGGATTACTGGGGGCATGTGAACCCCATCGGCATACGCTCCTGCTATGACGAAGGCAAGCGCCTGGCCGAAACCCTGATGATGGATTATCACCGCAAGAGCGGGGTTGATATAAAAATAGTACGTATATTCAATACTTACGGTCCGCGCATGGCCTTTGGCGACGGGCGGGTAGTGAGCAATTTCGTGCTGCAGGCGCTAAAGAATGAACCCATCACAGTGTACGGGGACGGCAGCCAGACCCGCTCGTTTTGTTATGTGAGCGATATGGTTGAAGGCTTCATGGGCATGATGAGGAACGAGGGTTTCATCGGGCCGGTGAACCTGGGAAACCCCGGCGAGTTCACCATCATGGAACTGGCCGAAAAGGTGATTGCGGCCACCGGCTCCAAGAGCGAGATTGTGCACAAGCCGTTGCCTCCCGATGATCCGGTGCAGCGCAGGCCGGACATCAGTTTGGCCAAAAAAGAGCTGGATTGGGAGCCCAAGATTCCCTTGGATGAGGGGCTGATGGCAACCATAGAAGATTTCAAAGCCCGCTTTGAGGCGGGGCTGGAATAGATAAAGTTGAGCAGGCGCTATCCAGATCAGCCCCTGATCGGGGTCAGCGGAGTGGTGGTGTCCGGCGACAAGGTGCTCCTGGTGAAAAGGGGGCGTCCTCCGGCCGTGGGGATTTGGTCGGTGCCGGGCGGCAGGCTGAAGCTGGGCGAGGAGCTGAGAGCCGGGTGCGCCAGGGAAATACAGGAGGAAACCGGGATCAAGGCGGAGGTCGGTCCTTTGGTGGAAGTGCTTGACCGCATCACCAAGGACAACGACGGCAGGGTGGAATACCATTACGTTCTGGTGGATTTTGCCTGCAGGGCTGAAGAAATTCCGCCCGTGCCGGGAGACGACGCCGGCGACGCCGCTTGGGTGCCTGTGAGTGAGCTTAATGAAGAGCGGCTCACCCCGGACACCTTGTGGGTAATAAAAAAAGCCTGGAACATGATTAATGCTGGCTGAATCCGTAGTTTGCCCCCTACAAGTTTGTTGACAGACCCCGGTTTTTCTTGTTATGGTGCGAACGTTTATTGTGATGAAAATCACTTGGCCCGGACATTTCGTGATGGATTGCTTTGGTTGGCTTTTTTCTTCACCTGCAACCTGCCGGTAAGAAAAGAGAAAACCAGCAGTTTGGTTTAACTTTGCCGGTGCAGGCAAAAAATGGTCAGTTCATGAAACATACGGGTCAGTTTCACTTCACAGGGCATCAGTTCAAAAGGGTGTAAGGCAAAGGACAAAATGTCTGAACACAGCGATCTTCTTAGACGGTCGCCCGCGGACTGGGCGTTATTGGTAGTCGGGTTTCTGGTATTTTGGGGCATATTCTATTGGTTGACTCCAACCATCCTATATGCGGAAAAATCCCAGCCCTTCACATTTTCCCACAAGATGCACGTAAAGCAGGTTGACGGCATGTGCGAGGAGTGCCACGCCTTCAGGGATGACGGCACTTATGTAGGCATCCCATCCATCGAAAAGTGCCAGGACTGTCACGAGGAACAGCCTTTGGGTAAGTCCCCCGAGGAAAAGATCTTTGTTGAACAATACCTGGTGCCGAAAAAACCGATCCCCTGGAAGGTTTACGCCAAACAGCCCGATTGCGTGTATTTCTCCCATGCTCCCCATTTGAAGGGGGCCAAAGCCAAGGAAACCAAGCTGGAATGCGCGACCTGCCACGCCGACCACGGCGAGACCGAGAAGCTGAGGCCGTATGTATATAACCGGATAACCGGCTACAGCAGGGACATCTACGGCTACAGCATAATTCCCTTCGGTCCTCCAGATAAGCGCATGAAGATGGATACCTGTGCGGACTGTCACCGCGAAAACGGGATTCGGGACGCCTGTTTCGTATGCCATAAATAGCGCGGAAAAGGTATAGGAAGCCAAAGCGCGCCGCCTGAGACGCTAAACAAACAAAAGGCGGCGGTCTAGCCAGGAGATATATTGATGGAACTGGACAGAAGAGCATTCACCAAGTTGGCGGTTGGTGCGGTTTTGGGCGTCGTGGCAAGTCCCATGATGCCCAAGTTCACAGACGACGCAGCCATCTGGACCCAAAATTGGTCCTGGGTGCCCGTACCGGCTGAAGGTGAGCTGGCCTTTGCCAACTCGGTAAACCCGGCCACAGGAACCGGACTGAAAGCCCGTATAATCACCTCCCGCACCGAGGGACGGCGCATGATCAGGGTGGAGGGCAATCCCGAGCACCCCATCAGCCAGGGCGGAGCCCTTCCGGCTGATGTCAGCGCGTTGCAGCTTATGTATTACGGCGGCATCCGCGCATCCGAAGCGGTATTGCGGGACCCGGTCACCAGCGCCAAGGGCCGGGTGAAAGCGGAAAAGGCCCTGGCCGTCCTGACCGCTCGGCTCAAAAAGCTTATTGAGGGCGGCAAGGCCGGACAGATACTTATTTATGCCGCGGACTCCGACAACACCACCGGCGATCTTTTAAGGGCCCTGGCCCAGGCCACCGGCATGAAAATCTGTTTCGCCCCCAATGCCAAGGACACCCTGGCCCTGGCCGGTGAGCTGATGCTGGGCAACAGCCGCATCGGCTTTGATCTGGCCAACGCAGACTATGTGCTGTCCATCGGCACCCCGCTCTTTGAGGGCTACGGAGACCCGGTGGCGGTGCGCAAGGTCCTGGCCGGTTGGCGCGGCGATGAGGGCAGCGGCGGACAATTCGCCCAGGTCGAGCCCCGGGCCAGCGTGAGCGCCAGCCAGGCGGATGCGTGGCTGGCCTGCAAGCCGGGCACCGAGGGCGCCGTGGCCATGGGCATCGCAGGTCTTTTGATCAAATCCGGCGCCAAAACAGACGCCGGGGGCTTCAAGGATTTCGCTGCCTTGTGCGAAAGCCAGTACAGCCCCGAACAGGTCGAAAAGATCAGCGGGCTCAAACCCGCCAAGCTCAAAGAAGCGGCTGATGCCTTTGCCAAGGCCAAAAAGCCCCTGGCGGTCTGTGGACCCGATGACGCAGGCGGGCCGGGCAGGCTGTATGATTTCATGGCGGTCTTGGCCTTGAACATGCTGAAGGGAAACCTGGGCAAGGAAGGCGGCGTTGTGGCCAGGCAGCCCCTGCCCGTTAAAGCCTTTGCAAAGGACAACGGACCCGCACCCGGCGGCGAAAACATCTATTCCGTCGCCAAGAGCGTGGTCAAGGGCGAAAGCAAGATCTCCGCCGTGATCTGCGTGGGCACCAATCCGGTATACGCCGGACCCGACGCCGCCCTGATGGAAAAATTCCTGGCCAAGGTTCCGTTTTTGGCCAGCATAGGTTCCTTTAAGGATGAAACCTTTGAGGAGTCCGACGTGTTTTTACCCGCCGCCAGCTTCCTGGAATGCTGGGGAGACTGCGGCACGGGATATGCCAGTCCGGTCAGCTATTACGGGGTGCACAAACCCCTGATCAAGGCGGAGGGCCCCTCCAAGGCGCCCGGCGACTGGATTCTGTCCCTGGCCAAGGGACTGGGCGGCAAGGCTGCCGAGGCCCTGAATTTTGAGAGCATGGAAGCCGCCCTGGGCACCCGGCTCAAAGAAATGGGCGAACTGGCCGAGCTGGCCGAATCCGGCTGCTGGGCGCAGGAGGCTCCTGAATACAAGGACATCAGCGGTGATGCCCAGCTTGTGAGCACCGCTTTGGCGGATGCGGTTAAAAAGGCCGGCGGCCCGGAAAAAGCGGGTCTGGCTTTCAAGGACGCGGCGGCCATGCCCCACTATGAGCCCCCCGCGGCCTTGGCCGGGGTGGACAAGGAGCATCCCTTGCTCATGGCTCCCATACCCAGCCTGCGCACCACCTGCGGCCGCCAGCCCATGAGCCCGCTCATGATGAAGATACTGTATGACACGACGCTGGCCCATAACGACCAGCTCATGGTTGAAATGAACCCCCAAACCGCCAAGGAACTGCACCTGGCCCCGGGTGAGGCCGTAACCATCAGCTCCAAGACCGGCCACATCAGCGCCCATGTGCATCTGTTCAACGGCGCGGCTCCGGGCATGGTCTACGTGCCGGTGGGACTGGGGCATACTTCTTTTGGCGAATACCTAAAAGATAAAGGCGACAACTTCCAGCGCGCGGCGGTTGCGAGCGCCGATCCCGTAAGCGGGGCTCCCCAGTGGAACCTCACAGCGGTTCGTGTGGAGAAGGCGAAGGGTATGGCCCATGTCTGAGCATAAAGGCAAATATAAATTCGGAATGGCGATCGACCTGGACAAGTGCACCGGCTGCGGGGCCTGCACCGTAGCGTGCGCTTCGGAAAACAATGTGGGAATCCAGCCGGATGAAACCAACAAGATCCGCTCCATCACCTGGATGCGGGTTTACCAGATCGACAACGGCAAGTCTTACCCCGACACCGAGGTGGCCTTCATACCCAGGCCCTGTCAGCACTGCGAGGGCTCCCATGGCCAACACACCCCGTGCGTGTCGGTCTGTCCGGCCACGGCCACGGACTATGACGAAGAGACCGGTATCGTAAGCCAGATAACCACCAGGTGCATCGGCTGCCGGTACTGTGTGGCGGCGTGTCCTTACCATGCCCGCTATTTCAACTGGTATGACGTTCCCTGGCCCCAGGGTCTGGACAAGCCGCTTTCGCCTTTTGTCTCGCCCCGTATGCGCGGCACCGTGGAGAAATGCACTTTTTGCATCCACCGCTTCCAGGCCGCCCGCAACCTTTGCTATGCCGAAGAGCGGGAAATGGAAGAGGCCGATTACCAGACCGCTTGCACCGAAGCCTGCCCCTCCGGCGCCATTATATTCGGCGATCTGAACAATGAGGAGCATGCGGTGCACCAGGCCGCACAAAGCGACCGGGCCTTCCGGCTTTTGGAGCGCCTTGGCACCAACCCCAAGATTTATTATCTGACCAGCCGCGAGTGGGTGCGCCGCATGGGCGACAACTACCTGGCCAGCGAGGCCACCAGGCAAGCGGGTTAGTGATAAGTGATTAAGCGCCTTACACAGGCGTGAATGACAAATTCAAGCGAGGTCACCAATGTTCGATGATTCCAAACTATGGCCCGAAGGTTGCGAGAGGTGCAGCGTCACGCGCTTCGGCGGTTGGATGACCATATGGATTCTGGTTAGTCTCTGGGCTCTGGTATCGGTTTTCATGTGCCTTTACTATGGCCTGAACCAAACCGGAATGAATGATTATTTTGCCTTCGGTTTATGGATCGTGTTTGACTTGGCTGTCATCGCCTTGGGCGCGGGAGCCTTCTTCACCGGTTTCTTGAACTACATCATTGGCAAAAAAGAACTGACCAACATCATCAACGCGGCGGTGACCATCGGGTTCATCTGCTATTCCGGCGCGGTCATGATGCTGGGCATCGATATCGGCCAGCCCATACGGGGCTGGTTCATCTTCTGGCATGCCAATGTGCATTCCATGCTCACCGAGGTGTCGTTCTGCATCACCACCTATCTCATCGTGTTGATCGTGGAATTCACCCCGCTGGTGCTGGAGAACCGGCAGCTCAATAAGATCCCGGACCTGTCCACCATGGCCCATCATATGCACCGCATAATGATCGTGTTTGCGGCCACCGGCACCTTCTTGAGCTTTTTCCACCAGGGCAGCCTGGGCGGCATGAGCGGCGTGCTCTATGCCCGTCCCTTTGCCTTCCGGGAAGGATTCTCCATCTGGCCCTGGACCTTTTTCCTGTTCATCTTGAGCGCCATCG
This sequence comes from Desulfarculaceae bacterium, assembly GCA_963675675.1. GTDB lineage: Bacteria > Desulfobacterota > Desulfarculia > Desulfarculales > Desulfarculaceae > Dethiosulfatarculus. The sequence continues at coordinate 123,194 of OY776512.1, forward strand.
CCGCCGGACCATCCTTCACCACCCTGTGCGTGATGCTGACCGAAAAACTAAGCGGCCGCCAGCTTGTGACCCACAAGGTGAAAATGCTCATGGGCAAGATTTCGGGCGGGCTTTTGCTGCTCTACTTTGTGCTCAAGGGCGCCGACACCCTGTACTGGGCCCTGGGCCTCACCACAAAAGCGGGAATGGAATTCAGCATCTACTATCAGGACCCCTACGGCTACTGGCTGCTATTCGCCGAGCTTGGGTTGGGCTGCCTGTTGCCGGCCATCCTGCTTAACATGAAGATGGTGCGCGAAAGTTATCTGCTCTTGGCTCTGGCCATGCTGTTGAACTGCTTCGGCGCTGTGATGAACCGTTTCGTAATGGTCGTGCAGACCTTGGCCATTCCGGTGCTGCCCTTTGAGAAATTCATCTCCTACATGCCAACTTGGCAGGAGTGGGGCATATCGGCCGGGATTATAGCCTACGGCTTCATGATCTTCTCCCTGGCTTACCGTTATACGCCCATGTTCCCCCAGGAACGCGAGCTGAATAAGGTCTAAAGGAGAGTTATCCATGCTTCCGTTTTTATTCGAATGGCAATGGGACCTGGGCCACTTTATTTTCTTCGGCCTTTTCTATCTGGCTTTGGCAGTGGTGGGTGGCGGACTGGGCTATTGCATGTTTATGACCATCAAGGACATGTTCACCGGTGAGTTCATGCACCAGCATCATGGTGATGAATCCGGCGGGGAGGGCCATTAGACCGGGATTCAGGCTGGCGCTGGGTGCGCATCTTTTTAGGGATGGGCGTTGCCCCGCCATGGCAGCGGGACGGTTGCCTGATGAAGCCTGAACCATGAAGAATCCGTTTTACACTGGCGGGGCCGATCGAGGCCCCGCTGTTTTGTAAGAACATGACGAAAAAAGCAGACGATATCACAGGACTGAAGGCGGTTGTCTTTGATTTGGACGGGGTTATATTCGACTCCGAGAAATCCAACATTGAATTTTACAACCACATCCTGAACTTTTTGGGCCAGCCTGCCATGAAACCGGAAGATGTGGCGGTGATCCACCGCGAGTCCATGGTTGGATCATTGCACCACCTTTTGGGCGACGGTGAGTTATACCAAAAGGCCATGGATTTTTGGATGGAGATGCCGCCCGATTGGTTCCTTCACCGCTTGCGCCTGTTTCCCAATGTGAAAGAGTGCTTGGACCTTTTGGCCACCAGATACGATCTGGCGGTGGCCACCAACCGGGCCAAGACCACCCGGGCCGCGCTGGATCACTTCGGGCTCTGGAAGCGTTTCAAGACTGTGGTGACCCCACTGAACGCGGGGGTGGACAAACCTCACCCCAAGGTCATGGAGCTTGTCTTGGCCGGGCTGGGGGCGCGTAAGGATCAAGTGGTTTACGTGGGCGATTCTTTGGTGGATGAACAGCTGTGCGTAAACAGCGAGGTGCGCCTGATCGGGTTTAGGGACCCGGACCTGCACGCCTGGGCCCATGTGGATGACTTGCTTGAAATACCGGCGCTTTTGGGTGTCAACCGCGAACAAGTCTGATACCTTTGCATCCGGAGGAAGACACCATGAGCAAACAGGGTTTTACAGTTTGGATCACCGGCCTGCCCAATTCGGGCAAGACCACGATTTCCATGCTGCTTATAGGAGAGTTGGCCAGGCGTGGATTCGCGCTGGAGTTGCTCGACGGCAACGAAATCAGAAACGGCCTGAGCCCCCGCCTGGGCTTTGAGAAAGCAGACCGTGAAGAGCACAACATCCGGGTGGGCTTTTTGGCCAAGCTCCTGAATAAACACGGTGTTGTGGCGGTGGCGGCCATGATAGCGCCGTATCGGGAATTGCGCGCGCGTATCCGCTCCATGATAGGGCGCTATGTTGAAGTCTACCTGGAATGTCCCCAGGAGGAGCTGATTGCCCGGGATACCAAAGACCTGTATCAACGCGCCCTGAAAGGGGAAATCAAGAATTTCACCGGGATATCCGCCCCGTATGAAATACCCTCCAACCCGGAGCTTACCTTGCATACCGGCCGCATGAGCGTTGAACAATGCTGCCAGGCCATACTGACCAAGCTGGAAGAAATGGGCTATATAGATTCCCAGCCTGAATACAGCGAAGAGGAATGCCAAGAGGTGGAAAACCGTCTAAAGGACCTGGGCTATATGTAGACCGGCGGTTTTACGCGCACCTGATGACGGCGGCCAATGGGAGGCCCAGCCCCGCTCCATGTGGGGCGGCCTTGCATGCATTGAAATGCTATTTCTACGTAATAATTTGAAATCACACATTTAATCTGTAATTTTACCTAACTCACCAGGCCGGACCGGTTCTCTGGACCAGTATGCCTTCGGCCCGGCTCCGGGCACACCTGCACAAAAAAATGTATAGAGGCGTGAATTACGGGTTGTCGTACTAATCAATATCCATTATCATTCTTAATAACAAGTAAAGCCATATGTCAGATAATTAAAATAGAGTAAATGTAAAAACTATATTAACTATTTAATAAAACTAGCATAAATACTGAAATGTTTAAGATCAGGAGGGTTGAGAATGTCTGCCAGCCAGATTAAGGCCAAAAAAAAGGAACCCGCAAAGGTAAACCCCCAAACCGCATCAGCCGACCAGGCAAGTGTAGAGATGCTGGCCAAAGCCCAAAGAGACGGTGTGGAGACCATTTTTGACCGGGCCCTGAGCATGAAACCCTGTCCCATTGGCGAGCAGGGCACCTGCTGCAAGCAATGCGCCCAGGGCCCCTGCCGTCTGCCCCTACCCGCCAAGGGCATCGAAGGCAAGGATGTTCGCAAGGGCCTGTGCGGGGCTACGCCCGAGACAATCGCCGCGCGCAACTTCGCCCGCATGGTGGCCGCCGGGGCCGCCGCTCACGCAGACCACAGCAAGGGGGTGGCAAAGACCTTCCTGGCAGCCGCCCGCCAAGAGACTTCTGACTACCACATCTCCGACCCCGAAAAGCTCTTGCAGATCGCCCCTGATTTTGGCGTGGCCACCACAGAGATGGTGGAAGAAAACGGGGAAAAGGTAGTAAAGGAACGGGATATCCAGCAGATAGCCATTGAGGTGGGCGAAACCGCTCTCAAGGAATGGGGCAAGCAGGAAGGGGAGATTCTCTATGCCAAGCGTGCGCCCGAGGCCCGCTATCAGGTATGGAGAGACCTGGATGTGGTGCCCGGGGGCATTGACGGCGAGATTGTCAATATCATGCACCGCACCCATATGGGCTGTGATCAGGATTACAAAAACCTGGTGAAGCAGTGCTCCCGCGCCGCCCTGGCCGACGGCTGGGCCGGCTCCATGATGGGCACAGACCTGCAAGATGTGCTGTTCGGAACCCCATACCCCACCCAGGGGGAAATCAATCTGGGGGTGTTAAAACCAGACCATGTGAACGTCATCGTACACGGGCATGAACCGCTTTTGTCCGAAATGCTGGTGGTGGCCGCCCAAGATCAGGAGATGATCGACTACGCCAAAAGCAAAGGGGCCAAGGGCGTGAATCTGGCCGGCATGTGCTGTACGGCAAACGAGATCCTGGTGCGTCACGGCATGCCGGTCGCCGGCAACTATCTGCAGCAGGAACTGGCCATCTGCACCGGCGCGGTGGACGCGATGGTGGTGGATGTGCAGTGCATCATGGAAAACATAGCCAACGTTGCCATGTGCTATCACACCAAGATCATCACCACCGACCCGCGAGCCATGATCGAATCGGGTGACACCGTTCACATTGAATTTGACGAGCATCACGCTTTGGAGAACGCCAAGCAGATAATCAAGATGGCGGTGGATAACTACCTGAACCGCGAATCAGAGGTCATGGTGCCCAAGCACAAGGAAAAGATGGTGGTGGGTTTCAGCTATGAGGCCATCAACTATCACCTGGGCGGAACCTTCCGGGGCTCCTATTGGCCGCTCAATGACAACATCATCAATGGACGCATCCGGGGCATCGCCGGCGTGGTGGGCTGCAACAACGCCCGCCAGACCCACGATTCGGCCCACCTCACCGTGGTCAAGGAGCTTTTGAAAAACGACGTTATCGTGCTCACCACCGGCTGCAACGCCATGGCCTGCGGCAAGGCCGGTCTTCTGACCCCCGAAGCGGCCAAGGTCTACTGCGGCCCCGGTCTGGCCGAGGTTTGCGAGACCGTGGGCATCCCGCCGGTATTGCACATGGGATCATGCGTGGATAACTCCCGCATCCTGATGGCCGCCACCGAGGTGGTCAAGGCGGGCGGCCTGGGCAAGGATATCTCGGATCTGCCCGCCGCCGGCTGCGCTCCGGAATGGATGAGTGAAAAGGCTATCGCCATAGGACACTATTTTGTGGCCAGCGGAGTCTACACCCTGTTCGGCATGGGTATTCCGGTGCACGGCGCTCCCCGTTTCCAGAAATACCTGTTTGAAGAGATCGAAAAGATGTACGGGGGCATGTGGGACGTGGAAACCGACCCCTATGAGATGGCCCGCAAAATGATAGCCCACATTGACAAGAAACGCGCCGCCCTGGGCCTGGACAAGGCCAAGGAGCGGGTGTTGATGGACATGGCCGACCGGCAGGCTCTGGAGGTGGCATAAACTTAAGCCGTCCATAAACAGACACCCGGGGCGCCTCGATGAAAGGGGCGCCCCTTTTTACTTTGTGATGTCTTCCTGCTTAAGGGCCTGCACTATCTGGTTGGCCACCTCTTCAATGGGGCTGCGGGTGACGTCTATCACCAGGATGCCGGGAAGCATTTTGTATATTTCCTCGCAGTGGGTCAGATCACTCCAAATGCTGGGCAGATCATTGTATCCGTCCATGGTGCGGCCCTTGTAGCGCCGTTTGCGTATCTCCATGAGCTTTCCCGGGTCTATGGTGAAACCCACGATCTTGGGGCGCTTGAGGTTAAATATTATCGACGGCGGCTCCTGGCCCCGGATAAGGGGAATGTTGCTCACCTTGAGGTTGTGGTTGCAGGAAAGGTATAGGCTGGTGGGGGTCTTGGATGAGCGGCTGGCCCCCAGGATGATCACGTCTGATCTGCCGATGCTGCTCATGGCCTGTCCGTCATCATGACGCAAGGTGAATTCGATGGATTCGGCCAGTCTCATGGAGGCTTCGCCCACGTCGCCCAAAAGCCCGGGATGCATCATGGGCATGGCGCCCAGCTTTTTTTCCATCATGGCCAATAGCGGCCCCATTAGATCGACCCCATGTATGTTCCGCTTGTTGAGCTCCAGGCGCACCCAGCGCCGTAGCCCCCGGGACACCAAAGAATAGATCAGCAATGCGCCTTCCTCTTTGACTTCGTCCAGAATGCGGCCCATGCGTTTTTCATCGCTGACAAATGAATGGCGCTCCAGCACAGGTTCCACCGCTTGCTCGAACTGTACCAGTACGGCGCTTATCACCCTTTCGGCGGTAATGCCGGTGGCATCGGAAACCACATGCACCTTGATCTGTTTCTTGGGCTTGTTCATGATCCGCCGTCCGGTTTTGCTTCCAGCCAATCGGTCAGGGCCAAGATAAGAGAGCACGCTTCATTTCCCAGGGTGGCGGCGTCCGCCTGAAGCGCGGCCAGTTCCGCCTGGCCCGCCTGGCCCTGCAGGCATTGCAGCAGCAGCAAAGCCAAAGGCCTGGTCTTTTGGGTCTGGACCAGATTCAGGCCCAGTAATCCGGCCCGGGCCTCAAGCCGCCGGTCCACGGCCATGTACACCATGGCGGCCAGACCGGGAGCGGCTTGGCGGGTGGCCATGGCTATGGCCTCATCATCCCTGCCCTGGGGCTTTTGCATAAAACCCTCCAAGCCGCTGCGGCTCAATAAGGCTGCGTCTGCATATTGGGCCTTGCGGGAATATCCCAGGGCCGCGGCCCAGGGGTAATGCATGCGCACCTGTTTTAGGTTGTTGAGTCCATATTGGGCGCTTTGGCCCAGAGATTCCGCGGCAAACTGAAAAGCCTCCTGCCAGCCCTGCGCCTGGGAAAATAAGCCACGCAGGAATTGATTTCCGGCCTCGGAAGGATCGCCCGCAAGCCCGGCGTAAAGCTCTTTCAGCTCTAAGCCGCCCGGGCAGCGCCGGGCCAGGGCCTCCATATCCGGCAAACGGACCTTTTGTCCGCCCACATTGCCGTAAAGGTCCAACAGAAAGGCCAAAGGCCGTTTTCTTTTAAGCGCATGCCGGGCTTCATCGAAGGTATTGGCATATATGAAATCAGCCCGCTCAAAGGCCCAGGCGGCGTGGTCCGCGAAGTTCTGCAGCTCGAATTTGGCATCATCAATAAAACAGAAAACCGGTTTCATGTCTCACCTGCCTTGCAAATGCTTATATTTAAAGGTAAGCATGCTTAATTGTCCACAGGCAAGCATGTAGATCAGCAAGGAGACAAAAACATGAGCTCAATTCCAACCGGTTTTCACTATGTGGGTAATTGCATCCGGCCGCCCAGCGAGGCGAACTCGATTCTTTTGCAGGCCACCTTGGGCTGTTCGCACAATAAATGCGCCTTCTGCGGCACCTACCGGGGGAAGCGCTTCGCCATAAAGGACCACAAATACCTGGAAAGCGACCTGGAGTTCGCCTCCAGATACTGCAAGCGCCAGCGCCGGGTCTTCATCATGGACGGCGACGCCTTGATCATGCCCATGCGGGAATGGCGCTGGCTGCTGGAGGGCATCCACGAAAAGCTGCCCTGGGTGGAACGCATCGGCACCTATGCCAATGCAAAATCCGTGGCCATGAAAAGTGATGAGGACTTGGCCTGGCTCAAGGATCAAGGCGTGGGCATAGCTTATTACGGGCTGGAAAGCGGCCACCCCGAAATACTGAAACGCATTCAAAAAGGCTCCACCCCGGAAAAGCTGATCAAGCAGGGCAGGCGTTTGATTGAGGCCGGCATGAAGCTTTCGGTGACCGTCATCCTGGGGCTGGGCGGCGATGATCCGGTGATGGCCAAGGCTCACGCAAAGGCCACCGGCGAGGTGCTCAGCGCCATAGATCCCCATTTTGTGGGGGCGCTGACCCTGATGCTCACTCCCGGCACCCCGCTGTACGAGGATGCCCAAGCCGGGCGCTTCACCCTGCCCGAGCCCTGGGACATGGTGGCCGAGCTCAGGGAGATGATCGCCCACACCACGCTTAGCTCCGGGCTTTTTTACGCCAACCATGCCTCCAACTATCTGCCGGTGAAGGCCCGGCTGCCGCGGGACAAAAAGGACGTGCTGGCCCAGATGGACCAGGCCCTGAAGCAAAGGAGGGGCTTGAAGCCGGAGTGGCTGCGGGGCCTCTAGCAGGGTGTGCTCAAAACGGTTCTTTGGGCCCAAATACGGCGGTGAGCGCGATTTTCCAATGCGCACATATAAGGGTTTTATATACAGCGCATAAAAAAATCGCGTTCGCCTTGTCTTGGAATCTAAATCACCAGAACAGATTCAAGGCTCTGATCCTAATTCAACCAGGGCGTATTAACGGATTTTGGCGAAACAGCCATCGCAGGCGCTGGTGTGACATAATAACGGTTTAACCCGTTATGATTCAGGGAATAATACTGCCGCCACCGCCTTTTGCCAGATTTGATAACCCGCCCCATTTGGATGGACCCCATCGGTTGACAACTCGGGACGGATTCCCCCTTTTTGACTTTGAAAAAGAGAATGAATATCTAAATATCTCGCTCCAGTTTCGGCGCATAGAGTGATTAATTCTCTGTTGATAGCATTTATCCGCGTGTTCAGATCAGACCAGCCGTGATCAACAGGCAAAATGCTTTGCAGATATATCTCTTTTGCCTTGACTTGCTTGAGTATAGTCCTGATATTTTGAACTATTTTCTTGTTGGATCTTATGGATAAGTCGTTATATCCAATTAATATGAAAATCTTATCTATGGTTAGGCCTTCTAATGAAGACGATAAACGTTTCAGCAGACCCACCGTGGTGTCTGAATAAATACCGCGGTTAATTATTGGTTTATTCGGGAAATATTCAGACAAATTGAAACGCTTGGTTATGCTGTCTCCTATGAATACAATAAGTTTTTTGTTTTGCAGTTTTTTGTTGAGTTGCGTATATTCATTGGTAAGATCTTTATAAACGGAAAGCTGCAAAACAGGTTCAATGTTGTTATTGTTGTTCGCCTTGGTTAAGATTTTATAGCCTATATATAAATTCGCAGGCAGCAATAGAATAATAATCAATAAAATGCCATATGTTTTATATTTATTGTTTGACATAACTAAACACCTTGTGTGCAAACCAGGATAATACTAGCAACAAAAAAACCAGTAAGACAAACATGGACGGCAGCATGAACCCGTTTGAGTGTTGGGTGATAAATTTGAATAATATATTATATTTAATAAGAAGGGGTCCATGCAATAGATATAATTCGTAGCTTACACCCCCGCAGAATAGCAGAAAACAGCTGCATAGACTGCGTTTTCCCATGGTTGCAAACAATAAAAGCAGCCCAAAAATAAAAACAATACTATTTATCTCGTAGATAAAGGCAATTAATATCGAGGGTAAGAAATCTAACCATTCTTTATGAATAATTAAATTAATAACGAGAAATATTCCGACAGATGCCAACGATATCCCCAGTATCCACTTGTAATCCATTTTAAAATATGAATTAACTCTATCTCTATACAGCGATAGCAAACAGCCGGCTGGAAACGCGAAGAACTTGTATAAGGGCAGCTTTATGACGTAATAGCTTAACAGCATGGTAATTAAAGCGACTATGAAAAGTGATGTTACGGCTTGACTAGGTTTCAAACTGTAAAAAAATAATCCGAAACACATATACCAAAAGAATAAAAAGGTAATGTACCAACGCACATAGTCAATATGCTGCAAAACAATAGCAATATTGATTCCGATAAAAGTTAGAAATATTTGAGATATAGAATATGTTTTATCTAATAAATAAAAGTCTAATATTAAAAATAGTATTGTGAAGAACCAATAAGGGATAATCACTTTTTTAAAACGTTTTTTGAAAAACTTAGCCACATCAACATATTTGAATAAAAAAGATTGAGTTAAACCAAACCCAGACAAAAACAGAAACAGGGAAACGCCTTCACCACTGAGAATCAACCAGGGCTTTGATTCCATCACATGAACCCACAAATGCCCTAATACCACAAATAATATTGCTAATCCTTTAAGATGGTCTGTTTGTGTTATGTCAAATAAATTTGATGCTTTTTTTTGCATGGAAACTAAACTTATCAACAGCAGCAAGAATAATAAAATATAATTTATGAAATCAGGTGAGCTGCAGTAAAGTTTAATTTCTTGAAAATTCATATGCTTAACTTGTTAACTTGAGGATCCCCCGCAGCCTGCCGGGGGGTAAGTGTGTAGATGCCGCTATTTACAGATGTCTGCCAGAATAAAACACATGTAAGCAGAGTATATCATTGTGTCCAGCAGATCCGCTATCATATTGTATTGCTTGTGAAATGACGAAGTTGGAGAACATGCCAGCCGGGGAGCTGCCGGGAACTGCGTGAGGAATCAAGGCCATGATAAAAATGATATGCCCGGTTTAGGGCGACTTCAATTCTTCGGTCTTTGATGCCCCGCGGCCTGCCGCGCGCAGCTTCAGTTAACCAGCTTTTTTTTGAGCTCTTCAGCCAAGAGGGCTTTTAGATCCCGGGGGTTTACGCGCACCACCTGCCAATGCCCCTGCTCCGCATGAGGCTGCATGGAAAACCTCAACCGGGTGTCCGGTTTGGACGGGTCTTCGAGCAGCACCTCGGCATTTGATCCGTTCCGCTCAACCTGGGCCGCGATCATCAGTATGTAGGAGTTGGGCAGGTGGTTGCGTCCGGGATTGCGTATTTCCTCAACAATCCTGACTTTTATGAGTTTGGTCACCTGAGGGGCTATGGCGGCCAAAAGCGTGCTCACCACTTGGCTGGCATCGCTGGCTTGATCCTTGGGTAGAAACAGCTCGACAAACTCGTTTTGCTGTTCGCCCACAATCCGCTCCAGATCCACATACGCCAAAAAAAGCGGCGCGTCATGATCGTGTATGGCTTTTCCTATCTGGTAAAGCGAATAGTAGGGGCTTTTTAGAAACCAATAGGTACCCCCGAATCCGGCTGCGGCCAGGATGAATATTAAGACTAGGAAACTGGCCCGGCGCACAAGTTAACCCCTTTTCAAATCTGAACTCTGCGCGCCGCCGCCCGGACCCGCGCCGGGCATGCCGTCTTTGGAGAACATCACTTCCCCCACCACCCGGTCGGCCACATCGGCGGCATCCAACAGCTCTTCTATCTTTTCGATCATCTCCAGGCGCAAATCCTTTGTGGCGTACTGAAACGCATCGGCCCACGCGCCTGATTCCAGATAGTCCCTGAATTCTTTTAGTTGTGCAGTGCTAAGCATTCACAGAGTATAGGCGTGGGGGATGGGAGTGTCAACGGGGCTGGTCAAAGGGCATGACCTGAATGTTCAGCCCAAAGGCGTTTTCCGGGCTTAAGCCTAGACGCTGGGCCAGACTGGCCTGGTTGAGGGCCAACTCGAGACGGTCCCAGGAATTGATCAGGGCCAGCGCCTCGCCCGGCGGACTTTGAGCAAAAGTGAGGCTGATGTTCTCAATGAGCTTATCCTGTATGCGCACTTTGCACGGCCTGCCTTTTAAGAACGCCCCCAGTCTGGCCCGGCTGATATTGCTGGCCAGGTTGCCGAAGCGGTCCGCCCAGATCACCCGGCCATGCAGGATTCCGTTTTCTTCCCTGGGCTGGGGCCATTCAAGCTCCACCGGGCGCTGCACCATGGGCCCAAGCTGGCTGGGCTCCAGGCCGCAGGCCAGGTGGGCCGCCGCCGGAGCAAAGACGTCGCGGCCGTGAAAGGTATGGGAACGCCGGGCGGGGAGGATGTGGGGATTGCATATTTCATAGGCCCGGGCCTGGGGATGGGTTTGCATGGCCAGGGAAAAAAGCCCGTTGTCCGGTCCGACCAGGATGCCTTGCCCGGTCGCCAGGCAGATAGGCCTGCGGGCGGTGCCCACCCCCGGATCAATTACGGCCAGATGTATGGTATGGGGCGGAAAATGGGGCAGGGCCTGCTCCAGCACCAATGCTCCGGCCCGTATATTACCGGCGGGCAGCCGGTGGTCCAGATCCACCAAACGGGCCTGGGGGCATATTCCCAGGATGACCCCCTTCATTACGCCCACAAAAACTCCGGGGCCGAAATCGCTGGTAAGGGTGATGATGGGAGGGTTCACGGCCGGGTCAGCCCACAAGCCGGGGCAGCACTTCGCCCGCCTTGCCCAAAAGGCTGGCGTCCACCCAATCGCTGTTTGGGGTGGGCTCCAGATTCAGCTCGATCACATAGGCCCCGGCCTTTTGGGCCACCAGGGCCAGGCTGGCAGCCGGCTGCACCACCGCGCTGGTGCCGATGACCAGCATGACTTGGGCCAGGCTTGCCGCTTCCCAGGCCCGGGCGATATGGGTCTGGTCCAGGTTCTCGCCGAACCAGACCACGTTGGGCCGCAAAAGCCCTCCGCATTCCTTGCAGGCGGGCGGAGCCTCAAGCTCCAAGGAGCGCTCCTCATAGCAGGCGGAACACCGGGTGCAGCGCACGGTCCAGATATCACCATGTATTTCAATTAATTGAGTATTGCCGGCTTGCCGGTGCAGGCCGTCCACATTCTGGGTGATAAGGCTGAAGCCCGGCTTTTCACGCTCCAGCCTGGCCAGAGCCTCATGGGCGGGATTGGGTTTGCATTTGGATATCAAGGACCTGCGCCAGATATACCATTCCCAGACCAGCTTGGGGTCCTTGGCAAAGGCCTGATGCGTGGCCAGCTCCATGGGGTCATGGCTGCGCCACAGCCCCTGGTCGCCCCGGAAGGTGGGTACACCGCTCTCCGCCGATATGCCCGCTCCGGTCAAGGCGGTTATCCGCTGGGCCTGCTCCAGATATTCTCTTGCCTGGCCTAGCTGTTCCATGGTGATTCATTATATGCCCGGCAGGTTGCAGGGGCAATTGCAGCTTTCAATATCTGCCGGAAGAATTCAATGATCTGAGTGGTAAATATGAAAAACGCTGAAACCACAAACAGAGCAAGGGAGGCTCTGTTTGAACCTCCCTTGATATATGCTGAACTTGAAAAACGCTATTCCGCTTCTTTTTTCTTGCTCTTTTTTTCGGTCTTTTCGCCGGCGGTCTTCTTGGGCGTGGTCTCGGTGCTTTCCGTCTTGGCGTTGGAGGAGTTTTTTCCCTTGTAGTCAGTTACATACCACCCGGACCCCTTGAGCTGGAAGGCGTTGAGGCTCATGATCTTGTTGAGCTTGCCGCCACAATGGGGACATTTTTGCAGTGGCTTGTCCGAGAACTTCTGCAAGGCTTCTGTTATGTGGTCGCAACCGTTACACTCATACTCATAGATTGGCATTTCCAATCACCTCCTAGTGGTATATATCAAGCGGCGCTCAAGATTTCATCACCGCCCATACTGTCAAACCCTTCAATAATACCATTCAGACCGGGCAATGACACCCCCTGCAAAAGTTCGGTGGTTATGCCATGCACCCTTGCCTCCTCCAGGGCTATCTGGTCCAGAGTGGTTTCAAACAGATGCTGAAACCGGTAGAACCTGACTATATGCACCAGCTCATGGGCCAGGATATACACCAAAAGGGGAAACAAAAGCTCCGGATTTCCCTGCCCGGCGGTGCGCCTCAAAATATTCTGGTCCTGCAGGCAGATGCGGAAAAAGTCCCGGCTCCGGTATCCGTCCCGGGAAGGGGGCTGCCTGAATCTGAGCACCTGGGCCAAGGCCCGGTCGCTTATTTGTTTCCGGTCCAATTGGGCAAGGGTCTTAACTTCGTAAGCATAGCGCCTCCAAGATGTCTGGGTCAGCCAGTAATAGTCGCTGACCCGGTCTTCAGCCACCTGCAAGGCTTCGCAGACACGTTTAAGACCTTTGTCATCAAAAAGAACCAGGGATGGCAATGTATTCCCCTTCCTACTTCTCTTGGCCAGGAATATAATGCTGTCCATGCGGGTCTGCAAGCATGACAGGTTGATTTCACTAAAAATGTTGACAAAATTGGCCGCGAAGCATCCGAATGGTAAAGCCGCAGGTTTAATTTGCTGATATCATTTGACTATACCCCAGCGAGCTTTTGGGGTAATAATTAATGCTTAACCGGCCCATACAGGGGGCTTGTCGCCACCTGTTCAACCAAGCTAATTGGGTAAAGAAAAAATGCCCCATACGTCGTTTTTTAACTATGTGAGAACCGTCCGTTTCATCTCCATATTATTTGCAGTCTTTGCACTGGCCGTAATCTGGGGGAGCGGGCCCGCCCAGGCCCAGGTGGCCCTTCTGCCCGGCCTGTATCAGATGGAAGGTGAAGCCACCTGCCGTTTAAGCCGGTTGCCGGACAAGTCGTGGCAGCTCTATTTATGGCAGGGAGCCGAGCTTAAAGGACACACTCAAGGTTTTGCGTTCTTGGGCCGTATGGTTCCGGACGCGTCCGGCAGACGCTTGTCGGGCAGCTGGCAGGCGGTTCCGGGGAGCTGCTGCCCGGGCAACGGGCGCATGGATCTGGAAGTGACGGCCCCGGATCAGTTCAGCGTGATCAGTTTTGCCCCCAGCTTGCGCAGCGCGGCCTGGGAGGTGATTCCCCAGGCCGATTTCAAAAGAGTGCAAGACTTGACCGAAAATCCGCCGCAGAAAGACCTGGCCGGAGGCTGGCGGCTTTCCATGTGGTACACCGATCTGCTCCCGGGCCGGGTGCCTGCGGACCCGGAAGAGGGTGATTTTTGGGTGCAAGCCCAGGAGAACGATATTTTAGGAGCCTTTTCGGCCTGGCCCGGGCGTTTTATGGTGGAGAGCCCGGACAGCCAGAAGTTTGTTCTGCGCTATGACGATTCTGACGCGGACTTCAACATGACCGCCGAGCTGAAGCGCCAGAACGGCGGTTTGGCCTACAGCGGAGAATTCGGCTCCACTTTGGGGCAAGGGCGCATTACCTTGGTGCGGGCCGGTTTGCCGGCCACGCCGCCGGGCTCCAGCCTGGGAGGTGTCTCCGGCAGTCTGAGCGGCATCTGGGTGGATTCGCGCACCGGGGCCGATTTTTTCAAGATCACCGGGGGGGATGAAGGGTTTGAATTCACGGCTTACGGCGGCAGCCTGGATCTGCCCCGCTATCTGAGCCAGGGCCGGGCGCGTCCCGCCGGACAGGGGCGCTATGCGGGCCGGGCCCAGGATGCGGCGGGCCATTGCTGCGGCAATCAGGGCCGCTTGATCTTCCGCCAGATAGAAAAAGATGTCTTGGAGGTCAGTTCGGTCTGGTGGCCCCAAACAGCGCCGGACCCCGGCACACCGCCCGCCCAGCCCTATCTGATCAAACGCATGGCCCAGGCGGTTGACCCGGCCGCGGGCGAAGACCAGGCCGCCGAGTGGCCCTTGGTCAAACCGGCCAGGGCGGGGCTGCTCAAACCAGAGCAGGGCGCCGTAAGGGTGCGGTTTAATTTCATACCGGCTGAGAAAAACCGGATACACACCCTGTTCAACCAGGGCGGCTATATGGCCGAGCTGGAGCTTTTCATAGACCCGGCGGGCAGACTGGCCTCCAGGCTGCGGTCGGATCAGGGCGTCATATCCCTCACAGCCGTCCGTCCGCTGGCCACCGGACAGGATCACGAAGCCTGGCTTGTCTACAGCTCCGGCAGCCGGACCGCCATTTATCTTGATGGGGCCCTGGCGGCCGAGGCCGAGATGCCCGGTTCCTGGCCGGGCAGCCGGGCGCCATACCTGGTGGGAGCCTCCCGCTGGCCCAAACGTGAATTCAGCGGCAGCATAGAGTCCGTGGAGCTTTTTGGACAGCTTCCGGACATAGCGGCCCCCGGCGCCGCAGAGCTGACCATAACCCCTCCAAAAAACGCAGGCAAGGGCCTGGCCATGCAGCCGAACGCCCAGAACAACACCATGGAACTGGTGGCATTCTGGCACCCCGGCCAGCTTAGCCATGCCTACGCGGTGGGGCCTGATCAGGCTGGGGCGCTGCAGTCTCAGGGCTTTGTGCGTCAAGGGCCGGTGGGCAGGCTTTTACGCAGTGAAGCCCAAGGCGCCAAGCCTCTGTATCAGCATCGGCACGCCGAAAAGGGGCATTATGTTCTGACGGTGGGTGAAAAAGCTCCCAAGGGTTATGGCAAGGGGGAGCTTTTGGGCTACATGTGGACCGAAGCCACGCCCGAATCCACCCAGTTTTATTGGGTTAGGGCCAAGTTCAAAGACCCCTTAAGGGGAACTGACCCCCTGGACAACTATTACACCACCAGCCGGGAGAATCTGTCCAGCGCACAGGAATCCGGCTACGGTCAGGCGGTGCTTTTGGGATATGTGCTGCCAGCCAAAGAACCGCCTTTCACCCCGCCCCTGCTTTACACCTGGATCGGAAGCTGGCAGGGCGAGGGCTGGGGCAAGTTTTTCATGGGCCGCAAGGGGCAGTGGCTGCTGGTGTTTTGGTACTATGGCCCCATTGACGGGCCGCACTACTTCGGACGCTTTAAATTAAGCCCAGACGGACGGCAGGCGGAAGGCTATGCAGTAGGCCGTCCGGGTACAATGGCCACTTTTTATAGACAAACCCTGCTCTTTGACACCACCTCCCAAAAAGGCCCCACGGTGCAGGTTGAATCTTACCGGGTGGCGGCGCCTTTGGATGACGGGCGGCTGGTGGTGTTCAAGGAGCCCAGGGGTACCCGCGCAATGCTTTACAAGACCGGCCAGTATATTCCAGTAAAGGAGGCTGATCTTTTGAAACAGCGCTTTATTCAGTCTGACTATGATCCCCAAGACGTGCTTAAAAAACGCATACAGAGCTTGCGGGCCGAAGGCCGTCTGGTGGAGAGATGAACCCCAATAAAGAAGCTGTGCGGCAAGAGCTTTGGGAAAAATGCCATGCCCTTTGGCCGCAAAAGGCCCAAGAAGGCAGGCCGCCCCAGTTCAGCGGCATGGGCAAGGCGGCTGAACGCCTGCGCCGCACCCGTGAGTATCAAAGCGCCCACAACATAGTGGTGCTGCCCGATCCGGTGCTGTTGCAGGTACGCATAAACGCACTGATCGACAATAAAATCCTCATCTGCGCCACCCCTGGGCTAAAGCAGGGGCTGGTCCGCATCGAACCCAAGGATATCCCGGTGGCCTTGCGCAGGCCCTCTTTGGGCGGGCACGCCCTGGCCGCCAATGGAAAGCGCCTGACGTTCCCCCGCTCCAGGCTGGGCAAGGTGGGGCTGATGGTGGCGCCCGCGCTGGCAGTGGATAAGAGGGGCTTTGTTTTGGGTGACGGGCGGGGGCTGACCGATCTGGCCTATGCCCTGCTGCGGATGCTTGGGGCCGTGCAGGATCACACCCCGGTGGCGGCCATAGCGGACCAGGAACAGCAAGTTGAGCTTGTGCCCACGGACCCATGGGACCTGGCGGTTGACATGCTGGTAACGCCCCAGGGCCTGGAACGCTTCGAGGCTCAGCGTCCCCGCCCCGGACTGGCCGGGCTGCCGGACAAGCTGTCCAAGCTACCGGTGGTGCAGGGAATCCGCCAGGGGGCGGGCAAAAAATAACCCCGTCTGCCAGGGCCGCTCAGGTTCACGCCGCCGGATAAAGTTGGCCGCCGCGGGCCGGAGTCAAGGGGCTTAAGACTGTTCCCACCAGGGTTTAGCAGAGGCCGGGGCTTCCGGCTGTGGTTTTTGCGGTTTAGCCTGGGCAGCGGATATGCCGCCGGCCGCGTTTTGAGCCCGCGCCGGGTCCGCGCCGGCAGCCGCGTGGCCCAGGCTGGTCATGGCCGCAACATATTCATTATGCAGATTAGGCTGATACTCGAAAGCATCGCCAAGATAGCCGGGGCTTTTGGTTTCACGCAGACCAAGGGGTTTCAGGTCATCTCCCAAAAGGAACAGCTCTATTTTCTCCCCCATGGACCGCACAGCATAATAGTTTTTATACACCACATTGGAAGAGGTGTGGCCGGTTCCGATTTTGCCCTTGGTAACTTGCAGATAGACGCCTTCTTTAATTTGGGACATGTTTCACTCCCGGGATGATCATGGCTGGATCATAAACGGATTTTATCAGCCGCATACTCTTATCAATAAGCCCGTAATTGCTTGTTATGTCAAGATAAATATTCTGTAAAAGGCAAATTTGAGCTCAGGCGGGCCCATCCCCTCCACCGGTGCGGTATCCGCCGAGGTCCAGGCAGGCGTATTCATAGCCCGCTTTTTTGCATGTCCGGCTGATGAGCGATGCCAATGGATCGGCCGCCGCTTTGGCCATCTGGTCGGGCTCCACCTCAATGCGGGCGATGGGAAAATGATCGCGCACCCTGAGCCGTCCGGACAAGTGCCGGCGAAGCCTGGACTCCACCGCAGCGATGCGGTCCAGGGCCGCTTGCTCTATCGCCCTTCCCCGGGGTATGCGTGAGGCCAGACAGGCCGATGCAGGCGTCTGGGCGGTGGGCAGCCCCAGAGCCCGGCTCAAGGCCCGCACCTGTACTTTATCCAGCCCGGCCATGGCCAAGGGGCTTTTTACTCCGTGCTCCCTGACCGCCCGTTCCCCGGGCCGGTCTTCCTTGGCATCATCCAACTGGCTGCCCTCGGCGGTATGCAGCATGCCCAGCTGGGCGGCCAGTTCATTTATACGCCCCATCCTGAGGTGCTTGCACCAATAGCAGCGCTTGGCGTCGTTGGCCGCCAGGCGTCTATGGCTCAATTCCTGGGCGTCCACCTCTATTAGCTCCACCCCCAGCTCCGCTGCCAGGGACTGGGCCCGCTCGCGTTCCCATGGCGGAGTGAAAGCCCCGGCGCAGTGCACCCCCCGCACCTTTTGGGGACCCAGGGCGGCCACGCATGCGGCCAGCAACAGGGCCGAATCCACCCCGCCGGAAAAGGCCACGGCCACGGAATGCAGTTGCTTTATGACCGCAAGCAGGCGCTGCCAGCCGGATTCCAGTTCAGCCTGTTCCGGCCCGAATCTGGGTTTCAGATTAATGCCCACCAAAACCTCATCTAAAATCAGCTAAATAAACACTTCGTGGCCTGCCTGCTTGAGGGCTTCCACCACTGCGGTGGAATCGGCACAGCCCAAACGGAAGGAGTAGATGCGTTCTTGGGGGCCGGAAGCGATCAGAGCTACGGAGACCACTTCCGCGCCCTCTTTTTGGATTATCTGATGGATGTCATGCAGGGAGTGGCGGGAAGGGTCCAGGGAGACGTCAAAGCGGGAGCTTTCATTCAAGAGCCCCATCACCTCCACAAAAAGCCTTAAGATGTCGGCCAGAGTGATGATGCCCACCAAGGAGTCTTCTTCCACTGCCAACAGCCCGGTGAGCTTATTGGTATACATAACCCGGGCGGCTTCGTAGGCTGTGGCGCCGGCGGAAATGGTATAGGGGTCTCTGGTCATCACGTCTTTTACCGTGATATCTTCCAAAAGCGACGGGAACCAGGCTGAAGTGAGATCCTGGTCGGTCACCAGGCCCACTATATGGCCTTGGCTGGAGACCGGCAAATGGCGCACCCCGTTGTTGCGCATGGCCTGCAGCGCCTCATCCACCGAGGCTGTGGGGCTTATGGTATATGGGTTTTTGCTCATGCGGTCGCGTACCAGCATTGGGGGTTCTCCAAATTTGTGCGGTTTAATGATCCAGTTAAATCAGCAACGTGTTTATACATACTAATTTGGGGATGCAAAAAGCAAGCCTTGTTGCATAAGAGTAGCGAATCTGAAAAAAAAACATTAATAGTGACCATTTGGTCACTATTGTATAATTATTTGCATGAAAAGGGAAAAATCAGCTCCAGTGCACCATATCGCAATATTTTGTGAAATAATTATTGTGAACTATTCTTGACATCTGCCTATTATCAGGACTATTTTTAGAAAAAATCGGGGATGGTGCGAGCTGGTAATGGTGGCAAGAAAATTACTTCAGTGTACCCTTTGAAAAGGATTTGAGCCTTGAAAGCAAAATTGCCGCCCAGGGCTCAAAGAAGGGGTGCATTTGGTTTGATCCGAACCAGTCCGCCCTGTGGGATAAGCAACTCAAACTAGAGATCAATTTTTAACATCAACCCTCCGGGGAAGCCGGGGTGGTTTAAACGGTTAATAAATAATTCCGGCTCTTTCCGCTGGGACCGGCCTAAAGGAGATTTTTATCATGACCCCTAAATTCATCTTTGTCACCGGCGGTGTATTGTCATCCCTGGGTAAAGGCTTGGCCTCGGCGTCATTGGCCGCGCTTTTGGAAGCCCGGGGATTGTCGGTGAATCTGCAAAAGCTAGATCCCTATGTGAATGTGGACCCGGGCACCATGAACCCTTTCCAGCACGGCGAGGTCTTTGTAACCGATGACGGCGCTGAGACCGATCTGGATTTGGGGCACTATGAGCGCTTTTCCCATGCCCGCCTCAGCAAAAAGTGCAACCACACCACGGGTTCCATCTACTATTCCGTGATCACCAAGGAACGACAGGGCTCCTATCTGGGCGGCACAGTGCAGATAATCCCCCATGTGACCGATGAGATAAAAAAAGCGGTGCAGGGCGCGGTGAACGGCAACGATCTGCTGATCACCGAAATCGGCGGCACCGTGGGCGATATCGAGTCCTTGCCCTTCTTGGAGGCCATCCGCCAGTTCCGGGCCGATGTGGGCAAGGAAAACGTGCTTTACATCCATCTTACCCTGGTGCCCTTTATAAAGACCGCCGGCGAACTGAAAACCAAACCCACCCAGCACTCGGTCAGCGAGCTGCGGCGGGTGGGCATCCAGCCCGATATTCTGCTCTGCCGCACCGAACAGGATCTGGATAAATCCTTAAAAGACAAAATCGCCCTTTTCTGTAATGTGGAGCCCGAGGCGGTGATCACGGCAGTGGACGTGGATACCATCTATGAGGTGCCGCTCAGGTTCCAGGAACAGGGCCTGGACGAGCAGGTATGCAAAAAACTGAATATCTGGACCCGCTCTCCCCATCTGCGGGACTGGGAGGATCTGGTCTATAAGCTGAAGAATCCGGTCCATCAATGCACCATCGCCATGGTTGGCAAATACGTGGATCTGAAAGAATCCTATAAAAGCCTCAACGAGGCGCTCTGCCACGGCGGCGTGGCCAACAACGCTAAAGTGGATATCCGCTTTGTTGACAGCGAGGACCTGGAGCGCCACGGTCTGGATGCCATTGAGGATGTGGACGGCATCCTGGTGCCGGGCGGCTTCGGGGCCCGCGGGGTGGAAGGCAAGATAAAGGCGGTGCGCTATGCCCGCGAAAACAAGGTGCCGTATTTCGGAATCTGCTACGGCATGCATATGGCGGTGATCGAACTGAGCCGCAATGTGGTGGGCTGGAACGAGGCCCACACCTCCGAAATAGACCCCAACACTCCCTATCCGGTTATCTATCTGATGCGCGAATGGTTCGACTACCGCACCCAGAAGGTGGAAAAACGCGACGAGCTGAGCGATATGGGCGGCACTATGCGGCTGGGGGCCTACCCCTGCCGCCTGATCCCGGACACCCTGGCGGCCAAGGCCTACCGCACCGAGGATGTGATGGAGCGCCACCGCCACCGCTATGAGTACAACGAGGAATTCCGCAAGGCCCAGGAAGAGGCGGGCCTGGTGATCTCCGGCACCAGCCCGGACGGAACCTTGGTGGAGATAGTGGAACTAAAGGACCATCCCTGGTTCCTGGGCTGCCAGTTCCATCCCGAGTTCAAATCCCGGCCCATGGACCCCCACCCCTTGTTCCGTGATTTCATCCGGGCGGCGCTCAGGTTCAAAAACGACAAGAAGTCCTAACCCCCCAGGCAGGGTATAAGCATGCAAATCAATCAAGAGCCTGTCACCCTGGCCGGAAAACGATTCGGCCCGGGTGAATTCTTTGCCATCTGCGGCCCGTGCGTGATTGAAGACGAGGCCATGACCCTGGGAATTGCCCGGGAACTGGCCGCACTGGCCGGGCGGCTGGATCTGCCCCTGATCTTCAAAGCCTCCTTTGACAAGGCAAACCGCACCAGCATTAAAAGCTACCGGGGCCCCGGGCTGGAAAAGGGCCTGGCCATTTTGCAAAAAGTGCGCAGCCAGACCGGGTTGCCCGTCATCAGCGACATCCATATACCCGAACAGGCCGAAGCCGCGGGCAAGGTGCTGGATGTCATCCAGATACCGGCCTTTTTGTGCCGCCAAACCGACCTGTTGGTGGCCGCGGCCCGCACCGGCAAACCGGTGAATCTGAAAAAGGGCCAGTTTTTGGCTCCCCTGGATATGGCCCAGGCCGTGGGCAAGCTCAAAGAGGCCGGGGCCCGAGCCATCTGGCTCACCGAGCGGGGCAGCTCTTTTGGCTATCACAACCTGGTGGTGGACATGCGGGGCATCCCGGCCATGCAAAGCCTGGGCTGCCCGGTGGTGATGGATGCCACCCACAGCGTGCAGCAGCCGGGGGGACTGGGGATTTCGTCGGGCGGAGACCGGGCCATGGCTCCGGTGTTAGCCAAGGCGGCGCTGGCGGCCGGAGCGGACGGGGTGTTCATGGAGGTTCACCCCGAACCCGAGCGTGCCCTTTGCGACGGACCCAACAGCCTGCCGCTTATCCAGCTTGAAGGCCTGCTGCATAAATTAAAGCAAATTCATTCCTTAATGCGTGACAAGGATTAATACCCATGGCTGAACTCACAGTGGCCCAGCGGGCCGCAAAGATAAAAATGCTAGTGTTGGACATCGACGGGGTGCTTACGGACAGCCTGGTGGTGATCGGCCCCAATGGGAGTGAGTTTAAAAACTTCTGCGTGCGCGACGGCCTGGGCATCAAGCTCATGGAGCATTTCGGCATCAGCACCGCCTTGATCAGCGGCCGGTCCAGCGAGTCCAACCGCAGCCGGGCAAAGGAGCTGGCTATCAAGGATTTGTATGAAGGCATCCTGCACAAAGCCCCGGCCTTTGAAAAGGTTCTTGAGGACAACGGCCTGAAACCGGAGGAAGCGGCTTTCATGGGCGACGATCTTATTGACCTGCCGGCCATGGAGCTGGCCGGGTTGGCTCTGGCGCCGGCCGATGCCGTCCTGGAAGCCCGTGAGGCCGCCCACTGGGTGTGCTCGGCCAAGGGCGGCCGGGGCGCGGTGCGCGAGGCCTGCGATCTTTTGCTGAAATCTCAGGGCTTTTGGGAGGACGCGGTTAAAGTATATTTCTAGGCGGCTTGAGGGTTGCCTGGCTCCGGCTGGATGGCTTATGCTAAGAGATGCCAAGCAGGCATCGTTTGGAGGGTAGCTGAGTGAGCGCGCTGGAGAATAGAACCGAACATAAACCCGGGCAAGGCGGACCCCAGAGCGATGAAAGCATCCGTATGCAGCAGGTGGAGCAAGCGGTGCAGGCCGCCAGCCTGGCCTTTACTTTCTTGAATGCCTCCCATGAGGCCATTTTCATGCTGCACAAAAACCGTATCGTTGAGTGCAACGATCCCAGCATCAAGCTGTTCACCTGTCCCCGCCAGGAGATGATTGGTTCAACCCATGGCGATCTGTCACCGGAGTATCAGCCTGACGGCAGACTTTCAGCCCCGGCCGGGCAGGAATATGTGGACCGCGCGCTGCAAGGTGAACCCCAGGAGTTCGACTGGACCTATCATAATATGGAAGGGGACCCTGTGCCGTGCGAGGTGTCCTTCAACCCCCTGAGCCTGGACCTGGAACCCCACATCATGGCCGTGGTGCGGGACAAGAGGCGGCTGCCCGGGGCATATGAGCAACCGGAACAGGAAACCGAGGAGCTCAGGCGGCGCAATGAAAAGCTGGATGAGTTCAAGGCCATCATCATTGAAAGCCGCAACAAGCTGAAAGGCATATTCGACACCCTGGAAGAACCCATCTTGAGCGTGACCCGTGATTCCAGGGTGGAATCGCTGAACCTGGCGGCCTGCCAGCTCAGCGGACAGCATCCCCGCGAACTGGTGGGAAGGCATATTGATGAGTATCTGAAATCCTGCAATATGGATCAGGAACTGAACGACGCCGTGCGCCAGGGCTTCAAGGCCATGCTGGCTCAGGGCAACAAGCAGTGGTTTCAGGTGGAAGTCCCCGGTTCCGATTACAACAGCTATTATGAGATCAACCTCACACCGGTGCATGACGACGGCGGCCAGTTCCTGTTGGGCATAGTCCACATCAAGGACGTTACCACATTCAAGCGCATGGAGCGCACCATCAGGCAGCACAGCCAGGAATTGGAAGCCAAGGTGCAAGAACGCACCGCCGAGTTGAGCAAAGCCAATGAGGAACTCAGGCTCTTGGATCAGCTCAGGCGGGACCTCACCGGCATGGTGGTGCATGACATGAAAGGCCCCCTGGCCGAGGTGATCGGCAATCTTGATCTGGTATTGCGCAAAAAGCAGGATCCGGCCGAGATGGAATTATTGCATATGGCCATGGTGGGGGCCGATGATCTGTTGCGCATGATAACCAACCTCTTGGACATTGGGCGAATGGAGGAAAACCTGCTGCCCATAAAGCTCCGGGCAATTGATTTTGAAAAACTCGCCAAAACCATGATTGACCGTTTCGCCACCATGGTGAAGCTGAAAGGCTTGGAAGTGAATGTGGTGGATCATGGGTATGATGAATTCAAGGCGGACCCGGATTTAGTGGAAAGGGTGCTGCAGAATCTTTTCACCAATGCCCTGAACCATACCGAACAGGGTTCCATAGATGTTGAAATCAGGCGGGGTGGGCCCGGGGAGGGCGGCGTGGTTATGAGTGTGAAAGACACCGGCTGCGGCATCCCCGCAGAGCATCACGCAGCCATATTCAAGAAATTCACCCAGGCCGGGCAGACCGCCATACGCACGTCCACCGGCCTGGGGCTCACCTTCTGCCATATGGCCACAAAGGCCATGGGCGGCAAAATATGGCTGGACAGCGCTCAGGATGAGGGCAGCACTTTTTATATCTGGCTGCCTGGGAAATAGGGCCTTATCCCCTGACCCGCAGGGGGGAGTGTCCTTTAAACCGGCCATGATCAGGCCTCCGCGCCTTATCCCCTGACCCGCAGGGGGGAGTGTCCTTTAAACCGGCCATGATCAGGCCTCTGCGCCTTATCCGCTTACCCGCGGGCGTGGGGGCTCACCTGCCGTCGGGGGCGGTTGCCAGGACCCCTTATCCCCTGACCCGCAGAGGGCGGCCCTTGGAAGCAAAGCTGGCGCTATCAGTAGGATAGCGCCCTTTTTATGCGGAACGGATCAACCGGCCAGTTTGATGGCCTGGGCCAGGTCCAGGCTGCCTTCGTATATGGCCCTTCCGGTGATGACCCCGGCCAGACCCTTTTGAGCCAGGGGCATGAGGTCTTTTATATCTTGGATGCCCTGCACCCCGCCCGAGGCGATGACCGGGCGGCTGACGGCCTCGCACAGCTTCTGGGTGGATAAAAGGTTGGGGCCGGTGCGCATGCCGTCCCGGGCGATGTCCGTAAACACCACCGCCGCCACGCCGGGCACATCCAGCTTGCGGGCCAGGTCCAGGTAATCGAGACCGCTGGTCTCGGTCCAGCCCTCCACGGCCACCTTGCCGCCCCGGGCGTCTATCCCGATTACGATTTGCCCCGGATTGTCATCGGCCGCCTGCAATGCGGTCTCGGGGCTGCGGGCGGCCAGTGTGCCCAGAATCACCCGGCCTATTCCCAGGTCCAGGGCCCGGGAGATTCCGGCCAGATCGCGCACCCCGCCGCCAAGCTGCACCGGGATGCTTAAAACCTTGCATATCTGTGCGATCACCTTGGCGTTGGCGGGCGCACCCCCGACCGCTCCGTCCAGATCCACCACATGCAGCCTTTTTGCCCCTTGCTCTTGCCAGTGCAGGGCCATGGCCGCCGGGTCTTCGGAAAAAACGGTCTCATCTTCCATGCGCCCTTGTTTGAGGCGGACGCAACGCCCCTGTTTCAGGTCAATGGCAGGTATTATTTCCACTTGCTCAACTCGGTTTTTCTGCTTCAATCCGCTGCTTTTGTGGCCCATGGGAAGCTTTTCATGGCTTCGTCCAGGCCCAGGACCGCATATTCCTCGGCGCTGAACCAGCTCAGGCCGTATTTCAGATACTGGCCCAGGTTATAGATATTGTCGCTTAGCGCCACCTGGTTCTCGTCAAAAGAATTCTTCCACACAATGGCTCCGTCCGCAGTGCGCACCAAGGCCACATCCAATGCCACGCTGGCCGGGGTTTCGGCGGACCATTTGCTGCCCACGCGGCGGGCGAAGCGGTAAAGGTGCCCCACAATGACCCCGTCCGCCTGCAGCTTTTGTCCGGTCTGCTGGACTGATTTCAGGGGATGGTCTCCCATGTTATCCCTGCGTATGCGGGAATAAACCATGCCGGTCTGGGTTGAACTCACCAGCTTGAAATCGGTGTTTTGGCTCAGGTGCTTTTCCAGCGCGGCATCAAGCACCTTGATCCCGGCATTTCCTGGTTCGCTGCGGGTGGCGTCAAAAACGGAACCGGTCAGCGGGCTGAAGGCCTGGCGGGTTTTGGGGTCGGCCTCCACCTTGATGAAAGGAATGACCGCCACCTTTTTTGGGGTCCAGGCCGCGGCCAGTTTCAGGTCAACCTTCTTCTGGGAGCAACCCCCAGCCAAGACCAGGACCAGGCCGAGCAAAAGGAGCGTTATTATATGGAATCCATATGACCTTTTCATAATATCCCCTTGGTAGATGCCACCCCGCCGGCCAGCCTGGAGTCCAGGGCCGTGGCTTGATCCAAGGCCCTGCCCAAAGCCTTGAAGGCTCCTTCCAGCAGGTGGTGATCGTTATCTCCGTAATGCAGAATCACATGCAGGGTGAGCCCGGCCCGGGAGGCGAAGGCCCGCCAGAATTCACGGGCCAGCTGCAGATCCATGCCGCCCACCGGCCCGGCCAGGGATTGGCCGGAACACACGAAGAGCGGGCGGCCGCTGATATCCAGCACAACCTGGCAAAGCGCCTCATCCATGGGCACCGAGGCATTGCCATAGCGCACGATGCCTGCCTTGTCGCCCAGGGCTTCGGCCAGGGCCTGGCCCAGGCAGAGCCCCACATCTTCGATGGTGTGGTGGTTATCCACCTCCAGGTCGCCATTGGCCTGCACCTTCAGGTCAAAACGGCCATGAAACGCCACATGGGTGAGCATATGGTCAAAAAAGCCGATGCCGGTGTTTATCTCGGATTGGCCGGCGCCGTCCAGCTCCAGGCTCAGTTCAATCTGGGTCTCTTTGGTCTGCCGGGAAATTTTCGAATTGCGGCCCATGGCTAATCACCCTTTCCCATCAAAAATGGCCACTTTGGTATTGTTTTGCGATGCTAACATGATGCGGAGCAAGTGTCGAGCCGCTTTCAGGCCAACTTTGAGCCAAGCCGGTTGACTACGCCTCAAAGGCCCGGTATATATGCTGGGTGCCCGCAGCAGCAATGCGGCTGTGGCAAATCATATCAGTGGGGCTGTAGCTCAGTTGGGAGAGCGCCACGTTCGCAACGTGGAAGTCGTGGGTTCGAGTCCCATCAGCTCCACCACTCATATCTGTACGGCCAAGGCTTATCTGCCTATGTGTCTAAATTCCAGTCTATACACCTGCCCGTGGGTTTCCAGCACCTGGTTGGCGATATCGAAATAACCCGGACCGTACTGAAGCTTCTGTTTGCCTATCCTCTTGACTCCGGCCGGGCCCCTCTGGACCAGTTCGGTGACCAGAACCTTGTTGGCCGAGGCCTGGGCTTTGGGATTGTTTTTGAGGTCTTCCAGACGCTGATATAAATCTTCCAGCCTGGCGTCCCGGGTGGGGGAGGCCACCACATATATGACCTCTCTGCCCACATTATCGTCCAGCCAGAACTGATCAGGCTGGGGAGGCACCCATACCCATGCGCCCGGCTCCACCGGATTTTCCAGCTCGGGATATCCCAGCAAGGGGAACAGGCGGCTTACCTTGCCCATGCTGTCCATCTGATACACATAGACCCAGGCCTTTTTGGTGGTCTTGAAGGCCACCGCATAGTACCAGCCGCTTTTCAGTACGGAGTCCTTTCGTAATTCGCTCATTACATTAGGTTTTTTAGGATCATAAAACATGCCGCTGAATTGCAGGCGCACCGGCTCCGGGTTGAGGATCACCTCCAGATCCTGGGGGCCCTGCACGTCCAGGGTGCGCGTATAGTCCTGGTGGCCTTTGGCACTGGCCGTCAGAACATGCTTGCCCTGTTTCACGGGAAGTTCCGCGTTGCCCTTGGCATCCAGGCGGATAGGCACCCCGTCCAGACTGAATTGCGCGTCTGCGGGCTTCACCCGCAGCTTCAGGGGCACTTCCAGCATGGTGAGGTCGATGCGCTCCAGGTGGTTGCGCCCGCATTGCAGGGTGACCTCCCGGTCCATGTTGGGATAGTTCTGGGCCATCACCCTTATGGTATGGCTTCCGGCGGGCAGCTGCACGGTTCCCGCACCGCTTTGGTTGAGCTTGATGTTCCCCTGGTATCCGTCGATGGAGACATCCGCATTGTAGGGCTTGACCAAGAGTTCCAAGGTGGCCTTTTTGGGCTCCAGGTTAAAGGTCATTATACGGTCGCGGTTAAGATCGATGGTGAGTGTGTAGGTGTTCATGCAGGGGGCCTTGATCACCAGCTTGTGCCTGCCCCGGGGCAGATCGCTGATGATCACCCCCGCAGGCTTCAGCCTGGCGGCCCGGTTGCCTATGAATACGGCGGCGTCGGGCGGTATGGGCTTGGCTAGTATGGTCAGGTCGGCGAACAGTCTTTTGGCCAGCCACTGGCGTATCTGCCAGTCCTTTTTCACCTGCACCTTGCCCATGGCCTTTATGCCGCCGGTGGCCAGTTCCACCAGCTTGGCCGATATCTCCAAGGTATTTCGGGAATCATACACCTTGGTGTAGATCAGGCCGGTTATGCCCTGCAGTTTGCCCAGCTCCACCCTGCTTTTGGGGTCGATGACGCCCGAAAGCTCTATCTGCTGCTGCTCCAGAAGGTCATTGAGCCGCCTGCGCTCCACCACGCTCTTGAAACCCGGCTGGCAGTCCCGGTTGAGCCCAAAGGCCTTTTGGCAATATTCCGCCTTTAACAAGGCTCCGGTAAGACTCTCCACCAAAACCGTGGAAAACTGGCTGAGCTGGGAGCCCGGCCCCTCCGGGTCGGCCACCGCCACCACCAGTTGGGCGCCGTCTCTGGGCACCAGCTTCTGGGCCAGGAGCATCAGCGCCCGGTCCAGATCCTGGGAAGCCTGGGCCGGAAGGCAAAAGCACAGGCAGATGAATATGCCGATGAATAAAACACTGGTTTTGCGTACGGGCATGTTTGTTACTCACTGATCAAGAGTTGGGTGAGGGGGGCAGGGCGTCTTGCCTCCCATGCCGGCATATTAGCACAGGCCGGACATAAATATAAAACGCTTGGCACCGTGGTTTGTTTCAAAAAAACAGGCCGGGAAAATACCCGGCTTATGATGAAGGCTCAAACCAGGCCGGTCAGTCCCGCCCTCAATGGGGTCTGGCGTATCCATGCGGCCATTCCCCCCCCGCTCCTTTTTCGGTTCAGGGCGGTTTTTTCGGCCATGGCGGGAGGCATGCAGTTGACTTGCACTATCTGATGCACCGCAATACTTGGGGGTTTGAACAAAACACTCAATTGTGAAAGGCAAGGCAGCATAAGATGACCAAGAAGCAATACCAAAAGCCGGTCTTAAGCAAACACCCAAATTTGAAAGAGATAATTCAAGGGGAACCCCCGCCATCTTCCAGAGTCAGCTAGACCCAACCGAACCAGGCCCAACAAGCCCCGCCCGGCCATTGTAAGCGCCGGGCGGGGTTTTCAATATTTACCCTCCAAAAAAGCGATAATCCGGCAGGCTTGCACCGTCCAGTTTTTTGCACGCTGTCCAGAGGTTCATGCAGAGACGCCGCAGGCCACGCACTGGCCGGGTCCCAAAAGGAACCACCGGCCCCAGCCGTCCCGGGCAAGACCTAAAGCGCCGCAATGACTCTGGGCAGGAGCCGGGAACCGGCGCTTTGACGCTTGATTCCCGAAAAAGCTTGGCAGGCTAATTATCATACCCACATAATATAAGTATAAACAAACTGATCAGATCATCGGTGATAGCGCATCTCCTTGGGTCTTTAACACCATTAAAGGAGGGAGATATGATTATCAGAGAATATTTACTTTTCTATGGTTTGACCAAGGAAGTCGCCGAGAAGCTGATCGGCATAATGCAAGAATTGTCTTATCCCAAGGGCACTGTGTTATTCAGAAAAGGCGATCCGGCGGATTATCTCTACATTCTCTCCTCAGGCAAACTGGAATTGACTTTGCCGGGCAAACTGCACACCCATAAAGTGGCGGCGGATGAACCCGGCCAGATTGTGGGCTGGTCCAGTCTGGCGGGCAGAAAAACCTATTCAACCGACGTGATATGCGCTGAAAACTCAAATGTCACTAAAATGAACAAAGAGGCCGTGGAGAAAATCCTGCGGAGTCATCCGGCGGACGGCCGTCTTTTTTATAAGCATCTGGCCGCGGTGATCGGCCAGAGGCTGCTGGCATGCCACGAGGCCCTGGCCGAGGCGCAGGAAAGCTAGCCCGCAAATTTCACAAAGGTTGCGCGTCCGGCACAGCCAGCGGTCCATATGTTGCGTTGCCGGCTGCGTTCGCGCCTCGATGTAGCTTAGGCTACACCTGCGGCGCTTGCTTGCCGGACGCCTTGCCTCCGGCCCGCCGGCTGCGCCGGGCCTGGGTGCAAATTATCCCTAATAAATGACGGGACTTTTTTCACGCAGGCCCCGTTAATACTAGCTTGTTGCTCAATGCCGCCCAACCCTCGTGAAACATGCGGGCTTGGCGTTGAATGTCTCATGGCCGGCTCTTGGCGGCTGCCGAAATGAACAGGCTATCAGGGGGGGTGCGTAACGGTCTGTTTTTTGCTTATTCAGCCGGCAAGCAAGGCTGCCAGCTTTCCCTGCCGCATCCCGGCCGCCAGATAGCCGCAGGTGCCCAAGGGATGACGCTCGAAATAATCCAGCCCGAGGTTGGAAAGCACAACGGGCAGCATATGCTGCAGGGTGTTGCCGTGGCTGATCAGCAGAATGCCGCTGCCTTGGGGCGGACTTTTTTGGGTGAGCGCCTTTATAAAGGGCTCAAAACGGCGCTTCACCTGGTTAAGGCTCTCGCCGCCCTCAATACGATAATCATGATCGTGCAGTTCATCCCATTGCCGTAACATCTCGTCATAGGCCTGCCAGGCCGCTTGGTCCCCCCGGCCTTCCAGGATGCCGCAGTCTACCTCTTTCAGTGCGTCCGCTGTCTGGACAGACAGGCCAAGCCGTTCGGCCACTATGCGGGCGGTTTCCTGCGCTCTGGGTATGGGGCTGGAATATATTTCCTGTATGCCCATGTCGGCAAGGCGGCCGCCCATGGCTGCTGCTTGTTTACGTCCCCGCGCGGTCAGATAATGGGGCAGGTCACGGTTGGAGATTACCT
The DNA here is from genome assembly GCA_963675675.1 of Desulfarculaceae bacterium. GTDB lineage: Bacteria > Desulfobacterota > Desulfarculia > Desulfarculales > Desulfarculaceae > Dethiosulfatarculus. Next base: position 153,727 of record OY776512.1, read on the forward strand.
TTTCAACATTGGCCTGGCTCTCGCCATGGCGGGCGAATATCAGCTGCATGGACCGCTCCATATAAAAAGGGCTGCGGCAAAAAGACCGCAACCCTTGGATTTTTCTGGCTGGTCGGGACGACTGGAATTGAACCAGCGACCCCTTGAACCCCATTCAAGTGCGCTACCAGACTGCGCCACGTCCCGACATTCAGCGAGGTTTTTATTACCACTGCGTCACCGAGTTGTCAATGCGCTCTGGCGCTTAAAAGCTCTTTGAACAAAAGGTTTTCCAACCGGCTCAGGGTTTGGGCCAGAATACCCCCGGTCCTGCGGGGCCGGGGGAACCAGTCTGAGTGGAGCTTCTTTTCGCGGGCATCGGGGTTTTTCCGGTCCAGTATGGCGGCCTGGGCCTGCAAGACCTTGGGCGCTTGATCCAGTATGGGCTGCATAAGATCTTTCAGCCGCTGGGGGTCGATTCCTTCCCGGGCCGCCGCCCGGGTGAGCATGAGCAGGCTGAAAAACTCCAGCCCCCGCGATCCCCTGCGCCACAGGGGAAAGACTGAATCAGGCCCCCGGCCGCGCCAAAGACGCAGCTCTTGGCCCAAACGCCACATGCGGTCAATCTTGCCGACTATTTCGGATGAGTCGCCGCCGGGCGCTTCCGGCTTATGGGGCGCATCCTGGAACGCCCCATCCCCCAGCACCTCTTGCCACAGGTTGTGCAGCACCCGGCGTCCGTTTTCATCGCCCGGGGTGTCAAAATGCAGATAAGAGATAAACACCCGGCCCTTGCCATACCCGCCCTGCACTATGGCGGGCAGCCCTATTAGTCGCTGGGGATTCAGATAGCAGCCATAGGCGTCTTCCAGGCCCGGCCACTCATCGGGCGGCACCTGATCCGCCTGCATATCAGAGGTGCAAAGCCCCGGCGCGGCTCCGGCGTAAAATGCCAGCATGCGCACTTCATCACCCTTAAGCACCGCGAACTGCCCGGGCCACCAGACCTGAAAGCGTGCCGGGGGGCGGAGGCCTTGCCACCAGGGCAGGGCCAGGGATTCCGGGCTGGGCTCCACCAGCACCGGTCCGCTGATGGCGGTGAGGCGGCGTTTTCCGCTGTACCGCCCGAGGGGCAAGAGATTCAGGCCGTCGGCCACGCTCAAAGAAAGACCGGCCCCGCCGCACAGGCCCAGATAAAATCCCCCGCCGCCGACGAATTTCCGTACCGCTTCGGCTCCCCCGGACCCCAGGGCGGCTTTTTTCAAGGCGGGCCAGCCCCCGGGCACCATGAGCAATTCGGCTTGATCCAGGGTGCCGCCCGCAATCTGGCTGGCGCTTACGGGCTCAACCTTCAGTCCGGCCTGGTTTAGAGCCCGCCAGGCCAAGAGAGCCCATATCCCGGCGGTCTCCCAAAACAGATAGGCCTTTTTTTGCAGGGAATCGGAGGGCAAAACTTACTGCTGTCCTCCCACCACAATATTGGGGATGCGCAAAGTGGGCTGGGCGTCGGCCACCGGAGCGCCCTGGCCGTCTTTGCCGCAGGTGCCGATGCCGAATCCCAGATCACTGCCCACCAGGTCTATGTCCATCAGCACCTGGGGGCCGTTGCCGGTCAGGGTGGCCCCGCGCACCGGAGCGCCTATCTTGCCGTCTTTGATCAAATACCCCTCGCTCACCTCAAAGACAAAGTCCCCGTTGACCGGGTTCACCTGTCCGCCGCCCATTTTTTTGACCAGAAGGCCGTTGGGGGTCTGTGAGATGATGGAGTCTGGATCATGGGTTCCCGGCAGAATCATGGTGTTGGTCATGCGGGGCACCGGGATGTGCAAATAGCTTTCGCGGCGTCCGTTGCCGCTGGGCTCCACGCCCATCTTCAGGGCCGAAAGCCGGTCCTGCATGTATGCCTTCAGCACCCCGTTCTCTATGAGCAGGTTGCGTCTGCTGGGCACGCCTTCGTCGTCAAAGCCCAGTGAGCCCCGTTTGCCCATGATGGTGCCGTCATCCACCACGTTGATGAGCGGGCTGGCCACCTGTTCGTTAAGGCGTCCGGCGTACACGCTCATGTTCTCGTTTATGTGGTCCGCCTCCAGGCCATGGCCCACCGCCTCGTGGATCATGGTGCCGCCTGCGTCTGAATGCAGCACCACCGGCATGGCCCCGCCCGGGGCCGGGTCCGCCTCCAGCATGAGGATGGCCCGGCGGGCCGCGGTGCGGGCCACTTCTTCCGGGCCCATATCGTCGAAGACCTCCATGCCCACGCTGCCGCCGTGCACCTCATAGCCGGTCTGCAACAGGCCTCCTTGCTCGGCCACGCATTGCACCATCAAAACCACCTGCACCCGCTTGTCGATGACATCCACCCCCAGGCTGTTGGCCACCCGCACATCCTGGCGCAGGTCGCGGTACATCACCGCAACCTGGCGGATGCGGGGATCATAGCTCCGGGCCGTGGCTTCAGCCGCCCGCACCATATCCACCTTGCGGGCGGTGTCCACATCCTGGGGCGGTTTTTGCACCTTGGTCAGCAATCCCGGCTGGACCGGCGCAAAAGGAGCCAGGCCCCGGGCGGCCCCCCCGGCCATGGCGGACAGGTTCTTGGCAAGAGGCCCTAAACCGCTCTCATCCACCTGATTGGTGTGGGCGTAATAGGTCTTATGTTGATGGATCAGCCGCAGACCGGCCCCGAAATCGGTTCCGGCCACCACCTTTTCCACCTTGCCGTCATCCATCATCACCGTCAGGCCGGTGCTTTTTTCCACGAAAAGCTCGGATAATTCCCCCCCGCCGGCCAGGCAGGAGTTCAGTATTGCATCCGGTTTGATATCAAAGCCCATGAATCGCGCCTTTTTTTAATGAGTTGGCAATACGGCCCTGTAAGAAACGCCCAATTGCGGGCCGGCACAAACATCGCTGTCATCCGGCCAAACTAGCATAGGGGCCTGGGCCGGTCAATGCATCCAGAGGGTTTAGCCGTTGACAAAACCCTGTGTTGCCTCGTATTATCACCCGGGATCTTGATTTGTACTTCCAAGTTTTTTCCGTCCAAGGTACGAGGCGCCAATGGTTCGCATAGTCTATATCATAACGCTTATTTGCTTATTGGCCATGCCAGCCCCCCTGCTGGCCAAAGAAGCCAAAAAGGCATCCAATATAAGTGCGTTGGAAGCATTTCAGATGCTCAGCCAGGAGCCGAAAACCACTTTTCTATTGGATGTGCGCACCAGGGTCGAATACACGCTTTTGGGCCATCCGCCCAAATCATACAATGTTCCCTGGCGGTTTTTCACAGGTGAATTTCAGGTTAAGGACGGCCCGTTTCAGGGCGGTAAAGCCACCTACACCGGTTATCAGCTTTCGGCCCAGCCCAATCCCGATTTCATCAGCGTGGTCAAAAGCCTTTCGTTTAAACCCGAAGACAGGTTGATCGTCATCTCCACCCAAGGCGATTCTTCCGCCGATGCGGCCGACGCCCTGGTAAAGGATGGTTTTAATAACGTATTCAATATCCGCCATGGTCTTTTCGGCCCCAAACTGATCGCCAAAGACCAGGAGGAACTGGCCAAGATGTATTCTCCCCATTATGGCCGCTCCGGCCGGGTGGCGGGATGGGTGTTTTGGGGATTGCCGGTTTCCTATGAGGTGAATCCGCGCTACGTGTATCCCCCGGACCTCAAGCAGGTCCAAAAGTAAGGCGCAGATCCAGCATGAAAGAGCGGTTTCCACAGCTTATCCAGGAACTGAAGGCCGAGCTTGCCGCATTGCCCCAGGCCATGGTGCAAGAAGACGTGCAGCGCCAGGTTATCCTCAATGTGCTTTACCAGGCCATCAAGCAGATGGATTTGGTGCCGGTGCCTTCCTGGAAACCTCCCCGCTCAACCAGGGACTGCGTGGATCTGGTGGGTGTTACGCCCCAGACCCATCCTCCCGAGGTGAAACTGGCCATAAGCGTGGACCCTCTGGTGGAGCTTAAGAAGGTGCGGGCCATGGAATGGGTCGAGTGCGACCAGAAGATTATGGTCACTTTCAGCGAACGCGCCGACAAGGTGAAACAGTCCACCTTTTTTCTCACCCCCCAGTTGTCCCATCTGGATATCTACGGCGGCGATTAACCTCCCCGCTTTGGCTTCCGGCCTTATTGAACACTGCGGCATTCAGGCTTGCCCGGGATATCCGCGGCGGCGGTGAAAGCATCCCGTTCGTCCCGGCTTTTCACGCCCCCAAAATTACTGCCTTTGATCTCCTCTCTTGAATTTAAATTTTACAGCTAATTTTTTACAGTATTGTCAGGTTTGCATTGACAATACTTGCAAAAAGTAAAATAATAGCCGCATGAACTTGGTAAAAAGATAAACAATCTTGACGGGGGCAGGCTGAGATGGACGATCTGGACAAAGCATTAATCGTTGAATTAAGCCATGACGGCAGAACTTCCGTGCCCCGACTCAGCGAACGGCTTGGGGTCACCACGCCCACGGTGCGCTCCCGCCTGAACCGCCTGCTGGAGACCGGACGCATAAAGATAGCATCACTGACTGATCATTCGGGCATAGAAGGCGCCACCGTTGCCCTGATCGGGGTCAACCTGTCTAAATACAACCTGGCCAAAAACCTTGATTTGATTTCGTCTCTGGATGAGGTCAACTGGTGCGCCGTGGTGACCGGACGTTATGACGTCATGCTGGAGGTCACCACAATTGACGGCATGCAGGGGCTGTACCGCTTTTTGAATGACAAACTGAATCTGATTGGTGAGATCCAATCCAGTGAAACCTTTGTGGTGATGAGAGCCCAGCGCAAGTGGTCCCTATTACCGGAGGGTTTAAAAAAGGCCTGGAGCAAAACAGACTGACCGGCATGACACCGGTGCTTTGCTTACGGGCTTATATTGATTATCGAACAAGCGAGGAGGAGCTTTTATGATTATCGGCATTCCCAAAGAGATAAAGCCGGCTGAAAAAAGGGTGTCGGCTACCCCCGCCGGAGTAAAAGCCCTGGTGGATAGCGGTCATGAGATCCTGGTTGAAACCGGGGCCGGGCTGGGTTCGGGCTTTTTTGATCAGGCCTATATAGACGCCGGAGCCGCCATACTGAACGATGCGAAGGAGGTATGGGCCGGGGCGGAAATGATCATGAAGGTCAAAGAGCCCATAGATCCTGAGTTCGACCATATGAAACCGGGCCAGATCCTGTTTACCTATCTGCACTTGGCTGCGGATAAAGCGCTGACCCAGAAGCTGTTGGACAAAAAGGTGGTGGGCATTGCCTATGAAACCGTGCAGCTGGCCGACGGCACCTTGCCTCTTTTGGCTCCCATGAGCGAGGTGGCCGGGCGCTTGAGCGTGCAGATGGGCGCATTTTGCCTGGAAGCCAAAAACGGCGGCATCGGCATATTGCTTTCCGGGGTGTCCGGAGTGCGTCCCGCCCGGGTGACGGTGTTGGGCGGCGGGGTTGCCGGTTTGGCAGCCGCCTCGGTTGCCGTGGGCATGAAGGCCCAGGTGGCTATTCTGGATGTGAATCCGGCCCGCCTGCGCTACATAGAGGACATTTACGGAGACCGTCTGGTAACGGTTATGTCCAACCCGGCCACCATAGAGCGGGAGGTTCTCACTTCCCACCTGGTTATCAGCAGCGTGCTGATTCCGGGCGCCAGCGCACCCAAGCTGATCAGCCGCGATCTGGTGAAGCGCATGATGCCCGGATCGGCCATTGTCGACATTGCGGTGGACCAGGGAGGCTGCGCCGAGACCATCCATCCCACCACACATGAAGATCCCATATATGTGGAAGAGGGCGTGGTGCATTACGCCGTGACCAACATGCCCGGCGCAGTGCCGCGCACCAGCACCATTGCCCTGACCAATGTCACCCTGGGCTACGCCCTTTCCATGGCCAAACTGGGCTGGAAGGAGGCTTTGAGCCGGGATCAGGCCCTGAAACTGGGCCTGAACGTGCTGGACGGCCAGCTGGTCTGCAAGCCGGTGGCGGATTCCTTTGGCGTTGAATGCGGTCTGATTGACTTCTAGTCCAAGATTTTCAAAGCTGCATAATGGCCGGGTCTTCTGTCTGAAGGTCCGGCCGTTTTAATTTCCTTTGCCGCCTTTGCTTGACACCGGCCTGCTTTGTGTTTTACTTGGTATGTTTTTTGTTAATAATGCGGGCGGGTTTCAAAGCGCCTGATGGAAATGGACCCGGGTAAGGAGATCGTTTCATGCATAAACCCAGGCAGCTGATATGGTTGGTATTGTTATTGTCCCTGATTCTGGCCATACCTGCGTATGCTCAGGAAGAGCGTTTTGATTTGGGGATTATTACGGTCAGGCAAAAATCCCTGGCCGAAAAACTGCGTAAGGATATCAACGCCGGGGCCAAGTTTGACGCATTGGCCAAAAAGCACTCCGTGGGCCCTACGGCCGCCCGGGGGGGACGCCTGGGCAGAGTGCCGCTTAACAAGCTGCGCCCGGAGTTTCAAGCGGCGGTCAAAAGCCTCAAACCGGGTGTGCCCAGCAATGTGGTGCTGACCGAAGGGGGCTTCAATATCCTGTATATATTCCCGCCAGTCCAAGCGCCGCTGGCGAAAACACCCCTGTCGGCATCCACCCCCAAGCCGTCCACCAAGCCACTGCCCCAACATCTGGCCGTGGACACCACCCTTCCAGCTCATTTGCAGGCCCGTCAGCTTTTCACCCAGGCCATAGAATTTTTGGCGGCCGGGGATTTCCAGCGGGCCGAAGATCAATTAAAGCAGACCTTGGCCAAGAATAAGATGGACCAGGGGGCTGTCATGTTTGCTGGCGCCTTGAATGCAGCCAAGGGGTCGGAAAAAAAGATGAAATCGGTTCAGACCATGGCCTCGGGGGTCATGGCGCTGCAGATAGGCGAGCTGGAAGACGCCTTGAATCAGTACAAGCAGGCTGTTACGGCCAACCCTCAGCTCTGGGAAGCGCTGGTGCTCAGCGCTAATGTCATGGCCAATCTGGGACGCATGGACCAAGCCATGCAGTTTTTGGAAAAATGTTTAAAAATCAATCCAAAGGCCGACACCGCCTATGTTTCGTTGGGAACCATCGCACGCGAAATGAAACAGAACACCCGGGCCAAGCAACTGTTCAACGAGGCCTTGAACCTGAATCCCAAATCCGCCAAGGCGCTTTATCAGCTGGGCGCCATGGCTTTGGATGAGCAGAAGCACCAGGACGCCGAAAGAATGTTCAAGGCGTCTTTGGCGATTGATCCCTATCAGTTTGATGCTTTCAACGATTTGGGCATGATATATGCCATGACCGGACGCAAGGAGCAGGCGGCGCAGGCCTATCAGGATTCCCTCAAGGCCAACCCCGGATATGCCCCAGCCCACCTGAACATGGGTAACCTTTATGCCAGCCAGGATAAATTCAATCAGGCCATTGATGAATACAACAAGGCTCTGGCCCTGGACCCCACCCTGGCCGAAGCTCACAACAACCTGGCCGCGGCCTATGTGCTCTTGGAAAACTGGCCAATGGCCATTATGCACGCGGACAAGGCCCTGAGTATGAACTTTGCCGTGGCCGAGGTGGTTTTACGTAAAGTGGCGCCGCACCGCAAAAAACAATAGGCGTTCACGCCGACTTTTCACGCCCGGTCAAAAATGGCCGGGCGTTTTTTTTTAGACCAACAAGTTTTTTTACCGCGTCAAACTGTTCGATGGCAGAGAATTTCATCGGATTTATTCCGCACCGTTAAAAAAACACCAGTTAAATATCCATCTGTCTCCAAACATTTAATTGCCAAAACCCTGATGCAGTGATAATAAAGCCATGAGGGAGACCCCAACCCCATTTGTCCCCGCTCAGGCGGCGGACCAAGCACGAGGAAGGACGGCATATGGGCGCCGGAGGGTTCAGCACCAATTACCGCGAAGAGAATCTAATTTCTCGTTTGGAAAGCTCGCGCCAGTCCCAATGGGGCCGCCAAATCATGCAGTTGGGCGACTGTTCAGGGCAGCTTGCTCAGAAATTGGCTATGCGTCTGGTCAGTGATGAACTGATTGAGACCACCAACCAGCGTGATGTGGAGGATCAGCTTGCGCGTTGCCTCAACACTCTTACCGATGCGGAAGATTTTGATATCCAGTACGCCATCGCCAATTTCCGCAACCTGGTTCCCCGCCCTAACCGTATAAGTCTCTATGTTACCGCCTTTATTATCGAAACTCTGATTTCTCACCGGGCGGTGGTTGATGTGTTTGGTACCGATCAGGAGATTTATGAGGCGGTAAACCTAGAGGTGACCAAGCTGATCCGCTGACAGTTCTGACAGCAAATTGGCGTAAGGAGCTGAGCCGGACCGGCTCGGCTTTTTTTCTTGTTTCAATACTTGCCGGCTAGGGTTTTTATGCATGCAAAGCCTGGCAGCACCCGCGCGGCTTGCGGCTGGCGGCTCAGCCAGATCCCGAATATAACCGCGATGCGGAACATAGTTGCCGCTAAATAACCGTGAGGTTTGCGGGTTGAAGCCTAAGTTTGATAGTATTGATATAAAGACCTTGATCAATCCTGGCGCGCAGACTGCAATTTGGCCTGATTCTTTGCAACGGAGGACAGTATGGCGGTACTGAGTATATCCCGGCAGTATGGAGCGGGCGGCAAGACGCTTGGTGAAATGGTGGCCCGGAAATTGGGCTTTGCATTCAGGACCCAGGAAATTGTAAACCGGGTGGCTGAAATGGCCAATGTCAGCCCCGAGTATGTGGAGGGAATCCACCGCGAGGCCGGCGGAAGGCTCATGCGTACCCTGCACACCTTGGTGCCCAGCGAATTCGTCGACCGGCATGTGGGCGAAGACAAGACGGATTTTGATGAAAAAAAGCTGGCGCTTTACCTGAGCAAGGTTATTTGGGAGATGGCCGAGGAAGGCGATGTGGTGATATTGGGCCGGGGCAGCCAGTTTATTCTGAACGATCATCCCGAGACGGTCAGGCTGCTTTTGGTGGCCAGCCGGGCGGACCGGGTGCAGTTCATTGTGGATCACTACGATCTGGACCGGTCCAAGGCCGAATCGGTGATTGCCAAGGAAGAGCGCAAGCGTCAACGTTATCTCAGCGCTTTTTATACCGGGGATCACAATGACCCCAGTCTTTATCACATGGTGTTGAATACCTCTCTGGTGGATTTGGAAACAGCCAGCGATCTGATTTGTGAGCTGATGAGCGCCACCATCACCCACACGGCTAAGCCTATCTGGTAGCCTTTGATATAAAAATCCTGACCGGACCTCTGTAAAGGGGGTCCGGTTTTTTTTAACCCTGTTGATAAACCGGGTGAGGTTCTTTGGCTTGGCCGGTTTGCCTTGAGGCAATAATTGTGCAATCGGCGCTCCTTTCGGTGCATAATTCAAGTGTCAGTCGGCTTACTGTCTGCATTAATTGAATATATGGCTTTGAGCCCCAAGTGGAAAAGATGTGGATTAGTTGTGGAAAATAAGTGGCTAACCTGTTGATTAACCCTGGGAAAATGGTGGAATATCCGTGGCGGAGGATGGAAATCATGACGATAAGCACCCCTCCGGCGCTTGAATACAGGTTGAAAAGCGGTTGAAAACCGGTTGATAAATGCCTTGCTTTTGGTTTTCAAAGGCAATCATAGTTGACAACACTTGCGCGGCCTGTTTGAGGACGGTGAAAAGCCGGTGGAAAAAGGCAGCCTGTCGGTTAATAACCTGAAAGGGTGTATTAAAGCCAGCATGGGCCAAATGAATCCCAAGGGACCGGCGGAACCGGGGTGGCTGGGATAGGCGGGGCGAAAAAAGATGGCAGCACAGACTTCTCAACATAGCCCAAAGGGAGTTGACGCCGTAAAGGCGGCCCTTGGCAGCATGCCGCAAAAGCCCGGGGTCTATCTGATGAAGGACGCCCGGGAAAAGGTGCTTTATGTGGGCAAGGCCAAACGCCTGAAGGCCCGGGTTATATCCTATACCCGCTTTGAAGACTTTCCTTCCTGGCGGCAGCACAAGATACAGACCATGGTGGGCAAGGTGCGCCGGGTGGACTATGTGGTGACCAGCACCGAAAAAGAGGCCCTACTTTTAGAAAACACCCTGATCAAAAAATACCGGCCCCGCTACAACGTGGATTTGCGGGATGATAAAAACCATCTCATGCTGCGCCTGGCCATGGAACACCAATATCCCCGCCTGAGTCTGGTGCGCAAGCAGGCCGGGGACGGGGCGCGCTACTTCGGGCCCTTTGACAAGGCCGGGGCGGCCCGCAAGACCTTGTATCTTTTGCAGCGCATCTTTCCCTTGCGGCGCTGTTCGGACCACACCATGAACAACCGCCAGCGTCCTTGCCTGGATTATGAAACCGGACGCTGCGCGGCGCCCTGCACCAACCAGATATCCCAGGAGGACTACCGGCGTCTGGCCCTGCAGATGGAGGCCTTTTTCAGGGGAAAGGGCGAGGATGTGGCCAAAGAGTTGGAGAGGCTCATGCAGGAGGCCTCCCGGGCCGAGCGCTATGAAGCCGCTGCCCTGCACCGCGACCGGCTTTTTGCCTTAAGACGCACCCTGGAACGCCAGCGGGTGGCTAGGACCGGCCAGGGTGATCTGGACGTACTGGGGCTGGTGGATAACCAGACCGGCTGCCGCCTGGCTCTGATAAAGGTGCGCTCGGGCCGGGTGGTGAGCAGTAAGCTGCATGATTTATCCCAAGCCGCATCCGGCACCGATGAGCTCATGGCACATTCGCTCTTGACCATGTATGACATCGCCCAGCCCCCGCCCTTGATCCTTGTTTCCCACATGCCGCCCGATCCCGGGCTGGTGGTGGAGCTTTTGGGCGAACGGGCCGGACGCAAAGTGGAGCTCAGAAAGCCCGTGCGCGGCGACAAAAAGGGCCTTTTGGATTTGGCCCTGATGAACGCCGCCCAGCCCCGGGAGCAGCACAAGCCCGATGCGGAGCAGGTGCTGGAGGGCTTGGCCCAAAAGCTGCGCCTGGAGGTTTTCCCCCAGAGCATAGAGTGCGTGGATATTTCCCATCTGGGCGGCAGGCTAACCGTGGCGTCGGTGGTGTGTTTCAAAGAAGGCGAGCCCCATAAATCCAGCTACCGGCGTTACAAAGTGCTGAGCCTGAAAGACGAGCCGGACGACTATGCGGCCATGGCCGAGGTGGTGTCCCGCCGCCTGGGCGGGGACCGTCCGCCGCCGGATCTCATGGTGCTGGACGGAGGCAAAGGCCAGCTTAATGTGGGCCTGGCGGTGCTGGAGGGCCTGGACCCGCTGAAGCGTCCCGCCCTGGCCGCCCTGGCCAAGGGTCGCGGGGAAGAGCCGGACCGGGTGTTCTTGCCGGGGCGTAAAAACCCCCTGAACCTGAAAGCCAGAGACCCCGGGCTCTTGCTTTTGATGCGCATAAGGGACGAGGCGCACCGTTTTGCCATCAGCTATCACAGATTGCTTAGAAAAAAGGCCTTTACCAAAAGCATTTTGGAGGAAGTGCCCGGGGTGGGGCCCAAAACGCGTAAGGCCCTCATGAACGCCTTTGGATCATTGGCCAAACTGAAGCTGGCCAATGAGCGTGAAATGACAGAACAGGCCGGGATAGACAGCAAAACCGCCTCCAGGGTGCGGGCTTTTCTGCGCAGCCTTGACACCATGAAGGGCGCAAAGTAGAGTTCCGCATTGGTTTGCTATAAGGGATCAGGTATAAAGGGAGTGGTAGCGGATATCACTTGTCCGGCTGAAACCCCATTGAAGGGAGTCGTCGCATGTTCGGCATCGGATTGCCCGAACTATTGGTGATTTTGGTGGTGGCCTTGTTTGTGGTGGGCCCCAAGAAGCTGCCCGGCGTGGCCCGCAGTCTTGGCCAAGGCGTCAGCGAGCTGAAAAGGGCCGCTGGCGAGGTTATGAACGATGTCAGCCAGCATGATGAATTCAAGGAAATAAAAAAGATAAAGGACGATTTACAGGATACGGTCAAAGCGGTGCGCGACCCCATGTCCGCCCTGACCGAATCTGTAAAGGATGAGTTCGCCCAGACTATAGACCTTGATCCAGAGCCGGAGCCGGAGCCGGTGTTGGAGCCAGTGCCGGACGAGCCGAAATCCCTTGCGGCTTCTGAGTCATCAGATTCCGGCCCTGCCGCCGGGCAAAGCGGTTTAGAAGATTCCGTCCCGGAACCCGATGTGGCCGGCGCCGATACCCCGCCCCCCGCTGAAACGGAAAAAAAGAGCGATGCCTGACGAGCAGATTCCCCCGGCTGACAACGGGGACGCCGAAGAAGACCTCGGCCACACCATGAGCCTCATAGACCATTTGGTGGAGCTGCGCAACGCCCTCAAATGGTCTTTCATAGCGGTGGGGGTGTGCTTTCTGGGCACCTATTATTTCAAGGAAGACCTCTATAGTTTTTTGCTGGTGCCTCTTCAGGCCGCCATGCCCGAACAAGGCCGCCTGATCTACACCGCGCCTGCGGAAGCTTTTTTCACCTATCTCAAGGTGGCCTTGCTGGCCGCGCTGGTGGGTTCTTCTCCCATGGTTTTCTATCAGATGTGGCGATTTATATCGCCCGGGCTTTTCAAGCATGAGCGCAAGGCCCTGTGGACCTTTGTGGTGTTTTCCTCCGTGCTGTTCATTGCCGGGGCCATATTCTGCTACACCGTGGTGTTTCCCTTCGCCTTCACCTTTTTCATGAGCTTCGCCACAGATGAAATTGTGCCCATGCTCAGTCTGAAGGAGTATCTTTCCTTTTCAGCCCTGCTGCTGTTGGCCTTTGGGGTTACCTTTGAGATGCCCATCGCTTTGGTGATTCTGGGACGGGTGGGTCTGGTCAATGCCGATATACTGCGCAAGCAGCGCAAGTTCGCCATTCTGATCATGTTCGTGGGAGCGGCTATTATCACTCCTCCGGATGTGATCAGCCAGATCATGATGGCCTGTCCGCTCCTGGTGCTTTACGAGATATCCATCTGGTTAGTGGCGGCCTCCCAGAAAAAGCGGGCTGAAAAGCAGGCTGAGGAAGAGGCGGAATTCAAGACAGAGGAGTAGGGGGGCAATAGCTGCTCTAAGCACAAAACTGGTGCGCCGGGTGATGGCCTTGGCGCTGGTTCTGGGTATGACGGGGCCAGGCTGGACCCAGGTGCGCGCCCAGGAAGGTTTCCCCGGGGCCGGTGATAAATCCTACCGCCTGGTGGTGGGAGGCCTGGTGAAAAACCCCCTCAGCCTAAGTCTGGGTGATATTCACAAGCTGCCAAGTTGCGGGCTTGCTGAAACCGGCTTTTTGCAAGACTCCCAAAAAACGGCGTACCAGGGGGTGCTTTTGCGCGATCTTTTGCTGACGGCCGGGATCAAGCCAGAAGGAGACAAGGTGGCCTTGTTTGGCATGGACGGCTACAGCGCGGTTCTACCTCTAGAATATGTGATGGAGGGACGGGTGCTGCTGGCTCATTCGAAGGACGCAAAGCCCTTGAGTCCGGCGGAAGGATTCCCCATAAAGGCGGTGCCGGATGACATGATGGGCTACAAGTGGGTGGAGATGGGATGGATTAAAAAGGTATTGATTATCAAAACCGGCCAGTAAGCCCTTGACAGATCGCCCTTTATTTAGCATAATCGTTATTTGCCTTGTTGAGATTGTATCTGGAGTTGGAATGTCACTGCTCACCAAGATAAAAATCAAAACCCCTGAAAGGGGATCAAAAGGCCAAAAAAACCAAAGCCGAGGCGCCTCTACTCCAGAGGCGCCTTTTCCTTTACTTGGATATGACACGTAACTCTGACCATAAAACCCCACGTGTGGGAGATATTCTTAACCTGATGGAAAGCTGGGCTCCGGCCTGGTACGCCGAATCCTGGGACAAGGTGGGCCTTTTGGCAGGCGATCCCAAGGCCAAGGCCGCCAAGATCTGGACAGCTTTGGATTTCAACCCCCGCCTGGCTCAGGATGCCTTGGACCAAGGGGTGGATATGCTGCTTATGCACCATCCCCCCATTTTCAATCCCCTGAACAAACTGCGCATGGATAACCCGTTCACGGCCAGCCTGGTGAAGGCCGCCGCATCCGGCATATCGCTGTTTGCAGCGCACACCAATCTGGATGCGGCCATCGGAGGGGTTAACGACGCCCTGGCCGAAAAGCTGGGCATGGTTGACACCAGCCCGCTGGAGCCCCTTGACCGGGGTCTGGCCAAACTGGTGTTTTTCATTCCGCATGAGGATGCCCCGGCCGTCAATGAAGCCCTGTTCGCCGCCGGGGCGGGCCGCATTGGTGATTACAGAGGCTGCTCCTTCAGCCTTTCCGGCGCCGGCTCTTTCACCGCTCCCGAAGACGGCAGCCCTTATATCGGTGCGGCTGGCCAGTCAGAGACCGTAAATGAAGAGCGGGTGGAGACCGTGATTCCCCTGGACGCCGCAGGACGGATAATCAAGGCTTTGTACAAAGCGCATCCCTATGAAGAACCCGCCTTTGACCTGTATCCACTGAAGCAAGGGCCGGTTGGGGTGGGCCTGGGCCGGGTGGGCCGGCTGGCCAAGCCCTGCGGGGGCCGGGATTTTTTATTAAGGGCCGGGCGGGCTTTGGGGCCTGAAGCCCTCAGATGGGCCGGTCCCTTGCCAGAACGGGTGGAACGGGTGGCCTGTCTGGGCGGCTCCGGCGGTGACCTGGCCGGACTGGCCGCTGCTAAAGGCGCCCAAGTCTATGTTACCGGGGAGGCGAAATACAACCACGGGCAGGACGCCCATGATCTGGGGATATGTGTTGTCACCCTGGGACATTTTCAGACCGAAGAAGTTGTAGTTATTCCATGGGCCCGAAAGCTCCGCCGGATGGCTGAAGCTGCGGGCCTTTTTTGCGATATTAAGCCTTATGCCGCAGGCAAGGACCCCTGGAGGTCTTTGGACGGCTGAGATTTGTAGAGTCAAAGGAGGATCACCTTGCAAGAACAACTGCGTCTTTTAGTCGAGCTGCAAGCCGCAGACAAAATTATGTACGATCTTGAGCAGGAACAAGAGGCAATACCGGCCCGCTTGGCTGAATTGACCGTAACCGCGGATAAGCTGGAGCGAACCTATAAAGAAGTTTCCGAACATCTGGAAAGCGTGGTGAGCCGGCGTACGGAGCTGGAAAAGGAAAACGAGAGCATCCGGGCCCGCATCCGCAAGGCCGAGCACCGCCTTATGGGAGCCAAGAACCAAAAGGAATACCGCGCCGCCACGGCAGAGATCCAAGAGGCCAAGGATTCTTTGAAGAGCAATGATGACAGTCTTATCGAGCTGATGGAGGCCAATGAAACCCTCCAAAAGCAGTCCGAGCTGCTCAAGACCCGCTATGAGGCCGCTGCCGACCAGGCCGCGGGCGAGCGTGACGGCCTGGAGAAAAGGGCGCTTTCCATCCAGGGTGAGGTTGACCGGCTGCGCAAAAACCGCGAAGGTCTGTGCAATGACGTGGAACCGGCTCTTATGCGGCGCTACGACTTTATCAGGGGCCGCAGGCGGGGCATCGCCCTGGCTGAAGTCACCGATGGTGTATGCCGGGGCTGTAACATGGAGCTTCCGCCCCAGCAGTTCAACGAGCTGCAGCGCCAGGACCGCATAATGGAATGCCCCACTTGCCGGCGTATCATCTATTGGGCGGATGCCGACAAGCCCAAAGAGGAGCCCGAACCTGAGCAAAATAAAAAGGCCAAACCAAAAGCCAAATCCAAGACCAAAGCCGTAGTAAAATGATGCCGTCCGGATTTGACTTGGTGCTGTTTGCCGACGGTGGGTCAAGGGGGAACCCCGGACCTGCCGGCGCGGGAGCCGTGCTGCTGGACGCCCAAGGCAATACTGTTGCCGAATTGAGCCGTTACTTGGGCCGGACCACAAATAACGTGGCGGAGTACGAAGGCCTGATTATGGGGCTGAAAGCCGCTTTGGAGCATGGGGCTTCGCGGTTGGCGGTGCGGCTGGACAGCGAGCTTTTGGTCAAGCAGCTGAACGGCCAGTACCGGGTGAAGGCTCCCAACCTAAAACCCCTGTACCAAAAGGCCCAGGACATAATCAAGCGTTTCGAGCGGGTGGATATTCAGCATGTGCGCCGCGAGTTGAACAAAGAAGCGGACCGCATGGCCAATCAGGCCATGGATAAAGGGGCCTAGACCGACACATGCCTGTTGCGGCCGGGTGTGTGCGGTATGAATTTTGAGAAAAACCGCCCCATGATACCCTGCACCGTCTGGAGCCGCTTCCAAGAAGGCACGGGCATACCAACAAAACAGCAGGCGCAGGCTGGCAACTGACCGGCTCGTCTGCTTGTTTTGGCTGCCGCCAAACTGGCGCAGCAACATTTCAAGGTATAAAATACAAAACGACGGAGCGGGCCGGATGGCCGCTGGCCCGGTTCCTAGAGAGCCGGGCGGGAGGAAAGTCCGAGCACCGCAGGGCAGGGTGCTGGCTAACAGCCAGGGGGGGCGACCCCACGGAAAGTGCCACAGAAAACAAACCGCCCTTCTTTGTGAGGGGTAAGGGTGAAACGGTGAGGTAAGAGCTCACCAGGCCGGGCGGTGACGTCCGGTGCTAGGTAAACCCCACCCGGTGCAAGACCAAATAGGAAGGCGCTATTAAGAACGGCCCGTTCAAGCCTTCGGGTAGGTTGCTTGAGACGGCGGGTAACCGGCGTCCTAGAGGAATGGCCATCACCCGGGTATTACCCGGGCACAGAACTCGGCTTACAGGCCGGCTCCGTCTTTTTTGTTTATTCTGGCCATGCTTTCATCTACACCTGCGTTATTGGATGCTTTCATGTTTGAGATCAGAACCGCCCAGATCAGCGACGCCCCGGCCATATTGGATATCATAAGCGAACATGCCACCTTTCCGATTCTTAAACTGAAAGAAAAAAATCGTCTTAGCTGCCTCGAAGATCATCTGGCCGCCTGTATCGAAGATCCCGCCAGTGACATGTGGGTTGCCGAGGATTCCGGCGGGGTGATGGGCTATATGCTGCTGCATTGGCACAGTTCAATGATCATGCCCGGCCCGGATGGGTATGTGGCGGAGCTGTTTGTGCATTCGGGCCACAGGGGATGCGGGGTTGGCCGCAGGCTCTTGGAAACGGCCCGGCAGGCGGCCGGGGAGCGGGGCTGCTTCAGGCTGATGCTGATAAACAACAGGCAGCGCGACTCCTACAGGAGGGGATTCTACCGCAAAAACGGCTGGACCGAGAGGGCTCATATCAGCAATTTCGTGCTTTTCATGGAGCCGGAATAAACCATGCCCGGGAGTTCTGCAAGGCCTCCCGGACCGCTGGTGGCCCTGGGCGCCAGATTGAAGCGCTTTAATGAGTTCCTCACTTTGGGGGTGAAACCCAACTTTGCGGATTATTCCGCCCGCGAAAAAGAACTCATCCGGGCGGCCCCGCGCATCTTTTATCCCAGCCTGGCCTATGCTCCCCTGCTTCACGCCATGGGCAAATCCATTTATCCCTCCCTGGCCTGTCATCTGTTGGCCGGAGATAAGATAAAACAGACCCGCATGCTGGAGCTTTTGGGGCTGCCCCATCCCAGGACCAGGGTTTATTTCGGCAGCCAGCGGAGCCGGGTCCTGCAAGATTTCACTCTGCCCCTGATAGCCAAAACCCCCAGGGCCTCCGCCTTGGGCCGGGGAGTGCATCTCATCCGGGATAATGCCGCACTACAGGTTTATTTGTCCCGGAACGATCCGGCCTACATACAGGAATACCTGCCCATGGAGCGGGATATCCGGGTTGTGGTGATTGGCAAACAGACGGTGTGCGCATACTGGCGGCAGGCCCAGCATGGTGAATTCCGCCACAACTTGGCCCTGGGGGCGCAGCTTGACTTTGCCGCAGTTCCCCAGGCCGCGGTTGACCTGGCGGTCCGGGCGGCCGGGCTCTGCGGGCTGGATGAGGTTGGCGTGGATGTCGCCTGGCTGAATGGGCAGGCCAAGCTTATAGAATTCAATATGAAATTCGGCTTGCGGGGGCCAAAGCAGGCAGGGATAGATATACCGGCCTATGTGGTCCGGGAGATAATGGCGGAGCGGCTTTGACTTTCAGCATAACTCCCCAGGGGGATCGAGCAATACAATTGGAGTCCCCGCCTACCGGCCATTGATCCGCCCCCCGGATTTGCTTCTGCCAAATGGAACCGGCATCCATCACTTGATTGCTGTGATACTAAAACAGGAGATACCGCAGTCCCACGGCATCTCCCGTATATTTTTCAGACTGGCCCGGAGTTTTAACCCCAAACCATTTCCCGGATATTGTTGGCTAGACCGCCAGTTCGCGGGCCCGGTCGTGGGCCGCCTTTACCCCATCCATGATAGCGGCACGGAAACCGGCTGATTCCATGGCGTGCAAAGCCGCGATGGAGGTGCCGCCGGGGGAGGTGACCATTTCTTTCAAAACCGCCGGGTGCTTGCCGGTCTCCAGAGCCAGCAGGGCCGATCCCATCACGGTCTGGGCCGCCAGAGTATAGGCCGTTTTGCGGTCCAGGCCCACCCGAACCCCGGCGTCGATCAATGCTTCTATAAATACGTATACATAAGAAGGCCCCGAACCCGAGAGGGCGGTGACCGCATTGAGATGATGCTCTTCGATTTCCACCACTTGACCAACCGCGCCAAATATCTGCTTGGCGGCATTAACGTGAGATTTTGTGGCATTGGGCCCGGGTGATATGGCAGTGACGCCCTGGGCGATCAGCACCGGTGAGTTGGGCATGGCTCTGATGGCCGGCTGATTTTGGGGCAGGGCGCTGGCCAACTGCTGCAGGGTGATGCCGGCCGCCACCGATATCACCAGGCTTTGTGGAGTTATCACACCGTTCAGCTCCCGCACCACGCCCAGGGTTTCGCGGGGCTCCACGGCCATGAGCACCACATCCACCGGGCCCGCCTCGCGGCAGTCCGTCACGGTTTCGATAGAGTATTCCTCGCTGATCTCCGCCGCCCGCTCCTTGAATATTTCAGCCATCACCACCTGCTCGGTGGTGGCAACCTTTGATTTCAAAATACCTTTGAGAATGGAGGTGCCTATATTGCCGCCTCCGATAATCGCCATGCGTCCTTGGATGGACATTTTAACCTCCTGAGATGAAAACCATAAGACAGGAGTTTGGTCGTTTTTTACAAGAAATGCAAGCTCTTTAGGTAAAACAGGCTTGGCTGAGGGGGGTACTTCGGGTTTTAAGCTGTGATAGGCGGATGCCTACTGCCTAAAAATGCACATTGGCTTTGCCGCCTTCCGTAATATGTCAGACTTGACATATGTGGTGCAATACATTGTATTCAAAGAAAATATACTAGCTTGCACACTCGGTCTGTATTTGTCACAATTGACAGTCATAGGTACAGTTTCTGCGCCCTGTGGGTAAGGTGGCGATGGCCGCAATAGGTGTTTGAAAATGTAAAAAAGCGAGCGCGGCCGCCAAAAGGGTGCGGCCATGACCAGAGCCTATAAAAAAGGGGAGTCAATTGTGTCCAATATTAAGTTAAAGCAAATAGCCTCTTTTGACTACCAGCGTCCGGAGATCAGCAAGGGATATGCGGGACAAACCCTGACTCTGGAGCTAAGCGGGCCCGCTATGGAAATCAAACCGGTTGATGACCGGATGAAACAAACCTTTGTCGGCGGCAAGGGGTTTGACCTGTGGCTTACCTGGAACCAGGTGGACGGCGGTACCAAATGGGATGACCCTGAAAATCCGGTTTGCATCGCCTGCGGGCCCTTGGGCGGAACCCCAACCTATCCCGGCTCGGGCAAGAGCATTGTCACCGCCATCTCCCCTTTGACCAATATGATCGTCGATTCCAACGTGGGCGGCTATTTCGGCCCTTATCTGAAATTCTCCGGATTTGACGCCTTGATGCTCACCGGCAAGGCGGATAAGGAAGTGGTTATCCTTGTTGACGGGCTGGAAGAAAAAGTCGAGATCTTTGAGTCATCCGGCCTTTGTGAGGACGGTTACGGCCTCACCTCTGAGCTGACCGCTTATTTCGGCAAAGATAAACCCCGCAACATCAGCGTGGTGAGCACCGGGCCGGGGGCCAAAAACACCCGCTTTGGCTGCCTTAACTTTTCCTGGTTTGATGTGGGCCGCAAAATGTCCCGCTACAAACAGGCCGGACGCGGCGGCATAGGCACCGTGTTCACGGATAAAAACATCAAGGCCGTGGTGTGCCGCTGGGGCGGGGTCAGCCTGGATCTCAACGCTCCGGCGGATAAGGCTTCCCTTACCAAAGTGGCCAAGATGCATTCAAAGGAAATCCGCGAGCTGGACCCCAAGCAGAATGAAATGGCCAGGGTCGGCACCACTCACCTTGTCACCATCATGAATGACCATGACACCCTGCCGGTGCACAACTACCGGTACGGCTCCCATCCCCAAGCGCCCAATCTGGGAGCGGTCCCGTTCCGCCTGATGTTCGACAAGGGGTATGACGGCTGCTGGATGGGCTGTACGGTTGCCTGCGCCCACGGGATCAAGGACTTCAGCCCCTTTACCGGCCCCTACGCCGGAAAAAAGGTGTTTGTGGACGGCCCGGAGTATGAAACCATCGCAGGCTGCGGCGCTTCTTTGGGCATCTTCGATCCCAGCACTGTGACGGAAATCAATTTTTACTGTGACGCCTATGGCCTGGACACCATCAGCGTGGGCACGGCCATTGCCTTTGTGATGGAATGCTACGAGCTGGGCCTCATAACCAAGGAGCACACCGGCGGGCTGGAACTGGGCTTCGGCAGCCGGCTGGCGGCGCTTGAGGTCATCCACCAGATGGCCCGGGGCGAAGGCTTCGGGGCCATAGTGGGCCAGGGCGTCAGGCGCATGAAAAAACACTTCGCCGACAACTTCGGCTGCGAACCCGGGATCATGCAGGATATCGGCATGGAGGCCAAGGGGCTGGAGTTCAGCGAGTATATCAGCAAAGAGTCGCTGGCCCAGCAGGGCGGATACGGCCTGGCCCTGAAAGGCCCCCAGCACGATGAAGCCTGGCTTATCTTCCTGGATGCGGTGCACAACCTCATGCCCACCTTTGACCAAAAAGCCGAGAACCTGCACTGGTTCCCCATGTTCCGCACCTGGTTCAGCCTTTGCGGTCTTTGCAAGCTGCCCTGGAACGACATCGTGCCTGCGGACAATAAAGACACGGACGAGCCAGCCAAGATCATGAAGCACATCGAGTGGTACGCCGAATTCTTCAACTCGGTCACCGGCAGAGACGAAAGCCCCGAAGGTTTGGTGGCTATGAGCGAAAAAGTTTATAATTTCCAGCGCATCTTCAACCTGCGCATGGGCTTTGGCAACCGTGAGAATGACGCCATCCCCTACCGCGCCCAGGGGCCGGTGACCCCAATTGAGTATGAAAGCCGGGTGGAGCGCTATGACGGCCAGCTAAGGGATTTGTTGGGAGTCGACCCGGAGGGCATGAATATCGATGCCAAATTGGCGGCTTTACGCAAATACCGTGAGAACCAGTACGAGCAATTGATGGACGCGGTGTATGAACGCCGGGGCTGGACCAATAACGGCATCCCCACTCTGGCCACAGTGAAAAGACTGGGCATTGATTTCCCGGAGGTGGTGGAGCTATTGAAGGCCAACGGAGTAACCGAGTAGAGCTTACAAGGGCCGCAGGGGATATTATCCCTTGCGGCTTTTTTTTGTTGCTGGGGGCCCGGCATGATCAAAGTTGATGACAGGGAACTGGCTTGGCATGAAGGGCTCACCGTGGTCGGTCTTTTGGAAATGCTGCAAGACAGCTACGATTATCCGGCCGTGAAGATAGGCCACGATATAATCTCAAAGGCCAAGTTTGAAAAAACCCTGGTCCCAGACGGAGTCCAGGTGTACCTGATTCCCCTCATCGCCGGGGGGTAGGCAGTTGCGTGGCCCCCCATAAAAGGGCGGGACAGGCTTTTGCTTGAGAGCATCGTGCGCTCCAAAGGCGGCTGCTGATCAATGGATAATCGGTGTGGGGACTGCCGGATATTTCGTGAAGTTTTGAGTATGCAACTCATGCCATACACGTATCTTAATCTTAATTTTGCACGGCATCCTATTTTTAGGCTTGGGCTGGAACTGAGCTTGCCTTTTCATATAAAAAAGGCCGGTCGGCGTATCCTGATGGGTTTTTCGCGAGCCGAGGGGTAAGGGGGGATGGCGAGCCTTTTGACCACCAAAAGGCGAAGAATCCCCCCAAGAAAAATTTATCTTATCTTTTTTGTAACCACAATATTTAACATGCTATCTATTAGATTTAAATGATTAAATCTTTTAAGATTGCCTCCGGCGGCCCAAGGGGCTTATCGCTTTTGGATGATCCAAAAGCTCGCAGCCCCTTAGGAATCCCCCTAACAAAAGATCATGTGCCGTGACGTTATGAACCTTGATGTTTGTGATATGAAGTTGTCATTAACGATGAAATACTATTATTTCCACTAAACAAGTTAGATTAAGATAAATCAAGTCTTGTGAGCGTGCTTGTGTGACAAGATACTGCTCATGGCGGGCCGCAGGCCATACTCAAACCTTCACGAAAAATCTATATTTTTGTTTGGTCGGCTTTACAGGCCATCCACAAATCCAAGCCTGAAACCAGCTGTTAGTGGGTTGACTCAGACTCGGGGGAACCGCCGCCGGCCGTTTGTTTTTTTTGGGGCCTTGAAGCCCGCGGCGCCCCGGCGCAGATATTCGGCCACCGCCTCCCGCATTCGTGAGTCCACCTCCAGGGAGTCTATATTGAACATGAGCGGCGCCACCAACACCCGCATGGGGCCGGCGGCCTTTTGGGCTGACGCCTTGCCTCCCCACAACAGAAGTCCGATCAAGCAAAAGGCCAGAATCAACCCTATCCAAAATGCCCCGCGTAAAACTTCTTTGCTATGGCGATTGGCCATCTTGCTTCCCCTTGGTCTTATGCGAATTTTTAGGATTTTCGCCCAGTCGGCGACTCAAACCAATAGCTATATTATAGCAAAATCATGGCATTTGAAGCTCTGGGCAGATCGGCTTTTCACGAATATTGTGATGCTGGGTTTAAAAAGCGTGGACCTGTTTGTATCAATTCATTATCAGGGAAAGTCATACAAATGTTGCAATTGCGAGCAAATTGCATGCAATTTGAAGCTGAGGCGGGCTGCCTGTGATATTTTATTACTTAGAGAAGGGGAGTTGGATGGTGGAGAGAAAAAAACCCAGAATCCTGCTTTATGCGGGAAAAGGGGGGGTTGGCAAGACCAGCATTGCCGCCGCCACCGGGGTGGTGGTATCCCAGACCGGATTGAAAACCCTGGTAATGTCCCTCGACCCGGCCCACAGCCTGTCGGACGCCTTTGACCTTGATGTGGGTCTGATGGATAAACATCAAGGCGAGCCCCTTTGGGTGGGCCCCAACCTGTGGATTCAGGAACTGGATATCCATAGCGAGCTGGAGAGCAATTGGGGCGAGGTGCACGCATATCTGTCCGGGCTGTTGAATACCGCCGGGCTGGAATCCATTCTGGCCGAAGAGCTGGCGGTCTTGCCCGGCATGGAGGAGATCAGCGCCCTTTTGCACATAAATAAGTATGTGCGGCTGAATTCCTACGACTTGATTATTCTGGACTGCGCCCCCACAGCGGAATCCTTGCGTTTTGTGTCCATGCCCCAGACCTTGGAATGGTACATGGCCAAGGTGTTCAAGCTGGAGCGCAACCTGATGCGCATGGCCCGGCCGGTGGCCGGCATTATCAGCAAAGTCCCCCTGCCCGATGACAGCGTATATGTGGCGGTAGAAAAGCTGTTCAAACGGCTCAGGGGTGCGGATGCTTATCTGAACGACCCGGAGGTGACCAGCGTGCGCCTGGTGACCAATCCCGAAAAGATGGTTCTGAAGGAGACCCAGCGGGCCTTCATGTTCTTCAGGCTGCATCAGCTCGCCGTGGATGCCGTGATCATAAACCGCATGCTGGAGGTAGAGGAGAAAAGCCAGGGCAGATTGCGCGACTGGCATCTCAGCCAGCAGCACTACGTTGACCTGGCCCGAAGCTTTTTCAGCCCGTTGCCCATCCTCACGGCGCCCTGGGGACGGGAGGAAATGCTGGGCTATGAACGCCTGAGCCGGCTGGGCCATGCCGCCTATGGGGACATTGACCCGACAGAAGTGCTGTACAAGCGCGAAGCCTGCCGCTATGTCCGCGAGAACGGCAGGAACCAGGTGGTGTTGCACCTGCCTTTTGCAGACAAGGAGGATATAGACCTCACCAAAGTTGGTGATGAATTGATCATCCGCACGGGCAATTTCAAAAAGAGTTTGATCCTGCCCCGGGCGTTTGCGGCCTTGCAGCCGGCTGGCGCCAAATTGGTGGAAGATGAATTAACCGTGGATTTTGGAGAGTAAGATGGCTGAACAAAATGACAAAGGCCAGGCTCATTCCGAGACGGGTTGCAACTGCCCGCTTTGCGCTCTTATTGGTGCGTTCAAAAGCTGTGTGGACCGCAACTCAGATGTCTTCGACCATTTGAAAAATGCCGAGGCTGAAGTTTTGAAGGCCGTGCGCAGCATGATTGACAAGCGTCTTCAGGAAACCCAGGATGAGCCCGAAAAGCAGGCCACCAAGATCAAGGTGAGTTGATCGCAGAGCCGCCGGGCGATTCCGGGTTCCGATAAGGCCGTTGACGCAAGTGATATTGGAAACAGCTAGTTAGGCATGATGGCAAAAAGCCGGAGGACTGTTTTGCGCTAAAGGCGAAGATACTTGTCAACCCGGCTGTAATGAGTGATATTTACTGGCCCAATGAGGGGAAAGTTCCTTGCCTTAGCCCATGGCAAATGGCAACATAGAGTTCATATGCCTTGAGAGGCATTCAGGCCAGCGCAGGCTTGTCTTCTCGGACCTGCGGCGGAGCGTTTTGGGTAAGGCTGCAAACCAGTAATATAAATTTGGTATGGGAAAAAATATGAAGTTCATGTTCCATATGGACATGTACCATAATCCGATTTCGGCCTTGGGGCGTTATTCGCTTTATCCGATATTCAAGCTGGGCCGTATGGCCCTGTTTTTGGCCGAAGCTTTCTGGCACATCTTCACCCCGCCTTTTCAGTGGCGCAAGATATTGGAGCAGCTCCATTTTATCGGCTCCAAATCAATGCTCATCATCCTATTGACCGGTATGTTCACCGGAATGGTTCTGGGCCTGCAAGGTTATGTGTCGCTGGCCAGGGTGGGTTCGGAAGGCGCATTGGGCATGGCGGTGGGGCTCAGCCTGCTGCGGGAGATGGGACCGGTGCTCACGGCTTTCATGATCATCGCCCGTGGCGGATCGGCCATGAGCGCGGAAATAGCCGTGATGCGCATATCCGAGCAGATAGACGCGCTGATAACCATGAATATCAACCCGGTGCGCTATCTGGTCAGCCCCCGCATGGCCGCGGCCTTCATATGTTTTCCTCTGCTCACCGCCATATTTGACGTGGTGGGCATCTTGGGAGGGCTCATAGCCGGATCTGTTATCTTGGAGCTTGAGTCCGGGGTGTATTTCGCCAGTGTAAAATCCGGGGTCACCATGAGTGATGTGACCGGCGGCTTTATTAAGTCCTGGGTTTTTGGGGTGCTGGTAATATGGGTGTGCTGCTTCCAAGGCTATTACGCCCACAAACTGCCCACCGGCTATGGCTCCAAGGCTGTGGCCCATGCCTCCACCTCTTCGGTGGTGCTGTCATGCGTGGGCATTTTGGGGGTGGACTATATACTAACCTCATTTTTGCTGTGAGCCATAATGCCCGATCCGATTATACAACTTGTCGACCTGCATAGAAAATTCGGCACCAATCATGTGCTGGACGGGGTCAATCTGGACATTTACCCCGGCCAGGTCACGGTGATATTGGGCAAGAGCGGCATGGGCAAATCGGTGATGCTCAAACACATCGTGGGGCTGATCATGCCGGATTCCGGCCAGGTGCTGATAGGCGGAGAGGATATCTGGGAAGTGGGCCGCAAACGGCGGCGCGAACTTTTGGCCAAGATCAGCTATCTGTTCCAGGGCACCGCGCTGTTTGATTCCATGCCCATCTATGAAAACGTGGCCATGCCCCTGTTGGAAACCACCTCTTTGCCTGAAAAAGAGATAAAAGAGCGTTATCAACGGGTAATGGAGCTTCTGGATCTGGGCGAAATTTCCAGCCAGTACCCGGCCCAACTTTCCGGCGGCATGCGCAAGCGGGTGGCCTTGGCCCGGGCCCTGATCACCCAGCCGGAAATATTGCTTTTTGACGAGCCCACCACCGGCCTGGACCCGGTGCGCAAGGTTGCGGTTCTGCGCATGATCAACGAATATCACGCCAGGCTGGGCTACACCGGGGTGCTGGTGAGCCACGCCATACCGGATATGCTGTATATTGCAGACCGGATCGCCTTTTTGGATGAAGGCAAGATTATATTCCAGGGCACTCCCGCGGATTTACTCAGCGCCCAGAATCCGGTGATCCGCGAGTTCTTTACAGGCGTGGACAGCTCTTGTGTGAGCTTGGAACTTCTAAGGCCGAGCATCTTGGACTCTGAAACACAAACGGCACCTCCAAGCGTCTGATATGAGTTTGAAGGACGCTTGTTGTTTATGAGTGGAGGAATGATGAAAAGGCAAAGCTTTGAACTGTCGGTGGGTGTATTTGTGCTGGCGGGAATAATCGCCGTGGCCTATCTGGCGGTCAATCTTGGTGAGTTGGACATATTCGGGAAGCAGTACTACAACCTCAAGGCCCGGTTTCAGTCTGTCTCCGGCTTGAACGTGGGAGCCCGGGTGGAGGTGTCCGGAGTGGGGGTGGGAAAGGTCACCGCTATTGATCTGGACCTGAAGTCCATGGCGGCGCTGGTCACCTTCAAGGTGATAAAGGAACTGGAAGTAACCGATGACACAATAGCCTCCATCCGGACCTCGGGCCTGATCGGGGATAAATATATAAAACTTTCTCCAGGCGGTTCGGAAGAAGTCTTGGCTGAGGGCGACATAATAACTGAGACTGAAAGCGCAATAGATATAGAAGAACTTATAGGCAAGTATGTATTTGGCGGTGTATAAGCCGTTTTCGGCAAACTGGAGACGTAAATAATAATGCGCCATGAGCGGAGAACACATGTTTGGGAGGTTGAATTAATGAGGACTGTCAGGCAGATAGCGCTGGGGGTTTTACTGGTCGCCCTGCTGTCGGGGATGGCCTGGGCCGGGACTCAGGAACCGAAAGCATTTATGCAGGATACCTTGACTACTTTCATCAACATTCTGAAAGATCCCAAATACGCGAACGGCAAAAACCGCGCCCAGCAGGATGAGCGGGTTTGGAATCTGATGCATAAAGCTTTTGATTTTATTGCAGTTTCACAAAGAGCTCTGGGGCGTAACTGGCGTAGCTTCTCCCCTGATCAGCGCAAAAAGTTCTCCGGGGTATTTTCCGAGCTGTTGGGTGTGACCTATTTGAACAAAATCCGTGAAGGCTACACCAACCAGGAATTCAAGATCACTGAACAGGAAATGTTGCGCAAGGACACAAGGGCCCTGGTCAAAAGCCTGATCAAACGTGAAAAAGGCGACACCTCCGTTGATTACATGCTTTACCTGAGCAAAACGGGCTGGCGCATATACGATGTGAACATCGAAGGTGTCAGCCTGGTCAAGAACTACCGGGCCCAGTTCAGCAAGATATTGCTCAAAGACCCGCCGGAAGTGCTGATCGAACGGGTGAAGGAAAAAGTGGCCAAACTGAAAGCGGACATCCAGGCCAAACAGGGCTGAGAAACGGACCGCGTGCAATGCGGCCAAATTGGCTATGGTTTAGACAAAAGCAACTTGATCCGGATATGCTATGAGGTTGTTATCCATGAAACGCATCCCGGCTTTCTGGGGTCTGGCATTATTGTTGGCCGTCAGTTTTGGGGGCGCCGGCTGCTCTTCGAAAAGCGCCGCGCCCCCGTACAGTCTGAAACCGGTGCGGCTGTCTTCCAGCCAGACAGCCAAACCCGCGCCACTAGACACCGCGTCTTTAAGCGCTCCAGACTCGCAAAAAGAGGCCGCGCTTCTGGTGCAAGACCCTGACAGCGGCCCGTCCGAAAAACCTCAAAAACCGGCAGCGGACAAATCCCTTGATGCCGTGCATCCGGCCCCTGACACAAAAGCCGCCCTCCCAAAAGGCGACCCCTCGTTTACGGATGAAGACCCGCGGTTTATTGATGATGAGCCCGAGCCCTCCCCCGGCACTGCCGGGAAACCCACGGACTCTCCATCGTTTGAAGATGATTCCGCCGGGTTTTTTGACGATGAGGATGAAACGGGAGGCAAAAAGGCAGGCGGAGCGCAGGCCGGGGCTCCGGACAAGCCCAAAAGGGAACCCTGGGCCATATCCGATCCTTTGGAACCCTGGAACCGGGCGGTTTTCGGTTTCAATGATTTTGTCTACAAGAACGTGCTTGACCCGGTGTTTTTGGTGTATAATACGCTGCTGCCTTCAGAGATCCGGCAGCTGGTCTCGAATTTCTTCTATAACCTCAGCACCCCGGTGCGCTTTGTAAGCAGCTTCATGCAGGGCCGGTTTGACAAGTCCTTTTGGGAAGTGAGCCGTTTCGCGGTCAACTCCACGGCGGGCTTTTTCGGTTTTGCCGACGCCGCCAGCATCATGGGCATGCCCAAACCCTCATCCGAGGACTTCGGCCAGATGTTCGGCCAATGGGGCATAGGGCACGGGGTTTATGTCGTGTGGCCTTTATTGGGTCCCAGTTCGCTGCGCGATACCAGCGGGCTATTGGCAGAGTTGGTCGTGGTGGACCCGGTGGTGACCTTTGTCGATGATTCGGCCATTGTCTGGACTTATCTGGGCTACAAATGGTTTCACCGGGCCTCTGGCATCGTGAAGGACTATCACGAAATGACCGACATTGCCATTGACCCCTATTCCGCCGTGCGCAACTTTTATTCCCAATACCGCTGGCGCATGCAAAACCAATAGCCCGGAGAGTGCGGGCGCCGTCGCTGCCATAAAAACTGGGGCGCCGAGCAGATTGCGGGGCTGTCAGGCGGTGGCGGCTGATATAGCCCTGCGGTATGGGTGCGGCTAATAATCACAGCCAGGCCGGCCGGGGGAAAAAAGTGACGCGGCAGGACCGGATCGGACCTGCCGCGTATTGCATGTTCCGCATCTTTGCCGGAATCAGCCGGGTGCGGGTTTGCCTGACTTTTTCATCCAGCCCAAAGCATAGCTGGATTTTTGTTCAGGTGTTCAGCCAAATCCACGGCTAGGGATTCAAAAAGCCGGGTTTTTCGAAATCAGGATCAGGGTAGGTGTAGAACCCCTGGCCGGTTTTCATGCCCAGGTTTCCGGCCTCGATCATATCCTTGAGCGCCTGGGGCGGGTAGTCCTTGGGGTCCTGGGATTCATTGTAATAGACCATCTCAATGTCCCAGACCACATCCAGGCCAACCTTATCCATGAGCCCAAAGGGGCCATA
The DNA here is from genome assembly GCA_963675675.1 of Desulfarculaceae bacterium. Taxonomy (GTDB): domain Bacteria; phylum Desulfobacterota; class Desulfarculia; order Desulfarculales; family Desulfarculaceae; genus Dethiosulfatarculus. The sequence goes on from OY776512.1 coordinate 183,155, forward strand.
GGGCTGGTTGGTGAAGATCATCCAGGCCCGGTCAACGTCCCGGTAGTTCACAAAACCATTGCCCCACATATAAAGGGTCTCCCGCTTGATGGCCCGCCACACCCGGTTGAAGCAAAACCCCAAAAGCTCCTTATTCACTCCCAAAGGAACTAGGCCCAGTGATTTGACAAATTCCTTGCCCGCGCTGATCACCTCTTCCGTGGTTTGGCTGCCGCCCATGACATCGGCCATGTTCTGGCCCAACTCGGGGCGGTAAAGATGTATGTTGAGGCAATTTTGGGGATTGCGGGTTGCTCCTTCCATCTTGGAAACCGGCATGGAGGACGAGTTGGTGGCCAGAATGCAGTGATCATCCACGGCGGCGTCAATCTCCGCCCAGACCTTCAGCTTGATTTCCAGGTTTTCCGGCACCACCTCAAAAATTATATCCGCGCCGCTGGCCGCCTCAGCCAGGCTGGAGCACATCTCGACCTTTTTGGCGGCTGCGGGCCATTCCGACTGATTAATGGGGGAGGGACGCACTTTGCTCGGTTCAATGGCGGTGTATTCGTTGATGTAGCGCATGAATACATCTTTATCCGGGTCGTAGGCGCTCACCTTGTAGCCGTTGGCGGCGGACAAGACCGCGATCTGCGCACCGAGGTTTCCCAGCCCAACCACCGCCACCTTTTTTATTTCAATTCCCATGTTCTCTCCTTATCCGGGTGCAAGGCGCCCTTTGTGCTTTGATAAACCTGGTTTGAATCGCTGAAATAGAGTAAGCCATCTGTTCGGGCGGTTTGTCAATCCATTGCGAATGATAAGGTGATTTTTGTGCCGGACCGCCAAATCCCGCTTCAAAGGGACGTTGCCGCTCCGGCCCCCGCATCCGGCTGACGCGCGGCCTGCAATGAAACCTCGTTTTATAGCACAAGCTCTCTTCTACAAAAGAGAGAGTGTCATTTTAGATTATTGCTTGCCTTGCCCTTTAAAATGCACAAATTATATATAAGAGGCGTTGCTGTACCAAAATGGAGCAAGGCGATGAAAGCGCTTAAATGGATCTTAATAAGCCTGGCGGCTTTGCTGGTTGCGGCCACGGCTGCGGTTTTTATTGTACTGGCGACTTATGACTTCAATGCTTTGAAGCCGGAATTAACCGCTGCGGTGAAGGAAGCCACCGGCCGCGAGCTTGCTATCGAGGGTGATGTGGACATTTCAATTTCTCTGTCGCCCTCTTTGGTGCTGGAGGGGGTAAGCTTCCAAAATGCCGCTTGGGGCTCCAGGCCCCAGATGGTGACCATGAAACGCATGGAATTGGAAGTGGGGTTGTTAGCCCTGTTGTCGGGAGACGTGGAGATAAACAGGCTCATTCTAAATGAGCCGGATATTCTGATCGAAACCGATGCCCAGGGACGTTCCAATCTGGATATGGAGCCCGTGGCCAAGGAAGCGGAGCCCAAAAAGGAGGCAAAATCACCGTCCCAGGCCGAGGGCTCCGGAGATCAGGAGCGCGAAAAGGACATCCGCGAAGGGCAAAGGCATTTGGTGCTGAATTCCGTGCGGATAAAAGACGCCTCCTTGGTGGTGAAGAACGGCCAGACCCTGCAGACTTTGGACCTGAAAATCAAATCGTTCACCGCCCGCACCGAAAACCTGAACAGCACTTTAAGATTCTCTTTGGAAGGCACTTACAACAATGATTCTTTCAATCTGGAAGGCAGTTCGGGCTCTTTGGATGCCTCTTTGGACCCTGATGTGGCCTGGCCCCTGAAGCTGAGCGGCAAGTTCGCCGGCGCCCGCATGGTGGTTGACGGACAGATAAAGGATGTGTCATCTGGCAAGGGTCTGGATTTGAAATTCAAAATCGCCTCTGACGAGATAGAACACCTGATCGCGGTTATGGGCGGGCAGCCCCCTCTAAAGGGTCCCCTAAGTATCGAGGGCCGGTTGAACAACCCGGACGATAGAACAGTGCGCCTGGATGATCTGAATTTGGAGAGCCCGGCGGGAGACCTGAAGGGCTGGATTTTTACTCAAAAGGGTAAAACCAAGATCTTCAATGCCGAGCTTAAATCCAAGCTGTTGGATTTACGCAAGCTTTTGGCTGAACCGGGTAAACGGACCGAAAAAGCGCACAGCGGCGGACCAGCCAGCCAGGTGCGATTGGCCGGAGAAAAAGATTCGGCAAGTCAAAAAACCGATCCGCAAAAGGTGTTTTCAAAAACGCACTTGCCTTTTGATAAGCTTCGTAACTTCACTATCGATCTCAAGCTTCAGGCTGAGCAGCTTTTTACTCCCAGCCTGAGCGCCAAAAAGGTCAACCTGGCCGTCAAGCTTGATAAGGGAGTGTTGGAGATAAAACCCCTTACCGCATCGGTGGGGGGCGGAAAATTGAATGCCAAGCTTCGCATAGCCGAGGCCAAAAAGTCCGGTTTTATAGATCTCAACCTGGAGCTGAAAAACTGCACCCTGCAAACCATCATGACCGAGCTTGACCTGAAGGATGACCCCCTGGCAGGCAAGCTGAATTTTGACTTGAACCTTAAGGGCAGCGGTAAATCAGTGGCGCAGATCATGGCTGATCTCAGCGGTAAAACCGTGCTGGTTTTAAAAAACGGAAAGCTGCACAACAAATACGTCAACTTTCTGGGCGGGGACCTTAAGGAACTTTTACTGGAAAAGCTAAATCCTGTATCGAAGTCCAAAGACTACACCATGCTGAACTGTCTGGTGCATGGGTTCGATATCAAGGGAGGCATTGCAAAGATAAGCTCCCTGTTTGTGGAAACAGACCACATGGTGATAAGCGGCGGGGGCAAAATAGATTTGAGGAAAGAAACCCTGGATGTAGGGTTTGAGCCGGACTCAAAATCCAGCGGCGGAGTGATTCCCACAGACCTTGATGTAAGTTTAAGCCAGCTTGTCAAACCCTTCACCCTGAGCGGCACCTTAAAAGAGCCGGCGATTGGTCTGGATGTGGGCAAGGCCATAACCACCATCGGTAAAACTGCGGTAGGTTTCACTTTGTTCGGCCCGGTGGGATTGGCCGCCGCCGTATTGAGCCAGGGTAAAGACGCCAAAGATGCCTGCAAAAATGCAGAGCATCTGGCCCGTTTCGGCAAGCTGCCATAGCAGACTGCAAGATTATTATAAAAATTATTTATCTAATCAGGGGGTTGTGTCACAATCTTTATATGCCCCTTATTCATTTCAGGAAATTGGACTTAATAGGGTTCGTGATGCTGGGAAGACTGAAGAGGGTGATGCCGGGTTTTGGCGAGGCTTATACCGGCCATGATAAGCTCGGCCGGCGGGCAAACAACATGCGCTTGCTTGTTTTAGGATAATTATCATCAAAAAAAACAACGGATCAGGGGTATGAAAAAATAATAAAAATTGATTTGCGCACCAAGCAGGGAGCAAAAAATGAATGAGCAACTGCATAATTTAGGCTTGAGGGATGACTTGGACCGTGAGGAAATGGCAGGCAAGTATCTGACTTTTTCTCTGGCCGAGGAAGACTATGGTCTGGAGATACTCAGGGTGCGCGAGATAATCGGCTGGCAAGAAATCACCCCCGTGCCCCGCACACCGGACTTTGTGCAAGGCGTGATCAATCTTCGCGGCAAAGTGATCCCGGTGATAGACCTGAGACTCAAGTTCGACATGCCCTATAAGGAACCGAACGAAAGGACCTGCATCATTGTCGCCGAAGTGATTTTGGTGGATGACGGTGTGCTTATGGGCGTTGTGGTGGATCGGGTCAATGAAGTGATAGATATAAAAGGCGAAGAGGTAGAGCCGACCCCCAGCTTTGGGGTCAGCCTGGACACCAGCTTTATTTTGGGCCTGGCCAAGACCGGCGACCACGTAAAAACCCTGCTTGATATTGATAAGGTGCTTACCGAAAGTGAGATGTCCGGACTGGCCGCCATGTAATAATGCCAAGCAAGCTCAATTTATGAAATCGGGCGGGGAGCCGTTAGAATCCGCCTGGTTTTTTTTGTGCTCCAGGCATGGCTGCCGTCCGGTCATGGCGGATCGCCTTTAGGGCCGGAACGATATAATTGGTTTTAGCGCTCAGAAGGTTTTCGCGGCTTCGGCCAGAAGCGCCTGGGTTTCGGGGCTGAACCAAAGATCTATGAAAAGGGCGGCTTCTGCTTCCTGCTTTTGCCGGTACCGGGCCTCCAAATCCGCCAGGCGGTTTTGTTTTATGGCTGAAAAGGCCGGGGCCGGAAGCGCGGCCAGGGTGTTGACCTTTTCCAAGGCGGCCTGCTCACACTCATCGGGCGCGCAAAGACCATCCACCAGGCCCATGGCATGGGCTTGCCGGGCTCTGACGAATTCACCGCAGTAAATCATGTCCTTGGCTTGGCGGTCCGGCAGTATCCGCCCCAGCGAAAGCCCGGCCAGGCAGGGCAGGGTGAGCCCCAGTTTCACCTCGTTGACCCCCATCAGGGATTTGCCCTCGGCCAGAAAACGATAGTCGGTCATCAGGGCCAATATGGTTCCTCCGGCGATGGCATGCCCTTTTATGGCGCTGACGGTTGGCAGGGGCAGGGTGAAGAGCCGCCAAAGCACCTGGCTGAATTTTTGATAAAAGGCCGTGAAGGCATCCCGGTTCATGGGCAGCAGTTCAGGCAGGTTGAGCCCTATGGAGAAAAATTTATCCCCCCCGGCCAGCACCATGCCCCGGTAATCTTGCTGCACCTGGTCCAGCAGAATGCCCAGTTCCTCCAGCATGGCCGAGCTGATGGGGTTTGCCGCCCCGTCATTCAAACGCAAAATGGCTATACCGTCGGCATGGCTTAGTTTCACCAGGTTCATAATGTCCCCATGCTCAACCTACCCCATGTCAACAAAAAGCCGGACCACGGCTTTACCCGGTCTCTCAGCGCTCATCCACCATCCGGATAGCTTTGCCGGGACCGGTGTCTATGCCGCCCAGCTTCACCAGGCTCACCTGGGGGGTGATCAGGATTTCGGACCTGAGCGCGTGCACCAGCGATTTTGTCAGGTTCCGGCAGGCGTCCTGGTTGTCCAAATCCATCTCCGGGGACACCTCCGCCTTTACGGTCATCACATCCATGCCATCTTCATGGGTAAGGTGAATCTGGTAGTTGCCCCGCACCAGCGGCTCTTTCATCAAGGCGGATTCAACCTGCATGGGATAGATGTTCACTCCCTTAATGATGAACATATCATCCGAACGGCCCACTATGCGCGATATGCGGCGATGTCTGCGTCCGCAGGGGCAGTCGCCGGGCAGCACATAGGCCAAATCCCGGGTGCGGTAGCGGATGATGGGCATGGCGCTGCGGGCCAGGGTGGTGAGCACCAGCTCGCCCACCTCACCGTCGGGCACCGGTTCAAGGGTGTCCGGGTCCAGCACCTCCAAGAGGTAGCTGTCTTCCCACAGGTGAGAGCCGTTTTGCTCCCTGCATTCAAAGGCCACCGCCGGTCCGTTCAGCTCTGAAAGCCCGTAGCAGTTGAACGCCTTGGCCCCATAGGCCTCCTCGAGACGCAGGCGGGTTTCATCGGTATGCGGCTCCGCGCCCAGCACCATGTATTCAAGATGCAGATCCTTTTTGGGGTCCAGACCCATGGCCCGGATGCTTTCCAGAAGCTTGAGGGCATAGCTGGGAATGGCATGGATGGCGCTGGTTTTGAACTGGCGCATGAGACTGATCTGCCGTTTGGTGTTGCCGGTGCTGGAGGGAATCACCAGGCAGCCCAGCCTTTCCGCGCCGTAGTGCAGGCCCAGGCCTCCGGTGAAAAGGCCGTATCCGGTCATGTTCTGGAATACGTCGGCCTTGCTGATCCCGGCCATGGCCAGGCAGCGGGCCACCAGACCGGTCCAGTGGTCCAGGTCGGACTGGGTGTGATAGACCGCGGTTGGGGTGCCGGTGGTGCCGGAGGAAACATGAACCCTCACCAGCTCGTCCAGGGGCACCGAAATAAACTCATAGGGGAATCCGGCCCGCAAGTCGGCCTTTGTGGTCAGGGGCAGGAGCTTGAGATCTTCCAGACTTGTGATTGATCCGGGCGTGATATTGCTTTTTTCGAACAGTCTTTTATAGTGCGGAGCCCGGCTGGCCTGATCGACAGTTTGCCGCAGGCGTTTAAGCTGCAGTTTTTTAAGGTCCTCTGAGTCAATGAATTCCAGATCGGGGTGAAAAGCGGTCATAAGACAATCCCAAGTCATCTTGTTGTTTACGCCGCAGTGCGGCCGTGCGTAAGGCCGCATCAGGGCATGGAAATTTAACCCGTGTAATATATCCGCAATTGCACGCTATGTAAATCATCACGATGATACAAATATTCCATCTGCTTGAAATGGTCCTCCGGACAGGTCCGCGCCCCCCGGGCAGGGCTCAGCCTAAATCTGAACGCTGGGGGTCCAGGCGCCGGGGGCCTTGGAGGCCGGGTCCGTCACCACGTCCAGCACCACGGGACGGTCTGCGTTAAAGGCCTCAGCCAGGGCGGGGGCCAGGCCGGCGGGCCGCTCCACCCTGATTCCCACACAGCCCATGTCTTCCGCCAGCTTGGCGAAATCAAGCGGGCCGAAGCAGATCAGCTCTTGCCAATTGCCGCCGCGTTCCCCATAGGCGCTGCGCACCCCTTTTTCGGACTGGCCAAAGCGTGAGTTGTTATTCACCACGGTTACGGTGTTGATGCCGTAGCGGGCCGCGGTTTCCAGCTCGGTAAGGTGATAGTAAAAGCCGCCGTCCCCGCTGAAACAGACCACCGGGCGCTGGGGCGCGGCGCATTTGGCCCCCAAGGAAGCCGGGAAGGCCCAGCCCAAAGAGCCCGCGGCCCTTAAATAGGACTGGCCGGGGTGGTCCAGGTAAACCATGGTTCCGGTCCAGATGCCCGAAAAACCGGTGTCGGCCACCAGCACGGCATCTTCGGGTAAACCCAAGCTGAGCTCACGGCACAGGCGTTCCACCTTGATGGGGACGTCGTCCGAAGTGCACAAGGGCTCTATCTCCCGGTCCCACAGATCAACCCGCTCCCTGGCTTTTAGGGTCCAGGCGCTTTCTGATCCGGGCTCCAGCTCCCGGGCCATCAGGGCCAGGGACGCCTTGGGGTCTCCCCACAGGCCATAGGTGCGGGGATAGCTGCGCCCCAACTCGGCTGGGTTCAGATCCAGGTGGATCACCGGTGTGTTGAGGGTGGGTACGCTCCAGCCGTTGGTCACCTGCTCGCCGGTTCCGCTGCCCACAAAGAAAACCAGATCCGCCTGACTCACCACTTGATTGGCGCACCAGGCGGAATAAGAACCCGCCACGCCCACATACAGCGGGTGGCGGTTGGGGATCAGGCCCTTGCCGTCCAGCGATACCGCGATGGGAATGCCGCGCTTTTCGGCCAGGGCGGTCAGTTCGGCCCCCGCCCCGGAGGCGGCGGCCCCGCCTCCGGCCACGATCACCGGACGGGCCGCCTGCTCCAGGCGGCGGCAGGCCTGGATGATACGTTCAGTCTCCGCCACCGGGCGGTAAGCGGGCTGCCTGGCGTACTGCTTTTGAATCACGGGATCGGAGCCGTACTCCCAGGCATCGCTCACCTGGCCCAGAGCCCCCATCAAATCAAGGTGCACCGGCTGTGGAACCCCGGTGGTCGCTTCCCTAAAGGCCTGGTTCAATAGCTGGCCCATTTGCGCGGGGCTGTCCAGCGCGGCGTTGAACTTGGTCACCGCATCGTACATGCCCTGGTGCAATATCTCCTGGTAAGCGTTGCGGTGCCGGTTCTCCGGGGTCTGTCTGCCGGTGAGGGCGATAAGCGGCGAGTGCCCCAAAAACGCGTCCTTGAGACCCGCCGCCAGGTTTGCCGCGCCCACGGACTGGCAAAGGCAAATGCCGGGACGCCCGCTCAAGCGGGCGTAGCCATCGGCCATATAGGCCGCCGCCTTTTCACTGTGGGCCGAAATGCGCCGGATTCCCAGCCGCTCCAGCTCCACCATGGTCCGCCTTATGACGGCTTCCACATAAAATACGTGACTGACGCCGTATGCCTTCAGCGCTTTGGCCAGGTACTCGGAACCTTGCACTTGGGATTCCTTTCTAGGGTGTCAATGAACCATAAACCGGTTTTTATCCTTCGTAGCGTTTTAGAATCTCGTCATCCTTGTCCAGACCGATATATTTTTCTATGTCAACCGGACTGGGCCCGGGCATGAGGCGCGGGGTCTTGTCGCCCTGTTTCAGGTCTTCCATCAAATCGCGGGCGGATTCGCGCATGGCCTGGGCCGCAGCCATGAACATGGTCTGGACGTGAAAGATCAGCTTATAACCCATATCCGCCACCTGATTGGGCGGGCCAAAGGGCATTTTGGTGCGGGCGGCCTGCAGGGTGGCCAAGGGCACGCCGGCCTCTTTGGCCACTCTTGCCATGTCCTCCAGGGTGAGCAGCCCTATGGTCAGCACCATGTCCGCTCCGGCCTCAACGTATTTTTTCGCCCTGATGATCATTTCGTCCGCGCCTTCATAGGCATCGGTGCGGGCGATAATCATAAAGTCCGGATCTTTTCTGGCCTCTATGGCCGCTTTGATCTTCTGCACCATGACATCGCTGGGGATCATGCCGCCGTCTCCCAGGGCGGAGCAGCGCAGCGGCCTTTTCAGATCCTCGATATACAGGCCGGCGGCCCCTATCTGCTCCACCAGGTTCACGGTGCGCATGACGTTGATCGAGTCTCCGAAGCCATCGTCGCAGTCCACGATGACCGGGACCGACACCTCTTGAATAACCCTGCGGGCGGTGTCCACGATTTCGGTTTGGGTTATGTAGCCGGTGTCTGATTTGCCGATCAAGGACCAGGATGCGATGGACCCGAATACAGTCAACACCTCAAAGCCTTCTTGTTCCGCTATAATGGCGCTGAACGGGTCCCAGACCCCCAGGCTGAAAACCGGGCCGGGCCGCGCGATAAGCTCTCTGAGTTTTTTGGCCGGTGTGCTCATGTTGTCTCCTTTAACGAAGCACTTTATTTCAAATTGTCATGTCCGGTTGAGGACGCCCATGCCGCCTGCGGGCATTCACCCCGCCAGGCGGGAGCAGCTGAGAAATCTTTGCACAGAGGGCATAGTAATCCCTTTCCGCTAAACCCGTCAAACCTCTATTGCTATACGGAACAGCTTTTGGCCCGGCGGAGGCTAGTCTTTTTGCGGCTCCAGCTTCAAGGCCCGGGCCAGCAATATGCCCGACAGGGAAATCACGCCGACCGCGGCAAAGCCCAGGCCGAAGGCCCCGTGGTCACCCAGATAACCCAGGGCCGCAGGCACCAGCCCAGCCCCGAAGAAATAGCCCACCGGCACCACCAGCCCCACACTGAGGTTGTGCAGGCTGGGCGGCACCGCCTGGCTCATGGCCACAAAGCAGGCCGGGAAAAGGCAGGCCGGGGCCAGGGGCTGCAGGATCACCAGCGCGTATTGCCAGGAAGTGGGGGCCAGTCCCGTGGCCGTGGTGAAAATAAAGGCCAAAAATGAAAATACGCTGAGGGATTTTTTCAGGCCCCAGCGGTCCACCAGCCAGCCGGCCAGCAATGATATGAAGATGGGGGCCAGGCGGGCGCTGGAGAGCAGTGATTGGGCCACAATGGATTCCATGCCATGCTCTTCCACCAGATAGGCGGGCACCAAAGAATAAATCCCCAGCTGCGACGAGATGGCAATGCCCTGTATGCCCATAATCAGCAGGATGTTGGGGTTTTTCATCAGGCTCCTCAGACGCGCCGGACTGGGAGCCGATCCGGTGAAATCCCCTCCCTTGCCACGCCAAAACTGGGCCAGGGTAATCAGAATGCTAGCAATGCCCACCGCACCCAAAACGCCCCGCCAGTTGATCAGGGGGGCCACCCAGTGGGCCAACAGCGGCGCGGAAATGAAGGCCATGTTTGGAGCCAGCTGGTGCAGCCCCATGGCCCGGCCCCAAAGACCGGGCGTTAGCAGCGAGGTCAGGCTGGGCATGCCCGAGGGCAGGTAAATGCCGGTGGCCATCCCCAGCAGGATCACGCTGGCCTGCACTTCCAACAGGCTGTTTGAAAACGACATCCAGAGCAAGGCCGCCCCGGTGGCCAAGCCAGAGACCGTAACGGTGCGGCGGTGGGTTAGGCGTGAGGCGATGAAACCGGAGCCTAACAGCGATATGGAATATCCGGCGGCCATAGTGAGAAAAAGGCGGGAGGCCTGGGTGTGGGAGAGGCTCAGATCCGACTCTATATCCAGCAGCAGGGGGCCTATGACAACCCTGCCCAGAAAATTGCAGTAGAACAAGGTGCACAACAGCAGCAGTGAAAAAGCTGCAGGCCACAGCCGGTCATAAACTGGTGTTTGCGGCTTTGGGGCGGTAGCCTGGGGAATATTGGCCAAGGTGAACTCCTGGGTGCCTGTTATCGTGAAAATCTAAAATACAAGGCTGATTATGAAGGCTGATCAGCCTGAAAAAACCCAAAATGCGACTGGGGCATTTTGGGTTGTCATGCCGGGCAACACTTAGGTTCCGTAAATACCTTAAGGGGTTATTTTAACCGCAATCAAGGTGTAATCATCTTCTTGGGCCTGCCCTTTTTGGTGCTCGGCCAGCCTGGCAAAAACGTTTTCTATCAGCATAGAGGGGGTGCTGGGCGCATCGAGCAATATATCCCTCATTTTGGTCATGCCGAACATTTCAGCGTCAATCCCCATGGCTTCAGGTATGCCGTCCGTGGTGATCGCTATCATATATTCCCGCTCCAAAACAAGGTGGTTGCTTTCATATTCAAAGTCGGGCTCCACCCCCATGGTCAACCCGGCGCCCTTGAGCTGGGTGACCTGCCCCTGGTCCGGGCTGGCCAATAGAGCGGGGTGTTGGCCGGCGTTCACCCAGCAAAGACTGCGGCCCGGGATATCCACTTCCAAAGCAAAAAGGGTGACAAAACGTCCGCTGCCAAAGGTGTCCTGGCACAACAGGCGGTTGGCGGCGGTGATGGCGTCGGCCAGATTTTGCTTCCGCCCCAGTTCGGCCCGCAAAAAGGCCCTGACCGTGGTCATCAAAAGGGCAGCCGGTGCGCCGTGTCCTGTAACGTCACCCGCCAGCAAAACATAGTGGGGCTGTTGCGCCGGGCCCAATGCGATGAAATCGAAAAAATCCCCCCCGGTTTCATCGCAGTAACGGCTTACGCCCGATACCTGCAGCCCCGGCAGGTTTAGGCCCTTTTCGGGCAGCAGGCTGCTTTGCACCTCCTGGGCAAGGTCCAAAGACTCCTTCAGGCGCAGCCTTTCGCGCAAGGCGGGCAGCATATGGTTGAAGGCCTGGCCCAAGGCTCCGATCTCATCGGAGCCGCTGATATCCACCTCAGCCCTGAGGTTCCCCTTTTCCAATTGGGTGACGGCGCCGGCCATTTTTTTCAGCCTGCGGGTCACGGTGCCCGAAACCACCAGGGCTATGACCGCGACCAGCCCCAGCACCACGGCCACCAGTATGCTGGTGGTCCAGACATGCTGATTGATCCGCATAAGAACATTTTCCCGGGCCGCCGCGGCTTCGGCCACCAGGTCTTTGCGGGGAACGATGATCAAGAGGGCCAGGCCTTCCCAATTGGCCGGGCCATAAGCCCACATGGAGGGGGTCCCTTCATATTCCAGTTCCTTTACCCCGCTCTCCGAGCGCCGCAGGCTGTCAGCCACTTCGGCCAGCTTGTCCGCTTGGCGGCTTTTCATGAGTTCTTTCTTTTTGGGAAGCCACCACTGTCTGCCCCGGGGCAGTTCCTGCTCTTTGGCCACGACTTCCAGCTGGTTCTTTTCAGTGGGCCGGACCAGAAAATTGGCAATATGGGGGGACAACTCCGTTAAATGGCGTCCCTTTTGTAATAAATTCTCAACCTTGGCCACTATTGCCGTGGCCCCGATGGGTTTTCCTCCCCCACCGTGCACCGGCATGGCCACCATCATCACCGGTTCGGCGTTCAACATATCCAGGTGGGCGCTGCTCCAAGTCGGCGAGTCCTTTTGAATGGCGTTTTTATACCAGGATGATTTTTGGGGGGAGAACATGGGCGGCAGCTTCATGGGTCCGGGAATGATTGCGGCCAGGCCGCTTTCAAATACGGTTATCTGCCGGACCAGCAGCTCTGGATACCTCCTGCCGATGGACCCCAGCTCTTCCTGGACAGCCGCCAGTTTGGCGGCCCGGGTTTTCATTTGGGGCGGGGTTTCGCCGGGGGAGAAAAAAGTTAAGCCGCGGCTGATAGTTATCTTGCTCTTGGCCGCGCGGCCTTCACCGGAACCTCCGCCCATTCCACCGCCGCTGAATGACTTCATCCGATGGACCCACTGGACCCCGGATGCGGCTGGTTCCGCTTTGGACAGGGCGGATTCCACTGTAAAAGCCTGCAAGGCGACCATGGCTTCCAAAAGGCTTTTGTCCCGTCCGGCCAGGCGGGCATGATCCTCAACCATGCGCTTCAGTTCGGTTTTGGAGCGTTTGATCAGGGTCAGCTCTTCTTGCTGGGCTAGATCGCGGCCCATGCCGGAACTGGCGTTTTGGGACATGGTGCGCAGAACCAGTATGGGCACGATGGAGATGCATAAAAACAGGATCAGTAGTTTCCAGCGTATGGACATGCCTAGCACTCACAGTCATCTGCAACGGATTTTTGCCGTAATGTTTTCAGCACTTATACCGCAATTGCGGCATCTCGCTGTTGAATATAGTCAAATTCCAGCCAGCCGAAGCGGGGGGAAGGGCGCGTCACTGCTCCAGCACACCGGCACGCTGACTCGTCTGTATAATTCTACTGCCTATGGTTTGGTGAACAAACAGCTATTTTCCAGCCCGGTGAATGCCCTTGACAAACTGCCATTAAATATTTTATATAAAATCTAATAATATTTCTTGTATTGTTCTTCAGGCAGTTCGGTAAAGGTTGTACCATCATAAGGTAAACCCCCTATGCCCCAAGCCAAAAAGATTGGCAAAACCAAAACAACCAAGTCCCGGAACCCAGGCAAGACCGCGCCATCCCGGGCTGAAGTCGCATATCGGCAGATAAAGCGCATGCTGGTGGTCAACCAGCTGGTGGCCGGGCAAAAAATCCGCTATCAGGACCTGGCCGAAAAACTGCAAATGAGCCAGACTCCGGTGATCCATGCCCTGACCAGGCTGGAGATAGAAGGCTTGGCCCAGTCCGAGGCCAACAAGGGATTTTTCATTCCCGAACTTAATTTGAATGAAGCCCGGGAACTCTATGAGGTTAGAATTATTATAGAAGAATTCTTGGTGCAAGAGGCCGCCCGGCGCATCAACCAAGAGCAGTTGGGGCAGTTGGGCAGAATAATGCAGGAGCATGCCTCTATCATCGGGGAAATCTATACCAGGCAAAGGCTGTGGCTGGACGCCCGGGTGCATTTGGCCCTGGCCTCTTTCAGCGGCCACGCCGTGGGATGCAGCGCCCTTACCAATATATTCGACCGTCTATACCTGCGCTATCGCCCGGAACGGCTTTCCGCGGCCAGGATGCAGGAGACCAAAAACGAGCATCAGCTTTTGCTGGCTGCCTTAACGGCCCATGATCCGGAGCAAGCCGCAATCGTGATCAGGGAGCATGTAGTCCGGGGCCAGAAGCGCATGCTGGCCGGGCTGAGGGAGGATGACCAGTTCCGTAAATCGTTCACCCCTTGGGATTCTGATTGGAGATAACACCTAAAGTGTGTTCACATATACCATAGGATTTAACTTACCCACTAAGCTTTGGAGGATGCCCCATGAAAAGACTAGCAATTATCGTTTTGACCTTGGTTGTAGCCTTGATGCTGGCGGCGCCCGGCGCTATTGCGGCGGATAAGAAATTCCTGCGTATGGTTTCTGGGCCGGAAGGCGGCTCCTGGTATCCCTTGGGCTCGGCCATGATGAGCATCTTGGAAAAAGAGCTGGGCATCAGCACCAGTAACGGCCCCGGCGGCGGGGTGGGCAACTGCAAGGTGGTGGGCGCGGGGCGCGCCGATCTGGGTTGGAGCTACACCCACACCAGCTATAACGCCTATAACGCGCGCGGTAAATTCAAAAAGGAATATAAGAATCTGCGCCACTTGATGTCCCTTTATCCGGGCGTATTCCAGACTGCGGTGCCCAAGGACAGCGACATCAAGTCATACTCCGACCTTAAGGATAAGCGTATTGTGCCTGGCAAGGTGGGCTTTACCGGCACCGCCATTGCCGAGCTGGTCCTGAAGGCGTACGGCATGACTTTTTCCAGCATCAAAAAAGACGGCGGTTCGGTCAGCTTCGTGGGCTATTCCGATGCGGCGGCTCTCATGAAGGACGGACACAGCGATGCCTATATGGCCGTCACCTCATGCCCCCAGTCCACCATCATCGACTTGAACTTCCGGCCCGGCATCCGCATGCTGTCTATTCCGCCCGAGTTCCAAAAAAAGGTGCAGGCCTTGGAGCCCGGCCTCATGCCCACGGTTATTCCGGCCTTGGCCTATAAGGGATTGCCCGGAGACATACCCACCGTGGGCACCGTGACCAACATCATTATCAGCAAAGACGTTTCCGATGAGCTGGCCTACAAGATCGTCAAGACCCTTTACGCCCACTGGGGAGATCTGGCCCAGGTGAAGAAAAAGGCTATTGAGGACTCCGATCCCAAGAAGGCGCTCATGGGCGCGTCCATTCCGGTGCACCCCGGAGCCTTGAAATACTACAAAGAGATGGGCATAGCCAAGTAAACCTGATTAGCGGCCCGGCTGCGCCAGTGCAGCCGGGCTTTCCTCCCCATAATCGGCGAAAGCCCCGAACCCTCGACAGTGCCTTGAAAAGCAACTCCTTGATCCCGGTGCAAGACGCAGGCAACCGCCAAAACGCCTTATGCGCATGATGGAAAAGATTTGCAGACCATGCAGCTGGCCCCGCGCCTGAATCCAACAGGCGGCTTTTCAATACTCTGTTTTGAAAGGACTTTGAGCTGTGTCAGAAACCCAAGCCCGCCAAAAGCTTGAATATCATGAGGAGAAAAAGGAAAGCACCCTGGAATGGCTTTTGCGCCAGCCCAAGGGCGTTTTCAACTATCCTTTGGAACTCGCTGTCTGTCTGTTTTCCTTATCCTTGACCCTATTCCACCTGTATGTGGCCTACGCCGGCTCTTTGGAGGCCCATGCCTTCAGGTCCACCCACCTGGCCTTTGTCATGGTGCTGTGCTTTTTAATGCGCCCTTTGGGCCGCAAAAAATGGACTGACCCCAAAAACGCCTGGTTCGCGTTGGATTTGGTGCTGGTGCTTTTGGTTATCGCGGTGCAGATTTACACCCTGTGGGATCTGGAAGCCTTCATATTTCGGCGGGGCGACCTGACCGATCTGGATATCCAGGCCGGCACGGTCCTGATCATACTGCTTCTGGAGGCCACCCGCCGGGCGGTGGGCTGGGCCATGGTGATCATCGCGGGGTTTTTCATAATCCAGACCAACAATTCGGATATGTTCTGGGGCATGTTCTATGGCCCGCCCAGCGACTGGTTCACCATGATAGACTACCTGTTCATGCGTGAAAACGGCATATACAGCATCCCCATCATGGTTATGGCCACCTACATATTTCTGTTTGTGCTGTTCGGGGCCATTTTGGTGCGCTCGGGCGCGGGCAAGTTTTTCATCAACGTGGCCATGGCCCTCACCGGCAGCAGGGTGGGCGGCCCGGCCAAGGCGTCCGTGGTCAGTTCCTGCCTGATGGCTTCGGTTTCGGGTTCGGCGGTGGCCAATGTGGTCACCACCGGCAGCTTCACCATACCTCTTATGAAGCGGGTCGGATACCGGCCATACTTCGCGGGTGCGGTGGAGGCCTGCGCATCTTCGGGCGGCCAGATCATGCCGCCGGTCATGGGCGCTGCGGCCTTTGTAATAGCCGAGTTTTTGAACGTGCCCTATCTGACCGTGGCCCTGGCCGGCCTGTTCCCGGCCATCATCTATTTCTTCAGCATCTTTGTAATGGTGCACTTTGAAGCCAAAAAGAAAAATCTTTCCACGGTGTCGCGCGAAGAGCTGCCCGACTTGATGACCGAGCTGAAACAGGGGGGGCATCTTTTCTTGTCCATAGTGGTGATCGTGGTGCTGATGATAGTGGGCTACACTCCCATGTTTGCGGCTTTTTGGGCCATTGTCTCCATCCTGGTGCTTTCCAGCATGCGCAAGGAAACCCGCATGACTCCGGTGCAGATCCTTTCCGCGTTTGAGGAGGGGGCCCGCCAGGCGGTGAGTGTATCGGTGGCCTGTGCGGCCGCGGGTTTGATAATCGGCTGCGTGTTCGTGTCAGGCCTGGGGCTCAAGTTCAGCACCATCATTGTGGATCTTGCCGGAGGCAACCTGTGGGTCGTGCTGGTGCTCACCATGTTTGCATCCCTGATTCTGGGTATGGGGCTGACCACCACGGCGGTATACATCACCCTGGCCGCGCTGGTGATCCCGGCGGTGGTCAAGATGGGGGTGGTGGCCATGGCCGCGCACCTGTTCGCATTCTATTTCGGTTTGGTGTCGGCAATCACCCCGCCGGTCGCATTGGCTTCTTTTGCGGCGGCGGGCATCGCGGGCAGCAACCCCATGCAAACCGGATTTCACTCATTCCGCCTGGGCATTGCAAAATACATCCTGCCCTTTGTATTTGTGTTCAACCCTGGCCTGGTGTTTGAGGGCACTTGGACCGAGATCATAATGGCAGTGATTGGAGGCTTCGGCGGGATATACGCCCTGACCGTCACCACCGAAGGCTGGATGCTGGAAAGGGCCAATTGGATCATTCGCCTCGGCTGCGCCATTGCCGCGGTGCTTATGTTCCATCCTGATTTGACCACCGATCTGGTGGGCTGGGGATTATTGGGCCTCATGTTTGTCCTGCATTGGAAACAGATCAAACCCCGACCTGGATTGGAGGCGGCGGCATGATGAGCAAATGGATAGCCTGGTTACCCCTGGCCTGCACCACAGTTCTGTTTTATCTGGCCCGGATCACCAATATGGGAGTTACCGACTACAATCTGTTCATGATTCTTTTGTTAGTCTGGGCTTTGGGCATGATCATTTTTTACCGGGCCACAAACAAAAAACGCCGGGGAAAGAGCACGGATGAGGTGGAAGCCCAAGAATAAGGCCCCACAATCCCGGCAATGCAATAGCCCGGCATATGAAAAAATCAGTCTTGACAAGCGGGGGCCATGGAATGGCTTAATGACCAGCCCATGGCCCTCTTTTTTGTTTGGGCTGCCTTATAGGAGGATGGCAAGGAATCAGCGGCCATGCATTATCATGTCCTGTAAGATGAAGCATCTTGCATAGCCCCGGGGCTGGTTTTTTGACAGGATGGGCCGGGCCGATGACAGTCAACAAGGAGAACCGCCGTGGATAGCTACAAAATCGCACTGGTGCAGAATCAGATTCAACCGCAAAAAGCCGCCAACCTGAAAAGAGCTCAAAAGCTGCTGGCCCGGGCCGCCCAAGGCGGCGCAAAGCTGGCGGTGCTGCCGGAACTTTTTGATGCGCCCTACGACGCCCCGGATTTTTTGCCCCTGGCCGATCCGCTGCCCGGGGGAGAAACCGGGCGGATGCTGTCCGGGGCGGCCAGAGAACACGGCATCTATGTGGCGGGCTCCATGGTGGAATTGGGCGATGACGGACGGGCCTACAACGCCGGGGTCATCTGGTCGCCGGATGGCGAGATGATACACAAACAGCGCAAGGTGCATCTTTATGATGTGGATATACCGGGCGGGGTTACTTTCAAGGAATCCGATTTTTTCGGTTTTGGGGACAGTTTCGGTGTCGTGAAGACCGAACTCGGCGTGTTGGGCATGGCCATATGCCATGACATGCGGTTCCCCGAGCTGTTCCGGCCCCAGGCCCTGGCCGGGGTTGAGCTGATCATAGTGCCGGCCGCCTTTAACCTGACCTCCGGACCGGCCCACTGGGAAATTCTGATCCGCACCCGGGCCATGGAGAACACGGTGTATATGGCGGTCTGCGGGGGAGGGGCCAACCCCCAGGTGGATTACCCTTATTGGGGCCATTCCACCCTGGCCGATCCCTATGGCGACATAGTAGCCCAGGCCTCCGGCCGGGATGAAGAGATTGTATGGGGTGAATTCAGCCGCAGGCGCTTGAACGAGGTGCGCCAGGCCCTTCCGGTATTAAAGCAGCGCAGGCCCCGGGTTTATGAAAATGGCTGGATGAAGCCCTGGAGGGCTTAAGCTGGTGTGAAATGCGCCCGCCCCGATTTGGTGGGGCAGAGCAGGCCGGGAGCCGGAGCTATTTGTGCAGGCTCACCTGGCAGCGTCCGGCGCTGGCCTGGCGCAGATAGTCCTCGAAGTCAGGCAATCTTTCGGCTGCGATGCTGGCCAGGATTTTCACTTGGGCGCCGTATTCGGCCTCCAGCTCCGTAAGCTCGTAATCCGCATATGCCCTGCGCACCTGGTCCAGGAGGGCATAGTCCAGGCAAAAGGAAATCCGTTCCAGCTCCACCTTTTCAATGGTGCTGGCTGCGGCGATGACCGCCTGGGCGGCCTGCTTGTAGGCGCTTACCAGGCCTCCGGTGCCCAGCTTGGTGCCGCCGAAAAACCGGGTGACCACCAAAATGGCGTCACCCAGACCCGAGCCCCGGAGCACCGCCATGACCGGCGGGCCGCTGGTGCCGGAGGGCTCCCCGTCATCGGACATGCCTTCTGTGACCGAGGCCCCGTACCCGATTTTGAATGCATAAACATGATGATTGGCCCCCGGATGGGTCTGTCGCATCGCGGCCAAAAAGTCCTTGGCCTGATCGGTGCTGGTGACGTGTTCCAAGGTGGCAATAAAACGTGAATTTTTCACCTTGGTTTCCGCCGTGGCCCGTTTTTTAGGGATCAGATAGCGCATTAAAACCAACCATACCGCTTGTTCGTTATGCCAATGCATCAACGGCTTGGGGCTGACAACATGACTGCCAGTACCTATATCTCAATCATGTAAAAATATATATAGTCAAATCTGATACAATGTTCCACACGGTCGAATAGAGTATCAGGATATCCATCTGAACCCTTACCACTGAGCTTTTCGCTCCGTAAGCGGCGGGGTGGTCCGTCCCGAAGACAACCGCAGTTCATCGCTGCCCTGGACCTGCCGGCCAACAAGACCGGAGAGCCCGGACAGGTGGCCCGAACACGGAAACATGCCTCTATAGCAGGACTGAACAACCATGTATCAAGACATTGTCATAGTCAGCGCAGCCCGCACTCCCTTTGGGCGTTACTGCGGCTCACTTAAAGAAATGGATTATTTCGACCTGGGCGCTTTGCCCATGAAAGAAGTGCTGGACCGGGTAAACCTGCCGGGCGGTCAGGTGGACGAGGTCTTTTGGGGAGTGGGCGACACCTCGGTATGCAAAGACGTCTATACGCCGGTGGCCGCCCGCCAGACCCTCTTGAAGGCCGGTTTGCCCCACACCACGCCCTCGGTCGCCCTGGACAAGGCCTGCGTTTCGGCCATGTCTGCGGTGCACCTGGGCTGCCGCTCCATGATGGCGGGGGAAATAACCAGCGCCATAGGCGGCGGAGCCACCTCATTCAGCCAGGAGCCCCTGATCGTGCGCAACCTCAGATGGCAGGGTTTCCGCATCGGCGACGTGAAGATGGAAGATCCCCTGTTCGCCCTGGGCTACAAAGACTTCAATCCGGTTTCCAAGGATTCGGACCGGGTGGCCAAGGAATACGGGGTGTCCCGCGAAGAGCAGGACGCCTGGGCGCTCCGCAGCCACCGGAACTACGGCGCGGCCTGGGAGGCGGGCAAGTTCAAAGACGAGATGATGACCCTGAGCATTCCCCGGCGCGAGGCAGATCCCATCATCCTGGATAAGGATGAGCAGCACCGGCCCACGGCCAGCATGGAGAGCTTAAGCAGGCTGCCGGGCATCTACGGCTGCGAGGGCATCACGGCGGGCAATGCGCCCGGCCTAAATGACGGGGCCACCGCGATATTGTTCATGACCCGGGCGAAAGCTGATGAGCTGGGCCTTGAGGTCCTGGGCGAAATCATCGGGATGAACTCCATCGCCATCAGCCCCAACCGGCTGCCCGAGGGACCCGGCTACGCCATCGGCCAGCTGCTGGATAAGACCGGGTTCAGCCTGGATGACATCAGCGTGATGGAGATAAGCGAGGCCTTTGCCGCGGTGCCCTTGGTGAGCCTTTTGATCCTGGCGGGCAAGGACAAGCCCAGAGCTGACAAGATAGCGCAAAAGACCAACATCAACGGCGGGGCCATCGCCATTGGCCATCCCAACACGGCCAGCGGAGCCCGCCTGATTATGAATCTTCTGTATGAGCTCAGGAGGCGGGGCGGGGGCTATGCCATGGCTTCCATCTGCGGCGGCCTGGCCCAAGCGGACGCCTGTCTCATCAAGGTTTAGCAGGTGGAGAAAAACTGTCTTTTTGCACGGGAAATAGAGGGATTTTTACCATGGCTGATATCAAGAACATAGCGGTTGTGGGCGCGGGCATGATGGGCGCGGAAATTGCGCTTTGCTTTGCCCTGAAAGGCTATCCGGTTCTGATGAAGGAGACTTCATTGGAATTGGCCCAGGAAGGCAAGGAACGCCAGACGGCGGTCCTGGATAAATCCATAAAAAAGGGCAAGCTGGATGCAGGGGAAAAAGACGTCATCCTGGCCAGGGTGACCCCCACAGACAGCTATGGCGACTTCAGCGATGCGGACCTGGTGATCGAGGCGGTGTTCGAAGATAAAGAGGTTAAGACCGGGGTATTCGGCCAGCTGGACAAGGCCTGCAAGCCTGAATGCATTTTCGCCACCAACACCTCCAGCCTGTCCATCACCCTGTTGGCCACCACGGTGAGCCTGGAACGGCGCAGCCGCTTTTTGGGAGCCCATTTTTTCAGCCCGGCCACCATCATGAAGCTGGTGGAGGTTATCCCCGGGCTGGAAACCGAAGCCGGGATTGTCGACCAAGTGGTGGACATCTGCCGGGAAATAGGCAAGGAGCCCATCCGGGTAAAAGACGTCACCGGGTTTGTGGTCAACCGCATCCTGCACGCCATGTGGATAGAGGCCAACCGGCTCCTTGAAGAGGGGGTGGCCACGCCCGAGGATATAGACCTTGGATGCAAAATGGGCCTGGGGCATCCCATAGGCCCCTACGCCCTCATGGACCTGACCGCCAACGATCTTAACTTGAGCATTCAAAAGATACTTTTCGAGGCCCATGGGGAGCGCTTCAGGCCCCGGCCAATCCTGAAACAAAAGGTCGACGCGGGCCACCTGGGCCGCAAGACCGGCCGGGGCTGGTACGACTACACCAAGAAATAACATAGGCCCGGGTGATAAAGGGACCGACGCTGTTGCGCGCCCGGCGGCATCAAGCCGGGTGAGCGGTTCCATCTTGTTTGCGGATGGCGGATGCCGGGCCATGGAGCCCGGCGGGAAAGCGGAATATGGCGGATAAATTCGTAAGCGAAAAAAACCTTAAATTCCTGCTCTACGAGGTCTTCAAGGCTCGGGATTTGGCGGAGTTTGATTATTATTCCGAGTCGGGCGCGGAAATCTTCGACATGATCCTCGAGACCGCCCGGAAAATAGGTAGCGATCTCTTGAAACCCGCCTTGCAGGAGATGGACCAGAAGCAGCCCGAGTTGGTGGACGGCGAGGTTAAAGTGCACCCGGTGGTGCGCGAGTTCATGGAGCTTTGCGGCCAGAGCGGCTGGATCGGGCTTAACCTGCCCTATGAATCCGGCGGCCAGCAGATCCCCCTCACCATTGCCTTTGCCTGCCGCTACATATTCGCGGCGGCCAACTATTCGGCCATGGTCTATCCCCTGTTGACCGAGGGCGCGGCCCATCTAATAGAAGCCTTCGGCACTGAGGGGCAAAAGAAAACCTACATGCCCAACATGCTGGCCGGGATTTGGCAGGGCACCATGGCCCTGACCGAGCCCCAGGCGGGCAGTTCGGTGGGGGACATCACCACCAGCGCCGAGCCCACGGATGCGGGCTACTACCTGATCCGGGGACAGAAGATATTCATCTCGGCCTCCGACCACGACGGGGTGGACAATGTGGTTCACCTTATGCTGGCCCGCATCAAGGGCGCTCCGCCGGGGGTCAAGGGCGTTTCGCTCTTTATCGTGCCCAAGCGCAGACCAAGCGGCGGCGGCCTTGCGCCCAACGATGTGAACATCTCCGGGGTGTATCACAAACTGGGCTACCGGGGAGCCCCCATCACCCAGATGAGCATGGGTGAAAACGGCGACTGCCGGGGCTGGCTGGTGGGCGAGTCCAACAAAGGGCTTTTTCATATGTTCCAGATGATGAACGAGCAGCGCATCGACGTGGGTGTGGGAGCCGCAGGCATCGCCTCGGCCGCCTATTACACCGCCCTGCAATACGCCCGGGAGCGCCCCCAGGGCAGGCCGCTTTCCGCCAAAGACCCGCTGGCCCCCCAGGTGCCCATCATCCAGCACCCCGATGTCAAGCGCATGCTGCTTTTCCAGCGGGCCATCACCGAGGGATCGCTTTGTTTGCTGCTGCAGTGCGCCGTCTATGCCGACCGGGCGAAATGCCAAAAGGGCGGCGAAAAGGAGAAGCACATGCTCCTTTTGGATCTTTTGACTCCGGTGGCCAAGTCATACCCGGCGGAGATGTGCATCCATTCGGTCAGCCAGGCCTTGCAGTGTCTGGGGGGCTATGGCTATTGCGATGAGTTTCCGGTGGAGCAGCATTACCGCGATGTGCGCATTCATCCCATCCATGAGGGCGTCACCTCCATACAGGGCCAAGACCTTTTGGGCCGGAAGGTGCGCATGAAAGGCGGCAAGGCCTATGAGCTTTACTTGAATGAAGTCAAGGATGCTTTACAGCAGGCGGAGTTTACGGACGAGCTGGCCCCCTATGCCGAGGCCCTGCGGGGCTCCCTGGATAAGCTGGATGAGGTGACCGGGCATCTGGTTAGCCTGGGCGCGGAAGGAGACCCGGAGCTCTTTTTGGCCGATGCCACCTTGTACCTGGAGTTTTTCGGCATTATCTGCATTGCCTGGCAGTGGCTCAAGCAAGGCATCCAGGCGCTGAAGGGCTTGGCGGAAAACCCGGGCCGGGAAAGGACCGATTTCCTGCAAGGCAAATGGGCCGCCATGCGCTATTTCTTTGGCTACGAACTGCCCAAGATACAGGGCCTGGCTCAGCGGCTGATGAATAGCGACGGGCTCACGGTTGAAACCCGGTCGCGGCACTTTAACGATTAATATAAGGCCGGACCAAAATATGGTGTTGAGGGTGCCCGGCCGGGCCACGGGCCGCGGCTTTGAACCGGGGGCGGCGCTTTTTTGGGCCGCCCGCAATCAGCGCCACGGGCTAGTCGGTGTTTTTGGGTGTTTTGTTATATCCCTTGTCACCATATGGTTTCAGCTTTTCAGCCCACATTTCTTCAAGAAAACCTAAATCATCAGCCGGACGATAATTGGGATCGTCCAATGGTTCCAGAAGCTCAAGCTCGGTGAACTCGAACGCCTCCTCACCGAATTCTTTCCATTCTTTCTGCAAGGCCTTGTTACGGCAGCTTCCTATCTTCAACTCCGATTTATAGCGGTTGAGTATCGCCGGTAAATTACTGCTCGATCCGATAAATATCTTGCCGTTCAGCTTGTTTTTTATCTGAAAGACACCCATGGGGCGGGGGGTGTCTTTATATTCCCTTATCTTGGATTTCCTGTCCATTTCACGCCTTTAATTTATATAGATTCAAACACGGGCTGGTTATGGGATGCTATCTCAATAGCCCATGATCCACGGCTGGTATTATATTTGTAAATATACCGTTGGCAATTTCACGCAGAGGGCAGCCTGACGGTTATGGTGGTTTCACCTTTTTGGGAGGTGTCCAGGCTTATCTCAGCGCCATGGGTCAGAGCTATCAGTTTGGCGGTATAGGTGCCCAGACCGGTTCCTCTTTGTTTGCCGGAAGTTACGTATTTTTCAAAGAACCTGTCCCTTACTTCGTGAGGAACCTCTCCATGGTTATGCACCGAGATATGGACAGTATCGTTACAATCAATGCCGATGGTTACGTCCTCGCCGCTTGGAGAGGCTTCCAGGGCATTGTTGATCAGATTGGCTAGCATCGAGTGGAGCAGCAGTTCCTCGCCCATGACCAAACAGCTGCCGCCAGGAGCGGGACGTCCGGTTGGTGTGGTTATTTTGACCCTGCTTTGCAGCTCCTGATTACTCCTTTGACTGTCAGTCGATATCCTTTGCAAAATTTTCAAGATGTCAACCCTTGTGCTGCGCAGTTCATAGGTCCCTTTTTCCATGCGGAATAAATCAAGGGATGAGTTGATCATATGCAGCATTCGCAAGCCGGCATGCTGTATAGTTTCCATACCAGAACGGACGCTGGATGAAAGGCCCGGATCGCTTCCCAACAATTCAGCTACACCCAGAATGATGGACAGGGGATTTTTTAGGTCATGGCGGGTCATCAACTCTATTTCTTCTTTTAATAAAGCCGTATTTTTGAGCTCTTTATTTTGAGCTTTAAGTTTTTCACTGGCTGCTTTTAGAGCCATATGAGTTTTGACCCTGGCCTTCACCACAGGAGGGCTGAAGGGTTTTGTGATGTAATCCACGGCCCCGACGCTAAACCCTTTGGTTTCATTGTCCACATCTTGCTGAACCGTTACGAAAATGACCGGGATATGCTCGGTTCTGGGATCGGCCTTTATTCGGCGGCAGACCTGATATCCGTCAATCCCCGGCATCAGGATGTCCAGCAGAATCAGATCAGGTATATCGTTTTTTAAAAATTCGAGGGCTGAAGCGCCGTCCATGGCCACGGATATATCGTATGTATCCGATAATGTATTGAGTAGTATGTCTATATTGGCTTCTGTGTCATCGACAATCAATATTCTTAGATTATCTGGACCGGCCATGGCATTCTCTCTTTTGGTTGAAATTCAAATTAGGAGCTATTAATTCTAATTATGCTGCAGCCGCTGGATATTCAGTTTAGGTAGCGTATCTTACAGCTTATATGACCGCAAATCCATTTGATTCCTCAATGCGGCCAATCGGGGGCAATTGCTCATCTTCACTTTAATAATTGGGCGGATACCTCGGTTCCTTCTATTCAGGAGAATAGTAAACCATGACAAATTTCCCTGTCAATCGCCCGATGGTGGCACTGATGTGGAAGGTGGGTGAAGCCATCTTTGGAGCTGCTCCGAATCTTCCGATAATTCAAATGGGGCAGCTCGGCGAATCTGGCTCTAACAATGTGGTAAAACGCCATGTTGTTATTGCCTTAATCTGATGTGATTCGCAGTTCTTGATTTAAGCCGGCGGTTTACGGGCGACGAATACCGGCATGGGGCTCAAGTCGTTATGTATGTCGCACTTTTTGTCGTATACTTCATACAACTCAGCTTCGAATCCCAAGCGGTTAAGATTGTCCACCAAATCGTAGCCAAAGTCCGTGTAGGCCAAGCAGCCCTCAGCCATGTAAGGATCTTGGTGGTAGCAGGGTTCCGTCAGGAACACGTTCTCACCGTTCCTTAGATAAGCTCTGGTTGTGGTCTTTTGGTCTGGGTGATAGGGAATCGTAAAGCAATGAAAGCCTCCAGGCTTGAGAATCCGGAATATTTCTCTGAAAGCCGAATCAGGATCGGGTATGTGCTCCATGGTGTCGGAGGATATGACGACATCCATACAGTTGTCTTCAAAAATTAGGTCTTGCAGGTCCAGATTGTAAACTCTCTCCCGTAACTGGGAACGAAAAGCCTTGTCAGGAAAGTAACCGCTGCATACGTAGTTGTCATAACGATGCAAGCGTTTGTGGATGGGACTGGTTGTGTAAAAGTTCGTATAATGCTCTATCCTCTGACATGATCCATTTCTCTGGATTCATACCCAGTTCTTCACTTAAGACCAAATAAATGGCACGATATTTTGGGATACTCCTGCACCAGAGGCATTTACGCAGGTGCTCGTCCGCCGGCTCATCGCAAATGAACCAAGTCTTCCTCCCGCAGATATTACAATGGTTTGCGAACCAGTTGAGCTGATGATTTTGCGGGTGCTGAATAATATTAGCCAGCTTATAGAGAACTTTTTTTAATGGGATCATTAAGTATTCACTTTGTCTAGCTGCAAATATTAAAGGAACATACTAGGCGGATCGCTATTCAAGCCAATCCGGCAGGGGCAGGCACCCAAACTCTATAATTAGTATAACACAACACGGTATGGTTGTATAAATGAGCTTACACACACCAGTCCGATATTGACTCCTATTGCCAATTCCCTAGTCATTCTAAGCAAATCCACTTACAGAGTCTGGCAACGCCCTGTAGATAAAGGCTGTTTCCATCTCACCGGGCAATAGCCTCATGATACTGAACTCCCTAATACCATGATCCAGAAACCCTGTTTTCCATAATTCAGCCGGTTAATTTAGGAATTCGCACAAGCTTGATTGCCTGTTACGGCAGTGATCCCGGCTGACATTGCTGGTTTTGAAAAACCGTTTGACAGCTTGGCGTTCATTCCATATATAAATATACATATACCCCCTATAAGTATATTGGAGGTTTTATATGGCTCTGTGCGGTGATGACCACCAAAAGGTGATAGCCAGGATTAACCGGATCGAAGGGCAGGTGCGCGGCCTCAAAAAAATGGTTGAGGAGGACCGTGACTGCATGCAGGTGCTGAAACAGATAGCAGCGGCTCACGGCGCGCTCCGGTCCCTGGGCGCGGTGGTTTTGGAAGACCACCTCAGGGGATGCGTTTCCACGGCAATACAAGAACATGACAACGAATCTGAACAGATCCGTGAAGTTGTTGAAATTTTCAATAAATTCAGCAAGTAGGAGCAAAAGGAATGATCGGGCGGTTTTCAAGGCTGGGGGTGTATCGGGAGCTATTCAAACTGAAGGATTTTTACATCACCTTTGCCGCCGCGCTCTTGGCCTTGGGCAGTTACCTTGTTGACCGCGGGCAGGCCGGTCCCAGCTATCTCGGAATGGCTCTTGCCCTGATATCCGTGGCCGCCAACGGGCTGCCCATTATTTTGGGGGCTTTCAAAGGCTTGATCAAGCGGGAGGTTAATGTTGATGAACTGGTCAGCCTGGCCATCATCGCCAGCCTGATTCAGGGTGAGTTTCTGACCGCCGCGGTTGTCAGCTTCGTGATGACCCTGGGCGGGCTTATCGAACAAGTCACCAGCGAATCGGCCCGCAATGCCATAAAGTCGCTGATGAATCTCTCCCCCGAGACCGCAACATTGCTGATCGGTGAGACCGAAAAGGTGGTTCCCTTGGACCAGGTGTCCATCGGAGACGTGATCCTGGTCAAACCGGGCGACCGGATACCGGTTGACGCCTGTATTGTATCCGGAGTATCGGCGGTTGATGAATCCAGCATGACCGGTGAGCCCCTGCCCGTGGGAAAAAAGGCCGGTGACACCATTCTGGCCGGAACCCTGAACCATAACGGGGTGATCAGGGCCGAGGCCACCAAGGTGGGTAAAGACACCACCTTGGGAAAGGTCATCAAACTGGTCAGCCAGGCTGAGGCGCACCGGCCCAAGGCTGTCCGTTTGATAGACCGTTACGCCTACTGGTTCACGCCGATCATTCTGACCTGCGCCGGAATCGCCTGGCTTATCACCGGTGAGCTGAACCGTGCGGTGGCGGTGTTGATCGTGGGATGTCCCTGCGCCCTGATTCTGGCCGCTCCAACCGCCACCGTGGCGGCACTGGGCCGGGCCGCCAAGGCCGGAATCCTTGTAAAGGGGGGTGTGCATTTGGAGAGCGTGGCCCATGTGAAGGCGGTACTGTTCGATAAAACCGGCACCCTGACGGTTGGCCAGCCCTGGGTGGAAGACATATCCTGCCTGGATGGAATCAAAGAGAACCAGCTATTGGCTTATGCGGCCAGCGCAGAGCAGCACTGCACCCATCCCTTGGCCAGGGCGGTATTGAAAGCCGCCCACTATGCCAGGATCGTGTTGCATGGGGCGGACAGCGCCTTTCACGAGATCGGGCTGGGGGTCAGGGCCATGGTCGACGGCAGCATGATTGAAGTGGGAAGCGCCACCATGGGCTCGGGCGCCGCGGTTTTCAGCGGCGAACTGAGATCCTGCATAGACCGCGCATTTGAACGCGGGGTCACCCCGCTGGTGGTTTACCGGGACAAAAAACCGGTGGGGCTGCTCAATGTTTCGGATAAACTGCGGCCCACCATCGCCCCCGCCATCGAGGGTTTCCACAGGCTGGGCATCACAGAGACCGCCATCCTGTCGGGCGACCATGACAAGGCGGTAAAAAGGGTGGCGGCCATGGCAGGGATCAAGGCGATTCATGCCCAGCTCAAGCCCCAGGCCAAGGTGGAGGTGATAAATCAGTACCAGGAGAAAGGCCTGCCCGTGATGTTTGTGGGCGACGGCATAAACGACGCCCCGGCCCTGGCCACCGCCCGGGTGGGTGTGGCCATGGGAGCGGCCGGAACCGATGTGGCCCTGGAAACCGCCGACATAGCCCTCACCCAGGACGACCTGGGCAGGCTGCCCTGGCTGGTCAGGCTTTCCCGACACATGCTGCGCATAATCAAGATCAATATCGGGTTCGGAGTGGTCTTTAACGCCTTGGCCGTGACGGCCTCGGGCATGGGCTGGTTAAGCCCCGTCGCCGCCGCCGTCACCCACAATGTGGGCAGCGTGCTGGTGGTGCTGGCCTCCGCCAGCCTGGCGGTTTATCCGGATAAAACCAGGGGCTGACAGAATAATGTACGCGCTCATTTGTTTACACCCCTAATGGTGCGCTAATTGGGTATATTTGTTAAGTTACAGTGGCGGCAGGGATTGGCTGAGGGCCAGCCTGGGACATCCCGGCCGCCTCTATTCAACCGGTTTACAGGGAGCCGCACGTGAGCAGTTCGATCAGCATCGGCGATTTGCGCCAGGAGTTGGCCGGTTTCGTGGATGGCTATGCGGAAAAATACAACGAGGCCCATTGGTGGCGTCCGCCCTTGATGGCGGCGGCCCGGGCTGATGAGCGTTTTGAAATGCTGCCCAAAATCGCGGCGGATAACCATTGGCTGCCCGGTGATTTAATGCCGGAAGCAAGGACCGTGCTGGTCTTTTTCATTCCGTTCAAAAAATCGCTGGTGGAAGAGAACCATTCCGGCAAGCTTCCCTGCCCCAACTGGGGCATAGCCTACGAGGTCACCAACGAATTGATCGAAAGGGCCTGCGGCCATCTGAAAGACAGGCTGGCCGAACACGGATATGACTCGGTGCTGACCCCTGCCACGGAAAACTTTGACAAGGTGAAGCTGGTGGCGCGCTGGTCTCACAAGCATCTGGGCTATATCAGCGGCCTGGGCAGGTTCGGGGTCAATGCCCAGTTCATCACGCCGTCGGGGTGCGCGGGCCGCATGGGCAGTCTGGTTACCGCAGCGGATTTGGGCGACCATCCCTATGTAAGTAAAGCAGAAATGTGCCTGCACAAAGCAGGCCGGGAATGCCTTGAGTGCGTGGCCCGTTGCCCGGTCAAGGCTGTGAGCCCGGAGGGTGTTGACCGCAAGCGCTGTAATGCCAGGCTAAAGTGGAACTGGGATAACCGTATTAAGCTGGGATTGGGCGAACGCAGCCATGGCTGCGCCAAATGCCAGGTGAATCTGCCCTGCAGCATGACCGACCCCACTGAAGGGTTGGAGTTATAACCTGGATCAACTCACCTGCTAGTCAAGCGCGTTGTGTAGTGTTTTATGCATTCGTATGCATTCAAGCCTGGTTCCGCCTGGCAGGTCATGGAAACTTGTCTGGGACCCGGCATAGCCGCATTTTTTATAAAAGCCCAAGGCATTGACCGTGGAACATAAAGTCAAATGATCCAAACCGTTTTCAG
This sequence comes from Desulfarculaceae bacterium, assembly GCA_963675675.1. Lineage (GTDB taxonomy): Bacteria > Desulfobacterota > Desulfarculia > Desulfarculales > Desulfarculaceae > Dethiosulfatarculus. Next base: position 213,049 of record OY776512.1, read on the forward strand.
AAGCTCTTTTTTCAAGCTCCATCAATAACCTTTTACCGGTTTTTGCGCCTGCGGCCTTGGGATGAATGTACACGGCGCTGATCTGTTGACTGTCAATATCCAGTATACCCAAGCCCAGTATTTCATCATCTTCTTCGGCGACGATCATTATTTTTTCATGCATTGCACTTTTATAAATATCAGGTGAAATAACCTGTATCCATGCAGCTATCTGGTTTGCGCCGTAGTGTTCCGCGCACAGCGTTTCAATGGAAGCTTTGTGTGTAGCGGCAATTTTTTCTCTATCCGACAACTTGGCTGAACGAACTATCACCATGCCTTTTCCTGTAAATTTTAATGGTTAACAAGCATAAGCGGTTCCGGATCACGAATCTCGCAACCCTATAAAGCTATACATCGAGCTTTTCCGGCGACGCCTGGATGAGCCCCCCGCCATCGACCACCAGGGTTGCACCCGTGATGTTGGCCGATAGCTTGCTTGCCAAATACAGCACCGCCCCGGCTATATCTTCATATTTCGCTTCAATGCCCAGGGGCAGGTTGGCCCGCCTGATATCCAGGGTGGCCGCATCCAGTTCATCCCACCTTGTGGTGTGGATATATCCGGGGAGCACGCAGTTGACCCGGATTCCCAGAGAGCCGAGTTCCAGGGCCAAAGCCCGGGTGGCGGATTCGATGCCGCCTTTACTGGTTATATAGGCGAAACGCCCCCTGATGGCCCGGGTGGCGGTTACCGACCCTATATTGACGATTGCACCGCCGCCCCTTGCCTTCATTCGTTTGGCCGCCGCCTGGGAGCACAAAAACAAACCTCTCAGGTTTACACTTATAACCGAATCGAAATGCTCCGCCGGCATATCCAAAAAGCTGTAACCAAGCCCCAGGTTGCAGGCGTTGTTAACCAGAACGTCAATGGGTTTATTGGCTTTGTCCATGCTTTCAAACATGGCTTCCACATCAACCGGATTTGATATGTCGCCCCGGGCGGCATAGGCCCGGCCTGGAGCAACTTTATCCAATTCTTTTACTGCAGATTCAACATCTTCATTCTTGCGGCCATTGATGAAGACATAGGCTCCATTTTCGATGAACATACGGGCAATACCCAAACCGGTGTGTTTGGTGGAGCCGGTCACCAAGACGGACATTTCATTAAAATTCATATCAAAAACCCAATCCGCCAGGTTTGTTGTTAATTGTTTTCAGCTTTGTTCAGTTCATGCTTGGCCATTTCATTGATCAAATCACGTTTGGCGTTTTCACAATGCTGCTCATAGGCTTCAAGCAGTTTGGCCTCACTTGGGCCTTGCAGGGCCTTGATAATGGCGTGGTGTTCTTTGCAAACCTGTTTTGAGCGGCCGGTGTCAAAGCCGTAGATGGTGCGCAAGGTGCGCAGTAAGGATGAATGGGAGTTCAGGATCATCAAGGCTTCTTCATTGTCGGAATAGGAGAATATGACCGAGTGAAACTCCAAATTGGCTGCGACCAGCCCGGCTTCATGACTTTCCTTCACCGCGTGATCATAAGCGTCCTGGGCTTCCATTAGGCGCTCTATGCCGATCCTGGGAATCCGGGGATAAGCCTTTTGCACCAGCATGCGCTCAACCGCCGTGCGGAAATCATACAGGTTACGCACAAATTTCTGATCGACCTTGCGGACCTGTGCGCCCTTGAACGGGCTTATGGAGATGAGGCCTTCACCCTGGAGTTTTTGCAAAGCCTCCCGTATGGGCATTTGGCTTATGCAGAATTTCTTGGTCAGCTTTGACATGATCAAACGCTCACCGGGCTGAAACTCGGCATTGAGAATGCTCTCACGCAGGCTGTCGCATACCCAGGCGTAAGTGGTTTCGTTGGATGCTTTGGGCATATTCAATAACAGCTCCCAAATAAATAATTACACGCCGGCTCCCAGGCAGGTAAGCATCAGGTTTTGAAATAATGCCTAGTCTGTTTGGGGCGGATGTCGGTCAGGTCGCCACCAAAATGCCTCAGGGGATGGGGCTTGTAAGGATACTTTTTTATTGCCGCCTCATCCAGTTCGATGCCCAATCCCGGTTTATCCGGCACTTTGGTCCTTCCATTTTGCACAATCAGCTCCTCATCGCAAATATCCGCGCGGTGGGGAACATCATTCAGCATGGTTTCCAGCAAAAAGAAGTTGGGAGTGGCTGCCGCCACTTGCAAGGTGGCGGCATGGGCCACCGGACCGTTGGGATTGTGGGGGCAGAAGGGGATATGATGGACCTCCGCCATATTTGCTATCTTGCGGAGTTCTGAAATGCCCCCCACATGGCAGACATCGGGCTGTATGTAGTCGGCGCATCCCAAGCGGAAGAAATTACGGTAGTCATAGCGGTTGTACAGGCGCTCGCCCGCCGCCAGGCTGACCCCAATCCTGCTTCTAAGCTGGGCCAGCCCCTCCAGGTTGTCCGGTGGGATGGGCTCTTCGAACCATAGCACCTCATGCTTTTCAAGCTGGCGGGCGATCCTGAATGCGGTGGGTACATCAAATCTGCCGTGTCCCTCGATCATGAGGTCGAGCTTGCCGTCCACCGCCGCCTTCACCTGGGATACGCAGTCCATGGCCATATCAAAGTGTTTGCGGTTCATGGTCAGCCAAGCATCTCCAAAAGGGTCCCACTTGAGCCCCTGGAAACCGGAATCCACCAAAACAGAGGCTTTTTGGGCGAACTCCTCCGCCGTTTTGGCGGGTGTGAACCAGCCGTTGAGATAGCAAGGCACCGAGTCACGCACCTTGCCTCCCAGCAAGCGGTGCACCGGAACCCCCAGGGCTTTTCCGGCGATGTCCCAAAGCGCCATATCCACCCCGGCCATGGCCGTCATCAGCACCGGTCCGCCGCGCCAGTATGAGTCCCGGTAAGCGTGGAACCAGAATTTCTCTATGTCCATGGGGTCCATGCCGATCAGCCCGGGTTCCAGTTCCTGCACCGCCTGGGCCACGGTAAGCTCCCTTGTCTCCAAGGTGGCTTCACCCCATCCATGCAGACCTTCATCCGTCATCACCTTGACGAAGACCCAGTTGGTCCGGTAGGCGTCGCAGATGAAGGTTTCTATTCCGGTTATCTTCATGCCAGGTTCCCTTCGATTGCTTGGGCAAGGCTGATGGGTCTGCCGGGTTCAAAATTCATGTAATCAGCGTCAGTTTTGCGGCGGCCTTCCATAAATGGCTTCGGGCCGGCAGGGAGCACAATGTTCAAACCATGTTCCTGGCCGGAAAAGCCGGATATGCGGTCAATCCGGGGTTCGATCTGCAACTCCACCTTGACAGCCGGCTCCGTCCCCAGCTTCCCGGAGGTCTCGGGCCCTTCAATGAACTTGGGCAGCCACAAAGAAATGGTTGGGAAAAAGGTGATCAGAATAAGCAGAATGGCCAGGGGAACATAAAAAGGCATAAAGGCCTTCACCATGCGGTTGAAGGGTATCTTGGCCACTTCCATCATCACGAAGAGGATCACCCCAAAGGGAGGGGTGTTGGCCCCGATCATCAGGTTCAATATGATGATGATGCCGAAATGAACCGGGTCCACCTGCAATTCCATCAGCAAGGGCGCCAAAACCGGCACTGCAATCATCAACAATGCAGCGGTCTCCATGAAGCAGCCCAGGATCAGGAGCCCGAAGTTGATCAATATCAGTATCAGGTACTTGTTGGAGGTCATCCCCATCATGGCGTCGGCCAGCATCTGGGGCACGCCGTTCATGGCCATGAGCCAGCCGAAGGGAACCGAGGCCGCAATGATGAACACCAGCACCCCGCAAGTGGTGAAGGTGGTCAGGGCGCAGTCCCATATGCGGCTGAGGTTCAGGTCCTTGGTGATCAGGCCGAGGATGGCGGCGTACAAAACGATGAGCGCGCCAAGCTCGGTCGGGGTGGCCACACCGGTAAGCAGTCCGCCCACCAGGAACACCGGGGCCAGCATGCCTGGAAACGCCCGGATGAAAGTTTTCCACAAGCGGGGCCGATCCGCCCGGGGCAGCACCGGCGCGGCCACCCGGCCCGATACGGCCAGAAAATACACCGTGCCCATGAGCAAAGCGCCCATCAGCAGCCCGGGCACCACCCCGGCCAGAAACAGCTCCGACAGAGAAGCGTCGGCCTGCACCGCGTACATGACCATAATGGTGCTGGGCGGAATGATGGGGCCGATGATGGATGAGGCTGCGGTGACAGCTGCGCTGAAATCGCGCTCGAAACCATTTCGCTCCATGGCTTCGATCTCTATGGTGCCCAAGCCGGCCGCATCAGCCTGGGCCACCCCGGACATTCCCGCGAATATGATGCTGGCCACCACGTTTACATGGGCCAGGCTGCCCCTGATATGGCCGAACAGGGCCAGGGCGAAGTCAAAGATGCGGTGGGCTATGCCGGCGCTGTTCAGGATGTTGCCGGCCAGCACAAAGAGCGGAATGGCCAGCAGGGGGAAGCTGTCCAGGCCCGGGGCGATCCTCTGCACCACTATCTGCAATGGAACCTGTCCATCCAATACTAGGAACAGAAATGCGCTTATGGTCATGGCGAAGGCCACCGGCACTTCCACAATCACCAGCACCAGGAGAAATAGGAATAAAAACTCAATGGGCATCACACACCCCTCGCGGCCAGCCTGCGGGACATGCGGCCGGATGGAATACGGCTTGTGGTAAAGCGGCTAGGCATATATGGGCTCCGCATCATTTCCGGTGCTAAAGGCGCGGAAATGACTCAGGATGTTATAGACGCTGGTAAAAATCATCAAAACCGCGCAGCAAAAGACAGGCACGGAAAAGAAGAGGCTCTTGGGCAGCAAGACCGGCAGGGACACGGTGGGGGTTTTGGATTCAACCCCGATCACCTGAAAGGCATGATAGGCCAGGGCGATGCTGGCCAGCAACACGGCCAGGTGGATCAGGCTGAGCATCAGATTACGGAGCTTTTGGGGCAAGCGGTGCACGAATGTGTTGATGGTGATATGGCGGTCGAGCTTGAGGCCATAACTGATCCCCAAAAAGGTGCTCCATATGAAGCAATTGACCGATGCCTCCAACACCCAGATCAAGGGGCGGTCCAGGATATAGCGGTAGTAAACCTGGCTCAGGATGCTTAGTACGATAGCCAGAATCAAGGCCACACCCAGGGTGCGTTCGGCATAGCCTACAAACCTGAGAATCTTTCGGTATAAGTCCAAAAAAGATGTCACGATACCCACCAAGGTGAAAGTAGCTGGTTTAGCGGACCCGGCCCGGAACAAACCCGGGCCAGGTCATTACATGGTTATTTGATTGCCTGGATTTTTGCAAAAAGGCCCTTGGACCATATGCCGTCGGCTTCCATTTTTGCACCCGCCGCGGCGGCTTTGGCCTGGAATGGCGCTTTGTCCTTAAGCTCGCTGAAGGTACATCCGGCCGCTTTCATCTTTTTTATCATTTCCGAGGTCTCTTTTTCAGCAATTTTACGGCCTTGCTTGACTGCCTCGATACCCTTTTCAGTGACGGATTTTTGCTGCTCGGGGGTGAGGCTCTGGAATTTCTTTTCGTTGATTACCACCATCAGGGTTGACATGAGGTGCCCGGCATCAAGGATGTATTTGGCCACCTGGTGGTATTTGTTGGAATAGGCCGCAGAGGGAGGACCGCCGCCGGCCTGGATCAGGTTGGTTTTCATGCCCATATATACTTCGCCAAAGGACAGCGGGGTGGGGCTGGCTCCGAAAGCGGCCCACAGGTCGATCCAGGCCCGGATCTGGGGAACCCGGATCTTTAGCCCCTGGACATCGTCAAAGTTATTGATGGGCTTGGTGGAGAAAAGCAGCCGGGGTTGGGCCGGAGCGGCATAGAGCACCCGGATGCCGTGGTTTTTGCGAATGCGCTCGGTCATGGATTTAAAAAGGTCGCTTTCAAAGAACTTTTGCATGTGGTCGGCGTCGCGGAAGGTGAACCCCCAGTTCAAAATAGCCAGGTCCTTATCATAAGGAGCCACCCAGGCCAGCTCGTTGCCGAACATGTCCACTGTGCCGGAGACCACCTGTTCCATAACCTGGGGGGCGTTGCCCAGCTGCACGCCTTTGATGTGCATGACCGTCAGGTCCGCGCCGTTGGCTATCTTGGTGAAGTAAGCGTTCATCTGGTTGGTCAATGAGCCAACCTTGTTGGCATCGGCAATCTTGAGCTTGGCATCAGACGCCAGGGCGGGCATTGCAGCCATGGCGCATATCAGCGCCAGGCAGATTGCCAGGCGCGTTTTGGAAATCAGACCTCTCATCTCGTACCTCCTGTCTTGGTTTGGAGTCAGTTTACACGATCCGACATGAGGTTGTTATACATTAATTACAGATTCTATACAATTTAATTTTTTATATAATATTTAGACTGCTCTTTGCCCACCAGCTCATGTATCGGTTTGATTCGCCCAAATGAGGCTATCTGACTTAAATTATATTATTATTAGGTTAATCTCAAAGGGCCGCGGTCCGCTGCTTCGGCCAAAGCCTGGCTGATGGGCCAAGCGGCTTTGATCACAACCCTCCGCGTATGCCATGTTTCCCCGCAAAGCCCAGGGCGGGCCGGAGGGGAGCAGAGGGATTCAATCTTACTCATGCATTATTTTCAACGGAAATTGCTTGCTGGCGGTCCGCCGTCCGCAAGCCGTTCAAATATAAACGGTAGTTCGTGTACCGGGACAGGGCCGCCATGGCCCGGCCGCAGTTGCCGAAAACCGGAACCCCGGCGGCCTGCATTTTGTCATTAAGGGGCCGGTGCACGCTGTCGGCATCGTTGAAAACCACCACCGGCTTATTTAATGAGCCGCAAAGCTCCACCAGCAGATTGCCGAAGCTGCCGGGCGCATCAGTGTAGCCCCTGGGATCTTCCGCACTTGGAGTGTCCCCGGTGCCGGGGCTGAAGGTGCAGTAGGAAACCACCAGGCTGTGCACATTGGGATCAGAGGCCAGGCATTCGATGGCCTGTGCGCGCAGTTTGTCATCGGCCGCCGGGGTCAAATCCATGGGGTTTCTGACCTCGATGATTCCGGCCAGGCGGTTTTTCTCCAAAAGCTCCGCCACTTTCGCCCTGACTGTCTCACCCAGCGGGGCCAGGGATAATTGGGAATCATTGGCCTGCAGATAATCAGCCAGGCCCACGGCCTCGAAACCGGCGGGGCTGAGGCCCGCCACCTGGTTGCCTGCGATGTGTTTTTTGTGCAGCACCGAGGCCAGGTTGATCAGCCCGTCATACTCGTCAAAGGTCTCGGCCACCAGGGCGCCGGCCTGAACCAGGCAGGATACGCAGACCGAATAATCGCCCGCCACGGATGCGGTGTGGCCGCTGGTGGCCAGCTTGCCTTCCGGGGTGCGGCCCGCCTTGTAGACCAGGACTTCCTTGCCTTTCAGCACGGCCTTGCGGATGCCCCGGCACAGGTGCAGGCCGTCCAGGTCCTGGAAGCCCTCGGCGTAAATGGCTATCACATCTACCAGATCGTCATCGGACAGGTAGTTCACAAAATCGCCGATGGTCAAATCCATCTGATTGCCCACCGTGATGTTGTATATGGGATCGCCGTTGACCAGCTTCAGCATGCGGGTCAGGGCAAAGGCCCCGGACTGGCTGATCAGGGCCAGGTTGCGCTTATGGCCCTTGCGGTTTTTGGGCAGCACGTTTTCCGGCACAAAGAAGGTGTCCAGGTTGCCGGGCTCGCTTATGGCTCCCATGCAGTTGCCGCCCAAAAAGACCGGGCCGCCGCCTGGGCGGGCGTGAGCGGCCTTGATCTTGGAGATCACCTGTTCGGCCCGCTCTTTGCTGGCTAGGGTCTCGCCCATGCCGCCGGGGATAAGGATTACGCTCTGGGCCCGGTCGCCCTCCACCACCTGATCTATGATGTCGGCGACCTGCTCGGCAGCCACCGCAACCACCAGAAGATCGGTGCCGCCCAGCTTTTCAAAATCCTTGACGCACATCACCCCGTCGATTTCCGAGGCAGAGGGGCTGATAACCCGGACCTGCTCTTTGGGGTAGTCGGAGGCCAGAAGGTTCCGTAAAATGGCGCGTCCGAAATTAACCTTGGAGGAGCTTACCCCCATGATGCACACGGACTCGGGGCGCAAGAGTTTGCCAATGCGCTCCAGGCTGCGGGGCGGGTCCAGGACGCCGGGTTTGCTGAAGCGGCAAAGTCCATCCAGGGGCACCATCTGGTAGTCGGAAAAGGCGAAGGGGTTGACCTCGAATTCCTCAATTACAAAAGGCGCATCGGGGTTCAAGGGCGAGTAGCGCCGGCCCAGGGCGATATAGGCCCCAAAGCATTCCAGAAGCTGGAAATCACTGACCAGCCGCTTGCTCCCCCTGGTCAGGCCGCCCAGCTTTTCATAGGCGATGGTGTTTTTGAAAAGCTCCAGGAACTCTTCCATGCTGATCAGTTCGGTGGAGGCGCTGACCACCGCCTGGCCCGCCTTGAAACGGTCGGCGTACAACTCTGTGTCGGTGCCGCCCAAACCGGCGGTGATCACCATGCCGAACTCGCGGGTGAGACGGAGGCTCACCAGCAGCTCATTGCCGAAAGCCATGGAATCGGGCGGCAGATACTCGCAGATAAGCACCCCGTGAATATCACCGGAAACCGCCTTTTGCAGCTCTTTGCCGCTCTGGCCCCGGTAGTGTTCGGGACAATAGTGGGGCTTGGTCTCCAGGTAGGCGCTATACAGTTCGGTGGTCTCATCCAGCATGCGGCGGCAGCCCGAGCGCACCTTGCCCGGAGTCTTTTCCACCACCCGCACCCCGCCCACATCGGACTTGTGCACAATGTAGGGGCTGACGATCTTCAGCACTACCTTTTGGCCGGGGAAGGACTCGATATCCTCATTGGGCAGCTGGTCGCCGGGCAGCCAGAACAGGGTGCGGGGCACGGACTCCGCCCCAAAGGCCGAGAGCATAGCGTAATTCTCATACTCGAAAAGCTGGTTGCGGCCGGCATTATCCGCGGCTTTGAAGATAGAATCAATCCGGTTGAAGTCTATGTTTAGTTTCATGGAGCTTCTTTCTTTGGGGGAATCCCCACCCGGGTGATTGAGTTAAAACACCGGCTGGTCACGGCTAGTCAATAAGTTCCTCAAAAAAATCTTGAACCTCTTCCGCTGAAGGCGGGCATCCGGGCAGGTGGCAGTCAAAGTGCGCAGTGCAGTCCCCTATGCCGATCAGGCCGGGGGAGTCATCCATCTCTTGCCAGCCTTGCCCAATGGCGATTCTGTCTAGGTCAATTTTGTCCGCCTTGTTTCCGCCAAGGGAGGCCAGTCCCGAAAGCAGGTTGCTGTAGCAGGCGGAACAGGCGTCACGCTGGTTTTTGATAACCGGTAAAAGCCTTGGTTTTATTTTTGCGGCTGCAGTCTCATGGCGGCCGCCGGATAGGTTTTCCAGATACCGCACCTGATTCATGGATTCCAGAAGGCGTCCCACCCCCTCCCGGACCGCGATGTTGATATACTCAATCTCCCCGGGCTCATAGCCCAGGCATTGGGCGGCATAGGAATCCATCAGCACCGGGTCGAATCCGGCCACTATGCGGTTTGCATTCCCGGGCCGCCCCCCTTCCTCGAAATAGGGATCGGCGCAGATGTCGTCGGCAATGATAAGGTCCGGTTTCACCAATCTGTTCAAAAAGGCAATGGGACGGTGGAGTCCCATGGAGTGGAACCGGCGCTTTTCTTCATCCGGTATCACGCCCTTCAGGTTTTTCAAGGCACAGGTGATTTTGGTTTGGCAATGCCCCTTGATAAGAGGCACATTGATAAGGTAATCAAGGGATTGCACCAGGCCGCAGACCCGGAAATCAATTCCGCCGTATTGCATTTTCACGGCAGGATCTTTTTTCAGATCAACCAGGGGCACCTTGTATTTTTTTGACAGGGCGGTGTACCCGCAGACTTTATAAGCCCTTTGGGTGCTGTCACCCACCCAGGACCCCTCCATAATGGAGATATGGTCAAAGCCCCGGTCCTGAAGATAAATCAGAATGCTTTCGACAATTTCCGGATGGGTGGTCGCCCCGCTTGAGGCAGGGCTTGCACAGACCAGGTTGGGCTTTATGCCGATGTGGGCGCGCCTGTCCAGGTTTTGAACCGGGTCCAGGCTCTCTAATAGGGCATAGGTCATCTCTTGGCAATCGTCACCGTGTATGACCCATAGTGAATCACGCTTGGCATAATCGCTGTCTACGTTGTTCATCATCGGATTTTCCTCGAAAGAGCCAGTTTTCTTATAAGCACGGGAAGCGTAAGCGTCCAATGCACCGCAGCAGGCTGCAGATGGTCAAAACGATTCTACCACAGTTGGGCGCCCTGGGGCCCCGCGCCTGGTTTTGATCAATACCAGCACGGCATGGCGGGCCGGGGCATTCCGGCGCCAAAGCCCAACCTGCATCGCCGCAGTGCAATGGTCAGCTTAGCAGCCTTTTGGCAAGCGCAACCGCATCCCCGGCGTCGGCGGCGTAGCCGTCCGCGCCCACCTCATCGGCGAATTTCTGGTTAACCGGCGCTCCGCCCACCATCACCTTGACCTTATCACGAAGACCCGCCTCGCTTATGGCGTCAATGACATCCTTCAGTTGGGGCATGGTGGTGGTCAGCAGGGCAGAAAGCCCAAGAATATCCGGCTGCTGTCCGGCGACCTGAGCCACAAAGTCCTCCACCTTCACATTGACGCCCAAATCTATGGCATCAAAGCCCACTCCCTTGAGCATGGTGAGAACCAGGTTTTTGCCTATATCGTGCAGATCCCCCCGCACGGTCCCGATCATTATCTTGGCGCTGTCCTCTTTGCTGTCAGCGGCCAAATGCGGCTCCAGCACTTTTAGTCCTTCATTCATGGCCCGGGCCGAGAGCAGCACCTCGGGAATGAACACCGTGCCGTCAGTGAATTTGGCCCCGATGATCTCCATGGCCGGAAGCATGCCCTTGTTAAGGATGTCGCCGGCCTTGACGCCTTGATCCAAAAGATCCCGGGCGTGTATGACGATTTTTTTCTCGTCGCCTTTTAGAACGTCATCCAGCATTACAGACAGGGGGTCGCTGTAGTTGAAATCATCTTGCGGGGCGCTGGCTGCGGGCTGGTCGTCTTTACGCGCCGCCCGCATGGTTTCGGGGCTGACCGGTCGGAATGAACCGGCTTTAAGGGGAAGGCGTCCGTCCTTTTCAATGCGTTCGCCAATATAGAGCAGGCGGTCGAAATCCGCCGCCGGAGGCGTGGTGTCGCCTATGGAGGCCACAAAACGCTTGCCTGGGGCGATCACCTTGAACAGGTTATCCATGTAGTCCTTGAGGTCGTCCCAGCTCGAGGATTTTTCCAAGAGCAGGGTTTCGGGGATGCCGCCGTGGATGGTTAGTTTGCCGCTGCGGCACCAGCGCTCGTAATATTCCCCTATCTTGACCTTGGTCATGGGATACGGGGTCACCGCGTCGGCCACATCCATGCGGGACTGGGCGATCAGGTCCATGAGCCCCAGGTTCTCGCCGTCGGGGTGCTGGATCAGGAATATGCCGTTGGGGGAAAGCTTGTCCGCGGCTTTGTGGCACCAGGGCATGAAGTGTTCCCCATACAGGCGGGCGTAGGTGATCATGTCGTCCACATTGGCTGACCACAAGACCGCATCCGCCCCCGAATCCGCCAGAATATCAATCAGCTGGTTGTAGGGATGTTCCAGGGCTTGGGCAAGGCGGGCCATTTCCCTTTGGCAGTCTTTATAGTGCAGGTAAAAATCCGTTGCATCCAAAAAAGTCTTTTGAATGAAGTGCATGGGGCTGGTGCAGGCGATCCCCAATCCCTGGGCCACGGCCAAACCGTCATCCCCCACCGAGGCCTGCCAGGCGCGGTAACGTTCATAGCTGGGTTTTAAGGTGAGGTTGCCGAATATGTGGGCCAGCACCTTATAATCCTCCGGCCCCTTTATGGCATGCTCTTTCACCCAACTGATTGAGGCGCCGGATTTTTTCATTTCCGAGGTCAAGCCGTGGCGCACGCTGACCATTCCCACCGGGGTGTGATACTCCACATGGGTCATCACCTCGTCATGGTCCTCTTCAATATTCACCCGTATATCAACGTCATTGGAAAATTCGAAAGTGTAGGGGAATTCCTTGAGATCATACAGGCCAATACCCCGGTGATGGATGTCTTCAGGCTTTTCAGGCTTGAGGTATTCCGGAATCACTTTGTGCAAGGGCCAGCCCAAAGAGCGATGGATAGCCTCAACCTTCATTCCCTGGAACCGGGCTGGCAGGGTGCCCGCCATTTCGTGGGCATTGTGCCAAAGATCAATGCGCGGAATCCAGGGGATGACGTCCACGGTTTCACCTCTGAATACTGCGGAAATCCGTTCTCTGTGAGTCATGGGCCTATCCTCCCACTCAATTTTTGGCTGCCGTTGCCCGGCTGTTTAAATTCGCAACCATCATAGAATAGTCAGCCGATTCATTGCACCTAAATCCTGGTCCCTCGCATGCCTGGCTTGCCGATTGCAGCGGAGTTTACATGACTGATTTCTCGCGGCCTGGATTTATGCAAAGGCTGCAATTTCGGTGCAGGGCATGCCTTATGCGCCTAGGCGCACAGGCCCATTTTCGATCAATGACCCGTAATATACTGCAATAGTTAGATGTATTGAATGATCACCGTGTAATCCAAAGCAGCGGACTTCTTTGTTTGAGCCGGTATTGAACTTGCCAAATCGAGCGGTGCGAAGCTATTATGTAGCCATTTCGCAAAGCCCTGTCTAAAATGGGCGAAACAGGAGGCTCCGCAGCCGCCGATACAACCAGCGCTGCATTCATGAAGGAGTAAAACCATGGCTCGACAATTATGGAAACCCTCGCCGGAAAGACTCGCAAACGCAAACCTCACCGCCTTTATTGCAGAGACCAACCGCAGACACAGGCTGAACCTAGCAGACTACGGGCAGCTTTATGATTGGGCGCTGGAGCACCTGGCGGATTTCTGGGAGCAGGTTTGGGACTATGGCCAGGTGGTTCACTCCAAGTCATACAGCGAAGTGGTGAACGGCCTGGACAAGATGCCCGGGGCCAAGTGGTTTCCCGGCGCCAGGCTGAACTACGCCGAAAATCTGCTGCGCTACCGGGATGATCAGCCGGCCATGGTTTTTTACGGAGAAAGCGAAAGCGAGCCTCTGCAGATCACCTATGCGGAACTCTATGACCAGGTGGCCAAGCTCTCCGCAGCGCTCAGGGAAATGGGAATCCAGGCCGGTGACCGGGTGGCCGGGTTTATGCCCAACCTCCCCCATACCGTGATTGCGCTTCTGGCTGCGTCCAGTATCGGGGCCATATGGTCATCCTGCTCTCCGGACTTCGGCTTCCAGGGCGTGATGGACCGTTTCGGCCAGATCCAGCCCAGGGTTCTTTTCTGCGCCGACGGCTATTTTTATAATGGCAAGACCTACAGCTCCCTGGAGCGGGCCGCCCAAGTGGCCCGGCAAATCAAGAGCATTGAAAAGGTGGTGGTGGTGCCTTTCACCACGGAATCGCCCGACTTGTCTTTGGTGCCCAATGCGGTAGGCTGGAATGATTTGCTGGACCGGGATTTTGTGGAGCCCCAGTTCGCCCAGCTGCCCTTTGATCATCCGCTCTATATTCTCTATTCATCCGGCACAACCGGGGTGCCCAAGTGCATGGTGCACGGCGCGGGGAACGCCCTTTTGATGCACATAAAAGAGCTGGCCTTGCAATCTAATGTGAAAAGGGAGGACAACCTTTTTTATTTCACCACCTGCGGCTGGATGATGTGGAACTGGCTCATAAGCGGCCTGGCCCTGGGCACCACCTGCATACTCTTCGACGGTTCGCCGTTCTATCCGGACTCCGGGGTGCTTTGGCGCATGGCCGAAAAAGCCAAGGTGTCCATCTTTGGCACCAGTGCACGCTATCTGGGGGCTCTGGAAAACGATGGTTACAAACCGCGGGAAAAACATGATCTCAGCAACTTAAAGGCCGTGCTTTCCACCGGTTCGCCCCTCAGCGAAGAGGGCTTTGATTTTGTTTACCGCGATATAAAGGACGATTTGTGCCTCAGTTCTATTTCAGGGGGCAGCGACATGGTGGGCTGCTTTGTGGCCGGCAACCCCATCGGCCCGGTTTATAGGGGGCATATCCAGGCCCGTTGCCTGGGATTGGCGGTGGAGGCGTGGTCCCCGGAGGGCAAACCGCTGGTAGGAGAAAAGGGCGAGCTGGTCTGCACCAAGCCCTGGCCCACCATGCCCATATACTTCTGGAACGACCCAGACGGCGCCAAGTATCGGGCGGCCTATTTCGAACGCTACCCGGGAGTGTGGCATCACGGTGATTTTATTGAAATCACCGAAGAAGGCGGCGCCATCATTTATGGCCGCTCCGATGCCACCTTGAATCCGGGCGGGGTTAGGATCGGCACCGCCGAAATATACCGCCAAGTTGAAAGCTTCGAGGAGATCGCCGACAGTCTGGTAATCGGCCAGCAATGGCATGACGATGTGCGGGTGGTGCTGTTCGTGAAACTCAATCCCGGGGTCGAGTGGGGGCCTGAGCTGGAAAAAGAGATCAAAACCGCAATCCGGGTTAATACAACCCCCCGGCACGTTCCCGCCAAAATCGTGCCGGTGGAGGACATCCCCTATACCATAAGCGGTAAAAAGGTTGAATTGGCCGTGGCCAATGTAATTCATGGCCGCGAGGTCAAAAACAAGGATGCCTTGGCGAATCCCGATGCATTGGACCTGTATGCCGGATTGGAAGAGCTGAAAAAGTAGCCTCCGGCGGCCGCTCAAAAAGCAGCGGTCAAAAGGGCAGGGGCTGTAGTCCGCAGCATTGAAGATTTCCCGCAGGGAAAGCCGCTCAATTTAAGGCAGGCGGTCTTCACCTTGCGGAGCAGGAACCGCGCCCAGGGCATGATCAGGAACAAAGCGTTCCTTTTTGCCCTGGGCCTATCATTAATACCGGATGTAATGGCTCAACCCGGAACAGCGCAAAGACTCTCCCGAACTCCGGTTCAGTGATCAAGCGGATATGCCGCCGGCCCATAGGCCGGCATCAAATTCAGACGGGTATCCCCTACAGTCTATGGTATGGGCCTGAATACATCATGGCAGCTGGCGCACAGGTTTTCCGATTTCTCATGCACAAAGTGGCAGATGTCGCACTCCTGTTTGGCCCCGTAGTGTTTTGAAATATGAGGGTTGAATGGTTCCAGAAACTTGGTTTTTTCCACCACGCTTTCAAAACCCTCATGACAGTTGAAACAGCCCTTGCTGGTCACAGGCTCCGGTGCGGTAGCGGATTCATGGCAGTCGCCGCAGCCAACCTCATTCAAGCCGTGTAAATGCATCAAGGAAAGCTTGCCCCTAAGGGAAGTGTGCTTTTCAGGTTTGTATTCCTTGCCTATCTTGTGGCAAGACGAGCAATCCGAATCTTTCTTAACATCGGAGTGCCCTTCAGGCAAGACGGCATTATCACCGTGACAGGCCGCGCAATCCAGAATATTGACATCGGCTTTCAGCTGGGGACTGCTTTTGCCGCCAGCATCCGAGTTGGAAGTTTGCAGTGCAAATATCGCTATCAGCGCAAACAATATCGAGGTGTATCTGGCAATCTTCATGATTCTGCCCAGCCTGCCCGGATTGCTCCGGGCAGGCATCAAATTATTTGAAAAGTGATGGACTACGATGCAGCATTTTGGCCGGCAATGCGCCCAAACACCAGGCAGTCAATCACCGCAACGCTGCCCAGACGGACCGCGCCATGGACTCCGCCGGTCACTTCTCCAGCCGCGAAAAGCCCCTTGATCGGTTTGCCGTCCAGGCCGATGGCTTGGGCCTTCTCATTGATCTGTATACCGCCCATGGTGTGGTGGACCTTGGGCCACAATCTGGCTACATAGTAGGGAGGCTCATTGAAGTAGACGTCCTTTTTCATGGGACGTCCGAAATCCTTATCAACACCCTCTTTGACCAATTGGTTGTATCTGGCAATCTGCTTCTTGAATCCGTCAGGATCAATTTTGTATTCAGCCGCTATGGCATCATAACTGTCGAATTTTTTCATGGTGCCGGCTTTGAGGGCGGCCTGCATTCTGGGGTCCTTCAAGGCCCTGAACTGCTTGGCTACGCTTTCCTGCGCCATGGACAGGCAGACATTTCCGGTTGCAAGTATCGCATCCGCCCTGACCTTGCGGTTGGCCAGCTCATTCACAAAGCGCTTGCCGGTTTTGGGGCTGATCCACATGCCTCCGTTGGCCGCGGCTACGGCGCTGAAAGAGTAGGACATGCCCATTCCCTTTTCATCGGGAGAGGTCCAGGGGCCAATCTGAATCCAGGAAATCTGAACCGGAGTGCAGCCCAGGCCCAGAGCCTCGCGCAATACCTCGCTGGTGGCGCCGGGCTGGTTGGTGGATTTTACATCTGGGCCCAAAGTGGGGTCCTGGATTGCCCTGAAGGCAGGATCATTGGCAAATCCGCCGGAAGCCAAAACCACGCCCTTTTTGGCCTTGATTGCTTTGGGTTTGCCCGAACCCTCCTTGCCGAAACGGTAGCCTGCCAAGACCTTGACGCCGCAGATCCGTTTGTCGCCGTCCATAATAATCTTGTCAACGTAGATGCGGGTCTTCAGGTCAACCCCGATTTTCTTGCAGGCCGCTATCTGTTTGGTGACGATTCCCGAGCCCGAACCGTTGGCCGTATTATAGGATCTGGCAACGCTGTGCCCTCCCAATTGGGCGACGAAGCTGTATTCAACGCCCCATTCATCTATGGTGTATTTCACGGTGGGCCAGGACTGCTTGGCAACCATCATGGCCAGATTTTTGTGGTTCAGGTTCTTGCCGGCCTTGAGCATGTCTTGATAGAGCAGTTCGGGGGAGTCTCTGACGCCCATTTTCTTCTGCTCCGGTGAACCGGCCGCGGCGACCACGCCTCCGTTGATTATTGAATTTCCGCCCAAGGTTTTCATTTTTTCCAAAACGGCAACGCTGGCGCCTGCCTTTTTGGCTTCATAAGCAGCTGCCAAACCGGCAAACCCGCTGCCTATGACAACTACATCATATTCCTCGTCCCATTTTTCAGGAACGGGGGCCGCCTCTACTGTTTTCACGCCCAGTAAAGACGTGGCCAAGCCGGCTCCAACAATGGTTCCAGCTTTCAGAAAATCACGTCTTGAGCTTCCAGACTTCCCATTATTCATTTTTTCCTCCAGGGGAATTTCGGTATTAAGCCATACGGTCTTGGCTGCGGATGGCGCATTTGTTAATAATTTGCTTGCGCGCCGTGGAAGAAGCCAGACTCTACATATATTCAGTCTTTTCGCGGCCCGGCCATTCCGGATACCACCCGGCTGCTTGCAGGCCGATCCTGGCTGAAAATGTTGCAGACTTCTCCCCTTTACCCGTCAAATTGGTCTATATTTCACCTCTTCGCGGGATAAATTTATGCCACGCTCAGAATGTGGAAAATGAGTTGAGTAACCCATATTCCCTGCATGGGCACCCTATTTTGGGGTGTTTAGATGATTGCGCCCATCTGATTTTAGATATTTCGGCCGGTGATTTGAGAGTGCCTGGCAAGTCAAGTCAAAACAAACCGCAAATCAATTTAACTGTTTGATATGATAATAGAAAAATGCAGAAGGAGCTTTTGTCAAGCTGAAGGGCTTGACCTTGGAGGAGGCTTTTCCCCGTCAAGCCGCGTTTCGACGCAAACGGCGGGCAAAGGCTGCGGTCTGAAAGGCCCCACAGCCTTCAGTAACTATGAATCTGTTAAACGTTGAATTTGGTCGGGGCGAGAGGATTTGAACCTCCGACCCCCTGCTCCCAAAGCAGGTGCGCTACCAAGCTGCGCCACGCCCCGACATATTCAACCGGTTTACCGGGCTTTATCCTGAGCAGGCCGGAGGCGGTTTCAAGCCCAAAAACACCTCCAGATCAACCATCAGCTTTTGTATGGCCTGGCCGCGGTGGCTGATGGCGTTTTTCTCCTGGGGCTCAAGCTGAGCCGCCGTGCGTCCCTTCCCGGGGATATAGAATAGAGGATCATAACCGAATCCGCCATCCCCGACCAGCTTAAATCCTATCCGCCCCCTTAATTCCGCCTGAGAAGCAAGGGAGGTGCCGTCCGGTTTATAGCAGCACATGGCGCATACAAAAGCGCCGCCGCGCTTGTCCTCCGGCACGCCTTGCATTTCGGCAAGCAGTTTCGCATTGTTGCGGGCCGGGTTGGCATCCTGGCCGGAATAACGCGCACTGAAAACCCCGGGGGCCCCATCGAGGGCGTCCACGGCCAGGCCGGAGTCATCGGCCAATGCCGGAACCCCCAGGGCTTCGCATACCGCCTTGGCCTTGATGAAGGCATTTTCATAAAAAGTGCTGCCGGTTTCGGGAACTTCTTCGGTAAAGCCCAGTTCCGCCGCGCTGTTTATTTCAATCCCCAAAGGCTCCAAAAGGGCCCGCATTTCCCTCAGCTTGCCCTGATTAGCGCTGGCCAGCACCAACTGCATGCTTTATTAATCCTTTTGCCCCAGGGCCAAATCCTGGGCACTGAATATATCCTTTGAGACCGCAAAGCCAAGTTCTACCATCCGGCTCAGCTCCGCCGGATCAAACAGGCCCTTTTCGGCGCTGCCCTGCACCTCCACCAGCTCACCGTTGCGGGTCAGCACCAGGTTCAGGTCCACTTCCGCGGCCGAATCTTCATCATAAGCCAGATCCGCCATGAGCACTCCATCCACCTTGCCCAGGCTGATGGCCGCAATGGTCTCTTTGGGCCGGACCCCGATTTTGCCCAGGGCCAGGGCCAAAGCCACATACCCGCCGCTGATGCTGGCGGTGCGGGTGCCGCCGTCCGCCACCATGACATCGCAGTCCACCCGGATGGTGTAGCCCTCAATGTTTTTCATATCCACCGCAGCCCGCAAAGAGCGTCCGATCAAACGGCTGATTTCCTGGGCGCGGCCTTTTTTGCTGGCCTCGCGCCTGGTGCGGGTATGGGTGGAGCGGGGCAGCATGGCGTATTCCGCGGTGACCCAGCCTTGGCCGCTGTCAGACAAAAAAGGAGGCACCCCTTCTTCCAGGCTTGCGGTGCAAAGCACCGTGGTGCGTCCGAAAGAACACATGGCGCTGCCTTCGGCGTATGGATTAACCCCGGCTTTTATCTTGACCGGCCTCATTATTTGCGGCTCTCTGCCATCGCTGCGCGGCATTTTTTCCCCTTAAAGCTTGGCGGTTTTATAAGGTGATAAATCTAGCCCAGGGCATTTTCGGTGTCAAGGCCGCGAAAATGCAAATATGAGGCTTGACAATACCCTGTCTTTAGCCTATGTTACGCCCGGACAGGCGAACTCAACCTGTTTGCGGTTCGCCTTTTTGTAAAGACACTGCGTGGAGCATATGGTGCAATACTGCACGGCACATATGGGCTTTTCCCAAGCCCGCCTGCATACGGGGCGGCTCCACGGCGTTGTACGCCCTTCTTTGTCTCTGCTTCTGCTTTAGCCGGACCTCTCCGCTGGGGGGTTCGGCTGGATTCAGCCCTGGCAGCCTTTTCGCATAAAAAACGGATCGGCGGCCGCTCGCACATATTCAATTTTTGAAAAGAAAAAACTTAGCGCAGTTATTCCCGGCTTCAGCATGAATGCCTTTGAATTGCCGCCTATTAAGTCAGCATATATTTGGAGTGATGAATCATGTTCGCACGCTTTTTCGCCTCTGATCCGGTTAAAGACATCTCCGTTCAGCTTGAAGCCTATTGCCCCGAAGTCAGCCTTTGGCCCCAGGTGCGGGCTTACCTGAACCAGGGTAAAAGACCCAAAGACCCCAAGGCCATGAACGCGCTTCGGGCCTATCTGGACCTCAGGGATTCATTGGGCAGCCGGTCGGCTTTTAAAAACGGCGCTCCGCTTCGCCATGATGCCCTGGGCGGGGCTTGCGCCCGGTTTTTCAAGAATTACAAAGGGCAAGAGCACCTCGGCTCCCAGGAGTGCCAGGACTGGGCCCAGTTCTGCTTGGCCGCGGATTATGTGCTGGCCTGCGCATACAGCGCCAAGCTTCTGGAAGGAAAACTGAGGAAAAAGGCCGTGCGCAAGGTCTCCGAGATGTGCGAGCGCATCCGGCAGGAGTATTTCGAGCCCCTGCGTGGTGCCGCTCCGGTCATTGATGAGACCTGCAATTCCGAAGCCCGGCGGATTCAGGCCAAGGCCGCATAAAAATCTCCGGCTCAGAAAATGGATATGCCTGCCTTTTTCAAGGGGACCGCTGCGCACCGGGGGCTTGGGTGCTATTGATTGAGCGAAACAAGCTCCGGAGTGATCACCCCGCATGAACCAAGCAAGGCGGGGTCCGGCCAGGTGGGGTCCGGCCCATTACGGGGCCGGTGGGCTGGGATGCCCGCGCCGGATCATTGCCGCATCATTCAAGCGAACACTTTTTTTGGGCCTCATGGCCCGAGAGCGGTTGACTCTCATGAGGTGTTGGAATAAATTGCACGGGATGGCCGTTATGCCCGGACCAGTGTCCGTGCCTGAGGCCGCGCAATACCTTGAAGCGGGTTGCAAGCGAGAGTGGTGAAATTGGTATACACGCTAGCCTTAGGAGCTAGTGCCGCAAGGCGTGGGGGTTCGAGTCCCCCCTCTCGCACCATTCCATTCAAAATAATTATAATCCGTTGACTGATGGCTATACACGCCAGTGGCTTGTATTCACAATAATTGCGCTGAAAAACTGGCAGTAATCTTTTCTCCGGCTTGAATAACCCGGTGGTTGTTTCTGTTTATTGACTCGGTAAGCCCCAGGGCGGGGAAACTGGTTATGGGTTCCAGGACGATGCCGTTACCGCGTCCATACCATGGATATCCAAAGGAGCCGTTGAAGTTTTGAAAATACCAGATATAGGGAAACTGCTCATGGTTCCAGGTCAGTTGAAATCCTTGGTTCTTTTCTTCGTTGATCAGAGAAAAAGTTCCCTGGGATAATTCGTGCAGGTAAGCTATATCACAAGCGCAAACCTCAGCATCCGGAAAAACGGATAGGTCTATGATCTGGCCGTCATTACCGGTTGCATGGGGCCAGGTGAATTCACCGTTTTGGGGTAAGCGGTTTTTTCGGGCTCCGGGCGTGGTTTGCTTCGGCGCGCCTTGGGAGCCCGTATTTGTATAGAGCTTTTTGCACGGTATATCAAGACGCCAGTTTCCCTTGCGGATCAGCGCTCCATCAAAGGAAACATGCTGCCCCCAGACATAATCCAGCTTTTCACGGCCCAGGTTTAGGATGGTTTCGTCAAGCTGCATGCAGGGCTTGTCTGCGGCGACCCGGATCACTCTTTGAAGCCGATAGGGCAGGCGGTGGGTGGTGGTTTCAAATACAACCCGGGCCATATCAGGGCCGGGATCTGCTATGCGGTATTTCCATGGCTCCACGGCGGCGTCGCCGCACATTTCCAGATTGACGCCTTTATAAAAACAGGCTGCCCCACCATTGGGAAACACCATTTGCCAGCCGCCCTCATAAGTATTTGCGAACTGGCTTTCAGCACCATAACCGGCCGGAACCGGCTTGACTTGGCTGCGCAGCCCCATGGGCGTTTTCCATAGGTAGTCTGCGTTGTGTTTTTTGTCTATAAACTGATATATATCAGCGCCTTTTTCAGGCAAAATTACGATTTTTATATAATCATTTTCAACTATGACCAGGCGGTATCCTTTGTAGGTGTAATCATCGTCCACATATACACTGCCCATGACGCAGCCCTTTATAAAGCCTTATGGTGTTGCGAAAAGGTTACATGGATAATAAAACCTATACACTGTGCAAGCGTTCCAATAACACATGCAATTCTTTAAGGTTGGCGCCGTCCAAACTCAACCCGGGGGTTCTGCTTTTGCTGCAACTGATGATGCCTTTGTGCTTTAGTATCTCTTTTTCACAGGCAATAAAAAATTCAAGGGATTGATCTTCAAACCACAGAAGAGGCATGAGATTTTCGAACACGTCACGGGCTTGATCTGTCTTGCCGCTATCAAATAAATCATACATTTTAATAAAATATTCCACCAGCCCTATGCCCGGCATCACCCCCCATGCGCCTTTGGTGAAAGCGTCGATTGAAAAGATGCCGCCATTGCCCGATAGGCATTTTATGCGGCCGCCGCTTTCTTCTATTATCTGAGCAATCTTGAGCACCGGCAGGGGGCATTCTACTTTTACATATGAAACATTATCGATTTGCTTGAACACATTCAATAGAAATGAGGTCGACATGGATACGCCGGTGGTTTTGGGCGCATCTTGAATCATAACCGGGCATTTAACGCTATTGGATATCATATCAAAATAGCTGAGCAGTTGATTGCCGGAAGCCGGAACCAAAGACGGAGGATAGATGATAATGCCGTCAGCGCCTTGGCTTTCGGCCATTCCGGCCAACTCAATGGCTCCTTGTAATGAATTTTCAACTATACCGACCAGGGTATGGGCTCTATTTTTCGCTGTTTTTAAAAATAATTGGATGGTGTCGGCTTTTTCATTCATGGTCATCTTATGGGGTTCGCTGTTCAAAGCGAAAATTGCGATATTTTGACTGCCTGCACTAAGTACATATTCAATAATTCTTCTGATGCCGTCGTTGTCAATATTTCCGTTATCATCAAATGGTGTGTTTATCACTGGACAGACACCCTTGAAAAGTTCCTTCATAATGTACTCCTTTTACGCACCGCTGAATTTCAAATGATCTAAAGCAAATATCCGCCATCCACATAAATTGTCTGCCCGGTCATATAAGATCCGCGTTTGGAGGCCAGCAACAAAACCGCGCCCGAAATATCATCCGGTTTGCCGATTCGTGAAAGGGGTATTTTTTCATTCAGGGCCTGGGTAAAAGCCGGATCGGATAAGACATCCTGGGTGAAATCGGTTCGGATGGCTCCGGGCGCCACGGCATTTACGGTGATGTTATATTCGGCCAACTCCAAGGCCATGCCCTTGGTAAGCATCATAATTCCCCCCTTGGATGCGCAGTAATGGCTGCGCTGCTTTCCCGGAATAACCTGGGATATGGAGGAAATATTTATGATCCTGCCCTGTTTTTGAGCGCGCATTATGCGGGCCGCCTGCTGGCCGCATAAAAAGTATCCCTTAAGATTTACATTGATCACCCGGTCCCATTCAGATTCCGGCAGGTCGACAAAGTCATAACGCGATAAAATCCCGGCGTTATTAACCAGCACATCAAGCCGCTTGAACTCGCTCATAACCTTTTCAAATAAACCGATAACCTGTTGCTTATCTGAGGTGTCGGCCCTCACGGAAAAGGCATTTCCACCGCTGTTAATAATCTGTTTTACAACTTCTTCGGCCGCTGATTGGTTGCTCACATAATTAATGGCTACGGTGGCTCCGCAGGCCGCTAAATCCAATGCGATCGCCCGCCCGATACCGCGGCTGCCCCCGGTAACCAGGCAGTTCGTATCATTTAAATTCCACATATCAGACATGTTCATTCTCCGGGCATTTAAAAGGCTAAAGGATCGTGGCCGGTAAGTATGGTTCCGGGATATCCGCAAAGACGATGCAGAACTTGCTTTGATTTTTGAATATCCGCGGTGAATCCTATGGGCTTTTGCTTTTGAACGTTTTCATTTAGGAAAACCGTGTCTCCGGTCATCAAATATTCACCCTCTGGATACGATGCCTCCACCATCATGCTTCCGGGGGTATGGCCACCCGCCAAACAGATTTTTATTCCACAGCTAAGTTCTTTATCTTCAGTAATTAACTCCAAGCCATGGTTTACTTTGGGAGCTAAAAAATCAATCACACCTTTTATTGCAGCATATCTTTCAGTGTTTTGGTAGGCTGCTGAATTTACATATTCCCATTCTGATGCGCACAATATAAACCTGGCATGGCTGAATTTGATTGCATTTGAACAGTGATCATAATGCATATGAGTTAAGATAACCGTTGATATATCTTCAGTGGACAGATGGTGTTTAGCTAGCTGTGATTCTATGGTTTCATCAGCTTTACGCTGCCAGCTATGAGGCCCCCTTTTGGTTTGATTGACAACCGATAGATGATTGATGCCGGTATCCACCAGGATGTTTTCCGCTTCCATTTGTAATAGATAAGCAAAGCATCCGATCTGGCGGAATTTTTGCGGATCGCCTTCATGAAACAAGATGCTCTCCGGCGCAAGCACATTGCCGAAATTAAATGCTATCGGTTTGGAAGACATTTTTATTTGCTCTTTTAGCTGGATTCCACTTTAAAACGCTGCACCTTGCCAGGTTTGTAGGGGTATTTCTTTATGATTTCATCATTTATCCTTACCCCCAATCCGGGAGCATCGGGAATTTTCAGCATTCCATTTTCAAATACCGGCGGATCGATAAAAAGCTCTTCCCTTAAAGGATTGGCAATGGTCTGATATTCAAGGATCGGACAGTTGGGTATGGCCGCCACCAGTTGCAGGTGGGCCGCCATGCCGACCCCGGACCGAAAAACATGGGGCACCACGGATTTACCGTTTAAAAAGGCATAATCCGCTATGCGCTTGACTTCCAGTATCCCGCCGGCGTGGGTTACATCCGGCTGCACAATGTCCATTGCATCCGCATCTATGAGGTGTTTGAATTCATATATGGAGCAGCCGTTTTCACCGCCGGCAACCGGGATGGGGCTTGCCGCGGTAATTTTCGCGTAGCATTCAACCTGGTCGGTGCGGGCCGGTTCCTCAATGAAATACAGGTTGTAATCGGCAAGGGCGCGGCACACCTCTTCAGCGGTTTTGACCGGCCAGGGATTTGTTACGTATCCTTGCCCCGCGTCCAGCATGACATCAATATCATCGCCCACCGCGTTGCGGACGGTCTGGGCAATCTGGCTGTCTTTCTTAGGAGAATATCCTCCCCGCACCTTTACCGCCGTGAAGCCTCTTGCCACATATTCCTTCACTTCGTCGGCCAGAGCAGGCAGCGGTTTTTCCATGCCCCCGCTGGCATACACCCTTATGTGGGAGCGGTATTTGCCCCCCAATAAGGCATGCACCGGCAGGTTGAGCGCTTTGCCTTTTATGTCCCAAAGCGCGTTTTCTATTCCGCTGATAACACCCATCGCCACACCGCGGCGTCCCCAGTTTGTTCCCAGCCCATACATCTTGCTGGCCAGCACTTCTATGGCAAAAGGATCTTGGCCCATGAGCATATATGAAAGGTGCTCCAAAATGGCTTTGCCGGCTTCCGGTATGTAATGCGCGGTGCCCATTTCACCGAGACCGCTTATACCCTCATCGGTAAATATCTGAACCAAAGCTGTATTCCAAACGGTTACGGTTCCGCCGGACCAGCCCCAGGCCTCTTTTTCATCATATTGATAAGATAATAAAATCGGTTTAATATCTGTGATTTTCATGCGTTGACTCCATGCAAAAATTGGAAAACATGTACATTTAATCCAAAAGCATATCAGGAATGGAGGTTGCAATTTCCGGGATGTAGGCCAAAAGTAACATGACGATTAAGAACACCATGACAAAGATGCCTATGTATTTGCTGCTTTGGCTAAGGGTGGTTTCCGCCAGGCCCGTGGTAAGCAAAAGCAGTATGCCCAAAGGAGGCGTGATTCCCCCTAAATTCAAGGCGATAATCATCAAGACGCCGAACTGGATGGGGTCGAAATGCAGGGCCGCTCCGATGGGAACCAGAATCGGAACCAGGATGATCATTGAGGCCAGGGTTTCGATAAAACATCCCAAAATCACCAAAAAGCCCAAAATCATGAAGAGGATAACGTAGCGGTCCGCCGAGAATGTTAAGAGAAAATCCTGAATCAGGGCCGGGATATGCTCCACAGCCATGATGTAACCAAAGATCGAGGCATAGGATAGAATGATCAATACCGAAGATGTTATGGCGGCGGCCTTTACAAAAATCCTTTTAAGGTCTTTGATTTTAAGTTCTTTATATATAAAAGCGCTCACTCCAAATGCATACAGCGAGGCCACGGCTCCGGCCTCGGTGGCTGTGAACACTCCGCTGACAATCCCGCCCACAATTATAATCGGGGTCAGCAATGCCCAGAAGGCGGATTTGAAGCTGCTCCACAGCTCACCGAGCGAACTGGTTTTTTCCACTTCATGCTTTTCGTGGATGGCGTACCAGTAGGCCACTATCATCAGTCCTATACCGATTATCAACCCGGGAATTATGCCTCCCAAAAACAGTTCCCCGATTGATATTCCGGTAAGGCTGCCATATACAATCATCAAAAGGCTGGGGGGGATAATCATGCCTATGGAGCCGGAGGCCGCTATCAGTGCGGCCGAAAAACCAGGCTTGTATTTTTTCTGGGTCATGGGGGGGATCAAGACTGAGCCAATGGCCGAGGCGTCCGCTACTCCGGAGCCAGATATGCCCGCGAATATTATGCCCGCCACAATTGCAACTTGGGATAAGCCGCCGCGTATGCTGCCCACAAGGCAGTTTGAAAAATGCACCAGCCTTTTTGAAATGCCTC
This sequence comes from Desulfarculaceae bacterium, assembly GCA_963675675.1. Lineage (GTDB taxonomy): Bacteria > Desulfobacterota > Desulfarculia > Desulfarculales > Desulfarculaceae > Dethiosulfatarculus. Next base: position 239,569 of record OY776512.1, read on the forward strand.
CGCTTTCCATGCACATTCCGGCCAATATGAAATATGGGGCGGCCAAAAGCGGAAAGCTATCGATGCCGCCGATCATTTTCTGGGCAATCACAAAGCTTGGTATGTCCGAAAAGAATATGAAGGTAAGGGCCCCGGATAAGCCTATGGCAAATGCGATGGGCATGCCCACTAAGGATAAAAGGAAAAACAGCGCCAGCAGGGGAAGCAGCATGGCTATTCTCCTTTTCCAAAGATTAATCTGTACAAAAGGCTTATTGAAGCCAGGCACATGACTATGGAGCCGATCGGAACGGCGGCATAGACCACGGCCTGGGGCATTTCCAGGGCCGGTGTGATTTGGGACATGGTGTTAAGGGTGATCTGGGTGCCCAATACCACTATCAGTATTAAGAACAGGACCACCATCAACCATATAAGAATATCAACATATTTTTTCAGCTTGCTTGGGAAGAACTGGTAAAGATAATCAACGGTGGCAAATGAATTGCTGCGGATGGCTATGGAGGCTCCCAGGTAAATAATGTAGAAGAAAATTATTTTTGATACTTCTTCAGACCAGACCAAAGAACTGCCTACCACGTATCTGAAAAACACCTGCATGGCCCCCAATAAAACCAGAGATATAAACAGCGCCACCACAAGCCATTCAATAATAGTTTCGGTTCTGCGGATGAAACGCGAGGGCATATCAAGCCTCCCATGGAGTTTTTCACGAGACGGGCCCAGCGGCGCCCGTCCCGCGAAAGGCTGCTTATTTAACCGCCTTGATCTTGGCTATCAGGTCTATTCCTCCGTATTTTTTGCCCAAGTCGTCATAGACCACTTGAACGGCCTTTTCAATTTTCTTCACCTCAGAGGCCGGGAGTTCCACAACCTCCACCTTGTTGGCCTTCATGAACTCAATGGCTTTTTGGTTCGCTTCAACCACCTTGTCAAATTCATTCTGGGCGCTTTCGGCGGCTGCTTCCAAGACCTGTTTTTGCTGTTGGGCGGATAGTTTATTTTCAAAGGTTCCTTTGTTGATCGCCATGAGGATTGGGGGAGACTGGTGTTTGGTCAGGCTGTAGTATTTGCAAAGCTCGGTGAATTTCATGGAAACCATGCCCTCGGGCGAGCCTTCCACGCCTTCCACCACATTAGCCTGCAGGGCGGTATAAACTTCGCCGTAGTTGATCGGGGTGGGGTTGGCGCCAAGGGCCCTGAAGGTTTTCACGAAGATGGGCACTTCGGGCACCCGGATTTTCATGCCTTTGAAATCCTCAAGCTTTCTGATGGGTTTGTCCTTGGTCAGGGTGCTGCGCAGACCGTAGCCGTAATAGCAAAGGAACTTCAGGTTGGCCTGGCCGAACATTTTATCCACGGTTTGGGCCATGCCGCTGGTGAAGACTTTTTGCTGATGGGCCATGTCGCGGTACAAGAAAGGCAGCTCGAATGTGCCCAGTTTGGGATTGAGTATGGCCCAGCCCGCGGCACCGGTCAGCGCGATATCGTGGGTGCCCATCTTGGCGCCTTCCAGGCATTCCCGTTCATTGCCCAGCTGCGAGTTGGGGTAGATCTCAACCTTTACCGAACCGTTGGTTTTTTTTGCAACCAGGGATGCAAAGTCGGCCACTCCCTTTGCGGCTGAGAAGTCGGGTTTAAATACATGGGCTGCTTTAAGCACCACAGGGTCCGCCGAAAAAGCGGCGCTAGCCTGCATTAGGCTTAAGGCCATGATTAACACCACCATAAACGCAAGTGACTTTCTCATTACACATCTCCTCGTTAATCGGTTTGCCTTATAAGTTCAGCTTTTGGGCTTGTTTTGGTCGATGAGCCTTGGCACCTCCTTTTTTTCCGCCCATGGAGCGTATTTCAATGGTTGCCTTGACAAAATAACCGGTGTATATGAATTTGTCATTTAAGTTTCATAATGTAGAACTAGGTTCCACTAAATAGTAAAGTAAATGGAACCTTCTTGTCAAGGTATATTTCCTTTGGGCGGCATGGGGCCGCGGGCGGACCATGGCTTGCATGTGAGTTACCACTAAGAAAAATCCAGGATGTGACTTCAAAAGAGAAGGACGGCAGCTAAGCAGGCACCCGCCATGAATAGCGGTCTGAATTCAAGACGCCGAGCATTGGGAAGGTACAGTTTAAGTTATACGCAACCATCCATGACCGGCTCACCCGCCGAACGGGGGCTCGGGCATGCCTTGCACTCCGGCGTCTATGGCGAAGATGGAGCCTGATAGGGGGGCTTCGGATAATCGCTGGGCGGAAAGACGGATTCTGGCCGAAGTGACATACAGAATATCCAGATTCTCACCCCCGAACATGCAGCTGGTGGGACGCGGAACCGGCAGGCGTATGATTCTTTCCACCGCACCCTTGGGGTCATAGCGCGTAATGCACCAGCCGTCCCAGTTTACGCTCCAGACAAATCCTCCTTTGTCCACTGTCAGGCCGCCGGGCAGCCCGCCATGTTCCGGAACCGTTGCAAATATCCTGCGGTTGTCAATCTCGCCGGTATCAAGGTCAAAATCGTATTTGAATATGCGTTTTGATTTTGAGTCGGTAAAGTACATCACCCGGTTGTCCGGGTCCCAGCCCATGCCGTTGCTGACCCCGAAGCCGGTGTCCATCTGCTTGACTTTCCCGTTTGGCTCCAGCCGGTATAAACTGCCGATTCCGGTACCTGCGTGCAGGCACAGGGTCCCGGCCCAAAAACGGCCCTTCCGGTCGCATTTGCCGTCGTTGAATCTGTTTTCCGGCAAATGGGCTTCCGGATTGGTGATCAGCTCCAGCTTGCCGGTGCCGAAGTCCAGGTTCTTGAAACCGAACTGGGTGGCTGCAAGCAGACCGGTGTTTTTCCGGATCGCAACCGCGCCGATTAACTCGGTTATTTTCACGGTTTGGTTTTGTTTTGCCTCCGGATCGAACCGGTGTATGGCCGGGGCCAGAATATCAACCCAATAAAGCGCTTTTTCTTTGACAGACCACATGGGACCTTCACCCAGAAACGATGCGGTCTCATACACGCATTCAATGTCAGGCAGGTTGGGGCCGTTGGGCTTGGGACCAGTGTTCACCCGCACCGCCGACTCTCCCGCATTGCCCGAAATACGGCGGCAGGCCTCGATCAGATCGCGGCCAAAGGAGTGCAGCTTTTCGATCGATAAACGGTGGATGGGCCCGGTGATGGTAACCGCGGCCATGGGTCGTCCCCAGCGGTCCAGGATGGGCGCGGAGACCGCGCGCACCCCGGTTATCTGTTCTTCGTTGTCAATGGCGTAACCCCGGACCTCGGTTATATCGAGCTGAGACTTGAACTCGGCGACATCCGTAATGGTGCGCGGGGTTATGGGTTCCGGGCTGAGCTGGCCGAGTATCTCGGATTGTTTTTCCGGGTCCAGAAAAGAGAGGATGGCTTTTCCCGCCGCACTGCAATACACCGGGACCCTGGCTCCCACCGTATAGCGGATGGATAGTTCCTCTTTTGAGCCTTTTTGATCTATACAGACTACTTCGGCGCCGTCCAGGATCACCAGCCGTATGGTTTCCCGGGTCAAATCCCGAACCCTGATCATCTCCGGGTCCGCTGCGCTACGCAGATCAAAATCATCCCAGACCAGATTAGCCAGCTCGAAAACCCTTAAGCCCAGCTTATAGGTTTGGCGTTCCGGGTCATACCTTAATAGCCGGTGCTCCACCAGGGCGGACAGCAAGCGGTGCACGGTTCCCTTGGGGATTCCGGTTGTCTTGACTATCTCTGAAAACCGCATGCCCCGTTGGGCTTCACCAACCAGGTTCAGGATTGCTATGCCTTTGGCCAGGGCGGCCGTGCCGCGGACCGCTTTTGATATTTCAATCTCCGCCATATGTCTCTCTCCCGTGTGGTTCCATATTGTAGACCTTATTTCTATAATATGCAACCATAATGCCTGGAAGATATGGAGGCTGGGTGAAATAAAGCCGGGTCAGGGGCTGGGGGTGTATCCGGCTGGCAAGGCAAAAAGCCTTTTGACCGCCAGCAGCGGGAAACAAACCCGCATAATAGGAAGACCGGCTGGCCGGATGAATCGGGGCGCTTGCGGCGCTGGGTGTACGGAGCCGTGATTTTGCAAATGGAGCGGCTTGGCGTTCAGTCCAGCAGCAGGGTGCCCTTAAAACCATATTTTGGTTCAAAGACAAGGCGGACGCGATTTTTTAAGCGCAGTATATACAATAATATATGAGCATTCGAAAATCACGGCCAACACAGTATTTGGGCCAAAAGAGCAGTTTTGAGGGCGGCCTGCTAGATAACCGGTCCTTTGGTGGGAATGCCTATGGTCTTGTCATAGCCGATGATTTCGGCCGCCACTTTTTCCCCGTTCAAGGCCGCCAGCACCTTGTCCAGGATTCCGGGCCAGACCTGGCCCAGGGTCTCACGGCCTGTGAAAACCTGGCTGAGGTCAACATCGATATGGGGGCGCATGGCGCAGACCTTGGTGGGATTGCTGGCCACCTTGACCACCGGCACCAGGGGGAAGCCCTGGGGCGCTCCGCCGCCGGTGGTGAAGATAATGACATTGGCTCCGGCTGCCGCGGCTCCCGTGAGGTACACATCTTCCTTGCCCGGCGTGTCCACGATAAACAGGCCGGGGCCCTCAATGGGTTCTGCAAAGGCAGCCACCCCGTCAATGGGCCGGGTGCCGGATTTGGCGATGGCGCCCAGGGATTTTTCCTCAATGGTGCTGAGTCCTCCGGCTATATTTCCCCGGGAGGGCTGGGTGCCGAGCATGTCAAGTCCGGTGGCCTTGATGCGCTCTTCCGTGGCATGAGTGATTTCCAGGATTTTGTTCCGCACCTGCTCATTGAGGCCGCGCTTACTAAGTATGTGTTCCGCGCCGATGAATTCGGTGGTCTCGCCGAAAATCACAGTCGCCTGGTTGTCCACCATGGTGTCGGCCACCATGCCCGTTGCCAGATTGGCCACCAGGCCGGAGGTGGCGTCCGATGATCCGCATTTAATGGCCAGCCTGATTTTGGAGGCGGGGCAGGGCGTCCGTTTTTGCCGGCTGAGCTGTTCCACCATGGATTTGACCAGGGCTTTTCCTTTGTCAACCGTGGTCAAAAAGTTGCCTTCCCGGTGGATTATGAGCTGCTCCACGGGCTTGCCGCTTTGAGCTATTCTTTCGTAAAGCCGGTCTTGCTGGGCCGCCTCGCAGCCAAGGCCCACCACCAGCACGGCCCCCACATTGGGGTTTTGGGCCAGCGCGGCCAAGGTGTTTTCGGCCAGGTCCAAATCATGCTGGAGCAGGCCGCAGCCGCAATGATGGATCAGGGGGCGGCACCATTGCGGAGCCGATTGGGCGATGGCCAGGACAGCTTCATTTGCGCAAAAAACATTTGGGATTACGGCCAGATAGTTGCGGCTGCCCACTAAACCGTCAGGCCGGACATACCCGTTAAAGGTGTATGGTTCATTCATGGCTGCTTTTCCCGCGCAGGCTCTTTATATTGTGAACATGCACATGGAATCCGGTGGGGATGTCTAAAGTGGCTTGCCCGATGCATTCACCATATTTCAAGATCGCTTCGCCCTTGTTGATCTTGCACAAGGCTATTTTGTGAGCCGTGCATATGGGCTCTTGGGCTGTGATCAGTGCGATCGGTTCATCGCTAAGGAGTATGTCGACCTGCTGTCCGGCGGAAACGTCGCTGATCAGGGTGCCCACATTGTCCCTTTGGCTGATCTTCAGGGCCTTGGGTGTGCTCTCGTCCGGGGAGTGCATTATTGCTCCTTTGGTTATGCCGGGCAAACCACTTTACTTTTTGACCTGAAGCCTGTCAGCCCAAAGTGTCAAGCTGGGCCTGGGGATCATAGTTATAGTCGGCCGGATCGCTGACCACTTGGCCGCCGGGGGCTCCCACCGGGGGCTCGTTCTTCAGGGACTTGACCAGCTCAAAGGCGGCTTCCACTTTGTCCTGATCGCCTTCCAGGGTCAGATGCACGGAGCCCTCGGAACCGGCCACCCCGCCCGAACCGATATGATAAGCCTTAATCCCGAACAGGATGGCCATTGATTCAATTTCGGTGATGGCTTTGGCTTCGGGCAGTATAACCACCTTGGCCGGCAGCCCCATGGAGTAGTCAAAATGATATACTCCGGAGTTCTGGGCGGCGGTCATTACGCAGGGAACCATTTTCTCCAGGCTGACCGGGACTATGAATTCCGCACCGCGAACCGTGACATAGGGCCACATTGCGCCCATGGTGCCGGTCCTCAGGTTGGATGCATAGGTTCCGGTGAGGCCGGTGTGGTCGATGGCATTTGCGCCCTTTATCACCACATCGCCTTTTTTGAACCGGTTCACTTCCACATTGGAGTCCGCACCTTCCAGCACTTTACCCTTTTCGATCACGTGCCAGGTGCAGGGAGGCGGAGTGGTGGTGCCGTTGGTGGCTCCCGCACCCACAAAGCCTGCGGTCTGGTTAGTTTTGTTTTCGATTTTAATATCGAAAAACTCTTCTGAAACATAGGCGTTGGTGATGCCGCGGCCGATGATTATCATGCCGTTTTTATAGGCGTTTTGCACGATGGGGCTTGCAACGGCCCCTTTAGCCACCAGACGGCGGGACTGGGCCGGATTCAAAACCACCATTGCGGTTGCTTGTTTGACGCCGGGAGTGGGTTTTGGGGGATCGATGGGATAAAACATGCAGCTCTCCTTTTTTCCTTCATATAGAAGTATTATGAAGAATGAACTAACCGTTAGAGGCATATCAGTTTTGCCGCTCAAAGGATACACTGTGATGTATTAGATTTCAAAAATTTGAAATTATATCTTCAAACCGGCCCGCCATAAGACCAGGCTTGTTGGGTGGAGCCCAAACTGTATTGGGGTTACAGAATTAACATTTTCATCACCTGAAAAGTTTATGTATACACAACTATTTGAAATATCTGGTGATAGGTTAAGGCTGCTATTTCCACTGGATTTATGGCCGAAAATCACATAGACAAAAAACTATAAGCCCTTGGCGAAAGCACCGGCTGTCTGAAAACGCCAAAATCAAGGACTGACAACATTTGCATTCAGATGAAAAGAAGGTGCAGATATGTTGGATGTATCCCGAACCACCGACACCGTTTTGATGGTGCGCCCCTACGACTTTGGTTTTAATGAACAGACCAGTTGGGACAACGAGTTTCAGCAAAAGCCCACCCAGACCGAAAGGGAGATAAACCAAAAGGCCAATGCGGAGTTTGAGGCCATGGTGGGCGCTCTACGCAAGGAGGGCGTAAACGTGCTGGTGCTGGAGCGTCCGGAGCCGGATTACCCCAGGACCCCGGATGCGGTCTTTCCCAATAACTGGTTTTCAACCGAACATGACGGAACCATCCTGCTCTACCCCATGGCGGCCGAAAACCGCCGGGATGAACGAAGGCCCAAGGATGTGGAGTCCCTGCTCAGAAAACACAAATACAAGATACGCAATGTGATCACCGTGGGCGGCTATACCGAATCGGATAATTTTCTGGAAGGCACCGGCTCCATGGTGATAGACCACAGGGCGGAGGTGGTCTACGCCGCCCGCTCTCCGCGGTGCGATGACGAGCAGTTCGACAATTTCATACGTCTGCGCTTTTATGAACGGGGCATCATGTTCAACACCCGGAGCACCAGGGGCAAGCCCATCTACCACACCAATGTAATGATGTCCATTGGCGAAAAATTCGCGGTGGTTTGTCTTGCATGCATCCCCGATGAGTCCGAGCGCAGCCAGGTGATGCAGAGCCTGGAAGCGTCGTTTGATGTGATTGAAATCTCCATGGAACAGATGGAGAAACACTTCTGCGGCAATATCCTGCAAGTCAATTCCGCAAGCGGCAATGCGCTCATTGTCATGTCCCAGAGGGCTTTTGCGGGTTTCAAGCCGAAGCAAATCAGGCGCCTGGAGCAGTATGGCAAGATTCTGCCCATAGACCTTGACACCATTGAAACGGTTGGAGGGGGCAGCGCCCGCTGCATGATGGCCGAAGTGTTTTCTGAAAAGATCGCAAGCTGACACCCATCCGATAAGCGCCGCATAAACCCGGGCCAATAGCGCCTGCCCCTTGAGTCTGCATATGCAAGCCTGATAATTTGTTGATGATGGGGAAACCCCGGTTGTTGGAAATAACCGGGAATTGGTTCCTGATATGGGATAAGATATATAATTCAAATGAATTAACACACCACCACAAATGGGAGGAACGACAGATGATATACCGTGAATGCGGAACCTCGGGACTCAAGCTGCCCGTGTTGGGAATCGGATGCTGGTCTTATGGGGGCGGCGCTTACTGGGGGGAGCAATCCCAGCAGGATGTTGATGCGGTGGTTAATGCTGCTTTGGATGCCGGGTGCAATTTTTTCGATACGGCTGAAGCATATAACGACGGGGCCAGCGAGTCCGCCGTGGGTGCGGCTTTGAAGGGCAGGCGCAAGGAAGCCATTATAGGCACCAAGGTGTTTCCCAATCATTGCGGCCCTAAGGACCTGCGCGCCTCGTGCGAGGCCAGCTTAAAGAGGCTGGATACCGACTATCTGGATATATACACCATCCACTGGCCGCTGAATGAATATACTTTGGCTGCTGTGCCCGAGGATGAGCGGCCCAGCCTGGAGCCGGCGGTGCGGACCATGGAAGACCTGCAAAAAGAGGGCAAGATCCGCTACATAGGAATAAGCAACTTTGGCGTGGGACAAATGGATGAACTGTTGGGGATAACCCAAAAGGCCGTGGTTAATCAGCTGCCCTACAGCCCCGTATTCAGGGCCATCGAACCCCAGATAGTGCCCTATTGCCGGGAGCACCACATCGGCATGGTGGGGTATATGGTTCTGTTGCAGGGGCTTTTGACCGGGCGCTTCTCTGATGCGGATGCCATGCCGCCCAACCGGACCCGCATAAGGCATTTCCGGGGAGACCGGGCAGGGGCGCGGCATGGCGAGGCCGGAGCGGAAAAGGAAACCTTCGAAGCGGTGGAGAATATCCGGGTCATAGCCCAAAAGCTGGATTTACCCATGCACCTGCTTTCCATTGCCTGGTCCATGGCGAATCCCCAGATGACCTGCACCCTGGTGGGAGCGCGGAATGCCGGTCAATTGCAGGACAACCTTAAAGCCCTGGACATAAAACTGGACGCCGGAACCATGGATGCCATGAATCAAGCCACCGATGCCCTTATGAAAAAAATGGGTCCCAGCACCGATCTTTTTGAAAATAGTGAAAAATCCCGGAGCTGGTAACACCCCGGCGTAAAGGCGGCTGCGTTTTTCCGCATTGTCATGAAAGGCATCGCGGCTCACAAAGTCTGTGAGCCGCGATGCCTTTTGATGAACCATGGGGTCTTGTTGAAAAGGTCTCCTGTCAACCGTTAGTTGAAGCCAAACATGGACGGCAGCCACAGAATTATGTCAGGTACATAAGTCACCAGCAGCAATATGCTTATCATGATGGGCAGGAAGGGGAGCATGGGTTTGACCACCGCTGTGATGGGCAGGTTTGCTATGCGGCAGCCCACGAACAATGAGGTTCCCACCGGCGGGGTGATCAAACCAAAAGACAGGTTGATCACCACGATTACGCCCAGGTGAATGAGCGGTATCCCCAGTTTTTCGGCCAGGGGCAGGAAGATGGGGACCAGCATGATGATGGCCGGGGTCTGGTCGATGAACATGCCGATAAAAAGCAGCAGCACGTTCAGTATAAGCAGGATTATTATTTTGTTTTCGGTTATGGAAAGCAGGGTGTCTGATATGAAGATCGGGAAATTCTCGTAGGTGAGAATCCAGGTGAACACCGAACTGGTGGCCACCAGGAACAAGACCACCGCATTGATCAGGCAGCATTCATACAGGATTCCGGGCAGGTCGCGCAGCTTGATGGTTCTGTATATGAAGACCGTCAGGATGAGCGCGTAGAAGGCCGCCACGGCTCCGGCTTCGGTGGCGGTGAAGATTCCCGAGGTGATGCCGCCAAGGATAATAACGATGGTGGCCATGCCCGCCACGCCATCGGCGATCCGGATCAGCTTTTCCTTTAAGGGAATCGAAGGCACCACCTTGTCATGATGCATCCGGGCATGGAAAAAGGCCACCCCCATCAATCCCAAGCCTATGAGCACGCCCGGAATGGCTCCGGCCAAAAACAGGCCGGCGATGGAAACTGAACCGGCTACGTGGGCGAATATTATCATGGCGATTGAAGGCGGAATAATGGGCCCCATGACGGCCGAAGTCAGGGTGACCGCCGTGGCGTACGGTTTGCTGTAGCCGTCTTTTTCCATGGCGGGAATCAGCATGGCCCCGATGGAGGATACATCCGCCACCGCAGAACCGGAAACCCCGCCGAAAAACATGGAGGACAGGATATTGATGTGGGCCAGTCCGCCGGGGATGCGTCCCACAATGACCTCTGCCAAACGGACCAGGCGGCCGGAAATTCCGCCCCGGGCCATCAGAACCCCCGCAAAGATAAAGAAGATCACCGCCAGCAGGGGAAACACATTTATTGCAGCCACCATGCGCTGCACGATGGTGGCGTTGTCAACATCCCAAAGAGTCAGCGCAGATATCACCGCACCAAGTCCAATGGCAAAGGAGATGGGCATATTTAGAAATAACAAGACGGCGAATATGACGATTGCAATTAAAACGGTCATGATCTGGCTACTCTTTGGAGCTGTCGATTAAATTTGAAAACAGATGTATCTGATCCCGGATGACATACAGCATGATCATCACGCCCGACACCGGCAATGAAGTATAGAACCAGATATTGGTGAAAGGTATGGATTCCATCCAGTCACCGCCGAAATCCTGGCAGAAATCTATGCCGTAAAAAATCATGATGTAGGCAATATAGGCTATGCCCAGATTTAAGAGCATGCTGAATATCTTCTGGAACCCTTTGGGAAAAAGATTATAGATGTAATCAAACCCTATGTGTTCTTTCTTGTCCACAGCAAGGGCGGCGCCCAAAAAACCTATCCAGACCAAAAAATATCGGGGCACTTCTTCGGACCAGGATAATACAAAATCAAATAAATACCGTGAAAATACGGTAAACAAAATGATGACGAATATTGAAGAAGCCATTACCAGCATGACAAACTTTGACACTTTGGTAATCAGGGACAGTATTTGATCGAATAATTTAAGCATGGCTAACCACAATGAGGATATTCATTTTTTTAAACGGAGGATGGCAGATAGAGCCATCCTCCGTTTATTCGGATTGAGATGTGTCTAGAATTTCTTGCCGGTCTCAAGAACCCAGTTGACGGTGTCTTCCACCTTGAGACGTTTGGCCTCGGATTTCACCAAGCTGGACACCGCGTCCATGAAGGGCTGCTTGTCGGGTTTGATAATGCCGGACATCTTGGTTTCCAGCTTTTTCAGAGATTCAGTTTCTGATACGTACCAGGCGCCCCGCATGAATTGGGTGGCTTCAGACGCAGCCGTCATGATGCACTGCTGCTGGAACTTGCTAAGCTTTTTGAAGACCTTGGTGGAGACGATGTTCACATCCGGGATGCGCATGTGCTCATCCAGGATGAAGTACTTGGACACCTCGTAGAACTTCATGGAGATCAAAGAGGGCGGATTGTTCTCGGCGCCGTCAACCACGCCGGTTTGCAGCGCGTTGTACAGCTCGCCCCAGGCCACCGGCACGCCGCTGGCGCCCAGTGCGTTCATGGTGTTGATCATGACCGGAGAGGCCATCACGCGGATTTTCTGGCCTTTTAGGTCAGCCGGGGTTTTGACCGGTTTCTGGGTGAACAGGCTTCTGGCCCCGGAAGTGATCCAGGAGATAACCTTGATGCCCTTGGGCTCCAGCTGGCTCATGAATTTTGCGATATTGGGGCTCTGGATGCAGTACCAATAGTGGTCATCGTTTTTGAAGATGTAGGGCAAGGAGAACATATCCATGGCCGGCACAACCTGGCTTAAGTTGGCTATGGACACCGAGGTGAAGGCGATGCTGCCGTTGCGGATGTTTTCCACGTTTTGGCGGGCGTCTCCAAGCTGGCGTGAATGGTAGACCTGCACCTCCAACTCCCCGTTGGAAAGCTGGTTGACCCGGGCTGCGAACTTGTCTGCGGTTATGGCTGATACGTGGGTGGGCTCATGGATGCTTGAAAATTTGAGTACGCGGGCTTTTGCGGCGGCCGACATTGCCAAACACAATGTCAAAATCACGGCCAGGGAGATAATTAATAACTTTTTCATAGCGGCGATTCTCCTTTCGTGGTTTATTTTATAGGTATCACTCTACTATCCTCATCATAAAATAATAACAAAGTAAATACGCAGTAATCTCTCTAGTAACAAAAGCAAGTCTCTTAATTTAATGAAAAGAATAATTCAAGGCAGTCTAAATAATAGAAGTTTTTATTTTCTTTGTTTGTTTCTATCAATACGCTCATAATCCTCCACATAAGCAGCTAATAAATAGAAACATATAAAAAAATTTAGGTTTTATGAGAGGGGCAGTAGAATCCATATAATAGCATTTATGCTTTGCCGCCAATTGGTTCGGTTATTTAATTGACTATATTATATCAATTCTTGAAAGTAATGGAATCGTATAATATCGCTCCTTGGCATGTCAACAGAATATTTACTGTACTGCTATGAAACGATAGATATGTTATGTAAAAAAACAGATTGCACGGTTTGATCTTATAGTCCATTCCCATAAACAGCTTGTGCAGTTAGCCAGTTCACGCCGCTATTTTTCTAAAGATCAGCCATATAATCCTTTAGGGCTGCTGTGCAGTCACTCTGCGGGCGGTTTCTATCCATAGGCGGATCTGGGCAAAGTCTGCTTGGGGGGTCTTCCAGGGATTGAGGCCGCTTACCCTGATCGACATGGAACCCACCCCGTATCTGCGGCATAGCCCGATGACTTCCTTAAGGCGGCTTTCCATCCATTGCGGACTGGCATCCTGCAGGTCCCTTAAGGGGTGCAGCCGGATGTCCAGGCGGGGCTCCGCCGGGCTGATATTCTTCAGCACCCCCTCCAGCTCCGTGTATCCGCTTACATCCAGCACATCAATACGGTGGTTGCCGACCACCTCTTGAGCTACGTTGGCCGTGTTTCCGCAGCTGTGCCAATAAGAAATCCGGCCGTGAAACCCGGCCAGGTCATCTTCATAGGGCTTGATGAAGTTCCGGTAATGATCCGGACCCAAAATAGTGGCGTCTATTTCATCATTGAAGAGGCTGCCGGGAGGAATCCCCTGATCGGGATGGATTTTGGCCCGGTTTTGGAAATATGTCTTGCGCTCGCCGGTGATGCGCCCCATGAGCCTGTGATAAAACTCCGGGTCCCGCATCATGGCTAAAAGCACGTTGTTATAGTCTCCCAGGGCCAGAGCCACCCCAAAGGGTCCCCGGGTCCATTCCGGGAACAAAACCAGAAACGATTCCCCGGCGATTTCGCTTATCTCATTGAAAATGCGGTGGGCCGCCGGCATCATGCCCGAATTATGAAAATCCACCGGGGCCAAGCGCTCCAGCTCTTCTGAATTGCGGCACACCGGTTTATTCAGGTCGATCAGCGGGTCCTTATCAGGGAAATAATGGTAAGGCATGCCGAACAGCGACATCTCAAAGGGGGTGTGCAGCCAGACGGGGATTATGGGTTCCAAGGGAGTGTCATCCGGAAACATCTTGAACTGATAAATGCGTTTTTGCAGATAAAAGCGCAGATAGGCCTTGGGATCGGTATAGGTGTGGCTGAGATCCTGGGGGAAAACCTCCAGCCAAAGAGGGTTTTGCAGGTCCACCGTAATGGGCGCCAGGCCCCGGGCGGCGAACGCCCCTTGGATGGCCCGGCCATGCCACTGGTCGCGGGCGCATACCTCGGGTTCCCAGCAGGACAGTCTGCGCCGGTTTTCCCGGCTGTCATTGAGCCTGAGATATTCATCCATCAAACTGGCGAGTCCGGCCTTGGCGTAATCCATATTCCGCGTCCTCATAAGGTTATTTGCCGCTTAGGCAGTCACCGGTCGCCTTTGGCCCGGATCACTGGCTTGCGGTGATGCCGCCGTCCACATACAGGATTTGTCCGGTGATATAGTCCGCGGCCCGCGAAAGCAAAAACAGGGTGGGGCCTGCTACGTCGTCCGGGGCGGCCAGATAGCCCAAGGGGTTTCTGGCCATGGCCGTATCCAAAAAACCTTGGGTTTTGAGTAGCGGTTTCAGCATCTCGGTATCCACAAAGGTGGGTGCCACCCCGTTTACATTTATGCGGTGGGGGGCAAGCTCCATGGCGTGCTGTTTGACCAGCATGGCCAGGCCGCCCTTGGTGCTGCAATAGGCTGAATAGCCCCTGCCTCTGATGCCCAGCTTGGAGCGCACCGACAACAGGTGCACCTGTTTTCCGCCTTTGCCCGCGGCTATTTGATGTTTGGCCGCGGCCTGGGCCAGGAACATGGCGGATTTGAGGTTGGATTGATAGACCTCGTCGAAGGCCTCTTCGCTGACCTCCAGAATGGGCTGCTCCCTTTGAATGCCGATGCAGTTGACCAGGTAATCCAGGGAGCCGTAATGCTCCGCCACGGCATCCGCCGCATCGCGGATCTCAGCCACCGAATGCGCGTCCAGGGCAAGCGCCAGGGCCTCGCCGCCCTTTTGCCTGATATCGTCCGCAACGGCCCGGCATTTATCAATATTGCGGGCGGCCAGCGCCACCTTGACGCCCATGCCGCAGAGCCCGTAAACAATGGCTTTGCCCAGATCCCCGGTTCCCCCCGGCACAAAAGCCGCTTTGCCCTTCAGCTCAAAATGCTTGGCAGCTTGTTTTTGCAGGCTCATCCTCTCCCTCTTTCCGTATGGTGAAAAAACCAGCCTCCGGCAATGTGGTCCAAGGCATCCTTTTGGGCCGATTCGGCCTTTGCCCCCAGGCTGGGCCGGTGAGCCGCCGGCCTTTGAGCTTTTGCTTCCTTGAATAGGCTGCGGATTGGTGGTCTGAAGGCTCCGCATCTTGGCATTGGAACGGATTCGGCCGGTTTCAGACAGGGGGTGAAGGCTCCGGGCGGGATGTGGTCCGCCATCTGATCCAGCAGGTTGTGTTGCGCCGTTATTTTTTGCATAACTTGTACCAGCATCCGGGACTAAACCGGTTTTTGAAATGCCGTGCGCCTTGTTGGGGGGGACTCTTCCACCCTTAATGTGCGGGGGGCAGGGCCGCATCAATCAGGCTATTATATTGGTGTCCGAGTTGTCTATAATTTTTGTTGCCGGTGTTTGGGGCAGGGGATGCGTGGCCTGGCTTAGGGCGCATGGAAAGGTCTTTGAGCCTGCGCGCCCCGGTGATATCCTGGTCAGGCATTAAATGGCTGATAATAAAACTTAGGTAGGAAGAAAATGCAACAAGCGGTGCAGTTCGAACATGCCGGCATCATCAGCAGCTCCGAAGAAAACAGCGACCGGTTTTTCGTGGAGTTGATGGGGCTGGAGAAAAAAGTCCGCAAGCCCCTTGAGGCCGGTCTGGCCGGGCAGCTATTCGGATATGAGCAAGAAATGCTCTTGATCAAGTACGGACTGGATGATGCCTTCTTGGAGATAATCGTTCATCCTGAGGCCAAAAAATGGGCGTCGCCCATTGGGCATGCCTGTCTGGTCCTGAAGGACCGGGAGGCCTTTGTCGAGCGCTGCCTGTCCGCGGGCCTGTCCGTGCGCCAAGTGTCCAGGGGTGACTGGCTTTTTGTGTTTGTGGCTGACTTTGACGGGAATCTTTACGAAATAAAACCTCAGCAATAAAAGGCGGCCTGCAACATAATCTTGCGCGCCGACTAACCGCGGCAGGTGGACGGGACAGTATGAAAGTAGCCAAGTGGTACAACAATCAGGATATACGGATCGAAGAGGAACCCACCCCCAAACCCGGCCCCGATGAAATGCTGGTCAAGGTCATATCCTGCGGCATATGCGGCAGCGATGTGGTCGAGTGGTACCGCCTGCCCCGGGCGCCCTTGGTGCAGGGGCATGAAATCGGGGCGGAAGTGGTGGAAACCGGGTCCGGGGTCGGCGGCTTCAAGCCCGGCGACCGGGTTTTTATCGCGCCCAAGGTGCCTTGCATGGAATGCGAATACTGCAAAAAGGGCCGCTATCCAGTTTGTTCAGATATAAAGGAACGGCTTCCGGGCGGATTCGCAGAATATATTTTGGCGCCCCAAGCCCTGATAGAGCATGGCGCCTATGCCCTGCCGGACAATCTGACCTATGATCAAAGCACCTTTATAGAACCTCTGGCCTGCGTTGTGGCCGCCCAGAGGATTGCCGGGCTGGAAAAGGGGCAGAGCGTGTTGGTGATGGGCTGCGGCATGTCCGGCCTGTTGCATGTTCAGCTTGCCAAAAACCGGGGCTGCAAGGTCATCGCCACGGACATCAATCCCATGAGGCTCACGCGGGCCAAGGGGTATGGGGCCGACGCGGTCGTCAACCCGGGCGACGATGATGTGCTTGAGAGGTTATTGGACCAAAACGGCAAGCCCGCCGACCTGGTCATGATGTGCACCTCGGCCCTGCCCGCCGTGGAGCAGGCTTGGAACTGTGTGGACAAGGGGGGGAGCATTGTGTTTTTTGCGGTGCCCGGTCCGGAAAAGCAAGTGGCCATCCCCCTTAGTGAACTGTGGACCAGGGAAATACAGATCAAAACCTCATATTACTGCGGTCCGCCGGATATCGCCGAATCCATGGAATTGATCCGATCGGGCCGTATCGTGGTGGATGAACTGGTTACCCAGCGCTTTCCCCTGGATGAAATCGCGGCCGGTTTCGCCATGGTCATAGACGGCAGTGATTCCATCAAGATCATAATCAAACCCCATGAATGAGTGATGGCGATTTCATGAAGCCGGGGCCGAGGGGAAAGCCTTTCCCCGATTCGGAGGTGCATTGAACCGCTGCACTCTCATATGCAAAGCGGCATATCAAAGCTACCGCATTGTGCTCTCAAAACCATATTTTGGTTCAAAGACAAGGCGGACGCGTTTTTAGAAGTGCAGTATATATAATAAGATATGAGCATTCGAAAATCACGGCCAACCCAGTATTTGGGCCAAAAGAGCAGTTTTGAGGGCGGCCTGCTAGTGTTTTGCTGTCATTTACAATAATATTTTTGGCAGGGCACACTGTCCGGCAAGCAAAGCTTGTTCATGCGCCGGCTCAAACCGGCATATATCGAATGGATTCAAATTGTTGACATTGTTGAATCCGGTGTTGAAAGAAAATATCACCTGATAGCCGCAATCTTTAGCCAACTGCTGGGTAACCGCATCATAACACTTGGAACCACCTACAGGGTATGCCAAACTTTTTACCTGTTTGCCTGTTTTTTCCTCAATCATTTTTTTTGACAAAAACAATTCTTCATATTGCTCTTGAGCGCTGAGAGTTGTAAGCACACGATGCGTGTGAGTATGAGATCCTATATCAAAAACATCTTTTGATATCTCCTTTATTTGATCCCAATTCATCATGCTGGCAGCCTGTTCTTCAGGGCTGGGGATGTCGACCTGGCAAATAGATGCAAGGTCATCAACCAAGTTGGTGTTATCCTGAAAAGGTTTGGATTTCATTTCATTTAGAAAATATCTAAATGTGTAATCATATTGCTTTTTAGGGGAAAAAGTTTCGTTTTTCCAGTTAACCGCATCCAATTTCGTATTTTTCAAAATATAGGCAATTAAATCCCACCAGCCCATTTTGCCTTCATCTATAAGCTTACTCGGTACAAAAACCAGCGCCGGAATATTCATTTTCTTAAGTATAGGGTACGCTTCTGCATAACAATCTATATATGCGTCATCGAAAGTCACAATGCCATAGGGGCCCTTACCAACGTCTTTTCCGTTGCAAAGAGACAACAACCTATCAAGATTCAGTATGTTGGTGCTTTTTTTCAGCCACTCAAGATTTGATATGAAAACATCTCTAGTATATCCGCTGTATACATAATTATCAAAAGCGCATCGATCAATTGTTTCACTGTCTCTTGCGATCCGGTGATAGCAAAAGACATGTAAACCATTCTTGTCCGTTATGTGTTTTAATAAACCGCTATTATGAAGCACTTTAGCCAATAATAATTTTTTCCCCCGCATTATAACTCCCTGCATAAATTTAATATCATGTGTGTTCAGCTATGCTTAAGTTATACGCCATCATCATCGGCTAAGGTAAATTGCCATAAACCGGAATTTGCTTGCACATCTTTTCCTATCTCATTGAGATTGTAAACTATAACCCAAATGTTACTATAAACTTTGTATCCGTATTTACGCAGTATATGATAATAGCTGTTAGTTGCAGAACATAAGCATTCCAGCGTAATAGCTCCTTGACCGGCAAGGTGTGTTTCAGCCTTTTCAAGCAAAGCTGAAAAAATACCAGGATCATCGCCCGAGGTTGCAAAATCAACCAAATAGCCCTTAAGAACTCCCTTTTCCTCTCGCAGTCGTGTAACGGCATATCCAGCGCATTCACTTCCAAGTTTTGCCAACCATATTTGATACTCATTAGGATTCTTGACAAACCGCCAATTAAGCTGATCGGTATCCCGAAAAGTAAAATAACTCCATTCATCACGCGATTTTCCCCACTTACCATCCAAACCCGGTGGAAATACCTGCGATCCCATCACGCGTACTTCTCTATTTATAGGGACAGATCTCTTTCGCAGGTTTAAAACTCTGCTGTAACCATATGCCAGCAAATTACTCAACCCGGGAACCGGTATGCGCTTATGAAATTTTGACACAATAAAATCATAATCCAATACTTTTATCATACTGGCTACTTGTGCATGCGGCGCTCTTGGGAATCCAAGTTTGTTTTCATAACCGGGAAGTGATTGATCATTAGGGGTTCCATAAATTACATCAACCCCTATATTTTTTGCGTGAGAAACCGCTTCTCGAACGCACCTGGAAAACACCCCCTGACGCCTATATTCCGGATGGGTAAATGTGTCTCCGCAATGAGCGCTGGTTAACACCTTTCCCCGAACAACAACTTTACGTGGTGAAAGAACCGCAGATCCTTTGACAATATCACCGTCATACTCAAGACAAATATCTCCTTTTATGGGCATGTCCGAGGCTATTTTCCATTCGTAGTAGTTTGCGTCCGTAAGTTGTTTTATGTTTGGAAAATATGTATCTAAGAAATTGGAGATGTCTCTTGATTTTTTATCCGGCATGCCGCTTCCTCCATGGAATAAACCCGTGAACGCTGAGTTCCCCATCCCTCTAGCAAGCCACGGGGAGTTGCGCGTTCACCAGTTTTTTATCTTGCTTCCACAATAAAGCAATCACTCACCGGTTTTCAATCTTTTGTCGTCCTTCTGCTCCAGCAGCGATATGTGAATTTTAATTTGAAAACAATATTAATTACTTGAAATGATTTTGCGATGTGTTTTTCTGACCGGTATGCCGTCCGCCAGCAAGCAAACGCATCCCACTAGTTCATATTTTTATTGACATATCCGGGTTTGGGCGGCTATGGTCTTTTTAAGTGCTACGGTGCACTGGAGCACTATAGCACCGGTGTTGTGGACGCTTTTACCCTTTGATCCCACAGCAGATTCACCTTTTCTGCTCTGCAAGCATAAAAGGACCCCTAGATGACCACGGAAACTATCAAGCTGGATAAGTCCGAAGAAGTCGGAACTCCGGTCTATTTTCAATTGGCCCACGCCATTCAAGAGCAGATCGAAAAGGGCGTCCTGGTTGCCGGGGATCTGGTTACCTCGGAGCGCAAGATCGCGGCTGAGTACGGAATCAGCATAGCCACCGTGCGCCGCGCATATGAGGAGCTGGTTAAAAAAAGGTTCCTGAAAAGGGTGCAGGGCAAGGGCACCTTTGTCACCAGTACGGCCGACCGGCGGATGACCATCAGGTATTACCCCTTTGTGGATTCCATCAATGAAGATGTGGCTGTTTTGCAGCCCAGGCTGATCAGCCTGAGGACCGTCCGGGGAAATGCCGAGGTGTGTCGGTATCTCAATATTCCGCAAAAACAGGATTTGTATGAAATCAAGCGGATTTTATATAGAACCGGCCAGCCTATGGTTTATTGCGTGTCCCTGCTTCCTAAGGTCATGTTCCCGGGCCTGGATGAATGCGATGAATCCGATTTCACGGATTATGCATTTTATATTTTCATTGAAGAGACCTTCGGCGTGACCACAACCAATCATATTGAATTAACCCGCGCGGTGCCGGCGGACCCTGAAAGCGCCGGGGCGCTGCAAATATCTGAAAATCAACCGCTATTAGAGATTGAAAAAGTAATATTCACCCACAAAAACAAACCGTATGAGTACCGCATGAGCTATTGCCGGACCGATACCAGCAGAATGCAAAGGTATTACTGATCCGGCGGCTTTTGCGGCCTATACAACGAGCATAAGCGTCATAGGGAGCAAGCATGGAAACCAAATACATAGATGCCGACCTGCTGATAATCGGCGGGGGCAGCGCCGGGTGCATGGCCGCCATCAGGGCCTTGGAATTGCAGCCGGATCTCAAGGTGGTGATCTTTGAAAAAGGGGATATCAAATACTCCGGTTCCATAGCCCGGGGCATGGATGCCCTCAATGTGGTGGCCATCCCCAATTTCACCAGCCCGGAACTCTATCTGGAAGCAATCCTGACATCCTGCAAGGGCGTGGCTGATGCAAAGCCCAGCTACCTCATGGCCGAGCGCTCTTACGGTCTTTTGAAAAAGCTGGAAAGCTGGGGAGTTTATTTCCCGGTGGATAAAAATGGAAAGTACCGCACCCTGCGCTATCACGTAAAGGGCGAGTTCCAGACTGCCATGGAGGAGCCGGAGCTGAAGGTCATCATCTCCACAAAGTCCGCCAAGCTGGGCGCAAAGGTGGTAAACCGCGTCATGGGAATCGAGCTGCTCATGGACGGGGGCAGGGTGGCCGGGGCGGTGGGCCTGCACACCAGGACAGGCCATCTCATAGCCTGCAAGGCCAAGGCGGTGATAGTGTCCGCCGGCGGCCAGGCCCGTTTCAACCTGCCCAGCAGCGGCTATCTTTACGGGGTTTTCGACTATCCGGGCAACAGCGGTGATGGATACGTCATGGCCCACAAGGCCGGAGCCGGCCTGACCGGGATGGAGGCGGCCAACCGGGCCATGCTGATAAAAGACGCCAGCATGCCGCTTCTGGCCATTACGGTAACCAGGGGCGGGCGGGTGCTGGACGCCTTTGACAACATCCTGATGGAGAACGAGGTTCACACCCTGTCCCGCATGGATGAAGCCTTTGACGAAGGCAAGGGCCCCTTGCGCATCCAGCTGAGCCACCTGGCCCCGGAAATCATAGATGAAATAGAGCACATCTTGTTTTCCACCGAAAGGCCGGTGCAGGAAAGGTTTTTCAAGGGGCGCGGGGTCAATTTCCGCAAACGGGATATCGAGCTGTGGCCCACCGAATATCAGATCTGCGGCGGACACGGGCATGCCGGGGTCTATGTGGATGAAAAGGCCCAGACCGGGGTGCCGGGGCTCTATGTGGCGGGTGATGTGGCCTGCGTACCCAAACAGCATCTTTCGGGCGCTTTCGTGTTCGGCGAAGTGGCGGCCGAGGAAGCGGTGGGATTCATACGCGAAAACAGCCAGGCCGCGCTGGATGACGGCCAGGTGCGGGCCGCCGAGGAGCTGCGCAACAGCCGCTTTTCCACCACCGGCCGGGATATCAACGTGGCTGAGTTTGAATACAAGATCCGCCGCATGATCGGCAATTATCTCACCGGAATAAAAAACCAGCACAAGCTGAGCCGTTGGTTCGAATGGTCCGGCATCTTTAAAAACGAGCTGGAAAACCAGGTGATGACCGGCGACGGCCACCAGCTTTCCAAGCTCTATGAAGCTGAAAACATCATCCGCTGCGCCGATTTTGCGGCCCTGGCCTCCATGGAGCGCAAGGAGAGCCGCTGGGGCGGTTCCCACCGGCGCAGCGACTATCCCCAGCAGGATGACGTCAACTGGCTCAAGCACGTGATCATAAAGCAGGGTGACGGCGAATATGGACTCAAGGTTGAAACCAGCCCGGTGCTGGGCATGGATGATTAAGGAGATCAGAATATGTTTTCTGACATCAATATAAAAATAGACCGGGATAAGTGCACCGCCTGCGGCATTTGTGTGGACCGCTGCATCATGGACAACCTGAGACTCTCGGTTGCGCCCTGCCGCCAGGCCTGCCCCCTGAACATGAATTGCCAGAGCTATATCCGTTTTTTGGCCCAGGACCGGGAAGACGAGGCCATAAAGCAGGTCGTTCCCTATCTTCCTTTTTTGGGCATACTGGGCCGCATATGCGACCAGCCCTGCGAGGCCGCTTGCGAACGGGGTGATGTTGACGGCCCGGTGCATATCCGGGCCATCAAAAGATATCTGGCCGATGTCTGCCGCAAAAAGGGCATAAGGCCGGAGATACCCGCCCCGGACAGCGGGCTCTCCGCTGCTGTGATCGGATCGGGTCCGGCCGGGTTGATGGCGGCCTACCGGCTGCGCATGGAGGGGCACGCGGTAACGGTGATCGAAGCCGGATCACAGGCCGGCGGCCTCATGCGCAGCGCCATTCCGGCCTATCGCCTGCCCAATGAGGCGCTGGATGAATGTATTGACATGCTGAGAGGCATGGGCATCCGCTTCCAATTTGGCCAAAGGGTGGCTTCGGATTCCGACCTTGCGGCCTTGAAATCCCAGTATGGAGTGCTGGTGGCGGCTTTGGGGGCGGGCAAGCCTCTTTCGCCGTCCATCGAAGGCATGGACAGTCCCAAGGTTATCCAGGCCATGGACCTGCTCAAAGACATCAAGCAGGGCAAGCGGCCAGAACTGGGTGGCTGTGTGGCCGTGGTGGGCGGCGGGGAGACCGGCATAGACGCGGCGCTGGCCTGCAAGCGGCTGGGGGTTGAGTCCGTGCAGCTGGTCTGCCTTGAAAGGCCCGACGAAATGCCTGCCTCCCAAAGGTCTTTGGCGGAGATCAGGCAGGAAAACATCCTTTTGGAAAACTGCTGGGGTGTAAGCCGGATATCCGAGGGACCTGACGGCGGGTTAGAGCTGGCCCTGTCCCGCTGCCTGTCGGTGTTTAACCCGGATGGCGAATTCGCGCCCATGGTGGAGCCCGTGTGCCGGGAAAGCCTGTTGGCTGACACCGTTATCCTGGCCACCGGCCAAAAGCTGGATGATGAGCACTGTCCCGGCGGCCTGTCCCGCAATGGCAACGGTTGTCTGGCCGCTGATCCAACCACCTATGTGTCTCCGGATGATCCCAAGGTATTCATCTGCGGCGACGCCCACAGCGGACCTAGCTCTGTGGTGCATGCAATGGCTTCGGGACAGGAGGCCGCCTTATCGGCCCACCGCCTGCTGGATGGATCACCCTTAAGCTGGGAGCGGGGATTCTGGAATTTCGGCAATGTGCCCCAATACCAGGCCCTGCCGGAACGGGCGAAAGGCGGGCAACGTTGCGAACTGCCCGGCTTGGCCGCTTCTGAGCGCAACCTGGAAGATGAAATGGAATTCACCTTAAGTGCGGAGCAGGCCAGGGTGGAGGCCGAACGCTGCCTTTCCTGCGGCCGCTCCTTTGAGGCCAACAAGACCTGCTGGTTCTGTCTGCCCTGCGAGATTGAGTGCCCCACCCAGGCCTTGCTGGTGAAGATGCCCTATCAGGTGCGCTGAACCGGGGATAGGTTTTCGTGCTGTGGATAACTGCAACTGAGAGGGCTAAAAAGTGTTTTGTATGTATTAATCAATTGGCCTTTAACCAAAGTGAGGAGGACTGAAGTGTTTGGTAAGAAGCTGAGCGATAAACACAGTGTGGCGGGACCATTGGCCCTGCTTGCGGCTTTGGCCCTGCTCCTTGGCCTGGCCGCGGCTCCCGCCCAGGCCGCGTTCCCCGAAAAACCTATCACCATCATTGTGCCCTACAAGGCAGGCGGAAGCACGGACGCCATGTGCCGGGTGTTTACCAAGGGATTGGCCGAAGAGGTGGGCCATCCCGTGGTGGTGCAGAACCGGCCCGGTGCGGGCGGTGCGGTGGGCGCCATGTATTTGAAGTCGTTGCCTGCGGACGGTTACACCCTTTTGATCGGGGCCGAGTCTGTTCCCACCTGGTCCCCCATCCATGACAAGGTGGCATACAAATACGATGATTTCACCTATCTGGGCGCTATCACCGAATACCAGCAGGCTGTCATCTGTTCACCGGACAAACCCTTTAAGACCCTTGCGGAATTGATCGAATACTCCAAAAAGCATCCCGGCCTGACCTTTGCGGACCAGAGCACCATTTCCAAAATCGTGATCTTGTACGTGGCCAAAAAAGAGGGCTTGGACTGGCGCGCGGTGCCCACCAAGGGCGGCGGCGGCATGATCCCCATGCTTTTGGGCGGACAGATTGACTTTGCCTGGAGCGGTGGAGTTCACCAGAGATACGGTGACAAGATGCGGGTTCTGGCCTCCTGTAACCACCAGCGGCTGCCCATGAGCCCTGATGTGCCGGCCCTCAAAGAAAAATACGGCGTGGCCCAGCCCAGCCTAGTGCTGGTCATGGCGCCCAAGAATCTGCCGGCCAAGACCCGGGATTTTTTGGAAACCTCTTTGAAAAATGCTACCAAATTCCCGCCTTTCGTGAAAATATTAAAGGAAAAACTTAAATTCCCCCTGATGTTCAAATCGGGTGCGGATGTGAAAAAGGATCTGCCGGCCATTATAGAAAACCTGAAAGCCATGAAAGAAATGACCGGTATGTAGTTTGATGAATCTGCGGAGATTTCAAGCTCGAGGATGGCGATGAGACGTCTTGATTTGATATCGTCGTTGATTATTGTTGGTCTGGCGGGCTTCGCCCTGATCTGGCTGATTCCCAACCATGTTCCCACAAGGCATGATCCTGGGGATCTGCCCCCGAACCTGATGCCCCTGCTGAGCGCCGGGGCGCTGGGCCTGGCCGGACTCCTGCTTGGGATCTCCGCATGGAGAAAAAAGGAAAAAGACTTCGATGCCGCCAAGATGAATGAAGCGGCGGAAACCATGGGCTTTGGGTTGACG
Organism: Desulfarculaceae bacterium; assembly: GCA_963675675.1. Classification (GTDB taxonomy): domain Bacteria; phylum Desulfobacterota; class Desulfarculia; order Desulfarculales; family Desulfarculaceae; genus Dethiosulfatarculus. The sequence continues at coordinate 264,670 of OY776512.1, forward strand.
GAACTCAAGAACCTGGGTGTCATTCTGGCGGCCTCGGGAGTTTATTGGCTGATTATGAAGTATGCGGGGTTCGAGGTCGCCTCGGCGATCTTGATTGCCGCAGGCATGTGGTTCGGGGGCCTGCGCAAAATATGGCTCATGGCGGCGCTGGCAATCGTGGTTCCGGTGCTGGTCAGCAAAATAGCCTGGTACACGCTTAACATCAAATTACCCTGACCTGGAGCGCAATGATGCTTGAGCAGTTAATGCAGGGGTTTGTTGCCGCGGCGACCATAGGCAATTTCTTGTACATCATCTGCGGCATTGCCCTGGGGATCATATTCGGGGTTCTGCCCGGGCTGGGCAGCGTTACGGCTATCGCGCTCCTGATTCCCATCACCTTTTACATGTCGCCCATGACCGCAATCGGTTTTTTGGTAGGCGTGAATAAAGGCGGCACCTCGGGCGGGGCCATCCCGGCGATTTTGCTCAATGCCCCGGGCACTCCGGAGGCCACGGCCACCACCTATGACGGCTATCCCTTGTGTAAAAAGGGGCAGCCCGAAAAGGCCATGAAAATGGCCCTTTATTCCTCGGTCACCGGAGACATGTTCTCCGATTCGGTGCTGATTCTGCTGGCTGCGCCTTTCGCCACCGTGGCCTTGATGTTCGGTCCGGCTGAAATCACCTCAATCATTTTTTTCGCCTTCACCATGATCGCAGCTTTATCGGGCACTTCCCTGTTAAAGGGCATTGCCGCCTCGGCCCTGGGTGTGTTCCTCAGCACTATGGGACTAGATCCCGTAACCGGCAACCAGCGCATGACCTTCCAGGTAATTGAGCTTTTCGACGGCATTTCGGTCAACGCCCTGGCCATAGGGGCCTTGGCCCTCAGCTCTATCATGAGCCAGTGGTTCACCCTGCGCAGCGCGCATCTGAACAATGCTGAACCCGTAAAGCTGGCCGAACTGGACAGGGAAAAGCAAAGGCTCAGTTTCAGCGAGTACTTTGCCTGCAAAAAGACCATACTGCGTTCCGCATTCATAGGAACCGGGGTGGGCATGCTGCCCGGCCTGGGGGTGACCCTGGCCGCCTTTTTGGGATACGGATCGGCCAAGCGGGCCTCCAAGACCCCTGAGAAGTTCGGCACCGGGCACCTGGAGGGCATAGCGGCCACCGAGGCCGCCAACAGCGCGGTGGTTGGGGGCCAACCTGATTCCCACCATTGCCTTGGGCATACCGGGCAATATCGTGGCCGCTCTTTTGATCGGAGCCTTCATGATTCACGGCGTCACCCCGGGCCCCATGATGATGCAAAACCACGGCGATCTGATATACGCCATCTTTGCGTCCATGCTCATGGCCAATGTGGCCCATGTGCTGGTGGGCCGGATCGGCATCCGCTTATGGGGCCAGATAACCAGGGTTCCCCAAGCCATCGTGCTTCCCCTGGTGGTGCCTCTATGCGTGGCCGGAGTTTACATCCCGGCCAGTTCGTTCTTTGAGGTGGGGCTCATGTTCGGATTCGCGGGTCTGGCCTATCTGATGCGCAAGATCGGCTTTTCACTGGTGTGCCTGCTGATCGGGTTTTTGCTGGGGCCCATGCTGGAGTTTTCCCTGCGGCAGGCCCTGATTATTTTCAAGGGTGACTGGACCATGTTTTTCACCAAACCCATCACCTTGGTTTTTCTGGGACTTACCATCATATTCCTCTGGCGTTTCGGGAGCCGCGCCTTTAAGGAGTAAGCCGGGCTGCGGTCCGGTTGCACCGCTTGATGGCCGCATGAATTCCCACTTGATCTTAAATTGAAGCTGACAGCTTTGGGCAAGCCTTTCTGGGAAAAAGAACCGGCTTGCCCAAAGCTGTTTGTTGTCCCGTCTGTTTTTGGTTTGCCGAATGAGCTGAATCGTGCTATTAACTTTCTGGTAAGTAAAATTAAACTTTCAGTAAGTAAAAAATGCATGGCCGACAAACACCATGCAGCCGATACTGGAGGATAATAGAGCGGAGCAAAGGCATGCTGAAAAAAAACAGGGCGTTCAAAAGCCAGGACCGCAGCGTCAGAAAACAGATCATTCAAGACACCGCGTCACGGGTTTTTCTGCGCAAGGGTTATGAAACAGCCACCATGGACAACATCGCGGCGGAATTGGGCATCACCAAGGCGGCGCTTTATTACTATTTTTCATCCAAGGAAGACCTGCTGGCCGCCATCTATATGCAGGCCATACAGGTTTCCCTGGACGGCGCCCGGGAGATAGAGAAACTGGATCTGCCCGCACCGGAAAAAATGCGCCGTCTCATAATCCGCCATGTCAAGGACACCATCATTGGAAACGTCTCCGCGGTTTCGGTGTTTCTGGCCGAGGAGAACCAGCTTAGCCCGGAAAACCAAAGGAAGATCAGGCAAGGCAAAAAGGCTTATAACAACATCTTTGAAGATCTGCTCAGCAAGGGGATTCAAGAAGGTGATTTCAGGCAGGCCGATGCCCGGTTTGGAGCCAACGCCATGCTGGGGATGTGCAATTCCTTGCACCGCTGGTATTCGTCCAAGGACAGCCCCGGCGGGCCGGAAGAGATAGCCCGGAAATTCATTGCCCTGCTTGAGACCGGTTACGTTTCAACCGGGATATCAATAGATGAAGAGCCGTGCTGCGACACCCGGGAAAATGCCGTGGGTTCATCTGATTGGAGGCGTGAACTCAAGCAAGAACAAAAACGACACCAAAAGGCTGTGGAAGCAATTATGGAGAAGCACCAGTCTTCCTAAATATGCAGCCACAGATTCCAGATCAGCCTGGTTTTGAAAATGGAGTTAGACATCTAATAACGATCAGATAGCATCGGCTCCAGCCGGAAGCCGGCGTCCTTCTAACCCCGGGAGTTGCAATGGATCCTAAGCAAGTGATTAGCAAGGCTCTGGCCAGAGGTGACAACGCGCTGAACGAGTCCGATTCCAAGAAACTGCTTTCGGCCTATGGGGTGCCGGTGGCGCCGGAACGCACCGCTATCAGCCCAGAAGAGGCGGCCTCTTTGGCGGTGGAGACCGGGTTCCCGGTGGTGCTGAAGGCTTTGGGCGCACGCCTGACCCATAAGACAGAAAGAGGGCTGGTCAGCCTGAATCTGGGCTCGGTTGATGATGTGCAGGGCGCAGCCCTCCGCATGGCTCAAGAGGCGGGTGATGATCTGGAGGGATTCTTGGTGCAGCCAATGCTGCCGGGACGCAGGGAATTCGTGGCCGGGATGTTTCATGATAGCCAATTCGGTCCGGTGATCATGTTCGGCCTGGGCGGGGTTTTCACCGAGGCATTGCGGGATGCCGTGTTCAAGCTGGCCCCTTTGAGCCATGCTCAGGCCGCCCACATGCTGGAACAGATCAGATCCCGGGCTTTATTGGGGCCGTTTCGCGGCGAGGCCGCTGCGGACCGGGATGCCTTGATATCGGCTCTGATGGGTCTGTCGCGCTTGGCCTGTGACCTGCCCGAAGCGGCGGAGGTGGATATCAACCCGCTCTTGATCGGCCCGGACGGCGGGGTGACCGCCGTGGATGCTTTGGTGGTGCTGGGAAAGCCGCGCCAGCCCGGCTTGGGCAAGCCCCCCGTAGACCCGGCGGAGGTGGGAGCTTTGTTCCACCCCCGCTCGGTGGCTTTTGTGGGAGCGTCGGCGGTCTTTGGCAAGTGGGGCAACCGTTTGGTCACCAACGTGTTGGATGGCGGGTTTAAAGGTGAGGTGCATCTGGTCAACCCCAAGGGGGGCCGCATGCTGAACCGGCCCGTGTACAAATCGGTGATGCATATTCCCGGAGCGGTGGACCTGGCCGTGGTGACCATTCCGGCCAAGTTCGTCATGGGCCTATTGCCCCAACTGGAGGCCAAGGGGATCAAGGGCATGCTCTTGATTTCCTCCGGCTTTGGCGAACTGGGCGAAAAAGGAAAAGAATTGGAGCAAGCGCTCATCAAGGAAGCGCGCTTAAGGGGAATCCTCATCATGGGCCCCAACACCATGGGCATCTCTAATCCTCATCATAAATTCTTTTGCACCCACACCATCAACCACAACAAGCCCGGCTCGACCGCCTTTGTCTCGCAATCCGGCAACATGGGTGTGCAGCTTTTGGCCTTTGCCAAAAAGCAAGGCATTGGCATCCGGGCCTTCGGGGGTTCCGGCAATGAGGCCATGTTCACCATAGAGGACGCCCTGGACGCATTCACGGTGGATGACCGGACCGATACTGTGCTGCTGTATCTGGAAAGCGTGAAGAACGGGCGGCGTTTTTATGAGTCCGCCCGCAAGGTGTCAGACCAAAAACCGGTGATTGTACTGCGGGGTGGGCGCACCAAGGCAGGGGGCTCGGCCGCGGCCAGCCACACCGGGGCCTTGGCATCGGATCACAAGGTCTTTGAAGCGGCCTGCACCCAGGCCGGCATAATCCTGGCCGAACAGCCCATGGATCTTTTGGATTTGTCCGCCGCCTTTTCCTCGGTTCCCCTGCCAAAGGGACCCAAGACAGCCATCATGACCCTGGGAGGCGGTTGGGGGGTGGTCACGGCCGATCTTTGCGAGGAATATAAGCTTGAGGTTCCGGACCTGTCGGCAAAAGTCAGGCAAAAGATCAATGGCCTGCTGCCGGATTTTTGGAGCCATGCCAATCCGGTTGACATGGTGGGGGATGAAGACCAGACCATACCCCTGGCGGTGCTGGAAACCCTGCTGGCCTGGGACGGCTGCGATGCGGTTATCCATCTCGGCATCGTGGGACGAAAATATCTGTATTATAACCTGCGTGACGCTTCCAGGCGGGTGAATCCGGACTTGCCCGCCGATTTCATCGCCCGGGCCAATGAGCAGGCCGAAAAGATAGAGTCCCAGTTCATCCGCCAGGCAACACGGCTCATGGACCGTTACCACAAGCCGGTATTGGGAGTCAGCCTGGCCAAGGGTCCCAAGGATTCCACGGTGGTGGAGGTGGAAGGCAGCCGGAACAAGGGGGTTTTCTATTCTGCTCCCGAACAGGCGGTGAGAAGCCTTTCCCGCATGTACCGTTACACCAACTGGCGTATCCGCGAGGGGTTGGATTAGCTACGGCAATTAAGCGGGCAAACCGGGCGGACTGCTGCATAGGGGGTGAGGCGCGTTTATGAGCCAGGGCTTTGGGCCAGCGCGCCTGGCCGCGTGGACGGGGCAGATCCCATACCTTTAAGCGCATCAAAGAAGCATTGCGGTTTAATTAAAAAGGGGCCGGCCAAAAGGCCGGCCCCAGTGGGGTGTGCTTTAAGAAGTTAAGCTTTTTTTAGAACACGAACTGGAAGCGCAGGCCGAACTTCCACTCGCTGCCGGCGTCGGTACCGGTCACCGGGCTGTCGCCGTAGTCGATGTAGCCGATTTCGGGACGCAGGGTCAAGTTGGCATGCAGTTTGTAGTCCATGGTCACATAAGCTTTGAGCTGGGTGGTGCTGTCGTCGGCATAGCCCAGGTCTTTCCAGCCGTCGTTGTCGATGTGCACGCCACCGAAACCACCGGCCAGCTTCATCGGGCCGGCGCTGTAGGCGACCTCAAGGAATCCACCGTAGCTGGTGGCATCCTCGATGCGGCCATTGGCGACCATCACCGGAGCGGCCCAAGCGTTCTGACCAAAGTCAGCCGCGCCGTTCACAGCGTAGAAACCATTGGCGGTCACGGTCACGGGACCGAAGGTGCCCTTGACCGGCAGGCCGATGTACCAGCCGGTGTAGCTGTCATCGCCAGTGCCCTGAGCGGCGTTTTCCCACTGGTAGTTCACCGCGGCAATGGCGGGAGCCAGCTGGAACATGGCGAACTTCAGGTCGCCGGTGATGTGCAGCTGAGGCAGGTACCAACCGAAGTCGTCCAGGGCAGACTGGCTGTCCATGGGAGCGAAGATGCCGATCTGGACGCCGTAGTTGCCACTGCGCCATTCCAGAGCGATCATGGGCATACGACCGAAGTAGTTCAGACCCATACCGCCAGCGGTAAGGTCCATCAACCAGGAGCTGTGACCGATGACACCGTCGCCGGCCCAGGTGTAGTTGTTACCGGCGACCAGCTTGCAGTTGCCAATGGTGTACCAACCGAACACGGTCCGGCGGGTCATGGTGCTGCCCAGTCCCATTTCGATACGAACGCCGACCTTCTTGTCCTTGCTGTTGAAGGTAGCGCGGAAATAGGAGGAGCTGGCCACGCCGAAGAAGCCGCGGGTCACGGCATCGGAGCCGTTGTCGGTGCGCTCTTCGCTGGCATAGGTGTAACCAAAGTCGGTGCGGACACGGGCGCCGAAGTTCACTTCAAAAGCGAAACTCGGAGCGGCGAACGCCACCAAAAGCGCTGCGGCAAACGCAGCGATCATCAATTTTTTCATTTTACCTTTTTCTCCTTTTCCCCGGATGAGGGATAGTGGGCGGTGTTTTCCGGCACCGCCGCTTGTGATGCATTCAAGTCTGCACACCCCATTAAGACTATTTTGCACCATACTAACAGACGATATTCTATTGAAAGGAGTTTTGTCAATAATTATTTCTGCATTATTATGTTAATCGAGTGACAGCAAAGATAAATAAAAAAGTATAAAAAATATATAGGATGGCATCTCACCTGAGAGTCCAGGCTAAGCATGTCTTTGCTCACTAAGACCACTTGGCCGAAAGCCGGACTGTTGCTGCTGGTGCCAGCTTCGGTTCAAAGCCGGGCTCATGGAGAATATTGGCAAATTATCCGGGTGGGTGGAAATCAAAACCGGACCCAGACTGCTATATTGCCAATATATCTATTATTTCACAAAAAGGTGCGGATTCCGTCTGATAATGGACGGATCAAGACTCTAGATGAAGGCGGCCGGCAGGCCGGGAGTTTATGAGACGGAATCTAATCCGTCGGGTTCATTCCTCAAAGTTGATGCTGGCAGGCTTGGCCAGGGCTAGCTTCATGGCCACCTCGGCAGCTTTCAGAATGCCTGACGCCACCGGGCAGGAGTTATGCACCAAGGTGGTGGCGGCTATTTCATATACCGGCCCTTTGCCGAATCCCTGGGTGAGCACATCTTGCATGGTGAGTTTGTCCAGCTTTGAGGCGAGTTTTTGCACCGCCTCGCAATCCGACTCTATATGCAGTTCGGCCACAAAGGGCTGGCTCTGGTGCGCCTCGATGGTTGTCCGCAGGTTACAGGGGCCGGGGGTGATAACGACTTTAGCCATGAACAATCTCCGTATATGGGTGGCCTCAAACAGCAGGCCTTTGGAAGGAGCGCCTAAACATCAATACAATACGAGCAGCCATGGAATAATACGCAATGCTTGGCGATCGGTCAATAAGGCTGGTTGCTTGCATCCGCCCCGCCTTTTCTTAAGCGGTGGGCTGACAGGCCCGCAATGGGACCGGCTGCTCACGGCGGGATTTTAGGTTTGGGACTCGGCCCTAAAGGCAATGCATTACAGATACCGCCCTGCTTATTTCGGTAAAGAACGGGCCGGGTGAGGCCTGCAAGATTAACAAGGGTGATTCAAGCCTGGGATTCATTACCCGTCATGACCAGATGGGTGAGGCTGTCAATGGTAAGATCACGGGTGTTGCGTTCCGCTGCTTTTTCTCCGTTTTTCAAGACCACCACACGGCTGGTAACGGATACGATGTCTTCCATATTATGGCTGATCAGGATAACCGTGACGCCGGAGTCCCTTAAGCTCCTGATCAGGTTCAATACCTTGCGGGTTTCCCGGACCCCCAAGGCCGCCGTGGGCTCATCCATGACCACGGTTTGAGCATTCCAGCGCAGGGCCCTGGAAATGGCCACGGCCTGGCGTTGCCCGCCGGACAGCTCATTGACCAGGGTGTCCATATCGGGGATTGATATGTTCAGGCTTGCAAGGTATTCGGCCGATGCTTTGCGCATGGCCTTGCGGTTCAGTATCTTGAGACCCGGCACAAAGGTCCGCCGGATCAGTTCCGAGCCCATGAAAACATTCTGGTAAATGGGCAGGCGGGAAGCCAGGGCCAAGTCCTGATAGATTGTGGCCACTCCCTTCATGAGGGCGTCTTTGGGGGAATCAAACCTCACCGGTTCACCTTGCATGATAAGCCGACCGGAGGTCGGTTTAATGGCGCCGGAAATAATCTTGATCATGGTGGATTTTCCGGCGCCATTATCTCCGCACACTCCCAATACATCGCCCTTATTCACCACAAGGTCGATCCCCTTAAGGGCCTGGACAGATCCATAATTCATTTCGATCTGTTTCAATTCCAAGAGCTGTGTCATGGGAGCCGTCCCTGCTCACTTGGGTACGTTGGTATCGTCAATAACCTTGGCGTTCATGAAAAGGGACGGTCCCTTGACCACTTGATCCTTTTTCATGCCCTTGGCCACGATTTTGTCCAGGGCATCCACCGCCGCTTCGCCCATCTCGGCAAAAGGAATGGACACGGTTGCGGTGAACATGCTGGTGGGGTCGGCGATTCTCTTGTTGGCCTCGTTGCCGCCATCCACACCGGTCAGGATTACGTCGCCCTTTTTCATGCCCATGGACTGAAGAATGTCATCAATGATAAAGGCCTGCCCGTCAAAGGAGGTCCAGATGGCGTCGAATTTGCCTTTGTGCTTCAGGATAAGGGCCTCCATGCCCGCCTTGACATCCTCGCGCCAGCTTTTGGTCTTGGCCATGGTGTGGCTGTCCAGAAGCTTTACGCCCTTGTTCTCGCCCAGCACCACGTCCATCAGCTTGCCCCTTATCCGAGTTCCGCCATGGCCCTCATAACGCTGCATCAAGATCCGGCCCTGATAATTCATCCGTCCCAAAAGATAGACCGCCATCTTGGCGCCCACTTCAAATTCATTGACGTTTACGTCAAAGAGGGTGTGGGGGCTGGTTCCGGCGCTCACCGAGACCACCTTGACTCCTTTTTTCTTTGCTTCTTCCAATTGGGCTTCCAGCTGCAAGACCTTGCCCATGGCCATAATCACGCAGTCCACCCCGCTTTGGACCAGGTTCTCCAGTTGGGCGGCATGCTCGGGCATGGAACCCCTGGAGTTGAGCACGGTCACATCCCAGCCCAGGGCCTTGGCCCGGGCTTCAGCCGCATTGACCACCCGGGCATGGGTTTCGGATGACATCTGGAAACCGATAATGCCAAGCTTCACCGGGGCCGCTTGCGCCGTCTGGACACAGATAAAAAGCGCCATTACCGCCAATACAACCGCCAGCCGTTTCATAATATGTTCCTTCCTTTCATTTTTGGACAAGTTGTTGGTGTTAATTACATATTTCATAGGGCTTTAGCGGGATACGCCAAAGGCGGCATGCATCATCTGCGATGCGGATATGCCCACTGAAGCCAAAATTATCAGACCCAGGATGATGTCCTGCACATAGTAGGCCGCACCCACCAGGGTGAGGCCGTTGGTGAGGGTGCCAATGATCAAGGCCCCGACCAGGGTGCCCAGGACGTTGGCTTTGCCGGGCTCTATGGTGGTCATGCCCAGCAAAACCGCCGCTATGCCGCTCATGAGAAAATCGCCCGCAATGGTCGGGCTGGCCGAACTCAAGCTGGAAGTCAGCAATATGCCGGTTATGGCCGCCGCGGTTCCGGAAAAGACCAAGCCCAGTATTTTCATGGCATGCACGTTGATACCGGCCAGCCGGGCCGCGTCCTCGGACTCTCCGGTGCAGACCATGTGCATGCCGGTGCGGATGTTTTTTATGAAGAACAGCACCAGCCCCACCGCCAGCAGCATCCACAGGATCAAGATGGACACCCCGCCGATTTTGCCCCGGCCTATGAACAAAAACGGAGCGGGCAGCTTGCCCACATAGGCCACGCCGCCGGTGAGCATGAAGGCTATTCCGTTTGCGATGCTGGCGGTGGCCAAGGTGGTTATCAAGGAGGGGATCTTGACCTTGGTGACAAAGAGGCCGTTCAAAAGGCCCATGATGACGCCCGCGGCAAGTCCGCAGGATACCGAGAGCGCAATTGGATAACCGGCATGCAGCAGCCCGGCGGTTATCACGCTGCACAGGCTGGCGATGTTTGCAAAGGAAAGATCCAGTTCAGATGTGATGAAGGCGCAGGTAAACCCCAAGGCGATGATGGTCAGATAGCTGATCTGCTTCAGCACATTCATCAGGTTGTAAGGGTCTAAAAACCTCTCCGAAACAATGGCGAAAAAGATGAATAAAACTATATAGGCCGCCACCGTGCCGTATTTTTGCACAAACAGCTTTATCATCAGCTTTTCTCTCCACAAGCGGCGGAACCCAAATTGCTGAAGCTCTCAAAGCAGGGAGACAGCTGTTTGATCAGGTTACGGTAAAGCCGGTATGCATCCTTGTATTGCAGCCGTTTGCCGGGATCGGGCAGAAATCTGCGCTCTTCCTGCACCAATTCGGCTTGCAGGGCGTCAAAGTCCCTGATTTCGCCCAGCCCGAGGATGGCCAGCAGGGCCGCTCCGAATAATCCCGCTTCCTCTTGGCGGGTCCGCACCACCGGTCTGCCCATCACATCCGCCTTTATCTGGCACCAGGCGTCCAGTTTGGCGGCCCCTCCAGTCACCCGGACCTCCTGGGCTTTTTGCTGCGCGGCTTTTTCGGCAAGCTCCAATATGTGCCGGTTGGCAAAGGCAACTCCTTCCATCACCGAACGGATCAGGTCTTCTTGTTTGTGCGAGCTTCTGAGCCCGAAGAAAACCCCGCAGGCCTTGGGATTCCAAAGCGGAACCCGTTCTCCGGCCAAATAGGGCAGGAAGATAGGCGCGGGCGGGCCGCTTGAGGGGACGAGACGCTTCAGGCTTTGGAACCTGTCACTTGCGGATTCGGCCTCCGGGCGAAGGCTATTCAGCAGCCAGGCCAGGCAGTCGCCTCCCGCCTGGGAAGGCCCCCCGATCTGGTGCAGTCCGTTTCCCCAGGGAAGGGAAAGCAGGCCGGGAGCGGAGACCGGTTTTGGGCACACGAGGCCCAGTGATTCGGTGGTGCCGGTGATGTTGTAGCCATATCCGGGGCGGACCGCTCCGATGCCCAGGGTGCCGCACCAAGCGTCCATGGAGCCGTTGAAAACCGGGGCCCCGATGAACCGGCCGAATGGAAAGGGTGCATCGGGTTTCACATGGCCAACCATGCTCTCGGGCGACGAAGCCGTTGGTACGAGACCGGGCTTCAAGCCAAGGGTTTGGAAAACACTCCCGCTTGGAAAAGCTCCATCACCCACCGAAAAACTGGCCGATGAAATGGCATCGGCCGGGGGGGTGCCCGTGAGCCGGAAGGCTATATAGTCCTTGGGCTGGAGCACCCAGCGGGTGTGCGCCATGGCATCGGGCTCATGGTCTTTCAGCCACATCAAGCGGGCCAAAGGGTGATAGGCGCTCAAAGGACTGGGTTTGGCGTCATTTCCCTGTTTGCTGCCGGTTTCGAACAGGCCCGCAAGGCGCTGGGCCTGGCTTTCGGCCCGGCTGTCACGGAATGTAATGGCCGGTCTTACGGATTGTCCTTTTTCATCCAAAAAAATCTGGGTGCGGGTCATGCCGCAGGAAACTATTCCTGCCAGCCTCACATCCTCTTCGCTGATTTCATGAAAGACAGCTTCGGCAAGGCTGCGGATGGTTTCCCATATCAAGTCCGGATCGGCCTCATTGCCTTTTGCATCAAGGTATGCCTCTTTGGAAGGGGCTGAGCGAATGCACAATAGCCTGCCCGCAAGATCAAACAGGGCGCTGCGGATGAAGGTTCCGCCTATATCAAAGGTGAGAATCGCATCCATGTGGTTCTGGTTTGACTCCGGGGTCTTGATCCGGCTGTTGGTCAGCCGGTTCATACTTACATAAAATGTGCACGAAGATTTGATCTGACTCCAAACCGATCGTACACTGTATACATTATATGTCAAGCCGATACAAGAAGGGGTGGAGGGCGGACAGGGGCCCGGAACTTTGGGCCGCTGCAATAGACTCTGCATCTAATATTGTACGGTACTTGATTTACGCGCCTTATTGCGTAATCATACATCTGTTTATCCGCTATACGGAATACGGCTGAAATCCGCTGGATAGGCGCTGAAATAACTGGATTCCAGGTTGGGAGACCCCAAGAGCCGGTCACATTCAGCTTGGCGGGAGCCCTGGCGGCCAGCAAAAAGCGCCTTCAATGCATTAAATAAAACGATCAGGAGGGTGACATGCGTAGATTGATAACAACAACCATAGTATTGTCTTTGATAGTACTACTCGCCTGCCCGGCATGGGCCGGTGCAAACCTGGCCCTGAAAAGCGCCCGGCAGACTTCCACCTATTATGCTTTTGCGGTGGGCATCGCCAACTCCATCATGAAAGGCGCTCCCGACGTGAAAATCACGGTGGAGAGCAGCCCCGGCTCCATGGTGAATGTGAAAGACAGCATCAAACGCAAAGACTATCTTTTCACCTCACCGCCAATTCTTATCGGGTCGGCCCTGGCCGGCAAAGGCAAATTCAAAGAAAAAGGCTACGATCAGATCCGTTCCCTTTGGCCCATCCCGGGTTTGGTGATGCACTGGGTGGTTACGGAGCAAAGCGGGGTCAAATCCCTGACTGAGCTGGCAGGCAAAAAGTTCATCCCCGGGGGAGCGGGTTCGGCCGGCGCCAAATTCACCCAACAGGTTCTGGAGGTTGTGGGCGTTGCGAAGAAGGTCGATTTGCAGACCGTGGATTTGAACGAAGGCGTGCAGGCGGTCAAGAACCGCCGCGCAGTGGGATTTTCCACCGCCAGTTCTCCTCCGGCCGCCCTGGTTACGGAGATTTCCGCTTCCATGCCCATCCGCCTGCTGGAACTGCCGGATGACTCCTATGCCAAGATTTCCAAGAGATTCGCCCGCTATGTAATCCCCGCAGGCACCTACAAAGGCGTGGATAGCGATACAAAAACCATCAGCCTTTTGGTCGGACTCTACACCACCACCAGCCTGTCCGATGAGGCCGCCTATCAGATCACCAAAGCCTTTTGGGAAAACCGTCCGGTATGGGAAAAGGCCCACCCCGCAATGAAGCTTTTGAAGATGGACGGCCTCAACTCCATGGTGGCAAAGGTTCACCCCGGCGCTTTGAAGTATTACGAAGAGATCGGCTTCAAGGTAAACGACAAACTCAAATAGTTTTTTGCCCTTTATTGGGTTGTTACCGGCAAAGGGGCGCGCTTTTGCGCCCCTTGTTTTGGAGCCGTGATGTTTAAGCGTGGTTATGAAGCTTTTGTGCTTGGGGTGTCGGTGGTGTTTGTGCTCTTTCACACCCTGCTGCCAGCCTATGCTTTTTTGCCCAGCATGCGTGAACGCGCCGTGCATTTGGCACTTTCCATAATCCTGGTGTTTGTGGGGGTCAAAGGTAATAAAAGCCGGGGCCGGAATATGCTGGACTGGGTGATCACCCTGTCCGGTCTGGGCATTTGCGCCTATGTCTTTGCCCAGTACTTCGAGATAATAGAGCAATACGGAACAGCGGAAAACCTGGGCCAGGTGGTGATGGGTGTGGTGCTGGTGCTGATCATCCTGGAGATGGCCCGCCGGGCGGTGCGTCCGACCCTGCCGGCTATCGCCATACTGTTTTTGCTGTACGCGGTTTTCGGGCATCATATTCCCGGCAAATACAGCCATCCGGAATACAGTATGGAAACCATTGTTTCCTCGCTGTTTTTGACCACAGGCGGCCTGTGGGGCCAGCTTTTGGGGGTCAGCTCCAACATAATAGCCATCTTTGTTTTCTTGGGGGCCTTCATCGTGAGCACCGGCGGGGGCACCGGTTTCATGAAGATATCCACCCGTCTGGCCGGGCGCTTCAGGGGCGGACCGGCCAAGGTGGCCACGGTTTCCTCAGCGTTGTTCGGCTCGATATCCGGCTCGGCCAGCGCCAATGTGGCTTCAACCGGCTCCTTCACCATCCCGATGATGAAAAAACTGGGTTACCGCCCCGAATTGGCCGCCTCGGTGGAGGCGGTGGCGTCCACCGGGGGGCAGATCATGCCTCCCATCATGGGAGCGGGAGCCTTTGTAATGGCCGAATTGGTGCAGGTTCCCTATCTGCATGTGGCCGCGGCGGCGTTTTTGCCCGCGTTGCTTTACTTCCTTGCGGTGCTGGTGGGCATTCATTTTTATGCGGGTAAATCAGGCTACACCGGCATGGATAAAGACAATCTGCCCGGATGGGGCGAGACCGCCCAGGCCAGCAGCTTCTTTTTGATCCCCTTCGCCATGCTGGGTTACTGGCTGCTCCAGAAATACACCCCGCAATACGGCGCTTTTTGGGCCCTGCTCACCACCTTTGCCCTGGGATTTGTCAACACGGACTGGCGCTTGGATTTGCCCGGGGTCTGGCCAAAATACAAGAAAGCCATTTTGAGCGGCGCCCGCCAGGCTTCCGTGATCGCGGCTATTTGCGCCTGCGCCCAGATAATCATTTCGGTGATAGCCATGACCGGCGTTGGCGTGAAATTCACCACCAGCATTCTGTCCGTGACCGGCGACAATCTGTTGCTGGCCTTGGTGCTCACCGGCTTGACCAGCATTTTGCTGGGCATGGAAGTCCCCACCACAGCCGCATATATTGTGGCGGTGGTGGTGGGTGGGCCGGTATTGGCCGAACTGGGGGTGCCGCTTCTGGCGGCTCACCTGTTCGTGTTCTATTTGGCGATTCTCTCGGCCATCACCCCGCCTATTTGCGGGGCCATTTTCATCGCCTCCGGCATGGCGGAAGCAAACTGGGTCACCACCGCGAAACTTGGACTCAAGCTCGCCTTTGCCGCTTTTTTGCTGCCGTTTTTGTTCGCCATGGACCCCAGCTTGGTGCTGATCGGGCCATGGTGGATGACTCTGGTCTCGGCACTTAAAGGCCTCTTGGCCCTGACTTTGCTCTCGGCGGGTTTCATGGGGTATCTGCGCGCTGATTTGAGCGCCGTTTACCGGCTGGCCCTTTTGATCGCCGGCTGCTGCTTTTTGGCTCCCCAATGGTGGTTATACCCGATCGGAGCCGCTCTGGGGGGGTGGGTGCTGTGGTCCTCCGGAAAGGGTGATCCCGTCAAAGCTTGATAACGTAACGGCTTAACGGCATTAGCTTCGTATATCATTAGGCTTGGTCTGTTTAAACTGAAATTCCCCACAGCAAGCCATGGGGAATTTCAGTTTAGTCTTTTCTTAGTTGCCGTCCGGCAATGCCGGCGGTGCAATTTATGAATCAAACCTTTTAAGCGATATCGATTACTTTTCTTTGCTCGGCGCTTTGGTACGCGCCCAAAATAACTTTCAGGGCCTGTAATCCGTCTTCCCCGCTTGCAAGCGGCTTTTCACCCTTGATTATGCTGTTGGCAAAGGTTTCGAGCTGCAGTCCGAAATGCCCCGGGTTTCCCCGGTCGGATACGGGCACCTGTTTGGCCGAATCAGCGGTGAAATGATAGAGCTTATTGGCGTAATGAAAGATGCGTAAAGACCCCTTTTCACCGTTTACGGATATGCTCTGGGGCTGACCATCCCAATCGCCGCCGGGCACCAGGTTTCCCTGCACGTCCCAACTGGCGCCCAGAGAGAAGATTCCTTCTCCCGGCATGACCGAAGGGTAGGTGGCCTCATGGTAGAGCAGCTGGGCCACCGCGCCGTTCTCCATCATCATGGTCAGGTATTCGGCGGCTGGAGCCTGGCCCGAGAAGTTGCCCCGGCCAAATACGGCCTGCACTTTGGTGCCGGCCAGCCAGGGCAGGACATCGGCGAAATGGATGCCGTGATCCACCAGGCCCATGCCTCCGCCTCCGGGTCCGTCGCTGGGATAGTGATGGGCCCCCAGGTCTTTCCAGCCTTCAATTCCGGCGCCGCCCACAAAGGTTTCGGTCATCAAGAGCACTTTGCCCAAAACGCCCTCATTAATCATCTCCCTGGCCTTGAGGCAGGCGGGAAGGCAGCGGTAGGAAGACCCATAGCACAGCTTCACCCCGGCCTTTTCCGCCGCCGAGATCATGGCCTGGCAGTCTTCCAGGCTGAGGGCCATGGGCTTTTCGCACAGGATATGCAATTTATTTGCGGCCGCCATTTCGGCGAGCTGGCGGTGGACGCTGGGCGGCGACATGATGCACACCATATCCAGCTCTTCTTTTTCCAGCATTTCGGCCGGGTCCAGATACCCGGTGAAACCCCACTCCGCAGCCATCTGCTCCACTCTTTGGGGGCTGATATCTGCGCCCGCCACAATGCGGACATTATCCACGCCCTGATACCCGGCCAAATGGCACTCGGCCACTTTGCCCAAGCCCATCAATCCGACTCTTATTCTCGCCATAGCCACGTTTCCTCCTCTTAACTTGGCGCAATCAATGCTTAATAAGTGCTGGGTTTGGCGGATAAGCCCATCATCTCACGGGCTTGAGCCGGGGTGGCGATCTCCCGGTTCAGCTCCTTGGCCAGCCTGACCACCTTTTCCACCGCTTCCGCGTTAGAGGTCAAAAGCTGGCCGCGCTTTGCATAGATGTTGTCCTCCAGCCCCACCCGGACGTGTCCGCCCAGGATTATGGACAGGGTGGTGAGAGGCAGCTGGTAGGGCCCCAGTCCGGCCACCTCATAGATGGAGTTGGCCGGGAGCTGCTCTATCATGTTCATGACGTTTTGAGGGGTGCCATAGGATGAGGTCTGATAGCCCATCACAAACTGGAACAGATAGGGCTCCGCCACCAGACCCTTGTTGATTGCATGCCAGGCGGTCCAGAACTGGCCCGGCTGATAGACTTCCATCTCGGGCTTGATGTTCCTTTTCTGCATTTCGGAGGCGAAAAGGGCCACCTCCGCATAGTCAATGGGAGTGACGCCTTCGATCTTGCGCTCCGGCCTGGGATGGGGCAGGGGCTCCTTGCGCTCCTTGAGGGTCATCATCATTACATCCGGCCCCATGTTCAGGGTGGCCACCTCGGGGTTTGCCTCCAGAACGCAGAGACGCTCTTCCGGGGTCATGCCAGGGCCGCCGCCGGTGGTGTTGTTGATGATGATATCCGGGCACTTCTCGCGGATCATGGCGTTGGCCAGCCGGTATTGCTCGGGATCGCCGGAGCAGTTGTACAGGCATTGGGGGTCCCGCACATGGGAGTGCACCATGGAAGCCCCGGCCTTGTAGGCCTCATAGGTCTGTTCCGCCTGTTCCTCAACAGTTTCCGGCAGGTTGGGGTTGGCTTCCTTGCCCTGGATGCCGCCGGAGATGGCCACCGTGATGATCAAGGGGGGGAAGGAGGTGGTCCTTGCCCGGTTCATCCACTCGTAAGGGTTTCTGTAATCCCATATTGCGTCTTGCATGATTATTTCTCCTCTCGATTCAGCCTGGCTGCCAGATCGCTCTTCCAGGGTCCCTGTTTGCGCAGCCAGGCTTCATTTTTATATTCCGGATCAGGGTAGGAATAGAATCCCCGCCCGCTTTTCACTCCCAAATCGCCCGCTTCGATCTTTTCATCCAGCATGGCCGGTGGCTTGTCGGCTTCGTCACCGCTGGCCCGGTAATACTGGTTTTCAATATCCCGGATGGTATCCAGGCCCACTATGTCCATCAGGCCAAAGGGGCCGAAGGTGGTGCCGAAATCCATCATCCAGGCCCGGTCCATATCATGGGGCTGGATATAGCCCTGGTCCGCCAGGTGCAGCACTTCCTTTTTGATGGCCCGCCAGGTGCGGTTAAAGGAAAAGCCCATGATCTCCTTTAAGGTGACGATGGGCACCATGCCCAAAGACAGCACGAATTTTTCGCCGGCCAAAAGGGTGCGGTCCTCGGTGTGCTCTCCCCGCATCAGCTCCACCAAAAGATCGTGCTCATGCTGGGGGTTGGAAAAGTTTATGTTGAACAGCCTGCCCGGATTTTTCAGAGCGTCCTTTAAAAGGGAAGAAGGCAGGGAGGATGAGTTGGTGGCGATAAGCGCATCCGGCCCGGCCGCGCGGTCAATCTCCTTTAGGGCTTGCAGTTTTATCCCGACCTTCTCCGGCACCGCCTCTATGATAAGGTCGGCGTCTTTGAGACAATCCTCCAGGCTCTCAGAACGCTTCAGCCGGGAGCGTATCTGCTCCGTTTCTTCCGGGCTCAGCCCTTTTTGAGCTTGATATTCGGCCAGCCAGGTTTCCATGGCAGCAAGGGCCTTGTCCAGAGCCTCGCCCCTGATGTCGTAAAGACTTGCCTGCAAGCCTGAAACCATGCACCTGAAGCCTATCTTGGGGCCCTGGTTGCCTGCCCCGACCAGGGCGACCCGCTTAATCTGTGGAATGTCCATCTTTCTTGTCTACTCCGTCTTGCCCGTTAGGGGCTTTTCCCGTCCGCAGCCGCAGCACAAAACGCCCGTTTTTCAGATGCGGCCCATAATGCGGGCGTCCAGGGCCATGAGGCCGTCCTCATAAAGGACCACGGGGTTGAGATCCAGCTCTTTTATCCCGGTCTGTTCAAGCATGATCCTGGAGACCGCGGCCAACAGATCCGCCAGTTTGTCAATATCCCGGGGTGCCTGGCCCCTGAAGCCCTTAAGAAGTTTGTAGCCCTTGATCTCCCGTATCATTGATTCGGCCTGTTTGCGGTCCAGGGGAGCCTGCCGGAAGGCTACATCCTTTAAGACCTCGGTGAAGATGCCGCCCAGGCCGAACATGATGGTGGGGCCGAATACCGGGTCTTCCAGCCCGCCGATGATGGCTTCCAGGCCCGGTTCGGCCTGGCGGCAGACCAGAACGCCGTCTATGGAGCAGCCGGGCAGGGCTCTCACCACCCTGGATGTCAAGGCGTCATAGCCTTCTTTGACTTCCCGGGCATTGTTCAGGCCCAGCACTACACCGCCCACCTCGCTTTTGTGGGGAGCCTGGGCTGAAACCACCTTAAGCACCACCGGATAGCCCAGGCTGTCGGCTATCTCCACGGCTTCGGCCCCGCTGCGGGCCAGACCATGTTCGGGATAGGGGATGGAATACTTTTCGAGCAGCTCTATGGCATCGGGCTCCAGGACAAAATCCCGGGGCGCGGAATGCTCCCCGGTTTCAGCTTGGGGAGCCGCTTGTTCCGGGCTCTGGACTTCTCCCAGCATGGCGGCCCGCTGAGCCAGGGCGCCCAGGCCCTTCATGGCTCTTTCCGGTGTTGGGAACACCGGGATGCCTTGACTCTGCAAGGCCACTCTGCCCTGCTGTTCTTCCTCACCGCCGCCGAAGTAGACCACGGCCAGCGGGGTATTCAGCTCATCACGCAGCTCCACGGCCAGTTCAGCGCCCCCGGTCACAGGATCGCCGTAGCTTAATAGAAACATGTCGGCCACATCGTTTTGATCAGCCAGGCGCAACACTTTGCCAAAGGGTTCTGGAAAGACCGAAGCCAGGTCAAAGGGGTTTGCAGTATGGGCCAGAGGCGGCAGTTCCAACTCGGCCAGCTTGCCTTTGAATTCCTCTGTAAGCGCCGGAAAGCCGATCCCCTGGAACTCCGATTCATCCACCCCCAACGTGCCCGCCCCGCCGGAGGTGGAGACCATGAGCAGGCGCTTTCCTTTGGGCTGCTCCAGGGTGGCAAGGGCCTTGGCTTTGTCAAAAAGGGTCTCCAGGTCCTCGGCCATTACGGCTCCGGCCTGGCGGCAGACCGCGGAGAATACGCGATGATTGCCCGCCAGGGAGCCGGTGTGCGAGGCGGCTGATTTCTGGCCCGCCTCGGTCCGGCCGCCCTTGAGTATGACCACCGGTTTGTGAGGCGTGACACTCTTGAGGGTTTCGGCGAATTTCTTGCCGTCTTTGAGCCCTTCGATGTACATGGCCACGGCCTTGGTGTTCCGGTCATGGGCCAGGTAATCCAGGTAATCGGCCTCGCACAGATCAATTTGGTTGCCCAGGTTGACCGCTGCGGAGATGCCCAGTCCTTCATCGGCCGCCCATTCGGACAGGGCGGCGGTCACGGTGCCGCTTTGGGAAATGATCCCCAAAGCCCCCCTGGTCTTGATCACCGGGAAAAACATGGCGCACATCTTGTTGGGCACATAGTTCAGGCCCTGCACGTTGGGCCCGATGAACCTGAAGCCGCATTCCCCGGGTATCTTGGCCAATTCATTTTCCAAATCCCAGCGGCCCGCCTCACGGAATCCGGCGGTGAGCACCAACCCGCCCTTGGCTCCCACCTGGGCGGCCTCGCGCAGCACCCCGGCCACATACGGAGCCGGCACCACCACCACCACCAAGTCGGGCGCTTGGGGCAGTCCGCTGAGTGAGGTGAAAACCCGGCGGCCCAGTATTTCGCCGCCTTTGGGGTTGATGGGATAAATAGTCCCCTGGTATCCGCCCTGAATAAGGGAGTTCAGGGTCATATAGCCGAATTTGCGGGGATCGGAGGACGCGCCCACCAGCGCCACCGAACGGGCATTGAAGATGCCGTCCAGCGCGGCCCGGGTTTGGGCGGACTCTTTTGCGCCGCTTTGAATGGATTCAGAACCTAAGCTCATTTTTTTCCTCATGACTCCAAAGGCCCACAGCCGTTCATGCCTTCCTCATCAGCTTTTTTGTCTTAGCTGTTGAAGATCAGGTCGGGCAGGTAGGTAATCAGCGTGGGGAACAGCATACACAGAATCAAGACCAGGAACTTAATGGCCAAAAAAGGAGCAATGGATTTATAGATATCCAGCATGGTGACTTCGGGGGGCGCCACCCCCTTTAGATAGAACAGGGCGAACCCATAAGGCGGGGTCTGGATGGCTATCTCCATATTGAGGATCATCAGGATGCCGAACCAGACCGGATCAAACCCCATTGACACCGCGATGGGGGTGTAGAGTGGCGCACAGATCAGCACGATGATGAATTCATCCATGATGCATCCCATGATCAGCATGCTGAATTGCATGAAAATGATGACCCACAGGGGGCTGAGCCCCATTTCCGAGGTGAATTTGGTCAACAGGCGGCCCGCGCCCATGAGCATGTGGAAGTTGCTGAACACGGTGGCGCCGATCAAAATCCAGGCGCACATGCCGGTCAGCCTCATGCCGTTAATGGAGGCTTCCTTCATAACCGTCCAATTGAAACGCCGGTAGACGATGGCTATGAGGATGGCCCCCACGCCTCCGATGGCAGCGGCCTCGGTGGGGGTTGCGGCTCCGAACAGGATGGAACCCAACACCAGGAATATTAGGGTGAAGGCCAAGATGGCGTCCCTGGTGGCAATGAGTTTTTCCCTAAGCCCGCCCAGACTTTCTTTTGTAAGGGCGGGGCCCATTTCGGGGTTGATGTAACATCTTATGGCTATATAGAGGACAAAAAAACCGGCCATGATCAGGCCCGGAATGATGCCGCCCGCAAACATCTTGCCGATGGAGGTGCTGGTTACCGAGCTGAACAGGATCATGGGTATGCTGGGCGGAATCAGAATGCCCATGCCTCCCCCGGCCATGATCGCTCCCAAAGCCAGATGTTTGTTGTAGCCTCTTTTCAGCATGGGTTCCAGGGCCACACTGCCCGCAGTCATGATGCCCGCGCCGATGATGCCCACCATGGCGCCCATGATGCTGCACACCAGTATCACGCCTATGGCCAGTCCGCCCCTGAGACGCCCGGAGAGGATATGCATTGCGTTGAACATGGCCTCGCCCAGGCCCGAGCGCAAGAGGATCTGGCCCATGAATATGAATAGCGGTACGGCTAGTAACACAAAGCCCGACACCGAGTTGATGGCTGTGGTGGGGATGATCTTGAAACTTTGCGGACCCCAGGTGAAGAGTCCGAAGATCATGGCCACTCCACCCAGGGCGAAGCCCACCGGCAAGCCGCTGGCAAAGACCACCAGGATGGACAAGAAAAGCAGTATTGTTAATAGTTCGATGCTCATATCTCAAGCTCTCGTCCGGTGATTGCCAAATACAGGCTTTGTATCCAGTTGGCCAGGCCCTGCATCAGCAGCAGGAAGGCTCCCACCGGTATCACCAGTTTGAAATGTCCCAAAGGGGGGCCCCATTCAGTGGCGGTGCGGTCGCCGGCCATGAAAGCGTCCACTCCCGCGATCCAGCAGTAATAGACCACCAGCACCATGAAATAGAAGAAGACCAGGCCAAAGATGGATTCCAGCACGGCCTTGCCCCGGGGGGAAAACAGGTTCACCACCATGTCGACATTGATGTGGGCCTTGTGTTTGAGCACATAGGCTCCGGAAAGCAGCCCCAGATAGCCGAACATGAAGATGGCGGTGTCGTATACCCAGATGGTTGGCCTGTCGAAGAAATATCTGGCCACCACCTCGATGGTTAGTACAAGGACCATGGCAGGCATGAGGACACTGACCGTCAGGCCGATGAACTCGCTTATCTTATTGGATATGCGAATGAATAGTTTGAGTGCTCCCATATTGCCAAATCCTTTGCGCTGGTTCCGGCCGCCTGCTTGGCGCAGACGGCCGAATCCTTAGGTCGCTGATCAGTTCTTGTGCTTAGTCAATTCTTTTGAGGAAAGCATCCTGAAGCTCGAGCAGCTTTTTGCAGAACTTGTTCTTTTTCTCATACTCGGGCCACACCGCCTTGCCTGCGGCGTTCCACTTGGCCACATCCCCGGCGGAGGGGGCGGGGCTCATCTTCAGCCCGCTGTCCATCATCTTTTTGAGGGATTCCTTTTCCCAGATAATGGATTTGGTCATTTGGTCGTCGCCGAAGATCACGCTAGCGGCTTCCAAGATGGCCTTGAGATCGTCAGGCAGCTTTTTCCAAGCGTCCATGTTCACGATCAGGCCGGCCACTTGGCTGCCGGTGAGCGGCAGGGGGTACATGTACTTGGCGACTTCATAGAATTTACCGGTCTCATGGTCCACCAGGTTGCAGCCATCCACACCGTCAACCACGCCGGTTGACAGGGCGGTATAGACCTCACTGAAGGCCATGACCACGGGGGAAGCGCCCAGATTGGCCAGCATCTTGCCGTAAGCGCCGGGGCAGCGGATCTTAAGTTTCTTAAAATCCCCTATAGAATTGATTGGTTTTTTGGTCAAAACATAGGTGCCGGGCTGAAAGGCTTCACCCAGATAATAGATGCCGATGGTGGCGTAGGCCTTGCGCATCTCCTGCAGCCAGCCGCCTTCCCTGAACAGGGCTTTCAGTTCCTGGTATTTGCTGGGGCCGCCGGGCAGGCCGAGCTCCACCACGCCAGCCGGGAACTCACCGGCATGCAGGGCCTGATAAGGCGCCCCCATTTCCACCAGCCCGGAGCGCGTAGCGGACAGCACCTCGGTGGCCGGCACGCCTTCACCGTCATAGACCACCTCGATCTCCATGCGGCCGCCGGACATCCGCTTCACCGCCTCAGTGAATACCGGATAGGTTACCCCAAAGGATGCGCCCCTGGGGTAGAGAACGGCCATGCGCCATTTGATTACCTTATCCGCCGCCAAACCCGCGGCGGGGGCCAGCAGCAGCGCGCAGCAAACAGCTGCCAATACAAAAAAGATTACAAAAGGTTTTGTTTTCATCCTTTTCCTCCGGGCAGTTAAAGATTAGTCAGAAAATCTCGGTTAAAAATCCTGGACGTTGCAGCGTTTCCGGCTGATATCCTTGTGGTCCGCATGCCGAAAAGCAGGCGGGCCTGTCATCCGGCAGAATTCTCAAAACCGTCTTGGCCCGTTTTCTACATAACCGCTCAGCAATTATTGCGGTTGTTTTTTGCGCAACCCTTTGAGTCTTGGCTGATTCAGTAAATGCCGCCGCCTCTGGCGGTTTTTTTGGGTAAATCGCTGTTTGCCGGATCGTTCTGCCTGGGTGGTCTTTCATTATAAAAAGCAGAAATCACCCCAAGGGGCCCGGCCAGCGAAACAAATATCACATCTCTGTATCATATACATTTGATACAATATCTTTATAAATATCTTATTGTCAAGCATTTTTAAATGCGGAAATGTGAATGGCTTCAGCTTATATATACTGATTAAGATAACTGTTTGTATTTAATATAATTTAACTATGACTTTAAGATAAGAAATATGGATGGAAACAAGCATGTGAAGCATGTAAACATGCCAGGAATGCACGCATTCCAGAGCTTGCTAATCAGTAGTTTTATTTATGTGATTTGATTAAACATAATAAATAAAAGTAGTTAGATGTAACATACATATATTGCCGAGAGATCTGGCCAGCGAATAACATATATTGCAGCTATTGACATTATATTTGATTTAGTTTATAAATAAACAAGATATAATGCCAATACAGTGCGGGATGTAAATGAATGCCGTTAAGTGGAACAGGATATCTGCCCATCATTGATGTCAGGGATATTGAACGTCTGAGAGTATTGCTGGCGGCCAAGCCCCGCGATCTGCTGCTCTTTGAACTGGCCATCCAAACCGGGGTGCTCATGAAGCATTTGCTGCTCACAAAGGCGCGCCATTTGGACGGCGTCATGCCGGGTGAACTTTTGCGCTTTCCAGAACAGTTTGGGGAACGGGCCCAAAAGGCCGTTATGAGCCGGCAGCTTTTGGCCGCTTTTGATTCATACCGCGCAAAATTCGAACCCGGGCGCGATGATCTTTTGTTTCAATCCCGCAAAGGCGGCTCCGCCCTGATGCTGACCAGCGCGTCGGCTATCATAAACGGCTGGTATAAAGAGGTGGGGCTGGAGGGGTTGAGCGGCGCAAGCTCGTTGCGCAAGACCTATGAGTATCACAACTCATTGCGGGGCAAGGCCGGGTTCAGGGATAAAAAAGAAGCCCGGAAGCCTGATTCGGTGCTGCGGCCGGTAAAGGCATCCACCCTGCAGGAAATGGTTTATGACCAGCTATTGAACGCCATTGTCTCAGGCAAGCTGCCGCCCGGTGAGCAGATCGTTATCGACAAGGTAGCCGAGAGCATGCTTGTGAGCCCCATGCCGGTGCGCGATGCCCTGGCAAGGCTGGCGGCTGCCAGCGTGGTCACCACGAACCGCAAACGGCGCTTCATTGTCAATGAATTGTCCCCCTCGGACTGGGCGGAGGTGCAGGATATACGGCTTTCTCTTGAGAGCAAAGCCGCAAAGGCCGCCTGCCTGCGCAGCACTCCCGAGCTGGTGGCGCGCATGGAAGAAATACACAAACTCTATTGCCAGCAGGAGACTTTCAGAAACGCCAATGTGGCCATAGACATCAACCGCAAATTTCATTATGCCATCTATGAGCACTCCAACAAGCCGATTCTGCTGCAGTTCATCCGTAACCTCTGGGATCGGGCCAGCCCCTATCTTCATTTGATGTATGAGGAGCAAAGTCGGCATAGCTATGACATCCATAAACTGAGCAACGACCATCTGCATATCATAGCCGGCATGAGAGAACGCAACGTGGAAAAGGTGGTCATGCACCTGAAGAGTGACTTGCGGTTCGGCATGGCCTTGGTGGAACAATTGATTATGCCCAAATAAGCGGCAAGCAAAATAAGCTCATTAAAAGGGGTGAAATGGAATCTTTCAGCGGGATACGGGGACAGATACTTGAGCAATTGGTGAACCGGTATAAAGAGCGCACCCCCAAATCGTGGGCCCTGCACCAGCGGGCCCTCAGATCCATGCCGGAAGGCGACACCCGCTCGGCGGTTTATTTCCAGCCCTATCCGGCCTATATCGGCCGCGGCGAGGGCTGCCATGTGGTGGATGTGGACGGCAACCGCTATATAGACCATCTCAACAACTACACGGTGCAGATCCACGGGCACGATCACCCGGTCATACGGGAGGCCGCCGTCCGGCAGCTTGAGAGCGGAACCAGCTTTGGCGCGCCCCATGAAAAGCAGCTGGCATTGGCTGATATCCTTTGCCAGCGGGTGCCTTCCTTGCAACAGGTCAGGTTCTGCAATAGCGGCACCGAGGCCACCATGTTCGCCATAAGAGCGGCCCGCACATTCACCGGAAGATCCCTGCTCTTGAAAATGGAAGGCATCTACAACGGCTCCCATGAAAATGTGGGGGCCAGCGTCTTTCCTTCCCTGAAGCAGGCGGGCGGCTTTGACTCCCCCGAGCGGGTTCCCTTTGGGCCGGGCATCCCCTCCGGAGTGCTGGAGCATATAGTTGTTGCACCATTTAACCGCTTGGAAGCCACCGAAAAGATCATCGAGGCCCACAAGCACGATTTGGCCGCGGTGATTGTGGAGCCGGTCATGACGGCTGCCGGGGTGATCCCGGCCGATCCTGAATATCTTGAATTTTTGCGGAGCATCACCAGCAAAATAGGCGCCTTGCTGATCTTTGACGAGGTGGTGACCCTGCGCCTGCGCCCCGGCGGGGCGCAGGAGATGTACGGGATCACCCCGGACCTGACCGCCATGGGCAAGTTCATCGGCGGGGGGATGCCGGTGGGAGCATTTGGCGGGCGGGCTGATATCATGGCCCAGTTCTCGCCCAAGACCGGCGGCCTGAGCCATTCCGGCACCTTCAACGGGCATCCGGTGACCATGGCGGCGGGAGTCGCGGCCATGAATCTCCTGGATGAAAAGAGCATCGAACGCATCAACCGGCTGGGTGATTTGGTGCGCACTAAAATAAACACACAGGTGTTCGATGCATTGGGTGTCAGGGCTCAAGTCAAAGGGGTGGGCTCCATATCAATAGTGCATTATACGGACCAGCCCGTGAACAATTACCGGGATGCCCGGCAGGCCATGGAGGCCGCCGGCAGTTTGTATGAACTGGTGCACCTGTCCAACACCAACAACGGCATTTGGATAGCCGAGAGGGGGGAATACGCCCTTTCCACTCCCATGGATGAGGCAATCATTGATCAGACGGTGGAAGTATTCAAAAAAACCTATTCCGGCCTGCTGCCGGTCATAAGAGAGTCCTGGCCTCAATTGCTGAAATAAGTTTTAGCTCAAAACTAAAACCATATTCCAAGCCCGGTCCCGATAGCTCATGCGTAAACCGGGGTCAAATAGGTGCAGGCTGGCGCCGGGAAAGGTCAAGGGCCTGATGGAAAAGCTTTTTGCTTAACTCCATGGTTTGAGCGGCCAGTATGTATTTACGCGCAAATGCCTGGGCGCGGCGGCGGTAGGCGTCGTGTTGGGTTTGGTCCATGGCGGCGATCTCCTCCAGGGCCTTGGCATGTTGCCTGATATCGGCCAGGGGGAGGTCCCACCCCACACCCGCACCTTGCAGACCGCGCCAGGGAGTTTGATCGCTGATCACCACAGGGCAGGCGGCCGTCAGCGATTCCAAAATGGCATGCCCGAAGTTCTCTCCCCATGAAGGCAGCAGCAAAACGTCATAAGCAGCCAGGGTGGCGCTCACCTCCTGGTGGGGAGTCACGCCCCGGTAGTTCACCTTGTGGCGTTTTGGCATGCCTTTGATCATGGAAAGGCATTCTTGCCAATAGCCCTGGTCCACAATCGGTCCGTAGATGTCAAGGCTGCAGGGCGGTTCCACCATGGATAATATCTCGAGAGCGCCGGATAGGTTTTTGTTCCTGGCCAGCCTACCCAGAAACACTGCTGATAAGCTGTCGGTTTTTTTGGCCGGTCTCACGGACAGGCCGGAGACGGGCCCGGGCAACTCCGGGATATCAGGAGCTACCAGCACCTTAAGCTCCCGGCCCAAGCGGTTAATTATGTGCCGCCTTTCGTGTTCGCCGGATGCCTGCATAAGTGCGTCCCGCCACAGTCCAAGGGTTTTGCCAAAAAACAGGTAGGCTTTTTTTTTGGGGCTTTTCAGGGCCAGGGCACTGGGCGCCATCTCGCCTCTGGGCGCCAGCACAAGGGGCCTTTTAGGTATGCGCCCCAATCTGCGCAATAAAAGGGGCAAGATAGTAAAGGGTGCTGAAAAAAAACTGTTCAAATAGAGTATGTCGTGGGGAGTTTCTCTGATCAGGCTGGCCAAGCGGACCGGGGTCAGATGCGCTTTGGGCAGGTAGCGCACCAGAACCTTGCCTACCCGCTGCCACCGGCCAGGGATCACGCACTCATAGTGATTCGCAATGCCCATGTCGTGGTCGCGGGTCATCAGCATGAACTGGAAATCATCTCCCATACGTTCCGCCATATTGGCCAGGGCGCGGAGGGTCCCCCCGGCCAGGTGACCGGGTAAATAGTAATCGCAAAGTATAAGGACTACGGGCATTTTGGTGCGGCTCATCTTCAGGCTCCGGAGAACTACAGGCGGCGATAGGTGCTGGATACGGGTCCGCTAGGCCCCAGCAACCTGTTATCAACTTAATCAGGGCATTCCCCGGACGTTGCGCCGGCCGGGTTCATTTACAAAGCACCAGCAAGGGAAATCCGCCCAACAGCCGCGCCGCCAGGCTGGGGGAAACCAGATGGAGTATTCTGCGCGGCAAGCGCATCAGGCGCTCACCCCGGCTGCGGGGCTTCAACTGCAAGGCGGGTGTGGTAAAGGTATGATCCAGCACCTCCAAACCGGATTCTTGCAGGGTGGCCAAGGCCAAATCACGTGTGTAAAAGTGCAGGTGCCCCACCTTGCGCCTGGCTTCCAGCAAGGGACGCCCCCTCATCACCGCAAAGGCGGACATCTCAAGCGGTATGTGCAGCAGCTTGTAGTGCGCCAGGCCGCGCAGCTCACGCAGGAAATTGTGCGGGCATTCCACGTGTTCCATAACGTCAAGAATCAGCATGAGATCGAATTTACCACAATCTTCCGGAGGCAGGGCCGCCTCAGCGAAACGCAGCCGGTCGCTTTGTTTTTCCCGGCAGAAACTGATGGCCTGGGGCGATATGTCCAGGCCCAGGAAAGTTACATCGTCCGGCAATGCCCGGTATAGCTGGTGCAGCACCTCCCCGGCACCGCAGCCCACCTCGCATACCCGTTTGGGCCTTATGCCGTGGCGGTCCAGCATATCCAATACCTGCCGGCCTTTCCAGGCGGAGTCCTCCTGGTCCCAGGTGGGGTTATGGGATAAATATTCTCCGTTTATATACCGCTCTGAAGTGCTTTTCATGGTCTGCTGACGGTCCTCGGGCGCCTGTTTTTGAGTGAAGCTTCGGTTTAGGCGTCTTTTCCATACAGTGGCGAATTGCAGGGGTATCATACCATCAACGGCAACTGATCCGCCAGAATCCTTGTCCACAATGCTTAAGCAAAATCTTTCGAGTGCCTGATGCATTTGCGCATAAGTGGGGAAAGAAATTTGTTCCAAGGGACGGTGATGCCCCCATCCGTATACCGGCAATGAGGGCCCCGCGCTAAAAGGCTCGGATATGGCGGAAGGGCATCCCACAGCGCCGGTCGTGCCGGTTCAGGTTCGCGGCATGATGCGAAAGCTGAATAGCATTCCGGCTTGGGGACAAAAGCCGGGCCTTACAAAATAGCTAAAGGCTTTACGTGCCGCCATAAAGGCTCAGCCTGTCCTCCAGGGCCGCCATGGCCTTGGTTCCGCAGTGGGGAGTCACTGCCAGGGTGTAGTCCCTGCTGCCGCCGTGGTCCAGAATCTGCAATTCGCCCCGCTCCAGCCATTCCGAACGGTTGCCCCCATGCACAGTGGCCGGTTCCATGGCGACCACATAGTTGCCCTCCTGCAGGTTCTGCCACTGGAACATGGCCGGCATGTTGGCCGGGTCAAAGGCGATCTCCAGCCCCAGGCCGGACTGGCCGCCCGGGGCCAGGAAGCTGGGATTCACCAGGGCGGCATGGTTCATGCCGTCCGGACCTTGGGCCAATTGGTGTTCATACACCTGCTGATAGAATTTTGGCTGGGGAGGACCCTGATTTATGGGGCCGAATGCAGCCGTCTTGGGATCGTGCGAGGTCCAGGGCGTTGATTTGATGGGCGCAAGCAAGCGGGTCTGTTCATCCACCACCGGCCAGCCCAGATTGACGTGATAGAGCATGGCGTGGGGGGTTTGGTAAAATCCCAGATTGCTCACCCGGTCGTAAAATGTCACCGTGTCCGTGCCCACCTCAGCCTCTATGCGCCGCTCCAATAAAAGGTTTTCGGCGTACATGGCGGCCTGGCGGATTTCTGCGCTGGCATACAAAAAGCAGCGGTCGCCTTCCCAGCGTTCGCCGTAGCCGGTGAGCCGGGCGGGGGTGTAGCTGATGCGTCCGTGCAGATTGTGCAGGATGCGGGCCCGGTCCGGATAGCAGTAGTGTTCCGAGGTGTCCTCAGCCACGGCCATGATGTGATCCAGGCCGCAGGTGGTCATGATGCCGCAAAAAGAGCGCAACCAGCCCAGGCCGTCTTCCGCGTCCACTTCGTGCAGCCAGGGGCTGCGGAAGCCCGCCGGAGAACGCCAGCCGATGGGCACCCCGCGGAAGTTCATGCCTCCCAGATCCATGGCCCGGTCCACCAAAATATCAAAGCTCAGCCCCGAACCGGTGCGGAAGCGCAAGACCCTGAGGGACCGTTCGCGGCCATCGCCGTAAGAGAGCAGCTCGACGCCAAACACCTGGGAAAAGTCCCCAACCTTGCGGGCCAGCTCCGCCCGAGTGAATTCCTGTCCTAGTATAACCGGCATCCTGTCTCCTCTGGTCCGGCCCTTGGGGCCGAAACACCAGCCTGCCCCACGGTTCCGTTCAAAGCGGCGGGTCAGGCCCGGATAATCAAAGATTGTAGCAAGCGGTGGCGTTTTTCCCGAACACCTTGGCCTTGGCTTCGCTATTCATACCGCCCAAAAGGCCGTCCAAGGTGTCCTTTACGGTGGCGTAATTTGAGGCCAAAAGGCATACCGGCCAGTCCGAACCGAACATCACCCGGTCTTCGCCAAAGAACTCCAGCACCTTTTCCACATAGGGTTTGAGGTCCGCCGGCTTCCAGGCCCGCCAGTCCGCCTCGGTCACCATGCCGGACAGCTTGCACATTACATTGGGCCGCTTAGCCAGTTCACCCAGCAAAGAGGCCCAGGGTTCCATCTCACCCATTGCGATGCGGGGCTTGGCGATATGATCCACCACGAAGCGCATGTTGGGGTTGGCGTCCACCGCCTTTATGCAGGCGGGCAGTTCGGGCTCTTTGGGCAATAAATCATAGGCCAGACCGGCCTCTCCCACTTTCTTTATGCCCGCGATGACATCTTTTCTGGCCACCCATTGCTTGTCTTCTTCGTCATGCACCTGGTGGCGGATGCCCTTTAGGAAACCGCCGTGAGCGCCTTGTTTGAGGGAGGCCAGGGTGTCCTCCAGGCCGGGTTCGGTCAGATCCACCCAGCCCACAACTCCGGCCACAAAATCAGTCTTCGCCGCGATGGAGAGGAATTCCTCGGTTTCCGATATCGCGGGAACCGTCTGTATTATCACGGTGCGATGAACCCCGTTGGCCTCCAACAGGGGCCGCATATCCTCCGGCCCCATGGGCCTTCGGATGGAGGCCAGTTCGTCCCCGTTCATCCAATAGTAATCCCTTTTGGTGGGGTCCCAAAAATGGTGATGCGAATCAACAACCGTGTTCTTGGACATCAGGCGCTCTCCTCGCTCGTGGGCACGGGGGCCTCCTTATCCAGCAGGCCCTCATTTTTGAGGTCAGACCAAAGCGAATCCGGGATGGGATGATTAAACAACTCCACGCTGGATTTATATTGGGCTTCGGATCTGGCTCCGATGCAAATGGTGGCAATGGCCGGGTGGGCCTGGGGGAACTGCAAGGCGGCGGCCATGAGCGGAACCTGGTGGCTCTCACACACTCTCTGGATGGCCAGGGCCTGGTCAACCACTTCCTGGGTTGCGGCTACATAGTCATAGGTCTTTTGGGTGCTGGGATTGGTCAAAAGACCGCTGTTGAACACCCCGCCCAGCACGATGGAGACCTTGCGCTCCAGGCATTTGGGCAGAAACTCATGCAGGGATGTCTGCTCAAGGAGCGTATAGCGCCCCGCCAAAAGGAAGCAGTCGAAATCGCCGTGATCCATGAAGCGGGAGAGCATCTCCCACTGATTCATGCCCGCGCTCACAGCCTTGATGGTGCCCTCGCTGCGCAATTGGTCCAAAGCCTTATAGGCTCCGTTCACCGCCCAGTCGAAGTGATCGTCGGGATCATGGATATGCAGGATATCTATGCGGTCCACCCCCAGGCGCTTCAGACTGTCTTCATGGGAGCGCATTATCCCGTCGTAGCCGTAATCCAAAACGCAGCACATCTCCGGGTAGGAAAGATAGTAGGATTTGCCGCCATCGTATATCTCGGTGCCGGTGCGGCGTCCGGGACGGATCAGGCGGCCTACTTTGGTGGATAGCACATACTCATCGCGGCTGTGTTTGGCCAGCATGCGGCCGGTGCGCTGTTCGCTGAGCCCATAGCCATAAAAGGGCGCGGTGTCAAAATAGCGTACTCCCGCGTCCCATGCCGTCTCCAAAGCCCCCCTTGCGTCCGGTTCTTCCACAAATTTATTCAGGTTGCCTATGGGCGCTCCGCCGAAGCTGAGCCGGGTCACCATAAGGCCGGTGGTTCCTATCTGGCCATGATCAGTTGCTTTATACAATTCCTACGCTCCTTGGGGCGCTGCCTGCGCGCCTTCCATCAAGGTTTCATCCAAGGTTTCATCCATGTCACAGGCGTGGATGCAGTTCATTATCCTGCTGCTCATTTCTTCATACTGCCGGCTGTTGGGCAGCTCGCCTATGATCTGCATATCCCGCATGACCACCACCCGGTCGGCCAGAAGCACCATTTCCGGCAGGTCGCTGGAGATAAGCAGCACGGCCACCCCTTGCTCGGCCAGATTCCAGATCAGGCGGTGCAGATATCCTTTGGTGCGGATATCGATGCCCACGGTGGGCTCATCGATGATCAGAATCCTGGCCTCGGCGGCCAGCCATTTGGCCACGCTCACCTTTTGCTGGTTTCCGCCCGACAGGTTGCCTACGGTCTGCTCCAAAGAGGGGGTGCGTACATCCAGCATCTCCACAAATTTCGAGATAGCCCCGCGCTCCACGCTGTCGGTGAACATGGACATGAACTTGCCCAGTTTGTGCCAGATGGTGATGCCCGTGTTTTTGGAGACCGAATGGGCCAGGATAAGCCCGGCCTCCTTGCGGTCCTCGGACACATAGCCTATGTGCCATTTTTGCAAGGCTTCCTGAACGTTTTTGATCTGGACCGGCTGGCCGTCCACTTCTATCTGCCCGCCGGTGACCTGCTCCGCGCCCATGATGGCCCTGGCCAGCTCGCTGCGTCCGGCCCCCACCAGTCCGTAGAGCCCCACCACCTCGCCCTGGCGCACCTCCAGGTTGATGCCTTGGTGGCCCAGGGCGGTGGAGACGTCTTTCAGCCTAAGTTTCACCTCGCCCAGCTCGCAGCAGCGTTTGCCGATATCGCTCACATCCTCGTCGCGGCCGATCATATGGGCCACCACCTTGCGCTTGTCCAGCTCCGCGATGGGCACACCCTCGCAGGCGTTCTTGCCGTCCCTTAGCACCGTCACTTTGTCACAAAGCCCGAAGACCTCCTCCAGCTTGTGGCTCACGAACAAGATAGCCACCCCTTCGTCACGCAACCGCCTGAGCAGGTTGAACAGGGTTTTGATCTCAATGTCCGTGATGGAAGAGGTGGGCTCATCCAATAACAGAATGCGGCTTTGCAGAGAAAGCGCCCGGGTGATCTCCACCAATTGCATTTGGGCCACGGAAAGACGGCGCACCTGGGTTTCGGGGTCGATATTCAAGTCCAGTTCCTTGAGCCATTTTTGGGCCCGGCGGCGCATTTCGGCCTGGTCCACCAGCCCAAACTTTCTGGGCAGCCGGTCCAGCATGATGTTCTCGGCAATGCTGTAGCGGGGTATCAGGTTGCGCTCCTGGTGCACGGTGCCGATGCCGGCGGCCAAGGCCTCCTGGGGGCGGTTGAAGCTGACGTTTTTGCCGGCCACTTGGATTTCGCCCTCATCCGGGCGGTATACTCCGGTCACTATCTTGATAAGGGTGCTCTTGCCCGCGCCGTTCTCACCCAAAAGGGCGTGGATTTCACCGGGCTTCAGATCCAAGGCCACCGAATCCAGCGCTTTCACGCCGGGAAAGCTTTTGCTGGCGTTCTTGACCAGAAGGGCTGAGGTGCTCATGCCTGCCCTCCCAACACTGCAGAGGAGGTCTGCTTTTCACTCTTGACGCTGCGCCATTGGTTAAAGCCCACCGCGGCCAAAATCAGAAGACCCAGGCAGAATTGGATATAGTAAGGATCTGTGCGGGCCAGGACCAGGCCGTTTTCGATAAGCACGATAAGCACCACCGCGATTACGGTCCCCACCACCGAGACATGGCCTCCCGCAAGCACCGCCCCCCCGATCACCGGCGCTGCGAAAGAGGCCAACAGCCAGTCGGTGCCGATGGTGGGTTCGGCGGTTCCCAAACGGGCCACCGCCACGATTCCGGCCAGGGCGGCCAGGGCGCCCGAAACCGTATGGGCCACCAGCACGCTTTTTTTCACCGAGATGCCGCTCAGCTCCGAGGCCGCCGGATTGCCTCCCACGGCCAATATGTAGCGTCCCCAGGGGTGGCGGAACAAAAACAGCGCCACCAGGCATGCGGTCAACAAGGGAATGAAAACAATGGTGGGTATCGGGCCTAAATAGCTGTCATACCAGTCGATTAAGGATTGGGGCATGTGATAAAAAGGCACAGACTCGGTAATGCCGTAATTGAGCCCGGTGTAGACCGACATGGTGGCCAGGGTGATGACAAAGCCGTTGATGCCGGTGTAGGCGATCAGAAAGCCGTTTATCAAGCCGGCCAGCAGCCCCACCGCCAAGCCGATGGCCGCGGCCAGGGGCACCGGAATTCCATAGACCTCCATCATGCCGCCGAACAATATGGCCACCAGTCCGCCGATGGCTCCCACGGCCAGGTTCATCTGCCCGATGCCGATCACGATCATCTGGGCCATGGCCACAATGGCCGTGGTGGACAGGATGCGCAGCATGACGAACAGGTTGTATTTGGTCAAAAAGGCTGGAGCCAGGATGGACAGCACGGCGATGGAAAACACCGTGACCCCCAGGATGGGCATCCATTCGGCCTTGGCCAGCATATTTATCATTTGGTTTTTGCTCATTACATTAGGCCAATGCGCCGGGCATAGACGCTGCGCCACCGGTCCAGGCACACGGCGACCAATAGGGTTAATCCCAGATAGAACTGAATCCAGAAACTGCCGATGTTTAATAGGACCAAGCCGTTTTGCAAAATGGTGACCAGCACCGCCCCCAAGAATGTGCCCACCACCGATACCGCACCGCCGATGAGCAGGGTGCCGCCCAAAAGGGGCGCAAGAAAAGAGGGCAACAGCCAGTCCGCTCCCACCGAGGGCAGGGCGGCGGCCAGGCGTGCGGTTACCATGACCCCGGCGATGCCGGACAAGAGACCGGACAGGCTGTGGGAGAAGACCACCACCTTGGCCACCGGCGCGCCGGAAAGCTCAGCCGCAACCGGGTTGGCTCCGGCTGCCAGCATCTGCCGCCCGATGACCGTGAATTTGAAAAGGATAAAAAGGCAGGCCCCCACCACGGCGGTGACCAGCAGCATTGCGGAATAGCAGCCGAAGCGCACCTTGCCCAGGGCGTTGAAGGCCGCCGGCAGTTCGCGGAAAGCCTCGGCTTTGGTGAGAATCAGCATCAATCCGAAATATAGACTGGCCGTAGCCAGGGTGATTACAAAACTGTGGATGCCGGTCTTGATCACCAGCATGCCATTGACCCAGCCCAGAAAAGCCCCCATGGCCAAACCGCCTATTATGCCGATGGGAATGGGCAGGCCCAGGCCTTCCAGCAAAAAGCCGGTGAACATGATGGCGCTGACCCCGATGGCCCCCACCGAGAGGTTCATATGGCCAAGAGCCAGCACGGTCATCATGGCAAAGCCGATGACTGTGTCTATAGCTAAATTGCGGGTCAGGGTGAAGGTGTTGAAAGGCGACAGGAAGCCTGATGTCAGGGTTGAAAGCAGCAGTATCAAAACCACAATGATGATTGACAGGCCGGCCACATTGGCGGCTCGGATCAAAAATGGCACCAATTCGAATTTGGCGCCAGGAGGTTTTCCGATGGCTAAGGTTTCAGACATTTATTGCACCATGGTTGGCTGAATGCGGCCCGCCGTTTCATAAAAAGGGAACCAGCGGGCCGCCGTCCAGGGTTTACTTGCAGGTCAGGTATTTTGCGTCAAAGGTTCCGATGATTTCGTCGGCGACCTTTTTGAGTTCCTGCTTGTAGGTTTTCAGGTTTCCAGCATGGATCAAAAGGGTTCCCGAGTCAATAAAGGTGCTGTTCTGGGGGGTTTTTTGGAAGGGAGCGCCTTTTTTGATCTTGCAGCCGGTGCGAAGCTTGTTCAGCACGTAGCCGGCAATGTAGCCCTGGCCATAGGGGTTCTGGGCCATGGTTCCCTGCAAAAATCCGTCCTCAATGGCTTTGAGCACGATGGGGTCGTCATCGATACCGATCATCTTGATGCGCTTGTCGCCTATGTTGCGCAGAGCCCGGGCGGCCACCACGCTGGACACATAGCCGGTGGACACGATGCCGTCCACTTCGGCGGCCTTGGCGGCCAAAAGGCCGTTGATCTTCTGGTCGCCGGTTTCCTGGCTGTCGGTGTCGGTCAGGTGCTGATAGATTTTCACATTGGGGCCGGCCTCTTCGGCGGCCTTGTCAATGGCCTTGATGCGGAGCTGGGTGTTGGGGTCAACCAGGCGGGAGCCGGTGTGCAGGATGTTGCCCTTGCCGCCCATGGCCTTGATCAGGGCCTTGGTGCCCAGATAGGCGGAGCGGTAAACGTCTGTGGCCAGGCAGAACTGGGCCGGGCTGGGGCTCTGGGTGCAGCCGCCGATTGCTACCGAAGGAGCGCCGAAGTCAAGAAGTTCCTGCATGGTGGCGTTGGTGCCGGTGGCGTCGCCGGGAAAGATTCCGAAAGCGTTGAAACCCTGGGCGGCCAGGCTTTCAAGCAGCTTGTTCTGCAGGTCAAGCTTCCACTCCTGGGGAACCTTGTATTCGCCTGCTTCCAGTTTAAAGTCCCGGGCCGCATCTTTGGCTGCCTGTTCCCAGGGAGCAAAGAATGGGTGTGGGCCGCCGGGCACCAAGGCCAGTTTGGTGCCGGCTATGGCGCTTGGCAAGGCCATGAAGCCGACCACCAAGGCCAGGCTCAGGGCGATCACTACAGTTTTGCGGATCATGGGATACCTCCATTGGCTAGGACACGTTTAAGGAATGGGAGTGGATGATTAAATCGTTTGACTTCTCCATCCAGCTGTTGGTCAATATCCTGAATCATGTCCATCATCCTAGACCACGTCAAAAAAGCTTGTCAACCCAAAATTACCCGGTAATTTGTTTCTTTATTCATTATGTTGGGGTATTGAGCTATTTGAATAGCGTTTTTCCTTGGTAGCCCAACCGGCGGGATAAATTCAAAGCTGAATCCTGGACCATTTGGCCAAAATGTTCGATCCTGCTGGCGTTCATTCTTGATGAATGGCTGGCAATGCTTATGGCTGCCACCGGCCCGTTGGAGGCGTCGACCACCGGCGCGGCCACGCAGCAAATATCGGGCAACAGCTCGCGGTCGTCTATGGAATAACCCCGGCTGCGGGTGCCGGAAAGGTCTTTCATAAGCATTTCAAGGTTATGAATAGTAAATTCGGTGTAGGTCTTCAGGTCAGAATCATTAACTATCCCGGCTACTTTACCGTCCGGCAAGGAGGCCAGGATAGCCTTGCCCAGGGCGGTGCTGTGTATGGGTCCCCGGGAGCCCGGGTTGACGCT
This sequence comes from Desulfarculaceae bacterium, assembly GCA_963675675.1. Taxonomy (GTDB): domain Bacteria; phylum Desulfobacterota; class Desulfarculia; order Desulfarculales; family Desulfarculaceae; genus Dethiosulfatarculus. The sequence continues at coordinate 302,245 of OY776512.1, forward strand.
CAGGCGCAGCAGGGATGAGCCCATAACCTGATCTAGATAGACAATCTCACTGCCGTCGAAACCGGCCATGAACACGGTCTCTCCTGTGTTTGCGCTGAGGTCTTCCAGAATGGATTGGCCCTCGCGCCTCAAATCCATGCGGGAAAAGGTGGGCAGGGCTATTTCAAAAAAACGGATTCCCAGTTTGAAAGTCTTGGCGCGGCTGATCTCCAGAATCTTAAGTCCGGTCAAGGTCTGGATAATCTGATGAGTGGTGCTTTTGGGTATTTTCAGAGCCTGGCTTATTTCGGTGACGGTCAATTGTTCCGGGCTGTCCGCTATGTGATGCAGAATTTCGATTGTCCGTATGGTTGATCTATTTGTGTTCATTGGCTTTTATTATCTCTATGCTGGTTTGGATGTCATTGGATTATTGATTTACCGCTCTGTCTCAACAAGACGGCGGGGTTATGTTGTTCAGAATAAGCTGACTACTGTTCACAATATTGAACAATCTGGTTCTATATGTCAAACCCGGAATTGAGTTTTTTTATCCAGACAGCCAGTTTGGTTGCCATGGGGCCTGGAAAGGGAAGGGTGCAAGGCCCTGTGGCCCCCGGCAATGGATTATGGGGCGCATCGCAGCAAAGCGGTGTTTTGTGGGGGTCGGCCTGGCAAAAAGTTGATTGATCGGGCAAAGAAAACAGGTTTACTATAATCACAATCATGGCGGTTGGGTGAATCGCCGGGCCTAAAGCGGGAATACTCCTTGTCTGTCAGGGGATGAGGCCCTTGGAGGCCGTCCGGCGAAGCGATCAATGGCAAAAGGAGCGCCGGAAAGCTCATAATAAAATGAAACGCGGCTGCGGCCGCATAACTTGGGATGAAGCGGGTTGTCATGAAAAAGTCAGCGCTGGTTTTATTAGGCATTGCGATGTTGGTGGCATGCTTGGCCGTTCCAGCGGCCCAAGCGGATGACGCGGGTCTTATGGCCGGAGTTTGGCGCGGACAGATGAGATCGGTGAATGGAGTCATGAGTTTTGAAACCATTATGAAACGGGATGGCACATTCTCATCCATGAGCACCAATCAGACCGTACACGGAACCTATGCTTTCAGGGTGGTGGGCCGCTGGTATGTGGTAAGGCCTGGTTGGTACCGCATGCATAATGAAGATTGGACGCCCCGTAAATTCATGGGGAACCCTTTGCATATTCCAGCCACCGAAAGCCACCAGTACCGCTTCTTGGACCAGAACCGGATACTGGTCGATGAAAGCGTGGTTATGTACCGGGTGCAGTGATTAGGCTCGTAGGTAGATATGAAAAGCATACCCCCCGGTCAACACATGCATTGACCGGGGCATGCCGAGGCCGCTGTTTATAGCCGGACAGCTTTAGGCAGGGGCTGTCGGCAATCAGCCCCCATTCGTAAACCGGTCTTGCGAGGATAGCTGAACCTTCAGCAGTCCTGGTCCCGGTTGGCGGCCTCGATATCTGTTTCGTTGATCCCCAGTAAATGCAGGATATTGGTCATGCCGCTGGCCCCCAGGGCTGCGTCGGCCACATCATCCAGGCGCTTTTTGGCGTTGTAGGCAATGCTCAAACCGGCCTGGCCCAACATAAGCACGTCGTTTGCTCCATCGCCCACGCAGGCCACCTGATCCATCTGGATGCCTTCCTCGCAGGCGATGCGGCTGACTATGCGGGCCTTGGCCGTATCATCCACAATGTCGCCCTCCAGCTTTCCGGTGACCTTTTGGTCTTTGATCTGCAGCCGGTTGGCAAAAGCAAAGTCCAGGTCCAGCCGCTCCTTCAGGTGGTCGGTAAAAAACTGGAAGCCGCCGGACACCACGGCTAATTTATAGCCCATCCACTTGAGGGTGCGGATAACCTGCTTCACACCCGGGTTCAGTTCGACCTCATCACAGACAGAGCGCATCTCCTCCACCGAAAGACCCTTAAGCATGGCCACTCTTTGCAGCAATGACTCCTCAAAATCAAAATCACCCCGCATGGCCTTCTCGGTGATGCGGGCGACTTCCCGGCGTACACCTCGCCTGTCGGCCAACAGATTGATTATCTCCTGCTGGATCAAGGTGCTGTCCATGTCAAAACAGACCAGCCTTTTGTTTTTCCTGAAAGCCACCATGCTCTGCAAGGCCAGATCAAAGCCTTTTTGGCGGCTCTCGCCCAGCAGTCTTTTGCGCACCCGGCTGGCATGAACCCCTTTCACGTTAATGGTCAGCTCCATGGCCAGTTCGCCGTTGTGGTCAATGCTGGAGATCATCTCGATATTGACCTTTTCCTCGCTCAAGATCCTGGCAATGGATGCAAGGGCGGCGGTGCCCCCGAAATGGGTCAGCACGCTTAGATTGCGTCCGGTTAGTGAACTGACCTCCTCGGGAGCATACAGCCTGAAGTTGAGATGGAGATCCATCTGGCTGGCTTCGTATAAAAGATCCTTGATCACGCTGTCTTTGGACTGGCTGGCCCGGTTCAAGTCCAGCAGCATGTAAAGCCCCAGCAAATCCTGCAAAGAGGCTTGCTCGATGTCGATTATTTCCACACCGTGGTGCAGCAGGATCTGGCTGAATGAGGCCGAGATGCCCGGCCGGTCCTTTCCAGAGATGGTCACCATGAGAAGACTTTTGTCGCTGTGCATTGATCTCCGCCTTACAAAATGAATGCTCTCTTATTACCATTAATGCCCCCGGCCAGCCAGATGAGCTTTTTTTTGAGGGCCGCCTGAAATCTGGGCCGCTTGGAACAAGGGTGGTCAAACCCGTCCCTAACCGGCAAGGCCGTTTTTGGCCGGGGCAAGGCGGCAATGGGCAATTATTTACAAGGCCGGCTGAACGAAAAGGGCGGGGGAGGGCGCTCAGTGTTTAAACCGGTCTGAGCTTGAACATGGCGGATCGCAAAAAAGCCCTCAAGCCCAGCCGGCAATGACCGGCCGGGCCGGGGCAGGCTTATGGTTTTTTGCGCCAGCGGCGCAGCATGGCCCGAAGAGCGCGGGGGGGGCCTAACGCCTTATCCCGTGGGAATAACTTTACAACACCGCAAAGGCTTCTATTTCCACCAGCCAGTCCGGAGAGGCCAAACTGCTCACCTGCATCAAGGTGCTGGCCGGGTATTCCCCTTCCTTGAAAAGCTCCTTGCGGACTTTGGCCAGGGCGGCATACACCCCGGGGTTGAGATCCCTTACCAAGATGCCCAGTTTGGCGATATCCTGCAGTCCGCCCCCGGCGTTCTTCAGGGCGACCTCCAGGTTGCTGAACACCTGGCGCACCTGGGCCTCAATATCCCCCGCTCCCACCAGGTTGCCGTTCCGGTCTTCTGGCACCTGGCCGGAGATGAATATCAGGCGCTCGCCCATGCCCTCCACCACCTGGGAATAGGGGCCCATGGTGGCCGGGAGGCCGGGGCAGGGGATAATCTTTCTTGCCATGGCTTTTGCCTCCTCAGTTCCCCGAAAGCAGCCCGGGCAGCCACAGGGCCAGGGAGGGGAACATAATCAGCAGGATAATGTTTATGTAGATGGGCACCAGATAAGGCAGAGACCCCCGCACCATGGTGCCCAGGGTGTGGTGGGGCACCACCGAGCGCAGCACGAAAAGGCTGAGCCCGAATGGCGGGGTTATGGTGCTTTGCTCCGCCGCCATGACATAGATCACGCCCCACCAGATGGGGTTGATGCCCATGGCGGTGATAATGGGCATGACAAAGGGGAAGGTGAGAAACAGCATGGACCAGGAGTCAAAGAACATGCCCATGATGAAGTACATCACAAAAAACCCGAACATCACCTGATACTTGCCCAATTCCATGGCCAGCACCACGTCCTTGATCATGGGGATGATGCCGGCGGAGTTGAACACGTGGGATATGAGGGTGGACATGGCCATGATGAAGAGCGAGAAGGAAGTAACCCGCACCGTGTCCAAAAGGCTCTGGGTGAATATCTTATAGGTCAGCTTCCGGTAGAACATGGTGAGCAGGATGCTCAAAAAAGCGCCCAGGCCTCCGGCCTCGGTGGGGGTCATGAACCCGCCGAAGATGGCCCCCAAAACGCCCACGATCACCACGGCGAAAGGCAGCACTTCGATGAGAGCGCGCCCCCGGTCGGCCCAGGTGTAGCGGGCCGGTTCCGGAGTGAGCCTGGGATTCAGCTTCACCAGCACGGTGATGGTGAGCAAAAACAGCACGGTGAGAGTGAGCCCCGGCACCAGGCCCGCAGCCAAAAGGTCCACAATGGAGATGCCCTGCCAGGCGCCGTACAGGATCAGCAGAATGCTTGGCGGGATCAAGGGGGCCAGCACCGTGCCCGAGGCGATGGAGCCCAAGGCGAAGCTGGGTCTGTATTTGCGCTTCTCCATCACAGGGAAGGCTATCTTGCCAAAGGTAGCGGTGGCCGCTATGGTGGAGCCGCTCATGGCCCCGAACACGGCGTTTCCGCAGATCACCGATACGGCCAGGCCTCCGGGCAGCTGGCCCACCCATTTGTCTATGGCGTTGAAAAGCCGCTCATTGACCCCGGTGTTGCCCAGAATTGAACCCATCAGGATAAACAGCGGCATTGCGGTCAGAGTAAAGGAATCAAGCGAATCCCACATGGAAAAGGCGATCTGGTTGATGGGCTGGTCCACAAACCAGATGAGACCCACCAAGGCCACCACGCCCACGGACCAGGCTATCTCCAGGCCCAGCAGCAGCAGGAACAACAGCCCCGCCACCAGGGCAAGGGCGAAAATGACATCAGCACCCATTATTCAACCCCCCCTTCCGGATCGCCAAAGGCCATGAGGGCCTTGAGGATTTCGGCCACAAGCTGCAAAAACATCCAGGCCGAACCGAAAATGATCACCATCTGGGGATAGGCCACCGGAGTGCGCAGCCAGGAGCCCGAGCGGGTGCCGAACATGAATGAGGTCTCCACCAGCTCCCAGGCGGCCACGGTCATGAAACCGGTGAATATAAAGGCCAACAGCAGGGTGAAAAGCCGCATCCATTTGCGTATGGGCCTGGGCAGGGCCGCGATCAGGAATTCCACCCGCACATGCCCCCGTTCTTTCCAGGCATAGGCCAGGCCCATGCAGGTGACGGTGACCAGAAGATAGCCGCCAAACTCCTCGGCAATGGAAAGGGGATCGTTCAGCACATAGCGGGAGGTGACATCCACCAGCACCAGTATCATCATCAACAGGATGAACCAGCCCTGCACCACCCCGCTGAACACCTGGGTTATTTTTTCTATGATCCGCACCAGAGCATGCATGAACATCCTCCCCTGGCAAGAGGTTTGAAAGGGCCGGCGGGGCGGAGGCCAAAAAGGGCCTCCGCCGGGTTTGTCGGCGCGATTTCTACTTGATCTTAAAAGCCCGGTATTTGGCCACCGCAGCCTTGGCCGCGCTCAAAAGGGCCTTTCCGTCATCGCCGGTTTTGCTGAGCCATTCTTTTTCCACGGCCTCGCAGGCCGCCAGGGCGTTCTTTTGGTCGGATGCGGGCAGGGAAGCCCGCTTGACGCCGGAAAGGTCCACGGTGTCGATGCTCATAATATATTCCGCAGTGGTGGAAAGGCTCACCATCTGCTGCAGCTCTTTGCCCACATCCATGAGGGTTTTTTGCAGATCCTTGGGCAGGGATTCCAGTTTTTTGCGGTTGATCAGGGTCACTGCGGTCCAGGTGGGGGAGAGTGGAGTCAGGGTGAACTGCTTGGAAACCTTGGCCAGGCCGATGGAGTAGCCATAGCCCAGGCTGGTGAGCACGCCGTCAATGGTGCCGGCCATCATGGCCGGGGCCAGCTCGGACCCGGCGATGGTCACCGGAGAAGCGCCCAGGGCCTTGATGCCCTTGGTGGGCAGGTATCCGCCCACACGCACCTTCATGCCCTTGAGGTCGGCCAGGGACTTGACCGGCTTTTTGCTCCAGATGCCGTTGGCCGGGTCCCACTGAGTCACGAACCAGAACTTGAGATTAAGCTTTTTCAAGGTGCGGTCATAGATCTCCATGACCTTGGGGTCCTGATAGACGGCCAGTTCCTCGGCCAGGCCCTGCACAGGGTCTTCGCTCACTATGCCGGGAACCTCGCCCCAGTTCCAAAGCGGATAGGTGCCGGATTCCCAGGGCATGGCCACGTCGGCCATATCGCACTTGCCCATGGCCACGGCCTGGAAAAGCTGGTTGGTGGGGAACATGCGGGGGATAACCTTGATCTGCAAACGCCCGCCGGAACGCTCATAAACCATGCGCTGCATCTCTCCGCCGGGGCGGTAGATTTGGGCGGCCCGGAATTTGGGGCCCCAAATGTCGTTCCAGGCGAATTTCAAGGTATAGACCTTGTCCGCGGCCTGGGCGGCCAGGGGCGCGGCCAGGCTGATCATCATGATCAGGGCCAGGGCGGCCACTATCGCAAAAAGCCCTTTTTTCATCATCGTCCTCCTTGGTTTGAGCAATGAATACCTATCCGAAACTTCATATTGAACATGACCCCGGGCTGCGCCCGCCGGGTATTTCCCTAGGAAACCAGCTCCTGGTCGGCTTGGGCGGTCAGCCGGTCCAGCTCGGCGGCCAGCTCCGCTCCGGCGGCGCCTTGATCGGGCAGGGCCATGGTGTTTGCGTGCACTTCCTTGAGCCGTTCCATGAGGCCCATGGAACCTTGTGCCTCCCAGTTGCCCCGGGTTTGGCGCACAAAATTCAAAGGCTCAAAACCGTCCCGGCAATGCTGGAAGGTGTGGGGCGAGGTCATGAAATGATGGCCCGGCTCGGTGTTAATCAAAACATCCCAGGCAAGCTGGTCTTCGCTGAGATCAAAGTCCGCCAGCAGGGCTCCGGCCATGCCGAACACTTCATTATCCACCAGAAGCTGCAAGGGGCTGACCACGGTGGCCACCTCCAGCTGTCCGGCCCCGCCCAGGATGTCGGTGCCGGACGCAGCCATAAGAGTGGCCAACATGGCCCGCTCGGTCATGGACTGCTCATCGGCGATGGGGGAATCGGCTCCGGAGCCGTAGTTGTGGGTGGGCAGCTCCAACTCGTCCTTTATGAACTGCACCGCCACGGATGCCCCGCGCATGGCCTCGACACTGCTTTGCAGGCTGCGGCCGCTGCGCATATCGGTGGAAAAAATAATGGGACAGGCCACCACCGGAGTTCCTGGTTGCACAGCCTGGGCCATGGCCACCATGGCCATGATCTCGGCCACGGCCAAAAGCGCGGTGCCGGCCATGGTGGCCGGAGAAGTGCCCCCGGCTCCGGGCAGTGAGCAGGCCTGGACGGGCACCCCGGCTTTGGCGCATTGCAGTATTATTTCAATATCCATGTGCTTGAAAGCCCGGGGGGTGAGAGAGCATGCGATCATGCTGATGACCGGGTTGCGGGCAAATGCCTCCTCACCACCGGCCGCTGCCTGGCCCAGCCCGATAAGATGGCTTACGGTTTCGGCGGTGTAGGGCTGCACCCAGGCATGCTTGGCGCAGTGCTTCAAGATGGTGGCCAGCCCGTGAACATCGGCGGTTTGGGTGGGCGTGTCATCACAGAACAGATAGGGCAAGAAGGTGATGTTGTCCAGGTGTCCCACCAGCCGGGCCCAATCAGCCAGGTCCTGTTTACGCACCTTGCGGTAAGCGCCCGTTTGCGGGTCCAAAAAGCCGTGGCCTCCGGTGCAGGTGCGGCCATAGATATGGGCTTGGGGCCGGGGCAGGTCAAAGGCATTGGTCTGGTCCCTGGCTCCCATATGAAAAGCCTTGGGCGAGGCATCCAACAAGGCCCGCATCACGTTTTCGGGGATGCGCACCAATCCGCTTTTCCGGTCCACCTCGGCTCCGGCCCCGGAAAGGCATTCAAACATCTCGGGATGTTCATCCAGCTTTACGCCGTGTCCGGCCAACAGCTCATAAGCCTTGGCGCTGAAGGCCGCAGTCTGCCCCTTACTGAAATACCTCAGATACGAACCGATCATGGGATCTTCTCCCGCTCCGGGTCTGGCCCGGATATGTATATTATATCAATCCCCTACCAGCTAGGGGGACTCAGCACCCAGATTAGGCGGCAAGGCTCGTCCTGTTCGTTTTTCCAAGAGTGGGGAATTAATGAGGAGAAATAGACCGCAGTGTTGGGCTGCAATAGATGCACTTCGTTTTGGAGGCGCAGGGAGAGTTTGCCCTCGAGCACAAAGCCGAATTCCTCGCCTGGATGGGAATAATCCTTTTCGGTTCCGCCCCCGGGAGGAACTACGGTATGAAAGGGCTGCATGCGTTTGTTGCCAACTACGTTAACCAGTTGATGCAGTTCCGCATGCCATCCGGGCAATATTACCCTGGTCCAGGATTCCCGGGGCATAATCGGAGGTTCCTGCATCAGATCATGGGCGAAAAACTCTACTATGTTTACATCCAGTGATCGGGCGATGCGCTTGAGGGTGTTTATGGACGGGGACGCTTTGTCATTTTCAAGTTGAGAAAGATAGGGGGAGGAGAGCTTGGTGGCCTTGGCAAGCTGGTTCAAGGTCAGGCCCTTGTCGGTTCTGAACTGGTGGATTTGTGAACCAATGGAATCGGGATTTGCCAATAAATGCTCCTTGCTGGTATCAAACTTATTTGATATTAGATAACTTAGATCATATCAAATATATTTGTCAAGAAAAAACTTTTGCCTCGGTGGCGGGGCCGGAATGCTCTGTGCGGGGAGCAAAACCCAAAAACAGCCAAGCCGGGCGCTCTTTGATTCAAATTGGATTTATCCCTGGTATATTAAAAGCAGCATGCGTGACGGCTTTATATGGTTGCGGAAAACTAATAGTTATTAATTAACACTTTGAGTAAAATAAATAATACATGGGAATTCTTGATATACCGAGTTCGCTATTCGGAGAATATTAATGCAGCAAACACCCCCCCAAAAAGAATATCTCAACTATTTTGGTGAAAAAGAAAAGGCTTCCCTTGGGAGGTTTGCCGCAGCCAGGGATAAAATATTAAGCCCATTGATAAAGGTTTTAGTAAGATTTAATTTGTCGGCAAAGATAATAACTTTAGTCAGTTTCTTGCTGCTCCTGATATTCTTTCCCATTTTATATCAGCAAAAAATATATTGGGCGGCACTTATCGTGTTGCTGGTTCACATATTCCTGGACTCAATCGACGGTAATCTTGCGAGAGCCACCAACAGCGCATCGAACAGCGGCGCATTGTGCGATATGCTTAACGACGTAACCGGTCTGGTGATTGTGGCTCTTACGGCGGCGTTTTGCAGCGAAAGCAGCTTCCAAACCTGCCTGCTGGTCTTTTATGCGGTTCTTTACCTGTATTTCACAGTATTTATCGTTGTGCAAAATGTATTAAAAAAACAATTCAATATGATAATCCGTTCAAAATATTTGTTTTATATTGTGTTGTTTTCACGGGCATTTGGCGTTGTGGATATTTTGACTGTGTTTGTGCTTATATGCTGCATACATATGAGTGTGCATTCAGTATTATCACTGAAAGTAATCTTGAAAAACCTTGATTGATGCCAGGCGCTGTTAAAGAAGTTCAACCTGAACATAGTTGATAAACAGGCTGTTAAACCTTCAATTTAAGCCAGTGCATGCTCCAACAAAGAATCAAACCGATTCCAAAAGCCCAGGCAAGGTTGCTTGCCAAGGTTATTACGAGCATGCCAAGAGTTACAAACAGCTCCTCTTTGCTTTCCAGGTCCCTGATGGTGAGGGCGAGCTGCCCGCCGGCGAATACCAAAAGAGCCCCCATAACCGAAAGAGGGATAAGGTTTGCCGCTTTCAGTGCTTCAGGACCCAGGAAAATCGCCAGAAAAACGAATACTGCGCCTATCATCAGATTGGACCCTGCGGTACGGGCCCCAAACCTGTAGTGCGCGGCCAGGCCTCCGGCGCCGTGACAAAGCGGCATGCCTCCAATAAAAGAAGACACAAAGTTGGCCAATGCCATGGATACACAGATTGCCGGGGCTGTAACCTTGGATGATTCCGGGCCGAAATACTGTTTGGAAAGGTCCTCATAGGCCAAAACCGCGTTGCCCAGGGTCATGGGTATCTGGGGCAATACCAGCATCATAAAGGCGGCGGCAAAGACCTTGGCGCTGGGTATTCCAAAGGGAAGCCAGGCCGGGGCGTATAAGCTGAGGTGCAGGGAAATGTTTTCCCTGGCCAATACTATGCCTAATAACAATCCCAATATCACCACCACCAGGCCTCCCGGGAAATGGCGGTTTTCCAGAAGCAACAGGATGAGCAACACAGCGGCGACCCCCAGGATGATGCCGATGGGCAGAGGGCCTATGGCCTGAAGCATGAGGTTGGGCTCGGCCAGGCCTTGCAGACTTTGAAACTTGGTGGTTCCCAGCATGAATTTCACCCCGGCCAGCATCAAAAGCACCCCGGTGGAAAGCTGCACCCCGCGCACCACTTCTCTTCTGGTGATCCGGCCAATGAAGGATATGGCTCCGGTGATCCCTAGAACCAGAAGCAAAACCCCCAAAAGCAAACCGGCCGCGCCGATTTCCTGGGCGGTGAGCCCTGTCGCCAGAGCGTACGCCCCCACCACTTTCATGGGCTGGACCGGCACGGTCACCCCGAAATATATTCCGGACAATATATAAAAAAGTCCAACGGATAGAAGCAGGCCCACCGGATCGAGCCCGTTGAGCAGAATAAGGGATACAGCGATAGGCAGCAAGGTGCCCAAATCCCCCAGGGAGCCTGCCAGTTCCAGCCGGTTGAATCTGTAACGCGCGCTCATAAAATCCGCTCCAAGGAAGCATGGACCGCCGCGCTACTGGCGGCCAGAACAGACAAACCAGCCTCAATCAGCTTCAATCTGTCGAAGTGTCCTTTTCCCGGGATAGCTTGAGGGTTCACTTTTTGACCACGCCCTTCAGCAGCCTTTTCACAGGCTGGGGCAGAAATGCGCCCAGCACCCTTTTGGGGCTGAGAGACTGGGCCTTTTGCACATCTTCACGCAGAATCTGGATTTCTTTACTCAGCCTATTAAGTTCCTGGCGCAGGTTGTGCAGCTCGGTGTACTGGTTGTTATGCATGCGCAGGGCCACATCATCGAGGTGCAGCAAAAGCTCATCCATATCCATTAAATCCACAGCGTTCTTTTTGGAATGGGCCTGCAACACCCGCAAGAACCAGAGCTGATTACGCCACAAATGAAGGTGGCCCATGGGGCTTTCTTTAAGGGCGCGGGTCCTTTGTTCGGCGGTCCGGGAGCCCTTGCGGTATAGGTAGAAGCTTAGCTGGGCGCTGCTAAGGTAGGGATCAAAAAAGCTGTGCAGGCTGGTTTCGATGGTGGTTTCGCGCACCCAGCCTATTTGTTCGAATTGGGCCTCCCACCAGGAGCCCGGAGCCCAGATCAAATGGCCGTTTATGGGTATGGGAGGATCGCCCGGTTCCGCCATCAGGTAAGTGAAGGGGTCGCCGGCATCAAAATCCCGCCGGTTTTCCTCAAACTGCAAGGGAAAGGGTTCGCCATAGACCCTGTCTTCGCCAAAAGCGGGAACGATGAAAAAGAAAAGGGCGTCCTCCGAGGCCAGGCGGTCCACCGCCTTTATATATTCGTCCAGCCTGGCCGGATGGAGATGCTCCCACAGGTCAAAGGCCATGACCAAATCCGGTTCGCCGGTGGATTTATCCATTTGGGAGGCAAAGTCCAGTATGTCCCCCACCAACACCTTTTCCTTAAGCTCCGGCGGCAGATGCTCTGCAAGGTCCGGGCTCAGGTCTATGCCCATGACGTCCTCAACCCCGGCCAATTCGAGCAGCAAAAGCACATCCCCCCTGCCGCAGCCCAGTTCCAGCACCCTGCGCGGATTCAGGCAATAGGCCATGGAGGCCACCGGCAGGTTCTCTCTTTTTAGCTGATATCCGTCATACCCGATTTTGGTTTCAAAATATGCGGACTTGTAATATCCGGTTTCATCGATGTTCCTGACCAGCACATCGAAGTCGCCGGGGTCCTCTATCTTTATGAGCCTGGCCTGGCTTCCGTCATTGAGGCGCTTTCCGTCGTTCAGCAAATGGCTGTCAATTATCTGCATAGGTTTCTGCTCCAGCCGGGCCGGTAGAGTGAACAACTGCGTAAACCCGGGCCTTGCCGGGTAATGACCCCCATAATTGTAGCGTTTCTCTGCCAGCCAGGTAAGGTATTTTTGCTCATCAGGCCGGCGGGAAGGGCCTTTCTTGTTGCAAAGCATTTACGGAGCAGCCGCTGCTCATGGAGCCGGGAGCTTTTGCGGGTGTTAAGACTACATATGCGCCGCCAGGTCCATTAAGCCACCCGCCCGCTCTCCGGGCGTCACCTCGTATGAGGGCATGGGGATTTTCCGGACCAATTTTCTTGACTATCCCGCTGAAATCTAGGAAAACATGTACTTTACGGCATAGCCGTTTGCTGGCCAAAGGAGATGATCCGGCGGTCTTCACCCGGATGGAGCCCATGAAAAAGTGGCGGGATGGCTGATCCTTTATTAGATGATAATGCAGCTTACCTGTAAACTTGTGTCCGGCTCCATCCTCCGGGGTGGAGCCGGGTAAATGTTTGGCGCCTAGTAATTATACTGTTTTGGAGGTTAAATCATGAGCCAGGACAAGACCCAGCCCTGGAAGACAGAAAACTATTTTGTGAGCCCTTGGAACTACCTTGATGATGTGACCCAGGGCTACAATCCACCCGAGAAGGTGCGCATTCACGACGTAACCTTGCGTGACGGCGAGCAGCAGGCTGGGGTTATCTTTACCAAGGACGACAAGATCCGCATCGCCGAAAAGCTGGCCGAAGTAGGGGTGCACCGCATCGAGGCGGGCATGCCTGCAGTATCTCCGCGGGATAAGGAAGCCATTATAGAGATTATCAAGCGGGACCTGGGCCCGGAGATATTCTGCTTCTCGCGCTGCATGGAACCCGATATCCGCATGGCTGCCGATGTGGGGGCCCACGGAGTGGTGGTGGAGATTCCCACCAGCAAGCACCTTTTGGAAGAGGGCTACAAATGGCCCATGGAAAGGGCGGTGGAGCTTTCCATCAAAGCCACAGAGGTGGCCAAGGAATGCGGACTTTATACGGTGTTCTTCACCATTGACGGCACCCGCTCGGATCTGCCCTGGCTCTTGGACCTGGTGGAAAAGGTGGCGACCGAAGGCCATATGGACGCCTTCACCCTGGTGGACACCTTCGGGGTGATCAGTCCCCAGACCGCCACCTACTTTGCCCGCAAGGTGCGCGAACGCATCAAAAAGCCCATCGAGGTGCATTTCCACATGGACTTCGGCATGGGGGTGGCCAACACCATCAACGCGGTGCTGGCCGGTGCGGAAGTGATACACTCCACGGTTCTGGGCCTGGGTGAGCGCGCGGGCAATACGCCCATGGAAGAGACCGTCCTGGCCCTTTTGACCATGTACGGCATAGACGTGGGCATCGACTTCGGCAAGCTGAACGAGCTTTCCGGCCTGGTGCGCGAGCTTTCGGGCTGTGAGGTGCCCTCCTGCCGGCCCTTTATCGGCGACGGCGCTTATAATATCGAAAGCGGCATTGTGACCGGATGGTTCAAGAACGCTTTCAAGAGCAATCCCACCATCGTGTACCCGGTGCACCCGGATTTCGTGGGCCATGCCGAGCCCGAGATATTGATGGGCAAAAAGAGCGGATTGGACAACATCTGGGTATGGGCGGAAAAGCTGGGCCTGGATATCGACAAGGATCGTGCCATGGATATTCTGATGGCGGTGAAGCTCAAATCCCACGACATGAAACGCACCCTCACCGAAGATGAATTCCGCCAGGTGGTGGAAGAGGTGATGGCCGGCGAATAGGCATTCACGGGCGTTGATCCGGCCCTGTGGCAAAACCCGGGGCCGGGTCATGCAAATAAAATCAGATTTGGATTACCCCGCCCCTTCGCCCTGTTGCCTCAAACAGGGCGGGAGTGAATCTTTTTTTACACCGGGCTGCAGCCCCAACCCACCGAGGAAAAATATGGAAGAAAAAGTCAAACAAGCCCTGCAGGATGCAGTCGGGGCGGAAAACTACACCGAAGAGCTGATAGACCTTATTTCCTATTCATATGACGCCTCGGAAAAAAGTCATCGCCCTTCCTGCGCGGTATGGCCCCAGGACGAGGAACAAGTTGCCAAGGTTTTGAAAATAGCCAATGATGCCCTCATCCCGGTCATAGCCCGCGGAGCAGGCACGGGCCTGGCGGGTTCCGCAGTGCCGATCAATGGGGGCATAGTGTTGGACCTTTCCCGCATGAACCGCATCAAGGAGATCAGCATACCGGACCGCCTGGTGGTGGTGGAGCCTGGGGTGGTCACCGCGGTGCTGGAGGAAAAGCTGACCCCGCACGGGTATTTCTTCCCTCCGGACCCGGCCTCAATGAAGGCCTCCACCCTGGGGGGCAATGCGGCCACCAATGCGGGCGGCTTGCGGGGCGCCAAATACGGCACCACCAAGGACTATGTCATGGGGCTCAGGATTGCTTTGCCCGATGGTTCCGTGATGGCGACGGGCTCACGCTGCATGAAAACCTCTTCCGGATACGACCTGACCAAGTTGTTTGTGGGCTCGGAAGGCACCCTGGGGGTGATAACCGAGCTGACCTTGAAAATAAACCCCAAACCCAACAATTCCAGCACCTGCACCGCCGCCTTTTTGGATATTGAAGAAGCGGGCAGGGCTGTTTCGGCCATCATGTGTTCGGGGATCATCCCCCGGGCCCTGGAACTTTTGGACAGCGCCAGCATTAAGGCCATCAACCAGGGCACCGACCTGAACCTGCCCGAGGTGGAGGTTATGCTCCTGGTGGAGACCGACGGTTACACGGTCGAGGAAAACACCTATCAAATGGAAAAGGTGCTGGAGGCTCTCAAAGCCCACAACGCCCAAGACATCACCCTGGCCAAATCCGCTGAGGAAGCCCAGGGACTGTGGGCGGGCAGGCGGGCGGCCTATGCGGTGATGACCCGCCTGGCAACCAATGTGGAAACCGAGGACATCACGGTGCCGGTGAGCCGGGTTGCCGAGATGCTCAAAGCGGTGCAGGACGCCGCCCAGAAATACGGCACCAGGGTGCCGACCCTGGGGCACCTGGGCGATGGCAACCTGCATCCCTTGGTGGTCTACGACGCCAACGATGCGGACGAGGTGGAGCGGGTTGAAAAGACCGTGCAAGCGCTTTTTGAAAAAGCGGTGGAGCTGGGCGGCACCTTGTCCGGTGAACACGGCATCGGTCTGACTAAAGCGCCCTTCATGGATATGGAGCATGATGCCAGGGCCATGGAAAGCATGCGGGCCCTGAAGCGTTTGTTCGATCCCAACAATATCTTGAACCCAGGCAAAATGAATCTGGAGGCTGCGGGGTAGTAATGGAATCAAAATACATCTTTACCAATAAGTTCAAGGATCAGATCGACCGCTGCTCACGCTGCGGCTTTTGCCAGGCTCATTGCCCGATCTACGGAGCCACCCTGCGTCCGGCCTATAACGCCAGGGGCAAAATGCTGATCATCAAGGAAGTTTTGGAAGGCAACCTGGAATACAGCGACGAGCTTATCGACACCCTGTTCCAGTGCACCACCTGCGCCTCCTGCGCTGAAAACTGCCCTTCCGGGGTGGAGGTGCCCGAGATCATAAAGGCCGTGCGCAAGGACATGGTGAATATCGGCTCTTGCCACCCGGCTTTCACCGGCATGGACAAGGTGCTTGAAGAGCATGACAACATCTATGCCGAGGACGATCCCCCGGACTTTGACCGCAAGCGCAACCAAAAAGCCCAATACGTTTATTTCATGGGCTGCGTGGGCCAATACCGCGAGGAAGATCCCACCGAGGGGGCCTTGGATCTGCTGGACCGCCTGAAAGTGGATTACACCCTCATAGACGAGGTGTGCTGTTCAGGGGTGCTCGAGGATGTGGGATTCAATCTGAAACCCAGGCTGGCCCAGAAAAACATTGAGCTGATCAAGGCCACCGGCTGTGAAGCGGTGATCACCGGGTGTCCCTATTGCTACCGCACCTTCAAGGGAAAAGAAGAGTACAAGCCCCTGAGCGAGGCGGGCATAGAGATTATGCACTCTTCCCAGTTCCTCAAAGACTTTGACTTCGGAGTGACCACCGACAAAAAGGTCACCTACCATGATCCCTGCGACCTGGGCCGCCATATGGGCATCTATGAAGAGCCCCGTCAAACCATCCGCAAGATTGCGCCCAATTTTGTGGAGCTGAAATCAAACCGGGAAAACTCTTTGTGCTGCGGATCGGGGGGCGGGGTCAGGGGGGCGTATGCCAAAAACTCCCTGGCCATGGCCAAGCGCCGCCTGGAAGAGGTGGAACAATCCGGCGCGGAGATACTGCTCACCGAATGCAACTCCTGCGTACACAATCTGGTGCAGGCCAAGCTTCGGGCGCAGCCCTTTGAGATTTACACCACCACCCAGTTTTTGAATGAGCTCATGGAGGACGCTGAATAGCTGCATGCTCCGTCCGCGGTCCTGGGTTTGAGCCGGTTATTGCCGCGGTTGGGGGGCATGATCAAGTCGCTCAGGGGGGCCAGGTTAGCTAAAGTTGCAAAATCCAGCTACTGCTGCCCCCCCGGCCCGTGATTTTGAAACCCGTGCGTGGCTTCAAATCCCTGGGAGCCACGGCGGGAATTCTTCCTGCCTGCGCCCGGGCGCTGTAAAGCTTTACCCAAAGAGGGGAAATCGGAACATAAATGGATCGGCTTTTCTTCTCGCTCGGGGTGATAATCTCCGGGCTGCTATTGGGTTATGGGGTAAAGCGGCTGGTGGAAACCGGCAGGCTGCGCCTGGGTGTGGAAATTATAGTTGTGCGAAAAGCTCTGCAGAAGGCAGGCCTTTTGTTTTTCATGCCGCTAAGTCTCTTGTGCGCTGTATGGTCCCTGAAATTCAGCGACGCCCGATTGGCCTTTTTGCCCCTGTTGGGGATCGGCGCGCTTTTGTTGGGCGGGGTTTTGGCCATTGGAGCATCCCGCGTATTGGGCCATAACCCGCGCCAGACCGGGGCCATGTTTTGTTGCGGATCTTTCAGCAACATTGCATCAATCGGCGGACTGGTCTGTTACTTTTTCCTGGGCGAGGCCGGTTTCGCAATGCTTTTTTTATACAAGGCCTTTGAGGAAGTGCTCTATTACACCGTGGGCTTTCCCCTGGCCAAGCATCTGAGCGGCCAGACCAAGGGGCAGCCCGGTTTTGGCTCATATGCGGCCGCACTGGCAAAAGATCCCTTTGTGCTGGTGGCCTTGAGCACCTTGTCCCTGGGTACGGCATTGAACCTGACTGGGGTGCCCCGGCCCGATGTGTTCGAAACCGTAACCGGGGTGTTGGTGACCGTGGGTACGGTGGCGCTTCTGGCCTCCATCGGCCTGGCCTTGCGCTTCTCCGGCCTGGGCGGTTACTTTCGCGAAAGCATTGCGGCCTCGATCATCAAGTTCGTTTTGGTCCCCGCCTTCGTATGGTTCGCGGCCTGGGTTTTGGGGCTCCATCTGGTGCAGGGCGGGCTGCCTTTCAAGGCGGTGCTTATCGGCGGTTCAATGCCGGTGGCTTTCACCTCCCTGGTGGCCGCGTCCTTGTTTGACCTGGATTTGGATCTGGCCAATGTGTGCTGGCTGGTCACTACCTGCGCCTTGATCCTGGTGCTGCCCTGGCTGTATATAGTCACCCGCATGGTTTAAGCCGCCTGCGACATATCTGTTTGGCTTACATCAATAATAATGCAACAAAAACGGGCAGCCCTTTTAGGGACTGCCCGGAGCTTTATTTGTGTAATAAGGCTTTGAATCCCTGGGGAGTGACGGTTTATCTCTGCTTAACCGCCACGGCATGGGTGAGCCGGTCAATGATAATGGCCAGGAACACAATGCTGAGCCCGGCTTCAAAGCCCCGTCCCACCTCTATACGGTTGATGGCCAGCAGAACTTCCATACCCAAGCCCTTGGCCCCGATCATGGAGGCCACCACCACCATGGCGAGGGCCATCATGGTGGTCTGGTTGACCCCAACCATGATGGCGGGTTTGGCCAGGGGCAGCTCGACGTTGAACAGAACCTGCCAAGATGAAGAACCAAAGGCGCTGGCCGCCTCCACAACATTGTAATCCACCTCGCGGATGCCGACGTTGGTAAGCCTTATCATGGGCGGTATGGCGTAGATTATGGTTGCGAACATGGCCGGTACCTTGCCCAGGCCGAAGAACATCATGGCCGGGATAAGGTATACGAAGCTGGGCATGGTCTGCATGGCGTCCAGCACCGGCTTGATGATTGATTCGGCCAGGTCGCTTTTGGCCATGAGTATGCCCATGGGGATGCCGAATAAAAGAGACACTATCACGCTGCCGGTAACCAGGGCCAGGGTCTTCATGGCCAGTTCCCAATAGCCGAAACCGCCGATCAAGAAGAGCAGTCCTGCCATCACGATGGGGGCCCAGAGCTTTTTTATCAGCGACCAGGCCAGGACAGCCACCAACATGATCACCACCGGCCAAGGCAGCCAGACGAAAAAATGCTCCAGATTGAGCAGGCACCACAATACGCCGTTGCCCAGAACCTCGAAGAAGTCACCGGCGGTTAGAATCAGCCAATCCATAATGGCGTCCACCCAGTCGGCCAGGGGGACATAGAACTGTTTGGGAAAATCAAAAAAGAAATTAGTGGGCTCATCCATGATTGGCGGCCTCCATCTCCTCATCGCTGATGAGGTTTTTCAGCAGGGTGGCGTTGCCGATCTCGCCGACCAGTTCTCCCTCGTCACCCACCACAGCCACCGGATAACGGGTGGCCACGGCAAGGGGGATGATCTCCTCCAGCACCTTGCCCGGCTCGCAGGAACTGTGATTAGGCACCAAAGAGGAGCTTAGGTCGTGGCCGTTGGTTTTGGTGGACCGGGCCAAGCGGCTTGCGGTTGTGACTCCCTTCAGCTTGCCCGCCTGGTCTATGACAAATGCATAATCCGCACCCTCGTCTTCCAGGGTGTTCAAGGCCTCGGTCGCAGAGGTTTTTTCTTGCAGTTTCAAGCTGGCGTCTTCCATGATGCTGCGCGCCGTGAGCACCTTGGCCGGGCTGGCGTCGCGCACGAACTCGCGCACATATTGATTGGCCGGATTATTGATGATCTCCTCTGGTACGGCTAGCTGCACCAACTCCCCGTCCTTCATGATGGCGATGCGGTCGCCTATGGTAACCGCCTCGTGCAGATCGTGGGTTACGAAGATGATGGTCTTGTGCACCTTGTGCTGCAATTCCACCAGCTCTTCTTGCATCTGGCGCCGGATCATGGGATCAAGCCCGCTGAAGGGTTCGTCCATCAACAGGATTTGGGGATCGGTGGCCAGGGCCCGGGCCAGACCCACCCGCTGCTGCATGCCTCCGCTGAGTTCGCCGGGGCGGTAATCCTCCCAGCCCTTGAGCCCCACGGTTTCCAGGGCTTGTTTCGCTTTTTCGTATTGGGTGGCTTTTTCCTCTCCCCGCACCTTCAGGCCATAGGCGGCGTTTTGCAGGACGGAATAATGAGGCAAAAGGCCGAAGTGCTGGAACACCATGGAAGTGGTGTAGCGCCTCAGGTCCATGAGTTTTTTGTCATCCATGGCGCATACGTTTTCGCCATTGATGATGATTTTTCCCTCGCTGGGTTCGATGAGTCTTAATATGGTGCGGATCATGGTGGACTTGCCTGAACCGGACAGCCCCATGAGCACAAAAAATTCCCCTGGTTTGACATCAAAGGAAATATCGCGCATGCCCAAAACCAGGCCGGTCTCTTCCTGGATTTCTTTTTTGGAGGCTTGGCGCAGTTCTGCAGGTAAAGTTTTTTTTTCGGCGCCAAAGACCTTCCATACGTTCTCTACGCTGAGAATGACCGAATTATCGTCATGACTGTTTGAATCATCCACAGTCAGCTCCTTAGGCTAAATAAACGGCAATCCTTCCCGCACCGCCGTAACGGCGCGGGAAGGCTATAGTAAAATCCAAATACTGCTTACTTAAGGGCTGCTTTAACCTTGGCGGCGACCTCGGGGCTGACCCACTTGGTCCACAGGTCTTGATAATTCTTCAAGAAGAAAATCGCGCCTGCTTCTGATTTGCCCTTGGTTTTACGCATGTGAGCCAAGAACTTGTTGTTGATGTCCATGGTGGTTTCGTATTTTTTCAAAAGCTCCACCACATCCGGAGCCATCTTGGGCAGGCCGGACCAGGCCAGGATATGAATCAGGTTGCTGGGCAGGGCGCATTTGCCGGTCTCTTTTTCCACCTTGGGATCAAAGGCAGGCTCCTCCAAAGGAGTCATGTCATACATGCCGAGCGCCCAGGTGGGAGCCCAGTAGTAACCCAGCCAGGGCTTGCCGCGCTTATAGGCGGCGGCCATGGAGCCCGAAAGGGCGGCGTCCGATCCAGGAATGAAGTCTGTAAAGAACTTATCCAGGCCATAGGCCTTCAGGCGCCGGGTGTTTTTCTTGGTGACCATCCAGCCAGCCACGCCGTTGTAAAAACGGCCTTTTTCCGGTTCCTCGGGGTCCTTGAACAGCTTGTAGTATTTTTTGAGATCCTCAACCGTTTTCAGGTCTGGAGCCATGGGCTTGATGCCCCTTTTCTTGTCACCTTTGATTACATAGGTGGGCACCAGCCAGCCTTCCCAGCTTTTACCGAAGTTGGACCCCAGGTCCAAAATCTTGCCGGCCTTAATAAGCTTGTCGTAGGCCTCCTGGATATTCATGGTCCAGGATTCCATGTACACGTGAATGTCGCCTTTTGACAGGCCGGTCAGGGCGGCGGCGGTGGCCCCGGGCATGTAGTCAGCCTTATAGCCCATGCCCTTTTCTATGATGAAGCCCACAATGCGGTTGTGGACCATGGCGCTGTTCCAGCTCAGATCGGTGAAAACGATGGTAGGTTTTGCAGCATATGCCGCACTACAGGCCAAGGCCAGAATCAAAGCCGCGGCCAATAGTGTCCTCAAAAAACGCATAACGTAAATTCCTCCTCACCGCCTTGAACTGAAACACCATGAATCCGGTTCGCAACGGTTGGTTAAGATGTGGTCTCTCCCTGTTGACAAGATGTCTCGGACGTGGCCGGGATATGGGTCAACTCCAGGGGTAAACCCTCCGGTAAATCCGGAGCATTAATAAAGTCAATTATTTGACCCATGGCGTCAGATAAGCTGCGGGCTTGTTCCGGTTTCAATTTGGAAAGCCCGGCGATCAGCTTTTTTTCAATGGGATCGGGCATGGTTTCGCAAAGCTTGCGGCCGGCATCGGTGAGACGGACCAGGGTTACCCGCCGGTCTCCCTCCTTTTTCATGCGCGCCACATATGCCTTTTTCTCCAGCCGGTCGATTATGCCGGTGATGTTGGATGGTGTGACATAAAGTGTTTTGCTCAAGTCCGCGGACGACATCGGACCACCGATTGACAGCGCCCGAAGCGCGGTGCTCTGTGGTCCGGTGAGGCCGAACTGCTTGCTCATTTTCAATGAATCCAGGTAGACCGAGCGCACCAGACGCCGGATAAGATCCACCATCTCCTGAACCAACTTTCCATCTTCAGGCTTCATGACTGCCGAAACCCCATTTCGTTTATAGTTTTATGTTCAAGGTCTAATTAGTCAAGACATTAATTATTAAATGCTTAATATTTTGATCATAAATAAAATAAAATTATGCAACTAGTTGTAATTACATTATGTCTAGTAAAAACCGGTCATTTAATAACCATACTGTGCTGCCTGATTACCCTATATTCCCACATGCGAATTTAATCCATTATTATTATAATCTTATCCCTCTTTTGGCCAGCGGTTCCATCCAAACTTAAGCCTTTCATGCGTAAGCCTGAGATTTGAGCTGCCGCATACCGGTAGCCAGCCCACAGGCGGATTTTGAGGATGCCGGTACTGTGTTTTTTAACAATACCTTAACCGGCCAGGGCGCCAGAAAACCAATTACCATCAGCAAGACCAGCCCAGCACCAGAATTTATCCCTTGACATTTTAACAGATGCCATTTAGTGTGATTTTTAAGATATAATTTGGTATACCAAATGGGGTACTATAAAGTGGATGATTGATTAGAGCGTAAAAAATGCGGAGCACGGGCCAGCCGATTCTGTGCAAAATAATGGCTCTGGCGGCTCGCATCCGGCAAAGGCCAAAACAATTAAATGCAAACTGTATGGAGGATAAATTGCAGGTTATATTAATAGTTTCGGATACTTTCCGTTTCGATTTCGTGGGCGCCAAGGGGCTCAAGAAGGTTGACACCCCGGAGATAGACGAGTTTTTGAAAGACTCGGTGTACTTTGATCGCTTCTATGCGGACAGCTTCCCAACAGTGCCCCACCGTTACGACATGTACACAGGCATCGCTGGTTACCCGGTGCGCGGCTGGCAGCGTCTGGACGACACCGATATCACCCTGGCCGAGATCTTCCTGGATCACGGCTATATCACCCAGCTGATCACCGATTCGGCCAACCTGCTCAGGCGCGGCCTGAACTATGACCGTGGCTATATCGGCTACCATCTGATCCGGGGCCAAGAGCGGGACATTCACTTCACCACATCCAATGAAGACATTCCCTACGCCATTCCCCTGGAAAAGACCCGCTCCACCACCTATTTCAGAGACCATTCCCAGGCGGATATCTCCCAGTGGATCAACAAGGACTGGCTTTATGAGGAGGACCGCTTTGTGGCCCGGACCATGACCCTCAGCGAGAAATGGCTGGAGCGCAACTACAAGCACAAGGATTTCTTCCTGCACGTGGATACCTTTGATCCCCACGAGCCCTGGGACCCGCCGCAGTTCTATGTGGATAAATACGCGGACCCGGATTACGACGGCACCCCCATGATTTACCCCAACTATGGCCCGGCGGACATATTCACCCCGGCTGAGATCGCCGATATGGAAGCCCATTATGCGGCCAAGGCCGAGATGACCAGCAAGTGGATCGGCCGTTTCATCCGCAAAATTAAGGATGTGGGCATTTATGATGAAAGCATGGTTATCTTTACCAGCGATCACGGCACCTTCTTGGGCGAGCACAACCGCACTGGTAAGATCAATATCTTTAAAGATGACAACCGGGGACCTTGGCCGCTTTATGAGGAGCTGATCCGGGTGCCCTTGGCCATCAAGCTGCCCAAGCAGGCCCACGCCGGCAAAAAAGTTGATTCCCTGGTGCGGGTGGTGGATATGTTCCCCACCATTTTGGATGTGGCCGGCGTCCCCATGGGTGAAAAGCTTCCGGGCCGCGCCCTGTTGCCCGAGCGCGAAGTGGTGCAGGAGAACCCGGGAGTGGTGCTGGGCCGCAGCCAGGGCCTGAACCCCATTGAAGGCAAATCCCTGATGCCGCTCATGGACGGATCAAAGGACAAGCTTAGGGACTATGTCTTCAGCTCAACCAAGATAGGCACCATCGGAGGCCCCAACTCCGGCCCCATGCCGGTTAACCCCGAAGCGCCCGACACCGTGAACTGGGTCACCATAACCGGGGAAAAATACGCCATGGTGATAGGTGGGCGCAATAACGAGAAACCCCAGCTTTATGACCTGGATGCCGACCCGCAGCAGAAAAATGACATCTATGAGGACAACCGGGCGGAAGCCGGGAAGATGGCTTCGGTGTTGTTCGAGTATCTGGAGAGCCGCAACCTGGACAAGGACACCTTGGATATCTTCAAGAGCAGGCTGGAGTTGTAGCAAAATTGTCCTCGGATCTTTTCCGGTTCGAGGGTGGGTTTTTAACCATTATGTCTATAGGCTACTCAAAAAAAGGAGATTATCGAATGCGTGCGATTCTGACCAAAGCCCTGCTGGCAGCCCTGGTGCTGGCTTTTGCCTGGGCGCCCATGGCCGCAATGGCCGAGTACCCAAACAAACCCATAACCCTGGTTGCGCCCTTCGGCCCCGGGGGAGCCTCCGACCTGGCTTCCCGCACCCTGGCCGCTTCGGTGGACAAATACATCGGGCAGCCGGTGGTGGTGGTGAACCGCACAGGCGCGGGCGGTGTCACCGGTTCCGCCTTTGTGTGCAACAGCCGCGCCGACGGCTACACTCTGCTTATGGGGCGGGTGGGCTGCAACTGCCTGGTTCCGGCGCTGAATAAGACCATTCCCTACAAATGGAACGACTTCACCTTCCTGGGAGTGCTGGAGCTGAACCCCTTTGTCTATGTGGTTAAGGCCGACTCTCCTTATAAAACCCTTAAGGACCTGACCGAAGCCATCAAAAAGAACCCGGGCAAAATGTCCTTCAGCCACTCGGGCCCCTACGGCCTGCTGGCGATGGGCTCCTACATGCTGTTGGAGACCGCCGGTCTGGAACAAAAAGCCGCTACCGGCATCCCCTATAAGGGCGGCGGCGGAGCCAAGACCGCTCTCATGGGCGGACATGTGGACTTTTTGGGCATCAACCTGGCTCCGGTGCTGGACCAGATTCAGGCAGGCAAGCTGCGCGCCCTGGCTGTGACCACTCCCGAGCGCTATGGCGCCATCAAGGATGTGCCCACCGTGCGGGAGGCCGGATTCCCCGCCTTGGAGACCGCCATTGGCTGGAGCGCCCTTTTGGGTCCCCCCAACATGGACAAGGCCGCGGTGGCCAAATGGCAAAAAGCCCTGGCCGGAATCAAAAAGGACCCGGCCTGGAACAAGATCACCAAGAGCTTGGGTTCCATTCCCTATATCAGCGATGGCGCGGCTTGCGAAGCCTATATCAAAGACCAGTTTGAGACTTATGATAAGCTGGGCAAAAAGATGGGCATCACCATCACAAAGTAACCTGTAACTTGCCAATACGGGCGTGGGGCGCAAGCCCCCCGCCCAATTCGGGGACATGATGCAACGAAAAACAAACGATTTGTTTCTGGGGCTGGGGATTGCCTTGGCGGGCGGCTTGATTTTCTGGTGGTTGATTCCCAATGCCGTGGTGGTCCCCAAGACAGTAAAGATCGCATCATTAAGCCCGGCCTTTTGGCCCAATGTGCTGGCCGGAGGCATGATGCTGTTTGGTTTGATCATGGCCGGGCAAGGCTTTTGGGCCATGCGTAAACAAAATGCAAGCACAGATGATGATCAGGACGGTTCAATTAAGCCGCAGCCCAACGAGGGAAACGATTCCGGCATGATGCTGAAAGCGGTGGGGGCCATGGCGGGCATGCTGGTCTACTATTTTTTGGTGGAACCGTTTGGCATCATCTTGGCATCCGTGATCATATTCCCGTCATTTGCGTTGCTATACGGTGAAAAGCGCCTGAAATACCTGGCCTCCTTGGCCATTCTGCTGCCGGTGGGGCTTTATTACTTTTTCACGGTGGCGGCCCACAAGCCGATGCCCACCGGCTATCTGTTCTGATGGCGGCCAAATCCCGCCAATGGTCCCTGATTCATGACCGGAAAACAGCACTCAGAGCCCGCCGCCCGGGCGCCTTGCCGGGCGAGGTCCTCAACAGAAAAATGGGCTTAACTCAAGGGGATTTAGATAAATGCTTGAAAATATAACCCAAGCGTTCCACTACTTCGCATCCTGGCAGAACATCCTGGCCATCGGCGGGGGTATGCTGATCGGCATCATAGACGGAGCCATCCCCGGCATGACCGGCACCATGGCGGTGGCGGTGGCGCTGCCCTTCACCTTTTATATGGACCCCATCACCGGCATTCTCATGCTGGTTGGCATATACAAGGGCGCCATCTACGGCGGCTCCATATCCGCCATCTTAATCAACACCCCCGGCACTCCGGCGGCATCCTGCACCCTGCTGGATGGTTATCCCCTGGCCCGCATGGGCAAGGCGGGCAAAGCCTTGAAGATGGCGCTTTATGCTTCGGTCACGGCGGATTTCATATCCAATCTGGCCTTGATCTTGTTCGCGGGCATAATCGCCAGCCTGGCCTTGCAGTTCGGGCCGCCCGAGTTTTTCACCCTGATCTGTTTTTCTTTGACCATCATCGCGGGTGTGTCGGGAGATTCCTTGCTGCGGGGGTTGACCGCCGGCTGCATGGGGCTTTTGGCTGCCACGGTTGGGCTGGATCTGGTATACGGAACCAGCCGCTTCAGTTTCAGTAACCCGGATTTGATGGCCGGATTCAGCTTCATCCCCGTGCTTATAGGCCTTTTTGCTCTGCCCGAGATAATCAATATGGCTGCGGTCGGCATCAAGGAGCAAACCGTAATATCCAATAAGGATTCCAGCACCCTGACTCTCAAGGAATACCTGGCCAGCTTCAAAAGCATTATCCGGGGCAGCATCTTTGGGGTGATCATGGGGGCCATTCCGGGAATAGGCGGAGCTCCCACCGCGTTTTTGTCCTACAGCGAGGCCAAACGCACCTCCAAGCATCCCGAGGAATTCGGCAAAGGCTCCCTGGAGGGCGTGGCCGCATCTGAAGCCGGCAACAACGGCTGTTGCGGGGCCACCATGATTCCGCTGTTATCACTGGGGGTTCCCGGCGATGTAATCACCGCGGTGATCCTGGGCTGCTTCATGATCCACAACCTGACCCCCGGCCCCTTGTTGTTCCAGCAGAATATCAATACGGTATATGCCATCTTCATGGGAATCATGCTCAGTTCATTCTTCATGTTCGTACTGGGGCATTACTCCATCAAATTCTTTTCAAAGGTTGCGGACATTCCCAAGCAGCTGTTGTTTCCCATAGTTCTGGTGCTGGTCTTTTATGGGGCCTATGCAGTGAACAACAGCATGTTCGATGTCCTGATCATGGTTTGCATGGGTTTTTTGGGATTTTTCATGATGAAGGTGGGACTTCCGGCGGCGCCTTTTTTGGTGGCCTTCATATTGGGGCCCATGTTCGAAGACAATCTCCGGCGCTCTCTGCTTTTGTCCAAGGGCTCGGTTGAGATTTTCGTGCGCTCCCCGATCTGCTGGTTTTTCCTGGCATTGACGGCGCTTACCGTATTTTTGATGATCCGGAGAAATTTCCAGCGGAGCGAAAAGTGATTTTCGGCTGCATGGGATAGTGAACCATTTTTAAGGTAATTATAATAAGGGAGTTATATTCACAGGTTGGGGTTTAGCACCGGCATGGTGTGGCCGGATGCCGATAGCAGCAGCTCCCATGGAAGTGGAGCGTGGCATAAGCAGTCTGGCCTTTATTGACGGGTCCATCTTTAGTGCAGTGCATTCTGTATAGAATTTTACCGCAATATGTAAGTTTGCTGCCCGTGAATCGGATATGTATTACTAATGTGCTAATATGAGACACAATCCCCTTATCAGCCAAACATCGGGGCTAAATGACAAAATATGGGGTGTTAAATGGAAAAAACTCCCAAAGCAAAAAAGGTTCATGAGGTGACGGCAGAAGTTCTTTTCAACGGCGCAAACAATGACAGTCTTGGCAAAGCGGATCTGGTCTTTAATTTCTTAACCACCCAGATATTAGAGCGCAACATAATGCCGGGTCAAAGGCTTGTGGAGCGCCGCCTTGCCGGCCAATGTGGTGTGAGCAAGACTCCTGTCAGGGAAGCATTGGTGAAACTCAAGGAGGTCGGGCTGGCCACCGGAGATTTCCACAACGGGGTTTACGCGGCGAATTTTTCAGGCCAGGATGCTCTTGAAATATTTGATTTGCGGGAATTCATGGAAGGGCTGTCCGCCCGCCTGGCGGCGCGCAAAGCCAGTAATGAAGATTTGGATGAGCTGGAAAATACCTTGGCCGAGTGCCTGGCGGCCATGAAGGCCGGCGACAATAAACGGTATTCCGAACTCGATCAATTTTTTCATTATAAGCTCATCGATATAGGCGGGAATCAGCGGCTGGCCGAGATATACAGCCGCTTGCGGCTGCAGGCCAAGGTCTTGATGCGCAGTTCCATGCGTCTGCCCGGCAGGGGGATGAAGCAATCCTGTGAAGAGCACCGGGACATATTGGATGCAGTCAAAACCCATGATGAAGACAACAGCGAACGCGCTGCGCGAAGGCACATATTGAACACCAGAGAGGCCGTGGAAAAATGGCTGCGGGATGGTGTTCTGATCTGATATGGGGCGCCTTGGGCCTTTGCCAATCATGTGCAGATTCATCCAAGTTTGTTCTTCTCCACATAGCTTAAAATATAATTCAATTAATCCAATTAATTTGGACTGTTACAAATATTCTTCATGAATATTACAACTCTGCGAATGAGAAGGCTTCATTAGTCGGCGGGTTTGGCAGGTTAAGCTGAAAGTGATTGCCATGTCCGCTGTTATAATAATGTGAGATTTTATGGCGGCCTGCTAGAATAAAGCGGATCAGTGCATGCGGGCATCTGGAGCCGCCCAGATGAACCGCCTGGCGTCTTTGGGAAATATGAAAACACAAAATAGACCAGAGTGCGGCGCATTCTGCGTAATCTGGATTAAACATGAGGAGTGAAAATGGCGAGTGCTAAATATCTGGTCACCGGTTCCACGGGGAGCATCGGGTCCTGGGTTTTGAAGAACCTGGCCGAAGAGGGGGTGGAGATAGTCGCCGGTCATCACAGCGGTGATTTCCACCGGGTGCGTTTTCTGCTCAGCGGGGAACAGATGGAGAAAATAACTTTCCGGCGGTTTGACGTGGGAAACCTGGAACAGGTCATGCAGGTGGTGGATGAGGAAAAAGTCACCCATATCATCCATTTGGCTGGCCTGCAGGTTCCTTTTTGCGCGGCCGATCCCGCCCGGGGCGCTTGGGTGAATGTGCAAGGCACCGTGAATATCCTCGAGGCGGCGCGTAAGTTTTCCGGCCGTATCCAGGGGCTGTCCTACGCCAGTTCGGTGGCGGTGTACGGCCCGCCCGAGATGTACCCCAACAGGCCGGTGGGAGATGACGAACCGCTCTGGCCCAACACCCTTTATGGGATTTACAAGATGACCGATGAGCACCTGGCCCGGGTGTATTGGCAGGATTGGCAGGTGGCCAGTGTGGGCATCCGCCCGGCCATATCCTTCGGGGTGGGTCGGGACCAGGGGTTGTCCTCGGATATCAGCAAAGCCATTCTGGCGGCGGCGGCGGATATACCCTATAAGATAAAATTCAGCGGTCAGGTCTGCCTGCAGTTCAACGGCGATGCCGCCCGCGCATTCATCGCGGCTTGCCGGGCGGGCGGGGAAGGGGCCCCGGTCGGCAATCTGAGAAATGACGTCATCGAGGTCTCGGATTTCGTGGACATGCTTTTGGAGTTGGCGCCCAGCGCCCAAATCACTTATGAGCCTGATTCGCCTTTACCCTTCCCCTTGGATCTGGATGACGCCCGCATCAGGACGCTGCTTGGTGAGGTTCCCCACACTCCGCTGAGGGAGGCGGTGAGCGAGAGCCTGCGTCATTATGGGGAGCTGGTGGCAAAAGGTGAGATTGACCTGGATCAGCTGAATTGACGGGGCGGGCAGGGGGGGGCTTTGCAGTCCTCCTGACAAATGCCCCCACAGGATAGAAAACACAAAACGGCGCCGTTGAAATGTGATTTTCAACGGCGCCGTTTTTAAATAAACGACTGAAACTTTGGCGGCCGATGACCGCTCTTTCCGTGAAGCGGGCTAGACCCCGCTGAAGCCAACCGCCCTTGGCACCCAAAGATACAGGTCGGGTAACAAGGCCAGCATGAAAATTACACCCACTATTAAAAGCAGGTAGGGCAGCGAGTGGTAAAAAACGCCCTCCACGTTTCTTTTAGCAATGCCGCTGGCCACATAAACACACAATCCCACCGGTGGGCTCACCAAACCGGCCGCCAACGTGACTACGGTCACCAAACCAAACTGCAGCGGAGAAATCTGATAGATCGCGGCGATGGGCAGGAAAACCGGCACTATCATGATGATGGCGGCAACCTGCTCCAAAAACATGCCGATGATTAAAAGAAACACAATATACAGCAACCAGAAGGTCAAACTGGTTGATGCTATGGAATGCAAGAATCCGCCCACCACCAAGGGGATTTGCATCCTGGCCAGCCAATTGGTGGCGACTCCGGCTATGGCCACCATGGTTAATACCACCGCGGTTATGATGGCGGTGCGCACCAGGGCCCGGTAGCATTTTTCCCAATTCAGTTCTTTTGTTATGAAAAACCCCACAAAAAGCGCATATACGGATGCAACGCAGCCAGCTTCGGTTGGGGTGAAAATACCGAACACGATTCCGCCGATGATGATGAAGGGCAGCATGAAGGGCAGTATGGCCCGGCGGATAATCAGGATTACATCTTTTAGAGAGTAACTTACCTGCGGTATTTTATAGTTCTTTTTGCGGACCATGAAGAATGTGGCGATCATGAGGCCGAAGCCGATCAACAGGCCCGGAACCACCCCGGCCGCAAACATTTCGGAAACCGAGACTTCACCCACAAAGGCGTAGACCAGCATGGGAATGCTGGGAGGAATAATGGGGCCCACCACGGAACTGCACGCGGTTACGGCTGCGGCCAAGTCAGGATCGTCATATTCCTCTGTGGTGGGCGGAATCAGCAAGGACCCCACCGCGCTGGTGTCGGCCACCGCCGATCCGTTAAGGCCTCCGAACAGCATGCTGATCAGAATATTGACATGGTAAAGGCCGCCTTTCAGCCTGCCCACCAGCAATCTGGCCAGATCAAGGATTCTGATAAGGATGCCGCCGGATGACATCAGCTCCCCGGCGAAAATGAACAGCGGAATTGCCACCAGCGGGAATCCGCTGATTCCATTCCACATCCTCTGCGGGATAAGCCCCACCGGCGCACCACTGGCGATGAATACGGAAAGAGTGGCAATGCCCAAGGAAAATGCAATGGGCACGCCGATTACAATAAGCACCAAAAACAGGGCCAAATATCCGATTACAAGTTCCATTGAGCCAGTCCGATATTCCGATTATACAATCATATTAAGAGGCTTTGCTTTCAAGGCTCTTTTTTTGCGACATCATAATGATGAACACGGTTAACCATAGCTGAAGTAAAGAATATGTCGCGCCCACCGGCACGGACAAATATGGGATCATCATGCTTATGCCAAAGACCAGGGGGTCTGTGGAGTCCCGCATCATCCAGGAAAAGAAGTATCCATAGTAGGAAATGACAATCAGGAAAATACTGACAAGCACTGCGGACAACATGGCCATGAAGTTTTTGAGGTTGGCCGGAAAACGGGACAGGAAATAATCCACAAATACATGTTCTCCGGAAGCGATGGCCAAGCCCGAGCCGACAAACACCATCCAGGTAAGCAGCAATACAGACAGTGAGTCAGAAAAATTCAAGGGCAGGAAAAAGACATAGCGCAAAAAAACAGAAAGGGAAGTGCTGATAATAATGGCAATCAGACAGCAAGCGCAAAAAAGCCTTCCGGCTTTGGAAAAGTATTCCTGTATTTTTCTTAACCGCTCTAATCCGCAGCTTGCCGCTGCTTGAGTTTGCGCTTCCATGGTTGTTATCTCTCAAGGTCTCGTGATTCGAGTAAATCCCAAGAGCGCTCGTGCGCTCTTGGGATGAAGTGATTATTTACTTGAACCAGGGACCGGGTTCGGTTTTACCCATTTCGCTTTGGATCAGGGTGACAAAATCCTTGTCAATGCTCTTGCCCACGAATGCGGGCCATACTTTTTCCTTGGCCAGGTCGCGGAAGGATTTGGCGGTGGCCTCATCCGGCACATACACCTTCACGCCCGCGTCGACCATGGTCTTTTTGGCCTTGTTCACGTAATCCGCGAACATTGCCTCATGCCATTTCATGGCTTCCATGGAGGATTCATTGAGGGCTTTCTGGGCCCAGCCCGGCAGCTTGTCCCACCACTTGCTGTTCACCACCAAGGAGACGCCGTAGGACTGGAAATTGATCTCGGTCACATAGCGGATGGAATCCACATAGTGCTTGGCCGAGGCCATGGAGTCGTAACCCACGGTCTCGCCGTCAACCAACCCCATGCGCAAGGATTCGGGAACCGAGGGCCAGTCGATGGTCACGCCGGTGGCGCCCCAGGCCTTATGGGTGGAAATTTCCAAAGGTGAGCGCGAAGCCCTGAGTTTCAGGCCGCTGAGGTCTGCCGGGGTCTTGACTTCCTTTTTGCTGGTGCCGATCTGGCGGGGGGCATACTCCAGAGCCAACAGCCACTTAAGCCCCACCTTTTTCAAGGCGTTGTCCACTTTGCCGCGGATTTTCTGGTTTTTGAATGCGGCAAGCTGCTGGTTGCGGGATTCAAAGATGTAGGGCAGATGGAACGGCTCAAAGGCCGGGGTAAGGGTGTACATATTGGCGTAAGAGTCCACCGCAATATCCAAAAACCCGGTTTTTACAGCTTCGAATGTCTCTTTGCCCGAACCCAGCTGTCCGCCGTGGAAGGTCTTGATGATCATCTTGCCGCCGGTTTTAGCCTTCACCAGTTCGGCAAGTTTGTCGCAGGCCAAAGCAACGTGGTCGCCAGCGGGCATAACATTCGCCAGCTTCAATTCGTATTCCGCCGCCATTGCCGCAGATAGGCTGAGAACAGCCATGCATGCGGCCACAAAACCTATTACCATTAATTTCTTCATGCTAACCACCTAACCGCTTAATTAAGGTTTTAATTTTCTGTTCGCTCTTGTTTCGGGTTTATGCTCCGGAGGAACCTCAAACCACGCTCTGCCCACAAGCGGGTTTCTTGCCCTCAGGATATTTCAGTCATCCCCTTGGTGAACTATGTCCAGGCTGAAAGGCGCATGCATACCTTTTAGCCCTTACAAATTTATAAATGCTCCAAAGGTCCTAGCCGGAAATGCCATCCAGGCACCAGCCGGTCACCGCATATGGTTCAGGCGCGAATCCGTTCAATCTGCAGCCCGCCCTTTGTTTATAGTTGCCCAAACTCTTGGGCAGCTTATCCCAGCCGCCTGCATCATCAATGGCCAGTTTCAACAGTTCGTCGCAGACGCCGGGCTGTGCTTCTGCCAAGTTGTTCTGGTGGTGTTCATCCTGCTTAAGGTCAAACAGTCGCTTTCCGTCACCCCACACATCTGAATTGAACCACCATTTGTCCGTAACCACGGTTACGGCGGTACCCCAGCAGCAGGTGATGTGCCCCCTGGTGGCAAGTTCTTTTTCCATGGCGGGCCGCCAAATATTCATGCCGTCCATCCCGGGCGCGGGCTCGATGGAAGCCATATCCAGAAGGGTGCGCATAAGATCATGGTTGTAGACCAGCTTGTCGCAGGTTTGGCCCTTGCCTTCGCCTTTGGGATGGCGGATCATCAGAACCAGATCCGCAATGGCCTTGGTCATGGGGTGGGCTTCCTTGCTCACCCTGCCGGCGTCTCCAGGCAGACCAAGGTTGTGGCCGTGGTCGCTTATGACCGCCACCAGGGTGTCGTCCAGCTTGCCGCTTAGGCGCAAGGATTCCATGAAATGACCGAACCAGCGGTCCACCATGGTCACCAAGCCGGCATAGTTGGCTTGCATCCTTTTAAGCTCAGATGGCGAAATCAGCCCTTCCCATGCGAAATAGGGGGATTCGCAGGCGTTGGTGTTTGATTTGTTCGCATCATACAGCCTGCGGTAATGATCCGGCGGCAGCCAAGGCTCATGGGGATCAAAGGAATCCAGCATCAGATAGAACGAATCCGCATCCTGGTTTTCCTCGATCCAGCGCGCACCGGAACGGAAAACCTGGGCGCAGGAACGGTCTTCTTCCGCCAGGTGTGCGTTATTCATCAAATACATTTTCATGAACTGCTTCAGGCTGCGGTGATCCCGGCTGGCGTCGGGAATATAGGACA
The DNA here is from genome assembly GCA_963675675.1 of Desulfarculaceae bacterium. Lineage (GTDB taxonomy): Bacteria > Desulfobacterota > Desulfarculia > Desulfarculales > Desulfarculaceae > Dethiosulfatarculus. The sequence goes on from OY776512.1 coordinate 335,968, forward strand.
TCACCTCGTCATCGCTGATCTTGGGGCCGCTTTTGTAGCTGTCCACCTCTTGTCCGCGCACCCACTGCCAGGTTGTGAAGCCGCGGCTGTAGTTCATACCGCTTTTAAACATATGATAGCAGTCGGAGATCAGGCCGGTGCGGTACCCGTTTGCTTGCAGCAAAGATGAGACCGAGCGCTGGTCTTCCGGAATCGGACCCCAGGCCGGATAGGCGTATGTACCGTCCGGAGCCGCATCAAGCTCGGGGAAAGGATAACAGCGGACCCCGGTGTGCAAGGCTCTGCGCACCGGCAAGGTCGGCAGAGTTTCAGGATAGGCTGAAGTGTAAGTCATGGACTGTTTGGCAAACTCATCAAGGTGAGGGGTTTGAATCCAGGAGTTGCCATAAGCCCCCACATGGTCTTTTCTTAAGCTGTCTATTACTACGACTACGATATTCATGTTTCTTTTTGCTTTCCTATAATTGAGAGTTGACTATTCATATTTAAACCAATCCGGGCGTCAAGCGCGGGTCTGGTTGGTTAATCACTGCCTGCATATTCCGCAGCTTTTGCGCAGAATGATTTCGGTTGGCAGCTTGAACAACTTGGTTGCACTGGACTTTCCGTCTTTTAACTCGTGGATGATTTGCATTGCTAGCTCCCCCATTTTGAAAGAGGGAATCCTGACCGTGGTCAAGGGGGGATCGCAATAGGCTGCGAAATCCGCGTCGTCAAAACCGATTACCGAGATGTCCTGGGGGATGTTGAGTCCGGACTCCTTGATCGAGGCCATGGCGCCCATGGCAAGGGCGTCGCCTACGCAGAATATGGCGGTGGGCGGCGAGTTCAGTGACAACAGCCGGGCCGCCGCTTCGCTTCCGTTCAAAACCGTGGGCGTTGTTTCAATGATGTATTCAGGAGGTATCTTTAGGCCATGTTTTTGCATGGCATCCATTACACCCTCAAGGCGTTTTCTGGCCCGCCTTATCTGGGTGGGGCCGATAACCACGGCTATTTTCCGGTGCTTCAAGGAGATCAGGTATTCTATGGCCTGGACAGCCGCTTCAAAATTATCCACGCCCGCATAATTGAAATCATTGTCTTTCACGCTTTCATAGGTAATTACGCAGGGCACATCAAACTCTTTGAATTTAGGCAGTAAATCCAAATTGCTATCAAACAGGCCGGTGACGATGAGTCCGCACAGACGCCTTTGCATCCAGGACTTGAGCAGGGCGCGTTCCTTTTCGGCGGAATACTGGGTTTGGCCGATCAATACGGTCAGGCCTTCGGCGTTTGCCACGCTTTCCACGCCGTCGGTCATGTTGGCGAATAATGAACTCCGGACCGATGGAATGAGAAGGGAAACAAACGAGGATTGTTTCCGGGAATATTCGGATGCGGTTGCATCCATTATGTAACCGGTTTCGGCTATTGCATTTTTAACCCGCTCTAACGTGCTGGGCTTCACCAAGGAGGGGGAGTTCAAACAGCGCGAAACCGTGGCCTTGGAAACGCCGGCCACCTTGGCCACATCTTTTATGGTTGGGATAGCTTTATTCACCCGCTATATCCGTTTGGCCGTTGCCATGTTTCAGAGCCAGACTTGAATTTCTTTTTCCCTTAGGCCCAAACTCGGTCTCTCAGCGCTTCATTAAATAATCATTAGATATAATTAAAAAATATCTGACAATCCATTTATGAAACTGGTTTCAGTTAATCATTGTGACAAAATGTTGTCAATCGAAAATTTTCAATAAATTTAAGAAAAATTAAAATAACAGTAAATTAAATAAGTTAACAAAATATTGATGAATCGGACTGGCTGAATCCGGTTCTGTTAATGGTTTGTTCTCGGCGCCGGCTTAGTCGAGCAAAGATTGTTTAGGGAAATGACAAAATTTAGTAAGAATTATTAAATACGCTGATAATATTATATAAATTGGATTAAATTTTAAAAAAAATTTAAAGGACATATGCCTGTTATGCTAAATGAAACCAGTTTTTTGGCTAAACATAATAAAGAATTGGGTGTTTTGGACCCAACACGACGCTTATGTTCTAATTAGAACATTGGCTGAATGAGGTCGCTGCGGGCTGCTGAACCGGTTCAAGGGCGGATTAGAGGCCCCGGGTGCAGGGCGGGTCCAAGCGGGTTTATAGTATGGCTTTACTTTGCGACGTGCAGGGTTACGTCAAAGCGGCGCAGCTGTTCCGCCAATTCATCGGGGGGCTGTTCATCGGTAAACAGGGCGTCTACCTCTTTTATGCTGGCCAGACGCACCATTGCGTTGCGGCCGAATTTGGTGTGGTCCGCCACCAAAAAGACTTTGCGCGAATTGTCTATGATTGCCCGGGCCGCCCGCACCTCCCGGTAATCAAAATCCAGCAGGGTGCCGTCCAGATCAATTCCGCTTATGCCTATGATGCCGATGTCCACCTTGAATTGACGTATAAAATCAATTGCGGCTTCCCCCACTATTCCGCTGTCTTTGGGGCGCACCAGACCGCCGGCCACAATCACTTCCATCTCCGGGTTGCCGGAAAGGATCTTGGCCACATTGAGATTGTTGGTTATGACTTTCAGACGGTCATGGCCGCACAGGGTTTTGGCCACTTCCTCTGTGGTGGTGCCGATATTGATGAACAGCGATGCGCGCGGCGGTATGTGCTGGGAAACCATATTGGCTATCAGTTGTTTTTCTTTTAACAGCAATACCTTGCGGTCTGAATATTCCACGTTTTCTGTGCTGAGCACCGCGGCTGCGCCGCCATGATGGCGCTGAACCAGCCCGGCTTTGCAAAGCGCATTGATGTCCCGCCGGATGGTCTGGGGGGTTACTTCGAATGTTTCTGACGCGGCGGTGATTGACAGGTAGCCATGTTCCTGCACCAGCCGGGTGATTTGCTGGTGGCGCTGGCGCTTATTCAAATTGCTGCCGGTCTTTTGGCCCACCGGATTATTTTTAGCTTTCAGGCTATTGTAATCAGGCATTTTGGTCTCCACCACATCCCGTAAACACCATTCGTATGACTTGATTTACCTATGTGTCACCAGAATACCGGTTGACACATTATCAAAAATATGTTGTATAGCGAACATATAATGTTCGTTTGTGGCCCTTAGCTTATCCGTTAAGGCTATCACCTTAGCATCTGGCCCACAAGACTTAGAAACAAGGCTGCTCAGTTGAAGTTGAATTTGAAACCAAAATCGGCTGGTCAACAAAAGTGAAAACAATAAAAACCCAGGTTCTGATAATCGGCGGCGGCGTAACCGGGACCGGTCTGGCCCGTGATCTCGCTTTACGCGGGGTGGAATGCCTGCTGACCGAAAAATCGGATATCAACGCGGGCGCCTCGGGGGGCAACCACGGCCTTTTGCACAGCGGGGCCCGCTATGTCGCCTCGGACCGCAGCGCGGCCAGAGAATGCTTAAGCGAGGCGAACATCTTGAAAATGGCCGCCCCCCACTGCATTGAAGAAACCGGGGGGATTTTTGCGGCGGTTCCCGGCGATGACGAGAGCTACATAGCCGGATTTGCCCAACTGTGTGAAAAGGCGGGTATCTGGACCCGGCGGCTGGACCCCAAGGAAGCCTGCGAGATGGAGCCAGCGCTTTCGCCCGATATAATTGCGGCCTATGAAGTGCGGGATGGAAGCGTGAATCCTTTCATGCTTTCTTTGGACAATCTGGCCCATGCCCAATCCTTGGGCGCTGAGGTCCGCCGCAACTGGCAGGCCATAGGCATGGAGCTTGATGGGCCCAGGGTCGGCAAAGTCCGCTATTGGGATCACAGCAAAAAGCGTGAAGTGGATGTAATAGCCGGTCTGGTAATCAATGCGGCCGGGGCCTGGGCCGGCATGGTTGCGGGCATGGCCAAGATTAAGCTTGAAATATTGCTCAGTAAGGGCACCTTGCTGGTGACTGGGGAGCGTATAGCCAAGCGTGTGATCAACCGCCTGCGCCCGCCCACAGACGCGGATATCCTGGTGCCGGGGGGCACGGTTTCCGTTTTGGGCACCACCTCCATGCGTATAAAATCGCCCGATCACTGCGGCCCCACCATAGCGGAGGTTGATCAGATAATCGATGACGCCAGGGCCATGGTGCCGCTTTTGGAGCACACCCGCTATATCAGGGCCTATGCCGGGGTGCGCCCCCTGGTTGCCATGGGCGGGGTTGGCGACGACCGCCAGATCAGCCGGGACTTTTCTCTTGTCGATCACTCTGTGTGCGGCCTGGATAATTTCATCACCATCACCGGCGGCAAACTGACCACCTTCAGGCTTATGGCGGAAAAAGCGGGTGATCTTGCCTGTAAAAAGCTGGGCGTGACCGCCCCCTGCCTCACCCGCACGGAGCCCTTGCCAAACTCCGCCCTGGGGGGCTGGACCGAACCGGGGCTGGGGCCTAAGAAGTGGTTCGACCAGCATAAGCCAGACGACCTGATGCTGTGCGAGTGCGAAATGGTCTCAAAAAGCAGTGTCGATGAGATCGTCAACGAACTGGACGGCATGAGCGGGCGCAGTCTGCTCAAGGCTCTGAGTCTGCGCTCCAGGGTGGGCAAGGGACCCTGCCAGGGAGGGTTCTGCGGGCTTAGGATAACCGCTCACCTCTATGACCGGGCCAGGCTCAAGGAGCGTGCGGGGCTGGAGCAGTTGAGGTCTTTTGTGCAAAGCCGCTGGCAGGGTTATTCCCCGGTGCAGTGGGGTGCGGCCATGGAACAGGCGGAGCTGCAGGAAGCCCTTTATTGCGGCATGCTGGATATGGAGCTGTCCGAAGGCGGGCATGAGGCCGTGCAGTCGTGAGCCGGGATACAAAGAGCTATGATGTCCTGGTGATGGGAATGGGCTACGCCGGACTGGCCTCGGCCCTGTTCGCGGCCGGGCAAGATCTGCGGGTTGCCATATGCGGCGTTTCAGGGGGGCTGGATTTCAGCTCAGGCCTGATTGACCTTATGGCGGTGTATCCCGTTAATGAAGGCCGTGTGTGGCGCAATCCATGGAAAGCCATTGAGGCTTTGCTGCGGGAATCCCCGGCCCATCCATATGGCCTGCTGCAGCCTGCTGAAATCAAAGCGGCCTTGGATGAATTCGGGGCGTTTATGGCCGGGCAAGGCTTGCCATATAAATGCGCCGCCCAACGCAATTCGCCGGTGCTCACTCCGGCGGGAACCATCAAGCAAAGCTATCTGACGCCGCAGACCGTGTGGAATGCAAGCCTTGCAATATTGGACAAGGCCCCCACCTTGCTGGTGGGCTTTGAGGGATTAAAGGGCTTCAGCGCCCGGCAGATTCATGAAGTGCAAAGCCGGGGCTGGCCTGCTCTCCAGCATGTGCAGATAAAGTTTCCAGGCAAAACGGGCGAGCTGCATCCAGAGCATCTTGCCCAGGCTCTATCGGATCAAGGGGTGCGACGGGAACTGGCAGGCTCCCTGAAAAGAATGCTGCCGGATGTTGAGTACATAGGCTTTCCGGCCATATTGGGCCTTTCAAAACCTGTGGATACGGTTGCCCATCTGGAAGAGCTGACCGGTAAAAAAATCTTCGAAATACCCACCATTCCGCCGGGCCTGGCCGGAATCCGGCTGCGCACCGCATTCAACCGCGGCCTGGCCGGGCTGGGAGTCGGCACTTACAGCCAAAAACGCGTAACCCACGCCCAATCACTGGGGGCCCGGGGATGGCAAGTGCGGCTTGGCCCCGAATCAACGGGCTTAGCCATAGAGGCCCGTGCAGTGATCCTGGCAACGGGACGGTTTATGGGCGGCGGGTTGGTGGCCAGCCGCACCAGCATCACCGAGCCGGTATTCGGGCTGCCGGTTTTTCAGCCGGACAAAAGGGATGATTGGAGGCGCGGCGAGTTTTTTGATCCCGCCGGTCATCCGGTGTCGCGCTCCGGATTGCAGACTGATAAGGAGATGCGTCCCCTTAGCAGCCCGGGCCGCCCCGTTGAGAACCTGTACGCCGCCGGAACCATTCTGGCCCATCACGACTGGGCGCGTGAAAAGTGCGGTGCTGGTATGGCCATAGCCACGGCCTATAAGGCTGTCAAGTCCCTGACGCGCAGGCTGAAGGCAGGTGGGGCATGAGTTTTTTTGATGCGGGGCTTTACATATCACTGTTTTTTTGTCTGGCCGGATTGGCGTGGCGGGTGGCCCGCTGGTTCAGACATAAACCAGCCGCCAGGCTTAGACCCCAAAGCCGTGTTCAACCCGCCCTCATTAAGAAGTTTACGGCTGCCTTGATCAAAGACGTGGTCCTTTTAGCCCGCACCGCCAGGCGCAGCCCCTACCGCTGGGCGGCGCACAGCCTGATTTTTGCGGGCTTCATGTACTTGCTACTGTTCCACGCCATGTCCGGTTTGGTCGCCTCCAGCCTGGTGGACAATTACTGGCCCACCCTGGACCCCTGGCAGTTCTTGCGCAACCTGGCCGGTTTGATGGTGCTAACGGGCATAGTAATGGCTGTGCTGCGCCGCTTGAGTAATCCCCGCCTGCGCAGACTGTCCGGTTTGCAGGACTGGCTGCTGTTGATTCTGCTGGCCGGCATCATGCTGTCCGGGTTTATTTTGGAAGCGTCCAAGATGGTCTCCCCGGCCGTGTTTGACCGTATGGCCCAGGAATACCTGGGGTCGGATGACCCCGGGGAAGTCAAGGCGCTAAAGGCGCATTGGGCCAAGGAATACGGGGTAGCCTTTGATCATCCCTTGCCCGGCGACGCCAAGACCCTGCAATGGGGGGCTGATATTTCGGCTGACAGCTGTGCGGAATGCCATTCCCCCGCCAAGACCGCCTTTGTCTCTTTTGCCATGGCCAAGGGCATGGGGTCCGCCGCGCATGCCCTGAACCGGATGGACGCGGAACAAATATTCTTTTATCTGCACGTGGCATTGTGCTTTTTGGGGCTGGCCTGCTTGCCTCTGGCAAAGCTGATCCACCCGTTGACCACGCCGCTTAATCTTCTGATCCGGCGGTTGGGCAAAACCGGGCAAGCGGCCGGGCCTTTCGCATCCCCCGCCTTGCAGGGTTTGGCCATGGATGCCTGCACCCGCTGCGCTGAGTGCAGTTTGCATTGCAGTGTGGCTCCGGCCCATGCCGTGCTGGGTAATGCGGATATCCTGCCGTCTGAAAAGCTGGCCTCACTGATCAAATACCGGGCGGGTGTTTTGGCTGGGCGGCATTTGGACGCCTTTACCCAGGGAAGCCGCATCTGCACCGAATGCGGGCGCTGCACTGATATTTGCCCGGCGGGTATTGATCTACAGTCCTTGTGGCAGGGCTCCAAAAAGGAATTGGGCGATCCTTCCAGGCAAATACTCAGCCTGAACCTTGCCCAGCGGGTTGAAAAATTGCATAGTCCTCAGCCCCTTGATCCGGAAATGGGGCAGGGCCTGGCCCTGCGGACCGGCACCTTTACGGCCTGTTTGCAATGCACCACCTGCACCAGCGTATGCCCGGTTGCGGCCTTGAGCCCGGCCCCGGCCAGGGATCTGGATTGTTCACCCCAGCAGATCATGAACCTCTTGCGCATGGGCATGGTGAACCAGGCCATGGCCTCCGGCATGACCTGGCGCTGCACCACTTGCTATAAATGCTCGGAAGCCTGTCCCCAGAATATTCCGGTTGCCGATGTGCTGTCCGAATTGCGTAATATGGCCCTGAATGGCTTGAACCTGCCCAAAAGAGAGATGAGAGGATGAGGTTTGCATATTTCCCCGGCTGTAAAATAGCCCGTCACCTGCCGGAGTACGGAGCCGGGGTGGAGGCTGTTTGCGGGGCCCTGGGAATCGAGCTAGTGCCTCTGGAGTTCGCATGCTGCGGCTGGCCGCTCCGGGATGAAAGCTATTTCGCTTCCGTTTATTCCGCCGCATATAACCTGGCTTTGGCCGGGCAGGAGGGCCTTGCCATCATGACCCCCTGCAAATGCTGCTTTGGCCAGCTTAAACATGCCCAGGCCAGGCTCAGATCATCACCCAAGCTGGCCGCTGAAGTGAGGCGGCATCTGGCCTTGGATGGTCTGCGGCCAGGCCAGCCCGAGGTGCATCACTTGCTGAGCATATTGGGTGATGATGTTGTTTTGCAGGCGGTCGGCAAAAATGTGGTCTCACCCCTCACCGGGTTTAAGGCGGCCTGCCATTATGGCTGCCATGCCTTGCGCCCTTCTTCGGTGACCGGGTTTGACGACCCCTTGAACCCAACGGTTTTTGAACGGGTGGTTGCTTCTTTGGGCGCGGAGGCGGTGCCCTGGGATCTGCGCCTTGAGTGCTGCGGCCATCCGGTGCTGGAAAGGGACCGCGAGATTTCTCTTGGGCTTATGGAGGCCAAACTGTCAAGCGCCCGGGCGGCGGGAGCGGATGCCGTGGTCACGGCCTGCACCTACTGCCAGATGCAGTTTGATACCGGGCGTAGGCGGCTGCCTGCGGAGCATGTCTTGCAAAACGCTCCGCAAGCTGTATTGATTACCCAGCTAATGTCCAGGGCCTTTGGCTTATCAATCAGCGGGATCAAAGATGTAAATATTGCATAGGAAAGGGAGTTGGAATGCATAAGTATGTGGGAGCCATTGACCAGGGCACAACCAGCAGCCGGTTCATCATCTTTGACCATGACGGCAACATCGTATCTTTGGCCCAAAAGGAGCATGAACAGATTTTCCCCCGGCCTGGCTGGGTGGAGCATGACCCCATGGAGATATGGCGGAACACCCAGGAGGTGATAGAGCAATCCCTGCATAAAGCAGGGTTAAAAGGCTCTGACCTGGCCGCCATAGGAATAACCAACCAGCGGGAGACCGTGGTTGTCTGGGATAAAGCCACGGGTAGGCCCTATTACAACGCCATCGTGTGGCAATGCACCCGTACCCATGAGATTTGCAAGCAGCTCATGGCCGAAGGGGGGCAGGACCGTTTCCGGAGCAAGACCGGATTGCCGGTTGCCACATATTTCAGCGGACCCAAAATCAAATGGCTCATGGATAATATCCCGGAGGTCGCCCGGGCTCTGAAGCGGGGCAGGGCGCTCATTGGCACCATGGAGAGCTGGATCATCTGGTGGCTGACAGGCGGTCCCCGGGGCGGGAAGCATGTCAGCGATGTGACCAATGCCAGCCGCACCATGCTGATGGACCTGAACAGCCTGGATTGGGATCGGGAGATATTATCCGTATTGGATATTCCCAGTCAGGCCCTGCCGCTAATAGTCTCGTCCAGCGACGCCGCCACCTGGGGCGATACCCTGGCTGACGGCCCGCTGGGCGCTGAAGTGCCCATTTGCGGCGCATTGGGTGACCAGCAGGCGGCCCTGGTGGGCCAGGCTTGTTTCAAACCCGGTGAGGCCAAGAACACCTATGGCACCGGATGTTTTTTGCTGCTCAATACCGGGGAAAATCCGGTGGTGTCCCGGCATGGCCTTATCACCACCGTGGCCTATCAGCAAAGCGGCCAAAAGCCGTTCTACGCCCTGGAAGGCTCCATAGCCATTGCGGGGGCATTGGTGCAATGGCTGCGCGACAGTTTGGGCCTCATTGACAGCGCGCCCGAGGTGGAAAACCTGGCGGCGGCGGTTGAAGATAACGGCGGAGTCTACTGCGTGCCCGCTTTCCAGGGGCTGTTCGCACCCTATTGGCGGCCGGATGCCCGGGGAGTGATTGTAGGGCTGACCCGCTATGCCAACAAACACCATATCGCCCGCGCGGTTCTGGAGGCCAACGCCTATCAAACCCTTGACATCGTGCGGGCCATGAGCAAGGACTCCGGGGTGCCGCTCAGGCAGCTTAAAGTGGACGGCGGCATGGTGGCCAATGATTTATTGATGCAGTTCCAGGCCGATGTGCTGGATGTGCCGGTGATCCGGCCCAAAATGCCTGAGACCACTTGCCTGGGCGCGGCCTATGCAGCCGGTTTGGCCGTTGGATTTTGGAAAGGCCTGGACGAACTGAGGGATAATTGGGCGGTTGATAAGACCTGGCAGCCTGCCATTAACGAAGAACAGCGCGAGAAAGGCTATAGAGGCTGGCAAAAAGCCGTGGAACGCACCCTGGATTGGGTTGACTAGCCGCTTAAATAAGCGGGGGGACAATGAACCGGCTGACGGCCGGGGCCTGTCCGGATTGCGTTGGAGAGGCTATAGGCAAGCATGCCGGCCTTGGTGGCGTTTAGCGGGGAGCGGCCCCTCTTAAGCGCTGCACCGGCCTGCGCCGGGAGCAGGCCGGGTCAGGATTTTGGCTCAAATTTCAAGGCGTGGGCAAAGTACACGCCTGCAAAAGAAAGCACCCCCACTCCGACAAAACCCAGACCGAAAGCGTTGTGGTCCCCCAGGTATCCCAAAAGAGCCGGAGTCAATCCTGCGCCGAAAAAAAAGCCCATTGGAACCACCAGCCCTACGCTGATATTCCTCAACTCGGGGGGCACTGCTTTGTTCATGAGCAAAAAGCTTGCTGGAAATAAACAAGCCGGGGCCAGGGGCTGCAAAATCACCAAGACATATTGCCACGAAGCCGGACCCAATCCCAAAATTATGGTGAATACGCCGCCGGCTATACAGAATATGCTGACCGATCTTTTCAGCCCCCAGCGGTCCAATAGCCATCCGGCCAGTAAGGTGGTCCCTATGGGGGCCAGGCGGGCTGTGGAAAGCAGTGACTGAGCCACCAGCGGCTCCATTTGGTGCTCATCCACCAAAAAGGCCGGAATCAAAGAATAGATGCCGTACTGCGATGCGACCGCAATGATCTGTATTCCCATAATTAATAATATATTTGGCTGCTTGAGTAGGCTTGCCAGCAGATAGGGGCTGGGGGCCGACCCCCGGTGGCCGCCTCCTTTGCTGCCCCAATAATGAACCAGGCTCACAGTGATGCTGGCTAATCCCACCACCCCCAAAAGCCCGCGCCACCCCAGCACCGGAGCCACCCAATGGGCAAGCAGCGGGGCGGTGATAAAGCCCAGGTTGGGCGCAAGTTCGTGCAAGGCTATGGCGCGGCCCCACAGCGGCTGAGTGACCAGGGAGGTCAAACAGGGCATGGCGGATGGAAGATAAAGACCCGATGCAATACCCAGGAAAAACACGCCAGCCTGTACAGCCAGCACGGTTTTTGCCATTGACAGCCAAATCAAAGCGGCGCCCACCGCCAGACCTGCGATGCTCAGCATGCGGTGGTGATTGATATGCGCAGAGATGAAGCCGGAGCAGATAAGCGAGACCGAATATCCGCAGGCCAATAGGAGAAACAGCCTGGATGCCTGGCTATGGGAGAGCGTGAGGTCTGCCTCAATATCCAACAGCAAGGGTCCCAAAACCACTCTGCCTAAAAAATTACAATAAAATAAGCAAGATATGATGAATATGGAAACCAATGCCGGCCCAAGGCTTTCATGGCCCGTGTGATGGGAACCGGCATTATAATCCGAAGAGGAAACGCTCAAGCTCTCTCCTGTATTATTATTCGCGAACTGAAGCTGTTCTGGTATGTAGGGTTCAACAAACTGTCGACGCCACAAAATATGGTTGACTTCAAGCCTGAAGCCAAATTTTACGTTTAATTTTTTATATTGCTACTAAAATGCATTTCTTTCCAACCCAGCTGAAATAATGCAGGTTAGGCAAAAAAACAAGTGATTGACTTGTGCGTTTGGATTGCTTCGAAATGCGGTCCAATGATGGGTGAGGCTTTTGGGGCGTGTAAAAACTGACTCAATCATCCAAAAGGCATATAGTCCAGGCCGGTCTTGAGCCAAGCCAGCTTGGTTAATATGGATCACTCAAACCGACAGCCCAAGCGCAAACCTTTTTTTATTTTGGTTTTTTGAGCAAAAAACGAATAACTTGAACGGCAAAAGTAAACGTAAACGCCATCAACATATACACAATAAACAGAGAGTAAATAATCAGGTTGTTTACTCTCTGCTTTTTCTATACATAACGTCAAAAAAGTACGTCCATGTGCTTTTTTGACCCATCCTGGATAAAAACGTGGTTTTATCCAGGATGGCGTTCACTTGCGTGACCGGCGCGCCGTCCATGGCACACTTATACGCGGCGTTTATGCGCGAATATTTTTAACGCCGCGTATAAATGGCCTTCCCCAATATTTTTGCTGGCGTTGGTGAAATTTATAATTGGCCGCCATTATCATGAACGCTTTGTCCAATAACCATTTTGACAAAGAGAAAAAACCACCTCAGCAGATTCCCATAACTCACAAGGGTTTATTGGTGTGTCTTCGCCTTTGCTTATGGCTTGAAGAAAAGCGCGCACCGCATGGGCATGTCCTTTATCTTGCACCAAGCTCCCGCCAAACCGCTTTTTTGCTGACTTGAGGCCCCATGTCTTCAGGCGCTTGAAGTTGTCCAATTGGATCACTTTGCCAGCACAAAAAACCTCCAGCCGCTCCTTGGGGTAGCTTTTATGGCCTCCGCAAAGGTAATGCACTGCGCCCAACGACCCGTCTGCGAAGCCCAGCGAAATAGCGGCGGACTGAGCAGAACCCTCGGAGCCTTCTGGGATCATACAGGCTTTAACTATTGGTTTTTTCACCAGGAATTGTAAAAGATCTATGTAGTGAACCGCTTCGCCGATTATCCTTCCGCCGCCTATTTTGTGGTCCAGAAGCCAATGATCTGGAGGCAGATATCCCGCATTAACGGTCATCACGAATGATTTAGCGCCGGAATCATCAGCCAAAAGGGCGTCCATCTCGCTAATCAGAGGAGCGAAACGCCGGTTGAAGCCAACCATGAATTTCAGACCTGGATATTTATCCAATGCCGCTGTATGGGCATCTGATATTGCCTGCAACTCCTCCAAAGTGAGGCAAAGCGGTTTTTCAACATAGACATGCCGGCCGCTGCGCAAGGCCTCTATTACCATGCGGGCGTGTTGATCGTGGCGGGTGAGAATGAAGACTGTATTGATATTTGCATCGCTCCAAACTTCCTCCTCGCGGCTGAACGCATGTTTAAAGCCGAACCTCTTGGCCGCCAAAGCCGCGTTGCTGCCATGGGGGGAGACAATGGAGCGCAATTCAACACCCGCCTTGTTCAATATGGGAAGCATGGTGTTTGCTGCATATAATCCGGCCCCGAAAACTCCGGCCACGGGTTTATCGGTTTGAGCGGGCGCAACGGTTTTTGCCGGAGCGCAGGGCGCTTTTTCCAGCCGGGGTTCATCTGCATACTGCAAAAGTAAGCCCAGGTGAGGTTCCTTGTTATACATCAAGTCAAAGGCGGCCGGAGCATCAGCAAAATCAAACCTGTGGCTGATCAAAGGGGAGACATCCAGTTTGCCGTCGGCCATGAGGTTTAAAACAGCCTCAAAATTACGCTTCATGGTCCAGCGCACATATGCCAGGGGATAATCTTGCCCCTTGGCTTCATACGCCAGATCATAACGTCCCGGACCATAGGCGCATGAAACCTGGAAGGACAGTTCTTTTTCGTAGAAATCGCTTCGCTTGAGGTTGAGGCCGGCAGTGCCCACCAGGATCAGACGCCCCCTTTTGCGGCACATTGCAGCCGCCTGCGATACGATTTCATTGCTGCCGGTGGCCGCGGTAAGCAATACTCCATCCATGCCGCGGCCTTTGGTAAAGTCAAGGGCAGGGGACAGCGGGTCCTTGCCGGAAGACAGCGCCACTGTCCGCGCGCCGAAAGATTCGGCCAGTTTACATTTAGCTGGGTCCAGGTCTATGCCCAAGACCCGGCATCCGTTGGCAAGCAAAATCTGCACTGTCATCAAGCCGATCAAGCCCAACCCCATGACCGCAAAATACTCACCCAAGGTTGGGTTGGCCAGGCGCACCCCTTGCAGCCCCACCGCCCCCAATACCGTAAAAGCGGCAGCCTCGTCAGAAACCCGATCCGGCACGGGAGCGCAGCAGGTCGGGCGTGTGCAGAAAAATTCGGCATGAGGGCTGTTGCTGACCAGCCTTTGCCCCAGGCTAAGCCCGGCATCTTTCATGGCCGAGGGGTCGCCTTCCAGCAGCCGGGAAACATTACAGTATCCCAAGGGCAGGGCTTGTTCGAGCCGTCCGTTCACGGATTTCCAGGTGGCCATCAAGCCGTCAGACTGCACCTTGTCCAATACCTGGCGGACTTTTTCCGGCTGCTGTCTGGCCTTGTTCAGCCACCCGGCCCTGCCAAAATCCAGCAGCATGCGCTCGGTGCCCGAAGAAATAAGGCTGGCAAGGGTTTGGCAAAGCAGTTCCCCCTTATCAGGGCGAGGCACCGGTGCATCGACCAAAAAAACCTCGCCGCCTTTTAAATCCTGAAAAAGCTGCTGCATTTGTTTTCTTTTTCTGTAAAAGCCTGAGCCGGTGAACAACACCGACGACCATAGAGTATTATTAAGGTAGCCGTCAACCGCTTGCCGGGATATGTTTTTCCGCTCAGGGAGCGTTTCAAAATATACGTGGGTAATTTCTCTGGATGGGATACTACTGCATTATGCGGCAATCATCCAGCTTCCGGTACCATCATCCCAACTGCATTTTCAGACTCCGCATAAATACAGCAATTGCAGCTGCAAAGCCGCCAATTCGCCGGGCCTGGCTGATATTAAGTGGAGTCAGTGTTCTTTAGCGCCTTGGTCAAGGCCTGGAAAATGAGATGGGAGCCCTGGTCCGGTATATGGGAAAACCTGATATTGGAAAACGCGCCGCCATCCCATCAACCGCCTGATTCTTCCATCTGGTTATCATGCTGGGATTGACCCGGTATTTGGAAGTCAGATCAGCCATGGTCATGTCTTGCTTGGTCGCCTTAACGTTGCTAAGTAACGTAATTACAGGGCAATCCAGACTTTTGGTCCGGATTGCCCATGGCTCAAAAATTTCATCTTATCGGATATTGTTTTCAGTCCAGGTGCGTTTTCAGATATTCCGACACCCGTGAATCCAGTTCATTTTCCCAGCCGCCTTGATAGGTGATCAGCGTGGCTATTTCACTGGCCAAAACAGCGCATTGCACCTTATGGGGCAGGGTGGTCAGGCGTGCGCGGAATTTGTTGTCCTTTGCGATCATGGCCGGAAGATGCTTGAAAGCGACCTTGCGGTACATGGGTTTTCGCAATAAACCGGATTTGCCTTGAAACATACTGAACAGGTCCTGATAATTCTGGTTGATTTCAGCGCTTATCTGGGAACTTATGCTGGTGAAATGCTTCTGTCTTTGGGATTGGTTCCAGCGCCTGAAAATCAAACGCGTCTCCTGGGTTGCTCTGCGGTCCAATATGGCGAGCACATCTTTAACATACTCCTCTTTATGGGCGGTAAACTCCCTGGGGCTCATCAACAGGTTTGCAAGTATCTCGTAAGAGGAGGCTATGACTCCGCATTTGTTGGCTGAGGAGTCCCGGATGATGACAACCCCTTCATCCTGCAGCCTGCTGCGCGCCTCAGGGGTTATGAACGAGTTTGCCCCTTCCACAATCAGGTCAACGCATGGGGCCCCTTGGCTGTTCAACATCAAGCGCCAATTTTGGGCGTCTATGGTTTCGGGACGCCCGCCGCAAGGCAGGAAAAGATCGGCCTTCTGCCTGAAGGTCAGCTCCTGGGCATGGCGCTGGTATTCGTCAGCCGTGATCCATCTTTCCTCAACCGTCCCGCCGTTTTTGACCACCATGCGGTGCAGATTGCGCAGGGCTTCCTGGCGGCGCTGATTTCTGAATATCAAACAGCCGCCCGGGTGAAGCTTTTCAGGATTAAATTCGGTGATATCATCCTTGAGGGTCAGTCTGCGCAGTTCAGCCGAATCCACGCCGGCGGGATCATGAAGCATACCCGGGCCGTCCACTATGGCCACAATGCGGGCCATCGGGTATTTATCGATTAAAAGACGCATTGCGTTGCCAGCCACATCACCCCCGGGTCCACCGGTAAAGCGCACTGTGAAGGGCTGCTTGACTGGGTCGCGCTGCATTTCTGAAAGGGCGATAACCGCGGTTCTAATCACACCAAGCGATGTAACCCCGTACTCCTTGTGATTGATTCCCAGCTTCTTGCTGGATATGAGCCCAATGCCCAGGACATATCCCCGGTGCAGCGATTGCCGGGCAATGTATTCGATCATGGAGTTGTCCAGGTTTTCATCCGGGCCCAGCTCTATGGGTTCATCTTCCTGGTAATAATCCACCACTCTGCTATCGGCGGCTTTGCCCCCTGAGGTAATGAATATATCCAAAAAGGCGTTTAACGCGCAGCGCTGCAGATCATGCAGTTTCTGCTTCACTTCAGCTTCCCCGGAGCATTTGCGCGCATCCAGCACAAGGGCCATTTTGGAGCCGCCCTCATAGATATCCTTGTTTTTCAGATGCTGGGTGCTGGCCAGGACATAACTTTCCCGGAACAGGGTATTACAGTTGCTGATGTATTCATCATCAGAGCGCGAAATTATGGTGCGCCAGCCGCCCCGGGCTATATCGGAGAATCCGACATGATATCCAAAACCCGCCCTTCCGAAGAAAAACGTGATCCTGAAAGGGTCCCCGGATGGCAGGTCACTGTTGAATTCCGGGCCCATCTCATTCAGGTAGCCTGGGTCAAGCCTGAAGGCCAGCGCCTGTTTTTGATGCACGAAAAAGTTGGTCTTCAAGGTGTGCTTGATGAACAAAAAACAGGTCCGAAAGATTATCCGCCTGATTTCATCCAGGCTGCCGTGACCGGTGTTATAGCTCTCAATCGCTTGCACCGTCTTGTCGGCCGCATCCTGCCACTGTTTTGGGTTCCGCTCCGCATCCGGATCAAAACGCAGACGGAATAGCTGCACCAGGTCTTGGGCTATATCGGGATGAGAGCAAAAGGCCGTCTTTACTACTTCCAGGTCAAAGCGGTCCGGCTGCACATGGGCCAGGCTGCTGTGGCAAAACGCTATGAAGGCGTTCAGCAGTGCACTGTCTTCACCGCTCATCAGCTTTTTGCTGATGAACTTATAATAGACCTGGCAGGAAGGGGACAGAATACGGGTGCTGTAAAGTTCGTTTTTGACCTGTGCGTACAGCCTGGAATTACGGTTCATGGGCTGGCCGTTTCTGGCCACAACATAAAAGGAATTGAGAACGGCGGAGTTTTCCCGGTCGCGCAAATCCAGGCTGTAGGACCGCCGCACCCCCACATCGAGCCGTTGCAGAACCTCTGTTATCTGAGCCAGATATCCGCTGTGTGGGGGGCTCATCGCGGAAAAGAGCAGCCTGCTTTCCCTGCCGCCGGTGGTCTCCGGAGATTCGTCAAGCCCCACGAAAACCCCGTCATGCTTTTGAGCCTGCTGATACATCCAGACCCCGCGGGCGAGGCGTTCGGGGGGTGAAATTTTGACATACCCCGGATTGTTCAGCCACATCAGGTTGAGCAGCCTGGTCAATTCTGTGGCGTCAAAGTCGGAATAGCGGATTTCCAGCACCCGCAATATGTCCTTTCTCAAGCTTTGAATCAGTTTGGCGGGAGCCTCCCCGGATGCGGATTTTCCATTATTGCCGCCGAATTCAAAGCGTTGGATTTCCAGGTGGCAACAGGCCTCCGGGAGCTTATGCAAAGAATGGTTTATCTCCGCGTAAACTATGGGGCGGTGACGAAGGCTGTTTAGGGTTTCGTTGACGGAACCGGGCCGGTCCAGCACGGCCATGATGAGCTTGCCCGGCCGGTCATCCAGGACTATACGGTTCTGCTGCTGGCTGCTGAGGGTATCCATGCCCCAGGCCAGGTTCATAAGGGCGGTTTTTTCTTCTTTCATGGTAATGAAAAGATAGGGGGGCATATTCTGGATCAGCCAATCCAGATTTTTGCTCATGGTGTGTTTGCCGGCCGAGATGCCCTTGCCGATCTGCTTTTCGACCTGGAGAACGGACGTTTTGACCTGTTTGTCAAAGCCGTTGAATGAGGCTGTGACTTTTTGCTGCATTATAAGCTCCGCTAAAAATCCCCAAGCTGTCCTAACCGGGGAAATTGAGTTTTCATTTTATTTGGTGTTTTTCCGGACTGTGCGGGCCAAAATGAAGGACGGCTGAATGACAGCGCCTTTAACTCCACGAACATTGGCCCGGTATCAGCCGGTTTTACACAAACTCCTCACAGTGCCACACGCCGCCTTCGGGCTTGGGAAATACACATTTTTCCCGGATGTCGCAGGTGCTGCACAATCCTAAAAAACCTTCGCTCCCGGCCCTGGAATCCGTTTGGCAATCCGAAGCCGAGGCAAGCTTGACTTCGCTTTTTGTCCTGGGAACCGGCAGGCAGTATTCCCCGCCCGGGTAATCCAGCTCGTCACAATTCATGACAGCGGTTTGGGAACGCGGAAAAACGCAGGTTTCCTGGTTGGAGCATAAGGCGCAGATCCCCAGGCGGGGGGCCTTTTCCGCATCAGCCTGGGCGGGAGCCGGAATATTGGCTGCGGGTTCAGTTAAGATTACGCTTTGTTTGACCGGATTTTGCATTTAAGCCTCCATGTTTTGCATGGCTTGTCGCCATGGGATTTAATAAGCGGGTCATGTGGAGGCTCTATATGCTAAAGTGATGCCAAAGAAAAATAGACAATATTAACAATCATTTAGTTTTGTCAATCATGGAATTTGACTTGGAGGCGAAGCATAAAGGCGGGGAGAAATTCACCAGTGGGGAGAAATTCACCGGCAGCCCGCTGTACCGGGCCGGGCAAACGGGCATAACAAGCTAACGGTTTATTTTGTCGCGCAGGGTTTTCCGGTCTATTCCCAGTATGTTTGCAGCCTTGGTCTTGTTTCCGTCCACGCTGTCAAGCACATTGCGCACGTATTCCGCCTCCACCTGGGCCAGGCTGCGGGTCAGGTCCTGGCGCGGCTGAGCGCTGAAACGCAATAGTTTGGGAAGATCGGGAACGTCAATGACTTCGTCATCCGACATGGCCACCAAACGCTGCATGAAGTTTTCCAGCTCGCGCACGTTGCCCGGCCATTGATAGTCCCGCAAAATACGCCAGGCTTCGTCGGAAATGCCGGGAGGGTCGCGGTCCAGGTCTTTGGCGAATTTTTTCATGAAATGGGTGGCTAGTAAAATGACATCGTCGCCCCTTCCCCGTAAAGGGGGAACCGGGATGCTCACCACGTTCAGACGGTAGAACAGATCTTCACGGAACAGGTCTTTGGATACCAGTCTGGCTAGGTCTTTGTTGGTGGCGGCAATGATTCTTACATTTATCTTCCTGGGCCTGCTTGAGCCGACCATGCAGAGTTCCTTTTCCTGTATAACCCGCAAAAGCTTCACCTGCATGGCCGGGCTGGCCTCGCTTATCTCATCCAGGAATACGGTACCGTTTTCGGCGCTTTGGAAAAAACCGGCCCTGGAGGTGTTGGCCCCGGTAAAAGCCCCCTTGACATGGCCGAACAATTCACTTTCCAACAACTGCTCCGGGATGCTGCCGCAGTTCACCGGTACAAAGGAGCCGGCTATCCGGGGGCTGTCATAGTGAATGGCCCGGGCGATAAGCTCCTTGCCCGTGCCGCTCTCACCCTGAATCAGCACGGTGGAAGGAATGGAGGCGGTTTTGGAAATGGCGCGGTAGACTTTTTGCATTGCCTCCGATTCGCCGATAAGCCCGTGTTTGGCGGGCGCTGCCGGGTGGCTGTGGGCTTTTTGGCGAAGCTGAAGCTTGCTGAGCGACTGGGCCACTGCATCCAACAGTTCGGCGTCGGTGAAGGGCTTTACCAGGTATTCTTCGGCGCCACTTTTAATCCCCTTTACCGCATCACCAAGCTCCGGGAAGCCGGTCACCAGTAACACCACGGTGTTTTTATGATTTTCCTTCACATGCCGTAAAAGTTCAAACCCATCCCGCCCCGGCATTCTGACATCGGTGATAACCAAGTCCACCGGCCTGGATTCAATTATCGCAACAGCTTGTTCCACTGCGCTGGTGGTTATGATGCTGTAACCCTGCTCAACCAGGATGCGTCTGATCAATTCCAGGGTGTCGGGGGTGTCGTCAACCACCAAAATGCGAGCGGCTTTTTTCACTTTTCATCAACCCCGGCCCCAGCAGGGGCCTTTTGGGAGAAATAGGGAAACCTGACCTCAAGGATGGTACCCGATCCGGCTTCGCTGTGCACATCTATCCGGCCGCCCATTTCGTTCACTATGTCGTGCACCACGCTCAAGCCCAGGCCGGTGCCGCTGCCCGCTTCCTTGGTGGAGAAAAAGGGAATGAAAATTTTGTCCAGGATTTCGCCGGGTATTCCCGGACCGGTGTCTTCCACTGAAAATCCCGCCTGGTCCCGCTCACAAAAGGTTGTCAGGCGCAGGGTTCCGCCTTTGGTCATGGCCTGAATGGCGTTGACAATCAGGTTGGTGATTATCTGCCGTATCTGCCCGGGGTCGGCCATTATGATAAACTCCTGCTCTGCAAGCTCCGATTCAAGCTTGATCCCTTCACGCTGGCAGCGCCACTCGAACAGTTCCATGGTTTCCTTGACGGCTTCATTAAGTTCCACTTTGTTCGCTTTGGGCGGCATCCTCCTTGAAAAGTGCAGGGTTTTTCTGACGATTTCGCGCAGGTGTAGGGAAATACTGACGACTTTGTCCAAATCGTCAGATGCCTGGGACGGCAGTCCGGGGGATTTGGCCGCCAGCTGGGCATATCCCAGAATAGAGGTCAGCGGCTCGTTTATTTCATGGGCCACCGTGGCCGCAAGCTGGCCCATCATGGCCATGCGGTCCGCCCGGCGCAGTTTGTCCATGATCTGTTTTTTTTCAATTTCATAAAGATGGCGCTCGATACGCTGGGCAACTTGCCGGGCGACGTTATCAAGCAACACCCTTTCTTCAGCCAAAAAAGGGCCTTCATCCAGTTCCGGCTTTTCCTCTGAATAGGAAACCTCCACTATCCCGGACCTTTTCCCGTTCACCGTCAGGACGGCTGACTGAGCTTGCACACTGCTGCGGCGCCCAGCGCTGAAATACTCTTTCCCGTCATATTCGATTCTTGCCGAGGCGTCCTGTGCATGCAGCCAAGCCGAGGGCAGCAGCTCCACCACACCCTGCAAAACCTCCTCCACGGCCCTGTCCGGGGGGTCCATCAGCTGGGCCAGGCCATACAGACAGGAAAGCTCTTTCACCCTTTCCGTCATTGCGGTCAGATTTTGCCAATTTCTAATGGCCAGTTCGATGGCCCTGGCGTGCTGGGCCACCCAGGCCTGCGCATACGCAGCCGCCTGGTCCAGCCTGCCATAGGCCAGGGCAATAAGACCGTCCGCCTCGCGCCTGCAGGCCAGCGGCTGCACCAGGATTGCCTCTATATCTTTCAGGAGTGGATGGCCTTCCACCCAATTTGACCACTGGTCCCCAAAGGGCGCATCATCCGGCTGCACCTTTCCATGTTTCCACAGGCATGGCTGCAACGGCCACATTCCCTTGGGCACCAAGCATGGAGTGCTTACCGTTTCCCCCGTAGCATCCTCGCCCGGCGCGCTGTTTTCATTATTGGCAATATTCTGAAAGATGAAATTGCCGGTTCGGTCCAGGACTGCATGGCAGCGCTCCGTGTCATTGAAACGCTCCAGGTGCAAGGTGGCCAAATCGCAGCCGGTCAAGCTGATCAGATTTGCCAAGATGCCGCGGATCAATGCGGGTCTGGATTTGGATTCGCTGACAGATTGGAGAATATTGAAAATCGAGTTCAGCGTCCGATTCTCAAGCAGAGCAGGCTTGTTATTCGGCTGAGACTGGGTTCGGATCATCACTCCCTCAATGCCCGTATAAGACATGATAAGGTTTACCCAAAGCTGATTGCTGATAATATACGCGCACCAGGCTATTTTATGCTAGCCAATCGAAGCAGACAAGTTTCCTCCGTTTCTGCAATAAAACCGGATTTGAAGTTCGGGGGTATACGGTGAGGCGCCGTACACCCCGCGCTTCTGCCTGTGAGCAGCCTTTATATCCACCGCCGGCCGCCGTACTGGCGCTCCATTCACTCGCAGAGCAGTTCCACCGCCAAACCGGCAAACACTTGGGCGGTCTCGACCAGCTCGGCCACCTTTATGTATTCATCCACTGCATGTGCCCGGGAGAAATGCCCGCCGCCGTACATGATGCTGGCCACGCCGTTGATATAGGTCCAGTAGGCGTTGCCCAGGGACGAATAGCCAGTATTTCCGCCGCCCGTGTAGGATACATCCTTGCCGGTCACTTCCTTGGTGATGGCCGAAACGGTCTTCACGAACGCATGATCCGGACCGATGCCTCCGGATTGGCGGAAGTTTACCAGCTTGAGGCTCTCCACCATGAAATCGGGGTCTTGGGCCTTCAGCTTTTCCAGGCACGATTCCATGAACTCCTTGACGGTCTCTCTCGGGGTGGAGGGGCGGATGTCAAAGGTGATACGGGCGCTGGCCGGGACCAGGTTGATGGAATTTCCGCCCTGCAAAATGCCCAGGTTCATGGTGGTGCGGCCCATGAGCGGATCGCTGTGCAGGTCCATCGCCCGCACCATATTGGCCAAGTCGATGGCCTTTTCCACTGCGTTGACACCCGCTTCGGGGTTGCCGCCATGGGCGGCGCGGCCTTTTATGGTGATGTCATACCAAAGCCTGCCCCGGGCCAGGCAGGCGAGCTGGTCTATGCCGGTAGGCTCTCCCACCACATGATAATCTGGCTTGGGCAGGCCCAGCTTTTCAAAGCCCCGTTCGATCAGAAAACCCATGCCGGGCCACTGGCCGATTTCATCGTCCACTGTGGAGGTGAGCATCAGATCCCCCTCCAATTCTATGCCCAGTTCGCGCAAGGCCCGTGAGACGATCAGCTGAATGGCCAAATGCGACTTGGTGTCCTCCGCCCCCCGGCCATAGATGCGCCCCTCATGCAGCTCTCCGCTGAAGGGGGGGAAGGTCCACATTGCGGGGTCGCCGGTCTCCACCACGTCCATGTGGGCGTCCAGGCAAAGCACTTTGCCGCCGCCCGTGCCCTTGTGCATGGCGACAACGTTCGGCCGGGGCGTGGTAAGGCCCAGATCCCGTATCTCCTGATCCGTGGCTGAGACGGTCACCGGCTCCAGTTTCTCGGCCCGGTAAAGTTCAGCCATTTTTTCGGCCATGGCCTGGTAATCCCCAGGCGGGTTGACCGAGGGTATCCTGATCAGTTCCTGGGTGATCCTGGTCAGCTCATCCGCGCTGCCTGCTATATATGCGCTCACCTCTTTACGAACCGCTTTTTTATCAATGGGCATGATATGTCCGCTCCCTGGTCAATCACTCGGGGGGCTGATCCCCCAAAGCGTGCTTTGCTTGTTATGTATAGATCTTTTCTTCTTGATACCCCGCAGCCTGCCGCGGGGAGATTCATTATTGGGCCGGTTTATTTCTCATGAGTTCCGGGCCATCCGGCAGGCCACGAAACGTCCCGGCGACACCTCGACCAGTTTTTCCGTGTTGGTCCGGCAATCCGGAACAGCTAGAGCGCAGCGGGGTTCAAAGCGGCAGCCGGGCGGATATTTTTCTGGGTTGGGCGGTTCTCCCGATATGGAAGCATCTCCCTTGAACGGCACTCCCAGGGCCGGAATGGCCGACAGAAGCACCTTGGTGTAGGGGTGCAGCGGATTGGCGAACACCTCTGCTGTGTCCCCCAATTCGACGATCTGTCCGGCGTACATAACCCCTACCCGGTGGCAGATCATGCGCACCACGCTCAGGTTGTGCGAAATGAAAACATAAGTGAGCCTGAAGCGTTCCTTCAGACTCATGAGCAGGTTGAGTATGGTGGCCTGCACCGAGACGTCTAGGCCCGAAGTGGGCTCATCCAGGATCAGCATGGCCGGGTTCAGGCACAAGATCCGGGCCAGGCCGAGACGGCGCTGCTGACCGCCGCTGAATTCGTGGGGATAGAGGTTCAGGTGCTCCTCACCAAGGCCCACCTCCTCCAGTATTTCGTTCACTTTATCCCGGATGGCCGGTTTATCCATCCCGGTATGGACAATCAGCGGTTCGGCCAGGATGTTGCGTATCTTCCAATGGGGGTCCAGGGATATGGTTGAATCCTGATAAACATACTGGATTTCTTTTCTCAGTTTCAGCGACTGGGCCCGGCTGAGACCGGTGATATCCCTTCCCTTGAAGCTGACCTTGCCTTCGGTGGGCCTGTATATACCCATCATGGTCTTGCCCAGGGTGGATTTTCCGCAGCCGCTCTCTCCCACCAAGCCAAAGGTTTCCTGGGGCATTATCTTAAGGGATACGTCATCCACGGCCTTGATCAGGGCGCTCTTGCGCCCGAACAGGCCGCCGCTCGACCCCTTGAAATACTTCTTCACCCCTTGTGTTTTCAGTATAGGTTTTTCCATTAGTTTGTCCGCTTCAGGGGATGATGACAGCGCACGTAGCGTCCGGGTTCCGGAGATGTACGGGGTGGTTTCCCCTGTTTGCATTCACTGGTGGCCCTGGTGCACCGGGGGTGGAATCGGCAGCCCGGAGGAGGAACCAGAAGACTCGGCACATCGCCGGGTATATCTCGGATATCCCCCTCCGGGTTGGGCAGGCTGTTCAATAACTCGTTGGTATAGGGATGATAGGGCCTGGTAAACAATTCCCCGGCAGGCGCGTTCTCCATATCCTGGCCCGCGTACAGCACCATGATGCGGTCGCAAAGATGGCTGGCCAAGGCCAAATCATGGGTGATGAACAGCACCGACACCTGAGTATCCGCCACCAATTCCCGCAACAGCTTTATTATCTGGGCCTCCACGGTCACATCCAGGGCGGTGGTGGGCTCGTCGGCAATGATCAGCTTGGGACTGGTCAACAGGGCCATGGCGATCATCAGACGCTGGCGCTGGCCTCCGCTGAATTGGTGGGGATACTTTTTCAGGGCGCTTTCCGGCGAAGGTATCTTGACCTTTTTCAGCATCGCGATTATGCGGTCCTCACTGGCCTTTCCGTCGCATTTATACTTGATCAGGTCCATGATTTGAGTTTTGATTGTGAACAAGGGGTTCAGGGAGTTGAAGGGGTCTTGGGGTATCAGGGTGATCAGGCGCCCCCGCACCCGGTTGTTCAACTCCCCGCTTTTCATGGTCAGCAGATCGTTTCCCATGAAATGGATCTTGCCTGAAACCACTTTGGCCGAGGGGGGGAGAATGCCCATGATGGCCCTGCCTGTGGTGGTTTTGCCCGAACCGCTCTCGCCTATAATTCCCACCACCTGGCCGGTTCCGGCGGATAGGCGGATGCCCTCCAGGGCTTTCACCTCGCCCCGGTCGGTCAGGAAATGCACGGTGAGGTCGGCTACCTCTAAGATGTTTGTACTGTTTGGCTGGCCCATATCTATTCAAATCCCTTGCGGATGCGGGGGTCCAGGATATCCCGCAGTCCGTCACCCAGCATGTTGAATCCCATTACTACTATGAATATGGCCAGGCCCGGGAAGGTGGCATACCACCAGGCGTCCGGTAAATACTGCCGACTGTTTGATATGGCCGCTCCCCATTCGGGCGTGGGCGGCTGCGCCCCCAGACCCAAAAACCCCAAGGTGGCAGCGGTCAAAATGGTGAACCCCATGCCTATGGAGCTTCTCACGATGATGGAAGAGGAGACATTGGGCAGCACATGCAAAATGATGGTGCGGAAATAACCGGTGCCCAAAGCCTCGGTGGCCTCCATGAAGGCGGTTTTTTTGAGCGCCTGGGTTTCGGCGTGAACAATACGGGTGAACCAGGGCCAGTACGTTATGGATAGCGCAAATATCACGCTGTAGATGCCCGGCGAGAAAGACTGGGCCAGGAATATGGCCAGGATTATCTGGGGGATGGCCAAGAAGATATCCGCCACCCGCATTATGATCTCGCTGAGGCGGTTGTCGAAATAGCCGGCTATCAGCCCCAAGGGAACCCCGATCAACAGCGAAGCCCCCACCGCGCTGATGGATATGATCAGGGTGACCCTGGCCCCGAATAAAAGCCTGCTCAGGATATCCCGGCCCATGCGGTCTGTGCCCAAAGGATGTTCCCAGCTTGGGGCCTTGAGGCGCTGGCGGGGATGTATTTTGTTCACGTCTTCGGGATAGGGAGCCAGCATTCCGGCGAAAACCGCCGACACGATCAAAGCCAGTATTATGATGAAGCCGGTGAAAGCCAGACGGTCTTTGCGGAACTTTCTCCAGCCCAGACTAAATCCGCTACTCATTGCTCAGCCTTTCTGGGATCAATGATGCCAAGCGCCACGTCCACAATCAGGTTCACCAGAATATAAGCCAGTCCCGCCCACAGAGTTACGCCCAGGATGCTTTGATAGTCTGACAGCACAATGGCGTTATAGGCGTAAAGTCCCAGCCCGGGCCAATCGAACACGGTCTCTATCACAACGGTTCCAGCCAGAAGCAAACCGAATAACAGGCCTATTTGGGTTACGGTGGCCATGATCGCGTTTCTGAGCAGATACTTGAAGGTGATTATCTTTTGGGGCAGGCCCATGGCCTGCTCATAGGTGATGAAGTCCTTTTGAACCACATCCAAAACTCCGCTGCGGGTAAAACGGGTGATGGTTGCAAAGGATGAAAATGCCAGGGTCAGAGAAGGCAGGAATATGTGAAGCAGTGAATTTCCCAAAGCCTGCCAATTGGAAGTAAGCAGTGAATCCACAATGTACATGCCGGTGATGAAAGTGGGCGGATCGCCTACGATGCGTCCGCCAAGGGGGGTTATGTTCAGCCACATGCTGAAAAGGAGCTGCAGCATGATGCCCAGCCAGAAGCTGGCAATGGCCAGTCCGGCCACGGTAACTCCCCTGAGCATGTGATCCAAAAGGGAGTTGCGTTTCAGAGCGGCCAGAATGCCCAGGGGCACGCCTATTAAGATGGAAAGCATCATGGAAAACAGAGCCAGTTCCAAAGTCGCCGGAAACCGGTCCAGAAGATCTTCCAAAACCTTGCGCCCCGAATAAAGGCTGTTGCCCAGATCGCCACGGGCGAGGCCTTTCAGGTAGGAAATCAGTTGTATATAGACAGGTTGGTCAAAGCCGTATTCTTGCCTTAGTTCCTGGATCTGCTCCGGAGTGGCCATTTCACCGGCCACCAGGGCGGCCGGGTCCGCCGGTATGATGCGTGATATCACAAACACCAAGACCAACAGGCCCAGAATGGTTGGAATGGCGTACAGGACACGCGCCAAAATATATGACAGTGTGGTTCTGTGCATGGCGGTCCAAAATATCCGCTTTCCGGCCAAGCCGGAAGCCAGGCCGGAAAGCGGCGTTTAGGGTTAAAGTTGTCTGGTCGGATTTTGAAAACCTGATCAGCCCCGGGATTGGAACCTTCCGCCCGGGGCTGAAGAACGGTCTTCAACCACGGGGACTCAGCCGACCGATATCCAGCGAACCTCCTGCCCGCTGCCCACTGGGCAGAAGCGGAAACCCTTCACGGTCTTGCGGTGGGGGCCATACCATTTGGTGTTATAAATCCAGATGTCCGCCGCGTCATCCACTATCATGCGGCTGGCCTTTTCATACATTTCTTTGCGCGCCACCTGGTCGCTGGTGGTGCGGGCGACTTTCAATATTTTGTCCACCTCGGGGTTGTTGTACCAGGAAGAGGCCTTCCAGGCGCCCCAGCGGCTGGTGCTGTACATCTCGCCGATCCAGTTTTCCGGGTCGGCATAATAGGTGCTTACCCAGTGAATCCACATATCCGGCGAGGTGTCCTTGTTCTTGGCCTTGGACGAAAGGGTGGGCCAGGTCTCACGCACGATCTTGAGCTTGATTCCCAATTGCTCCAGACCGGCCTGCAGGATCAGTGCGGCGTCGTCGGTCTGGGAAAAACCGTTCATGGCATGAACCTGCAGGGGCCGGGTGATCTTGACCTTGGCCTTTTTCAGTTCGGCTTTGGCCTTGTCCAGATCATAGGTGTAGCCTTTCAGATCGGCCGGAGCGCCCCACATGTTGTTGGGGATGGGACCGGGGTTGCGGGCCACCTTGCCCTTGAGCACCTCGTTGTTGAATGCATCGTAATCAAAGGCATAGCTGATGGCACGCCGGATATGCACATCGTTGAACGGAGCCCTTTGATTGTGCATGCGGATGACGAAGGTGCGCATGGACTGCTCTTCCATAACCACCACGTCTTTGCAGTCCTCCAGCTTTTTAAGCTGCTCCGCGGGAAGATAACCGTCGCAGGCCTGGATGTCGCCCTTCATCAGGGCCATGACCCGGGATGCGGTTTCATGGATGGTGCGGAACTCCAAGCGCTCCACATGGGGGTCTTTCCAGCCCATCCAGTGATCCTTGAAGCGCTCGCCCTTCCAGCCGGTGCCGGGGTTGTATGCGGTCAAAGAGAAGGAGCCGGAACCGGCGTCGTTCTTGGAGAGCCATTCGGTTCCCAGCTTGCCCGGCTTGCCCTCAAGCTGCCTCGGGTTCACGACGGCCAGATTGGGAATGATTGAAATAAAGGGTGCATAGGCTTCTTTCAGCTTGAACTGCACGGTGTAAGGGTCCAACGCCTTGCTGGCCTCCGGGTCCACCACCGGTTTGAACAGCGCGGCCGCTCCCTTGCCCAGGCTCAGAAGCCTTTTCATGCTGTATATAACGTCATCGGCGGTAAGAGCGTCTCCGTTGTGGAACTTGACTCCACGGCGCAGTTTGAAGGTCCAGGTCAAGCCGTCTGTGGAGGCGCTGTAGCTCTCCGCCAGCCAGGGGTACAGCTTGGGCGGATTGTCCTCATAACGGTAAAGGCTGTCGTAAAGGTTGAGGCGGAAGGTATCGCTGTTTACGTCAATTATGATGTGTGGGTCCAAGTTCTGAGGCTCGCTTGCTCCACCGTAAATGTACTGGGTTCCCGGTGCGGCTGCCGCAGACAGTTTCCACAATGGAGTGCAGGCAAGAGCCAGGGCTCCGGTGCCCGCTGTTTTGATGAAGCCGCGCCGGGAGAATTGAGCTATTTTTTCCATGTCTATTTCCTTCATGAGTAAACTCCTTTCAATTTTTCCCCTTCTCGATAAAAGGCCCTTGTTTGTTTGCTGATTATCAACCGGCTGTTGCTTTGGAAAATTGGTTTTCCATTCCGGCTAGCTTTCCAGGTAGTTGAATTCGAGCAAGATCTCATCCGCTTTTTTGCCGTAGGTTCTTGCGCTGTCGGGGCACCGCTCCGCCACCATCAAGACCAGCGATTCTATCATCACCACCCAGGCCGCCAAGCTGGAGATGGTCGTGCATTTTTGGGCCGGGATTGCAATCTGCATGTCCATCAAATGTGAAAGCGGAGCGTTTTCCGAATCTGTGGCCAAAATGATGGTGAGCCCCTTTTCTTTGAGATACCTCGTAATGCGGTTGCTGTTTCGGGAATAGCGTCTTCGTGTAATGACAAACAACACATCGCCTTTTACAGCCTGGAAAAGCTGAGCGGGCATGGAGGTATGCTCATCACCCATCAGAAACACGTTGGGCCTGATGTATTTCAGATCGGTGGCCATCATATGGGCCAAGCTGTATGAAGTGCCTTGTCCCAGGATATAGAGCGGGCGTTTGATCTGAGCCAAGATATCGGCCACCTGGATCAAGGTTTCGGGCTTGAGATGAGCCGCGGCTGAGTTTATGTCCTGCATGATCTGCGCGGTGTGCCGCTCAAATATGGTGTTGGGTTCATTTTCATGATGGCTTTGGCTGTCAGGCTGGCGCAGGTATAAGTTTATGGGCGAATCCAGTTTGCTGGCCAGATACTCTTGACGTTCAGCCTGAAATTCGGCGAAGTCCGCGTAACCCAGACGGTGAATCAAAAAACGGATCATTGAGGCCTTGCTAACCTTCGCCCTGTCGCTAAGGCGGGTGAGGTTGCCAAAGGCCAGCAATTTTGGGTTTTCTTCAACAAATAAAACTATTTTGGTCTCGGTAGGGGTAAGGTGGTCAAGGGCCCTTAGCCGAGTAAAAAAATCTCCTTTTGACTTTTTGGTCATAATTTCTCCCAAAAGTTGACCAATTATTGTACGAGCTTATTGGCTTGTCAATCAAAATTGGGGAGTGCTGCGGGGCAAGTCAGTGCAAGACAAGGGGTCAAACAAATTAACTATTTGATATGATTATCTAACAGTTTAATAACGGCATTGAAGCAGCCAACAGGATTAGGGCCTGAAGGTGTTTTTACAGATAAGCCGGCGGCCTGCTGAAAACGGCTTCACAATTCAGACCCGGGCGGGCGGATCAGCGCCCCGCCAGCGCAGGGCCTGGGTGCGGGGTTTATAGCCGTGGCCATGATTTGTCGCCCTGATTCCGCCGGTTTTCCGGTAAGACTGAAACCGCTGCTGGCGTGGATGTTGTCCATGGCCAGGCTTTTTTTAATAATGCTGCCGGCGTCGGGGGCTCCCTTCAAAACTTGGCTTGATGAAGGAAATTAATCAATATGCAGGCATGAGCTTTTTCAATAGAGCGGAATCCTTGAGTTTGGAGATATTTAAGCGCTATAATAATAAATCAGAATTTTAAACTTGATCCGGCTGAATTATATGGGCAGCAGTGGCTTGATATCAGTACACTTTTGTTTTTCAAAATAATGAAACCCCGTGGAGATATTTCTTTTGCTGTGTCAGCACGGTTAACCGAGATGAAAAAAGTATTCGTAAATACATTAAAGGAAAAGAAAACTTCAGCAAGGATATTTAGGTTTGGGCTTAGATTGACGGCCCCTTTTGGGGGCCTTTCTCATACCGTGAGCCATGCCGGCGGCATTGATTGCCGTTCAATCGGAAACAACGGATAATATTATGAAACCAATGGATAATTTTATTTTGACCCTGGATATTGACTGGGCTCCGGATTTTGTAATAGACCGTGTGGCAAAAACATTGATTGAAAACCAGGTTAAAGCCACATGGTTTGTCACCCATAAATCAGATGCGCTTGAAAGACTTCAAGAGAGGACAGACCTGTTTGAGTTGGGAATTCATCCAAACATGCTTTTGGGTTCCACACATGGAAAAACAGAAGACGAAGTGTTGACACATGTGAAGAGTATTGTCCCAAATGCGGTGAGTATGAGAACGCATGGTTTATATCAAACCACCAATTGGCTCTCCAAGGCAGCCGGCGAGTATGGCATTTTAATAGATGTTTCTCTTTTTCTGCCAAGAGCAGACCATTTATTGCCCCATAGGATAAAATGGAACGGTGCATCGATGTGGAGAATTCTGTATTTTTGGGAGGATGATTTTGAAATGTTTGAAGATATTCCAATCTGGAGTGTTTCTGATGAAAGATTGAAAGGAAACGGGTTAAAAATATTTGATTTTCATCCCATACGTGTTGCCTTAAATACTGAACGTTTTGAAAGATATGAACATCTTAAAAGTATACGTCCATTGGATCAATGGGATGAGAAATTTATTGGGGATAATGCTAATTACAGTATCGGTACGTAGACATTTTTCAATGATTTGGTTGAAAGATTGTCTTGCAAGGGAAGCCGGATAAGCGATGTTATCAATAAGGTGCACATATGAAAATCGCCATAATTGGGCGGACGCAAATCCTGTATGAAACCGCTCTCAAGCTTCATAAGGAAGGTCATGAGATTGCCTGTATTATTACAGCAAAAGCTGCACCGGAATACACCCGCTACGAAAACGACTTTAAGGAGCTTACCGAGAAATCTCATGCCGCCTTCTTGTTAACATATACGCTTGATAGCCCTGAAATCAGCGAGTTGTGCAAGGATCTGGATATCGGCGTAAGCATGAATTGGGTGTCCGTGATCTCACAGAGGCATCTGGATTTGTTCAGGTTGGGCGTCTTGAATTCACATAATGGCGACTTGCCCAGGTACCGGGGAAACGCCTGTTCAAATTGGGCTATTATAAATAACGAGGAGCAAATAACCAACACCATTCATTTCATGGAAGCGGATAAACTTGATAGCGGTCGAGTCATTTGCCGGGAGCGTTTCAACCTGCTTCCGGATAAAACCATAACAGATGTTTATAATTGGTTGGAAAAATCCACTCCGGCGCTATACGCCAAGGCTCTGCACCTATTGGAAAATGACAATAAATATTCTTTGTATTATGCAGATGCCGGTGGGCCGGAATCGTTCCGGTGTTTTCCCCGGCTACCGGAAG
Source organism: Desulfarculaceae bacterium (assembly GCA_963675675.1). Lineage (GTDB taxonomy): Bacteria > Desulfobacterota > Desulfarculia > Desulfarculales > Desulfarculaceae > Dethiosulfatarculus. Next base: position 367,991 of record OY776512.1, read on the forward strand.
ACGGTTTTATAAACTGGGAGCAGTCGGCATTAGCCATTCATAATATTATCCGCGCGGTTTGTGCTCCATTTTCCGGTGCATACACCTATCATTGGCATGATGGAGAGTTGCGAAAGCTGATTTTACTTAAGAGCCTTATTGTGCAGACTGCTACAAAAGATATTGCCATACCAGGCCATGTTCTGAGAAATGACCTGGAAACGGGCGAGAGTCATGTGCAATGTGGCGACGGTATTATTGCATTGCTGCAATGCCGCTATGAAAATGAGTCAGAGGAATTCCCGCCGGGGAATAGATGGCGAACAATAAGAATGCGGTAGGGAGTGCGGGTCGAGGATTGGTTATGGGAAATTACTAAAAACATGAAAGCCGAGTAAGGCGTTTGACCAAAAGAAATTATGCCCGCGGGGAAGCGTCTCCCCGCAGGCGCATCTTAGTGAAACCTTTTAATTGCTTAACGGACTCCTTGACATACAGACCGCAGCCGGTTCAGTTGACATCTTTCAGCATGACCAGTTTACCGCCCGAGCTTGCCGATCTGTGGGTCGCCTCGACCATTCGAACGGCTTCCAGTCCCTCTCTGCCGCTGACAACGGGAGCCTTACCCAAATAGAAATTCTCAAGCTCGCTTAAGAGTCTTCTATCCGCGCCGAAATGCGAACTGCCGAAATGAGTCTCGCGTTCATCCAGGGCTTCATGCTTTTTGCCGTATTCACTAATTATGTCTATGTGACCGGTATGCCGGGTCAGGATGATCCTGCCTTTGTCACCCACCAGTTCAAAAGTCTCCTGGTCGTCGGCATCAGGCCCGAAGACGCTCCAAAACAAGGAAGCCTTTATGCCGCCGGGATAAGAAATATTGACTATGCCATGATCATCGATATCCGCACCGGGCAGGTAAACACAATTATCAAACCGTTTTATCACCTCTTTTTCAGATGCGCGGGAATCGCTTTGATCACTCATGGCGTCCTGGCGGTCTTCCTTTTTTTTGTGTCCGATTCTGTATGGGCAATCACGATCGCACTCGGCGCATCTCGCGGGCGCTTCGGGGTCCGGCAAATAGACCGACTGACCGCCAAAAGCGGATATCTTTTCCGGATAGCCGCCTGCAAACCAATTGAATACATCGAAGAAATGAGAGGCCTTGTCACCGATCACACCGCCTGACCACTCCATGCGCCGGTGCCAGGTGTGGAAGTATATGTGGTAGGGAACAACGTCCCTGACCTGCATCATCCTCACTTTTCCTATGATGCCGGCCTGGACAATCTCATACAGTTTGGTCCAGGTTTTTTCGTACCGCCTGGTAAAGCCTATGTTCAGGGTGTTGCCAGAGGCCTTTTCAGCATCGTAAATGGCCCTTGCATCTTGGAAAGATGCCGCCATGGGTTTGTCCAAGAGCACCTTTTTGCCGGAGTTAAGGGCATAGACCGCCGGTTCTTTATGGGCGTATTGAGGCGTGAATATCAGGACAAGGTCCACCTGCGGGTCATTCACCAAGGCTTGGTGGTTCTCATAGAGATTGATGGAGGGGGAAATCCCTTTCTTGGTATATTCAGCCAGCAGCGCGGAGCGGGTTTCTTCCATGCGTGATCTGGTCCTGTTGCAGAGCGCCGCCACCTCCAGCCCGGTTTCTCCGTGCATGTTGGCTATCTCCAGGGCCAGGGAATAGCCGCGCCTGCCAGTGCCGATGATTCCCACCCCTATCTTGTCAGCCATGTGTTTCTCCTTTTTTTGAGCAGCGCCGTTTCTGGCATCAATCACTGCTGCGGCCATGGGATTGGTTCATGCCTTTAAACTGCATACGCCCCGAAGGGCGCCCCGCATAGCTCCACCTAAGTATTTATACAAAAAGCGCTTGACAAAGATCAAGGACTTTTATTAAATAGTTTTATTTAAGTGGTTTTAAAAAGAAAAGGATTATTATGCTAGCGTATCAGGGCATGAAGGCCTATTACGGCGACATCCACAACCATTGTGGCATCTCCTATGGATTGGGTGAACTTGAGGATGCGCTGAAAAATGCCCGGGAACGCTTGGATTTTTGCTCAGTAACCGGACATGCCGCCTGGCCGGACATGCCCCCGGCATCTGACCGCACCCGGTTCATCGCCGACTTTCACCATAAAGGGTTTGCGCGCCTCAAGAAGGGCTGGGGCGATGTCATCAAAACCATGCGGGCCTTTAACCATGAAGGGCGCTTCATATGCTTCCTGGGTTTTGAGGTGCACTCCAACACCCACGGCGACTACACCATTTTATATAAGGACATCCAAGGGGAGATCATCCCGGCCCCAATCCCGGAGCTGAAGAAAAAGCTTGCGGAGATTAACAAGGCGGGGGGCGGTGCGCTTATGTTCCCCCATCACATAGCCTATAAAAAGGGCAACCGGGGCATCAACTGGGATTCATTCGAGGAGCGCCATTCACCCATAGTTGAGATCGTATCCTTGCACGGCTGTTCCGAGTCGGACAGCCTGGTGCGCCCTTTTCTGGGCGCCATGGGGCCTTCGGATTGGCAGGGCACCATGCAGTACGGCCTGGAGAAGGGGCATGTGTTCGGGGTCTGCGGCAATACGGACCACCACTTCGCCTTTCCGGGCAGCTATGGTCACGGCATGACCGGACTGTGGGCCCAAGGACTTGACCGGGCCGCCATATGGCAGGCCATAAACGACCGTCGCACCTATGCCCTCACCGGCGACCGTATCAATTTGGCCTTTGCCCTGAACGGACGCCCCATGGGCAGCGTGCTGGAGCATGAGCCGTCCAGATGCATTGAGGCCTGTATCACCGCAGGTGACGCCATCGACTACATTGATGTGGTTAAGAACAGCCAAATCATCAAGCGGTTCACGCCGCTTGCCTCCCAGCCCCAGGAGCACGGCCCAATCATAAGGACCAAACTGTACCTGGAACTGGGCTGGGGCTTTGATGATAGCCAAGAACCCTGCGAGGTTGAATTCGGCATTTCGGAAGGGGAAATCCTGTCGGTGGAGCCCCGCTTCAGGGGTGATCTGATCGTATCCCCCCTGGAGGTGAAAAACAAAAAAGTGGTCTGCCACCATTCCCGCATGGGGCAGGTGACTCCGCAGAAGGTCGCTTTTTCGACCCACTTGCAGGCCAATGCCAACCACTTCAGCAGCCGGACCCAGGGGGTGTGTATTGAAGTGGAACTGCCCAGGACCGCCAGGATAAACCTGCGCATGAACGGGAAAAAAGAAAATGTGGCGCTGATGACGCTTCTGGAGGGTTCCGTAACCGGCAACCTGAAGGAATCGCTGGACACCCGCTGCTGGAAGCTGCACAAGGCCCCCCATGTTTCCACCTATGAATACAGCTTTTCTTTTGATGACGCCATCCAGCATTCAAAACAAAAAGACAATTATTATTTGCGGGTTAAACAGGTGAATGACCAGTGGGCCTGGAGTTCGCCGGTGTTCATTGGCTATGAGTAGTTGCACGCATAATCAGGAGAAGAAAGAGCCGTCAGCCATCGAGTTTGCTGATGGCGGATCATAAAGGCGGATTTTGGCAAGAGGAGCAAATTCAGACTGAAAAATGCGGAAGTGGACAAGATCACCGGCCTAGACATCATGTGGATCTTTTCAGGCGCCCACCCCTGAAAACGACCCGGAAACCACCACCCCGTGATCAAAGCATAAATGCAGTGATTTTGTCTTTGGAGACAGTTTTTTTGTAGACCAGTAAACCAAACGGAGGTGAGTTAATGCCAAAAATAAGTGTTAAATCGTTGTTTGTTTTGGGCCTTGTGGCCCTGTGCGTTGTGGTTTCGGGGGTGCAGGCCGTCGCCGCCCCTCCGGAGATCAAGAACCTCAAAATCCATTACCAGGCCAATGCGCTTTTTGTGCCTCATAGCGTGGCCATCAAAAAAGGCTGGTTCACAGAAGCCGGCTTCGAGTCCGTGGAGCGCATGAATTTCACCAGCGGCAACTTGGCCGGCGAGGCGCTCATCAGCGGCGACATCCATGTCTGGACCCCCGGCAACATGCCTGTAATCAGCATGAAGCATAACGGCGTCCCGGTGGTCATCGCAGGCATGCTGAATTATGCCTATGGTGAGTACCTGATGATCCGCAAGGACGCCAAGGTGCAAAAACCCGAGGACCTCTACAATATCCGCATCGGCATGATGGTGGGCTCCACCTGCTCGGGCATTATTGAGCAAGTGGCCCTGGCCAACAAGATCGACGCCAAAAAGTTGAAGATCGTGAACCTTCCTCCGCCGGAGCAGGTGACCTCTCTGCGCAACAACGAAATCCAGGCCTTGCTCTGCTGGCCGCCCAGCCCGTTCAAGGTGCGGGACATCGCCGATTACCGGTTTGAAAGCAAAAAGTTCTCGGCCACCGCTTGCCCCATCACCTTCTCGGAAAGCTTCTTGCGCAAAAATCCCAACACAGCCAGGGCCATCTTGAAGGTCTTGGTCCGGGCCCAGGATTTCTGCGAGGACCCCAAAAACAAAGAAGAGGCCATGAAGATCCACTCGGAAATTTCCGAGCAGCCCATTGAATCCGTTAGGGCCATGTGGGATGACTACTATGATCCCAAAATCCCCAACGGTGTAATTAATGAGCGCTTTGTGAAGGACTTTGAGGTTTATACTGATTACCAGTACCGCAATGGCCGCATCAAATCCAAGATGGATGTTTTGGATTACACCTACACCGACCTTTTGAAGGAAATCAAACCCGAGAATGTGAAGGTCGAGGGCAGGTGGAAGCCATAGCCACCCTTTTGGGAAGATTGTGAACCAATCATCCAACGGCGCTTTTGCCGCACAGGCCCAGGCTCCTGTGCGGCAAAAAGCCATAACCTGGATTAAGCGCAACCCCCGGGCGGAAAACATGAGTCCACAAACAAACAATGCCGCAAAAGTAATTGTGCAGAACATCAGCAAAGAGTTTCCCGATGACAAGGGGGGCTGCAACCTGGTCATTGATGACATGAGCTTTAGGGTTGAGGACAACCAGTTTGTTTCCATAGTGGGGCGCAGCGGGTGCGGCAAATCCACCATGCTCAATATCATCGCCGGGCTGTTGAAACCCACCTCCGGCACGGTCCAGGTGAACAACATGGTGGTGAAACAGCCCGGCCTTCACTGCGGCATGATATTCCAGTCCGCCAGCCTTTTTCCCTGGCTCACCGCCATAGAGAACATCGAATTCGGCCCGCGCAATAAAGGGATGCCAAAGGGGGAACGGCGCAAACTGGGCATGGAGCTGATCGACCTGGTGAGGCTCAAAGGCTTTGAGGACAAGTATCCATCGGAGCTTTCGGGCGGCATGCAGCAGAGAGTGGCCATTGCCAGGGCCATGGCCATGGACCCTGAGATAATATTGATGGATGAGCCTTTTGGCGCGCTGGATCAATTGACCCGGGAGGATATGCAAAGGGAGCTCTCCCGCATCTGGAGCACCAAAAAGAAAACCATTATCTTTGTTACTCACAGCATATCCGAAGCGATTTATCTTTCTGACCGGGTGCTGGTCTTCAGCGCCAATCCGAGGCGCATAAAAGAAGACATCACCATCGGCCTAGAACGCCCCCGCAAAAAATCCTCAGCCCAAATGATGGCTTATTATGAAAAAATCTACGAAAGCATCGGAGAATAACAAGTCCTGGTTAAATAAAGCCAACTTGCAGGATATAAGAATCAAACTTGTCACCGTATCTGTCTTGCTGGTTTTATGGGAGGGGCTTTCACGGCTGGGCCTGATCAGCTCCTTGGCCCTTCCAAGGCCGACCCATCTGGTGACCACCGTGATTGATCTGGTCGTCACCGGCTACCCCACCGGCGTGACCGCCTTGATGCACATTGGGGCCACGGTTTCCAGAATATTGCAAGGATTCATCCTGGCGGCTGTGCTGGCCATTCCACTGGGGCTTTTCGTGGGCAGCAGCAATAAATTACGGGACGCCATGAACCCCGTGGTGGTTTTTTCGCGCTCCATAGCAACCATAAGCCTGCTGCCCTTGGCGATTGCCTGGTTCGGCGTGGGGGAAACCACCAGGGTATTGCTGATTTGCTACGGCTGCTTTTGGCCCATCCTGACCAACACCATGCAGGGCATAATGCATATCGATAAAAACCTGGTGAACGCGGCCATCATGCTGGGGGCAAACAAGCGGCAGATCCTGTACCGGGTGTTGCTGCCTTCCACCCTGCCGGTAATTTTCTCCGGACTCAAAATAGGCTTGGGGATTGGCTTCATGGTGATCATCGGGGTTGAGATGATCGGCACGGTCGAAGGCCTGGGAGCCCTGATCCAGCAGGCACGGCTGTTCTACAGCACCGACATAGCGGTTTCCGGCATGTTCTTCATTGCCGTTTTCGGACTGGGCATAACCATTGCCATTGAAATGGTGGAGCGCCTGTTGATCCCCTGGACCAAGGACTTGCAGGAGGTGGAGCGGTGAAACCCGGCAGCTTCAACAAAGTGGTTTTGCTGCCATGCAGCGGCTTCATCATCATATTGGCCCTGTGGCAGATCATGTATATGTCAAACGCCCTTGAGGCCGCCGTGTTCCCGGGGCCTTGGCAGGTGATTGCATCGGCTCATCAGTATTTAACCTTTGAAAGGGTCATGCAGCACACCGGGATCAGCTTGGGCAGGGTTCTGTCTGGATTTATCATCGGTTCGGCCGCGGGCGTAATCCTGGGGATTCTATCAGGCTGGTATCCCCTGTTCGGCAAAATAATGCGCACCCCCATAGAACTGATCCGCCCCATCCCGCCCCTGGGCTGGATACCCCTGGCCATCATATGGCTTGGCCTGGGGGAAAGCTCAAAAATACTCATCATATCCTTGGGAGCTTTTTTCCCTGTATTTACCAACTGCTATAAGGGTATGGTGGGTATGGACCCCAACCTGATCAGGGTTGGCCAGACCTTGGGCCTGGGGCCGGTCATGCTTTTCCGTCGGGTCATACTGCCAGCCGCGATGCCCAGCATAGCCATAGGCCTGAGCCTGGGCTGGGGATACAGTTTCGGCTGCATGGTGGCCGCCGAGCTTATCGCCTCCAAAAGCGGCTTGGGATACATGATCATGAACGCCAGGCAATTGGGTTATATCGGGGTGATCATTTTTGGTATCGTTTTGATTGGTATTTTAAATTTGATCACCGACGCCGCCATAAAAAGATTCTTTTTGAAAAAACATCTGCATTGGGCATTTTCAGATTTGGGATAGGATGTTTTATTACTTATGCGCGATATGAAAAACAAACACCGTATTATTCCCAGAATAAACAAACATGTTGTTTTGGATGTCATACGCAACAACAGCCCGGTATCGATTAATGATATCGGCCGAATGACCGAGATCAGCAAGCCGACCATAGTAAAGATACTGAACGAGCTTTGCCGCGAAAAAAGCATTATCAAAAAAGGCAAAGGCGAATCAGCCGGGGGGCGCAGACCGGATCTGTATCATTTTAATACGCTGGAAAAATTCGTTATAGGCATACTTTTTGAGATACCGGGAGTAAACATCACCGCTTTTGATCTGAACACCGAGCCTTTGTATAAAAAGCAATTCTCCGTCGACACTTCGGCTTCGACCGAAAGCATTGTGGCCCAGCTGGTTTCGGCTCTTGCCCAGGTAATTGACGCGGTGCTGGAAAACCATGACACCTCCCTGGCCGGAATAGGCCTGGCCATGTCCGGCTTTATTTCAAAAGAGCAAGGCATATCTTTGTCAACGCCGCGAATGCCGCAATGGAAACATGTGCAAATTGTGGAGTTATTGAAAAAGGAATTTCAGGTTCCCATAAACCTGATGAGCGGAGGAAATGCCAGGATGCTTGCCGAAATAAAGTTTGGTGAGCATCAAAAGACGGACAACTTATTATATATCCTGTTCCAAGAAGGCATAGGCGCATCCATACTCATAAACGGAATTCCGCTGGAAGGCAAGTATGGTAATGCAGGCAATATGTCGCATATCATAATCAATCATGATGGCCTCAAATGTATTTGCGGGCAAACAGGTTGTCTTGAATGCTATGCGTCGGAACGCGGGCTGCTTGACCGGCTTAACAGGCAGGCATTAAAGCAGAAAAACCCCAAAATGCGGGAGCCCAAAATTACCGGTATTCAAGACGCCATAGGTTTAATGAACCAAGCCCCATATAAACATATATTCGACGAGATGAGTTACTACCTGGGAGTAAGCATTGCCAACTTGATCACCCTGTTGGAAATCGATTATGTAATCCTGGGAGGATCGCTTGCAACATTTGGCGAAGCTTACCTGGAATCAATTGAGTCGAATATAAAATCCAAATTGTCAAAGGTGCACAAATCAAGTTTGAAACTGGTGTGCGCAAAGCTCAATGACATAGAGGCCGGCGCCATCGGCGCTGTAGATTCCATTATCAACGAGTTATACAAAGAACCGGAACTGCCGGTTGTCACCACCGGCCGCTAGCGTAAAGATATCTTATGGTTAAGTGGATGGAATGAATGAGCAAGAAGTATAACGTCGGTGTTTTCGGAATCGGGGCCGCCGCCAGGGAATATATCAAGGCTTTTGAGAAAAATGCAGTAACCCAAGTTGTCGCCGCGGTTGGAAGAGATGCGGTTCAAACCGGGCAAAGGATGCGGGATCTTGGCCTTGATAAATGCATTGTCTATAAAACATATGATGAAATGATTGATGATGAGGAACTAGATATTATTGTCAACACAGGCCCTCATCAGATGCATGCTGCGGAAATCATCAAGGCCGCCGACAAGGGCATGCATGTGATGTTCGAAAAGCCCGCCGGTATGAACTTTGCCGAGGTCATGCAAGTTTATGACGCCGTCACCTTAAATGGCGTAAAGAGCCAACAGGGCACTCCGATTTTACTTAATCCCTTTGTTAAAAACGCATTGAAGTTCATCCAAGATGACATGCTGGGGGAGATTTTTTATATCCAGGCTGGAAACTCCCATGAACTGGGCCCATGGTGGAACGGATGGACCTGGGGCGGCAACACGATCAAGGGGGGGCCATCCGCCGTCTTGGTTACCGGAATTCATGCAATAGCCTTCATGATGAAATGCGCCGGTGATGTGGAGGAAGTATCCGGGTATCAAACCTGGGGACACCGCGATGATTTTGAATATGCCCCCACTTTCACCGCATCGTTAAAATTCAAAAGCGGTGCGGTGGGAAGCACTTACTCCACCTATGAAAACCGGTCGCCCTACACCAGAAACTTCATTATTCACGGTACAAAAGGTTCCATTTATGATGATAAATTTTTCTTAAAAGAATCTTTTCCCGGACAAGCCGACTGGCAGAAATTCAGCACTATTATGCCTGATAGGGGAGCCGTTTAACACCATGCATTCGAAGACTTGGTCAATGACTTTATCGACGCAATCGTCAATGACACGCAAACCCTGGTCAATATAGAAGAGACTCGGAAAATACATGAAGTTTGCTTTGCACTTACAGAAGCTTTGGAAACCGGAAAGATCGTTAAGCTGCCACTTAATTGTTAACAGACATTCGTTAAATAGAGATATTTCCGCTCTACTAAAGAATAGCGCTGGATTCAATATTTATGACATTAATGGCCCAAGAAGCCGCGGAATCGGCAACCATAGTAAAACGGCAAATATTGCAAAACAGGGATATGTGTCTTGATTTGCATAAGCTATTAATGCAAAAACCCGTCCGCATGATAGCAACTTGCGCCAGAGGCAGTTCCGACCATGCCGCAGCCTACATTAAATATCTGGCTGAAATTTACCTGGGCATTCCGGTCAGCTCTTTTGCTCCGTCTGTCGGCTCCATCTACAAAAGGCCCATTAATTTGAAAGACACCCTTTTCTGGCTGGTTTCCCAGTCTGGCGAGAGTCCGGACCTGATCGACAGCATCAAATGGGCCAGGAAAAACGGTGCCTTCACGCTCGCCATGGTCAACAATGAAGATTCGGCAGCAGCCAAAGAGGCGCATTTTGTTTTGCCCTTAAGAGCGGGACAGGAAAAGGCCGTGGCGGCTACAAAATCCTACATAGCCTCGTTATCCGCCGCCTTGCAGATTATCGGGACCCTGGCTCAAGACACAAGCTTGCTGCCCGCGTTTGAATCCCTGCCCGGCGATTTAAAAAAGAGCCGCCAACTCAGTTGGGAAACCGCGGTCAGCGGTATGGCGGAGACGGAAAACCTTATAACTGTCGGCCGGGGATTGAGTTTCGGGATTGCACTGGAGGCGGCCTTGAAGCTGAAAGAAACAGCAGCCATTCATGCCGAAGCTTTCAGCGGGGCGGAATTCATGCATGGTCCCATGGCGCTTATTAAAAAAAAATATCCTGTTATCATGTTCAAACAGAACGACGAAACCTCATTTGAATCGGATAAGCTCGCCCAAAGGATAGAAAAACTGGGAGCCAGGATATACATCGCGGAGCAAGGATCAGGAGGCAAGCGCAACCTTCCGGTCATCTCCGGCCTGCATCCGGCTGCCGCACCCATAGCCATGATACAATCCTTTTATTTCTTGGCTGAAAAGATTGCGATTGCCAGAGGCTGTGATCCTGACAGCCCCGCTTTGCTAAGCAAGGTGACCAGGACCACATGATGGATGCTATCTGGCTGGCAACATTGAATATATGCTCCATAATATGTGATTATCATGCAAACTGAAGCATCCCTGTCGATTGTTGCCGACATAGGCGGCACCAATGCCCGTTTTGCCACTGTGAGCCGGCAAAATACGCCCTCCAAAATCATTGTTTTAAGGACCGCGGATTATTCCGGGCCCGGCCAGGCAATCAAGCACTACCTTGCTAAAACCGGACAAACCAGGCCGCAGAGAATAACCTTGGCCGTTGCGGGTCCTGTTTTTCAAGATGAAATACACATCACCAACTCGGATTGGTGTTTTTCCATTTCAGGATTGAAGGCCGAGTTCGAATACGCTGATATATCGATCTTAAATGACCTTGAGGCCCACGCCTTGGCGCTTCCAAGCCTGTCAAGCACACAGATTAAACAGATCGGGTCCGGTGATTTGGCCGGGCATGGTGATTCCACAATGGCGGTTGTGGGGCCAGGAACCGGGTTGGGGATCGCCGCCTTGGTTCACCACCAAAACGGATGGCAGGCCATGCCCTCAGAGGGGGGCTACACCAGCCTTTCACCGGCCAATGAATTGGAATTGGGAGTCTGGCATGTGATTAAGTCCCAACATGGGCGGGTTTCAGCCGAACGGGTGTTATCGGGGCCCGGCCTGGTTGAATTGTATAATGCTTTGGCAACGCTGCAAGGCCGCACCCCGGCCGCTATACCGCCGGAGGAAATAGCCGCGCGGGCTCTTAGCCGGCAAGACGAAATGTGTATCTCCACGGTTGACTTGTTCTGCGCTTGGCTGGGTGATTTGGCGGGTGACGTGGCGCTGATGTTTTGTGCATTCGGCGGCGTGTATCTGACCGGTGGAATTGCGCCCAGCATCATAGACATCATTGAGCGCAGCCAGTTTCGCCAACGCTATATCAGCAAAGGCCGCGGCGCATCTGTGGTCGAAAAGGTGCCAACCTATGTTGTAACCGCAAAGACGCCCGCGCTTTTGGGCTGCATTAACCGTTCTGCCAGCTGGAAGTGAATCAACCGGACCTGCCGGCAACAAGTCGATAAAGCGCTTGATTTTCCGCTGTTATGAATAGACGGCGCTCTCCGTCCTGGGTGAAATTGATCAATCCGGCAACAAGTCCATGATCATTTCACAAGGCTTATATCATATCCGCCACTGCTTTTGACTTCGTAAATAATTTCTATCTTTTCCCCCAGGTATGACATCCGGCCGGCCATCATGGGCTCGTCATTGCGGTTATGGAAAATTCCGTATTGGGTCAAAATGGGCAGCCCCGGCTGCACTCCCATCATTCCTGCATCGAGCTCCATAAGAATTTCGCTTTTGGTGTGGTACTCAATGCAGTGTATGGCCCTTTCAGGATCCAAGCCCAATATTTCAATAAAGGGTTTGTCGTGCAATTCTTCCTGGGAAAAATAGTCTTTCATGGAAACCGGAAAATGCCGCGCCTCAATGGCCAACACCTTGCCATCCACCTTTTTCAACCGTTTCACCTTGAAAGTCTGGCTTCCAGGCGGCAGCCCCAAGGCGTTGGTTTGCTGGACGCCGGAATTGGTCAAAAGGGCCTCCACGAGATGCGTGGTGACCTTGAGTCCCTGCTTGGCGAATCTCTGCTCCAAGGATTGGATGCCCTCGATGCGCTCACTGATTTTAGGCTCGGCCACAAAGGTGCCCTTGCCCTGATGGCGCACGATGGTTCCGCTGGTGGCCAGCCTTTGCAGGGCCTGACGCACCGTCATCTGGCTGACCCCGAAATGCGCAATGAGTTCATGCTCCGACGGCATCACATCCCCGGGCTTCAGGCCATTGTCCTGGATGTATGCCCTCAGGATGTCGTCGAGTTGCATGTAAAGAGGTTTATAGTGGTCTCTCTCCAGGGGGCGTATCTTGCCTAGCATCCCATAATTCCCGTTAGTGTCGAATTTGTTGTCAAATTGCCCCAACCAGGCCGCCTTGAGCTAATTTCAATTGCAGCCGGCCTGGATTTTTCCGTATGCGTAACCACAGCAGACCGCCGTTGCCAATGCAGGGTCTAATATATTGTAACAGAGAGCGGTTGCCATCTTAATGCCTGGGGCCAGCGTCACCCTTACAAAAAAAGAGTTGACTTAGTATAATATTTGTAATAGCAAATAAGCAAATGTTTTCAGGTTCGACTATAATGTAACGAAACGATCCTAGTTTATCTAAGTATGCGGAGAGAGGAGATCAATATGCAGAATAACAAAGGCGTTTTCATGCTCTTGGTTTTGCTGTTGCTTGTTTGGACCGTGCCGGCCTGGGCGGATTATCCAGAGCGCACCATTACTTATCTTATCGAGCATCCCCCGGGCGGCGGTACTGACCGCACGCATCGTACGTTTGCACCTTTTTTCGCCAAGGCCCTTGGCGGTAAAATCGCTCTGGTAAATAAGCCGGGCTCTGGCGGAGCCATTTCAAATAACGCCTTGGCAACGGCTAAGCCCGACGGCTATACCATAGGCACCGTAAATTTGCCCCATTCCGTGATCCACATGATTCAGAAAGACGTGAGTTTTACTGCGGACAGTTTCACCATGATCGGTACGGTCAATTTTGACCCGACAGCCGTTGCAGTGCGCATTGACAGCCCCATAAAAACCCTGGAAGAACTGATGATGGCCTGCAAAGACGCTAAGGGCAATTTTATCATCGGCGGGATTGCCGCAAGCTCCCATGGCGTCAATATGAAAATGATCGCAAAAAAGGCCGGGGTTGACTTTAAAATGGTAAACCTGGGGGGCGGCGGACCCATGCGGGCAGGGCTGCTGGGCGGTCATGTAAAGGCCATTTGCATTGGACTTTCACCGATCGTCAACCATCAGGATAAATTGAGGATTTTGGTGCAGACCGCAAAGGAACGCACTAAAATAGCCCCCAAAATTCCCACCACGGTCGAACTGGGATACCCCGGTGTAGTGGGTGGTGTTTACCGGCCCATTGCAGTGCCCAAGGGCACCCCGTCTCCCATTGTGCAGGAACTGCGTACAGCCTTTAAAAAAGCCATGGATGATCCCGAGTTGCATAAGGCTGCCCAAAAGGGCAAGGTGCCGCTTTCCTACATCAGCGGACCGGAAACCAAGGAGATCATGAAGGACCTCTACGTGTTGTATCAAAAGCTGCACAAAGAAATTCCCGAATTGAAAAAACTGATCAAGAAAAAATAAACCATCGGGTAAACAAAAATGCATTCGTATGAGAGACCCATCTTTATAGTCAGCGCGCCGCGGTCAGGCTCCACCTTGCTGCGCCTTATTTTGGACGCCCACCCCAATATAGCCATACCCGGGCCGGCTTGGTTATATGAGTTTGTAAGGCCTTTTTTATACAGCTATGGCGACTTGACCTTGCAATCCAACCTGTTGGCCCTGGCCGAGGATATCCTGGAGACCCCCACTATTAAGATGTGGTCCGTCGATCTTACTGCGGCCGAACTGCTAGCGGCGGCTGAGTCTCCCGGATTTGCGGGCTTATACAATGCCTTGCATAAGCAATACGCCGAGTCGGGCGGCAAGGGCCGCTGGGGTGAAAAATCACCGCGCAACTGTTTTTGGATGGATGAGATACGCCAGGATTTCCCCGATGCTGTATTCGTGCATCTGGTGCGGGATGGCAGGGACATGGCTGTGGACATTGCTCAATCTTCGGCAATGATCCCCAGCAATCCCTATTCCGGAGCCCATATCTGGCGGGACTACAACCTGGCTGCCCTGAAATCGGCCCAGCACCTGGATGAAACCAGTTATTACCGCATCCACTATGAGAAAATCTGCAGTGATCCGGAAAAGGAGCTGAAAGCCTTGTGCGGGTTTTTGGGCGAGGATTTTGATCCCATAATGCTTAAACACCATGAGTCTCCCTCGGCTAAATCCTGGAGCCGGCATACAAACCACGCAAAAACCGGTCGGCCCGTGAGCACCGACTATTGCGGATTGTATCTCAACAAACTCAGAGCCCGGGACCGCAGCGCTTTAAATTACGTGATAGGTGATTTGCTTCAACAGTTTGGATATCCTGTGGAGGATGAAGCTCTGGCTTTGAATGAGCGTCTGGCCTGGCAGCTTTTGGAAGTGGACAGCCTGACAGCCCCCTGGGCCATTACTTACCGCCAGTGGCACGAGGAGCGCCGCAAAACGCGCCGGTCCGCCGGAATTTGGCGCGACGCTGATCGCGATTCATTGTTACGGGCTATAAATTAAGCCAAGCATGGCGGCCTATGGGAGGGGAGGGTGCGGGTGAAGGAAGATAGTACAACCCGGGCCAAATTGAATTACGAGGTAGTGGCCGGGCTGGTGGTCTTAGCCGGCTCGGCCGCTGGCTTCGCCTATACTTTTGGCATGTATCCCGAGGCGGCCATGTTTCCCCGCTTCATTTTGGGATTTATGGCCTTGCTGTCAATATGCATGGTGGTCAAAAATCTTCATATTTCCCCAAAAGAGGATGAAAATCAGAAGTTTTTCATCTGTCCGCCCAGGCTGCTGCTGATCCTGGCCTTGATGTTGGCATACATCGTGGCGGTAAGCTGTTTGGGATATTACACCTCCACCCTGATTTTTTTCCCCTGCACAGCCTATAGCCTGGGTTTCAGGAACAAATTATATATCGCTGTAACAACCCTCCTTTACCTGCTGTTTGTGTATCTGGTTTTCAATATGTTGTTTTCCTTGCCATTTCCCAAAGAGTTCTTCCAGCCCTAGAGCAAAACTAATGTTGTTCAAAACCAATAACAAAACCGATCAAGGATAAGCGAAGCATGCTTGAAGGCCTATATAACGCGCTGGCTTTTGCATTGGAGTGGCAGCACCTATTAGCCATGCTGCTTGGTGTGATTTGCGGCGTGGTCTTTGGAGCGATACCCGGATTGAGCTCAGCCATGGCTGTTGCCTTATTGCTTCCCCTGACCTACGGCATGTCCCCCTTGGTGGCTTTGGGCGCCATCGCCGGAATTCACAACGGCGGGTCATATGGCGGCGCCATACCGGCGGTGCTGTTGCGCATACCCGGCTCGCCCGCAGCCGTGATTACCGGGGAAGATGGCTATCCCATGGCCCAAAAAGGCTTGGCCGGCATGGCATTGCGGGTGGCGGTGCTGTCATCTGCGGTGGGCGGTGCGGTCAGTGCGCTCTCGCTGATGTTGTTTGCACCCGTCTTGGCGGAGTTCGCCCTGGCCTTTGGCCCGCCTGAGCTTTTTTGGGTCAATCTTTTCGGACTGATAAGCGTGTCAGTGCTGCTCAGCGATAATCCGATCAAGGGATTGATCTCCACTTGTTTTGGAATACTGGTGGCGACCGTGGGGGTGGAACAGGTCACCGGGCAGGACCGTTTCACTTTTGGCATATTGGAACTATCCAGTGGTGTGGACATGGTAGTGGTCCTGGTTGGGCTATTTGCCCTGCCCCCGGCCTGGCGCATGGCCGAGCAGGCCATCAAAACCGGCATCGCGGCCAAGGATTTGAACTTCAAGGGAAGCACCAAGCTCGGGCAATGGCCCTGGCTGGAGATTCTGCCGGCCTGGCTGCGCGCATCCATTATCGGCATTATTGCCGGTATCCTGCCGGGGGTGGGCGGAATCATCGGCGGTTACGTGGCATATGGCCAAGTGAAACAGGCTTCAAAGGACCCTGACAGCTTCGGCAAGGGCAATCCGGTGGGCATTGCGACTGCCGAGTGCGCCAACAACGCGGATAATGCCGCATCCATGATTCCCACCATAACCCTGGGAATCCCCGGCAGCGGCTTTGCCGCCCTGGTGTTGGCCGCCCTGATGGTCCATGGACTGCATCCCGGGCCCGATCTTTTCAGCGCGTCCGGCGATATCGTTTATGGCTATATGTGGGCGATGCTGTTTACCTCGCTGATGCTCATTTTTGTGGGTGGATTCATGTTCTCGAGGCTGTTCGCCAATTTGTTGCGTTTGCCGCAGGTGCTGCTGTCACCCATTGTGATAGCTTTGGTGGTTGTGGGCATCTACGGGCTGCAGAACAGCATGTTCGATGTCTATTTGGTCTTCATATTCGGTTTTTTCGGGTACGCCATGGAAAGGCTCAAATTCCCCATGGCTCCAACAATCCTGGGGCTTGTGCTGGGGGGAAAGGTGGAATTCACTTACAAGACGTCCTTGCTCTTGGGCTTGGGCGATCATTCCATTTTCTGGTCCCGGCCCATCTGCCAGGTTTTAATAGCCCTAATCATCCTGATGCTGGTATCGCCAGTTTTCAAAAAAGCCTGGCGAAGCTTATTCAAGGATAAATGATACTGATCTGGCCCACATTTCATAGACACCGAGTTATGCGAGCAAGTTGCTTTGCGGGGCTGCTCCATGGCATTACTGAAGAATCACAAAAAGGCTTTACGTCGGCGCTTCTCGGCTGAGTTCAAGGCCCAGGTGCTCGGTGTCGCCCACCAAGCGGGGTTTGCCGGCCTCCGGAAACTCTTTGTTGAAATGGAGATTTGGAGATTGGGCGCGAGGCCCTTTCGGCGGCAAAGAGCCGATATGCTTCCCCTGAAGAATGAAGTTATTTGTCCTGCTCAGCCAGGCCGTGACCAATAGACCACACCACGGTGAGGGAATAATTGGCTTGAGCTGAATTTACCTTAAGCTCAACCAGAAGACCGTGATACCGGCGATGTTGGGATCCACCAGGCCGAGGATGATTTGGGATCAGGCAGGCAGGTTGAAATCCTTGCCTGCAAAAGGGTTTTGGGATAACTTTCAAAATCGGCCTTGGGTAGAATATTCGATTGCTGTGCACGAACATCACAAATACATGCTATTTTCCGTAAAAAGGCATTTGGAATGAAGCATTCGGCGACTGACGACCACACAGATCCATCTTTTTCCCCACATCCGGCAGACCCGGACCCCGACCTGGAGATCAAGCCCACCATATGTTCGATATGCAATGTCTCAACCCATTGCGGCGTTGATTGCCACGTGAAAAACGGGACCATCCTGCGGGTGACTGGCAGCCGGAACCACCCTTCCAGCCGCGGAAAGCTTTGCATAAAAGGCGCGGCGGGTCTGGAATATGTTTATAGTCCGGACCGGGTCTTGAAGCCTCTATTACGCCAAGGCGAACGGGGGTTGAATGACTTCAAGGCCATCTCCTGGGACGAGGCCTTGGACCGGATAGCTGATAAACTGGATGAAATCCGGTGCGCGTACGGCCCCGAATCGGTGGTTTTCGCGGTTGGATATACCAAATGGCTGCGGCCGTTTTTAAAACGCCTGGCGTTTGGTTTCGGCTCGCCGAATTACATAACGGAGTCCAGCACCTGCCACACCGCCATGGACATGGCCTTCCGTTTGAACTACGGCGCCGGCGCCGGCGCGGATTTGAAAAACACCAACTGCCTGCTGAACTGGGGATGCAACCCCATTCATGCCAAGCATCCCGGCTTCATACAGGATTTGGCCCAACGCCGGCGGCAGGGCATGCAAATCATTGACGTGGGCCCACTGGTTACGCCCCTAACCCGCATGGCGGACTTGCACCTCCGGCTTCGTCCCGGCACCTCGGGCGCATTGGCCTTGGGTATGGCCCATGTGATCATCCGGGATAACCTTTATGACCGGGAATTCGTGGAAAACTGGACCCATGGTTTTGAGGATTACCTGGGCTTGGTGGAACAGTATCCGCCGGAGGTTGCGCAGGAAATTACCGGTGTCAAGGCGGAAAAGATTGTGCAGGGCGCCAGGATGTATGCCCAAGGCAAACCCTCCGCGCTGGCCACCAGCGCCTCGACCACAGTGCACCATACCAACGGGATGCAGAATGCCCGCGCGGTCACGGCTCTGATCGGGTTGACCGGGAATTGGGACATGCCGGGGGGCAACGTGGTGAATCCGGCCACGTACCTTTATGTCCCGGCCGGACTTAGCACCCGCCAGGAGGAATTCGAGTTTCCCAAAAAGCTAGATGAAATGGCGTTGCCCTTTGGGAGTGATGCCTTTCCGGTGTGGCATGAAATGGTGGATGAGGCCCAGGGCATGCGTTTCCCCTTCCGGATGGAGCCGGGCGATGGATACCCCTTGCGGGCCATGCTGGCCTTCGGCCTGAACTACCGCATGTGGCCGGGGTCCGATTATATGCGGGATGCCCTGAAAAAACTGGATTTCCTGGTGGATATTGACCTTTTCAGGACCGACACAGCCAAATTGGCCGACATCATTCTGCCGGCGTGTTCGTCTTTTGAACGCAGCGAGCTGAAGTTCTACGCCCGGGGCTATGTGATCTGGACCCAACCGGCCATCGCTCCCTTGGGGGAATCCAAATCGGACGCCGATATAATTTGTGAGCTGGCCAAAAGGCTGGTCCCCGAAGATGAACTCTTGGGCGGTGGGCACGAAAACTGCGTCGATTGGATTTTGCAGCCGTCCGGGTTGAGCTTGTCTGAATTGAAAAAACATCCGGAAGGTTTTTATTTTTCCAACGCCGCAGAAGTGAAATACAAGAAGTACCAGGAATCTGGCTTTTCCACCACCAGCCGAAAAATGGAGTTCAGCTCCACCGTACTGGAAAGTCATGGTGTTGCCGGCCTGCCGGTTTTTACGGAACCCCTGCACAGTCCGCGCAGCAATAGCCAATTGGCCGGTGAATATCCCCTGATATTGACGACCGGCGCCAGAAAAGCCATGTTCATTCATTCCCGCGGCTTTCGGATGCCGTCCATGACCCGGCTGCAACCGCATCCCACGGCGGACATAAATCCGGTGGACGCCGCCGGCCGGGGAATCGGGCAGAATGACTGGATTCTGGTTTCCTCGCCAAGGAGCGGGGTAAAAGTTAGGGCCAACCTCACTGAAAACACCCCGCCGGGAACGGTCAATATGTATCATTGCTACCCAGGCGTGGAGGTCAATGAATTGTTCTACCCTGATTATCTTGACCCGATCACGGGTTTCGCCGGTTTCAAATCCACTCTCTGCCATGTGGAACGGCTGTAGGGGCAATGACCGGTTTTCTGTGGAAAGCAGGCCCCGAAAATGCCTGAGCCCTATCCATCCGGTGCCGCCGGGACCCTTTTCTGATCAGCATGCAAGTTTGTATGATGCTCGATTTCCAAACCGCTGGAGTTCGGTAAATGAGGCGTATTTCGACAGATGTTTTGATTGTGGGCGGGGGCGCGGCCGGCTGCTTTGCCGCCATAAAGGCGAAAGAGGCCGGGGTGGAGCGCGTAACCATCCTGGAGAAGGGGTATGTGGGCAAGAGCGGATGCAGCAAATTCGCAGCCGGCTCCTTCAAGTGCTATATCCCGGGGGAAGACAGTTTCGATCTCTGGTTCCGAAAAGCCGTAGAGGAAGGTTGGTTCATCAACGACCAGGACTGGACCAGGCTCCATTTGGAGGAGGTGTTCGCCCGGGCACGGGAATTGGAGGAATGGGGCGTAGCCTTCCTGAAAGATGAAAACAACCGCTTCGCAAGGTTGGAGGGGCAGGGCTCCTCAACCGACCGTCCGATCAAGACCATGATGTTTCCCGGCCCCCAACTGATGGACGTGTTGCGCCGGGTCGTGGCCCGGCACTCGGTTCAAATCCTGGACAAGACATTCGCCTACCAGCTGCTGGCCGACCGAAACGGTTCGCGCGCGGCCGGGGTGTATGCCTTTGAGCTGGTCAGCGGAGAGCATATGGCGGTGCAGGCCAACGCCGTCGTCCTCACAACCGGAGCGCAGGCTTATAAATCCCACTACGCCTATCAAAAAATGGTTACCGGCGATGGACACGTGATGGGGCTGCGCGCCGGGGCGGAGCTGATGAATTATGAATTTTGCTGCCATCATCTCTCATGCGCGAACATCGACACCACCGGCATGAATGTTTTGCAAGGCGTGGGCGCCCGCTTCGTCAACCGCTCAGGCGAAATATTTATGGAGAAATACGACCCCGAGTATGGGGACCATGCCAGCATGAACCGGCTTTCCGCAGGCATGGCCTGCGAGGTCGTCCAGGGAAACGGACCCATATATTATGATTTCAGCCGATTCAAGGCCTCGACCCTGGAATATTTCAAAACCACCCTGCCGATTATGTACAAGGCCTTTGAACGGGCGGGTTATATTGCGGACGGGCGAATCAGGCCTCGGGTGGAGTGGTCGTCCGTAAACATGGGAAATGTGGGATACGGCGGCGGGCTCCGTGTGGATACAACCTGCCGGACCAACATCCCCGGTCTTTTTGCCGCCGGCGACGCAACCTGCGGCCCGGCCTCCGGGGTGGAAGGGTTTTGCGCCTATGCGATCCCCTTTGCTGTCACTTCCGGAGCCATCAGCGGACTGGCCGCCGCCCGGTTCATTGCCGGTAATGACGGCTCGTCGCCGGACCCGGACCAAATTTCGGCTTATGGGGAAGAACTGAACAAGCCGCTTGAGCGGCCGGTCGGCTCCGATCCCGAGTATGTGCTGCTGAAGGTGCAGGAATTGCTGTTCCCCCTTGAGGTTTACCTTTTGCGGACCGAAGCCCGTCTCCGTAATTCCCTGGCCGGAATAATGGAAATAAAAAATGAGCTGGTCCCCAACCTGCTGGCCGCTGATCCCCACCAGCTGCGGATGGCTGTCGAGGCCGCCAACATAGTGCGCTGCGGGGAGTTGTTCCTGACCGCGGCTCTGGCCCGAACTGAAAGCCGGGGGTCTCATCTGCGCCTCGATCACCTTATGGTCGACAACCTGGACTGGCTTAAATGGGTGGTGCTCAAGGATTCCGGAGCAGGTATAGTTACGGAACTCGTACCTATTCCCATCGAAGCTTATCCCATACAGCCCGATTGGATTCGGTATAAACACCCCGTAGCGGAAGTCATGGAAGCAAACGGCACGCCGTTGTCGCCGTCCGGAGCTGAGGTGCAAACATGGGAATAAGCCGGATAGACCAGTCGGCGTGCAATGGCTGCGGCACCTGCGCCCTGATCTGCCCGCAGGATGTCATTCGCCTGGACCCCGTGCGCAAAAAGGCGACCGTTCAATATTTGCGGGACTGTCAATCCTGTTTCATTTGCGAAATAGAATGCCCCCAAAACGCGATATTTGTAAATCCCTACCGGGAGAGAAGAGCGGTTCTTCCCTGGTAGCCCATTAATGGCGACTAAATGGGGGAAGGCTATAAAATGATAAAAACCGGAGGTTTAATATGAAAAAATTATTGAGTATCCTGCTGATTGTTGTCTTGGCGGCGGTCATGTCCGTTGCGGTGGCCTCAGCCAAACAACTGAGCATATCCACCGGTTCCATGGGCGGCGGCTTTTACGCCATTGGCGGGGGAATCGCCGCCTACATGTCAAAGGAAGTAGAAGGCGTGAATATGACGGCCGTTACTTCGGGCGGCGTGGACGAAAATATCAACCGCCTGGACAAAGGCAAGGCGGATATTGGCTTGGTGAGCACAGGCGATTCCTATGTCGCGTTCAGGGGGATGGGCTCTTACAAAAAGAAATATGACAACATGCGCAGCATGGGCATTCTTTTCGCCAATTGGGGGGAACCCTATACCTTGAAAAGCACCGGCATCAAGACCTATTCGGACTTAAAGGGTAAAACCATCTGTGGCGGCGCACCCGGCGGTTCGATGCATAAATTGTTTTTCGATTGGGTGCGGGCCCACGGTCTTGACCCGGAAAAAGACATGAAAATCGTGTTTCTGCCCTATGAGGCCGCCACTGACGCCTTAAAGACGGGCCGCATAGACGCCATCATGCAAATCGCGGCCATCCCCACGCCCGCCATTACCGAGCTTTCCCTGACCGGCGACATCCAGATTATCGGTTTCGATCCGGGGGTTCGGGAAAAATTAGTCAAAAAAATGCCCAAATACCTGCCCATGATCATCCCCGCCGGGACCTACAAGGGCCAGGACAAGGACATTGAAACTGTGGGCATGGCCGCACTCTGGGCCTGCCGCAAAGACCTGCCCGAAGACTTGATCTACAAGCTGGTCAAGGCCCTGTACAGCCCCGAGGGGTTGGCCTACATGGCCAAAGTGCATCCGGCCGGCAAGGGCATTAAACTTAAAACCGCCGCCCAGTGGGAGCCCATACCGTTCCACAAAGGCGCGGTGAAGTTTTTCAAGGAAGCGGGAGCTTTGAAATAGCCAGTCCGGCGGCTGCACTCAGCCCTTTTGCGGTTCCGGCTGCTTCCGGCGCATATATTATGACTCTGGAAGCGGCCTGAACGCTCATCCGGTCAAACCCGGAGCAACGCTGGGCCGCAAAAGCCGTTGACATATTCGAGCTTCCCAATCAACCATCAAACGCCCGCAATGAAAAAACTTGTTATGTCCGGTGATGAAGCAATAGCCCCTGAAATAACGGATGACGCCGCCTGTGAATGCGATGCGGCAAAGGGGACCTTGGAACGCGCCTTTCAGGGCAGGGCCAGAAGCATACTGCATTTTTTCTATGCCCTGATATCCATTCTGATAATTTACTGGACCCTGGATTCCACATCAAACGCGGTTTATCAGCGCGCCATATATCTCATGCTGGTTTTCTCCCTTTGCGCGCTGGTTTTTCCTTTCAGTGAAAAATTGCCCCAAAAAGTATGCTGGGCCGTCGATATTGCCATCATCGTCCTGGGCATTGCAGGATCGGTCTATGTGATGACCGGTTATATGGACCGCTTCATGCGGCTCAGCGACTTGAACACCGCCGATATTGTTTTCGGTGTCATCATGATCATCATCGGGCTGGACATCGGGCGGCGGGTTATCGGGTGGGCCTTGACCCTGGTTTCGCTGGTAATCATCTTGTACACCCTGTTCGGGAACTTCATACCGGGAACCTTCGGGCACCCGGGCTTCGACGCCTCGACCATCATCAGCCAGGTGTATGCGGGGCTGGAAGGGTATTACGGTATGGCCACCCGGTTCATGATCCGCTACGTCATACCGTTTATCCTCCTGGGCGCCTTTTTGGAAAAAAGCGGGGCCGGCGATTTTTTCATGAACCTGGCCTTTTCCCTGACCCGGGGCACGGTGGGAGGACCGGCCAAGGCCGCCGTGGTGGGCAGCGCTTTGATGGGTTCCATCTCCGGCAGCGCCATCGCCAATGTCTCTTCCACGGGCTGTATAACCATACCGATGATGAAAAAGGCCGGTTATCCCCCCCATACGGCTGCGGCCATCGAAGCCGCGGCCTCCACGGGCGGCCAGATCATGCCGCCTATTATGGGAGCCGTGGCCTTTATCATGGTGGAATTCACCCAGATTCCCTATCTGACCATTGTGAAAGTGGCCACGCCGCCGATCCTGCTTTACATGATCACGGTATTTACCTTCATCCATTTGGAAGCCAAAAAGCAGGCGACCCTCCAGGTTATCGAAGACCAAATAAAATCCGTTTCTAGCGTGATTAAAAGCGGCTGGCATTTCTTTTTTTCATTGATCCTGATTATGGCGGTCATGGTCATCGGATTGTCCCCGGCCATGGCAGCCGTGTCCGGCATCGTCGCCATCATCATCACCGATTCCCTGCTGCAGCGCAGGCTGCGGTTTCGCCTGATTTACGAGTCGCTGGTTCTGGGGGGTAAATATTCTTTAAGCATTGGAAGCATTGTCGCGTGTATCGGCATTATTCTGGCCTTGGTGGGCTTAACCGGAGTGGGACTGAAATTCTCGTGGTTTCTGGGTGATTTAGCCCACGGCTCCCAATTCTGGGCAATTGTGTTCGTGGGCCTGATATCCATTGTCCTGGGGATGGGGCTCCCGTCCGGACCCGCTTATATCGTCCTGGCCATCACCGCAGGCCCTGCGCTGGTTGATTTGGGCTTTCCGCTGATGACCGCACATCTGATCATGATATGGTTCAGCATTGATTCCGAGATTACCCCGCCGGTCGGTTTGGCTTCGATTACAGCCGCCGGGATCGCCAGGGCGGAACCCATGCGGACCATGCTCACCGCCTTCAAGTTTGCAAAGGGGCTCTACATATTGCCCTTTATGTTCTTATACCGCCCCGGGGTAATATTGCAGGGTTCTTGGCTTGAGGTGCTTGGAACCATCATCACCATCCTGCTCGGCCTTATAGCCGCAGTGGGTTTTTTGGAAAATTTCTTTTTGACCCGTACCAAGCGGCTGGAGCGCCTATTGCTGTTCTTGGCCGCAGTCGGACTGCTTTATCCGAATCTATGGTGGAACAGTATCGGCGTCATTTTGTTTCTGGCGGTTGTAATCAGCCAAAAAAAGCAAGCCGCCGGGAGGTGAGCCATTGTCTGAAAGCTTGAGAACCTTTTTGGATTTTCTGCGCCGTGAAGATCTTCTGCTTACGGTTTCCAAAGCAGTGGATCCCCATCTGGAACTGTCGGCCGTCATGCAAAAAGCGGAACAGGCCGGTAAATCCATTTTGTTCCAAAATGTGGCGGGCAACGGATTTCCAGTTATCAACAACCTGCTGCCC
Source organism: Desulfarculaceae bacterium (assembly GCA_963675675.1). Classification (GTDB taxonomy): domain Bacteria; phylum Desulfobacterota; class Desulfarculia; order Desulfarculales; family Desulfarculaceae; genus Dethiosulfatarculus. The sequence goes on from OY776512.1 coordinate 393,004, forward strand.
TCGCGGAAGGTGCTGGCCCGGCTTTTTGAAAGGGAAGAAAAAGACGTGGCCGGGGAATACCTTGCCCGCACAAAGTCGCCGATCGAACCGTCCATGGTGGTGGATTCTCCGGTCAAACAGACGATCCGCATCGGCGGGGACGTAGACCTGACAGAGTTGCCCATGGTGACCCACCGCCAGAAAGACGCCGGGCCGTACATCACCGCGGGCATGGTCATCGCCAAGGACCCGGAGACCGGAATCCGCAATGTATCCATAAACCGGATGCAGCTGAAAGGACGCAACAAGCTCGGCATCCGCATGATGCCGCCTCAGCATCTCGGGGTGATTTTCAGCAAGTATGAAAAAATGGGCCGCAATATGGAGGTCGCCGTATCCATCGGAAACCATCCTTATGACATTCTCGCGGCGGTTACTCCGGCGGAATATGGCGTGGATGAATTATCCATCGCCGGGGCCTTGCGCCGCGCCCCGCTTGAACTTGTCGGCTGTGAAACCGTGGCGCTTGAAGCGCCGGCCTGCTCGGAGATCATCCTGGAGGGAGAGGTCCTGTGCGGTGTCCGGGAGGATGAGGGACCCTTCGGCGACTTCATGCAGTTCTACGTTCCGGTCATGGCGAACAACGTCTTAATGGTCAAAGCCGTCACATACCGGAACGATGCGATTTATCAGACTATTCAGGCCGGTTCCATAGAGGACACCCTTTATTTGGGAACTTCGCGCGAAGCCGCGATTCACCAAGCGGTCTCGCGGGTGGCCGATGCCGCGGCAGTCGCATTAAATCCGACCATACTGGGTGGGGCTGTGGCCATTCACAAAAAGTCGGACGACGAACCCGGCCGGGTTTTGCAGGAAGTCTTCAAGGCTTATCCCTGGCTGAAATACTGTATAGTGGTTGATCACGATGTCGATGTGTTCAATACCCGTGACCTATGGTGGGCCCTTGCCACGCGCTGCCGGCCGGCAGACGGCGTGATGAAGATCGACCATCTGGACGGATTCCCCCGGGACCCCCATTCCCGCCATGATTCAAAGATCGGTTTGAACGCCACCGTGCCGGTTGGGAGATGGGAAGAATTCGGACGGACCTCCACCTCCGGTTTTGAATCCATCTCCCTGGCGGATTACATCTAGCCCGCAAATTTCACGAAGGTTGCGCGTCCGGCAGCGCCAGCGGTCCATATGCTGCGCCGGCGCTTGTTGAAAAACTTGTTGCCTTGCTTTAAGAAAGTCTCTAACTCTATTATAAATATATCAAATTATGGATGGGTCTGACTGGTGCGCCCATAAAAAAAAGCTAAGTGCTTTGCGCATCGATCAGCTCCATCACATATTCAGCAGATTTGACCAAATCCTCTATCAGCCAATGGCAGGTTTCCTCAATGTCTCCGGCACGCATTGCGGTGACGATGTGTTCATGGCAATTCACGCCCACCGTAGGCTAGGGCCGGATGGATTGCCGGAACATGATGTGGTAGTAATGGCTTGCCCGATCCCATAGTTGCTTTATAATATCCAACAAAACCGGAGATTTGGCATCGCGGTATATTAGCATGTGAAATTCGCGGTTATGCTTCAACAACTTATCCGCATCATTGTTTCGCCGTGCAACGGCAAAAGCCTTATGGGCTTTGAGTAATTGCCGGATGGTGTCTTCGGACACCCTGACAACCGCCTTCCGGGCCGTTTGGCACTCCAGGTTCAGGCGCAGCTCCAGGATCTCCTCCAAATTCGCCCGGGACAGCTCATACACCAAGCTGCCTCAATTGGGTGTGGTGTTGATGAATCCCCTGGCCTCCAAGCGGCCGATGGCCTCTCGCACCGGAGAGCGGCTGACAGCGGCTGACACCCATCTGCCGGGCGATATCATCGGTCACCAGCCTTTGCCCCGGCGCTATCCGCATCGCCGACGCGGCCACCCAGCAAAAGCTGCTGGCCACCGGCAAGGTGGAGGTCCACTGCAACACCGTGCTCGGGGCCTTTCCGCCTGCCCAAATTCGGCTACTCACGCGGCTTTGACAAGGTGCATTTCATCCATGGCCATGAAACCGACCGTCAGTATTACGCCCAGAACGAGCTCTACGACCTCAAGGCCGAGGATTATTACGAAGACCATGGATGGATACCGCCGACGATCTTCTGGGCGAAAACGTGATGCAGCCCCTCATGAACCAGGTGGAATGCCACCCCAAAGAGCGCCAGTACTGGAAGTCCGACGAGGACCACCAGATGGCCCAGGTGATGAAAGAGGCGGGCCGCTGCATGGAATGCGCCGACCGCAACAAGTCATTCTTCTTGTGGGTCGACAGCTTTGATCTCTATGAGCCCTGGGACCCGCCCTCGGTCTACTACCCCGGCATGAAGCGCCCCTATGACCCTGACTATAAAGGGAAGGATATGTTTCTGTCCATACGGGGCCATGTGGAAGGACTTCACACCGAGGAGGAACTGCACCATATCCGTATGCTCTACGCCGAGAAGGTGACCATGGTGGACAAGTGGTTCGGCTGGCTCATGGGCCGGGTGCGTAAGATGGGCCTGGAGGACAACACCCTGGTCGTGGTGGTATCGGACCACGGATCGCCCATGGGCAACGGCGAACACGGCCACGGCATCATGCGCAAGCACCGTCCCTGGCCCTATGAAGAACTGGCCCACATTCCATTCTTGATGCGAGGCCCCGGCCTGCCCAAGGGCAAACGGGTGGGAGGCTTTGTGCAATCCTGCGATGTGGCCCCCCCGTGATCGAGTGGCTGGTTCTGGGCATCCATCCCCCGATGCAGGGACAAACCTATTGACCCTGGCCAAGGGGGAGGTGAACAAGGTGCGCGACTTCGCCATAGCGGGGTATTTCCGCTATTTCTGGTCCATCATCACCCCGGAATATTCCTTCATCCATTGGCTGAAAGATGACGAAAAATCCGTGGCCGACGCCCGCTACGGCATCTACGCCCAGGATCTGGGCCCCTCCACCGCCCATATTCTGGAGGCCAAAAAGACCACCGAGGTGGAGGACCGCAACACCGCGTTCCTGACCCGGGCCTATGAGGATCACAAAAAAACGGCCACCCTGGACGGCAAGGACCAATGGACCTGCACCGCGGCCTCTTCCCGCGAGGTGCCTGAGCGGGATGAGCTCTACGATCGCAAAGCGGATTGCTTGATCACAGCACCGTAGGGAGCCAGATTCCCCTTGATGATCGCGACCCCTCCTTCCTCCAGTATCGGCTTTTACCGTGGGTGTTTGACATTCTCATTATAGATCTCAGACCCTTTGAAAGATTCGCCCAGCGACCCGCCCCAATGACCGGGCGGGACAGGTCTAGCAGATCGGCGATTTGTTCCAAACCCATCGCCAACAAAATGCGGCAAAGCATGGAAGAGGGTTTTTGGTAAGATTCGGCGGGTGAAGTGACCGGCAACTCCAGTGGGAATCCGCCAGCCTGCCATACTCCGCGTTTGACCTCGTCGGCCCGGTTCCGGAGGTGCATATGGCATGGTATAAGTTCAGACCAAGTGTTTATGATGCCTATTACTGGTTTGCCCGTAAAATCTTCGAGCGTGAAACCCATTTGTTTGTTGCGTGAGCGATGCGCAAATGCCCGAAGATCCTTAACTCCAAACCACTAATGACTCCCTAGATCAGTTGATGTCATGCGCGACATAGTGCTACTCCTGAATAATAAATCGAATGCGCCCCCTGGGCGAGCTCGAAAAAAAACTGTCAAACCTTCAATGTCATTCCAATGCCTTTTGCGCGTGCTTTTCGCTCCACGATTGCGGCCATCGCGAGATCCGTCAAGGCGGTCCCGGCAAAAAGTAATACTGTAATTTTTTCATTTCAGTCAATTTAAATTCGTCTTTGTGAACTTAACTATAAAACGATACACAATGTGTTATTTAATATATCAGTCATTTGGTATCACATTTATCTTGTTGCTGCGTTATATTATTTTATTCGTTTAGGGTTTAATACCCCGCCGCTTGCGGCGTAAAATGGTTCTGTGAGAGAATATATCCACAAGAGCCATAATGTGACTGTATTGCTGTATCACCTTGTGTTTCCGGCAAAATGCCGCCGAGTTGTATTTGATGATCACGTTGATCATGAAATCAAAGATGTCTGTTTGGAGATCGAAAAGAGGTATCCGCTTAAGTTTTTGGAAATTGGATCGGATAAAGACCATATACACTTTTTGGTTCAACCGGTGCCAACCTACAGCGTGACGAAAATAGTCACGGTGCTGAAAAGCCTGACTGCGCGTGAGGTTTTCAATCGATGCCCACAGATCAAGAAGGCATTGTGGGGTGGCGAATTTTGGACGGACGGGTACTTCGCCAGCACAGTAAGCAGGCATGGTGATGAGGGCAGTATTGCGCAATACGTTAAGAACCAAGGTGGTACCTACAATCGACTATATGAAGATCGACAATTAGTCTTGTTTTAAATACCCCGCTGCTTGCGGCGGGGTAGTTTATTCGAATCTATAATGATGTCGTCAATGTGCTTATCAATGCACTTTAAAAAATGCTTGGCGGAAAATTCTTCTTGATAATGATAATCGGGTTTGGTGCTGTCTTTGATAAAATCAGTTTCAATATTTTCAGGATTTTCAAAGATATGTATAAACCTTTTATCATAAAAAGCATTGGCTGAAGCACACGCATCATTGGTGATTATTTTCTTGTTATACACAATAGCTTCTATCATCCTCAGTGTGGGGCCCTCTCCCGATTTATGAACTATTTCCAATACGCATTTGCTTCTTCGCACTCGTCTGACAACTTCTTTGTATGACAACCATTGATTGTAATGAATATCATCCTTATAAAACATTTCTTTTTCATCTACGTCAAATATATGAAAATCGCAGTTAATATCATGATTTACTAAAAATTCATACATTCTAAGTATGTTATGCAGCCTATTTTTAGACCTGCCTACAAAAAATACATCTGTATCATATTCATCTTCATAGGCCGGCTCCTCCGCTGATATCCTTGCATAGAGGTGATTATATGGCTTCCACCCATAAACATTGGCATCATGCGAAAATACAGTGAATATTAAGTCATAAGAACTGCCGCATAACCTAGGATTCCACAGTATCGAAGAAACCGGATTTACAATATATAAAATAAGTTTTGCCTGATATTTATTTCTAACATGTTTCAAAAATAATTCATCCCTTGCGTAGGGGCTGTTATCAAAAAATATAAACCTGACATCTTTTCTGTTGGGCGCGAAATTGTGATGGGAATATTTATTTTTTTTGAACAAAAATGACCAAAGAATAGAATTAATGATTGCTCTCTTAATTCTGACCAAAAAAGGAAAAGCATTTTTGATTACTTTCTTTACTCTACTATAATGTTGTTTCTCGACAGTCGACCCAAAACCGTTCATATTGTTTATGAAGGTAACGTTATCCATACCGATTATATCACCACACATCACTTCACAATAATCTTGACCGCTTCCCATTATGACGAATTCAGCCACTATGGTTTCCCTTCGATGTCTTCACCCTGAATATGCGGTATCCGCCTCTCTTGGTCAGGCCTCGGGTCTTTTGATGCCAAGGGTGCGCTTTGTCATGCGCTTGGTATGCAAAAAGCGTTTTCTCACTGAAATATCAGCTAAAAACCCAATTGACATTATTTTAAACATAATAACCCGGTTCTCTTTTTCCTGTCAATCATCCGCCCCGATAAGCCCATGCAAACCATCGCCATATAGCGATGGGCCGGGGGAAAAGAAGACATCGTTTGCGCCCATTGCATGCAACCGCTGTAGAAAATCCCGTAAGCAGTTATGGTGATAGGCTGAATCAGACACTCCGTGGGCTGCTTGACAAACTGTCCCTTTAATAAATCCAACCAAACTAATTACAAGAATAGACTATTAACGGTAAGCTCAAAATTTCAGAATTCACACATTACTTTTATATCTTCAAACTCATGCAGGGGAGTACCAATTTGCCGATTCGGTCTGTCGGTTTAAGTGTCTTCAGCCGGATATTAATATGGTTCCGGAACGTATCAGGATTAACGAACGGCAATTACTATTTGTAAATATGATCAAAAAACACTATTCGTATTATTGCATTAAAAATGAAATTGAAAAAATACAGGAAATATATAGGAATGACATTAAATATTAGGATTAATCTTTTTAGTCCGGTGCACCAAATGAGCCTAATATGTTCCCTAAAGCAGGTTTAAAATTATCCTTCAATATTCAAAAGGATCGATACGGCATCCCAAAGGCGGCCCTGCATGGCCTAAATATGCGAAAAGGCCATCTCATGGCAATCTGGCCACCGGGTGCGCAAAAGGAGCCTCCCGGGGAATGGGCGGGCAGGGAGCCTGTTTGTTCGGCGGTGCGGGAACGTGCCGTATTGTTGGAGGCCAGATACATGGACTTCGGGCGGGGCTTCAGGGAAACGGCCCACGCCACAGGTGGGTCCGGACGCGCCTTTTATTGCAGAGACCTGATGTTTGATCGCTTGGGGTTTAATTTCTGGAAGCTTTTTTCGCTCCTATGCATCTTTGTCCTTCCGGTTCCTCGAAGCTTGCAAGGGGCTAGTTTACTATCCTCAAACAGCCATCAATCAGGCATTGCCCACATCCTGCGCGCTTTGCTCACCGGAACAGGCAATATCCCATTCGCCCAGGCAGGTTAACCAGGCTCATCCGCTATCAGTATGTAAAGTCAGTGGTTTTGGCGTTGTCCGCCGGGGCGAGATAGCTTGACATGCATTCAGGCATAATTGTATTTTTATAATATATGGAGATACCGTAATAGTGCGTTGCAAGTGTGATTCCTTAACTTTCACCAAACACATAGAAAGGGACCTCCAATGAAAAAATTTGTCGTGCTGCTGGCGGTTATGGCCCTGGTATTGACCGCAGCGTTTGCTCAAGCAGAATGGAAACCCGAAAGGCCCATTTCATTAATCGTCCCCTGGGGCGCCGGCGGCGCCACCGACCAGACTTGCCGGACTCTGGCGGGGGAAATGGAAAAGGTGCTGGGCCAGAAGATTCCGGTCATAAACCAGCCCGGAGGCTCCGGCTCCATCGGTATGAAGAACGCTTTTGCCGCCAAACATGACGGATACACCTGGACCGGCAACGCGGACGGCAGCGTGATCACCTATCAGGTGCTGGACCTTCTGCCCAACATCTCCCACAAGGATTGGATTCATTACTATGCCATGCTCACCGCACCGGTGATCTGCGTGCCCGGCGACTCCAAGATCAAGACCATCGATGATCTGGTCAAGGAATTCAAGTCCCGTCCCGGCAAGGTAAAAGTGGCTACCGCCGGCGTGGGCGCGGGCGGACACTTGGCGGCCGAGACCTTCCGCAAGGCCACCGGCATCGAGTACCAGCATGTGCCTTATAAGGGCGGTTATCCGGCGGTGGTCTCCACCGTGAAAAAAGAGACCGAAGTCGTGATGCAGCTTTCCATGGAGGTTGCCGACATGCTGAGGGCCGGCAAGCTGCGCGCCCTGGCCAACATGTCCACCAAGCCCCTGACCATCGACGGCTACGGCGAAGTGCCGCCGGTGAAAAAGTTCCTGCCCAACCACGCTCCTTTGCAGTACCTCTTTGGCCTGTATATCCCCAAGGACGTGCCGGCCGAGGTGGTCGCGGCTGTGAACAAGGCTTTTGACGCCGCCGCCTCTTCGGAGTCCATCAAAAAGCTGGCCAAGAGCAAGGCCAGCATGGTGGTGAACTATAAAGGCGAGGAAGCCCTGAAACTCTCCGAAACCACCGGCAACAACGTCAACTGCATTTTGAAGGCCATCGGCGTGGCCAAAAAAGACCCCGCCGACTTTGGTTTCAAATGTAACTAGCGAAATACCGGGAACAACAGGCCGCTGGCCTGTTGTTCCCGGACTCCGCCCGCCCAGGCCGCGCCGGGTTCCTGAGGCCCCGCGCGGCCCGGTGTTTTGGCTGCTCAGCGCACCCAAGCCAAGCTTATGGTTTTGGGGCATCTGAATCCGGTTTATTAGACGGGAGAAAAAGAGTGCCGCCAGATAAAACAGAAAAAAAACCGGGCATGCCCCGGGCTGACTTCATAATGGGAATCATTCTGATGCTCTTCGGGGTTGTGGTGGTGCATCAATCCCTCAGACTTCCCACCTTTGAGAAGGATTGGGGAGGTTTTTATGCCGCGCCGGGCTTTGTTCCCCTCATCCTGGGGGTGGTTATTTTCGGGCTCAGCCTGATTCTCTTCATCCGTGCCCTGAGGGCAGGGGGCCATAGGGTCATCCCCAGCCAAGAAAAGCTCCGTGAATTTGTAAAATCTCCGGCGGTGCACCGCTGGTGCCTGGCCATGATCTACTCCTGGGGATTTTTCTTCATCTTGGGCCATGTTTATTTTTTTGTGGCCGCCTTCTTGGTGCTCTTTGCCTATCTGGCCACTTTCTCCAAGCAAAAACTATGGATTTCCGCAGTTATCGCCGTGGGCGCTTCCGGCGCGATCTATCTGATCTTCAGTAAAATCTTTCTGGTGCCGCTGCCATAAAGGAGTGCCTTAAGTGGGCGCGATAGAACTAGTAAAAGCAATTTGGGAATTGATGACCCCGAACATCCTGTTTTCGGTGTTTTGGGCCACATTTTTGGGAATAACCGTGGGTATGCTGCCGGGGCTTACCGCCACCATGGGCATAGCCCTTTTGACCACTCTCACCTTTCAGTGGGAGTCCACCAATGCGATTGTAATCTTGATAGCCATGTATGTGGGCGCCATCTATGGCGGCAGCCGCTCGGCTATCTTGGTCAACATACCCGGGACTCCGGCCAACGCCGCCACCTGCATAGACGGCCACCCCCTGGCCATGCAGGGAAAAGCCGGGGAGGCCATCGGCATTGCCACCACCTCATCGTTTTTCGGCTCCACCATCGCTCTTTTCTTCATGGCCTTTTTTACGCCCTATCTAGGCCAGATCGCCTTGGGCTTCCAGTCCTTTGAGTTTTTCTGGCTTACCCTTTTCGGCGTCCTGATCTGCGGCAACCTGACCGCGCCCGAAGATCCCCTGAAGGGCTGGATCGCCGGATTCTTGGGCCTCTTTTTGGCCATGATCGGCATGGACGCCATCCAGGCCCATGGCCGCTTCACCTATGGAAGCATAGATCTTAGCGGCGGGCTTTCCATGATCCCGGCTCTGGTGGGCGTGTACGGCATGACAGAGGTCATCCAGACCACGGTGGAAACCCAAAAGCAGGCCAAAATTGTTCAGGTTAAAAGGGTTATTCCCCGGCTCAGCGACATAACAAGCAACTGGAAAAATATCATCCGTTCCGGGGTAACCGGTGTATTTGTGGGGGCCATCCCCGGCGTGGGAGAGAATATCGCTTCATTCGTGGCCTATGACATGGCCCAGCGGGCCAGCAAAACCCCGGAGAAATTCGGCAAGGGGTCCATTGAGGGACTGACCGCGGCTGAAACGGGAGACAATGCCTGTGTGGGCGGGGCCATCATCCCGGTGCTGGTGCTGGCGGTTCCGGGCTCGCCCCCGGCGGCGGTGCTGCTGGCCGCCATGTGGCTGCATGACATGCGGCCCGGGCCGCTGCTGGTCATCGAAGCGCCCAACTACATCTATGAAGTATCGGCCATGTTCTTTCTGGCCAGCCTGGCCATGCTCATCTTGGGGCTTTTGATGGTGAGGGCGTTTGTGAAGGTCTTGGAAGTGCCGCCCACAACCTTGATGCCCATCATCCTGGTGCTGTGCGCGGTGGGTTCCTTTGCCATCCATGGCCGGGTGTTCGACATCATGGTCATGCTGGTCTTCGGCTTGATCGGCTACCCCTTGAGGAAAATGAAATACCCTGATGCGCCCTTGATACTGGGGTTGATTCTGGGGCCCATGCTGGATGAAAATCTGCGCAGGGGCCTTATCCTGAATCAGGGAGACCCCACGCCGTTTTTCACCCGGCCCATCAGTCTGATCCTGATAGTCTTGATTCTTCTTACCGTACTCACCCGCAACCGGCGTTTCAAGCAGGGGGTGCACAACCTAAAAAGCGCGGCGCTCAAACCGTTTAAGCGGGCGGACGGCTGATTGGAAAGGTATTACTTTTGAAAACATCCATATGCAATGAACTGTTTCAGAACTGGCCCGTGCAGCGGGTGTTCGACTATGCGGCCAGGCTGGGCTATGAGGCTGTGGAGCTTGCCCCCTTCACCTTGGCTGAAACCGCTTACGACATCTCCGCCGCCCAGCGCCGAGACATAGTGAAGGCTGCCGAGTCCGCCGGGGTGGAGATAGCCGGGCTGCACTGGCTGTTGGCCAAACCCCCGGGCTTTTATATCAACCATCCCGATGAAGCCATACGCAAAAAAACCCAGGCCTATCTGGAGGAGCTGGTTGGGTTATGCGCGGATCTGGGGGGCAAGATCCTGGTGCACGGCTCCCATCTGCAACGCAACATACAAGAGGGCTGGGACCCCAAGGAAGCCTGGAACCGGGCCCGCGAGACCTGGGAGATAACCGCCCGGGCGGCTGAAAAACATGGAGTGTTTTATTGCCTTGAGGCCCTGACCAGCGCGGAGACCAACTTCCTTATGAGTCTGGATGAGGCTATGAAGATGGTTGATGAGATCAACAGCCCCAATTTGCAAGCCATGTTTGACTGCCGGGCCATCTCGGCCAGCGCCAAGGCGCCCTTGCCACAGGCTCTGGATGAAGCGCTAAAGACCGGCAAGATCAAGCATGTGCATATCAATGATCCCAACGGACGGGGGCCGGGCTTTGGCGAATTGAAATTCGCCCCGCTGATCAAGGTGCTCAAAGATAACCATTATCAGGGCTATATCTCGGTGGAGGTGTTCCAATTCGAGCCCGACCCCGAGACCATTGCCAGCCGCTCATTGGGTTACCTGCAGGGCATCATGGAAGCTGAAGGCTTGCCGGTGCATAGGGCCAGCTTCCAGGCGGACTGATAGAAACCGCTTGTAAATAAAAGGGGATATATCCGTTATGCATACTATTGCCGTTTTGAACCCGGGACATTTTCATGCCGCCTTGACCCTGCGTTTGGCTCACCCCGGGTTGAGTGATGATATCTACGTGTACTCCGAAGGGGGGCAGGACCTTCAGCGCTTTTTGGAGATTGTGGAGTCATACAACAGCCGGGCCGAGGGTCCAACCCAATGGAAAGTGCACATCTATGAAGGCGCTGACTGCCTGGACCGGATGATCCAAGACCGAAAAGGCGATATCGCGGTCTTGGCGGGCAAGAACAACACCAAAATGCAGAATATAAACGCCTTGTCCCAGGCCGGATTCAGCATACTGGCGGATAAGCCCTGGGTCACGGACTATGACGCCATGCCCCACCTCAAGGCCACCTTGGCCCCGGAGCGGCGCCCGGCGGTGGATATAATGACCGAGCGCTATGAAATCACCACGGTGATCCAGAAGAAGCTGATGGAGCGCGGGGAGGTGTTCGGCCAGCCTCTGGTCATGGCTGACGGCAGCCCCACGGTATATAAGTTCAGCGTGCATCATCTATACAAGCTGGTGAACGGCCTGCCCCTGGTAAGGCCCCCCTGGTATTTTGATGTGGGGGTCCAGGGCGAAGGCATCATAGACGTATCCACCCATTTGGTGGATATGACCCATTGGATGCTTTTCCCCGGCCAGGCGATCAGCTATGAGGATGACCTGGAGCTTATCAAAGCCCGGCGCTGGCCCACCAAGGTGCCGCTGGATATATTCCAAAAAATAACCGGCGCAAAAAGCTTTCCGGATGCCATCGCCGGTCAGGTGCAAGACGATGTGCTGCACTATTTCTGCAACGGTGAACTGGTCTACCGGGTCAAGGGAGTGCCGGTGCATATAAAGCTGATCTGGGATCTGATCGAGCCCGAGGGGGCCAAGGATTTGCACCAATCCGTAATAAAGGGGACCCTCTCTGATCTGCGCATCCGGCAGCTTGCTGAAAAAGGTTTCATGACCGAACTTATGCTGCGTCCCAAGACCGGCCGGGAGCGGATCGGCCAGGAAGTGGAAGCTTGTTTGGCTGAATGGCAGACGGATTATCCCGGCCTCAGCCTCAGCGAAGAAGGGGACGAGTTCTTGATCAACATCCCGGCTCCCTTGCGCACCACCCACGAGGAACACTTCTGCAAGGTGCGGGACGCCTATCTGGAAAATCTGGACAACGACAGCTTTCCGCCGGAGACCTTTGCAAACATCCTGTCCCGCTACACCCTCCTGGCCGAAGCGAGGGAAATGGCCCTGGCTTCGCCCTATGAGATGCTCAAGTAGCCGGGCGGCATAAGCGAAAAAAACACCTGGCCAAGGCCGGGCCCAAGATAACAAGGAGGCTTTTTGTGGCGGATAAAAGAAGTTACGGTTTCGGCATCATCGGTTGCGGCATGATAGCCGAGTTCCACGCCAAGGCGATCGAGGCCATGCCCAATGCCCATCTGGTCAGCATGATGGACCGCAGCCGGGCTTGCGCCATGAACCTGGCCCCGAAATTTGATGTTGCAGCTTATGATGATCTGGACGAATTTTTGGCCCACCCCGGCCTGGATATAGTCACCATCGCCACCCCCAGCGGGGCCCATCTGGAACCGGTGGAGGCGGCGGCCAGGGCGGGCAAACATATCATCTGCGAAAAGCCCTTGGAGATTACCCTGGAGCGCATCGACCGCATGATCCAGGTCTGTGAGGAAAACGGCGTGATGCTGGCTGGCATAATGCCCCGCCGTTTCAATCCTTCCACCATTGAATTCAAGAAAGCCTTGGATGCGGGCCGCCTGGGCAAGGTCACCCTGGCCGACGCCTACATAAAGTGGTACCGCACCCAGGAATACTACGACAGCGGAGAGTGGCGCGGCACCTGGGTCCTGGACGGCGGCGGCGCGCTTATGAACCAGGCCATCCACACCATAGACTTGCTCTACCACCTGGCCGGGGATATTGATTCCGTATGCGCTTTTGCCGACCTGCGCATCCACCAAAATATAGAGGTGGAAGATAATGCCGCTGCCGTGTTGCGTTTCAAGAACGGCGCATTGGGAGTCATCGAAGGTTCGACATCCTGTTTTTCCAATACCGGCCATCCGGCCGAGGTGCATATCTGCGGCGAGGCGGGCTCAGTCTTTATGAAGGACGACGCCTTCACAGTATGGGATTTCAAGGACAACGGTCCGGATGACCAACGCATAAAGGATAAATTCAAGTCCGTGGAGGGCGTGGGCGCGGGTGCGGCGGACCCCAAGGCCATAAGCTTTGTGGGCCACCAGATCAATTTCCAGGATGTGATCCAGGCCTTGGAAGCGGGCCGTGCCCCGTCCATAGACGGCAGCGAGGCCCGTAAATCGGTGGAGATTATCCTGGCCATCTATCAGTCCGCCCTGGAGGGCGGCAAGCTGGTCAAGCTTCCCCTGGCCAAGACTCCCGGCCTGAAAAGTTTTGAGAGCTGAAAACATGACTTCGCGTGAAAGGGTGCTGGCCGCCCTGAACCATACCGAGCCGGACCGGGTGCCCTTTGACCTGGGCAGCACCCAAGTGACCGGCATCCACCAGGCCGCCTATCATGAAGTGCGCCGGGCTGTGGGCCTGCCCCCGGATGAGCCCCAGATCTGTGACTATATCCAGGGCCTGGCCCTGCCCAGCTCCGATTTCATGGAGTATTTCCAGGTGGACACCCGGGGGCTCTTCGCCTTGAACAGCCATAACCACGGGGTGGTGGAAGTGGACGCCGGGGAGAACTACGCCTATCACGATGAATGGGGCATCACCCATCACCGGCCAAAGCCGGATGGGCTCTACTTCAGCGTGGTGCAGGTTCCCCTGGCCCGGCGCGGTCTGACTCCGGCTGATATTGAAAACCATGCCTGGCCCCAGGTGGGGCACCCCGAGCGGGTGGCCGGCCTGCGGAAGCTGGCCCAACAATACCGGGACGCCGGATGCGCCGTGGTGGTCAAGGACGGCTTTGCGGGCATCTTCGAGTTCGCCCAGCGCATCGTGGGCATGGAAAATTTGCTCATGATGATGGCCATGGGCGAGCCTGCGGCGGATGCTTTGTTCGAAAAGCTGCTGGAGCTGAAGCTGTCCTACTGGGAGACCGTGCTCATGGAGTTGGGCGATCTGGTGGACATCGTCACCTATGCCGACGACTATGGCACCCAGACTTCCCAGCTCATCTCACCGGCAATGTTCCGCAAGCAGATCAAGCCCAGGGTTGCCGAGTTGTTCGATGCCTTCAAAAGCCTGGCTCCCCAGGCCAAGCGTTTTATTCATTCCTGCGGCAATGTTAAACCCCTGCTGCCTGATTTCGCGGAGCTCGGAGTGGATATCCTCAATCCGGTGCAGTTCACCGCAACGGGCATGGATTTGGAGGAGCTGAAAAAGGAATGGGGCTCCGTGTTCTGCTTCTGGGGCGGGGTGGTGGACACCCAAGGCGTCCTGCCTTCCGGCAGCCCCCGGGAGGTGCGGGACCAGGTCAAGCGCAACCTGGATATTCTGGCCCCCGGCGGCGGCTATGTGTTCAATACGGTCCACAACATACAGGCGGATGTTCCGGCCAAAAACTTCCTGGCCATGTGGGAAACCTTGCAGGAGCATGGGGCGTACTGAATGCGGGAAGCATGAGGTAAATTGATTCATATCCGGGCAAATTTACAATATCTGATCACGGTCACCCGTAGGCCAAAGGCATAAGACGGTAGCCGAACCGGCTTTTTGTTTCCATTCCATTGCGGTTTCCGTGGGCGGCGCCGGTTGCCGGGCCGCCCAACCTTCGTGAAATTTGCGGGCTAACTTCCCATAGCTAATGGACCGGGCTGGAAGAATCATGCTAGATTCAAATGGATGCTTATATCCGGTCGGATGTTTCTTAATCAACAGCTTAGATGGTAATTGGTGCTTATGAGTATAATTGACGAAGATTACGCCAAAACCACCGGCAACGGTGACATTGCAAATCGGCTTGAGGCTCTCATAAAAGCCAACCAGGCATTGGCTTGTCAAGAGTCATTGGATGAGTTATTGCCCACCCTGGTTCAATTGGCCCGAGAGGTTACGGATTCCGAAGGCGCCAGTTTGATGATCTATGATCCTGAAGCGGAGATGATCAAGTTTGAGGTGTTGCAGAATATTAACTTACCCCCAAATAGCAGATCGCATCTAAAGAAAAACATTGAACTGAAGCTTGGCCAGGGCATCGCCGGCTGGGTCGCCCAGACCCGTGAGCCCGCCCTGGTCAATGAGGTTCAAAAGGATTCCCGCTTTTTCAGGGGTGCTGACGTATCCAGCAGTTTCACGACCCGTAATCTGATATGTGCGCCCATCATTTATCAGGAAGAGCTCTTGGGGGTGGTGAGCGCGGTTAACGCCAAGGGGCGCAAGGGTTTTCATCAAAACGATTTATCGCTTCTGATGAGTTTCAGCCAGTTGGCCGCGGTGGCCATTACCAGGGCGCGGCTTTTGGAAACCCTTTTGGCCAGCAAACGGCTGGAGGTTGAGCAGGCCAACGCGGCCAGGATTCAAAAACTGTGCCGTCCGGTTTTACCGGAGCCCGTCCATGGCTCCCATGTTTGGGCTTTGTGCGAGCCAGCTGGCTTTGTGGGCGGTGACACCTTTGATCTGATCCCCATGCCGGACCGTTCCTGGGTTTTCTATGTGGCTGACGTGACCGGCAAGGGGCTGCCCGCGGCTTTGATAGTCGCCGCCCTGACCTTGTGTTTCAGGCGCGAGGTGGTCAACAACCAGCCGGTGGACGAACTGCTTGGCTGTATACACCAGGGCATGTTCGACATGCTGGAAAAAGCCAACCTTCTGATCACCATGGCTCTGGGGCGCTATTGGCCGGAAACCGGTGAAATGCATCTGTGCCGGGCCGGGCATACCTTGCCGCTTTGGCTGCGGGAGGGCTGTCAAGTTGAGTCACCGGAAACAGGCTGTTTGCCTTTGGGCGTGTTCGCCCGATACGAATCCGCGATGCTTAAGATTCGGCTGCAAAGAGGCGATTCCATATTGTTCTATAGCGATGGCATGAGCGAAGCCTTTGACCGGCAGGGCAGGATCTTTGAACGAAACGGATTACCGGCATTCTTGAGCCGGGCCCATAAGCCGCCCTTTGGCCCAGACTTGGCCCGGGCGGTGCATCAATGGCAGGCCGGCACGGAACCCAGTGATGATCTGACCATCTTGGAAATATGGCGCGGCCCCAAAGAATCATAGCAGGCTCCCACCAGGATGAATGACTGGCGGCCGGAACCGGTGGCTAAAAGTTTTGCGTAGACTGAAATGGCCTTAGCCATGCACAAAGTATCCTTTCTTAAATGGTCATATTATTAAGATATAGAAACCAGCGTCCTCTGGATGTGCCGGCATATTTAAGCATTATTAACCAAATTATTAACTCAATAAATAAGGATTATAACATCTCTTTTTACAACAAATCATAAGCAATTTATCTATAACAAGCCGGATTATTAGCCTGAAATCCGTGATATAACCATATAAACTTGACAAGATAAATCTATGAGGTGTAAATTATAAAAAGGATGATTCGCCTGGATATAATAATGATCCCATATTCTGATTGCACCGGTTGCAGTTAGCATTTCTCCAGCAGTTCAACCAGACAAGCACCAGCACATTATGAAATAGGCAGCGCCATTATCGCAACTGTCGGGCGGCAGATGATGAGATGAATGGATGTCGTTTTCCTAACTGTAAAAGCATCAGTACGGGTTGAGCATGCGCCTCTTCGCTTGTTTATTTAATATGTTAAAATCATTACTAAAAACTATGCAGCTTAATTGATTAATCTCGATGGAGGCCAATATGCTGATCAAATTTTTGGCTGTTTTTATTTTCGTGGCTTTGACATCTCCCGCCGCGGCGCAAACTGTAAACAAAATCTGTGATAAATACGCCCGCGATGCCGTGCAATACCAGAAACAGAATCTGGAATCGGGTTGCGGTTTAAAAGGCCCGCAATGGAACAGCGACTACAGGTATCACTATAATTGGTGCGTCAGAGGTAACAATTATCGCGGTGTGGATAAATGGACCGCCTGGCGGGGCCAAAGCATAGCTAATTGCCGCAGGGTAAAGGCACCCCAAAAGACGGCGGGCAAAGCCCCTAATCCGTGGTTGAAACGTTTAAAGCCAATCGAAAATAATCTTTCAGTCAGGCTTAATAACGGTATTAATGCGATCCGGAATAAAAGCCGGAAACCCGGCGTTAAATGGATAAAGATGAAACCGGTCCCCCTCACAGGGCTAATGGCTGCATCAAAGTCCGCCGCTCTAAAAAATCTGACCCGTTTCGATAAAACCTACCAATCAGCCTTGAAAAATGCCCGGATGGACCCCCAAAAGGCTCATTTGCCGCCCAAGATTCATTCTGTATTGAGCATGCCAAGAAACGGACGCGTAGAGCCCGGCAGCCTGCTGCTCATTACGGGTTCCAATTTCGGCAATAAACCGGGAGGGGTTTATTTGCGCTACACCGTTGGCCGGGAGACTTCGAGCAGTGAGTTCAGAAAAGAAAAGACTGTGGTAAAAACCATACCCCTTAAGCCCTATAAGGGCACCTGGGCCAAGAGTTGGTTCTCCAATTTCGTGGTGGCCACGGCAACCGGCACCTACAGCGACCCGGGGCTGCAGGCGGACCGCACCGGGCAGTTGCTGGTGGTTTTGCCGGATGGCTCCCAAGCAGCAGCTTCCATTACAGTTGGAGCCGGTTCACCGGAGATACTGGCCATAAAGACCAAGGGCGGGAATAATTGGGTCAGGCCCGGCGAGGAGTTCACCGTACTGGGGCGTAATTTCGGCGCCAAGCCCGGTAAGGCCAGGTTGGCCCTCAGTCAAGGCTCCAGCAAGCGGTGGCTGCGGGTCAAGGGCACCAACCACTTTGTCTATTGGCCCACCAAAGGCCCCCAGCCCGCGGGTACGGTTGGTTCGGTCGGGATGCAGGTCCTTTCTTGGAGCAATCAAAAGGTCAAGCTGAGGGCAGGTTACTACAGGCCCAAAAATTATTTCGGCGGCGCTGTCGCAACCATGATTCTGCATAACAGGGCAGGGCGCTCCGGTCTTTTCAATAATATATGGTTCGGCCCCGATACCGAGGTGAAGATGGTCTCGGGCTACAAATGGCTTGACGCCAAGGCCAAAAAGGATGCCAAACCAACCAGCAACGGCGGGGCCATGTTGGTCAGCCACACGCCGTCCTGTCACTGGTATGGTGGGACCGCGGACAAAGGAGGGGACATGTTTTTCGGCGACACCCCCTGGCCCAACGACGTGGAAGTGATCGCCTTTGACTTCAAGCAAATTAACCCCGAGAATCCTTACACCGACCTTGACTTTTTCCTTGACCAGGCGGGTGAAATTTTGAATGCGCTGGACAGCGGCCCGTTTGGGGTTGCCTTGTATATCGGTAAAAAAATCCTCAGCGCCATCATATCGGGCGGCGGTGGCTATCATGCCTATGTTCAGCATGCCCCCGGCGGGTATTCCTGGAACAAAGGACCGCACGTGATTGCAATCGGGTGGGAATCTTCTTGCGATTTAGGGGGAAAGCCCATTGTTTACGTGGTGTCGTTCACCATAACCGGCACCAAACAGGCGCTTGCCAGATACTGAGTGATACAGCGCGGGTACAATGCGGGCAGCGCTCCATGCATTTGCCCGCACCAGCCTGCTTGAACCACGAAGCTCTCTACGGCTATATCAATATTGTTCGCAATATTTGATATGGCTCCGGAGATTGGCCCGCATTGGATCAATCAGTTTTTCAATCGGGTTCCGTCTTGGGGACTGAAAAAGTGGGCTTTGGACAAGTCTATGTAAAGCTTTAAGGGCTTTCCGGGCCGGGTGTCCGCATCGGGCGCCACCCGGCACACGATTTCCCGGCTGTTTAATTCTACATGCACCAATGTGTCCGGGCCTGTGGGCTCCACCACATCAACCCCGCATTCAATGTGTGAAACCGATGCACCGTTCATATTCACCGGATTGGGGCAAATATTCTCGGGCCGCAGCCCCAGGATCACTTCGGTGCCCGGTGCAAGGTTTCTGCCTGCTTCATGCCCTGAAAGGGGCAGGCTGAACGAGTCGCCGGCTTTGTTGCGAAGATCAATTGCCACTCCCCCGCCTTCCGCTTGGGCTATGGTGACCGGCAGGAAGTTCATGGAGGGCGATCCGATGAAACCGGCTACGAACCGGTTGGTCGGGTGGTTGTACACCTCATGGGGGCTACCCAGCTGCTGCAGGGCGCCGTCTTTCATGATGGCTATGCGGTCCGCCAGGGTCATGGCTTCTATCTGGTCATGAGTCACATAAACGATGGTCGCGCCCAAACGCTGATGCAGCTTTTTTATCTCGGTGCGCATGTCCACTCTGAGCTTGGCGTCCAGGTTGGACAAGGGCTCATCAAACAAAAAAACCGCGGGGTCGCGGGCAATGGCTCTGCCCATGGCCACCCTCTGGCGCTGGCCGCCTGAAAGCTGGGAGGGTTTGCGGTCCAAAAGCTCCTCTATTTGCAGGATGCCCGCCACATTGGAGATAATTTTTTCTATTTCGGTTTTGGGCACTTTGCGGGTTTCGAGTCCAAAAGACAGATTTTTTTTCACATTCATATTGGGATACAGGGCATAGGACTGGAACACCATAGCAATGTCCCGGTCCTTGGGGGGCACCTGGTTAACCATCCGGTCCTTGATGCTTATTTGACCGGCCGTGACGGCCTCCAGCCCGGCGATGAGGTTCAAAAGGGTGGACTTGCCGCAGCCGCTGGGGCCGACCAGAACCAGAAATTCGCCTTCTTCAACCTGGATGTCGATGCCCTTGAGCACCTCAACCGGACCAAAGGACTTGCACACGCTGTCTATTGAAAGATAGGCCATCAGATTAACCCTTGACTGCTCCTGCGGTGAGGCCGCGCACAAAATACTTGCCTGCGGCGAAGTAGACCAACAGCGTGGGCAAAGCGGCAATGATCGCCGCCGCCATGTCCACGTTGTATTCTTTGACTGCTCCGGATGTGTTCACCATGTTGTTCAAGGCCACGGTGATGGGCTGGGTGTCGCCCGAACTGAAGCAGACCCCGAACAGAAAGTCATTCCATATCTGGGTGGTTTGCCAGATCACGGTGACCATGATGATAGGTTTTGAAATCGGAAGCATGATTTTCCAGAATATGCGGAAAAAACCGGCTCCATCGATGCGGGCCGCATTGACCAGTTCGTCCGGCACCCCCACATAGAAATTACGGAAGAACAGCGTGGTGAATGCTATGCCGTAAACCGTATGGACCAGCACCAGCCCGGCCACGCTCTGGGATATGCCCAACCAGCCCAAGGTGCGGGCCATGGGCAAAAGCACCACCTGGAAAGGGATGAAGCAGCCGATCAGCAGCAATGCAAAAAAAGTGTCCGATCCCTTGAAACGCCATTTGCTCAAGGTGTAGCCGTTTAAGGCCCCGATCATGGTGGAGATTATCACCGCCGGGGTCACCATGCGCACGGAGTTCCAGAAATAGCCCTGGATGCCGCCTTTGGTGGTGCCTATGGTGGCGGTGGCCCAGGCTTTCAGCCAGGCGTCCCAAGACCACTGGCGGGGCGCTGAAATCAAGGTGCTGGTGCGGATCTCATCCATGGACTTTATGGAGGTGAAAAACATCACCACCAAAGGGGTCAGAAAGTAGAGCGCGAAAAAAATGAGCAGTCCATATACCCCGGCGCGGGCCGTCAAGTAGGCCGCGTCTCTTTTCCCCACCTGGGCGCTGGCGCCGCTCATTGGTTTTTTCTCCTCAGTTCCGAGTACAGATACGGAACGATGATGGCCATAACCATGAAGAACATCATCATGGCGCTGGTGGCTCCCATGGCCAGGCGTCCCCGGGTGAAGGCATAGGAGTACATAAAGGTTGCGGGGACATCCGAGGAGTATCCCGGACCGCCTCTCGTAAGCACCACCACCAGGTCGAAGCTCTTGATGGCTATGTGGGTAAGTATGATTATGGCGCTGAAGAACACCGGACGCAGGGTGGGTATGATGATGCGGGTGTAGATGCGGACCAGGCTGGCCCCATCCACCTGGGCCGCTTTGACTATGGAATCGTCTATGCCCCGCAATCCGGCCAGGAACATGGCCATTACAAAACCGCTGGATTGCCACACCCCGGCGATCACCACGGTGTAGATGCTCATTTCGGAATTCACCAGCCAGTCAAAGGTGAAACTTGACCACCCCCATCCCTGCACCATGCGCTCCAGGCCCAGGGTGGGGTTTAATATCCATTTCCAGGCCGTGCCGGTGACAATAAAGGAAAGCGCCATGGGATAGAGATAGATGGTCCTGATGGCTCCCTCCACCCTGATGCGCTGATCCAGGAATATGGCCAAGAGAAGCCCAAGCACGATGCAGAAAAAGATGAACAGCCCCCCGAAGATCATAAGATTTCCGCAGGCGACATACCAGCGGTCGATCTGCCACAGCTTTACATATTGGAAAAATCCGGCGAATTTGTAGACCGGCAAAAAAGAGGACTTGGTCAGACTTATATAGGCGGTCCACAGAATGAAGCCATATACGAAAAAGCACATGGCTGCAAAACTGGGAGCCACCACCAGTTTGGGCAGGGATTGCTCAATATAGTCGAAAAACCGTGTTTTTTGCATTGCAACCAAGCTTGTTTGAACGCGGGGCAAGCCCCCAACGGCCTGCCCCGTGTGTGGTTGGTCAGTTCATCTGAATAAGCTTATTGCTTGGCGGCCTTCACAGCCTGGCTCAGTTTCATGGCCGCTTCAGACGCTTTCATATCCGAGTTGTAGAAGTTGGTTATCACGTCAAACATGGCCTCGCGCACCGCCGGATCAACCGCCATTTCATGTGCCATGGAGGGAACCAGGTTGCCGTCCGCGGCGCAGGCGGTGAATTCGCTCATGGCGCGGTGGGCGATGTCATCGAATTTTTCGCGCGGAATCCCCATGGCCACCGGGATGGAGCCCTTGTTCACATTGAAGACCACCTGGAACTCAGGCGAGAGAATGGCGGCCGCCATGGCTTCCTGGGCCTTTTGGGCGGCGGGATCGGACTGCTTGAACATGATGAAGCTGTCCACGTTGAAAAGGTACTGCCCGCTGGTTCCGGGCACCGGGAAAGCCACATAGTCGGTTCCGGGGCTCTTCTTGGCGGCGGTGAACTCGCCCTTGGCCCAGTCCCCCATGAACTGGAATGCGGCTTTGTCCTTGATCAGCATGGCGGTGGCCAGGTTCCAGTCTCGGCCCGGAGCGCCTTTATCCGTAAAGCTCTTTATTTTGCGCAGAACCTCAAAGCACTTGACCATGGTGGCGGAATCCAAGGCGGCGGGATCGGCCTTCACCATGGTTTTGTTGTAGAACTCGGTGCCGCCCACCGAAGCCACCACGGATTCAAAGGCAGTGGCTTCCTGCCAGTTCTGGCCGCCGAACGCCACCGGGATGAAATTCGAACGTTTGATTTTGTCGGCCACAGTGAAGAACTCTTCCCAGGTGGTGGGGATTTTGCACAATGAACGCTTCACCACGGTGGGGTTGACCCACATCCAGTTGATCTTGTGCACATTGACCGGCACCGCCACCCAATGGCCTTCATATTTCATTATCCGGGCCACCTGGGGAGGCACTATCTCATCCCACTTGTTGGCCTTGGCCACCGCATCCAGGTTTGCCAAAACTCCCATCTCGGCCCATTTTTGAATCTGGGGCCCCTTGACCTGGGCTGCGGTGGGAGGATTGCCGGCCACCGCACGGGACTTCAGCGCCGTCATGGCGTTGGCTCCGGCCCCGCCCGCAACCGCGAAATCCTTCCAGGTGTGGCCCTGTTTTTCCAGCATCTGTTTAAGTACGCCCACGGCCGCGGCTTCGCCGCCGCTGGTCCACCAATGCAATACCTCAACTTCTCCGGCCAAGGCGCTGGAAGCCAGCATGGCAAGCCCCATCACCAAAACGGCCATAACTTTTAATGCTTTCAATCTCATTCCCTCCTCCATTTCAAAAAGGAATCTGTTATGACGAACTTGCTACGGTTTCAGGCTAAAGATCAGCCGGTCTTCGCCGGGCGCGGGTCATACTGCCTATCGAAACTGGGGGCCTGGACTTCGTAGTGAGTTTAGCTAATCAGCAGAATTCTGTGTTGGCAGGCAAGGATGAGTAAATCCACCTTCTTATTATTGTGGCTTCATAAGTCCCCCGCAGTCAACATCTCCCCGAATGATTCCAAAATGGCACAGTTTTTCCTTAGGCAATCCCCGGAAAAATATCCTGAACGGGGAAAATATGGAGGCGTGCGATTTGATTTTTCCGGCCTTGTATGAAACTTTGGGAAAGGCGGCCAGTCCATTATTCATGCAGCCCGGCCTGATCCGGCTTAAGCATGCTGGTGTTGCCGGTCGGCTCCCCGGAGTCTCACTTTGGCGGCCAATTGATTGACCCGAAAAGGCTCCTGGGGTTAGTCTTGGAACAGTATATTAAAAAAAACGGAAAGGAGCCTGGAGTCCATAAGGGGTGAGGCTTCCCGGTGAATACACAATTTGGGCCGCGTTTTTGCGGGCAAAAGATGGAGGCTGTAGTGAAGGCAAGGTTTAACTGGCTGAGATTGAGGTGCTTTTGGATGATCTGCGGGTTGGCCCTGACCCTGGTGCTGGGAACCGGTCTTCAGGCCCGGGCCCATAGCGCCCAGCAGATACTTATGCCCTTTTACACCCAGGTGGATACTCTGCAAAGGGCCCTTAAGGAGCTCAACCATCAGACCGAACATTACCGGCTGTCCCTGCTGGCGCAGCACAGATACCTGGTGCGCTGCCGCAACCAGGGGTTGAACTTCGCCAAATCCCGGGTGGTTGAGAACCTGCGGCGCAGAAGTGAAGTAAACGGCCTCATGAAATCGGGCTACGACCGCCTGCTGGTGCAGGACGGCAAGGCCTGGGTGCCGCTTTATGGCTGGCTGGACAAAAACGCCCGCAATACCCGCTATAAAAACGAAAAGGCCGCCATAGACGCTGAACAGGAAAAGATACGGCGCAAAACGCATCCCTTTTTCGTGCCCACCCTGGGCTGGATCACCGAAGACGCTCTCGATAAGCGCATCCAGCAAGCCGACGCCAAGGCCAGGGATGTTTTGCCAATCAAAAACCGGGGAGACGACAGGCTTTTTTATCCGGGACTGGGCTGGAACACCAGAAAAGTCATAAAGGATCGCCTGCAAAAGGTCCAAACCCAGATCACCCAAATCACGGGTCAGATCAACCGGGGCGAATACCGCGTGTGGCTTCCCCACCTGGGATATATCACCCGCAAGCAGGTCCAGAGCCGCATTGCCGATGTTGACCGCCAGATCAAGGACATCAAGGGCAAGTTCGCGCGCAAGGAGGCCCCCATCCAGAGGCAATTCACCGGCGCCATCAATCAGAAAGCGCTGGAGGCCCGCATCGCCCAGAACCGCCAAAACAATAAAAAGCTGCATGATGCAATCAATGCCGGGACCTACAAGGCCCAAATGCCTACCTTGGGTATGGCCGACCGCAAGCAGATAAAGGCCAAGCACCTCGAAATGCAGGGCAACTGGCAAACCCAGGATCAAGCCTGGAAGACGGGCAAGTATGCGGCCCCGGTCAAGGGCTTTGGCATGATGAACCGCAAACAGATAGAGGCTAAGCTGAGGCAAAAGGGGTTGACCGGCGTTCAGAAGCAGAATTTGCAAAGTGGCAGGCTGCGCATAGACAATGCCTTTCAGATCGAAACAAAAATGCGTCAGGCCTATATCCGTCTGCTGTATGGATACGGCGAAAAGGTTTCCAGCGCGGCCATCCCGGAGCAGGAATTGATCAATTATAATTATGAATTCATGGATCAGATCAAGAGGCGGGGATTCAACACGGACCGCATGGCCAACATAAGGCAGCTGCTGGCCCAGAGGGAGCTTTTACAGCAAAGCCTGGCCCTGATCCCCAGCAAGGTTCCCCCGCGGCCCAAATAGCGGGCTAGGGCGGACGGGTCGCCCGGCAACAGGACTAAATGATCAGGCCGCCGGGGATGGTTTGCCCCGGCGGCTTTTGGTGACTGAAAACAGGGTGCCCCCGCCTTTCACTCCAATTATTATTTCTTCCAGTAACGGACCGGAGGAAAGCGTTTGTCCGTCAGATAGCCGGGCACGTCGAGCCGCACTTGGTTGGCGTGTTCCTTTTGCATCCGGATATTGAAAACCTTGGCCATTGCATCGGCCATTTCCTTGGCCTTTTGAGGGTTTTCACTCAGCAGGTTGCGGGTTTCCCCGGGGTCTTCCACCAGGTCGTAAAGCTCGTTTTGGGTTCCCTCGGGACGCCGGATGTAGGACCATCTTTCATCCCTTATGCAGCGGTCCTCGGATGAGAAAAAGCCCATGGTGGCATATTGGCGGATACGCTCCTTCTCACCCCTTATGAGGGGTAAAAAGCTCTTGCCCTGCATGAATTCGGTTTCGTTGGCCTGGCCTATGTAATCAAGGATCGAGGGCAATATATCCACCACCTGCACCAGTCCGGATATCCTTTTGCCCGCGTGCGCGCCATCGGGAAAATGGATCATCAGCGGTATTTTCAAAAGCTCGCTGTAGAGCTGATCACCCATTTTGAGCATGGACCCATGGTCTCCGTGGGGGTGGCCGTGATCCGAAAGCACCAAGACCAGCGAATCATCCAAAAGGCCAAGCTCTTTGATCCGGTCCATGAGTTTGCCGAACCATTTGTCCACGAAAGTCACTTCTCCGGCATACTGGGATCTTGTATAGGCGATTTCTTCAGGGGTCATCCAGTCACAGGGGCCTCCCTTGGGCAGAATGATCCGTTTGCCCTTGTAGTCCGGATCGGCGTAGAGTTTTGCAAAGTCCGCCGGGGGCTCCCAGGGCTCATGGGGGTCAAAGCAATCCACGTGCAGGAAAAACGGTTTGTTGCTGGCATGGTTTTCAGTCAGCCAATCCGACGCGGCGGTCATAACCTGGGCTGGGAAATAGTCCTCTTCGCCCCTGCGGCCCGCCACGTTGCGGAAGTATTGATCCAGGATGCGGATGATATAGGTTCCATGCAGATCTTCTTTAATGAAGGGCGACAGGTCCACCTTATGGGGCGCGGTTTTGTAGCCGTCCATCTCCTGGCCCCGTATCCACTGGAAAGAATGAAATCCCCTATGATAGTTCATATTGGGTTTGAAAAGATGGTAAGTATCGCTGATTATGGAGGATACATAGCCGTATTCGTCCAAAAGTTCGGCCATGGTCACGTCCTGGGGCAATAATGCCTGCCAGAAGCGGTTGGTCAATGTATAGTTGCCGGTAAACAAGGCGGAGCGCACCGGCAAGGTGGGCAGGCCTTCGGGATAAGCGTTTTCGAACACTGCGGAATCACGGGCAAAGGCGTCAAGATTGGGGGTTTGTATCCATTCATTGCCGTAGCAGCCCAGGTGGTCCAGCCTAAGGCTGTCTATCATGATCATAATTATGTTCATTATCGGCTCCGGGTTGAGGGTTAGAGTGATGCCGCCTGTTTGGCGGCTGGATTGAATAGTGATATGTTAATATGTAGTAATGTAGTCTTTTGACATCTTAGCCAAACTCATACCAAGCAGAAATACAATGTGGGATCAACTCATCAAACGCTATGGCGGCAATATGGTCGCGGGAATGCCGAAGTATGTGCAGCTTCGTGAAATTCTCATCCTGGCAATCAGAGACGGCCATTTGCCCTCCGGGGCCAAGATTCCGCCCGAAGCCAAGCTGGCCCAGATAACCCCCTTCAGCCTGGGTACGGTGCAAAAGGCCCTCAAGGACCTGGCCGAGAACGGCTATCTCACCCGCCGCCAAGGGCTGGGCACTTTCGTGGCCGACACCGCCACCCGCATGGACTCCCCCTGGCATTGCCGTTTCGGAGCCGACAAGGAAGGGGAATTTTTGCCGGTCTATCCCAAAGTGGTTTCCCGGCAAGTGGCGGTCTTTGAAACCGAATGGGCAAAAATGCTGAACCCGGAAAACGGGCGCCTCATTCAAATCGACCGTATCATGGACATCGGACGCGAGTTTCTGGTCTATATTAAGTTTTTCCTCAGTAAAGAGCGGTTTCATGGTTTTCTATTAAAAAACACCGAAGAGCTTGAGCAGCTGAATTTTAAAACAATTCTCTACAAGCAATATAATATTCCCATAAACCATGTATCCTACACCCTCAAAATCCATCCGCTGGATGACAAGGTGTGCCAGGCCATCAACCTGCCCCGGCAAACCATCGGGGCGCAGTACAATGTGGTGGCCAGCTTCGGCAAGGGAAACCCGATTTACTATCAGCAGATTTTTATTCCGCCCAATAACCGCAAGCTTTATATTTCGGACTCTTTCAACCTGCCCGAGTACTGGACCTGATTCCGGCCTTTGGGAGCCGCGTCATAAATTCTGTCCCAAGCCCGCACGGGATCTGGTTGCCTGCATGCAAAAAGGGGCGCGCAGAATATCCATACACCGGTCTGCGCGCCCCGCTTAATTTTCAAGCAATGCCCAAAAGCCGCAGGCCGGTTACTTTTTGTCAATCAGTTCTTTTTTCACCTTGGTGAAGGTTGCCATATCCTGATCCA
This sequence comes from Desulfarculaceae bacterium, assembly GCA_963675675.1. GTDB lineage: Bacteria > Desulfobacterota > Desulfarculia > Desulfarculales > Desulfarculaceae > Dethiosulfatarculus. The sequence continues at coordinate 420,623 of OY776512.1, forward strand.
GTATCTTGGCGAATTCCTCGGGGCCGGCGAATTTGGGCAGCACGCCCCAGCCCTTTCCGAACTTCACGAAGCTGTCGTCCTTGGCCATTCCCTCAAACGCCTTGGCCAGCTTGGCCACCACATCCTTGGGAGTACCCTTGGGTGCGAAAATCCCGCGGTACACGCTGAATTCCATGGGGATCTTCAACTGGCTGAAGGTCGGGATGTCTTTCACGTTCACCACGGTTTCCATGGTCCCGCCGGCGACCAGAAGCCGCATATCGCCCTTGGTGACATAGTCCAGGCCCATGGGGCTGTGGATCACGCCGGCGTCCACATGCTTGCCCACCAAAGCCTTCATCAAGGGACCGCCGCCCCTTAGGGGCACGATATTCAAATCAATTCCCAAGGCGCTTTCAAAGGCCATGGCCATGATGAACTGGCTGCCCGAAGGACCGGCCACGCCCACGTTGACCTCGCCGGGCCTTTTTTTGGCGTCGGCGATCAGATCCTGTATGGTCTTGTAGGGAGTTGAGGCGGGAGTCAAAAACCAGGTGGGGCAGCGCATCACCATGGCGATGGGTTCAAAGGATTTGTAGCTGAAGTTGATTTTCTGGAAAAGCGACAAGGTGGTCAGCGAAGTGTCAATCGCCAGCAGGGTGTAGCCGTCCGGCTTGGCTTTCATCACTGTACGCGCCCCGGTGGCGCCGCCCGCGCCGCTAACGTTTTTCACCACGATGTTTTCGCCCAGATATTTTTCAGCGGTTGCGGTGAGGCCCCGGCTGAAGCGGTCCACTCCACCGCCTGCAGGAAATGGAGCGATCAGGGTTACGGTGCGCTCCGGGAACTCGGCCAGGGCGGGCGTAACCATCATCACTGTCAAAGCAATCGCCAAAGCTATGACCAGTCTAGACTTCATTGCACTTCTCCTTTTTATAAATAGAACGGTTAACTGTAAAAGTTTCATGATTTATGTGTTTTCGGGCATGGCCTGGGATGGCTTTGCCCCTTTTATGGATTTAATGGTTTCGGAGATAATCAGGGCGATGGCTATCACCAGACCGACCCCCGAAGGCCATGAGTGGAAAAATGTGAGCCAGTTCCCCCGGGAGATGACCAGGGCCAGCCGCATGTTCTCTTCAATGATGGGGCCCAGAATAATGGCCAGGACCAGGCAAGGCACATTGAATCCGTATTTTTCCAAGAAGAACCCGATGAAACCGAAAGCCAGGGCCACCCAAACCGCGAACATGGTGTTGGTGTTGGCGTATGAACCGATGAGGGCCAGCACAATGATGAAGGGAAAGATCAGTGAGCGGCGCTGGCTGAGCATGCGGATGAACAGGGGGATGGCTTTCCAGGCAATCAGGAACATGAAGATATTGGCGAACAGCAGGCCCGCGATAATGCCATAGGCCATTTCTGGGCTTTCCCCGAAGAAAAGCGGCCCCGGCCTCAGGCCGTGGAGCATCAGCGCTCCCAGCATGATCGCGGTGGAAGGGTCTCCGGGAATGCCCAGGGTGAGCATGGGGATCAGGGCGCCTCCGGTAACCGAGTTGTTGGCGGATTCGGGGGCCATGATTCCTTCGGGCACCCCGGTGCCGAATTCTTCGGGATGCTTGGAGCGGGCCTTGATAAAGCCATAGGAAATCCAGGTGGCTCCGATGGACCCCACGCCCGGCACCGCGCCGATGCCCAGGCCCCAGCCGATACCGGCGGCCAGGGCGCGCCAGCGGGTGTATAGATCCCTGAAGCTGGGCAAGGACATGCGCACCTTGGCCCTGACCTCGGTGTAGCTCTCCAGCATCTTGGGCATATCCGAATAGATCACGGTGACCGCGAAAAGGCCGATCATGGCTGGGATGAAAGAGATGCCTTCCATCAGGTCCGTGATGCCGAAGGTCAGCCTGGCGAATCCGCTGATGGGGTCCAGCCCGATGGTTGCTATAAGCAGGCCGAGAACCGTGGACATAAGCCCCTTTAGCATGGAGCCGCGCGACAGGGTGGAAACGAATATCAAACCCACCAAGGCCACCACGGCTATATCCGCGTTGTTGAATTTGACGGCCACCTTGGCTATCTGGGGAGCCAAGAGAAACAAGGCCACCCAGCCCACCAGCCCGCCCACGCTGGAGGCGGCGACTGCATAGCCCAGCGCCAGACCGGCTTGTCCCTTTTCAGCCATGGGGTGGCCGTCCACCGCGGTGCAGGCGGCTGCGGGGCAACCCGGGGTGCGGATCATGATGGCTGCAAAGGAACCTCCGCATTTGGTGCCTACATAGATGCCCAGCAGCACAAACATGGCCAATAAGGGGTCTATGCCATAAGTCAGGGGGATTAGAACCACGATGGCCATGGGGGAGCTGAGCCCGGGCAGGGCTCCCACCAGCAATCCCATGGATACGCCGGCGATCAAAGCCAGCAGACTTTGGGGATGAACACACACCACCAGGGCGTTCATGAAATAGTCAAGCATAGGTCAACCCTTTATTATTGTCAGCCTTTGCCGCCGCCGTGAGGGCGAGCGCCTGGTCAGTTCCGAACCTGATCAAAGCGGCACCTCCATCAGCTTTTCGAACAGCAGCCACAAGCCCACCGAGCCCAGCACAGAGACTATGCCCAGCTTCAGGGGCTGCCGCTCTCCGTAGGTGTAAAGCGTCAGCGCAAGCAGCCAGAACGTGTTGAGGATGAAATTGATTTCAAACAGCAGCAGGCAATACAGGATCATGGCTGCGGCTGTTACTATCACCATTACGGTGATCTTTTTGCGGTCTTCCGGACTGGCGGCGGCCTGGGGCGCTTGACACGCTTCACCCTCCGCACCTGGAAGCTCTTCATCCGCGTTTTTCAAAACGCCCGTACTTTGCAGGATTTGAGATAGGCCGTGGATCAGGGCCAGAAGCCCCAGCATCGAAGCCCACAGGGTGGGTACAAAAGACGAACGCAGGGTTTTGTACTGTTCCTGCATCGGATCTTCATACCCTGAAACCACCGCGATCACGAAGACTGAAAGGGCCACGAAAAATACGCTGACCGCCAGTTCGATTTTGATGCGCCGGGTCATAGAGATCCCCAATTATTATTCAGGTTGCGTTTGTGCCTTTGATAATTTTTTTGCTCCGCTCCGCTTATCAACGCTTTGGCCGCCGTACCGCCAGGCCAGTCCCTAAGGCCGGCCTGGCGGGACCGGGCGGGCGTCTGGCGAAGCTCCTATTTTTTCGAGTCCCAAAGCGGGAAAGAAATCTCAAGCTCCGGGAAGCTTCCATCCGCGTCATTCAGGGCAAGCTGCCAAAGCTCTTCCACCTTTTCCGGCATGTCCGCCGCAATATCCTTGCTGTGCTTGGGATCATTGCGGATGTCGTAGAGCTTGGCGTCTGTGCCGTCGGTCTTTCTGATCAGCACGTAGTCGTGGGTCCGCACCCAGGCGTAGCTTTTGAATATGCTGGTGACGTAATCGCGCGCCGGGCCGGACTGTTCCATGGCCGCGGGCCATATGTTGATGCCTTCCACATTGCCGGGCACTTCTTCGCCCATGATGCTGAGCATTGTGGGCAACAGATCGTGGTTCATCACAAATGAATCCGACACGGAGCCGGCGCCTTCTCCTTCCGGGTGATGGATCATGAGCACCAGGTCCATCAGGCTGGGCAATAAGCCGTGGTCGATTTTTCCCAAATAGCCGTTTTCGCCAAGCTGATGCCCGTGGTCCGAAACCACCATGATGACTGAGTTCTTATCCAGGCCCATCAGGCGCACCTTGCTCATGAAGCGCCCGAACCATTGATCCACCATGGTCACCTCGGCGGCATAGCAGGCCCGCATGTATTTGAGCTCATCCTCATCAAGGTTTTCGGTCCAATCCGCGGTGTAGATGGGCATTACGGTTTCTTTGCCCCGATAGGCCGGGTCTACATATAGATTGCGGTAATATTTGGGCGGGTCCCAGGGCTCATGGGGGTCAAAGCAGTCCACGCACAAAAAGAAATCGTTATTTTGCTCGACCAGTTCCTCCAGCCAGCGTTCCGCCTGCCGGAAAACCTGGGGCGCAAAGAACTCCTCTTCAAACTCCCGACGGTTGGTGTTGATCAGGTTGCGTTCGGTCTCCCACACCTTGGGGTGGCCCAGGTCGGTCTTGTTGCTGAAATAGTCGCCGGCCTTGGCCTTTGCTTCGGTGAGCGAGGCCATCTTGCAAAGATCCCACTCCTGGCCGCGCACCCAGTTCCAGGCGTGATAGCCCCTGTTGAAGTTCATGCCGGGGTACATCTGGTGCAGACAGTCCGTGACCAGCACCGGGGTATAGCCCCTTTCATGCAGGATCTCCGCCAGCGGGATATCGTCTTTTTGCAAAGGAGCCCAGCCCGGGATGGTCAAGTCCTTGCCGGTTTTGTAGATTTCTATGTAGGGATAAGAAGCAATGCCCGGTTTCCAGCGCCGGAATGGATAGACCCTGCGCCCGGTCAAGAGTGAAGTTCTAAAAGGCAAGGTGGGGCAGGATTCGGGAAAGGCCCTGGTGAACCGCACGCTCTCGGTGGCGAACCGGTCCAGATGCTCGGTATGTATCCATTCATTCCCATAAGCTCCTACATGGTCTTGCCGGAGCGAATCCAATATCACCATAATCAGATTCATCAAACACCTCCGAAGATGAAAATTCCGTCAAATGCGGACTATGCCGCTAAGCAAAAACCTGAATCTTCATCATTGCTAGCACATGCAATACTATATAGCAATATATTTTTATCTAAGCTTAATCCTTTGTTCTGCGGACCACCGGGCGGCCTATTCTTAACCCCCGTCAATGCTTCACACCTGACCGGAGGCCGGTTTCGGGCCCAGCCATCACATGCGGCGATGGACCTTGCGGGTCCGGGTTACGCAATAGGACATCCTGAATTCATAGGGCTGGCTTTTATAGGTCAAAGCCAGCATGTCCCAAACCAGCAGAGGGCAGCCCGGCTCCACATCCAGGATGGCCGCCGCCTCATCCGAGGCAAGTTCGGCGTAGAACAACTCCTCATTGCCGATGGTGGCCATGGCGTAATGCTTTTCCACGAAAACGTACAGTGAGTCTTTGCCCAGGGCGTATCTGCCCTTCTTTTCAATCTCGGGAAACAGTTTCTGAGGCAGATAGCTGACCGTGTAGATCAAGGGTGTGCCCATGGAGGTGAAGACGCGCTCCACTTTGAACAGCCCTTGATCCGGCTCAATTTTCAAAAGCCGGTTTATGCGCTGATCAGCCGCCACCGGTTCCAGGGATAGAAGCTTCAGCTTTAAAGCGGCCTCTCTTTGTTTGAATTCCTTTTGCAGGCGGTAGGATTTGATGTTTTCCCGGCGGATGGTGTTGTTTGATACAAAGGTGCCCTTGCCCCTGATGCGGAAGAGGTAGCCGTCTGCAACCAGGTTGCCGACCGCTTTGCGCACCGTGCCTATGCTCACCTGAAATTGCTGGGCCAGAGTCTTTTCCGAGGGGATGCCTTCGCCGGGCGCGAACTGATTATCCTCAATCCGGGCCTTTAAAGCCTGCTGAACCCTATAGTAAATCGGAGTGGGATCTGTGTGACCGCTAAAACTTGAATTTGTCATAATCATACTTAACTGACTATATTATTAATAAAAATTAAAAATTAATATACTGCAGTGGTTTTTCACTACAGTATATCTGTTATTTTTAGAAGTCAAGCATATTTTGCGCACCAGGGACAAACCCTGTATCGGGTGGGTATTAAGAAGTTAACACGCTGTAAATATTGGAAGATAAATCAGGATACTGATAAAAGGCCAAAGCTCGGAAGAAGGCCGGGTTCTTCCGGTTCGGGTTACTGCGCAGGCAGGCTGATAAAAAAACAGGCCCCGGCACAAGATATCCAAAATTAAGATGAAGCCCATGAATTGGCAGGCTGCCCCAGCCTAACGTTGCTATAAAGATCTTTTACATGTTTAGAAAAAAGCAGCTTGGGTTGTCTTGCATATACACTTTGCCGATGAGGTTATAAAATCACATTGTACGAAAAATCAAAACCGGCTATTTCACCAATCATTTCTGGATTTATAATATTCCAGCCAATGCGTTATTTTAATTTTGCTCAGTTTATTCTTATAAAAAAACATTAGTATGCCTGGTGCAATGTGAGCCTTTTGCAATGCATCGATTCTAGCCTTTGTTATGTTCGCAATACTCCCTTCAATGTTGCCGTGATATGATCGAACAGTTCCGGAATAGATTAGTTTAGGATGTTTCGTTTTAATATTAAAATTAATATCACCTCTCATTAAAAAATTAAAGCTCGGGAATAATTCAATCAAAGCAACTTGTTTGTTTTTGTCGTATTTTATTAATAGATCGATAAAGTTATTATGATCTAATACGATATTGGAAAATATTTCAATGATAATATTTCTGGGAGATAAGCTAAATTGAGGTTTCCCAATCAATTCATGTACTCGTTCAATTGCATCTCCTACTTTTACGCCTTTTATTAGCAAGTCATTACCAATAATACCTTCAATGTCTAATATTTTATCCTTTGTAATCTCTGCATTTGTCTGTGATGCTTTGATTTTTTGCAATGATTGCTCAAGCACTTTATTCGAATTTTCATCATATATTATTACCTTAGATCCGTTAATATGATAAGGTATTCGTATTATATTAATACCCTTTTTTACCATTATTGTCCCGCCGATATTAAACAGATTTTTCCCGCCGATACTTTCCCCACCCTCTTTGCTGTAACCATCCCAAGTTATGAAAGTTGTGGTGATAGCAAAATCTACTTTTTCTAAAACATTACCATTTATATCAACAAGCACGGCCGTGTGACGAAAAGCTCCGGTATTATTATTTTCACCTAACAATTTCCTGACAATACCGCCTCTATAAGCATATTCATTCCCATCGCAATAAACAGCCAAATGATAGAATAAACCACCATTCATATTTTTACTAGAGTCTGCTATCGCAAGTCCTGGCGAGAAACATATGACTATCAGCAACACGAAATACAAGTATCTATGTTTTGTTAATATCAATGAAAACCTCGATGTTTTTCTATCAGGGCGGCCTGCTATCGGTATATTCATAAAAATGAGTGGCATCCACTGTTTCTCTTGTATGTTTGCAGCCCCGTTGCGCACGATAAAGCGCCATCTTGCAGCCAAAAGTCAGTAAGTCAGGTTCACTTGCTGATATTTGCTTGAAAAATGGGGTAAATTTTTTTGCTGCCGCATTTTTCAGCGCATAGTACCCAATATTATCCTCTCAGTCAATATTGTGAAGTTTCCAGCTTATGCCGTGCCGATCACCATCCGGAAGTGGCGAGCCGGATAAAACGGGGGAGCCCGCATGCACCCAACAGCGGAGGCCGCCATAGCAAGTCTTAAAGACAGCCCTGATGATCCGCCGGATTATCCGCTCCATAAGGCACTTGCTATTCCTGTTTTTCATATGGGATTATATGCGCATATGGAGTAAATTGAATAGCTGCGCTATCATTTTCAGCAGTGTTTGGTTGGCGTAAGCAATATGTCAATAATTCAGAGATTGTCGCTCCATGTTTTTGGCTGGCTTGCCTCATAATCTTGTTCAAACATACTGCTGCTCATGATCTGAACACAATCAAGACACGGTATTTTGTTAAGGTTTGCCTGTTTAGTTCCGGGAACAAAGTATAAATGCAGGAGGGCAGGGCGCGTGTATCTGGTATGACAAAATGCCTTTTAGCAATTCCGATCTCATCAAGAAAATATGTAAACGCTTCAAGGGGGCCATTTTGGTGTTCTCCCAATACCCGCATGTTTGTCATGGACTTTTGTAATGAATGAGGCGCTCTATTGGTCAGGTTTTTGAAAAGCCAGTTGGACTCATTGGCGCAATGCAACGCCCCGAATAATATAACATGGCGTTTGCCGGATTCAAACTTGTTCCAGAAGTTTCGGGCAATGAACTGGTCCCTGGTATTTTGGGGTCCGATTTCTTTTGACTGTTGATCGTCTGTCTCCTCAATACCCCAGATTTTAATATCGGGATTTTGTTGCTTTGCGATATAAAGTATATTCAGAATGTCTGCATCCAATAATGGGTAATAATCCCTTCCTGCCTTAATCAGCTCGAGAAGTCTTTTCAGTTGCGCGGGGGTGGCTTCCAGCAGAAGGACATCAATCCTAAGCTTTGAAAATAAATATTCCGCAAGAAAATTACGGGTATTTTCTTCGTGAAGTTCTCCCAAACAAATAATCATAATGGATTTATTGTTTATGCGCTCCAGCCAACTGCCCAGGGGGACAAGATTTTCTTTTAATTTTTTGAATACCGCTGTTCTCTCGGATTTTGGCAATTGGTGATAAAAGTGTAAAGCGTCCAGCGCCTCTTTATGATAGAAGGTATGCTGTATACGTTCAATTTTTTGCGTTTGGGCGGGGCGTTGGGGGAATTCTTCACTTATCCACCTATATGATGATATAAGGACAAGAATAATAATATACCCACCCAATAAAGCGACTATTACACGCGCTAACGGTGAGTGCATAAAACTCTTTTCCTTATATCAGTTTGGCTGTTGATCTTTTGGTTGAATGCTCCATGGCAATCAGCTTGGTCTTGGCTGATGTCTCTATTGGTACCTAACGGCTTTATATAATACGATCAGTTTTTGAGCGCTCGGATAATGCTAATTTTGTTCTGTTTTCGGCGATGGGGCTTCGGCTTTTTCGCCTCCAAAGGGCTTGGCCAAATGTAAATGGAGAATCTTCCCGCTGACCGTGCTGTAAGGCGCTCGACGCACCACCTTCAAGACGCCGCCTTGTTCCCAAGTCATGCCCATGGTGTTGGATGTTTCCGACTCCGAACGCAGCTCCTGCATAAACGCGCGCACCAGCTCAGCCTCATCCAAGGGGCCTAATTCAGGCCGGGCCAAAAGCTGCAACCCCGGCACCCCGTCATCGTCTTCCTTTTCCAGAAGCTGATAATCCGTGGCGGCTCCGCCGAACCGTTTGGGCAGCACTTCGTCCAAAATCCTGATCACATCGGTGTCCAAAATATTCATTCCGGCGCAGGTCAGTTTTTCAAAGCTTTTGATGTTAGCGATACGCTTTGGCCATATTTCGCCCAGGGGACAGCCGCAAGGGGCGTCCGGCAAGAAATCGGCCTGGTCGCCCAATGAAACATTGAGCATCACAAAAGGAGATGTGGGCCGCAGCCCGGTAACGAAAAGGGCATTGTCCGGAATCCCCAGCGCCTGCCCCTGGCCGCCGGCTTGGATCAATGCGTGTAAATCCTGCAACACATGCATCTCGTCCGATGCCTGCCTGTTTATGCAGCCTTTGCCGATCGGTCCGCTTTCCATGGAGCCGAAGCGTGGAATGATATTGGCCCCGGCGCTGGAAATGATGCTGCAGCGCTCCGCCGTAATGGGTTCCCCGGATATCCGGAACCAGGCGCCCTCAATATCCAGCCCATGCTTGCGAGCCGCTTGAGCCACCCGCACGGCGGAGCTGGGGAAGGTCACCAACATGGGCGTCTTGCCCTTGGCCAGGATATCCTGCATCCAGCGTGCAATGGGGACCGGGTCGTCCAGGGGCACATGCTCGGCGGGAGGCAGGGGGGCGGCGCACAAAAGGCTGGTCCAGCGCAAGGCCAGGCCGCTGTAGCGGTAGCGGAAGGTCAGCTCCAACGAGGCCGGATCAAGCTGGGTGAACCATTTCGCCGGCCGGGTTCCAAACTGGCTAAGCTCCAGCAGCCGGAAAAGAGGCGAAGCCCCGGGAACCGACCAGACGGCCTTGACCCAATCGTCGCCACCATGGAGGTTATATATGGTGCAGGTCAACGCCGCGCAGTCCCTGATAAAGGCCAGATCGATCATCACCGGCGTACCGGTGCCGCTGCGGCTTCCTCCGCTGTGCACCAGAACATGGAAATGCGAAGCGGGATTGAGCAGCAGGCTGGGTCTGGTCTTGATGGTCTGACTGCCCCGGACGGCATCTCTCCGCCCCTTGAACTCATCCACAGCGAGATAGACCCCGGCTTTGAGGAGTTCTGTTAAAGCTCCCTCCAAGCCTTCGCGGCTGACCAGGGCCTCCACATCGCCAAATTCAATTCCGGCGCATTTCATGAGCGCCAGATAGGGGCTTGAAGGGTTTGCGTATATGAAGTGTTCAACGATGCGCAGGAAATTCTGCTCGCGGCTGCGCAGCCTTTCCAGAATAATCCGCCGGGCCCGGGCCGGGGTTATGTTGTGATGCAAAAAAAAGGGAAGCCGTAAAAGAAAGTCCACTCCCCATTTGATGTCTGAAACTGATGGCATGCTTTTACACCTTGGGTGAGATGTGCCTGAATCCCCACATCATTCGGCAGTGACCGCCATGTATTGCAGCCGCAAGACAGCTCTTTTGGAAGCCGCAGATCCGTTTATTGAGGTTTCAGGGCGGTGTTCAGGGGGTATTTGTCCTTTAACGAGCCGAAAATCAGCAAGGATTCTTATTACCGATGTCGCAGCCCATGTTAACCGATTTTGCTCAAGCCAGTCAAATATGGCGAGGTTGGGTGATCATGTAAACCAGGGGAAAACGCGCTTGTCTGTAAGCTTGCCATAGGCCTGTCGGCGAAAAGAAATTGCGGAAAAACCAATGGGGAATGGTATAGATATCCTGGGTGCAAAAGCTTATTGCCCCGCAATAACTAATGCCCCAAGAAACCTAAACCTCAAGATGGTATGAGCGAATGGACTACACTGGCAGGATGAATTATGGGCGGTAATGACTGTGATGGGCAGGCGGATGTGGTGGTGGTCGGCGCGGGATTCGCCGGTTTTGCCGCCGGGATAGAAGCCCGGCTGGCAGGCGCTTCGGTGCTGCTGGTTGAAAAGATGGCCGCGCCGGCGGGTAATTCCATCATATCCGACGCCGGGCTGAACGCCGCGGGCAGCAGCCAGCAAATGGCTCAAGGAATCCATGATTCAGCGGAATTGATGTACCAGGACATGCTGTCCGCCGGGCAAGGGCTCAACCACCCGGAATTGGCCCGGGCCGTGGCTGAAAATTCGGTGCAAACCCTGGATTGGGCAATCAATTATCTGGGAGTGAAATTTAAAGAGCGGGTGGACCTATTCGGCGGGCACAGCCGGGCCCGCACCCATATCCCTATAAATGTCAACGGGCTGGACATAATCAAGCCCATGGCGGCCAAGTTCAAGGAGTTGGGGGGGGAGCTGAGGGTCAAGACTTTGCTCAAAGACCTGGTCATCAATCCCCCAGACGGCGGGGTTGGTGTGGTCCTTCAGGGGGGGTACAGCCTGAAAGGCCGGGCGCAGGGAAAAACCTACACGGTCCGGGCCATACGCGGTGTGGTCTTGGCCACCGGCGGCTTCGGGGCCGATGTGCAGTTCCGCAAGAAACAGGACCCCCGCCTGGATGAAAGGGTTGACACCACAAACATGCCCACCGCCACGGCTGAAGGCTTGAAAACGCTGCTCAAGCTGGGAGCGGCTCCGGTGCATCTTTCCCATATCCAGCTGGGGCCGTGGTGCTCGCCCGATGAATCCCGTTTCGGCGCCGCACCGGCCTTTCTTTGCTATGTCAGCCAAGCCTACGGCATATGGCTGGATGTAAAAACCGGCGGACGTTTTGTTAATGAATTGGCCAACCGGGCCCAAAGGGCCAACTCCACCCTGGCTTTGGGGGCTCCGGCCGTGGCCCTGGCGGATCAGGCCGCCGTGGATATTGTGGGCTGGGACCTGAAACGTCCCCTGGATAAAGGGGTGGTGCGCCGTTTCGACAGTATTGCCGGGCTGGCCGCACATTACGGCCTGGACCCGGCCGCGCTCAAGAAAAACGTGGAACGCTACAATGAGATGACAACAGCAGGCCGGGATTTGGATTTTGGCAAACCCATACCGGCCGATGCCAAGCCGATAGAAACTCCCCCATTTTATGCGGCCCGGGTCTGGCCCAAGGTGCATTTCACCATGGGAGGGGTATGTATTGACTCGCAAGCCCGGGTGCTGGATCTGGACGGCCAGCCGATTCCCGGGATTTTTGCCGCCGGAGAGGTGACCGGCGGGGTGCACGGTGCTTGCCGCCTGGGAGGCACCGCCACCACTGAATGCCTGTATTTCGGGCGGGTGGCCGGTCGGATGGCCGCGGCCCGGTCAGGGGGTGATGCCGCATAGCGCCCCTTATCTGTCCGGGGAGCTATGCGTCGGGCAGTGCTGATCTATGCTGTATGTCCTTTGGACCGGGGTGCTGCGCTTGGCAAAAAAGGCGGCCGGCATCTGATGCCTGAATCTTGACGATCGAGTTTGTTTTGTTCAGAATGATAAATTAACTATTGCATATTGCTTGTAAAGCCGCTTCCGGCTGGGAAATAAATTTGGAAGCGGCTGAACAGGCATCTTGATAAATTGGCTTCCGCCTAAATCATAACTCCATGGCCTAGGCCGATTCCTGGGATGAAAAAGGACTGATTGATGAATACTAACAGATCCACCGTCCGCACCATCGAGATCTTACAACTCATAGCTAATTCTTCACAGGAATTGACCATTACCGAGATATCCCAGGCCTTGAAAATTCCCAAAAGCACCACCCACCAGATTCTCAACACTCTGACAGGACTTTTGATACTGGAGCACCGGCGCTCCAAAACATATCGTCTGGGCATCCGCTTTTTCGAATTGGCCCTGCCCGCCTTTGCCAGGATGGACCTTCGGCGCGAGGGCCTGCCCATTCTGGAAGATTTGAGCGCCAAGGCCGGTGAATCGGTCTTTATGGCCACTTATGATGGAAGCGATATTGTATATCTGGATCAGGTCATGGGACCATCTTTGCTGCGCCTGAGCATCAACCCCGGAGCCCGCGGCCCGATCCACGGGACTGCCCTGGGCAAAGCCATATTGGCGTCCCTGCCAGATGACAAGGTGGCTGAGATCACCGGCGGCGGGACTTTGGAACCTTTGACGGAATTCACTATCCGCAGCCATGATCAGCTTGTGGCTGATTTGAAAAACATCAGGGCCAGGGGATACGCCATTGATGACCGGGAACTGCTCCCGGATATCGCTTGCGTCGCCGCGCCGATTTACGGCTCGGCTGATGAGCCGGTGGCTGCCATCAGCATTGTAAGCCACGCTTCCAGGATAAACGCCGCCCGGCTGGAGCATCTGGGCAAGATGGTTCAAGTAGCAGCCCTCAATCTGTCAAGAAGGCTGGGGTTTTGCGGCGAAAAACTCTTTGGGGCCTGATCAAACCAGTCTGGATCATCTTCATAGGCTAATCAGCAAGCGCATCGCAGGCTGGCGCGTCGAAGCCTTGGCAATAAAGCTGTCCAAGGCTGGAGCCGCTTAAGCTTGTTCTAATGGCGTTGGTCCGTGACTACTCTTTTTATGGTATGCGAGGCCGCCAGGCCGGATACGGATTGAGGGGGAGCCAGAGTCAAGCCGCCGCAATCCAGGGACCGGGCGATGGCGGGCACCTGCTCCAGGGCCTTGATGATCTTCGGCCCCAGGTCAGATCCGGGCCTGGCCGATACATAGTCCGTGTGCAGCTTGTCTTTTGCTTCCCGGATTAAATAGATCCTGAAATCCTTTACGGCGGGCAGAGAAAACAGGGCCTCGTCCAATTCCGCCTGGCGCAGGGCGTCGCCCCCTTCGAGCCGCGCGCCCTCCAGGCGTCCCCCCAGCCACACCAGCCTGGGACCCAACCCGCCGCAGGAGCATGGGGTTTCGCTCATGCGGACCAGGTCTTTGGTGCGGTAGCGGATAAGCGGCATGGCCCTGCGCCTGAGGGTGGTTATCACCAGTTCTCCCGCTTCACCGGGGCGGCAGACCCTGTCCCCACCCGGCTGCACCACCTCCCAAATAATATCCGCGCGCACGTGGCACCCGCTTTTTGGGCTGCATTCCACCGCCCCGCCCAATCCGCATTCGGTGCTGCCATAGTGAATGTAGCTGGGGGCTCCCAGGGCGGACTCCACCCGCCGCCGCAGGGATTCAGGCACATATTCGGAGCAAAAAAGGGCCGCACCGGCTGCGCCCGGTCCCACCTTTTCGGCCAGATTCAGGATATGCACCGGCAGCCCCACCAGGCAGCCCGGCTGGTTGTCCCGCACCCAGCGGGCGGTCTGCTCAAGATCATCCAGCGGCCAGATCAGCTTTATGGGCCTTCCCCCGCTTTTAAGGGCGCGGCCCAATAAATGCCCCGCCCCGTCCGGGGTGTCATGGGGCAAAAGGGCCAGCACCGTGCTTTCGGGCCCCAATAGATCATTCAGGCCGCAGCGGAAAAACTCCGCCGTGTCCTCCAACTCTGATTTTGTGAAATAGACCCGTTTGGCCGCCCCGCTGCTGCCCGAGGTGTGCACCGTGATCACCCGCTCCACCTGGGATTGACTGAGGCAGAGCAGGTCTTGCGGCCTGTCCGCCAGGTCTTCTGCCGTGGTGAAGGGCAGTCCGGCAAGATCATCCAGGCTGCGCAGCCTGTCTGGATTCACCCTTTTCAGCCGTTCGCGGTAAAAGGGGCTGTTATCCTTGGCCCACTGCAAACTGCGGCAAAGGGCGCTGAGTGAGGCCTCCTTGACTGCGGCTGGATCTGTCCGGCCGGGGGGCAGCCCCAAAAAACCGGCATACAGCCGATTTAACTCTTGCAAGGCCATGATTCCTGCCGGTGGGGTGCGCGGCCATCGCTGGCGCTCAGGTTGTAGGCGCAAAAGGGCACCAAACGCCCGTCCGATGCGGCCACGTGTATGCAGCAGCCCTGCAGCCGCTCCAGGTCCAGGGACCAAGCGTCCTGGAAGGCCATGCCCGAGATGCTGAAGCTGTGGCTCCGGACCCTGTGCACGAACAATGCAAAGGGGTCTTCTTCCCGCGCGGGGGAGGCGGGGAGGGCGATATCCGGCTGAACCTGCCCGGCCCATTGCCGGGCGGTGCCCGCTATGCTGCGCAAGGCTCCCCGCACCGCGGGCTGGGGCGTGCAGCAGCAGTTTTTGGGCTCGCCCAGGCGGGTGAGGCTGGAGTCCGGGTTGACCACATAGCGGGCGCTGAAGGAGCACAGGCTGTGCTCACAATCCGGAGGGGAAAAGTCCGCCAGTTTCAGCTTGCCGCGGCTTTGCTCCTGCAATCCTTGCATGACCTGGGGCAGGGTCACCCGGGCCCTCGGATCGGGGGCCTGGGGATAGCGTCCCAAAAAGGCCATGGGCTGAAAGTGCACTCCGCGCACCACCGGGCTGCGTTCCACGCCAAAGCGTACTATTTCCCAGAGCTGATCCTGGTTGACCCCGGCCTTGAGCGTGGGCACCAATACCACGCCCAGTCCGGCCCGGCCTGCATTCTCAATGGCGTGTTGCTTAACCTCCCTCAGGTCCCGGCCCCGCAAAGCGGTATGATCCGAGGCCCGCAGGCCGTCGAACTGCAGAAACACCGAAGACAGCCCGGCCCCGGCCAGGCGCACGGCCAAACCGGGGTCCCTGGCCAGCTGGATGCCGTTGGTGTTCAGCTGCACAAAACCGAACCCCACCCGGCGGGAAATCTCCACCAGTTCCGGCAGGTCCGCCCGGACAGTGGGCTCTCCCCCGGAAAATTGCAGATTGCATCCGCCGGTCCGCCTCCAGACCCGCTCCAGGATATCTTGCAGCTTTTCTTTATCCGGATCGGCCGGGGCAGATCCCTCCCGGCTGGAGGCAAAACAGACCGGACAGCCCAAATCGCAGCGGGAGGTGATCTCCACCAGCGCGGTGCAGGTGCGCTGCTTGTGCCTGGCGCATAGCCCGCAGTCCCAGGGGCAGCCCCGCTCGTCCTCCGCCTGGCGGGGGCCGCCGCGGTAAGGGGTTTTTGGGCGGGACCAGGTGCGGATATCCGGCGGCCCCCGCCAGACCAGGGTCTCAAACACTCCGTGCTCTGGGCACTTTTTGACCAGCCAGGCCTGGTCCCCGCGCAGTTCCCGGCGGGCGGGCAGCTTGCGCAGGCAGACCGGGCATACACTTTCGGTCCGGGCCAGAAGCTCAGACATAGCGGGGCTGTTCCAGTTCCAGGCCGTTTTCCACAAGGATATCCCGGATACATTGCAAGGACTCGGCCAGGATGCCGCCGCAGACCTGCAAGTCGGGCTCGCCGTCCCCCGCGATGCTGGCACAGCTTACACCGCCAAAACGCCCGCCCACGGTTTCATGGAACCATTCGCTGAACTGCTCCAGCATAAGGGGCAAACGGTCGTGTGGCTGCTCCGCATCATCGCCTTTGCCCGCCAGATAGGCCAAGAGGCAGGCTCCGCCGCTGAGCACTCCGCAGGCCGAATCCTTTTGGGCTATGCCATGGCACAACCCGGCCATGGCCGCCACCAAGGCGGGATTTTGCAGGCCTTGCGCATCCAGGGCCAGGCGCAGCATGATCTGGGAGCAGCAATAACCCTTTTGGGATAGCTTCCATATTTCCAGTGCGAATTCGTCCATATCAGCCCTTCTCCGCAATGCAGAGGAACAGTCCGGGCAGGGTGCGCCTGCCTGCCCGGCAGGCCTTTTGAGCCAGTGACGCATCCCCGGTCACCGCCTGCCAAAAGGCGTCCAGGGAGCCATGGGCCAAAATCAGCTCGGCGGCCAGTTGGCGCAAAGCCGGGCTGTGATCTTCCCAATGGAGCAGCCTGAAACCTGCTGAGCTGATCAGGCTTTGGGTCTGTATCTCGCCGGTGGCTCCGGTAAAGCAGCATTGCATGGGCCACTGGCTGGGGGTTTCGCTTTGGGTGCGCCGGTACATATCGCTGATGATCAAGCGTCCGCCGGGACGCAGCACCCGCTTGAACTCATGCAGCGCGGACTCGCGGCTGCTGAGATTCCAGACGCATTCGCAAAGCACGGCGTCAAGGCTGTCCTCCGCCAGGGGAAGCCGCTCCAGGTCGCCCGCTGCCAGAGCGGGAAGCCCCCGGGATCCGGCTCGGGCCAGCATCGCCGGGTCGCGGTCCAGGCCCAGAGCCCGGCTATAGCCCCAGGTGCGCAAAAGCTCCAGGCTGCTCCCCGGCCCGCAGCCTGCATCCAATATGCGGTCTGTGGCCCTCACTTGGGCCAGGTCCAGGGCCCTGCGGGTCAGCTCCGGCCCTCCCGGATGCAGCCGGTCTCCCAAAACCGCGCGCAAAGGCGGAGCGTCATGCAGACAGCCGGGCAACTACTTGTCCTCCAGAAGCTGTTCCACCTCCAGCATGCGCCCGGTGGCCAGGTTTTCCGGAACCAGGGCCAGGCCGCAGGAGGGGCAGGCGGCAAGCTCCACCGTGAAGGCCCCTTCCAGGTAGGTTATGAAAATTGGACGCGGCTCCAATGGCCGGTTGCATTTGCCGCAGACCCACTGGCCTTTTTCCGGGGTGAAGCGCATGCTCATGATTTGGCCTTTCCCACCACCATGCGGTGGCTCCAGGCCCGGTGCACCTCGTGGACTCCGCCTTTCAGGGTGTATTCAACCCAGTAGGTCACCGGTCCCAATTGTCCGTAGACCAGGTTGCGGCCGGTGTCCTGGTCTTTGAACCCCGGTCCGTCCTGCGCGGCCTGATACAAAACCCGGCGCAGATCCTCGGCCAGGATGCGGCGCTTATCCATGAGCGCCGCCACCGGCGGAGCGATCAAAAGGCGCACCGCGGACCAGGGCCGGTCCGGCTTGGCCTCTTGGGACCATAGGTTTTGCACCAGCTTTTCGCGTAGACGGCTGCGGTTGTCCCAGCGTGGGCTCAGGCCCAAGGGCGGAAGCCCGGCGGGGTCCTCATCCCCCTGGGGCGGAAAATAAAGGTCCAGCAGATGCAGGACCCGTTTGCCCGTTTGGGCCAGGCGTTCCCGGCACATCACGCAATAGGTCAAGTAATCGTCCGGACTTTGGGCGGCCCGGATTTTTATCACTTTATCCGCCAGCGCGGGGTTGGCCTCGGCCATGAGGCCGCCGAACCCGCAACACTCGGTCAGGCTTCCCCCTGCCTGGAGTTCGCGCAACTCCCGCCCAGCCTCCTGGGCTAGCTGGCGCGCCGCCGCCTGGATGCCCGGCTGATCCCGGGTGGTGCAGGGGTCTTCCATGGCCAAAGGCGGGGCGTCTTTTTGGGCAGCCGCCGGGGGAGCGCCGTGTTCTTGCCATAGCTCCCACAGGCTGACCGGGTCCATTTCGGGCAGATCGCGGCGGAATCCGGCCAGGCATGAGGTGCAGCCGGTAATCACCCGGGGGCAGTCCAGGTCTTGCCAGGCCTGGCGTATCTTGCCCAGCACCGCTTCATAATCCCTTTGCCGCCCCGCCCAATGAGCCGGAGCCCCGCAGCAGGCCAGCATCAGGCCCACCCCTCCGCTCAGGTTGGAGCGCAAATGGTCATAAACCCCCTCCACCTGGCCGGGCCGCAGGCCGCTCAATTGGCAGCCCGGGAAAAACAGCCAGGCGCTGGTGGTCTCGCCGGGTGCGTGGCGGGCCAGAAAGGCCCAAGGCTCCCAGGCGGATTCCATCTCCTTGAGGGCCAGGAAATGGGCCGAGGGGGGCATATGGCCGCTATCCACCATGCGCCTTCGCGCCCCCAGACAGAGATCGGCCATGGAAAACCCGTTGGGGCATATCTCGCTGCACTGTCCGCAAAGGCTGCATGAATTGATCAGGGGATTAGCGTCCCGCGAGCCCTTTACTATGGCCTCGTTGTTGTAGACCCGGCGGGCGTATGCCTTGGGATAGCCCCCGTATTTTTGCAGATATACGCATTTCGTAACGCACTGCATGCATTCGCAGCGCACGCAGCGCGCGGCCTCTATTTTGGCCTCTTGGGCCGTGTAGCCTGACTGCGGGTCGGCCGCGGCCAGAGGAGGCATGCTGATAAGGCCGCTGGCATCGGTTTCCAGCCGGGTGGGCTGGGGGCCTTCCCCTTTGCGTTCCGCTGTCAGGCTGGCCCCGCGCAAAAGACGGTCAATGCTGGTGGCGGCCCGGCGCCCTTCGCAAAGGTCGTCGATATAACGGGCCTGGCCTGCTAAGCCGGACCGCCCGGCCAGGAAGACCGGAGCTTTGCCCGCTTGCAGGGTGAAGGGATCTGCATCCGTAGACGACAAACCCAGCCCGGCGGGGTTCAGGGCCAGGCAATCGACCAATACCGCATCATGGTTTTGCAAAAGCCGGTCTGTCAGGTCCGGCTCCGGACTGGCCAAGGCTTGGGTTTTGGCTCCCAGGGAGGCCAAGTCCTTGAGTTCATTTTCCAGATGCTGTGCTGGGCAGTCTGCGGCATAGCCGGCCAGCGCCGCAGCGGCGGGGCCCGGCTGTTGATACAAATCGACCCGCCAGCCTTTCTTGGCCAGGTCCCAGGATGCGGCCAGTCCGGCGGCTCCTCCGCCCAGCACTGCCACCGCCTTGTTTTTGGGAGGCACCCGCAAGAATTTAGACTGGCGGGGAGCCAGGGAGACCGCGGCCCGCTCCAGCTCCCCTATTGGCAGCGCGCCACCAAATCCGCTGCGCAGGCAAGCGGCCTTGCAAGGGGCTTCGCACATATAAGCCGTGAGGGCGGGCAGGGGCATGGTGCGCTCCAGGATCAGCCGGGCCGCTTTTGCATCCTTGTCCGCCCAGGCCGCGCACAGGGCGCGCGCATCCACGTGGATTGGGCAAGCCGCCTGACAATAGGGCGCTTCTTCCTGGATGCATTTATTCTCAAACTGGGTTAATTGTTCCTTTTCCATTGCAGCCGGGCCTGTTTTTTCCTTGCTAGCCCCGCCATGGGCCTAGAGAAAATGTTTCCGGCCGCAGCCGCCGAAGAGGCTGCGGCCGGAAAACAAATGATATGACTATGGCACTATCAGCTTTTTAGCGCGGCCAGTACCTTCTCCGGCAGGGCCGGAAGATGGGTGATGCGCGCACCGCAGGCATTGTAAATAGCGTTTATGATGGCGGCATGGGGGCAGGTCAGAGGCATTTCACCCACGCCCGAGGCCCCGAAAGGCCCGGCGGGACGCGGAGTCTCCACATAGATCAGCTCCATGTCGTCGGGAATCTGCTTGATGTAGGGGAAGCCCCCGCCAATCATGGTGGAGTGCTTCTTGATGTCTTCAAAGTCCTCGGTCAAGGCAAGGCCGATGCCCTGGGCCATGCCGCCGTACATCTGGCCGTCCACCACCAGCTTGTTGATCACGGTGCCCACGTCCGAAATCAGGGTCATTTTCTCCACCGTGGTCTTGCCAGTGGCTATATCCACCGCCACTTCGGACATGAAAACGCCGTACATGTAGCAGCTGAAGGGCTTGCCCTGGGCGTTTTCATCGCAAGCCGTGGCCGGTGCGGTCCATTTGCCGCTGTACCGGGTGGGGATGTTGTCCGCTTCCATTTCAGCGAAGTTGCGCCATCCGCCGCCGGGCTTTTTCATGCCCTCCACAAGCATCTCGCAGGCGGCCTTGATGGCCTGGCCCACCATGACTTGGGAGCGGGAGCCTCCGGCCGGGCCGCCGTCCGGGGCCAGGCTGGTGTCGTTCAGCACCAGGTGGATCTGATCCGGGGCGATTCCCATGGGCCGCAGGGCTTCATGCGCGGAAGTCAGAGCCCCCATGTCCGCGCCCTGGCCGTGGTCTTCCCAGGTGGTGAAGATGGTCACGGTTCCGTCGGGATTGATCTGGGCGTCCGCGGCGGATGAGTCCGGCCCGTCCAGGCCCGCGCCGTATACTCCCACCGAAACTCCCACACCGCGCTTAACCTTGTCGTCTGAGCCTGCCTTGGCTTTATTCAGGGCCGCTTCATATTTGGGCCGCATGAGGTCTATCATCTCGGGCAGGCTGACCACCTCGGGAGCCACACCGCCGGGGGTGGTGGAGCCTTCGCGGTAGACGTTTTTGTAGCGCAGCTCCAAGGGGTCCATACCCAGCTTTTCGGCCAGTTCGTCCATGAGCACCTCGGAGGCGAATTCGGACTGGGGCGCGCCGTAGGCCCTGAAGGCCGAACCCCAGACGTGGTTGGTGCAAACGGTGCGGCCCACGCCTCTGATGTTGGGAATGTCATAGCCCGCGCCGATGCACTGGGCGCCGCGCAGGGTCAGAAGGTCGCCGAACTCGGAGTAGGGTCCGTGGTCCACCGACCAGTCGGACTCCATGGCCAGAAGCTTGCCGTCCTGATCCGCGGCGTAACGCAGATTGATGAAGAAGGGCGAACGCTTGCCGGTGTAGGTCTGCTGCTGGAAGTAATCATAGCCCAAAAAGACCGGCTTGCCGGTGGCCAGGGCGGCCACGCCGACCAGGGCCTCCATGGTGGGGCTGAACTTGTATCCAAAGGTGCCGCCCGCGGGGTTTTGCACCATGACCATCTTTTCAGGGTCCATCCCCAGTCCTTCGGCGATCATCAGTTTGTGCAGATTAAGGCCGATGGATTTGGAGTGGATCACCAGCCTGCCCTCGTCGTCCAGGTAGGCGAAACCCACATCCGGCTCAATGGGCATATGGGGCTGGCGGCCCACGTAGAAATCGTCTTCCACCACTACGGCGGCGCCGTCAAAGACGGGTGCGGTCTCTTCGCCCTTGGCGATGCGCTGCTCAAAGTAGATGTTGGGGGTGCCCGGATGTATCTCGATGGCATCTTCTGCCATGGCTTCGGGCGCGCTCATGTAGGCGGGCAGCTCCTCAATATCCACCTTAACCTTGGCTGCAGCGGCCTTGGCGTTCTTTTCGGTGTCGGCGCAGACAATGGCCAGGGCGTCGCCGAATTGGAAGATCTTCTCGTCACACAAGATAGGCCGGTCCCAGCCGTCGCCCTTGTTGGTGGGGAAGGTGATCAGTCCGCTGATGCGGTTTTTGCCCTTTACTTCCTTGTGGGTGACCACCTGATACACCCCGGGCATGGATTCGGCTTCGGAAGTGTCTATGGATTTGATTTTTGCATGGCTGACCTCGGCTTGGACCAGGGCCAAAAACAGGGTTTCCGCCGGCAGTTTATGGGCAAGGTCGCGGCCGTAGTCGCAAGTGCCGGTCACCTTGGCCAGGGCGCTGGGCCGGGGATAATTGGTGCCCAGGATTTTCCCGTCACTGGGCAGCTTATACGCCAGGCTTTCCAGGCTTTTTTCGCCGCGCAGCACCTCGGCCGCGTCCAGCACCGCGTCCACCAGCTGCTTATAACCTGTGCAGCGGCAGGCGTTTCTGTGTTTTTGGAACCAGTCGCGCACTTCCTGGCGGGTGGGTGACGGGTTTTCCTCCAGCAGCACTTTGGACGAAACTATGAAGCCCGGCGAACAGAATCCGCACTGGGCGCCTCCGTGAACCATCCAGGCCATTTGTAAGGCATGGGGTGCGCTGGGGGTGCCTACACCCTCGATAGTGGTGATGGACGCCCGGTCCGGCACTTTGGACATTTTGGTGATGCATGAGCGGATCAGCTTTCCGTCCATGATGACGTTGCAGGCGCCGCACTGGCCCTGTCCGCAGCCGATTTTGGTGCCGGTAAGCCCCAGGCTGTCGCGCAGTACATTGGCCAGAGACTCATCGCTTTCCACCACCAAACGGCGGGAAATGCCGTTCACCAGTAATTCTTTTCTGATCATGAAACTATACCCCTCTCTTTGGTTCAGAAATGTATGCACAAAATGATTTGTCTATCTTAATGGCTATGCTCCCTTGCCAAATCCGCAAACCGGATAGCGGCAGGTTGGGCAGCCTTCGCAATACCCACCGTGGCCCAGGCTTGCGATATCTTCTTTGAGGATTTCTTCTCCGGCCATGATGCGGGGTGCGATTAAGTCGAAGATGCTGCTTTTGTAGTACATCACGCAGCCGGGCAGCCCCAGGATGGGGACTTGGTCCATGTAAGCCAGCATGAACATGGCTCCGGGCAGGACCGGCGCGCCATAGGCCACCACCCGGGCTCCGCTGGCGCGGATGGCCGCCGGGGTCTGGTCGTCCGGGTCCACCGACATGCCCCCGGTCAGGGCGATGAAATCAGCGCCCTGGCTAAGGAAATCCCGGATGGCCTGCACGGTGCGGTTCCGGTCGTCCCCCACCAGAACCTGCCCCATTATCCGGCTGCCCAATTCCTCGAACTTACTGCGGACCACCGGCCCGAAGGTGTCCTCGATGCGGCCCTGCAGAATCTCGCTGCCGGTGGTGATCAGCCCCACATTAAATGATTTAAGCGGCTTGACCTGGATCAAAGACCCCGCGGAGGCGCAGACCGCCTCGGCCTTTACCAATAGCTCTTCCGGAACCACCAGGGGCACTACCCGGGTGCCGGCCAAGGCGCGGCCTTTTTGCACCAACTGGTTGCGGTGTATGGTGCTGAAAACCATGTCCGGCAGTGAATTGAGCCGGTTCAGGTTTCCCAGGTCAATAGCCAACAGACCGTCATAAAGGGCGGTCAGGGTTATTTTGCCTTCGGTCGGTTCGCTGAGGCCTATGCCGGGACCGGCGGCGGCCGAGGCTATGCGGTAGGCCGCTTCGTCTTCATGCACATATCCGTCTTGGGGATCGTAAACGTGGAGGTTAACCTTGCCGATATCCAAAAGCAGTGGAAGATCCTCGCCTTTCACCACATGCCCGCGCCGAAAGGCCGGACCCTTGCATTTTCCCGCCACGATGCGAGTCAGATCATGCCCCAATACTTTGCCCACGGCCTCATGGACGGGTAGAACTTTCATGCCCATATCATTTTATCCTTCCAGCTGCTTAACCCAGCCGGGCATTTCATTGAGATTTATGACAAAGATGACATATATCCTTTGGCACATATTAATTTATCCGGATTAGGCATGTCAAACGGTATGTTCAGGTGATGACGCATCAGGGCTTGGGTCAGAGATAATAAAGGGGTGCCCCAATAGTTGTAAACCGATTAAGGAGCCGCCCCTATTTCACGGCGAATTATGGCGGTATTCGATTCAGTAGAGGGTTATGCATAATCAAGAAAATGAATCACCGGGTCCGCCTGGCCAAGACTGGGCGGATATGAACTTCATGAGTGGTTATGAGGTGTTTTGGCGTCAACAGGCGCTGACATGGATTATGCGGCCTGGGCCGGGTTTGAAGCCCGGCCCGGCAAGGCAGAAAACATGCAAAAAGCCCGGTCCGCAATCAAGGGACCGGGTGATGCTTTACGATACTATATTTAACGGCTGCAAGGGTTCAGGCGATAAGTTCCTTGATGCGCTCCACCAGTTCGTCCGGGTCAACAGGCTTTTTGAAAAAGTCGTCGCCATAAGATTCTTGCCCGAAGCATGGGAATAGCTGGTGTCGCCCACATGCTCGGTAACCGCCGTGAGCATGATCACCGGTATGTCGGACAAGGCGTCATCCTCGGTGATTTCCTTTGCCGCGGTGAATCCGTCCTTAACGGGCATCATGACATCCAGCACAATAAGGTCGGGGGATTCGGCCCGGGCTTTGGCAATGCCTTCTTCCCCGTCATACGCGGTCACGGTCTCCAACCCGGCGGCTTCCAGTTGCAGCTTTACAGCTTCCACCAAATCCGGGTCATCATCGACGATCAGAATCTTTTTGGCCATGGTCCTCCTCCTCACTAATTCTCCGGTCCATCAGGGGAGCCCATGCATATGCGGGCTGTTCCGGCTGGCCTTTTTATTCTGGGTTCATAATGGCCGATGAGCCTTGAGTTTGTCCAGAAAATATATCAATTTGCTAAGGGATGGGAAAACCCGCCGCCGCCAGGCTAAAACTTTTTGGTTTTGCCGTTTTTCCTGGGCCGGGCGGCTCGGCCCTTGGAAGGATGCTGCACCCTGCGGATTATGAAACGGCTGAGGGCGCTTTGGTCCCGGGTGTCGACAAAGGGCTCCAGGCTGGCCAGGAGCACCTCGGCCCTGGCCGCTGCCTTGTGCCCGCCCGCGGAACCCAGATGGTCGAAGGCTTGCTTGGCCGTATTGCCTGCGTTGGCGTAGAAGGCTGCATTGCGGAAGATGACCACCAGGCGGTCTTCAAACACGCCGCTCACCACCGAAAAATCCACCCGCTCCAGCTTCAGAAAAAAATCAGCGGCCTGAACCAGATTGTCCGGGCTTTTCACTTCGCCCAGATGAGCATAAAGCTGGTTCTTTTTCAGCACCGCACTGTCCAGGGCGTTACGCAAAATGGCCAGGTCGTCAAAGCGCATTTCGCTGAACTCGATCTTGCGCATTACCGATTGGCTGGCCATGGAAAACAGCATCTGGAAAGCGGCCACGTCCTCGGGCAGGCAGGGGCGCTGGAATCCGGCGGTGTCGTTTTTTATGCCAAATGCCAGCGCGGTGGCCAGACGGGCCGAGGGTTTAATGCGGCCCGCCTTCAGATATTCGGCCAGTATGGTGGCATTGGCTCCGTACCTGGGCCGGATATCCACAAAATCCGCTTTCAGCGAGGATTCCACCACCGGATGATGGTCAATGATCACCTGGGCGTCCAGACTGCCGAAAAGGTCATTGTGCCCCGGCTGGCCGTCCACGATCACCCGCTTGCTGAAGTTCTGTGGATTTAAGGAGTCAAGCTGTTCCAGGGGTATCTTCAGCAGGCGCACCATGATTTGGTTGTCTGGCCGGGATATCTGATTGGCCACGCCGATGGTGACCGAGGCCACTTTTCTCCATAGAATTCTTTTCAAGGCCAGAGCGCTTGCCAAAGAGTCCGGATCAGCCACAATGGCCACCAGCACCCGGTCATCGGGATGGAATACCGCAAGCAGCTTGCGGTACATTTCCGCCGGGGGCATTGGGGCTGTAATGTGTTCTTTCGAGGCTGACGTCATAGAGGCCTTTTCCGTAAACATAGAACATGCTGATCAAGGATTTATCTTATTAAATCAACATAGCATTTGCATTAATCCAAAACAAGGTGGCGCAAAGCAAAGACTACACATAAACTTGCCCTTGGCAGTCTTAACTAATATAGTACTGTCTGAACCACATTCCATCAAAGCCGGCTTTTCAAGGCCCGAAGATCGGGACTGCCGGGCTAATGAGGAGAGAGAACATGAGTGCAGAAAACTGGGGCGGCAATCCCACTCCTTTGAAAATCTACGATCTTACCTTGCGCGACGGACCCCAGTCACTTTTCGCCACCCGTATGCGCACCGAAGACATGATTCCCATTGCGGAACGCATGGATGAATGTGGCTTTTGGGGCGCTGAAATATGGGGCGGGGCCACCTTTGACTCCATGAGCCGCTTTTTGGGCGAGGACCCCTGGGAGCGTCCCCGCACTTTACGCAAATACACCAAGACTCCCTTTGGCATGCTGCTGCGCGGCCAAAACCTGGTGGGCTACCGCAATTACGCCGATGATGTAGCCCGCGAATTCGTGGATTTGGCCTGTGAAGCGGGCATAAACATCTTCCGCACCTTTGACGCACTCAACGATTTCCGCAACTTCGAAACCGTAGCGGAGCGCATCAAAGCCAACGGCCAGCATTTCCAGGGCACCATTTGCTACTCCCTGACCGAACGCCGCATGGGCGGTGAGGTCTTCCCGCTTGAATACTACCTGGGCAAGGCCAAGGAACTGGAAGCCATGGGTGCGGACACCATCTGCATCAAAGATATGGCCGGCCTGATTGCACCCTATGACGCGTACGAGTTGATCAGCTCCCTGAAAAAGCAGTGTTCGGTGCCCATCAACCTGCACAGCCACTACACTTCCGGCATGGCCTGCATGTCCATGCTGAAAGCGGCCGAGGCCGGAGTGGATATCATAGACACCTGTATCGCCACCTTTGCCCTGCGCACCGCTCACCCGGCCCTGGAGCCCATCATGGTGGCTTTGGAAGGCACCCCCCGGGATACGGGCATGGATTTGGACCTGATGATCGAGTTGGGCGGACTGTTGGAAAAGGTGGCGCCCAAGTACCGCGACTACTGGATGCCCCACAAGATGAGCCCCATAGACACCGGCGTTTTGAAGCATCAGGTTCCCGGCGGCATGATCAGCAACCTAGTCAGCCAGCTTAAGGAAAACAACGCCCTGGACCGCTTGGAAGAGGTGTATAAGGAGGTGGCCGTAGCCCGGTCCGAGCTGGGCATGCCTCCTTTGGTGACGCCCACCAGCCAGATTGTGGGCGTGCAGGCGGTGCTGAATGTATTGTTTGGCAAATACAGAATGGTGACTAACGAGACCAAGGGCCTGGTCTATGGGCTGTACGGCAAAACCCCCGTCCCGCCGGACCCGGAGGTGCGCAAGAAATGCCTGAAGGCCTACAAATACGGCAGCGAGCCTTTTGACGGGCGTCCGGCCGACATCCTGGAGCCAGAGCTGGACCAGGCCAAGGCGCGTGTGGCCGATGTTCCCGGTGCGGATAAATGGGATGTTATGACCAGCGCTATTTACGACATCACCGGCACCCAGCTTGTCAAGATCAAGCGCGGGGTGGAGCCCATGCCCGCCGCCATGAAGCCCAAGACCCTGGAAGATGTGGCCCAGGAAGACCGTATTCTGGCCGAATGCAAGGAGCAGATGAAAAAGTAGCCGGGTTTCAATAGCTGAAGTTGCAAAGGGAGGCTCCCGCTAGACGGGCGCCTCCCTTTTTTATGGGCATGAAACGGCGGTTCTTCACCATTAAAGGATGCCCGTTTTCCCGAAATGCTAATTGCTGCATGGGGTTATGTATTAAAATATAATTTGGGATGCATAATTATGGAGAGTACTTATAATATTAAGTGATAATTATTCCTGATTGGAGGAAGAAATGATCAGCGATAAGATGGAAAAGGCCATTAACGGTCAGATTAATGCCGAGATTTATTCCAGCTACCTGTATATGTCCATGGCCGCCTGGGCCGAGGGGAAGCAGCTCAACGGCTTTGCTCATTGGCTGAAAGTGCAGGCCCAGGAGGAAATGACCCATGCGCTGAAATTCTGGAACTATGTATTTGAACGCGGAGGGCAAGTCGCCCTGGCCGCCATTGATGCTCCCCCCTCAAGCTGGGACACCCCCCTGGACATGGCGGAAGGCGTATTGGAGCACGAACGCAAGGTGACCGCCATGATCAACGGTTTGATGGACTTGGCCATGGATGAGCGCGACCACGCCTCAATCAGCTTTTTGCATTGGTTCATCGACGAGCAGGTGGAGGAAGAAGCCAGCGCCGATGAGATGGTGGGCAAGCTCAAGATGGTGCAGCAGCATGAAGGCGGCCTCTACATGCTGGACCGGGAGATGGGCAGCCGGGTGTTCACCATGCCTGTATGGTTGACTATTTAAGGCCGATTCGGTTATACGCCGGATGACGAAAGCCTCCTTAGCCGGAGGCTTTCACTTTTTGTACAGGCGATATTTTCACAGACTAATCTTTTTTAGCTTTGCTTTATCGTGAAAAGTTATATCCAGCTGAATCATGGAAGTAAAGACCAAGTGATGGCGTTATTTCATCCAAAAGAATTTGTCCGGATTGGGCATAAGGCTTATAATGGCCAAAAAATACTAGTAAAAGGGTGTTTGCATGTCCGATCCCATCAATAAACCGGTTGACGGCGAAGTTTTTTTGGAACGCAAAATAACCACTCTGGGTTCCGATCAGACTGCCAAACAAACCGTATTGGAGCACTATTTTATGTGCACCATATTAGCCGGCGGCCGCATTGAGATGACGCTTCTGGATATGTATGACGAATCCAGTGATATGAGCGAGATTGTGGAGCCCCAGGAATTTGCCGAGCGCTTTGTGCTGCAGCCGGGGTATATGGCGGGCCGGGTCAGCCGCGAAGAGCAGTTGAAGCAAAAACTGGTCAACCGGCTTTGTGATTTGGCGGATGCGCATTACGAGGTTCAGGAATATAACTCCGCTGAATATGAGTACGGCCGCGCGGTGATGCTGGATGAAAATTCGGTGCGGGCCAATTTCGGACTGGGTCTTGCTTTGGTTAAACAGGGCGAGGAAGTAAAGGCCCGGCAGGTGTTCAGCAAGCTTGCCGAATTGGACGCGGTTTATGAAGAGCGCCACAAACACATATTCAATTCCTTTGGCATCCAATTGCGCAAGCTGGGTATGTTTCACCAAGCCTTGGAACACTATAACCGGGCGCTTTCAATAGTGCAGGATGATGAGCACCTGTGGTTCAACTTGGCCCGCTGCTTGAATGAGGACGGTAATAAATCCGCGGCCCGCAAGATGATTATCAAGGCCCTTTACCTGAACCCTCAGTTTGTGGAAGCTCAGTACTTTTTGCAGGTATATCTGAAGTCCCCCATTCCGGACGATATACAGCGCATGATAAACGGCTCAGGCTCCCCCAAGTCTGTTGCCAAGGATGTGGACGGGGCCAAGGAAGTCGTCCTGGCCCTGGAAAAAAACAAGTCATGAACCGGGTTTTAGCCGCCCTGGTTTATTCTTTTGCAGGGCGGCCTGATAGTGCCCAGTGCCGGCCAAAAACAAAGTCCGCCGGAAACATGCTTCAGTGAGCACTGAAGGGCTAGTGGATGATAAAACCCGGCTGGACGATAGCACGTTGATTCATAACGTTACGTCTTGGGTTTTTTGAGGGCGGGATAAAATTACCGCAAGCTGGAAACTCTCATCGTGCTCCACGCCGGGCCGATTCGCTTTGCCTTCATGATAGCCGGTGGAAGGCAAAGGAAGTGTGGCTACGGTTTATTGATGCAGCCATGCCAAACAGTCCCCAAAAGGTGCGCAGCTCTTTTCAAGATGCCACTGGAGCCTGGACCCTTGTGCAGAATTAACATATCAAGAATGCTGGGCAGCAAAGCAGTTTTTTTACACTATTCAGCCTGAGACAACTTTCTTGGGAGGGTGCTGCTTGATTACTCTTCTTCCATACAGATCATTTGTCATATAATAGGCCTAATTGACGGGGTTGGCTCAACCGTCCGGCATGACGGAATGCATCCTGCGGCCAGTATCAATGGACATGCCGTTTATTTTGCCCATGGCTGCTCTATTGGTAGCCCCTATTATTAAAGTGCTAATGTCTCTGTTGCAATATATACCATATTAAGTTAGAGGAGTAATATGGCTTCAATTCTGGTGATCGATGATGAACCTGCCATCTGTCGGCTCCTCAAAGGGGTTTTTTCAGATTTGGGTCACCATTGCGAAACCTCCGGAAATATAGAGCAAGGCCTGGCCCTGGCCGGGTTCCAACCCTGGGACGTGGTCTTTGTGGACGTCCGTCTGCCCGATGGCAACGGCCTTGATATACTGCCTGATTTGCACAAGAGCATCGGCGAGCCCGAAAGCATAATCATGACCGGTTACGGTGATCCCGATGGGGCCGAATTGGCCATCACCAATGGAGCCTGGGACTATCTGCAAAAACCTCCTTCCGTGGAGCAGTTCACCCTGACCCTCGACCGTGCCCTGAAATACCGTAAACAGAAACAGGCCCATCCGGCCCGCATCGTCTTGGACCATGAAGATATTGTGGGTGAAAGCCCGGCTATCAAGAAATGCCTGCACCAAGTGGCGGATGCCGCGCCCACGGATGCCAGCGTGCTCATTTCCGGTGCAACAGGCACCGGCAAGGAGCTTTTTGCCAATATTGTTCATCGCAACAGCTCCAGGTCGAAGGCTCCTTTTGTGATAGTTGACTGCGCCAGTTTGCCCGACACTTTGGTTGAAAGCGTGCTCTTCGGCCATGAAAAGGGCGCCTTCACCGGGGCAGACAAGGCCACCAAGGGCCTGATTCAGCATGCCCACCGGGGCACGCTTTTTCTGGATGAAGTGGGTGAACTTCCGCTTGCCCTGCAGAAGACCTTCCTCAGAGTCCTTCAGGAACGATGCTACCGTCCGGTGGGCTCACCCAGGGAAGTAACCAGTGATTTCCGCCTGGTTGCCGCCACCAACCGGGACCTGAATCGTTGTGTGGAAGAGGGAACTTTCAGACAGGACTTGCTTTACCGGCTAAAGACCTATCACATACAACTGCCCGCTTTGGCCGAAAGAGTCCAGGATATTAAGGAGATTACAGTTCATTACCTGCACCAGCTTTGCCGCAAGTACAATGTTCCCCCCAAAGGAATCTCCCAGGATTTTTTTCAGACTTTGACCGCCTACACCTGGCCAGGAAATGTAAGGGAACTGGTGAACACCCTGGAGAGGGTGCTGACAGAGGCTATTGATGCACCGGATCTGTTTGCCAAACACCTTCCCGTGGAGATAAGAGCCAAGAGCATACGGATGGCGATTGATCCTGCCGTCAATAATGAAATCCCTGAACCGGGCGAATCCGGAGAACAGGGCCCCTTGCCTTATTTTCGTGAATTCCGGGCTCATGCCATAGACCGGATGGAAAGAAGATATCTGCAAAAACTGATTGCCGAATCCCAAGCAGATTTGAAGCGAGCCATGGCTATCTCAAACCTTGGTAAAACCCGCTTGTACAGTCTTTTGAACAAACACGGCTTATCTTTGAAAGCCTAGCCATATAAATTCCATCTTTTGGGGAAGTCTCCGCAAATAGTGAGACGCATAGTTCACTTTTAGTGAACTATGCTTGATTCCTCCTCCATGTCTCAGTTTACATCATAATTTATAACATACTGTATTTACATGTAATATAGTCTATTTTTTGCAATTGGCACGGGATTTGATGGATAAGCGGCCAAGCTAACGACCAACCCATGGCAAAAGGCCTTATGATCATGACCCTGCTTATTTACAGTCGAGACAAGCACAGCGATTTTGAATCCGGGTTGACCCTTTTCCCCCAGATCAATGAACTGCTGGTTTTTGATTGCCTGTCTGATTACCTGGCCTTTGTGAGTAAACCCCTGGTCAGCGGCGACTACCTTTCCCTGATTATCATTGACTCCGGCTCCGAATTGGATGTCCTGATAGCCCAACGCCATTTGCTTAAAGACATGGACATTGTGCTGATCGCATCCGGCCCGGATCAGGAATCCTTTGAGCGCTTCCACCTGATTTCGCCCCGGGTGACCTTGTTTTATATCCCAAAACCCGGAGCCATCAGTTCGCTACTGATCGAGTTGATACAAAACCGTCTTCAAAAAAGGGCAGTATGGACAGGAGGTATAAATGGCTAAAGATTCGCCAACAAAAACCAATGCGGCCCAAGGGAAATATTTGACTTTCACTCTGGCTGATGAACAATACGGCATCGGCATTTTGAAGGTTAAAGAAATCATCGGAACCATGCCCATCACACCGGTACCCCGGACTCCGGATTCCATAAAAGGGGTGGTTAATTTAAGGGGTAAGGTCATTCCCATCATGGATCTGCGCACAAAATTCGGCATCCCCTCCCAACAGCATACGGACCGGGCCTGCATAGTAGTAGTGGAGCTTGAGCAGCCGGGCGGTTCCATGACGACCGGAATCGTCGTGGATTCGGTAAGTGAGGTGCTGAACATACAAGGTGAACAGATAGAGCCGGCCCCCGACTTCGGCATTGAAAGCGGAGCCACTGATTACATCATCGGGATGGCGAAAACCGATGACGGGGTGAAGATACTCATGGACATTGACAAGGTGCTGAGCGGCACGGAAGCATCCGCCCTCATGCTTGACACATAATTTGTATCATAAGGAGATTCAATCATGAAACTTTCTCTTGCTAAGAAACAGGTATTCGGCGGGATACTTCTGGTTTTGGTTCCCATATTGGTGTTGGGATGGTTTTCCTATGAGGAGTCTTACACCGGTCTCACCGACCTGGCGAAAGACAACGCGTTCAACACGGCCCAGAGGGTTGCCGATCTGGCGGGCATGGTCATGCAGGAAGAGGTGAAACTGGCTGAGAGCCTGGCAGGAAGCCCCACAATGGTAAGAGCCGCCCAGAAAGCCGCGGAAGGTGGAATTGATGCTGCAAAAGCGGAGATCAAAGAAATGGAGGCATCTCTGGTCGCATTTCAGCAGCAGGTTGGAACTGACTACGAATCCGTGGTAGTGATCGGCCTGGACGGCATAGTATTTGGCGATAGCATGGCTGGGAAAAACCACGGTATGAACCTCACTCAGCGCGTGTATTTCCAGTCGGCCAAAAGCGGCAAGGTCGACGCCAGCGATGTGGTTATGTCCAAGATCAGCGGCAAGCCCGTTTCGGCGATAGCAGTGCCGATTAAGGGCTCCAAGGGCCAAACCGTGGGTGTTTTGGCATCCATATTGGATATAAGTTTTCTGATCAAAGCCGTCTCCGGCTTTAAACTGGGCCAAACCGGTTATGCATGGATGGTTAATGCGGACGGATTGGCCGTGGCCCACCCCGATCCCGCAAGGATTTTGAAACTGGACGTAAAAAAGACAGCGGGTATGGAAGAAGCCGCCTCTAAGATGCTGTCTGGGCAATCCGGCGTCACCGGTTACACCTACCAGGGAATTGACAAGACCTGCGGTTTTGCGCCGGTTCCTTTGACCGGATGGTCTGTGGCCTTCACTCAGAACGATGAAGAGTTTCTGGAATCAGTGTACAACATCAGAGATGGGGTGGCCCTCATCGGTTCTATCGCTCTGGTTATCTCCATTATTTTAGTTGTGTTCTTTTCCCGGCGGATCACCAAACCCATTTCCATGGTGGCCGAGGGGATTAACGAGGCATCCAGCCAGGTGGCTTCGGCGGCCACCCAGGTGTCTGCTTCCAGCCAACAGCTGGCCGAGGGATCATCCGAGCAGGCGGCAAGTTTGGAGGAAACTTCTTCTTCTTTGGAAGAACTGTCATCCATGACCAAGCAGAATGCGGAAAACGCCCAACAGGCCAACACCCTCAGCGGGGAGGCCGGCAAGGTGGTTTCCGAAGCCGCCGGTATGATGAATGAACTTACCAAGTCCATGCAAGATATATCATCGGCCAGCGAACAAACCGCCGGCATAATTAAGACCATTGATGAGATTGCATTTCAGACCAATCTATTGGCCCTGAACGCCGCTGTGGAAGCGGCCCGGGCCGGGGAAGTGGGCGCTGGCTTTGCAGTGGTCGCCGACGAAGTGCGCAGTCTGGCTATCCGGGCGGCAGAGGCGGCTCAAAACACCGCCCAACTCATTGAGGGCACGGTTGAAAAGGTTCATGTCGGCAGTCAGCTGGTTGAAAAAACCGACCAGGCTTTCAGGCATGTGGCCGACAGCACTGAAAAAGTGCTCGAACTGGTTGGCGAGATTGCCGCCGCCTCGGATGAACAGGCCCAGGGTATTGACCAGATCAACCAAGCCATGAATGACATGGACAAGGTCACCCAGGGCTTGGCGGCCAATGCGGAAGAAACCGCTTCCGCCTCTGAGGAGATGAACGGCCAGGCCGATAGCCTGCACGCATTTGTGGCCGATCTTGTGAAAGTGATATCCGGACAGGCCAACGGCAGCGAACGCGCTGAACGGCGGCCTCGGCCCGGAAATAAGAAATCTGCCAAGCCTCTCGAACTGAAACCGCCCCACATGAAGTCCAATCCTTCTAAAGCCATACCCATGGATGACGACGATTTTGCAGACTTCTGATCCAGACCCAAACCGGGGAGCCTGGGGCAGAGCGTCCCGGCTCCCGGTTTGGGGCCTGTCAATTCCAACTCTTCAATTATTGCCTCACACCCTGTTATAATAAAATACATCTTACGATCAGCAGCATGGAGTCTTGTATCGGAAAGTCAGGACAAATCAGGGCCATCTGTTTGCTGGAGCCAAAACCGGCCCCTTCCACAATCTCCCGCGGCCCCGACCAGCGCCCTGACGGCAACCAGCCGTTCCAACTTTGGCCAAAGAGAATACAATGAAAAAGTACTTGCTCACCATAATACCCACCTTTCTCGGTGCGGCGCTTTTTGGATTCGCGATATTCGGGTTTTTGCTTCCCAAAACCGAAGACATGTTCCTGACCCAAAAGTCCCAGATGACCCGTGAACTGGTTAATGCCGCATGGAGCATTCTGGCCTTTCATCAGGCTAGGGAGGCCCAGGGTTTGGCGACCCAAAAGCAGGCCCAGGCGCTGGCCCTTAAAGAAATCAGACGGCTTCGTTATGGCCCCCAGGGCAAGGACTATTTCTGGATCAGCGACACCATGCCTTCCATGGTAATGCATCCCTACCGTTCCGATCTGGATGGAAGCGACCTGAGCAGTTTCAAGGATCCGGACGGTAAGCGCCTGTTTGTTGAGATGGCCGAAATGGTGAAGAAACAAGGCTCCGGATTCGTTTCCTATGGTTGGCAATGGCAGGACGACCCCAAGCGGGTGGTGCCTAAAAAGTCATTTGTAAAGATATTCCCTCCCTGGGGCTGGATCATCGGCACCGGCATGTACACCGAAGACGTGGAAACTGAAATGGCGGCCATGACCCGGACCATGAGCCTGGTGGGCGGATGGGTGCTTATATTGGTAGCCTCGCTTTCTTTTTTGATTATCATGCATGGGCTGAAGATGGAGCGTGAACGCGCCGAGGCCATGCAAAAACTCAGGGAGAGCGAAGATAAGTTCCGCAGCATCAGCGATGGGGCTTTGGACGGTATCGTGATGATGGATGCAAAGGGCAGAATATCTTTTTGGAACCGGGCCGCCCAGCTGATATTCGGCTACTCGGGTAGCGAGGTTATGGGCAAGGAGCTTCACACCACCCTGGCGCCGGCAAGACACCTTGACGAATATAAGGCTGCATTCAATAGATTCAGTGTTTCTGGCCAGGGCGAAGCAGTGGGCAAGACCCTGGAGTTGACCGCAAAAAGAAAAGATGGTTCCGAATTTCCCATTGAACTGTCGGTCTCGTCTTTGCTTTTCAAGGGCCAGTGGCACGCGGTGGGTATTGTGCGCGATATTACCAAGCGCCTTGAGGCCCAGCACCAGCTCACTGTCTCCGAGAGCAACTACCGCACAGTCTTTAACACCAGCAACTACGGCATATTCATTCTGAAGCAAGAAAACGATGGCGTCATTGACGCCAATCAGCGTGCCGCTGAGATGTTCGGCTACTCTCCGGATGAAATTATGAAACTCAAGCCGGAAGATGTCTGTTCAGACAATCCGAGGTATTTGGTCGAAGAGGCCTGGGAAAGAATGCGCATGGCCATCGATGCTCCCCTCAAGCCCTTTGAATGGCTCTTTCGCAAGGCCAACGGTGAGGAGTTTTGGGCAGAGGTGAATCTGAAGACAGCAATCATCAATGATAAAAGGCGGGTGCTTGCCTATATTGAGGATATTTCGGAAAGGAAACGGATCGAAGCGGAGAAAGCCGTATTGGAAGATCAGCTGAGGCAGGCCCAGAAGCTGGAGGCTATAGGCACCCTCGCCGGAGGCATTGCCCATGACTTCAATAATCTGCTCACTGTAATCCTGGGATTCATCCAGGTGGCCCGCATAAAAATGTCGCCCACTTATCTGCCGACCGGTGAACTCCAGGAGGTGGAGGCGGCAGGACTCCGGGCCCAGGATCTGGTAAGCCAAATACTCACCTACAGCCGCCAGAGTTCGACCGAGAAACAAGTAATAGATATTGTGCCTCTCATCAAGGAAACTCTTAAGCTGATCGGCTCCACCCTGCCCAGCAACATTAACATCAAGGCTGAGCTGGACTTGTCCAAGGCCTTGATTTTGGGCAACGGTACCCAGATACAACAAGTGATTCTCAACCTGGCCACCAATGCTGCCCACGCCATGAAAGAGACCGGCGGGGCGTTTAAGGTTGCCGTGTCCGATGCGGGGGAGATTAACCAGGATATTTTGGCTTATGCCCAATTGGCCAAGGGAGCCTATTACCGTCTCACAATAGAGGATGAAGGCATCGGCATGGATGCCAATGTTTTAGGCAAAATCTTTGATCCTTTTTATTCCACCAAAAACCAGGGCGAGGGCACCGGATTGGGGCTGTCCGTGGTGATGGGGATTATCAAAGACCATGGCGGTGGCGTCAATGTCACCAGCCAACCGGGCCGGGGTTCGCTATTCGAAATTTTGCTGCCCCAGTTTAAGGGCCTGGAGCCAAGCCGACAGGATGCAAAGGCGGAAATGACCAGGGGCAACGGCCATGTCCTGCTTGTGGATGATCAGCAATCAGTGCTCCAGGCGGTTTCGGCTATGCTGGCGCAGGTTGGGTATCAGATCACCACCATGACCAGCGCTCAGAAATCATTGGCTGTTTTCCAACAATCATCGGAAATTTTTGATCTGGTCATAGTGGATTATGACATGCCCGAGATGAACGGACTGGACTTGGCCCGGGGGATTGTGGAGCTTGCGCCTCACATTCCGATTATCCTCGTTTCCGGGTCGCTGGAGGAAGAAGTCGCCGAAAAGGCCAAGGCCGCGGGAGTTAAAAAAGTGCTTTTTAAACCGCTGCCCATGGTTGATTTCGCAGAGATAGTCAATCAAGTCATAAAGTCAACTTAGCCAAGGTTCGTGGTTTTTAAAATTACATGCAGGCCATGGGGAACAGGACGCCGGCGTTTTAGGGATTTCCTGGCGTGGCTGGTCGTATCCGGCTCGCACTGACGTAACTTGTCCGCACCAGGCTGTTAAGCAGCTTGCTTTAATGATGCAATATATGTCTTGCGCGGATATGCACCCGTGTTTGGGAACTCCAAAATGGGTTCTGAAGGCTTTTGGTGGGCGCTCCAGTTAAGCATCCGTTGATGGTTTGATTGCATAACTACCCGGAAACCAGTAAACTTTTTCCAATTTTTTCACCGGCGCAATCATATAGAGCGAAGTTTGTTTTTGGGTCGGATCTGATCAGATAAGCAAAAAGGCCTGAACCGCATGACACTGGGACCTCTCATCAAGCTGCTTCCTTTTCTGCCCCGTTTAAAAGGGTACAGATGGGAGATGCTCAAAGCAGATGCCTTGGCCGGCGTCACGGTGGCCTTTATTTTGATGCCGCAATCCATGGCATATGCCCAGCTGGCTGACCTGCCCTCCTATTTCGGGCTCTACGCCGCCCTGCTTCCGCCGGTTGTCGGTGGTCTTTTTGGGTCCAGCCGGCAGCTGGCCACCGGACCGACCGCCGTGGTGGCCCTCATGACTTCGGCCAGCCTGGCTCCATTGGCCCAATCCGGCAGCCCGGGATTTATCGCTTACGTGGTCATGCTGACCCTGATGGTGGGTGTTTTTCAGTTGGCCTTGGGATTTCTGCGCCTGGGCACGGTGGTGAATTTCATCTCCCACCCGGTGGTCAACGGTTTCACCAACGCCGCCGCCCTGATTATCGCGTCATCCCAGCTATCCAAGCTGTTCGGGGTGCAGGTGGATAAATCGGAATACTACTATGAGACCATAATCCGGGTATGGTATGCGGCCTGGTCATACACTCATTTTCCCTCCCTGGCCATGGGGCTTTTGGCCATCGCCATCATGTTTGTTTTGAAAAAGCTGAAAACTGCAAGCCCGGATGTGCTGGCGGCGGTGGTGATAACCACCCTCCTGTCATGGGGCCTGGGGTTTGAGCAAAACCAAAATCCCCCGCTTTCCGCCCTGCAGTCTCCCCAGCTTCAAAGCACGGTCATTCGATACAACCAGGCTGTTGAAAAAAAGATCAAGCATCTGCGGAGTTCGGGGGAGCTGCGGCGCAGGGCCGAAGACGCCAAGCTTGATTCCGTAAAGGTTCTGGAGTTGAAGCATCTTGCCGAAAAGAATGAGCTGCTGGCCCAATTGGAGCAGACGCTGGCCGCCGAACTGCGCGCCCGGCTCAGGTCCCTGCGGCTGGTGTCCACGAACAGCCCTGCCGGCCGGCAGTTTTATCTGCCTGGCCAGGTTCCCCCCCAAATGAAGGCTGAACCGGATGCCTGGCGCTTCAAGGTGGGCGCTAAGCCCTTGGACCTAAAGGCCTTGCCCTTGACTGCCGGGGGCGAGGTGGTGGGTGCGGTGCGCGCGGGTCTGCCGGAGTTCAGCATCCCCGCCTTCGACTGGGCTACTTTGCCCGGTATGTTCACCTACGCGCTTATCATCGCCCTGTTGGGATTCACCGAATCCATATCAATCGCCAAGGCCATGAGCGCCAAGACCGGTCAGACCCTGGACCCCAACCAGGAGCTTATCGGCCAGGGCCTGGCCAATGTCTCGGGCTCTTTCAGCATGAGCTGTCCGGTGTCCGGTTCATTTGCGCGTTCCGCCCTGAATCTGCAGGCCGGCGCCCGCACCCCCATTGCCAGCGTTTTCACCAGCCTGGCGGTCGGGGTGTCCCTGATGTATTTAACCCCGCTGTTATACTATCTGCCCCAGTCGGTTCTGGCGGCGGTGATCATGATGGCCGTGGCCGGATTGATCAACATCCACGGCATTGTGCATGCCTGGAAGGCCCAGCCCCATGACGGCGTTATTGCGGCGGTCACCTTTGTTGCCACCTTGGGATTCGCGCCTCATCTCGACCGGGGCATCATTCTGGGCGTATCTTTAAGTCTCATCGTCTTTTTGTACAAAAGCATGCGGCCTTATGTGGCGGAATTGGCCTTGGACGAAGACCACGCCTTTCGGGACGCAGCCCGGCACGGCTTGAAAAAATGCGACCGCATCTCGGTGATACGTTTTGACGGACCGTTGTTCTTCGCCAGCGCTCACCGGCTTGAGACCGAGATTGCCGAAATACGTGAAACCATGCCGAATCTGCGCCATGTTCTTTTGGACTGCGAAGGCATCGGCGAGATGGACGCCACCGGCGAGGAGGCCTTATCCCTTACGGTGGACCGTCTGCGGGCCGCAGGCATGGGCATAAGCTTTGCCGCCGTGCATCACCATATGCTGAAAGTTCTCAAACGAACCGGACTGTTGGCGAAGATCGGCCAGGAAAACATGTATCCCAGCGTGCGCGAAGCCGTGCGTCATATCCACGCGGACGCCCATAAGGATATTGAAACCGACATTTTGTGCCCGTTATTGGCAATCTACCACCTTGGTGAGGATGGTGGGAAGGAGGTGCACTGAAATGTCTGTGGTGGCTTTTTGCGGCGGCCGTTTCATGAGAGTGGAGGAGGCCGCGAAAAGGGTTGCTGAACGCCTGGGCTATCCTTTGCTGACCGACCAGGATTTGGCGGCCGGCGCCGCCGGATACGGGCAGCTCAGCGAGGGCAAACTGCTGGCCGCCATGTATGAATCGCCGGGTGGGCTCAGGGGCCTGACCAAGCTGCGCCCCAAGGCGCTGCCCCAGCTGAATCAGGCCATGGCCAGCCTGTTAGCCCAAAAAGACATGGTCTTTTTGGGTCTGGGGTCCAATCTGATCCCCCAAAGCGTGACTCACACGCTTAAGGTTTGCTTTCAAGCCAGCAGTGACTACCGCTTGAAACAGGCGGCCAAAGAGGAGGGGCTGGATGCCCGCAGAGCCCAGGAGCTGATAAAAAACTCGGATTGGGCCATCCGGCGCTGGCGGGAATTTTTGTTGCCGCCCGCGGCCCGGAAAGATCCGGAGTTTGATATCAGCTTGCCGGTGGAAAAGAAAGAGATGTCCGCCATTGTGGAGCTGATATCGGATTCAGCCCAAAGCGCCCCTTTGGCTCCCACCGCTGCCTCATTGGCCGCGGTGGAAGATATGGCCCTTATGTCCCGGGTTCAGGCCGCGCTGGCCAAACAGGGTTTTTTTCACCCTGAGTTCAAAATCCTGAATATTAGAGGTAAGATTACTGTTGAGATAAATAGAAAAAGCCTCAGGCTGGCAAAACTGGAAAAATCGCTTATAAAAGCAGCAAATGAGGTGATGGGAGCCAAAAAAGTGGAGACAAAGGTCGGCCCTGGATATCATCAAAGCGATGTCTACCGCAAAAGTGAGTTCGTGCTGCCCTCCAAGGTGCTGCTGGTGGATGACGAGCGGGAATATGTGGAAACCTTGTCGGAAAGGCTTCGGATCAGAGATGTGGGAGCCTCGGTGGTTTATGACGGCGACCAGGCCCTGGAGGCGATTACACGGGAAAAACCCGAAGTTGTGGTATTGGATTTGCGCATGCCGGGAGTGGACGGCATGGAGGTTTTGCAGCAGATCAAAGTCAACCATCCAGAAATCAAGGTGATCATACTCACCGGTCATGGATCTCCCCAGGACCGGGCGCGTTGCCTGGAGCTAGGAGCTTTTGCCTTTTTGCAAAAACCGGTTGACCTGGAGGAGTTGTCCGAGGTCATGCGGCAAGCCGTAAATCAAACAACTGCATGATCAGGATGGGGATGCAGTCCTTCAAGATGAATAAATGGCTGCCCTTTTGGGACCAGGACAGGGAGGCGGGCCAGGCAAAGATGAATTACCGCCATATATGGCAGGTGAATTTCATTATAGCCTGCCTGGTGACCTTTTCCCCTTTGGCTGTTTTGGCGCTCACCTTTTTCATTCTGGAGGCTAACAGCCTGTCCACTTTGCTCTGGATTCTCATACTTATCGTGCCTGTGATTCTGGCCGCCGTGTTTTGGGGCACCGCGCATCAGGTGAACCGGCTCTATCAGATGGATATCCAGCGCAGTGAGATACTAAAAGAAATAGTATACACCCACCGCCTGGCCTCGGTGGGACGCCTGGCTTCGGGCGTGGCCCACGAGATTAACAATCCTCTGGCGGTAATAGCCGAAAAGGCGGGGCTTATAAGAGATCTTGTAAATCGTGATCAGGAATGTTGCGATTGGCTGCGTATTGCCCAGCTTTCGGAAAATATGCAGAAAAACTGCCAGCGGGCCAGTTCCATAACCCGGCGCCTTTTGGGGTTTGCCCGCCACTTGAAACTGGAGCCGGAAGATCTCGACCCGGTGAAGGTGATTGAAGAGGTGGTGGGATTGTTCCGGGAAAATACCCGCTACCGCAGTATTTCGGTGCGGATCGAGGCCAGGCCGGAAAACCAGACCATCACCTGCGACCGGAGCGCCCTGGAGCAGATCGTGCTGACTTTTTTGGATAACGCCTTTGAGATACTGCCGGACGGCGGATCTGTTGATATAGAAGTGGTCCGGACCAAGGGTGAGCAGCTGCGGCTTGCGTTTCATGACAATGGCCCGGGAATTGTGCCAGATGACATGAATCATCTGTTTGAGCCCTTCTTCTCCGCCCGCAAGGAAAATCACGCCGGGCTGGGGCTCAGCATCGCCCATGGCATAGTTCACAAACTGGGCGGAGAGATTCATGTCGAGAGCGAAGCGGGGCAAGGCGCCACTTTTACGGTGATATTGCCGGTTAAGCCCAAGGGCGATTTTTCACGGGCTGTGGAAGAAGACATTGGCCGGTTCGCCCTGCAGGCGACCGGACCGAAAGATTTGGAATGCAAGTAGGAGACGGGGGTTAATGGATTACCAAGACCCGGTTGAATTTTCCCAAGCCTGCCTTGGGCTGCAAAAAATAATGGGCCAGGTGAGCGCATCTATCACCCATGAGATAAAAAACCAGTTGGCTGTGATCAAAGAACAGGCCGGTTTGCTGGGTGATTTATCCGCTGCGGCCCGGAAAAAGGGCGGGCTGGACCCGGAGCGGGCGGCCTACCTCAGCGGACGCATTGCGGAACGGGCCGGACAAGCGGACCGGATAGTCAGGCGCTTCAACCGGTTTGCACATGCCTCTGATGAGCCGCTGCGGGAGATGGATGCATATGAAGCTTTAGGTTTGATGGTGGATATCTACCGCCGCCTGGCCGACAAAAAGCCGGTCAGCCTGGTGTTGGGCGGAGCGCCGGACGCTCCCCTCTATTTGACCACCAGGCCCGTATTTTTGTTGGGGGCACTGTTCGCCTGTCTGGAAATCTCGGCGGCAGAGGCTCCGGCAGGGGGTGAGGTGACAGCCCGGGCCGAGCAAACAGACGGGGGGGTTGCTTTTATTTTCAGCTGGAACGGCGCGGATGCAAACCCGGACCGGAAGCTGCCTGCCGGGCTGTTGGCGGTGCTGGGCGCCCGGCTGGAAAGCGAGCCCGGAGGGGGAGGGTTTGAGTTGGCAATGCCCAGGAAATGGCAGGGCGGTTTAGGTTGAGCCGGAAATGAATATCAAATATATATTGTTGAATGCTCTTCGACACCAAAGGAGTTTATAAGATGAGCGAGGGCAAAGTCCTGATCGTGGATGACGAAGAAGAATATCGCGAGACCATGGCCGAACGCCTGGAGGTGCGGGGTTACATGGTGGAAAAAGCTGAAAACGGCATCGACGCTCTGGAAAAGATAGAGCATGCCAACTATGACGCCATAGTGCTGGATTTTATGATGCCCGGCATGGATGGGCTGGAGACCCTGAAGCGCATCCGTGCCCAGCGGCCCGACCTGCAAGTGATCCTGCTCACCGGCCACGCCACCGTGAAATCTGGTGTGGAGGCCATAAAAATGGGCGCCATGGATTTCTTGGAAAAACCGGCTGAGATAGAAAAACTCACTGAAATGATTAAAAAAGCCAGGGATTCCCGGGTGCTGCTGGCCGAGAAAAAACAGAAGGAATTCGTGCTTGACGCCCTCAAAAAATACGGCGCCTGATTCAATAGCCAGGCCTTAATAGGCCGGTCAGCCGAGTGTGTGAAATGACCCAGCAGTTGCCAGAAAAAGCCCGTTTACTGCATGAGTTGCTTAAAGGCGACTTCAATGTTCCGGAATTTTTTTATATGCCGTCCGAGATGCTGGCCAACCAGGATTTTGGCGGCTTGGAGAAATTCTTGAACGAACATTGCCAGGGGCACAAGATAATTGTGCGCTCATGCCATCCGGCCGAGGAGTTCTACCGGGGCGGGACCTTCGAGTCCCTGGAGACCTATGCCGACGTCGGCGGGGTCAAGTACGCCTATAAGAAAATACTGAAATCACTGACCGGGGAAAAGGCGCTTTCCATCTTGCGCCAGCGCAAATTTCAGGGCTCGCCGCCGCTTGACCCGGAGCAAACCGGCGTGTTGGTGATGCCGTTCATCGAGGGCACCCGGGTGATGGCCAAGATCATCGGCAACCATTGGGAGTTCGGCTACTGCCGCACCAGGGGAGGCGACTTTGAATATGAGCCCTACATCACCCAGACCCCCAGGGACCTGGGCCTGTTGCAGCTTTCCGAGGATATCCAGAAATATTTG
Source organism: Desulfarculaceae bacterium (assembly GCA_963675675.1). Taxonomy (GTDB): domain Bacteria; phylum Desulfobacterota; class Desulfarculia; order Desulfarculales; family Desulfarculaceae; genus Dethiosulfatarculus. The sequence goes on from OY776512.1 coordinate 464,384, forward strand.
GGCTTCAGATGCGAGATAGAATTCATCAAGTCCCCCGAAGGGGAAATACATGTGGTTCAGGCTCGGGACATATCCAAACTGGAAACCCTGGAATTCAAGCAAAGTGAGTTGTCGGTCAGTCTGGATGGGCTGCGCCGCATCCGTAAACGCCGCAACTACCGCGAACGCCCCATTTTTGTGATGGACAACCGGGAATTTTATCTGAGCTTGATAAGCGTGTGCGAAGGGCTGGTGCATGGCTGCGACGAGGGTGAAGTCACCATAGACGATGTGCTACAGAAGGTGCGCGACTATGAAACAGCCATGCAGGATTTTGCCCTGCGCCATGAAAGGTTCGCTGTATTAGGCGTTTGCATCATAGTGCCCGATGACCTTTTCCAGGTAGCCAATCATTATCTTGACGACTTTCCCGAGCTGCAAAAGCGGCTCTCAAAAGAACTATATCAAGACTTATACAAGGTGGATCAATTTTTGGCGGAAGCCGACACCCTGATCGCAAAAGCCACCTTCAGACGCAACCTATGCTCGCATGACGCCTATGGCATCAACACGGTCCGCAATCCGGTCTGGTCCGTTTTCTGGCATAAACGCCGGCACCGGGAAGTTGTGCGGCGGTTTTTGGAACTCGGTTACAAGACCGGTGATTACGTGGGTATTGAAATTGATGATGATGACAAGCCGACCGTCTTTTTAATCTGACCCGGTCTCCCCAAAGGCGGGCCCTGTCCGCGGCCTGGCGTCATGAATAAAACAGGTTTCATCCATAACACCCCGTTGTTGGCAGCGGGGTGTATGTTCATGGCCCATGACAAGCGCCCGGGTTTGGGTTGATCCGGCGCGTATGGGCGGGCCGCCATTAATGACTTGCCGCTGCATTATCAATCGGGGCTTAAGGCTCTACAGCGCTACCAAAAAATCAAACCAAACTTGTTCTTTTTATCCTGCTACGGCTTCCAGCCGTGGAAACGCAAAAAGCGCGGATAGTCATTCATGTCGGACGCCATGTGGTTCCAGGGCATCAGGCTGGTGTAAAAAGGATTGCGTATGTTGCCGTATTCCTTGTCCTGTCCCACCCGGTAATCCATGGATATCAGGCCCAGGAAAAGAAACTCCATTGGTTTGAACGCGCCTTTCACATACCCATGGTTGTATCCGCTCCCGTGGTGATAGAAACTGGTGGTCTTTTGTCCTTTGCCGGCGGCCAGCTCTTTCAGACTCTCCATTGGAGTGAGATCTGCCTTGGAGATTTGGTAGGGTGCGTTGCCCTTGAACTTGGTGCCGTCCAGCACCTCTATATTCACCACCCGGTGCTCTCCCGGCGCCAAGGTGATCAGAATACGCGGGATGGCATAACTGGCAAAATTCAGTGCTGTGGGTATATCAGCCCCATAAAGGGAGGTGTGCTTATTTTTCAGCCAGCCTTTGGGCATCATGGCGCTGGGGGTGTAGTTGGTGGCTGTGAATGATACATAGCATCCGCAGGTTGCAACCGTGCTGACCAGCACCGGAGCGTCGTACTTATCCAGGGTCACAAACACCATCAAGCCCGTGTTGTCGCCCCAGCCCAGACTGAATGGAGGCAGGCCAAAGGGGGTCCCCATGAAATGCACCCGGTAGATCAGGTTTTGGCACCAGCCGTTCTTGGTCCAGAAACGCCGGGTCTCATAATAGATCAGGGGGTTGGCAGGGTCCACGAAGATTTCCTCTTTGCCGTCCTGCTTGCTGGGTCGGGCCTTGGGCTCTCCGATCAGATTTTGCCTGTCTTGGGGGTTGATGATCAAAAACGCGGGGGCAAAACGCTTGACCAGCTCCTTTCCCGCCGTGGGCACAGTCACATAAGGTTTTTGGCCCTTGGGGGTTGAGACCATGTGTGAAGCGCAACCGGCCGCAAGCACTGCAATGGCCAGCAGGAGCAGCAATGGTAACCAGCGCAGCGGACGCATATAGACCTCCATACTGAAACAAAAGTATAAACTCATATAAATTTACATCAAAGTTTCCGCCAAAGAAAGGATTTGGCCACACAGCCCAAAGACACCGGCGGATTGCATACCAAAAACAGCCCATGGTGGGCTGCGGTCTGTAGACACGCTATTGGGCTTGGGTATGGCAAAATATGTCCCTTGATTCAATCTTTGACATAATTGTTTGTAAAATCATAGGTTTTTGGGTGATTATAATGTAACACGACTTGAAAGCAGGGGAGACCCCGGGGCTTTTTAGGAAGTTTTCTATTTAGGATGACAAACACCTTTAGCTGTGCTAGATTCTGCGGTGTCTCTCGCTTGGCTGATCAATAACTGAGTTGGCTATCGGCGAAGCCTATAACATTGCCCTCATCCCCCCGGGGCGGATCCTCTGCTCATGAGGGCCGCCCCTTTTTTTGGGTCAACCCGATCCGATGCTTTAGCGATATATTTGTATCTACAAGCGGTAATCAACTGTAACATGGTTGATTTACAGCCTGATCTCAGTAATTCTTGCATGGGCCTGACATTTTCATTTCTCAGTATTACTATATGTGAAGCGGGTGATGACAGCAGCCCAAACCTTGTGGCTTTTTAGATAAGCCGGAAATTTGACTGGTCTGGCTTTGGCGGGAGAACGGTATGAGCACAAATCCTCAAAAAACCTTGAAGCCGGTGGACAATCAAAGACCGGAAGATTGCCAGCTGGAATTTGAACCCAAAGATGAGCATTACGCAGCCATCCCCCAGGTGGTGAACCAGCTGGTGGGGACATGTGAGGCCAAAGACTGTTTTGAGCACGTCTCGACCATGCCCTTGCCCTCCCGGCAAGAGATGCTCAACCTGATTTATCAAGCCAGAGATATACTCTTCCCGGGTTATTTCAATGACGCCGGAGTCGATCCCATCAACCTGAAATATACCCTCGGTCAGCAGGTGTCGAGGCTTTACCGCGACCTCTCCACCCAGATCACCAATGCCATCCGCCATGACTGCTTCCGCTACAATCAGGATTGCGCCCATTGCCAGAACAGCGGGCGTGAAATGGGTTTGGCCTTTATAAAAACGCTGCCGGATTTGCGCCGCAAGCTGGCCCTGGACGTGAGGGCGGCCTACAACGGCGACCCGGCCAGTTCCAGCATGGATGAGATCATATTCAGCTATCCCGGTCTTTTTGCCATCACGGTGCATAGGATGGCCCATGTGATGCAGCACCTGAATATTCCCCTTTTGCCGCGCATGATGAGTGAACACGCCCACAGCCTCACCGGAATAGACATCCACCCCGGGGCTCACATCGGGGAGAGCTTCTTCATTGACCACGGCACCGGGGTGGTTGTCGGCCAAACCTGCAAGATCGGGGACCGGGTGCGCCTTTATCAGGGCGTGACTCTGGGCGCCTTGAGCATTCCGCCGGACGCCAGCGAGGAGTTGCGCAGCCAGAAGCGCCACCCCACCATAGAAGACGATGTCATCATTTATTCAGGGGCTACAATTTTGGGCGGAAACACGGTGATCGGGGCCCGCAGCGTGATCGGGGGTAATGTTTGGCTTACTGAAAGCGTTCCGCCGGACAGCAAGATATTCATAAAGAAACCCGAGCTGATCTACCGGGCGAACGGGGTCTGAGCATCACGGGCTTAGCCGGAGCCCGGCTTTGCCGGGCGCCCCGGAAGATGAAAGGGGATGAAGCATGGCTGGTATATACTCGGATGCAACCTGGACTGTCGGCAATACTCCTTTGGTGGAACTGAGACGGGTCACCCAGGGAGCCCGCGCAAGGGTGCTGGCCAAACTGGAGTTCCAGAACCCTGCCGGCAGCGTAAAGGACCGCATCGGTGTGGCAATGATACAAAGCGCCGAGGCAAAGGGCCTGATAACACCCGGAACCCTGATCGTGGAGCCCACCAGCGGCAACACCGGCATAGCCCTGGCTTTTGTGTGCGCCTCGCGGGGCTACCGCCTTATGCTCACCATGCCCGAGTCCATGAGTGTGGAGCGCCGCAAGCTGCTGAAGCACCTGGGCGCGGAGCTGGTGCTCACCGAGGCCGCGGGCGGCATGAAGGCCGCCATTGCCAAGGCGGAGGAGATCCAGGCCAACAGCCCCGGGGCCTTTATGCCTAACCAGTTTGGAAACCCGGCCAACCCGGAGGTGCACCGCCGCACCACGGCTCAGGAGATCTGGCGGGGCAGCGACGGCCGGGCGGATATTCTGATAGCCGGGGTGGGCACCGGGGGAACCATTACCGGGGTGAGCGAGGCTCTCAAGGCGCTTAAACCGGGATTCAAGTCCGTAGCGGTGGAACCGGCTGAATCGCCGGTGCTCTCGGGCGGATCACCGGGTCCGCACAAGATACAGGGAATCGGGGCCGGTTTTATTCCCGATGTGCTCAATACAAAGATCATTGATGAGGTGTTCAAGGTTACTGCGGATGAAGCCTTTGAAATGGCGCGGCGTCTGGCAAAAGAGGAAGGGATTCTTTGCGGCATTTCCTCCGGGGCCGCGGTGCATGCCGCGGTTGAGCTGGCCAAGCGTCCCCAAAATACCGGCAAGCTTCTGGTTGCCATTATCCCCAGCACCGGTGAACGCTACCAGAGTACGGAGCTCTTTTTGGAGTAGGGGTTAATAGCACTTGGATGGCGCTGTCCGTTCATTGGCGGCATCTGCATGGCGGATCATGCGGTTGCCGGGTCCACGCCTTCATATTGCCTTTTTTTGCATGCACAAGCGGAAGGCATGCATCCGCCTAAACTTTGCTTGACCCGGTCCAAATGTGATAAAAAAATATATAAACGCTAGTGGTTACAGGATTATGATCAGGTCTCAACGCCGCCATCCCAAAAAGAGGTGAACATGGATACTTATTACGATCCCCAAGACCTGCCGAAGTTTGAAGAAATTGGTAAAGACGCTCCCGAACTGGCCAAGAAGTTCTTTGACTATTACGGAGCCGTGTTTGCCGAGGGTGAGCTGACCGAAAGGGAAAAGGCGCTGATCGCCCTGGCAGTGGCCCATGCCATTCAATGCCCATATTGCATTGACGCCTACACCAGTTCCTGTCTGGAAAAGGGTTCCAACCTGGGTGAAATGACCGAGGCGGTGCATGTGGCCAATGCCATACGGGGCGGAGCGTCCTTGGTGCATGGGGTCCAGATGCGCAAGCTGGCTGAAAAACTTTCCATGTAAGCAGTCCTTGTCAGGCCCAAAAGCGTGGAACCGCGAATCCGTGCCGGAAAAGAGCCCGGATCGGATAGCGGCATCAAACCATGAGGTGAGTGAATGTCAGAAATGGCGGCCCAAAGGGATGGGGGGGCTCAAGTGGTGCCCGGGTTCGGAGCCACCCTGGCTGCAAACGGGCTCAAGCTCCTGCGGGGCTCCACCCAGACCTTGCAGCTTAATCTGGGGCTATTGTGCAACCAGGCCTGCCGCCACTGCCATCTTTCAGCGGGACCCCAACGCCAAGAGCTTATGGACCGCTCCACCATGGATGCGGTGATCCAGTATCAAAAACGCTCCAAATTTCCCACAGTGGATATTACCGGCGGCGCGCCGGAGCTGAACCCGGACTTGCCCTATTTGATCCGCAAGATGCGGCCATTGTGCACGGATCTTTTGTTCCGGGCCAACCTAACCGCCTTAAGTGAGCCGGGCAGGGAACATTTGCTGGACTTGCTCATTGAGAACCGGGCGGCTGTTTTTGCTTCGTTTCCTTCTCTGAACCAGTCCCAGGCTGACGCCCAAAGGGGGCAAGGGATTTTTGAACGCTCCATAGCGGCATTTGAGCTTCTCAACCGGGCCGGATACGGCCACGAGGGCTCGGGCTTGGTGCTAAATCTGGTATCCAATCCGGCCGGGGCCTTTCTGCCCGCCGGCCAAAGCAAGACGGAGGATCGTTTCCGCCGCATGCTGGCCCGCAAATGGGGGCTCAGCTTCAATAATCTGTTTGTCTTTGCCAATGTGCCCCTGGGCCGTTTTCGGGACTGGCTGGAGCGCAGCGGCAATCTGGACGGATATCTAGCCAAACTGCACGGGGCTTTCAATCCCTGTGCGCTGGAAGGCGTGATGTGCCGCAGCCTGGTCAGCGTCAACTGGCGGGGATACCTGTATGACTGCGATTTCAATTTGGCCGCGGGCCTGCCCTTAAGCGGGGCGCCGGTTCATGTCTCCAGCCTGGACGGTCCCCCGGCGCAAGGGTCCGCGGTCTCCGTGGGGGATCATTGTTATGCCTGTACGGCCGGCTCCGGTTTCACCTGAGGCGGTTCAATCGTGGCCTGAGTTTACGGGCCGCAAAATCGGCCGGTGGGGCAAAAAACGGGCAGCCTCTGGTTGCCCGCGGGGGCAAGTCGATAAAACGCTATCCGCAAGCTTCGTGAAATTTCCTGAAAACCCTGCTATTCTAGATGGGTTGGTGTCAAGTTGGGCCTTAATTGTTAACCCGATCATGACAGTGAGAAAGAAATGACGAATGAAAACAATGTGCAGTTACCGGTCGAAATAGGCACCCCTCTAATGGTGAATCTGTTTCAGATAACAGACCAGCTCAAGTGTATACTGGCCGGGGTGGAAAAGGACAAAAGTCTGATTGTGCAGTTGCCTTCCATGGTAAATAGCAGTTGGAATATCCAGGAGCAGATGGGCGCCACGGTGCGTTTCGTCTCCCAGGGCAGCGTATTTGGTTTTAATTCTTATGTGCAAGGTAAGCTCATAAAAGATTCAATGCGGTTTTTGTTCCTGGCTTTTCCCACCTCTTTGGAGATTGTGAATCTGCGGCAGAGCCAGCGCATTGAGTGTCATTTGCCGGCCCGGCTGACGGTTGAATCCAGGGAGATGGAGGGGGTGGTGTTGGACATCGGCATTGGGGGCGCAAGTTTTTTGCATAAACTGCCCGATCCCGAAGCTGAACCTCCCAATATACACTTGGGCATGGAAGTGTCCTTGGACTGCGCTCTATGGGGTCTGCCGGGGGAGCAGAGCATGGTTTGCCAGGTGCGCAAAATCAATTTGGGTGCGGATTCACTTTTTTTGGGGATGTCCTTTGTGAAAGGTGATGACCAAATCTCCCAGTGCATTTCCTGTTATGTGGAAAAGGTTACCTCCCTGTTGGACTAAAACGGCAATATGAAATTCTTCTTACGACCGCCATTTTGCCCAGCTGCGCCAAACGTCGATCTTCTTTGAAATTAACATCTGTGTTTATATGCTATTTGTGGCAATATTGTTGCAACGTGCCCCGCAACCCGTTTGTCTCTAGGTTATGAACCGCTGGGGAACCCTGGCTTATCTGTGATATGCCATTGAAGGCCTTTCCAAACTTGCGAGGCCCTTGTTAAGTTGCCAACCAGTACGAGCTTCATGGAGAAACAATCAGGATATGCCGGAGAACATGCCGCCCATTCCCCCGAAGCAGCCCGTCATGGCAGCCGACAGTGATGAGTTGCTGATCCAGATTGACCGCCAGGGCAAAATACTCCGGGTCAACCAAGCCGCGCTTGATTGTTTGGGGATTGAAGAGGGATCTTGCCGGGGGTCCCGGATTATTGAGTGGGTGCACCAGGATGACCGCGCCCTGACCCGGGAGATTTTTGATTCCTGGTTCAGCCGGAAGATGCCCAGCGGGCGGCTGAGAAACCGGCTGGTAGGAAAAGACGGCAAAGCCCGCCATATATCCTGGAACGTTTCATCCCAGCTTAATGCCGAAGGCGGGATCGAGAGCCTGACTTGTTTCGGGCAACAGACCGGCGAACGGCGGCGGGCCGAGCAATCCTTGAGATACGAATCAGCGGTCAACATGGCCATGGCCGAGATTGCCAGCTATTTGCTGGGAGGCTGCACGTCGTTCGAGGATATAGCTCATATGGTGCGGGAAAAAGCCATGGAGCTTACCGGGAGCCGCCATGCTTTTGTATCCGTCATAGATACCGCCAGCAAGTTTGATGTTGGGCACAGCCTCAGCATGCTGTCTGATGATTGCACGCTTTTGGAGAAAGACGCCTGCTTTCCCCCGCTGGATAATGGCGAATACCCCGGCCTATGGGGTCACAGCCTGAACACGGGGGAAATCCTGATAAGCGAAAACCCTGGTTCGCATCCGGCAGCAAAGGGGCTTCCCAAAGGGCATGTCCCTATTAAACGCTTCATGTGCGTTCCGGTTAAAAACGGCAGCCGGGTGCTGGGTCAGATAGCCCTGGCCAATTCCACCAGGCCATACAATCAGTTTGACAGCGAAATGTTGACCCGCATGGCCAATTTGTATTCCCTGGCCATCGTCAAAAAACATCAGAACACCGAGTTGTTGAACCGGCAAGAGCGCCTGGAGCAGCTTCTCTTGGAGAGGACCGCAGATCTGGTTGAGGCGGGACAAGCCTATGAAGCCGAATCAAAGGCCCGCCGTGTGGCGGTAGAGGCTTTGCTGGAGTCACACAAGCTGGTGGAGAAAACCTTCGCCAGCCTTTCCGACACCGTTTTGGTGATTGACGCCCGGAACCTGATGATTGTGACCAGCAATCCTGCCGCTGAACAGGTGATGGAGTACAGCCAGGAGGAGCTTAGCGGCCTTGACCTTGAGCGTTTGTTCAAGGACCAGGACACCTACAAGGCGTTTATGCGCAGCCTGTTGCCCGGTCTTAACGAGCGGGCGGTATTTTCAAAAGAATGCGTTTTGCTGACCGGCCGGGGCCGCAGGCTGGCGGCGCAGATTACGGTCACCTATTTGCTGGATGATATAGGAAGCCCCAATGCAATGGTTTGGGCTGTCAAGGATATTTCAAACAGGCGTTTGGCCGAAGAAAAACAAAGGCGCTTGGAGGCCCAGCTCCGGCAGGCCCAGAAGATGGAGGCCCTTGGCACTCTGGCCGGAGGCATTGCCCATGATTTCAATAATATCTTGGGGGCCATCGTGGGCTTTGGTGAACTGGCGAAAGACGCAGTGGAAAGCGGCCTGAAGCCGGTGCACGAACTGAATCAAGTTTTGAAAGCGGCCGAGCGGGCCCGCTTTCTGGTCAGCCAGATACTGAATTTTTCCCGCACCAGCTATCATGACAAACTGCCCCTTGACCTGAACTCAACCATCAAAGAAGCCCTTAAACTCCTGCGGGCCACCATACCAAGCACCATAGAGTTCCGGACCAGCATTCCGGCCAAAGAAATCATAACTTTGGCTGACGGCACCCAGGTCCATCAGGTGATATTGAACCTGTGTACGAACGCTTTTCATGCCATGGAGGATTTGGGCGGCGTCTTGAGTGTGAGCTTGAAAGAGGTGGATTTTCATGAAGGCGATCCCGGGCTGCCTCTGGAACTGAACCCTGGCCGTTATGCTGAACTGACTGTTTCCGATACCGGATGCGGGATGGAACCGGCTATTTTGAGCCGTATCTTCGATCCTTTTTTCACCACAAAGAAAAAGAACAAGGGCACGGGTTTGGGACTTAGTGTGGTGCATGGGATAATGCACAACCACAAGGGGGCCATAAGCGTAAAAAGCAAAAGGGGTGAAGGAAGCGAGTTTTCGGTTTATTGGCCTCTGGCTGAGCGCAATTACGGTCATGCCGGCGAAAGCCCGCATCAAAAAAGCATCCCGGGCGGGAATGAGCACCTTCTTATTGTGGATGATGAAGACGCCCTGGTTGAAATTGTGCGCCGCATGCTGGCTGGCATGGGATATCGGGTTACGGCCACCAGCCAGCCCCAAAAAGCTCTGGAAATTTTTGAAGCGGACCCGGATTCTTTTGACTTGCTTATCACCGACCACACCATGCCCTTGATCACCGGTGCCGAACTTGCGGAACACATGATGAATATCAAACCCGGCCTGCCGGTGATTCTCTGTACCGGATACAGCCACAGCATGAATCCGGACCGGGCAAAGGCCATGGGAATAAAACGGTATTTAACCAAACCTCTGATGGCGGAAGAACTGGGGCTGGCCATCCGCGAAGTGCTGGATTCCAAATCCTGAACCCTGTTTGGCGCACAGGGGGCATATAACGCCTGCCCGGGGGGGATTACGCCTGAAATCTGAATGGAAGCTATGGAAGGCCGTACGGGTTTTCAGGTGGTTTGCTTGTCATTTTGGGCTTCGGGTTCAGGTGTGGGAGGATCGGAGTTCTGGTCAGTTGATTTAGGGGAAGCTTCATTTTCCGGCTGAGGGGGATCATCCGGATCTGGCGCTTGTCCGCTCTCCGGCGCTTGGATGGGGGTTTTTGCAGCGGCCGGCTCGGGTTCTTCCCCTGGGGCTGCTGCGGCTTCGTCCTCCGCTTCCGGTTGAGGAGGGCTCTCCGGATCTGGCGCTTGTCCGCTCTCCGGCGTTTGGGTGGGGGTTTTTGCAGCGGCCGGCTCGGGTTCTTCCCCTGGGGCTGCTGCGGCTTCGCCCTTGGGAGCCGTTTTGGGCGCTTGTTTAGTCTCCACCGCCTTGAGCAGCTCCTTGGCCTCTTTGAATTCAGGATTTATTTCAAGCGCCTTGTGCAGCTGGGCAATGGCTTGGTCTTTGTTGTTCAACTCCCATTGGGTGCGGGCAATGTTGAATATCAGGTGCTCGTCTTCGGGATGAAACGAGAAGGCCCGGTTCAACAGGCTCAGCGCTTTATCGGGCTGACCGAGTTTCCGGTGCGAGATCGCCATGCGGTTATAGACATGGGCCAACTCCGGGTCCAACTCCAAAGCCTTTTTGTAAAACAGCAGCGCTTCCAGGTCATGCCCGGCCTGGTCAAGCATGATTCCGGCTTCTCCAGGCAACTTCGCGTTGTCCGGTTCCGCCTCGCAGCCCTGATTGAAAAAACCTACAGCTTCCGCCAAGCTGTTTAGTTCTAGCTCGATTTCCCCCAGAAAAAAGAAAACATTGGCCTTGGTAATGCCTTTTTCTTTCAGCTGCTTTGCCTTGGTGGAGGCTTTGGCCAATAGTTCAAAAGCCTCTTGCTCCCGGTTTTTTTGGGTGAGCACCCCGGACAGGCCCAGGTAGGCTTGGAAACAGACTTTATCCAAACCTAAAACTTTACGATAGCTTTCTTCAGCTGACTCCAGCTCTTCTTTGTCCCTTTGACATCGGGCCAAGCCCAGCCAGGCCGGTATCTCTTCCGGGTTGGTCTCCAACACCTTTGAAAAACCGTTATGAGCCTTATTCAGCTCGTTTTCCTGGAGTGCCTTTTCCGCTGATTGCAATAGCTGTGCAACTTCGTCCTGAGTCATGTTCATTTCCGTGCGCTTGTGTTCACCTTTTTAAAATGCCTTTTCCGGTGACCCAGCGACTCTGATTTTTCGCATCAAGGCATTTGGTTAGGTTAAAGTGGTGCCTGTACAACAAAAGCATAAAGCTTAGTCGGTCTGGATTCAAGCTCAGGATGCTGGTCAAACCGTTAAGTAGGAATTATAATTGAGGCTAACTACCCATACAAAAGATTCTCGTTTTGATCTGTTGGTGCGTTGCGAGTTGCCTAGGCTGTGGTGCAAGGAGTAGTTTTGATCAGGATAAGAAATAACCATGCCCGGTATCTAGTAAAAACTGCGCTATTTTATCAAGGGGTCGGCGCTAAGTACCGTCTGCTGAAAGGCGCCGGTGTTGAATTGTCCAAAGCGGTCAAGTACCCGGCGCTTTTACCCAACCGCTGTTTTGTTCAAGACGAAGATAAAGCCCAGGCCCTGGCCGAAATGCAAGCGGGGATCGCCTTTTCCATAAAGGACCAAGCCCGAGCGGGCGATGTGCAAGGCCTTAAAGATAGTCTGTTGGGCGCTGTGGAAGACAGCCTTAATGATCCGCGTTCGGGTAATCTGGGGGGGGTGGGCCAGGTGGTGTCCGCCTTGGCCCAGGAGTGCGCGGACCATCCCGCCATTTTGCATAATCTGGCCACACTCTCATTCACCGACTACACAACGGCTATGCACTCGGTGAATGTCATGGCTTTGTCCATGGGATATTGCATCTCACATAAGCTTCCCCAATCCACAGTCCAGGAAATAGGTACAGCGGCTTTGCTGCATGACGTGGGCAAATCTGAAGTGCCCCTGGAAATTCTGCAGGCGGGCCGCCGTTTAACCACGGCTGAGTTCGCCCTGATGAAAAACCACACTACTTTTGGCCGCAAGGTGTTGCGGGACTGCGGAATCAATGATGAATTGATCACCAACGTGGCCATGCAACATCACGAAAAATTGGATGGCAGCGGTTACCCTAAGGGAATCAAGAATTTATCGTTTGCTTCCAAATTGGTTGCCGTTGTGGATTGCTATGAAGCCCTTACCGCGGATGAACGCCCATACCGGGATGCCTTGCCGCCCATCAAGGCTTTGAGCATAATCAAAGATGAGGTGCTGGCCGGGAAACTGGACAGGACAATTTTTGAAAGGTTCGTCTCAACTTTGATGTAGCCTGAACGATCCGGTTTTGTTCCTTCCGGATGTTTGGGGGGCTTCTGTCTTCAACAGCGGAGTTCCAAACTCCTGCGGGGGACGGCCTGGCTAATGGAAATGGCGGGTAATGCCCGCCCGGCTTGTGCAAGACCTGTTTCAGAAATGGAACTTTCTGCCAGTCTGGCCCAAACAGCTTGTCATAATGATTTTTGCACGGAAATTCCATTAGTTTCAATAAAGTTACACTTAGCTTTAATTGGGAATGAAAACTATTATGGTTGAATTCCCCGACATACTCCGTTTTTCCGGAAAGTGGAATTGGTACAACCAACGTTGCAATCAGTTGTTTCAGCTTTGTTAACAAAGATGATCTGAAATCCGTCCTCTGTTGGATTTATTTATGGGTCTTTGATATAATATGTTGTAAATATTAATATTATTTTTTATGACCCGTTGTGGAAGCTGGACGGAAAACTGTGAAGTTAACATCCTGGCTGCAACATGTCGGCAACCAGCCATAAATACTGTTATTTGTCATTTGGATGAAAAAAAAGTGACATTGAACCCAAAAAAAATAAAAACTGAATCGCAGGAAATGCCCTGTTTACACTATCTTGGATAAATTAAGATAGAAAAACGGAGTAAATCGTACATAATTCACGAAAATGGTCGAAAACAGAAGATCGTATGTGTGGGTGGAAATAGGCACATCTGTGAATATCAGGGGAAGCCAAGCCGATTAAAACACTTAGGGGAAAAAAGCAAAAGGGTCGGATTTGCTAATAAAATCTGATATTCATTTCAAAAAGGCAATGATATTAGGGTGTTATTTTGCCGGCCTCTGTGCGGGAGGCAATAAGGCCAAAAGCCCCTCAGTATGGTTTGACCTGCAAGCGGTTGATAGGTAAGTCTATACCTGCACGCTGAGAGTCTGCTCCAATACATTTTGTAGCGAGTTTGCGAAGGGCTCCTTAAGAGCCTTAGGGGAGGGTTTGTTGTCTCTGAATCTGTGGGATAGTCTCAAAGACCGCTTGGCAGATCAATTAGATAGTAATGATTACCGTCTATGGATTGAACCGTTGCGGCCGGTTGAGAAAAATGGCACCGGCCTGACGCTGGGCTGCCCCAATGCATTTCATCAAAAATGGGTCCGTGATAGATATTTAGGTACCATGCAGAACCTGGCGCGGGAACAGGATGTAAACAGCCGAGTCAGCCTGGAGGTGATAAACACCAAAAACCAAAAGCAGGATGTGCGGGGGCATCATCAAATGAGCCTGCCCCACATGAACCCGTTCGCTCCGACCTTGAACCAGCGCTATGTGTTCAATCGGTTTGTGGCCGGCAGGAGCAATGAGCTTGCCTGTGCAGCGGCCAAGGCCCTGGCCAGCGGGCAGCGTCTGTTCAGTAATACGCTGTATCTGGCATCGGACACCGGATTGGGGAAAAGCCATCTTACTCAAGCGGTGGGCCATCACGTAATGATGAACAGCCCGCAGGTCCGGGTGGCCTATCTGACGGCCGAGGAATTCACCAACCAGATGGTGTCCGCCTTGCGCAAAAACCGTATTGAAAGCTTCAAGGAACGCTTTCGGCGGGAATGCGACCTGTTGCTGTTGGAAGAAGTGCAGTTTTTGTGCGGCAAGGAAAAAACCCAGGATGAGTTGGGCTTTACCCTTGATGCCTTGCTTGATGCAGGTAAAAGGGTGGTCTTCACCTCAAGCCAGCCTCCGTTTAGGCTGAAAAAACTGAAAAGCGGTCTGGAAAGCCGCCTGGGTTCCGGAGTTACCGTTTCCATAGATCCTCCGGATCAAGAAACCCGGGTGTTGATCCTTGAGGCCATGGCCGAAGAAGAGGGGGTCTTGGTGCCCCATGAGGTGTTGGAGTTTATCGCACAGGAGGTCTCGGGGGATGTGCGCCGCCTGCAGGCGGCTTTGGTGGGGCTTTTGGCCCAAAGCTCGCTTACAAGCCGGCCCATGGGACTTGGTTTGGCCATGGAGGTGCTGGGTCAAATCAGCATAAGGCGCAAGCAGGTCACCATTGAGGACATACGCGATATGGTGGCCAAGACCTACGGCCTGGAGATGGCGCTGTTTGTCGGCAAATGCCGCCGCAAGAATGTCACCCGGCCCCGCAACCTGGCTATGTTCATCTGCCGCCAGCATACTGACGCATCGTTTGCAGCCATAGGAAAGCTATTCAACCGGGACCACGCCACTGTCATATACGGCGTGGACAAGATTGACCGGGATTTGAAACGTGATCCCAAACTGCTGCAGGAGTTGCGCCATCTGGAGGACCGGCTGGGGCTGAAAAGCTGACTCTTCGGTTTAAGTGGTATTAACAAAGCCTGATTAACCCCATCCTTTTGATGCCTGGGCGCAAAGGGATGGGGTTTTATATTCGTTTGACGCGGACCTTGCCCCCGGCCTTGTTGGCATGGTTGACCATCATGTGGTCTATCTTCCCAAACTCGGGTGATTATGACTCTGTGTTGAGTCTGTGGTGTGTAATAAATATCCAACTCCTGGAGTGGGATATAAATATATTTTAAACTATATGTAATTAAACCAAAGCGTTATGCTTCTAATTCTTTGAGGGCTGAGGTTTGGCACAAGTTGTGCTCTCACAACGGGTAGGAATCAAAGCCAAGCAAATAAAAGGGAGGCCTTAGCATATGCAGCTAATTCAGCTAAACGGCATGCGCAAAGAATTGGAAGCCACACACAACAGCCAGAAGATCACCATGGGCGAGCTCATCAGCGCCCTGCAGGACGTAACCGGAAATGACCGCATGGTGCCGGCTCTGTTCAGCGATTTGAAACAGCGCGGAGTGATCAAGGTAGACGAAAAGGCGGTCATGCAGGCATGGCTGGAGGCTCCGGAGAATCTGCGCAATGCATAGCAAGCCACTTGGCCTGTTGGCTGCCGGGTAGTAAGCAATAACCAGCCCGGCCCAAAGCGGCGCCGGGCTGGTTATTTTGCCTAAACGGCAATAGGGCGTTTCTGGGAAGCCGGCGGCTTGCGGTGCGGTCAGGCTTTTTTTATGCGGATGCCCGGCAGGGGCGCTGAGGGGCCACAATACCCAAAGCCAGAAATATTCCAATGGTTGCAATGATCATCCCCACCCAGGCTGGTGCGCCGGGTATCTCCCCCAACAAGGGAATTGCCAAAAGAGCCGATACCACAGGAACCCCGGGCATGAACGCGGAGGCTATGTTAGCTCCCAAATTACGTATGGCGATGGTCATGCAGGCGATGCCGAAAACACTGGCCACCAGCCCCTGATAGCCCCCTTGCAGGACAATCTCGGACCAGGGGGCCGAGCCCAGATTGGAATCGAGCATCAGCAGCCATATTGGAACATAGATCACCCCGGAGACCATGGTGACCGTGAAAATGATTTGGCCCGGAGTGATGCGCCAAACCTTGATGCCCACCATGTATATGGAAAAAGTTATGGCGGCGCACAAAAACAGGCCGTCCCCTATCCAGACTTGTTCACTTTCAAAGGAAACAAATCCTTCGTAGCCCACCAAGGACACCCCCACCAAGATGAGGGCCATGCCGGCCAATTGGGATGGGCGGCAACTTTGGCGATACCAGAACCAGGCTATCACAGCCGTGAAAAGGGGCAGGCAGCCGTTGACGAAAACTCCCCCATGGGCCGCCGGAGCGAAGGTGAATCCCCAATAGCACAAAAGGGTATAGGGGGCTCCGGCCCCGCCGGTGAGCACCAGTATCTTGAATGGAGTGAGGCCCCGCCAGCAGCGTGACCTGATCAGGAAAGGCAAGGCCGCCAAGGTTCCCACCCCAAAACGCAGTCCGGCCACGTCATAGACCGTCAATGTGTTGCTCACCCCAAGACGGCTGACCACTATCCACCCGGACCAGACAAAAACCACGCTAAGGGCTGCGCATACTCCAATAATTACCTGGCGGCTCAAGCTCTGTTTCCTTTCGCCATGCAGCAAAATCAAATTCCGCATCTCAATGGTCTGACAATCATACTGGCCAGACCAGACAATTGTCATGCATCATTTTGTGAAAAAGTAAAATGCCTATTAATCCGGTCTGTACGCTCAGTGATGCGATCGAAAGAAAAGGATTTGTAACCTTGGGTCTGCTTGCCAAGAATGCCTATTATGGGTTATGATCATTAGGGGATTAACCTTTTGGTGGGAGGTAATTATGACCAGACGAACGCTGACCATAGCCTTGATAACCGGGATCATCGGCACGGTGTTTTGCTTGGCAGCCTTGGGGAATGCGCTTGCCCAGCAAAGCACTCCGTTTAAGGACTGGCCCTCTTTGGATAACAAGGCGGCCTGGGCTCAAATAGAAACACGCCGCCAGGCCCGCTTGGAGATGGTGTCCGGAGTGGATGCCTTTAACGCAGCCCAGTACCAAAAAGCGGTGCAGCACTTTGAAAAGTTCGTGGCCGTGTTTCCCAATGACAGTCAAGGCAAAGAGTACCTTGGCCTGGCCCGCAAATGGGCTGCCAAAACCAAATAGTCCGCCATTGAGCCAAAGGGGAGTGAATCACTTAACCCTCTATTGATCCAGGATCAAACTCGCCGTTAGTTCTGATAGGGAAAATGACCCTGAAATCCCGTACCGATGTTTGATTAGGCAAGGCACTACACACGATAGGCTGAACTTATTATTGGGTGCAGGGGGACATGGGGGAGCGTGCGGGCGGTTTTAAAGCGGGGGGCAAAAGCCAAGGAAAATAAAACAGGCTCTTAGCATCAGCTAGGAGCCTGTTTTTTATGTGGCGTCTTTGGTGCCGCGGGCCGGATTTGAACCGGCACTATGCCGCATAAACACTGGCTTAAAATGAAGGTGTGACAACAAAACGACATGTTGTCACATTTCCTCTTGCCGGTTTTTGAGCTTAAAAACGTTACCCTTTTCAGGCTGGTCTCTCAGACTCCGCAGCTTTTGATAGCCTTCCACGCTGGTCGCGGCTTCGGTCTGCATGTACCTCTCAAAGGCCCGATTGGTTGAGTGCATGGTCATATGGTCCCGGATCTGCTCGGCTCTGAAATGCTTGCCCAACTCGGACGCTGAACTGTGCCGGGTGCCGCCGTAGAGGTCCATGCCCTCAATGCCCAACTCTTTGCATGCACGTTTCCACCACCTGTAAAAGTTGTCTTTCCCATACTGTTGACCAGGCTTGGCCGCACCGTTGCCCTTTTGGTGGCGGAAAAAATAGAGGTCAGGGAGCCCCCGCGGCATGGATTCTATCAGGTCGATGTCTTCTTGGAGCATTGGCACCAACTTTGGCTTTTTTTCTTTCGGGCTAGGGATTACGAAAAAGCCGTTTACATTGATGTGCCGCTCTTTTAAATTACGCATCTCGTTGGGCCGGATGGCTACATAAGTGGCTAGCCATCTTATACCCAAATACACTTTGAAATCCGGGCATATTTTTTTGATGTGTTCAATAATGGCGGTTTGTGTGTGCATGTCTATGGTATTGCGCCAGCCAAGTTCAAATTGAACATCCGGCATATCGGGCATTTTGAAGTTTTCGCGCTTGCAGCTCCATTTGAAAAACTGGGCCAGGGTGCCGCGGCAATTAGCCCTAGTTTTGGCGGAGACGCCTAAATCAAGCAAAAAATCCTCAATTTCGGCATATCCAATTGTCTTAACGTTGGTGTCTCCCCAGGCGTTTACAGCCTTGTAAACATCCCGTTTAATATCGCGGAAGGAATTGGGCTTGACTTGCTTTTTTTTTCACCTCCAGCCATTTGAGCGCTTGGGTGCGGAAACCAAGTGGGTGACTTGCTTTGTAGTCCCGTGGGTCCAGGGTTCCTTCGTCTTGCTTGAAGCGTAAACCGGGTAAAAAGCGGACGGCTTGCTGATATGTGGGAAATTGTTTTTGGATGTTCCGGTCAAAGCGGACACGGAAACGCCGGCGAGCCCTTTGGTCTGGATGCTTTTGGCAGAACAAACCGCCGCGATTCTCATCGTGGATGAGCTTGCCGCCGCACAGGGGGCATTTATCGCTGGTATAAATGCTACCCTTCATGCATTGTTCCAAAGAAACTTCGCCCAAGCCGGGAAGCTCCTGGCCTGGGCGAAATGGTGAATGGATTGGGTAGGCTCATTGTGCTGCCTTTGAATTGGGGCGTCAAGTCGTCAAAAGTGTTTCACCTGATTTTGATGGTTTGGGTGATTTGCAAAGCGAGCTAACCAGAGTTATTGTCTGCAGCGGCACCCGAGGGGGGGCAATTGAAGGAACTCCTATTCAGGATATCACCTTTTGATTCTTCTGGGTTCGCCTTTTTATCGGTTTTAATTTCAGTCCATCCAGTTTCATGCATTTCTAGGAAATCAATAAGCTGTTCTTGGCTTATGAAAAGGTGATCCTTGACTAGCTCAGCAGGTTCATCACATCCAGGTTTCACTCTAACTAAAATAGCTACATTTGAGCACTTAGCGCATCTTGGCTTAACGGCTTCGCCTCACGCCCCTTCACCCACGGGCTGCGTCACCCCGCCAGTGTACGGCAGGTCACCGCCGCTTGGGCTCACGCTCTTTCGCAGCAAAGAGCGGCCAGATGGACAATATCGCTTCCCTGCTCTGTCCATATGTATTCCCGAACATGCTCGTGTCCCGGCGGGCATCTCCGTGCCAACGCCGGGAGCCGGGCGCACTAAACGTGATGTCCGCCAGCCATTTCCGGTTGGGGCTTTTCGCCTCAAAGTCCCGCCCAAGGATATTAGGGGCCACTGGGAGGGTGTGGTTTGAATCTGTGGTGGCCTTGTACTTTTTCTTCTGTTTGGCGGCTATGCCCCATTTTCGCGCATAAGCCGGGCTACCCGATTCTCACCCACATGAATTTCTCGATCCTTAAGTTCTGCGTGTATCCGGGGGGGCCATACACTCCATGGTTTTCTTTGTGGATGGCCTTGATTTCGACCACAAGCCGCCGGTTCTCGCGAGTCCGGCTGCTTTCTGGCCGATTCAGTCAGGCGTAATATCCGCTGGTGGACACCTCCAAAATCCGGCACACACGCTTGATCTGGAATCTGCCGCTATGATCCTTTATAAACTGAAACTTCATTTGGGCATCCGCGAGAAGATGCCTATGGCTTTCCTATGTGGTCCCCTGTCAAGACATTATTCAGTTGTAGATCACTTTCCTATTCGCGCCTTTTGCGCATAGTACCGATTCAGTACTTTAAAAAAATAGCCGCACTTTTTTAACCGTTGCCCAGGCAACCGGCCACCGTCGCGGCCTAATTGATTCGGGTTTGGAGGTTTAGGCAATAGCTGATCCTGGTCGGTATGGCCGTTTTTCGGTTAGCAGACGCCAATGGATAATAGCCATTTTTCGGGCAAGACCGATTATGGCCTTTTGGGCAATGCCGCTACGGGATAGCAACTGCCCATAGAAGGCTTGGGCCCATGGATCCTTTGCTTTCCAGATCCAAGCCGCTTCCACCAAAAGGCTCTTTAAACGCTTTTGCCCCACCAGCCTGATTCGCCCTCCTTTTTGAGATTCCCCACTTTGCCTTACCATGGGAGCAAGGCCGAGATAACTGGCGACTTCTTCTCCCCGGCTGAATCGCTCAGGCCTGAACAACTCTAAAACAAAGATGCTGGCCACAACAGGCCCCACGCCCGGCATGCTCTGAAGGCACTCCATGGTTTTGCTGTGCGCCTCGTCTTTGTATAGCTCTGACAAATGCTGCTTAAGTACAGCCAAGTTTGCTTCCAGATCAGACAACTCCAAAAGCAGGCTATCCAGGGTGCAGCGGGCGGCGGGGTTAAGATCAAGTTGGCTCAAGGCCTTGATGGATGCGCGAGTCCAAATATGAAGCCCCCTTGGATCTTCAACTCCCAGAAACAGCAAATGGGCTTTTATGCGAGTCTTCACTTTTCTGAGATTATCCGCTAATTGGCAGCGGCGTCTGACCATGCTCCGTTTGGCCTCATCAGACTCGGATGGCACCGCGATCGGCGTCAGCATACCCTTGGCCGCATATTCTGCCAAACGGATGCAATCCAGCCGGTCTGTCTTTGCCCCTCTGCTTCAAGGCCGTGGTATGCGGCTCGGTGCTGCAACTATGACTCTTTGGCCTGATTCAGTCAGGGCTCTGGCTAAACTGAAGTCCGTAGGACCTGCCTCGTAAGCAACAGCACCAATACTGATTCCAAGTGAACCAAGATAGGCTGTCAGGTGCTTTGTACTTGCAGGTGCAACCCAGCTCGAAGTGCGGCCGTCTGATCACCGCAAGGCCACATGATAACTGCGCTTATGAACATCAAGCCCTACATAAAAACTGTGAGATTCAAAACCGGTAATGAAAACCTGTATTTTTGATAAACTATACTTGGCCATGTTGGTCCTCCTTTGGGATGGGGGGTTAGGTTACCTCCATCTTAGGTTAGGTGGCCAACATGGTATTTTTTAAGATGTCGCGCTCCTGGCGAACGATGGCCAGCTCGCGCCTCAGGCGGGCCAGTTCCTCATCTTGCGTTTTCAGCTTGCCCTTGCCGGTGAAAGCCTGCTCAGGATCGGCCTCGAATTGCCTCTTCCAGCGGCCCATAACGGTCTGGCTGACGCCAAGGTCTCTGGCTGCCTGGGATATACTCAAGCCTCCCACGGTCACTAGGGCCACGGCCTCAAGCGTGAACTCCCGACTGTAGCTCCTGCGTTTTTTGCCCATTCAACACCTCCATGCATGTCATAGCATGCTTTTAGAGGTGTCCACAATTTCAGGGGAGTGTCAGCACCATTACCTCGGTACGCGGTCGAGTACCGCCTAGGCGTAATATTACTAGGCTTGGCGCATTTGACAAAGAATGAAAGTAGTTCTTTTAACAAGAATGCATCGTTAAATCATAACCATACTATTTAAATAGTTATATTTTGAATAATACTGTTTGATGGTTTCTCTGATATCGTTTGAAACATAATGTTTTATTTCTGTTAAGTTGTTTAAAACTTATTGTTTCATGTTTAGCATAGAATTAAGTATACTTCGTTAGCTTCTAGTATATTTGTTTATGTTATCTATTAGTAATAATTAAAAAAATTATATTTCTGAAAAAACAGCTTAATGTGGGCACGATTATTGCTTATAATTCTGAATATAAATTAAATGTCTCTGAGAATAGATTGAGAATATATATTTAACAATTTTCATAATTATTTTTATAAAATATTATTTTAGATAATTAAGCAATATGTGAAAACAAAAAAATATTATTCAAATTTAACCAAAGCAATCAAATCATCATAATCTCTAATTTCGATATTAAACAAAAGCGGGAATTAATGCAATGTGGCTCTGAATTGTTTATGGTTATGAGTAGCTAAGCGAATATTCCCTGATACTAACAAAAAGGAGAATTTTAAGTGGCCACAATAAAGAAATATATTATTATTGATCCTTTGGATAATGTTGCCACAGCGATTGCAGATTTACGGGCAGGAGAAAATCTTTCAACCGAAGTAGGTGAAATTATTCTAAAGTACGATATTCAATTTGGACATAAATTTGCATTACAAGATATTTTTGAGGGTGAATATATAATAAAATATGGTGTTGAAATAGGAAAAGCAACAATACATATTCCAAAAGGAAATCATGTTCACGTTCACAATGTTTTTGATATAGTTGATGAAGTTAGAAAGAATGGAGTCATCAAATAATGGAATTTATGGGATATAGGCGTGCTGATGGTCGAGTTGGTGTTCGAAATTATTCCGTGGTTATATCATCCGTTTTTTGCAGTTCCTCAGTTGCACAAAAAATAGCTTATGCAACAGGAGTCAATGCGGTTATTCACGATGGTGGATGTGGGCAATTGGGATTTGAAAAAGATCACACTGAAAGGGTTTTAAATGGTGTAGTAAATCATCCCAACGTAGGAGCAGTGCTGGTAGTGGGTTTAGGCTGTGAGCAGTTAAGTGCACAAGCACTTTCTGAATCAGCTTTGGGTAAGGCATCGCGCTACATTAACATACATGAACTGGGTGGGAATCAGGCGACGGTGGAAAGTGGAATCCGCATTGTAAATGAGCTAAAGTCCGAAGCGGAAAAAGCTACACAGGAAAAAGTAGACATTAGTGAACTCATCTTAGCCACTCAATGCGGCAGTTCAGATAGCGCATCTGGATTGGCCGCTAATCCTGCGGTGGGTGTGATGGCTGACAGATTGATAGCTGCTGATGGAACGGTAATTATTGGGGAAACTAGTGGTCTTTATGGTGCGGCTGGTGTAATGGCAAAGCGTGCGGTGAGCCCGAAGGTTAGTAAGGAAATAATTGAAATTACAGATGTCCGAGAACGTTATTATAGCAATCTCGGCCTAAGTCTTAAAAACGCCAATCCAACACCAGGTAATATTGCAGGTGGATTAACAACATTGGTTGAGAAGTCTTACGGTGGAGTTCGCAAGGGAGGTACGACCTTAATACAAGGGGTGGTTAAAGCCGCTGAACGTATCCAAGGTAAAGGGCTATGGGTAATGGATACCAGCATGGGTATAGGCGCTTGTGATATGACAGATATGCTCTCATCCGGATCGCAAGTAATGGCTTACACAACTGGGCTGGGTAATCCGGTAGGATCCCCATTAGCTCCAGTGATAAAAATAACTGGTACAAGTAAAACCTATAAACAATTAATGGATATAATCGATTTTGATGCCAGTACCGTTTTAAGAAATGAAGAGACTATCGAAGAGTGCGGGGAGCGTCTTTTTAAGGAAATGATATCAGTAGCAAATGGTAAATTGACAAAAGCGGAAGAGTTTAAGCATACTGTATTTGCTGTAGGTAAAATTCCTGTCTAATATAAAAAATGATCTCAAACATGTAAAGTTTTATGTTGATCTAGATATATAATAATTAATATGGGAACGCCCTAGGTATATTTAATAGTTTATTATAGGTCATTCTAAATATATAAATTTAAGCTATAAGTGGTTACTTTGAATATTTTGATTTTAACAAATAAGATTTATTACAACAGACCTAATCTATTATTTAGTGTCTTTTACCTCAAATCACTAAAAGGAGTTAAATGATGAAAAAAAAATATTTACGACTTATAGCATCAATATTTATTTTATCTCTGATATTAGGTTTGAGTGTCGTAGCGAATGCTGGCAAAGATGACGATACAATCAGGTGGTGTACATTAAGAGGAGCCCCATATAATATAGACATGTATTATGGGAGTGAACGTCCAGGTATTATAATTGCACATCATATTTGGGATACGCTGGTAGAAAAAGATTTAAAAACTGGTGAATACATTCCGAGCCTTGCAAAATCATGGCGACGCATCGACGATTTAACAATTGAATTTGATTTGCGCGACGACGTAGTATTTCATAATGGTGAAAAGTTTGATGCTGATGACGTCGTTTACACCTTCGATTTTATGTCTAACCCGAAAAATAAATGCAATAATATGTATGTCACTAAATGGTTTGCGCTAACTGAAAAAATTGGACCCTATAAAATAAGAATAAAAACGAAAAAACCATTTCCACCTATGATGGAGTATATATGCAGAGCAATGTGGATATACCCTAATGAATACTATTCCAAGGTGGGTCCAGAAGGCATGAGCAAAAAGCCAATAGGCACCGGTCCTTATAAAGTAACAAAACTTGAATATGGTGGAGAAATAATATTAGTTAAAAATGAGCAATACATGAAAAACGGACCAAAGACTCCTTCAGTTGGCAGATTGATCTATTCCGAAATAAGGGAGGTTAGCACACAAATTGCGGAATTGATTTCTGGAGGTTTAGATTGGATTTGGAAAGTTCCCCGGGATATGGCAGAAAATTTAAAAGGGCGCGATGGTATCAAGATTCTTGAAGGAGAATCCATGCGCATCAACTTACTAATTTGGGATGTGCAGGGCAAAACTAATCCAAATATCGCAACTACAAAGCTGAAAGTTCGCCAGGCGATGATTCATGCGGTTGACCGCGAAACAATTGCCAAAAAATTGGTGGGACCAAGTTCCAGAGTAATTCATGCAATATGTTATCCAAAACAGTTTGGCTGCGACATAAAAGGTGTAAAACACTATGAATACAATCCTGAAAAAGCCAAAAAGTTGTTAGTCGAAGCGGGATATCCTAATGGGTTTGAAATTGATTTCTATACTTCAATTCAAAAACGTGTCGTTGAATCTATTATTTCTTATTTCAATGATGTTGGCATAAAAGCGAAGTTGAAAATGTCAAGCGGTGGCGCAATGCGAAAAATGCGCAGAACAAAAGGTATGCCATTACAATTAGGAACAATTGGCTCACGTTCAGTCGGTGATGTGTCCGCAGCATTTGATAGATATCATAATTGTAGCAGCGATGATCAATGCCAAAATAAAAAGATAAAAGCATTATTAGATGAAGTAAATCAAATAGTTGATCCTGAAAAGCGTAAAGAGAAATACAACAAAATACTTCAAATTGCCAGTGAAACATTATGTACAATGCCATTATTTACAAATTCCTATTATTACGCCATAAATAGCGATCTTGAATGGACCCCGCCCGATGACGAAATCATTCGTTTTTGGGAATTCAAATGGAAATGATTGGCCTAGTTGTTGCTGGAAAATGTGCGTATTATCAAGTTAAGAAATTAGGAATGACTTTCTATGTCTTTGGATTTGGTAATGTGAAACTATAGTTAAATCGGATATATCTGATGTAATAGTAGACTCTTGGGCCGGAGCTAGGTCCGGTATAACCAGTGGCCCGAGAGTCTAAATTAAAAATAAATAATAATTATATAAAACACAATACTACACATATTAGAATATCAAAATATATGAACCAAGGGCATACGTCATGCTAAAATTTATCGCTCGGAGGCTAGTTGTTGCTATTCTCGTAGGGTTATGCGTGTCTATAATATCTTTCTCCTTACTTCGTATTTCGGGCGACTTGGCCTCAGAGCTTGCCGGTGAGGATGCGACTGCAGAAGAAGTTGAACGAATACGCAAAGATTTGGGTCTAGACCGCCCATTTATGGTGCAATATTCAGAATGGTTAGGCATGGTTTTCAAAGGTAATCTTGGCAAGTCAATGTATTTTCCCGATAGTGTGCTAGTACTAGTTAAAAAGTCCTACCCAAAAACTGTAACACTTGCTTTATTAGGTTTGGCTATTGCAGTATTAATTTCAATTCCGATGGGCGTTTTTGCTGCACTTAAACCTGGGACATCTGTCGATCGTACTGCACAAGGCGTTGCTATTATGGGCCAAGCAATGCCCACATTTTGGTTTGCTTTGTTGCTAATGTTTATATTTGGATTATATCTTAGATGGTTTCCTATTTCTGGCGATAAAACAATTTTACATTTCATCCTTCCCGCTTTTGCTCTTGGCCTTCACGCTTCACCGGCAATAATAAGACTTACTCGTACAGGCATGCTTGAGGTTATGGATTCAGATTATATTCGTACAGCAAAAGCAAAAGGTTTACCAACATTCATAATATTATTTAAACATGCATTACGTAATGCCCTTATACCAGTAGTCGGAGTGTTGGTAGTGCAATTCGGTATTTTGCTTAATGGCTCTGTGGTTATAGAAACCGTATTTAGAATCAAAGGTATAGGAATGCTGGCATGGCTGTCCATCAGCAGAAATGATTTCCCGGTTGTGCAAAGTATTGTTTTGTTTGTATCTTGTGTATATATAGTATTAGTTTTAATTGGTGACTTTATTAATGCATGGCTAGATCCGCGACTGCGAATAAAATAAGGTAATATAACTATGACGCAAAATACAAAAAATAATCAATCTGATCAAGATACAGTATTCGAAAAAAATGAATTTTTTGATGTGATACAGCCTGATCGAGCTACTTTGTTTGTAAAACGTATGTTCGGTCATAAAACATTCATATTTTCTGAAATATTACTATTAATAATTATAGTCAGTGCTGTTTTTGCTCCACTAATTGCGCCTCACAATCCTTTTGAACATAATTTAAATAAGCGTATGATTCCGCCAGTTTGGAGTGAGAAAGGTACTCTTAATAATATATTTGGTACAGATTTTCAAGGGCGTGATTTCCTTAGCAGAATGATTTATGGAGCCAGAGTTTCGCTACTTATAGGCATAATAGCTATGTTAATCTCAGGTGTAATTGGCACACTCTTGGGAATCTTTGCAGGATATTTCGGTGGGTGGGTTGATTCCACAATCACATTTATTTTAACAACAAGGCTATCATTACCGCTAATGATGGTGGCTTTGGCCCTTGTATCTGTTATTGGCGGTTCATTAGAAACTGTGACCTTAATAATTGGCTGTTTAATTTGGCAGCGTTTTTTGGTTGTAATGCGTAGCGCCACGATGCAGATTCGTGATTTAGATTATATAAAGGCAGCTAGAGCAATCGGCTGCTCGAAGTTGTATATAATTTTCACAGAAATCATGCCGAACATGGCTGCTAATATTATTGTTGTAGCTTCATTTGAAGTTGCTCATGCGGTGTTATTGGAAGCAGGTTTATCGTTTTTGGGCCTTGGGGTTCAACCACCTGTTCCTTCCTGGGGACTGTTAATTGCAGAAGGAAGGGAACAATTGATGTTTAATCCTCATCTAGTAATGATCCCTGGAATTGCTATTTCTATGCTTGTTCTTTCGATAAATCTATTGGGTGACGGTATTCGTGACATCTTGGCGCCGGAGCAAAGAAATTGAGTGCAATACTGGAGATAATAAATTTAAGTGTAAGCTTGCCTCTTGCGACAGGAAAACTTCACGCTGTGCAGAATATTTCCCTCAGCGTGCAAAAGGGCAAAACGCACTTTATCGTGGGAGAATCCGGTTGCGGTAAAACTTTGAGTGTTTTAGCAATAATGGGGCTAGCACCCAAAAAAGCTATCATCACTGGGGATAAAATTAACTTTGACGGTATCGATTTACTATCCGTATCAGATAGGCGATTGAGAGATATACGAGGAAACCGTATCAGTATGATATTTCAAGAGCCCATGACCTGTTTAAATCCATGTTATACGATTGGCAATCAAGTTCAAGAAGTGTTGTTGCATCATAAAAAGGTTAGTAAGGACGAGGCTAGAGAGAGGGCTATTTATCTATTAGAAAAAGTTGGACTTACCGGGGTTGAGAGACGACTTAACCAATATCCGCATCACTTGTCGGGAGGTATTCGCCAGCGCATCATGATAGCGATGGCGCTAATGTGCGAGCCAGATTTAGTTATTGCAGATGAGCCAACTACAGCCTTAGATGTAACTATTCAGGCAGAGATTCTCAATTTACTTGCAGAACTTCAAGACGAATTTCGGATGACTTTAATTGGAATTACTCATGATTTAGGTGTGGTGGCACATATCGCAGATAGAGTGTCAGTTGTTTATGCGGGACAGGTTGTTGAAGAGGGTGCGGTTCGAGAAATATTTAAGAATCCTATACATCCGTATACTCAAGGTCTTTTTGGCTGTATACCCGTTCCTGGTAAAACAAAACGGGGCGAACACTTAGGCACCATTCCCGGAGTAGTTCCAAGTTTATTTAAAAATATAAAGGGATGCCATTTTTACAACAGATGCTCTTATGCAAGTAAAAGATGTGTGGAGCAAGCAATAGAATTGCGAGAAATTGCACCGGGAAGAACTTACCGCTGTGTGCTGAATCCTTAGAGTTAATAAATATTACAATATATTGCTGCTGATATCGTCGAAGGAGTTATCTTATGAGTAATTCCATAATTGAAACTAAAAATTTGTTCAAGATATTCACTGTTACCAGAGG
Organism: Desulfarculaceae bacterium; assembly: GCA_963675675.1. GTDB lineage: Bacteria > Desulfobacterota > Desulfarculia > Desulfarculales > Desulfarculaceae > Dethiosulfatarculus. The sequence goes on from OY776512.1 coordinate 492,476, forward strand.
AATTTTTGGTGAAAAAAAGCAGTTGAATGCCGTGAATGGTGTGTCTTTAAAAATTAATAAAGGCGAGGCACTTGGTATTGTGGGTGAGTCTGGTTGTGGAAAGACGACTGTAGCAATGATGTTACTAAATCTGCTTAAACCAACGGACGGCAATATACTTTTAAACGGCAAAGAAGTTTCCTCGTTCTCGCAGCATGATATATCTATGAGTATCCAGCCGATCTTTCAAGATCCATATTCCTCTCTCAACCCTCGTAAATCTGTAGGTAATATCATATCTTTACCGCTTAGAATTCATCGCTTGGCAGATTCAAAAGAACGTAGAAAAAAAACTGAAAAAATAATGGACTTGGTTGGACTACCAAAACGTTATTACAATAATCTTCCAAATCAGCTTTCAGGTGGACAAAGACAACGCGTTGCAATAGCGCGTGCACTCATAATGAAACCCGATATTATAGTCTGTGACGAACCTACTTCTGCGCTTGACGTATCAGTTCAATCTCAAATTCTTAATTTGTTGATCGATTTACAGCATGAATTCAATCTTACCTATATTTTCATAAGTCACAATTTGGCTGTAGTAGAGCATATTTCAACTCGTGTGGCTGTTATGTATCTTGGACGGGTGGTAGAAGAAAAGGACACTCAATCATTATTTAATAATCCAGAACATCCATATACACAAGCACTTTTAAAAAGCATATTGATACCTGATCCATCAGTTGAAAAAGCCAGCGCTCAACTTGGGATAGAGTTTCCAAATCCTCTTGATCCTCCGTCTGGCTGTGTTTTTCATCCAAGATGTAGCTATGCAAAAGAGACATGCAAAAATGAAGCTCCAAAGCAATACTGTTGTGGCCGCGATTTGATTGAATGTCATAGATTTCATTAGGAATAATTTATATTATAGTAATAGGATAGTTTTAATGAATAGAAAATTTACCTTAGCAGTTGCTGGTGAGACTTTATGCACTCAGAGAATTTCCTGCTACAAAGAAGATAGGTTTCTCTCCCTGGTTAAAATATTACGTGACGCTGACATTTCTTGTACTAATTTAGAGACAAGGATTCATACCTTTAAAGGCTTTCCAATGCCGATCGAGACAATGGGATTAACGCAAACATATCAACAGGCCGATCCTTTTGTTGCAGATGAATTGAAATGGATGGGATTCAATATTTTAGGCCGTTCAAACAATCACGGGATGGATTTTGGACCTGAAATGATTTTTGAAGAGACCAGCATTGTGGAGAAAGCCGGTTTTGTGCATGCTGGGCAGGCAGAAATCTTTCCGAGGCCACGATACCTGCTTATATGGAAACTGCTAATGGACGAGCGGCCCTTATATCTGTATGCACAAAATTTCCAGGACACTGTCCAGCAGGGAAACAAAGACACGATATGCATGGCCGGCCTGGAATAAATCCACTTAGGTTTGATACAAGATATGTACTTGATAGAGAATCCTTCAATAGCTTAATAGATATCTGTGTTAAATTTGGTTTTAATGATAAAATCCGAGATAATAAGATATTTTATTTAAATAATATATTTGAACTTGGTGAAAAAGCACACATAAAATATATCATAAATAAATCCGACTTAGATAGAAATATCCGTGCGATAAAAGATGCACGCAGAGCCGCTGATTATGTATTGGTGCATATTCATCAGTCAGACAAAGAAAATGGCGGTGTTCCAAAAAGAATTCAAGCGTTGGTACGAAAATTTATCGACGAAGGTGCCGATGCTATTATCGGTGATGGTCCTCATGAGATACAAGGTATTGAAATATATAATGGCAAACCTATTTTTTACAGCTTGGGAAATTTCTTTTATCAAAGTGAAACCATAAAAAGATTTCCCTTTGACATCTATGAGAGAAACGGCTTGGATGACAACGCCACTCCTCAGGACGTATTGGACTACCGCGATAAAATTAGGTCAGGCAAACTGATCAGGGATAACATCATTCCTAGCAGATCAGGTGATTCATATATGCGGTGGTTCGATGCATTGGTAGGACAATGTATATTCATTTCCGGCGAGTTGCAAGAAATCAAAATTTTCCCGGTAGGTACATATCATCCACACAGATCACAACGCGGTAGGCCTATACTGGCCGATGAACAACAGGGAAAAAAAATAATCGAGTATGTAAAACAATGTTCTTCAGAATGGGGCACAAACATTGAATATAAGAATGGCATTGGATTAATTAACTTAAAAGGTTGATAAGGAACACGAAAATGGGAACTACTGAGAAATTAGCAACATTTTTCACCAATACGAAATATAGTGATTTAAACGATGATGTAATCAGAATCAGTAAACGGCATTTTTTGGATTTGCTTGCAGTATCGATTGCCGCATTTCCTGAAAAGGGTGGAAGGATAATTACCGAATTTGTCCAGGCGAATGGAGGCACCCCGGAATCCAGACTGATAGGAAGTGGAATAAAGACCTCCACGACCAATGCAGCTTTGGTCAACGGAACCCTGGGGCATCTTTTGGATTTTGATGATACTGCGCCATCTCACCCTTCTGCTTGCATAATTCCGGTTTTGCTGGCTTTGGGTGATAAAATGAAAATTTCCGGAAAAGATATTTTAACGGCTCAAGTGCTAGGTTATGAATGCTTTAAGAGATTAAACGAAGCAGCAATGGGTTATGACCCGGTGCTTAGAACCAGAGGGCAGCATCCAACTTCGTTGTGGGGCACGGTAGCCGCGGGTGTTACCGCTGCAAAACTATTGGAACAAGATGTTGATAAAACCAGGATGACCATGGGGCTTGCAGCGTCCCATGCGGGAGGTTTGAGTCAAAACTTCGGTTCAATGACAAAAGGCTATCATTGCGGGAACTTGACTCGGGCCGGAGTCATATCTGCTTTGCTGGTGGAAAAAGGATTTACCGCCAATAAAGAGATACTTGAAGGAAGTCACGGTTTTTACAATGCATTGATAGGCAAAGGCAACTACGAGTTGGATGTTATTACGAAAGATCTGGGCAAGGAATGGCTCTTGAGCAGCAAGGGAATGAATATGAAGCGTTATCCCAGTTGCGGAGCCACCCAAAGAGCTATCGAAGCTGCCGTTACTTTAGCAAAAAATCATTCCATTACGCCTGACCAAATAGAATCTATCGAGGTGCGGCTTAATCCCACAAGAAGAAGCGTATTAAGGTTCGACAACCCGGCTAGCGGGCATGAAGGTAAATTCTCCATGACCTATGCAGTAGCTGCAGGTTTTGTTTATAAGGATATAACTCTGGACAGCTATGAAACTGACAAAGTATGTTCAGATACTATTAAAAAGGTAATTGATAAAATTAAATTGATCGTGTGGGATGAAAACACCGATTCTGAAACCATGCAAAGAACACCTGTAAAGGTCAAACTATCGAGTGGTGAAGAGTATACCGAAGACATAATTAATTTCCGCGGACATTATCTGAATCCCCTGAGCGATGAAGATCTTGAACAAAAATTCAGCTCTTTGGCCAAAAGAGCTGGTATGAATGAGAGTAACATCAACGCGTGCATCGATATTATGTTTGACTTGGAAAACATTAATGATATTTCACAACTGATGGACAACTTAATTATTCGTTAAAAGTTTCATTAAGAGAAATAGACTTAAATATTATATTAAGTATATTTTACTATATGGTTAAGTATTATAATGCTCAATGAATTACCCATATCGATTTACCGGGGAGGCACTTCGCGGGCGGTTTTTCTACATAAAAAAGACCTCCCGAAGGGCATCGCCGAACAGGACGAAATAGTTCTTAAGATATTTGGCTCGGGTCATCCGCTTCAAGTTGACGGATTGGGCGGCGGTAATCCGCTCACTTCAAAATGCGCACTGATAGGGCCTCCCAGTGTGGTTGATGCTGATGTTGACTACACTTTTTTGTATCCCGGTGTTGAACGGCGTATTGTCGACCGCAAAGGGAACTGCGGTAACATTTCCTCGGCGGTCGGGCCTTTTGCGGTGAACGAGGGGCTGGTGCAAGCCACTGGGGAATGCACCAGCGTACGCATACACAACACCAATACCGGTGCAATCATGTGTGCGACCTTCCACACCAAAGAGGGCCGGTTCGATCCGGAGGGCGAATCAAGCATAGATGGGGTGCCGGGCAGTGGATCAAGTATTCTGCTGGAGTTTTTGGGGAAATCGGAGCATGCCCTTCTGCCCACCGGCAGCATCACGGACCGGCTGGAAATCGACCCCTATGGTCTCAGCCTGAAGACTACCATTCTGCAAGCCGGCAACCTTACCGTATTTTGCATGATGGAGGACCTGGGCATAGAGGGAGAGCCCGCCTCCTGGCAAAGTGACGAAGAGCTGTGGCGGAGAATGGAGGCTGTGAGGGTGGCGGCAGCAGTCAAACTGGGCATGGTTGATTCGGCGGCTCAAGCAAAGGAATTGTCCCCGGCGATACCCAAAATTGTAGCGGTGGGACCGCCGGTTGCCTATACCGATCTGCTGGGGCGGGAAAGAAAGCCTGAAGAATACCAGCTCTGGGTGCTGGGTGCGGCCATGGGAGTCATGCACCGCGCATTTGCAATAACCGCGACCGTGGCCACCGCAGCGGCGGCAGTCTTGCCGGGCAGCGTGGTGCACGCAATCCGGGCAGGCGAGGGCAAGGATATCCTGATTGGGCACCCGTCAGGCATCCTGCCGGCTAAGGCGGACTTGTCCCAGCATGCAGGAGTTTGGGTGGCTGACAAAGTAGCTATACAGCGCACCGCCCGCCATATCATGCGGGGCACGGTGTTTGTTTAGTTTGCCCATTATTTGACGGCGGGCAATCCAAGCAAACCTGCGCCGGTGTTTTGCCCATGGGGAACCGCGCCTAGGGGGTTAAAACCTCATGACTTGCCGGCCTTGGCTAAAAAGCTCGGGGCTAACTGCTCAGGGTAATGATTTAAGGAAACTATTTGGCTTTACCAAACAGCAATTGCAGGACCATACTCTCATGAGGACTGCGATGAATAAAACAGATTTCCATGGGATTTACCCATATCTGGTTCCACCACTTCATGAGAACGGAAAGCTGAATGGCAGGATTTTGGAGAGGTTGTGCGATCATCTCATCAAGGCAGGGATTCACGGGTTGCTTCCCCTGGGCTCAACCGGCGAGTTCACACATCTTGCCTGGCCCCAAAGGCGGCGCATAGTCGAAGTGGTGATAGCGGCCGCAAAAAGGCTGAGGCCCGGTAGTGGCGGGAATGGCCTCGACCAACCTAGCCAGCGCGGTTTATCAAGCCAGACAGTTTGAGAGTCTGGGCTGCGACGCCATTTTTGAAACCTGGTGAGCTTTGCCGCCGGGGTGATTATAAGGAGGCCATAAAACAACAGCATCTGTTATGGGGCCTTAATCAATCCTTTGCCAAATACAACCTTGCCGCCTGCATCAAGGGTTGTCCTCCGTGTATCATTTATGCGGCTGACGATGCCATTTTTATAAAAATCAAATGTGAAGGGATTCCATGCCATACAAAGATAAAATCAAGCTAAAAGGGTTCATTGTGGAGTTGGACGGGGATGAGATGACCCGCGTTTTGTGGGCCATGGTCAAGGATATGCTGCTGCTGCCCTATCTGGAAATGCCCCTGGAGTATTATGACCTGCATGTAAAGCACCGGGACGACACCGGCGACCAGGTTACCCTCGACGCGGCCAAGGCGGTAGATAAGTACGGCGTGGGCGTGAAATGCGCCACCATCACCCCAACCGCGGACCGGGTGAAGGAATACAGCCTCAGGCAGGAATGGAAAAGCCCCAACGGCACCATCCGCAACGCCCTGGACGGCACCGTGTTCCGTTCACCCATCATGCTGGAAAACATTCCCACCGCCGTGCGCTCCTGGAAAAAGCCCATTACCATCGCCCGTCACGCCTATGGCGACGTGTATAAGAATGTTGAAATCGGCGTGCCGGGCCCGGGCAAGACCGAGCTGGTCTACACCCCGGAATCCGGCCAGCCGGTGCGCCAGACCATCCATGAGTTCAGCGGTCCGGGCATCATCCAGGGCATCCACAATACGGACGATTCAATCGGCAAGTTCGCCCAGGCCTGCTTCACCTATGCCTTGGACCAGGGGCTTGATGTGTGGTTCGCCGACAAAGACACCATCTCCAAGACCTATGATGCCCGCTTCCGGGATATCTTCCAAAAAGAGTTTGAAGACAACTGGAAGGATAAGTTTGAGGGTAAAGGGCTCACGTACTTCTTCACCCTCATCGACGATGTGGTGGCCCGGATCATGAAGACCGAGGGCGGCCTTTTGTGGGCATGCAAGAACTACGACGGCGACGTGATGTCCGACATGCTGGCCTCCGCATACGGCTCTTTGGCGCTTATGACTTCGGTGCTGGTCTCCCCCCGCGGATGTTTTATGTATGAGGCGGCCCACGGTACGGTTCAGCGCCATTACTATAAATATCAAAAGGGTGAAAAGACCTCCACCAATCCCATGGCCCTTATATTCGCCTGGTCCAGCGCCATCAGAAAGCGGGGCGAGCTGGATGAAACCCCGGAGGTGGTGCGTTTTGCCGATGCGCTGGAGGGCGCTTCCATCCAGGCCATTATGGAAGGTGCGATGACCGGTGACCTGATTCGCATCGCAAGGCCCGGCGGGAACAACCGGCAGGTCAACAGCGAGGATTTTTTGCTGGAGATCAAGGCCAGGCTGGAAGCTAACCTGTAAACCGGGGTGCCATAACCCCGCGGCTGCTTGATGAAAACGCGCTAGGCTCTGGCCCGGTCGGGGTTTGCCCAAGTACGCATTCAGCCGGGGTGCGGTCTGGACCGTGCCTATTTTTGAACCTGAGACAGACTGAGAGTGAATACCGTGTCGCATAATTTGGCATATAAGATCCTGGCCAGCCACTTGGTCTCCGGAGAGCTGGCGCCCGGCAATGAAATCAGTATCCGGATCGACCAGACCCTGATGCATGACGGCACCGGGCAGATGGCCACCTTGCAGTTCGAAGCCCTGGGCATTGACCGGGTGAAGACCAAACGCTCCGTGACCTACACCGACCACAACACCCTGCAGGTGGCCTTCATGAATATGGATGACCACCACTTCCTGGCTTCCAGCGCGCGCCGGTTCGGGGTTTACTATTCCAAGGGGGGCAACGGCATCTGCCACCAGGTGCATTTGGAACGCTTTTCCAAACCGGGCGAGACCTTGTTGGGGGCTGACTCTCACACCACAACCTGCGGGGGAGTGGGCATGCTGGCCATTGGGGCCGGGGGCCTTGATATCGCGGCCGCCATGGCCGGACTGCCCTTCAGCCTTTCGGTGCCCCGGATCGTGAAGGTGGAGCTTAAGGGCAGGCTGAGTGCCTGGGTTGCGGCCAAGGATCTGGCTTTGGAGATGTTGCGGCGCTACGGCGTCTCCGGCGGACGCGGCAGGATTCTGGAATTCTGCGGCGAGGGCGTCGTCACCTTGAGCGCCACCGAGCGGGCCACCGTGACCAATATGTGCCTTGAGACCGGGGCCATGACCGCCCTGTTCCCCAGCGATGAAAACACCCGCCAATATTTCGCGGCCCAGCAGCGGGAGGAGGACTGGCGGGAACTGGCCGCCGACCCCGGGGCTGAATATGACGAAGAAATGAGCATTGACCTCGGCGCTTTGGAACCCATGGCGGCCAAACCCCATTCACCGGGCAATGTGGCCAACATATCTGAAATAGAGGGAATCAAGGTGCATCAGGTGGCCATCGGCTCCTGCACCAATTCTTCATTGCAAGACATGCTCAAAGTTGCGGCCATCCTCAAAGGACGCCAAGTGCCGGAGGATATCAGTCTGGTGATAGCGCCCGGCTCTCGCCAGGTATTGCGGGATCTTTCAAAATGCGGGGCTCTGGAAGATATGCTGGCCGCCGGGGCCCGCCTGGTGGAGAGCACCTGCGGTTTCTGCGTGGGTGTGGGCCAGGCTCCGCGCTCGGGCGGGGTGTCGGTGCGCACCTCCAACCGCAATTTCCCCGGCCGCAGCGGCACCAAGGACGCCCAGCTCTATTTGGTGAGCCCGGAAACCGCGGCGGCGACCGCCTTAAGCGGCAGGCTGACCGATCCCCGCAGCCTGGGCGCGATGGCTGAGATCAGTCTGCCCAGGACCTTTATGGTGGATGACAGCATGATCATCCCGCCGGCACCCGCAGGTGAAAATGTGGAGATCATCCGGGGCCCCAATATCGCCCCCCTGCCCGAGCTGGAACCAATGCCCGACTCACTGCAGGGCGAGGTGCTGCTGACCGTGGGTGATGATATAACCACGGATGAAATCTTGCCCTCGGGCTCCGAGGTGTTTTCCCTGCGCGCCAACATACCGGCAATTTCCAAGTATGTTTTCAAACCCATTGATCCCAGCTTTTCTGATAGAGCCAAGACCGCCGGAACCGGGTTTGTGGCAGGCGGAAAAAACTTCGGCCAGGGATCAAGCCGGGAACATGCCGCCCTGGCCCCTCGTTATTTGGGCATAAGAGCCGTAATGGCGCAGTCCTTTGCCCGTATCTATAAGTCTAATCTGGTGAATTTCGGCGTCTTGCCTTTGGAATTGGCTGTAGACCTAGCGGAAACAGAACTTGCGCAGGGTGACAAGATCAAAATAGAAGGCATTCGCAAAGCACTCGCCGCAGGTGGGGAAATTATGGTGCAAAATCTCTCTCAAAAAAAGGAGATCCCCTTTATCATTGACCTTTCACCGCGTTTGCTAGGAATCCTGGCGGATGGCGGACTGTTGGCTCATATTAAGAAATCGGTCTAGAAGGTTGTAGAAAAGCAACAATAGCTTGCAAAATACAAGAGGTTTGAATTTGGGTTCAAGGGCTCCAGTAATGTGGGGCTTGCACTGTCCGTCCCGGCATATCCCCAGACAACCTCTTTGATTATTGCATAATTCGCGTGTTCCCTGATCATGACGTGGCATCCAGCCGTGCACAAATATCAGTCGACCAATTTACCTATAACCAAGCGGTTATTTTTGTAGTATGGCTCTGTTAGTTACGCACACAATCGATCGCCATGAAATGATTGCCTTGCTCTGGAGCCGCTGGCCGTCTCGGTTTGAACTCAGGGGGTTATTTCCCCATGCCCTGCTGTGCTGTGTAAATGGAAATATTCCTTTCGATACTCGGCGGCAAACAGCCGAGTAGTTCACTTAGGCATGCGTAATCACTGGGATGCTATGGTTTATTTACCACCCATTTATATTTGCATTTAAACAGGCAATATAAATTGTTATGATTCAAAATCAAGTGATAAGGCCTAGGCATATTGAGACTGAATCGCATGTTTCATCAACAGATGCCTGCACAACACCTTTAAATCAAATGGGACATGAGACGAATATATGGCTATGGTTGACAAATAAAATCAAGGAGATACAGCGTTTAATCTATTACGGCCAGTAAACCGAAGTGCATACATTTTAAGGGGATCATCCGCCTGGGGCAGGGCTAGTTGCGTGGGATAAAGCATGTTATCGATGAGCCTGGAGCGTCCTCTTTCTTATTCCAAGGCAAATACACGTCTATTAATGGGGGATTATGACGGCATTGTTATCATCCTTCCGCGCGCAAGTCTTTTTAAACAAGACGCCTGACTACGGATGGCAACGGGTAGTATCTCCAACCCTAACACAGTCTCTATTTGAGTCCCATCGGCTTACAGTTAGATTATTTCGGGGTTGAAATACACCAAATTATTTTTTTATATTGATATAATTATATAGATTTATTTAAGTTGTTTTTAGCTATATTAACCAGCCTTTTAATACATTCTATAGAAAGAAGTTATAACCCATTAGCTGAGAGTGATATGAGTAATAAAAATATAATAATAGGTGTAATAACTCCGAATAAAGAATTCAATAAATTAGCAGAAACCATAGTACATAGATTAGATAGCAGTTTGCAAATAAAAACTGCCAATGCAGTAAGTTATCAAGCGTTGGCAATAGCCAAGCAAATGGAATTAGATGGTATAGAAGTGATCATCGGGCGGCATGGCACGGGATTGCTCATGAGTAAAAACTTAAATATTCCCGTCCTTTGTGTACCTTATGGTTCTTTACAACTGCTAAAATGCATGTCAAAAGCGGCAGAGTGGGGGGATAGAGTTCTCCTACCATTATATGATGAAAACATAGAAGGTATTCCAGAATTACAAAAGATCTTTAATATTGAAATTTTATGTTTGAATAGATTCGATTTCAAAAGCTCTAAAGATTTATTAATAAAAGGTAAAGAACTAAACTGTCATGTGCTTCTTGGAGGAAAGTCAACCACAATCGAAGCCAGAGAGTTGGGTTATAAGGCTATTGAGATACCAATAAGCAAAAGCGCACTGGTAAATACAATTAAAAACGCCTTATCAGTGGCGGAATCGAGACAGCGCGAACGGGAGCGCAATCAGCTTAACCAAAAAATTATTGATTCAAGCCTAGCGGGTATAATTACTGTGGACAAAAATGGTTACATTACAAGCATCAATAGTGCAGCTCAATCGATATTGAACACAAAACAAGACCTAATAAGCGGCCAAAAGATTACACAGGTTCTGCCTGGTACAGAAATCGAATCACTGTTGCAACAAGGGGAAGAAATAAGAAATAAAATTGAAACCATAGATAATGATCGTTTTCTATTAAATTGTTTACCTGTGATTGTAAAATCAAATGTTGTGGGTGGAATCATTAATATACAAAATATTTCAAACGTGCAAACTGCAGAATACGAGATAAGACGTACTTTAACCAGAAGATTTGTTGCTAAATATACTATTAATGACTTTATCCACCATAGTCGTAAGTCTAAAAATATTATTGAACGGGTTAAGCGTTTTGCTGTTTATGATTCAACTGTCCTGATAATTGGACAAACCGGCACAGGCAAAGAGGTAATTGCTCAAAGTATCCACAATTGTAGTCGCAGAAGCAAAGGTCCTTTTGTATCCATTAACTGTGCATCCATTCCCAAAGATCTTTTAGAAAGCGAGCTTTTCGGATATGAAGAAGGAGCATTCACAGGATCACGTCGTGGTGGCAAACCAGGTTTATTTGAATTGGCACACGGCGGTACTATTTTTCTTGATGAAATTGACAGCTCCCCATTAGAATTTCAACCCCTCCTTCTAAGGGTGCTTCAGGAAAGGGAAGTAATGAGAGTTGGAGGGAATCGCTTGATTCCCATAGATTTACGAGTTATTGCCGCTTCAAGCAAAAGACTGGATCAGCAAGTAATAGAAGGTCTATTTAGAGAAGATCTGTATTTCCGCTTAAATATTTTGACGCTACACATCTCTCCTCTACGAGATCGGATCGAAGACCTGCCGTTTCTGGCAAAATTTTTAATATTAAAAAAATCAAGAAAGAACTCTCTGTCACCTATAAAGATCCCCAAGGAGTGTTTGGATAGACTAGCTAAACTTCCGTGGTTAGGTAATGTAAGAGAACTATCAAATTTCATAGAAAAACTAGTGATACTATCGGAGGGAAAATTTGAATTATACATATTTGATGAATTATATAGTGAATTAATAAATTATAGCTTGAAAAACAAAAGTGACAGTTTTAAGATAAAAGATAATCATCAAAATGAATTGGAAAACAAAACAGAACAAAAAGATATTATAATAATCAAGGATGCTTTAATAAAATGTAATTTTAATAGAGATGCTACCGCTAGAAAACTTGGAATAAGCCGTACTACCCTCTGGCGTAAAATAAAAGATTTAAACATAATGTAAAATTTCTATATGTTATAATTTGAGGGCGATGCAGGCAATACAAGCAATAAAAATGCTGCAATATATTGATATGGCTTAATATAATGTTTTCAGTTCATAGGTTCTAGGGGCGTCAATTATCCAATCGTTTTGAAAGGCAGCGGTACCAGTAATGGGTGTGAACGGTACCGTTAGTGGGTGAGGCTCAGGTTGCGAGCAAGTACCCCAAACGGGTAAAGTTTGTGCATATTGCGGTGGACTATAACCCTGCCGGGTGCATAGTGCCAACTTACATATAAATGCCCATAGGTTTGCAAGTGAGATCGCGAGTTATCATCGACCCCTAAAAGATGGGCTGGATCAGAACTGAGATGCCGCCACATAGGAAGCACAGGAATATTTATTACGGCTGGATCATTGTAGGAGTGTCCTTTTTAGTCGGCGCCACTCAGGTCGGTGCATTCCAGAGTATCCTGGCGGTTTTTTTGAAACCCATGGCCGACAGCTTTGGTTGGAGCCGCACCGTCATCTCCGGCACCATGGTCTTCGGATCCCTCTTCGGCGGATGCATCTCGCCCTTCATCGGCCCGATATTGGATAAGCGGGGGCCCAGGATTGTGGCCTTTGTCAGCGTGCTGGTTTTAAGCTCGGGACTGGTGAGCCTGGCCTTTATGCACCATGTATGGCAGTTATATCTGTTTTTCGGGGTGGGCCGCATTGTGGCGGTGGGTGCATTAACCTTGGTTGTTTCGGTCACCATATCCAATTGGTTCATCCGCAAGCGAGGCCGGGCAATGGGCATCGCCTGGCTGGGGCCGCGATTGGGCATGGCGGTCCTGCCGGCGCTGGCCCAGTATTTCATCATGACCCAGGGCTGGCGCTTCGCCTGGGCTGCCCTGGGAGTGTTGGTCTTTGCAATATCCGGGCTTCCGTCCCTTATATTCCTGCGCAGGCGGCCGGAGGATTTGGGCCTTCTGCCCGACGGCGACGCAAGAAAAACCGCGCCGTATGACGCACCGACTTCGCAGGATTGCGCCGACGACCCCCTCTCCGCATTGAAAGAGGAGCCGATATGGACCCGGAGGCAGGTGATCCGCAACCACACATTCAGGCTGCTGATTATAACAGGCAGTATCTTTCCCCTGGTCCAGGGCGCCACCAACTTTCATATGTTTCCTTTTTTGACCGATCAGGGAATCTCGGAAACCGTGAGCATTATGCTGATCAGCACCTTTGCCCTGTCCGGTTGCGTGGGCACTTTGTCCTGCGGGTTTTTAGCCGATAAGTTCGGCTCAAAGCCCATCTTGATCATAAACGGATTTGCCAGCGGCATAGTCTTTCTGGCCTTTTATCTGGCGGTGACCTTGGGTAGCGCCGGAACGGGCTGGATTACCATTATGTTCATCCTGCAGGCCCTTAACGGCATTCTGCATGGCGGGCGCATGCCCTTGCTCACAAAAATTTGGGCGGATTATTTCGGCCGGCGCTCCCTTGGGCGCATTCAGGGTCTGTCCAATCCCTTTCGTTTCGGCACCAACGCGATTGGCCCGATTTTGACCGCGCTTTGCTTCGATCTTTTCCAAAGCTATGCCATCCCGTTCTATAGCTTCATTGGCCTGTTTTTCGTGTCCGGTCTGGTAACCCTTTACCTGCCCACCCCCAGACTCTTGAAACCTCCCCAGGAGTCGGACATCTAAGCGGCCTAGTGCATTGTCCCTTAGATAAGATATCGTGAGCACAGATATTCCATTATACTGGCTTTATTGATCTTCCCCCGATTTTGTGGCGCGTAGTTAAGCAGCCATGTTGATCATCTCATAATTTGCTGGACTCATGTAACCCAGGTTCGAGTGTCTACGGCTGCGGTTGTTAAAGACTTCGATGTACTCAAAGATATCAGTCTTGGTCTGCATCCTGGTCAAATAATCTTTGTGCGCCACCAGTTCGGTCTTCAGGGAATGAAACCAGCTTTCCATGGGCGCGTTATCCCAGCAGTCGCCTTTACGGCTAATGCTGCATATCATGCGGTGCGATTTCAGCTTTGTTCGATAGGCCTTGCTGGCATACTGAAGGCCCTGATCTGAATGATGGATCAGCCCTGGCCTTGTCCGCCGCTGGTCCACCGCCATCTGTATAGCGTCCAGCACCAGTTTCTTGGTCATGCGGCTTGACATGAACCAGGCCACGATCAGGTTGGAGTAAAGGTCCAAAACAGCCGCCAAGTACAGCCAGCCATCACGGGTAGGGAGTGGAGTAAGAAACAGGGCGTAGTCGAGCTATTTCCCTGTTTCTCCTCCCCTCTCCTTTCAGGCTTATATCTGGTTTGAGGCTGATTATCGCAAACCTCATTGCGAGAGGGGAGAGTTGCCCCTCGCGATTATTCTATGTCCGTCAAAGATGGGTTAGATCATAAGACCCGGACAAACTAGACTGTGATTTTTATTGGTGTATGGTGGATAGCGGTCTAGCGGGGGCCAGGTGGGCTGAAGTGTGCTATTGGATTATCCAAAAGTACCGGGCCGTCAGTGGACAATACTGACGTAAACTGGTGACAACAAAGTGACAACAAGAAACAGCCACCTATCACAAGATAAGTGGCTGTTTTTATGTGGCGTCTTTGGTGCCGCGGGCCGGATTTGAACCGGCACGGATCGCTCCACCGCCCCCTCAAGACGGCGTGTCTACCAATTCCACCACCGCGGCTAACGAAAAATCATTATACCAGGAACCAGACAAAAAGCCGCAAACTTACTGGCTTTTGCTCTGGCTGGCGGGCTGGGCCGGTTTGGCGTCAGCCGGAGCCGGAGCGGCCTGTTGCTTTTGGGCTGCCGGGGCCGGAGCGGCCTGCTGCTGCTGGGCTGCCGGGGCCGTCTTATCCATGAGAGAGGAAGGTCCGGCGCCCGAGGAAAGATAGGCCAGCCCCAAAGAGGTCAGCATGAACAAGATGGCCACCACCGTGGTCATCTTGGCCAAGAAGGTGGTTGCTCCAGCAGAGCCGAAAACGGTCTGGGACGCTCCGCCGAACGCAGCGCCCATGCTGGCGCCCTTGCCGGCCTGCAAAAGTACAACCAGGATCAAGGCCACACAGGCCAGGATATGAATAATCAATACCGCAATGGACATCTATTTATCGTTCCCTAATAAACTTGTTATCCAACCAAGCCCGCATTCATCCGGACACGAAATGCTGATGCCACTTGACCTGCCCAAAATCTTGGTCAGCCCAAGATGGCCGCAGCAGGTGATTATACCCTAAGAGGCGCTTGGCTGCCGTGACTTTTTTCTATGCGGCCGCAATAATGCCCAGGAAGTCTTCCGCCTTCAAAGAGGCTCCGCCCACCAAGGCTCCGTCCACATGCTCCTGGGCCATCAGTTCGGCGGCGTTGCCGGGTTTGACGCTGCCGCCGTAGAGAATACGGCAGTCTTCGGCCAGGCCGGAGCCGAAGCGCCCGGCCAGGTATTCCCGGATGGTGGCGTGGGCTTCGTTGGCCTGCTCTTTCGTGGCGGTGAGCCCGGTGCCGATGGCCCACACCGGTTCGTAGGCCACGATGACGGGTGCGGCGGAACCGGAGTCCAGACCCGCCATTCCGCCGGCCAACTGGCTGACCAGCACGTCTTCGGTCTGTCCGGCCTCGCGCTCTTCAATGGTTTCACCGATGCAGAAAATCGGGATCAGGCCGTGTTTCAAGGCCGCGCCCATGCGCAGGCTCACGGTTTTTTCGGTTTCGCCGAAATACTGGCGGCGCTCTGAGTGGCCAATGATGACGTGGGTCGCCCCGCATGCCTTGATCATGGGGCCGCTGATCTCGGCGGTGTACGCGCCCTGGTCCTGCCAATAGAGGTTCTGCGCGGCCACCAGCACCCCGGAATCCTTGACCGCCATTGCCACGGCGTTAAGAGCAACAAAAGTGGGGCCCACCAATACGTCCAGGTCATTGCGTTTGCAGCCGTTCATAACCGCCGTGGCCATCTCCACGCTTTCAGCTACGGTTTTATGCAGCTTCCAGTTGCCGGCCACCAAAATACGTCGTGCCATAATCAATTCCTTAAGAGATGGCCGGATAGTCTCCCCGGCCCGGTTTAGAGCAGTCAATCAACCCCGTCAGCTTATTACAAGCATGAACGGGGTTTTTCAAGAAGTTTTGCGGCCGGATGATTACCCGATCACGCTGCGCCGGGTGAAGCATGACTCGCCCATGCTGACGCCCTCCATGCCGGTATGCCCGCCCAAGGCCTCCACCGCGGGCAGGGCTTCTCCTGTGAGCATAGCCAGGAAGGAGCCGCCGCCGGTGGAGATGTACGATATGGAATCAGTCTCGCCCATGCGGCTTACCGCAACGTCGGTGTCGCCTCCGCCGATTACGGTCAGGGCGTAGCTCTGGGCCACGGTGGAGACCATGTTGTAGGTGCCGCGGCTGAAGGCGTCCATCTCGAATGCGCCCATGGGGCCATTCCACAAAATGGTCTTGCAGTCGCGCAGGGCGGTGCGGAAGAGCAGGGAGCTGGCCGGGCCGATATCACAGACCATCCAGTCCTTGGGCACTTCCTGCACCGTGGTCACCATGGTTTCGGCCTGGGGTTCCAGACGTTCGGCCACCACGCAGTCTATGGGAATGTAAAGCTTCACACCCATATCCTTGGCCTTGTCCATCAGGCAGCTGGCCACATTGACCAGGTCCGGTTCGTAAAAGCTTTTGCCGATCTCCCAGCCCATGGCCTTGGAAAAGTTGTTTGCCATGGCGCCGCCGATCAGCATCTTGTCCACATAATCCAGCATGTTTTCCAAAGCTTCCAGCTTGGTCTGGGCTTTGGCCCCGCCGATGATGGCGGCCAGGGGCCGGGCCGGGTCCACCATGGCTCGCCTGAAGTAGGCCAGCTCCTTTTTCATGGTGAAGCCCGCCACACTGACCGGCACGTGCTGGGTGATGCCGGCCACGGACGCATGCTCCCGGTGGGCCACTGCGAAGGCGTCGTCCACGTATACATCGCACATGGATGCCAAGGCCTTGCTGAACTCGGGATTGTTGGAGGTTTCGCCCGGGTCAAAGCGCAGATTCTCCAGCATCATGACCTCGCCGGGCTGCAAGGCTTCGGCCATGGCGCGGGTTTCGGAATCGGCCACGCCCGGGGCCATCTTGACCTCTTTGTGGATCAAACGGCCAAGACGCCGGGACACCGGCAAGAGGGAGAGTTCCGGCACCACCTTGCCCTTGGGCCTGCCCATGTGGGAGGCCACGATCACTTTGGCGTTATCATCCAGACAGTAGTTGATGGTGGGCAAGGCCGCCCTGATGCGGTTGTCATCGGTGATATTCTGGATCTCATCCAAGGGCACGTTGAAGTCCACCCGGATGAAAACGGTTTTGCCTCTGATGTCTATTTCATTGAGATATTTCATTTTGATGTCCCGTAGCAAAAGGGTCCTAAAGCTTAGAGGCCACCAAAGCGGCCAGATCAATCAAACGGGCCGTAAAACCCATTTCATTATCATACCAGGCCAGCACCTTGACCAGGTTTCCATTCATCACCTGGGTGAGCGGCCCGTCCACCACGCAGGAACTGGAGGTGCCCATGTAGTCCACGCTGACCAGGGGCTCCATGGTGAACTGCATATATCCTTTCATGGGGCCTTCCGCCGCCTGATTCAGCGCCTGGTTCACACCCTCCGCGCTGGTCTCTTTATCCAGCCAGCAGGTAAGATCCACCAATGAGACATCCGGAGTGGGAACCCGGATGGCAAAGCCGTCCAGCTTGCCGCTTAACTCGGGGATCACCTGGGTGACCGCCTTGGCCGCTCCGGTGGAGGTGGGTATCATGCTCATTGCGGCGGCCCGCGCCCGGCGGATATCCTTGCTGGAGCCGTCCAGGATGCGCTGGCTCATGGTGTAGGAATGGATGGTGGTCATGATGCCGCTGTGAATGCCAAAGGCGTCGTTGAGCGCCTTGGCCACCGGAGCCAGGCAGTTGGTGGTGCATGAGGCGTTGCTGATGACCTGATGGCGGTCCGGGTCATAGTCCGTATGGTTCACCCCCATGACAAAGGTGCCGTCCACCTCTTTGCCCGGTGCGGCGATGATAACCTTTTTCGCACCATTGTCTATGTGCCCCTGGGCGTCGGTCCGCTTGGTGAATTTACCGGTGGCTTCGAGTACGACCTGGGCCCCGAACTCGCTCCAGGGGATCTGGGCGGGCGAGGGCTGGCGGGTTAGCGCCACCCGCCGGCCTTCTATGATCAAGGCGTCCGGTTCATGGGCCACTTCACCTTTAAAGCGGCCATGCACCGAGTCATATTTTAAAAGGTGAGCCAGTTGGGCGGAGTCCGCCCGGGCATTAATGGAGCACAGTTCCAGCTCGGGATGTCCCGGACCCAGTATGCGGGTAACCAGGCGGCCAATGCGGCCAAAGCCGTTCAATCCGATCTTTATGGGCATGGCGTCTTCCCTTTTCTTTTTGGTTTTTGGATTTGCCTCAGTTCGGCCTGTGGGGCCGGGGCCGGGGCCGCTGGCGGCTGTCCGGTTTCAGGCCCGCCGGCCGCTTCAAATAAAACAGCCCCAAGGTTTACGCCCCGGCCAATATTCATATTGAGACCAGGCATTCCGGCTTTGCCGCGCGCACCTAAAGGGCATTTCATATCATTAATACACACGTACAATTTAACGTCATTTCCATATGGCGGTCAAGCGGCAATCGGCAGGCAACAAGGGGCGTCAGCTGAATGGGCGGGTCAAGTCGCAATACAAGAGCAGGGCGTCTTCATCATTGTCTCCGTAGTATTTGGGTATGATTGCCACTTGCACAAATCCCATTGAGGCATACAGAGCCCTGGCGGCTTGATTGCTGGGGCGCACTTCCAGGACGGCTAATGGAAATCCCCGGCGTTTAGCCTCCAGCAGTCCGCCGTTGAGCAGAAAGCGACCCACGCCCTGTCTGAGTTTTCCCGGGGCCACGGCGAGATTTTGCACCTGCACTTCTTTGGCGGTGAGCCACAGGCAGACGTAGCCCGCCACGGAATCGGCCGGGAAGGTGACCGCGCAAAGCGGCAGGGCCGAAGGATGCGCTATTTCGGCTTCAAAAAGTTGAAGGCTCCAGGGCTCGGGAAAGTAATGGTTCTCTATGGCCAGCACCTGGTCAAGGTGCCGGCGGGACATGGGAAAAAGATGGAGGCGCGAAGGGGGTTTGTTGGGCGGAGGCTTCATTACGCCGAAAGCAGTTCACCAGCCGATGCAATAGCTTCCCGCCCCGCCCGGCAGACCTGGCGGGCCAGGCTGTCCAGATCATGCTTGCCCCTTTCGGTGACAGCCTTGATCAGCATGGGCAGGTTTACGCCGGTCACCACTTCAACTTCACCTTCTTTTAAAAAAGAAAGCGCAATATTGTTGGGGGTGCCGCCGAACATGTCCGTGAGAATAATCACTCCGTGGTCTTTTGAAAGACGGCCCAGGCTCTTTTTGATTTTTTGGGATAAGGTTTCGGGGTTGACGTTGGCCTCAACCGCCAAATGCTCGACCTTTTCCAGGCCGCCCAAAATAAACTCGGCGGCGCCGATAAGTTCCTGGCCAAGACGGGCATGAGTTATGATAAGAATACCGGTCACTTGAATATCCAAAGTTTATGGGAACAAAAACAGTGAACATATTGTAATCACCTGGGCCCATGGCGCTTGATGGGAACTGGATGCCGAGAGAAGTATCAGCCATGTTCATCATTCGGCCCGCCCCTAACCCTATACGAGGTTTATGAAATTGCAAGCGGCTAAAGCAACCTGGAGAGATAAATGCTTCCATCCTCCGCGGGCAATAATCCAGGGGGCCTGTTTCGTACGGCTTGCCGTGCTCAAAAACCCCGCTGCCTGCGGCGGGGTTATTCATTCAGCGGAGGATGTTGGACCGGTTCGGCAAAGGGATCAGGTTTCTATATCCCGGTGGCGCAGCACCACCTGGCGGCCGGTCCCGGCCAGATGCTCCCCCAGCCATTCGGCCAAGGCGACGCTGCGGTGATGGCCTCCTGTACATCCCACGGCAATGGTGAGCCGTGATTTTCCCTCGGCCTGGAAAAGCGGCAGCAAAAACTCTAGCAGATCAATATAACGGTTCAGGAATTCTTGAGTGTTGGGGTCCTTGAACACATATTCCCGGACGGCCGCGTCCTTTCCGTTTTTGGCTTTCAGTTCTTGCACGAAGTATGGGTTTTGCAAAAAACGCACATCCGCCACCACATCGGCTTCGGGGGGGATGCCGTGTTTGAAGCCAAAAGACATAAGGTTGATCCGGAACGGGGCGGGAGGAGCCAATTCCTTGAACAGGCTGTGGACTTCCCGCCGCAGTTCATGCACCGTATGCCGCGAAGTGTCTATGATATGACTGGCCTGCTCTTTGATAGGGTCCAAAAGATCGCGCTCTTTTTGCAGAACCTGATTCACGCCTTCCTGGAGGCTGGAAAGGGGATGCTGTCTCCTGGTCTCGGAATAGCGCTGGATCAGCACGGAGTCGCTGGCCTCCAAAAAAAAGAGGTCCAGCCACCAGCCGTCGTTACAGAGCTTTTTATAGATGTCCGGAAAGGTGTGGACGAATTCCGGGTCGCGCACATCCATGCCCAGGGCCACTTTCACCGGGTGATTTCCGGTGCCCAGGGGCAGCTTGACCAAATCGGGCAGCAGGTTCACCGGCAGATTGTCCACCGCATAATAGCCCAGGTCTTCCAGGGCTTTCAGCACCGTGGATTTTCCAGAGCCCGAAAGCCCTGTGACCACCACGAAATGGGTGCGTTCACCCGGGTTTTTTGGCTGCTCGCTCAAGATCACCCCTCTTTGCAGGCATGAATGGAAAGTGTGCAGGTTGTGGTGGCAGCGCTGTCTGGCTCAAAAGCAAAATGGGCACACTTGGATGGCTGCGCACAGATAATAATATGCGAGCGTTACAAAAGTGTGCCCAGATCGGAATTAAATTTAATCGGACCCTAATAAGTTTATTTCAGCCTAGAATTCCTCGTCCTGCTTTTCAATCAGTTCAAAAAGCTGTCTGGCATCCGTAGCGGACATGAGGTCGCGCCGCACGGACTGGCTTTTCAGCAGCCTTGATATACGGGCCAGGGCTTTCAAATGCACACCCGCTGACTGTTCCGGGGCCACCACCAGGAAAAAGAGATGGGCCGGTTTGCCGTCCAGGGAGTCGAAATCCACTCCGCCTACGCTGCGGCCAAAGGATAAAAGGAGCTGTTCAAGGCCGGGAAGTTTGCCGTGGGGGATGGCGATGCCGTCCCCTATGCCCGTGGAGCCCAGGCGCTCCCGCTCCATCAAAACTTCCATGAGGCGGTCTTTGTCCACAGAAGGCTGGCTGGCGGTAATGGCGCCTGTCAGTTCCTCTAATACATCCCGCTTGTTATTGCCCTTTAAAGCGGGAATTATCTGCGATTCACCGAGGAGATCGGTCAGCTTCATTAGTAACTCTTCCTGCGGACACTGGCTATTCGGGAACTATAAGTCCGAAGTTTCCGTCACCTCTGCGGTAGATGACGTTTAGGGTTTCGCTGCGCGAGTTGATGAACACCAAAAACTCTTCTTGCGAAAGATCCAGCTGCATGGCGGCCTCATCTGCATCCATGGGCTTGGCGGTGAGCTTCTGGGTGGTGATCACCTGTGGTTCGGGCTCGGCTACGCTCTCGGCCTGGAATACATCCAGGGTGTAAGGCCGCTCGCTGCCCTTGGGCTGCTTGCGGTACATCTTTTTGATCTTTTCGCGGTAGCGTTTAACCTGAGTTTCCAGTTTGTCCATAACCAAGTCGATGGAACTGAACAGGTCGCCGGTGGTCTCATGACCATGGATCTTAAGTCCGCTGGCGATTATGTTGATATCCGCCTCGTGACGGTGTTTTTCCACAGTTAGTGTGACGTTGGCTTCAACCGGGCCGTCCAGATACTTTTGCAGCTTTCCCACCTTTTCGGTGGCGTATTCTTTTACTGCTTCGGACGGATCGACATGTCTGAAAGTAACTTGTATTTGCATGTATTAACCTCCGATGCCCCGCTTTACAATTAGCGGCGAGCGTGGGATATGTCTGTATCCCCATATGGTCCTGTTGTCAACAGCCGCCGGGGAGTTTGCCCGCAGCTAGAGGCCTTTAAGCGTTTTCCGCCTCCGGCTGGAGGGTAATATACCCAGCAGCTCTCTATACTTGGCCACGGTTCTGCGTGCTATGTCAATATTCTGTCTTTTAAGTATATCTGCTATCGCCTGATCCGAAAGAGGTTTCGACGAATCTTCTCCGGTTACAATCTTGCGGATGCGCTCTTTGACCGCTTCCGAGGCCATGGCGCCGCCCGCAACCTTGTTGATGCCAGAGTTGAAGAAATACTTCAGTTCAAACACGCCCTGTGGGGTGTGCACATATTTGTTGGTGGTGACGCGGCTGATGGTGGATTCATGCATGCCCACGTCTTCCGCTACATCCCGCAGCACCATGGGTTTCAGGCGGTCCACGCCTTGGTCCAAAAACTCACGCTGGCTTTTGACTATGGACTCGGTCACCTTATAAATGGTGCGCTGGCGCTGATGGATGGAGCGGATAAGCCAAAGTGCGCTGTTAAGTTTGGTTTTGACATACTCTTTGGCCTCGCTGGAGGCGTCCTTGCCCAGGGAGCTTTTATAGAAATTATTGACCCGCAGCTTGGGCAGCCCATCCTCATTAAGCACGATCACAAAATCGTCATCCATTTTGTAAACGTAGATGTCCGGAGTGATGTATTGGGGATCTTCGCTGGTCACGCTCCGCCCTGGCTTGGGGTCCAAAAAGCGTATGATCTGGATGGCCTGGGCCACCTGATCCAGCTTGACCCCGCATTTTTTGGCAATGCGCTGATACTGGCCCTTTTCAAGATCCAAGAGATGGTTCTCCAGGATGTCATGCACCAAATCATTGGCCGGGTGCAGTTCCGTGGCCTGTATGATGAGGCATTCCTGCAGATCCCTGGCTCCCACGCCCAACGGATCGAACTGCTGAATGACTTTGAGCACTTCCCAAAGCTCATCCGGGCTGCATCCGGCCTGTTGGGCAATGCTTTCCAGATCGCCTTGCAGATAGCCGTCCGCGCCGATGTTGCCGATAAGGTGAGCGCCAAGCGCCATCTGGGGCTCGGTCAGGGCGGCCATGCGCAGCTGCCACAAAAGATGCTCTCCTAAAGAGGGAGCCCGGGAAAGGGTGTTTTCATAGGAGGGTAGTTCGCGGTCTTCAAAAATAGAGGTTTCGCTGCGGGCCGGGGCGGATGAATATTCATCCAAATAGTTTTCCCAATCAAAATCCTCTTTGGTCTGCTCGCTGACCTGTATTTCCTCAAGCCCGCTTTCGGCCTGCTCCTGGGCCGCTTCAGGTGAATCCGCAGCCGGAACCTCTGCGGGTGGGTCCAATGACGGCTGCTCAGATTGATCCGGGTCGGAGTCTTCGTTGACCTCCAGCAAGGGATTTTCCATCAATTCTTGATCAATGGTTTCCGCAAGCTCAATACGGTTGAGCAACAGCAGTTTGATGGCCTGCTGCAGCTGGGGGGTCATGCGCAGCTCTTGACCCAATCTGAGGGTCTGTCTTATCTCTAAACCCATAATTACAAGCTAAACTGTTCACCCAAGTAAATACGCCGAGCCACTTCAGAGTTGGCGATGTGGTTAGGATCACCTTGTTCTATCACATTTCCGGAGCTTAAGATATAGGCACGGTCGCATACGTTCAGGGTTTCTCTTACGTTGTGGTCGCTTATCAATATCCCGATGCCCCGTTCTTTCAGCTGGCGGATGATGTTTTGCAAGTCCGCCACCGCCAAAGGGTCGATTCCGGCAAAAGGCTCGTCCAGCAAGATAAATGAAGGTTCGGTCACCAGCAGGCGGGTGATTTCCACCCGGCGGCGCTCTCCGCCCGAAAGCGAATAGGCCAGGTTTTCCCGCAGGTGGGAGACCTTCAACTCTTCCAAAAGATGGGTAAGGCGTCTGTCTTCTTCCTGGGGAGGCAGGTCCAAGGTTTCCAAAATGGCCCGGATGTTTTCCTCCACGGTCAGTTTGCGGAAAATGCTGGGTTCCTGGGGGAGATAGCTGATGCCCCGCCTGGCCCTTTGATACATGGGCAGTTCGGTAATCTCCTCGTTATCCAGATACACCGTGCCGTCCTCGGGGCGTATCAGCCCGGTGGTCATATAGAAGGTGGTGGTTTTGCCGGCGCCGTTGGGACCCAATAGCCCCACGATTTCACAATCGTTGACTTCCAGGCTTACGTTATCCACCACCCGCCGGCCGCCGTAAATTTTCACCAAGTTGTGCATGCTTAAGCGAGGCACGCCGCACCGAATTCCTTATGTAAGAAAAGTAAAGGAACCGGGACTGCCCAGGCAGCCCCGGTTTGGACTATTTTTTCTTCTTGCCTGCACTGGGGGCGATGGTCATGCTGACCCTCTTGCCGGGCTGGCCATGCACCACACTGCGGTTCTGATCCAGAAACACAGTGATCTTTGCGCCGGAGAGTTGGTTCTTGCCCTGCCACACGGTGGCCTTGCCTTCCAGGAGCATTTTGCGGGCTCCTGCCCAGTAGGTGGCTTTGCTGCCCACGGCGACCCGGTCCTTTTGGGTGATCTTTACATGCCCCATGGCCTCCACCTTGCGGACCTTGCCGCCGGTATCCATGATGCCGGCATCGGATGCGGCCCGGTCGGCGGCGTTGGGTTTCCCGCCATCGGCGCCTTCACCCTGGTCATAATACACTTTGAGGGTGTCGCAATCTATTTTCACATCACCCTGACTGGCCTTTACCGTGCCCGTGAATACGGCAACCTGGATATTGTTGTCTATCTCCAAGCGGTCGGCTACCACATGCACAGGTTCGTCGCTGGCTTCTGGAGTGGTAAGCTGCGCGGCGGCTGGTGCGGCCATAAATAGGGCGATTATAACGACAAACAGGGCTTTTAGTTTCATAACAAACCTCCGGCGGTAATTATGACCTGACTTTTTGATTATAGTTGCCCCGGGGCTTATAGCCCCGTTTTCTGCTTGGCAATGGCCTTTCAGGCCAGATTCCCGCACCATCTTGGCGGGGTGATGCCTACTCTTTGGTAACTCCGGGCGGCGGACCGCTGCCCACCGGTACAAAAGTGGAATTAACGTTTTTATTCAGGCTGGCTTTGTTTTTGTCTAGATCCACGGTCATGCCGATGCCTTCAACAATGAAGCGGGCTCCTGCAATTGTAACCCTTTTGGACGAAATCACCTTTTTTTCCTTTTCAATATATTTGAGTTCCTCAGTCTTCAAGGTGACGCCGTCTTGGGTCTGGCCAATTACATTCCCGGTAAGAAATACGACCTTTTCTTTTTGATAATAGCGCCCGGTTTTGCCCCGCAGGGTGATTTCTCCGCCTCCTTTGGGGAAGAATCTGAGAAATACGTTTTTCAGGGCTACTTCACCCTCTTTTTCATCATATGTGGCCAGTTCGGAGGAAAGAGTCCACTTCTTTACGCCGTCTTGTACCTGAGTGTACTCAAGACCTTTCAGGTGAGGACGGGAGTCCGCTTGCCGGGCTTCTCCATCACCGGCTTCTTTCAGGCTGACCCTGACCGGCGGATTGAGCCAATAGGCCGTCATGGTTCCGAGAAGCAAGGCTGCCAATGCGGCCACCACTATGAGGCGAAATCGTCGCAATGGAACTAAATCACTTCCGTTGATTACGCATAAAAAGTATATCCAGCTGAGAATTGCGCGTAAAGGCAAAATTCTTGCATGGGCCCGCCAAACGCAATGCTTAGCGACTTTATCATGGACTGACCGGCTTGCACAGAGAATAGGGCCTGAATACTTGCTCTGTACTCCCGGGTATGAGAATAATACCTGTGAAGATTTAGACCGCTCCGGAATCATCCCGCTTGGCGCGGCGCAGTTGCGTGTGGGCTCATGCTTGGTTTGAGTAGCAAAATAAATGCTAATATATCAATATGTTTGCATGAATTACCCTTGACCTGGGCGGGCGGGATATTGATGCATGCCTGCCTTGGCGGACGTATAGCTGCACTGCCCTTATAAGGATGATGAAAAATGCTGAAAGTAATGCAATCAACCGTAAAAAAACTGGCCTGGCTTTGCGCCGGTTTACTGCTCATGTCGTTTGCGGGCTGCTGGCAGGCCAAAGAGCATGTGGGCAGGGAGGGCCCGGCCCTGGAAGCCGTGGCGGAAAGCGAATGGCCCCAGCTGCTTGACGACCTGGATTCAGAGAGTCTGAACCAGGCTGCGGCCGAATCCCTGGCATACCTGGAAAAAGTGCCCGGCAAGAGCTTCACTTTCGGGACCCGCAAGGTCCGGGCCGCGGAAATGGCTTGGGGAATTAAGCGCTTTTTGCAACTGTACGCATACTATCCCAATACTGATCATCTTGCCCAGGTTTTGAAAAAAGAGTTCGTGCTGTACCGCTCGGTGGGGTCCGATGGCGAAGGCAAGGTGCTCTACACCGGATATTACGAGCCGGTCATGGACGCCCGCAAAAGCGCCCAAGGCTCCTATCTGCATCCATTGTATGCAGTGCCCCAGGATCTGGTCACCATTGATCTCAGACTCTTTTCCGAAGACCTGCCCCGGAAGCGCCTGGTGGGCCGGGTGAGCGAGCAAAAAGTGGTGCCCTACCATGACCGGGAGGCCATTGACTATGACAACGCCATAGACAACCGGGCCCAGATATTGGCCTATCTGTCAGATCCGGTGGAGGCCTTTTTCCTACATATCCAGGGGTCCGGCCAAGTGCTTTTTTCCGATGGAACCAGGCTGCGGCTGGGTTATGCAGGCACCAACGGCAGGCCGTACCGCTCCATAGGCCGCTTTTTGATAGACCAGGGCTTGATGGAATACGAAGGCATGTCCATGCAGGGCATCAGGGCCTTTTTGGAAAAACACCCCGAAAAGCGCCGCAGGGTGCTGAGCCAAAACCCCAGCTATGTATTCTTTCGCCCTTTGAGCGCAGAGGGCGGGCCCCTGGGCTGCTTTGAGATTCCCTTGGCGGGCGGGCGCAGCATAGCCACCGACCGGCGCATCTTCCCGGGGCTGGCCCTGGCTTATATCAGCGGAATCCAGCCCGGGCCGGACGGCGGCCAGGCTCCCTTAAACCGTTTTGTATTCAACCAGGACACCGGAGGGGCCATACGCGGCCCCGGCCGCCTGGATTTGTTTTACGGCAGCGGCAAGGAGGCCGGGGAGCTGGCCGGACGCATGAAATATGAAGGGCGCCTATATTTTCTGGCCCCCAAACCGGGGATGGTCAATTAATCAGGCAGGCTGCGGCCGGAGCCGTATATGGGCACGGAAATAGCCTTTTGAAGCCAAGACTATATTTTCAGCTAACCGGTGTGAAAGGGGGCCGATGTGCAAACCTCAATAGGCCAGACCAGGCTGACCCTGGTGCAGGGCGATATCACCAAACAGGAGGTGAACGCCATAGTCAACGCCGCCAACAGCCGCCTTGCGGGCGGGGGAGGAGTGGACGGCGCAATCCACGCGGCCGGAGGTCCGGAGATCATGGCCCAGTGCAGGACTTACGGCGGCTGCCCTACCGGCCAGGCGGTGATTACCACCGCGGGCGAATTGCCCGCAAAGAGGGTGATACACACTGTGGGCCCCATTTACGCCAGACAGCCCAACGCCGCTGAGTTGCTGGCTTCATGCTACAAAAATTCTCTTAAGCTCGCCATTGAGCACAACTTGCGCACCGTGGCCTTTCCCAGCATATCCACCGGGGCATACGGCTATCCTCTGGATGATGCGGCCATGGTGGCCGTGAATGCGGTTATTGAGGTTTTGAAGGAAAATCCCAAGGCCTTTGACGAGGTGCGTTTTGTACTCTTTGACCAGATGACCTACCTGGCATACTGCCGGGCTTTGGGCTCTGTGCTGTAACTTTATAGCTATTGGCGCATAATTTGCATATATAATATTTTTACTGTGCTTGGTGATGCGATTCTTTCCTAACTGGGGCAGGCAGGGAAAGAGGCCATCCCGAGCACAGTTTTTTTGGGTAATATAAGTATTTTCAATGTTATCTAATGGTTTGCTGAAAATATTTTTTAAAGCCGCAGAGGGGGGATGTGAAGAGTGAAGTCCGGTTCAACATTATGGAAAATAGTTCCATATTTGAAATTAAATAAGTTGCCGGCGTGTTGTATTTGAATAATTGATAACGGTAAAAAATACCCGAAAAGGTATTTTACGCCCGATTAGACTAACAGCATTCGGGCGGTTGGAATAAAACTGCCAAAGTCATTCAGCTTGTCCAAAAAAATACTGACTCCGGCTTCCTTGCAGCGCTCGGCCAAAGCCGGATCGCCATGTGCGGAAAGCATCATCGCAGGCGGGAGGCTGGCGGAATCATCCTTGAAACGCTCGAACAGCTTGAACCCGTCCAGCCCGGGCAGGTCCATGTCAAGCACCACCAAATCGCAGGATTGCCGCTGAGTCTGCCACCACTCCAAGGCTTGCCAGGCATCGTGGCACACCTGCACCCGGAAGCCTTCATTCAAAAGCAATGCCTGGAAAAGCTGCGCCGCGTCGTGATCGTCTTCGACCAGCAGGACCATAGGAACTTGCACTGTCACTCCAGGCCCTCCAGAATTACGGTAAACGTGGTGCCTTCGCCAGGGAAGCTTGAGACCTCTATGTTTCCGCCGTGAAGCAATACGATCTCCTGAACCAGACTGAGTCCGATTCCCAGCCCCTCTATGCGCCCGGTTCCCGATATGTTCGCCCTGTAGAACCGGTTGAATATCTGGGCTATCTGTTCACGCTTGATGCCCACGCCGGAATCACTCACCGTCAGAACCACTTTTCCGTCACTGTGATTCAGGCTGGTTTCTACGTGTCCACCCTCTTTGCTATATTTTACGGCGTTTACCAATAAATTGTCGATTAATTGAATCAGTTTTTGTGCATTTCCTTTTACTATGAAATGCCCGCATGGCGGGTCGGACAGGCTGACCTTGTTTTCCGCAGCCATAATCTTGAGATTCTCCAGCTCGGTGCGCACCAGCACCCCAAGGTCCACCGGCTCCAATGGATAATCCTCACCGCCTTTGGCGGATAGCCGGGCCAGATCTAAAAGGTTGTTTATCTGGCCTTCCAGTTTGAGCAGATTACGCCAGCAAATGGCAAGATACTCTTCATGTTTTTCGGGCTGGGCCCTTCCATCCTTGATAAGCTGCAAAAAACCTTTGAGCGAAACCAGCGGGGTTTTGATCTCATGGCTCAAGGTGGTCAGAAACTCATCCTTTAGTTTGTCCACGCTTCTCACCTCTTCCAGGGCTTTTTCCAAGGCGGCGGATTTACTGATTAGCTGGTTTATCAGCTTTTCCCTCTCACTGATATCCGAAAGCCGGGCGCCCAGTATCCAGGGTTCATCCTGGGTGCGTTTTTCCCAGGAAAGGCGGACTTCTATCTTCACCGGACCGCGTCCGGTCAGTAGAAGGCCCCTGAGGGGCTTGCCCTCCACGCCCATGGCCACGTCCCAGCCCCGGTTCAGGGCCACAAAGCGTTCTATCTTGCGCCCGATCACCTCACCCGGCAGCATGTCCAGCTTTTGGAAAAAGGATTGGTTCGCATCCTGAATACGGCGCTCGACCGGAGAAAGGCTGAGGAACATATCCGGAGCTGCTTCAAAAAACCGGCGGTAATAGGATAAATGGTCTACCAGAACATCGCGCATAACCAGGATGGCCATGTCCAGCTGGTTCAAATCAGGAAGGTTCAGAGACTGAGGGCGGTGTACCAGAGGATCGGCCAGGGAGATTTTATTGCAGCGGCCTATGAGCTGGTCTACCTGGCGGTTGTAACGCATCTTGTACCATACGCTCAGCCAGGCGGTGGCGCCAATGGCCAGCGCCAGACCCGCGGCCCTGATCAGCATCGGCACATAGTCCCAATCCGCGGCCAGTTCCTTGAAAACCGACCTGGAATAAACATGCTCGGCCAGGCCGGCCAGGGCCAGGGGCAGGCCCACCGTGGCCGACAGGGCTAATACCGCGCGCAGAATATCTGATTTTTGATCCCGCATGAGTTGAGCTAACCCATCTAAGTTATAGAATCTATTGCAACTTTTGGAATCTCAACCAGCCTGGCACAAATAGCCGGCGGTTTATAGCCCGGACAGGCTTACGGTTTGGCACAAAACCGTATCCAAGCCAGGCGTGGTTAATTGTAGACGCCCATGCTATCATCAATATCATCCATAAAGAAAGCAGGCGGCAAGCATCATGCGGATTTTATTTTTATCCCCAGAAGTATTGCCGGTCTCCAGGGTGGGAGGCCTGGCCGAATACTCCCATGACCTACCGCTGGCCCTGGGGGAGTTGGGTCACCAGGTTGATATTGTGGCTCCACGTCTTCGTATGAAGCCAAAAGTGGAGGCTATGCTGATTGATCAGGGAATCAGGCTGGAAGTGCCGGTTTCCCGGCGTTGGCACCGGGCTTATGTGCAGAGCCTGCCGCTTTCGGATCAGGTCACCATACATCTCATAGGGCATGATCATCTATTTGACCGCGAAGGCCTTTACGGCAACTCTTTTGGCGATTACGAAGACAACGCCGAACGCTTTGTGTTTTTCTGCCGGGCGGCTTTGGAACTGGCCGCCAAAAAGGATAAACCGCTGGATGTGATTCATGCCAACGACTGGACCACCGGCCTGATTCCGATGTTTGTTAAGACGCTGTATAAAGAGGAACCGGTGTTTGAAAAGGCGGGATGTCTGATGACGGTGCACAATCTGGCCAGCATGGGTCTTTTTTGGCACTATGACATGCCCCTTTTGGGTTTGGGCTGGGAGTATTTCAATCCTGAGGCCATCGAATTTTATGGCAAAATAAGCTTTTTGAAGGCCGGTCTGGTCTTTGGTGACGTGCTCAGCACCGTAAGCCCTACATATGGCAGGGAGATCCTGACCCCCGAGCACGGGCACGGCCTGGAAGGGCTTTTGCTGCACCGCAAATACAAGATGACCGCGATTCTGAACGGGGTGGATTACAAGTCCTGGAATCCCGCCAACGACCCGGCCCTGGCCGCCAACTACAGCCCGGACCACCTGGACCCAAAAGCCGAATGCAAACAGGCTTTGTGCAAGCGCTTCGGCTTGACAATTGAGCCCGGCCGCCCCCTGGCGGCTTATGTGGGCCGCCTGCTGGACCGCCGCGGCATGGATATCCTTTCACCCACCCTGGAGACCCTTTTGGACATGGGCTTGGGTCTGGTGATCATGGGGCAAGGGGATGACCGCTATCAAAGCCGCTTATTGGAGTTGGCCAAATTACATAAGGGCAGCATCGGGGTGCATATAGGGTTTGATACGGGTCTGGAACGCACCCTGATAAGCGGTGCGGACATGGTGCTTTTGCCTTCGCGTTCCGAACCCTGCGGAATGCATCAACTGCACAGCCTCCGCTATGGCACAGTGCCGGTGGCCAGGGCCACCGGGGGACTGCAGGATACGGTGCGGGATCATAGTTCCGATCAAGGCGGGACCGGATTCGTATTTCACAAATACTGCGCCAAAGACTTTATGGCGGCCATGAAAAGGGCTCTTGATGCTTTTGACCAAAAAGAGCAATGGCGGGAAATAATGCGGCGGGGCATGACCCAGGATTTCTCCTGGGACGCATCGCTCCCAAAGTATATTGATTTGTATGAGCGCGCCCAGGCCGCCCGTTTGGGTCAGGGGGGTGTCTAGCCATGTCTCTGGATAAGCGTTTCGAGCTTCTGGCCTATGCGGTTGAGATCGCCAACAGCACGGTGGATATTGACGAGCGTCTGGAAAATGTGATTCGGGCGGCCTGGCAGTATCTGGGGGCAAAGACATCCATGCTGTTCATGCAGGATGCCGGGCTGGGCGGATTTGTGCGGGCCAACTGCTGGCCTCCCGGCTGCCTGAAAGACCGGAAATTGCCCTTTGACGGCATAGGTGAGGGTGAGCTGGGCCAAGTGATGCAGAACCGGGAGCCCATGCACTTGATGCAGCCTCATCAATGCAAGGAGCCTTTTTTACGGGCCCTGTGCACGGATTCGGAATCCGTGGCACTTTTCCCGGTGCAGGATGACAACCGGCTTTATGCGGTGCTGGCTTTTGTCTTGGAAGGGTCAAACCCGCTGCCGTCCGAAGATGTACGGCTCTTGCAGATGGTTTCCCGGGAGCTGGCCGGAAGCATAAGGAATTTCCGGCTTTATTTCGAGGCTAAAAAACGCATAGCGGAACTCTATATAATCTCCGACCTGGGCCGGGCAGCAATCAGCACCATTGACATTGATGAGCTGTTAAGCACCGTGGCCAGCATCAGCGCCAAGTTTCTGGGAGCGGCCGGGAGCCTGGTGCAGGTGAGGGACCGCCATAGCCGCAACGGACGCATGATGGCTTCCCATGGCAAGATCCCCGAAGTTTGCATGAGCGGCGATTTATGCGAAAACTTCTGCGACCGGTCCCCCCAATCCAGGACCAATATCCAGCCGCGTCTTTGTTCGGTGAATGACGGCATAGAAAATCTGGAACGCGGGGTGTGCGTGCAGCTGAACTTCAAAGGGGATTATCAGGGGCATTTGTGCGTATTTGATAAGATACCCCTTCCGGGCAGGCACGGACAGGGTGGATTCAGCGGTGACGACCGCAATCTTTTGTCCACCATGGCCCCCATGATTTCACCCGCTTTGGAAAACGCACTGGCCTTCCAGCGTATCGAAGATCTCGCTGAGCGCAACGAAGAGATGGTGTCCGAGTTGGGCACCCTGTTTGAGATAAGCACCTTTTTGATGACCACGGTGGATTTTAACGAAACCGTGCAAATCATCATGCATG
The DNA here is from genome assembly GCA_963675675.1 of Desulfarculaceae bacterium. Classification (GTDB taxonomy): domain Bacteria; phylum Desulfobacterota; class Desulfarculia; order Desulfarculales; family Desulfarculaceae; genus Dethiosulfatarculus. The sequence goes on from OY776512.1 coordinate 525,065, forward strand.
CCGTAACCCATCCCGCCGGTCTGGACCATGACCGGGTGATTCTATTTTTGCTGGATGAGGAAAAACAACTGTTGCGGGCGGTGGCTGACAAAAAGCGCCCTTCCGGTAATGAAGGCCCGGTGGGGGAGCTTTTGTACTCGTTGCAAAAGGCCCGGGAGCGGCTGCCTCTTCCCGACAGCACCTGGAATTACAGCCAGACCGGCCTGGAGATCAGCCTCAAACCCCACGACAGCGTACTGGCCCGCACGGTAAATGAGAAAAAATCCATCCTGGTGGAAGACCCCCAAGACGTAGCGGGTGTGTCCCCCCAGCTTTTGGATGCCTTGGGCCCCAACACCTTTGTCACTGTGCCCATGTTCGCCAAGGGCAAGGTGGTGGGGGTTGTGGTGGTGAATAACGGGCTCGACGGACGCCCGTTTACGGACCGGGATATCAAGCTTTTGTCCATGCTGGCCAACCTGGGCGGCCTGGCCTTGGAAAACGCCCGCCTATATCAGAACCTGGAACATGCCAATCATGAGTTGGCCGTGATGCGCAACCGGCTTTTGGAGGCGGACAAACTGGCCGCCCTGGGCGAAATCGCCGCCGGGGTTGCCCATGAGATCCGCAACCCCCTGGTCAGCATCGGCGGGTTCACCCGGCGGATACGCAAGAAGATAGCCAACGATTCGGACATCCGGCCCTATCTGGACGTGATCATAGAGGAAGTCACCCGGCTGGAACGCACCTTGAATGAAATGCTGGACTTTTCCACCGACAGCCGTGAAAGCTATGAGGAACATGATCTCAACAGGATCATGAAGGATTCCTTGGACCTGATAAAGCGCGAGCTCGATGACTCGGGCATCAAGGTTGTGAAACACCTGAGCGACTCTTTGCCCAAGGTTTTTTGCGACGACCGCCAGATCAAGCACGTGTTCTTCAATTTGTTCTTGAACGCCAAGCAGGCTATGGAGCCGGTGGGCGGCACAATCAGCCTGCGCACCTTCACGGTGGTCCGGGAAGGCAAGCAGTTCGTGGCCGGAGAGGTGATCGATTCGGGCGGAGGCATCAGCCTGGACGTAATTCACAACATATTCAACCCATTCTTTACAACCAAGGACACCGGCACCGGGCTGGGGCTGTCCATTGCCCATAAAATCATCACACGTCATTTCGGCCAGGTGGAAGTGCACAACCATGAAGGGCAGGGCGCGGGATTTTTGGTCACCCTGCCTGCGGCCGAAGAGGCGCGGGCCTATCTGAAATAAGCCCGGGCTTGTTAAATGCCGCTTGTTCCCATGCCGGCTTGGCGATAACCCAATCCCGGCGGTTATTTGCGCAATTATGAATTTTGGCATATAGTTATCAGTCATGGGGTTCAATAGGTAAAATGGGGAATAATATGGGTGCATTGGTCGATCTTGACGTGGTGCGCGCCAGACGTATGGCGGACAAGGCCTTTTCCCACTGGCCCCGGCGGGTGGGATACCGGCCCGAGCCCACCGACCGTCCCACCCATCTGCCTGATATGGTGGTTGGGGCGCTGGCCGAACTGGATACGCCGGCCACCCTGGCCTTGTATGATCTGGTGCTGGAATCCAGGGGATGGGGGCCGGGTGAGCGTTTCCCCTATCTGGAACCCAATGAAAAGCTGGAAGCCCTGGATGCCTTTTTATTCCTGGCCGATCAACTGCGCTTTGAGATGATGCGCAGGCTGGAGTGGGTGGAAAACACCCTGGGTGAGCAGTTCAGCCTCATGGAACTGGCGGGCGATCCCATGGGCTGCCAGTATGAGCAAGCACACCTGGTGCCCACCCTGTCCAAGCGGTGCCACCGCTACCGCGAATTGGAGCGCCAGGCCAGAATTGAGCCCGGGGCGGCGGTTCGCTCCCTGATACCCGAAGCTCTGCACACCTTCAGGCACCGTCTATCCAAGGGAGAGTAAATCCGGCGGTTGGTTTTATCCTTCAAGTTTTTTTATCAAAAAAATTGATATGCTATTAGTTATGCTGCCTGGGCGGCCTGCGGAGGAACCGGTGTATGGCGGGCTCATATGACTAGGTATAGAATAGGGCATCATTTTACCAGCATCAGAAAGTATGTTTAAGGAGCACCCGACATGGATACGGATATTGAAATCAAATTTTTGGATAACCTCAGAGTTGAAGCCAGCTACCGGGGCAACAAGGTTTTAGTCGATACCAGCGAAAAGGAAGGCGGCCTGGGTGAGATGCCCACCCCCGGAGCCTATTTTCTGATTTCATTGGCTACCTGCACTTCGCTTTATGTGCATGGCTTTTGCGCCAACCGGGACATTCCCACCCAGGATATTGAAATGAAACAGTTCATGACCTGGGATGAAAAGGGCGGCAAGCTTGAAAAAGTTGAAACCGTGATCAAGCTGCCCAAGAGCTTCCCGGCCAAATATGAAAAGGCTGTCAAGCGGGTGGCTGATATGTGCTTTGTGAAAAAGACCATACTGGACCCGCCCGAGATGGAATTGACCGTGGGCTGGAAGGACCAAGACTGAGCGGACGGCCCGCAAAGACCGGCGTCGGACCGCTTTGGCCCCTTCCACTTAAGGGGTGCAAAAACGTACCAAAACAGCCAGGTTCGGCGGCCCGGCCGGGCCCGGGGTCCGTCCGGGCCGTTGAATTACTTGGCAGGGGTGCATCACCCGCTGCTTGCGGCGCGGCACTATTGAACCAATGCACTTTATTACACCCCGCTGCTTGGGGGGGGGTGGTTCATTCCGAGGCTTGTTTAGAAGGCCCAAAGTAGCATGGCCAATAAGGCGGCCAATATCAAGCTTATGGCGCTGCCCAGGGCCATGAGGTTGAGGGCGGCCTTGAAATGCGCCGCAGCGGGGTCTTGGCCCGCCTGGCCGATCCAGGGTTTTTGCACCAGCTTTCCGAAATAAACGTTTGGTCCGCCCAGCCGGGCGTTGAGGGCTCCGGCCATGGCCGCTTCGGGCCAGGCCGCGTTGGGGCTGGAATGGGCTCCGTGGTCCTCAATAAGCACCTTCCACGCCCGGCGCCAGTCCAAGCCCAGCATCCAGGCCGCAGCCACCAGAATCAAGGCGCTAACGCGCGCGGGCAGGTATCCGGCCGCATCGTCAATGCGGGCCGGGATGCGTCCGAAGTAGAGGTATTGCTCATTTTTGTAGCCCACCATGGAGTCCAGAGTGTTGACCGCCTTGTATGCCACTCCGCCCAGGGGGCCCAAGAAAGCCATATAAAACAGGGGCGCGGCCACGCCGTCGTTGAAGTTTTCAGCCAGGGTTTCAATCAGGGCGCGGTAAATCCCGGTTTCGTCCAGCCCGCTGGTATCCCGGCCCACGATCATGGAGAGCTTTTTGCGGGCCTGATCCAAATTCCCGGCTTTGAGAGGCAGGCTCACGGCCCGGGCCTCCCGCCAAAGCTGGCCCGCGGCCAGGCACTGGAAGGCCACCGCCAGCCCGGCCAGCCAGCCCAGCGGGGGCCAGATTGCCCGGCACAGTTCCAACAGCAGCCAAACCGGCAGGCAACTCAGCCCTATCACCGCCAGCCAAAGCATTCCGCCCGCCGCAATTTGGGCGCCAGGGCTTTGTTTGCGTCCCCTGAGGAGGTGGCCTAATCTGGCAATCAGCCAGCCTACGTAGCGCACCAGATGGGGCCAGGCGGGGGGGTCTCCCAGCCAGGCGTCAACGCATCCTGCGGCAGTTATGATAAGGGCCAGTTCCAATGGTTTCATCCAGCGCTCAAATGCAAACAGCAATCATTTAATCAACCGCCTAAAACATACAGCCATTGCAGCTAACCCAGCCAGCTATTTTTGTGGTTCGGTTGTTTTGCCTGATCGGGATTTTGCTTGACATCCCTTGGATATATTTGTAGAAAACAGAGAATAATCAAAAATAAACACGTATTTTGCCGTGAATACAGCATCTTTTGCGCCTGGACAGCCTGCCAGCCAAGGCGCGCGAATCATATTAATGGGCTCCGGCTGCTATTTAAATGCAAAAAGGGCAGGGCTCGGAATACTGGTGTGGGAGGAATATTATGAGCGATCCGGAAATCTATGCCGGGTTGGACAGCGTGGAGGGCGCGCAGGACGGCGCGGAACATTCCGATGCCATGCAGGTGCTGGGCAAAAGCGACTACACCGTGACCAATACCGGCCGTTTGACCATTCCTGATTTCAGTCTGGTCACCGGCGCGCAGACCGGACAGAAGTTCATTCTGATTGGTCCCAAGGGCCGCACCAAAACCTGGCGTATCTTGGCCTCTCCGGAGGAGACGGCGGACTGACGGTGACCGGTTTGCGCCATGAATAAATGCCGGGAGCAGCACTGCCGCTATGGGCAGTGCCTTTTGGTGGGCGGACAGCGCCTCCCGAGATCAGGATAAGGCAGGAGCCAGCCCGGAGTCGAATATATGCTCAAGCTTTGGGTGACATTGGGGGTGGGCCTATGGCCCGGCGCTCCCGGAACATATGGATCTATTTTGACCGCGGCCATTGCCGCGGCCATTGTTTATGGCTTTTCAATCTGCCTTTGCGGACCATATTATCTGGCATTTTTACTGATCTTCAGCCTGCTGGCTTTTTGGGGCATAGACCGGGCCCTTAAGCTCCGGCTCTTGGGCGATGATCCGGACCCGGGCAGCATCGTTATAGACGAGGCCGTGGGGGTGCTGGCCGCCATGTACGGCTGCGTTGCGGGCGGCTGGCCGCAGGCCGTGGCGGCGGTGGCCTGCTTCCGGTTCTTTGATATCGTAAAACCCTGGCCCGTGGGGCCCATGCAAAAGCTGCCCGGAGCCTGGGGGGTTTTGCTGGATGACCTTGTGGCCGGCATCCTGGCCTGGCTGGCGGCTTATGCGGTAGGGGCTTTTTTTGCTTGAGCCACTATGGTTTCGGCTTCTTCTATGCTCCAGGGGGAAAACTCAAGCCCGAATATCTGCGCTATCTCTTTGGTGAAAGCTTCGCGCACCGGTTCCAGGCCCGGCTCATCGCCGGTTATCTTGGCCATGGAGGTCATCTGATTGGGGGTCAGCCCGCATGGGTTTATGTTGTTGAAGTGGGACAGGTCAGGCTGCACATTCAAGGCCACGCCGTGATAGGTGACACCTTTCCGCACCGCAAGACCCAATGAGGCTATCTTGTTATGACCCACCCACACCCCGGGATGGCCCTCCTGGCGGGAGGCCTGCACTCCAAAATGCGCCACGGTGCGGATCAGGGCTTCCTCCAGGGCCCGAACCAGTTCCACCAGGCGGAATCCCACTTTGGTGAGCTGAAACACGGGATAGGCCACCAACTGTCCCGGCCCGTGATAGGTGTTTTGACCTCCGCGTTCAACCTTGTGCACCTCAAAACCTCGGGCGGACAGCAGTTCGGCCGGGGTGAGGATGTCGCAGCTTGCCCCCCTGCGGCCCATGGTGATCACCGGGTCGTGCTCAACTGTAATCAAGACCTGGGGGAAATCACAGGACGCTTTCAGTTCCACCAAACCCTTCATGAGATCCCAAGTGCGGCGGTAGGGGGTGCGGGGCAGGGCTAGAAGATAAGCAGGCTTTTTGGGCACCATTTGCTCCATTGGTTTGATTCTCACTGTGCTGATGGACCTTATTGCAACGCGGTCCGACCTATCAGGGATTTTAACACTAATAAAAGGGCTTGCCAGGGGTGCCGGGGATGTTCAGGGGGAGCCGGACATCAGGCTTTGCGCATCAACCATCTCCACCGTGGCGCTCAGCATGGGCTTGGCTCTTTTCAGGGCCTCTATGGTGGCGGGGTAGGGATGGCCAATGGCTATGGCCGAGCCGCGCTGCTTGGCTATGAGCAGAACTTTTTTCAGTTGCTGAGCCACGACTTTTCCGTTTTTGTCATAATCCAAAAATACATCCCGCGTGGCTGATGGAATGCCCAGCTTGCGGGCCACCCAGATAGCCTTGGTGTTGGGTGAGGTTACGCTGTCCAGAAAAAACAGGTTGTGTTGTTTGATTATGCTGAGAACCGCCTGCATGGCCTTGGCGTTTTCGGTGAAAGCCGATCCCATGTGATTGTTCACGCCCGAGGCTCCGGGCAGCATGGACAGGTGCTTTTCGGTCAGGTGCTGCAGTTCATCGCCGGACATGTTGAGCATGAGGGCGTCTTTGCCCAGTTTGGCATTGGCTATGTCTTTGGGCTGCATGGGTAAATGCAGCATTATGCTGCGCCCGGCATTTTGCACCAGGGCCGCAACCTTGGCGGCGTTTGCCGTATTGGGCAGAATTGAATAGGTCAGCTTCATATCCAGGGCCAGAAGCTGTTTGGCGGGCTCGATGTTTTGGCCCAGATCATCTATTACAATAGCCAGGCGGGGGAGCCTGGAAGCAGAGTCTTGGGCGGTCGCAGCTGATTGGGTTTTGGGGCCCGCGCCTCCGTCTATCCCGGTGGACGGCATGAAAACCATGCGGTGGCTGGGTTTCCCGCCGGTCCCCAGAGCCACGGCTATTCCGTCGCCATCCCGGCCCCATTTTACAGTCAGTCCGCTGTCAACCAGTTGTTTTTGCACGGCATCCTTGATGGCTTGCGGTCCGGTTTCTCCGGGCAGCGCCATGACCAGCACCACCATGCCGTTATCCCCCTGTTTTTCCGGCAATACCCTTATTTGGCTGGTGTCCAGTCCCGCTTTTTTCACTGCGATGACCAGCGAGTCCATAACGTCAACCGCGCTTTTGATCTGCGGTTCGGTCTGGAGTTCCCCGGGCTGGGGCTGAGCGGGCGGGGGGGCGGCCGTGGACTTTTGGCCGGGTGCCTGGGGAGAGGTGTTGGTAGAGACCGTGGATACAGCATCCCGCCTGGGGGCCGGGCTGCTTTTGACGCTCTTGCTGCCGGTGCCGGAGCCGGGCTTAGTGTCGCCGCCTAGGAAACCGCCGCCGAAGATTGCGGCCAGGCTTACGGCCACAAACGCGCCAAGCACCACAATCAGCAGTATCCAGCGGTCGCGGGAAGCCAGATTCTTTGCTGATTGTATGGTTATATCGCTCAAGCCCCGCCGCCGGCTGGAATCCGGACGGCGGGGCGGTTTGGCCGTTTTTTTCTTAAACACCGTGTGACAGCCCTCCTATTTGGAGGGTTTGACGGATCTCATGGCGCTTTTAGCTTTCACCTGTTCAAAAACCTTCCAAGCCTTCAAAAGATCCAGGGCCCTGATGAGCTGGTTGTCCCGCTTCAGACGTTCCTCGGGCATATACAGATCCTTCTCGGATGATTTGCTGTCCGGGTCCGCGGCGGTTTCCTGTTCCTCGGCGGCTATGGCCCCGTTCAGGTCTTTTTCCCGGATGGCCTGGCTTTTGGATTTTTTGGCGGGTTCTTTTGGGGGAGCCACAAAAGGCACCACCACATCCGGTATAATGCCCTTTGCCTGGATGGCCCGTCCGCTGGGGGTGTAATAGCGCGCTGTGGTGAGCCTTAAGGCGCTGTCATCTTCCATGGGGATGATGGTCTGCACGCTGCCCTTTCCAAAGGTGTTGACTCCCATGATAACCGCGCGGGAATGATCCTGCAGGGCTCCGGCCACAATTTCGCTGGCGCTGGCCGAACCGTTGTTGACCAGGCACACGATGGGATAGTCGTCAGCCGCTGTGTTGAGAGTGGCCTTTTGAACCATCTGCTGGCCGGGCAGGCGTCCTTTGGTGGAGACTATGATCCCCTCATTCAAAAACTGATCCGCCACGCTAACCGCTTCATTGAGCAATCCGCCGGGATCGTTTCTCAAATCGAGCACCAATCCTTGCAAAGGATCAGGCTGGTTTTGCAGCCTGCGCAAAGCCTTGATGAGATTTTCGGTGGTGTTCTCCTGGAAAGTGCTGATGCGCACATATCCATAGCCGTCTTCAATGAGGAATGAGGCTACGCTCTTAAGGGGAATAACCCCGCGTACAATGGGCACGTCGATCAGCTTGAGCTGGTTTTCCCGGGACACGGTCAGGGTCACCTTGGTGCCCACCGGGCCGCGAATCGCCTTGACCGCATCCATTAGGCTCATGCCCTTGGTGAGCTTGCCGTCAATCTTGATTATGCGGTCGCCGGCCTTCATGCCCGCCTTGTACGCCGGGGTGCCTTCAATGGGGGCCACCACGGTCAAGGTTCCATCCTTCATGGTGATTTCTATGCCCACCCCGGAAAAGCTGCCTTTGGTGTCTTCTTTCAGCTCATTGTGCTCTTTGGGGGTGAGATAGGAAGAATGAGGGTCCAAGCTGGAGACCATGCCCTTTATGGCGTGGGTGATCAGTTCCCCTTTATCCACTTCTTCCACATACTTACGGTCTATTTGCTCCAGCACCTCGGTAAGACGGCGCATACGGCGGTAAACTTCATCGGCAGATTCCGCTTCAGCATGTTTGGGGGTTTGTAAAAGCACCAGCATGGCCATGATCGCGGCCATCAAGGTGCAGGCTATAGCTATTTTTCGTAAGCCTCGAAGCATATATTTCTCTCCAGGCGAATGTGCTCAAGAATCAAGAATATATCTCAAGTATGTCTCAGGTCAAGGATTCAAACGAAGCCATTTTTGAGGATCCTGGGGCCGGGCTTCCTTTCGGACTTCCAAATAGAGCTGTCCGGCCTTGTCCAGGTTTCCTAAAACGCTGCCGGGTTCCACCTTATTGCCAGCCTCAATACTGATGGCTTCCAAGTAGCCCATGACAGTATGAACCCGATTCCCATGATCTACCACCACTAGATGCCCATATCCAGCCAAAACTCCGGCATATACCACCCGGCCCCACCAAGGAGAACGCACCGGGGCATGGGGGCGGGCCTGAACCTTGATCCCCCGTTCTCCCGGTCCGGCGGTTCCAACCACCCGTCCGTCCACCGGAGGAGACAAGCTTCCCGGGGTGGGGATAGGAGCGCTTTTGGGTTCGCTCTGGCCAGATATCCGCCCTTTATCTTGCGGCTGCCCACCAGGTTTGGCCTTTGGGGCGGGCGGTTCCGGGGCCGGGCCGCCGGCGTCCGGTCCGGGCGCCTGGGAGGGGCCAGGCTCCGCTTCCGGCTTGGATTCAGAATGCCGCACCGGATCTTCTTTGCGCGGAGCCGTTTTATCATCAAGATCAAAGGTGCGGCCCAATCTGACCAGGGCTTCCTCCAGAGTGGCGATAGCCCTTTCGCTGGCTTCCTGTTCTGTTTTCAAACGGGCCGAGAGCTCTTTTCTTTGGGTCAGAAGCTTATGCAAAACTTCGGCCTGTTTGAGCTTGTCCGCCTTTATCTGACTGAGCTCATCATGACGGTATCTTAAATAGCTGCGCAATGCCGAAAGCTTTTGCCTCCGCTGGTTCAGTTCTTTTAAGTGCCGTTTCTCACTCTGGGCCAGCCGGGTCAGGGCCACGCTCCGGGTCAGGGCGTCGTGAAAATCGCGCGCGCTGGCCATCCGCCACCAGGATATATCGGGGCCGTACAGATACAGCACCCTCAGGCGGTTATTCAACTTCCTGCCGCCCTGATCCACTTCACTCGCCAGGCGGGAGAGCCGGGGCTTCATTTCCAAAAGACGTGCGGCGGTATCGGCTTCTTTCCTGTTTAGCTGGGACAAAATGCCTTTGGCCTGGATGAGGCGTGATTCGAGCTGCACCAGCTCTTGCCGGGTGGCGGCCAAGTCCCTGGTGCTGCGGTCGTGGCGCTGGATGTTGTTTTCCAGCTTGGCTTGCATCTCACGCTGGGCGCTGCGCGGGGACTGTCCGGCCGCCCAGGCCGGAAATAGGACCAGGGCCGCCGCCATCAGCAGGCGGATATAGCAATGAGAAATCATTTGCTTCCTGTGGGCCTTAACGCCCGGCCCACCCCCAAAAAGCCCCCGGCCAAAGCGGCAATCATGGCGGCCAGGGCCAGAATGGGGACCACCAGCCAGGGAAAGCTGAAGATATTGCCCAGGTCCAAACCCAGGGGGAGCGAAAGCGGTCCGCCCAAAAGCCAGAACAACAGCCAGACCAAAAGGCTGGCCACGCATGAGGACACCAGGGCTTGCAGCACGGCTTCCAGCAAAAACGGAGTGCGGATATAGTTCAATGAGGCGCCCACCAAGTCCAGAATCTCCAGCTGATCCCGGCGCACGTACACCGCCAGGCGGACCGTGTTGGAGGCCACCAGTATGATTCCCACGAACAGCAAAGTGCCCAGGGCCCAGGCCAGTTCGGTGAAGACTTCCGCGGCCTGGCCCAACCTGGTGAGCCAGGGGCGGGAGGTGATTACTTCCGCAACCGGCTTGGTGGAGGCAAGATCATCCAATAGCTTTTGGCTGGGCGCGTTGGGATCTAAAAATATCTCCAATGCATCCGGAAGGGGATTCTGCTCCAAGCCGTCCAAAAGATTTTTGTGCGGACCAAGCTGGCGGGCGAAGCGTTCGAGGGCTTGGCTTTTATCCACATAATTCACTCTGTAGACCTCTTGGCGCGCCGTAAGTTCTTTTAATAAACGGCCTGCCTGGTCTTTTGGGATGCCGGGCTTCAGCACCGCCATGATGGTGGTGCCGCTGGATAGTTTTTCAAACGATGCGCTGAGATTTATGCACAGAGCCAGATATGTGCCCACGATGGCCAGCACCACGCTGAGGGTGCTTAGCGCCACCAGCTGCAGCCAGCGGTCGCGGCCCATAAGAATGCAGGCCCTGCGCAGGGGTCCCAAAGTCTTGTGAGCCGGACTCATGTCCGCTCTCCCACACGGCCATGGGCCAGCTGCACCACGCGGGGGCGTTTTACCATGGTCAGAATGGCCGGATCGTGAGTGGCGACGATTACGGTGCTGCCCGCCCGGTGGGCGTCGGCCAATAGGCCCAGGACGATACGGGCATTATCGGGGTCCAGGTTGCCGGTGGGTTCGTCGGCCAGGATCAGGGCCGGCCGGCTGACCAGGGCCCTGGCCACCGCGACCCTTTGCTGCTCTCCACCGCTCAAGGTGTCGGCCCTGATTTCACCCATGCCCCTGAGCCCCACCAAGTCCAGAATCCAGTTGACCCGGTTGATAAGCTTGGTGCCCTTTTTGCCCGCGGCCCGCAAGGACAGGGCCACATTTTCAAAAACATTGAGTCCGTGGATCAGTTTGAAGTCCTGGAAGATAACGCCGATTTGGCGGCGGAGCAGGGCGATTTTGGCCGGCTTCAGGGCGGTGACCAGCACTCCGCCGACCCGCACCTCTCCCCGGGTGGGTAAATCCGCCCCGAAAAGCAGCCTGAGCAAGGTTGTCTTGCCCGCGCCGGACGACCCGGTCAGGTATACAAACTGCCCCCGGGTTATGTGCAGGTCAACATCCCTGAGCACGGCCTGCCGGCGTCCGGGATAGATTTTGCTGACTTTATTGAGCCGAACCATGCTTTTTGTCTAGGTGTGTGCGATGTATCAATTCTGCTAAGGCCTTGCGGAAGAGCCAGGCTCAATGCCTCATGGCGGATCAAATAAGCCTCTCCCCGGTTTAGGGCTGTTTTTCTTGGGACCTAATAAGAACCCGTTTGGTTCCTCACGCTCCGGGTGTCGGCTAAATGAATATGTTCTCTGTGCTGGGGTGTAACTCCCCCCGCCACTAGCCGATTAGTATTTGCACTCAACTTGACCGGCTCTTATCCAGGGTTTCTATTTGCCCTTGGCCTTGTCTCCCGTTTTTATGGGTTTATATCCATGTCCGATTGCCCGCATCAGCCTGGCCCAGGCAATGTTGTAGGTGGCCAGGGCGTTATTGTAATTGTTGCGGGCCCGGGTCAAAAGCGACTGGGCGTCCAGCACCTCGGTGTTGGTGGTGAGCTGCTCGCGGTAGCGCTCCTGGGTGATACGGTAGTTTTCCTCGGCTTGGGTGACCGCGGTTTTATTGGTCTTGATGTTAATCTCGGATTCTTTTAGGTATAAATAGGCCTGTTTGACCTGCAGATCAACCTGGTCTTCCAGCTGGCGGCGCACGAATTCCAGTTTGGTTTTGGCCGCCCGCTGACCGCTCACCTTGTGTCTGGTGCGGCCCCATTCCCAAAAATTCCAGCTGACCGCCGTGGTGGCGGACCAGACATCGTCCGGATACAGGTCCGATCTGCTCAAGTCTGCCGAGTCGCTTTTTTTGGAATAGGCCAGCTGCAAAGAGACCGAAGGCCAGTATTCGGACTGGGCCCGCTTGATGTTCTGATCGGCTTGCTTCAGCTGGACCTCGTTGGCCTTAAGCTCCGGCCTGAATGCCCGCGCCTGATGCTTGGCGCCCAAATATTCCAGATTGGTGGGACTGTATGCCAGTATGTCTTTCACCTTGAGGTCGTGGTCCACATCGAACCCGATCAGCCGGGCCAGTTCGGCCCGGGTGGACAGCACATTGTTGATCGCCTTGACTTCATCCTGCTGGGCATTGGCCAATTCCACCTGGACTTTCAGCACTTCGTTGATGGGCTGGATGCCCACCTCATAAAAATCTTTGGCGTTCTTGAGCTGGGCTTTGAGCTGCTCCACCTGCTGCCCTGCGGTTATCCGGTTGCGCATGGCCTGCAAATGGCTGAAATAGGATTCCTTGGCACTGAGGATGACATCCAGCCTGGTCAACTCCAGGTTGACCTCGGCCAGGTCGATGCCCAATTCGGCCAGGCGGTGTTCCGCATCCAGCCTGAAGCCGGTGAAGACGGGCTGTTGTATCCTGGGGGAAAAAGAGTGCAGGGCATGGGTGCCCTGAAGCGCTGTGGGCTGGTTGACCTGGTTCCAGGTGTAGTCGATTCCCATGGTGGGCAGATATTGGGTAAAGGCCTCTTTTTCGCCATACTGGGCCGCCGACACATCGGAGCGCGACTGGCTGAGTTTGGGCGAATAGGCCAGGGCCAGTTCAACGCACTCTTCCAGGGTGTATTCCTTTTGAACCGGGGGGATTTTTCTTGTGGGCAGTTTTGCCCGCCCATTTATCTTGCTTTTGGTCTTTTTGGCGGCCTTTTGCCCTTTTTGGGTTGCGGTTTTGGTTTTTTTCCCGGCGGCATGGACCACAGGTCCAGCCAGCATGAAGCAAACCAAGGCCAGGGCTGCGATGGCCATAGTTCCGATCCTGATGAGTGCAGGCCGAAGCATAATATATTTTTCTCCCGGTTTTTCATAAGCCATGCATTTGGGGAATATGCGCTTGACTGATTTGTCCCCGCTGGGATGTGCATATGGCTGTTACTCAACGTAGGCGCATGATACACCTTCAGCGTGCATACGTCCCTACCAGCCCATAGTTAGGCGTGGCGGGCCGAATGTCAACAGTTCAGTTATGCCCTGCGCCCAAAAATACACATTCAGCCTTGAAAACGGTTCAGAGCGCCGGCCAGACCCCCCAAAAGACGCACAAATGGCCTGATCAGGCAAAACAAGAGGGCCGGATTCAGCAGCTCGGGGTGATTATGGCCGATGTGTTTGATAAAAGGACGGTCCAAAGGATACAGCAACAGCAGGCAAACAGCCCCCAGGCTGAGGGCCCGCAGGGGATCGGCCGGGCCCAGGGTGATCAGCAGCAACAAGAATATCAACATCAAAAGCTGCTGGGGCTTCAGGTCGCGGACCTGCCTGCCCAGGATCATCTGCCGCCGCCACATGGCCGGCCAGGTTTGGGGCATGGGTTCGCGCACCGTCAGCTCCGGGCTGGATTCAAGCTCCCGGCCCAGTTCAGCCATGCGCCGGGGCACCGCCTCCAGGCCGCCCGCATTCAGGGCCAGATGGCGTTCAACCGCGAAACAGCGCTCCAGGGCAAAGCCGTAGAACTCCGTCTCCCGGGCGGCCAGCTGGCCGACCCTGGAGTCTCCGGCCCGGGGCAGGCATCCGCCCAGAATCCCCTCCCTGCCGTTACCCCCGGCCAGGTTCAGCAAGGCTTGGCCAAAGCCGGGGTCCAGGGCGCAGCCCGCCGGGATCAGGCAGACATATTCTCCGGTGGCCCGGGCCAGGGCCTGGTCCAGGGCTCCGGATAGATCCAGATGCTGCTGATTGACCACGCCAAAGGGCAGTCCGCGCACCGCACAGGCTTCAGCCAATATCTGGGTAAGCTCATAGTCCATGCCCGGGCCCGCGGCGATCAGCTCAAAACCCTCATTGGGCAGCACGGGCAAGGAATCGCACAAACCGCTCACCTGGGCAAGGCCGGGGGGCGCTGCCGCAATCAGGCTTATTTTCACCGGCTCGGGGGGCATGGGCGCTCGTTTTCATTTAGCATGAAGGTTTTCAGTATGCTTGACTTTACCTTAAGCACGTGTATGTATGTGCTTACCTGAAGGACTCGGATATGCAAAGCGTAAAAAACATGGACCCCCAACAAAACAGCATGCCCCGCCAGACCCTCAGCGTATCCACCTCGCTGGCCGCATTGGCCTTCATGTGCATTATGAGCCTGGTTATGACCTGGCCCCTGGCCAGCGTGGCCAGCTATATGATGCGTGATTACGGCGATCCTTTGCTTAACTCATGGATATTGTGGTGGGACGCCAAGGTGGTGGGCAGTCCGGGACTCGGGCTTAGCCTGTTCGACGCCCCCATATTCCATCCCCAAAAGCTGACCCTGGCTTACTCCGAACACATGATCGTGAGCGCCATCACCTTGCTGCCGCTTTTCAAGCTGGGGCTGGAGCCGCTGCTCATCCATAATATCATGTTCCTGCTCACCTTTGCGGTGTCGGGCTGGGGGGGATTCATCCTGGCCCACCGCCTGAGCGGATCGGCGGCGGCGGCCCTGGTGGCCGGTCTGGGGTTTGGCTTTTCATCTTTCCGTTTCGACCAGATGGGGCATCTACAGATACTCACGGCCCATTTCATGCCCTTTGTGCTTTACTTTCTGCACCGCTGGAATGATAAGCCCACCTGGGGGCGGGCCTTTTTTTTCTGGCTCTTCTGGCTCTCGCAGACCCTTTCCTGCGGGTATCACGCCCTTTTCATCTCCATGGCCGTGGGCCTTTTTTGGCTCTATTACGGCTGTGTGGAGCGCTGGTGGCGCACTCCCAAGCGCTTTTTGCAGCTGGCCGCGGTGTGCGCGGCCCTGGCCCTTGTGGTGCTGCCCTATTTTCTGCCCTACATCGAAGTGCGCAAGGAAATGGGGTTCAAGCGTGATTTGGGTGAATCCATGTATTATTCAGCCGAGCCCAGGAGCTATGCGGCGGCTGCGCCCGAAAACCTGCTCTACGGCAAACTGACCAGCGGCTGGGGGGTGCCGGAAAAGCGCAGCATGCTGGGCGTCACCCTGAGCGCGCTGGCCATCGTGGGTTTGGCGGCCGGGCTGAAAAGGAAAAAAACCAGGGCGGTTTCCCCGGCGGCGGTTGAAGGTCCCCAGGTTCTGCGCAAGGATTTAGTGTTTTATCTCATATTGGCGGTCATGGCTTTCTGGGCCTCGTTGGGGCCCAAGTGGGGCCTGTACTATGGGCTGTACGCCCTGGTGCCCGGCTTTGACAATCTGCGGGTTCCCGCTAGGCTGGCCATACTGGTCACTCTGGCCTGGTCAATACTGGCGGCCTGCGGGGCTCAGTGGCTGCTGGCGCGCCTGAAACAAAAAACCTGGGTGCGGGCCGTACCCTATATCCTGTGCGGCCTGGTTATCCTGGAATCCTGGCACGCCCCCTTGCCCTTGATAAACCTGTGGCGCCAAACCCCTCCGGTTTATCAGCACTTGGCCAAGATGCCCGGCAATGTGGTGCTGTATGAGATTCCCAGCTTTGATCTGAAAGAAGACCTGGCCCGGGATGCGCGCTATCTCTATTGGTCCACCAAACACGGGCGGACCCTGATCAACGGTTATTCGGGTTACTTTCCGAAGTATTACATCGAGCTGGCCAAAATCGCCCGCAGTCTGGATATGGACAGGCTTTTGCCCCGGCTGAGGGAGTTGGGAGCCACCCACCTGCTCTGGCACCGCAAGGAGTATCCCGGCAATGACCACCGGGCGATCTTCAAGATGCTCAATGAGCGCAAAGACTTGAAACTGGTTTTTGAAACCCGCTGGGATTATCTGTATCAAATCCTTCCGGCGCCATAAAGCGGAAACGGGTTCTTCCGGCTGGGGCCGGATATCTTTAAAGGCTACATTTTGCTTGACAATCAAGTTGGCTTCAGTAGGCTTGGCAAAGTCCGCCCGTCTGGATTTTTGGGGGCTGACCGCCAAGGGATGACCGTCTTACCGCCAAGGAGACTACATGCTGCTTTCCATTGTGATGCCCGTATATAATGAAGAAAAATTTCTGACCACCATAATCAAACTGGTGCAGAATGTGGACCTGGGTGATATCGAGCGTGAACTGATCGTGGTGGATGACTGCTCCCAGGACAAAAGCCCCCAGATCATGGCTGAGTTTGAGGGCTCCACCTCCCTGGACCCGGAGGCCAAGCCCTTCGACCGTCCCATAAGGGTTCTCAAGCATCAGGTCAATCAGGGCAAGGGCGCGGCCCTCCGCACCGGATTTGCGGCGGTTGAGGGTGACTTGGTGCTGATCCAGGACGCCGACCTTGAATATGATCCGGAGGATTATCACAAGCTGTTAAAGCCCCTTTTGGCCGGTAAATCAGATGTGGTTTACGGCTCCCGGTTCACCGGCGAGCGGCGCAACATGTTTTTCCACCACTGGATCGGCAACAAGTTCCTCACCTTGCTGACCAATGTCCTGTTCAACACCACCTTGAGCGATATGGAAACCTGCTACAAGCTGTTCACCAAAGAAGCGCTTGCCGGCATCACCATAAAGAGCGACCGGTTCAATTTTGAGCCGGAAATCACCGCCAAGCTTCTGAAAAGGGGCATCCGCATCTATGAGGTGCCCATCTCCTACACCGGACGCGAGTTTGACGAGGGCAAGAAAATCTCCTGGCGGGATGGTTTCGTGGCCTTGTGGGCTTTGCTGAAGTTCCGTTTCACCGATTAGCCGCATTCAATCCTTATGTGGAAGCAGCATCTAATAGGCGGGGTGATCAGCTTGGCGGCCATCTGGGTTTTGTCCACCATGGTGGATTACTCCGAGATGGTCCAGGCCCTGAAAGAGATGAAACCGCTTTGGCTCATCCCCAGCGCCCTGGTTTATCTGGCCAACTTTGTGCTGCGGGCGGTGCGCTGGCACTATCTCATGCGGCCGGTGGCCAAGGTTAAATTCATGCCCCTTTTCCGGGCGGTCATGCTGGGTTTTCTGGGCAACAATCTGCTTCCGGCCCATCTGGGCGAGGTCGTGCGGGCCATGGCCCTGGGTAAAAGTGAAGGGGTGAGCAAATCCGCGGTTTTCGCCACCATCGTGCTGGAAAGGGTATACGACGGCCTTACGGTGCTGCTGTTTTTGCTCATGGTGCTGCTGTTTTTCAATCTGCCCGAAAACGGAGCCGGTGAAAGTATCATCACCTTGAGCTCCCTGCGCACCGCGGGCTGGCTGGGCCTGGCCTTTTTCGGCGGGCTTTTGGTGATTTTGCAGCTCTTCCGCTTTCATAGTGAAAAAGCATGCAGCCTGGTGGGTTATTGCTTGAAACCCGCTCCGGCCAAGCTGTCGGAAAAGGTGCTGGGCATGCTGGAGTCTTTCAACCATGGCCTGAGCCTGGCCAGGGGCCGCGATCTTGTTTGGACCGGGGTGTATTCCGTCCTGGTATGGGTAACCCTGTCCATCTGGCCCTGGGCGACTTTTCCGGCCTTTGGGCTGGATCTGGGGATCATGGCCGGAATATTCATGCAGGTGGTGATGGCCCTGGCCATGCTGATACCCACGGCCCCGGCCTTTATCGGTGTATTTCACCTGGCCGCGGCCGCGACTTTGAGCTTCATGGGGGTGGATGGAGGCAAAGCCGGTTCATTCGCCATGGTGCTCTGGCTGGTGCATATGGCGGTCACCAGCAGCATCGGGCTATATTTTGCTTGGCGTCATGGGTTCAGCATGTTTTCATTGAGTAAAAGTAACCGGGAGGAGACGGCCTAGGCGCTTCGGCGGGGGCGTCCCGGGTCAGGGGCTTTTTAAAAAAATCCGGATGGTTTTAAGCTGTTTTTCTAAAGGAGACTCCTTTGCATCTATTAGTATTTGGTTCACTGGCCTATGACCGGATCATGCATTTTGAAGGCCGCTTCGCCGACCATCTTCTGCCTGACAAAATTGATGTGCTAAACGTCTGCTTCACCGTAAGCGGGCTGACCGAGATGCTGGGCGGCACTGCGGGGAACATAGCCTACGGGCTGGCCGAACTGGGTGAACGCCCCATCGTATTAAGCACCTTGGGCCGGGACGGAGGCCGCTATCTGGGCTATATGCAGGACAAGGGCATAGACACCTCGTGCGTGCGGGTGATCGAAGAGGAATACACCGCCGGGGCCTTCATAACCGGCGACAAGGACGACAACCAGATAACCAATTTCAATCCCGGCGCCATGAACCATTCCTGCCGGTTCGACCTGGAAGACAGGAACCCGGCCGATTGCCTGGCGGTTATCGCGCCGGGCAACCTGGAAGACATGCAGGAGCTGCCCAGGCTTTTCCGGGAGCGCCGGGTGCCCTATATCTTCGACCCCGGCCAGCAGCTCAACATCATTGATCCCAAGGCCCTGGAAGAGGCCATCACCGGAGCCTACATACTCATTTCCAGCGATTATGAGCTGGAGATGATAACCAACATGACAGGGCTGGACACCCCGGCTTTGAAGCAAAGGGCACGCAACATCATCACCACCAAGGGAGAAAAGGGCTCCGTTCTGCTCACCGACCAGGGTTCGGTTGATATCCCGGCCGCACCGGCCGATGAGGTGCAGGACCCCACAGGCGCGGGCGATGCCTACCGCAGCGGATTGATGAAAGGCCTGGCCCTGGGCGAGAGCCTTGCCGAGGCATGCCTTTATGGCGCGGCCATATCGTCTTTTGCGGTTTCCCTGCCCGGCACCCAGGAATACCGGCTCCGGGCCGGGCAGTTCGAAGAGCGCCTGGCAAAAGCACGTAAACTGATGGCCTAAGGGGGAAGATGCCATGAACACCCAGGTGGGCGATCTGGTTCTGATCCACCATAGACAGCAGGCCGTGGTCTATGCGCGGGTGGAGGAAATCCTGGCCGATGGGAAACCGGGCTGGTGGCAGGTCCGCCTGATGATGCTGCAGATACCCCCCCGGGAAGTGACCTGGATACTGCGTGACGAGTACATTGACGGCGAGGAATTCACCATGGGCGGAGATGTGGTGCAGCTGACCCCGGTGCCCGCTCCCGCCCCCAGTCCGAAAGATCCAGAGCCCGAAGAGCTTCCCCTGCCCGATATAGATGTCGGCGGGGACGGCAAGGTGGTGAGCCTGGCCGACCGCTTGCGCAATAAAACGGACAAGACGTAGCTCCCCGGAACGCCCGGCATCCTGTTATTGGCTGTCAAGCAGCTCCCCGTCCGCATCAAAGGGCAGGTCCATGTTTTTTCGGTAGGCCAGGGCCTGGGCCTTGGAGATCATGCGCCCGTCCTCCTCATAGACCTTGGCTTCATAAAGCGCGGTTTTTGGGGTGCGGTTGATCTCGCTCACCTCCGCGAAAAGCCGCCGCCCCATGCGGGCCGGGGCCAGATAATAGATGGAAAGCTCCAGGGCCACCGCCACCTTGCCGTGTGAGTTGCAGGCATACTGGAACGCCTCGTCCATGAGCGAAAACACGGCTCCGCCATGCAGCATGCCGAAGATATTTGACATCTCCGGCTTGACCTCCATGGTGGTCTTGGCATAGCCGGGTTTGACTTCCATTATCTCTATGGCAAGAAGCTTGTTGTATAATTCTTTTTGGCTGCGGGCCAGAAGCAGCTCCACCGGATCGTTTGACATATTCCCTCCAAAGCGCAAATCCGCCTGACATGTTAACATGTGCCCATGGATAAGAGTACGCCCCAAAATCAAACCGGAGAAAAACTGGAGCTGGAAATATACGCCCAGGCGGGCGGA
Organism: Desulfarculaceae bacterium; assembly: GCA_963675675.1. GTDB lineage: Bacteria > Desulfobacterota > Desulfarculia > Desulfarculales > Desulfarculaceae > Dethiosulfatarculus. The sequence goes on from OY776512.1 coordinate 544,890, forward strand.
GGGGCCGGATTGGCCCGGGCGCCTGACGGAAGGGTGGTCCTGGTGGATGGGGCCCTGGCCGGTGAACGGGCGCTGGTTTTGGTTACCCAGGTGCGCAAAGACTACCTTGCCGGACGCTGCCTGAAGGTGCTGCACGCCTCGCCGCACCGGGTGGAGCCCGGCTGCAAGCTGTTCGGCATATGCGGCGGCTGCGATTTGATGCACTTAAGGTACGAGGCCCAGTTGGAGGCCAAGGCCGCCTGGCTGAGCCATGCGCTGGCCAAGGTGCCGGGGGTATCCCCGCCGGATTTGCTGCCCTCGCCTTCTCCCTGGGGCTACCGCAACCGGGTGCGCCTGCAAGTAGGAGCTGATGGAGTGGGCTTTTTTGGCCGCAAAAGCCACAAACTGATCCCGCTTGACAACTGCCCGGTCTCGGCTCCCATGATCAACCGCCTGCTGCCGGGCCTGGCCCAGGCTTTGAGCGGCGGCAAGGGTCCCCGCCCGGCCTGGCTGGAGATTTTGGCTCATGATGACCTGGCCTTTTGCACCTTAGGATTTAAGGATAAGGCCAAGCTTGGCCGCGCCAACCAGCGCAATATCTATTTGGCCCTGACCGATCTGGGAGCGGGCGGGGTGCGTTTTTCCCTGGGCAGCCGGCTGGGTGCCTGGCCTTTGCAAAAGGAAAACGCGGTACAGTATCTGAACCGGCCCGGCCTGGGCTTGTGGGCCTTTCCGGGTCTGTTTTGCCAGGTGAACTTCGGGGTGAACCGTCTGTTGATCGAAACCATGGAAAACCAGGCCGGTCCGGGCAAAGACAGGGAAGCCTTGGACCTGTACTGCGGATCGGGCAACTTCACCCTTCCCCTGGCCAAGGCCGGATGGCGGGTCCTGGGGGTGGAGTGCGTGGGTCCGGCCAGGGCCGCCGCGGATCTGATGGCCGATTGGAACGGTCTGGGCCCGCGGGTAACATTTAACACCGGCCAGGTGGGCAGGGCGCTGAAGGAGCTTAATGAGCGGGGGAGGCGTTTTGACTTGGTGGTCCTGGACCCGCCCCGGGCCGGGGCCAAGGGGCTGATGCCCCGCATCGCGGCCTGTGGACCGCAAAAGGTGATCTATGTTTCCTGCCACCCGGCCGCCCTGGCCCGGGACGCCCTGGCCTTGGCGGAACTGGGCTACCAGGCAAGCGGTTTGTATGCCGGGGACATGTTCCCCCACACCGGCCATGTGGAGGCTGTGCTGATCATGGAGCGGGCCTGAATCATGGGACCTTACGCCCATATGGTTTTGGCCGGGCGGCACGCGGCGCCCCTTTTGGAAGCCATGGGCCTGGAACTTGGCCCCCGGGAAACGGCCGCCCTGCTTATGGGCAGCATCGCCCCGGATGCGGGCTATTATCCCGGAGCCGAGACTCGGCTGGCGGACAGCGCACACCGCCAAGAACCCTGGCGCCTGGCCGCCGCCATGCGGGATTTGGCCCGCAGCCCGGCGGAACGGGCCTTTGCCCTGGGCTGGCTGAGCCATCTGGCCGCGGATATGAGGGGCCACCATGATCTGGTCAACCCCCTGGCGGATAATGGTCTGGCCCACGAACGCCTGGAATGGGGCCTTGACTGCCATTTATTGGAACTGGCCCAATACGCCTGGCTCTGGACTCCTAAGTTGGACGCCAGGGGGCCGGTACGCCTGTGGGCAAAAGCGCTGCGGGAGGCTCATACCTGGCAGGCTCCGGAATCCTTAATGCTGCGCGCATTGACAACCGAAAAAATAAACATAGCCCTGATCGCCTGGCTGGAGCTGTTTTGCGGACACACCAGGCCAAAACATCACCGCATATGGAACCGGCTGGGCCGTTTTTCGGAAGCACCGCTGCGCTCCAGCTTAATGGCCGTATGCAGGGGTTTTCATCTGGGAGTCAGCATCAAGGCCGTGCTGAGCCCCAGGCCCCCGGGAAGCCGCACCCTGCAAGGCTGGGAGGCCTTGTATGAACGGCACGGCGGGGATCTTATTTCCGCGCTGGCGGGGAATGATCCGGGCCGGGGACCGGTTGTGTAACGTCCGGCATGGTTTAGCAGCCTGCCGGGATATGCCATGTCAATAGCTGAAAAAGGTGATGCCATGAAAAGTGATGTCACGATTAAAGCAAATGCCGTGATTTTTGTTTTGGCCCTGTTTTGGGCTGCGGCCGCACCAGCATACGCCCTGACCACGGAACAGGTCATCCGCCTGCGCAAAGCCGGAGTAAGCAACAAAACCATAGAAATGATGCTGGATGCGGAGACCAACTCACGCATGCGGGGATATGCCGGACGCTATGTGGTGAAGCAGGAAAGCGGCAAGGAAGTGATAGTCTATGAAGCCTCCACCAGCGAGGGCATTGTGGAATACCCCACCATTGCGGCCCAGGAAGCGGGAGGCGTGGAGAAAATCAGCACGGTTTTGGGCTTCCCCGCCCGGGTACAGGCAGAGGACGGGGTGGTGACCAAAACCCGGGGGCATACGGTTTCGCAGGCCTTGCCCGCAGGGGGATACACCGTGCATATCACTTCATACAAAAACCGCAAATACGCGCAGCGCGAGGCCGCGCTATTAAAGAGCCTGGGCCTGGATGCTTCGGTTTCCGAGGTGAACCTCAAGGACAAGGGAGTCATGCACCGGGTGTCGGTGGGCTCGTTCAAAAGCTCCAAGGCGGCCAAGGCCTTTGGCCAAAAGCTCAAAAGCGGGGGCAAGGTCAAAAGCTTCTGGGTGGGGAAACGCTAGCCTGCATATGCACCCGTCATTCCATGCTCATCAAAAAGGTGCGCAGGTTGTCTTTGCGTTCCTTGAGCCCCAATTTTTTGCGTAAATTCTCGCGATGAAAATCCACCGTGCGCTTGCTTACCAAAAGCAGCCCGGCAATTTCCTTGCTGGAGCGCCCCTGACGCACCATGTCCGCCACCTGTATTTCGGTTGGGGTCAGGTTTAAAAGCTGGGAGCTTAAACGCCGGGCAAAAGGGGAAACGATTTCCTCGAGGTTGTTTTGCATGAGCTCCAGCCATGCGGTCTGTTCCGGATTCAGCCGGCTTTGCTGCAGTCGCTCCGCATATGGCAGAACCAAGTTGGCCACTCTGGCGGTCATCTTGTCCTCCAACTCGCTGCGGTCTGCTTCCCGCTGGCGCAAAATCACCTTCAGGGCGGCGTTGGCCTCTTCCAGCATCCCTGTCTTGCGGCGAAGTTCTGCTTCGCTGCGCTCCAAAGCTGTTTGGGCCAGCTTGACATTGGTGATGTTTTCGTGGGTCATCAACAGGCGCAAGGGACCGTGCCCCAGCATGCGAACTCCCCGCACATTGAACCAGCGCTGCCTGCCGGGTGAGTGGCAGGGGTATTCAACGGCGAATTCCTGCAAGTCGCCCGCAATCACCGCCTTGAGTCCGGCGGCCACGGCCTCCGCCTCTTTGGAATCCGGACCCCGAACCGATTCGCACACTGACAGATAGTTCATTCCCAAGCTGACCATGCGTCCATCCGGGCTGTTGGCTTCCTCAAAACGTTTCCAGGCCCGGTTTACTTCCACGATGACGCCATGCTCATTCAAGATCGCGACATGGGCCGAAAGCGAATCAAGCAGGGTGCGGTCCGGACCGGTTGACTTTGAACCGGCTGATCCTGGTGAATGCATATACCTCTCTCCTTAAAAATAATAATACCAGTATTTAACTAGTATAAAAACAGTATCCATTTAGGATTGTGTCCGGGTTGGATCGCCTTAACTTGATAAGGGAAAGCACAAACAACAAGGGCGCAAGCTCAATTAGCAAGGAGGAACATCATGGCCGAAGCAACCAAAACAAGCTGGAATTATGTATATGTCAAGGACCGGGCTGGAAACGAATTCATCTGTTCACTGGAGGCGCTCAAGGATGTGGCCCATGCCAGTGAAGAAGAGTTGAAGAACTGTATTGATGACGCCAAGGCGGGCGTGCCTTTGGGGGACTAGGCGCGTGCAGCCCTGATGCGCTCCCGGTTCTGGCTATAGCATGAACCAGCGTACCCGAGACACAAAGTCCAGAGCTGGGAGCGCTTGAAAAAAATATTGGTGCCGGAAGCGGGATGGGGATTTAACTTTGATATGTGCGGGCTTGCCACGTGTTGGGGCCCGCTTGCTGAAAACCCTGAACCAGATAGGGAGGAACATCATGGCCAAGGCAACCAAGACCAGTTGGAATGTGGAGTGGAAAAAGGACGCTTCGGGCAACTATTACGTGTGCCCCTCCAAGAGCGGCAGTAAGAGCGGTTCTTTTGACTACTGCGTTGATTACTCGATATCCGGAGTGCCTCTGGGCGATTAGTCAACCATATGGAGTTATTGCGATTCTCAATAACCAGGCGGCTCCGGGAGGCCGCCCGGCTGATTAATTGCCCAGGTAAGCCTTGACTATGCTCTCATCATTGCGCAGGGTTTCGGCGTCTCCTTCGATAACTATCTGTCCGGTCTCCAGCACATAGCCGTAGTCCGCCAGCTTCAGGGCCACCTTTGCATTCTGCTCCACCAGTAATATGGTGGTGCCTTCATCATTCAGCCTTTTTATTATGCGCATGATTTCCTGCACCAAAAAAGGCGCCAGACCCATGGAGGGCTCGTCCAGCATCAGAAGCTCGGGATTGACCATGAGCGCCCGGCCCACGGCCAGCATCTGCTGCTCTCCTCCGGAGAGGAACCCGGCATCCCGCTTTCTGAGTCGTTGCAATGCCGGGAATATGCTGTATATGTGGCTGATGCGTTTGTCCTTGGCGGCCTCGTCCACCTCGGCGGAAAAACCGCCCAGGTCAAGGTTTTCCTGCACGGTCATCCCCTTGAATATGCGGCGGCCCTCGGGCACATGGATCAGGCGTTTGCGCACGATGCTGTGGGGCGTGGCCCGGGTGATGTCCTGGCCCCGGAAGGTGATGGCCCCCGCGCTGGGCCGGATCAGGGCGCTTATGGCTTTCAATGTGGTGGATTTACCCGCGCCGTTGCTGCCCAAAAGGGTTACGATCTGCCCTTTTTTCACGGTCAGGCTGATGCCCCTCAGCGCATGTATCTTGCCGTAATAGGTTTCCAGGCCGTCTATTTGCAACAGGATATCACTCATCATCGTCCTCTTTGCCCAGATAGGCCTCGATCACCCTGGGATTATTCTGCACCTCGCTCACATTGCCTTCCGCTATTTTTTTGCCGTAATCGATTACGGTGATGTGTTCACTCACCTTCATCACCAGGCCCATATCGTGCTCGATCAGGAATATGGTGATGTCCAGCTCGCTGCGTATCTTGTGAATCAGGGCTATGAGGCGCTGCTTCTCATCGTAGTTGAGCCCGGCGGCGGGCTCATCCAGGAGCAGAAGCTTGGGCTGGGTGGCCAGGGCCCGGGCCCACTCCACCCGGCGCTGGTCTCCATAGGGCAGGTTGCTGGCTATGCGGTCTTTGTGCTGCGGTATGCCTACGAATTCCAGGCATTGCATGCTTACGTCCAGGATGCGCTTTTCTTCCGCCCGCTGTGCGGGAACATGCAAAACCGAGCTGACCGCTCCGGCGCTGGTGCGGCAATGCATGCCGCTCATTACATTTTCCAAAACGCTCATGTTTCTAAACAGCCTGAGGTTCTGAAAAGTGCGGGCCATGCCCATGGTGGTTATTTTGTGAGGTTTTTTGCGCAGAATGTTTTGATTTAAAAAATTTATGGAGCCGTTGGAGGCTCTATAGAACCCGGTCAGGCAGTTAAAGGCCGAAGTTTTGCCCGCCCCGTTGGGGCCGATCAGGCTTACGATGGCCTTTTCCTCCACGTTGAAGCTGAGTTCCTCCAGGACCACCAGGCCGCCAAAGCGCAGGGTAAGGTCTTTTACTTCCAGGATGTTTGCATTGTTGGCCATGGCTCAACTCCTCCGGTCCGGCCACACGCCGGTTGGCCTGAAGAGCATGACGAACAAAAGCACCCCGCCGAAAAATAGCATGCGCAGAGCCCCCAGGCCGCGGAACACTTCGGGGAACAAGACCAGGGCAAAGGCCCCGATGAGCATGCCGGGAATCTTGCCCATGCCACCCAGAACCACAGCCAGGAGAATCATGGCAGATTGGGTGAACATAAAGGTTTCCGGGCTCACCGCCGTCATTTTGGCCGCAAAGAAACAGCCCGCCACCCCGCCGAAAATGGCCCCGATGACGTAGGCGTACAGCTTGACGCCCACCCGGTTGATGCCCATGGCCTCCGCGGCGTCTTCATCTTCGCGCACATATTGCCAGGCCCGGCCCAGGCGGGAATGCTGCAGGCGGAAGCTGATGAAGATGGCCAGCAGCACCAGGCCGAGAAACACATAGTAAAAGTCCTCGATTTTACTCAGTTGATATCCGAATATGCTGGGCCGCTCTATGCCGATCAATCCGCTGGCCCCGCCGGTGATGTCCAGGTTGCGGGCCACGATGCGGGTGATCTCGCCGAATCCCAAGGTCACGATGGCCAGGTAATCGGTCCGCAGGCGCAGGGTGGGGCCGCCGATGACTATGCCCGCGATCATGGAAAACAGCACCGCAGGCGGTATGGTGAGCCAGAAGTTCCAGCCGAAATGCGAGGTGAGGATGCCGGTGGTGTAGGCCCCCACCGCAAAAAATGCGGCATAGCCCAGGTCAAGGAGCCCGGCGTAGCCGATTACAATGTTCAGCCCCAGGCAGAGGATCACATAGAACCAGGCGTTGGCCATCACTTCCAGCACATAGGGACCTCCCCAAAAGGGAACCGACAGAGCGATGGCCAGCAGGATAAGGTAGGCGGCGTAGCGGTTTTTGGCCTGGTCGAAAAAATCAAACACCCCGTCAAAAAAACCTCGCCCGTTATCACCGCCGGTGTTTATCTGAACAGTTTGATTCGCCATAGCCCTACATCCTCTCTATCTCGGTCCGGCCCATGATTCCCGTGGGCCTGAAAACCAGCAGCAGTATGAGGATGCCAAAGGCGAACACGTCCTTCCATTCCGAGCCGATGAAGGGTATCTGGGTGCCGAAAGACTCCAAAAGCCCCAGCACCAGCCCCCCCAGCATGGCCCCGGGTATGATGCCGATGCCGCCGATGACTGCCGCGGTGAAGGCTTTCAGTCCGATTACAAAGCCCATGAAAAAGTGGATGGAGCCGTAATAGACCCCGGCCATGACCCCGGCCGCGGTGGCCAGGGCCGAACCCACAAAGAAGGTGAGCGCGATGACCCGGTTCACGTCTATGCCCATGAGGCGGCAGGCGTCTTTGTCTATGGAGATCGCCCGCATGGCTTTACCATAAAGGGTGCGGCTTATGAAAAGCTCCAGACTGACCATCAAGATCACAGTGGCCGCAACCAGAATCATCTGAGTATGGGTGATATGAACATTGCCCAGATCCACGCCTTCAAATCCCAGGTCGACGGTGTATGCCATGAATTCACCGTCGGTGATGAACATCACGCCGTTATAAAGCATCAAGGAAACGCCCAGCGCGGTGATGAGGATGGAAAGCCTGGGTGCGCTGAGCATGGGGCGGTAGGCGATGCGCTGTATGAACACCCCCAAAAAACCCACCGCTATCATGGCCATCAGCATGGAGGCCAGGATGCCCAGCCAGCCGGTGCCCAATACCCCGGCCACCATGGACAGGATGCTCAGGCTGGCGAATGCGCCCACCATGTAGATGTCGCCATGGGCGAAGTTTAATAGCTTGATGATGCCGTAGACCATGGAATAACCCAGGGCCACCAAACTGTAGAACGAACCCAGTATCAGGCCGTTGATCAATTGCTGCAAAAGAACGTCGCCAATGGACATGGCGGCTAACCCTTTCTGAAAAAACCGGTCGACACAAGCGAAAATGCCAGAGGCGGAAGCCTCCCGCCATGGGCAAAAGGCTTCCGCGTTTTGATTAGTGCAGGTTTACTTATACAGCGCCCATTTGCCGCCCTTTACGATCAGGGTGACAAAATTGGAGCGGGCAAGGGTGTGCTCGGGGGTGAACAAAATGGGACCGGCGATCCCCTTGAAGCCTTTAGTCTCGTTCAGGGCCTTGATGATGGCGGCGGAATCGGTGGAACCGGCGCGCTTGATGGCATCGGCCAGAAGGTAGGTGCCGTCATAGGCAAGGGCGCTGTAGGGACCGGGATTCTGCTTGAACATCTTTTTGTAGGCCGCGTCAAAAGCCTTGGCAGCGGGCAGGTAGTCCACGATGGGGTTGCTGAAGCAGTACACGCCTTCGGCGGCGCGTCCGGCGATCTCCATCAGTTTGGGGCTGTTGGAGCCGTCGCCCACCGCGATGGCCTTGCCATAGCCAAACTGGCGCAGCTGCTTGATCAAAAGGGCGCCGTCGGCATAATAGGCGGTCCAGAAGACCATGTCCGGGGCCTTGGACTTGATGCGGGTGACCAGAGAACTCATGTCCTGCTCGCCCTTGTTGACCACTTCATAGGCGACCACTTCACCGATGGCGGCCCATTTTCCCTTGGTCAGCTTGGCCAGGTCCTCGGAATAGCCGTCTCCCTGATGCACGATGGCCAGTTTTTTGATGCCTATAGTCTTGAACAGGCCCACGGCGGATTTGACCTGGTCAAAGCCGGTGCTGTTGATCTGCACCGCGTTGCCCGGATTGGCGCTGATCAGCTTGGTGGAGTTGGCCGCGCAGATCACGAAAGGCACCTTTGCGTCGCCGTAAATCTTCATGGTGGGCAGGGTGGCGCCTGAACAGTAGCCGCCCACCAGGCCCACGATTTTTTCACTGACCAGCTTGCTGGCGGCGGCGGTGGCCTGCTGGGGATCGCAAGCCGCGTCACCAGTCACCGAAATCAGTGTCTTACCCAAAACCCCGCCTTTGGCATTGATTTCGCTCATAGCCAGCTTAGCGGCATTTTCCATGTCCTTGCCATAAGTTGCTTCGGAACCGGTGGTGGGAACCATGATGCCGATCTTGAGATCGGCGGCAAAAGCGGCACCGCAAAGGGCGATGCTCAAAATAGATACCAGTGCAAATAACGCCAGCTTCTTCATCTCTTCCTCCTCTATGGATTCAAGGTGCCATAGGGCCATACCGGGCTTAAGCCGGGCCTGGCCCTCATTAAAATAGACTGCTGATTGATATTTTTATGAATAACCAGACTGGCAGGTCCAGGCTGGTTACGTCTCTATCGAATCACTTAGCCTACCACCCTGGCCGCTTGGGCGGCCCTTGCCATATAACTGAAGAAGATGCGCACATGTTCCTTGGCTTGGGCTTGGGCGCCTTGCCTGTCGCCGGTTTCCACTGCATTGATGATGGCCGCCAAACTGTCATAGGTGCGATCCATCACTTCCCCGTTGCGGGGGAGATAGGCCCGCACATTGGGAGCATTGAAAAAGCTGTGAACCGTCTCCATGAAAAAATAGTGAAGAGGATTTGCGGCTATCTTGGCAATGGCCATGTGAATGCTCTGGTCCGCCTGCATGAACTGGGGCCAATGAGATAATCCCCGTTCTTTCATCGTCAGGGCTTGCCTCAATAACTCCTTTAGGCCTTTTGCATCCTGGGTGCCGCATGATTCCGCCGCCCGGGCCGTAATCAGGCCTTCCAGGTCTTCGCGGAACTGCGACAGTTCGGAAAGCGTAACCCTTTGCGACCTGATGAATATGCCCAGGCTCTGGATCATCTGGTCGCTGTTCAACTCACGCACATAAATGCCGCCTTTGGCCCCGGGCTTGATTTCTACCAGACCCTTTTGCTCCAGGGCCCGCATGGATTCGCGCAGGGTCCCCCGGCTGACATCCAAAATGGACATCAGCTCTTTTTCCGAAGGGAGCTTCTCGCCAGGCCCGAACTCTCCATTTAGGATGGCGTCCTCTATCTGATGGACCACATTTTCAAAGACCCTGGATGATTGGGCTTTCAGGAACATAGATACCCGAGGGTAAAGGTTTTCGAAATGACAACGATTATAATGTTTAGAATGTTTACGATTTTAATGTCAAGGCAAAAAAAAGATCACTTTTGCACACTCCGCCCGATGGCAAAGCTGCATGAGTGACCGTATGGTTGTTATTGCACCAGCGAAGTCCGGATAAGGACCGGATCTGGCTGCAATTATAAATCCACTTCCTGTCCTATGCCTTTATCCCGGGCCTGTTCCATGATCAGGCCGCCCACCGACAAATCAAACAGGGCCATGCCCACGGATTTGAACAAGGTGGTTTTGCCGCGCAGAGCCCCGGGCGCGCTGCCGTCCAAAAGAAGGCTGCCCATGGTCTTGATCTGCTCATGCTGCAGCCAGCCGGCTTTCAGCGGGTCGATCAGGTCGCCGGTTTCCTCGATGGCGTGATGCGTATCCACATAAGTGCGGTCCAACAGCCGGAAAAGGGATTCGGGATACTCGCGCATATTGGGCTTATAGGAGCCGATGCCCACAAAATGTTTGCCCTTGAGCAAGGCCGCATCGTCGATGAGCACCGGGGTTTGCGCCGTGGTGCAGGTGATGATGGATTGGCTGTGCTCCAAAAGCTCACCGGCCGAATCAGCCGTTTTGATTTCAACCCCGGGCAGCTTTCCGGCCAGTTCATCGGCCAAAGGCTTGATCTTTTCCGGGTCTATATCCAGAAACATTATGCTCTCAAGATGCCTGACCGTACCTGCAAACCAGGCCTGGTGAAGCCCCTGTACCCCGGCCCCCACCACGCCCAGGCGGGTTATGTCCGGCGGCGAAAGATGGCGTATGCCCACCCCGCCCACGGCCGCGGTGCGCAGGGCGGTCAGCACCCGTCCATTGATCAGGGCCAGGGCCTCGCCGGTCTGGCCGTCGGTGATGAAGACCTGAGCATCCAGCACCGGAATCCCCTTGTCCACATTGCCGGGGCATAGGGTGACCAGCTTGGTGCCGTAAAGCTTACCGGTGAGGCAGGGCATCAAAAGCATGGTGTTCCCTTGATAGTCCAGATGGGAGCGCACCGGCATGAGGAAATCCTGGCCCTCATAAAACTTCATGGCGTCTTCCACCTGATCCATGACCTGCTCAGGAGTGACAGCATTCAATATGTCTTTTTTATTGATAACCAGCATAGGTAAACCTCCCGGCGCGCATATCGGCACAATGCGGGTTAGCTTAATTCGGCCCAGGCCACCTTAACCCAAAGCGGTTGGAAAAGTTAACAAAAAAAATAATCAAACCCTGGCTTGTCAGGGAGTGGCAAGGAGGGTACAAGAATTAGTTACACTTGACACCGGGGTTGTTTGCACATGAGCTACAAGAACCATCTCAGACTGATGCGGCAGGAACCGGAACCGGAAACAGACGCCGGACAAAACGGCGTGGTGTTCAACATCATGCGCTATTCGGTGGCGGACGGCCCCGGTCTGCGCACAACCGTTTTTCTCAAAGGCTGCCCGCTTGACTGCCCCTGGTGCCACAATCCCGAGAGTCAAAGCCCCAGACCCCAGCTTATCCACCGGGTGGACCGCTGCCTGGGCTGCGAGGACTGCATGCAGGCATGCCCCAACCACGCCATCAGTCCCGGACCGCACGGTTTTGTGACTGATCCGGACCGCTGCGACCTGTGCCGTGAATGCCTGGAGGCCTGCCCCACCGGGGCGCGGGATGGTTTCGGCCGGATTATGAGCCTTGATCAGGTGATGCAAGAAGTGCTCAAGGATCTGCCTTTTTATGAACAAAGCGGAGGCGGAGTCACTTTCAGCGGGGGCGAGCCCCTTATGCAGTTTGAGTTCCTTATGAACCTGCTGCGGGCCGCAAAGAGCCATGAAATCCACACTGCAGTGGACACCTCGGGGTGTGTGGATTATCATAAGTTAGATAAGATTGGTTCTTATGTAGACCTGTTTTTATATGACTTGAAACTCATGGATGACGAGCGCCATCAAGAACTGATAGGGGTGAGCAACCGGGGCATACTAAGCAATCTTAAGCGGCTGCTGCAAGATGGCCGCCGGGTTTTGGTGCGCATGCCCTTGATACCCGGCGTAAACGACAGCGCCCGGGACATAGGCCGGGCGGCGGAGTTTCTGGCCGCTTTGACGCCTTCGCCGCCGGTGGAGCTTTTGCCCTATCACCACACCGCGGATGAGAAGTATCATATACTGGGCAGAGAACCGTACCGGCCCCCGGGGGACCCGCTGGATGATAAAGGGCTGGAGGATTTGGCAGCCGTCATGCGCGGGCTGGGCTTGAGCGTGAATATAGGAGGAAAAGATGAATGAACGTGTAGCCAAGCTCCGGGAACAGAGCCTGAACGCCCATCCCAAGCTCACCGCCCAGCGGGCCCGGCTCATGACGGAGTACTACGCCGGCGCGGGGCTCAACTCCGCTCCCATGCAAAGGGCGCTGGCTTTCAAGCATCTGATGGAAAACATGGCGGTCTATATAGGCGAGGGTGAGCTTATTGTGGGCGAGCGCGGCCCGGAGCCCAAGGCCACCTGCACCTTCCCGGAGATATGCTGCCACACCATGGAGGATCTGGAGATCCTGAATTCCCGGCCCAAGACCAGCTATGACGTGGACCAGGAATGCCGGGACATCTATGAAAAAGAGGTCATCCCCTATTGGAAGGGCCGCTCCATGCGGGAGAAGGTCTTCAATGAAATGACCCCGGCCTGGCGGGACTGTTTTGATGCCGGGCTGTTTACCGAGTTCATGGAGCAGCGGGCCCCGGGGCACACCACCCTGGATAAGAAAGTCTTTCTGTACGGTATGAAAGACCATATCAAGCGCATCGACCAAGAGCTGAAAAAGCTGGATATGCTGAATGACCCCCAGGCCTACGCCAAGCGAGAGCAGCTAAAGGCCATGCGCAACACCTGCCAGGCGCTCAGCGCCTTCGGCAAACGCTATGCCAAGGAGGCCAAGACCCTGGCCAAGGCCGAGACCGATCCGGTGCGCAAGGCCGAACTGGAGCGCATCGCGCAAATTTGCTCCCGGGTGCCGGCCAATGCGCCCCGGAACTTTTATGAGGCCCTGCAGCACTACTGGTTCATCCACCTGGGCGTGATAACCGAGCTTAATCCCTGGGACGCCATCAACCCGGGCCGCCTGGATCAGCACATACTGACTTTTTATGAAAAGGGCATGGCGGACGGAAGCCTCACCCGCGAGAGCGCCCAGGAGCTTTTGGGCTGTTTCTGGATCAAGTTCAACAATCAGCCCGCCCCGCCCAAGGTGGGGGTGACGGCGGCCGAGAGCGGAACCTACACCGACTTTGCCAACATCAACTCGGGCGGGCTCAAGGCGGACGGCGCCGACGGGGTGAACGAAGTGACCTATCTGGTGCTGGACGTGATCGACGAGATGCGGCTGTTGCAGCCCAGCTCCAATATCCAGCTTTCGCGCAAAAACCCGGACCGCTTCATAAAAAGGGCTCTTAAGATTGCCCGCCAGGGCTGGGGCCAGCCTTCCATTTTCAACGCCGACCTGGTGATAGAAGAGATGCTGAGGGCGGGCAAGGATATTGAGGACGCCCGCGAGGGCGGAACCAGCGGGTGTGTGGAGACCGGGGCCTTCGGAAAAGAGGCCTATATCCTGACCGGTTACTTCAACCTGCCCAAGATACTGGAGATAACCCTGCATAACGGCCTGGACCCCAGGACCAAAAAACAGCTTGGACCCAGGACCGGCGATCCCAGGAAATTCAAGGACCTGGATGAGCTGATGGCCGCCTACAAAAAGCAGCTCAAACACTTCATAGACATCAAGGTGGAGGGCAATAACGTAATCGAACAGCTTTTTGCCCGCCATCTGCCGGTTCCCTTCCTGTCGGTGCTGATTGACGACTGTATCGCCAAGGGCCTGGACTACAACGCTGGCGGGGCCCGCTATAACACCAACTATATCCAGGGGGTGGGCATAGGCAGCATCACCGACTGCCTGTCGGCCATAAACCAGCACGTTTTTGAAGACAAAAAGCTAAGCATGGCTGAGCTATTAAAGGCCATGAAGAAAAACTTCAAGGGCGAGGAGAAGCTGCGGGCCCGCCTGATCAACAAGACCCCGCGCTATGGCAATGACGATGAGGCGGCTGACGGCATCATGCGGCAAGTGTTTAAGGCCTACAATGCCGAGGTGGCCGGGCGGCCCAACACCAAGGGCGGCCAGTACCGGGTGAATATGCTGCCCACCACCTGCCACGTGTACTTTGGCGAGGTGACCGGAGCCATGCCGGACGGCCGTTTGGCCGGTTTGCCACTCAGCGAGGGTATCAGCCCGGTGCAGGGCGCGGACCGGAACGGCCCCACCGCGGTGCTGAAAAGCGCGGCCAAGATGGATCATGTGCTCACCGGCGGAACCCTTTTGAATCAGAAATTCACCCCCGAGCTTCTGGCCGGGGAAAAGGGGCTCAACAACCTCACCGATCTGGTGCGCACCTACTTCAAGATGGACGGCCACCACATCCAGTTCAATGTGGTGCAGGCCGAAATCCTCAGAAAGGCCCAGGCCGAGCCGGACGACTACCGCGACCTGATCGTGCGGGTGGCGGGCTACAGCGATTATTTCTGCGATTTGAGCGAGGCCTTGCAGAACGAGATCATCAATAGGACCGAGCACAAAACTTTCTAGGTAAGTCAGGGCTCTGCTTTTTGCCGCATCACGCAACAAAACTCCCGCCTGGATCACCGGGCGGGGGCGTTCCTTTTTTTCATTGAAAAGGCTGGCACATGTGATGCCGGCCTGAGCCCGGGCAAGGCTGACTTGGGATTTTTTACGCGGCCCCCGCCGCCCGGAAACTGAAACCCAGACACTGGTCAGCCATTGACATGTATTTGCAAACATTATAAATATTAGAATATTCAACTTGCTGATATCGACATTTTGTCCGGTTGCCGCCGGATTCATAAACCCAAGGGGTGAAACCATGTCCCAGCCAGCTCCCCAAACCATGTCCCGGCCTCAAGGCCGGGTGACCCAGCTCAGGCCCCATCACAGCGAGGCAAGTGAGCGGGTGATGCTAGGGGTGGACCGCATCCGCCGGGCGACGCCCGAACTGTTCCCATACCGGGCGGTTTCCTCCACCGCCGCCTTCCGCGGCAGCCAAGGCCAGCCCATTGCCACCCGGCGGGCCGGGATGCTGGCCCGCATCCTGGCGGATCAGCCCCTCAAAATCCAGGACGGCGAGCTTATCGTGGGCATGAAGACCAAGATAGTGCGGGGCTCTCCGGTGTATCCGGAGATCAACTGCGCCTGGGTTGAACGTGATCTGGATGTGCTGGGCACCCGCAAGGATACCCCTTTTTATGTTAGCGATGAGACCAAAAAGGTGCTGCGCGCTGAGGTATTCCCCTATTGGCGCGGACGCCAGGTGGGCGACCGCATAGACGAGGCGGTGCCCGCACATATATGGCGGGTGGATGAGAGAGGCGTGATCTACAACTATTTCCGCTCCCGCACCGTGGCCCATATCAACGCGGGCTATGAAAAGGTGCTCAAAAAGGGCATGCGGGGAATCATGGCCGATGTGGAGCGGTCTTTAGGCAATTTGAATTATCAAGAGCCCCGCTATGTGCACAAGGTGCAGTTTCTGGAGGCGGTGGCCAAGTCCTGCCAGGCGGCGGTGGACTTTGCCGGGCGATACGCGGAAGAGGCCCGGCGTCTGGCCCGGGCGGAGAGCGATCCCGCCCGCCGTGATGAGCTTATGGAGATTGCCCGCGTCTGCGCCAAGGTGCCTTTGGAGCCCGCCCGGAGCTTTCAAGAGGCTTTGCAATCGTTCTGGTTCACCCATCTGGTGCTGAATCTGGAAACCAGCGGCCATGCTTTGGGGCCGGGGCGCTTTGACCAGTACCTCTATCCTTATTACCGCCGCAGCATTGACAGCGGCGAACTCAGCCGGGATCAGGCCCAGGAGCTGATGGACCTTATGTGGGTCAAGTTTGATGAAATCACCTTGGCCAAGGATTCGGGCGAGTCCCAGACCAGCAGCTCTTATCCCGACTTCCAGAACCTGAATATAGGCGGCCTCACCCGTGAAGGGCATGACGCCACCAACGAGCTGTCCTATATGGCCCTGACCAGCCTGGAGCGGGTGCTTTTGCCCCAGCCCGGCCTGTCCGCACAGATCAGCTCCAAGACCCCGCCCAAGTTTCTTTTGCGCTGCGCGGAAGTGCTTAAGCTGGGCACCGGCATGCCCGCCATGTTCAACAGCGATGTCATGGTCCTGGGCATGGTGAACCGGGGCAAGACCCTGGAAGACGCCAGAGCCTCCAGCCTGAACGGCTGTGTGGCTTCATACTGCGACGGCAAAGACCGCATGGCCTCCACGGGCTATTTCAACCTGGCCAAGTGTCTGGAATTGGCCCTGAACGACGGCAAAGACCGCATCAGCGGCGAGCAGCTCGGCCCCCGCACCGGAGAGCCGGCGGACCTTGACACCTTTGAGCAGTTGCTGGAAGCCTTCCGGGCCCAGGTGGCTTTCTTCGTGGATATGAAGGTCACCTATGACAATCTGGTGCGGGATATTTACGCCAGCTATTGCCCGGTCACTTTCACCTCCGCGGTGATAGATGACTGCATCGAAACCGCCACCGACTGGCACGCCGGAGGCTCGCACTACAAAATCGCCACCATGAGCGGGGTTGCGGTGGGCACCGTGGCCGATGCCCTGGCCGCCGTCAAAAGGCAGGTCTATGAGGACGGCGCGGTGAGCCTGGCGGAATTGGTTCAGGCCCTCAATTCCAACTGGCAGGGGGCCGAAACCCTGCGCCGCAGCCTGGTCAATCAGACCCCGCACTATGGCAATGACGATCCCTTTGCCGATGATCTGGCCGTACTCACCCAAAAGATATTCTGTGACGAGGTGGAGCGGCATAAAGACGTGCAGGGGGCCAAATACTGGGTGGACCTATTGCCCACCACCGCCCATATCGCCTTGGGCGAGGTCACCGGAGCCACCCCGGACGGACGCCACAGCGGCGATCCCCTGTCCGAGGGCGTGAGCCCGGTGCAGGGGCATGACCAAAAGGGCCCCACCGCCGTGGCCCTGAGCGTGGGAAAGCTGGATCACGCCCGCACCAACGGCACCCTTTTGAATGTCAAGATCAACCCCCAGTGCCTGGCCACGGATGCGGACCTGCACAAGCTGGCCGCGCTGATCCGGGGATACTTCGACCAGGGCGGGCATCATATGCAGTTCAACATAATAGACCGCTCCATCCTGGAAGACGCCATGCAGAATCCGGACAGGCACCGCAATCTGTTGGTGCGGGTGGCGGGGTATTCGGACTATTTCACCTTGTTGAGCCCGGAGATCCAAAGGGAGATATTAAGCCGGACCGAGCATGAGATGTAAGTGGGTTTGCTTCTGACTGTATGAGAGGCTCCCCCGGCATGGACCGGGGGAGTTTTTTGGCTTTATACAGTTGAACAGGTTTCCATCGGCTCGGGTCCGAAACGCTTTTGCAGACGGCGTCCCGAGGCTTCAAAAAACCGCCCCAGCCGGACCAGCAGCCTGGCGACCATCCCCGGTTTCCGGGACCGGCGCGCTTTATCCGCGGCATATGCCTGCTCCAAAAGCCTCTGCCGGTTTGCCCATGCAAGTGTCTCACTTTGCCGGTGCCTGGCCTCCAGCAGGACAAACAAATCAGAATTCATTTTTCCCTTCTCCTATTTCAAACCCTCATGGCGCGCGTACAAGCAGTCCGCACCTAGAGGAAATCGCCCAAACCGCTCAGGCCCAAGTCCCCTGGCGGAGACTCCAAGAGCTGCCTGACCGCAAAGGCCAAAAGCTCCACTCCTTCCCTGATCTGGTCCGGATCAACCTGGGCGTAGCTCAATCTTCCGCAGTTTACGAAACGGTGGTCTATGTCCATGTATGGCCCGGGCACAAATGACACCCCGTGGTCTATGGCCATCATATAGAGCACGATGCTGGAGTATCCCTGGGGCAAGCTGAACCAGATATGAAAACCGCCTCCGGGCCTGGTCCAGGTGACCTCCCGGGGCATGAAGCGGTCCAGGGCGTCCAAGGCGGCGTCCCGGCGCAGGCGGTAGAAATCGGTGACCTGGGAGAGGTGCTCATCATAGGCTCCCGTGGTGAACAGGGCCAAGACAATCCCCTGCATGAGGGGCGAACAGCCCAGGTCCAGGGAACGCTTCAGCCCGCCCAGCTGGCTCACCAGATTCCGTTTGGTGATAAGCCAGCCGATTCTAAGCGAGGTCATGAATGACTTGGAAAGAGAGCTGACCACCACACACTTTTTGGGGCCCAGGTATGAAAAAAGGCTTTTGGGCCCGGGATGCTCAACCCGAAGATCATTGAAAATCTCATCCGCAATCACCACCACCTTTTGGCTCTGCACCCAGTCGACTAATTCCACACGCCTGTTTTCCGACAGGTCCGTACCCATGGGATTATGGATTGCGGGGCAAAGGTAAAGCGAGGTTTGCCTCCCATCGGAAAAATGCCGGAGGCGTTCCATATCCGGCCCTTCTTCATCCCGGGGCACATGCTCGATCCAGTTTCCCAAGGCCCCGAAAGCGTTGGGCACGCCGGTAAAGCAGGGGGTTTCGCATATGAAACGCCGGTCTTGCTCACGGGTCTTTAGCGCCATCAAGGAGATGCCCTGCTGGGCTCCGTTGGTGATAAGCACCTGGTCGGGATGAACCTCCAGCCCAGCCCGGCAATAGCGCTCCGCGATCACTTCGCGCAGGGGCATAATGCCCAGGGGTTCGTTGCCGCAGAATTGATACTGCTCATGCCCCTTGCGCAGGGCTTCGGCGGTTATCTCCTCCAATATTCCGGCTCTGACCGAGTCCGCTCCGGGGATTCCAGTGGTGAAATCAATGAGCCCGCTGCGCTGGTTCAGGGTAAGCAGGGTCTCCAGGCTTTTGGTGATGCCATTTCTGACCCTGCGGGCCGCTGCCCGGAATTCAGGATCAGCCTGACTTTTTGGTCCGGCGGCCTTTGCGGCAGGCTCATCAGGCTCTTTTTCCCCCGGAACCCGCACAAATGTCCCTCTGCCCACCTGGGAGATGATATGGCCGGACTTGGTCAAGTCTTCCAAAGCGCGCCGGATGGTGGATTGAGTCACCCCTATCTGGGCGGCCAGGGCGTTGACGGTGGGTAGCTGCCTGCCGGCCTTAAGGGTGCCGTCTTCCATGATGCTTTGCAGGGCATCCCGGATCTGTGCATACAAAGGCTGATCCGAATTCCGGTCTATCGTTATCTCCAGCATAGGCCCTCCTGTATTGATATGCATATTAATACTGTATCAAATAATAGTTGTCAAACATATTAATTCAAATTGATCCGGTTAGGTGCAATTCACTTTTTCACAACAAGCTTGCCCAAAAAGCCCTACATACATTATGCTTGAGCCAAAAACCTCATCCTACGGAGCCGAGCATGCCTGAAACTCTGCGTATAGTCGAGAACCTGCCATCTATCTTTTACACCCCCATCCTGGCCACAGTGACCGCCGGATTTTTGGAAGCCGAAGGCTATGAGGGGGTTTTGGGAGCTCATGCCAAAGGCCTTAATAATTTGCACGCCCTCAACTCGGGGGAGATACATGTGCTGGGAACCGCGCCCTCCAGCGCTTTCGCCTGGCTGGAAAAGGGTGAATCCGATCCACTGCCGGTGCATGTGGCCATCTGCAATCACTGTGACGGCTTTTTCATAGTCAGCCGGGAAACTTTCCCGGTGTTCAGTTGGGCGGATTTGGCGGGGCGCAGCGTGGTCAGCTGCAACTTCAGCCCCCAGCCCAAGGCTTCACTGCGCATGCTGTTGAGAAGAGAGGGGGTTAATCCGAACGATATCGATTGGCTGGATGACAAAGCCACTATGACAGAGGCCATGGAAGCATTTAAACAGGGGCAGGGGGATTTTCTGCATATCCAGCAGCCCTATGCCTTTCAGCTTGTTGAGGATGGGGTGGGCACGGTGGTGGCTTCGGTGGGCAAAAGCTTGGGCCCCATGGCCTTTTCCACCTTGGCCATGAGCCGCAACTTCATAAATTGGCAGAGCGGGGCCGCCCATGCCTTTATGCGGGCCTATATTAAATGCCGCCACTGGATGCATTTCAATTCGGCTGAGAACATTGCCTGCAAGGTGGAACACCTGTTCCCTCAGTTTTCACACCGGGCTATAGTTAAAAGCGTGGAGGCCTACAAGAATATAGGCGCCTGGCAGCCTGACCCCCGCATATCTGAGCCGGGATATGAGCGCATGGTGGAGATGTGGATGGCGGAAGGGCTTATGAAGAATCCCCATCCCTATAACCGAGTGGTCTACCAGGAACTGGCCGAAGATGTTTTGCAAGGGGTATAGTGATATATTTCGTGAAGGTTTGAGTTCGCAACCCAGGCCATACACGCACTATTATCTATATTTTGTACGGCATCTTATTGCCAGACTTGGGCTGGAACTGAGCTTGCCTTTTCATATAAAAAAGGCCGGTCGGCGTATCCTGATGGGTTTTTCGCGAGCCGGGGGGTAAGGGGGGATGGCGAGCCTTTTGACCACCAAAAGGCGAAGAATCCCCCCAAGAAAATTAATTTTCTTATCTTTTTTGTATCCACAATATTTAACATACTATCTATCAGATATAAATGATTAAATCATTTAAGATTGCCTCCGGCGGCCCAAGGGGTTTATCGCTTTTGGATGATCCAAAAGCTCGCAGCCCCTTAGGAATCCCCCTAACAAAAGATCATGTGCCGTGACATTGAGGCCGTTGCACGGCAACATAGCCATTAATTATCTTTAACATCCTGATATAATTTATTATAATACTCCAAACCCTTGCTTTGGAGTCTGCCTTGTCCAACCGATTTGAACGTCCTTCGCCCGGTTTTCTTGATTTAGCGGTTTCTCAGTTGAAAAAGGCTCAAACCTTTTTGAATGATGTTGATGGTCTGATCAACTGGAGGCCCATCGAAAAGGAATTAAGGAAAAAGCTGGGCGGGAACACCGATGCCACCGGGAATCCGGCTTACCCTTCTCTGGCCATGTTCAAGGTGCTTTTACTGCAGCGCTGGTGGAACCTGAGCGACCGCGGCATGGACGATGCCTTGGCGGACAGGATTTCCTTCAGGATCTTTACCGGCATGTCATTTGGCTATGACACTCCGGACTCTGCCACCATCTGCCGTTTCAGAAACCGGCTCATGGAACTGGGTCTTGACCAGAAGCTGTTTGATTTGCTCAACCAGCAGCTTACCGGGCATGAGTTGATAGTGAAACAGGGCGTCATCGTTGACGCCTCAATCGTGGAGTCCAGCAGGCGGCCTCGTAAAAAACAGACCATTGAAGAAGTGGAAGCGGCTGAAGCTGACGAACCCGAATATGCGGTGACAACCGAATACTCCGATGATTCCGAGGCCAAATGGACCGTCAAGGCAGGCAAGCCCTATTATGGCTACAAGCTGCATGCGGCCACAGATGCCGGGCGGGGATTCATTCTGGGCGGCCACATCACCCCGGCCAACCGGGCCGACACCAGGGAGTTCATGAAGGTGCTTGATGAGAGCAAAGCCATAAAGGGCTCCATGGTCTTTGCCGACAAGGGCTACGCCAGCTTTGACAACCGGAGCAAGCTGGATAAAAAGCGGATAACCGACGGCATCATGTACAAGGCGGCCAAGGGCAGGCCATTGACCGGGCCGGAGAAACTGATGAACCGGGTGATCAGCGGGCTCAGGGGCAAGGTGGAACGAGCCTTCGGGACCCTGAAAAGAGACTACGGCTTCCAGCGCACCCGCTACCTGGGCATCGCCAAGGTCCAGACGGAGTTCCTGCTCAACGCCATGGCCTTTAACCTGAAAAAAGCGGTCAGGATGATGGCTTAGTGCGCCCGGGGCCAGAATATCGCCCCATTAGGGGCTGAAAAACACAGTTGCCGCTTCAATATCGAACCTCGTACACCGCTTGGGCAGTCAAAATCAATTGCCGGACAACGAAAATGAGGCTGGAAAATCAATGCGCCGCTTATGCAACGGCCTCAACATTATGAACCTTGATGTTTGTGATATGAAGTTATCATTAACGATGAAGTACTTTCATTTCCACTAAACAAGTTAGATTAAGATAAATCAAGTCTTGTGAGCGTGCTTGTGTGACTAGATACTGCTCATGGCCGCCCGCAGGCCACACTTATACCTTCACGAAATATCCGATACGCCCGCAAAAAACGGCCCCGCCGCAAAAGCTGTCGACAGCTACCGGTAATATGCCTGGCCCTGACAGGCAAGGCAGCGGTCCCCCTGGCGCAGGGGGTAGGATTCACCGCACTGGGGGCAGGCCCCGGTTATTACCTTGGCTTCGTCCTTGAGGGCTTTGTGCAGCTTCACCGCCCGGCTGCGGACGAGCCCGGCTCCGGAGTTCAGGAAGGCTTCGGCAATCTGTTCAAACGGAGGCTTCACCCTCGGCTTGCCGGTGCGCTGAAACCATTCCTTAATTACCTGATGCTTACCGATTTCGTTCAGATCCAGCCAGACCCTGGAGCCGTTGAGCGTGGTGCGGTCATATGCGCAAAGGGCGAATTTGCCCCAGTCCAGAACCTGCAAATATCCGTTGCCGATCGTGCAGTTGGTCAATAGCTGCACCGCATCCGGCAGGCACACCACGGTTTCACAGACCACATTAAGATATGGGGTGGGGCCAAGCTCATTCAAGGCGCGGTCCAAGAGCATGCCGCCCATCAGCATGCCGGGTGAACGGGCCCCGTGGAATTCCTCTATGCTGTAAATGTAGTCTTCAAGGGCAATTCCGCACAAGTGGCTAATAGGCATGAGGGCGCTCCGCATTAGCAAGCCCCCTCAAAATTGCTCTTTTGGCCCAAATACATCGTTGTCTGCATTTTTCAATGCTCATATATGTAAGAATATACTGCGCTTAAAAGAATGCATCCGCCTTGTTTTTGAACCAGAATATTGTTTTGAGAGCAGCCTGTTATTGATTGATGCTCAGATTTGAATACTACCGGTGATCGGAAAAGTTGCCAGGGGGCCGGCTTGCGGGTGCGCAATTATCCGGGCCGGGCGGTCCGCTGATTATGTCTGGCATCGTCACCCGCCGGGCGGCGGTTTTTTGGCGCTGGCGGCAACAGCGCGGCGGTGGGGCATAAGCCGGCCGGAGGCCTTACACACTGGCAAGGTCCTCCGGCCGTTTCATAAGCTATGTTTTATTTGGGCGGGGTGAATTTGTATCCGCCCTTGCCGTCGAAGGTTATTTCGCCATCAAGGTAATAGACGCTGTCTTTTAATTCGGGGCGCAAATCCCAGACCATATACAGGGCTTCGCCTGAACGTGCGCCGGTGGAGCACACAAAAACCACGGGCTTGCCGGGTTTCCATCCGCTGTTCAGTTTTTCTTCCAGCTTTTCGGTGGGAACGCTGATGGCGCCTTTTATGGTGCCCTTTTTATATTCAGCGGCGTCACGGACGTCCACCACCAAAACCGAGTCGGGCTTTTTGTTCATGAGTTCAGCGAAATAGGCCGGGTCCACACTGCCTTCGCTGGCGCCGGCCTTGAGCGGTCCGCTGGATTTGGGGGCTTCGGCTTTGGCCGGAGCCGCAGCGGCGGGCCCGGAGCCATGGGCTTCTTTCCAGACCGGATAGCCATCGGCAAAGACCGCCACATTGGCATAGCCCATCTTTTGGGCCGCAAAGGCGGAATTGTGGCTCAGGGGGCATTTTACGCCGCCGCAATAGAAAATCAGCAGAGCGCCCTTGTCTGCGGGCAGCAGGCCTTTGGTTTTGTCAAAGCTGCTGAAAGGCATGGACAATGCGCCGGGAATATGGCCCCGGTCATATTTTTTGCGCTTGGGCCGGGAGTCTATTATCAGACCGGTTTTTTTGCCGTCCACCACCTGCTTCACAAAGTCAGCATTCACCAGGGTGGGATAGACCTTATAGGTGGGTTTGGAGGCCATCAGCTTTTCGGCCAGGGCATTGGGTCCGGGTCCGTATGCGGCTTTCCAGGAAGGATAACCGGCGGCAAAAACCTTTATGTTGGTATAGCCCAGCTTTTCGGATGCAAAAGCGGAATTGTGGCTCAGGGGGCATTTCAAGCCGCCGCAGTAGAAAATTAATAAGCTGCTTTTGTCCTTGGGCAGATCGCCGGTCATCTTGGCGAAAGCGCTCCAGGGGATGTTGATGGAGCCGGGGATATGGCCCCGGTCATATTTATTGACCTTGGGCCGGGAGTCTATTATCAGACCGGTTTTTTTGCCGTTCACCACCTGTTTCACAAAGGCCGCGTCGACGATCTGAGGGTATTTTTTGAAACTGTCCGATTGGTTGGCCAAGGCCAGGCCGGAAACCGCAAAGAGGGCGGCGGCCAACACGAGCAAGGCGGTTATGGTGAATCTTCTGTTAATCATTTTTACAGTTACCTCCTGAAAATCAGCGGCTCAATGGGTGCGCCGCCTGGGACAAGCCCTGAGCTACTTACACTTGGCCGGGGTCGGTGAATCCTTGGCATGCTTATGCATATAAGTGTATATGTCATTGAGGTCCTTTTCCTTGAGCTTACCCCATTTATCCTTGCAGGGAGGAGTATTGTCAGTAAAAATCTTGGTCCATTCCGCCTGGGTGAAGTTGATGGGGCTCAGGTCCTTTGCGGTTTTGCCTTCGGTGTGGCAGGAACGGCAGTGTTTGCGGAACAGATATTTGCCCTTGCGGAAGTTGCCGTCACCCAAGGCCAGGGCCAGGCTGAAAGCGCCCAACACCAAAATTATGGCCAGAAGGACGGAAACGCTGCGTCTATACATTTTTTCCTCCGTAGATGTGAGATTGCTGTTTAAAAGGGCATGAGCCCGAGTTGCATCTATTCTGTGTATTTCATCACAAACTACCAAGCAACCTGCGTGCCGAAAACCTGTACGTGGGCATCTTTTTTATAAACTCATTGATATAATTATATAAAAAGTGGACAGGCTTGTGACTGGCCTGGCTGGATACCGGGCGATAATTCACATTGATGTAAAAGTGTAAAGTTGTAAAGCCACAACGGGTTTTGCTTCATAACCAAGCCAATTCCATAACCAAGGCTGAGTTTGCCCCAGTATTGTCGTCAGTGATGCATTCATGGTATTTGTCAAGAAAATACAGGTGATCCCATATGTTGGATATTTAAAGTATTTTATGAAGGTTTGAGTTTGCAACCCGGGTCATACCCGCATCCTTGTCTTAATTTTGCACGGCATATTATCATTAGACTTGGGCTGGAACTGAGCTTGCCTTATCAGATAAATAAGGCGGGTCGGCGTATCCTGATGGGTTTTTCGCGAGCGGGGGGGCAAGGGGGGATGGCGAGCCTTTTGACCATTCAAAAGGCGAAGAATCCCCCCAAGAAAAATTTATCTTATTTTTTTGTAGCCACAATATTTATCACACTATCTACTAGATATAAATGATAAAATCATTTATTATTGCCTCCGGCGGCCCAAGGGGCTTATCGCTTTTGGATGATCCAAAAGCGATAAGCCCCTTAGGAATCCCCCTAACAAAAAATCATGTGCCGTGATGTTATGACCCCGCACTATTGCCCAGTTGCAATGTTTTAATCAGCAGTGCTTCGGTGCTCACTGAAGCATCTTTCAGGGAGCATTATACAGCCGGCGGGTAACGCTGATTAAGCCACATAAATGTGCATGGCGGGCCGCAGACCAAACTCAAACCTTCACGAAATATCTAACATATCCCACACTTCCGTCTGCCTGTGCAACAGGCGGTATGGATAATATCGGCGGGAGCATAGATGCCGGGGAAATGTCCACGCTTAAGTGGGGTTTAATGCAGCCGTCCAGCTCGTTGACTGATGTTTGTACACTTGTAAATTTACAGTTTACATGTGAATCCCATTGATCGGAGTGTATTGGGCAATATGCGGAATTTTTATGCAAGCTATTTATATTATGTAATTATTCAGATGGAGAGCGGTCTGCGGGACTATGAAATGGCGGGCGGTGATTGCCAATTTTGCGGGTAAGAAACCCCGCAGGCTTGCTGTAAGCCGGGATACGTGGGATTATTCAACCAGATGATAACTGGCGGGCGGTGGCATGAATCCTGAAAAATGCGCAGGCATAATCTTGTCCGGCGGGCTCAGCACCCGCATGGGCGGAGAACCCAAGGCCTTTATGGACCTGGGCGGACGCCCTCTTATCCAGCACACAATCGACACCCTGAAGAGCCTCATGGGCGAGGTGATCATAGCGGCCAAGGATACAGAGCCCTTCGCAACCATTGAGGGGGTGAAACTGGCGGTGGACGCCTGGCCGGTGCAAACGCCCTTGGCCGGCATCCAGGCCGGGCTGGATGCCATGCGGGCGGAATGCGCCTTTTGCGTGGGCTGTGACACCCCCCTGCTCATGCCGCAGGTGATCAGGCTTTTGGTGGGGGCCATGCAGCCCGGCATAGACCTGGTGGTGCCCTATTCAGACCGCCATCGGCACTATCAGCCCTTGTGCGCGGTGTATTCCCGCTCCTGTTTGGCGCCTTTGCAGAAACAGCTTGCCATGGGCAACGCCAAGGTGGATCGTCTGTTTGCCGGTTTAAGATTGGAGACCGTTTCATATGCGGAGATCGAGTCCGTGGACCCAACACTGCGGTCTTTTGTCAATATCAACACCCCGGATGATTTGGCGGCGGTGCGCAAGATTGTGGAGAACGCCGCATCCGCTTAGCCCGCATATTTCGCTAGGGTTAGCTGCCGGTTAAAAAGCAAACGGTAACCAACACTTATTGTTGAGTCCCGCCTGATTACGTATAATCAAACCCGTGGAGTCCGGTTTACATCACCGTTTGGAGGAAGCCATGTCCCGAAATCTGGTCAGATTGGATTACGGTTACTGCACATCTGAAGGCTTGGCCGGAGGCCAGGGCTTGGGGCAGGGAGCCCTTGACGCCTTGGCGGCGGAACTGGAACCCGTCATGCAGGCCATGCAGGCGGATTTCGAGTCCGGCAGGCTGGGCTTTATGGAACTGCCCGCCACCACGGATGCCCAGCTGGCTCCCATTTTTGAGCAGGCCGAAAGGGTGAAACAGTTCGCGGACACCATCGTGGTGATGGGCATCGGCGGCAGCGCATTGGGGGCCACGGCGGTGGACATGGCTCTGCATGGGGCCTTGCGCCAGGCATTTCCCCGGCCCGAGGGCTGCATGCGGCTGTTTGTGGCCGATAACTCCGACCCGGCCTTTTTCGGCCAGCTTCTGGATAACCTGGACCTTGCCAAAACCGTATTCAATGTGGTGAGCAAATCCGGCTCCACCGCCGAGACCATGAGCCAGTATCTCTTGGCCCGCCAGCGCCTGGAAACCGCCTTGGGCAGAGATGAGGCCAACAAGAGGGTGATCTTCACCACCGACCCGCTGGAGGGCAATCTGCGCATTCTGGCGAAGCGCGACCCCATACCCTGCCTGGATGTGCCTCCCAATGTGGGCGGCCGCTTTAGCGTGCTTACTTCTGTGGGGCTCTTGCCCCTGGCCTGCGCCGGGCATGACATCAAAGGGCTTTTGGCCGGGGCGGCCTCCATGCAAAAACGCTGCAGCCAGCCCGATCTGATGAAAAATCCCGCCGGGATCTTTGCGGCCCTGGCCGTGCATTTTTGGCGGGCGGGCAAAAATATCCTGGTCATGATGCCTTATAGCAGCGACCTTTTCGGGCTGGCCCAGTGGTTTGGCCAGCTTTGGGCGGAGTCTCTGGGCAAGGCCCAAAACCTGGCCGGTCAAAAGGTCAATGTGGGCCAGACCCCGGTGGCCGCGGTGGGGGCCACGGACCAGCATTCCCAGGTGCAGCTATACATGGAAGGGCCCTTGGACAAGCTGACCTGCTTTGTCACCCTGGATGATTACGCCCAAGAGCTGCCCATTCCCGGCCTCTATGGCGACATCGGCTCCTTGAGCTATCTGGGCGGCCAGACCATGGCCCAGCTCATCCAGGCCGAAGCCAGGGCCACCCAGGCCGCCCTGGCCAGCCAGGGCCGCCCCAGCCTGTGCCTCAAAATGCCCGAAATCAGCCCCCACAGCATCGGTGAGGTGTTCTATCTCTTGGAGGCAGCCACGGTTATGGCCGGCGGCATGTGGGGCATCAATCCCCTGGACCAACCCGGTGTGGAACTGGGCAAGGTGCTGACTTACGGTCTCATGGGGCGCGAGGGATTTAAAGAGCAGAAAGAGCGTATGGAAGTCCTGGACCACAGCGGCAAATTTGAGGTGTAAGGGGGAGGATTGGCTGATACCCACGCCATAGCGCCGATTATGAATCCGCAGACCGAGGAGGCCACTGGACCTTACCAGGCCAGGCCTTTTGAACTGGTGCGCTATTTCAGCGTGACCAGCCTGGTTATAATCCTGCTTTTCACCTTGCTGATCTCAACCGTGATCAGCCAGCGCTCCAGCGAGATGATCCAGGAGGAGCGCGAACAATATGCCAGGCTTTTGGCCGCCAACCTGAATCACTCGGTCATCGTGCGCTTTGTCAATCCCATCCTGCGCGAAAAGCGGGCCATCCATGTGGGCCAGCCGGACCAGGCCAAGCTTTTGGATGCGGTGGTCAAAAACACCATACATTCATTTGACGTAAAACAGGTCAACATCCTGGACCTGAACGGCAACATCATCTACAGCACCAACCCGGTCTATATCGGCCGGGTGGCTTACCGCTGGCAGCCTTTTTTGCTGGCGGCCTCCGGGGGGCAGGTGAGCATTCTGGACCCCCCGCGTCGGGTATTCGAACTGGGCGGGGGCCCGGAAAGGGTGCTGCGCACCTATATGCCCATGCGCGATCAGACCGCCACATCCGCCATGCTGCAGGCTCCCCATGCGGTTTTTGAGATCATCTTGGATATGACTGATGATTTCGCCAAGGTCTGGCAGGATCAGGTGCTGATTGTGGGCACCCTTTTGGTCATGATGATCCTTTTGTTCGTGATTCTGCGCTCCATCGTGATCCGGGGCCAGCGCATCATGGATTCCCGCGCAGCCCGCCAGGCCAAGCTGGAAGAGCAGCTCAATCAGGCCCAGCGCATGGCCGCCCTGGGCAACATGATCGCCGGTGTGGCCCATGAGATAAGAAACCCTCTGGGCATCGTGCGCTCCACCGCGGAGCTTTTGGGGAGCCAGGCCGGGCCGGAGCACCGCCCCCTGGCCGGGGTGATAGTGGAGGAGTCTTCACGGCTCAATAGCATCGTGACCGAGTTTTTGGATTTCGCCCGGCCCCAGAACCCGGATCTGCGCCCCATGCAGGTGACCGAGGTGCTGGAGCGCAATCTGCAATACCTTGCCCCGGTGCTGCTTGAAGCAGGGGTTAAGCTGGAGCGCAAGTACGCCCGCAGCCTGACCGAGGTCATGGGCGATCCCGAGCACCTGTACCGGGCCTTTTTGAATGTGCTCAACAACTCGGTGCAGGCCATGGACGGCAGGGAAGACAAACGCATAAAGGTAAGCGCAAAAAACTCTAACGACAGCGGCAGGCGCGGGGTGCTGATCAGTTTCGAAGACAACGGTCCGGGAGTTGATCCCAAGACCCAGGCGAGTTTGTTTGATCCGTTTTTCACCACCCGCAGCGAGGGCACCGGGCTGGGGCTTTCCATCGTCAGCAACATAGCCGCCAGCCACAAAGGCCGGGTGGAGGTGGGTAAGTCCGAGATGGGCGGGGCCCGAATAGACTTCTGGCTGCCTGGAGTTTGAAAAATCACCGTTAAAGCAGTTGATAATATGTCAATAAGCGGAGCTTGAGATACGTGGCGCGAATTCTGGTTGTAGATGATGAGAAGAACTATCTGGTGGTGCTGGCCGCGCTTTTGGGCGGACAAGGCTATGAGGTGGCCACGGCGCCCGGAGGAGCCCGGGCGGCGGCGCTGATCGAGGAGGAAGAGCCGGATTTGGTCATTACCGACATGCGCATGCCCGGAATGAGCGGCTTGGAGCTGATTCAGAAGGTAAAACCCGCCCACCCCGACCTGCCCATGCTGGTGATGACTGCCTTTGGCACCGTGGAAAACGCGGTGGAGGCCATGAAAGCCGGAGCCAGCGACTACATCACCAAACCCTTTAAGAATCAGGAATTGGTGCTCACCGTACAGCGGGCCCTCACCATCCGCAGGCTTTTGACCCAAAACCGGCTTTTGCGTGAGGAGTTGGGGGGCCAAAAGGGCTTTGGCAACATCATCGGCGACAGCAAAGCCATGCACAAGGTGTTCGATCTGGTGGAAAAGGTGGCCGCCACCAAGGCGACCGTGCTTTTGACCGGGGAATCCGGCACCGGAAAAGAACTCATCGCCCGGGCTTTGCATTCCCATTCACCCCGGGCCGAAGAATCCTTTGTGGCGGTGAACTGCATGGCGCTCACCGAGACTCTATTGGAGAGCGAGCTGTTCGGCCATGAGAAGGGCTCCTTTACCGGCGCGGTGTCCCGCCGCAAAGGCCGCTTCGAGCTGGCGGACGGCGGCACTTTGTTCCTGGATGAGGTGGGCGAGATTGCGCCGTCTTTACAGGTCAAGCTGCTCAGGGTTTTGCAGGAGCGCAGCTTTGAAAGGGTGGGCGGCAGCCAGGAAATTCAGGTTGATGTGCGCATCGTGGCCGCCACCAACAAGGAGCTGCCCGAGCTGGTTAAGGAGGGCAGCTTCCGCGAGGACCTTTATTACCGGCTGGCCGTGGTGGGTATTGATCTTCCCCCGCTGAGAAGGCGCAAAGAGGATCTGCCCATGCTGGTGGCCCACTTTGTAAAGAAATACGCGGTCGAAATGGGCCGTCCCTCGCCCGAGGTGAGCGTTGAAGCCATGCAGCGGATCTATGACCATGCCTGGCCGGGCAATGTGCGCGAGCTGGAAAACGCCCTGGAACGGGCCGTGATCCTGGCCGGCAGCACCATAACCCCCCAGGATCTTCCCCTGAACGGCGCGGGCGACGAGCCCGGCTCAGAGCTGGCTTTGCCCAGGGGCATGACCATCACCCAGGCGGTGGAAGAGCTGGAGCAGCGCATGATCAAACGCGCCCTGGCCGAAAACAACGGAGTGGCCGCCCATGCCGCCCGTTCTTTGGGGGTAACCAAAAGCAACCTGGCCTATAAGATGAAAAAATACGGGCTGTAGCCGGTTTCAGCGGGGCGGGTGCTATGGCGAATACCCACCCCGCTGGACAATTCTCAAATAAATCAGGAAGACGGCGGCCCGGGGATTTGGGCCTTGGCTTTCACCATTTTGGATAATCGGTTACAATCCTTCCCATAACATCCATCCAAATCAAGCGGAGATCACCATGCCCAAAGTAGTCATCACCCTGGAGCCCAAAGAACAAGTCCGCCAGGCCGTGGCGGAGAACATCTCATCCAAGGCCCAAGTGGTCTATCTGGCCGATTTGGCAGAAAACGAACGGGCGGGGGCTATCCAGTCCGCTGATGTGCTGTTTTTTTTCATGCTACAAAACGATTTAAAGGATGCCGAAAAACCCCTGATATCCGATATCCCCATGTTGCAGTCCATACCCGCCGGGGTGGAGCACCTGCCTTTTGAATATATAAGCCCAAACTCCACCCTGTGCGCCAATGCCGGGGCCTGGGCCTGGCCCCTGGCCGAATATGTCATGGGCATGCTCATATTCATGGACCGGGATATCTTGGGCTACACCCAAAAACTGGCGCAGGGATTTTGGAACCGGGACCAAATCCGGGGCCTTCGGGGGCGCACCCTGGGCATTATCGGCTTTGGCGGCATAGGAAAAGCCACCGCCAGACTGGCCCGGGCCTTTGGGCTCAAGCTCATGGCAATCAACCGCAGCGGGAAAACCGATGAACCGGTTGATTTCATCGGCACCGAAGCGGATATGGATAAGGTCTTGAGCCAGTCGGACTTTGTGCTGCTTTGCTCGCCCTTGACCAAAACCACCCGGGGAATGATCAACGCCGCCAAACTGGGGCTTATGAAGGATGACGCCATTTTGATCAACGTTGGGCGGGGGCCTTTGGTGGATGAGGACGATTTGTACGGGCATCTGAAAAACCATCCGGATTTCAAATTCGGCTCCGACGTCTGGTGGAACGAACCGCCCAAGGACGGCGGGTTCAGCACCAAGCACCCCATCTTTGGTTTGCCCAATGTGATGGGCACCCCCCACAACGCCGACCTCATCGACGGCATGCTGACCGAAGCGGTCGTCCAGGGGGTGCAGAATGTGAACCGCTATATCAATGGCGAACCGCTGTACGGAGTGATCAACCAGGCGGATTACGTATAGCCAAAGCTTGATGTTAACCTGCAATCAGGATGTGAATCATGGCTCCAGCTTCAGACATGACCAAAAGACCCTTGGGACCCACCGGGCTGATGGTGAGCGAGGCGGGTTTCGGGGGCTACCGGGTGACCACCGGCATACCTGAGCAGCATGAGGCCTTGAGCCATGCGCTCCTTGGCGGCATAAACCTGATCGACACCAGCAGCAACTATGCGGACGGCGGTTCGGAAAAGCTGGTGGGCAATGTGCTGGCAGAGCTGGTGGAGTCCGGCAAGCTGAAACGAAAAGATGTGGTGCTGGTGACCAAGGCCGGGTATGTGCAGGGACGCAATCTGAAGCGCGCCGAAGAGAGGTCGGAGGCGGGCGATCCCTTCCCCGAGCTGGTGGATTTCGCGGAAGGCTTGCAGCACTGCATACACCCGGAGTTTTTGGCCGACCAGCTTGAACGGGCTATAAAGCGCCTGGGTCAGGACTATATTGATGTCTTCCTTTTGCACAACCCTGAATACCACCTGTCCTGGTGCGATTCCCAGGGCATGGACCGGGACCAGGTCCAAACCGAATATTACCGCCGCATAAAAGAGGCGTTCGCCTTTCTGGAAACCCAGGTTGAGGCCGGGCGCATCGGTTGGTACGGCATCAGCTCCAACACCTTTGTGGACCCCGAAGAGGCCTATGCCCATACCTCCTTGAGCAAGGTGTGGGAGCTGGCCCGGTCCCTCACCCCTCAAAACCACTTTGCGGTGGTCCAGTTCCCCCTGAATCTTTATGAGTCCGGCGCGGTGCTGGAGAAAAATCAGCCCGGGGGGCAGAGCGTTTTAAAGTTCGCCGCCGAAAAAGGGCTGGGGGTGTTGATCAACCGGCCCCTGAACGCCATAAACGGTGAGCGCCTCACCCGGCTGGCCGAACAGGGTGACGTGGTCAAACCCGAGAAGTATCAGGTTGCCAATACGCTGATATCGTTTAAGGATTCTGAAGATCAGATCATGCGCAGCCTGGTGCCCAACCTGGGGCTGGCGCACGATCAGGAGCAGAAAACCAAAGAGCAGCTGGCCTTGGCCTTCACCCTGTTGCAGAACTGGGAAAACTTCGCCGGTCTGGAGCATTTCAAAGGGGTGCGCTCGGGCTGGGCGGTGCCCCGGCTCAATGCGGTGGCCGGGGTCATGGTGCGCATATTGGCCGACCGGCAGGAAGCTTTGAGCGCCCTGGATGCTCACCTCAAAAGGGCCCAGTCAGCCTTGGATGTGGTGGAGGACTGGTACAAGGCCGAGGCAAACCAGCTGAACCAGGGGATCATTTCAGCCGTGAAGCGGGCGGAGCCCCGATGGGCCCGCGCCGGCAAGCTGAGCCGCATGGCCATCCGGGCGCTGCGCTCCACTCACGGGGTGACCTCGGTTCTGGTGGGCATGCGCCAAAAGGAATACGTGGAGGATGTGCTGGCCGAACTGGCCCGGCCCGTGAAGCAAAATGACAATACCCCGGCCTGGCGGGCATTGGATCTGCCCCTTGAGCCCGAGAGCCGGTCCTGATTGAGCTTGGGGTCCGGTGTCTTGGTTTGCGCCTGAAAAAATGACCCTGGAAGTCGAGCGGAGCAGCCATGCCGGATGAACATATGGATGAATTAATGCGGGCCTTTGCCCTGGAGTCGCGTCTGGCGGCCCGCGGGGAAGTCCTGGCCGCGGCGGCCAAAGCCGATGGGGAGGAACGCATCGCCCAGGCCCTGCGGGCCCAGGCCGCCTCGCGCCAGGTGAGGGCGCGGCGTCTTTTGCGCCTGGCCCGGGGAAAGATCGCCCGGGGCCGGGATGCTGTGCTCGGGGCTGTCAGGGATGACCAAGCCAAGGCCGCAGACCTATATCAGTCGCTTTCCCCGGATTCTGTCGGTAGCCTGATGCACGGCGCAAAGGTGGAGCGCCTGATGCCCGGCATGCTGGAGCGGGCGGCCGAGGGAGACGGCGCAGCGCAGCCCGAGGGCTTTGCGGTCTGCCAGGTGTGCGGGTTTGTCAAGCAGGGCGCATCCCCCCAGCGCTGCCCGGTCTGCGGAGCTTTGCGGAATAAGTTT
Organism: Desulfarculaceae bacterium; assembly: GCA_963675675.1. GTDB lineage: Bacteria > Desulfobacterota > Desulfarculia > Desulfarculales > Desulfarculaceae > Dethiosulfatarculus. The sequence goes on from OY776512.1 coordinate 579,082, forward strand.
GAAACCGTTTATTAAAAGAATCAAAAACAAAAAAACCGGGCGGCCTCAAATAAAGGCCGCCCGGTTTTTTAATTTATCCGCTGGATACGAACCGACTAATTTTTGTCATCGGTCCTTTTCTTTTTTTCCTTCTTGGGCTCGGTCGGGGCGCCCGGTTTGGCCTCGGTCTTGGGCTTGGCGGGCTGATTGATTTTGATCAGCTCTATTTCAAAGAACAGGGTGGCGTTGGGGCCTATGACACCGCCCGCTCCCTGGGGTCCGTAAGCCAGAGAAGGAGGCAGCACGATCTCCCATTTGCCGCCTTCTTTCATCATGGGCAGGGCTTCTTGCCAGCCCGGCACCACACCGTTTACCGGGAAGGTGGCGGGTTTGCCGCGCTTCACCGAGCTGTCGAACACCTTGCCGTCAACCAGCTTGCCGGTGTAATGGGTGGTGACCGTGTCGGTGGGCTTGGGAGATTTGCCGGCGCCCTCTTTGATCACACGGTATAAAAGACCGCTCTTGGTCTCTTTCACGCCTTCTTTTTTCTTGAATTCCTCGCGGAATTTTTTCCCTTCCGCCAAATTTTTCTCCGCCAATTCCTGGGCCATTTTCTGGGCCTGTTCCATTGCTTTTTTCCGGAAAGCTTCGATAAGCCGCTTGGTTTCTTCAGGCTTCAGGCCAAGCTCCGTGCCCGCCATGCCCGCCTTCACGCCTTCAAAAAAGGCGGCGACATCTATTTCCACATTGTCCTGCTTCATGTTCTGGCCCAGGTTGTGCCCCAACATATAGCTGATTTTTTCCATATCGGTCTTCAGGGTATTAGGATCAAGGGCCCAGGCTGAACCCGCAGTAAGACAAATTGCGATGATGATAAAGATGGCCTTTTTCATTCTCAAACTCCAGTTTAGATGGGTTTCGTATGGCGTGCCCCGGTTTGGCATATCCATTCCATACTGTCAAACCATTTATGGTCCCTGCTTGGGATAAAACTCCTTATTGGGGGGGGCAGCCTCCAGATTGTCCGCCAGCCGGGCATGGCCTGATCTGACATGAAATACAAGGGGTTCCAGCCTGCCGGTCTGGAAGATCATATCAGAACGGAGCGTTGAGCGGGCCAGAAAATCCATCGGACCGCTCATCCCGGGGCTTCCCCGCATTGCAAACACCACAAGGCCCGGGCTTAAGCTAAGCCGCGGGCCTTGGAAAACAGGCTGGGTTTAAGCGCGATTAGCGGCCTCGGCCAGCGCGCTTGGAGGCCTTGAGCGGGTTCAGGGTCCGGTTCTCTACCTGGATCTGATCTTTTACGTGGGTTGCAAAATTGCACAAGCCATAACGCCACTTTGCCGCCGGATCGGGATAGCTTTGGCAATAGACTGTGTCACCAACCGTAATGGTGCGGTCACAGCCCTGGCAGGGCTCCACGGCGGGGTGACAAGTGCCGCCGTTGAACATGCAGCCGGTTTTGCTCATGAAGTTGCAGTCATGACCTTTGCGAGTAGTGGTGCACAACATTTTATAATAAATCCTTAAAGAAACAAAAATTAAACAACACAAAAGGTTCGGCATCCGCCGAACCCCTTTATCCGGGTGCGAATTATGGTGCTTGATGACCCGCTTGTCAAGTGCTAGTTATTTATGGTCTGTAACCAGCTCGGACAAGCTTGACAAAGAGCGGGGTGTAACGTAGATAAGGTACCCAAGTTCGTAGCGAAATTGGACGCCCAAAAAGGATGCGGTGACAAAGTGGCGAAGGCCGAAAATTCCAAGCAGAATAAAGATGTCAACCCCTCCCAACCTAAAGCGGAGGATGAAAATTTTCTGATCAAACAGCGCCGTCAAAAGGCCTCCCTGCTCACCGAGATGGGGGTGCCGCTGTTTCCCAATACATTTCGGCCGCGGGATTTGATCGGGAATTTGCGCAATCAATATGACCAGATGGATGCCGCCCGCCTGGAATCCATGGAAGATCTGGATTTTGCGGTTTCCGGAAGGGTCATAGCCCTGCGCTCATTTGGCAAGGCCGCGTTCATGAAGCTGCGCGACCGCACCGGCTCGATCCAGCTGCATGTGCAGCGTGATCAAGTGGGCCGGGAGGAATACTCCAAATTCAAAAAAATTGAAGTGGGCGATTTTATCGGGGTGCGCGGCCCCTTGTTCCGCACCCGCACCAGGGAGCTGACCATAAAGGTGCAGTTTGTGCAGCTCCTCACCAAGACCTACCGCCCCCTGCCCGAGAAGTTCCACGGCCTGACCGATGTGGAACAGCGCTACCGCATGCGCTATCTGGATCTGATCATGAACCGGCGGGTGCGGGAAATATTCCGGGCCCGCAGCACCATTGTCTCCACCATACGCCGTTTCATGGAGAGCAATGATTTCATGGAGGTGGAGACCCCCATGATGCAGCCCATACCCGGCGGAGCCACGGCCAGGCCTTTTGAGACCCACCACAACGCCCTGAACATGAAACTCTACATGCGGGTGGCTCCGGAGCTTTATTTAAAGCGCCTGGTGGTGGGCGGACTGGACCGGGTTTACGAACTGAACCGCAACTTCAGAAATGAAGGCATCAGCGTGCGGCATAACCCGGAGTTCACCATGCTGGAGTTCTACCAGGCTTACGCCACCTATGAAGACCTGATGTCCTTTACCGAACAGATAATCTGCGCCTGCGCCGAGGCCGTGTGCGGTAGCAGCGAGCTGGAGTACCAGGGCCAAAAGATAGATCTGAGCCCGCCATGGCAGAATGTGGATTTCCGCTCCAGCCTTTTGGAGATCGGCGGGGCTCCGCCGGAAATCCTGTTTGACATCGATAAGGCCATGAATCTCTCGACCGAGCTGGGCGGGGTGCACAAACCGGGCGACACCTTGGGCAAGGCCCTGGACAAGATATTCGAAGTGTTGGTGGAGCCCGAGCTGATCCAGCCGACTTTTGTCACGGGGTACCCCTTGGATATATCTCCTTTGAGCCGCACCAACGACCTGGACCCGGATATTGTGGACCGCTTCGAGTTCTTTGTTTGCGGCCGCGAGATGGGCAACGGTTTCAGTGAGCTGAATGATCCGGATGAGCAGCGTAAACGCTTCCAGTCCCAGGTGGAGCAGCGTGAAGCAGGCGATGTGGAAGCCCAGTACATGGACAGCGACTATGTGCGGGCCTTGGAGTATGGCATGCCCCCCACGGCGGGCGAGGGCATCGGAATCGACCGGCTGACCATGCTGCTCACCGATCAGCCAAGTATCCGCGACGTTATTCTGTTCCCATTATTGAGGCCTGAAAAAGGATGACATCCTTTGAGCTAACCGTGGCTCTGCGCTATGTCAGGGCACGCCGCAAGCAGACCTTCATCTCCCTGATATCCCTGCTTTCCATGGTGGGGGTGGCCTTGGGAGCCGCAGCGCTCATCGTGGTGACCAGTGTGATGAGCGGCTTTGAAGGCGAGCTTCGCAGCAAAATCCTGGGGCAGAACGCGCATGTGGCTATATTCGAAATGGGCCGCCCCATGCAGGACTGGCAGAAGGTCGCCCAGGTTTCTCAAAAGGAATCCGGGGTGAAGGCCGCCATGCCCTTTATTTTCGGGCAGGTCATGGTGGTCAGCCGGGGAGAAGCCAGCGGGGCGCTGCTGCGGGGAATCAAACTGCCCGAGTCTTTGAAATACAATGAACTCAGCAAAAACCTTGTCCAGGGCAAAGCCGAGGACTTGATAAATCAAAAGCCCGGCCATCCGCCCGGGGTGATTCTGGGCTCGGCCCTGGCCAAACAGCTCTGGGTGCGCAAAGGCTCTAAGATCAATTTGATCAATCCCTTGGGCCAGGATACACCGGTCGGACGCATCCCTAAATCCCAGCCCTTTGAAGTAGTTGGTATTTTTGAGTCTGGAATGTACCAATTTGACTCCACAATGTGCTATGTTTCCATAGGCGCCGCCCAGGATTTTTTGGAGATCGGCAAACTGGTCACCGGAGTTGAGCTGAAGATAAAAGACGTATTTGAAGCCGACACCCTGGGCAAAAAAGTGGCCAATGCGCTGGGGCCAAATTATATGGCCCAGGACTGGATAAGCACCAACTCCAGCCTTTTTGCGGCGTTGAAGCTGGAAAAGATGGCTATGTTCGTGGTGCTCACCCTAATTGTGCTGGTGGCCGCTTTCGGCATTGTCAGCTCTTTGATCATGATGGTCATGGAGAAGACAAAGGACATCGGGATATTGAAGGCCATGGGGGCCACCCGGTCCAGTATTAGGAAAATATTCGTGCTGCAAGGAGCCCTGATCGGGGTTTGCGGCACGGTCGTGGGCTGCGCCTTGGGATTATTTGTATGCTGGTTGTTTAAACGCTACAAATTCATCGAGCTGCCCAGTAACGTATATCCCATGACCTCCATACCGGTGGAGGTGGACCCGTGGCTGGTGGTTTTCGTCGGTGTGTGCGCCATGGTGATAAGCCTGGCGGCCACGCTCTATCCCGCCCGCTACGCCGGAAAACTGGACCCGGTGGAGGCGCTTCGTTATGAATAGAAGGCTGGGGAGCTTCTGAACTTGACATATCAAAAGCCATTTATTCATATAGAGCAGCTTGGTAAGATCTATGCGGGCCCCAAGTCTGCAGTAGAAGTGCTCAAGGACCTGGACCTGCAGGTAGAGGCCGGTGAAAGCCTGGCGGTGGTGGGGGCAAGCGGAGTGGGGAAATCAACCTTGCTTCATATCCTGGGCACCTTGGATCAGCCGAGTTCCGGCAAGGTGTATGTGGATGAACAGGATGTTTTCAGCTTTGATGAGACCAGCTTGGCGGAGTTCCGCAACCGCTCGATTGGCTTTGTGTTCCAATTCCACCATTTGCTGCCGGAATTCAGCGCCCTGGAAAACGTGATGATGCCCGGGATCATTGCGAATAAATCCAAAAAGGAGATGAAGGAACGCGCAGAGAAGCTCTTGGAGCAGGTTGAGATGATCCACCGCCTCGGCCACCGGGTCGGCGAGATGTCCGGCGGTGAGCAACAGCGGGTGGCGGTGGCCCGGGCCCTGGTTATGGAGCCCAAGCTGCTGCTGGCTGACGAACCCACCGGGAACCTGGATGAACGCACCGGCGAAAAGGTGCATGAGCTTTTTGTGCGGCTTAATCAAGAAATGGGGTTGACTACCATAGTCGCCACACACAACCATAGGCTGGCCGATGCTTTGGATCGCAAGGTGCGTTTGGCCCAAGGCAAGGCAACCACACTATAGCTAGACGGATAGAGTATGCGCGCAATAACTAAAATCGTCTTGTTGGCTTTGCTGATTTGCAGCCCGGCCATGGTTCAAGCCCAGGAATCCGTAAAAGTGGCGGTATTCCCCTTTGACGTGTTCAGCAGCCAGCCCATGCATACCCTGAAACAGCAGATGCAGGATATGCTGCAAATCCGGCTGGAGAAGCTGGGGCTCGAGGTGGTGGACCCGGGCAAGGTCAACTTGGCCCTCAAACGCTCCGGACAGCCGCTGGACCTTACCTTGGCCCGGCGCCTGGCCGGTGAACTGGGAGCTGATTACGCGGTGTACGGATCGCTCACCAAGATCGGTTCCCGGGTGTCCCTGGATGTGAAAATGCTTGATTCGCTGGGCATGACCCGGCCCGCATCGGCATATGTGGAAGGGGTAGGGCTGGACTCCCTGCCCCTGTTGGCTGACAGTCTGGCCCAGGACATAGTTGTGAAGGTCACCGGCCAGGAAAAGGTGGCCAAGGTTCTGGTGACCGGAAACAAGGGAATTGAAAACGCCGCCATCACTGCGGCGATTAAGACCAAGGCCGGAAATGCCTATTCCCCCCTGGTGCTGGATTCAGATATCCGGACCATTTGGAAGATGGGTTATTTCGACGACGTGCAGGTCAAAACCGAAGACAGCCCCGAAGGCGTGATCGTTACTTTCCACGTCACGGAAAAACCAGCCTTGAAACAAATCAACGTGCAAGGCAATAAGGCCTTTGACCGGGGCGACATCATTCAGCAGACCGGCATCAAGCTTCCGGGCATCTACCGCCCCGGACTGATCAAGGAAGCCGAAGCCAAGATCATTAAGCTCTATCATGACAAGGGTTATTACGACGTAAAGATCGCAACCAAGGTGATCGACCTGCCCGGCGCCGACAAGGGAGTGCGCTTCGATATATCCGAAGGCGAACAGGTGTATATCTCCAAAATCAAATTCATGGGCAACAAGGCCTTTGATGATGATGACTTAAGAGATCTGATGACCACGGCGGAAGGCTCCTGGCTGTCATGGTTTTTAGAAGACAACATCCTTAAAAAGAACGTCTTGGACCAAGACCGCGAAAAGGTGAATGACCACTACTTCAACCACGGTTATCTGACCGCCCGGGTGGGTGAGCCAAAAATCACCCGTGGTAAAGACGGCTTGGTAATCACCTTCCCGGTGACAGAAGGCAAGCGCTTCAAGGTCAAAAACGTGGAGCTTGCCGGCGAACTTATTGATGACAAAGCCAATATGGCCGCCAAGCTGACCACCAAGGCCGATGAATGGTTCAGCCGGGCCAATGTGCGCCAGGACATGCTTTACCTGCATGATCTCTATGCAGACAAAGGATATGCCTATGTGGAGGTGCGGCCCAGCATCAAGGAAAACACCAAGGAAACCACGGTCGCCATCGGCTTTGACATCAAGATGGGCAGCAGGGTGTATTTTGAGCGCATCCTGATCACGGGAAACGACGCCACCCGGGACAATGTAATCCGTCGTCTGGTGGGGGTTGCCGAAGGCGACCTTTTCAGTTCGACCGCGCTCAGGCAAACCAATTCGAAATTGCAGGGCCTCAATTATTTCGAGGATGTGCGCATCACCACGGCCAAAGGCAGTTCGCCGGACAAGATGGATTTGCGCATCAATGTCAAGGAGAAACGCACCGGCAACATCAGCGCCGGCATAGGCTACTCCACCGAAGAGAATGTGATGTTCATGGGCTCCATCGCTGAAAACAACCTCCTAGGCCGGGGCCAGCGCTTGGAGTTCAGGGCCAATCTCAGCAGTAAAAATACGTATTTCACCTTGTCGTTCACCGAACCGTGGCTGTTTGACCTGCCGCTCAGTTTCGGAGCCGAGATCTATAATTGGGAGCGGGAGTACACTTCATATGACAAAGACGCCCTGGGCACCAACATACGCCTGGGCATGCCCACCGGCATCAAATACACCAGCTTTTACACCCGCTACCGTTTTGAGCAGGCCGATGTGAGCGGTGTTTCCGAAAACGCCTCCCTGGTGATCAGGGATCAGGAGGGCCAGCACACCACCAGTTCATTGAAATTCACCCTGCGCCGCGATTCCAGGGATCAGAACTACGGCCCCACCAAGGGCTCGGAGAACCTGGTCAGCTTTGAATGGGCCGGCGGCCCCTTGGGCGGCTCAAACGGGTATTACAAGGCAATCGCCACGTCTGCCTGGTATTTCAACCTATGGTTCAAGCACGTGTTCATGGCCCATGGTAAAATCGGTTTGGTGCGGGAGCATGGACAGGGCTCGCTGCCCATCTATGAACGTTTCTTCCTTGGCGGGATGAACTCTCTCAGGGGATTCGACCGCTGGAGCGTGGGCCCCAAGGACTCTGAAACCGGTGACGTAATCGGCGGCGAAAACATGCTCCAATTCAATTTGGAGTACCGTTTCCCCTTGTTGTCCAAGGCAGGCATCGCCGGGGTTGTGTTTTTTGACACTGGTAATTCATGGATGGAAAACGATGGCTGGGACGTGTCCGATTTGCGTCAGAGCGTGGGTGTGGGCCTGAGATGGTATTCGCCCATGGGTCCCCTGCGTCTTGAATACGGCTGGGTGCTTGATCCGGAGGAGGGCGAGTCCAACAGCAACTGGGGATTCACCGTGGGCCGGTCCTTCTAGCGGCTGGATGACATTGGCCCGGGAGGAGCCCGGGCCGTGCCCAAAAAACGTTCCTGGTTGCGCCGAACGCCTGGCTGACAAGGGGATATCCCCCGGGTGAACCGCTTGCTGGCCAGGCTCCTGATTTTGACTGATTAGCGGCTTATTAATAAGCAAACCAAGAGACTAAACCAAATACCATTCACTCAAGGAGTGTTGTCAATGCCGGTGAAAAAACACATGATGTCCCTGCTTTGGGCTTTTGCTCTGGTATTTTTGTTGAGCTGGTCCGTTCCCGCTATTGCCCAGGCCGAAGGCAAAATTGCTTTGATCAATATGCAAAAGGCTGTCACCGAGTGCGAGGAGGGTAAAAAGGCCAACGCGAAAATCCGGCAGCACATGGAAAAAGTGCAAACCGAGCTGAAAAAAATGCGTGACGAGCTGGTTCGCATGAAAAGCGAATACAACAACACCGTGGTCTTGTTGAAACCGGAAGCCCGGAGCGCCAAGCTTAATGAGCTGCGCCGCATGGAAGACGATATGCGGGTAAAACAGCGTGACGCCGAACGCGAGATCAAGTATCTGCGCAACGACGCCTTCCAGCCCATCGTGCGCAAAATGCAGGCGGTGATACAGACTTTGGGGGTAGAGGAAGGGTTTTCCCTGATCGTGCCAAACACCGCCGTGGTTTGGGCGCCGGCCAGCGCTGACATCACCGACCGGGTTATCGCGTCTTATAACAAAGCCAATCCCTAAGCCGTAATTGAGGAAACTTATACCTTGCAGTTGAATCTGGAACAGTTGGCCGAGCTTACCGGGGGCCGCCTGGAGGGTCCCCCGGAACGTGTGGTGAATGGGCTCAAGGGTCTGGAACAGGCCGGGCCGGATGACGTGGCCTTTTTGGCTAACCCCAAATACGCTCACTTGCTGCCCGAATGTAAAGCCGGAGTGGTGCTGGTCACAGAGGAGCAGCAGGTCCCTCCGGAAATGGCCGTAATCCGGCTGGAAAGCCCCTATCTGGCCTATGCCAAACTGCTGACCGCCGCCATCCAGACCGCATATGAACCTTTGGGAGTGCACGAAAGGGCCGTGGTGGCCCAAAGCGCTACATTGGGGGATGCGGTCAGCATCCACGCCTTGGCCGTGGTGGGGGAGAACGCCTCTTTGGGCGACCGGGTGGTGATCCATCCCGGTGCGGTGATTGGAGCCGGTTGCAGCATTGGCGATGATACGGTGATTCATCCCAACGCTGTAGTGTATGAGGGCTGCAAAATCGGGCGGCGTTGTATTATACACGCGGGGGTGATTATAGGCGCTGACGGGTTCGGTTTTGTACCGGACGGTGAAGGGCACTTCAAGATTCCCCAAATCGGAATCGTGCAGATAGACGATGATGTTGAGATAGGTGCAAACAGCACCATAGACCGCGCCGCCGCGGGCTGCACCCATATCAAGCGGAATGTGAAAATAGACAACTTGGTTATGGTGGCTCACAACTGTGAGGTGGCGGACGGATCAATATTGGTGGCCCAGGTGGGAATCGCCGGTTCCACCAAGCTTGGACATCATGTGGTTGTTGGAGGCCAAAGCGGCATAAACGGACATATCAAAATTGCCGAACGGGTTCAGATAGCCGGGCATAGCGGGGTCACCTCTTCTATTGACGAGCCTGGGGCCAAATACGCAGGCACCCCCGCCGGACCCATGAGAGCTGCTGTCCGCTCCATGAATCTGACCAGGAAGCTGCCGGAGCTTTATGAAAGAATCAAGCGCCTTGAAGAAAAACTGGGTGGTGAGAGATAGGCCAAAGGAGTTTTTGTGATGGTTGAGACACCTCTCGATCTGGTGGAAATCCTGAAAATATTACCCCACCGTTATCCTTTTCTGCTGGTGGACCGCATATTGGAAATAGAGCAGGGGGAATATATAAAAGGGCTCAAAAACGTAACGGTCAACGAGCCTTTTTTTCAAGGGCATTTCCCGGGGCAGCCTGTGATGCCCGGAGTGCTGATCGTGGAATCCATGGCTCAAGTCGGCGGGGTGATGGCCTACTTTACCTCGCCCGAGCACCGGGGAAAACTGATCTATTTCATGTCCATTGACAAGGTCAAGTTCAGAAGACCTGTGGTGCCGGGCGATCAGCTGATTCTGGAAGTCACCAATAAGCACCATTCCACCAGGGCTTGGAAGATGTCGGGCAAGGCATTTGTGGATGGCAAGCTGGTCGCTCAGGCGGAGCTGACCGCAGCGGTCGGTGCATCATATCAATCCTAATATGCCCAGGCGTATAGATTAGTCAGGAGATCAATAGCAACATGGCTATTCACCCCACCGCCATGGTGGATCAAGATGCCCGCATCGGGCGAAATGTGGAGATAGGCGCTTATTGTTTTATTGGCCCCGGTGTTGAGATAGGCGATGGCTGCCGTATCGATCACCACGTCAATATCGAGCAGAACACCAAGCTGGGGCCGGGTTGCCGGGTGTGGCCCTATGTGTCCTTGGGCACCGATGCGCAGGATCTGCGTTACAAAAATGAGCCCACCTATTTGGAAATCGGCTCCGGCAATCAAATTCGCGAATTTGTGACCATGAACCGGGGCAGCTCCCATGGCGAAGGTATAACCAAGGTCGGGGATAACGGCATGTTCATGGCCTACAGCCATGTGGCTCATGATTGCCAGCTTGGCGACAACATCATCATGGCCAACAGCGTCAACCTGGCCGGGCATGTCATCCTGGGCGACAATGTGGGCCTTGGCGGCGTGGTCGGGGTTCACCAGTTTGTGGAAATTGGCCGCCATGCCTTTATTGCCGGCATGAGCGCCGTAAGCCAGGATATGCCTCCTTTCACCTTGTGCGAGGGCAACCGTGCCCGCACCAGGGGCCTTAACCTGGTGGGCATGAGGCGGGCCGGGATTTCCAAGGAAACCATAGAGGCTATGAAGCTGGCTTACCGCATCATATTCCGCACCCGCACTCCCAAGGATCTGGTTTTGGCCCAGGTCCGGGGTGAAGTGCCCGATCTGCCCGAAATACGTGAATTTTTGGAATTTATAGAAAAGTCCAAAAGGGGTGTTCCCAGGTAGCCATGTCAATGGATACCATCGGTATCATAGCGGGCTCCGGTCAATTTCCGGTGCTGGTGGCCCGGGCCGCCAAAGCTCAGGGCCGCAAGGTTGTGGCTGTAGCCCATGAGGGAGAGGCCAGCCCGGAGCTGGCCGAGGTGGCGGACGAAATAACCTGGGTGCGCCTGGGTCAGCTGGGCAAGCTCATCAAATCGCTGCACAAAGGCGGCGCCCGCGCGGCGGTGATGTGCGGAGCCATCAACAAGGCAAGCGTTTTCAAAGGTGTTCGCTTTGATATGAAGGCCTTGTCTCTTTTGAGCAAGCTGAAGCAGATGTCGGACGACGGCATATTGCGCACCGTGTGCGGGGTGCTGGAGAACGAGGGCATCGCCATACTGCCGGCCCACAGCCTGATCCCCGAACTTTTGGCGGCCAAAGGAGTCTACACCAGGCGGCGGCCCAGCAAGGACGAGCTGGCCGATATAGAGATCGGCTGGAAAGTGGCCGGAGAACTGGGCCGCTTGGATGTGGGGCAATGCGTGGTGGTCCGGGCCCGGGTGGTGGTGGCCCTGGAGGCCCTGGAAGGAACCGACGCCTGCATCAGGCGGGCGGGGGAGTTGGCCAACGCCGGGTTGGTGGTGGTGAAACGCTGCAAGCCCATTCAGGATGAGCGTTTTGATCTGCCCGCGGTAGGCTTGGGCACCCTTCAAACCATGCGCCAGGCCGGGGCGGGCTGTCTGGCCATTGAAGCCGGGCGGACCTTGGTTTTCGACCGGCAGGCTTTGAAAGAACAAGCGGACCAGGCAGGCATCTGCATACTGGCCCGGGATTTGGATAAATAGATGGACAACGGCAAGGTCCGTACCGCAGTCATCGGAGTGGGCTATCTGGGCCGGTGGCACGCCGAAAAAATGGCCAAGATGGAAAACGCCGAATTGGTCGGCGTGGTGGATGCAGACGCGGAAAGGGCCGCCCAGATCGCCCAGCAATGGGATACCCAGCCTTTTGTTGATTACCGCGAGCTTATAGGCAAGGTGGATGCGGTGAGCGTAGTCACTCCCACCGTGACCCATCATCAGGTGGCCAAGGATTTTTTGGAGGCCGGGGTGGATGTGATGTGTGAAAAGCCCATTACCCGCACCCTGGAAGAGGCTGATGAACTTATCAGCCTGGCCAAGGCCAATAAGCGCATACTGCAAGTGGGCCATTTGGAGCGCTTCAATCCGGCGGTGGAAGAGACCTTCCGCCGGGTGAAACAGCCCTTTTTCATCGAGTGCAACCGCATCGCTCCATTCAAGGCCCGGGCAACCGATGTGGATGTGGCCCTGGACCTGATGATCCACGATTTGGATATCATCCTGGCCCTGGTGGGCGAGGACCCCTGCGAGGCCCGTGCGGTGGGGGTGCCGGTCTTGGGCAAATACGCCGATATCGTCAACACCCGCCTGGAATTTCCCTCGGGCTGCGTGGCCAATGTGACCGCCAGCCGCCTGGCCCTTAAAGACGAACGCAAGATGCGCATATTCCAGCCGGACTGCTATGTGTCCCTGGACTTTAAAAAACGCCGGGTCACCGTGGTGAGCGATGTGGAATTCCGCCCCGGTAAGCGTCCCAAGGTCAAGGTGGACCGTCCCCGCTTCGGCAAGGCCGATCCTTTGGACAAGGAGCTGAAATCCTTTGTGCAGTCCTCCCTGGACCGCAGCGCCCCCCGGGTGAGCGGCCAGGATGGACGCCGTGCCCTGGCCGCCGCCATCAAGATCCGCCAGAACGTTGATCAGGGGCTGGACAAGGCAAGGGCGCTATTGGGGGACCAGTGCTCCTGGATCAGCGCGGCCGAGGATTGCTGAGTGTCTGGCACCTCCGATCCCCATGTGGTCATCGTGGCCGGCGAGGCCTCGGCGGACCAGCATGGGGCCAGGCTCATTGCCCAGCTTAAACAGATGGTCCCGGACCTGAAGGTTAGCGGCATAGGCGGACCGGCCCTGCAGTCCCAGGGCGCGGTGCTTTTGTATCCCTCCTCGGACCTGGCCATCATGGGGGTTTCCGAGGCTATCATAAAGCTAGGCAAGGTTCTGAAGATCCTGCGGGGCATGAAGCGCCATCTGGCCCGCACCAAACCGGTCCTGCTGATTTTGATAGACCTGCCGGATTTCAATTTCCGCCTGGGCAAAACAGCCAAGAAAATGGGCATCAAGGTGCTTTACTACATATGCCCCCAGGTGTGGGCCTGGCGCCAGGGGCGGGCCCGGACCATGGCTTCTTTTGTGGATCACCTGGCCGTGGTGTTTCCGTTTGAAAAAGAGTTCATGGCCCGTCTGGCCCCTGATTTGCCGGTGAGCTTCGTGGGCTATCCCATGTTCGACCAGCCGCCAGAGCAGCCCCGGGAAGATATAAGGCTGGAGGTTCCAGAGGGCAAAACCCTGGTGGGCATAGTGCCCGGCAGCCGGCACAGCGAAATACGGCGACTATTGCCGCTGCATTTTGAAACCGCGCGCCTGATGCAAAAAGAACGTGATGATCTATGCTTTGCGCTCCCTTTGGCTCCCGGTTTGAGCACGGATGACCTGAGGCCCTATATGGACCGGGCGCCCAGCCCCTTGCAGGTGCTGCCGGGCGGAGCCAAGGAGATTATGGGCAAAAGCCGCTTCTGCCTGGTTACTTCGGGCACCGCCAGCCTGGAGACCGCTTTGGCCGGCTGTCCCATGGTTGTGGTTTACAAAGTCAGCTTGTTGAATTGTTTTTTGGCTCGGGCGCTGCTAAAAGTGGACTGTGTGGCCATGCCAAATCTGATAGCCGGGCGGATCTTCATACCCGAGTTTTTGCAAAACGACGCAAAACCGGAGATCATAGCCCAAACCGCTTTGGAACTGATGCAGGACGGTCCGGCCCGAAAAGACATGATCCAGACCCTGGGTGAGATCAAACAAAGCATGGGCGGCCCCGGCGCCAGTTTGAAAACCGCCCGGCTGGCCTGCCATATGATGGGAGAAACTCAAGTTGAAATTCAGCCTGAGCAAATTTAAACAGAGCAATTTTTTCCGCCTGCTCAACGATAAGTCCCGCCCCTACCTGAAAAGGCTTTTGGCGGCCATTCCGCTCATGATCATCTTCGGTGCGGTGACCGGGGGGCAGGCCGCTGTGATCGAACCGGTGATCAACGACATATTCATCAGTAAAAATGAGACCATGCTCTATTTGATGCCCGCCGTGGTGGTGATTTTGTTCCTGCTGAAGGGTGCGGCGTCATATGGCCAGTCGTATCTTTTGGAGTGGGTGGGCCAGCGCATCATCGCTGATGTGCGCATAGACCTTTACGCCCATTTGCAAAGGCTCAGCCTGGGTTATTACGACAAAACCTCCACCGGCGAGCTGATGAGCCGCATCACCAATGATGTCAATCTGATACAAGGCTCGGTCAGCGGTTTGATAATCGGGGCGATCCGGGAGACCTTCACCATAATCAGCCTGATTGCGGTGGTGATCTACCAGGACTGGTTCCTGGCCATATTCGCTCTTTTGGTTTTTCCGGCCTGCATCATTCCCTTGGCCAAGTTCGGGCGGCGCTTAAGGAAAATCAGCAAGGGCACCCAGGAAACCATGGCAGACGTCAGCGTGTTTTTGAATGAAACCATCCGGGGCGCGCGTATCGTCAAGGGCTTTTGCCGCGAAGGCCACGAGGTGAAACGCTTCAGCGACGAGGTCGAAAGACTGTTCACCCTGCGCATCAAGGACGTTTCCACCCGCGCGGCCAGCCATCCGGTCATGGAGCTTCTGGCCAGCTTCGCCATCGGCGGCATTATTCTGTACGGCGGCATGCTGGTGTTTGAGGGCAAATCCACCATGGGCCAGCTTTTGAGTTTTTTGGCGGCCCTGATTCTGCTCTATGAGCCTCTTAAAAGGGTCACCCGCATGAATCACGAGCTGCAGAACGGCATGGCGGCCGCGGACCGCATCTATGCCATTTTGGACACCAAGCCCGCCATTGTGGACGAGCCAGGGGCCAAGGAACTGCCAACCCTGCAAAAGGAAATCCGCCTGCAGAATGTTTCCTTCGGATACCGGCCCGATGAGCTGGTTTTGAAAAATATCAACCTGACCGTGCCCAAGGGCCAGGCCTTGGCCATTGTGGGCACCAGCGGCGGGGGTAAAACCACCCTGGTCAATCTGCTTCCCCGCTTCTATGAGGTCAAGCAGGGCTCCATTTCGGTGGACGGCCATGATATCAGGGACGTCACCCTAGAGAGCCTGCGCTCCCAGATCGCCATTGTCACCCAGCAGAACATATTGTTCAACGATACGGTAAAGAACAACATCGCCTATGGCCGGGAGGGCGCCACCATGGAAGAGGTGGAGGCTGCGGCCCGGGCGGCATATGCCACGGACTTTATTTCTGCACTGCCAAACGGTTATGATACCGTGGTGGGTGAAAGCGGGGTGCTCTTGTCCGGCGGACAGTGCCAGCGTCTGTCGATCGCCCGGGCGATTCTGGCCGACAAGCCCATTTTGATCCTGGACGAGGCCACCAGCAACCTGGATACCGAGAGTGAACACTTTGTCCAGATGGCCTTGGAAAACCTGATGAAAGGGCGCACCACCTTTGTGATCGCCCACCGGCTGTCCACCGTGCAGGGGGCGGACCGCATCGTGGTGATTGACCAGGGCTCCATTGTGGAGGAGGGCCGTCACGACGAGCTTATGGCCAATGAAGGCATATACTGCCGGCTGCACAACATGCAGTTCTGTGTTGACTCGGGTTTGGAGGGCCTGAACCTTGAGCAATGATCCCATGAACCGCCTGACCGCTTATGCCTTCTTCGCCGGGATTGCCCTGCTGCTACTGTCCCCGGCCCTGGATCTGGCGGTGGCTAACCTGGCCCGCTATTACCGGGATGCGCCCGGAGTGGTGGCCTGGGCCTGGGGGGCCTATAATCTGGGTTTGGGCTGGGTGCTCTTTGGGGTTTGCGTATTGATCTGGATATGGGCCAAGAAGACTGGAAGTAAGTTTCATCTGCGCACCGCCTGGGCGGGGGCCTCGGCTGTGCTGGCTTCAGGTTTGGTTTCCCAGGCTCTGAAACATGTAATAGGCCGTCCCCGGCCCCGTATGAACATGTCTCCTTTTGAACTGACCGGCTATAGCGCCGATGCGGATTTTCATTCCATGCCTTCGGGGCACACCGCCATATGTTTTGCCCTGGCGGTGATATTGGCCGCCCGTTTTCCCCGCCATGCCTGGGTGTTCTATGCCATGGCCGCCTGGGTGGGAGTGGGGCGGGTGCTCGGAGCCTCGCATTATTTGAGTGATGTAATGGCCGCCGCCTTGCTGGGACTGTTGGTGGGTCTGCTACTGAAAAAGCTTTTTTTCAAGGACCAGGCCGGTAATGCCCCCATGGAGTCCCAGAGCGGCGATTGATTTTTTTGGCTTTTATGTGACAGGCAAACTGCAAGGCCCTTATAAGCGTTGTACTTGATCTTCTGATCGGGACAGGCAGGCAAAACCAAAAAGGGCCGTAAATCTCAGCGGTGAGTACGTGTTCAAATTCCTGCGTAAAAACCGGCGGATTACGCCCAAGCCCAGAACAAAATCCCAAAGCCCGAAGTCCGCGATCAGCAGCACCAAGAGCCAGAAGGTCAAAACCGTCAAGCCGCCCAAGACGTCAAAACTCGCCGCCTTGCGCAAAAAGCCCAAGACCGCCAAAAAGACGCAGCCGCCTAATCCTTTGAAAGCGGACATGGCGGCCAGGAAAAATCCGAAGGCCAGAAAACCCACACCGGCCAAAAAAATAAAACGGACCAAATCCGCCCGACCTGGTTTCAGCCTGGAGTTGGATTGGGCGACCCTGGCCCAGGGTCTGGCCGTTGCCGGAGTATCAGCCCTTTTTCTCCTGGCACTGCCGGATTTCAGGGGGCTTTGGGAGCCCTGGGAGTCGGCCTGGGCCCTGGCCGCCCGGGAGATGTTGCAAAGCGGGCATTGGTATCATCCCACCTTGAACGGCTGGGCCTTCGAGGCCCGGACCCCCTTGGCCTATTGGCCGCTGATGGCCAGCTATAAACTGTTCGGGGTGTCGGAGCTGACAGCCCGTCTGCCCGGCATAATATGGGCTTCGCTTATCATCCTGGCGGTGCATCAGCTCACCGCCGGACTGCATGACAAAAAGGCGGGGCTTTTGGCCGGAGTCGCCACCTTGCTGAGTTTCAGTCTGATAGCCGCGGCCCGGGTCTGCCTGGTGGACCTGGGTTTGGTGTTTGCCCTGGTGCTGAGCCTGGGAGGCCTTTGGTCGGTGTATCTGACCGGCCAGGGCCCGGCCTTGCGCTTTTGGCTGGGCTGCGGATTGGCCTTTGCCCTGGGAGGAGCCGGGGCGCTGGCCCTCTCGGTGATATGCGCCCTGGCCCTGGGGCTGGTAACCCGCTCCCTGGCCTGGTGGCGCGGGCTGGTCTGCTGGCCCGGCATCGCTCTGTTTTTGCTCATAACCCAAGGGGCCCTGTTTCTGGTCGGGCTCAACAATCCGGCTTATTGGGATTATTACCTGCTCAACCCGATCAACAGCGATTCATACTTTTTGTCTCCACTGTATCTGGCTTTGGGCGCTTTTCCCTGGCTGTGCCTGCTGCCCTGGGCCTGGTGGGTCAGCAACAACCAAAAGGAGTATTACCGGGGCTCGGCTGCGCTGCCCCTGGTCTGGATGGCCGTGGCCTGGATGCTGGCGCCGGTGCTGCACATGGGGGCCCTGGCTCTGGCGGTGCTGATATGGGTGGGCTGCGCGGTCTGGCTGGGGCCTGCCTTGGCCACCCTGGTGAAGGGCGATTGGACCCAGGCCCCTCCGGACAGCCTGCGGCGCTGCTTAACCGGACTGTCCTTATTGCTGCTGGCCGTTGCCCTGGGCTATGTGATTTCCCCCTGGCTGTTCACAGGGGTGTACTATGAAACCCTGGGAGCCTCACTTCTATTGGTGCCCGTAATGGCCGCCGGGCTGTCTTTTTTGGTATTCCGCATAAGAAACCGCATTTTTGCCGGGCTGGCGGCCCCCATACTGGTGATCTTGGCCATATGCATCGGTATGGGCGCGGCCATGGCCGGTCTGGACCGGGAGCATTCCCTTAAACAGCTCATCAACGTGGTGCAAGGCGAGTTAACCCCTTCGGATGTGGTGGTGTCATACGGCTATAACTGGCCTGGCTTGAGCTTCTATGTCAAGCGGCCGGTGAATCTCACCGCCGGGAAGCCCCTTAAAACCATGCGTCATCTTCGGGTGCCCGCACCGGGAGGTCCCCGTCATATCAGCCAGGACAAGTTCTTGGGCTATATGAAGAGCGACACCACCCGGGTCTTGGCCGTGGCGCGGACCGAAGACTACCGGGCTTTGGAAAAAAAGGTGAAAGGCATGGCCGGGCTGTTGATGTTTGATTGGGCCCGCCGGGGAGACTGGGTGCTGTTCAGCAATCGTCCACTATGAAACCTGGGTTCGTCTATCCTCATATGATACCGGCCTTCCGCTTGATTTGGGGGTAGAATATTGCCATATTTGACCGGTGTGCCGCTACCCGGCGTATCTACACTTATTCCGCCGGGTTGGGGATTTGGACGTCTTGTTGGTTACGAGCAGGCAAAAGACCCGGCCGGATTAGATCACGCCTGCGCAATGGTTATGGTTTTTTGATGCGATTTATTTATAACCTATTGCTGTCCTTGGGTGTTTTGCTGGCGGCCCCCTGGCTGGCTCTTCGCATGCTAAAGGGCCGCTACAAAGACATAGTCCGGGCCCGCCTGGGACTGGGGGATGCCTGGCTGCCCAGCCCCGAATCCAAAGGGGCCATATGGGTTCATGCCCTCAGCGTGGGGGAAGTGGGCTCGGCCATTCCGCTTTTGCGCGCCCTGGGAAGGCGCTTTCCCGGCAGGCCCCTGGCCTTGAGCGCTTCCACGGCCCAAGGCTTGCTGGTGGCCCGCAGCACCCTGAAGAACGAAAGCGGGGTGCATATCTTCACCCGGCCCCTTGATCTTCCCTGGGCCGTGAGCCGTCTTCTGGACCGGGTGCAGCCCTGCCTGTTTTGCCTGGTGGAGGGGGATATATGGCCCAACTGGAACTGGGAGCTTAAGCGCCGGGGGATTCCCCGCATGCTGGTCAACAACCGGGTGAGCCCGCGCACTTTCAGGGGGTATCAGCGCTTGGGCGGATTGGCCAAATATCTGTTCCAGGGTTTTGATCGGGTGCTGGCCCAGACCTCCACCGACTATGAACGCCTTTTGGCCGTGGGGGTGGATAAGGGATGCTTGAGCCTGGGGGGAAATCTCAAGTTTGATACTGCGCCGGCGGAGCTTGGCCCGGAGGAAAAAGACGCCCTGGCCGCTCAATTGGGCCTGGCCGGGCGCGTGGTGATAATGGCGGGCTCAACCCATGAAACCGAGGAAGAGCCCTGTCTGGACGCATACAGGGCTCTTGAGGCGGAGCATCCCGGGCTGTGCCTGGTGATTGCCCCCCGGGAAGTGCACCGGGGCGCGGAAATCGCCCGGCTGGCGGAGGATCGCGGCCTGTCCGCCGCCCGGGTGAGCCAGGAAGAAACCGGGCAAGGGGTGCAAGTCTTGGTTCTGGATGTGCTGGGGGTGCTGGCCCGGGCCTATGCCTTGGCCCAGGCCGCTTTTGTGGGCGGTTCCTTTGTCAAGGTGGGAGGGCACAACCTTTTGGAGCCCGCCGCCCAGGGAGTGCCGGTGCTGTTCGGACCCATCACCCACAACTTTTTGCAAATGGCCGAGGAACTGGAACAGGCCGGCGGAGGTCTGCGGGTGCCGGAAAGGGCCGGGCTGTATGGAGCCTGGGCCGGTCTATTGAATGATGCAGAGCGCCGCCGGGACATGGGCCGGGCCGCTCAGGGATTTTGCCGGACCCACCGGGGCGCGGTCTCCCGGGCGGTGGATGAGGCCGCCGCACTTTTGGAGGGGGTCAGTGCCAAATAGCACCGAAACCCTTTTCCGCCGGGTGGCGGGGGATGAGCCCGGGCCGCTTTGGCTTCAGGCTTTGCGGGCCGGTGCCCGGGGGGCGTCCTGGTTCTACGGCCTGGGGGCGGAGCTGGATCAAGCCCGCTATGACCTGGGCCTTGCGCCGGTGGGCCGCCTGCCGGTTCCGGTGATCGCCGTGGGCAACCTGGCCGTGGGCGGCACCGGCAAGACGCCTCTGGTTATGGCGGTGGTGCAGGCGCTTGAGCGTATGGGGCTCCCTGCCGGGGTGATCTCCCGGGGCTATGGCCGGGCCTCAAAGGCCAAGGTGGCCTGGGTGTCCCGGGGGAGGGGGCCGTTGCTCAGCGCGGCCGAGGCGGGAGACGAGCCGGTTATGATGGCCGCACGCCTTCGGGCGCCCATCGCGGTTGGCGTGAATCGTTATCTTACGGGCCGGGCCGTGCTTTCTGAATGCGGCCCCAGGGTGCTGGTTGGGGATGACATGTTCCAGCACCGCGGCCTGCACCGCGACTTGAATATCCTGACCCTTGACGCCGCCGATCCCCTGGAGGGCGGCCGCCTGCTGCCCCGGGGACGTCTGCGTGAATCCCCCAGGGCCATAAGCCGGGCCCAGGCCATCGTGCTCACCCGGGCCGATAAGCCCGGTGAGGTGCAGAGCAGTATGGCCATGCTGCGTTCGATCTGGGGAGAAGGTCCCATTCTGGCCTGCCGCCATCAGATCAGCGGCTTGGAGCTTTTAGCCGGGCGGGGCCTGGAGCCTTGGGAATACCAGGGCAAAAAGGTGCTGGCTTTTTGCGGGCTGGCCAGGCCGGGAGCCTTTGTTGAATCCCTCGCCCGCCTTGGACCGCAAGTGGCGGATTTGGCCGCTTATGGGGATCATTACCAGTTCAAAGCCGGGGATATGAACCAGCTTTGGCAGCGGGCCGGGGAATTGGGGGCTGAAGCCCTGGTTTGCAGTGAAAAGGATGCGGTGCGCCTTCCCGGCGGGCTGGAAATGCCGGTGTGGGTGACCATGCTGGAACTGAAATTCGATGGCGGGAATCAGGCTTTGGACTCTGTTTTGGCCTGGGGATTGAGCAATTGGAAAAAATCATCGACAACATAATCTTCGGTCTTTTGTACGGCCTGGTCTGGCTGCTGTCGCTTTTGCCCTTGAAAACAGCCCGCGCCCTGGGCAAGCGCTTTGGACGGGTTTTTCATTGGATTGATAAAAAACACCGGAACATTGTGCTGGATAATCTCAGTCATTCGTTTCCGGATAAAGACCGCGGGTGGATAGAGAAAACCTGCACAGCCTGTTTCGAGCACCTGGGCCAGGTGATCATGGAGATCCCTTATCTTGTGCGCTGGCCCCATGAAAAGCTTCTGGACCATGTGCGCATACATGGCGCTCACAATGGATTTGACGCCTGGAAACACAACAAGGGGGTTCTGCTGCTCACCGGACACATTGGCAACTGGGAATGGGCCGGAGCCCTGATGGCCGTCTGCCTGCAGCCCGGCTGTGTGGTGGCCCGGCCCTTGGATTTTAAACCCGCGGACAAACTGGTCAACCTGTGGCGTCAAAAAGGGGGCAACGAGGTGGTGCCCAAGGCCCGTTCGGCGCGGCGGCTGCTAAAAGAACTCAGGGCCAACGGCATGGCCGGCATCCTGCTGGATCAGAACGTGGACTGGTATGACGGCGAATGGGTGGATTTTTTCGGCCGCCCGGCTTGCTCCAACAAGGGGCTGGCCCTTTTGGCCATGGCCAAAAGGGTCCCTGTGGTGCCGGTTTATGTGCAGCGCAGCGATGACGGCTGTTTTGATCTGTATGCCGATCCGCCGGTTGAATTGGTGGATACCGGCGACAAATTGCAGGATGTGTGGGAAAATACCCAGAACTACACCAAGGCCCTGGAGCGGGCCATAATGCGAAAGCCCGAGCAATGGTTCTGGCTGCATCAGCGTTGGAAGACCAAACCCTATCACAACTGGCCCCGGGAGAAGTGATGCTTAGGAGGCTGGACCCACATAAGCCTGATTCCATCTTGGTGCGGGGCGCCAACTGGGTGGGGGATGCGGTTATGACCCTGCCCGCGTTGGCCGCCCTGATAAATGCCTGCCCCCAGTCGAAAGTAACTGTTTTGGCCAAGCCCTGGGTGGCCCCGGTGTATGAGACCTGCCCCGGCGTGGCCGGGGTGAAAATCCTGGAGAGCAGCGGCTGCCACCGGGGCCTGGCGGGTTTGTGGAAGCTGGCCAGGGAGCTGAGGCGCGAAGGCTATGACTGGGCGGTTTTGTTTCAAAATGCCTTGCAGGCCGCCGTTATTGCACGGCTGGCCGGAATTCCGGTGCGGGCGGGTTACGCCACCGACGGCAGAGGGGCGCTCCTCAGCCATGCACTGCCGAAAAATGCGCGCAAAAAACAGATGCACGAGACCGCCTATTACCTGCACATTCTGCATGGCCTGGGCATCATCCCCCAGGCTCCGCCGGATGAAGGGGTCCGCCCCTGGCTGCGCATAGATCCCACGGATTATCACTGGGCCGGTGAGTTTCTAAAAGAAAAGGGCATCACGGGCCGGGTGCTGGGCCTGGCTCCCGGGGCGTCCTTTGGGCCGGCCAAATGCTGGCCCGCGTCAAGATTCGCCCAGACCGCCCGGCGTTTGATGCAGGGTGATTTTGGGGCCGTGCTGCTTTTCGGCTCCAAAGATGAATCAGCCTGTTGCGCCGAGGTGGCGCGCAATCTGCCCGAATGCAATGTGGTTGACCTTTCCGGCAGCACCAGCCTGGGCCAGGCCCTGGCCCTATTGGCGCGGCTTGCCCTGTTTATCACCAATGATTCAGGGCTGATGCATGCGGCCGCCGCCCTGGCGACCCCCTCAGTGGCGGTCTTTGGCTCCACCAATCCGGTGACCACCGCCCCGCTCGGGCCTTATGTGGAACTGGTGCGCAAGGAAACCGATTGCAGCCCCTGCCTGAAGCCGGTGTGCCCTGAAGGGCATATGAAATGTTTTGAGTCCATCACCCCGGATAACGTGCTTGACGCCTGCGCCCGGCTGTTTCAGAAAAGGGCCCACGCCGAGCTGAAGCCGGTGGTCTTTTTGGACCGTGACGGCACCATCAATGTGGACAGCGGGTATTTGTCCGATCCGGCCAAGCTGGAGTTGATCCCGGGAGCGGCAAGCGCCGTGGCCCGGCTCAATAGAGCCGGGTATGCCGTGGTGGTGGTCACCAACCAGTCCGGCATCGCCCGGGGGTATTACACCCCCCAGGATATGGACGCGGTGCACCGGGAGATGAGCCGCCGCCTGGCGGAGAAGCGGGGCAGGGTGGATGCTTATTATTATTGCCCCCACCATGCCACCGAGGCGTCAATCAGCCAATTGGCGCTTGAGTGCGACTGCCGCAAACCGGGCAGCGGCATGTTCACCAGAGCGGCCCGCGAACTGGGCCTGGACCTGAACCGCTCGTTCATGGTGGGTGATCATCACACGGATTTGATTGCGGGCAAAAGGGTAGGCGCCAAAACCATCCAGGTGCAGACCGGCCACGCCCCCAGGCACCAGGACATCCCGCCGGAGGACCGGGACCATGTGGCGGCCGATCTGGGCGGCGCGGTGAACTGGATTCTTAAGCAGGGAGAGCCGGGCTCATGAAGGTGCTGATAGTCAAGCTCTCCGCCTTGGGGGACGTGGTGCAAAGCCTGCCGGTGGCCATGGCCATACGCACCCAGGTACCGGACGCGCAGATCGACTGGGTGGTGGAACGTCCGGCTTCCGGGCTTCTTCTGGGCCATCAGGCCCTGGACCGGGTGTTGGTCAGCCCCCGGCATATGCTCAAGGATGAATTGGCTGGGTTTGTGCCGGGATTAATGCGCTTTGTCAGAGAGTTGCGCAAGGTGTCCTATGATGCGGTGCTGGATTTGCAGGGGCTCATGAAAAGTGCTATGGTCGTGTCCCTGAGCCGGGGCAAGCGCAAAATCGGCTTTAAGGGCGGCAAAGAGCCGGCCAGCGCCATGGTTCTGAATGAAGCCTTGCCGCCCTATGACATCGAGCGCCATGCCTTGGAGCGCTATTTGGACCTATTGGAGCCTTTGGGGCTTCAGCGTCCGGCTTTCCCGGATTTCGGGCTGCATCCGGGAGAAAAGCCCCAAGCCCGGGCGGCTGAGCTGTTGGCTAAGTTGCCCAAGGGGGCCAGGTTTATTGTTTTGCATCCCATGGCAAAGTGGGAAACCAAGCTCTGGCCCAGCAAACACTGGATATTATTGGGCACCATACTGCAAAGGCTGGGGTATCATGTGGTGCTGACAGGCTCCACCGCCGACCGGGGGGTGACCGGGGTGATTCACCACAAGCTGGCCAAAGAGCCCTTGGCCTTGAACCTGGCCGGGCATACGGACCTGCCTGAGCTGAGCGCGGTTTTGACCAAAGCTCTGGCCGTGGTCAGCACTGACACCGGGGTGATGCATCTGGCCGCGGCCCTGGGCCTGCCGGTGGCGGCCATCTTTGGACCCACGGCTCCATGGCGCACCGGACCCTATGGGCGGGGGCATCTGATAATGCGCAGAGAGCTTGAGTGCAGCCCGTGCTTTAAAAAAGAATGTGATGACCTCAAATGCATGACGGAACTCACTCCGGTCATGGCGGCCAGGATGCTGAAGCCCTGGCTGGACGGGCTGAATCTGCATAAACAGGAGCAAAATACATAAATGAAAGTTCTGGTTACCGGCGCTGCCGGATTTATAGGCTCCCAGGTTTCGGAGCGCCTTTTGGATATGGGACACCAAGTGGCGGGGGTG
The DNA here is from genome assembly GCA_963675675.1 of Desulfarculaceae bacterium. Classification (GTDB taxonomy): domain Bacteria; phylum Desulfobacterota; class Desulfarculia; order Desulfarculales; family Desulfarculaceae; genus Dethiosulfatarculus. Next base: position 603,721 of record OY776512.1, read on the forward strand.
GATTGTTTCACGGATTATTACCCCAGGGCCCTGAAGGAGGGCAACCTGCAAATATGCCGGGATCACTCGGGATTCAGGTTTTATGAGCAGGATATAGTCACCGCGGACCTAAAGCAAATGCTGGAAGATGTCGAATGTGTGATCCATCTGGCTGCCCAAGCCGGGGTCAGGGCTTCCTGGGGGCAGAATTTCCAGATATACACCCACAATAACCTTATGAGCACCCAGGCCATATTGGAGGCGGTCAAGGAACTGGGCGGAGACAAGCGGGTGGTGTATGCCAGCTCCAGTTCGGTCTATGGCGACACCGATGATTTGCCCATGCGCGAGGATGGCAAGACCCGTCCGGTTTCGCCCTACGGGGTGAGCAAGCTAGCCGCCGAGCATATGTGCTCGCTCTACACCCGCAATTTCGGCCTGGATACGGTGAGCCTGCGCTATTTCACGGTGTACGGCCCCCGGCAAAGGCCCGACATGGCCTTCCACCGTTTCGCCCGCGCCCTTTTGGACGGCGGCGAAATCAGGTTGTTCGGCGATGGCGAGCAGAGCCGCGATTTCACCTTTATCTCCGATATAGTGACGGCCACTGTGGATGCGGCCCTGACCCCCCGGGCCAGCGGCCATATCTTCAATCTGGGCGGGGGCAATCGGGTTACGGTGAACCATGTCATATCCGAGCTGGAGGAGATCACCGGCAACAAGGCCAAGGTCAACCGCCTGGAGGTGGCCAAAGGTGATGTGAAAAAGACCGAAGCCGACACCAGCCAGGCCAGGAATATCCTGGGCTTTATACCCGCCTATGACCTGAAGCGGGGCCTGGCCGCCGAAGTGGAATGGGTCAAACAGATGCTTCCGGTCTTGAAGGAGGTTTAGCATGGGAATCAGTCCCGAGCTTTTGAAAATCCTGGCCTGCCCCAAGTGCAAGGGCCCCGTTGACCCCAGCCCTGATCAACAATGGCTGATTTGCCCTAAGTGCGCCCTGAAATATGAGGTGTGCAACGACATCCCCATTATGCTGGTGGATGAAGCCAAGCCCCTGGATGGCTAAGTGATATCCGCCTCACGCAAACCACCCGAACGGCCCGGACGGGCATTGGTGATCAAACTGGGCCATATCGGCGATGTCTTGGTCACCACACCGGTGATGAGCGCGCTAAAAGCGGCTTGGCCCGGGATCGAAATCAGCGTGGTGGTCAACCAGGGCACCGAGGCCATGGTGCAGGACAACCCCCAGATAGACCAGGTGCTGGTGCTGAAACGGGACCACCAAAGCAAGCTGGCCGAGCTGTCCTTTCAGGCCGGTTTGCTGCGCACAATAAGATCCGGGCGCTTTGATATCTGCCTGGAGCTTTCCGGCGGGGACCGGGGCGCTTTTCTGAGCCTGGTAAGCGGAGCCGCCTTCCGGGTGGGGTTTTTGCCCAATAAGCCCCATATGCGCTCACGCGCCTTTCATGCCCTGGTGGACCGTTCCTGCACCAAAACCCATGTGGTGAAGACCTTTCTGGACCAGGTAAGGGCCCTGGGTCCGGAGCCGGGCAGCCCTCCCATGGTGTTTAATCCCGGCCAGAAGGCCGTCATGCAGGCGGAAAGCCTAATCAAGCAATACGGCCTGACCCCGGGCGGCTATGCCCTGGTGCACCCCACTTCGCGCTGGATGTTCAAAAGCTGGACCCCGCCGAAGATGGCCGCCGCCATCGGCCATCTGGCCGCAAAGGGCATGACGATAGTCTTGAGCGCGGCCCCGGTCGAGGCGGAGATGAACTTTGTGCATGAACTCAAGCGGCATCTGGACCCGGCCTGGCCCCTGGCCGACCTTTGCGGCAAGCTGGACCTGAAGCTCTTGGGCGCATTAATTGCCAAGGCCCGCATATTCCTGGGGGTGGACAGCGCACCCGCCCACATGGCGGCGGCCCTGGGCACCCCGGTGGTGGTGCTCTTCGGCCCGTCGGGCGAACTCATGTGGGGGCCCTGGCAGGTACGGCACCAGGTGGTGGCCATGGACTGGGAGTGCCGTCCCTGCGGACGCGACGGATGCAATGGCAGCAAGATAAGCCGCTGCCTGACCGAGATGCCCGCCCAAATGGTTTTTTCAGCCCTGGACCGGGTATTGGAGGCATGCTGATGCGCTTGGGATTGGTGCGCTACCGATATGCGGCAGGCGGAGGAGCGGAGAAAAGCCTCTTGATGCTGGCCAGCGGCTTGGCCGCCCGGGGGCATGAAGTGCACGTGGGGGTCAGCGAGTGGGTTGGTGATAACCCGGAAGGCGTCGCGGTGCACCAAACCGGAGCCAAAGCAGCCTCCAAAGAGTTTGCTCACACCGTGCGGGGTTTGATGGAGGGACTCAAGCTGGATACCTGGCTCAGCCTGGAGCGGGTGCCGGGAAGCCCCATGCTGCGGACCGGCGACGGGGTCCATGCGGCCTGGCTCAAAAGGCGGGCCCCTTATCAGAATCTGCTTAGGCGCTTCTATTGCGCAATGCAGCCCAAAAACCGCGGGCTTTTAGATTTGGAAAAGCGCACCTTCGGCTATGATGGCTTGAAAAAGGTGATAGCCAATTCCAACATGGTGGCCGGGGAGCTGACCGGTTATTTCGGGCTGCCCCCAGAAAAGATTGAACTGATCTACAATGGAGTGAACGGCGCGGATTCCTGGCGGGAGGAGCAGGCTAGAGCTGCCCGGAGACAGGTCAGGAGCGAGCTGGGAGTTGACCGGGATGTCCCGGTCATGCTGTTTCTGGGTTCGGGCTTTCAGCGCAAGGGGCTGGGCTTTGCCATCAATGCCTTGACACACCTGCCCCGGGTGCAGCTTTGGGTGGCCGGCCGGGACCGCACCGCTGCTTTTAAGTTCCAGGCCAAACGCCTTGGAGTGTCTGGCCGGGTGCGCTTTTTGGGCCAGCGCGGGGATGCGGACCGGCTTTTGGCTGCCGCGGACCTGATGTGCCTGCCCACCATTTATGACCCCTGCGCCAATTCGGTGCTGGAAGCCTTGGCTGCCCAAACCCCCGTGGTTACCACCCTGGGCAACGGAGCCGGTGAACTGATCGACCAGGGGGTGAACGGCTATTTGGTGGGCTCGCCCCAAGAAAGCGATGTCCTGGCCGGGGTGGTGCAAAAGGCCTTGCGGCTGAAAACGCCCTTTAGCCACCGGGTGCCGGGATATGATGAAATGATAGAGCGCACTGCGGCCAGCATGGAAGCGGTGGTCCGATCTGCGGAGAGCTAGACCCATGTCTTTTCGGTCCCAGCTTACAGAGCTTTTTTGGCATCACCGCATAGAGCGCGATGCCGGACCCTTTGATCCCTCTCAGGTGAAAAAGATTCTGGTGGTGCGCAACGACAACATCGGGGATGTGCTTTGCACCACCCCGGCTGTGACAGCGTTGCGCGAGGCTTTTCCAAAGGCCCATATCGCGGCCCTGGTCTGCACCCTGACCCAAGACGCCATAGAGGGCCACCCGGATCTTGACGCCCTATACGTCTATCCCAAAGCCAAGCACAAGGTTCATGGCCCGCTGCGCTCCCACCTCATCCTGGCCAGGCTGCTTGGCCGGCTGAAAAAGGAAAACTTTGATTTGGCCGTGGCTTTCAGATCCACCTTCAGCGGCTCCCAAGCCTGGCTGGCTTATGCCAGTGGGGCCCGCTGGCGTTTGGGGGTCCGGGCCGGGGGCAAAAGGGCCGGGATGGGATTTTATTACAACCTTCCCGCGGACCCTCCTTCCGGCGACATGCATGAGGTCCGCCGCTGTTTTCACCTGTTAAAGCAAATCTCGGTTGACACTGAGCCTAAAAGCTTATATCTGAAAGTGCCGGGTCCGGCTTTGAGCAAGATGCGCAAATTGCTGAACGATCACGGAATAAACCAGGCCGGTCCCCCGGTGGTGGTGAATGTAACCCGCTGTGCTTACAGCCCCCAGCGGACCTGGTCTGAGCAGAATTGGAAGGCTCTGTTGCAAGGGCTCTCTGAGCGCGGCCTGCCTTTGGTGGTGACCCATGCCCCGGCCGACCGGTCATGGGCGGAGGGGATACTCAAGGGCCTGGAGCCGGTGCCGCCGGTGTTCTGGTCGAAAAGCCTCAAAGAATTCGGGGCCATGGCCAGCCTGGGCCGCCTTTTTGTGACCGCCGAGGGCGGGACCATGCATATCGGGGCCGCGGTGGGGGTTCCCCAGATAGTGCTGTGGGGATACACCTCGCTGGATAATTGGCGGCCCTGGAGTGATTCGGCAATGGTCATTGAGTCCGGGGGTGATGTGGCCAACATTCAGGTGGATGACGTAATAAAAGCCGTGTGTGAAAAGGCCATGGCCTGTTCCAGTTAAGTTAGAGAGGGACCAAAACAAATGAACCTGAAGGTTGATATAGAGCGCCTGAGACAAGCGGTTGCCGATTTTGGAAACCACCGGGTGTGCGTGCTGGGCGACATAATGCTGGACCGCTTCATCTGGGGCCAGGTGGCCCGCATATCCCCGGAAGCTCCGGTGCCGGTGGTGGAGGTGGAAAGCGAAACCCACATGCTGGGCGGGGCGGCCAATGTTTTGCACAACCTGGTGGCCCTGGGCGGACAGGCCAGCATCTGCGGCTTGGTGGGAGACGATAACGCCGCCCAAAAGGTGATAGAACTGCTCGAAGACCTGGAGGTTTCCAGCAAAGGCATGATAGTCTGCGAAGCCCGGCCCACCACGGTGAAAACCCGCATCGTGGCCCAGAGCCAGCAGGTGGTGCGGGTGGACTGGGAGCTGAAAAAGCCCACCACGGAAGGTGAGCTTGCCGCCATGCAAAAATGGCTCATGAAAGAGATAGAGCGGTGCGACGCCGTGGTGGTGAGCGACTATGCCAAAGGGGTGATTACCGCCCCCATGCTGGAGCCTTTATTGGAGTTGTCCCGCAAGGGCAAGCTGGTGGTGAATGTTGACCCCAAGGTTCGTAATATGCCGCTGTACGCCGGAGCCACCTTGATCACTCCCAATCACCATGAAGCCACCCAGGCCACGGGCATATCCCAAACCGAACATGATTATGTGATCAAGGCCGGACGCAAGCTCTTGAAGGATCTCAAGGCCAATAGTGTGCTGGTGACTCAGGGCGAAAAGGGCATGACTCTTTTTTCGCCGGATGGCGAGACCCATATACCCACGGCCGCCCAGCAGGTGTTTGATGTAACCGGCGCCGGAGACACCGTGATCAGCACCCTGACCCTGGGCATGGTTTCGGGCCTTGAGCTGCATGAGGCGGCGGTGCTGGCCAACCTGGCCGCCGGTATAGTGGTGGGTGAAGTGGGCACATCCGCGGTTACGGGCGGACGCCTGATCCAGGCGCTGAAAGAGTCCGGAACCATACGCTACGGAACGAGGCTCAATTAATGGCGAAATACCTGATTACCGGAGGGGCAGGCTTCATAGGCTCCCACCTGGCGGAAACCCTGGTGAGCATGGGTGAGGATGTGGTGGTGCTGGATAACTTGGCCACCGGGAAGCTGGACAATCTTAATCCCTGTCGGCATGGTCCGGGCCGTCTGGATTTCATTCAAGACGACATACGGGACCTTGACGCCTGCATGAAGGCCATGGAGGGGGTGGAGTATGTGCTGCACCAAGCAGCCCGCCCAAGCGTGCAGCGCAGCGTGGATAATCCGCTTCTGTCCCATGACGTCAACCTGAACGGCGGCCTCAATATATTAAAGGCCGCCGCGGATTCCGGGGTCAAGCGCCTGGTCAGCGCCAGTTCCTCTTCGGTGTACGGAGACCGCAAGGACCCCAAGGCGCCCAAGCAAGAAACCATGCGCCAAAACCCCATGAGCCCCTATGCGGCCAACAAGGTGGCCATGGAGTACTATTGCCAGGTTTTTTACAAGGTTTATGGCCTTGAGACGGTTTGCCTACGTTATTTCAATGTGTTCGGCCCAAGACAAGACCCACATTCCCACTATGCGGCCGTGATACCCAAGTTCATCTTCTCCATGATGGATGGCGTTGCCCCGGTGATATTCGGCGACGGAAGGCAAAGCCGGGATTTCACCTATGTAACCAATGTGGTGAATGCCAACCTGGCCGCCTGCAAGGCGGATGGAGTGGCGGGCATGGTCATCAATGTGGCGGCCGGTGAGAACCATGATCTATTGGAGCTGACCCAAATAATAAAAAGGCTCCTGGGCTCGGACCTGGAGCCCGAGCACGCCCCGGCCCGCACCGGGGATGTAAGGCATAGCCTGGCAGACATCAGCAGGGCCAGGAAATACCTGGACTTTGAAGTGGGCGTCGGGTTTGAAGGAGGTCTGGCGCTTCTGGTGGATTTGGCCAAAAAGGGGGAATACCTGCCCGCATGAGTCTGACCGCCATAAAAGAACACTATTTGGGCTTTTGGGAGCCCTATCTTGCCTTCAGGGCCGCGAGGGTGATGTTCCTTTTGTTAATCATCATTTTGCCCTGGGAGGCGGTCACCAGCCTGCGGGAGATCTGTCTGATCAGCAGCATGGCCTTTGTGGTCAGCTACTACATCCTTGCCCGGGATACCGAGATACGCCTGACCCCGCTTTTTTGGCCCTTGCTCATCTATATGGCTTGCGCGGCGTTGAGCCTATTAAGCGCGGTCAGTTTTGAATATTCCTTGCGGGAGCTGCGGGCCGAAGTCTTGAAGGGGCTCATCGTTTTTTACACTGCGGTGCATTATGTCAAGGAAAAGGACCACCTAAGCCAGGCTTGGTACACCCTGCTCATTGGGGTTGGGTTGATGGTGGTGTTGGGCATATGGCTTTTCTTTTCAGAGGGAGGCAGCCTGTTCAGCATGGCCAAGCGGGCCGGGTCCCTGCACGGGGGATATGGCGGACTGGCCAGCTATCTCAGCCTGGTGTGGCCCTTTGTGCTGTTGGCCCCCCTGGCCCTGGACTCTTCAAAAATGCGCGGGTTTTTCTGGGGTCTGGTTCCCCTTACCGCCTTTTTGGCCTACCTGACCTATTCCCGGGCGGCCTGGGCCGCGCTGGTGATTGAAACCGGCCTGGCGATTTTGGCCTTCAGCAAAAAACGCCTGAAGATGGCCGCGGTTGTTCTGGTGGTGGTGGTTTTGGCCGGCGGGCTTTTGCTGGCCTTGCCCGGGTCCCGCCACGGCGAAAAATGGGCCAAGCTCATGGAAAATCCCGAGGAGGTGGGCGGCACCGCGGGCGACTTGGCCGCGCTCTGGACCCATTCCTATAACCACCTTAAGAAACAGCCCTTCACCGGGATCGGTTTGGGGCGTCACAGCTTTGACCATGCATTTCCCGAGTTCAGAAAAACTCATCAGCCTCTTTTGTGGCACTCCCACAACGTGTTTGTGGAGACCGCTTTGCAGCTGGGCGTGCAAGGTTTATTGGCAATACTGTTGATAGTCGTGGTACTTTTGGCCGTACTATGGCCCAAGGCCCCACCCCGGCGGGGTGATATGCCTGCGCTGTTCAAGACGGCGGCTTGCATTTCTGTGGCCGGATTTTTCCTCCGGAACTTGACGGATGATTTTTTTGTTAATGATTCCGCATTATTGTTCTGGTTGATCTGTGGACTGGCACTGGGCGTCAGGGCTTGGCAGCAGCAACGGAAACAACCAGCCAGTTAGGGCTTCGGCCGGGTTCGCTTGGCCGGATTACAGTTTCGATGCTCTAACCGGCTGTATATATTAAGCAAGTATTGAAAAGGAGCACACATGCAAATCTGCGTGATAGGAGTGGGCTATGTCGGCCTGGTGACCGGCACATGCTTCGCCGAATTTGGAAATACGGTGGTCTGCGTGGACAACGATCCCAAAAAGATCGACATGCTGAAAAATAACGGGGTTCCCATTTATGAACCGGGTCTAGAAGAGATGGTGGCCAAGAATCGGCGCGAAGGGCGTCTTTTGTTCACCACCGATATCAAGGAAGGCCTTAAGAACGCGCTGGTGGTCTTCATCGCCGTGGGCACCCCGGAGGGTGAAAACGGGGAAGCCGATCTGCAGTACGTATGGCAGGTGGCCAAGTCCATCGGCGAGACCATGGATGACTACAAAGTGGTGGTCACCAAATCCACAGTGCCGGTGGGCACCGGTAAGCAGGTGGAGGAAATCATCGCCAATAACCAGCACGCCACGGTGGAATACGATGTGGTGAGCAATCCGGAATTTTTGCGCGAAGGTTCGGCCATAGAGGACTTCATGCGTCCGGACCGGGTGGTGATCGGCGCGCGCAATGAACGGGCCAAGGCCATCATGCGCGACCTCTACCGGCCCTTGTATCTATTGGAGACTCCTTTTGTGGTCACCGACATAGAGACCAGCGAGATGATCAAGTACGCCAGCAACGCATTTTTGGCCACCAAGATCAGCTTTATCAACGAGATGGCCAATATATGCGAACGCACCGGAGCCAATGTGCATATGGTCAGCAAGGGCATGGGCCTGGATGGCCGCATAGGCCCCAAGTTCCTGCATGCCGGTCCCGGTTTTGGGGGTTCGTGCTTCCCCAAGGACACCTCGGCCATTGCGACCATTGCCAAGGAACACGGCTACACTTTCCAGATCGTGGAAGCCGTCATGGCGGTGAACGCCAGGCAGCGCGAAATCATGGTGGAGAAGATCGTCGGGGCCATGGGCGGAGACATCAAGGGCAAGACCATAACCTCCTTGGGCTTGGCCTTTAAGCCCAACACCGATGATATGCGCGATGCTCCGGCCACCGGCATACTGCCTCCCCTGGTAAAGCAGGGCGCCACGGTGCGGGCCTATGATCCGGCCAGCATGGAAGAGGCCAAACGTTCCATGCCTGACCTGGTATATTGCGATGATGCGTATGAGGCCGCCAAAAATGCGGATTGCCTTGTGATCATGACCGAGTGGAACCAGTTTAGAAACCTGGACTGGTCCCGTATGAAAGCGGCCATGAAGGGCCGTGTGGTGGTGGATCTTAGAAATGTGTATCCGCCGGACATGGTGCGTGAAGAAGGCCTGCATTACATCAGCGTGGGACGCCCCTAGCCTGGCCGGAACGGCTGCAGCCGGTCATGCCGCCAATAAACCTGCTGCCCCGGGCGGAACACCCCGGGCGGCCATAAAGGCGGCATAGACTGATCCTGATTCGGGGGTGGGCGGAAAACCCACCCCCAGAGTTTATAAGGGGGATGGGCGGCAATGGATACAGCCAGGGTGAGTCCATGAACAGAGCCCCAAAACCGGTTCGTCTGGTGGTCAGCTGCCTGGCCGGGCATGAAGAGATCCGCATAAAGGCCCTCAAACGCCTGATTAAAAGCTTCGGGGCTTTGGAGTGGTACTCGGAGCCCATGGCCTTTGACCAGTCTGCATATTACGAACCCGAGATGGGCGGGTCCTTGAACCGGAGGCTGGCTGCATTTGAGACCCTGGTGATGCCCCATGAGCTGGCGGCCATCAAGCGGAGTTGTGAAGATATCGAAAAGGAGTTTTCCATAAATGACAGACGCCGGGTGAATCTGGACCCGGGGCTGCTCAGTGAGCACAGCCTGATCCTGGCCACCCACAAGACCGCGCCTCACCGCATAGCTTTGACTCCGGATTGCAACGCCGAACTCACCTTGCTTTTCCGTGAAGGGGGATACCAGGCTCTGCCCTGGACCTATCCGGATTATGCGGGCGACCGCTTAAAAGAGATTTTTTTTCACCTCAGAGACCGCTATCTGTGGCAGCTTAAGAACATGACCTTATAAGGGAGTATCCATAGTGCCAAAATCAATGACCGCTTATGGTCGCGGCCAAGCCCCTGTGCTGGATGGGCATTGGGTGGTGGAGATCCGCACCCTGAACTCGCGTTTTTTGGACTTTCACCCCCGTATTCCACCGGGGCTGGCCGCGTTGGAAGAACGCATAAAAAAACGCATATCCCTGGGTTTGACCCGGGGACGGGTGAACCTGAGCATAAAATCATCCGGTGCGGCGGAGCCCCCGCCGAAACTGAGCCTGAACCGTCCTTTGGTGCGGGCGTACAAGCTGGTGCTGGATGAGCTGCGCCAGGAGCTGAGCCTGGATTGCTCTGTGGGCCTGGAGCCGTTTTTGAACAACCGGGACATGGTTCTGAGCGAAGAAGAGCCCCCGGATCTGGAGCAGCTCTGGAACAGCCTGCTGCCCGCCCTGGATCAGGCTTTGGACGGGGTGGATGAGATGCGGGCGCAAGAAGGCGCAACCCTGGCCCAGGACCTTATCCAGCGCACTGACCGCTTGGATGGCCTGTTCAGGCAGGTGGCCGAACGCACCCCGGAGATTGTGGAGGGCTACAAGCAGCGGCTCAATGCCCGCATTGCCGAGCTTTTGGACAATGCGGAGCCCGATCCCCAGCGCATCGCCATGGAAGTGGCCTTTTTGGCAGACAAATGCGATGTCTCAGAAGAACAGGTGCGGGCCCAAAGCCACCTTGAACAGTTCCGGGCTTTTCTGGAGCTTGAGGAGCCGGTGGGGCGCAAACTGGATTTCTTGCTCCAGGAGCTGAACCGCGAGGCCAACACCATGGGGTCCAAGTCCCCAGATGCGGACGCCTCCACCGTGGTGGTGGAGATCAAAGCGGAGCTGGAGCGGGTCCGGGAGCAGGTGCAGAACCTGGAGTAGGATTAAAGCCGCAAAGGCCCGGAACAAACAGACCATCAGTTCAAGCGAGGAAAGTGCCAATGGCAGGCAAGCTGCTTAACCTTGGATTCGGCAACGCGGTGGTGGCCCGCAGGGTCCTGGCCATCGTGAATCCCAACAGCGCACCCATAAAAAGGCTGAAGGACGAGGCCCGCCAGGCCGAACGCCTGATTGACGCCACCCAGGGCAGGCGCACCCGTTCAATCGTGGTGATGGATTCGGGCCATGTGATTCTTTCTGCCGTGCAGGCGGAGACCATGGGCCAGCGCTTTGAACAGACCAGTTTTGAGGATCAGACCATATCCCTTGCAGAGGAGGGGGCTTGATGCCGGACCAGGGGCGCTTGTTTGTGGTGTCGGGCCCTTCCGGGGTGGGTAAATCCACGGTTTTGCAAAAGGCCAGGGCGCGGCTGCCCAATCTGGGCTATTCGGTGAGCCTCACCACCAGGCCCCCGCGCGAGGGGGAAGTGGATGGGGTGCACTATCATTTTGTCACCCGCGATGAGTTTTCAAAAAGTATTGAGCAGGGCGAGATGGCCGAATGGGCCGAGGTGGTGGGCAATCTTTACGGCACCTCCTGCGCCGCGGTGGAAGAGCGTTTGGCCCAAGGGGCTGATGTGCTTTTGGAGATCGAGGTCAAGGGTGCGGCCCAGATCAAAAAGCGCTTTAAGGACGCGGTTTTTATTTTCATCATGCCGCCCACGGAAGAGGTCCTTGAACGGCGTTTGCGGGGCCGGGGAACCGAATCCGAACAGGTGATCCAAGAGCGTCTGGAACTGGCCCGGACCGAAATGCGGGAGGCCCCTTGGTATGATCACCGGGTGGTGAATGATGAACTGGACCGGGCGGTTGACGAACTCACCCGTTTGATGGGCTGAACCGGGCCGCTGTTTTGGGAAAAGGCTGATATGCCCCAAACAAAGGACCAAGATGTGGTCATAGGCCGCCGGGCGGTGAGCGAGGCCTTGGAACAGGCTCCGGCCCGGGCGGCGGAGCTGCTTTTGGCCAAGGGCGAGAAAAGCCCCGCCCTGGGCCGTATATTGGATCTGGCCAAGGCGGGCGGGGTGAAGGTGCGCCGTGTGGACCGGGCCAAGCTGGATGCGCTCAGCGGCAGGGCCAATCACCAGGGCGTGGCTTTGAGGCTGGCCGGATACACCTATGCGCCCTTTGCCCAGATTGTCATGGCCTGCCGCCAGGCCGGAAGTAGCGCCTTGGTGGTGCTGGCCGACCACATCCAGGACCCGCATAACCTGGGGGCCGTCATACGCAGCACCGCAGCCGCCGGAGCCCAGGGGCTGGTGATTCCCAAGGACCGCGCCTGCCCCCTGACCCCGGCTGCGGCCAAGGCGGCCGCCGGAGCCCTGCTGCGCCTGCCGGTGGCAAGGGTGACCAACCTGAGCCAGGCCCTCAGCGAACTGCAAGAGGCCGGGCTGTGGGGTCTGGCCGCCGCTACCCGGGATGCTCCCCCGCCCTGGGAACTGGACCTGAAGATGCCCCTGGCCCTGGTCATAGGGGGCGAGCATAAGGGCATTGGCCCGGGCATCCTGAAAAGCTGCGAACTGAAAGCCAGCTTGCCCCTGGCCCAGGGCAGCGAGAGCCTGAACGCATCCGTGGCCGCCGGGGTGCTGCTGTTCGAGATAGTACGCCAGCGTTCGGTCTGAAAAACGCAGGATTATTGTTCTTCTCCAATGTGGAGCATGCCATGCCGTTAAAACCCATATATTTTGACTACAATGCAACCAGCCCGGTTCTGCCCGGAGTATATGCCGCCATGGAGCCCTATTTTAAGGAGCGCTTCGGAAACCCTTCCTCGGGGCACGCCTGGGGGTTACCGGCCAAGCAGGCGATGAACCAGGGCCGCAGGCAGGTAGCCGGCCTGATAGGCTGCCTGCCAGAGGAGCTGGTTTTCACTTCCTGCGCCAGCGAGAGTATCAACACGGTGTTAAAATCGGCCTTCTGGTCCAACCCAGCCGTCCATCTGGTGATGACGGCCATAGAGCATCCGGCCAGCCTGGAATGCGCCGCCTGGCTGGAGAGCCAGGGCGCAAGGATCAGCCGCATAGGGGTGAACCGCCAGGGTGTGGTTGACCCGGATGAGGTTTTAAATGCCTGCGGGGATGAGCCCAGTTTTATCAGCGTGATGCTGGCCAATAATGAGACCGGGGCCATTCAGCCGGTGGAGGAGATCGCGGTACGGGCGCGTGAGCGCGGCATCCCGGTGCACACGGACGCCTCCCAGGCGGCGGGCAAAATAGCGGTTGACATTGAGCGTCTGGGAGTGGATTACCTGACCATAGCCGGGCATAAGCTCTATGCGCCCAAGGGCATCGGAGCTTTGTTTGTGCGTAAAGGCCGCAAACTGCTTCCCTTGCTGCATGGCGGCGGCCAGGAAAACGCCATGCGCTCTGGCACCGAGAATGTGGCCTTTATTGCCGGACTGGGCGAGGCCTGCCGGATGGCGTCCAGGGATTTGCCAGCAGAAGAAAAAAGGCAGCGCCAATTGGGGACGGTGTTTTTGGAGGGCCTGAACCGGCTGGGCGCGGATTATCTCTTGCACAGCGCAGATACCCTGCGCCTGCCCCAGACCATGTTCATCGGCTTCAAGGGGCTGCGGGCCGCGGATATCCTGTCCGGCCTGGTGGGCTATGATGTGGCGGCAAGCGGCGGGGCCGCCTGCCATGGCGCGGAGACCACTTTATCCTATGTGCTGGAAGCCATGAACGCGCCTCATGAATATGCGGGCGGAACCCTGCGCTTTTCCTGGGGACGCTTGACCGGCCTGGAGGATGTGGAAGAGGTTGTGCGCCGTTTGGGCCTGGTGCTGGAGAGCTTGAAACCGGCGGCATAAATCTTGGCTTTTTGGGCCAGCCCGTAAGGGAAAGCACAAATAAAGGCCAGGTGCGAAAGGAAGTTTGAATATGGTGGTGCTGGTGGTGGGGCCTAATCATTCCGGAACCAGCTTTGTGGCCGAACTGCTTATTAAGCATGGCGCCGATCCGGGACAGTATGACTCTGGCACCGGACCCAGAATCGACTATGTGAAATATGAAAACACCGAGCTGAAAACCTATGTGGTAAACCAGCTCAAGATCGAGACCGATATCCCCATAGATCCCAGCCTGGACCATGAAGCCCGCTTCAGGGCCTACATCGCCTCCCTGCCCGGAAACGCCACCCAGGTGCTGAAATACCCCAGGGCCCTGTTCGCCCTGCCGGAACTGCGCCGCATCATTGGCCCGGATATGCGGGTGGTCTATGTCAACCGCCAGATTGACCCCTGGCTGGATTCCCACCAGCGCCGCTCCGGCGGCTCCAAACCGCAGCTGCTGCAATACCTGAATCAGTGCGTCACCGCCTTGATGCTCTACACCGGGGCGGTGCTCAAGGTCAATTTCGAAGAGCTGCTCAAGGGGCAAGGGGTTGATGTTTTGTGTGGCTTTGCCGGGCTGAATAGCCGGAACCCATGATCAGGCTATGAGGGCCGGCCCCGGGGGCGGAATAAAAAGCCCATGGCACGCCGGGGTGCATGGGCTTGGCATTATTTGTTCAAGGCTGCGGGCTAGCGGCTCAGCTCGGGATAAAGCCGCTGTTGGCAGGGCGGGCATATGGTGTGGGTGAAGGTGGCTTCACTTCTTTCCTGGATGAACAGCTCAAAATCATGCCAGATTCCGTTTTCGTCCCTGATCTTGTTGCATTCGGCGCAGATAGGCAATAAACCGCGCAACACCCGGTTTTCGGTGGCCAGGCGCTTTTGTTCTTTCAGGGCGGTGTGTAGTTCATCGATCAACCGCTTGTTGATGTCTTCCATGCGCTTGCGTTCTGTTATCTCCCGGGTGACCCCCAAGAGCAAAAGCTGGCTGTCATGGTCTCTGGTGAAACAGGCTGTAACCTCTCCCCATACCGTACCGCCGTCTTTGGTGTACACCTCGAGCTGCACGGTTCTTTTGGGTCCCAGACCCCGGCGGTATTCATCCAGGAGGATTTTGTAATTCTCCATAGCAACCTTAAAGGATTCTGGGGTCAGCACTTCCTGTACTGAGCGGTTGATGATTTCGGAGGGCTCATATCCCCTGAATTCCTTTACCGACGGACTGATGTAAAGGTATTCCAGACTAACCCCGTCCAGTACAAAGACTACGTCATGTATCTTGTCGGCGATCAGCTTGTAAGGGTTGGTCCCCTCACTTATCCTTTTTTCAAATTTGTCAGACATAGAAATGGTCCCCGCTCAAGAGAAAGAAAGAGATTCTGATTTTTTACGGTCAATCTGTGTGGAGAGTATGTTTTCATTGTAACCCAGTTGAGATCAGGATGTGCAATGGTCTTATGCGGTTTTTGTCCTGCAAATTTATAATTACTCTGTCAAAAGACTCGTGCGGCCGGTCAACCCAACTACATGTTTATACCTGCCCAAGCCTTAATTTGACCGTCCATGCAGGGCTAGGTTACTATGTTTGCGGCTAATGGCGCACCACATAAAGCAAAAAGAGCCGCCAAAAGGCAGCGGCTCGCGGGCGGAGATAGAGCCACGGCGGCATATGCACAATGCGGCCGGGGGGGTAAGGCTCCACCAATAGGCCGGTTCCGCTTATATGACTCTATGGCGCTGTAGAGCGGCGGCTCCCAGGGGCGAGAGGCCCGGACGGGGGGAGTTGGGGCCGGGGCAATCCGGAGGTGATGTCATATGGACGACAACGGCTGGGAAACGCCGGTGGAAATCCCCATTGACGGGGAGCTTGATCTGCACACCTTTCTACCCAAGGAGGTTAAACCTCTTTTGCGGGATTACATAGAAGCCTGCCGGGAAAAGGGCATTACAGATCTGCGCATAGTCCATGGCAAGGGCAAGGGTGTGCTAAAGAATATCGTGCATTCCAGCCTGGCGAAAATGCCTGAGGTGGAGTCATTCAGCCTGGCGGAGCCCCATGCTGGGGGCTGGGGCGCAACCCTGGTCAGATTAAAGCCATCCGATGCTTAAAAAGACACGCATGGCATGTGAACCGCGCCCCGGAGCTTCAAGAGCAGGGGCGGCGGTGGGCGGCTGTGGGGCGGCGGTTAGGCTACAGCTATTCAGGCAAGCGCAATCCGTAAAATATCATCAAAGGCGTCAACCCGTTCAAGTTTGACCCGGATATCCATGCCGGGCTCAAGCTTCAGTCCGGGCTGGTTGGATATGGTGGCCAGCATCATGATATCGCTTAAAAGAATCTGCCAGCGTCTGACCTGGTATTCCATGACGATGCCCGGGATGGTGTCTTCGCGTTTGGTTTCCAGCCATTTCAATATCCAATAACGCTGGCGGGCCTGGCGCACCCGGTTGAGGCGGCGCACATTGGGTGTGACCAGCATGGCCAGCGCTTCCATTTCCTTGGCGTTGAATGGCGGGTTGTTGCCCCCCAAGACCTCGCTGAGCTGACGCTGCACCACCAGGTCCAGATAGCGTCTTATGGGGCTGGTTGCATGGGTGTAGGGCGTTATGCCCAGGCTGGAATGACGACCGGCCTTGGTGGTTATCTCCACCCGGTTCAAGAGTCTGCGCTGCTTGAAATGCAAAAAGAGCTGTTCCGGCCCCCCTTCTTCGATGGGTTCTTTGGGCGGGGCCTGAGTGCGGTACAGCGCGGGCACTTTTTCTTGGTTCAGAAACTGGGCTTTTAGCTGATTGGCCAAAATGGCGGTTTCGGCCACCATCTCCCGGGAAGGGCCTTCCCGGTCAATTCTCTTAACCCATACCTGCTTGTCTTCATCAACCCCCACCAGCACTTCGGGCAAAGGCAGGAAATAAGCGCCATCATGGCCCCGGCGCTGCTTGAGAGCCTGGCAGGCTTTTTGGAGCCCGGCCAGGTTGGGGTCCGCGAAGATGAGTTCGTCGGCCTCTTCATAAGTGAGCCGCCAGTCCACCCGGACCTTGCTGCGTACGAGTTCGAAGCTGCTCACCTGGCCGTCGGGCTCCACCTTGGCCAAAAGGGTGATGGCCGGGCGCACCTGCTCCTTTTTGAGGCTGAGGGCGTCTTCGGAAAGAGCCGGGGGCAGCATTGGGATGCGGTCATCGGGCATGTACAGGGTGGATGCCCTTTCGCGGGCTTCCAGGTCCAGCATGCTGTTCTGTTCGATGATGCAGGCCGCGTCGGTGATATGCACCCCGATCACGCCTCCGCCGTCCGGGTCCGGCTCAAAGGACAGCGCATCGTCAAAGTCCGTGGTGAAGGCGCCGTCTATGGTGAAGGTGAACATATCGCTCAAGTCTTTGCGCGAACCGTTCAGGCTGACGCCCGGGTCCAGTCCCAAGACCTCTTGCATAACTGCCCGGTCAAATTCAACCGGCAGGCCTTCCCTCAACAGCGGCAGATTTTCGTTAGGATTGAGCACGCCCAGACGCACCAGGAGGTAATACAGCTTTTTGCGGCCGCCCAGCTCGGCCAATGTGGCTATTTCCTTGCTTTTTTTTGCGGTTGGCGATTCTTCCTCGAAAATCACCAAGTCCCGCAGCATTTCAAAAAGCCCCTCGGGGGGCGGATCCTTAAAATCGGCCAAACGGCCCTGGCGGGGCAGATTTTTGAGGTATTCAACCGCTGCGTCAACAAAGGCCCGGTTCTGGGCCTCCTTTTCCATCTGGATTTGTTTCTGCTCAAGCTGAACTTTTGACAGGGGCTGAAATTTGTTTCCGGCAAGTTTGAAATGCAGACGCTCATTAAACAGCGCCCGCAATACCGCGCTTTGATGATCTTCGGTGGCTTCCGCGCCAAAGACCAGTTCAGCCAAATCCTCAAGCGGCACTTCATCGCGTTCTTCGTGCACCAACTCCCAAAGCTCTTCGACCTCTACTTGGCGGCTCAGTTCTTCGCGCCGGGCCTCAAGATTTCTCATGTAGTCAACTTGGTTTTGGCGGGGATCGGTGGTGGAAATCGAAGAGCGGCTGTTCAGGAGTGCACGGTTGCGGTTTAGTGCCACTTGTTTGTCGTTTGAGGTCAAGATTTGCAAGCGGACTTTGTTTCCGCTATGGGTCAAAGCAAGCACCATGCGGTTTTTATCAATAAATTCTACAAGATATCCCGTAAGATCTGTCATTGCGCTCCAGTCAGCCCGCATAGAAAATGAAGTATTATGGGAATGTACAGTTCCCCAATGGGAGTGTCAACTTGCTTGCCGGGTAATAAGTGCTAATATGTGATACTGAAGCGGAGGTTACAAATGTCAAGATTTGCCGTCATTTGCGCTTTGGTGTTTTTGCTGCTGTTCAGCTCGGCAGCCCTGGCCAAGGTTGAACCCATTAATTTCAATCTGCCCACGGCTTATGACAGCAAGATCAAACTGTCCGATTTCAGAGGGCGGGTGGTGATACTGGATTTCATGGCCAGCTGGTGCAAGCCTTGTCTGCAGGCCATCCCGCATTTAAATGATTTGGCTAAAAAATATAAGCACCTGGGTTTGAGCGTTATAGGCTTTGATGTAGATGAACCTCCTTCTAAAGTGCGTACTTTAATAGCCCGCTACAAGATTGATTTTCCGATTGTGCTGGGAACCTTGAAGGAGGCCCGGCGCTTTGCCCCCATCAAGGGGTTGCCCACCACGGTGATCATTGATCCCGAAGGCCGGGTGGTTGCCCGCTACACCGGCCGGAAGTCCAAGGGCACATTTTTAAGCGCGGCCAAAGACTATTTCAGCCAAAATCCGCCGGCTGAACCAAAATTCCCCCGCAAGCCGACCTACGCCCTGCCCAGATACCGGGGCCGCTTCGGCCATATATGGGTGATGGACAGCAAAAAGCTGAACAACCAAGCCGGTTTTTCTTTTTATATCGAACTGAATGTGGCCGACATGAGCGCATTGCACGGACTCTGGCTGGAGCTTAACATACAGCCCGAGGCTCCGGATTTTTTGGGCAACATAAAGCCATTGGGGGATGCGGTAAAACTTTATAAGCGCATAGATAATGTGGGCAAAGTCGGCCACAAGCTTTTCATAAGCTGCAATGCGTTCCCCGCAATACCTTATCAAGGCTCTTACCGGACCTGGTTCAACCTATTGGACTCAAATAAAAACAGGGTGGAAAAAAGCAGTTCCATGGTTTTTTCCAGGCCGCCTTGCCAAACCGCCCAGGCCAATTAAAATTGGAGCGTGATCCGGCTTAGCAAAAAAATTCTCAGGGACTTGGCCCGAACCCATGTCTGGACCCTGGCCTTGGGGCTCACGGCTCTTTTGGGAGTGGATGCCCTGCAGCTTGTGGTGCCCAGGGTCATCCGCCTGGCGGTGGACGACCTGACCTTGGGCCGGGCCGATGGCGACAGCCTCCTGATCCAGGCCGCAACCATAATAGGCCTGGCTGTGGGCATGGCCTTGCTGCGCCTCATCTGGCGGCCGTGCCTCATGGGATTTGCCCGCAATGTGGAGCGCCACCTCAGATGGGAGATGTTCAGCCATCTGCAGGCCCTGCACCTGGATTTTCTGCGCACCAATCCCACCGGCGAAATCATGGCCCGGGCCACCAATGATCTGGCCAACATACGCATGGCCGCAGGCATGGGAATGGTTGCGGCCCTGGACGGGCTGGCCTTGAGCATATTCGCTCTGGGTTTCATGTTTTACATAAGCCCGACTCTGACCCTGGTGGCCATCATTCCCATGCCGCTGGTGGTATACCTCACCCGCCAGATGACCAAGCGCATGCACGCCAGATTTTTGGAAAGCCAGGAAAGCTTTGCCGTCCTAACGGAATTGGGCCGCGAGGTGCTAGCCGGCATCCGGGTGGTCAAGCTCTTTGCGCTTAATAAAAAAGAGGAAGCCCGCATGGCCGGGGCGGGCCGGGAATACCTGGAAGTCAACCTGGCCCTGGCCAGGCTGATGGCCTTTTTCTGGCCGGGAATGGTTTTTCTGACCAATCTCAGCTTGGTGCTGGTCCTGGGGGTCGGCGGGCCATTGGCGGTTTGGGGAAGCATAACCCCGGGAGATTTCGTGGCCTTTGCCGCCTATCTGGGGCTGTTGACTTGGCCCATGATGGCTTTGGGCTGGATGACCAGCCTGATTCAACGGGCCAAGGCATCCATGAAAAGGGTGGATCAGGTTTTGGGGGTCACACCCGCCATCACCGATCCGGATGAACCGCTGGCCCTTATGCCGGAGAACGGGCAAGGGGTGGAGGTGAAGGGGCTCAGCTTCACTTATCCGGGGGCCAACGGGCCCGCTTTAAAGGGAGTAAACCTGACCGCGGCCCACGGCCGGGCCACGGCCATTGTGGGGCGGATCGGCTGCGGCAAAACCACGCTCTTAAGCCTCATGGCCCGGTTGTATGATCCGCCGGCGGACAGCATCATGGTGGAGGGCAGGGACATAAGACGCCTTTTGCACCGTGATCTGCGCGGGCACTTGGTGGTGGTGCCCCAGAACGCGTTTATGTTCTCGGCCAGTCTGCGCTCAAATCTGGCCCTGGGGCGGCCCGGGGCCGATGATGAGGAGTTGTGGAAGGTCCTGGCCACCGCCAGCCTGGCCGATGAGATGCGGGGCCTCAGCGCCGGTTTGGATACTCAGCTGGGCGAGCGGGGCCACATGCTTTCGGGCGGCCAGCGCCAGCGTCTGGCCCTGGCCCGGGCCCTGCTGCTGGACCCGCCCATTTTGGTGCTGGACGATCCCCTGTCGGAAGTTGACACCGAAACCGAGTCCGCGATTTTGGCCAACCTGGCCCGGGTGCGCGAAGGCAAGACCACCATCTTGGTCAGCCACCGTTTGAAAAGCGTGGCTTTCGCCTCCATGATCTATGTCATGGACCAGGGCAAGGTGGTGCAAAAGGGCGCCCATGAAGAGCTGATGGCTGAGCCGGGGCTGTACCATGATTTGTTCAGCGAGCAGGCCTTATTGGCCGGGATAGAGGACTAGGGGCCGATGCCGGTTGAATTCGGATACATGGAAGGGGATCAATTAGGCAAGCCCTATGATCTGGGCATGTGGATGCGGCTTTCACGTTATGCCCGCCCCTATGTTGCCTGGATATTGGCCGCCGCCGGATTGATCCTCCTGGCCGCCGGGGCGGAGCTTTTGATGCCCTACCTAACCCGTCTGGCCATTGACAGCTATGTGGTGCGCCAGGCTCTGGAAATCAGGCTGGACAGGCTGCCGCCCGCTTTGGGGAAGCAGCTGCGCTCCCAGGCGGGAGACAAGCTTATGCCCCTTGGCCCAGGGCGGTCCGTGATAAGGGATGCCGATTTCCGCGGCCTGGAGTCCCGGCTGGCCGCCAGGGTGCGGCAGGCGGGCGGCGTGGCCGAGGCCGTCTACTACATAGCCCCGGACCATGCCATATCCGCCGAGCTGGCCGGGCGCTATCCCGGATTGTTTGTGAAAAGCGGCAAAGACTGGTTCATCCTGAACGCCGATCTTAATAAACTCAGTGAGAAGGATCTGTACGCCCTGCGCTGGCCCGATGTAACCGGTTTGATTCATTTGGCCTTGCTATATCTGGTGGCCGCCGGCCTGGCTTTCGGCTTCGGCTATCTGCAAAGGGTTCTTTTGGAAAAGACCGGCCAGGAAATGATGTTCGCCATGCGCCAGGAGCTGTGGGTGCATTTGATGAACCGGGCGCTTTCCTTTTTCAGCTCCCAACCGGTGGGCAAGCTGGTGACCCGCCTGACCAACGATATCGCCAACCTGAACGAGATGTACCGCAGCGCCATGGTGGGCTTTTGCCAGGATTTCTTTCACCTGGTGGGCATCATGGCGGTGCTCTTGTGGCTGGATTGGGAGCTGGCCCTGGTATGTCTGAGCCTGGCCCCGCTGATAGGGCTTATCGCCTGGTATTTCGCGCGCAAGGCCCGGGACGCTTTCCGGGCTCTGCAAGGGCATCTGGGCCGGATCAACGCCCGGCTCAGCGAGACCCTTTCCGGTTTGATGGTGGTGAAGCTCTACCGGGCCGAAAAGCAGGGGGAGGATGAATTTAAGCGGCTCAACGAGGCCTATCACGAGGCGGGCATGCGCCAGATCAAAGTTTTCACCCTGTTCTTCCCGCTCACCGATCTGTTGGCCTCCCTGGCCGTTGGTTTGATCATCTGGTACGGCGGCGGCCAGGTGGTGCAGGACCGGCTCAGCCTGGGCACCTTGGTGGCCTTTTTGCTCTACATGCAGATGTTTTTCCGGCCGGTGCGGGACATGGCCGAGAAATTCAACATCCTGCAATCGGCCATGGCTTCGGCTGAACGCATCTTCCAACTTTTGGATAATGACAACGCCTTGCCGGAGACCGGCGGGGCATTGGATGAATGCCCCGGTCCGGGCGAGATCAGCTTTGAAAACGTGACCTTTGGCTACGAGCCCGGCAAAGAGGTGCTGCACGGAATAAATTTCAACATCCCGGCGGGTCGGCTTTGGGCCGTGGTGGGCCCCACCGGAGCGGGCAAGACCTCGCTCATGGGGCTTTTGACCCGGCTGTATGACTGTGATTCGGGCCGGGTGCTGATTGATGGATGTGATGTGAAGAAGCTGACTCCATCCTGCCTGGCCCGCAAGGTTTCAATGGTCAGCCAGGAGGTGTTTTTGTTTGCGGGCAGCGTGGCCGAAAACATCACCCTGGGGCGTGGGCATGTCACTGCGCGGATGCTGAGTGAGGCCTTGCAGGTAAGCGGGGCGTCCGCTTTTGTGGAGCGCCTGGAGCAGGGGGCGGACACTCCATTGGGCGAGGGCGGATTGAGCCTGTCCGCCGGGCAGCGCCAGCTTTTGTCCCTGGCCCGGGCCCTGGCCGGAGAACCTGATATTTTGGTCCTGGACGAGGCCACCTCCAGCGTGGACCCAGAATCGGAAAAACTGATGCAGGAGGCCTTGCCCCGGGTCATGGCCGGGCGCACCGCCCTGGTGGTGGCCCACCGGCTTTCCACCGTGCGCCATGCGGATAACATTCTGGTTATGAAAGACGGGCTTATCGCCGAGCAGGGCACCCATGATGAACTGTTGAAAAAGAGCGGAATCTATGCCCGTCTGGTTAAGCTGCAACACATAAAGGACAAATTGGAGGGCCGTCATGGAGATGGGGCTTAAAGGAAGATCGGCGCTGGTGGCCGGGGCCAGCAAGGGACTGGGGCTGGCCGTGGCCAATGGCCTGGCCGCGGAAGGCTGCGACCTATGCATATGCGCCCGGGGCCAGGATGCCTTGCAGGCCGCTGCGGAGGATATCAAAAAGGCTCATGGGGTCGAGGTGTTCAGCCAGGCGGTTGACCTGAGCCAGCCCGGTGCGGGGGAGGCCGTGGTCAAAGCCGCCTTGCAGCGCTTTGGCCGGCTTGACGTGCTGGTGACCAACGCCGGAGGGCCTCCCGCGGGCGGATTCGATGATTTCGATGAACAAGACTGGCTGGCGGCGGTGCGCCTTACCCTGCTGGCCACCCTGGGCATGGCCAGGGCCGCGCTTCCCGCCATGCGCGAGGCGGGATGGGGCCGCATCATCAACATGACCAGCATATCGGTCAAGCAGCCGATTGGCAATTTGCTGCTCAGCAATTCAATCCGGGCGGCGGTGCATGGCTGGGCCAAAACCCTGGCCGACTTCGAAGGGGCCAAGGGTATTACCGTGAACAATATCTGCACCGGCCTGTTCGCCACCCAGCGCATGGTGAATCTGGCCAAGGCGACCGCCGAGGCCAAGGGGGGAACCCCGGATGAAGTAATAGAGGAAATGGCGGCACAGGTGCCCTTGAAGCGCCTGGGCGATCCCAAAGAGTATGGCGACCTGGCCGTGTTTTTGGCCAGCGAGCGGGCCTCCTACATCAACGGGGTCAGCTATCTGATCGATGGCGGCCTGTACCGTGGGCTTATGTAGTCCAGGTCAAAGCGGATTGAAAAAATACGTCCGCTTGGGCGGACAGATTTGATCAATCGCCATGGGGAGCAAGTTATTGATAAACAGGGCCGGTTCGGCGACGGCCGGGTGCGGCCGGAAGGCGTGCCCGGTTTGCCGGACCGGCTGTTTTTTTCAGCGGTGTTTCGGTTTTGATCAGCCTTTTTTTCAAACTGGCCTCCGCCGCTTGTTATAATGACACACATGCTTTTGTTTTTTCCGGCATATAAGGAGGACCTTTCATGACCCTGTCCAAAGTTGAACCTGTAGCCTTGGAACTGTTGCGCCGCCGTTTTGATCCCGATCTGATTCCCTTTGAGACCAGCAGAGACCACGAGCCTTGTGAAGAGGTCGTGCTCGGTCAAAACCGGGCCAAAGAAGCCATGCGCTTTGGCTTGGCCATGAGGGAGGCCGGTTATCATATTTTCGTTTCAGGCCCGGCCCGCACCGGCAAAACCTACCTGGTGCGTCATTTTTTGGAGCGCCAGGCCGAGGACCTGCCCACTCCGCCGGACTGGGTGTATGTGCACAATTTCCAGCACCCCGACCAGCCCAATGCCCTCAAGCTGCCCACCGGAGGGGGCAAAGAGCTGGCCGCCGAAATGAAACACCTGATAGGTCTGGTGAGCAAAAAGATTCCCGAGATATTCACCGGCGAAGATTATGCCAAGCAGCGCGAAGCCAGGGCCGCCGAGTTCAAGGGGGTGCGCTCCCAGATTTTCAGCGATCTGGACAAGACCGTGCGCGACCAGGGATATGTATTGCGCTTTGAACAAACCGGGGTGATGGTGGCTCCGGCAGATGAGGATGGCCAGATCCTTTCCGACAGCGCGCTGCGGGAGCTGGATGAAGACCAGCGCAAGGAGCTGCGGGAAAAAAGCGACCAGATTCAATCCTGGGTTCATGAGGCTGTGCGCAAAGTCAACTCCCTGGAAAAGGACCTTGAAGAGGGGCTGAAGGAGCTGGACAAGGAAAAGGTCAACAATGCCATGGGGCATATGTTCGATGAACTGACCGGAAAGTACCGGGGCCAAACCGAGGTGATAGACTATCTCATGGAGGTGCGCGAGGATATCTGCGAAAACTTCCAGCGCTTCAAACCCAATGAGGCCCCCCAGATTCCTTTTGCGGTACAGCAGCCCGAGCCGGATTTAAGGGTCTATGACGTCAATGTCTTTGTGGATCACTCAAACACCCAGGGCGCTCCGGTCATGGTGGAGCAGCATCCGACTTTTCCAAATCTGTTCGGGCGCATTGAGCACCAGGCCCGCATGGGGGCTCTGTTCACGGATTTCACCCTGTTGAAGCCGGGCTCTTTGCACCAGGCCAATGGGGGCTTTTTGGTGATCCCGGTGCTGGAGCTGCTTAAGCAGGGCTTGCCTTGGGAAGCTCTGAAAAGGGCGCTCAAACGCCTTGAGGTGGTGATGGAGAACCCGGCCGAGCAGATGGGCTTCATGGCCACCAAGGGTATTCAGCCCGAACCCATACCCCTTGACATCAAGGTTGTGCTGGTGGGCACCACGGATCTATTCATGCTGTTGCAGCAGCACGATCCGCAATTCATGCGTCTTTTCAAGATACGGGCCCAGATGTCCGAGCGTTTGAACTGGGATGAAAACGAGGTCAAGGGATTCATGAGCCACATGTGCGCCATCGCCCAGGAAAACGGGCGCATGCCGCTGCACAAAACCGCCCTGGCCGCTCTGGTGGAAGAGGCGGCCTGCCAGGCGGACGACCGCGAACGACTGACTCTGAAGCTGCCCCTGATGGCGGACCTGGTGGCCGAAGCCGATTACTGGGCCAAGCAGGCAGGGCGTGAGGTCATCATGGGCGAGGATGTGGACTCCACCATTAAGGCCCGGCGCAGGCGGGTTTCCATGCTGGAAGAGCGCATGCGCGAGGCCACCTTGCGGGGCCTGATCAACCTGGCCAGCCAGGGCGAGGCCCTGGGCCAGATTAACGGCCTTTCGGTCTTGCAGGTGGGCGACCATGTTTTCGGCCAGGCCAACCGGATATCGGCTTCCCACGGCTTGGGCAAGGACGGGGTGGTGGCCATTGACCGCGAATGCGAAATGGCCGGTCCCATCCACAACAAGGGCGTGATGATTCTGGCCGGATTTTTGCGCGAGCGTTTTGCAAGATCCGGCAGCATGGCTCTTACCGCCAGTCTGGTGTTTGAACAGAGCTACGGTATGATAGACGGCGATTCGGCCAGCCTGGCGGAGCTGCTGACGCTTCTCTCCAGCCTTTCCGGGGTGCCCCTGCGCCAGGATTTGGCGGTCACCGGCAGCGTCAGCCAAAAAGGGCAGGTTCAAGCCATCGGCGGGGTCAACCACAAAATCGAAGGCTTTTTTCAGCTCTGTAAGGAACGCGGCTTCACAGGCACCCAGGGGGTGGTGGTCCCCCACTCCAACCTGATAAACCTCATGCTGCCCAATAATATCGTGCAGGCATGCGCCAAGGGCGACTTTAGGATCTATGCGGTTGAAACGGTGGAGCAGGCCCTGGAATTATTCACCGGCCAGGAAGCGGGCCAGCCCACCCCGGAAGGCGGATATCCCGCCGGCACCATTTATGGCAATGTGCAGGGCGAGCTTAAACGGCTCAGGAATGTGGCCATAGATGAGGCCAAGGCGGCCAAAGAAGATTAGCCTGTGCTCTGACAGGATGGACCGCTCAAAAGCCGGGAGCGGCAAAGGCCACGCCGAGACCGGCTAAAGCGGTTATTGAGTCCGGACGGAAAACCAAGCGTACGGCCAGGGCAGCAACCTGGCCGTACGCTTTTTTTCATAAGACCTGGGTTTCCTTGAAATAAAGGAAAAGGAGCGCAAAAGGAAGCAGGCTCCCTTTACGCCCCTTTTTTATCTGTCAAAAATCCGGGCTCCCATATCAGCCCCGGTTATGGGTTTGTCAGCCCTGTTTCACCGGGGTTTCGGCCTCTTCACGTCCGGGCAGCACCAGATTAAGCAGCACGCCCAACACACCGGCCAGTCCGATTCCGCCAAGCTTGAATTCACCCAAGGGCAGCACCATGCCGCCGGTGCCGAAGATGACGATGAGCGCCACAATGGCCAGATTGCGGGGATGCAGCAGATCCTGGCCGGCTTTCACCAGGGTGCTTATGCCCACCACCATGATGGCCCCAAACAGCAGCACCATGATTCCGCCCATGACCGGCACCGGTATGGTGGCCAGAAGCGCGCCCAATTTGGCTACGAAAGCCAGGGCAATGGCCACGATGGCGGCCCAGGTCATGATGGCGGGGTTGAATGCCCTGGTCAGGGCGACCGCTCCGGTGACTTCGGAATAGGTGGTGTTCGGCGGTCCGCCCAGCATGGAGGCCAGGCTGGTGGCCAAGCCGTCGCCCAGCATGGTGTTTTTGATACCGGGGTCTTCCACATAGTTTTTGCCGGTGATTCCGCTGATGGCCAACACATCGCCGAAATGCTCAATGGCCGGGGCGATGGCTATGGGAACGATAAACAAGATGGCCTGCAGGTTCCACTTGGGGGTGACAAAGTCCGGCATGGCGAACCAGGAGGCCTTGACCAAGGGAGCGAAATCAACCAGGCCCATAATCAAGGAAACAATGTACCCCACCGCGATGCCGCATAAAATCGGGATCAGCTTCAGCCAGCCCTTGGCCAATAGGGACACCGCGACCGTGACCGCCAAGGCTATCAGGGACACCGGCAGGGCCAGGTGCTGGGGCACCAGCACCGCGCCGCCGTCGCCGGTTTTGCCCAGAGCCATGTTGACCGCCACCGGAGCCAGGATCAGGCCGATGACCATGATAACCGGGCCGGTCACCACCGGGGGCAATATGCGGTGCAGGATCTTGGTCCCGCCCACCCGCACCACCAGGCTGATTATGATATAGACCACACCGGCCGCAGCCAGCCCGCACAGGGTGCCGGGAACTCCCCAGGTCTTGGTCCCGTAGATTATGGGGGCGATAAATGCAAAGGATGATGCCAAAAACACCGGCACCTTGCCTTTTGTGATTACCTGGAACAAAAGGGTGCCCACACCTGCTGTGAACAGGGCCACATTTGTATTCAGGCCTGTGAGCAAAGGCACCAGGACCAAAGCCCCAAAGGCCACAAACAGCATCTGGGCTCCAAGCAGGAAACCGCTTGTGGTGAATTTGTATTCAGTACTGGATATGTCGCTCATACTATGTCTCCCTCTCCTTGCATGGGTTTAGCATCATCCCATTCACTTATGTCTTGCCGGTATGGCCATGCTGCATGAATCAAGCGCCAACGGGGCGGGTCTGGGGCGTTATGCCCGGGATGGCGCCGCGGTCAGCCGTCCTATGGTTTACTTGGTGCCGAATATCTTATCGCCCGCATCGCCCAGTCCGGGCAGGATGTAGCCGTTCTCATTCAGGTGGTCATCTATGGAGGCCGTGTAGATGTCCACGTCCGGGTGGTTTTCTTCTATGCGGGCCAATCCCTCGGGCGCGGCCACTAAAAACAAGCCCCGGATGGTTTGGCAGCCTGCATCTTTTAAGAGCTGAATAGTGGCCATCAAGGTGCCGCCGGTGGCAAGCATCGGGTCCAGGATCAGGGCAATGCGCGCATCGATCTGGTTGGCCAGCTTCACATAGTACTGCACTGGATTTAGGGTTTCTTCATTGCGGTAAAAACCCACTACGCTGACCTTGGCGCCCGGGATCATATCCAAAACCCCGTCCATCATGCCCAGCCCGGCCCGCAATATGGGGACTACCGTAACCTTTTTGCCTTTGATTTCCTCCACTTGCACCGGACCAGCCCAGCCTTCTATATCCTTGTTATTGGTGGGTAAATCCTTGGTGGCCTCATAGGTCAAGAGCCGGCTCACTTCTGTGGCCAGGCTCCTGAATGCACCCGTGGACAAGTCCTTTTCCCTTAAGATGCCCAGCTTATGCCGGACCAATGGATGATCCACTACAACTACTGACAAGATTGCCTCCTTTAATTGTTTGCTTATGGCGGGCTGTTTAAACCGGCCTCTTGGTTTCGCTGTCAGGCGTGCCACAAATGGGGATGGCAGACCGCCACCTTCACCACCCGGCACACTACGTTACCAGATTTAGGGTTTGGCTGTCTCGTTTTGCATGCCAAGTTTTTGAGGCTTTTTGATTTATCGAGTATGGCCGCCAGGTTATCCGGAACAATTTTAAAGAGGATTAGAAACGCGCTTCAAGGGTAAAAAAACCGCTTCATTATAGAGGTGCGCCCCGCGGCTTTAGTGTTATGCTTAGCCGCCTCACAGGCCCCGATGGTGCATGATAGGTTAAAAAGTTGAGGGAGATAGCTACAGGGTCTGTTTGGGCTGATGTTTGACCAAGGTTGTCCCGGACGGCAGTTTCCGGTGGAGATATCATATGGATCAGTCAGAAGCCGCTGCCTGGACCGGACAGGATTCCGGCTGCAAAAAAGAGGCGGCTCATTCGAATATTTGGCCCTATTTGGCGGTGCTGGGAGCGGTTTGTTTATGGGGCGGCTCATTCGTTTCAGGCAAAATAGCCGTATCCGCTCTGGGAGTCTGGTCGCTGATGTGGGCACGTCTGACTCTATCGGTGATTTGTCTGCTGCCGTTTTACAGAGTGATCCGGCCGCGCCGTTACCGCAAGGGCGACTGGAAGCAACTGCTGGTCCTGGTGGCTTTGCAGCCCATTATTTATTTTCTTTTTGAAACCAATGCCCTCAGGTTCACCACCTCGTCCCAGGCTGCCGTGATTTGCTCCCTGATACCCCTGCTTACATGTGTGGGAGCCCGCTTTTTTTTCAAAGAGCAGATTTCCAATACCGCCTGGATCGGGCTGGTGGTTTCGCTTTGCGGGGTGGCCTGGCTCACGTTTTCCGGAGCGCCCAGCCTGAATGCCAGCAATCCCATGCTGGGCAACTCGCTGGAGTTCCTGGCCGCCTTTGCTGCTGCGGGCTATATTCTGTTGGTGCAGAAACTGGGGCGGCGCTACAGCTCATGGACCCTTACCGGAGCTCAGGCTCTGGCCGGGGCGGTTTTCTTTTTGCCTGGCGCGCCCAAGGTGATTTCAGGCATGGGGGACTGGGATTTGACCCTGGCCGTATCCGTATTCTATCTGGGCAGCGGAGCTTTTTTGGGGGCGTTTTTGCTATACAACTGGGCTATCAGCCGGGTCTCCGCGGCCAAGGTGTCCCCCTTCACCAACCTGGTTCCCGTGGTGGCTGTGATAATGGGCTGGCTGCTATTGGATGAGACTTTGAGCACAATTCAGATTATGGCTGCGGTTGTAGTGATCGGCGGGGTGTTTTTGTGCCAGCTCAGAAGGAGGGGCTAGGGCACCGGAGCCAGGCCGTTTTGCACCACGGCCTCTTGTCCCAGCCTGCTGAGTAAAAGCTCCAGGTAAACCGAAACCGCCCGGGGTGCCGGGTCCCGGGTCAAAAGAAAAAGCTTCCGGGTCAGGGGGTACTTGCCAGTTTGGACGTTGGCCAGGCTGATGCTCACCCGGTTCACCCTTAAGACCTTGAGCTTGTCATTCAAATAGCCCATACCCACATAGCCCAGGGCCCTGGGATTACGCATCACTTCCTGCACTATCAAACCGTTGCTGGCCAGTATCAGGGCGTCGGGACGCACCTTGGCCCCCTGCATTACCTTGGCCTGCATGAATTTGAAGGTGCCGGAGTTTGATTCCCGGCTCAGCACCGTTATGGGCCGGTCCTCTCCGCCAAGCTGGGACCAGTTGCTGATCTGGCCGGTGTATATTTTGCTCAGCTGGTCAAGCTGAATATTGTCTACCGGATTATGAGGATGCACCACCACCGCCGCAGCTCCCAAAGCGGCCGGGGTGGCTTTCAGCTTGATGCCCTGATTGCGGGCAAGGGCCTGCTCCCGCAAGGTCAGGGGGCGGGATATGCCGGCGGCGTTGGCCAGGCCGGCCAGGAGCGAGCGCACCCCGTTGGTGCTGCCCCGGCCCGCCACGGTCACCAGCATAGCGGGGTAGCGTTTCATGTAGATCTCCGCCACCTGCTGCAAAAGGGGAAACATAGTGGTGGAGCCCGTCACCTTGACATGACCGGGGGATTGGGTGGGGGCGGCCCCGGCCACCGCCGCCATGGCGAAAACGGCAATTATAAAGGTTAAACCTGCTATGCATCTTTGAAGGGTCATGGCCTGCCTGATAATCACCTGGTTTGCAATTCATGAATATCCTAGCACAAATAATGCCTTACATAATGCTGCGAAATTATGTCACCTAAAAGTAACAAACCAGACGGGAAGTAAGGTTGACTGGTTTCCGGGGGCAGGTTATTAAGTGACACGAATGTTACAAGTTTAGTAGTCTTGTAACGGTTTCGTCATAAATTCTAACCGGGAAACAATATGGATTTGTCTCTGGTGGTGGTCAAGGCCCTGGGGGGGTTGGGTCTATTCATCTATGGCATGAAGCTCATGTCCGAGGGCCTGCAAAAGGTTGCCGGCGATCGGCTGCGCTCTTTTTTGGAAAAGGTGTCATCCAACCGGGTGTTGGGGGCTTTGGTGGGCACCTTGGTGACCGCCCTGGTTCAGTCCTCATCCCTCACCACGGTAACCGTTGTCGGGTTTGTGAATGCGGGCCTGATAAATCTGTCTCAGGCCGTGGGCGTTATCCTGGGCGCCAACGTGGGCACCACGGTCACGGCCCAGATAATCGCCTTTAAGATCACCCACCTTGCCTTGGTGGCCATATTCATAGGCATGGTGCTCAAGGTGTTTGGAAAAAGGCGCAAATGGCAGTATATCGGCGAAGTCATTTTGGGATTCGGCATACTGTTTTTTGGCATGTCGCTGATGAAAGACGGATTCAAACCCCTCAGATCCCATCCCGAATTCATTGCGTTTTTCACTCGTTTTGACGCCGCCACCATTGGCGGAATCCTGTTGTGTGTGGCCACCGGTGCGGGTCTGACCATGATCGTTCAGTCCAGTTCGGCCACGGTGGGCATCACCATGGCTTTGGCCAGTGAGGGGCTTTTGGGCCTGCCGGGATGTGTGGCGCTCATATTAGGGGAAAACATAGGCACAACCATTACCGCGGAGCTTGCCTCCATCGGAGGAAATTTGACCGCCCGGCGGGCGGCCCGGGCGCACACCATGTTCAATGTAATCGGTGTGGGCATGGTGGTTGTCATATTCCATCCGTTCTTGGATATGGTGCAGTGGTTCACCAGCAGCATAATGGGCATTGGGCCCGCGGATCTGGCCACGGGAAGCGAGCGCCCCAATATCGCCCGGTATATAGCCAATTCTCATACCTTGTTTAACGTGTTGAACGCCACATTCTTCTTGTTTATGCTGCCGCTGTTGGTCAAGGCCGCCATCTGGCTCACCCCGGGCAAAAAGCAAGAGGGGCTTTTGGAAGATATCAGCCACCCCCAATTCATAGATTATAAATTCGTGGATCAGCCCAGCGTCGCTTTGGCCTTGGCCCGTGACGAAACCGCCCGCATGGGGGAACTGGCCCAGCTCATGTATAAGGATGTGACCGAAGTTTTTTTCACCCGCAGTGTTTCGCAGCTCACCCACTGGCAAAAAGCGGAAGACGGTTTGGACCAGCTGCAGCGCCAAGTGCATGATTATCTGGTGCAGATCAGCCAAAGTTCCATAAGCGGGCCGGAAAGCCGTGAAATCGCTTCTATGATGCGCATGGTCAATAACCTGGAACGGGTGGGCGACTCGGTGGAAAATATCGCCCAGCGCCTGGAAGCGGTGGTGGACCACAATCTGAGCTTTAGTGAAGCCAGCAAGGATGACTACAGGGCCATAAGGGATCAGGTGGCTAATTTCCTGGAACTGGTGGTGCGTTCGATTCATGAGCGTGACGCCGAAATCATGGATGTGGCCCAGCATATGGAAGACGACATAGACAGCATGAGACGGCATGCCCGCGACGACCATGTAACCAGGCTGCGGGCCGGGCAGTGCAGTGTGGACGCGGGATTGGTCTTTGTAGATATGCTTAGCAATTTCGAGAAGATAGGCGACTATTGCTATAATGTGTCCCAGGCTGTGGCCGGTTTGCGCTAGTATAATACGGCAAAAACCCAGAAAAACGCCCCGGTCTTGCACAGGCCGGGTTTTTTTATGCTCAGTCGGGCTGCTCTGATTCCAAGGGAGGGGTAAGCCCCAGCTTTTTTATCTTGCCGTAAAGGGTGGATCGGGCGATGCCCAGGATCTGGGCCGCCTTGTATTTGTTCCACCCCACTTCCTGCAAGGTTTTGTCTATGAGCCGGCGCTCCTGATCCTCCAGGCGCCAGGCGGTGTTGCTTTGGCCGCCGTCGTCGTCCATGCGGGAAAAGCGGCGGGGCAGGTTGCCGGATTCGATTACGTCGCCCCGGCACATCAAGGTGGCATGCTCCACCACGTTGCGCAATTCGCGCACGTTGCCCGGCCAGGTGTAGCCCATAAATTTGCTCAAGGTCTCTTTTGAAAAGCCCAGTATGGATTTATCCACTTTCTGGCTGTGGGCGCGCAAAAAGTGGTGGGCCAGAAAGGGTATATCCTCGGGGCGGTCACGCAGGCTGGGCACTTCGATGCGCACCACGTTCAGGCGGTAATACAAATCTTCGCGGAAAGCGCCCTTGGCCACCATCTCCGACATGGGTTTATTGGTGGCGGCCAGGATGCGCACATCAGCCGTAATGGTCTTTTCGCCGCCCACCCTTTCGAACTGGCGGTCCTGGATCACCCGCAAAAGGGCCAGCTGGGTGAGCTGGGTGATCTCGGCTATCTCATCCAAAAAGATAGTGCCGCCGCTGGCCTGTTCAAAGCGGCCCAGCTTGCGCCGCACCGCTCCGGTGAATGAGCCTTTTTCATGGCCGAACAGCTCGGAGGAGAGCAAGGTTTCTGGGTAAGCCGAGCAGTTCACCACCACAAACGGGCCCTTGGAGCGCTGGGAGAAACGGTGGATGGTTTCAGCCAACAGCCCCTTGCCGGTGCCGGATTCGCCTTCCAGGAGCACTGTGGTTTCTGTATTGACCACGTTTTCCAGAATATCGCCCAGTTTTAAGATCTTGTCCGAACCGCCCATGATGCGGGCCAGGTAGCGCCTGGTCTCCAAGGAACGCTGGGCCCGTCTGCGGCCTCCTCGCTCGGTGATCAGCTCTTCATACAGGGTGCGGATGCGCAGCATCACCCGCACCCGGCTCAGCATGGTTTCCACATCCACCGGTTTGGTGATGAAATCCTCCGCACCCACCTCCAAGGCCCGCAAGGCGCTGGTTTTGTCGTGGATGGCCGAGAGCACCACCACGGGCACATAGCGCAGCCGTCCGGTGCTTTTGATGGCTTCCAGAACCTTCCACCCGCTGATGCCCGGCAGAATCAGGTCCAGAAGCACCAGATCGAATTCAGCCTCCGGGGTGAGAGTTGCCAGTGCCTCTTCGCCGTTTTTGCAGAGCACGGTTTCATAGCCTTCGCTTTGCATGAGGGCGGCTATAAACTGGCCCGCGTCCGGATCATCCTCAACGATG
The DNA here is from genome assembly GCA_963675675.1 of Desulfarculaceae bacterium. GTDB lineage: Bacteria > Desulfobacterota > Desulfarculia > Desulfarculales > Desulfarculaceae > Dethiosulfatarculus. The sequence continues at coordinate 637,595 of OY776512.1, forward strand.
AGGATGCTGGCATGGGGCTTTACCCTGGGCAGCACCGGATGACTGGTATTGGTTTCAGTCTGACTCATGGCATTATGCAAACACGGTTATTTGATCAAAAAAACAAAGTCTGCGTACTGGATGTTATCATTGTTCGATTTTGGACACAAGACCCCGTCATAGCTCTTGCCTTGGCCGGGCATTCGGAGTAGGGTGGCAAACCGTGATAGTAGCTGATCTGCACATACATTCGCGTTATTCCCGCGCCACGGCCCGCAGTCTGGACCCGGAGCATTTATGGCTGTTCGCCCAGCGCAAGGGCATAGACCTGTTGGGCAGCGGGGATTTCACCCATCCCGAGTGGTTTGAGGAACTCAGCCAAAAACTGACAGAGACCGGTGACGGGGCCTATCGCCTGAAACCGGAGCATATGTCCAGCCTGGCCGGGGAGCTTCCCCCCGCCTGCCGCCGCGAAGTGCGTTTTGTGCTTTCCGGCGAAATATCCAGCATCTATAAGCGGGGAGGGCGCACCCGCAAGGTGCACAGCCTTATTCTGGTTCCGGATCTGGCGGCAGCGGAGCGCATAAACACCCGGCTGGGCAAGATAGGCAACATAGTCAGCGATGGACGCCCCATTCTGGGGCTGGACGCCCATGATCTTTTGGAGTTGTGCCTGGAAGAATGCCCCGAGGTGGTTTTTATCCCGGCCCACATCTGGACTCCGTGGTTCAGTCTGTTCGGCTCCAAGAGCGGGTTTGACGCCATTGAGGAATGCTTCGACGACCTGACCCCCTATATCCATGCCGTGGAGACCGGGCTTTCCAGCGATCCACCCATGAACTGGCGCTTGAGCGCCCTGGACCGCTTTAATCTGGTCAGCAACTCCGACGCCCACAGCCCGGGCAAGCTGGCCCGGGAAGCCAACCTGTTTGACTGCCCGCCCACCTATCAGGCCATTGCCGCCGCCCTGGCTGACAGGCAAGGAGGCGGCCTGTGGGGCACATTGGAATTTTTCCCGGACGAGGGCAAGTATCATCTGGACGGGCACCGCAAATGCAATGTCCGTTTCACGCCGGATCAGACCCGGGAGCAAGGCGGTTTGTGTCCGGTCTGCGGCAAGCCCCTGACCGTGGGGGTGCTGAGCAGGGTGGAGGACCTGGCCGACCGCCCCCAAGGAACCACGCCGGCCAACGCCAAGGGGTTTGAATATCTGGTGCCCCTTAATGAGATTACAGCCGAGGTGATGGGCAAGGGGCCCAATACCAAGGGTGTGGGGCTGGCGGTTGACCGGATGCTGCACGAGATAGGTCCGGAACTGTTTGTGCTCCGCGAGGCGTCATTGGATGAGCTCGGCCGGGTGGGAGGCCCCCTGATGGCCGAGGCCATAAAACGCATGCGGGCGGGACATGTGGATTTATCCGGCGGATATGACGGCGAATTCGGAGTGGTGCGGGTGTTTGATCCGGCGGAGCGTGAGCAACTCTTGGGCCAGACCGGTTTTTGGGCCTTTGAGCAAAAGCTGAAACCGCGGAAAAAGCCGGCCAAGCCCAAGGCCGGGGCCAAGACCCAGTCCGCGGATATCCCCCTGCTCACCCAGCTTGATCCGGCCAGCGAGGGGCTCAATGAAGAGCAGGCCAAGGCAGCGGCCCATAGGGGCGGTCATCTTATTGTGCGGGCCGGTCCGGGCTCTGGCAAGACCCGGCTCTTGGTGCAAAGGGCGGTGGGGCTTTTGGATGAAGGCATTGCGGCGGAAAATATCTTGCTGATTACCTTCACCAACAAGGCGGCGGAGGAGCTTTCCCAGCGCCTGGCCGATTGCAAGACCGCAGCCAGCCGCATCAAGGCGTGCACCTTCCATGCCCTGGGCCGGGAGATAGTATGCACCTCATTGGGGGCGGCCCCGGGTTTATTGGGCGAAGAAGAGCGCCAGGCCCTTCTCAAGCCGATTGCCGAGATGGAAGGCATCAAGCCGGGAGAGCTTGACCTGATCATCACCAAGTTGAAGCAAAAGCTGGATGTCCCCGAAGACCCCGGAGAAGCCGGGCTATTGGCGGCCTACCAGGCTGCGTTGCAAGACGCCGGGCGCCTGGACCTGGACGATCTGGTGCGGGAGGCCGCCCTGGCCCTGTGGAATGACAGCGCGGCCACAGAGCAGTGGCAGGGCCGCTACCGGCATATCCTGGTGGATGAATACCAGGATGTGAACCAGGCCCAGGTGGAGCTTCTAAAAGGGCTTTGCGGCCCGGAAACCAGGCTGGCGGTGATCGGTGACCCGGATCAGGCCATCTACGGATTCCGTGGCGCGGAGGCTGGGTTCTTCACCCGCTTTGACCAGGATTTCAAAGGAGCCGCCGTCCTGGGGCTGACCCGGAACTACCGCACCTGCGCCCCGCTGCTGAAAGCAGCCGGGGCCCTGATAGGGCACAGTCCCAATAGGACGCAAAACAGCCTGACTGCTGTGCGCACCGGAGGCCAAAAACCCATTGCCGTGGAGTTCAGCGGTCCCAGGTCCGAGGCGGCCTGGGTGGCGGATGAGATCGTGAGGCTCATGGGCGGTTTGGATTCGCGCCAGGTGGAAGGCGGCCTGGATTGCGAGTATGAAAGCTTTGCGGCCTCGGATATTGCGGTGCTCTATCGCCTGCATGCCTTGGCCGATCCCATTAAAAAGGCTTTGGATGAGGCGGGGGTGCCGGTTCAGGTGGCTTCCAAGAAACCGCTTGGCGAGACGGACCCTCTGGATTTCAAGGCCCAGCGGGTGAGCCTCTTGTCCATGCATGCTTCCAAGGGGCTGGAATGGCCGGTGGTGTTCGTGGTGGGGCTGGAGCATGGGATCATCCCCTACAATCCGCCGGACGGGAAACCCTCAGACCCGGATGAAGAGCGCCGCCTTTTGTATGTGGCCATGACCCGGGCCGAGCGCAGGCTCTACCTGACCCGCAGCAATAAACGCATGCTCTTCGGCCAGGCCATGGACAAAGGGCCTTCGCCGTTTTGGGAAGAAATCCCGGCCGGATTGCTCAGCCGGGGTAAAAAGAAAAAGGCGCGCCGCCGGGTCAAACAGCTGAGCTTATTCTGAAGCCGACCGCGAACCTTCACCGGGCATATGCTTGCAGCTTACGCCTGGGCATTTTGATAACTCCCCCAAAAACCACTTGATAATATAGTTCCCAGCTGATTAGCCTGAATAGAGGAGGCGTCATTATTTATTGACAAGGGAGGAGGCCGGATCATGAAGAAGCTAAGTATTATATGTGTGTGGCTTATTCTTTTAGCCCTGGTTGGCTGCGTGGAAACCACGGGCTCATACAAACCGGTGGGCCAGCCGGGCAAGCTCATGGTCAGCTTTGTTGATTCACGCTGGGACGGCAAAATGATTCCGGACAAACAACAATGTTCATCTTTTGGCGGCAACGGGTCCAGCCCGGCGCTTTTGGTGGAGGGTATTCCGGCCGGGGCCGACGCAGTGATAGTGCTTTTCAATGATCTTAGTTACGCGCCTCTTTCCAGTGACGGCGGACACGGCGCTATCTGGGTGCCCACCGGGGGCAAGGCTACGGTGACGGTTCCCAGCGTGGCCGGTGAAAGCGACAAGATGCCGCCCGGGGTGAACGTGGAGCATCCCCACCGGGGTTCGAGATGGGGCGGGGTGTATCTGCCGCCGTGCTCCGGAGGCAGGGGCAATACCTATCAAGCCGAAGTGCTGGCCGTACAAAGGGCGAAGAAAAAGGGCGAAGACGGTAAACTCTTGGCCAAGGGTGAGATTATATTGGGCAAATACTAAGCAAAAGCGGAGCAGCGTATCAGCGGAGACCGCATATGCGGTCCCCGTGTTTTTTTATGGCCGGGGGGTTAGTTCCGCCCGCAGCAGTGTTTGTATTTTTTGCCCGAGCCGCAGGGGCAGGGGGCGTTGCGCGGAATCTTCTTTTCTTTGCGCCGGTGGGTTTTGGCCTGGGGCTCCTCGCCGCCCATGAAGTTGAGGTCCTGCTCTTTGGGGGTGGTGGCCGCGCGGACCTGGCTCTTGTCCTCTATCTCGATATGGCTCAAGGCAAAGACGGTTTCGGTCTTGATGCTGTGCACCAGTTGATCGAACATGTCATAGCCTTCGCGCTGATACTCGCGCAAGGGGTCTTTTTGCCCGTATCCTCTTAGGCCCACGCCTTCTTTGAGGTGGTCCATGCTGAGAAGGTGATCCTTCCATAAATGGTCCACCACGCTCAAGAGAATCTGGCGTTCGGCGACCAGCATGGTTTCGCCATAAGGCTCTTCAAATTTAGCCTTGTAATTGTCCAGCGCCATGCGGGTGACCATGGCGCTCACGGATTCCGAGGTCAGATCTCCATCATTGGTTTGCAAGAGCGGCACCACGCCCAGGGCGTGATAAACCGCCTGCTGGAAATGGTTCAGGTCCCATTCTTCGGGCTTTAGGCTGAAGTCCAAGGCCTCTTCCACCACTTCGGCGGCCTTTTCCTCAATCATCTCCAAAACCGCTTCATGCACTCCCTCGCCGGTCAGGGCCATGTGGCGCTGGTCGTAGATCACCTCGCGCTGCTGGTTCAGGACATCGTCATATTCCAAAAGCTGCTTGCGGATTTCGAAGTTGCGGCCTTCAACCTTGCGCTGAGAGTTTTCTATGACCTTGCTGACCAGGCTGGCCGCAATGGGCTGGTCATCATCCATGCCCACCCGGTCCAGGATGCCGGACATGCGGTCCGAGCCGAAAAGCCGCATCAGGTCGTCTTCCAGCGAGAGATAGAAGCGGCTGGAGCCGTTGTCGCCCTGGCGTCCGGAACGGCCCCTGAGCTGGTTGTCTATGCGCCTGGATTCGTGGCGCTCGGTGCCCAGGATATGCAGCCCGCCCAGTTCCGGCACTCCCTCGCCCAATACGATGTCCGTACCGCGGCCCGCCATGTTTGTGGATATGGTCACCTGGCCCGCCTGGCCTGCCTTGGCCACGATCTCCGCCTCGCGGGCGTGGTTCTTGGCGTTGAGCACATCATGCTTGATACCGGCCCGTGTGAGCCATTTTGACAAGAGCTCGCTTTTATCCACGCTGATGGTGCCCACCAGGACCGGTTGGCCGGTCTTGTTCAACTCCTTGATTTCTTCCACCACCGCCTTGAATTTGCCGTTTTCAGAGCGGTAGATCACATCCGGGTGGTCTTTGCGCACCATGGGCCGGTGGGTGGGAATGACCACCACATCCAGCTTGTAAATTTTGTTAAACTCTTCGGCTTCGGTATCCGCCGTACCGGTCATGCCGGCCAGCTTGTCATACATGCGGAAGTAATTCTGGTAGGTGATGGAGGCCAGGGTCTGGTTTTCCCGCTTTATGGGCATGCCCTCTTTGGCTTCCAGGGCCTGATGCAATCCCTCGCTGAAACGGCGGCCGGGCATCAGACGCCCGGTGAATTCGTCGATAATCACCACCTGGCGGTCCTTGACCATATATTCCACATCACGCTTGTAGCAATTGTGAGCCCTTAAGGCCTGCTGTATGTGGGTCAGGATATGGCGGTGGTTCGGGTCGTAAAGATTGTCCACCTTGGCCAGGTGCTCACAGGTGGATATGCCGGTTTCGGTCAGGGTGACGTTTTTGTTTTCTTCATCAAGCGTGAAATCCACCTCGGGCTTGAGGCGGCGCACCCAGGAGTTGGCCTGCTTATACAGCGGGGTGGCCTGCTCAGCCGGACCGGAGATGATGAGCGGGGTCCGGGCTTCGTCGATGAGGATGGAGTCCACCTCGTCCACGATGGCGTAATTATAATCTCGCTGCACCAGGTCCTCGGCTTCGAACTTCATGTTGTCGCGCAGGTAATCAAAACCGAATTCGCTGTTGGTGCCGTAGGTTACGTCTGCGTCATAGGCCTCTTTGCGCTCTGCGTCATCCATGCCGTTGAGGATGCAGCCCACCTTGAGCCCCAAAAACCGGTATATCTCGCCCATCCACTCCGCATCGCGTCCGGCCAGGTAGTCATTGACCGTGACCACATGCACCCCCTTGCCGGTAAGCGCATTAAGATACACCGGCAGGGTCGCGGCCAGGGTTTTGCCCTCACCGGTTTTCATTTCGGAGATTTTGCCGGCATGCAGGACCATGCCGCCGATGAGCTGCACATCGTAATGCCGCTGGCCTATGGTGCGGCGGGCTGCCTCGCGCACGGCTGCAAAGGCCTCGGGCAGGATGTCGTCCAGGCTCTCGCCATCCACCAGGCGTCTTTTAAAAGCCAGGGTAAGGGCGGCCAGTTCTTCATCGGACCGGGCCATCATCTCTGGTTCAAAGGCGTTGACTTCATCAACCACCGGCCAGAGAAGTTTAAGCTCGCGGTCGTTTTTGGTGCCTACGATTTTTTTAAATATAGATCCTAACATAGCCTATAGATTAACCACTCTTCGTGAAAAAGCCACTCCCGACACCGAATCTTTACGGCATCGGGAGCAGGTAACTGCACCTATGTTATATCAGTCAAGAATATAATGCTTGGGATTGGTACTGGTCCCGCTGATCAAGACTTCATAATGAAGGTGGGGCCCGGTGCTGCGTCCGGAATTGCCCAGCAGGCCTATGACATGCCCCCGTTTAACCTTCTGGCCCTTTTTGGTTTTGTATTTGCTCAAATGGGCATAACGGGTCACCATGCCGTGGCCGTGATTGACGGTAACCATCTTGCCATAGCCGCCGTTGCGTCCCACAAAGGTAACCACACCGTCGGCCGTTGCTTTTATGGGGGTGCCTTGCCGGGAGGCAATATCAAGCCCGGCATGAAAATCCCGTTTGCCGGTGAAAGGCGAGATGCGGTAGCCGAAGTTTGAGGTCACCCAGCCCCGTACGGGCCAGATGGAAGGCGTGGCCGCCATGATGGAACGGCGCTCCTGCAAAAACTTGGCAAGCTCTTCTTGTATGCCGCGCTCGTCTTCGGTGGCGATGCGTAATGCGTCCAGGTCGCGGCGGATATTCATAAGCTGCCGGTCCTGGGCTGACTGGCTCAAGCGCACCCCCGGTCCGGTGTCGGAGCCGGAATGGCCTCCCACGCCCAAGATTCCATCATTGATATCGTTGGGTTTTTCCAGATTAGCCATGATGCGCAGGCGCCGGTTGAAAATCTGGATTTTGCCCATCTGTTTTTTGTAAGAGGTCAGACGTTGGGCAATGTCCTCTATCTGAGATTCCTGGCGCTGAAGATCCTTTTCCATGGCCAGGCGGTCCGGGACTTCACTGTGCAGCTTGCCATATTGATAATACCAATAGACGCATAGGGTGATGGAGAAGATCATCACGATCATCACGGCGGGTATGGACCAGATTGGAATAGAAAAATTCCGTACGTTATTGGTGCCTTCGGGAATGACCAGAACGGTATATTTTTTAGCCACGTTTCTCCTCGAGGCTTGGATATTCAGGCCTGGGGCCTAAGCCCAGCTGCAATCCGCCGGACGATTTCATGCCCACTGGCCGGATAGTGTCTGGATCAGCCAATTATAAAATGTGCGGGAGCCTCAACTTGAACCGGATATGGTGAAAAAGAGCCTGAAACCCGATGCTTATATAACTGCAAACTGAAACGGCCCGTCTGACCGTTATATCATAAGACGTCTCTGGTCCTGCTTTTTTTCCTCAACTGGCCGGGTTTCGCATCCAAAAGAACCCCGGGCCAGTCAACATCATCTGTTTCCTCTCGTTATCCCGGTTCGCCGGAAAGCATTTCGCTCATAGCCGGCAGGGGGCTGTATGACAGGATGCACAGTTAAGCTCCCCAAATACACCCGAATTCCAGGCAGTAAGCCCACCAAAGTCCTGCCTGGAGCCGATTTTTGATCTGGGCGTATAATACGCCACCCGCTTTTTTGTTATCATAAACAGGTGAATAGAGTCAAATGGTTATCCTGAAAGCGCTTTTTTTTATTTAGCCTTTCATGCGCCGCTCAAGGATATTCCGGACACCCAAAGGCTGGGCGCGCCGGTGGTTCCGAAAAAGCGCAGGTCTGAGCAGACCGCCTTGGAGGCCTTGAAAAGCTCCACCACCTGGCCCGCCACGGCCATGGATTTGACCGGCCTGGATATTTGGCCGTTCTCGATTAGATAGCCCGAGGCGCCAAAGGAGAATTCGCCGCTGACCGGATCGGCGGTGTGGCCGCCCATGGTCTCGGTGATGAGGATGCCCCGGCCCATCTTCTTCATGGCTTCCTGGGGGCTCATCCCGCCCGGTTTCAGGTGCAGGTTGCAGTAGCCCACCTGGGGCGGGGTTTTCAAGGATGGACGGTCCGCATTGCCGGTGCTTTCCACCCCGGCCCGCGCGGCCCAGTAACGGTCATAAATAAAGCCCGTGATTTCACCTGAGTTCACCAGGGTGGTGCTGCGCTGGGGAGTGCCTTCGGCGTCCCAGGGGCAGGTGCCCAGGCCCCGGGGATACAGGCCGTCGTCTATGATGTCTATAAGGGGGCTCATCACCCTTTGGCCCTTCTTATCCGCCAGCATCGAGCGGCCCTTGACCACGTTGTCCCCCATGAAGGATGCGCCCAAAAGGTCCAGGAACTGCGCCGTGATGGCGTTGTCCAAGAGCACCTCATAGCGTCCGTCCTTTTCGGGCGCCCCACCCAGGGAGTCCGCCGCCTTGTGGCCCGCCTTGCGGCCTATGGCTGCCGGATCAAGTTCCGCCAGAAAGCGGGCGCTGTGGCTTTCCCAGGCGGCTTCCTGCTCGTCGTCCGAAGCAGCCAGGGCCACGCAGCCCGCGCCCACCTGGGTGGTGGCATAGGATGAATCCATCCCGCCGCTGGTGCGCATCCATATCTGTGAGACCGCCTGATCAATCTCAGCCGGATGCACATGCACCACCTTGGGGTCAGAGGCAAAAGCGGCCTCGGCCATGGTCAGGGCCCGGTTGCGCTTGTCCTGCAAGGATTCTTCCAGCACCGCTGGATCAAAGATGTTGACCTCCGGCAGGTTGTCCACCGCCTGGGCCAGGCAGCACTCTTGCTTAAGATCGCTGTTCCGGGCCGAGGCCAGCGCCTCTTGAGCGACTTGGGGCAGGGCGGAGGCATCGTTTCCAATGAGATAGGAAAAGCCCAGGCGGCCCTCATGAATCACCCGCAAGGCCAGGGCTTGGGTGGATGACTGGGAGAAGCGGTCCATCTGCCTGCCGCTCAGGGTCATGCTGATGCGGTCGCTGTTTACGGCCACGATTTCCCATTCACTGGCCGGGCATTTATTCAAAAGGTCGGCTGCTTGATCCAGCACCGGTTTCAGATCCATGGGCTATAACTCCAATGTCATTGCAATTTCGCCACAGTCCGGGAAACTCACGCAGTTTATGCAGTCAGCCCAGATTTTTTGGGGCAGGGTGTTTTTGGATACTTCCTTGAACCCCAGACGGGCAAAAAAGTCTGGCTGGTAAGTGAGTACAAAGGCCTTGGTGAAGCTCAAAGTGACGGCCTCGCTCAAACAGGCTTCCACCAGCTTGGTGCCCCAGCCGCTTTTGGTGGCTTCGGGCAGAATGGCGCAGCTTCTGATCTCCACCAGGTTTTCCCAGCTTATTTTGAGGGCGCAGCAGCCCACCTGTTTTCCGTCCTGGTCTTCCGCGATAACGAAATCGCGCAGGCTTTCATACACGCTGTTGAGCGAGCGGGGAATCAACAGACCCTCTTTGCCATAGTGAGCCAGCAGGCCGTGGATAAAACGGACATCTTTTTGAGTGGCTTTTCTGATCATGAAACCAGCCTCACTTTTGTTCAACCACCAGACCGGCGCGGTTGTATTGCCCTCTGATTAGCTCCGCGATGCGGTTTGCCTTGTCGCGGTCATGATATGGCCCCACCCGCACCCGGTATCTGAGCCCCACGTTTTTCACCTGGGCGCTTATGGCATAGGCGGGCAGGTTGTCCTTTTGCAGCTGCTGCACCATGCTTTCGGCGATGTGCCGCTCCCGAAAAGAGGCCACCTGCACGGTCCAGCCAGTGCTTGGCTGCGGAATGGGTTTTTGAACCACATGTTTGGCCGGGGGCAGCTTGGGCGGGGCTGCGCCCTTGGTCCCTTTGTAAAAGAGCATCTTGGTCTTGTCTTCGGTCTCGGCCAGATTCAAAGGCTGCGGCTCCGGCTCCCCGCCCAGCCCCATGAATTCCTGTACGACCTTCAGGTGCTTTGGGGACATAATGGAGCCCTGGCCCACCAAAATCCCAAGCACAAAGGACCACAGCACCAAGAAGGTGACCGTAACCCCCCAGCCCAGACGCTTGGTCCAGGGTGAAGTTTGGGGATTGGCTTCGCCTTTTTTCATATGCTACATAGCCTCTGGCGCAGACACGCCCAAGACCCTCAGACCTTGGGCAATCACAGCTCCCACCGCCTGGATGAAAACCAGCCGGGCCGCAGAAAGCCCGGGGTCATCAACCAACACCCGGTGAGCATTATAATATGAGTGGAACTGCTCCGCCAAGTTTTGCAGATAATAGGTGATACTGTGAGGCTTCAGGCTCTTGGCCGCAAAGGCCATGGTTTCGCCGAACTCGTTCAAAAGCCGGGCCATGGCCACTTCCTTGTCCAAATTAAGCAAAGACAGATCCGCGCTTTTGGGATCGGGCAGGGCTATGCCCGCCTCGGCGGCCTTGCGCAGAACGCTCTTCACCCTGGTGTGGGCGTATTGCACATAGTACACCGGGTTATCCATGGATTTTTGCTTGGCCACTTCCAGGTCAAAGTCCAGGCTTTGTTCGGAGCGCCGGGTGAGGAATATAAAGCGGGCGCTGTCCGAGCCCACCTCGTCCACCACTTCGCGCAGGGTGACGAATTCGCCGGCCCGGGTGGACATGGCCACGGGTTCACCGGAGCGCAGTAAATTAACCAGCTGCACCAGGACCAGCTCCAGGTCGTCACGGTCATGGCCCAGGGCCTCCACCGCGGCCTTCATGCGGGGCACATAGCCGTGGTGGTCCGCTCCCCACACGTCAATGCACCAGGTGAAGCCGCGCCGGAACTTATCCAGATGGTAGGCTATATCACTGGCGAAATAGGTGGTTTCTCCGTTGCTGCGCCGCACCACCCGGTCTTTGTCATCACCGAAATCAGTGGAGCGGAACCAGAGCGCGCCGTCTTTTTCAAACAGATGCCCCAAGCGCTCCAATTCCTCGAAGCCTGCTTCCACGCCGCCCCGGTCCACCAGGCTCTTTTCTGAAAAGAACACATCATGCTCAATCTGAAAGGCCTTGAGATCGTCTTTTATGCCGCCCAGGATTTTATCCGCCGCCCATTTGGAGCACAGGGCCACGGCTTCATCTTCAGGCATATCCAGCAAGTCCTGGCCTTGCCCGCCGTCAAGCAGCTCGGCGGCCAGGTCCTTGATATACATGCCCATGTAATGCTTTTCGGGAAACACTTCATCAGAGCCCCTGAGCTGCCGGGCCCGGGTCAGCACCGAGCGGCCCAGGGTGTTCATCTGGTTGCCGGCGTCGTTGATGTAATACTCGGTGGAAACCTCAAACCCGCTGAAGGAAAGCAGCCGGGCCAGGGTGTCTCCCCAGACCGCGCCCCGGCCGTGGCCCACATGCAAGGGTCCGGTGGGGTTGGCCGATACGAACTCCACATTCACTTTTCGGCCTTGGCCCCAATCCCCCCGGCCGAAGTCCTCCCCCTGCTCCAATATCTGGGGCACCACGGCCAGCCAGGCCGTGGGCTGTAAAAAAAAGTTGATAAAGCCGGGGCCCGCGACCTGGGCCTTTTGAACGACTCCGTTCGCGTCACCCAGATGCTCCAGCAAAGCTTCGGCGATCTGGCGGGGGTTCATCTTCATGGGGCGGGCAAGCTGCATGGCCAGGTTGGTGGCTAAATCGCCGTGGTCCGCCTGCTTGGTGCTTTCAACCACAAACTGCGGAGTCTCGGCCTGGGGCAGCTTCCCTTGGGCCTGGGCTGTTTTCAGAGCTTCAATCAGGGCTTTTTGCAGGGTGAGTTTCATTATGTTTCTTTTTCCGTCTTGGCAATAGCGACATCGCGGGTGAAGTCAGAGCATTTTATACAACTGCCCTGGCTGTAGGAATATTTCTTTTTACAGTCCTTGCGCCAGGCGCAGACCGAACACATGGTCGGCTGGCCGGATGGAACCGGAGTTTTGTCCTTCATGATATGTCATCCATTTCATGGCGTCCATACGGGGCAAGCTGAACAGGGTTATTCAAATGCGGCCCGGCCCGTTGAACCCCGGCTGCATTCCCCATCGCTTACAGCGCCGTACCATTGAACCTGTGCACTTTTTGACGCCCCGCTCTTGCGGCGGGGTGGTTCATTTAAATGCCTAGGTGCCCAGGCTACCGTTATGAAACCGTTAGGTCAAGACAGCTTGCCCAGGTAATGACGCCGGTTGGCGTTGCCCAAAGAGAGATAAATTTCATAGTTGATGGTTTGGGCCCACTGGGCCAATTCATCGCCGCTTATGCAGCCATCTCCCTGGGAGCCCATGAGCACCACCTCGTCATCTATTTTGGGCAAGGGGTCAAGTCCTCCCAGATCAATGATGCTGAGGTTCATGCATACCCGGCCGCGCAGCGGAACCCGCTGCCCATTCACCAGCATCCGGGCCCGGTTGGAAAGCAGGCGGGGATAGCCGTCCGCATAACCCGCCGGAACCACCCCGAGCCAGGTGTCCTTATCCGCTGACCAGGTGCAGCCGTAAGACACCCGGCTGTCCTTTGGGCAGGGCCTTACCGCCGCAAGCCGGCTGCTCATGCGCATGGCTTCTCTGAGTTGCACCTTTCCCGCCGCGCCCGGACTGGGCAGCCCGCCGTAGAGCGAGATGCCGGACCTCACCAGCCTGGCGGCCTCCAGCGCGCCAGGAGGCTGCACCAGCACCCCGCCGCTGTTCAGGAAACTGGAAGAGGGCAGGGCGAATCCCCTTTGGCGGGCCTGTGTTAGAGCCTCCAGATACACTTCCGTTTGCCGCTTGACAAAGGGATCGTCCGGCTCGCCGCTGGTGGCCAGATGGCTGGAGAGCCCCACCGGCTCAACCCCCGGGAGCCTTTGGCACAGCTCAAGGAATTCAGGCAGATCGCCCGGAAGCAGCCCCAGGCGGGACATGCCGCTGTCCATTTTAACATGGATCTGGATTGTTTTGCCTCCCGCTTCGCCTGCTCCGGAAAGGGCATGCAAAGTGTCATCCCTGGCTACAAACGGGGTGAGATCGTGGCTGGCGACTTCTGCGGCCTGATCCGGTCCGGGGTCCACCAAAACCAGGATAGGAACTTGCAGACCGGCATTCCGCAGATAGGCCCCCTCGCTTACTTCCGCCACGGCCAGGGCCGACACCCCTTCCGCGCACAGGCGTCTGGCCACCGGCAAAAGGCCATGGCCATAAGCGTCTGACTTCACTACTCCGGCAATGCCGGCCCCGGGGGGCAAAAGCACTTTAAGTTGGGCCAGATTGTGGGCGATCGCATCCAGGTCCACGCTCAAGCGGTTGCGGGGACCGGGGGCTGTGTGGGTCATGGATTCTTACTCCCTGCGTTCGGTGGTCAGACTATCCGATGTATGACCAGGCCCGAGAGCAAAACTTGCATTAAAGCCTTAATGATACCAGAGCTTGTGGCAGCTGCTTCATTGTGCGCCAGCGGCCGGATAAGGATACTGCGGGGATCTTGGCCCGGTCAAGATGGACGGGGGGAAATAGATAGTTTGGCCGCATGCTTTACAAACCTGATCTTGCGGGTAAAATACCTGCCATCCATAGCGCCGCGCCGGCAGCGGAGGAAATGTCCCGCCAAGCCAAGCTGGCAGGGCATAATCAGGCCTCGGACCCGCCGTACGGCAATTGTGGCAAACACAGGTTGTAAGCTTCACCCCAAACCTGGTAGATATGGGGGGGTCGGCCCGCTCGGCCTGTAAGGTTAAATAAATATGTGCCCTCGTAGCTCATCTGGATAGAGCGACGGCCTCCTAAGCCGTAGGCAGTGCGTTCGAGTCGCGCCGGGGGCACCAATAAAATCAAACATTTGCGCTATGTGGCGTGGCTGGTTTTGTTTTGTTCAAGTTAATTTGTCCCCACAATGTCCCCATTTTTTCGCCCAAGGAGCCATTCTAAGTGTAAGCCGCCACGCAAAATGAGAAACCGTGCCACGCAAAATGGGATAATCAGGACTGAGTTGTAAGCTGCTGCAGAATTACAGAACGCCGCCTTGTTTCCGGTAAGCGTTCCCATTAGTCAGGCTGGTAAAAAGGCCAGAAAATTCTCCTAACTTACAGATGTCAAGCGTACTCCCTGAATCTTGGGCCTTTCATTGGGAATTGACGAACAGTTCCTTGGTGAACACCAGGAGCAATCACAAGTTACAATCACTACATTGACTTTCTGAACTCACTTGGGATACCATTCGCATTATCTAGGGACTGCTCTGCCTGCCCGCCCTGGGAGCATCGTGCAAATCATCCAACTGCGAAATAATGCAATAAGTCGTGATTTTCACGATACTGACCAAAGTGATTGATTGGCTTTGAACCCTTGAAAATGGAGCTATCAAGCTTTGACCTGCTATCCTTAATCACGCCGCATAATGTTTAGGAATCCTCGGTAAAATTTCCCGTTTCCGAACGATTAGCTTTCCGGAACAATTTTTTACCTTCCGGCATTTTGGACAGGTGGATACCCCGGGTTGTCTCGGCCAAGATCTCGAACAGCCCCATATTGAGGATGCTGGCCGATATCTCCAGAGAAAATCATCAAATGCCAATCTCTTGTCTAACTCTCCCCAGAAACATTTTCCATTCTTTTATCAATTCTTTAAGCTCGTCGAGCCTATGCTTGAATAAGCCACATGAGAGAGGCTTCCAATTCTCCCCCTCTTGCTCAAAAACTTGTACAAGCAAATCGTCTCCATACTTTACTCCACGGTAAAAGCTCCTCTCCCAAATGAATCGTCCTGGTGGAGCCCAAAATCTTCTTTCTTCTGATTTGAAACGTCCCCATTCCTGATCAGCGTAGGCCAAGGAAACCAACATTTCGAACTCATTAAACAGTCTCATAAATGTATTATTATCTGGTATCAGCTTGGCTATAAGAACTGAAATAACCTCAAATAGATGATTGGATAATGGAGTATGTTCGCGCTCCCGGCCCGGTATGACCTTTTGATTATTATGGCTAAGTATCTCCCGATGGTTCAGGGATAAGGGGGCAACTAAATCTTTTTCATTTTCTCTAATCTTGACACGGAACAACCTGGTAAGATTATCCCATCGATCATTTGCAATACATGCAATTCCTGCTGCATAAAAGCAAACGAGCGCTGGGTATTTGCGCAATTCGATCAATAGTACAGTGCCAGCATCTCTTGGCCGGGCATTGGCAATTCTGTCCAAAGCTCTGTGCCAGATATCCGAGGTTGCTGAATCACCCCAAAAACATCCAGTTGCCAATAATTGGGCCAGGGTTTCTACTAAAGATTCGTACTGTTGCATCCGGCCTAATATTATTTGACCGTCTAGTGGACTATTGAAAGGAAAACTGTTTGGCCCCAGCTCACTGGCTACCCTTTCAGTTTCGTCTTGTATCAGGTCATGAGCAGCGATCACCTTTCCATCTTCGATATTCTTTTTCAGCCTGGCCACTGCAATTTGCGGGCTCAGGGGGTGCTGTCTGTTTATCATTTCCAGGGCGTCGACTTTTTCTTTCAGGTCGGGAAAAAGCTTATCCGCATCAATGCCGGATATAATCTGCGCGCCTCGGTGGTCGATCAACCTTTGAGCGACTTCACTTACTTTCCCTCTGGCGGCCCAATAGGTAGAAAACCGCCTGTTTGGCGTTCTTTCAATGGCTAACCGTAATGCGGTATCCCAATCCCCGGACCAGCCACATACAATCAAGCCGTAGTCGTCAAAGATCCGATCAAGAAGGTTATTGATTTCCTGGTCGTACTCCTCTAGTTCACCAGGTGCGTTTTTAATACGGGTATCCAGGTAATCTCCATGAACTTTCACAATGGTGCAGGGGTTGTGCACCAGCGGTACCGCCCCCTTCGCGGAGTCGGGCGTGCTAATAACTGAGGGGTGAATTCCTTCTTCTTGCAAAGCTGCTTCCAATAGCCGATCGAAGTTTGTGGTGATGATCACCGTCACCACACCTTTGGCTACTAATGAAGCAATTGCTCTGTGGGCAGCCGTAGGAGCTTTTTTACCTTCCTCCCTATCTTCTTCACTGGGCTCAAAGTAACTCCTGAGGAGGTTTTGCCGTTCTGAAGGTGTTCTCCCCACCATCTCCAACAATTCGGCGTAGTCTGCGTCCTTGCCGTATTTCTCCCTGAACCAGGCAGCCGGGTCGGGTTCGCAATCGTCTCCCACCAAAAGCGCTAGTTTTCGGCAGAGATTTTGAACGATTTCCCAGCCGGTTGGAATGCCTGCGGCTCTAGAAACACCGGACCCAAGCAGAAGGGCGAAAACACCTTTCTGGGAATGTAAAGCGAAAGAAAGCGAAACCGTGGGGTCAAGCATGATTTAAACCTTGTAATGCTTAAGATAGCCACAGGTGCCAAAGAACGATTGAGCCGGGCTGATTCAATGGCGGAGTCATGTGTGTATAAACGAATACCCGGCCATGCTTTGAAAGAGCCAAGTCCATTCCATTGCCCCCTAGTGGACTTGGCAAATCCTCCACCAAATAGAATGATGGATCTTTTGCGTCTGCTTCAGAGAGGAATGGTGTAAGCTTCGCCTCAATCGAGGATGCATCACGGACATAGCCAATCATAAAGGCTTCACGAGTGCCCCATGCATAGTCACCATTGACAAACCGTCGAAGGCCCTCTTTGCAGTAAAGATTAACCGTTTTGCCATTTGTGTTATCTATAATCTTGGCTTCAACTATCAAGGGGAAATTTCTGTTGCGGTCGGTTAGGGAAATCAAAAGATCCGGGCGTTTTTCAAGATTGGCCCCATTATAATTTTGGCTTTCTGTACCCCTTGTCACACCATGCACGAGTTGTCCCCATAGTGGGTCTTGATCTGCCATGTGATTTAGGAAAGACACCAGCAACCCAGTGACCTCTGGTTCGCTACCGGTTTCCATCCTTTGTGGATTACGAGAAAATAGGTCGTGAAATGCGCAGTGTAAGCCCTCGGCTATGACTTGAAGGATATCGGTCGGGATTTCAGGGAGCGGCAATGTCAGCCCCCGAGTCAATTCGGATATCTGATCAGGGCGGGGTTTGATCGCTGAAGCGCTCATGCGTTAGCATGCCCTTTTAGCAAATCGAGGTGAGACCAAATGATCCGTTGTGCGAGCAATCGTGCTTGGGTGTCACTCCAGTAGCGCCGCTGGGCTAAACGGCCAATCAATAGTTCGCCTTCCTCACCGGGGATCAATATCTCGGATGCCGCCTCATGATCTGCTGCATTGAGCAGTCCGTGCCAATCACTGGCAGGAATGGCGTTCGGCTTTCTTTTTTCTTTTGTCCATATTCCGATGCCGTACCAGGGTGAAGCGTGATTTTCAAATATCGAATCGATAGCCAGGGACGAACCGAATCGTTCTGCCCAGGGGGCTAGTTCCTGCTTTAAAGTCTGGCAGAACCGCTTGATATCTTGCCCGGTTGGAACAGCCTGGGCTTTGTTATTAGTCTCGGGAAAAGGAAGATTGAACTCAAGGGTGTCGGAGATTACTTGCAGATCACGCGAGCCCAAGCCGTAAAGCTTAGCCACCCATTGGTCGATATCTTCCCAAGTCAACTCTTTGGTGTGGAGGGCTTCGAACTTAGAGGTGATTTCCTGGAGCTGTTCAGATGTAAACTTCCTAAAGTCAGGAATTGGAATGCGATCAAGCGTTATTTTTTCAAACGCTTCGCGTTCGGACCCGAATTTACCGCTGGTAACAAGAACTATCCAAAGGGCAAATTTGCTGCCCAGCAACAGGGCAAGATAGCGAACAAGCTCCTCTGCTGCCGGATATCCAATGGGGCTGTACCCATAGAACGTCCTAGAAAAAATGGCGTCCCCTTCCACGATAGCGACATCAAGACGACTGGTAGCAGCGGGAATTGATTCGCGGACAACTAGAAAAGGGCCAGTAAAAAGTTCCGGATCTTTAGAATACCTTAAGCGCTCTTCTGAAAATTTATCCAGCATCTGGGTATCGATATATATGCTTGAGAAGGAGTTGCTGTCTATTTTAGGCAATTTCTGGAAATGTCTGGCATCTTTGCCAGGTGGGTCTTCACCCTCCTGGGGGATTGTGCTGCTCGGTAATAAGGTTTCAAAGCCTCTCCCACTGCCCCGCATGTAGCTGTTTACCTCACCCCCAATGGTCTCACACCAGAAGTCTTCTAGAGTTGGATGCTCCTGCGCTCGAATACGCTCCACTATGTTCAGGTCGGCTTTTGTCCCCCGGAACAAAACTTTTAGGACTTCAGGGGTCTCGGCAAGTTGCCTGGTTGGAACAGCTTCAGCGTCGTTCACATCAATACGCATGACGCCAGCGTCGTTGAGTGATTTCTCTAGCCTTGGGCTGATCAGACGGAAGCCGGCACCAGGGCCTGGGATTTTATTTGTTGCAAACAGAAGACAAAAAGGAGCTGAAACATTAGGCCAAACTTGAGTTGTCCTGAGGTCAGCTCCGTTTATGATTGATGTCACCTCAAGTGCTTCGAAAAGGGCTAGGCGTGCATCCAACATGCCCTTGCCATCGCCCCTGCCTTGCTGAAAAAGAAGCCGGGCATGCAGCGCATAGGTTATTTGGCCATTCGGCTTGGCCCATTCCATGGCCCGCCACACAAAAGGCAAATCAAGCACTTTGTTGGGCAATGGAGGGGATTGGTTTACAATGCCTCTGTCCGTGGCAATGCGGGTAATGGTTTTTTCTACTATTACCCAGTCAGCCAGTTTAGTCCGGCTCGCCCATGGCGGATTACCTATAACAAGGTCATATTTGCCGCGATGCTCTTTCCCGACCAGCGGTCCAAGGCTGCCCAAACCAGCCTTTGCATCCGCGTTCTCTGGCCCGAAACGGTGCAGAACGGTGCCACGCATTTTTTTGAAGCTAAGTTTGTTGACCGGCTTAGGCTTTGGGTCCAGCTCGATAGACATGAGATAGAGGCCGAGGGCCGCAAACCGGAGCGCGGCCTCATCAATGTCAAAGCCGACGATTTGGCCATAAAGAATTGATCTCAATGTTTTGGTGTTTGGGCGCTCACCATCGGCCTTCCAACGCGCGGCGACCAGCTCGCGAAAAGCAGTGAGTAAGAACACACCGGCACCAGCTGCCGGATCGAGAACTTTGGCGGTGCTGCTTTTGCCGTCACGTTCTAGAGCTCCAAAGGAAGCGCGCACCATAAGGTCGGCGATTGGACGTGGTGTGTAATAACCACCCTTCCTTCGCTGACTATCCGGCTCGTGCTCGCGCAAATACTGCTCGTATGATTGGCTAAGGACACCGACCGGAATGTGGGCAAAGTCCAGATTGTTCCACTTCTCCTCCCAGCCTAGGGACAACTGACCATCACCTTGGGCCTTTCGCAGGATGCTACCGAGCACACCATATGCTTGTTTAGGTAATGTGTCGAAAATTTCATCAGAGAGAGGCAGAAGGTCGCCGTTAAAGGTTTTATCAAGCCAGGAGGAGGTTTTTTGGGCATTATCTGAATTATCAAATAGCTGGGCCGCTGACCCGGCTTGGAGCATGTCGGCAGGTAGCAGGTCTCGATCAGCCAGGAATCGGGTGAAAAGCGCTCGCCCTGCCAACGAAATTGCTTCCTCTTTAGAAACACTTTGCAAAGCGGTCAGCTTATCAATCGAGACGGTCAGAAGCTTGAGTATGACATTGTAAATCCAGCCGCGCTGGTTGATCGCCGCCTGAGGCCGGGAACTGCCCAATTGCGCAATTGCGGCATATTTGGAACCTTTGCGGTCGTCTATCTTGACCCGTGCTTTTTGCAGAGTCTTTTTGTCGAGCCCGATTCGGTAGACTTCGAGTTGCCCAGGCTTAACCACACCCAAATACGGTGCATCGCCCCGCATGGCAAGAAGTCGTCTTATACGAAGCAGCTGGTTTTTACTCTTAATTAAATCGGCATCGACTATAAATATCAATGGTGCGCCTTGCCACTCATAAACCGCGCCCACGGCGGCAAGCGTGGAATCAACTCTTTTCCGGGCAGTGACCAGCGTGGCATAGGGAAGCAGGTCAGGGCTGTCTTCATCAAAAACATGCAATGAAGCAGGATCAGCCCCAAACTCCGCTAGCGAGGTTGCTATGTCAGCCATCTTTTCGACCCTTTTCAAAGTCTAAGCTGGTTTGAGGGTTGCCCCCAAAATGACCTCGCCGAGCGCCTCCGCGAGGTTTCTTGGGTGCCAGTTCTACTTTTGACATAACACGGCGATAATCAATTCCCTGGGCATCAAGCTCGGCAACAAGCACAGCAATGAGCGCCAAGTGTGTGGGAATCTCACCTTTGTTCGCATAATTAGAGATTGAATTTGGGTTCATTCCAACTAAGTCGGCAAATCCGCGAATGTTCAGCCCTGCATTCGCTAACTCAGCAAGAAAACTAGAATATAACATCCCCATAGTAACTCACATAATTTAATGTAGTATATCACATATTTTTATGTGTGTACAGCAGATTACAGTCTACATTTGTTTAGTTTGCCCGCATGCATGTCATAGCCTTTTGGGGGTTATCAATTATTTTGACTCTGGCAAGGTGCCTGTAATATGATAATCATACTTGACGTGTAGGTCATTCTGAATTTGGGGGAAATCATGGAAATTGTAGATTATTGAGATGGCTGGCGTGGTGCTGCCCATAGCCAAGCTATGAAACCGATGATGGTTGATGGCACATCAGAACTGGTTCGTAGGATAATTTGTAAATCGGACTACACACTTTTCCTGCACGGAATCTATGATATTTCTGACCCTACGATGTTCACAACTTGGGTTAGCAGGTGTGAGTTGAGCCTCGCTTAATAATAGCCAAGGTATGTTTCACAATCAACCATAGTTGATGAAATTGAAAAACCGATTTACTTCAACCCTAATGATTCTTAGGCATTTTATTTGGAATGCTTCTAATTGTTTAAAGTTATATAAGGGAGATGGGTCTGTGATTGAAATTCGCTTGTCGCAGATTGTAAGAGAACACCTCGATAGAAAAAAAAGATTACAATGGGAAGATGCTGTAACAGCAATCAATTCTCCCACCTACCAAAATTTCCTAAAATCTGATGATCCTGAATTATTTCTTTCTCTTCGTGATCTAGACTACATTGATTCTGATGGATTATTGTGGATTCTTTTACTTGGAGATTTTTTAAATGAAAAGGGAAAAATGGTATGGTTAGAGCTCCCCTCCAATAAGTGGCAGTTGAATTTTCTTAAAAAATCCTATTTTGTTGAGACTGCGCAAGAATGTTTTTCAATCACTAATTTGTACAAACTTGATGATTCATTTATACATTCTGGAATTAAAAGGAAAAACGATAATTATTTACGATTTTGGAAGGTAGATATTTCTTCAATTAATAAGCTATCGACAGTATATTTACATAAAACAGTTTCAAATGTTTTAAATAAAAATATCCTAGATCACCTTGATTTTACTGTTATTCAGCCCTTTGTTAATCTAATTGTTGAAACTAATAGAAATCTCATCCAACATAGTCGTGGTAAGCATGGCGAAGGGTGGGGCTATTTTGTATTGTCAGAAAAACCAACAAAATTTGGTAAACGCTTAACTTGTACGATAGGAGACAACGGGATAGGTTTTAAAAAAAGTTTAATAGATAAGGGGCTACATATTCGAAATGACCAGGAAGCGATTAATAGAGCATTATTGTTTCGATACCATAATCGGGAAGGAGCTGGCTTGTTCAGAGCGGTTCAGTTTGCTAGTCGTCTTAGTGGTGTTATAAGGGTTAGATCTGGCCAAGCTTCATCATTTATTAATTTTAATAATACATATTTGGAGAATGAAAATTCTGTACATGATTTTATTAGTAATAAAACAATTAAACGATTAGAAAAAGTTTTCTTTCCTGGAGTCCAAATATATGTTGAAGCATTAGGTGATGGCCATGCTCGCAGATAAAATTATTGTAGTTGATCCATTATACGAACATCTACACACACTTATACAAGAAGGGATTCCAAATTCTCTCAAAAGGTCTATCGCTCTATATGGCGGCGAAAGAGATATGGATAGACTGCAACAGCTAATAACTAAAGTCGCTTCACAAAACAAAGAAAAAAAAGTTTTGGTTGATCTATCACCACTCCCAAGTTTAGGTGCTCAAAAACGGTTCTCATCGTTGCTAGAACTAAATAAACGAATACCATTTATTGTTGTTGTAAGATCCAGTATGGCCCTTGAACAGCTTCAGTTGCTCAATAATATATCCGTTATAGTAACAGAAGATGAAACAGGCAAAATTATTAAATCCAACTTTTATGGAATAGATGGCGATGAAATACGAAGTATTTTTCAAAACAGCACAAATAGTAATAGTATTGTTGAAATTAGAAAAGACTATTTTTCCCATATGTTAATGAATCACAGTAAGGACTACATAAGACTACCTCCACATGGCAGTAGGTATATTAAATTGCATGATGATACATGGGCAAACAAGTGGCTAGATGTCAAAGAAATACTAAAAGATAGTAACCTAGCGCTTCTTATTGCTTATCATATGGGATATTCTCTCACTGATGGATATAATAAAGAACTAGATGAAGATATGTTTGTAGTTGGCAACAATACTGCTTATATTCTTGGATTGTTTCTGAATAGAATATTTGAGGATAAAAGACTGGTGATTATTGATCGGCTAGGCCCGTTTCCTAATTTTTCGACTTTTAACGCAAACGTATTGCGTCTTCTTAATAGAAGGCAAGTTTGCATTGTTGAAGATGTAAATGCTACGGGTCGGGAAATCGATCTGATGACATTGTTAGTATTGAGTAATAACGCAGAGGTAAAAAGGTCTATTTGCGTTTTTGATTTGGAATGTGCTGTTTCTAGATTTTTAAAACGAAGCAATATAATATCATTATGCAAGCCTAGCAGATTTTTAAATTATAAACGACTACCCAAATATATAGGCGTCAGTGATGAAAAATGATTTTAACTTCGACTATATTGATTCTAATTCATTTATCGATTTACTCGGTTTACGCGGCAAGCGATTCCATAAATCAGCCTCACTAGATGCCCTTATAGGTACTGCATTTGATTTCGCTGACACAATTTGGAAGAGCCCACAGCTATATAAGTTTGTTGATCATGGAATTGATCACAGTTTTCATGTTTTATTGAAAGCTAAGGATATTTTTGATAAATTAAGGCCGGACAACAGCAACCTATCTTCTTACGAATCAACGATACTTGGCATATCGGCGCTAATACATGATATCGGTATGCAGTATGAAAAGTATCCTAAGCCAGGGGAGGAATACACGCAACACCAAATTAGAAAAAAACACATCCAATTAGGACATGAAATGATTTTGGATACAATCAATAAAAACTTACCTGATAATCGTGGTGGTCCTGGGATTGGGTTACCTGATCACCACTTGTCATTTCTTTATGATAGTGCCTTGGTAGCATTCGCTCATAGTGGACGTTTATTTTGGGATAAACTGGGTGAGACTCAATATGATCGTTTCAAATCAGCAGGGTATTACCGGCGATTACGACTTCTTGCTGCGCTCATCAGAATAGGAGATGAGTTGCACACTGAACATACAAGGATTCCCGAATTGAATTTTATAAAAAGCCCGCTGTTAGATGATGAAGGTTTGGCACATTGGTGCGTCTGTCATTACGTTCAAGATATTAAGATTGTTTCACCTGGTCCAGGTAGTGCTAGAGTAAAAATGTACTGGCGAGTTCCCGAAGATGTTGATGATGTTGAGGTTCAAAAAATAAGAACACTTTTACAAGATTTAAGAGAAAGAAAAATTAATAACGAATTTAATATGATACAGCCTTATCTTGTTCTTGATGAGAACACTGAACCTTGCATGCTTGAATTCAATTTAGAGTCTGAACCTGAAAAAAATCCTGCAGTATCTAAACTGCCTCCAGAAATATCAGATTATATAATGGCTAAGCTAAGGCCTTATCAATTTGGTGCCAAGGAAACGAAGCATACTGATGCAATTAATCAACTTCAACTACAACCAGAACATGAACATATAAGGAAAAAGGCTGAGAGTTTTGTTATTAAAAGCCACGGAGTTAAAAGCGGTCACTTTCGTTTAAAGACCGGTTGGCATACGGACAGGATGGTCAATTGTAGAGAATTATGTTCTGATATCATTTTTATTAATGATCTTTGTGCTATCCTATCTAAGCATTATACTGAATTTAATATTACAGATATTTTGGCTATAGGTACAAGTGCTATAGGCATCGCTTCTAATCTTGCTTTAATGTTGAATGCTAATATACTGTTCACATTTGAAAGTGTGATCGAGCAAAAAGATAATAATGATAAATATACTGAATATGAAAGGGGTATACCTGAGCTTAACAACTCAAGACTATTAATAATTGATGACATACTCGGCGTGGGATCTGTTTTAAATAAAATCATATCATTATTACGGAATAGAACCAATCCACCCAATTTTATTCACGCGTTTTGCCTATTTTCCTTAGGTGAAAAAAACTCACAAATTGAACTTCCTACTGACGTAAAAGTGGATTATCTGGCTGCATTTCCAGATGTTATATATTTGAAAGAGAACCCAAGCACAAAAACTTGCGCTATATGTAATCAATTACCTGAGTTTATAAGGTATGAAGAATAGTTAGGCAAATTCTATTATTTAATTAGCCGAAAAATGCATTTAAAATAGATTAATTAATGTCAAACTTAATATTCTTGACTTTTAGATGCATTAAGAATTCAATACTTCTTAATGAAATATTGAAAGCGTTCGAGTCAAGACTAATTATCCAAGTCTTGAGTTTACTGTAGATACAAAAACACAAACATTATGTAATTATCCTTGAAACCGCCATCTTGCAATATTATTTCATTTTGAATCCCTCCAACATCCCTGGCGTAATCCTCAACTTATCGAACTTATTGCTGATATCAGATGGGAGAGACAAGTAGTGCTATGCGGAAAACGGATAAGAACACTTCCACTTAATGTCATGTGTTCATATGCCACAGCAGGAAAGATCTTTCTCTTGCAAAGAGGATTGCCAATGATCTGACCGGATGTGAAGTAAAAATATGGGTGGACATTAAGGATCTCCCACCGGGGATAGACTGGCTATCAGTGCCCTTGACGCCGAACATCAAGTTTCAAAGCGGATCAAATCTCTATATCAAGATCGGCGAATGAACAAGGTCCTTAGCGTCTACAACTAATGTTTGCGCATGCGTTTCAATGCGCTGATAACCAAATTTGCGCTATTGGTGAGATCATTAACCAGGCATTGGCAGGCCAAGTCAGGTTTTTTGTCTTTAATCATTGCGATCAATTCGCGATGATGCCTGAAAGTTAATTCCCACATCAAATCGCCGCCTTCATTTAAGTGGATATTGAAATAAGGATTCAAACGGCTGTCAATGGCGGAGTAAAAATGCACCATCAGGGCGGAATAAAAATGTACCAGTAAGGTTGCCTTTCTTTGGGGTGCCGGAGGCCCCCTGTCTTGGTATTCTCTCTTCATCATTTCTTATCTTTTCTTAGCTTTGATTGTTTGAGCCTATAGCTATCGCCATTCATCTAAGGGGCGCGGCCTGGTCTAGGGCGCCCGCCTTTCGCTCCAGAAGGGGAAGGTAATGCATAGGATCAAAGACCACGTCTTCCTTGTCATAACAGCGATCGTGGCGGGCGATCTCCTTATTGCCGCAGACAATCGCCACCTCATGAACATAGCCCTTGACCAACACATCCCGGTAGCCGCAGGCCACCGGCACCGAGTAGTCATTGCTCATAAAACGGACCAATGAGGTGGAACTGACTGTGCTGGAATCTTCCGCAAAGGCCTCATAGGGAACCGGCGGCAAGGGAAGAAAGGCGGACCGGTCCCGCTCGAACCTCTCGGCAATGGTCTGTTTATGACCCCTCAGCCGCCGGTTGCGACGCTCACGGCATTTTTTTGGCAGCTGCTCATTGAGCTCTTCAAAGCCGGCCGCACGGGGAATCGGAACCATGAAGTTGCGCCGGGCATAGCCCACTTGCCCTTCCACAATGCCCTTGTCATTGCCCTTGCCCGGACGCCCGAAACGGGCTTCAAACAGATAGTGCGACATCAGCTGCTTGAACTTATCAGTCAGTTCCCGCTTGCCATCCTTTTTTATGCTCGCAACTGTCAGGGTGGTGTTGTGGAACCGAATGTTCCAGCATCTTTGATACCTTCTGCCGGTCTATGCCAAACTGCTTCGCCGCCTCACGACGACTTAAACCATCAACCAAACATGCTTTACGAACTCGTCCGTATAACTCCACGCCGTACATCCTTCAATTGAGCCATAACATATTTATATTGCAACACTTATAGGGAGATGGCCAAAGCTTTTCGTACGATGAGGTAAATTTGTTTTCCATCCAGTTGGGGTGGTGGTCTCCTTTTGCTATGCGCTTTTAGGTTCCGTCCAACTGAAGTCGGCGCCATCGCTCCACATACGATGCAGTATCACGGCCAATTTTCTAGCCACGGCCACTTTAGCTTTTTTAGCGCCGGTCCGTCTGGCAAATTTCCCGCCCCATGCCTTTAGGGTATACCATTTGCGTACATGGTTCAGGAGCACGTTGGAAGCCTCAAACAGGTAAGCGCGCAGTTGGTTTGACAGCTTGGTGCGGATCTGCACCAAGTTGGACCTGGCCGTGATCAGGCTGCGGATCAAATGGGCGTCAATACTCTTCACCTTCACCTCCCGGTACCAGCCGGTGCGCACAATCTGGGCCAGACCATAGGCATCATTGGCGTCCGTTTTGTTGACTTGTATGGAAAGCGCCGCCTTGGCATGACGCGCATCAAGGCAGACTACCGGAAGGCCCATTTTTTTGAAACTGTGCCACTGCCAGGTGGATAACTGGCCGGTCTCAAAGCCGATCTTGACCGCTTCTGGTACTTTGCGGGATATGACTTTGGCTATGGCTTCGGGTTCGGATGGGGCCTTGTCCTGCCAAACAGTATTACCACTTTCGTCCACCGCACAGATGCTGGTCTCTTCCAATGAAACGTCAAGTCCTACATAATGGGCCATGGGTGCTCTCCTTTCATGCATATAATGTTTATGAGGCTGATTATCGCAGGCCTCGTTGCGAGAGGGGAGAGCATCCCCTCGCAATTAGTCTATGTCCGTTATTCATGGGCAAGATCAATCATCATCGTCATCAAAACCATCCTCCCAGGTTCCTTCAGCCATAATCACGGCCTCGTGGGCGGCTGCCGCGATATCCTCATCGTCGGAGTCTATTAAATCCGCCAGAACCTCCGCCGTCTCAAGAGGGCGGAGGCTGGCTGCGGCATCAATGGCAGCCAAAAGCAGCGCCTTGTCCGTACCCGTTGCGCTTACCAACTTTACAACCTGAGGCCAGGCTGGGGCGGTTTGGTTGGCGGATTCGGCTACAGCGCCCGACAGAGCCTCAGGGCGTCTAGGATGGCGGTGTGGATGGTCCGGCTGGCCACCGCGTCGCCAACCCGGTAAAGCTCAAAGCCGCCTTCGGCCGAGGCGCGAACCGGTTGGGACCGACCCTCCAACAGGGCCTCGATATCGGTCACACCGTCGTTGCAGGACAGGGGCTTGAGTTCATCGAAAAGATCCATCACCGGGTAGGTACCCTGGTCGACGATGACCTGCCCGGTCTCCAAGGAGCGGCTGCCTGGGGCCAGCTCATTGGCGAAGTGGGCGATCAGCCGACCGTCCTCCCGGATGACCTGCTCAAGGCGCAGATCTGTGAGCACCCTGATGCCCAGCGCCTGGAAATTGCGGCGGAAAATGATCCGGTCCGGGAAACCGACGTCCAGACCCATGGAGTCGTCCCGGGTGACGTAGGTCACCTCGTGGCCCAGGGAGGCCAGGTGATCGGCGCAGGAAACGGCCGGGGTCATTCCTACCCCGTCGTAGATCAGAATCTCCCTGGCCAGGGGGGCGGTACAGCCCAGCGCGTCCCAGACCGAGATACAAAGCTCGGAGCCTTCGATGCCTTCCATATCCGGCAGGCCGCCGGTGGCGATGATTACCACCTCAGGTTCAAGGGCCTGGACGTCCTCCACTTGGGCCAGCTTGTTGAGCCGAACCTCCACCCCGAGGTGTTTGAGTTCGGCCTTCCTCCAATGGACGATGGAGATAAGGTCCTCTCGCCAACTGACTCTGGCGGCCAGGTTTATCTGGCCCCCCAGGCGGTCTGAAGCCTCCAGCAGAGTTACCTTGTGGCCCCGTTCAGCCGCCACCCGGGCCGCCTCCAGGCCGCCGGGACCGCCGCCGACCACTACCACCCGCCGGCCCGGGGTGTCGCTTTTGGTGATCTGGTGGCTGAGGCTCTTCTCCCGGCCGGTAGCCGGGTTGTGGATGCAGGACGAGGGCTGGTGGGCCAGGCAGTGGGAGGCCCCGACGCAGGGCCGGATGCGGTCTTCCTGACCGGATTCGATCTTGCGGACGATGTGGGGGTCAGCGATGTGGGCCCGGGTCATGCCGGCCATATCCACCAGCCCTTCGGCCACGGCGTGGCGGGCCGAGGCCACGTCGATCACCCGGGCGGCGTGGAAGCAAGGCAGAGACACCTGAGACTTGAACCGGCCAACCGTTTCGATGAAGGGCATTATCGGCTGACTCATACCGGGCATGTTGTCCAAGAACAGGGCCAGCAGGGTGTCCATGCGGCCAACGATGCAGTTGAAGAAATCGACCAGCCCTTCCTTTTCCAAAATCAGGGCCGCCTCGATTGTGTCCGAGAGGCCCAGGCCGCCGGGCACCATCTCGTCCACGTCCCAGCGGATGCCGGTGATGTAGTTATCACCGCACTGTTTTCTGATCTCCTCATGGACCTCCCGGGCGAAGCGTATCCGGTTTTCCAACGGGCCGCCGTACTCATCGGTTCTGAGGTTGGTCCGGGGGGACAGGAACTGGCCGATGATATGGCCGCCGGTCAGGGTTTCCAGGCCGTCCAGGCCGCCCTGCTTGCAGCGTAAGGCCGCCCTGCCGTAGGCTTTGATCACCCTCTTGATATCATGGTGGTCCATCTCCTTTGGAATGGCCCGGTGCTGAAACTCTCTGACCCGGGAGGGGGCGATGGCCGGCAGCCACTGACCGGTGTAGGGCTCGGCCCGACGGCCCAGATGGGTGATCTGACACATGATAGCCGCCCCATGGGCGTGTACCCGGCTTGAGAGTTGCTCGAAGTAGGGGATTATCTCATCAGTCCCGGCGTTGAGCTGGCCGAAGACGTTGGGCGAATCCACGGCCACGTTGGTCGAACCCCCGAACATGGTCAGGCCTATGCCGCCCTTGGCCTTTTCCTCCTGATAGCGCTGATAGGCTTCCATGGGCCACCCGCCGCCCTCTTCCTGGCCGCAGGCATGGCTGGTGCTCATTATTCTGTTCTTAAATGTCAGTCCCTTGATGGTCAGCGGTTGAAGCAGCGGATCGGACATGGGGTCCTCCTGGAGGTGAAAAAGGTCACTGGTACCGTTAACTCGATAGGGTTATTTCTTTTTGCCGATGCTCCATCCCTTGCCCACAGTCTCGCCCAGACGGTGATAGTTATGAGACCCGTCGGCAAATATCAGCGGATCCATCTTCACCGGTTTTTGATTACCATCCTGTAAGGCGTCCGTCCGGCTCCTGGGGCTAGAGCCCATCTCCAGCTACCTCAACTTAAGCGGGTTTACAAGGAAGCCACCCCGCAAAGCCCTGTTTCCAACAGTCAGCTCCACTAACCGGTTTTTCAAGCGTAGAGATAAATACTATGATCGAACCCAAAAGGCATACCTGCATATATCTTCAGAGCCTTTGGGGCACATTATGTGATTGATACCCCGCCGTAAGCGGCGGGGTAGTTCATTTTCTCAAATAAAGTACTGGTTGAATCCGGACATTCCTTCAAAACGGTCACACTTGAAGGCACTCAAGTCCATGGAACTCTTTCCGTCCACAATCCATTCGGCGATAAGTTTTCCGGCTATGGGCCCCAGACAGAATCCATGCCCGCAAAAAGCCGAGGCGAGAAAGAGGTTTTCAAGGCCGGGGACCTTATCCATGATAGCGACGCCATCCTGGGTGAAATTAATTAAACCGGCAAAGGACCTGATGATATTGAGGTTGCGCAAAAAGGACAGCGATCCAGGGGCGAACTGCCCCACTTCCACAAAATCTTCCAAATTTGAGGTTTTATCAAAGTCTTCAGTGATGTCTGCGGATAATGGGCCTATGTGGATGTTGCCTTCCAGGGTCTGGCGATAATAATAATCCTCTCCGATCATGACAAAGGGTTTCACCAAGGGCGGGAGTTTTTCGGTGACCAGTAAACGGGCTTTTTCCACCTGGAGCGGATAGTCAAAGCCCACATCGTTGCACAGTTTTCTGGCCCAGGGTCCGGCGGCATTCACGAAAACCGCCCCCTGGTATTCCCCGCTGTCGGTCAGGGCCGCCGTGATGCGCCCCCCTTCGGTCTTCAGACTTCTAACCGGTTCATGCTCCTTGATGGTTACCCCTATACGCGCGGCTTGTCTGCAGATGGCCTTGGTAACCAAAAGCGGATTGGCCGTACCGTCGGTAGGGCAGTATTTGGCTCCGCGGATATTTTCCCGGTCCAAGGTGTCCGGTAAAAAACGATGCGCCTCATCAGAAGAGAGCAGCTCAACCTTTAACCCCAAATCGGTTTCCAGCTTGGCCATTTTTTGTATGGCTTCCAGCTGTTTCTCTGATTTGGCCACCACAAGATTGCCGGTTCGGCGGTAGCCCACATCAATGTCCAGTTCGTCCTTGAAATCGGCCCATATCTTGATGGCCTCCATGGCTAACAACAGCTCGGCGGGGTGCCGGTTTTGCTGGCGCACTCCGCCGCCCGCCCGGCCCGAAGCCTCCTCTCCGACCCGACCCTTTTCCAAAAGGGTCACGCTCTGGCCTTTTTCGGCTAAACGCAGCGCGATGGAACCGCCTACGATACCACCCCCGATGATGATGATGTCATCATTAAATTGACTCATATTATATGCTCCATTTCTGGACCTTGATCTACACGGTTAATTATTGCCAAACCCGCATCAGCGGGATCAGCGCTTCAGGTTGGCCGCATTCGCCTCCAGCAAAGACACCGGTAGGGGCGTGAGTGGAGGCCGCAGCCCCAAATAACCAACTTCTTCAATGGGTATTCCGCTGCTGGTCAGTATATGGCTGACGGCAGCTTCGCAGCCCCGGCCCTGGCAAAGGCCCATGGAGGCGCGCATCCGCTTTATCTCATTGATGTTGCGGTAGCCCAGCTCTATGCCGGTCTTGATCTGCCCCAGGGTGACCTGTTCGCAGCGGCACACAATGGTGTCATCAGCCATGTTGTCGTAAAAGGCGGGACGTATGGCGAACACATCATTCAACACCGAGATGTATTTGGCTATCCGACCCTTGGCCTTTTGGTGTTGGCCCACTTTGTCTTTGACATCGCCGGCGGGCATGCGCCCCAGCTCACCGGCCAGGTGCGCAGCCGCTATCCGCCCCTCGATCTCGGCCATGTCCGCTCCACCGATGCCCCCCGAATCACCGGCCACATAGACCCCGTCAACGCTGCTGCGCATGTAGTCGTCGGTCTGCGGGCTCCAGGCCGCGCGCACCGGGTCGTACTCCTGCTTGCAGCCGATAAGGCGTGAAAGCCTGGTGGAGGGCAAAAATCCGTAGCTGATGCCGAGCACGTCGACCTCATAGCTTTTCTCGCTGCCCGCAAGCGGCCTGCCCTCCTTGTCCAGCTTCACCACGCTCACCCGCTCCAGCTTGCCGCCGCCCGATGCGGCGCTTACCAGGCTGGATCGCATGATCGGCACCGATTTTTTTATCACTGGGAACAGGTAGGAAAAGACCTCCTTGGCCAATCCCTTTTGCCCGATCATTTTGGTCATCAGTTTCATGTGCTTGTTGGATGATGATGCGTCGCAGATGCCGACCACCTCGGCACCGGCCTCGATCAGGTTGGCCGCCACCGGCAATAAGAGGGGGCTGCATCCGGCCAGCAAAAAACGCTTGCCCGGCAGCAGCCTTTCATGCAGCACGAATTTCTGAAGACCGCCCAAGGTGATGATGCCCGGCAGGGTCCAACCGGGGAAGGGGATGGTGCGCTCCATGGCTCCTTCGCTGATCAAAAGCCGGTCGAACTCCATCAACAGCATCTGGTCGTCTTGCAGCAGGGTCAGGGTCCTGTCACCGAAAAACCCCCAAATGTAGGTGTTGTTGTATAAGGTTATCTTGTCTTTCACCGACCTGAACTTGTCGACCAGCTTGATGCCCTTTTTATATTTGTCGCCCATGAACGAGGGATCGCTCAGCTTGAAATCCCCGCTGTGCTGACGGTAAATCTGGCCCCCGGGAAGGGAGTTCTCATCCACCACCGCCACCTTCAAATCCAAATCGGCAAGCTCCACCGCCGCGGCCATGCCGGCCGGACCCATGCCCACTATAACCACATCGAACTTGATGCTCATCATTCGGCCCCTTCTGAATAATGTTGGGTTTCAATACGGCAGCCTTCGCTCACCGGCGTCCGGCAGATCCGCACGCTGGATACCCCGTTTACGGTCATGACACAGCTGTGGCAGACCCCTATGTTGCAGTGGACTCCCAGCGGCTTATCATCAATTGTACGGGACACGATGATGCCGGCCGCCAACAGCGCCGTGGCTATAGTCTCCCCCTTGTATGCGCTCACCGGAACCCCATCCACATATATCTGGACCGGCTCCCCTCGCTTGATTCCCTCATTAAGACGAATAGCGTTTGTGTTCTCGCCCATAAATATCTTGCCTTTCTAGTGATAAAAAGCTGTTGCGATAAACAAGCCCTAATAGATCCAGCCATAATGCTGCCTTTGTGGGTACAGACAGCAAAATACAAATTACATTCTCAGACGCGGGTCGAGCGCGTCTCTTAATGCGTCACCTACAAAGTTAAAGCTAAGCACCGCCAGAGTGATCATGGCTCCCGGAAGGATCGCAAGCCAGGGAGCCATGTCAAAATATGATTGGGCATTGGTCAGCATATTGCCCCATGAAGGTATGGGGGGTTGAATCCCATAGCCCAAAAAACTGATATAGGATTCCGCTAAAATGGCGTTTGCCACATTCAAAGTGGCTGAAACCAGGATTGGCGCCAATGCATTCGGCAGCAGTTCGCGGGTAATAATGCGTTTATTGGATGCACCGGTGGCTATTGCGGCCTGAACAAAATCCTGTTCTTTTATATATAAGATTTGAGACCTGATGATGCGGGACACTTCCATCCATGATGTAAAACCGATGATCAATGCTATGGAAAATACGTTGGGTGTTATAAATGCCGCCAGCACCAATAACATGAAGATTTGAGGAAAACAAAGCATGGTATCCGTAAAGCGCATCAGCAGGTTGTCAATCTTGCCCCCATAAAAACCAGCCA
Organism: Desulfarculaceae bacterium; assembly: GCA_963675675.1. GTDB lineage: Bacteria > Desulfobacterota > Desulfarculia > Desulfarculales > Desulfarculaceae > Dethiosulfatarculus. Next base: position 671,139 of record OY776512.1, read on the forward strand.
GCACACCAATCAGCAGACCGGTTCCAATGGTGGCAAGCATTGCTGTAAACCCAACAAAAAGACTGATGCGCCCGCCATAAATAAGGCGGCTAAGAGTGCAGCGCCCTAACTCATCGGTTCCCAGCGGGCATTTGCTGTCTGCAAAAGGATTTTCAAACCTGCGTTCGGTGCCTATATTCATGGGATCATTGGGGGAAATAAAATCCCCAAAAACTGAAGACAGAACCAAGATGAATATTATGACTGCGCCCATCATCCCAAGGCGATGTTTTCGAAAACGTCTCCATATTCGTTTTCCCTGGCTTTCATATTCTTGCAAGCCATTGATTTTTTCCGGTATGCCCATGTCTAATTCTTGAACTGTCATTCTGGTTTCCTAGCGAAACATTATTCATTGATTGAATTGATGTTCAACATCATCGCGCTATAGATTATTCAAGCCTGATTCGTGGATCGATCGCCGCAATGGCCAGGTCGGCCAGCAGGTTGCCGATTATCACGGCAATGGCGGTGAACATCACCATTCCCATCAGCACCGGATATTCCCTCAAATTCATGGAATCCAAAAACAGCCTGCCCATTCCCGGCCAGCCAAAGATGCTTTCGGTAACCAATGCGCCGCCGAATAGCCAGGGAATCTGTATTCCGGCCAGGGTAATCAAGGGCACCATCGCATTGGGGAAAGCGTGTTTACTGAGAACTTTGAATTTTGATATGCCCTTGGATTTGGCAGTCCTGATATAGTCTTGGCCGATAACCTCCAGAAAACTCGACCGCGTATAGCGGCTCCACTGGGCCACCAAGACCAGCCCGAGAACCAAAGTGGGCAGAATCAGATGGACCAGACGATCGACGATGTCAGTGCTGCTCCCCAGGGTGTACATGCCTCCAGAAGGCAGTATCCCCAGCTTGTCAGCAAATATGAAAATAGCCATCAGGCCGAACCAGAAAGTCGGAAACGAAAGGGCGAACATGGCGCTGGATGTCGCCAGATAATCAAAGATGGAGTATCTTTTGACCGCGCCCAAAGTGCCTATGATAACCCCCAATATTATTGCCAATGACATCGCCGATCCCATGAGCAGCAATGTGGCGGGAAACCGTTCCAAAATGAGGGTCAATACGGGCCGGCTGCCATAAAATGTCTTGCCCCAGTTGCCAGTGGCGATGCCGTAACTCCATTTCAGATACTGGATGTAAAGGGGTTTATCCAAACCATAGTTGATTTTAATCTGTTCTATGTCTTGGGCGGTCAGATAAGGGCTTTTGGTGTAAATTGAGAGCGGACCGCCAGGGGCCAGATGCATCATTGTAAATGCAATGATGGATACGCCAATCAGCAATGGAATGGCAATCAGCAATCTTTTTAAAATGAATATCAGCAAACCACACTCCTATTCTTAAATAGGCATTAATATAAATGGCATGCCACCTGCCGGGTTCCGTCAATAATCCTAAATTCCGGTTCCTCTTGGCGGCAGAGCTCCAGCACCCGGGGGCATCTGCCATGGAAACGGCATCCGCTCGGAGGATTGATTGGAGAAGGCACATCACCTTCTAGTATGATTTTCTTTTTCTTCATGCCTGGATTCAGAATCGGCACGGCGGAAAGCAGAGCTTCGGTATAGGGGTGGAGGGGCAAGGTGTAGAGTTCTTTGGCGGGCGCCACCTCCACTATCTTGCCCAGATACATTACGGCTATTTCATTGGCGACGTGTCTGATGACTCCAAGGTCATGGGAAATCATTACGTAGGTCAAGCCCAATTCCTGCTGCAAATCCTGCATCAGGTTTATCACCTGGGCCTGAATGGAGACATCGAGGGCTGAAACGGGCTCATCACCGATGACCAGTTCGGGATTCATCACCAGGGCGCGGGCGATGCCGATTCGCTGGCGCTGGCCGCCGCTGAATTCATGTGGATAGCGGCGCATAATGTAGGGGGACAGCCCGACCTTTTGCAGCATTTCGCTTACCCGTTCCTCTTTTTCCTTTCCCCTGGCAATATTGTGAATCTCCAAGGGGGCGGAAACTATGTCCCCCACCGTGTTACGCGGATTTAAAGAAGAAAACGGGTCCTGAAAGATCACCTGCATTTCTCGCCGCAATGGTTTCATTTCATTGCGGTTATAATTTGTGATGTCCTGGCCTCTGAAGACAATGCTTCCTCCGGTCGGTTCCAGTATTTTCAGGATCGTTTTGCCTACGGTTGTCTTGCCGCAGCCGCTTTCTCCCACCAAGCCCAGGGTTTTGCGCTCTTGCACCTTCAGGCTGACCCCGTCAACCGCGTGAACATGCGCAACAGTTCTGGAAAACAACCCTTTTTTGATTGGGAAGTATTTCTTTAGAGCTCCGATTTCCAGGAGTGCTTCAGCCACTGCATACCCTCCAACATCTCACCAGGTGCTGATCTTTCACGGGGGCAAGAGCCGGCATGGACTCTCTGCAGCGCTCCATCCGCTCAGAACAGCGGTCGAAGAACGCACATCCCGGCGGCAGATTCCACAGATTGGGAACCACTCCGGGAATCTCCTGCAAGCGCTCCACATCGTTTGCTTCATCAACACGCGGTACGGCGCGGATCAGGCCTTGGGTGTATGGGTGCAAAGGGCCATCGAAGATAGTGACGGCGTCTGCGATTTCCACTATTTTCCCGGCATACATAACCGCCACTTCATGGGCCATCTCGGCAATTACTCCAAGATCATGGGTAATCATTAAAATGCTGGTGCCCAGTTTGGCCTGCATGGTTTGTATGAGATCCAAAATCTGAGCCTGGATGGTTACATCCAATGCTGTGGTGGGTTCATCCGCGATAAGCACCTTAGGGTCGTTGGCCAGAGCCATGGCGATCATAATCCGCTGCCGCATGCCCCCGCTGAGCTGATGGGGATATTCGTCCATCCTTCTTTCGGGTGAAGGGATTCCGACCATTTCAATGAGGTCGATCACTTTTTGATGCACTTCAGCGGCGCTGAGCTTATTATGAGCCAGCAACATCTCTTTGATTTGCGATGCGTTTTTCCAAAGCGGGTTTAGCGAGGTCATGGGCTCCTGAAATATCATGGAGATATAATGGCCCCTGATGGCTTGCATTTCAGATTCGGTGTGCTGTATTAAATCTTTCCCCTCGAACAAAATTTTTCCGGAATGGATTTTGGCGGGAGGCATGTCCAGCAGTTTTAAAATAGACAGGGCCGAAACTGACTTTCCACTGCCCGATTCACCGACCAATCCCAGGGTTCGTCCCCTGCGAAGCTGATATGTCACCCCGTCAACCGCCTTCACCCATCCCAGTTTAGACTGGAAATAGGTGCGCAGATCTTGGATATCTAGAACAACATCTGACATTGGGCTCAACTCTTTTTGTGGGCAACTACCCAATTAAGGCAAATATTTCGTCTTACAGGATATACTTATATACTGATGTTTTAGTCCAAATGCCGGACTGGTTACGTTTTGCGAATTTACATTTTTCGATGCATAAACTACATTTTTAAAAACATAACCGCCTTAGGTTTGAAGAAACAATCAGATCTAATACACAGTGCCGGTCTTAAAGAATCACCTGGGAAAATAAACCTGCGAAGCGCTGAAATCCCTATCCCTGCGGCAAGCCACAGGGTATTTCGAAATTTCTGACACAGTCCTACGGACCGTGTCAGCGCACCTTCGCATAAAGCGGTTCTTATCTACTGTGTCCCCGTGACAAGCCACGGGGAATTACAATTTAAAAGCAGGTCGATTCAGGTGGTGTCCAGCGTGACAGGAAAGGGACCCGACCACCGGATCGGGTCCCCCAGCTTGACTAACTTTATTTCCAGTACCACTCGTGAATGAAGGCAGTTATGTCCTGATTGTAATGGCAAGTCTTGGGATCGAGTCCACCTAGGCCCTTCTTTTTGGCATAAACAAGAGAGAATCCGAATAAGGGAGCAATAGCGGTTTCATCCGCCCATTTCTCTTGAATTTTGCCGTAAATCGCTTTCCTTTTTTCACGGTCAAGGGTTTTTCCACCCTCTGCCCACAAGGTTTTCATTTCTTTGTTAGCCTGATAAATACCTATGATTTTACCGAACTTTTCATACAACCCTGACTGATCGGGGTCCGTGCCAAGCATAAGAGGATCGGCTACGAAACACAAATCAAACTGTCCCTTATAAAAATAATCTCCCCACATAACAGCGGGCACCAGGTTTTTAATTTTGGCGTCTATGCCGATTTTCTTCCAATTTTGTTGGGCAATGAGCTGGGCCTGTTCGCGGGCCTTACTCCCTGTTGTGGTGGAGAACTTATCAAAGGATAATTTGACGCCGTTCTTTTCCCTGATTCCGTCAGATCCCAATTTCCACCCGGCGGCTTCCAGCATTTCGGCAGCCTTCTTAGGATTAAACCCGGGGTCTTTTAGGCCTTTATTATAGGCCCAGTGCTGCGGTGTTAAGTAGGAGAGGTGCCGCTCGTTGATCCCATAGTGAACGACTTTAAGTATTTTTTCCCAATCGACGGCCATAATCATAGCCTGGCGTACGACTTTGTCCTTGAAGACCGGCCTATTGCAATTGAACAGCAAATACTCCGTATAAGTGCTGTCCCAGACAAATGTATCAACTCCCTTTATTTTTTTTGCTTCTTCATAGCGTGCAGGCTCTATACCCTGTATCCCGAGAACATCGATCTCGCCGGTTTTCAGCTGGGTGTAGATAACAGTCTGGTCTGTCACGAATTTATGAATTATGGTTTCAACTTTGGGCATGCCCCGGTGGTAATCCGGGTTTCTCTTATAAACCATATGGCTTCCGGGAACACGCTCGACCAATTTGTAAGGTCCGGTTCCAAAAGTATTTTTAGTGTTCCATTCACAGTTGTTGAAGTCCTTCACCTTCGATAGGACATGCTTGGGAATTATATGGTTTATCTGCCATATCCAGTACATTCCGGCAAAGGGGCTTTTCATGGTGTACTCAATATGATGGTCATCTATTACCTTGAATTCCTTGATTTGTTCAAATCCAGCGCGGCCGCGTGGGAAGTTGATTTTAGGATTCATAATGCACTTAAAGGTAAATTCCACGTCGGCTGCGGTAAACGGTGCACCGTCCTGCCATTTGACACCTTTTTTAAGCTCGATTTTCCAAGTCATACCATCGGCGGAAACGCCGCCGTTTTCTTTGGTAGGTATTTTTGTGGCTAGGTTTGGTATGAATTTTCCGTCTACATCGACATCCCATAACGCGTCGAACATGCAGGATTCCGGTACATTATCTGTTCCGGGGTTGTTGTATAAAAGAGGATTATACTGGGTTGTTTCCTGAGTCATTCCAATAATTACTGTGTTGTTTTTCTTGTCAGCCCACGAAGAATTAGGCATTACGCATAATAATGCCACAAGCAACACACAAGCCACCATTGTTGTCATTGCTTTTGGATTCATTTAATCCTCCTTTTTTGTGATTAAATCCGGGCTAATTTAAATATATAAAAATTAACTCAAATCATGCGGCAATTACTGCAGTTTATATTCATTTCACAATTTATGTGATGTGTTTATTAGTAAAAACCTATAATAAAAGATCGTAATAAGTTAAACCAACAGACCTGTATCAGGGTGGCTTATTCATTCAATATGGTTACTTATTAAACTATTAGCTTAAATATAGTGATCACTTACAATTATTGAAATGAATCGGTCTTGAAAGATAATTTTAAAATTCAATTATATCGTCATTATTCAACTTATAGTCAATGACAAACTGATAAAAGCGACGGACATGTTTTCGTGTTATATTGTAAGCAAGTGCTGCATCTTTATCTTCAATTGCTTGAATAATTTTCTGAAGAACCTGGTAACTTTCTATGAAAAATCCTTCATTCCATGAGATTTTTTCTAAATGTTTATGAAGATTAGCATGTAACGCCTTCGAAGTAACTTTGAATAAAGGGTTATTAACAATATCAGCCAATATCATATGAAATTCTTCATCAATTTTGTCAAAGTCACTCCAAGGGAAAAAACCCTTATTAAAATAGTGCTCAGATTTATCAAGAAGTTTTTTGAGCTTTTGTATGTCTTCCGGTGTTGCCTTTTCAGCTGCCAAAGAAACCATTACGCTTTCGTTCTCCACTCTGAACTCAGCGAGATGGGCCAAGGAGACTTTACGATGCCGTATGAGCAGGGCTAGGCTTTGAGTTGTAGGTTCTAGACTAATAGGGCAAACGAACGCACCGCCGCCGACACCCGGCTTGAGTTCTATTAATCCCATCTGTTCCAACACCCGCAAGGCCTCACGCAACGTACCTCGACTTACACCCAAGGATTCTTGAAGCAATTGTGGTTGGGGGAGTTTCTCGCCCACTTTGTAGGTGCCTTTTGCGATCTCTTGCTCTACGTGTTTGATAACATCATCAACCAAACGTCCGTATGTTGCTCTTTTAACATTCATAAGTAGTATTAGTTATTTTCATTATAATTATTATAATAAATACACTTTAAATAGCATAAACATTTTTTCACTTTTTTGTCAAAGCATTTTTTAACTTGAGAATTCCCCGCAACTTGCTGCGGGGTGAGAGGTGGACCCCATCGGTTGGACAGTTATGGGGTCTGATTAAGCGTGAGTTGCTGGTTACCCATATTGTTCAAATGGGCTTGATTGAGAGGCAGGGAGGGGTTTTGCTCCTTGCCGTCAATCAGCCTGTGCCTAGCTTCCGGCCAGGACTGCTTTTCCAGCCCATTGTGCACTTCCCAGGCGGTCTTGTAGCCCAGGGCCTGGTGCAGTCTCTGATGGTTGTAGAAGTTGATGTAATGACAGATTCCGGCCTTGGCCTCTTTTACAGTGCCGTATGCTTTGAGATAAACCTCCTCGTATTTAAGACTGCGCCAGAGGCGCTCCACGAAGATATTGTCCATGAAGCGGCCCTTGCCGTCCATGCTGATTTTAACTTTTCTGTCCAGCAATAGGCCGGTGAATTTGCCGCTGGTGAATTGAGATCCTTGGTCAGTGTTGAAGATGCCGGGCTTTTGCAGGTCCAGGGCCTGTTCCAAGGCTTCCACGCAGAAATCGGCGTCCAGGGTATTGGAAAGCCGCCAGGACAGCACAAAACGGCTGAACCAGTCCATTACCGCCACCAGGTACAAAAAGCCGCGCCTCATGGGGAGTGGAGTAAGAAGCAGGGCGTAGTCGAGCTATTTCCCTGCTTCTCCTCCCCGAACCGTACGTGCGCCTTTCAGCGCATACGGCTCTCCATCTAAGCGCGGCCCATGGCCATGGCTACGTCTTGGTAACGCGAGATGACGGTGCTCCGCTTTTGATCCTTTAGCATGTAAGGATTGATTTCGGGATTCCGCCACCTGAATTGACGCTTGGGGCTACCGACCAGCAATCTCAGGGCTACGCCGCACAGATTGCCGTTTGCGCTCCTGCCAAAGAGCATCCAAGTTTTGGTTTGGCCCTCGGCAGGGCGTTTAAACAGCCTTCGCATCAGTTTCTTGATCGAGCACCGGTACTTCCTGGCCAGCCAGTGCGCCAGCTTCCAGAACACTATGTGATCCAGTTTGCGGTACATGGTGGCGGTGTAATCGGTGAATTGGTAGAAATTGCTCCAGCCAGCCAGGCGGCGGTTGAGGCTTTCCACCATGTCGATCTTGTTCACGCTATAATTGCCGGACAGTTCCTTGACCAGCCTGGCGGCGAAGTTACGGAATTTGTCCTTGGGTATGGTGGTCACCGGGCGCATGGTTCCTTTTGGCCCCCGTTTGCGGATGATGCGGTGCCCCAGAAAAATGAAACCGTCATTGACATGGGTGATATGGGTCTTGTCCATATTCAGAGTCAGCTTCAGTTCATCTTCCAAAAAGGCGCGGCATTCCTCCCGGATGGCCCTGGCGTGGGCCTTGTTGCCTTTGACGATGAGCACGAAGTCATCGGCATAGCGGCAATAAGCCACCGCCGGTTTCCATTGCCGGTTCTCCCGGATAGTGACGGGTCGCCTTCGGGCGATGCCGAAGTTCCATGCCCAGCGGTCCTTGCGGGCCTTTTTGCTCAGGTAACTGTTCTCCAGCCACTTATCAAACTCATTGAGCATGATGTTGGACAATAGCGGCGAGATCACCCCGCCCTGGGGAACGCCCCGGCTGGCCGCGCAAAACAGGCCCTTATCCACATGGCCTGCCTTGATGAAGCGCCAGAGCAAGGACAAAAAGCGCTTGTCGCGTATCCGTTTCCGCACGCATTTCATGAGCAGCTTATGATGCACCGTATCAAAATAACTGGCCAGGTCGCCTTCAATGATCCAGCGTCCCGCCGCATAAGTGCTGTCCTGAAGCTGCAGCTTCACGGTGCGCACCGCATGATGCACGCTGCGCTGGGGCCGGAATCCATAAGACAGGCGATGGAAATCGCTCTCCCAGATGGGCTCCATGGCCATGAGCATGGCGCGCTGCACTATACGGTCACGAAGCGTGGGAATACCCAATGGTCTTTGCCTGCCATTGGCCTTGGGGATGTAGACCCGCCGGGCGAGTTGAGGCTGGTAGGTTCCAGCCAAAAGCTCAATGCGGATAGCCTCAAGCTGCTGCTCAAGACATTCCTGCATGGCCTTTTTGTCCATCCCGTCAATCCCGGCGGTGTGCGCCCCTTTGGAAGACAGCACCATCCGGGGGGCCTGTCCGGTTTTTCGTGTATTTGCCACATGCATATTTAGGTTTCGGTTTCAATATCCCACAGCCTTCAGTCTGTCGTCAAACAGGATAGCAAACTGATTCATGGCCATGGTCCATTCCCTTGGCGGTTTTTTCCATTTTAGGGTCAGGTTTTTAATGGCCAGGTATAAGAGTTTGGTGGCTGCCTGATCGCTGGGGAAATGCCCCCTGGCCTTTACTGCTTCTCTAAGAGTGCTGTTCAGACTCTCGATGGCGTTGGTGGTGTAGATCACCTTGCGGATCTCCATGGGATAGGCCAGGAAAGGAATGATCTGCTCCCAATTACGCCTCCAGGACTGACTGATGGTGGGATACTTGGAGTCCCATTTTTGCTCGAATTCGACAAGGTGATCTTCAGCGGCCTCTGCGTTTTCGGACTTGTAGATGGCCTTGAGGTCCTTGGCCACCTCTTTACGGTCCTTCCAGGGCACGAATCGCAGGCTGTGGCGCACCATATGCACGATGCAGGTCTGGACCTGGGCCTTGGGGAATACGCTGGTTATGGCCTCGGGAAAGCCCTTGAGCCCGTCCACCGCAGCGATGAGAATGTCCTGTACGCCCCGGTTTTTCAGCTCGGTCATGACCCGGAGCCAGAATTTGGCCCCCTCGGTCTGCTCGATCCAAAGGCCCAGGACCTCCTTGATTCCCTCAGTATTCATGCCCAGGGCCAGGTAAACCGCCTTGTTTCTCACGGTGCCTTCATCGCGGATCTTGACCTGCAGAGCATCGAAAATGACCAGGGGGTAAAGGGCGTCCAAGGGCCGGTTCTGCCATTCCTTGACCTCTTGCATGATGCCTTCGGTCACCCGGCTGATCAGGTCCGGTGAAACCTTCACCCCGTATAACTCTTTGAGATGACCTTGAATCTCCCGGGTGCTCATGCCCCGGGCATACATGGAAATGATCTTGTCATCGAAACCGTCGAAATGGCGCTGACCTTTCTTGATCAGCTGGGGCTCGAAGCCGCCCTTGCGGTCCCGGGGTATGGCAAGCTCCATCTCACCACTTGAGGACCTGACTTTTTTCTTGCCGTGTCCGTTGCGGGTGTTGCCGTCATCCCGATTGGATTTATCCCCCTTCTCATAACCCAGGTGGTGGGTGAGTTCCTCAGCAAGAGCCCTTTCCACAAGAGCCTGCTTGAGTTCCATGAAAAGCCCATCCTTGCCAAGCAGGTCTTCGGGCTTCTCATAACCTTTCATCAACTGGTCCAGTATCTCGTCCTTGATCGCCATTGTGCTTTACCCTCCGATAAAACGTTGAGTATCTCACATATGGCGCAATACACAGAATTTAGGACACTCCTCATCCGGGCGGCCTCCTGCAGCCAAGACCGGTTTGCAATCAGCCGCAGAAGACGGTCAAACCTCCGCCCGCCGTCTTCATTGGCCCAAGTGGCCAGCTTGCCCTGCATTTCGCTGATTATCATAGGTCTTCACCTCGTTACGGTCAGCTAATCAGAAAAGCAAGCCGCTCAGACTGTTCCCCTTCGCCATGCGGCGGGCTTTCCCCGCCCCGGACTACTACGGGAACTCCGCCAGCTTTTGGGGCGTCGGGGCCACACTCCCTTGGCATCCCTCAAAAGCCTTCCCCGGTTCACATGCCGGACTTAATAACGCACTGGTTAGGCCGCCGGTCGCAGTCTTTATCCTTGCTTGCCGCAAGTCGATGCGGATTCCACGGTCTGGCTGCATTTTCCCCGTGGCCATGCCCGCCGCCATACCTGTACGGCGCGCAATCGAGAATGAAATCCCTACATATGACTCCATTCTTCTCCGCATCCCGCCTCATAAGCCGTGTAGGCGGGGGTGACATTTCAACCCACAGACGCGGATTAACCGGTTCGTGTTCCTCGACCTTCCAATGCTATAGCCTGGGGGCGCATCTTGGCTTAACGGCTTCGCCTCACGCCCCTTTTCCCACGGGCTGCGTCACCCCGCCAGTGTACAGCGGGTCACCGCCGCTTGGGCTCACGCTCTTTCGCAGCAAAGAGCGGCCAGATGGACCATATCGCTTCCTTGCTCTGTCCATATGTATTCCGAACATGCTCGTGTCCCGCCGGGCATCTCCATGCCAACGCCGGGAGCCGGGCGCACTGTAGGTTATATCGGCGGCAAACACCTGGCCTGGACGGTTGATCTCAAGCCCTTTCAAAAGGTACGGGTAAATCTTGTGCCCCTTGCCAGGACGGCTGGTATTGGGCTTTTGATAAATAGCCTCAATGCCCATCAGCCTCATCAGCCGCTGCACCCGTTTGCGGTTTATGGGCCTGTTAAGCAGCCGGCCAAGCAACTCGGCCATCTTGCGCGATCCGTAAAACGGAGCCTTCAGGTACTCGGTGTCGATCAGCTTCATCAGCTCAAGATCCTCTTCAGACGGCCCCTTGGACAGATGGTAATAGCTGGATCGGCTCACCCCCAGCAAACCGCATTGCCGGGATATGGACAGCTTTTCATTGTCACGCCCGATCATGGCCCGCCTTTCAGGCATGCTCAATGATCGAGCTTTCTGGATAAAAAACTGTTTTCAACTGTAAGCTGCCCGATCTGGCGATAGAGCTGATCCACAAGGGCGCTTTGCTCTTCTTTCTTGCCCCCGCTCTTGTCCATAAGTCCGGCGGCACCCTCGATCAGCGCCCTTTTCCAGGCATGTATCTGGCTGGGGTGAACCCCGAACCGGCTGGCCAATTCGGCCACCGTCTCATCTCCCTTGATGGCCGCAAGCGCAACCTTGGCCTTGAATGATCCGCTGTGTTTCCTGCGCGATTTGCTCATGTCCCGCTCCTTATAAAATCTGGTCCATTTTAGAGCGAAACTCTCGCTTAGCATACTGTCCAATTTTCGGGGTCCACCTCTGGAGGCCGTGCTGGACGAGTACTCCAAGTTCAAACAAGAGGGCAAGGTGCGCTTCATCGGAGCCTCGGTGAAAGGCCCCGGGGTGACCTCGGCCACCCAGGCCCTTGCCCGCCAGTACATAGACAGCGGGCGGGTGGATGTGCTGCAGATGGTCTACAGCATACTGCGCCAAAAGAACCTGGAGGTCTTCCAATACGCCCAGAAAAATGGTGTGGGCATCGTGGCCCGCACAGCCCTGGAAAGCGGTTTTCTGGGCGGGAAATACCGGCCCGGCCACGTATTCACAGATGGCCACCGGGCGCTGTATCCCACAGAAACCCAAAAGCTGCTTCTGGACAGTATGGAAATGATTGAGGGCCGGGCAGTTAAGCCGCCTTATGAGAGCGTTGCCCAGGTTGCGGTCAAATTCTCCACTTTGCCGGACAGCATCTCATCTCTGATCCTGGGCGCCCGCACCGCCGGGCAGATCAAACAGCTCACCAACACTATCAACTTGCCTGAACTTGACCCGGAACTGGTGAACTGGCTGGTTACCGAGTTCGGCGGCAAAACCGAAAGCATGAATCCCGGTGATCAAAAACCGGCCATGCTGGACAATAAAAAGGTCTGAAGGGTTTCATCATGAGCGGCAATCCCCACCTGGGTCATGAAAAGGCCTGGCTTATGGCTTCTTATGCTCTAAAAATGCTGACCGAGCGGGGGTGGGGGGCCAGCGTGTGCCTGGTCAATAAAAGCGGCAGAACCTTGGTGGATCTGCATATGGACCAAAGCCGCGGCCTGTCCCTGGCCATGGCTCAAAGAAAAGCCTGGCAATCGGCCCACACCGGTTGGCGCACCGGGTTTCTCGATCAGATGGTGCAAAGCGGCAAACGCCCCTTGGGCGCTCTGGGCATTGATCCGCACAGCTATTGCCCCGCAGCCGGGGGAGTGCCCATATACGATGATGCTGAGCGTCTGGTGGGCGGTTTGGGGGTCAGCAATCTCAGCCCCCGCCAGGATGAGGAAATTGCGGTTTGTGCAGTTGAACAAGCAGGTTTTTTTTCTGAATGGCCGGATATCGGCAAATTGAAACCAATTGAAGGCTGAACCGATACCCCGGCAATTACGGTATTGATCTGTTTGGCGAGGAAGCATGAATACCTTGACAGAAGCAAATAGAGATATTTCCAAATCTGCGGCCGGGGGCATGGCCCTGGCGCCCGCAGTCGGGTCACTCATACGGATTCTCAACCCGGTTAATACGGTTATTTTGAAAGTTTGCCGGATCGGCATGGTCGGCACCCTGTTTTGGATATTCCTGATAGTCTGCCTCAACGTGTTCTTCAGATATGTGCTCAATAACGCACTGGTTTGGGCTGAGGAGATAGCCAAGTTCAGCATGGTCTGGCTTTGTTTCCTGGGTTCTCCGGTGGTGCTGCACGCGGGCGGGCACGTGGCCATAGAGACCTTGCCCGACCGCTGCTCCGGCCACAAAAAATCCCTATTGATCGTGCTTGGCCAAATAATCCTTTTGTCGATCATGGGGCTGTTGTTGGTAAAGGGGATTGAGCTCAGCCTCAATGCGTTGCCCCAGCATTCCACGGCGGTGCCTTGGCTTTCAATTTTTTGGGTCTATCTGGCCATGCCTCTGGGCTCGCTTCTCATGATTCCGGTTTCAATGCAGATGGGCCTGGAATGCATTTTAAAAAACTGGGAAGAATCCTGCTGATGCATGAAGTAAAGGACTCATAAAGTGACCTATCTATACGTGTACATATTCCTGGGCCTCATGGCGATCGGGGTGCCCATAGTGTTCGTGATGCTCTTTGCACCGGCCTTGAGCTTCGTGCTGAATGACCAGACCATGTATCTGACCATCCTGCCTCAGAGGGTGTTTTCGGGCATCAATCAATTCCCGGTGCTGGCGGTGCCGCTTTTCATGCTGGCCGGAGAAGTAATGAATCAGGGTGAGATCACCGGCAGCCTGGTCCGTTTCGCCAACAGCGTTTTGGGGCATATCCGGGGCGGGCTGGCCCATGTGAACATCCTGTCCAGCATCCTCTTCGCCGGGCTGACCGGTTCGGCGGTTGCGGACACCTCGGCTCTGGGGGGCATTTTCTTCCCAGCCATGGAGAAGGAAGGCTTCACGCCCAGGTTTTCGGCCGCAGTCACCGCAGCCTCATCCATCATCGGCCCCATCATTCCGCCCAGCCTGATCATGATACTTTATGCTTTTGTCATGGAGGTGTCGGTGGCCGCCATGTTTGCGGGCGGCTTTATACCGGGGCTTTTGATGGGCGGCGCCCTGATGTTCACCACCGCGATCCTGTCCAGAAAGAAAAACTTTCCCAAACGCGAAAAGCGCGCCCCAATAAAGGAGATTGGAACCAACTTCAAAAGCGCGTTCCTGCCCATGCTCACTCCGGTGATAATTCTCGGCGGCATCCTGGCCGGTATCTTCACCCCCACCGAGGCCGCCGGGGTGGCGGTGTTCTATGCCCTGGGGCTTACCATGCTGGTCACCCGCACCTTGAAACCAAAAGAGCTGCCCGATGTGTTTTTCAGGGCGGCCAAAAGCGCAGCCTCGGTGCTTTTGGTGGTCGGAGCCGCGGTGGCGTTTGGCTGGATCGCCACCGTCACCAGGCTGCCCCACATGATGGGCGCCTGGGTGGCGGGCTTGGATATGCCGGTTTGGGCTGTGTTCTTTTTCGTTAACTGCGTGCTTTTATTGGTCGGCATGTTTTTGGACGCCGCTCCGGCGATTTTAATCATGGGCCCCATCCTGGGGCCGGTGATGATCAACCTGGGAGTGGACCCGGTTCATTTTGCCGTAGTCATGTGCGTAATCGTCACCGTGGGGCTCACCACGCCGCCCATGGGAGTGGTTCTTTTCCTGGCCGCATCCATGACTAAAACAAAAGTCGAGGTCCTGTCCAAGGAGTTGGCGCCCTTTTTGTTAACCCACTTGGTTGTGATCTTTATAGTGACCTATGTTCCGGAACTGGTTTTATGGCTGCCACGCTTGATGGGGTTGAAATAGACCCGGCCCGCCGTAGGGGGCGGACCGGGCTCCCCAAGAAAGGGAGGTCTCACGGCAACACTTTAGGCAAGTGATGAATAAGACCAATTATCATTAAACATTAGGATTCGAATTTGTCAAGGGTGCCTGGTTCGGCCCAGGAAAAGATGAGCACGCTTGACATAGGAGAGGTGTACCCATGCGTAGCAATAATATGTTCAAAATGATTCTCACCGCGATCTGCCTGGCTTTGATTGCCGTTCTGGCCATGGCTCCCGCCGCCTTTGCCAAGGCTGAATACATCATGAAATACGGCCATATCGGCCCTGAAACCCCGGGCACCAAACATGCCGAGCATGCCAAGGTGCTCAAAGGCGAGATAGAAACCTGGAGCAATGGGCGGATCGAGGTGCAGGTCTACCCCGCCAGCCAGCTGGGCGGATTCCGCGAGATGCTGGAGCAGGTGCAGATGGGCACCCTGGAAATGACCAGCACCACCTGCGGCGGCATGTCCAGCTTTTTCCCCGAGATTCAGGTAACCGACCTTCCATACATGTTCAAGAACGAGCAGGTGGTGGGCAAGTTCGGCCAAAGCCCCTTCTGGATTGAGCTGGGCAAGGCCATCTTGAAAAAAACCGGCAATATCCGGCTGGCCGCTATCGGCTGCGGCGGTTTCCGCCATTTTTGCACCACCAAGCCGGTCAAAAAGGTTGCCGATATGAAGGGCATGAAAATCCGCACCATCAACAGCCCCTTGCAGCAGGAACTGGTCCGCGCTCTGGGAGCCAGCCCCACGCCCATGGCCTGGGGCGACCTTTACACCAGCCTGCAGACCGGTGTGGTGGAGGGGACCAAAAACAACGCCGAAGACATGACCGCCAACAAGATGGTGCCCCCGGTGAAACACATCATCACCGACGGCCATGCCGCCATCTATGACATGGAATGGGTCAGCAACAAGTGGCTGAAGAGCCTGCCCGAGGACCTGCAGATTGCCGTGATCATGGCGGTGCGCTCCGCGGGCGAATTCATGAGCAACCACTGGAAAATGAACATCGGCAACAGCCAGGCCCGCTTCAAAAAGGCCGGCGGCACCCTGGTTATTCCCAGCCCGGAAGTCAAGGCTGAGTTCCTAAAAGCCAAGCCGGTTGTGGAAAAGTGGTTCGTGACCACCTATCCCGACGGCGCCATGTGGCTTGACAAGATGAAAAAAGCCATCGCCGATACCGAGAAGGGCATCGAGGCCGACGCCTTGGATTACATCAAGTACTAGGCAAAAGACCGGGTGGGAGGACAAAAGCCTCCCGCCCGCAAATAAGCTGGCCAAGGATTTTCCAGCGAACTGAAATGACTGGAACTGAGCCCCGGCCAAAGACAACCATATGAACTAACGGAGTATGTGTGTAGTGGACAATCGGGAGTACATCTTGAACGGTCCGGCCCAAAAGCCCCTGGTTTTGGTGACCGGCGCCGCTGGCACCCTGGGCCTTGCGATAGCAAAAGAAATGCTGCTTATGGGCCATGAGGTGATCTTGAGCGACCTTAGCCTGGAGCTGTTGCAAAAAGCAGTTGAGGAAATGCCCGAGGGCGAATATCACCTGGTGGCCATGGATCTGGCCCAGGCCGATTCCATAGATGCGGCTTGCAAGCACATCCGCCAGAGCATCGGCAAGGTAGGCATCCTGGTCAACAATGCGGGAATTTTGAGCAACAACAAAAGCGAGACCTGTTCCTTGGCCGAGTGGCGCAGGATTTTCGCGGTCAACCTGGACAGCGCATTCCTTTTGAGCCAAGAGCTCATCCCGGATATGAAAAAAGCGGGATGGGGCAGGATCATCAATGTATGCTCCCTGGCCTCCAAAACCGGAGGGCTCACTGCGGGCACGGCATATTCCACCTCAAAGGGAGGGCTTACCTCGCTGACCTTTTCCCTGGCCCGGGAGCTGGCGCCTACCGGAATCACGGTAAACGGCCTGGCCCCGGCCTATGTTTTGACCCCCATGGTCACCGAACAATTAAACGATGAGGAACGGGCGGAGGTCCTGGAGGGCATCCCGGTCGGCCGCTTTTGTCTGCCGGAGGAAGTGGCCCATGCGGTTTCCTTTTTGGCATCGCCCAGGGCCGGTTTCATAACCGGCGAGCTGATTGACATCAACGGGGGCTTGGTAATGGATTGATTGGAGCTTTGCGGTTCATCGCGGGTTCCTTATCGATATTGAGGTTTTTATGAATTTAGTATTGGTGATATTCGACAGTCTCAGGCAAGACCACCTTGGAGCCTATGGCAACCAGTGGATACACACTCCGCACCTGGACGCCTTTGCAAAAGAAGCCATGGTGTTCACCCACTGTTACCCCGAATCCCTGCCCACGGTGGAAGTAAGGCGTGCCCTGTTCACCGGCAAGAGAGTGTTTCCTTTTCATGGCCACCGGGCCTACCGGGGGGACGTGGACCGGCCCATTCCGGGCTGGGGGCCCTTGCCCGAAGAAGATATAAGCCTGAGCGAGGTGCTGAGCCCCCTCGGTTACCGTTCCGCTTTGATCACCGATTGCTATCACATATTCAAACCCATGAAGAACTATCACCGTGGGTTTGATGTCTGGCGGCTCATCCGGGGGCAGGAGGTGGACCGTTACCGCACCGGGGTCAAGATCTATAATGAAGAGTTTGAGGCGCATCTCAACGAACATATGAAGGGTGAGCCCGGCATAGCGGAGTTTTTTAAAATCTGGAAACGAAACACCAGCCACCGCCAGGACGAGGAGGATTATTTTACGGCCCGGGTTTTCAGGGAGGCAGGCAAATGGCTTTTTGAAAATCAGGATGCGGAAAACTTCTTCATGGTGGTTGATTCATTCGATCCCCATGAGCCCTGGGACCCTCCGCAGTATTACCGCAAGCTCTATGATCCGGATGACGACGGCTGCGCGGACCTGATCCAGTCGCCCTACCACAAGTGGGACGAGGTGATGACCCCCCGCGAGCTCAAGCGGATTCAAGCCAATTATGCGGGCGAGGTCACCATGTGCGACCGCTGGTTTGGGCACTTCATGGAGAATCTGAAGCTGCAAGGCAGGCTTGATGATACGGTGGTGGCTGTGGTGAGCGATCATGGCCACAGCCTGGGCTATGATCCGGGGGACAAGGGGTATGTGAGCAAGCAGGGCTATCCCCTCACCAGGAGCGTGGCCGACACCGTAGCCATGATTCGCCATCCCAAGGGTGAGGGCGCCGGGTGGATAAGCGGGCAGATGTGCCAAAACTTCGACTTGACCGCCACCCTGCTTAATCTGATCGGCGTCAGCCCGCCCGAAGAAATGGAAGGGCTTGATCTTTGGCCCGCGGCCTTGGGCAAACGGCCCGCCCCCCGGGAGCATGCCAGCTGCGTATGGGGCACGGTGGGGGCTGTGGTGGATGAAACCTGGTGGTATAACGCCGATCTTTGGCGTCAGGGGGCGTTATTATATAATCATAAAGATGATCCGGATTTGACCCGCAACTTGGCTCCTGAGCACCCGGAAGTCTGTCAGAACATGCATGAAAGGCTCATGGCGGATGCGGGCAACCGGCTTCCCGAATTTTTGGAAGGCTACCAGGACCGCGGCGGATGCGGGCTGGCAGGCTGGCCGGGAGGGCCGTACGGCTCCACCAAATCGGTGATAACCGCAAAATAGGCGGAAATAATGAATCAGGTGATTGAACAGCTATATGATCTGAAAGGGCGTAAAGCGCTGGTCACCGGGGCCAGCCGGGGCATAGGCCGGGTGATGGCCGAAACCCTTCTGGAGGCCGGGGCCGACGTGGCGGTGCTGTCCAGCGGAAATTCCATACACCAAACCGCGGCCGAACTCGGAGAGCGGCACCGGCGCGATGTACCCGCCATCCAGGCGGACATGGCCGATAAGGACCAGGTCTTGCGGGGGTTCGCCGAGTTTATGGATGCCTTCGGGAGCATAGATATCCTGATGGCCAACCACGGCATCACCCGCAGGGAAGAAGCGGAAAAACTGGAGTTTAAGCACTGGGACCGGATAATCAGGGTCAACCTGACCTCGGTTTTTCTGCTTAACCAGATGGCCGGACGGGTCATGATCGAAAAGCGCGGAGGCAAGATAGTGAACACCGCCTCGCTCTACGGCATGATCGGTGCCTGGGGCGTGGCGGCTTATGCGGCCAGCAAGGGCGGCGTGATCCAGCTCACCAAGGTGCTGGCCTGTGAATGGGCGAAATACGGCATAAATGTAAATGCCCTGGCTCCGGGTTTTGTGGAAACCGAGATGATCCGCAACAACCTTTATAAAAACCCCGAACGCACCCAAAAGGTAAAGGATCGACTGCCCGGTGGCGAGCTTGGCAATCCCCGGGACTTGAAAGGAGCCATCCTGCTTTTAGCCTCGGATGCTTCCAAATATATGAATGGCGTGGTGCTGACGGTGGACGGCGGCTACATGGCCCAATAGGGCCGGGAGGCTAAAGGCCTTATTCAACTGATAATGGAGTTCGAAATGTTTCTAAACAGCGGCAGCTTTCAGTACATTTTTCCAGGCAAAGTGCGTTTCGGCCTAGATGAAATAAAGGCGCTTCCCGAGGAGATCAAGCGGCTGGGCGGTGAAAACTGCCTTTTGGTCACTGACAAGATAATCGCGGGACAGGCTTTCTTCGGCCGGATAGACCAGCTGCTGACCTGTGCGGGCATCCCATACAAGGTGTTCGACGCGGTGGAGCCGGAGCCCAGCATAGAAACCGTGGAAAAGCTGGGCGCGTTCGCCCGCGATATGAAGTCCGACATCGTGGTGGGCCTTGGCGGAGGCAGCGTTCTGGATGTGGCAAAGGGGGCCTCGTTTCTGGGAGCCGGCGAGTGCTCGGTCTACGATCATTTGGGCCTTAATAACGTCCCAGACAAGGTTCTGCCCAAGATCATGATCCCCACCACCTCGGGCACCGGGTCGGAGGTGACCTGCGCTTGCGTCTATTCCCAGTACATGGACAACGGCACCGCGGCCAAGAACTTTGTCAAGGACCCCAAGCTATATGCGGAGGTCGCCTTGGTGGACCCGCTGTTATCCATGACCATGCCCCCAAAGACCACGGCCGCCACGGGCATGGACGCCCTGATTCACGGCATCGAGGCCTACACCAACTTGGCTGGCAATCCCATCACCGAGATGTTCGCCGTAAAATCCATCGATCTGATCGGGCGCTATTTGCGCAGAAGCGTGCTGAACGGCAAGGATGTGGAGGCCAGGTATCATATGGCCCTGGGCAGCCTTTTTGCCGGGCAGGCCTTTGCGGGCTGTACCACCTTGGTTATACACGCTCTTAGCCAGGCCCTGGGCGGGGAGTTCAAAATCCCTCATGGTTTGGGCAATGCGGTGATGGCGGTGCCTGTCATGCGGAAAAACCATCCCGCCTGCCAGGAGAAGTACTCCAACATAGCCTCTTTGCTGGGCAAAGATACCAGCGGTCTGAGCCTGGGCCAGGCAGCCGCCCTGGCCGCCGATGCAGTCGAAGAGCTGATCAAAGATATCAACATCCCCCAAAAGCTGTCCGACCTTTCAGTGAAGCTTGACCGGGATAAAGCCAAGGTGCTGGTTGAGGATGCATTCAACCTGATACCATTTTTATTTGCCAACAACCCCCGCCAGTTCACGGTTGAAGAGGCGGTGGAAATAGTCATGGATGCAATTTAGCTGAGCCTGATTGGAGAGAGACATGATTGATCAAGCGGAAAACTTAGGTCCGCAGATATGTCAAAGGATTACAGCGCTTCGCGAACGGCAGCATATGAGCTTGCAGGCCCTGGCAGATCAAAGCGGTCTGACCGTCAGCTACATATCCAAAATCGAAAGCAGCATGAAGTGTCCTCCGGTGCCCACCCTGGCAAAGATCGCTTTTGCCCTGAATGTGCATGTGTCATATTTTTTTAAGGATGAAAACGGCGAAACCGATATTTCCCTGATCAAGGCTGATGAACGGCCCAAGGTTGTGGGGCAGCTGCAAAGCTTCGGCTACATATACCATTCGCTGGTGAAATGGAAAAAATCGCCTTTGATGGTTCCGCTGGTTATCGATGTGGCATATAACGATAAGCCTGATGAATTGCCCTCTAATACCCATGACGGCGAAGAAATGATCTATATATTCGAGGGGGAGATATTTTTCTATCACGGCGACAACCGGTACGTGATGTCCGCAGGGGATTGCGCATATTTCAATGCCAATCTGCCGCACTATTCGGTGAATAAAAACAAAGATAAGCCGGCAAAGGTGTTAACGGTCCTGGCCATGAGGAGACCGTCTGTATAACCGGGGCAAGGCCGCTATCAAAGTGAACCGCCTAGTGCGATCGCAATAATAAAATAAATATTTTCAATAAGTTCAACAAAACCAACTGTTTTGCCAGGGGAATAGTTTACCCAAAATCAAGGTTCCGGAGCATCGGCCCCGCCCAAAAAAAACGAAAGGTTATTAATATAATGAGCACAAAAAAGTATAAAAGCCCCTTGCACGAGATGACCCAGACCACCAGGACCGAATACTGGAACGACTCCTGCGCGGTCAGCGAATTAAAATACGCCATCGAACATGGAGCGGTGGGCGCAACCGCCAACCCGGTCATCGTGAGCTATGTGCTGGGCATCGAAATGGATTTGTGGAAAGACCATATCAACCGGCTCATAAACGATATGCCCGATGCCGACGAGGAGCGGATTTCCTGGAAGCTGGTGGAGGACATGTCCGCCCAAGGGGCCAAACTGCTGGAGCCTATCTTCAATGAATCCGGGGGCAAGAAGGGCCGCCTGTCCATCCAGACCGACCCCAAAAACTACCGCAACCCAAAAGCCATGGTGGACCAGGCGGTGCACTTTCATAACCTCGCCCCGAACATGATCGTCAAGATACCGGTGACCAGCGCGGGCGTGACGGCCATTGAGGAGGCCACCTATCAGGGCGTGGTCATAAATGCGACCGTCAGCTTCTCGGTGCCCCAGGCCCTGGCCGTGGGCGAGGCCATAGAAAAGGGGCTGCAACGCCGTAAAGCCGGGGGAAAGGACATCAGCAGCATGAGCCCGGTTTGCACCATCATGGTGGGCCGCTTGGATGACTGGCTCAAGGTGGTGGCCAACAGGGATAACATAGTCACCGAGCCCGCTTATCTGGAATGGGCCGGGGTGGCAGCCATGAAAAAGGCCTATGAGATATATCAAGAGCGGGGATACACCACCAGGCTGCTTTCGGCCGCCACCCGCAACCATATGCACTGGTCCGAGTTCATAGGCGGGGACGTGGTTGTGACCATGACCAACCAGTGGCAGCGTCGTTTCAATGCATGCGATGTCGAGGTCAAGCCGCGCATGGACAATCCGGTGGCCCCGGCCATCATAAAGGAACTCAGCGCCAAATTCGCGGACTTTGACCGGGCCTACCGCCCGGATGGCATGACCGTGGAGGAGTTCGACACATTCGGCCCAACCTTGCGGACTCTGCGCGGATTCATCCGGGGCGGCGGGGAGTTTGTCGGAGTTATCCGCGATTTCATGCTTCCCAACCCGGATGTGAAATAGCCGGAAGGTGAGCCTGTTCCGTGGTGCGCCCGGGTATTATGCGGACGCCTCCGGGACAGGCCAAGCAGGAGCGGGTCTGGGGGGGATGGGGAATCGGGTCCGGAGCTGCAGCCGGCGTAGGGGATGTTCAGTCCTGGGGCTGGGAGCGGGCCGGTCCGGTTTCGGGACCGGTCCAGCCTAAAACTTTCAGGTCTAGTTCGGAGGTCAAACCGGTGTCTCCGTCGTCTTCCGCTTTCGACAGGGCGGAGGCAAGGGTTTGGGCCGTCCCCTCGGATAGCCCGGGGCCTACACCCGGCGGGGGATCCTGGGCTGATCTAGCCCATCATTTGCGGACACCGAGTTAAGCGAGTAAATTGCTCAACGGAGGTGATCCATGGCAGCACAATTAAAGCAGAAGAAATCCCCACGCCGCCGGCACTCCGCCGAATTCAAGATCGAGGCATTGGGCTTGGCAGATCAGGTTGGTGTTTCCGGAGCGGCCAAACAACTGGGGCTTCACGAATCGCAGTTATATGATTGGCGCAAAAAGGCCAGGTATGAAGCGAGCCGTAGCGAGACTGAAAAAGAGCTGGCAATAGAAAATGCCAGGTTGAAACGGCCGCTAGCCAAGCAGGCCGAGGAGCTTCTTATCTTAAAAAGGCCGCAGCGTACTTCGCGAAAAGCCTGAAGTGAAGTACGCTTTCATGCATGGTGACACAGGCAAATACAGTATCAGCGCCCAGCGTGAGGTCTTTGGGGTGTCGCGCAGCGGTTATTATGCCTGGCGGCATCGGCGGCACAATCCCAGCCAGAGTCAGCTTTTCCGTGATAAACTGGATCAGTTTGTGGCTGAGGCATTCGCCGTCCGCAAGGGTCGCAGCGGGGCTGTGGAACTGACCCTTGACCTTGATGATCAGGGTCATTCATACAACCGTAAAACGGTAGCTGCCCGCATGAAAAGGCAGGGCCTAGCGGCCAAGGCAGCCAAGAAGTATAAGGCCGCCACGGATTCGGATCACAATCTACACGCCACTCCAAACCTTTTGGAGCAGGACTTTAGCGCAGACGCCCCTAACCAAAAGCGGGTAAGTGATATCAAATATTTATGGACTTGCGAGGGTTGGTTGTATCTGGCGGTGGTGATCGATCTGTTTTCGCGCATAGTGATCGGCTGGACCATGGATAAACGTATGAAAGCTACGTTGGTCACAGATGCCTTACAGATGGCTCTGTGGCGGCGCCGCATGCCAAAGGGCGTGATCGTTCACTCCGATCGCGGCAGCCGGTACTGCTCTAAACTGTATCAAGCCCTTTTGGCCAAACATGACCTGACTTGCAGCATGAGTGGCAAGGGTAATTGATACGACAACCCATGTGCCGAAAGTTTCTTTCACTCCTTCAAAGTGGAATTGATCCACGGCGAGTGTTTTGAAACCCGTGAAGCCATGCGCAGGGCTGTTTTTGAGTATATTGAAGTTGATTATAATCGAACCAGAAGACATAGTACCAATGGCTACATCAGCCCATTGGAGTTTGAAACTAAAATGGTCGCTTAACAATCTGTCCGTTGTTTCTGGGTAAGATCATTCGCGGCCGGCTGAAATATTGGGGACAAGTTCGCTGTCTTTGAACCTTCCCAGTTTTGGACCAATCCAGCCAAAAGGAAACGCTATGGCAAGTATAATTTTGGAAGACGAGGCCCTGCGCGACGGCTTGCAGTCCGAGGCCCGGATTCTGAGTCTGGATCAGAAAATTGAACTGTTCGGCAAGCTTGTGGATGCCGGGCTGGCCCGGATTCAGGTGGGTTCGTTTGTGCATCCCAAGTATGTCCCCCAGATGGCCGACACCGACGAATTCATAGGCCGTATCAAGCACACCCCCGGGGTGTTGCTCACCGGGCTGATCCTGAACGCCAGGGGCCTGGAAAGAGCCCTTGCTTGCGGGTTAAAGCATGTGAGCATGTCGGTTTCGGTTTCCGACACCCATAGCAGAAAGAATGTCAAACGCCCGGCCGATGAGGCCCTGGCCGGGATGGTTGAGCTCATCAAGCAGGCGGTGGAGGCCGGGATGACGGTGCGGGCCGGTGCCCAGTGCTCCTTTGGTTGCGTATACGAAGGCGCGGTGCCGGAGAAAAATGTGCTGAACGCACTGGAGGCCATGGCCGCGGCCGGGGCCCATGAACTAAACCTGGCCGACACCACCGGCATGGCCAATCCTTTCCAGGTGTGCCGCTTGGTGGAGAAGGTAAGGGCGGCCATTCCCGGGGCGTCGCTTTCCCTGCACCTGCATGACACCAGGGGACTGGCCATGGCCAACCTGGTGGCCGGATATGAGGCCGGAGTGAAGATATTCGACGTGGCCGCAGGCGGCCTGGGGGGATGCCCCTTTGTCAAGGGTGCGGCCGGGAACTTGGCCACTGAAGACGTGGTGAATCTCTGCGATCAGGCCGGTATCGACTCCGGAGTTGATCTGCTGAAGCTGTGCCGGGCGGTGGAGCTGCTGGGCGCCATGCTATCCAAAGAGCTGCCGGGCCGCATGTGCCGGGTCCAAAAATGTCTGGCTGAAACCCTAGGCTAGGCTGGGAGGAGCAATTATGAGTGATGCAGCGAAGCTGCCCTTGAGCGGACTAACCGTTCTGGAGTTCGGCCATACCGTTATGGGACCCACCAGCGGCTTGGTGCTGGCTGATTTGGGTGCGGAGGTGATCAAGATAGAGCGGGCTCCCCATGGTGATGACACCCGCAGGCTGAAAGGATTTGGAGCGGGTTTTTTCACCTTTTTGAACCGCAACAAAAAGAGCCTGGCGGTTAACCTCAAGTCCGAGGCCGGTCTGGAACTGATGTTCAAGCTGGTGGCCAAAAGTGATGTATTGATAGAAAACTTCGGCCCGGGAACCATGGACCGGCTGGGCCTGGGCTATGAAAAATGCTCGGAGCTGAATCCCGGGCTGATCTACTGCGCCTTGAAAGGATTCATGCCCGGTCCATACGAAAAGCGCCCGGCTTTGGACGAGGTGGTGCAGATGATGGGCGGTCTGGCCTATATGACAGGGCCCAGCGGAAGGCCCCTGCGGGCCGGAGCCAGCGTGACCGACATCATGGGCGGCGCCTTTGGGGTGATCGGCATTCTGGCCGCGCTCAACCAGCGCAACCAGACCGGCAAAGGCTGCCTGGTCAATGCCACTCTTTTCGAGTCCGTGGCCTTTTTGGTGGGCCAGCACATGGCCATAGCCGCAATTACCGGCGAAGCCCCCCCGCCCATGCCGGACCGGGGCAGGGCCTGGTCGGTCTATGACCTGTTCAACACCAGCGACAATGACCAGGTTTTCATAGGCGTAACCAGCGACCGGCATTGGGTGCGCATGTGCGAGGTGTTCGGCTTTGATGATTGGGTGAACAATGAAACGCTGGCCACCAACCAGAGCCGTATTGAGGCCAGGGATTGGTTCCTGCCCGAGCTTACCCGGAGGATCGGCATGATGAGCAAACAGGAGATCATGGACAAGGCATTGAAAGCCCATATCCCCTTTGCTCCGGTGGCCCGCCCCCAGGATCTGTTTGATGATGAGCATTTGAACCAGTCGGGAGGGTTGGTCCACACCAAGACCCTGGACGGCAAGGAGGCCCGGCTGCCCAAGATTCCCTTGCGCATGGATGGGGCCAGCATGGAGCTGAGGAATGATGCGCCTGCGGTGGGCCAGGGCGGCAGAGAGTTCCTTGTGCGGGCCGGGTTGGCCGAACCCGAGATTGAGCAACTGATCCGGGACGGGATTGTGGTGGTACAGGGGGGATAAAGGCCGAATCATCCACCAAGCTGACGGTGCCGCGGATGAGAGTTATAAAGGTTTTGCAGTATCCAGCGTGGAAATGATAAGCGGTCCGCCCGGTGAAGGCCCAAAAAGGGCAGGGTGGACCGCGCCATGAACGGTGCGCTTATACGCGGCGTTTATGCATATATTTTTCACGCCGCGTATAAAAGGCAAAAGCGCGGTTCTATTTCATGAAACCACGCTGAAGAGAGCGGGAGCGGTTGGGGCCAGGGCTTGACAATTAATGCAGGCCGGATGACCAGCGCCGTTTACGCTTGCCAAAGGCCAAGCCTAAAAACCAGCCCAGGAGCAGCACCCCTGCTCCGGCCAGGAACCATTTGAGGTTGTTGCCAAAACGCAGTGAGTCGGATTCCGTGCCCAGCTCGTCCAGCTTTTGACCCTGAATTTCAAACTCTTCTTTAAGCTTTTGGTGCTCTTCTTTGAGCACCATGTATTCCGCGGCCTCGGCTTTGAGGGATGCATAATGCCGGGTTGCTTCACTTGCTTGCTTTTGGGCTTCCTCCAGCTCCTGGCGCAGCTGCTTATTTTCTGCGCTCATGGCTTCCAGCTTTTTATCGGCCTCTTCGCTTTTGGGATTAGCTTCGTTGAGGAGCACCACGGCTGGTTTGTCCTTGCGCAGATAGCGCCCCATCATCCAGCCTTCTTTGCCATCTTCGGTGCGCACCTTGGCCCAGCCTTCCCCGCTGGATTCCAACAATGTGAGCGTCATACCGCTTTTCACCAAGAAAAGCACTTTGCTGTCTGCACTGGGAATACTGCGCACGGTGACTTGCAGTTCGTCGGTTACATACCGGACTTCCTTGGCCCAGGTCTGGGTGGGTATCAGGCTGGCCAAGGTTAATAACAAGGCCGCGAACACTATTACGCAGCCAGGGATGTGGCGGAAAAGGATCACCGGCTATTCCTCCATGGTGGGTACCCGCACAAATATAATCTCTTGGAAATCAACCGATTGCAAACTAGCAGATTTATGGGCTCAGGTCAAATGCCTTCCGGGGCATATAGCAAGAGAACTTTTCTCAGGAGGCAGCCGGCAAATAACAGGCTGTAAGAAAAAAATACCCCGGAGCAGGCCTCCGGGGCGCCGTTTGACCGTCATCAGCCGGATTCAAGGACCCAGAACCAAACGCACCTCATGTCCGGGTTTCAAATACTTGGCCGCCACTGCCTGGATGTCTTCCGGGGTTACGGCTTTAATATCTTGGGGCAGGTCCTTGTGATACATATATCCCCGGCCCAGCACATCGTCATCCGCCATAACCTCCGCCTGGGAGGCATAGCTTTGCAGTCCGATGGCCAGACCGCCCAATATCTGGGCCTTGGCCCGGTCCAGTTCTTCCAGGGTGGGCGGCTGGCTGCGAATCCGCTCCAAGTGTTCATTGAGCCCGCTCAAGGCCTCTTTTTCCTTGCCCGGGCCCACTCCCATATAGATGCCGAAAACCCCAAGCTGGTAGCCGGCGGAATAGAACGGGCTGACGGAGTAAGCCAAAGAGCGGGTGTCCCTGAGGTCCAGGAACAGCCTGCCCCCCATGCCGCCCAAAATGGCTTGCAGCAAATTGAAGGCATGCCTTTCCTTGCTGCGCGCGTTGGGGGCCAGCCAGCCCAGCACAATCTGGGATTGCTTGGCTGTCTTGTCATCAATCTTTTCCACCCGCGGGGCGTCCGGGGCCTTTACTTCCGGGAGTTCAGGCTGCTGGGCCTGCCCTTCGGCTCCGGCGAAAAACTGGGTCGCCCAGATCTCCACCTGTTTCGGGTCCACATCGCCCGCCACGCTGAGCACCAGGCCCTTGGTACCTTTCAGCTTGGCGTGGGCGGCCATAAGATCAGCGCCGGTGAGCTTGACCAGGCTTTCTTGGCTGCCCAGGGGATTGAGGGCGTAGGGATGATCGCCGTAGAAAAGCTCACGGAATTTCAAAAAGGCGCGTCCGGTTGGCGAGCTGAGCTGACGCCGCAGGCTGGCGTACTGTTCGGCCTTGGCCCGCTTTAGCTGATCGTCGTCAAAGGTCGGCCTCAGCCAAAGGTCGGCCATGATGGACAAACCCTCTTTGGCGTCTTTGGCCAAAAAACCGCCGGTCATTCCGGAGAAATGGCGGCTGGTAAACGCGCCCACGCCGCCCGCCAGGTTATCCAGGGTTTCGGCAAGCTCTTTGTAGCTGTAGTTTTTGCTGCCCCGGTCCAGGCTGCGGGACCACAGTTCATGCAACCCTGCGTTTTCCTTGTTCTCACCGGCAAAACCGCCCGGAGCCACCAGGCGGAAAGAGACCAGAGGCAAAGATGAACGCGGTTGCACCAATAGGGTCATGCCGTTGGCCAGTTCTTTGCGTATGGCCTTTTCCTGGACCGGCTTTGGAGCGGGAGCATTTTGTTGGGCTGCGAATATTCTTGCGGCCTGTTCTTGGAGTTCGGTTTCCGTCGGGACCTGGCTGTCTTCGGGCACCTGCAGCACCATCACCAGGTTTTTTGCGGACAGGTATTTTTTCAGGGCGTCCTTGACTTGCAAGGCGCTTACGGACTTGAAGCGCTCGGTATAGGTGTCCACCTGCTCATAGCCGCCGTACATCATCTCGAAATAACCCAGGGTGTTGGCCTGGTCCTTCATGGTCTGGCGGCCGCGGATAAAGCTGGCGCTGAGCGCCACCCGGGCCTTGTTCAGCTCCGATTTGCTGGGCGGGTTGCTGATCAGGCTCAAGGCCTCTGTTAGCATGGCCGGCCAGGCTTTTTTGAGGTTTTCCGGATTCAGGCTGGCTGACAGGGCGAAAAAACCATAGCCATCGGGGGTGTAGGCGTATGAGCCGATGGAATCCACCAGGCCCAGTTTTTCCTTGACGGTTGCGTTCAGGCGGCTGGTCTCGGCGTCGCCCGCCACCGAAGACGCCATGTCCAGGGCGTAGACCGCCGGATCGGGCAGACCGGGAATGGGCCAGGCCATGGCTATGTTGGCCTGCTTGACTTTTTCTTTCAGCACCACCAGACGGGGTCCGTCACCGCTTTTCACCGGAGGCAGGTTGAAATCCAGGGCGGGTTCGGCGGGCAGTCCGGCAAACAGCTTTGCGATTTGGGGTTTCAGCTCTTCAATCTTAAAATCACCCACCGCCACCAGCATCATGTTCGATGCCCGGTACCAGCGTTTCCTGTAGTCCAGGATGTCTTGGCGGGATATGGCCCGCACGCTTTCAACGCTGCCTATCACCGGCCGGCCGTAGGGATGGTCTTTGCCGAATACCGCAGCCATGACGGCCTTTCCCCGCCTGCGTTGGGGGCTGTCCTGGCCCATGCGGATCTCTTCAATGACCACCTCCTTTTCCTTGCCCAGTTCCTTTTCATCAAACCAGGCGTTGACCACCGCGTCAGCCAGGTTTTCAAGCACCTGACCGGCGGCGTAGGAAGGGGCCACGGTCCAATAGTTGGTGTGATCCAAGGTTGTGTAGGCGTTTATATCCCCGCCCAAGGCTTCTATGCGCTTGGCCATCAGCCCCTTGGGATCGCTGGGGGTGCCCTTGAAGATCATGTGTTCAATCAGATGGGTGATGCCGTATTCGTGGGGTTTTTCATTGGCCGAACCCGCCCGCACCCAGACCTGAAACGCAGCCACCGGGGCTTCATGGTTTTCTTTAAGGATAACCGTGAATCCGTTGTCCAGCTGATAGCGCACGGGTTCGCCGGCTTGGGCAAGGGAGGAATACAGTATCAGCACCGATATCGTGATGATTCGCAGTAAGGTTCTCATGATATGCATCCTCAATTGTTCATGGGGGGACGCCCCGCTATTAGCAAAAAAATAAATATTCCGTCTGGTCCTCCCCGTGGGGAGGCCGGACGGACCTTGTTACTGTTTAGGCTCCATAACCAGCCTTAGATCTAAGCTAACCATGTCAAAGACCATATGGTAGCCCAGATGCTCAAAAAACCTGGTGGAGCCGTATATGGCCCCCCATAAGGTGCGGTCCAGGTCGAAATGGGCCTCCACGGCCAAGCGCCCGTCGTCCAGCAGATTAAAGCTGGCCGGGAAACTGAAAGGCCGTTTCACTCCCCGCAGCTCCAGCATACCCCTTATTTCATAAGTCGGTATGCTTAAGGACTGTTCTTTCAAGGGGACTGCATTTTCCAGTTTGAAACGGGCCTGGGGAAAAAGGGAAGTGAACCAGAAGTCGTCACTTTTCAGATGCGTTTCCAAAACCGGCTGAAGCTCGTTGCCATCCAGGCTTTGATCTTTTATGGAGGTCATGTCGACCGTGAATGACCCGTTCAGCTTGCCGCCGCTGAAACGGCAAAGGCCCTCGGTGAGCTGCACAGATCCGAAGTGTTTGCCGTTATGGTTGCGTCCGGTCCAGCTGATGCCGCTTTCTTGGGGCAGGGCGGCAAACTCACCTTCGGGAGGCAAGAACCGGCCCAGCCACAAATCCGGGTGCCCGGACTTGGAGCCTTCCAGCTTATATCCCGCTTCGCGCCAGCCTTCCAAGCCTCCGGCCAGCACCGAGATATCTTTGTACCCGGCCCGCTCAAGTTTTTCAGCGGCGCTGAATGCGGTGTGGGTGCGGGGGCTGGAGCCGTATAGCACCAAGGGAGTGCTTTTGTCGGAGAACAGCTTTTCCATTTGGTCCATGAAATCATATTCATATACGCAGACCTGCTTGGCTCCCGGAATATGCATTTCTTCATAGTGTTCCGGCACCAAGGCGTCCACCACCGAGAGGCCGCCGCCCGTATCCAGACTTTGCTTCAATTCCATTGCGGAGATCAATTTGTAAGCCATGTTTATCCCCCTGTCTGATAGCTTTGCATATGCATGGGGCATCAAGCCCTATGAAGCTCTATCGTCTTCCAGGTTGAAGATTCGCCGCACCATGGCGAGCTGTGAGCGCCGGGTCTCCTCGCTTTTGGCGTGACTTTGCTCTTTAATAAACATGATAGGGTCGTGTTGGAGCTTTTTCACTAAAGAGCGGGTGAGTTTTTCAACCGCCTTTTGTTGCTGTTCAGTCAGGCCGTCCAGCTCCTTTTGACTCCGGGCAAGTTCCGATTGGCGTAATTGCTCGGTTTTAAGGGTTAATTCTGCAATTGTCGGGGAAACCGCCAGAGAACCCAGCCAGCGTTGGAACTTGGCCACCTCTTCGGCCACGATGCGTTCTGCGGCCTGGGCCTCTTTTTCCCGGGATTGGCGGTTGGCCCGGACCACTTCACTTAAGTCGTCAATATCGTATACAAAACAGCCATCAAGCTTTGCGACGGCCTGGTCCACGTCGCGGGGCACCGCAATGTCAATGAAGAAAAGCGAGCGCCCCCGCCGCTCTTTCAGGGCCTTTTTAGCCAGGTCCACGGTGATGACCGGCTCGCTGGCCCCGGTGGAGCTGATCACGATATCCACTTCGCTGAGCACCTCGGGCAGGTCATCCAGGGAATAGGCCCGGCCGCCGCCCAGGCGTTCGGCAAGTTCCAGCGCCCGGCTCAAGGTGCGGTTGGCTACGTTAACCTTTTTCAGCCCCCGGCCCTTGAGGTGTTCGGCTGCCAGTTCGGCCATTTCCCCGGCCCCGATCATAAGGGCCGAGCGTTCGCTTAAAGGATCGAATATCTTGCCGGCCAGCTCCACCGCCGCGCTGGAAACGCTGACCGCGCCGCCGCCCATGCTGGTCTCGCTGCGGATGCGCTTGGCCACCTGGAAGGTCTTGTGCAGAAGCTTGTTCAGCACCGCTCCGGTGAATCCGGCATCAGCGGCCAGGCGGTAGGCGTCCTTTATCTGGCCCAGGATCTGGGGCTCGCCCAGGACCATGGAATCCAGGCTGGCCGCCACCCGGAACAGGTGCTTGATGGCCTCTTCGTCTTGATAGCTGTATAGCGCGCTTTCCACTTCCGCGGGAGGGCGCGAGCGGCCGCTGGTGAACCATTCTTTTATGTCCGAGCTGGCTTCATGGGGGTCCCGGGCCGCGGCCAGGATCTCCACCCGGTTGCAGGTGGCCACCATGACGGCCTCGCGGATGCTGGCCAGGCCGCTGATATCGGCCAACAGCTCGGGAACCAGCTCCGGTGGCGGGGCCAGACACTCCCGCACCTCTACACTGGCGGTTTTGTGGTTGAGTCCCATAAGCACCAGGTTCATGACGGTTGCCCCTGTATGCCTATGAGGCTGTCAAAACTGTGGTATCCGCTGAAAAAAAGCCCCACGATCAAAAAGCTGAACATCAGAAGGCCAAAGGCCGCCAAGGAGAATCTGGCCCCCCGGCGTCCCCGCCAGCCCTGTATCACCCGAGTGTGGATCAAGGCGGCATATAGCAGCCAGGTAATGAGGCCCCACACTTCTTTGGGGTCCCAGTGCCAGTAGGAGCCCAGTGCGATCTGGGCATATACCGCGCCGCTCATCATGCCCACGGTCATAAAGCAGAAGCCGATAAACATGGCGTTCTGGCTCAATTCCTCTATGCGGCTTAAGGAGGGCAGGCGGCTGAAAACCGGACCCAGGGATTTTTTGCGGATCTGGCGTTCCTGCACCAGATACAAGAGGCTTCCGCAGCAGTTCAGGGCCAATAGGCCATAACCCAAGAATGCGGTGACCACGTGGAAGCTTACCCAAAGGCTGTTCAACAAAGGCGAGGGCGGAGTCGGGCTGGCCGGCAGCACACTGGATATGAGCAGCAGCAGACTGGCCAGGGGCGCACTGAGCGCACCCAATACCATGATGCCCAGGCGGAGGTTTATCATCAGACTGGCGCCCATCACCGCCCAGGAGAACAGGTCAAAGGACTGCCGCAGGCTCACTGCGGGAAATACGCCCAGATCATGCCAGGCAAAGCCCAGGGCCAGGGTGTGCAGGCTGAATCCGGCCCAGAGCACCATCCGGCCCGCCAGATGCAGCTTGGGCCGTTGCCAGAGTACGAAACCCAAATATATCAAGGCGGCGCAGAGGTACAGGGCCAGGGCGGCCCAATGCAATGTGGTGCTCAATCCCACGCTCCCAATCTGGTTAAGCTTGCCAAACCCAGATCAGCCAGGCTGACCCGCTCACCCAGAATATCACTATAAGTTCTTTCAAGCACAGACCAATTGCGCTCTTTGACCAACTCCAAAAGCGGGGCTTGGGCCAGGGCTTCGAATATGGGCCGGTTTACCCTGCTGGGGTTGCCCCGGGCCATGACCCGGCTGCGCAGGGCCCGCATCAATTCCAGGTATGGCCCCCATTCCGGACCGAACTCGCCCTCCAGGCGTTCACGTATGCGTCTGGCCACGGCTGGGGCCGCGCCCCCGGTGCCCGCCGCTATGGTCAGCTCCCCCCTGCGCACCAGGGCAGGCACGACAAAACTGCACAAGGGCGGCACGTCCACCACGTTGACGAATACGTTTCTGCGGGCGGCCTCGTCAGCCACCGAGCGGTTGACCTTTTCATCATCCGTGGCGCTGACCGCCAGGCACACCCCATCAAAATCAACCGGTTCAAAGCCCCGGGCCAGGTATTCCACCTCTTGGCCCAGTTGCCCGGCGCAGTGGTCATTGAGTTTGGGCGAGACCAGGCGCACCTTGGCTCCGGCCTCCAAAAGGGTGGCAAGCTTGCGTCCCGCCACATCTCCCCCGCCCACCAGGAGCACCAAGCGGTTATGCAAATCCAAATATGCCGGATAATAAGACAATGCCTCTCCTAAGTCATGCAGTACCAGACAAGGATAGCAGTCACCTGGAATATGGGCAATTAGTGAACTTGATCTAACCGGGTGGCCTCAAAACTGCTCTTTTGGCCCAAACACGGCGTTGGCCGCGATTTTTGAATACTTATATATTGCTGTATATACCGCGCGTAAAAAATCGCATCCGCCTTGTCTTTGAACCAAAATATTGTTTTGAAGGTGATCTGCAAAAGATGTAGCGTGAATTCAAAAGTTGGATTTTGGCCCACCTTAAACCCATGGTGATGGCCCAAGGCGGAATCTTTTAAGCGGATAGAAATGCCATTAGGGCGGTGAAACCAGGCAGAGCACGCTTGGTTTCACCGCCGGTTTTTTAGTCTCAGCGGTTATGCACCGGTTCCTTGCCCAAAAAATACTCCAGCACGAAATCCTCCAGGCGGTCCAGAATCAGGTCCGTCATCTCCTCGCCAAATTCCGCGGTGGCCTTGGTGGCGTCGCCCAGGGCTCCGTTGGCGGTGATTTCGTCAAAGGACCATGGGACCACGCCCCAATAGGGCCGCCGGTTATAGGGGGTGTCTTTCAATTCGCCCTTGGTCAGGGAGTCATACTTCACTATTTGCGGGGCCAGGTGCATGGTCTGGGAGGTCTCCACCTCGCAGGAATGGCCCCGGATTTCGGACACCCCCTTGCTGGCTGACAAATCCTGGGACAGTCCGCCCCCGCAGCCCACGTAAGACGCTTGCATCTTGAGCTTGAAACGCATCTTGGTCACGGCCACGCCCAAAGAGGCCTGGTTGCCGCCGTGGCCGTTCAGCATAAGGATTTTTTTGATGCCGTGATGCTTGAGGCTCTCAGCCACATCCATCACGGTGGCGATCAGGGTTTCGGGCTGCATGGTTATGGTGCCGGGGAATTCCATATGATGAAAGGATACCCCGTAGTTGACCGGGGCCAGCACCAAAGCCTTGGGATAGAGCCGTTCGCCCAAGAGCTTGCACATGGCATAGGCCCGTTCGGCATCGGTGGCAAAGCCCATATTGGGGCCGTGTTGTTCCTGGGAGCCCACCGGCAGCAGGGCCAGTTCCAGATCGGGCAGGGCCTTTTGCACTTCGGGCCAGGACATTTCGGGATGAATATGATTAGGCATCAGCAGAACTGCTCCTTAGGTCACAAGTTATGAAATACGGCTGGTCGAGGGGCTGGATTACGGACAATTAAGGGATTGGCCCATTCAGCCCGCGCACCAGCCCAGGCACTTGCTATGCGTCTTGGGCCATGTTGAAATACTTCAGCACGCAGCGGTGGAAAAACTCCGCGCCGGTGATCAACATCTTTTCGTCCACATCGAACAAAGGCGAATGCAGAGGCTTGGTGATCCCCTTGGCCCTGTTGCCGCTGCCTATGCGGCACATGGCGCCTTTCACCTCCTGCATGTAATAGGCGAAGTCCTCGGCCCCGGTGCTGGGAGGCAGCCAAGAGACCTTATCCGGTCCCAATACCTCCACACCGGTTTCGTACATGAATTTGTTTACGTCTTCGTCTCCCATGGCGGGAGGATAGCCCTCGGACACATCAAGCTCGCAAATTACTCCGTGACCGGCTTCCAGGCCCCGGCAGGCGGTGTACAGCCTTTCGATCAAAAGGTCGCGGGTCTCCGGGTCCAGGGCCCGGATGGTGCCTTCAATCTCGACCAAGTCGGGGATCACGTTGGAGGCGTTTCCGGCCCGCAGCTTGCCGACGCTGATCACGGCGGGGTTCAAGGGGTCTATATTGCGGGCCACAATGGAATGAGTGGCCTTGATGAAGTCGGCCGCAGCGCTTACCGGGTCGATGCAATTATGCGGCCGGGCGCCGTGTCCGCCTTCGCCATGAATCAGCAGGCTGAAGCGGTTGGCCGAGGCGTGGCTCTGTTTGCGGAAGAATGCGGCGGTGCCCGCCTCCAGGTCCGGAAAGGCATGGGGCGCCATGATCCAGTCCACATCCGGATCTTTGAGCGCGCCCTGCTCCATGAGCGCCTTGGCTCCGGCCCCGCCTTCTTCGGCGGGCTGAAAAATGATTTTGAGGTTGCCCGGTATCTTGGCGGCCTCGCCGTTATCTGTGAGCAGCTTGGCCACGCCCAGCATCATGGCGGCATGGGTGTCATGCCCGCAGGCATGCATTTTGCCCGGGACCTGGGATTGATAGGGCGCTCCGGTCTTTTCCTGCACCGGCAAGGCGTCAATATCCGCTCTCAGGGCCAGGGTGGGGCCGTCCGCCCGGTTGCAGAAAAGCGCAAGCACGCCGGTGGTTTTTTCGAAGGTCCGGGTTTTGATGCCCATGTTTTCCAGATGATCCTTGATCACCTTGGTGGTGCGCTCTTCTTGATAGGCAAGTTCGGGATGCCGGTGCAGATCGCGTCTTATCTCGGACATCCAATTACTGAGTTCTTCACGCTGTTTTGGGTCCATTGTCATCCATCCAAATAGTAGCGGCCAGCCCGCTGGGTTTATTTAATAAGACTGGTGTCAATCCGGCTTGATTATCCACCCGCTAGGACTCCACGTCCAGGGCGTCGCGCAAGGCGTCGCCGAACATGTTCAAACCCCAGACCGAAAAGAAGATGGCCAGCCCGGGGAAAATGGTGATCCAGGGAGCCATGGCCATATCCTGCAATCCCTTGGTTAGCATCTGCCCCCAGGAAACCGCCTGGGGGTCGCCCAGACCCAGAAAGCTCAAGGATGATTCGCTGATGATGGCCGAGCCAATATCCAAGGTGGCGATAACCGTGATCGGCCCCAGGCCGTTGGGCAGGATATGCCGCCACAGAATGCGGGCGTCCTTGACCCCCGCCGCCTTGGCCGCTTCCACAAAGTCGCGGGTTTTTAAGTCCATTACCTTGCTGCGGGTGACCCGGCCCAGGCTGGGCCACATGGTCACCCCTATGATGACAATGATGATGTTGAGACTCCGTTCACCAAGCACCGCCGCGGCTACGATGAGCAGGATCAGATTGGGAATGGAAAGCTGGATATCGGCCAGACGCATGAAAACGGTGGATATGGTCTTGCCATAGTATCCGGCCATGCCGCCAAATACCACCCCGATCAAAAGGGCCACCAGGGCTGCGCCCAGGCCGACATAAAGCGAGGTCTGGGCGCCCCATATGATGCGGCTCAAGATGTCGCGGCCCAGGGCGTCGGTGCCCAGGGGAAACTTCATGCTGGGGGCTTGGTACACATATTCAAACATCATTTCCTGGGGATCGTAGGGCGACAGGAAATCGGCGAATATGCCGGTGATGATCAAGATCAAAGTAAGGATAATGCCCACAATGGACAGTTTATTGCTGAAAAGCCGTTTGCTGAATTTTCGCGATGACGCCTGGGCCATGGTCCTGTTTCCTCCTGGCTTGCGCCTAGTAGCGTATCCTGGGATTGATCCAGCTATATGCAATATCGGTTATGAGGTTGGCCAGAAGGACCATGAATGAAAGGATCACCGCCACGGCCATTACAGCCGGGTAATCCCGCACATGAACCGCATGCACCAGGTACCGCCCCACGCCGGGCCAGCCGAAAACGGTTTCGGTGAGCACCGCCCCGGAGAAGATATGTCCCATGCTGAGGCCGATGAGCGTGACCACCGACATGAGAGAGTTTCTGAGTGCGTGTTTTATCAGGACCACATTTTCCGCAAGTCCCTTGGCCCGGGCGGTGATGATGTAGTCTTTTTTCAAAACCTCCAGCATTTCGGCCCGGGTGACCCGCATGGTGGTGGCTATGCTTCTAAGGGCTATGCAGAGCGACGGCAGAATGAGATGCCAGAAACGGTCCCACATCAGGTGGAAGACGCCGGTGTATTCCACGCTGGTGCTGATTGAGCCGCCGATGGGGAACCATCTGAAATACACCGCAAAGGAGAGTATGAGCATCAGCCCCACCCAAAAGGCGGGCATGGAAAGGCCCAGAAGCGCAATGGCCCGGCCCGCGTGGTCAATGATGGAATTGGGTCTGATGGCCGACAAGATGCCAATGGTAATGGCCAGGGGCCATCCTATGATATGGCTGAAGAAGAACAAGGCGGCCGTGGCCCCCATGCGGGGCAAAAGCTCGTTTCCGATCTTGTTATGGGTTTCAAAAGAATAGCCGAAGTCAAAGACGAGGAGGCGTTTCAGCCATTTCCAATACTGCACATAGCTGGGCTGGCCGATGCCCAGTTCCTCTTCCAGTTGCGCCATTTGCTCTTTGTCTGTGATCATCTCGGGGTTGGATGACAAATAAAAATCCAGAATGTTGCCGGGTGCGGCCTGCATCAACAGGAATATGACCAAAGTGATGCCCAAAAAAGTAGGTATCGCTATCAAGATTCGGCGGATGATGTAATTGGTTAGACCCACGGTTTGGTCCTTTCCATGGCGGCTTGGCCGCAAAAGCCGGGCCCGGGCCGGCTGTGTCAACCGTTTGCTTTCCGGCCAGGGCAAGTATGATCGTGCTTATCGGGGGAAGCATCCCCGGCCGGAAGGCCCGGCCAGGGATGCCGCGTCCATTTGGGTTGAGATCGTTTCAGGGCCTATTTCTTTTTGGGTCCCTTCACGGTGATGGTGTCGTAGTCGTAACCGGCCTTGATCATCATGCGCTTGGCCTCGTCCAGATCGTATTTCAGCTCGGGCAGCTCCTTGACAAAACCGGGGCTCCAGGGAGGCATCAGCTGGGAGGCTTTGATGCCCAGGTTTTGGGAAATGACCTTGACCATGACGTCGCGGTTGCAGACCAGGCTGATGGCTTTTTTAACGTATTTGTTTTTCAAGATGGGATGAACGTTATTCACATAGATCTGCTGGGGACCGAATGAAGGTTCGGTGTAGGCGGTCAGCTTGGGATCGGCTTCAACTTCGGCCTTTTCGCGGGTGAAGCCGTACCACTTTTCGGTCACGTCCACTTCGCCGGTCTTGAGGGCGAACCAGGCGGTGGCGGTTTCGGGGATGATGCGGAAGACCACCTGGTCGAACCAGGGGCGGCCGCCCCAGTATTTGTCATAAGGCTCATACTTCAAGTATTCGCCGGGCTTGTTTTCCACCAGCTTGAAGGGGCCGGTACCGATGGCTTTTTTGCCGGTGTTGAAGTCGGATTTTTTCAATTGCGCGGGCGGAATGGAGGCCATGACATGCTTCGGCAGTATGACATTCCAGAACATCTCTTTAATAAACAGCGGGTTATATTTATTGGTGGTGAACTTTACGGTGTAGTCGTCTAGCTTGGTCCACTTTACGCCGTTGCTGCTGACGAATTTGCTGGGACCGCGGTACCCGTATTTGGGGTTCATCATCAGGTCAAAGGTGAAGATCACGTCATCGGCGGTGAAGGGTTTGCCGTCGTGCCAGGTTACGTCTTTACGCAGCTTGAAGGTCCACACTTTGCCGTCGGGCGAGGTCTCCCAGCTCTCGGCCAATGCGCCCTTGGGGCCGCGCTGCTCCTTGGGACCGCGGTAGTAAGGGGCTTCGGTGCGCTCCACCAGGGAGTCATACACCATGAATACGATGGCGCGGTCGGTGTAGCTGGAGCCGGAGTAGCCGGGCAGGAAGGTGTCTATGCCCGAAGGGGCGGCATAGACCAGGGTGCGCTCCCTGAGGTTCATGTCAGCCTTTTTCTTGCCCGGGATTTCGCGCTTGGCCCAGCGGAAGGAGTAGGTCTGCCAGTATTGGATATCCTTGTCCTTGGGCCATTTGACGTTGCTGGCCACGCCGTAGAACTGGGCCGGATGCCATAGGGGAATGGAGGGCAATTCGTCCGTCACTATTTTCATGGCTTCGCGAACCTTGGCCCATCTTTTCTCATTATCCGGAATGGTGAGAGCGCTGTAGAGCAGCTTATCCACGTTGGGGTTGCAATAGCGGATGCGGTTTCTGCCCTTGGGGTGCACCTGGTCGCAGCCCAGACGCTGGAAGATGCCGGCCGGGTCGATCTGGGCGTCCATGGCGGTCTGTAGCATGAACAGGTCAAAACCGCCGTCCTTGAAGGCCGCGCCGTTTTGGCAGGTCAGCTTCCAGCGCGGGGTGGTGGCGGCAAACTCCATATAGCGCAGGTTGACCCCGATGCCGATCTTTTCAAGATCGCGGGCTATGATCTGACCCGCCTTCTCACGGGGCTGGTTGCCTATTGGGGTGATCAGAGTGATTTCAAAAAAACGGGGTTTTTTACTGGCGGCCTGGGCAGGGCCGGGGGTCGCTAGTCCGGTGATAATCAGCGCAGCCGCTGCAATGAGCGCCAGCGGGAACCTTAGTTTGCGGATATGCATTTTTGCCTCCCAGTGCTAACGGTTTAAGACTTTTGGTTTACTTAAAAAACCTTTTTGTAACAGGCGTTGGTGTTTATTGCCGAATGAGGTTTACCAGCGAAATTTGCGCCCTCGCTTATGGCCTCTTTTCAGCCTTCTGCCAATTATTACGGCACTCACCTCCAAGGTTTGCGGTTATTAATGTCTTTTATGTCTGTGTTCCAGGCCTTCCGGCCGATTAAATATTTACGGGGCTTTGGCTAAACCCCGCCTTGACTTGCCCTTAATAAGGCAAGATCAATTCATGGCTATATTCTGCAAACTCAACTCCTCCGCTTTGTGACAGGCAGCAAAGTGTTCATCGCCCAGGTTCCGGTATTGGGGCGCTTTTTCCTGGCAAAGGCGGTCTGCAAAGCGGCAGCGGGGATGGAAATGACAGCCCGAAGGCGGGTTCAGGGGGCTGGGCACATCCCCGCTCAGCAATATGCGCGCTGTTTTCAGCTTGGGATTCGCTACCGGCACGGCGCTCATCAGGGCTTCGGTATAGGGGTGTTTGGGGTTTTGAAACAGGTCCATGGTGGGGGCCAGCTCCACGATTTTACCCAGATACATGACGGCCACCCTGCTGCTGATGTATTTGACCACCGAAAGGTCATGGGAGATGAAAAGGTATGTCAGCCGGAACTGTTGCTGCAAATCCTCCAAGAGATTCATCACCTGGGCCTGAATGGACACATCCAGGGCTGAAACCGGTTCATCGGCCACCACCAGCTGCGGCCCCAGAGCCAAGGCTCGGGCAATGCCGATGCGCTGGCGCTGGCCGCCGGAAAACTCGTGGGGATAGCGCTTCATGTGATCCGCGGCCAGACCCACCGCGGTTATCAGCTCCAGCACCCGGTCCTGCAGTTCACGGCCCTTGGCCAGGCCGTTGACCAGGATGGGCTCCCCCACGATATCTTTAACCGACATGCGGGGATTGAGCGAGGAATACGGGTCCTGGAAGATTATCTGCATATAGCGGCGCATCGCGGCCAAGGTTTCTGGGGAGGCGCTGGCCAGATCGGTTTCCGCCAGGGAAGGGACGTCATCTCCGTTGGCCCGGGGCCGGAAGATCACCTGGCCTCCGGTGGGTTCTTCAAGGCGCAAAATGGTCCGGCCCGCAGTGGTTTTGCCGCAGCCGCTTTCTCCCACCAACCCCAGGGTTTCGCCCTCTTTGATGAACAGGTCTATGCCGTCCACCGCCTTGACCTGGCCGGAGACCCTTTGCAACAGCCCCTTGCGCACGGGGAAATACTTTTGCAGATTGCTGACAGTCAGGAGGTCTTGTTTTGAACTCATAATGGGCTGCTTACCATTCGCGGTTTGGGTGAGGCGTGCGCCTGGAGGCGGCCGATTGCATGTCTTGTTTCAATGCTTTGCTCATTCTGGGCACCCGGTCCGGGCTTTTATGGGAAGTAATGTCTCGTCAACTTGTTCTTTCTGAGACATTTGTCTTATAGCCCGATAGCGAGCCCGCAGTCAAGCTAAAAACAATATATATACATTTATTGGGAGTATTTGGGGCTAAAGGCCTGGGCTATGAGATATCTTTATCAGCAATATAGGATTAAATACCTTTTAAAACAACATGTTAAAAAATAGCGTTCCGGGAAGAAAATATGAGTGTGTATCACTAGTATTCAGCTTGTGAAAGGTGATGGCCGGACTGAGACAAATTATTCACAAAATCTTGTTTTTCCGGCAGATATGTCAAATTACACATAATGGCCGTATTTTTTGCGCAACGCTTCTATGGACTCAATGGAGTTGAGGGTTTCGTCTTTGCGCTGGAAGCCGACATGGGCCACCAGGGCATAGAGCAGCATCAAGGGCGAGATGATGGAATGGGAATAGGTCAGGCTGTGTACCGGCACCGGGAAAAAGGCGTCGGCAAGCGGGGCCAAGGGGCTGGTGAGCCGGTCCGAGACCACGACGCTTTTTATGTTCCTGTCGTGGGCGGTTTGCATGCCCCGCAAGGTGTTGGTGGCGTAACTCCTGAAGCAAAAGGCCAAGACCACGTCGTTGGTGTTAAGGTTGATCACCTGTTCCGAAAAGTTGAGCACCATGGGGCTCATGGCAAAGCAGCGCAGTCCGATGCGGGTCAACAGATAGGCCGCCATGTTTGACAGAAAGCTGGAGACCCCCATCCCCATGGCGTATATGTGCTCCGCTTCGGTGATCAGTTTGACCGCGAGTTGAAATTGCTCGGGGTCGACCTGGCGCAGGCAAGTGTTGATATTGGTCAGGGTTTCCTGGGCGATCATGCCCACATAGTCTGATGGCACCTCGGGTTCTGTTAACAGCAGCTTGAAATTGGCAAAGGGGTGGATATTGCGGCGCAGGCTTTTTAATAGAGATTTTTTCAGCTGGTGAAATCCGTCATAGCCCAGCCTTTGGGCCACCCGCACCACGGTGGATTTGCTGGCGCCAAGCTCCTTTTCCAATTGCCGGACCGAACTGAGCGCCACCTTCTCCGGATTGGCCGCAATATAATCGGCCACCACCTTTTGAGCCTTGCTCATATGGGGGATTTGCTCCCTTATGCGCTGCTGTAATTCTTCGATCTTATCTCTCCTTCATCCATGGTCCGGCTATGCAGCACTTTCAGCGATACTGCGGCTGGACACTACTGATACAGCCAGCAGGCGGCGGAATGCCCGGGACCTATCTCCATGAGCCCCGGCCTTTGCTCTTTGCAGATATCCAGGCTTTTGTTGCAGCGGGGCTCGAATCCGCAGCCCTTGGGCTGGCTTTGGGGATCTGGAACATTGCCCTTGATGGGCTGCAAACGCTCTTTGGTCAGGCTGGTC
Organism: Desulfarculaceae bacterium; assembly: GCA_963675675.1. Taxonomy (GTDB): domain Bacteria; phylum Desulfobacterota; class Desulfarculia; order Desulfarculales; family Desulfarculaceae; genus Dethiosulfatarculus. Next base: position 713,768 of record OY776512.1, read on the forward strand.
AGCGAGGGAATTGAATTGATCAGCCCTTGGGTATAAGGATGGCTGGGATTTTCAAATATGTCATCCACTGAAGCCGACTCCACCACTTTGCCCAGATACATTACGATCACATCATCAGCCATGTTGGCAATCACCCCCAAATCGTGGGTGATGAACATGATGGCCGTTTTGTATTCTACACGAAGATTATTCATTAAATCAAGCACTTGAGCTTGAATAGTCACATCCAGGGCCGTGGTGGGTTCATCGGCGATCAACAGGGCCGGATTGCAGGAAAGGGCCATGGCGATCATGGCCCTTTGCCGCATGCCGCCCGACAGCTGATGGGGAAACTCGTTGATGCGCTGCTCCGGGGCCGGGATGCCCACCAGCCCCAGCATCTCAATGGCCTTATCCTTGGCGTCATGTTTGCTCATGCCCTGATGCAGGATGATGGGCTCCATTATCTGGTTGCCCACGGTGTAGGCCGGATTGAGCGAGGTCATGGGCTCTTGGAAAATCATGGCGATTTCATTGCCCCTGATAAGCCGCATGGCGCTGCTTTTGGGGTCCAAGGCGGTTATATCCACCAGGCCCTTGGGGCTGTCGTACAGGATCTTGCCGCCCTCGATCTTGCCGGGAGGGGAGGGGATGATGCGCATGATGGAACGGGCGGTTACGGATTTGCCGCAGCCGCTTTCACCCACCACCCCCAGGGTGCGCTCGGGCATGATGTTGAAATCCACCCCGTCCACAGCCTTGACAACGCCTTCCGCCGTGTAGAAATAGGTCTTGAGGCCTTGCACTTCGATTAGCGGCATGCCGGTTCTCCTTAGACGCCCTCGGGGTTTGCTTCCAGCGGATTGGGCGAGCCCTTGAATTTCTCCAGCGGGTTGGCCCCGGCGGGCTTCAGGTATCCGGCCAGGAAGTCATATACTTCGGCCCGCACCCCTTTGGCGAAGTTGGTGTCCAGGCGGTTGAAGGTGTGGTCGCCCGGGGTGGGGGGATAGACCTTGTACCAGAAATCCTTGCCCGGCTGGTTGCCCTTTGCGATCAGGGATTTGATCAGGTGTTCCACCTCCAGCACGTTGACGTCATGGTCGTTTTCCGTGGTATGCACCAAAAGCGGGGTTTCAAGCTTGGTCACATTCCAGGCCGGGGATCGGCGGCGGTATTCGGCCACATTGTCGTTGCCGCTTTTGCCGATATGATATTCCGCTTCAAAGTGGTCCCGGTAGGCTTGATCCTTGTAACCCATGCGGGCCACGACATCGCTCACCGGCACCGATGCATAAGCCGCCTGATAAAGCTCGGGGTATTTGAAAATGTTGAACAGGGTGTGCAGGCCGCCATGGCTCCAGCCCAGGATGCCCACCCGCCCCGGGTCTACGTATTCGCATGATGCGATCATGTGGTTGCGGCAGGCCAGGGTGTCTTCCACCTCCAGGCCGCCGTAGTCTATGGCTTCATAAAACGCCTTGCCGTAGCCCCGGCTGCCCCGGTATTCGGGCGCGATTACGATATATTCCTGGGCCATCATTTCCCTGATGATAGCGGATGAAGAGGAGTCGAAATTGCCGTGCACTCCTCCGTGGGGGTAGACCAGAAGAGGATAGGTCTTGCCTTGCTCAACCGTTTTGGGGATGAAGGTGTAGGCGCGGATTATAAGCGGATTGCCCGCATCCTGCGCGGTCGGATTGGGCTGATACTGAGGCACCGGACCGGTGATTTTTATCTTGTCGAACCAGGCCAGGTCTTCCACCCTTTTCATCAGAAAAACATCGTCGGAAGACTTGATCGCCTCTTGCAGCCAGTGCTTAAGTTCAATACGGTCGCTGGTCAATTCCCTTGCAACCAGTTTGGCTATCTGTTCCATTTCAGCTTGGCTTAAACTCATGATCCTTTTCCCCTGATTAAGGTGAAAACACATAAACAGAGCATTAAATGATAAAGCTGAGACTTGGAGACGCCGGCTTGCAGATACGATTGCAGAGACCGGATTTTTTGGCGGACCATGAGCCCGCACAGATTCTGTGCCGTTGGTTTAAACACGCAGACGGGCTGAAAAGCCGGCAAGGATATGACAGTAAGGGCGCAAACTCTTATTGCCATAATTATAGGTACGGTGATGGAATGTCAAGTAAGTTTCGGTTTCCATTCCGAACGGCCTGATTTCATTCTGGGCCCCGCCACCAATGGCGGCTTGCAATGCTGATGCAACAATGCATAATATGTAACGCTACGACATATTGCCAGGCTGATAATACACCCTAACGACGGAGCTTTTCAGATGGATCACGGCACCCAAGACGACCCCAGCCAGGCCTCGGCTGGCTATACCGTTTCCGAGCCGGTGCGCCGGTGCTTTGAGCAATTGCTTGACCTGGACGAGGTCAAAAAGGCCTTTGAGTTTTTGGAAAAAGATCAGGATTTGCGCCTGAAAGAGCAGATTGAGCTGACCGAAATACCTTCTTCACCCTTTGGTGAGGCTGAAAGGGCTCAGGATTTTTGCCGCCGTTTCACGGAACTGGGTCTTTTGGATGTGAGCCTGGATGAAGAAGGCAACGCCCTGGGGCTTTTGAAGGGGCAGGGCGGAGGGCCCAAGCTGGTGATCAGCGCACACCTGGATACGGTCTTTCCCAAAGGGTACGACTCCAGGGTGACGGTGGATGATGACGGGGTCATGCATGCCCCAGGCATTTCGGATGACGGGGCCGGGCTGGCCGTGCTGCTCTCCGTGGTGCGGGCCTGCACCCAAGGCGGGCTTCAGCCAAAGGGCGATATTCTGTTTGTGGGCACGGTGGGTGAAGAGGGCTTGGGGGATCTGCGCGGCGCCAAGGCCCTTTTCCGGACCATTCCGGACATAGACGGGTTTATTTCCATAGACGGCGAGGGCTCTGAAAAAATCACCTATCTGGCCCTGGGCAGCAACCGCTTTGAGGTCACCTTCAAGGGCCCCGGCGGGCACAGCTTCGGGGCTTTTGGACAGGTGCCCAGCCCCATTCACGCCATGGGTCGGGCCATTGCCAAGATAGCGGATATCAAGGTGCCCTCTGATCCCAAAACCACCTTTACGGTTTCGGTGGTTAGCGGCGGCACCTCGGTGAACAGCATCGCGGCGGAGGCCAAAATGCTCACAGACACCCGCTCCACCTGTCCGGAGCAGCTTCAAAAAACCGTGTCGCATCTGGTGAATTGCATACGCTCGGCGGTGGTGGAGGAAAACGACGCCTGGCAGATACCCTGGGACAGTGCGGACAACATAGAGGCGGAGATAGTAAAAGTGGGAGACCGGCCCTCCGGCTTTTGCGAGCCCGATGCACTGCACGTGCAGGCGGCCTATGCGGCCACCAAAGCCCTGGGCTTGGAGCCGGAACTCAGCCCTCCATCCAGCACCGATTCCAGCGTACCTATAAACCTGGGTGTGCCCGCGGTCACCCTGGGCCGGGGCGGCAAGGGCTATGCCGCACATTCCCCGGCGGAAGCCTATGACCCCAAAGACAGCTATCTGGCGGCCCAAAGGGTTTTGCTCACCGCATTGGGATTCGCCGGCCTGGCCGGAAAGGTGGAGCCGCTCCTGGGTGAAGGACCCGATTACTAATAATTTACTCAGTCATAAACAGTGCCCCGGCAGACGGAATGGGTTTGCCGGGGCCGCTCCCGGAAATTAAGGATTGCCCATTGCATCCAATGATGAAGCGTGGCGCAATGGGCTTTTCGCTGAACCAAGGACGCCGGTTTTATTGGTTTGGGACCAGTCAGCAAGACGTATTGTTACCTGAACGGCACCGAGGACGGATTGCTGAACCAATGCGCTTTTTGATGCCCCGTTGCCTGCGGGGGAATGGTTGATTGGCTGGTTGCCTGGTTGCCTGGTTGCCGTTACTGTTTTCTCAACCTCGGGTCCAGGGCGTCCCTGATGCCCTCGCCAAGCAGGTTATAGCCCAGCACGGTTGTCAATATGGCCAGACCGGGGAACAGGCTGAGCCACCAGGCGATTTCTATGGAGGCCTTGCCCTGGGTCAGGATGTTGCCCCAGGAAGGCTCCGGAGGCTGCACCCCCAGGCCCAGAAATGAAAGCCCGCTCTCGGTCAGTATGGCTCCGGCCACCCCCAGGGTAAGGCTGACCAGGATGGGGGCCAGGCCGTTGGGCAGGATATGGCGGAAGATGATGCGCATATCCCCGGCTCCCAGGCTGTGAGCCGCGGTGACGTATTCGCGCTCCTTGAGGCTGAGGAATTCGGCCCGCATCAGGCGGCAGGTGCCCATCCAGCTGGTCACTCCGATGACGATCATGATGTTCACTATGCTGGGTTCCAACAGAGCTATCACGGTCAGGATGAGGAAAAAGGTGGGGAAGCAGAGCATCATGTCTGTAAAGCGCATGATGAAGGCCTCCACCCAGCCCCCGTAGTAGCCCGCTATGGCCCCCAGAATCACCCCTATCAAAGTGGCCAGCCCGGCGGCGATAACACCTACATACAGGCTGATGCGCGCGCCTTGCACCATGCGGGAGAACACATCGCGGCCCAGCTCGTCTGTGCCGCAATAGTGCTCCAGGCTGGGCGGCAGCAAAATTGCATCCACGTTTATGGCTTTATAGTCCACCGGCGAGAGCAAGGGAGCGAACAGGGCCACTGCTATAAGGCACAGGATCACGGCCAATCCGGTCATAGCCAGGCGGTTTTCGCTCAGGTTGCGCAGGAAATCTGAATGCATGGCTATCTCCTGCGCACCCGGGGATCAGCCAGGGCATAGCTGATATCCGCCAAAAGGTTGCCCATAAGGGTGAGCACCGCCGTTATGACCAGCACCCCCATTACCACCGGATAGTCCCGGCCCATCACCGCGTCAAAGCCCATCTTGCCCATGCCCGGGATGGCGAACAGGGTTTCGGTGATCACCGCCCCGCCGATAAGACCGGGCAGGGACAGGCCCAATAGAGTAATCAAAGGCATGAGCGCGTTGCGCATGGCGTGGGAATATATTACGGTCCGTTCCTTGAGGCCCTTGGCCCGGGCCGTGGTGATAAAATCCTGGCGGATCACTTCCAGCATGCTGCCCCGCATATAGCGGCTCATGCCGGCCAGCCCCATGACGGAGCCCAGGCCCACCGGCAAAATGAGATGCTGGGCGTAGTCCCAAAGCTGGCCCAGAAAACTCATCTGGGCATGGCCCATGGAGGTCAGTCCGCTGATGGGCAGCCAGCCCAGCTTCACTCCGAATAAAATCATGGCCAGAAGCGATATCCAGAAACCGGGCGCGGCAAAGCCGATGAACACAAACAAAGTTGCGGCCTGGTCGAAAAACGAGCCCCGTTTGGTGGCGGAATACACTCCGATGGGCACCGCCATGCAGAATATCAGCACCATGGATAAAAGGTTCATGGAAAGGGTTACCGGCAGGCGCTCCAGGATCTTGTCTATCACCGGACGCCCGTCCGGGCTGAAGCTGAGGCCGAAATCCAGCACCACGACCCGCTTGAGCCAGTTCCAGTACTGTATGTGCATGGGTTTATCCAGGCCGTACAGTTTGGTCAGATGGGCCTTGGCGATCTCGTTCATTTTGGGGTTGAGGTCTGTTACCAGATCGGTGGGGGAACCGGGCGCAATATGCATGACCATAAAGCTGATCAGGGTTATACCCAAAAGCAGGGGGATCATGGTCAACAGACGTTTGGCTAAATAGATGAGCACTGCCGGACCCTCCCTTTATGGCTGCATCTTGAAACGCTGTAGGTCACTCGGCACCCACCAGCGTATGAAGTTGTAACTCAGGCCGGCAGGCGCAGGCTTGATGCCCTTAAAGCGGGAATGCACAATGGGCAGGGCCTGGGCGGCATAAAGGAATGTATAGGGCTGTTCCTCGGCCAATATCTCTTGCACCCGGTCATAGATGGCCTTGCGTTTAACCTTGTCAAACTCCTTTTGGCCTTTTAAGAGCAATTCATCCACTTCCTTATTGATGTAATAAGTGAAGTTCAATTGGCCGGGCTTGGCCTTGCTGGAGTGCCATACATCATACAAATCCGGGTCCGGGGGAATGGTCCAGGCCAGGATAGTGGCGTCAAACGCGCCTTTTTCGATGTAGTATTTTAAAAAAGTGGCCCACTCATATATGCGCAGGTCGACCTTTATTCCGATTTGGGCCAGGCGGTATTGTATGATGGCTCCGGCGTTGGCCCGGTAGGCATTGCCCTGATTGGTGATGATGATGAATTCAAAGCGCTTGCCGTCTTTGTCCAGCCAGCCGTCCCCGTCGGAATCGGTCCAGCCGGCCTGGGCGAACAGCTCCTTGGCCTTTTTGGGATTATAAGGATACTTGGCCACATTATCGTTGTACCAGTAGGTGCCCGGCTTATAGGGTCCGCTGGTGGCCTGGCCCATGCCCAAAAGCACCCCTTTTACGATCTCTTGTTTGTCTATGGCATAGGTCAGGGCCCTTCTTATGCGCACATCCTGAAAGAGCTTACGCCTGAGGTTATAGCCCAGATAGGTGTAGGACGATGACAGGTATTTATATTTGTTGAAGTTTTTCTCGAAGAACTCGCCGCCGGTCTGCCGTTGATACTGCAAGGCGTCCAGCCCCATGTAGTCTATGCCCTGGTTTTTCAGCTCCAAAAACTGGGTGGCGGTGTCGGGAATAATGCGCCAGAGCACGCTGTCTATGTTGGGCCTGCCGTCCCAGTAATCCGTATTGGCCCGCACCTCTATCTGGGCGCCGCCTTCCCACTTGTGGAATTTATAGGGGCCGGTGCCGATGGGGTGGCGGAAAAGAGGGCTTTTTCTGGGGTCTTCACCCAGCTTATGCAAATGGGACGGCAGCTGGGAAAGGCCCCAGGAGGCCACCGCCGGGGCGTAAGGCTCTTTGTAATGAACCACAAAAGTGTAGTCGTCCGGGGCCTCGGCTTTCACCACCTTCAGGTAATCGCCGGAATATGGGGTGGGCGTTTTGGGATTAACCATGAACTGGTAAGAGAACAGGGCGTCTTTACTGGTATAGGGCTTGCCGTCGTGCCATTTAACCCCTTTGCGCAGTTTGAAGGTGATGGTCTTGCCGTCCGGGCTCACGGTCCAGGACTCGGCCAGTTCTCCGGTGAGCTCGATGTTTTTGTCATATTTAACCAAGCCTTCATAGACAAAGCCCTGCACCGCGCTGGAAGAGCTATCTGAAGTAACCATGGGAATCAGGCCGCTGGCGTCGCCCAATAATCCATAAATCAGGCGACCGCCCGGGCCGGGTTTTTGCTCGGCCAAAGCCGGGCAAAGGCCCAGGGAGCTAAGCAGGATGATCAACAACAAACGCTTGAACACGGTCATAATCACTTCGATTCCAATAAAGCCCTTGTTAGTGCTGGTTATGTGTAAGATAGTCTAGCCGGGTGCGTCCAAAGAGGCAAGCGGTTTGCCTTCAGGTTGACCGCTGCTGGTGCATAAGCTATCCTCCCAGTTAAGCGCCAGGCATCAAACAAGCTTTGCATATCAATGGAGGTGGAGATGAGGATGTCCCGACTGGCCCTGGTACTAATGTCCCTGGTAATGGCGGCCGTATTGGCTGCCTGTTCCGGAACCGACCCCAAAATATATCAATCAACAGCCTCCCAAGCCCAGGCCAACCGCCAGGGAAAGGGCCGCTATTTTGATTTCAATGATATTTTGGTGCCGTCCGGAATGACGCTTATGCGCGAACAGTCGGTCCTTTTCAAGGTCGGCGATATGAAAGCCGGGGTCATCATGTTCTCGGATAATGTTGACGCGGACAGCGTGTTCAACTTTTTCCAGGAATCCATGGCCAAAGACGCCTGGACTTTGATGGGCTCCAATAAGTATCCCACCATGTCACTATTTTATGCCAAACCGGGCAAAACCTGCGTTATCCACATAAAACGCGGTATGTTCACCACGGATGTGGCAATCTGGGTGTCTCCAACTTTGTAATTCACCCCCCGCTTTGCCTTGGGTAAAATATTAGGGGCAGGCGTTATTTTTTTTGATGCGTCCGCCGGTCGGGGAACGGCGCGGGGACGCTATGAGCCCGGACTTGCAGGGGAGGCCAGGGGCATGGATCAGGCAGAATCAAGGGGCCGGGTGCTTTTGGGCGTCACCGGAGGGATCGCAGCCTACAAATCTTGTGAGCTGGCCAGCCTTTTGATAAAGACGGGCTATGAGGTGCGGGTGGTTATGACCAAATCCGCCGCCGAGTTTGTAGGCTCCATCAGCTTTGCGGCCTTGATCGGCCAACCGGTTTATCAGGACCTGTTCGATCCGGTTACCGAAGCCTCCATCAGCCATATAGACCTGGCCCGCTGGGCGGATGTGCTGGTCATCGCCCCGGCCACGGCCAATTACATGGCCAAGGCGGCCCATGGTCTGGCCGATGATCTTTTAAGCACCATCACCCTGGCCTGCGGGGCCCCGGTTCTTTTGGCCCCGGCCATGAATCCGGTGATGTGGGCCAATCCAGCCACTCAGGCCAATCTTGAGATCCTGCAATCCCGGGGGATGGGCGTCCTGGGTCCGGCTTGCGGGCGCACCGCATGCGGCGAGGAAGGCGCCGGGCGCATGGTGCAGCCTGTGGAAATTGCCGAGGCGGTGGAGCGCGAGCTGGGGCCCAATGACTTTCGCGGGGTGGCGGTGCTGATCAGCGCCGGACCCACCCGTGAGCACCTTGACCCGGTGCGCTATATCTCCAATCCCAGCACGGGCCGCATGGGCATAGAACTGGCCCGGGCGGCTTATCATCGCGGAGCCGGCGTGCATCTGGTTCTGGGACCCACCCAACTGGCGCCGCCGTTCGGGGTTCATACTACCTTGGTAGGCAGCGCTGACCAGATGTACAGTGCCATCATGGAGCAGGCGCCCAAGGCTCAGGTGATAATAAAGTCCGCGGCGGTCAGCGATTTCAAGCCGGAGGTCTGCCAGGAGCATAAGGTCAAAAAGCTGGGCCGGAATGAAGAGACCCTCAAGCTGGTGGCCACCAAAGACATCCTGGCCGAACTGGGTAGGAACAAGGCCCCGAATCAGGTGCTGGTGGGCTTTGCGGCCGAAACCCGGGACCTCATCGAAAACGGCCAGAAAAAGCTGGCCTCCAAGAATCTGGACCTTTTGGTGGCCAACCAGGTGGGGTCCGCGGTCTCCGGTTTCGCGGCCAATACCAACCAGGCCCATATCTTGGACGTCCGAGGCGGAGACGAGCCCCTCCCGCTTATGACCAAACTGGAGCTGTCCCACAAAATACTGGACCGGGTGACTGAACTTCTGCCCAGGAAAGACCCCGATGCCTGAGGTCCGCCCTTCACCCTGGCTGACCGCCCTGGCCGAAAACCTGGCCTGCCGCAGCCGGCTGGGCTTCGGTCTGGTGACAGGAGGCAACTCCCAGCTTGCCGACCTGGACCGGCTGGCCAACCCCGGACCGCCTTTGTCCCCCCTTAACCGGGTGCGCCGGGAATTGGGCGAATGCACCCGATGCCGCCTGCATGAAAAACGCAAAAAGCTGGTATTCGGCGCGGGGCCGGAGGACGCCGCCATCATGCTCATCGGAGAGGGGCCGGGACAGCAGGAAGACCAAAAAGGCGAACCATTCGTGGGACCGGCCGGACGCCTGCTGGATCAGATGCTCACTTCGGTGGGCATTGCCCGCAATGAGGTTTATATAACCAACATAGTTAAATGCCGCCCCCCGGGCAACCGCGATCCCCAGCCTGACGAGACAGAGGCCTGCGCACCGTTTTTAAAAGGCCAGGTGGAGGCCATCGGCCCCAGGGTGATAATGGCCCTGGGCAGACCGGCCAGCCAGACCCTTCTGGAGACCAGCGCTCCCATAAGCGCTCTTCGGGGGCGCTGGCAGGAATACATGGGCACTCCGCTTATGCCCACCTTTCACCCCGCCTATCTTTTGCGGAACCCCGCGCGCAAAAAGGAGGCCTACCGGGACCTGAAGGCTTTGGTAAAAGCCCTGAAGGGGGCAGGCTAGGCACTGGCGCTTGAGATATATAGCACTGTGCAGCGTAACAGGTTATCCTATAGATGGAGATGCTTCCCGTTGCCCAGGAGGTGACATGCTTTTTCACGCTGCCCAAATGGCCTGTAAAGCGGGACAATATCTTTCCGGCGGTTTGCGGAATCCGATACGGCGTTATGCCCTGCCGGCGCTGCTGCTGCTTATTGGGCTGATGGCGTTGGTAACAGGCCCGGCCCAAGCGGAAGAACCCAAGCCGGCGGGCGCGGGGCCGGTGCACGTCATTACCTTGCGTGACTCCATCAATCCCGGCACCACCGAATTCATAAAAATCGGCATTGACAAGGCCAATCAGGCGGACGCCTGCCTGATCGTGATTCAGCTTGACACGCCGGGCGGAGTGGTGGATTCCATGCGCCAGATGGTGCAGAAGATCATGCAGTCGCGTGCGCCGGTGGCGGTGTATGTGGCCCCGGCCGGAGCCAGGGCAACTTCAGCCGGAGCCTTTATCGTGCTGTCCGCCGGAGTGGCGGCCATGGCCCCGGCCACACATATGGGCGCGGCCAGTCCGGTTGGGGCCGGTGGGAAAGAGATCGAAGGCACCATGGCCAAAAAGGCGCTCAGCGACCTTACCGCCCTGGTGCGTTCACTGGCAAAGCGCCGCAACATAGATCCAAAGCTGGCTGAAGACATGGTCAGCAAGGCCACCAGCTATGACGCAAGTAAGGCAAAGGAGCTGGGCCTGGTGGACCTGATAGCCCCGGATTTGGGCACTTTGTTGCAAAAACTTGAGGGCAGGGTGGTCGCCACCGGTGAAGGCAGGCGCAAGATAAGCACCAAGGGCAAGACCCTGGTGTTTTATGAACCCGGCTTCAGGGATAAGGTGCTCAGCGCCCTGGCCAACCCCAACCTTGCCTATATCCTGCTCATGCTGGGCATGGCCGGATTGTACTTTGAACTGACCAACCCGGGCGCCATATTCCCCGGGGTGGTGGGAGCCGTGAGCCTCATTCTGGCCTTTTTCGCCATGAGCGCCTTGCCGGTGTCCTATGCCGGGCTTGCCCTGATCGGCCTTGCCGTGGTGCTGTTTATCGCCGAGATCAAGATAACCTCATTTGGCATGCTCAGCTTGGCCGGAGCCCTGTCTTTACTGCTGGGCTCCATTATGCTGTTTGAATCCGAAGACGAACTGACTACCATCAGCCTGACCGTTTTGGTCCCCACCATACTCTGCACCATAGGCTTTTTCGCCATGGTGGCGCTATTGGCCGGGAAAGCCCAGCTGAGAAAAGCCTTCACGGGTGAAGAAGGCCTGCTGGGTGAAACGGCTGTGGTCTTCGGCCCGGGCAGGGTCCGGGTCATGGGCGAGATATGGCGGGCCAAAGGGGCCGAGGGCCTGGAGCCGGGACGGGCTGTAACCATCGTTGGGAGCGAGGGGCTGCTGCTCACGGTTGAACCCAGACCAGAAGAAATTGACCCCAAAGGGGAGGAGGCATAAATTATGGACCCGGTTAGCGGCATTTTCGGCTTGGTTCGGACGGTGTTGGGCGGAATAGGACCAATCATCATACTGGTGATCCTGTTCCTCATGGTATCGCTGAAAGTACTGAAAGAGTATGAGCGCGGAGTGATCTTCCGCCTGGGGCGGGCCATTGCTTCCAAAGGGCCCGGCCTGATCATCCTTATTCCGTTGATTGACCGCATGGTCAAGGTGTCCCTGCGCACCGTGGCCATGGATGTGGCCCCCCAGGATGTGATCACCAAGGACAATGTTTCGGTAAAGGTCAACGCGGTGGTGTACTTCAGGGTGATGGACCCGACCAAGGCGGTGATCCAGGTGGAGGACTATCTGTACGCCACCAGCCAGCTGGCCCAGACCACCCTCAGGAGCGTGTGCGGACAAAGCGAACTTGATGAGCTTTTGAGCGCGCGGGAGCACATAAACTCCCAGCTGCAAGAGATTCTGGATCTGCATACCGACGCCTGGGGCATCAAGGTCAGCACCGTTGAGGTGAAACATATCGACCTGCCCTTGGAGATGCAGCGTTCCATGGCGGCCCAGGCCGAGGCCGAGCGTGAGCGGCGGGCCAAGATCATTGCGGCCGAAGGTGAGTTCCAGGCCGCCGAACGCCTGGCCCAGGCGGCCGCGGTGATCGCCAAGCATCCCCAGGCCCTGCAGCTGCGCTATTTGCAGACCTTAAAAGAGGTTGCCGCGGAAAATAATTCCACTACACTATTCCCGCTGCCCATAGATCTTTTCAAACCTTTCATGGATATGGTTGCAAAGAAGCCAGATAGCTAGTAAAATCGCAGTTTCGGTAGCCGAGGATTATTAAGGCCCCCGTCCGCATGGGGGCTTAAACATGTAATATGAGAGGAAAAAGCGAACCATGGCCGACCAAGAGGTTTTCGAAAAACCCTTAGAAAAGATGACCGCCAAGGAACTCCGTGAATTGGCCCTCAGCGTTGGGGGCATTGTCGGCGTCCACGGCATGAAAAAACCAGAGCTCGTTGAGGCCATCAAAGAGGCCAAGGGCATTGTGGAAGAAGAGGGCGGCAAAAAGAACGCATCCGCCATCCGCAGCCTGAAGTCCAAAATCAAAGAGCTGAAGGCTGACCAGGAAAAAGCCCGTGAAGCCGGCGATAAGGCCAGGGTCGATATCAACCGCCGCCGCATCAGCCGCATGAAAAAGCAGACCAGGCGTCTGGCCGCTGGCTAGAAAAGCCCGCGTTGACCCTGTACTCAGGCAGGGGCATACTTGATGCTTTGCTTTAGATATTGGTGTAATGGGCGGAAAGAAAATAGCTTTCCGCCCTGCTATTTCATAGTCATCTCCGCAAGGTAAATATTCCGCAAGCTCAAGCTGAACCGGATGTACTGAATGCGAGTGGCTGTAGGCAAAAGCTCATGCAGAAAATCATGCTGATCGCCGTGGCCGGAGCCATGGGAACTCTGGCTAGATATGGTTTGGGGTCCGCGATAACCCGGATAGCGGGGCATCCTTTTCCCTGGGGGACCTTCATAGTCAACGCCCTGGGCTGTTTTCTATTCGGTTTCGTGTGGGAGGCGGCTAATCACCGTTTGGGTATCACTCCTGAAGTGCGTACCATAATCCTGGTGGGTTTCATGGGGGCCTTCACAACCTTTTCTTCCTTCATTTTTGACAACCACGATCTTCTGCAAAGGACCGAGTGGGGCATGCTGCTGGGTAACCTGGTGGGGCAAAATTTGCTGGGTCTGGCCACGCTGTTTTTAGGCTGGACTCTGGCCAAGTTCCTTGGCGCCTGAGTCAAGGGCCCTGTATATCCTATGGCCCCGCGTTCTATCAAAGACAGTTGAATCCCCAATGGCCCATGGCCCATGGTGTGATTGGCCAAGGGCCGTGGGAGTGTTATGCTGAAATCAAAACAGTCTCCGCCCCTGATGCCCGGGAGTCTCGTATGAGCCAAGATAGTTTCAGCCCTTTTGGTTTGGATGTTCAACCCCGGCGCATAGTCGCCCACTTGCTGGAAGATGACGGGGTGTACCCCAACAATACCAAACTGGCGCTAATGGTTTATGCCGGGGCCCTGCCTGTGGCTCTTTCCCATAACCCCGAGGCTTTTGAAGACCTTTTCTGCTCCAGGGCATGGCCGCCGGCCTGGCGTTACACCGTGTATGATTTGCACCACTACCACAGTACGGCCCACGAAGCTTTGGGCTGCTTTCAAGGCCAGGCCTCGATACAGTTCGGAGGGCCCAACGGCCCGGTGGTTGAGGTGAATGTGGGCGATGCCGTGGTGATACCGGCCGGTGTGGCTCACAAAAACCTGGGCGACAGCGGTGGATTCAGCATGGTGGGCGCCTATCCGGAAGGACAGGTTCCGGACATGTGTTACGGCAAATCCGGCGAGCGTCCCGAGGCGGACCGCAATATAGAAATGGTGTCCATGCCCCAGATGGACCCGGTCACTGGGCCCAGCGGCGGTTTATTGAAAGAATGGATAAGCTGGCACTGACCCGCCAGGGTTGGGTGGCTGATATGCCGGACAAAAAACGGCCCCACTGGAGAGCCGTTTTTTGTTTTTAATAACTATAAGATGTTTCGTGAAGGTTTGAGTGTGGCCTGCGGGCGGCCACGGACATCTATATGGCCTTATCCGTATTTCCGGCTGGGCAACAGAATCTCCCTGAAAGATGCTTCAGTGAGCACCGAGGTGTCACTGAATAGTAAGATGCAACTGGGCAATAGTGCGGGGTCCATAACGTCACGGCACATGATCTTTTGTTAGGGGGATTCCTAAGGGGCTGCGAGCTTTTGGATCATCCAAAAGCGATAAGCCCCTTGGGCCGCCGGAGGCAATCTTATGAGATTATATCATTTATATCCGATAGATCGTATGTTAAATGTTGTGATTATGAAAAGCTAAAAAGACAAATTTTCTTGGGGGGATTCTTCGCCTTTTGAATGGTCAAAAGGCTCGCCATCCCCCCTTACCCCCCGGCTCGCGAAAAACCCATCAGGATACGCCGACCCGCCTTTTTTATATGAAAAGGCAAGCTCAGTTCCAGCCCAAGCCTAAAGATAGAATGCCGTGCAAAATTAAGATTAAGATACGTGTATGGCATGAGTTGCATACTCAAACCTCCACGAAACATTATGAACCGGCCGTTCCACGGCCACGGCTTTGGGATCAACTGCCGTTTTCAACCAATGCGGGTTCACAGCTTAGAATCTCGTCCGCCCTGCAATAGCTCTGCATATTGCCGATATCCAGGCGGGTCCCCTTGGTGGTCAGCGCGAAAACAGGGGAGCAGGAGCATAGGGTGCTCACCAAACTGCCAGGCGAATCCGCCCCCGGGTTTTGTTTTAGGAAAGCCTCCAAAAGAGGCCAGACCCAAGGCTGGTAAAAATACAGCGGAGGGCAGGCCCAGTTTGAGGGCGGTTCCTGGGGTTTTTCCGCCATGTCCAGCACCTTGTTTTGAGGTCCCAAACAGAGCACTCCGGTGCGCTGAAGCCTGGCTTTGTCCGTTTCCGGGAGCCCTACCACAAAACTCTTCCGTTCCGTATCCATGAAATGGTTCCACATCGGCTTGAGCGGAAAGCGGAATACATTGTCCCCGGCCGCGATCATGGCTTTGGGATCACGCCCCAACCGCTGCCGCACCAAGAGCATGTCACCCAGAGCGCCCAGGCGGGATTCATTGTCGCAAGCCCCGTCGTTGTGCAGCACGAGATTCACCCCGTTTTCTGCCAGCAAAGGGCTCCATTTTTGGCCCCACGATTGGAAATGATCATAAAAGCATGCATTGCTGACCAGATGAATTTCCCGCAGTCCGTCAAGCGGAGCGATCTGATCCATGAGGTAGTCCAGCACCGGTTTGCCGCCCACCTCAAGCAGGGGTTTGGGGAAGTTTTCGGTCAAGGGGCGCATCCGGGTGGCGAATCCGGCGCATAACAGTATGGCGATCATAAGGGGCTGACCCCATTGGCGGAGCTGGCCAGGTATACCTTGGCCTGGTTCGCCACCTCGGGATGGCGGCTGCAATATGCCTCCTCGACCTGGGCGGCGGCCTGCCCGGCATACTCTTCCTCAACCAGCCCGACCACGCAGCCTCCATAGCCGCCGCCGCTGAAGCGCGAACCCAGCACCCCTTGTTCGGACATCACTATCTGGTGCAGATCGTGGATAGCCTGGCTGCCGCACTCGTATTGCTCGATGGAGCTTTTGCAGGATTGGGACATCAGCCGCCCGAAATCCCGCAGCCGGCCCTCTTGCCAGGCGGCAACGCCCTCTTTGACCCGGCTGCTTTCGCTGAAAAAATGCAGGGCACGGCGCTGCAAATGGCCGGGCAGGGCGTCTTTGTATTTATCGAATACGTCCGTTGGGATATCGCCCAGTTTGGCCGCTCCCGGGATATTGGCCAGCTTGCCCAGCATTTCCGCCGCTTCTTTGCATTCCCTCACCCGCGAGTTATAGCCGGTGGTGGTCAGTTCCCTGGAATATCCCGAGTAGGCCACCAGTATCCTGTAGCCTTGCTCGTCCAAGGGATCGGGCAGAATCTCCGCTTTGGGGGTGATGGTGTCTATATGGACCATGGACTTGACCTGTCCGAATACTATGCTGGTCTGATCCAGGATGCCGTTATTGAGCCCGATGTGTTTGTTTTCCGCGAGCTGGGTGAGCCTGACCAGATCCCAGGGGTCCAGGGTTATGCCGTTTACAAAGGCCAGGGCATGCAGATAAGCCAGGAGCACCGAGGCGGAGGAGCTTAAGCCGCAGCCGGGCAGCATTCCGCTCACCAGACCCTGCACGCCAAGTTCAAGGCTGTATTTTTCTTTTAGGGCCAAAGCCGCGCCACGCACGTAACTGCCCCAAAAACTCCCCGGCACCTGGGGAATCCCGGATAGAGAAAACTCCACCAGACCCGGGTAATTCTGGCTGCGCAGCCGCACCATGCCGTCCCGGGTCGATGTAAAGGCCAGCACCGTATAGGAGTTGATGGTCATACCCAGAACCGAGCCGCCTTGATGGTCTATATGCGCGCCCAAAGGCGAAATGCGGTATGGCGAGGCAATCAGGTTTATTTTGGCGTCCGGGCCACTCCAAACGGAGCGGTAATCTTGCTCCAGTTTGTCCTTGATATGCTCGATTTTGGGGAATTCCATTGGCACCTCACTGTAATGTGATTGGAGCTGACGGGTCATTATAATCAATTCCGGCCCGGTTTGGGAGGGGGGAGGCAGGGTTAAGGCGTTTTGCTTCTATTGGCCCAGCGCATGACCAGAGCCGTGAAAACCCCCAGCACCACAAATCCCCAAGCCATGGGAAGCGTGGTGCCGTCATAGCAGCGGCCCACAACCATTGCCAAGGGAGAAGAGACCAGGCTGATCAACGAGCCGATGACCGCGGCCCCTATCCCGGCGATATGTTTAAGCGGACTCATGGCTATGGCATTCAGGTTGCCGAACATGATGCCAAGGCAGAAAAATGACAAGGATAGACAAACCAGCATCAGCCAGAACGGAGGGCGGCCGTCATAAAAAAGGTTGGCGGCAAGATAAAAGGCTACCAAGGATAAAAACAGGTATAAGGCTTTAAAGGCCAATGACCTCATCCCCAGACGCATGACCAGGCGTGAATTCACCAATGAGGCCGCGCCCATGAAAAGCGATATGAAGGCCGTATAGAGCGGGAACAGATTCCCGGTGTGATACACTTCCTGAAAAATCTGCTGGGCGGAATGCAGGTAGGCCATGAGCGCTCCGGACATGAAACCGGCGGCCAAGGTAAAGCCGAACGCTTGACGGTTGGTGCACACTTCAACCACGCCGCCGAGGATGCGTTTTAAGGAAAACGCTATACGGTTTTGCTTCAAAAGGGTCTCCGGCTGTCGGATGCAGAACCAGATCACGGCTATTAGGGCCTGTGCAATCAAAGCCCAGAAAATCACCCTCCAGTTGGCTGTGAGCAGGATAACCTGGCCAAGCGCCGGGGCCAGGGCCGGCACCAGTATGAACACCGCCATGATGGCTGACATGATCCGGGCCATGGCCCGTCCCCCGTGCTGGTCCCTGATTAGTGCGACGATGGCGGTGCGGGGCCCGGCGGCTCCAAATCCCTGGATGAGCCTTCCGGCCAGCATCATTTTCAGCTCCGGCGCCAGAATGGACAGCACACAGCCCAGGATGAAGATCGCAAAACCTGCCGTAATGATGGGTTTGCGGCCAAAGCAGTCCGACAGAGGCCCGAAAAGCATCTGCCCGATGCCCATGCCAAGCAGTAGAAAAGTGATCACCAGTTGGGCGTCATTGGGGTGTCCCACCTGCAAATCCCCGCCTATTTCAGGCAGGGCTGGAAGCATAATATCAATCGACAATGCCGTGATGGATATGATGGTGGCCATCAGGGCAAGGAATTCGACATAGCTTGGGCTTGACTTGGTCTTAGACATGGCGGTTACTTTATGCTTATTTTGCCGCGGGTTCAATGCCCCCACGGCATTATCTGTGTGAAAAATTCATGCCGCCTGTGTCCCGGACTTGCAACCTGGACGGAAAGGAAAATAACACGGGCTGAAAAGCCCTGGCCCCGGTACGCCGCCAGGGTTGCAAGCCGGGCTTGAACCCTCGCAGCCGGGGTGAAAGGCCGTTGAGGTTGGCGGCCAAAACCGGTTTGGGGTTATGCGGTGCAGCCGCTAAATGTGAATCGCCTTGGAATATGCTTCCAGCGCCGCTTCAAAGTTGGCCTCGCTCAGGGTGGGGTGGGCATGGATGCAATGGATGATCTCTTCATGGGTGGCTTCCAGGGAGCGGGCGATATTATATTCTGCAATCATCTCTGAGGCATGCGCTCCCAGGATATGGACTCCGATAAGCTTTCCGTATTTTTGGCCCGTAATCAGCTTGACCATGCCCTCGGTGCGCCCCATGGCCTTTGCCTTGCCATTGGCCTTTAAGGGGAAGCGGCTTACCTTGATATCCAGCCCTTGTTCGTTTGCCTGATTTTCGGTCAGGCCCAGGCTGGCCACCTGGGGCTGGCAATATATGCACGAAGGGTAGTTGTCATATTTCATGGAATCACGCCCGGCGCCGGCCAGATGGTCCACCGCCGTCAGGGCCTCATGGAATGCTATGTGGGCCAGCATGGGCGGGCCGGTGACATCGCCCACCGCACGTATGCGGGGAATATTGGTGCGCATTCGGTCATCAACTTTGATGTGTCCCTTTTCGGTCTGAACCCCCGCCTGCTCCAGTCCCAAGCCTTCCAGGTTAGCCTGGGTCCCGGCCGCCACCAAACAGGCCTCGGCGCTGAGCTTTTTGCGCTTGCCTTTTGCGCTGACTTCCAGCTTGACGCCGGATGATGAGGTGCTGAGCTTTTCCAGCTTCGCACTGGTCAGGACCTTCATGCCGCGTTTTTGAAACGAGCGGGTCAGGGCATGGGCAATCTCGTGATCCTCGGTGGGCAGGATTTGGGGCAGCATCTCAATCAGGCTCACCTCGCAGCCCAGGGACTGATAGAAGTGGGCAAACTCCACCCCTATGGCTCCGGCTCCGATTACGGCCAATGACTTGGGGAGCTTATCAAGGGTCATGGCATGGGTGCTGTGCAGCACCCTGACTCCGTCGAACTCAACCCCGGGAAGGGGCCTGGGGCGTCCGCCCGTGGCTATTAGGATGCTGTCCGCACTCAACTTGGTCTCATTGCCCTTTTTATCCTTAACCCCAACCGATTTGGCATCCAAAAGCCTGCCCGCGCCCTTGATGACCCTGATCTTGTTCGAGCGCATCAGGTAGGAAATCCCCTTGCTCATCTCATCGGCCAAGTCACGGCTGCGTTTTATGATGGCGACCAAGTCGGCCCGGGGATTGTCGCAGGCCAAGCCGTAGCGCTCGGCCTGGCGCAGCTCTTCCAGTACTTCCACGCTACGCAAAAGCGATTTGGTGGGCACGCAGCCCCAATTCAGGCATACACCGCCCAGGCGGTCCTTTTCCACCAGTCCCACCTTCATGCCATGTTGGGCTCCCCGGATGGCGGCCGCATATCCGCCAGGACCGCCGCCGATCACCAACAGGTTGAATTTATGCATATTGATCTCCAAAAACCCGGGCGGAGGGCCACATAGGCCAGCCGGAAAAGGTTATCCCGCCATGCCCCGCTATCCGGTCAGTCCTCGAGTAAGTGCGGATTCTCCAGAAGCCCGACCACCTTTTGCAGGAAAATGGCGCCCTGTGCCCCATCCACCACCCGGTGGTCAAAGGTCAGGCTCAGCCCCATTACCTTGCGGGCCTCAAAGGAATCCCCCTTTGGCTTTACCACATCCCTGACCGCGCACACCCCCAGAATACCTGCTTCGGGTGGATTGAGAATCGGCGTAAAGGAGACGATGCCGTACGCTCCCAGATTGCTCACCGTAAAGGTTCCGCCGCCCAGATCATCCGGCACCAGCCGCCCATTGCGGGCGCGGACAGCCAGATCGTCCGCCTTTCGGGCTATTTCCGCCAAAGAGAGTTTTTCGGCCCTGCGGATGACCGGCACGACCAGCCCGTTATCCAGGGCCACCGCAACTCCCAGGTTCACCACCTCGTGGTAAACAATCTCTTCACCATCCAGGCAGGCGTTTATGGGCGGGAATGCGGTAAGCGCCATGGCCGTGATTTTTAACAACAGGTCGGTGAAGCTGATCTTCAGGTTTTGGCGGGCATTCAAATTTTTGCGGTATTCCAAAAGCTCAGTGACATCCGCCTCAACATCCAGGGTGACCGCCGGGGCCTCCTGGTGGCTTTGCAGCATGCGTTCGGCAATGCGTTTGCGCATGCCTTTGAGCGGAATCCGCCGGGGCAGGGCGGTTTGCTCCGTGAGGCCCGTTGATCTTTGCAATGGGGCGGACCGGCTGGCCGATAGGATGTCCTGTTCGGTTATTTTCCCGCTCAGGCCACTGCCCCTTAAAAGGCTTAGATCCATGCCCAAATCCGCGGCCATCTTCTTGGCCAGCGGGGTCGCACTCAGGGCCGCCAGACCGAGAACATCACGCAGCTTGATCTCGCCGCTGGCTCCGCTGGGGGTGATGCCGGCCAGGTTGAGGCCCTTTTCCGCCGCCAAACGCCGCGCCGCCGGGGTGGCTCTAGGCTTTCGGCCCTGAATTTGCGGTGCGGCGGATTCACGATTTATTGATACGGCGGTTTGAACGGAACCGGATTCACCGGGTCCCACGGTTACATAAACGTGGGTGCCGGTGTCTTCTCTGGGAATCTCCTCGCCCGGCTGGCCCAGCCATCCGATGGTCTTGGTGACCTCCACCACAGACCCTTCATCCTGCAAAATCGCCAGCAGTACGCCGGAACCGGGAGATTCCAGCTCCATATTGACCTTGTCGGTTTCTATCTCCAAAAGGGGTTCACCCTCTTCAACCTGATCACCAACCTTTTTGAACCAGGTTAGAACGATCCCCTCTTCCATCGCCATTCCGGCTTTAGGCATGAACACCCTGATCGCCACAACTATTCTCCCAATTGCAATACCGCTGGTCCGCCCCCAGGCTTGTGCCTGCGGCGGTTTGTGGTTCCGCCAGGCCTAGGCCTAACCGGTCAGTTCCCGAATGGCTTGGGCGATTTCCTCCGCGATGGGGACCACTCTGCGTTCCAACTCCGGGCAGTAGGGGATGGGCACATCCTTGCCGCCCAAGCGCCTGATCGGCGCATCAAGGTGGAAAAAGGCCTCGCTGTCCGCCAGCATGGCGGCCACTTCGCCGCCAAAGCCCCCGGTCTGGGGAGCCTCGTGCACAATCAGGGCTTTGCCGGTTTTTATAACCGAACTGATCAGGGTTTCCCGGTCCAGGGGCACCAGGGTGCGCAGGTCCACAACCTCGCAGTCCAGACCATCCGAGGCCAGCCGCCCGGCTGCTTCAAGGCAAACCGGCAGCATCCTGCCATAGCTGATCACGCTTATGTCCTTGCCCTTGCGTTTGACATCAGCCTGGCCGATGGGCACCACATAGTCTTCTTGGGGAACCAAGCCCTTTTTGCGGTAGAGCGTTTTTTGTTCAAAGAATATCACCGGATTGTCATCCCGGATTGCAGCCTTCAAAAGGCCCTTGGCGTCATAGGGAGTGGAGGGGATGATCACTTTCAAACCCGGCACATTGCAGAACCAGGCCTCGGGGCTTTGGGAATGCTGGGCCGCCGCGCCGGTGCCCGATCCCGCCGGAGTGCGCAGCACCATGGGCACTGTGGCATGGCCTCCGTACATGTAACGGATTTTGGCCGCCTGGTTGACCAGCTGATCCATGGCGATGGTGGTGAAATCGGCAAACATTATTTCGGCGATGGGGCGCATGCCGGTAAGCGCGGCACCGATGGCGCATCCGGCAATGGCGGCTTCGGAT
Organism: Desulfarculaceae bacterium; assembly: GCA_963675675.1. GTDB lineage: Bacteria > Desulfobacterota > Desulfarculia > Desulfarculales > Desulfarculaceae > Dethiosulfatarculus. The sequence continues at coordinate 735,570 of OY776512.1, forward strand.
ATGGGGGTGTCCCGCACCCGGTCCGCGCCAAACTCGTCTATCATGCCCAGGCTCACCCCGAATGCACCGCCATAAACCCCCACGTCCTCACCCAATAAAAAAACCGTCTGGTCGCGGCGCATCTCTTCGCACATGGCCTCGCGCACCGCCTCGGCATATGTAATTTCCCGTTTATTATCTGATTCCGGCATTTAGTCATTCCCCTGACAAAACATAGCTGACAGGCCCCGTGCCCGGCCGCTTAGGCATAAACGTCATCATAAATTGAATCCAGCTCCGGGTAGGCGCAGGAATTGGCGTAGGAAACTGCATCTTCCAGATCCTGAGTGGCCCTTTCCTCGATGGCCGTCAATTCCGATTCTGGGAAATTAGCTGCGCTTTTGAGGTGTTCCCGGAAGCGTTTGATGGGGCACTTGGTTTTCCAGTCCGCAATTTCCCCTTTGGTGCGGTAGCGGTTGGCATCGCTTTTCGAATGACCCAGCCAGCGGTAGGTGTCCGCCACCAGGATCATGGGGCCGTTTTTCTTTACATATTTACGGGCCTTCACCACGGCGTCGTAAACCGCCAGCAGATCGTTGCCGTCCACAGTTTGGCCCGGGATGCCATAGGCTGCGGCCCGGTCGGCTATCCTGGGCACATTCATATGGTTTTTCACATGCATGGACATGCCGTACAGGTTGTTTTCACAAATAAAGAGCACCGGCAGCTTCCAGATGGATGCCAGGTTTACGGCCTCATGAAAAGAGCCTTGATTGGATGCGCCGTCGCCAAAGAAGCAGAGCACCATGGCGTCCCTTTTCTGCATCTGCACGGACAGGCCTGCGCCGACCGCTATGGGGATGCCGCCGCCCACCACGCCGTTGGCTCCCAGGTTGCCGCTGGCCAGATCGGCGATATGCATGGAGCCGCCCTTGCCTTTGCAGTAACCGTCCGCCTTGCCCAAAAATTCGGCCATCATGCGGTTAAGGTCTATGCCGTTGGCGATGCAGTGGCCATGGCCCCGGTGGGTGCTGGTGATAAGATCATCATCACTCAAAGCGGTGCAGGCTCCGACCGCCACGGCTTCCTCGCCAATGTACAAATGGGTGGTGCCGTGCACCATGCCCATGGAAAAGAAATAGCTTACTTTTTCTTCAAACTTGCGGATGTGCAGCATACGCTGGTACATCTGCGCTTTTAATTTTTTGCTCAAGCGAGCCATGGTTTCTCCAGGATTGACCGCTATTGGCTGTTTTTCATCGCAGCCGCCAGGCCGTAAAAAGCCTTTTTATAACATCCAGCCTCGGCCGCCTGTGGCGTAAGCTGGGATCTGCGGTCAGTGCGCGTATTCAAAATTTCCAGATCCGTCACAAATCCGGCGATTGACAACCTGTTCCCGGTTTCCATGAAAACAGGCAGCCTTCCCGCCGTGATCACGCCTTTATCACAATAGATCAATGCTGCGGCCGCCTTTGTAAGCCATTAAAAAACGGCGCCGCAGGTAATCTGATTATGACCCCATAATCAGATTCCGCCACACTATACAATCTATTCAGAATTTGTCCGTTATGCCACCAAGTAAGCAACTTGTGCACATTTTGTTCTATCTGTCTATATTCATTACTTAAAAAACCCGTATACCGCCGTAAGGCCACCGGCTTCCCCGCTTATGCGGCTTGGCCTATTTTTGCTGATGGGCTTAGGTTAATGGGGTGATATTCCGCATTTTGGTTCAAAGACAAGGCGGATGCATTTATAAAAGCGCAGTATATTCTTACATATATGACCATTAACAAAATGCAGGCCACGCCGTTTTTGGGCCATAAAGAGCAGCAGCTTTGAGGGCGGTCTGATAGAGCAGCCGTGGAACCTCAGGCAGATTTGGACACATCTTTGGAGACTGCTTTAATAACCATGGTTGGCGGTCAAAGCGAATAATCCCCTTCAGGGACCGGAGACCATCAATATGGGACGGCTGTCAACCCTGAAGCAGTATTTCAAAGCGCCTCTTGATCTCTGCTTCCTGCTCCGGGCTGATATAGGGCGCTTCATCCTTGGCCAGGATATCCCGGGCTATGCGCCTGGCCCTTTCCCTGGCGTCCAGGCTGCCCGCTTTTTCCCAGTTGCCCCGCATGGCCCGGTCCGTGGCTCCGTTGCCTGCAAAAAACTCCGTACGCATATGAGCCATGGTGTGGGGTGACATCATATAATTGCCGCCCGGCCCCACCTGGGCGATGGCATCCAGGGCAAGGTGCTCCTCATCCACGGTGATGCCCTCCAAAACCTTGCAGGCCTGTCCGATGATCTCGTCATCCATCACAAACTGCTCATAGGCCAGGCACAGCATGGATTCCAGCATTCCCGCGGCATGGTGCACATAGTTTGATCCGCCCATGGCGGCCAACAGGGTGGTGAAAGCCTTTTCCCAGCCTGCCTGGGCATCGGGCAGCTTGGAGTCTGAAAGGCCGGATGAGTTGTAATTGGGCACCCCTATATGTTCGGCCATCTGGTGTATGGCCGCGTTCATCATGCCGAACTCCACCCCGCCGCCGCAGTAACCCATGGAGCGCAGGTCGGACATACCGGGAATGCCTCCATAAAGCTGGGGCGCGCCGGGCCGGGTGAGTTGGCCTATGGTGATTCCGGCCAACTCTTCGGCGTGAAGCTGCACCAGGGTCCCAGCCATGGTCATTGGAGAGGTGGACCCGGCCATGGGGGCGGCGGAAAGCGCCACCGGGATTCCCAGGCGGCAGGCCTCCTGCATGTTCAGGGTTGATTGGGTGCAGAGCTTCAAGGGGCTGATGGCAAAGCAGGCTATGGAGGAGATAAAGGGGCGTTCTTGCAGCTTGCCGGTTCCGCCTGCAAGCATGGAAGCCATCTTAACCCCGTCCCGGATGCCTTGGCGGTTGGTGAAGCCGATCATCACGTGCTTGCCGGTGGACTTCAGGCAGGCATAGAGGCTGTTCACATCATAAGCGGATTCAGGGATGTCATGGGGAATGCAGGGGCGCAGGTAGAAATGGATATGGTCCAGCTTATCCACCAAGCGGCCAATGTCATAGATATCCCTTAACAGGCTCTGCCGGGCTTCTCCGGTTTCCAGGTCCAGGATAGTCAGGGCCGAGCCGCCGGTGCCCAGATGCACCCGGTCTCCGCCCAAGTTAAGATCCGCGCCCTCTTTGCGGCCATAAAGCATGACCTGTGAGGGGGCCTTGGCCACTTGTTCAGAAATCAGTTTTGGGGGGAAGAAAATGCGCTGTGCGGCTTTATCCATGCTGCAGCCGGCCGCCTGCAGCATATCCAGGGTTTCATCCAGGCCCGATTCAAAGGTGAAGCCCGTCTTTTCCAATACCTCCAAAGCAGCGTTATGGATGGTTTCCACATCCGCCCCGCTCAGGGGCTTATACTGCCCTCCACTATGTCCCGCACTTTGCATGAGCCCTCCTCTTTATCCTTTAATATACGGCCTAGTTCGCGAAAGGTGAAAAAAGGATCATCCTGGCGCAAATAAGGCAGCATTATCCGTTTGGTGCGCAATAGATCGCGCTCCAACTCGACTGTAACCTCATCGGGTTCCCTGATTGCGGCCTTGGCCATTTGCTTGCCGAACGGGTTTATGATCTCGCTCCCGCCCCAAAAAATATGCATATCCTGGCTGGGCGGCTGAGCCACTTCCAGTCCATTTCGGATAACAATCGGGGTGCGGGTCAAGACTTCCTCGTGGCCTGCCCGGTTGGCGCATAATAGGTAAATTCCGAAGATGCGCGCATAAAACTTGTTTATCAACCCCCAGGATTCGCGGTTGGAAAATGCCGCCCCCATGGAGCCCTCAGACGAGTTGATGATGGAAACGATTATGTCCGCCTCCTGGGTGATGGCAAGGTAGGGCAGGCTGGGGTGCCACATATCATTGCAGATCAGCACTGCAACCGTGTAACCCTGCAGCCTGAAGATCGGCACCGAACTGCCCGAACTGAATATCTTGCGCTCTTCAAAGTCCCCGTAGTTGGGCAGATTCAGCTTGCGGTATGAATAAACCAGATTGCCGTCTTCCAGCACCAGGGCGGAGTTGTAGAAATTCATGGCCGGAGATTCTTCTATGAAACCCACCACGGCGGCTGTGCCCTTGCTGGCTTTGGCAAGCCGGGCCACCTGGGGGGAATCAAGCCTGAGGGCCACTTCGTGGTATTGTTTGCCGACAAAGTATCCTGTCATGGCAAGTTCGGGAAACACGCTGAGGTTGACCCCGTCATTCCGGCCTTTTTGAATACAGGCGCAGATCTCCTCCAGGTTGGCCTCCAAGTCAAGCAGCTTGGGCCAAGTCTGACATATCCTTACTTTCATGAGCCCTCCCCCTATGATGAGGGTAAAGTGCAGGCAAATATGGTGAAGCCGGATATCTCCGCTCCCACAGGTTAGCATATCGTCGTCAGTATCTTGCTTGCTTAACTTGGTCATCACAAAATGGAAGCAACCATTGAGCAGCTCCAAAGGCGACCCTGCCTATTAAACTACACTCTTGAATGCTTCCGAGTCCAGATCAACCAGGTTTATTCAAGCAGTTTAGGCGGGCAAAGGGACGGGCCGCAGCTATCCCGGGGCGGCCTGCTGCGGTGCAATCACAAACTGATGGTCATTTTGCGGGCAAGCAAAAAGGCTATCTGGTTTTCATAGTAGGCGGCTTCATTAACAAATGCAGGGCATAGGCCGTCAGGCCCTTCATAATTAATGACCGAATTGTCCATGCCAATGAATATGGGCGTTTGCCTCTTGATCTTTTTGTAGTTCCTCGCTTCAAGATCTTGATGTATGAGGTAATAAAAATTATCTTTCGGCCCGGGATAGTTGACATATTCAACGTGCCGGAAAAGCTCGGTTTCACGGGGCCATCTGAGGTTTGGGGAGGTATTGGCCGTTTGAACCACATCCAGAATCGTGTAAACAACCTTGGCCATGAGGTCTACAATTTCATGTTTGAGCACATTTTGCGCCACCGGGCCGATCTCGATTCCTATGCCCACCGGAGCTATGGAGCGCAGGCAGGATTGTATCCGGTCTGATCGCTCGAATTGGTATAGGTTAACCTTAGGGAGCCGGACTTTCACCGCAGATAGAATTTTCAAACTGTCCGGGTTTTCATCGCAAATCAGGGTGACTCCCATATCCGCCGTGCTGGTGTGCATGTCTATTATCAGGTCATATTTTGATTGCGGTTTGGGGCCCAGTTCTTGATTAATCTTCTTGGCAAGCAGGTCTTCATGGGAGTCTAGACCGGCGTCGGCAAGATTCCGGCTGGTAAAACAGCGGTTAAGATCTTTGTCAACGTACCGTTGTTTAATATTCACGGCTTCCGGATTGGCCAAAAACAAAACCGTTTCAAAGCTGCTTCTGGTAATGGGGCCGGCATCTTGTTGCCACTTTTTATATAAATAAGTCCCGGTTGGTTCGTTGCCGTGGGTTCCACCCACAATCAGAGCTTGCTTTATTCTTATTTCTTCTGACATTTTTAACCGTATTGATGTTTATATTAATGTGATTGTTCAGTGGCTTTATTGCGTTGAGTGTTGGAAATTCGGTCCCTGATTACAACCCACCAGGCACCGCTTAACAGATATGAATAAACGTATGTTCCGATGGTAATCAGCACATAGGCCTTGGCTATGTCCATGAATCCGCCCTGCATGGAAAACCCGGGCACGTATCCGAAAAGGAACGGACCCAGATATAAAAACTTGGCGAATTTAAAAGCGGAAAAGGCGGTTTTCCATATGTTGGCCTTTGCTATGGTGGCACCGGCAAAGGCGGCGATGCAGACCGGAGGTGTGATGTTGGAGTCCTGGGATAGCCAATAGACTATCATATGCGATGCGATCAGATTGACACCCATCTGGGTCAGTATGGGAACCGCCACCACGGCGGTAACCAGATAGGCCACGGTTCCCGGCACCCCCATTCCCAGCACCAAAGAGGCCAGGGCGATGAGCAAAATGGTGAGAAAAAGGCTGTCTCCGGCAAACTCGAGCATGATGTCGGTAAAGGTGAGTATGAAGCCGGAGTTGGAGAGCACCGAGATTATGATGCCGATTACACCAATGGTTGCGCCTATTTTGATGCTGCTTTCGGCCCCCGCGCAGGCGGCATCCAAGAGTTTTTTGGGGCTCATGCGGGTGTCTTTGTTGAACATGCTGATTGCCACGCAGGAGAGCAGACCGATCACCGCGGCCATGCCGGCGGAAAATCCCGACACCATGACCAGCACAACCACCAAAAGGGGAATGGCAAAGTAGCCGTCCTGTTTCAAGATGGCCAGGGCTTTATGCTCGGATTTCATGCCCGCGATGTTTTTCATCTTGGCTTCGTAGTGGATCATCACGAACACGCTGAAAAAATACATCAGGGCAGGGAAAATGCTTATGGTCATGATCTGAACATAAGGCACCCCGGTAAGCTCCGACATGATGAACGCGCCCGCTCCCATGATGGGGGGCATGAACATGCCGCCCACCGAGGCGGCCGGTTCGATGCCCCCGGCCACATGGGGCTTGAATCCGGCTTTTTTCATCATGGGTATGGTGAATGCGCCGGTGGACACCGTGTTGGCGATGGCGCTGCCCGAGATGGAGCCGAAAAGCGCGCTGGAGATGACCGAAACCTTGGCCGGGCCTCCGACCCTGCGTCCCACCGCCGCGATGGGAAAATCTATAAAGAACCGGTAGGCCCCGGATTTTTCCAGGAACGCGCCGAACATTACAAACAGGATTATGTAGGTTGCAATGGCGTTGGCCACAATGCCGAACACCCCGTCATTTTTCAAAAAGATGATGGTGCATATCTCGGCCAGGGTGTTGCCGGGATGGGTGAAAGGCTCCGGCACATATGCCCCAAACACGCCATAGGCCAAGAAAACAATGCCGATGATCACAAAGACATTGCCAATGACCCGCCGGGCGATTTCAATTCCCAAAAGCACCCCGGCCACGCTGATAAGCTTGTCATATTCATTTTCGATGCCTGCCCGGTACATCAAGGCTTCATAGTTCAGAATGAAATAGCCGCAGGTGACAAGGGAGCAAAGCAGCAGGAAATAATCAACCCCCCTGCGCCATCCACCGCCGGAGGGATAGAGCAGAAACACCATAAGGTAGGTGACCAGAACGTAGATGCCTCGGTGGTACTGCGAGGCCGCGGGCTTGATTGCCGCGGAGTACAGATAAAAAAGCAGCATCCCCACTGCCAGGCATGAAAACAGGCAGCGTTCGAATTTATTCATCTCAGCCTTCATGGCGGCCTCGCTCTGTTGGTTGCAGGTGGCGGGGAGAATCCCGCCACCCTTTTGATTGGGGGATTATTTGAGAACGCCCATTTCTTTCCAGAATTTGATCGCTCCCGGGTGCATGGGGGACACGATATCCTTGCCGCCGGTGGTAAGGCTCATGGCCTTTGCGGATTTGTGGGCGTTAATCATGTGAGCCAGGCCTTTTTTGCAGAAGGTGGCCTTCAGGATTTTGTAGGAAACCTCTTCAGGCACTTTGTTATTGACGATCCAGATGGTCTTGTCCTGAAAAGACGGGGTGTCGGTGTCCACGCCCTGATAGGTTCCGGCCGGGATGACCACTTTGGAGAAATAGGGGTATTTCTTAAAAAGGCCGCAAGACTGGGCGTCGGCATAAAGATCGATCAGGCGGATTTTATTTTGCATGGCTGCCTCGATCACAGAGGCATTGGGATAGCTGACGAACACCCAAAAGGCATCAAGCTGGCCGTTCTTGAAGGCATCGGCCGCCTGGCGGTATCCGATAAAGTTACGGTCTATCTTGTCCCAGATGCCAAGCTCCGTAAAGAACAGCTCGGCGTTGGCCGCGGCGCCGGAGCCGGCGTTGCCCACCCCGACCCGTTTACCCACCAGGTCTTTTGCCGATTTGATATCCGAATCTGCCTTTACGATGAGTTGGGCCGGAGCGCCATAGAAATAAGCCATGGCCTGCACATCGGTGTATTTTTTGGGATCACCCTTTAACTGGCCCCGCTCGGCGGCGAATAGCTGACCCGCATAAGCCAATGAAAAGCTGCTCTTGCCTGAATTGACCAGGCGGATCTGTTCCACCGCGCCGCCCGAGGAGTTCACCAAAAATTTCATCCCGGCTTTTTTGGCCAGGGCGGCTATGGCGTTGGCGTAATAGATCGCCGTGCCGCCTGCCTTGCCTCCGGTGAACACATAGGTTTTTGCCGCGGATATGGATGTGGTCTGAACCATGAACATTACTGCGATTGCCAAGCAGATCAGAATTTTAATGCCCGTTTTCATTTACTTGCCTCCTATTGAATTAGTTGCAGATTAGCCAAAAAAACTTTCCCATCAGCCGGATCGGTACAACCTCCTTTCGGGAGCCGTACTGATGAAAATGAACCGGATTCACCTTTGCGCAAGGGATCAAGCGAGGCACTAATGATGAGGAGAGCAAGCCAAGCGGCGTCAAGCGGGCATTGGACCTAAGCACCAACCCGGACCCGCAAAGTTGACTTTCACCCACATAAAATGTAGGACTTTATTTGAGGGGTCAATTTTTGGCTCTCTCGCCTGAACACCGGGCGCCTCGACCTGTCAGTCCTGTGCCCGGTGTTCTTTTATAGCGCCTGGTAAGTTTCCTCCCTTTCGAGGCTTGTGATTACATGATCACGCGCCCTCTGGATATGCCTGCGCATAAGGGCTATACAGGCAGCCTCGTCCTTGGCTTCAATGAACTGCAAAAGTTCTTTGTGTTCCTGCACTGCGGGGGCCATGCGGTCCGGATGATGGGTGTGCAGGGCAAGCCGCAGATAGACGTGCTCCAGGTTTTTGGTCAACAGCTGCACCAAACCCTTATTGCCGGTGGTCTCGGCAATCCGTATGTGCACAGCGGCATCCAGATAGAATTTCTGCTTATCATAAACCGGAGGCATGTATGCCTCATGATCTGCTATTTTTAACTTAAGGTCTTCAACATCCGCTGGTTGCATACGTTTGAGAGCATGTTCAATGGCATAGGCCTCCAAAGCTTCCCTTACGCCGAATCCGTCTGAAATCTCTTGAATATCAATGGGCTTAACATAAAATCCCCTGAAGGATTCGGATTTTACGTACCCCTCCTCCTCCAGCTTGGTCAGGGCGTTGATGATGGGGGTTCGTGATGTGTTTAGCATCTGGCACAAATCTTTGTAGATCAGCCGCTGACCTGGAGCCAGTTTCCTCTGGAATATCAGCTCTTTGATTCTATTGTAGGCAATCTCGAAAAGAGGAGTGTTGGCGCCATGTTCTTCTGCTGACGTGGTGGTTTTTTTTGCGGTTGGGCGGCTTTTGGGCATCGGCTTCTCTAAATGAATTATTGAATACCAAATTTAATTAAATTTAAAACACAAAATTTCATGCAAGTCAAGAATTGTTTTACCTCTTGCAGACATATGAAGATTTAGTCATTAATTCAACCAGATATCTGTAAAATCCGGGGAATGTCCATAGAACATTGTTCACTGACAGGGGGTGATCCGGTCTGGAAAAAGGCAATATACAGCTTACCTATTGGTCATCTGCATGGCGGGCACATTTGATTCCAGGCCGGTCAGTCTGGCGCTTTGCCGGTTATTTGGAGGGCGGCATCCAATTAGACAATTCCACTCCTGCTCGTTTTATCTGGCTGAAGCTCAAGCCCTGGCGCACCGCCTCCAGCACCGGCTTGGGGTCGGTTACCCTGCATCCGGCCAGTACATCCGCCCCGTAATTGAATAGCATCGGGGTCATGGGGGTTGAGGGCCCCACCACAACCCTGACCGCCTGTTTCGTTTTGCCTAAGAAACAGGCCAGGGAGCCGGTTAAGATGGCGGTTCCCGTGATTATTGCCACTTGCGCGGATTTTAAGACGGAGTCCCATTCAGAAGGCGGGGTGGCCCCGGGGACTGACCGCAGTTCCAAAAGATCAAGCTTGGAGGCGCAGTCCTTCAGCATGCGGATAAAGGGAAAATCGCCCACAACCACCACCTTGCGGCCTGTGCACAGCTCGGGAAGCAAATTTTCCAGATTACCGGGATTCGCCGAACTGACCGGGGTGTATGCCGCATTCAGAGCAGCCAGTCCCAGGCTGGCCAGCCAGGGTTTGGGAGAAAAAACCAGCCGGGCGGCATCAAGCAGGGTGCCTCCGGCTAACTTCCCGGCCAGTTCTGCATCTTCCGGGTGCGGGCCGGCCCCTAAAGTGGAGGCAAGCCCTAATCTATCCTGGGAACCCGCCGCCACAAAGCGGCTGCCCAGGGCGAATTCATCAAGAGGAGCCTCGGGAAAGTCAGCCGCCGCAAGCAGGCGCTGAAGCAGTTTTTGTTCAGAGGCGTTTAATTCCCTTTGCGAAAGGGGGTTTCTGCCGATTGCGCAATTATCAATAGCCATGTCCAAACTTTTTCTTTAAGTAAAGCGCGCCGGTAAACCTGTGATATCCGCTTTGCCCGGGCTGGCGGGCCAGCCCCAAAAGCACGGTCAATTCACATGCGCTGATGATCTCACACCCTGAGCCATTCAACCGGTTTTATCCCCAGCTTGGCTCAGTTTCCTGACGTAATAGCGGTGGCCTTCAAATTCCACCTCACTTAACAAACCTTCGGTTATCAGTTTGCGCAGCTCAGAATCGTCAGCCTTGCAATTATCCAGAAGCTGGGCCACGGCGTCCTCACGCATGGGGTGAACCGCCGTGATGCTTAAGAGGTCGTCCCGCAGGTTCCCGGTGAAGGCAAAAGCGTTGCCCTCGTAACCGATCAAATATTCCAGGTTTTGCACGGACGGCTGCAAGGTTTGATAAAACCGGTTGAGATTTGCGGTGCCGGATGGAGCCGCCCACTTTTCCGCCGGGGGCCTTATGGGCAGGGCCAGGTATGAGTACGAGGGTTTCAGTTCCCCTAGAAATTCCGCCAGGGCTTCGGCATGTTTCAGGCTGTCGTTTATATCCTTGATCAGCATGGTCTCGCTGATCAATTTACCTTGGTACCTATTGGCAAAAGCCAGCAGGCCTTCCTGTATGTCCTCAAGCTTTAAATCAGGGTGAGGGCGGTTAACGCGACGCCAGGCCCTTTGATCCACAGCATCAACCTTGACTGACACCAGGTCGGCTTTATCAAGATCCTCCCTCACCTGGTCCTGCCAAAGCAGGCTGGAGTTGGTGATCACAGCCACTTTGAGGCCAAGAGACTGCACGGCCTGGATGCTCCGGCCAAGATTCAGGTCCAGGGTGGGCTCACCGTCCGCCACGAATGTTATGTAATCCACCGGATTGGAGGCTTGCACCGCCTTTTTCAACTGGATCTGAACGGCTGCAATGATATCGGTTGTTTGGTAAAAGGCGCGGCGTTTCAATCCCAAGGAATTGGTGCGCCCGACCTGGCAGTATATGCAGGAATAAGGACAGAACTTGGGAAAGATGTTGTTAACCCCCAGACTGTTGCCCAGGCGTCTTGAGGGAACTGGTCCAAAAACTAGCACATTGTGGTCCTTTCCGGGTTGATCCCCATAGGCTGTATATTTCTTCATGGCATTGCCGCACAGATTAGTAACCCTTCATTATTCGGCAAAAAGCTGCAAAAAATAGGGCAATGTGAGGTAATACTAACACGGTGGGCGGCAGGTGGCTCCCTTTTCAGGTTCAGATGTGGTTTTATAGGGTTCTCCCAGATGGGAAGCCGGTTTCCGCCTGACTATGGCTTGCCCCAAGGTTCCTTAATAAACACGATTTAGGCCCTCAAGGTGTTCATGGCTTCAGGTCGGCGCGGCTGCGTCCCCTTTTGACTCCCGCGAAATAGGCTACCTGGGCCGGCGCCGGGCCGTTATGTTGCTTTTGCTTGTAGCGTGAAAGAAAGCTGCGGTAGACCCCGTATTTGAAATACACCGTCTTGGCGCTCATGGTGGGGCCGCTGTAGCGCACCTTGAGTTTGCCGTTGATCCATACCTTGAGCACTCCATCCTCCCCGCGGCTCCAACGCGCCTGCACCTCCACTCGGTGCCAAACTCCGCGAAGGGCGCATTCGGGAACCAATGGATATTTCAACCTGGCGCGGCCGGAAACCTGTTCTTTGAGAATCAGGCCCCGGCCCCATTGCTGGAACAGCCAGAGCACATGAGAACCTGACTGGTGGAATTGACCCAGAGTGGTTACTGCGGGATAAATATTTGGGTGGCTATGAGGCAGGTAAAAATACCAGCCATACCAAACTTCATTCCCGGCCTTGGCCCGGGGAGCTTTTTCGGACAACTCGGAACGCTCCCGGCCGGTTGCGCAATCATCCCAATGCTTACTCCGCATGCAATCGCCGGGACGCACTTCAAATTTATCCACCTGGGCGGTGGGGGCCTGGCCGGTGGGGTCCGGAACCACTTGGTAACCGTAGGGCCGCTGGTTCAAGGAGCGCTTGAACCGTATGAATCCGGCCTGTGCCGGATGCCAGACCATGAAAAGCGCCAGGAGCAGAATCAGAGTCAAACTTATCAAGCGGCGCGGCACTGCTTCCTCTCCTTTTCGCCCGTGCGATCGCATGGCCCATGGGCAATCCATACTGTTCTACAAAATTGCCTCACACTATCAGCCTTGGCAGACGTTGAAAACCAATCAATCTGAATTATGCCGCCTGTTCCGCACATCTTTGGAGCTTGCGGGGAAAAAGGTTTTTTAAGGCGTTAGCGGCAGGAAACCGTGGTTTCCGGTGCAGGTGTCCGAAGAATGGCCAGCTTAGCCATTCTTTGAGTATAATAAAATATATACAGCCGCAAATGATGACTTAAACAGTGTAATCGCCTTTTTGGTAACGCTTTAATCACCTTAATGTGCTAAAATTAGCCCGACTTAATTGCTAGAATTATAAACTTTAACTGATAAGTTATATTCAACAATCCGCTATTGTGAGTCTATATTGCATAGCTGATTTTGCTAACGGGAATGAGAGTATTGCGTTAGGGCATGTTGGCTGAATAACATACTGGTATTTGCAAAGAATAAATTCACAAGCTGCCGGAATATTTTAACGGGCAGCTTGGGTCAGCAAGAATAAACAAGATATTCTTACAATTATCGATTAGCTAATCAGAGATACATATTACAGTGTTCAAGGAGGCGATTTTGAAAATGACAATTTGGCACGCTGTTGTTGAAGCCCTTAAAAAAGAAGGTGTGGAAAGGGTTTTTGGGTTCCCCGGCAACCCCAGGCAATTCATCCGGGACCTTGATCTGCATAGCGATATCGAGTTTGTCCTGATGCGCCACGAAGCAAGCGGAGCCGCTGCGGCCTATGCTTCGGCCCGCTTGACCGGAAAGCCCGCGGTCTGTTTTGCCAGCCCGGGGCCCGGGGCGGCCAACCTGGTGACCAATCTTCTTGAGGCCACTTGCGGCAGCCTGCCGGTGATAGCCCTGATTACCGGCGTGGAAAACAGCCAGAATGGCATGGGGGCCTTCCAGGAGTTGGATATCGTATCCATGATGAAACCCGTTACCAAATGGGCGGAGCGGATTACCGACCCGGGCCAAACCCCCTGGACCATGCGGCGGGCTTTTCAGATGGCGGTCAATGGCCGCCCGGGAGCGGTTGTGGTGGAAGTGCCCCAGGATATGGGCGCGGTTGAGTATGACATCCCTGAATACCAGGCGGGCATTGGCAAGCTGAAAGCGCGGCCGGACGCCGCTGCAATAGAAAAAGCGGCGGAGCTTTTAGCTCAAGCCGAACAGCCTTTGATCCTTTGCGGTTCCGGCGCGGTCAGCTCCGGGGCCGGCGCAGAGGTGGCCGCGCTTGCCAAACTGGCCGGGGCTCCTGTAATGACCACGCCGGGCGGGCGGGGCATCATCGCCGAAGATGAGCCCTTCGCCCTGGGACAGGCAGGCATCTATTTCACCGAAGCGGGTGAAAAATACTATCAAGAATCCGACCTGATCATCTCGGTGGGTTCCAGGCTGGAGGCCTTCTCCACAATATGGTGGTCTGCCTGGCCCAAGGATGCCAAATTGATCCAACTGGACATAGACCCGGAAACCATTTCTTTGAACTGGCAGCCGGAGGTGGGTTTGGTGGGTGACGCCTCCAATGGTCTGGCCGACCTCATAGAGGCGCTGGCGGGCCGCATGGCTGCGGACAAGGCTCAAGCAAGACTGGACCGCATTGCGGGCATCAAGTCCGCATATCTGGCCAAGGTTGCGCAAGAAGCCGCTGAATCGGGCACGCCGCTTTCCCCTGCATATGTTCTGGCCGCGGTAAACCGGGTATTCGGCAAGAACACCATCTTGGTCAGTGAAAACGGGGCTACTGATTTGTGGTCATATTACTGGCCCTATTATCAGGTGCTCAGCGAGGGCTGCACCGTGCCCATGGCTGAACAAACCGCCATGGGCCTGGGCGTTGTGGGGGCAATCGGGGCCAAACTGGCCCGTCCGGAGCAGAAAGTGATCTGCGTCACGGGTGACGGAGCCTTTCAGATGGGGATGCTGGAATTACCCACCGCCGCCGGACTGAAAACCGGCGTAACCTGGGTGGTTCTGAATAACGGCAGACTGGGCTGGCCCCAATGGCACCAGGTGCTGGGCGATCTGCCCCAGGTGGGAACCAACTTTACGGTTAATCCCGATCTGGTTGCCCTAGCCGAGGCTCAGGGCTGCGTGGGTTTGCGGGTTGAAAAACCCGAAGAGGTGGAGCCCGCCTTGGCAAAAGCCCTGGAAGCCAACCAGCAGGGTAAGCCGGTGGTGCTTGATTTCCATACCGAGGCGCATAAATACTCGGAGCATTTTGTCAGGGTGCATACCGGCCGCAAGCCTGCCAAGTAGTACGGGGCATAAAATCATAAACGGCCTGGCGGGTGTAACCCCGCCGGGCCGTTTGTCACCAAAGCTCACAAAAAGGACAACCCCTATTATAAAATTGGATCAGGGTGATGGCCTCAATCCTGAGTGCACCGCTTTAGTTTCTGCAATACTTGCCATTCAACACCTCCAAGCATTGCATATCATGCTTTTCGGGATTTCCATAAATTCAGGGGAACTCCAGCATGGAATCCTTGGAACGGGGAAGCCATCACCGTGTTTGGTCATGAAGTTGCGGCGGCGCAGGTTAATCATTGTAGCGCCGGCGCACTTTTCAATATGAATAAATGCCAAAAGGTCCATACCAATTGCACGTCAAGGTTAAGAGTGGCTGGCGTTCATAGCTCAAAACATTACCACCCCGCAGCTTGCTGCGGGGTGGCTTCATTTGCTTACAGTCAATTTGCAAACACCAATTCTCATACTGGAAAATTTGATGCTGTTTTCACCTTGGCTTAAAACATGGTATCCACCATGGCCATGATATCCGCCTGGGTGAATCCCTTGAGCGCCGGTGCGCCGGAGCGGCAGGCCACAACGCAGGTCCCGCAGCCCTTGCAGGTGGCCTCGTTCACCAGAGCCAGGCCGTCTTCATCAAAGTCTATGGCGTTATAAGGGCACACCTGTATGCAGACTCCGCAGGCCACGCATTTGTTCTTGTCGATCGCGGCCACGGTGCCGGGGAGCCGCATTTCCTTGCGGCTGAGGACCGTCACCGCCCGGGACACCGCCGCCTGGGCCTGGGCCACAGCCTCTTCCATGGGCTTGGGATAATGAGCCAGTCCGGCCATGAATACGCCGTCGGTGGCAAAGTCCACCGGAGCCAGCTTTACGTGCGCTTCCAGGAACCAGCCGTCCGCATCCAGTGACACCTTGAACTGCTGGCTAAGCTCGTGATTCCAGTTGCTCACCACCGCAGCAGCCAGGCCCACCAGATCGGTGCGCAGGCCCACCCTGCGCTGGAGGTATCTGTCAAACACAGTGACCGCCAGCCCGGAGTCCGTGTTCTGCACAACCGGTTTGTCATCATCCGGGAAACGGATGAACACCACGCCCAGCTCGCGGGCTTTGCTGAACAAAAGCTCGCGTTCGCTGAAGGTGCGCATGTCACGGTACAGGATATAGACCTGGCAGTCCGGGTTTTGCTCCTTGAGGTAAATGGCGTTTTGCACCGAATGGGTGCAGCAGACCTTGGAGCAGTAGGGGTGCTCCGCATCGCGGGAGCCCACGCACTGAATAAACACGGCGCTGTTCAGCTCTTTGGGGTCAAGCTCGCCCGAAATTATGGCCTGGTCTATCTGCTGGTTGGTCTTGACCATGGGGCTTTCGCCATAGGCGTAGCCCTGGGGTTCATATTCCTTGGCCCCGATGGCCACGATGGCGGCCCCGTGCTCTATCTCAACATCTCCGCCGGGGGTGGCCAGGATGGACTTGAAGTTGCCCACAAAGCCGTCCACTGCCTTCAGGGTGGTGCTGGTGTGCACGGTGATGCGCTCATTGGTCTGCACCGCCTGGATCATGCGTTCCAGCTCGGCCTGCACATCATCGCCGTCAGCGGTTGTGCGCAGGCTCAGTGCGTTGCCGCCCAAAAGGTCGCTTTGTTCGATAAGGTGGCAGGGATAACCCTGGTTGGCCAGCTCCAGGGCGGCGGTCATGCCGGATACGCCTCCCCCGATGACCAGGGCGCTGGGGGTGATGGAAAGGCTGACCTCCTCCAAAGGCTGCAAAAGCACCGCTTTGGCCACGGCCATGCGCACGGCGTCCTTGGCCTTTTCAGTGGCTTTTTCGGGCTCGTTGGCATGCACCCAGGATCCCTGGTTGCGGATATTGGCCATGTCAAACAAGTACTTATTCAGGCCGGCATCCTGCATGGTTTCCTGGAACAGGGGTTCGTGGGTGCGGGGGCTGCATGCGGCCACCACCACCCGGTTGAGCTTATGCTCTTTGATCACCTCGGCCATCATATTCTGGGTGTCTTGGGAGCAAGTGAACAGGTTATTGTCCACATGCGCCACATAGGGCAGGGTTTTTGCGTATTCAACCACGTCCTTTACATCTATCACCCCGGCTATGTTTATGCCGCAGGAGCATACAAAGACGCCCACCCTGGGGGTCTCGCCCGCAACATTCACCTGTTCGGGCGGCTGCACTTCCTCGATCATGGTGCCGCGGACTTCGCTGAGGCCGCCAGATGCGGCGCAGGCCGCGGCGGATGCCTCCATGACGCTCAAGGGGATGTCCTTGGGCCCGGCCAAGGCTCCGCAGGCGAAGATGCCCGGGCGGCTGGTGGCCACCGGGCTGAAGGCTCCGGTCTTCACAAAACCGCACTCGGTCAAATCCACCCCGATGCGGTTGCAAAGCTCGGTGGTCTCCGGCGCAAGCTCCAGGCCCTGGCTGAGCACCACGATGTCGAATTCCTCTTCAAGGTGTTTTCCTTCTTCGGTGGTGTAGGCCAGTAACAAGGTTCCGTCATCGAGTTCGGTTATCTGGGGATTGCGCGAGTTTACAAAGCGCACTCCGGCTGTTTTGGCTTTTTCGTAGGAGCGCTCGAAATCTTTTCCCGTGGTGCGCATGTCCATGTAGAAGATGGCTGTATCAAGCCCGTCATGAGCGTGCTCCTTGGCTATGACAGCCTCCTTGATGGCGTACATGCAGCATACGCTGGAGCAGTAGGGCTTGTTGCAGGCACCATTGTCGCGGGACCCCACGCATTGCAGCCAGGCTATTTTCTTGGGTTCCTTTTCATCGCCGGGCCGCACCAGGTGCCCCATCCAGGGGCCGGAGGCTGAAAGGATGCGCTCAAACTGCAGGGCTGTGACCACGTTCTTGTATTTTGTATAGGCCTGGGCCTGGGGACCGCAGGAGGCCGGATCAAAGGGCTGGAAGCCCGCGGACAGGATCACGCTGCCCACTTCTATGGTGCGTTCCTGGTCGTATTGAGTGAAATCAATTGCACCGGCGGGGCAGACCTTTTCACAGACCCGGCATTTGCCTTTGTTGAGATAGATGCAGTTTTCCGCATCGATCGCGTATTTGAGCGGCACGGCCTGGGGGTATTTCACGTGGGCGGCGCGGCGTTTGTCCAGGCCCAGGTTGAACTCATCCGGCAGGCGTTTGGGGCATTTTTTGGCGCACTCTCCGCAGGCGATGCATTTGTCCATGTCTATATAGCGGGCCCGGACCTTCAGCTTGACCGAGAAATTGCCCTCCTCGCCGCTGATGTCCAGAAGATCGGCCAGGGTGATAAGCTCTATGTTGTTATGCCTGCCTGCTTCCACCAGCTTGGGCGAGAGGATGCACATGGAACAGTCGTTGGTGGGAAAAGTCTTGTCCAACTGGGCCATGACACCACCGATGGCGCTGGATTTTTCCACCAGATAGACGTAATAACCGGTGTCAGCCAGGTCCAGGGCAGCCTGGATGGAAGCGATGCCGCCGCCGACCACCATTACCGCGCCAGTCTTATCAGCCATTGTATATCCTTACGTAAGTTAAGCGTTCAGGCTTATTGCTCATAATCAAGTTTAACATCCAACCCGCTTATCAGGCCGCGGCTTCATCCTCCGGGGCCTCTTCAGCCGCCTCTTCTTCGGGCTCCGGCAGCTTGTCCACCAGGAACGATACATCCAGGTTGTGCTTGTCCAGGCCCAGGTCTTTGGGCTGCATGCCCATGGCCAGACCCAAGAGCTGGGGATAGACCACGGAAGGCAGGGGGCTCAGCTCTGTATGCTCCGGCAGAAGCTCTGGCTGCACCTGGTCGAACTGTATCTGGCAATAGGTGCAGCCCACACAGACCAGTTCCGCCCCGGCCCGGTTGGCCGCCTGTATCTTCTTGGCGGTCAGCCCCTGGGCCAGCTTATCGTTTTTGCCCCACAAGGGATTGCCGCAGCACTGGGTCTTGTGGTCCCAGTCCACGCTTTTTGCGCCGGTTGCCTCCACCAGATCATCGAACAGGGTGGGGTTCAAGGGATCGTCGAACTGAACCAGTTTGGAGGGCCTCAAGGCGTGGCAGCCATAGTGCACCGCGATGTTCAAGTCTTCATAGGGCAGGGTGACCTTTGACTTTATCTTGGCCGGGCCCACATCATCGGACAGCACCTGCAATAGATGCTTGACCTCCACCCCGCTCCCGGAATAGCTGAGCCCCTCGGCCCTGATTACCCGGTTGGCCGCGTCCAGTTGGGCTTCATCCTCCATGAGCGCCACGGCCTTTTTCAGGCTTCCGAAACAGCACTGGCAGGGGGTGAGGATGTCCAGACCTTCGGCCTGGGCGATGGCCAGGTTCTTGGCCGCGCTGGCCAGGTAGGCTCTTTGGTCCTGCTGTCGCACCGGATATCCGCAGCAGCCGAATTCCGGCTCCACCAGCTCGATGCCGAGCTTGGCCAGTACCGAAGCCGTGGCCATCCCGTATTGGGGTACGTAGTAAGGTATCTTACAGCCTGCAAATAATGCGTATTTGGATGCCATGTATAATTGCTCCCGCGATAACGGAATTAAGCCATTTGTTTTTTATAGTCCTCAAAGCCCTGGTTGCGCAGTTCATACAGCACGTCGGCCAGGGGCACCTGTTGGGGGCAGGCCTCCTGGCATGCGTAGCAGGTTACGCAGTCCCAGGTCATGGCAGAGCTCATGGCCATGTCCTTCAGGCCCAGACGCAGGCTGTGGATTATCTGGTGAGGCAGTAAACCCAGCACGGCCTGGGCGTCTTCATAATTGGCCACCACCGGGCATATGTTGGTGCAGGTCAGGCAGTCAAAACAGTAGCGGGTGTCAAAGCTGGGCTGATAGGACAGGCCGCTTTGGGGCTTAGCCTCGGGCATCAGGATGTCGTCCTTTTGGATCAGTCCCTTTCCTATGGCCATCTCCCGGGCCTGGATATAGGGCTCTGCATACCCCCGTTCCATGAGCTCTTCTTTAAAAGCCGCCCAGAGATCCTGCAAATTGATGCCGGAGGTGCAGATCTCGCTGCAGCGGTTGCAGGAGGTGCAGACATATGAGCCTTCGCAAAGGGTGAACAGCTCTTTGTCGCTAAGGCCTTTAAGCTCCAGCATGCTTTTGCTGGCGGCCAGTTTTTCGCTGGGCAGAATGGTGATGTTCTTCATGAGCTCAAAAGAAGCGCTCACCGAACAGTGCTCCGAACAGGCCCCGCAATGAGTGCAGGCGTCCAGTTGCAGAGCCCTGCGGTTGGCCAGTTCCGGCCCGGTCTCGTCCTCATCACTTATGCCGTTGAGCAAAAGGCTCGAGGGGGCCAGCATGATGTGTACGAACTTGCTGAAAGGCAACCAGGCCAGGGCGGCGAAGCAAGCCAGCCAATGAATATGCCACAACACCAGATCAAAACGGGCATTGTTGAAGTTTTCTTGCATGGGGCGGAAAAAGCCGGCAAAAACGCTGGAGATAAAGGCTTCCTTGGGCACGGAGTGGCACTCTATGCAGTAGTTTTTTTGGGCTTCCCAGGCCGCATTTCTAACCTCCGGATCGCCGCTGGGCTCAAAATCCTTGAACACCACCCCGAATTCACCGGACCAGAGCTCTTTCAGAGCGTCCACTTCTTCGCCTTCGCGGTCCCCCACGTATTCTTCGCACATCTCCAAAAAGCGGGGCTCGGAGCCTATCTTGGTCCCCTTGAGCCAGAAACCGCTGATCATGATCACGGCCAGGAGCACCAGGATTATGGCGTCCATTCCAGTGGACGGAGCCCGCTTGGAACCCGCGGCAATGCGCCGTCCCATGGCGATCAAGAGCCCGAAGATCACCAGGCCCCCGAAGAAGTCGCGCAGGAACATCCAGGGGCTCAAGGTGGAGGCGTAAGGTTCGTTAAAGGGAGCGACAAAGTATTGCTCCAGTGCGTGCAGGATCAAAAGCAGCATGAATCCATAGAAGATGCACATATGGGCCAGCCAGCGCATATAGCCGGCCTTGAAGCTGCGCCTTAAAAGCAGTACATCCAAAAGCGCCGTCAGAAAAAATCTGGGCGACTTTTTGCCAAAAGGAGCGCCGAAGATGGTGGAGAACATGGCCCCTATGCGGGCGCCCGGGGAATGGCCCTTGGCCTGCACCCCTATTTCACGGGTGGCCCAGCCATAGAGCTTATAGCCCATTCCGCCCAGAAAGATTGCCACAGACAGATAACAGGCGATATTGAAGAACGTATAATCCACTACACACCCTCTTCTTATAGCTTTGGGTTAGCGGTTTTTCTGTTCCATGCTTGGGTATGTTGGCACAAGCAAGTTTTTATTTCCATAAAATGAGGTACAGACCAAGGATTTATGCATCCTGGCCTCACTTGCTCAACGGTTGAAAGGGTACAAAAGCCCCCATCAAAAATCAAGCTGATTGTTGGTTTGTGAAAATATTAGGCCCCGTAATTACTAATGAAATGGCCTCTTTTCACATGGGGATGGGCAGGTTTGAAAGATCGAGGTGCTGTTCCAGGTGTTTGGCCAATAAGTCGTATTGGGTGTCTTTGAACCGGGAATAGTCCCATATCTCAGCTTCCGCCGCTCCCCCGGCCCAGACCAGCACCGCGGCCCTGAGCGCATCATTATCCAAAAGTCCATGCAAATAGGTGCCGATTACCCGGCCCTCCGGGCTCACTTGGCCTTCGGGCTGGTCAATGGCCTGATCCAGGCGGCGGATAAGGCGGAAAGCCGGCCGGTCCCGCTCTCCGCTGATTACGCTGGAGCCCATGTGGATTTCATACCCGCTTATCTCGCCCTGGAGTTCAAAGGGCAGTCCGGCCATGGGCAGGGCTGCGGCCTGGGTTGTGGTCTTGGCGGGCTCCATGTTGGTGCGGACGGGCAAAATATCAAGTCCGGGCTTTTCATCCGGCGGACCTTCGACTCCAAAGGGATCGGCTATGCTCTGGCCCAGAAGCTGGTAGCCTCCGCAAAGCCCCAATATGTGACCGCCTATGGAATGATACGCCCTGATGGCCTCAAAGAGCCCGGTGTCATGCAGGCCTTTCAGCGCGGCCAGGGTGTTTTTGGTGCCGGGCAGGATGAGCAGGTCCAGGCCGGCCAAATCCCGGGGATGGGACACCCAGGTCAGTTTTACGGCCGGGTCAGCCTCTAGGGCATCCGCATCCGTGAAGTTGCTGATGCGGGAAATCCTGACCACCCCCACCCGCACTTGGCCCCCCTGGCCGCCTCCTTGTCCACGCTCCAGGGCAACCCCGTCTTCTTGGGGAAGCTGGATATGCTCGAAACGGGGCAGCACCCCCAATACCGGCACCCCGCCTTTATTCTCTATGTACTCTATTCCACTGTCGAAAAGGTCCGGATCTCCCCGGAATTTATTTACCACCACTCCCTTGATCAGGCGGCGCTCCGATGGGGGCAGCAGCTGTAAACTGCCGATGATCTGCGCGAAAACCCCACCCGCGTCAATATCGGCAACCAGGATCACATCGGCGCCCGCCCGCTTGGCCATGGGCATATTGACCAGATCGTGGCGTTTGAGATTCATCTCGGCGCAGGAGCCCGCACCCTCCATGATGATGAGTTGATGCCGCCCACTCAAGCGGCGGTAGGCGTTCATGACCTGGCGCACCAGGCGGGGCTTGAGTTTGTAATACTCAACTCCCTTATAATTACCGATGGCCTTGCCCAGCAGGATCACCTGGGAACCCACATCCGAGGTGGGTTTTAAAAGGATGGGGTTCATATCCACATGGGGAGGGATGCCGCAGGCCTCGGCCTGGCTGATCTGGGCCCGCCCGATCTCTCCGCCTTCGGCGGTGATGCCCGAGTTGAGCGCCATGTTCTGGGCCTTGAAGGGGGCGACGTTTATTCCCCGGCGCAAAAAATGGCGGCAAAGCCCCATGACCAAAACGCTTTTGCCGACGTGCGAGCCGGTGCCCACCACCATGAGAGGTTTGTATTTTTGATTCGGATGCAAACTAGTCCGCCTTGTTACAAGATGTAAGGTTTTATTCCAGGAAATGAGCTGTGGTGTCAAGACATAAGCGGCATTGATCCGCTCTGAAAAATCCAGGCTCTATCCTTTATTGCTTCAAGGCTATGCGAATAGCGGGGCAAGGCGAAGCCGGACCGGAGCCGTTGGTTGGTGGTTCAGGGCCAAAATTAAAAGGCTGCCGGATGCATTATTCATCCGGCAGCCAATCCTGGCGGTCTATTGAGAGCTGACTGGAAACTATGAAATAACCCGATAGAACTGGTCAACCATGGGGCGCTCGAACAACTCAAAAACACCGCCCATAATGGAACTGATTTCCTCGTCAGTATCCAAAGCGGCATCTATGCGTTCATAGTCGGCCATTGAGGGATAAGCCGTCAGTATGGTGATGCGCCCTCTTTCACCTGCAAGGTTGTACAAGAGGGTTACTTCAGCTTCCGGAAATTTTCGCTCCACTGCGGTTTTCCATTTTTTCATACCCTCAAAGATTTCCGGGTATTTCATACCGTAGCCAAATTCACGTGCTTGAATAACCATGACTTTCCTCCTTAGCTGGGTTGATAAACTATGCGGAAGCAGGGGGAAATGCGCTGTTTCAAACCTTGTTGCCTTGTGGCTTGCCTGGTGCACGGAATTCAATTGGCCACAATGATTCTCAATGGTGCATCAAAGGGCGGTGTTCGGGTTTGGCATACTGCTTATAGCCGTTTTTTTCTGCAGCATTTTTTAAAAAGACAGACTCAAGTATCACAAAATTATGCTGCAAAAACCTGTTAATGCCTTCAAGCTCCGCCTAGTTCAGGGTTAATAACCCTTACTTTCAAAGCTAAGCACGGGATAGTTCCGGGGCAAACAGAAGACCGGGACTATTTCCTGTGAAAATGATCCCTAACAGGCATGCTTTGGAATCCGGCGTTCTGATTGGCAGACGCCGGGCAGGTGTTTTCGGCAGGTGATTAGGGGGAAAACTAAAGTAAATTATAGGCGGTGTCCCGCTGGCGGGCCTCAAAGCCCATTTCCTGGGCCAGATGCACTATCTCCTCTTTGGTCAAGCGGAAATGGGCTCCCGCCGCCGCCACCACGTTTTCCTCTATCATGGTGGAGCCCAGGTCATCCGCTCCGAAGTTGAGGGCAAGCTGGGCGATCTTGGCCCCCTGGGTGACCCAGGAAGCCTGTATATGCTGGAAGTTATCCAAGAACAGGCGGCTGGTGGCCAGCATGCGCAGATATTCCACCGCCGTTGCCGGGGTTACATCGCTCAAGGCCGTATTAAGGGGCTGGAAGCTCCAGGGTATGAAGGCGGTGAAACGCCCTTTGCCCTTGGAAAGGCTCTCATCCTGCAGGATGCGCAGACGCTCCAGGTGTTCCATGCGCTGGGCGGGGGTTTCCAGGCTGCCGAACATCATGGTGGCGGATGAGTTCAATCCCCGGGCATGCAGCTTTTGCATGACCTCCAGCCACTCATCCGTGTTGCATTTGCCGGGGGCGATGCGCCGCCGCACTTCATCCACCAGGATTTCGGCCCCGCCGCCGGGTATGGAATCCAGCCCGGCCGCGATCAGGCGGTCCAGGGCTTCATCCAGACTGATCCCATCCAGGGCGGCCATATGCACCACTTCAGGGGGCGAAAGGCCGTGGATGTGGATGGGGTGGTGCTCTTTGATCCAGCGGAACAGATCGCAAGTGGCTTCTACCCCTATCTCCGGATGCAGACCGCCTTGCATTAATATCTGAGTGCCGCCCAGGGCTTTGGTTTCTTCAATTTTTTTACCCAATTCCTCCCGGCTGAGCACCTCCCCCTCGGGGTGGCCCGGAGGGCGGAAGTACGCGCAAAAACGGCATCCCGATACACATATATTGGTGGTGTTGATGTTGCGGTCCACCACATAAGTGACTTTGGGCTCGGGGTTGTGCCTGAGCCGGGACAGGTGGGCCAGACGGCCCAGGGTATGGAAATCCGCGTCGCTAAACAGGGTGAGGGCTTGGGACTGATCCAGACGCTGTCCAGACTCGGCGGCCAGCAATGCGCTTTTTAGCCGGACGCTGGACATCAGGCCTTCTCCGCGGCCTGTAATTCCCCGCCGTTCAGGCAGTTATAGAAGCCATCCCGCCTGAGCGGAACAAAACCCGCCGCCCGGATCATGCTCCGAAGTTCATTTTCAGTAAGGCCCTTGGCTGTTTTGGCCCCGGCGGTGTGGGTGATGCGTTCTTCAACAATGGTGCCGTCCAGATCGTCGGCTCCAAAGTGCTGGGCCACTTGGGCTATTTTCATGCCCAGCATCACCCAATAGGCTTTGATATGAGGGAAGTTGTCCAGAATAAGCCTGCTGGTGGCCACCACCCTGAGGTCTTCCAGGCCGGAAGCCTGGGTGATCTGGCTCAGTTGGGTGTTACCGGGGTGGAAGGCCAGAGGAATGAAGGCCGAAAATCCCCCGGATTTATCCTGCTGGTCCCGCAAGGCCAAGAGGTGGTCCACCCTTTCGGCCGGGGTTTCAATGTGGCCGTACAGCATGGTGGCGTTGCTGGGAATGCCACGGTTGTGGGCCGTGCCGCTGACTTCCAGCCAGCGCTCGCCGCTGATCTTTTTGGGGCAAAGCTTGGCCCGTACCCTGGGACTGAACACCTCCGCCCCGCCTCCGGTCATGGCCTCCAGACCGGCGGCTTGCAGGCGGTCCAGCACTTCGCCCACCCCCATGCCGTTACTGTCGGCGATATGGGCGATCTCCACCGCGGTAAATGCCTTGATGGTGGCCCCGGGCCAGGTGCGGGCGGCCGAGCGCAGAAGATTCTCATAATAATCAAAGTCCAGATCGGGGTTGCAGGAACCCACGATATGCACTTCATCCACCTTGAAGTTTCCACCCTGGGCCGAGTCCAGCGGCTTGGTCGGGTCGATCAAATAAGAGCTTTCATCAGCTTCATCCCGCCAAAAGGCGCAAAAGGAGCATTTGATGCCGCAGATATTTGAATAGTTGAGGTGACGGTTAACCACATAATGGGTCATGAGTCCGTTCTTGGCCAGACGGGCGGCATGGGCCAGGTGTCCCAGCCCCAAGATGTCATTGGTGTTCATCAAAGCCAGGCCGTCGTTCCGGTTCAGCCTTTGGCCGCTGGCCAGCTTATGGGCTACAGGCTTTAATGCCGGGTCCATTATCGAGGCCTGTTCCACCTTAAGGGGGGGCAGGCCCTGCGTGGCGTTGTCTGTATTATGAGCGGCGGCAAAACCGCTGGGGGGCGAAGAGGTCAAGGGATTCTCCCGGTGTTTACTCCAACAGGCCGCAATGAATGTGGGTTGCGGCGGTAGTAAGTAATTTCCAAACACGATATTTTAGTGGGAGTATGCGGTTTGCGCAACTTCTTTCATATATTCAGATAGGTTAACCAGGCAGACTAATCAGGTTTTCGGTTGTGGTTACAATGTATTATCCGGGTTGGCCAGGCTTGCCGAACCCTGGCGAGGCCCACGCCCGGAAGCCAAAAGCACTGGCCGCAAGCAGTGAACGGTTGACCGTGGCGATGTGCCGCAATTTCAAAGTTTCCGGGCCCAGCAGGTGTTGATTTGGCCGCAAAGATGGCAGGCTGAGCGCACTGTGCGGTTTTTGTATTCCGGCCCCAGCCCGATCAGGCAGGAGACCGATTTATAGGGCGAAAGGAGCCCGGATTCATTCAGGCTGATCCTGTTTTGGGCCAGGGGCAGCAGGGAGCAGACGCCGGCCTGGTCTTCCAGCCGCCAGCCGGGCAGGGAGCCGGGCGAGAGCCGAAGGCTGATTCCCCAGCCTTTTTGGGCGGCGTATTTTTCCACCCAGGTATTCAGGTGGTTGCTCACCCGGCGCAAAAGAGCCACCCCGCACAGGTCCAAAAGGCAGGATGCGAACATGCGGTTTTCTTTTTGCAGACGGCGGACCTGGTTTTCCAGCTCCGGGCCGATGGTGGCCAGGCCGGCAACGGTTTCCCGGGCCGGTTCGAGCAAACCCCAATGCGGTCCGATCACGATTTCCGCCCGCTGTCCGGAGCCGGAGCGCAGGACTGCGCCATCGGGTCCGCATACCAGCACCTCACACACTTCCAGCAAAACCTTGGGCCTGATCATCTCCCGGGCTGCATCAAGCCATATGGCGGCCTCTTTGATGAAGCGGGGCTTTGGGCGTCCCTGGTTAAGGGCTGATATCAGCTTTTGGGGCTCAAGGTCCAGATCGAACCGGCTAATCGTAGTCATTGTCGGGATCGCACTCAAAGCCGTATTCGGGGTCTATGTCCTCGTCCTCAAGGTCATAGTCCAGCGGCACCCCGTCCTTCACCGTCATCATGGCCATATGGTCTCCGATGCGGTAGGCCAGTTCAGCAGGCTGTTCTATGCCCCACACCGCAAAGTCGGCCCGCTTGCCGATCTCCAGGCTGCCGATCTCATCCTGCATGCCCAGGGCCTTGGCCGCGTTAAGGGTAAATCCGGCCAGAGCCTCTTCGGGGGTAAGGCCGAACAGGATGCAGCCCATGTTCATCATCAAAGTTACGGAAAGGGTGGGGCTGGTGCCCGGGTTGTGGTCCGTGGCCAGGGCGATGGGCACCCCTGCTGCGCGCATGGCTTCCACCGGAGGGCGCTGGGTTTCCCGCAAAAAATAATAAGCCCCCGGGAGAAGCACCGCCACCGTACCCGCCCGGGCCATGGCGTCTATGCCGTCCTGCTGCACATATTCCAGATGATCGCAGCTTAGGGCTCCGAACTCGGCGGCCAGCACCGCGCCTTTTCGGTCCGAGAGCTGTTCGGCGTGCAGTTTCACCGGCAAGCCGTTGGCCTTGGCGGCCTCGAACACCTTCCGGGTCTGGGCGTTGGTGAAGCCGATGTTATCGCAAAACGCATCCACGCAAACGGCCAGCTTCTTTTGGGCCACGGCCGGAATCATCTCATTGCACACCAGATCGATATAGCCGTCCGGATCGCCCCTGAACTCCGGGGGCAGGGCATGGGCTCCCAAAAAAGTGGGCACCACATCTATCTGGGCGCTGTCCTGGACATGCTGGATGGCCCGCAGCATCTTTAGTTCCTGATCAGTGGTAAGGCCGTAGCCGGATTTTATCTCCACCGTGGTCACGCCGTTCAAAGACAGATTTTCCACCTTTAGATATGATTCGGTGAAAAGCTGCATCAGTTTGGCATTGCGAACCGCGTTCACGGTGGATGCGATGCCGCCCCCGGCCTGGGCAATTTCGGCATAGCTGGCTCCATTTAAGCGCATCTCGAATTCCCCGGCCCGGTCGCCCGCATAGACCATATGGGTGTGGCAGTCGATGAGCCCCGGGGTGACCCAGGCTTCATTGAGCGGGTAGACCCGGTCCGCCCGGTCCGCCGCGTTCATGGGAAGCTCGTCCATAGAGCCCAGCCAGGCTATGCGCCCAGCTTCCACGGCCAAGGCGGCATTCTTGATTGCGCCGAATGGGGCTCCGCCTGCCATGGTGGCCAGGTTGCAGTTGACGAAAAGGGCGTCCACGTCTTTGGGGAATTCGGGTTTCATTTATCTTTCCTCCAGCGTCTCCAGCACCTGAGCGCATTTTGCCTGGGCCCGTTCCATGAGGGCCTGGGCTTTTTGCAGGGTCTGGTCTTTGAAGGTTTGATCCTCGACGTCCATCAAATTGATCCGCACATTCATAAAGGCCCCCCAGATGCCGGTCTCAAGGGCCTTGGCTCCCACCTGGACGTCTGATTTGAAGTTCATGTTTGTGTACCGGGCGGCCTCGCAAAGCGCATCCCAGGCTTGGTTGGCGGTCTGCATGGTGTTCAGGGGCGCTTGGACCGCGGTTTTTAGGCCCTCCTGCATCCTGGCCTGGCGGGCCGCCTTTTGCTCTTGGCTGTCACTGGGCATGCGCAGGCCCTTCATATACTCGTTGAAGGCCCTGGAATCCGCATCAACCAGGGGTATCAGGGCCTGGCTGATTTCATGCAAGGGAGGGATTATTTCGCGCATTTTGGCGTCCATGTCTTCGAACTCGCGCACCCCATAGGTGAGTTTCGCGGACATGGCCCCCAGACCCGCGCCCATGGCGGCCAGGGCGGCAGAGACCGAACCGCCGCCCGGCGCGCTGCTGCGGGCGCTGACCTCATCAATAAATTCGCGCAAGCTCAAAGAGGCCAGGGGTTCGTCCGGAGGCTCGGCCACCACGTATTCTATGATGCGTTCAGCCGGGTCGAACCTGGCCACCGAGTTTAGGCCCAGGCGCTCTATGGCCAGGCGCACCTTCTGATCCTCGTTTATGATGAAAAGGTTTTCCTTCTTAATGTAATAATCCGCCGCCATGAGGATGGATTCCAAGGGCACCAGGCCCACGATCTCCGAACCGGCCACGCCCACATTCAGCTCGGCGGCGTCCTTTTTCACTTCTTCAAATAGGGTGTGTATGGCGGTGACCTTGTAATTGTTAAGGTTCACCGTGACCTGGGCCATGTTGTATTCATCCACAAACCAGCCCATGCCTTTTACGTCTTTCAGGCGTCCGGGTTCATCCGGGCCGCGTCCGGCCTCGCGCAGGTTGAGGGCTATGCGGTGGGCCTGGTTTGGGGTGCCCAGGATATTCACGTTGTAGGCGATGAGAAACATGCGGGCCCCGGTGGCGGTGGCTCCCCAGCCGGGCACGAACTCCGCCGGGCCAAAGTCGGGTTTCCATTTGGGGTCTTTGAGGCGCTGGGCCAGGCCTTCATATTCGCCCTGGCGCACATCGGGCAGCTTGCGGCGGTACTCTGCCTTGGCAGCATGCTCATAGAGATAAAAGGGGACCCCCAGCTCTTCAGCCGCACGGCGGGCGAACTCTTCGGATACGGTCACGCAGTCTTGCATGGTCACCCCGGCCACCGGGATGAAGGGGCATACGTCCATGGCTCCAAAGCGGGGATGCTCGCCGGTGTGTTTACTCATGTCAATGAGTTCTTTGGCTACCCTGGCGGAGGCCAATGCGCCCTCTATCACCGATTCGGGATCGCCCACAAAAGTATAGACCGTACGGTTGGTGGAGGCCCCCGGGTCCACGTCCAGAAGCGAGCAGCCCGGAGTATCCTTGATGGCCCTGGCTATGGCCTCTATGGTTTCCTTGTTACGGCCCTCGCTGAAATTGGGCACGCATTCAACTATGTTGCGCATATTTTAAATGTCCTGGTTCAAGTTTAGGGGCGCCCTCAAAAAACTTGAGTTTTTTAAGGGCGGCCTGCTTACATATTCAGCATGGGCAACTTGACCCCACGCTCATTGGCCACCTCAAGGGCGCGTTCATAGCCCGCATCCGCATGGCGCACAATGCCCGTGGCCGGGTCGTTGCGCAATACAGTGGTCACCCTGAGTTCGCCTTCCGGGGTTCCGTCGGCCACGGTGACCTGACCGGCGTGCATGGCATAGCCTATACCCACCCCGCCGCCGTCGTGGAAACTGCTCCAGGCGCTGCCCGAAGTCACCGACACCATGAGGTTCAAAAGAGCCCAGTCGGCCACGGCATCGGTGCCGTCCTTCATGGATTCGGTCTCGCGGTAGGGGCTGGCCACGCTGCCGCAGTCCAAATGATCCCTGCCGATCACGATGGGCGCCTTGACCCGGCCCGAGGCCACCAGATCGTTGAATATCTTGCCGGCCTTTTCCCTTTCGCCATAGCCCAGCCAGCAGATGCGCGAGGGCAGGCCCATATGGGAGACTTTCTCCCGGGCCATGTTTATCCAGCGCACCATGCGGGCTTTTTGGGGGAAGGCCTCCAAAAGGGCTTCATCGGTTGCCGCTATGTCCGCCGGGTCGCCGGAAAGCGCCACCCACCTGAAAGGGCCTTCGCCATCGCAGAACAGCGGGCGGATATAGGCTGGCACAAAGCCGGGGTAGTCCATGGCATTGTCCACCCCCCGGCGCATGGCTTGGGCCCGCAGGTTGTTGCCGTAGTCAAAAGTGACCGCACCCTTGTTTTTGAGGTCCAGCATGGCCCGGCAGTGCACCGCCATGGCGTCCAGGGCCAGGTCCATGTACTTGTCCGGGTCGGTTTTGCGCAAGTCCAGGGCCTCTTCATAGGGCATGCCGTTGGGCACATAACCTTGCAGCTCATCGTGGGCGCTGGTCTGGTCTGTGAGTACGTCGGGCACAAAGTCATCCATGGCCGCAATGGCCGGGACCAGGTCGGCGCAGTTGCCCAAAAGGCCTATGGACAATGGCTTGCCCTCTTCGGCGGCCTCGCGGGCCATTTTGATGGCCTCATCCAGGTCTTCGCTCATAACATCGAGGTATTTGGTTTCCAGCCTGCGCTGGATGCGGGCTTTATCAACCTCTATGCAAATGGCCACGCCGTTGTTCATGGTGATTGAAAGGGGCTGGGCCGCTCCCATGCCGCCCAATCCGCCGGTAAGGGTTATCTTGCCGGTGAGGTCGGAGCCGAAGTGTTTTTCGGCCAGAGCCGCGAAGGTTTCAAAGGTGCCCTGCAAGATGCCCTGGGAGCCGATATAGATCCAGGAGCCGGCCGTCATCTGGCCGTACATCATAAGGCCCCTTTTCTCCAGCTCGTTGAAGTGCTCCCAGTTGTCCCAATGACCCACCAGGTTGGAGTTGGCGATCAGCACCCGGGGGCTGTGGGGATGGGTGCGCAAAACGCCCACCGGCTTGCCCGACTGCACCAGCATGGTCTCGTCGTTGTCCAAATCCACCAGGGTCTTCACGATGGCGTCAAAGCAATCCCAGTTGCGGGCGGCCTTGCCCCTGCCGCCGTATACGATCAGCTCGTCCGGCTTTTCGCCGTTGCTGGGATCCAGGTTATTGCAGATCATGCGCAGGGCCGCCTCCTGCAGCCAGCCCTTGCAGTGCAGCTCGGTGCCCCGGGGGGCCTTTACCGGCCGGGCCTTGCCGCAGCCGATTTGCAGTTCATCAAATAGTCTATCTTTGGCAGAGGCTGTCATGTCATACCCTCCATTTAGCAGTGGTTTATGCTCCATCTAACTTGTATATACAGGTTGCCGGACGAAAGCAACCGGCTGCAACGCCCAATAGCTGAATTTTCGCCATTGGCCTTGGTTTATGTATGGTCAAAATTTGATTGTAACCTTCCGTATGCTGCCGGTCATTGATTTTTACGGGCGGGCCGCAAATGCGCCGGGATATCCCGGCTTGCAGGCGGCCGGCGCCGGGGATGGGTTCCAGGCCGGGTGCTGATCTTGCCAGGTTTATTTTTGCAGCCCGGTGAAAAAAAAAGCTTTTCTCATCTCGGGAAAACAACTATACTTCTGCTGAGCTTAATGATTTGTAGCTGATCTTCCGCTTACAGTTCTACCAATGCGCGCTGGAGCCGACATGAATATGCGTCTGAAATTCACTTTGTTGATGAGCCTACTTGTGGTCTTTGCAGCCGGCTGCGCTGCCAAACTTCCCCCTGCCGAATGGGCCAAGGAACCCCCGCCGGGGGCCAGGGTAAGCCAAGCGCCCAAGATGAAACTGGGCGATTATTGGGAGTTCAGAGTCAGCCAAAGCATAAACGGCCAGGAAAATACGGCCGATTATTCAAAAGAGATCGTGGCCCTGAATCCGGATGGGGCCTTTAAGCTAAAAAAAACCGTGCTTAAAAACGGTGCATTTTATTTTGAGCACTACGGAACCCGGCACGAATTTATTGCCTATCAGCGGCAAAATGAATCCCGCACCCGGGGAATCGACCTGGGAAGGTATAATTTTCCGCTCTGGGTGGGCAAGAGATGGAGCCAAAGCTATTCGCTGGTTGGCGAAAAGGGAAAACTGAAACAATACGCCAACCAATTCATTGTCCTGGAATATGGACCGCTGAAGGTCGGTAATAAAATCTATCAGGCTTACAAAATCAATCTTTACAATCCCAAGCCCGTGTATAAAAACCACGCCAATCCTCAAACCGTAATACGGGTCAAAAACTCCGCTGACGCGGAAGCGGGAAACCGTTTCTTTTGGTATGCGCCCAAGCTTAAAAGCATAGTCAAATACGTGGATAGCGAGTTTCATTACCAAGAAGAACTGCTGCTTTTCCGGCCCAGGCGTTGAGCGTAGGGTTATCTATTCATACTGTTGCAACAGGATGGATTTATTGACATAAAACTGCAACCGATCTGATAAAATCTCAAGGGGGAAATAATGCGTAAATATTCGGCACTGTTTGCTATTTTGTTTTTGCTTGTTTTATCTGCTGGCTGCGGCGACCCCATGCCGCCGGTCAACTGGGCCAATCAGCCTCCGTCCGGCGCCAGGATCACCCATGCTCCAGAACTCAAGGTGGGGGAATGGTGGGAGTTTTACTTAAAGAACTACAGCGGCACCGGGGAGCACGTAACCTATTCTTATGAAGTGAAATCCAGGAACCCTGATGACAGTTATGATGTTAGATTCCATAAACTGGGAACCCACCAAATTTACACTCAGGTTTGGGATAAACAACATAAGTTTTTTGCTGTGAAACAGAGAGACGGCAGCCTGGAAAAGTTTTTGGGCCGCGGGGAGTATAATTTTCCCCTTTGGGTGGGGAAAAGGTGGACCGCCGCGTTTGACAATATTTCTATTGGCGGGGGAACTTATACTTATATCAGTAAATATGTTGTGGTCGGGTATGAACCGGTCACCGTACCGGCCGGAACTTTTGATGCTTACAAGGTATGGTACTCGACCGAAGTGTTAGGCGAATCGAGAGCCTATTTTATCAGCCATTTTTGGTACGCCCCAGAAGTAAAGATGAATGTGAAGCTAGAGCGTGATATCTTCAAATTGGAGTTGGTGCGTTTTGGTGCGTTACGGTGAATAACCTATTCAATCTGCTAAAACAGGGATCTGGGTTTTCAAAAAGAATCACACCGCCGGAAAGCAGCGGGGTGTCAAAAGGGTTATTGGTTCAGCAGGCAAGCGCCGCAAGCCGGGGGGGAATGCACCCGGCCAAGGGGCTCAATTTGGCGGTTTGACGCAATATTCTTGCTCCCAGCTGAATTGCGGATTATATCTGAAACAAATATGGAAGCGAGGTGCTGTCTTTTCAACCTTTTCAACTATTGGATAACCCATGACCAATAAGCAAATAGCTCAAGCCGCCCTGAACCTGGAACCCACGCCCCGGCCCAGCGCCGGGGTCATTGCGGGTGGGGAATGGTTTTTCACCCACTCTGACAAGGCGTTTGGCCAGGTCAAAACCGATGCCAGGGCCATGGCCGATGTATTCATCAAGGCCCATGACACCCTGGAGCCGGATCTTATCTGGACCGGAGGCGGGCTGCTGAACTACCCGGCCCATTGCCTGGGCGCTCCCATAGAAGACGGCACCAGCGGTTCGCCCACACTCACCGCCCCGGCCATAAGCGGACTGGACCGGCTTGATTCCTTGGACCTGAAAGCGGCGCTGGCCAATCCCATCAACCAAAGCATTAACGAGGCGGTGGGACTCACCGCGGAAGGCATGGGCCAAAAGGCCATGCTGTTCCATACCGTTTGGGGTCCTTTCACCACGGCGGCCCGGGTCTTGGGCGCGGAGTCTTTGATGATGGCCACGGTCACCGATCCCCAGGGTCTGGCCCGGCTCATAGAGATTTGCACCGAATATCTGTGGGGCATCTGCGAGGGGGTGATGCAGCATGAAGACGTCATGGGCATCAACCTGTCCGAGCCGGTTTCTTCCTGCGATATGATAGGCCCGCCGACTTTCCGCCAGTTCGTGGCCCCGGCCATCGCCCAGCTGATCAAATTGTGCAAGGATGCGGGCAAATACATCACGGTGCATATTTGCGGCAACTCAACCCCGCTTTTGGACGACATCGTGGAACTGGCGCCCCATGGTTTCAGCCTGGAAAACAAAGTCGACCTAGCGGTTGCCAAGCAGGTCTTGGGGGGCAAGGTCTGCGCTCTGGGCAACGTGGCTCCCACCGGTGTGCTTTTAAGCGGCAGTCCGGATGATGTGCGGGCCGAGAGCCGGGAATGCCTGGCCAAATGGGGCGATGCGCCGGGCTATATCCTGACCACCGGCTGCGATTTTCCCAAAGAAGTGCCGCTGGAAAACCTCATGGCCATGCTGGATATGCGCATGGCCTGAAAAGGCGGAAAACGAGGCAGCCCAAAACAGGCTTGCCGGATACAGGGCAAAAAAAGGAGCGGCTCTTTTGTGGAGCCGCTCCTTTTGCATGCCGTTTAATCGGAGGCTACATCTTTTTGATGGCGTCCTTGGCCGCTATGATTCCCGAGGCCGAAGCCTGCAAGAGGCCGCGGGTGATGCCCGCGCCGTCGCCGATGATGTAGAGCCCGTCCACCTCGGTCATTAGCTGCTTGTTCAGCTTGACCCGCTGGGAATAGAACTTCACCTCCGTGCCATAGAGCAGGGTGTGCCGGTCGGCGATGCCCGGAGTCAGCTTGTCCATGGCCTCTATCATTTCAATGATATCCAAGAGTATGCGGTAGGGCAGCACATAGGCCAAATCTCCCGGGGTTGCATCCTTCATGGTGGGCCGGGTCAGACAGCGGGCGATGCGGTCCGGGGTGGAGCGCCTGCCGGCCACCAGATCGCCCCAGCGTTGTACGATCACCCCGCCGCCCACCAGGTTGGCCAGCCGGGTGATGGAGTGGCCGTAGGTTATGGGATCATCAAAGGGCTCGGTGAAGGAAGCGGAGACCAGAAGCGCAAAGTTGGTGTTGTCGGTGCGCTTGTTTGCATAGGAATGGCCGTTCACCGAAATAAGGTCCCCGCTGGTTTCCGCCACCACTTCGCCATAGGGATTCATGCAAAAAGTGCGCACTTTGTCGTCAAAGGTGGTGGTGTAATGAATCAGCTTGGATTCATAAAACGTATCCGTCAGCCCGGTGAGCACCGGCGCGGGACACTCCACCCGGACCCCGATATCCACCGGATTCGGCCGCATGGAAAGCCCTAAATTTTCGGCCTGTCCCCGCATCCATTTATTGCCCACCCGGCCTGGGGCCACAATGAGTTTGGCGGCCAGCACCTTGGAGCCGTCGTCCAACTCAACCCCTATGGCTTTGCCGTCCTCCACCAATATGTTGGTGGCGGCGGTCTGGTGGCGTATCTCGCAGCGGGTGGAGAGGTGGTTTTCAATATCCGCCAAAAGCTGGCGGCAGTTTTCGGTGCCGATATGGCGCACCGGGCTGGGCACGAATATCATGCCGGCCAGGCGGGCCTGGTTTTTCATTTCGTCTATCTGCTCGTCGTCTCCGCCGAAAATCTCTGTGGGAGCTCCGAATTTCAGCCAAATCTTGTCCGCCTGATCAAGCACCCGGTTAAGGCGGTCAGAGGAGATGATCTCGCCCAAAAAGCCGCCCACCTCCGGGGAAAGGGTGAGCTTGCCGTCGGAAAAAGCCCCTGCGCCGCCCCAGCCTTTGAGTATGTTCGGCTTGCGGGCCTTGCTGCGGTCCTCGATGGAACTGCCCTGCTCAACCATAAGTACCGGTTCCACGCCGGCCTTGGTCAGGGTCAGGGCCGCAAAGATTCCAGCCGTGCCGGCGCCAACCACCACAGCAGCATATTTTTTCATTTCAGTCTCCTGCAAAGACGTACTAAAACACCATAAAGCCGGGCACTGCACGAATGCCCACAAAAACCCAGCAAATCACAATATACTATTTATTTCATCTGGCAAGTTTTTTCGGTGACAGAGCAGGTTTTTTTAGGCGGGAGGTTATATGCGCATTTCAAAAGAAAACGGCGGGGGCCAACAGCCCCCCACCGTCAAACAGTCCATTGATTGTATTGTCCGGCGCTTAGCCGCGCTCATGCATCAAGCTTGCTGGATATATCCTTGCCATAAGAATGAGCCATGGATATGCCGCCGTCCAGCCCGGCCGACTTCAGCCGCAGGCAGTCTCCGGTGACATTCATTTTGAGCACATGTTTCATGGTGTTGTAGATGCGTTCCGGCGCTTCGCCTGACCAGCCAAAGGCCCCAAAGGCTCCGCCGCATTTACCTTCCAGCCCTGCTTTCTCAGCCAAAAAGAGCAGCTGCTTCATGGAATTCATCATCTCGCCATGATAGGTGGCTGAACCAAAGGCATAGGCGTCATATCCTTTCAGGTCGTCTGCGCTTTTGATTTCGGTTGCGCTTTTCAAGGTTGCCTCGTGGCCGCCAAAACGCAGGCCTTCGGCAATCAGTTCGGCTATCTTCCGGGTCTCATTGGTTCGGGTGGCGTAAACGATCAATGTTTTGGCCATTATCATACTCCTTTGACAACCCTGCGGCGGGAAAACCGGGGTGTGCTCAAACGTTTTGGGCAACTATGTTTTTGCCCAGTTCGTAGGCTTGGGTCATGGTTTCCGGGTGATCCTGGATGGCTCCTTTTGAGTCCACCCCCCGCACATTCAAGCCGCCTTCAAAGCTCATGTCCAAGGCGTCATAGAAATACTGCACGATAAGTTCCAGGGCCAGGAACAGGTTTTTGCCATGGGTGGCCCCAACCCCGATGAGGTAGCCCTTGCCGGAATCAAAGGTCTTGCGCTCCTCCCGGGTTTTGGTCAGCATGCGTTTGGACCAGCATGCCTGGGCGCGGTCGATGAGCGCTTTTCCTATGGCCGGCACGCTGTAGAAAAAAATGGGACTGCTGACGATGATGGCATCGGCCGCGTACAGCAAAGGATACACATTCTGCATGTCATCTTTCACCACGCACTGACCGGTTTTGTCGCACCCGCCGCATTCGATACAGCCCCTCATCTTCAGCTTGCGGCAGTAAACCCGCTCAACCTCGGCCCCGGCAGCCTCTGCGCCCTCCAAAGCCCGGTCCAGTAAAACATCGCTGTTGCCGCCTTTGCGCGGACTGGTATAGATACCCACTAATTTCATTGATTAATTTCACATCCCCTGGCCGCTAAGCCAGCACCTGACGGCCGCCTGTGAGGCGGACCTGTTTTATTGATTGTGTAAACACCAAACTTGGACTGATTATGTTTTTTCTAACCCAAGCGGGGGTCCTGTCCCGGTCCTGCGCACTCCGGGGTGTAGCAGGTCACATCCACATGCTCGCATTTCTGCTTACAGGAGGGACAGGTCTCATGAGGCAGGTCGGCTACATAGGTATAGCCGCACTGGGTGCACTTCCAAGTCAATTGAGGCTTGTTGTCCATGCTACAGAACTCCCGTATTGGCTGAAAAGATATGATGGATAATAAATTGTTTTCTGTACTTATAAAATAAAGTTAAGGTCCTGATTATAATGTGTCAATCACAATCAGCCCTGCCGACGTCCCAGGGCAGGGGGACGTTATATAAGTGGTAATAATTCCTAATAATTTATTTATAAAAAACTTGCGCCAAAATTAAACTCCAAACAGCTCTTGTTGAACCTCCCGGATAGCAATTCCGGCGCCGGTGCATATTTCTGACCAACCCCTTGGCGAACCTGGGAGATTGACAGTATGATATAAATATCAAAGTATCATCTTGTTTCACAGCGATGCTGCTGAGTCAGCAGAGGTCCTTACATGCCGGCAGAATCCCTCCAAAGTGATGCGCATGAGCACCAGGTTGATTACCGCCAATTGGTTTATTCCATGGTGCAAGGCGTGGTGCTGCAAAACCCCAACGGCGAAATCATTGGAGCCAACCGCGCGTCTGAACGCATATTGGGGTTATCGGTTGAACAGATGAAGGGGCGCACCTCGATGGACCCGCGCTGGCGCTCGATCAGAGAAGACGGTTCTGAATTTCCGGGCCGGGAACACCCCGCCATGATGGCTTTGCGCAGCGGGGAAGAGGTCAATGGTGTAGTGATGGGGGTGTTCCACCCCAGGTGGAACCATTACAAATGGATCAAGATAGATGCGGTGCCCATATTCACAAAGGGTGCCGACAAGCCGCATATGGTGTTCACCACCTTCGCTGACATCACGGAACAGAAACTGGCTGAGCAGGCCCTGAGCCGTTCTGAAAAGCGCTTTCGCGGTTTATACGAAGCCACGACCGAAGGAATTGCATTCCATGAGGTGATTTACGATTCAGCGGGCGAACCGCATGATTACCGCATCATCGACATAAACCCCAGCTTTACAAAACACACCAACATCAAGCGTGAAACCGCTATCGGGGCTATTGCCAGTGAAATGTACGGAGTGAATCCTCCGCCTTACCTGGATATATATAGCAAGGTTGCTGAAAATGGAGATCCCATATCCTTTGAAGCTTACTTTGAGCCAATGAAAAAGTACTTCAGGATAGCCGTGTTTTCGCCCCAACAGGGTCAATTCACAACTGTCTTTGAAGATATCACCAGCCGGAAACGGGCCGAAGCTGAAAGGGACACCAAAGTGAAGCTGCAAGGCGCCATGGAGATGGCGGGAGCTGCCTGCCATGAATTAAACCAGCCCCTGCAGGTGATGATTGGAACCTTGGAACTGATGGCCCTCAACACCCACCAAACACCTGATTTGGACCGCAATATCGACAGTATCCTGAGCGAACTGAACAGGCTGAAGGAGATAACCAATAAAATCCAAAATATCACCCGCTATGAAACCAAGATCTATATCGGCGATACCAGGATATTCGATTTGGACAAAGCCTCCAGAGAGTGACAGCCGGAAGCGCTCCGGCTGATCCCATGAAAGACACCTCCATTCAGACCCCATAGAGCCAAGCTTGCGGACGGAAATCCCCTCAACCGCACCCCTGCGGACTGGCTAAACTCAGCTTCTTATAGGATACTGATGCAGGCTCCGGGCGGGGGGGGGCCAAGAGATGGCCGGGCGCGCTTATTGTCAGCTTGGAATGAAACGGGATTTGCCGCCGGCTTTAATATAACCTGATTTCCCGATGGGCCCGGGTGGGGGGCCTTGGCCAGGGGGAGTGGATCAAAAGGCATGTCCAGCAATTTTTCCATCTGCCATGATATCAAGCTAAACGTGAGCCGGGTCATTGTGGGCAAGGAGGAGGTGATAGACCTTCTGCTCATAGCCCTGTTGGCTGAAGGGCACATACTCTTGGAAGACGTGCCCGGCCTGGGCAAAACCGTTTTGGCCAAGGCCCTGGCGCGCAGCATCGGCGGCGAGTTCAAACGGGTGCAGTTCACCCCGGACCTGCTGCCGGCTGATATAACCGGCTTCAACATCTATGATCAGCGCAACCAGGTGTTCAGCTTCCAGCCCGGACCGGTGATGGCCAACGTGCTTTTGGCCGACGAGATAAACCGCACGGTGCCCCGCACTCAAGCCTCGCTTTTGGAGAGCATGGAGGAGCGGCAGGTGACGGTTGACGGCCAGACCTACGAATTGCCCCATCCCTTCATGGTGCTGGCCACCCAGAACCCCATCGAGCTGGAGGGCACCTTTCCCCTGCCCGAAGCCCAGCTGGACCGCTTTTTGCTCAAGGTCGGACTGGGGTATCCAGACCGGGACCAGGAAGTGGAGATGATGATCCGCTTCCAGACCAACGACCCCCTGACCAGCCTGGAACCGGTTTGCAAGCCGGCCGATGTTTCCCGTATGCAGGCGGCCTGCCGGGATATTCTGGTCTCGGAGCCCGTGCTGCAATACATCGCCGACCTGGTGCAGGCCAGCCGGGGCTGCGGGTCTTTCCGCTATGGGGCCAGCC
This sequence comes from Desulfarculaceae bacterium, assembly GCA_963675675.1. Taxonomy (GTDB): domain Bacteria; phylum Desulfobacterota; class Desulfarculia; order Desulfarculales; family Desulfarculaceae; genus Dethiosulfatarculus. The sequence continues at coordinate 775,845 of OY776512.1, forward strand.
CCCGGGGCTCTTTGGGCCTCATGCGGGCGGCCCAGGGTTCGGCGGCCCTGGCCGGGCGGGATTACGTGATCCCGGACGATGTGAAGCGCATGGCGCTGCCCGCCCTGGGCCACCGGGTGATTCTCACCGACGAGGAGCGCTTGTGCGGGGCCGACACCGGCTCCCTGCTTCAAGGCGTCATGGAGGGCGTGATGGTGCCCGACAGCCAGGTGCAGTCCGCCTCATGAGCCAGATGCCGGATGAATCAGTCCCCAGCCTGTTTACGGCCATACCGATACTGGCGGCCTTGGGGATATTGCTTTTCATAGCCTTTTACCACGAAGAATCGGTGTTGAGCGCCTTTGTGATGGCGCTTATGGCCCTGATGGTGCTCTGCCGTTATTGGGCCCGTCTGGCCGCTCCATATGTGAGCCTGTCTGTTGTCAGCGACCGGCAGCGCATGTTCCCCGGCGATGAATTCAGCCTGACCACCTATGCCGGCAACCGTTCTTATCTGCCCATATGGCTCCAGGCTGGGGGGCCCCGGCTGGGCGTGATAGATTCCTGTGACGGCGAGTTGCCTCCCGTTTTGAACGGCACCCTTTCGCCCCGGGGTCTGTCCACTTTCACCTGGAGGCTGCGGGCCGGCCGCAGGGGGGTGCACCTTTTGGGGCCCAGCAATCTGGTGGCGGGTGACTTGACCGGCTTTTATCCCTACCGGCTGCCCTCCTTTGAGCAAACCGAGGTTCTGGTTTACCCCCGGCTGGTGCCTCTCAAGATCCCTGAACTCACCCGGCGGGAGATGTTCGGCAACACCCGGTCCCGCCATCCGGTGGTGGACCCGATCTGCATAGCCGGCACCCGGGACTATCAGCCCGGACGGCCGGCCCGCAACATCCATTGGCGGGCCAGTGCGCGTCACCAGCGCTGGCAGGAAAAGGTTTTCGAGCCCTCGGCCCAGCCCAAGGTGGTGATCTCTCTGGACGTGGCCGGATTTGCGAGCGGCCAGGCGGTGGAGGAGTTCGAACGCACCCTGGAGGCCGTGGCCTCCCTGGCGGTTGATTGTGAGCGCCGCAAGGTGCAGGTGGGGTTTTTCAATAATGGCGCCCGCTACACCGGCGAGGCCCTGGCCGATGAAACCGGGCAGAACCTTTCCAGCCGCCGGGATCATCCGGACCCGCCGGTTTGGCTGGCCGACAACATTTTGGAGTCCCTGGCCCGGCTGACCCTGCGCCCGGCCTGCGATATGGTTTTGCGTCTGGGACAATGCAACTCCCTGTTGCGGGGCGCCAGTCTGCTGCATTGCGTATGGCAACCGGACCAGTCCGCCGCCGCGGTGCGCGGCCTTTGCCAGCGCCGCGGGGTGCCGGTGACCCTGCTGGTGGCCGGGCCTCCCGCATCCGGTCCCGAGGCGGCCGCGGTGGATGGAAAGGGATTTTTGCACCTACGCAATCTGGTGGATCTGACTGCGTCATGAACCGCAACCCCCACAGCGATTTTTGGCTGAACTGCGCCCGCGCAGGCATGGAACTGTGCTGGCTGGCGGCATGGATCAACTATATCTCACTGACCCTGTTTTCCGCCAACTACCCCTGGCACAATGCGCTGGCGGCCTTTTTCGGGGCGTGCCTGGCCCATTGGCTGGGCCGCCGCGGACGGCGGCGTATATATCAGGTCGCACTCATCCACCTGGTCCTTCTGACCCTGGCGGTGCTTTGGGGACTGCATTCTTTTTATGGCCAAGGCGCGGACCTTTGGGACCCCGCCTGGATGCAAAACATGGCGCCTGGCAATATGAGCGCCAATGAAGTGCTGTATCTGATGGCCAGGCTCACCTTTTCCCTGCTGTTCTGGTATTCCGGCCGGCGCTTTTTCCTGCGCGGGCGGGACTATGAATCCACCGCGCGCAGCTTTGACCGTGGGGTGGCTGCGCTTCTGGGACTGTTCGCGTTTAAGCTGTTTCTGCGGGTCCATTTTCAGGAGATTTTCCCGGACCCGGTCGGCCCCGCCTTGCTGGTCGGGTTCTTTTGTTTCGCCCTGCCGGCCCTGGCCTGGTCTCGCAGCCGCAACCCGAGCGACCTGACCGGCCTTATCGGGGGCGGCCTGTGGCAATCGTCCCTGGGCCTTTTGATCACGATAGTGCTCCTGGCCGGGGGCGCGGCCTCCTTATATCTGCCCTATTTCAACCAGGCGGCCCACACCGGCTATGTGGTGCTGCAAAAGACCCTTAGCCCTCTTTTGCCATATTTGGTTGCTATATTGAGGTTTATTTTCGGAGCCCGTTCTGTGGATCAACCCCGGGCGTCCTCCAGCCGGGATAAGGGCGACATTAAACCTGGTGAGGGGGATCTGGAAACTCCCCTTTGGCTGGAGATAATCTTATACGTGGTGATAGGGCTGGTTCTACTGGCCATGGCGGGCATTCTGCTGGTCCTTATAGTGATAACCGTGCGCCATTTCATCCGCTGGCTGGGCTCCTCCACCGGCCAGAGACTGGACCAGCCCTCTTTGTGGCGAGAGCTGTGTGACTTTCTGGGCCGGATCTGCCAGTGGACCCTTCGCAACATCATGCGGTTTGACCCCACACTGCCGGCGGCGTTGGCCGGTTACCGCCGGCTCAAAAAATGGGGCCGCCGCAGCGGACTGGCGCTCCGGACCGGCGAGACCCCCCGCGAATACAGCGGCCGCCTGACTCGGGATTTTCCCGGTCTGGCGGGCGAGGTGGGGGCTATCGTGGAGGCCCATGAGCAGGTGATATACGCCCAGAAAACGGTCCTGGCCTTTGACGCCGCCAGCCTGCGTCACAGGTTTCGGCGCATGGCCAGTCCGGTGTGGTGGCCCCGCCGCCTCAAGAACCGCTGGCGGGGTTCCAGATAGGCCTGAGGCAAGTCCGGCCCGGCGGGGCTCTCCCTCTTTTATATTTTAAAAAATCCTGACATTCTATCGTAATGCCCAACCTGACATATGTCATTTTAGACATATATAACTATTTGCATTCATTGAAGAAATCCATTGAAATCGTCCCTTGGTAAGAGTTATCATGTGATGCGTAAATGATGCAAAAACTAATTGGAGGAAGATAGATGTACAAATTGTTGCGCGTAAATATGAGCAATCTTACCGCCAACTTTGAGGATATTCCGGAAGCCTATGCAGGCATGGGCGGGCGCGGCCTCACCTCTTCGGTGGTGGCCAAAGAAGTGGACCCCACCTGCAACGCCCTGGGGCCGCTCAATAAACTGGTTATCGCCTGCGGCCTTTTGGCTGCCACCAATGCGGCCAACTCCGGACGCGCCTCCGTGGGCGCCAAGAGCCCGCTGACCGGAACCATCAAAGAAGCCAACTCCGGCGGACAGCCCGGCCAATATTTGGGACGCCTCGGCATTCAGGGGATTATCGTGGAGGGTCTGCCCGAGGCCGGGAAACTCTATAAGCTCTATGTGGGCAAAGACAAGGTGGAACTGAGCGCCGCGGACGAACTGAAGGGTCTGGGCAACTATGACACCGTGGACAAACTCAAAGGCGAGTTTGGCGATAAGGCGGGATACATCACCATCGGACCGGCCGGTGAATTCATGCTGGGCGCGGCATCCGTGGCCTTCACCGACCCCGAACTGCGGCCCACCCGCCATGCCGGACGAGGCGGCTTGGGTGCCGTCATGGGCTCCAAGGGCCTAAAAGCCATCATCGTTGATCCGGCCGATACCGAGCGGGCTCCATTGGCTGATCCGGAAGCCTTCAAACAGGCGGCCAAGGCGTTTGCCAAGGCGCTTTCCGAGCATCCGGTCACCGGCGAGGGCCTGCCCACTTACGGCACCGATGTGCTGATCAACGTCATGAACGAGGCGGGCGGACTGCCCACCCGCAACTTCTCGGTCGGCCGCTTCGAGGGCGCCGAGGCGGTGTCCGGCGAAACCCTGAACCAGGTTACCAAGGACCGCGGCGGCGTGGTGTCCCACGGCTGCATGTCCGGCTGCGTAATCCGCTGTTCAGGCATATACAACGACGCCGACGGCAATTATCTCACCAAGTGGCCCGAGTACGAGACGGTTTGGGCCTGGGGACCCAACTGCGGGGTTAATGATCTGGACGGCATCGCCAAGATAGACCGCATGTGCGACGACATCGGGGTCGACACCATCGAAGTCGGTTGCGCCGTGGCCGTGGCCATGGAAGGCGGAGCCCTGGAGTTCGGAGACGTGGCCGGGGCCACCAAGCTGTTGAGCGAGATAGGGCAGGGCACTGCCATGGGCCGCATACTGGGCTCCGGCACCCTGACCACGGGCAAAACCTTTGGCGTCGCCCGCATCCCGACCGTAAAAGGCCAGTCCCTGCCTGCTTATGACCCCCGGGCCGTCAAGGGCATCGGGGTTACCTACGCCACCTCGACCATGGGCGCGGACCATACCGCCGGTTATTCCGTGGCCACCAATATTCTGGGGATCGGCGGCAGCGTAGACCCCCTGAAGGCCGAAGGCCAGGTGGAGCTTTCCCGCAACCTGCAGGCCGCCACCGCGGCAGTGGATACGGCAGGGCTGTGCGTATTCGTGGCCTTTGCCATGCTGGATAAGCCCGAGGCCTTCCAGGCGGTGGTGGACATGCTGAACGCCAAATACGGCCTGAGCCTGACCGGCGATGACGTGGGTGCTCTGGGCGCCAAGGTTTTGGGCATTGAAAAGGACTTCAATGTGCGGGCCGGCTTCAACAAGGCCGATGACCGTCTGCCGGACTTCTTCACCTATGAGACTTTGGAGCCCCATGGAGTGAAATGGGACATCCCGGACGAGGAGTTGGACACCACTTTGGAGTTTTAGTTAATAAAAGGCGGACCGTCTGGCTGGTCCGCTGTTTCCGCTGATTAACAGGGGAGAACGGTTATGGGCCGTTCTCCTCTTATTTTTGCTCTTTTTCTTGCTTTTTTATGATCGAGTGGGTAATCTGCCGCCGCCTGGGCCAGCGCAATGTGGCGCGGGATATTGGCAAAGCCTTCCAGACTGGTCCGGGAATGGAGGCGGCGGTCTCAATGGTGATAACCGTGAAATTGGGCGGCTCTTTGCGGGAAAGGGCGCCGGGGCACGTGGGGGGAGAGTTGAGTCTTGAGCTTGAGCAGGGAGCCTGGGTTTCCGAGGCCGTCCGCTCATTGGGCTTTGGCGCGGATGATGTTGCACTGCTGATGCTGAACGGAGTTTCCTTGACTGAGGACAAGGTGCTCACCGCCGGCGACCGCCTGGCCCTGTTCCCCAAATCCCAGGCCTTCGTAGCTATAGGGCTGGTTAATCTCTACCACCCCGCCGTTGGCCTAATCTTGAGAGATGATACTAAGAAAATCACTTAACTATTTGATTTTATATCCTATTAATCATTACTCTCTTCCGCTCAATCTTGGCCCGTCAATATTTTCAGCACATCCATTGGGCTGCCGCCCGGCTTATAAAAGCCTCAAGCCAGGGTAAGCATCTCTATGCTGGGCTCCGACAGGTCTATGTGCAGCATCTGGCCTCTTTGCAGGCCGGGGCGTCCCAGCAATAGCTTCATGGCTTCATTGACTTGCAGAGTTGAGACCATGGGCGGGGTGGGAGTGGGGGTGCCCACCCGCACCTCTGCCGCATGGCTTTTTTCAGCAGGTATGGGGCCGTATAGCCCCCGGATGCCGGGATCGCCCGGGCGCACAGTCATTACAAAACCCTCCCAGCCCGCCAGCGCGCCGTGGATGTAGGGTATGCCCGCCAGGGCGCAGGCCTGTTCCAGGTCATAGCGTCCGGACATGTTGTCCAGGCAATCCATGGCCAGATCCGCACCGGCCAGTATGCCGGGCAGGTTGGTTTGGTCAGCCCATTCTTGATGAGCCCTGGCGTCCATGACGGGATTAAGGCTCAAGGCCTCATCCAGGGCGGCCTGTGACTTGGGCTGTCCGATGCGTTCGGGGCGGCATAAAAACTGGCGGTTCATATTGCTTTCGTCAAATACATCCGCATCACAGACCGTCAGGCCCCCTATCCCCATGCGGGCAAGCTCCACAATCACCACTCCGCCCAAACCGCCGCAGCCTATCACGCATACCCTGGATGTGAGCAGCCGGGCCTGATCCTCTGTGCTCAAGCTGCCCGCATTGGCCCGGAACCGTTCCGGCCAGATGCCCGCCCCCAGGCATTCCAGCATGGCGTCCTTTAATCCATAGTCTCGCCTGGCGGCCAATGCATCCAGGCCGCCTTGGCCTATGCACCAAAAGGGTTCTCCGCCGGGCGTCGGGTTAATGCGCAAAAGGGGCTTAAGTTCTTCAATAAGGTTGTCGGGCACCTTTGTTCTCCTCATGGCCGGGTTTGGGGGTTTGCTTAAACTTAAGCTTCCACCCATGCATTGGGAATTGTCAAGCGCGGCAGTGTTGCGCAGCAAAGGCGTAACTCTCAGAATATAAGGTGCGGGCTTTGCTTACGCTGGCTTATTCTTGTGGATCGATGCAAGATGCTGTACACAGCAGAGTCTAATAGTCCAGACTGATGCGAGCCTGTGATAAGGTTGGCAACGATTTCTATTTTGTGGCAACCTGGTGGAGGTTGCGCTGAAAGCCGACTGGGAGGATAGATCATGGCCAATGGACAAAAAGCCTGTCCATATTGTGGTGAGAGCATCAAAAGCGATGCCATCAAGTGCCGTTTTTGCGGCGAGATCCTGGATCAGGCCGCATATGAGCAGGCCCGTAGCGGTGAGAGCTTCGATCCGGTCCAGCCGCCGACTCCGCCTCCGCCGCAGGCGGGGCCGGGCACCGGTCAGTCCGCCGGGGGAGGCGCTCTGCTTTTCTCTGCCTGCCCCTCCTTGTTCACCGCCTTTGGAGCCGTGTTCTGGTCGGTTATCTTTATGGCCGCCGCCGTATTTCTGGCTGTGTTTCCAACAGAATGGCTGGGAAAATACGCAGCCCACAAGCTGGTGACGGATTATTTTCTGACCTACCGCCTGTATGGCGCCATAATCTTGGTCGCCGTCATCCTGCTCTACCTGGTCATCAAGATTATGCTCGTAAAAGCCACCAGATACACCATAACCCGGGACCGCCTGGAGATGGAAGAGGGCATCTTTTCCAAAACCAATAACAACCTGGATATGTTCCGCATAAAAGACCTTGCCCTGATCCGCTCCTTTCTGGACCGCATCGTGGGCATCGGCACCGTGGCCATTGAGACCAGCGACCCATCACACCCGCAGCTCTACCTGGAGAAAATCCGGGGAAGCAAAAAGGCCTATGATCTGCTTAAAACCGCCAGCCTCAAGGCGGACCGCCGCCAGCGGGTGGTGCACCTGGAGTGATGCAGGCCGACATAAAACCGGAAGGGTTTGGGCTGGTTGACTAGGCTGGCTGACCTAAGAAAAATTGCCCGCTTGGCTGATTCATGGCCTTGCGGGCTTTTTTTAACGGTGTGTTTTGCTGAAGAGGGCCAGGGCGTCAGTCCGGCCGGGCTCAGTGGGTGGGTTCATCCTGGAAAATGTAATCAAAATCATAATCCAAGATCCTCCACCTGCCTTTTTGCTGGACCAGTATGAAGGTCTCACTGACGTGGGGTTTATTGAACTGCCCGCTGATATCCAATATGGTGAAGGTCCTCACTTCGGCCCGGTCTCCCGCAACCTGGATTTCCGAAAAATCATAGGTCTCTCTTTTGTGTCCGGAATCTCCCAGCTGTTTTGGCTGCGAGGTTATGAATTTCAAATATGCGCCTTTTTGCAGCTTTTCTATGCCGTGCCAGGTTTCCACCGCCACCTTGGCCTCAGGGTCCAGCATGCCCTGAAGATGCCGCGCATCGCTGCGGTTCCAGGCCCGGTTCCAGGATCTTATGGTCCAGCGGGCCGCCTCATAGGGATCGGAAGAGGGCGGCGGCTCTGCCTTAACCGCCCTGCCGCTCTGTTTGGCTTTGGGCTGGGGCAGGCTGGCGACCTGGGTTTGCTTCTGGGCCGCTGAAGCCTTGGATGCGGATGCCCGGCCATGAGCCGCACCCGGCGGGGCTCCCCAATCCAGGGCAAAAACAAAATCGCCCTTGTCCAGTTTGGGGTTGTTGATCTTGCCATACTGGGGATGCTGGGCCTTGTTGGAGTAGTTCACCACCTGTTCCTGCATATAGGCCCCCAGCTCCTGGCCTGTGACATAGCTGTCCTTGTTGCGGTCAGCCTCCCGGTCCAAAAGCCCCTGCAAAAACACCGTCTTGAACACTGATTTATCGGGCACCTTTTCGTCTTCGCTGCCGGCGGTGATGAACTGGCGCACCGGCTTGGACACCTTTTCCTCAATATAGGGGCTGGGCATGGCCCGGGTGATGCTGAACAGCGCGCCGGAAAAACACGAATCAAACATCATCAGCATGTGCCTGGCCATGACCCGGCGGGCCACGGTATCCAGCTGGCGCATGCTCATGGCTTTTTGCATGAAGCCCATTTCGTCAACATGGGGGTCCGGGGCGTCCACCGGAACAATATAGCCCAGCTTGGAGCCGTCCGCCTCGGCCAGGGTGTGCCCATGGCCCGAGAACCACAGCAGTATGGCTTGGTCTTCCTTGCGGCCTTCAATGGTGATGAGGCGGTTCATGGTGAATCTGAGGTCTTCCCCCCTTGGGTCCAGCACCAGATCGACCCGCCAGCCCATCTTTTCCAGGGCGGCCGCCACTTCGTGGGCGTCATTCACCGGGTTGGGCAAGGCGGGCCAGCCTTCCCTATATTCACTGCAGCCAATCACCAGGGCATAGCAGTTTTTATAAAGGCTGATCGTCTTTGTGCTTCCGTCGCTCTGCTTGGCCTCGACCGTCACCCCCAGCCCCCGCATGGCCTGGCTGCCAATGGATGGCAGCCCGCCCGATTCCGCGCCGTCCTCTTTGACCTCGACCCCGGCCAGCATGGCGGCGGCCTGTTGGCTTTTGACGGATTTGCCGTTGACCGTCAGCCCCCCGTCTGCTGTGATCTTGATAACCCCGGGGCCTTTGAGTGAATAAAGGGATTTGCCGTCCAGGCTGGAAAGCTCGGCCCGGCAGTCCGGCATGAGGCGGTAGATTGTTTCCGGCTTGAGATAATCGAATTCAGCCAAAGGCTGTCCGTTGGGCCCCAAAAGACTGCCTTCCAGGGTCATGATTTGCAGATCGGCTGTATTTTGTGCAGCACCCTGAACCGGAAAAGCTGCCAGGGCAATTGCCATGCAGAGGTGAATGCCGATCATCGTAATGATTCGGCCCGGTTTTCTCATGATATTTTTATAATAAACCAATCCCTACGCGTGACAAGAACTTTTTTACAGAGCCTTAAACAGTTTGATCGGTTCGGTTTTTCCTTTCACCACCGTAGGCGGCAATTCCTCGAATTCGTGGTGGGCATTAAGCTTTTTTCCCACCGCCTCACTGAGCAGGATCTGGGCTCCGAACTTGCCGGTAAGCCCTTGGATGCGCGATCCCATGTTCACTGTGTCGCCCACCAGGGCATAGCTCAGGCGTCCGCCTCCGCCGATATTTCCGGCCACAGCCTCTCCGCAGTGCAGGCCGATGCCATGCCGCAAGGGCGGCAGGCCTTCCTGTTCAAATGCCTCGTTCAGGGCATCAGGCGTTTGCACATCTCAAAGGCCGCGTTGAGGGCATGCGTGGCTTGGTCGTCACTGGGCAAGGGAGCCCCGAACACGGCATAGATTTCATCCCCCACGTATTGCAGCACCAAACCGCCCTGGGACTGAATGGCGGTTGACATTTCATGGAAATAGCGGTTGATCATGGCCACCACCTGTTTGGGCGGAAACGAGGCCGTCAGGGGTGTGAACCCGCGCAGATCCGCGAAAAGGACCGTGACCTCCTTGGTCTGTCCATCCAGGGGAATCCGGCCCGAAAGGATCTCGTCACGCACCCGCCGGGACACATAGCGCCCGAATGACTCCCGCACCTTGGCATAGCCTTGCAGCACCAAAACAGCGGTTGCCGCCAAAACCCCCGCCGCCCCTGTCAGAGGGCGCAGAATCATGCCGCCGTAAAGCGATGCTATACACAAAAGGCACACCCCCAAGGCAATGCCGCATCCGGTTATGACGGTGCGGGCGACCGGAGCACGCCAGGCCGCCAGGAGCAGCGCCAGCAAGGCCAGCGCGGCGGGCGCCAGGCTGGATATCATCCAGCCCGGATCATAAAGCCGGTTGCCCGATATCAGGGCTTCAGCAATGCGGGCCTGAAAGAGCACGCCCGGCTCTCCGCTCAAGGCCGCAGGGGTGAGGTGACGGTCCTGGAAGTCGAGCTGCACCCCCACCAGCACGATCTTGTCCGTAAAGGCGTTCTGAGGGGCTTTCAAGGCCTGGTCAAAACTGTAGGTGGTGAACCGGGCGGGATTCCGCCAATCGGGCGTGATAGCCTCGGGCGCCGGCGGGCCTCCGGCAAGTAGAGCGCTAAAGGCATAAAGCTTCTCACCCTTGGTGCCCCTCTTTTCCAGGATCAGTGTCCGGTTTATCTTGTCCGGGTCGGGCGAAAGGTTGAAGTACCCGTAACCTTTGGCCCCCAGGATTCTTTGATAGAAAATAAAGGGTTCTTTGGCCTTTCCGGCGGCATTGATGCCATAGCCCGAAACCAGGCGCGACACCCGGCTGAGCTGTTTCAGCTCGCGGAAAAAACCCCGGTCGATCTCGCGGGCGAACTGGGCCAAGGAAAAACGGGGCAGGATCAGGTCCAGGCCCACGGCCTTGGGCTTGTCTTGGCGCAGGCGGGCCATCAAGGGGGTCAGGTGTTTGCCCCAAAGGGCAAAGGGGGTGGCTTTTGCCTCATAGTTTTTTTCGGTTATCAATATTACCGCAAAAGCCGGGGCGGGCCGGGAGCTGCCCAAATATTCGGCTGCGGTGTCCAGGAAAAGTCCGTTAACCTTCCAGCCCGGTCCGGTTCCGGCCAGCCACAGGCAGCCCGCCAGAATAATTAGCCCGCTTAACAGTTTCCAAGCCGCGTTTCTCATAGCCTTGATCATACCTTGCCCGGTAGTCCGGGGGCAAAACCCAAATTGCCCGCAAAGCCAAACCCGTGCTTTTGGGTTTGCCCCCTGGTGCGGCTTTGGCCATAATAATATTTTTTGATTACCGGCCCCGCTTAATTGCCAGGAGAGAATCTATTGGAAACACCGCTTAATCAAATGGGACTGGCCCAGGCGGCCGAGGCGGTCGCCTCGGGCCGAATCAGCAGCGAGCGGTTGGTGTCCGCCTGTTTGGAGCGCATCAAACAGCGCGAGCCCGAGGTGGACGCCTGGATACATCTGGACCCTGAGTATGCCCTCATTCAGGCCCGGGCGGCTGACCGCGCGCAGGCTGGGGGGGATGCCCTGGGTCCCCTGCATGGAGTTCCCATAGGGATCAAGGACATAATCGACACCAAGGATATGCCCACCCAAAACGGCACCGTATTGCATTGGGGACGCCAGCCCGCTGAAGATGCGGCGGTTGTCAGCCTTTTGCGCGAAGCCGGTGCAATAATCCTGGGCAAGACCGTGACTGCGGAATTGGCGGTGTACGCCCCGGGCAAGACCAAGAACCCCCATGATCCCTCCCGCACCCCGGGCGGCTCTTCCAGCGGATCAGCCGCGGCGGTGGCGGACTTCATGGCCCCGGGCGCCCTGGGCACCCAGACCAATGGCTCCATGATACGGCCCGCTTCCTTTTGCGGCGTGGTGGGCTACAAGCCCAGCTTTGGCCGCATATCCCGCCGGGGAGTGCTGTGCCAGTGCCCCAGCCTGGACCAGGTGGGGGTGTTCACCCGGACGGCTGAAGACGCCGCCTTGTTGGCCCAAACCTTGATGGCCTATGATCCTTCTGATTCGGGCATGCGGCCCGTGGCCCGTCCGGACTTGATTTCCGGGCTGAAACGCCCCCCGGAAGCCGCGCCCAGGCTGGCCCTGGTGAAATCCCCGGTCTGGCCGGAGGTGGAGCCGGGCGCGGGCCGGGCTCTTATTGATTATGCCGCCGGTCTGGGCTCCATGGTGCAGGAGCTGGAGCTGCCGCCGCTGTTTGAGCGGGCCGTGGAGGTTCACCGCAGCTTGATGCTGACCGAGATGTCGGCCAGCTATCGGGAGTTGTATGAGCGGGGCAAAGGGCAGCTGAGTGAAAGACTGCGCAGCCTGATCGAGCAGGGCATGGAGCGCCGGGCGGTTGACTACATCCAGGCGGGGCGCATGCAGCAAAAGCTTAAGTCAGCCATGCATGAGGCCATGGGGGAATACGACGCCATAATCACCCCGGCTTCAACCGGAGAGGCCCCGGTTGGCCTGGAAACCACCGGCAACCCCATCTGCTGCACCATCTGGACCTTGTGCGGGCTGCCCAGCATAACCTTGCCCCTGCTCAAAGGCCGGGCCGGCATGCCCCTTGGGGTGCAGCTGGTGGGCCGGGCGGGGGAGGACGCCAAGCTGTTATGCATAGCCGGACAATTGATGGGCAATTGAGCCCATGCCGTGAACAAAACCAGCGGGCTCCCGGCAAATTATCCGGGAGCCCGCCGTTTATCAGGTTATCTGCATTTGTGAAAAGCTCAGGTGTCCATCTGCAAGTGCTCTTGGTCCGGCATGTACTGCCCGTATGGGGTCTGTTCGACTCCCTCCACCATCTGCTCCAGGCGTTCCAGCAAAACCGACAGGGAGTTGCGCTCCAGGGCGCTGACCGGAACCGCGTTGTGCCGGTTGCAAAGCTTATGCAGCACCTCCTCGAGGGTTATGTCCTGCTTGTTCAGCACCAATAGCTGAGGGGTCTGTTGCAGCTCCAATTGCTCCAGGATAACCTGCACCGCCTGGATCTGCTCATCCACCTGGGGATTGGAGGCATCGGCCACATGCAAGAGCAGGTCGGCTTCATACAGCTCTTCCAAGGTGGCGGCAAAGGCTTTTCGCAAATCCGGAGGCAAGTCCCTGATGAATCCCACCGTATCGGTGATTATCACCTCGCGCTCCTGGGGGAACCTGAGCCTGCGGCTGGTGGGGTCCAGGGTGGCGAAAAGACGGTCTTCGGCCTTTACCTGGCTGTTGGTCAAGGCGTTGAGCAGGGTTGACTTGCCCGCGTTGGTATAGCCCACTATGGAGATGACCGGCAGCCCACCGCTGCCCCTGCGCTGGCGGCGGCGCTTGCGTTGTTTGGCCACCTGGTTCAGGTCTTTTTGCAGGCGGCTGATGCGCTGGCGCACCCGGCGGCGGTCCACCTCAAGCTGAGTTTCACCCGGTCCCCTGCCTCCGATTCCACCGGTGAGACGGCTGAGGCCGTCATCCCTCATGCCTAGGCGGGGAGTCAGGTATTTCAGCTGGGCCATCTCCACTTGCAGCTTTCCCTCTCTGGAGTGCGCCCTTTGGGCGAAGATATCCAGTATGAGCTGGGTGCGGTCGATGAACCGCAGCTCGCTGGAGGTGAGCCTGGCCAGGCGGTGGGATTGGCTTGGATTAAGATTCTGGTCGAATATCAAAAGGTTGGCATCCTGCCTCAAGGTGCTGACCAGCACCTCTTCCAGGCGTCCCGGCCCCAGCACGGTGCGGGGGTCCGGTTTGGGCCTGCGCTGGATCACCCGCCCCACCACGCCGATGCCCGCGGATGCGGCCAGCTCGTGCAGCTCATCAAGGCGGCTGTTGGCCTCGTCCTTGGGCAGGGGGCTGACGCTGATCAAAATGGCCCGGTCCGCCGCGGCCAGTTCGTGGGCCGCGCTCAGTCGGGTAAGCTCGTCTTCCAAAGAACGCACCAGGCGGGAGAGGTCTTCCGGCGCCTGGCCGGGGCGGAATGCATCCAGCACCCGGTAGTCCACCCCATCCACCGGCACCGGCAAAAGGTGGGCCGCATGGATATAGCCGGGAAGGCCGTCGGGCTCCACACCCATCACCGCCACCAGGTCCCACCAATGCACGGCCAGACGGGCCAAGAGGTCCTTGCTCAAGAGCGGGGGGCCCAGCATGGTGTGCAACAGGGAAAAGCCCACCAGGCGGGTGAGACCCCTTCTGAAACGGGTCATATCAGGGATGGGCAGGTTTTGGGGGCCGCCCGCGATCACTCTGACAATCTCGCCTTTGCGCGAGAGCACCAGGCCGATTTGGCGGCCCAGGTCCAATGAAAGGCCGGCCAGGTCGCGGGCCTGTTCGTTCAGAATCAGGTCGGCGGGCGGCAGACGCCTGCGGTAGAGGTTTATCAGCTGCTTTTTCTGGTTGGGTTTGAGGCCAGTGGTATTGCCATAGATTTTTGCCATGAATGAATCCTCGCATAGCCGCACCGATCCGGCAAGCCGGACTTACGGGCGGGTTGTATTTAGTTTGGGATAACTAAAGACTTGCTAGCGAAGTTTAAACATTACACGGCTCCTGGTTTTTGAAAGCATAGAAGTGTTACCATAAATGAATAGAGTTTGCCCAAGAAAAATACGCCGCTCAAATTTTCCGCATGGGGGGAGGTCTGCTTGGAAACCGGGATGGAATACACAATAGGAACCCTTTTTGATCAGCGGGCCGGTATGCACCCCAATGAACGTGCGATCGTGGATATTCCCGCTAATGTCAGTCTGAGTTATGCGGAATTAAAGGAGCGGAGCGATGGCCTGGCCAAGGGCATGATGAGCCTGGGGCTGGAATCCGGCGGGCATGTGGCGGTGATGGCTCCCAATTGCCCGGAATGGATCATTCTGCAGCTGGCCGCAGCCAAGGCTGGGCTTATACTGACCAACCTGGACACCACCAGCGATCCCGGCAAGCTAGGGTATCTTTTGGCGGGCTCCCATTGCCAGGCGTTGTTCCTGGCCATGGAGCATTGGGCCGTCTGGGAGCAGGTTGATAAATCCAAGCTGAACCGGCTTATGCATGTGGTGTTGTTTGGCGAAGATGCACCCAATGATGCCTTGACAGTTTATGATATATATCAAAGAGATAACCAAATATCCAAGACACAACTTGAAGAACGTCAAAACAGCATCAGCCCCCATGATGTGGCCTGTTTGATGTACACCTCCGGCACTACCGGAACCCCCAAGGGCGTGATGAACACCCACCACGGGCTGCTGTCCACCTGCCAGGCCAGCGCCCGCAACCAAGGCTTGGGGCCGGGCAGCCTGATTTGCTTATCGGTAACCCTGTCCCATATGTTCGGCTGCATATGCGTGGCTTTGACCGGACTGGCGGCGGGCGCCGGGCTGGTGATACCATCTCGGACGCCTGAACCCGCGGCCAGCCTGGACGCGGTGGAAGCCTTTGGGTGTATGGCCATATACGGCGCTCCTACTTCTTTCATTGCAATGCTGGAGCAGCAAAAGCTCCGTGCACGCAATCTGTCCAGCCTCAGAACCGGCATCATGGCCGGAGCGCCTTGCCCCATGGAGGTTATGAAACAGGTGGTTTCCCAGCTGGGCTTGAGCAATATCATGGTGGGCTATGGCCAAACCGAGGCCTCTTCATGGGCGGCCTTGACCTTGCCCGACGACCCCTTGGAGCTCAGGGTCTCCACTGTGGGGCGGCCCCTCCCCGGGGTCGATATCAAGATAGCCAACCCCTCAAGCGGGGAGAGCCTGCCCCCCGGCGAAGTGGGAGAGATTTGCTGCCGAGGCTTTAATATGGTTGGTTATTACAACCGGCCCTCGGCCACCGCCAAAGCCCTAGACCCCCAAGGCTGGCTGCATACTGGTGATTTGGGCGCACAGGATGATGCGGGGTATGTGCGTATCTCCGGACGGCTGAAAGAGGTGATCCGCAAGGGGGGAATCGCCGTGATGCCCACTGTGGTGGAAAATGCGCTTTACCGGCATCCGGCCGTGCAGAATGTGCAGGTTTTCGGGGTTCCCCATGACCGGCTGGGACAAGAGGTGGCGGCCTGGGTGATTTTGCACGGCGGTGTTGATTGTAGTGCGGATGATCTTACGGATTGGTGCAGGCGGAAACTTAGGCCTGTTGAGGTGCCGGACCATATGAAATTAGTGGACAGCTTCCCCATGACCAGCCTGGGCAAGGTGCAAAAACGCCGCCTGACCGAATTGTACGCCGTGGAGCTTGGCCGTTCCGCGGAGTAGGGTGCGCCGCCCCAAAAGACTCCGATGGAATAACCTCCGCCCAATTGGCGGCCGATAAAACGGCTGCCCCCGGTCTCCTGGCCTGTCTGCATGGGGCCAGGGGTGTATTAAGGCGAGTCAAGCCGCCGGCTTTTTGTTATGATGAGCCGCGCCCGGGCCATGGGGCTTTGGGGCGGAAGCCAACATACAAGATGCAAAAAATCAAGGACTGGAAATGGACAAACTTATCATCACCTGTGCTGTCACCGGGTCCGCACCCACAAAAAATCACAATCCCAACGTGCCCTACACTCCCCAAGAAATCGCCGAGGAGTGTCTGCGGGCCTGGCGGGCGGGAGCCGCCATAGCGCATATACACGTACGTGATCCCCAAACCGGCAAACCGGATTTCAAACGGGAGTATTTCGAGCCCATTGTGGAGCGCGTCCGGGCAGAG
This sequence comes from Desulfarculaceae bacterium, assembly GCA_963675675.1. GTDB lineage: Bacteria > Desulfobacterota > Desulfarculia > Desulfarculales > Desulfarculaceae > Dethiosulfatarculus. The sequence goes on from OY776512.1 coordinate 792,258, forward strand.
AGCGATTTGATCGTCAACTTGACCACCAGCGGTTTCAATATCAAAGGGCCTGATGTGGAGGAACAGCGACTGATGCCTCTGGATTTGCAGCCTGATATATGTTCACTGGATGTGGGCTCCATGAATTTCAGGGGGGGCAGGGTGTTTCAAAACCCCGAGGATTGGGTGGAAAAAGCGGCCCAGCGCATGATGGCCGCTGGGGTGAAGCCAGAGATGGAGGTCTTTGAACTGGGCCATATCCGCCAGTCAGTAAGCCTGGTGGAGCGGGGTTTGATTGCAGATCCCCCCTGGTATCAGGTTTGCCTGGGGGTGCCCTGGGGAGCGCCCGCCGATGTGGAAACCCTGCTGGCCATGAAGAGCCGCCTGCCCAAGGGCTGTATGTGGTCGGTGCTGGCCGCTGGAGCTGCGCAGCTTCCCATTACCACTCATGCCCTGCTCATGGGCGGCCATGTGCGGGTGGGGTTTGAGGACGGGGTGTTTTTGCGCAAAGGGGTGTTGGCCAAGAGCAACGCCGAATTGGTGGAAAGAACCACCGGGATCGCCCGGGTGCTGCAGCGGGAGGTGGCAACCTGCGCGGAAGCGAGGGAGATGCTGGGCATTGCGCCGCGCTAACCTTTTGCAGGCTGCTCTCAAAACTGCTCTTTTGGCCCAAATACGGCGTTGGCCGCGATTTTTGAATGCTCATATATTGCTGAATATACAGCGCTTAAAAAATCGCGTTCGCCTTGTCTTTGAACCAAAATATTGTTTTGAGAGCACCCTGTTGGAGCTTAAAACCGCCCTTTTGGCCTCAGGGAAGCCTGGCAGCCAAAGGGGCGGTTTGAATTCAATCCTACCTGACGATCATCACCGGCACACCGGCCCGGCGTGAGACCTTGGAAGCCACGCTGCCCATGAGCATGTCTTCCAAGGCGGTGCGGCCCTTGGCCCCCATGACGATGAAATCCACGTCCTTTTCTTTAGCCACCTTTATGATTTGGTCGTGGGGCACGCCTTCGCGCACATGCATGGTGATGTCCACGTCATGCTCAAATTTGATACCGTACTCAATGTCTTTTGCCATGGCTATTTTTATGTCCTTTGCCATGTCTTCAAAGGAATGATCCTGCATGAAGCTTTCTTTGAGATCGCTGTAGGCGCAGATGACTGCGTTCAGCGCCCGGCTGTCAGCCACATGCAACACGTTGATCTTGGCGTTCAGGGCTGAGCCAAAGGCCAGGGCGTATTCCATGGCGCGCATGGATTCATCTGAAAAGTCGGTGGGCACCAGGATTTTACTGAATTTCCTCATTGCTTCTCCCCTTGCGGGTTCCAGGGAATGTTCATCGTGCGCCAAAGCGCCCATTGCCACAAGGCGGGCCGTTCGGCGTCTATTTGCAATATAGACCCGGATCTTACCCGGTCCAAAGGCACTTGTCTGCCGGCCAGCCTGATCCGGGTGCGGTTGATGGGTTCCATATAAAAGCGCACCCTGCCCACGGAACGCATGCCCTCATCAACCACTATCCAGTTCTTTTCCAGCCTGGTGCGCCCCGGTTCCGCATTGGGCAGGCCGGTGCCCACGGATGCCATGCGGGTTTCAAAGGCGGCAAGCTTGTGGCCCGGACCCAGCCTGAAGCGTCCCTCCACCTGGGTGAGCTCCACTGAATGGCGATAGACCAGGCTGACATAGCCGGAAGACCCCAAGACGCCCGCGGACAGCAACCGGTTGTCTTCTTTGGGCAGGCGCACGGTAACCAGGTTCTGGCCCACCACGGCCAGCCCGGCCAGGCTGAAAAGCAGGGCTGTCAAAACTATGGCCACCCCCCGCATATATGCAGCGGCGCAAATCATGCTGCGCCGCTGTTCAGCGCCGTTTTCTGAAAATGCTGCGCGCAATCTGAGTCAGCTGGGCCTGAGTGGTGCCGCCGCCGATCTGGAACATGCGCACATCCCGCATCATGCGGGGCAGGGGCAGGTCGTTTGAATACCCCGCCGCTCCGAACATCTGCAATGATTCGCTCACCACTTCCAAAGCCGTATGGCCGGTGAAGGCCTTGGCCATGGATGATTCCGTGATGTGGGGCATCATCACGTTGTTGGGCAGCCGCCGGGCGGTGCAGGCCGAACGGTAGATCAGCAGGCGGGCCGCGTCCAGTTTGGTCTGCCCCTCGGCCACCATCCATTGCAGCCCCTGATAATCAGCCAGCTTTTTGCCAAAGGTTTCCCGCTGGGTCATATATTCAACCGCCAGGTCATGAGCTCCCTGGGCGATTCCCAAGGCAACCGCCGAGGCTCCGGTGCGCTGGCCGTTATAGCCGTACATCAGTTTTTTGAATCCGCCGAAATTGGGCCTTTTCCCCTCATCGGGCATAACCACCACGTTTTCAGGCGGCACCCAGCAGTCCTCAAAGATAAGTTCGGTTTCGGGTATGCCCCGAAGCCCCATGGCGTCCTCCACCCGGCCAAAGGTGAAGCCGGGGTGGCCCTTGTCCACCAGGATGCCGCCTATGCCCTGTTCCAGGCCGCTCTCATCAAAAAAACGCACAAATATCAAGTTGCTTACGGAGATACCGCCGCCGGTTATCCAGTGCTTGCGGCCGTTGATTACATAGCCGCCGTCTTTGGCGTCGGCCCTGGTCTGTAATTCAGTAAGGTTGGTTCCGGCCTGGGGCTCGGTCATGCCGATGGCTGGTTTGTCGCCGTCTTCCAAGATCCGCCGTGCAACGGTTTTGCATTGTTCTTCGGTGCCATAGGCCATGACCGCTCCTATGGCCCCCATGTTGGTTTCCACCAGGATGCGCCCAGTGACCCCGCAGTATTTGGCCGCGGTCTCAACGGCCAAGATGGCGTCGATCAAGGGCCGCTCGGGTCCGCCGTATTTTTTGGGTATGGTCATGCCCAAAAGCCCCAGCTCACGCAGGCGGTGCACATTTTCCCAGGGATATTCGTGATTGGCGTCCCAGTGGGGCGCTTTGGGGGCGAATTCCTTTTTGCCCAAATCGTCCAGCAGGCCGACCATCTGTTTCTGTTCATCGCTAAGTGTGAAATCCACCTTCATGTCTCCTTCATGATGAGCTAGGCCAATAAGCCCGAGCAGGCGAAGGACCACGCCCCCAGATCATTACCAACCCGTTTATGTTACTTATAAATAAGTCAAAAGATGCTTAAATTCCGGCCATTCGCCCCTGTAGACCTTATTCATGCCTTCCCTAATGCGTTTGGTCACCGGACCGGGACAGTCTCCCAGTTCCTTACCTTCGAGTTTGGACACCGGCATGATAATCATTACGCTGCCGGTGGAAAATGCTTCGTCCACCTGGTCCAAATCCTTGATGTAGAGGTCCCGCTCCTCGAATTTGATATCCAGGCTTTTGGCCACCGCTATTGCAATAGCCCGGGTGGTGCTGTCCAGCACCCTTTTTTGGGGCGGAGCGCAAAGCACGCCGTTGATTACAAAGAAGGTGGAGAATGAGCCTCCTTCGCAGATGCGGCCCTCGGTGTCCGCCATGATGGCTTCATCATAGCCCCGGCTCATGGCCTCTTTGGCCGTGAGATATGCACCCACATAGTATCCCGCCACCTTGGCCTTTATGGGCACGGTTTCCTGGTGCAGCTTGCGGAAGCTGGATATGCCCAAGCGCATGGCAGTTTTCTTTTTGCTGGGGTCCACCCCGAAATCCGCATAGCTTCCGCAGAATATGGCCACGGTGGCGTATTTCTGTTCGGACAGGGTGCCCCAGGTGACTTGGGGATAATATGCGAATATTTTACTGGGGCCCTCTTCCACCTTGTTCCTGCGGGCGGTTTCCTTGCAGGCTTCAATGATCTGTGCTTTACTCAATGCGATGTCTAAAGACATCAGCTTGCAGGATTCAATAAAGCGGTCCACGTGTTCTTCCAGGGCCACAAATGCCGGGCCATCAGTCGTGGAGGCTACTTTCATGGCGTCAAACACGGCCAGTCCCCGGCAGAAACCATGTGATAATATAGGTACGCAAGCTTCGTTTTGAGGCACAAATTCCCGGTCGATCCAAACCAGCATTGGCTCAATCTCCTAATTATTGACTATGTTAATGATGCCCGGGTTCAGGCAGCTTTGGGTAGCGGAACGCCTGAGCCCTCGGTTTTCCGGCTGCGGGGGCCGGATATACAAAACCGCCAAAAGCGCTAAGGTTAAAATGTTGACCATATGGTGATTGATGGATGCAAGCTCCTCCAGCCTATTGTCGGGATATACCAAGGGGAAGGCCAAACATATTTCGTTGGTTCATTAAGTTATTATAAGATCCCTTTTTCTTTGAAGTATCTTCTTGCGCCCGGATGCAGAGGCAGACACATGCCGTTCAGGGCCGTGTCCAGCTTGATGCTGTCCAATTTGGCGTGGGCTTTTTTGATCTGCGCAAGATCGGAATAGATCGCCTTCATAATTCCATACACCAGGTCGGCTTCCAGATGAGAGCCCGCAGTCAGCATGGCCATAACCGCAACGGTATTGACCGGGGCATCGGAGCCTTTGTAGATTCCAGGTTTTACTACGTCTTTAGTGAAGAAGGGGTGTTTCTTGAGCAGGGCGTCGGCTTCGGGGCCTTCGATCGGAACAATCATGCAAGGCACCAGGAAAAAGGTGTCTATGATGTGGGCGGCTCCCACGGCCGTGGTGTTGAAGTAAGCATCTAGACGGCCGTCCTTCACATAATCCGCAGCCTGAGAGGATTTAATCTGGTGGACCCTCAAGTCAGAGGGCTTCAAGCCATATGCCGCCAGGATCTGCTTTGCGTTTTCAGAAGTGCCAGAGCCAATGAGCCCGATGGAGACCCGTTTGCCTTTCAGATCGGCCACACTGCGGATGCCCGCATCCTTGCGGGCCACGATCTGTATGGTTTCGGGATACAGGGTCATGCAGCCCAGCAGGTTATTATTGGGTTTCCGAAACATCACGGTGCCTCTATGGGCATAGAACGCGATGTCGTTTTGCATAAGAGCAAAATCGGCGTCGCTTTTACCGATCAGCTTTGAATTCGCAACGGAAGCGCCCGAGGACTCGGCCGTAATCTTGATGTTTTTTTCTTTCAAGTGTTTCCAAGCCACGCGTGAAACCGCTCCGGCAAAGGCTATCACGGTGCCCCGGGGCGCCTTGACCTGGGCCAAGCCCTGGGCGCCTCCAATGCGGAAACTGCGTTCATAGGGGTTGTCACGGCAGGCATCCAAAATAACTATATTCAGCTGGCTGTGTGCAGCCGCCATTCTGGCCAGCACATAGTTGAGGCCTAAAGCCTCCTCCGGCACTTCCTCCTCATTGTAGATTTCCGCGCGCACTGGAATAAGATAATTTTGCCCACGGACCTGTACTCCATGCCCGGCAAAGTAGAAAAGCCCCACTCCCCCTTGTCTCAATCTGCGCCCGAAGATTTTGACCTTGCGCCTCATTTGCTGCCAACTCAGGTCGTGCCCGGAAATCACCTGAAAACCCATGTTTTGCAGCTTTTCAGACATGGCCAGGGCGTCACTTACCGGATTGCGTAGTTGGCCTTTCACATAATTTGAATTGCCAATGACCAAAGCCACACGCTCTATTGAGGCGCTTGCCTGGTTATTTGTCCGCACAACGCCTCCTGGGCCGCGGGTTTGGGCGGCGGCGGGAAAACAGACTAGAAGCGCCAGGCAGACAATTATCGGCTCAATCAGGCATTTCCTATATAGATTGCAACGTGAAAACCGCATCATGGAGCCCTAATTATATTTAAGCGTTGATGATATGCATGGGTGTGCAATATGCTCTTGACTTAATAATAAAGTACAAACCTATTTTATCAATAACACGTTGATAAAATAGGATTTTTGAATAATTCATGCCGACGCGCTTTTTGGACAGCGGAAGGTGCTCCGCCCAACAAAAGGAGCAGAATTATTTAATTGAGCATTCCTTTATCCCTGTAAAATTTCTCAGCTCCCGGGTGCAGCGGCACGCTCATGCCGTTCAAGGCTTTTTCAAGGCTGATCTCTTTGAACATGGCGTGGGCCTTTTTGATCTGGGGCAGGTCGGCGTAAATTGCATTCAAAATGTCATAGACCAGACCTGCTTCCAGGTCTGCGCGGGCGGCCAGCATGGCCATGACCGCAACAGTCTTGACCGGGGTGTCGGAGCCTTTGTAGACTCCGGGTTTTACTACGTCATTGGCGTAGAAGGGGTATTTCTTGATCAGGGCTTTGGCTTCGGGGCCCTCGACCGGAACGATCATGCAAGGCACCAGCTCGAAGGTGTCAATGATGTGGGCGGCGCCCACGACGGTGGTGTTGAAAAAGGCATCCAAACGGCCGTCTTTTATATTTTCCGCAGCCTGAAAGGCATGCATCTGCTCGGCCTTGATGTCACCGGTCTTCAAGCCATAGGCCGCCAGGATCTGTTTGGCGCTTTCCGCGGTGCCGGACCCCGCCGGCCCTATTGAAACGCGTTTCCCCTTAAGATCGGACACAAGCTTGATGCCGGCGTCTTTGCGGGCCACGATCTGGATGGCTTCAGGATACAAGGTCATGCAGCCCGTAAGATTTCTGACGGGCTTTTTGAACATCATGATTCCGTTGTATGCATGGGAAGCGATATCGTTCCGCAATAATGCGAAATCGGCATCATTCAGACCGATAAGCTTGGCATTATCCACTGAAGTTCCCGAGGACTCCACGGTGATTTTGAGGTTTTTCGCCTGCAAGGTTTTCCATGCCGCGTGGGAAACCGCGCCGGCAAAGGGATAGTAAGTGCCGCTTACCCAGCCGGAAGCGATTGAAAAGCTGCGGCGGGCTGCATTGGCGCTGCAAATGGCCCAGGTCAGGGTCATGGCTATAACCAGGATTACGGTAAGAGCAGCTCTTCTCTTGCCGGACATTTCTCCCTCCCTAAAAAGTAGTTTGGCGAAACATGCCGAACAGCGTCCCCCTTTGCAACTTTACCGCCCAAAACGCATTGGTTACAAGTTGCGGACAGATAGCATGTGAGCCTTGCTTCAAATGGCCTGCGGCCAGATTCCGCTGGGCGGCCCGAAGCCTTAGTATGCAGCGAAAACAGTCTTGGCCCCAAGTAAAAAAACCGGTTTATGGCAATGTATTGTACTATTTCTAATACTGTTTCAACCCTTGCTGAAAATAACAGGGAAACTTAATCGCCCCGTTTTTGCCTGGTGATAATAAGGGTAATCTTCCAAATGCCCCATGATCATTGGGCTGAGGCCCTGGCCAATTCGTATCCCCGTTTTAAGGCGGTCCGGTTGGTGTCAAGAGTCTTGGGCGGCACGTTGCCTTCCAGGGCATCATGCAAGGCATCAAGGCTGATCATGCCGGTGACCGCCGCCAGCGCTCCCAGCATCACGATGTTGGTGAAAAGCGCGGCTCCGAATTCATTTTCAGCCGTGGCGGTGGCGGCAACCCTGACCACGTTTTTGGCCTCGGCGGGAATCCGGCTGACCAGGGTGCTGTCTGCAATGATGGTGGCCTTTTCCAAGTCCAGCTCCGCTGCGTACTGATCCATGGCGGGCTGAGACATGACCACCAGGGTGTCAATGCTTAGCGGTTTCATATAGTCAATGACATGGTCGCTGATGACCACATCGCTTTTGCAGGCCCCGCCCCGGGCCTCGGGGCCATAGCTCTGGGTCTGGGCGACTTCCTTGCCCTCGCCCAGGCCGGAAGCCAGCGCAGCCAAGAGCGCGGCTTTGATCACCCCTTGTCCGCCGAAACCGGCTATTCTCAGTTCGCTACGCATCTTTGGCCCCCTTTTTCGGCACATTCACGGTGATGGCCAGGTCGGGACAGGTCATCTCACAGGTAAGGCAGCCCACACAGTCTTCCAACCGGGCCACGGCCGGGACCAAATAGCCTTTGGTATTGCGTTCAGTTGAGAGGTCGTAAACGTTTTTGGGGCAGACCTCTATGCAGAGCTGGCAGCCTTTACAGTACAACTTATCGATAATGATTGATTTATCCATGATCAAGCCACCTTTTCCATGAGGCCGTAGACCATATCGCAGTATTCTGGCTTGGTGACGTCTTGGTGGAATTTGCCCACCACGATTTTCCCCTTCAGTTCGCTGGGGTCCATATCCGCGGCTTTGGCCATACTCACCGTATTTTTCTTGATGATGTTGTACAAATCCACGGGGGAACCGGTGCCGTGCATATAGCGTCCGGCCTGAGTGGGGCACTGCACGACCACTTCGATGAATGCAAAGCCCTTGTGGTTCAGCCCTTCTTTGACGGCCTTGATTATCCGGCGGGGCTGGGTGACGCTCCAGCGGGCCACATAGGTCGCCCCGGCGCAGACGGCCAGTTTGCAGGCGTCAATGGTGGGGTCCAGGTTGCCATGGGGCGAGGTCTGGGTGCGGGCTCCGCCCGGGGTGGTCGGGGCCACCTGGCCTCCGGTCATGCCGTAGATCTCGTTGTTCATCATGATGACGGTCAGGTCTATGTTGCGCCGGGCGGCGTGCAGAAAGTGGTTGCCTCCGATGGCGGTGCAGTCTCCGTCGCCGCTGAAAACCACTACCTTGCGCTCCTTGTTGCTGAGCTTTAAGCCGGTGGCCACGGCCAGGGCCCTGCCGTGCAGGGTGTGTATGGTGTCGGTATCTACGAAAACAGGGGTCCAGCCCGAGCAGCCTATGCCGCCCACATGGGATATCTGTTCAATGATGCCCAGTTCATCCACCGCGCGCAGATAGCTGTTCAGTACGGTGCCGTGCCCGCAGCCGGGGCAATAGATGGAGGGCAGGGCTTTTTTGCGGAGCATTTTTTCTGCGATAGGATGCATTATTCTCTAGCCTCCCATGGCTTGTACGATGTCATTGGGGGTGTGCAGGGCTCCGCCCAGGCTGGGCAGGGAAACCACCTGTACTTGGCTGCGCAGTACGCGCTGCACTTCGCGGCTGATTTTGCCGATGTTCATTTCGGGCACAATGACCTTTTGGGCTCCGGCGCAATGCTTTATTACAGCCTCATCGGGGAAGGGCCATAAGACGCCCAGCCTGAGGGCGCCGGCCTTGATGCCTTTTTCACGGGCCACCTTCACGGCATGTCCCGCGCTGCGGCTGACCGAGCCGTAGGAAAGCGCCACCACTTCGGCATCATCGCACCCGGCGGCGTCCACCCAGGTCAGTTCGTCCATATGGTTGGTGACCTTTTCGCACAGCCGCCTCATGAGGGCCGCGGAAGCCGCGATGTCTCCGCCCTTGCGGTTGCCGCTTTCATCGTGGGTCTGGCTGTCCACCAGGATTTTATAGCCCTGGCCGGCGGCGGGCATGCCGTCAAGCAGCCCTGTTTCATCGGCCTGGTACATCAGGTAGTCATTCGGGGCGGCCTTGGGTCTGGTGCGCGGGGTGACTTCCAGGTCTTGGGGAATCACCAGCTTTTCACGGGTGTGGCCCACGATTTCGTCGCTAAGGACCATCACCGGAACCCGGAAGCGTTCGGCGCAGTTAAAGGCCTTGACAGTCATTTCAAAAGCTTCCTGCACCGAGGCCGGGCAAAAGGCTATGACCTCATAGTCTCCATGCGAGCCATACTTGGCTTGCATCACATCCTGCTGGCTGGATAAGGTGGGCTGTCCGGTGGCCGGGCCGCCGCGCTGCACATCTATCACCACGCAAGGGGTCTCGGTGGCCGCTGCATAGCCGATGCCTTCCTGCATCAGGGAAAAGCCCGGGCCGGTGGTGGCGGTCATGGCTTTCATGCCGCCCCAGGCCGCGCCGATCACCGAGTTTATGGAACCCAGCTCGTCTTCCATCTGCACGAACACCCCGCCCACCTTGGGCAGGTCCCGGGCCATCAGCTCTGCTATCTCCGTGGCCGGAGTAATGGGATAGCCCGCAAAAAAACGGCACCCCGCGGCTATGGCCCCACGCACGCAGGCCTCGTTGCCCTGCACAATAACTGTCTCAGCTCCCACTGGCATTATCCTCCAATGAATATAAGCGTCTAAACGTGCAAGCGGCTTTAGCCCTTGGCTTTCAGCCGGTCAACATCATATAGTCCGTCCCAGTCCTGCACCACGCCTTCTTTAAGCATGTCCTCAGCCTCTTTTTCGGAATAGCCCATCTGGCTTAGCACCTGACGCGTGTGCTCGCCCAATTGGGGAGAGGGCATTTCCACACGGGCCGGGGTGTCTTTCATCTTCAGGGCAAATCCGGCGGCTTTGACCGGCCCGCCGGGCTGGGGCAGCTCCATCACCATTTTTTGGTGCCGCACCTGGGGATCTTCAAAGGCTTCGCGCAGATTATTGATGGGCCCGGCCGGCACGCCCACCGGATTCAATAGGTCCATCCATTCCTGCCGGGTTTTGGTTTTGATGATATCCGCCACGATTCGGTTTATCTGGCTCCGGTTTTCCCGCCTTAAGGCGTTGGTCTTAAAGCGCGGGTCTTCAAGCAGGTCCTCACGCTCCAGCACCTTGCAAAGCGAGACCCAGGTCTGGGCTGTGCTGGGTGCCACGGCAAGCGGACCGTCCGCCGCTTCATACACCCCATAGGGCGACACCGCCATGTGGTCATTGCCGGTGCGGGGCGGCAGCTCGCCGGTATGGAAAAACGCGCCGGAGGCAAAGGAGTAGCAGCTCATGAGCGCATCCATCAACGCGCAGGTAAGCTCTTGCCCCTTGCCGGTCTGGTCCCGGCGCCTCAAGGCGGCCATGATGCCAAAGGCCAGGTACAGCCCGGTGATATTGTCGCTTATGGGCAGGCCGCAGCGTAGGGGAGGGGTGTTCTCATCGCCGTTCAGGCTCATGAATCCGCTCAAGGCCTGGGCGATGAAGTCAAAGGCCGGGCGGTCTTTATACGGTCCGGTCAGGCCGAAGCCGGATATGGAAGCGTAGATCAGGCCGGGATTGATCTTGCACAGGTCTTTATAGCCCAGCTCCAGCCGTTCCATCACTCCGGGCCTGAAATTTTCTATAAGAACGTCGGCCCATTTGGCCAGACGGCGGAAGACTTCTTTGCCACGGTCTTTTTTCAAATTCAGGACCAGGGAACGCTTATTGCGGTTGAGGCCCACGAAATAGGGGTTTTCGCCCTCTTCGCCGAAAACCATGCTGACCCGGGTGGCGTCTCCGGCCGGAGACTCCACCTTGATCACCTCGGCTCCGAAGTCAGCCAGGATCATGCTGCAAAAAGGTCCCGATATTATGCGGGACAGGTCCAAAACTTTTATGCCGCTAAGAGGCATCTCTCTTGCTCTCCATGGATCGGTAGTTACATCTCCCGGAACAGCTGCCGGTCGTTGGTGGCCACATAGCTGATGCGGTACTCATAGGGCTGTTCTTTATAGGTGAAGGATCTGGTCTGTATCCTCAAAAGCGGACTGCCCGGCTCCACTTCCAGAATTTCAGCCACGTCAGGCTCGGCCAGCACGGCCCCGTACATCTCTTCGTTGAATATGGTGGGCAGGCCGAATTTCTTTTCTATGGTCAGATACAAGGTGGCGTTTTTGAACTGGCGCCCCATGATCCGGTCAAGCTCCGGAAAGCGTTTGTGATCCAAATAGGAAATATGATAATGCACCGGTTTTTTGCGGACGCAGATTATGCGCCGAAGCTCCCAAAGCCGGTTTTGGGCCCGGATCTTCAGATAGCGGTTAATGGGCTGTTCGCCCGGCACGGCCTTGATCTCCAGGGTTTCTATTTCTATTTTGGGGTCGGCTTCGCTGAATTCTCGGCGCAGGCGGGTGTAGCGCACGCTCTCGCCCGGAATGCTGGTGCCGCTTACAAAGGTGCCCTTGCCCTGCATGCGGTAGAGATAGCCCGCATTGACCAGATTAGCCAGGGCGCGGCTCACGGTGCCGATGCTCACATCGTAAAGCTCCGCCAGCCTGCGTTCCGGGGGCAGAGCCTCGCCCGGTCCCCACTTGCCGCTTTCGATGCCCTCCATAAGCTCCATCTGAAGCTTGTAATAGACCGGCACCGGCGCCGGGGCTCCCCTGCGGTTATCTGGGTTTGGTTTGGGCAAAAATACTGCCTTTCCCAGGTTGGACGCCGTCCAGCATGCTTGTTGGAGCAAGCTGGATTAATATATTCTGCAATGTACTTAATGTAAAATAGAGTTGCAATACTTAATTATACATCTAGTGCAATATTAAAAATAGTAATAAAAATCGTTAAGTTATGTTGTGAGATATTTTGAGTTTAGATGCCATAATGACTTCGGCAAAAGTCTATTTTGATTTTTGAAATCCCTGCTGGACCCGCTGTGGCTGCAGGGTTATTTTTAGTGGTCTGTTTTGATTCACACTTGATTGGAACCAAATTGCGGAGTGATTGGCTATGCCTGAAAGCAACAGCGCTGTGTGTACCCGGCCTTTTGACCGGGAGCTCCCTTTGACCAAACAGGCTGATGGGGCATGGACCCAGTCGAGCCAGGAGCCTTGCGCCGGGTTGATGGCCGGTGCCTTCCGTGAGGTGCCTGGCTAATGGCTGACGCTTTGCTGCCGGAAAAACTGAGCGCATCGGGTGCTGTGTTCAACAGCACCCGCACCCACCGCTATGTCTTGTGGCGGCTGCTGGAAGAACACGACCCCAAGCGGGCGATAGCCTTCATCGGACTGAACCCCAGCACTGCGGATGAGGTGAAAAACGATCCCACCGTGACCCGCTGTATCGGCTATGCCAGGCGCTGGGGCTATGGCCGGTTTTTCATGCTCAACATATTCAGCCTGCGCTCAACCGATCCCAAGGGGCTCTATAATTGCCCATGCCCCGCGGAGCCCCGAAACGATCGGGCCATTATGGAAGTGGCCCGCCGGGTGGAGCGGGTCATGCTCTGCTGGGGCAACCACGGCCGGCAAATGGAACGGGGCCAAAAGGTGCTGGATATGCTGCAAGGCTTTTCCTGCTATCACCTTACCAAGACCAAAGCGGGCCAACCGGGGCACCCCCTTTATCTGAAGGCTTCTTTGGATGCTCTTAGGTGGGAGTTTGAGGGCTGACGGGTTGTTGGGCCGGCATTCAGTCGTCCCGGGGGGTGCGCCTGGTTCAAAAAAGCACCAGCGCCGCGCTCAAAGTAAAGAAAGACAGCAGAGTGCTGAGCACTGTTATGGCCAAGGCCAAATCCGCATCCGAGTTGAGCTGCTTGGCCAGTATATAGGTCTGGGGAGAGGTGGGCAGGGTGCAATGGACCATGGCCACCTGCAAAGGCAGGCCAACCACCCCCAAGGCCGCCATCACCAGCCAGCCCACCAAAGGGAATGCGGCCAGCTTGAAAAGGCTTCCGTGCAGGGAGATTTTCAATTTGCCTTTCAGTTTATCCAGATTCAGCCCGGCCCCGACCGAGAGCAAAGCCAGAGGAAGGGTGATGGAAGACATCAGCTTGAAGGTATTGTCCAGAAACCCGGGCAGGGAATAACCGGTACGGCTGAAGATCAGCCCGGCCACACATCCCAAGATCAGCGGATTGCTCACTACTCCCTTGGACACCACCCACAGCTTTTTACCCAGGCTAAGGTCCTTTTGGCCGAACCAGACCAGGGTTGAGACCGCGAGCAGATTGTTGAGCGGAATCAGCAGGCCTATCATGATGCCATAGCAGACCACCCCGGCTTCGCCATAGGTGTTCAGGACAATGGCCATGCCCATATAGGTGTTGAAGCGGAAGCTGGTCTGGGAGACTGCTCCGGCCTGAAAGGGCGCAAGGCCGGTCATGCGTTTGTAGACCAGGGTCATGCCCCATACGATCAATATGGCGATGGCAAGAGCCAATAAGGCAGGCAGGGAAAAGACAGCTTGTGATTCCGGAGCGCTGGGGTCCAGAGTGCCGACCTTCCAGAAAAGCAGGCCGGGGAAAAATATAAAGTAGACCAGACGGTCGCTGGTATGGAAAAAGGGGTCTCCGGCCATGCCTTTGCGTTTTAACACATAACCCAGAAGTACCAGCACAAATACCGGCAGGACATTATTCAAAATGGTCAGCACAGAATCGGTCCTTTATCTCAGGCAAATAACAAGACCCAACTATAGCTCCGGTTTGTCGCATAATTCAATGGACAAATAATCTTATCTATTCGCAGAATCTTTGGTTTGACTTGCGCATTAAAGCACTATTAAAGAACTGATTTAACTAGGATATATCCTATATGCTCCTATTTTTTTGGTTTTCCCTTGCCAGGAACCTGGGTGCTCTCTAAAATAATCCTGGTAATTTAGTGTAGATTTGCATTTGTGCTAAACTTCAAGGAGCCAGGCAGTATGGCCGACATATATGATTTTCTCTCCGGACCCGGCGTGTGGATCTCGCTGGCGGTTTTCCTGGGAGGCTTATTGCTTAAAGCGGCATTTCTTTTTGGCGCCAGCAAGGATAAAGACAAGGTTTTCTATGACCATCTGAACTGGCGCTGGGGCTTTAAATCCGTTTGGCATTGGCTGGTGCCGCTGGGCAGCGTGTCTTTGCGCCAGCAGCCGGTCTTCGCCATTGTCATCTGGGTGTTTCACATCTGTCTTTTTGCGGCGCCTTTGTTTTCGGTAGCCCACAACATGATGCTCAAGGAATCGCTGGGCTGGAGCCTGTGGTCCTGGCCGGACCACCTGATGGATGCCTTCAGCATTGTTGTAATAATCTGCGCCGCATTTCTTATCATCCGGCGCATTGCCAAACCGGAAGTCCGTATCTTGACCAGCGGGTGGGATTATTTCCTGATCCTGCTTACCGCCGCGCCGTTTGTCTCCGGTTTTCTGGCCTATCATCAGATAGGCGGTTCCTATGAGGTGACGCTCACCTTGCATATTCTATTCAGCGAGGTGTTGCTAATCATAATCCCCTTCAGCAAGCTTGGGCATATGATGCTGTTCTTCCTCACCCGTTTCAACCTGGGGTCGGAGATGGGAGGACGGCGGAATGTTCACGGCCGGGACGGCGCCAAAGTCTGGTAGCCGACATAAATAGTTAGAGGTGCTTACATGGCAGAATCACCCGAAAGCAATCTCCCCGCGAGCCCGGCTCCGGTGGATGTGAGCAAGATAAAAAGCATTTTGAGCGCGAACGACGGCGCCCGCATGAAGTCATGGCTGAAGACTTGCGCCCGCTGCGGTCTCTGCGCCGAGGCCTGTTTCTTTTATCTGGCCCATGACAAAGACCCCAAGATGAGTCCGGCCTACAAGGTGCTGAAGACCGTGCGCGAGCTGTACAAGCGCAAAGGCGAAGTCACCCGCGAAGAGCTGGAAGCGATGAAAGAGATAGTGTGGGGCGAATGCACCATGTGCCGGCGCTGTTCCATGTTTTGCCCCTTTGGCATAGACATGGCCACCATGATCGGTGTGGCCCGGGCGGTCTGCAGCTCCCAGGGCATATATCCCAAAGGGCTTGAGGCTGCGGTGCAAAATATCAAGAAATCCGGCAACCAGATGGCGGTGAGCCGGGAGGATTTCATAGACACCTGCGAATGGATGGCCGAGGAATACGCAGAGGAGATCAAGGGGCTGAATATCCCCATAGACGTAAAAGGGGCCAAATACCTGTATGCGGTAAATCCGCGCGAGCCCATGTTCTATCCCCAGGAGCTGGGCGAGGCGGCCCAGGTGCTGACCGTGGCCGAAGAGTCCTGGACCTTTGGCAGCACCGGGTGGGATTCCACCAACCTGGCCATGTTCGCGGCGGATAAGGCCACGGCGGCCATTCCGGTGAAAGCGCTGTACGACAAGGCCAAGGAACTGGGAGTGGAGCAGATCCTGGTCAGCGAATGCGGCCATGCCTACCGCTCCACCGCCTTTGAAGGACCGTATTTCATAGACGACCCCAGCGGCAATCCTCCGGTGCCGGTCAAGCATTCGGTGCAGCTCTTTTGGGAGTACATCGTGCGTGATGGACGGATCAAGATAGACCCGGACAAAAAGCTGAAAGAGCCCGTCACCATGCAGGACCCCTGTAATGTGTCCCGCAACGGCGGAGACTTCGAGATGATGCGCGAACTCGCCCGGGCCCTGGTCGATGACTTCCGGGACATGAATCCCAACCGGGAATACAACCACTGCTGCGGAGGCGGTGGGGGATTCATCCCCATGGGGCCGGAATATAAACACCGCCGCATGGTGTCCGGCAAGGTTAAGGCGGATCAGATCAAGGCCACCGGGGCCAAAAAAATCATTGTGCCCTGCCACAATTGCTATGACCAGATCACGGATTTAATCAAGGAATATGAGCTGGATGTGAAAGTGGTTTCCTTTAAGGAGCTTATCTGCGAGTCCATGATTATTCCCGAAAAATTCAAGGTGACTGAAGAAGATGAAGAGCCCGTGGAGGCTGCCGTGGAAGAGACCCCGGCCCAAGAGGCGGAAGAAAGCCCGGAAGCCGCCGGACCCGCTGATGAAGAACAGGCCGCCAAGGGAGGTGAATAATGAAAAAACTGTTATACATCGCCCTGACTGCTGCTCTTCTGGCCGGCCTCGTCGTACCCCTGGCCTGGAGCCAGGAAGATCTGTATATGCTTAAAACCGCAGAGCTTGGCGAGCACTCCAGGCCGCTGGTGAAGTTTGACCACAAGCTGCACGTGGAGAAGATGGAAGAAGCCTGCATAACCTGTCATCATGATTACAACGCCAGTCTGGGCATGAGCGACAGCGACGGCGCCCGCTGTGCGGACTGCCACACCCCCCAGGCCTCGGCGGATAACCGGATTCCTTTGGAAGACGCCTATCACCTGCGCTGCAAAGATTGCCACCGGTCCTTGTTTGACAAGGGCAACAAGGCCATACCCATCATGTGCGGCCAGTGCCACAAGCGCGGGGTGAAGGCTCCGGAATAGAACCAAGACCGAACCTCGATTGCAAGGCCGGGGATGGTTTTTCCCGGCCTTTTGTTTTGGCCTTGGGGACCGTGGCGTCTATAGTTATGCAAGCAGGCCTATCAAGCACCCCCAAACATGGGAGCCCCGCAATGATGAATCTTGCTGAATTGAAAGCCCGGCCGGACCTTCTGGCCAAAATAGACTGGGAAATCACCCCCCGGCAGGCCTTCGAGGCCTATCAGCTCAGATCTCCGGGTAATTACAACTACCGTGACCTGAAAGAGGTGTTCTACTTCTATTTTTCGTCCTGGCGCGGGGAAGCAAAAGTGGTGCTGGTGCGTCGGGACTACAAGGAAAGCGAAACCCTGGCCGAAATTGATCCCCCGCAAGACTTGGCCAAGGCCGCCTTGCAAGCCGGGGCCGGGGCGGACATGCCCCGGGGGCAGCTGCCTTTGAACCACGATCTTAAAAAGTGGCTGACCAGCGTCCTGGATATGTAGTCAATTCTCCAACCGGCTCCGGAAGATGTTATATTCTCACGAACGCAATGCAAAAGGATCTGAACATGGGTGATAATCTCGAAGGCTTGGTCGTAGTTGTTTGTGTGGTGGCTGTCTGGATTCTGATTAAGATTTTCGGCAAGGGCAAAAAAAAGCGCGTCGGTGATCAGTATTACGATGAGCGCAATGACCACGACCATAGTTATCAGGTCGACGAAGACGACGGCGGCGGAGACGACGACTAGGGAACGCGCCGGTTGGGCTTTATATAGCGCCGCACGCATTTCTGGGCGCCGGGGTCATAAACCAGCCCGCTGGAGCACTTGAGACACACCGTGGCCCCCCGGTAGGTTTGCCATTTCCAGCCGCTGGGGCAGGCCGCGCAGTCAAAGCCGACTTTTCTGCCGTTTTCAGTGCGGGGTGGAATCATCCTGGCTCCCGGGGGACAAACCAGACAGGCGCCGTAATACCCCAAAAATGAACTGCCGCTGTAGATTCTCCCCTTGATGGCCCGGCTTGGCGGGGGGCAGCACAACCGCCGGTAGTATGTCCTGCTGCCCACCTTCACCCGCCAAACAACCCGGGACCATCCGGTGCCGCATTCCGAACAGCTTTCCGCCTGGCTTCCGCAGCGCACCTCCGAGCCCTCCACCCTTTGGGGTGAGCGGATGAACCATTTTACAATCGGGGCTTGGTTCGTGGTCTGCATTGCGCCGGGGCGCACATTTGCTTTGGCCGCCAAAAGGGTTTGCGCAAAAATCGAAGCAGGTGAAGCCAGCATTAAAAGGCACAGAATATAAACAACCTTTTTCATGGCACACCTCTTTATGTGGTGTTATGGTTCCAGCCTCCGGCTACAAAAGACCAAGCTGTCTGATGATCCGCATGACCATGGCCCCCAGTTCGGCGAACTCCAGATGGGCCGGGCTGCGTTTGGCGAACCGGTCAACGGTTTTGCCCCTTCGTATGGCTTCCACCATCACCACCCGGTCGCTGATTGAAGGCCCCACCGGCTCCCCCAGGCGGGCCAGGGTGTCGGGCAGGGCCTTGGCCAGCATGGTCCCGGATTTGAGTTTGTTGGGCACCATCAGGGCCACCGGCAGCCGCCCGCCCCTGCGCATGCGCACCTCGCGGGCCATGTTCACCGCGGCTTCCGCCCCCCATACGTCAAAAGGCGAGGGCGTAACCGGTATCAGGATTACATGGGCCAGTAAGGTTGCCAGTAAGGTGTTGTTGGTCAGCTCCGGAGGGGTGTCGATCACCACAATACCGGCATTGGCGCTTAGGCGGGTCAGGGCCTCATTAAAGCGGTTGGCTCCCTTGTTTACATCCAGGAATATGCAGGCAAAATCATGTTTGCCCCCGGTTTGGCGGCTCCAGCGGCTGGAGCTGCCCTGGGGATCGGCATCCACCAGCACCACCCGTTGCCCGGCGGAATTCAGCACCGATGCCAAGTTCAGGGCCACGGTGGATTTACCCACTCCGCCTTTTTGGTTTACGGTGGCAATGATTGCTCCCATTATGCCGCCCACCCTCTAGGGTTCAGTAAATCCGCAACTGCATAAGTCAAAAACGGCTATGCGCAGACCATGTGCAAATTTTTCGTGCTTTGTTTTAAGATACCCCACCCGGCGACCCACAGGCAAGGCCGCTGCATGAGATGGAGGCGGGTTCAGATTGTGAGTTTGTGACTCCGGGACCTTGACCCGGCCCGGAACAGGTCTTACATGTTTGCTAACCAAATAGAGCCAGGCGTTAGCCGTTCTGGTCAAATAAACATAATGATGGTTTTGCACCCCGGGAGGAGAAAAATGAAAGTTGCATTCATTGGCCTAGGCACCATGGGCGGCGGCATGGCCACAAACATACTGAAGGCGGGACACGAGCTGACCGTGCATAACCGCACCCGGGACAAGGAAGAGCCCTTGACCGCAGCCGGAGCCAAGCGGGCGGCCACCCCCAAGGAAGCCGCGGTTGGAGCTGAGGTCATTGTATCTTGCGTAACCAATTCGGAAATCATGAAATCCATCTTGGTGGGTGAAAACGGGGTGATCCACGGGGTGCAGCCCGGCGCGGTGGTGGTGGATATGTCCACGGTGAGCCCGGAAGCCACCCGCGAGGTGGGGGCCATGTTCGAGGCCAAGGGCGTCAAGATGGTGGATGCGCCGGTATCCGGCGGCCCGGAAGGAGCCAACCAGGGCACCTTGGCCATCATGATCGGCGGCGATGACGCCGATGTGCAAAAGGTATGGCCGGTGCTGGATGCCATGGGCAAGACCCTGACTCATGTGGGCGGCTTGGGCTCTGGCCAGCTGACCAAGGCCATAAACCAGATCCTGCTTGCGGGCACCTACCTGGCCATGGCCGAAGCCATGGTCTTCGGCATGAAAGCCGGTATGGATATGGAAAAGGTGGTTCAGGCGGTTAGGGGAGGGGCCGCGGCCTCCTGGGTGCTGGACAACCGGGCAATCAATGTGATCAACAATTCATATCCCTTGGGCTTTAAAACCAGCCTGCACCAAAAAGATCTGGGGATCGCCCTGGCAACGGCCAAGGCAATGGGCGCAGCCCTGCCGGTGGCCGCTTATTGCGAGCAGATGGAACATGCCCTGGTGGCCCAGGGCCATGGGGATGACGATATGTCGGCCCTTGGGCGTATTGTGCGCGGGCTGGCCGATTTGGAGAACTAGACCGGAATTTCCCGCTTACAGCCTGTCTATAGGGCTGCTAAGTCTGCGTAATATATAGGCGGGGCATGCCCTGGCGGGCAGGCCCCGCTCTCTTTGTTTGGCTGCCACAGGCCGGCTAGCCTTGGTTTTTCTCCTGGTTTGGGGCGAACCCCCGGCGCATGGTGTTTTCGGTCACGCAGCGCGGGTCCATGAAGTGCAAGAGGTAATCCGGCCCCCCGGCTTTGCTGCCAATGCCGGAGAGCTTGAAGCCGCCAAAGGGCTGCCGGGCCACCATGGCCCCGGTGCATCCCTGGTTGATATACAGGTTGCCCACCTTGAATTCTGTGCGGGCCCGTTCGATATTCATGGGGCTGCGGGAAAAGAAGCCTCCGGTCAGGGCGTAGGGCACCATATTGGCCACCTGCAAGGCCTCATCCATATCCTTCACCTTGATGATGCTCAGCACCGGGCCGAATATCTCATCCTGGGCCAGGGGGGAATCCGGCTTTACCCGGTCAAAGATGGCCAGGGGGGCGAAACTGCCGTCGCCCGGCCCATACTTGATCAACAGGGGATTGGCGGTGCGCTTGCCTTTTTCTATATAGCGCATCACCTTGCCATAGGCCTTTTGGTCTATAACCGGACCCATGGAGACGTTGGGGGTGGAGGGGTCTCCGATGCTCATGGCATCCGCCGCGGGTATCAGGCGTGACAAAAAGCGGTCATAGTTTTCTTCCAGCACGATTACCCGTGAGCAGGCAGAGCATTTTTGCCCGCTGTAGCCAAAAGCCGAGGCCAGAATGCCGCTGACCGCTTCATCCAAATCTGCGTCATAATCCACGATGACCGCGTTTTTGCCGCCCATTTCAGTAATCACCTTTTTAATGTGATGCTGTTCGGGCTGTACCACGGCCGCTCTTTGCAGGATATCCAGGCCCACATCCTTGGAGCCGGTGAAGGCGATCAAATTAATGTCCGGATGCTCCACCAGCATGCGGCCTACATTGGAGCCGCCGCCCGGCAAAAAGGCCAGGGTCCCGGCCGGAACTCCGGCCTCATGCAGCACCTGGGTCACCATCGCGCCCATGACCTGGGAATTGCTGGCCGGCTTATAGAGCACGCAATTGCCGGTCACCAATGCGGCCGAGACCATGCCCATGCTGATGGCAAAGGGAAAGTTCCAGGGCGCAATTACGGCTGCCAGACCTTTGGGTTGATAAAAAGAGGCGTTCATTTCCCCAGGCGGTGACATCAGGCTTTGGGTTTCCCCCAAGCGGATCATCTCCTGGCCGTAGTATTCCAAAAAGTCTATGCCCTCGGTGACGTCCCCATCCGCTTCTTTCCAGGTCTTGCCCACTTCCTTCACCATCATGGCGGACAGTTCGGCCCGCATGCGCCGGGAGATATCCGCCGCCCGGAACAGGATCTCGGCCCTGTTCTGAGCGGGCAGCGCGCTCCAGGCGGGCAGGGCTTTCTTGGCCGCCTCCAGGGCCTCGCGGGTTTCGCGTTTGCCCGCCTGATGAACCACGCCCACCACCTGATCTTCCGTGGCCGGGTTGAGGGACGGGGACTGTTTGGGCGTTTTGACGAATTCGCCGTTCAGGTATATGGGGTATTCGGCGCCCAGCCGGGCTTCCACATTTTTCATGGCGTCGCTGAACTCTGCGCGTAGATCCTCATCCACCCAGTTGATATGCGGCTCATTGAAAAACGGCGCCCTGCTGATCTCCATGGGCGGCTCCGCGGCCGGGGCGGGGATGCGGCGGCGGGGGTCTTCGATCAGGGTTTCTATGGACACCCCCTCCGCATATGACTGGCGCAAGAATGATTCGTTGGCCGTGTTTTCCAAAAGACGCCGGACCAGATAGGCCATCCCGGGGATAAGTTCTCCCACTGTGGCATATACCCTAAGCGGCACCTTCTCCTCCTGCAGGGCGATGCGCACCGGTTCGGCCATGCCAAACAGCACCTGATACTCAACTTCATCTTTGGGCAGGCCCAGGTATCGGGAATACTCCAGCACAAACGCAATGGACCTCAGGTTGTGGCTGGCGCAGGCCAGACGGACATATTTGTGGTTTTCCAGGATCTGGCGGGCCACCTGCTCAAAGTTGGCGTCGGTCTCTGCCTTGTCTTCAAACACCGGCACCGGCCAGCCCTCGCGTTTGGCGATTACGGTTTCATAATCCCAGTAGGCTCCCTTGACCAAGCGAATGGTGAACTGCGAGGTGCGCTTACGGGCCCAGCGGATCAGTTTTTCCACATCATCGGCGGATTCTCGCAGGTAGGCCTGGATCACAATTCCGCAGTGAGGGTAATCCGCAAACTCGGGCTCATCCATGATGCGTTTGAATATTTCCAGGGTCAGGTCTTTAAAGGCGTACTGCTCAATGTCGATATTCACAAAAGCTTCGGCTTCCTTGGCCGCCAGCATGATCGGCATGATCTCTTTTTTGGCGCGTTCCACCACGCCCTCGAAATTTAAGGGATGCATGCCCGGACAAAAGGTGCTGGGCTTGAGCGATATGTTCACCCGGGGGCTGTGCCCCCAGTCCAGGTCCGGTTTGCCGTCCCCCAGGGCGCGCCAGCGTTTCTGCTCATTGACCAGGGTCTTGATAAGCTCCAGGTATCGCTCCTGGTATTCGCGGGCTTCGGGCCAGGAGAGGGTGGCCTCGCCCAAAAGGTCCAGGGTGAAGGCCAGGCCGTCGCGGCGGATGCGCTTCAAGTTGGGCAGGGCGTCGGCGGCGGTGGAGCCTGTTATGAACTGTTTGGCCATCTGAACGATATTGGAGCGCACTCCCTTGGCCGCGATCTTGGCCGCCATGGAATCCGGGGACAGCCGGTTGATGCCCCACTGCAAAGCGGTGGGAAAGCACTGGTCCGGACGGCAGAAGTATTCTTGCAGATGGCGGGCCACGGCGGCGGAGGTGTTCAGATAGGGCAGCACGTCCACAAAGCGGAACATCTCCACCTTGAATTCTTCGTTCTTCATGCACCATTCCATAACTTTGCCGGACCACCAGGCCAGGTTGAACATGCTGGGCTTGGTTTCGCGCACCCGCTCGAAAAGGCTGCGTGCGCGGTCGGCGACCAGGGTCTGAAAGTCATCTGAATACATGGCTTGTTCCTTGCAAGATTAAAGGAAAAAAGGTTGGCCGCATTCCAACTGCCGGGAAATGAAAATAAATACAAATACAGCAATGCAGTAATATAAACTAGTTAGCATCAGTCTTGCTTATATAAACTGTTAATGCAAGTAAAGAAATAACTGCATATATAAAGGCTTAAAAGTTACATCCTTCATAGAGGCCCATGAATAAACTATTAACAATTGGAATGCGGATTAATTTAATATTTGAGATTGCCGGTTTACAGAATGGTGCTTTAAATAAATTACTAAACATGACATGAATTTATATCATCAGTAATTATGCGGGTTATTTGAATTGGGGATGACTGATCAATAAACTGAGATATGCTGATACTGAAAGAGCGGCATATATAAGGCTATATCGGTCAATCAAACTATATAGGCTAATAAAATTGCGGGTCATCAAAGGTGGGTAAATAGATAAGGATGATTAGTGCAGGCCTTCGCGGGTTACTTCGTATACGCTTTTAAGCCGCTTGATTTCTTTCAGCACCCGGTTGAGCTGGGCCGTGTCATGCACCTGTATCATGAAGTGGCTCAGGGCCCGGTCCTCTTCTGTGGTGCGGATGTCCGCTTCAATGATATTCACTTCGCGTTTTTTCAAGATGGCGGCCACATCGGCCAGGGTGCCCGCACGGCCGGAGCTTTCCACCATGATGCCCACTTGATGCAGAGTGCTGTCTTCAACATCCCATTCCACATCCAAAAGGCGGGCCGGATCGATTTGTTCCAGATGCCCGCAATTTTTATTATGCACCGTGAGCCCGCGCCCCCGGGTTATGTAGCCCACAATGGGATCTCCGGGCAAAGGGTTGCAGCATTTGGCATAGCGCACCAGGATATCTTCCACCCCCTTTACCTTTACGCCTTCGCTGGGGCGCTTGCGGAATACCCTCAAAGAGCGGCTGATCAGCCCGGGTTTTTCATCCTCTTCCGGTTTGGGCAGTATCCGGTTGACCACCATGCGGGGCGAGATTTTGCCATAGGCCACCGAAGCCAATAGCAAATCGGACTCGTGGAATGAGTAGGCCTTCAAGACCGGGTCCAGTTTGCCGTCCTTCAACACGCTGTGCAGGGTCATATGATGCTTTTTTAGCTCTTTATCCAGCATTTCGCGGCCAAGCATCACGGCCCGTGATCGTTCCTGCTCACGAATATGGGCCCGGATTTTGCTCTGGGCCCTATGGGTAACTACGAAATTGAGCCAGTCTTTACTGGGTTTATGCTTGGACTGGGTGATGATCTGCACCTGGTCGCCGGTGTTCAGCTTGGTGCGCAGGGGCACCATGCGCCCATTCACCTTGGCCCCGGTGCAATTGTGACCCACTTCGGTGTGGATGGTATAGGCAAAGTCCACCGGGGTTGCGCCCTTGGGCAGCTCTTTCACCTCCCCGCCGGGGGTGAACACGAAAATCTCATCGGGGTACAGGTCCATGCGCAGGCTCTGCATGAACTCTCCGGGGTCCGAGGTGTCCTGCACCCATTCAAGCATCTGGCGCAGCCAGGAAAAGCGGTTTTGTTCATCGGCCGCGCCTTCGTCTTCTTCCTTATAGCGCCAGTGGGCCGCAATGCCTTCCTCGGCCACCCGGTGCATGTCTTCGGTGCGGATCTGCACCTCCATGCGCTGGCCCAAAGGCCCCACCACGGATGTATGCAAGGACTGATACATGTTGGGCTTGGGCATGCCTATATAATCGCGGAAGCGGCCCGGAATGGGTTTCCATTTGTTGTGGATCACCCCCAAGGCCTCGTAGCAATCCTTTAGCTCGGTCACCACTATGCGGAATGCTATGAGGTCATACAGACCGTCTATATCCACCTGCTGGCGGTTCATCTTTTTGTATATGCTGTAAAAATGCTTGGGCCGGCCCGTGATGCTGCCCTTGATGCCGTACTTGGCCAGTTCGGTGTTCATCCCTAGGGTTACTTCATTGATGAAGCTTTGGCGCTCGCTTTTACGGGTGGCCACGCTGTTCTTGATGGCCTGGTAGGCATCCGGCTCCAGATAGTAAAAGGCCAGGTCTTCCAGCTCCACCACCCAGCGCCGCACCCCCAGGCGGTGGGCCATGGGCGCATAAATATCCCGGGTTTCCTGGGCGATGCGTTTTTGCTTGTTTTCGGGAAGATAGCCCAGGGTCTTCATGTTGTGCAGCCGGTCAGCCAGCTTTATCAGCAATACCCGGATGTCCGTGGCCATGGCCAGGATCATTTTGCGCAAGGTTTCGGTTTGGCTTTTGGTGCGGGCGGTGGCGCCAAGAGAGGTTATTTTGGTCACCCCATCCACCAAATGGCTTACTTCCGGTCCCAAAAGGGCGTCTATATCCTCCAAGGTGGTGGCGGTGTCTTCCACCGCATCATGCAGCAGCGCGGCGCAGATGCTGGCCACATCCAGGCGCAGCTCCGCCAGATGGGCGGCCACGGCCAGAGGATGGCTGAGATAGGGCTGGCCGCTTTTGCGAAGCTGGCCCGCGTGCACCTTGGCGGAGTACACATAGGCCTTCATGATGGCTGTGACATTCGCAGAGGAGTGGTATTCTCGGACTGCGTCTATGATTTCATTGATGCGCTGCATGCTATGCTGTATCCATCGTCCCCCCTAACACCAGTCTCCGGCCAGTCGCGCTGAATGTTTCATCCTAACAGTTATGCCCCGCAAGAACACAATAAACTAGTCCCGCCCCCATTTTTAACTATGCGTATTTTTCAGCCAGATGCCAGCTTTCTTTTTGCAGCCTTCCTGACTTCTTCCATCAGTCTTTCAAGCAGCCTGTCCTCCGGCACTTTTTCCACCACCTTGCCCTTGGCGAACACCACTCCCTGACCCCGGCCGCCCGCCACGCCCACGTCGGCATGGCTTGCTTCGCCGGGACCGTTGACCACGCAGCCCATGACCGCCACGGTGAGCGGGGTTTCAATAACGGCCAGCTCCTTTTCCACTGCGGCGGCCAAGCCCAAAAGATCGATCTCGGTGCGTCCGCAGGTGGGGCAGGATATGATCTCCACCCCCCGGGCCCGGAGCCCCGCCGCGCGCAGAATGTGCCAGGCCACTTCCACTTCGCGCACCGGGTCGGCGGTGAGGCTCACCCGGAAGGTGTCGCCCAATCCCTCCATGAGCAGGGCCCCCATCCCCACGGAAGATTTGACGGTTCCGGCCAATAGGCCGCCCGCTTCGGTCACGCCGAGATGCAAGGGGCAGTCGCTGAGCTCGGCAAAACGCCGGTTGGCCTCTATAGTGGTGGCCACGGACGAGGATTTGAGGCTTACCTTGATATCATAAAACCCCCGGTCCTCCAGATAGCGCACGTGCCTCAGGGCGGCCTGCACCATGGCCTCTGCGTTGGGTCCGCCGTGTTGGGCCACCAGGTCTTTGGGCAAAGAGCCCGAATTGGCCCCCACCCGGATGGGGGCGCCATGGGCCTTGGCCGCGTCCACCACCCTGGCAACCGCGGCTTCATCGCCGATATTGCCCGGATTGATACGCATGCCCGCCGCACCGTTTTCCAGGGCGGCCACCGCCAGGCGGGCGTCAAAATGAATGTCCGCCACCACCGGCAAGGGGCTGGCCTGGGTGATGGGCTTAAAGGCCTTTGCAGCCTCCATATCGGGCACCGCGCAGCGCGCCACCTCGCAGCCCGCGGCCTCAAAGGCCGCGATCTGGGCCAGAGTGGCTTCGGGGTCCCGGGTGTCGGTGTTGGTCATGGACTGCACCGCCACCGGAGCGCCCTGTCCAATGGGCACCTTGCCCAGGTGTATGCGCCTGGTCTGTTCTCTGGTGTACATGTTCTAAGCTACTGCTCCTTGCTTTAAGGCGCGCACCTCTATCACCTCTATGCCGGCCTTTATGAGTAATGCGGTAAGCACGCCTTGGGCCGGGCCGGGCTGAGGGTTTTTCTGTTTTGGATCATATCCACAGGAAGGCGAGCGGTCTTTCAGGTAGGCCTTGGTTACACCGGCCCGGACAGCCGCGTCGCAGACCATTTTGGCTCCGGCCATGAATTCCGCGCTGTAATCATTGCCATCATCGTCAAGCACCTTTGCCCGCCCCTCCAGGACGTCGACGCCTTCCATCCCGTCACCCGCACCCACAATGCGGGCCGGGGGCCGGGGAACCGGCAGGCCGCCCAGAAACTCCGGACAAAGGGCGATGTGGGGTTGGTCCTTAAGGGCCATGGCCAGTCCCGGGCTCAGGCAATGACCGCCGTCATAGCGGGTGGACTGGCCCAAAAGACAGGCGGAAACCAGAATCATGCCACCACCTCCACGGGCTCCGCGCCCTCGGTCAGGCCGGTGATTTCGCCCACCAGGCGGGCAGGGCAGCCCATGGCTTCCAGACCGGCCAAGGCTGCGTCCGCCTCTGTTTGGGGCACGGCGCACACCATGCCCAGGCCGTGGTTAAAAGTGCGGTACATCTCGCGCCGCTCCAGCTTGCCGGCGGTGCGCAGAAAATCAAATATGGGCGGCACCGGCCAGCCTGCCTGCCTGAATACGGCCTTGGCTCCAGGGGGAAGCATGCGGGGCACGTTCTCCAACAGCCCGCCGCCGGTGATATGGGCCGCACCCAAAAGGCCGTGCTGCCGGGCCAGGTAAAGCAAGGGCTTTACATATATGCGGGTGGGCTCCAAAAGCTCTTCGCCTATGCTGCGGGGCAGGTCATCCACGGCTGCATCCACCTCCAAGCCCAGCTCCTCAAACACGATGCTGCGCACCAAAGAATAGCCGTTGCTGTGCAGGCCGCTGCTGAGTAAGCCGATCAAGGCGTTGCCGGGCTGGATGCCTGAGCCGTCAACCATCTTGATCCGGTCCAAAAGCCCCACCGCAAATCCGGCCAGATCATACTCGCCGGGTGCGTAGAACCCCGGCATTTCAGCGGTTTCACCGCCGATCAGGGCGCAGTCCGCCTGCTTGCAGCCTTCCACGATTCCCGCCACCACGGCCTCGGCCACGCCCAGCTCCAGCTTGCCCGTGGCCATATAGTCCAGCAAAAAAAGCGGCTTGGCTCCGGTAACCGCGATGTCGTTCACCACCATGCCCACCATGTCCTGGCCAATGGTGTCATGCTTGTTCATCATGAAGGCTATTTTCAGCTTGGTGCCCACGCCGTCCGTGGAACTGACCAGGATGGGCTCCGCCATGCCTCCGGTCTCCAGGCCGAAAAGGCCCGAGAAGCCTCCCAGGCCGCTCAGCACCTGCGGCCCGTGGGTTGAGCGCACCAGTTCGCTGATATTGCTGACAAACTGGTTGCCTTTTTCTATGTCTACGCCTGCTTTGCGGTAACGGTCGTCGCTGCTCATGGCCTGCTCCAGTCTTGATAAGGACCCGGCGCGGGGCGTCGGGATAACCTGTAATCTAGCAGAAAAGATGGAGCCGTGAAAGACAACCGCTTGACAGATTCGGCACTTTGGGTTTGGATTTCATGAACCGCATTCTTTTGGAGGCCTTATTGCTGACCGAACCCGCACCATTTCCCCTGCCGGAACTGGCCCAGTCCCTGGTCAGCCAGCCCGGCGTCGGCCCGGCCACGGCCAAGGCTCTGGGCGCACGGGGCATACGCACCGTGGGCGATGCGCTGTTTTTTTTCCCCCGGCGCTATGAAGACCGCCGCCAAGTCACTCCCGTTGCTGAGCTGGAGCCGGGGAAAACCGCCGTGGTGGCGGGAAGGCTTGTCTCCAGCGGGCTGTGGGGCAGACGGGGCAAGGTGTTCCGCATGGTGCTGGATGACGGTGAGGACAAGCTGGTCTGCCTGTGGTTCCGTTTCAAGCGCCAAGCCTTGGAATCTTTTAAGAAAGGCATGGATGTCATCGCGGTGGGCGCGGCGGCCCCGGCCAAGGACGGTTCGCTTCAGTTCGCCCATCCGGAAATATACGGGGCTGAAAAAAGCGCCAGGGAGCACAAGTCCCTTTGGCGCATCATTCCGGTGTATCCCGAGGTGGAAGGGGTCTGGCCCGGCAGCCTGCGCCGCATCATGGCCGGGGTTATAGAGAAAAACGCCTCCCGGGTGCCGGACCCCCTGTTCGGGCTGCTGCCCAATGATTGGTATCCTTTGCCTGCGGGCCAAGCCCTGATAAATGCCCATCTGCCCTCCAATGAAGCCGGAGCGGAGGAGCTGGAGGCGGAGACCTCGCTTTGGCGCAAGTCACTGGCTGCCAACGAGCTGTTGTATTTTGAGCTGGGCCTGGCTCTAAAGCGCAAAGAGCGCGAGACCAGCCCGGGCCGGGCCCTGGAGGCATCAGGCGGCCTGCTGAAGCGTTTTTTGGGCCCCTTGCCCTTCAAGTTGACCCCGGGCCAAAAAGACGCCGTATCCCAGATCAGGGCGGATATGTCCCGGCCTAGCCCCATGGGCAGGCTTTTGTGCGGTGATGTGGGCACCGGTAAAACCGTGGTGGCCGCCGCCGCCGCCGCCCTGGCCGCCGAGGCAGGGGTGCAGACCGCAATCATGGCCCCAACCGAAGTGCTGGCCCGCCAGCATATGGCTACCTTGGGCCAGTACCTGGAACCCTTGGGCCTCAGCCTGGCCCTGGCCACGGGGTCATTGAACGGAGCCCAGAAAAAAGAAGTGCAGGGCCTGGCCTCCGGGCAGGCTCAAGTGATCGTGGGCACCCACGCCCTGATCTCCGGCGGGCTGAAGTTCCGCGACCTGGGCCTGGTAATCATTGATGAGCAGCACCGCTTTGGAGTGCATCAGCGCCTAGGCCTGGCGGCCAAGGGAGCCGAGCCCCATTTGCTGGTGCTTTCGGCCACCCCCATACCCCGCACCCTGGCCCTGGCCCTGGCCGGGCATCTGGATATTTCGGACCTGCCCCAAAGGCCCGGCGGCGCTCCCAAGGTTCAAACCAGCCTGGTGCAGCACGCGGCCCGGGCCCAGGCGGTGCAGGCGATGAAAAAGGCGCTGGCCAGGGGTGAGCAGGTGTATGTCATCTGTCCCCTGGTGGAGGAGTCCGGTTCCATAGAAGCCCAGGACGCCATAGAGACCCATCGCCGCCTGGCCGAATATTTCCCCCAAACCACGGTGGACCTGTTGCACGGCCGCATGACCAGCGATGAACAGCAAGCCTCTCTGGAGGGCTTCAAGTCCGGCAAGACCCGGGTTTTGGTGGCCACCACCGTGGTGGAGGTGGGCGTGGATGTGCCGGGCGCCACCCTGATGGTCATCCTGACTGCGGAGCGTTTCGGCCTCAGCCAGCTTCATCAGCTACGGGGCAGGGTGGGGCGGGGCGAGCAGCCGGGCCACTGCATTCTGGTGGCGGGCAGCCAGGCCGGAGAGCATGCCATAAAGCGGCTCAAGGTGTTGTGCTCCACCCTGGACGGCATCAAGGTGGCCGAGGCCGATCTGCACATCCGGGGTCCGGGAGAGGCCTTGGGAGCCCGGCAATCGGGACTGCCGCCCTTCAAGGTGGCGGACTGGTCCCAGGACGCGGAACTGGCCCCGTCCATGCGGGAGATTATCCAAAGCTGGCTGCGGGATGATCCGGACCTGGCCGGTGAGGTTCTCGCCCCCATAAAAACCGAATGCCTGCGCCGCTGGGGCAGACGCCTGGGCCTGGCCGATGCGGGATAGCCATCAGCAGGATAGCCATCAGTGGTGCATTTGGGCCATAATGAAAGCAGTTTTGTGAAAATCATTCGGGGATAACGCCGTGAAACCGCCAGCAAAGCCAACAGTTAATACCGGAATTTGGGGCCTTTCCATCATCACGGTCATTGCGGCGGTTTACTTAAATTCCCTGATGGAGATATTGATACCCCTTACCCTTTTATGCTTACTGCTGGTGGGCTTGGGCCAGGCGGTGCCCTCGCACCGTAAGCAGACCCATCTGCACCGCATGCGCCTGATGATAATCTGCATTTTGTTTGTCCTGATCATTGCGGCGGTGGCGGATATATTCGGCCACACTCCCCGCTTGATCCGATGGAGCGCGGTGGTGGGGCACGGGGTTTTGGGCATCGGCCTGTTCCTTATCACCATATCGGTGGTGATGGATCTGTTCACGGCCAGCAGGGTGAGCTGGCAGAGCATCGCCTCGGCCATATTCGGCTATCTGCTTTTGGCTCTGGCCTGGGCGCATTTCTATCTGCTGCTGCATGGCTTGGGCCTGGAAGTGCTGGACCCTTCCATCAGCCGGCATCCGCCCGGCAGCCTGAATAAGTATTTCGAGGTGCTGTACTTCAGCCTGGTAACCCTCAGCACCCTGGGCTATGGCGACATAAGGCCGGTGCACCTGGCGGCCCGCCTGCTGGCCTCGGGCCAGGCCGTGGTGGGACAGTTGTACATGGCTGTGCTGATCGGGGGGCTTTTGGGCATGTATCTGAAAGATCGCAAAGCAAAGGATGACAAGAAAAGAAAGTAGCACATATTTTCAAAAAGGGGGACACGGATGATATTCAGAGATTTTGTTAAAGATTGTAGAGGTGGACCCCGAAAATTGGACAGTATGCTAAGCGAGAGTTTCGCTCTAAAATGGACCAGATTTTATAAGGAGCGGGACATGAGCAAATCGCGCAGGAAACACAGCGGATCATTCAAGGCCAAGGTTGCGCTTGCGGCCATCAAGGGAGATGAGACGGTGGCCGAATTGGCCAGCCGGTTCGGGGTTCACCCCAGCCAGATACATGCCTGGAAAAGGGCGCTGATCGAGGGTGCCGCCGGACTTATGGACAAGAGCGGGGGCAAGAAAGAAGAGCAAAGCGCCCTTGTGGATCAGCTCTATCGCCAGATCGGGCAGCTTACAGTTGAAAACAGTTTTTTATCCAGAAAGCTCGATCATTGAGCATGCCTGAAAGGCGGGCCATGATCGGGCGTGACAATGAAAAGCTGTCCATATCCCGGCAATGCGGTTTGCTGGGGGTGAGCCGATCCAGCTATTACCATCTGTCCAAGGGGCCGTCTGAAGAGGATCTTGAGCTGATGAAGCTGATCGACACCGAGTACCTGAAGGCTCCGTTTTACGGATCGCGCAAGA
This sequence comes from Desulfarculaceae bacterium, assembly GCA_963675675.1. GTDB lineage: Bacteria > Desulfobacterota > Desulfarculia > Desulfarculales > Desulfarculaceae > Dethiosulfatarculus. The sequence goes on from OY776512.1 coordinate 824,254, forward strand.
TGGCCGAGTTGCTTGGCCGGCTGCTTAACAGGCCCATAAACCGCAAACGGGTGCAGCGGCTGATGAGGCTGATGGGCATTGAGGCTATTTATCAAAAGCCCAATACCAGCCGTCCTGGCAAGGGGCACAAGATTTACCCGTACCTTTTGAAAGGGCTTGAGATCAACCGTCCAGGCCAGGTGTTTGCCGCCGATATAACCTACATCCCCATGAGGCGCGGCTTTTTGTACCTGGTGGCGGTAATGGACTGGTTCAGCCGTTTTGTGCTGTCCTGGCGGCTTTCCAATACCCTGGACGCCGATTTCTGCGTGGAAGCCTTGGAACAGGCCCTGGACCTGCAAAAGCCCGGCATCTTCAACACTGACCAAGGATCTCAATTCACCAGCGGCAAATTCACCGGCCTATTGCTGGACAGAAAAGTTAAAATCAGCATGGACGGCAAGGGCCGCTTCATGGACAATATCTTCGTGGAGCGCCTCTGGCGCAGTCTTAAATACGAGGAGGTTTATCTCAAAGCATACGGCACTGTAAAAGAGGCCAAGGCCGGAATCTGTCATTACATCAACTTCTACAACCATCAGAGACTGCACCAGGCCCTGGGCTACAAGACCGCCTGGGAAGTGCACAATGGGCTGGAAAAGCAGTCCTGGCCGGAAGCTAGGCACAGGCTGATTGACGGCAAGGAGCAAAACCCCTCCCTGCCTCTCAATCAAGCCCATTTGAACAATATGGGTAACCAGCAACTCACGCTTAATCAGACCCCATAACTGTCCAACCGATGGGGTCCACCTCTTGTGTTTGTCTTTTCCAAGATGCGAAAAACAGGAAAGAAATTGTACCTAATGCAGTTATTCGGGGGCGGGCAGCTAGCTGTTCATCGGATTGCGAAGACCTAGTAGCTAGGTGTATTTATGAAATGCTACCTAATAGTAAGGGCTATCAACTGTTAGTAGACTATCCGATAAGCGCTAAACCGGATAAAAAATCCCGTACTATAACAATCTATCCCGATATTTTGGTTCTGAAAGATAAATTGATTGTTGGTATTGTGGACGTGAAGATAGACTTGGGATATGCAAGAGTAGATTTTATGGAGCGTTATACCGAAAAGATAGAATTACTGCAAAACGTTAATAGCGTTTCATTCTACATGAATGTGGGTAAGCCTAATAAATCTAAAGTAGAGTTTAACACAAGAGATCAACTTGACTATGCTGCGGTCATTATTTCGGGTGAAAATTCGCATGGTAGAATCGACAAAGTTAAATCACACACTGATTGTTTTGTATTGATGGCCGGTGCACACCCCAATAATTCTAACGTTAGCAGTAACGAAGTAGATAAATTCATTGAGAAAATAGCAGAAGACGAAACAGGCTGGAAGAATCTTAATGACTACATAGAGGCGCATTATCGTTAAGCGGTCAATCAGTATTCGGTGTCGCGCTTTTTCCTGCTGCCCTTGCGCCTTTCGTTTTTCCAGCTGATTTCCTTTTTAATGCCTTTGCGCTTATAGGGCTTTTCATCCTCATCCATATTGAGCACAAAGGAGCCGGGCATCTGGTCCAGGGCAGGCATCTTGGGGGCTTGGTCTTCTTTTTTGGATTTGGAAGGTTTTTTGGGCGGGAACAGCTTTTCATCGATGGGCGGTCCCATGAGACAGTCCGCCGCAATCCAGTCGGCCAGGTATAATTCTTCGCCCCATCCGGCGAAGACGGTGCCCATTTCCATGGCCCGGGCCGCCTGCACCGTGATCAGCACCGCCTCATTATCCCGGCGCTCACCCAGCTTTTGGGCCAGCTCCTTGTTGGAGCTGAGCACCCAGGAAGGCCGGTCCGGCCCAGAATCCAGGCCGCGTCTGCTAAGGGCCGGCCAGGCCTTGCGGCGCACCCCGATAAAGATATGGGCCGGGGGCTCCTCGCCATAGCGGGGCCGCTCATAAGTTCGCTGCCTTGCCCGAACCCGCTTGCCCTCAAGCTCCAGCTCATCGGGAGCCAGGCGGCTGGCCGCATCCATGACCATGGATTCGCGTACGCCCCTAAGGCCTTCTTCCTGGGCAAAGGCCTTGATCAGATCCTTTATGCCGACCCAGCCCTCCTCATCGGGCACCAGGCCGAACTCCGCCGGAGCCTTGCCCAGGGCGTAGGCCAGGTTGCGCGCCAGGGTTACTTCTTTGTGTTGTTGGCGTTTGGCCATGGTTGAGATGTCACTTGCATAAAAGCAGGCTCTTGTGAAAAAGAGTCGGTCCCCGATAGCTTTTCTATTTGGGGTGCTCTTTCACGCCTTCTTTGTTCACGGTATAGCGGAGGTTGCCGTCATCATGCCAAAGCTCTATCTGCCAGTTGTCCGCTTTTTTGTTGTCCAGGGGCACTTTGACCTGCACCCCCTGGGCGGGTTTCAGCCCCTGCTCGCTCAGGGCTTCGGCGCTGAGGGTTCCGTCGGGGTTTTGTTGAAAAAACTTGCTTACCAGGCTGGAGGCTTCCTTGGCCGTCCGGATTGCCGAGCTGTTATAGCCGTCCACAAGCAGGTTATGATGGGCCACCACAAATATGGCCACGATGCAGCAGAGGCTGACTACGGCCATGGCTTCCATGGTGTAAGTGCCGACCAGTTTGGGCTTCATATCTTATGGCTCCTTATGGGTGATGCGCCCGCCGCAGACAGTCAAAATTGCTTTGCCCGGCAGTGTGCGGCCCCTAAAAGGCGTATTGCGGGATTTGGACCTGAACCGCCCCGGGTCCACGATCCAGGGTGAGTTAGTATTTATTACCGTCACATCAGCAGGGCCGTCAACCTCCAGGCGGCCGCCGGGCAAACCCAGGGCCCTTGCCGGTCCGCAGGTGAGCAGTTCAATGGCCCGCCTGAGATCTATTATATCTTTTTCCACCAGCTCCAGCATTATGCCCAGGGCGGTTTCCAGGCCAATGATGCCACTGGCGGCCAAGTCGAATTCCACATCCTTTTCCAGGGTGGAGTGGGGGGCGTGGTCCGTGGCCACCGCATCTATGAGCCCAGCGGCCAGTCCGGCCCGCAAGGCCTCCCGGTCGGCCGAGGAGCGCAGCGGCGGGTTCATCTTGGCGTTGGTGTCATAAATGCCCACGTTTTCATCAATCAAAGAAAGGTAGTGGGGTGCGGTCTCGCAGGTGACCGGAGCGCCGTCCTGCTTGGCGCGGGCGATGGCGTCCAAACTGCCCGCGCAGGATACGTGGCAGATATGGGTGGGGCAGCCGGTGAGTTGGGCCAGGCGGATGTCCCGTTCCACGCATATCACTTCGCTCTCCGCCGGAATGCCTCTAAGCCCCAAACGGGTGGAGTAGGGGCCTTCGTGCATCACCCCCTTGCCGGCCAGCTTCAAATCCTCGCTATGGCAAAACACCGTAAGCCCAAAGGTGTCCGCATATTCCATGGCCCGGCGCAAAAGGCGCGGGTTTTCCACGGGCTTGCCGTCGTCGCTGACCCCGATGCAGCCCGCATCCTTGAGCTCGGCCATTTCGCTGAGGCTCTCGCCCCCAAGTCCCTTGGTTATGGCGCCCACCGGATAGACCCGGGCGCTGCCCTGGCTGGAGGCCAGCTCCAAAATCTGTTCAGTCACCGCCCGGCAGTCATTCACGGGGTTGGTGTTGGGCATGCAGGCCACGGCGGTGAAACCGCCCGCCGCCGCCGCTGCGGTCCCGCTGGCCACGGTTTCCTTGTATTCCTGGCCCGGTTCGCGCAGGTGCACATGCAGGTCGATCAATCCGGGGGTGATCAGCATGCCGCCGCAGTCTATCACCCTGGCTTCCGCCTGATCAAAACCAGACCCGATGGCCGCGATGCGGTCTCCTTCGATTAGCAGATCACCGGCCTCATCCCGGCCGGTGCCCGGACAAAGTATGCGTCCGTTTTTTAACAGAATGCGTTCCACTAGTCCTCCTGGCCGATCAACAGGTATAGGAGCGCCATGCGCACCGCCACCCCGTTTTCCACTTGTTCCAAAATGACTGAATATGGCCCGTCGGCCACCTCCGGCGAAATCTCCACTCCCCGGTTCATGGGTCCGGGGTGCATTATGATCACCTTGGAGTCGGCTTGCTCCAGATGCTCGGGCGTGAGGCAAAAGCGCTGGGAATATTCCCGCAAAGAGGGGAACAGCACATCGCTCAAGCGTTCCTTTTGCACCCGTAGCATCATGATCACATCCGCGCCGCGCACCGCCTGTTCCATGCTTGAGCAAACCGTGACCCCAAGGCTCCCGCAGTATGGCGGCAACAGGGTGCGGGGGCCGAACACCCGCACCTTTGCGCCCATGGTGTTCAAGCCGATTATGTTGGAGCGGGCCACCCGGGAATGGGCCAGATCGCCCATGATGGCCACTTCAAGCCCTTTCAGGCCGCCTTTGCGCTCCCGCATGGTCATCAGGTCCAAAAGCCCCTGGGTGGGATGCTCGTGGGTGCCGTCGCCGGCGTTGATCACGCTGGCCGATACATGCCGGGCCAAAAGATGGGGCGCTCCGGACATGGAGTGCCGCATTATGATCACATCCGGGCCCATGGCCTGCAGGTTCTTGCCCGTGTCAATCAGAGTTTCACCCTTGGTCAGGGAACTGGTGGAAGCGGACAGGGAAATGGTGTCCGCGCTTAAGCGTTTGGCCGCCACCTCGAATGACGATCTGGTGCGGGTGGAGGGCTCGAAAAAGAAATTCACCACCAGCCGCCCCCTTAGGGTGGGCACCTTTTTTATGGGCCTTTCGCCGATGGCCCTCATCTCTAGGGCCGTATCCAGGATGTGGCTTATCTCATCCGGGGAATAGCCTTCCAATCCCAAAAGATTGCCCCGCTTGAATATATCGCTCAAGGCTCGCTCCTCACCAACCTAAAGATTAGCCTTATATTATCCATGCCGGTCCGGGGGTGATCCCGGCTCCCGGCCCGCCGCTTCGCCAAAAAAAACCCCCGCCCGCTTGGCGTGGGGTGTGGAGGAGGTTTTTGGGGCCGGACTTGCGGGCCCCTATGTGGACCCTGCCTGATACTCGCATGGCTTTGGCGTCCTCACTTTAACTGTTCTATCTAACAAATCAAGGCGGGTGGTGTCAAGAGAGGGATGGGCCTGCAATGAGCAATACGCGCTAAAGTCTCCACTTTGGCAGGATTATTGATCAAATATCACATAGTTATTTCAATAAGTGAAAATGGATTATATGGAAAAGCGTTTTTTGAGGCTTTCCCATGACCAGTCCACCGGTATGCGCAGCTTGTTGCCCTGTTTGTCTATGTAGAGCACATAGCCGTTTTCCTGGCCGAAAAGGAATAAATCCCGGGTAAGTTCAACGTCTTTGACGCAGTAAGAGGTGAGCTTTTCCAATTCTCCATTGCGCCACCATTCCACGGCCTGGAGGCCGTTGGCGCTTTTGCCTGCGTTCAGGGTGGCCTCGCCCAAGGCTTGCAGGCTCAGCCTGAAGCCCAACCGCCGGTGTATATCCTGCAAAAGGTCCAGGGTGGGAAGCTGGCTCAGTTTTTGAGGGGTGTAGGCGGAAAGCACCTTGTAGTCAAATTGTATTATGTTGAAGCCGATGACCAGGTCAACCTGGTTGAGCGCCTTGATCAGGCTGGCCACCTGGCTGTCGCCGTAGGAATGGCAGGCGTCGTCCCGGCTGTCATAGACCACGCCCACGCTCACCATCATGAGGTGGGAGTTGCCCCAGCCGCCCACGTCGGCAGCCAGGCGCTGGGTCTCCAGGTCCACCACGCCGAAGCTGGGCGAGCGGTTGGCGCTTTTTGCATCCTCGTCATCAGGCCCGATCATGGGCGCGGGTTCTTCGGTGGCCTCTTCCAGGTCCACTTTTCCCAAAAGGGCCCGGGTGAGCAAGAGGGCTCCGGCCTTGTCCAGGGGCTTGTTGCCCGAGCCGCACTTGGGGGAATACACACAGGCCGGGCAGCCCTCTTCGCAGTCGCATCCCGCCAGAAGCTCCTCCACCTTTTGCAAAAGCTGCTCGATGATTTCAAAGCCCCGCTCGGCCAGTCCCACCCCGCCGGGCACCCCGTCATAGATGAACACCGCCGCCTTTTTGGTCTGGGGATGCATGGGGATGGAGATGCCGCCGATATCCCCCCGGTCGCAGAGCGCGAACAGGGGAAACATGGCTATGCCCGCATGCTCCAGAGCGTGTATGGAGCCCATGAAATGAAACCCGTTTTTTTCCACCACCTTGCGCACCGCCTGCTCTATGTCGATCCACAGACCGTGGGTCTCAAAGGTGAGCTGGGGCATGTCCAGGGGAAACACCCCCAAAAGCTCACCCCCGCGTAGGTGGCGGCGTTCATAGGCCGTAACCGTCTCGGTGACTTTGATCCGGCCCTGGCGCACAAGGAAATTGGCCACCGGCCTGCGCCCGGTTTCCTCCAGGATCTCGGTCTCCTTGTCGGAACGGGCCCGGGTATAGTAGGCAGCTTCGGCTGGCAGTACGAAAACCTTGTGTTCTTCCCAATCCAAGCTGCGCACCACATAAGACTTGGTGCGGTGCAGATAGACCGCTCCGGGATAGCCTTCCTTGAACACCCGAACCCCATCCAGGGAGCCTATCACCTTGCCTCCCGGTCCCACAATGGCGTAGGTGTCGCCCGCCCCGCGGAGGTCTATGAAGCGCTGGGGCCGCTTCAGGGAGGAGAACCAGCGCTCTCCCTCGGCATCCAGGAGAATGCGGCCTTCCAGGCTGAGCTGCTGCAAGGTGCCGGCGTGGGCCTCAAGGTCAAAGTGTTTTTCAGCCGCAATTTCCAGGGGCTCTTCGGCCGCCGCGCAAACCAGGTGCGAGCCCACGATCTGGGGATTATCCGGGTCTATGACCGCCGCTTCGACTTGGCGTTCAAAAAAGCGCTGGGGATGCTTGAGAAAGTATTGGTCCAGGGCGTCCGGATTGGCCACCAGGGCCACCAGGCTGTCCCGGCCCGCTCGGCCCACCCGGCCTCCGCGCTGCCAGGTGGAGATGTGCGAGCCCGGATAGCCCACCAGGATGCATACATCCAGCTCACCGATATCTATACCCATTTCCAGCGCGCTGGTGGTCACCACACCCAAAAGCCCGCCCGTGGCCAGACTTCGTTCTATGCCTCTGCGTTCGCTGGGCAGAAAACCGGCCCTGTATCCGGCCACCTTGTCCCTCAGTTCGGGATTGGTGCGGGTGACCCAGGTGTGGATAAGCTCGGTATGCAGCCTGCTTTTGGTGAAGCATATGGTGGATAGGCCGCGCTTGATGGCCGCGGCGAAAAGCCTGCTGGCCGTGGTGCTGGCCGCGCTTACCGGGTTGATCAGTGCGAAGTTCCGGCTGGCTGCCGGAGCCCCGCTTTGATCCACCACGCCGTGGGGGCCCAGCTTGCGTCCGGTCAGGGCCTGGGCGTGCTCCCGGGGATTGGCCACGGTGGCGGAGCACAGGATGAATTGGGGCCGGGCTCCGTGCATGGCGGCCAGGCGCAACAGCCTGCGCAATACCTGCACCACCTGGGAGCCGAAGACGCCCCGGTAGGTGTGCACCTCGTCTATCACCACATAACGTAGGTTGGACAAGAACTCATGCCAGGCCCCGGCAAAGGGGCATATGCCTGCATGCACCATGTCGGGGTTGGATATGAGTATGGGGGGAGGCTTGTCGCGCAGTTTTTTGCGCAGGCCCTGGGGAGTGTCGCCGTCATAGACCGCCGCCACATTTCCCAGGCCGCAGGAAAAACCAAGCTCATTCAGCGCGGCGAGCTGGTCTTGCTCCAAGGCCTTCAAAGGAAATAAAAACAGCGCTTTGGCCGCGGGCTCCTTGAGCAGGTTTTCCAAAACGGGCAGGGCGTAGACCAGGCTCTTGCCGCTGGCCGTGGGGGTGGAAACCACCAGGTCGCGACCGGCCCGGGCTTCTTTCAGCGCCTCGGTCTGGTGCGAATAGAGTTTATCGATTCCCTGGCTGGAAAGAGCCTTGGCTATCTGCTTGGGCAGGGGTGGATCTGGGCTTGTGAGGGCCGGGGCCTGGGCCGGGATGGTCTCCAGGTGGACCATCTCGCCGGACAGCCTGAGGTCTTTGCCCAAGGATTTTATGAAGCGCTTCAAATCAGCAGACATGCCCAGGCTTGTACCATGGAGCCGGCTTGGGGGCAAGGTAAATCACCATACATATGTTGAACTTCTCAAAGGGGGGCATTCACCGCCGCTTGAGGCGCTATGCTACAGCCCCAATCCCCTTTGTTGACGCCCTCCGGCTTGCGGCGGGGTGATTCATTGGACGAATCCGCTTACTCGGGCTCCTGCTCATAGGAGATGTCCGTGAACCTGGTTAGGTCATCCAGGAATATGAGCTTCACAGTGCCGGTGGGGCCGTTGCGCTGCTTGCCTATGATGATCTGGGCGATGTTGTCATCCGGTTCTTCGGGGTCGTCTTTTTTCTTGTACTGTTTTTTGCGGTAGATGAAGGCGATCACGTCCGCATCCTGCTCGATGGCCCCGGACTCGCGCAGGTCGGAAAGCTGGGGGATCTTCTCTCCTTGACGGTCTTCAACCTTGCGGTTGAGCTGGCTGAGCGCCACCACCGGCACTTCCAGTTCCTTGGCCAGGGCTTTCAAGGAACGGGAGATCTCACTGATTTCCTGTTCGCGGCTGTTTGCGTCGGCCCGGCCCCGCATGAGCTGCAAATAGTCCACCATGATCAGGCCCAGGCCGTATTCGGCCTTCAAGCGCCGGGCTTTGGCCCGCATCTCCAGCACTGAAAGGGCGGGGGTGTCGTCAATATAGATCGGCGCTTCGGACAAGCGCACCGTGGCGTCCCGCAGTTGGGGGAAATCCCGTTCATAGGAGATATAGCCGGAGCGGATTTTCTGGCCGGACACCATGGCTTCGGAGGCCAAAAGGCGCATGGCCAAGGATTCCTTGCTCATCTCCAGGCTGAAAAAGGCAGTGGGCACCTGATGCTTGAGCGCGGCATTGGTGGTGATGTTCAAGGCAAAGGCGGTCTTGCCCATGCTGGGACGGGCCGCGATTATGATCAAGTCGCCCGGCTGCAACCCGGTGGTCATTTCATCGAACCGCTTGAAACCGGTGGGAACCCCCGGGATCTGGTGACGGTTTTTGATGCGCTCCTCGATTTTGGCCAGGGCTATATGGGCCAGTTTGCTAAGCGGCATGACCTCCTGGGTCAGGCGCTGCTGGGTGGCGGCGAAGATCAGCCGTTCCGCTTCCTCAAGGGCCGCGTCCGGGTCCGCCTGAGCCAGGTGAGCCTGTTCCACAGCCTCGTAAGTAGCTGATATAAAAGAGCGTAATAAGGATTTATCTTTTACGTTCTGGGCATAGTGGTCCACATGCCCCGCCGCCAGCACCACAGCTCCAAGCTCTGCCAAAAAGGCCTGGCCGCCGATTTGATCCAGCCTGCCGCTGTCACTGAGCGCTGAAGCCACCGTCACTTCATCAACCGGACGGTTGCCGTCATACAGCCCCAGCATGGCTTCATATATGATGGCATGCCGGGGGTCGTAAAAGTCATTTGGGGATAAGGTTGAGGCGATGCCGGCCAATACATCGTTGCCGTGGATCAGGATGCCGCCCAATACGCCCTGCTCGGCTGGCTGGTCATTTGGGGGCTGGCGGTTGGAAACGGCGGAGATTTCAGCCAATGGTCTCATGGCCTCCCTGAAAAGTAATAGGTGAAGTGGCGCAGCCGGAGGTTCGCCCGGCCACGCACTTATCCTATCTTACTACAGAGCAAGACGCCAGAGCCTGGGGCAAACCGAAAAAACCGTTGGCGTGATTCAGTCGCCCGCAACCGGCTGATCAAAGATTTAGCCGGCCTCGGTCTCTTCGGCGGCCTCTTCAGCGGTCTTATCTGCCGGAGCTTCTTCCGCAGCTTCAGCGGGCGCCTCTTCGGCGCTTTCCGCTTTTTCCGCTGCCGCTTTCTTGGCGGCGGCTTCCGCGGCGGCCTGAGCGGCCAGGGCTTTTTCATCCACCTCGGCCTCGACGATGACCTTGATCATGACCGAAACCTGGGGATGCAGCTTGATCTTGACCCGGTGCTCGCCCACACTTTTGATGGGAGCTTCCATCACTATGCGGCGGCGGTCGATATCGTGGCCCTGCTCCATGAGCTTTTCAGCCAGCACCATGTTGGTGACCGATCCGTAGAGCTTGCCGCCCTCGCCGGCCTTGGCCACCACATTGATCATCACGCCTTCCAGCTTTTCGGCGTCCGAACGCATGGCCTCGGCTTCGCGCTTTAGCTCTGCCTGGATGCGCTTTTGTTCGGCCTCGACCAAGGTCACGTTCTTTTTGGTGGCCTCTATGGCCATTCCCTGGGGAACCAGGTAGTTGCGGCCATAGCCGTTTTTGACCCGTACGATCTCGCCCGGATCACCCAAACCCAGCACCTCTCGCATGAGGATAACTTGCATTTTATATACCTCCGAGACTCAGTCGGCGGACTCTGCCGCCTTGAGCCGTCTAAAATCAAACCAGGTGTCAAATACACCCGCCAAAGCAACCAGCAAGGTGAGAAATATTTCCACGGCCAGCACCGTAAAAATAACTATGCGAACCCAGCCCGGGACCCTGCGCTTATCCATCCAAAAGACAATAACCGCCACGCCTTGCATAAAATAAACCGTAGCAAATACGGTCAAGACGTTCAAACTGGCCCAGAACCAAAACCCGCCGGTCAGGGCGACGCCCAAACCTGATGCTATCAAGGGCCAGATCAATACATCCGGAGCCGACCAGCGGCACAAGCCCAGGTCTGTGACCTCTTCGGGCCCATACATGCGGCGCAAAATGACCCTGCCCAGAATCAGGTTCAGCCAAGCTGTGAATAGGGCGCTCATCAGCCACAGGGCAATGATCAGCTTGACCATGATGGAGAGCATCTTGCTCACCGTATCCCGCAGATCCGCTGCTGCGGCAGGGTCCAGACCCATGTTTTGATAGGTCTGCAAAAGCGCGTCTTGCCTGGTCGCGCTGATGGCGTCCAACTGCTCGGCCAGGCTGGGGCCGAAAAGCGCGCTGTCCAGCGCAAAAGCTCCGATCAGAACCAAGGTGGCCGCCAGAGCAGCCACGCCCAAAGCAAGATCAGGCTTTAAATTCCAGCCCGGGGCCTCGCCCAGCACCAGGGCTATGGCCATAAAGAACAGGAACAGCAAACCGCCAAAGGGGGCCCCGATGATGATGAACACCGCCAGGGCCGCCACAACCGCCACCAAAACCCCCCTGCGGCCAGCCGCCAGCCCCCGCTGCCAATAAAGCAGGATGAGGGGCAATGGGGACCCGACCCAAAGGAATATACCCGGTAGAGGCATCAGCCAGCCCAGTAGATAAATAATCAGGGCTGTTCCACTGTATAGCAGCGGAGTTGCGCCTTTTGCTTGGTCTGGAGCAACCATGGCGGCCGCTGCCCGCCTTTCGCCTTGCCGGCTTAAACGTTGGTCGAAGCGAAGGGCAACAGCGCGATGTGACGCGCACGTTTGATCGCTTCGGTCAGCTCCCGCTGATGCTTGGCGCAGCAGCCACTGGTGCGGCGGGGGATGATCTTGCCGCGTTCAGTGGTGAACATGCGCAGGGTGCGGGGGTCTTTGTAATCGATCACCAGCGAAGAGTCGGCGCAGAACCGGCAGACTTTGCGGCGTCCGTAACGCTTTTTCCTTATCAGATTCATGCCGGCCTCCTACTCTTCCTTTTTGGTCTCTGATTCAGCCTCGGCCTCTTCAGCCGGAGCCTCTTCAGCCGGAGCCTCTTCAGCCGGAGCTTCTTCAGCCGGAGCTTCCTCGGCCTCAGCCTCTTCAGCCGGAGCCTCTTCAGGCGCGGGCTCTTCGGCCGGGACTTCCTCGGCCTCAGCCTCTTCAGCCGCTGGCTCCTCGGCCGGAGTTTCCTCGGCCGGGGCATCTTCAGCCGGAGTTTCTTCGGCCTCTTTCGGCTCTTCGGGGGCCTGAATCATGGTCTCCGGATCAAAATGATCGCCAAGCTTGACGGTCAGGAAGCGGATCACCTGTTCATCGATTTTGAAGTTACGCTCCATCTCGTCCACGGCGGCTGGTTCCGCGCCGTAGTCGAAGAGCACATAATAGCCCTTGCTGAATTTTTTGACGTCATAGGCCAGGCGGCGCCTGCCCCAGTTGTCAATTTTGCCCATGATTGAACCACGGTCGGTGAGGATGCCGGCGAACTTGTCAATGACGCCGCCCACCTCTTCCTCAGCCAGCTCAGGCGTAACAATAAATAAAGTCTCGTAATGACGCATGAAGCCTCCTTTTGGTCTCAAGCGTCCCCGTGCAAGGGCCGGATGACAGCCGGTGCGGGGAAAGGAGTGTTAAACAGAACGCCTATGGATACCAGTAGATCACTAGGTTGTCAACCGGGTGTACTGATTTGTTTTTCTGGCTGGCGCTCCGCGGCAAGACTGCGCAGTATCTTGCGGTCCACGGGACAAAGCTCAAAATCCGGCGCCCGGGACGGGTCGACCCAGGCCAGTTCGCGGTGCTCCATAGCCGCCGGGACGCCTTTGATGATCCTGCAATGAAAGCAGTGCAGGGTGAAAGCGCCTGTTTGGTGCCGGCCGGCTTCACGGCGGAAAAGGGGGCCGACCGCAACTTTTACGCCCAGCTCTTCTTTCAGTTCGCGCTCCAGGCAGTCCGCAAGGCTTTCGCCTGGTTCCTGCTTGCCGCCGGGCAGCTCCCACAAGCCGCTGTCCGCACGCATGGCCAGCAGGATGTGGCCCTGCCGCCAAATCAGTCCGCAAGTGACGTTCAGGGGGCGGTTCCTTCCTGGCCTGTTCCGGAGGATAGACTGGGCTTTTTTATTATTTTGGGTATTTGGAAAAAATTTGATTTTTTCTTTTGCCCTCCGGCCGGGTCTGCGGCCTTATTGGGCGTGATAGGCGCCTGGTCCGTTTTCGGGGGGGCGCCGGCCTTTTTATCTTCCTGTTCCGGCTTTGCTTTGACCGGGGAAGCATCCAGAGCCGGGGCCGGTTTTTTGGGCTGGACCGCCTGTGCCGGTGGGCGGTGAGCGCCTGAATCCTGCCCTTCGGGAATTACGACAACCTGCTCATCGCCAGCCTGATCCACTGTGACCGGCAGTTGCTCTGTCCGCCTGCCGGTTTCTTTTTGGACTGGAATTTCTATTTCCATCTCGCTGCCGGATTTCTGCTGCAAGGTGGAGGGAGCCTTGGCTGCAGGCTGTTTGACCCCGGGTTTGTCTTGCGACGATTCTTGCGGCGTTTGGCCGGTTTGGAGTTTTGGTTCCGGTTTAGCCGGAACCCCGCTTTTCTGGATTGAGGACGGCGCTGCGGCGGCAGCCGGTTCAGGCTTGGCAACCGGCGTTTTCTCATCCTTGGCCTTACTGAATTTGCCCGCGGGCTGCAAATCGGCAGGGCCCTTTTCAGAGGATTCAGCCGGTTTTACCTGGGGCGAGGCCTGGCCAGGTTGTCCGGCAGGCTGGGGCTCAGCCGGTTTGTCAACAGCGGGGCTGCCGGGTTTCCGGCTGCTTGGCTGCGCTTGCGGCAGGTCTTCAAGCTTGATATCAACCGGGGTTTCCTCAATGGATTCGGCTGTTTTTGTTTCAGCCGGAGCAGCTTGGGGCTGGGAATCCGTCTCAATCTCTGCGGCGGGTTTTTCCGGTGCTGCCTGTGGCTGAGCCTTGTCCCCGGGCTGGCCTGTTTGCCCGGGTTTGTCCTCGGGCTTGGGTTCAGCGGGATCTGCGGGGGAGTCGGCGGCTTGCTCCAAAAGCTTGTCCGGGTCCGGATCAAGCTCAGCCTCTTTGGCCTTTAGTTCTGCTTCCTTTTGTTTTTCCCGCAATTCTTCCTTAAGTGCGCTGAAGCGTTCCGCGGCCCCGGGATATTTTGAATTAAGCTCCACCAAATGGCTCAGGACCTCAAATTCCTTCTGGGGCCTATCATCATTGTAATAGAGCACCGAAAGGGTCCAGAGCATATCCTGATCATCCGGCAGGGCTTTGATGCCCGCCTCCAGGGCGGTTATGGCGTCTTTGCTCTTTTTATGGCTTTGGGCCAGGTCATAGCGCAATTCATAAACCCCGGCTTCCTTGGGGCCGGTTGCGATAGCCTTATCCAGCAGAATGGATAAAGCCAGGCCGTATTCTTCCTTAAGAGGCTCATATATGAAGTTGAGCACTCTTAAGTCGGCGGGATTTCTGCTCAAAACCTGTTTGGCGTATTCCAGCATGCCTGCTTTGTCATTGAGTTTGTGCAACAGCTCAAACCTGAGGTCCTGGATATCCGGGTCTCCGGGTTTCAGCAGGTCGGCCCTGCGGCAGTATTCCAAAGCCTGTTTGAAATTTCCGTCTTCGTAGGACATCATGGCCAGGCTGTAGTGCAGGGAGGGATCATTGGTCTGCAGCTCCGCCAGGCGTTCATAGGTGTCAAACAGCTTGGGCCGGTTGCCCAGCTCTTCATAGATGCGGATCAGGCGCAAAAGCAGGCTGGCGTCATCGGGATTTTGTTCATAGGCCAGCTCCAGGGCCTGGGCTGCCTGATCCTGGTTGCCGTCGCCCAGAAGCTGCTCGGCAAGCTGGCGCTGCATGTCTATGTTCTTGGGACTGAGCTGGGCGGCTTTTTGAAATGCCTCCTTGGCTCCCTTTTTGTCCCCCGCCTTGGCCCTGGCGGCAGACAGGGTGAGCCATAGCTTCACGTTGTCCGGGTCCAGGTCCGCCGCTATTTCCCAGGCCACCAAGGCCTGTTTTTCCTTGCCGGCCAGAGTCTGCACCTTGGCCAGGCGCTGATAGGTCTTGGAGCGCTCCCCTTTGGGCAGCTTGGCCAGAAGCATCTCCAGATGCACCGCCGCAGCTTCATAGTTCTTGCGTTTGATCTGGAGGTCAATGAGGCGTTTCATCAGTTCCATGTTGCCCGGGTCCCAGGCAAGCAGCTTGTTCAATACCGCGGTTTCGTGCTCCGGTTCTTCCAGCTGGCGGTAAAGTTCCGCCAGGCGGGAATATATTTCGGGGCTTCCGTTGGCCGCCGCAAAGTCTTCCAGAATGGCCGCCGCCTCGCCGTAGCGCCTGGCGTCTATCAAAAGATCCACCAGCCGTTTGGAGATCAGGGTGTCATCCGGGGTTATGTCCAGGGCTTTTTTGGTGTATTCGATCTTATGGCTGAGGTCCTTGGCCGCCTCGGCCCGTCTGAGCCAGTCGATGGGCAGGAGCCTTGGCATAAGCTGGATTTGGCCCAAAAGGCGTTTGTCCTTGAAGACCTGGAAGGTTAGTTTGCCGTCCGCATATATTTCATCGCCCAGAAGCTGGGTTAGGGTGTGATACTGGCTGAGGTCTATCTTGGGCATTTCCTTGATGGTGTAGCTCAGCCCCAAACCCAGCCATGAGTCTGTTTCAATCTTGGCAACCCTGAAATGGGCGTCTGGATGCAGGCTGAGAATGCCGCCCGGCCGCACTTTGACCGTGCGCCCTCCCAAGGAGAACAGCACCCATTTCAGCTGGGTAGTATCCGCAGCGGGCGACGGAGCCGCCGCCCCCAGGATGAGAAACACAATTAGTGCTATTCCGGCCAATTTCTGCATAAAAAGGATCCTTGCCCTTAATCTCCAGCCTTATCAAAAATACACATGCAAATGGGGCAAGTAAAGCTCTCTGGCATTTCATTTTGACTCAAGAGTGAGAATAAAGGCAATAAGTCATCCCGCAAAAGGTTGAATTGAACTTAATTTGCAGCATAAATGCCTCTTTTGGGGCTTGCTCAACCGGCCAGCCTGCCCACAAGCAGGGGCCCCCCGGACGTTTGTTTCACTGCATCGATATCAACCGTTACCAATATTCCCGGCTTTACCGCCCGGTCCAGAACGATCATGCAGTAATTGCGGCTGCGGGCCTGGCCGGAAAGCTCCACAATGGCCTCAAGCCGCTTTCCCACCTGGGCCTGGTGGAATGCTTTGCGCTTTTTGGCGCCCAGCTTGCGCAGCAATGCGGCCCGTTCCTTCACGGCCGGGCCTTGGGGCCGCTGGGGCATTTCCACCGCCCGGGTGCCCGGCCGGGGGGAATAAGGGAAAACGTGCAAATGGCTGATCGGCAGTTGCTCGATAAGCTGCCGGGTGTCCTCAAAGGCCGCTTGGTCTTCGCCGGGCAGCCCTACCAGTACATCCGCACCCAGACACAATCCGGGCACCAGCTCATGGGCTTTCAGCACAATTTCGCTGAATTGCTCTTTGCTGTAAGGCCTGCCCATGGCTTCCAGCACCTTATTGCTGCCCGACTGCAAGGGGATGTGCAAATGGTTGCACAAACGTGATTCGTTTGCCATCAAGTGCAGCAGTTCATCACATATTTCGTTTACTTCCAGGGATGACAGCCTGATACGGGGGCCAGGGTGGGCCTTGAGCAGCGCCCGGACCAGCTCATGCACTCCGTTTTGCATGCCCAGGTCTTTGCCATACAAACCAAGATGAATGCCGGTGAGCACCACTTCGGGCGCACCGGCTTCCGCCAGGGATCGGAAGGCCTGCACAGCTTGGGGCAGGGGCAGGCTGCGGGGCGCTCCCCGGGTGTAGGGAACAATGCAGTAGGCGCAAAAAGCATCACAGCCGTCTTGCACTTTGAGCTGGGCCCGGGAGCGTCCCGGGCCGGTGGGGGTGACTCCCGGACAGAATCCGCCCGTATCGGGCGCATCCACTTCAACGCCCAGAGGCCAGTCCATGTTGCCGCGCAGCATGTCCGGGATATCGGTCAGCCCGGAGCGGCCCAGCACCGTGCAGCCCATATCCCCATAAGCCTGCGGGTCGGCCTGTACGCCGCACCCGGTGGCCACCACCCGGCAGGCGTTTCCGGCCTTGGTCATGCGGCGTACAGCCTGGCGGGACTGACGGGCCGCCGGTCCGGTGACGGCGCAAGTGAGCACCACGGCCAGGTCCGGCGGTTCGCCCTCTTCGGCGGGCCTATAGCCCGCCGCTTCAAGCTGGCTGCTGATATAAGCCGCCTCGGTCTGATTAACCTTGCAGCCCAGGCAGGCAATAGCGTAACGCTTTTCACCCGCCTGGGGTATTGAACTAGAAACGTTCACGCAGCTTCTTAAAGGCGTCTATGGAGCGGGCAAGCTGCTTGTCGGTCATGCAGCAAAAAGCGATCCGGAAGTAGCCCGGTCCCTGGAACCCGGTGCCGGGCACCACCAAGATGTTCTCTTCTTGGGCTATTTTCACGAATTCAATATCGTCGGGTATGGGTGATTTGGGGAATATGTAAAATGCACCCTTGGGTTTCACATACTCAAATCCGGTTTCATCCAGGATATCGCACATGATATTGCGTTTTTTCACATAGACGCTCATATCCGCGGTTTCGTCCAGCAGCTCGGCCACCGCCCTTTGCATGAGGGCCGGAGCATTGACGAATCCCAAAATGCGGTTGGCCAGCACCATGGCCCCGGTGAGCTGGGCCTTGTCCGCGATATCCGGGTGCACGGCCACATATCCGATGCGCTCTCCGGCCAGGCTCAAGGATTTGCTGAAAGAGTACGCAATGATGCTGTTGGGGTATATGGTCAATAAATCAGGCACATTAGCCCCTTCGTACACCACTTCCTTGTATGGCTCGTCGCTGATCAGGTACACCGGCCTGCCGATGCGCTCACCCGCTTTGATCAGGGCCGCCGCCAGCTCTTTGAGCTGCTCTTCGGGATAGATCACGCCGGTGGGGTTGTGGGGGGTGTTTATCATTACGGCGGCGGTTTTTTCATCAATGGCATCCGCGATGGCCTGGACATCAAGGCTGAAATCCGGCCCGCTGGGCACCCGGTTCACGGTGCCGCCGAAGTTGTCGGCATAAAAATCGTATTCCACAAAATAGGGCTTGGGCACCACAATATTGTCGCCCGGATTAAGAATGGCCTTCAAGATGATGTTGGCCGCGCCGGCCGCGCCCACGGTCATAATAATGTCTTCGGCCCCCATGTTCAGGCCTGCGGATTTACCCAGATGCCGGGCGATCTTTTCGCACACATCGGGATAACCGGCGTTGGGCATATAGCCATGGATGCCCGGGGCGGGGTTGGACAAAAAGTCTTGCGTAACCTCAAAAAACCGGCCGGGCGGCGGAGGCACCGGGTTGCCCAGTGAAAAATCAAATACATTTTCTTCACCGTATTGGGCTTTCAGCTTGGCTCCGGCCTCGAACATGGCCCTTATCCAGCTTGAGCGTTCCATGAAATCCTTCATCTTATCGGCAACCGGCATTGCGACCTCCCTATTGATCCCTAGCCTTTATTTGAAAAACAGCACTTTATTTCATAAACCAAGTGGATGGGTTTTAACATGCTGAGCATATAAAGCAACATGCCTATATTATCAAAATCCAGCCGGCACAGTTTTTTCAAGCGAAATGCGGTTTTCCGGCTCTTTATTAATAAAAACCGCGGGAGCCCCTATCAGGAGCCAACCGCGGTTTGTTTGTTTATCTGCTGGCGAGGATGCTTACATACGCGGCGGATGGCTTGGTTCAACTGTACTGAAACTAAATCGCTGCATAATCATATCCTCTGCGGGCAAACCTGACACTACCCGTCCATGCGGTCAATCGGTCCAGCCAAAAAAAGCGCCTATTCGTGAACCACCCCGGGGCCCATCTCCTTGAAGGAGAAGTTGTAAAACACATTGTGCCCGTTGTAGTCCAGCACCCTGAGGTCATCGGAAACGGTCAAATCAGCCTGGATGACATCGTATTGCTGGCCGTAACGGTCGCGCACCAAAGACAGGTCCAGGTCATGGGCAATGTATTTCATGATGCCTTTTCGGGCCAGTTTTTCGGCAAAGTCCGGATTGTCAAAGGCTTCATATGTAGTCAGCACCAAAATGGGACCTGTGCCGGTGAAAACTATACCTGCCTTCATAGCGCCTCCTTTGCCTGACGCTCCATGGAGCGTGCGGATTGGTTAGAGCCTGTATTGGGGGTTTGCCCTCAATTCAAAAACTATTTTGCGAATGCCGCAAGCTTGTCCAAATCCACGAGCTTGCCGAACTGTTTGGCCACCTCCGCGGCGTCCTTGACCTTTTGTACCGATACCTTGAAGAGCATTTTGTTGTTGATCAGCATCTGCAATTCCGCCCGGTCGTCGCGCTGGCTGGTCAGGAGGGCTTTTTCACCCTGGAAACGGATCAGCTTCGTACCCTTTTGGCCCTGGGCGAACATGGGATTTTGCAGCATGGCCGCCATCCCTTGCATAAGCGGGGAATCGCTCATGATTTCGATAGTTGCCTGGCCTCGGCCGCTTTGCTGCCGGTATGCGCGGGAAACGCTGACCCCGCCGCCAAACATTCCGCCGCCTCCGGAGCTGCCGGAGTTGTTTTTATTTATCACCCAGCCTTCGGGTGCGTCCGGGAGAATAGCTTCTATGGCCTCGCCTTTTTTCTGGCGCAGCTGGGCCAAGGCGAATTCCAACTCGCCAATGGCCTTGGAGAATTTGCCTTTTTTGTAAAAAGCCAGGCCTTGCTCAATGGCGTCCAGAGTGTCATCCGCCATGACGGCAAGCGGGAACATCAATGACAGGCTCAATACCAGTACGATTACTTTTACAGCTTTCATAACCATCCTTTCGAAAAACGTTTTTATTAGTTTCGTGATCTGGCTGGCGGGGATGTCTTATGTCCTCGTTATTGCCAGTAATAATTGAATTTAACGGTTAGGGCTGAATCCCGGTTCCAGCTTGTTGGCATGTCCGCAATATGGGCAGTAGGCCACGCCCAAAAGTGAAGACTTGAAAACCTTTTTGCATTTCTCGCATTGTATTTCACGTTGGCGTGGGGTCCGGATTTTGTCGGCCAACTTGCATAACCCTCCACTTCGGCAGGCCCGGATGTGAATGCGGGCCATGTTGTATTTGTTAATAGCGTCTTTATGAGTATAGTTATCCGGGTAAGCTATTTCAATAAAAGTTCAGGGGAAACCGACAGAAGTCTCAAGGAGTGTCAAATGGGCGAAAAAGCGCGGAGCGGTCTGTATGATGAATCGGATGAACTGGCCTTCACGGTGCTTGAAGGGATATACGAAGCCTATGCCCAGATGTCCCGCACCCGCACCGGCCTGGCCTGCACCACTGGCTGCGCAGCCTGCTGCACCGACCGCGTGCGGCTCACCACCCTGGAGGCCCGCTATCTGGCCCGGGGCCTGGTGGAAGCCCTGGAAGACGAGCTTGCCGAAAGCGCCGCAAAGCGGGAAGTGCCCGACGACGCCAGACCGGCAACCACCTTCAACGCCCTGGCCCGTATGTGCATTAATCGGGAAGAGCCCCCGGCAGATTCCGGCCATCCGGATATGCCCGGGGTGTGCCCTCTGCTCAGGGGACATATGTGTACGGCCTATGAACACCGTCCCCTGGCCTGCCGCACCATAACTTCCAGTAAACGATGCGTCCCGGGGGGCGAGGCGGTGGATGAGCCCTGGTGGGTCACCTTGAACGCGGCGTTTTTCCAAGTCATGGAACAGGCCGATTTTGGAGGCGGATTCGGGGTGTTGCCCGAGGTGTTGCGCAAGGTGATGGGGGGTGAGGCGGACACCCTGCTAAGCTGTGAAGCCATACCGGGCCTGCCCGCGCCGGAGGAGCACCAGCGACAGCTCGGCCAGGCCATTGAGCGCCTTTTCGGCACCATATACAAGGGCAAGCCACTGGGCCTGTGGTATGGGGATCTTTGCGCCCAAAAGGGCCTGAAGTAAAATTCCGCCGGGGTGAGCAAAGGCTTATAGGGCCCCCGGCCATTTGCTTTTAAGGAACCATATGATTCCGTCCATGAAATGCACCAGGTGCAAAGCGCCCGCCCAGCACAAGTTTCCTTCCCACAATCTCAAGCTTTGCGCCGATTGCCTGGAAGTTTTCATGCAGCGCCATGTGGCCAAGGCCATAGAGAAATACCGCATGATCAAACCGGATGAGCGGGTGTTGCTGGGAGTCAGCGGGGGCAAGGATTCCCTGGCCGCCTGGAAGGTGCTGAAGGAACTGGGCCATGATGTGACGGCGGTGCATTTCAACCTGAATTTCGGCGAATTCAGCCAGTTTTCGATAGCCGCCTGCCAGGCAATGGCCCGGCGTTTCGGCTATGAGCTGGAGGTGGTGAACCTGCCGCAGCAGCTTGGTCTGGAAATCCAGGAGCTGGCCTGGGCCAACAAAAAGGGATGCTGCGCGGTCTGCGGCACGGTCAAGCGCTATTATTTCAATATTATAAGCGAGCGGGGCGGATATGACTGCGTGGCCACCGGCCACAACATCAACGATGAAGCCGCCCGGCTGTTGGGCAACACCATCCAAAACCAAGTGCGCCACCTAAGGCGGCATTGGCCGGTTATTCCGGCCAGTCCGGACGGCTATTTCAAGCGCAAGATCAAGCCATTGTTTTTTATTTCCGAATCGGAAATAAAGGCTTACGTGAAGCTGCACAGCCTGCCGGTGCTGGATCAGGCATGCCCCCAGTCCAAAGGGGCCACCAGCGCGTATTACAAAGCGGCCATGGACAAACTGGAACTGGATATGCCGGGCATCCGCCGCGGGTTCATGGCCCGCTTTTTAAAAGAGCGCCAAGAGCCCCCGGCCCAGCTCATCCCGGGCAATTGCAAGGAATGCGGCTATCCCTCCTTGGTGGAGCATTGCAACTTCTGCGTGCTCATGGAAAGAGGCAGGGCATGGAAAGCCGAAAAGCAAGCCAAGGCGGCCGCGCTTGAACGGGAATAGGCTCCTGGCGGTTTTTGCCCCCCCCGGCTTGGATTCAAGGCCCTGGATCAGTTTTCATAAATGGATTCAAAGTAGGAGAACGGGGCCAAACCTTTCTGGGTTTTTTCATCAAGTTTGCCGTAATAGATATCCATCAAGCTTTTGGGTTTGTATTCCCCGCTGATGACTTTTTTCATGCGTTTCACCCTTTCCCGGTTGCGCTGGGGAAAGTCACGCAGATTGAAGTTTTTGGGAGCTATGACCATGGCCAGAAGGGATAGAAACTCATCACTGCTCAGTTTGTCGAATGTCTTTTTGTAATAGTGGATCGCGGCCTGATGAAAGCCCTTGACGCCTTTTCCCAGACCCACCAGGTTTATGAACAAGGTGATCTGGTCCATCTTGCTGACAAAGGGGTCCAGCGCAAAATATGCGTACAGGGTCTGGGTGATTTTCTGGATGCCCGGTTCAAAGCGCTCAAAGTATATCCACTTTGCCACAGCCTGGGTGATGGTGGTCAGGCCGGCGCCCGGGGTTGCAAGATCGACTCCGCTGTGCTGAAAGAAAAGCGGGTCCTCGATTGCCAGGATGGCCTGAAGTTGTTCCATTGTGAGATCCCGGTAGGTCAGGGGCCAGGAGTTCTGTTTCAGCTGGGCGCTAAGCTCGGTTTGGGTGTACTCACGGGCCTTTATAACCTCCCAGGCGTTCATGGCCGCCACTCCGAGTACAAACAGGAACATGAAAAAAAAGATTATGCGGGAAGCTTTTCTCTTGGCCATGGGCTTTCCTCAATAAGGGCGTTTCCCTATAGACCGGCATGACTGCGGTCTTATTACCGGGAATTATAGATAACGGGTAAAGCGGAGTCTACTTCTCGGCCCAAACCAGCATCAGTTCACCGTCTTCGGGATCGTAGGGAAGATTGGAATAGCCCTCAAAACAGGCCAGGGCGCTGAACCCCTCCAGCCAGGCGCTGATGTCTTCCAACTCCAGGATGCGCACCTGGGTGCTGAGGCCCTTCATCTCATCAAGCCGCACATCCTGGATTCCCCGGCCATGGCTGCGGCAGCTAACTCCAGGCTGGAACGGCTGCCACCCCTCCGATTCCTCGACCGGATAGGAGCGGGGGTGGGGCAGCTCCACGATGAAGCGCCCGCCGGGTTTCAGCACCCGCAGTATTTCCGCGGACAGCTCCATCAAATCCTCCCACAAGGTGGCGTGGATCACCGAAGCGTGCAGTGAAATTACGTTGTCGAAGCAGGCATCGCAAAAAGGCAGGCCCTGGCAACCGTCGGCCAGAACCAGCTTGGCCTCATCATGCCGGGCCCTGGCCCGGGCTATCATCTTGGGCGAGCAGTCCAGGCCGGTGAGATCAAACCCGGCCTTTCCCAGGGGACGCAGCATTCTGCCCGTGCCGCAGCCCAGATCCAGTATGGAGCCGGCGCGGCATTTAAGCTTCAGCCAGAACGCCTGTATATCGGTGGCCCGGCGCGAGTATGAAAAGCGGCGGTCATACACCCCGGCCACCCGGTCATAGAACCGGGCTGTTTCTTCAAGAAATAGGCCCTGCTCCGAAGCGGACATCTAAGAAAATCCCTTAAAGAACCGGGGCCTTCAGGTGGTGATCCGTGGCCTGCTGATAGGCGGCCCCCACCTGGAACAGGGTTTGTTCTGCAAAGTGCGGCCCCAGAACCTGCATGCCGATGGGCAGTCCTTTTGAGCTGAAGCCAACCGGCAGGCTGATGCCCGGGATACCGGCTAGGTTGATGCTCAGGGTAAAAACGTCGCTGAGATACATCTCAAGCGGGTCGTCGGATTTTTGGCCGATGGGGAATGCCGGGGTGGGGGCTACCGGACAGACAATGGCGTCCACTTTTTCAAAGGCGTTCAGGAAATCGTTTTTGATCAGGGTGCGCACCTGGCCCGCCTTGCCGTAATAGGCGTCATAATATCCGGCGCTCAGGGCGTAAGTGCCCAGCATGATGCGCCGGATCACTTCGGGGCCAAAGCCCTGGGTGCGGGTTTTTACATACACATCCCGCAAGTCCCCGCCCGCTTCGCGCACACTGAGCCCGTATTTGACTCCCTGGTAGCGGGCCAGATTGGATGAAGCCTCGGCCGGAGCGATTATGTAATACACCGGCAGGCAGTATTCCGTATGAGGCAGGCTGACTTCCACCAGTTCCGCCCCCAGCAGGGTGAGTTGATCCATGGCGCCGCGCACCGCGGACTCCACCTCCGGGTCCATGCCCTCGATAAAGTATTCCCGGGGCACCCCCAGTTTCAGTCCCTTGACCCCTTTATTCAGGGCTGCGCCGTAATCGGGCACCTCTTTGGCGGCGCTGGTGGAGTCTTTGGGGTCATGCCCGGCGATCACCTGCATGACCATGGCCACGTCTTCAACCGTGCGCCCAAAGGCCCCGGCCTGGTCAAGGGATGAGGCAAAGGCGATGATGCCCCGGCGGCTGACCCGGCCGTAGGTGGGTTTTAGACCCACCACCCCGCAGTGGGAAGCGGGCTGGCGGATGGAGCCGCCGGTGTCGGTGCCTATGGAAAAAAAGCTGGTGCGGGCGGCCACGCTGGAAGCCGATCCGCCCGAGGAACCTCCGGGTATGTAGTCCAGGCGCCAGGGATTGCCGGTGCTGCCAAAGGCCGAATGTTCGCAGGATGAGCCCATGGCGAATTCGTCCAGGTTCTGCTTGCCCAGCATCACCATACCGGCAGCCTTAAGGCGCTGCATCAAATGGGCGTCATAGGGCGGAACGAAACTTTCCAGGATGCGGGAGCCCGCGCTGGTGCGGACGCCCTTGGTGCAGATGATATCCTTGATGCCGCCGGGCACTCCGCACAGGGCGGAGGCTCCGCCCTGGGCCAGGCGTTCATCAGCGGCCTGGGCCTGTTCCCGGGCCTGGTCCGAGGTGACGGACAAATATGAATGGACCTTGTGATCCACTGCCTGAATCCGCTCCAGCATGGCATCGGTAAGCTCCAGGCTGGATATCTCGCGCTTTTGCAGCATCGCGCTGGCCTGGGCCAGGCTGAGTTCGTGTAATTGCATGGAAGTCGCTTCCTATATGACCTTGGGGACTATGAAGCTTTGTCCGTCGGAATCGGGCGCATTGGCCAGGCCTTCATCCACGGGCAGGCTGGGTTCCGCCTTATCGGCGCGCATGGGGCCGCTTATATCCAGGGCATGATTGGTTGAGGGAATCCCCTCGGTGTCAAGCTCATTCAGTTTTTCCATGTAAAGCAATATGTCATTGAGCTGTCCGGTAAGGGTTTCGCTCTGATCGGCATCCAGTTCCAGCCGGGCCAGCGCAGCCACCTGAGCCACCTCTTGGGCCGTGATTTTCATAATTTGTCTCCAGTGGTCACAACAAATAGGGCAAGCTGGCTTGTTTGTATCACGCACCTGCATTGGAGGCAAGCCAGGGGGCCGGCCATTTTGTTATGCGTTGGATTAAATATGTTTATAACTTATCATAAATATAGTGATTATGTGGGTAAGATCTTTAGCATCGCACCATCATTTCAGCCGTGGCTCATGCATGCCCGCCAGAAGTCCCGCAGCAGAGGTTCAGCACCCGACCCCAGCCTCCAGCCAAGACGGGGGACGGCGGCATAGGGCTCTTACGGGTTGTCCACCGGAGCGCCGTTGCCCTTAAAAAATTCCATACAGGAATCAGTCGACAAGCCAGCCCAATAAAACATCCGTAATGGGAGCGGTTCTTTTTTTCTTGACAAGGATTCAGGCTTCCGAGATAGTTAACAGCATGAACAATAAATCAAAACATAGTACTGAACAGGTCCTGTCCCAGCAAGCCTTGCGCCTGCGGGGCCTGGTAGGGGAAATCCAAAAGTGCTGCCAGCAAAGACAGCTTATGGAGACCAGCCGCTTTGATTTGCCCCAAGCTGAGCTGGCTGTTTTGCTGCAGTTCGGTTCAGAGCGCTACCTAACCCCCAAGGGCCTTGCGGCCAGCTTGGAAGTTTCCAAGAGCCGTATTAGTAAACTACTGGAACAATTGATAGAAAAGAAAATGATTCAACAGGTTTCAGACCCAAGCGACAAGCGGGTGAAGCTCTTGTGCCTGTCGGATGCGGGCCGCCTAAAGGCCGGTCAGGTTGAGAGCTTCATTAATGGCATGCACATGAAAGTGCTGGAAATCCTGGATTCCAACCAACGCAGCACTGTGCTTTCCACTCTGGAGCTGCTTTGGTCTGCCATGGAATCCGCCAAAGCCGATTATGGCTTAAATAAATGATTAACACAATAAACAATAAATAACCATCGGTATAAAGGAGTATCATCATGGCAGAAAAACAGGAAAAAGCCGCCTTCATATGTTCGCGTGACACCCTGGATGGAGCCTATCCGGCTCTAATTCTTGGCATTAACGCCGCCAGACAGGGCATGGAAACAAAAGTGTTTTACACATTCATGGGCCTGAATCTGATCCGCAAGGGCGGAGTGGACAAGGCCAAGTTCATACCCCCCGGATTTATGGGGGCTATTCCCGGCATGAGCACCATGGCCACCGGCATGATGAAGGGCAAGATAGAAAAAGCCAACATACCGTCCCTGGACGAGCTTATGGAAATGGCTCAACTGGAAGGCGTGGAACTGGTGGGATGCCGCATGACCGTTGATATGATGGAAATACCGGAGGATGATTTTGTCGAGGGGGCGATCATCTGGAACGCCGAGGAATTCATCAAATACGCCAAAGACTGCAAACTCTGCCTGTTCACCTGATAATGGTCTGAAACGGTTCTTTTGGTCTGGCATCCGCCAGGCCAAAAGGTCCGGCATTTGACCTTACGCTCCGTTATACATTCCAATAGCGGCTGGCCGCCATGGCCGCGCTTTGCTGGAAGCGACTGGCTTGGACCCCTTTGGCCTTGATGCGCAGCTCTTCGGCGGCATCGTTTCCGTTCAAGGCTTCCATGCATTGAATCAAGGACCGCGCCTGAGCCTCCGGACAATAGCCGCCTTCCAGGGTGAGCACCACCCGGCCCGGACAAAACTCCTTGGCCAGATCGCCCACAATGCGGGAGAGCGCTCCGAAACCCTGGTCGCTTATCTCCATGGAGCCCAGTATATCCTCACAATGCGCGTCGAATCCGGCTGACACCAAGATGAACTGGGGCTTATATTGGCGGGTGACCGGGACCAGAAGATCTTCAAATATCCTTATGTAATCACTGTCAGTCTGGCCGGGGGGCAGGGGGACGTTTATGTTGAAGCCCGCTCCCGGACCGTTTCCCAAGGCTTCCACCGGCCCGGTACCTGGATAGAACGGCGATTGATGGGTGGAAAAGTAGAGCACCCCTGGCTCATTATAGAATATGGCCTCAGTGCCGTTGCCGTGGTGCACATCCCAGTCCACAATCAGCACCCGTTCAAGCCCTCGGGCCTTTAGCAGATGGGCCGCTGCCACGGTCACGTTATTAAACAAACAAAAGCCCATGGCGTTTTGGGGCATGGCGTGGTGTCCCGGCGGCCGGACCAAGGCCAGGCCGTTTTGCACCTCGCCGTCCAAGGCGGCGTCAACCAGGTTCATAAGGCCACCCGCGGCATACAGGGCGGCTTGGTAAGACATGGCCGAGGCGGTGGTGTCGGCATCAAAAAAGCCGCCCCTGCCGTCCATGGCGGCAACTGATTCTATGTGGCGCTGGCTGTGCACCCGGGCAAGTTCTTCGTGGCTGGCTTGGCGCAACTTAACCTTCGCGGTCTGGGCCAGCCCCGGCCATTTGGCCAAAAAATCATCCGCAACTTTCAGACGCAACGGTGATTCAGGGTGATAGGCGCCAGGGTTGTGCTGCTGATAGATGGGGTCCCGGACGATTCCAATGGGCATAGACACCTCTTTTGCCATAATCCGGTGTACGCATTAAACAGGGGGTGAATAGTTGCGCAATCACCCTTCATCGCTGGAGGCAGGGGCCTTGATGCCCTGCTTGGTCTTGGGGAAGAACAGCACCCGTCCGTCATATTCAATACCGCTTAAGTCGTGGGGGTCTATTTTGCTGAGCTGCTCGAATATCTCGGTCAGGTTGTAGACCACAACCTTTTCGCCGGGTTCTATCAGGTCCAGGTTTTCATCCATGGCCCCGGTCTTGATATTATAGACTCCGACCATGTTTTCAGCGAATTTCAGGATTTTGCCCACTCCGGAAGAACGCCCGTTCGGCAAGGGACGGTCTGCGTGTCTGGCCAGCTTTACGCCTTTACTGTTTAGATAGTCAGACAGCAGGTGGAAATGAACTCCCCACAAATGGTCGCCCTTGCGCACCAGATACACCCCCCAAGCGCTTATCTGGGCCGGGCGGTCCAAAGGCTTTTCCAGCACTTCGCCCCTCTGTTCCACGACCATCTGCCGTTCAAGTTCCGCCACCGGAATGCGCACCCCGGCCAGTTCGATGATCTCGTCGCTGCGCACCACCACGTCCAAGGATTTTTGGATGCCGTAGGGCTTTTTGCGGGCTTCCAGTATGGTGTCCGGTTTGGGCACTTCGGGGACTGACTTGTCTGCGCGCCTGGGCTTGGCCCAGATCACACGGGCTTTGATGGGCTCTTCAGCCGGCTTTGAGCTGCCGGCGGCCTGCTTCCCGGCGGATGTCTGGGAGGGGGTTGAAGCTTTTTGGGTTTCGCCCGCCGTGCCAGCTTGCTGGCCACTTTTGGGCCGGGCCCTGGTCGGGGCCTTTATGGGCTTGGCCTGAAACACCTGGATTTCAACTTCATCCGCCCGAGCCTGGTCCGCCGGGGAAGGGGGTTGAGCCTGACCTGAGCCGCTTTGCGGCTTTTGGCCCCCGCCCGGAACTGCAACTGAATCCTGCGCCGGGATGCGGACCGGAGCTGAACTGACGCTTGAAGCGGCCTCCGACGATTCAGTTCGGGCCTGGCCGGCCTGGGGCTGGGCCTCAGCGGCCTTTGGCCGGGGCTTGGCCTGCGGGGGCTCCGGCTTGATTCTGGAGCTGGCAACTTTGGTCTGTTTGGGTGCGCCGGATTTGGCTGGCGCCTGGGAGGTTTCGGCCGGAGAGGCGGGTTTTGGGGCGGCTGCGGGAGATTGCACGGCCTGCGAGGTTGTTATGCTGCCGTCGGGATTCACCCACACAACCTTGACATTGCCCTGGGCGTCCTTGACGGTCTTTTTGACCGCACCCGGGGGCGCGGCTTGGCCCTGGATTGTTGAAGCCCCGGGTTTGACGGCTTGCTTGGCTGTTTGCGAATCAGCGGCCTTGGCCGTTGGCGAACCGCTTTTTACCTCCCGGGGGCTTTGCGGCGGAACCTCACCTGTTTGCACTGTCGCGGTCTCGATACTTCCGCCGGTGGGCGAGTCACTGATTTTGACGCCGCCGCTTTTCTGCTCTTCAGGCGTGATGATTTTTACCACCTTGGCCCCGTGGGGCAGGGCCTTTGGCGGGGGTGGAGCGCTTGGCTGGTCCGCCGGTTGTGAGGCGGGGGCCTGGCTGACCGGGGCTTTGGAATCTCCCAAAAGCACTTTGTCTTTGCCCGTGGACTGGCCCCCTGCTTGGGTGCCGGATTCAGCCTGGGTCTGGCTCTGGGGACTGGTGGGAGAAACCGGCGGTGATATGGCATCTTTTCCCCATGTCATCACAACCACGATAATGGCAACCAGCACAGCGCCTATTGCTATCATCCATGGCCACCGTGGGCTATTGAGTTCCGCCATATAAACCTTCTTCTCCGGGTTTCTTTTCCGCCTTTAATAAGGCAGAGTAACTATTCAATATTTCGCCAACACTCCTCTATATGAGCTTTATCCAGCTTTGATGTCAATAAGCTTACCACAACCGCGGCTGCAAAAGAGATGGGCAAAGCAATGATATTGGGATCGGCAAACTGAAGCAGCCAGATTTTGGAGCCTTTTTCCGCCAGAATGGCCAAGTTGGACACACCAAACAGGTTCTGGCACAAGCCGATAGCGGCCGCTTGTTGGTAATGCACGAAAATAACCAGAAACAGGGATGCGCCTATGCCAACCAGCATGGAGGCCAGGGCTCCGGCCCGGGTCATGCCTTTCCAGTATAAGCCCAGCATATAGCAGGGCAGGAACACCGCCGCGCACAAGCCGAAGAAAAACGCCGTTGCAATGGCTATGATGTTGGCCGGCAGCAATAATCCCCATACAAGGGTGAACAGGATGGTGATGCCCACCCCAATACGGGAGATGTTGACTTGATTGCCCCCGATTTTGTTCAAGCCGCGCTCATAGAAATCCCGGCCCAGGCTGGTGCCCCCCACGTGGTACTGCGAACTCAAAGTGGACATGGCGGCGGCGAACATGGCGCACAAGAAAAGGGTTTCGAACCACTTGGGGAAGAAGCTGGATATATAGGTGGGAATGATCTTGTCCATGTTGCCCATGGCGGCTGCAATGGCTATTTTGCCGGTTTCTTTAAAAAACACCACATTGGACAGGGCTCCCACCGTGAAAGCCGCCCCGGTCATGGACAGGATGAATATGCCGCCGAACAACACCCCCCGGTTCAGTTCACGGTCGCTTCTCACGGTCATGAAGCGCACCGCCAGTTGGGGCTGGGCCAATACCCCGATGCCCACACCGTAGATGATGGTGGTGTAGACCACCAGCCAAAGGGGCGAACCGTAGCGGGCCCCTTGGGTCCAGCCTATGATTCCGCCTTCTTTCAGGCTCTGGGGCACCTTGTCCGCCAGGGCCCCCAAGGCTTCATGGCCTTCGATCACCCCGCCCACGGCCTGATAGGTGATGATCAAAAAGATGATCATCATGCAAAACATGATGCTGCCCTGGAAGGCGTCGGTGTACATGACCGCCTTGAGGCCGCCCATGATCACGTAAACCGCGACAATGGCCGTGAAAATAACTATGACATAGTCAAAGCTCACTCCGAAGCTGACCTCGATCATGCGGCTGATGCCTATGAGCACCGCCGCGGCATACACCGGTATGAATATGAAGATGATCAGGCCGGAAAACGCCTGCATGAAGCGGGACTGATAGCGCCGCCCGATCAGCTCGGGAAAGGTGTGGGCGTCCAAGGAAACCCCCATGCGTCTGGTGCGTTTTCCCAAAAACACGAAAGCCAGAAACACGCCCACGAAGATGGTCAGGAAGGTGAGCCACAACAGCGGAAACCCGAACATGGCCGCGGCTCCGCCAAATCCGATTATGGCCGAGGTGGAGATAAAGGTGGCGCCATAGCTCATGGCCATGACAAAAGGATGCATCTTCCGGCCGGCCACCATATAGTCCGAAGCCTGGCTGGTCTCCTTCCAGCCTTTGTAAGCCAGATAGGCGACCACTATAAGATATGCAATTATTAACCCAATCTTAACCGCCATGCTTTACTCCAGACCAGGTGGACGCGGCCTCAGTGTTATTCGGGAACAGCGCAACAGATTCAAGCAAGCTAATCATACTTTTTGTCGCTGTCCGGGCCGCCTTTATTCCAGTTGTAGATGCCATAGAGCACGCACAAGGCCGATGCCGCAATGCACAAAAAATATGCCCAGGCCAGTTCCGAGCTTTCAATGCCAAACATATATGAACGCTCCTGATAATATACCGGGGGGCTTTCACCCCGCTTCCACGGCTATTCGCGCCACAAGGGCCGCTTATTAACCCTTGCCAGACTTTTGTATATGATACCCGGTTTAACTGTCAATGTGTATGCTTACGGTGAAAGGGTCTAGACTTGCGCGGGGCCAGCCGCTTGGTTAGGATTGTATGGAATAAATAATCCGGCAACAGCTCACCAACCTCAAGAGGAAATAACATGAGCCAACCCTTTGATTGCTTTAACGGCACCGACAAATATATAGTATCCTCCCAGCTTCGGGATGTGGTCAATGTTTCCGTGGCTCTGAAAAGACCTCTTTTGGTAAAGGGCGAACCCGGCACCGGCAAGACCCTTCTGGCCCACAATATCGCCAGGGCCATGGACCTGGAGCTTCTGGTCTGGAATATCAAATCAAGCACCAAGGCGCAGGACGGGCTTTATGTGTATGACACCGTGCAGCGGCTCAACGACTCCCGTTTCGGGGGCGGGGATGTCAGCGACATCAGCCAATACATACATCTGGGCCAATTGGGCCAGTCTTTTGCCGCGTCCCGGCAGATGGTGCTCCTGATCGACGAGATAGACAAAGCGGACATTGAGTTTCCCAACGACCTGCTCAACGAGCTGGATGAGATGTCTTTTTACATCAAGGAGACCAAAGAGACCGTGAAGGCCCGGGTGCGGCCCATTGTGATCATCACCTCCAATTCGGAAAAAGAACTGCCCGACGCTTTTTTGCGGCGCTGCGTTTTTCATTACATAGACTTCCCCGATGCGGAGATGATGAAGCGCATCGTGGGGGTGCATTTTCCGGATCTGGACCAGAAGCTGCTGCAAGAGGTGCTGGCCCGTTTTTATTGGCTGCGCCAGATCGACGGCTTCAGAAAAAAACCTTCCACAAGCGAGCTTCTGGACTGGATTCAGGCCCTTATTGCAGGGGGCATCAGCCCCGAGCAGATAGCCAAGGAACTGCCCTTTGGCGGGGCGCTTATTAAAAAGGAACAGGATCTGCAAGTATTGGAATCGGCCCTCAGCCAGCCTGCCCGCGCCGGCGGCGTCAGCAGACTGGGGCTGCGCAGCCGGTTCTGAGCGCAGGCCGGAAAAGCAGCCCGAGCCACAAGGCTGCTATAAGTAAGGACCTTTTTTTGACTGTGGAGTGACTGGGATGGCCATAGACCACAAGACGCCTGATTTCATGGAGGAAGCCAGAAAGACCCGGGCCGAGCGCGAAAGGGGTTACCGCGAAAAGGCCCTGCAGATGTATCCTCATGTCTGCGCCCGCTGCGGCAGGGAGCACAGCGGAAAACGTCTCAGCGAGTTGACCGTGCACCATAAAGACCACAACCATGACAATAATCCGCCCGACGGCAGCAACTGGGAGCTTCTGTGCATCTATTGCCATGACAACGAGCACCAGAAAATGGGTCTGCAAGAAGAATACGGCCAGGCCGACAGCGCCGAGCAAAAGGGCGAAGCCCTGACCTCTAACCCGTTCGCGGCCTTGGGAGACCTGCTGAAGCAAAAAGACTGACGCACTTTAGCTTTTTCATCTGCGCAATTAAATGGAGGGGGAGATGAATGCTTTCTTAAGCAGCTTTGCTGTCGTATCGGCTGTCATGGGGATGGCCTACACTGTCCTGACAATAATTTTTATTGCAAAAGGGCTTTCTTTTATGAAAGAAACAAAGGTCTACCATACAGCTATGGTGGCCCGGCAAGAGGCCATCATATCATTGTTGCTGGGAGCAAGAGACGCTTCAGGAAATATTGATTTTGAAAAAGTTGACCAGTATTTGCAGCAGGGCCAATTTGAGGCCGGCGCTTCAGAATCCGGCTTTCAGAGGGTTGCATGCGGCATCGACGAGAACCTGATTGTTAGACATTATAAGCTTATAAAAAAACAATATGGTTCCAGCCTGTCTGAAAAAGGAATAGTTCTAAAGCTGGAAAAAGAACTGGGGATAGGATCTGAAACCATAGAAGCAGCATTGGCCAAGCGTATCAAGAAGTGAAGCCTGTGAGCGTCTGCCAGACGTAAGAGTTTGAAATTTACGGGGGAGCCGTTTTGCTTGCGCACCGTT
This sequence comes from Desulfarculaceae bacterium, assembly GCA_963675675.1. Taxonomy (GTDB): domain Bacteria; phylum Desulfobacterota; class Desulfarculia; order Desulfarculales; family Desulfarculaceae; genus Dethiosulfatarculus. The sequence goes on from OY776512.1 coordinate 857,524, forward strand.
GATATAGGTCTGCATCCATGCGCCGACCGATGTTGAAGCCGGGTGCCGCGGCGGGCAGGGACCGTCATGAGCATCAGCTCTTCCTGACCCTTAACGGCGCCGGCCGCTTTTGTCAGGCGCCCGGTGGGGGCGCATCAACAAACTCCCTCATCCAGAGTTCAAAACATGCCAGCGCCAAAAGGGTATAGCCTGTATCGGCCTTATGGTTCCAAAAAGAATCTTTCAGCCCGCTCACCTTTTCAGCCGAGAAAATACCCCGGTCCCGTATTGTCTTTGGGGATAAGAGGTCATCAACCAGGGGATTTTCCTTGTTTTGCAGCCAGCTGCGCACCGGAGCGCCGAAACCGGTCTTGGGCCTGTAGATGACATCGCTGGGCAGAAATGGCTCCATGCTTTTTTTAAATATCCATTTACCGGTTCCATTTTTCTGCTTCAGATTCCAAGGCAGGCGCACAGCCAGATTAACCAGATCCAAATCCAAAAGGGGCACCCTGGTCTCCACCCCCACCGCCATGGACATTTTGTCGGTATAGGCTAGGTTGTGGTCGCACAAAAAGTGTTTTGCCTCCAAATACATCATTTTGGATGTCGGGGGAAGATCCGGGGGCATTTGATCCAAAGAATGCAAAAGAGGCCCGGATAAGTTAAGTTGTTGCATCCTGGGGCGGAGATCTCCGCAGAATAGGGGAGCCAGGGATTCCTTGCCGATCCATTGAAAATAAGAGACTATCCTTTCAGTTTGATCCAAATGCGCACCCTGAAACATTTTGGCCATCCGCCTCATTTGCGGAATTCCCAGCGGCATGCTGCCGGTGAGTCTTTGCAACCCCATGCGTACTGTGAGGGGCAGCCAGGTCCACCATCTTTCCCAGCCCAGCGCCAAGTGCCGCCTGTAGCCGGTGAAGATGTCATCGCCTCCCGCGCCCGACAGCAAAACCTTGACCCCCATCTCCCTGGCCAGGCGGGAAATAAAATAAACGTTGAGGGGGGCCAGATCCGCCTGAGGCTCATCCAGGTGCCGGACCATGAACTGCAAATCGTCAAACATCTCCGGGCCTATCATCACCTCATGGAGTTCACCGCCCAGATATTGAGCCACTTTTCTGGCGTAGGGAACATCCTCGGCAAAGCCTTCTTCCTTCAAACTGGCTGTGTTGCTGCCTATGGTGAAACACTTAAGCGGTTTTTGGTTGTTGTGCCGGGTGGCCATGGCGGCCACAGAGCTTGAGTCCAGTCCGCCCGAAAGAAACGCCCCAACTTCCACATCTGAGACCATCTGGCGGCGCACCGCATCCTCCACGGCTTGCGCCACCGCCAATGCGGCCTGATCAACGGAATAGGGCAACATATCCTGGCCGTATGGCAAATCGTAATAGCGCCACTTCCGTTTGAGCTGGCCTTTTTCCAGCCACAGGGTAAATCCCGGTTCCAGTTTCTCAACATCTTTAAGAACCGTATGAGGGGCCGGAGTCCATAGATAGGTCAGATTGTAGGCTACCGCGTCGTAGTTCAATTCACGGGATAAACCGGCGCATTGCAACAAAGATTTTATTTCGCTGGCAAAAATGAATCCCATTGGGGTTTGTGACAGGTACAGCGGCTTAACCCCCAAATGGTCCCTGGCCAAAAACAGCGCATTTTTCCGGGCGTCCCAAATGGCAAAGGCAAAGATGCCGTTTAAATCCTGAAGCATATCCACCCCCTTGTGGAGGTAGAGCTTTAACAGCACCTCTGTGTCTGATGTGCTTCTGAATGAAAAACCATTCCTTTCCAAGTCACGTTTCAGTTCCTGAAAATTGTAAATTTCCCCATTGTAAGATATTGCAGCTCTTTTTTCTTCATCCCACATCGGCTGTTTGCCCCGTGGGGAAAGATCAATAATGGAAAGGCGTCTGTGCCCCAACCCCACCCCTTGTTCAGGCAAGAAGCAGGTTCCCTGATCATCCGGCCCCCGATGGGAAATAGACTCCGTCATCTTTTCCAGAAGCCGCTGATCAAAATGGCCCCAAAAGCCTGCTATTCCACACATTTACCAAGTCTCCGATTCGCATATATCCGCATAATGCCGTTGCTGATTTGGGTAAAGGTAAATTTATCCTGTCAACATATACATCATGAACACTATCATGTTTACAAAAATGAACTGCCCCGCAGCAAACTGCGAAATATCAAAGAGCCTTAACACGACTTCAATGCCGATTGAGCAGGTTGGAGCCGGGCCGCAGCTAAGCGGCCTGCGGATCAATCACAACCAGCATTTCATTGAGCGTCCGCTGTTCAGTGACCGGCAGGGCAGGGGGCGGCAGGTTTTACCGCCGAACGGTAAAATTTCTCGGCTGAGTAGATCCCGGCTGCGCCTTGGGCGGCATTTTGACAAGCAGTGCGGTAAAGTGTTCGTCAGGAAAAACACCTGTGCTAGTGTACTTGGAGGCATATATTCCTCTTTTATATTTTGCTGCAAAGCGGCTTCATTTGAGACGGCGGACCTGCCATGACTGAAAAAGCCGCTTCAACCACAAGCTAACCCAACAAAAGGCTCCTGTCATATGCCCTACACAATCCACCTGATTGCGGCCGCCAGGCCCAACTTCATGAAGATAGCCCCCCTCTTTCACGCGCTGTGCAAAGAACCTTCCTGCGAACCAATAATCGTGCACACCGGCCAGCATTACGACCTGAACATGTCTGACAGCTTTTTCCATGATCTGGGCCTGCCAAAAGCGCATGTTCACCTCGGAGCGGGCAGCGGGAGCCATGCGGTGCAGACCGCCAGGGTGATGACCGCATATGAGGAGCTTTTGCAAAAGTCCGCCCCGGACCTGGTTGTGGTGCCGGGTGACGTAAACTCCACCATGGCCTGCGCCCTGACCGCGGTAAAAATGGGAATCAAAACCGCCCACCTGGAGGCTGGCCTGCGCAGTTTCGACCGCAGCATGCCGGAGGAGATCAACCGCCTGGTGACCGATGCGGTTTGCGATCTTTTATGGACTCCCTCGCCTGACGCCGATCAGCACCTTCTGAATGAAGGGGTCCCTCTTGAAAAAATGAAGCTGGTCGGCAATATCATGATAGACAGCCTTGAGATGATGCTTCCATCCATTAACGCAAGCTCAGCCAGGGAAAACCTTGGCCTGTCCCCAAAGGAATATTGCGTGGTGACGCTGCACCGGCCTGCAAATGTGGACCATAAATCAGACTTGGCCCCCATCATCAAGTCATTAAAAGCTGTGGCGGAACACTGTCCCTGTATTTTTCCGGTTCATCCCCGCACCCGGCAAACCTTGGAAAAAACCGGGCTGGCCGGTGAGTTGGAAAAATCTAAATCAATCCGGCTGCTGCCGCCGCAAGGCTACACCGATTTCATGAACCTTGTGATCTCGGCCCAGTTGGTCATAACCGATTCGGGGGGCATACAGGAAGAGACCACCTACCTGGGCATTCCTTGTATCACCCTGCGGCCCAACACCGAACGCCCCATAACCATCACCCAGGGCACCAACCGGCTTTGCGCGCTGCATGAACTGGAAAAAACCGCGCTGGACATCCTGGCCTCGCCTCCGCCCGAAAAACCTGATATTCAATATTGGGATGGCAAAACCGCGCTCAGAGTGGTGGAGTCCATCTTGGATTTTCTGCCAGGCCCGGTTGCCTGAAACAGCAAATCAATCTGTTGGTTCAGTCATCTTCGAATTGTTTTTAAACGCCTTGCTTTTTAAGCGGGCCGGATGATGATAGATTTATCCATCTTTGAGTGCCCGCGCATGATTTCTCATGCTGCCACCAGGTCGGGTGCAGGATGGTCCTGTCCTGGAGAATGACACAACTTTGCCTCGCCATTTCATAAAAGCCTTCTTACAAGATCATTTACGGGGCTTCGCCGTCAAACCGGCGCTTTGTGGTGGTGCGTGCATACGGATTTGGGTCACCTTTCCTTTACCCTGCCGGTTTGGGCGGTTTTTCCGCTTCCCTGGCTTGAGCGGTCGCAAGCGCCTTTATAGCGCATGATATGGCTGCCGGCTGCGCGGGTGGGAATCATATACCTGGGGGTCGGTTTTGTTTTGCCGGTATTGCGGCTCAACCATCCCTTTGGAGCCAGCCGTTTTTGGTGGACTGCATGCTGGCTCTGCACGAGGCTTTTCCCAAGGCTCGGCTGACCCTGGACCCCAACGGCTGCTGGAGCCTGGAGGACGCGGTGGCCTGGCTAAGCCCTCTCAAGGATGTGCTGACCTATGCCGAGGACCCCTGCGGAGCGGAGCAGGGCTATTCGGGCCGCGAGATAATGGCCGAATTCCGGCAGCGCAGCGGGCTGCGCACCGCCACCAACATGATCGCCACCGATTGGCGGCAGCTGGGCCACGCCGTGAAGCTGCAGTCGGTGGATATCCCGCTGGCGGACTGCCATTTCTGGACCATGTCCGGGGCTGTGCGGGTCGCAATGCTGTGCCGGGACTGGAACCTTACCTGGGGCTGCCACTCCAACAACCATTTTGATGTCTCCCTGGCCATGATGACCCAGGTCGGGGCGGCCGCCCCCGGCGGGATAACCGCCCTGGACACCCACTGGATATGGCAGGAAGGCCAGCACCTGACCAAGGACCCCATGCGTATCAAGGATGGATGCATCGATTTGCCTGATGCTCCCGGTTTGGGCGTGGAGATCGACTTGGCCAGGGTGGAGGAGGCCAACCGGCTGTATCAAAAGAGCGGCTTGGAAAAGCGGGATGATTCCACTGCCATGCAGTATTTGATTCCGGGCTGGAGCTTTGACAACAAAAAGCCCTGTTTGGTCAGATGATTATTAAACCTTGAACGCAGCCATGCCGTCCCTCCGGGGCAGCCGAAACCCGGTCTGCCCGGCGGGGACCCACCCGGTTGGCGCGGCCATGACGCCGGGAAAAACCCGCGGTGTCTCTGGCCGTTGAGCCATGCGGGGAGGCACGGCCTGGATGAAAAATCGTTAAACAAATAAAGAGGTTCAAATGGAAAAGATAGCATTTATTGGTTTGGGCATAATGGGAAAGCCCATGGCGCTTAATCTGTTGAAGGCGGGCTATGAACTCAAAGTCTATGATATCAATCAGGCCCCCATGGAAGAGTTGAAAGCCAAAGGAGCCCAGACCGCCCGGTCCGCCAAGGAAGCGGCCGAGTATGGCCAGGTGATCATAACCATGCTGCCAAACTCGCCCCATGTGAAACAGGCCGTGCTGGGTCCGGACGGTGTTCTGGAAGGCGCATCACAGGGCGATATCCTGGTGGACATGAGTTCGATCGCCCCGCTGGCGGCCCAGGAAGTCTCCACCGAGGCGGCCAAAAAAGGCGTTGTCATGCTTGATGCGCCGGTGAGCGGCGGCGAACCCAAGGCCATAGACGGCAGCCTGGCCATCATGGTGGGAGGTCCGGTGGAAGCCTTTGAAAAGGTCAAGGCCATCTTTGAGGTGCTGGGCTCCTCGGCCACCTTGGTGGGCGAGATAGGCGCTGGCAACACCACCAAGCTGGCCAATCAGGTCATTGTGGCCTTGAACATCGCGGCCATGAGCGAGGCTCTTGTCCTGGCTTCCAAGGCAGGGGTGAACCCGGATAAGGTTTACTAGGCCATACGCGGCGGCCTGGCCGGAAGCACCGTGCTGGACGCCAAGGCGCCCATGGTGCTGGAGGGAAACTATAAGCCGGGGTTCCGCATTGAGCTCCATATCAAGGATTTGCAAAACGCCCTGGACACCGCCCATGAACTGGGCGCGCCTATTCCATTATCCAGCCAGGTGATGGAGATCATGCAGGCCTTGAAGACCGACGGCAAGGCCGGGAATGATCACGGCGGCATTATTCAATTCTATGAACAGCTGGCCAAGGTGCAGGTCAGAAAATAATCTGCAAAAGTAAATATCGTTTTGAAAAGAAGATCCCCGGGCAAGTCCCGGGGATCTTCTTTTGTTTTGGATACCCATGCTTGGGCAGTGTTTCATTGTGATGTGAATGGTTAATTCAGGTTTGCCGCACAAGTGCCAAGTTGGAGTTGTGGCGGCCTTTGCTTTGGCGGCCGGGTTGATTGGTTGGATTTTATCGGACTGGACGGCCTTTGCTGAACAGGATCAATGCATCAAAGCCAAAAGGCGGGCGGGCAACCCGCATTCCCAGAACTGCAAAAAACCGCCATTAATAACGGTCATTGAGTGAGTGAAAGGGTGATTTCACTGGCCGAAAGCAGCATCGCATTGGGGGCTGACAAAAGGATGTTCAAGGGAACAATTGCGGCCTTGCCGAAAACGCTATTCCCCGCCTCATCCAATTCAGCGCCATAAGTGCAAAAGGCTCCCCGCTTGGGGTCCACATTGATTATCAGGCCGCTGACGCCGCTTTTGCACGACAGGGCCCGCACCCCGGAAGCCAGCAGGGAAATCTCCGATGTGTATTCGTAAAGGCCGTATGAGTTCATGGCATTAATGGTGCGCACCACATAATCTTGCTTGAACAGCCTTTTGCCGTTCTTCACTCCGCCGCTGGCCAGGATCAGAGCCGCAGTGGCGGCCTCAGCAGGCGATATTGCTATGGCGCACGCCTTGGTGTAGTCGCACAAGGCTTTTTGGGCCCGCCGCATACTGGCAAACCGTCCCGTGGCCGCCAGGCGGTAAGCGATGGCCCGGTTATTGCTGTTGGTTTTCATTTCAGCCTTGTATATGTCCGGGGATATATCCAGCCTTTCATTGCCGGTCAGCACTTGCATCATCTGCAAAAAGCCCCGGAAATCATCTATGGCGCCAGCCGCGGAGATTGCGCCTGCATTGTTCAATGGATGGCCGGGCCGGGCTTTTCCCGAATCGGGATACATGACCCGGTCGGTGTGAAAGGGAACCGCGGTGGCCTCGCAAAACGATATCTCATCGGCGGGAGTGCCGCTTTGCAGTGCGTAAAGGTAAAGGAACGGCTTTACAACCGATTGAATGCTTACTCTTATATCGTCTTTGCTGCTTACCTCTATGATATCACCCGACAGCCCACCCATGGCTATGGCCAAGGTCGTGGGATCGGCTTGGGCCAGGCCTGGAATATAGGAGGCAACCCGGCCATGCCCGGCGTTTTGGGCCGCCCATTGGGATATCTCCGAGACTATCTGCCGGGTGATCCCGATATCCGCCAAATTCCGCGGGCTGGAATTGTCCGTTTTGGTCTTGGCGATGTGATCCAGAAGCAAGGCTAGAGTTGTCATCAAACCATGCCCTTTTTATGTTGTCACTGCAAAAGATAACAGGCCGCCAAACGGCCATCGGTCAGACCGGTCAGACCGGGGGGGGCCGATCTGCAATCCGCCACCGCATGCGGGCAGCGCGGCTCAAAGGCGCATCCGGGCGGCGGCGCGGCCGGATTGGGCAGCTCACCCAGCAAGTTTACCTCACCCAACGAGCGCCTGCCCGGAACCGGGACGCTGGAAAGCAGCAGTTTGGTATAGGGGTGGCGGGGGTCTGAAAACAACAAACTGCGCTGGGCCAGCTCCACCACGCGGCCCAAATACATCACCGCCACCCAGTCACACAAGTTCTCCACCACCAGCAGATCATGGCTGATAAAAACAAAGGTCAGGTTTAATTCGTTTTTCAGCTTGCGGAGCAGATTTAAAACCTTGGCTTGCACAGAGACATCCAAGGCCGAAACCGGCTCGTCCAGCACCAGCATTTCGGCTTGGGCGGCCAGGGCGCGGGCTATGCCTATTCTTTGGGCCTGCCCGCCTGAAAATTCATGGGGATAGCGTTCCACGAACTCCGGACGCAGATTAACCAAGTCCATCAGCTCCGAAATTCTCCCGTGACGCTCCCCGGCGGGTAGGTTTGATAAATTCCGCAGCGGCACCTCAAGAATTTGAGCGACCGTTTTTCGCGGATTCAGAGAGCTTATGGTGTCCTGAAAAACAAACTGTACCTTCTGGTGAAAGCGCTTCTTGTCCGTTTTCAGAAGCTGAGCCAGGTTACGGCCTTTAAAGAGGATCTCGCCCTGGCTGGGAAGGTCCAAGCCCACCAGCATGCGGGCCAGGGTGGATTTACCGCAGCCTGATTCGCCGACCACGCCCAAGGTGCTGCCTGCAGGCACCCGGAGGGTGACTTCGCTGACCGCGTGAATCACCGGCTCCCGCTGCCCGAACAGCTTTCGGCCGCCGCCGAAGCGCTTATGAACCCCTTTCAGTTCCATTATGTTGAGGCTCATGCCGCCGCCCCCCTGGCCAGCAGGCAGCGCACCGTCCTGCCTCCGCCCAGCTCAAAGGTATCCACGGGCTGCTTGCGGCACTGCTCAACGGCCTGGCCGCAGCGGGCCGCGAATGAACAGCCCGGCGGAAGGTTGTTGACCCCGGGAGCCAGTCCGGGAATGGCCCTGATCTCCGCTTCGGCCCGGCCAAGCATGGGGACGCAAGCCATCAGGCCCTGGGTGTATGGGTGCCGGGGATCGTTCAGAACCTGATCCACACCGCCTGATTCCATCACCTGCCCGGCATACATCACTATCACCCGGTCGCACACCTGGGACACCACCCCAAAATCGTGGGTTATGAAAATAAGGGCCGCGCCGGTGTCTTTGCGCAGATCATCCAAAAGCTTCAGGATCTGAGCCTGGATTGTCACGTCCAGAGCAGTGGTGGGTTCGTCGGCTATGATTATTTCCGGGTCATTGGCCAGGGCCATGGCGATCCCGATGCGCTGCCGCATGCCCCCGGAAAGCTGATGGGGATAGGCCCTGGCCCTGCCGGACGCATCGGGTATATGCACCTTCTCCATGAGTTGGACGGCTTTTGTCAGGGCATCCTGGCGGCTGACTTTCTGGTGGGTGTAGACCGCTTCTGCAATCTGGTCGCCGATTTTAAAAAGCGGATTCAAGGTGGTCAGCGGGTCCTGGAAGATGTAAGCGATGCGGTTGCCCCTGAGCCCCTTCAGGGCCTGCAAATCAGCCCCCACCAGATTGCTGCCCCGGTATACGACTTCACCGCCAACTATGCGGCCGGGCGGGGTGGGCACCAAACCCAGCAGGCTCAGGGCGGTCACCGATTTGCCGGAGCCGGACTCTCCCACAATGCCCAGGCACTCGCCGGCGGCCAAACTGAAGTCCACCTGGTTGACCGCTCGGTAAACCTCATTGCCCACCAAAAAGGAGGTGCTGAGCCCACTCACTGACAGGGGAACCGATTCGTCATGGCTGCCGGTCTGTTCCCGGTTTATCAGGCCGGGCTCAACTTCGGTGGCCGCGCCGGAACGGGTCATGACGCCCGACTTCAGGCGGGGGTCCAGCACATCGCGCATTCCGTCACCCAAAAGGTTTATGCCCACCACCAAAAACAGGATGACCAGACCCGGAATGGCGGCTACGTGAGGCGCGTTCAGGATCAGCTTGCGCCCATCGCCCAGCATGGAGCCCAGGTCGGCTTGGGGAGGCTGGGCGCCCAGGCCCAAAAAGCTCAGCCCGGCGGTTTCCAGTATCATCCAGCCCACCGTGGTGGAGATGGTGATAACGATCACCGGCATCACATTGGGCAGCACCTCGCTCCCCAAAATGGAAAAATCGCTCTGCCCGCTCAAGCGCGCGGCGTCAATATACTCGCGCCGGGCCAGGCTGAGGGTAACTCCCCGCACGTTGCGGGCAAAAAAAGGAATATTAACGATGGAGATGGCGAACAGGGCATTCATCAGCCCCGGCCCCAGCACGGCTACGATGGCCAGGGCCAGCAGCATGTATGGAAAGGCCATGAGCATGTCCACGCTTCGCATGAGAAGGTTGTCCAGCCATCGCCCGTAGAAGCCGGCCAATATGCCCAGAACCGATCCGAACAAGGCGGCGATGGCAGTGGCCACCAGCCCCACCGCCAGACTGACCCGGCTGCCCCAGATCAGGCGGGAGAGCATGTCCCGGCCAAGCTGGTCGGTGCCCAACAGATGGCCCGGGCTGAAAGGCGCTTTGAGGCGTGCGGCCAGATTCACCTCGTCCGGGTCGGCCAGGGGCAGCAAGGGGGAGGTCAGGGCCACCGCCACTGTGAACGCCACCATGACCAGCCCCATGGCAGCCAGACGGTTGTTGAACAAAAGCCGCCAGGCGCCGGGCCTGCTCTGGGGCGCTTTGGTCCCGTTCTTGGCAGGAGCCGGCCGTTTCATACCTTTATCCTGGGGTCCAAGAGGTATTGGGCAATATCGCTGACAAGGTTGACCAGGACGTAGCTGGCCGCCACCACGATGACGCCGCCCTGGACCAGGAGTATGTCCCGGGTGGAAATGGCCGTGACCAGCATGCGCCCGATTCCCGGCCACTGGAACACGGTTTCAATATAGACCGCTCCGCCCAGCACGAAACCGGCCTGGATGCCGATCACCGGAATGATGTTCACCAGGGCGTTCTTAAAGGCATGCTTTGCGATCACCCTGGCTTCGCTCACCCCCTTGGCCCGGGCGGTGCGCACATAATCCTGGCGCAGGACCTCCAGCATGGCGGCCCGGGTGAGGCGGGCGATCACTCCGGTGGCCACCACCGCCAGGGTGAAAGCCGGGAGCAGCAAATGCTGTATCAAATCCTTGGCGTCTCCTCCTCCATAAGCCGAGAACATGCCGCTTACCGGCAGCCAATGCAGGTTGACCGCAAAGATCAGGATTAATATCAAGCCTAGCCAGAAAGACGGGGTGGATATGCCCAGCAGGGCCAGCAGGGTGCAGAATTTATCCTGCCAACCATACTGGCGGATGGCCGAGATGACCCCGATGACCAGGCCGAATATGCTGCAAAGCACCAGGGAGCTTCCGGCCAGAAGCAGGGTGGGGCCCAGGCGGTCTAGGACCTCATTGATGACCGGACGGTCCAGGCTGTATGACCTGCCGAAATCGCCGGTGAGCATGTCGCCCAGCCAGATGAAATAGCGCTGCACCAAAGGCTTGTCCAGCCCCATGGCCTCCCGCAGCCGGGCCAGGTTTTCCGGGGTCGCATAAGAGCCCAAAATGGCCTGGGCCGGATCACCGGGGATCAGGGCCATTATGAAGAACACAATGACCGATATACCCAATAGAACCGGGATCATCATCAGCAGTCTGCGAAGAATGTAAGCAGGCATGTCCCTATCTGACGGAAGCGGGTTATGCGCCCCCGGACAATCCGGGGGCGGCCTGGTTTATTATTACTTATGAATCTTGTGGAGCAAAAGGAAGAATGAGGGCTGCAGCTGGAAGCCTTTCACCTCTGCGGTGGATACCGCGTTCTGTTTCCAGTTGGCGATAAAGGCCCAGGGCGCATCCTCATACACAATGCTTTGCATTTCCTTATACAGCTTGGCCCGCTTGGCCTGGTCAGTGGTGGTGCGGGCGTCTTCCAGAAGCTTGTCAACCTTGGGATTGGAATAGTACCCGGAGTTGAACCCGCCCTTGTCCGGCCAGGCGGCGGTGCGCAGGGTCAAGAAGGGGAGGGTGTCCGGGTCGTTGGTCATCCAGGCCATTTCGGCCATGTCGGCCTTGCCCGCCAGCCCGGGGTTGACCTTGCCCAAAAAGGTGTTCCACTCATAGGTCTCGATCTTTACCTTCAGCCCCACCTTGGCCAGGTCCGCCTGGATGGCGGTGCCCATGGGTATGGGGTCCAGCATGCCGGAGCCGCCCTCGGTGACGTAAAAAGTGATCTGGGCTCCTTTGTGTCCTGCTTTCTCAATGAGCTTGCGTGCCTTGTCGGGGTTGTAGGGATAGGGTTGCAGGCTGTCATTATAGGCCCAGGCAAATGCCTTGGGGGTGGGGCCGGTGGCCACGGTGGCGGTGCCTTGCAGCACGTTTTTGACCAGAGCCTCTTTGTTGATGGCGTAGTTGATCGCCTGGCGGACCCGCTTATCCTTCATGGGGCCTTCCTTCAGATTCAAAATGAGGAACCACAGGTGAGGTCCGGCCTGTTCATAGACCTTGAATTTTCCCGGATCGGCAAAGGTGGCCACATTGTCCGGAGGAACTTCGGTCATCAGGTCCAGGCCGCCGGCCAGCATTTCGGTGACCCGGGTGTTGGCATCGGTTATGGGGCGGAACACCACGGTTTTTATCTGGGGGGCTCCATCCCAATAGGTCTCGTTTTTTATCAGCACCACCTTGCTGTTGCTTTCCCACTCGGTGAACTTGAAGGGGCCGGTGCCGGAAGGATGGCGTCCGAATTCCTTGCCGTATTTTTTCACCGCCGCCGGGGAGACCATCAAGCCGGTGGGATAGGCCAAATTGGACAGGAAGGGCGCGTAGGGCTCTTTCAGGGTGAAGCGGACCGTGCCGTCGTCCGGGGCCTCGGTCTTTACTATGGCGCTGAAAAAGAAAGAGAGCGGAAAAGGCCCGGTGTTGTGGTAGGGGTGTTTTTTGTCCAGCATGCGGTCGAAATTGAACTTGACCGCTTGCGCGTTGAATTCGGAGCCATCGTGGAATTTCACCCCCTTGCGCAGGCTGAAGGTGTAAACCTTGCCATCGGAGCTGATCTGCCAGGACTTGGCCAGAGAGGGCTCAACCTCCAGGGTGCCGCTTTTGTAGCGCACCAGGCCGTCGTAGACATTCATCAGGATGCGGAAGTCGTTAACGGCGGTCACCGCATGGGGGTCCAGAGATTTAGGTTCGGCGATCTGCCCGATTACCAGCACATCCTTGGGGATTTCGGCATTGGCCTGACCCATCAGCAGGCCAAAGGCCACCAGCAGGGCCAAGCAAAAGGCCATGCCTGATTTTTTAACGGACAACATAACGGCTCCTTTCTATGAATGAAAACTACGGTCCAACAACCGCATTGATCGGCGCATGGACCCTTTTTTTATTGCATCGGTTCCCCATGCCGGGTTTCACGTCTGGTCAAGCTCCAGCAGGGTGTTGAGCAGCACCTGGGACCCTCTTGCCAGGTCTTGGGGGCTGCTCCATTCAGCCGGGTTGTGGCTTATGCCCTTCCGGCTGGGGATGAAGATCATGCCCGCGTCGGTAATGTCGGCCATGTGTTTGGCGTCGTGTCCGGCCATGCTGATGGACTGCATACAGCCATAGCCCAGTTCCCGGCAGACTTTACGGCATGTCTTGCGGATCATTGGTGAAAATTCGGTGGGCTGGCTCAGGTATGTTTGCTCGCTCGTGATTTTGACGCCGTAGCTCTGCATGACCCGCCGAGCCGCAACCTGCATGTTTTGGCACATGGCTTTTAAATCGGCGCTGTAATAGCTGCGCATTTCGGTGTCCAGCACCACCTCGCCGGGAACCGTGTTGGTGGAGTTGGGCCGGCATGAAATGGCCCCGACCGTGGCGACAGCGTTCTTTTCATATTCACAGCCGGTCCGGTAATGGGCGGTAACCAGTTCAGCGGCGGCGGCCAGGGCATCTTTGCGCTGATTCATGGGGGTGGTGCCGGAATGAGCGGCCCTGCCTTTCACGGTGTAGCGGTGCCGGATAATCCCGGTTACGCCGTCCACGATGCCGATGCCGATTCCAGCCTGTTCCAGGTGGGGCATCTGTTCGATATGCAGTTCAATGAAGGCCTTTATACCGGCAGGATCGCGCACCCCCTGGTCCAGCCGGTCCGGATCACCGCCCACTGCGGCGATGGACCGGAAGATGTCCCATCCATGTTGACTCATGGTCTCCCGCAAATCATCACCGTTGAGCGCGCCGGTCATTCCCCTGCTGCCTATGGTGGCCATGCCGAAATCATTGGGCTCTTCCGCGCAGAAAACCACAAGCTCCAAGGGGTGCCGGGTGAGCCGCCCGGCTTGATTAAGCGCCCGGACGGCTTCACAGCCGGCAAATACACCGGCAGGGCCGTCAAACGCGCCCCCGTTCCTCACGCTGTCCAGGTGCGAGCCGGCCAACAGGGCCGGTGCGCCGGGATCGCTGCCCTCCCTGCGGCCTATAATGTTTCCCCAGGGGTCGGTGTGAACCTGCAGGCCGAGATCTGACGCCATAATATTAACCAGCTTTTGGCGGGCCTGAATATCCTCCGGGCTGAAAGCCAGGCGGGTGACTCCATTATCACTGGTGCGCCCAATCTGTCCGAAATCCTGGATAAGATTCATCAGCCTTTCGGGGGATATTAGGTTGTTCAATTCCGGGTGCAAAGTCATACAGCTGATTCCGCTAACCTGGTTTGATGTTGATATTTGCCCAACTTATTGTGTTTATGGGTTCAGCCCCGGCCATTTTGCCAGATGAGATATCCTGGGGCTTGGGGGCCGGAAAACTGCGCCCGGGGGGTTCTGGTTTCCGGCCGGTTTAATGACGGCACAGCATTACTGCTAAACCATACATATTATGGTATCACCATAATATTTTTGGTGTCAATCGAAAAAAAACAACAACGGCAGCCGAACTTGCCTGCTTCACCGGCCGCTTAAAAACTCCCAGGCGCATCCGGCCAGCAATGCCGCGGCCAGGGGCAGGGACCTTTCATCCAGATTGAAATCAGGGTGATGATGCCCGGGCTGAGCGCCGTTCTCCCCGGCGCCGCATCCCACAAACAGGTATGCCCCGGGCGCCTTTTGAAAATACAGCCCCATGTCCTCGGCCCCCATGCTCGGCGGCATCAGGATTGCGTTCGCTTCTCCCACCACAGCGCGCGCCACCCGGGCAGCCAGATCGGTCATGCCTGGATCATTGACCGTGGGCGGCAGGCCCCGCTGGTAGTCCAGTTGCGCGCTGCATTGCATGGCCGCGCAGATTCCTTTGGCCACTCTGTCAATGCTCTGGGAAATGCTTTTTCTGGTGGATTCACGGAAGGTTCGCACGGTGCCGGTGATTTCACATTCATCAGGGATTACATTAAAGGCCTGGCCGCCATGGATGCTGCAGGCCGACAGCACAGCCCGGTCCAGAGGATCGCACTTCCGGCTGATGATGCTCTGCAGGCCGGAGACCACCTGGCATGCCGCCAAAAGCGGATCGTGGGTCAAGTGAGGCGTGGCTGCGTGTCCCCCTTTGCCTCCCACCATCAGGGACCAGCGATCGGATGCTGCTGTCACCGGACCGGGCGCGTAAGCGATGGTCCCGGTTTTATTTTGGCCCCACACATGCAAGCCGAAGATTGCATCCACGCCCTTGAGCACACCGTCTTTTATCATCACCTCCGCCCCGGAGCGCTCCGGGGTTTCCTCGGCTGGTTGAAAAATAAACCTGATATTGCCTTCAAGCTGGTGTTTGTGCGCTTGCAGCACCCGGGCCGCGCACAAAAGGGCCGCGATATGGGCGTCGTGCCCGCAGGCATGCATGACACCGTCTGTTTGGGAGCGGTAGGGCAATTCATGGTTGCCCTCGGTTATGGGCAGCGCGTCAATATCCGCCCGCAATGCCACCGTGGGGCCGACGGAACCCCCTGCCAGGTCCGCAACCACTCCGGTCTGACTCCCCCCGGCGCCGATCCGCACATCTTCAAAGCCTGCTGTCTGCAGTATTTCCGCTATTTTGCGGCTGGTGGCGAATTCCTGAAAGCTGAGCTCCGGATGTTGGTGAAAATACCTGCGCTCCTTGGTGGCCGGCTCTTGAAATGCAAAACACATTTTTTTGATGCTGTTAATCACTTTGCCCTCTTGCCGCCTGCCGGCCGTTTTGATGGGGTGGGTTGCCGCGCAACCGACCGGCTTCGAACTGAAAATATGCCGTTGCCAGGCTGTGGATAAGCTGGCCTTCGATCTGATGTTCTTCCCCCGCCTCCAAGTCCGCGCCAGAGTCATGCCTGGCATACAGGGCCAGGGCCTTTTTGAGCCCGGCGGCATTTTCGGCGTCGTGGGTTCCATTTCCCAAACGCTCCAGCCAGTCCGCGCAGGCCTGCCGCAGATGCCGCCCAAAGGGGAAACTGCGTTGCCGGTAATTCGCCGAGTAGTAAAGCCGGTGCAATTGCAGAAGCCTGTCAAGCTCCTCTATGGGCTGGGGATGGTCATCAACCCGCAGGTCGGTAAGGGCTGGGGCATTGGCATAGAGTTCTTTCTGGGGGCTGGCCACCAGCAGCGCAGCGCTTTGCCGACCGCGGACATCGCCTCCGGCCTTTTCCGCGGCGTTCAGGGCCGCCAGCATACGCTGAGGCAGGTCCCCGTTGGCTTTTTGGAAGGCCTCTGCCATGCTCTCCAAAACCCCGGGACCGGCCAGGCAGTTCCCCTGGCAAGAAAACCCGGGGCCGGTGAGATGCCCGGCATAGGGCATACAGTCCCGGCCGGTGTGGGCGGCGCTCAAGCCTTTTCGGTTCACCAGGCCCACCTGGCGCGAGCGGGCCGCAGGATCACTGGCCAGCAACCTTTGCAGCGCCTCGCGGGGGGCCAAGCCTTGATTAAGAAGATCAAGCGCCATGAAGCGTAAGGCGCTGTTTGTGGCCGCCTGGCTGGCCGCCGCCCCGATTCCCGGCCTCGCCCATGGCACCAGGGACCCCACCGCCAGGTATTTGGATTGCATACCCACCCCGGTTTCTCCGGTGGCCGGGTCGCAGCCTACAATGGAATAGGTGGACATACCCTGATACAACGCCTGGTCAGGCTTGCCAGGTTCCAAGCTCCGATAGTACATTGGCTTGACTCCGTTTTGGCAAAAAGCTATTATTTTATGGTAACACAATAAGATTATGGTAACAAAACAATTAACTGAAGCACCGGTTATGGGATGGAAGACGCTCCAAACACATGCAGCGTTGAATGAATTATTGAATGGTATTAGCATGATGTCCCATGGCCTCTCCGGCAAAAGCAGATCCGCGGCCCCTGACACCTGCCTGCAAAACGGGTCGAGTTTCTACTTTAGCTAAAGGATTATCAATGAGCAGCCAGCATTCATCCAAAAAGGTTTGGGACGACCGCTTGGGTAAGAAAATTAAAGATGCAATGGGTATCCTGGATGTCAGCGTTAAAAACCTGGCTGAAAGCACCGGGATCGAGGCCCAGACTATATATTCAATTCTCAACGGTCATCATCAGCCCAGCCTGGCCAAGCTGGAGGCGATCTGCAATGCTTTGCAAGTCAGCATGGATTCCTTGTTGGATCTGGAGGTGAATACCCTTTCGATCTTTGAAGGCGATGAGCACGAGAGCCTCAGCTACGCCCGTTTTGAAGATATCTGGTTTGGTCCGGATGGCGGCGAGCGCATTTCGGTGTCGCGCAATTTCAGTTTGGCCAATTATTCCGAGGAACTCCGCGAGAGTAGTCTGCGGAACATTGAGCATGCTGATGAGGACCATACAAAATTGAGTATGGAAGCCTTTAAGGCCCGTCAGGAGGTGACCCGGAAAAAGGAAAAACGCCTGATAGAAATTGTGACCGATGCCGAGGTCAGTGATTTCATCTGTCAACGTCCGCCCTATGACACATTACCTCGTGCACTGATCATTGAATGTGTGGAGGGGATCATCAGCAAGATAAAGCTTAATCCCCTGGACTATCAATTGATCATCATTCCGGCCCGTTATCATAAGGTCAATTACGAGATCATAAACCGTGAAGTTATTCTGTTCAATCTGGGCACCATTTTTCTCCGCCAAACCCACCGGTCCATCCTTGATCACTTCATCAAAGAGGTTGGACGCTTCAAGACCAAATACGCATTGCATTCAAACGAATCAGAGATAATCGCCTTCCTGAGGGGTTTGCTTAAGAAAGACTGACTGATACGCCACTAATTGGGGCGGCCCCCCGCCGGCGGGGGGGTACGGGGTCAAGTCATGCGGGAGTTCCGGTTTCCAATTCCGGATCCCGCTTTTTTTTAGCTGGGCTTGAATGAGGGGCGGAAAGAGCTCTTTATCCGCGCCCTTGGTCAGCCTATCCCTGGACCCGACCGATATTATATATAAATATTATCAAAAATAACAGTATGTTGCATTTACATAAATAAAAAATCCCAGAAAATGACTTGCCATCCAGAAAACGCTTGAAAAGAGGATTTATATATTCTATAAGTAGGTATGCAATCGGTATACAATCTGTGTACTAATAATGACACTGTATGCAGGGTATTTTCAGGCAATGCCACATCTAGAAAGGAAAAGGCACAATGCGTGATGAGGATTTGGCCAGCGCTATTCGTCCAGAGCAATCTATTTCATTGAGTGATAAGGCCTACAACATGATCAAGACGGCGATTCTGTCCTTCGTGCTAAAGCCGGGTGAGCCTTTGATTGAGGCGCAAATAGCCAAACAGATCAACATCAGCCGCACCCCCATACGGGAATCTTTGAAAAAACTTGAGAGCGAGGGCCTGGTTAACATCATCCCCAAAAAAGGGGCTTTTGTTTCCGATATTACAAGAGAGGATATAGAAGAGCTGTTTGTTCTCAGAGAAGCATTGGAACGCACGGCCCTGAGGGCGGCTCTTCCGAGATTCGGAGCCGATGATTTCCTGGAGTTGGAAGAGATATTGGAAAGAGCCAAAAAAGACATTGAAAATGGTGATTTTGAAACTTCCATACAAGGCGACGTAATGCTTCATGGGATGATTATTGAAAAATCCGGGTATAAACGACTAGCTCAATTTCTTGATGTCTTGAAAACCCAAGCCTTGCGGATCAGGTATCTCGGAACCACGGTTAAGGGCAGAACTCAAAAATCAATGAAAGAACACAAAGCCATCATGGATGCAATAAAAGACAAGGATTTAAAACTGGCAGATTCACTACTAAAAGAGCACATCCGCAATGTCCGCGATAATGTTTTGCGAGCATTATAATCTAACTTGTTAGGCAAAGGAGATTTAATATGAACTTTTCATTTAATCGTCCGAAACTTCTTCTTTTATGTGTGATGCTTCTAGTAATTGGTGTGGCTGTTCCTGCATATTGTGAATATCCCGAACGGGACATAACTTTGATTGTCCCTTGGTCTGCCGGCGGTGGAACGGATGTTATCACCCGTTATATCGGAAGTAAATTGGAAAATGATTTGGGCAAGGCTGTAGTGGTTGTCAATAAAACCGGCGGTGGTGGATTGGTCGGTTTTCAGACCATAGCCAATGCAAAGCCGGACGGCTACACTTTGGGCATGATATCGTTATCGCTTATACTGCAAAAATATTCTGCCCTAACCTATGTTGACAGGACAAAGTACGAACCGATCGCGCTTATTAATACGGACCCGACCGCATTTTCAGTCAATGCGAACTCGTCCTGGAAAGATCTAAAATCCGCCCTGAAGTTTGCCAAGGAAAATCCCGGCAAGATGCGTTTATCGAATTCAGGCCCCGGGGCCATCTGGCACATCAACGGTGTAATACTTGAATCGGCCACAGGCGTTAAGTTCACCCATGTGCCCTACAAAGGCGGCAACCCCGCCGCGGTTGCCGTCGCAGGCGGGCATGCCGACGCCACTATGGTCAGTCCGGCCGAAGTCGCCTCGCTTGCCAAAGCCGGCAAGGTTAAAATCCTGGCAATTGCCTCGAATGAAAGGGATATGCGTTTTCCGGACGTGCCCACATTCAAAGAAGCCGGCGTCGACATAACCTTGGGTACTTGGCGGGGTTTGGTGGCGCCTGCCGGCACCCCGGCGCAGATTGTCGAAAAAGTTGGCGCAGCCGTTAAGAAGATTATTTACAGCAAGGAATACAAAGAGTTTTTGTCAAAAGGCGGATTCGGCTGGGCGTATCTTAATCCCAAGGAATTAGTATCCCAGATGCAAAAAAACGACGAGCAGTTCAAAGCGGTATTTAAAAAGCTGAAGAATAAAAAGTAAAGGTCGGTAAATAGCTCCCGCCGAGTGAGATTGGCGGGAGCTGTTTAAATATTATAATAGAGAAATAGTTCGGAAGAACGATTTATCTATCATTGGAAGAAGCAATGGGTATTTCGGATGTATGGGTAGGACTGGTGATGCTTGGGTTCGCGGCATCAGCATACTGGCTAACGGGTGATTTCCCCAAAGGAGAGGGGATATCCACGGGTCTTGGTCCGGCTTTTTTCCCCAGAATTATCCTGATCGGCATGTTCATTTTGGGCCTTGTAGTTATGATAAGAGGTTTTCTGACCAGAAATAAACCGTCAGAATTCAATCTAAATATAAAAGACCTTAGAACACCGGTTTTACTTTTGGTTATGACCGGGCTTCTTGTTCTGTTTATGCATTTTTTCGGGTTTCTTATTTCCACTCCTTTATTTCTAATAGTCGCCATGTTGTTTTGGAAAATCAGTTGGCTGAAATCGCTGGCAATCAGCGTTGGACTTAGCGCGGTTTTGTTTTTGCTTTTCAAAGTAATTTTGAGGATACAATTGCCCGCTGGAACACTTTTTGGAGGAATGTAAATTTTGGAGGAATATTAAACATGGATATGTTCGATCTGTATACGCTGGGGTGGCAATATATCCTGAATCCGTTCGTTCTTTTAATGCTTTGCATGGGTACGATCATTGGAATAGTGGTGGGAACCCTGCCGGGACTTACTTCGACAATGGCGGTCGCGGTAATTTCCCCCCTGACCTTTTCAATGGATGCGCACGCCGGTTTCGCCATCTTGGTGGGCACATATTGCGGCGCGCAATACGGGTGCTCCATCAGTGCAATACTAGTCAATATTCCCGGAACTCCCTCCGGTCTTATGACCATCCTTGATGGTTATCCCATGGCGCAACGGGGAGAGGCTGGCCACGCCTTGGGACTGAGTATATGGGGATCTTTCATAGGCGGGTTGGTAGGAATCATCGTCTTGGGCCTTTTTGCTCCGCCCATTGCCGATTTCGCCCTGAAGTTCGGCCCCCACGAATACACCGCTGTTATGGTTTTCGGCCTGAGCGTTATCGTCTATGTCAGCTACGGCTCCATGGTAAAGGGCGTTTTTTCAGGTCTTCTTGGGGTTCTGTTGGGGTGTGTGGGCATGGACCCGGTTACCGGATATCCCAGATTCCATTTCAACAGCCCCGACCTGATGGGCGGTTTGGAACTCATTCCGTTGATGATCGGCTGCTTCGGGGTTTCCGAGTTGCTTGCAATTACGGAAAAGAAGATGTTTTCGCCCAGGATGATATACAAGGTGACCATGCGCAGCCTCTTGCCCAAGTTATCGGAGTATATCCGGCTGATCCCTGCGTTGATCCGTTCTTCTTTGATCGGTTTGTTCATCGGCATTTTGCCGGCGGCGGGCGGCACCATAGCATCTATCGTCGCCTATGGGGCGGAAAAACGCTGTTCCAAAACCCCGGAGAAATTCGGCACCGGAGCCCCTGAAGGGGTTATTGCGGCGGAAACCGCCAATAACTCGTCCTCTGGCGGCGCCATGATTCCCTTTTTGACTCTCGGCATTCCAGGCGATGCCGTAACCGCGATCCTTATCGGCGCTCTTTTGATTCACGGCCTGCAGCCCGGACCGATGCTGTTCCAAGAAAACCCGCAAATCGTCTCCTCCATATTCATCCTGCTGGCGCTTTCCAACTTCCTGTTTGTGGTATTCGGCATTCTTTGGGCCAATGGTTTCGCGCGGTTAATCAACGTGCCCTATGGGATTATGGTGCCGACGATTATGGTTTTGTGCGTTATCGGTTCTTTTGCCATCCGGTGTTCGTTTTTTGATATCGGTGAACTCATTGTGTTTGGCGTGGTGGCCTTCCTGATGCGCAAAATCAATATGTCCGCCGCTCCCATGGTGCTGGGCTTTATTTTGGGGCCCATGATCGAAAGCAACCTGAGGCGCGGGCTGGTCAGCTCTTTTGGGGATGTCACCCCGTTTTTCACCCGTCCCATAAGCGTCACCTTCTTGGCGCTTACGGTTTTTTTGTTGTTGGCTCCTCATATATTCAAGTTGATTACCGGACGTAAAATGGAACGCCTGATCGATGAAGAATAAACAGAAAGGTCATTTATGAACGCAGTAAGAATCATACACAATATTGAACGGGCAGAAAAAGAAATCGTCGACCGTTTTAGAGATATCGGTCCGGCGACGGTTCATGAAGCCATGGGCCGCCAAGGGGCCATGGATTCATCAATCAAACCCATATACAGCGGCATGAAAATTTGCGGAACCGCTGTTACGGTCCAGTGCCATATGGGCGACAATATCATGCTGCTTAAGTCAATCGATGTCGCCCAAAAAGGCGATATCATCGTAGTGGATATGGGCGACATAAAAGAGTCGGACGGCTGGGGTGAATTGACCTCCATGGCCGCCCAGGTCAAGGGGATTGGAGGACTGGTTACAAATTGCAGCGTAAGGGATGGCTTGGTCATCAAAGAGATGAGTTTCCCCATATTTGCACGGGGGCTGTGCATGAAAGGAACCGTCAAAGAGTCCTTGGGCTGGATCAATCATCCGATCGATTGCGGCGGGGTGAGGGTGTGTCCGGGCGATATTATTTTGGGTGATGATGACGGTGTGGTCGTCATACCCAAAGAACTTGCCGCCGATGTGTATAAAAAATCTGAGGATCGCGAAAACAAGGAAGCGAAGACAAAAGAGCTGCTTTTGCAGGGTAAATCCTTAATGGATATTTATGGTTTCAACCAAACATTAGTCCGAAAAGGATGTACAGAGGAGTAATACTGATGCCTATTGAATTCACCCGGCCGTCTAGAGAATTGGTCGACAGTTTTCTGCCTTATTCCACCACCAATGTATCCGATGCATTGGACAAATTGAAGCTGAAACCGGGGATTGTGGGAATACTGCCATTGTACAGCGGCTGTCCCAAAGTGGTCGGAACGGCGGTAACCATGCGCATTACCGCGGCCGGACCCACCCGGCCGAGCAGTCATATGGGGGTTGATCCCATTATGCACGCCGGTGATGGCGACGTGATCGTGATCGCCAACGAGGGCCATCTGGACGAGAACTGCTGGGGCGAAATCATGACCTACGCCGCCATGCAAAGAAAAATCAGGGGCACCATCATCGACGGCGCCAGTCGCGATATAGACATCATCAAGACCATGAAATATCCCCTGTTCGCCAGAGGGCCGGTGCCGCTGACTGCCCGCGGAAGAATCATGCAGGACGACTTCAATTGTCTGGTTAGGATCGCGGGGGTTCAGGTGACGCCCGGCGATATCGTCATGGCGGATGATAACGGTGTGGTGGTTATTCCGGCAGGGCAGGCGGAGGAGGTGCTGGCCACTACAAAGGAAATTTTCGAGCGTGAAGCCGTGATAGTCGAGCAACTGAAGCAGGGCATGCCGTTGGATGAAGTGGATAAGAAAAGCGGATATGACAAGATGCTTAACCGTTAGAGATCAAGGTAAGTAGAGATAGCATATGTACTTAAGCGACAATGAAAAGAAAATGCTAGATGGTGAGCATGGGCGATCCGTTCGCAAGGCAATGGAAATTTTGACCGCATTGGGAGAAATCTATGACGCGCAAAAAATGGTTCCCATTTCCAGCGTGCACATGCCGGGCTCATCCATAGTGGTGGCCGGGGAATCCGGCCTGAAATTCGCGGAGGAAATGTCCGCCGGCATAGACCGTCTCGCGGTTTTTACAACCCTTAATCCAAACGCTTTGGATGAAAAGCGCTGGAGAGAGTTGAAAATAACCCAAGATGAAGCCGCGCTGCAGCTTCGCCTGACAGAAGTATATAAAAAAATGGGAGCCTTGGCCTGCCATAATTGTACGCCGTATTTTATCGGTAACATTTCCAGATTGGGGCAGCACCTTGCGTGGGGAGAGTCTTCCGCAACCGTTTTTGCCAATTCGGTCATGGGTGCCAAAACCAACCGAGAAGGCGGACCGTCTGCATTGGCCTGTGCCATCACCGGGCTGGCCCCCGCCTATGGATATCACCTGGATCACAACCGCAAGGGACAATTATTGATTAATTTTTCCGGCACCATCCATGGCAGTTATGAATACGGCCAACTTGGATACTACGTCGGAAGCCTGGCCGGTGACCGCATCCCGGTTTTCACCGGTATCCCGCCATCCGTCACGCTGGATGAGTTGAAATATCTGGGGTCCGCATTGGCTTCATCCGGTGCGGTTGCATTGTACCATGTGGTCGGCGTCACCCCCGAAGCGCCTACTCTGGAAGCGGCTTTTCAGGGAGACACACCGACAGAGGTTTATAACATAGGTAAACAGGACATTGCTAAGGTTGACCAAAAACTAAACAATGCACCGGGTAACACGGTCGACTGGGTGTATCTGGGATGCCCGTTCATATCCATTCAGGAATATGCCTACATTGCTTCACTGCTCAAAGGGAAAAAATTAAACAGCGGAGTTGACCTGTGGGTGGCCACATCCGAATCGGTTTATATCATGGCCAAAACCATGGGCTATGCAGATATTGTGGAGTCTGCGGGCGCACGGAATATCTGCAGCATATGCCCTGTTTTAACCTTTGCCGATAAGATCGCCCAACGAAACAACTTCCATAGTATCACCACTGATTCCGCAAAAATGGCTCATTACATGCCTGGCCAATTTAACATCTTAACCCGCTTTGGCTCCACCAGAAGATGCATCGAAGCAGCAGTCAGCGGTTATTGGGAATAGCATATGAACCAGAAGAAACTTGTTTGCAAAAAAGTCGTCAGAGGCATTGCCGAAGGCAAGGCGCTGGTATCACAAGAACCAATTACCTTTGTCGGCGGTGTAGATCCCGAGACCGGAATTGTTTCGGAAAAGAAACACGAGTTGAACGGCTGCTGCATGACCAAAAGAGTTTTGGTGTTTCCAACCGGCAAGGGGTCAACCGGAGGCTCGAATCGCATTTACGATATGGCATGCAGGGGGACCGCACCCGCTGCAATTGTCAATCAACAGGCGGAACCGGTTACGGCCATCGGGGCGATCATGGGGGAAATTCCCATGGTTCACCGGTTTGAGGAAGATCCGGTCGAGGCTATTAAAACCGGAGATTGGGTTCGGGTTGAGGCGGATGCCGGGGTTGTCATTGTCACAAAAGGTGAGGAGTAAAGCATGGGAAGCAGTAATTTTGAACGGCCGTCAAAAGAAATGATCAGCGAGTTTGCCAAGTTGCCGACAGCGAATATTTCCGATGCCTTGGACTATCATAAAATTCCAGGGGGATGCAGAGGTTTGAAACCTCTGGGAGTCAGGGCCAAACTCTGCGGTCCGGCCTTTACCGCCCGTTATATCCCGGTAAAGGGAAAGACCGCCGGAGTAGGTGATTATATAGATGAGGTCCAGGAAGGCGATGTGGTGGTTATTGATAACGGCGGGCGGACCTACTGCACGGTGTGGGGCGACCTGCTTACCCTGGTGGCGGTCAGAAACAAGATCAACGGCACCATAATCGACGGGGTCTGCCGGGATGTCGACCGGATTCTGGACCTGGACTATCCCATGTATACCAGGGGAAGATTCATGGTTACCGGAAAGGACCGCGCCGAACTGACGGAGGTTTGCGAGAAGGTCACGATTTGCGACGTTCAAGTTGATCCGGGCGATATCGTATGCGGGGATTCCAGTGGAATCGTAGTGGTGCCGCTTAGCAGGGCGGCGGAGGTTCTGGAGCAGGCCAAAAGGGTGGATGCGGCTGAAAGCGCCATTGAGGAAAAGATCGCCAACGGTTCCAGCCTGATCGAAGCACGCAAACAATTTAAATATGAAGAACTTAACCGGCCGCCCGAGGAGGGGGATAAATGAAAAATGAGCAGTACCAAGCGACTTGGTTGCTCTCTGATCATGTGGCCCGAATCAATTATGAACGGCTGCCCGCCGAGGTAGTTCATGAGGTTAAGCGGCGTACGCTGGACATATTGGGAATTGGTTTAAGCGCGTCGAAAACCACGCCGGGAATAAAGCTGACCCAATATGCAGGCGGCACGAAAATCCCCGGCAATGCCGTTCTTTGGGGGCAGAGGGAAACCTCTTCTCCCGCCATGGCGGCCCTGGTCAACATCGCCATGATATTCAACATGGAACTGGATGACGTCCACCGGACCTCCCATTGCCATCCGGCGGTTACTACGGTATCGCCGGCTCTGGCTTTGGGGGACGAGAAGGGTTTTTCCGGCAAGGAGTACATCTGCGCGGTGGTGGCCGGCTATGACGTGGAAAACCGCATCGGTAAGGCGGTCAGCCCTTCAATCTATCTGGACCGGGCCTTTCTGCCGGCCGCGACCCTGGGAACCCTGGGCGCGGCCGGGGCGGCTACCAAGCTTTACAACCTTGAGACCGAAAAGGTGTTGGCGGCGCTGGGGACCGCGGCCTACCTCACGCCGGTGGCCCTTTTTGAAAGCATCACCACCGGCGCTCTTGCCAAGGAATTGGGCATGGGATGGGCCGGATACACCGGCATTACCGCGGTGGATTTGTCGGTTCAGGGATTCGAGGGACCGGAGGGATGGCTGGAAGGCCCCTTGGGTTTGGCGGTTGCAACCGCCGACCGCTATGACATGAAGCGGCTGGTGGAAAATCTTGGAGATGAATACGAGATTATGAATTCAGGCATAAAACCCTATGCCTGCTGCCGCCAGCATCATACGGCCATCGATGCCGCCCTGGAGATTCGCGAACGCGACAACCCGGATATCGATGAGATTGAACGCATCGTTCACCGGACCTTTTCGGTTGCCGCCCGGGCGAACAACAGGCGCCCGGACAGCGTTTCGGAGGCCAAGTACAGCGCACCGTTCGCCATTGCCACCGGTTTGATAGCAGGCCAGGCTTGGCGGCAGGACTATCTGATTGAAAAAGTCAGGGACCAAAAAACCAGGTCCCTGTGTGCGAAGGTCGAGGTTGTAGCCGATCCGGAACTTGACGAAATATATGACGAGTGCTGGTCGAGTATTGTTGAAGTTTATATGAAGGACGGCAGCACTTATCACGCCAGGCGGGATTTGCCCAAAGGCGAGCCGGAGTTCCCCTTGAGTGACGATACTCTCAAAGATAAATTCATGGATCTTGCCTGTGATGCGTTCCCGTCTGAAAAAGCGGAAAAAATATATCAAGCCGTTTGGAACCTTGAGAACTTGGAAAAGACCAGCGAGCTGACGCAACTGATGCGTATTGCATGACAACCTAACCGGGAAGGCATCCCATGAAAAAACATCCGGCCCAAAAATGGCATTGGGACAAAATGGGTGAAATTGTTTCGGCCGCGCTAATAAAAAATAATTTTGAAGCTGTTTATATACCAACGATCGAAAAAGCCAGAGACTATGTGATTTCCCGGATACCGGAAAAAACCACTATCGGGGTCGGAGGATCGGTGACCATCCGGGAGCTGAAACTCATTGATACCCTTGAAAAACGGGGCCAGACCGTATTTCATCACTGGCGTGCCGAGCTGGGCCATAGTGAGGACGGCGGCCGCGTGGATGGTTTTATCAAGGGGAGCGATTTTGATATCCGCCGCAAGGCGATGATGTCCGATGTTTATTTATGCTCGTCAAATGTGGTCACCATGGATGGCAAACTGGTCAACATGGATGGATTCGGCAATCGAGTTGCAGCCATGATCTTTGGCCCCCGCAAGACCATAATTGTGGTGTCCATATGCAAAGTTGTCAAAGATGTTGCGGCTGGTATTGAAAGAATTGAAACCCTAACGGCCCCCACATCCGCATATCGGGGCAGGGCCGATGTCCCCTGCGTGGTCACGGGTGTTTGCAGTGACTGCAACTCACCGGACCGCTGCTGTTCTGTGATGTCCATCATGCATAAAAAACCCAAGGGCGCCGAGATCTTGGTCGTACTGGTGGGAGAAGAAATGGGGTTTTGAATCCAACCGGAACACCTTTAGAGAATTAAAATGAAAAGGGATGAAAAGAAATTAAGAATCTCAGAGGCGGCCAGGTCGGTTTTTTATCTGCCTTTGCTTGCAACGGTTTCCCTTGGTTTTTTGGAGCAAGAGGGCTATCAAGGCGTTTTGGGAACCAAGCCTGCAAAAGGGGCTGAACGTTTGAAGCTCCTGGAACGGGGCGAGGTCGATGTTTTGGGCAACACCCTTACCTTGAGCTTTTTGTGGATAAACCAGAAGGTGAAGGGAGAAATGCCGCTGCAGGTGGCGGCATTGAATCACCGGGACGGTTTTTTTCTGGTTGGGCGGCCTGGCAAAGAGAAATTCAAATGGAGCGATTTGAACGGCGCCGAGCTGATAAGTTCGAATTTCAGCATCCAGCCATTGGCCTCTCTCCGTATGCGTTTATTGCATGAAGCTGAAGCATCCTTTGATGAAGTAAGACTGTCCACGGATTATGTATCCATGCAAGATGCCTATCAGGCCTTCAAGGAAGGTCATGGCGACTTTGTCCATGTGCAGGAACCCTTTGCCAGCCTTTTGGCGGAGGAGGGGGCGGGCTGTATAGCCGCTTCCGTGGGGGAGGGCTTGGGGCCGCTATCTTTCAGCACTGTGGCCATGAGCCTTGCATTCATTCAGAACAGATCAGAAGCAGCGCAAGCGTTTATGCGGGCATATATTGCAACCCTGCAATGGATCGCCACCCATGATTCCGAAAAAATTGCGGATGCCGCCCACAGCCTTTACCCGGGAATCCCGAAGCGCATCTTGGTTCGGTCAGTAGAGAATTACAAACGAATCGGCACTTGGCAAAGGGACCCCCGGATTTCCAAGGAATCATATGAGCGCATGGTGGATATGTGGTTGGAAGCCGGTCACATGACGAACCGGATTCCTTATGAAAAAGTTGTTCACACAAGTTTGGCTGAAAAGCTATGCGTAAAATGCCCTTGAATACTGGGAACCCGGCTGTTGCCACATAATGTGGTCCCTAACAAGTTATCTTTAAAAGTTTAAATTCCAGGATGGTAGTAGATGAAAAAAAAAGAAGAGGCTTTGGACCCTTGGAGCCTTCCTTTCCGTCAGACCTTAATGAAGGGAATAGGATTTTCTAACGATCAACTGAAAAAGCCCTTGATAGGGGTTCTGAATAGCTGGGGGGAAATAAATCCGGCTGCCGGTCATTTGGACAGGCTGGCTGACAGGGTTAAGTTGGGGATCGCCGCCGCGGGTGGAACCCCGATCGAATTCGCCATAAGTTCGATATGCGGCGGAATCGCAGGTGGAAGCAGGGGCAGCAGCTACAGCCTCGCCTATCGAGACGTGGTGGCTGATTACGTGGAATTGATCGCCGAAATAAACATGCTTGATGGGATCGTATTTACCACCGTATGTGATGACGTTGTACCTGCACATCTCATGGCAGCGGCACGCTTGAATATTCCTGCGGTTATCCTCTTGGGTGGGTTCATGCCTCCCAAACGTCATAAAGGCAATGTGTATCACGCCATCAGCGCCGGAACCGGGTACGGCCAGCTTGAAAAAGGAATTCTGTCAAAAACAGAATTCGACGAACTGGTTGATGTATCCTGCGCCAACAGCGGCGCTTGCCCCGTAATGGGAACCGGGAACACCATGGGGGTGATTGCCGAAACCTTGGGGATGACTTTGCCGGGGAATTCAACCACTGCCGGGCCGGACCCGCTTCTTGAAAGGCTTGCATATCAAAGTGGAATGCAAGTAGTTGAATTATTAAAAAAGAGAATCCACCCCGCCGCTATTATGACCAAAAAGAGTCTTGAAAATGCGATCCGCGTATTTTTGGCCGTGGGGGGGTCAACAAATGCCTTAATCCATCTGCCGGCGATTGCCTATGAGCTGGGCATCGATATTCCCTTGACTCTTTTTGATTCATTGAGCCGGCAAACCCCGTTTATATGCAACATCAAGCCGTCGGGCGCCAACACCATGCAGGAATTTGCAGAGGCCGGCGGTTTGCCTGCCCTGCTGAATGAATTGATGCCCCTGCTTCACCATGACCAGCTGACGGTTACGGGCAAAAGCCTCAAAGAAAACATCAAAGGCATAGAAGCCTATGACCGCAAGGTGATTCATTCTTTGTCCCAGCCTTTAAGCAAAGAAGGCGGCGTAGCTATTTTATTCGGCAGCCTGGCGCCCTATGGAGCCGCCGTGAAGGTTTCCGGCGTCGCTGAGGCGCAGCTTGTGAAAAAGGGCGAAGCCAAGGTGTTTGACTCTGAAAAGGACGCTTGCGGGAAATTGTTGGCGGGACATATCAAATCCGGAGATATGGTGGTGATCAGGCACGTGGGGCCAAAGGGTGATCCGGGCATGCGGGTTACGGCCAGATTTCTCTGGCTGCTGGCCGGGATGGATTTAGATGCCACCGTTACCGTAATATCCGACGGCAGGTTTTCGGGTACGAACAAGGGCGGGGCGGTCTGTCATGTATCTCCCGAGGCCGCAGATGGGGGTCCTCTTGCAATCGTGGAAGACGGCGACTTGATTTCTATTAACATTCCGGAAAGAAGAGTCGATTTGCTGGTTGAGGATGGGATCATTGCAGAGCGCATTAAATCATGGCAGCCTGTTTTGGCAAAGCATACCAAGGGGTTGCTGGCCAGAATTTCAAAAACAATGCTGCCGGTGGAAAAGGGGGCAGTTTTACAAAGAAATTTCTAAATGAAAAGGCCAAACTTCGTATTCCGGTGATTCTGGCCCTGAAATCCGGTGGATAACGGCAGGGGCTGCCATGCTGTGAGTTCGGGACGGTTCACGCTCTTTTACCATAGCGGCAAGGGGGAGCCCCCGTTTACCCCGAAAAAGACGCGCTTGATTGATGAGCAATGGCTCAAAGAGCGTTTTTTTCAGCCGCCGCATGGCCAGGCATCTTGGCGCTGAGAGCTTCTGTGTACGCCGCAAGCGGATGCGGCGATTATTGCCGCAAGGTGGTGTATTCAGGCCATCCATCCAAAGCCCGGGACCTGGTCGATTCGGGATGCACCGCGTTTCCGCGGCACACCACAAATACGCTTTTGCTATAGCTCCAACCTCTTTCTGACCTCCCTTAGCCGTCGCAAAAAGAGAACGCTTGCAAAATCAGGTTGACACTGTTTATGCCTGCATGTTAGAAACAATAACAACATAGCGAAAGCCATTTACGCATTGCGTAAGCGAATATAGAGTTGTTGGAGAGCATGCGAAGGGTTTCCGCTCTTGGATTTGAGATAAATGCCCTGCACGAAGGGAGGTGAGCCGCGGCCAATTTAGGGTTAGCCCAGAGATATGGTGATGCGGATACATTTGAAATTTGCATAAGAGAATTTCTATCAAAATTTCCGGGCTGTAATTTGTGGTCAGCTTAAAACGACACTTACAAAACTGGAGAGATGGAATATGAAAATCAGTAAGGGCCTAAACAAGGTTTTATTCGGGCTGCTAATTCTTGTTTTTCTCGTCGGCGTGAGCGCCGTGGGGTACGCAGAGGCAGCAGACAAACCGGTAGTAGTTCGATTCGCGACGATTTACCCGCCCAAAGCCCCGACCGGCATAGCTTCCGATTACTTTGCCAAGCTTGTGAAAGAGAAGAGCAAAGGTGAGATCGATGTTCAGGTGTTTCCCAGTGGCCAGTTGGGCGGTGAAGCACAACTGGTTGAATCGGTTAAGATCGGCGCCGTCGAAATGTCAAATCCCGGGACCGGAATCTGCGGCCGGATTCAAAAGGAATACCTGATCTTTCCGCTTGTCTACCTTTTCAATGATTGGGACCACCTTACAAAGGTGACCGAAGGACCTATCGGGCAGGAACTGGCTGCCAAATTCTTGAAGTCAACCGGAATCCGGGTGCTTACCTCCAACTGGTTCAGGGAGCCCCGTTTCCTATATGGCAAGCGCCCCGTACATAAGTTGGAAGACTTGAAAGGATTTAGGGTGAGAGTGCCGGAAACAGCCATCTGGATCGCCGGCTGGAAGCGGCTGGGCGCCACGCCAACCCCGATAGCCCTCAAAGAACTGTATACCTCGCTGCAACAGGGCGTGGTCGATGGGTGCGAGTTAACAATTTCATACTGCTACTTTAACGGCATTCACCGGGTTGCGAAGAACGTAATGCTTTCAAAGCATGCCCTTGAGTCCAATCTTCTTATTATCAACAACCAATTTTATGAAGGCCTGTCGCCGGAGCATCAGAAAATCCTGAAAGAGGCTGGTGTAGAGGCTGGAAAATACCATCAGGAGTTAGTGCAGAGCGGGGTTGACGAGGTGCTTAAGAAAATGGAATCAGAGGGCGCAACTCTCGTAAAAATAGATCGCGAACGCTGGATTAAAAAGGCAGACGGACTCGGTGCGGAGCTTGAAAAGTATTACGGCCCCGGTCTTTATCAGAAAATCCGGGCATTAGCCACGAAGTAACAGAAATGTTTTAAATGAAAGGATGGTGAGGAAAACCATCTTATCATCCTTTCATAAACCTTCATTTAAAAAAAGGTGGATATATCTTGGACATTCAACATCAAAATGCCGTGAGGAGTTCAACAGGCTACCAACTCTTCAATTCTTTCAAAAAGGTCGGCGACCATATTGTTGGCGGCATTGTTGGAGGGTGTCTGGTTAGCATGTCCGTCATTATGATCATACAGATTATTCTCCGTTATTTTTTTCAGTATCCCCTTTTCTGGGCTGAGGAGGTCAATCGTCTTCTTTTCGTATGGTTGACATATCTTGGTACAGGCTTGGCTCTGAAACGGGGTATGCATATGGCAATAGACATCGTTCCCAATATGCTGATGGGCTTGCCCCGCCATGTTTTAAACATACTTCTATTGGGTCTTATCGCTCTGTTTAGCGCCTTCACAGCTTTTTATGGCGCACTTATGGCAGAAAAAGCTTGGGCTATGAGGACTCCCGCTTTGCAATTACCTCGAGGTCTCTTTTATTTGGCCCTTTTATTTGGCGGTCTTTGGATGATAGTTGAGGTTATTTCCCAGCTCTTGGAAGAGATGAGAAGCAATAACTCCGCACCACAAGGGTGATTAAGACAATGTCTATCGAACTTACTATATTTGTGTTTTTGGCACTCCTTATCATTGGATTGCCCATAGCTTTTGCTCTGGGCTTGGCATCCCTTACTTATCTATTCTTTGCCGGCAATCTACCCATAGAAATATTTGCGCAACGTTTGGTCCAAGGCTCGGATTCATTCACATTAATGGCCATTCCCATGTTCATGTTTGCAGGCTCTGTATTAAATACCGGCGGAGTCACCAATCGCCTCATCAGCCTGGCCCGGGTCATGGTTGGGCATTTAACCGGTGCGCTGGCCCAGATCAACATTGTAGTGAGCATGCTCTTTGCCGGGATTTCCGGATCAAGCAACGCCGATGCCGCTGGGATCGGCAAGGTGTTGATACCGGCGATGATACGGGAAGGCTATCCACCCAAGTTTGCAGCCGCGGTTACCGCCTCGTCCTCATGTGTGGGGCCCATTATTCCCCCCAGCGTAGTATTCGTCGTTTTTGGCGGCGTGGGGATGGTGCCAATTGCCGATCTTTTTCTCGGCGGGGCGATTCCGGGCCTTATCATGGGGATTTATATGATGCTCGTCACCTATTCGGTGGCAAAAAGAAAAGGATACCCAAGTTATGAACGGGCCAGTTTCAAAGAGTTTACCCTTGCGCTTTGGCGTGGATGGCCGGCTTTAATCGCCCCGCTCATAATCGTGGGCGGCATTATCAGCGGAATCTTCACCGCCACAGAAGCAGGGGTTGTAGCGGTTTTCTATTCTTTTATCCTCTCCGTTTTTGTCTACAAGGAAATGAAACTCAAGGATATATGGGACGTGATCATGGATACAGTTGTATCTACCTCCATGGTCATGTTTGTTGTGGGAACCGCGCTGGCCTTCTCATGGATATTGACCAGAGAGCGGGTTCCAGTGCTGTTGGTGGATTGGATCGTAAACCTCCATGCAAGCAAGGTTGTCGTCCTGCTCTTCATCAACCTTATCTGTCTGTTTGTAGGCATGTTCTTCTGTGTTACCGCCAACATCATAATGATGGTTCCATTGCTTTTGCCCGTGGCTGAGGTCTTGGGAATCCATCCGGTTCATTTTGGCGTCATGGTTGTGCTCAATTTCATGATAGGAACCGTTACGCCGCCAGTTGGTATTCCAATGCATATGGTATGCAATATTGGAGGTGTATCCATTATTGAGTTTACCAAGACAAATTCAATTTACTATTTTGCGCTTCTGATGAGTTTGGTAACAATTACATTATTTCCGGAACTGTCATTATGGCTGCCAAGTCTTTTCGGCATGGTATGACAATGATACTTTACTCTTTTTATAAATAGAAAAGGAGCAACAAGCAATGTCTTTAGTGTTGCATATTAATAAAGACGATAATGTTGTGAATGCGCTAAATGATCTAGAACCAAACATAAAAGTGAAGGTTGATGACAAAGAGATCCTTGTAAAATCTGCAATACCCCGAGGGCATAAGATGGCGATTGAAGACATTAATGAAGGGGGAACTATCGTCAAATATGGCCAGATGATTGGTATTGCAACCCAGGATATTGCCCAGGGAGAGCACGTGCATGTCCATAATGTCAAAGATCCTATATCCAACTGGAAGGCTCAGTATCTTTCCATGAATAATGGAGATTTATAAAAATGAAATTCTCAGGATATCGTAGGAATGACGGTAGTGTCGGCGTCCGTAATCATGTTTTATTCCTATCCACTGTGGTTTGCGCGAATGGAATTGTGCATCAGATTGGTTGTGAGTTTCCCAAAGCGATCTGCCTGGAGCATGACAAAGGGTGCATAGAGCTTGGGGATGACCGGGAGATGACCCGCAGCATGCTCATCGGCCTTGCCAGGAACCCCAATGTGGGGGCCGTGGTGTTCGTAGGTTTGGGATGCGAAGACACCACCGCAAAATACCTCGAAAAAGAACTTCAGGGACAAAAAACGGTTACACAGGTGACCATACAAGATGAAAAAGGCACCACAAATTCGCTCAATAGATGCCGCGCCCTTGCCAAACAGCTACTTGAGGAAACCGCAAAGGCCACACGGGAGCCATGTGAAGCAGGCAAATTGGTGCTTGCAACCAAATGCGGGGGAACGGACTGGACCTCGGCTCTCGCCTCAAACCCGGCTGTGGGAATAGTGAGCGATAGGATTGTGGCAGCCGGCGGCACCTCGTTTTTGGGCGAAACGATCGGGTGGTATGGCGCCGAGAAAGATTATTTCAGAAGAGTGCGCAATGAAGACTGCAAAAAGCAAATCATCAAGATCATGCAGAGACGGTACGAAGACTCTGAAAGACGCGGCATGAGGGTTGAGAAAAGCAACCCTTCGCCCGGCAACATCGAGGGAGGCATAACCACCCTGGTGGAAAAGGCCCTTGGCTCCAGCCGGAAAAGCGGGGAAAGCATTATAGAGGGCGTTCTCTCAGTGGGGGAATATCCGCCCGGCCCCGGCCTGTGGCTTATGGATAACCCCGGAATTGACCCCGGCTCTCTGGCCGGAATGGCGGCGGCGGGTGCCCAGATAGTTTTGTTCACTACCGGCCGGGGGACTCCCACCGGATCGCCTTTGTGTCCCGTTATAAAGATATGCGCCTCCCCAAACGGCGTGGCCGCGCTACGTGAAAACACAGATATAGATCTAACCGATATTGTTATGCAGGGAGCAACTCTGCAGAGCGGGGCCGACAGAATAGAAGACCGTTTGTGGGAGGTGGCAAACGGTAAATTAACCATATCTGAACAATTTGGTCACAGAGAATTCGTCATGCCCACAGTCGATCTACTTTAATCAAATCAACCATTAAGAGATTACAGTATATGAATTTCTGAAAAGAAAACAAGAGAGATTTACATGAAAAAAGTCATTGTAAAATATAATTACTATCAGGATTCAATAATCCTGGTGGGGATAGCCGCGAAAATTCAGCAGGTGGAAGGTGTTGTTCAAGCCGTAGTATTAATGGCTTACCAAGCCAACAAAGAACTGCTGGCCGAATTGGGCATGTCCGATCCTGAAATTGAAAAGGCGACTCCCAATGACCTGCTCATCGGCCTTGAAGCCGAGAGCGAGCAGGTGATCGATCGGCTGGTGAACAACTTGGATAGCTTTCTGGCCCCGTCTCTTAAAAGCGACGAGGTGTTCCCCAATATCGATCTGGCCATTCAGTCAGCTCCCGATGCAAACTTGGCGGTTATTTCGGTGCCGGGCGAATTTGCCGGGCAAGAAGCCCTGAAGGCGATCAATAAGGGACTGAATGTCTTTATTTTCAGCGACAATGTGCCTCTGGAAGAAGAGATAGAACTCAAGCGCCTGGGCAAAGACAAAGGCCTGTTGGTCATGGGGCCGGGCTGCGGCACTGCGGTGATCAATCACGTTTCGCTTGGTTTGATGAGTGTGATATCACCAGGCCCGGTGGGCATCGTAGGCGCCTCGGGAAGCGGAATCCAGGAAATAGCCGTATTACTGGATAAGTCAGGCACGGGAATATCCCAGGCCATCGGCACCGGCGGCAGGGACTTGTCTGAAGAGGTAGGGGGAGTCAGCATGATTCAGGGGATTGAAACCCTTGAACATGATGAAGAAACAAAAGTGATCGTTTTGGTGTCCAAGCGGCCCGCTGAGGCCACCATGGAAAAGATCCTCAGCCTGATCTCCGCCTGCACCAAACCGGTTATTGTCAACTTCATCGCATCGGATTCCACGCCGGTTCAACAAAGTGGAGCTATTCCCGCATCAACTCTGGAAGAGGCCGCACTGAAAGCCGCAGGTTTGTTAAAGGGAGAGATTTTAACCGATGCCTACCGGGTCGAATTACGCGACAAAATTACAAGCCAAGCCAAAAAGGAAAGAAAGAAATTTTCCAATTCACAGAAATTTTTGCGGGGGGTTTTCTGTGGCGGAACCCATTGCCAGGAAGCGGAATACATCATCCGGGAATATATAGGGGAGATATATTCCAATACGCATCTCAATTCATCCAAGCCCCTTGATGGTCCGTTCACATCCTTTAAACATAGTTTGATTGACTTGGGTGAAGAGGAATTTACCGTGGGCAAGCCCCACCCGGTTATCGACCCGGCCACGGTGAAACAGCGGATGTTGCAAGAGGCCAAAGATCCGGAAGTCGCGATTATCCTCATGGATATAATATTAGGGCTTGGAGCGCATGCCGACCCTGTTGGCCTTTTAGCCGGCAGCATCAAATCTCTTAAGGAAGAGGCCCGCAGCCAAGGAAGACACCTATGCATAGTGGCTTCCGTATGCGGCACCAACAAAGATCCCCAAAAACTGGAAGAACAGGAAAATAAACTTGCCGATGCGGGCGTGCTGCTTTTTCCCAGTAATGCTCAGGCATGTCTATTTGCCGGCCTGGCTTGTCCGTGAAAGGTGGAGAAGGTTATGGCGCTGAAGGATCTGTTTTCGAAAGAACTCAAGGTTGTCAACGTGGGTCTTGAAATATTCGCGCAGACCTTGAAAGAGCAGGGTGTGCATACGACTCATGTATCCTGGAAGCCCCCAATTCAACTCGATAAGAGGCTTGCAGCTTTGCTGGAGAAAGTGAAATGAGCGATGAAACTATAAAGGAACTGATAGAGCAGGCAAACCAAAAGGCGCTCAATATTCTGCTTTCCGGTGATCCAGTCTGGATCGGGGTCAGCCCCGCGGCGGAGGTGTTACCCGGCATGGATAAAACCACCATCCTCCATGCAGGGCCGCCTATCGAGTGGGAAAGAATGTCGGTTCTGCAGCGGAAGGGGATCGTCCGGGGAATCTTGTATGAAAAGCTGGCTGACTCGGAAGAAGAAGCCAAGGAGCTTATCCATAACGGGACCATAAAAATTGGCGCGGCAAACGATCACAGTGTTGCAGGCGCCGGGGTGGGAATTGTAACCCCGTCTATGATGGTCAACATTTGCGAAGAGCAACAAAGCGGCGTCCGGGGATATTGCACGGTCTGGGAAGGCCGTCTGGGACTGGGCACCTGGGGGGTGTTAACCGATGAGGTGCGGCAAAATCTGAACTTGATCAATTCAACCATAGCTCCTGCCCTGAACCAAGTACTCGGTGAGTGCGGCGGTATAGCGATCAAAAGCATCATTGCCAAGGGGCTTCAGATGGGGGATGAAACGCATACCCGGCAAGTGGCTGAAGGGTTGTTGCTGGCCGTTGAAGTGATCCCGCATCTAATAAAAAGCGATCTGCCCCAAAACGTATTGATGATCACAACGGATTACCTCCTAAAAACGGACAGGTGGTTTCATTCGATGGGAATGGCCAGTTCCATGTCACTTCTTAAAGCCATCGGCAACATTGAATATTGCACGCTTATCACCAGTATGGCCGGAAATGGGGTGGACTTCGGAATCAAGGTCAGCTCCCTTGGTGACAGGTGGTTCAAGGGGAGTTCGCCTAATATAACCGGCCGATACTTGTCCACTAAGTGGGGTCCTGAAGACGCCATTCCCTGGCTGGGAGAGAGCTGTGTCACCGAAACCGTCGGCTTGGGCGGCTTTGCCGCCGCCGCCGCGCCACTAGTGGTTAATCTTCGAGGCGGCACTCTTAAGGATGCGATCAGGCAAACAGAGGAAATGAGGGCCATATGTGTGGGGAGCAACCAAAACTACCTTATCCCTACGCTCGATTTGAATGGTCTTCCGATCGGGATTGACATCAGGAAAATTCTAGAGACCGGTATCACTCCAACTCTTCATGGGGGAATCATTTCAAAAGACGGAGGTCAGATAGGAGCTGGGACAGCACGACTGCCGATTGATTGTGCAAAAGAGGCATTCTATGGATTTGCAGAGAAATATAATCTTTTAGAATCCTGAGGTCATCATGTCCAAGATACTTGTGGTCAACATAGGAAGCACTTCCTATAAATTCAAGTTTTTCTCCATGCCGGATGAATCGGAACTCGCAAGCGGTATTATTGAACGGATAAGTAATAAAAAATCACCCATGAGCTTCAGCATAGGGGCAAATGCCCCTTCGGTGCAATCATTGGACACATCATCTGGATATAGCAGCTGCATAAACGCAATGATAGATATATTGCTGCGCAAAGGTAATCAACTAATAGATAACCTTGAAGAGATAAACGCAATAGGTTTTAAGACCGCACATGGAGGCTCCACCAGGGGACCATCACTTATCGACGATAGTGTCCTTGCCGAATTGGATGATTACTCCATAGTGGTTCCAGCTCATAATCCACCTTATATTAAAGCTATAAGGCAATTTAAAGAGCTTTTGCCTCAAATACCTCTTGTAGCAGTATTTGAGACCGCCTTTCACAAAGATATGCCCGATTATGCCTTTATCTACAGTACTCCTTATGAGTGGTACCAGGAATATCAAATCAGACGTTATGGATTTCACGGAGCATCTCACCGGTTCGCGACAGAAAGAGCTTGCCAACTTCTGAACCGCCCACCTGAAGATCTTAAGATGATAACTTGTCATCTCGGAGGAAGTTCATCGATTAGCGCAATTAAGCATGGAAAATCTGTGGATAACAGCCTGGGTTTTTCTTGTCAGACGGGCTTACCCATGTCTAACCGAAGTGGGGATATCGACCCTTTTATCATTCCATATGTAATGAAAAAGGGAGGCTTATCACTTGATGAGGTTATGGAATCTCTCTTAACAAAAAGCGGTCTATTGGGCATTTCGGAAATCAGTTCCGACGTACGGGATTTGGAGACGGCTGCAAAAGAAGGGAACAGCCGGGCTGCTCTTGCTCTCAAGGTTTATGCCTACAATATCAAAAAATATATAGGGGCGTATGCTGCTGTGTTGGGAGGGCTTGATGTCCTTATCTTCACAGGCGGCATAGGCCAGAATTCATGGTTTGTAAGGTGCAGTGCCTGCGATAACTTTGCATTTCTTGGACTGGAGCTTGACCAGAATAAAAACAGGACAGTCACTACTGAGGCCGTTATTTCTTCGACATCATCCCGGGTAAAGGTTTTGGTTATACCCGCGAATGAGGAGATAATCGTGGCGCGGGAAACTTTAAGAGCTGTTCAGAAATTATCGTGAGACATGAGCTAAATGCAGTTTTATGTTGTTCTCTGATTCCCAAAGGAGGTTATGCAAATGGCAGGTGGCGGGGCTAGTGTTGTCTATAAAACCGACGTGCTCGTTATAGGAAGCGGTCTGGCAGGAATAAGGGCGGCGGTGGCGGCTCAAAAATGCGGCGCCGATGTAATTCTGGTCTCAAAAGGAACCGGGGCTTCACCAGACATAATTGGCTTTAATGCAGCCGTTGCAGATAAAGATACTTCTGATATTCACTATGAAGATACAATTAACAGCGGGATGTATATAAATAATAAAAGTCTTGTAAAAAGGATGTCAAAAGAGGCTGTTTTATTGGTTGACGAACTTGAAGCGATGGGCGTTGGGTTTGATAGATCCGGTTCAGATTACAGGCTCCTGCAACCCCTTGGTTCCAGTTACCCCCGATTGGTTCACCACCGAAGTAATACGGCAATTCAAGTGGTCAAGATAATAAAGAAATCCCGGGCTTGGCAGGAAGTCAAGACACTTAATAATTTAATGATCACTGATCTATTAACTGATGGAAAGAGGATAGTCGGAGCCTGCGGCATCGATATGAATATGGGCGGTTTTGTGGGATTTCAGGCAAAAGCTATCGTGCTCGCAGCCGGAGGCTCAGGGGGGTTGCATCATTTTACTACTTATCCTTCCGACATCAATGGTATGGGATATGCCTTGGCATTCAATGCAGGTGCCGAAATGGTGGATATGGAATTCATTCAATTTGAACCTTGCGGATTTGTCGCCCCAAAATCGCTTATAGGTAAAATTATTGTGACTACTCTTCTGATGGCCGGAGCTGAGTTGCTGAATAATACTGGTGAACGTTTTATGTTCCGCTATAGCGATAGAGGGGAAAAGGTGCAAAAAGATGTGTTATCGCGTGCGATGTATAATGAAATTTCCCAAGGCCGGGGAAGCGTGCATGGGGGAATCTATATAGACGTTACAAAGCTCCCCACAAAACTCCTTGTTGAAGACCAGGATAGATATTACCAATCCGCTTTGAAAGCAGGGGTTGACCTCACAAAAAGCAGGGGTGAAGTTGCGCCGATCGCCCATACCTTTCTAGGTGGAGTCAGAATCGACGAAAACTGCGCAAGCAGTGTTGAAGGGCTATATGCTGCCGGTGAAGTATCCGGTGGACTTCATGGGGCCAACCGAATTGGGGGAAATGCCGGTACCGAGGTGCTTGTTTTTGGACCTATTGCTGGCATAAATGCGGCAAACTATGTTAATCATATGAATCAATCTTCTATCGAGCCAGCCTTTCGCCAGGGCTACTCGGAAAAGAGGCGTGAATTTGAGTTAAGAAAGTCAGCCAAGAAAAGCTCAGTCACCCCGATGGAAGTGCGGAACAAGATTGGCAGCATAATTTCCCGGGAAATCGGGATTGTGAAGAGCGGTGAAGGTTTGACAAAAGCTCTCGGAGAACTTGAGGAGATTAGTCAGCTAGTTCCTGTGATGCACTCCGAAGAACTGAATCAACTTTCCGAGATATATATAGTAAACGGCATGCTTATTTCAGCTAAGATGATGATTAAAGCATCGCTGATAAGAGAGGAGAGTAGAGGAGCCCACTACAGAAAAGACTATCCTGAAACCAACAACAATGATTGGCTGAAGAATATTATTATAAAACGTTCTGAAGATGGTTTAACTTCAACTATTTCACCTGTTTTAGAAGATACCGATATGCCGTAATTTCAAATCAGAATAATTCATCTGTTTTTTAGTAAAACACCTTGATATGAAATTCGGCGCACTCAAAAAGTTAATTAATTTATAAATCACTGAGGAATAATCCCATTGATGCAAGATATACTCGAAAAATATAAGATTAACAACGAACGCTATTTTGTTAAGTCTCTTGCCAAGGGTCTTGCCGTATTGCAGATACTTTCCGACATGCACCAGCCCATGACACTTACCGACATAGCGCAGACTCTGGGGACAAACAGAACCACTGCAACCCGCCTTTGTTATACGCTATCTGAAATGGGATTCATCACTCGTGACAAACATGGTTCTTTTCATCCAACCCCCAAGGTTCTGACCCTAGGAGCGGCATGGATATTTGGCCTGGATTGGCGGCAAGTCGCAGAATCTTATTTGCGGCGGCTTTTTGCTGAAATCCATGAAACGGTAAACCTTACCATACTGGATGAAGATGAGACTCTCTACGTGATACGAATCAAGGAGCCTTCTTTTTTCCCCGATATTCGCGTGGGTTCCAAATTGCCTTTGCACTGTACTTCTGGGGGGAAAGCTCTTTTGGCATTTGAAACGCCTGAAAAAATAAAACGCATTCTAAACAAACTTACATTTCAACCGGTTACCCATCGCACCATTACTGAAAAGGCAATATTTGAGGAAGAACTCAAGGAAACAAAGCGTAGAGGTTATGCTTTAACTGAAGAAGAATTTACTCTAGGCATACAGGGCATGGCCGCTCCCATATTGGATAAAGCCGGTTTAGTTGTCGCTGCAATTAACATATCTGTACTCACTTCAGATTATTCGCAAAAAAGAATGATCGATACGCTGTTAAAACCTCTTTTGAATACCGCAGCAGAAATCACACAGGCATGGCACCAGCTGGAATCTACGGTTGGCATAAAAGGATATAAATGATCATTGTTAACAGATTGTCACCTGTTTTATT
Organism: Desulfarculaceae bacterium; assembly: GCA_963675675.1. GTDB lineage: Bacteria > Desulfobacterota > Desulfarculia > Desulfarculales > Desulfarculaceae > Dethiosulfatarculus. The sequence continues at coordinate 899,902 of OY776512.1, forward strand.
TGAAAGTATTGCGCTGTAAATGGCTGCAGAACATTGATCCAACATATTTAGGCGATTGATATAATTCTTCAAATAATTTACAGTTTTAAGTTGATGCATCTGGGCTGGGCCGGAAAGGCATTTCGCAGACCCAGATTATATATATAAATTACAAAATAACGGCCAACGCTGTATTTGAGTTTAAAATTCAACTTTAGCGCACCCTAAGACGCTTGAGGAAATGGATTGTTTCGCCGGAGTAATACACCAGGTTATTTGTGATAACTAAATTGCGACAACACTAACAATTCCTGATGGATTCTAAAGCAGCAATAATTCCACCGTCCCTGTTCCCCAAGGGGGTCATCACTGCGGAGACTAACCCCAGGCTTAGTTTCAGCGAACTGTATGATTCGGAATGGCAAGTAATTGCTAACGCCGTACCCAAAAGACAAGCCGAGTTCTGTGGCGGACGAATTTGTGCGCATCGAGCTCTGGATCAATTGGGTGTACCCAGGGCTCCAATTTTGCCTAATAAGGATCGCTCACCCCGTTGGCCAAAAGGAGTTATCGGCACAATTGCACATACCCGGGGCGTATGTGCTGCAGCGGTGGCTAAAACCCGTAATGTTATCGGGCTGGGCCTTGATATAGAACTGGACGCCCCCCTTGAATCTGAACTCATGATGCACATATGTTCACCACGAGAGCGCGAGTGGCTTTTGGGTCTTCCAGATGAAGACCGCGGTAAACTAATTAAAGTATTGTTTTGTATAAAAGAGGCTGTCTTTAAATGCCAATATCCATTGTCAAGTCGATTTATCAGTTACCCCAATATTGAGATTGCTTTAAATGTAAAAACTTCAGATTTCAGTGTGTTAAATCTTGATATGTTTACTGAAAAACCTATATTCAAACAAACAATAATGGGGCGCTTTGCATTCGGGTATGGTTACGTAATGGCCGGCGCAAGCATATCAATAGTCAAATATCCCTGTAATACCCTTATCAAAAAGTGTTGGTTTCCACAAAAAAAATTTTTGTCGCTTGATTTAAACCAACCGAGCGGACCATTCATACACGAAGCCAATATTAGCTGTATTGCAAAAAAAATAATATATCAAACAGGCTACAAATGCTTTACTGACTTGGTTTCGTCTATCCCATTTGACGCCCAGGGGTTTTCTTCAAGATTCTTCATTCAAACGGATTGTCATCTTTGCCATTCCAGTGGCTGACCAATTGATTGGACTTAGTGTTCACCTGGAGCTGAAACACATCGGGCCTTGAGTAATGCCCAACCACATCCAGGTCGTATTTCGCCTTTGGCACCTGACCCAAATCCAGTTCAGCGGTAAGAATGGCTGGCCCGTCATAGTCCGGACCAGCCAACACAGCTCCCATTGGGTTAATTATGGCGCTCCCGCCGCGCATCAGGATAATATTGCCGTTTCCTTCCGAAAAATCCTCTTCCAGGATATCATAGCCCTCACCGCAATTAGCCGTGGTGAGATACTGACAGGCTCCCAGCACAAAACAGCCTCCCTCGCGGGCAATGTGCCGCAAGGTTGAGTGCCACAAGTCCAGGTCATCGGCAGTGGGAGCGCAATAGATTTGGATTCCTTGGGAATACATATGCATGCGCATCATGGGCATGTAGTTTTCCCAGCAGATAACAGCCCCCAGTTTGCCAATATCGGTATCAAACACCTGCATGGTTGAGCCATCGCCCATGCCCCAGGTGATCCTCTCAAGAGCGGTTGGCATAAGCTTGCGGTGCTTGCCCATCAACTGACCATCGGGGGTGAAATAAAGCACGCTGCAATACAGAGTCGCGCATTGCCTTTCTATCACGCCCATGACCAGATACACTCCCGCATCTCTGGCCATCTGTCCCAATGCGTCACAGGCCGGACCCGGCACCTCGACCGAGCTTTCAAAGTAACGCTGAAAATCAACCCGCCCCTGGGATTGGCGGTAGCCAAACCTGGCGCCGAAATCCAGCCCCACGGGATAGGCCGATATAAAGCCTTCAGGAAACAGCACAAGCTGGGCTCCGCCTGCGGCTGCCTGTTTCACCAGATTGTCCGTTTTTGCCAGGGTGGCCTCCCGGTCAAAGACCACCGGGCTGTCCTGCACTACTGCTACTTTGACTTTGCGCATTTTAGCTACCTGATTTTAACGGGCGGTTAGAACTTGGTATTTTCCTTGCCCTTGAGGTTGAGAATTTCGCGGCCCTCATCTGGACTTGCTATTTCCATACCCAGGGTTTCGAGCAATAGTTTGATTTTCTTTACCGCCTCTTCATTGGATTTCAGAGGCACGCCTTTTTTGAGGTACAGATTGTCCTCCATACCGACCCGCACATTACCTCCTAAAACGGATGCCACGGTGCAGAAAGGAAATTCATAACGCCCCACGGGCAACACCGACCAAACAAAATCCTGTCCAAACAGGCTGTCCGCGGTATGTTTCAGGTGCATCATGTGTTCCACGCTTGCACCAATACCGCCCAGCACGCCCATTACAAATTGGAAGTAAAGCGGTGCACGTAAAAATCCTTTTTCAAGAAGATAGGCCGCCATATAAAGACCGCCGATATCATACACTTCAAGTTCGGGTTTTGTCCCGCAATCACCCATGGTCTTCAGATATGCTTCCATGCTGGCAAAGGTATTGGTATACACCCAATCCTTGGTGCTCTCCAAAAAGGGTTTTTCCCAATCATATTTATATTTTTCAATAGATTCGGTGATACGGAAGGAACCGTAATTCATTGATCCAATATTCATGCTTGCAAGTTCCGGCTCAAATTCCTTGATAACTCTGACCCTTTCATCCAGGCTCATACCAGCGCCGCCACCGGTGGTTGTGCATTGCACTACGTCAGAACTGCTGTGGATTTCTGTGCAGATCTCGCGGAAAATCCCCATATCTGAAACCGGCTTGCCGTTTTGGGGGTCCCTGGCATGAAGATGCACGGTAGTTGCGCCCGCTTCAGCCGCCTTCAATGCAGATTCCGCAATTTCCTGGGGGGTTATTGGCAGGTAATCGGACATTGTAGGAATGTGCACACTGCCGGTAACCGCGCAATTGATAATGACTTTACTCTGTTTAGCTGCCATTGGGATCGATCCTTTCTGGAATTTTGGTAGCTGACCGAATTTGAAATCAGGGTCAAGCAGTGGTTTATTATTGTTGGGTGCTTCAGTTTAATCGGGCCGGATCATAAGCCTGGCATCCAAGAGCCGTAGCGCCGTCCTTATAAATACGTATTCTGTCTGTGCAAAAGAAAAAGGCCTATTGGGGCCCGCCGGGAAAAGGTTCAATGATGGTGGCCCCGCCATCAATCACTATCTCAGCACCGGTGATAAACCTGGATTCATCGGAAGCCAGGAAAAGAGCCAGATCAGCAGCTTCTTCCGAACGGCCCGGCCGGGGCAGGGGGCAGCTTAAATGGGGAGAATAGACGCCCAAATCCCGGCGGGGCTCATTGGTGGTCCAGGGTTGGTCGCCGGTGTCTATATCGCCGGGCAGGATTGCATTGACCGTGATGTTGTGCTCACCCATTTCCAGAGCCAGCGCCTTGGTTAAAGCCGACACCGCACCTTTGGATGCGGCATATGCCGCGGAATAGCGATAAGCGACCTTCACTCCGGAAATAGATGAAAAATTAACCACTTTTCCGTATCCGTTTTCCACCATAACCGGAAGTATGGCCCAGCAGCAATTCAGGGTTGTCCTCAAGTTGCGGTCCATGACCATATCCCAATATTCCGGGCTCATCTCCAGAAATGGAGGCCGGGGCGGCACGGATTTACCCGCTACGTTTACCAGGATGTCAATCCGGCCATGTACTTCCGTGATTTTGCGAACTATGTCTTTGACATCACCCAATTGAGTCAAGTCGGCTTGAAAGGCTTCGGCCTCATAACCCAAATCCAGTAGCTGCTGGTGACGTTCCCAAACATCATCGGCAATATCCGTCACTACCACTTTGGCGCCCTCACGGGCAAAGGCCTGGGCCACGCAGCTGCCCATCCCACGCACCCTGGCCACACCGGTGACAAAAGCCACCTTGCCGGCCAATCTGTTCAAACCTTTCTTGGTTGGCTGTGATGTCATCGTCATATTTCCTTTTTCAAAAAACCGAAGCAAGTTTCGGGCAATTAGAACTCCCAGATATTAAAGCACCCCGTGATAAGGCTTTCTGACCACTGCCTGATAAACCCAATTGATCAAGTTGTTCATGTCAAAAACCGGAAGCCCAGCCACCTTCTGAATGGCCCAGGCATAGGGCGGCAAGTCGCTGCATTGAAGCAGCAGCGCCCCCAGATCATCATGCCGGGCTGCAAAATCACCCACCAGGCCGACGGTCTCGCTTTCCAATTTGGCGCTGTCAAATTCGCCTTTGGCCTGAGCCAACACCTGGAATTCAGGTAGATTTATGACCTCGGCGATTACCAGCCTGTCGGGTTCGGTGATCCCGCACTGCTTATATGTGTGCGGGGTCAGGGCCGCTGCGGAGGCGGCAATGATACCGAGCTTTTGATCAGGTCTTAATGCTTGCAGTATCCAGGGCGCCTGCAGCATGACCGACAGAAACACCGGCACATCAAGTTCTGCGGCCGCCACCTGCTGGTAGTTGGCAAAGGAACCGCAGGCCCCGACAATGGCCCGAGCCCCCTGCTCGATTAATTCTTTGCCTCCGGCCACTATGATTTCGGTCAATTCGGGATCTCCAGACATTACCCGGCCGGCGGGAATGCCCTTCAACACCTTGTACATAACTGGAAAGTCATAGGTGGAGGCATTGGCCACATTGCCAGGCATCATGGGATACCATGCATCCATAACCAGTATTCCGATGGGCTGCCCGCCAATGGCTCTGCCCGGCGGAACCGTAATCGAACCCTTTGGCTGGTCTGTTCCGTTTAGGTGCGAATAGCTGCTTGCCATTAATTGCATTCCTTTCAGTTGAAAAGTAAGTTGGGCAACCAAGTGACAATATTCGGAAAAAGCATGCAAATTATCAGCACGATAAGCTTGACCATCAAAAACGGGCTGATGGATTTGTAAATGTCGAGCATGGTTATCTCGGGCGGGGCCACTCCTTTTAAATAGAACAAGGCAAAACCATAGGGGGGAGTCTGGATGGCTATCTCCATATTCAAGATCATCAAGATGCCAAACCATACTGGATCGAAGCCCAGAGAAACCGCGATGGGGGTGTAAAGCGGCGCGCAAATAAGCACGATGATAAACTCGTCCATGATGCAGCCCATGATCAGCATGCTCAGCTGCATGAGAATGATCACCCCCATGGGCCCCATGCCCATCTCAATGGTCATTTTGGAAAGAAGCCGGCCCGCGCCCATAAGCATGTGGAAGTTGGAAAAAACCATGGCCCCCAAAAGAATCCACACACAGATGCCGGTCAGACTCATGCCGTTTATGCTGGCTTCCTTGAGGACGTTCCAATTGAACCGGCGATAGAGTACGGCAATCAAGGTTGCACCCACCGCTCCGACCGCCGCAGCTTCGGTGGGTGTGGCCGCGCCGAAAAGTATCGAACCCAGCACCAGAAAAATAAGGGCAAAGGCAAGCCCCGCATCTTTAACGGCAATAAGCTTGGTGCGGATCTGGCTGTGCTCCCGGCTTTCCAGGGGAGGCCCCATCTCTGGCTGGAAAAAGCATCTTATGCCTATGTAAAGGATAAATAGCCCGATCATGATCAAACCGGGGATCAAACCGCCGGCGAACATTTTTCCGATAGATGTGCTGGTAACCGAGCTGAAGAGTATCATGGGGATGCTCGGCGGTATCAGGATGCCCATGCCACCGCCGGCCATAACGGCGCCCAGGGCGAGGTGTTTATTGTAGCCCCTTTTGAGCATGGGAGGTATGGCGATGCTGCCCGCGGTCATTATGCCCGCCCCAATGATGCCCACCATGGCGCCCATGATGCTGCACACAATGATAACCCCGATTGCCAAACCGCCCCTGATGCGTCCGGCCAGCACATGCATGGCGTTGAACATGGCCTCGCCCAGGCCTGAACGCAGCAAAATCTGCCCCATGAACAAGAACAACGGCACGGCAAGGAGTACAAAGCCGGATACTGAATTGATGGCTGTGGTTGGTATGAGTTTGAAACACTGAGGCCCCCAGGTGAAATAGCCAAAGAGCATGGCCACTGTGCCCAGGCCGAATCCCACAGGCATGCCCGCTGAGAAAACCAGCAGAATCCCAACAAAAAGCAGTATGGTCAGTAATTCTATAGCCATTAGTCAAGCCTCTTGCCCGTGATGGCAAAATGCAGGTCCCTTATCCAGTTGGCCAAGCCTTGCAGCATTAAAAGAGAAGCCCCGGCCGGAATCGCAAGTTTGAAATGACCCACCGGCGGACCCCACTCCGAGGGCCTGCGGTCACCAGCTATCCAGGCGCTGATGCCGTCTTCAAGGCCATAAACAATTACCAAGGTGATGAAGAAAAAGAAGAGCATGCCGGTGATGCAGTTGAGGATGCTCTGTCCACGGGGTGAAAACCGGTTGAACACCAGATCCACGTTTATGTGCTGCCTGCGTTTGAGCACATAGGCGCCCGCGAACAAGCCGCAGTAGCCGAACATGAAAATGGCTGTGTCGTAAACCCAGATGGTGGGCCGGTTGAAGAAGTACCTGACTACCACCTCAAAAGCCAGGACCAGAACCATGGCGGGCAATAATACGCTCACCAAGCGCCCCACAAAGTCGCTTATCTTGTCAATGGATTGAACCAGCTTCCTCATCGCACCCATCTGGAGCTCCTATTGGAACTTGGTTCCGGCCAGCATCCTGCTGGACGAACGGCCGGAACCCTTATAACTAAGCGGATTATTTGCCGAGCTTTTTCATGAACGCCCTTTGGGTTTCAATCAGTTTTTTGCTGGTGGCATTCTGGTTCTCATATTCGGGCCAGATAGCCTGACCTGCCGCAATCCATTTAGCTTTGTCCTCGGCCGAGGGCGGCGGGCTCATTTTCAAGCCTTTGGCCATCATTTCTTTCAGGGCTTCTTTTTCCCAAACCAGGGATTTCATGCTCTGCAGGGTTCCGTGATACATGGACGCATACCAAAGTATGGCCTTGAGATCTTCAGGCAGGCTTTTGTACGCCTTAATGTTTACGATCAGGTTGCCGGACTGGGCGCCGGTTATGGGCAAAGGATACATATACTTGGCCACTTCATAGAACTTGCCGTCGCGGTGGTCGATGAGGTTGCAGCCGTCAACCCCGTCGATCACGCCAGTGGCCAGACTGGTGTAGACTTCCCCAAAGGCTATAACCGCTGGCGAGGCACCCAGCTTACGGAAAAATTTGCCATAAGCGCCGGGCGCTCTGATTTTTAACTTTTTGAAATCGTCAATAGAATTAATGGGTTTTTTGGTGAAAACATAGGTCCCGGGCTGCAAGTATTCACTCAGGAACATGATATCCTGTTTGTTGGCGGCCTCGTTGAGTATTTTCATCCAACCGCCCTCATGGTGCAGGGCCCGGATATCCATGAAGTCGGTGGGGCCGCCCGGCAGTCCCAATGTAACGACTCCCGCGGGAAACTCGCCCGCATGCAAGGCAATATATGGAGCCCCCATCTCAACCAGGCCTGATTTGACCGCGCTCCAAACCTCTGTGGCGCCCACTCCCTCACCGTCATATAGGGCCTCGATGACCAGACGTCCGCCCGACATCTTCTTTACGATGTCGCAGAACTCCTGGTACAGCGGGCCAAAGGAAATGCCGCGGGGGTACAAGTTCACCATGCGCCACTTGTAGGTCTTTTGTGCTGCCAACCCGCTAAGTGGAGCCAGAACGAGCCCCAGGATTATCACTGTGGCCATGAGCAGCACAAAGCTAGATTTTTTTTTCATTTCGCCCTCCATAGACCAAATTCCCTTAGGTTATTAAGTAAACTGATATCGACTCTCCATCTATCCCACAAACCTTGATGCGCCATTTTTGCTCTGTATCGACGTTTCGATCTCGTATGCCGTGCCGATTCAGGGTGCCGATGCAGAGAGTAGGGCGGCTCGTTGATCTAACTCGGATAGTGCCTGTCGCGGCAATTAAAACCTTATGTGCATTCTATATAATATACATGTTATTTATGTCAACAAAAAAACAGATCATATTCACTTAAAAAATGAATTATATAAATAAATGCGTATTATCAGTAAATTAAAAAAATATATGCATTTATTATTAGTTATCTAGACATCATTTGTATGGTATATATGTGTTGTTTTATCTTCATGTGCATAATTTTGGTTTATACTATATGTCATTCATGCAGGGTTTTTCTTTTGTATTGCTTTTTGAATCACATTTGTTAAGATGGAAGCTATCAATATTTAGACTCCCAATGACATGAGAAGAAATGAATAAATGAAACATAACACCATCAAGCCCCTGCAAATACCAAAAGAAGTTGACCTGCTGCGTGATTGCCTGGCGGATAATCCCCGGGATTTGCTCCTTTTCGAGGCTTTGATCAGCACAGGCCTGAGACTTAATGATCTGCTGCCCATGAAGGTAAAAGATCTGATGGAATTGCTCACGGAACAAAACTCTGTAAAATCAAATGGTTTTAACTTGGAAAATAGGGCGTGGCATATCAGCCCGGAATTGATATCAGCTCACCAGCGCTTGGTCAAAGCAAAGGGGCTGTCTGACGATGACTACGTTTTTTCTTCACGAAAGGGCGGCAGTCCGCTGCGTTGGTCGAGTGCTTCACACCTAATACGCAAATGGTTCAACCAGGCTGGTTTGCAAGGTTTGAGTGGTGCAAGATCATTGCAAAAAACCGCTGACTTGCTAAAAAGCAGCCACGGTGAATCTTTCGCGGCCCAAGAACCGGTCAACAATTTGAGGCCTGCCAACAACTTCAACTTACAAGAGACCGTCTACAATGAGCTTTACCGCGCAATCACCTCAGGACAGATACTGCCGGGCAGCCGTTTGGTTACAGAACAGATTGCCAGGCAAATGGGGGTTAGTCCTTCACCTGTCCGTGAGGCTCTGAAGAGGCTGGAAGCGGCCGGGTTCATTGACCCGCCTACCTCGAAGGGAAGCCTGGTCAGCGAATTGACAACCGAAAATATCAGTGAAATCTTGACGATAAGGCTGGCGCTGGAGTCCATCCTAGTCAGCAAGGCAACGGCTAATATTTCCCCTGCAATTATCAAGCGTCTTGAATCGCTTCAAAGGGAATATGAAAAAGCGACCGGCATGGGGAAAACAGACAAGTCACTGGAGCTTAACTATGAGTTCCATTTTTCCATTTATGATCAGGCTAAAATGCCGATTCTTATTAACATTGTTAAGTCACTATGGGGCCGTTTGAATCCTTATTTCAATATCCACCTAAATGAAGGCGGCGATTTGATGTGGGAGTTGACTTTCAGGCATCATCGCGAATTGATCGCAATGATTAAGGACAAAAAACCTGAGTTGGCCTGCCAATGCCTGGTTAATGATCTCACCAATAGCGCAAATTTGGTTATCAGCGCATTGAAACGCATGCGCAAACATTAGTTGCAGACGCTAAAGACATGGTTCATACGCCGATCTTGATATAGAGATTTGATCTGCCGCAATCCGATCTCGATTAAGGAATCGCATGTGAACAACAATCATGCATCCAGGCCAGGCATGCGGAACCTCGGAGGAGAGAACCGCCAGCCTCGGACCATGGACGGATTTCTACAAGCAACTGCGGCCTCATACTGCTTTGAAACTTGAGACTCCAATTTCGAGATTGATTAAGTGTAAACACTGTCCTTGTTGACGACAACTAGATATCCGAACAGCTTGGAATCGCCTGAGTATTGTTGGAGTCATTCATACACTTTTCTGTTGCGCACGCAACGGTGTGGTGATATATATTGTTGCGTGCGCAACGGTTAGGAGGCGAAATCATGACTGCCCGCTCGATAGGCAAAGAGATTACTTATATAGCAAGGAGCCTCAACCGCTATCTAGATGCCAAAACCCGGCATCTGAACCTGAGCAGCGCCACAGTTCCTTTTCTGGCTTATCTCTGCATGCATGACGGAGTGTACCAGGATGAAATGGCGGCCGATCTGCACTTTGACAAGAGCTCGGTGACCCGGGCCATCACAGCTTTGGAAAAAAGGGGCTACGTTAACAGATTGGTTGATCCCCGGATAAAAAGAAGGAATCTGATAACCGTTACCGAAGCGGGGCTCAGCCTCAAAGACGAACTGATCCAGATTCTTAGTCAGACCACAGAAAGGCTCTTTGCCGGATTCAGCCCCGAAGAGCGAGAGGTCTATTTTCAATCCACTGAAAAGATAAATCAGAACATCAAACTGATGTTGTCTGATTAGCATCCACCAGGAGTGTTTTGACCAGCATACCACTACATAGCGCAATTGCCATTTAGATGCAGGCCAAAACGTCCAGACGGAATGAAATAGCAATTATAAAGGAGAATAAAATGAGCACAGAATCCCCGATCCCCGACATTTCCAGGCTTTTTATTGGTGCCCGGAACGAATTTGAAGTCGAAACGGTCTTTGCCCAAAAGGGAGCGGTTTCGCCGGATGAGGCCCACGAGTTTGAAGAAATTCTGGTCCTGCTGGAAGGCCGCATAGAGCTGCAATTGGGCGACGAGGTGGAAACGCTAACCGGCTTGACCATGAAACAGATACCTGCAAGCACCAGGCATGTCAGCCGGATACAGGAAACACCGACCAGAATAGTGATAATCCATCCAGACCGGCTCAAGGCCTGACAGGCGAGCCTGACCTTGATCCCTTTTGGTCGCGCCCAAACGGAGCAAAAAAGTCCGGCCCGCAAACAGAAAACCCAAATTGGATAACGCATCTGCCAGGAGAAGTAGCCGTGAGCCTTGCTGATAGAAACACCCGGGATTTTTTCCGGCTGTCTACATTGCTTCTGGGCAGCACCATGACGGTGATGGCAGGAGCCACCATAGCGCCCGCCCTGCCGCAAATAAGCGCATTTTTTCAGGACATGCCCCATGCGAAATTGATGGTGAAGCTTCTGCTTTCCATCCATGCCCTTTTCATAGCCTTGAGCGCTCCTTTCATGGGAATGCTGATGGACCGGTATGGGCGCAAACCGGTCCTGCTCATTTCGGTGGCGCTTTACGGCGTCTCCGGCAGCTCGGGTTTTTTTATGGATTCCCTTTACGGCATAATCTTGGGCCGGGCTTTTTTGGGCATCTCCGTAGCCGGCATTATGAGCGGGTTTACCACGCTTATTGGAGACTACTTCAGCGGTGAGGAACGCAACAAAGTGATGGGCCTGCAAGCCGCATTCACCGGTTTTGGTGGATTGCTTTTCGTCTCCATGGGAGGCTTATTGGCGGATTTTAGCTGGCGCTATCCCTTTTTGATCTATCTGTTTGCTTTTGTGGTGTGGCCGGGGGTGGCGGCTTTTTTGCATGAACCTTTGATCAGTAATACGGACCCGGATTCGGCTTCATCCCCGGGTGAGGTCCCCAAAGTGCCAGCCAAACTGGTGATACTAATCTACCTTTCGGCCTTTTTCGGAATGCTGGTCTTTTACGCGGTGCCGGTGCAGCTGCCTTTCCACATGAAAGGGATGGGCGGCATCAGTAATGTTGAAGTCGGAATTGCCCTGGGCCTGATGAACCTGATCGGGGCTCTGTCCTCGACCCAGTTCAAGAGAATCAAACAAAAACTCTCCTATTCCGGCATCTATGTTCTATTCACGCTTCTCATGGGAATAGGTTATTTAGCCATATACCTCACCACAAGCTATTGGGTGATCCTCTGCGGATTGGCTGTCGCGGGTGTGGGGTTTGGCCTGCTCATGCCTAATGTAAACGTCTGGCTGGTGTCTTTTGTGCCAGCTTCGGTGCGGGGCAAGTTCGTAGGCGGCCTGGCAACTTCTTTTCTGTTTGGCCAGTTCGTATCTCCGTTGATTCTGGAGCCCCTTGTACGGCAAATAGGGGTTGGGGCCTGTTTTGGGCTGATCGGAGCCCTTTTGCTGGCTGTGACCGCAGGTTTACTGCTGTATAACAACAAAAGGGTGATGGCTTAGGCTTAGTTAACAAGGGCGGGGCGGGCTGCGATCTTTTAGGTGCAGTCTGCCTTTGCCAAAATATCGATGGGGTACTTTTAACTCCCAAGGCGGCTTGCCTGCATTTTGGGGCAGCCGGCGGATGAGGATGCCTTGGATATATTTCATGGACCGAATGGATAATCTAAGCATTGTCGGCAATGTGGACTATCTTTCAAATACGTTTCGAAAGCTTCAGCCAGCTCAAACTCCACCTTTCTAAACCAAATATTCACCTTGGTTACGGCCTTGTTCCTCAAGACTTATTACATTATTTCGCAGTTGGACGATTTGCACGATACTACTAGGGATGGAGCAGGCAGGGCAGTCCCTAGATAATGCGGATGGTATCCCAATTGAGCTCAGAAAGTCAATGTTGTGCTTGCGCCGTATGATTTCCCCTGTTGCCCATCAAGGAACTGTTCCTAAATTCTTAATGAAAGGCCCAAGATTAAGAGTTTACTCTTGGCATCTATAAGTTGGGATGAGTATCTGGTCTATTGTCAACTTGGCTAAGAGGAACGCTCACAGGAAACAAGGCGTCATTCTGCAATTCTGCAGCAGCTTGCAATTGAGTTCTGATTATCCCATTTCGAGTGGCAAAGTTTTCCATTCCGCGCGGCAGCTTACACAGTGCTAATGGCAACATAAAAATGGGGAGAGAGTGGGGAGAAATCAAATTGTTCAGATAATAATGGGCTACACCTAGCGATGTAACCTCTTGTTTTAATTGGTGCCCCCGGCAGGATTCGAACCTGCTGCCCACGGCTTAGAAGGCCGTTGCTCTATCCAAATGAGCTACGGGGGCGAAGCGTGTGCATTGATTCCCATAATCGAGAGACGCAATGCCGTCTTGAATGGGGTAGAGCTTACCATTTACCAGTTTGAAGCGCCAGACTTGCTAGGAGCATGAATATGAGTTTTTGCCGGTGCAGGTTGTGAGTCCAAATCCCAGTTGAAAAACGCTTTTGGTCTCTTTCACAAGAAGCTGGTATTCCCCTGACGCCTATAGTAGATAAATTAAAGGGGCTGCAAGCATGCCCCGCCCTTAGGGCATTTGTAAGGTGCTTATATGAGCCGGGACTATTACGCCAAAAAGCTGAGCGCCAGCCGCTTGCGACAGGCCTATGCCCTGGCGGGCCCCAGGGTGGAGCGCTATCTGCTTTCGGAGATAGGGCACCTGGCCGGGTTTGTTGAGGCGGATATGCGGGTGTTGGAGTTGGGCTGCGGGTATGGCCGCATCCTGGCCCGTCTGGCTCCTTTGGCTGGGCAAGCCTGGGGGGTTGACAATGCCTATGAAAGCCTGCAAATGGCCCGGACCGGAATCCCGGGTGTGCGGCTGGCTTTAATGGATGTGGCCCGGTTGGGGCTAAAGGATCTCAGTTTTGATCTGGTGATAGGCGCTCAGAATTTCATCTCCGCCTGCAAGACTGAGCCCCAGGTGCTGCTTAAAGAGGCTCTGAGGGTAACCCGTCCGGGCGGCCTGGTGCTGCTCAGCAGCTATGCAGCCGAATTCTGGCCCCATCGGCTGGAGTGGTTCCGGGCCCAGGCCGAAGCGGGCTTTTTGGGGCCCATTGATGAATCAGCCACGGGCAACGGTGTAATCGTTTGCCACGACGGGTTCAAAGCAACCACCTTCAGTCCGGGCCAGTTTGAGGAACTCTGCCGGTCCTGCCGGGTGAGGGCGGAAATATACACGGTGGATGATTCAAGTGTGTTTTGCCGGGTCCGCAAGGCTTGAACCAGCTTGGGCTGGTTTTCGCAATGGACCTTTCGGGTCGGTTTTGGGTAAAGTTGTAATATGCCGTTTATCCAACAAGCCAAAGGGGAACGGCGTAATATAGAAAGTGCGTAGTTTGTGGGCAATTCCGCCCTGACTGGATAAGATAATTTTCGAGATGATGGGTGTTGAGAGACAGTGTTCTGATTCCGGCATAAATCGGAGGGGTTTTAACACGCTGAATATACTAATGCTTTTATAAACAATTTAATTATATCCCATCTGATGCGGTGATTGGGCCCAAAGAGCAGCTATTAACAGACTGCTCGTTGAATAGAAGCGATTAAATTATAAACAGGAGGGAACATAATGAAGAAATTGGCAATTTGGGCTCTGGCCCTGGGATTGCTGATCGCCATGGCCGGCTTTGCGGCAGCCGCGGACACCATTAAAATCGGCTTCCACGCTCCCCTGACCGGTTTTGCGGCGGCGGACGGAAAGTCGTCCTATGAGGGAGCCAAGCTGGCCGTGTCCCAGATCAACGCCGCCGGTGGTGTTTTGGGCAAAAAACTTGAATTGGTGGTGTATGACGATCAGGCCAAGGCGGCCCAGGCTATCCCCATAATCAACAAACTGATCGGCAAAGACAAAGTGGTCATGGGCATCAGCGGTTCCTACTCCGGTCCCACCCGCTCCGGAGCCGGGGTGTTCCAGGAAGCCGGGCTGCCCTACATCAGCGCCTATGGCATCCACCCCGACATCACCCGGGCCGGTGACTTCGTTTTCCGCGCCGGCATATTGGGCAGCGTGCAGGGAAAAGCCGGCGCGAAATTTGTGGGTGAAATTCTCGGCAAGAAGAAAGTCGTGATCATCACCTTGCAGAACGACTTCGGTAAATCCCTGGCCGCCGGTTTCAAGTCCGTGGCCAAGAAATTCGGAGTCTCCGTAATCAACGAGTACCAGTATTCCATGAAGGACCGCCAGTTCGGTTCCATAGTGGCCAAGGTGAAAGCCGACAATCCGGAAGTCATTTACGCCACGGGCTATTACTTCAACTGCGGTCCCTTGGTAAGCCAGATGCGTTCAGCCGGGGTGACGGCTCCCATAGTCGGCCAGGAAGGCTATGACGGCCAGAAGTTCATCGAGATCGCCGGAGCGGCGGCCGAGGGCGTAATGATCACCACGGCCTTGGACCGCGACTCCAAGGAAAAAGAAGCCCGGGAGTTTATCACCGCCTTTGAAAAGCAGGCGGGCTATCCGGCCGATATGGTCGCGGCCAGCACCCACACAGCGGTGAAGGTTGCCGCCGCCGCCATAGCAAAGGCGGGCAGCACCGACCCCAAGAAGATCCGTGACGCCATTGCGGCGACCAACCTGAAGGTTTCCACCGGTACGATTAAATTCAATTCCCTGGGCGAAGTGATGAAGGCCTTACAGGTGCAGGTGGTCAAGGGAGGCCGCTGGCACTACTATGCAGTGGTCGACGATCCCGAACTTTTGGCTCCGCCCGATAAATAAATCCGGGTTGACTTAATATCCTGTCCGGAGGGGCTCTGCCTGCCCCTCCGGTTTCAGCCTCATTCATATGACAGGCTAGTCTGCTGACGGTTCGTTTATCATGTTATACGTTGAGTTACTGATCCAGGGCCTGATCTATGGCTGCATGTACGCGATGATCGCGGTGGGTCTCACCCTGGTGTACGGGCTTTTGCGCGTCCTGCATGTGGCCCATGCCGGGCTGTTCGCCCTGGGCGGCTATGTGGGGCTATTGGTCACCAACGCCACCGGAAGCCTGCTGTTGGCCATGCCCCTGGCCGCCGGCGTGGTGGGCGTTGTCGGCATGTTGATATACCGGCTCTGCTACCAGCCCATTTTGGACAAACCGCCCTATGTGGCCCTGATTGCCTCCATCGGGCTCTTTATCGCCATGGAAGAGATGTTCCGGCTTATCTTCGGGCCCTATGGCCTTACTTACACCCAGCCGCCCTTGCAGGCGCCGGTGCGGTTTTTCGGCATCTCCCTGCGCATGGTGGACCTGGCTATCGTGGCGGGCAGTGTGGGGCTTCTGGCCGTGCTTTCCTGGCTGGCTCAAAAGACCCGGGTGGGCGTGGCCTGGCGGGCCACGGTTGATGATCCCCAGATGGCCGAGAGCTTCGGGGTAAGCGTGCTTAAGGTCCGTTATCTTAATTTCTTCATCGGCTCGGCCCTGGCCGGGGTGGCCGGTATATTCATTTCTTTGCTTTCCAACCTGGTCGAACCCACCATGGGCGGCGTGCCCAGCTACAAGGCCCTGGCTATCATCGTCTTGGGCGGGCTGGGCAATGTGGCCGGAACCTTGATAGCCTCTTTGGTGCTGGGGGTGGTGGAGGCCTACGGCACCATTTTCATAGGTGATTTTCTGGACCGCGACGCCATAGCGTTCGCCTTTCTCATCCTGGTTCTGATGATCCGGCCCCAGGGCCTTATGGGGAAAGGATGAGCCATGGGCATATATGAACTCAGTTTGGCAACCGTGGTCTGCATTAATATCATCCTGGCCATAGGCCTGAACCTCATCACGGGCTATTGCGGCCAGATATCCCTGGGTCATGCCGCCTTTTACGGCCTGGGGGCCTATGCCGCAGCCCTTTTGGCCAAGGCCGGAGTGCCGGGACCCATGGCGCTGGTGGCGGCCATGCTTCTGGCCGGAGGGGTGGGGCTGGTGGTCGGTTTGACCAGCCTCAGGGTGCGGGATGATTTTCTGGCCATCACCACCATGGGGGTGGGCTTTTTGTTTCTGGGCATAGTGCGCCAGCAGGACACCCTGCTGGGAGGCGAGGAAGGCATCAGCGGCATTCCCGGCTTTGGCCTGGATAAACTGGAATACTTTATTCTTGTGCTGGCTCTGGCGGCCCTGTGCACCGCTTTCAGCATATATGTCAAGCGCTCCTGGATGGGTTTTGCCTTTGAGGCCGTGGCCGATGACGAGGACACCGCCAGGGTGCTCAGCGTGGATGTTCCGGCCTATAAGCTGGCCGCCTTCGCCCTGGGTACGGCCCTGGCCGGTCTGGCCGGGGGCTTGTACTGCTACTTCACCCGTTTCATCATGCCGGATGAATTCGGCTTCATCACCTCCATCACGGTGCTGTCCATGGTGGCGGTGGGGGGCATCGGCAATGTGTTCGGGGTGATACTGGGCACCGCGCTGTTGACCCTTATGCCGGAGTTCTTCCGTTTTATCAGCGATTACAAGCTTTTGGTGTACGGCGCTTTATTGTTTGCGGTGATGCGCTTCGCGCCCGAGGGCCTGGCGGGTGTGGGCAAGCGGATATACCGCAAACTGGTGGGGCAGGGGGGTGCATCATGAGTGTGCTCCTGGATGTAAAGAACGTGACCATGCACTTCGGCGGGGTGCATGCCCTGAGCGATGTGTCCTTTGAGGTTAGGGAGGGCGAATTTTTGAGCCTGATCGGCCCCAACGGCGCGGGCAAGACCACCATGCTGCGGGCCATCACCGGGGTGGTGAGCCCGCAAAGCGCGGTCATCACCCTGGCCGGCAAGGAGATCAGCGGGCTTCCCACCCATAAACGGGCCCAGCTGGGCCTGGCCATGACCAACCAGATTGTGCGCCCTTTTGTATCCATGACCCTTTTGGATAACGTGGCCCTGGCTGTGGGGCACAAACGAATCCGCCAGGTTTTTAAAGCGCTCTCCGGCCTGGATCGCAAGCGGGAGCGCAAACGGGCGTTGGAGCTTCTGGAACTGGTGGGGATTCATGAGCAGGCCGGGCAAGAGGTGGAAGGCCAGCCCCTGGGCCTGCTTAAACGTTTGGAGGTTGCCCGGGCCCTGGCCCTGGAACCCCGGCTGCTGCTTTTGGATGAGCCCTTGGCCGGTTTGAACAACATTGAGGCCGGCCGTCTGGCCGACACTATATGCGGGATCAATGAAAAGGGTCTGACCGTGGTGATGATAGAACACAACCTGGGCGAGGTGCTCCGGGTCAGCCAGCGCCTGGTGGTGCTGGACAACGGTGTCAAGATAGCGGACGGCGACCCCATCGAAGTAATGCGCATGCCCAAGGTGCGGGCCGCCTATGTGGGCAAGGAGGAAGCCGATGCTGCGGCTTGAGGCGCTAAGTTGCGGGTATGGCCCCATGCGGGCGGTGCATGAGCTGAGCCTCAGCGCCCAGTCCGGAAAGATCACCGCGCTTTTGGGGGCCAACGGCGCGGGCAAAAGCTCCACCATCATGTGCGTGGCCGGTCATGTGGAGATGCAGGGCGGCAAGGTTTTTTACCAAGAAGAGGAGATTTCCGGCCTGAGCCCCATGCAGCGGGTGAGGGCGGGCATCGGCCTGGTGCCGGAAGGGCGGCGTTTGTTCGCCGGACTTTCGGTGCGCGAGAATCTGGTGGTGGGCGGCTATTCCCATCCCAAGGAGGAAACCGAACCCGGCATAGAGCGGGTGATGGCCATGTTTCCCCGCCTGGGCGAGCGTCTGGACCAGCAGGCGGGCTCCCTTTCCGGCGGTGAACAACAGATGCTGTCCATTGGCCGGGCCTTGATGAGTAAACCCAAGCTGCTCATGGTGGATGAATTGAGCCTGGGGCTGATGCCCAAGGCCATAGATGTCTGTTACCGGGTGCTGGAGGAGCTGAAACAAGACGGCATGAGCATCATGCTGGTTGAGCAATCCACCCAAAGGGCCCTGGAAGTGGCGGATCAGGTCACGGTGCTGGAGAGCGGACGCGAAGTGTGGAAGGGCACCGCAGCGGAAGCCAAGGATTCATCGGAACTGATCGATGCCTGCTTGGGCCTCAGTCAGGGGGGCGGAGCCTAACCGATTTTCATCCGGGACCATAAATCCCGGCGCACCGGCTCCAGCTGATCAAAACCGCCGTAAGTGAGTTTATAGGCGGTGACCCGTTGGGCCAGGCGTATGGCCTGCTTGAGGCCGTGGCCTTTCAGGTTGCGGGCGTTGACCAGGCATTCCATCAGGGCCAGGCTGGTTTGGGCGGGGCTGATCCTGCTGAACCTGAGCCCGGCTCCTTTTTCGTATTTGGGAAAGAGCAAAATTGTGATTTGGGGATAGCGCAGCTTGACCGGCTGGCCGATTATCTCCGGCGGCACCAGGCAGAAACCAGGCGCGCACATGGCTTGGGCCTGGTGCTTTTCCCAGTCAAACCAGGGCTGCAGCACCTCGCGGCTCCGCCCCTTCAGCTGCACGGGGCGGATAAGGCAGACCGCCCGGCTGTGCCCCCGGGACACGAAAACCACGTCATCGCACAAAAAGCTCAAGCCCCGGGCGGCCAGCCAGGCGCTCAGGGTGCTTTTGCCCGAACCGGATGCGGCGGGGATCAATAAAGCGCGGTCCGCATGACTCAGGCAGGCGGCGTGCAACACCATGCCTCCGGTGCTGCGGTCCGCCAGATCATAGGCCGCTTTGGCCTGCAGGGCCTCACCCATGATCGCGGAGCTTTCCGACTCGCGCAGCTTTACCTCGCCTTTCCAAAGCTGGAGTTTGCCGTCATTTTGGGCCAAGCGGTAATGGGGCAGGGCCGCACTACCCCCTTCCGGCCAGGCCGAGAAAACAAAACTCCCCACCCGGCAAGCCTTGGGGCCCTTGAACTCCAGGATAATACGGCTGCCCGCAAAGCGGATTTCACGGCGCAGAACCTGGCTCATAGCTGCATGAGGGCCTTGTGCTTCAATAATTGCCCCAATATCTGCCGCACGTCCGAGGGTATGTCTCCGGCCGCGCCGGGATAGGTTTCGCACAGCAGTTTGATGATGGCGTCGGGCGTGTTCTGGCCGTTGCACATTTCCCAAATCAGATGGGCGGTGATGTTGAGGCTGACCACTTTGGTTTCACTTTGGCTGTAGAGCAAGGCTTCGCCGTCTATGGTCTCCATGTGAAAGCCGGGATTTTTGTGTAATGGTTTTTGCATTTCCATATTTGCAGCTCACAATCGGATAGCTCAGTCAGATAAAGCTTGTTTATTTATCCCCCGAGACTTTTTATCCCGGCCTCAAGCCAATTTCCTTATGTGTGTATTGTTCCCCGGTCAAACACCTTACAATACATCGCCAGACTAGACAAGAAATGCTTGGGCATCCGTGCCGGATGGGGCCTGCCGCCTGTATGGCCTGCATGGTCAGGGATAACTATGTGTATTCAAGAAAAGCCAAAACACCCGTCTTTGATCGGGAACCTTATCAGTAAAAGCTCTGGCTTTGGCGATGTCACGAATATTGCGTCACCCGGAAAGGGGTATTGAATCCTTATTCTTTGCATAAATCCCGCGATATTTTTTGTCTTTGCCAAATAAATTACTCTGAAAAAAAAGACAGATATTACTCGATTTTGATCTGGTTTCCCAGATAGAACACTATTGACAATAGTTTCGGATAATGATATTTTCAATATTTATGAAATCTTACATATAGGCACTCATAAAGTTGAATATATTAATATATGAATAACAATAATATCCGCTGGATTAAAGTTGATATGTTAAATATTTAATATGATAAGTAAAATGATAAATCAAAAAATTATTGAAGAGCTTTATAAAGTCTATCCGGTGTTGTCAAAAGTTAAACACGAACTTATTTCAAGCGCCCTCTCAAATGCGAATCTGGTTACTCTCAAGGCGGGTAAACCTGTTTTCGGCGAGCTCCAACTCTGTAATGTTTTTCCATTTATTCTTTCTGGAAACATTCGTGTTTATAAACAATCAGTTCATGGGAGAGAATTGTCGCTCTATAATGTCACTTCAGGAGATGTATGCGTTGTCACGGCAGGCTGTTTACTTGGCTATGAACCATACAACGCTTCCGGAATGGTAAAATCTGATTGCAGATTGCTGATGATAACTTCCAGAGATTTCGAAAGCTTTTTAACTTTAAAAGTGTTTCGTGAATTTATCTTTTCATTGATTTCAAGAAGGATTTTAGGATTGATGCAACTGGTTGAAGAGGTTGCATTTCAAAGATTGGATAAACGGCTAGCTTCCTTTTTACTCCAGCGAGGCAAACATATCAAAATGTCTCATCAAGAGTTGGCTGATGAACTTGGTACAGTTAGGGAAATGGTAACCAGGTTGTTACACAGTTTTGTTGATACGGACGTAATCGCCTTGGGACGCGGGCGGATAGAAATTCTCGATGAACCGGCACTGAGGCAAATCGCTGAAAATTAGCAATATATTGGTATTTAAAAGAAGTCAACCCGCAGCGCTGAGGCCGCAAACGGTCCAACCGGCATTTGGCCCGGTTCCCGCCATTTGATAGATTTCCTGTATTTTCATCATGTTATATTGCCCATGTTATTGGGCGCCTACTTTGCTTTTTTCAGAAAAAGCACTTTTGCGTAACTAAAGTCACATACTCTCTTCTGTCACTTGGTTATAAATGAAGCTGCTTCCAGGGGCTAATTGATATGCTCTGTTAAACCGTGAGGAGATGCAAGATGACTGTACGGATTGTGAAGCTTGGCAGTGAGAGAATCAAAGATGAAGGCATTAGAATCGGAACAGTTAGGCGTCCACCTCGGGGGGTGCCCAAGAAGGATTTTGCCTCAAAGAATTGGTATGATGTATGGCTTCCCAATATATCTCCAAGTGCAGAAACAATGAAATTAGGGAAAAGTGTTAAGTCTGAAAGAGAGTGGCTTGCCTTTGAAAAAAAATATCGGGCAGAGATGGCCAAGCCCGAGAACAACCTCATACTGGAACTGCTTGCCGCGTTATCCCATCAAACAAACTTCTCTGTGGGTTGCTACTGCGAGGATGAATCGCGTTGCCACCGTTCTATTCTAAGAAATCTACTCAAAGAGAAGGGCGCTAAAGTCGGTTGAGATGCCCGGCGGTCCGCTGAGCGGATAGGAGGTTGACTGCATAATGATATTCCCCCACTTAGTTGGAAACCTGTCAGCGATTCTTGCCGCAAGCCTGTTTGGCGCCGCAGTAGTTGCCACCCGTGTGGTAGTTCAAGATTTTCCCCCGTTGAATCTGGCGGTTCTGCGATTCGGTCAGGGCGGATTGATATTGTTCTTATGCCTTTTCATCGGAGCAAGAGATCTATTCAAAATCAAGCGGCGTGATTTGCCATTCCTAATTCTTCTCGGGGTCATTTTCTTCGCGGTTTTTCCGGTGACTTTCAATATTGGCATCAGATATACAGAGGCTTCAAGAGGAGCTTTGATGATAGCCACCATGCCTATTTGGAGCGCGTGGCTGGCCCGGGCGGCAGGGAGGGAACGGCTAAGCCCGCGGCAGGGCGCCGGCAACCTGATAACCTTCCTTGGTGTGGGAACAGTCCTTGCCCAACGCGGATTACATTGGCAGGATAGCGCGTTAGCGCTGGCCGGAGATGGGCTAATGCTTCTGACAGCCTTGTGTGGCGCAATATACGGCGTTTTGGCAAAACGGATGCTGTCCCGCTATTCGGCTCTCACCGTGACTACATATGCCATGCTATTCGGAACCATATTTCTGGTTCCCGCCGCCCTTGTTGAAGGGGTTCCGCAATCATTAGTTCAGATGGACAGGAACGTAATTATTCTGATCGGATTTTTGGGAATATTTTGCGGGGCCCTTGGTTTCTATCTCTGGACCTTGGCCCTGACCCGCCTGTCGCCAACCCAGGTGGCGGTCTATGCCAACGCGAATCCGTTGGTGGCAATCATCCTAGGGGTCGTACTTTTGGGAGAAAGCCTTAGCGGAGCCTTTTTGGCTGGTTTAGGGACCCTTGTGATCGGAGTGTTGTTCGTTAACTGGCCCAAGAAAGTCCACAGAGTTTCGAGGTGATGTCACGGATTTTGGATCATCAAGAAGGGGTTAATGATTTTGATTTTGCCCTTCTTGCCAAGGTTTATAGGATAGTGCTAATATCCCTGGGCGGGTTATACATAAGCTACTTACTAACTTTTATTTAAAAAGAAAGAGGTTGTGCATGGCCATCACCATCGAAACAATCGAGCGGCTTTCCGCGGAAATGATTGAACAAGTGCGGCAGTTTCCAACCACTGTTTTGTCCGACGCCATGGAAAAATGCCAAACCATGCACAGCGAGATCAAGCCGGTTTTTCCCATCAAAAGAATTGCCGGGTCCGCGATAACGGCCAGAAGCATTGTGGCCGATTACCTCACTCCGGTGAAAGCCATCGACTACGCCCAGCCCGGCGATGTGATCGTGATTGACGTAAAGGGATACAAGGACGCGGCCATCTGGGGCGACCTGGCCGCTAAATCCTGCCAGCTGAGAGGCATCACCGCCGTGATTATCGACGGCGCGGTGCGCGATTCAGATGGCGTCGCAGAGACCGGAGTGCCTCACTTTTCGCGTGCCATCACCCCCAACGCCGGTGACTGCAGCGTGGTGGGCGACATCAATGTTCCCATTCAGTGCGGTGGCGTGGTGGTGAATCCCGGCGATGTGGTGGTGGCGGATAATGACGGCGTGGTGGTGGTTCCCAAGGCCAGGGCCCAGCAGGTGGTTGACAAGGCCGCAAAGCAAATCAAGGCCGAGCAGCAGCTTTTTGATCTGATGGAAAAAGAAGGCCTGACCTGCTTTGAGGCCCTGGTCAAGGTGGTGGGAGAGGTGAAACCCACCTTGGGCTGCGCCGATGCGGAGATTGAGATATTCTAGTTACCCCCTGGTGCGTTAAATGAAATAAAAGCGTCCCCTCCGGCTTGCCGGGCGGGGCGCTGATTGGTTTGTGCGAAAAAGATAAGCGGTTGCTTACCGCAGCCAACAATGGGTATGGAAAACCAGGCGCATTTTTTTGCTGCCTGCAAAAGGTGAAAGCTTGTACAATCGCCCAAGGTGAATTTTTCAAAAAAGCGTTAAAAGCAGAAAGGTGACTCTTATGTTCTGTAAACCGGATTTAGAAGGCTATAAACAGATAGCCGAGGGCATACAGCTGAAAGTCCTGACCTACGGAGATAATATGCTCATGGCCGAATTTCATCTGGCCAAAGGCGCCCACCTGCCCGAGCACGAGCATCCCCACGAGCAGACCGGTTATGTGGTGTCGGGCAAGATGCGGCTGAACGTGCAGGGCCAAGAATCCTTTGAGTCCGGTCCCGGCGGTTCCTGGTCCATCGCCGGGGGAGCGCCCCATTCCGCGGATACGCTTGAAGATTCTGTGGTTATAGAGGTGTTTCACCCCATCCGGGAAGACTTTCTCAAATAGCCCGATATAGGCCGTTCAAGGATAGGGCTGCTACTAACCATGGCAGGCGGCTCAGACTCCGCCCGCCATGTGTGCTTTGTGGCCCTTTATCGGCGCAATCCCCGATGAAATCAGTTGAACCAGCCAGGCTATAGACGCGACAGTCAGGAGTGAAACATGGCTTTTTTTTCTGTGGACCTTGAGAAATGCAAACAGGACGGCATTTGTGAGGCCGAGTGTCCCCGGCGGGTAATTACAGTGGGGGAAGACGGCACGCCGTATATTCCGCCCGAAAAAGAACCTTACTGTATGCAGTGCGGACACTGTGTGGCCGTGTGCCCCTACGGCGCGGTGAGCGTGGCCGGGTCGGCCTTGCAGGACTGCCCGGAGATAGACCCCGGTCTCAATCTTTCCTGGGAGCAGACAGAGCAATTTTTGCGCTCCCGCCGTTCCATCCGGGTGTACAAAGACAAGCCGGTTGAGCGGGAGGTCATGCAAAAGCTGATTGATACGGCCCGCTACGCCCCCACTGCGAGCAATGGCCAAACCTTGCAGTGGCAGGTCACCAATGACCGCAAGCGCCTGGATTATTACTCGGAAAAAACAATTGATTGGATGCGTGAAGTAATCCGGGATGAGCCGGATTCACCCTTTGCAAAGTACTGCAGGCCGGTGGTGGCCGGTTGGGAAGCGGGGTATGACGGAATCCTGCGCACCGCGCCCTGTCTGGTCATCGCCTCGGCTCCCGGCGCAAACGCCCACGGCCTGGTTGATCTGAGCATCGCCCTGAGCTATTTTGAGTTCGCCGCTTTGCCTTTGGGGGTGGGGACCTGCTGGGCGGGTCTTTTGCGCGCCGCCATGCAGGCCAATCCTCAGCTTGTGGAGGAGATCGGGCTGCCGGAGGGGCACACCTGGTTTTACCCCCTGATGGTGGGATATCCCAAATTCAAGTATCACCGCTTGCCCCAGCGCAGAGAGGCAGTCATAACCTGGAAGTAATGCCGGTTTTGCTTGCCGCCCGGCAGCCGTCAAAGCCGCCGGGCGGTGTGGGGAAACCGGAAAAACAGGCTAATCCCAGAGATCGGTGCTCAAGTATTTGAGTCCTGAGTCATTGATCATGGTGACCACGGTGGAACCTTGATAATCTCCCTGGATCAGCTGCATGGCCGCCGCCACGTTCGCCCCCGAAGAGAACCCCGCAAAGATGCCTTCTTCGCAGGCAAGGCGTTTGGCCATGGCGGCTGCCTCTTCATCGCTGACCTGCAGGTATCCGTCTACCAGGCTTTTGTCCAAAAGCTCCAACTCCGCCATGGAATAGCCGCCGCCTTGTATCTGGTGGCTCTGGTTGGTGATCTCATGGCCCGCCAGCACTGCGGCAGTTTTGGGTTCCACCACAAAGCATTTTATGGCCGGACTATGCTTTTTCAGCCCGGCGGAAGTGCCTGCAAAGGTGCCCCCGCTGCCCACAAAATCGCAGAACAGGTCTATTTCCCCCCCGGTCTGCTGGATGAACTCCTGGGAGGTGTGTTTCAGATGGGCGTTGAAGTTGCCGATCAGCTTGAACTGATCCGCCCTGAATGCATTGCGCTCTTTGGTGATGCGCCGGGCTTCTTTTTCCACCAGGGCCAGGTCCTCGCCCGAGACCTGTCCCACCACTGAACCGGGCATCTGATCCACCAGCACCACTTCAGCGCCCAAGGCCCTCATCATGCGGGCCCGTTCTTCGGAGTTTCCCTTGGACATCACCGCTATGAAGGGGTAGCCCTTGATGGCGCAGACAATGGACAGGCCGGTGCCGGCGTTTCCGGAAGTCAGTTCAACCACGGGCTGGCCTTTGCTGAGCAGCCCGTTTTGCTCGGCTTCCTCGATAATCTGTAAAGCCATGCGGTCTTTTTTGGAAAACCCGGGATTCAGATAATCCAGTTTGGCCAGAATCCGGCCCGCAATCCCCCTTGTAAGCCTGGAAAGCTCAACCAGCGGGGTTTTACCTATCGCCTCAGTCACTGATTCATAAACCCGGTTTTCCATAATTCTCCTGCCTGATTTCATGATTATCTTTTTTGCTTATCGGCTTGGCGCATATAGCGCCCTTTGGGCCGGCGGCATTGCCCTGTTGAGCATTATTTGCAATGCACAACCAAGCCGCCTGCTTACTTTTACTGTCCCTTGATCTGCAAGTCCAGCCTCAATCGAACCTGCAACCGGCGTTTACCCATCAACCCGGCTTCAGGTATATTATCAAGCTGCGGCTGAATTAATCCTCCCCGGATTATTTAAGCCTCCGACAAAATGGCGGATGATGTTTCACAAAAGCCTGGGAGCGTACTATGACCAAGAAGCTGGTATGGGCCATTACCGGAGCCGGTGATCTTTTGGAAGAATGCTTTGACCAGATGGCCCGCATAAAGGAAAAGGACGCTGTGCACATCACCGTGTTGTTGTCCAAAGCCGGTGCGACCGTGCTCAAGTTCTACAAGCTTGAAGAGCGCCTGACTCAGATTGCCGACCGGGTGATGCTGGAAAAAGACGCCAACAACCCTTTTATCGTGGCCGGATTGCAGACCGGTAAATACGACGCTTTGCTGGCTGCTCCGCTCACCGCCAACAGCACGGCCAAAATAGCCCTGGGCCTGGCCGACACCCTGGTGACTAATGCCATAGCCCAGGCCAATAAGGCCGGTGTGCCCATATATCTGTTGCCTGTGGACCAAACGCCGGGGGTGGTCACCACCCAAATGCCCAGCGGCGGCAAGCTGGAGCTGACCATGCGCCCGGTCGACCTGGACAACGCGGAACGCTTGCGGCGCATGCCCGGCCTCACGGTTTTGAAAAGCCCGGAGGATATCCCTTCTGCATTGGCATAATGCAGGGCAGGGGCAATACGCCGGGAGTTCTTTCAGCCATAGCTATGTGCAAATCAGAAAAGGACCGAAATTGAATAAACAAGCCCAGAGAATTCGGGACATACCGCTGTCTTCCACGGTGTCTATTGCTGACCAGGCCTCGGCTTTGATTGCGGCTGGACACCGGGTGATTGATTTTTCAGCCGGACGGGCTTCTGAGTCCACTCCGGAATATGTGGCAAAGGCGGCCTCCAAAGCCCTTTTGAGCGGAGACACCCACCAGACCATGGCGCGGGGCACTGAGCAATACCGCCAGGCCTGCGCAAGCAAACTGGCCAGGGAAAACGGGCTCCACCTGAACCCCAGAACCGAGATCATGGCGACTTCGGGCGTGAAACAGGCTCTGACCCTGGCGCTGTTGGCTGTGATCAATCCCGGTGACGAAGTGCTGGTGGAAGACCCCTGCTTTGTGAGCTATCTGCCCCTGATCCAGATAGCGGGCGGCATAGCCAAGCCTTTGCCCTTATTGGCCCAAAACCGTTTCTGCTGGACCAAGGAACAGCTTGAAAGCTCCATCTCCGGCAAGACAAAGGCCATATTACTCAACTCGCCCAACAATCCCACCGGAACCGTGCACACCAAAGAAGACCTGGAGATTGTGGCCCGGGCGGCTATCGGGCGCGATCTTATGGTGATAAGCGATGAGATTTATGAGCGGGTTGCCTGGCAGGGCAGGGAGCATATCTGCATAGCCACTCTGCCCGGCATGCAAGAACGCACCATCACCTGCATGGGGCTGAGCAAGACTTTTGCCATGGGCGGATGGCGCATCGGGTTTGCCTGTGCTCCGCCTGATATCCTGGACGGCATGGTGAAACTGCAGCAGCATCTGTTGACCTGCGCCAATTCATTTGTCCAGGCCGGGGCGGCCGTGGCCTTTGCCGGTGAACCGGCACCAGAGGTGCGGGAAATGTGGCGGGAATGGGAGGCCCGCTGCAGGTACATGACGGATGGCCTAAATCAGATTCCCGGTCTGAAATGCCGCATGCCGGAGGGCGGCTTTTATGCCTGGACCGATATCACCCGGACCGGGTACAGCTCCGAGCAGATGACAGACCGGCTGCTCAGTGAAGCCCGGGTCACGGTGGTGCCGGGTAATGCCTTCGGACCTTCGGGTGAAGGCTATATACGCATTACCTGCGTGAAAAGTCCGGAGGATTTAAAAGAGGGCTTAATGCGCATTCACAGGGTGCTGGCTTAGCTACGGGTATTTAGGACCCAACCCCCTGCCTGGTCCCCAACAGCCGGTTTGGCTGCCCGCATCAGAACTGAGCCTCATGGCGCTGTTGCCGGGGATAATGCGCCATGAGGGCTCAAGGATTCTGTCTCTGAAGAACCGGCAATCTGCTATTTTACGCAACAGTCCCGGCTGGTCATGCCTTCCACCATGAGTTGTTTATAATCGCCCAGGGCGTCATGGGTCCAGCAATCATCCCCGCCGGCGCTTTCGCGGAAGGTCAGAGCCATGATATGGGAAAGCTCCTTCACCGTGGCGCCTGCTTCCAAAGCGCCAAAAAAGTGCTCTAATAGACAGGGCTTAGAGCGATATTTAATACAAAGCGCGAAGCAGATGAATTGGTGGGTCTTTTCATCAATAGCGCGCTTTTCCTTGTAAAGATCATCTATTTTGTCAAATTAGGCTGCAAACCCCGGGAACCCTTCTTCCAAGAGTCTCATCACGGTTTCTTTCCAGGCAATACCCGCTTATTTAATCCAGGATATGACCTCTTCTTTGGTGGGCACCTTTCCCACCAACTTCACCTCACCGTCAATCACCACCGCCGGAGTGCCAAAGACCCCATATCCGGCTATGTCCATCATGCCGGTGACCTTTTCGACTTGGGCTTCGGTTCCGGTTTCGGCCAATGCTTCGCGCACGATTTCTTCAGCCTTTTTGCATTTGGCGCAACCAGGCCCCAATACTTTGATTTCCATAATTATTTCTCCTGTTGTTAAAATAAGGTGCCGTATATCAAACCGGCCAGGGTGGACAAGACCACAATGATTCCGCTGAAAACAGCGGTTTTTTTCCAGCCCATCACACCTCCGATCACCAGCATATTGGGCAGGCTCAAGGCCGGACCGGCCAGCAGCAGAGCCAAGGCCGGGCCCTTGCCCATGCCGGCCCCTATGAGCCCTTGCAGAATGGGGATCTCGGTCAAGGTGGCGAAATACATCAAGGCCCCCGCCACCGAGGCGAAAAGGTTTGCCCATAAGGAGTTGCCCCCCAAGGCGGCCTGAATCCATTGGTTGGGGATCAGGGCGTCATGCCCCGGACGGCCCAGCATGAAACCGGCCACCAAGACCCCGGCCCCCAACAAGGGGAAAATCTGCTTCATGAAACCCCAGGAGGAATTGGCCCATTCCCGGCGCTCTTCAGCCTGGAACCAGGATTTCAAAAGGAAACCCAGGATAACCAGCAAGACGGCGGTAAGGTACCACTTGGCTGAATAGATGATCTGCCACAATCCGGTTTCACCTTCAGCCGGTTTGGCAAATGCGGCAAATATCAGGATCAGCACCAAGGTGAGCATGAAAAGGGCTTCCTGGGCCAGGCTGCGGCCCTTGCCTTCTGCTTCGGGCAGATAAATATCCCCGGTGGCCCTAGCGGCGTCATCTTTGCGGAAGATGAAAGCCATGAGAAGGCCGGTGATGATGGCGAACACAATGGCCCCAATGGCCCGGGCCAAGCCCAGCTGCCAGCCCAGAATGCGGGCGGTGAGCGCTATGGCCAGCACATTGATGGCCGGGCCCGAATATAAAAATGCGGTGGCCGGACCGATGCCTGCGCCGCGCGAATATATCCCGGCGAAAAGCGGCAGCACCGTACAGGAGCACACCGCCAGCACGGTTCCGGAGACCGATGCCACGGTATAAGACAAAACTTTCTTGGCCTTGGCGCCAAAATACTTGAGCACCGAGGCCTGACTGACAAACACCGCGATTGCCCCGGCAATGAAGAAGGCCGGAATCAGGCAGGTGAGCACGTGTTCCCGGGCGTATTCCTGGAGCATCATAAATGCTTCCAGGCCTGATTGGCGGATGTGCCCGCTGTCCCAGGGCACCAGGTAGGCCATCAAAAACAAGCCGACCATAATCGCCAGCTTCCAAATTTCTTTCATCTTCGCTTCTCCTGCCAGCGGAACGGTGCTTAATAGCCTTTTATCCGTCTCCGCCCCGAACCCGCTTAAAGCCCGACTAACTGAACGGGTTTTGTGTCTATTTGGCCAAACACGCAAATACCATAATAAAAAAAATTACCTGCCAAGTCCGATAGCCTGGGGTGCGGTGATCTGGTTAATCTGCTCCAGGCAATCGAAAAAGCTCAAAATACAAGGGGCCTTCAGCGCATAAAAGACCTGGTTGCCCCTTTTGTCGTCAAACACCAGCCCGGCGTTTTTCAAAACGCTCAAGTGGCGGGATACCGTGGAAGTATCCGCGCCCACCAGTTCGGTTAAATCGGCGACGCAGCGTTCGCCCCGTGACAGTTCGTCCACTATCATCAACCGGCTGGCATGGGCCAGGGCCTTCATCACTTGCGCCCGGGCTTCCCATTGGTTTTTAACAATCATAGGGTTCTCCTGATGCTGCTTTGCAGTTTAGCCAAATAGACAAATACTGTCAATACTCAATCTGATCTTTTGGCCTTGCGTTTTCAATAACTGAAACGCGTCCCGGGTTTGAACAGGGGGGTTGGGTTGCGGATATGAAATGCATTTATCCTAAGGATGCCTTGATCCGGCTTCAGCTATATAATTGCCGGACGCCTTGTGCATATAAAGCGCCCGGAGGATTCATTATCCCTTGGAAGACGGGCCGGACCTCGGCTCCGGCAGGACTGCCTGCTAGATGGATATCACTTTATCCGCCAGTTGCATGGAAGTGACAACGTCCAGCATGTTGGTGGTCTCACCCACCTGCTTTTCACTCAAAAGGTTGAAGTGATCCAGACAGGTTCCGCATACCAGTATCTTCAGCCCATTATTCTGATATTCTATTAAGTCTTCGAGCACTTGCGAGCCTTTCACAGCCAGCTTCACCCCGTTGTTCACCAGGATCAGCATCCACAGTTCATCGCTGACTTCCTTCAGGGTTTTGATGTAGTTGATCATCAACTTGAGACCCAGCTCTGAATCTCCATACCCCATGCGGTCGGTGCTGCACAAAATCAGGGTTTTCTTGCTGCCGGCCGCAGGAGATTCTTTCTCCGCCGGTTTGGGATCAGCGCTTTTTTCCCCGGCGAAACCGCTGATGATGTAATCCGTATTTTGCCGTTCCAGACTTGTTGCATAGCCCTGGGATACCAAAAAACGCTGTACGTTCTGCTGGGAAGCCTCGTTGTCCACCAGCACCTTGATCTGTTCGGGGCTGCTGTCGTCAATCGCCGCTTTGGCCTGCAGCACCGGGCCGGGGCAAGATAAACCACGGGCATCAACTTGTATTGGTTCCATTTTTAAGCTTCACCTTTATCGGTATTGCCGCAATGTACGGCTTTAATTGATCATTCAAGCCGAACCAAAAGGACAGGGGAGTTGATCGGCCTTGTACACGTGTTTTTGTCCGCAATAAGGGCAGGGTTCATTCAGCGATACTTTGGCATCCAAGGTCTTGGTTCCATCGGAGTGGACCACGATGCCTTTATTATCATGCACGCTGAAGTTGGCGCTTTTGAAGGTCTGATTTGTTTCAGGGCAGATAAATACAAGATCCATAGAGATTTTACTCTGAATAAACAGACTGTTACAGAAAAATTAGTTTAGTTGTTAAGGCTACTTGTTATGGCTGTGTAATTTCAACCTGAAAATATTTATCCTTGCAGGCTTGTTTTAGCAAATAGGAAATTTGAATATGAAACAACCTGCATTGATGATTTTTTATGATGGGTATACCGGGTGGCAGAATCCGCAAGGCATCAATCATGGTTGACCTCCATGGGACTACCGGCTATGTTGGCTTTACGCGTAAAGCCCGGCTGCACCTGCTTTGCATCCGAAAAGGCACTTAACCAGCCAGGTTTTTTTTTGTCAGTCAAAAACCAAAAGCTGCTGTTCCTCCGAGGCGCAATGGGTTTAAAATAAATGAGCGGGGACCAGTCACTCCAAGAGCAGTCAATCCAGCATGGTTTGTGCTGTCCCTTTCCTTAATAAAAAACAAACAGGCCTTGATTCCGGGCTTCAGGGGCCATAGCGGGTTCAGTTTTGAGCAAAGCTTGCCACAGGCCTTTGCCCGGCTTGTGTGAGCCGAACGCATATCTAAATTTTTTAGCAGTTGAGAGGAAGTATGAGCAAGGTATCCAAATGTATATTTTTATGCGCCATTTGCTTTGCCCTTATCAGCCTTGGGGGGCAATCCCAGGCGGGTTTCTTTGATGACCTGACCAAAGCGGCCGGTCAAGTGGCCGACCAAGTCAGCAAGGATGCAAAATCAGTGGGCAAGGCGATTGGGGTGGTTGACACCAAGCCCAAAAGCGCAAAGCTGCCCGGCGGGGTGGCCAACCGCCTGAAGAAGATTAACCAAGAACTGGACCGGGCGGAAAAGGCTCTGCAAAAAGGGGCCGGCACTTCACAGGACCGGGCCAGGAGGGCCGGGGCTTTTGTCAAAAAGGCCGAGCGGCTCAAAGGGGAAATAGAAAAGCGCTATCAGGGTAAATATGACCCCGAACACCCCGATGTGGTGCAGTGTTACGGCCGGTTGGATGAAACCAAACAGAACATAGCCGAAGCCGGCTCCGCGGCCGACAAGGCAGCGGCCGATGCCAAGGAAAAGGCCCAGGCGGACAAGGCCGCCGCCGCCAGCGCCGCAGCCCAGGCTGAAGCTGACCAGAAAAAGCAAAAGCAGCAAAAAGCCCAGGCGTCGCAGGATGCTCAAGCAACCTGCGACGGCTGGAAAAAACGCCTGGAGCAGTACACCCAAGGTGACAAGCCTTTGCATGTCTATCCCACCGATGACGCTGCCCTGGTCAACAAATGGAAGGGCTATTATGATGGGGCCAAAGCCGACCGGGAAGAGCTTGATGCCTCCGGGCTGGACAAATCCAAGTGCTTTGGGCTCGAATCCACTGAAAAACTGCTGGCCACCTATATGGAGCGCTTCGAGGACGTCTGGGAAAAATTCCAAGCCGGCCAGGTTAAAAAGGGCGATATAATTTTTTCCAAAAAGCCCATCAACCCGGCTTCTCCTTCCGGACTTACCGATTCATTCCAGGCTGGCGATTACATCTATGCCCTGGTTCAAACCGACAAGCCCTTGTCGAAATACTATGGCAAAAAGGGTGATTTGATGATCAAGGTCAAGCTGGGCGGACAAAAGATACACGCCCAGTTCATCAGGCTTGAAAAGCCTGAAGATTTGGCCAAGAACTACGCCATATTGGAGGTTGCGCCCGATCCGGCCAGCATGCTTTCCTACACCGGGAAAATTCCCAGCTACGGCAAATCCAGCGCCAATATGCTGCAAGGCCCCATGGAGCTCACCCATCACCTGGCCAAGCTCGGGCCCGGCGAGCACACCATGGAATTCAGCGTGGCCAGCTATGGCATGAAGTTCTCTTCTTCCTTCACCATCGAGGGTCCGGATTTCGGATTCTACGCCAAGCTGAACCAGAAGATGGTCGCCGCCGCTTCAAACACGGTGGTGATGCCCAAGGCCAGGATGATAGACAAAGCCTTGCAAACCAAAATGCGGGCGCTTTTGGAGAACGCGGGCTGGGACAATGTTTACCGCCTGAATATCAAAGACAAGGATTGGTGGATTGAAAGGGTGTCTGGCGGCAACAGCGCGGTGAAGTCCCGTTATCTGAACGTGGCCGCCATGCGCAAAGACTCCCAAGGTTACTTCTATCAGATATGCGTGTTCCATCAAAACCGACTGATCACCGGCGGCTGGGGCAAGCTGTATCTAAGCCACCAGGGAGCCAAGGTAAGGGTGCAGGAGGCGAACAAGGATAAGTAGAGTCCCCTTTTATCAAAACCGGACCACATGCCGGGCCGGACCTGTTTGCTTGGGTCCGGCCCTCATTTATTGGGGGCAATGCCCGGGTGGTTATTGGGAGGGTTTGCGCAGGAAGTAGCGCACAATCAGCCAGCGGTCCCCTATCTTTTTGAGCACGATGCGTTCAGTATAGCGCCGGTCAAAGCCCCTGCCGGTTGAGGTGAAGCTTCCATTGGCCTGCACCATCACCCGCCCCGCCTTAAGCTCGGTCAGGCTTATGTCGCTGCGGGATAGTGAAAAATCACTGTCTGCGAGGTTCTCCATCATTTTGGTGAAGTATCTGGTGAACCGCCGTTTGTTGAGAGTGGCCACGCCGCCTTTGGTAAGGGCCATGATCATGGCGCCCTCGCCATAATGAGCAAATAATTCATCACGGTTGCGGCTGTTCCAGGCCGCAAGCTGCGCCGCCAGGGCGGCTTTGATTTCCGAACTTACGGATTCGGGCGGCGCCGCTTTTGAGGCCAAGACCGGGGCAGCCGGGGGGACCTTGGCGGCGGTTGCCGCGGGGCCAGGGGGGGCGGCCGGGCTGATTGCCCGCTTGGGTTCCGACTTCAAAGGCTGCGTGCCGGCTAAGGCGGTCCGGGCCGCTGGGCTCTGCTTGGCCGCGGTGCTTGCCGCCTGCATGGATGCGCCGGGCAGCTTGATGACAAAGTCGCCCTTGTCGAGCTTGGGATTGTTGATCTTGCCATACTGGGGGTGCTGAGCTTCTCGTGAATAGGCCATCACCTTGTCTTGCAGATACGCCCCCAATTCCTCGCCCGTGATATATCCGTCCCGGTTGCGGTCCGCCTCCTTGTCGGTGATTCCCTGCATGAAGACCGTCTTGAAGATGGAGCGGTCCGGCACTTTCTCGTTTTCATTGCCCGCGGTTATGAACTGACGCACCGGGCGGGCGCTTTTTGCTTGTATGTGGGGGGCCGGAGCGGCCCGCACCAAGGAGAACAGAGCCCCCGAAAAGCAGGAGTCAAAGAGCATCATCACGTGCTTGGCCTGCACCCTCTTGGCCAGGGTTTCCACCCGGCGCATATCCAGGGCCTTTTCCAAAAAGCCCATCTCGTCGTCTTGAGGCAAGGGAGCGTCAACCGGCACCAGGTAGCCCAGCTTGGTGTCATCGGCTTCTTTCATGGTGTGGCCGTGGCCGGAAAACCAAACCAGCACCGCCCGGTCCGGGTCCTTGCCCGGTCCGGCGATCACCCGGTTGAAGGCCCTGCGCAATCCGGCCCCATCCGGATTTTTCACCAGGTCCACCTGCCAGCCCAGGCTGCTTAGCATCTTGGCCACCGCTTCGGCATCGTTCACCGGATTGGGCAGCCTGGGCCAGCCCCGGGTGTACTCCGAGCATCCCACCACCAGAGCGTAATAGCCCGAGTAGATACGCATGGGCTTAAGCAGGCCGCTTGGGTCCCGGGCCATGATCTTTATCCCGCCTTGACCCCGCATCTCGATTCCGCCCATGTTGCCGCCGCCGGCCTGGGCCAGCTTTATGCCGCCCAGCAGCGAATCCATTTTTTGGGGTGTAAGCGGTTTGCCATTAAAGGAAAGAGCGCCGTCGGGGCTTATGGAGATGATGCCGGGTCCGCTCAAGGCATAGCCCATGGAGCCGTCCAGATTGGAGAGCAGGGCTTTGGCCTTGGGCATCAGACGGTATCGGGGGCCGCTGGTGAGGTAATCAAATTCAGCCAGGGCCTTTTGCCCCGGGCCTATCAGTTTCCCGCTGAGCTCTATTAGCTGAAGATCCTGTGCGCAATCGGCCGCATTGATAAATGAGGTGCAAAGCAAGAACAGGCAAATCAGGATAAAGCTGAACCGTAACCAGGAGCCCTTGGCTGTGAATATTGACGATCTCATGATAATACCCTGCAATATGAATTGTTTAGCTTATAGCACCATTCTAAGGTCCATGGGGGGGCAAAATCAAGCGCTAGGAGTCTGCCGGTAAAAAGGTTTGGTTTCTAGTCGCGATGTTTCTTTGGGGGGGGCGGTTTTGATACAAGGCCCGCGCCATGGCCTTTGGATTGCCTTTGCTGGCTAGGCCCGCGTCAACCGATAGTTTCAAGCCCAATATTGCTTGCTCATAACGAATGCAAAACAACATACACCCGTCTTTACGGGGACTGTGGATTACTCCGACAGACTCCTAGATTATGCCGTCCGGCAATGCTATGATTCAGAATCGCACAACCTTGAAAAGATTCATGAGGTGTTGAGTATGAGCGTCCCCAGTGTCCAGGATTTACGTGACGCACTTACCGATTTTGTGGCCCGGCGGCCGGCCATGGTCGGGGTGCGGGATATATGGCGCGAGCCCCTTTTGGTCACGGCAAGGGTGGATGAGCGTTTCGAAGCCCTGCGGGAGATGGTGGTGCACGACCACGCCATGCCAGCAGACCTTTTGGCCACCGGAAAAAGCGTGGTGGTTTTCTTTGTGCCCTTTAAGCCGGAGCTGGCTCAGGAGAACACCGGAGGCAAATTTCCGGCCCGTTCCTGGGGGGAGGCCTATGTCACCACCAATAATCTGATCAACGACGCCACCGCCCACCTTTCCGGGATCATGCGGGAATCCGGGTTCGCTTGCGCCGGAACCATGGCGACCCACAACTTTGACCACAAAGAATGCATAAGCCGCTGGTCCCACAAGCACCTGGCGCACCTGTGCGGCTTGGGGCGCTTTGGGGTGAACTGCCAGCTTATCACCCCGGTGGGGGCTTGCGGCCGCCTGGGCAGCCTTGTAACCGAGGCCCGGTTGGGCGACCACCCCCTTGCCCTTGAGGCTGAATACTGCCTGCACAAAAGGGGCGAAGAATGCCTGGCCTGTGTGGAGGCCTGTCCGGTAAAGGCACTGAGCCCTGATGGCTTCGAGCGTTTCCGCTGCTGGGAACGGCTTCAGTTCAACCGCGATAAACGGGACACTTTTGCGGATTTGCCCGAATCCACTCATGTATGCGCCAAATGCCAGGTGGGCATGCCTTGCGCACACCGAGTCCCCTGATAAACGCGAAGGATGCATTCTGTTGAGCGCCAGCATTTTTAATCATGTATTGGGACCGGTGATGCACGGTCCTTCCAGTTCCCATACCGCGGCGGCCTTTCGCCTGGGCCTGACCGCCCGGCGTCTTTTGGACCAGGAACCCAAGGAGGCGGTGATCACCTTTGACCGCCAGGGCTCCTATGGCCGGGTGTTCAAGCAGCAGGGCAGCGACCTTTCCTTTGCCTGCGGACTCATGGACTGGCAGATGGACGATCCCCGGTTTTTCGACGCCCTGGAAAAGGCCCGGTCATCCGGGCTCTATCTGAGCTTCGGCCTGGGCAGCATATCGGAGAGCAATCATCCCAATGCGGTGCGCATGGAGCTGCTGGGCCGGGACGGCACCAGGCTGCAACTGGTGGGGCGCTCCACCGGGGGAGGGGCTTTTGATTTTATCCGCATGAACAACAGGCCGGTGCAGATCAACGGCGAAGCCCATGACGTGGTGGTGCTCTTAAAGGGCATTTCGGCGGACGCTGCCTTGGCCATGGTGGGGCCGGAAGAACAGCTGGTGGGCAGGGTGAAGCAATACGTATCCGCCGACGCCACCCTGCTGCAGGTGCACCGCAAAACCGGATTGAGCGCGGCCCAGACCGCCCGTCTGCAAAGCCTGCCCGATTTCATGGGGCTGTGGAGCGCGCCTCCGGTGTTTTTCATGCAAAAGGGCAAAGCCCTGTTTGATGGTGGAAACGCTTTGAGCCGGTTCTGCAAGGCCAATGACCTGAGCCTGGGCCAGGCCGGGCTTGCTTACGAGGCGGCGCTTTTGGACATGGGTGAGTTGGAAGTAATAGCGGAGATGGGCCACCGCTGGCAGGTAATGAAGGAATCGGTAAGACAGGGCCTTACTGGCGAACTGCCGCGCTCATTGCAGACCCTTAAGCCCTGCGCATACAAGATGTGGCAGGCTGAGAATGAAAACCGCCTGGCCATAGGCGGGCTGCATGCCCGGACCGCCGCCCGGGCCCTGGCCGTGATGCACCAAAACGGAGCCATGGGCCTGGTCTGCGCGGCCCCCACCGGGGGGTCCTGCGGCACCTTGCCCGCGGTGTTGGTCAGCCTGCAGGAGGAGCTGGGCCTTAGTGACCAGCAGATTATAATGTCTCTCTTGGCCGCCGGGGTCATCGGCCTGATAATGCTCATGGACGGTGAAACCTTTGCGGCCGAGGTTGCGGGCTGCCAGGTGGAGATCGGAGCCGCCGGGGCCATGGCCGCAGCGGCCACCGTGGAGGCGGCCGGGGGCAGTGCAAAGCAGGGCATGGACGCAGCCGCCATCTCATTGCAGAACACCATCGGCATGCCTTGTGATCTGGTGCATGGTGCGGTGGAGATTCCCTGCCACACCCGCAATGCGGTCGCGGCCTCGTCGGCCCTGGTCTGCGCGGATATGATCCTGGGCGGTTATGATAACCCGATCCCGCTTGACCAGACCGTGCGGGCGTCCTTGAAGGTGGGAAAAGCCCTGCCCAATGAACTGCGCTGCACCTCTTTGGGCGGGATTGCGGCGACTCCGGCCGCCAAGGGCCTGGTTGCTGATTAAGCTTGGGTTTTTATCTCAACCGGCCGTAGACTCAAAAGAGGACTCCAAGATTTGGAAGGCGCATGATGACAAGCCGAAGCATCCTGGGAATAACGGTTCTGGCCGCAGTTGTCATCCTGCATGCGCCGCTGTTTATGAATGCGGCCCTGGCTGATTCCAGCGGGGCATATACAGACGAAGCCCAGCCCCAGACAATTCCCCAAGAGTCCACTCTGAATACACAGCAAGGCAGCGATGGCCAACCAAACCCGGGCGGGGTGGAAGGCCAGCCCGGATCGCCCCGGGAGATTAGCGGGCTTTCGCCGGAGGAGAACAATAAACAGCTGCTCAATAAGGCATATCAGGAAAAGCAGGCCGGGCTCTTTAGGGATGGTGCAGCCAAGGATGAACCCCAGGGCCCGCCTCCCGATGATGTTCCCACCGCCGGCTATAAGATGTTTATCCTGGATGATAAGGGGAACGTGAAGCAAACCATGACTTCGCAGTGATCCGGTCCATCGTATAAAATCATTTCAATACGCTAGTGATTAATGCTTAACTGACTGATAATTAAGTATATAATTAAATACCCAAATATTTAAATATTAGGCTTGACAAACAGGGGATAAATTACTTCAATATAGGGGCGCATAAAAACCCGCAAACCACACAGGAAGGCCGCAGCCGCCCATGTTTGCCCAAGTCAGACGCGACAAGATTTCCATCAGCATAATAGAGCAGATACGCAGCAACATAGTGGATGGCCGCTTCAAGCCGGGCGACCGGCTCCCCAGCGAAAAAGAGATGACCGGCCAGTTCGGAGTGAGCAAGCACACCTTGCGCGAAGCCTTGCGGGCCCTGGAATCCATGGGACTTTTGGAGATACGCAAAGGTGCGGGCGGCGGCCCGGTGGTGGTGGAGGTGGACCAGGGCAACCTGAATAACCAGCTCATGAGCTTTTTCAGTTTCAAGAACGTTTCCATAGGGGACTTAAGCCAGGTGCGGCGTTTGCTTGAGCCCTATCTGGCCAGAATGGCCGCTCAAAACATGCAACCCGAGGATGTTGACCGGCTGCACGAGCTGAACCGGAAATGCGCCAGTGTATTAAAGCGCGGACGCTCCATTGTGGGAGGACGCGACGAAATAGACTTTCATGTGGTCCTGGCCCGGGCCTCGGGCAATCCGGTGCTTGAGACCTTTTTGGACTTTGTCAACTCCTACCTGGCCAAGCTGAAGCTGGAGCATAAGCCGGGCATCGCTTTTTCCAAAAAGGTGCTGGACAGCCACCGGAAGATAACCCGGGCCATAGAACAAAAAGACGGCGATTTGGCCGCAGAGCTTATGCTGCGGCATGTCATCGCGGTGGAAGAAGATTTGCCCTTTGATCATGCCAATGAGGGAGACTAGGCCCCCTGGCATGGACCGGACCATAGAGGATGTTACGGCAAATTTTGAATTGAAAATTTACAGGTGGGACTGTGGATAAATATAGGCGGCCGATGGTCCCATAATTCATTGGCCGCCAATCAGGAATTTTCTCAGACAGGAGAGTTGAAATTGGCAAAAACATTGAAGAACTATATTGACGGTGAGTGGGTGAAATCCCAATCCAGCGAGGTCCACGACCTTATGAATCCGGCCACCGGGGAGCTGATCGGGCATGTGCCCATGAGCACTGCGGCGGAGACCCAGGCCGCCATAGACGCCGCAGCCGCGGCCTATCCGGAATGGCGCAACACCCCGCCGGTGGCGCGCTCGCGCTATCTGCACCGCATGATTCCCATCATGGAAGACATGTTCAACGAGCTTTCCATCGTGCAGACCACCGAGCACGGCAAGACCATTGACGAGTCGCGCGGGGAGACCCGCCGGGCCATCGAGATGATGGAGACCGCCTCGGGCATTCCCAGCCTGATGCAGGGGACGCTTTTGGAGGACATTGCCTCGGGCATCGACGAATACGGCGTGAATCAGCCCATGGGCGTGTTCACCCACATCGCGCCCTTCAACTTCCCCCTGATGGTGCCCTTGTGGTTTTTGCCCTTTGCCATCGCCTGCGGCAACACCTTTGTGGTCAAATCCAGCCCCCGCACCCCCATGAGCCAGGCGGAGCTGTTTAAACTCCTGGACGATTCGGGCCTGCCCCCCGGCGTGGTCAACTTGGTCAATGGCGGGGTCGAGGCTGCAACCGCCTGCATGGAGCACCCCGAGGTGCAGGGTGTGACCTTTGTGGGCTCCACCCCGGTGGCCAAAAAGGTGTATGCGACCTCGGCCCAAAACGGCAAGCGCTGCATAGCCCAGGGCGGAGCCAAGAACTACGTGGTGATCATGCCCGATGCGCCCATCGATCAGGCCATGGCCAGTCTGGCCGCCTCCTTTTTCGGCAACTCCGGACAGCGCTGCCTGGCCGCGGCCAATCTGATCGTTTTGGGCGACGACTCCGTTTACAATAATTTTGTGCAGAAATTCGTATCCACCGCCAAGAATATCCGGGTGGGCAACGGCCTGGACGAGTCGGTGCAGATGGGCCCCTTGCAAAACAAGGAATCCAAGGAACGGGTGGTGGGCTATATTGAAAAAGGGCTGGCCGAGGGGGCCAAGCTGGCCCTGGACGGCCGCAAGCTGGACCTGGCGGAAGATCTGCCCGAGGACTGCTTCCTGATGCCTTCGGTTTTCGAGAATGTCGAGCCTGATATGACCATTGCCAAGGATGAGATATTCGGCCCGGTGGCCAGCATCCTGCGGGCCAAAGACCTGGATGAGGCCATTGATATCATTCACGGCAACCCCTTCGGCAACTCGGCCGCGATCTTCACCCGCGACGGCAAGTCCGCCCGCAGGTTCCAGCACGATGTGGTGGCGGGCAACGTGGGCGTGAACATCGGCATCGTGGCCCCCATGAGCTTCTTCCCCTTTGGCGGGCGCAAGAACAGCTTCTTCGGCGTGGTGCACGGCCAGGGCCGGGATGCGGTGCGCTTTTTCACCGAACCCAAAGTGGTCATAACCAGGTGGTTCTAAATGAGACTTAATACCATGGCGGCGGTCATGACCCAGATTTCCAAACTGGAACTGGACTCGGCCGCGTTCTACGAGGGGATGGCTGCCAAATTTCCCGGCCTGGCCGGTGAGTTGGGCCGCTGGGTAAAGGAAAACAAACGGCAGGAAAAAAACATCAAGCAGACCTATTACGGCGTCATCACAGACACCCTGGAATCCAACTACGCCTTTGAGGGCCTGGACACCGATGAATTTGACTTTGACATGACCATGCCCGGCGACCAGGCCGCGGCCAAGGCCAAAGCCGCCTCCTTGGAGCAGGGCATTGCGGACTTTTATAAAAAAGCCGCGCAGCTCTCCGAGGGGCTCATGGCCGATGTGCCCCGGGTGCTTAAGCGCATAGCCAATAAGCGCGA
This sequence comes from Desulfarculaceae bacterium, assembly GCA_963675675.1. Taxonomy (GTDB): domain Bacteria; phylum Desulfobacterota; class Desulfarculia; order Desulfarculales; family Desulfarculaceae; genus Dethiosulfatarculus. Next base: position 941,706 of record OY776512.1, read on the forward strand.
CGACCGGGTGGAGGATATGGAGTAAACCTTGCAGGCGGGGGGCCGCCCATGAAAGGCGGCCCCCGCTTGCAACCCGCCCATTTCGTAATCGACCGGGTCCTGTTCTGGCGCTGCTTGATACGGACCGCAAAGGCCGCCGCATCCGTCGGATCGGCTGACATGTCAAGGCGTGAAGGGGCTGCACAAAGCCCGGAAAGGATTATGTTGGTATGGCCAAGTCCAAAGTATGGTTCATGGACGCCCGGGGACGCCGTTTCATGGAATCCAACGCAATCAAGGGCCGGGAGCTGGTGGAGCGCTCCGGCTGGCTGGACCATCTCAAATCCGGGGATATCGTGGCGGTCAAGACCCATTTCGGCGAGGCCTACAACGTGGGCTACCTGCGTCCGGTAATCATACGCACCCTGGTGGATATGCTGAAAGAAAGAGGCTGCCGCCCCTTTATGGCTGAGACCACCACCATGCCTTACCATCCCTGGATCAGCCGCACCCTGGCCCTTGACCATCTGGAGACCGCGGAAAGACACGGCTTCAACTCCGGGACCGTGGGCTGCCCTATGGTGATTGCCGACGGCTGGCTGGGCACCGACGACGTGCTGGTGGATTTGGGGGGGCAGGGCAATTATCTCAATAAGCAGTTTGTGGCCCGGGCCATCGCGGATGCGGATGCGGTCTTGAGCGTTGCGCATTTCAAGGGCCATCCCGCCGGGGGATACGGCGGCGCGCTGAAGAACATCGGTGTGGGCTGCGTATCCAAGCGGGGCAAGATGAATCTGCACGGGGCTCTGGCCGGGGATAAGCCCATCATTGATTTTGATGCCTGCAAAGGCCGGGAATGTGAATGGTGGCGGACCTGCGAGGAGTGCTGTCCGGAAAACGCCATCGAGGTCGCAGAAGACGGGCTGAAGGTGAATCTGGATGAATGCGTGTATTGCTTTGCCTGCGCCAACCTGTGCATCAACATGGCCGGAGTGGGGGCCATCCAGCGGTTTGACAAGCTGGATATCCTGGGCCGCCGCATAGCTGACTCCGCCTTGGCGGTCATGAAGACCAAAGAAAAGAACAAGACCTTTTTCCTGGACTTCGCGGTGGACATCACCCCCATTTGCGATTGCTACGGCTGGACCGACACCCCCATCGTAAACAGCTTGGGCGTGTTTGCCTCCTATGATCCGGTGGCCGTGGATAAGGCCTGCATAGACATGATGAATCAGGCCCCGGGCCTGACCAACTCGGCGGCCGAAGAGTGCGGCTGCTTGCAGCCCGGCGACAAAAAGCTGAATGCAATCAAGGGTGCGGACATCGAGGTGCAGGTGTATGGCGGCGACACCAACGGCATAGGATCATCGGATTATGAGCTGATCAGGCTGGAGCTTGACCGCAGCCAGGAAAACATAAAAAAATACTACCCCGCAGTGGCCGCCCGCTGGCTGAAACCCATGTACGCCAAAAATCATCCGCTCAAGGGACAGGATTGCGAAAGCTTCGGCAGGCAGAGTGAAGGAGCCCCAAATCCCATAACACCAAAAAAATAGCCGGGATCATATTCCAGGCCATTCCCGATAACTGGCGCTCTTTCAGAGGGCGTTCACAGGCTGCCGGCATCGGGCCACGGTGCCCCGGTTTAACGGCAGTCCGGCATCGGGCTCCCATGGGGAACCCGATGCCTTGCATCCGCAGCCGGGCTATTGCGGGCCGGGAGTGAATTTCAGCAGTTGTTGATCCACTGCGCCGGGCAGGTTGAATTTACCCTGGCATTTCAGTTCGGGCACATACCAAAGCTCGGCATTGCCGCTGAAACTGCCAGCCGCCATCATGGTGTCTTGACGTTTAATTTTAAATGCCTCATACACTGCCCCGGCCAGATTGATCTTCTCTACGGCTGTGACCGTGTAGAACGAATGATAATTGTTTATATGGCCGGTGGTATAGGGCCGGGTGGTGATATAATTATCCCACCGCCTGCCCACCCACAAGGGGAACTGAACCTCACGCACGATCTGCTTAAGCTTAACTCTTTCACCCTCTGGGCTGCCATCCATGTAGGCCACGGTGGTCAGGCCCTTGTCCTTGATCAACAGGTATCTTTTGTTTTCGGTTAAATCCGTGTACAGGATCAGATACTCGTTTTTGGGCAGAATTTTCAGCACCTTCTCTTCCCACTTTTTATAAGGATTCTCGGCGCCGTATTTTTGCTTCTCATATACCCAGGTATCGCCCACCGCCAACTTCGGGGCATGCACAATATGAGCCCCGGAAGGCGGCACATTGGCCCATTCAGCCGGCGGCAGCCCGGCATTGCATCCAGCAATAACTGTGAACAGAACAGCGGCTATCAGATAGTGTACGGATTTAGGCATGATTTCCCCCAAGCAGACAGATAACAGAAATAGATGGCAAACATCCGGCAGTTGTAAAGCTGCGCCTTCATATCACTAGACAAAAGATGATATACACTTAATACTAACCAAACGAACAGTATGTCAAGCAAAAAAGCACTGCCCTTTGTAGGGCTAAATACAGCTCCCTCAATCCGCTGCATGTCTTGCCCGCCGCATCGCCCTGTGTTAACCTTATCCAGTCAGATTGGGATATCGTCTATTTCATCGTAATTTTTGAAAAAACCATCTAATGCGCAAAGGCCCGGCCAAGTGGAGCCCCTAGACCTTTTCACTCAACGCAAAATACACACCGTCGGGGCGCTGATGAAGGAGCTTAAAAAGCTCACGGAACAGCGCTTTAACTTCATATGGGTGGAAGGTGAAATATCCGGTTTAAGAAAACCGGGCAGCGGACATGTCTACTTTTCCTTAAAAGATCCGGATGCTTCCTTGCGGGCCGTGTTTTTCAAACATCAGGCTTCCCTGCTGCGTTTTGAGCTGGAAGAAGGCCAAAAGGTGCTGTGCCAGGGACGCATATCCGTATACGCGCCCCGGGGCGACCTTCAACTGGTGGTGGATTCCATCGAACCCCGGGGAGCCGGGGCCTTGGCCCTGGCCTTTGAGCAGCTCAAGAAGCGACTGGCCGCAGAGGGGCTGTTTGAACCCGAACGCAAGAAACCCCTGCCCGAGCTGCCCCAGCGCATCGCCGTGGTCACATCCCCCACCGGGGCGGCTTTAAAGGACTTTCTCAAGCATTTATACGCCCGCACGGACCGCATTCAGGTGGGGGTGTATCCGGCCCTGGTCCAGGGCGAGGCCGCGCCCGCCGCCAACATCAAGGCGCTGAAGGAGCTTGCGGAATGGGGCTGGCCCCAGGTCATCGTGCTCACCCGGGGCGGGGGCTCGCCGGAAGACCTGTGGGCTTACAACGATGAAGCCCTGGCCAGAGCCATTGCCGAATGCCCCATACCGGTGGTCAGCGCCGTGGGGCATGAGATAGACACCAGCATCAGCGACCTGGTGGCTGATCTGCGCGCCGCCACCCCCACCGCCGCCGGAGAGATGCTGGCCCGGCCCATGGTGGAGCTTAGCCAGAGGCTGTTGAGCATTCTGGAGCGGCTGGCCCCGGCCATGCAGCGCGGCCTTTCCCGCCGCCACATGGAGCTGAGGGGCTTCAGGCGCGGACTGGGCGATCCCTCGCGCCGCATAGTGGATCAGAGGCTCAGGGTGGAGGACCTCTTGACCCGGGGCGCTCATGCGGTGAAAGGGCAATGCCACCGCATGGCGGCGGGTTTATGGAGCATGAGCGAGCGCTTGAAAAGCAACCGGCCGGACCGGCGTCTGGCCCAGGTGAGGGCCAAGAAACAAGAGCTTGGCATGCGTCTTCTTGGCGCCGGTATCGCCCGGATTCAGGAGCGCCGCCAAAAGCTCGATCTGTTGAGCGCCCGTCTCAAGGCCTTGGGACCCAATGCGGTGCTGGGACGGGGCTATGCCCTGGTGAGCGATGCAGAAGGCGGCCTGGTGACTGACGCGGACCAGGTGCGGACCGGCGACCGCCTCAGGGTGCGTTTGGCCCGGGGAACTCTTGGCGTGGTGACCGAGGAGGTGGACAATTGAAACGGCCCCTGGCTTTTTTGCTGAGCTGGGTGTTTGTACTGGCGTTGGCCGGTTCCGCCCCGGCAGCCGGCTTTACTCTGGAACCCAGGATACTGGGGCAGGGCGAGGCCGGTTTGGTGACCGCTCAGGTTGGCGGCGGCAAGGCCAAGATCGGGCTGCGCTTTTTGGAGCGCAGCTTTGCTTTGCAGCCCAGCCCGCTGGGCGGTTATGTGGGCCTGGTGGCCGTCCCGGCCAAAACAAAACCCGGGCTATACACCATGCGGCTCATGGTTGACGGCAAGCAGGCGGCGGCGGCCAAGGTGCAGGTCAAGGCGGTGGATTACGGCACCCGGCGCATCAAGGTGGACCCAAAGTTTATGAAACTGAGCGACGCCACCCTGGCCCGCTACCGCCGGGAGGTGAAGCAGATCAAGGCGGCCTATGGCCTGAAGAGCAAACAGCGCCTTTGGAAAGGCGGATTCATCAGGCCGGTGGATACCGTGGTGGTGAGCAGATTCGGACGCCGCAGCATTGTAAACGGCCAGGAACGCAGCCCCCATTCCGGGGTTGATCTAAGGGGCAAGACGGGCGACCCGGTAAGGGCTCCAGCCGCGGGCACAGTGGCCCTGGTCCTGGATTCCTACTTCGGCGGGCTAATGGTGGTTTTGGATCACGGCCAGGGGCTGGTCAGCAGCTATCTGCATCTTTCCAAGTCCCTGGTGGAAGAGGGAGATGTGGTGGAAAAGGGGGCGGTGTTTTGCGAGGTGGGCAAAAGCGGCCGGGTTACCGGGCCTCACCTGCATTTTTCGGTGATACTTAATAAGATCAAGGTAGAGCCTTTGGGATTTGTGGAGCTGAGCCATCTATGGGCCCGGCAGATGGGAGACTAGAGCAAGTGGCGCCAAAAAAAGAAACCAGCTTTGAAAGCAGCCTTAAGCGTTTGGAGCAGATTGTCACCAAGCTGGAAGGTGATGAACTGAGCCTGGAGGATTCCTTGAAGCTGTTCGAAGAGGGGGTGAAGCTGGCTGACGCATGCGGTAAGCGCCTGGATGAAGCGGAAAAAAAAGTCAGCCTGCTACTGAAGGACCCGGGTCAAGAGATGCAGGAAGCCCCCTATGAACTGAGTGGGGAGGAATAGCTTGGAACTCAGGGCCTACCTGCAAAAAGGGCGTGAACAGGTCGACCGGGCGCTGGATTTTTACCTCTCCGCCCAAGAAGACGGTGGGGGTGCGTTGGTAGAGGCCATGCGCTACAGCCTTTTTGCGGGCGGCAAAAGGGTGCGGCCCATCCTGTGTCTGGCCGGGGCTGAAGCCGTGGGCGGCGGTGCGGCCAAATCCATGTTCTGCGCCTGCGCCCTGGAGATGATCCATACCTATTCTTTGATTCATGATGATTTGCCCGCCATGGATGACGACGACTTCCGCCGGGGAAAGCTCACCTGCCACAAGGTTTACGGTGAAGGCATGGCGGTGCTGGCCGGAGACGGGCTCCTCAGCCTGGCCGGCATGCTGCTTTGCGATGCCAAGGCGGTGCAGGGCCTGGACCCTGGCCGGGTGTTGCGGGCCGCATCCTGCGTACTGAGCGCCTCGGGCCATCTGGGCATGGTGGGCGGTCAGGCCCTGGATTTATTGGCGGAGCGGCAAAAGCCGGACCTAGCCATGGTGCAGGAGATTCACCGCCGCAAAACCGGAGCCCTGCTGCGCTGCAGTGTGGAGGCGGGGGCCATCTTGGGCGGCGGCTCAAAGCGGGATATCGAGCGCCTGGCCGAGTATGGTCGCCTGATCGGAATTGCATTTCAGATTGCGGACGACCTTTTGGACATAGACGGCGATCCCGATAAACTGGGCAAGGCGGTGGGCCAGGATCAGGTCCACGGCAAAATGACCTATCCCGCCGTGGTGGGGGTTGATAAGGCCAGACGGGAAGGCTTCGAGCTGGTTGAAAAGGCGGCGGAGCTTGCCCGCGGCTTTGGCGAGCCCGGACTGCCTTTGGCCGATCTGGCCCTATACATCATGGAACGCACCCACTGATGCCCAAGACCCGCCTGGATATGCTGCTGGTGCGGGAAGGACTGGCTCCCAGCCGCTCAAAGGCTCAGGCCATGATCATGGCGGGTAAAGTGAGGGTGAACGGCGTCAAAGTTGATAAAGCCGGGTATCAGGTGCCCGCCGGGGCAGGGGTTGAGGCCCAGGGGCCGGAACATCCCTATGTGTCCCGGGGCGGGCTCAAGCTGGCCGGGGCCCTGGATCATTTTGGCATAAACCCGAAAGGCATGCATTGCCTGGATGTGGGGGCCAGCACCGGTGGTTTTACGGACTGTCTTTTGCAGCGGGGCGCGGCCAGCTCCACGGCGGTTGATGTGGGATACGGCCAACTGGCCTGGAAGCTGCGCAATGACAAGCGGGTTACAGTGCATGAGCGGGTGAATGTGCGCTATATCCCCGAAGACATGACGCTGGGGCCTTTCGACTTGATCAGCATAGACGTATCATTCATAAGCCTTACCCTGGTTACGCCTCCCTTGATGCCCCGCCTTAAGCCCGGCGGCATCATGCTGCCCATGGTCAAACCCCAGTTTGAACTTGATAAGAATCAGGTGGGTTCGGGCGGAGTGGTGCGTAATCCCGCACTCAGGCTGGCGGCCGTGGACAAGGTGAAATACTTTTGCTCACAAAGCCTGGGGCTTATTGTCGAGGGCAGCTATGAAAACCCCGTCACCGGCCCAAAGGGCAATCATGAATTCTTTATCCTGGCCCGGAAGCCTGCATGAGCCAGCTTGCCATCTTATAAAACAGTGCATAATTTGAATAGAATGACAGCCGTTATGTTTGGCCTTGTGAGCCTATAGCAGGTATCATTGTGCAAATTTTGAATTAATTTGATTACCATTTTCCCGCCGGCAAAGGATGCGATCATGCCCAAGCTCAGCAAGAAAAAAGTAGAAGAAATGCAAAAGCGCCTGGTCTACAAACCCAGCAATATCTGGGAGGAGAGCAAACCCGCCCAGCGCAAGGAAATCATGGCGGTGGGCGAGAGCTTCAAGGAATTCATCAGCACCGTGAAGACCGAACGCATGGCGGTTGAGTATTTCACCAAGCTGGCCAAGGACAACGGCTTTAAGGAACTCATCCCGGGCAAAAAGCAGCGGGGCGATAAGTTCTATATGACCTATCAGAACAAGGCCGTGGGCCTGGCTGTGGTGGGCAAGAACCCGGTGAGCCAAGGCGTCCGCATGGTGGGGGCTCATATCGACGCGCCGCGCCTGGATTTCAAGACCCACCCGCTTTTCGAGAACCAGGAGCTGGCCTTTTTAAAGACCCATTACTACGGCGGAATCAAAAAATACCAGTGGCTTTCCCGGCCCCTGGCCCTGCATGGGGTGATCTGTAAAAAGGACGGAAGCACAGTCCAGGTGCATATCGGAGAGGACCCGGGCGACCCGGTCTTCACCATAATGGACCTTTTGCCCCACCTGGCCCGCAAGGCGCAAGGGGAAAAGAAGCTGGGCGAGGCCATCAGCGGTGAGTCCATGAACCTGGTTATCGGCGGCATGCCCCTTGACGCCGCCGAGGGCGAGGAAAAGGTCAAGCTGGCCGTGCTGCAGCTTTTGGAAAAACAATACAACATTACCGAGCATGATTTGATCAGCGCCGAGCTGGAGGCCGTGCCCGCAGGCCCGGCCCGGGATGTGGGCCTGGACCGCATTCTCTTGGGCGGTTATGGCCAGGATGACCGCATCTGCGCCTGGTCCGCGGTGCAAGGCCTTTTGAAGCTGCAGAACCCGGAGGTGACCAGCCTGGCCTTTTTGGTGGACAAAGAGGAGATCGGCTCCGACGGTTCCACCGGAGCCAAGAGCCGTTATTTGGAGCTTTGGATTGCCGGGCTCTTGGCCCAGGCCGGAGAAGAAGCCAGCTTTATCAATGTGGCAAAAACCCTGGCCGGTTCGCAGGCCATCAGCGCGGACGTAAACGCGGCCATGCATCCCGACTATCCCGAAGTGCACGACAAGCTCAACGTGGCCTATCTGGGCAAGGGCATCAACCTGACCAAATACACCGGCAGCGGCGGCAAATACTCCGCCTCGGACGCCAACGCCGAATACCTGGCCTGGCTGCGTTCGGTGTGGGATGAGGCCGGCGTGCCGTGGCAGGTGGCCGGCATGGGCAAGATAGACGAGGGCGGCGGCGGAACCATAGCCAAATTCCTGGCCGAGACCGGCATGGAAGTGGTGGATGCCGGACCGGCGGTGCTGGCCATGCATTCGCCCTTTGAGGTCAGCCACAAGGCGGACATCTTGAGCACGGTGCAGGCCTACCATGCCTTTATGCAGGCGGGGGCCCGGTGAACCCGCCCGCCGACATGACCATGTGGGGGCTGTTCATTTCAGCCTTTGTGGTTGGTTTTTCCGGGGCGCTCATGCCCGGGCCGGTAATGGCGGTGACCATCACTCACAGCACCCGCATAGGCGCCAAGGCCGGGCCCCTGATTGTTTTGGGGCACGGCATGGTCGAGCTGGTGGTCTTCGCCGCCATCATTGCCGGGGTGGGGCCTTTTCTGGAATCAAATTTGATTTCCGGGCTCATCGCCGCGGTTGGTTCGGCCATCTTGTTGTGGATGGCCTTTAGCATGCTGCGCTCCCTGCCCGGACTCAGCCTTGAGCTTGAAGCCCAAAAGGGGCGCAGCGGCAAATCAACCCCTGTGCGGGACGGGGTGCTGCTGAGTTTGGCCAACCCCTACTTTTTCATATGGTGGGCCACGGTGGGTTTGGCCTTCATAAGCAAGGCCATCAGCCTTGGCATGGGCATCCTGGGCGCTTTCCTCTTTTTCTTGGGCCACTACATAGCGGATATAAGCTTTTACTCCCTGATGTCATTGATGATCAGCCGGGGGCGCAACTGGATCAGCGATAGGATTTACCGGGGCGTTGTTTTGGTCTGCGCCCTGGCCATGCTGATGTTCGTGGCGGTGTTCGCAGTCTATGCCTGGGAAAAGTTTGCGGCCTGACCCTTATCCAAGATAGTGCACTTCGCTCAATTCCCTTAAGCGCCGGGCGCTCTGTTCCGCGGTGATATCCCTTTGGGGCATGGCCAGCATTTCATAGCCCACCATGAATTTGCGCACGCTTGCCGAGCGCAAAAGCGGGGGGTAATAGTGCAGATGCATATGCCAGTGGGGATGGTGCTCTCCGTCCGTGGGGGCCTGATGGATGCCCATGGAATAGGGGAATGAGGTGCGGAACAGATTGTCATAGCGTATGCCCATGCGGATGGTAATATCGGCCAGATCCACCCGCTGCCGTTCGGACAGCTCCAGGATGGATGCGGCGTGGAACCTGGGCAGGATCATCACCTCATAAGGCCACACCGCCCAGAAGGGCGCCAGGGCCGTAAACGAATCATTTTCCAGCACCAGGCGTTCACCCGAGGCCCGCTCCTCTTTGAGATAATCGCACAAAAGGCAGCCGCCGGTTTGTTCAAGGTGGGACCGCTGGCGCTCATTCTCCTTGCGGGGCAGGTCGGGGATGCTGTGGTTGGCCCATATCTGGCCGTGGGGATGGGGATTGGAGCAGCCCATCATGGCCCCCCGGTTCTCGAATATCTGCACATACCCGATATCCGGGCGACTGCCCAGCTCAAGGTATTCGTGCTGCCAGGCCTGCACCACCTTAATCACCGCCGGTGCATCCATGCGGGACAAGGTCAGGTCGTGGCGGGGTGAAAAGCAGACCACCCGGCAGATTCCGGTCTCCGGCTCAGCCCTCAACAGGCTGCCGGGTTTCGGTTCTTCCATGGGTACTTCCGGCATCAGCGCGGAAAAGTCATTGGTGAATACAAAGGTGTCCGCATAGTCCGGGTTCCGCACCCCCCCGGCCCGCTGGTTGCCCGGGCACAGATAGCAATCAGGATCATAGGAGGGCATTCGGGCGGGTGCGGCGTCTTCTCTCTGTCCTTGCCATGGCCGCATGGTCCGGTGGGGGGAGACCAGGACCCATTCACCCAAAAGCGGGTTGAATCTGCGGTGCGAATGTTCAAAAAGAGTCATGCCCCTATCCCGTGATTTCACCCTTTCCTGTCAGGTGAGTTAAGGTGTCTTGCCTTGGGGGGGCCCCGGGTCTGATTTGAGTATATTCTTGGGCCCACTTTGGCTATATTCATAGTTGTGTGTCAAGTGATAATCTGGGCTGCAGAAATCACAAGCCATGCAATTTTGGCTGTGCTATCCGGACTATATGCCGCAAAACGGTTTACAGTTTTGTGTATTTAGCATTGCGAACACTTCCTATAGGAGCTTGATTGCATAATCCCTGTTGGGTTAGTATGCGCTTAGGATGATAGGTCTTAAGACTTAAGGTATCAAGAGCACCCCGGGGCTGAACGCCTGGCGGCCTGAGCGGCTGCATGGGGTTTGGTATTAGCGATCACCAAAAAACTATAAGCCAAAATTAGTAAGGGAGGAAACATGATGAGAAATAAAAAGCTCATATGGGCCTTGATGCTTTGCCTAGTCTTGATCTTTACGGCCGGAATCAGCCTGGCGGCGGACACCATCACCTGGAAGGGCCAGAGCGTATTCGGGCTCTCAACCCCCCTCGGCAAGCACACCATCGTATTGTGGAAAAAATACGTTGAGGAGATGAGCGGGGGCCGTATGAAGATCACCCTTCACGAACCCGGCGAAATAGTTCCCCCCAACAAGATATTCCAGGCCGTGGCCGGCGGCATGCTGGATTTCGGGGCCAATACTCCGGCCTGGCAAAAAGGCAAATATCCGGCGGGCGACCTGTTCTACACGCTGCCCGGCGGCATCTTGGCATTTAATGACCTGATCTTGTGGCTCTACGGCGGCGGCGGCAAGGAGCTGGAACAGGAGATGTACGGTGACAAGGTCATCGTGTTCCCCCTGGGCTTGACTCCTCCCGAGGAGATTTGGTCCAAAAAACCCATCAAGACTCTGGCGGATTTCAAGGGTTTGAAGATCCGGGCCGCGGGTCTTTCCATGGACCTGTTTGAAAAGCTGGGCGCCTCGGTGGTGCTGCTGACCGGCGGCGAGGTGCTGCCCTCCTTGCAGCGCGGCTTGATCGACGCCACCGAGTTTCTGGACCCGTCTTATGACTACACCATGGGTCTTCACGAAGTCTGCAAATACCGTTTGGGACCCCCCATTCACATGTCCAACAACATCTTTCAGCTCCTGGTCAAACCCGCCTCCTGGAAAGCCCTTCCGGCCGACCTGAAGGCCATTGTGGAAAAGGCCGCCATGGCCGCCACCTTCCAGGGTTATGCCGACTTCTGGCAGAGCTCCATCAAGTTCAACAAAAAGATCGAAGATTACGGCATCATAACCTCCAAGCTTTCCAAGGCTGAACAGGAAAAAGCCCGTAAAATCGCCATGGAGATCATCAACGAAAGGGCCGCCAAGGATGCCTTCTTCAAGAAGGTTTGGGAATCTCAGAAGGCTTTCATCAAGGCCTATAAGCCCTACGACGATTTCACCAAGTTTGACTAAACCGACAAAAAAAACGCCTCTTGGGGGCTTTCCGGCTGGGGCCCGTCCCGGCCGGAAAGCCCAAAATCAAGTCTGAGCCAACCCCCCGGTTTTCACCAGCCGGGCGGCTTTTCTGCCAAAGGGACGAAATTAAAAATGGGCCTTGTAAAAATCATTGATAAAATATCCTCCTGGTTTGGCGGATTGGCTGCTTTCCTGGTCATTCCGCTGATGCTGGTGGTTATGTATGAAGTGGTCATGCGCAAGCTGTTCAATGCTCCCACTGCATGGACCTATGATGTATGCTGGATGCTGTTTGCGGCTCAGTTTCTGCTGGGAGGGGCCTTCACCCATCTGCGTAAAGGGCACATCCGCATTGATATCGTTTATGCAGTCATGTCCCCCAAAGCTCAGACTGTTTATGACCTGTGGATTAATATCATTGTCATTCTCGCGCCCATGCTGCTTTTCGGTTACGCCGGCGTGGTGTTTGCCCAAGATGCATGGGTTACCGGGGAGAAGCTCTCCACCACCAACTGGTTCTTTCCGGCCGGCCCGCCCAAGACCTTGTTGCCCATAGGTTTTTTCTTGTTGGCATTGCAGTGTGTTGCGGAAATTATCCGCTGCATTGATCAGCTTCGGAAAGGAACCCAATCATGAGTATGGAACAACTCGCAGCCGTGATCATGATGGGACTCCTTTTGGTTATGGTGATCTGCGGTGTCCACCTGTCGTTCGCCCTGCTGTTTCTGTCCATTGTTTTCGGGCTGATTTTCCAAGGGACCCTGATTCTGGATATGTCCATGCTGAAATGTTTCGGCATGATGGAAAGCGAGATATTGATCGCGGTTCCATTATTCGTTTTCATGGGAACTGTACTGGAAAAAAGCGGGGTGGCAGAAGGTGTGTACCAGAGCCTGTATGAGGTGTTCGGCCCCATACGCGGAGGCCTGGCCTTTTCCACCGTGGCCACCTGCACGGTGTTTGCATCATGCACCGGTGTTATCGCCGCCACTTTGACCACCATGACCCTATTGGCCGTTCCCGCCATGCTCAAGCGCAAATATGACCGGGGGCTGGCCACCGGAGTGGTCTGCGCGGGCGGTTCCTTGGGCATATTGATACCGCCGTCCGTAATGCTCGTGATGTATGGGCCCATGGCCAACCTGTCCGTGGCCCAGCTCTTTGCCGCCGCACTGTTCCCCGGCCTGTTGCTGGCCGGGCTTTACCTGATCTATATTGGTTTCATATCCTGGATCAAACCCCACTATGCCCCGGCCATCAGCAAGGAAGAACGACCCGCCTCCAGCGGCGCGGCCTGGGGCAGGGTGGCCAAGCATATGCTGCCCTCCATGTTCCTTATCATAGCGGTGCTGGGCTCCATTATCGCGGGTGTGGCCTCTCCCACCGAAGCCTCCGGGGTGGGCGCCTTCGCAGCTCTGATCATCTGCGCTTTTTATGGCAGGCTCAACTACCCAAACATAAAGGAAGCCGCCTACACCACCTTGATAGTCAGCGCCATGGTGTTTTTCATCATTATGGCCGCGGGAATTTTCAACTCCATATTCCTGTTCTTGGGCGGCGGCACCCTGATTAAGTCCATGCTTATGGCCATGCCCTACGGCAAATGGTTCATCATGTTTGTGATGATGTTCATCCTGTTCATACTGGGCTTTTTCATCTCCTGGCAGGGTCTTTTGTATGTGGTGGTGCCCATCTTTTTGCCGGTGGCGGCAAACCTGGGATTCAATCCGCTTTGGTTCGGGCTTTTGATCTGCCTTAACCTGCAGATGTCATTTTTGACCCCGCCCTTTGCCTATGCCATCTTCTTTGTAAAGGGCTCATCGCCGCCGGAGGTCAAGACCATGGACATATACCGCGGCGTGATTCCCTTTGTGTTTTTGCAGGCCGTGGCCGTGTTTTTGTGCATAGTATTTCCGGATATCATCCTTTGGCTGCCCAGGGTGACTTTGGGAGCCAGTTAGCGGAAAAAGCCGGGGCAGCCCTTCATCAAGGGCTGCCCCACGCGAATCAACCGCCCGTCATCCCTTACGCTTTTTACGTAATCACATCATATGGAGACAAGCCAGGAAACTGCTGGGCCGCATTCCACCATTCAGCCTGGATGATGCGGGCCGCATTGCTTTTAAACTTTGCAACTTGCAGTGAGGGTGACTCCGCTTTGCCCGGTGAGCGGGACCCGGCATTTTTGGCTGGCTTTATTGTGTGCATTGATTGTATACTATTTTTGTGTCCTGTGTGGGCGGTTGAGAATTATCTGAGCAGAATGTTAGCAAATGCCCGTAAATGCGGAAGATAAGGCATATAAACGGATAAGGTCCGCCATCTATAAACGGCATATCCGCCAGGGCAGCCGTTTGGCCGAGGCTTCTCTGGCCAAACGCCTGAACCTGAGCCGCACCCCGGTGCGCGGAGCCTTGAAACGGCTCAGCTATGAAGGCCTGGTGGAATTTGAGCCCAACAAGGGAGCCCAGGTGATCCGGCCCACCGAGGAAGAGATACGCCAGACCTTTGCCGTGCGGACCCAGCTTGAAAAGATGGCGGCGCGCCTGGCGGCGGATTCCGTGAACCCCAAGGACATCGCCGAGCTGAGGCGTTTGGCGGCCGAGGAAAAGCGTATATTTCAAGATTCGGAACCCAAACAGGGCCAGGTGGAATATTATGAAGTGAATGACGCCATCCATTTGCGCATCGCCGAGCTGTCCCGCAATGAAGTGCTGCGGGGGCACATAGAGAACCTGCTCAACAAAACCAAAATCTACCTGATCCTGTTCGACCCCTACAACCAGATGGACTTCAACCCCTCGCCGGGTGAGCACGAGGAGATCATAGCCTGTCTGGCCCGGACTGACGGACCGTGCGCGGAAAGAGCCATGGAACACCATTTGCTCACCTCGCTGGACGGCATGGACTTTGAAAACGCGGCTGTTGAAGACGACTTGATGCTCTAACCGACGTATTTTGCGGAGACATGATGCTGAATCTGGTTAAACCGGAACTGAAAGCGCTTGAGCACCAGCAGATAGAACTGGTGCACAAAACCGTTCTAGCCGTTTTGGAGCAGACCGGAATCAAGGTTGAAGATGAAAAAGCCCGTCGGGTCTTCAGGGAGGCCGGATGCAAAGAGCTTGAGAAGGGCCGTATCGCCCTTGGCCCCGGGCTGGTGGAATGGGCTATAAAGGCCGCGCCCTCAAAGGTTGAGGTTTATGACCGCCATGCCGCACCCGCATTCAGCCTGGAACCCGGGCAGGACGGCGGCACCGTCTTTGGAGTGGGGGTCACCAACCTGTACTATCAGGAGATTCCAAACGATAACGTGGTGCCCTTTGGCCGCAGGCACATGGCGGCGTCCACCAGGCTGGGCCATGCCCTGGATGAGTTTGGGGTGATCTCAACCCCCGGGGTGATTCAGGATGAGCCGGGCCGTCCCGCCGAGGTGATAGGGGCCCTGGAAATGCTGTGCAACACCACCAAGCCCCTGGTGTTTTTGGTGTCAAAGCCCGATGCCTTTGCGGCCAGCCTGGATATGTATGCCGAATTGGCTGGCCTGGGCCCTGAAAAGCCCTTTGTGCTGCCATATCTTAACCCCATAACTCCCTTGATCCTGAACAGCGAAACATCCATGAAAATGGATTTGGCCATTGAGCGGGGCTTACCTCTGATTTTCTCCAACTACGGCATGTCCGGGGCCACCTGTCCCATAACCCCGGGCGGCACCCTTACTCTCTTGACCGCCGAACTGCTGGCCGGGCTGGTGTATGGCCAGCTGAAAAAGGAGGGTGCGCCCATGATATTGGGCAGCCTGCCGGCGGTTTTTGATATGAAATCCATGCACAGCTATTATTCCGCGGGCAGCATGCTGGTGAACATGTGCTGCGCGGAGATGATGGCCCATTATGAATTGCCCCACTGCGGAGCCTCGGGGGGCTCCATGGGATGGGGTCCCGACCTGAACGCGGCCTCTTTATTATGGCTCAACCACCTCACCAGCCGCCTGGGCCGGGCGGGTCTGGCGCCTTTTGTGGGCAGCAATTTTGATTCTTTGGTGTTTTCGCCCAGCACCGTGGTCTATGCCGCGGAGGTGATCCGCTTTGCCCGCGGCTTTGCCGGAGGGTTCTCCCTGGATGAGTCCGATGTGGGGCTGGATGAAATCATCAAGCTGGGGCCGGGAGGCAATTACCTCACCTCGCAGCTCACCATGCTGAATTTCCGCAGTCAGCCGCCCTTAAGCGGGATATGGCCCACTCTGGGACTGGAAAAATGGCAGGAGCAAAACCAGCCCAAGGCCGGTTCTGTGCTCAGAGAATACACCCGGGAACTATTAAATAACGCAAAACCGCCGGAGGATCACGACCACTTGATGTCCGCCGGCGAAGAATTTATAAGCAAAATGCCCAGTTGAAACGGCAACTATCTGCATAATCCCGAACCATGAGGTGAAACCTGATGAAACGCAACTTTCAGCCAGGCAGGCAATTCAGCTCTGGGCTCAGTCTCAACATCCTCAGTGATGATGAACTGAACGAGATCCACTTGGGGACTCTGGAGGTCTTGAACGACACCGGGGTTTTTGTGGAGTATGAAGAGGCCCTTGACACCTTTGAGCAAGGCGGCGCGGTGGTGGACCGCGACACCAAGATCGTCAAAATTCCGCCCCACGTGGTGGAAGACGCCATCCGCAGCGCGCCGCCCAAAGTGGTGCTGTACGGCCGAGACTCCAAGCATGACATCGTGCTGGAAAAGTCGCGGGTGCATTTCACCAACTTCAGCGAAGGGGTGATGGTCAATGACCCCTACAGCGGCGAAAACCGCGAGCCCGTGAAGCAGGACTTGGTCAATTCAGCCAAGGTTATTGACTATTTGGATGAGATTGATTTCTGTGAAAAGGCTCTCGGGGCCCATGATGTCCCTCAAAAAACGGTGCCCCTGCACAATGCCGAAGCCTATCTGACCAACACCAGCAAACATTGCGCCTTTGGCCCGGGCAACGGGGAGTTTCTGAAAAAGATCATCAACATGGGCGAGGCCATCGCCGGAGGCGTGAAAGAATTCGCCAAACGCCCCTTTATCTCGTTCACCACCTGCCCGGTGAGCCCCTTGAAACTTATCTCCGACTGCTGTGAAATCATCATGCAGTCGGCCAAAAGCAACGTGGTCTGCAATATCCTCTCCATGGCCATGGCGGGCGGCACCTCGCCGGTTACCCTGGCCGGGACCCTGGTGAACCACAATGCCGAGGTGCTCTCGGGAATCACCCTGGCCCAGCTTACCAGGCGGGGGGCCAAGGTCATCTATGGCAGCTCCACCACCGCCATGGACCTGAAGCTGGCCTCGGCGTCGGTGGGGACTCCGGAGTGCGCCGTCATAAGCGGGGCGGTGGCAAGGCTGGCAAGATACTACGCACTGCCCAGCTACGTTGCCGGGGCTTAGGGCGATAGCAAGATTTCAGATGTCCAGACTGGCCATGAAAAGACATTAACCGGGCTCATACCCGCATTGGCAGGTGCCAATATGATCTATGGCCCGGGGATGCTGGAAAGCGGCATCACCTTTGATTTTGGTCAGCTGGTATTGGATTGTGAGTTTGCGCGTATGATCAAGCATACCATCCAGGGTATTCCCGTGGATGATGAGACCTTGGCCATCGACCCCATCAAGGAGGTGGGGCCGGGCGGGGACCATCTCATGCAAAAACACACATTCAAGTATATGAGAAGCCAATCCCGGCCCGAGCTTATTGACCGCAGAATGCGCAGCAACTGGCAGGCCGACGGAGCCACCACGGCCTATGAGAGGGCCTTGGTAAAGGTGCGCCATATCCTGGAGACTCATACGCCCGATCCACTATCGGATGAGGTGTTGGCCAAGATACGCTCCATTGTGGTGGAAGCCGAAGCTGAGCTGGGGATTACTTCTTAATGTAAATTGTTAAATTTAGGAATAACCGTGTATCAAAACAATATAAATCTGCCTGATCAGGCACGGGTGGTAATCATCGGCGGAGGCATAATAGGCTGCTCCATAGCCTATCACCTGGGCCATGCGGGCTGCAAAGACGTGGTGCTCCTGGAGCGGGATCAGCTTACCTCGGGCACTACCTGGCATGCGGCCGGCCTGATGGTGACTTTTGGCTCCACCTCTGAAACCGCCACCGAGATGCGGCTTTACGGCCGGGATCTGTATGCCCGCCTGGAAGCGGAGACCGGGCTTAGCACCGGCTTCAGGCCCATCGGATTCATTGAGGCGGCCAGCAACCAGGACCGCCTGGAGGAATACCGCCGGGTGGCGGCCTTCAACCGCTACTGCGGGGTGGATGTGCACGAGATATCCCCGGGCGAGATAAAGGACCTGTTTCCCCTGGCCAAGGTGGATGACCTATTGGCCGGGTTCTATGTAAAGGAAGACGGCAGGGTCAATCCGGTGGACGGCACCATGGCCCTGGCCAAGGGCGCCCGCATGCAGGGCGTGAAGATCATCGAGGGCGCGCCGGTCACCGGAGTCACCAAAAAGGCCGGCAGGGTCACCGGAGTCACCACGGCCCATGGCGACATCAAGGCCGAGGTGGTGGTCAACTGCGCGGGCATGTGGGCCCGCCAGCTGGGCGACGCCGCCGGAGTGAACATCCCCAATCAGTCGGCCGAGCATTATTACCTGATCACCGAAGAGATCGAGGGCATAGACCGCAATATGCCGGTTTTGGAAGACCCCTCCCATTACGGCTACTACCGTGAAGAGGTGGGCGGGCTCATGATCGGCCTGTTCGAGCCGGTCTGCGCACCCTGGAAGATAGACAAGGTGCCGGAGCATTTCTCCTTTGGCGAGCTGCAGCCGGACTGGGACCGCATGGCTCCTTTTCTGGAAAAGGCCATGTCCCGGGTGCCCCTGACCATGAACCTGGGCATAAAGAAGTTTTTCTGCGGGCCGGAGAGCTTTACCGCGGACTTGGCCGCCATCATCGGTGAAGCGCCCGAGCTGAAGAACTACTTTGTCACCGCCGGTTTGAACTCGGTGGGCATCATCATGGGACCCGGCCTGGGACGCATGATGGCCCAGTGGATCATGACCGGCAAACCCGGGGTGGACATCACCAGTTTCAACATCGACCGGCTGCACACCTACCAGAACAACCCGGAGTACCGCAGGCACCGCACGGTGGAGTCCTTGGGCAAGGTCTACAAAACCCATTATCCCTATGAATCCATGGAGACGGCCCGGGGCGCAAAGAAATCCGTGATCTATGACCGGCTTAAGGCCAAAGGCGCTTACTTCAAGGACGTGAGCGGATGGGAAGGGGCGGACTGGTACTCCCTGGACGGCTCCCCGCCAAAGATAGAAAAGCATTCCTGGGGCAGGGAGGGATGGTTCAAGTCCTGGGAGGCGGAGCACAAGGCCTGCCGGGAAAAAGTGATCCTGATGGATATGTCGTTCATGTCCAAGTTCATGGTGCAGGGCAGGGACGCAGGCAAGGTGCTGAACTACATCTCAGCCAATGAGGTGGACGCCGAGCTGAACCGGGTCACATACACCCCCTGGCTGAATGAAGACGGCAAGCTTGAGGCGGATCTGACCGTGACCAAGCTGGCGGAGGACAAGTTCCTGGTGGTGGTGACCGACACCATGCACCGCCATGCCGAGACCTGGCTGAAACGCAACGTCCCGGAGGATGCGTATTGCTTTGTGACGGATATGACTTCGGCATACGCCCAGATAAACATCCAGGGCCCCAAATCCCGCGAGCTGATGCAGAGCATCACCACGGCTGATATGTCCAATGAGGCCTTTCCGTACCGCCATGCCCAAGAAATCGCCCTGGGCTATGCCCGGGCCTATTGCCAGCGCCTGACTTACCTGGGTGAATTGGGCTATGAGCTTTTCATCCCCACCGAGCATGCCTTGCATGTCTATGACCTGATCACAAAGGCCGGGGAGCAATTCGGGCTGGTTCATGCAGGGCTCAAGGCCCTGGCCAGCCTGCGCATGGAAAAGGGCTACCGGGACTATGGCCACGACATGGACAACACCGATGATCCCTATGAATCCGGCCTGGGGTTTACTGTCAAGCTGAACAAGCCGGGCGGGTTCATGGGCCGGGAAGCCTGCTTCTCGAAAAAGGCTGAAGGGCCTTTGAGGCGCCGTCTGGCCCAGGTGATGGTAAAGGACCCCGGGCCCCTGTTGTTTCATGCCGAGGTGGTCAGTCGTAATGGTGAATATGCGGGCTATGTGCGCTCCGGCTCCTACTGCTGGACCCTGGGCGGGGCGGTGGGGCTCTTCATGATCGAAGCCGGCCAGGCTGTGAATGATCAGTACATTAATAGCGCTGATTGGACCATCAACATAGCGGGCAAGATATACCCGGCTGAGGTTTCCTTAAAGCCTCTCTATGATCCCGAGATGAAGCGAATCAAGGCCTGATGTTGGATTAATTGCCTGAAAGCACTTCGTGCTGAACCGGATGCGGCTGCTTTGGCGGCCGCATCTTTTTTTTGTTCGACCTAGTTTACAAACATCACGATTAAGAAAAATATGGTCCCGCCATATTTTCCCATCCGCCAGTTACGGCTGGCCAGGCCTGGCCCGCCTGAAAAAGATGTAAATTGAGCAATTTTGTCCAAGCCCTTCCCTTTTGGGTTGTGTACCATA
This sequence comes from Desulfarculaceae bacterium, assembly GCA_963675675.1. Lineage (GTDB taxonomy): Bacteria > Desulfobacterota > Desulfarculia > Desulfarculales > Desulfarculaceae > Dethiosulfatarculus. Next base: position 961,829 of record OY776512.1, read on the forward strand.
GCAAAAAGCAAGGGATAGGATAAAAAGTGGCATCAAAGACACCCGACAGTTTCAAGTTTCTGGACGCTGGCCGTTCCGCGGGAGTGACGGTCCTCCATGCGGTCATGTCGGACTTTTCATACGGCAAGCACGCACACGATGAACTGGCTATCGGAGTGACCACTCAAGGCGTACAGGAGTTCTCCTGCAAGGGATGCAGCTTCAGGAGCCTGCCCGGTGAGATCATATTATTTAACCCCGGTGACGTGCATGATGGCAATCCCGGCTTTGGCCGGACCCTGAAGTATACGATACTGTACCTTGATCCGGATAAATTCTACCCGCTTATGAGATGTGCAAGTAATCAAGACTTGTCTGAATACCGGATTTCAAAGACGCACTTTGTAGACCCGGTTCTCCACTCTCTGGTGTTGGACATCTCCCGCCGTGCAAGCGGAACGGCGAATTCACCCTTGGAGTACGAGCACGGCCTTTATAGGCTGGCCAGGCGTATTTCCCAATTAATGGGCATTTTCCAGCCCGGTAACCGGACCAGCGGCAAGGATGCCATGCTCTGGAGAGTCCGGGATTACATCCATGACAACATCGAGGATGATATCTCCATTGACGATCTCAGCCGTGTGGCCAATATTTCCAAGTACCATCTCATACGCATGTTTCGCAGCCAGTTTGGGATGACTCCCCACAAGTATATCCTGAACCACAGAATCAACAGAGTGCGGGAAGCGCTGCGCCAAGGCAACTCTCCCACCCGTGTAGCCTATGAATTCGGCTTTTACGACGCAAGCCATATGAACCGCCATTTCAAGCGGGCATACGGCGTCACCCCAAAACAGTATCAGTCACAACTTACTGCATAAGGCCAAATCCATGCTTGGAATCCTGCTTTTCGCCATTGGCGTCATGTATACCCCCGGCCCGGTGAACATTCTCAGTTTGAATTGCGGGGCCCAGAAAAAGATAAGGAGGCATATCCCCTTTTGTCTAGGCGTGGCATGCTCTCTGGCCTTTTGGTTTTGCCTGATCGGCTATACCGGGAGCCTGGTGGTGAATAACAAAATGCTGCCGGTCATTGCAGGCGCGGGAGTTTGCTTCATCCTCTTCCTGGCCTACAAGGTAATCACAAGCAAGGTCCCGGCTGATGGCGGGAATGAGCCGCCCGTGCTTCTTACCTTCAAGGACGGGTTTTTAATGCAGCTTTTGAATCCCAAAGCCATGCTTGTTGTTCTGCCCGTGACCACAATCCAGTTCCCGGCGGCCGGCATAGATGGCGTTTGGATCGCAGTCTGGTCCATCGGCCTGGCTGTGCTGAGCATTGGCGCACCGTTATCCTACGCCGCGTTTGGCGCCTGCATTGCCTGGCATATCAACGGCACCGGGTATTTCAAGTATCTGAACATCGTTATGGGGTTGATGCTGGCCGCTGTTGCTGTGGATATGGGTTATTATCATGTTTATGCGGCGTTGCTGGAGCAGTAGGCCGCGTCATTTTGGTTTCACCCAGGCACCCAAACCGCCTATTCATGCCCCAAGGCATCTGCCGGACAGCTTGTTGCGCCAAAATAATCAAAACACCAGCCCGGAACTTGACAATATTCAGCTTGACCTGCATCTTGATGTGGGATACTATCGATATAGTGTTCTAGAACACTATATCGGCAAAGGCTGAAGCTCATGATGAATATTTTTCCGCTCATAGACCGGACCTCTCCGGTTCCCATTTATCACCAGCTCAAGCAGGCCATATACGGTTTGATTTCCGAAGGCGTCTGGACAGTGGGTGAGCGGATGCCTTCCATCAGGCGGCTGAGCAAGGATCTGGGCATAGCGCCCATGACCGTGCGCGAGGCCATCCGGGCGCTGGTGGAAGAAAACGTGCTGGCGGTGATTCAAGGCAAGGGCACTTTTGTTCTGGCTCCCAAGCTGAGGGAAAATGCGGCCACCCTGGTTTCCTTCACCTCGGAAATGCGGCGGCGGGGATTCAAGCCTTCATCGCAGGTTTTCAACTGCACTGAAACCAAGCTTTCACAAGCGGACGCCCACAGTTTCAGACAGGTTCCAGGCATGCCGGTGTATAGGCTGAACCGGCTGCGGATGGCTGACGGCCATCCCGTTGCGCTGCAGACCTCATTCATACCGGTTGAATGTTGCCCGGGGCTGTTGGAGAAGGATTTAAGCGGCAGTTTGGTTTCCCTTATCGAAGATGAGTACGGCCTGGACTTCGACCGGGCCACCCAGAGCGTGACCGCGCAAAAAGCAGGCAGCGAGGCGGCAAAGCAGCTTAAGCTGCGAACCGGAGATCCCATCCTGTGCCTGGAGCGCATCAGCTATACATCGGGCAATCTGCCCATTGAGTTTCTGCGTTCCATGTACAGAGGAGATAAATACAATTTGGTCATTAATCTTAAGAAGGCTTCAATGACCGAGAGGTGATCGTTATGGAACTGATAACGGTAAAACAAAGGAGATGGTGCTTCCATTGCCAGGAAAACACCTCGCATGAGCTGATCTATCTGGGCAAGTATCTCAAATCGGGCAAATGTCTGGCCTGCAATGAAGGGTTCAACAACCGCTCTCTACTCTTGGAAGCCTATGTGGATGACAAGGCCAGGGAGACCCTGAACAACTCTGTGCAGATGTATGAGCATCTGGGTAAACGCAAATGGTTTTTAAAGATCATCCCGGCGCTGACCCTTTATGGCCTGACTTCTGTGGGGCGCCCCTTTAAAGAGTTGAAGAACTTGAGGCAGATCTTGTCCTGACCAAGTTTGGCCAGTCAAAGGGTCTGCAATCAGCCATGCCTTGCCTGGGCGGGGGGGAATCTTGTTTGGAGTTCGGACTTTGGGCAGGGGCATGGCTGCCAAAAAACAATGCCCGCCTTTCGCCGGCAAACTTTATTCCTGCCTCCATCCAGAGAAGCATGCATTTTTAAGGGAATACCGGCCAGACTTTATATCAATCATGTGGCTGTTTTTTAAAACTGTTTGCCAAATTGCCCCTGATTGAACGCCATGAACGGCCGGCCCCGCCGGCTGATCTGGCGGTCAAACATATTTGTGTATTGCTCCGGAACACGAAGGGAGCCGGTTGATGCGTAGTTGCTTTTGGGTAATCCTTTGTTGCGGACTTCTTTTGTCCGGACTGCAAGCCACCCCTGTTCAGGCTGAAAAACTATCCGCCAGGCAGATCCTCGACCGCATGGACGATCTTTACCGGGGCGATTCAGGCAAGGGCGTTATGTCCATGGCGGTCACCACCAAGCACTGGCAGCGGACCTTGAAGATGCGCTTTTGGAGCCAGGGCAAGGACCATTCCCTGGTGCGGGTGATCTCGCCCAAAAAGGAAAAAGGCACCGCTACCCTGCGGGTGAAAAACGATATCTGGAATTATCTGCCCAAGGTCAAGCGGGTGATCAAGCTGCCTTCCTCCATGATGTCCGCCTCCTGGATGGGATCGCATTTCACCAATGACGACTTGGTCAAGGAATCACGCATGGCCGATGATTACACCTACACCATTTCATTTGAGGGCCAGCGCGGAAGCAAGGAGGTGATCGAACTGGATTGCCGGCCCAAACCGGAGGCCGCCGTGGTCTGGGGAAAGGTGCTGGTGGTGGTGAGCCGTAAAAGCTATCTGCCGGTGGAGGTGCAGTATTTTGACGAGGACATGAAGCTGGCCCGCACCATGTTATTTGAAAAACCGGGCGACCTGGGCGGCAGGCAGATACCCACCCAGATCCGCATGGTGCCGCAAGACAAGCCTGGCGAGTTTACTTTGGTGATCTATCATCAGGTCGAGTTTGATGTAAAACACCCCTCCGGCCTGTTCAGCTTGCGGACCTTGCAGAGATAGCCGCGGTGACTTATTTACTTTACGCCTGGCGCAATCTCATGCGCAACCGCCGCCGTACCGCCATAAGCTGCGCGGCCGTGGCCCTGAGCACGGCGGTGCTCATATTCACCTATTGCCTGACTGACGGCCTCATGCGCCAGGCCGTGGCCAATACCACCAATCTGATTGTGGGCGAAGCTCAATTGCATGCCCCCAACTACCGCCGCGAGCGTTCTTTCTATGATGCCATAAAGCAGCCCAAAAAGGTTCTGGCTAAGTTGGACGGCCTCGGTCTGCCCGCTGCTCAGCGCAGCTACGGCTATGGCCTGGCCGCCGGCGAACAGGGCAGCGCCGGGGTGCTTTTCTGGGGGGTTGATCCGGAAAGGGAAAGCCGGGTGTTCCGCCTGGCCCATAAGTTGGCCAAGGGTGGGTTTTTGGGCGCTGAGGCGGAGCACGGCCTGGTTTTGGGCTCCAAGCTGGCCCGAAACCTGAAAGTCATGGTGGGCGATGAAGTGGTGGTTGTGGTGCAGGCGGCGGACGGATCGCTGGGCAATGATCTGTACAAGGTCAAGGGCATCCTGAGCAACGCGGGAGACGCGATAGACCGAAGCGCGGCCTTGATGCACCAGGCCGATTTTGCCGAGCTGTTTGTATCCGGGGGCCGGGTGCATGAAATCGCGGTGAACACCAGGGGCCGGGTGGAACTGGAGCATCTTACCGCCATGATGCGCAAAGCGGCCCCGAATGATGAGGTTAAATCCTGGCGGGAGCTGTTTCCGGCCATATCGGACATGATTGGCATGATGGATTCCTGGATGTGGATCATTGGCCTGATCTTCGGATGGGCCGCGGGCCTGGGCGTCATGAACACCATGCTGATGTCCACCTTTGAGCGCATGCGTGAATTCGGCATCCAAAAGGCCCTGGGCGCGGGGGCCATGCGCATTGTGGCCGAAGTCGGCCTGGAAGCCCTGTTGTTGGCCGGGCTGGGTTCTATAATAGGAGTGCTTTTGGGGGCCGGGGCCACTTGGTATTATCAGGTTCACCCCATGGACCTGAGCGGATTCGCGGGCAGCTACAGCATGCAGGGGATCGCCTTTGATTCGCTTTGGCAGGCCCGGCTGAGCTTTGGGCCGGTGTGGACCTCCGCCTTGACCATGATTGGAATTTGTGTCCTGGGTTCTTTGTATCCAGCCATACTGGCGGCCAGGCTGGACCCGGTCAAGGCCATAAACCGGATATGAAAGGCCGCCTAAAAAACGGCGTGACAGCTTTTGCCGGAAACTATGCGGATTAAGCCGGTTAAGCATGTGAGTAGATATTCATGACATCGAAACTCGCCTGGCGCAGCATATGGCGGAACAAGCGCCGCACCTTCATCACCACCGGGTCCATTACCCTGGGGCTGACCATAGCCATATCATTCATGGCCATGGGCGAGGGCATGTATAATCACATGGTGGAGCAGATCGTGCGCATGCAATCCGGCCATATCACCCTGGAAGATCCCAAATACCGTCAGGCTCCCGGAGTGGATTTGTATCTGAGTGGCGTGAGTGAGTTGCGTGCCAAGCTGGCCGGACTGGATGAGCTGGAAAACAGCAAACTCATAGTGGCCGCAAACGGCATGGCCCGCAGCGGGGCCGGGGCGGTGGGTGTATCCATTACGGGAGTCGAACCGCAATCAGAGGCCAGGACTTCTCCTTTGGCCAGAAACATCATAAAAGGCAAATATCTGCAAAAAGATGACAAGCGCCAAGTGGTCATAGGCAGCGAACTGGCCCGACGCCTGAAACTAGGAGTGGGCAAAAAACTGGTGCTTACGGTGAACAACGCCAAGAGCCAGCTGGCCGAGGAGCTTTGCCGGGTGCGGGGAATTTTTGAGACCGGCAGCCTGGAGGTGGACGGGTTTGTGGTGCAATGCCCCCTGAATTTCGCCCGCACCCTGTTTGAGCTGCCTCCGGACAGCGCCACCCAGCTTGGCTTGGTGCTAAAAAAGCCGGATGCCAAGGGCAAGGTCTTGCAGAAAGTCCGCAAACTGCTTGAGGGTGAATCAGCGGCCGCATATTCCTGGCAGAGCATCATGCCGGAACTGGCCAACTATATCCGCATAGACCGGGCCTCGAACTGGGTGTTCCAGGGGCTGCTGGTGATCCTGGTGCTTTTCACCATATTCAACACCATTTTGATGTCCGTTTTGGAGCGCGAACGCGAATTCGCGGTGCAGATGGCCCTTGGCGCCAGACCGGGCCAGATCATGGGGCAGGTGCTCATGGAAAGCATATTCTTGGGGCTGATCGGATGCGGGGCCGGGATGGTGTTGGGCACGGCCGCATCGATGTTATTGAATTACTGGGGTTTTGATATGCAGGCCTTGATGTCGGAAAAGGTCACCATATCGGGCTTTGCGGTTTCCATGGTGCTGCGGACCAAGCTCACCCCGTTCATTTTATGGGGCGCCACCGGTCTGGTTTTTATGGCCACCATACTGATGACCCTGGTCCCCCTGGGCCGCATACCCAAAATACCCATGGTTGACCATCTGCGGCAAGGAGTATAGCCATGGCCCCCATTGCGAAACTTAGCGGCATCACCAAAGACTATGGCAGCGGCGAAGTAATCACCCGGGCCTTGCGCGGAATTGATTTCACCCTGGATGCGGGTGAGTTCACCGCCATGGCGGGACCTTCGGGTTCGGGAAAAAGCACTTTGTTGAATATCATGGGCGGGCTGGACCGCCCCACCAGCGGCACGGTGGAACTGGAAGGCAAACCGGTCGGCGAGCTTTCCAAGTCACAGCTGGGCGTACTGCGTAAAGAACGCCTGGGGTTCATCTTTCAGGCCTATAATTTGATCCCGGTGCTCACTGCCTATGAAAATGCCGAGTATGTGCTGATGCTGCAGGGAGCGCCCAAAGCGGAGCGCAAAAAAAAGGTGATGCAGGTGCTTGCCCAGGTGGGGCTGGAGGGCATGGAACACCGCTTCCCCCGCGAGCTAAGCGGCGGGCAGCAGCAGAGGGTGGCCATCGCCCGGGCCATAGTGTCCCAGCCCGCTTTGGTGCTGGCCGACGAACCCACCGCAAATGTGGATTCAAAGACCGCCCGCTCTTTGATGGATTTGATGGGGCGCTTGAACCGGGACCAGGGCGTAACCTTTTTATTCTCCACCCATGACCGCCGGGTGATGGAGGAAGCCAACCGCCTGGTTGTGCTGCGGGACGGCAGGATTGTGTCCGACGGTCCGCCCGAGCACAACCGGGCTGAGATTGAGGAATAGGCTTTTTGCTGCGCATCGCGGCCATAATGCTTGCTCTAATCCTATGGACTGCACCCGCCTGGGCGCTCTACGGGGACAGCGAGGGGGCTTTGGGGGTGGACGGCAGCCTGCGCGCCATCGTGCTGGGCATCAATAACTATGATAATCCGGACATATTCGGGGACCACGGGCATGACTGGCTGGCCCAGCTCATAGGCCGCCTGACTGCGGAGGGCCATCCCCGCGAGAATTTTGCATATGAAGCCCATCTGGTCCAGGTGGCGACCTTTGCCACCGCCCCAGGCGGTGGGCTGGGCGCATCCGCGCTGGGCAGGGCGGACCAGCGCTACCGCGTCCTGGACCTGGAATTTGAATGGCATGACCAGACCTACAGCAATGCGGTGATGTTCCTGGACCGGCTCAATGCCAAGCTTTCATTCAGCTGGGGGGATTTGACCCTGGGCCGGCAGGCCGTCACCTTTGGCAAGGCCTATTTCTGGAATCCCCTGGATGAGTTTTTGCCCTTTGATCCCAGCCAGTTCGACCGGGATTACAAGCCCGGGGTGGATGCGGCCCGCCTGGATATACCCTTGGGCGATTTCTCCGGGCTTAATCTGGTCGCGGTGGGGGGCCGCACCCTGGATGCGCAAAACAGCTATCTGAATCCGGATGCTTTCGGCAACCTGAGCTGGCAGGGCTCGGCCCTGCTGGCCCGGGGGTTCACCACCCTTAAGGGGTTTGACCTGGCCCTGCAGGGGGGGAAGATATACGGAGGCTATGAACTGGGCGGAGCCCTGAGCGGCGATGCGGGACCGGTTCAGGTGCGGGCGGAGGCGGCCTATAAATGGGCCGTGGACAGCGAACCCCTGTCCGGCGGCCTTGAGGGCGATTTGATGGAAAACCACCTGACCGCCGTGGTGGGGGCGGGGCGGCGCTTTGAGTTTGGCCTGGAGGTGGAAAGCGAGCTGCTTTATAACGGGGGCGGTGAAAGCAATGATCTCCGGTCAGCCCTGGCCCGCCAGTCTTATGGCTCCATCCCGCACATGAGCCGCTGGGTCTGGGGGCTGCGCCTGAGCTATGAAATACTGCCGGTACTGAATGCATACTGGGCGTTTATGCTATCCATGGATGACCTGTCCTGGCAGACCCAGCCCAGCCTGGTATGGTCCCTGTCAGATAATACCGAGCTTTTAGGCGGCCTTACCATCAACCGGGGGGAGCGGCCCGGGGTGGATGACAGCGGCAATACGGTTCCCAAAAGCGAATTCGGACTAGCGCCGGATTACTTTTTCTTGGAATTCAAATGGTATTTTTAGCTAGATATACAATATATTATCTATTTATATTATAAACAACCTTAATTATATTTGAACCGGGTTCACCCATATGCCGCCCGTCTTCCCATCTGCTGACCCGGGTAATTATTTCAGACCCTGCCGCGTCTTTATTGTGATGTGGTTAAAGCGGCGTATACCCGCGGCTCAAACCTTCTCAGCCGGCGACACGATCCCAAAGCCCCGCTTTGCCGCACAATTGAGATCATCTGAAAATGCATAACCACTTGTTATGAAGGCGCTTGCCAGTCTATGCTTATATGCAGAGGGGTCAGGAGACAATAGTTGCAGGATGTAATCCATGTCTGCCGCAGTGATGTGGGTATGGAACGCGATCTCAATGAAGATGCGTGTATTTGCGACCCGGAGCGCGGCCTGTGGGCTGTCTTGGATGGCATGGGAGGCCATGGGGCCGGAGACTTGGCCAGCCGTTTAGCCGGTGAGGCCCTGATCAGATCCCATGCCCAAGACCAAGCTCTGGCCCAGGCCATAGAGGCCGCGCACCAGGCCGTATTGCAGGCTTCACAAAAGGGGCAGGGCGCTGCCCGCATGGGTTGCACCGTTGTGGTGCTCAAGCTCCAGGGTGATGACTACACCATCGCCTGGCTGGGGGATTGCCGGGCTTATCTTTGGGATGGCAGGCTGAATCAGCTCAGCATTGACCATACCTATGTTCAGGAACTGGTTGAAGCGGGCATAATTGACCAGGAACAGGCTTCTGTGCACCCCAAGCGGAATATCGTCACCAAGGCAATCGGCGGGGGTGAGCAGGCTTGCGCGGCTCCTTCGGTCATCCATGGCAAGGCCGAAGCGGGCCAGATCTTTTTATTGTGCTCAGATGGTTTAAGTGGCGAGTTGCCAGACCGGGAAATAGAATCCATAATGGCCTTGGGCCTGAATGAAAAAGATACGGCTGACCGCCTGGTTTTTGAGGCTAACGCAAAGGGCGGCCGGGATAATATCACCGTGAGCCTGGTCAGAGTGCCGGATCATGTCTAGCAGGCTGCCCTAGGGGCGGCTTTTTGGGCCCGGACACCACGCTCGGTGAGTCAACATATTGAATATAGGGCGCTCTGCCTGGTGGGGAAATAGACCGGATGCCCGGCATGCAGATATGTGCTGATGCTCGTCAATAGAATAAAACCGGCAACCGGCAAAGGAAGGTTCGCATAATCATGATGATTAAGAAAATTGTGGGGTGGGTGTTATTGACCCTGCTATTGTTTGCTGGCTGTGCGGAACTGCCCATGCCTTTGCCTCCCACGCCGGCCGAACCGGCGAAACCGGCCAAACCCGCCGTGCAGAAGCCCCAAGTCACGGTTGAGGTGCAGCCCGCCGGAGCCAAGCTGTTTTTGGTGGAGGCCAGCCGCAGCCTGGAATCCGGGCAGACCTTGGAGCTGGAACCGGGCAATTACACCATCAACGCATCGGAGCCAACTTATGTCCCGCAAACCGTGAAGTTCAGCTTGAGGCCGGGAGAAGCCCGCACGATATCCATCAAGCTGGTGTCCAATATAGGCAAGCTGAGTGTGATAACCGAGCCTGCCGGAGCGGAAATCAGCGTCAATGGCGATTCCAAGGGCAAGTCGCCTTTGGCTCTGGACCTGGCCCAAGGTGAATACAGCATTGAAGCCAAGCTGGCGAACTATCGCTCCCAAACCGTCAAGCAGGTGGTTGAGGCCGGGGGGCGCTTGCAAACCCTGGCCATGGCGCTCAAGCCCAAGCCCATCGGCCTGAAGATCCAGACCCAACCCAGCGGCGCCGAGATATATGTAAACGGCAAGCTGGCCGGCAAAACGCCTCTGGACACCAAGCTGGAGGTTGGTTCTTATGAGCTGCAAACCAGCCTCAAGGGTTATCGCCCCCAAAAGCATATGCTGCATACCGAAGCCGGGGATGCCGCCAGCGATTTCACCTACAAGCTCGATCCCATAATCGGCAGCCTGACCATAAACACCCAGCCCGCAGGGGCCCAGGTTTATGTGGACGACCAGCCCAAGGGCCAAACCCCCGCCAACATGCCCCTGCGTTTGGGCAGTTACCGGCTCAGGCTCAGCAAAAGGGACTATGTGGACAAGATCGCCACTTTGGTGCTGGACGAGTCCCAGATTCATAAGACCCTGACCGAAAAGCTTAATTTGATGACCGGCGCCATAAAGGTGAGCAGCAAACCAGCCGGGGCCACCGTATCCATCAACGGCGAGGCCAAGGGCAAGACCCCCGTCACCTTGAACTTGCCCATGGGCGGGTATCAGGTGGAGATCAGCAAGATCAACTATGTGAATGTCAATGCAGATGTGGTGCTGAGCGAAACCCGCCCGGAAGTCAGCCTTGATCAGCCCCTGAAGCTTATCCGGGGAAGCCTGACCATCACCAGTAATCCCGCCGGAGCCGAGATCACCCTTAATGGAGAACCCAAAGGCGAGACCCCCCAGACCATGGTGCTTCCCATGGGTGTGTATCAAGTAGGGCTCAAAAAGAAAGACTATGTGGAAATTGAAAGGGAGCTGATTCTCAACCAGGCAGACCCGGATCAAAGCCTTAATGAAACCATGGAGCTTGCCATGGGCAGCCTCCAGGTCGGCAGCCCCCAGCAGGCCGTGGCGGTTTCGGTTAATGGCGAGGCCATGGGCCAGACCCCGCTGACCCTGGCGCTCCCCATGGGACGCTATCTGATAAAGTTCAGCAAACAGGATTATGTAAGCGTGGTGCGGGAAGTGGTGCTGACCGAGACCAGGCCGGAGCAAAAACTCAACGAGCTTTTGAAGCTGGCCCGGGGCAGGCTGATAATAAACAGCCATCCCGCCGGCACCAAGGTGAGCATTAACGGCAGCCCCAAGGGACGCACGCCCCTGGACATGGATTTGCCCATGGGTGAGTACAAAATTCAGCTCAAGAGAAAAGACTATCTGGAGGTCACCCGCCAAGTTGCCTTGAGCGAATCCAATCCGGTGCGTAACCTGGATGAAATTTTGCAGCTGGTCTTGGGGGTGATACGGGTCACCAGCAATACATCCATGGTTGACGTAACCATAAACGGCAAGCCCAAGGGCAAGACCCCGCTCAGCCTGACTCTGCCCATGGGCAGTTACCGGCTGGAATTGACCAAGCCCAAATATGTCCCGGTTAAGCGGACTGTGACGCTCAGCGAAGATGAACCGGTCCAGGCGGTTGAACAGGACCTGCTCCTGGCTGAGGGCGTGCTCACCATTAACAGCAATCCCGAAGACGCAGAAGTGGAGATAAACGGAGAGCTTAGGGGCAAGACCCCGCTGACCCTGGAACTGCCCATGGGGCGTCACCACATCACGCTCACTAAGCCCAGGTATGTGAGCGTCAGACGCAATGTGGTTCTGACCCAGGCTGAGCCGGAACAAATCTTGAACCATAACCTGGAGCTGGTTTACGGAACCATCCAGGTGGACAGCCCGGTTTCCGGAGTTGATGTTTCGGTTAACGGCGAACCGAAAGGCAAGACCCCGCTGACCCTCAAACTCCCCTTGGGCAAATACAAAATTGATTTCAAAAAATACGGGTATGAGGATGTCAGCCGGACCATGATGCTGAGCTCCGGGCGTTTCAAGCAAAAGGTAACGGCCGATCTTGTCCGTTTACCCGGCACCCTGGTGATCAAAACCAGGCAGTCCGGCGTGCAGGTGCTGATCAATGGCATCTCCCGGGGAACCGCTCCCTTGCGCCTGACTTTGCCTGTGGGGAAATACCAGCTCAACTTTAAGAAAAAGCAATACCTGGATCAGACAAAAACCATCAACCTGACCGGGCCGGAACCCAAAGAGATCACCGCCTCCTTGCTCTGCGCCTGCGGCTCTTTGACCCTGGAGACAGACGACCCCAATGCCAACATCATATTCGCGGGCAGGATTATCGGCAAGGGCCAGGCCGTACTGCGCACCTTGAAGTTCGGCAAATACTCCGCGGTGGCCTATCTGCCCACCGGCAAGCTCACCCGCAAGGTGGGCGTGGCGGCCTTTGAACTCAAGACCCAGCGCGGCACTGTGGTGCGGATTCCCCTGACCCGCCATCAGAGGCGTTTTGGGGGCAAATGGGTGGATGAGAAAAGCGCGGCGGATGATGAACAAAAGCGCTACCTAGAGCAGCGCATCAACAAACCGGTCGCCCTTCAGTTGGACCTGGGCCCAAAAACCGCGCCTCTTTGGCGGGGCTACAAAGGCTTGGCCTCCATTCTCCACGCCGTCATGCGGGTCGGCGACCGGGTGATATTCAAACAGGGTGCAAATGAGTGGAATATCTGGAAGCGCAGCCGGCAAGAAAGTGAAGACTTTGAACTGGCGGTGAACAGCTTTATCAATAATCAGCCATATACCACGCCATGGCTGTTTGACCCTGTGGCGGTAAAAAAATCCCAGGCAACCGGGCTGGCTAAGCTGGCCTTGGAAATGCACCGTTCACGGGTCCGTCATCCCATGCTGGACCTGAGCCTGCCCCAACTCCCGGCCCAGGGATTGTCCTTGTACCACTCTCCTGAGGACCGGAATGTATTTCTGCTCATTCAGGGCGGCGAAGGGCTCAAGGTGTCCGGCAAGGTGCCCGAGACCCGCTTCGGCCTGGCCTATCTGCGTTATGATCCGGGCTGGGACCGGATTGACCTTACCTGGAGCCAAAAGCCCAAACGCATAGTGATGGTTTGCGACGGCCCCTCGGAACTCAAGGACATCAAGGCTAAAAAGATGTCTGTCAATCAGATTCACATTATCACCTTGCTTGAGGGCAAAAGCGTTCAGGTGCTGGAGCGTTTTACCAAGCGCATGCCGGACGGAGAATGGCAAAAGACCATAAGGGAGCTGGGCAAAAACACCTTGCCTGAGGATAACTTGGCGGTTGATGAACTGGGTCCCCATGAAGAAGACGGCATATATGAACGGGCCTGGGTGATGCGCTACAAGGACGCCGGCGGATTTTCGCAGCGCCAGCTCAATACGGCTTATACCGTAGGTGATCCCGGGACCGCTGAACAGGAACGGGTCGTGCCGGGAAGACCGGCCAGTGAGGAATCCAGCCATTAGATAAGGGGTTTTTAGCTATTCACATGTAGCGTATTAGATGATATACATAAATTTTCCTGAAATACATGAATTTATAAATACCAGGAAAGCTTATGAGGTGGACCGTATATCCTGCGGCTGACAGCGCGGTTCGCATGCAAAGGGAGGCGGGTATCCTTTTGCCTTTGCACGATAAAAGTCTGCTTAATATGAAGAATACACCGGAATAATTCATAATTTAGATAGGGGCTTAAATAATGGAATATGTACAGCTGGGTTCCACCGGAATAAAGGTCAGCCCTCTTTGCCTGGGCACCATGACCTTTGGCGGTCAGACAGATGAATCTGAAGCCAGGCTTATTGTGGATTACTGCCGCGATTTAGGCATCAACTTCATTGACTGCGCCAATGTGTATAACATGGGGGCGGCCGAAGAAATACTGGGCAAGCTTATCGCGGACTTCCGCCATGACCTGATCCTGACCAGCAAGGTGGGCATGCTCCACAAAGACGGCATCAACCAGAGCCGCCCCTCGCGCCTGGCCATAATGACCCAGGCCGAACGCAGTTTGAAACGCCTGGGCACCGATTATCTGGATCTTTATTTCATTCACCGGTTTGATCCTGATGTGCCCATGGAAGAGACTTTGGAGGCTTTGCAAAACCTGGTGCTGCAGGGCAAGATACTGCACATAGGCGTGAGCAACTGGGCCGCCTGGCAGGCGGCCAAGGCCCTGGGCATTGCCTGGGCCAAGGGTTTGCCGCGTATTGCCTGCCTGCAGCCCATGTATAACCTGGTCAAGCGCCAAGCCGAAGCGGAGATATTAACCCTGGCCCGGGCGGAAAATCTGGGCGTGGTGACTTACAGCCCCTTGGGCGGGGGGTTGCTTACGGGCAAATACCTGGATGACAGCTATTCCGGCGGAAGGCTGCGCGAGCATCCCACATATGTCAAGCGCTATGCGCCCGAAGGATATATGCAAACCACAAAAGCTATCGTAGAGTTTTGCAAAGAGCGGGGCTTTGACCCTGTCACGGCCGCCGTGGCCTGGGTGGCTTCGCATCCCGCCGTGACCGCTCCCATTGTGGGTGGCCGCAGCCTGGAGCAGTTCAAGCCATCGCTCGCGGCCCTGGATTTTAAAATGACCCCAGAGCTGCGTAGCGAGTTAACCGCGCTCACCCCGGTCATGCCCATTGCCACAGACCGTCTGGAAGAGACTTCATAGGGCGACATGGACCTGTTTGACCAAGACCGGCCCAAGGAGGTGCCGCTGCACGCGCCTCTGGCCGAGCGCCTGCGCCCCCGCAGCCTGGATGAATACGTGGGGCAGGCCCAGATACTGGGCCGGGGCAGGGCGCTCAGCCGCCTTTTGGAGACCGGCCAGCCCGCCTCGCTGATTTTTTGGGGACCTCCCGGCACCGGCAAGACCACCCTGGCCCGGCTTTTATGCGAGCGCTGGCAGGCCCGTTTTTTGGAGTTCTCGGCTGTGCTCAGCGGGGTGGCGGAGATCCGCCAGGTGGTCAAAGACGCCAAGGCCAGACTCAGAACCGGTCAGCTCACGGTGCTTTTCATCGACGAGATACACCGTTTCAATAAAGCCCAGCAGGACGCCCTTTTGCCCCATGCGGAATCCGGCATCATCACCCTGTTGGGCGCAACCACCGAAAACCCCAGCTTTGAGATCATTCCGGCGCTTTTATCCCGCTGCCGGGTTTTGGTGCTGCATCCTTTGAGTGAAGAGGATCTGGGCCTTATCCTGGAGCGGGCCTTGAGCGATGAGGAACGCGGCCTGGCAAACTGGCAGGTGGATCTGGATGAAAAGGCCAAGGAACACCTGATAGCCACTGCATTTGGGGACGCCCGCAGGCTGTTGGGCTCCCTGGAAGTTGCGGTGCAGACCGCGCCTTTGGGGGAACGCGGGGTGCGCAAGGTCGATCTGCGGGTGGCCGAAGAGGCGGTGGGCAAAAGGGCCCTGCGCTATGACAAGGCCGGAGAAGAACACTATAACCTGATCTCGGCGCTGCACAAATCCCTGCGCGGTTCCGATCCCCAAGCAGCGGTCTATTGGCTGGCCCGCATGCTCAGCGCCGGGGAAGACCCCCACTTCATCCTGCGGCGCATGATGGTATTTGCCTCCGAGGACATAGGCCTGGCCGATCCCTATGCGCTCAATCAGGTGGTCGCGGCCCTGCATGCCTATGACCTCATCGGCATGCCGGAGGCCCGCATACCCATTGCCCAGGCAGCCATATATCTGGCCCTGGCGCCCAAATCAAACGCCTCATACCTGGCCATAAGCGAGGCCATGAGCGATGCGGAAAAGTACGGTCCCCTGGAAGTGCCCATGAGCATCCGTAACGCACCTACCGGTTTGATGAAGCAGATGGGCTATGGCCGGGATTATCTGTACCCTCATGATCATCCGGACGCCCTGGTGGATCAGGAATATCTGCCGCAGCGTTTAAAAGACAAGCAATATTACCGGCCCACCCAGCGGGGCAGGGAAAAGATTCTCACCGAAAGGGTGCGGGATATTCAACGGAACAAGGCCCGGCTTCGTAAGAGGGGGCCAAACAAACCGGGAACCGGAACAGAATAAACAGATATTTTCGGTTATATAATTCCTAAACGGAAGCTATATGCTGAAAATAAATCAGGCCATAATGCCCGAATAGATTCTTCGAATACAACATTGATCAATGTGGACAATACAGCAATTTCCATAATATGGAAATATATTGTCGGGTTATGTTGAATTCAGGATGAATTAAGAATAGCCGGCGGGTTTTGTTGCGGTCCTGTACCAAAAAACAGACAAAAAATGCGCCCGATAGATTAGCTCTCCTTGCCTGCCCCAGTCGGGAAAGCCGTATCCACCGGGCACTATTTGAATTAATGCAGGTACCATGCCAGAATAAGGGACGCCGCAGGAATCTCCCGGCGTGAGGCTTCTGCCTAACCCCCACCAACGGTGGGGAACAGCGACACCCGGTCGCCGTCCTTGATCAGGGCTTCGGGGCGGACCGATCTGCCGTTGAGCATATAAATCTTTATGGCCTGTCCGGTTAACCCCAGGCGGTCTATCAGACCGTTGATGCTCTCGCCTTCAATGTAATCGATCATGTAATCCCCGAAAGGATCATAATCCGGCAGATAGCGCCGCAAGGTTGAACTGAGTTTGAGCTGTATGGCCACCGGGTCTCTCCCTGTTTCGTTGATGAGGTAATCAAGATTATAAGGCCATCTGCCTGCCGCGTCCACAAAACCGCCCCGTGAGTTGCCTAGCGCTCCCACCGGGGATAATATGGGTAGGGTCCGCTGAATGTGATGGTTTCATCTGAAAGGGGTTATTAATGCAAAAGAAGATCGCCGGTGTGATTCCTCCGTTGGCCACGCCTTTTAAAGACGATGAACTGGATTTGGCCACCTTCACGGCCAACCTGGAGCGCTACACCAAGACCGGCCTGAGCGGTTACCTGCTTCTGGGCAGCAACGGCGAAGCCGCATATATGGACTTTGATGAAAAAGAGGCCCTTTTGGGCGCGGGCCGCGAGGTGATTCCGGCTGACAAGATAATGATGGTCGGTGCGGGCGGCGAGTCCACCAAGGAGACCATCGCCCTTTGCAAGCTGGCGGAAAAACACGGAGCGGACTGCGTTCTGGTGCTGCCGCCCAATTACTACAAGGGCCTGATGAACAGCGAACGCCAGCTTTTGCACTTTGAAAAGGTGGCCCAGGCCTGTGAACTTCCGGTGCTGTATTACAACATGCCCGCCAATACCGGCCTGAATGCAAACCCCGATCTGGTTTATCAGCTTTCCCGGATACCCAATCTGGTGGGTATCAAGGATTCTTCGGGCAACATGGCCCAGCTCAGCGAGATAGCCCGCCGCTGTGAAGACTTCACCATCATGGTGGGCGCGTCTCCCATGATGTATCCCGGCCTGTGCCTGGGAGCCCATGGCGGCATCCTGGCCGTGGCCAACGTGTTCCCGGAGCTGGCCTTGCAGGTATATGATCATTTCCAGGCCGGTGATATGGCTAAGGCCCTGGCCATGCACCGCAACCTGTTCCCCTTGGCCGTGGCGGTCACCTCGGGCCATGGAGTGCCCGCCCTGAAATACGCCATGAGCCTGGCCGGTTTCGGAGGCGGTGAAGTGCGCTCGCCTCTTACCCCGCTTAGTGATCCCAAGGCAATGGACATGGTAAAGGCCGAAGTGGAAAAGCTGCAGGCGCTGTAAAGAAAAACCGCCACGGCCCGCCTTCGGGGCTGCATAAGCGGATTGGCCGCATGGGGTCAGTGCTGTTCATACCCTGCCGGTATGGGAGCTTGACCGGATGCGGCCAATTTTTTATTGAGCGCGCCGGATTTGCAATCCCAATAAGCTATTTCATATCATGCAAAAATAAATTCGTACTTTATTGCAATAAGCTCTGTTTGCCGCCGTCTGAATGGTGAAACGTTCACTGCACCCTAATAAGGATGGAGAAAAATGGCGGACAATGCAACAACCGCTTACGGATTCGAAATGGGGGAGATGAACCAGCGCTACGCATCGGACTGGCTTAACCACCTTCAGAATCGCCAGGCCGGGGACAATGCGGGTTTGATGCCCCCCATGGGTTCCTTGGGAGGGCTGAAGTGCGACGGCTGCCGCATGGTGGCCGAATGTGACGGTTTTTACTGTCTGGCTCCCGTATCCATGGCTTTGTGAGCCTGCCCGCCCGGTTAGACATTAATTGACCCGCAGCCTCCCGCCCTGGGGTATAATCGTGCCTCAGACGGCCACCCCAGCGCAGGAGCCTTTCATAGACCATGACTCAGCTTAGCTCTTTGTTTTCACCGATAACTTTGGGAACCATGCCCCTGGCCAACCGGCTGGTCATGCCTCCTATGAGCGTCAACTTCGGCGTGGACGAAAACGGCTGCATAACCAGGCAGCATACGGCCTATCTGGAGGCCCGGGCCAGACACGGCACCGGCATGATCACGGTGGGCGGCGGCGCGGTTCACCCCAGCGGGCTGGACCTGCCCAGGATGCCGCCCATATGGGATGACGGTTTCATGGAGTCCCATGCCGATATGGTGCAATGCATCCAGCGCCATGGGGTGCGCATCGGCATGCAGCTTTTGCACGGGGGCAGGCAGGCGTTTCATGCGGAAAGGGTGGCGCCCTCGCCTTTACCCTCTTTGGGTGTGGTGAAGGGAGTGCCCCGGGAGCTAAACGGCGATGAGATAGAAGAGCTGGTTTCAGCACATGGGGAAGCGGCACGGCGCTGCATGGAGGCCGGTTATGATTTTGTGGAGATCCACGCCGCCCACGGCTACCTTATCGGGGAGTTTTTGGCCCCGCTTTCCAATCTGCGGGAGGATGAATGGGGCGGACCGTTTGAGAACCGCATCCGTTTTTTGCTGGCCATATTAGGGGACATCAAGGCCAAATGCGGCCCTGATTACCCGGTCGGGGTGCGATATAACGGCGAGGATTATATTGACCAGGGCTGGCATCTAGAGGAGGCCTTGCGCCTGGCCCCCATACTGGAGAAAAACGGCTGCGACTGGCTGCATGTCTCTGCCGGCATCTATGGCTCCTTTCCGGTGACCATACCTTCCATGTATTCGGAACCAGCCTGCTTCGCCCATCTGGCCAAGGCCGTCAAAGAGACCGTGCATATACCGGTTATAGCGGTGGGCCGCATCAAGGACCCAGTGCAGGCCGACCGGATCATCGCCCGGGGAGAGGCGGATCTGGTGGCCATGGGCCGGGCTCACCTGGCTGATCCGGCCTTGGCCGCCAAGGCCCGGGAGGGCCGCCTGGATGAGATACGCCCCTGCATCGGGTGCTGTTTGGGCTGCATAGACCAGGCCCTGGCCCTGGAAGAAGCCACCTGCGTCATGAATCCAGCGGTCAACCGGGAATATATACTGGGTGATCTGGAGCCCGCCCCCCAGCCCAAACGGGTGCTGGTGGTGGGGGCCGGACCGGCCGGGCTGGCCGCCGCACGGCTGGCCGGATTGCGGGGCCATGAGGTCTGGCTGGTGGATGAAACCGGGCGGACGGGCGGCATACTGGCCTATGCCCGCCTGGCGCCAGGCCGGGGAGAGCTTGGCGACCTGGTGGACTATTATCACCGCGAGCTGCGGCGTTTGGGGGTTGAGATGCTTTTGGGCGCGCCCCTCAACCGGGAGTTGATCAGCCGGATCAATCCCCAGGAGGTGGTGATCGCCAGCGGCTCCCAGCCAGAGCTTCCCCAGATCGAGGGGATATTTGACACCGAGCTGGAACTGCATACGGTTGCGGATGTGCTCAGCGGCGAAAGCTCCACAGGAGCCAAGGTGATTGTGCTGGGCGGAGGTGTGGCCGGGCTGACCCTGGCGGACTTTTTGGCCGGACAGGGCAAGCAGGTCGTGGTGCTGAACCGGGATGCTCATTTTGCCCGCGAGATATCAGCCAACGACCGCACCTATTTACGCGAACGCCTGAAACGGCCCGAGGTGCGGCTCCATAAGCATGTGGTCATTCAGGGCTTCACGCCCCATGGGCTCCGGTTCAGCGCCAGCGGCCAAAATCACAGCCTGGACGGTTTTACCGATCTGGTCCTGGCGGAGAACCGCCGTTCCGTGCGCAGTCCCGCAGACCTGTTCAAGAATATGGATGTGGAACCGCACCTGATCGGGGATGCCAAGGGCCCGCGCAGCCTGTTGGAATCCCAGACCGAGGCGGACGAGGTGGGGCGGAATTTGTGAACTGGGATTAAACCAGGTAGATAGGCTTGGCGCTTTGAGGCTGCTGGCAGGGGTTAACAAAGGATATTTCGTGAAGGTTTGAGTGTGGCTTGCAGCCTGCCAAACACTTCATTATGACTTTATCTGTAAGCCTACCCGCAAGAAAAAACTCCCTGAAAGATGCTTCAGCGAGCACCGAAGCACTGCTGATTAAAACATTGCTACTGGGCAATAGTGCAGAGTCCATAACGTCACGGCATATGATCTTTTGTTAGGGGGATTCCTAAGGGGCTGCGAGCTTTTGGATCATCCAAAAGCGATAAGCCCCTTGGGCCGCCGGAGGCAATCTTAAATGATTTAGTCAGTTAAATATGATAGATAGTATGTTAAATATTGTGGATACAAAAAAGATAAGATAAATTTTTCTTTGGGGGGGATTCTTCGCCTTTTGGTGGTCAAAAGGCTCGCCATCCCCCCTTACCCCCCGGCTCGCGAAAAACCCATCAGGATACGCCGATCCACCTTTTTCATATGATGAGGCAAGCTCAGTTCCGGCCCAAGCCTAGCAATAAGATGCCGTGCAAAATATAGATAATGGTGCGTGTATGACCTGGGTTGCAAACTCAAACCTTCACGAAATATCTCAAAGGTGAGTATTTATGCTTAAAGCAAACCTGCCCCGCTGGTTCATCCATCCAAAATAAAGTCCGTGATAAAAGGATTCTCCAAACGCTCCCGCCCCAAGGTGGAGGTGGGGGTTTCGCCGTAGTCGTGCCCCGGATATATCACGGTGCCCGCGGGCAGGGGCAAGAGCTGGTGCTCTATTGAGTGCAGCAGGGTGTCCATTGATGCGCCGCTGAGATCGGTGCGCCCCACGGCCCCCACAAAGAGGGTGTCGCCGGTGAAAAGCTGATCCTTCACCAGATAGCAGACCGAACCCGGCGTATGGCCCGGGGTATGGATTATCTGCACCTTGAGTTCACCCACTTCCAGGGTGTCGGCATGGCTGAGTTCCAAATCCGCCGGTTTGGGCGGCTTTAAACCCAGCTCCCGGGTGGCGGACTTGCGGCCTTTGGGGCTTTGGAAAAATTCCTGATCCGCTTTGTGCATGGCGATGGGAGCGTCCAACAGCTTGCTCAGTTTGTCCGTGCCTGTGGTGTGGTCCGGGTGCCCGTGGGTCAAAAGTATGTATTTGACCTTGGCCTGGTTTTCTTTGGTCCAGGCCGCCAGACGGGTGGGGTTTCCGGCCGGGTCAATGAGCACGCTTTCATGGGTTTTGGGACAGATTACCAGGTAGGCATTTATATCATACTCGCCTATGGTCAGCGTGTGCACGATGGGTTGAACCATGGGGCTCCTCCCGGGTGTAGCTGCGGGCGGTTCAAAACATAGCCCGGTGCATTGGCAGTATGTTGGTTAACTGGGGCTCCGTATCTCCTTTATACGATTTATGTGGGTATGGGCTCAATGGAATAAATGCAGCTTGGCCTGATTTTCCGTACTTCAGTTGTTTGGTTCCGGCCAGCCTTTCACCGGGCCCGTGCTCAGCACATACAGCGGTTGGGCGTTTTCGGGCAGGCGGGCGGCTGTTGCCACTTCATCATCATAAAAAGCGCCCACCCCGCAGCATCCCAGGCCAAAGGCCGTAGCGGCCAGATACAGCCTTTGTCCGCAGCGGCCCGCGGCCAGCATGGCCCGGCGGTAGGCCCGGGGGCCTTGGCTTTCAGTCAGGGCATCCAGGTCAGCCCAAAGCACCAAGTTCATGGCGGCCTGGCCGACCCAGTTTTGGGACAGGCAAGCCCTGCCCAGCCTGGAGCGGGAGTCAGAGCCCTGGTGCACCGGCAATAGGGAATGATCCTGGGGCTGATAGCGCCAAACCCCCGCGCCCGGCTTTGATCCGGCTGCCAAAAGCACGCTGATTCCAAAGGGCGCAGGCACTGGAAAAGCCGCGGCCAAAAGGCTGGACAAAACAGGCTCTTTCAGGGCCACGGGCAGAAAGTTCCTGCGCGAGCGCCTTGTGCGAACCACTTCCAAAAGGCTGGGTCCGCCTTCGCTCCATTGTCCGTGATCCGTTTGGCCAAGCGGCCTTGAGAGCTTGCGCCCACCGGCCAGCACTGGAGAGGCCGGGCGCAAAGAGGCCGTTACGGGTTTGTCCAGGTTTCCGGCGCTGTGGGCGGCCTGGATATTTTGATCCCGCCCGATGGCGGCTGAAAGGGGTTTGGCCCTGAGATCCAAAGGCGGCAAACCCGGCTGTGCGGGGCCGGGTTCATTTGGCTGGGGACCGGCCAGCACGGCGGCCATGGCCACTTCATCTTCACTGGCCAGACCCAAAAAGGCCCCGGCCGACTGGTCCACAAAGTCATGATAAACGCGGGGCTGACATCCGCATGCGGCCAAGGCCAGTTCCAGATTGCCCAGCATGTGTCCGGCATCCAGCAGCAGATAACGGTATGCCCGGGAGCGGTATTTCCATAAACTGCGCCAAAACATGCTGCTTATGAAAAAGCTCACCTTGGCCGGATCGGCACCCAGAAAACGGGCCGCGGCTCCGGCCAGGGGCCCTCCCCACAGCCTGGTCAGACCCGGGGTCTGCACATCGAAATGATAAAGCGCATCATCCAGTCCTGACACCCCGCAGCTGACTGCATAGAACTCAGAGGGAAACAGAGCCCCGGCCGAAGCGGGGGCCCGCAGTCCGTCCAGGGCCCTGGCGGTGCGGGAGGTGATACCCGCGCTCATCAGGCAGACCGCGGCCAGATCCGAGGCGTCAAAGGCATTGTTGGGCTCGGTTGGCTGGGGCGGCCAGCCATAGATCAGATCAAAAAAAGCGCTCTTTGGAGGACGCGGTTTGGGCAGGGGATCGGTCTGCTTGTGTTGATATCCCTTGTATTGGTTGGGCTGATGAGCCCAATCCAGGGCGTAGCCCCACATGGCATCACGTTTATAGGCGGTTTCCCTATGGTAGTCAGTCATGCGCCGTGTTTTCTCCGGCGTAAGCTCCGGGTTATGTTTACAGCAGCAGATATTACGAATGATAAAATCGGCGGCATATTAAGTGCGCGCTAAAAGGTGTGCATGCCGCCTGGCTTTAGCGGATTCTGAATTTTCCCTACATTGAAATTATAACTCAATTATGGATGACAGTACGGTTTGTTATTGTTTGCCTTTTTTATACTTGTATAACTGCAACTTTCTAGGGTATGGTTTTTTACTATCATCTCTTTTGTTAAATCTGCACTAATATGTTGATTTATAAGGTATTTCATGAAATGGCTTTGCCTTTTTGTGAAATATTCAGGCTATGGTTTTCAAGACAGTAATACTTGTGGGCACCGCTGTGGCCGTTTGATTGGCACATGTCCAAGTTCCGGCGTCCATGCAAGATGCATTCGAGGTTTCTGTGGGGTTAAGAATTCCTCCTCAATTTAGAGTCAAATCCCGGTCAAAGTATCTCAAAGGTTTTTGGCTATTGATCTGGGCGGCGCTTGTCTTGGCCTTGTTTTTTTTCGGCATAACCCAATGGCGCCTGCAAGCGCTTCGGGCCGCGGAAAACAGCTATGCTCTAGGCAATGTTGAGCAGGATAAGCCAGGCTGCACCGCTTTCTTGGGCTCTTTTTCTCGGCTCAACCGCCCGTTTGAGATGCAAAAACGCATAGCCTTGCCCTCGTGGGACCTGCCCAAGGGTCCGCTGCCGGGCAAACAAAATTACCAGGCCTGGATCTTTTGCGCCTTAAAGATAAAGCAGGGCAGGGTGGGCAGCATCGGGATTGACTCGGACGACGGCCACATACTGAGCATCAACGGAAAGGTTGTCTCAAAGGATTGGAAGCGCCGCCCCTCGGGGCCGCGGCGTTTGAGTGTCGAGCTCAGCCAGGGACTGCACCTGGTGGCCCTGCGTTATTTCCAGGCCAAAGGCGAGGCCATGCTGCTGGTCAATTTCAAGGGTGAGGCCCTGATCAGCTCTCACCAGCTGGGCAAGAGCTTTGAACTGGACACCTGGCTGGATCTGCACAAGAAAACCCAAAGCTTCGAGCCCTGGGCCCAGTGGGCCTGGCGTCTTTTTATCTTCTTCATCATGCTGCCGGGGCTGGTATGGCTGGGCTGCCGCACCCGGCCCTATTGGTCCGGACGCATGGTTCATTCCGGCTTTCAGGAGCTTGAGCGGCCCGGATTCGCGCCTTGGAAGGGCGACAACCTGGTTATCTGGCTGGGCTTTGCCCTGTTGGCCTTATTCTTCACCTATCCCTTGGTGCACAATATGGCCGGCTCCTTTCCCTCGGACTTCGGGTGGAAAGAGCCGCTGTCGGTCGACCGCCATTCAGACAGTTTCCAGTTCATTTGGAACCTGTGGTGGTTCAAACAGGCCATGCTGGAAGGACAAAACCCCTTTTACTGTCCCTTGATCTATCACCCCTTCGGCGCCAGCCTGGCCTATCACACCACCACTCCGGCCTTTACTCTTCCCGGTGCCCTGTTCCATCTGGTATTGGATTTGATCCCGGCCTATAACCTGACCTTCATGCTCACCCTGATCTTTTCGGGCTACAACGCTTATTTTTTGCTGCGCTATCTGGGCCTCAGGCTGTGGCCCGCCTTTGTGGGCGGCTGCGTGTACGCCTTCAACCCCTACCATATGGGCAAGGGCCTCTCCATCCTCAACCAGTTCTCATATCTGTGGGTTCCATTGTTTTTGTATTTCCTGTTCCGCGCTTGCCTGGAGTCCAAACAGACCAGGCTCTGGCTGGGGCTGGGCCTGATAAGCGCGCTCAACTTCGACGCGGGCAACTATTCTCTGGTCTACTGCATGTTTTTCCTGATCCCCTTCGTGCTGCTGGGGCCGAAATTATTGGGAATCCCCCGTTTGGAGCGGGACACCCTCAAGGGCTCTGTCCTGGCAGGCGCGGTCATGATCCTGGCTGTGCTGCCCCTGGCCGGACAGATGCTGTGGCTCAAGTTTTTTGGCCCCGGGGTGGTGGAGCTTTGGACGCCGCCCTCCATGCCATGGGAAATGCTGTTCACCAAACCCATGCTTCACCCCTTTTCCAGTCATGAAGACCTGCAAGAGGCGGCCCGCAATATGAGCTTCTACTGGCATAATTACCTGGGAGCGCCCTTGGCGGCCATGTCGCTGCTGGGGCTTGTGAACCCAAAGCGTCTGCGCCCGGCCATATGGTTTGCCTGTGCGGGATTGTTTTTCTGCCTGGTGAGCGTGAATCCGGGCGATCTGGTAACCCATGTGTTGGAACGCCTGCCTCTTTTGGGCGATATGCGGATGTTGGATTCATTCCTGGGCATGGCGCTTTTATGCTGCGCCGTGCTGACCGGGTTCTTTTTCGATTTTCTCCTGACTCAGCGGCCGGCCGGGAGGTTCGCCGCTTCATGCCGGGTGCTGGCCTGCCTGGCCGCCGGGTTATTGCTCTTTGAGTTCTGGTCTCTGCCCTATCCCACCTATGCTCCCAAAACACCCAAGGCAATAGCCCAAATCATGCGGGACCCCCGGCCGGGAGCTGTGCTGGAGCTGCCCTTGGAGGTGAAAAAACCCTGGGTAGGGCCCAACCGTTTTATGTATTATCAGACCCTGCACGACCGCCCCAGGTTCGTGCATACTTTGAGCCGCATGCCCAAATCCCTCATTGATCCCTACAGAAAATTCAAACAGCTGCACAACCTGAATGTGGGAGATCCACTAGACCCGGCCCGCCTGGCCAGGGAACTGAACCGGCTTGAGGTGCGCTACATTATGGTGGAAAAAAAATGGTATCGGGCAGCCCCATGGCTGCGCAAACAGGTTGCCCAAAAGCTGCCCTGGGAGTTGGTGGGCCGAGACGCCTATTTTGAACTCTACCGCAGACCGCTGG
Organism: Desulfarculaceae bacterium; assembly: GCA_963675675.1. GTDB lineage: Bacteria > Desulfobacterota > Desulfarculia > Desulfarculales > Desulfarculaceae > Dethiosulfatarculus. The sequence goes on from OY776512.1 coordinate 987,859, forward strand.
ATAGCCATCGCGCATCGGGCCACCTTGAACCGAAGGCATGGAATTAGTGTTTGACGATTCACATTCCCAGGGATCAAGAATGTATATCAAGAACCAGGATATACTGATTCAACAAGACTTAAATCCCGTCCTTATGCAAATCAGTTTGGTGCGCAACAGCTGCTGACGCTTAAGACTCTTGCTTGCGCCCTCAACCTCACTTGATGTAATACCCGGCAACCCGCCAGATACCGTCCGGGTCTTTCATGGGGGTTACGGTTTCAGTGGCGCTTTTCTTTCCCTCAAAGCTGGACTTGAACTGGATGACTACATATTCACCGTCAGGGGCTCCGGGCAGGGTATTTGCAAATGTGGCGGCAATGAGTTCGCGAGATAAGGCGCCTCCCATGGGACCACGCACGGCCCTTAACTGTTGAACCCACTGTTTTTCAGTCACAGCATTTTTGAAAAGTTTTGCTGCATGCTGCCAACTTTGCTGATATTGACCGTCATCAACCAAGGCCAGCCAGATTAAAGCGGCCTCTTGGGCCTGTTTCTCCTGCTGGTTGGACGAATAGACATTGTGCGGCCCTGCCAGCAACAGGCATCCGGCCAACATGAGGACGAGTAAACCTTTCATATCCGGTCATCTCCTTTTGAGGACTACACCAGCATAACAACAATCCTGCTCTTTGTTAAAAGCAAAAGACACTTCTGCATTAACCTTGAAGCCGGTCTGGGGGCTGGTGGGCCGGGACCCGAATTTCGAACCCTAACAGAGACGGCTGAATACCAACTAAATCACCGGGCTATAACACACCGGCTGAACCAATCCCTTAGTCAGCCGGATGCCTTTCTGATATGCTTACGCCTTGCGCCAACAGCCGGTGAACGGATGGACATACAGATGGTAACATGTTATAACCACTGTAATTTTATTGAGAGTGGTTAAATGAATAAATATATATGTATTCATGGACATTTTTATCAGCCGCCCCGCATAAACCCCTGGCTGGAAACCCTGGAAGTGCAGGATTCCGCCCGGCCTTATCACGATTGGAACCAGGCGGTGAATGCGGAATGCTATGCCCCCAATATGAGCGCCCGTATTCTGGGCCAGTCTGGGACTATCTCTGAAATAATTAATAATTACGAATATATATCATTTAACTTCGGTCCGACTTTGTTGGGCTGGCTGGAAGAGTACGCGCCCCGGGTGCATGAAGCCGTCATAAGGGCGGATCAAAAGAGCATTCAGCGCCTTGGCCAGGGCAATGCCATGGCCCAGGCATATAACCACGTTATCATGCCCCTGGCCACTGAGAGGGATAAGCGCATCCAGGTGCGCTGGGGCGTCCGGGATTTCCAGCGCCGCTTCGGCCGCAGGCCCCGGGGCATGTGGCTGCCCGAAACCGCAGTGGACACCGCCAGCCTGGAATGCCTGGCCGCAGAGGGCATAGAATTCACCGTGCTGGCTCCCCGGCAGGCGCAGGCCGTGCGGCCCGCTCCGGATGCGCCATGGCAAACGGTGGATGAAAACTCGGTGGACACCCGGCGGGCCTACAAGGTTTTGCTGCCCTCGGGCCGCAGCATTGCGGTGTTTGTATACGACGGTCAGACCAGCCGGGCCATAGCCTTTGAACGCCTGCTGGGGGACGGCGCGGCCCTGGCCAGACGCCTGCGGACCCCTTTTGATGAGAACCCCGCCGAAGCCCAGCTGGTGAATGTGGCCACGGACGGAGAGTCATACGGCCATCATCACCGCTTTGGCGAGATGGCCCTGGCTTTTGCCCTGCATGCATTGCAGTCGGACCCCGGGGTGGAACTGATCAACTATGCCGCGTTTCTGGATAAATTCCCGCCCGTGTGGGAGCTGCGCATAGTGGAGAATTCCTCCTGGTCCTGCGCGCATGGGGTGGAGCGCTGGCGCAGTGACTGCGGCTGCGCCATGGACCCCAACCGGGGCTGGAACCAAAAGTGGCGCACGCCCTTGCGCCAAAGCCTGGACCGCTTGAAAGAGGGCCTGGATCAGGTGTTTGACCGGCAAGGGGCGGACCTGTTGAATGACCCCATGGCCGCGCTGGAGGAATACGCGGATCATTTCGAAGGCCAGGACCCGCCAGCTGGGCAGGGCTTTTTTGCAAAGCACGGTAAAAACCTGGACCCGGACCGGCAGGTCAAGGCGGTAAAGCTGTTGGAGTCCCAGCGCTGGGCTCAGATGATATTCACTTCCTGCGCCTGGTTTTTTGATGACCTGGCCGGGATAGAGGTTATTCAGAATCTGCGTTTTGCAGCCCGGGCCCTGGAGCTTGCCCGCGAACTGGGGGCGGAAGGGCTGGAGGACGGGCTTTTGGAGGGGCTCAAAGAGGCTCAATCCAATCAACCCCGCAAAGGCAACGGGGCTGATATCTGGCGGCGCAGCGTGGCCCCGGCCCGGGTGGACCCCCAAAGGGCAAACGCACACGCGGCCATTGTGGGTTTGCTGAACGGCGGTGAGCTTGAATCCAAGCTGTATTGCTGGCGTCTGGAGTCTTTGCAGCATCAGCGGCGCAGAAATCTGGGTCTCACCGCGTCCTGGGGCCGGACCAGGGTGTGGCACCACCGTATAGGGCAAGTGACCGAGCTGGCCTATGGGGCCTTGCATATTGGCGGGCACCATTTCAAGGCCTATGTCTGTCCTGCGGAGAAAGCGCCCGATCTGGATGGATTGGAAAAGGCCATTGGCCAGGCCCTGCGCCGTCTGGACAGCGCCAGGCTGAAAAGCCTGATGCGGGACGCCTTTCATGGGGAGGTCTACAGCCTGGCTGATCTGTTCATCGAAGGACGCCGCCAGGCCGCCGAACTGATGCTGCAAATATCCATGGATGAAACCCATCAGGCTATGGCCAGGCTCTACGAGGCCAACCGGGACACTTTCGCTTATCTCAAAAGCATAAACGTGCTGCTGCCGCCCGAGCTTTGGGCCATGGCCTCAACCACCTTGCGCCAGGAGCTGGTGAGCGGTCTTAAAGAGAGCGGGCCCGGCCCCTTGCCCGCTCGTTTGGAAAAGGCTGCCCGGGAGATAAAGGCCTTGGGGCTCGATGTGGATTCCCCCTGGCTGATACGGGCCTTGGAAGAAACCCTGGCCCGGGATGTGGAATCCCTGGATGCCGCCCAGCCGGACCCGGATATGGTTGTGCATGCTTCGCAGGTGCTGGACCTGGCCGAGGCTTTGGAATTGAAGCTGAATCTGTGGCAGGCCCAGAACAATTTCAGCCGTATGTTGACGGACAGCCCCTTGGGTGATGACGGCTTGAAGGAACTGGGCCGGCGTCTGAATTTCGATATACGATAAAATTTAATATATTGGTTTGAATAAATGGATAAGTTTAAGCTTTGCATGGTGTTGCATGCCCACCAGCCAGTGGGTAATTTTGATCATGTATTTGAATACGCGGTGGATCGCTGCTACCGTCCGGTGCTGGAAATACTGACCCGCTACCCCGAGTTCAAATGCGGTCTGCACTACAGCGGACCCCTGCTTACCTGGCTGGAAAAAGGCGACCCCGCATTTTTGGATGAGATTGCGCGGGCGGCGGCCAGCGGCCAGGTGGAGATGCTCTCCGGCGGGTTCTATGAGCCGCTGTTGGCCGTGATCCCGGCCCGGGACGCATTGGCCCAGGTGGAGATGATGACCGCCTACACCAAGCGGCGTTTCGGCCAGGACCCCAAGGGCTTTTGGCTGGCGGAGCGCATTTGGGAGCCCAGCCTTCCGGCCAAGCTGGGACCGGCCGGACTGAAGTACACCCTGGTGGACGACACCCATCTGTACTATGCGGGCCTGGGGCCGCAAAATATGTTCGGCTATCACATGACCGAGCGCGAAGGCCATCCCATGGCCCTGTTTCCCACCCACATGGAATTGCGCTACACCATTCCTTTCAAGGAGCCCGGGATCACCCTGGATTTTTTGAAGCGCTCTTTGGATGAGGTGGGCCCCACCTGCGCCACCTATGGCGACGACACCGAGAAATTCGGCCTCTGGCCGGATACCTATGAATGGGTCATTGAAAAGGGCTGGCTGGTCCGTTTCATTGAGGAGACCTTGAAAAACTCGGATTGGCTGGAGACTTTCGGACCCGGCCGGGTCATGGCCGACCAACCCGCCACCGGGCAGGTATATCTGCCCACCGCATCATATGAAGAGATGTCCATCTGGGCCTTGCCGCCCCAGACCAGCATGGACCTGGAGGCCTTGATCAAAGAGCTGAAAAAGGAAAAGCGCTATGAGGGCATGCGGCGCTTTCTGCGCGGCGGCATGTGGGACAATTTCCTCGTGAAATATCCCGAATCCAATATGATGCACAAGCGCATGCTCTATATCAGCGACAAGCTGCATGAATCCGGGGGGCCTGATGCGGCCCTGGATCACCTTTATCAGGCCCAGTGCAACTGCGCCTATTGGCATGGGCTCTTTGGCGGGCTCTACCTGGCCCATCTGCGTTCGGCGGTGCACCAGGAGCTGATCAAGGCCGAGAACCTGTGCGACGGGCAAGGGGAATGGGCTCGGGCCCAGACCCTGGACCTGGACCTTGACGGTTCGGACGAGGTTGTGTTGGCCAGGCCGGAAATGGACCTGGTATGCCATCCGGCCTATGGCGGCAGCGTGTCGGTGCTGGATTTGAGGTCTCAGGCCTTTAACCTGGCCTGTGCGCTGACCCGCAGGCCGGAAGCCTATCACGCCCATTTCAAAGATGAGCCCCACGGCAACGGAGATGCGGAAGAACCCCAGTCCATCCACGACATGGTGGTGTTCAAGGAAGAGGGCCTGGAGGATTACCTGATCTACGACTGGTATAACCGCAGGCTGTTCCAGGATCATATCATCCCGGCGGGTGAAACCCTGGAAGGCTTCAGCCGGGCGCAGTACACCGAGTGGGGCGATTTTGTGAATCAGCCCTATGAACTTATTGAAAGCTTTGCGGATGAGGGCCGGGCCTTGTGCAGCATGCGCAGGGCGGGGCGCATCTGGTCGCCGGACGGTCCCTGGCCTTTTACAGTGAATAAATCGTACCGTTTGGATGAAAATGGGCTTAAGGCCTCTTATTTGCTGCAAGCCCCGGAACAGCCCCATGCCGGGCTGGGTTTCGCGGTGGAGCTGAATTTCTCCCTGCTTTCGGAAAGCGATCCGGGCAAGCATATCCTGTTGCCGGACGGCGGGGTGCTGGACCTGGATAAGCCCCACGAAGCCGGGGCCGTAAAGGGGTTTAGTCTGATCAACCGCACGGATGGCTTCCGGCTGGATTTTGAGCTGAGCAGTCCGGCAATGATTTGGTGTTTTCCCATCGAAACCGTGAGCCAGTCCGAAAGCGGCCTGGAGCGCATCTATCAGGGAAGCTCGCTCAGCTTGGTCTGGGAGCTGGAAACCGGAGAGCTGTCTCGCAAAATTGATATCAGGATGGCCCAAAGGAAAGCCTAGCCCTATAAACCGGGCCGGGTGTCGAAACAAAACAGCCATGCCGGTTATCCATCCGGCATGGCTGATTCTTTGCTATGACATATTGTTACCTTGGCGACCAAAGCACCATGCGCGGTTTTTGGCCCAGCTTTTGGGCCAGCTCATCCAGCTTGCCGAACTCGATCACCCGGGCCATGCAGTGCTGCGCGCATGCGGGCTGGAGCCCCTTTTTCACCCTGGGCCTGCATAATATGCAGGCTTCGGTGGGAAAGGGCAAAAAGCATAAATATGGCTTGCCGTTGGGCAATTCCTGCACCTGCTCGATCACCCGTATGCCGCTGCACCCCGCCTTGTGCCCATACTCCTGCTGGCAGGCCACGGTGCAGGCCATGCAGCCGGTGCAATATTCATAATCTATAAGGAGGCCGTATTCCGGATTCTTAGCCATGCTGCACCTCCTGGGGCTTGGCCGGATATATGCGGCACAGGCTTGATTTCATGGGCGCGCCCAGGCCGTCCTTGCCCTGGTCGCCCATGGGCATCAGCAGATTGATGTTGTGCTTCCAGGTGCCGTAAAGCTCCGGCTCCGCTCCTTTATCCTCGGGCTTCCACCAGGCGTGGGTGGCCATGACCATCCACTCCGGAACCACCAGGGTGACTTTGGCCTTGAACAAGGCCCGGTCCATCCAGTTTTCCACCCATACCCATTGGCCGTCGCCTATGCCGTTGGCCTCGGCGGTTTTGGGGTGGATTTCCACCAGCGGGTCCGGGTCCAGGCTGCGCAGCCAGGGTATCTGGCGGTGTTCGGAATGGAAGAATACCGGCGAGCGCCTTCCGGTGGAAAGAATGAGGGGATATTTCTCGGCCAGCTCCGGTGCGCTTAGCGGTGAATAAGGCGGCTCTTCATGGTCCGGCAGGGGGTCCAGATCCCAGCCCTCGCGCAGGGTGGCGTACAGTTCAAACAGCCCGGTGGGCGTGTTGAAGCCGGGCTTGCCGTCTTTACGCAAAAGGCCTTTTTCATGGCGGTGATAGGGCGTGCTGGGATGGCCTTCCGGGGCATAGGCCCAGCCTTTTTCCTGCAGCTCGGCAAAGCTGAGGCCGGAGGGCTTGATGATTTCGTCAAACAGCTGGTGCACGGTTTCCCATTTGAAGTCGGGATCAAAGCGCCTGGCCAGCTCGAAGTTGATCTCCACATCGGGCTTGCAGTCCGGGGTGGTGACCGCCTTGTTGATGCTTTGCAGGGGAGTCCACCAGGAGCGCACCCCGTCTTTTTCCAGGAAAGTGGCGGCGGGCAGCACCACATCGGCATAGGCCGTGGTGGCGGTGGGGAACAGATCCACTGCCGCGATAAAATCTATTTTGTTCAACGCCTTTTTCCAGCGCTTGGGATCAAGGCCGATGTTGCCCAGTATATTGCAGGTCTGCGCCCACAGGCCCTTGACCGGATAGGGCTGGCCGCTTTCGATCTGGTCCAGGGTGCGGTCGGTCTGGGTGCGCCAGATGAACTGGTTGAAGGGGCCGTATTCATCCTTGCCTATGCGGGGTTTGTCCAGATCCATGTTGCTCAGCTTGATCACCCCTTCGGCTCCGGGCAGGGCGTAGGCCACCGCGTCGAATGCGAACCGGGTGAATACGTTGCCCCCGGGCCGGTCCAGGTTGCCGGTGATGGCCCATAGCGCTGCAATGGTCTGGCATAAAGGGGTGATGGCCGGGGTCATGTCTATGGGGACGCCCCAATGGATGGCCCCGGGCTTGGCCCGGGCGTAGAGCCTGGCCGCCGCCGCCAGTTCTTTTCCCGGCACCCCGGTGATTTTCTCGACCGCATCCAGATCATAATTGGCCAGCCGTTCCCTTAAGGCGTCCCAGACCGTGCGGCAGACGCACTCGGAACCATCGGACAGGGTGATATTGAAATCGCCGGACAGGGCAGGGGAGACCGCATCATTTTCAAAGCCCGCATCCTGGCTGCGCCAGATTGCCGGTTTTTGGGCTGATTCATCCCAGGCCGCATAGTTTTTATCCGAACCCCCGGCTTGTAACTGGGATTCGGTAAGCAGCCTGCCGGTGTCTTTGCGCACCAGGTGAGAGGCGTTTGTCCAGCGCCGCACCCAGTCTTCTTGGTGCAGCCCTTCATCGATGATTACTTTCAGCATGCCCAGGGCCAGGGCGGCGTCGGCGCCGGGACGCACCTGCAGCCAGTGCTTGGCCCGCGAGGCAAACCAGGACAGGCGCGGGTCCACGCAGATGATCTTGGTGCCCTTGCGCATCAGGTCGACGATCCAATGGCCAAAAAGGTTGTCCGGGCAGGTGGCCGGGATGTTGTAGCCCCAGATGATCATCACCTCCGGGGGCTCATAGTCGGGATGCTCATAGCGTTCGGGACGCCATTGCCCCGCGTCAAATACGCAGTAATCGCCCTGCACCGTATCCAGGGCGGCGATGCGGGGGGAATAGCAGGCGTTGCCCGACAGGGCGAACATCACGTTGGGGCTGCCGAAAGCATAGGCCAGCATGCAGATCCAAGGACCGATGTCCCTGCCGGTGCCCATGGAAAATACCACGGATTCCGGGCCGTATTCATCCCGGATATGCTTCATCTTTTTTTCGATCAGGTCATAGGCTTCATCCCAGGAAATCTCCTCGAATTTGCCTTCACCGCGCGGGCCGACCCGCTTCAGCGGTTTCCGCAGGCGCTGGGGATTTTCCATGTACTGGGTCATGGCCAGGGCCCGGGCACAGAGCCGTCCCTGGTTCCAGGGGTGATCCGGATCGCCTTCCAGCTTTACCAGTTTGCCGTCCTTGATGTGGGCCAGCACCCCGCAGCCTCCGTGGCAGCCGGGCCCGGCGGACCAGGTTGTGGTCCGTACGATTTTGGTTTCGCTCATGTGCAATGCTTTCCTACTTAGGTGTGGTGTCTAGTCGGGGGAAACCTTGCCGCCTGGCTACGGGCGGTTTTTGAGCCGCCCGCAGCAAATAGCTTCAAGCTCTAAAACCTACCAAACCGGATACACTATTTCTATAAATAGTTGCAGGAGCCGGCCTGGCCTTTGCTAGGCCGGAAAATCCAATGCGGTTGTCCCCGCATCCATGCAGCGGCCAACCTGAACAGGGCCTGGCAAGGATCAGCGGTTTACAGCCTCCGGCGCGCCCTTTTCATGCAACATCTGGGTTGATGGCCGCAAGGTGCAGGCGGTAGGCGGTGTAGCGGGATAAGGAAGCCATGGCCCGTCCGCAGTTGCTGAAGACCGGGACCCCGGCCTGTTCCAGCTTGGCGTTCAAGGGATCGTGCACCCGGCCCACGTCGTTGAAGACCACCACCGGCTTGTCCAGCCTGGCGGTCAGGGAAGCCAGCATGTTGCCAAAGCTGCCCTCCGAATCCCGGTATCCCAGAGCGCCGCCGGGCTCCGGCTTGTCCTCGGTGTTGGGGCACATGGTGTCATAGGAGACCACCAGGCTGTCCACCTGGGTGTCCGCGGCCAGCACCTCGATAGCCTGGGCGTGGAGTTTGTCATTTGCCGCCGGGGTGAGGTCCAGGGGGTTTTTGGCCTCCACGAATCCGTCCAGGCGGTTTTGCTTTAATAGCCGGTTCAGATTTTCATGGGTGGCGCGGCTCAGTCTGGCCAAGGCTAGATGGGAATCTTGGGCCTCCAGATAGTCGGCCAGGCCCACGGCCTCAAAGCCCGCCGAGCCCACCCCGGCAACCTGGTTGCCCTCCACCTTTTTATTGTGCAGCACCGAGGCCAGATTCATCAGTGCGTCAAACTCGTCAAAGGTCTGGGCCACCAGGGCTCCGGCCTGGCTCAGGCAGGCCACGCAGACCGCATAATCTCCGGCCACCGACGCGGTGTGTCCGCTGGTGGCCAGCTTACCCTCCGGGGTGCGCCCGGCTTTATAGATCACCACTTCCTTGCCGCTAAGCACCGCTTTGCGGATTCCCCGGCAAAGATGCAGGCCGTCCAGGTCCTTGAAGCCCTCGGCATAGATGCCGATAACGTCCACCAGGTCATCTTTGGAAAGGCGGTTGACAAAGTCCCCGATGGTCAGGTCCATCTGGTTGCCCACCGTGATGTTATATAAAGGATCGCCGGTGACCAGCTTCATCATGCGCACCAGGGCAAAGGCCCCGGACTGGCTGATCAGGGCCAGGTTGCGCTTGCGTTGGCTGCGGTCCTTGGGAGCGGCTGATTCGGGCACAAAAAAGGTATCCACCTTGCCCGGGTGGCTGATGGCCCCCAGGCAGTTGCCGCCCAAAAACACCGGTCCGCCTCCGGGGCGAGCATGGGCGGCCTGTATCTTGGAAACCACCTGTTCGGCCCGCTCCTTGCTGTCTTCGGTTTCGCCCAGGCCGCCGGGAATCAGGATCACGCTCTGGGCCTTGTCGCCCTCCACCACCTGGTCGATGATGCCCGCCACCTGTTCGGCGGCCACCGCCACCACCAGAAGGTCCACCCGCTCTAAAGAGGCCAGGTCCGGCACGCATTTAGCCCCGTCTATTTCTTGGGCCGACGGGTTCACCAGCCGGACCTTTTCCGCCGGATACCCGGCCGCCAGAAGATTGCGCAAAATGGAGCGCCCGAAATTCACCTTGCTTGAACTGACCCCCAGGATGGCCACCGATCCGGGGCGCAAAAGACAGTCAATGCGCTCAAGGCTGCGGCCTGGGGCCAGGGGTTTGGGCTGGGAAAAACGGCACAGGCCGTCAAGCGGCACCATCTGGTAATCGCAAAAGGCAAAGGGGTTGATCTCCAGTTCCTCAATCACATATGGGGCCTCGGGGTTTTGCGGGGAATAGCGCCGCCCCATGGCGATGAAAGAACTGAAGCATTCCAAAAGCTGAAAATCGCTAACCAGGCGTTTGCCGCCCCGGGTCAGTCCGCCCAGCTTGTTATAGGCAATGGTGTTTTGAAAAAGAGCCAGGAACTCATCACCGCTTACCAGTTCGGTGGATGCGCTGACCACGGCTTGGCCGCTGCGGAAGCTGGCCGCGTAAAGCTCGGTGTCTGTGCCGCCCAGGCCAGCCGTTATCACCATGCCGAATTCACGGGTTAGGCGCAGGCTGACCAGAAGCTCATTGCCGAATGCCATGGAATCCGGCGGAAGGTATTCACAGATCAGCACGCCGTGGATATCCTGGGACACCGCTTTGCGCAAAACCTTGCCGCTGAGGCTTCTATAGCGCCGGGGGCATCGATGGGGTTTGCCTTCCAGATAGGTGCTGTAGCGCTCCACGCTTTCATCCAGCATGCGCCTGCAGCCCGAACGCACCTTGCCCGGGGTTTTTTCCACCACCCCCACACCGCCCACATCGGTCTTGTGCACGATAAAGGGACTGACGATCTTCAGGACCACCTTTTGGCCGGGAAACGATTCTATATCCGAATTTGCCAGGCGGGCTCCCGGGGTCCACAAACGGGTAAGCGGCACCGATTCCGCGCCCGAAGCCTCCAGCAAAGAATAGTTTTCATATTCATAAAGCTGGTTTCTGCCCTGGTTGGCAGCCGCTTCAAAGATGCTTTCGATCTGGGAATAATCTATGCTCAGTTCCATGTAAATCCCCGCATGGGTCAAAGATTGCAGGCTGGCGTATGCAAGGCCGCTTAACCGCCCAGGGATATTCTACCTTGGTTGACAGCGCACTTGGGGCCAAAAGTGAGATTTTATCTATATCTATGGGCCGTCCGTACCGGTCTGCGCCTCATGCTGCCGGTTTCCCGGATGCAGGCGGGGCGCGGCATCACCTGTGCATGCCGCAAAAAAAAGCAGGGAAGCCGTCCGGGCAGCCTCCCCGCAATAAAATTGCACGATATGGGGCCTATTTGCCGATTGCGTAGGCGTTTCTTCTGGGGTCCACGCCGCCGTGCCGGACCCCGGTTTCCGGGTCCAGGAAGATGGTGTGGGAACTGCCCATGACCCCGTCGTATTTGTCCACCACCTCCACCTTGTGGCCCTTGGCTTTCAGGGCGTCCAGGGTTTTTTGGGCGAACCGGGCCTCCATTTTCAAGGTTCCGTCCGGCTCGGAGCGCCAGCGCGGAGCTTCGTTGGTCTGCTGAACATCCGCTCCATGGTCAATAAGGTTGGTGGTCATTTGAATGACCGACTGGGTTTGGCCGTCCGCGCCCGGAGTGCCCAAAACCCAGCGGGGTTTGTTGTCTTTGAGGATCATGGCGGGATGCAGGGTGTGATAGGGCCGTTTGCCGGGCTCCAGCCTGTTGGGGTGCTGCGGGTCCAGGCTGAAACCCCGGCCCCGGTTATGCAGGATCATGCCGGTGGACGGCACCATGGCGCAGGAGCCGAAAGCCTGATACAGGCTCTGGATCAAAGCTACGCTGTTGCCCTGGCCGTCAACCACGGTCAGATAGATGGTGTCATCTCCGCCCATGGTGAAGTTGCGGGGCTCATAGGCCTCGGCCGCTTTGGCCGGGTCTATGCGGGCGGCCTGGGCCTTGGCCGAAGCCTTGTCCAGCATTTCTGATATGGGCACCGGATGGAAAGCCGGGTCGCATACATAGCGGTCGCGGTCGGCAAAGGCCAGCTTTTTGGATTCCAGCATGATGTGCAGCAGCTCCGGGTCCTGGGGATCATAAGAGCCGATGTCGAAGTTCTCCAGGATGTTGGCCTGCAGCAATAATGCAATGCCCTGGGAGTTGGGGGGCTGGGTGCAGATTTCATAACCCCGGTACCCGGTGCGCAAAGGAACTTCCCAGGTGATGGCGTGGGCCGCCAGGTCCTCTTCGCGGATCAGGCCGCCTTCCGCTTTGAAGTGGTCGGCCAAAGCCCGCCCCATGGGGCCGTTGTAAAAGGCGTCCGGGCCCTGCTCGGCCAAAAGACGGTAGCTCTGGGCAAGCTTGGGTTGCTTGAGCACCGAACCCACCGCCGGGGCCTTGCCTCCGGGCAGGAACAGTTCGGCCATGCCCGGGCTTTTCTGCATCACAGAGGCGCGCTCACTGATTGCGCCCACCAGTTCGGCATACATGGGAAAGCCCTTTTCGGCGTAATGTATGGCCGCGGGCAAAAGGCTGTCCAGCCCCATGGTGCCGTGCTTTTCCAAGGCGGCCTGCCAGCCCTTTATGGCTCCCGGCACGGTGCAGGTGAGGAGTCCATCTTCGGGTATCTTGCTATAGCCCTGTTCACGGTACCAGTCCAGGGTGGCCAGGGCAGGGGCCCTGCCCGATGCATTCAGGGCGTCGAAGCTTTGTTTTTCAGCCATATAGATCAAGGCGAACAAATCACCGCCAATGCCGCACATGTGAGGCCTGACCGCAGTCATGACCAGGTTGGCCGCCACCGCCGCATCCACCGCGTTGCCGCCTTTTTCCAGCACTTCCGCGCCGGCCCTGGCCGCCAAGGGATGATCAGCGGTTACCATCCAGTCCATGCCCATAACCACGGGACGGTGAGTGTCAAAGTGTGCGCTCATGCAAATTGCTCCTTATGAGATTGCTGGTTTGCCGGTCAGGATGAAGCCTGGCCTTTGGCTTTATTAGGTTCTTTATAACTCCGGTGCAAGGGACGCGATAGTGAAAGCAGGGCAATACTATAATAACAGTGATATGGGTCTGGTAACAAAAAGGCCCGGGCCTGAATACATCAATACATCATATTTTGAGGGCGGCCATGATCCATGCCGCCCTGGCCGAACCTTGCCTAGGCGCGTTTTAAGGCAATGGCCATCACCAGGCCCATAAGCCCCAATAAAAGATACATCAAAAAGGCTGAATCCAAAGAAGCCGCCCAGTATAGCCCAAAGGGTATAATCAGCATAGTTAGCAAAATTATTGGCTTACTCATTTTTTTAATCCTTTTTATACGCTAGCCGCCAAGACCAAGCCATATGGCCGCCGCGGTTGCCAAGCCAATGATCGCGGTTATGGTCAGTCCGTATTTCAGGGTAGCTTTCAAGACAGGAGCTTCCTTGCCCGCCAGGCCGACCGTGGAGCAGCCCACCAGAATCTTGGCCGGGGCAACCATGCTGCCCAAAGCCCCTCCCGTGGTCTGTGCGGCCAGAATCACGGCCACGCTGAGCCCGGCCAGTTGGGCGGTTTGCTGTTGCAAGGCTCCGAACACCACATTGGAATTGGTATTGCTTCCGGTCATGAACGCGCCCAGAAGCCCAATCCAGGCCGATGCCAGGGGGAAGGCCGCGCCAAACAGGCGGCTGATGCCTTCGGCCAGCACATAGATCATGCCGCAATGGTCCATGACCAGGGCGAAACAAACCATGCTGACAATACCCAGGCTGGTGGAAACCCCGCTTTTCACGGTTTTTTGGATGATCTGCCTGGCCGCGCCGGGCTGATAATAGCCCCTTGCCCGGTAAACAAGATAGCTTATGAGCGAGCTGTAGAACAGCAAAGCCCCGCCGTGGCCGAATACCTTGATTTTTTTGCCGTATCCGGCGGCAACCTTCCAGCCCCCGGATGTCACCATCTCCGGGAAATGCATGGAGAGCTGCACCTGGCCCAAAAAATCCCGTATGGGGGGTATCACCACCCCGGAGGTCACTACCACGATAAGGATTGCATAGGCCGAAAGCGCCCAGCCCAAACTCATGGCCTGGGTCTCGACCGGTTCCGGTTTGTCGTGATTATACAGCGGGAGCTTGGCCACAATGAGGCTGGCCACCAATCCGGTCATGCTGGCTCCGAATCCACCCAGGGTCCACATGCCGTTCACCGCCAGCAGGTATTGAGTCCCGGCCATCACGGTGCCTATGATCAAAACCGCGGGAAAGGATTGGGCCAGAGCCTTCCAGCCGCCGTAAACGTGCATGGCAGCCAGCCCGCACAGATAGCAGGCCAGGCCCAGCATGCCGGCGGAGCTGGCGGCCAGATAATCCCAGCCCAGCCCGGTGACAGTGGTCATGGCCTGGAAGGATGCGCCCATGGAGCCGAAGGTCACGGACCAGGAATGGGCGATGGCGGGCACCGCCACGGAGGTGACCGGATTAAAGCCCATGCCCACCAAGAGGGGCGCGACCACTGCAATGGGCACTCCGTATCCGGCCACGCCCTGCAGAAAGGATCCAAAGACCCATCCAAAGAGCAAAAGCTGGATGATCTTGTTGCTGCTGAATTTTTGGATGCCCGCCGCAATCGCCTTGATTGCCCCGGTGGCATCCACCACATTATATAGAACCAGGGCCATCCAGATGATGTAAAGCACGTTGAGGGAGAGCAGGACGCCCTTCATCTGGGCATAGGCCAGCATCCGGGCATCGGCCCCGAACACGGCAGCCGCCATGATCATGGCGGTGAACCAGCCCGCGGCGCCCGCTCGGCCTCCGCCCCAGCCGCCCCAGATCATCAGCACCAGCACCACCGCAATGGGTGAAAATGCAGCCAGCCACTTAATCAAGTAGATATCAGTCATTGATGCTCACTAGATTTTGGTACAACCAATTGACCGGTTGTTGGTTTTTGATCCAATACACCGGAGGTATACCGTTTGTCAAGCCAGACAGGTCCGGTTCACCCGGCCAGGGGGATTCATATAACCTCATGTCTCAAAATTACCTGTTTGCCCAATTTGTGATGAATATGCATAACTAGTTGAATACTATTGCTAAGTCAAAATTATGTTTTATCAGGATGGTCTTGGGCCCGGCCCCGGGCCGCTGGAATGCCAAAAGCCCAATCAGGCCGGGAGGCCGGTTGACAAATATCTTGTTGATTTCTATGATCAGGGTGAAAAGAACGATTGAGTAAATGAGTTTTCTGGGCTATCAGCCCGGAAGCAAGGCAGAGACTGTCTCATTATGGCGGATAAAGACGATATATTGACATCCAAGCTGAAGGCTGTGCCCCGGCGCAGGCTTTATCAGGAGATCGTCAGCCAGATCAAAAGCTTGATAGACAGCGGGGGGCTGCAGGCGGGGGACCAGCTTCCGCCGGAACGCAAATTGGCCGAGGCCTTCAACGTATCGCGTCATTCGGTCAGAGAGGCCATACGCAGCCTGGAGCGGGACAATGTGCTGCAAAGCCGTCCGGGCAGCGGCACTTTCGTAATGCTGGGCAGCAGCCAGGCCATAGTGGACTACCTTGCCTTGGCGGTGCTCAAGGAAAAAGACCGCCTGGCCGAAATATTCCAATTCCGTGAGATGCTGGAGCCCCAGATTGCGGCTCTGGCGGCGGAGAACGCGACCCCCGGCGATATCGCACAGCTGGAATATCTCTATGCCCAGCAAGAGCAGGCGGAATCACGCCAGGTGTTGATTCAGCTTGATAATGAGTTTCACCTAACCCTGGCCAGCTCCACGGGAAGTGCGGTGCTGTCCAGCGTGGTGGAACGGATAAACGACATACTTTCCCAGACCAGGCTGGAGGCTCACCAGAGCCCCTCCAGAAAGGAAAACTCCCTTCATGGCCATGCCCGCGTTGTGAGCGCCATAAAGGAGCGCGATGCTGCCGGGGCCGCGGAAGCAATGAAGGATCATCTACGGGTTATCAAGGAACTGGTGCTGTCGCGCAATTCCGGTGCGGACTAACCCTTTTTTTCCTGCTTGGCTTTCACCACACAGTAGATTCCGTCTTCCTGGCTTGCCGGTTGAAAGCATCCGTTGCATGAGATGCACTCGGCCTTGCCGGTGTCACCGGATTGCCAGCGCCTCATCAAATCCGGTTCGCGGATCAGCGGACGGCTCATGGATATGTAATCCGCCTGGCCTTGGGCGATAACGGACTGGGCCAGATCAAAGCTGCGGAATCCGCCCACCGAGATCACCGGGCATTCCACCTCGGCCTTTATGGCCCGGGCCAGGCCGAGATTGTAGGCTTCCTGGTCCGGTTCGGTGATTTTCATGCGGGGCGGTATCTTCTTGCCCGATGCCCGGGTTCCGGAGCTGACCTCAATGGCGTCCAGACCGACGCTGTCAAGGGACTTGGCCGCGTAAACCGCGTCTTCAAGCTCCAGGCCTCCGTCCACATAATCAGCCGCATTAAGCTTTATCAGAACCGGATAGTCAGGTCCCACCGCAGTGCGCACGGTTTCATACACCCGCATGACAAAACGGATGCGGTCTTCGATGCCGCCCCCGTATTCGTCTTTGCGTTTATTCAAGTGGGGGGAAAGAAACTGATTAATCATATAGCCGTGGGCCCCATGCAGTTGCACCGCATCCATGCCGGCTGACTTGGCCCGGTAAGCCGCTTCGCCAAAGGCTTTGATTATGCTTTCAATGTCATCAGCATTCATCTCTTGGGGAAGTTCGCTATACTGCCCGGCCTGCACCGCCGAGGGGGCCAGGGGTCTCACCCCGATCACCTCGGAATTGGCCTGTCCCCCGCCATGCACCATTTGCACGCAGATGCGGCCGCCCTCATTGTGCACCGCCTGAGCCATGGACTCCAGTTGGGGCATGAAACCATCGCTGTTAATGCCCATCTGCCCGCGCGCCTGCTTGCCGTCCCAACGCACAAAAGCATAGCCGCTGATGATCAGACCCACGCCGCCGGCGGCCAAATCCCGGTAGCAATTAATCAGCTTCTGGGTGGGCATGCCGTCGTCCCGGCACATTCCTTCCCAGGTGGCGGAGCGCATCAGGCGGTTTTTCAAACTCATTCCGTTAAGTTGGGTCGGGTCGAATAGGCTGTTCACCAGACACCATCCTTTGTCAAAAACGCTGGTTTTGCCCACTCGGTCCACGCACCGCCTTACCGCATGGGCAAAACCGCTTGTTGCCCCCCAAAGCCGCGGAAGGTAATTAATATTTAGTGTGGCGGTATTTACTACGTATGTCCACTGCGGAATCCGCCTGCTGGGCTGAGGGGCTGCAACAAACCGCCCGGCGCCGGGCTTGTAACGACCGCTTTGGGACTGGGTGGAGCGTTTTTCGTCAGGAGCGCTGCCTGAAATCCGGAACCGGCGATCCAGGCTGGGCTGATTCCCGCCCGCCCCGCATATTCCGCAAAAAACCCGCCCGGGCCATTGACAACCCGCGCCCCAGCCAGTTTAATTACCACAAAGTTGTGAAGGCTAATCGGGAGCCTGGCGAACCAGGCTGAGAGGGACCCTGCATTAGATTTGGGTCCGACCGTTGAACCTGATCCGGATAATGCCGGTGGAGGAAAAGTCGCCTCGTCTGTTGCCACCCTCCGCTGAGGGTGGTTTTTGTTTTTGGACGAAAGCCAAACCTCCAGAGCCTTAACCCAAAACCTTTAAGGTAGTTAAGGAGCTGAATGAAAATGAAAAAGACTTTTATTCTGTTAACCCTGATGCTCGTGGCGCTTGGCGCCGGAGCTGCCTTGGCCGCTGAAACCAAGGTGGTTACCTTGATGACCCACGACAGCTTCTCAGTTGGCAAAGAGGTTATCAAGGCATTTGAAAAGGCCAACGGGGCCAAGCTGAAGGTGCTGAAGTCAGATGACACCGGCATCGCCCTGAGCCAGGCCATTCTGGCCAAGAACAACCCCCTGGCCGATGTATTTTTCGGAGTGGACAACACCTACTTGAGCCGGGCGCTCAAGGCTGACATCTTCGTGCCCTACCGGTCCCCCAAGCTTGTCTCCATTCCGGATGCCCTCAAACTGGATCCTAGCAACAGGCTTTTGCCGGTGGACTTTGGCGATGTATGCCTCAACTATGACAAGGCCTGGTTCGCTAAAAAGAAAATGGCTCCGCCCAAAGACCTGGATGATCTGATCAAACCAGAATACAAGAGCCTCACTGTGGTTCAGAATCCGGCTACTTCGTCACCCGGCCTGGCTTTTTTGTTCACCACCATCGGACGCTATGGCCAGGACGGATACCTGGATTACTGGAAAAAGCTCCGGGCCAATGATGTGTATATATCAAAAGGCTGGTCCGATGCCTATTACGGCCAGTTCACCCGTGCCAAGGGAGGCACCCGGCCCATCGTGATGAGCTATGCCAGCAGTCCACCGGTTGAGGTGTATTTTTCCAAAACCAAAGTCACTGAAGCACCCACCGCGGCGGTGCTGGCCCCCAAGGCAGCCTTCAGACAGATTGAGTTCATCGGGATTTTAAAGGGCTGCAAAGAGCCGGAGCTTGCTAAAAAGCTGGTGGATTTCATGTTGAGCCGTACTTTCCAAGAAAGTATCCCCACCCACATGTGGGTGTTCCCGGCGGTGAAGGGAACCCCCTTGCCCGAGGTATTCACCAAATACACCAGGATAGTCGAAGACCCGGTGACCCTTACCCCGGAGTCTATTGATGCCAACCGTGAAAAATGGATAGAGGCTTGGACCGACACGGTACTGCGTTAAAGGCCGGGGTGCGGTGCCTGGTCATCGCACCCCCGCTTATTTTTCTGGGGATATTCTATTTCTATCCCCTGGCCAGCATATTCGGCCTGAGCTTTTCCACCGAGGCGGCCGGGTATGGCAGCGGATTGTCCAAGCTGTTTCAGACCGGCTACT
Organism: Desulfarculaceae bacterium; assembly: GCA_963675675.1. Taxonomy (GTDB): domain Bacteria; phylum Desulfobacterota; class Desulfarculia; order Desulfarculales; family Desulfarculaceae; genus Dethiosulfatarculus. The sequence goes on from OY776512.1 coordinate 1,006,648, forward strand.
ATGCCCGGGTGCTCTGGTTCACCACCTGGCAGGCGGGGCTTTCCACCCTGCTTACCCTGCTGTGCGCGCTGCCCGGGGCCTATGTGTTCGCCAACTATGATTTTCGGGGCAAACGCCTGATACAGTCCCTGACCGCGATTCCCTTTGTGCTGCCCACCATGGTCACCGCGGCGGCCTTCAAATCCCTATTGGGCGGGGGCGGTCTGGTCAATACGGCGCTGATGTCGCTTTTCGGCCTGGACAAGGCTCCCATCAATATAGACCAGACCGTATGGTTCTTTTTATTGGCCCACGTGTTTTACAATTACACCGTGGTGCTGCGCATTGTGGGCGGGTTCTGGTCGCGTTTGCCCAAAGACCTGGGACCGGCGGCATTCATGCTGGGGGCCTCGCGTTTTCAGACTTTTTTCCGCATAACCCTGCCCCTTTTGACCCCGGCCATTTTGGCTGCATCCTTATTGGTGTTCGTGTTTTGCTTCACCAGCTTCGGCACCGTGCTTATCCTGGGCGGCCCCAGGCTGGCCACCTTGGAGGTGGAGATCTACCGCCAGGCGGTGAACCTGTTCAACCTGCCCATGGCGGCGGCGCTTTCTTTGCTGCAGATCCTGTTCACCTTCGGCCTCATGGCCTTTTACACTTGGTTTGAGCGCAAAAGCGCGGTATCCATGATGCCCGGCATGGACGTGCAAAAAGGCAGGCTGGTCAATCAGACCGGCAGCCGTCTTTTTGTGGGGGGCAGCATGGCCTTTATGGGAATTCTGTTGGGTGCGCCCTTGTTGTCGCTGGTGCTCAGCTCTGTGCAGTATGAGGGCGGTTTCACCCTGGATTTTTTCATCGGGCTGATGCATGACCCCACTGATTCCATCATCTATGTGCCGCCGATGCGGGCCATCATCAATTCACTGAGCTACGCCATGGCCGCAGCTCTGATATCCCTGGTCCTGGGCGGATTGACCGCAGGATTTCTGGTGAACGCCAAAGGCAGGACCGCGGGCCTGTGGGACCCTTTATTCATGCTGCCCCTTTCCACCTCGGCGGTCACCCTGGGCTTTGGCTTTATCCTGGCCCTTGACGAGCCTCCCTTGAACCTGCGCAGCTCATGGCTGTTGCCCGCCATAGCCCACGCCCTGGTAGGCTTGCCCTTTGTAATCCGCAGCGTATTGCCCGCCTGGAGGGGCATTCCCCACAGCCTGCGTGAAGCGGCGGCCATGCTGGGGGCCTCGCCCTGGCTTATTTGGCGGCATGTGGACTGGCCGATCCTCCGCCGGGCCATGGCTGTGGGGGCGGTATTCGCCTTTGCCATCAGCATGGGCGAGTTCGGGGCCACGGTCTTTGTGGCCCGGCCCCAGAGCCCGACCTTGCCCCTGGCCATTTACCGCTATTTGGGCCACCCTGGCGTGATGAACTATGGTCAGGCCATGGCCATGAGTGTTATATTGCTGCTCACCACAGCGGCGGGGTTCATATTTCTTGAGCGCAGCCGAAATACAACCGGAAGCGCCTGATGCCTTTATTGGAACTGCAAAACCTGAGCAAATCCTATGACGCCCCTGCGGTCCAAGGTGTCAGTTTTGAGCTTGAGACGGGAGACATACTGTGTCTATTGGGGCCGTCAGGCTGCGGCAAATCGACTCTTCTGCGCATGGTGGCGGGTCTGGAAACCCCCGATACCGGCAAGGTGCTGTTCGGAGGACTGGACGTAACCAACACTCCGCCCCAAAAACGCAGCTTCGGCCTTATGTTCCAGGAATTCGCCCTGTTTCCCCATAAAAGCGTATTTGACAACGTTGCCTTCGGGCTCCAGATGCAAAATCAATCCGGAGACCGGATAGCCGGGCGGGTGGAGTATATTCTCGGCCTCATGGGCATCGCAGACTTGGCCGGACGCAATGTGGCCAACCTGTCCGGCGGGGAGCGCCAGCGGGTGGCCCTGGCCCGATCCTTGGCCCCGGAGCCCAGGCTGCTCATGCTGGACGAACCCCTGGGATCGCTGGACCGGGCCTTGCGCGAGCGGCTTTTGGATGAGATCCGGGGCATATTGAATCAGATGAATACCACGGCGATTTTCGTGACCCACGATCAAAGCGAAGCCCTGGCCATAGGCGACCGCATAGCCGTGATGAATGCAGGCCGGTTGGAGCAGATATCCAGCCCCACGCAGCTCTACATGCATCCCCAAAGCCGGTTTGTGGCCGGTTTTTTGGGATTCCGTAATTTTATAGAGGGCAGGGTGGAGAAAGACGGCTACGTCTCAACCCCCATCGGCCGGTATAAAGTCCGGGCCGATTGGCTGAAAGCCGGTCAAACGGTTAATATGGTGTTACGGCCCGACTCAGCCAGTCTGGCCCAATCGGTTGCCGGGGAGGACTACGCCGGTTTTTCGGGCCGCATCCTGACCCGCCGGTTTGCGGGGCATTCTTATCACATCAGCATCGAGGCTGCCGGCGGCCTGAATCTGGCTTTTGACCTGCCGAACCGCACCCCTCCGCCCCAAGCCGGTGAAGAGGTTAGGCTGCGTTTTCATATTTCCGGCCTGGTGGCGCTGCGGGATGAATCTTGAGTAAAACCATGAAAGCCGTCATTTTCGCCAATGGAGTAATGGATGCCTGGCCCCGTGATTTGGCGCTGCCGCCAAAGGCGGACCTTATAATCTGCGCCGATGGGGGGCTGAGGCACTGCCTGCGTTTTGGACTGATCCCCGATTTGCTGGTGGGCGACATGGACTCAGTGCGGGATGCAGACCTGAAAAAACTTGAAGGGTTCAATGTCGAGCTGATCCGCCACCCGGCGCGCAAAAATCAAACCGATCTTGAACTTGCTCTCAGCCTGGCCAGGGAGCGGGGTGTGCGCGAGATTGTCATTCTGGGGGCCTTGGGCAAAAGGTGGGATATGAGTCTGTCTCATTTTTTGATTCTGGCGGCGGACTGCAACCGGGATTTGGATATATCAATCCTGGAAGGAACCCAGCTTATGCGTTGCCTGCATGGACCGGGAGCCTTGCAGCTGCGGGGCCTGAAGGGGGACCGCATATCATTATTGCCCATCAGTCCGCGCGTTACGGGGGTGACGCTCAAAGGCCTTGATTATCCGCTGAATCAGGCAGGATTGGAAATCGGAAGCACCCACGGAATCAGCAATGTGTTTATGGGGGAATTGGCTTCAGTCCGGCTTGATGAGGGCAGCCTGCTCATAATAAAATACACCCAGGATGGTCCGGCCGTGGATTGAATCCGTGTGGCTGCCGCCGGTCGATCTCGATTCAAAATAGACCGTCATAATAACACCTTAAATAAGCCAAGAAACTCGGCCCGGATAGATTGCCTTGATGCCGGTACGGAGTTTTTTTGCTCAGTCCGCCATTAAACAGCTTCGAATAAAGTTTTTTCTGGTCAATCGCTTCTCGATAATAAACAATATTAAACAATGAATTGCTGCAGAGAATATCCTTGAATCTTGGTGGACAAGGGTTAATAGCATTCAGGCGAGTTTTAGTGTGGTAACTTTTTCAGGGTGCAGTTTGGTTTCAAACAAACCTAAACCTGCCGAAGTACAACTTCCTGGGGAGATTAACAGATGCCGGAATTGGTCAGTACGATCAACGTGGATGCCATTGTCTTGGATGATGATGAACAAGTATGTGAATATCTGGAAAAATTGATCAGAAAGTTCTATGTTTGGGGTAAAGTGTATGCTTTTTCAGATGTTGATGAAGCGGTAAATTTTTGTTTTAGCCGGGATAGCAACCTGGCTGTGTTTGTATTGGATGTATATTTGGGCGGTAAAACCGCCTTTGATTTTTTAGCGGAAATCAATCACCAATATCCCATGGCTGCGGACGATACCATTATCATCAGCGGCAAGGCTGATCAAGAGGTGGTGGAGTCGTGCATGGAAGCCAGGGTTAACCATTTATTGGAAAAACCTATCCGGCCATGGGATTTTCAGTTCGCGGTTCGGGCGATTGTAAGTAAATACCAAAGATTCGCGCCACGTCTTTTGAATGATCCTGAGTATGCGGCTAGCTTGGTTCCCCTGGATGACGAGGGCTAACCCCATGATAGGATCAGACAAAACAAAGACGGATAACCATGGACTATTTGTTTCCCGTTCAAACTCTATCGCCCGGCAGGTTCTTCCCTTCCTTGGTAATAACCGCATAGCCGCCACTCCAGAAAACTATATGATTTTCTATACATATTTTGAAGGTGAACTGGAGATTGTCCGGGAGATAGTTGACGAGCAGATCAACTCGGGAAAAATTTGGGATCAAGAAACAACCAGAAAGATATTCATGCGCATTTTCAGCTCTGAGGCCAATGTGGCCATGCTCAAAAACAATCAGCGCCTCACCGATCAGATTATGCGCAGCGCCGACAATGTGATGAAACAGACCAATGCCACCGCCGAATTGGCTGACCGTACAGCCGATACTTTGCAAGGCAGTCTGCAGGATGCGGATAATATCGATAATTATTATGATGCTTCCGAATGGATAAAGGGCAGTCTTAATGAAGTGAAGAAATTCAACGCCCTGAGCCAGCGCTTGAGCTTCAATCTTCGCGAGGAGGGCCTCAGGCTGGATAAGCTGGTGGAAGCCTTTGAAAGCATGGAGATGATGGCTTTTACGGATGAGCTCACCCAGTTGAATAACCGCCGGGCCTGGGACCGCCAATTGAAAACGGAGTTCGACCGTTACCAAAGGGTGGGCCGTCCGTGTTGCGTCTTTATCATGGATATAGACGATTTTAAATTCGTCAATGACACCTATGGCCATGATGTGGGAGACAAGACTTTGCAGTCTGTGGCCAGGATCATGCGGTCTGGGCTGCGCAGCTACGATTTTCCGGCCCGGTACGGAGGAGAAGAATTCTGCGGGTTGCTGCCAGAGAGCGAGTTGAAGATGGCCCGGGCCGTCGCGGAAAGGATACGGCGCAGGCTGGAGAGCACCCGCTTTACGGTGCGGGGCAAGGAAATTTTGATCACCGCCAGCCTCGGCGTTTCCTACTTCAAAAAACAGGATCAAAGCGGGGCTGATAGTTTGCGCAGGGCGGATCTGGCCATGTATCTGGCCAAGTCAAAAGGCAAGAACCGGGTATACAGCGAAAAGGAAGTACGGGCCGCCAGTTCTTCAGTGGTTGCGGAACACCAGGCAAAGCAGGCCCTTGGTAAATAAACCATCCATAATAAAAACACCGTCTCCCAAAAGGGAGACGGTGTATTCGCTTTCACGGCATGCGCCAAGCTCCAGGCTTGGGATTTCTTGCCTAGTGTTGTCCGCGGGAACGCTCTCTGGCCCTGATACGGGCCATTTGGCGGCGGAGGCGGCGGCGAGCTTGACGCTGTTTGCGGCGTTTGGCGTCCGACGGTTTTTCGTGCCAACGCTTTTCTTTGAGCTGACGGAAGACGCCTTCCTTGGTCAGCTTGCGTTTCAAGACCTTGATGGCTTTTTCAACGTTATTGTCTTGTACCGTTACCTGCACGTGCGCTTCACCGCCTTTCTTCTGCCAGATTTGCCCCGGGCCAGTTTTCATGCCATATTCAAGATACAAAAATCTTCAAGTTCCCGTTGCATTTGCAATGCATTGGGCGCAGCATGACATTGGCTGGCTGAGGGCAGCAGCCGGATTTGCAGTATATAGCATAGCCTGGACCGTGTAAAGCCCGGCTTGGGCTTTTTTCACGGTCCCCGGGCGGCAACCCGACCTGATTGCTTTTCAGACTGAGACCTTTTGGCCTGAATACAAGGATCAAAGCGCAATGATTATAATGGAGTTGGTTTTTTCTCTTTTGGGATTTGTGCTCTTTTTTATGCTCAAAAGGTATGGCCTTCTTTTGCGGATTCTCATTTCGGGCGGCCTGGTCTGGCTGCTTTCAAGTGTGATGGCAATTTTAATGCAACATACGCCCCACTGAGGCGGAAAGATGAAGCCCCCCTTTTCGTCCCTGTAAAAAGCCTGCCCGGAGCTCTCAAAAGCCGCTTATTGGCATCTTTGCCCAGCTATTGCAGAAAAGCCATGGCCAGCGGCTTTGAGCCGTCAATCATCACTTGCAGCTTTTGGCCGTTGCTCAAGCTGGGTATATGCATCAGCTTGACGCACCTTTCCAATTCCTTGAATTCATCGGCCCATTCAGAGGGGATATCGGTTTGCTGCTGGAAGTATTGCGAATTGTAAACCGCTCCGTTTTCGGTTTGTACTGCCAGGGGGATGATTTTGCTCTCCACCAGGTCATGGAAAAAATGAGTGCCGAATGATGCATCGGGCGCAACCCCGGAGCCTGTCAGGTCTATTTCAATCAGCATCAAGGAGTGGTCGATCTCCGCAAAGCCAACCTTGACCCCCAAATCCAGATTGTTGGAACCCCAGCGGCCGGGACCGATCATCACAAAGCGCTTGTCTTTTAATTGGTCGTTTAAAAAACCTACCAAACGCGCCACCTTGATGCGGTGATCATAAGAGGGCAGCTCGGAATACTCTTTAGGGTCTACATATACAATGTATTCCACATCGCGCACTTCCGCCGAGGTGAAGCCCAGTTTGGAGACAAACAGGATTTTTTCAGGAGGCAAGTTCTCGGGAATCTCCACACTGTCCGGTTCGTCAAATTGGCTGAAGGCCCGGCACTGCAGAATGTATATCTTGCCGTTTTGATAAGCGAATTCCACTTCCACCGGGTGGCCGATGGTATCCTCCAGCTTGCGCATTATTTTATGCATCACCTTGATGAATTTGGGATTTTTCAACAATCCCTCAAAGGTGAGGCAGTAGCGTTCCCGGTCCAGCCTGTGGTTGCCCATCATGGGGATCAGCACACCGTCTTTTGCTATGCTCAGCAAGGATGTCATGCCATGGGGAATGCCTTCGGCCAGAATCTCCTTCAAGGATACGGTCTCAAGCTGGTTGGTCTCCAGGTTGAGCACGTCAACTTCACGCTGGGAATATTTGAATATCTGTTTAACCCCGTTTTCCGGTCTCAAAAGAGGCTGGCCCAGGGGCACCAGGCGGGGATAGTCGGAGCCGACCCGGTCCACCGCGCGGGTGCCCAGGCCCATAACCAGGCGGGCCAGGCCGTCATCCCGGCGGATGCGGGGCGACCATGAATAGTTGTTGCGGCTCACCGCCACTCCGGCGGCTGTGGGGAAAAAGTACTTGCCATGCCTGCGGCCCACAACCTCCTGCACCAATAGGCACATGCGCTCGTTATAATCCAGGAGCCCGCGTTCCCGGCGGTAGGCCATTACATCAGGCGAGAAGACCGAAGAATAGACCTCTTTCATGGCGGTTTCCAAAGCAACCAAACGGTCTTCCAAGTGGCCTTGGTTGCCCAGAAAAATGCTGATGTATTTACCTGAAAAGGCGAAACCGGAGTTGTCTTCCAGATAGCTGGACGAACGCACGATAATAGGCTGCTGGCCTATTTCCTCCAGCATGATCCGCAGTTTGTCCCGGACCTCCGGCGGATAGTCCGCAGCCATGGTTGCCTGGCGCACCTGCTCGAATTCCTGGTTTATCTGCTCCATGTCCTTGTATTTGTGATTAACCAGGGTGTCCAGGAAATCAGGATTGTATTCCTTGAAAACGTCCATGATGTCCGAGCGGATGAAGTAGGAGCGCGGAGAGCGCACCACGCTGGAGACTTCCGGGTCCGGAGCTTCCAGCACAGGATTCAGTATGGCCATGGCAAGTATCATGCCGGCCGCCTTGCCTCCGATCCGCCCGCCTCCGTCATCCGGCCCTATTACTTGGGGCATGAGGTCATATATGCCGCGCACTGTTATATGATGCTTGGCCACGCCGATAAATGACAGGTGGCCGGAAATGAAGAACTCTATCAGCGCGGCGCGGATGCCCAGAAGCTCCGACGGCGCTATGCGCTTTTCACCCAGGGGAAGCTCGCAAAAAGCGGCCAGGCGCGACATGACCTCTTCGGGCTTGGGGTGGGTTTTATCCAAGGCGAGTTTCAGGGTCTGGGCCCGGCGCCGTTTGCGGGCCAGGTTTATGATCTCTTCGATTTCGGCATCGCCAAAAGTTTCTGCCGCATGATAATCAATCAAGGAATTGCGCTGCATCTTGATGATTTCATCATGTTTGAAGATACCCAGTTCACCCAGGCGTTCGGCAGCTTCACCGGCCAGGGCCACCGCTGTTTTATCCAGCTGTTCGGCGGTGAGAACCCTGCGGGCTTCAAGCTCCTGCAACAGCTCGCGCCTGATCTGGTCTTGGATGTGGGCGAACTTGCCGATTTTCTGGGCAAGTATGTGGGCTTGGAGCACCTCGGGAACGCAAGTTAGCTCGTCCATGGCATCCTTAGTGGGTAATTGGTTGCAAATTGATGGCTGCCAGGCGTTCCGGCAATTTGAAAACCGGAACGCCTGGCTGACTGCCATGGATTCAATTGTATCATCTAATCAGGCCGCCAACAAAGCTGGCCGCTGACTGCTAAAGGGGCAGGGGGGTTACACCCAGCCGCGGTACTTCATGGCTTCGGCCACCCGGGCAACGCTCACCAGATAGGCCGCGGAACGCATGTCCACCTTGTGCTGCTGGCCCATCTCGTAAACCGCGTTAAAGGCGTCAACCATCTTGCGCTCCAAGCGCTCATGCACCAGTTCCAGGGGCCAATAATACTGATAGCCGTTTTGCACCTGTTCAAAGTAGGAAACGGTCACTCCGCCGGCATTGGCCAAGAAGTCCGGCAATACAAAGACGCCTTTGTCATGCAGGATTTTGTCGGCTTCCGGGGTTGTGGGACCGTTGGCCAGTTCGCAGGAGATCTTGCTTTTGATGTTGGCCGCGTTCTTTTCGGTGATCACGTTTTCAAGAGCGGCGGGGAAGAGAACATCGCATTGAAGCTCCAGAAGATCTTCATTGCTGATGGGCTCGGTTCCCGGGAAGCCTGAGACCTGGCCTTTTTCCAGTTTGTAATCCACCAGAGCCTTTGCATCTATACCATTGGGGTTGTAGACACCGCCCTGGGAGTCGCTGGCTGCGATCAGTTTCATGCCCAGGATTTCCTCACCCAAAAGTGCGCCGAACTGGCCGGCGTTTCCAAAGCCCTGGATCACCATGTTGCCGCCTGCAAGCTCGATACCCAAGGCCTTGGCGGCGGCGCGGGTGACATAGACGCCGCCCCTGGCTGTGGCGTCGCCACGGCCGAGGCTGCCGCCCAAAGGAATGGGCTTGCCGGTGATCACACCGGGATGGTTCTCACCCACGATGTGCTCATACTCGTCCATCATCCAGGCCATGATCTGGGGGTTGGTGTATACATCGGGCGCGGGTACATCGTTACGGATTCCCAGATCCCGGGCAACCGCGCGCATGTAACCGCGGGCCAGACGCTCTTGCTCACTGGGAGTCATCTCTTTGGGGTTGCATACAACGCCGCCCTTGCCGCCGCCCAGGGGGATATCCACCACAGCGGTTTTCCAGGTCATCCATGCGGCCAGGGCGCGCACAGTGTCCACAGTCTCGGCCGGGTGCCAACGGATGCCACCCTTGGCGGGCCCGCGGGAGGTGTTGTACTGCACGCGGAAACCTTGGAATACCCGGGTGGAGCCGTCATCCATCCGGACCGGGATGCGCACCCAGATTTCGCGGTGAGGCCAACGAAGCATTTCCTGGGTAGCGGAATCCAGCCCGAGGCGTTCACAGGCTTCGTCCACCTGGTGCTGGGCGATGGTGAAGGGATTAAGTTCAGCCATTTTCGAACCTCTCAATTAATATAGGTCCTGGGTTGTTTGTCGGGCTAAAACCGGTGCCGTATATGTCCTGGCTTCGCCCAACAGTTTCGGCAGTCTTGCCGTATTTGCATACTGCTGGGATCAAAATGCGGCCATTATGATTATCAGATGTCCTTATGTCAATACTTGGATGCAAACTTTTTTCACTTTCTTACGCCGTCCACAGATACCTTTACACCAAGGGAGGCAATTTGCAACCGCTTAACATGACTATCATTGTACTTTTTTGTCATACAAATACACTTGGGTGAACACGGCAATGATATGGCAATAAACTAGGCAGTTAATGCTATGGGGCCACAAGCTGGAGAATTGCACAAACCGGAACAAAACTAGACAGTTGAATCCGGATTACTGGCCCCGGTGAAAACAACGGCAGGTGATAGGATGGTGAAGTAGGTCCGTCTAAAACGGTAAAAATGCCGGGTTTGGCGCTTGGATCGGCTGTTTTGTGGCTGAAAGCGCCGGCTTTCCGGGCGTCACCGGCTATCTCCTAAACCTGCTAATATCTTTCCAGCAATTGGCTGTTGGTCCATTTAAGGTGATCCAGCATGCTCTTTCTGGCAGCCTTGGGATCTTTACATTTGATGGCCTGAAATATGGCTTCATGCTGTGCGATTACTTTGGGCAGGTTTTCTTCTGCATCTGTAAGGTCTCTGATGATCGGTTTAATAAATTCTTGGGACAGCTCAAAAATGCTGAGCAGAACCTGAACCCTGAAAAAGTTGTGGGAGGCCCTGGCCACGGCGCAGTGAAAGGCCTGGTCCACCTCAATGGAAAGTTCGGAGTTTTTTTGTTTGTCCACCAGGTTGTTCAGACATGCGGCCAATTCGTCCAGCTCCTGCTCTGTCCTGTTTTGCGCCGCCCAAAATGCGGAAGTCTGCTCTATGTCCTCCCTGATTTGATACAGCTGAACAAGGGCGTTTTTGTGCTGTTTTATGATGTGGCGCAATGGGTCCATCTGCATAGTGGAATTGATGGACTTTACAAATATCCCTTTGCGCTTTTTTATTTCCACATAGCCCATGGTTTCAAGCTTGTTCAGGGCCTCGCGCAAAGAGGAGCGGCCCACCCCAAGCAATTCGATCAACTGGCGTTCGCTGGGCAGTTTGTTTCCCGGCGTCAGCCTTCCGTCCTTAATAAGGGCGGTCAGTTGGTCAACTATTTTGTCAGATACCTTTTCAACCCTAATTTCTTCAAACAACGCAGTCAATAGATGTCCTCTTTAGCATTGGCCTCAATGAGGGGGCGTGTTGCGATGAATTGTGTTTGGGCCAGGCGGCCGAAACAGGGCATAAAGTGGCTATGGCATTCGGTTGCGGTTTAGCTGAATTACTTATGGTCAGACCTTGAAACAGCCAATCACTTTCAAACTTTTCTTAAGTATATACAATACGATATCAAAAGATACAAAAAAATGAAAAAAGCTGAAAAAAATCATTGACAATGGTCATATTTACAAATAGTGTACTGGTCAGACCAGAAGACAATATGACCTGAACCTGAGAATGTGTCATTTATCAGGAAACTCCGGGTTGAGTTGATCAATGAGGGCATAGGCGGCTTTGCGGGGCCAAGAAGCCGCAGACTTCAGCATATTTGCGGCACCTTTACGGGGCTGTGAGCATAATTACATTAAATAACAAGTTGATATGCAAAATGGCTATTCATAGCTAAAGGAAGGTCGTCATGGAAAAGAACCGCTCTGATATCAACCACGTTATCAAGCAGGCAATTTGGTGGGGATGGTACTCGGGCGTCTGGGGAATTGCCGGCTTTGCGGCGCTGGTTTCGGTTTTCGGTAAGCCCGGGATTTAAAACTTAATACGTACAAAGCCCGACCGTTTAACAGGTTCCGTTTCTGGGCCAGGGCCATGCCCCTGCGGTGGGCGTTTGCAACATGGCGTGCAGGCCTGTTGACAATCAATTGATGAAACCGGTGAAAGGTCAGGACGGTTTTTTATCCCATCGACTGCCCAGAAAATAGAACATGAAACAGGCCGCATATATGGCCCTGAATAAAAGGTGGGAGTAACGCCGGCAGGGTCTTCGCCAATACCCGGCCCAGTCTTTTGAGACCCTGGCCAGTTCGGGCCTGGGGCGCAGGCCGGTTAAAGCGTTTCCCCTCCGGCGCATGCTGGCGATGCCCAGTATGGCTTCAGGGGGCAATGGGTCGTCCTCGCCCAGGCTGGCGTCGCCCTTGGTGATGACGGCCCCGGTTTTGCGGTCCAATGCTATTACGCGGTGCACCACCAAGCGGTCCACCCGGTGGAAGATGACTATCTGGCCGATCTCAGGATTTTCGTTAAGCGGAGCCACCCTAACCAAGTCACCGGGCAGCAGCCCAGGAAACATGCTGTAGCCGTGCATTTTCAGCCAGGCCGGCTTATCAAAAGAAGCGGAAAGGGAATCTGTCATTGCTGCGCTGTCGTATTCATGGTTTGTAGCACTTGTCCAGGTATTTCCGCAGCCCGGTCAATAAATGCACGGATTCGATGTTCAGCAGCAGTTCTTGATGGCTAAGGTCCAGGGTTTCCGCCTGATTGCTGAGCAGGCTCAGGCGGATCTGAAGCCATTTTTGGGCGGATATTCTGCCCATGAGATATTGTTTCCGGCTGGCTTTCACCACTTTGGCGTATTCGAGCAGCAGATTTTCCAGCGCGTCCTTGCGGCTTTTCAAATCAGTTGATTTTTTCTTGGCGAAATTGCAGAAGTTCACCAGCCCGCGCACCGTGTTCTCTATTTTTCTTTTTAATAACTGTTCTTTATCCCTATTGTCTTCAATATCACGGCCGACCTTGCCCCAGGTGATCAGGTCCCACTTCAGCCCCATGAAAAGGTGATAGTGCACGTCGTTTAAATCTTCTCTCACAGTCCAATAAGGCCTGGCCTCCTGCCCGAAACCCACCCGCAGGCTGTAATCGGGCATGGGCAGTTGCTGCAATCTGGAAAAGACAGTCTGGGCGGACTGCAACTCCAGCCGAGTCCTCATCACCTCAAGATCAAGGTTCTTTTTCTTGTCCAGACGGTAAATGCCCGGCGTGTTGACGCATGCTGCAATGCTGGCCATGCTTCCCAGGGGCCGGAAGCGGTTTTCCCCCGGCACTCCCAACAGCTTTTTGATCCTTAAAAGGGTCTCGTGCTGCTTGAGCTCCAGGGAATTTATTTTGTGTTTGGCATCCAGCAGTTTTTTGCGTAGCTGCATGGATTCAAAGGCATCCAGCACCCCTTTTTGGGTTTCTATATTAACCCTGGAACTAAGTTCTTTAAGTTCCGCGTCAGCCGAGTCATAAACAGAGCGCAGCTCATCCAAATAAAAATAGGTCACATAGTTCTTGGTGATGTTGTAATAGAGGTTGTCATACATGGCATCCGCTTTGGCTTCACCCAGCGACTTGAGGGTTTTGCGGATGGAGAACCTGAATATCTGCTGGCCCAGGCCGCCGGGGGGGGACTGTATCTGCACATTGCCGGTCCAGCGGCTGTCGCCGTCGTCATCTTCCAATACATAACCGCCCTGCAAAGTCAAAGTGGGCAAAAGGTCCCATGCGGCCTGGCTGGCCTGGCGTTCGGCCTGTCTGCGCTCATAGCGGGCCTGCAAGGCCTCGGTCGAGTGGCTTACGGCATACTGCCAGGCGGCCTGAAGCGGCAGCTCCAGGCTTGTGGGGGCTTTGGAGGCGGGTTTATTCTTGGCAAACCCGGAGCCGGAAAAAGCCACCAGACAGACAATGCACATGAGTATTGAGGCGGTGTTTTTTATCATTCGCTATTTATCCGCATAGCTTTTCAAAATAGCATTGTTTTCCTTTTCGATAAGGGCAAGGCGTTCTGTCATGGTGATGATTGCAATCGGCATGGTCAGTTTATGGGGTTCCACCCTGGGCCATCCGGCATCGGGCTTTAGCCCCAGGTATTTATAATGCTCCATATTGATGGTGTGTACTCTGCCCAATGAATGCATCATGTTGAATACCTTGCGGGCCAGGGGGCTGGGCAGGCGGGTTCTTCTTTTGCCTGCCTTGACTTTCACCTCGCAGCAGGATTTTATCTTCAGCACGCTAGAGCGTATCTTTTCCTTTTCGATCCGCCACTGTTCGGCCAGCCCCACAATGAGTTTTTCGTCCATGGTGCAAAAGGAAGGCAGCCGGGAATACACCAGAGAGGAGACCGGGATATTAAGTTTTTTGGCCAAGAGGCTGTGGGATTTTTCCACTTTCAGCATCAGGCCGGAAAGCCTGTTGAATTGTTCGCGTTCAACGTAGCCCGCAAGACAGCTGAGGCAGGGAGCGGCTCCAATCTCAAAAAGCTTGGACCTCTTTATGGGGCTTGGGTTTGATTTGGCCCAGCCGGTTGCGCCCATTACCAGCCATATGAATGATAACAAGCAAACAACGGTGATTGTTCTCATGACTTGCGGAAGCATTCCGAAGGCTCCAATCTGCTCGCAATAGTGGCCGGGTAGATTGCTGACCCCAAGCCGGTTAAGACCGAAAAAAGAATTGCAGCAACCAAAGCAATCATGCTGAAATCGGGCCGCAGTTCCGACGACACCTTTATAAAAGAATAGACGGCCATGGACATGATCATGGACAGGGGATAGGCGGACAATCCCCCAATCACCCCTCCCGCCACGGAAATAAGCAGGGCTTCGGTTGATATCAGTAACCGTATATATAGCGGTGTGGCGCCAAGCGAGAGCCTGACCCCGATTTCCTGCCTGCGTTCCTTAACCGAGAACAACAGAACGTTCATTATACCGATACCGCTCACGAACAGGCAGAAAAATGAAAATGTGATGAGTATCCCCACAATGGCGTATAGAATCTGCCGCTTTTTGGTCAGCATGTCTTCCGGCACGGAGACCCGGAAATTCTTTATGCCGTGGATGCTCAAAAGCAGCTGGTCCACCTGTTTGGCAACTTTCTTCAGATCGCTTCCCTGTTTGGCCGAGGCAAAAATCAGATCGTACGAATTAGGGGTGCCGCCGATGATTTTATAGCCTATGGGCATGGGCACCACGATTCTGCTGTTAAAGGCGCGCCTGAAAAAATCTGCTTTGTGGGCCAAGAGCCCGATCACCTTGGTGGGAAAGCCGTTAATGTATATGGTTTCGCCGATGATATTTCTATTCTTAAAAGCCCGTCTGGCCAAATCTTCGGCAATATAACAGGCAGAGCTGAGCCCGGCCTGTTCCATGGGAGAAAACCGGCGTCCTTTGACCAGCTCATATTGGCTGGTCTTTTCTTTGATATGGGGGATGGCTTCCAGCCGGGAGCTGAATTCCAGTATATTGTATTTTATTTTGACCCTGATGCGGATAACGATCGGGTAGACCGAACTGATTTGGGGCAGTTTGGATATTGCCTGTATGTCAAAATCGCTCAGTTCCTTGGGGGGCTGATCAAGATAATCATGGCTGCGTTCGGTATACATCCATTTTATTTCAATGATGTTTTCAGTGAGCTTTTCAAGCTCCAGCCACACCCCGCGGCTGGCTCCGATGGCGGTCATCAAGCTCGCCCCCAAAACCGCGACCCCCACGGCCAGGGCGAATACGGTGAGCATTGAACGCACCCGGTTGCGCACCGCGGATATATAGGCTTGATATATCAGATCGAGAATCAAAGACTTAACTTTCCATCCACAACTCTGATTATGCGCTGGGCGCGTTGGGATACCTCATTGCTGTGGGTGACATGGATTATGGTCTTGCCGCTGTCATGTATTTGGTCGAAAAGGTCTAGTATCTCCTTGCCGGTTTTCTGGTCCAGATTGCCGGTGGCCTCATCAGCCAAAATCAGGGGCGGATCGCTGATCAGGGCCCTGGAAATGGCCACGCGCTGTCTCTCGCCGCCGGATAATTCAGAAGGCCGGTGTTTCTCGCGGTGCTCCAAACCGACCCGCTTCAGCCAGCTGCGGGCCTGGGCGGTTCTTTGCGCCCGTTTGACTGTTTTGTGCATCAGGGGAAGGGAAACGTTGTATAGGCAGTCGGCCCAGTCAATCAGCTGAAAATCCTGGAATACATATCCGATTTTATCGGCCCGCAGCTTGGCGTACTCCGCCGGCTTAAGGCTCTGCATGCTTTGCCCGTCCAGCAGATATTCGCCTGAATTGAATCCGGTGAGCAGCCCTATAATATGCAGCAAAGTGGTTTTGCCCGCACCGCTGGGCCCCATGAGGGCCACATATTCATTGGCTTTGATGTGCAGCGATATTCCGCTCAGTATATTTAGCTGCCTTTTGCCCAGCCAGAAGCCCTTTTTGATGTTGTCCAGTTGAATCATCTATGGCTTTTTCTTTGAACTGATGGCTGGGGGGCGCAGCAAAATATCACCCTTGCTGACTCCCTGAACCAGTTGCATTCCGTCTTTGTTGCTGGCAAGCAATTTTATGATTGCCTTGCGGTAGCCATCAGCGGTTTTTTTGTAAACAAACGTAATTTGGTTTTCGAATAATACGAAGTTTTGCGGTACCAGGGCCGCCCAATCTCCAATGTTCACAATGGCCAGCACAGACATCCCCGGCAGCATAACGGAAGATGAGGTGTCCAGTTTAATAAAGACCTTGAAGCGGGAGAGCTTCACTCCCGTGGCCGGGTCGGTTTCCAGCACCCCATAGGGCGCCTTGATGGATACATGGCCCTGGCATGCCTGGTCCGGCATATAGTCGGGCCGCACCGTGGCTTTTTGGCCTTCTTGAAGAAGCACGAATTCGTTTTGCCAAACCATGCCGCTAACCAGTAAGTCCTTGCGGTCAAGTATGCGCAACACGGAACCGGCCTTCATGGGGCCGGGCGACAGGGGCTGCAACGCCTGGATTATGCCGTCTATGGGAGCTTTGGTTTCGGCTTTATTGAGCAAAAGTTTCGTGTCTTCAATGGAATGCTTAACCTGGAGTATTTTGGCCTGGATTTCACCGGCGCTGGCAGGCTCCCGTTGGGTCTCGGAGTCCTTTACGGCCTTTTTCAAGAGCCTTTCGATATTCTGCAGGCGTTTAAGCCTTTCCGACAGCTTTTTCAAACGCTGCTTGTTGCCGCTCCCCAGGGCGACAACCCCTTTTTCAACCTCCAAGGCGGACTCGGCCTCTTCAATCTGGGTTTGTATATCATTCAGTTTGATAAGGTGCTGCATTCTCTCCTGGGTTCGCTTGTCTTCAAGCCTGCCAAGCTGGTTTTGGTAGTGGGCCAAAAGCTCTTTTTGCTGGGCCAGCTTTATTTCAACCTGCTTCATATCCCATCTTAAGATGACTTCACCCTTTTTGACCGCCGCACCATCGCGTTTCACAGATTCGATCAGGTCATAAGGTCCGGGGCCGCTGACATTAACCGTATTGGCGGATTCAACTATGCCTCTGAATTGAAGGGTGCCTTCCTGGGTGTTTTCGACCCGGTGGCGCTCCCACTTGGAGCTGTCCGGTTTACTTTCCGCAAAGGCAGAAGTGGACAAGCTGAATATGCCGAATATGCTGATTAGGCACATGTAAACCAGTAAAGCGGGGTATTTTCTCAAGTGCTTGTTATGGAACACGGCTTCACTCTTTCAGGCATAATCTGGCTACGGATTATCCATGACATCCCATATTGCGCGCCGCTCAATATGTTTGGATGCCTGCTATTGTTTTACAGGTTTCGCGGGCCTGTCTTTAATGGCCATTTTGCATCCTACAATGAAAGTATACATCATGCCTATCATTGATAGCATAACGCCCAAAACGGGATGAACTATGCATCTGCACAAAGTGCGGCCCATTGCAGTCTTTTGCTTATACAAAATATCGTTATAGGTCTCAAAGCCGAATAGAATTGTGCTCAATATGCGGGTTATATATCCGAAGTTGTCGTATGTGGTGATTCTACGCACCAGCTGAATCATCATGGTCTGGTATTTGGGAGTGCCTGCCTTATTGCGGCGCACCCGGGTGGGGCCTTCAATGATGGCGTCGGTTGATACAAAGAACCTGAACCAGGCGTTGGTCCAGGGCGACCTTTTGGTATATAGGGCGGATAACGCATCCGGCGGCACCACGGCCCCCAGGTTATCCCGGCAATAGCCCAGCACCGCGGCGGCGGGGCGGGGAGCCTGCATTTGGTGCATGACCTCCACCAATTGCGGCCAGTCGATTTCAGCTTTGGCGGCGGGCTGGGTGAGCAAAGCCAAGTCCACATATCCTCTCAGCTTGGCGTAGGTCTTATGCTCCAGGCCCATGATGGCCAGTATGGCCATGTGGGTGGGGTCCGGAATTCTTATGCCGCCTGCGGTGGTTTTTGCGCGGCTCAGCAAGGCGGCGGGGTATTTTTTCAAGAACTCATAAATCAGACTGATGGGAGTTTCTATCTTGCCCTTAATGTCGGCGTTATACAAATTGGGGCCTTCTTTGCGCACCCATTCCATATGACCGGGAAACGCCGGGGAGAAGGCCTCTTGGAACTCCCTCGGACGGTATCCTTTAGCGGTCAGAATGGCCAGCAGCCGGTCCGTGTGGTTTTCCGAAACCACCAGATCAAAATCAGACACGCCGCGGGCTCCGTAATCGCCGCCGTAAACTGTATCGAGAAGACCCAATCCTCCGATTAAGACGGCCTCCAGATCTTTTTCTTGCCCGAAGATGGACTCGATTTCATCCAGTTGAATAAGGTTGAATCTGGAGGTGGTGAGATATTTCTTCTGGATATAGCCCGGCAATTGATACCGGGACAGCTCGGGATCATCTGAATGCTGAACATAAGAACCCAGCAAGCCTTCCAATTTGTGGGCGCGCAGCAGGCCTGCATATCCGGCGCTTAACTCATCCAGGTCCGGAGACTGGGCCCGGCGGGTGATGATCAAGCGGATCAGATCAACAAAACGCTGACTGTTCAATGGTGACGGAGCCAGTATTTGGGGTTTTTCATCGGGCATCCCGATCAACTCCATGCCCGCGGGTTGAGCCTAATACCGGCTTTGAAGGTTGGGCATTACTCTCAACAGAAGGGCTCAAACTACACCAAACGGCTCTCCTGCTGGTTTTTTATGCACAGTTCATATAGTTCGCTGTAAACCCCGCCCAAGCTGAGTAACTCCTCATGGGGGCCTCGCTCATGAACCTTGCCCTTATCCAGCACCACGATTTCGTCAAACCTGCTCAACAGGCTCACATTGTGGGTGATCAGGATCAGGGTGTAATCCCCCAACCATTGGCAGGCCGCCCGGTCCAGTTCAGACATGGTCCGGGAATCCAGGGACTGGGTGGCCTCGTCAAGCAAGAGAATGCTGGGCTTTCTGACCAAAGCCCTGGCCAGGGAGAGCTTTTGCCTCTGCCCGCGGGAAAGCTGCACCCCGTTTTCACCTACTCTGGTTTCCAGCCCCTGGGGCAGGCTCATAATCCAGTCAAGCATCCCGATGGAATCCAGCACCTGGCGCACTTCTTGAGGATCAATGGAATTATCAAATAAGGTCAAATTGTTAAATATGGTGTTGTCAAAAAAGGGATCGTCCGCGGATACAAAAGCAAAGAGCCTGCGGTAGGCCTTCAGGTCCAGGCTGTCCACCGGCTTATGGTCCAGAAGCACCGAACCGCTGTCCGGGTTAAGCATGCGCAAAAGGATCATCATCAGGGTTGATTTGCCTGCGCCGTTGGGGCCGATCAAGGCGGTGGAGCTGCCCTTTTTTATGCTGAAACTCACCCGGTCCAACACCGGGGCGCCTTCTTCGTAGCTGAAACAGATGCCGTCCATGCTCAGGCTATGGCGGAATTCGGGCCGAGCCCTTGAATCATTATCCTCCACGGGGTATCCCAGCACCATAAACAGCCTTTCGGCCGCGCCCAGGGCCGCCCCAAGGCCGTGATAAAAAGAAGACAGGGAAGATATGGGCCGGTAGAACAAAAGCAAGGTGGACAACACGGCCACCATATCCCCCACGGTGAGCCCGCCTTGCTCCATCTGATTCATGCCGTAGATGAACACCGCAACAATGATCAAGCCCGCCCCGCCGGTGACCAGAGAACCGGGCAAATTGCCTATCAGGCTGGTTTTCAAAAAGCGTTTTTTCAGCCCTTGGTTCAAATCGGCGTAGCGCCCGGTCACATCACGCTCCACGCCGTAGAGCTTGATGGGCTTGACCGCGGACAGGGCGTCGCGCTGAAAGCTGATCACCTTGCCCAGATAATCCAGCATGTCCCGGTTAAGGCGTCTGGTGATGCGGCCCAGCTTGATAACCGGCAATACGATGAGCACCGTGCCCGCGACTGTTATTAGCCCCATGCCCGGCGAGATATAAAATATGTTCCCCAAAAGACACAGGGCCAAAATGGGATCGCGCAGAAGGTTGTTCACCATGCGGATGATGCTCATCTTGACCTGATCCACATCATTCAGCAGCCAGGAGGTCATCTCGCCGGTGTGATGGCCCATCATTTTTTGGTACTGGATGGTCAGGAGCCTTTCCAGCATGCGGGTCCTGATCCTGGCCGAAAAATCCTCGCCAAAGCTCAATGAGCGGTAGCGCACCAGCACATCGGTTCCCGCCATCAGCACAATCAGCCCGCTGATGATGAGCAGCAGATACAGACCCTGCTCGATCACCTTGCCTTGGTCCACCAGATGTTTGGTGCTCCACACCAGGCCCAGGTTGGCCGCGGCGTTCACCGCGATGACCGCATAGATAAGCAGAATGCGCCTCAGCTTTCCCTGAAAGGCCAGGCGGAAAAAGCGTCCCAATCCCTGTAAGGTGGCGGTAGCCATGAGTATGGTTTCTGTTCTTTTCCCGGGCTTCGGAGCCCCGGTGGTTTATTGGCCAATTTCGTTTAAGTCTATGCGCTTTGGCCCCAAAAGGGGCCTATGCCTTGGCCTTAAAGCCCGGCATGGCGCTCAGGTCTGCGATGCGTTTTCTAATCCCGTGAGTCCTGAATAATTCAATGAGGCGTCCGTAATCGCTCAAATCAAAACGGCTGCGGTACAAGAGGGACACCGTGCGGTCCCAGCTGCCCTTGTTGTATACGGATTTCTTGGTGAATTTTTCCACCGCCTGTTCGGCGTCCTCTTTTTTCTGCCCGCTGCCGAACTCAAATGGCAAGGATATGCTGTAGGCCAGATCGGGGGAGGCGTCCCAGGCTTCATCCTGGTTGATTCCGTGCCGCATGAGATCCTCCAGCACCCTTGAATGCCTGCCCAATACAAAGGCCGCCCCGCCGGAATCATGGAAAATGGCCGCATGCTCATCCAAAAGGCCCATGGTGGCCTGGATATCCTCTGCGGTTTCTCCGGGAAAACCGAAGAAGATCATTATGTGGGTCCAGATTCCGGCACTGCTGCATTCATCCAGGATGCGTAGGTTCAGTTGTTTGCTGGTTCCCTTGTTCATCAGGCGCAGCACCGCATCGGAGTTGGACTCCACCCCAAAGGAGATAAGCCTGCAGCCGGCATCATAAGCGGATTTGAATATCTGCGGGCTGAAGCTCTTGTCTATGCGGCCCAGGCACATCCAGCGCAGGTCCAGCCCCCGCCTTTGTATTTCGGCGCTGATATCCTGCATATGGCTGGGGCGCACCGCCTCGTCCACAATGTCAAAGTATCTGGCGCCCCAGGTGCTGGATATGGCTTCCAGGTCATCCACCACCAGTTCCGGGCTGCGTTCCTGATAGCGGTTTTGATAGCAAAAGCCATGGTCGCAGAAAAGACAGCGGTTCCAATAACAGCCCCGGGAGGCGGCAACTGCCATCACCGGGTGCGGGGCCAAATGCAGATCGGCCTCTATGCCTTCAAAATCCGGGGTGGGCAGGGTGTCCACATCAGGCTGGGCCAGACCGGCATTGAACCTGACCAGGCCGGATTCATCTTGCCAGCAGCGGTGCGGCACCTTGTCCAGGCTGGCACCGTTTTTCACCCCGTGCACCAGCTCGGTGAGGCTTATTTCCCCCTCATAGGCGATGATGGAGTCGGCATGTTCAAAGACCTGGGGGAACTTGAAGAGCTGCTCGATAACCCGGCTGAAAAAACTGCCGCCCAGAACGACATGGGTCTGGGGGGCCAGCTCCTTGACCACCCGGGCGGCGGTGACGCCGCCCACCAGCTGGCTGTCTCCGGTGATGTTGATGCCCACCACCAGAGGATCAAGCCCGCTGAGCTTGGGGCGCAACACCGAGCGGAAATATCCCAAAAAAGGGTTTATGGCTTCGGAGGACGTGATCCGGCCCAGCTGGTCCGGGTTGTTGTGATTCCGCCTGGTGACAAATCCGTTCAGATTATATCGGCTGGGATAAAAGCAGGCGGTCAGGGTGTCCATGGCCTGGCTGACCACCTTCAGTGATTCGGCCCGGTGCAGGTATTCATAATAGCCTTTGCCCCGCAATATCCCCTTTGCGTCTTCAATCTGATCAAAAAGCCGCGGAGCCACCATGGATGTTTTCCGGAAAATACGCTGCCGGCCGACTTTTTCATCCGGGTCCAGTTTTTGGGACCAAGAGCCGAAAGCCCTTTTCTCAGCTTCATCAAGGTAGCTTTCCAGGCTGTTCCGGTTAAGAAAATGATCCAGGCTCAGCATATCCAGGTTCAAGATAGCGGTGCTGAAACCTTGTTTGCGCAGATAGCCTTGCAACGCGGGCAAGGCCATATAAGGCTGGAAGGGATACCAATGGGGCGGCATTATCAAAAGACAGTCCAGACGGCTTGGCTTCCCTGCTGCTTGGGGGGATGTGGCCATGGATTGGCTATTGTTGGAAGCTCGCCACTGCCTGGGCGGGAACTATATTGTTGTCCAGTAGGGATTGAATCAGGTTCTGTACATCCTTTTGGACCTGTGCGGCATCGTCAATTTCAAATTCGCTCATAACCTCGTTTACTACATCATCCAAACTGGCTTGCGATTCAAGCTGTTTGAAAATAAAAGAGCCGGTGTCGTTCAGCGTGCAGATATCGGTATTGTTTTTTGACATAAAGACAAATTGCCCGTGGATCTCACGGATTATAATGTCTTCATTGCAAATCTTGCTTTTCATGATACGTCCAAAGATTAGTGTGTAGCCCGGCCTCCGGTTCTTGGAAGGCGGGATGCATAAATATGGGCATGAGGATCAGTTGCAGGAGTTTCCACTGTATCCGCTGCAGTATCCGCTGGTCTGGCACCAGTGGGTTCCGCAAGAGCCGGTGCCAAAAATACCGGTTTCTTCGAAAAAGCTTTCCTTATCCAGTTTGGGGGCCTGGTATGGCCTGCGGGACTTATCGCTTGGATTTATTTTTTTCATTATTACATTCTCCGGTTAGGCGTTGTTTGAGCCGTGTCACCCCCGCACCGGGGCTGACGCTACTTTTATAGCATAGTTCAATCATGAGGCTCAATATTTCGCATATTTAAAGAAGGTGGGACGAGACCTGCAAAACAGACCGCCCACCTCCCGTGGTCAGCGAAGCTGGGCGGCCTAAGGCTACAATCTGTATACTAGTTGCAGTCGTTGCCGTTGTAATGGCTGCAATAGCCGCTGGTCTGGCACCAATGACTGGAGCAGCTACCGGTGCCAAACAGTCCGGTTTCTTCAAAGAAGCTTTCCTTGTCCAGTTTAGGGGCCTGGTAAGGCCTCCGACTGGCCTTGGGATCAACGTTTGGCTGTTTCACTATACCTTCCTCCCTTCCATGTTATTAGGCTATGAAATTCATAACCGGATTCATAACGCCAAAATATCCCACAAAAACCGCCTGAATCCGGTTTGCGCATTCTGACGGCGGTCCCCAAAATTGCATGGGACATGAAGACGTCGTGGATATAGGCCCCCCAGTTGAGCGGAAGGCCAACTACAATAAAACAACGGAATCAGTTGCAATCGTTCCCAGCGTAACTGGAGCAATAGCCTGAATTCTGGCAATAGTGCGAACTGCAGAATATTGAACCAAACAGTCCGGTCTCCTCAAAAAAGCTTTCTTTTTCCAGCTTGGGGACCTGATATTCCTTGCGGTCTGCACTTATTTTATTTTCAGTTGGCTTCATTTCGTCTTTCTCTTTGTTTAGCGATTTTCCATCTCACTTTGGCATCGGCCTCTACCATATAACACACTTCATCTGCCGGACTCAACAAATCACGGTTGTGATTCCAAGAAAGCCCTGGGCAAATTAGGCATATATTAAAATTCTCGCATTTGGCGCAGGTTTTTAAATCCTTTCGCCTGAGATTTCTGAGCTGCTTGGCCACCGGCGCATTTTGCCAGATATCCTTGAAGTCGTCTTTATAGATATTACCCATGGGCAGAAGTATGCGGGAGCAGGGTATTACGTCGCCGTTGGGCAGTATGCGGCAATTGTTCACCGCGGCCAGGCAGACCCTTTTTTCCAGCTCTTCGGGGGTTGCCGGTTCGGGCAGCAAAAAGGAGTCCGTGCTGTAAAGATCGGTCAGGTATTCCTCCACCTCGGCCGGGTTCATTCCGTGGCGGTCTATGCGCTCATGGTTGGCCGGGGTGACCATCATCCAATAGGACATATCCACCCCCAAACCCAGTTCGCCGGCCAGCCGCCTGATTTTGCGCATGCTTTTGTAATTTTCCTTGAGCAGGCTGCAGGCCAGCTTCACCTTTAAGCCTTGCTTTCGCATCAGCTCTATTCCCCGCATGGTTTTGTCAAAGGACCCGGGCCTGAGGGTTATGGAGTCATGCAGCTCGGCATCATGGCCGTATACGCTGACCTGCACCTTTTTGATCCGCTGCTTGCGCAAAAAGCCGGCCAAGTCCTCATCTATCCTGGTTGCGTTGGTGAGCAGTTCCAGCATGAAACCCCGGGAGGATGCGGCATGCACGATTTTTCTAAAATCCGGATGCAGCGTGGGCTCGCCGCCGGTGATGGCGATAAGCATGCCGTTCATATCCAAAAGCTGGTCCAACAGATGTTCGATGACTTCCAAGGACAGCATGTCAGGCGGGGCGTGATCCAGATAACAATGCACGCAATCCAGATTGCAGGTGTGGTTGAGTTCCAGCTTTACCTGGTTTGGTTCGCAGGCCTCGGTGCTCTGAATAAAAAGTTCGTCCAATAATTCGCCCATTTTTTTCCGGTCTTCCTGTCTTTTTAAAAAACGCTTTTGGCGCTATCCGTTTTTGCTGGAGTGATTTATCACATTCTCTTCATGTCCCAGGATCATGTCCAGCTTATCCAGCAGCGGATAGGAGGGATTGAGCGTCCGGCTTTGATCCAGGCTGGTCCGCGCTCCGTCCAGGTCGCCGCATTTATAACTGGTCAAGGCAACAAGGTGCAGCATGGCTGCATCACCCGGGTTCAGCCCGGCTCCCGCTTGAGCGCATTTTTGGGCCTCGGCCCAGCGCCCCATGAGCCCCAGTTGCCTAACCTGATGCCTGTATACCGAATAATAGCCGGTTTTATGATCAATCAGCCTTTGCCAGCGCCTGACCGCCTTTATGGCCCCATCGGGGCCTTGGCGCTGTTCGATGCGCCCCAAATAGAACTGGGCCGCCGTGTGGTCCGGGTCGCGCTTTTCGAGCTGCCGCCAGAAGTGATATGCGGCCCGGGGCTTGCCTATGATGAAATAGCGGAAACCGAGTTGGCTCAGCTCTTTTTCTTCAGGGTCACGGGCCAATTCAGCCAGGCGTTTCATTTCCCAGCGGGTCAGGGCCCGGGCCCGGTCTTTGCGGCCCTTAATGCGTTCCGGGTCCAATACCGCCCCCATATCCCGGATAAGCATATTGCAGGGCGCAATGGATTCAACCCGGCTGTGCTCTTGGCGCAAGGTCACGCTGATGTGCCCTTCAAAGCGCCAGTCCCCGGCGGCGGGCACCAGCCTGGGCTGGTGGTCCGTGAGTATTATGCCTTCGGGGCTGTAATAGGGGTGACGGACCATGTAGGCGCGGTCAGGGCTTTTCCGGCTAAGCTCCCTGGCCTGGTCCAGGCTGAAGCCGTCAATGCGTTCATCCACGTCCAGGATAAGTAGCCAGGAGGTGGGGCAAAGTGAAACCAGAAGGTTGCGGCGTTCGGCAAAGCTGAAGGGATCGCCTGGCGGCGCAAAGTGATGCTCTGCGCCATGCCGTTCACAAGCCGCCGGAATCTCATCTTTTTGATGCGAAGCCAGCACATAGGCCGGGATGCCCGAGGGCTTTATGCGCTCCAGGCAATCATTCAGCCAGGCCGCATCGCTGCCTCCGGCCAAAATCCCGATGCTCAGTCTTGCCGAGTCTCCCATCCTATTCATACCCGCCCGGCGGGAGGGAGAGCGGCATAGGGTTTTTAATATCCATTTTCAAAAAAACCTAATCAATCTGCTCCAACAGGTCCACAAAGCCGCCGCTTTTGGTGAACTCCATCTCATAAGCCCGGGTGCTTTTCACCACGCTTTCCAGCATGCCCAAGAATTCCGGCGCCATCTGATAATTGAGCCCCTGCATCAGCACGTTTCTGCCCAACTTGGCCATGGCCTGGCCCGGCATCAGCTCAATAAGCCGGTCATTGGGCGACTGCACCGGAAAAATCAGGGCATCAAGCTTTTGCTTTGTGTTGCCAAGTAGAGACCTGCCGCCCCGCCCGGCAAAGGGCGGCCCCCAAATCATGGGCTTTTGCGGGTTGCAATCCACCATTATGGTGTCGTCGTTGAGCACATCATAACGCTTGGAGGCGTTGGCGATGGTGGTTTTGCCGGTGCCGGAGGCGGCCGGAAACAGGATGCCCTTGCCCTGATAATTTATCCCGCAGGCATGCACAAAAAAACAGTTATGCAGGCGGGACAGCACGTGGAAGCCGATGCGCAGGGCCTGGTCCACCATTACAAAATCAGGGTCCTTGATGACCACCTGGGCCGATGCCTTATTGATATCCACACTCATGGCGAATTCACTGTGCAAAAAAAACATGCCTTGGCCGCGGCTCAGCACATACAGGTTTTCCGGGTCATCCCCGCCAAAACCGCTGCGGGTAAAAAAATTGAAACTGACTGCGCCGGACCCCGGGGCGTCTTTGAGATATCCGGCATAGTGTGTGCCGGCCAGGGCGGACTCCACACCCTCGCCCCGCACGGCTCCGGTCATGATTCCGGCGGAGAAATAAAGCTCCGGCTGCGACGAGGTCAAGGACGGGATATCCGCGAACAGGCCTTTCAGGCCAGCTATTGTCTTTTGCTCTTCCGGACCGGCCTGGACCACTTTGCGGGGGATTTTGGCGTTGGGGCTGCTGCTTGGGTCTGAGGCGGCGCTGTCCTTGCGCCTCATGTAAACCACTTGTTCCATCTAGTTCTCCTGGCCCTGATCATAAAGGGAAGGGCAGAAGCCCTGGCATTTCTTGGCTTTGAACCAGCGGCACTGGGCGCACTTTGGGTCCAGCCTTTTTTTGAACACGGCAACCCGGATCAGCCTGCCCATGAATTTATTCAAGGCGTCCAGGCTGCCCGCTTCCTCAAGATCCACGGGTTCGCAGACATGGGCCAGGGGATAGCAATAGATGACCTTGCCGCCGGGCAGTATATCCATGGGCGGTGCGCACCATCCCCTGAAACGGTGCACCGCGCCTTCCAGATACTCGATCTGTTCATCTGTAAACAGGCAATAGGGAACCGGGCAGTCAAACCCCGGCTGCAATCCGGCCTCTAATATCCGCTGCACCAGTTCGACCAGCCAGGGGCCCACATCGGGATCGCCCCTGGGGTCCAGGTATTGGTTTTTCTTGTCCGGGGCGGGCTTGCTCAAATCCAGGCGCAAGGCGTCCGCGCCCCACTCCTTGGCCCCTTCGATCAGGTAATCTATTGATTGCCCCGCCTTCACCAGGGTGGTGCCGAAACTGAGGTGAACGGGGCCGTCAACGGGACGGTTGCGTTTTTCGCGGCTCAATGATTCCAGGTTTTGCAAAAAACGTTGCCGCTGCCAAGGGCTGTGTTCTTCAGCAGGCCGGAAATTCAACAGCACGGCCACCACCTTGGAAATGCTTTTTTTATAGGCTTCGGGCTCGCCCAGGCCGTTGGTGACCAGGGTGGGGCGGCAGCCTTTTTCCTTTAACACGTCCAGCATCCGGGGCAGTTCGGGGTGCAGGGTGGGCTCTCCGCCCAGCACATTTACATGCTTGACGCCCTGGCTGGCCAGCCAGCGGCCCACCCGGGCGGTTTCTTCAAGGGAATATCTTGTGGGCAAATGCAGGTCCTCAAGGGCTTTTTGCGAAAAGCAAAAGCTGCATTTTTGGTTGCATGCGGTTTCAATAACCAAGTTCATGGGGTTTCCCTGATTGGCTGATGGAAATGTGATGAGGTGCGTACCGGATTTGCTGATGAAGCAGGACCGGTGAAATCCCCCTAGTCATGTGTTTGTAAACGAACATGTAAAGCAGCCCTGTTCTAGGGTCCGCCCATTTAAGCACAATGCAAAAGGCTTGTCCATGATAAGGCCCATGCTCACGGCAGGGGCCGGGGATCAAGAAAATCCGCTTTGCCTGGAGATTTTTCGCAAAAGCCTATGAACATCCTGTTTTTACTAATAACTTGACCTGGCATCCGGCATCATTGTAGCCTGTTACCGAGCCTGCCCCCCGTGAACCTCCGGGGTGGGGGATAGGGGGGAGGGGCGTGCAAGCCCCCTACGGCCCGGCCTGGAAAGCGCTATGCGGACAAGGCTGGGCCTTTTTTCGCTTAAACGGGGAACTGAACGAGGAGATATATCTTGCAGAAGTATCTTGAGTTTGTGCCCGCAGGGGTTATTCCGGCGGTATTGCTGCCTTTTGAGGAAGACTTTTCCATAGATGAAACGGCCTACCGCCGCCACTTGAACTTTGTGGCCGCCACCAAAGGCATATCCGCCCTGGTCACCAACGCCCATTCCAGTGAAGCAGCCTCTTGCAGCTTTGAGGAGCAAAAGCGGGTGTTGGATATAACCATGGAAGAGGTAGGCGGTAAGCTGCCGGTGGTGAACGGGATCTATGCCGACGGCAGTCTGGAGGCCGCCCGCCTGGCCGCCATGGCCCAGGCCGGAGGTGCCTCGGCCTTGCTGGTTTTCCCGCCGCATCCATTCATCATGGGAGGCCAGCTTAGGCCGGAAATGGCGGTGGCTCATTTCAGCACCATTGCCCAGGCCAGCGATCTGCCCATTATCGTGTTCCAGTACCCCCTTATGGGAGGGCAGGGCTATCCTTTGGACACCCTTTTGCGATTGGTTGAGAAAGTGCCCAGCATCAAGGCCATCAAGGACTGGTGCAATGACCCCATGCTGCACCAGCGCCAGGTGAGGGTGCTGCAGTCTTTGGACCGGCCGGTGAATGTGTTGACCACCCACAGCGCCTGGCTGCTAAGTTCTCTGGTCTCGGGCTGCGCCGGGCTTCTTTCCGGCTCGGGCAGCGTGATTGCGGATTTGCAGGCGGCGCTGTTTGAGGCGGTGCAAAATGATCAACTGGCCAAGGCCCGGGAACTGGCCCGACGCATCCAGATAACCGCGGATGTCTTTTATGCCCCTCCGGCTGTGGATATGCACAACCGCATGAAAGAGGCCCTGGTGCTTTTGGGCAGGCTGGAAAAGTCCGTGGTGCGTCCGCCCCTGGTGAAGCCGGGCCCGGATGAGATAGCCCGCATCGGCGCAGCCATGAAAGAGGCAGGCATAACAACCCGGGGCGCGGTCATGCACTGATCACTTCAGGTCCCCAAGTGCTCGGGTTTGTTGGCTTGGGGTTTTTGATTGTCAGCCTACCGAGATTTCCTGCGCCTTTGATTTGGGCGATGGTCCGCCGTGGGGCAGCATGTGGATAAAAAACAGGCAGGCCAGGGGTATTAGTGAGGTGAACACCAAAGCCTGCTGAATCCCCACGGCCTCAGCCAGTTTGCCCACCAAAGGCGATATGACTCCTCCGGTGCCCGCAGCGAAACCCAGAGTGAAACTCGAAGCCAGGGAACGGTTGTTGGGAGCTATGCGGTTTGCCAGCGCCACCGAAGGGAACATGGTGGCCATCAGGATGAAGCCGCCAATAAATCCGGCGGGATAGACCCACCAGCCCTGGCTGAACAGGAACATGATCAGGCAGGGGGTGCTTAAGGCGAATGAGGCATAGAACACCGGTTTGAACCCCTTGCGGTCCACCAATTCGCCGCAGACCACGGAGCTTACCGAACCGCCCAATACGTAAAGGGAGATCATCACTCCCATGGAAACCAGCGATTCCCCGCCATCCAGGTACATGATGGGGTAATAGGTTCTGATCGAAATGTCCGCAAAGGAACGCAGCGATCCTATCAGCCATAACAGCATTACCGGCCTCCAGGCGTCTCCCAGTCCGGTTTTAATGCTGTCTATGATGTTGGTTTTGGGCTTGGGCTGTCTTTCCACCGCGGGCAGCATGAAAAACATGGACAAAATAATGACCAGGCCCGGCAAAGTGGCATAGGGCAGGTGGCCCAGGCCGTATGCGCTTATGTACAGGGTGACCAACAAGGGACCGAAGCCGTAGCCCAAGGTGCCGCCCAGCCCGAAAATAGACATGCTGAGTCCGCCGCGGGCTCCGGAAAACTGCCCGACCAGGGCCGCTGCGGTGGGATGGTACATGGAAGACCCTAGAGCCCCCAGGGCTCCCAGCACCAATATCAGGGAGTACCATGGGGTTATGGACATCAGGGGGATAAGCACCGAACCCATCACCAGGCCGGTGAGCAAAAAGGTGCGCGGCCCAAAACGGTCGGCCAATACCCCCACAAGCGGCTGGCTCAATTGACCGGCCAGGGTGGTGGTGCTGATGACAAAACCCACCTGGGTCAGGCTGAGGCCGATGCTTTCTTTGATCAGGGGCAAAATTGGGGCTACGAAGGATTGATAAATATCACCGCTGAAATGAGCCAGGAAGATAACGGCCAGGATTTTGGGACTGAAGCGGCCCGGATGGTGGGGATTGCGCGGTTCCAAATTGTGTTCCAGTCTGCATGCGGGGCAACAGGATGTGGGGCCTGTAATATGGCCGGCCCCATAACGGGCCGGCCATGGAATTATATAGCGCTCGCCGGAAGGACGCTCTATGGAATGTGAGAACTTTGCACATCAATTGAGCCTGGCAGAGCGGCCTGCCGGGGATAATCCTGAAAATTCAAGGGGTGATATCGGCCTTTGCGGAAGCAGCCCGGCCGCAAGCGGGACATAAGCGCCATGGGGCCCACGCATCCTTTGGGCCGCGACCGGCGCCATCTGCGGCGGGCCCCAATGCACCGGAAACATGCTCGAATGGTTATTGGCGTTGATCAGGCTGCGGGCGGTTGCCAGGTAATGCCCATGATCCACCCAAGGCCCCAGGGTCGCGGAATACTTCTCCAAAACCTGTATGGCGAACTCAAGCTGGTTGTCATCGATTTCCAGGGAAAGGTTTTTCAGCCAAGGGGTGCCGTCAAGAGAGATTTTTTGATAGTCTGAAGCGGCGCTCAGGCTGTTTTCCAGATCCCTTTCCCGGGTGACCGGTTCCGTATTAATATCCCCATCTTCTGTTCTAAAGGGCATATAGACATCCGGTTTTATGCCGATGGCCTGGATAAACTTGTTGTCCGGGGTCATATATTGGGAGGTGGTCAGCCTGAGTGCGCCTTCGGCCAGGGGCAGAATGCTTTGCACCGAACCCTTGCCAAAGGACTGAGTGCCCACCAAAAGCGCCCGTTTGTTGTCCTGCAATGCTCCGCTTACGATCTCCGAGGCGCTGGCGCTTCCGTTATTCAATAAGACCACCATGGGCAGGTTGGGCAAAAGCTGGTTTTGGCTGGCGGACATCTCCAGCACTTGGGATTTATCCCGGCCCTGAATGCTCACTATCTTTTTGTTGTCGGATAAAAATGAGTCCGCAATCATGGCGCATTCATCCAAAAGGCCTCCGGGATTGTTGCGCAGATCCAGAACCAGGCCCTTTGCAGCGCCGCCCCGGCTTTGGATGTCTTCCAGCACTTCCAGCAGCTTGCCGGCTGAGTTTTCCTGAAAGGTTGATATCCTGATGTATTCGATTCCATTGCGCAGCATTTTATGGGTGATGGATTTTAAGGGTATTATGCTGCGCCTGATTTTGAAAATCAGCCTTCCCTGGCGGCCCTTGCGCACCACTTCCAGGGTGACCAAGGTGCCCTCCGGCCCCCGGATCAGCTTTACAATGTCCATCAGGCTGAGGCCCTTGGTCTGGGCGCCGTCGACCGCCCAGATATGATCATTGGCCAGCAGTCCGGCGGCATGCCCCGGGGTGCCCTCAATGGGGCTTACGATAATCAGTTTTTTGTCGCGTATGGTGATCTCGATGCCCACCCCGGAAAACCGCCCGGCGGCGTCCTCTTTTAACTGCTTGTATTCACTGGCTGTCAGGTAGCTGCTGTGGGGGTCGAGCGCCGCCATGGATTTTGCCATGGACAGCCATATGGACCGGGGATCTATACCGGGCGAGTTGGCCAGGGCAAAGTCATAGGCCGCAAGCAGTGAATCGTATTCAGCGGCCAGGTTGTTGACCGGGCCCAGGATGATCCTTTTGCGGCCCATAACAAGGCTTAGCTTGTCGCCGGTCCATTCCGTACCCACGGGCGGCATCCCCTGGGGTTTGGCCAGGCCCTCCAATGCATGGGTCAGGATCTCTTTGGGGGCTGGTTCACGGTAATATTTAAAAATGATTTGATCATAGATTGCGGATAGCTGTTCACGTCCCGAGTTGGGGGTGCTGGCGGTATAAACCGTGGCGGCGTCATAATCCGTGCACCCGTAAATGAACAGACAGGCGGTGATGAGCAACAGGGCCCAAAACCATGGGGCTCTGGCTGCTATGGGGGACGGCTTGCCCCGGCGGGCTCCGGAAACCTGTTTTTGTATGAGTGCGGTTGCTGTGAACACTTTTTTTAAGCCCTCCCAGACCTGTGAGCCAATAGTAAATATTGCCCGGTTATATCCATTGATACAGATAGTTAACCCGGATAACCCCGCATTCGGCCGGGTGTGGTTTTTCTCTGCGGCCCTGTCTTAAAGATGCCGGATTGACTCGCTGCCATGCAACATGTTAGATGTTACACCTAAAGGAGATATTATTATGTTCAAACGAAGTAAAGATATCCTGGCCCGGCCGGACTGGTCCATGAACCGGGCCCTATACAAATCTATGGGCTATAGCGACTACGACCTGGAAAGGCCGATGATCGGCGTAGCGAATTCCTGGAACCGGGTGGTTCCTGGACATTATAACCTAAACCATGTTTCGGAGTATGTGAAACAGGGCATCTTCCAGGGTGGAGGCACTCCGGTTGAATTCGGCATCCCGGCGGCCTGCGACGGCATCGCCCAGGGGCACAAGGGCAATTATTACATTTTGCCCAGCCGGGATCTGATAGCCAACGCGGTTGAAGTCATGATAGAGGCCCACCGTCTGGACGGCCTGGTGCTCTTGGGTTCCTGCGACAAGATCGTTCCGGGAATGCTCATGGCCGCGGCCCGTCTGGATATTCCCGCCATCATAGTGGTGGGCGGCCCCATGGAGGGCGGCTGTGAATTCGATGGCCGGGCCAGCGACGGCACCTCGGTCACCGAGTGCCTGGGCATGCTCAAAGCCGGAAAGATGGATGAGGAAACCTACCGCATGCTGGAGGACAAGGCCGAACCCACCTGCGGGTCCTGTTCTTTCCTGGGCACGGCCAACACCATGTGCTGCCTGACCGAGGCCTTGGGCATGTCTCTGCCGGGAAGCGCCACGATTCCGGCCACCTATGCCGACCGCTCGCGTGCGGCCCAGGCTTCGGGCCGACAGATCATGAAGCTTGTGGAAGAGGGCATCACCGCCCGCCAGATAATCAACGACAAGGCTATCGAGAACGCGGTGCGGGTTAATTCGGCCATCGGCGGCTCCACCAACGTGGCCCTGCACATGCCGGCCATTGCCTATGAGGCCGGGCTTGAATTGGACATGGACCGGTTCGAGGAGCTCAGCCGCTCCACACCCGTGGTGGCCAAGATGAATCCCGCCGCCGCGCCCAATGTACCGGACTTCCACACCGCGGGCGGGGTGCCTGCGGTGATGAAGCAGATTCTGCCGCTTTTGAATCAGGACGCCATGACCGTGACCACCAAAACGGTTACGGAAAATGTATCCAGCGCGGCCGATCCTGACGGGGTGATTATCCGGCCCCTGGATGATCCTTGGAGCAAAGAGGGCGGCCTTGCGGTGATCAGGGGAAATCTGGCGCCCAATACGGCCATAACCAAGCCCGCCGCCATCCATCCGGACATGCACACCTTCACCGGTTCCGCCCATTGCTTTGATTCGGAAGAAGAGGCCAACCAGGCCATCATGAACGGCGAAATCAAAGAGGGCGAAGTGGTGGTTATCCGCTATGAAGGGCCCAAGGGCGGTCCGGGCATGCGCGAGATGTACTCGGCCATGAAGCTTTTGTATGGCCGGGGCCTGGCCCTCAAAACCGGGCTGGTGACCGACGGCAGGTTCAGCGGCACCAACAACGGCTGCTTTGTGGGCCACATCTCACCCGAGGCCGCGGAAGGCGGACCCTTGGCCATAGTGCAGGACGGCGACAAGATCACCATAGACGTGAAGGGCCGTGGTCTGCATCTGCATGTCAGCGATGAGGAGATAGCGGCCCGCCTGGCCAAGTGGACCCGGCCCGCCCTCAAATACACCCGGGGCTATCTGGGGCTCTACAGCCAGCTGGCCGAATCAGCGGACAAGGGCGCCATCTTGAAGATAGGCGGCTGATTATTTCTTGAAACTTTAGTGAAATATGATTGAATAACTTCCGGCCCGGGCGCATTCAGACGCGTCCGGGCCGCTTTTTTTAGCGGGGAGGCCCGTCAGGGCAGCTTTACCAATACCTCATAATTGCGCTGCACCAGCTCCTTGCCCCGTGAGGGAAAGTTGCAGTACTTGCCGTTCTTTTTGCCTATCCAGACCCCGCCCGCATGATAGGCCCGGCAGACCGGCAACGCAGCCCCGGCGGCGCTCTTGCCGCCATCAAAATATTCTCCCGGCTGGCTGCCCGGTTCATGGCGTTTCCAGCCGATTTTGAAGCCCGGGCCATCGGCGGAAGCTGCGGGATTCCGGGAAGCGGTGAGTACCTCAAACCGGTCCAAGATTACTTCCGCCTCCCCCCAGCCTATGCGGCATCCTTTGGACCCCAGGGTGCCGGGGTGCATCCCTCCCCGGTAGGCCGCCCGGCATACGCCAAGTTCATTGCCCTGGCCGTCTTTGCCGCCCAGGAGCAAGTTATGTGGCAAGTGTCCAGGTGACGCCTGCACCCATTTGGGATTTCGCCAAGCCGGCAAGGGTCGTACGGTCCGCAGCATAATAGGCTGGTCCGGGGCCGCTTTGCTGTAACCCGGTGGCGGCGCAATTCCAACGCCCTGGGCAGCGTAGGCGGATATGCGCCAATAGGGGCTGGCCTCAAACACCCTGCTGTAAAGGCTGAGGCCCGCCCCATGCCAGCCGGTCAGACGCCGGACCATCTCCGATTCATCAATATCCTTGAGCAGGGTGTTCCGGCTGGCCAGCAGCCAAAGCCTGCCTTTGGGCAGTGCTTTCGGGGTAGCTTCACCTTCCCAAACCAGCTTGCCGGGCAACAGGGACAGTACATGAAAGCGGAAGGCAGGCTCCACTCCGCTGCTATGGGGAATGCTGAGGGGCGCGTTTTTATCAAGCCCTTGAATGCAGTAGACGTCGTCAGAAGAGCCTGCGGCGGCAATGGACTGCATGGCGTCTCTGGCCTTATGATATGGCGTGGTTCTGAACGGCCCCTGGTAGGTGAGCATGCCTTGGATGCTCCAGCAGAAAAAAAGGACCGCCGCCAAGGTGATCCCCAGAGGGGACCAGCGCTTGGGCAGAATCAGCTTGATCAATATGCATAGGCCGGTCCCGGCCAGCAGGCAAAAGGCCGGAGCCATATAAAGCATGGTGCGCGATGAGCCGCCGTAGGGGTACATGCGAAGCCCCGCCGCAACCAGGGCGGGCAACAGAGGCGCCAGCAGCAGGGCGAGCACCCGGCCCCGCCGTTTCACCAGCAGGCTTATGCATGCGGCGCTGATCAGAACAAAGTTGATCTTTCCGTTGAGCGGGTCATCCCACATGGGATAGGACATCATGTTGCCCGTGTGCTGCCGGATAAACCAGCCCGGCCATGACCAGGGTTCCTGCCAGGGGAAAAAGCAGTCCTGCCACTCTTTCATGTTCCACAGAGATTCGGCCTCACCGGTTTGGGGTCTGGCCAGCAGCCAGAATACCGCAGCCCACACCAGTAGCACCATGGCGGCGTAAATCAGCAGATATTTCCATATCCGCCGGTTACGCCGTTTGTATGCGGTCCAGCCCAAAAACACCACGCCCCCGCCGGCCACAAAAACGGATGGGTAGGAAAGCGGCAATGAAACCGCGCTGGCAATGATCAGGGCCAGCCAGCCCTTTTGGGAGGCGGGGTCTTGATCCACCTTCCAAAGGCAAAGGGTGATAAGGGCGGCAAAGAAGGTGTCCAGGGCATAGGGTTTGATCTGGATGCAGGCCAGAAAATGGGAAGCCGCAATGAAACCCAGGCCCAGCAGGGCCTCACGGCGGGAGACCAGGGGCTTGCTCATGCCGCAAAACAAAAGAAGCCCCCCCAGGGCGAACAGCAGGGGTGTCAGGCGCAGGCTGTACTGGGACGGCCCCAACAGGCTTTTGGCGGCCAGCTCCAGCCACATGAAGGCGAGCGGGGCCACTTGGCCATAGTCCAGGGGCTCAAGCATGCCCCCAAAATCCCGGGTCAGGATGCTGATGGCCACAAAGGTTTCATCCCCGCCCGGAGGGTAATTCCACAGACAATAGCCCGTCCGCCAAACCAGGCCCATGGCCAGGAGCGCAAGGCACATGCGGCCTACCCCGCGTTTGCTGCTCTGCCGGTGCAGCCATGCGAGCACGGCCCCATACGCTACTAAGCCCGGGTTGTGAAAACCCGGCTCACCAGTCCCTGCTGGGGGATGGCTGGGTGGGGATGCGTTTGGGGTTTTGAAAGGTTGCATGCCCGCACCAGTTCAGGGCGGTTGGCCCCGGACCAAGA
Organism: Desulfarculaceae bacterium; assembly: GCA_963675675.1. Lineage (GTDB taxonomy): Bacteria > Desulfobacterota > Desulfarculia > Desulfarculales > Desulfarculaceae > Dethiosulfatarculus. The sequence continues at coordinate 1,043,340 of OY776512.1, forward strand.
GTGATTAAACGCCAATCGGGGTGCTGAATCTCAAGGGTGCATTGCTGTGCAGCTAATGATTCAAGCACAGCCCGGTGCCAATGTAAACCACTTGCAGTTGATTGTCCCCCGGGGACGCTTGTCGGGGAGGGGGGACCTCAGGCGCTGCGCTCATGCACCTTGCGGCCCATGGCATAGACTTCCTTCACCGCCCGGTCGTCAGCCAGCATGACTAGGGAAAACAGTTTTTGATAGATGTGGCTGCAATGCTCCTGGCGGAGGCCCAGCAGCGGAGTGGCTTTATAATCCAGCACCACGAAGTCGGCCTCCTTGCCGGGTTGGAAATTGCCTATCACATCATGGAGGTCCAGGGTGCGGGCTCCGCCCAGGGTGGCCAGGTAAAGCGCTTTCAGGGTGGAGAGCTTGTGCTGCTGAAGCTGCTGCACCTTATAGGCCTCGTTTATGGTCTGCAGGATGGAAAAGCTGGTTCCGGCCCCCACATCCGTGCCCAGGCCCACCTTCACGCCATAAGCCTGGGCCTTGGAAAGGTTGAACAGGCCGCTGCCCAAAAAAAGGTTGGAGGAAGGGCAAAAGGCAATGCCCGAACCGGTTTCATTAAGGCGGGAGAACTCGTTATCTGTCAGATGTATGCAATGGGCGAACACGCTGCGGCCGCTCAAAAGGCCGTGGTGGTCATAGACGTCCAGATAGCCTTCCGCATCGGGAAACAGTTTGGCCACCCATTCCACCTCGCCGCTGTTTTCAGCCAGGTGGGTGTGCAGGTAAACGTCCGGATATTCTTTCATAAGCTGGGCCGCCTTGGCCAGCTGCTCGGGGGTGGAGGTGGGGGCGAAGCGGGGGGTTATGGCGTAGCGCTGCCTTCCTTTGCCGTGCCAGCGCTCGATAAGCTCTTTGCTGTCCCGGTATCCGCTTTGGGGGGTGTCCAGGATGTAATCCGGCGCATTGCGGTCCATGAGCACCTTGCCGCAGATCATGCGCAGGTTGCGGCCTTGGGCGGCGGAGAAAAAGGCATCCACCGATTCTTTATGCACCGTGGCGAAAACCAGAGCCGTGGTGGTGCCGTTGCGCAACAGCTCATCCAGAAAAAGCTCGGCAATGCGGCGGGCCTTTTCCGGGTCGGAGAACTGGCGCTCGGTGGGGAAGGTGTAGTTTTGCAGCCATTCCAGGAGCTGGTCGCCGAATGCGGCCACCATCTCCATCTGGGGATAATGCACATGGCAGTCCACCAGTCCCGGAATGATCAGGCTGTCTGCAAAATGCCGGATCTCCACATCTTGGGGCAGGGTGCGCAATATCTCCGAGGCATGGCCCAGGGCGTCCACCTTGCCGTTGCTGACCACCAAAATGCCGTCGCTGAAATACTGAAAGCTTTCCTTTTCACCCACTTCGGCGGGATCAGCCAAGAAGTGCAGAATCTCGGCCCTATATGCCCGTGTGTTTTGCTCGGTAGACATTTTAGTCTTATATCACTTGATATTGTCTGTTTTATTAAAGTTTAAGTTTAAATATATTGACCCGGGTGGTTTCAGATTATACTTGTCAATATTAGTATGATATGTTCTTATACTATAAGTTGTCAACCTTGGTGATGCCGCCTGAATAACTGAACAGCAAACGCCATGAAAATAGTGGGAGGCTTTTAATGCCGGCAATAATAGATTGCGTAACACATATTAGCACGCATGAAGACGATGTGGTGGGCTGGGGCCCCAAGTTTTTGGCCGAGGACCTGATAGCCCAGATGGATGCCCCTCGCAAGATTTTGGGCGCGCCCGCCCCGGTGTCAAAGGCCGTGGTTTTTCCCGCATTGGGCCGCACCGTACCCACCTCGGAGATGGGTTTCGTTGAGCAGCACCAATATGTGGTGGAGGCCGTGGCCAAGTATCCCCAGCGCCTGATCGGCGGCATGGTGGTGCACGCCCGTTTGTGGAACCGGGAGGTGGAAGCCGCCGCCACCGATATGGTGCGCAATCAGGGCTTTAAGATGATGTATATCCATCCCTCCCTGCACAACTACTGGCTGCCCATCCAGACCCCCAGCGAGAGCGAAGGGGCCAAGCAGCTTATGTATCCCCTGTTCGAGTTCGCCAAAATGATGGATATACCCATCTACATTCACACCGGGGAGCAGCCCTATTCGGTCCCGGCCACGGTGGATTTTGTGGCCGGCGCATTCCCCGACGTAAAGATCATCATCGCCCATCTGGGCACCCAGGGCGAGATGTTCACCATCGAGACCCTTTTGGTGGCGTCCCGGCATGAAAACGTATATGTGGAGACCAGCTTCGCCATGCCCCACATGATCATAGAGGCGGTGCACACCATAGGCCCCGAACGGGTTATCTTCGGCTCGAACTGCCCCCCCTTGGAGCCCACCCACCAGCTTATGAACGTGGAAGAATCAATGATGCTCAAGCCGCCCATCGGCATGGATCTGCCCCCCGAAGACCTGCCCAAGATACTGGGCGGAAATCTGGCCGGCCTGCTGGGCCTGTAGGGAATGGACCGGTTTTTGACCATGCACAGAAGGAGAATTTGACATGTCTCAAATGGTTATAGATTCGCATTGCCATATCATCAACCAGCGCGAGCCGGTCTGGGGCTGGGGCCCGTATTTCAGGATAAACGACCTCATCGAAATGATGGACCGGGGCTATGATGTGATGGGTGAGACCAAGACGGTTGAAAAGGCCATCGTGATGACCGGCCTGGGCCTCACCTCGGTGATGAATTACAGCATCGAAAAGGCCCACGAATATCCACTTTTGGCCATCAAGAAATATCCCGAACGCCTGTTCCTTAATCCGGTGATCAATCCCCGCACCTGGGTGAATGACCTGGACGTCCTGAATGAGTGGAAAGAGACCGCCAACCTGTGCATGCTGAAACTGCATCCCAGCATGCACAACTATTATCTGCCTTCCTATAACCCCTATCCCAATGAGGCCTCCAAGAAAATGGTCTATCCGGTATTCGACAAGGCCAGGGAGCTGGGGGTTCCGGTGATGATGCACCAGGGCGAGACGCCCTATGCCATGCCCGCCCAGATAGCGCCCCTGGCGGAGACCTATCCCGATGTGCCCATCATCGTGGCCCATTCCGGAGCAAATAACCTGCCCGCCCTGGCCAATGACGCGATTCTGTTGGCCCGCACCCACGAAAATATCTTTTTGGGCACCAGTTGGGTGCAGACTCCGGAGCTGCATCAGATGTACTTCGCCGTGGGCGCCGGCAAGATCATCTTTGAAAGCGACTGCTCGCCGGTTTCCATGGGACACGCCCTGCGCTTTGTGACCAATTTGCATCTGCCCGCGCCCTTGGGGGTGGGGGCATCCAAAGACGAGGTGTACAAGATGATCGGCGGCAACATCGCCCAGCTTTGCAATATTCCGGCTTAATAAGCCAAACCGTAACCGGCGGCCGCCTGGCCGTACAGGCCGGCAGCAGGTTTATGAAATCATAAAGGGTTAAGGCGGTTATGAGTGATCAACCGGACCTGGGGTCTTTTTTAAAAAGCTTGCGTGAAAAAAAACCGGACAGCTTCCTAGCCATAAGCGAGCCGGTGCCCCGGGACTATATCTCCACGGCTTTGGCCTTGGAGCTGGAAAAGCGCGGCCTGGAAAAGGTGCTGCACTTTGAAAAGGTGGAAGGCTATCAGAACGGTCTGGTGGCCAGCGTGATGGGCTCCATAGAATTCATGGCCCATAGCGTGGGCAAGAGCTATGATGAGTTCAAGCCTTTTCTGGCCGAATGCCTGGACCGGCTGGTGCCCGCCCAAGAAACCGGCCGTATGCCGGTGCAGGAAACAGTGTGGACCGATGATGAAGCCGATCTCAATAAGCTGCCCATACCGGTTCATTTTGAAGAGGATGCCGGGCAGTACATAACCGCGGGCATGGTTGCGGCCCAGGACCCAGATACCGGGGTGGGCAATCTGGCCTATGCCCGCCTGCAGGTCAAGGGCCCCCGTATCATGGGGGTGAGCCTGCACAGCAGACAGCATTTGTGGGATTATCACCGCCGCGCCGCCGCCATGGGCAAAGACCTGCCCTGTGCAATCGTGATCGGGGCCCACCCGGCGGTGATGATAGCCGCCGCGGCCAAGATGGGGCGCAACCAGGATGAATACGACTTGGCCGGGGCGCTCATGGGACAGCCGCTTTTGATCGGCAAGGCAAAGACCGTGGATGTCAACATCCCGGCCTATGCCGAAATCGTAATAGAGGGGCACATCCTGGCTGATGAGCACATAGACGAAGGGCCTTTCGGCGAGTACACCGGCAACCTAACCGGGCGTTCCACCAACAATGTGTTTGAGGTTTCGGCCATCACCATGCGCAAAAGCGCCCTTTACACCGACATTATCCCGGGCAACTCCAATGAGCACCTGATCCTGGGGCGCATTGCCAAGGAAGCCTGGGTCCATAAGCGCATGAAAGAGGCGCTGCCCTTTTTCATTGATTTCCATTACCCCAACTCCGGCACCCATTTTCATTGTTTTGTACGCATAGAAAAACACGGCGAGGGGTTTGCCAAACAGGCCGCCGAACTGCTCTTGGGCCTGGACCACTATGTGAAGCTGGTGGTGGTGGTGGATAAAGACATCGACGTTAAGCGCGAATCAGAGGTCATGTGGGCCGTGGCCACCCGCATGCAGGCCGACCGGGATGTGAGCATCATAAGTAATGTGATGTGCAACCAGCTCGACCCCTCATCCAAGAACGGGGTGGGGGCCAAGATGATCATTGACGCCACCAAATCCATGGATGATGAATCAAGGCCGGTGAGCATTCCACCGGATGCGGCCGAGCTGGCCAGAGAGCTGTTAGCCAGGGCGTCTGGCTAGCCTCCTGTTGATTCCCGGGTCCGGGATTTAGGACCGTTTTGCTTGCAACTGATACCTGGGGCGGATGTAAACCCATGGCTTTATCCCAAGCAACCGAACCCATCCTGCGGGTGGCGAACCAGACCAAGACCTTTGGCACCTTTACGGCCAATGAGGACATATCCTTTGATCTGAGGCCGGGTGAAATCCTCTGCCTGTTGGGCGAGAACGGAGCCGGCAAATCAACCCTTTGCAATTGCCTTTTCGGGGCCTACAAACCGGATGCCGGGCAATACTTCATAGGTGGAAAACCGGTCCGGCTAAATTCTCCCAGGGACGCCATCAAATGGCGCATCGGCATGGTGCATCAGCATTTTGTCCTGGTGCCCCCCATGACGGTTTTGGAGAACATTATCGTGGGGGTGGAGACCGGCGGATTCTTTTTGGACCGGGAAAGCGCCCGCAAAAATATCAGCGGGCTTTGCACCCGCTACGGCTTGAACATAGACCTGGACAGCCTGGTGGCCGATCTTTCGGTGGGGCAGCAGCAATGGGTCGAAATCCTCAAATCCCTGTACTGCGGGGTGGATATTCTGATTCTGGATGAGCCCACCGCCGTGCTCACCCCCCAAGAGACGGACCGTCTGTTATCCAGCCTGAGGCAGATGGCGGCGGGGGGAATCTCCATCATACTGATTACCCATAAGCTGCAAGAGGTGATGGAGGTTTCGGACCGGGTGACCATCCTGCGCAAGGGCCAGGTGGTGGCCACCTGCGATACGGCGGATATGGATAAGGCCTCCCTGGCCCGGCTTATGGTGGGCCGGGAAGTTTCCTTTGAGATTGATAAAAAAGCGGCCAGACCCGGCGCCCAGGTTTTGTGCGTGGAAGGAATAACCCTTCGGGACCTAAATGGTAAAAAGGCGCTGGATGATTTTTCCTTGGAGCTGAGGTCCGGTGAGATATTGGGCATAGCCGGAGTCAGCGGAAACGGCCAGGGCGAGCTTTTCGACGCTCTGGTGGGGGTGGCCATGCCGGAGCGGGGCCGCATCCTGATAAAGGGTGATGACATCACCCATAGCTCCATTGCCCGGCGCTCCAATATGGGTTTGGCCTTTGTGCCGCCCGACCGCATCAAGCAGGGGCTTTTGATGGGTTGTTCCCTGGCTGAAAACTTCATCCTGGGCTTTCATTGGGAAGACCGCTTCAAGACCTGCAAGCTGTTCAGTAACAAGAAGCTGGAGCATCATGCCCGGGAATCAATCTGTGAATTCGACATCGCCTGCACCGGACCGGGCCAGACAGCAGCCGAGCTTTCAGGCGGCAACCTGCAAAAGGTGATTCTGGCCCGCGAGCTTTCCCAGGATGTGAACTGCGTGGTGGCCAGCTCTCCCACCCGGGGTCTGGATATCGGGGCCATTGAATATGTGCATGGGCTTTTGATGGAGCTCAGGAACCACGGCGCCGGGGTGCTCTTGATATCCGAAGATTTGGACGAGGTGCTGAAACTCTCCGACCGGGTGGCGGTTATCCATGGGGGGCGCATCATGGGCGCTTTCGATGCCGGAGCCGCCAACCGGGAGGAAATAGGGCTGCTGATGGCCGGCATCAAGGGTGAAGCAAAATGAGCGATCGCACCAGCATCAAGATAGTCAAGCGCAAAACCAAGAGCATGTGGCTGGAGCTTCTCACCTCCGGGGCAGCCATTCTGGCGTCCCTGCTGGTGAGTTCGGTTCTGATCGCCTTGTCCGGGGCCAGCGTCTCAGAGGCTTTATTGGCCATCTATGACGGCGCTTTTGGCACAGTGGATGCCTTCTTGGAGACCCTGGTGCAGGCCACCCCGCTGATGTTCACCGGCCTGGCCGTGCTGGTGGCCTTCCGGGCCAAGGTCTGGAATATAGGGGTGGAGGGCCAGCTTTGGATGGGCAGCATATTCGCCACCTTTGCGGCCATGCATTTCAGCGCCCTGCCCATGCCGGTCATGCTTGCGGTCAGCCTGATAAGCGCCATGCTGGGCGGCGCGCTCTGGGGCTGGGTGGCCGGATACTGCGGCACCAGGTTCAAGGCCAACATTGTAATCATCACCATCATGCTCAACTACGTGGTCAAATACTTCACTTCGTTGCTCCTGGGCGGGGTGTGGATGGAACCGGGCCAGCATTATCACCGCACCATCCGTTTTGCGGACTCCACTTTTTTCCCCACCTTTTTCAACAGCCGCCTGCACATAGGGTTTTTCATAGCAATCATTTTGGCGGTGGCGGTTTACATCCTCTTGATGAAAACTTCCTTCGGCCTGGAGATGCGGGCCATCGGCGAGAATCCCACCTCGTCAAAATACAAAGGCATCAACATAGACAAAACCATATTGATAACCCTTATGATAAGCGGCCTTATCGCGGGCCTGGCCGGGGTGTCGGAGCTTAACGGGCTGCATCACCGGCTGAAGCCCGACATCTCCTACGGATTGGGTTTTACCGGCATCCTGATTGCCCTATTGGGCAGGCTCAACCCGTTCGGAGTGCTTTTGGCCGCCGTGTTCTTCGGGGCGCTGGTCAACGGCTCCATCAATATGCAGATATTCACCGGGGTTCCGTCTGCCCTGGTGCCCTCGGTGCAAGGTATCGTGCTGGTATTTCTTTTGGGCGCGGAGGCCGTTGCCGGCTACCGGATTGTGAGGGTGGGCCGTGCTGCCTGATATGATTAGCGTGGCCTTTCTGACCAGCCTTTTGGCCGGTGCGGTGCGCATCACCACGCCCATAATATTTGCTTCCATGGGTGAGCTGGTTACCGAACGGGCCGGGCTTTTGAACCTGAGCATCGAAGGCCATATGCTGGTGGGCTCTTTCGCGGGATTCGTGGTGGGCTTTCACACCGGATCACTTTGGGCCGGACTGCTTGCGGCCGTTATTGCCGGGGCTGTTTTAAGCCTGCTGTTCAGCCTGATGACCATAACCCTGAAAATAGACCAGACCGTATCCGGCCTTACCATCAACATATTCGCGGCGGGCATATCGTTTTATTTCTACCGCATATTCTTTCCCAAGGTGGGGGCGGGCAAACTGCCCAATGTGGAGATATTCGCCAAGCTGCCCATACCGCTGTTGTCGGACCTGCCGGTGATAGGCCCGGCGTTGTTCAACCACAACATCATGGTCTATATCGCATTTTTGCTGATTCCCCTGATCTATGTGTTTCTTTACCGCACCAACCGGGGTTTGATTCTGCGCTGCATCGGCGAAAATCCCAAGGCGGTGGATATGCGCGGGGTCAGCGTGCCGCGCTACCAATACCTGGCGGTGATGTTCGGGGGCATGATGTCCGGCGCGGGCGGGGCCTTTTTGACCCTGGCCTCCACTGGCATGTGGCTGCCGGACATAACCGCGGGCCGGGGCTGGATAGCCTTTGCCATCGTGATATTCGGCAACTGGAAACCGCTGAACATCCTCCTGGCCGCGCTTTTCTTCGGGTTTCTGGATTCCTTGCAGCTCCAGATACAGGGCATCGGCATCAAGTTCCCCTACCAGATTCTGTTGGCTTTACCTTACATACTGACTATTGCGGCCCTGCTATGGAAACGCAGGCGCACCGCCGAACCCCTGGCGTTGGGGGTCCCCTATCACAGGGAATAGGAGGCATTAGGCATGAAAAAAATAGTGGTGGGCATAAGCGGGGCCAGCGGAGCCGTTTACGGCATACGGGCGCTCAGCATGCTCAAAAAAGCCGGGGCGGAGACCCATCTGGTGATCAGCAGCGGCGCGGCCATGACCATACCCATAGAAACGGATATGGAGCTAAGCCAGGTGGAGGCTCTGGCGGACCATGTCTACGACAACCGCAATGTGGGCGCGGCCATAGCATCAGGTTCTTTCGGCATGGACGGCATGATAATAGCCCCTTGCTCCATGCGTTCTTTGGGGGCGGTGGCCAATTCGTTGGCCGACAACCTGATTATCCGGGCGGCGGACGTGACCCTTAAAGAGGGCAAGCCGCTGATCCTGGTGGTGCGCGAAACCCCCTTGCACCGGGGACACCTGCGTCTGATGGACCTGGCCGCCCGGGCCGGGGCGGTGATATTCCCGCCGGTGCCCGCCCTGTACGGCAACCCCCAAACCGTGGAGCAATTGATAGACCATACCGTGGGCCGCATCCTGGACCGGGTGGGGGTGCCGAATTCCGAGGCCCCGCGCTGGACCGGCATGCCGTCCGGCTGAACATTCAGACCCGTAACGAGGTTTTATGCGAAAGCAAATCAGAAAAAACAACCTTACCCAGGAATTTGTGGAGGCGTTCGCCGAGGCTATTGTCCAAGGTGAGTACGCCATTGGGGATTTCATACCCAGCGAGGCCGAGATCGCCGATGAATTCGGGATCAGCCGCACCGTGGTGCGGGAAGGGGTCAGGGAGCTCAGCGCCCTGGGCCTGATTGCCAAACGGCAAGGGGCCCGTTCAACCGTGGCTCCAAAAGACAACTGGGATATTTTGAGCAAAACCCTGCTTATCGTGATGCTGAATTCGCCTGAAATGCGGGGTGAAGTGATGCAGGGCCTTTTCGGCATACGGCTCTCTTTGGAATGCCATGCCGCGGCCGAAGCGGCGGCCAGGCGGACCGGTGAAGACCTGGCCGTGATGCATGAGCAGCTGGCCTTGATGGAAGACGCCATTCATGATCAGGAGCGTTTTGTGGAAGTCGACCATAAAATGCACTGCTGCATCCTTGATGCGGTGCACAACATGGTGTTTTCATCCATTTTACGCACCGTGCATGATTCATTGAAGATCGCCCGCACCTTCATGGTGGTGGACTCCGATTCCCAAAATCAAGCCATACAGCATCACCGCGACCTGGTCAGGCATATTGAAAAACGGGATTCAGCCGCGGCGGCCAAGGCCATGCAGGATCACATAGTGTGGGCCAAAGAGCAGTCCGAGAATAAGCCTCATGGGGTTGGATCGAAAAACAGGCCAGCGGGCCAGGCGCCGGCCAAGGCCCGGCAGTGGGTGGCGCGCTGAGCCTGCCCGCCTATGGCTGCTGCGAGATGGAGACAAAAAACAGTGAAATCCTTTGATTACCATACGCCCCAAACCATGCGGGAAGCCGTGGTTTTGCTGGGGGCTCTGGGAGACCGGGCATGCCTGCTGGCCGGGGGCACCGATCTTTTGGTGGAGATGAAAGAAAACATAAAACAGCCCACGGACATTGTGGACTTAAAGCACCTGCCCGGCCTGGCCCGGCTAAGCTTCGATCCCAAAACCGGCCTTGATATTGGGGCGATGGTAACGGTAAGCCAGGTGGCTGCATCAGATCCGGTGCAGCGGCACTACCCGGCCCTGGCCTATGCGGCCGCAAAGCTGGGCTCTCCCCAGGTGCGCAATCTGGCCACCGTGGCCGGAAACATCTGCCGCGCGGCCCCGTCGGCCGACACCCCGCCTCCCCTTATCGCGGCCGGGGCCAAGGTGTGCATCTTCGGCCCCCAAGGCGGGCGGGAAGTCAGGCTGGAGGATTTTTTCACTGGCCCGGGCCAGACCGTGCTGGCCTCTGATGAGATTTTGCAAAGCATCAGCGTGCCTTGCCCCGAACCCCACAGCGGAGCGGCTTACATCAAGCATGGCCGCCGCAAGGCCATGGAGCTGGCGGCGGTTGGGGTGGCTGCGTCGCTTACCCTGGACGGCGAAAAATGCAGCCGGGTGCGCATAGTGCTGGGGGCGGTGGCCCCAACCCCCATGCGGGCCGGGCGGGCGGAGAAGCTTTTGGAGCATAAAGCCATTGACCAGGCGGTAATTGAAGCGGCGGCCAAGCTTGCCATGGAGGAATCCAAGCCCATCAGCGATGTACGCGCCAGCGCGGAATACCGCCGGGATATGGTGGGAGTGCTGACGAACCGGGCTCTGACAAGGGCCCTGGCCATGGCCCGGGAGGCGTGAGCAAATGAAACACCGCATCACTTTGAACATCAATAACCAGGCTTATGAGCTTTTGGTGGAAGCCGAACGCACCCTGTTGGAGGTGCTGCGCGAGGACCTTGGGCTTACCGGCACCAAATGCGGCTGCAATGTGGGCGATTGCGGAGCCTGCACGGTCATCATGGACGGCAAGCCGGTGAACTCTTGCTTGGTCCTGGCCGTGCGGGCCCAGGGCGCGGATATCCAGACCGTGGAGGGTTTGGCCGCCCAGGGCAGGGCCCCCCGCCAGCTTCACCCCTTGCAGGAGAGTTTTCTGAAAAACGGGGCGTCCCAGTGCGGATTCTGCACCCCGGGAATGCTGATGTCAGCAAAAGCGCTTTTGGATCAGAACCCCCGTCCCTCCGAGCAGGAGGTGCGCACCGCCATTTCGGGCAACATCTGCCGCTGCACCGGATACAAAAAGATAGTCGAGGCCATCCGGGATTCCGGCACCAAGAGGGAGGCCTGATATGGCGAGGAATCTGAAAACCGTGGGCAGCAATCCCTTCAAGGTTGAAGGGGTGCAGAAAGTAACCGGCGCTGCAAAGTATGCGGGCGACATCTTTTTGCCCGGCATGCTGCACGGCAAGATCAAGCGCAGCCCCCACGCCCACGCCATGGTGGCGGGCATAGACTGCTCCAAGGCCCTGGCCCTGGATGGGGTGAAGGCCGTAATCACCTGTGAAGACGTGCCGGACCAAAAACACGCCGGAGCCCCTCCGCCCAGGGCGGGCGGCCTGGTGGCGGATCAGCATATCCTTACCCGGCATGCGCGCTTTGTGGGAGACGGCGTGGCCGCGGTGGCCGCGGTGAGTGAAGAAATAGCCAAGGAGGCTCTGGAGCTGATCAAGGTCAGCTATGAAGTGCTGCCTGCGGTGTTTGACAGCCATGAGGCCATGAGGCCGGGCGCCCCCAGCCTGCACGGCACCGAAAAAAACCTGGCCATGCAGCCCGCCTTGGTTGTCCGGGGCGATGTGGAGGTGGGCTTCAAAGAGGCGGACCTCATTTTGGAGCGGGAGTATTCCACCGGACGCTTTGCGCCGGCTTACATGGAGCCCAATATCTGTGTGTGCAGCTTTGATTTAAGCGGCAAGCTGACGGTATGGTCCTCCACCCAGTGCGCTTTCATGGTGCGGGGCACCCTGGCCGAGCAGCTTGGCATCCCCATCAACAAGGTCCGGGTTATTGCGGAGTTCATGGGAGGCAGTTTCGGAGCCAAGCAGGATTGCTACCAGCATGAATACGTGTGCGCCCTTTTGGCCCAAAAGACCGGCCTTCCGGTGCGCATGGAGTATTCGCGGGCGGAATCCTTTTGGGCCAGCAAGACCAGGCATCCGGTCAAAATCCGCTTCAAACAGGGGGTGAAAAAGGACGGCACCATCACCGCCCGCCAGGCAAGCTATCTGGCCAATACCGGGGCCTATGCCTCCCACGCGGTGGGCGTAACCTGGGTGGGCCTGGAGGATATGTCCGCTTTGTACCGCTGCTCGGACAACCTCAAGCTGGAAGGCAACGCGGTCTATACCAATAATCCCGTTGCCGGAGCCTTCCGGGGATTCGGCGGGGTGCAGTCTTTCTTTGCCTTTGACAGCCACATGGACGAGTTGGCCGCAGAGCTGGGCATGGACCCGGTGGATTTTCGTTTGAAAAATGCGGTGCGTGAGGGCGACCATTCCCCGGTGCATGGCGTATTGGTGGAAGGGCAGGGCCTCAAGGCCTGTCTGGAGCGGGGAGCGCAGGAAGTAGATTGGTATGACCGCCGCAGCCAGCCTCAGCCCGAAGAGCCCCATCTCAAGATGGGCTGGGGCGTGGGCACCGAGATGCACGGCTCCGGGGCCTGGCCTTCCATCAACGAGATTTCCAGCGCCATTATCAAGATCAATGATGACGGCACCGTCAATCTGCTGACCGGAGTGGCGGACCTGGGCACCGGCGCTCAAACCGCCATGGCCCAAATTGCGGCTGAAGAGCTGGGCATTCCCCTGGACCTGGTCACGGTCGCGGCCTGCGATACCGAGGTGGTGCCCTTTGATATCGGGGCTTATGCCAGCCGCACCACCTTTGTGGGCGGGGGAGCGGTCCTGAAGGCGGCCCGGGACGCCAAGGCCCAGCTATTGGAGCTCGCGGCTGCCAGGCTGGAAACAGAAGCCTCCGCTCTCAGCATGGACCAGGGCAGGATATGGCCCTCTGATGCGCCCCAAAACACGGTCAGCCTGAAAGACCTGGTGCGGGGCAAGGGCGGGGTCTCGCCCAGGGTGCTGGTGGCAAAGGCGGTGGTGGAGCCCGAGGTGGCGTTTTCCTATGGGGCCCATTTCGCCCAGGTGGTGGTTGACACCAAAACCGGCCAGATCCAGGTGAAACGGGTGGTGGCGGTGCACGAGGTGGGCAAAGCCATTTACCCCAAAGGGGTGGAGGGCCAGATCGAAGGCGGCATACAACAGGGCATCGGCCATACCCTGACCGAGGAGCTTGTGGTGGACCAGACCACGGGCAAGACCCTGAACGCCAGCTTTGTGGACTATAAGATGCCTCTTGCCCTGGATATGCCCCAAATCAAGACGGTGATCCTGGAAGAAGCGCCCCATGCCCAGGGACCCTATGGAGCCAAGGGCATAGGCGAAGACCCCATAATGACCATAGGCCCGGCCATCGCCAATGCGGTGTACGACGCCATAGGAGTGAGATTCAGATATCTGCCCATAACCCCCCAGATGGTGCTTGAGGCCCTGCGGGATGCTGGGCGGGCTTAGTTTTTCTACACAAAAACACACCAAGGAGAAGAAGATGAAAAAACTATTAATTGCCTTCATGGTTGCCGCCATGGCTCTCAGTCTGGCGCTGCCGGCCTTTGCCGCCAAAACGGAGGTGAGATTCGCCATCATTTTGGACACCACCATTGAAGAAGCCTGGGCCGCGACCTTTATCCAGGCTCTGGACCGGGTGGCCAAGACCAAGCCCCACGGCCTCAAGGTCAGCTACAAGTATGTGGAGAACATCTCCACCACCAACGCTGAACGGGTCATGAAGAGCTTTGCCAACACCGGCAAGTACGACATCCTTTTGTTCCACAGCGGCCAGTACCAGGATGCGGTTAACGCCATCGGCGCACAGTATCCCAAACAGCTGGTGGTGGTCTCCGGCTCCGGCTACAAGCCCAAGGGCGGCAACATTCTGCATTTGGACACCTATGCCCACGAGCCCGCATATCTCATGGGCATGATGGCCGGCATGATGACCAAAAAGAACATGGTGGGCGCGGTTGCGGCCTTCCCGTATTCAAACATCAACCTGCCGGTGAATGCCTTTTTCGCCGGGGCCAAGTCCGTTAATCCCAAGTGCAAGCAGGTTGTGACCTACCTGGAGACCTGGTTCGATCCGGCCAAGGCCAAGGAATCCGCCGCCGCCCAGATCGCCGCCGGGGCCGACTTTATCTTTGCCGAGCGCTTCGGAGTCTTTGAGGCCGCCCGCGAGGCCGGTATTTTTGCCTTTGGCAACAAAAAGGACGAGCACAGCGCAGCGCCGGACGTGGTGCTAAGCAGCGCCATTTCCCTCTGGGACGCCGATTTAAAACACGCCATCGACCTGTGGTACAAAAACGACGGCAAGGGCTATAGCATTTCGGCCAAGACCTATGTGGCCACCATGGCCGAAGGCGGCAGCGCCCTGGCCCCTTACCACAGCCTGGAGAGCAAGGTTCCCCAGAATGTGAAGGACGCCATTGCCAAGGCCAAAGCCGACATCATGAGCGGAAAGCTGAAGGTCCCTTATAACAAGAGCAAGGCCCAGTCTGACAACTAACCGGAATATTTCACGAAAAAGTCACCGCTGTTTCCTTGAAAGCGTTATGACTCAATAAGTTATAATGAATTTGACAAGGGAAACAGCGGTGATGAATCATACCCTTCCCAAACCAAAACCATCCGGCATAAAAATCGCGGCTGGCGGCTCAAAATCCGCTACGCCCCGACCCTTATGACATACACGGGTTAGGCCTTGATGATGATTTCCCCGGAAAGCGAGGCGCCTCCCGAAAGCGGCAAATCCTCATCCCGCTGGGTGGAGAAATCCTTGGGCGCGAGCTTGTTGCTGGGCGTGTCTTCGCCCAAGAGCCCCATGCGCTGGTAGGCCTCGGCCGCCGTTTCGCTGCGGAATAGGGAGGACAGGTCTCCCGTATGTTAAAAAAAAACGGCGCACCCCATGGCGCGCCGCTTTTAGACTATGTTGGGTTAAGGCTGTTTGCCGCCTGACCGGGCATCCTGCCTAAAACTCCAGGTTCTTGGGGGTTCTGGGGAAGGGGATGACGTCTCGGATGTTGGACACCCCGGTGGCCATCATCAAAAAGCGTTCAAAGCCCAGGCCGAATCCGGAGTGGGGCACGCTGCCGAAGCGGCGGATATCCAGATACCACCAATAGGGGGCTTCGTCCATGCCGCATTCCGCCATGCGGGCCTGCAATACGTCAAGGCGTTCTTCGCGCTGGCTGCCGCCCACCAGCTCACCCACCCGGGGCACCAAAAGGTCCATGGCCCCCACGGTCTTGTCATCATCGTTAAGGCGCATATAAAAGGGCTTGATGGTCTTGGGATAGTCATACACGAACACCGGTTTATTGAAGTGATCCTCGCACAAATGGCGCTCGTGTTCGGTCTGCAGGTCCATGCCCCAGTGCACCGGGTAGTCAAACGTCTTGCCCGATTTTTCCAAGATGTCTATGGCGTCCGTGTAGGTAAGGCGCTCATAGTCCGGCTTGGTTACCAACCCCAGGGTGTCCATGAGCTTCTTGTCCACGAAACGGGCGAACAGCTCTATATCCTCGGCGCAGTTATCCAGCACGTGATTCACCATGTGCTTTACCATGTCCTCGGCCAGGCTCATGTTGTCGTTAATGTCCGCAAAGGCCATCTCCGGCTCGATCATCCAGAACTCGGCCGCATGGCGGGGAGTATTGGAATTTTCCGCCCGGAAGGTGGGGCCAAAAGTGTAAACATCACCCAGGGCCGCGGCGAACAGTTCGGCCTCCAACTGGCCGCTCACGGTCAGGTTGGCGTTCTTGCCGAAAAAGTCCAGCTCGGCCGGGTTTTTGCCCTGGGGCGCGGCTTCCGGTCCGCCAAGGGTGGTAACCCGGAAAAGCTCACCCGCGCCTTCGCAGTCAGAGCCGGTGATAATGGGGCTGTGCAGATAGAAAAATCCCCGGTTGCGGAAGAACTCATGCGCCGCAAAAGCCGCCTCGCTGCGGATGCGGAATATGGCCCCGAATTTGTTGGTGCGGGGCCGCAAATGGGCTATGCCCCGCAAAAACTCATCGGTGTGCCGTTTCTTTTGCAGGGGGAAGTCTTCCCGGTCCGCCCCGCCGATCAGTTTGACCCGGGCTGCTTTCAGCTCCCATTTCTGGCCCTTGCCGGGTGACTCGGCCAAAGGTCCTTCCACCTCCAGGGCCGCGCCGGTGGTGATCTGTTCCAGATCCGCATAGCCCGGCATGGATGCATCCACGATGACCTGCAGGTTTTTCAGGCAGGACCCGTCGTTGATTTCCAAAAAGCTGAATTCCTTCGATTCGCGTTTGGTGCGCAGCCAGCCCCGCACCAGGGCGTTTTCCATTGCCGTATCAGAGTTTATGGCCTTCTTGATCCGAATACGCTGCATGCTTTGCTCCCGTTCAGTGATCCGCCCGCGCAGTCGCGGAAAGGATTGATTGAATCTGCTCTAAGCTAACATCACACCGGCTTGTGCGCCAGGGGATTGGCCTGTTCCACAGAAAAGACCATTCATTAAGCCGGGAATAATCTGTTTCAAATCACGTGATCTTGGGCTTATAATATATTTATTCAGCTTTTCACCTCTGCCGGTCCACCAGGCTGCCCATAATAACAATTTTTTTTGGTGCTGCCAAAAGCATTGCAGACACTGGTTTGTCTATTTGCAAGGGGGTAAAAATGCCGCTTATCAAGGTCGGGGTTTGGAATATGGAATGGATGAATGATCTGTTCGGTTCGGATGGCGGTTTCAAGCCTGATGACTCCACGGTGCGGGGGCCCAAACCGCCTTGGGAAAAATCCGGCCCCACGGTAATCAAACGGCGCAAGGCACTGTCCGGGGTTATAGATGAGCTGGGGTTTGAGGTGCTGGTGGTGGTGGAGGGCCCCAATAAAAAAGAGGAGCTGCAGCTTTTTTTCGACAGCGATGTAAAGGGGACCTGGTCATGTGATGTGCAGCCCAGCCATGGAGGCTCCCAGATAATAGGGCTGGCCGTGCGCAGGGACACCGGGCGTTTTGCAGACCCGCCCTTTGAGCGCTTCAACATTGCCGAAGGGCAGGGGGGTGAAGCGGAAAGGCTGAGCCGGGCCACCAACCCCTTCACCCTGGATACTGACGATGACGAGATCAAGGAGCTGCACAAATTCGAGCGCAGGCCCCTGTACGCGGAGATAAGGCTGGCAGGCGGCAAACGCTTCAGAGTGGTGGGCCTGCACCTCAAAAGCAAAGGCATTTTCAAGTCCTACGAGTGGTCGAAATGGTGGCTCATGGCTGATGCCAACCGCAAAAAGATCCTGGCCCAGTGCACCCAGCTCCGCAGGGAATTTTTGGATTACTACCTGACCGGGGAGCACACCAGGGATATCCCTCTCATAGTGTGCGGCGACATCAACGACGGTCCGGGCATGGACACCAGCGAACGCAAGCTGAATGCCAGCGGATTTGAAACCCTGATGGGTAATGTGTGGAAGCCTGAGCTTTGCCTGGGAAATGCACTGTTTGACGGCCTTGATGAAAAAGCCCGCCGGAGCACGGATTATTCCAGTATTTTGAGCACCCGCTTTGACGACCCGGTTTTTGATTCCCAGCATGAAGTCTGGATAGACCATCTACTCTATTCCCGCAACCGGCCCGGAGCCTGGCTGAAAAACGCCCGGACCTGGATTAAAAAGCGGGGGAGCAAAGACAAGGATTTTGTTGATATTCTATATAAATACAAATATGCCTCGGATCATTCCCCCTTGAGCGCGGAGGTGGACACCGATATGCTGTGATACAATAAAACGTTATGTGGTTGATTATGCATTACCCTTGCAGCGCTGATTAAACATGTTCATGGACCTTTTTTATACCTTGCGGCGTTTGAAGGTGCCGGTATCTATCACAGAGTGGATGACCTTGATGGACGCCCTATACCAGGGCCACGCCAGTTCCAATCTCACCTCGTTTTATTACCTGGCCCGGGCTATCCTGATCAAGTCTGAAACTTTTTATGATCAATACGACCAGGCCTTTGCCACCGTCTTCAAGGACTGCGAGCTTACCCCCCAGATAAAAGAGGAGATTCTTTCCTGGCTTGAGGACCCCATCAACAAGCTGGAGCTGAGCGAAGAAGACCAGTATTTCATGGAAAAATGGGGCTTTGACCGCCTGATGGAAGAGCTGCAAAAGCGGCTGGAGGAGCAGGACGCCCGTCATGACGGGGGCAGCCGCTGGATCGGCACCGGAGGCACCAGCCCCTTTGGGCATTCCGGGGCCAATCCGGCCGGCATCCGTATAGGCGGGCCGGGCGGCGGAGGCACTGCGGTGCAGATTGCCGGGGAGCGCCGTTTCCGCAACTACCGCACCGATGTCACCCTGGACGTGCGCCAGATAAAAATGGCCCTGAAGCAGCTCAGGCAGTTCAAGCGCGAAGGGCCGGAAGACGAGTTGGATCTGGAAGCCACCATAGACAAAACCTGCAAGGAAGCCGGAGAGATAGAGCTGGTTTTCAGCCGTGCCCGCAAGAATTCGGCCAAGGTTTTGTTATTAATGGACTCCGGCGGATCAATGACCCCTTACGCCCATCTGGTGAGCCGGCTTTTTTCAGCGGCCCACCAGATGACCCATTTCAAGGATTTCCAATCCTATTATTTCCACAACTGCATATATCAGGATATCTACACCGATATACACAACAGCGAGGCCGTATCCACCGCCAGCCTGCTGCACAACCTTTCGCCCGGCTACAAGGTGATCATCGTGGGGGACGCCTACATGGCTCCCAGCGAGCTGAATGTAAAAGGCGGAGCCATAGATTATTATTATTACAACGAGACCACCGGCTCCGAATGGCTGCAGCGCATCGCCGAGCATTTCCGCCATACAGCCTGGCTTAATCCCATGCCGGAACGCACCTGGTTTCACACCACAATCAGCGCCATTGCCAAGCTCATACCCATGTATCCCCTGACCCTGGAAGGCATGGAGCAGGCGATCAAAAAACTCATGGTGGCCCGCTGAGCGTAAGCCGGATAAAGGGCGTTTTTTGTGTTGATATATCATTCTGTTATCTGGCTGGTTGACATGCTACGCTCATCGGGGTTCTCCTCTTTTATGTGAGTGAACAAGAAAACAGTTTGTCATGGTTTCTTTGCAAAGAACCGAAAAACCCGGCCCGTTTTAATAGATATATACTGACATCATGGAGCAATAAAGGTTGAGTTGCACTAATAGTTGCATTAACTTATGCATATAAGCACTTCGGAGATAATATCTATTTTGGCAGAATTTGAAGTCCATAAAGATCCCGTCCGGGGATTCACCCATTTCGCCGTGAAGGGGGAAGTGCTCCTTGATGAGACGCTTGCTTGCATGAGCCGCTACTATGCCCGGGATGCGGCCAGCATCCCCTTGGCTCTGTGGGACTTTCGGCTGGCTGATTTGAGCAGTTTTTATTCCGCCGAGCTTGAAAGCACCATCCTCATGATTGAAAAAAACATCGAAATGCGCCAAGGCGGCAAGTCGGCTCTGCTCGTGGACAGCGATGTGGGGTTTGGCTTGGCCCGCATGCTGGAAACCAATTGGGAACTCACGGACCTGCCCATGGAGATGAGGGCGTTTCGAAAATATGATGAAGCCGTGGCCTGGCTTGGTTTATCGGATACTTGACCTTATTCATATCTGACCGCTTCTCTGCCTGATTCCCGTAAGAACACCATATCTCCCTCGTCCTACAAGAGCACCAGGTTCGTAATACGCCCTTGTGGCCCAAACCCTTCCGGAGGGAGAGCGCAAATGGATAAAACAAACAATTTAAGCGCGTTAAAACATTATTTCGTAAAAAGCCTCATGTTTGCCTGTGCCTTGGCCCTGCTGCTTTTCTTTGGGGGCCAGGCCCATTCCTTCACTTTTAAGCCCCACCTGGAACTGGACCACCCGGTGGTCCTGGCCGGCCGGAAAAACACGGTGTATTTGCTGGTAAGCTTTGTGGTGCCCCAAGGGGCTCGGGACACCGAAAGGCGGCGTCCTCCTCTGAATATCGCCCTGGTCATAGACCGGTCCGGGTCCATGTCCGACCAAGGCAAGCTTTCCTATGCCAAAGAAGCAGCCAAAATCGTGGTGGACCGTTTAGGCCGCAAAGACCTGTTGGCCGTGGTGCAATACGACGACCGGGTGGAGGTTATGTGGCCCAGCAGTCCGGTGGAGTCTCCCCATGCGATCAAACGCAGGATAGACCGCTTGCATCCCGGCGGCAGCACCAATCTGACCGGCGGCATGATGGAAGGAGTGGACCAGGTTCTGGATCATCAGCGCCGCAATGACGTAACCCGGGTGGTGCTGTTGAGCGACGGCTTGGCCAACCAGGGGATCACCGATCCGCGGCGCATCCGGACCTTGGTGCGTCAGGCCCGGCGTTCCGGCGCCCGCATTTCCACCATGGGCCTGGGGCTCAAGTACAACGAAAACCTCATGCAGGATATCGCCGAGGCGGGCGGTGGCCGCTATTACTACATCGAAAGCCCCACCCAGATGGCCCGTATATTCCAGGAAGAGCTCTCCACCTTGTTTGACACCATGGCGAAAAACCCCCGCTTGATTTTCGAGCCCAGCGATGTGGTACGGGATCTGGAGGTGATTGGTTATGAGTCCAGCCGGGATAAGGGCCGCTACGTGATTTCCATGGAGGATTTTTATGCCGGTGAAAAGCGCTCCCTGCTGCTCAAGCTGTCTTTGCGCCCCATGAGCGCGGGCGGCTCCTTTCTGGGGGAGCTGCGCTTTGATTATCAGGACGCCAAGAGCAAACAAGATATCAAAGAAAGATCCCGCCTGGAGCTGACCGCATCAGATGATGCCAAGCTGGTGGATAAATCAGCCAACCAGCGGGCCAGGGTGGAGGCGGAACTGGCCGAGACTGAAAAGCGGCACTCCGAATTGGTAAAGGCTTATGAGGCGGGCCGGGCGGATGTCGCCCAAAGGGGCCTGCGGGCTTTGGCGCGCGAGCTTGAGCACAAAAACCGCACCCTGAATGACGCCGCCCTGAATCACAAGCTGGAGGCCATCCAGATGGAGGCCCAGCAGCAGATGAGAGCCACAGCCTCCAAAAGCGCCGCGGCCAGACAGCGGTATTTAAAATCCAGCAAGCAAAAGCTGTATATGGCCAAACGCGGCAAACGCGGCATGTACATCCTGCAAGAAGGCGATTCAGGCATGCAGGTGGAGCGGCTGCAAAAGGTTCTGAAGAAAAACGGTTTCTATAAGGGGCCTGTTGATGGACATTATTCCAAAGTCCTGACCGAGGCGGTCAAGGCCTTCCAAGGTAAAGAGGGGCTGGCCACAGATGGGGTGGCGGGTCCGCGCACCATGGACCGGCTGGGACTGTACTGATCTACCCATAAAACGAACAATCCGGCCCGGCGGCTCATATTGGCTTGCCGGGCCATTTTCTTTGGGAGGCTGAAAGGTAAGCCTTTTTTTACTGTAAAAGTCCAGGCATCCTTGCGGCGCTTGTTTCACTAAGCGCTGGTTGTGAAACCGCCGGCATACATGCCCTGAAAGGCGGTGACCTTTTTCAGGTAGTTGCGGGTCTCGGCCGGATAGCTTCCGCCCTTGTCCACATTCGCCGGTCCCCAGTTATAGGCGGCCAGTGCTTTACTGGTGTCTCCATCAAACCGTTTGAGCATCCAGGACAGATATTTGGTGCCGCCCTCAATATTCTGGGCCGGATCAAACACATCCTCCACGCCCAGGTCCTCGGCCGTGCCGGGCATAAGCTGCATAAGGCCCTGGGCCCCGGCCTGGGACACCACATTGGGATCAAAATCACTCTCCGCCGTCACCACGGCCTTGACCAGGGTTGGGTCCACGCCATGGCGCTTGGCGGCGTCCAGGATCAGCTGGTCATAATCGTCCGTGCCGCCAGCCTGGCTTTGCGCCCCGGATGCAGCGGCTTTTTGAGTTTTGGCGCCGCCGGGAGCGGTGGAGACGGTTTTTGTCTGGGCATCGCTCTGGCTCGCGCTTTGGGGCAGGGACGGCTGGGCAGCAATTTTTGCCGCCTGGGGGGACTGGGCTTGCATTTGCTGCACTGCGGCTTTGAGAATAAAGGACAAAAAGGAGGAGTCGGCCCCCGAGGCAGAGGCCAGGCCGGTGGTGTCACCCAGGCTCAACGAGCCGCCCATCATGGCCAGGCGGCTGATCTGGCTCAGGCTTTGGCCTTGCAGGGCGCTATTGAATAAATAGTCGAAATGATTACCCTTTGGGCTGCTTTTCAGTTGCGAGTGCAGCAGGGAATTCTTTAGTTGCTGATTTTTCAGCCCGATTACGCCTTGCATATTAAGATCGTTTATCATATTCCGGTTTCCCTTATATGGTTCCCATTTATCTGCCTGATTGTACATGCAAGGGGCGTGCCGAAACCCGGGCTTGCCATAGGGCTGCCAGGGGGTCACAATTAGGTGCAGCTATGCAAACCCATTCAAGTGAGGGCCCATGCCCATGTCGGACCATATAATCCTTGCAGGCAATAGGGAAATGCGCCCCGGGCTGAGTCAACCGGCCTGGCTTGCGGCAGGCGGCCTGGATGCCATGACCGCAGCCGCCCCAGACAATCAGCTGGGCTATTTCGGTCAAGCCTTCGGCATCAGCCAGGCGGACCTTGACCGGCTCCTGGCCAGGGGGCTGTCTGGCGGGGGCGACTATTGCGACCTGTATTTCCAGTTCACCAGCGGCGTTTGGGTCGTGATGGAGAATGGAAAAATCAACCGGGCCCATACCTCTGTGGATTTGGGCCTGGGTGTGAGGGTGCTAAAGGGTGAGCAGACCGGCTATGCCTACAGCCAGGCGCTGGAAATGGACCAGATGCTTAAAGCCGCGGCCACCGCAGCCAGCCTGGCCAACGCAGGCAAGCAGAAATCTGGCGGCCCCGGCGTGGATGTAACCCCGCTTGAGCTGCGGCCGGGTCTGAATCTCTATGCCTGCCAAACTCCCTGGTGGCAGGTTGAGGTTGATCAGCGCATGGCTTTATTGCGCCAGGTTGATGAAATCATAGAAAACACCGCGCCCGCCATAGTCAACCGTCAGTTGCAGTTTCATGACGTCTACAGCCACATCATGCTGGCCAACAGCGATGGGGTGCTGCGCCAGGACCTGCGGCCCCGCACCCAGTTGACCGCCTCTTTGGTGGCGGAAAAAAACCAGCGCCGCGAATCTAATTATTACGACCTCACGGCAAGGGCCGGTCTGGAGCTCTTTAGCCGGGACAAGCTCGAAGAAATAGCCCATGGGGCCATAGAACGCACCATGCGCCTGTTTGAGGCGGCGACTTTGCCCGCCGGCGAGATGCCGTGCGTGCTGGCTCCGGGCTCATCCGGCATCTTGTTGCACGAGGCCGTGGGGCATGGCCTGGAGGCGGATTTCAACCGCCGCCGCATCTCCACCTATGCTGAGCGCATGGGCCAGAAGGTGGCGGATGCCCAGGTTACGGTGGTGGATGACGGAACCGTGCCCTTTTCCCATGGTGCCATTAACTGCGATGACGAAGGCGGAGACAGCCAGCGCACCGTGCTGATTGACCGGGGGGTGCTGGTTGGATATCTGCAAGACCGGCTCAGCTCCCAGTTTTATAAAACCGGCTCCACCGGCTCGGGCCGCCGCCAGTCCTACCGCCATATGCCCATGCCCCGCATGCGGGCCACCTACATGGAACCCGGCCCTTACAAGCCGGAAGAGGTTATCGCGGCGGCGGGCAAGGGCCTTTATGCGGAGCAGTTCACCAACGGCCAGGTGAATATAGGGGCCGGGGATTTCAGCTTTTATGTGAAAAGCGGCTGGGCCATAGAAAACGGCAAACTCAGCCATCCGGTGAAAGACATCAACGTGACCGGCAACGGTCCGGAGATACTCAGCCGCATCAGCATGGTGGCCGATGACCTGGCCTTGGCCGATTCCGGCTTCATGTGCGGCAAGCAGGGACAAACCGTACCGGTAAGCCAGGGTCTGCCCACCACCCTGGTAAGCTCCATCAACGTGGGTGGGGCGGGGGAGCAAGTTTGATGTGGCGCAGTAAGTTTCATGGTTTCTCAGGATTGTTCTTTGTTTTCATATTACTTATTGCGGTTGGGGGCGCATCCCCGACCGCCGCGGCCCAGGTGCACAAGAGCATAGGCCAGACCATTCATCTGGCCATACACACCGAGGTGATCTATGACGCCAAAGGCCGCACCTTGCCCGTAACCGGCACCTTGTATTTCCGCAACATCGACCCGGTCCACAAACTGAGTATCACCTCGAAAATACTCTATGGTCCGGACGGAGCTTTATTGAAAACCAGGATCAAAGACCCCATATCTTTAGGCCCCCTGCAAAGCCGCAGGGTCATTCTGCCCTCCATAAAAGAGGGCAATTTGCAGGCCGGAGCCAGCCTGATCATCAAGTGGGAATCCAATGAGCCCATAAACCCGCCCCTGGTTGAGGGCATCTTCATAGCTCCGGGCGGGCAGCAGGGCATATCTTTTGTCACCCGGGGCGTGGTGCTGGAGGAACGCCAGTGAGCGCGGCCCGGGATAGTTACCGTCAACTGGCGGAATCGGTATTGCGGGCCGCCCGTACGGCAGGCGCCCAAGACGCCATATTGCAGCTTAACCGCAGCGAGTTTTGCGAAGCGGGCTTCCGTGACGGCAGCCTGGAGAAAGCCAGCGCCTCCAGTAAACAAAGCCTGAGCCTGCGCCTGTTCGTGGATGGCCGCTTTGCGGCCCATCAGACCAGCGATCTGCGCATGGATGAACTGCGGCGCTTTGTGGAACAGGCGGTCAAGCTGACCAGGCTTTTGGAGCCGGACCCGCAGCGGGGCTTGCCGGAATCCAGCTATGTGGCCATTCCGCCCGCGCCGGACCTGAAGCTGTATGATGAAGCCTTGGCCCAAACCCCGGCCCAGCATTGGATAGACCTTGCCCAAAAAAGCGAAGCGGCCGTAAATCAGCGGGCCGCGCAGGAACAAGCCCCCCTGGTCTCCAGCCAGGGCGGGGCCTATGGCGAAAGCGCTTGGGAGCTTTTGGCCTCCAGCAACGGCTTTGTGGGCGAACTTGAAGAGAGCGTGGGCTATGTGGTGTGCAGCGTGGCCTTTTTGGACCCCCAGGACAAGGCCAAGCGCCGCCAGGGCTGGCGGGCCGGTCTGAACCGGCAAGCAAAGGGCCTGGGCTCGCCCGGCCAGCTTACCGAGTTGGCGGACGATGCGGTGAGCCGGGCCTTGTGGGGCATGGGAGCCCGGCCCGGACCCACCGGCAGGTTTCCCATTGTAGTGGAAAACCGGGTGGCCGGAAACCTGATCGGGCAATGGATGCAGGGTTTGGGCGGCCAGGCGGTTTATCACAAGCGCAGTTATCTGGGCGGCCAGACAGGGCAAAAGGTTGCATCCGGCCTGTTCAGCCTGCGGGACGTTCCCAGCATGCCCGGCGGGCTGGCTTCGCGCTGGTTTGACCGGGAGGGCATGGCAGCCAGGGAATTTGACCTCATCCAGGAAGGAGTGCTGCGCAATTACTATTTGGACACATATTATGCCCGCAAACTGGACCTGAACCCCACCACCGCCGGCTACTCCAACCTGATCATCCCCGCCAGCCTGGAGGCCTCGGGTGCCGAGCTTTGCGCAGGGCTCGATGAAGGGCTTTTGATCACCGGCTTTTTGGGCGGCAACTATAACCCCACCAGCGGTGATTTTTCCTATGGGGTGAGCGGCCAGTGGTTCAAGAATGGCAGTAGGGAAAGGGCCATTGAAGGCATGAACCTTTCCGGCAACGCCAGGAGTTTCTGGCAGGAGCTCAGCGCGGTGGGCAATGATCCCTATGAGCTCTCCTCCATGCGCACGCCCAGCCTGCGCTTTGAAGGGGCCATGCTATCGGGGAGCTAAACCAAAACTGCCTAGCATGGCCGGTGTGTCCTTTGGTGCCGTTTAACGATCCATAAGCTCTTCGTCCTGTTGTTTTTCTTTTTCGCGTTTAGAGTCGAGCGTGAGGCGTTGTTTTTTAATCAGCTCAGATGCTCTCTTCTTTTGTTCCTCAAGAATTCTAACCTGTTCATCCTCACTTAATATCTCTACTTTGTGGTCACCATCAGTATGGGTAACGATCTCAAACCCTGAAGGGATTTTGCCTTCTTCTCCTGTGACAGCGGCTCCAGCCAGCGCGAAAGGAAGACACAGGATTCCCGCACCCACAGCGACTGCCGCGGAAGATCCATGAGAAGACTCTCCTGTTCTTCTAACCCTTCCGGCAAGCAGCACCCTCGACCCATCGACTGCTTGTACCGAACGCACATTGAGCGTCAAAGAGCCCTCGCCACCCCAACTGGATGCTGCTTTTACTTGTTCAACAAGTGCCCTTGCGGGAACCCCTTGGTGAATAACTGTTTCCTTATTCACCCTGACAGGCATACGAACAGTTAAGTAAACGTAATCACCTTCCTTGACCTCTTTGCTGGAAAAGCCCGCTTCCAATTCAAGTACCACCGGTGTGCCTGCCGGAACGAGGATTTCTTTATGGTCTTGCGTTTGCGCGGCCGAAGTTGTAGCAAAACCAAATAGATGTATTGCAATAAGAGCTATAATAACAAACCAGCTATTTCTAGCTATCCAAGCATTGATTTTGTTGGACCCGTGGAATACGAAGCAACGCAAAAAGAAACACATACCTAGACCCCCTATCAACCCGAAAAGACAGTTAATTTCCACAGGAGCTTCATATCCACTCAAAATAGCTCGCCATATGCTTTGCCCAGCCATGAGTGTGAACACTATCCCCCCGATGACGCCGAATTTTTTTTGACGTAATTCCCAGTTAGAGAAAATGATAATTAATGAGAAAATCAACACAATTGTGTAGAACCCTATGCATTTAGAGCACAGTGCCGTGTGCTCTTGCATGTACCAAAAGCATCTTGATGGCCTTTGGACACACAAACTTCTTCCTAAACGGTAGATTGTTTCGATGCCCGCCAATTGAAAATGATAAAAAACAGGAGCTAACAGTCCGATCGCTAAATAGAAAAAACAGATCACCGCTAATAACTGCCACGAAAGCAGTGGGTTATTAAGTTGTGCTTGAAACCTGGAGCAGGGTCGATCTAGAGATACCCGGGGGTTGTCAAAGGCAGGATGCGGTTCGTTCTTCCCGTTGATTATGGCACCGCACGGCCTATTGTATTGCCACATGCTGTATTCCCCCCATAATTTACGGGGGTATTCTGCCATACTGACAGTAAGTCCATCAAGGTAAAATTCGCAATTACATCGGGGATACCTGCTCAATTTGATTCAGCTTCACAAAAGCGGTTTCAGGTCCCTTGCCGCCCATGCCCAATTGCGCTAATCTGATAGCTTGATTCTTAGACACACCCTTTTTTGTGGATTGGTATTTACATGGGTATTTTCAAGGGAAGCGCTTCTTTGACCCGCTACCGGGTGGTGGGGGACCTGCCTCCGAATCTCAGTAGCTATATAGATGAAAACGTACGCAAATGGGCCTTCCGCTCCATAGAGGACTCCACCGAGGAGCTGGGTGTGGGCTGGTGCTCGGCCACAGACCTTTTGGATACCGAATTCGCCTATGCATCCTATTGGCTGGAGCCCTATCTTGCCCTGGGGCTGCGGATCGATAAGCGCAAGGTCCCTGGCTCCCTATTGAAAAAGTATCACCGCATGGAGATGAAACAGGCCGCCTCCATGAAAGAAGGCCGCCTGAGCAAACCGGAGCGGGAAGAGCTGAAGGAAAGGGCCCGTTTGCAGCTTCTCGCCCGCATGCCGCCGGTCAGCCAGCTATTCGAGGTGCTGTGGGACACAAGCGGTGCACAGCTCTGGCTGGGCTCTCAGGGCAACGCGGTGAAGGAAGCCTTTGAAGACCTGTTCGAGCGCAGCTTTGGCCTGGATCTGGAGCCCATGTGGCCCTGGCGCGTCGCCCAGGGCCTGATCAAGGATGAAAAGGGCCTGGCCCGTCTGGACGCCTCCAGCCCGCTTACCTTGTATAAATCGGATGAAGAACTATGAGCCTTAATGAAATTATCGAGGCAAAACAGTATATCGGTCAGGAATTTCTGACCTGGCTGTGGTACGTGAGCGAAGAGGAGGAAATCCTGACCCTGAGCGGCGGACGCCCGGTCACCGTGATGATGGGCGACGCCATGGTGCTGGGGCCTTCCATGGGCATGGACGGCACCCGGGTCAGCATCAAGGGCCGCGAGTTCATTATGGCCGAGGCCCGCGAAGGGCTCAGGCGGGGCAAGCTTCTGGAGAGCCTGCGCTTTGGCCTGGCCATGGAAGAGGGCGATTTTTGGCTGACTCTGAAGGCCGCGGACCTGGCTCTCACCTCCCTCAAAGTACCGCCCACCGGGGGCGATGAACCCCAGGAGCGGGATGCCATATTGCTGGAAAGGGTGGCCCTGATCAATGCGGCCATCCAAGCGGTGGAGGAGCTTTTCGGGCGATTTTTGGAAGGACGTCTGGCCAGTGAGAGCGGCGGAGTCTTGTGGTCCAAGGTAAAAGAATGGGCCCACGGGGAAGGGGATTCCCCCCAATAGGAGAACCTGGTTATGGGCGCTTTGATCCGGTTCATGCTGCTTGTGGTGGTTTCGGCGGCGGTCAGCCTGGCCTTGGTGCTGCTGATCACCAGCCGGAGTTTGGACCTGAATGAAGCCTCCATAAACGCTGCCTGGCTTTTTATGGTGGCCCAGAAAACCCCGGTGGCGGTTCTGGCCCAAGACATTTGGGGATTGGCTCCGCCCTATTGGGCGCGGCAGGTATGCGTGCTGTGGCAAAAGGCCCAGCCCATGCAATTTTGGTGGCTGCCCATTGTGATAATCGCGTTGCGTTACGTATTGGGCGGGTTCGCGCGCAAAAAAACCCGGCGTTAGGATTGAAGATGAAGAGGAAGCTGAACCCGGACTGGATCAGTGCGGTGCAAGAGATTGTGGGGGCCAGCCCCTTTATTGAACTTTTGAACATGAAAATCAGGCACCTGGACTGGGGCGTGGCCAGGGTGGAAATAGAGTTGGAAACCA
This sequence comes from Desulfarculaceae bacterium, assembly GCA_963675675.1. Classification (GTDB taxonomy): domain Bacteria; phylum Desulfobacterota; class Desulfarculia; order Desulfarculales; family Desulfarculaceae; genus Dethiosulfatarculus. The sequence continues at coordinate 1,072,384 of OY776512.1, forward strand.
AGCATTTGCAGCCGTTTGGCGTTGTCCACGGCGGGGTGTGCGCCACCCTGATTGACGCCACTGCATTCTGGGCGGTAGCCACCCAGATTGATCAGCACCAGGGATTGACCACCACCGAGATGAAGCTGAACTATCTGGCCCCAACCGAGCGGGGGCGCCTGATCGGATACGGCTCCGCCATCAAGACCGGTAAAACCTTGTGTTTGGGGGAAGCCAGGGTGGAAGATGAAACAGGCCGCCTTATTGCCCACGGAACCGCGGGTTTTATGCGGCTTAGCGGTTTTTCTTTAAAATCAAATTCTCATTTGCCCGAAAAATATATATAAGGTTCCGAATATTTTGAAGTGGGACAAAAAATCCTGGCTTGATTTAAGTTTGGAATCAATATATAGAAATATATTCTGTGGTTTGTTATGATCAAATGTGGTTCAGCAGAAAAACAAGGGGGTTGTCTTGTTTCGGGCTGAACGGACTATTATGGTCCGACTCGTCGGCTGCCAGCAAGCCGGACTGGTATGAAAGGTAAGATTATGCCCAAATCCAAAACAGTTTTCATCGCCCTTTTGATGTGCGCATTTTCACTCCTGTTCTGCACTGGTAACGGTTTGGCCTACGGCAATGACCCCGTAACCTGGGAAAAAGGCAATTCCCTCGGGGTGACAGCAAGTTACTTCTCAGGCGGTGATGTGGAATATGTATATGGCATGGACAATGATGTTTGTCTGCTGAAGTATTCTGGCGAACCGTCGCCGGAGATACCTGATTATATTCCTCCGGATGGCTGGCCCACCGATGGCAGTTTCACGGTTTCAAATATTGGCGACAGCTATCAGGCAAACCTTGATATCCAGGCCACGTATACCTCCCGTTTGATGGACCCTTATGATTACCGCAGTATTCCGGGGACCACAACCCCCACCTTTCATGACTTTTCCGGTCAGCGTTTAGGGGGCATTCTTAGCGGTGTCCGCTCGCAAAATCTGGGAGCCGCAGAGGGTGTGGACTTTGTCTTAATCCAGGGCGGGACCAACGATATTAACCTGGACCGTGGTCTTTCTTTGGACGAATTGGTAGACCGCATGATTGGGGACATTCAATCCATAATCGATGAGGTCCTAAGCGGGGTCACCGATATGAATAACCGTCCGGCCATTATCGTTTCAGCCATCCGCCCATGCTGGACCCGGCTTTGACCGATAAAGCCCAAGCCTTTACGGAACGTCTGGTCACAGATTTGGATAAGGTGGACATAATCACCACAGCCAATTTCTGGGAGCTTTATGATTCCGGAACAGACACGGCTAACGCCGATTACATGAAAGACAATATCCACACTAATGCTGACGGATCATACCGGGTGGCCGAAAACTGGTTCAAGGCCATAGACGCCCTGTATAACCCGGACCGTATTACTTATGATCCTTATATCTATGCGGGCAACTGGTACTATAACCGCGGCGCCAGTATTGCCGGAGAAATTTAACGAAAAAATTAAAATAAAACAGATTCAGCTCCGACAATACTAGCCGGAGCTGTTTTTTTTTGATAGATATATTATAATGTAATCAATTGTAAGATTTTTGGGACAGTTATTCGATCCGTCCGTTATTGGCAAATGGCGGCCCGTGGACAGGATTTGATAGCTAGTCGGCGGTCCCGGTTAAAGTTTTCTGGATTTTGAACCGAACTATAACTATGAGCTGTAAAGTAAAATGAGCATGATCACCTGTTAATATTATCTGCAGCATTGGTATGTTCATGGCTTTGCGTTTAACACAGCCGGTAAAATATTTGCCTTCACCTCATCCTGTATTGACCAGACTGCTGCAGGCATTGGGGGATGACTATATTGGCACCGAAGAGCTTTGCCATACCATAGAGAGCGACCAGTCGACGGTAAGCCGCCTTTTGGCCGTCGCGAACTCCTCTTACTACTGCATGAGGCATCAGGTGAATTCAGTGGAACGCGCAGTGGTCCTGCTGGGTTTGAACGAAGTGCGCAGTATTTGCCTGGGTACGGTGCTTATGGCCTTGATGGACAGCGGCAGGCTGGAAGACCGCAACGGAGCCGGCAGGCTTTGGGTGCATTCATTTGCCGTGCAAGAGTCGGCCAAGCTGCTGGCCGCGGAAACCGGCAAAGTGGATCAGGCCACGGCGCTGACTGCCGGTCTGCTGCATGACTTGGGCTGGGTGGTCATCATGGCTTACTATCCCGACAAGTGGGCCCTCTTGAAGCGCCTGGTCACCCATGAAAAGGCTTCACCCGAAGAAACCCAGGCGAAACTGAATGAATGGCACCAGGAGGCGGGAGAGCTGTTGGCCTCCCATTGGGACCTGCCGCCGGTCATGGCCGAGGTAATGTCCTGCCATCATAACCCGGACCCGGATGACACTTATTTCGATGTAACCGGATTGGTGTATGTCGCTGACCATTTAGCCACAGAATTGGGCAAAGATAGCGGCATGCACTTGAAGCTGGAAGACTCATGGAAGCAGGCGACCCAAAAGATGGGTTATTCGGATTCCATGATGAATACGTGCAAAGACCTCATAGAAACGAAATTTGAAGAAATGGAATCACTTTGGAACGCAATGACCAGTCAATAAAAATGAAAGTCTAGTTAGGTTATGTTCCAAAATACGAACCCGCAAAAATGGGCTGAGCGCCTGGCTCTCGCACAAGGTGCGCGTGATGAATTGGTGCGCCTTTTGGGGGTGATCAACAACCTCAATATGGTGGTGTCACGCGAGGCTTCTTTGCAAATAGGAGCCCGTAAAATTGTATCCACCCTGGCCAGCTATCTGAATTTGATATTCTGCGGCCTGTATATCAAAAGGGCGGAGCAGGTGCAGCTTGAGGCTTACAGCGGCCAAGTACCCCAAGCTGAATTGGCGAAATTGATCACGCTCAAGATCAGTGAAGGCACCTCCTTTTCCACCCGGGTGATCGAGCTTGATGATTCCGCCCGGCTGAACTGCATGCCCATTTTTAATGGCGAATCCCAGATGGGGGCCGTAGCCATCATCTCCCCTTATGAAATGGATGATCCCGGCCATAGGCATTTCAAGCTGGCTATGGATTCCGTAACTCCGGTGATTGAGACATTTTTGCTGCGTGGACAAGTGGGGGAATTGGATAGAGACCTGCCCCATAGCGCCAAAAACATAACCTTCCCCCCCACTCCCATACGGGCCCAGATTCCCGATCCCGGCATAACCGAATTGAACCCGGTCGCGGATAGAGTCCAATCACCCCAATTTGTGTTGGATTCGAGCGGTCTTTTAATCAGATTCAACAGCGCCTTGGAAAATCTGGTGGGCTACTCAAAAGAAAAGCTCACCGGGTCTGCTTTTGGCGATCTTTTCAAAGACTCCGACCAGTGGGAAGAGCTGGTCGAGCATATGACCCAAGACCGCACGGAGGTTGAAAGGGAGGTTACGCTTTCGGTGCAGGCAGGCTGGGAGCTTAAGGCACAATTAAACCTTGTCCCGATTTTTTATGGCTCGGACTTGATAAGTATAACCGGCCATTTGCAGCATACGGCCCAACAGGCGGCCAATGGCGAGCCTTTGGTGCCCCTGGGTGAGGCGGAAGAATTGATGGAGTTGACCGGGGAAGCCATAGACCATATGAACAACATGCTTACCGTGTTTCGCCATCAAACCCAGCTGATGTTGCTAAAAGACGTCCCCTTGGAGGTGCGCACCCGCTTGGAGGTGCTGGAGAAACTGACCATGGAAAATGCCCGGGGAGTGCGCCGGGCCCAATATTGTGTTGGCAAGCTCAGCGAGAAATGCCGCAAGATCGTCAGCGAATTTGATTTATGGGGCAGATAGGACGCGCAGCCAGTCCGGCTGATTAATCGCCTGGGGCCTGATACCCCAAAGCATGCTTTGGGTAAGTCTTTTCCGCTAGATGCTCCGCAGCTTGTTGCGGAGAGTTCATTTCTACAAAACCATCCCGTTCATCTTTATGTTTAAATAGGCACCACCACCGGCGGTCTGAGCAAAAGATCCACCGCTTCTTTGGCATTGCCGGCCAGTTTGGGATGCGAGTCATACAGGCTGGTTAGCTGCCGCAGGTTGTCCGCGGTGCGGTAGATGCACTGGGCCAAATCGCCTTCTGCCCCGCCATACAGGCTGACCGCCTCGTTGAAATCGGCTCCCAAGGCCCAGGCAAACACGGCTGACGCGGCTGAAAGCGGCATCAGGGGGGCCATAAAGCCCCATTGCCGCATACGGTCCATCATGGGGCCCACGGTGCGTTTGAGCCCTCTGATGCCTTTGCGCAGCCTTTCACTCACGTAAGGGCTTTCTGCATCCCGCTCGCGGTCATCCACAAACAAAGCCAAAAGCCCGGCCAGGAGCACCGGGTCCCCTTCCGGCAAGGCTCCCATACGGATAGCCTCGGCAATGGGGATGGGTTGGTCCAGCCTGAGCTTGCTGGCCCAAAGCCCGTCCGTGGTTAATTCGCCCTTGGGGTCCACAAAGCCTTCCGTGCGTAGAAACTCCACATGTCGCACAAAATCAAACCAGAAGGAATGGCTTTCCTCCTGCATGAGATTCATCTGCTTTTCCGCCTTTTTCAAAAGCTTCTTAAGGTCGCCTTTGCCGCGCAGGCATTTCTGGGTGATAGGGCAGCTCTGGCAGGGAAGCCAGCCCAGTTCCTCTTCGACCCTTTTTATGCGGTCTTCTTCACGCTGAATTTCCAAGCGTCCCAAAGCCTCCAGTTCCGGTTGGGGCAGGGGGGTGGGGTCTTCGGGGGCTTGATCCAGGATGGCCTGGGCCAAAACTTTGCCTCCGCCGGTATGGGGCAGTGAGAGCACCTCGGTGAATACTCCGTTCACCTCATCCAAGGGAATGAACTCCAGGTTCGGTTTGCCTCTTTGCAGACGCCGGTCGGGTCTCAGGCCTACCGCCAATACTCCGGCTTCTTCCCCGCTGCCTTCCCTGCGCAGTACGGCATGCATGGAGCCGAACAGGTCCATGATCACCCGGCCCCGGTTCATGGCGCCCCAGATGGCGGCCTGCTCTTTTGTTGCCTGGCGGCGTTTGACCAGGCGGGTGTGCAGCTCTTCCAACTGGCGCATACGCCGCCTGCGGATCACGGCTTCTTCTGGACCCGGGCAGTCGGAGCCCTCCAACTCCTGGCTGATTTTCTGCATGAGCAGGCGGGGCGAGGCATCGTCCTGGCCCGGCTTGAGGGCCTTTCTTTGCTCCATGCGCTGAAAGGTGGCGAAGCTGAGGCTCAATAATTGTTTGATCTCGCTGGGGTGGTGGGACATAAGCAGATTAAGCACCATGGAAAAGTTGATCGAAAGCTGGCTCTCGATGGGTTCCGGGTTGGAGTTCAAGAGCGATGCAACCAGGGCGATATCATTATATGGTCCGGGCACGGCCAGGCAGAATCCGATCTTATCCATGCCGCGCCGCCCGGCCCTCCCGGTCATCTGCAATAAATCGGTGGCCCGAAGCTCTACGAATTCACGTCCGTTGAAGCGGTCGGACTGGATGACCGCCACGGTGCGGGCCGGGAAATTAACCCCGGCAGCCACAGTTGAGGTGCTGAAAATGGCCCGCAAAAGGCCGCGCTGCATGAGGCGTTCCACCATCAGCTTCCAATGGGGCAGATGCCCCGCATGGTGGGAGGCCACCGCCAGGGTGCGCACCTGGCTCAAATGGGGGTGCCGGGCCAAAAAGGGAAAATTCTTCACAAATTGATCAATAAACTGGTTAAGCTCGTAAAGGTGTTCATCGCTCAGGCGCAGACGGGCTCCGGCGGAGAAGGTCAAGGCGGCGTCGCAGTCGGCCCGGGATTTTAGGAAGAAAATCGCCGGCAGCAAATCAGCATTATCCAGGCAGGATAATATGTGCGACACCGGGGGCAGGTCGCGCACCGGTCCTTTGCTGCGGCTGTTTCGGTCCTTTTCCACAAAATGCCGCACCTTGGGAAAGAGTTTGTCCTGCTTGCGCAAGGGGCAAAGCTCACCGTCCGGGAACATGAAGATGGGATACAGCGGCACCGGTCTTTCATCGCTGATCACAGTTTGGCAGGATGCGCCCCGCACATGATCCAGCCAGCGTGCGATCTGGGGTGCGTTGTCCACTGTTGCCGAGAGCATCAAAAGCCGCACCCGCACCGGCAGATAAATGATAACCTCTTCCCAGACCACGCCCCGGTCCGCATCCCCCAGGTAGTGGGCTTCATCCAGCACCACAAGACCGGCGTTCAAGTCCTTGCCCCGGTACATGGCGTCGTAAAGCTGGTTTCGCAAAATCTCGGTGGTGCCCACCACCAATGGCGCCTGTGTGTTTTCTTTGCGGTCTCCGGTGAGGATGCCCACATTATCCGTACCGAAAATCTCCTCGAATTCGTGATATTTGGCATTGGAAAGCGCTTTTAAGGGGCTGGCGTACCAGGCTCGCTGTCCTTTATCCAGGGCCTTTTTGATGGCCTGTTCGGCAATCCAGGTTTTGCCGCTGCCGGTGGGGGCGCTGACCACCACATCCGACTCTTCAAGCTTTTCCACCGCCTCTATCTGGAAAGGGTCGGCCATAAACGGAGCGCTGTCCGGCGTGCCCACTTCACCGAGCACCGGCATGAGCGTGGGATGCACCCGGGGGCGAAACGTGGTGCGGGTCCTCTGGCTGTTTGAATCCCGCTTATGCAGGGAGGATCCGGAGCTCCGTCTGGGCTTTTTGGAAGTAAACTTGGTTCTGCTGGTCCGTTGCTTGGCCAAAATGGTCTCCTGCCTGGATGCTGTAAACAACAGTGAACTCTGCTGGCACAATATATCCGCACAATACGGATAGCGTGCGCCTCAGTGTGAAAGTCCGCAACTGGGGCCTGGCAGATGCTAACCCATGGGTTATTTATATGCAATACCCGGGTATTAAATATGAGGTGGGAGGTGCGCCCCCGCCTCCGTCTCCAAACGGGACGGGGGACACCGGACGTCACCATCCATGGCGACAAGCAAGGGGTTGGACGCGTCCTTGCGTCCGCTTTTTGTCCCGGCTGCCAGTGGGGGATGAGGAAGCAGTGGGGACGTTCAGGATTATCTGCAATCTATATGCCAATAGAATCCCGACCATGAAATCTACTTAATTATATAATATTATTAGTATATTATGTGAATATCTAAAACGATATACAGACAAGCTGGGCAGATTTGTCCCAAAAGACCCGGGTCATCTAAACCCGACAGGCAAATTATGCCATCCAGGGGGTCAATTTTACTCCCGGTATCCGGTCTTCCGGTCCAGTTTATCGGTCAGCATATTAAGATCATCAGTCAGTTTTTGGGTGAAGGCTTCCACCTGAGAGGCGGTCAGGTCTGACGGAACCTGGATGGGGTCCCCCAGGTCCACGAAGATGGTGCTGAATGGTTTGGGCAGTATGGTTTTGTCCCAGGCCTTTCTTAAGGTCCAGGCCCGGCTGCAGGACCACGCACAGGGTATCAAGGGAACCCCGGCGCGCTGGGCTAATACCACCATACCTTTTTTGGCCACATTGCGCGGACCACGGGGGCCGTCGGCAACGGTCCCGGCGTATAAGCCCTGCCGGGTTTTCAGATAGTGCGCCATTTCGTCCAGGGCTTGGCGCCCACCACGGCTGCTGGAGCCCCGCACCGGAATCAAGCCCAAGCGCTCCGCGGTGCGGGCCAGGTATTCGCCGTCCTTGCTGCGTGATATCATGATGGCCGCAGGAACCAGACGGGCCAGAATGATTATGTAGAATATGGCGCCCCGGTGCCAGCCCACCAAAACCGCGGGCAGCTTGCCTTCCACATACCCCTTCACCATCCCGGGCCGGAGGTGTTCTATCCGGCAGGTGCCGGACCACAGCCGCAGTATGGCGGCTGCAATCCAGCTTACGGTCCGGTATTTCAGTTCTTGCCAAAATTCCATGTGGGCAAAAAGGCCTAGAGCCCCAGATCCTCACCAACCAAGAACAGCTTGATGCGGTTTTTGACGGCTTGTTTGTGTATCACCACGGTTGCGTTGCAGATGCGGTCTGGGCTGCTGCAGTCTTCACACACCCCGGTTGCCGCACAGGGGGTCTTGCGGTTCAAGCGGTGGGCGTTCGTGGGGGCCACATAATGGGTGATGCGGGTCAGGCCGGTTTCCACATCCGGGACGATCTTGTTGGCTCCGCTGATCAGAATCACCTTGCTGGGGCCGAACAAGATGGGGGCCACCCTGTTGCAGGTGGCGTCGACAAAAATCAGCTCACCGCTTTCGCTGATGGCGTTCACTCCCGATACAAAGACGTCAGCCGTCAAGCCTTCCTTGAAGAGCCGCATCATCTGATCAGGGGCGATATTGGGGGCGAACCGGTCCAGCAGATTTATATCCGCCGCCCTAAGGGCGTCCAGCACTCCGGTTTGGGAAACAGTCATGGAACCGCCCATGGCTACTTTTGCGCCCTGGGCGATTTCGGCCATGACTGCCGGGGCCACCTGGGCGGAATCGGGGATGTAGGCCCCGTCCATGCGGTTTTTTTTCAGTTGTTCAATAACGGCTTCACTGCGTTTTTGCCAGAACCACTTAGTATCTTTGTCCATGTCCACACCCTTGGATTGGTTGATAGAAGACGCTGCGGGCCAGTTGGCCCGGACCTTTTCCGCCGGAGTATTCTACCCTCTAACCCCAGTGCTTAGCGAGTGCTGAATGCGGTTTTTTCACTTGCTAAGCAAATCCCCGTTTGACTAAAATCGCATTTCAGCGGCCCGTCCATCCCTGCAACAGGGGTTTTGTTCAGATATTGATGGGAGATAAGTATTTGCAGCCCTATTCATCCATATTGATACCCCATGGCCCCAGCCGTCTGGCCGGAAGGCTTTATATCCCGCAAAAGCCAAGCGCCGGGGTGGTGATCGCACACGGCCTGGATTCCTCCATGCAAAGCAGCAAACTGAACAGCCTGGCAAAGGGTCTGATGGATACAGGCCTGGCGGCCTTGCTGTTTGATCACGCGGGCTGCGGCGATTCGCCGGGCAGCCAGCGGGACACCACTCTCAGCACCAGGCGGGATGAATTTCTTCATGCCGCGGCGGAGTTGCAAAGGCGTCTCGGCCATAAGCCCATTATGTATGCCGGTTCATCCATGGGCGGGGCGGCGGCCTTGCTGGCGGCCCATGAAAAAGCCCCAGCCGCCCTGGCAGCTTGGGTTGCGCCAATCGACCTTGACGATTGCTGGACCAGGATCACCAATGGGCCCTTGCCGCCGGACATGCCCGGCATGGCGGCCGACCGGTCCAGGCACGACATGAAAAAGGTGCTGGCAAGCATCAGCCGGGTGCTCTTTATATATGCCGAGAACGACGATGTGGTGCCGCCTGAGCCCAATGCCCAGCTGGCCTATGATCTTACGCAGGAGCCGAAAGAGCTTTGGGTGGCGCCGGGCGCGGATCACGTGTTTTCCGATCCCGCCACCCGGGCCGAAGTCATAGAGCGGACCGTCAAATGGTTTAACGGATTCACATCAAGCACATAATTCCCCATGACCAAACGCTCTTTGTTTGCATTTGTAACCCCATGAAATGCTATACTGAAACGAAAAGTTGCTAAGCTAGCCATTAGGAGGATGAAATGCCTGAGGGCTTGGACGTCATCATCCTGGATGACGATGAACAGATGTGCATGCTTTTGCATGAGATGATCAGCGGCTTTTATAAATTGGGTGAAGTGCATTCATTCACCAGTTTTCTGGATGCCCGCACCTTCTGTTTCAAACGGGAAAGCGGTCTGGGCATATTCGTGCTGGACGTTTTTCTAGATGAACAAAATGCCTTTGACTTTTTGGACGCTGTAAATATTCATTATCCCATGGCGGCCGAGGACGCCGTCATCATCACCGGCGCTGCCAGCGATGATGTGGTGGACATGTGCATGGCCAGCGGGGTCAATCACCTATTGGAAAAGCCCATTAGGCGCTATGCCTTGCAGTTCGCCATCCGGGCCATTGCATGCAAATACCAGGGTTTTGCCCTGAAACTCATGCGCGACCCAGGCTTTGCCCGGGATATAGAAGCCCTGCAGCAGCTAAATCCCGCCGGCTGAGTCAGCAGCTCGGTCATCCGGCATTCCGGTTTTCCCTAGCTAATATCACAGCTCAGGTTTGGCCTGTATGGCCGGTCAGGCCAAGGCGGTGTATGTTTGTCTGGTTTATAAAAAACCAACCGCTTATTAAAGGAAGTCATCCCGTGAGCAAACAGCCCGCCATGTTATATGCTGATCAGGACGGAAACATATTTGATCTTCCCGGGCTGGGGCTGGCCGGATCAGCCGGGGGAGGCTGGGAACCGATCCCGGCCAAGGAATGCATACCGCTGCCCGAGGGCTCGGAGCTGTTCTTGCTCCCGGGGCGCATGCCGGTTGGAGTGGGGCGCGGGGGCGGTTTCGAGGTGCTTCGCAATGAACCCGGCTCTGCCACACGCAAGGTCAGCGCGGTGGCGGCCTTCATGGCTCCGGCCCATACGGCCCTTTTCACCGCTGCCTATGAAACCGGCGAAGAAGCCCCCAACCTGCCCCTGTTCGCATATACCGCGGTGGGTTTTCACAAAGGTTCTTTTGTGGTGCCGGCCCGCAGGGTTGATCCCAATCCCCGCCAGGACTGCCAAAGCTTTCCCAGGCCGGAGCGTATAGCGGCCGGCGCCCGCAGGCTCTTGAGCGAATTTCCCAACAACAGGCTGTGGCAGCACCTCGGCACCTGTGCGCTCACCTACTGCTGCCCCGCGGCCCGCAACCTGATGCTGTCCCGCTGGGAGGCTCCCTTGCCCACCAGCCCGGCGTGCAATGCGCATTGCCTGGGCTGTCTCAACGACCAGCCTCCGGGGCGGTTTCCCGTCACCCAAGACCGCATGACCTTTGCCCCCAATGCCCAAGAGATAGCCGAAGTGGCTCTGCACCATTTCAAAACCGCGCGCGATCCTTTGGTAAGCTTCGGCCAGGGCTGCGAGGGCGAGCCGCTATTGGCCGGTGAAGCCATTGCGGAGGCCATCGGCATCATCCGCAAAAAGGAAAAAACCGGCACCATAAACCTGAACAGCAACGGCTCCTTGCCCCGGGTGGTGCAGAAATTGCGGACTCAGGGGATCAGTTCCATCCGGGTGTCCTTGAACAGCCTGATCCCCGAGCGCCACCAGGCCTATTATCAGCCCAGCGGCTGGAGCCTTTCCGATGCGCTGGAGTCCGTCAAGGTCATGAAGGAAATGGACGGCTTTGCATCCATCAATCTGCTCAGTATGCCGGGAGTCACCGACCGGGCCGAGGAGGTGGAAGCCCTGGTCAAGCTGGTGGAAGAAACCGGTTTGGATCTGATCCAGTGGCGCAACCTCAATATCGACCCGGAATACTATTTGCGCACCCTGAAGCTGGAGCCGCCCAAAGAGCGCATGGGCATGGGCAAGCTCATGGATATGCTCACCTACCGCTTTCCCAAACTGCGCCATGGCTATTTTAATCCGCTGTTGAAATAGCCTGCCGGGTTTGGTGATTGGGGATGAGATGTAATTGGTATCGTGGATTGTTGAATATTTCGTGAAGGTATGAGTGTGGCCTGCGGGCGGCCACGGACATCTATATGGCCTTATCCGTATTTCCGGCTGGGCAACAGAATCTCCCTGAAAGATGCTTCAGTGAGCACCAAAGCACTGCTGACTAAAACATTGCTACTGGGCAATAGTGCGGGGTCCATAACGTCACGGCACATGATCTTTTGTTTGGGGGATTCCTAAGGGGCTGCGAGCTTTTGGATCATCCAAAAGCGATAAGCCCCTTGGGCCGCCGGAGGCAATCTTAAATGATTTAGTCAGTTAAATATGATAGATAGTATGTTAAATATTGTGGATACAAAAAAGATAAGATAAATTTTTCTTGGGGGGATTCTTCGCCTTTTGGTGGTCAAAAGGCTCGCCATCCCCCCTTACCCCCCGGCTCGCGAAAAACCCATCAGGATACGCCGACCGAGCTTTTCTATCTGATAAGGCAAGCTCAGTTCCAGCCCAAGCCTAATGATAATATGCCGTACAAAATTAAGATAAAGATACGTGTATGGCCTGGGTTGCATACTCAAACCTTCACGAAACATCTAACATTCATTTCCCCTGCCGCCTCAACCATTCTATTGCCATAATATGGTCTCGTTCTCTTTGAGAGGCTGATCCTTGGGCAGCCTGATCCAGCGTATGGTTATCCCTTTTTCCGTGTTGACGATAACCCTTTGCCAGGAATCACCGGTCTTGGTGTCAACCATCATGAGCCCGCCGTATGGTTTGGGGGCGGTGAATATCTGGAAGCGTGGCGGCTGGGAATAAAAGCCGGGGTAAGCCTGCTTGGGTCTGGGAACCGACTGTGCGTAGCTTGGCGCAGCCATGGCGATTAGTATCAGAAGCAAAACCAGATAAAGCAAACGCTTTAAATTTGGCCGTGATCCATACATATTAGCCCTCCATGCCAGGCGCAAAACATGCTTCATTTAGGTCTTATATTATTATAAAGCCGCCCCGCCGAATTATACAAAGGGAACTCCGCTTTTTGCCTGCAGCAGGCGGGCAAGCCTCATCAGCCCCACTTCTGATTTCAGGTCGCATATCTTGCCCTGGCTAACCCACTCCAGAGCTTCGGGCAAGGGAACCAGGCTGAGTTCTGAACCGTCTTCCATGGGATGGCCGTCGCCGCAGGGCTCTTGAGCCGTTTGGGGATCAACCTTGGCATGGTAGAAATACAGGCGCTCTCCGGTAACAGCGGGCGCAGTGTATTGGGGCGGCCCCAGTGGAGTCAGGTCGCCAGGCTCCAATTTTAACCCGGCTTCTTCCAAGGCTTCGGCCACGGCCCGTCCCAAGCGTCCCGGGCCCCCGGGCTCAAGGTCTCCGGGTTCTATTCCACCGGCGGGAATCTCCCAAAGCTCTCCGTTGAGCTTTTTACCATCCACCTGATAATGCAAAGGTTCAAAACGGCGCACCGCCACTGCCGGGCGAAGGCTGCGGCGCAAATAGACCGATGGGGGCTGCCCCGGTACGACGGCATACAGCACCAGAACCACCGCATCCACAAAGGGCGGATGAGCCGTCTCCACCCAGTACCATTTGCTGGTGGTGCCGTCATCATAGCAATTGCGCATTCTATGGCGGGTGATTTTCAAAAAGCCGCCCCAGGTGAGGACGTCCGCTTCATGGTCAGAGGCGAATTCAATACCAACTCTCTTTATAGGTTTTGTGCTCAAAGTGCTCAGCTCCTGTTAGAATACGAAAAAACAATTCTACGGCACCAAAGCGCCTCTAACAAGCAAGGGCTTGAACATGTCACCAATCATAAGCAATGAATATAAAAAATGCCCCAACTGTAAGGCAATGAAGTTTTATGTTGATAATGAAAGCGACGGTATGGTGTTTTTCAGAGTGACAGCCTCTGGTGAGACTATTTCCAGCCAGGACCCGCCCAAAAAGCTGGAGCTAAAGGACGTCTCACAGATTTATTGCATAAGCTGCGGATGGCACGGAATCCTTGAGGAGCTGATATGAAATGATGTTCAATGATCTTGAAACCATAAATTTCCGTCCAAGGCCCTTTGAGTTCTATACCGCGAAGGAGCTTTGGGCGGATGAATATATCTCCAAACAAATGCTGAAGTTTCACTTGAATGATGGGGTGGACCTTTCTTCGCGCAACAGCAAATTCATAGACTGCTCGGTTGGCTGGATAGGTGAACGTTTCCAGGTGGGCGAAGATACACAGATTGCGGACTTTGGCTGCGGCCCCGGACTGTATACCAGCCGTCTGGCCAGACTGGGAGCCCGGGTAACCGGTATAGATTTTTCGTCAAACTCCCTGGAATATGCAAAAAAATATGCCTCTGATCACAACCTGGTTATAAAGTATCTACACCAAAACTACCTTGATTATCAAGATGATAGCCGCTTTGATCTAGTTATGATGATCATGTGCGATTTCTGCGCGCTCAGCCCGGATCAGAGAAACAAACTGCTGGGCATATTCCGCCGCATCCTCAAGCCGGGCGGATCAGTCCTGTTGGATGGTTACACCATTTCCGCCTTTGATGAACGCCGGGAGGCCGCCTCTTATGAACCCAATCTCATGGACGGGTTTTGGTCGCCGGAGAAATATTACGGTTTCATTAATACATTCAAATATGAAGCGGAAAAGGTGGTTCTGGATAAATACACCATTGTTGGGCCCGCAAGGGTGAATACGATTTACAACTGGCTGCAGTATTTCAGTTTTGAGCGGCTTGAAAGGGAATTTGACGCTTGCGGCTTTGCAATAGCTGAACGCTATGCGGACGTGGCAGGATCTGAGTTTGATGCCGGATCAATGGAATTCGCCGTGGTTGCCCGGAAAAAATAGCAGGGCAGTGGGGCAGGGCGCTAACCCACAATATCAAGTATGCTGCCCAGCATCTCATCCCCGGTCTGCACGGTTTTTATATTGGCTTCAAAGCTGCGCTGGCCCAGCATCATATTGACCATTTCCCGGGCCAGATCGGTTCCGGAGCTTTGCAGGGCGCCGGAAACGATTTCACCATGTCCGGGAGTGCCGGGCGCTGCATTGACCGGAGGTCCGGATTCAGTGGTTTCCACAAATGCATTGCCTTCCACCGGAGCCAGACCGCCGGGATTGCCAAAAACCGCGGTTTCCAGTTGCACCCTGCCCAGCACCATGCCGCCGGTGCCGAGAAAAGCCACTTCACCCTGGGGCGACACCGAAACCGAGTGGGCCTCGGCCGGCACCTCCACCCGGGGCAGCACTTCCCGGGCCAAAGAGTCCACCAAGACTCCGTCCTGATTCAGACTGAAATTGCCCGCCCGGGTATACGCCCTTCCGCCCTGGCCGTCATCCAGCACGAAAAAGCCGCCGCCGTTCAGGGCAAGGTCCAGGGGGCTTTCACTGGGCAGGACCGGCCCCTGGCTCAGATAGGATGAAGCCGTCTCCTGCACCCCGCCGGCAGCGGTTTCCACCTGATTGGTGCGGCTTGGGGTGAAACCCGTGGTGTTCAAATTGGCCAGATTGTGGGCTGAGCGGCTTACCCTGCGTGACTCAACTCTCAAAGCTGAGGTGGCGGCTTGTATGGCTTCTATAGCCATTGCGGTTCTCCCTGCCTGATCTGCTTAATTATTTCAATTATAATCCTGTGGACCAAATAATCAAAAACCTTGCGCCCGGCAATGCATTTCAAGTGATCATGGGGATTGAATCGTCCGGGTGACCGCGGCTGAGATTGGCAACTTAAGAGAAAGTTCACATTACCAGGGGGGCCAGCAGGGACAGGATCACCCGGCGGTCCAAATGGGAATGTATATCTCCCACGGCCTGGCCCAGTCCGGGTAAATCCTTACTTAGCGCGTACAGGGCTTCTTCGGCTTCCTGGGGGGTGGGGGGCAGGGTGTCCCATGCCCTCCGGTTCTCCTGGGAAACCAGACTGACCGTGTCTTGTGCGCCCTGCACTCTGGAGGCATCGCTTGCTGAGGTTGATTCCTGGCTCGCTTTTACTTGACGCAGTTTGCCCGAGGATGCAGCCCGTTGCACCGGTGCGGTTTCCTTGCGCATGTTGTTATTAACAACCAGCTTCACATATGGTGGAATTGCGGCCATTTAAATCATTGGGTCCCTTGCTGGTTTGCAGCCCGTACAGGCTCGTGAACATTTCTCCTGTATGATGTATCGGCAACCCCTCCATGACACTTTAATAAAAAATGCGTCTGTTTATAAAAAAAATTTTATCTAATTACAACACCCATTTAGATGCAGCGCCAATCAAAAGAAAACCGCCGGGTATAATAACACCCCGGCGACCGGATATTTTTTCATTAATTATTTCCAGACCAGCCCGGGCCGTTTGCGCTGGGGTATGCGGTAGTATTTGGCCTTGGGATAGCCCAGCATGACCGCGCCAAACACTTGATGGCCTTCGGGCAGATCCAGCGCCCTTTGCAAAGGTTCGTAGGACAGTGCGGCGCGGGTGAAGTATCCTGCCCAGCAGGTGCCGATTCCCATGCAGGGCGCGGCAAGCTCTATATATGATATGGCTCCCACACAGGCCGCAGGCGCGGTGCGTTCATCTTTGGGGGCATGGCCGACGATCAGGTGGGGGCAGCCGCGCAGGATGCGGTCATGACCTTTTTCACTGGCCGCCACCACGGCAGGCATGTTGAGCGTCTCGGCCAGTCGGGGATTGTCCTTGATTGTGAGCCGCATCCAGTCCAGCACCAGGCTGGTGAGCTTTTTGACTTCCTGGGTGTCGTAGACGATCGTCCAGTCCATGGGCTGCCTGTTGCTGCCCGTAGGAGCATAGAACGCCATGTCCATGAGTTCTTCGATCTCTGATTTGGGCAATGGCTCCGGCTTGTATTGGCGGCAAGAACGACGGGACAGCATTAGCTGCCTTACCTGATCGCGGTCAAGCTTCTGTCCGTGGTCCAGAGGCAAACAGTCACTCGCCGGCATCATATCTAATGACAGCGCTTCATGGGGGCACACGGCCACGCAGTGGCCGCACTCCAGGCAGTGCGCGCCGGGATAGTCCACAAAGCTGGGGAAGTCCCCCGCCTTCATTTCAATTATAAGCATGGGGCATTCCGCCACGCACAGACCGTCTTTTTTGCATTTGTCCCGATCAATCAATAAGCTTGACATGGATGCTACTCTCCTTATATCTGCTATGTATTACAAAATTACAAAGCGGGGCAGGGGAACTATACCATAAGCCGGTTCAGTAAAGGAAAGTGCACCTGTCAACTCAGACAGCAGCCAAATGAGAGGACTAACAATGAACCGCAGCCAAATAGAGGAATTCATCGAAAAATATGAGCCTGATGATTTTAAGTGGGCGGACCCCAAGGACTTTTTCATAGGGCAATGGGTGCGTATGAAATGCATGTACGGTTGCCCGGCCTATGGCAAACAGGGCTGCTGTCCGCCCAACACCCCCTCAATCCCTGAATGTGAGCGGTTTTTCAAAGAATACAGCGAAGCGGTGATTATCAAGTATGAAGTGAAGCTTGATGATCCCAAAAAACGCCACGCCTGGACCGACAAACGCAACGCCCGTCTGGCCAAGCTGGAAAGGGATGTCTTCCTGGCTGGCAACCACAAAGCATTCGTGCTGTTCATAGATCCCTGTCATTTTTGCAAGGAATGCATACCGGAGCGCACCCAGTGTCAGCAGGCCATGATTGCCAGGCCTTCGCCTGAGGCGTTTGGCGTGGATGTTTACGGCACCGTGCGCAAATATGGGTTTAAGCTTGATGTGCGTTCTCACTATGACCAGATCATGCGACGTTTCGGTATTTTACTGGTGGAGTGAAATGGATTTTAATATTAATTAGTTAAGTTATTATTTAATTATTTAGATTGAATTTGGGTGCCTAATGGACTGCGGAGATTCTAATCATGTTGAGGCCATTTCAGCGACAGGACATGGAGCAGGTCATACGCATCTGGCTTGCAGCGTCTATTCAGGCGCACGATTTTATCCCCAAGGAGTTCTGGGAATCCAAGGTTGCTGACATGAGGGAGTTGTACATTCCGGGCAGTGAAACATATGTATATGAAGAACATGGAGAGGTTCTGGGCTTTATCTCACTCCGTGAAGCTGTCATCGCTGCTCTTTTCGTCGCTCCCCGCAGCCAACGCAGAGGTATCGGCGCTTGCTTGATGGCACGCGCAAAGGAACTCTTTTCCAGTCTCACACTTTCCGTGTACAAGAAGAACCTCACCGGCATACGCTTCTACCGCAACCACGGCTTTGTGGTTGCTAAGGAACAGCTCGATGAACACACGGGACGCCCCGAGCTGCTCATGCATTTTCCTTGAGCTGCCTGTGCCGCAGGCCCCGGGGCCTGGTGAAAACTGTATGATCGCCGGATCAAAATTAAATAATGATAAAAATATTAAATTATTACAGATTTATAAAATGATTTGGTTTAAATATCCAACAAAGCGGGATCTGTGTTTTATGCTAAGAACATCCATAAAATAAATTTGTTACGCAATTTAGATATATTTTACATTAAATAACTGTTTTGTGGATTGCCACAGAGGCCGTATGAACCCATTGGCCCATGAACCAGGAGGCCACCAAAGTGTCTTGTCTGATTTTCATATATTACTTCGCATAAGATATATTATGTAAACTTTGAAATATGAATACCGGCCCAAGGCTGAATTCAAGGCTCAATTCTGGGGAATTCAAGGACATTGCACCGCCTGCTCTCTTGACTCCCAGATTGACCTGGCTATAGAATGTAGCACTTTCAGCCATTGGATGGCTGGGGATGGAAGACGGTTGGACAGGTAGCCGCGCCCTCTTCCAACGGGCAAACTTTACCAGCCCTTTTATGGGCTCTCATTGCGTTCAAATTATTACAAGGCCCCGCATATTCCTGCGGGCCATAAGGGAGTGTTCATGTTAGAGCTAAAAAAAGGCGTCGATATACTTATTGATATCGGCGGGATTCAAGGCGCCGAGGAAGTAAAACGCATATTCCGTGAGTCCATGGATGATGCTGATTTCGCAAAAATCGAAAAAATTACCAATTCGGAAGCGCGCCTCAAAATAGCCAATGCCATCGCTTTGGGCAAACCCGCCAAGGTCTTGGTCAACGACGGCAGCAAAGCTGACGTGGAGCGCATCCAAAAGCTGGTGGTGGAATACAACGAGGAAAAGCACCTTAATATTTCCGGCCACACCATCCACTACGATCTGGCCGAGGAACAGGCCCGCATCGTGGACCGCACCTTCTATATCGCCAACCCCGGTGAAAAAGTCAGTTCCCTGGCCAACCGCATTGAACGCGAAGATGCGTACAATTACGTCAAGGAAAACATGGTGGGCATGATGGAAGGCATGACCTTGGTCATAGGCTTCTATTCCCGCGGTCCGGTGGGCGCAGTGGCCGCCATTCCAGCCATTGAGATGACGACTTCTTTATATGTGTGCCACTCAGCCGAACTGCTTTACCGCAACTGCTTTGACGATTTTGACGCCGAAGTGGAACGGGCCGGCCTGTTCTTCACCAACGTGCACTCCCAAGGCACCAACCGCCCCGAAGACCTGCCCAATGCGCGGGTGTTCATGGACCGCTCATACCAGACCACCTACAGCACCTACTGCACCTATGCGGGCAACACCCTGTTGCTCAAAAAAGGCAACCACCGCTTTGCCGTGGACCGCGCCACCTATTACCGCCTGGGTGAAGAGCTTTCAGAGCACATGTTCATCACCGGCCTGAAAGGCCCGGGCGGCCGGGTGACCTTCTTCGCCGGCGCAGCGCCCAGCGGCTGCGGTAAAACCACGACCGCCATGGTGGGTGAAGAGTTCATTTCCGATGACCTGGCCCAGATCTGGATCGACACCGACGGCACCATCCGCAGCATCAACCCCGAATCGGGCATCTTCGGGATTATCCAGGACGTAAACTGGACCGACGATCCCTTGATCATGGACATATTGCGCAAACCAGGCCACGAAATCATATTCTCCAATGTGCTTATCAACGACGGCGTGCCCTACTGGGTGGGCAGCGGTGAGGAGAATCCGGACAAGGGCTTCAACTTCCAGGGCGATTGGTTCGCAGGCAAGACCGGGGCCAACGGAAAGCCGGTTCCCCTGTCCCACGGTAACGCCCGTTTCACCATCCGCGCCTCTTCCCTGGCCAACTACAGCCCCAAGATGGAAGATCCCGCCGGCGTGGTGACCAAGGTCTTTACCTACAACGGCCGTGACGCGGACACCATGCCCCCGGTCCGGGTGGCCCGCAACGCGGATGAAGGCGTGGTTATCGGCGCTTCCATTGTAAGCAGGGCCACCGCCACCGAAGTTGGCGTCACCGGAGTCAAGCGCCAGCCCTGGGCCAACCAGCCCTTTATCCCCGGCGCCCTGGGTGACAACATGGTTGCCCAATTCAACTTCTTTAACAGCGAGAAAATCAACGAAAAAGACCGGCCCGTCCTGGCCGGACTCAACTACTTCCTGACCCATGAGGCCCGCGGCGGCGAAGGCAGCGCCCTTTTGGGCGAGAAGCGCGACGTCAAGGTGTGGCTGGGCTGGCTGGAGCGTTTGGTGCACGGCGAGGTGGAGACCATTTACTCGCCCGTGGGCCTGCTGCCGACTTATGAAGACCTGAAAGCCATGTTCAAGGATATTCTGGACAAGGATTATCCCCGGGAACTCTACGACAAGCAGTTCTCCATGTATATCGGCAAGATCATGGCCCGCATCGATCTGCAGTACGACGCTTTCAAAAAAGAAGAGAACATTCCGGAGAAACTGTTCGCCATATACGACGAACAAAGGGATGAACTCAACGATCTCAAGGCCAAGTACGGCGACATCGTGAACCCGGACCAGGTCAAGGAGTGGGCGACCGCAAAATAGCGCCCTGCCCCTCTTTGTTCGCAGATAATCAGGCCCCGGCCCAATGTTGGCCGGGGCCTGTTTTATTGTTTGAACTGTTTAATAAGGGGTGCCACATAAAAGTGTCCCAAAACCCCATAGCTGTGCTATCATCTTTTTCATGTTTGATAATTTATTAAATAACAGATATTTGGAAGAATATGCCTGCGAGTTTTCCGCAGGTGAAGTGCTGTTCCGCGAAGGTGATGTATCCAAAGAGCTCTATATCCTCCGCTCCGGAACCGTATCGGTGGCCAAGGGGGACCGCACTATTGCCGAGATAGAAGAACCAGGTGAAATATTTGGAGAAATGTCCGCTGTAATGGGCGGCCGCCGCACTGCTACCATTTCCGCCCTGACCGATGTCAAAGCTTACTGCGTTCCCCAGGACAGCTTAAGCCAGTTTTTTTGTGAATACCCGGATATCTTCAAAGATATATCCTGGCTCGTGGCCGAAAGGCTCGCCGAGACCAGCAAAGCCCTGGTGGGTTTCAAGGAATTTTGCGACCAGCTGCCCGACGCCGTGGTGGTTTCCGATAAAGACGA
Organism: Desulfarculaceae bacterium; assembly: GCA_963675675.1. Lineage (GTDB taxonomy): Bacteria > Desulfobacterota > Desulfarculia > Desulfarculales > Desulfarculaceae > Dethiosulfatarculus. The sequence continues at coordinate 1,093,346 of OY776512.1, forward strand.
CCGTATAATAGCCCTCAATGCCGCGGCCCAGCGTCTGTATGGCCGGGACAAGCAGGCCCTTTATAAAGTCAGCCTCTTGGAACTATTTGAAGATCCCAAGATATGCGAATCCTGCCTTGCCAAGGTGCAAGAGGGCTATTCTTTACAGGAACAGATGCTCAGGCTGAAAACCGCAGGCAATGAAAAGCGCTTCACTTCGGTCAGCATGACCGGACTGTATGATGACCGCCACAACTACCAAGGCGCCTTGACCATTGCCCGGGATATGACCAAACAGCACAATATGCAGGTCCGCATCAAACGGCTGTGGTATTGGCTGATCCCCAGCTTGGTGATCTTGGCCATGCTAACCGGAGGCGCATTGCTGGGATACCCCTACTTCGTGCGGGGCTACAAAACGGCTGCCCTGGAAAAAAGCGGTTTGAGAAACCAACTTGCCAAAGATTATGTGGCCATCAGGGCTATTATAGAGAAGAACCTGGACAAGCCCGTGGTCATTCAGAAGCTGCTCAAGAAATTTTTCGACCTGCAGGATGCCGACGGCCTGACCTATGAGGGCGTGGTGGTGCTGGGAAAGGAAAAGCAGGTGATATCTGCTTATTCCATAGAATACGGCAAAGACTCCATTGAGCACGTGGGCAAGACCTATGCCCATATCACTTTCATGAGCGATGATGAAGATTCCTTGCATCGGGTGCTGGTGCTTTACCGCAAGACCCCGGCCAATCCCAGCGGAAAACAAGGCGTGGAAATAGCTTTCAAGATGATCAAAGACGGCGACATAATAGGCTGGCTGATCTTCCAGATGGACTATGAAAAACTTAAAGAGGTTTACGGGATCAAAATAGATGATCTGAAACGCCTTTATTTCAAACCTAAATCCACTTAATATCCCGCCAAGCACGGTTTGTTTATTAAGCGTGGCGCAATCACACATATTGCACTGCGCCCAAAATCCCGCCTTGAAGTATTTAATGCACCAGGCTTTGCGGCCGTCCCATGCTCAGCATCGCCCCTTCCCCATGGAGGGGTCCATCGGACCGCCCTGGCCTTTCCAGCTAGGAATCCTTTTCCCTCCCGGGTGTTCCCATTTTTGGGTACGGCAATATATTCCCAGACTTTGCCCGGAATAATATGTTTAACATGCTTAAATTATTATTATTATTTGTATGACGATTCTATGGCATATATATTGCTTCCAATTATTAGCGACTCCATGGGAGAGAACCGAAATGAAAATTACTAATGATCATATACTTGCCGATTTCAACCAAATCCAAGGCTCAAAATCCAGCCAGGACGGGTGCAGCTTCAGTGAAATGCTGACCCAGCTGGTCGCGGAAAAAATACCCCAAAGTGAAGCGGCCGAACCGGTAATCGAGATCCAGAGCTCCACCTTGGAAGGAGACACCGGGCTCTCGCCGGTCTGGTTCAAGCTGAACGGGCTTTTGGATTCGCTTGAGGCTTATGGCCAGGCTTTGGGTAACCCCGACAAAACCTTGAAGGATTTTGAACCGCTCTTGCGGAGCATGGAGCTTCAGGCCGAACAGCTTGAGGAAAATTTGAATGAAATCAAGGACCCGCAGTTGGTCCAACTGGGCCAGGAAACCCTGACCGCGGTCAGGGTGGAGTCCTTAAAGTATTGGCGTGGCGATTACATCACCTAAACATGAATTGATTGGGACGCAGTGAATGGATGTAACCAGCATAACCAACACCGCCAATGCCCTTTATAACGAGCAATCAGCCAAGCTTGCCAATGAAAGGGCGGAGCAGAAAGCAAGCCAGAAAGAGGATACGGGGCAGCAGCAAGGGTCTGAGTCCACCACGGTCAAGGCCGCGAATATACACAACACCCGCGCCATACGTTCCGACCTCATTAACGGATATCACGGTCTTACCGTGCAGCAAGCCAGGCAAACGGTGAAAGAAGCGGCCGCCATGATAGGCAATTCAACCCCCTGGAAGCTGGCGGAGACACAACCCATCCTGGACCGCAGCCTCTTGGATGGCGGATATTACTAAGGGTTCCCTGGTTCGCGACGGCGAACCGTCACTCTAGCAGCGCTTTTTCAAAAGAAGCGCCCGACGGCCGGATAACCAGACTCGCTGTGCCGTCTACATCCCTTCCGTTTCAGCGGGCATTCCCCCCCCTGGGTGTGCCCGCTGACCTTTTTGCCTCAAAAGGCATACCGTTTTCATGGCTTATATTTGATTATGTAAGTGCTCTTTGGCAGCCCGTCTTTGATTGCCTGCTGGCTGAGCAGCTTTGCTTGCTGCATGGAAAGCCAGGAGCCTATCACCACGGAGTAGTATTTGTTATTGCCCCGCGGGGGTATGACCCTGGCCGTATACCCTTTCTTTTTCAAAGCTTTAACCTGGGCCAAGGCCGCCTTTTCGGTTGAATGGGAGCCGCTGATCACAAACCAGCTGTTTTCCAGGCTGCCGGACAGCCCATACCAAAAACGCGACAAGGTGCTGGGTTCTTTTTGATGATAGCCCCGGGGCAACTGGGCGGAAGTTTGGGCGTATGCCGGCGAAACCAAACTAAATCCTGCGCCGCCGTCTTCAGGCATCCACAACCGGGTGCTGGGACCAGGCTGCACGGGTGTGACCGGTTCTTCCAATTGAGTGCTGCGCACGGTCTTTTGCAGAATGGCAAGCTGGCTTTGAGCGTCTTCCAGTTGGGACCCAGCCATGAAGCCCACCACCACCGCGGGGGCCATGATTCCAATCTGCAAAGCCTGCTTAAGATCATCGATGGAATTTATCCAGACCAGTAAGGCACCCAAAAAACTTAATAAAACAGCCTTGGTGCAGTGACCGGCGAATTTGGCGAAATCAAAAGTATCATACATGGTCGCGGCATCTTGCTGAGTCAAGCACATCAAAACGGGAAGTAATCCGCCTATGCCCCCCACTATCAGCGCTTTCCGGTTTGCCATTGGTATCCTCCCCTTTTAGTCACAGCAAAATGCACAGAATTATGATGTGTAATTTTTAAATATAAAAGAGCTTATCAGGCTACTGTTTAATCTGTTCCCAAGTTAATATTCAAAAGCATTCACAATAAAATAAACCGGCAATATGAAAGGTTGGAACCGTAGCGAAGATGCGGAAATGCAAAACTGTTATCTAATGAAATTATTGACTATATTAAACAGCACTATATAAAAATATAGTGCTGTTATTGCATGGTAGTCAATCACAAAAATTATATTAGAAAGGGGAGGTAAAGATAAATTGCGCCTGGATTTATGCTGGAAACGCAGCGGGCGGCAGGCTAGGCGCCCATCAGCTCTTTCAGCCTTGCATCCAGGCGGGCATAGCGGCGTGTGGGTTCATCGTGCTCCACCGCCCGGCGCAGGGCCTGAGAATTACCCACTATTACAACAAGTTGCTTTCCACGGCTGACTGCGGTGTACAAAAGGGGCCGGTTCAGCAGCACATAATGCTCATTGCCCAGGCAGATCACCACCGCCGGATATTCCGAACCTTGCGATTTATGCACCGTTACCGCATAGGCCAAGGTGAGGTCATCAACATCCGCAGCGCCATAAGACACGCTTTGTCCGGGCAGGTCCACCTGGCATCCTTCTTCATCGCACCAGGAAACCAAACCAACGTCGCCGTTAAAAACCTCCAAGTCATAGTTATTGCGCACCTGCATTACCTTGTCGCCGGGGCTGAATCCCCCTGCCCCGCTTGTGCTTTCCGCCCGGGGGTTCAAGGCCTGGCGCAGTGATGCATTCAAGTGAGCGCAGCCCATGGAACCTTTATGCATTGGGGATAGCACCTGAACGTCATTTAAGGGATCAAATCCAAAGCGTTCGGGCAGACGCTGCACAATGAGCCGCCGCACCAGTCCGGCCACCTTTTCCGGCTCGCGTTCCTCTATGAAATAAAAGTCGGCATTGTTGTCTCCGGATGCGGGCAATTCCGGCATGCGCCCATGCAGGATGCGGTGGGCGTTTCGTATGATAAGCCCGGCCTGGGCCTGGCGGAATATCTCACTGAGCCGGGCCACGGGCACCTGCCCCGAATCTATGATCTGCCTGAGCACCAGGCCCGCGCCCACGCTGGGAAGCTGGTCCGCGTCGCCCACCAGGATGAGCCGGGCGCCCTGCCCCACCGCGGCGGCCAGATGGGCCATGAGCCATACATCGATCATGGAGCTTTCGTCTATCACCACCAATTCCGCCTCAAGGGGCTTTTCCTGATTGCGGCCAAAGTTGTTGTCCTTGGGGCGGTATTCCAGAAGGCGGTGGATGGTGACCGCCTCCAGCCCGGTGGCCTCGGAAAGCCGCTTGGCCGCCCGGCCGGTGGGCGCACCCAAAGCAATGCTCAATCCCATGCGCTGGGCAATGGCGATCAGGGCCCGCAGCATGGTGGTTTTGCCGGTGCCCGGCCCGCCGGTCAGCACTCCCAGGCTGCAAGTCAGCAGTTTTTTCAGTGCCTGAGCCTGGCCTTCCGAGGGCCGCACCGCCAGGCGCGAGCTTACCCATTCAAGCGCCTTGTCCACCCGGTGAGGCTCCAGGATGGGCGGGCCTTTCAGCACCCGAAAAAGGCCCCTGGCCGCCTTTTTTTCCAACAAATGCATGGGGGTCAGGTAGACCGCTTTATCCCCCTGGCTTTGGTCAATGGTGAGTCTGCGTTCATTGTGCAGCCGGGCAAAGGCCGGTCCCAAGAGCGCGCGGTCCACCCGCAACAGATTAGCCGCATTATCCATCAGCTCTTCATAGGGCAGATAAACATGTCCGTCTTCCAGGGCCTTGCCCAGGCTGTAGGAGAGCCCGGCCATCAGCCGGGTGGGATGATCCGCCGCAATGCCTATCCTGGCCGCGATCTGGTCAGCCGTGGTGAATCCGATGCCCCGCATATCCGCGGCCAGGCGGTGGGGTTCGGTCTGCACCACATTCAAGGCCCCGGCTCCGTACTGCCGGAAGATGCGCAAGGAGGTGGAGGCGGGCACCCCATGGCCCTGCAAGAAGACCATAAGATCTTGATAGTGCGCATGATCCCGCAAGGATCTGGTTATCTTGGCCGCTGTCTTGCGCCCGATGCCGGAAATCTTGGTAAGGCGTTCGGGATCATTGGCTATGATCTCCAGGGCATCGGCACCCAAGGATTCCACGATGCGCTGGGCCGTGGCCGGTCCCACTCCCTTGATGAGCCCGGAGCCCAGATAGCGCTCTACTCCATCCGCATCAGAGGGCGGCTTAAGCTCAAAGGAGTCAACTTCAATCTGGGGGCCGAACTTGGGGTGGTTGATCTTGCGCCCCTTGACCAAAAGCTCCATGCCCTCATTTACCCCAGGCAGATTGCCCACCAAAGCGGTGAGCCCCGGCAGCCCCTCGGCCTGGGCCTTGGCCACGGTATAGCCGTTATCTGGGTTCTGAAAGGTTATGCGCACCACCCGGGCCAGCAGCTCTATGCTGTCTTTGGATGATTTGCGCCGCTTGGCTTCCGGCATCAGTCCTCCTTGGTCGCGCACAAGCCGGACCGGGCCAGGGCGCAAGCCCGGCTGCAGCCGGCACCCCGACTGAAATCGGACAGGCAGGGTTCCAGGGGCAGAGCGGCTATGTCGGCGGCCGCCTTGATCAAATCCCGCTCCAGGCTTTGCAGGTCATGCATGTTGAGGTCCAGCCAGTGCAGTTCCGCGCCCGATGGCTTTAAATAACAGATACCCGCCTGGGGTGAATCCTGCTGGCATCCAGCCGCCCGCCAGGCGGCCAGGGCATACATTCTGAGCTGTAAGGCGTATTCCTCTGGAGCCACATGCCCGCTGACCTTGTAGTCTATTATTTTCAGGCCTTCCGGTGACACCAAAAGCATATCAATCTCACCGGTGATATCCAAATCCGGCCCGCCCCGCCCCTTGATGCGCACGGTGAAACCTTGTTCGCGGAATATGTTATCCGGCGGGGTTTGAGAGATTAGGCGGCCAACCTCTGTTTCAAAGACGCCCCCCGCCAGGCTGCGCACCAAATCAGGCTGTTCCGGGGAAAATTCAACCATGCTAAGACTTTGCGGGCCTTGCCAGAGCGGGGCCTCTTCCAAAATGCGGTGCACCTGGCTGCCCAGGGACGCCGCCTGCCCCGGGCCCATCGGATCGCTTGCCGGCCCGCCGCCGGGCAGCATGGCGGTGTCCAGGCCCAAAACCCTGGTGAAGTAATAGCGCCGGGGACAATCGAACCAGTCCTCCAGCCCGGAGACCGATTCGCGCAGCAAATGGGCCCGGGGCGCTTGGGGATGCAGGCAGCGCTCTATTATGGTCCCGGCCTGTTGCTTCACCTCCTCAGTGATTTGGCCCTCTTGGGGGGATGCATCCAAACCCATGGGCAAGGCCTCTAATTCATCGGAACCCTTCAGGCTGGTTTCCGGGTCTTGCAGCACAAAATCCTGCACCCACTTGCCCCATGTGGTCTGGTGCGTTGCGCCGTTCAGGCAAAAGACCAGGCTTTCGGTGGCCCGGGTGCAGGCCACATAAAAAAGCCTTGCGGTCTCCGCCTCTTGGCTGGCTTTATCCAGGTTCCGCAACTGGGTGCATATGGGGTTGCTCTTAGGTTTATCGTTGATGAAATCCCGGGGCGGCAGACTGAACACCCCACCTGGGGAAGGCAAAGCGGATTGGCCGGGCCGGGCATCGCTTCCGGCCAGGTCGGGCAAAACCACCACGGGAAATTCCAGGCCCTTGGATTGATGCACCGTCATCAGACGCACCACCTGGGCCTCTTCCCCCAAGAGCGGGGCCTTGGACTCGGACGGGGGTGATTTCAGCTTCTCGTCCAGATGGCTGACAAATTCCTCAATGCTGCCCGCACCGCCGTTGCCCAGTTCCCGGCACATCTCAATAAGCTTGCGCAGATTGGCCGCCTTTTGCTCCCCGCCGGGAGTGCCCAGCATCACAGCTAAATAGTCGCACTCTTCAATGATGCCTTGCACCAGTTCGGCGGGCTTGACCCTGCGGGCGGAGCAGCGTAATTCGCTCAGGCAGCGTCTTGCAAAGGATATGCGCTGAAGCTCGGCGGGTTCCAGCCATTCCAGCCCGCCGCCGCCCTCCATCAAACCTGCATTGAGCCGCACGGCCTGGCCCCTGCCGTGCACCAGGGCCAGCAAGGCCTCATCCGAAAGCCCAACCATGGGAGAACGCAGCCAGGCCGCCAGCGCCAGGTCATCGTATTCATGCAAGGCGGCCTTTACGGCGTAATACACGTCCTTGATTTCCTGGCAGGCGAAAAATCCCCGTCCGCGCAAGGTGTAGTAATCAACCCCGGCTTGGCTCAGGCCCTGTTCATAGAGATCGACCTGAGTAAGCCTGCGGAAAAGCAAGGCAATATCACCCGGATTCACCCCATGCCCGTCAATCAGGCGTCTCAGGTACAGACCAAGGGCCTCGGCTTCCCGCCTGCGCCAATCCTCGGCGCGGGTGATCTCTTCCGGGCTGTCAACCTGCAATACCTCCACGCAAGGCAGGTCAGGTTCAGGCTGCGTCCGGCTGGGGGCCTGCTTATCGTCCGGGCGGTATTCAACATAGAACGAGGGGTCGTACTGCGCATTGGAACCAGGTGAAAAAACCTTGGGAAACAAACGGTTAAAGAACTTGACCAGGCGGTGGGCCGAACGCCAGTTATTGGGCAGGGCCTCAACCCTTCCCGCGCCCAGCTCGAACTTTTCCATGGTGCGGGCATACAGACTGACCTCTGCACCCCTGAAGGCGTAGATGGACTGTTTGCGGTCGCCCACCACCAAAAGCCGGGGCGGCTGGGCATTCTGCACAGGCTCCAGCATGCCGGACAGCAAACCCACCAGTTCGCCCTGCACCGGGTTAACGTCCTGGTATTCATCCACCAGCAGGGCCTTGTAGCGGGTGCGCAGGGTTTGCAAAACCTGAGGCGACTGCCGCACCAGATCCCTGGCTCCGCTCAACAGGGCGTCAAATGAAACCGCGGACCTGCGCTTCAGATCCTGGCTGAGCTCTTGGTCCAGATCAGCCAAAAGGGACAGAAAATCCTGGGTAAGCTCCGCGGATTCAGGCAAAGAGGCCAAATCCCTTAGCTGGTCGGTCAGAGCCCGCAGGCTCTGGCGGGTCGGATTGAAGTTCTTGCCCCAATTAGTTCCGGTAAGTGTATATAATTTATCATGTATATTTTGATGTTGCAGATTTTCTAAAAGCGTGGCTTTAAATTCCGGCCAATGGATGATGAGCTGATCCACCTTTTGAATGAACTTGGCCTTGCTGGAGGCTAAGCTTCCGCTGGAGCGCTCTATGGCCAGACCGTTGATCAGAGAGCCAAGGGCCTTGATAATTTCCGGGGCCTCTTCCACAGCATCCCTATGGGCCTTGGCGCTCCGTTTAGCTGCTTCAAGCGGGCTCACCCCGCTGGTGGCCAGGGCGTCGAGCGCTTCGGCCAGCCGTGCCCCCAGACCGCCTTGGGGCGCCAGGGGGTAATGGGCGATTAGCCGGGCCAGGCGGGAGGACGCGTTTTGCATCTCCCGGCGCAGGATGTCATCCAGGATCTGCATCACAATATCGTGATGTTCTTCGGCCTCCATGACCCGGAAGTCGGGATCAAGCCCCAGGGCAGCACCGAACTCACGCAGGAGTGAAACGCAGAAACTGTGTATGGTGCTGATGGGAGCCCATTCCACCTGGGGCAGCAGCCTGCGCCAATCCGGTCCGGGAGCCTTGGCGGCCGCCAAATCCGCCAGATATCCCACCACCCGGGAGCGCATCTCGGCTGCGGCCTTCTCCGTAAAGGTGATAGCCACGATTTCCTGAGGATTCAGGCCTTCGGCCAAGAGCCCCACATAGGTCTCCACCAGGCGGCGGGTTTTGCCCGCCCCGGCTCCGGCCGTAAGGCAGGTATGTCCTATAAGCGGTGGAAAATTCACGCTGAATCCTCCACAGCCTGGCCGGTGACCTGGGCCCGGCAAACCCCCTGCACCTGACAATATTTACAGGTGTCCTTGTCAGGCCGGGGCGCCAAATCCCCGGAGCGGGTGCGTTCCCATAGAGCCCGGATGGCGGTAAACAGGTTATTCTGGGCCGTGGCCCCCGGAGTATCGGGCGAAGCCAAGAATAAGTCACCCGCGGCATACTGAATCACGCCGGGTTTGCGGGCGGGCAGACGGGTGGGCACCAGCCGGGCCTGGCATTCGGCTTGATCCGCTCCGCTTAAGGCCAGGCCCGCCGCCAAATAAACCGCGAGCTGAAACGCACTGACGCCCTGGGCCTCTTCAGCCACAGCTTGAGCAAACATTGCGGTGTTTCTGCCGTTTTTATAGTCCGTTATGCGCACCAGCCCCGGAGCAATGTCCAACCGGTCCAAACGGCCCACCAGCTCCAGTTCGTGGCCATCTGCTAGAGGGGCCGCAAGCCTGACATCCGCATTGGAGTCCCCAAAGCTCTTTTCAACTCCCTTGGGCCGGGCGGGCGGCATGCCGGCAAGCTCGCTCTGCACCACCTTGAGCAAGACGTTTTGCAGCACGGCTTGACGCCCTGCCCACAATGAGGGGTGCCCTGCGGAGCCGGTTTGCATGAGATGCTCCCTGGCTTTTTGCAGGCAGTCCAGCAGCCGCTGTTCGATATAATCCGGCTGCCAGTCATCGGCATATTCCTGCGGCGCAAAAAACCGGGCCAGGGTCTCATGCACCCACTCGCCCTCAACTCCCAGACTCAGTTCCCAGCCCAGGAGTTCGGTTTCGCTCAGATGCAATATGCGGGTGAAAAACCAATGCATTGGGCAGGCGGCCAGGCCTTCCAAAGAGCTGGGGGACACCCGGGCGAGCGGGGGTCGGCCCATAATGTCTGTCAAGACCGCTTGGGCCTTATTGGAAGTGATCAGCCCGGTAAAAGCATCAGAAGCCCTGATACGCTCATCCGGGGTCAAGTAATCCAATTCATGGCGTTTTTTTTCCACCCTTGCCCTGGTTGCCAGGCTGCGCCATTTGGTTTCCATACCCCTTGCGGCCATTTCGCCCAGCATGACTTGGGCCAGAAATTGATCATCAGACCCTGCATGCCCCAGCCTTGCATGGCTCAGGCTGGCCCACAGGCTGGCCGGGTCGCGGCATTCAGGCAGCGCGGGCAGGCTGCCGAATGCCCCGGCTTTGGGCCGCTGGGGCTCGCGTTTCAATCCCCGCATCAAGTCGCCAAACCAAAAGGAGGGCTCGGTCTCCTTGCCATCTGCTCCTCCCGCCGGACAAGTAAGGCACCCCCCTGCTTCGGCCCGGGACATGAGCCAGGCCAGATTGAGCAGCTGGCCGGAATATTCCTCATCATCCGTGCGCCAAACCGGCATCTTGGCCATTTTACCCAGCCTGAGGCGGTCCACGGAGTTCAGCATGTGCTGGGACTGGGGGCGCAGCGGAAAGTCGGATTGACTCAATCCGCCCACCAGGATGGTATGCAGCTCCAGGCCCGCCGCCTCTTCCAGGCGCAATAACTGCACACCGTCCCGAGCGGAGCGCCTTGCGGGACCGGGAGTCTGGGCCAGCACCTGGCGCACCAGAGCCAGACAGCGGCCCGCGCTGAACTTGCTGTCGGCCTGCACCTGACCGGCGGCCGCCTGCATTTGACTGAGGGCGTTTTTCAAACCGGCCAATGCCGTGATCTCTCTGGCGGTCAGGGCTTCCCCGCTGATAAAGGCGATGCCTGGCCCTCCGGCGGAATCATCAGAGCGCCGGTTTAGGCCCAGTTCGTCAAGCAAGGATATAATCGACGTTAAATAATCTTTAAGATTATTAGGTTGCGAATATTTAGCACTTATTTCTTTAAATTTTATCAACAAGCTTGATATGAATAAAAGCTCTTGCTGGTGATCCGGATGCTTGCGGGCGGCATGATTGAACCTCTCTTCCGGCACTCCCTCCAGGCTGTCCACATACCCGGCCAGGCTGAGCAGCTTTGAGGCCTGGGACAGATCAGGGCGGCTGCCCGGGCCGCCAATCCAGCGGGCCAGGGACAAGTAGGGCGACTCCAGCACCCGGGCAAGCTCTTGGGCGGGCAGGTTTCCCAGACATAGCTCCAATAGGCTGATCACCGCCTGCACCAAGGGCGAGTCAAGCAGGCTTTGCTGTCCACCCCCTGAAAGCGGCAGTCCGATGCGCCCGGCCACATCCGCCATCATCTGGCCGTATACTGAAAGATCAGTGAATATCAAAGCGATACGGTTTGGCTCCACCCCGGATTCCACCAAGCGCAAAGCCTCATGGGCCAAAAGCTCCACCTCACTGTAGCGTCCGGCGCAGCGCTCCAGCTTAAGCCTTTCAGCTCCCGGGCAGCGGTAATCAGCGCCCGGCTCATTAAGCGCTTTATAAACCAAACCGGAAAGAGGACCGGCGGCCCGGGTCTGATCGCCCCATGATATACTCAAATCCCCCCGGCTCTCTGATTCCAGATACCTGGCCGCGGCATGCAGCAGTTTAAAGAGCGGGTCCTGATTCTGGGGCGTAAGGCTGAACCGCACCTGAACCGGCAGCCTGAGGCTCAAGGCCCGTAGCAAGCGCAGGTCGAGGGTGCGTAGCCACAGCACCTGCTCCGCGCTCAGCCGGGCCCATCTTCGCATCAAGGGCAAAGCCGGGCCGCCGTTTGCCAAGTGGCTTTGCAATGCGTCCATGCAATCAGCCTGATCAGCCAGGCTGATTCTATTAAGCGTTTGATTATACTCGTTAAGCAGCCAGGCCAGGGGCTGGGACTGCTGAGAGCCGTCCAACCCCTCAAGGTCAGGGGGGCGCAAGCCCGCGGCCTTGATCTCCACCAGCAGCCGCCACAGGCGTTCGGGCAGTCTGCGCCCCAGGGCCACCCCGCTGAATGCGCCTGCTTCTTTTTTGAAACGCTCAATCAGACCCTGCACCAGGATAGGTCCGGCCCAGGGTTCCAGGGCTCTGACGCCCGGCGGCAAGGGCGCTTGGGCCAAAAGCTTGGGCAGCAGGTTTTCAAAGGTGTAGTAATGGGGTCGCAGCAGCACGCCGCTGGGGTTTGAATTCAGTTCTTGCTGTATTTTCTGGTTCAGGGCCGCCCGGGAGGGAAACACCCGGGCCACATAAGCGCCCCGGCCCTCCCCGGGCACTGCGGTTCCGTATTGATCCCGGCCCGGACTCACTCCAAAAGCTCCGCGAGCTGCAGCACCGTACGGGCATAAGGGGTGGAGTTATTGTAGCGTAAGATTATGGATTGCTTTTTCTTTTTGCTTATCCCCGGTTTCCAGCCAAAATGCTTCAGATAGGTGCCCACCGAGGCTATGGCATCCGGCGGACGGGTAAGATCAATCTTGCCGTCGCCGTCGCCGTCGGTGCCCCAGCGCAATACGCTGGTGGGCACAAACTGGCACATGCCCATGGCCCCGGAACCGGAGCCTTTCAAGGAATGGGGCGAAACCTTCCATTTTTGTGAAACCTTCAAAAGGGAGATCACCTCCCCCCGGCCCCATTTGGCCTTTCGTTGGAAACGTTTTTGGGCGCTTTTGCTCTTTAAATAGCCCAGGTCCTTTTTGGGCCAGTATTTGCGCAGCCGCCTGACTCCGGCCTTGGTGTCCAAAACCGCGTGGCTGGCCAGGGTGTTGAGTACGGAAGTATTCCCCATGTATGAGCCCAACCGGGTCTCCACGCTGAGAATGGCCACCACCACGGAAGCCGGCACCGTGGTCCGGGATTTGGTGTCGTTTAATATCTTCCGGTGCTGTTTGATGAACTTCTTTGCCTTTTTTATCACTGGTTTGGCTAAAAACTGCTTATAGTTCAACTTGCTCTCCCGGATCGAAAGCATCATGGCCAGGGTTTTGCTCTCGTACTTGACGCTGGAGTGATTCAAGAGCCGGTCTGCTTGCTTGCTTTTCACCCCATTGGAAACCAAATGAGAGCGTAAGGGTTTAAAAACCTTGTCCATTCCCCATATGGTCTGAGGGGTGAAAAAACAGATCAAGCTAAACAAGCTGCAATAGATAAATAACTTCATACATCCTACCAAGGCTTTATGGCTCCGGCCCGATCTGCTAATCTAGGGTGAAACCATGGATAAAAACAACAAACCAAATCAATACGCCGCTGAGCAGGTTATAAGCGTACAACCCATGCGCCTGCGCTGGGGCGATTGGCGTACCAGCCGAATAGTCCAGGTCCATGTGCGCCCGGCCGCCGACTATGAAGACCAAAGGGCCGAGCGCATTGCCCAGGGCCTGGGCCCGCCCGGCAGCATGCCGGTGCATTACAACCTGGATCACGGCATGAGGGATACCGCCATGGGACTTTTGCGGCATCATCGTGATGCCGACGCCCAGGAGCGGGTTATATACCTGGCAGCGATCATGGAAACCCTGCTCAATGCCCCCTGCCCTATTTTACGCACCGACCTTATCCGCCGGGTCTATGATGAAGTTGACCTGCTCTGCTCCAGCCTGGGAATCCGTTTCAGCGGACGCCAGGCCAGGTTCCTGCCTCCCCTTCATGAAGACGCCGGAAATCCCGCCTTTCTGACCCATTTGGTGGCCCCGATAAATAACCTTCAGGAGCTTTTCTGCCGTTTGCAGGACTTGGCCAAACACCGTTACCAAACCTTACGTAAAAACTACGTCATTTACTATCCACGTCAAGTGGGCCTATAGCCAAATTATCCTTTTCCGCTATGCGCTTAATAACTGCGCCACACCGGCGACTGCATGGTCATGGGGTTTTGGGCCGGGTCTTCCCGGGTGGCCATGAGCCAGGCCCGCGCCCCAGGCTGAATGGAGCCCAACTCCCCCTCCAGGCCCATAAGCCCCGCAGCCCGACAGGTGGCCGCGTCATACACCGTCTTGGGGCTCAGCCCGGCATCCAGCCAGGCCCGCATCTCCAAAAAAACCGCTTTCCCATGGGGCAGGCCGTATGATCCCGCATCAGTACCCATGACCAGCTTAACCCCCAAGGCTTCCGCCTTTCGCATGGCTTCCATTTGCATCTCAGCGATTTTCCGTATGTTTTCCCGCACAACCCCAAGGTGACGGCATTGCAGGTCATCGGCGTGGGCCAGCACCGCGGCCAAGGTGGGAGCCCAATGGGTCTTACTTTTGGCCAGCGCCTCAAGCTGGCGGTGGCTCATAAAATACCCATGCTCTATTGAGGCGGCTCCAGCCTTTATGGCCGCACCGCAGGCAGCCTCGCCGGATGCGTGCACCGCCACCCCAAGCCCGGCTTTATCGGCTTCACGGCATATGGCCTCCAGCGCATCCGGGCTCACCGCCAGGGGCTCTTGCACCTTGCCCGGCTCTTCAAAATCCAAAAGCCCGGTGGCAAACACCTTGATAAGATCCACCCCTTGCCCGGCGCGTTGCCTCACGGCCCGGACATATTCCCCGGGCCGGTCATAAGCCTGGGCAAGCCATCCCTGCCCCAGGCCGGTGCCGGATGAAACCACCAAGGGGGGAGCCTCGTTTGCTTTGGGGCGCTCTTTGGCCGCAGTATTGCCCAGATCGCGAACCGCCGCGATTCCGGCCAGATAGCTGGACCGGAGGCTGGCTAGGGGGGGGCCGCCCAGCCAAAGATGCACATGAGAATCCAAAGGGGCCGGGGTGAGGTGGAACCGGGACAGATCCCAGATCACGGCTTGCGGGTCATTAAAAGCTTCATGACCAAGCGCCTTGATGCGTCCCTGATCCATGAGAAGGGCCGGCGTCCGGGGACTGAACCCGGCCCCCAATCCCCTTATGGCCTTGGCCTTGATGCAGACTGCTTTGCTGATAGCTCCGGACAAAACCGCTTCCGCTTAATCGGTCAGCCGCTTGACCAGATTGGCGAACTGCGCACCGTATTTTTGGCACCCTTCCAATACGTTTTCGTCGGGCTCTTTGATGGACAACGGCCCGAAATGAGCCATCTTGCGTATGCCCTGCACCACCATGCCGTGAATGAGCATTGCGTTATTCAGGGTCATCAAGGTGGACACCCCGCCGCCGCCTATGGTGCCGGTGCTGCAAAATGCTCCGCCCGGCTTTCCTTCCAATTCGCCCTTGCCGTAAAGCGCAATGGATTCATCTATGAACTGTTTTATGGGCGCGGCTACGGTGCCGAAGTAGCAGGGTGAGCCCAAGAGCAAACCGTCGCAGGCTCTCAAGTCATCCATGGTGGCTTCCTCAACCTTTTTGATGGTCACCGACACCCCATTGGCTTCAACCGCCTTGGCCAAAGCCTCACCCAATTTTCTGGTGTTGCCGC
Source organism: Desulfarculaceae bacterium (assembly GCA_963675675.1). Classification (GTDB taxonomy): domain Bacteria; phylum Desulfobacterota; class Desulfarculia; order Desulfarculales; family Desulfarculaceae; genus Dethiosulfatarculus. The sequence continues at coordinate 1,108,535 of OY776512.1, forward strand.
TGTTGGAATAGTAGACCATGAGTACGTTAGGCATTGGATTCTCCTTGTTTCTTGCCGGTTAGCCGGAGCAAATTGCATATAATCAAGATTGGTTATGGTCACCGGCCGGATCATAAGCCGGATGGCATATGCATAAAAACACGATGGATTCATCCTGGCCGGGGTTCTCCAGCCATTGGGTGGTCCCGGGGGGTATGTAGACGCACGCATCGGGCCCCACCTGCCTGCTTTCTCCATTCAGATGCATGATTCCTGAGCCGGATAGTACGTAGTAAATCTCTATGAAATCAAGTTGATGGGGGATTGTGCTTTTGCCGGGAGCCAAGGATGCCCGGGCCAGGCTGATCCCAGGATCGGTGAAGTCGTTGCCGGGGTGGATCACTTCGGACAGGATGCAGCCGTCGCTGGCCGCGAACTCCGGAAGTGTGGCCGCGTCTTTGAGTTTCCAGCTCATTGGCTGCGGGTTGAACCGGGGGCCGGATCATCCGGAGCTTTTTCCGGGTCTTCCGGCGGTGTGCCGGGATTTTCCATGCCCGGCAGCTCTTGGGCAATATCCATCTCCAGCGGGCTTTCTTCGTCTTCCAGCCTGGCCGCCTCAGCCTGTTCTATGGGTAATTCACCCTGCTCAAGCCCCTGGTCATACAGTAAACCCAGGTCCAGACTCACTTCCGGCTCAGGTCGCGGTTCCGGCAGCCCTTTGGGTTCATCCACTTCATAGGCCAATGCTGTAAGTTCTGAAGACACCTTCATAAAACCATTCAGCACCCCACCGCTCTCTATGCTTAGGGACCGGCAGTTGAGGTCGCCTTGCACCCGACCGGTCGCTTTGATGACTATTTTATTGCCAAAAAGGTTGCCTTTAACGTTCCCCTCCACCACCAGAACGTCTTCACTGAATACATTGCCCCTTACCAGCACCCCTTGGGCCAGTATGGTCAGGTTATTATCGCCCAATTCAATTTTCTCCCATGGTCAAGCGTGCATGACCAATGTTATGTGCAGCCCGCGGCACCACAAGCTGAACATTGTCTGAATGCCTGCTTAGCAGAGCATTGAGTTGGGTTAGGGCTTTGTCTATGGTGGCATTATTGAGCGTAAGCTGTTTCCCACGGCGCCACACAGCCAGGGTTGCATCCCGGCCAAAGCCATAATCGCTTTTTAGATCAACAAGTTCCAAGCGTTCAGCAATCCCGGCATTGATCATTTCACCATTATAATATACCAACTTGCGCCCATCTTGCAGTCTAAGCGCCATATAAACCAAGCGGGCGGGAGGGTTTCACCTGATGCAGTCTGACGGGGTTCGCTGCACCCGGTCACGGCCAAAAAGTTCATCTGTTTTTTCAGCTTTTGCCGCCGGTCCGCGCCAGGAACCTGGCCTATGGCCATTAACCGGATTCTCTACATGCTGTGGAAATGAGCCAGTATGAGATTGCCGTCCTTTGAGTAGACCACTATTTCGATTCTGTCGAATTTTTTTCCTTTCACCTGGAATTTGGCCTCAATGGTGCGATAACGCTTAATACTGAATGGAATCCCCCGGCGGAAATTGACCGGACGGCCCAACAAAGACAGTTTCATGCGGGGATAAGATTCAATCCAGGTCTTGCCCGCCCTCTTTCCCCGCATGATAACCGTGGCATAGCCCACAGCCGGATCATCGGCTTTATGCAGGTTAGCTACTTCACATTTAATGCGGAGCCTGCCCTTACTGGATTTTTTGGTCAATTTACGTATTTCAATCTGGCTGGATTTTTTGGGTTCCGCTTGCAGGATGCCGTCGTGGGGTTCGTCTTCTGGGGTAAGGCCCCCAATGGATGCACTTCCATCCTGGCCGGACTGGGCCGCTGCCGCCACAGATTTTGATTGGCTGGTTTTGGCTGGTGCTTTCGCGCCGTCTTTTTGGGTCTTTGAATGGTCCGGTTTGGAATTTGGGGCCGGTGTCGGGGCCTTTGGGTTTTTATTTTGCTTTATCGGTGCGTTACGGATGTTTGCGGTTTTGGCTGGCTTTTCCAGCTTTTCAAGGCGTACCAGCAGATTGTGATTCTCTTTGGCAAGCTGGGCGGATTTTTCATATTGCTGATAAAGCAAAATGCCGCAGCCAATCAGCCCCCCTAGAAAAACAATCATCAGCCCGGCAAAAAAGTAAATCCACCAGGCTTTGAAACACATTGAGCGCACAGGCCCTGATTTTTGCACCAGGACTACTTCCATTCCACCTTTTGCCACTTGGTATTCCTTGCTGGAGCCCTGGACGCATCAAGCGCCCAGGGGTCTGCCACTATTTTTATAAAGCCTCAGAATGTTGTTAGCGAGGCTCTTAATCATATGTGTATCCAAAAGGCGGCCTCGCCGCGAATTCAGATCTCAGCCTATATCATCCAGCGGGCCGCCATTTTTCTTTGAGAATCAGCCAACGGCCGTTGCGGAAAACCAGATGCAGGGTCTTTATGCCTTTGTCATGGTACGAGTCTGAGCGGTATAGCTGGGTGAATCTGACCTTGGCATTTTTGCCTTGCACCGATATCTCGGTTCCCTCGGCTTTCACTGTAATAATCTTATAAGTCTTGATCAGATAAGCCTTTTTTTCCAGCCACTCATTCCGGCTCAGGCCATCGCCCTCAAACTCCCGGGCGTAATATTTTGCATAAGCCGCCATATTTTTGTCGGCCCAGTCCTGCAGCCAGAGTGACAGCATAATCTGGATCTGCTTTTCTTTGATACGCTTTATCGCCAAAGGACCAGGTTCGGATATCTTTGCCTTTTTAGCCGTCGGCGCCTTGGAGACTGCCGGTGCCTTGGTGACCGCCGGTGCCTTTTTAGCCGTCGGCGCCTTGGAGACTGCCGGTGCCTTGGTGACCGCCGGTGCCTTTTTAGCCGTCGGCGCCTTGGAGACTGCCGGTGCCTTGGTGACCGCCGGTGCCTTTTTAGCCGCCGGTGCCTTGGTGACCGCCGGTGCCTTGGTGACCGCCGGTGCCTTGGTGACCGCCGGTGCCTTGGTGACCGCCGGTGCCTTGGTGACCGCCGGTGCCTTGGTGACCGCCGGTGCCTTGGTGACCGCCGGTGCCTTGGTGACCGCCGGTGCCTTGGTGACCGCCGGTGCCTTGGTGACCGTCGGTGCCTTGGTGACCGTCGGTGCCTTGGTGACCGTCGGTGCCTTGGTGACCGTCGGTGCCTTGGTGACCGTCGGTGCCTTGGTGACCGTCGGTGCCTTGGTGACCGTCGGTGCCTTGGAGTCTGTCGAGCGGTTGGAGACCACCGAAGGTCTCAACAGGGGTTTTTTAGCGGCCGTCTCGGAGGAAACATCCTTGACTACCGGCGGTTGAGCCAAGGCCAATACCCGCTCAGCCGACTTAGGCAGGGGACAAAGGCTGGCCAGACGCTTGGCGGTCCTGTAGTTGGATACCACGGTTTCGTGACTCAGAATCCTGGCGAATTTGGGATCAGATCCCTTTAGATAAACCCGCCGGGTAACCTCCGCAGACAGGTTTTTTCCTGATCTCACTCTCAGATCCCGCACAAACACCCAGCGGTCGCCAACACCAATTAGAAAGTTTCCCATGACCTTGGTGCGGATTTTTTGGCTTTTTTCGATCACGGAAAGCTTGGCGGGGATTTCTCCGTACGCGCCGGATTTGGGCGCATTATTTTTTCTGAGGCCCAAAGTTGGATTCTGGGCAAGATGTTCTGAGGTTATCTTATTGTTTTTTAAATTAAAAAGTACACTACATGCGTATTTGCGCTCTTCCGGTTCAGCCAGCCGGAAACGCTCCACCACCACCACAGGAGTACGCTGGTCCTTGATCAGATCAGCCAGGCGGGCCATGTCTGGATTCCTCAGAACCACGCAGCCATTGCTGGAGGTGGGTTTAAGTTCTTGGTTGGTGCCATGGAAGAAAATCCCATTGCCTTTGCGGTTCTCGTCCAGATCAAAGGGGCTGGGATAGTTCAGGTGTATGGCCCGGTCTCCGAATATGGTCACCTTGTTGTCTTTGAAACGGTGGGTGGTGAAATAAATGCCAACCGGGGTCCGCTCGTCACCTTCCAAAAACTTGGCTCCAGGGTTGCTGCCCGTGGCACATGCGAATTCATACTCCACTGTCATCTCGCCAAAATAGCGCAGCACCATCAAACGCTGGCGGAATTTGTCCACAACTATAATCCGGGAATCTTTGATTTTTCCCTGATAGCAGTAATTCAGAACCGGCTCCGCATTGTCTGGCTTTGCCGCCGCCTGCGCCCCCACAGGCATGCCGCCTATAAGCAGCACCAGCAACAAAACAGCGAGTTCTATTCGTAAGATTCTGTGGCAGGGTCTGGGTGAAGTAACGGACATATGGCTCATTTCGGTCTTCGGAAGAGTATGACAAAAAATGCTCGGAGCCCCTGTAGATTCAGGTTACACCTTGCATAGCATAGTGTTCCCAAGGGTGCAAGATGTTATATAAAACCCACTGGAGCCGCTCCGGTTGACTCCCGGCCAATTGTATAGGCCAACCCCAGATCAGCGCCAGTTTTTTCAAAGTATTTATAACATGGTAAAATCCCTATCAAACACACACCATATGCAGGCAATTCAGGGCTTCCGGCCATAACTCTGGCTTATGATGCACAAGAGTGTTGGGCATAGCAAGCCGTATGTGCTCCGGCTTGTTTTGCTTTGACATATCTCCGGACCCGGTGCTAGCCTGACTATAATTATGAATGATAATTCATTCATAAATGCGCCAGACACCGGCTATTCCTTTTCAAACACCTATAACCACTGCTTTCCGCCAATATTGTTAATTTCGCATTAAAATCAAACAGATACCATAGTGTTACTCCATACAGGCATCAAAAGCTTTTGGAACTGGTGCCCACCTCCGGCAGCGATCCCGGCCTGATGAGGGAGTTTGCTGAATTTGCTGAAAACATTCTGGGCAAAGGTGTGGTGTGGGCTAAAGACACCCCCAACTTCATAGCCAACCGCATTGGGGTATTCAGCGGGTGCCTTACTTACCGTCTTATGGTTGAACTGGGCCTGAGCATAGAAGATGTGGATTTGATCACCGGTCCCCTGATCGGCAGGCCCAAGACGGCCAGTTTCCGTCCAGCTGACCTGGTCGGGTTGGATGTTTTTTCACATGTAGCTAATAATATTAATAATAGTTGCATGAATGATGAAAGGAGGGACCTGTTCGAACTGCCCGGGTGGTTCGGGCAAATGCTGGAAGCCAAGCGGTACGGCAACAAAACCGGTGAAGGTTTTTATAAAAAAACCCGCAATCCGGATGGTGAGCGGCAGATATTAGTCTGGGATTTTGAAAAACAAAACTATCGCAAGCCTAAAAAAACCTGTTTTTTATCTGTAGGAGATGCAAAGCGTTTAAGTCTGGCCGCCGAGCGCATCCGGGTGATGTTTTATGCCTCTGATCAAGCCGGTCAGTTCATATTTAAGCTGCTCACGGAAACCCTGATATATGCCGCCAACCGCATACCGGAAATAAGCCGGGATTTGGTTAATATCGACAACGCCATGAAATGGGGTTTCAACTGGGCGCTGGGGCCTTTTGAGATTTGGGATGCATTGGATTTTCAAAAATCCTGCCGGGCCATGCGCAAAGCCGGCTACGCCCTGCCCGCCTCTATTGAACAAATGCTGGCCAGTGAACACAGCTCTTTTTACAGGCAAAAAAACGGACGCACCCTTTATTATGATTTTGACTCCCAAAAGTATAAGCATCTTAGCCTCTCGCCCTACATCATCTTATTGCCCGCTTTAAAGGAAAATGAGCGCACCATTATTTCCAACAAAGCAGCCAGCTTGATCGACCTGGAAGACGGAGTGGCCTGTCTGGAGTTTCACTCCAAAATGAACGCCTTTGGGGCGGAAACCATCAGTTTGATGGAACAGTCATGCGAACGGGTGGAATCTGACTTCCAAGGCATGGTGATCGCCAATCATGGCGGAAACTTCAGCTTTGGGGCTAATCTGGCTATGATTCTCTTCACCGCCCGGGAAGGTGAATGGGGCCAGCTTGAGTTCATGGTGCGAAAATTCCAGCAAAGCATGCAGAATATCAAATACTTAAAGCGCCCGGTGGTCAGTGCGCCCCACAGTTTGGCGATTGGCGGGGGATGTGAGCTGATCATGCACAGCGCCTGCGTGGTGGCTGCGGCCGAGACCTACACCGGGATGGTGGAGACCGGCTCGGGGCTTATTCCGGCGGGCGGGGGAAGCAAAGAGCTTTTGCTGCGGAATACCCATGAAAGAGTCTTCAAGGTAAGCAAGGGGGGAATTTATCCCGGACAGATCAACCTGTTGCCTTTTGTGGCCCGGGCATATGAAACCATTGCCCTTGCCAAGGTTTCCACCAGCGCCCATGAAGCCAAGAAGCTGGGAATATTAAGGGAATCAGATCAAATTCTCATCAATTCCGACCACAGGATCAACCGGGCCATGAACGCAGTTTTGGGACTGAGCCTCATGGGCTACGCCCCGCCCCGCCCTCCGGCCAAAATAAGGGTGCTGGGCCGCAATGCTACCGGGGCTTTCAACTATGCCGCTCACACCATGCATCAGGCGGGCTATGCAACCGAACATGACAAAACCATAGCAAAAAAGCTGGCCCGGGTGCTGACCGGCGGTGATGTGCTTTCCAATACCGAGGTGGACGAGGCGCATCTTTTGGATTTGGAGCGGGAAGCATTTCTCAGTTTGTGCGGCATGCCCAGGACCCAGGCCAGAATGATCCATATGCTCAAAACAGGCAAACCCTTGCGCAACTGATAGGGCCGAAGCTGGTTTGAGTTAATATTTTGATTTAATGTGTAGCATCTAATACTGTTGTAATAACCTGATTAGTAAAACTTAATCGATTTGGAGAACCGCATGTAAAAGGCGGTGATCGTATCAGCGGTGCGCACAGCCGTGGGCCGCTCCCCCAAGGGAAGCCTGCAAGACACCCGCCCCGAGGATATGGGCGCTGCGGTGCTGAATGAGCTGCTCAAGCGATGTCCCGGCCTTGATCCCATTGATATTGATGACATTATCACGGGGTGCACTTTTCCAGAGGCGGAACAGGGCCTGAACCTGGGCCGGGTTCTGGTGGCCAAAGCCGGGCTTCCCTATCAGGTGCCGGGCATGACTTTGAACCGCTTTTGCTCATCCGGCTTGCAGGCCATCTCCATGGCATGTGAACGTATCATGTGCGGCATGGCGGATGTGATCATAGCCGGCGGTGTGGAGTCCATGAGCTTGGTGCCCATGGGCGGCTTCGGCTTTAACCCTGACCCCCAAATTATGGCTGACAGGCCTTGGACTTATGAATCCATGGGGATTACGGCCGAAAACCTGGCCAGCAAATATGATATCAGCCGGGAGCGGCAGGACAGATTCGCCTTGCTTTCCCATGAGCGGGCCATAAGTGCAATAAATTCCGGCCGGTTCAAGGAGCAGATTATTCCGCTCAAGGTGCTAAAACATCGTAAGAATAGCAATGGGCAATATGAATTAGATGAGGAAGTTTTTGATATTTGATGAAGGCCCCCAGGCAAACACTATCATGGAGCGCTTGGCCAGGCTCAGGCCGGCGTTTAAATCAGGCGGAAGCGCAACCGCTGGCAACTCTTCCCAGATGAGCGACGGAGCCGCCGCGGTTCTTTGCATGTCGGAAAAAACCGCCCGAGAATACGGCATAAAACCCATGATAGCCTACCGCTCCTTTGCGGTGGCCGGGGTTGATCCCCGCTATATGGGCGCCGGTCCCGTGGCTGCTGTCCAAAAAGCCTTGCAACTATCAAAGCTTAAGTTGGATGATATTGGTTTGGTCGAGCTGAATGAGGCCTTTGCATCCCAGGCCCTGTATTGCATTGAAGCACTGGGCTTAAATATTGATATTACTAATGTAAACGGTGGTGCAATCGCCTTGGGCCACCCCCTGGGCTGCACTGGTGCTAAGCTTACGGTTCAATTGGCCCATGAAATGCACAAATTTGGTGTGAAATATGGAATTGTGACCATGTGTATTGGCTTTGGAATGAAAGCAGCGGGTATTTTTAAACTTGTAGACTAATATTATATCAACAAAATAAATACATTGTTAGCTTAATATAAATATACAGTATTATCATAAGTAAACTTTGATACGAAATTTGAAAAATAATATCAATATTATCAGTTATTTAATATGAAAAATCATAATAATAAAATTAATTCACAAACTGGAAGTTATTTCATAGTCGATTGTGACTATTCTAAAAAAGTGTTTACGCCTGAGGATCTATGCTCAGAGCACAAAATGATATACAAAACAGCGTTTGATTTCATGAAAAAAGAGGTCTTGCCAAACCTTAATAAGATGAAAAAATAATGATGTATTCATTAACCTTAAACTGTTCAAAAAAGCGGGAGACTAAGGTTTATTATCCCCGGATATTCCTGAATGTTATGGAGGTTAAGGTCTCGATAAAATATTCAGCTTTTTAATTGCTCAGGACCTTGGGTGTTATGCGTCTTTTTCAGCCACTTTGGGAGCGCATTGCGGCATGGGAACCCTGCCCATCGTGCTATATGGTAATCAAGAACAAAAGCTGAAATACCTGCAAAAACTGGCCAGTGGGGAGATCCTGGCGGCCTACTGCCTCACAGAACCTGATGCCGGGTCCGATGCCATCAATAGCTGCCGGTCCAGGGCTGAGTTGAGCCCGGATGGACGCCATTATGTTATTAATGGAGAAAAACAGTTCATAACCAATGGCGCATGGGCTGATCTTTTCATTGTTTTCGCCAAAATTGACGGCAAGCACTTTTCAGCCTTTATTGTGGAGCGTGGGTATCCCGGGGTCTCATCCGGGCCAGAGGAAACCAAGCTTGGGCCGTGGGGCAGTTCCACCACTCCGGTCTATTTTGATGATGTTTTAGTTCCGGTGGATAACCTGCTTTATGAGCCGGGAAAAGGTCACCATATTGCCTAGAATGTCTTGAACATCGGGCGCTATAAACCGGGCGCTTCCACGGTGGGGGGCTGTAAATTCGCGCTGGCCGATGCGGCCGCATATGCAGCCAGCCGCAGGCAGTTTGGCAGGCCTATCAATGAGTTCGGAATGATCAGGGAAAAACTGGCCCGCATGGCGGTTAATACATATTTAAACGAATCGCTTAATTACCGCACAGTGGGACTTATTGACCAGGCCATGCAGCAGTTGGAATCCGGCGACGGCGACCCGGGCCATCCGCGAATACGCCATAGAGTGCGCCATAAGCAAGGTGTTCGGTTCCGAGGCGGCTGACCATGCGGTGGATGATTTGGTGCAGATCCACGGCGGTTGCGGCTATGTGAAGGGTTTTGGGACGGAGCGCACCTACCGTGATTCACGTATCAACCGCATATTCGAAGGTACTAATGAAATAAACCGCTTACTCATAACCGGCGAACTTATGAAAAAGGCGGCCAAAGGCATACTCCCTCTTTTTGAGGCGGGACAAAAACTGAAAGAATTTCTTTTGGAATACTCGCCCTTTATGCTGGAACTGCCGGACACCCCCTTGGCCTATCAGATCCACATGTCTGAAATGATTAAAAAATCCATCCTGCTGGTTTGCAAAGCCGCCCTTGACCGCTTCGGCGATGCCGTGCGGCATGAGCAGGAGATTTTGTCCCGCATTTCCGATATGATCATATGTAGTTACGCCTTGGATTCAGCCTTGCGCCGGGCCGTGCGGGCCCTGGATGCCTCATCCCCCCAGGCTGATTTCCATGAGCTGTGCTGCAAGTGCGCCCTGGATGCGGCCCTGCCCGGCATTGCCGCCGGGGCCAGCCAGGTATTGCATCATTGCCTGGCTGGGGATGATCTGGCCATACAAAGGGCGAGTCTTCGTAAGCTATTGAAATATAATCCTATAGACCAGATAGGCTTGCAAAGAAGTATTTCCAAGAAGGTGATTGCAAAAGCGGGCTATCCGCTTTATAACTGACTTATTATAAACACCGTGGAATGCCGGGACTTAAATAGCATTCCAACCTCCCAACCAATGAGACCCGCTAGGAAGCCCTCCCTCCCTGGCGGGTCTCGACCTTTATTCATGCGCCCTTTATTCGGCCGGGCTCAGAAACATTTCAATACTTGACACAATTTAATCTATAACTTTACTTAAAATTATAACTATCAATTTTTAATTATTAATTTGTTATACAAAAAACACCTGCAAACCACGACATTTCATACCCTGACCCAATAAACCCCTAATCCCCAGCAAATCGGGGAGCATGATCCCCTGCCCGCTTTTATTTCGAATGCCCTTGCTAAAGCAGGAATATGAACTATATTCAAGTGCATGATGGCGCATGGCTCCTCTAAATATGTAGGTTTCACCACTTCCATTCCGGTTGAGCTGGTGTTGGCGGCGGGACGGATTCCCGTGGATCTTAACAACCGCTTCATCACCGACCCCCAAGCCGCCGCGTTGGTGCGCAAAGCTGAAGACCTGGGTATGGCCCGCACGCTTTGCGCATGGATAAAAGGAATTTACGCCTGGTCGCTCGAACATCCCGAGGTTGAAACCATTGTAGCTGTGACCCAGGGTGACTGCTCCAACACCCAAGCCCTCATGGAACTTCTCAGCTTTAATGGTAAGGATTTGATTCCTTTCAACTATCCCCACGATAAAGACCCGGCTCAACTCCGCAGGCAGATGGAAATACTGGCGGAACGGCTGGGTTCAAACTTTGAGTCAGGCGAGAAAATCCGTGGGGAACTGATTGCGTTACGCAATGATTTAAAGGAGATGGACCGCATAACCTGGCAGGAGGGGACTGTCAGCGGGCAGGAAAACCAGCTCTGGCTGCTCTGCACCAGTGACTTTGAGGGCGACCCCGCCCAATATCAGGCTGATTTAAGACAATTTTTACAAAATGATATTGTTGGCCGCACGCCCAAACCCGCCAAAGTGCGGCTGGGCCTTTTGGGGGTGCCGCCCATAATGAGCGATATTCACCAGGTGCTGGAGGATTTTGGGGCGGCTGTGGTCTTTAATGAAATACCCCGCCAATTTGCCATGCTCCCCAAGGATGATGGAATACCTGACAATTTGATCGAACAATATTTGCAATACACCTATCCATATGATGTGTTTGGCCGAATCGCCGATGTCGCCGTTGAGATAAAAAAACGGAAAATTGATGGTTTAGTGCACTATACTCAGTCGTTCTGCTACCGTCAGATGCAGGATATCATTTTGCGCGAACGGCTTGATATTCCTATGCTTACCCTGGAAGGCGACCGGGTGGGCCCGGTTGACCCCCGCACCAAAATGCGTCTGGAGGCGTTTGTCGATGTGCTGCGCTGAAGCGGATATGATCCCCCGCTGGCCCAGCCGGGTGCGGGCCGGATTGGATTTGGGCTCCCGGGTGGCCAAGCTGGTTGTAAGCGGTCCCCAGGGCCTTATCCTGCATAAGCTGTTCGATTCAGTGCCCATTCTGATAAGTCTCAGTAAAAATAATGAGTTAGACTATAAGAGCTTGGGGTTGTCCCCGGACATCCCCCTGGTGCTCACCGGCTATGGCAAGGCGGCCTGTCCCAAGATTCCCGGCATCAGCGAGATCAGGGCCCACTACCGGGGTGCTCTGGCCCAAACCGGTTTGAGGAATTTTGTGCTGGTGGAGCTGGGAGGCCAGGATTCCAAGGTGATGCAGATCAAAAACGGCCGGGTCATGGATTTTGTTACCAATGACCGCTGCGCCGCCGGCACCGGGCGCTATTTGGAAAACATGGCCCGCCTGATGGGCGCCAGCCTGGAGACCCTTTCAGAATCAATGCAAGAACCGGTAGAGATTACAAACACTTGCGCTATTTTTGGCGAAACAGAGATTCTGGCGCATATTGTGGAAGGCGCTGGTTGTAATAATATTTTGGCCGGCATAAACTGGTCGGTGGCCCGCCGGGTGGGACAGATGGTCCGGCGCTATAAGCCCGAACGCATCGTGTTTTGCGGTGGCGTGTCTTTGAACCAGGCTGTGCTGCAATTGACCCGCAAAGAAGTAGGCTGTCCCGTATTGATTCCGCCCTGGCCCCAGCTCAACGGAGCCATCGGCTGTTGCTATGAAGAGGAAGAACTATGAGTGATGCAAGACCCAATTTGGATTCCAGTCTGGCCGCTGCACTAAAAAAAGTGGCTTATCCTGGCTTTGATTCCGATATTCTCAGCATGGGAATTGTGGAACAAGCCGAAATTATTGACAAAGTCGCCCACATAAAATTGAAGCCTCTCGCTGCTCCACCCCAGGTGCGTAAACAGGTGGAAGACGATATAGCGGCCCAGGTGGGAAAGGTCAGCGGGGTTGAGGAGCTCTCGCTGATCTTCCCCGAGCCCAAACAGGCCCAGAAAAAACCAGACCCCCCAAAACAGATACCCGGTGTTAAGGCAGTTATTCCGGTGGCTTCGGGCAAAGGCGGTGTGGGTAAATCCACCGTGGCGGTCAACTTGGCTCTGGGGCTTTCGCAGATAGGGCTCAAGGTGGGCCTTTTGGACCTGGACCTCTATGGCCGTCCGTACCCTTGATGATGGGCGCGGAGGGTGTTGTTCCGGATAACGACGGCAACAAGATATTGCCCGTAATCGCCCACGGCATAAAGATTTTGTCAATCGGATTCATGCTGGAAAGGGACCGCGCCCTGATCTGGCGGGGACCTTTGATCATGAAGGCGGTGCAGCAGTTGATGCAGGAGACAAACTGGGGCGAACTTGATGTCCTCATCCTGGACCTGCCTCCCGGCACCGGCGACGTACAGATCACCATGGCCCAGTCAACCCCGATATATGGCGCCGTAGTGGTAACCACACCGCAAGATGTCGCCCTTATCGACGCTGTCAAGGGTGTAGACATGTTCAATAACGTGGGTGCGAAGGTGCTGGGCATCGTGGAGAATATGAGCTATTTTGTGTGTGACGGCTGTGGCAAGCGCCACGAGATATTCGGCCATGGTTCGGTCGAGCCGCTGTGTAAAAAACAAGGTGTCGATTACCTGGGCGAATTGCCCCTTGACCCCGCCGTGCGCCTGGCCATGGACCAGGGTAATCCCACTGTATTGAGCGATACTCCCGCTGCCCAGGCCTACCGAGACCTGGCCAAGAAGATCAAGGCCAAACTATAGACCTGTGGTTGCTCTGAAAGGAAGGGTGAAATGGCGGAATTGACCAGGGAGGCCGTGGAAACGGCCTTGGATAAAGCCCGGCCAACTCTGAAGAAACACGGCGGCAATGTGGAGCTTTTGGCTGTGAATGATCAGGGGGTGGTTTTGGTGCGGCTTACCGGGGCCTGCAGCGGATGCAAATATGCGTCATCCACCCTGCACGATGTAATAGAAAAAGAGCTGAAGGCAGTGCTTCCCGGAATTAGCAGGGTTGAAGCCGTTATGTAATGGATAGGGGAAACAGCTCCTTTTATTGAATAGTTAAAAGGCTGCTTATGCTTGAAGAACCCCGCGGGCATAAGCAGCCTTTCCTTATTTGTTTTTTGCACAGTATGCAAATGCTTAGCAGCCTTCCTCCTTGCCTAATGCCAACTTGCTCAATATGTTTAACATTCAGCAACAATTCACAGATCCCAAGGCCGCCTCAGCTTTAGTCACACAGCAGAATCTATTGATAATTACATATCTTTTCAGGTTGCATTGCCTGCCGGCAAACAAAACCGTACAAAATCGTATGTGAACACGATAAGTTATTAAATTATTCGGTAATAATGCTCAGATGGTTGGATGTCTTCAGGTGTGTGACTCCGACTGTTACCTTTATACGGCAATACAGGCTAACTGCCTAAATATATTGTATTATATTTGTGAAATGATAAATTTTGAAAACCATCGGTTATAACAACGTATACACTGGTAAGCACTTAGTTGTACTATACGTATATTTTATGTAATTACCCGTTACTGTAATAGGGGTTTTTGATAACCTTAATATGCTGCAATTAATTTTAATGCTTTAAATGTATTTGTAGAAGATAAGAAAAAGAAATTTGCTTGGTTTGTCCTGGTCTTATCTGTATATTAAAACTATATAATTGACACATAAAACATACTGTCTTAAATAAAAACTTTATTTAATAAAAATATTACACTTAAAACAAACCTTCAATGATTTCATTTAAAATCTAATAATTTAAAATTATATATGAAATGTTATGTTTTAATATTAATAATATATTTTATTTTAATCTAATCATTTAATTATAATTATACGCCGGAAAAGGGCTCTGGTTTCGTTGAAATATTCTGCCCAATAACCTTTGCAACCGAGCAAAGCATGCCTTTATATATCCATATATGGAAAGGTAATAGCGCATACCAATAACATAAACCCAATAGACCCTTGGGCAGAAATTTCCCGATAAGCTGCAATTCCGTTATACCATTTCCTTTATCTACAATGCGCAGTTCCATCACCGCCTCGCCTGGGGCCTTCATCTCGGACACCAGCAAAAGACGGCTTCCCTCGCGGACTTCGAGCACCCGCCAGAAGTCCAGGGCGTCGCCCACTTGCAAATACTCCGAATGGCGTCTTCCCCGGGCAAGGCTGGTTCCGCCGAATACCTTGTCCAGCCAGCCCCTCAAACGCCACAGGAAGTTGGCAAAATACCAGCCGGTTTCTCCGCCAATGGCCTGCACCGGTTTCCAAACCTCCTCAGGGCTGGCCTCCATCTGCATACGGTAGGCCTTTTGTATCACAGTGCCGCCGGCGAAATCCGCATCCCCGGTTTGGGTCCACTCCGGCGGAACCAAAGCCCCGGCATCCGACCAGCAGGTCTCCACGATCTGCCGATTGCGCTTCTCCAGAATCCGCCTGATGGCGCGCCTGCAGTCCAAAAGATCCTGGGGGACAATGTCCCGGATGCGTGATTCGCTGCAAACCACTGTATTTTTAAGCCCTTCGGCCAAAGGACGGGCAAGCGAGGAATGCACCGGCGTCACCAGGTGAATCCAGTATGAGCTCAACTTGGGTGTCAGCACCGGCAATACAATGATGCGCCGTTTGGGCAAACCCGCCTCCTGGGCATATATCTGGAACAGTTCTTCATAGGTCAGAATATCCGGACCGCATATATCAAAGGTCTGCCCCACCAGTTCGTCGGATTCAAGGCAGGCTGCCAAGTAATTGAGAACATTGCGAATACATATGGGCTGCACTTTGGATTGCACCCAGCGCGGCGTGGTCATCACCGGCAGACGGTCCACCAGATAACGCATGATCTCAAAAGACGCCGAACCAGAGCCCATGATCATGGCCGCCTGCAAAACCGTGGTGGGAACCGGACCTGATTGTAAAACGCGCCCCACCTCTGCCCGCGAGGCCAAATGATTGCTGACCGTTTCATCTTTGGGCACCAGCCCACCCAGATATATCAGACGGTCGAGCTTGGCCCTCTCCGCCGCATACACCATGTTTCCGGCGGCTTTCCGGTCGGCCTGCACAAAATCCTTTGTAGCTGGATTCATTGAATGAACCAGATAATACGCCGCCCAGCAGCCCAGGGCGGCCCGGGCCAGGCCTTCCCGGTCCATGGCATCTGCGGCGCACAGTTCAAGCAGGGGATGCTTTGCCCAGGGGCGGGACTTCAGCTTGGCCAAAGAACGCGCCATGGCCCTCACCTTGAATCCCTGCTCCAAAAGCTTGGGCACCAGACGCCCCCCCACATATCCGGTGGCTCCGGTCACCAAGACTGGTTCGACCCGCAAGGGCATGCTATCCCGCTTTCGTGAACTAATAGTTCATAATTTCAATATAATATATATTTAGATAATAAATCAGTTTAATTTAGTTCCAATCACCAATGCGCTCTGCTGGTCCAAGTCTATGCGCTCAACAGCTCCGAAACCAGCCGTTTTCAGCCAGCTTGATATTTCTTGCTCAGAATATGAATCGCCAGCTTCGGTGTTGACCAGCATGTTCAGGGCAAACATCACGGCCCGGTTGGGGCCGTCACGCTCTGGATTGACCAGAAAGTCCCGGATCACCGCCCTGCCCCCCGGATTCAGGGCCCGGGCGCAGCGCTTGAGTATTCCGGTGTTCTGATCGGGAGAGTAAATATGCATGATTGCTGAAAGTATAATCAAATCATAGCCCGTGCCGTACTCATCTTTGGTGAAATCACCCTCCAGGCAGTCAATACGGCCGGACAGGCCGGCCTCCTCCACATACCGCCTGGTCAGTGGGATGACCTCCCCGGTGTCCAGCACGGTTGCCCGAAGGTCTTTTTGGGCCCGGCACAACTCCATGACCATGGCTCCCGATCCCCCGCCCAAATCCAGGGCCCGCTTCACCCGGCTGAGGTACAGATGCTCAACCAGCTTGGGTGCGGTCTGTCTGGCCCGGCTGTGCATGGCGGCTATGAATGATTTGGTGTCCCGGCTGCCGTTTTTACGCTCGCGCACGCTGCTGCCGGCCCGCACCGCATCGCTGAGAGTGTGCCAGCCATTCCAAAGCTGTACGATATGCCCCAGGCCCGCCATATAATCCGGGCTGTCCCGGTGCAGGTATTGGGCGGCAAGCCCGCTGTTGGTGAACCGGCTGTCCTGTTTATTCAAAAGGCCAATAACCACGCAGGCGTTCATCAGCCGGTCGGCGCCCCGGGCGTCCAGACCAAGGCGCTGGGCCACCTGGGCGCTGCCGGCGCCTTCCGGACCCAGGGCCGAAAATATCCCCAGCTCAAATGCACTGAGCACCACTCGGCTGGACATGAACCCGGAGGCAACCCGGTCAAGCTCTTCTTTGGTGCTGATCTTCTCACCTTGCATGTGCAGCTCCACTGCTTGTGAATAAAAAAACTTTTTGCTATTAATCACCGCTCCTCTCTAAAATGTTATATCGAGTCGCGAACAAGGTCCACGTTTAATAGCAAACACAAAAAATCCCTAAACAGACTTGTAATTTTCACCGGCATTTTTATAGAATGAACTAAAATAATGGTAATATTACCTTACTGTTGCGATTGGATTGGTAGCTAAATATTGTTTACCCGGGATGCTAAAAACATATCGGAGGAAGGCCGCAAGCGACAAGAAGCCCACCGCGGCGAAGTAGATCCGGATCAGCCACTTGCCGAACGTCCCAAGGGCCGGGCGAACCGGCTGCGAGCCTTTTATTATACTTTTCCGTTCTTCATGGTCTTCTGGATCATTTTTTCGGGAAAGTTCGATTCCTTTCATCTCACCTTGGGAGTTATTTCCTGCGCCTTGGTGGCCTATTTCAGCGGCGATTTCCTAGTCAACTCCCAAAGCAATTTTAAACACGACTACAAAATATTCTTGCGTTTCGCAGCCTATCTTCCATGGCTTATGTGGGAAATTGTAAAGGCTAACATCCATGTGATGTACCTGACCCTGCACCCCAACGCCCTGGAGCTTATGGAGCCCCATCTGATCCGTTTCCGCTCGATCCTGGAAAGCGACATGGCCAAGGTGACTTTTGCAAACTCAATCACCCTCACACCGGGAACCATAACCGTAAGCGTTAGCAACAACGGCGACTTCGTGGTGCATGCCATAGATCTGGTCTGCGGGGAGGCTTTGCCGGGCGAGATGGAAAAACAAATCGCCAGGATTTTTGAGGTGGAATGATGGATTCGGTCTTCATGGGCTTCGGCATATGCTTATGCTTGCTTATGGCCGTATCGCTCTACCGTGCTGTGGCTGGTCCCACTGTGCTGGACCGGCTGATCGGCGTAAACGCCATCGGCAGCAAAACCACTGTGCTGCTCATTATAATAGGGCTTTTGTATCAGCGGGTGGACATGTTTGTGGACATAGCCTTGGCCTATGCGCTCTTGAACTTCATCGCGGTGCTGGCCTCGGCCCGCTATTTCCAAAAGCGCGGCGGCCTGGAGGACGGCGAATGAACCTGATTGCGGTGCTGTTCTTATCGGTGGGGCTGTTTTTCTTTGGCGGCGGAGCGGTGGGCATCCTGCGTTTTCCGGATTTTTACACCCGCTTGCATCCGGCGGGCAAGCTGGACACCATGGGGTCCTTTTGCATGCTGGCCGGACTGGCTATTTTCAACCTGGGGCATTACAGCATCGCTGAGATACTGACCAGCCTGAAGATCATGCTGATCGTGGTCTTTGTGTTTTTGTCCAGCCCCACCGCCACCCACGCCATTGTGGAGGCGGGCATCGCGGCCGGGCTGACTCCCTGGACCCGCAAAAAAGAGGAGTTGGATAAATGATCTGGCAACTGGACCTGATCATTCTGGCTCTGGTCATCATCTGCGCCGTTGCGGCCCTCCGGGTGAAAGACCTTTTGGGCGCGGGCATACTTTTCGGGGCTTACAGCTTCATGCTGTGTCTTTTATGGGCCATCATGGGAGCGGTCGACGTTGCCTTCACCGAGGCCAGCGTGGGGGCCGGGGTTAGTACGGTGTTCTTTGTTGCAGCCGTGTTCCGCACCACCAGAAGGAGCAAAGATTGAAGATCTTGGCATGGGCGGCAGTGCTCTTAACGGGCGGGCTGCTATTCGCAGCTTCAGGTGATTTCCCCGCATGGGGTGATCCCAACTCTCCCGCCGCCACCCACCTTTCCCCCTATTATATCGAAAAATCCATGGAAGATACCTCGGTGCCCAACATCGTCACTGCGGTGCTGGCCGACTACCGGGGTTATGACACCATGTACGAAACCGCGGTCATCTTCACCGCCGGTCTGGCCTGTTTCTTTTTGCTGCGGGTGCTCAGGCCCGAGAAAAAAAACACCCGGGTGTTCCGCCACACCATAACCGGCATGGTGATTGAAGTGCGTAATTTGGAAGACCGCACCTTGAACCCCAGCCTGTTTGTGGAGATAGACGACCTCTGGACGCCCGAGGATGTCATCGTGACCACGGTGGGACGCATCCTCATACCTTTTATCCAGCTCTTCGGGTTATATGTAATCGCCCATGGCCACCACAGCCCGGGCGGCGGCTTCCAGGGCGGGGTGATCCTGGGGGCCGGCATAATTCTTCTGGCCATTTGCTATGACCTGCGCACCGCGGCCAGGCGGCTGGAAGAGAGCATGGCCGCGCTTTTGAGCGCCGCCGGGGTGTTTATCTACGCCGGGGTGGGGGCGGCCTGCCTGGCCATGGGAGCCAACTTCCTGGATTACAGCGCTTTGGCGCCGCTCATGCTGGTTGACCCCATTATGGCCCGGTCCCTGGGCATCTTGTTCGTGGAAATCGGGGTGGGCCTGGCCGTTATGGCCACCATGATTCTGATCTATAAAAACCTGGCCAGCGCCGGGCGCTTCCACCAGGGTCTGTAGGGGCTATGGGTGATCTTTTTGACATAGTGATAGCCAAGTACAATTACTGGGCTTATTCCCTGCTTATTCTGATCGGTCTGTTCGGCATGATCACCAAGCGTAATTTGGTCAAGAAGATCGTGGGGATGAGCATTTTCCAAACCGCAATCATCCTGTTCTTTGTATCGATCGGAGCCAAAAAGGGCGGCACCATCCCCATTTTGATCCATGAAGAACACGGGGCGTCCGAAGCCGCTCACCATGCGGTGCAAGCCGCCCAGTATGTGAATCCCCTGCCCCACGTGTTGATGCTCACGGCGATCGTGGTTGCGGTGGCCACCCTGGGGGTGGCCCTGGCTTTGGCCATCAAGGTGTATCAGGCTTACGGCACCTTGGAGGAGGATGAACTTCAGGCCAAGCTGAGGGAGGGCGCATGAGGCACCTGCCCGCCTTGATAGTCGTTGCGCCGCTTCTGATGGCCTTTGTGGTGGCGGCCGGGCACTGGCTGAGGCCCCGCATATGCTACCCGGTCACCTTGACGGCCCTGGGCGTATCCTTCCTGTCCGGCCTGGGCATGCTGCTGCAGGTCATAGACTCCGGCCCAATAGAATACCGCATGGCGGGCTGGCCCCCGCCGGTGGGCATCGTATACTACGTGGACCATCTGAGCGCCCTGGTGGCCACGGCGGTGTCCGGGGTGGCCCTTATCAATCTCATGTCTTGCTCCGCACCGGTAAAGGCCGAGATGCGAGGCAAAGAAGGCGCTTTTTATTCGCTTTACCTGCTCTCGGTAACCGGTCTTTTGGGCATTGTCATCACCGGCGACGCCTTCAACCTGTACGTGCTTTTGGAAATCGCCTCGCTCACCGGCTACGCCCTGGTGGGCATGGGTTCGGCCCGGGCCGCATACAGCAGCCTTAACTATGTGCTGATCGGCACCATAGGAGCCTGTTTCTATCTGTTGGGAGTGGGGTATCTCTACATCATGACCGGCAGCCTGAACATGGCGGATATAGCCAAACTCCTGCCCCCCTTGTATGGTTCCAGCGCAATTTTACTGGCCTTTGTCATCGCCCTGTCCGGGCTGTTCATAAAAATGGCCTTCTTCCCCTTGCACACCTGGCTGCCCAACGCCTATTCCAATGCACCCAGCGCTTCGGCCAGCCTGATGGCGCCACTAATGACCAAGGTCATGATCTATGTGATGATCCGCATGGTCTACACCATTTTCACTTGGGACTTTTTGGCCAAGGCTACCACCATGCTGGCCGATATCGTGGTCTGGCTCAGCGTGCTGGCCATCGTGGCCGGTGCGGTGTTCGCCCTGGCTGAACGCAGCCTGAAACGCATGCTCACCTTCATTGTGGTGGCCGAGGTGGGCTATATGGTGGGCGGGGCATTCTTGGGCAACCAGACCGGGCTGACCGGCGCAATCCTGCACATAGTCAATGACGCGGCCATGACCCTGTGCCTCTTCATGGCGGCCAGCAATATCTTCTATAAACGCGGCAGCCTGGATTTCAAGGACCTGTCTGGGGCCATTCAGGAGATGCCCTGGTCCATGTCCGCCCTGATCGTCACCGGCTTGGCCGTAATCGGGGTGCCGCCCACCTGCGGATTTTTCAGCAAATGGTATTTGCTCCTGGGGGCCTTGGAAGCCGGACACTATGGCTTTATGGCCGCCCTGATATTCAGCAGCCTGGTTAATACGGTGCTCTTCTTCAGGCTCATCGAGGCGACTTATTATCCGCCCGATCCCCAAGGGCACGGCCATGGGCATGATGAGCCCCACGGGCACCATGAAACTCCGGCCATGAACGAGGCTCCGGTGAGCATGGTGGCCCCCCTGGTGGCCTCCACTGCGGGATTAATCGTCCTGGGCCTGGCCACCTCTTGGATCGTAACCCGGGTTATAACCCCCTTTGTGGCTTTGGGCATTAAGTGATTATGGAAGAAATCAACTCCATACGCCCCCTGTTGGCGGTGCTGGTCTCCCTGTTGGTCACGCCCATGCTGGCCTCTGCCAAGAGCCCCAATATCCGCGAGGCCTGGACCTTTGCCGCCGCCGGGACCAAGCTGCTCATCATCCTGTCCATGCTGCCCCTGGTCATGGATGGCAAGTCCTTTGTATTCACGGTGCTTGAGGTAATCCCCAGCGTGCCCCTGGCCTTCAAGGTGGATGCCATGGGCATGCTGTTCGCCCTGGTCTCATCCAGTCTGTGGATCGTAACCAGCGTTTATTCCATTGGCTATATGCGTGGCCTTAATGAACACGCCCAGACCCGCTATTATTGCTTCTTCGCCCTGGCGCTCTCGGCCACCATAGGGGTGGCCTTTTCTGCCAACCTGTTCACCCTGTACCTTTTTTACGAGATGCTGTCCCTGACCACCTATCCTTTGGTCACCCACCACCAGGATGCGGAGGCCAAGAGCTCGGGCCGCAAATACCTGCTTTACATCATGGGCACGTCCATCGGCCTGTTGCTGCCCGCCATGATGATCAGCTTCATGGCATCGGGCACCCTGGACTTCAGTCCGGGCGGTTTTCTGACCGGCAAGGTGTCCCCCGGACTGGCCTGGGCGCTCTTGTTTCTGTTTGTGTTCGGTTTTGCCAAGGCTGGAATAATGCCCATGCATTCGTGGCTGCCCGCAGCCATGGTGGCCCCCACCCCGGTGTCAGCCTTGCTGCACGCGGTGGCCGTGGTGAAGGTGGGGGTGTTCTGCATCCTCAGGACCGTCACCGGAGTCTTGGGCACCGGTTTCATGTCCAGCCTGGATATGGGGGTGGTGCTGGGATATGTGGCCTCGTTCACCGTATTGACCTCATCTTTGATTGCGCTGTCCCAGGACGGCCTGAAACGCAGGCTGGCCTTTTCCACCATCGGCCAGCTTTCCTATATCGTGCTGGGTGCGGCTCTTTTGTCGCCCAAGGGGCTTACCGGCTCATTGATGCACATAGGCATGCACGCCTTTGGCAAGATCACCCTGTTTTTCTGCGCGGGAGCCATATTTGTGGCCACGGGCAAACAGTATATTTCCCAAATGAAGGGCCTGGGCCGCACCATGCCCATAACCTTTGGGTGTTTTTTCGTTGGCTCTTTGAGCGTTATCGGCCTGCCGCCCTGCGGCGGCTTCATCTCCAAATGGACCTTGCTGATGGGGACCCTGGAATCTCATCAGACTGTATTTTTAATAGTGTTCCTGGTTAGTTCGTTCCTCAACGCCTGTTACTTTCTACCCATTGTGTATCAGGCCTTTTTCGGCGAACCGGGCGAAGGTCTGCAGGTTGGCAGCTTACGGCCCCAGATAAAGGAATCCCCCCGCTGGTGCCTGGTGCCCATTTGCATTGCAGCGGCCGGATCTTTGTTCTGGTTTTTCCACCCAACCCCGTTTGTGGATCTGGCCAGGCTGGCCGTAGTTCAAATCGGCATGACGCCTTGATGGAGAGCTGATGGTAAGTTCAAAAACCAAAGCTGGCTGGCTGAACGCATCCTGGCTGAAGCCGCTTTTGTGGACCATTCTGGGTCTATGGCTGGCGGTGTCGCTGGGCCTGGAGATAGTGTTTCACCGTCATGCTCACTTCGTCTTTGAACAGGTGTTCGGCTTCTGGGCCGTTTTTGGGTTTGTGGGCTGCGTAGCCCTGTGCGCTCTGGCCAAACTATTGAGACTGTTGGTTAAACGCCCCACGGACTATTATCATGCTTGAGACGCCGCCTGCATTCATACTGATTTTTGGCGCGCTGCTGGTGCCCTTTTTTCACGGCAAGGTGAAGTCGTCTTTTCTGTTGTTGCTGCCGGTATGGTGTTTATTACTTATCTATCAGGTGCCCGAGGGCCTCCAGGCCTCATGCGATTTCATGGGCATGCAGCTGGTTATCAGCCAGGTTGACGGGCTCAGCCGGATATTCGGCCTTGGCTTCAGCGTGGCCTTTTTGCTGGGCATAATCTACGGCCTGAAGCAAACCAATCTGGAGCACTGCTCGGCATTGGTGTATGCGGGGGGCGCATTGGGCGTCACCTTTGCCGGGGATTGGTTCACGCTGTATCTGTATTGGGAACTGATGGCCGTAGCATCCACCTTCCTGATCCTGGCAGCCCCAAGCTCCCGCTCCCGAGAGGCCGCCCTGCGCTATGTGCTGATGCACCTGGCCGGGGGGCTCTTGCTCCTGGCCGGCATCCTTTTGCGCTACCAGGCCACGGGTTCCTTGGCCCTGACGGCGCTTGAATTGAAGGGCACGGCCAATTGGCTGATATTCTTGGGCGTGGGGTTGAATGCCGCCGTGCCGCTTTTGCATACCTGGCTGCCTGACGCCTATGCCAAAGCATCTGTGACCGGGGCGGTGTTTTTGTGCGCTTTCACCACCAAGAGCGCGGTGTATGTCTTGGCCCGGGTTTTCGCGGGTAATGAGTTCTTGATCTATCTTGGCGGCATCATGGCTATATTCCCCATTCTCTATGCCCTGGTGTCCGATGATTACCGCGAGGTGCTTTCCTACAGCCTCATATCCCAGATCGGCTATATGGTGGCGGGCATCGGCATAGGCACCCCGCTTGCCATAAACGGAGTGGCGGCCCACGCATTCTGCCACCTGATCTATAAGGCGCTTTTGTTCATGGGAGCGGGCGCTATCATAGTGGCTTCAGGCAGACGGCGTCTTTCCAGCATGGGGGGGCTGATCACCTATATGCCGGTCACCGCAGTCTGCACCCTGGTGGGCCTGGCCTCGATCTGCGCCCTGCCCTTGTTCAGCGGTTTTGTGAGCAAATCCATGATCCTGACCGAAGCGGCCAACCTGCACCTGACCGTGCCTTGGCTGCTCTTGCAGCTGGCCAGCGCAGGGGCCATGCTCTATTTGGGGCTGCGGATTCCTTATTACGCCCTTTTCAGGACCAGTCCTTATGTTGCGGCGGACCGCCCGCCCCGGCATATGCTTGTTGCCATGGTGCTGGGCGCTGTTGCCTGCATCGGCCTGGCGGTGTTCCCCGGCGCATTCTACAGCCTGCTGCCCCACAAGCTGGCGTATCATCCCTACACCCCAAGCCACCTGGCCGAAGCCATGCAGATGCTGGGCTTCGGGGCTCTGGCCTTTGTATTGCTCAAAATCATCAATTTCCCGCCCGAGCCCCAGCGTGCATTGCACCTGGACTTTGATTTCTTTTACCGTAAGCTTTTCTCTTACTTATTCCGAATGTTTGACCGGGGGCTCAACGGCCTGAACCAAGCCAGCTCCGATTTGATGGAAGGCCGCATGACCCCCGGGATATGCAAATATTTTCAGTCGGCGCCCACCTTTTTCAGCATATGGCTGGGGCGTAAGCTCTGGGCCATTGCAGGCTTGGATCAGAATGAGCGCAACAACAGGGCAGAAGCGATCCGCCGGGCCCTGGCCAGCGACACCCTGGCCGCGGGCTTGGGCGCCATAGGCTGCCTTTTTATTGTTTTTATATTATTCATACTAGCCTAGGACCAATGGGTCCCGGATATGGAGGCTATCCATGGTCTCTTTGGAAGACTTGAAACGGATTTATTTACTGAGGTCTTTGGACGACGAAATGATGGAGGAGCTGCAGCCTATGGTCAAGCTCCTGCATTTCAATCACCGTGAGATTATTTTTGACCAAGGTCAAGAGGCGAACCTTTTCTATATGTTGCGCAAAGGCAAGGTGCTCTTGAAGGTCGATGTCTCACCCACGGTTACCATCAGCCTGGGAGCCATCAAGCCGGGGTATTCCTTTGGCTGGTCTTCTTTGATGAAGCTGGGGCCGTATACTTCCCAGGCAGCCTGCGCGGAGCCTTGTGATGTGCTGGCCGTGGAGGGCGAGGTCCTGAAGGGCCTGTTGGACGCCCACACCGAGATGGGGTATCAGGTGATGCAGGGGATAGTGCGCATCCTGGCCAACCGCCTGCAACGCCGCACCGAGCAGCTCACCAAAACCATGGGCAAACAGATGGAGATCTGGGATTTGTGGTAAAACACCCCATGGACGGCATGGTGTTAAAACCAAGTTGATTCATCCCAAGCCTGACTGGAAGAAAGGTTTGCGCCCCCCCTTATTGCGGGGGGCGGATAATATGGGCCGTTAGCCTGATAGTGCGTTAATATGCACTATCAGGCTATTTTTTGGCAAAATAATTTTGGATCATCTCTAATGTTGGAGCGGAAACATGCTTAAGCGAATCACATTGCTTATACTTTTACTTTGTCTTGTTGGGCAAACCGTCGGGGCGGAAGAATTAACAAGTGCAAAGGCCGCTGACATAAAAAAACTAATTTATGCAACAGGGGGAGTTGCGGGGCTGAAACCTTTTCTGATTAGGTTTACAAAATTAAACATGGCAGAATTTAAAAAAAGATATAAAAAAGAAAACCCTGACATACCCGAACGTGCCTTTGAAATTATGGAAAAAGAAATAGTGACTTTTATCCTGGGTAAAATCGAGGAGCCGGGTGGTCTATTTGACCTTCTTGTAAAACCCTTCCACAACTGCTTGAACCACCAAGAAATTCTGCATTTAATTGCATTTTATGAATCCCCCATAGGTAAGAAATATACTTCCATTTTACCGAATTTAACCAAGGAGAGTATGCAGGTGGCACCCGTGTGGGTGCAGTCTTTGATGCCGCAATTTCGTGAACACCTTATAAAAGCATTTAAAAGAGAAGGTCTGTTAGCTGACCACTAGTTTTAAGCTGTGCCCTTGTAATCAATAGGGTATCCAGCGTGAGATACAGCCGGGGTTTTTAAGATGAATTGTGAGAAACTGGCAGAACGGATCAAGAAGCTGACGGCGGATCTGGCCGAGGCGGAAGCGGCCTTGCCGGCCCACACCATAAGACCGCAGCAGATGCAGCGGGTTATGCAGCTTGAGGAAGAGCTTGCGGAAGCCGAGGAGCATTATAAAGAACTGGGCTGCGCATAAAGACGGGCTTTGCCGCTGCTTTGCTAGCGCCGGAGAAGGGCCTGGCTCAGTTCCTTCAATTCGTGGGATTTAAGTAAAAATGCGGCCGCCAGATAGAGCATCGCCCCCGCGAGCACCGCGGCCAGGGGGCGCACATATTGATGCATAAGGCCCCCTTGCCAGTCGATGCCGTAAGCCACCGCCCCCACACCCAGCCCCATCACCACGGAAGCCAGCAGCATGCCGGCTATTGATCCCAGCATGCGGTCCAGCCCCAGTCCGCCCAGTCTGCGGCTTATAAGCCACAAAAGCCCGGCCAGATTGAACAGGCTGCTGATTGACGTCGCCAGGGCCAGGCCCACATGGGCCCAAAAGAACATCAGCCCCAGGCTGGCGGCCAAATTAACCAGCAGGCTGACGGCAGCCACCTTGACCGGAGTCTTGGTGTCTTTGAGGGCGTAAAAGGCCTGGATCAAGCCCCGGGAGCAGGACGCCCCCAACAGCCCCGGTCCAAAGGCCAGCAAGGCCCCCGCCGTGGCCTTGGCATCGCTGGCGCTGAACTCGCCCCGCAGGTACAACAGGTCCACAATGGGCCGGGACAGCACCATGAGACCCACCGTTGCGGGCAGTATTATGAACATGGTCAGCCGCAGGCCGTACAGCATGGTGTCGGTCAAGGCTTCCTGGTCCCGGTCCGCCGCATGGCGTGAAAGACTGGGCAGCACCGCCGTGGAAAGGGCAATGGCGAATATGCCCAGGGGGAACTGCACCAGCCGGTCTGCATAATATAAAAAGCTCACGCTTCCCATGGGCAGCAATGAAGCCAGCACCGTATTCATGAGGATCGAAATCTGATATACCGCCGCTCCGAAAACCGCCGGCCCCATCAGCCTTATGATGCTGTGCAGCTTGGGATGCTTGATATCCCAACAGGGGATAAAGCGCATACCCCGGGCCCGCAGATAGGGAAGCTGAAAGGCCAGCTGCACAAACCCTCCGGCCAGCACTCCCAGAGCCAGGGCGAATATCGGCGGGTCCACATGGGGCGCAAGCCAAAGGGCCGCAACGATAAGGCATACATTCAGCAATACCGGGGCCAGGGCCGGGGCCAGGAAGTGGTCCATGGAATTGAGCACCCCGCCGGCCAAGGCGGCCAGGCTGATCAGCAGAATATACGGCATGCACCAACGGGTCAGGGTCACGGCCAGATCATAAGTCTCTGCTCCGGGAACAAAACCCGGAGCCATCACCCGAACCACATAGGGAGCCAGCCATATCCCCGCCGCGGTTATTATGGTGAGAATAAGGCCCAAGAGCCCCGCTGTGCTGCGGAAGAGGTGCTCGGCCTCTTGTTTGCCTTTTGTTTTCAATAATTCGGTGAAGGTGGGCACAAAGGCTATGGTCAAAGTGCCTTCTGCAAAAAAACGCCTCAAAAGATTGGGAATGCGCAAAGCCACAAAGAAGGCATCCGCGGCGGGCCCTGCCCCGAACATGTAGGCTATGACCATGTCGCGGGCAAATCCGCCTATGCGGCTTAACAAGGTGGCGGCGCCCACCACCCCGGCCGCCCGGGCGACTTTATGCTTTTCAGTAACAACCATGTTAAAAAATTCTTGACAAACCCTAGTGTCACCTATACAAATTGGAGTTCGTTAGCACAGGCCATATCATTGTTCACACGGAGGAATCCAAGTTGGCCAATCATGTATCTGCCCTGAAGAGGGCCCGACAGAGCGAATTGCAGCGCGTCCGCAATAAGAGCGTCCGCACCAAAGTACGTAACCACATCAAAGCCGTGCGCGAGGCTATTGACAGCGGTGATGCCGAAAAGGCCCGTGAAGCCCTGCAGGCGGCCGTGCCCATGATCGACAAGGCTGCCGGCAAAGGCGTTCTGCACAGAAACAACGCAGCCCGCCAGGTCTCCCGCCTTTCCAAAAAGGTGCACACCCTGAGCGCATAGCCGGACTTATTGATCCGCCCGGCAGGAAAGCGGCGATAAGCGGCAGGATTTGGTAATCCTTGATGCGTTATCTGCCCGGCCTGCGAAAGCGCCGCTTCCGTCATCAACCTGCCCTCTTTTGGGGGGCGGGTTTTTGTTTTGCTTTGACAGTCCGGCACATGCGCATTATCAGGCGTTCCATGATGACCCGGTCGGCCCCTGGGCTGGATTTCAGGGCCAAATCCGTATCCAGGGCCATTTCCAGGGCCGAGGCCAGGCTGGATTGGGTCTCCACTCGGGCCCGGTTTACCAGGCTTGTGGTGGCGGCGGGCGGTATGCGCAGCACCCTTTGGACCTGGCTTTCCCCTCCCCCCTGGTCCAGCACCCGGCGCACCTGCAAGAGCTGTTTCAACAGCCGCACCACCATTCCCATTGCGCGCACCGGGGGCTCGCCCAAGGCGGCGAGCTGATCCCAGGCGGTTAAGGCTCTGGCCAAATCACCGGATGCAAGGGCGTCGGTATAATCAAAGATCGAGTGCAGGCGTCCCGCTCCCACGCCTTGTTTGACATGCTCCAGGCTGATGACCTGTTCAGCTCCCACAAAAAGTGAAAGCTTTTCAAGCTCCGAGTCCAGAGCGCCCAGCCCCAGACCGGACAGCTCCGCCAGACGGTCCACTGCGGCGGGCTCCAGTTTTTTGCCCCGCATGCGGGCCCGTTCCTGCAGCCAGGGCCCCAGCTGGCGCGGCCACATCTTTGTAATGACTTCCACCTGGCCCTGTTTTTTTATGGCTTTGGCGAATTTGCTGCGCTGATCCAGCTTGGCCCCCATGAAAACCAGGGTGGTTTCCTTGGGTGGGTTGGATATATAATCCATGAATTCTGATAGTTGAGGAATTTTATAAGAGTGCGTCTCAGCTACGAGCACCAAACGCCTGCTGCCCAGAAAAGGCAGGGTGAGGGCGCTTTCCAGCACTCTGGCCGGGGGGGCCTGGCTGGCATAGAAACGCTCGATATTAAGGGATGGGTTTTGAGCAAAAGCCGGTGAAGCTGCAAAACGTTCGGCCACCTGGTTGAGCAGAAAATCCTCTTCACTGAAAACCGCATACAATGGTCCGGGCGAACCAGTTTCCAATTCGGGCCAAAACCGGGCGCTTCCACCAGGTGCGTTCTTTTGAGCAGACAAGCCGGCTTCCCCTCTTTGCAACCCTCTTAGAAATTCTCAAATACACTGTCGTGCAGGGTTTGGGCAAGATCCTTGGCGGCCTCGTTGATCGCCGTCACCTTGTTCTGCGAAGTGATTTGGGGGGTGTCCCCAACGTTGAAGATGCGCCTTTGCACCAGCCTTTTGTTCTGCCAAAGCACGTTTCCATTGTCACGCCGGACCAGCTTTGCGCTTACAGTCAAGAGCACCTTTTGGCTGCGGCTGGTTTCATCCGTGGTCAAAGCTACATCATCGGTTTCTATCTTTTCCACGGTGCCGTACAAGATGGCGTCCGCCTCGCTTTTGCTCACAATGGACAGCATCTGGCTTTTGGTGAACTGGAAGATAACCTCGTCGGTCACTCCCACCTCAATCCGTTCTTCACCGGTGTTGTTCTTGAATACCGGTATTGCCACGGTATCAATATCCGAAGGGAGGTTGTTTTGCTTGCCACGGAAGCTGTACCCGCATGCCGCAACCGTTATTGCCATTGCCATGACCACCAGAAACTTTACGGCTTTCACCCTACCCTCCTTTAATCACGAATCAGAAGTGATTGATCAGTCAATTTATAGCACATTAAGCCAGACCTCAAGGCACAAACAGTGTTATGAGAGCGAAAAAATGGCATCAGCCCCATGTACATGCAGGCGGCCAGGCAGTTGTTTAGCATCAGCCGGGCGCCGGAAAGGCGCGCGAACGGGTGCGGCATTGGACAACCCCGAAAAACAGTCCACCTGTAAAGACAGGCCGTAAACCAAAATAAAGCGGAGCGCCGGCCGGCGCTCCGCTTGTTTTTCCACCGCGGTCAGGAGATGGCAGTGCAACTCAGGCTTTTTTCTTTTCCTTATGGCGGTAACGCCTCCAGGCCATGCCCAAAAGCCCCGAGCCGAAAAGCAACAGGCTGGCCGGTTCAGGAGTTGCGGTGCTTGGAGTGCTATAGGTCACCGCGCCTATGCCGCCGGAACCGGAGAAATTCACCTCAACCGAAGAGATCAAGATTGGGTTTCCACTTGCATCAGAGAAGGATACCAGTTCGGTATCAACATATTTGTTGTCGCCCCAGCCTGTACCCCCGTCTCTCAAAGAGCTTATTGAAGAGGTCCAACTGCCGCCGCCCAACAGGTTGAAGGTTAGTGAAGTGGCATTTTTCTCACTCCACTCTATATCTACAAGGCTGGCCTCGAAGTTTGAAATGCCCCCACCGGTGACTCCTGCAAAGTCAAAGGTGATGACACCGCCCGCAGCTTCGTCATCCCGCGTAAACCACGGGTTCCATTGACCAGCATAAGGGCCATATTCAAAGTATGGGTTGTATTCGGAAATCACCAAGATATTGTCGAAGTGTCCGTAGGTGTCAAGATCCCAGTCTTCACGGCCGTTAGGCACCGGGTTTGTGTAATACGCAATGGCGTAGTCATAATTTCCTCTGGAATCTGTCGAAATCGTGATTCCCTGGGAGGAAAACTGGTTGGTGACTACTTCCCCATCGAATAATGAATTGAAATCGATAGAATCTGCAGAGGCGGTCCCCACAGCCCCGAGCAAGAACAATACACAAAAAGTACTAATAAGCCATTTTTTTGTTTTCATGACGCCCTCCCAGCAACATTTAACTTGGTTGGCGTCGGCAACCGGCTATCTCGTTAGAGACCCTCAGCTTTCCGTCCCCACCTCACAGTGAGTTTGGCTTTATCGCGCCATTGGGGCCTATAATTAGGAATCAACTCTAGGTGCATCATGTACAGGCCAATGTTTCACATTTATATTCACAGCAATTCACATGCCATTATAGCAAAATAAGCCGTTTGAGCATCAAAAATAAGCACATAATTCACATTATGCAATGATAGCAACGGTTTTTATCATACAAAAAATTATGAAATTAGCAACAAAGTAATTAAATTTCTGACGCACCGGCTCATTTTTAGTGCTGAATATGAAAAATACCGTACATTGTAAATTCGAATTTCAAAATTTAGAATTTATGTGCCATTATTAGGAATGGATTTTGCGGGTTGCTTTTAGTAAGGGAAACAGAAATGGTGAAGATCGCCGAAACAAACCGGGTGCTGGTGGCGGTAGGTAATGCGGACCATCGCGGACTCATTGTAAAAGCCTTGACTGAAGACGGGCACAAGGTAACCGAAACCTCCCACGGACGGGAAGCTTTGGACCTGCTCAAAAAGCATGTATTTCAACTGGTCATCACAGACCTGAAGCTTGAAGGCACCGAGGGATCGGACATCGTGCAAAGCGTGCAGGAGCAGTGTCCGGTGACTCCCGTAATCATGACCGTAGAGCGTGGGGCGCAGGATGACGGGATCAAGGCCATGATGAAAGGCGCCTTTGAATTTCGCGAACTGCCCCTGAATCTGGAACACCTGCGCCTGACGGTGCACCGGGCTCTGGAAAAAGCTTCTTTGCACCATGCATTTTATTACCTGCGCCATGAACAGCCTTACCTCTACCGGCTGGAAAGCATTGTGGCCGAAAGCCCGGCCATGAAGGAGGTTCTAAACCAGGTGGCCCACCTGGCCCCCACCAACTCAACCGTTCTGATCACCGGAGAAACCGGGGTGGGAAAAAACCTTATCGCCGGCGCCGTGCATGCCAACAGCCCCCGGCGCGAAGCCACCATAGTAACCGTAAGCTGCACCACCCTGGCCGAGAATCTATTGGAAAGCGAACTGTTCGGCCATGAAAAAGGCGCCTTTACCGGTGCGGTGCAGCCCCGCACCGGCCGTTTCCAGCAGGCCCACGGCGGGACTCTTTTTCTGGATGAAGTGGGCGAGATCAGCCCCCAGATCCAGGCCAAGCTATTGAGGGCCATAGAAGATCAGCTCATTTACCGTTTGGGCGGCTCACGTGAAATACATGTAAACGTTCGCATAATCGCGGCCACCAACCGGGATTTGAGCGAAGACGTAAAAAAAGGCCAATTCCGCCGCGATTTGTTTTACCGCCTGAATGTAGCTCCGCTTTTCATCCCTCCTCTGCGGGAGCGCAAGGAAGATATCATTCCTCTGGTCGAACGCTTCACCAGGGCGCTCTGCAAGCAAATGAGCAAGCCGGAGCTGGAATACTTGCCTGAAGCCCAACAGATGCTGGTTGAACATCCATGGATGGGAAATGTGCGCGAGTTGCGCAACGTGGTGGAACGCACCGTACTGTTTACCAAAAAAAAACAGGTGGGGGTTAAGGAACTAATGCTGGGCATCAAGACCGGCGACGAAGCCTCTTATGCGCTCCCCGGCCCCGGCAGCGTAATAAGCGGGGCCTTTGTAGCCCAATCCCTGAACCTGGTTGAACTGGAAAAACAGGCTATCATGACCGCTCTGGACCAGACAGACTGGGTTCAGACCAAGGCGGCCGACCTCTTGGGCGTCACTCCCAGCAGCCTCAGCTACAAACTGAACCGTTTAGACATAAAAGACTCCCGCTTCCGATCCCGGCGCCGGAGATAATAAAAGCACACTATGACAAACCGTGATCAGCCCCCGCCCCCTACCCGGTCGGCGGCAGTATTGTAGCGGTCCAAAATAGCATCCCCAAAGGCCAGCATGGCCGCAGCCAGGGCCGCTCCTATGAGGCTGAGCATCATGGCGTATTCAACTGCACTGATCGCGCATTCTTCGCTGATCAGCGCTTGAGTTTTAGATCCCAGCATATCTCGTTCTCCCAAGATGTTTATACAAACCATCACAGGACAGATTCATAACGCACCTTCAAACTGAGTATATGCAACTACCGCGCCAAGACTGTTTACCGCACAGGCATGAATAGTTCAATGAAATCATGGGACTAATCGAGTGTTATCAATGATGAAAAAAGTCTGTGGCTGTGGGCGGGTCCGTAATGACGGCAGCCGGAATCAGATGCAATTACATTAGCGTAATTACATTTATGCAATTCAATAAATTATTTGCTTTGCTTGCAATAGGTCTCTTTGCTGAAAAAAATCAAAACACTTGCCAATAGAGACCAGGCAACCAGGGGTGCGAAACCGGCTTTGTATGCATCCAGGCCGTAAATCCTGGCGCCTGCCGACATTGCGCCGGTCCAGTGCTGATCCAGCATCCAGCCGATGGCGGGCTGCAATATGGTGGGGCCCACCATTACCCCGGCGTTTATTACCCCGCTCACCGTGCCGGCCAGCGGAAATGGCACGGACTCCTTGCCAAGTGCAAAGCTCAGAATCATGGTCGCAACGCCCAGGCCACAGCATACTACCAGACCGATGAAGACATTCAGCGGCACCGGGGTGTAAAACATCAAGATCCAGGACACACTGCTGGCAATGCAGCCCACGTAATAAACCGGCTTGCGCCTGCCGAAAAAATCCGATAGCCGCCCGGCTAAGGGGCTGCCCAGAGACCAGGACAAAAGCATAATGGAGCAGATACCGGCTGCGCTGGTCTGGTCCAGGCCAAAACGGGCATGCAAGTAAGGCACTCCCCAAAGGCCGCAGAAAGACAGGGCGGGCCCCACCAAGCCCGCCGGTATGATGCACATCAGCCAGGTATTGCGGGACTTGAACACCCTGCCCAGACCGGCCAGGGGATTTGCTATGGATGATTTGTCCCCGGTTGCATAGCTCTTATAGCCTTTTTCACCCGGATCATCCCGCAGCCAGATCCAGATGGCCGCCGCGATAAGCAAAGCAAAAAACGCCGAGTACAGCACCACACTGCGCCAGCCGAAATATCCCACCAGCATGCGGAGCGGCGCGCCCGCTCCCACGGCCCCCAGGCCCCCCATAACCAACTGCATGCCCGCAGCCATGGCGAACTGGTGGGGGGGCATCCAATGTGAGACGAACTTGAGCATGCAGACAAAAGTCACGGCGGTTGATCCGCCCAAAAGCAAACGCCCGAAACAGGCGGAGAACATGTCATCCGCCAGGGCGAAAAGCATGGTGCCCACGGCGGCGACAAGCGCCCCCGAGGTCAGCAGCTTGCGCGGACCCCAGGCATCGGCCAGCATCCCGGTGGGTATCTGCATGGCCGTGTAGCCATAGAAATAAAAGGCTGAAAGATGGCCCAAGGCTGTGGCGGAGATTCCGAAATCAGCCATGAGCTCGGAGGTCATCACCGCGGGGGTGACCCTTTGATAAAAGGTATAGAAATAATAAAGCGCCGCCAGGGACCATATGGCCCAGGCCAGTTTACGGGGGGGGTAGCCCTCTTTTTGGGAGATGGTGCTCATGATAGGCGGCTCCGTATTAACAACACGCAATCAGTACAATAGCAAGCGGCATTAGCGACCGGAACGGGCCGGCTAAGCAAAGCGTATTAATTGACTATGACAATGATCAAAAGGAGTCAATGAAAAAGTCTAATTCCTTGAAATCCTTTAGAAGGCCGCCCTGTTAGAGGGATAGGCGCCCTGAAGCAGGCTGTGCTGTCTGCCAGGTCTGAATCCTTTTGGCCCCCCTTCACACCCTGCAGCCTGCGGGGTATGGTTTGTTCACCCGTTGAGCGTCCGCCAAATCAGACCAGATAGGCCTTAAGCCAGTTTTCAAAACAGGTCAACGACCAGATTAAAAGCCTGTGGTTCACGCCCTGCTCGCTGTGCTCGGCAACAATACGGGCGATCGTTTTGGGCTCTATGTACTCGTGGCAGACGGCCCGGCGGTCCAAGAGCAGCTTTTTGACGTAGGCCAGATTACCGCCCCGGTACCATGACTCATCCGGAGAGCTGAATCCCTGCTTGGGCCTTTTGAGGACCTCATTGGGCATCAGGCTTCCCAAGGCTTTTCGCAGCACGTTTTTACCGTCATCATGCAGGGCGTAGTAACCTTTGTGCTTGCGCAGAAGGTTCTCGTCGTAGCGCTTCCATTTATCCAGGTCCCGCAGTTTGTAGCGCACCGGTATCTTTTGGGCGAACTCCACCAAATCATTATCTAAAAAGGGATGGCGCTCCTCCAGGCCATGGGCCATGGAAAGCCGGTCGCCCACCAGTAACAGGCTGGGCAAAAAGGTTTTGCACTCAAAATAAAGCGAGTTGGCCACATGATCTTCGGCGGCAGCGAATTTCAGCACCGGGTTAAAGGTGAATACCCGGCTGAGCACATTTTTGGTGTCAAAATCCTTTATGCGCGAGTATGCGTCCCGGGTGAAAAAGTCTTTGCGCTCTTCATCCAGCACCAGCCTTTGCCAGTAATGATAGTAGTCTGAAAAAAACTCCTTTTGGCCCAGCGAGCGGCTGACCCTGAAATAGCGCCAGGGGTATCCCCCAAACACCTC
Source organism: Desulfarculaceae bacterium (assembly GCA_963675675.1). Lineage (GTDB taxonomy): Bacteria > Desulfobacterota > Desulfarculia > Desulfarculales > Desulfarculaceae > Dethiosulfatarculus. Next base: position 1,144,077 of record OY776512.1, read on the forward strand.
GTCGCTGCCCGCGCCGGTAAGACAGACCTTGACGAATTTGCTGGCCAGCCTGGCGATAAAATATTGCCCATAGCTCATTCCCAGGCGCAGGTCCTCCAGGTGGCTCACCAGATCGGGCATCACCATGGGCACATCCGCATGCCCCACCACCTGTTCGAAGTGCTCGGTATGGCATCTGTAGGCAATGGCTTCGGCCTGGGCCCTTTCGTCAAAGTTAGCCTCTGCGCCGTCCACCCCGCTCAGGTGCCAGCCGCAGGTAAAGGTCTTGATATGGGGGATTTCCCTGGCCGCCATGGTCACCACGGACCCGGAATCCAGACCGCCGGAGAGGTAAGCCCCCACCGGAACATCGGACAGAAGCTGGCGTTTGGTGGCCTGGGACAAGAGCCGGGCTACCTCCCTTTGAGCCTCAACCTCATCAATTCCGCCATCGGGATGGGAAAAGTCATAGTCCCAATAAGCGCCCCGCCGCCAGGAGCCGTCATCGGCATTAACGCTTACAATATTGGCCTGGGGAACTAGGTTGATCTTGTCGAACAGGGTGTGATGCCTGAACAGGTTCTGAAATGTGAAGTATTCGCACAAGGCGTCATAATTCATGGCGGGGCTGTAGGCTTGATGGCTCAATATGGCCCCTATCTCCGAACCGAAAAGCCACAAGTCACCCAGCTTAGCGTAATAAAGCGGTTTGGTTCCGAAACGGTCGCGCACCAAAAAGAGTTTGCGCGCGGTGCGGTCCCACACCGCAAAGGCGAAGTGCCCGTTCAGCCTGGGCACCAGATCAGCGCCCCACTCCCGCCAGCCATGCACCAGCACTTCGGTGTCGCAGCGGCTCACAAAACGGTAGCCCAGGGACTGAAGCTGGCCCCTGAGTTCATGAAAATTGTAGATGGTGCCGTTGAACACCACGCCCAGGCTGCCGTCCGGGGACACCATGGGCTGGTGTCCGGCCGGGCTGGGGTCAATGACCGCCAGGCGACGGTGGGCCAAACCGCAGTAGCCGTCTATCCAGATGCCGTAGTCATCCGGGCCGCGGTGGGCCAGCGCCCGGCTCATCTTCTCCAGAGCCTTGGAAGATACGCTTTCCCTGGTCTTCAGGTCCAGAACCCCCGCTATACCGCACATTTCAGCACCCTTTGTCCACCATGAGCTGTCTGGCCCCTTCCGCCGGACAGGGCTTGACACCGGGGATTGACCGGCACCGTCGGATGCCTGATATGGCCCTTGGCGTTATTCACCGTCCAGCCGCCCTTCATATAGCTCACCGATAAAGCACTGGGGCGCATACGCCGCCTGCCAGTGGTCGCAATAAAGGCAGGTTGGGTCGGTCATGCCCTGGGGTTCCAGATGCTGCCTGCGCAGACCCTGGTAGGCGGCGGAATCCCAAACCTGGGAAAGAGTCTGTTTTTTCAAATCCCCCAGGGGTTCGGCGCGTTTCCAGTCGTGATTGCAGGATGCCACCAGGCCGTCCTTGAGCACCACCATCTCCTGGAACGGTTTGGAGCAGGGTCTGCGGGGATGAATACGGTCGGCGTCATCCATATCCAAACTGCCGTAATGCCCGTTCTTGGAGTGCTCGGGATAGATGCGCACCCGGTTGACCTTGGGCCGCCAATACTCCACAAACGCCTTCAGGTCGTCGGCATTCAGTCTGGTGCGGGTGGCTGACACCTGTATCTGGGTTTTAAAGCCGTCTGCCCGGCGCAATCCGATAAAGGCTTCGGCATTGGCCATTGCTTCGGCCAGGCTGCCGCCCTTGCGGATGGTGCGGTAGTGCTCCGCGTCCAGGGTGTCCAGGCTGAATGAGATGAAATCCAGGCCGGCTTCCAGCAGGCCGCAGGCAATTGTTTCACTTAATAATGAAGCGTTTGTGGCCAACTGCACCGGCCCCAGGCCCTGTTTTTTGGCATAGGCTATGAGCTCCACCACCTGAGGATGCAGCAAGCTCTCACCTCTGAAAAAGGGCACCAAAGCCGGTGAGTGCTCTTTGGCTTGATCCACCAGGCCCCTGAACATCCCGGGGTCCATGAACCCCCCTGCCCGGTTGGCACTAAAACGCGACGGGCACATGGAGCACAGATAGTTGCATCGGTCGGTCAGTTCCAGGGTGATCCGTGAGGGAAAGGTCAGGGTTTGCATTTTACCTGCTCTTAGCACTGGAGAAACTTAAGCGGAACATGGGCCTGTAAGAGGCCATACACACCTTCAATAATCTGATCGGCAGATTCATGCCAAGGGTTGAGCAATAAAAACAATCCGTTATTTATAATTCACCCGCAAGCACCCGCTATAGATCAATAGACGGCAACGCCGGTCAGCGAAAAGCCCAATTTGAGATTGTCAACATGTCCCGCTCAGCCCAAAGCTTTTGCAAAGGCCGCCGTGAATCCGTCCAATACTTCATCAGGTGTTATCAAGGGAGGGTCTATGCGGAATAACCCCTTGCGGTTGCACACTATATAGCCGCTTTCAAGCAAGCGCTCAAAGATGGCGTCACCCCGGCTGGCACTGGCCAGGTCCACGGCCAGCATGAGGCCCCGGCCCCGCACCGCAAGAAGTGATTTCCCGTCTATCAGCCCGGTCAGCCTGGTTTTCAAGGCCTCGCCTTTGCGGGCGGCCTGGCTGACCAAGTCCTGCTCCTCTATGGCGCTCAGCACTTCAAGGGCAACTGCCGCGCCCATGGGATCATTTTGGTGGGACTGCATATATTTAAAAGCCAGCCCCTCCAATTGGGCAAGAACCGCCTGGCTGATTGCGGTGGCGCTGACCGGATAGCCGTTGCCGATGCCCTTGCCCATGGCGATGATATCCGGTTGTATATCATAGTGCTGGTGCCCGAACCATTTGCCGGTGCGGCCGATGCCGGTGGTCACTTCATTTACTATAATGATCCCCTGATTGGCTTTGACCTTTTGGACGATCCGCTTTATCACCGCCCGGGGAGGGAAGCGCACCCAGCCGCCCGAACTGCCCGGCTCAAAAATGAACTCGGAGATATCCCGGGGTATGGCTGCCACAAGGTCGCAGTCCGGGTCACAGCCGTCTTGTTTGGCACATGATGCGCAACGGGTCCAGTCGAACAGATGCCAGCCCTTGCTCCGGTTGGTCACCGAACTGTAGGACCCCAGGTATGAATCACGCAGAGTCATTGAACGGCTTTTGCCGCTGACATGTTTGGCTATTTGCCGGGCCAGTTCTATGGCCTCGCTTCCCGAGCAGAGAAAAACGCAGCCTCCGCCCTCCATGCCCGCCAGGGACAAAACCTTGCCGCCCGCCCGGTCAACCACTTCATGGGAATAGCAATACCCGGCATGCATCAGGCTCCCGGCCTGTTTTTGCATAGCCAGGTTTACGGACTGGGCATTGTGGCCCAAAGCGGCGCACCAGACGCCTGATTCCATATCAACATAACGCCTGCCTTTATCATCGGTCAGATAGACCCCTTGGGCCTTCACTATGCGGGGAATCTTCAGTTCGTGCCCGGTACAGTTCAGTATGTTTTCCATGCATGCATTGCCTTGGATAGGTATTTATGGAATGTTCCGGTATCCAGAGCATATTAGACCGGATTCATCCGCCCGGTCAATGGGGGCGATGCAAGCCCAATGTGAAACCCCAAGGGCTTTGGAAGCTCTTCAACTTTGGTGCACAAGAAAAAGGGATATCCCGTGTGGAAATCAGGCGGATAACTGCAAACCTGTTGACGCCGCTCCCAACCGGTGAAACCGGCTTTTTTGTCTCAGGGTAACGCGGGCGGTCAAGCATGCAGGCTGTTACCGGGCGGTCCATGGGTTGCCGGAGGGGCCTACTTCCATTTCGCTTCCAACCTCTTCACCGCATTCTGCACAAGTGTAGGTGTACTTTTCTCCGCTGGGCAAGACCAAAAGCAGGCGTCTCCGAACCTTGGTTGCACGTTTGCATTTGGGGCAATACAGGCTGGCTACTTCCATGCGCTCAAATTGCCTCTGCCCTTTTGGCGGTCGCTGGTTTGTGGGAACCATGGGTACATTCCTTAAGGCAGCCATCAGGCGCCTTATTATATCATTTCTATTTGAGGTTTAGAGCAGAGAGGCCCTTTGCCGGACACATGCGGCCCCCCCAAAAAAGGGGCTGGCCGAAAAAACCAGCCCCTTTTGCTTTTTGTATGTTCAACCGGCTTTTCCAAGGCTCTTTTTGGTTTTGCCGGATAAAACCAATCCCATAAATAGCCCCGCCCAAAGTCAGGCTATCGAGTTGAATAAATCAGCGATCTCTTTCCGGCTGGCCCGCCGGGGGTTTGCCCGGGTGGTGGAAAATCCCATAACCTGATCCACCATCGAGTCGTTGAGCATAAACTCCACTCCGGCCTCGCTCATGGTGGCTGGCAAGCCGCAATCGTTGAATAATTCCTCCACCGCCATAACAGCTTCCTTGGCCGCCTGATGGGGAGCCAGACCGGCGGCATTCTCGTCCAAAAGCTCCGCAATGCGGGCAAAACGGGCCGGTTTGGCTATAAGGTTGAACTCCATCACCGGCGGCAGATACATGGCGCAACACAGGCCATGGCTCAGGTGCAGGAGCGCGCCCGCCGGTTCGGCAAGGGAATGCACGATGCCCAGTCCGCCATTGGTAAAGGCTTGACCGGCCAGGCAGGAGCCCAGCAGCATATTTTGGCCCGCATCCAGATTACCGGGATCGGCAGTAAAGGGACGCAGATTTTGGCCTATCATGCGGATGGCCGCCTCGGCCAGGGCGTCGCTTATGGGGTTGGCCTCCCTGGACACATAGGCCTCGATGGCGTGCACCAGGGCATCGGCCCCGCATTCCGCCGCGATATGACAAGGCAGGTTTACCAACAGCTCAGGGTCCAAGATGCTGGCCAGGGGAAGCAAAGGCTCTCCGCGCACGCTCATTTTCAGCTGGCGCTCCAGATCGCTTATCACCGCGCCCCGGGTTGCCTCGCTGCCGGTGCCGGCGGTGGTGGGGATGGCGTAGAGCGGCGCCACCGGCATGGTCACCTCCAGCCCGTCGTCAAACTCCCGCAAGGGAGTGGAATCCACCAATCCCAGGGCGATGCACTTTGCGGTGTCAATGGGGCTGCCCCCGCCCAGGGCTATCACCGCAGTACAGCCCTTCTCTTTGGCCAGGGCCACTCCTTGGTCCACACACGTGGTGGGCGGGTCGGCCACCACTTGATCGTAGACCGCATACTCAACCCCGGCGTCTTCAAGCACCTGGCCAACTTTCCGGGACATACCGGCTTTGACCAGTCCCTGATCCGTTACCAGTAAATGGCGCTGGCTGCCGTCGATCAGCTGGGGCAGACGGGCCAGGCTTCCGGGGCCGAACTCAATACGTCCCGGGCTTACATGCCGGTGAAATCCTTGTATGATCATCTTAATTACCTAATTCCAGATTATTCGGCATTTGCCGCGTTTAAGGTTCCATGGGCTCTTTGTTGCTTTGGCAGCCGACAAAATGCCCTCCATCACATTTTTGGTGCATATTATTCCAGTTCAAACACTCCGGTCAAGCATCACCGGCACCTCTTCCGGCCCGGACCAAGAAATAACCGTAAGCGATGTACAAGCTGAATTTACGGGGGCAGCGGATATTGTTTCCTTGTACCCCTGTCACCTGTGGGGTAATCTAATATTCTTGTGTGGGATGGGGACAAAAAGCCTGAGTAAAAGGAACCATACACATGCGGGACTATGAGACTCAGGCTTAACACCATGGCATTCATCATAAGCCGGGTGAATAAACAAAGCCTGGTTGGTCTAAGCTGTCCGGCTGTTTGCACCGGGATGGCCCGCTTCAAGAGTCAGCCGGGAGCTTATCGGCTAAACTGAATCCCAAGACAGCTTAGCTGATATATTGCAGCAGGCGCCGCTGGCTGGCGGATGGTGGGTTTTCATTTAAGCTGGCTTTTTATCACCGGCAACCATTGGTCCCCGAAAGTGCGCATTGAGTGGGTTTTTGAGGCTGGAAACAAACACGTGCAGCGGGAATCGCGGCCATAGCAGTGTGGTTCGCGAATATGAGTTGAGTGTACCATGAAAATCAAATTATCCGGTTTTTACAAAGTATTGTTTTTGGTTTGGCTGGTTTTATCGTTCTTCTATTACGCAGTTTGGCCCATATGTTGGCATGGAGTCATATTGCCTTCCAGATCTGAAGACCGCAGCGGCTGGGCTGTAAGGATATACGAAGGGGAAAATGGCGGCGGCAAGACCATTCAAGAAAAGACCGGTGCGCCCGGCTCCCTGCAACTGGAAAAAAGCAACAAATTACTGCTTGGGTTCGGCATTTGGAAGGCTGAGAAATCGGGAATTCATACCTTCAAGTTGAGTTGCGACGACTATGGTTCCTTATTTCTTGATGAAAAGCCGCTGATCACCTTGAGCGGAATCAGCTCTGCCAACGAGGGTTCCGGCCAAGTTGATCTGAGCGCCGGTTATCATTTGGTCACCATAAAACTGCACAATGGCCCCGGAGCGGGCTGGGCCGCCTTGGCGGTTAAGGAGCCCGGAGGCAAGGATTTCGTAGCGTTGCCCGGCAAGGCAATGCACCTGCCCTTGCAAAGCAACATTGAAGAATACTGGCAACTGATCCGGTTAGCCCAGTTCATGAATCCAGCATGGGGGCTCTATGTTTTGGCGGGATTGCTGATATGGCGGTTCAGTGCACGCCGTGGGGTTTCGCCTTTACAGATGCTATCCGGTCTGGCCAAGCAGGTTTCACGTGCGCCTTTGACCCGCAAGACAGCCGGAAAAACCGCGCTGTTTTTGGTTAACGCCTGGTTCTTAATCGTGCTGGCCTGTGTGGTTCTTGAGGTGCTTTTCCAAATCTCCAAGGATTCGTTTCTTTCCGCCCTGGGCGGTGCCGTGCTCGGGGCTATGACCATAAACACAATAGCCATGCTCATGATACCCGGAATCCTTTTTGCCGGACTGATATACCTGACAGCCTATATATCAAAAGGACGCCATACGGCTCTTTTGACCTGTCTGCAATATACTATGGTTGCCCTGTTGAGCCTGTGCTCTCTCAGCCTGATAATCACCCATGCCGACACCACTTTTTACAGCGCGACCGGATTCAATATCAACAGTTTGAATATTTCGGACCAATCCATATTCTTGCGGTTTTTGCTGTTTGTCCTGGCCGCATATCCGGCTCTGTTTTTTGCGCGCAAAATAGTCTCGTTTTTGGCTAACTTCAAGGCGCGCTTCAAGTGGCCGTTCCTGGCTGGATACGCGGCCTTATTATTATTTCTGATTATCAGCGGACTAAACAATTACCGCGATAACAATTCATTTTTCTCCGGGGAAAAACCGGGCGGGGAAAAAGCTCAAAACCTGCCCAATATTATACTCTTTTCAAGCGACGGGGTTGAGCTGGAACGTTTGAGCTTATATGGATATCACCTTAAAACCACTCCTGTATTGGAAAAGCTGGCTGAAACAAGCTATGTCTACTACAACAACTACGCTCATGCCAACGCCACCCGCATGAGCACCGCAGCCCTGCTGTCGGGAGCGCACCCTTTCACCACCAAGGTGATACACCGGCAAGATATTTTATGGGGCAGCCATTCCTTTAACCACCTGCCGGGCATTCTGACCCGTTTGGGTTATTATTGCGTGAGTTTTGCGGACGACTATTTCGGGGCCCCTACGGTCATAAACATCAAGGGCGCATTCAGGCAGGAAAACCGCCATTTTCTTAAGCCGCCCGAGGATGATATCTGGTGGACCGGTGCGATTGTTTTTTGCGACTCTTTGCCTTTGGTTCGATCGATCGTCAACCGAATCTCCAACCGCTGGCAGGCGCTGGCCGGCTTTCCTCTGGCCCTGAAACTGGAAAAACCCCTTGTCCTCAGAAAAGGTCTGACCTGGACCAGGGAATGCGACGCGCAACAGATCGCAAGGCTGATTAAAGTCATCCGAACCCAAAAGCAGCCCGTATTCGCCCATGTCCATCTGGTGGAGACTCATCCCGGGCTGTATGGCTGCGGCGGTCACATGGTGATTAGGCGTTTTTCAAAAGGCGAGCAGCAAGTGCTTGACCAGGACGAATTCTATGATGATTCGCTTTTGAATATGGATGCCCGTCTGGGCAAGGTGCTCGAGGTCTTAAAGCGTAGCGGCAAATGGGATAACACCATATTCGTTTTCATGACGGATCATGGCCGCCTTTCTCCTTCCTTCATGCCCTTGCCCCTCGTGGTTCACCTGCCCGGGCAGACCAAAAACCATAAGATTAAAACTGCAGTGCAATACCTGGATATTGCACCATCCATTATTAATTATCTGGGTTTCACGGTACCTGACTGGATGGAAGGCGAGCCGATATTCCCAGGCTCGGAGATTGCCAAACTCAGCAACCGGGAGATTGTGGGTTATAGCATTTCCCAAAGAGTCACCCTGCCCACGTCCGTCATGGTGGTCAAAGAAGGGGCAAAGTACTGCAAATTCCTCGGAACATCAGAAGAAACCTACGTCCGGATAAATGATGCAAACAGCCCGGGCTCTAAAAATCCTCAAGAGCACAAAAAAGCATTGCGCAGCAGTTTAGCCAGATTTGTTGAAAAGCGGGGCCTTGATGAGCTTGCGGAACTAATTAAAACAGATGGGAAATAATACGGGGTTTAAAGCCAGGCGCGCCGTAACTGCGGTGATTAAGCATTTATCATGTCGAAAAATCTAATCCATTAGGGCATGGACTGGGCCGGTGCGGGATTCAGAGTCCACACCGGCCCGTAATTAAGCGTTACGGACTTTTGGCATTCCAGGAATATGTCCATGGTATTTCCCACCTTTATACGGGGATAAAGTATATGAACTTTTCGTTTCATGGCTTGTTTTTACATATACAACCAAACGGCCACCCCGTGCGGGATAGCCGTTTGGCATGTCTGGAGCTGCGACCGGATTCGAACCGGTGAATCGCTGATTTGCAGTTTGTTATCTCTCGTTTAAGCCTTTATTTATCGGCTTTTTTGAGAGCCATTTTTTTTATGACATGGTTTTGTGATATGATTTTGTGTCACAATATGCCCTACCCTGCCCTGCTGTCATTCTTGCTCAAATGAACGAATTGTGATGGTCATGGTTTCAACACAGGCTGCTTCCAATTTGAAAGTACCTATTAAGATATCTGTTTCAAAATCCCCAAAAAGCTGCGGCGCAGTATTGCTGTACGAACCGGGCACGGTTCCCCCGTTCCCCACAGAATCACCGCCTGAACTGCTGAAATTCAGTTGTTGAGTACTGTCAGCAGTAGTGTTTGCAATCCAGGTATTCATATGACTGGTCGTTCCGACCGTAGAGGTTGTCTGGGTGCAGGTTACTGCCACGGTTGCAGGCAGGCAGCCGTTATTGTTATCAAAGTAAAGTTCCCATCTATTTGCTTCTTTGAAGGCCGAGCCTCCCACCTTTATAATCTCGCCATCCAAAAGAGAGGTTTGTGATCCAAAATCAGAAGTATCCCCCTGCAATTCTATCCTGAAAGTTGCTGTACAAGCGCACCCGCTAGTTTGGGCATGGGCCGGAAGCACGCCAACTTTTACCAAGGGCTTGGTCCACTTGTCCGGCAGAACAAAAAAAGCGCCTATGCCAAGCGATGCAATCCCTGCGCCTTTCAAAAGGGTTCGTCTGCTTATAACTTCCACCTTTTTGGCTTGGTTCTTCATAGCCGCTTGCCTCCCACTGTTTATCTTTTCAATAAATTGCATGTCATATAAAAATTGCTAAACACTATAAATCTACAGTTGTTTATTAGGCAAGTTCTAATTCACAGATTTTCACAGGAATATCTTGGCAAAGAAAAATGGCCGCCCTGTTCGGGGTGACCATTTCATTTAACTGGAGGCGACGATCGGATTCGAACCGATGAATCGCGGATTTGCAGTTCGTTATGTCACGTTTAGGCAATTGTTTATCGGCCTATTTGAGCGCTTTTAATTTTGTGATATCATTTTGTGACATGACATTGTCTCACATTCTGCCCTACCCTACACCATTTCGGTATGAATCTGACAAAATTCATACCCTGACCTTGGGGTATGCCTTACCCTGTTTTATGCCCGTGTGGGGCAAATGGTGAACGGTGTTTCACAGGAATCATACCTATTATATGAAATATGGTTGATCACATATTAGTCATATGCATTAATGTTATGGTTGTATCTGCGTGTCAATCTATTATTAATCAACTTTCGTTTGGGAAGGGTATAAAATGAATAAACAAGATTTGATTGAATTAATCCTAACCGCTTTTGATGGTAACTATGATATTGACTTGACACCATGTGAAGACTGTAAGGCAAATATCGAACAATGGATTGATACATTTAATATAAAAGCAATTCCCTACAAACCGGATTATATCCATTTTTGTTGTCAATCTTGCGGTAATGCAATATCTATAATGGATGAAGACAAGCGAACTCACATAAAAATTGGTAAAATGCCCATATCATATTTACTATAAAGATCAAAACATAAAAATCCCCTATAACGGAAATGCCATAAACCGCTATAGGGGATAGCTACTTAATGTTTTTGTACAAAACAACCGTGAACATGCATTATACCCAAGTAGCATTGTTATCATTTAAATGGTCCGCAAACGTTGGATTCAAATAACGCTTGCGGACCGGTTCGCATAGCGAAAAATGGGTCAAACCATGCGAACCTTTATTTATCCAATATCAATCCCATAACCTTGTGATTCTTCAGTCTTCAATTTGTCTTCCAATTTTTCAATCAATTCATTTGCTTCAGACACCATTTCAGCACCATCTAAGCTTGTATTTGCGTTTCCAAGCATAGTTGAATTTTGAAATTTTCTACGGATATAACCTAAAGTGCGCATGCTGAGTGCATAGGCGTAATCTAATACCCATTTTTCACCATAGAAGTTTTGATTGGTGGTTTCGGGATCATAACCGGGTAACGTACTACCTTCAATCATGCTTGCATGAATCAGCATAAAACCGGGTGAATCATAGGTAACGCCATTCACAGTTAGGCTATTACCTGTTAATGGTGTTGGTTGAATCTCTAATTGATTGGTGTATGGATGATATTTATAGTTGTATTCATCAACCACGTATTTATCAAGTAAGTCATAAAATGATAGTGCTAATTGATAGCTTACAAGATTGAACCCTGTATTGCTTATTGGAAATAAACCAGAATTGATCATTTGATTACCTATGCTAAATAAGCCAAAACCACCTAATGAACTACCTTCAACGTCATAATCTATAATTTCTGTAACACCCAAAGGCATATCATAAATTGATTGCCCACCTGAAAGCATTACTGTAAACCATGTATCTTGATTTCCAGTATCTGACCATTCAATCCAGTAATCCCTTGCTTCATTTATAAAATCACTTATCTGGTTATCATCAAGCTCACAATTTATGACCGGATAGCCAAAGCGTCTTTTAATTTTATCTATAACTTGTTCTTTTGTTAGCATTTCAAATTCAACTTTCAATATTTTTAGAAACCCCTTGGTAACTGGGAGTATTGCAAATGATCTTTGACCCTATTTGGAGGGAAAAAAGGAAGTTACCAAGGGTTATATTTATCTTAAACAGGCAAGTTGGTTACCTTGACTGACCTAAACCACTTATTAACACCCCATGGGTGAGCATAAGTTGCATAGCGGCTTGAAACTGCTACAGCGGGTTGGAAGCTTGTATTTGAACGTGCTTCAACCAAACGGATTGGGATATAAGGCAAATAAAAATAACCTGCTCTCATAGTACCCGCACCTTTCAGACCTACAAGGAACTGTTCTACATTAGTTTTGCTATCTTGGAATATTTTCATATTTCCATTCAAAGTACCGATTAGGGTTGTATTGGCTATATCTTCCATTTCAAGCTTATTTTGCGGATAAACAGTGAAAGAACTTAAAGTTCTAAGTGCTGAACACACGCCAGTTGACGCCACAATTATATTACCTGCACCAATTTGGGTTGTTTGGGCAATACGTGAAGCTTCACGTTGTATTCTGGCTACTAAGTTAGCGTTTTTCTCCATCTCCCAGCGGCCATCTTGTGCAGACCAGTTGAAAGTTTGACCACTGGTAGCTTGTGAGCGAATATCACCTAATATTTCTTCATCTATTTCAGCAATAATTTCTGAACCCAATATATCTATGATTTCTTCACGTAAGTGTACGTTGTGAATGTTAAAAAAGTCATCACTCAATTCGTCTGTATATTGTCCCGCAAGTTTTCTGCTTTTCGCAGTACATGTAGCGGCAGAAATGGATAAGTTAGCTTGTTTGATGGCGTCATATCCTCCAGTTTCACCAAGCATTTCAGCCGCACTTGTGGCATATGATCCACTGTATTGACTATCAACAATTCCTGATCCAAGTTCAGCGGTACCGGCAGCATAACCCACTGTAGGGGTTTTAGTGCGGTCAGTATATGAACCATTGGCTTTAGCGCTTACCATGAAGCATTTTCCAACCGGCCCTGTCATTGGCTGAATACCGCAAATATGGTGCGCAACCAAAGCAGGGAATACACGCCTAATCAAAGGCATGGTAATACCCATATAATTTTGACCATCTGTACTTGACGGTGTTTCAGGTTGGCCATTCATGCCATTGTAGAAGTAGGAAGTTGCTTCACTCAATTTTGGTTTCGCATCGTCTAACAAACAGTTTTCCATAACCATTTGTGTACTTTTTCTGATTGTACGGTTTTGGATACCTCCATTTGAATTGATCATTTCAATAATTTTTTCTCTATCAGTCATAATCTTTTATATAAGTCTCCTTTAATTTGTAGTATTCCATATATTTCTGTAGGTGCGCAAATCATCCTTAAACGGGTTTGAGTCTTCATTGATTTTGTCAAGTTCATACATACCTTTTCCCTCATTTGTAGATGATTTTAAAGTTTCATTACATTCATCACATTTGGAAAGGTTGCAAGCTTTCTTACTGTCAGTTTTTTTACCGCAGTTTGGACAAATGCAATGGTAAGTAGGTTCATCACCTTTAATTGATTCATTTAGTAGCAAATCAAACTTTTTATCTATTTCTTCAATTGTGCAACCTTCTAATACCTGAAGCATATAGCTTTGTTGTTTTGAAGTAAGCCCTTGAACTTTCTTGTATAGGTAAAGTTCATCATTTTCATTAGTAGGCCCCATGTTACTGACCAATGCCTTGGAAATTGCTAAGTATTTCGAATCGTTTGAATAGTATGCAAGCAATCCTATAATGAGTGCCGCCAGTTTTGCGCTATCACCTTTTAGACCTTTGCATGCATTCACTACGCTAAAAAGGTTAATTGTACTTTCACTTTCTGAAAGTAATTCATCTGTACGCTTTTCAACCATTTTGATTATAGTGTCAGCAAAATCAATAGTTGCGTATTCATTGATTTTATCAGTTGGCATATTTTGCTGTGCAACTGATTCAATGATTTCAGTAAGCTTTTCTTTGATTTCAATCTGATCATTCAATTCAAGTTTTTTAAGACCTAACAAGTCTAATAGTTTGATTAGCTGTTTTTCATTTTCTATGTTCATATCTTTGTTTCCTTAAAAAATGTCATTTTCTACAAATAGTTTAAATGTGCGGTCAATGTATTCTTTATCATTCGTATCTTCAAAAAATGTTAGTGCTTTTTCACGTTGTCCAGTATTCAAATTGTGTTCTGCACATAAATCCGAAACATAGCCATATGTTGCTAAATATTGTGCATCTTGTCTCATTTCGTTATTTTCATATATCAAATTTACTATATAGTCATATATTTCTTTGTTCATGTTGTATAATCTCCTTTAGTAAACGCCATAAAGCGCACGTTTCATTTTCAAATCTTCTTTTTTGGTGGTTTGTAATATTGGTTCTGTAGTATCTTCAGATTCATCAATATCAATTTCGGGTTCATCGTTGGGCAAATCATTATTTATTGATTCTTGCTCAATTTGTTTTTTAATGCGCAGTTCTTTCAATAAGTCTTCCCTTGTACCCTTATAAATCACATCTTCGTTGTATTTTGATGGTTTTCCATCATTTAGATTTGCTTTAGCCAACTGAATTGAAGTTAATGACCGGTAAAGTTCTGTTAGGCTTTTGTGCATACCCGCTGATATGGTTCTAATTTTATAAAGCGATTTTGAATCATCTTTGCATTCGAATGCTTCAACTTGCATGTTATCAAGCGCTTGTTCAATCTTATCAATACGTTCAATCAGTCTATTTTCAATTACACTCAGCATAAATAGTTCCTTAAATAATTTTAAATAACAATATTTTGAAGAATGTTTGTTTTATTATTTCATTCAAATTAATGTTTTGTTCAAAATAAGTCTAAATTTCAGTACCCCAGGGGATGGGGGTGTCATTAGTATTTATAAATTTGGTGCTTAATTAATTTGGCTAACTGGCTGGTACTCACCATCAGGCTGATTACGCATATACGCATATTAAGCCGCATGTGGATTATTAATGGTGTTCTCCCCTGACTTGGGTAAGGGCTTTTGTGAGATATGGCCGTAGAATTGACCTGAGTACGCCAATTTTTATTTCAGGTTCATTTGCCCTTGGGGATCACCATTCACAATAATCCGCATTGATCACAAAAACAATACGCATGATGAGCTTTACTTGGGTTGTATAAGTTAATAAATCTTCAGAAATATTAATGTACATTGACTTATCATACTGTATTGGCTACAAATAGTATTCAATAAAGGATGGTGTGATATGGCGAAAAAAGGTGAAAAGGTATCCGCATTTGGCTATTGCCGCATTAGCTCACTGGCCAACAAAAATGGTGATGGAATTGACCGGCAGAAAAGGTCAATCCGGGAGTATTGCCGTTTACACAAGATCAATCTTAAAGGCTTCTACGTGGATGAAGGTGTATCCGGCAGCACCGAATATCAGAATAGACCTGCATTCATGCAGATGTTTAACAAGCTGGCCGAAAACGGCACCAATCTTGTTTTGGTATCCAATCAGGACAGGCTATCCCGCCAATTGCTCATTCAGGAATTGATTATTAGAGATTTCAATGAATTAGGAATATCAATCATTAGTGTTGCCAATGGTGATTTGACGAATACTGATGATGAACATGCGAATATGGTTAGGCAGGTGATTGGATCACTTATTCAAATGGAGCGCCATAAGTTAACACGTAGGCTTCGGATAGCCCGTGAAAAGATGCGTCAAGAAAAGGGCAAGTGTGAAGGTAGGAAAAAGCTATCTGAATCAAACCCAGACCTTTTGAGAGCTGTATTGCGCCTACATCGGAAAAGCCCAAAGGCACCAAGACGCACTTACAAGGAAATTAGCAGAATGCTAAATGATGAAGGTTTCACCACTTCCAGGGGTACGCCTATAACACCTAACTACGTATCTGTGATTCTCCATAAGCACAAAAAAGGCTTGTATAGGGCTTGATTTAGCCCGTAAAGCCACATATGGCTGTTAGCCATGTTGTACCCTGCCCTATTGCCATGATTCTTAATCTCAGCACACAGATTGACGTTAAATCAATCTGTGTATCTTGTCTAAATTACTAAATATTATCTTGCATAGTCACCCATTATCAGGTGTTTTGACCGAATAAGGCCTAACATCGGTTAACAGCCAGTATGTAAATGGTGTATATTGGCTATGCTGGATCATTATCCAGCACCATGCATCCCGCCTGTATCTATCCCCCCAGATTGGGCGGGATGCTTCTTTTTATGGCTATATTGCGTCATATTGAACGATTAACACTATAAACGCATAAATGATATTTCTTTTATGTCAGTTTCTAATATATAAATTGTTTTCTGATTCAATAACAAATTATTTAGCTTTTTTTAAATACATTGAATTTTCAATTAAAATTGAATATAATACTTTAGTGTATTTATTAAATAATTAATAATATTATGAATATTAATATATCACAATTTTATTTTGAAAGGGTATATTTATGGAACCTTTCGCTATTAGAGGACCAATAGATGAATTAATGTTTCTGACAACCCTTATCAAAGTAGAACAAGATAATGGCAAAAACTGGACAGGAACTGGATTCTATCATAAATTCGAAAAAAACGATTTTCCACTTTATTGTGTAATTAGTAATAAACACGTTTTTAATGATGGTGATAGTTGCGAAATTGGAATAAGGCAGTGTGTAAGCGAAAAAGAAAGAATGTTTTCAAATAAAGTAGTAAACTTTGGAATTGAGAATTACTCACAATTTATAGTGAATCACCCTGATGATAAAATTGATATTGCATGTTTGGTTTTAATGCCAGATTTATTAGAACCTATAATTGAAAAAGAAAAAATTAGTATTTGGGGCACTGAAAAATCAACTATAGCAAGTCAAGATAGGCTTAGAGATTTCTCATTATTTTTTAACATCATAACGTTAGGGTACCCTTTAGGCATATATGACAAAAATAATAATGTACCTATTTATAGGAAGGGGTTTACTTCAACATCTCCAGTTCTATCTTATAGAAGTGAAAAACATTTTTATATAGATATTCCCATTTTTCCAGGTTGTTCTGGATCACCTGTGTTCCTTTTTGATAAAGATCATATTCCTAAAACAGATGTTGACAATAGACATCGTATGCTATTAATTGGAGTTATCTCTCAAACATTTTCTAAACAAAATATTATAGACGAAACAACTCTATGCGAATACTATGATTTAGGAATTGCTGTTTCAGCAGAAACCATTTTTGATTTAGAAAATGATGTATATGATTTATTTAATAATATGAAATAAAAAACTAAAATACAGACAATTAGATATGTCTATGTTAAATATTATGTAATGGCTATCGCCATTGAACAATCTTGGAGTGTTTTACACTCCTGCGATTGACTCATTATTATTTGATTCGAAATTGCCTTTGTTTAAGGTATTTAGCTTGCCATTCGATGAACTCAAGCGTGTTTTCAACTTTTTTTACACGGTCCATGTTGTAAAGCTTCATTTTCCTTGAATGTGGATTATGCGGATTGACCGCATATGAATCTGGATCACCTAAAAAGCGTTTTATCGCTGTCATAGTCCAATTTCGGTCTTCGATTAAATGTTGCTGACAAATCGTTTCCATTTACTTGTATCATTTTATACCCTTCATTTAAATTTGGTGTAAGACAGCTAAAACAAGCTGTCTTGTACTTATCTTTACTTTTATCAAATAATTCAATATGTTACCGTAAGACAGCTTACATTGGGACAAGACAGCTTGCTGTCTTGTCCTAAACACACGTAATCATTGAATATATTATCTAACAAGACAGCAAGACAGCTATTTTCTATATTTGAATAGAATAATAATAACCGTATTACATGTATCCATATACATACTGTGTGTACGTGGAGGATAAAATCGGTTTTTAGCTGTCTTGCTGTCTTACTGACCATTTTAGTTTGTCTTTTCATATAGTTATCACAAGACAGCAAGCTGTCTTATGCCTGTCTTGTGCTGTCTTAGCTGCCTTGTGCCGTCTCAAATATTTCATCAGTTATATCTTTGCTGTAGAACTTTTCATATTCATCAACATATTTAATGTTGTGGTTACTCAACAATCTATCAAACCAGCTTTTTTTAAGACGTATACCGCTGTAAGCCCTAACTTGACTTTTTTTGATATACGGTCTACATTCTTTGATTGCAAACCCTTTATTACCGCAACCACGCTTAAATTCTTTGATTACAGTATCTTTCTTGCCAACCTTTATAATATTTTCATAGTCATTGAATTTTATCCATGATTGGTAAATCGGTTTTATGTGTGCTGACATAACATATTCATCTGAACCACATTTTTCAAAACAATCTGAAACAAACTTGGTGTATGTGTCAGCTTCTTCTGCAAATTCTTCATAGATCACATCATGACCTTTTGGTGGTTTAAACTTATTTCTGCAAAGGTTATTCAAGCCTTCAAAAATGAACCGTAACAAATTTCCACGTTCATCACGAATGAATCTATTCCTAAACGTAGTATCCCGCTCATGTTCAGCCAAACCATTTGACGCAATGGCGAACATAAACCGTCTTTTAACCGCTTGGTCATACCGGAACTTAGGCATATCATTAGTTACAATGATGTGTTTACAGAACAGCTTCACATTTTGCTTGTCCTTTTGCTTATGTTCAGATTCAATATTGGATTCACCGCCGGATAAAGCTTTCATTACATTGACAGGTAACTTGTTGTCTTCAGAAAGTTCTTTGGTGATATTGCATATACTGTTTTCCATCAGTACAAACTGAAATCTACCATTTACGTTAGATAGGTTTGTACTACTGATAGCACCAACGTTGAATAGCGATTCAAACGCATTGATAAGGGTTGTTTTGCTTTCACCCGCTGAACCATATATTATCAACACTTTGTCAGGTTCGTAATTCGGAACCAAAACGCTTGCAAACATGTATTGTAAGGCTTCAATGCCGGTTTCATCATAAAAACGGGTTATAGTCTTTTCAAACAATCCACCGCTACGCCATGTTTCAGTAAAATACGATTTATCATATTTTACGTTCAACCGGAATAATGCTATATCTTCCTTGTTTGCTGAACCGGGTTTAAACTCATGCTCACATGTGGACGGGTAATAATATACAGTTCCATCATTGAACAAAATTGGGATTACATCAAGATATCTATTCAAATATTCAATGTGATTAAGATGGTTTATATCATGTCTGTTCAAGGTTTTGACAAGATTGCTTACTTCATCAGGCTTCAAATACAAGTCAAATTCATTTTTGAAGTACTCATAGACTAACTTACTTTTGATATTTTCATCTGCTACTTTCCACAAGCCATTATCAAAAATCCTTGTAGATGAAAATAGCTGCAACATATCATTTGTGTAAATCTCAGGATGATTATCAACATATTCAATCATTTTTCTTATATTGGGTCCGCCGTTATCCTTTATCAATCCTGCATTACTTTGCTTAATACGTCTTTCTATATCCTTGTGGTCAATGTTATCCAGTGTGGTTTGCAGATAGCTAAATCTTTGATTATCCTTTTCAAAGTACTTATGACCTTCATGATTCATATACTTTTCATAAATGGCGTGTATATCTTCATCAGTATAACCATTCACAAGCAAGTGCCAGCAAATAGCCTGATCTTTTCTTGACCTATCATTGTTATAGGTTCCTTTACCCTTTAGCTTTTTATCATCATCAACATTTATCATCCATTTGAATTTTGGATCATTTTCAATCTGGCTGATATCATGCTTTGTTTTTGTCTTTGCCTTTTGAACTGGCTTGACTTTGATATTTTCCCTATCAAACAAAGATTTGATGTAGTCAAGTGAATACACATTATCGTTGATTTCAACTATTTCAGCACTTTTGTTTTGTTTGGAATTTGGCGTATATGGCACACGTAAGCAACGGCTTTTATTTGTACATTCATTAAAAGTTACATATCTGTTTTCATCTGCAAAACCTACTTGATAGGCTTTTTCACATAAATCAGAATATTCTGTATTGCTCAAATTGCCAATATTCTGATCTACAATCCAGTAAAGATGAACACCACCGCCAGAATGAACTATTATGGATGGATAGAAACCTATATCATTCAATCTTTTAAGATGTTCATTTTTAAACTGTTCATAATCAACATAAACTTGATTATCACTTTTATGCTCACTGTCAGAAAAGTCAAAGTCAGCTATTAGACAATATGAAGTATCAATTATATCATCGGTAAAATAGTTATTTACTTCATTTGTGCTACCATTTGGTGTTGACCAGATTTGCTTGACATTATTATCAAGCAAGTATCCTATGTTTTTAACAAATTCATCAGCACTATTAACAGTAACGGTTTCTTTTTGGTTGTATTTGATTTCTACATACTCATTTTCCTTGTGTAGCAAGTTGTAATATTTGATAAGTTCCCTTTTTGTATTTTCCTTCATTACGATTCAACTAATTTCACTCCTTTTGTATATTTTATTTGCTCAAAAGCTTGATATTTAGGAGTGAATATGATATATATTAGTATAGGCAATATATCAATTTTCACTCTATTTTAATTTGTTGTTTTTGTTTCTTTCCTTTGGCGTATGGGCAGTCTTAACGGGCTGCCCACTCCTTTTTTAGTAACCTTCACTTTCAATGAAATCATCAATAATGCATGTAATCAACATCCTTGAATTGTAGTCATGCTCATCACAATACTTTTTAAATCGCTTTTGCAGTTTGGTGCTCATGTAAACGCTAATATAGTTTCCATCATCTTTTTTATTCTTCTTTGCCATTGGAAATTTTTCAATTTTCATATCCATAATTTGTTACTTTGCTCCATTTCTATAATTTTCTGGTAAATAACCTTGTTCGATTAAAAAATCGGTAATCAAATCTTCTATAACATGCGATTTTGCCTTAAAGTGCTTTTCACACCATCGGTCAAATGTGTGATAAATGCTGTCGGTCAATACGTATCCACTATTCACTTTCTTTTCCTTCATATGTCTATTTTCCTTCCTTTGGGTATGGTTTCCATACACCTATTGATTTTAGGTGCTGTTTAATCAGATGGTTGACTAATTTGGATTTCGTGATCAAAGCTTTCTTGCAGTATGCGTCAAGCAGTTCCAACACATGAATATCGTGGCTATATGTTGCCAGCCGTTTTGTCTTTTGCCTCATAAAATATCCTCCTACTACTATTTATAATTTCTGACCCAAAACTATTTTTTATGGTCTGGTATAAGTATTTATATGTGGAAAAACGTTGTGTTGTTCAAAAACAGCATTTTTTTGAAAAAAAAGTTGATGTGCGGAAAATAATCTATAGCAAAACACTAATATATAATTAAGTATGGATTAGATTTAATAGCAGAAAATAGGAGCATTTTTATCAGTAGACTTTAAACGCAGCCATTCGCCTTAGAATCAACGATTGGCCATTACCCTTAGATGGGTATGGGGTTATTAATCGTTAATAAATGCACTGGTGAATAATGTGGATGGGAAGGGGAAGGAAAAGAAATAAAAAAAACCTGACATGCGCTTAGTGTGCAGTGGTCAGGGATTAATGACTATAACGATAAGCTTATTTAGAGTAACCATTTTGTATTACTCACAGTTTTAGTGTTTTGTTGATACTTTGCTTTTCACCTTTTCTGGCTTCTCTAAACAGTATTCCATGAAGCCAATTATCATTTCACCCATTTCGAACCCTTCAGTTTCACAGTATCGTTCAAAATCAACTTTTAAACGGTCTGGAACCCGGAGTTCATACAATATTTGGTTATCCACTTACTGCATAAGCCCTCCTTTCTTAGAGTGACCTTTTATTATAACGAACAATCTATCTTTGTCAATCTGAAAATATTTCATCCAGTTTGGACCTAACCAACAAGGACTTGGGTGTAACCCTTGTGAACTCATGCGCCCTTGTTTTGGTTAAAAGGTGATCATAGTTTTTCTCAATGGTTCGTGGACTGTTACCGCAGTTTTTCGCAATTATGTACAGGCTTGTCTTGTTTTCTATCTGTCTTGTGATGTAGTAATGCCGGAAACTATATGGTTTCCTTTTATTGCCCTCATTATCATACATCAAATCTGCATCCCTTAAAAGCTGATCAAACGGTGCATTTAGTTTTAAAGGTCTTGTACCATCTGGATATCGAAAAACTTGTTCAGGTCTTTTAAAAAGTTCTTTCCATGGCAATTCTTTTAATTCAGGGAATTTGTTAGCTTGTCTTTTCAATATCGGTTTGAGTGCAGCAAAGTCGGCAACAACATCACGTTTTTTACCTGTTTTTGATTTGGTTATCTTGATATTTAAACGTTCTACTTTGTCGTAGGGGTCTATATATGTTGAAAGTTGCTTCCATCGCATATCATACAATTCACTTTCACCGGCTCTTATACCCGTTTCACATAGTAGGTATATAACATCACGTAAGATGTGCCTCATTTCCTGACTACGATGTTTGACTTTTGGATCATTAACCCAACCATCCTTTTTTTCCAAGAATTCTAACATTTGTTCCACTTCATCAATTTCAAACGATGCGCCTTGTTCTTGATCACGTCCACCTTTCGGTAGTTTGGGTATTTTGTATTCTGGTATGTATTCCCTATTTGCTGCCAACTGAAACACCTTTGACAATGCTGCATTCATTGAATTTATGGTAGACTTTCCAAGTTCTGTTAGGTTTTTCCTTTCAGCCTTTTTCTTGTTCTTGGGTTCTGCCAACCAAACATCAAACCTGTAGGCGTTTAAACCTTCAAGCATTTTGGGACCAATCTTGTCAATCGGAGTATTCCCGAAATACGGTATATGATACTTCCGATTGTAGGTTATGTAATCCCGTTGCTTTGCGTTAATGTTGCCCTTCCGTATGCCCATATCTAAATTTCGGTTAACATCGTTAGCCAATTGCCTAAAAGAAGTCTTAGGGGCCAACTCAGGCAATTGTACGCCATCTTTTGCAGCCTCATGAAATAGGGTCCATTTCCTTTCTGCTACTTTTTCGGCTTTTTTACGGTCTGTGGTCTTAGTGCTTTTTTTCTTGGTCCATGATCCATCCGGCATCCTGAATCTGTAATACAGTCTTGGACTGGTCTTACGCGCCAATACAACCCATTCACCGTCTTTGTCTGGACCTTTACCCCTTTCCAAAATTCGTTCTGTGCTGCCCCTTTTTGCCATGTTTCACGCTTCCCACTTTCTATGTCATTAGCTTCATTCAATATTATTTCAATGAGTCACGGAATATTATATCACAAACCTGATATTTTGTGATATCACATTTTGACTGTGACATGAGAAATTGACGCAAAAAATGGCTATAAATGGCTGAAATACTTAGAAAAGAAAAATGTGATAGCGATAAACACTAAGCAAATCGAAAAAAGAAAAGGACTTCGACTTGTAAGTAGTTGAAATCCCTTGCATTTCCTGGAGGCGACGATCGGATTCGAACCGATGAATCGCGGATTTGCAGTCCGCTCCCTTAGCCACTTGGGTACGTCGCCTTTTATTATGTATCTACAAGTATTTAGCTATCTGCAACCTGCAAGCAAATTGTAACGGCGCCTTTATGGCGTGTCAAGTGAATTGACTCACGGATTCGCCTTAATATGGACCTTTTTCGGGATCGGGTGCAAATTCGGCCCTGACGGTCCGGCTTGAGACGACCCCAGACAGTCCTGACGCCTGTCCGCCTTGCTGTCTGAGCGCAAACAAAGGACGCCGGTTTTTTGTTCAAACCATGCCGGCCGGGGCTGACCAAGCCTGGGGCGCACTCTATTCCAAAAGAAAAAGCCAGACCCCGTAAGGGGCTGGCTTAAACTCTTTTGGAGCGGGAGACGGGAGTTGAACCCGCGACTTCAACCTTGGCAAGGTTGCACTCTACCTCTGAGTTACTCCCGCGTCGGTGTTGACGAATATTAGCAGAAACAGCCTTGATGTCAAGATGAAATCACGCATTTTTTACAGTTGGGTTTCAGCCATAGAGCGCTTAAAACCTAGGTAATAGCCGAATCCGGACCACAAGGTCACCGCCACCGCGATCCATAGCACAATATGGCCGTAAAATTTGAAATCCACTCCGGCGATGGGTTCCGGTATGAGCAACAGGAAGATGGCCAGCATCTGGAAGGCGGCCTTGGTTTTGCCCGCCATATCGCTGGGGATGGTGAATCTCTTGGTGGCCGCCATCAGGCGCATGCCTGTGACTATGATTTCGCGGCAGATGATAGCCACCGCCATCCAGGCCGGAACCAGGTTCAGAATCACCAGCATGATAAGCATGCTGGCCACCAGGAGCTTATCGGCCACCGGGTCCAGGAACTGTCCCACCGTGGACTCCCAGTTCATGCGCCGGGCCAGATAGCCATCCAAAAAGTCACTGACGCTGGCAACAAAAAACAGGCCTGCTGCCATCCAGGGAGACCAAGTCCCCGGCATATACAACAGCCAAACCAAAACAGGCGTGGCCCCCACCCTTACCATGGTTATAAGGTTCGGTAAGGTGAGAACGCGGTTTGAAGGCACGGATTCCATGGCACCAAACTAAGCGCGGACGGCAAAAACTTTTTTGGCCAGATATTGGCCCAAAAGCTGCTCTGTTGCCGCGGGCAATTAATATAGGGCTATTTCCTTATATAGAAACAGCCCCGGTGAGTTCAATAAAAAAGCTAACCCTTTACCTTATCCCAGTCCGCCAGGAACTTTTCGAGTCCTATATCGGTAAGGGGGTGTTTCAATAACTGGTCAATAACCTTAAGCGGAATGGTGGCTACATCCGCCCCCATGAGCGCGGCCTGGACCACATGCATGGGGTTTCTCACGCTGGCCACCAATACTTCGGTGTCATAGGCGTAATTGGTGTAGATATCCAACACCTGGCTTATCAGATCCATGCCGTCATGGGAGATGTCGTCCAGGCGGCCCACAAAGGGGCTGATATAGGCTGCTCCGGCCTTGGCGGCCAAAAGGGCCTGCATGGGCGAAAAGCAAAGGGTTACGTTCACCTTTACACCCTGGTCGGACAAGGCTTTTATGGCCTTGAGACCTTCCTTGATGATCGGAACCTTGATTACCACATTGTCGCCCCAGGCGGTATAGACGGCGGCTTCTTTCATCATGCCTTCAAAATCCGTGGCCACCACCTCCACGCTCACCGGTCCCGGCACCAAGTCCAGAATTTCCCTTATGCAGGGCTCAAACTCTTTTCCGGTCTTGGCAACCAAAGACGGATTTGTGGTCACCCCATCCAGGATACCCAGGGCCATGGCCTCTTTTATTTCGCCTATATCTGCGGTATCAATAAAAATCTTCATGCTCGCCTCCTAGTTCGGGGCCGTTTTGCCGCTAGCGGTTTTTCTGCGCCGCCTGGAACTCATCCCGGCATTTTTCGCTGCAAAAAAACAAGTCTTGACCTTTATAGTACAGGTGTACGGCGTCCTTTTGGGGCAAATAAGTGTGGCATTGCGGGTCTTCCACCATCATCTCTATTTCCTGGCCCGTGGAAGGGTCCACTTTGCTTTTTTGCCTGGGTATGGACCTGCGGGCCAAGAAGTTCTTTATGCCCCGAAAGAGCAGCCAGATCAGAAAGGCAATCGCTAACAGTCTTATAAGGCCTACGAATCCCATGCAATTTTATCCAGAGTCTGGGCCGCCCTTTCGTCCGGGTCCATGGCGTCCAATAGTTCTTCAGCGCTTTTTTTCCAGCCAGGCAGGATCAAGCCCGGGTTCAGTTCCATAAGAGGCGCCAAGACAAAGGCCCGTCGATGCATCTCCGGGTGGGGCACTTTCAGCCGGGGCAGATCTATCATGTGCTCACCAAACAAGAGCAGGTCAAGGTCCAGGGTGCGTGGCCCCCACCTTATCAGGCGCTCCCTGCCCTGCTGCTTTTCAATGGCCAAAAGCCGGTCAAGGAGCCTTTCGGCCTCGCCTTTGAAGATACCATGAGCCACGGCATTTACAAACAGGGGTTGATCGGTTACGCCCACTGGAGCGCTTTGATATGGCGAGGACACCTTGAGCAGCCGGAATCCCTCCATGGCCTCCATGCCCCGGAGCCCTCTTTTGAGCTGGCCCAGCGGATCGTCCAGGTTGGACCCCATACCGATATATACGCGTTCTTCGGTTTGCTTGCCCATGATTTTTAAAAAGGAGCGCCCCCAAAAGAACGTTCCTTGACCTTTGAGTAATATGGCAACAGCCTAGAATTTCAAGCCCGCCAAGCGTTCCAGGGCCTCTTGGAGCCTTTTTTCGTCCACTGTGAGCGCAAAGCGGATATAGCCCTCGCCGGGACCGCCGAAGCCGTTGCCCGGGGTGGTCACCAAACCCGCGTCATTAAGCAGTTTCATGGTCATCTCGGTGCTGGTATAGCCCTCCGCCGCCTGGCACCAGACATAGAAGGTGGCCTGGGGACGGTTGGCCTTGAAGCCCAATTCTGCCAGGCCGTCGCAAAGCACGTCGCGGCGGCCCTGATAAAGGGATCTCATCCGCTCAACGCAGGACTGATCGCCTTCCAGCGCGGCCATGCCGGCAAGCTGCACAGCATCAAAGGCGCCGGAGTCTATCTGGCTTTTGATCTTGCCCAGGCCGGCAATCAGTTTTTCATTGCCGCAGGCCCAGCCGATGCGCCAGCCGGTCATGTTGTAAGTCTTGGAAAGGCTATGGAATTCTATGGCCACATCCTTGGCGCCTTCCGCCTGCAGAATGCTGGGCGGTTTGACCCCGTCAAAGGCCATCTCGGTATAAGCCGCGTCGGAAGCCACTATCAGGTCGTACTTTTTGGCAAACGCCACAACCTTTTCATAAAAGCCCACATCGGCCATGGCCGCGGTCGGATTATTGGGATAGTTGATTACTATGGCCTTTGCCTTGGCCAGATGTTCCGGATCAATGGCATCCAGATCGGGCAAGAACCCGTTCTCCGCCTTGAGCGGCATTTCCACCGGAATGCCCCCGGCCAAAAGGGTGCTGGAGTGATAAACCGGATAGGCCGGGCTAGGCACCAGGACCACATCGCCGGGATTGACGAAAGCAAAGGGGAAATGGGCCAGGCCCTCTTTGGAGCCTATCAGGGTGTTGATCTCCTTTATGGGATGAAGCTCAACTCCGAAACGGCGCTGCATAAAGGCGGCGGCCACCTCGCGGAAGTGGCTCATGCCGGAGTATGCGGGGTATTTGTGGGTGGACGGGTCTTGGGCGGCCTTATACAGAGCTTCAATAATGTGAGGAGGAGTGGGCTGGTCCGGGTCTCCCACACCCAAATCAATCAGGTCCACCCCACGCGACCGCACCTCATCGCGCAGCCGGTCGATCTCTTGGAATATATAAGGGGGCAGAAGCTTGAGACGCTCAGCAAATTCAATGGCCATGGCTGACTTCCTTATCCTTGTTTGATTCTATGCTTCTTGCACCTGATTGCGCAGGATTCCAATTCCTTCAATTTCAATCTCCACACTGTCACCCACTTCAATGGGGCTCACCCCTGAAGGGGTGCCGGTGGCTATGACGTCTCCGGGCAGCAGGGTCATGACCTGGCTGATAAAGCTGATCAGGTCGGGCAGTTTGAATATCATCTGGCTGGTGTTTCCGCTCTGGCGCATTTCCCCATTGACCCTGGCCATGACGTCCAGCTTGTCCAGCTCCAGCCCCAAGGCTATGGCAGGCCCCAGGGGGCAAAAGCTGTCATATCCCTTGGCTCTGGCGAACTGGATGTCTTTTTTCTGCAGGATGCGGTCGCTGACGTCATTCAAGCAGGTGCAGCCCAAAACATAGTCCAAAGCCTCTTCGGGATTTACCTTGTAGCAGGCGGCCCCCATCACCAGGGCAAGCTCGGCCTCATGATCCACCCGGTGGCCGTTCGGCAAACGGCAGATAGGCGCGCCGGGGCCGCTTACCGAAGTGGCGGGCTTGATGAATATCATGGGCTCTTCAGGCACCGGGTTGTCAAACTCTTTCACATGGTCCAAATAATTGCGGCCCACAGCCACCACCTTGGTGGGTTCGCAGGGCGCCAGGAGCATGGCTTTTTCCGGGTCCAGCTCACGTGGACCGGGCTCGCCGCCCGCAAAGGGCGAGCCGATGAACTCCAAAAGCGCGCCCTCTTCCCACCAGGCATAAGTGACCATGCCCTCGTAGGCAACCCGCACAATGGCTTGTTCGGCTGTGATAATACTGGTGTCAGGTTTCATCGTTTCAATCTCCACTGTTCATTCAAGTATGCGCATTGGGTTTTTTGTTAGTCATGTGCCAGCCCACGGCCAAGCACGGGCCGGGATGCGATAACGGCAAAGCTTAACTGGCAGCCGCCGCCTGTTAAGCTTAGCTGCAAATTTTTATACTAACATGGACTTTGTCAGCCAATGCTGAGTTTTGTCCCGGCTATTGTTCTCCGGTCCTTCTTCGCCATAGCGTGACGGCAGGCCCGGCCCCGGATTCATTTTCCATAATCCGTCAGCCCCAGCACATCCTGCATGGTGTATAAACCGGGTTTTTTGTCTTCCAGCCAGAGCGCCGCACGCACCGCACCCTTGGCAAAGGTGTCCCTGGAATACGCCCTATGGGTAAGTTCCAGGCGTTCTCCCTGGCCAATGAAATACACGGTGTGGTCACCCACGATATCACCGCCCCGGATCACGCTGACCCCTATCTGGTTCTTGGGCCGTTTGCCCACCTGGCCCTGGCGGCCATGGGCGCAGACTTCTTTGGGGTCCCAGCCTCTGGCCTTGGCCAAACCCTCAATCAATTTTAACGCACTGCCGCTGGGGGCGTCCTTTTTTTGGTCATGGTGGGCCTCGACAATCTCCATTGCGAAATCGTCACCCAGCACCCTGGCCATGTCTTGCGCCAGTTTAAACATCAGGTTCATGCCCACGCTCATGTTGGGCGCAAAAACCAAGGGTATCTTCTGGCTGGCTTTTTTCAGGTCCTCAATCTGCGCTTCATCCAAACCGGTGGTTCCTATGACCATGGACTTGCCAGCTTCCAGGGCTGCCTGCACATTGGCGGCCGTAGCCTGGGGCACCGTGAAGTCTATCATCAGATCGCTGTTTGCAAAGACCTGGGCCACATTATCGGTCAGGGGCAATTCCGGGCATGGCACAGCGGCCAGCTCCCGGACGCTTTTACCCAGGGCATCATGTCCCCGAGCCTCCAGGGCGGCGCTAAGCACTGCCCGGGGCTCGGAGTGGATGGCGTGTATGACCCTGATGCCCATGCGGCCCGCCGCCCCGGCCACGGCTATACGCTGCATACCAACCTCCTGTTACAAAACCCCGGCTTCCCGAAACACCTGGAAGACCTTTTCTTTGACCCCATCGGAAATAGGGGTTATGGGCAAGCGGGTCTCGCCGCTTTTTATCAGGCCTTTTTCGGCCATCAGGGCTTTTATGGGAATGGGATTGCTCTCAAAGAAAATCGCCTTCATCATGGGCAGCATCCACATGAAGTGATCCAAGGCGCCCTTGGCGTCTCCTTCATCCCACAAGCGGCACAATTTGGTCATTTCCGCAGGCAAAAGGTTGCTGAGCACGCTGATAATACCCTTGCCGCCAATAGCCAACAGCGGCAGGGTGACCCCGTCGTCACCCGACAGCAGGGTCATTTTTTCCCCGCAGGTCCGGTAAACATCGGCCATCTGCTGAATGGAACCCGAGGCCTCCTTCACCGCGACCACCTGATCCAGTTCAGCCAAACGGGCCATGGTCGGGGTTTCGATGTTGATGCCGCAGCGGCCCTTGATATTGTATATCACCATGGGCAGCCCCACTTCGGCAATGGCTTTGAAGTGCTGATAGCAGCCTTCCTGGGTGGGTTTATTATAATAAGGCGTTACCTGCAAGGTGGCGTCCGCGCCGCACTGCATGGCGTGCCTGGTAAGTTCTATGGCCTCCTGGGTAGAGTTGGAACCGGCTCCGGCAATTACGGGCACCCGTTTATTAACCGCCTCTACCGCAATCTCCACCACCTGTTTATGCTCAGCATGGCTAAGGGTGGGGGACTCCCCAGTGGTTCCACAAGGCACTATGCCGTCGATGCCCTGCTCGATCTGAAATTCGATGAGGTCGCGGTATCCGTCCTCATCCACCTTGCCGTTTAAAAACGGCGTCACGGTTGCGGTTAGGGCTCCCTTGAACATTCCCTTTTCTCCTTTGGCAAATTATGTGTTTTCTATCCTGTCGGCCCGAAGGGAGCCGGGCCGGATTTATGGCCGCCATCAAATGGCTGTCTTAATAGGCTAGCCAGTTAAAGGAATTTATATGCAATACGCCTTCATAAACATAGTCCGCCGAGCCTTCCATGAAGACCTCGCCGGGTCCGCCTTCGCCTGCCGAGAAATACACGGTGACAAGCTCGCCGCTGGCCACCCGCACCTTGATGGGCGGCTCCATCCATCCCCGCCACCCGGCGGTCAATGAAGCGGCCACGCAGCCGGTGCCGCAGGCCAGGGTCTCATCTTCCACCCCGCGCTCATAGGTGCGCACCATAAGCTCATCCCCCACCGGCTTGACGAAATTCACGTTGGTGCCCGCGGGAGCGAAATGCTCATGATTTCGAAGCTCGCGGCCCAGCCCGAACACATCGGCCCCGGCGATATCCTCCACCTTCAACACGGCATGGGGCACTCCGGTGTTCACCCCGTCAAGCCGCACCAGGCCGCCGCCGGCCTCAAGCTCCACATCGCTGTAGCGCCCAAAGGGCGGAGTCATTTCCAGCTTGACCTTTGGGTCGCCTCCGGGGCTTTGGAGCACCATGGCCCGAATGGGGCCGGCAATGGTGTCAAACACCATCTCGGGTCCGGCCAGGCCGTGATCATAGGCATAGCGGCCCACGCAACGGCCTCCGTTGCCGCACATCTCTGCCAATGAGCCGTCGGCATTGTAAAAATCCCACTTAAAATCTATCTTGCCCTTGGCGTCGTCCACCCGGTCGGTGGGCTCCAGGATTAACATGCCGTCCGCGCCCACACTGCGGCGGCGGCAGCATACCGCCTTTGCCAGAAGCGGCCTTATGTCCTGAGGAATATCTTCTTTGCGCCCGTCAATGATGATGAAATCATTCCCGGTGCCGGTCATCTTGGTAAAATGGGTCCCGGCCACGGGGGCCAGCTTTTGTAACTCGGTCATGATCATGCATCTTTCTTTTGTTAATATGGCTGAGCCCAGGCATGATGTTGTTTAACATGCCTGGGTCCACCTATATTTGGCTTAACACTGTTTAAGCGGAAATGTCACTGATTTTGTAGGGAAGACGACCTATCCAGACCTACAACCAGGAGGGAATCTCCTCACCCCTGATCAGGTCCTGATAGGTCTCGCGTTTTCGGACTACCTGGAATTTATCGCCGTATACCATAACCTCGGCGGCGCGGGGGCGGGAGTTGTAGTTGGAGCTCATGACAAAGCCATATGCTCCGGCGCTCATAAGGGCCATATAATCCCCGCGCTTAAATGAGGGCATTTCGCGGTCCCTGGCCAGAAAATCACTGGATTCGCAAATGGGGCCCACCACATCGGCCACTATGCTTTCCTCTTCAGGATTTTTCAGCACCGGCAAAATGCCGTGGTAGGAATCATAGAAACTGGGCCGGATAAGGTCATTCATGGCCGCATCCACCACCACAAAGCGCTTGAGCGAGGTCTGCTTGGTGAAATTAACCTGACAGAGCAAGATGCCTGCATTACCCACTATCACCCTGCCCGGCTCCAATATCAGCTTAACATCCAGGCGGCTGACGGTGTCCTTTAATGCATCCGCATACTCGGAAGGAAGCGGCGGGTTTTCATGGTTATAGGTGATGCCCAGTCCGCCGCCCAAATCCAGATACTCCACCGTGTGGCCGTCTGTCCGCAGCTTTTCCACCAAAGAAGCCATGCGCTCCATGGTGTCGGCAAAAGGGCTGATCTCGGTGAGCTGAGATCCGATATGGCAGCTAACGCCTTTTATTTCCAGGTTGGGCAGGTCGCGGGCCTGCTCGAAAAGCACAATAGTCTCATCCACCGGAACGCCGAACTTGTTTTTGGCCATGCCCGTGGTGATTTTGGGATGGGTTTTGGCGTTCACATCCGGATTCACCCGGATGCCCACCGGAGCCTTGACCCCCATTTCCCCGGCCATCCGGTTAAGCACCTGCATTTCCTGGGCGCTTTCCAGATTGAAAACCAGGATATCGGCCTCAAGGGCCTGGCGTATTTCAGCCAAGGTCTTGCCCACCCCTGAGTATACTATGCGTTTGGAGGGCACCCCGGCATTCAGGGCGCGGAACAACTCGCCTCCGCTCACAATATCCGCGCCCCCTCCCATGGACGCGAACAGGGACATTACCGCTTTATTGGAGTTGGCTTTAACCGCAAAACAAATCAGGGGGGTAAACTCGCTGAAGGCATTTTGAAATGCTTCAAAATGCCTGGTCAGGGTCGCCTGGGAATACACATAGGCAGGAGTCCCGACTTCCCGGGCCAGTTCCGCCAAATCCACGGATTCGGCGAATAGACGGTTGTTCCTGTATTCAAAATGATGCATGCAAATACAACTCGCTGCTTATTTACTGTTCGGCTATCTGGGTTAGGCCCTTGTCATTCATGCCTTACCTGGATAGTTTCGCTCATGGTACTCTTATTACCAGCAGTGTCCACGGCCTGCACCTTGTAATAATAGGTGTTGCCTTTTTTGGCGGTACCATCGGTAAGCACATTTTCCACGCGGGGGCCGCTGCCCCCTATCTTACTCCACGGCCCCTCGGGGCTGGTGGCGCGGTAAATCAAATAACCTTCAATATCCTTGTCTTTACTGGGATCAAAGCGGAGGTTGATCCCGTCGCTGGAACTGGCCGCCAACAGTTCGGTCGGAGGCTCCGGAGCCACCGAGTCCTTGGGGGTGCCTCCCACCCAGTCCGTGGCTCCGCCCTCAACCTTTATGCGGTTGTAGGAATGCACCGCGGCCACCCGGTAGAAATACGATTCACCGTTCTGCACAGTTTTGTCTTCAAGTTCCGGCATGCGTAAAGGACGGCCCACCAACAGCTTCTCGTTGTCTCCGTTGCGCCGGTACACCACCCAGCCCTGCAATCCGTCCTTATCCAAACTGGTTTTGGGCACCTGCACGCCATTCCAGGTAAGCTTCACCACGCCATCGCCGGGAATCACCTTAAGCCCGGTGGGCCGGGATGGCGGAGTCACCCGGGGAGAGTGCGCCAGGTTGGAAAGCTTGCTGTTACGGCCGGAGGCGTCGGTTATCATTACCTGGTAAAAAGCGTCCTTGTTCAGGGGAGCCTTATTGTCCAGATAAGTAAAGTTGCCGCCTTGCTGAAGCTTATTGTCTTCGCCCATCAGACTCAAGTCCATGTACCGCTTCAAGCGGGGGGGGCAAGGGGGGCAGTCCGGATCGCCGCTAAGGGGCAGATATCCGTAATACAGCCTCACATTTTCTATTTTCTTGCTGGGCTCGTCAAACTGGGGCACCGTAAAAGTAAGCTCCACCCCGCTGCCGGAGGTCCTGGCCCGCAGGTCCGTGACCATCTTGGGCGCCAATTCGGAGCGGGGTTTGGGCGGTCCTTTCACCCCGCAGCCTGCAAAGGCGATCATCAACAACGCGACAAGGCAGAGACAACCTAAGCTTTTTTTGGCCATAGACGATTCCTAGTCCTTATTAGCGCCGCATCCAGTTGGTTCCGGGCGGTGCCCCCCGGGCTGTTGCGGCGGTTTACCGCTGATTCTATTTCTAATACACCGTAGACGTCTTTTTGTATCACATCTGAGAGCTGTTGGTACTCTTCTATTGTAAGTTCAGACAAACTTCTTGCGCTCTTTTCGGCAAGCTGAACTGCTTTTCCCGCAATTTCATGCGCTTGCCGGAAGGGCATTCCTTTGGCTGACAGATAGTCCGCAAGCTCGGTGGCGTTCAAAAACCCGCCCCGGGCCGCCTGCCTCATGCTTGCCGCGTTAACCCTGAGGCTGCCCAGCATGGGGGCCAGCACCTTGAGACAGTCTAGCACTGTTTCAAATGCGTCGAAAACCGGTTCTTTGTCTTCCTGCATATCTTTGTTATAGGAAAGCGGAAGCCCCTTGAGCACCGTAAGCAAACTGACCAGGTCCCCCAGGGTCCGGCCGGATTTACCCCGGATCAGCTCCGCGGCGTCGGGATTCTTTTTCTGGGGCATGATGGAAGAGCCCGTGCTGAAAGCATCCGACAGGGTCACGAATCCGAATTCCTGGCTGGACCAGATGCACAGCTCTTCGGATAAGCGGGAGAGATGTATCTGGGTCAGGCTGAGCACAAACAAAAACTCCGCCGCAAAATCCCGGTCGCTCACCGCATCCATGGAATTTGCGAACGCGCCCCGCATGCCCAGTTCAGCCGCAGGCTGGCCAGGGTCGATATCAAAGGTGGTGCCCGCCAGAGCAGCAGCGCCCAAGGGCGACACGGCCGCACGCTTTACGCAGTCGGCCAGACGCTCCCGGTCCCGGGCGGCCATCTGCAGATAAGCCAGCATATGATGCCCGAACAGCACCGGCTGGGCCCTTTGCATGTGGGTGTAGCCCGGCATGATCACATCGCGGTGCCGGTCGGCCAGGTTCCACAAAGAACGCTGATACTCAACAAGAGCCAAGTCCAGGGTTTTGGCGGCGTCCATGACCCAAAGCCGCAGGTCCAAAGCCACCTGGTCATTGCGCGAACGTGCGGTGTGCAGCTTTCCGGCAGGCTCGCCGATGATCTCCTTCAGGCGGGCTTCCACATGGGTGTGGATATCTTCAAGCGAATCCTTGAACTCCATCTTGCCGGCCTGGATTTCATCACGCACCTGGTCCAGCCCGCTGATAATGGCTTTGGCCTCGTCATCGCTGATGATGCCCTGCTTGGCCAGCATGGCGGCATGGGCCTGCGAACCCCGGATATCCTGGGTGTACAGGTTTTTATCAAAGCCGATAGAGGCGTTAATGCGCTCCATCAGTTCGTGGGTGGGCTCACTGAAGCGCCCGCCCCACTGCTTGTCTTTCATTTGGCTCATCTCGTCCCCAGAGGCTTACCGGCCGCGTAACTTTGCGGCCTGAACACATCAGCTGAAACTTAAAGTAACACCTCAAGTGCGGTTTTATTCCGCCAAGGATTTGGCAAGTTCGTTACGGATGCGCAGCCTGAGGCCGTTCAGCCTGATGAAGCCGGTCGCGTCCGCCTGGTTGTAGACCTGATCCGCCTCAAAGGTGGCTATGTCCTCGCGGTACAGAGAGTTTGGCGAACGCCGGCCCAGCACAATAATGTTGCCCTTGTAGAGCTTGATCTTCACGTCGCCGTTAACCGGCTCCTGGGCCTGATCCATGAAACTTTGCAGCAATTCACGTTCCGGGCAGTACCAAAAGCCGTTATAGACCAGCTTGGCGTATTGGGGCACCAGGCCATCGCGCATGTGCACCACTTCGCGGTCCAGGCACAGGCTCTCTATGGCCAGATGGGCCTGGCGCATTATGGTGCCGCCGGGGGTCTCGTACACGCCGCGGGATTTCATGCCCACGAAACGGTTCTCCACCATGTCGATCCGGCCCACCCCGTGTTTGCCGCCCAGTCCGTTCAGGGTTTCCAGCATGGCCGCCGGGCTGAGGGCTTCACCGTTCAGGGCCACCGGGTCGCCGTGTTCATAACTTAAGGTAATGATTTCGGGTTGGTCCGGTGCCTCTTCCGGGCTCACGCTCATTACGAACATGTTCTCGGGCGGCTCGGCCCAGGGATCTTCCAACACGCCGGACTCAAATGAGATATGCAGAAGATTGCGGTCCGAAGAGTAGGGTTTTTCCTTGGTCACCGGCACCGGTATGCCGTGCTTTTCGGCAAAGGCCATGAGCACTTCGCGGGAGTTCAGATCCCACTCGCGCCAGGGGGCGATTATCTTGATGGTCGGGTCCAGGGCCTGATAGCCCAGCTCAAAGCGCACCTGGTCGTTGCCCTTGCCGGTGGCCCCGTGGGAAACCGCGTCCGCCCCTTCGGCATGGGCAATCTCTATCTGGCGCTTGGCGATCAAGGGCCGGGCCAGGGAGGTGCCCAGAAGATACTGGGTTTCATATATGGCATTGGCCCTGAAAGCCGGGAACACGAAGTCTTTTACGAACTCTTCGCGCAGATCGTCGAT
Source organism: Desulfarculaceae bacterium (assembly GCA_963675675.1). GTDB lineage: Bacteria > Desulfobacterota > Desulfarculia > Desulfarculales > Desulfarculaceae > Dethiosulfatarculus. Next base: position 1,179,718 of record OY776512.1, read on the forward strand.
ATAAACCTTGCTGGCTCCGGTGTCAAAAGCCTTTTTCTCTACCGGGTCCAGCTCTTCGCCCTGGCCCAGGTCGGCCGCGAAAGCGATCACTTCGCAGTTATAATGCTCCACCAGCCACTTGAGGATTACGCTGGTATCCAAGCCGCCCGAATAGGCCAGCACCACTTTGTTTACTTTCTGGGACATAATCTGGTTCTCTTTCTATTTGTGAATGCGTCCGAATAACGCCTTTTAATTATTGCATACAATATTCAAACGGGAATAACTATATCATTTCTGTGATCATTTTCGAAGGGGTGTGCCCAAAGAACTGGGACTCTTGGGCGAAAAAATCTCCACTTTCTGCACAGACCACCAAAATCCCGCCCCATCTCCCCTGGCCCGGAGCCTGATAAAGCGGGTTTTCTGGCTGGTTTCAATTCTGTAGCGGTTTATTGGCCCCGGCTTAGTCAAAAGCACCTGGCCGTTATAGCAAAGCGGCATGGTCTGCCTAATCTTGGTTTCCTGCCAAACCGCGCCATCCAAACTCAGTTCAGCCGCAAGGCCCCTGGGATAATCATTGGGATGATCCGGGCTTGATAAGACCAGGCTAGCCACATCTTTGGGCGCTCCCAGGTCCAGCTCCAGATAAGCCCCCGGCTCCTGGCGCTTTCCGCTGGTCCAGCGCCCCCGCCCGGGTGTAATCAGGGCCTTGGCCTTGGCCGGGTTCAGATTGGAAGTTATGCCAACGATGGGAACCGGCTTGCCGCTGCGGGGTTTACCCAGGCTGATCAAGTCCAAAGCGCCCAGGGCTTTCTTGTGCGCCGGTATATCAGCCTGGTCCAGCCTCGCCATGATGTTTGGGCTGTATTTGGTCTCGCTCAAGATGGCCGAATCCGGTCCCGCCTTCAGCATCCAGTCTTCATCAATGGGCGGATAAATATGCCCGTAGTCGTCCTGTCCGGTGTTGCCGCCCAGGGTCATCACCTCCGGCAGGTTATATTTGACAGGCCCGGCGGCCCAGGTGTCCGCGTAAACCGTGGAAAAGCCTTTTCGCCGGATCAGTTCAAGGGCCTTTGCGCTGCTTTCTTGCCAATTCGGTTCAGCCCCCCCTTCCCTGTCCGGTCCGTACAAAATCATCTCACGCACGGTCCAGTAAGCGTGGCTCGCGCCCAGATGGGTAAGGCGCAAATAGCGCACCTTTTTAGCGGGGAAATAACAGTCCGCCCTGGCATGCCGCGCTTTGAGCATCGGATGGGGGCCGCTCAAATAAAAAGGTCCCCAGTATCCGCGCATCTCGCGGATGATGCTGAATCGGCCGTCTTCCCCGGCGGCCTCCACCCGCAGGCCGGAAGGCGAATCATTGTATTTATTGGGAACCAGGCTGAAGCCCGCCAAGTCCATCTCCCTGCCCAGGTCCAGCACAAAACCCTGCCCGTCTTTGGCCTTGCCAAAAGTTGAAAACATGGTGTTTACATCCCGGTCGGTCAGGGCCCGGCCCAGGTCCGCCCCGTCCAGCCTGGCTGCACGCGCCTCGGGAGCCTGCACCACCCTTCCGGCGTCTTTGGGAAGTTTGAATTTCCAGTAACCGGTCTTATCAGCCAGTTTGACGGTTTCATATTCCAGGCCCATAAGCTTCAGGCTGCCCTCTATTGCAAGTCCATAGAACATGGGATTGGGGTCCGCGTCGGCCAGGAAGGAATCCCGCGCTTTTCCCTCTTCGTAGGGATTAACCACCAGGGGGCTGCGGTGGGCGTAATATGAAAGAGGCGGCGCGGGCTTGGTGTATACCGATTTCACGCCCTTTGAGCGCAGTTCCCGCAACCTCTCCCGCAGCCTGGCGTCGTAACCGGAAACATGAAAAGGAGCGCTGATCAGCCTAAAGCCGTGCACGCAGAAATTATCATAGTTATATGCATGCAGGCCCATCAGCCCGGCGGAAAGCACCAGGGGAACCGTAAGCCGCCTGTCGGCCAGCAGCATGCAGAAAGCGCCCCAGGCAAAGGGCAGCATCAGATACAGGGTGAACAGATAGGCCTGGTGAAAACCGGACAAAACCCGGCCCCAGCTGCTGAACAGCACGATGGCCGCATTGGTCAGCCCCAGCATGACCGGCAGCCAGGCCAAACGCCTCTCTTTGGACGCCCCCCGCCAGATCAAAGCCAGCATGCCGGCTAGCAGCATAGCGCCCAATACTGCGTAAGCCTCCCACATGGGGCCTATGACTCCGGCCTGGCATTGCACGGGGGGGCGCTGAAAGCCCAGGATCAAGGGCACTGCGTTGTCGATAAAAGGCTGCCATCCCACTCCGAAATAACGCCAGGAAAACACGCTGAGTATGCCCAAGTGCTCTCCGCCCGCATTCATATTGAAGATGATCATGGGCATGAGGCCCAGGACGGCCGCGGCAAGCGTGGCCGCAACCTTGAGGGGCTTGAATTTGCGCCAGGTGAACAGGACAATGAACACTGCACAGGGCAGAATGGCCGCGCCCATCTGGAAATTGAGATAAAACCCCGCCCCGGAAACCAGGCCCAGGGCGATATAGAGCCCAAGCTTCGGGTTGTCCTGCTCCCAGAAACGCGCCGTAAGCAACATCAAGAGGGCTTCCAGCATGATGCACAAGCTGTTATGGGTCTGGGTGTATCCGGTGTAGAACATCCAGTATGCGGGCGGTACCGCCATGTAGCACAGACCGGCCAGCACCCCCGCCGGGGGCAGTATGCGCACCATGACCCGGTGGCATATGACCATCACTCCCAGGGAAATAAGCGGCGGCCAAAGATTGATGATCCACACCGACGGCCCGAATAAGGCAATCAAAGGAGCGGAAAGCAGGGTGTCCCATCCGCCCATGTGGCTCTGGCCATAAAAGAAATACGGAACCTCGCCGAACAGCCAATCCCGGGCCATCTTTCCCATGACCGCGTTTTCGCTGGACATATCTCCGCAGATATAGCGCCAGGCCCTTAGGCCCACGGCCACGGTGTAGATCAGCCCCACGAACTGCATATACAGCCGGGGAGATAGATTGCGCTGGTTTTTCGCCATGCTGAGCGCCCCCCAAGGAGCAGCCTGCCTGGTTTTTGGATAGCGGGAGCCCGGCCATAAGGCAGGCCCCCGCTTTTACCTACATCTTCAAAGCCTCCATGATGGCTTTTTGCATGTGCAGGCGGTTTTCCGCCTGGTCCCAGGCTACGCACTGGGAGCCTTCCAGGACCTTCTCACTGATCTCCTCGCCCCGGTGGGCGGGCAGGCAGTGCAGCACGATAGCCTCTGGATCGGCCAACTGCATCAGGTCGGAGTTCAGGGTGAAGCCTGCAAATATCCTTTTGCGGCGCTCGGCGTCATCCTCCTGGCCCATGGATGCCCAGACGTCGGTGTTGACCACATCGGCGTCCTTGATCGCCTCTTGGGGATCGGTGGTCAAGGTGACCTTGGCCCCGCAATCCATGGCATACTGCATGATATCCTGGTCGGGCTCGAATCCCTTGGGACAGGCCAGGCGCAGGTTCAGCTTCAGGCGTGCGGCGGCCTCCAGCCAGGAATGGGCCATGTTGTTGCCGTCGCCGATCCAGGCGTATTTAAGCCCGCTTAGCTGAGCCTTGTTTTCCATCACGGTCAATAAATCACTCATCACCTGGCAGGGATGATAGCGGTCGGTCAGGGCGTTGATCACCGGAATATGGCCGTAGGTCGCCATCTCTTCAATGGTGCTGTGTTCAAAGCAGCGCACCACCATGGCATCCACATAGCGGCTCATAACCCGGGCCACATCGGCCGCGGGCTCCCGGGTGTTCATCTGGGTTTCGGTGCTGGGCATGAAAAGGCAATGCCCGCCCAAGTCGGTGATGCCGACCTCAAAAGACACCCTGGTGCGGGCCGAGGGCTTTTGGAAAATCAGCGCCACGACTTTATCCCTCAGAGGCCGGGGCCGCATATCGCTTTTCCAGCCAGCCTTTATCTGGCCGGCCCGGACCACCAAATCCTGCACCTCTTCGGTAGTGAGGTCCCTTATGGTCAAAAAGTGTCTGGTATTAAGCGTCATGTTCAGTCTACCTTCCAACTCTCAAGAATCCGGTCCAGAGCCTGGATCATTGCGTCAATTTCCTCGATGCTGATCACCAAAGGAGGCACAAAGCGCAAAACCACATTCTGGGTGCAGTTGGCGATAAAGCCAGCCTCCATCAGCTCTTTGTAAACCTGCAGGCAGCCGGTCTTGCACACCAGGCCTTGGATCAGGCCCAGGCCGCGCACCTGGGCCGCCTTGTCAGGGTATTTCTGCACAAGGCCTTCCAACTGGGATTTCAGGTGCTCGCCTTTGGCCGCCACCTCGTCCAAGAAGCCCGGTTCGGTCATGGTCTCCAGCACCGCGCCGGCCGCCGCCATGATCACCGGGCCAGCGCCGAAGGTGGTGGCGTGCTTGCCGGGCAGCACCAAATCGGCCACCGCCTGGGTGGTGCAGACCGCGCCCGCCGGCAGCCCGTTGGCCAGGCCCTTGGCCAGGGTCATCACATCCGGCTCCACCCCGAAGTTTTGATAACCCATCATCTTGCCGGTGCGGCCCAATCCGGTCTGGACTTCATCAAACATCAAAAGACCGCCCTTTTCCCGGGTCAGCTCTTTAAGTCCCTTGAAATAATCAGCCGGGGGCACAATCACCCCGCCTTCGCCCTGAACGGGCTCCACCAATATGGCGCAGGTCTGATCATCCCAAGCGGCCCGGGCCTGATCCAAATCGCCGTAATCAACATAGGTGAAGCCATCCAAAAGCGGCTCGAAGCCCTCCTGAATCTTGGGCTGGCCGGTGGCGGTCAGGGTGGCCATGGTGCGGCCGTGGAATGACTGGTGGGCGGTGATGATTTTGTATGCGCCGTTAAGGTGCTTTTTGCCCCATAAACGGGCGGCTTTTATGGCCCCTTCATTGGATTCCGCGCCCGAATTGCAAAAAAACACCCGGTCGGCGAAAGTGTGCTTGGTGAGAAGTTCGGCCACCTTGGCCTGGGGCTGGGTGTAAAACAGGTTGCTTACATGCACCAGCTCGCCCACCTGGTCTTTCACCGCCTGGGTCACCTTGGGATGGCAATGCCCCAGGTTGGTCACCGCGATGCCCGCCAGAAAATCAGTGTATTTCTTGCCCTGTTCATCCCACAGGGTCGCGCCTTCGCCTTTTACAAAAGTAATGGGACTCCTCATATAGGTATTCATGACCCACTGGTCCACTTTTTGCGATGCCAGCATTTTTTCCTCCAACACAAAATATACAAAAATAATGGGGAAACGGCGTATGCCGTGACTTTAGACAGACTGGTATTGTGGGAGCGTTAAACTCCCCAGGATCGTCTACGCCGTCTTGGGTGGGTCAATTTCGGGTGCATCAGCCCTACGCCTTCAACATTGTCCCGGCGCCTTTTCTGGTGAATATCTCCAATAAAAGCGCGTTGGGCACCCGGCCGTCAATAATGTGGACTCTTTCCACACCGCCTTCCATGGCGTCGAGACCACAGTTAACTTTGGGTATCATACCGCCTTTGATCACCTCGCGCTCTAATAAATGTCTGGTTTCATCCGGCGAGAGTTCCGGCATCAGTTCGCCGTTGGCATCCAGCACCCCCGGTGTATCGGTAAGGAGCACCAATTTGCTGGCCCGCAGCCCCCGGGCCAAGGCCCCGGCAACCAGGTCCGCGTTGATGTTTAAGGACTCGCCGTCCGGGCCGACGCCCACCGGGGCGATCACCGGAATAAAAGCGCCGTGCTCCAGGTTCTGAATCACCGATGGATTCACCTTTTCGACCTGGCCCACCAGACCCAGGTCGATAATCTCCGGAGGCTGATCGGCTGTGGATTTTTTGGTGATCTGCATGCGGCTGGCCTTGATCAAGCCGCCGTCGTGGCCGCACAGGCCCACGGCCTTGCCGCCATGCTGGTTTATCAGGCTGGTGATGGAGGTGTTCACCTGGCCCACCAGCACCATTTCAACCACGTCCATAACCTGGGGCGTGGTGACCCGCATGCCCTCCACGAATTCACAAGTGATGTCCAGGCGCTTTAGCAGCTCGCCAATCTGGGGGCCGCCGCCGTGCACCACCACCGGGAATATGCCCACCGCCCGAAGCATGATGACATTGAGAGCAAATGAGTGCTTGAGGCTTTCATCCACCATGGCGTTGCCGCCGTACTTGACCACCACGGTCTGGCCGGCCCATTGCTGGATGTAGGGAAGCGCCTCAATTAATATGTTTGCCTTGGCTTTTTCGTCTAGTTCCATAGCACTCCCCGCTGCAGGCGGTTATCCAGAAAGGATTGAGTCAAACAGATTGTGTGTTTCGAGTCAATAATAACACAGTCCATCACAAGATATAACGGCTCAGGTCGTGGTCCTTGCTTATCTCGCTGAGCTTGTTTTGCACATATTCCGCGTTGACTGTCAAGTGGGGTTCTTGCACTTCCGGGGCTTCAAAGCTCATATCCTCCAAAAGCCGCTCCATTACGGTGTGCAGCCTCCGGGCCCCTATGTTTTCGGTCCCCTCATTCACCCGGGCCGCAATATCCGCAATGGCCTGGATGGCGTCATCCGTGAATGTGAGATCCACCCTTTCGGTGGCCATCAAAGCGGTGTACTGGGTGATAAGCGCGTTTTCGGGCTCGGTCAGGATGCGCACAAAATCGTCTGAAGTCAGGGCGTTCAGCTCCACCCGGATGGGGAAGCGCCCCTGCATTTCGGGCACCAGGTCGCTGGGCTTGCTGGTGTGGAAAGCCCCGGCGGCAATGAACAGGATGTGGTCCGTTTTCAGCATGCCGTATTTGGTGGTCACGGTGGAGCCCTCCACCAGGGGCAAAAGATCGCGCTGCACGCCTTCGCGGCTGATGTCCGGCCCATGGGCGGATTCCCGGCCCGCGATCTTGTCAATCTCGTCAAGGAAGATAATGCCCTCCTGCTCCACCTTTTCCAGGGCGATCTGCACCACCTGCTCCATGTCGATCAGCCGCCCGGCTTCCTCTGCGGTGAGGATCTCCAGGGCCTCGTGCACTTTGACCTTGCGGCGTTTGGTCTGTTTGGGGAAAAGACCGCCCAGCATGTCTTTCAGGTTGATGTCCAGCTCTTCCACGCCGCCGGAGCTGAATATCTCCACCATGGGCTTGTTGCTGTTGGAGGTGACTTCCAGGTCCACATAGCGCTCGTCCAGCTTGCCTTCGCGCAAAAGCCTTTTCAGCTTGTTGCGGGTCGGGTTGTGTTCGCTGTCCGAACGCACCACCTCCAGATGGTCATGGTCCCCTTCTTTATCCCCCTGTTCATCCCTGCGCGGGGGCAAGAGGATATCCAGAAGCTTTTCTTCGGCTATCTCGGCGGCCTTTTGCTTGACCAGCTCCTTTTGCTGTTCCTTGCTCATGTTCACCGCAAGCTCGGTGAGGTCGCGGATCATGGATTCCACATCCCGGCCCACATAACCCACTTCGGTGAATTTGCTGGCCTCCACCTTGAGGAAAGGGGCTTCGGCCAGACGGGCCAGACGGCGGGCTATCTCTGTCTTGCCCACCCCGGTGGGGCCCATCATTATGATATTTTTGGGCGCTATCTCGTCCCTGAGGGGCTCAGGCACCTGCTGCCTGCGCCAGCGGTTTCTCAGCGCGATAGCCACGCATCGTTTGGCGTCAGCCTGGCCGATGACGTATTTATCCAGTTCGGCGACAATCTGTCGGGGAGTCAAGGTTGGCATGGTTTTATTTCTTACCTGTTATATCAGCATGCGAAAAAAGCCCGTACAGCGGAGCTGTTTGGCCGCCTGGCCTAGAGTTTTTCCACAGTCAGCTGATGATTGGTGTAAATGCAAATATCCGCAGCAATTTTCATTGATTCGGTCACCACTTCCTCGAGGGAAAGGCTGCTGTGGGCCATCAGGGCCCGGGCCGCGGAAAGCGCGTAGGGTCCGCCGGAGCCTATGGCGGCCACGTCCTCTTCGGGCTCTATCACATCCCCCAAGCCGGAAATCATCAAAAGATGGTTTTGGTCCGCCGCGATGAGCAAGGCTTCCAAACGGCGCAAAGACTTATCCGTGCGCCAGTCCTTGGCCAGTTCCACAGCGGCACGGGGCAGGTTTCCGGCATAAGCCTCCAGCTTGCCTTCCAAGCGCTCAAACAGGGTGAAGGCATCGGCGGTGGCTCCGGCGAATCCGGCCAGCACTTTTTTCTGATAAAGGCGGCGCACCTTTTTGGCGCCCGCCTTCACCACGGTGCTGCCCATGGTGACTTGGCCGTCGGCGGCCATGACCACTTGGCCGTCTTTTTTCAGAGCGAGAACTGTAGTGGACCGGGTACGGTTGTTATCCTGATTCATCATGCGCCTTTTCATATGGTTAAGTACAATGTCCGCTTAGCACAACTTATCCACGGATCATTGCAATTTCAACACCCCGAAGCGTTCTTTTGCCCGAAAAACCGTCTCTTCAATCATCTTCCCCCTCATCCAACTGGGTGCCTTTGGCTTTGGGATGGGCCGAATCATATACCTTGAGCAAATGATCCACATTCAAATGGGTGTATTTTTGGGTGGTTGAAAGGCTTTTATGCCCCAGCATCTCCTGCACGCTGCGGAGGTCCGCCCCTCCCTCCAAAAGATGGGTCGCCATGGCGTGGCGCAGGGTGTGCGGCCCCACCTTGCGTCCCACGCTCAATCCCAGGCTTTTTTCATCCACCAGCATCTGCACCGTGCGCCGGCTCAAACGCCCTCCCCTGAAGTTGAGAAACACCGCCTCCTGGGCCGGCTGCTTTTCACTCAGCAGCAAGGGCCGCAGCTCCAGGTAACGGCGCAAAGCCTGTCCGGCCCTTTCCCCCAGCGGAACATAACGCTCCTTGCCCCCCTTGCCATGGGCCACATGCAGCATGCCCAGGTCAAGCCGCAGGTGCTCCAAATCCAGCCCCACCAGCTCACTCACCCGCAGGCCCGAGGAGTACAGCACCTCCAGCATGGCCGAATCCCGGGCCTGGGCGGCCTCCCGCGTTTCCTCCTTGCCGTATGCCCGGTGCTGGATGCGCTGGGAATCCAGCAAATGAAACGCCTCATCCACGCTCAAGCGCTTGGGCAGGGGCTTGTCCTGCTTGGGAGGCCTCACCATGCGGGAGGGATCGCCGGACAGGCCCCGCCGGGTGTGCATATAGCCGAAAAAACCCCGCAGGCTCATGAGCTTACGTGCAATGGTGCTTTTCTTGAGCCCCTTTTGGGCCTGAGCCATGAATGCCCGGATATCCACCGGTTCTATCTGGGCCCAAGAATCCACCCTTCGCCGGGAGGCCATAAAGTCAAGGAATTGTTTCAGATCGCGGGTATAGGCGCTTATGGTGTTGGGGCTGGAACCTCCGGCCCGTAAATAATTCTGAAATTGTTCCAAATCTTTTTGCATGGCTCTTTTTTCTTTAGGAAGAACTTCCATGGCACATCATATCGTCAAAGACAATAACATCAAATAAAAAGGGCACCTTGCGCGAAATTAGTCACAACCGGGCGGCGTCTTCCAGGGCCGTTTTTGGGCCTCATCCCAATGCGATTCGCATAACCGGTTTTTCTTGCTTGACTAATTGCATTCACATGGTTAATTTTTGCTGTTACTTGAGCTTGCCTTTTTTATAAATAGATTTAGGAGCCACGAATGAGTCAAGACATCAACCTAACCCGTACTATTGCGCTGGTAGGACACGGCGGCGCTGGAAAAACCTCGTTGGGCGAGGCCCTGCTTTTCAACGCCAAGGCAACCGACCGCCTGGGCAAAGTGGACGACCGGAACTCCAATCTGGATTACGAGCCCGAGGAGATCAAGCGCGGCGGCAGTGTGAGCGCTGCTTTTGGACATTACAAGCACAAAAAGCACGAGGTCCACTTTGTGGACTGCCCCGGTGACGACAATTTCCTGTCCGACGCGGTTGCCGCCCTAAAGGCGGTGGACGGTGTGGTCATGGTCACCGACGCCATAGACGGGGTAAAGGTGTCTGGCGAAAAGGTTTGGGAGCATGTGGTGGAAGGCAAACTGCCGGCCTTGATCGTGGTCAACAAGATGGACCGCGAGCGGGCGGACTTCGACACCGCCGTATCCTCCATAAGGGATATGCTGGGCGTCAAGGCCACCCCCCTGCAAATTCCCATCGGCTCGGCTGAAAGCTTCAGCGGCGTAGTGGATCTGCTTTCCGGCAAAGCCCTCACCTTCAAATCCGACGGCTCCGGGGCCATGGAAACCGGCGAGGTGCCGGGCGATCTGGCCGATATCGCCGAGTCCGCCCGCGAGACCCTTATCGAGGACATCGCCGAGGCCGATGACGAGCTGATGGAAAAATACCTTGAAGAAGGCGAACTTACTGCGGATGAAATCGCCAAGGGACTGGCCATCGGCGTGGCCGAGCGCACTTTCGTCCCGGTGGTGGCCGCTTCGGCCCTCAACAACATGGCGGTGCAGCCCATTGCGGACCTGATCAACAAACTGCTGCCTTCCCCGTCGGCCCGGGGCGAGATTTCCGGCCTGGATGTGAAGACCGGCGAAGAAGCCACCCGGAAACTCAGCGTCGATGAGCCCATGCTGGGCATGGTCTTCAAGACCGTGGCCGATCCCTTTGCGGGCCGCCTGAGCCTGGTGCGGGTGTATTCCGGTAAACTCACCAGCGACTTGACCCTGATCAACCCCAACCGGGACAGCAAAGAAAAATTCAACCAGATGCTGTCCATGACCGGCAAGAACCAAAGTCCGGTCAGCGAGGCTCTGCCCGGTGACATAGTGGCTATTCCCAAGCTGAAGGAAGTATTCACCGGAGACACCCTCTGCGAGGACAAAGCCCCCTTCAAACTGCCCGAGATCGAGCCTTTGCCCGCGGTTATCTCCTATGCCGTGGAAGCCAAGGAAAAGGGCGATGAAGAAAAGATGTTCTCGGGCTTCCACAAAATCCTGGAAGAGGACCCCAGCTTGCGCCTTGACCGCGATCCCCAGACCGGCGAGGCCCTGCTCTCCGGCATGGGCAGCGTGCATATCGAAACCACCCTGGAAAAGCTCAAGCGTAAATTCGGGGTGGAAGTGCAGCTCAACACCCCCATGGTGCCCTACCGCGAGACCATCAAGGGCAACACCCGGGTGCAGGGCCGCTATAAAAAGCAGAGCGGCGGCCGCGGCCAGTTCGGAGACACCTGGCTGGAGATCGGCCCGGCCGAACAGGGCGAGGGCTTTGTGTTCGTGGACGAAATCGTGGGCGGCGCCATCCCCCGCCAGTACATACCGGCGGTGGAAAAAGGCATTGCCGAAGCCATGCAGGGCGGCGTATACGCAGGCTATCCCATGGTGGACGTGAAGGTGCGCCTGGTGGACGGTTCATACCACGCGGTGGACTCTTCGGAAATGGCCTTTAAGGTGGCCGGCTCCATGGGCTTTAAAAAGGGCATCCCCGACTGCAAGCCCACCATCATGGAACCCATCATGCTGCTGACCGTGACCGTGCCCGACGACTACATGGGCGACGTCATGGGCGACATCTCGGGCCGCCGGGGCCGGGTGCTGGGCATGGACGCCAAGGGCTCCATGCAGGTGATCAAGGCCCATGTGCCCATGAGCGAAGTGCTGACCTATCAGCCCGAGCTAACCTCCATGACCGGCGGACGCGGGGCCTTCACCATTGAGTTCGACCACTACGAAGAGGCCCCGGGCGATGTGCAGGTCAAGCTGGTCGAGGCCTATAAGGCCGCCCGCGAGGAGGGCAACTAGGACCCATAAACATTGTTTACGGGGTTAATCCTCGTTATATCAAAATAAAAATAATTCATAAAAAAGAAGAGCCAGCCTTGAGAGCCGGCTCTTCTTTTTTTGTTTGCTATTTATTCGGCTTTATCTATTATGTTTACATAACCGCTGGGACAACTTTCGATTCACATCTTTGGCTACTCCGATTCTGCATCTAGACATTGCTTTAGTTTTTTCAAACTTATGGCCATGACATGGCATTTGCAGCACATGTTGTGGATGTTTCTTTTTGTTTAATAACCAGGAAAGGAGGGGGGCTTTCATTTGTAGTTTTGTAGCCAACTGATTGTAATTTTTTTCTATTGCGGTTTGTTTACAACGGGATATCTGATGTTCGCTTTATCTTTTTCATTTCAAGAAGGGAAAGAGCCATGGACAAAAATGAAATAGCAGCTTTTATCAAAGAACAATTATCAGATGATATAATTCTGGCTGCATTACCAATCGGAACCTTGTCGGCATATGCGGGGCATATTTTTTGGCCAAATAAAGATAATCTATCTAGCCATAACATTGATGACGAAAGCTACGAACGTGGGGTGAAAAATGCTCAGACTTTGGCCAAAAAGGGGTGGTTGAAAGCAGATGGAACGGCCATTAGTCCGTTCGATCCGCAGATCGGTGATCTTAATTTGATTCTCCAATTCGGCTGGGGGGGACAATCACCTCCAGCCACATACTTCAGATTGCCGGACCTGCAAGGTGTATTCGTAAGGGGAGTATGTGCACTCAATTCCACCAAAGATCCCGATGCTCATGAAAGAATCCCCCTCTACCCTGGGGGCAATTTCGGATATGCACCCGGTTCATATCAGGAAGATGGCTTTGGAAAACACCTGCACGCCACTGCATTACATCACGATCAGCCCTGGGGCAGGCATGGCGGCTCCGCCCAATCCATTGTCGGCACCACTTCGGCGTCCTTTCCGCTGCAAAACAGCGGATCCACCGGCGGCAAGGAAACCAGATCCAGGAATGTATATGTAAACTGGATAATCAAGGCATCAAATAAACCGATAATACTTGAAGATCTTAAATTTTTTACTGAGGATATCCAAAATGGAGAATTATAGTTTTCTCTTTGATGGATGATTCAACATCCCCCCGGCACATTCATGCCAGGGGGATGCTTTTTGTAAGGTTAGTATTCTTATTTCCGCCTAAGGCAGCGCCCCCACAATCTCCTTGTACTCATCCTCCTTGAAAACCCGCAAGGTCTCGGTGCGCACCGCGCCCGCTCCCGCTACGGTAAGCGCTGCCTTCATGGCTGTGGCATTATCAGGCGCTTCACTGAACACCACCGCATCATACCGTCCCATGGCCAGGTAAAAGGCTTTCAGCTCTCCGCCAAGCGCCTTATAAACCTGCCTGGCCTTTTCCAGCCTGGCCGGACTGTCCTTCATGTTGGCCACGCCTTCGCCGGTGTAGCTCACCAAAGTAATATAAGTCTGCATCCTGTCACCTCCCTATAAAGATTAACAACCCGGTCTTCCTGTCTGGAGCCTTGCCGGGTGGGTCTGGATAACGGGGCTGGATGGATACAGTGAAGCGCAGAGGTTTATGGTCTGGCTGAAAGACAGGAAGACTGCCTATCATCAAATTTTACAATATTTACGATTGATTTAATAAGGTTATTATCTGGTTTGAATCAGGCCGCCCGCCCGGCCCCCCCCGCTGCCGAAGGGGATTATGGCTTTTTTTTCTGGGACAGGGCCGCCCCGCAGCCCAATATCAAGGCAGTTCCCACAACCAAGGACCAGCTGAAGGGCTCATTCAAAAGGACCACTCCCAATACAGCGGTGAATACGACCTGGCTGGACAGCAGCACCGCTCCCACATGGGCGGGAACGTATTTGAATCCCTGATTGATCATAAGCTGGCCCAATGACCCCAGAACCGCCGCAGCCAAAAGAGCGCCGATCGCCCACCAGCCGGGCCAGAATATGGCGGTGCTGTGGATCGCCGGTCCCATGACAATAGGGGCTCCGATCAGGCAGAACCAAAAATAGACCGTGTATGGGTGATTGTCGGAGGCCAAGGCGCGCATCAAAGACATGGCCATACCGGCGAAAAAAGAGGCTGCCAGGGCCACCAGATGACCGGTTTGCAGATGAAAGGCCTGTTCCCCGGGATCAAGCACAAACACCACGCCGAAAAATCCGCCCGCGATAAAAAACCACTCAAACGGGCGGACGGGCTGTTTGTTCATCCAGATGCTGATCACCGCTGCGAACATGGGGCATACGAAAAACAGCACCGTGGCCTGAGAAATGGGAATGAGCAGGTTTGCATACACCATGCATAGATATGAACAGGTGCCCACCAAGCCCCGGATGATCAGAAGCCTTTTATTCCCCCTCCACAGCCTGCGGAAACCGCCGCTTCCGGAGAGGATCAACACCATTATGATGCCCACCATCCAGCGCCCGCAACCCACCTGCCAGGCGTCCAGAAAATCTTTGGCCGTTTTGATGATCCAGATATGCACCGCAAACAGGGCCGCGGCTGTAATAATGATCAGCGCCCCCACGCCCGGAGCCGATGAAACCGGTTGATTTTGGCTAAAAAACTGCATCGCTGGAATATACTCCCAGGTCCCGCCCGTGTCACCGGCGGTAACCTAAAAGCCTGTCAAGTTTCCGGTTGCCGATATTCCCCGCCCGGTTCATCATTGAACCACCCAAGCAAGCTTCAAGGAAAGAGTGCGCTAATATGCCCCGGACATTACCCGAACCGGAAATCATGTATAAGGCCCTTTTGGAAAAAGACCCCCGTTTCGAAGGCATATTCGTGGCGGCCATCAAGACCACGGGCGTCTTCTGCCGCCCCACCTGCCATGCCAAAAAGCCCAAGCCCCAGAACGTGGAATACTTCGGCAGCGCCCAGGATGCCCTGCTGCATGGCTATCGGCCTTGCAAGCTGTGCACCCCGCTGGACTATCAAGGCAAAATGCCCGATTGGCTTGAACCGCTTATTAAAGAGGTGGATGCCAACCCGGGAATCAAGCTGAAGGACTATGAACTGAAACAGCGCGGCCTGGACCCCAACCGGGTGCGGCGCTGGTTTAAAAAGCACCTGGGCATGACCTTCCAGGCTTACTTGCGCGGGCTGCGCATCGCCCAGGCCTTTGGCAACATAAAACATGGTGACCAGGTGATAGAGGCCGCGTTCGCCTCGGGCTATGATTCGGTGAGCGGATTTACCGAATCATTCAAAAAAAACGCCGGGGTGAACCCCAGCGCCAGCCAGGCAAAGGATCTTGTCCGTTTCAGCCGGGTGCTCACCCCCCTGGGCCCCATGCTTGCCGGAGCCAATGACCAGGGAATCTGCCTGTTGGAATTCACCGACCGCCGCATGCTGGAAACCCAGCTGGCACGCCTGAAAAAAAGCCTGAAATCCGAACTGCTCCCAGGCCAGAGCCCCCATTTCGATAATCTGCAAACCCAGCTGGAGGAATATTTCAACGGCAAGCGCAGGGAGTTTGATTTGCCCCTGGTGTTCATGGGCACCCCGTTCCAAAAACAAGCCTGGCGCGCCCTGCTGGACATACCTTTCGGCAGCACCCGCAGCTATAAGGAACAGGCCCGCGCGCTGGGCAGGCCCGAGGCCGTGCGGGCGGTGGGCAAGGCCAACGGCGATAATCCCATCTCAATTGTGGTTCCCTGCCACCGTCTGATCGGCAGCAACGGCGAACTGGTGGGATATGGCGGGGGCCTGTGGCGCAAGCGCTATCTGTTGAACCTGGAAAGGGGCGACGGCTGAGAGATAATTGCGGAACGGCGCAGCCAGATGGAAATAAAAAAGCGGGACGGCATGCACCGCCCCGCCCGCTTATTTGATATTGAAGATCTCCAGCATGCCCACCATCTCCAGGACATCATGCACATTGGGATGCAGGTTGCGCAGCTCCATGGTTTTGTTGGTGGCATGGGCCTGTTTGGCGGCCATCAACAGAATCCTGATTCCGGCCGAAGCTATGTAATTCAACCCGGTCAGGTCCATGACCAAGCCCTTGGATTCTTCAAGAGCCCTCAAGATATCCTGGCCGTGATCCATGCCGGTGTTGGCGTCCAGACGCCCAACCAGTTTCATATAGGCCACACCGTCTTGATCTTCACGTGAAATGGTCAGCTTATATTTCATTGCGGCCCCAGGCGCGCAATCAACGCAAGTGCAGTCTTCTTGGTGTTCCATGGTTCATGCCCTTCCTCAAAGAGTCGTATCACCGTTTTATCACCACAAGCTCGTATAACGACCACCAATGATGGGGATGGTGGTGGGTGGGCTCAAAGCGAAGATGCCTGGCTTCCAGCCCGGGCAGTTCCAGCCAGACCGCTTCCAATCCGGTGTAATCACGAACCTCCAGCGGCTCTATCCGTTTGAGCTTTTTCCAGTTTCCGCCGTCCTGCGAGGTGTATATGATCAGGCCCTTGGGGTGATCTCCTGCCGTGGGTCCATGATTAAGCAGAAATATGCCCTTTACCGGTCCCGGCTTCAGCTCCAGCTCAACATATTCGCCCGGCTTGAAAACCTGATTGGTGGCCCAGCGGGTGGTGATGTCCCGGTCGATGATCTTGTATGCATTATGGGCTTCCGGATTGGCTTTCACACTCGCCACGCCTATGGTGGCGCTGGGGCCCAATATGGCTTTGCCGGATATCTCCGGGCCGTGCAGCCGGTTCTCTATGCGCAAGTGAACCCTGAATTTAACCTCCTGCTCATGGGGCCAGGGCAATAAAGCGCCTACCTGAAATTCCTTTTTCTGCCCGGGCTTCAAACCAGGCATCCTGACCAGGGCCTCTCTCCAGCCTCCGGGGGCGTCCACCCTGGCCCAGAACTGCAAAACTCCATCCGGCAGCCAATTGGCTGATATGTTTTTCACCTCCACAAGCGCAACGGCCACCGGCCCCGCCTGCCGCGGGGTTACTTGCATATCAAGATGATAGTTACTCAAATCGCTCTGAGCAAACCCCCAGAGCTTATCCACCTCTCCGGACATTATTGCCTGGCGGTCAAGTTTTATCTTTTTTGGCCGCACCTTTATCAGCGCCATCCCGTCCTGTTGGGCGATAAACTCCAAATCCGGGTTTTTCTCCACCCCTGCCCGTTTGCGCTTGAATAGCTTTTGGTCAAGCACCACATGGTCGACTTCAAATGCCTGCAAGGCCCGAACGTAGGCCGGGTCGGGAAACAGGGCCTGGTGTTTTTTGAACCAGTTGTAAAGGGGCGGGAAATAGCCGCTGTAGCCGTTGACCATGCGCTTGCCGTGGCATTTGGACTCATAGGTGATATCCACCTCCTCATATTTCATGGGCAGATAGAGGATGTTCTTCACCTCGGGCCTCCGGGCCAGCCAGGCGAAATTTTGTCCGGTGTTTATGGGCAGCTTGAAAAATTTCCTGTCCGATGGGATGGAGACCGCTTCGGCCAGAATCAGGGCGCAAACGATCAAAGTCAGGGGCAGACCGAATTTTCGGTTACGGCTAAGCAATATGGAAACCCCATGCGCGGCCAAAAGCGAGAGCGCAAAGAAGCTCAGCATGGCTATGCGGTTGACCCCCCGCACCCCCCGGAACCCGGGCAGGTGGTCCCACATCAAGCCGTAGAGCCCGGCATCGGGCCCCAATGAAGCCCAGGCGGCCAATAGTCCCAAGAGCAGGGCGGGTGCAAGATAGCGGGCGGCCCGCCCTGCCCTTCCGATTAACAGAGCGCCTATGGAGCACAGCCCCAGCAGCCAGGGGATCACCCCGAAAAACCATTGATTGGCTCCGGAGGGTTTCAGCCACAAGGAATAGAGCCACGAGCCATAATAAGGGCGCAGCAGATCAAAGGCCTCGTTGGAATAGCGGTAGACTTCCTGAATGGAGCGGGCGGGCTTGCCCAGATAGGGCCAGAATAACGCAAGCGCAGCCAGCCCGCAAACCAAGCCTGGGATTATGAGCAGCCTGATTTTTTTGATCCAGCCTTGCCCCAGGTCCCAGGCCATTTCAAACAAAACCCAAAAAGCCAGGGCATACACCATGTATAAGGCATAGTGGGCGTTGCTCAGCATGGTCAGCAGGGTGAATACGGTCAGTGCCCATGCCCGCTTTGAGCTTGGGCTTGTGGAAAACCGGATCAGCGCCCAAAAGGTGAAAGGTATGAACTGGGAGCAGTGCATCTGCAGGTTCAAGTTATAGCGCGGCAAGGCAAATGCGAAGATCAAGCCGCCGATGAAACCCGCCATCCTGCTGCCGGTCACCCGGCAGGCCAATAGATACATGCCCAGTCCGTTCAGGCTGAAGGCCAGTATTTTCAATAGATTGTATTGGGTGACCGGGGATGCGCCCAGGATATGGGCCGGAAGCACCATGAGCGCTCCGCTGAGCATGGTCTCGGAGTAGGCCATCACCATTTTGTAAGGGTAGAATATATTGCCTGCAAACAGGTCCCAGGGCCGGGTGATCAGATTCTCGTTTATGCGCCAGAGTATCCAGGCATTAAGAATGTTGTCGCCCTTGGCGCCCAGGTTTTGGCTGATATCCAGCACCACCGGCAGGCTCATGATCAAAGAAAGGGTCAGATAGACGGCCCAGACCACGGGCCATTCCCACCCCGGCCGGTCGTTTTGAAATTCTGGGGAGCGCATGCTGGAGCTAAAACCGGTTTCCATCTATAAACCCATACTTGCCAATTGTGCCTGTTTTCATCAATATGTACCAAAACCTGATTTAATAAGCGAGGCCAAGCATCACATGAGTTCAGAATACCAACATAAAGCAGCGGTTGTAACCATCAGCGACAAAGCCAGCCAGGGTTTGAGGGAAGATGTCTCCGGGCCGGTTATAAAAAAGCTTTTGA
This sequence comes from Desulfarculaceae bacterium, assembly GCA_963675675.1. Classification (GTDB taxonomy): domain Bacteria; phylum Desulfobacterota; class Desulfarculia; order Desulfarculales; family Desulfarculaceae; genus Dethiosulfatarculus. The sequence goes on from OY776512.1 coordinate 1,198,305, forward strand.
CCGGCATAGGCATTGAAATCACCCAGAGCCTGGTGGTGCCGGATGAAATGGATCAGATCACCGGCGCCTTGAAACGGCTGTGCGACAGCAATGAAGTCAGCCTGGTGTTGACCAGCGGCGGCACCGGCCTGAGCCCCCGGGACATCACCCCCGAGGCCACCATGCAGGTGATCGAGCGCCAGGTGCCCGGTATGGCCGAGGCCATGCGGGCCGAGGGGCTAAAGCACACCCCCAGGGCCATGCTCAGCCGCGGCCTGGTGGGCATCCGGGGAGCCTGCCTGATTATCAACCTTCCGGGCTCGCCCAAGGGGGCCCAGGAAAATCTGGAGACCGTGCTGCCCGCCCTGGAGCATGCCTTGGACAAGGCCTGCGGAGACCCCAGGGACTGCGCCAGATAAGGGGGGCCGCTTTCGGGCTGTGCCCCCGGCCTTATATGAGCCCCTGGCGCTTAAGGTTCCTGGCCCCCTCCCTATAGCTGAGCCCGGACAATTTATCCCGGTGCTCCAGCAAGAAGCCTTTTACTGCGTCCGGAGCGGTGTAAGAATACTGCCGCAAGGCCCAGCCTATGGCCTTTCGGATGAAGAACTCATTCTCATCGCAGCGGGCAAGGCAATAGGCGAAAAGACGCTTTTGGTCGGTGCGCCCCTTCAAGGTGAGCTGGCACAATATGGCTGTGCGCCGTATCCACATATCAGGATCATCAACCCATTTGTCCATGACCGGATAAATCTTATCCGGTTCCTTGGCCAACGCCTCACCCACCAGATGCGCGGCGATCTGGTCCACAAAATCCCACCAAGCGCCCTCTCTCACCAGCTTCTCATAAAGGTCAAGGTTGTGGTGGGAAACATATTTTTCTTGCAGGCAGGCAAGCTCCAAGGCCAGGTATTTTTCCTCCCGGTGGGGCAGATTCCATAACGAGGTGATCATGCTTCGATAGGCGCCGTTATCCTTCAGGGGGAATTGCCTTTTGACCTGGGCGGCGATTTTTTTACGCGGCGCGCTCTGTACGCCGTAAAAAGGCATGGATGTTTTCATATAGGCCTGCATGGGCGCGGCCTTGGCCGGATCAGCCTTTTCCTTGAGGCTTTTTTGCACGAACTGAATCAGATCCATTGACATTTGAAGCCACCCCTTTGCATGATCACCGGAAATTATCAGGCCGGATTTTTATTCAAGTATTGTATTATTTGATTGAGCCTATTTACAAGCGCGGAGGCGGCCATGGTGCAAAGCAGTTTCAGCGGTTTCAGTTTGGAGACCGCAAACTTTTTCGAACAGCTTAAAAAGAACAACAACAAAGAGTGGTTCTTGGAGCATAGGCATATCTATGATCAGGAGGTCTTGGAGCGCTCCAAGGACTTCATCGTGGCCATGGGCGAAAAGCTGCGGAAGCTGCGCCCGGAGATAAACGCCATACCCAGCGTGAATAAATCCATATTCCGTCTGTACCGGGATGTGCGTTTCAGCAAAAACAAGCTCCCCTACAAAACCCACATGGGCCTTTGGTTCTGGGAGGGCGACGGCAAGCGCATGGAGCATCCCGGGTTTTATTTTCACCTTGATCCGCCCAGCCTGGCCTTTGCCGGCGGCATGCACCATTTCCCCAAAGCCCACCTGGCCGCATACCGCGACATGGCGGTGCATAAAAAATGGGGTCCCAAACTGGCCCAAGCCGTGCGGGAAATAGAAAAAGCCGGGTTCAAGGCCGGGATCCCCCACTTTAAAAGAGTGCCCCGGGGCTATGACCCGGAACATCCCAATGCCGAGCTTTTGAAATTCAAAGGGCTGACAGCCTGGAGCGAGGGCGAGATACCCGAGTCCTTCACCACCGCCCGCATAGTGGAATACGCCTTTAAGCGCTATCAAAAAATGCTGCCCATGCATATGTGGCTCTTGGAGCTTTGCAAACAGGCGGCGGATTACTGAGCCCGGCCTAATAAAAAACAGGCGGCGCTTGCCATGAAAAACCGGACGCCCCCATATGGGACGCCCGGTTATGGTTTATTCAAGCCGGAGCGCTGAGTTATGCAGCCACCTTGAAGCCCAGGTCGAACGCCTTGAGGTTGCTTTTCACAAAGCGTTCCTTGGTGTTCTGGCGGATCATCTTTTTGATGGCTTTCACCGGCACGGCCAGATCGCCCACCGCAAAGAGCGCACCCAGCATAACCATGTTGAGGCTCAAGGGATTCTGGGCCTTTTCGGCCAGATCCTGGCCATCAAAGACCACCAGCCGCCTAACCTTTTCACTCAATTTGGCCAGCTCCGCCTCGGTGTCCGGATAGGTCGCCTGGCCGATGGCCACTGTAAAGGGAGGCAAGGGCCGGTTGTTGGTCACCACCATGCTGTCCTTGTTAATCTTGTTCATGAGGCGCAAGGTCTCCACCGGCTCGAAGCTGACCAGGATATCGGCCTCTCCTTCGCTTATGAGCGGGCTTTTGGCCTCGCCGATTATCACGGCTGATTCCACCACGCCGCCGCGCTGGGCCATGCCGTGGATCTCACTCACCATCACGGGCAGCCCGGCGTCCACGCAGGCCATGCCCAATAGATTACTGGCCAGAAGGTTGCCCTGGCCGCCCACGCCCACGTTTACGATGCGTTGGGTTTTCATAATGCTTCCTCCTTCTGGTTAGCTCTTTTTCACCGGCAGAATGGCGTTTTCCGGGCAGGTCTGGGCGCAAAGCGCACAGCCGATGCACTGCAGCTCATTGATATACACCTGGCCGCCGTCATAGTACATGGCCGGACAAGCCACCTTCTGAATACAGTCAAAGTGCTTTTTGCACTTGTCCGGGTTCACCTGGAATGCCCGTTTGGGCTTGGGGGCCACCCTTCTGGCAAACAGGGGGCAAAGCTCCTGGCTTATTATCACGCTCACGCCGTCGAACTCCACCGCTTCCTTTACGGCGGCGATGGCCGCTCTGCTCTTAAAGGGCTTTATCGTGGTTACATGCTGCACCCCCAGGCCCCTGACCACGGTTTCGATATCCACGTGCCTGGTGGAATCGCCGATGGCCTCGGTGTCCACGCCGGGATGGGGCTGGTGGCCGGTCATGGCCGTGGTGCCGTTGTCCATGATGACCAGGGTGAAGTTGTGATTGTTGTGCACCGCGTTGATCAGGCCTGTCATTCCGGAATGGAAAAAGGTGCTGTCTCCGATGAATCCCACCACCTTCTGACCGGTGGCCCGGGAGATGCCGCTCGCGCCGGAGACCGACGAACCCATGCAGACCAGAAAGTCGGCCATGTTGATGGGCGGCAAAAGACCCAGGGTGTAACATCCGATATCGGTGGGATAAATGCCCTCATCACCCAAGACCTCTTTCACCGCCAGATAGGTGCCCCTATGGGGACAGCCCGCGCAAAGGTTGGGCGGACGGCCCGGCAGAGCCGGGGGATCTGGAATGGTGACGGACTTGGGCGCTTTATATTTAAGGCCGGCGAACTTGGCCAGCACCGCCCGGATCTGTCCCGGACTGTACTCAAAGGCCCGGGTGAGGTCCTTGGGTTGGGCCACATCGCAGCTCACCTGGGGATGTTTTTTGGATTTGCCCGCCACTTCCACTTTCACGCCGTGATCAAAGGCCAGACCCTTGACCGCGTTCTCCACCAAGGGCTCCAGCTCTTCCACAATCAGAACCTTGTCCACCCCCTTGATGAAGCGCACTATTTTCTTTTCAGGCAAGGGCCAGGTGAAGCCCAGTTTCAAGACCTTGACTTTCTGCTTCAGACCCAGGTCGCTTATGGCATCCTGGGCAAAGGCCGAGGACACCCCGCTGGTGATCAGGCCCAGCTTGCCCCTGCCGCTGACGGTGTTCAAGGGGCTATTCTCGCTGATGGCCTGGGCCTGGTCATAGATATTCAAAAGCCTTAAGTGCAGATTGCGGGCCACCGCCGGCACCGGCACCAGGGTGAAGGGGCTCTTTTCAAAGGTGGCCTTGGATTTGGGCTTTGTCAGGCTGGCAAAGGTCACCGCCTCCCGGGCGTGATTCACCCGGGTGGTGGTGCGGATAAACACCGGCACTCCCAACTCTTCACTTAGCTCAAAGGCTATCTTGGTCATTTCCTTGGCTTCGGCCGGTCCGGCGGGCTCCAGCATGGGCAGGCCGGAAAGCCGGGCATAGTAGCGGTTGTCCTGTTCGTTTTGGCTGGAGAACATGGAAGGATCGTCCGCCGTAAGGATCACCATGCCGGCCCGCACTCCGGTGTAGGCCATGGTCATAAGCGGATCAGCCGCCACATTGAGCCCCACGTGTTTCATGGTGCACAAGGTGCGCAGCCCGCTGGAAGCCGCACCGGCGGCGCATTCCATGGCTACTTTTTCATTGGTTGAATACTCGAAATAATAATGGGTTTTGCCCGGATTGAGCTTGCGCAGACGGTAAAGCGTGTCCGGCACCTCGGAGCTCGGGGTGCCCGGATAGCAGGTTGCAAATGCCAAACCTGCTTCCAGGGCGCCGCGCACTATGGCCTCATTACCCAAAAGCAGATGGGCCTTGCCCCCACGCTGGGTCAGCAATCGGTCCATAAGTTTTTACCTCCCAAATGATTTACTGCCCCTATAAAGGGGTAATTGCGTCCAACGCTGTATGCAACATGGAATAAGCGGCGGCACTTTAATAACCACAGGATGCAACAGCACGGTTCCTTGGCTTATTTGTTTTTGCCGCCCCCCCATAGGGATGGCGGCGCAATGGCCCGGCCTGCGGGCTTATCGGCCATATATTAGATTCTGCTTGTTTTTTTGGCCAGACAAAATACCACCCATTTGTCAAAAACCTGGTTTTAAAAACCCAACCCATTGCAAAGCCCCGCGCAGCCGCCTATGCAATTGTGATCAACCCCGTATCTTTTTAGCTCAAACGTTGACAAATCCATGCCTTTAGCCTTATATAATGTGAACTTCCCCACCGAACTTCGGTGGGGCAAATGTTAAGTAAGTTCGCAAGTTAGCCCTAAGCGGCCACGTGAGGGGGATTTTACGCGGCCGCAAATAGGTATGCACGGGCTTGCATTCAGCGCGTAGTTGTGTAATCGTTCACATACGCCCTCGCTGTCTCAAACCCTTTTGGGGCTGCGGGCTTTCATTTTATCAGGAGTTTGGGAGCATGAAATTAGCACATATGTTCAAGGGCATACGCCGCCCCTCCCCGACTGTGTCCCAACCCACCAAGCTCTCCATTCCCGAAAAGGTTTTCCTTCCGCTCAAGGGCCATTACGGCCTTCCCTGCACCCCTGTGGTGGAGGTGGGCGACCAGGTAGCCTGTGGCCAGATTATCGGCCAAGGGGAAAGCGTACCCATGGAGCTGGTGGTGAAGATCAGGCAGGCAGTGGACAGCCATGAAAAATCCACTCCGGCTTTGGTCAGGGCCAGCATAAGCGGCACGGTTCAAGCCATCGAGGAAATCTACGACCATGCGGGGCACAAGGTCATGGCCGTAGTCATCAAAAGCGATGGCCAGGATTCGGAACCCGCCGCGGAACCGGACGCTCTGGAGGCTTTTGGCGATACAGCCCTTATCAACCAAACCAGGCTGGATAAGCTTTTGGCCGGTCTTGACTTGACCGGTGTAGGGCTTTCCAGCTCGGTGGGTCCAAAGCACTACATCTCCATGAATGGAGTCAGGTCGGTGCGGGCCATCGACACGCTTATCATCCGGGGTGTTGACTACGATCCCCCGGTTGCTCCCAATACCGCCGCACTCGCCTGTGACACCGCCGAAATAGAAGCGGGCATCGCAGCGCTGGCTCACATCTCCAGCGCGGGCCGGGTGGTGTTGGCTCTGCCCCATGGCCAGGATTCATCTTCCATTGCAGAGATGTCCGCCAGGCATGGCTGGGATATCGAGACCGTATGCGCGGGCCACTATCCATACACCCATGACAATATGCTGGCCCTGAATCTGGCGGGCGCGGAGATTCCCTACCCTGACGGCGACCCCAGGGACTTCGGGGTTGCGCTGGAATCCATGCAGACCGCAATGGAAGTGGGCCGGGCGCTGCTTAGCGGCAAGCCCTGTTTGGAAACCTTGGTCAGCGTGACCGGTGCGGTTCAAAAGCCCGGCGCCTATGAAGTGCGTCTGGGCACCCCCATCTCCCATGTGCTGGAGGCGGCTGGCGGCCTGCCCGAAAACGCGGGCAAAGTGATCATCGGCGGCCCCATGATGGGCTATGCCCACTTTGATTTGAACTCGCCGGTATTGCGCGGCATCGACGGGCTGTTCGTGCAGACCAAGGATGAACTGGTCAAATACTCAAGCCATCCCTGTATCCATTGCGGAGCCTGCGTGCAAGTCTGCCCGGTAAACCTGGTGCCTGGCGAACTGAGCAAATTCTGCGAGTTCGCAGAGTATGAACAGGCCGCCGAACGCGATCTGTTCCAATGCACGGAATGCGGAGTATGCGCCTATGTGTGCCCCGCCAAACGGCCCATGGTCCAGCTCATCCGGCTGGGTAAAACCGAGCTGATGGCCAAGGAGGTGGACTGATGAGCCAGCTTCTAACTGTATCCGCCTCGCCCCACATCCTGGGTAAACGCACCGTCACCAGTCTTTATAAGGATTGGCTGATTGCCCTGATCCCGGCGCTTTTGGCGGCGATTTACTATTTCGGCTCGGCTGCGGTGATTAACATAGCCATTGCGGTGATCTCCACAGTGGGCTTTGAATTCTTGATCTGTAGAATCTTCAACCTGCCCAACCGGCTTAATGACCTGCACGCGGCGCTCATGGGCCTGCTCTTGGGCCTTTTGATGCCCGCCGGGGCGCCTTTCTGGGTGCCGCTGATTGGCGGCCTGATCATCTCCGGTCTGGCAAAGGCCATGTTCGGCGGACTGGGGGGCTACCCCATGAACCCGGTTCTCATCGCCTGGGCCTGTCTGGCCCTGTCATGGCCGGAACATATGAATAACTTCTTCGGAGCCGCGGGCACCGAAGCCGCCATGAAAACCACACAGACCCCGCTGATGCTGGTGGCCGCAGACCTCAAGGCCTACGGAGCCACGGACCTCTGGGCGCTTTGGTGCGGATATGTGCCGGGAGCGGTGGGCACCACCAGCACCTGGGCCATTTTGCTCGGCGGCCTTTACCTGCTCATCCGGAAGGTGATCAGCTGGCATATCCCGGTGGCCGTGCTGGCCGGGGCCATCGTGATGTCGCTATTGGCCAGCGTGGCCGATGCCAAACTGGCCCAGACCGGCCTCGGAGCCTTCAATCTGGCCTGGTTCCATCTGGGTGCGGGAGGCTTGATGATAAGCGCTTTCTTCTTCGCCCCGGAGCACGTATCCAGCCCCATGACAAACGGCGGCATGCTGGTATATGGCTTGGGCATCGGAGTGCTGGCGGTGATAATCCGCCATTGGGGAGCCAACGTTGAGGGTGTTTATTATGCGGTGCTTTTCATGAGCTGCTGCACCCCGCTGCTTGACCGCATCCGTCCCAAAGTTTTGGGCAAGGTTTAGGGGGTTGCCGATATGAAAGCTCTATTCAAAAACGAAATCGTGAATATGGTATTCGTGCTGGGCTGTATCTGCGGCACCGCAGGACTGGCTCTCTCGGGCGTTTACGAACTGACCAAAGGCCCCATAGCCGAAACCCTGCTCAAAGAGGTCAAGGGGCCGGCCGTGGCCAAGGTCTTTGCAAAACTAAAATACGACAACAAGCCCATGGAAGAAATGATCAAGATTCCCATGGGTAAGGACAAAACCGGCAAACCCGCTGTTCTGTTCGTATTTCCGGCCAAGGCCGGGGGCAAAACCGTCGGCGTGGCCATGGAATCCGCCGCGGCTGGATTCGGCGGTGATGTGGCGGTCATGGTGGGCTTTGACGTAGCGGCCAGCAAGGTTTCGGGTCTGGCCGTGGTCAGCCATTCAGAGACCCCGGGCTACGGCGCCCGCATCGACACCGATCCCAAATTTGTGCCTTCCTTTGCGGGCAAGGGAATCGACAAAGCGTTGACCGGCAGTGATGTGGACGGCATGACCGGAGCCAGCATCACAACCGGAGCCACCATTGAAGCGGTGAACAAGGCCATCGAAGTTTACAGCCAATTCAAAGACCAAATGGTTCAGTAGGGGAGGCCGATAATGTCAGTAATGAAGGAATTCACCAAGGGCTTCTGGGAGGTCCTGCCGCCCTTCAGGCTGGTCCTGGGGCTCTGCCCCACCCTGGCCGTGACCACCTCGGCCATCAACGGCTTCGGCATGGGGGTCGCCGCGACTTTCGTGCTGGTCTGCTCCAACGTTCTGGTCTCGGCCTTGCGCAACTTCATACCCAAAAAAGTCCGCATCGCGGCCTATATCGTCATCATTGCAAGCTTTGTGACCATAGTTGATCTTATGCTCAAAGCTTATGTCTACTCCCTGTCACAGGTGCTCGGCGTGTTCATCCCCCTGATCGTGGTGAACTGCATCATCCTGGGCCGGGCCGAGGCCTTCGCCGGCAAAAACGGGGTCTTCCCCAGCTTCCTGGACGGTATGGGCATAGGATTGGGTTACACCATCAGCCTGACCGTAATAGGTTCATTGCGCGAAATTATCGGTAAGGGCCATTGGCTTCAATTCGATAACATATTCGGTTTGAGCTTTGAGGGGGTGCAATTTATTGATGCCCCCTTCAGAGTGATTGGTGCGGCACCCGGAGCCTTTATCAGTCTTGGCTTGATGCTTGCCATCATCAACTGGGTCAGCACCCGCATGGAAGCCAAAAAGGGATAGGAGTCTGCCATGAACTTTGCTGATTACCTGCTGTTTATTGTCGGGGCCATACTGGTCAACAACATTTTGTTGGCCAAGTTCCTGGGCCATTGTCCCTTCATCGGCGTCTCCAAAAAGATGGATACCGCAACCGGTATGTCCATGGCGGTCATATTCGTTATTACAGTGGCCGGCGCGGTAACCTGGCTGGTGAACAACTATCTGCTGGTTCCCAACGAGCTTGAATACCTGCAGACCATCGCCTTTATTCTGGTGATTGCGTCCCTGGTCCAGCTGGTTGAGATCATAATGCAAAAAAGCATGCCCGCGCTCTACCGCGCCCTGGGCATTTTTCTCCCCCTGATCACCACCAACTGCGCGGTTTTGGGCGTCGCCTTGCTCAACATTCAAAAAGAGTATGACTTTTTTGATTCGTTGATGTTCTCCTTCGCCTCTTCGGTGGGCTACGCCCTGGCCTTGATCCTGTTTGCGGGCATACGTGAGCGTTTCGCTCTGGCAAATATGCCCCGGGTCTTTGATGGCACCGCCATGGGTTTGGTTACCGCCGGTTTTCTGGCTTTGGCCTTCGCCGGTTTCGCCGGTTTGGTCTAAAAAAAAGGGGATTGGGTGAATCGGCCATGCATTTGGCCGTATATCGGCCCATAGGGGCCTTGCTAAAAGGATAAGCTAACACCGCTGAGAAAAACTGGTGCGGGTTTGAAATAAACCTGGCCAGCCATCACCGGTGAAGGAGTAAACCGATTATGATTATCGAAGCCCTAGCCATAGGAGGTTTGGGGGTTGTAGCTGCGGCTGGATTGGGAGCCGCGGCCAAGATATTCGCGGTGGAGGTCGATCCGCGGGTTGAGGCCATAGAAGAGGCCCTTCCCGGGGCCAACTGCGGCGGCTGCGGGTTTGCGGGCTGCGCCTCCTGCGCCTTGGCCATTGCGTCGGGAAAATGCGATGCCAACGTCTGCGTGGCGGGAGGGCCGACGGTGGCCGAAGAGGTCGCCGGAATCATGGGTGTGGAACTTGTCTTCCGCGAACCCGAAATCGCGCTTCCGGACTGCACCTACGGCACAAACCGGGCTGCGTTGAAATACGCCTATGACGGAATCGAAGACTGCCGGGCCGCCGTGGTGCTCTCCGGCGGTTCCAAAGAATGCGATATCGGATGTTTGGGCCTGGGCTCCTGCATGAAGGCCTGCCCCTTCGGGGCCATCACCATGGGAGAGGACAACCTCCCCCACGTTGACAAGGAAAAATGCACCGGCTGCGGCACCTGCGAACGGGTTTGCCCCAAAGGCATCATACGCTTGACCAGCGCCACCCAGCGCATCCTGGGTTTCAACAATTTCAATGCCTGCCTGGCCCCCTGCACGGCGAGATGTCCGGCCCAGATCGACATACCCAGCTATGTGCGGGCCATCGGCGAAAGACGCTTTGAAGACGCCCTGGCCATCATCAAAGAGCACAACCCCCTGCCCTTGTGCATCGGCCGTGTGTGCCCACATCCCTGCGAGGATAATTGCCGCCGCGGGCTGGATGAAGACCCCATCAACATCAACCATCTCAAACGCTTTGCGGCCGACTATGAGATGTACACCCTGAAAAAGCACACCAAACCTTTCATGCTGCCCAAGAACGACCGCAAGGTCGCTATCGTGGGAGGCGGTCCGGCTGGCCTTACCGCGGCCTACTACCTGGCCCGTTTGGGATATGCGCCCACTATTTACGAGGCCATGCCCAAGATGGGCGGCATGACCCGCTACGGCATCCCCCAGTACCGCCTTCCCAAGGAGATCCTGGACTGGGAGATCGAGGGCATATTGGAACTGGGGGTGGAAGCCCATTGCAACCAGACCCTGGGCAAGGACTTCACGCTTACCGATCTCAACGAACAGGGCTATGAGGCCATCTTCCTGGGCATAGGCGCCTGGGGCGCCCGCAACATGAGGCTGGAGGGCGAAGATCTGGACGGGGTGCTTTCGGGCACCGACATGCTGATCGAACGCGGCCTGGACAACGAAACCCCGGTGGGCGACAAGGTGGTCATCATCGGCGGCGGCAATACGGCCATGGACTGCGCCCGCACCTGCTGGCGTCTGGGCTCCAAAGAGGTGACCGTGCTTTACCGCCGCTCCCGCGAGGAGATGCCGGCCAACGATATCGAGGTCTATGAGGCCGAGATGGAGGGAGTCAAGTTCAAATTCCTGGCCGCTCCAACCAAACTGATCGGCGATGAGAACGGCAAGCTTACCCACATGGAGTATCTCACCATGGAATTGGGCGAGCCTGACGCCTCGGGACGCCGCCGCCCGGTGCCTGTGGAAGGCAGCGAAACCATAATGGAAGTGGACAACGTGATCGCGGCCATCGGCCAGTTCCCCTTCCTGGAATGCCTGGACCAGGACGATGTGGGCAAGGACATATCCCGAACCCGCTGGAACAGCATACTAACCGATGATCTGCAGATGAATACCAACGTGCCGGGCATCTTCGCGGCCGGCGACGGCGTCTTGGGCGCAGCCACCGTGGTGGAGGCTATCGGCACCGGCCGCAGGGCCGCCCGGGCCATTCATCAGTTTTTAAGTGAAGAAGAAGTCGCCGCTCCGGTTGGAGAGGTGTTAGACTGGAAATACCGGGTGTTAGACTGGCGTAAAGTGCGCACCCGCACCGAAATACCCCATGCCTATCCCGGCGGAGAGCGGGCCAAGATGCCCGATATCCATGTGCCGGAGCGTGCGGGCAACTTTGTCGAGGTGGAGCTTGGCCTGCCTGAAGACAGCGCCGTGGCAGAGGCCAACCGCTGCTTGCAATGCGGCCTTATCTGCTACCGCCACGAGGGTGAGCAACTGCCCACCAGCCACCGAATGAATGTGTAAGCTCTCAAGGAGTGATTGTCATGAAGGATAAGAAACAGATGGACCGCCGCTCCTTTTTGAAATTGGCCGGTGCGGCCGGTGTGGCCGCCGCCATGCCTCTGGTGAGCCCCTCAATAGGTCTGGCCAGCCTGACCGGCGGGCTGAAAGTCGCTCAAGAAACCCGCATCATGATGGGCACCATGGTGGCCGTCACCGTGGTGGATCAAAGCGCCGCCAAGGCTCAAACCGCCCTGAACCGGGCCTATGAGGCCATCAGCGCCATAGCCCCCACCTTTGACCGCTACCACAGCGGAGGGGCTTTATATGAGCTGAACTCCACGGGCTCTTTGAGCAAGCTGCCCCCTGCCCTTTCCCAGGTGCTTGAACTGTGCGCCAAGGTCAACCAAAGCTCCGGCGGGGCCTTTGACATAAGCGTGGCTCCCATTGTGGATGCCTACAAAAACAGCTTTGCCGCCAACAAGAGCCTGCCTGAAGCCAAGCAGCTTGAAAAGGCCATGTCCGCCATCGGCGGATTCAGCCTTGCAAACAGCACCGCGCGCCTGACCAAGGAAGGCGCAGCCGTCACCCTGGACGGCGTGGCCAAGGGCTATATTGTGGATATCGGCATGACCGCCCTGAAACGGGCCGGAGTGTCCCACGCCCTTATCAATGCGGGCGGAGATGTGGCCGCCATGGGGAACCGGGCGGACGGCAAGGTCTGGCGGGTTGGTGTGGCTGATCCGGCGGACAAGACCCAGGCCAAACAGGTCATGCATCTCAGCAATGCGGCCGTGGCCACCAGCGGCAACTATGAGATCTACTTTGACCAGGAAAAGCTCTTCCACCACATTATAGATCCTCATACGGGCGCATCGCCCAAGACCGAGGCCAGCGTCAGCGTGAAGGCCTCCAGCGCAATCGTGGCCGACGCCCTAAGCACAGCCTGTTTTGTGATGGAACCCGGCCAGGCTATGAACTATCTGAATTCACATGCGGGGGTGGAAGGCCTGATGCTAACCCGCTTTGGCCAGAAATTCATGACTACAGGATTTGCAGGCTGAGGGAGCTGACCAAAGACCACAGCCCGGACAACCCAATAACAACAAAGCCCGGCGGTGCAACATGCGCCGCCGGGCTTTTTTACATGATAAGGCAAGCCACGTTCCAAATGAATCCCTATTCGCAACCTGCCATGAAAAACCCCGCAGCCTTTTAGCTGCGGGGACGCTGACGTTCCGGCATAAGTCAAACCCGGGCGGCTTTTTTCAGCTTATTTGGTTTTGATCCCGCCGTCCGGCAAGCGGCATGGCAGCACTGGATAGGCTTGCACGCTCAGCTTAATATAGTCTTCCAGATCAACGGTTTTCATGATCAGCTGCATAAATCCCACAGGTTGCTTTGCATCCAGCCGGAAGGTGATCTTCTTGGGATTCAAGACAAACCTGACCACCTCCGGGGCAAGGTGCAAAAAGCGTCCATCATCCATATCGCCCAGCTCATCCATCAGGTCTTCCAGCAGCTTCCCCTTTGTCTTGTTCAGGGATTTTCCGCGTGCTTCCGCCTTCACCATGCGGTCGAACAGGCCGTTGTCCGTGTAACTGGCCTGAGCCCAGACCAGCGACACCCCGCCGGCCATACCCTGAATCACCGCCTCAAGCGGTTTCTTATTGTCCTTCAGGTCCTTCTCACCCAGGCCGGGAGTGATTTTGAGTTGGGTGCCAAGATCAATGGAGCCCAGCCTTTGGTCCCATACCCGCACGCTGTCAATGCTCAGCATGTGGGCCTTGTCATCAAAGCCCACCGCGATATGCAGGTTAACCCTGGGTTTTCCACCCGCAATCTTAAGCACTTCGCGGTCAGTCCAAAAGTCCCCCAGTTTGCCCCTTTCGAAAAACCTGAAGTTGCTTATGGTGAAATCCAGGCGCTCCGGCCAAAACTCCCCCGGCCTGAGTTTAAAGGCCTTGATGCTCCATTTATCGGCAACGATATAGTCTTTTTTGGGCTTGGCCGGGTTCCAGACCTTGGGGTTTTCAAACACCAGGCTTTCCAGTTTGGAGTCGTAGAACGCCTTTGTGAAGGTCAGCCGCACCTTTTCACGGTCTCTGGCCAGCAGATCATCAAGCGCTTTTTTGATATCCAGGCCGGGCCCGGGCTCAATATTGATCTCGGGCGGGGTTTCCTCCACACCCTGGTCCGCTACAGGGGTTTGGGGGGGTTGGGCGGGTGGAAGTTGCGGCTGGGCTTGGGCCGGTTTCCGGGGCTCGGCTGGAGTTGCGGGCGGCTTGGGCGCAGGGGGGCTATCCGTCTTGGCCGGGGATTTCGTAAGATCCGGCTGTGGCGGCTGATCCGCCGGAGCCGGCCCGGCCGGTTTTTTTGTCTGTGATGGCTTGGAGTCTTTGGGCTGATCGTCTTGGCTGGGCTTATCAGCATCCGGTTTTACAACCCAAGAATCATCCCATTTCCCGTCCTTGCTGGAGGCAAGCTGAAGTCCCCCTCCGGTTGCACCTTGCACGGTGTATCCGCTTACCCCCGATGTGTTTTGCCAATCGCCGGGCTGTCCCGCATTCACGCTTCCGCATAAGGCCGTCAGCGCCACCATTATCAAACCCAGAATCTGCATCATGTTCCTGCTCCGCTATTGCCATGAAAGCACAGAAAGACCGCACCCCATACTGCCATGCCAGGCGGGCCTGACGCAATCCATCCTTTTCACTTCATAACTATTCAGGGCAGGCATGAACAACAAGCTGAAATCCGACATGATTTCGTAGTACACTGGGCCATGCAATAAAAACATCAACTAAACAGGCAACCGACAGATATCCAAAGGTGGAAGTTTTATGAAAGTCAAAGTGCTAAGTGCGGACCCGGCGGAAGTCAAAACCCCGGCCCTGGTGGTGCTGCTTTATGAAGAGGACAAATCCGGGCTGAAAAACCGCCCGGAACTGAAAAGCTTCAGTAAATTCATCAACCCCCGTCTCAAGGCAAAGGATTTTGAGGCCAAACCAGGCGCCTGCCTGACTCTATACCCTGCCAAGGCCAACGCGGAGCGTCTGATTCTGGTCGGTATGGGGCCAAAGGCAAAATGCGGCCCGATCCAGTTAAAGGCGGCGGCCGCCCTGGGCAGCTCCACTGCCAAGGCCCAGCAGGCCGGCTCTGCGGCTTTGGCGCTTCCTCCGCTTACGGTCCTTGATGAGCAAAGCTGCGCCGAAATAATCTCCCTGGGGGCCTCTTTGGGCCAGTACAGTTTTGACGAGTTGAAAAGCCCCGCAGACCTGAAACCAGCCCTGCAGGAGCTGGCCCTGATCCGCCAGCCGGGCAAGGGATTGGCCGCGGTGCGCAAGGCCGCCCAGGATGGCGCCACCCTGGCGGACTCCGTGGCCTGGGCCCGGGATATGGGCAACCGCCCGGCCAATCTGTTCTATCCCGAGATTATGGCCGCAGAGGCCCAAAATATGGCCCAGGCCTCTGGCATCACGTGTCAGATCATCACTCCGGCCCAGGCCCAGAAAAAGGGCATGGGCGCTTTTGTGGGCGTGGGCCAGGGCAGCCAGCGCCCCGGACGCATCATCATACTGAACTACCAGGGAGGCCCAGCGGGCGGCAAGCCGGTGGTGCTGGTGGGTAAAGCCATCACCTTTGACTCCGGCGGCATCAGCCTGAAAAACCGCGAGGGCATGGGGGATATGAAGGGCGATATGTCCGGCGGCGGCGCGGTGCTGGCCACGCTTCAAGCCGCGGCGGCCCTGAAGCTGAAGCTGAACCTTATCGGCATTGTTGCTGCCGCGGAAAACATGCCGGACGGCGGCGCATACCGCCCGGGCGATGTCTTGAAAGCCATGAACGGCAAAAGCATAGAGATCATCAGCACCGACGCCGAGGGCCGCCTGGTGCTGGCTGACGCCCTGACCCTGGCCCAGAGCTACAACCCCAAGGCCGTGGTGGATCTGGCCACCTTGACCGGCGCTTGCGTGGTGGCCCTGGGCAGCAGCTGCGCGGCAATAATGGGCAACAGCCCGGGGCTGATATCCGAGCTAAGAGAAGCTTCCGGCCGCAGCGGTGAAATGATATGGGAATTGCCCCTGGTTGATGAATACAATGAACTGATCAAAAGCCCGGTGGCGGATATCAAAAACAGCGGGGGACGCTGGGGAGGCAGCATTATCGGCGGTTTGTTCCTGCAAAACTTTGTGGAGGACAAAACAGCCTGGGCCCATTTGGATATCGCGGGCCC
Organism: Desulfarculaceae bacterium; assembly: GCA_963675675.1. Taxonomy (GTDB): domain Bacteria; phylum Desulfobacterota; class Desulfarculia; order Desulfarculales; family Desulfarculaceae; genus Dethiosulfatarculus. The sequence goes on from OY776512.1 coordinate 1,214,098, forward strand.
CGCCTTCATGGATAAATCCAGCCCCGGCCTGCCGGAAGGAGCCTCTGGATTTGGGGTGCAGCTGTTGATCAAATGGCTGCGCAGCTAGCCCGTAAATTTCACGAAGGTTGCGTGTCCGGCTGCGCCAGCGGTCCATATGCTGCGTTGCCGGCCGCGCTCGCGCCTCGATGTAGCTTAGGCTACACCTGCGGCGCTCGCTTGCCGGACGCCTTGCCTCCGGCCCGCTGGCTGTGCCGGGCCTGGGCTCAAATTGTCCCTAAGAATTGACGGGACCTTTTTCATATAGGTCCCATATATACTGGCTTGTTGTTCAATGCCGCCCAACCCCCGTGAAATTTGCGGGCTAGGCCTATGCCCATTAATGTGTTTAGCCAATAGCAGGCAAAGCGGCCGGGAGCATGGAGCCCGCACCGCTTTGCCGCTTTCATGCGTAATGAAAAGAGGAGCTTTTTTTTTGTTCAGAGCCTTTATCTGATCAAATTCCGCGACCGCAAATCCTCAATGAACATTCCGGGCAGCCGTTCCATGATCTGATCCAAAGACTCGGCATCAACGCTTTTTGAACGGGCGGACCAAATCATCTTGTCTCCGCCCACCAGATGCAGGCTGCCGTTAAACTGGGTTACGGTAGCCAGGCGATAATAGCCCGGTCCATAGCTTTGCCCGGAGCGGGCCGCAAATCCTCCGCTGAAGCTCTCGGTTACCGGGCTGGGGGACACCACGTTCATTTCAATCTCTTTGTTCTTTGTGATCGAGATTGAAACCAGCAATGTGGCCTGGACCCCGGTCTTTTGGGCCGCCTCATGAATCTTTTCACCACTGGCATCATAGGGCAGGCCGGTTGTATGGCTGGAAACCATCCACACACCCGCATTGCGCAGCTCGGCGGCAAAACGGTCTTCCACCCTTTGGCGCACCCTTTGATTGGCGACTTTGGCCATCACCATCATGTTCTTGACGTGTCTGCCGGTGTATGCTCTGTCATTCCATGATTCGGTCAGCTCGGTGGTGCTGGCGCAGGCCGCCAGCATGAATCCCAAGACCGCAACAGCAACACAGGCCATGATCCGTGAGACAGGCATGGTATTAAGCTCCCTGCAAATTAAGGCCCGGCCAACCCGGCTCCTGCGGTAATTACGCACCGCAAACCTTGGCCCCATTCATCAAGTCCCCTTTGGCGCAAGACAAGCTCTTCCAGCATTCTACTAAAAAAACCCGTAAAAGCGGAAACAACTTGACGAAAAAACAGCCGTCCAAGGGTTTATGCCATAACTCTTTGAAAAAAAAGGGATTATCCGGGCAGGGCAATCTTTTCCAGCTCATTGCTCAAAGCCTGAAGGTCGGCCAAAAAGCGCTCTCTTTGCTGCTCCAGGATCTGGCGGGCAAGGCTGCGGTAGTATTCTATGCCGTTCAACAGCTGATCCCTGAAAGACTGCACATAGCCTTTGGGGCGTTTGGACAAATCCTGGGAAAGGATTTTGATCTCGCCGCGCAAATGCTCCACATAAAGCTTCAGTTCCTGGATGAACATGTGGGGGCGCTCGGTGTCGGAAGTCAGGGACAGCCGCCCATAGATGTGGTCAACCATCTCATCCAATGAGGCGATGTGCTTGAAACTGAGTATGTTGGGTCCGCAGCATATGGAGGGCTTGGGGGATTTTGCAATATGATAATTCAAGGTGGTGCAGCCGGCCAAGTCGTGGCACAGACAGGACTTTGCCAAAACCGATTCTCTTAAATTGGCCATGGCGGCTTCCGAGTGCCCTTCCTTGGCCAGGCTGTCCAGCTTCAGCTTTATATAGGTCTTGGAAGCGGGGCAAAGCGGCTTGCCGCCGAACTCCGTATTCAGGGCGACAAAATGCTTGGGACAGGCGCTGCCGGGTTTACCCTTGGCGATGCGGTCCAGGCGGGCCTCTTCGCTGGCCGAGGTGCGCAGATTCCAAAAGGGCACCCCCAACGGTGAAGAATCACTCAGAAAAACATCGTCACTTTTTGCCTGGATCATCTTGCTTATGTGCGAATAGTCCACATTGGTGGCTTCGGGCACCAGCAAAAACGGGGTGCCCCAACCGGTTCCCTCCAGGTGATAGTGGTGCATCAAAAACCGGTTCTCATCCGCAGTGCCGATGCCGCCTTGCACCGTGATGGCCGCTTTGGAGGGCAGGTTCTCTATGCGGCGTCCCCTCATTTCCATAGCCTTGATAAAGGCCTGGCCCAGGGTTTGGGACATCTCCATCCGCTTTTGCATAAACTCATCCAGCACAGGGCCCAAAAGATGGCCCACGGTGGCAAAAGCGTGTCCGCCGCAGTTCAGGCCTGACTCTATGCGGAACTCCGAGACCCAAAGGCCCAGCTTGGCCAAAAATTTACCCTGCACCAGGGCCGAGCGGTAGTCACTCACCTTCAGGACGATTTTCTTTTTCAGCTGCCCGTCGGGACTGGGCAAAAAATCCTCGAACTGGGCAGCGTAGTTATACAGCCTCCGGTTAAAACCGGCGCTGAAGACCACAGCGGAATTAAGACTGCTCTTAGCAAAGCCGCGCAAGGCGGCCATGGCGCTGGCAAACTCCACCGGCAGGCGGGTGCCGTTGCTGAAAGAATCGCAGTCAAGCTTGGTCATGATGTTCACATCTATGCTTCCGGGGCTCACTGCGGCCCGCAGTGCGTCCTGGGCCTGGTCTTTTTGCGGGCCGGGCTCCATGGCCGACATGCTGCGGTAGGAGTCTTTCAGCGGCGATTCCGGCAAAAGCTCAAAGTACCGCTCTATCTGGCTGCCTGCCTGAAAAGGAGAGTTGCGCAAAACCTCGACCTGGCTTTTCACCTGACCATCCAGCAAATTCAGATAGGCCTTTATGCGCTCCGCCCTTGGATCGCTGTTTTTGTTGGTGATGGCCACATAAGGAAGCTTAAGGCGTGTGCTGTGATACTTGCGCACCTGCTCGATAAGTATATCGTCCACCAGTGAAACCACCGAAGAGATGCCGTAGCGGGCAACCCGGAGGGGTGTGTCAATGGTAAACCCAGTTCCCATAACTGGAATATGAAAGGTGTGCGGTTTTTGAGGCATGGCCGTCCTTCAATGTTAGTTGCTCAAAGCTGAAGACCGTGCCGATTGCGGTGGTATTTCGATGGGGCCCAGGGCTGAGCTTATTGTAATTTATAATCGTCAACTGAGTTTACCAGATTTATACTATTTTGCCCTGGGACAAAAACAGTTATCTTGCGCTGCGCTGCAATTCTTATTAGCAGTTTTTATCTATTTGTTTATTGGAGAGATTGTCCTGTCAACCTTCTTCCGGCACCGGGCCGTCTTCCGGCATGGCTTTGGCGTTTTGATCTATTGGGGGCAAACCTTTAACAAACACTTTCACCATTTCAGGGTCCAGCAAAATCCCGGCATCCTCCAGGACCACCCGCCGGGCTCCTTGAGGGCTCATGGGTTTGGTGGTGTCAAATCCCCTGATCAGGGTGTGGTATTCATGCACCACCGTCACCAAACGGGCTATTGCCGGTATCTGATTTCCCTTCAGCCCGTCCGGAAATCCGGTTCCGTTGTAGTTTTCGTGGTGATGCCGCACCGCAGGCAATATGGGAGCCAGGGAGCTGACTTTATGCAGCAGCCGTTCCCCCAGCTCCGGGTGATCGGTTTCCATGTCAGCGGCGGGAGCCGGCCGGTCCGCCCGCCAGTGATGTATATCGGTGGGGGATAAAAGATAGCCCACGTCGTGCAAGAGCCCAGCCAGAAAAGCCGTGCGGGAATCCTCTTTGTTCCAGCCCAAATCATGGGCCAGCTTTTCACAGGCCCGGGCCAATTCCCGGCTGTGCTCCATCAGGGCCGGGCTTTTCATTTCATAGAGGTTGAACAAAAGATGAACCACGTCCACACAGGCATCGCCTCGCAGCCGGTCAGGCATTCTCTGGTTTGCGTCCGCCATCACTTCCCCCTAAAGACCCAAAAAACTACTTGCCTATTAGCTATTAGAATTATTTCAATATAATCCATTTCGGTTAAATAGTTAAGCAAAAGTTTAACCCGCCACTTTAACTATTTCATTCAGAATGGAACCTATATTGCACCGATCAGGCGGGCGATAACCAAGCGCTGAATCTCGCTGGTGCCTTCGCCGATGGTAAGCAGTTTTTGATCCCGGAAAAAGCGCTCCACCGAGTATTCTTTCATCAAACCATAGCCCCCGTGTATCTGCACCGCCTCACTGGCCACCCTGCCCATGACCTCCGAGGCGTACAGCTTGGCCATGGCGGCCAGCTTGCCAAAGGGCTTGCTGTTTTCTTTCAGCCAGCAAGCCTTATAAAGCATCAGCCGGGCCGCTTCAATTTCCATGGCCATGTCAGCCAGCTTGAATGCGTTCACCTGGAAGGAAGCCACCGGCCGCCCAAACTGCTCCCGGGTGCGGCCATAGCGCAAAGCCGCCTCATAGGCGCCTTGAGCTCCGCCCACCCCCATGGAGCCTATGGACAGGCGCCCGGCGTCAAGGGTTTCCAGCATCTGGTGAAAGCCCTTGCCCTGCCCGCCCAGCAAATTGTCCTTGGGCACCCGGCAATTGTCGAAATACAGCTGGCTGGTGTTGGAAGCCCTCCACATCATCTTGCCGTGCATCTCATGGGCCTCGAAGCCCTTGGTGCCGTGCTCCACCAAGATGCAGGACAGCTCCGGCCTGCCGTCACTCCGCGCACCGGTGCGGGCCATGACCGTGACCCCCATGCTGTTGGGAGCCGATGCGTTGGTTATGAATATCTTGGAGCCGTTCAGCACCCACTCGTTGCCGTCCAGCACTGCGGTGGTGCGGGCCCCTCCGGCATCCGAGCCCGAGTTGGGCTCGGTTAGCCCGAATCCCCACAGCTTGCGTCCGGTGCAAAGTTCGGGCAGATATTTGCGCTTTTGCTCTTCCGAGCCATAGTAAAAAAGCGGGCCGATGCCCAATGAATTGCCAGCCGCAATGGTGGCTGCGTGGGAGCCGTCCACCCGGGCAAGCTCCTCCACCGCAATTATATAAGAGATATAATCCATCCCCTGGCCGCCGTACTTTTCATCCACTACCATGCCGAACAGGCCCAAGTCCCCCATGGCCTGGCAGGTTTCCAGGCTGAACTCCTCTTTATCATCCAATTGGGCGGCTTTGGGTGAGATTTCCTTTTCAGCAAAATCACGAACCGTCTTGCGTAAAATCTCTTGCTCCATGGAAAGTTCGAAGTCCATTGAATCTCCTCTTGCTGGCTCGGGTCAACGGGTGACCGGGAATGAGACCAGGATGATTCGACATCGTTATGGTCCCGGCTTTTTCCAGGGCGCGTTTTGCTTGGCGCCATGGGGGAACACTGGCGGGCCTTGGATCAGCTCTGACCCTGCGCCCGCCTCGGCACAGCGTATCAGGATATTAGATGCTCCGGTTTGTAACTCATCGCCCGGAGCCGTCCTCACCCGGCGTTGTAGCCACATTATAGCTAATTTCTAGCCATGTATGCCAGTGAATAGGTTGTTAATCTGCAGAACATTCCATTGCCCCCCGCGTGGTGGGGCTTTGTGGCTTTCTCCTCCAGGCCGGATCTCGCCGTCTTGGCGCCAACGCATGGAACCAGGTAATATACTTCGCAGCATCTCCGTCATAATCAGGGCCTGATGGAGGCTCTCAATATCCCGGCACAGGATTGTCTCGAATTTTTAACCTGGGTTTTGCAACGTCTCGGGGATTATTACGTAGATTGCAGGCATACATTGCGGAGATTTGGTCAGGTGTTGGCAGCCATGATCCGCCTGTTGGTTATCGTTAGCCGCAGCGGAGTAACTCGGCAAGCCTTACATACATGTATTAGATCGAGTGCTGTGGCATGATGCATCAAAACCGTATTGAGAATTTAAGTATCGTACCGGAATTAACCGGATTCCCGGGACTGGCCATCACCGGGGAAAACCGAAAGATAATTACCCGAGCGCTTAATGACCGCAAAGCGGGTTTGGGCTTGTTATATCTGCAGATACCCAATTTACACCGTCTTTATCTGGTTGATGGGGATTACAGCGGACTGGAACTCTGTGACTCCGTGGCCGAACAGGCCAGGGAATCATTTGCCGAGGCCTTCAACGATCACGAATGCATTTTCTGGCAAGCCGCCTCTTTTGATGAACGCGTATTGATTTTCCGCTGCCCCCGGGAAGGCCTGTTGGACAGGGCCAAGTATTACGCCCTATTCAACACCATTTTGAGCAAGCGGCTGGAACAAGTGAATCCCACCCCGGTTGCCGAAACCATGCAAGTGTCGGTGGGCTTTTCTTTGTTTTCCACCGATCCGCCGGTTGAGCCTGACCGCCGGTTGCTAAAGGCATATTGCGAAGCCAAGCAGTTTTCACGCAGCATCATTAAAAAGCACCAACTGCCTTTGCATAATGAATTCTCGAATATACTGGAAGCCCAAGCCCTGTCACCTGTTTTTCAGCCCATCATCAGCTTCGCGGACGGTAAGACCATTGGCTGGGAGGCCTTCACCAGGGGTCCGAAAGGCGATCCCCTTGAAACACCGGCGGTTTTCCTGAAATTTGCCGAGCAGGCAGACTCCATATCGGAATTGGATAGAATCTGCCGCACCAAAGCCTTGGATAAAGCGGGCTTTCTGCATTCGGAGCAAAAACTTTTTTTGAACACCCATCCCGTCTCACTCCGCAACGCATCCTTTTCATCCGATATCTTTGCAGACACTCTGCATGAGCTGCGTCTTAATCCGGCTAATATCGTGCTGGAGTTTTCCTCATCCTGCAACCTGGCGGATTCAGCCATTCTCAAACAGATGATCCAGCCCTATCGGGACCTGGGCTGCCAGATATCCATAGATGATCTTGGGTCCGGAGGGGATTCTCTGGGCCTGTTGTGCGCGGTGCAGCCCTCATATCTGAAGCTTAACCGCAACCAGGTGCGGGGCGTGGAGTCAGACCCCGCCAAACGCCTGATGGTGGAAACCCTGCTGAAGTTTGCCGAATCCATCAAGGCCACCCTCATCGCATTGGGCATAGAGACCCAGGCGGAATTCAACGCGCTGGTATCCATGGGGGTTCATGCGGGCCAGGGCCTGTTCTTTGCGGGCTTTGATAATCCCAAAAAAACCGTTGAGGTGTCCCTGCCGAAAAGCGCCACCTTTGCTCTGGCCAAAGACGAGGGCTGGGTATGCGCCAACCCGGTGGGCAATATCGCGGAAACGGGATTGGTGGCAAGCCCCGATGAAACCGTAAGGCAGCTTAAGTCCAGATTCGTGGAATCCACCCCCACTTACAGTGTAGCCATTATTGAAGACAGCAAACCCATCGGCCAGATCATGAGCTACAACCTGGACCGTTGCCTGGCTCACCGCTTCGGCATTTCACTGTACTATGAAAAATCCGTCACCAAAATAATGAACCCCGCCCCCCTGCTCACAGAGGCCAGCCAATCGGTGGAGGATGTGGCCCGTTTGGCCATGGCCCGCCCGTCCCAGGAAATTTACGACGATATCATCGTTACCGAAAACGCCAGTTACGCCGGCACGGTTTCGGTTCAAAAGCTTTTGGATTACCTGGCCCTGGCCCAGCTTGAACTGGCCAAGGGCGCCAACCCCCTCACCGGTCTGCCCGGCAACCTGGCCATTGAACGCGAAATCGACCGGCGCATCAAAGACAAATCCGCATCCAGCCTGGTCTACATCGATTTGGACAACTTCAAGGTTTTCAACGACACCTACGGTTTCAAAAAAGGCGACAGCATAATCCTTTTGACCGCCAGTGCGCTGCGCAGCGCCGCTCAACAATATTTCGGCCCAGACAGCTTCATCGGGCATGTGGGTGGTGATGATTTTTTGGCGATTTGCTCCCATGACAGCGCGGAGCCTTTTGGCAAAGCGGTCATAGATTATTTCAAGGAGCGCGTCCCGGAATACTATCCCGAAGCTGACCGCAAAGCGGGCAAGATACATGCGGTGGGCCGTGACGGCATCCGGCGGGACTACTCACTTGTCAGCCTCTCGGTGGGTATTATTGATTTCCAATTCGACCAGCCCTTCAGCCTGGAAGAATTGAGCGACCGGGCCGCCAAAGTGAAAAAGTACGCCAAGAGCCAGGAAGGCAACTCCTGCGTTAGAGACCGGCGTTCGCCATTGGGATCAGAGGAAATCTAAAAGCTAAAAATACCATTATGCCATGCCCAACAATCCTGGGCTGCTATTTTTATATAAATTAATGGTAGTTAGACTTAAGCGACGTTACCTTGCTGCGAACTTGTGTCAGGTTTTTGAGTCGGAAGTTCCGGCATGGCAGAGAAAACAGAGCATCAAAAAACTAGGCATCAGTCCACTATCGCCTCCCTTTGTCCAACAGCACCAAACCGTCACCCATCGGTAATTGAGCCTTCATATAGCTGAAGCGGTTTTGACAAATAAACCGGGTTTAATTGGGCCATGAACCAGGCCGGATGAATATCACCGGCCATATGAACCGTTGGCCCGGCCAGTCAGCCGGCCAGCAATAGCCTATTTGGGGTAACCCTAAGGAGCGAAAAAAGCATGAAACGGACTGTCAGCAATAAAATTTTGGCTCTGGCCATCTTGGTGGCCTTTGCCCTGAGCGCGGCCCCTGCCCTGGCCAGTTCTCCTTTGTATAAAGGATCTCCGGCCAAATACGTCTTCTTTTTCATCGGCGACGGCATGGGCATTCCCCAGCGCGCCGCCGCCAGCGCTTTTATGAACAAAAAACTTTTGATCGACTCATTCCCGGCCCAGGGGCTAACCACCACCTTTGCCGCCGACCGATTCATCACCGACTCCGCCGCCAGCGCCACCGCCCTGGCCTCGGGCTGTAAGACCGACTGCGGCGTGATCGGCCTGGACGCGCAGTTCAAGCAAGTCAAGACCGTGGCCGAACTGGCCAAGGAACGGGGCCAGAAGGTGGCCATCATCTCCAGCGTCTCCATTGACCACGCCACCCCGGCCGCCTATTACGCCCACGTCAAAAGCCGTAACTTTTACCATTACATTGACCACGCCCTTGCCGAATCCAATTTTGATTTCTTCGGCGGCGGCGGCCTCAAGGACATCAAAGGCAAGCGCAAGGGCGTCGAGCCCAAGGGCAACGCCTTGGATAAGGCCAAGGCCAACGGCTACAAGGTGGTGACCAACAAGAAGGATTTCATGGCCCTGAAACCGGGCGCGGGCAAGGTCCTGTCCTGGAACCAGTGGCTGCAGGATTCCGGTGCCATGCCCTACAGCATGGACCAGACCGACAAGGACATCTCACTGGCCCAGTTCACTGCAAAAGCCATCGAGCTTCTGGATAATGAAAAGGGCTTTTTCATGATGATCGAGGGCGGCAAGATCGACTGGGCCTGCCATGCCAATGACGGCGCCGCCGCCATCCATAACACCATCGCCTTCGACCAGGCGGTGGCCGAGGCGGTGAAGTTCATGCAAAAGCACCCCAAAGAAACCGCCATTATCGTCACAGGTGACCACGAGTGCGGCGGCCTCACCCTAGGCTTCGCGGGCACCAAGTACGACTCCAACTTCAACATACTGGCTTCCCAGAAGGTTTCCTTCACCAAATTTGACCAGGAAATCATCAAGGAATTCAAAAAGATGCCTGCCTCCAAAGTCAAGTTCGACAACATGATGCCCCTGATCACCAAAAGCTTCGGCCTGAAGTTTGAAGGCGATTCCGAAAAAGACAAGATGGTCCTCAAGAGTCACGAGGCAGCTATGCTGCGGCACGCCTTCATGCGTACCATGAGCGGTGAAACAGAGACCTCCGATGACCCAACGACCTCCCTGCTCTATGGCGGTTATGAGCCCCTGACCGTGCAGATCACCCACCTTTTGAACAACAAAGCCGGCTTGGGCTGGACTTCCTACGCCCACACCGGCACCCCGGTGACCACCTCGGCAATCGGCGTGGGATCCGTAACCTTCAACGGGTACTACGACAACACCGACCTGGCCAAAAAGACCATGGCGGTGATGGGCCTCAGCCCCAAGGTCTTCTACGCCGCCACCCCGCTCAAGCTGGCTGCTCAGTAAACCGGATCAAAGCAACCACTCATGCCGGGACGGGAGGGCCATGGCGGCCCTTCCCTCCCCGGCAGCTTCATAAAGAGATCAGTAATGCCGCGAGTAAAAAGCCACTTCAAGCGCGACGTCATCCTGGTGAGCGTATTTTGCCTGTTTTGTTTGGCCCTGTTCTACCTGCCCACCGGATTCGAGCCCCAGCAGCAGACTAGTGACTCACTGCGTTGCGAGGGCCGAATTGTGGAAGCAGACAACACGGACCTGCAAAAGGTGGGCATCATAACCGTGGGCCACCAGGCCCTGAAAGTGAAGCTTCTGGACGGCCCCTTCCAAGACCAGGTGCTGGAGGCGGATAATACCCTGGTGGGCCGCATGGACCTGGACAAGATATACCGGGAAGGCGACAGCACCCTGGTGGTGCTGACTCTGGACGGCGACGGCAACATCAAGTTCGCCAACGCCCAGGACCACTACCGCATCGGTCTGGAACTGACGTTGCTGGTCCTGTTCGCGGTTTTGCTGGTGGGTTTTGGGGGATGGACCGGCCTGAAGGCGCTGCTGTCCTTTTTATTCACCGGCCTGATGATCTGGAAGGTGTTGGTGCCTCTCCTCCTGAAGAGCTACGACCCCATCCTGATCTCCCTGGGTGTGGTGTCTCTGCTTACCGCGGCCATCATCTTTTTGGTGGCCGGCCTGACCAAGCGCGGGCTGGTGGCCTTTTTGGGGGCCTTTTTGGGAATATTGACCAGTGCGGTGCTGGCCTACTATTTCACCAATGAGTTTCGGGTCCATGCGGCGGTTATGCCCTTTGCCGAAACCCTGCTTTACGCAGGGTACGCCCACCTGAATCTCACCGAAATATTTTCGGCCGCCGTATTCATAGCCGCCTCGGGGGCGGTGATGGACCTGGCCATGGACGTTTCCGCCAGTCTGGACGAGGTGGTTTCCAAAAAGCCGGATATACGCACCCTGGAGGCCGTCAGATCGGGTTTCAGCGTAGGACGAAGCGTGGTGGGCACCATGACCACCACCTTGCTGCTGGCATATTCGGGCGGCTACATCACCCTGTTGATGGCCTTCATGGCCAAGGGCATCCCCCTGACCAACATGGTCAACCTCTTGTACGTCAGCGCCGAGATTCTCAAAACCCTGGTGGGCAGCTTCGGCCTGGTGCTGGTGGCGCCCTTCACGGCGATTATCGGGGCTCTTGTTTATACCAAAGGCTCCGCCCGCGTCCCGCATGCGGCCGCCTCACCATCCGAGCCTGCACTTTCCAGACAGAATTCCGCAAAACTGCCCATTTCCGCCAGTATGTGATTGCAGCCCGGGACGCCCTGTCATGAAGTATGGGGAGTATTGCCCTTTGATGCGGCATTGGCTCCAGCCCTGGTTGTGCCTCTCTTTTTTGCTGGGGCCGGTTTGGCTTTTGCCGAGGCCTCTGTTTTGGCTTTGACGGTTTTTTTGGCCTCGGCCTTTTCCGCCGGGCCGGGTTCCGGGCCGGACGTTTGCTCAGGTTCAGGATCAGCCGCCGCTTCCAGGCCGGGCTGAGTCTCCGGCTGGGGCTCAGGGGTCTTTTCAGGGACTTGATCGGATATCACAATGCCGGGCTGGCCGGCTGAAACCGGGTCCATATTGAGCCAGCTCAGTTCCAGGCTCAGCTTGTTTTTGTCCTTTTTCTGGGCTGCGCAGATCTCCAGTTCAACCTGCTGGCCTTCTCCCAGCTGCAAAACAACGAACTCGTCACCCACCTGCAAGCAGACTTTCCCCTTGGATAGACTGTTATTCAGGCTTTCCAGATGCTCCATGGCCTGACCGGCCGCCAAACTGGCTTTATAGGCAATACCCGTTTTGGACATGTCCGCCTCCTTGTTAAGATATCCATGCGGATTGTTAAGTAAACTCAGTTAAGCTTTGATCCCCTTCAGCTCCTCAAGCAATCTTTGGGCTGCAAAATTAAAATCCACTCCGCCGCTGAGTTCAAAGACCTTGACCCCTTCAAGCTCATTTAGGTAGGCGGTATCGGAGTAATCACTTTCAGCCCCGTTTTGCAGATAAAAAAGGCCGGTTGATTTTTTGAAGGCCTGCAATAAATCCAGGCGTTCATGCAGATCCACCCGTGTGCAAACCGTGGCATCTCCGCTGCGCCGCCAGTTCAGGATGCCTAGGGCATGAAACCCACTGTGCAGCGCAAAGCTTCCTGCACCAAAAAACCGCGCTATATCCACATCATACTTATATTCCAGATCCCAAAGCTCATCCCGGCTCATGGATGCAAAGCGGGTCCGCTCCGGCTCCGGGATCACCCCGGCCAGACTGGGATTGTTCAAGGCGGTGCCGGGATTGATGCGGGGAAGCTTGGCCACCCCGGTCATGCCGGCGCTTCCGTTCTCACGCCGCACCAAGAGGCGGTCATTGGAGATGAAGTCCAGCCCCAGGCTCATCATGTGCAAAGCCAGGGTGGATTTGCCCATGCCGGAGAATCCGGCCAGGGCCAAACCGATATCCCGGTATTGCACCCCTGCCGCATGAGCCAAAAGAGCTCCTTTGTCTAACTCCAGTTGAATCAAGCGGTTATTGATAAAATTAATAACTTGATTTGAATTTTTCCGGCAAGGCCCCACCGCCAGATGACGCCCTCCCCCAAACAGGAACACCATGCCGGTCAGGCGCTTGCGCACAATACGGCCATCGCAAAGGTCAGCATATTCTTCTTTGATCTTGGTCTTGCCCGGGTCGGGCTGCTTGATGGTGTACTCTAGCCCGGTGCTGAGAGCCGGAGTTTCCAGGGCGGTCACTTCCAGGGCCGGTTCAGCGTCTTCAGCGCACACAAAAGCGCCGAAATATGATTTCAACTCCCGTATAAGCTCCGGGCTGTTTGAAGACGCCTTGATGATCCAGTCGCCCAGCTCCAGATGAAGATGGGCGCTGATCCGGTATTGGGCCAGAAGCTCACGGGACATTTGGTTTATGCCGAGCGTTTCAGCCATTGGCAAGCTCCTTAAGAATATAGTCTGCATAGGCCTCGGCTGCGTCTATGCCGTTGCCTTCCAACAGGCCCCTGAAGCCGCCAAAGGCCGAAACTTCAAAGACTATCGGTCCTTCGCAGGTTTCGGCTATATCCACGCTGGTGAAATCCAGGCCGAACACAGCCTGGGCTTTATGGGCCAGCCCGATGATATCCTGGCCGGGTTCATGGGAGGCATAGCGCCCTCCGGCCCGGAGGGTGGTGTTCCAAGAGCCGTCCCCCGCCACCCTGGCGTAAGTGGCCAGATACTCACCGCCCAAAAACACCAGGCCAAGGTCTTGCCCGGGCAGGTTGAGCCGTTTTTGGGCATAGATGATCTGGTTGCCCGAGGCCTTGAAATTATTCAAATCTTCGGTCAGTCCGTTGGCCGGGTTCACCAGCACCATGCCCCGGGCCTTTGAGGAATAAAGCGGTTTGAGCACGCTCAGCCCGAACCCTTTAATGGCCCTGGCGCATTTGGTTACATCCTCGGTGATCACGGTAGGCGGCAGGGGAATCCCGGCCATGGCCAGGCTGGCGGTGCAGGAAAGCCGGTTCAGCACCCGGATGATGTTGTCCGGCCTGGAGAAAACCCTCACCCCCCAGGCCTCTATCAGGCGCAAAAGCTCCAGCCGGTCCAGAAGCTGGGGGGAATAAGCCGGACCGATTTTCTTGACTACCAGGCCGTCGAGCCGGGTAAGATCATGGCCTTGATAATAAGCCTTTTGGCCCGCCAAGTCGCAGCTCACGTTGGCCAGGTCGATAAGCAGCCTGAACCCGGTCCGCTTTTCCAACTCGTTCGCCAGACGGCGGCTGGACCAGCCGTCCAGCACCCCCACAACTCCTATTTTCATTTCACTGATGGATTTCACTTTTACTCACATGTCAATAGATCAAGGCCCGCCGGGGCAATTTGAAGTTCTGCCAGCTGTCTTGGGCTTGGTGGTTGATCAGCTTGTCTATCAGATATATAGAGCGCAGATACATATCATGGGCAAAATCCCGCTTCATTTCAAAACGGGTGGAGGTGAACAATGAACGCGCCAGTCCCAGGGCGAGTCTGGCTTCAAAGCAATCATCTCCATAGGTCCGGGCAAACTTGCCCCCGAATTCGAACATGGTTCCGATTGCGGTGGCGGCCCGTTCCCGCATTCCCTTCTCAAAGACAGGCAAACGGTAATTGGAGATCATGAAGACAGAAAGGTCCTGCACATAATCCGTCATACGCGAGCGGTGCAAATCTATGAAATGCACCCGTTCTTGATCTTGGGTGTAGATGATGTTGTTAAGGTTCAAATCGCCGTGAATCAGCACCCTTAAAGGCGCCTTCAGATCACCTGCCGCAGCCTCGAGCTTTTCCAGCAAGGCCTCAAAAGACGGCAGGGCCAAATCGCCGATCGCCAAGTCGTGGGTCTTGAATTCTGGGTGCATGCGGAAAACCGCCTTGCAGCGGGCCTTCATCTGCTTTACGAAATTGGAGCTGACCGGGTTCATGTCTTTGGTAACCGACCAGGCCCGGCCCAGGGTTTCCTCCAATAAGAACAAAGCGTTATCCAGCTCGGTCTCACCGCCGTTAATCACCAGATCCTGCAAGGTGCAGCCAGCCAGATATTCCATGAGCACCGAACCGCGGGATTCCGTGGTCTTCTGAAAATCCCAGATTCTGGGCGGCAGGCCTGGCATCAGTTTTTCCCAGCGGGCGATATTGTCCTTTTCCTCTTTCAGCTTTTTCAGGTTGCCGTGTTTGAAAAGCACCGGGCGGCGGCTTTCTTCCATGGCCTGGCGCTGCACCGTGCCGATGCGGCAGCCCGAACGGGTGCCCCATATGGATTCAAACTCAACCTGGGATATGGGAGCCTCCACCCCCGAGGAGGCCAGGGTGTTGCTCAAGGCGCGGTACTGATGGATTTTCATCTTCTCGCCCACCACCGCGAACAAGATGGCCTCGCCGATATTCAACAGGCTGTCGCCCATGCGCTCCAGGTAGTTGGCTATGTGCAAAGTGGTCACCAGATCGCCCGATTCACCACCTGCGGCCAACTCATCCAAAATGCGGGCAAAGGTTGCGGCATAAAAGCTGTCCAGCTCGAATTCGCTATGGCATATCTTGAAAGCCAGGCCGGTGTCCGCCTTTTCAACCGCGGGCACTATGCAGCCCAAGCCGATGATCACCTGTTCAAAGGATCTGGCCAGGCCGTAGTCATGCAAAAAGGCGGAGTTCTTCAGGTGTTCCATCTGGCGCGGGATGTTAACCGCAAAATCGGCGATGCGCTCCAGATTGGACGTTATGGTGTTCAAGGCGCGCAGCATGGCTACGTCCCGTTTATTAACGGGCTGGACGGCCATAAGCATTTCAAAGGTTTTTTCCTCGATGAGGCTTTTCAGGGTATCGATATAATCATCGCCGGAAAATATCTTTTCAACCAAGCCCCGGCAGGGGTCTTGGGTGAAGTCATGGGTCATCTCCACCTGGGAGGTGACTTCGCTCACCATAAAGCGGAAGTTCTCCCTTACTTCTTTTAGTATGCTCATTACCGGAGCCTATGCACAGCAGGCTGGAGGGTTAGCCGTTATTTTGGGTTTTGATGAACAGCGGATGGTTCCGGCTCTTTTCCAGGCTTGCTTCTTCGCTCCAGCGGAATTTCAAGCTCAGTTTAACGTCCTCCCCCTTGCGCTTGGCCTCCAATTCCAGGTTCACCAGCCCCTGGGGTTTGAGCGCCATGCGGTCTCCATTGGTGGAAAAAACCAAATCGCCGGTTTCAAATCCATCCCGCAGGGCGGATAGATAGCCGCCTATGGCATCAGCATCCTGTAGAGACTGATGCTTGAATCGGTTGGGTGAATCAGACATACGAACCTCATCTAAGTATTATCAAGCCAGGCGTTCCCTATAGGAGCGGATAACCTTGGCCCGGCTGGAATCGGCCAGGCTTAAGGATTTACGGATTGCCAGTTCGTCCCAGGCTGGCTGCAGGCCTATCTCCCGCTCCAGCTTGGCGGGTTCCACCGTGCCGGGAGGCTTGATCTTGGCGGACATATGGGTGTCGTCCCCCATGAAGATCAAGAGCTGCCTATCTGTGCGGGAGTAATCCTTGTTCTGCTCGCTCAAGGCCTTGATCAAAAACTCGGTGTACTCGCGGGACTGGGGATTCCAGACCTCGTAGCCGTCCACGTCATAGTTGGCCAACAGTATCGGCCAGAACTGTTCCGGGTGGGGAATCACTATGCCGCCGCCCAAAGAGCGCACCTCTTCGATCACCTCCGAGGCCCGGAAGAAATACTCCAAAGAGAACTTGCGTTTCACAATTTTCTTTACGGCTTTGAGCAAAAGGACCGCCCGGGCGGGGTTGACGCCGGGATGCCTCTGGGCCTGGACCTGGACAAACTCCATCAAGAGCTTGTTTTTTATCATGATATCAGGGGTGTTTGCTTCCTGCTGATCCATGATTTTGCGCAGTTTGGCGGTGTAAAAGCGGACAAAATCAACCAGCAATTGATTGGCTCCGGTCTCTTGCACGGCCTGGTCCAGGTCGGCTTCCCCAGCCGGGTCCAGAATCGCCCCCATGAAATCGAAAAGCTGGCTGGAACGGTAGCGGAAAGTATGGCTCAGCATGGATTTCAGCACATGGGCTTCAGCCACATTTTCCGCCTTGAAATGGATCAGAAGCTGCACCTTGCGCCGGAAACCGGAGGCGTAGCAATCTATCTCGGCGCCGGAATACCCATCCCAGGTGAGTAGCTGGTTGTGCTGGGTGGGGATGATCAGCTCTTCATCGCGGCCCGGGTACATGACGTTGATCCTGGTGGAAATAAGATCAAAGGGAATCCACTCTGGATGCCAATGCACCGCCATAACCCTTTTTTGTTTGGGATAGGTTTGGGGCGGGTTGATTACCTGCTGCTCCTGCTCGGGACTGAGTTCCGTCGAAACAATGCCAAGGTAGGTTTCAATATCCAGCTCGGAGATATCGCCCACCGCCCGTTCAAGGTTAAAGTCATGGCTAGCTTCAACTGGCGGGGATGCTTTTATTGTCAAAGATCCGCTGGACATAAAACCGTATCTCACCCTTCCGCATTCCGGCTGGCGCCTTAATGCGGCATCTTGCTCAGCATTGCGGCTAAGCTGTTGTTGTGCTTACACACTTTGATTATATGCAGCCTGGCATAGGGTGTGTTACAGACCGGTTACATGTTTGTGAAATATAGCTGCATATGGCCTTGTTAAGGATGATTTGGAGGAATGAAACCAGGATTGATAAACGGAAAAACAGTGGATAGATACTGCTAATTACACTATAGTTATTAGGTGTAAATGACAGTGAGTTTTGCGTTCCACAGACGACACTGTTTTCAGCCTACATTTAGGCAGGAGGTGTAATGATGGGTTTGTTATCTGACTTTGGAGATATGTTTAAGCCTCAAAAACCACCGAAATGCAACGCTCCTGGCACTAAAAAGGGCAGTACTTGTACTTGTCCCAAGGATGGACACATCACCCAAAAGGGCTCGGGTGATTGTAAAAAGTGATAGCTTTTTGACTTTCGCTAAAAATTTCAGCCATTGCACCAAGCAGTGCATGGTACCCGCTGGACTCATCCGGCCTGTGGCCGGGGGGTTAAGCGAAGTTGTAAGTTTGAGATCAAAGGTGAAGCAATGTGACCGGATTACGGCTAGGCACTGGATTTGGCTGATGGCCGGACCGGCGGACCGGCGGCTATTTATAAAAAGTAAATCACCCCGAATCCCCCGATCATGAGCACCAGGACCAGGGCTGAAATCAAGGCGCTGTTCTTTTCAAGATAAACCTGCAATCGCTCCCCGAATATCCAAAAGCAGCAGGCAAAAAAGCTGAACCTGATCCCCCGGGATATCAGCGAGGCCAGTAAAAAGGTGCCGAAAGATAAAGAAGCCATTCCGGATGCTATGCTGATCACCTTATAGGGAACCGGGGTGATGCCCCCGATCATTACCCATATCCAGCCCCAATCCCGAAAATCAGCCTGCATCCCGTTTGCCTTTTCCAAAAGGCCGTACATATCCAGGATCAAGGTTCCCAGGGTGTCAAACAAAAACAAGCCGATCAAAAAGCCCAGCGCGCCGCCGGCCACCGAGGCTGCCGTGGCTATCAGCGCCACCAGCCACACCCGCCTGAGATTGGCCAGCATGACCGGGATGGATATGGCCTCCACCGGAAAGGGCAAAAAGGCGCTTTCCATAAATGAAACCAGGGCCAAGGCCCAAAGGGCCTGGTCAGAGGATGCTTTGGCTGACACCCAGTCATGAAAGCGTTTCAGCAAACCGGATTTCTTCAATCCTTTATTCACCTGAACACAGGAAACTCCCATGATGACCGAACTATCCAAATCCGTTTGGCATCCGCTCGGCATGGCTATTTAAAGCCATAGCTGGCGGCTTCGTCCGCGGCATACATCTGGAAGTGCTCTTTGAACGCCGCCTCAAAAGAACGGTCCTCCATGTACCCCCGGGCGGCTATACCCATGTCGGCCCGTTTTTTGGGCGAATCCAGCAGGCCGGCCAAGGCTTGGCTCAATGCCCCGGGATCTTTGCCCGGCACCACCAACCCGGTGAGGCCGTGCACCATGTTCTCCCTGGGGCCTCCGGAATCAGTCACCACCACCGGGAGGCCGGAAGCCTGGGCTTCCAGGATCACGTTGCCGAAGGTGTCGGTTGACGAGGGGAATACAAAGATGTCGGCGCTGGCATAAGCCTGGGATAATTCATCCCCCTCAAGATATCCCGTGAAGCTCACCGGATAGCGCTTCAAATCCCGCTGCATTTCCTTGCGAAAGGGTCCGTCGCCCACAATAACCAAATGCAGGTCGGGGTAGCTTTGATGCAAAGCCTTGAAGGCCTCGGCCAGCACCGAGAGATTCTTTTCCCGGCTCACCCGGCCCACGTATAAGAGCTTGGGCGTAGCGTCGTCCAGGCTGGCGGTGCGCCGGTAGAATCCGTTGCGGTGGGCGGGGTTAAAGGCCTCCAGATCGATGCCCCTGGGATAGTTCTTCAGCTTTTCCGGGCTGATACCCTTTTGGACCAGTTCCGATGCGGTGTCGCTGCTGGGCACGTACACCTTGCCCATATTGTCGTAGTACCAAAGGGTGTAGCGCCAAACCATCTCTTCAACGCTTTCATCACCGGTCAGATAGCTGGCATATTGGGGTATGGCGGTGTGGTAGGTTCCGCTGATGGGAAGATTGAGCACCCGGGCTATGGCCAGGGCCGCCAGGCCCATGGGGCCGGGAGTAGCGGAATGTATGGTGGTGAAACCGCTCTCATACACATAATCCAAAAGCTCAAGAAACGGCGGAATGATGATTTTCTGCTGTGGGTATTCGGGCAGGGTGAAGCTGGTGACGGGCTCAAAGTTGACCACATTGGTTTTTTGCCGCTTCCGGCCGGGGCAGCAGGTGATGATGGTCAGGTCCAGGCCGGTTTTATCGGCCACATCCGCCTGCCGGCTCAGGGTGCGGGCCACTCCGTTCACCTCATAAAATGTATCCGTAAAATGGGCCACCTTGGTTTTGTAACCGGCTGCGGCTTCACTTTCGGGCGCAAAGCGGTTGACAATGCGGCGGATCATCGGCTTGTCGCGTCCAAAGAGTCCGAACGAAACAAAATACGGCGCCAAAAGGCCGTATTGAGTGACCGCCGATCCGATGGAGTCAAACAGGCTGAACACATTCACCCCGGCCAGGTTGTCAAAAAGCTTATTGCCGAAATGCAGGAGAACTTTGTTTGAGACCATGCTGACAAAGCGGAACCAGCGTTCCTCTTCCGCCTGGGTCAGATCATCGCCATGATGCTTTTTAATGAAAGCGGTGAGGTCCGGGTCCGCCTGTATGGACTTGGTGCATTCACGGTGAATCACCTTTTTCAGCCCGCTTTCCTTGGCGAAGCTGCGGCCCATGAAACTGTAAAGCTTAAACAACAGCTCATTGTGATGTTCCGTTTCCGGACAGAGCATATTGTTCAAAAACCGTATCAATACATCTTTTCCCGCATAGCGTTCGAAATTAAGACGGTCTTTGAAAAACTGATACGCGATGCCATACAGGTTGTGGGCCAGGGTACGGGGACTGGAGCCGTGCCCCCGGGGTATGGAATCCCGGTTCCACACTCCCCTTAAAAACTCTTTGTAATTATTGACCCCGGGCACCTCGGTGTAGCAGCGGGCGATATTCAGCGAGGAGTGGTCATCGCTGCCGCCGGTGAGCCCCTTGATCCAGGGTTTGTCATGGCTGGGGGTCAGATCGTGTTTATTGGCCAGCTTATCCAACAGCTCCGGGGTTAACCCGGATACAACCGTCCTGACCGCGTCCATGGACTCCTGGGCCCTGGCGCCGTTCAGCTCCCACACCTTGAATAAAAGGCACATGCGTTCCACATTTTCCACACTGAGCCTGTCATTGGGGGAGTAAAAGGGATGGGCCAAAACATGTATCAGATTGTTGGCGAAAAGATAATCCACCAGGTCATATACGTTGGCCCGCACCTTTTGCAGCTCGTTGTGGATTTCCTGGTTTATGTCATAAACCACCACATGCAGCTTGGCTCCGTCGTGGGGGAAATAGGTAGTGACTTCTTCGCTTACAAAAACACCGGGCAGATGGGCAATTTCGGCCACCCCGTCAATGGTGTTGTGGTCGGTCAGGGTCATGGCATGCATGCCAAGCCGCCTGGTGTAGCGGTATTGGTCCTGGGGCTGGCTGAAGCTCTCGGGAGCCCCGATCTTTTGCAGGACCCATTGGGTGGGCCGCTTTGATGCCTTGGAATGCAGATGAAGATCTATCTTCACTATTCATCCTCCCCATAGCTCACAAAACAACTTCCGGCCATGCAGACCCGCTGCAAGGGAGCGGACCCGCCGCCCCATATGGCCGCCTCAATGCAGCCGGCCCCGCAGCCGTTTGGCGGATGTTGCAGGGCGGTATATGCCGCTTCGCTTGCCTTCCGCGTATTACAAAGCTTTCTCTCGCGGGCGGCGATGCAAAATTGTCAGTTCTTGTTTATGACGGATTTGCCAGAGTCTATTGCGCCACTTAGGTTGAATCCTGGTTACGGCTTTGTGAGAATATTTCCGCACCTTTTTAAAAGTCAGCGGATGAGTGCTGAATGCGGCTAACGCTGTAAAGTAAATAGGGTTTTCAGAATGCAAAAGACGCTGAGTCTCACAATAGTTTGGAAATATCGGATTTTTTCTATCTCCAGCGCAGCCAAGGGCTTTTCAGATCAGCAGTTTTTTATTTATAATCCAAGGCATGGACAAGTTTGATGTAATAGTTATCGGACAAGGTCCTGGCGGCGCGGCCGCCGCCTGTGAACTGGCCAGACAAGGCATGAAAGTTCTGGCCTTGGCCGGACAGCCCAAAGCCAAACCCTGCGGCGGATGCCTGTCCCGGCGCTGGCGGTATCTGTTTGATTATCTGGGAGCCCCGAATTGGCTTTGGGAGTATCCGGTGGACAAACTGATATTGGCCGCCCCGGGCAGATCATCCGTTCCATGGCGCACCCGGCTGGCCGGAGCCTATTTCGTGGACCGGGGCAAACTGGACGCCTGGCTTATGGAATCCGCCCAAAAAGCCGGAGCCAGGATTGTGCATCAAAAAGCCAGGCAGGTACGGCAAAGCTCCCGGGGAGTCACCGTGCGGACCGATGAACGCAGTTTCGGCGCTGATTGGGTCATAGGGGCGGACGGCGCATTGAGCTTTAGCAAACGGCGTCTTGGATTTATACAGCGCTGCCACATCTTCACCGCCTTGGTGGAAGAAAGGCCCCTGCCCCCTCATCTGGCCGATGAACTGGAAGGCGGGGCGCTCATCGAACTGAACGGGGTGCCCAGAGGCTACGGCTGGTTGTTCGCCCGGGGGGAGATGTTGAATCTGGGCATTGGCTCCTGGAACTGGAAGCGCCGGACCACAAGAAACGGCTTTCAAAAATCTTATGCAGCGTTCTTGAAGCGCTACGGCCTGGGGGAGCCCGGCCTTTATCGGGGCGCCGCCATACCCTGCCCCGTGGCCTGGGCCCAGGCTCCCGTGAAAGGCCGGGCTGTTTGGGTGGGGGATGCCGCCGCCTTGGCTGATCCCTTTTTGGGCGAAGGCATAGGCCAGGCCATCTGCACCGGCCTTTTAGCCGCCATGGCCGTTGCAAATGGTGATTTATCTCTATATATCAAATCTTTACGCAAAAGCATTTTCATAGAGCATTTGCATGCCTGGCTGTTGGCCCGCTTGGTTTTTTTCCGTCCGGGGATCAGCCACCGCATGGTTGAACTGCGGCCCGGGGTTCTGGAAGTGGGATTTGGCCTTTTGCGCGGCCAGATCACCCATAAGAATTTATGGGGATTTCTGTTCAGAAAGTTACTGGCTTTAAACCCTTCACTTGACCGGACCAGCGGCTCCAACTATATTAAGATTGTGAATTAAATACGTTATAGATGGTTTCGGTACATGGAACAAAGTTTGGCCACAGCCTTATGCCGGGCTGAACAAAGGAATTAGGCTCATGAAGCGGCCGGACAAGACCCTAATAACAACAGTTCTGAAAAGCAGCCGCCTGTTTTGGGCCTTAACCGCCGTGGTAATTGTTTTGAGCTGTTTGGCTGTGACCAAAGGCACCATGCAGATGGTTTGGGCCCAGGATGAGGTGGCCGCCATACAGGCAGTCAATGCAAAGCTTAAGGCCAAAAACAGCATCCTTTTAAGAAAAGTGGAAAGCCTCAAAACCGACCGGGCCGCCCTTGAGGCCATTATCCGGCAGGATTTGGGCATGATCAGACCAAATGAAGTGGTTTATGTGGAGACCGCAATAGCCACCGCCACCCCCTGACCATACAGCCCAGTTTGAGTTAAAATATGGGCGAGACGCAGCGGCGGCTGGATGATAACCCGCTCCAAGAAATGCATGGATGTGCCATGGCAGACAGCAGCCAAAATATTCAAAACGAGCTTTTTTTGCTTGAGGCCTGGGTGTCGGACAATCCCGGGTCGCATCTTTTCATCAAGCTGGCCCAGCTCTATCATAAGCAGAAACGTCTGGCTGATGCGGCTGGAGTCTTGCAGCGGGGTTTGGCTATCCATCCCAACGATGTTGAGGCCAGAAGCCTGTTGGCAGAGGTTCTGCAAGGCATGGGCGATCTTCCGGGCGCGGTCGGACAGTTGCAGATTGCCGCCCGTGAAATCAAGCGGCATCATGGAATCTTCACCCGCTTGGCCCAGTTATGCGAAATGCAGGGAGATCCGGACTATGCAGCCAACGCGCGCCAGATAGCCAAGGCTCTCTCTTCTGAAGGGGCCTCCGGCTCAATGCCTCCGCCGGAGATGCAAGACACCGTCACCATGGCCGAAATATACGCCGCCCAGGGTTATACCGAACAAGCGGCGGGCATATACCACCGTCTTTTGACAAAGGACCCCAGCCGCAACGACATACGCCAGAGGCTGAATGCTCTTTTGGGCATTGGACCGGTGAGCCAGGTGAGCCCTGCGCAGCAAAAGACCATGGACAAGCTGGAAGCCTTTAAACAGGCGGCCCTGGGCCGGGCTTGATCCCCTGCCGGTTTGACCAACCGGCGGCCCGTCTGTGGATTTGGATGGTGCAGGGTCAGTTAAAATAGTGTATGCCAGAAAGGCCGGGGCGCAGCCCTCAATTTAATTAACCAAATAATAATCAGCGTATTAAGAAAGTGGACCAAATGTACAGTACAGCAGATTTCCGTAAAAACCTCAAAATTGAGATCGACAAAAAGCCCTTTATTATCGTTGAATTCCAGCACGTTAAACCCGGCAAGGGCGGCGCTTTCGTGCGCACCAAGATAAAGAATCTGGAGACCGGCCAGGTTTTGGAACAGACCTTCCGCTCCGGCGCCAAGGTTGATAAGCCGGATCTGGAAGAAAAGAATATGCAGTACCTCTATCAAGAGGGCGACAAGTACGTGTTCATGGACAACCAGACTTATGACCAGGTGTTCATAAACGCGGATTTTTTGGAAGGCACCATTCCATTCATGAAAGACAACGTGGAAGTCAACGTGCTCTTTTTCGAGGGGCGGCCCATCGGGGTTGATCTGCCTATCACGGTTGATCTTTTGGTAACCCACTGCGAACCCGGCATGAAAGGCGACACCGCCACCGGAGCCACCAAGCCCGCAACTCTGGAAACCGGCCATGTGGTGCAGGTGCCGCTTTTTGTGGAAGAAGGCGACACCCTGAAAATAGACACCCGCACCGGGGAGTATATGGAGCGTGCCTAAAGACTTTCACCCCCATTTTATGGCCACGGGCATTGGCTCGCTGCCTCATACCGATCCGGAGCAGGCTGCGGCTGATGTGCTCAGCCGTCTGGACCAGATGCCCTACTGGCCCCAGCTGCCCCACCGGGCCGCGCTGGAAGACATGAATCTCATGTTTGTCAGGGGGCTGGAGCCCTTGGTGGCCGGAGATGAGGCCACGCGCGCGCTGGCGGCGCACCCTACCTGCTCCCGTGAAGAAGCCCTGGCGGGTTATTATGAGCGCATATTAAGCCCGGACCTGGCCCAGTTCAAGCTGGCCCCCCAAGAGGCCGCCGGCCTGTATGAATTCATGGCCAAGGTTGAAAGCGCTCCGGCAGGCTCTTATCCCTGGCTCAAGGGTCATGTGACCGGCCCCATTACCATTTCCGGATCGGTTATCGGAGAAAACGGCAAGGCTCTTTTGTATGACGATGAGGCCGCGGAGGCCTTAGCCCGGGGGCTGGGGATTTCGGCCGCGGCCCAGACCGAGCAGCTTTCCGTTCTGGGGCGTCCGCTCATGATGTTCATAGATGAACCGGCCCTTTCCGGATTCGGCTCGGCCTTTTCGCCGATCGCCCGGGAAAAGGTGATTGAGCTTTTGGGCGCCTGCTTGGAAGAGCTGCGCTCCCGCTTTCCGGAAACCGTCTGCGGAGTGCACTGCTGCGGAAACACGGACTGGGCCATGCTCATCGAATCCGGATTTGATGTGATCAACCTGGATTCAGCCGGATACGGTGAGCATTTGCTGCTCTATCCCGAGGCCTTGGAGGATCTGTTTGCAAGGGACGGCGCTGTGGCCTGGGGAGCGGTGCCGGCTGGCGACTTCAAGGGTGATGAAACAGCCGAAGGTCTTTGGAACGGACTCAAGGCGCTTTTGGAAAACCTGGAGGCCAAAGGCATTGCCAAATCCACCCTGGCCAACCAGGCGCTGGTTACCCCGGCCTGCGGCCTGGGGACCCTTAACCAAGCCCAAGCCCGCCGTATCCTGGACCTTACCGCGCAGGTCAGCAGGCTGGCCCAAGAGAATTATTCTTAGCCTTTTATTGCCTGCCTGAAGATGCCCCCAAACCGGTTCCCTTCTTTAAGGGGAACCGGTTTTTACAATACATGAAACAATAGCTGCGGCGGTATACCTGGATCAAAAGGAGAATCACCGTGAGCAAGGCGAACTATCACTATGTAAATCATATGAACTCGCTGTATGGCCCACTGGAGACCATAGACATTGCTTCCGTGGTCCAGGCCTGCCAGGACCAATGGTATAATCAGACCCTATGCCAGGTGAATGAATCCGTGGTCCGGCTTGGAATTGTGCAAGGTGAATATCATTGGCACAAGCATGATAAGGAAGATGAGTTTTTCCTCACTTTGCAGGGCAAGCTGATAGTGGACCTGGAAAACGCTGAGTCCGTTGAACTTGAGGCCCAGCGAGGTTTGATGGTGCCCAAAGGAGTCATGCACCGCACCAGGGCGCTTGAAAAAACCGTGATTCTGATGATTGAAACCGCAGGCATAATTCCCACCGGAGACGCCTGACCAACCGCACTCGGCGTGGGGACGATTGATCCCGCCCCTGAACAATGGGCAACACCAAGTGCTGTGCCCAGAATGCACGATCATGCCGTTAGGTGTGCGCCGCCGCCGGCGCGCCATCAGCAGGGCATGACGGACCAGCGCCCTGCCTTCATGCGTTTGTCCATGAACCAGCCGAACACCATGCCCTATAACAGGTCTGGCATAACGCAAAGGTGCTGCCAGCCCTGGCCGGTCCATAACGGAGTAAGAAACAGAGCGTAGCCCCCCTATTTCCCTGACGCCCCTCCCCCGAACCGCACGAGCGCCTCTAGGCGCATACGGCCTCCACCCAAGAGCGCCTTATGGCTATTGCGATAAGGCCGCCAGCTTGTGCAAATGGGATGGCGGGTTTATACAATCTGCCACTCTGAAAAGATATTCTTGACAACCAGGTTTCAAATTGTTTATAAATTTGAGCGCTAAAATATTTCAAATGCGTTTGAAGCGGTCGACCAACTGCCGGTAGTTGAACCAACTGAATCAAATGTGCCGCTCACCTTATTTCATGCCAGCTGTTCGTTCAATGACACTTGGCGAATAAGACCGTAAGCAACCGTGTTGGGTATTGCCTTAGACATGATTCTAGCAAGGCATTTGTTAATAGGAAAAACTGTAATGGAGGTTATCGATGGTCCGTATTTGTGTAAAATTGCTTCTGGTATTGGCAGCGCTGAGCCTGATCTTCTCCGGCGTGGCATTTGCCGGTAAACTCAATCCCACCAAGGAAAAACCGGTCACCCTGCGCCTGGCCTATCTTGACAACCCGACTTGGCCTGAAACCGCCAACATCCCCGAGCCCGAGCATGCCTATGCCGTGGTCTTCAAGGCTTTTGTGGAAAGCGCCACCAACGGCGCCGTGAAGGTTGAACTGTTCCCTTCCGGACAGCTTGGCGGCAGCCGCGAGCTGACCGAGATGGTCAAAACCGGCACCCTGGACTTGGCCATTGAAACCGGCAACATGGGCTCTTTTTATCCCCCGTATCAGCTGATCAATATTCCTTACGTATTCATCTCCGACGAAGTGGCCTGGTGGCTGTTCGACAACAGCAAGTTCTGGAAAGACCTGATGGCCGATATGGAGAAAAAGACCAATCTTCTCTGCCTGGGCATGGGCCAGAACGGCGTGCGCAACTTCACCAACAACATCCGCCCCATCCATGAGCCCAAGGACATGGAGGGCATCAAGTTCCGCGTGATGCAGTCCCCCGTGTTCGTGAAGACCGTGGAAGCCTTGGGCGCCAAGGCTATTCCGATCGCCTGGCCCGAGGTCTACACCTCCCTGCAGACCGGCGTCATCGACGGCCAGGAAAACCCCATCGCCACCATCTACTACGTTGGCAAGCTGCACGAAGTGCAAAAGTACCTGACCCTGGACGCCCATACTTGGAGTGAGAACATGCTTATGATGAACTCCAAGAAATTCAAACAGTTCCCCGAGGACATCCAGCAGATCATCAAGATGGCCGGCCTGCACGGCGCCCGCGCCGACCGCGCCTCCGAAGAGTTCATGAGCCGCGTTGTGGGCCTCAGCCTGGTCTCCAAGGCCATGGAGGTTTACCAGCCCACCGCCGCCCAGATCAAGATGTTCCAGGAAAAGGCCCAACCCGCAGTGGTCAAGTGGCTCAAGGGCGAGGTCGGCGATAAGCTGGTCGACGATTTCCTGAAGGCCGTAAAAGAGGCCGAGCTGGCTTTGGGTTACAAGTAAGCAATTTTCTGAATAACAGAAAGGGGAGGAGCAACGGCCCTTACCTGGGTGTGTTGCCCCTCCCTTCCTGGTGTTTTTATCACCTTACTTTTTGACCGATGCCCAGATCAATAGGTGGTCAATCATGGACACTTTAGTTTCCAGCCTGAAAAAACTCAGTGACGGCACGGATTTTATCGCCAGATGGATCAGCATTATTTATGCGCTTATCTCCACCGTAGTCGTTCTCTCCAGCGTATTTTTGCGGATGGCCGGCAACGCCCCTTCCTGGAGTGAAGAACTGGCCCGCTGGCTGCTGATCGGCATGACTTTCATCTCCGGAAGTGTCGCCTTGCGCCGCGGACAACATATCGGGGTAACCGCACTGGTTAAAATGATTAAACAAAAACTGCTTGTTAAGGTCATCCTGCTGGTTTCAAACCTGCTGGTATTCGCCTTCATGGCCTATGCGTTCTATTACAGTCTGCAAGCGGCGATAGAAACCTATGACCAGATGGGGGATATCATTCTCATATCCTTTATGTGGGTGAAATTACAGCTTCCTTTAGGAATAGCATTCATGATTATTCATTTGATTTATTTCTCGGTGGCCATGCTGCCCAGTGATGAACCGCATGAGTTTTTGCTGAGCCAATAACGTTACAGAGGTTATAAACGATGATTCTTTCAATATTAAGCAGCGGTTTCGTTCTTTTCTTATTAAAGGGAATCCCGATTGCATTCATTTTTGGAATAATATCGGTTATATATTTTGTTTTCTTCAGCTCGATTCCCATGACCATGATCGGCCAGCAGTTATACAACGGGGTGGACAGCTTCGTGCTTTTGGCCATTCCCTTCTTCATCCTGGCCGGACAGCTGATGAACCGCACCGGGATCACCAGGGACTTGGTCAATTTCGTTCAGATGCTGGTGGGCAGACTGCCCGGCGCCCTGGCCCAGGTCAACATCCTGGTCAGCATCCTGTTCGCGGGGCTCACCGGAGCGGCGGTGGCCGATACCGCGGCCATAGGTTCCATTTTGATCCCGGCCATGAAAAAGGAAGGTTATTCCCCTGCTTTCAGCGCGGCGGTCACCACAGCCTCCTCCATCATCGGCCCCATTATTCCGCCCAGCATCATCATGGTGGTCTACGCCACCGTGACCAACGCCTCCATCGGCGCACTATTCATGGCCGGCCTGGTGCCCGGCATTCTGGTCGGTTTGGGTTTGATGATCCTGGCCTTTATCTACGCCATCCGGGATAAGCATCCCCGCCGCACCGAGGCCATCGGCTTCAAGGAAAAAATAAAAATCACCAAAAGCGCCATCATAGGCCTGATCATGCCGCTGATCATCATCGGCGGCATTCTCTCCGGCAAGTTCACCGCCACCGAGGCGGCGGCCCTGGCCTGTGGTTTTGCGTTCGTGGTGGGCGTATTCGTCTACCGGGCTTTGACATGGCGGGATATCGTGGAAAGCCTTTTGCAGGCAGCCGTGGTTTCTTCGGTAATCCTGCTGATCATCGCCACGGCCAAGCTTTTGGGCCTGGTTATGACCATTGAGCGCATTCCGGCCCAGGTGGCCCAGCTCATGATGTCGGTCACCCAGGACAAGATCGTCTTTTTGCTGCTGGTCAATATATTTCTGCTGTTCATGGGCATGATCATGGAGACGGGAGCCAACGTTATCCTGCTGGCCCCCATCCTTTTGCCCCTGGCCATGAAATACGGAATCCATCCCCTGCACTTTGCACTGATCATGATCGTAAACGTGAATATAGGTTTGACCACCCCGCCGCTTGGGGTGTGCCTGTTCACCGCAGCTCCCATAGCGGAAACCCCGTACGAGCAAATCGCCATAAAGGTCCTTCCCTTTGTGGCCATGGAGATTGCGGTTCTCATGATCATCACGTACGTGCCGGAGTTGGTGCTGATCGTGCCCAGGATGAGCGGTTTTATTCCCTGAGACTGGATACGGACCGGCATCCATATGTGCCCGGAGATCTGCTGAAATTGGAAGTCATCGTTTGATGGTTAGACAAAGGATCAAAAAAGAATTACCCTATAGCTTTACAGGTGTTTTATGCTAAGTTAAACACCCGTGACGCTGCGGTGTGTATGATGTGGTCGGGATAAACCGGCCGGGCCGTCATTTGCGCGGCCCGGCCCAGCAGGATGACCAAAGAGTTCCATGCCTGTGACCCTAAAAGATGTGGCCGCACTGGCCGACGTTTCGATCCAAACGGTTTCCAACGTGTTAAATCGGAGGGTGAATGTACGCCCTCAGACCCGTATCAAGGTGTTGACCGCCTGCGAGGAGCTGAACTACCGGCCCAATGCCGCAGCCCGCAGCCTGGTGACCCAAAAAAGCAAGGTGCTGGGCCTGGTCATCCCCGACATCACCAACCCGATTTTTGGGGATATCTTTTCCACTATCACCAGTGTTTCCGAGCGCTACGGATACTCGGTGATGGTGGGAAACACCGGCCGCGAAACCATACCGGAACACCGTATTATAAACCTGTTGGTGGAGCAAAGGGTGGATGGGGTGCTTGTGAACTCATCCACCAGTGACAATTCCTCCATTGAGCCTTTGCTGATGGCCAAGATACCGGTGGTGAGACTCTTATCCTATCCCAATGATCTGAACACCGATTTTTTCGGCACGGATGATTGCAACGGCACCCGGATGGCAACCGAGCACCTGATCGGCCTGGGGCACCGTGAACTGGGCTATATAAGAGGCCGCAGAGACGCCAACCTTTCCATCCAAAGAGAGCAGGGCTTCAGGGATGCCATGCGCACCGCGGGGCTTCCCGTCAATGAGGACTGGGTGGTCGGCGGCGGTTTTTCCCACGAGATCGCCTATAAAGAGGCGCATAGGCTGTTGGAAGCCGAAAGCCGCCCCACCGGCTTTATATGCCACAGCGACATGGTGGCCCTGGGGTTGCTTGATGCGACTTATGACCATTCCCTGAAAGTCCCGGACGACATCTCCATTGTTGGGTTTGACGACATCTTTGCCGCCTCCATCCGCCCGGTGGGCCTGACCACAATCAAATTCAACATCGAAGTCCTGGCTGAATCGGCCATTTTGCGCCTGATTCACAGAATGAATTCCAAAACTGAAATCGTTGACCGTAAATTTTACCAGGAGGCCTGCGGGCTGATTGTACGCAGCAGCAGCGCTCCCCCCAGAAAATAACACCCCCAGGAAAATATATGTCACGCATACGCTTTTTATGAGCAGGGGTGGATTGGACCATACTGAGACCTTGTGGAGGAAAAAATGGAGCAAGGGACCTGGCAACGCTTTAAAGATATAGTCGGAGAGGACAACCTGACCAACGACCTCATAGACTTGGTCAGCTATTCCTATGACGGGTCGGACATCAGCCGCCGTCCTGAAGGGGCCATCTGGCCGTCCAGCACCGGGCAGGTCAGCCGGATTCTGGCCCTGGCTAATTCCGAGGGGGTTCCCATCACCCCCCGGGGGGCGGGAACCGGCTTGGCCGGCGCGGCCCTGGCCAGCAGGGGCGGCCTGATCCTGGACATGGCCCGCATGAACAAGATCCTGGAAATCCGGATCACCGACCGCCAAGTGCGGGTGCA
The DNA here is from genome assembly GCA_963675675.1 of Desulfarculaceae bacterium. GTDB lineage: Bacteria > Desulfobacterota > Desulfarculia > Desulfarculales > Desulfarculaceae > Dethiosulfatarculus. The sequence goes on from OY776512.1 coordinate 1,245,297, forward strand.
GGCTGGAGTGGTTTACCGCGATTTGCAAAAAGCCCTGGCTCCCTACGGCTTTTTCTATCCCCCGGACCCGGCCTCGGGCAGCGTCTCCACCCTGGGCGGCAATGTCGCCACCAACGCGGGCGGCCTGAAAGGGGCCAAATACGGCGTAACCAAGCATTATGTCCTCAGCCTGGAGGTGGTCCTGGCGGACGGCTCCATTCTGCACACCGGCGCCAACTGCCTGAAATGCTCCTCGGGCTATGACCTGAGCGGCATGTTCATCGGCAGCGAAGGCACCTTGGGCGTGATCACCGAAATCACCTTCAAAATCCTGCCCGAGCCGGACTGCAAGGCCACGGCCATGGCCGTGTTCGAGACCCTGCCTCAGACCGGCGACGCCATTGCGGCCATCATGGGGGCCAAGGCGGTGCCCTGCGTTTTGGAAATCATGGATGAATTGTGCATCAAGGTGATTAATAAATACTCCGACATCTCTCTGCCCAAGGTGGAAGCCCTGCTCCTGGCCGAGACCGACGGGTTCACCCAGGCGGAGGCGGACCAGCAGATCGGGGTCATCATAGAGATAATGAAACAGCAGGGGGCCAAGCAGGTCACTTTGGCCAAAAACCGCGAGGAGGCCGAAAAGCTTTGGGCAGCCCGGCGCACGGCCGGGGGGCTTTGGACCTCGGTGAAAAGCGCCTATGTCTCTGAGGACGTGACCGTGCCGACCAGTAAGATCAGGGAGCTTATCCAAAGGGTGCATGAGATAGGCCTGCGCCACAACATATCAATACCCACCCTGGGCCACGTGGGAGACGGCAACCTGCACCCGGCGCTGATCTATGATGCACATGATCCGGACGAGGTGAAGCGCATGGAAGCGGCCACCAGGGAGATATTCGAGGCCGCCATAGACCTCGGCGGCACCCTAACCGGTGAACACGGCATCGGTCTGGTCAAGGCCCCGTTCATGACCCTGGAGCATGATGAAACCGCCATGGCCACCATGGCGCTGTTGAAGCGCTCCCTGGACCCCAACAACATCCTCAACCCCGGCAAAATGAACCTGGCCACCGGTTGAGACTTCCGAGCCCCGCGTCGTGCGGGGATCACGCTTCGCGGTCTTTTCGGCGCGGGCCGCAAAGGCCGCGAAACCGCATCCAGCTTGGCCCGCCAGGCGGCAAACAGCGTGACCGGACATGGATATAAGCTCCCGGGGCGGCGGCCCCGAGGGCTTTTCTGATCGTTGCACCGGCTTGCGGTCCGGCACCGGACCGGTGAGGCGTCCGCGGTGGCTGCAATCGAATCCTGTAAGCTTGACCGGAGCATGCTCTGCACGGATAGGCGCGCCGGATATCCTCCCAAAAACCACGGGTGCAGTTTGGGCGCGATGGCAAGAAAAGAGGCTGAAGCCCCCAGGCTTCAACCTCTTGTAATAAGCTGATTTGGCGGAGAGAGAGGGATTCGAACCCTCGGTGCCCTGTTAAGGCACACACGATTTCCAATCGTGCACCTTCGGCCAGCTCGGTCATCTCTCCTTATTGGCCCGCACTTTCCAGGCAGCCCCCTCCTGCCTGCGCTTGCGCTCCATTGGTTTACCCGAAACCGCAACCACTGTCAACCAGAAGCAGACAGGTATTTATTAGTTGGACCCGGCTTTTATTACGCACTGGCCAGCCTACGCCGGTCCGCCCCGAAAAGGCCCGGCAAGCAGCTCTGAAACAGCGACTTAGCGCCTTTATCAGGCGGCAGCCCGGCTCCGCATTTTATATGATCAGACGGGGTTTGCCGCCAAGAGCGATAGGACCGCCCTTGGCCTTGGATTCATCCTGGATCATCTTAAGAATTTTGGCCTTTATGGGAATCCGCAGGTCCAGAGCCTGTTGGGGAAGGTTTCCGGTCTTGATGGCCTGGCACACCAAGCGCAGCAAACCTTGCTCATCGTTTCCGAAGACTGTTTGGGACAATTGCTCCACCTCGGACATCTTTTCCTCGGCCCAGGCTCTATGCTCGGGATTATGCAGGTCAAAGGCTGCCATATCCGAGGGGGCTTGAATCTTGGGCTGTAAACTGTTCCGGAGCTTGGATTTGGCGGCGGTCTTCGCCTTGGCGGAATCGGACTCAAAGGATTCGCCCCGTTTGAACTGAAGATAGGCTTCCACCGCCTTGCGGCCGTGAAACGAAGCAGGCGCAACATAACCGTTTTCCGGCAGGCCGATGCGGTCAAACTGGGCTGATATCCAATCCACATATTGGGCTCCCCGGGAATCGGCCTGCCGCCGGGCCAGATTGAAATCTTTCCAGTCCGCCCGCTCCCAGCGGGGGCCGAAGCTGGTGAAATAGGTGGTCAATACACCTATGCGCCTCCTGCGCATCTGGTCCCATTCAAAGCTGAATAATTTGGTGCGCTGGTGCCAGGACAGCTGGCGGTAATCCTGGTGAGCTTCTTCGGCCAGTTTCTTCTCCAGGGCCTGCTCCACCTGGGAAAGCTCCGGGGGATCGGATTTCTGATGCCCGCCTCTGGCGGAAACCGGTTTGGCCGCTGAATCCCCGCCAAGGGTTTGCGTCAAAACCTGTATAAGCTGCGGGCTGAATTTGTCCACCATCCCAGCAATGCTCTCCCGGTCCATACCGCCCATGTGGGCTGAAAGGGCATCGTACAGGGAGCTGCTGAACGGGCGGGGTTCTGTTTGATCTGACTGTGATGTTTTTCCTGGCATGGTTTTGCCGCCGCGGGATTTTGATCCCTCTGGTTCTGATTCAGAGCCGCTTAAGGGGCTTATTGCTGCTTGTTTTGCACCGGCGGCTGGCTTACTCTGGGCTTCCGCCGGTTTGCCCTTGGGCTTGGTTTTTGGTCCGGCGTTTTTCGGGGTTGCCCGGTTTTTTTGAGCAGCCGGCTTTTCCATGGAGTCGGCCTTTGGTTTGTCCTGTCCGGATGAAAGCGCTTTTAGGCCCTGTCTGGTGATGCGGACCGAAAACGGCTGGCCCGGGCCGGACCGTTCCAAGTGCACCAGGCCGGCTGATCCCATACCGGTCAATAGACGGGCCACCACAGCCTCGGGCGTATCAATCTGCCTGCTGATCTGCCCGGCGTCGAGCCGTTCGCCATGCAGCCCTCTGGCGGCTACAGACTGCAATATCTTTATTTCGTTTGCATGCAGACTCGGCATGGCCCCTCTCACCGCATTAATAAACAACCCTCAGCGCGCAACAAAACGGACTTTCATATTATTATTTAACACATATACCCAAAGCTTCATAGCCGGACGCCGGACTTCCCGCTTCTTGCAAGGATTTTAACAGGCCGGACATCCCTGACCCGGATTGATCATCCCGGCAGCATCTCTTTTATTGCATCCAATCAAAACCATCCCAAGACGCGGATCAACCGCCAGGCCAAAGATAGTCCAGGGCGATCAGGGCATATATCTTTGCGGTTTCAATCAACTGGTCCAGATCAACCCATTCGTCTTTTTGATGGGGCACCATACGGTCTCCCGCCCCCATGGTGACAATGGGTATATCTTTTAGAGCCCACAAAAAGGTGCCGTCGGTGGCTCCGGGCACCCCATGATACACCGGCTCCTTGCGGGCGACCCGGCGGGTGGCCCAGTCCGCGGCCAAAACCACGGGATCATCCGGTCTGGTCTGGGTGCAGGGCCGGTCAGTCAAAAACTCGGTCTTGATGCTTATATTCCGCTCCCGGTCAAAACCTGTCCGCCGGTCCAGCTCTTCATAGAGCCGCTCGGTCTTTTGGGCGCTGGATTGGGCCAGAGCCAGCATATCATGTTTGATCTGCTCATGGGACTGGGAGGGTATGGTGCGGATATCCACCAGCACCTCGGCCTGGGCCGGTATCACGTTCAATTGCGGAGCACCCACGCCAGGGGCCTTTATCACCGTGGGCGTAAAGCTGGGCCAGCCCAAATGCTCATGCTGACCATGAGTGTCAATGGCCGCCAGCTCCATGGCCTGCAGCCCCTCTATGATAAGGGCGATGGCCGGAGCCGGATTCAACCCGGACAGCGGCATGGCGCCATGGGCCATACGCCCGTTCAGGCTGAACCGCACCCGCACAGCGCCCTTTTGGGATATGCAGATGATACCGTCCTCCGGCTCACATATAACCGCTGCGCTTACCTTGTCCGCCCTGCCCCTTTTGATGAAATCCTGCACCCCGGACATGTGCTCTTCCTCATCGCAGAGCACGCCGCCCAATATGCTGCCTGATAAGGAAACCCCCGATCTTTTTATGGCGGCCATGGCGATGAGCATGGCGCACAAATTGCCCTTGGTGTCATTGGAGCCCCGGCCGTACATGCGGCGGCCCACGATCTGGGCGCCAAAGGGATCATATGACCAGTCGGCCGGATCGCCCGGAGTCACCACGTCGGTGTGACCCTCAAACATCAGGCAGCGCTCCCCGGGCCCTGCTTGATGGGTGACGATAACATTGGGCCTGCCCGGAGCCACCTGATCTATCTCGACAAAAAACCCCTGATCGCGGCACCAGCCGGCCACATGCATGGCCGCATCGGCCTCGCTGGTTCCGGCTTCCAGGTCCCATACCGAATTTATGCGGACCAACTGCGAGGTGAGTTCAATCAATTCGTCCGGATCTACTTCAGCCAGAACTTTCGCAACAACATCACTGGGTATGCTCATTTAAATCCAACGCTCACTGAATCTGCCGGTCCGGCAGGTCTTGGTATGCGGTCAGGCCGCCCAGGCTTTGGGCGGACAATATTGCATGGATGATGGCCCGGCTCAGGCAGTCCGCCGCGGCATGGCCCAGCTCGTTTACGCTCTGGGCCTGCTGCACCGCAAAAAAGCCCTCTTCACGGGGCAGCTCGCGCTTTTTGGTGGCCAGGCAAAAAATCGTATCACCGTCAAACATGGTGTGGGCCGGACGGATGGCGCGGGCCATGCCGTCATGGGCCATTTGGGCTATTTTCTGGGCCTGCACCTTGTTTAATGCCGCATCGGTGGCAACCACGGCGATGGTGGTGTTCTTGGCCGCTTCTCCGGTCGGCGCGGGGGGAAGCTGCACTTGGCGCGCGCCTTGGGGTCCGAATTCACCTTTCAGCTCCAAGCCGATTTCCCAGGGCCGCCCGGTGGCGGGGTTGATCACCGAGCCCAAAGAATTCACCGCCACCGCCGCGGCCACTGTGAGGCCCGAGTCCAACACCAGGCTGGCGCTGCCGAAGCCGCCCTTGATTCCGCCGCTTAACGCGCCGGTTCCGGCTCCCACGCTGCCCATCTGCACCGGTCCGCTCTCGGCGGCTCCGCAGGCCCTGCGTCCCCATTGGGCGCAGATCGGAGGCACAAAATCCTGGCCCCGGCCCAGGTCATAGAGCACTGCGGCGGGCACAATGGGAGCCACCTGCCCGTCGCCCAGGGGAAAGCCCCGGCCCTTTTCACCCAGCCAGCGCACCACGCCATTGGATGCGTCCAGGCCATATACCGATCCGCCCGAAAGCACCACGGCCTGGGCTTCCGGCACCAGATTCACGGGCGCTATGCAGTCGGTCTCCCGGGTGCCCGGAGCCGAGCCCCGCACATCCACCCCGGCCACCGCGCCCTCAGGGGCCAGGATTACGGACACCCCGCACATGGCCTCGGGGTCTGTGTAGTGGCCTAGTTCGATGCCGTCCACATCGGTGATGGCGTTATGCCTGCCTGGCTGGGACATGGATTCATCCCTTTTTGTAATAAACAGAGCGGCCCGCCGCTGACGAGCCGCCCTGCTGGTTGCCTCTTAGCGGATCACCTTCAGAAGCTTCTTTTTGCCGTCCTTGATCTCAAACAGGAAAGAGGGCTTGTTGGCCGGGAAGCCGCCAGCCATATCCCAGTTGAACAAAAGGCCTTCGAACTTCTTCATGTTGAACATGGCCTCGGCGATTTTCTTGCGCTCTTCCTTGAGCTTTTTGGGATCGCCGGTAACTCCGGTTTCCTCGATGGCCCTTTTAACCATGTAAACCGCATCATAGTAGTTGGTGGACAGACTGGGAGGCTGCAAGCCCTTGTGGTCTTTCTGGTAGGCCTGTTTAAAGGCGTTCCAGCGCGGGGTGTCCTGGTCCTGGTTGATGTAGTTGTAAATATTCACCCCGTTAAGGTCCTTGCCGCCGGTGGTGTAGAGCGCTGCGTCGTCGGCGCTGGAAAAGAGCAGAATCTTGCTCATGCCCTTAAAGCCTCGGTTTTTCAGCTCCTGCACGATCTTGGCGGCTTTATCCGGCCAGCAGGCGATAACCACGCCGTCGGGCTTCATGTTGAGAGCCTTGACCACCAGGGGGCCAAAGGTCACCGTATCGGCTGGAATCTCCACATCACCCACATGCTTGGCCCCGGCCAGCTCGAAACCCTTGACATGGGCCTTGGCCATGCCCGGCCAGGGGCCGTACACGCCCACGAACTGCACCACTTTTTTGACGCCCGGATTCATCTTGACCCACTCGCGGGTGATGGGGAAAAGCTTTTTATCGGTGGGCGGGAACCAGCAAATGGTCCAGGGGAAGAACTTTTCGGCGTATTCCAAGGAGGTGGTGGCGGTCATGGTCATCATGCCGTTTTCCTGTGCGATGGGAGCCGCGGCCATGATCACCGGCTCAGGCACCGGTCCCAGGGAGACCAGGGCCCAGTCCACGATCTTGCTCATTTCCACCACGCCCTTTTGGGGCTCCAGGGCGGTGTCTATGCCTATCACCTTCACCGGCTTGCCCGCAATGCCCCCTGCCTGATTGATCTCCCAGGCGGCCCTTTCCGCGCCCCACTGTAAATATCCGCCGATGGAGGCGATTGCACCGGTCAAGCAATTGAGAAAGGGTATCTTCCACTCTTTCACCACCACTTTGCCGCCCGAGGCGGAAACCGGCGTCACCGCCAGCATGAGCAGCATGACAGCCACTGTCAGCAAGGTAATTATCCGCTTTTTCATCTGTCTTCCCCTTTCAAGGTGTTTTCCATGCAAAAAAGCATATTGCCCATATGCTTCATTATGCCCTGTTTTATACCCGCCTTTTGAAAAACTTGTTCTCAATCCCGACCGCCATGCGCCGGGTGATGAATCCTTCCGGTTTCAGCACCAGCATCACAATCAGAATAGCGCCATAGATCACAATACGCCAAGAGGCCACCTCCGGGGGCAAAACCAGCGACAGGCCATAAAGTAGCGGAGCCGCCACCAGCGAACCCCACATGGTGGAATAGCCTCCCACGAATATGACCGTCATGAATATGCCCACAAGATGGAAGGTGAAGTAGTCCAGATGGAAGCTGCGGTAGATGAAACCGTAGATCACCCCGCAGCCTCCGGCCACCATGGACGAAAAGGTCTGCACCAAGATGCCCATCATCTTTATGTCCACTCCCATGGAAGTGGCCAGTTCCTTATCCACAAAAATTGCCGCAGCCGCCCGCTCCAGGGGAGAATGCTCAAAGCGGTAGATGATGAACCCCACCAGCACCACCAGGAACCAGAGCAGCAGCAAAAGGACCCAGCGGTGCATATCAGGGCTGGAGGCCACCAGGGGCAAACCGAACATTCCCATGGTTCCGCCGACGGCCTTGGTGTTTTCCACCACGGTCCGGCTTATATAAATAAAGGTGAACCCCACGATCACCACCGTAAAGGTGGGCGCGTCTCCGATGAAAAGACTGATCACAAACCCCACCAGGGCCCCGGCGGCGAACCCGGCCAGTAAAGCCAGGGGAAACGGCAGGCCCCATTGCTGCACCAGAAAACCGGCCAGATAGCCGGAAATCAGCATGTTGGCGATGGTGAGAAAATGCAGGTGGGCCACCCGGTAGGGCAGATAATGGCACCAGCTCATGAGGATATAGATAGCCGAGATGCTAAGGAAGTAAAAAAAGGGCAGAGACATATTGCCACATCCTCACAGCTTGATGCCGAAAAGGCCGCTGGGCCTTACCAGAATAACCATAAGCATCACCACAAAGGCAATTGCGTTCGACCAGGAGCCGGGCAGATAGCCCTGGACCAAAGACTCCATGATGCCCAGCCCCAGCCCCACCACCAGGCCGCCGGTTAGGTTGCCCAGTCCGGCGATTATGGATACCGCCAACACCTTGTGCGCCACCTGCTCACCCAGGCCGGGCGAAGAATAGCCCAGCAGCATGGCCAGTAAAACCGCGGTCACCCCGCCCAATATGCCGGTCAGGGTGTAGCTTTCCAAGCCGGTCCGGAATATGGGTATGCCCACCAGGCGGGCGTCTCCGGGGTCTTCGGCAATGGCCCTGAAAGCCCGGCCCCGGCGGGTCTTATATAGAATGAAAAAGATGCCCGACACCGCCACCACGCCGACCGCCAGGGCCGCAACCTGGCCGGTCATCAGATTTATCAAACCGACCCGCAAAAGCGGCTCGCCGCCCGACACCGAGGCCGGAAAGGCTATGGGCAGGCCTTTGTTAAAGCCATGGGAAAGCACATCGGTGATAATCATGCCTATGCCCAGAGACATGACCATGGTGGTGTTTATATCCACCTCTTCGCGGTTCTTCATGATCTTTTGAAACAGCGGGGCGGACGCCACGTTCAGCATTACGGACGATGCCACCGCTGCCAACAGGGCCAGGAATATGTTGTTCCCGGTCATCTCAAGAACCATCCAGGCGGTGTACATGGAGAATATGACCACTTGGGGATAGGCGAAGTGAATGATCATGGCCACCACCAAAAGCAGGTTGAAGCCGGTGACCAATAGCACATATATGCTGCCCAAGGATAATCCGTTTATAATCTGGGCTATAAAAACTTCCATGTGATCAAACCCCAATGTATGCCTGCTGCACTGCGGGATCATTAAGCAGATCATCCGCACCGCCGCTCAAAATCACCTTGCCGGTCTCAAGCACATAGGCCCGGTGGGCCAGTTTCAGGCTCTTATAAGCGTTCTGTTCGCTCAATAAAATGGTGTAGCCCTCTTCATTGAGGTGGCTCAGGATATCAAAGATGCCGTTGACGATGATGGGGGCCAGTCCCAAGGAAGGCTCGTCCACCATGATCAGGTCCGGCGCGCTCATCAAGGCCCGGGCTATGGCCAGCATCTGGCGCTCGCCGCCGCTCAAGGTGCGGGCGATCTGGTTTTTGCGCTCCTCAAGCCGGGGCAGCCAGCGGTAAACCCGCTCAAGGTTTTCAGGCACCCTGGCCATGTTGTGATGAGCGCCCAATAGCAGATTATCCAGTACGCTCATGGAGGCGAAGACCCCCCTGCCCTCCGGAACCAGGCACAGGCCGTTGCGCACGTTCTGATCCGGGGTCAGCCCGGCGATTGATTTGCCTTTAAAGCTGATGCCGCCCGACTGGGGGGTGTTTATGCCCAGGCTGGTTTCCAAAAGGGTGGTCTTGCCCGCGCCGTTGGCCCCGATCAAAGCCACAATCTCGCCCCTGGCAACCTCAATGCTCACATCCCTGAGCGCCTGCACCTGGCCGTGGGCCACGCTGAGGTTGGATATTTGCAGCAATGCCTCATTCCGCGCCAAGGTAGGCCTCCAGCACTTTGGGGTTGTTCTGCACCTCATGGGGGGTGCCTTCGGCAATGGTCTTGCCGAAGTTCAGCACGGTCACCCAGTCACTCAAATTCATGAGCATCCTGACGTCATGGCTGATCACCACCACCGTGACCCCGGTGTCCTTGATGCGCTGTATGACCTTTTCGACCAGCACGGTTTCCTGCGCGCCCATGCCGCTGTTGGGCTCATCGAGCAGCACCAGCTTGGGACCGGAGACCAGGGCCCGGGCAATCTGCACAAACTGCCGCTGGGCCCAGACCAGGTCCATGGCCCAACGATGGGCGTCGTCCTGCATCCCAACCAGGGCCAGGGCCTCCATGGCCGCATCCTGCACGGCCTTTTCGGTTTTGGATCTATTGAACGGCGCCCGCAAAAAGGTGTCTTTGAACTCATGCATGCCGAACTGAAAGCGCCCGGCCATTACGTTTTCCAAAACAGTGAGGCTGGAAACCAGTTTTCCGGCCTGAAAGGTGCGGCGGATGCCCATACGGGATATGTGGTGGGGTTTGCGGCCCGTAAGCTTTTGCCCGCTCAGCCAGATATCGCCCTGATCCACGGAAAGATGTCCGGAAATACAGTTGAAAAGGGTGGTTTTGCCCGCACCGTTGGGGCCGATTATGCCGTGAACCCGGCCGGCCTCCACCTCGAAACTCACATTTTCCAAGGCTTTCAGCGCGCCGAAGTATTTAGATATGCCCTTGATCGACAGCATGCAGTCAGTCCTCAAGTGCCAGAGTTGGCGGTTCCGGCGGCCCATAAGCTTTTTGGTTTCATGCCCCCTGCCCTGAATTTGGGCGCATTATATTATTGCGCTGAGGCAGAATCCAGCCTTTATGACAAGTCAGCGGGTATAATTTGGCAACCCCGCTTGGACCCCAGATGTTCAGCCGGGTTGGCGCCCTGGGTTTCATAGGGGCGGAAGGGCTCTAAAACGCCTTGGAGTCTGCCGGAGCAGTCCGCGGTCCCTTTAGAGATGAGTGTATGTTATTTGGGAAACATCATGGGGCGGGAAATTGCGCACCTACGCCGTCATCCCGGATAAAACCAAGTTTTTATCCTGGATGGGGCAAAATGTGCATGGACGTGCTTTTCTGACGTTCTGCATAACAGAAAGCCGGTTTGCTAAAGCTTAGCCATGTGTCTTTGGAGGGGACCAAGATCAAGGCCGAGGCAGAGTGGCGACTATTCCGCTCTACCCACAACCTGCTCAAACAGGACCGTTGCGGCCCGGGGTATGAACATTAAGCCCTCGCACAAAAGAGATTGTCCTTTGGGAGCCGGAAAAACAGGCTGCACGCCCAATAACTGGTATCAATACCGGCAATAAACAGCCCCCAAAGAAAAATCTTGAGTTAAAACAAAAACTTTAAACCGGCAGACTCTCAGAGATCCGCCGGTTTAAAAAGCAGCCCTACGCCTGGACTCCGCTATTGGCCTTTCCGGGCTTGACAATCTTACCCGAACGGATGCAGCGGGTGCAGACCCGAACCCGGCGCACCTGACCGTTTTCCACGGTGCGGACGCGCTGCAGGTTGGGATTGAAGCGGCGCTTATTTTTGTTATGGGCGTGGCTGACGTTGAAGCCTACCTGAGGCCGTTTTCCGCATATCTCACATACCTGGCTCATGCCTAATTCCTCCACAATATATTGACCCCCACGGGTCGCGCGGCAGTAGATGTACCGTTAATTTACGTTTCCGGCAAGTATTTTATTGAATTAACCGGGTTAAATCGGACAATACCAGTTACCCGGCTTGACTGCAAATGCCGGCCATGGCATATTTCCCCTGACCACAGTAATTTATTAAAATCCTGTAACGGAAGGATAAGGTTTGAGCAGAGACGATCTGATACATCTGGAAGGAGAGGTCACCCGCACCTTGGGCGGTGGCCAAATGGAAGTGGTGACCGAACAGGGCCACACCCTTCGCGCCGTGTTGTCAGGGCGCATGAAACGTTTTAAAATTAAGGTTCTGGTGGGAGACCGGGTGAGGGTCAGCGTCTCGCCTTATGACCTCACCCACGGCCTGATCACCTACCGTTTGAAATAAGAGCGAAACAGCATATCCAAAGCAAAACCCGCCTGGCTGGGCAATGCAAAAAAGCTATCCGCCTGACTGGCCGGGGTCAGAGAGCATATCTCTGCCCCAGCTTGGCGGCTTAGGTTTGCGCAGGATCAGCCTGTCTGGTGCAGCTTGCGGTGCTTTTCCATGGTGCGCAGATAGCGCTTGGTGGCCTCAAGGCGCATGGCGGCTTCTTTCTCTCCAACCGGACGCACCGGCTTGGCCGGAATCCCCAGAGCCAGCATGCCGGGGGGGATAACGCTGCCCGGGCTCACCACGGCCCCGGCGCCCACCCAGGCGCCCTCCCCCACCACTGCGCCGTCCAGCACGATTGCTCCCATGCCTATCATGGCCCGGTCACCGATGCGGCAGTCATGCAGCAGCGCCCGGTGGCCCACCGTGACATCCCGGCCCAGATGGGTGCCCTCACCATAGCGTGCGATATGAATAACCGTGCCGTCCTGAACATTGGAGCGGTCCCCGATGCTGATGGGCCCCACATCCGCCCGCACCACGCAGCCGTACCAGATGTTTACCTGGGGGCCTAAAGTCACATCTCCGATCACCACCACGCCTGGAGCTATAAAAGCGCTGGGATCTATCCGGGGCTCTGAGCCCTCATAAGACTTTATCATGTTGTGCTAATCTCCTGGCCGGACATACCGCCAGCAATCTATATTTTTTCTTGGAACAAAAACCTCAATCCCAAAATAGGACAGGGCGATTATATTGCCTTGTCCCGCTTGCCGCCAGTTATGGCCCTGCATACCGGAAAATGACTATTTTAAAAACCGGCAGGCCATCCAGCCGGTTCGGCAACCGGCGGTCATCACCCGGCACCAGCCGCCCTTTTTGGCGCTCTGATACAAATGATCCCCCCGGTAAAATTGTCCCACAGAGCCTGACTTGCCGGAGGGCCCTTTGCGCAAATAAACCCCCTCCGCGTCCAAGGCAACAATCTTGCCGCCTCCGCCCGCGGAATCGATCTTGCAAGCTTTTTGCAGACGCTTGTCAAAAATCAATTTATTCAATTGCCCGCCGCTGATTTCCTTGGCCCCGCCGGCCATCAGTTCCCTCACCGCCGAACGCCTGTAGCCGCCGATCTCTTTGCAGCCGCTCAGGCCATTTCTAAAACCGGTGGCCAGGCTGCCCAGTTCGGATCCCACGGTCAGGCAATAGCTCCGGGAGGGACTGAAATCATAATAAGTGAATCCGGCCGAGATGTCCGCCGGGTTCCGGCCTATTCTCCGCCGCACCGCGCTTTTCAGTTCCCGGTGGATTCTGCTGCCTTCCAGCCACACAAGGTTGTCATACATCAGATAAGTCTTTACCGCCAAATCCTGCATGCAGGCCTTGGCCGAGCCAAGCGCCGCCCTGATCACCCTGGCCAGCAGCATATGCTCTTTTTCGGTTCCCCGGTAAGCATGCTCAACCACCGCGCGGCAGTGCAAATTGGTCAAGGCCTTCATATGGTTTTTGGGGTTTTTAAAATATAAATCCACCAGGCATGGAACTGTGCCGCAGGCATGGGAGGTTGTGCAGCAGATGCAAAACAGAAGCAAAACAGTACAGAAAACAGCAAAGAGACTCAGGTTCCTCATGTAAATACATACCTTCCCACCCGTCTGTCATTAGTATGCGGCGCCCAGCCGCTTACCGTAGAGTTGTCATGATTGGGTTCGGCCCGGCAAAAAAACAGAGACAGCCTATCTTTGTCTGGGATAATGGTTCAAGTGTTTTTATTTTCCAAAGCAGAAAATACCGGGATGGCCGCCTTGATGATGGGATGGCAACCAACAAAAAAGTTTGGCTGATCTTTCGTGTAACTTATACATCTATCAATGGCTTTGCTTGACAGTCCACATCGGCTAACTTAGGCTTGGGGTTGGTGCAAAAATAAACATCCCAGGCGGGAGAGAGATATTAATGGCGCAAAAAAGAAGTTACACCTTTTTAGGGATATTAATACTTATCATAGTTGTGATCGGCGGGGGCTGGCTGGGGGTGACACTGTATATGGGCAGTGCTCCCGAAATCATCATCAGCAGTCCGCCCACCCACCTGGGCAGCAAGGGCAAACTCAAGTTCACCATCCATGACTCATCCCAAAAACTCAGCATGGTGCGGGTGTCGCTTGTCCAGGGGACCCGTGAAAAGGTGGTTTTTGAACAAAGGTACAACAGCCAGCAGGACCCTCAGACCAAACGGGACTTGGTGGTGGATGTGCAGCCCAAAGCCAACGGGATCACCCAAGGACCGGCCAACTGCATAATTCAGGCCTGGGGCCGGAGACTGGGAGACTTTTACCAGGGCATGACCAGCCAGCGTGAGCTATCCTTGACGGTTGACACCGTACCCCCGCGGGTATCCATGCTCACCCGCACCATCAATATCCGCATGGGAGGTTCCGGCCTGGCCATATACAAGCTGAGCCCGGACGTAACCGCTCATGGCGTCAAGGTGGGCAAGTACCAATATTCCGGCAGCACTCCCTGGAAAGATCATCCCCACACCGCACTCACCTACTTCGCCCTTTCCCAGGATCAAAAACGCAACGAACTCATGCAGGTCTGGGCAGAGGATGCGGCCGGCAACCGTACGGAAATGCCTTTGCCGGTGCGGGTGCGCCGCAAACGTTTCCGCCAGGACAGGATAAGACTGCGCACCAACACCATAAAAGCCCTGGCAGCCAAATTCTCCGACCAGGCCCCGCCCGAAGCCAAGGATGATGAGGCGGTGTTTGTGTGGATCAACACCAAGTTGAGAAAAAACAATGATGCCAAGGTTTATGAGGTTACCCGCAAGGTCAGCCCCAAACAGCTCTGGCAGAATGCATTCACCCGGCCCAGAGGCAAACCCATGGCTGGATTCGGCGACCGCCGCACCTATTATCGGGGAAAGAAAAAAATCAGCACGGCGGTGCACCTGGGGTCGGATTTGGCTGACATCGCCCAAAGCGATATCAAGGCGGTCGCCCGAGGCCGGGTGGTTTATGCAGCTTTTTTAGGTATATACGGAAACTGTCTGATTTTGGATCATGGCTTGGGGGTCATGAGCCTGTATGGACACCTTTCCCATATATCGGTCACGCCGGGACAAATGGTGAAACAGAACCAGGTTGTGGCTCAATCCGGCGCTACAGGACTTGCCCTGGGCGATCACCTGCATTTTTCGGTTCTGGTGGGCGGAATTTTTGTGCAGCCGACCGAATGGTGGGATGCGCATTGGATAAATGATAACGTCAACTTGCGTTTTGAAGAGGCTGCTATGAAGCCGCCCACGGATATGGAACCCCAAAAAGCCACCGCCCAGAAGGCGGAAGAAAGCAAGGCACCTAAAAGCGAAAAATCAAAAGACCAGGCTCAAAAGTCGGCAGCCCAGTAATAAACAGCGGGCGGCGTGACAAGCCTGGCCTCAAAAGAGCCAATGCATTCCAAATGCAGTTGATGCTATGGTAACATATTGGGGTTAGTTACTTTTCGTCTTGCTGCGGGGATGCGTGGTGCGATTGGTTTTGCTTGCGATAGCGGCTCTGGGTTTGTTGGCCGGGTGCGGGGTGCACACCGCAGCCCCCAAGCCGGGGGATTTATATGGCGGCAAGGGCTGGCAGGAAATCGACTCCGCGGCGCTGAACCGCCGGGTTGCCCGGGCCCGGGTGGTTTTGGTTGGCGAACGTCACGCAAATCCGGATGATCACCGGCTTCAGCTTAAAATCCTCAATGAACTTGCAGATATGCATCCTGATTTAGTAGTGGGGATTGAGTGGCTTGAGTCCGGCGCCCAAAAAGAGTGCGACCGGCTGAGCAAAGGCGAGCTCAGCACCAAGCAATTTGCCGATGAAGTGGAGTGGACCCGCAAGTGGGGTCACAATTACACGGCATATGAACCGATATTCGCCCAGATAAGAAAACGCGGTTTAAAACTGGTGGCGCTCAACGCCCCCGCGGGCATAGTGCATCAAATAGCCCGCAGGGGCATCGCCAGCCTCAGCGCCGCCCAAAGAGACCAGCTCCCCCCCGATATGCAGCTTGATGACCCTGCATATCTCAAATACATTTCTGATCAGTTCAAAGGACATGGCGTGTCGGGCAAGCAGGCCCAGGAAAACTTCCTGGCTGCACAGGTGGCCAGAGATGAAACCATGGCTTTCCGTTTCGCCGGGGCGCTTTCGCCTTGGCCGCAATCCGGCAAACACGGGGTTTTGTTTGTGGGCCGGGGCCATGTGGAAATGGGCTTGGGCCTGGAGCCCAGGCTGGAACGCCGCCTGCCCGGGGTGAAAAAAGTAGTGGTGCTGCCCCTCAGCGATCATGAAGCAGGCGCCCTGCAGGCAGCCGGACAGGCTCCCTTGGATGATCAGGTCTGGGTAATCACCAAACCGCCCAAACCCCGCCCCAAGGGCAAGTTGGGCCTGGTGCTGAAAAAAACCGACGGAGGCTTGCTTATTTTGCATGTCAGGGAGCACAGCCCGGCGGACCAAGCCGGTATAAAGCCGGGTGACCTGCTGGCAGCCATCGACGGCCAGCCGCTTGTCAGCGCCAAAGGAATTCATGACGCGATCAAAAAGGCTCCCTTTCAGACTCACGAGTACAGCATCAAACGTGGGGGGAAAAACCTTGTCATCCAAATCACCCTGTCCTCCGGGAGCAAGCAGGAAAAATAAATGGATATCGCAACCATAATCGGCATCATCTCCGGCCTGGGTCTGATCTTCGGAGCCATCATGGCGCAAGGCAACGGGACTATGTTCATCAACCCGCCAAGCATCATGATCGTGATGGGGGGCACCCTGGCCTCCACTTTGATCACTTTTCCCCTGGGCGACGTTCTGCATGCCCTGCAGGCGGCCCGGCAGGTGTTCAGCTCCAGGAAAATAAACCCCAATGAAGTGGTGCGGGTGCTCATCACGGTGGCGAATCTGTCCCGGCGCCAAGGGCTGGTCTCACTTTCCAGAGTGCGCACCGACAATAAAATACTGAAAAAGGCATTACAGCTCATTGCGGACGGCGCACCCGAAGAGGTCATCCGCCAGACCCTGCGCATAGAAATCGACGCCATGCGCTCCCGGCATTCCATCGCCCAGGACGTTTTCCGCAAAATGGGGCTGTACGCCCCGGCCTTCGGCATGCTGGGCACCCTGATCGGTCTGGTGCAGATGCTCAGAATGCTTGATGACCCGGCCGAAGTGGGGCCTGCCATGAGCATCGCCCTTTTGACCACATTTTATGGTTCGTTTTTGTCCTCCTTGGTGTTTTTGCCTATTGCGGGAAAACTGAAAAGCCGAACCAACATGGAGATGATAAACCTGGAAATCATCTTTGAAGGCGCCTTGAGTGTTCTGCAAAACAACAATCCTATGCTTATCTATGAAAAACTCAGCTCCTTTATTCCACCAGGCATGCGGGATGCGTACCGTCCCGAGCGCAAGCCTTTGCGGCCCAGATCATCACAAGAACAGGAGGAGTGATCTGATATGGCCCAAGAATTCGAGCACCTGTCTGAAATAGTCTCCCAGGCCGAAGAGGGGGAGTCCCGCCAGTGGCTAACCACCTACGCCGATATGGTGACCTTGCTGCTCACATTTTTTGTGATGCTTCTGGCCATCAGCAACGTGGACCACGAGCGCTTTGAAAACGTGATGAAATCCATTCAGTTCACCTTGGGAGCCAGCGTGGCTCCTGGCGGGCAAAGCGGACGCATAGACCTGCACAGCATAAAGCGCAAAAATCTCTCCCCTCCCAGCGGCGCTGATACCGAACCGCTCTTGAAAGACATGCGCCAGATGATAAAGGATAAGGACATTGACGATGCTGTAGAGGTATATTCGCAGTTCGGCAAAATCATATTGCGGATCAAGGGGCAGGTGCTGTTTGAGTCGGCCAAGGCAAATCTCAAACCGGAATCCTTTGAGGTGCTCAAACAGATAGCCCGCATTTTCAGGGATTATCCCTCCTACCGCCTGCACATCAGCGGACATACCGACAACTTGCCCATTAAAACAAGGCAATTTGACAACAATTGGGATTTATCCGCTTTGAGGGCCACATCCGTATTGCGTTTTTTGCTGGACCAGGGCATCAGCGCCAGCCGTCTGACCGCAACCGGGTATGGCTCCACCGATCCTTTGGCCCCCAACACCAGCGATGAAAACCGGGCCCGAAACCGGAGGGTGGAATTTGTTTTGGAAAAAGAAAACTAAGAACAAGTCCTCCAGCTCGTTAGAGGTGGATTTTGATCCGGACCGGCGCGAGTTTTTCAGGATCAAACCAGCCCAGGACCACCCGGTGTACTTCAGAGTGAGAGGCCGGAATCTCAGGGTGGCCGACATCAGCGCGGGCGGATTGGCTTTGGCTGTCAAAGGCTTGCCGGAAGGCAAACTGATCAGCGGCCAGCTCATATTGCCCGGCTATGACGATCCTTTGGATATATCGGTGTCGATTCTGCACTCCGGCCAAGACCGCCCCACTGCGTGCCTATTCCAGGAGATAAACGAATACGACCGTGAGGTGCTGCACCAATATGTTCTGACCAGGCAGAAAAAAGCCCTGGAAGAAGAACGGAGGCTGCAAAAGGAAAAAAACCTCAAATTAAAGCAAAATAAACTTGATCAATAATCCGGCTGCATCCGCATTACATGGAGGCTGAAAGGCCGGCAGATCTGAGGCGGGCCGCTTCCGGGGGCGGAACACGCATCAGCCTGAATTTTCAAATGCTCATATGTTACTGTATAAATTACGCTTCTCAAAGTGTTGCCGTCTTGTTTTTTAATCAAAATATTGTTTTTCAAGCAACTGCATGTTTGTTATCCTTAGCCAAAATACAGAACGTCATGCCCCGCCAGAAAAACCATGTCCCGTTTTTGGGGGATAACGCGGTGAGACTGGACGCATTTTGTCATCTCATTCGTCCGCATGCATCACCCCGTAATTGCGCCGCATGCTTGTTTAATACCCGGAGGTATAAATAAATATGGAAATAAACTTCAATCCCCAGGATGATACAGCCCAAATTGAGCTAATTGGCAGCATTGATGAAAGCGGAGCTGAAACCCTGAAAAGGCGTTTTTTGGAGATGGATGTTTCCAATCTGAAAGAAGTGGTTTTTGATTTTACGGGCGTCACCTTCATCGGCAGCGCCGGCATTGGCAAGCTGTTGCTCTTTTATAAAAAACTGGCTCCACATGGGGGCCAAATAGTCATCAAAGGGATGAACAAAGACATATACACCATGTTCAAGGTGGTTAAGCTGGATAAGATCTTCAGCATCAAATCAGCCTGATTGTGGTTGTTTAGGAGCACATCTTGCTTGAATGGAAATTGAGCGGAACTACCCTGCATTTGATTGGCGAGATAAAAATCAGCCAGGCCGAGGAGCTGTTTTTAAGCCTGAGGCAACTTCCGCATGAACTTGCTTTCCTGGAAATAGATTTGTCGGAAGTGTCTCAGGTGGACACGGCCGGACTGCAGCTCCTGCTCGCCTTTTGCCGAAGCCGGTCCGGTCAGGCAGCCGCCTGTCTGATAAATCCAGCTCCCGTTTTCATGAGAGCCCTGAATTTATCGGGGCTAAATGCGCAATTTCAGAGCTACCTCGCTTGACAAACCGCCGAGTTCGATTCGATCATGGGAGATGCCATGGAAAAGACGATTGTCGTCATAGATGACTCCGCCACTTCAAGGATGGGGGTGGAGCTGATTCTCTCAAAGGTCGGCTACCGGGTGCTTCACGCCGAAAACGGGCAGGAAGGTTTGGACCTTCTTTTCGGTATGCAAAAATCTGACCGGCTGCCTGATATGATAATTGTTGATGTCAATATGCCTGTGATGGACGGCATTACTTTCATCCAAGAGGTAAAAAAGACTTCTTTTAGATACTTGCCTGTGTTGGTTCTCACCACGGAACGCGATGACGAAATGAAGGATTTGGGCAAAAAAGCAGGGGCTGCAGGATGGCTCTTGAAGCCGTATGACCCGGACACCCTGCTGGCTGTGGTGCGCAAATTCACCAGGACCCTGGCATAGGTTTGTCATGGATGACAAACTGATTCAGCTATTCCACGAAGAATCCCAGGAAAACGTGGATTCTCTGGAAAAGGGGCTGTTGGATCTGGAAGACAGCGATGACCGGGAACTGATCAACGCCGTTTTCCGGGAAGCCCACACTATCAAAGGCAATGCCGCCATAGTGGGCTATGAAGATGTGGTGGAGCTCACCCACCATATGGAAAGCCTGTTGGATGCAATAAGAAAGGACCGCATCAAACCCGGGGCGGAGGCGGTGGGGGTTTTGCTGGGCGGGGTGGATGCGCTCAAGTTGCTGATTGACTCCCACCTTGGCGGCCACGCGTTAGAGCCCCCTAGCGAGGTGCTGGCCGCATTGGACCGGCTGCTTATGCAGGACCCGGGAAGGCCCCAGGCAATAAACCAGCCTGGGGAGCCGTCCCCAGCTCCTGCCCCTCCCAAGGCCCCAGCCCTAAAACCGCCTCAACCTGAAGCCCCCTTGGATTCTGGCAAACAATACCGCATTACCATGCGGTTTAGGCCGGACCTTTTCTCCAGCGGCACAGACCCCTTGATGCTGCTGATGGAACTGGAAGAATTGGGCGGCATCACGGATCTGACCTGCCATGCGGAGGACTTGCCTTCCTTTGATCAGATGGTGTTCGATGAGCTTTATCTGTGGTGGGAGCTGACTTTGGAAACCCCCGAGCCGCTGAGTGCGGTGCAGGATGTTTTTATCTTTGTCAGTGATGATAATCAAATCCTGATTGAGCAGCTTGGCGCAGAGCCTACGGCTGACAGAGGCCATGAGGCATCACCTGCCCAGTTTCCGGACCCAAGCGACTCCGGCGCCGGACGGCAGGCCCCCGAGCCGGCGGGACCGCCGGATATCACCCCGCAAGACCCAAGGCCGCCTGCATCAAAAACAACAAGTCCCCATCCGGCCAAGTCCGCGGTCTCCATCCGGGTGGGCACCGAAAAGCTGGACAGCCTGGTCAACTTGGTGGGCGAGCTGGTGATCGGAGTGGCCCGCATAAACCAGCTTTGCACCCAAGAAGCCGCTGATGTGCTGCTGGACGCGGTTGAATCGCTTGACCAGATAAGCCGGGACATGCAAGAGCAGGTCATGCGGGTGCGCATGATCCCGCTTAAAAACACCTTCAACAGCTATAAGCGGGTGGTGAGGGACTTGGCCCAGGAATTGGGCAAGGCCATTAAACTGGAAATGAAAGGCGCAGAGACCGAGCTGGACAAGAACGTAATCGAACAAGTCGCCGATCCCATAAAACATCTGATACGCAACTGCGCCGACCACGGGCTGGAAACGCCCGCCCAAAGACTTGCGGCGGGCAAACCCGAACAGGGCACCATTTGGCTTAATGCCTATCAGCAAGAGGGCAAGATAATCATTGAAGTCAGTGACGACGGCAGAGGCATTGACCATCAAAAGGTTGTGTCCCAGGCGGTCAGGCGCGGCCTTTTGGCCCCCGGAACGGAGCTCAGCTGCGACCAGGCGAACTCCTATCTGTTTCAGCCCGGTTTTTCCACGGCCGATGAGGTCACCGAGCTCTCGGGCCGCGGGGTGGGCTTGGATGTGGTGCGCCAAAACATCGAGCGGCTGAGGGGCTCGGTGAAAGTGGAATCAAGCCCGGACCGGGGTTGCACCTTCCGTATCAAGCTGCCCTTGACCCTGGCCATCATTGACGGCATGACTGTCAGCATTGGTGATGAGGTGCTCACCCTGCCGATGCTGTCCATTGTGGAGTCCATCCGGCCTAAGCGAAAAGATCTGAAGCGGCTAGACGCCACCGGCGAAATGATCTTGGTGCATGGCGAATACCTGCCCCTGGTCAGGCTGTATGAGGTGTTCAATTTTCCCACCAGCCGTACCGATCCCTGCCAGGCTTTGGTGGTGGTGATGGAAAGCGTTGGGAGACGTTTTGGAATCCTGGTGGATGATATCCTGGGCGAACAGCAAGCCGTGATAAAAAACCTGGAACAGAACTATGTTAAGGTGCCCGGCATAGCCGGAGCCACCATATTGGGCGATGGCAGGGTCAGCTTGATACTGGATGTGCACAGCCTTGAAGCATTGGTGTTTGCATGATGCTGCGGCTGGAGCAATGAGCCGCCCCTGGCAGTTTTGAGGGCGGCCCGCTAAGGGCTTTGCGCATGCCGCGGTCCGCCTTACTGGTATTTGATTGAAAAATGGACGCCGCCTGGAGTTATGCATGGGCGATCTTCAAGAATATGTCCCGGAATTTCTAAGCGAAGCAGTGGATCTTTTGCGTTCGGTGGAAAACGTTCTGTTTGAGCTTGAAGACGGAACTGCTTCCGAACAAAAACTGCATACCGCCTATCGTTCGCTTAACTTCATAAAGGGCGGGGCGGAGATGCTCCACCTGGCCAAAATAAAAAAACTGGCTCTTAAAATGGAGGAATTGCTGGCCCTGATCCTCAGAAATCAAATCGAACCCGAATCCAGGGTTTGCAAGGTTCTCCTGGACTCCCTGGATATCCTGGCATCCTTGCTTCGCCGGTCTGATGATGATGAAGCCGTTGATATTCAACCATACACCGCCGCCCTGGACGCTGTTTCAGTTAAGGGTGAGGCCGATATTTTGCAGATCCCATTTCCTAGCGGCGGCCAGGTCCCAAAGGGCTGCGGTTCCGCCGGCTTTCATGCCAGACGCTCCATTTTGGAGCAAAAGCTGTCCCAAGGCCGGGTCTTCCGCTTTTGTTTGAACCTGGACTCCCTGGACGAGCAAGGCGCCCCGCCCTTGCAGGCTTTGAAAGAACTGCACGGCATGGGTGAAATTATGGACTTGCAAGCGGCCGGAGATGAAGGCGAATGCAGCATCATGCTGCTTTATTACAGTTCCATGGAACCAAAGCTGTTGGCTGCGGCCTTGCGCCTGCGGCCCGACGAGTTGCGGCAGATAGCCCCGGAAGACGCCGGGCTCCAAATGGGCCAGCCTCCGCACTTTATTGATCAAACGAATGAAGAAAAACCCTTTGAATCTGCGGAACCGGAAACATCTCCAAAGCACCGAACCAGTCCTGAAACCCAACCTCCGCCTCCTGAGCGGCCAGGCTTGGTCGAAGTGGATACGCCCTTAAAAGCAAAGCAGGCGAGCGCCAACCAACCGCTCGGCACAGCGCGGACGGTCAGATATGAAACGGAGGAGGACCGCCCGGACCAGGGCAACGAGTATCTCACTTTCAGGCTCGGAGGCTACAACTTCGGTCTGGATATTTTGGATGTGCAGGAAATCATCGGTCTTCCCAGGGTGACCCGTCTGCCCAATGCACCGTCCTATGTTTTGGGGGTGATCAATCTGCGCGGCATGGTGGTGCCGGTCATGGACCTGAGAGCCAAGCTCAACCTGGTTTCCCAAGATGCGCAAGAAGCGGTGGTGATTGTGGTGCGCTGGGGTGAAAAGATAATGGGAGCGCTGGTTGACGCGGTTAATGATGTAGTCATGCTGCAGGAAGCAAACATCCAGCACCCGCCTGAAATAACCAAGGCGGTGGGCAAAGAGCATATTAAGGGTTTATGTCATCTGGACCAGGATCTGGTCATTCTGCTGAAACCAGACCGGATTCTGCTTTCCTGATTGGATGCCCTGGCCTGAGCGCCCCGGTTTAATCCAGATCTGAAAGCTTTGGGCATATCCGGAATCTTTCGGAATCCGTGAAGCCCAAGAAGCTCCGGTATACCCCAAACACCAATTGACGGCAGGACACGGATTTGGCCTGAAATAATATTTACCGGCAAAACATCGCCGCCGCAGACCATCTATTCGCTGAAAAATAATCTTTATCGCAGGCAGGTATTGGTTTATTTTGAGATTAAGGATCAATTCAAACTGATAAGATTGTAAAGGATATTTTTATTTTCATTTTTTATCACTTTTTAGTCAAAGCCGTACAACCAAGTGCATAAACGATTCCACAAAAAACTCGGCAAACCATTAGTGTTGATACAGCCTGGCGAATGCTATGTCACGGACCAGGATGAAGCCATAGCCACCCTTTTGGGTTCTTGCATCAGCGTTTGCATAAAAGATGAACTAAACTCCATCGCGGGAATGAACCATTTCATGCTGCCTGGCGATTTTGGGGAAGATGAAGTGCTGACCAGCCAAAGCGGGCGCTATGGCATGTACGCCATGGAATTAATATTGCGCGATATCATCAAGCTGGGCGGGGACCGGCGGAACCTTACGGCCAAGGTTTTTGGGGGAGGCCATGTTTTGAATTCGATCACCCGGAAAACCGGTAGCGTTCCCGCGGCCAACATTCGCTTTATCAAATCTTTTTTGTCAATGGAGGGCATCAGAATCACCAGCTCGGATCTGGGCGGCTTGTATGGCCGCAAGGTGGTGTATCTTACGAAGAGCGGCAAGGCATATGTAAAGAAAATCACCCTCAAAACCAATGAACGCTGGCGCAACCGGGAAGACCGGCTGAAAGAACGCATGCTGGCTGACACAACAAGGCAAGGCCTCACTCTGTTCGAAAAATGAGGCCATGAATTGAATTTGACCTGGCGCCTTCCAAGAACACCGATTGTTTTTTGGGGCTTATACAAAGAGATAAACCTTGCAGAAAATCAAGAATCATATGGGCCACAATCTGCTCGATAGCGATTCAAGCCTTGATCAACTGAACGTGCCGCCCAAGCATGAAGTGGATGAGGTGATAAAACGCAGCCAAGTTATTCCAAAACCGGGCGGACCTATGGTGGTTTTGATTGGGGCGTCAACCGGAGGAACCGTTGCCTTGGAACAGCTCCTCACAGCGCTTCCCGCGGACAGCCCCCCGATCGCGGTGGTTCAGCATATGCCGGGGAACTTTACCGGCCCGTTCGCAGAGCGTCTGGACAGCCTTTGCCAAGTGCGCGTTTTTGAGGCGGAGGACGCCGACCCCTTGGAGCCGGGGCAGGTCGCCGTGGCCCCGGGGGGCAAACACATGATGCTGAATAGAGGCCCTTTTGGCTATTTGGTGCGTGTAAAGGACGGACTGCCGGTAAACCGGCATAAACCCAGCGTTGATGTATTGTTCCGCTCCGGTCTGAACCACGCCGGACCAAACGCCTTGGCCGTTATATTAACCGGCATGGGAGATGATGGAGCCAAGGCCATCAAGGAGCTGCATCAAACTGGGGCCTACACCATAGGCCAGAATAAGGAAACCTGTGCGGTTTACGGCATGCCCAAGGCGGCTGCCGGTCTGGGAGCACTGCAAAAAATCGCGGCGCTTGATGAAATAGCGCCGTTGATCGTGGGATTTTGGGAGAAAAGAGGCCGCAGATAGACATTTCCAAAGCAACACCGGAGCAAAGCCAGCAAACATTCACAATCTTGATTGTTGATGATTCGAGAATCAGCCAGGAGATGCTCAGACTGAATCTTGAACAGCATGGATATGAATTTGCGTTTGCCTCCAACGGTCAAGAGGCCATTCAGGCCTTGTCGGACAAGCAGTCCATTGACCTGATTCTGCTCGATTTGATGATGCCGGTCATGGATGGCTTCAGTTTTCTGGATTGGCGCAAAAGCAATCCGCACGCATCCGATATCCCGGTCATCGTAAACAGTTCGCTGGATGATTTTGAATCCATCGCCAGTGCCCTGGAAATGGGAGCTTATGATTATTTCCAAAAGCCGCTGTCCAAGGAAACCCTTGGGGTGGTCCTGCCCCTGAAAATAAGAAATGCCATCACCAGCCGAACCTTGCTGGCAGAGACCCGCCGCCAAAACGCCATATTGCAACAGGAAATGCGGATGGCCGCGCGCTATCAGAAGTTTTTACTGCCCGGCAAAACGGCCTTTCCCGAAGCCCAGGCAGCCTATCTGTTCCAGCCCTGTTCCGCTGTGGGGGGTGATTATTTTGATTTCATAGAACTTGGTGAGGGCAAAATAGCCCTTATCTTGGCCGACGTATCGGGCCACGGTCTGGTGTCCGCCATGACCGCAACGATTATCAAAGCCCTGTTGCCGGGCTACCTTCAAAAAAGCGAGTCTCCTTCCACGGCCTTATATGCCTTGAATGATGATCTTCTGCGTCTGACCCAGGAAGATGCTTTCGCAACCGCATTTGCGGCCATATATGATCCCCGGAGTGCCACACTCACCTGGTCCGCGGGCGGCCACCCTCCCCCGCTGTTTCTGCCCCTGGGGAACAAGCCAAAACGCCTGGTTTCGAACACGCCTTTTTTGGGCGTATTCAAAAACGACGATCCTTTTTTAAATTACACAGACAATGTTCTGCCCATAAAAAGCGGTGAAGCCATCGCCTTTTACACGGACGGCTTGATCGACGCTCCCAATCCGCAAGGAAAACGGTTTGGACTCAGCAGGCTGGAAACATTCCTCGAAGAGATGCGCGGCGAACAACCGCAAAAAATATGCGATTTACTGTGGGAACATCTGCAAGACTTCACACAAGGATTTTTTCCGGATGACTTGGCATTCATTCTGATAAAATTATAGGTTATGAACAAAGTAATGCAAAACAACTGCTTGTTTAAAAATCAAAATGAGGATTCACCGCGCATTTTGATTGTTGATGATGAAACGGCCATACGCGTGCTATTAAAGCAAATCCTGGAAAGCCGGGAGTATACCGTTTTCGAAGCGCGGGGCGGAAAGGAAGCCTTGCAGTTATTCCGCGATGAACCGGTGGATCTGGTGCTGAGTGACGTCAACATGCCCGGACTCAGCGGAGTTCAGCTGCTTAAGGCAATCAAGGAGATCAACCCCCGGGTGCCTGTGGTTCTGGTCAGCGGTTATCATGATATAAAAACCGTGGTGGAAGCCCTCAAGGCAGGGGCGGATAATTTCCTCACCAAACCACTACACCTAAAAGAGCTGACTTCGATAGTGGAGCTTTCCTTGAGCCTGAACTGCATAAGGCTGGCCGCCAACGACCACCTTCTGGGTTTGGCTCAAAAAACCACCATGAAGGTGCCCAGCAATTCGCATTGGATCAAAGAGGTAGTCAATCAAATAGCCCTCAGTTCGGTGGCGGTCGGGTATTGCCGGCACGATTTGAACAACAACCTGAAACTGGCGCTCATGGAGGCGCTGTCCAATGCCATGGAACATGGAAACCAATGGGATATCAATAAGCTGGTGACCATTGAGGCGGAGATATGCAATAACAGCCTGGAAGTTATAATCAGTGATGAAGGCTCCGGCTTTGACCACGACATCTTGCCAGACCCCACAGCCCCGGAAAACCTGTACAGAGAGCGCGGACGCGGTGTTTTTTTGATGCGATCCATTATGGATGAAATCCTTTATGAACCTCCGGGCAACCGCATCATCCTGCGCAGACAAAATCAGACTGATTAATTGTGAGCCAAATAATTCAACCGAAATTTTGTGATGCATGCGGCGGTTTGCTCTTGGAACCGGACTTCGCCAGTCCGCAAGACCCTCCCCTGGTCTGCTCCCAATGCGGACGCCGGATTTTTTTTGACCCCAAGGTGGCGGTGGCAACCGTACTTGAACATGAAGGCCGTATTGTTCTTTTGCGGCGCGCACAGCATGATGCGGCCCACGGGCTTTGGATCATGCCCGGCGGCCATGTAGACCGGGGTGAGGTGGTTACTTCGGCCGCTGAGCGCGAAGTGCGGGAAGAAACCGGACTGGAACTAAACCAAAAGGGTCTGCTGGGAGTTTATTCTTATCCTGAAAACCCCATAGTGCTTTGCGTGTATTGGGGATGCAGCAAGGGTGGAGAGCCCCGGGGCAATGGCGAAGCTTTGGAGCTAGGGCTGTTCAAATCAGATGAACTGCCCTGGGACCAGATGGGGTACCAATCCACGGTCGATGCCTTAAAGGATTATCTACAGCTTAAGCGGCGGAATCTTTGAGCACTGCGCCATTTCAGCATATGCGTGCTTCATTGCATCATAGGCTCGCGCCGGCCAAACCTATTCATCCCGCTAAAGCATGAGCTGTTTGCGCTCTTCCTCGTGATCGGCGAAGCGGAGCGCGATCTGGCGGAATTGCTCTTTTTGGGCCAGAAAGACATCCACCAATTCCGGGTCAAAATGGCTTCCGCGTCCCTCTGCCATAATAAGGACAGCCTTTTTGTGGGGCATGGGATCTTTGTACACCCGCTTGCTGATCAGGGCATCATATACATCAGCCAAGGCCATGATACGCCCGCAAAGCGGTATATCCAGGCCCGCCAGTCTGTTGGGATAGCCGGTGCCATCCCATTTTTCATGATGGGTGTAAGCTATTTCCTGAGCGTAATCAAGAAAAGAGCTTGTATGATGATCTCCAAAGCCTTTTTTGGCCAGGTCTATGGCTTCGTAACCCAAAAGACTATGGGTCTTCATAATCTCGAATTCATCATCGGTTAGCCGTCCCGCCTTTAACAAAATCGAATCCGGCACCCCGACTTTACCTAGATCATGCAAGGGCGCTGATTTGTGTAACAGGTCAATTATCCGGGCGTTTAACAAATCAGCACACTTGCCCCACTTGGATAAGTGCTCGGCCATGAGGCGGACATAGTTCTGAGTGCGCCTGATGTGTCCCCCGGTTTCGTTGTCTCTGGTCTCAGCCAGGGCCGCCAGGCTCTGAATGGTTACATCCTGGGTAAGAACCAGTTCCCTGGTGCGTTCTTTTACCTTAAGCTCCAGCAATTCATTCTGATTTTCCAAAAGCTCCTGGGCGGCCTTCAATTCCAAATGGGTCCTGATCCTGGACAATACTATCGGCGGGCTTATGGGTTTGGTTATGTAATCCACGGCCCCCTTTGCAAAACCCTTGGTCACGTCTTCGACTTCGCCCCTGGCCGTGACAAAAATTACCGGGATTTTTTGGGTGGCGGGGTCTGCCTTCAGGCGGTCGCACACCTCAAAGCCATCCATGCCCGGCATCATTATGTCCAGCAAAATCAGATCCGGCGGATTATCGGCATGGGCAAGCTTCAAGGCCCTCTCGCCGTTCAAGGCCACCGCCCGCCGGTAATAAGGTTTCAGTACTTCCCCTAATACTTCTATATTCTCTGGGATGTCATCCACTATCAAGATTTTATGCTTTTGTGCATAATCAGCCACGTTCAGGTCCTTCCAGGAAAGATACCAGCATGCATCCTGCCATATTGCTCCAGGCGCCAAAACGACATCTTGTATTTGTGTTTTTGAATACGTTGATATGTGATTTTTATGGATTCTATCACTAAAAGGGCCATAAATCTAAGGGGTGTTTGCCCGGTTAGTGATTGCTTGCTATGCCGCTGACAGACTGGTATTAACCTGTCAGGTATAATTTGCCGCAATGGAGTGATGATAATGGGGCTTAAACCGGAGAATCTTAGCAGTCTTAATCCTGAACGGCGCAAATCCATCATGACCCGGTCCTTGGAAGATGTGAGCGGGGTCTATGAACGGGTGCGCGGAATCCTAGATGATATAAAAGCCAACGGAGACGGTCCCAGCCTGGAATGGCACGCCGAGCTCAAACCAGACCTCAAGCCGGAAGACTTCAAGGTTCAGCCTTCTGAGATCAAAGCCGCTTATGATCAGGTCCCGCCTGTCGTGGTTGAGCATCTCAAAAAAGCGGCCCGCAACATCCGCACTTTTCACGCCGCCCAACTGGAGCGCCCCATGTGGCAGATGGAAGTGGCGCCGGGCATCATAGCGGGGCGCAAACACACCCCCCTGCCCAGCGTGGGATGTTATGTGCCCGGCATGCGGGCGGCATACCCCTCCACGGCCCTGATGACCATCCTGCCCGCCATGACCGCCGGAGTGCCCCGGGTGGCGGTCTGCACTCCCCCGGATACGGGTTTGAAGGCCAATCCGTACACCTTGGTGGCCTGCGATATCGCGGGAGTCACCGAAATATACAAGATCGGCGGCCCCTGGGCGGTGGGCTCCTTGGCCTATGGCACCCCCACAGTTCGGCCGGTGGCCAAGATCGTGGGCCCGGGAAATAAATACGTGACCGCGGCCAAGATGCTGGTGTTCGGCCAGGTGGACATAGACAATCCCGCCGGGCCGTCAGAGGCGCTTATCCTGGCCGATTCCACGGCGAATCCCGAGCACCTGGCTCTGGACTTTCTATCCCAGGTGGAGCATGACCCCGACGCGGCGGCGGTGATGGTGACCGATGACCCCGGACTGGCCCAGCGGCTTTGCCAGGCCGTGGAGCGCCAGGCTCCCAGGATGAAGCGCTATGAGATTATCAAACAGGCCATGCGGCACTGCGCGGTGCTGGTTGCCGATACCATTGATGAAGCCATAGCCTTCTGCAATGAATATGCGGCCGAACATCTGCAGATCGTCACGGCGGAACCCTTTTTGGTGCTGCAAAAAATCAACAACGCGGGCTCCATATTCATGGGGCCATGGGCTCCGGTGCCGGTGGGGGACTATGCCTCGGGCACCAATCACGTTTTGCCCACTGCTCAGGCGGCCAAGGCTTTCAGCGGGCTGAGCGTGGATGACTTCATCAAAAAACCCACTTTTCAGTATCTGACCAAAGAGGGCCTGGAATCCCTGGCCGACACCGTGATCACCCTTGCGGAGGCGGAAGGCCTGCCGGCCCATGCCCTGGCCGTGAAAAACAGGCTGACATAAGCAGCCGGATCTTACTGCATTCCGAAGGGCTCCCGGCCAGCATCATGCCTCCTGCCTGGTTATGCGCCAGCGGCAATGCATGTCTTCGGGGTGGGGGTCCGGCGGTGCGAAAAGGTTTTCCACCTTTATGGCGGGGTCCAGCTCGCGGGCAAACTCGGTGATCTCCGCTATATGCATGGCTTTGCAGGGATACTCGCCCAAGCCGTGGCGCAGGCGGCCTTCCTGGGCCGGGCAGCAAGGCACCTCCAGGTAAAGCTCATCCCCTTTCAGCTCCATATTGTAATCCACCATAATGGTCCAGGGGAAAAGCTGGAAAGCCCTTATGAAGCCTTCCAGGCTGGGTTCAAATGGACCGAAGCGTTTTTTTATGTCCCGGGCGGCCAGACTGCCCACCTTGCCCCAAACCAGTTCATTTATCTTGCAAGCCTCATCAAGGCTGTGCCGGTTCTCTATGTTGAGGAACCAAAAAGCATCCATGACCCGGTAATTGTGCAGCAGAAATTCCAAATAGTTGACCAGATCTTCTTTGCTTAGCTCATGAAAATTCACATACGCCTCCAAATGAAACAAACAGGATTAATAAATGATTATAAAACCCTACAAAGGGTTTGACAGTCAGCCCAAGCAGGAATATAGTGCGCATACTGTATACGAAAAACGGTGCAAAATGAAATAATTAAGTTCGTTTCGGGGAGTTCCCGCCGAAGTTATTAACACAAATACGAAAAATACAGGGAGTGTTTCAACTTGAGCATCTGGGAACAACTGCCCCAGTTCATCATCAGCGGATTGACCACCGGGTCTATCTACGCCTTGGTTGCCCTGGGCTTTTGCCTTATCCACAACGCCACAGGCATCGTCAACTTCACCCAGGGTGATTTTCTCAGCCTGGGTGGTCTGATGATGTATACCGGCCTGCATGCCGTCGGTCTCCCGGTCCCCGTCTCATTTGTGGGGGCCTGCCTTTCCGTGGGGCTGGTGGGGTTTTTATTCGAGCGGCTGGCCTTGCGTCCGGTGCGTGGGCGCCCGGTGCTGATCCTGATTTTTATCACCATCGGGGCCAGCATATTCATGCGCGGGGTGTTCAAGCATATCTGGGGCAAGGATGACCTGCCCTTGCCGCCCCTAAGTGAAGAAGTGCCCATCCGTTTCCTTGGCGCGGTATTCACCCCCCAGAACCTTTGGGTGCTGGGTTTTACCGCCGTGGCCATTACCCTGCTGACGCTTTTTTTCAACCGCACCCTCATAGGCAAGGCCATGCGCGCAACCGCGGTGAATATCAAGGCGGCCGCCCTGACCGGCATAGATACAGACCGCATGATTATGTACAGCTTTGGGCTGGCCGGCATGCTGGGGGCCCTGGCCGGGGTGATCATTACGCCCATCACATCGCTGTCTTACGGCGTAGGGGTGATGATAGGCCTTAAGGGGTTCGCCGCCGCCGTGCTGGGCGGATACGGCAGTTTTGTGGGTGCGGTGGTGGGGGGTCTGGTTTTGGGATTGATCGAGTCCCTGACCGCCGGCATGCTCACCAGCGCTTTTAGAGATGTGGTTGCTTTTGTGGTGCTGCTTCTGGTTCTGTTTGCGCGTCCCTCTGGACTGTTCGGACACAGCGACGGGGAGAGGGTCTGATGCAGGACAAGGTTTTTTATTCCGGACTGGGCCTGGTTGGGCTTTTGGCCCTTTTGGGCGGCATCTTCATAGACAACGAATATTACCTCAATGTTCTCAACATCGTGGCTCTCAATGTGATTGTGGTCACCGGGCTCAACCTGCTCATAGGCTTTGCGGGCCAAATCAGCCTGGGCCACGCAGGTTTTTATGGCCTGGGAGCCTACCTGGCCGGCATCCTGTCGGGCTCTTATGACTGGCCGGTCTGGGTGGCGATCATATTCACCGCCCTGGTGGTGGGGGTCATAGCCCTGGTGGTGGGCTGGCCCACCTTGCGCCTCAAGGGCAACTATCTGGTCATGGCTACCTTGGGCTTCAACCTCATCGTGAATATCTTCATGGTGCAGCTTGACGACATCACCGGAGGCCCTTCGGGCTATATCGGGGTGCCTCCCCTGCCCTTTTTCGCCATTGAGTTGGATACGGACCAGTCCTTTTACTGGATGGCCTGGAGCCTTGCCCTGTTGGGTATCTTATTCGCCGGACACCTGACCCGCTCCAGGGTGGGCCGGGGTCTGAGGGCTTTGCACGATTCTCCGGTGGCCGCAGCGGCCCTGGGGGTTCCGGTGGAAACCTACAAGATAAAGACCTTTATCATCAGCGCCATATACGCCTCGGTGGCCGGTTCGCTCTATTCCCATTACATGGGCATGATGGCTCCCAATACTTTCAACATCTTTATGAGCATAGAGCTGACCACCATGTGCATCATCGGCGGAATGGGCACGGTTTTCGGCGGCCTCATCGGCGCTTTGTTCATCACCCCGCTGCCTCAGTTGTTGCATTTCTTCGATGAATACAAAGACATCATATACGGCGGGGTGCTTATCCTGGTGCTTATGTTCCTTCCCGGAGGCATAGGCGGCTGGGTCTACGCCCGGGTAATCAAAAGGAGGGCATGAAAATGGAACCCCTCCTTAAAGTGGAAGGCATCAGCAAGAATTTTGGCGGAGTCCGCGCCCTGGACGAGGTCGGTTTCACCGTGTACCCCGGCAAGATCACGGCGGTGATCGGACCCAACGGTGCAGGCAAGACAACGGCCATTAACTGCATATCCGGCATTTACCGCCCAGACTCCGGAGTTGTGACTTACCAAGGCAACGTAATCAACAAGGTTCCCACTCACAAACTGGCCCAGTCCGGCCTGACCCGCACCTTTCAGAATCTGCAGGTTTTCACCAGCTTGAGCGTTCTGGAAAATATCATGGTGGGCATGCATGCCAAGCCGGGGCGCGAGTTTGTGGCCTGTATCATGCGGGCCGGATTCGCAGTGCGCGAAGAACGCATCATCAAGGAAAAATCCATGGCGGTGCTTGAATTCATGGGCATGGCCAACCTGGCCCACATGCCCGCCGGACAGCTTTCCTATGGAGACCGCAAACGGGTTGAAATGGCCCGGGCGCTGGTCAGCAAACCCAAACTTGTGCTCTTGGATGAACCGGTGGCAGGGCTGAACATGGCCGAAACCGAAAAAATGGGCGACACCCTGGAAGACCTGAAGAAACAGGGCATCGCCCTGGTCCTGGTGGAGCATGATATGGAGTTGGTCATGCGGGTGAGCGACACCGTGGTGGTGCTGCACTTCGGCCGCAAGATCGCCGAGGGCACCGGCCATGAGGTGCAAAATCATCCCGAAGTGATCCACGTCTATTTGGGCGGCGGCGGCAAGGAGTTGGGTCCCATTGCTTAAGATAGAGAAACTGGACTACAGCTACGGCCCGGTCAAGGCCCTGGATCAGGTGGACCTGGAGCTCAATCCCGGTGAACTGGTCAGCATTTTGGGTTCCAACGGCGCCGGAAAAAGCACCCTTTTGTGCACAATCAGCGGGCTGTTAAAACCTCAAAGCGGCTGCATCAGTCTGGATGGAAACAAAATTAGCGGGAAAAAACCCTCCCATATCGTTGAAGCGGGAATAGTCCAGGTGCCCGAAGGGCGCCAGCTTTTCGGCCCCATGACCGTGGAGGAAAACCTGGAACTGGGCGCTTTTTCCAGGCGTAAAAGAGGTGAAAGCGACCAGATAGCACGGGACATGGAGCGCATGTACAAAATGTTTCCGGTGCTGGGGGCGCGCAAAAAACAGGCGGCCGGAACCTTGAGCGGCGGCGAACAGCAAATGGCCGCCATAGCCAGAGCCCTGATGGCCGCGCCCCGGGTGCTGCTTTTGGATGAACCCAGCCTGGGACTTGCTCCCATGGTGGTGCGCGAGATTTTCGAAGTTTTAAAAGCCCTGCCCGAAACCGGAGCCAGCGTGCTTTTGGTGGAGCAAAACGCCCTCGCCGCCTTGGGCATATCACATAGAGGATACATTTTGACCCAAGGGCAGATGCGCTTTTCGGGCACTCCCAAAGAACTCATGGGCGATGTCCGGCTGAGAGAGGCATTTTTAGGCTCTGAACGGGCCAAACAGAAAGAATAAGACCAATGGCCAAAATACCCACGTTGAAAAGAAGGTCCTTGGGTCAGGAAGTAACCTTGGTCCTGAGGCGCATGATCCAGGAAGGTGAACTCAAAGCCGGCGAACGCTTGGTGGAGGAGCGTTTGGCCGAACAGCTTGGGCTGAGCCGCACCCCGGTGCGGGAAGCCCTGCACAGGCTGGAACAGGAAGCGCTCTTGCTCAAACGCCCGCGCGGGGGCTACGAGGTGCGCCATCTCACCACCGATGAAGTGGAGGAGGTGGGCGGGGTGCGCGGGGTTTTGGCGGCCTACGCCGCCGAGCGGGCCGCAATAAAGGCCGGGCCCCAGACCCTGGCGGACCTTGAGGAGAATATGCGGGCCTTTGAAGATGCTTTTCACGCCGGTGATGAGGAGCGATTGGTTGAATTGAACACGGAGTTCCACGCCATCATCCTGGAATCCGCCGAATCGCCCATCCTCAAACGCCTTTTGGGCGAATTGCAGGGTGAAGTCGAACGGGTGTCCCGGGCGGCGGCGTCCAATATCAATGCCGGCAAATGGTCCGTGGATGATCATAAAGCCATATATGAAGCCATAAAGCGTCAAGATGGCTCACAGGCGGCCAAGCTGTCTAAAAGCCATATACAAAAAAGCGCCGAGCATCTGATTGAACAGCTTGCGGTCCGTAATGCCGAGGGTGCGGAAGAAGCATGAAGCAGACCCTTTTGTACAGCCTTTACGCAGGTGGGGTGCTGCACCTCATTTGGGCGGGATTCCATCTGATGTTTCCACGCATATTCAAATGGAAACAGAGCCTGGAGGATCTGGACTCCATAAACCGGGCCACCTATCAGGTGATGAATCTCTGTTTGGCCTTCATATTCGCCGCCCTGGGTTATCTTTCCCTGGCCTTTACCCCTGAATTGTTAAGCCCGGGATTGGGTCATAAGCTCTTGGGCATCATCACTGCTTTTTGGCTTTTGCGGCTTTCCCTGCAGTTCAGGTTCTACCGGGTGACCCATCCGGCCTCCTTGCTGTTAAACCTTTTTTTCCTTTTAACCGCGCTTTCATACGCATTTCCACTTCTAAGGGCACGGTGAATATGACCTTCATGCCAAACCTCAATACCCAAGCCGATTTGGCGGAACATCAGCTTTCGGGCCTTAAATGGACCGTTAATCACGTCTATAACGGCAGCGCCTTTTACAAAAGCCGTCTGGAGCGGGCCGGGGTGAATCCCGCCCAGATAAAAAGTCTGGATGACCTCCGTCGCCTGCCTCTCACCACCGCCGACGACCTGCGGGACGGATACCCCTTCCCGCTTTTGTCTGTGCCCATGTCCGATGTGGTGCGCATTCATGCCAGTTCCGGCACCACGGGCAAGCGCAAGGTGCTGTGCTACAGCCAAAAGGACATCAGCGACTGGGCCGATATGTTCGCGCGCTGTTATGAAATGGCCGGGCTCAGCCGTGAGGACCGGGTGCAGATAGCGGTGGGCTATGGCATATGGACCGCCGGGGTCGGCTTCCAATTGGGCTGCGAGCGCTTCGGGGCCCTCGCGGTGCCCTCGGGCCCGGGTTTTTTGGATATGCAGTGCCAGTTCCTGGTAGACTTTGAGTCATCCGTGCTCTGCGCCACATCCTCCATGGCTCTTTTGGTGGCTGAAGAAGCCAACCGCCGGGGCATCCGGGACCAAATCAAGCTCAAGAAGATTATCTATGGTTCCGAGCGCACCTCTGACGCCATGCGCCAGCGCATCATAGAGGGCCTGGGCGGAGTCGAGCTTTTCGATATTCCAGGCATGACAGAGCTTTATGGCCCTGGCACCGGGCTGGAATGTTCCGCCCATGAGGGTATCCATTATTGGGCGGATTATTATATCCTGGAGATTCTGGACCCTGAAACCCTGGAACCGGTGGAGCCCGGACAGGTCGGTGAAATGGTGGTGACCAGCTTGAGAAAAGAAGCCGCCCCCTTGATCCGCTACCGCACCCGGGACCTTACCAGGCTTTTGCCCGAACCCTGTAAATGCGGCTCGATTTTGCCACGTCATGATCGCATTTTGGGCCGCAGTGATGATATGATCATATACCGGGCGGTCAATATATATCCTGGGCAGATAGATCATGTGCTGAGCGGCTGTGAGGGGGTGGGTTCGGAATACCAGATTTATTTGAACCGTGGAGATGACGGCAAGGATTACATGACCATAAAGGTGGAGCGCGATCCGGCCTGGGAGGCGGCCGGTGATCAGGGCTTGGCCGGGGAGATAGGCCGGCGTATAAAAGCCCAGATCATGGTTCGCGCAGATGTGGAAATAAAAGGCTACAGGGAGTTGCCCCGCAGTGAAGGCAAGTCTCAGCGGGTATTTGACTTAAGGGAGGAAACCTGAAACCGGGCCGTAATCATTGGCTGATCACGATGAAGCCTTATTCGGCCAAAACACAACTGGGAGGTTGTTTTATGAAACGGATCATCGCGTCAATGGCGGTGGTGGCTGTGCTGGCCCTCATGCCGGCCGCAGCCATGGCAGAAGAACCCATTAAAATCGGGGCATTCTTCGCACTTTCCGGACCGGCGGCACACATCGGCTCCGCAACCGAAGCCGTGGCCAAGATGGTGGTCAAAAAGATCAACGATTCCGGAGGGGTGAAAGGGCGCAAGATCGAATTGGTTACGGGCGACACGGAGGGTGAGCCCACCAAGGCGGTCATGGTGCTGAAAAAGCTGTTTACCAGGGACAAAGTTGTGGCCGTTGTGGGCCCCAGCCGTTCTGGCAGCGGCATGGCGGTGAAAAAGCAGGCTGAACGGGCCAAAACCCCTATCATGATGACTGTGGGCGCCGACGCCGTGCTCTGGGAGGGCAAAAAGGGCAACAAAAACTTCGGAACCGCGCACTACATCTTCAAAACCCCCCAGCGCTCTTCCACCGTGGTGCAGGTGGTGCTGAATTATCTCAAGGGCAAGGGCCTCAAAAACCTGGCCATCTTGACCGCATCGGACGGTTTCGGAGTTGACGGGGCCGTTCAACTCAAGGACTTGATCCCCAAAAACAAAATGAATCTGGTGGCCGAAGAGCAGTTCAACGCCAAAGATGTTGACATGACTCCCCAGCTCACCAAAATCGCGGCAAAAAACCCCGATGCCATCATCTGCTGGACCATCGGCCCGGCCGCAGCCATTATTTCCAAAAACCATAATGCCCTGGGGATCAAATCGCTGCTGGTCATGAACCACGGCACCCCGGACCCGGGCTATATCAAGCTGGCCGGCGCTGCGGCGGAAGGCGATATCATGCCCTCCACCAAGCTCTTGATTCCTGTCAGCATGCTGCCTGACTCCGATCCCCAAAAACCGGTGATCAAACAATTCAAGGACATGTACAAGGCGGCGGGACTTGAAGAAAAATATCCCATCAACACCCACTCCGGGTATGCCTGGGACGCCATTTATATGATAGCCAACGCCATAGAAAAGGTGGGCACTAACCGGGACAAGGTGCGGGACGCCATCGAGCAAACCAAGAATTTTGTAGGCATCTCCGGTGTGTTCAACGTCACCGCCGCGGATCATAACGGCTTGGACACCAACTCCATGGTCATGATCCAGGTAAAAGACGGCAAGTTTGTAAAGGCTGAGTAGACCGGATATACCCTGCGGCTCATAGCGCAAATAATAAAAGCCCTGTCCCTTGCGGGACGGGGCTTTTTAGGTTTGCTGGATATTTCGTGAAGGTATGAGTTTGCAACTCAGGCTATACACGTATCTTTATCTTAATTTTGCACGGGATCTTATTGCTAGACTTGGGCTGGAACTGAGCTTGCCTTATCATAAAAAAAAGGCGGGTCGGCGTATCCTGATGGGTTTTTCGCGAGCCGGGGGGTAAGGGGGGATGGCGAGCCTTTTGACCACCAAAAGGCGAAGAATCCCCCCAAGAAAATTTGTCTTTTTATCTTTTTGCGACCACAATGTTTAACATGCTATCTATCAGTTATAAATGATAAAATCATTTATTATTGCCTCCAACGGCCCAAGGGGCTTATCGCTTTTGGATGATCCAAAAGCTCGCAGCCCCTTAGGAATCCCCCTAACAAAAGATCATGTGCCGTGACGTTATGGACTCTGCACTATTGCCCAGTAGCAATGTTTTAATCAGCAGTGCTTCGGTGCTCATTGAAGCATCTTTCAGGGAGTTTTTTCTTGCGGGTAGGGCTACAGATAAAGTCATAATGAAGTGTTTGGCAGGCTGCAAGCCAAACTCATACCTTCACGAAATATCTATTCTATCCTAGACCATGATAGTTTGATTGTCATGAAAAAGTGCCCTGAAAGTTCAGACTTGGTGAAGCCGAACTCAAGCTTTGCTTGCAAAAACCGCTGGTTTTGCTATTATTGATTTCAGCACATCTTTATTATTCTCCAGGGAAGGCAAGCAATAGTCCAAGGAGGACGCTGCAAGTTGGAGGTCCTCTTATGGCGCTTACTATTGGTAATATGGCCAATATTGAGACCGGTTCGTCCTTGGTCAAGGGACAGTCTCAGGCAAATTCCATGGGGTTGGGAGAAAGTTCGGGCAATGCTCTGGCTCTGACCAACCTGATGGAAAAAGATGATGGACAGGGTCTGATCGGCAATCTTCTCAAACCTGCCACAACTGAGGCCAATACAATCGGCGGCAATAAAAAGGGAGCCTTGAGCAGGTCCCACAGCCGCCTGCGGGGACAGGGCCTGAAAAACGACCTCATGAACATAGGCGGGGCATTGACTGCAAACGCACTGGGCAGCGGCATGTCCACCGGCCTAAAAGGCAGCCTACTGGATGATGTAGTCTAAAAGCCCGAGGGGTGTTTTAGGGGCCCGGTCTGGCTAACGGATGATAGGGCTGCTTGTTGTACCAAACCATGTGCTGCGCGGAGCGGGTATCGCGGCTGCGGCTTCGCGTCGGACCGCCCGAGGTTTGCGGTCTGGGTTGACTTCCGTTTAAAATGGCGCACGGAACACTTTTTGGGGAAGGCCAGCGGCGGTTGAAACTTCTCCGGGGTGCATTTTCCATATTCATATCCTATAACAATGCTTGGCCCGGAAGATACTACCTGCTATCCTTGTCTGGAGGTGTTAGTGACTAGCCCCACTTCCTGGGTGCCGTCTGATCAAAATGATTATATTAGGGTGGAACAACCATGTATAGGAACTCTGCTGTTTATGCTCTGATTGTGCTGGTAGTTGTAATGTTCACGGCTGGACCGGCGCTGGCGGGACCCAAAGATGACATTTTGGCCGGCATGAGAGCGGCCCAAAACGGGGATATGGAAAAAGCCGTCAAGCTTTTCACCAAGGCCATCAAATCCAAAAAGCTGAGCAAAGAGAATCTGGCCATTGCATACACCAACCGGGGATCTGCCAACGATGATATGGGCCAGACCGACCTGGCGGTGTTGGATTATAACCGCGCATTGAAGGCCAATCCCGGCTATGCCATGGCTTATTACAACAGATCGTTTGCATATGAGAAAAAACGCATGTTTGATCTTGCTCTGAAGGATATACAAAGGGCCATGGCCATTTTACCCGGTGATGGGGATTTTCAGCACAGGGAAGCGTACCTGAAGCATAAGTTGGGGCTCAAATAAGCAATTAGCCCTATACATCCGGCAAGAGCCGGGCTGAGCATTTTGCTGCTGCATCGCATGATAAAGTTGCAACGGGGCAAGCATGCGCCCTGGTCCAAACATGCTGACTGCTGATGATGCCGAATTATAAAACTGTTGAATGCCTGCCAGGTCACATGACAGATCGCGTACTGGGAGTGTTATAGTTGAGAGCCAAGACTACTGCGCATTCCATCGATACCGCTGTTTGCAAGCTGAACAAACAGGCGGCTCTTGACCGTTTGGGGGGAGACGAGGAACTATTCAATACGGTCTGCGGGATATACCTCAAAGAATCACCAGACAAGATAAAAAACCTCGAATGCCTGGACCCTAAAAATGATCTGGGGAAACTGACCAGCTCTGCCCATTCCATAAAGGGTAACTGCGCAACCATAGGCGCTGAGCTGTGCCAGAATGCCGCTTATAACCTGGAAATGGCCGCCCGCAGAGGACAATGGCAGGAAGTGCCGGAGTTGATCAAGCGATTGAAAGCTGAGATGCTCGAAATCGAGCAAGTTCTCAAAAACGGCGGATAGTGCAATATTTCATTTCCAATGCGGAAATGAAGCCCATGACTTACCTGCAAAGCTATCAGATATTTCGTGAAGTTTTGAGTATGTAACTCATGCCATACACGTATCTTAATCTTAATTTTGCACGGCATCCTATCTTTAGGCTTGGGCCGGAACTGAGCTTGCCTCATCATATGAAAAAGGCGTGTCGGCGTATCCTGATGGGTTTTTCGCGAGCCGGGGGGTAAGGGGGGATGGCGAGCCTTTTGACCACCAAAAGGCGAAGAATCCCCCCAAGAAAATTTGTCTTTTTATCTTTTTGCAACCACAATGTTTAACATTCTATCTATCAGTTATAAATGATAAAATCATTTATTATTGCCTCCGGCGGCCCAAGGGGCTTATCGCTTTTGGATGATCCAAAAGCTCGCAGCCCCTTAGGAATCCCCCTAACAAAAGATCATGTGCCGTGACGTTATGGACCCCGCACTATTGCCCAGTAGCAATGTTTTAGTCAGCAGTGCTTCGGTGCTCACTGAAGCATCTTTCAGGGAGATTCTGTTGCCCAGCCGGAAATACGGATAAGGCCATATAGATGTCTGTGGCCGCCCGCTGGCCACACTCAAACCTTCACGAAATATCTATATTTCCACTCGCGAATCGCATAAAAAGGCCGGCCTCCCAGGCGGGAGACCGGCCTTATTGCGCAGCCCTCAGACGGTTATTCAGCGGGCTCCCACCAAATATCCAATATGGTGTGGGTGGGATTTTCAGTCCGGAACTTGGCCTTCACCGGCATGCCGGTATACGGTTTGCCTTTGGCCAGATAGCCTTTGAATATGGTGTCCACGCCCTCGATCTGCACATCGATCTGCCAATAGGGTGATTTCATCTCAATGCCTATGCCGGTGTAGCCCAGCATGGTGTAGGCATACACCTTTCCTTCAGTAGGGACCTCCACCCATTCCATACGCGAATAGCAGTCCGGGCAATCGGCCCGGGGAGGCAGCCAGGTGCTGCCCTGCTCGCAATCCGGATTGGTGCATTTGGTGGCCAATAGCCTGCCTTCGGTAAGGCCTTTGAAAAACGGCGTCAAAAGGCCATAGGTGTGATGATGCTCCACGGTGCGGGGCCAGCGCACCACCCAGGCCTTTTCATCATCAAACAATTCCAGGGGCTCACCAATGAATTCGGTGCTCAGGGGGCCTTCAAAAGATTTGCTCATTTCTATAGCCTCCTTTACCAAGCTTTTCTGAGGATGCCGCAGGTCACATGGGAGCCCACGCCCGCGTGGCTGATCCACAGGCCTTGCTTCGCGCCATCAATTTGCAGGTTCTCATAATCCGCCGGTTTTTCCTTGCCGGCCCGGTCCCACCATTTTTTGTCGCCGTGGAAATAATCCCACTTGCCTTGGATCTGCCACAGGCTTTCCACCGCCTGCCAGACGCCGGTGGCGCCTACGGCATGCATGGTGCCCAAAAGCCCGCCGCTCAAGTTGGCCGGGCATTTGCCGGGCTCTCCGGTGTTCGGATTGGTGTGATAGCAGTCGCCGCTTTCCACATAATCGGGTTCTTGACCATAGGGCCTGAGGCCGATATCGCCATAGGTCTGGATATCGCTGATGGTGAATGCATCGTGCAATTCCACGAAATCCAGCTCTTCCAACGGATCATAGATACCGGCCATGCGGTAGGCCAGATATGCAGCGAAACGGGCCGCCAGGAATGATTCAAAGCCGGGCCAGCGGCCTGATTCCTTCAAAAGCTCGTCATACATTCCGGGCTCTTCATTGGGCAGCAGCGGTATTTGCATGGGCCGCCGGTCCGCCACCCGCAGGGTGTGGGTGCCGCCCGCCATGAACAGTTCCACCGGATGGTCGCTCAGCTTATAGGCCATCTCCTCGTTGCACAGAAGGGCCGAAGCGCTGCCCGCGGTCATGGCGCAGCACTCCAAAAAGCGCAAGGGATAAGCGCTCATGCGGGATTCCAGCACCTCTTCCACCGTGTGGCGGCCGGGCTGCTGGGCATTGGGGTTGCTCACCGCATAGCCCCGGTTTTTCACCGCGATTTTGGCCCGGGTCACCTCGGAAAGGTTGTAGCACTCGGCAAAACGGTTGGCCATGGGGGCATAATACGATGAATAGATGCGTCCCATGCGGGTCTCGAAATCTTTACACGCCGCGGTGGAGATGTAGAAATTTCCGGTGCGGGTGTCCACCTCGTCCATGCGCTCCCAACCTGAAACCAACACGCAGTCCGCATAACCCGAGGCCACGGCCATTGCCCCGTTAAGCATCGCGGCTCCGCCGGTGGCTCCGCCGGTCTTGATGCCGTTGTTCCACAAAGGATCAAGCCCCAGATAATCGTGTATCTTGGCTTCGCATAAAAGCTGGTCCTGGAAGTGGTCCGCAAACTCTGCGTAAGCGCAGTATTGAATGTTGCCCTTTATTTCTTTGGGGGAAAGCTTGAGGTTATTATCCTCCAGCATCATCTTAAAGCCGATCATCACCAGCTCTTCCAGCTTATACTCCGGAAAGTATTTGCGGAAAGGGGTGCAGCCGCCGGCCACCATATAGACCTTGCGCGACCATTCGGGCACACGCAGGTTACCTTCGCCAAACGTGATCATACCTTGGCTCCTCCTTGGCTTTGAGAAGCGGCCCCAGATGCAGGAGCCGCCGCTAATGACGTTATAGCTATTATATAGCTACAAGATGACTAATACCAAGCAAAAAATAACATCATAAGTTGATATGCCCCGCCTTTAACCAATGTCTGCGGAAGCGCCCAGCAAACGCCGCTAAAAGGCATTATGGCCAACCAAGCAAGGATGTCTTTTATGATGTGGGGATCATGGATCTTTTCATCAAGCATAGCGGCGTTGCGCACTCGCCGTGGATTGGATAGGCTGTTCAAAGTGCGCACCGGCTCCGAAGCTGTCACCTGTTGGAACCTGCTAAATAAACGTGGCCTGATAGAAATCTGTGAGGTGATTTGATGTCTACATCCTACAGTGTCTTGGACGCCGGGGAAATTCAAAGGGTTCATCAAGCCACTTTGATGATTCTCGAAAATCCCGGTATCCGGATTTTGGATGATGAAGCCCGCAAACTGCTAATAGGGGCTGGAGCCAGGCCGTTGTCGGATGGCTATGTTGCTGTTGGTGAAGAGCTATTGAGTGATGCCCTGAAAACCGTGCCCGGCCAGGTGCGCCTTTTCGACCGCAACGGCCGTTTGGCTTTGGAAACTTCAGGCTCTGCGCCTTGTTTTGCTACAGGTCTCTTTTGCAGTGATCTATTGGATCATAACGATCACCGGATTCGCCCTTTTCTTTTAAAAGATGTGACCACTTGCGCCAAAGTATGCGATAAGCTGGACCATATACACCTGCTAGGCAGCCTGGGATTGCCCGCGGACGTATCATCGGTGCAGGCCCCCATATCCGCTGTGACGGAAGTCTTAAAGGCCACCTTGAAACCCGTTATGTTTTTTGGCAACCATGAGCGCCAGGCTGCGGAAATTTGGCGTATCATTGCGGAAAAATCTGGCGGCTGGAAGACCTTGGCGGAGCGGCCCAGCGCCATTGACCTGATCGGCCCCACTTCTCCCATGACCCTGGACGCCCAAGCCTGCCGCAGGCTTATTTTCAATGCCCGGCGCCATCTTCCCACGGCCTGCTATTCGGCTGTTCTGCCCGGAGCCAGCGGACCGG
This sequence comes from Desulfarculaceae bacterium, assembly GCA_963675675.1. Classification (GTDB taxonomy): domain Bacteria; phylum Desulfobacterota; class Desulfarculia; order Desulfarculales; family Desulfarculaceae; genus Dethiosulfatarculus. Next base: position 1,289,410 of record OY776512.1, read on the forward strand.
TGACCCTTGCCGGGGCCCTGGTCCAGGCATCGGCCGAATCCCTGGCCGGGATCGTTCTGCAGCAGGTGGCTGCTCCAGGAGCCCCGGTGATATCGGGTTCCAACGTGCTGACCATGGATCTGCGTTCGGGCAATCTGGCCTATGCGGCCCCGGAATACAGCCTGGTCAGCCAGGCTGCGGTGGATTACCTCGGCACACTTGGAGTGCCCACTTGGATTGGTGCTGGCCACAGTGATGCTCATTGCGTGGATGCTCAGGCCGCCGCCGAGGCAGGCATGAGTCTTTCGCTGGCCGCGTTGTCTCAAACAGCCCTGATTCATAACCTGGGCTACCTATCCGGGGGGAAGACGGCTTCGCTGGAAATGCTGGTGCTGGCAGACGAACTGGCCGGTGCGGCAACCCGCCTGGCCCGGGGAATAGCAGTCGATGAAGCCACCCTGGCGGTTGAGGTAATAAGAAAGGAAACCGCCTCAAACGGTTTCATGACTTCACCCCATACTTTTGAACACTTCCGCAGTGAATTTCACTATCCGGCCTTGTTCAAAAGACAGGGATTGGAGGCTTGGCAAAACCAGGGGTCAGCAGACCTGGCCTTGCGGATTACTGAGAAATTGAGGGATCTTTTGGATGGATGAACCGAAAACAAAAGGCTATTCCGGATTCTCCATGAGACTCAAGACAGCCCGCTTTATTTGAGCAAGCCGAAAGAGTCGCCAACCCACCCTGCCCCAAAGCGGCGCACTGCCGCCGGCTTTCGCTCAGGATGAGCGTTCCGCCTCCCGCTTGGCCAAAAGGTTCTCCAGCCAGTCGGGGTCCATCTGGGGTACGGATGATAAGAGCAATTCAGTGTATTCATGGTGGGGAGGAGTCAGTATTTCCTTTTTTCCCCCTTGTTCAACAATGTCTCCATTGCGCATGACCACGATCTCATCCGCCACCGCTTTCACGGTAGCCAGGTCATGGGTGATGAACAAATAGCTTAATTGACTCTTTTTTTGGAGCCTGTGCAATAGCTTGAGGATATCTTCGGCCACCAGTTGGTCCAAGGCCGAGGTAATCTCGTCGCAAATAATCACCTCCGGCTCCGCGGCCAGGGCCCTGGCAATGCAGATGCGCTGTTTTTCACCCCCGGACAACTCGGTGGGAAGCCTGTCAATATACTTGGCCGGCAGTTCCACCCGGTCCAGTAATTTCAAAACCCGTTTTCTGCACTCATCTTTGTCATAGCCAAAGTAAAATCTTAAGACCCGGCTCAATATCCGATTGACTTTCTGCTTGGGATTAAGCGCAATATCCGGTGATTGATAGATCATTTGCATGCGCCGCAAGCTGCTCTTGTCCCGCATATTCAGCGCGGGAGGAAGCACCTGGCCGCGAAACATCACCTGGCCCCGCACTGGGGGCAAAAGGCCGGTGATCACCCTAGCCAGGGTGCTCTTGCCGCTGCCCGATTCCCCCACCACGGCCACCGTGTGTCCTTGATGCATAGACAGGTTTATGTTCCTTATGACCTCGACCCCCCTGGTGTAGCAAGCGGTAAGGTTCTTGACCTGAAGGATAGGCTCCTCATCTTGCGGCAAGGGGGTTTGCTCGCGCACGGTCTTGCGCACACTCAATAGGTCGCGGGTGTATTTTTGTCTGGGATTTGCCAGCATCTCCCTGGCGTTGCCTTGCTCGACAAGCTCCCCATAGCGCAAGACCATGATCCGGTCCGCCATCTGAGCTACCACCGCAAGGTCATGGCTGATATAGATTGCGGCGGTTTTCAACTTGCGGGTGACTTCCCTGATGGCGGCCAGCACCTCTATCTGAGTGGTCACGTCCAAAGCCGTGGTGGGTTCGTCAAAAACTATTATTTCCGGTTTGCAGGACATGGCCATGGCCACCATGGCCCTTTGAAGCTGCCCGCCTGAAACCTGATGGGGATAGCGGTAGCCGAAAACTTCCGGCTCGGGCAACAAAAGGCGCGCATAAAGGGATACTCCCTGCTTGACCGCATCCTTGCGGCTCATAATACCGTGCCTGACCGGGCCTTCTGCGTGCTGATCAATTATCTTGTGGGCGGGGTTGAAAGAAGCCGCAGCGCTTTGGGATACATAAGCTATGCGGGCTCCCCTGATGTTCCGTTTTTCCTCTTCGGTGGCGGTTTCAACATCAAGGCCTCTGAACTTGATATTGCCCCCGGCGATCCGGCAGCCGGGCCTACAGTAACCCATCACGGCCAGACCTATGGTTGACTTGCCCGCGCCTGATTCCCCTATCAATCCCAACACTTCACCCTGTTCCAAGGTGAGGCCGATATCCTTGACAATGGGTTTCCAGTTATTATCGCCGCCAGCTTCTATTCTCAACTGAGTTACTTCAAGTAATTTGGACATGTGACTTTCCCGGTTACAATTCGTCATGCAGCTGACCGGCGGATTTGTGCAGGAACCAATCCACTACCAAATTGATGCCCACAGTCAATACAGCGATTGCGGCAGCGGGCAGCAAGGGGGTGTAAATGCCGAAGATTATGGCCCCTGCATTTTCCCGCACCATGCCGCCCCAGTCGGCGGAAGGAGGCTGGATGCCCAGGCCCAAAAAGCTGAGCGATGAAATAAAAAGGAATACAAAACAAAATCTCAAACCAAACTCCGCGATCAAGGGCGGCGCGGCGTTGGGCAGGATTTCACTGCGCATTATCCACCAGATGCCCTCCCCGCGCAGCCGGGCGGCTTCCACGAAATCCAAAACCACGATGTCCATGGCCAGAGCCCTTGACAGACGGTAGACCCTGGTGCTGGACAGAATTGATATCACCACAATGAGCACCACATTGGAGGTGCCCAATACCGCCAATACAATCAAAGCGAAAATAAGGGTGGGAAAGGCCATGATTATGTCGTTGGTCCGGCTCAGGATCTGGTCAACCCACCCGCCCAGAACAGCCGCAAAAAAGCCCGTGCAGATCCCCATTAAAAATGCAAGAAAGGTTATGCAGATGGCCAATGCGATGGTGTTGCGGGCCCCGTAGAGCATCCGGGTCAAAAGGTCCCGGCCGAGTTGGTCGGTCCCCATGGGGGTTTGCATGCTGGCATCCTGCCACACATCACCCACAATCTCGGCTTCGTTATATGGCGAGAAGACCGGTGCTCCTATAGCGGCGATCAGATTTATGACGATCACCAGAATTCCAATTTTGGCGCTTAACGGGATATTTTTCATAAACCCCAAAAGGTTCATTCTTTCGTGCTCCTATAAATCATTAAGTTTATCCAAGTTGGGGCTATCCGGAACAAATCTCATTTTTGAACCTTGGGATGCAGTAGACGGGGATTGCTGATGCGTGACAAAATATCCGCCGTCAGGTTAAGCAATACATAGGTTGCCGCAAAAATCAGGCTTGCGCCCTGTACTACGGGTAAATCCCTTTTTGATACGGAATCAACCAATAGCTGGCCCAAGCCGGGGTAGACGAATATCACTTCCACCACCACAACGCCAACCACCAAATAGGCCATGTTCATAACGATAACGTTAATGATCGGCGACAATACATTGGGCAAGGCATGTTTGACGATGATTATGTATTTCTTGATCCCCTTAAGTTGGGCCATCTCAATAAAGGGGCTTCCCAGAATGTTGATGATGGCGGCGCGGGTCATGCGCATCATATGGGCAAGGCTGATAACGGTCAAAGTCAGCGCCGGCAATATTATTTCATAAAGTTTTTCCCAAAATGACATATTATCATCAATGCTGGCCATGCTCGAAAACCAGCCCAGTTGGATCGACAGTATGGAAATCAGAATATATCCCACGAAAAATTCGGGAAAAGAAATGGCGCTTAAGGTGCTTAAGGAGACCAGGCGGTCGAAAAAACTATTGCGGTACAGGGCGGACAATAGTCCGAGTATTACCGCCAAAGGCACCGCTATCATCGCCGCCACCGATGCAAGGAATAAGGTGTTTTTCAGACGCCATCCGATCAACTCCGCAATATCGGTTTCACTGGACAGCGATTTGCCCAGATCGCCCTGCAAGACAGCCCCCAGCCAGCTCACATAGCGGGTAAGGGGCGGCAGATCGAGTTTCAGCTCTTTACGAAAAGCCGCAACCGCTTCCGGAGTGGCCCCCTGCCCCAAGACGGCATCCGCCAAGTCGCCGGGCAGGGCTTCAACCCCCACGAATATCAACCCGGATATAACGATCAGGGTCAATAATCCCAAACCCAAGCGTTTAAGCACCAATAAAAATATAGGATTCATACGATCAACTTCGTTCAAGCCATCACAAAAAAAATGATGCTGATTAAAACACGCCATGGCATCTGACAGGCTGTCCTCAAAACCATATTTCGCTTCAAAAACAAGAGTGAAAAATAATAATCAGATGGCCTGCCAAAATACAGGCCATCTGATTTGGTTTATATATGCGGCGTATTATTTTTTAAACCACCAACGTTCGCCAGCCAAGAAACCGTCCATTTGCCAACTGCCGGAGACCTTGCCGTGACCGATTTTAGTTGAGGCTGCCATGGTGAAATCGGTGAATACCGGTATGATCGATCCGCCCTCCTCATTGATCAGCCGTTGACACTCAGTATACATTTCAGCGCGTTTGGAGTCGTCTTTTTCAGTGCGCGCCTCTTTCAGAATTTTGTCGAACTTCTTATTTGACCAGAAGGTCTCATTCCACGGAGCCCCGGTGGTGTAAGCCGTGGTCAGCATCATGTCTTCGTTGAGGCGGCCGCTCCATTTGGAGGCGCAGAACGGCTTTTTCATCCAAACGTTTTTCCAGTAGCCGTCGTCTGGCACCCGGTCAACCTTGATCTTCACCCCGGCCTTGGCCGCCTGCTGCTGATAAAGCATGGCGGTGTCAACGGCTCCGCCAAATGGGGCGTTAGCCACCGAAAGGGTGAAGGTGTCCCCAACCATTCCGGCTTTCTTCAAATGGAACTGGGCCTTATCCGGATCGAACTCCCGCTGGGGAAGCTCGGAGGCGTAAAAACGCATGACCGGCGAAATGGGGTGGTCATTTGCAACCGTGCCGTAACCACCCAGCACCTTGTCAACGATTTCCTTGCGGTTGATGGCGTATTTCAAGGCCAGCCTAAGGTCGTTGTTTTTATAGGGGGCCACGGTTGTGTTCATCACGAACAAATGGTGTTTTTTGGAGGGGACCTGAATTATCTGGACCTTGGGAGACTTTGCCAGCATTTTGATGGTTTTTAGGTCAGGATCGCTGATAACGTCCACTTTGCCGGTCAAAAGGGCGTTGGTGCGGGCCACCACATCGGAAATGCCCAGGATTTTGACCTCGTCAAAGTGCCCCCGCTTGTCATTCCAATAGTTGGGATTTTTTTTCAAAAGGGTGCTGACACCGGGTTTGTTATCTACCAACTGATAGGCGCCCGTACCTATGTAGTGCTGAAAATCTTTGAATCCCGCCGGCACCATGTTGTAAATAAAGGCCATGATGGTGGGGAATTCCACATTTCCGTTGTTAAGGGTGATGACAACAGTGTGTTTACCATCCGCCTTGATTTCCTTAACGTCTTTCAGATATGCCTTTATCTGGGATTTGGTGCCCTCTTTGCGGTGGAGTGACAAAGAATACAAGACATCTTCGGAGGTAAATGGTTTGCCGTTGTGGAATTCAACGCCCTCACGCAGCTTGAATGTCCAGGTGCGGACATCCTTGGATGACTCCCAGCTTGTGGCCAGGGAGGGCTTCAGCCCATCCGGCGCGTCCTCAACCAGCGCATTGGACATGGTCCTTTGGATCAATGAGGTGCACTGGCTGTTGGACAGGGTGGGATCAAAGACATCTGTAATGGCGCAGTCGCTCATGGCAAGGCGGAATTGCCCGCCTTTTTGGGGGGTCGAGGCCTGGGCCGCAGAGGACAGAAGAGAAGGTGATATGGCGGCGCCTATTCCCAGTGCAGCTGCTTTGGCCAAAAACTTACGGCGGGACATTTTACCAGAGTTAAGCATTTTTAAAAGTTTATCGTATTCCGACATAACTCAATTCTCCACATATGAATTTTGATAAATAATGAATTAATAACTATTACTGAAAAACATCTCGCCAGAGTTTGATGCCTCCTTTCAAAAACATTAAACGTATGAATCGTTAATTTACACCAATATAATTTGGTTAAAAGTTGAAAACTTTTCCTGCCCGCATAATAAATGAAGGATTTTGCAGTGCACTCATGCCTTGGCTGGGATCGCTGTCCACGGCAATAATATCAGCTTGTTTGCCAACCGCAATGGAACCTATATTCTCCTGTTTGAGGATATGCTTGGCCGGAACAATAGTGGCCGAAGCTATGGCCTCTAAAGCGCTCATCCCGCCTGCAACCATGGCGTCCAGTTCAAGCCAAAAGCGGTCAAAGGCCACGATGGGGATGCCCGCGTCATCCCCGGCCACGCAGACCACGCCCGCCTTCATCAGCCCATTTAAGGAAATCAGTTTTTCTTCGGCGCAACGGGCCATGACCTCGTTTTTCTTCTCATCTTCGATGAGCAAGCGCCCCTTTTCATCACTGGTCCGGTTGGTATCGGCATACTCCCGGTATAGTTGAATAGTCGGGGTGACGCATATTCCGGCCTCCGCGATCTTGTCAGCCAGAACAGGATCAAACTTCAATACGTAGTCGGGATACTCAAAACAGCAATGTTCAATTTGGTCAAGCCCCGCTTCAACCGCAGCCGCGATACCGGGTACGCCCCGGCAATGGGCGGCAACGCTTTTCCCGAAGTTATGGGCTGTTTCCACCGCGGCCGACAATTCGCGGACCGTAAAGGAAGCAAACTCCGGATAGGTTCCGGGCGTCCCGCCTCCGGTTTGCATCACCTTGATAAAGTCCGATCCCTGCTTTATGCAGCGGCGGACCCCTTGCGTAACACCGTCAACCCCGCCGCATTCAATGCCCATGTCCCAGGCGTGGCCACCGGTTATGGTCAAAAGGGACCCGCTCTGAACGATCCCCGGTCCGTCCACAATGCCGTTTTCAATGGCGGTGCGCAATTCCCGGACCACTCCATTGCGGTCGCCGCAGTCGCGGACCGTGGTAATCCCGCTTTTCAAAACGGTGCGGGCGTTTTTTATGGCGCATATAAGCCAATAATTGTCAGAGGCCTGGCTGTGCTCTCTTGCATCAGAGCCGTCACCGGGCATGCTCAGGTGCAGGTGGCTGTTAATTAGGCCGGGCAAAATATATTTATCTGAAAGGTCGATCACCTCTTCAGCGGGCGGATCATTCTCAAGCTCACTCAGCGAATCGACCGCTGTTATCTTTTCATCGTCAATCGAAACAAATATGTTTCGCCTGATTGACAATTCTTCAACGTCCACCATCCCCTTGGCTTTAATCATCATTCCCACAAAGCACCTCCGCTGCCCACAATGAGCATTCAACCCAGATTTATACGTTAATCATCGCAGTTAATTTGCTTGTTATTCAAAGGCGGGTTAAGTGAAGGCCGAAACACTCACTAATAACGCCCAGATAGTTCATTTTCATCAAAAACCAGCCTGCATCCGGTTTTGAAATAAGGAAGGAATCCCTCTCTTCGCCTTTATCAATCGATACATAGTATTCCATGCATAGCAGTTCCGTCAATCTTGAGGGAGACACCCAAGAAGACAAAGCCGCTAACATCACGCCCGGGCCGGTTGGTGCAGGCGATCCTTAATGTTGCTCCAAGCAGATCCCCCAACCGGTTGCCGGTGCGCAAAAGCCATGAAACTGCCGCACTGTTCAGCCTGGTATGATAATCATCCAGGGCGGAAGACTGAATAAACCGTGTAAGTGTGGTGAATTATTACAAGTATGGAATTCGGTAAACCCGAAATGAAGCTTGCCGGCATTTTGTTTCCGCCAAATTGCGGCACAAAACATTTGGCGCTGTTTTATTACCGATTCTCCGTCAAACCCGGACCGGATCAGTGCGCCTGCAACCCAAAGGCATTTTCTGCAAACGGCAAATCAGGATTAGATGTTACCCCTTGACAGGCCATCCTCCCGGAAAATACAGCAGCCGCCATTATGTTACATTTTGAAGTTGTATATGCCTTCGTCGAATTCATTGTATTTTTGGTATTCCAATATCTCATACAGCCGCTTACGGGTCAGCATGGAATCAAGCAAGTCAGCCTGGGTCCCCTGATTGCGGATGCTGCGCAGTCCGTCTTCAACCGCCTTCAGGGCCAGCCGCAGAGTGGTGACCGGGTATATCACGATATTGTAGCCCAGATCCTCAAGCTGTTTGCGGGTGAGCAACTCGGACTTTCCGAACTCGGTCATATTGGCCAACAATGGAACCGGAACCTGTTCTTTAAATTTCTCAAACTCATGAGGTCCGGTGAGAGCCTCAGGGAAGATCATATCCGCACCTGCATCAACATATGCCTTGGATCGTTCCACCGCCTGCTCAAAGCCCTCCACCGCCCTGGAATCGGTGCGGGCGATTAAAATGAAGTTGGAATCGGTCCGGGCCCGCACGGCAGCCTTGATCTTGTTGACCATGGTCGGGATGTCAACCAGGGTCTTGTTGTCCAAATGGCCGCAGCGTTTGGGCAGGACCTGATCCTCCAGGTGGCCGCCGCATAAACCAAAGGCCTCCAATTCCCTGACAGTGCGGGCGGCATTGATGGCCTCTCCGAAACCGGTGTCCATATCTATTATGGCCGGCAAGTCGGTTGCGCGGGCTATAACCCGCCCCCGGGCCGCCACTTCGGACAAGGTGGTCAAGCCGATGTCCGGCATGCCCAGATCGTTTGAGAGTACAGCGCCGGAGATATAAACCCCGTCAAAACCGGTCTGCTCGATCATCATGGCCACCAAGGGAGAAAATGCCCCTGGAAAGCTCAGCAGGCGGCCCGTGTCCAGGGCAGCGCGAAACGCCCGGCGTTTTTGTTGTCCATCTTTGGTGGCAAAAAACATCAGAAAATCCCCTGCTTGATGTTGTCCAGGCCTTTAATGCGCTCCAACGGAATTTCGAGGTTCAGGCCGGACATGTCCCCGGCTTTCAGATCCGGCAGGACTTGCACGGCGTCCAAAAACCTGGCGGCTTCCGCCGGTTCAATGATCCCTTGGGTCATGGTCTCGAACTTGTGTATATAGTTTTTTCGCCCAAACGGCCTGGCGCCTGCGGGGTGGGCGTTGGGCAAGGCCTGCTCGTCTTCCAGGGTTTGCCCGTTTTTCAGCCTGATCACCACCCGGCCGCCAAAGGCCTTATGATCCGGGTTCGGATCATGATAACGCTTGGTCCACTCCGGGTCTTCGGTGGTGCTTATTTTATGCCAAAGCCCGACCGTTTCCGGGCGGGCCGCACGTTCGGGAAGATAGCTGGACTCATGGTGCCAAACACCGTCCTCCAGAGCCACCGCGAAGATATACATGATGCTGTGATCCAGGGTCTCGCGGGATGCCTTGGGGTCCATCTTCTGGGGGTCGCCCGCGCCGGTGCCGATTACGTTGTGGGTGTGGTGGCTGGTGTGGATGGTTATGGATTCTATCTCATCGTAATCAGGGATGGATTTGCGCATTTTAAATGCCAGGTCGATCAGGGCCTGGGCCTGATATTCAGCCGAGTGCTCCTTGGTGTAGGACTCCAGGATAGCTCTTTTGGGCTCGCCCGGCCCGGGCAGCGGCACCAGGTATTCCGCATCGGGGCCGTCCAGCATCCAGGCCACCACGCTGTCCTCGCCCTCATAAATGGGCGAAGGGCTGGTCTCGCCCCGCATGGCCCGGTCCACCGCTTCGATGGCCAGCTTGCCCGCATGGGCCGGTGCATAAGCCTTCCAGCTTGAAATCTCGCCTTTGCGGGATTGCCTGGTTGAGCAGGTTACATGCAGGGCATGCTGAACAGCCTGATAGATCTGTTCTGTGCTCAGCCCCAACAAAGCGCCCAGCCCGGCTGCAGCGGACGGCCCCAGATGGGCTATGTGGTCTATCCTATGCATGTGCAAACAGATCGCCTTCACCAGGTTGATCTGGACCTCATAGGCCACGGCCAGCCCCTTAACCAGGTCCATGCCGCTGCGGCCGCACTGTTGGGCCACCGCCATAAGCGGAGGAATGTTGTCGCCGGGGTGGGAATAGTCCGCGGCCAGGAACGTGTCGTGCATATCCAGTTCACGAACCGCGGTACCATTGGCCCATGCCGCCCATTCGGCATGCACCCGTGTTTCGGCCGGCAGGCCAAAAAGCAAAGCCCCGCCGCTCCTGGGATGGGCCAGCGCCTGGGCCCGGGCGTTTATCGCCGGTTGCCGGTTGACGGAGGCCATGGCCACAGCTGCATTATCAATGATGCGGTTGATGATCATCTCAGCCACGGTATCTTGGACAGGAGCTTGATCCGTGGCCAGTTCGGCAAGCTTCCAGGCCAGCTGCTCTGTCTTGGGCAGCCTGGCATTCGATTTATGTACTCTTAATTTATGGTAAATCATTTTGGGTGCCTATCCGCCGGATTTACGATTTCAGCAAGTTTGACGGGCCGAGTCCATCTTAAAGCCATGCATTATTGGAAACGCAGCTATGAGCTTTTACGCATATTAATGTGCCTCTTGTAAGAAGCTCTGAATTTATTGATATCTTTGAGCTTCCGGGCTATGGTATTTGCCTTTTCTTCGTCTTCAGCCTGGATGGATGCCAGGAATATGCAGGGGTATTCTCCCCGCTCATCAATAAAATAATCCAATCCGGCCTGTAGAAAATCTATGATTTTGTCAGTCTCCCAAGTGGCCAGGGCATTACCGGACAGTGATATCAGCCGGGGGAAACCCGGTATCATATAGTCAGATGCGTTTCTTATGGTTTCAATGGACTCCTGAGTGCCGAAATAATAATCATATATGAGCCGCCCATCTTTTTGACTTTGTAAATCATCCGGTTTGCCCATGAAAGGAGCTAGATAATTCTTTAAGGGCGGTGAGGCCAGATCGGCGCAAACTTCATCAATATAAGGTGCGATCTGTGCGTGGTAATGTTTGGGATTTATCATTCCCGGCACCAAGAACACTTCCAAAACATTGTACCATGGCATATCCAAGGCCATGCAGTTCCGCCCAAAAAACAAAGACAGCTCCTTGCCTTTTTTCATCATGCGCTCAAAAAAAACCGGATCTCTGATGATGTCAAGCAATATAGGATTATAGCCCCGCAAAAAAGTCATGGTTGAATAGGGACCCAATATGGAGATGCCAAGGTGGACGGCCCCACCGATGGCTTCTTTTGCCTTTTGGTTTACTTCAAGAAATTTGGCAAAGTAGCCGGACGGCTTGCCTGGCGCCTCCAACTGTGTCAGCTCATCGGTATCATTGATGATTCCGCTTGTTGACGCAGGGAAGTTATCTTGGGGAAATTCCCATACAGGGCCCATCTCAGGGCCGCAACCATAAAAAATATACCCCTGACAAGGCTTGAGGCTGTCGAACTGAAACTCGTTCGCCATCTCTATGAAGGCTTCAGCATTAAGCTTTGGGCTTTCAATGTATTCGTTAATTGTAATTTCGTAGTATTGAGTTAAAAAAACGTTATAGTTACCCACTCTTATGGGCACCATATCAATCGGTTGCTGGTTGAGCGTTGCATTATATCTTTGTATGCTGTTCATTGTTAATTCAAGTCAGACTTTTGGTTTTTAAGTTTTTTCCAATTCCATATGGACAGAATGATGATCAAGACCAAACCCGCCAGATTACTGAACCGGCTGGGATAGAACAGCAAGACCGAGGCGATGCAGGCCAAGTCCCTCTCCCAGTAGGCTAGATGTGCGAACAGAAATCCCGAAAACGCCGAACTCATATAGACTGCGCCCAGCGCACACGTAATCCAGGTGATGCCCACATCCAATGGCTCCCCCTGCATCAAAATCGCGGGGTTGAATATGAACAAAAACGGCATGATGTATTTGATCATCGCAAACCTGACCGTGTGCCAGGCGACCTTTAGCCAACTGGCCTCCGCCAATCCGGCAGCCACAAACACGGCGGCGCAAACCGGCGGGGTGATGGCCGAAAGGGTGGCGAAATAGAATATGAACATGTGAGCCTGCAGCTCACCGATTCCCATCTTCTGAAATGTCACCGCGATGACCGAAGCCGCCAGGACATAAGCAGCCGTGGTTGGAATGCCCATGCCGATTATCAAGACCACAATTGCTGACAGTATGAGGGTGGGCCACATATACCCGCCCCCCAGAGTCAAAACCAGTTCAGAAAATTTTACCCCTATGCCCACATAGCCAATGACTCCAACCAGCAAGCCTGCCGCGCAAATCAGCGCGCACAGACTGACCAAGGGCCGGGCCGAGGCCGCAAGGGCCCTGAACACCGTTATGACTTTTTCTTTGAGTTCGTTAAGAGACCGGACTCCCACCAAATAGCTGATCAGCAGGACCCCAATGCTCATCAAAATGGCCAGGTCTACCGAGTAACCATAAATTATGCCCAATACCAGGGTGATGAACGGCAGAACCACCGGACCCCAAACGCTGAACTTAATCATATCTTTTAAGTGGGGAATCTCATCTTCCGGAATGGCCTGAATGTCTTCCACGCAGGAATCGAAGTGCACCGACGATAACACCGCAACATAAAAAAGGCTGGCAGGCACCAGAGCGTAGAGCATGATCCTGGATACATCCAAGTCCAACAGCTCTGCCATCAAAAACAAACCCGCCCCCATCAAAGGCGGAGTGATCTGACCGCCGGATGATGCGGTGGCCTCTATGCCTCCAGCCACCTCCGCCCGGTAGCCCAGACGCTTCATCATGGGTATGGTGAAGTTACCGGTCAGGGCAACGTTGGTGACCGAAGACCCGGTTATGGAGCCAACCAAAGCGGAAGAAACCACGGCTATCTTGGCCGGGCCTCCGCGCATGCGGCCGCCGATCAGCTTTGCTATTTCCAAGAAAGTCTGGCCGCCCCCGGTTGACATTATCAAGGAGCTGAATATTACGAATAAAACCAAAAGCCCCACGAAGATGGCCATCAAAGAACCCCAGATGCCATCGGTGGAAAGATAAAGCATATCCAAAAGCATCTGCCAACGGGTGCCGCCATGGCCCAAGGTTCCCGGGATCAGATGGCCTAATAGCGCATATGCGCAAAAAACCAAGATCAGAATGGTGAACACCCAACCCAGACAGCGGCGCGAAAGCTCCAAGATGGAAAAAACCAGTATAAGGCCCATAACCAAATCCAGGGGTTCGGGAGTGGCAGGGTCCAGCATGAAATCCCAATAGGTCAGATATACGTGCAGGCAGGAGACAAAGGTCCCGGCGATCAAGAGCCAATCAAACCAAACGGTGAGACGGTTTTTCTTTTTGCCGGAGGGATAGATCAAAAATCCCATTAAAAAGCAGACAAACAGGATGATAGCCCGGTGCTGGATATTGGGAAAATGTCCGAAAAGAGTGGTCCCAAAAACAAACAGGCAAAGCAAGACGGAAAGGGTTTCGATTAAGCGCTTCTGCCAGCCCCCTTTGTTTTGGTTCAGGCTATTAGCGACATTTTCACTTTTCATTTTGCGAACCCTTCATATGAACAGCGGCATTTTGCCCAGGACGCCGAGGCGTCCCGGGCGCGTTGTCAGTTATTTCATTTCCGGCGGAAGCATGGAATCAGGCACCTTGTAGCCAATCTCGCGGTAATATTTGACCGCACCGGCATGGAGGGGGAAAGAGGAGGCTTCAATTGCCTGTTTGGGGACGTCACGGCCCTTCATGGCTTTAAAGGCTATGCGCTGCTCATCAATGCCTTCCCACATGCCTTTCACGATTTTGTATGCCACTTCTTCGCTCATATCGCTGGTAGCGGCGAAACCGACCCAGATTACATGCAGCCAGTAAGCGGGAGCATCCTTCACGATGCCGGCTTTGACCTGCTCGAAGTTGATCCAGGGTATTGCGGCTTTAATCTTCTTGCGCTGCTCATCGGTCCAGCCCACGGGCCAAAGCGGTGTGGTGACGTTGACTTCGGCGGTCGCCGCATCCAAGCGGTCGCCGCTGATGGATTTTATCTGGCCCAGACACTTGCCGTTTTTAAGGGCGTTAAGCGCATCTTTGGGATCTGACAGATAGAGTTTCGGCTTAATTCCAAGAGCCTTGATGATATTGAGCATGGTCTTTTGGGATGAGGAGCCGGTCATGCCCGGGTGGAAGGTTTTGCCGTCAAACTGATTAAAGTTTGTGATATTGGCGTCTTTTCGGGCCATGACGTTCTGTCTGGCTGGATTTGCCCACCAAAGCACCCTCAGCTTTTTATAGCCTTTTTCCTGCGCCTCGGCCATCAGGTGGGGCGCAGTCCCGCCAAAGGCCAAGTCACCATTCATCAGCATCTTAAGGTTATTGCCAAACCCGCCAGGGGAAACCACTGTTACATTAAGGTCTTTAAAGCGCTTATTGATGGAGTTGGCAACTGCGGTGTAGTAAGGATAGTAGCCAGATGTGGTGGTCGAGCCTCCCATGTTCAGTTGCAGAGTCTCGGCGCTCGCCAGTGAAGTGAAGGCCAAGGCGGCAAGCAAAATTGCCGGCCAAACCAAGATTTTCGGCAGTCTCATTTTATACCTCCGGTTAATTTGGTGTTATCATTCACTCCCATCAGCAAGACCTAGGTCTTGCATTATTCCTGAAATCATATCCTTTCGGGCCCGGGGAATGTTGCCCGCCGGCCCCTGTCATCTTAGTTGCCGTCAAATTGTTGTTATTTCCTTGGGCTGTTTGATTCCGTAATCCAGGATTTCATTGCCTCGAAACCATTTCAAATACCTACTCTGTAGTTTTTTTAAATACATAGTATTTGTTGAGTACAATTTATTGACTGGCTTGTCAAGCCCAATTTCTCGACGCATATTTAACTACAATATATCATTTTATCTATTAATTTATCTAGTTATAATATTTTTATATCAATAAGTAATTTATTTTCATATGTATTTTTCGGATATTTTCCTTATATTTCCTTGGACAACACCGATCTGTTTATGCTATTAAGTAGGAATCTAGTGTTTCATCTTGTCATGGTTTCGAAAGGAATAGATTTGAAAGGCACAAAAACTCAATTTGAACGTCACGTTGAAGCTGTTCTCGCCGCAGTTGATATACTGGACTGCTTTTTAGAAGTGCCCCGTCTGACTGTGAAAGAACTGGTGGAAATGACGGGTTTTACCCGCAATAGAGTCGAGCGCCTCCTCGGCACCCTCATATCACGTGATCTGCTCTATCCGGACCACGATGGCGTTTACTTTTTGCCGGGAGCCCGGCTGCTGGCGCTGGGCAAGGTGTTTGAAAGAGAAAACACCCTGGTGTCTTTGGGGCACAGCGCACTGCGGGAGTTGGTGCGCCTGACCGGGGAATCCTCATCAATTTATATAAGGCAGGGTTATAAGCAGTTGATTTTGGCCAGAGAAGATGGCACCCACCCATTACGCATAGCCACGATAGAAGGTGAATTATATGACCTGCACATTGGCGCCGGCGGCAAACTGCTGCTGGCCCACGCCCCCCAGGAGATTCAGAGTCACATCCTGAACAAAAACATTCTGCCTTACTACACCAGCGCCACCTTTACAGATCCGGATCAACTGGCTCGTGAGCTTGAGCAAATCCGCAAGCAGGGCTATGCCGTCAGTCTGGGCGAAAGGGTGGACGATGCCGCCGCCATAGCAGCGCCTGTATTCAACATAGAAAACAAAATGATCGCGGCCATTGGGGTAATCGGACCCAAAACCAGGTTCAAGGAGTATCCAAATACCGGGTATCTTGGGCATGTAACCGCGATTGCAGAACAGCTTTCCAGGCGGTTTGGATATAGAGGCACCCGTTCACGCTGATCATTTACAAAGTGAAAACGAATAAAACTTCACGACAAATACGCGGATTCGTAACTATACGAGCTGGCAATTTGCAGATATTCCCGTCACTGCGGCTTGGTTCCAGAGATTTCTGCATTAATGCTGCGCTCTCCCAAAAGCTCTCGGAATGAGGCTGCATATATACTGATTTATCGCCCCAATTGTTCCTGCCAATAATTCCTTTTTACTGAAATCATCTAATAAAATAAAAGCCTTCTATAATTTTTACTTGCTTCATCAATAAGAGCCCTACCATAATAATAAAGTATGCAACCCAAGTATTTTGTGGGGCCAATGGAAATGAACAAACCCATAAAACCACTGATTTACCTTATCGTCGGTGTGGTGCTCGCTTTTCCCCTTTTCAGTTTAACCTACTACACCATGGTGCGGACCTCCACTCCTCAGTTCTGTGTTTCGTGTCATGAAATCCGTCCGGCCTACGAAGGCTGGAAAACCTCCACTCACGTCAACAACCAGCAGGGTTTTGTGGCCGACTGCATGGACTGTCACCTGCCGGTCCCGCATGACACTGTGGAGTTCTTTTATGCCAAAACCTTCCACGGCATAAAAGACGTGCTGGTCCATTTCGCCGGCAAAGAGTATGACCGCAAAGCCATGGCCATACAGGCCAGGGCCAGTATTAAAAACGATCAGTGCATGAAATGCCACCGCAATCTGCTCTACATACCCAACAAGCGCGGTGCCATGCTAGCCCACCGTTCGGTGGTGTACGCGCTGCCGGGACAAGAAAAGAAGTGCCTGGATTGCCACCAGAATTTGGTGCATACCCTAAGGCCTTACTACAACTACAAACAGTATGATTCCTAATATCTCCAACCGGCGGGGAGGCTAGAGCATGAAACGCACTTATAAATGGTATGGGCTGATGACACTGTGGGTGGTGCTCATCGCCGCTCTGGCGGCCGCCCCGGCTCAAGCCCAGAATTTGCCAAAGGTTAAAGAGTTCCGTATCGAACGGGCGATGCCGCCCCAGGCTGTGGCCTGCATCGAATGCCACAAACGGGAAAGCCCGGGCATTTTCACAGACTGGGCTCACAGCCGGCACGCCAGCGCCAACATCACCTGCTTTGACTGCCATGCGGCCGAAGAAAGCGACCCGGACGTGAGCAAGCTGCATTATGCGCAGTATGAGCGTGGAGACTCCGCCTGGGGCAAAAGCGAGTTCAAAACCCCGGTCACTCCCGTGGTGACTCCCAAGGACTGCTCGCGTTGCCATCCGGACGAATCCGCCCAATACACCAAAAGCAAGCACGCCAACACCATCGAAATCATATGGAAGCTGGACCCCTGGCTGAATCATGGCCTTAACAGCGACTTTGAACGCACCAACGGCTGCTTCACCTGCCACGGCACCGTACTGAAAATAAAAGAAGGAAAGCTTGACCCCTTGACCTGGCCCAATGTAGGCGTGGGACGTTTGAATCTCGACGGCTCCATGGGCTCTTGCGCATCCTGCCATACCCGGCACAAGTTCAGCGTGGCCGAAGCAAGGCGCCCGGAAACCTGCGGCCAGTGCCATCTGGGACCGGACCATCCCCAGCTGGAGATTTGGGAGGAATCCAAGCACGGCGCCATCTACAATGGAGAAGGCCACAATTGGAATTTCAAAGCCGCCCCGGGCACCTGGACCGCCGGAGTGGATTACCGCAGCCCCACCTGCGCGGCCTGCCACATGTCTGGTTCCGGGCCCACCATGACCACCCACGATGTGACCGAACGCCTCAGCTGGGAGCTGCAGGCTCCCAAATCCATGCGGCCCCAGGACTTCCCCCCCTTCCCGGCCAAGAGTAATTGGAAGGTCGAACGGGACAAGATGAAAGCAGTCTGCAAGCAGTGCCACGGGCAGCAATGGGTGGACGGTCACTATGCGCAGATGGATGAGGCTGTGAAGCTCTACAACGAGGTTTATTTTGCGCCGGCCACGAAAAAACTTGATGAACTTTATGCAAAAAAGCTGCTTCCCAAGGATGCTTTCTTCAAGTCGCCCTTGTGGGTGGAATACTATGAGCTGTGGCATCATGAAGGCCGCCGGGCCCGCATGGGTTCAGCCATGATGGCTCCGGACTATGCCTGGTGGCACGGGTTCTATGAGTGCAAAAAACGCTATGTCGGCTTCATGCGCGAAGCTGAAGAGCTGATCAAACACGGGAAAAAGGCTTATGTAGCCCCCGATTTCCCGGGCGCCGGCGGAGACGTTACCAAGCCTGCCCAAATATTCAAAAAATGAAGCTTTAGCCCCAACCAACCAAAGCCCGCCTTGCACAACGCAAGGTGGGCTTTTATCAGCTTACTCCAAATTCCCCCTATATCCCCCGGGTGAGCCTTTCTTACCCGGCCAGACTGGGGAACTCGTCGTTCATATGGGGAAACTGGGTGGCCTCCACCAGCTCGTTTTGAAAAACCGGCTCCAAAGACAGCTCCAGATACTGCACCTTGCGGGCGACCTGTTCCGCCTCCGACCGCTTATCCAGATTCAAGAGCGCCGCCCGGCAGCCATCGCCCGCGGCATTACCCACAGTCTCCACCTGATTGAGGGGGCAGTCCGGGAAAAGCCCCATGACCAGAGCCAGGGTGCGGTCTATGTGCAGGCCAAAAGCTCCGGCTATCTTGATGCGGTCCGGACGCTTGAGCCCCAAACGCTGCAGCATGAGCTTGCAGCCGCTGTATATGGCGGCCTTGGCCATCTGGATTTCGCGCACGTCTTTTTGGTCTATGACCACATCCCGGTCCAGGCTGGTTTCATCGGCCCAGGCCAGCACGAATTCCTTCAGGTTGGTGTCGGGATTCACCCGGTAACGCCGGGAAGGCTGCTCCGGATTAAAGGCTCCGCTTTTGAGCACCACGCCGGTCCTGAACAGTTCGGCCACGGCATCCAGGATGCCGCTTCCGCAGATCCCCCGCACCTGCATGTCCTTGGGCTCGGAAAAGCTGCGCCAGGCTTCGCGGTTCACCACCTTGTAATCCACTTCCAGGGTGTCCGGATCGACCTTCACCCGCTCTATGGCCCCGGGCGCTGCCCGCATGCCAAAGGCGATATGGGCCCCTTCCAGAGCCGGTCCGGTGGCGCAGGATGTGCAGATCAATCCTTCTTTGTTGCCCAAGACCAGTTCGCCGTTGGTGCCGACGTCTATTATGAGCTGCATCTCATCATGCTTCTGGGGCTCTTCGGCCAGGATCACCCCCACATGGTCGCCGCCCACATAAGCCGCGATGTTGGGCAGTACATAAACATAGGCCCCGGGGTTGACCTGTATGCCCAGTTCGCGGGCCTTGATATTGATCCCCTGGTGATGGGCCGGGGCAAAGGGTATGCCGCCCAGTGGCTCCGGGTCCAGGCCCAAAAGAGTATGCTGCATCACGGTGTTGCCGCAAATGGCCATATCCAGGATGTCCCCGGGCGCAAGCTCCTTCTCCAGCTTGGCCGATGCCGCGGCCAGCGCCTTTTGCACCAGCCCGTTAAGGCCTTCCACCAAAGTGCTCTGCAGTTTTTTCAGTCCACCCTCATTGTGCATCTGAAAAGAAATGCGCGAGACCACATCTTCACCATAGGTAACCTGGGGGTTCATCATGGAGGCGGTCTCCACCAGGTTTCCGGTGGCCAGGTCGCACAGATAAGCGGCCATGGTGGTGGTGCCCACGTCGATGGCCATGCCCAAAGCAGGCTCCGCCCCGGCCGGACGCACCGCAATCAGCTCCCTGTCCTGATAGACCACGGCCTGGGCCCGCCAGCCTCCCTTGCGCAGAACCCCGCCCAGTTCGCGCAGCATAAAGGGATCAGGCCGCAGCCCGCTTTGCCCCTCAACTTCAAGTGCGGCCAACAGGCGCTCCAGGTCTGCGGTGGGATCTTCCAGGCTGGGCTTGTTAAGTTCTATGTCTGTAAGGCGCACCGCAGGATTAAGCTTAATATCAAGCTCCCGGGCGTCTTTGCGCACCACCTGGGCGGCAGCCCGCGTAGCCTCGGGTAAAAACACCACCAGGTCGCCTTGCACCTTTGCGGAGCAGGCCAGGCGGTATCCCTCTTCAAGCTGGCGCGGGGTCAGCAGTGCGGTTTCACCCTCCCCGGCCGGAGATGCGTTCTCCGCCCGGCAGTCTATGCCATAGCGGTCGTGGCGTCCGGTCTCTATGCGCACCAGACATTTTCCGCAGGCCTGGTTGCCGCCGCAGGGCGCTTCCAGGCCCACACCCAGCTGGCGTGCGGCCTCCAACAGTTCCAGGCCCAAAGGAACCCGGCCTCTGCGGCCGGATGGCTGAAATACCACCAGAGCTTTAGCATCAGTCATATCAGCTTCCGCTTTCTATATGATCAGATTGCACGTCAACCGATAATCAAATTGAACGTGAATCGGGAATGAATTTCAATAAACCACGACATGGAGAATACACCTCAACCAATAAACTTCAAACCCACTGCACTGGCGGCAGTCTCCTATTTGCTGAAGTTCAATCCCCCCACGGCTGCTTCCACGGCCTCAACTATCCTGCCGGAGCGCATAAGCGTCACCATGTTTTCAATATCTTTCGCCACCACCCTGTCTTGCTCAAGATACGGAATGCATTCGCGTATCAGGCCATAGGCCACGCCGGTGCCCTGCCCCCAGTCAAGCGGTTCTTTATGGGTGAGCAGGTCATAGGCCTGGGCCACGCAAATGAACTCTATGGCCAGCACCATTTCCAGGTTGTCCAGAATCTGGCGGCACTGGCGGGCCGCTATGGTGCCCATGCTAACATGGTCTTCCTTGTTGGCCGAAGTGGGGATGGAGTCCACACAGGCCGGGTGGGCCAATACCTTGTTTTCCGACACCAGAGCCGCGGCGGTGTATTGGACAATCATATATCCCGAATTCAGCCCGCCGTCCTCCACCAAAAAGGCCGGCAGTTCGCTTAGGTTGGGGTTGACTAGACGCTCGGTGCGCCGCTCGGATATGTTGGCCAGTTCGGCCAGGCCCATGGAAAGGTAGTCCGCCGCCATAGCCACTGGCTGGCCGTGGAAGTTGCCCCCCAGGCGTATCTCCTCAGTGTCCGCCATGATCAAAGGATTGGTGGTGGTTGAGTTTATCTCTATATCCACGACCTTTCTGGCCTGCATCACCGCGTCCTTACTGGCCCCATGCACCTGGGGCGAGCAGCGCAGGGTGTAGGCGTCCTGCACCCGTGAGCAGCCGGTATGGGAAGCCATTATGCCGCTGCCGCCGGTGAGGCGCAGCATGTTGTCGGCCGAAGCCACCTGCCCGGGATGGGGCCGCAATTGATGGATGCGGGGATCGAACTCGGTGTTTGTGCCCATGAGCACTTCCAGGGTCATGGCGCAGGCGATATCCGCCAGTTTGGCCAGGGCCATGGCGTCATGCACCACCAGACAGGCAATCGCGGTCATGACCTGGGTGCCGTTTATCAGGGCCAGGCCTTCGCCTGCCTGCAGCTTAAGCGGCTTAAGGCCGATCGCTTCCAGGGCTTTTGCCCCGCTCATGCGCACCCCTTTATAAAAGGCCTCGCCTTCGCCCATGAGCACCAGGCCCATATGGGCCGTGGGAGCCAGGTCGCCGCTGGAGCCCACCGAGCCCTTTTCGGGTATCAGCGGGGTGACACCCTGGTTCAGCATGGCCATGATATGGTTCAGGGTCTGCATGCGGCAACCGGAGTAACCCATGAAAAGGTCATGCAGGCGTATGAGCATCATGGCCCGCACCACTTCGATGGGCAGCGGCTCGCCCACCCCGGCGGCATGACTGCGGATGATTCTTTCCTGCAAGACCTCGACCTGCTCCGGTTCGATGGATACAGAACACAAAGCGCCGAATCCGGTGGTGACGCCATAGATGACCTCACCATCTCGGGCCCAGCGGGAAATCAAATCGCTGGTGCGCTCCACCCGTTCACGCCCCGCCCCGTCCAGGGAAACCTTGGCCCCATGGCGGGCCGCATCCACCACTTGCCGCACAGTCAGGCCGGGCTGATCAATCAATATTGTGGCTGCCAACTGTTTACCTCCGCCATATTTTGGAGTTCTTGTTATTGGCTGGCTTATTCGCCGATCATTTAGCACAGCAATTATAACTAGTTTACCTTGTATATACATGTGGTAGAATGAGTCAAGGATTTATTTCAACATTCATCGGCCAGCTTTTCCCAAGCGCCCAGCCGCTAGGTGCCGCACAAAAAAACCAGAGCCATAGCAGGAAACAATGCCGGACAAATCTCCCAAATATCTTAAGATTAAAGACTATATTCAAAACGGCATAGACATAGAAAACTTCACTGAACAGGTGCCTTCCGAAAATCAGCTGGCCCAGAAATTCGGGGTGAGCCGTATGACAGCCCGCCGCGCCCTGGTGGAGTTGGAGCAGGAAGGCAGCGTTGAGCGCATAGCGGGCAAGGGAACCTTTGTAAACAAACACCAGCATTACACTTCGGGCTTTTTCCGGGTGCGCCCGTTTCACAAATGGGCTGAGGATATAGGGGCGGACCTGCGCACGGATGTACTTGAATCCAGAGTGCTGGAGCCTCCAAAATGGATCAGCCAGAAGCTCAACTACACGGGAGACGTAATACTGCTGGACACCTTGAACTACCTGGATGAAACTCCGGTGCGCCGCTCGGTCCGCCATATAAGGACGGATTCCTGCCCGGGGATATTGTGGGAGGACCTGGCCCACGAATCCGTCCACGACATCTTGATAAGCAAATACAATCTGCCCCTGACCCGCATAACCCAGACCATGACCGCAAGGGGTCTGGCCGATGATGAGGCAAAGCTGTTTCGGGTGGAGCCGGGTTTTGCGGTGTTTTTTTTCCAGCGTTTGACCTTCAGCCATGAAAGCCCTATAAGCTATGTTGAATACACCATGCGCGGCGATATGGCTTTTAACGACACTTTCCGCCCTCAGCTTGATAAATAAAGATCCCAAGACCATGGGACTGCATGGCCGGCATGGGGCGGCGGCCTAACTTTAATGGAGCAGCGAGGTTTTAGGCTGATCAAAAAATGCTTAATTTCAATGCACTTGACATACAGAACTAGCCTGTATATACAGGTTATCAGCATCACCGATGCATCCGTTAATACCGTAAAGGATGTAATCAATATATAAAACTTGCCTTTGTGGAAAGGAACCCCCGCCATGTCTTTGGAGGAACTCGGTAAACTGGTCGAAGAAGGTGAAGAAGAAGAAGCCCGGGAGATGGCTGCCAAGCTCTTGGAAGGCGGCCAGGACCCTCACGAGTTGATCAACGCAATGACCAAAACCATGAATCACCTGGGAGATGAGTTCGCCAAGCTGGAAATTTTCCTGCCCGAGCTGATGCTTTCGGCCGATGCCCTGACCGAGGTGGTGGACGTGCTGCAGCCATACCTGGAAAAAGCCGGGGGCATGAAGATAAAGGGCAAGGTGGTGCTGGGGGTGGTCAAGGGCGACCTGCACGAGATCGGCAAAAACATTGTAAAGCTTATTTTGGAAACCAACGGTTTTGAGGTGAAAGACCTGGGATACGACGTGGACCCCCTGACTTTTATCAAAGAAGCCGAGGCCATGGGAGCGGATTATATCGCCGCTTCATCCTTGATGACCACAACCATGCCCCGCCAAAAAGACATCGTGGAGATGCTCAAGGAAAAGGGCATCCGGGATAAATACAAGGTGGTCATCGGCGGCGCTCCGGCATCCCAGCTTTGGGCCGACAAGATCGGAGTTGATCTGTATTGCCCCGACGCCAAAAACGCTCCGGAGCTGATGGAAGGCCTATTGAAGTAGCCGCAACTCTAGCCTAGTCCTTACAAGGTGTAGACAAACAACATATCCGTTCGGGAGACATATTATGTCCAGCGCCTATCGTATGTGGGAAATCATCCAGCGTTCCAAAACCGGCCCGCTCATGGAGGAAGAAGACTTTCTGCCCAAACGCTTTTCCAAAAAGCTTAAGAAGATCATAAAGAAATACGAGATCAAATATGATCCCAACACCCCCTGCCCTTCTGATGATGATTTGGCCGACCGGGTTTGGCAGGCGGGCTGGGAGCTTTTCCGCGAGGTTGGGTACTACAACACCGACACCCACCGCATCATAGAGGTGAGCGACGACGAGATCAAAGAGGCCCTGTACACAGCCCAGAGCCGTTACTGGGTGGGCCAGGGCAAAGACGCCCGCCTGTGGGAGCACCGCCAGGTGGAGGACTCCAAGCCGCCATTTTGCATCTACAGCCCGGATATCACCTATGATGAGTCCCTGCACCAGTCCGTATGCATGGCGTATCTGAAAGAGCCCCTTTTGGACGGGCTTTGCGGTCCCCTTTTGGAGACCACTTTCGGCCATCTTATAGACTCCGCGGGCCCCACCGAGATAAGCGGCAGCATCCAGCACATCGTCAACCAGAAGCTGGCCGCCCGCCTGGTGGGACGCCCCAACATCCACATGGTGGCCGTGGGCACCGCCGAGCACGACGCGGGCCAGATCGCGGTTTCCAACCCGGAATGGGGCGTCAAGCAGAGCGACTCCCGTCTGGTGGGCTCCTTGACCGAGTTCAAAACCGCCGACACCCTTTTGAACCGCTCCTTGCATTACGCCCAGTACGGCTGCTTCTGCGGCAACCTCACCGGCCCCATATTCGGCGGATGGTGTTTCGGCTCCGAGGGCACCGCGGTGACCACCGTGGCCTACAGCCTGATCGGCCTGGTGATTCACGGCGCCATATACAACCAGCATTTTCCCTTCCACCTGAACCTGGGCTCCAACACCACCCGCGAGCTTTTATGGGCCATCGCGGTGGCCGGCCAGGCTCTGGCCAGAAACAGCAAGCTTTTATACACCAGCAACGGATTTGCCAATGCCGGTCCCATGACCGAGTTCCTTTTCCGCGAAACCGCGGTGCACGCCATGATCTCGACCGTATCGGGCTGGCACCTTTGGGAAATGGCTTCGGCCCGCAACAAGAACCACAACCACGCCACCCCCATGGAAGCACGCATGGGCTGCGAGTCCGGGCATGCGGTGGCCCGCCAGGGCCTGACCCGCGAAGAGGTCAACGAGATAGCGCTCAGACTCTTGGCCAAGTATGAAGACCAGGCCGAGGACGCGCCCTTGGGCAGCTCCTATCAGGAATGCTATGACCCTGAAAAGGCAATCCCCACCCCTGAGCACCTGGATATGTTCAAGCGCATTAAGGATGAAATCGCCGAAATGGGCGTGGAGTATCCGTACTAGCCCGGCAGGAGGAGCATATGTCCAAGCAGCTGCTGATAGATGCGACTTACGGCAAACGCACCGAAAAGCCGCCCTGGGTGCCTTATGCCGGGGTGAACGCAGCCTTTTTGATCGGGGAACAGGCGGACACCTACTTCAAGAACCCCGCCATCCTGGCCAAGGGGATGGTCGAGGCCGCCAGACAATACAAGGCCGACGGCATACCCATGCTTTTTGATCTTTCGGTGGAAGCCGAATCCCTGGGCTGTGAGGTGGAATACTGGAAAGACAACGTGCCCAGTGTACGCTCCCACCCCTGCGAGACCAAGACCCCCGAAGAGTTGGGCCTCAAGCCGCCCACCCGGGAGGATGGGCGCTGGCCGGTGCTTTTTGAGGCGGCCAAGATAGCCAAGCCCCAGCTTGATGAGCTGGATTGCGCCATGATCGGGCTGGTCACCGGGCCGCTCACCATGGCCTCTCACCTGGCCGGGGTGCGCATCTTCACCGCAGTGAAGAGAAAACCCGAGTTCGCTCAAGCGGTGTGCAAGTTCTCCGGGCAAGTGGCCAAAACGGCGGCCGGTTTTTATGCTGAGATGGGCTGTGACACCATCGCCATTGTGGACCCGGTGTCCTCCCAGATCCGCCCCGAAACCTTCAGGGAGTTTGTGACCCCCAATTGCCAGCCCGCCTTGGAGGTCATCAAAGAGGCAGGCCTGCCCAGCAGTTTTTTCATCTGCGGAGACTGCACCAAGGTGCTGGAAGAGGTGTGCAAGCTGGGTTCCGATGCCTTTGCGGTTGACGAACAGCTCAACCTGAACTTTGTGCGCGACATGGCCCGCAAATACGGCAAGGGCTTTGGAGGCAATCTGAAACTCACCCTGGCCTTGAGCCTGGGACTTTTATCGCCCAGGGAGGACGCGCTGATCTCTCTGGCCGCGGGCGGGAATCATGGCTACACCTTCGCTCCGGGCTGAGACCTGCCTTTTGATGTTCCGTTGGAACATCTGATGCAGGCGTATGAAGCCCGGGAATATTATGCGGAAAACTATCCCCAGTATCCGGACGCATACAGGGACGGGGTGTGATTTATGGATGATAAGATTCACATCGACGTCCTGACCCTGGACAGTGTGCAGTGTGCTGCCTGCACCTACATGATGGAGTCATTGGCCGCCCTGCCCCAGGACGTGCAGGAAATGATCGAGTGCAGGGAGTGGTCCATAAAGACCAAAGAGGGCCTGGGCAAATTCACCCAGTACAAAGGCAAGGTGCTGCCCACCATCTGCATAGAGGGCGACTTGGTGTTCCAAAGCATCATTCCCCAGTATGAGGAGCTTATAGCGGAGTTGGCCCAACGGGCCCCCAATGAAGGGATGCGTCAGCGCCTGGAATACTTGAAAGACGGCGAGTTCGACTTTGACCAGGTGAAGCAAAACCTGGATAAAGCCGGGGCCGGAGCCAAGACCCGCCGGGATGATTAGGGACCATTGCTGCTGGAGATACCCATAAAAGGCCGGGGCCGCACCCTGGACCTTTTGATGATCGAAGCGGTGGAAGCCGTGCTGGGCCGGTTCGCGGGCGCAGTCAGTTTTGAGACCTTTGACATACTGAGCCCCCGGGGCAAGAAACGTTTTTTGGAGCTATCGGTCAGGCTGTTCGGCGAAGAAGGAGTGTATAAGCATCTGCGTTTGGCGCCTCAACCGGCGCTGTTCATGGATGGCGACTTGCTCTTTGACCACATACCGCCCGAAGACGAGCTGGTTGAAGCCTTGAAAACTCACCTGGGACGCGAGCCCGGGAAGGAATGACGGATAAATGCTGAACCTGGAAGCTTTCATAACCGACGCCAGGCAATGAGCCGCCTGCGTCTTTGTGGCGCAGGCGGTAAAGGCTTTACCGCCTAAGATACACAAGCTGGCCCGGGTTTCCATTTGGGATATGCGGGATACAGAAAGCCGGGACCGGGCCCGTGCGCTGGGAGTGAAATCCATGCCCAGCATCTATGTGGACGGAGCCCGCGTGTTCGCCGACCAAATCCCCGGACCGGACGAACTGGCCGAGCTGGTGGAGCGCATGTCTGGAGATGCAGATGAATAAGGTAACCCAGGTAATACTGATCACCGGTTTTTTGGGCGCGGGCAAAACCACCCTGCTCAACCGCATCATAAAGGCTTTCCCAAAAGACAAACAGCTCACCATACTGATGAACGAGTTCGGGGAAATCAACCTGGACGCCAAGGTTTTGGAGGGCGACGACCTGGATATGTGGGAGATCAGCCGGGGCTCCATATTCTGCGTGTGCGTAAAATCGGATTTTATCAAGGGCCTGGCAGGCATAGCCCAATCCGGACTCACCGACTACCTGGTGATAGAGGCCACCGGGGTGGCCAACCCCAGCGAGCTGCGCCGGGATCTCATGCTGCCCATCTTCAAGGGACGCTTTGAGCTGAAAGAGCAGGTCTGCCTTTTGGATGCGGCCAATTTCGAAGATGCCTATGACACCTTCAACGCGGTTGAAAAGCAGATAGAAACCTCCAGCCTTTTCGTACTGAACAAGACCGATTTGGCCGGCCCCGAACAAATCCGGACGGTCAAGGATCTGGTGGCCAAGCACCATCCAGACCCCAAATTCATCGAAACCCAAAAGGCCGCCGTGCCCATGCACGCTTTGCTGGGTGATTTGGCTGCCGCTCAAGGCGAAGACGAATTCCCGCCCGAACCGCCGAGCAGTGAAGAGGTGAATGGCGTTATACGCCAGCTTGAGGGCTTTATTTCGCTTGACGCCCTGCCCGCGGATGAACTGGAATCAAGGATATTCCGCTTTTCAGGCCACAACCGGATTGAACTTGAGAAAATCCTGGCGGAGCTTTCCCCCGGGATCGTGCGGGCAAAAGGCATCGTATCCTTGGATGGCAGGCTCCATCTGGCCAGCCAGGTGATGCGGCAGACCGATATCAGCACCCTGGATGACGCGGACATACCGGAAGAAATACAGGACCTGCTGGTGCTGATCGGAAAGCCGCAGGAACTGGCCCGGTTAAGCCGGGGCGGCCTCCCGCAAGGTTTACGGGAATTCTAGGTACAGACCGGCCGGACCCCTTTGCTTGGTCTGCCCGGTCCGGCGCCGGGCTTCCTTTTGGTAAGTAATTCCCCAACAAGTTACCTTTCTAAAAAAATTGCAAGGAATCCCTATTCTTTACAGCCAGGCAAGTTTTCTACATTCCTACATAAAGGTATGGCATTAATATCGCTGGATATTTTTGATTATTACCTTGACAGGAGCCAGTGATTCATCGTAACTATGATTTAGGCTGTCTTTACAAAACAAATGTATGTTATGCAATTGACAGCGCCGCAGTCTTGTTTAGAGTTATAAACAGTAAGCGCTGACACAACTTCTGTATACGGACGCCGCATTGCCCACACAAACAACACAGCCCAATCTTTGGCGTCGCATAAACCGGTCGCCTCTGTTCGATATATTTCAATTTGCCATACTGCTGGCCTTGGTGGCGTGGTTCTTTGTGATCAGCACCCAGGAATTGGGATACAACTGGCAGTGGTATATGGTGCCCCAGTTCCTCTATACCGTGGGCGAGGACGGTTTCCATATCGGGCCGTTCATAGAGGGCCTGCTGGTCACCCTGAAAATATCGGGCATCAGCCTGGTGCTCTGTTTCGGGATCGGTTTGACCACGGCGCTTTTACGCTTGTCCAACTCCTTTGTGGGCCGGGCCGTTGCCCAGTTTTATTTGGAGACCATCCGCAACACCCCGCTTTTGGTGCAGATATTTTTCATATACTTCGTGGTGGGGCCGGTGGTGGGTCTGGGACGCTTTCCCTCGGCGGTTTTGGCCCTCAGCCTGTTTGAGGGCGCATATGCGTCTGAGATATTCCGGGCCGGCATAGTGTCAATAAACAAGGGCCAATGGGAGGCCGGTCATTCCTTGGGGCTCTCGTCGGTGGATCAATACCGCTTTGTGATCCTGCCCCAGGCCATCCGGCGCATATTGCCGCCGCTCACCAGCCAGGCCATATCCCTGGTAAAGGACTCGGCCCTGGTGAGCACCATCGCCATTTACGATCTGACCATGCGCACCAATGAAGCGGTTTCCGAAACCTTCATGGCCTTTGAGCTTTGGTTTACCAACGCGGCCCTGTATTTGTCCATAACGGTAACCTTGTCTTTGTTTGTAAATTATCTGGAAAAACGCATGAAGGTTGTTGTGTAAGTAACTTAAGGAGCTGGGCGCAGTGAGCTTTCAGGATGTTGGCGATTATATAATCGAGGTTAACGGCATAAGCAAGACCTTCCCCAACGGGGTGCGGGCCCTTATAGATTTCAGCGACCGCATTCACCGTGGAGAGGTGGTGGTGATCATAGGCCCCTCCGGATCAGGCAAATCAACCTTTTTACGCTGTCTGAACGGCCTGGAAGAAATAGACACCGGCTCCATTATGATTGATGGGGTTCCTTTGGATGACCACAAAAAAAACCGTCTGGAAATCCGCAAGGAAGTGGGCATGGTATTCCAGCAGTTCAATCTGTTTCCCCACATGACGGTGCTGGCCAACGTCAACCTGGCCCAGATGAGGGTGAGAGGCAAATCCAAGGAAGAGGCCACCCAAACCAGCATGGACCTTTTGGAAAAAGTGGGAATAAGTGAAAAGGCGGATTCCTACCCCAGCCAGCTTTCCGGCGGCCAGCAGCAGCGGGTGGCCATCGCCAGGGCCCTGGCCATGATGCCCAAGGTGATGCTGTTTGATGAAGCCACCAGCGCCCTGGACCCGGAGATGATCGG
Source organism: Desulfarculaceae bacterium (assembly GCA_963675675.1). GTDB lineage: Bacteria > Desulfobacterota > Desulfarculia > Desulfarculales > Desulfarculaceae > Dethiosulfatarculus. Next base: position 1,319,260 of record OY776512.1, read on the forward strand.
CGAAGTGCTGGAGGTCATGAAAAATCTGGCCAAAGAAGGCATGACCATGGTCTGCGTGACCCATGAGATGGGCTTTGCCCGCGAAGTCAGCGACCGGGTGATATTCATGGAAGATGGAGCAATCGTGGAAATGGGCACCGCGGAGCACTTTTTCACCGCCCCCAAAGAGAAGCGCACCAAACTCTTCTTGAGCCAGATACTATGACAAGACATGATAAACTAATACATAAAGATGAATATACGGTCTATGAATGAGTTCAATAATCATCCTTATCGGGAGGAAGACAAGATGAAAAAGCAGACCCTAATGACCATCGTGGCGGCGCTGATCCTCAGCCTGTGCCTGGCCGCTCCGGCCCTGGCCGGCAAGCTGGGGCAGCAGCTGGTGCAGGAGAGCACCATTGAAACGATTATGAAGCGCGGCGTCATCAAGGTGGGCATGGACGTATTCGTGCCTTGGGCCATGAAAGACAAAAAGGGTAAATTCATCGGTTTCGAGATCGATGTGGCCCGCCAGCTGGCCAAGGACATGGGCGTAAAGGTCGAGTTCGTACCCACCAAATGGTCAGGCATCATTCCGGCCCTTTTGACCGGCAAATTCGATGTGCTGATTGGGGGCATGGGCATCCGCACCAAACGCGCCCTGAAGGTGAACTTCACGGTGCCCTATGACTATTCCGGCATGTCCATTGTGGCCAACAAGAAAAAGGCCAAGGACTTCCACTATCTGTCGGACTTCAACCGCAAAGAGATCACCATTGCGGTGAAATTGGGCACCACAGCGGTCATGGCGGCGCAAAAATACCTGCCCAACGCCAAGCTGGTCAAGTTTGAGGATGAAGCCCAATCCTTCCAGGAGCTCAGGAACGGCAACGCCCACGCGGTGGTCAGCTCCGCTCCGCGTCCGGCCTTTGAGGCTGCCAAATACCCGGACACCCTGTATCTGCCCCTGAAGTCCACCTTCACCAAGGAGCCCATCGGCTTTGCGCTGCGCAAGGGCGATCCGGACACCCTGGCCTTCTTCAACTCCTGGATCACCGTTAAACGCGATCAGGGTTGGCTGCAAGAAAGGCATGACTACTGGTTCCGCACCCGCGACTGGGAAGGCATGGTCAGCAAGTAAACCGGCTTTCGGGTCATAAAGCGGCGGCGCGGCCCCCAAAGGCCGCTCCGCCGCCTCAATGCACAAAAAAGCAAAAGGACTCCAGGTGCACCGCGGAAAAGTCAAAATAACCCCGCTTGATATCATAATCATAGCCCTATTGGTGGCCGTGGGAGTCTTTATTGTCCACCGCCTCACGGTGCAGATGGAATACAAGTGGCAATGGGAGGTGATACCGGAGAGCTTCTTTTTCTATGACGAAGATACCGGCAAATGGACCTCCAACGTGCTGGTGGATGGTTTACTGACCACCATCAAGCTCAGCATCTGGGCCACCCTGCTGGCTTCCATCGGGGGTGCGGTAACCGGGGTGATGCGCACCAGCAAAAAGCTCTTGTTCATCCTCATATCCCGCACCTACGTGGAGCTGATCCGCAATCTGCCGCCTTTGGTTCTGATTTTCATCTTCTATTTCTTTGTGGGCAGCCTGATCATGCCCGCCTTGGGGGTTGAGGACTTCGTCCGTTCCTTCAGCGAGAGCGGGCAAAGCCTGCTGGCCTTTTTCGGCGCGCCGGTGCGGCTTTTCACCGCGTTCTTATCCGGCGTGGTCACGGTGGCCGTTTTTCAGGGCGCTTACATAACCGAGATCGTGCGGGCGGGCATCCAGTCCATAGAAAAAGGCCAATGGGAAGCGGGTTATTCTCTGGGCCTGACTTGGCGGCAGCAGATGAAAGACGTCATCCTGCCGCAGGCCATAAAGCGGGTGCTGCCTCCCTTGGCCAACGAATTCATAAACACCATCAAGTATTCAGCCATCGTATCGCTTATCTCCATTCAGGACCTGACCTTCCAGGGCCAGCAGATCATGGCGTCCCGCTATATGACCATCGAGGTCTGGCTCACCGTCACCGCCATCTACTTTGTCATGTGCTTTTCACTCTCCATGGGGGTCCGAAAGCTGGAAAACCGCCTGGCTGATTCAGAGAGCTAAGCGGATTAGTGGATGGGCATGCCTGCAGGAGCGGGTAGGTATTTCGTGAAAGGTTTGAGCCTGGCTTACAGCCCCCCGCACACTTCATTATGACTTTATCTGTAGCCCTACCCGCGAGAAAAAACTCCCTGAAAAATGCTTCAGTGAGCACTGAAGCACTGCAGATTAAAACATTGCTACTGGGCGATAGTGCGGGGTTCATAATGTCACGGCACATGATCTTTTGCCAGGGGGGATTCCCAAGGGGCTTATCGCTTTTAGATCACCCAAAAGCGATTAGCTCTTGGGCCGGCGAAGGCCATCATAAATGATTTAATCATTTATAACTGATAGATAGTATATTAAATATTGTAGTTACAAAAAGATAAGAAAAAATTTTCTTTGGGGGATTCTGCGCCTTTTGGTGGTCAAAAGGCTCGCCATTCCCCTTACCCCCCGGCTCGCGAAAAACCCATCAATATACACAGACCGGCCTTTTTTATCTGATAAGGCAAGCTCAGTTCCAGTCCAAGTTTAAAGATAAAATGCTGTGCAAAAGAAAGGCAAAGATACGCTCAAAGCACGAGTTGCAAACTCAAACCTTCACGAAATCTCTATACCTCTAACCTTCCGCCTAATACCGGCTTCCGAATATGGCCGTACCCACCCGCACCAGGGTGGCGCCCTCCTTGATGGCGGCCTCAAAATCCCCGCTCATGCCCATGGACAGCTCATCCATGCAGCCGGGCGGCAGTTCCCGCGCCATAGACTCGGACAACTCGCGCAGTTGGGCGAACAAAGGCCGGGCCCGGTCCGGGTCATCGAAAAAGGGCGGCATGGTCATAAGGCCCTTGAGGCTCAGTCCGGGCAGCTTGGCTACCTCTTGAGCCAGCGCTAAAGCCTGCTCCGGCTCACAGCCTGATTTTTGAACTTCGCCGCCTACGTTCACTTGTATAAGCACGTTGAGGGTTTTATTCAGGTCCGCGGCATTGCGGGCAAGGGCCTTGGCCAGCTTGAGGCGATCCACGGTCTCCACCGTGTCGAACAGACCTGCGCAAAGTTTGGCCTTGTTGGTCTGCAAATGCCCGATCATATGCCAGACGGGGCCATCCCCTACAGCGGGTATTTTCTGGGATGCCTCCTGCACATAATTTTCACCGAACAGAACCTGGCCCGCTGCAAGTGCTTCCAACACCGCCTCGGCAGGTTTGATCTTGCTCACCGCCACCAAACGCACTCCGGCCGGATCGCGCCCGGCCTCTTGGGCCGCCCGGTCCATGCGTGCACGGATTTGACTTATATTTTGGGCAATGCTCATCTATCCACCTCGCGCCTTATAAAGCAGAATTTAACAGAATATTCTCTCAATCCTTTTTGGGCGTGATTACATTGTAGCTCACCAAAACATCCACAATGCAGGCCAGGGGGAGCCCCACCACATTGGTATAGCTGCCCTTCATCCGCTCCACCAGGGCCGCGCCCTGCCCTTGCACCGCATAGGCTCCGGCCTTGTCCATGGGTTCGCCCGAATGCACATAGGCCGCAATTTCGGCGGCGCTCAGTTCGCGGAATTTGATCAGAGAGCGTGCACAGCCGGTTTCGGTCCATTTGGGGGCCCGCAGGCAGAAGCCGGTTACCACCATGTGTTCCCGCCCCGAAAGCCCCCGCAGCATATCCCGGGCCTCCGATGGGCTCTGCGGCTTTCCCAATATGCGCTTGCCCAAAACCACCAGGGTGTCGGCCGCCAGAATCACGGCTTTGGGATGCAGTTCCACGGCGGCCCTGGCCTTGGCTTCGGCCAGGCGGCAGACTGCATCCTGGGAGTCTTCATCCGGCAAGATAGTTTCATCTATCTCGGTGGGAGCCAAGGTGAAATCAAGGCCTATGCGGGAGAGCATCTCGCGGCGGCGGGGGGATGCCGAGGCCAGCACCAGAGTTTGATTCTCCTGCAGCTGATACATGTCTCAGGCTCCCGGCAGTTTGAAGAGGCGGCGGGCGTTGGCCGTGGTGGCCTTAGCCACTTCATCCGCCGGTTTATTCAAGGCGGAAGCCAACGCAGCCAAAGTATGGGGCAGATAGGCGGGCTGGTTTTCTTTTCCCCGCTTGGGCACCGGGGCCAAATACGGGCAGTCGGTTTCGATAAGCAGCCTGTCCAGAGGCACCAGCTTTACCAAATCACGAAGCTGCTGGTTTTTGGCAAAGGTTATGGTGCCGGGAATGCTGATAAAAAAGCCCAGATCCAAAACCTCTCGGGCAACCGCTTCATCCCCTCCGAAACAGTGGAACACCCCGCCAATCTCTTGCGCGTTCCGCTCTTTGAGCATGGCCAAGGAATCATCATGGGCGTCCCGGGAATGAATCACCAGGGGCAGCTCGACCTGGCGGGCCAACTCTATCTGCCGGGCAAATGCGGCCTTTTGAATATCATGGGGCGCATAATCTCTGAAGTAATCCAGGCCGCATTCACCCCAGGCCACCGCGCCCTTTTGGGCCAGCGCGGCCAGTTGGGGCCATAGATTTTCGCCGGCGGCCTCTGAATCGTGAGGATGCAGTCCCACGGTGTAAAAGACGTCATCATTATCCCGGGCAAGGTCCGCCGCGGCCAGGGAGCTGTCCAGGTCTGTGCCCACGGTGATAATTTGTATTACGGAGGCTTCCCGGGCCGCATCCAGGGCGGCTTGGGGGTTTTCGAGCATGGTTAGATGGGCGTGGGTGTCTATTATCTGCACATTCATTTCCTTGTTGCAGGCTTGTCAAAATCGCTGGCCGCAAAGATAGCATGCCCGCCGAATACTTGCAGCAGGCTGCGTACTTGAGTCAGTTCCCGGTTCAGCACATCAATCATCACCACATCCAACCCGGCTCCATAGGCTGCGCTTAAAAAGGGCGCGGCGCAAAAAGATGCGTCCACCCCGGCGGTCTTGGTGTAGAGGTTGCTGAGCGCTATCATGCTGCACGGCTTGGGGTCAAATACATTGGGTATGGCCCGCAGGGTGTCAAGCACGGCCCTTGCGTGCCGCTCGCCCTGGTCTAGCCCCAGAGGCATCACCATGGGGTCCAAAATGAGCCGGGAACCTGTTATGCCCCGGGCGGCGGCTTCGCTGACCAAGAGCGCGGCCAGGCTCAGACGCTCATCAAAGCCGGACGGCACCGTGGAGGTGATGCAGGCGGCGCTCACCTCCAGATCGTGCGCGGCGGCCAAGTCGAAAATAGGCCCATAACTTTGGGGCTGGGCGGTTGCCATATTGAGCACCGGCGGTCTGGCGCAATGCTTCAAGGCAAGCTCCAGGGTGGCCGCGTCGGGCGCGTCCAGCATGAGTTTGCAGTCACAGGAGGCTTCTATGGTCCGCACCAAAAAGCCCCACACCTCATCCCGCTTTGCCCGGGGCACAAAGCCCGGGTTCAGGTCCAGCCAGACGGCCCCGGCAGCCCGCAGCCGCAGGCAGAATTCGCTCAGGGCTCCGGCGTCCAGCTGGTCAATCATGCGCCGCACCGATGGCCTGGTGGTGGTTATATTGTCTGCCACAATGATCATGAAAGGGATACTAACCCCCGGGGCGGCTTATGGCAACCCGCCGAGCCGTCCGGTTTAGGCTGGTATGTTTTGGGGGCAACATTAGCCCGCTCCTTAATTCCTTGTGATTTTAATGTAAAAAAAGGGCATGGAACAAATTCTTAAATTTACCCATAATAAATCAGTTTGGAAAAATAACAGGGTTAATCTCCATGAATACCCAGGAGAGGAACAGCCTCCCATGAGTGAATTTGATCTATTAGAGGTCCGCCGAAAACTGGACCAGGAAGAAGCCGAAAGGCTTTCCTCCGCAGCCTGCCTGAACAGACAGGCGGTCCGCCGGGCCCCGGATGACATGGCGGAGCAAGGCATGCGTCAGCATTTCGCGCTGGATGCTGACCGGGTGTTGCATTCATTGGCCTACACCCGCTATATAGACAAAACCCAGGTGTTCAGCCTGCTGGATAACGACCATATCACCCACCGGGTCTTGCATGTGCAGCTGGTGAGCAAGATAGCCCGCAGCATAGGCCGTCTTTTGGGCCTTAATGAAGACCTCATTGAAGCCATATCCCTGGCCCACGACATCGGGCATCCGCCCTTTGGACACGATGGAGAATCATTCCTCAGCGAAAAGTGCGCGGAATATGGCCTGGGGCTGTTTCTGCACAATGTGCAGTCGGTTCACTTTTTGGAACAAGTGGAGAATCAGGGAAAGGGCCTGAACCTCAGTCTGCAAGTGCTTGACGGCGTGTTGTGCCATGACGGGGAAGTGCATTCGGCCAAACTGAAACCTAAGCGTGATAAAACCTTTGACAACCTGGATGCCGAGATAAAAGCCAAGCTGGCCGACCCCAAACACCCGCTAACCCCCATGACCCTGGAAGGCTGCGTGGTGCGCATCACGGACACCATAGCCTATATCGGGCGTGACTTTGAGGACGCCATCATCATAAAACTGATCAAACGTGATGATCTGCCGGCTGAAATCGCCGAGGTGCTGGGCAGCACCAACGGCACCATGGTGTACCGCCTGGTGGAAGATCTGATTAAAAATTCCACCGGCCGGGAATATGTGGGCTTTTCACCCCGGATCGGCGGGGCCTTAAAGGCGCTCAAGGATTTCAACTACGCAAATATCTACAAACACCCCAGCATCAAGACTGAGCATGCAAAACTGCGCAGGGCCATCCATAGCTTATTTGACCAATATATGCTCGATCTGGAGCACAAACGCCAAGACAGCATCATATTCACCGAATATCTGGACGGCATGAGTGAGGAGTATGTAAACGCAAATTCCGCCGCTCTTTTGGTGCGGGATTTCATTGCCGGCATGACTGATGAGTACTTGCTGCGCCGCTACCGGGAAATGGTCTGGCCCCAGAGATTACCCTACCGTTTCGACCAGGAATGTCAGTAATTTCAGTGCTGTGTTGGGTATTGCCCCACGATTCCGAGACGCGTTGATTGTGTCGCAATTCACAAATGCAAGTATTTAAAGCAGTTTTCCGGTTTTTGGCCTTGACAAGGTGACCGGCCATTAACGTACAATTCCAATCAAGGGTATGTTATTTTACTTTGGTTCAGATATACCTGCCATCATGGACTCATTCGGTGTCCGCACTTATTGGGTAGCTTGTTTATTGACCTTATGGTTAGCGAATAAAGCAGTTATAGTATAAGTATGTATGACCTTGATCCGTCCTTGCATGAACACTGGTAAACCGGGGGTCAGATGGATAATTCCGTGGAAAAAAAACCCGGCCCGCTCCTCAGCGTGGATGATTTGCACCTGCGCTTTGGCGGGCTGAATGCACTTAGCGGGGTGAGTTTTGATGTGCAGCTTGGCCACATCCAGGCAATTATAGGCCCCAACGGCGCGGGGAAAACCTGCATTTTAAACTGTGTCTGCCGTTTCTATCATCCTTACCGGGGCAGCATAGTATTCAACGGTAAAGATATCAGCAAGATCTCCACCCACAAGGTGGCCAGCCTGGGCATCGCCCGCAGTTTTCAAAACATTGAGCTTTTCAGGGGCATGACGGTGCTGGATAACATCAAGCTGGGCCACCATGTGCATATGAAAACCGGTTTTTTATCCGGCGGATTGTACTTTGGCAAAGCCCAGCGTGAGGAAATGCGGGTGCGGACCGAGATTGAAGAACGCATCATTGATCTTTTGGAGATAGAGGCCATCCGCAAAAAGGTCGTGGGCACCCTGCCCTATGGCCTGCAAAAAAGGGTGGAACTGGCGCGGGCCCTGGCCATGAAGCCAAAGATCCTGCTTTTGGATGAGCCCATGGCCGGCATGAACCTGGAAGAAACCGAAGACATGGCCCGCTTCATTTTGGATGTAAACGAAGAATGGGGCGTAACTGTGGTGCTGATTGAGCACGACATGGGCGTAGTCATGGATATTAGCGACAGCGTGGTGGTGCTGGATTTCGGCACCAAAATCGCTCAGGGCAGCCCCAAGGAAGTAAGCCGGAATCCCCATGTGATAGAGGCTTATCTGGGCGCTCAAGATGCGGCACATTCCAAGCTGGGGTTATAAGCGAGGCGGCATAAGTGGGGCATACCTACCTGAAAGCACAAGAGCCCGGGGTTGACATAGGCAAGTCCACCTTGCCGGGCCTTCTCAAAAAGAACGCGGAAAAGTACGGCGACAAAAAAGTCGCGCTCCGGGAAAAGGAGTTCGGCATCTGGCAAGATGTCACCTGGGCCCGATACTACGACCATGTGAAGTATCTGGCTTTGGGCATGGCGGCGTTGGGTTTCAAGGATAATGACTCCCTGGCCATCATTGGCGACAACCGGCCCGAGTGGGTCTACTCCGAACTGGCGGCGCAGGCCTTGAAGGGCAGGCCCCTGGGCATTTATCAGGACTCGATTCTCACCGAGGTGGCCTATGTCATAGACCACTCCGACGCCAGCTTTGTGGTCGCCGAAGACCAGGAACAGGCCGATAAGGTCCTGGACATGAAAGAAAAGCTGCCCAAGCTCAAAAAGGTCATTTACACCGATCCCAAGGGAATGCGTGATTACGATGATCCCCTGCTGGTGTACCTGCCTGACGTGGAAGAACTGGGCAGGGACTTTGAGGAAAACAATCCGGGGTATTTCGAGCGCTCCATAGACCGCCTGAAGCCAGAGGATATAGCACTTATCGCCTACACCTCGGGCACCACCGGCTTTCCCAAAGGGTCGCTGTTAACCCACTCCAACATGCTCAAGATGGCGCTCAATCTGCATTCGGTGGACCACAAAAAACCCGAGGATGAGTTCGTATCCTTCCTGCCCCTGCCCTGGATAGGCGAGCAGATGATGAGCATCGCCACGGCGCTGGCCGTGGGCTTTACGGTGAATTTCCCCGAAGAGCCCGAAACCGCCATGAGCGACCTTTATGAAATCGGGCCCAATGTGGTGTTCAGCCCTCCCCGGGTGTGGGAGCAGCTTAGCCGTTCGGTGATCGTGAAGCACCTGGACGCATCGCCCTTAAAGCAGTTTATCTACCGCTTGTGCATGCCCATCGGCTATGAGATGGCGGATTTCCATTTCGAGCGTAAAAAGCCGCCCCTGCATTGGCAATTAATGTATGGCATCAGTTATGTGCTGCTTTTCAGGGCGCTGAAAGACCGTTTGGGATTTGCAAACATCCGCTCGGCCAGCACCGGCGGAGCGGCCCTGGGGCCGGATGTGTTCCGTTTTTTCCATGCCTGCGGGGTGAATCTCAAGCAAATCTACGGCCAGACCGAGATAAGCGGAATCTCATGCATCCACCGCGAGGACGCCGTGGATTTCACTTCCGTGGGCCAGCCGATCCCGGACACCGAGGTTAAGATTCATGATCCGGACCCCGAAGGCGTGGGAGAGATCATTTCAAAATCACCGGCGCTTTTTAGTGGGTATTTGAAAAACGATGAAGCCACCGTGGAAACCATCGTGGACGGCTGGCTTATGTCCGGGGATGCGGGCTACATCTCGGAAAACCAGCAACTGGTCTGTATAGACCGGATCAAAGATCTGATGCAGATGACCGGCGGGGCGCGTTTTTCGCCCATGTTCATAGAGAACAAGCTTAAGTTCTGCCCATTTATCGTGGAGACCTGCGTACTGGGGCATGAGCGCGACTATGTCACCGCCATGATCTGCATAGACTATAAGCACACCGGCAAATGGGCCGAGGACCACCGGGTGGGCTACACTACCTATACCGACCTGGCCAGCAAGCCCGAGATATATGACCTTATTGAAAAAGAAGTGGTTCGGGTGAACCGTTCTCTGCCCGAAAAAGCCCGCATATCCAAATTTTTGCTGCTTTACAAAGAGTTCGACCCGGATGATGGAGAGCTGACCCGCACCAGAAAACTAAGGCGTAAATTCATCGCTGAACGCTATGAAAACGAGATAAAGGCGCTCTACCAAGACGTGGATCAGGTCCATGTGGAGAGCGAAATCCAGTATCAAGATGGAAAAACCACCCTTATCAAAACTGATCTGATGATCAGGAAGCTCAAAGCTATCGAGGAATACGCCTTGGAAAGCGAGCGCAAGTGGTGGCAATTCTGGAAACCGGTGCACTGATTCACACCCCAGTAAAGGGGAGCGGGCCGCATTCAAGTACAGAGCCGGATGCGGGCCCATGGCAGAATGGCTGAGGGGAGCGAGGCTTACATAGAATGCAAGATTTTGTTCAACTGTGTGTAACCGGTTTGGTCATCGGCTCGTGCTATGCGCTGGTGGCCATGGGCTTTGCGCTTATATACAAATCCACCAGCATCATAAACTTCGCCCAGGGCGAGTTTGTGCTGATCGGCGGTTACTTTTGTCTTTGGATGTACACCGACCTGGGCCTGCCCATAGCTCTAGCCTTTATATTGACCCTTTTGTCGGCGGTAGTCATGGGCGTGCTTTTGGAAAGGGTGATACTGCGCCCCATGATAGGCGAACCCATAATCAGCGTAATCATGATCACCATAGCCCTGGCCACGGTGCTCAAATCATTTGTGACCATATTCTGGGGCACCCAGATCAAGGTGTTCAGCCCGCCGGTTTTCAGCCAGCACGCCATTAATATAGGGTTTGTGCGGATATCAGAGGTGTACCTGTGGACCTTTGGTTTTGCGCTGGTATTTCTGGCCGTGTTCGCAGCTTTTTTCAAGTTCACCCGGGTTGGCATCAGCATGCGCGCCGTGGCCGACGACCAGCAGGTGGCCCAGTCCATGGGCATCAGCGTAAAAAGCGTTTTTGCCATCTCCTGGAGCATTGGCGCCATGGTTTCGGCGGTGGGCGGTTTTTTGGTGGGCAATATAAACGGCATCAACATAGCCCTCAGTGATTTCGGCCTCAAGGTGTTCCCCGCCGTCATCCTTGGCGGTCTGGAATCCATCGGCGGAGCCATCATCGGCGGCTTGACCATTGGGGTGCTGGAAAACATCATGGGCGCTTATCTTGATTCGTATCTGGGCGGCGGCGTGAAGGAGATATCGCCTTTCATCGTATTGATAGTGATTTTGATGATCAAGCCCTACGGCTTATTCGGCATCAAGGAAATAGAACGGGTTTGACAAGCGGCGCGGCTTATCAAATAAATACCGGTTTCGGGCGAAGCAGCGCCCGCCAAGGATGAGGAACATACAAAACTATGCCCTGCGGATTATTTTTCAGTAGATATGAAAAAGATGAGGCTGTTTTTCCCACCATCTGGGTGAAAAGCTGGATGATCGTCTTTTTCGTCTTCATCCTGACCTATCCCTTGTTTGCACAATCGGTCAATGAGATTTTGGGCATTGATACGGTTGATTTGTTTATCCAGATTTTCATTTTCATGGTGGGGGCCCATGGCCTGAATCTGCTGACCGGGTACACCGGCCAGATTTCATTGGGGCATGGCGCATTTATGGGCGTGGGAGCCTATGCCACCGGAATACTGGCCAGCACTTACGGGCTGCCCATGTGGGTGGCGCTGCCCTGCGGCGGCTTGATCACGGCTGTGGTGGGCATGATTTTCGGACTGCCTTCCTTGCGCCTCAAGGGGCTGTATCTGGCCATCGCCACTTTGGCCGCCCAATATATCCTGGTCTATGCCATGCGGAACTGGGAAGGCCTCACCGGAGGCTCCTCCGGCCTGACCGTGCCCACGGCAGAGCTATTCGGATATGAATTTGATGAAGACATCAAGTTCTATTATCTGGCTTTCGGGTTCGCGGTGGCGGCCACCTTGTATATCAAAAACATTAGCCGGACCAGGCCGGGACGGGCCTTTGTCGCAGTTCGCGACCGTTATTTGGCAGCGGAGGTTATAGGGGTTAATCTGTTCACCTACCGCATCATGAGCTTTGCCATAAGCTCCTTTATGGTGGGTATAGCCGGAGGGCTGTGGGGCTATTACAGCACGATCGTATCTGATGAGGACTTTACACTCTGGCTCTCGGTGCTCTATCTGGCCATGATCATTGTCGGCGGAATGGGGCACGTTTTGGGCGCGGTATTCGGTACGGTATTCATGCTGGTCCTTCCCGAGCTGCTGAGGATTCCCGCTGAATTTGCAACCGAGATATATCCCAATGTATTTGGCATTTTCGCCAGTTTACGGGAAATGGCCTTTGGCGTGATCGTGATTTGGTTCCTGATTTTCGAACCAGACGGGCTTGCCGCCAGGTGGCAGACGATAAAGTCTTACTGGAAGCTTTGGCCGTTTTCTTATTAAGGGCCCAAAGCAACTCATTGCGGGAGGAGATTTCCGCTTTTCATGGTTGGGTGGAAAGAGGAAATATATACAGATCGGCTATGAAATCGATGAGCAGTTCAGCGCTGCCGGAAATTTCATTTCGATAGCACAAACACTTTGGCTATGGGAGGAGAGTCCATGAAAAAGACATTTAGCATTTTGTCTTTGCTGTTGGTTTTTTGCATTATGATGGCGTCAGGCGTTTTGGCGGGCGAAATCAAGGTGGGCGGCGTGTTTGACATCACCGGCCCCACTTCCACCGTGGGCAAGGACTTCGCAGCGGGAGCACTGGCCGCGCAAAAATACATTAATGCAAAAGGCGGCATCGGTGGGGATATGATTCAACTCATCCCCAATGACTATGCCTACAAAATTCCCGAGGCCGTAAAGCTGTTCAAGAAATACACCAAAGTTGACAAGGTAATGTGTATTCAGGGTTGGGGAACCGGTGACACCGTGAAGCTGGCATCCTTGACCGCCAAGGCCAAGACGCCTTACTTCAGCGCTTCGTTCGTGGGGGCCTTGACCGACCCCAAAAAGACCCCATATAACTTCTTTGTGGCGGCTTCCTATTCCACCATGATCCGTATTGCGGTTCAGTACGCCAAGGATCAGGGGGCCAAAAAGTTTGTCTTCATCTATCCCGACCATCCTTACGGCAAGATGCCCATTGAGGCGGGCAAGCAAAAGGCCAAGGATCTTGGGCTGAATGTGGGCCCGGATCAGTTGGTGAGCCTGCGGGCCATCGACGCCACCAGCCAGCTTTTGGCCATGAAAAAGTTTGATCCGGACTTCGCCTGGATCGGAGGCACCACGCCTTCCACCGCGGTTATTTTGAAGGATGCCAAAAAATTGGGCTTGAAGACCAAGTTCGTCATCAACTGCTGGGGCTTTGACGAGGACCTTTACAAGCTGGCCGGTCCCGCTTCAGAGAAGATAGCTTACGGCATGGTGCCCGTAGCCCTGTATGGCGCTGATGTTCCTGGCATGAAGACGGTGATTGACGCCAGTGACGGCAAGCCCCACACTCTGCATTATGTCAAGGCCTGGGTTTCCATGATGGCCATGGCCGAAGGCATGAAGAGAGCCAAGGCCAAGGGCAAGCTGAATGGCAAAACCCTGAAGGAGGCGCTGGAAACCTTGAAGGACTATGACACCGGCGGCCTGACCCCAAAGATTACCTTTACTCCCAAGGATCACAGGCCCAGCACCTCTTGCGCCATTTACAACATCCAAGACGGCAAACCCACCCAGGTGAAGGACGTAACCGTCAAGCGCGAGGCCAAGTACATAGGCAAGTAACCCTTTTGCACGGATGGACCTTGATCATCAGCGGAACGGCAGACGGTCCGGGTTATCAAGGCAAACTGAAAAATGAAAAGGGGCGGGGCGTTCCCCGCTCCGCCCCGCATTTTGGAAAAACGCTTTTTGCAGAAAGCATAATAGAATGCCGCTATTGTCGGTAAACAACATCGAAGTGATTTATGACGACGTGATTCTGGTGCTCAAGGGCATGTCACTTTCTGTGGAAGAAGGCCAGATTGTGGCGCTTCTGGGGGCCAACGGCGCCGGAAAGACCACCACTTTGAAAGCCATCAGCGGTCTGTTGAAAACCGAAGAGGGCGAAGTAACCGACGGGACTATTGAGTTTAACGGTGAAATGATAACCGGCCGGGAGCCCGAAGATATTGTCCGCAGAGGGGTCTTTCAGGTCATGGAAGGCCGCCGGGTGTTTGAGGACCTAACCGTAAAAGAAAATCTCATTGCGGCGGCCCACACCCAGAAGTACAAGGGCAGTGAACTGGATGACAAGATAGACACGGTCTATTCCTATTTCCCCCGCCTGAAGGAGCGCGAGACCGGTTTGGCCGGGTATCTCTCGGGCGGCGAACAGCAAATGCTGGTCATTGGGCGCGGCATGATGGCCCAACCTAAGCTGATGATGCTGGATGAGCCCAGCCTGGGGCTCTCGCCGCTTTTGGTGGGCGAAATATTCGAAATCATCGTCAAGCTGAACAAGGAGATGGGCACCACAATCCTTTTGGTGGAACAGAACGCCCGCATGGCCCTTAATATCTCCGACCATGGCTATATCATGGAAAACGGAAAGATCGTACTGGACGACACCACCGAGAAGCTGAAGAACAATGAGGACGTCAAACGCTTCTACCTGGGCATGACCGATTCGGGCAATAAGCGCTCTTACCGTGATGTAAAGCACTACAAGCGCCGCAAGCGCTGGCTCACATAATGAGGATGAGATGAGTATCGACCGCACAAAAGGATATCTGCGCCCTGATCTGGAAACCATGAGCGCCGATGAGCGCGGGGCGTATCTGGATAAACGCGTGGCCCGGATTACGGCTCATGCCTATGAAAACAGCACGGCTTTCAAAGACCTGTGCGATAAGGCGGGAGCAAAGCCTCAAGACCTGACCAGCGTATCCAGCCTGTGGCAGTTGCCAATCACCCAAAAGGCCGATTTGGTACGGCTGCAACGCGAAAAGCTTCCCTTTGGCGGATTCGAGGGTGAGCCGTGGGACAAGATGCGGCGCATCTTTGTTTCACCCGGACCCATCTATGAACCCTGCGAAGCCGAGATGAAAGACGACCGCTGGGCCCAGGCCTTTCATGCCGCGGGATTCAGAGCCGGCGACAAGGCCCAGGTGACCTTTAATTTCAACATGGTTCCTTTTGCCTTCATGCTGGACGAGGCCCTGTCCAGGTTGGGGGCCATCTCGATTCCCACCGGGGTGGGCAATACAGAACAGCAGGTGTTGGTGCTGAAGGATTTGCAGGTGGAGGCCTATCTGGGCACCCCCAGCTTTTTGGCGGTGCTGGCCGATAAAGCCGAAGAAATGGGGCTGGACCTGCAAAAAGAACTGAACCTGCAGACTTCGTTTGTGGCGGCGGAGATGCTGCCCGAATCTTTGCGGGAATCCTTGCAGGAGCGTCTGGGCATGCTGGTGCGCCAAAGCTACGGCACCGCCGAGGCGGGCTGCCTCAGCTATGAATGCTATCACGCCGGCGGCATGCACTTTGCCCAGGACTGCGTGGTGGAAGTGGTCGATCCCCAGACCG
The DNA here is from genome assembly GCA_963675675.1 of Desulfarculaceae bacterium. Lineage (GTDB taxonomy): Bacteria > Desulfobacterota > Desulfarculia > Desulfarculales > Desulfarculaceae > Dethiosulfatarculus. Next base: position 1,334,660 of record OY776512.1, read on the forward strand.
GCAGGCCGGTTGATGAAGGGCAGCCAGGTGAGGTGGTGACCACCGTATTCAACCCCACCTATCCCTTGATCCGCTTTGGCACCGGCGACCTTTCTGCCTTTACCACCAAAGCCTGCCCCTGCGGGCGCACTTCGCCCAAGCTGACTCGCATCATGGGCCGGGTGGACCAGATGACCAAGGTGAAGGGCATGTTTGTTCACCCCAGCGGAGTGCAGCAAGTGGCCCAGGGCTTCCCCCGGGTGGGCGCCTATCGGCTTGTGGTGGAGCGGGAAAACAACCAGGATGTGATGACCCTGGTATGCGAACTGCTGGAGCCCGGCGGCGAGGCGGAGCTTACGGCCCAGATGGAAGCAGCATTAAAAAACACCCTGCGGGTGAAGGGCAAGGTTAAATTCCTGGCCCCGGGCGCTTTGCCCGAGGGCTCCAAAGTCATTGATGACCGCCGGGTGTGGGACTGAGCGCCTGCCCCGCCAGGCGGCCCCCGGAACCCCTTTAACAAACATCCAGGCCAGTTCTTTAGAGCGAAGTCAGGGCCTTGTTGCTATGGCCCTGCTGGTTGACCTGCCTCAAAACCTCATGAATACGCTGCCAGAGCTGGGCCGGATTCTCGTTCTCGCGGGGGGTGGCGGCTACCACGGTTGCGGTCAGCCGCATGGGTTTCAGCCCCTGATAGGTGAACTTAATGGATTGAACTTTGGCCCGCATGCATTCGGCCACACTGCCCGCGTAGGTCAAGTCTTTGCCTTTTAGCATGGCCGCAAAGTGATCCGCCTCATAGCGGAACAGATAATCCGTATCCCTCAAGCACTTGCGAACCGATGAGGCTATGGTCACCAGCGCCTTATCCGCCGCACTGCTGCCCCATTCCTGCACCAAAGACCGGAACTGGTCTATATCCATGATCAAAAGGCACATGCCCTCACCTGAATCAGGCATACCCCGGGTGAGCATCATATCCAAAGCCCGGCGGTTCCATGCCCCGGTCAGGGTGTCGGTCATAGCTTCACGGCCCCAGCGGCGGCTCTTTTCCTCGGCAAGTTTGATGCGGTTGTGGGCCTCGTTGACCACTTCCTTTAGCTGCCCCACCCTTTGCATGGTCGCGCTGACCAGATTCTGCTGGGAGCTTATACGCTCGGCCAAGTTCTCGCGCATATCCTGCACATGCACCAGTATCTGGCTTTTCATGGTGTCCAGATCGCCTGCTTGGCTCACGTCCTTAACCAAATTGGCCAGACGGTTGCCCATCTCATTTTGCATCATATCCCCGCCGGAGATGATCTGCTGGCCGCTTTGATCCACCGTACGCATCAGCTCGGCCTCGGTTTTCATCAGCTCTTTGACGATCTCAAACAACGCCCCCTGGGCATCCCGGTGCCTGCGCTCCAATATGCTCCTGAGGTTTTCCATCAAATCCGCGGCCATGGCCAATGCTGGCTTGTCCAGCTCACCGCTTTTTAGAAAAGCGTCCACCGCGTCTTCCACCTTATTCAGGTTGGAATCAAATTCCTGGTCATCCAGGTGCATGCCGGATAACAGACGGGTGGCCAAACGCCAGCCCAGCAACGCCTTGGGCTCATCCGCCTTTAATTCCAGTTCCAGGCTGTCCCTGGCGCCGGACGGAACGGATTCTTCCTGAGTCAATAGAGCGGTTTTTAAGGCCTGGCTGGCTTCATTAATCTGGGCGGGGTTTATCTGTTTTTGGTCCAGGAGGGCTTTCAGACGGTCCACCGCTTGGCGGATCGCCGATTCCGGATCATGGGGAGCCAGGGCGGCCAGAGCTGAAATGGCGCCCTTTAGCGCGGTTTGTTTGTCATCCTTTAAGCTGGGCGCGGATGCTCCGGTTCCTGCCTTCTGCTGGGCACTGGGAGCTCCGGCTCCGGATTGGGAGGAATCTATCATGAGCGCGGACTGCAAAGCATTTACCTTGGCGGTGACCTTTTGCAGGTTGCCCCGTTTTTGCGCGCAGGCCTGTTTCAGTTCTTTTACAGCTTTTTCCACCTGGCTGCCCGGCTGGGTGCGGACCAGCGAAGAAAGAGCTCCTACAGATTTACGTATTATATTCCAGTAGTTGCTATGTGCATTCTCCAGCTGGTCCAATTCGGCGGAAAGGCGCTCCACCCTTTTGGACAAGAGTGCTTCTCGTTCGGTTTTGTTTATGGCTGCAGCCATAGGGCAAGCTCCAAACACAGCTACAACAAGGCGGCGAATTGTGGGTGCGGCAATACAAGCCCTGCTATTGTGGCAAAAAACTGGCCACAATAAAACCCCTTTGAAACGTAGAGTTGGCCGGCAGGCAATAAACTGCGGGTTATCTTATTTGCTTCAGTCTGGCCTGGATGGGAGGCATGGCCTCCACGATACGATTGCGCCCCCGGTCTTTGGCCAGATACAACCCCTGATCCGCCGCTGCCACCAACAGCTGGTCATCCAGCGCAATGCCGTATTCCGTATTGGCCACCCCCAGGGAAATAGTAAGATGATCTGATATTTTGGAGCTTACGTGGGGAATTTGCAGGGCGGCTACGGCGGCCTGCATGGCTTTGGCCACCAGCATGGAACCCTTTGGTCCGGTGTTGGGCAACAGCACCACAAATTCCTCGCCGCCATACCGGGCCGCCAAGTCGCCGGGACGGTTCAAGGATTCCTTTATGGCCTGGCCCACTTTGCGTAAACACACATCACCGGCTTGATGTCCATAGGTGTCATTGTAGTTTTTGAAATAATCCAGGTCGCACATCACCAGACCCAAAGGCATTTCCTCGCGGGTGGCTCGGCGGACCTCCAGTTGGATGGCTTGTTCAAAATGACGCCGGTTGGCCAGGCCGGTCAGGGAATCCAGCAGGGAGAGTCTGCGCAGGTTTTCCTGGGCGGCCTGCAGGCGGCTTATCAAATCCTCCTGATACAGCTGCTCGTTCCTTCTTTGGGTAACATCGCGTATGGATTGTATGGCCCCGGTTTCTTTGCCTTCAGAATCATAAAGCGGTCTGGCCATGCCCCACAGATACGCCCCTTCCGGCCCCAATTTGGGGTGAAAGGTCTCGGCTGATATGCCCCCCATGGCCTCTTTATGCAAAAACACCTGATCCAGGTCTTCGGACAGTTCGGGGTCCAAAACGATATCGGCCAGCATGGGCCTTCTGTAACCATAGAAGGGCACCGCATATTCGTAGTCGCCCTTTCCCAATATCTGGCTGGCCGCAACCCCGGTGAGCTTTTCCATGGCACGGTTCCATGCGGTAACTTTTCCCTTGGAGTCGATAACCAGTATTGCATCGGGCAATGAATCAATGATTTGGCTCATATGCCGCCGGGATGCCTGCAGGGTCTCCTCCCATGCCCGCCGTTCGGTAACATCGATAATGGTTCCGGCCAGCGAGGTCACCCGTCCCTGGAGATCCCGCTCCATGGCCTTGGCAACGCTAAGCAGATGGATATAATCCCCCTGCTTGGTGCGCATGCGGTATTCAACCCTATTCTCCGGGATCAGCCCATTGATGAAAATATTATAGCTGCGTTCCACCCGCTCCCGGTCGTCCGGGTGCATGCAGTCCATCCACCAATCAAATATCTCTTCTTTGGGGGGCAGCTCACTCAAGCTGTAGCCCAACAAAGCCGCCCAGGCACGGTCTACAAACACTCCTGCATCGTGCGGTTCCGACATGCCGAACACCCCGGCCCCGCTTGCTTCGATAGCCAGGGCCAGCCTGTCTTCGTTATGCTGCATTTCTTTATGGGCCCAGCTGCGCTGCTTCACTTCATCCTTGTCAGCCAACAGCTGGGAACACAGCTTGGAAATCTCCTTCCACAGAGCAAACACCGTCCTGTTGCCAAGGCTTATTTCATAGGGATTTTGCTGGGCGCGCAGATAAAACCACAATACCGGCGTATAAACCACAGCCAGAATGCCGCGGCAGAGCAAACTGCCCTGTAAAGAGGGACCAAACTTTTGCGAGCCTGCATAGGCCCACCAATTGAACAAGACCGTATCCAGCAGCATCACACCAAACAGGGTGATAAAAATTCTCAAGGCCAAAGGAAGTCTTTTGCCGTGTTGCCTGAAAAACTCCCAAGTCATGGCCAAGGCCAAAAGGCTGCAAAAAGAAGCCAAAACCCCTGCGGGCAGCAAACGGAGGTTTTTCACCTCCATGAACTGGGTCCATTGTGCGCCCGCCAGGTCGCCCACTGCGGCCAGGCAAACAAAGGCGGCAGGCATCAGCAGCCCCACCAAGCCCACGATCATCAGCGCCCTGCACATGGCCTTATGGCCTTCACATGCATAAAGCTCCAGAAATCCGGCCAGAATCGCACTTAAAAAAATCAAAGGGCCAACCTGGTAGATAAAGCCCGGGCTTTCCAAGTATAGTTCCGTGTTAACGGTGAGAGAAATCAAAGCCGTGTAGGCGCAAAGAACCCCGTGGAAGGGAGCCAGGCCGCAACGGTGGCGTAAGGCATGGGCCCCCAACAAAAGACCAGAGGCCAAGAGTCCCCCCAAAAGCATTAAGGCCAGCGTATCCAAGCGTCGAACTCCTCCCCATTTTTCGACAGCACTACATACAGTTTAAATATAGCGGAATACGGTTCAACTTGAAATGGCAGGCTAGGAGCGCAATATACCTCAAATTTATGCAAATAGCCACAGTGGGAATAACGGGGCGTCCAGAAAAGAACCGGCGGGCTTATTTGCTGCCAAACCCTTATTCTTCAGAACTTCCGGCGCGCACCCAAAAGAGCATAAGCCCGGTCTGCGCAGCGCTGAGCAGCACAAAATACCAGGCCCAAACCGGCCAGGCCAGCCACATGTCGCCAACCCGGTTCCAGTTCCATACATCCATTGAAGCGGCGAATATAACCACAAACCCGGCCAAGTATCCCCAATCCTTAGGTTTGAAGCTGGGCAGCCCCATGGGGCCGCTGACCAGATGCGCCAGAAGATACACAACTATACTGGTTATGATGACCGGCACGGCAGGCAAAAAACCGAAGCTGGGCAGCAGTTTGAATATGTATCCCAAAACCAGGGCTTCACCCACCAGGATGCTGGCCAGAGCCGGAGCGGGACGCGGGTTTTTGAGATACAGGCCGAACAGCACGGTGGGAAACAGCACCGCCAAGCCGGTGAAAGGCCACATGGCGATCTTGAGTATGGTGTCCGGGGGGTTCAAGGAAAGCAGCAGACCGGCCAAGGCCATCAGAGCCACAAACACCCGGCCCGCCGTTGCGGTCTGTGGGGTTTTTCCGGCCAGCAAAGGATACAAGTCCCTTGAAAATATGGATGAAACCGTGAGTAGCTGGGAATCCATGGTTGACATGAGGGCTGCCAGTCCGGCGGCCAGCACCAAGGTGCCCATGAAATCTCCGCCCAATGAAGTCATCAGCATGGGCACAATGCTGTCTGAGGCCAGTCCGCCAAGTTCCGGGAAGTCCAGGCGTCCCAGCACTCCGATGGTTATGGGCAGGGCAAACACCACGGTGCAGACCAGGGGATAAAACAGCATGGTGGAGCCCAGGGCCCGCTGGTTTTTGGCGGAATAAAAGCGCTGGAAAAGCTGGGGAAACATGGGATCGCAAAAAAACCAGAGCATCAAAAAGCTGAACCACATGGCCGGACCGTAAGACCCCCGGCCGCCGGGGCGCGCGAACAGCTGGGGGCTCTGCTCAGCCACCCTTGAGGCCGCATCGCCCAAACCGCCATGGTGGGATGCCACCATAAAAAGCGCCAGTATCAAGCAGCCAAGCATGAGCAGGCCCTGGAATACATCGGTCCAGGCCACGGCTTTGAGACCGCCGCGCAAGGTGTAAAGCAGGATAATCACGGTTATCAAAACAGCCCCGTATTCATGGGGCAGGCCGAACAGGCTGTGGAACACCTTGCCCGCCGCGATGGGCTGCAAGGCCAGATAGGGTATGGTGCAGACCACCATGACCAGGGCGAACAGAGCTGATATGCCGGTGTGGTTGTATATCTTGCGCACCAGCTCGGGCGGGGTGACCAGGCCGTGTTTTGCGCCCAGTTGCCACACCTTGCGCCCGATCAGCCAGAAAGTGAGCGCCATAAAACCGGTGCCGAACCCCATGATGGGGAAAAATGCCATGCCGTCACGATAGCCCGCGCCCGAAGCGCCGAATACAGTGAAGGCGCTGAAGTTGGTGGCCGCCATGGTGCCAATGAGCACGAAGCTTTTCAGCCCGCGCCCGGCCAGAAAATAATCGCTGGGGCTGTTGCCCAAGCGGCTTTTGGCCACAAATCCCAGGCCCAGAACGATAAGAAAATACGCGGCCAGAACGGCGATTTTTACTTCCATGGCGTTAATCCCCTTATAAGAAAAAGCCGTAACCGCCCTTGAATGCATCCATTATTAAAAGGCGTCCCTGTTATGGGGCCGGGCCTTGCCCCGACCTGTTGAGTCCCGGGATGCTCCCCCCGTAAGGTTTGCTGCGCCCATGCCCAATGCCTGAATCTTCCCCCCGCAGCCTATTGCGGGGCGTTTGATCAAAATATGGGCCCGGACATAAAAAAACGGCCATCCCGCAGACCGGGATGGCCGTAGACCTGACATAATCTGCTGATTATTATTTAGCAGAATATGGGCGGCGGATCAAGCCCGCCTACATGCCCCTTCTGAATTGTCCGCCCACATCATACAGCGCCTGGGATATCTGGCCCAAAGAGCAATGGCGCACGGTTTCCATCAGTTCTGCAAAGATGTTGCCTCCTGATTTGGCCGCTTCCTGCAGGCGGGCTATGGCCTCGGGACTTTGTTTCGCATGCTTTTTGTGGAATTTTTTCAGCCGCTCCAACTGGGAATTCTTCTCTTCGGTGGTGCTGCGGGCAAGATCCAGATCGAATTCCTGGAACAGTTTATCCGCCTTGGGATTGACAAAGGTGTTCACTCCGATGATGGGAAGCTCACCGGTAACCTTCAAGGTCTCATAGTAGATGGATTCCTCCTGAATCTTGGAGCGCTGATATCCGGTCTCCATGGCGCCCAAAACCCCGCCCCTGGTGGCCAACCGGTCGAACTCGCCCAGGATAGCCTCCTCCACCAGATCGGTGAGTTCTTCTATGATGAACGAGCCCTGCAAGGGGTTCTCGTTCTTGGTCATGCCCCATTCGCGGTTTATGATCATCTGTATGGCCAGGGCCCGGCGCACCGACTCCTCGGTGGGTGTGGTGATGGCCTCATCGTATGCATTGGTATGCAAAGAATTGCAGTTATCATAAACCCCGCACAGGGCCTGCAAAGTGGTGCGGATATCATTGAACTGAATATCCTGTGAATGCAGCGACCTGCCCGAAGTTTGAATGTGATACTTCAGCATCTGGGAGCGTACATTGGCTTTGTATTTATCGCGCATGGCCACCGCCCAGATGCGCCGGGCCACCCGGCCGATCACGTTGTATTCTATGTCCATGCCGTTGGAAAAGAAGAAACTCAGGTTGGGCGCGAAATCGTCTATGTGCATGCCCCGGCTTAGATAATACTCCACATAGGTAAAGCCGTTGGCCAAGGTGAAGGCGGTCTGGGTGATGGGGTTGGCTCCGGCCTCGGCGATGTGATACCCGCTTATGCTCACACTGTAGAAATTGCGCACGTTCTGTTCAATGAAGAACTGCTGCACGTCTCCCATCATGCGCAAGGCGAACTCGATGCTGAATATACAGGTGTTCTGGCCTTGGTCCTCTTTCAGGATATCGGCCTGCACGGTGCCTCGGACCTTTTCCAAAGTGGCCTTTTTAATGCCCTGGTATTCCGCTTCATTGGGTTTGCGTTTGTTTTGCTGCTTGAACTTCTCCACCTGCTGGTCAATGGCGGTATTGAAGAAAAAGGCCAGCATGATGGGCGCGGGGCCGTTGATGGTCATACTCACGCTGGTGTTGGGATTTACCAGGTCAAACCCGTCATAAAGCACCTTCATGTCATCCAGAGTGCAAATGCTCACCCCGGAGTTGCCCACCTTTCCGTATATGTCAGGGCGGATGTCCGGGTCCTGGCCATAAAGGGTGACCGAGTCAAAGGCAGTGGAGAGCCGGGCCCCCTTGTTGCCCTCGCTCAAGAGCTTGAAGCGGCGGTTGGTGCGAAAAGCGTCACCCTCCCCGGCGAACATGCGGGTGGGGTCTTCATCGGTGCGTTTAAAGGGAAACACCCCGGCGGTGAAGGGAAAGCTGCCGGGCAGGTTTTCACGGCGCATCCAGGCATAGGATTCGGCCGGGTCCTCCCATTGGGGCAACGCCACCTTGCGCACCGTGGTGCCGGACAGGGTTGTGCTGGTCAGAGGCGCTTTATATTCCTTGCCCCGCACCTTGTAGGCGTATTCTTCTTTGGCATAGGCCTTTTGCAGCTGGGGCCATTTGGCCAATAGCTGGTGGGTTTCTTCGGTGTAGCCCTCTTCATACTTGTGCACCTGGGCCCTTATTTTGTCCAGGGCGGCCTTCATGCCCTTGGTCCTGCGCCAGGACGGGGCCAGGGAATCGTGGGTTTTTTTCATGTGCCAGACCTGGCGCACCAATTCAGCCTGCTCTTTGGTCTGGGCGTGATAATCCCGCACGGTCTTTGAAATTTCAGCCAGGTAGAGGTTGCGCTCCGCCGGAACCGCCACGGTGCGGGCCGAGGACGCCCGGCGGCGGGTGCGCTGGCGGGGGCTGTTGAGATACAGGCCGGTGTTGTCCTTGATGGCCTTTAATAGCGCCAGGTAAAGCGCGGTCACCCCGTCGTCATTGAACTTGCTGGCGATGGTGCCGTATACCGGCATGGTTTCCGGTTTCTCATGCCAGGCCCCCCGGTTGCGGATCAGCTGTTTGCGCACATCGCGCAGGGCATCCTCCGCGCCCCTGCGGTCAAACTTGTTTATTGCCACCAGATCGGCGAAATCCAGCATGTCTATCTTTTCCAGCTGGCTGGCCGCTCCGAAATCGCTGGTCATCACATACAGGCTAACATCGCAGAAATCTATAACCGCCGCATCGCCTTGGCCTATTCCCGCGGTTTCCACAATGATCAGGTTATAGCCCGCGGCCTTGGCCACATTGATCACGTCCGGCACCCCCCGGCTGACCTCCAAACCGGAGCCCCGGGTGGCCAGGGAGCGTAAATAAAGCCGCATGTCATAAAGGCAATTCATCCGGATGCGGTCGCCTAAAAGAGCCCCGCCGGTTTTACGCCGGGTGGGGTCCACGCTGATTATGGCCACCCGCAGGTCCTCAAAGTCCTGCAAAAGGCGCAGCATCAGTTCATCGGTCAGGCTGGATTTGCCCGCACCGCCGGTGCCGGTGATGCCGATAACCGGCACCTTGGTCCCGTTCATCTTGCCCGCCAGGGCCTCGCGCCATTGATCCAGGACCGGATCGCCGTACAAGGAGGCCCGCTCCACACAGGTGATCACCCGGGCCACCACCTCGGGGTGGTCGGGATGCAGGTCCGCAACCCGTTTTGGGGTGTCCTTGGCACCTATGGAATAGTCGATGCCCCGCACCAGATGATTGATGATGCCCTGCAATCCCATCTTGCGCCCGTCCTCGGGGGAATAGATGCGGAATACGCCATACTCATGCAGTTCCTTCATTTCCTCGGGAACAATGACCCCGCCGCCGCCGCCGAACACCTTTATGTGCTCACAGTTGCGTTCTTTTAGTAGATCAACCATGTATTTGAAATACTCGACATGTCCCCCCTGATAGCAGCTCACCCCAACCGCGTGGGCATCCTCCGCAACCGCCGCCTTGACCACTTCCGCCACCGAGCGGTTGTGCCCCAAATGAACCACTTCAACCCCGGTGCCCTGCAGGATGCGCCGTATGATGTTTATGGCCGCATCATGCCCGTCAAAAAGAGAAGCCGCCGTGACCACCCGCAGGTGGTTTTTGGGTACATAGGGTTTGGTTTCCACAGCCATGGGATGCCTCCATCTATATTAACTGGCCCATGATCAGGGCCTTTTGATGCTGTATATAGGCCTTCAAGCTGAACCTTTTTTTCAGCGACCAGCGCCGGAAGGTCCACATGTGGCCTAATACCACGATGTTGTGAGCCATGAGATTCACTTCAGCCGAGTTAAGGGGTTTTAGGGAATAATCCTCCACTCCCTGCTGGATGAGTCCGGCGAATATGCCGGTGATGCGTTCGTCGGCCTCCAGCACATAATGCATGGACTCGGCGGGCAGGCTTTTGGTCTCCTGGTAGATCAGAAGAATATGGTCGCTCATGTGGGCGCAGACCGTGAAGTAGGCTTCGATCCCGGCCTCCAGAGCCTCGGCCCCGCTGCCGGTTCTGGACAGCTGGCCGCTCAAGCGGTCCTCCATCTCGGCGTGGATGGCCTGGCAGACCAGGTAGAGCACGTCTTCTTTGCTCTGCACGTATTCATATAAGGTGCCGATGGAAAAGCCCGCGGCCCGGGCTATCTGGCGGGTGGTGGTCTTGTGAAAGCCCTGGGCGATAAACAGGCCCACCGAGGCGTCCACGATCTGGCGCCGCCGGAGCATGACAAGCTCCGGGTCTTTGACCTCGGTGGGTATGGCCCGGGCGTTGGCCGGTCTGCGCCGGGCGCTGTTTGCGGCTGACTTGGGCATAAGCTCTCCCAACCGGATCAGGCGGGGCTTGTGGATGGAAGACCGGATTGAGTGGTTCAGTTGCTTTTGTGCCCCGACTGAGCGCTCGTTCAGTTTTATTATTGCCGTGTTATGGCACCCATGTCAAGCTAAAGAAGCAATTCGCGAAAGTTGATCAGGATTGCATACTCGTCATCACATGAAACACAATTAAAAATAAGGCCGCATCCCGCACCAGAATCATCAAGGCGAACATGACTGAAGCCATCAAGGTATTGCGCGGCGAGGGCCTTTTTCCCTCCTGATCCTTCATGCAGCGCATGAATACAAGCCAACTCGCCGCAAAAAGCAAAGCCCCATTTCCGGCCCAGGAGCCCCACAGGTTGCTAACCGCCGGTGCAAAGCTGCCCATCAAGGTAAGTATGATGATGCGGCCGATGTGCCCAGCCCCGTCGATGAGGCAGGTGAGGAAATAGGCTTTCCAATAGCCGGTTCCGCCGCCAAAACGCCCTCTGATGATCAGCCGGGCCGGCCAGGCCAGGAACAGCCCGGTTATGATCACCACGGGTAATAATGTGAGTGTGTTGATCAGGTTTTGCTGAAGCACGTTTTTCCGCCTTTGTATGAAATTCCGAGTAGCATCTTGCGCATTAAACCATCAGTCTTGTGCATCCCGCAGGTATTTTCACCGCTGTTACTTGACGATCACGTTATAATGCTTTTTGCTTCCTTCGTTCAGCCTGCCCGAGTGGTATTGGCCGCCGCCGGAGAAGGTGATCCCCTTGCCCAGCTTGATGGAATAGGTGACTATCTTGTTGTCTTGGCATCCAAATGCCTTGCCGCCTGATTTCACCGCAAGCACTGTGACTTTGTGCTGGCCCCGGGTCAATCCGGAGACATTATAGTGTCTGATGTGCCCTGCCGGATTCATGCCCCAGTTTTTGCCGTCCACAAACAGCTTGATGGTGTCGTCATCGCATTCATTGTCATCAATGATAATCTCCCTTTTGAAATGACAGCCCTCATCAATCTGATTGTTGCCGTTATTGTCTATGCCGTCCCCGCAAATCTCCTTGCCGAGCCGGTATTTGTAAAACTTATAGGGCACTTTGGTTTTGGCCTTCACCCGTTCACCCGGCTTGAACCCCTGTTTGGCCACCAGTCCGTTAAGCCGTTTGTCGGTGGTGTATATGGGGTGGCTCTTATCCGGCTGGGGCACCAAATTCCTCATCGCCAGCATCAGGGCCGCTTTCTGTGCGGTCTTTTTATGCAGGTCGGGCATCTTGGCCAGCACTTCAAGGTCAAAGACCTGGCCATAGCGGGTGGCCAGGGAGCGTATGGTTGCATTTATGGTGGCGTCGGCGGTGTGGGAAATCACTATATCCAGGGCGGCAGCAGCGGGATTGATGGCGGAAAGCAGGGTTTTCAGGTCTTTGAGGAAGGTTACATAGGGTCCCCGGTAGAGTTGGATGACCTTTTTCAGGCTGTAGTTGCCGATCATGGGGTATGGGATTATGCCCACGCTTATGCGGTGTTTGCCGGGGCGCAACCCTTGCATTATGTGAACCACTATCTTATGCGGGTCCTGATGGGTGTTTTGAAACACCCTTTTTTCTTTGGCTAAAGTTATGTAGGGATTATAGCCGATGGTGGCGGACCAGTAGTGCAGCCTGGCCTTGAATCCCCTGAAGTCCGCCCTGCCCCACCCGTCATCCCGGCTGGGCCGCTTGATGATGAGCTTATAGCTGTAATAGCATTTTCCGTCTTTGCATATCTCCCGGGTGGTATGCACGCTTTCAAGCTGAATGGGCTTTCCGAACAAGGGAAAATACTTACCGGGTTTTACGGTTTTCCAGGGCACCGCGTGGGCCGCGCCTGCAATGCACAGCACCAACAATACCGCCAGTATTTTGCAAATAAAGATCTTTTTCATGTGCATTCTCCCTATGACCGCGGGACCTTCCCCACACAGGCTGACTTATTTGGCATGTTTGCAGAATCTCAAGAAGTTTGTTAAAACCTGGACGCACGGGAAGGTTTTTTGTTTCCCCCTCCCGTCCTGCTGCGGTCGGCTGTGATTTTATGGCTGCAATCAGCATGAATCTAAGACATCATAGGTTCAGTATGTTTTATTCACGGGCCGGCCGCAAGGAAACAATGGCGGCGTTGTGGGCGTCATGACCGCGGCCGGCTCTATTTCGCCAGGCTATTTTTGTGCTGGTCCCGAACTAGTTTTTTATGGGCTTCGCACCGCTTCTCAGTGCACGTTGCAGATATTCCAGCGAATTACCGCACCCCACATATTGATACTCAACGGCTGTACGACTCGTTATGTAGTGTTTTCGCTTGACTAACCCCTTCTGCTTTGTTAAGGGTGAGTGCATACAAGCGGAGTGTTCCATGCAGGTAAAGCGACTGGAGATAAACGGTTTTAAGTCGTTTGGCGACCGATGCGTGGTGGACTTTCCCCAGAGCATGTGTGCGGTGGTGGGTCCCAACGGATGCGGCAAATCAAACGTGGTCGATGCGGTGCGCTGGGTTTTGGGCGAACAGTCCGCCCGGCTCTTGCGCGGCAAAGCCATGGAAGATGTGATCTTCAACGGCGCCGAGGGCAGAAGCCCCCAGGGCATGGCCGAAGTGAGCCTGGTTTTTGAAAACAACGGCAGCCTTACCCATCCCCAGTTTTCGGAACTAACCGAAATAATGATCTCCCGGCGGCTGTACCGCTCAGGCGACAGCGAATACCTGATCAATAAGATGCCCTGCCGCTTAAAAGATATCCAGCATCTTTTGATGGATACCGGCCTGGGCAACAGGGCTTACGCCATCATAGAGCAAGGCCGGGTGGCGGCTTTTATCGAAGCCAAGCCCGAGGAACGCCGCCTTTGGGTGGAAGAGGCCGCAGGCATCACCCGCTATAAAAACCAGAAAAAAGTCTCCCTCCGCAAGATGCAGCAGACCAGGGAAAACATGGACCGGCTGATGGACATCATGACGGAAGTGGAAACCCAGATGCGGCGCTTGGAACGCCAGGCCAAAAAGGCCGAGAGCTATCAAAAACTGCGGAAACGCATAAAGGATCTGGACCTCAATATATCCTCATTCGAATACCAGGAGCTTTGCGAATCATTGCAGGACGCCTGCGCCGAATCGGATGCGGTGGGCGCCCAGCTTTTATTGGCCAACCAGAGGGTCACCGGACTGGAAACCGAACTGGAGACCGTCAAGGTGCAGCTGATCAGCGCGGAGCAGGATATAGCCTATGCGGGCGAGATCCGGTTCCAGACCCGGGACGGCATCCAAAAGGCCGAGAATGAAATCACCCTGGTCACCCGGGAAAGCCAGAGCCTCAGCCAGCTTACCCAGCGCCAGGTTAGCGAACGGGATTCCATCTCCCAGCGTTTGGAGCAGACCAAGCAGGAACTGGCCCGGGCCGAGGCCAAGGGCCGCCAGGCCGCCGAAGCCCTGGATCAGCAAAGCGACGCTCTGGAGATGGCCAACGAGGCGGTTTCCGCATGCCAGTCCCGTCTGCGTTCCTTGGAATCGCGGGTGGACTTATGCAAGCAAGCCCTGGTAGACCATCTCTCCCAGACCACCCAGGTAAAAAACCGCTTGAGCGATCTGGGGCGTTATTTCGGCGAATTGATGCGGCGAAAAGAAGGACTCATGGAGCGCCGCACCGAGTTTGAAGACGAACTGGGCGAGTTGAGCGAGCGCAAGGACGACGCCTCCATGCGCCTGGATGATTTGCAATACCAGCTGGGCGATACCGAAGACGAGCTGGATGAAATCGGCCTTAAACGCCAGGAGGTCAGCGAGCGGGTGCGGCGCCATACCACCGAAGAGCGCGAAGCCACCCGCAGACGGCATCAGCTATCGGCCGGCCTAGATTCTTTGTCCGCCAGCCTGGCTTCCTATGACTGGGCCCAGGACGGAGTGCGCCAGGCCCTGGAAGCCGCGGAAAAAGGCCAGTTGGGCATTAAGATCAAAGGGCTTGTGGCGGATCACCTGAAGGTGTCGCCCGGTGCGGAGCCCTTGGTGGAGGCTGCCTTGGGGCCGGAGTTGCAGGCCCTGGTGGTGTCTGACGGCCAGGCGGCAAAAGCCCTGGCCCGCTGGGCCCAGGAAAAAAAGCTCAGCGCCCTGAAGACGGTGGCCCTGGACAGCCTGCCGGCCCATACGGCCCCAGCCCCGCATGAAGGCCAGGCCCTGTCCGAGCTGGCCCATCCCCTGCCCGGCTATGAAAGCCTGGCCGGGCTCTTGGGTGGAATCGGCGTATCCGGTGATCTGGACAGCGCTTGGGATTCCGCCGCCCAACTGGAGCCGGGCCAAAGCTTGGTCAGCCGGACCGGCCAGCGCATGTCCCTACCCGGCGTCCTGCACATAAGCAGGCCCCAGGGCGAAACCAGCGTGCTGACCCGCAAAAACAAGCTTGCCAAGATGAAAATGGAGCTTGAACAGGCGGACCAGGCCCTGAACCAGATCACGCTTGGCCGCGAAAAGGCGGAGAACCTGCTGGCCGGGCTGGATGAGCGGGTAAGCCTGCTCAAAAGCACCAGGCAAGAGCAGGAGCGCCAGGTTCTTCAGCAGGAAAAAGAGCTGATACGCCTGGAGGAATCCCACGGGGCCAAGCTGCGGGCATTGGAAGGGATTTCGCTGGATGCCGAAGAAGTGGACGGAGAACTTGGCCGGGTGCGTGAAGAACAGGCCCGGCTGAAAACGGAATTGGATGAGTTTGACCAGCGCCATCCCAGCCTGGAAGAGGATCTGGCAGGCACCCAGGAGGAACTGACCGAAGCCCGCCTGACTTTGGAAAACGAGCGTGAAAAAGAAGCTGAATTCCGCCTGGCCCAGGCCGCCCTGGCCAGCCAGGCCCAGCATGCCGCCCAGGAAGTGACCCGGCTCAGCCAAGAGGCCGCCGAAGGCGGCGCCAGGGTGGAAATCCTGGACAGCGAGATCCTGGAGGCCCGCCGGAAAGTCAGCAGCTTAAGGCAGCGCCATACAGACCAAGAGGCCAAGCTGGGCCAGCTTTATCTGGATCTGGAACGCCAGGAGGCCACCTACAACCAGGCCAAAGAGCGCCATACCGAATCCCAGGTGCGGGTCAATGATCTGGAAGCCAGCCTCAAAGAAGCCCGCGCCATACAGCGCCAGGTGGAGTCTCAGAGCCAGAAACTGGACCTGACCAAACAGCAGCTGGAGCTTAAACTGAACCATGTCTGCCAGCAGGTCATGGAGCGCTGCCGGGTGGATCTGAGCAGCGAGCACCAATCCTATCTGCCCACTGAGAAATTTGATTTTGAATCAGCCCGGGGCAGACTGGACAAGCTCCGGCAGCAGCTGGTCAAAATGGGTCCGGTGAACCTGGAGGCCATCACAGAGCACGAGGCCCTGACCGAACGCCACGAATTCCTCAGCGGCCAAAAGGCCGATCTGGACGCGTCGCTGGCTGACCTCAGCTCGGCGGTGCGCAAGATCAACAAGACCAGCCGGGCCCGCTTCAAAGAAACCCTGGCCAAGGTCAACCAAAGCATGACCGAAGTATTCCCGGTTCTGTTCACGGGCGGCAGCGCCACCTTGGAGCTGGACCCCAACGTCGATCCCCTAGAGGCGGGCCTTCATCTGATGGTTGATCTACCGGGCAAGAAACTGCGCAACCTGGAAGCCTTGAGCGGCGGCGAAAAGGCGCTTAGCGCGGTTGCGGTGCTTTTTGCCCTGTTCTTGATCCGGCCCGCGCCGCTCTGCATTCTGGACGAGGTGGACGCCCCCCTGGATGAGGCCAATGTGGGCCGCTTCCATGATCTTTTGCGCCGCCTGGCCGAGCACTCACAGATCGTGATGATCACTCACTCCCGCCGCACCATGGAGGTGATGGACACCCTTTATGGCGTGACCATGGAGGAAAAGGGCGTGAGCAAGATAATGAGCGTTAACTTGAAGCAGGGTGAGGCCATGGCCGCCTGACCGAGGCCCGTCCCATATAAGCCCGCCACCGCCAGTCAGCCCATGCCGCCCAGCCGTCTCTTGCGCTTGGGGGCCGCCCCAATTGCATATCCATTGATGTTGTAACGCTTGTTTGTTAGTGTTTAACATAGCTGTATGGAATGCCATGCATTGATTAAGTTGTTAGCAGCATCGCATGATAAAACTGACCTAAGTTCTTAGGAGCTATAAAATGGCGTCATTTGAAGTGGATTACGGATATTTGACATGCCGTCTTCATGAGAACATGGCGATTATACAGGTTAATTATGGCACCAGAAAAATATACACCTCGGTTGGTTCAAAAGAAAAGGTGATATCCCTTTTAAACGGCATTATGCAATCCAAAGAAGTCGATGGAATTTTGGTGCTCTGCTCGGATGCGTACGCCGGACACGAGGATTATAAGCAAATATTAATGGAAAGCTTGAATAAGGAAGCCCATTCCAACCAAAGCATATCGACCACCTACAGGAGCGCCTTGGGCCAGCTTCTCGAAAAAGTTTACTCCATGCCAATGCCCGTGGTGATGGGTCTGAACGGTGATATAGGTCCTGACAGCTTTGGGCTGAGTTTAGCGTTTGATCTGAGGATTTCATCATCAAGCGCCGTGGTATTCAACCAGAATATCCAGCTCGGCTTCCCATCATCTGCACTATTGTCGTTTTATTTGGCGCAGGCTCTGGGCTCGCCCAAGGCAACCGAACTGATTCTGACCAAAACCGAGTTCTCTGCAGAAGAGCTGCTGAATCTCGGGCTGATAAGCAAAATTGTTCCGCCGCAAGACCTTGAAACCGCTTGTCTGAATGAACTGCGCAAACTCACCAAGATACCCGGACCCGTTATTTTGGAAACCCGGAACACCTTGAAACCCGATCTTGACATCATTATGACTTGTCTTAAGAAAGGCATCGAAGGCAGCCTTCGAACCATATACAGCACAAAAGCATAGTATATCAGGTCTCCCGTCTTGCTGATTCAGCACGCAGGGCTTTCCCGTTCATCAGGAATTGCAGCTTATGCAGCCGGCTAAAAAAGCAATTTGGGGATGGGCCATCTATGACTGGGCCAATTCGGCCTTTGCCTGCACGGTCATGGCGGGATTCTTTCCGGTGTTTTTCAAGCAATACTGGAGCGCTGGGGCTGACCTGAATCTGAGCACCGCCCGCTTGGGCCTGGGTAGTTCCATTGCCGGACTGGCGGTGGCGCTTTTGGCCCCGCTCTTGGGGGCCATGGTGGATCACACCCCCCAAAAAAAGCGCATGCTCTTGGGGTTCGCCTACCTGGGCGCCCTTAGCACCGCGCTGCTCTTCTGGGTTCCGGAGGGCGGCTGGGCCCTGGCCGTAGGGGTGTATGCCGTGGCGACTCTGGGCTTTGCCGGGGCCAATATATTCTATGATGCGCTGCTGCCCTCGGTGGGCCCGGCCCATCGCCTGGATTACATTTCATCACTGGGCTTTTCCCTGGGATACTTGGGCGGGGGGCTGTTGTTCATGTTCAACGTGGCGATGACCCTCAAACCGGAGCTTTTCGGCCTGGAGAATGCGGCTCAGGCGGTGCGGCTGTCCTTTCTCAGCGTGGCTGTATGGTGGGGAGGTTTCAGCCTCATCACCGCCCGCTGGGTGCCGGAGCCGGGCAATTCCTCCCCCCTGCCCATGGGCCGGGCCTGGGCCGAGGGCTTAAGGCAGATATGGGCCACTTTCAAGGAAATTCGCGCCCACCGCCGGGTGTGGATCTTCTTGGCGGCCTATTGGTTTTATATCGACGGAGTGGACACCATCATCCGTATGGCCGTGGATTATGGCCTTTCCTTGGGCTTTGAAAGCTCGGATCTGATTCTGGCTCTATTGCTGGTGCAGTTTGTGGGCTTTCCCGCCGCTTTGGCCTTTGGCGTATTGGGCCAGCGCGTGGGACCGCGCAGCGGGCTTTTCATTGCCCTTGGGGTGTATATGCTGGTCACTATCGGCGGCTCATTCATGCGGGAGCGCTGGCATTTTTACGCCTTGGCCGCTGCCATCGGGCTTGTGCAGGGCGGGGTCCAGGCCTTAAGCCGCTCCTACTATGCCCGCCTGATACCGCCGGATAAGGCGGGGCAGTTCTTCGGTTTCTATAACATGTGGTTCAAATTTGCCGCCATCTTCGGCCCGGCCTTGGTGGGGCTGTGCTCGTGGGGATTCAAGCTGATGCTTACGCCCAGCAGCCCCACCGGACTCCAAATGGCAGAGGCGGGTCATCTGGCCGCCCGGTTGAGCATACTTTCCATATTGGTACTGTTCGCCATGGGAGCCTGGCTGCTTTACAAAGTGGAACCCGATCGCAAGTGCCCAACCGCATAAAGAACATGTCCCCATTGCCTGCATTTGCAGAAATCAATCAATTTAAACATCTAGTTCACCTATTTGATTTATAGGAAATAAGCCTTATATATTAATTAATATTGCCATTCTGCAATGGCTGGAACTTCACTGGCAAAGCTGGCGGGGGCCTGGCTTTTGACAGCAATGGCCTGCGTTCATGCGCCCTTTGGGGCGGTCTGTATTAATTCAACCCGGGAAGGATTAGCAAAAGATGAGGAAAAAAGCGTTCGGGACACTGGGGTTGGCATTGCTGCTTTGTTTGGGAGCCTTCAGCGCGGCAATGGCCAGCCAAACTGAAATGATAAAAGCCATGGCGGATATGGACCGGGTGTTCATTCCCTGCCTGGCCCTGACCAACAAGGCGAAAATCGGCCCCTCCACCAAGGCCGTAACCCAGTTCAAAAACATGTGGACCGGGTTTGCCGCTAAATATTCCAAGGCCATGCCCAATGACGCCGACTGGTCCAGCGATATCGAGATGAGCAGCGGAGCCATACAAAACGCTTATAACGCCATCACCAAGGACAAGGACTGCGAAGGGGCTCACCATGCCCTGGAAGAGGTGCGTTTCAACACCCTGCAGATGCGCACCCGCAACAAGATCCCGTATTACCTGGATTACCTGAATCAATTCCATGAGGTAATGGAGCCTTTGGTGCATGACTATGTTGGAAAGGCTCCCTCTTCCTGGACCCCAGAGGACATGAAAGAGATGGCCAGGAACACGGCTGAAGCCCATGCAGCCTGGAAAACCGCGGCCGGCGCCAAGCTGGATGCAGCCCAGTGGGGATTCAAGCCTGGCAAAATGGACAAGCTGCACAAAGTCTATGCCCAGGGCGATGAAAACTTTAACGCTCTGCAAAAAGCCCTGGCCAGCGGCGATAAAAAAACCGCGGCCAAGAGTTTGAATAAAGTCAAACCCATCTACAGCCAGGCCTTTAAATTGTTTGGTGATTTCAAACAGTTTATGAAGTAATCAGCTTGGTTGCCTTGAAGAACCGGACCTGACCGGTCCGGTTCTTTTTTTTCCAATACCCGGCTTGCCAAATCCCTTGCATGAGGTTATTCTGCCCAACATGAAAAATCTAAATGCCATCGAACTGACCCAAGAGCTGGTCCGCCTTGATTCATGCAACCCGCCGGGCAATGAGTTGAAGGTTGCGGAGTATCTGAAAAATCTTCTGTCCCAATACGGTTTTAAGCTGCGGACCCATGACTATAAGGAAAAACGGCCCAATCTTATCGCCAGCTATGAATGGGGTCCGGGTCCCCGGCTGGCCATGACCGGGCATCTTGATACGGTGCCCTTTGGCCAGGTTGCTTGGGAATACGATCCCTTGAGTGCAGAGCTGGTGGGCGTGGGTGATGAAGCCCGGATAGTGGGCAGGGGGGCCAGCGATATGAAGGCGGGTCTGGCCGCAATGATCGTCTCCACCTGTGAGCTGATCAAAGAAGGCGGGCTTCACGGCGGGGTCGACATCATATTCTGCGCGGCGGAGGAAACCGGCTGCCTGGGCTCGGAAGCCATGGCCAAAGACGGTTTTATCGGCCCGGCGGACGCCCTTTTGGTTGCGGAACCCACCGGCAATCAGCTTTGTCTGGGGCACAAGGGCGCAATGTGGCTTGAAGCCAAAGCCATGGGCAAAGCTGCCCACGGCTCCATGCCCGAAGCCGGAGACAACGCCATATATAAAGCAGTGCGGGCCATCCATGCTTTGCTGGACTATAAGTTCCAGGTGGAGCCCCACCCCATGCTGGGCATGCCCACCTTTTCGGTCGGCACCTTGAACGGCGGCACCAAGGTCAACATGGTTCCGGACCTAGCGGAATTCTCCATTGATGTCCGCACCATACCGGGCCAGACCCGTGAGGCGGCCAAAGCGGAGCTGGCTGCCGTGCTGGGGCCGGATATAGAGCTTAGCGGTGAAGAGACCGGCGCGGGCTCCATATGGGTGGAACCGGATGACCCATTTGTGGTGTTGGTAAGTGAAGTCATGCAAAGCATTTTGGGCGAAAAGCCCAGCTATGGCGGACTGCCGTACTTCACCGACGGCGCAAATCTGGCACCGCCCATGGGCGATCCGCCGGTGGTTATCCTGGGACCGGGCGAAGCCAGGCAGGCCCACCAGACAAATGAATTCTGCTATGCGCACCGCATTGGGCAGGCGGTTCAAGCCTATAAGGAAATCATGCGGCGTTTCTTGGCCTGACCAAAAACCGGGACTGATCAGAGATCTTATAAAGGGTTGCCAGGATAATTCCCGGCAGCCCTTCTCACTGTGATGATAGTCTTCTTATATTTTGGTATAATGGTACCCAATTAATATTATCATTCGGAACGGATTTACTCTCAATAAAGGGGATCGGCGTTTGGCCATATTCAACAAAAGCACCAAGGAACCGGTCGTTTACTGGCAGCCCGAGGCCAGGGCCGCTCTAAAAAGGGTGCCTGCCTTGGTGAGGCCTCTGGCCCGCAACAAGATACAGGAACGGGTGTTGGCCGATGGGCGGGATTTGGTGACTCTGGAGGATTTCCAGCAGGCCGAGGCCAGGTTCAAATCCGTCATGGGCAACAAAAGCGAAGCGGAATTAAATTCCCTCATGCCTACGGATAATAAGTCCCATTCCATAGACTTCACATGCTTTCACATAGTGCCACTAAACTCTTTACAATAACTAGATAATCCCATATATTAGTTTCACAAGCCATCACTGAAAAACATCCAGTTTCAGTAAAAATGTGGGGAGAGGGTGGGGAGAGATTATGCCGGTTCAATGGAAAAGCTCCCGTTATCCAGGAATACGGTTTTATGAGCACGGGTCCCGGAAACACGGTGTAAGGCCCGACCGGTACTTCGCGATCCGCTTCCAAGTAAAGGGTAAGCGGAAGGAAGAAGGGCTTGGCTGGGCCTCCCAGGGGTGGACAGAAAAAAAGGCCGTTGTTGAGCTAGCCAGGTTGAAAGAGGCCGCACGTAAGGGTGAAGGCCCGTCTTCCCTGGCTGAAAAAAGACAACTGGCTGAAGCCAAGCGCCAGGCAGCGGAAACTGAACGGGCTGCTAAAGAACGGAACTCCATCACCTTTGGTCAGTTCTGGAAAGACGCCTACTTCCCCCAAACCCAACGGGATAAAACCATCCGGACATGGAAACGTGAAGAGAGCTTTTTTAATAAGTGGCTGAATCCCACCCTAGGCAAGTTTCCGCTAAAAGATATCAGCCCCATTCACCTTGAGCACATCAAATCCAAAATGGGCAAAGCCGAGTTGGCACCCCGGAGCATCAGTTATTGCCTGGACGTTATCCGCCAGGTGTTCAACAGGGCCAGGGCTTTGGGTATATATGAAGGTGATTCTCCTACCGCCAAGGTGAAGAAACCCAAAACAGACAATAAGCGACTTCGTTTTTTAACCCATGATGAATCAGCAAAGTTGCTTGATGCGTTGGCTGAAAAGAGCCAAGACCTGCACGACATGGCTCTGTTGAGTTTGCATTGCGGCCTCAGAGCAGGGGAGTTGTTTAGCCTGGAATGGCGTGATGTGAACCTTGAGCAGGGAATCTTAACCTTGTGGGATACCAAGAACGGCAAAACTCGTATGGCCTACCTGACAAGTAAGGCTAAAAAGGTTTTGCAGGCCAGAGCCTTGGAAACTGACCATGACTTGGTTTTTTCATCCCGGACCGGTGGCCGCAGAGTGCAGGTGTCCAAGGCTTTTCGCAAGGTGGTCACTGAGCTTGGAATGAATGACGGCGTAAAAGATGCGCGGGATAGGTTGGTGTTCCATACGCTGCGCCACACATTTGCATCCTGGCTGGTCATGGCAGGCACCCCGCTATACACAGTGGGTAAGCTGCTTGGCCATAGCTCATCAGCAATGACAGAGCGGTACAGCCACCTGGCTCCAGACCACATGAAAGCCGCCGTCAGTGCGCTTGAGGAAGCCATGGAGGGAAGTAAAAAACCGAAGCTGAAGAAAGTAACAGGCTAAACAACTATCCCGGTCTAGGGGCGGGGTCGCTCCCTGCTTCCGAAAAGCCGCTTTCCTGGGCAGTCTGGCCGGGCTTCTCAAGCAGGATCACGACTGGAGGTGAATCTTGGGCAACAATCAAACTGCAGAACAACTGCCCTTCATCCCACTGCATGATGATATAACCCTTGATGAGTTCCTTTTGCTGGAACCGCTTTTATGGGTTCCAGAATTCCGCCAGCTCAATTATGTAACACAGGAAGGCATAGAAAAATCCCAGAAGCCAACTGGCAGGGATGGCGAATATACCAGGCGAGACATAATGACATTTTTCTTTAATGCCAATCTCCCTGGAATCTACGACTTAGGGCTCCAGCAAGTAGCGGTAACTGGCGATAGGAACGGTGGGGCAACGTATTTACTGTCGGATGCATTACGTGCAGTCAACTTTTTCATTGGATCGGTAATCTACCCAGATGAGGCATGCTCAGACCTAGACGATGCTAATGTAGCCTTGGAAGCATTCAGCCCTTGGGGGGTTTGCGCAAACGTCGATGAGGAAAAACGATTATTCCTTTCTGATAAACATTCCATCAATAACAACCTGCTTCGTCATATCTTTGATGAAAATAAAAAACTCAAACCGTTGCGGCCATGGCTTGAACTTCAGGCTTGGACCGTAAAAGACTTTTGTTTTTTGCGGGGAGGTAAATCACCAAGTGACGAGAGCTTTACTGTAGAACATGATACTGAAATGCTACTGATCCGTTATTTGGCATCTTGTCGGGTAAATCCGCTTAATTGCGATTTTGATAAGGCGCAGCATGACCTAAACAATGCTGCAGCAACAGGAGTAGGGTCTATTTGCTATGGGATACAATATAAGCCCGCAGATTTAATAAACTGTGCTCAAAAAGCAAGTATACCGATTCCTTATTACATGCGGCCTTTGGAAGGGCCCGATCCTGGTCTACTGCCAGAAGTCTTCAACACTAGCCATGCCAACCACAGTCCAGAGTTAGCCGCCGCTCTTGAATGCTGGCTAGCCCTTTATGCTGGCAGCCCTACAAATCAAATAAAGTTATCTTCAAAAAAGCGTGAGCGTTGGCTTAAGGAAGACTGCTCATTCGAATTGCCGATTAAAAAAGGGGCCACTGAACCTTCCAAACCCCTGTACGAGAGAATTGCCAGGGTTGTGAACCCTAAACATAACAAAGAGGGCGGTGCAATACCCACCCCAGAAAAAAAAGCAACCTGAAGGCAAAAAAACCATACAACCTTTCAACTGGTTTGAATAACAACATAAATTAATAACACCTTCACTGTTATTTTGAGCATTTCGCTAACCGTATCAGGGTTCCATAAATCAAACTCGACCTCTATTTTTCCAGGTAAACACATGACCGCACCTAAGCCGCCATGTGAATCAGTGGAGGATAGACTTGAGCGCTAATCAACGAAGCAAAGACCTTTCAGCTCTCACGGATCAGCTTCCCCCCATCATCGCCCGCAACAAAATAGACCGCTACCTTGGTGGCCTCATCAGCCGGGGCTACTTGCAAAATCTTGACAGCGCGGGCAAGGGGCCACGCCGGATCAAACTTGGCCGCAGGGTCGGATACATGCGTGAAGACCTTATTGCTTGGCTTGAGGAGAGGGCCAGCCTTGAGGGTGGTCCCACTTGCGATCCAGACCAGGCGGCAGACTAATGGTAAGGCATTATCTGCTTGTGCTGCTGCTGTACCTGGAGGGAGCTTGTGGGCAATATTGACTTTGCCGGGATAAACCAAGCCGCCCTGCCACAGGCCCAAACCTTGCTGGCTGAGTGGCTGCCCGGGGGTAAGCTGCAAGGCCAGGAATATGTGGTCCTCAATCCCAACAGGCTTGACAAATCGCCCGGCAGTTTCAAGGTGAACGTTAAGACCTTTGAATGGGGCGATTTCGCTACGGGCGACAGAGGCCGGGACCTGGTCTCTTTGTATGCTTTTCTTAACGATCAGAAGCAGTCTGTGGCAGCCCGGGAACTTGCAGTAAGGTTAAGTCTTGACCCAGCTTTTTTTGGTATTGTGGCCAAGCCCAACGGAAAAGGCAAAGGCCGCAAGGTGAAGTCTCAACAGTGGAAGCCAGCCTCTCACAATCCTGAAGCAGACTCAAAACCCATACCGCACCCTAAGCTTGGCAAGCCAGATCAAACCTGGACCTACCGTAGCCAGCAAGGCCAGGTGCTAATGTATGCTTGCCGCTTTGATAAGCCGGACGGCGGTAAGGCGGTGCTGCCCTGCACTCTAAGGGAAGGGCCGAACGGTCAGCGGGAATGGCGTTGGAAGGCCCTGCCTGAGCCTCGCCCGCTCTACAACCTGGATCGAATTGCAGCCATGCCTGATGACGGCCTTGTGTTGATTGTTGAGGGCGAAAAGGCCGCAGACGCCGGACAGAAGCTTTTCCCGGATTACACGGTAACTACATCGCCCGGTGGTTCAAAAGCCGCTCACAAGGCGGACTGGAACCCTGTAAAAGGCCATTCGGTTTATCTCTGGCCAGATGCGGATCAAGCCGGGGAGCAATATGCCAAAGACGTAGCCAGGCTTGCCCATGTCGCGGGGGCATCGGACGTGCGGGCAGTGAAGCTCCCCCAGGGTATGCCCAAAGGTTGGGACTTGGCTGACGATTTGCCGGAAGGTTGGGCTTTTGACCAGTTTGCAGAACTTCTGTTGCAGGCTGAACCATTGCACCCGGAAACAGAGACGCCGGAGACAGAAAACCACTTTGCCAAACATGCCCGCAAGGCTGGCGAATTAATGAACTGCCCACGTTTACCCCTCGACTGGACCCTGAAGGATAGCCTGCTAACTAGAACAACCGGCTTGGTGGTAGCTGCGCCCGGCACAGGCAAAAGCTGGTTTTTAATGCAAATGGGTGCGGTAATTGCCACCGGGAATCCGGTTTTTCTGGGAGGGGTATTCAAACCCGGTATAAAGGGCACTGTGGCCATGCTATGCGCTGAAGATGATGAGCGTATCTTGCAGCGAAGGCTTTTGTCTATCCGAGACGCATTCATTGAAAAAAAGAATACGGGTTTCGATTTCAATCCATCAATTGTTCAGCAGGACTTAGAGCAAAACCTTGTCTTGTTGCCAGTGAGCGGTGAGGACATACGCTTTTTGAAAAATGAGCGCGGTAACTTCGAAAAGACAGAAGCCTTTGACGCCTTGCAGGCTTATCTGTGCAGCTTAGACAACCTAGCTTTAGTCATCCTTGATCCTTTGAGCCGCATTCATGGTGCGGATGAAAACGACAACAACGCGGGTACTCTGCTTGTCTCTCTGTTAGAACGCATCTGCCGTGATACCGGGGCAAGCGTGATCATGGCCCACCACACCAGCAAAGGCAAAGGTGACCAGCTATTGCCTAATGCCGGACGCGGGGCATCAGCATTTTTGGGAGCTGTGCGCTGGCAGCTCAACCTGGCGGCCTTGTCGCATGAGCAGGCCGCAAAGGACCTGGGCATCACAGACCCGGAGGGTAGCTATCTTACGGGCCGGGTGAGTAAGAAAAACTATGGTCCGGCAGAAGAAGCGTTTTACCTGCATCGGGGCGAGGGTGGTGTTCTGCTCCGGACGGATAACCCCAGAGAAATTGCGGTATTGAATGAACAGCAGCGGCAAGAGCAGTTAATACAATTGATTATCGCAGACTTGGCCGCCATGGAACTGAAAGAGGAAAAGGCTACCGCAATAACCTACCAAAAGGCCAGGCTGGCGACTCTGAGAAAAGAAAACCCAACCCTTGGGATAACCGGAGCAAGCTTGAAAAAAGCGATATTACAAGCCCAAAGGGATGGCCGCATCATTACCCGAAAGATGGATAACGGGACAGGCCGCATGGCCGAATATCTTTATCTGCCGCAGCCGGAGCAAGGGCAGGAACAGTTTCAGTCGGGCACAGTTTCAACAGTTTCAGACAGTTTTAGATTGAAACTGTAAAGGGGTGAAACTTTACAACATGCTGAAATAATTAGAGATTTGACAGTTTCAATGGAGCACGGTTTCAATAAAGCCCTAAAAGCGAAAACTGCAATGATTTCAATGCAGTTCCACAGTTTCAATGTTCCACCCCCTAAAGGGGGGGGAAGGTAAAGAATATACCTTTTACCTTCCCCAGGGGAGTTAGGGCGGTCGGAAGGCAAACAAATGGAGATTGATTGTATGAAACGAAAAACCTGTGAAAGCTGCGAGCACTGGGGCTGCGGAAAACCGGGCGAAGGCGATTGCCGAAGGTTTCCGCCCAGCAATAGTTTCTGGCCCACAATCCTTGGTGACTATCGGTGCTGCGAATGGGTGCCGTACGTACGGGAGAGGTAAACATGGCCAAACCAAAGAAACCCGCTAAGCAGAAGACCAAAGCTGAGGCACCCGCCAAGCTTGATGCCAAAAACGACGCTAAGCTTAAAGCACAGATAGAGCGGATCAAGGCCAGGGAAGGTGACCGGGGCAAGGGGCCTCGCCTGGAACTCGAACCATGTGAAGACGGCGTCATCGGCTCCAAGATTCCGGATAACGACCTTGAGAACGCCCTTGCGCTTTTCGACCTTGCGGGCACAGCCAACCTTGCATTCGCTGAGCACCTCATGGGGCAGATAGTCAGCTTTGCAATAAATCTGGAGCAAAAGCCGGGTAAAAATCAAAAAGCTGTTAACGCCATTATGGGGGCCGTGCACGGCTTGGCTCCCAATGATGAGGCCGAAGCAATGCTCATCAGCCAAATGGCTGTCTGTCAGGGGTATGCCATGGAATTAATGACCCGTGCAGCACATACGGATACTTTAGTCGTGGCCGAATCCGTTGTAAATATGGCCAACAAGCTGATGCGGACCTACACCGCACAAATGCAAACATTGGCAAAGTATCGCGGCAAGGTTTCGCAGCAAAAGGTCATTGTCGAACACGTAAACGTTGAGGCTGGCGGGCAGGCCGTGGTGGGCGCGGTCCAGGCCGGGGGGCAGGGGGATGTCAGAAAAAATTGAGAATAACCCCATGCCACCTTGGAAACTGGGGCTGGAAGCTATTGCCCAGGTTCCCCGCTGTGGTGCCAAAACCCGCAAAGGAACCCCCTGCCAGGCTCCGGCCATGAAAAATGGACGTTGCCGAATGCACGGCGGTAAATCCACCGGCCCGCCAAAAGGCAGCCAGAATGCCTTTAAGCATGGTTACTATACCGCCAAAGCCAAGGCGGAACGGGAGATGATCTGGGAGCTGTTATATGAATCTAGGCTATTGTTGATGCAGATGACATAATACCCCGTCAAAATAAGGCTTGAAGAAGCCATCACCAATACCAGCCCTGCAACAGCTTTCGCTGCTGCATTTTCCCAGGATAGATCATTGGTTGTCAAATACTCCAATACTGGAGTACAAAGTAAGGTGCTGACCTGCCCATGCACAATAAGGAGAATTGATGGCCAATTTGAACAACGGCGCAACCGTGGGCTTTGAGGATGAGCTTTGGGCTGCGGCTGACAAGATGCGCGGGGGGATGGATGCTTCGGAGTACAAGCACGTTGCCCTTGGGTTGATCTTCCTCAAGTACATATCAGATGCCTTTGACGCCATGTACCAGGAGCTCAAGGATGACGAGTGGAGCGACCCGGAAGACCCGGAAGAGTACCTGGCTGAGAACGTGTTCTGGGTGCCCAAGGATGCCCGCTGGCAGCACCTCAAAGACAATGCCAAGCAGCCCACCATTGGTGTGCTCATTGATGAAGCCATGCGGGCCATTGAGAAGGAAAACGAATCCCTGAAGGGCGTACTGCCCAAGGACTATGCCCGTCCGGCCTTGAACAAGCAGATGCTTGGTGAACTCATTGATCTGTTCAGCAACATTGCCCTGGGTGACAAGACGGCTAAATCCAAGGACACCCTTGGCCGGGTGTATGAATACTTCCTGGGCAAGTTTGCCAGTGCCGAAGGCCGGGCCGGTGGTGAGTTCTATACTCCCCGGTCTGTGGTGCGGGTATTGGTGGCCATGCTTAAACCGTACAAAGGCCGGGTATATGACCCCTGCTGCGGCTCAGGCGGTATGTTTGTTCAATCGGAGAAGTTCATCAAGCTGCACGGTGGGCGGATCGGCGACATTGCCATTTACGGCCAGGAGATGAACCACACCACCTGGCGGCTGGCTAAGATGAACATGGCGGTGCGGGGCATTGATGCTGACATCCGCTGGAACAATGAGGGAAGTTTCCATGCGGATGAGTTCAAGGACATGAGGTTTGACTATATTCTGGCCAATCCGCCGTTCAACGTCAGTGATTGGGGTGGTGCCCAGCTCAAGGAAGATGTCCGCTGGGCTCATGGCACCCCCCCGGTGGGCAATGCTAACTACGCCTGGTTGTCCCACATCGTTCACCACCTGAAGCCCACCGGCACAGGCGGGGTGGTATTGGCCAATGGTTCAATGTCCACCAACCAGGGCCAAGAAAAGGCCATCCGGCAGAGCTTCGTTGACAGTGACCTGGTTGATTGCATGATCGCCCTGCCTGGCCAGCTTTTCTATTCCACCCAGATACCAGCCTGCCTATGGTTTTTGACCCGCAACAAGAAACCCAATGGTTTTCGTGGCAGGGAAGGTGAAGTTCTGTTCATTGATGCCCGCCAAAAGGGATACCTGGTTGACCGGGTGCGCCGTGAACTTGAAGACGATGAGATAGCCGAGATCGCCCGCACCTATCATGCCTGGCGTGGTGAAGACAAGGACGGCGAATATGAGGACATCCCCGGCTACTGCAAAGCCGTCACCCTGGATGAAATCCGTGAACATGATTATGTGCTAACCCCTGGCCGCTATGTGGGTGCGGAGGAACAAGAGGATGATGGGGTGCCCTTTGAACAGAAGATGGCGGAACTGACCCAACTGTTATTTGGACAGATGCAAGAGGCTGAAGGACTGGATAGGGTAATCAAGGAAAAACTGGGGGGGCTTGGGTATGGAGGTTGAGTGGGTCACTGAACGGCTCCGGGATGTTTGCGTAACCATTACTGATGGAGCACATAATTCCCCCAAAGAGGAACCAAACGGCTTGCCAATGGCTTCTGTAAAAAACCTCACGAGGCACGGTATTGATTTGTCTGGTGTTAAACGAATTTCCGCTGAGGACTTCGCAAGACTCAAACAACAAGGATGCATGCCCTTGCCTGGAGATGTGCTTATTGCCAAAGATGGCAACTCGGCACTTGATACAGTCTGTATTCAGAACTCAGCTACAGAGGTAGTTCTGCTTTCTTCCATTGCAATTTTACGCCCTAACAACAAGATAACTTCTGGATTCTTAAGATATTATCTTGATGCACCTCAAACACGGCGAATGCTAAAAGAGGGCTATCGTTCCGGTAGCGCTATCCCAAGAGTTGTGTTACGGGATTTTCGTCTTGCCCCGATCACTTACCCCCCGCTTCATGCGCAACAAGCCATAGCCCACATCTTGAGTGCCTTTGATGACAAAATTGACCTCAACCGGCGCATGAACCAAACCCTGGAATCCATGGCACGGGCCATCTTCAAATCTTGGTTCGTGGACTTTGATGGTTGCACTGTGTTCCAGGACAGCGAGTTGGGCAAGATTCCCAAGGAGTGGGAGGTTGGCACAATCTCTGATTTTGCCAGCGTTAACCCCGAGTCATGGACCAAGAAAAACCATCCCAAATCAATCAACTACGTTGATCTTAAGAACACTAAGAATGGTGTTATTCAAAAAACCGAACGGTATAATTTCACGGATGCACCCTCAAGGGCGAGAAGGATTTTGAAAAAAGGGGATACAATCCTTGGCACAGTGCGGCCAGGTAATAGGTCCTTTTCTTTTATTATGGAGGATGGCTTAACTGGTAGTACTGGATTTGCCGCTGTGAGGCCTTTTTCAGTCGCCTTTAGGGAATACACCTATATTTGCCTCACAAATGACGACTCAATTGAACATTTTGCACATATAGCTGATGGTGCGGCCTATCCAGCCATTAGGCCGGAAGTGGTTTCCACTTTCCCAATTGCAAAGCCCCCGGATGAGCTGATTAACTCATTTAATGCCGTCGCAGCCCCCATCCTGCTTAAAGTGCACAACAACCATGTACAAGATAGGTCACTTTCCCAGATAATGGACACCCTGCTGCCAAAGCTGATATCAGGTGAACTCCGGGTGCCTGATGCTGAAAAGATGGCTGGCGAGGTGCTTTGATGATGCAGGACTTGACCATTGATCAGATATTCACAGGATTGACGGCTCTTACCACGGTTGGGTTGTTGGTGTTTACCATAGGGCTTTTGATGGTCACCATCATGCAGTTACGCAATGCCAAGCAACAGAGGAAAAATGAACTGTTTGATTTGAGGTACAAGTTTTATAAAAATGTACGGAGTTGGTGGGTGTCCACATGGGATACAAGCCGTGTGGCTCCTCCTGAGTGGGATGATGTATTACCAACCGCCATGGAAGCCGAGTTCCTTTTTGGTAAAGACATAGCTGATCACATTAACCCATTGGCTGGCAGGCGGAATGAAGGACACCCTGATTTCCCGGATGAAGATTTCATCAAGCCCTTTAGAAAGTATCTGGAGCTGAAATAGTTAACGCACAGGGGGGCATATGACCACAACACTTGGCCGGTTGCAAAAAGTTGATCTCAGGGATATCTGGGAGACTGAAGCCCAGCACTTCACGCCCTGGCTTGCCCAAGAGGGAAACCTTACCATCCTTGCAGATACCTTGAACATTGATCTGGAGTTCGAAGCCAGGGAAGAATACGTAGGCCGTTTTCAGGCTGACATCCTCTGTAAAAATACCGTTGATGGTTCTCATGTGCTGATCGAAAACCAACTAGAGAAAACAGATCATAAGCATCTTGGGCAATTGCTCACTTATGCCGCAGGTCTTGAAGCTGTGACCATTGTTTGGATTGCAGCGAGGTTTACGGATGAACACAGGGCTGCTTTAGATTGGCTCAATGATATAACTGACGATAGCATCAGCTTTTTTGGGCTTGAAATTGAACTGTGGAAAATAGATGATTCACCAGCTGCACCAAAATTCAACATAATTTCCAAACCCAATGACTGGACAAGATCAGTAAGTAAGGCCGCCAAACGCATGAGTGAAAATGGCCTTACTGAAAAAGGGACTAGTCAGCAAGCATTTTGGGAAGTGTTCACACAGTTGTATGATGACAGAGGCTATTCATTGCGCCTACAGAAACGCTCTAAACCGCATGTAACATATGCGCCAGTAGGCCGAACTGGGTTTCGGTTGGCCGCTTCAATCAGGGCTCATAAACAGTGTTTGACCGTTGAACTAGAGCTATTGGGCGATAACGCCAAACCTTATTTCCATCTGCTACATGAAGACAAAGCCGAAATTGAACAAGAAGTAGGAGCAGCCCTCGAATGGAAAGAAATGCCGGAGAGCAAGACATCCAGAATTCTTTTGTTCAAAAACAATGTTGATCCGCTTGATGAATCACAATGGCCATATTTGCAAGAGTGGTTTCTTGAAAAGATGACCCTCTTTGACAAAGTATTCCGCGAACGGGTCCGCAAACTTGATGCTGATGACTGGCAACCGGACGGTGAAAAAGAATGACAGCCGTAATCAATGAAGCAGCCTTGGAGTGGTTCAGGGACGTTGGCTATTGAAATCGAATCCTATAGCATTGATTTGATCTCTTGGTTCACTATTTTTTGTGGACCGTGGAGGTGGCGTGATGATCAAGTTTATTAATGACATGCTTAATATGATTATTAAAACGGATGATTTGATTAGGAGTTTTAATAAATCTAAAAAATCAACTAAAATACCTATGGTTACTCATCTTGATAATGATTTGAAAGAGCACCTTTTGGACAGTCGTATATTTTCGCCGGAGGAACAATGGCGAAGGCGTTTATTATTGAATAAAGAACAACATTTGAGAGACAAGAAAAGAAAACAAGAGCCGATAGATAACATAATACGAATAGGCGTATTCATATTTTTGGCCTTCATCTTGATATTGATCATAATTAAAAAATAGTTTATAGGATTTAACATATAAATAAGTCCACAAACAAATATTGATTACCGACAATCGAAAGCTAGACGGGAATGACAGCCGTAATCAATGAAGCAGCCGTTGAACAAGCCGCCTTGGAGTGGTTCCAGGACCTTGGATATGGGATCGTCAATGGTGAGGATATCGCCCCGGATGGCCCGCACCCGGAAAGAGTGAGCTATGCAGATGTGCTGCTCATTGACCGGCTGCGGGATGCCTTGATCAGGGTCAATCCACACCTGAAACCGGACACCATTGATGAAGTCATCCGCAAAATTGAACAGACCGAGACGCCATCCTTGATAGAAGAGAACCACCGCTTGCACCTGATGATGGTGGATGGAGTGGATGTGCAGGTTCTCCAGCAAGACGGCTCCCTCAGAGGCGACATAGCCTGGCTGATAGATTTTGAACACCCCGGCAACAACAATTGGCTGGCCGTGAACCAGTTCACGGTGATTGAGAACAAGCACAACCGCAGACCTGATGTGGTTGTGTTCATCAATGGTTTACCGATTGGGGTGCTTGAACTGAAGAACCCCGGCACCGAAAGCGCCACCTTGGAAGGTGCGTTCAATCAACTTCAAACCTACAAACTGCAAATCCCATCCCTGTTCCGCACCAATACCGCCCTGGTCACATCGGATGGACTCAAGGCCCGTGTGGGCTCCCTGACAGCGGGTATTGAGCGCTTCATGCATTGGCGCACTGTGGACGGTTCAAAGATCGAACCCAAAGGTAGCCCGGAGATGGGCACCTTGATTGAGGTATTTTTTGAAAAGCAACGTTTCCTGGAATACTTGCGCGGGTATGTGGTCTTTGAGAGTGACGGCGGCAGCCTGATCAAAAAGATAGCCGGTTATCACCAATTCCATGCTGTGCGCCATGCGGTGGAAAGCACGGTTCAAGCGTCAAAGCCGGATGGTGACCGCCGAATCGGGGTGATCTGGCACACCCAGGGTTCAGGTAAAAGCCTGCTCATGGCCTTTTATGCCGGGCGGATCATCGTGAGGCCCGAAATGGCCAACCCTACTATTGTGGTGATCACTGACCGAAATGACCTTGATGAACAGCTTTATGGCACCTTTTGCGGTTGCCAAGATTTGATCCGCCAGACCCCGGTCAAGGCTGAAAGCCGTGAACACCTGCAAAGCCTATTGTCCGTAGCCTCTGGCGGGGTGATCTTCACCACCATTCAGAAGTTCATGCCGGAAAAGGGCTCCGATTACCCGGAATTGACCGACCGGCGCAACGTGGTTGTGATCGCGGATGAGGCCCACCGCAGCCAATATGGGTTCAAAGCCAAGGTATCCAAGGATACGGGCGATATCTCATATGGCTTTGCCAAACATCTTAGGGATGCCCTGCCCAAAGCCTCGTTCATCGGCTTCACCGGCACCCCGATTGAAGCTACCGACGTGAACACCCCGGCTGTGTTTGGTGAATACATTGACGTCTATGACATCCAAAGGGCGGTGGAAGATGAGGCCACTGTGCCCATTTACTATGAAAGCCGCCTGGCCAGGATTGAACTTGATGAATCGGTCAAGGATGAAATCGATGAACAGGTTGACTCCCTGGTTGATGAGGATATCACCCAGGATGGTGAACGCCTGAAGGGCAAATGGTCCCGCATAGAGGCCCTGGTTGGCTCCGATCAACGGCTTAAGCTGGTTGCAAAGGATTTGGTCAAGCATTTTGAAGACCGGGTGGCCGCCATGCAGGGCAAGGCCATGATCGTCTGCATGAGCCGCCGCATATGCGTTGACCTTTACAAGGAGATCGTGGCGCTACGGCCTGAATGGCATGATAAGGATGATGGTAAGGGCCAAATCAAGATCGTCATGACCGGTTCCGCGGCCGATCCGCCCGAATGGCAGCAGCACCTTGGACCCAAGGCCAGAAGAGAGCTTTTAGCCAAGCGGATCAAAGACCCTGATGATGAACTGAAGCTGGTCATTGTGCGGGATATGTGGCTGACCGGCTTTGATGCCCCCTGTATGCACACCATGTATGTTGACAAACCCATGCGCGGCCATGGGCTTATGCAGGCCATAGCCAGGGTTAACCGGGTGTTCAGGGACAAACCAGGCGGCTTGGTGGTGGATTACATCGGTTTGGCTCACAGCCTGCAAGATGCGCTCAAACAGTATTCAGAAGGTGACCGGCGTCAGGCTGGCATTGATGAGTCTGAAGCCGTGGCCGTCATGCTTGAGAAATATGAGATAGTCCGCGATATGTTCCATGGCTTTGATTACAGCAAGGCGGTTCACGGCAGTTCAAAGGAGCGATTGGCCGTTATGGCTGCGGCCATGGAGTGGATTCTGGAGCTGCAACGCAAGGAAGCTGAAAAGGCCACCAGTGAAGATGATAAGAAAAAGGCCTGGCGTCGGTACTTCGATGCGGTTTTGAACCTTTCCAAGGCCTATGCGTTGGCCTCTGCTAGTGATGCAGCCAAGGACATCCGGGAAGAAGTCGGCTTCTTCCAGACCATCAAGGCAGCTTTGAACAAGCCTACACCGGGCGGTAATGGCCGGGGCAAGGAATCCTTGGACCTTGCCATTCAGCAGATAGTGAGCCGGGCAATCATATCAACCGAGATTGTGGATATCTTGGGTGCGGCTGGCCTGGATTCACCGGATATTTCAATACTGTCTGATGACTTTTTGGCTGAGATCAAGGGCATGGAAAAGAAGAACCTTGCCCTGGAAGCCTTGCGCAAGCTTTTGAACGGTGAAATCAAATCCCAGACCCGCACCAACGTTGTTCAACAACGGGCATTTACAGACCGATTGCAGGCAGCCATCAACCGCTACCATAACAACGCCATCACCACCGCCCAGGTGATTGAAGAACTGATTGAACTGGCCAAGGAAATCCGGGAAGCCAGCAAAAGGGGTGAAGAAGAGGGGCTGACAGTTGAGGAGATCGCCTTTTATGATGCCCTAGCGGACAATGAAAGCGCCGTTGAGGTGATGGGTGATGAACAACTGAAGGTCATTGCCCATGTCCTGGTTGAAAAGGTACGGGCAAATGTTGGGGTCGATTGGACCCAGAGTGAGAATGCCCGCGCCCGTATCAGGGTCTTGGTCAAAAAGATATTACGCAAGTACGGTTATCCACCTGATCTGCAAGAGAAGGCCGTCAGGACAGTGCTTGAACAGGCTGAGCAGTTATCTGCACAGTGGGCAGGGAATTAATCATATCCAAGTGGTGCGGGTGTATAACAGTGTTGAATATAAGTGTAGCTAGGGCATTCCTTATCTTGTAAATGGTAATAAATTCCGCCAACACAAAGATTTCAGTATCGGATCTTCCCCTGCTGTCCTTTTAACTGCAAGATTAGGCCATTTAATAGTCAAGATTAGTCCAGACCAGTCCAAGGTGGTAGATTTCCGCCAAATTCCCTTGAAACGCGCATATTGAACTCATCACGTTCATGGATTTTTTTACGCACGAAATCAACGGCCTCGTCCGGTGACATTATCTGGACAAAATACCGTAGTTTTTCTCGATTGCCAAGGATGCCACCTGGTTGACGCCTCGAAGACCCGTCCCCGGTAACAAGTATCGCTTGGTATTTTGCTGCTTCGCAAACAATCCTTACATCATTACGCTGATTTTCGTTTTGGGCTCCACTTGGGAACAGCAATAACTCAATTTTATTGAATTGAGGATCATTAGTTTGAATAGGAGGAGACACAGTAGATATTTGTTGATTAGCCTTTCGAGTCCGCCGATGATCATTACCCGCTTTGGATTCTATATGTGCCGTTGATGACATATTGATCAAAATGACATCGTTTTCAAACCAGCGTTCAAGCTGATTGACTTGGTGAATTTGCCCACGTGAGTTGATAAGATTGGTGTCGATATGCAGGATAGGAATGTATAGCATTCGACGCTTCATCTCAATAGCCATATTAAGTTCCGTTCCTGTTTCTTTCTTATAATCAAATACCTAATTTTTGAGATTAAATTTTTCCATTGCCTCGGCAACCACATTTCGTGCAATAGGCAAACACACTTCGGAAAATTGACCACTAGAACGAAGGTGTGGTGGTGACCAATTACACCCAGATTCGTCAAATTCGCGTAACCGCACTATCCCTAAGAATTGGCAATGCTCACATTCTTCATATCTGTGAATCCTGTCATTCAGATAATCACAAAGCCACGTTTCACTAACGAACCGTCTATTCATGTTAATATTCCTGTGGTGTAATATTAGAGATGCTTGACCTTACCCTAATTAAGTATTCTTGCATAATGTTTGAGATTTGGGTCAATTTATATTTCAAGACTTGGATAATAATCTGTAAATACGAGTCATATTAAAGATTAATTAAGTAATTGTTAGTTATTAAATTCTTTGTTATTATCTATATTTAATCTGAAAATATACAGTTTTAAATTTGACAATATGTAAAGACTAAATATCGGATCACTGGTTGTCACAATCCAAATGAACCTCCCCGCAGCAAGCTGCGGGGTATCTAGTGGAAAAGATTTAAGCGAAGCAAGCTTCGGGGAATTAGACCCCACAGAGATTAAATAGTTAGCTTTCAACGCACAACTTCCACATAAATTATACTTTTATAATAAATATATTTATAGGTTTGACATGTCATCCGAATATAAACATTCTTGAACATTTATAGTTTGAGAACAGGTTAAATTGTGAAGGGAAAATACACATATTATCCTTCCGAAATTCTTGGGGTAAGCGCCTTTTGACAGGTCACACCAAAATGATATTAGTTATCCAATACTTTCCTGACCTTGACGGCGAGGTCTTTCCTTAAAAACGGCTTTTGAATGAAATGCGAGCCCTCTTCCAGTACACCCTTACGGGCAATCATTTTAGCTGTGTAGCCGGACATGAAGAGAGTTTTGATTCGTGGGGACAAGGCGTTAACTTGGTTAGCCAAATCACGGCCGTTCATCTCAGGCATAACGATATCGGTTATCAACAGACGTATTTCTCCGTAATTTTCTTTTGTGAGACTCCTTGCCTCTTCCGGATTTTTGGCAGTAAGTACTTTATAGCCAAGGCCATCAAGAATTCTTTCAGTTAATTTCAACATGAAAAAATCATCCTCTACTACTAAAATGGTTTCACCCCGCCCACTGGGGATTTCAACCATGTTTTCCGCTCCCGTATGGCTGCCTTCACCCACATAGCGCGGTAAGTAAACCTTAAATACGGTTCCTTGCCCTGGTTCGCTGTAAACACTGATAAATCCTTCGTTCTGCTTGACAATGCCATAGCATGTGGCCAGTCCCAGTCCGGTACCCTCGCCCTCCTTCTTAGTGGTGAAAAATGGTTCGAAAATTTTCTCCTGCGTCTCTTTATCCATACCGCAACCGTCATCGCTGATGGTCAATTTGATAAAATCTCCAGGCACAGCATCCGGGTGGAGGGTGCTATATGTCTCATCAATTGTAACATTACCGGTTTCGATGGTGATCTTACCCACATCTGCAATAGCATCCCGTGCGTTTACGCAAAGATTCACCAATATCTGATCGACCTGAGAAGGGTCGATCTTTAAAGGCCACAGGTCTGTTGCGGGCAGCCAAACCAAATCAATGTTCTCACCCGCCAGTTGCCGGAGCATCTTGTGCGCTCCTTCTACGGCCTGGTTCAAATCGAGCACCTGGGGGAGAACGGCTTGCTTACGGGCAAAAATCAATAGCTGTTGGGTAATATCTATTGAACGTTTTGCGGCCTTGAGGATTTGTTGAAGATCGGCTCGGAGTGGATCGTCCGGTGTTACCTTGATTAAGGCCAGTTCGGTATAACCAAGGATTACGCTGAGCATATTGTTGTAATCATGGGCCACTCCACTGACCAACTGCCCCACCGTCTCTATCTTTTGGGCTTGGGCCAGTTGCGCCTCAAGTTTTAGTTGTTCGGTAATGTCGCGTTTGACGGCAACAAAGTTCACGACCTGTCCTGTGGCATCATACACCGGTGAAATGGTGGCAGCCTCGATGAAATGTTTGCCATCCTTGCGCTTGTTAATTATGCGTCCTTTCCAGGTCTTGCCGGCTGTAATAGTTCCCCACAAATCCTGATAAAACGCCAGATCTTGTTTGCCGCTTTTTAATAACATTCGCGGATTTTGGCCTATAGCCTCATGGTAGCTATAGCCGGTTACGGTCTCAAACACTGGATTAACGTACTGGATAATCCCATCCGTATCGGTAATGAGTACAATCTCGCCGGCTTGCTCAATAGCCGCCATCAAGCGCGCTCTCTCTTCTTCTGCCTGTTGTCTCCTCTTTAATTCAAGTTCCAACTGCAACATCTTCTGCTCAAGCTTTCGC
Organism: Desulfarculaceae bacterium; assembly: GCA_963675675.1. GTDB lineage: Bacteria > Desulfobacterota > Desulfarculia > Desulfarculales > Desulfarculaceae > Dethiosulfatarculus. The sequence continues at coordinate 1,373,909 of OY776512.1, forward strand.
ACCAGGCGTTCACTATAAAGCTTTAGCGTCTCCTCTTCATTTAAGCTTTCCGGCTCTGAGCTGCTAAGGTTTTGCCCGCTCGCAGCCATCAATTCATCCACAGCCTTCATAAAGACTTCAGGTTCGCAGGGTTTTTGAATGAAACGGTCTGCGCCGATCTTCATGGCGAACACCTCATCCTGCGGACCGGTGTATGTGGCGGTGTAAATGATGAAAGGGATATGGCGAACGGACTCATCTGTTTTGACTTTGCGGCACAACTGAAATCCGTCCATTACCGGCATAAGGATATCACTGATGATTAAATCAACACCGCCGGCCTTAAGTCTCTCAAGAGCCTCGGCGCCGTTTGCAACTGCCTGCACCTCATGCCCACCTCCCCTGAACATGGCTTCCAATAGGTATTGGTTTTCTTTATGATCATCGACGACAAGGATTTTCATTGTTATCTTCCTTGATCGTTAGGGCTTTTCGACAAATATGCGATAATCTCTGCCACAAAGGTCTCCGGATTGATCGGTTTTTCGATGTAACCGGTAGCTCCGGCAGCCAGTATCCGTTCCCGATCCCCTACCATGGCATAGGAGGTTACCGCTATGATGGGCGTATCGGCCAGTTCACTGTTCTTTTTAAGTCCTTTAGCTACAGCGTATCCGTCCATTTCAGGCAGTTGTATGTCTAGCAATATGGCCCGTGGCTGGTGGCTAAGCGCCTTTTCGATGCCTTCGCGGCCGTTTTCCGCCCCAATCACCGTAAAACCGTTTTTCTCTAGTAGAAAGCGCATCATGTAAAAATTCTGCGGGTTGTCCTCAATGATCAGCAGCGTGTCGCTCATGATTAATTCCCCTTTTGCTGTGGAAAATGAATAGTAAATGTGCTGCCTTTGCCCCAACAGCTATCAACCATAATGGTTCCCCCCATCATATCCAAAAGTTTCATGCAAATAGATAATCCCAGGCCGGTGCCCTCGTGTTTACGTGAAAGTCCAGTGTCGATCTGGTGAAAGGGTTGGAAAAGTCCTGGGATCTCTTCTGGTTGTATGCCTATTCCGGTGTCTGAAACCGACAGGACATACCGATCTTTGTCCGTATGGCAGTAAATACGGACCTGCCCTTTTTCGGTAAACTTCACGGCATTGTTGAGTAAATTAAGAATGACCTGTTCCAGACGAAGTTTATCCGTAATCACTTCTGCAACGTCATCGGCGATATCAAGTGATATGGCGATCCCCTTTTTTTCTGCCAACGGTGAAACCAACTTCACAATTTTCTCAATGGAGGGTCTCAGTTCAAAGGGGCTAAAGAAAAGTGCCAACTGACCAGCCTCGATTTTGGAAATATCCAACACATCGTTGATTAGGGTCAGAAGATGGTGAGAACTCCCTTTAACCATGGTCAATTGCTTTTTCTGTTCTTGGTTCAAAGGTCCAGCCAGTTCCTGAAGCAGAATGCCAGTGAATCCGATAATGGAATTCAATGGCGTACGCAACTCATGGGACATGGTAGCCAGAAAGGCGGATTTGGTTCGGTCGGCGGATTCGGCCCGATTCTTGGCGATTACCAGTTCTGCAGTGCGCTCGGCCACGCGTTGCTCCAGGACCTGTGCTTGCTGCCGTAATTCGTAATTCAGCTGGCGAATCTGCTCCTCGGCCAACATGCGATCAGTGATGTCGGAGCCGATGCTCAGAATCTCTTTTCCCCGTCCCTGTTCATCGAACACCGCTTTGTTTCTCCAGTCGATCCAGACCCGTTCACCATTTCGGCGCATGTTCTCGTTAATGTTGCTTTCGTACTTCTGCGGGTCGGCGCAGATAGCTTCCATCTGCGAACCTAAACTGTGGCCGTTACTGTCACGCTCAGGGGCTATGGTTCCGAGCACGTTTCGGCCAATAATTTCGTTTTCGGTATAGCCGAAGAATTTCTGGCCGAACTCATTTAGGAAGAGGATCCGCCCATCGCGCGACCAACGTAGTATGATACTGTTGGCTAGCGTCACCAGTTCACGGTATTTTTGTTCACTCGCGCGCAGGGTTTCTTCCATGGTTTTTTGTTCGCTTATGTCCCGAACAATCTCTATGGCACCGCACCTCCGTCCATTTTGGTCGTACAATGGCGAGGCCACTCCCCACAAATGGGCCCCCTGGCCATCTCTAAGGTCGGGGATGAAAGACTCACCAATAATTCTGTCACCTTGACGTGTTACGTATTTATAGCTCGCCTCGATCTCCGCTATAGGCAGATCCAAAAGATCAATCAGAATTGGACGTCGCTCACCAAAAAACGGCTCGGCATAGGCGTAATTGCCCCTGCCGAGCAGGCTATCCTTCTTTACACCGGTCATAACTTCGCATGCCTGGTTCCATGCGATTATTTTTTTGTCTTTATCAATAACAAACGTCGCGTCGGGCAGAACTCGACAATATCAACAAACCGTTGCTGTGCCTCCTGACGCTGCGCCTCGGCCAATTTATTTGCCGCGTGCGTGCGATGGCTGGCGATGCCAAATGCCATGTCATTGGTTAGTTCCGTTAGTTGGGCAACCTCTTCCTGGTCAAAGGCGGTGGGATCACCCGAGCAAATAACCATCACCCCGATTTTTTCTTTTTCGGTAAGCAGCGGTAGTACCAGTGCCGAGGCATAGCCAAACTTCAGCGCCTCGGTCCGCAAAGCTCGGAAGCTTGGATCAGTTAAAATATGGCGGGCCAGGCAAAAACGGCCGGTGCCAAGGGCCTTATTAATCAAGTTGCCGATGGACTCGGCGTGGTCCTGTACGGTTTTTAAGGATGTGAGCTTTTTATCCCCAATACCGGCCTGGGAAACTGGATGGATGGTTTCGGGTGCGCCTGCTTGGACCAAGTCCACCCAGGCCAGGCGATAACCTCCGCTTGTCACTACGATGCGGCAGACGGCGTCTATCAGTCCGGCTTCCTCGCTGGAACGCACCAGCGCCTGGTTGCATTCGCTCAGCATGCGTAAGGCACGGTTTACCACCTGCAATTCCTGTGTGCGCGTATTCACTTGATGCTTCAAAACCAAGCTCCCCGCCAGGCTTAACAGCAGGACAACCCCCAAAACCAGGCCAAGCACCTGCAGCCACAGCGGGAGCTTGAATCGGGCTTCCTCGGAGGTCCATCGCTTTAAGGATTGGTAATAGATCGATTGTGGATCTGCTTTCATACTTGTGAGATTGGCGTCGATAGCGTTCAATACCTTCTCATCCCTACCTTTGGGCGCCGCGAAAAATAGATCAGAAGGGCTGAAAATGACCGCCGTGTCTTCAAGCCCCAGTTTTTTTGCATGCATCGGCCCATAGAAGCGATTGGTGATGGCCGCGTCAGCCTCGCCCTTGGCAACCGCCTCAAATATGTCTTGGTAATCCGGAAGGGAAATAATGGTAGTGGTTAATCCGAAGCCGGTTGCGAGTCGGGAAAACGCCTCTTGTTGAACCGAGCGATCCAGAACCGCGATTCGTTTTCCGCCCAGATCCAGTATAGATTTAATATCGCTACTTTCTTTGGCATATACCTGAAACCAGGACGATAGAACCGGTACCTTTTGAAAGGCAAATATCTTAGCCCGATCCGAGGTGTACGCCATATCGGGCATGAGATCGATTTCCGCCTTAACTAGGCGGTCCAATCCCTCGCTCCAAGTGCCAGGTACGTATCGCAGGCGCCAGCCTTCGGTTTTCGCAATATGTTCAATGATATCCACAAAAATTCCTGCAGGCGCACCGGATTCGGCGGTAAAGACCTTCGGAGCATTTTGGTAGATACCGACCGTTACGACCCGTTCATCGGCCCTGGCCGAGGCAATCCAAACGTATAATAAAAACAATGAAATAATGAACAGGCTAAATAGGAGTCGCATGGCAAGATTAGCGAACCTATGGTTTATCACCTCTCTGCTCCTTTTGAAGGGAATCGCCAGAACGCCTTGTTATTAAAAAGCATTTTGAATTACTTTACCTGGCAAAATCCCACTCATTTGGCCGAATGCCCACATAATTCGCCAGAACAGTTCAACTTGTGAGACAGACTTGCCATGCAAACCGTAGGCAAATACCTCACTTGTTTTTTCAGCGTTTAATTAATTTAATATCCTAAACAAATTATAAGTCCATATTTGTGATATAGTCAAATGCCAAAAACATTGTCCGCTGGTTTGATTAATTCATGTCCAACCCATACCGTGGATGGATTATCATGAAAAACTATGATGAAGTGTTTCTGTTAGCTGGTGGAATTTGTTTTACAGGGGTGTGGAGTTAAATACTTTGGATTTGAATAGTACAGGCGAACTTTGCCATATCAATAAGGTTAGCTAATTTGATATATTCAAAGGGATTTTATCTTCCCACAAATGACATTAATATTTAAATTATCAGCGCGCTTTAATGGCCGTACACCAAAATAATGTCCGTGTAATAAATTTGAAACAATGATATTTCACATTTTTCTACTGAAAATTAATATATAAACTCTTTAATCATAAACTTTCACAGAAATTATTGGATTATTAAACTAGATCAAACTCGCATTTACTAACTCAAATCTTGAACTTCGGAAACCCACTACGCTCAAACATCATTGCATTAGTCTTCACTTGACCATCTTTCAATACTACATTAAGTATCCTTGACTTTGCTAGGCTTTGTTTTTGATTAGTATCCGTCCACAAAGTTGGAGTTTTCATAATCAAAAAAAGTTATGACTGGAGAGACTATGGTTGATCGGTGATGAAATTGTCAGAAGTCCTAAAAAGCCACCAGTCAGGCTTACAGTTATATTGGCAGGTTTATATTTGAACCAAGTATACAGATTTTATTGTGCAACAAAGAGATTTTCAACCTTATTAAATCTCCTAAACATTTACAGAAAAACGTCTAGTTTTAGGTATAGCCGATTATAAGCAACGAATCATTTTTCCCGAGGGATAAGGGACTATTCATAGGCGTCATTCCCATTCAAGCTTGGCATATATATGCGGTATAATGATTCCCGGTGACTTCTAGGTGTTGTTAACACGGAGGTTGTTCACATTTACTTAATCTTGAGATTGGAGGTTTACGTTTCAAAGCGGTATGTGGCTGGAGAAAATAGGCCGCAGAGATTTGCTCCACTGCCTGTGTAAACACAGCTTAAAGTTGACCCTGAATCAAAAGCCAGTAACCAGATTGGCTAACCCCATGAGATCGGATGCCTAAGCCCTGACTTGAGATTACCCACACGGTCACAGTGATGGTAAATCCATAGCTGAAATACAACCTGTCGGATCTTGGCGGCGCTGCTAGGCGCCATTAGGGCTTTGGTTCTCCAACGCTTTTGCCAAAGCCTCGTCAATCGCTATTCCATTATTGCTGAGCGTCCGGGCCACAGCCACGGCAGTGTCATAACCGGCTATGTTGAACCGTTGCAGCTTGATCAGGCAGGGGGGATCCTCGATCATCTCTATGGTCAGGTACTGCTTAATGGGGTTGTTACCGCTTGCCATCACCATGGCGGTGCTGCCCGGGTTGGGACTAAAAAAGGACAGCAGCATGGCCAGCCTGATCATCCAGCTGCGGTCTTTTTGGCGCAGTTCAGCCCGTTTCATGGCACTGTAAGCATAAAAACGCGTACCCTTGTAGGTGTGCTCCTCCAGTCCGTCCGGCAGCAGCCTTAGCCAGTAGTTGCGGTATACTATACCAAACATCATAATCCCCAGCATAACAAGCAGGCCTAGTGCCCAAATAACCAGCACTCCTATGGCAAAGCCAGACTCCATGGTAAAGAGGGTGAACAGAGTGCCTTGTTTTGATTGCATGAATAGAGCGCCGAATAAAAGCAACCCTCCTCCAAACAGCAGCCCGAAAAAGTCTGTGACCATTACACCCCAGAGCCTTGGAATGGCCAGGGCGTCTTCAGGTGCCTTTGCCTTGGGTATGACCACCAGGTAGAGCAGCAGCCCCAGGACCAAGGGAATCCACCAAAAGCCGCGCCCGGGATACACCAGGTCGTCTTGGGCATATTGGTTCATTCTGTTTACCGGCGAAAATGTGCTCAGCATCAGGTATCTAGTGGCTCCGTCATGATCGTAAGCCACAATTTTTTGGCCATTCCTGCCCAAGGCAGTTGCAAAGGGCACGGTGCCCGGGGGGAAATACAGACTTGTGCTTTTTGCCTGCACTGACCGGTTGGGCTTGAGTTCCGCCGGGGTTTGTCCCTTTAGGTGTTGCTTCATTTTGGACAATAGGGCATCCCACTGGGGGCCGGAGATTTTGATTATCATTCCAGATGTCTGCTGGGCAATGTAATCCTCAAGCGATTGTTTTTTAAACCTGGCTTCGATGGCCCTGAGCTTTTGATCAATGGATTTTAGGGCAGCGCTATAGTCTTTGGCTGGGCTTTGCTTGGCCCTATGGGTGTAGACTAATTTTTGGGCACGCAGTGGATTCACCATGCTGATGTATATTTGCTTGTATTGCTTGGCAAAATCAACAAATTCAACCTCATAGAGATAGGGCGCGGCATGGGTGAGCATAATGATGGAAATAAACAGGCCCAGAGCCAAGGCCAGGCGGCGCAGGAATTCGGTATTGAGCAGCAGTTTCACAGGAAATACTCCGGTTTAGAGGGGCCGGTTCAGCTTGAGCGGCTGTGTTGGCAATAAACAGGTGAAGCGCTGGAATTTCCTATCCCCGCAGCAAGCTACGGGGTATTACGGAATTCCTGCCACAGTCCTGCTGACTGCGGAACCGCACCTTCGCAAAATATGGTTCTTTCCTATCGTACCCTGCAGCAAGCTGCAGGGAATTAACAAGTTAATGTTTATAACTTTTCCGGGAAATCAGCGCCGACCTTCTTACTAATTAAGTCCAGTAAACCACGGCCTATGGCCGTGGACGTGAAAAGGTTTTACCGTTCCGGGGTTACACGCAAATAGATAGACTCCTCCTCCGGGAGAGCTCCGTTGGGAGCGGGAGGAAGAGCCAATGCGTGATTGGCGTAGTCTATCGCATGTTAGATGGGACTGTAAATACCACATAGTATTTGTGCCCAAGTATCGCAAGAAGGCGCTATATGGGAAGGTTCGCAAACACATTGGTGAGATACTTCGGGATTTGTGCAAGCAAAAGGGCGTGGATTTGCTTGATGGTCATGCTATGCCGGACCACATCCACTTGTGTCTGAGTATTCCACCGAAGTACAGCGTTGCCCAGTTGATCGGTTTTTTGAAAGGTAAAAGCGCGGTTCGCATCCATCGAGGCCTGCTTGGCCACCGCAATATGACCGGGTTGCATTTTTGGGCAACCGGGTATTGCGTAAGCACAGTTGGTTTGGATGAAGCTACCATAAGTAAATACATCCGGGACCAGGAAAAGATTCAACAGAATCAACTGTATTTGGAACTAGGCTAACTTACTAGACAGCCCCAACGGGGCTTTCCCGACCCAGCGCCCCCCTTTGGGGGGCTGGATAAGGCCACCCCCTATGGGGGTGGAAACTTACTATTTGACTTTATGCCCTTTCCATTTGCTCTGGTCTTGGGCTCCATTGCAATATCCCCATTGAGCCTCGAAGTTTGTCGGACTTGTAAATGTAATGGTCACATTGCCCCAGTAATGGCGATTATCCCATGCTATGCTGCAGCGTTTGTTTGACTTGTCTTCAGCCCACCGTCCTTTGTATTTCCCGGGGCCAATCCGCTTGGCGATCATCTTTCCGTGTTCGCTCGCAAGATAATCAAAAATGAGATTGTCACCCTCAAATCTCAGCTGAAGGTCGCCCCAGTTGGAACCCCATTTGCCAGGAAGAATATTTACTGATCCACTATTTGCTGGCTGTGAGGGCTGGCTGCTAATCGGTCTTCCGAACACTTCGGCAAACCCGGCCCCTCTGGACCCAGAATTCTGAGACCAGGTTACAGGGTCCGAATCCACAATGGTGTAAACGCCGGGCTCCAGCCGAACATTCGGACGCACCGTCCAGTTAGCATTTGGGGTATTGTACATGCCAGGCCATCCTTGGGCCCGCCATGACCCCACGCCCTTAATGCCAATTTTGCCTGGAGGTGCGCCTTGCTGGTTATTCCAATGATAGGTATCAATTCTTGTGATAACCATTGGGCGCGTAAGTTTGAAGGTCGGAGCCTTGAAATTATAAACCCTGTTCTTGTTGGTGTTGGAAAATATTTTCATATCGCCTGCATTGGCTGCCGGCGCGATCAAGATCCCCAATATAAACAGCAGAACTGCTTTATAACATATTGATTTTAAAGTTATTACGCTTCGATCTAATTCCATTTCCGCATCGCATTTCCTGTCCATCATTACTCACCTGCCATAACGGTTAGAAACATCCTGAGCAGCTATTTAAGCTTTTCATATTCATCTTTTGACATAATCTGAATATATCTAAAATCATCCATGCTCTCAAAATGGTTAGCGTTCCAGTGGCCTTGGGCATTATAGATGGTACCAGCAATCAACTTTATCCAGCCATGATTTGTGGCCCAGTTCGTTGTGCCTTTGATGAATTGATTATTTTTGTCAAAAGCAGCAAAATAAATATTAATTCTTTGTTCTATTTTATTTTTTGCGTTTTTGATATCTTTATTAATTTTCACTCTGACATTAAATTTAATGCTGCTATAAACCAGCTTTGTAATTTCTACATATTGGACGGTATACGGTACATCTCCGACGACTTTATAGGGTAATTTACTACCAACAATTGGATGAGTTGAGTTGAATTTTTTAATGGTAACTTTTAATTGATCCCTCTTGTCTCTTATCAGTTTTTTAATTTTCTTTCTATCTTCTTTGGTTTTTGGCGTACCATATTTAGCCTTTAGATCCATCACACTCTTAACGTATGACTGGTAAATAGGTGGGAGCTTTCCAAAGTAGGTATTACTGTCACCCACTATTTTTGCGTCAGACAACGAGGGTTGCCAAATAACAAACAGCAGAAAAAGTGAGATGATCGCGAGTTTAAGATTCCTAGTAGATAATGAATACAATGGTAACTCCTTTAGTTGTTTATTTTCCAACTTCACCAAAAACACGGAATATGCAGTAGGCGTGGAATTTGCAGTTTGTATCGCTTGTTGAATCCTCAACAACCACAACACTGAGTTACTCTAGTGACCCAAAACAAGTAGTCTACTCCTGCTGTCAACTATTGTCCATAAATGGATCCAGATTTGCGGCAGTTGCCGTTGTGCCACTTTAACCTGAATTATGCGGCAATAGCCGCGTTTCACTTCTTTTTAAGCCTACTGGAGTTCCCGATGCCATTCGTTCCTTCAGCGAGTGGATTCCAAAGGATTCATCGCCTTTCCGTTAAGGCGATTTTTAACTGAAATCCCGACGGCAACCGCAATCTCCTGTATTTCGAGCATTAACTGTTCCCCGGTCACCCCGTGCCAAGCGCCGCCCTATAGTGATGAGCCAGTGTCAACGATGATGCTACATGCAACTACCAACGTCATTGTTGGCAAGGTAGCCTGATCTATCGGCCAAGGTTATACTGGCACTTGGATGTTGAGTAGCGACGTAACACCCTTGCTACTTTTTCAGATCAAAAGATCGATCGTCTAAACTGGACTCCAACCACCTCCCCCTAGCACCTTCCTCGCGCGAGCGGGGGACGCGGAACACCACGAAGAAAAATTGCGCCTAAATTGTGCCCAAAATGTGCCCGCCATTCGCAACCAGAACTACTCTCAACAGTTACGGATCGAAGAATTGGCATCTAAATTCGGCATGAGCACTTCGAGCTTCCATCAACCTCTGCGCGATATAAAAAGCCTGCGTCAAAAGACTGCTGTCTAATATATTGCCTATATTCGGTATGGGATTGCGTTTAACTTTTTATAATCAGCGGTGGTCTCTTTTGTTGGACAGGTAGGCGGCGTAATTAAGGATGATTCGGCCATTCATATTTAAGCCGCCTTTGGCAAGTTTGTAAAGTATGCCTCATCCGGAGTCAGATCGTCCAGTGAGGAATGGGTCCGCTTAGCGTTGTAGAAGCTGATCCAGTTGTTCAGCCCCAGTTTCAGAGAGCTCACATTCTCGAATTCGTTGATATAGGCGCACTTATATTTGAGAGACCACCACAGCCTTTCGATGAAGACATTATCCATCCAGGCATCCCATTTGGTTGGGGTAGTCATTGTTCTGGTCATGGAGTTGTGCCTGATCACGCCACCAATCGGTTTGAATGTCTTTGCCCTGTCGGGCGTTACAGGCATTCCTTTGGACACAATCTTTCGCGGTGTAATACCCTTTGTTCTTGCCATAATCCTCTGCATTTTACTTCTGGTCTGCTTCCCACAAATTGCCCTGTTCCTACCAAGCCAAATGTAAATACATCGGTCACTTTACCGGATTATCACACTGAACGAATTAGATAGTAATTACGTGTAAATTATAATTTGCAAGTTATAATAAGGCAGGAAAGGCACGATTACATTTTTAGCATGTTGAGCGAGTTATTGGTGTGCTAAGCCAGTTTCAACGGCATCTGTTGAGCGTAGACATTTCTTATCTTGGCAAGATTCTATGGTTCAAGGCACAAAACGCCCGAATTTTGAGCGGCTAAGCTCTCAACCTTATTTGGGCTCCTGAACATTGGACAATCATTGAAGCAAATCAAAATGGTCTGCTTTCAGCTTCATATCATAAAATATATTACGTTCAAAAACATTAAGTTTTTGGTCCAATTAGAAATGTAACATCCATTAAGTATCTAGTCGTTCTTGAGTCTTTCTTTTTGTCTAACTTACGTACACAATACTTGAGATTTCAAAACCGAATAAAGTTTTGAATGGAAGAATAATCTTTGACTGATGAGACTGTCCTAGAAGCCCAACAAGCTGGATCTACACAGATTATAGGTTATACTGGCAAGATTATAATTATCCTGGATTCCCCAGCTTAAATTTTTAGGGGTGCTTTTTGAACCTTGTAAAGTCTCCTGAATAAAGAGATGAAAATGCCGATTAAATATAATAGCCGATTCAATTTACTCCGACTGTTATGCCGGGTTATTCAGGTGGTCTGATAAGGTTAACCGGGGGCAAGCCTGGAACAAAATCGTACCTACGCTCCCCAAACATGCAGAATATATTCAGTTTGTCTGAGTTGGATCCAAATTGTTATCCAGTTCTACCCCGTTATCTTTCAGGTTCCTCACCAGCTTCTGCGGGTTTTCAAAAGCTTCAAGCCGGATCCATAGGGACTCTCCATTTTTCATATCAATACCTATACCCACATGATTTTGGCCTGCCAACATCGCCGCTTGCCCAGCAGCAGCGGGGTTGCCTCCACCAAAGAGCAACAGTCCGGCCAAGAGCCAATGGTGCTTCTTGGTGCGCAGAGACGCTTTTTTCACGTCATCATAGGCGAAGATACTGCAGCCTTTGTACGTGTGCCTCTCTATGCCAGTGGGAGTGAAGGTTACCCAAAGGTTGCGGTACCATACTCCTATCGACATGATGAATAAACCGAAACCGGTCAAAAGCCACATGGAAAGGGTCAGCCAAATCCAGCCTTTTTCAATATCGAACAGTGAAGCCAAGCCCCTGCCTTCCTCAAGCGTGAGCGCCAGAGAGAAGACAATAGGAGCGCCGGCAAACGCCAAGCCTAAAAAATCCGAGAACACCAATCCCCAGAGCTTCCTGTATCCCAGGCTGTCAGCAGGCTTTTTCACCTTGGGCAGAAAAAAGTACAAAGCTAAGCCGATGATGAGGGGCAGCCAAGCGTAGGCCCGCAAGGGGTATATCACTTTATTGGACGCATCTTTTGCAAACTTGGGCCTTCGAGGGTGCAGAAGTATGTAGTTAGTTTCTCCGTCAAATTTGTAGGCCAAATATATTCGCCGGCCTATTTTGGGGGCCACCTCGGCAAAAGGTTCTTGCTCTGCCCCAAAGTAAAATTCGCGGTCACTGCCCTTGAGACGCCTGGGCTGATAGTCCATCCATTCTTCGGGGGTTTGGCCTTTACGTTGGCTTAAAAGGCCCTCCATCACAGCCTGCCACTTGGGCCCACCAACCTCCTTGAGCCTGCCCTTTGTCTTCTGGGCGATATACTGATCCAGGGGTAGCTTAGAGAACTCGAACTTATGCCTGGCGGCGAAGTCGGCTAACTCAACCTTCAATACATGGCTCACCGGATTCATGAAAAGGATGATGGCCACGAAAAGACCGGCCACCGCAGCCAAACGGCGCACCACTTCAGGATTTGCTAACAGCTTCATCGGCTCTCCCCGCTTGGTCCCTATTCACCCTTCAAGGTAATGCCATGGATCTCCACCACGCCATGGCCGCTGCCATGGGGCGGCGCATCTAAGAGATCCACTTTGACCCTGGTCACCTTGATAGACCCCAGCGGGAAGCGGGCGATGAACCAACGTCTTGACGGCCCCGGAGTGCCGGTTTCGACCGTCACTCCCGCCGCCGGGGTTATGGCTCCGCCGTTCCACTCGGCGGTATGTTGCCCCACCTTCAGGTCAAAGGAGCGGCGCGCGCCGTGGCCCTCAACCGTGAGCCGCACTACGGGCTTGTCCTTCAGGGAGTTGCCCCACCAAGCCAGGTTGGTGGCAATAAGCACTTCCTTGGCTGTATATGAAGGCACCTGCCAAGCATAGCTAGTGGGGAAAGTGCTTTTTGGGCAGCAGGGGGCTTTGCCTTTGGTGAGCCAGACCACATTAGCCTTGCCGGCCTGGTATCCCGAAACCGGGATGCCATCGACCTTAAAAGTAGCCTCTGGGCGACCCATGTTGTAGTGACGCAGGAAATCAAGCTGGTAATAGCCTACCTTAGAGGCAGACGGGGCGGCCTGTTTTGCTCCACCGCAGCCTTTTTTCCTCAATCTGGCCAGATTGTTTTTCAGCCCTTGATTTCCTGGTTTGAGGCTCAAAGCTTTCTGGGCGGTGGCCAAGGCTTTTTGACATTCACCCATTTCTTCATAGGTGCGCGACAAAGTATGATAGGCAAAGGGGCTGTTGGGGTTCTGACGCAAGGCAATACGGCACTCCTGCAAGGCTTCCTGATACCTCTTGTGCTTCATCAGCCACCAGCCCCGCATATGGTGGTACACGGAGTTTTTGGGATTAAGCTTTATGGCCTTTTCCACGTCGGCCAATGCCTGCGCGCGCTTGCCCAGCTTGCCTTGGGCCCAGCCCCGTTGGTAATAGGCGTTGGCTTGCTTTTTCGCGGAGAGCTTACCGGTTCTCAGCGCTTTGCTAAGTAAATCCACCGCCTGGGGGTATTTCTTTTGCCGGATGGCGCTAAGTCCCTGCTGATACCACTTTTCGGCTTGATCCGCTGAGGACGGTTTTGGGGTATCAGCTTTGCCAGGGCGGGGTGGGGTGACGCCTGGCGGATAATACTCCAGGGTTACTTCCACCATCTGTTTCCACTGCTGGCAACCACTATCCGGACGTTGAATGGTTACCTTGCAGTTCTTGAGCGCCTTTTCAACCTTATAGTGATCCTCCGCATAGAAAGGCCGGCCATCCACCGGTCCTTTGGCTGAAGACCCGTCCACGGTCAGGATGTGAAATGTTGATTTCAAATAACCCATGAGCGATGCGCGGCCCACTGTCAAACGAATCCTTCGCAGGGCGGCACGTTCAACATGGGGTTTCACCCAAAGCTTGACTACCAGTGTCCCTGGGCCGGGAATATCAAACCCCTGTGATCGGAATGGTCCTTTTGGAGTTCCGCAGTCGTATTCGCCGATTTGGGAATAGGATGCCTTTAGGTTTACCAGGCCAGCCGCTCCAGCAGGGCAGCAAAACAAGAGAGCGGCCAACATCACGATTAGGGTCAAAGTCAGTTTCTTCATTATCCATCGCCTCCAGAACCGCAGCATGAATAGCAGAATCGCCTATTGAGCCGGATGTCTTGGTCCATTAGTCACTCAAAATCAACTTGAATTGTGCAACCTAACCTCAAAAATTCTGAGTATGTCGGCAATAAATTAACGTTTATGGTGAATTAGGGAAGAACTCCCCCGGTTTTTTAATCAGCCCGTCTCCTGGTTTCAGGTTGGGAAACATGGCATTGAACTGGTCCAAAGTCACAACCAGCTTGCCCTTGCCTCCAGATTCCTTCCTATATCTGATTCTCACCTGATGCGTTGTTTCCACGGGGGCGTCATCATTTGTGCTATCAGTTTTGCTTCTGGTGAAATGCTTGATACCGGTAACCGATCCCCGCCACTGGGAGTTCTGCTTTTTCTTGGTGTAGAGATACAGTAAAACGGTTGCCGCCAAAAAGGCTCCTATGGAATAGACTATTTCCTGATCCATTTTTTTGATGTCTCCTGTTTTTTACTCTCAGCTGATACTATTGCATCGGTAGGCAAGATACACCGGGTCTCGATTCACCCGGCAGGCATTCCCGCTGTAAGACTGCGATGATCGCGAAAGCCCTGTTTTGTCAGAATAAACCCATTATCATAAATAAGCAATTCTATATTTCATCTCTAACAAATTGTTATTTATGTCTTTTTTTATATTTACCCTCCAGAACATCACTTTCAGCACCCCATGTTTTCTGCTTCTTACCAACCCAATTACCTGGAAGACTGCAATTATGGATGCCAGTTTTACACATTGCCGCGATGGAAGGATCGAACCTTGAACAAATCCATTTGTTTGATACCGGATAATTTTCTGCTGAATAACCTGGTCTTGGCTGTTTTCAATGGTGGTCTGCTGGATTTTTTGCGCTATCGGATGGGATTTCTTGTGATAGCCTATGGGGCTTTTAATCCCATGGCTGGCTGGTAAGCGCTATGGCGTTTGAAAACCCGGACACCCCGGAGTGAGGGGTGGCTCGATTGCGGCCTTGCTCTGGTTTTTGGCCGTCAATCTGGGTTTGATGGTCAGTTTTGGTTTGGCCAAGCCCTAATTTGAATCGCTGGGGTGGCATTCAAAACTATACGGGTTCCTGAATATCTTTGCCGGGCTGAAGCATACCTGATCAATCTATGACCGAGCCGTTTTCTCGAATACCTTATTGATGGTTGAGTATCACGAGACTATAAGATACTAACCCTAATAATAACCCTGGTTACTGCCTTGAACTTCAAGGATTATTGCATTATGTTTGAAATAGCCATTTATTAATAATACATTAAGTAAGGTGAACTTTAAAGCGCCTCTCTTTTGTTTACCTTTCATCCAGTATCTTTTAGTTTTTAGGATGGTTGGATATTTTCGGATACCGTAACTAAGCATGAGTTTTGCCTTTAGGCCCATCCAGCACCTCTCTGACCTTAAAGGCCATATCCTTTTTGGAAAACGGTTTTGAAATGAAACTAACACCGTCTTCCAGCACACCGCGGTGGGCAATGACATTGGCTGTATAACCGGACATAAAGAGAGTTTTGAGATTAGGATAAAGCGCTTGAAGTTTCTCAGACAGCTCACGGCCGTTCATCTCAGGCAAGACCACATCGGTTATCAGCAAATGGATCTTGTCGGCATGGTCTTTAGCCAACTGGAAAGCATCAACCGGACTTTTAGAAGACAGTACATTATACCCCAGATTTTTGAGTATTCTTTTCCCGAGTTTCAGGATAGAAACATCGTCCTCAACCAGCAATACCGCCTCGCCCCGGCTTAACGGAATTTCTAAGGTATTTTCACTATGTGCTTCGACAGGCTGGCCTGTATGCCTGGAAAGGTAAATTTTGATGGTCGTCCCTTTCTCCGGTTCACTGTATACGTTAATGAACCCGTTGTTCTGCTTGACAATGCCGTAAACGGTGGACATCCCAAGTCCGGTACCCTTTCCCAAGCCCTTGGTAGTGAAAAACGGTTCGAAAACCTTATCCATGGTTTCCTGGGCCATACCACTGCCATCGTCGCTTACTGCGAGCAATACATACTCTCCGGGAACAAACCCTGCATGATCGGCGCAGTAGTCCTCGTCGAAGCTGATATTTTTTGTTTCGATGGTAACCTTGCCCACGTCGGCTATAGCGTCCCGGGCGTTAACGCAAAGATTCACCATAATCTGATCGACCTGGGAGGGATCAATTTTGACCGGCCAAACTTCCGCTCCGGGCAACCAGGCAAGATCAATGTCTTCGCCGATCAGCCGCCGGAGCATTTTGAGCATGCTTTCTATGCTGTCGTTCAGATCGAGCACCTTGGGGGCAATGGTTTGTTGGCGGGCAAATGCCAGCAATTGCCGGGTTATGTCCGTCGAACGTTTTGCAGCCGTAAGAATCTCCATGAGATCGTCATGTAAAGGGTCACCCTGTTCAACCTTTTCTAGCGCCAATTCCGAATAACCGATGATGATACTGGACATATTGTTGTAGTCGTGTGCGACGCCTCCGGCCAGACGGCCCACGGATTCCATCTTCTGGGATTGCACAAGCTGTGCCTGTAAGTTCAGACGCTCGGTGATATCCTCAACCATTTCGATGGCTGCCGTCACTTCACCATCTTTACTGGTTATTGCTGAAGATACGATACGGAAGTTTCGAACGATTCCTCTTTGCTTAGTGCTGGTTATGTCTTCATACACTTTGCCGTCTCGAAGTGTCTTGGCCGTTGGACAGTAATCGCAGATACTGTCAAGCGGCGGATCGTTAAAGGCTTGGTAACAAATGGGGCGACTGCCTGGGTCAATGCTGGGAAACCATTCACGCATCTGATTATTCAGTTCGATTATTTCCATTTTTGGACTGATCATTGCCACCCCCACACCGATGTTATCAATTATGGAGTGTAATTTCTCATTGCCTTCACGGACAGCTTCCTCGGCCCGTTTGCGTTTGGTGATGTTACGGATATTGCATTGAACTAAACTTGCCCTGTCGACCATATAAATATCGGTATCGACTACTTGCCCAGTCTTCTTTTTTATCGGAAGATCTTTGTGAAAACAAATGCCGTCCTCGTTCAATGTCTGCATTATTTCATTAACATTACCAATATCATCCGGGAAGCCGACATCATTTAAATTGTTCCCGATGCAATCCTCCTTGGAATAGCCCAACATCGCTGTGATGGCTGGATTAGCATGGCGAATTTTCAATTTGTGTTTTTCGAGAAGCAATATCCCGTCATTTGCAGTCTCAAAAAGCCGCCTGTATTGTGTTTCGCTTTCCATAAGATTCTTTTCTATTAATAGAGTTCGCTTTATAATCGTGAAAGCAATAAAGATCGATACGAGGGTAGCCAACAGCAATAAAGAAATCATAATTATATTCGACCTTGAAGCTATTCTTTCAGTTTCAAGGTTAAATTCAGAAGCTTTGCCTTTTGCATAATTCAATAGTCCAAGCATTTTGGTTTCTAACAGAGCCACGTGATCGGCTCCTTTTCCAATTGTTATATTGGCTGCATTTTCTCTTTGACCATTATGAACAAATCCAATAACTTCATTTCGAATCGATTGCCAAGCATCGAATAGTTTCCTGGCCTCATTTTCAAGAGCCTTGCCTTCATCACCCAAAATATTGTTTTTAACGATGTCGAGTTGCCGATGCACTCGGTCTTCTTCATCATTAACTATTTCAATAGATTCCTGAATTCTTGATAAAGAATGAAAAAGAACCACATCTTTCATGCTACGGTGAATTCTTAAAATGGACGTATTGGCTTGAAGAGCTGCATTTGATACAACTAGTGGATGGTTATAGATATATCGACTCAATTGAGAAATTCTGTGGATATCATACAAAGTATACACACCAAATAGAATAAATATAAAAATCAATACGGAAAAGCCTAAGATCAATCTTTTTGAAATATTTGATTGCTGATGTCTATTCATCAGAAACTCCATTCACCAAATCATTTTCTATCTGGTTGGACTGAATTAGTTGTTTTGCATGACTATGGACGAGTAATGAAGACTGGCATCATACTTAATTTCTGTCAGTTTTGCACATACTCGTAGTATTCATGAGCATGACTATTTTTCAACCACGTTACCGATATCATAGAAGATTTAGACAGCGGGAAAAACGCTCGAGTTACAACCCATCGGCTGTCACAGTTTATAATGCCACACTTCGGTGTACCAACTATTGGCCCTCAAGGTGTTTCAGTTTTTCTAGCTAAAAAGACTTATTGCTATATTAACATCTGGTTGGCTAATAGTATTAGAGGATAGCTTGATTGTAGTGACTAGCCATTTGCGCATTGAGCAATCGTGATTTAATCAGATCGTACTTTTGATTATAAAGGAACTTTGCGTGACCGGATGGCAAAATTCCAACTAACATCTAAAAAAGCATCTCTGCACCCATCCGATTGATGTCAACCCTATAAAACACATGATATATCCGATGAAGGCAGATGGCGTGTATTTTGCTAAATGGCTTAAATTGGCTCAGATCAGAAGGCGATTTTTCTTGTATCGGCAAGTAAGTAAACCCCAAAGCAAGGTCAGTATAATTACGTCAAGCCGTTTCGTTCAAGCTAATATGGCTCCAGCCTATGTCGTATCGAACAGAATAATACCTATTCAATCATTCAATCATGCATTTTCATACATTCTAATAAATTCTTCCAGGGTGGCCAATCTCAACCATGCTAACCCAATTACATATCTGCCAGTGCCATAACTACTCAAGAATCATTGCATAATTCTTGAGTGAGCCCAAGTTCAAGGTTTGTAATTAAATTATCAATAAAATTAGCCTCGTACATGCCTGTAATCGCATTTATGGCAAAAGCCAATAATGCCGCCCGCATAGGATTCTGGCGAAGCCCTAAGGTGTCCCGCGCGTTGTCAGTCAAGCTGAGAAGGTCCAAATTCGGATTTGTTTGTACAATTACGCCTCTTCGACGTTTTGAGTGGAATTGGTAGTTTTGGATTATGCTTTAGAGGAGCACGCATTTGACATCACAGGTCTTTGGAGGCGGCACTCATGACCGGCAGCGATATATTCACCCTGGGACTCGGTATAGAGCCGCCTTGGCGGATAGTGGATCAGCATCTGGACACCGGCAAAAAGCCCCATGAGCTTCGCATAGAGTTAGCCAGTGAGCGCGGTGGCAAGTTCCCCTGTCCTGAGTGCGGTGAGCTTTGCAAGGCCCATGATTTCAGCGAGCACACCTGGCGTCACCTAAACTTTTTTCAACATCACTGCTACATCACCGCCCGGCTGCCCAGGGTGGACTGCCCCAAACATGGAGTACGGAAAATCAACGCCCCCTGGGCCAGGGAAGGCAGCCGTTTTACGCTTTTGTTTGAGCAGGTGGCCATGCTGCTTGTACGGGAGATGCCGGTGTCTGCGGCCGCCCGCATCATTGGAGTCACCGACAAACGGCTGTGGCGGGTGGTACATTTCTATGTGGCCAGAGCCCTTTCCCGGCTTGATTTAAGCTCGGTCAAGGCGGTGGCTCTTGATGAGACCGCTTCCAAAAGGGGCCACAATTACGTCACCGTGTTCATTGACTTGGACAAAAAGCAAAAGCCGGTGATCTTCGTCACCCCCGGCAAGGGCAAGCAGTGCCTGGTCCAGTTCAGCCGTTTTTTAAAGAAGCACGGCGGCAGCCACAATAACATCGTCGAGATGGTTTGCGACATGTCGCCGGCCTTCTTGGCGGCCATTGCCGATAGCTTTCCATCGGCCAATGTCACCGTGGACTGGTTCCATGTGGTCCAGCTTTTCACCAAGGCAGTCAACGATGTCAGAAAAAGTGAGGCCAAGAATGCCAAACTCCCCAAGGCCGCCTACTGGGCGGTGCTCAAGGCCGCTGATGGAGGCAGATTAACAGCCAAACAGCAAACAGCTTTGCAAGAGTTGGAAAACGGTGGATTCGCCACAGCCACTGCTTGGCGTCTCAAAGAGATGCTGCGCTGGGTAAGAAAGGCGGCAACACCAAGAGCAGCAAGGTGGCGTCTTACTCACTTCTGCCGCCACGCGCTGGTCTGCATTGCCTACGATATCAAAAACCTGAAACCAATGCTCAACGCCCTGATGACTGTGGAAAATCACGCAGAGCAAATCTTGCAACGATGGAACTCAAATCATTCCAATGCCAGGCTGGAAGGGCTTAACGGGATCTTTCAAGCGGCAAGGGCAAGGGCCAGAGGATATCGAAATACTGCCACCTTCATCACCATGATTTACTTGCTTGCCGCTCCAATAGGACATTTAATAAAATCCACTTGAAACGTCGAAGAACCACAATTACTAGGGGATGGGCAGGCTAGATGTCCCCAAACTGGTGAATAGCATATGTCGTATGATTTTACATGTCAATGTCTCATCTCGGACATGTGATTGAGCCAACCAAGGCGACCAAGACGGACAGGTTCATACAAGGAGGGGAGCCGCCTAGGATGCAGCCTGTTCCATTTCATTTTGACTGGCACAGTTTCTCATTTCGCGTGGCAGCTTACAACAGCGTTCTTCTTTGGCGCCCTTTGCTAAAAAAGTGGGGAGAGGATGGGGAGAAAACCCTTACTTCACGAAAAAACCACCTAGCCCTTACGTGCTAAGTGATTGATATCTTTGGTGGGCTGCCTGGGGATCGAACCCGGAACCTACGGATAATAAGCCCGGAGTGCAAATGGTGCTGATCGAGGCATGCCGCAGTCAGCTTTCAAACTGCCCTAACCTGCTGCTCAATACCATTCCCTGGCAGCGGGCGGTTGAAGAGGTGGTGGAGCAAGGCGATTTCTCCGAACGCCTGCGGGCCAAGGTGGAAGAGGCTCAAGTGCTCTATCACCATAAACTGAAGGTCTCCATTTCCGGCTGTCCCAACGGCTGCTCACGGCCCCAAACCGCTGATGTTGGGGTGATGGGTTTTGTGCGCCCTGCCCTGCTTGATGAGGATGCCTGCATATCCTGTGGTGCATGCGCGGAAGCCTGTCCTGATCAGGCCATCAGCCTGGTGGACGGTCTGCCGGTCTTTGACCGCGAGGCCTGCCAGGGCTGCCTGCAATGCTCCCAGGCCTGCGCACAGGAATGCATCAGCATCAGCCGGCCCGGAGTGCGGGTGCTTTTGGGGGGCAAACTGGGCCGCAAGCCCCATCTGGCCGAAAAGGTATGCGAGCTTGAAAGCATAGCGGATTTCAAAGAACGTCTGCAAAACTGGCTGGATGACTATCTTGAAACCCGCAAACCCAAAGAGCGCTTTGCCTCCTGGTGGCAGCGATGCCATGGCGCCGGTGATCCGGCAAAATCTGGTGGATAAGCACATGATGGATATTTCGTGGAGGTTTGAGTTTGGCTTGCAGCCTGCCAAACACTTCATTATGACTTTATCTGTAGCCCTACCCGCAAGAAAAAACTCCCTGAAAGATGCTTCAGTGAGCACCAAAGCACTGCTGATTAAAACATTGCTACTGGGCAATAGTGCAGAGTCCATAACGTCACGGCACATGATCTTTTGTTAGGGGGATTCCTAAGGGGCTGCGAGCTTTTGGATCATCCAAAAGCGATAAGCCCCTTGGGCCGCCGGAGGCAATCTTAAATAATTTAATCATTTATATCTAATAGATAGTATGTTAAATATTGTGGTTACAGAAAAGATAAGATAAATTTTTCTTGGGGGGATTCTTCGCCTTTTGGTGGTCAAAAGGCTCGCCATCCCCCCTTACCCCCCGGCTCGCGAAAAACCCATCAGGATACGCCGACCCGCCTTTTTATATGAAAAGGCAAGCTCAGTTCCAGCCCAAGCCTAGCAATAAGATGCCGTGCGAAATATAGATAATGGTGCGTGTATGACCTGGGTTGCAAACTCAAACCTTCACGAAATATCTTGCACACTTTTTTAAATAACAACCCCTAATCAATCCATGCACATTAAATGGAATAAGGCCATGTCGTCATGCCGCTTATACAAAACCTGGGTTAGTGATCAAAAAAAGCCGCCCCATATATTCCGGGGCGGCATACAGTTTTGATTGTGGCTGGCAGTTTTACGGTCTACTGTTTCTGGGGGGTGAGTCGTTCCAAAATCAATCCGTTCATATCAACCACGAAGACCTGGTACCCATCATCTGCGGCTTGCTCGAAAAGTCGCTCTTTGTGCATGGCTTCCACCTGGCGTTCTCCGCCTTCACCGGCGGGCAGGCGGCCCATCAGCACCAGAGCTTCTTCTTTGGTTCGGGCCGCGGGTATGAACTGGTCTGAATCCTCCGCGGCCATACCCACTATGGTGGTATTCTCATCCTTGGTTTCGGTGATGATCCAAAGGTAATCTTCTTTTTTGGGCTCCTGGGTCATAAGGTGGCAACCTTTCCGTTTTTATCTAGATCGTGTAGTAATTGCAAAAGACCGGACCAAAGATCCAGAGGCAGGGAATCAAGTTCCATACGGACTTGCACTCCATCCGGATCTTTGCTGCTCTCCACCACCCGGCCTTTAAGTGGATGGTCATATTTGTGTATTTGCAGCAGCAACTCCAGGCTCTCACCCTGTTTGACATGCCGGTTACAGGTCATATATCTGAAACGCAGACCCTTGAGCGAGATATCCTCCAATGACAGCCCGCCCAAGCCCTTAACCTTTATGCTTATCTGTGAACGTCCGTGCACCCTGTAGCGTTTTTCATTGCGCAGGGTGGTGGGGATAATGTCCTCGTCATGGGGAAACAGCACAATTACGCCGCTATGGTCAAATCCCTCCCGGACCTGTGTTTGCTCCAGGGTGTCCAGGATAAGGGTGAAATAGCCGTATCGCGCTGGACTCTGCGCCCCTTGAGCCAAAAAGGTGATTTCCAGAGCCTGGCCCACCAAAGGTGATGCAAGGGGAGGATCGGGCAGGCTAAGCACCAGGTCTTCATCTTTAATCCCCAATACCATTGCATGCCGCACCTGTTTTTCGGTGAACACTTCCGTGCGCCGGGGCAATACATCCACCACTCTGCCTGGAACAAATATTTGCTCCAAGGCCAGCTTGGGGTTCTCTTGCAGCAATTCCATCGCGTCATACTCCTTGGGCGACTGCCTTATCAATATTGCTTCCTGGGCGGGCGGGCGTCAAGAGCATATATTCCGCTGTTATGCCCCGCCAAAATACCGGCTGGGTCAAAGCAGCTTTCCAAGGCTGATGACATCATCTTCCATATAGCCTAGGCTTTTATAAAAATCGATTACTTGCTTATTGCTGGTGCGCACCTGCAGGTTGATTTTGGGGCAGCCCATTTTTTCCAGACGGATTTGGGCTTCTTGCATGATCCGCTTGCCCAGGCCAAGGCGCTGCATATCCGGACTCACCCCCAGATAGTTGATCCAGCCTCTGCGGCCTTCAAATCCGGCCATGACCGTAGCCACCACCTTGTCTTCCAATATGCCCACCAAGAAAAGCTCCGGCTGAAAAGACACCTTGAGTGCGATAGCTTTTATGGGATCATTGTGCTGGTGCCTGATCAATTTGCATGCGCGCCACAAATCAATAACCTGTTCCCGGTCCTGGTCCTGATAGGGCCGCACCAGCATCTGCCCGGATTTGTTCGTCATGATATCCCCAATAGGCTAAGCAGAAAGCCAGACCCCGCTTGGGAAGCCTGGCCCTGATTTATTCTTTACGGCCGACCGGCCGTCTATGGCTTAATAGCTCAAGCCCCGCCATATCCAATGGTCACCCTACCATGTTCCACGATGACCGGCACTTTGCGGCTGCCTCCGGAAATCTCCATCATTTCAGGTATACGGCTTTTATCGGCAGCCAGATTCACAAATTCCACCGGCCCTTTTTTACCATACGCCTCACGGGCATTATTGGTAAAGGGTCAAGTAGGTTTCCCATAGATGATGACTTTATCCGGCATAACGCCCTCCCGTTTATTGGTTTATGCATTTAGGGGTATTCTAGTTCATAGCGTTGGCCAATGCAATCCGGCCTTGTCCATCGGAGTTTTTATTAGCACGGGCCTAAAACCGGTTCATTTCAAACCGGCGGCCAAAAAGCTTGAACAGTTAGTGCAAGGCATGATAAATGGTCGCCGGAGGTTTATAAGATAAGCCCCGGCCTGTTTGGCCTTATGAGATACTCAAACCCAGACTATATCAAATGAAGGACAGAGGATATGCCGCACAGATTTGAAATTACCCTGGAGCATCCCGCGGAACAGTTGATCACCAAGCTGACAGATGCCGCCGGGCAGGCCGGATGGAGTTTTGATGGCGATGTGAATTCCGGGACTTTCGCGGGCGATGGGGTAAAGGGTGAGTATGCGTGTGATGGACAGGTGCTGAAGATCAACCTGCTGGAAAAACCATTTATCGCGCCCTGGAGCCTGGTTGAAAATAAATTGCGTGAAAAACTCGGTTAAAAAAGCGTTTGAAGCATAACGCATCATCATTGGGATATGATGGATATTTCGTGAAGGTTTGAGTGTGGCCTGCGGGCGGCCACGGACATCTATATGGCCTTATCCGTATTTCCGGCTGGGCAACAGAATCTCCCTGAAAGATGCTTCAGTGAGCACCGAGGTGTCACTGAATAGTAAGATGCAACTGGGCAATAGTGCGGGGTCCATAACGTCACGGCACATGATCTTTTGTTAGGGGGATTCCTAAGGGGCTGCGAGCTTTTGGATCATCCAAAAGCGATAAGCCCCTTGGGCCGCCGGAGGCAATAATAAATGATTTTATCATTTATAACTGATAGATAGCATGTTAAACATTGTGGTTGCATAAAGATAAAAAGATAAATTTTCTTGGGGGGATTCTTCGCCTTTTGGTGGTCAAAAGGCTCGCCATCCCCCCTTACCCCCCCGGCTCGCGAAAAACCCATCAGGATACGCCGACCGAGCTTTTCTATCTGATAAGGCAAGCTCAGTTCCAGCCCAAGCCTAATGATAATATGCCGTGCAAAATTAAGATAAAGATACGTGTATGGCCTGGGTTACAAACTCATACCTTCACGAAATATCCCATAAGTTAATCTACCGGTGCGCCCTACCCGCCTGCTACCACCTGGCTGCAAGCTGCCTGGCTTGTGGAGTGTAGAACACCAGTTCCACCTGTCCCGAAGCTTGCTCGTCAAAATCCTCGGCCCTGAAGGCAAAGCGCAGGCTGCCCTCTTTGGGGCTGTCTATGCTGAGGCCCTCGGGCCTGCCTTCACTCCAGGGGGCGTTCACCATGCGCCGTCCCATAATCCAGGCTGCAATACGCTGATCGGTGACCATGAGCGCTCCCCAAAGTATGCGCACCTGCCAGTTGGTGCGTTTTCTTTTGGAACGGAAGCTTTTCAGCTTAACCTTCACCCATATATGCTCTATGGTCCGGGCGGAGCTCTCGTTTAAGAGCACTTGCTTTTCCTCTGCCGGAATCCTGCCCAGCCTGAAAAGGCGCAATAACATTCCCATGGCATTTATCCCCGGCCCTTGCCTATGCACTCTGGAAGGGGTGAAGCTTTTTTATTGGTCACGGTTTTTTAAGCGGAGGATGATCCTTGGGCAGATTGTTTATGGTCGAAGTCATGTGGATAGGCATATCATCTTCCAGAGGCTCATCCGGATACATGCCGAAGCTGCTGCCCACATGGCATCCCGGCCAGCAGCGGGCCCGGTAGTAACGCATGGGCCGGTCGGGCAAGGGGCCGTCCTGGGGATACCAGGTTCCGGCGGCAATGGGCACTTCCCAGTCGGGCTGATTGGCGGCCGTTT
The DNA here is from genome assembly GCA_963675675.1 of Desulfarculaceae bacterium. Classification (GTDB taxonomy): domain Bacteria; phylum Desulfobacterota; class Desulfarculia; order Desulfarculales; family Desulfarculaceae; genus Dethiosulfatarculus. The sequence goes on from OY776512.1 coordinate 1,399,497, forward strand.
TAGGCTTATCCTTTACATCGGCGGCGGTCCCAGCCCAGGCCAGTGCGGCGCTAAGCAGCAGCACAGCCAGTCCCAGCAGCAAAAGGTTGAATTTTTTCATGGTTCATGCCTCCTAATTTGTTAAGGATCAGGATTCATGGCAAAGCTCTTCAACCTGGGCGGCGGTTTTGGGGATGGGTTTGCCCAAGACCCTGTAACCGGTGTCGGTCACCAATACATCATCCTCTATACGGTATCCGGCCAAATCCTTGTATTTATCCACCATATCATAGTTGATGAACTGGCTGAGGCGGCGCTCGCCGCTCCACAGCTTTATGAGCCCGGGCACAAAGTACAAACCCGGCTCCACTGTCATCACCATGCCGCTTTTTAGCGGTTTGGCCATGCGCAGACGGTCGGTGCCGAACTGGATGCTGCGTTTGATCGTGCCGGTGTAGCCCACATAATCCTCGCCCAGCTCCTCCATATCGTGCACCCCCAAACCGATCATATGGCCCAATCCGGCGGGCCAGAACAGTGCGTGAGCTCCCAGGGCCACGGCCTCCTCGGCGTCACCATGCATTATGCCAAGTTCCTGCAAGCCCTTGACCGTGACCAGCGCGGCCAGTTTATGCACCTTGCGAAACTCCACCCCGGGCGCCATGGCCTCTATGGCGGCAAGCTGGGCTTTTAGCACTATGTTATAAAGCGCTTTTTGCGCTTCACTGAAACGTCCGCTGACCGGCAGGGTGCGGGTGATGTCCCCGGCATAATGCAGCTGGCTCTCTGCGCCGCAGTCCTGAATCACCACATCGCCCGCCCGCATGACATTTTCGTGGCCGCGAATATGCATATAGTAGCCCTGTGTGGTCAAAATGATGGGAAATGAGGTGCCGCTCTCAAGCTGGGCAGTGCAGACCGCCCGGGCCGCGGCCTCCTTTTCGGTGTAGCCCGGCTTGATATCCCGCATGGTTTGGAAAACCATCTGTGCGGTCAGATCCACGGCCTTTTCAAGCTCGGCCACCTCATCGGCGGTCTTTATCTCTCGCAAGGCCACAATGGCCCTTATCAATTCCGTAGAGGCCTTTTGGCCGGATTGGCCCGGGGATATGCCGGTCAGCTCTTGCAGCCAAATCCGGTTTTCACCCCTGTATTGGGGCAGGAAATGCACCTTGCGGCCCTGGTCCATTGCCTGCTTGACCAGGCCGTCCAGCTTGTCCCGGTCCAGGGCTTTTTCCGCGCCGCAGACCGCTTGGGCGTCTGCAAGGTCCGGCTGAGGGCCGCCCCACAGTATCTGTTCCACGGTGGGGTTTTTGCCGAATATGGTCTCCGCTCCGCTGTCCAGGTCGATCAGCGCGGCGAATCCCGGGCTGTCCAAGCCCCAGAAATAAAGAAAATTGGCATCCTGGACAAAGGGATACACCGTGTCCGGATAGCTCATGGGTGATTCCTGGTTGCCAAAAAACAGAACCAGGCCGTTTGACATGCTTTTTTTTAGGCGGCTGCGCCTTTCTTGGTAGACTTCGGATGCGAACATGAGATTCAGGCCTCCCTGGCGGATAAGCGCGGTGAGCAGGCAACAAAGTGGTCCGTGCCGACTTGGAGCATTTTAGGGGCTTTTTGGGAGCATTCCTCCTTGGCATACATACAGCGGGGATGGAAGCGGCAGCCGGGAGGCGGGTCTATGGCGTTGGGTATCTCCCCTTTGGGTATGGGGTGGGTGCGGCGGAACTTGGGATCGGGCACCGGCACCGCGGCCAAAAGCGATTCAGTGTAGGGGTGCACCGGATGCTTGAACACCGCCTCCAAGGGGCCGATCTCCATGATCTGGCCCAGGTACATGATCGCTATGCGGTCGCAGATGTATTTTGCCGTGGCCAGATCGTGGGTGATGAACAGGTAGGTAAGGTCAAACTCCTCCTTCAACTGCACCATCAGCTCCAGAATCATGGCCCGCACACTGACATCCGCCATGGCTATGGGCTCATCAGCCACCACGAATTCCGGCCGGGTGACCAGGGCCCGGGCGATCACCACCCTTTGCCTCTGTCCGCCGGATATCTGGTGGGGGTATTTTTTGGCCAGAAAATCAGCCGGGATGAGGCCAACCTTTTCCATCATCTCATGCACCCGGCTCATGACCTCCCCATTACCAAGGTTGTTATGAATTTCAACCGGGTGGGCGATGGAGCGGCCTATGCTCATGCGGGGGCTCAAGGAGGCGAAGGGGTCCTGGAATATGATGGACATCTTCGCCCGCAGCTTGCGCATCTCCTCGGGGCTTTTGGCAAACACGGACTGGCCTCTGTAGAGCACATCGCCACTGGTGGGCTCCATCAGGTTGAGCACCAGGCGTCCGGTGGTGGTCTTGCCGCAGCCGGACTCACCGGCAACGCCCAGGACTTCACCTTTTTGTATGCTGAACGAAACGTCGTCCACTGCGTGGACTACTTTTTGTTCCTTGCTCATCATGCGGGCCAGGATGCCCTTGTCCAACGGGAAGTGCTTTACTAGGTCTTTTACTTGTATCATTGCAGACATGGAACTACCTATACAGCCAGCAGGCGGCCATATGGCCGCCGGTGGTATATTGCCGGGGAGTTTCTTTGGTGCACAGATCCATCACCTGGGGGCACCGGGGATGAAACACGCATCCCTTGGGCGGATTGACCAAGTCCGGAGGCGATCCGGGCATGGTCAAAAGCTTGGGCTGCTCCAGCTTTATGTTGGGCACCGAGGCCAGGAGCCCCTGGGTGTAGGGGTGTTTGGGATCGGCAAACACCTCTCCGGCGCTTCCGGTTTCCACTATGCGCCCCCCATACATAACGGTGATGCGGTCGCTGAGCTGGGCCACCACCCCCAGGTTGTGGGATATGAGCAGGATGGTCAGGTTGAATCTTTCCCTGAGTTCATTAAGCAGGTCAAGGAACTGGGCTTCCACGATCACATCCAGGGCCGTGGTGGGCTCGTCGGCTATGAGCAGGTCCGGGTCCAATATCAGCCCAATGCCGATCATGATGCGCTGGCGCATGCCGCCGGACATCTGATGGGGATATTCGGCCAGGCGTTCGGGAGCGATGCCCAGGTTGATCAGCATCTGCCCCGCCCGTTCCAGGGCTTGTTTGCGTTTGACCTTGGGCTCGTGGGTTTGGATGGTCTCCACGAACTGATCGCCTATGGTGAAAAGCGGATTGAGCGAGGTAAGCGGGTCCTGGAAGATCATGGAAATCTTGGTGCCCCTTAGGGCCAGAATCTCCTTTTCGCTAAGTCCCACCATGTCTTTTCCCCGGTACCGGATCTGACCGCCCGCAATGCGGCCCGGGGTGCGCAGTAATTGCAGGATGGAAAAGCCCAGGGTGGATTTGCCGCAGCCGGACTCGCCCACCAGCCCCATGACCTCGCCCTGCCTGAGCTCCAGGTCTACATCCTCCACCGCCCGCACGGTGCCGATATGGATGGGGAACTGGACCTTCAGCTGTTCTATCTCGAGTATGTTCTGTGCCACCTCAGCGCTCCAGCAGGCGGGGGTTCATTATCTCGGCCAGCCCCTCGCCCAGCATGGTGAAACCGATGGCCAGTATGGAGATCATCATGCCCGGGAAGGTGATAAGCCACCATTGCCCGGAGGGCAAAAACTTCTTGCCCATGGCCAGGTCCATGCCCCAGTCGATCACCTCGGGAGGCAGCCCCAGGCCCAGATAGGTCAGCGCGGCCTCGATCATGATGGCGTCCCCCACGCTCATGGTGAAAACCACCACCACGGTTGCGATGATGTTGGGGAATATATACTTTCCCATGATGGTGAACCAGGGGGCCCCGATGGAGCGGGCGGCCTCCACATAGAGTTCTTCTTTTATGGTCAGGGTCTGGCCCCGGACCAGGCGGAAATAGGTGGGAATATAGACCACGCTGACCGCGATGGTGATGCTGGTGATGCCCGGCCCCAGCATGGCCGCAAAGGCGATGGCCAATATCAGGCCGGGGAAGGAATAGACCGAATCCATGATCAGGGAGAGCACCTTATCCAATACGCCCCCGGTAAAGCCGGACATGAGGCCCATGGTGGTGCCTATGACGCTGGTCACGATGGCCGCCATGATAGCCACGCCCAATATAGTGCGGGCCCCGAAGATGATGCGTGAAAAAACATCGCGCTGCAGATTGTCCGTGCCCATGGGATGGGCCGCAGACGGCGGAGCAAGCTGGGGGCCTGCCTCCTGGAAAGCGGGATCATAGGGTGCCAGAGCCGGGGCCAACAGGGCCATCAAGATAATGCCGCCCACAATGAGGGCGCCTATGATCAGGATGTACCATTCCAGACCGAATTTCTTGCCCATCTCTGAAAAGCCGCCGATAAGCTTGCCCAGATTGTTGGTGGGTGAATGCTGCATTGTTAATCCTAAGTTTAGTAGCGCACCCTGGGATCAACCAGAGCGTATATTATGTCGACCAGCAGGGAGAAAAAGGCCACGATCAGGGCGAAAATGACTATTACGCCCTGGATGGTGGGATAATCCCTGAGATATATGCGTTCCAATAACAGCCGTCCCATGCCGGGCCAGCTGAAGGTGGTCTCGGTCAGGATGGCGCCGGCCATAAGAAGCGCCACCTGCAGGCCCATCATGGTGAGGATGGGCACAAAGGCGTTCAACAGCCCGTGCTTATAAACCACCTTGAAATGCCTGATGCCCCTTGCTTCTGCGGCCAGGATGTAGTCGGACTTGAGCACATCCAGCATATTGGCCCGGGTGAGGCGGATGAATATGCCGGACAGGCTGAGACCCAAGGTGACCGAAGGCAGCACCAGATGGATCAATACGTCCGTCAGCGCCTCCAGATCTCCGATCAAAAGAGTGTCTATGATATAAAAGCCGGTCACCTCAAAGGTGGAGGCAAAGACTCTGGGGCCGGTGCGGCCCGCTATGGGGAATAAGTCAAACCATATGCCGAAAATCATCTGGAGCATGAGCCCCAGCCAAAAAACCGGGATGCAGTAGATCACAATTCCGTATAATCGGATGCCGTAGTCCTGGGGCGAGCGCCGTTTATCCGCGCCGTAAGCCCCCAGGGGCACCCCCACCATTATGGTCACCAGCATGCCGAAGATAGTCAGTTCCACGGTGGCGGGCAGTTTTTCGCTTATGGCTTGGGAAACCCTTTGCTTGAAGATCATGGATTGGCCCATGTCTCCGCTGGCGATTTGCACCAGATAGTCAACATATTGAGCAAAAAGAGATTTATTGAGACCCAATTCTTCTTTTTTGGCCTCTATGACCTTGTCGGGAGCGTGTCCGCCCAGCATGGCGGAAACCGGATCGCCGGGCATCACCCTGATGACCATGAATACGATGGTTAAGAGAATGAACAGCATGGGGATGGTCAAGAGGGCCCGGGCGATGATGTAGCGTAGGAGACGTTTCATTTGTTTACCTTGGCGGGTTTACGGGGAACTAGGCCGCAGGCCGATGCGCTTTTTATAAAGCGTGGGGCCCGCCCCAGATTTTGGAGCGGGCCCAAGTTACCCAACCTAAGTTACTTCTTCTCGATGGGAGCGTAGATGAACTGCAGGGTCGGAGAGATTTTTATGCCGCTGATGTCCTTTTGGGAGAACAGGTACAAGGTGCCCTGGAAGATCGGGGCGGTGGGGACTTCATCGGTCCACATCTTCTGAACCTTCTTATAAATACCCTCGCGCACCTTGGTGTCGGGGTCCTTTTGGGCGTCCACGAACATCTTGTCCCAGACCTTGCTGGAGAAGTAGATGCCGTTACCCTTGGAACCGGCGGTGCCTCCGAATGCGGCGGTGTAGTTGTCCGGGTCGATATAGTCCGGATACCAGCCCAGCAGATACACCGGCATTACCTGGTTGCGCCAGTTCTGCTTATAGGTGGCCCATTCGGCGGACTTTACCGTGACTTCCATCACCCCAGTGGCCTCGAACTGCTCTTTGAGCACCGCGGCCATATCGACTTCGGTGTCGCCGTAGTGGGCCGGGGTGTACCACAGGTCGAATTTCAGCTTGTTCTTTTCGTTATAGCCCTTGCTGGCCAAAAGCTTTTTGGACAGCGCTATGTTGCCATCGCCCAAAGTGTCCTTGAAGCTGTCTTCGTGGGTCCACATGCCCACGGGCACCATGGAGTACAAAGGAGAGTTCTGTCCTAAAAATACCTTCTTGATGATCTGGGGCCGGTTTATGGCCGCGGCGATTCCCTGGCGCACAACCTTGTCGGTCATGTGCTTGGCGCACTGGAAGCATAAGTAGCGGATGTAGGGGCCCTGGCCGATGATGGTCTTGATCTTGTCCAGTTTCATCAGGTCGCTGATGTCAGAGGGGTTGAAGGACTTGAAGGCAAAGTCCAATTCGCCCTTTTCCAGAGCCAGGCGCATGGTGGTGGCGTCGGCAAAGTAGCGGATCACCACACGGTCGTTTTTGGGCTTGTCGCCCCAATACGCCGGGTTGACGTCCAACACGATTTCCTGGTCGCGTTTAAAAGACACCGCCTGATAGGGTCCCAAGCCGACCAGCTTGCCGCCTTTCATTTCGCCGGGGTTGGTTACGATTTTGTCGGCCGGATACACATTGGGGTTAACCGGATAGTAGGGCACCGTAGCCACCAAAGAGGGGAAGTAGGCCACCGGGTTTTTCAGATTGAACTTGACTTCGTATTTGCTGACCACCTCAACCGAAGCCACAAAGTCGGTTACCAGCCAGGAGGGGTCGCCCTTGAGCTTCATAACACGGTCTATTGACCATTTAACCGCCTCGGCGTCAAAAGGAGTGCCGTCGCTGAACTTCAACCCTTCGCGTAGCTTGAAGATATATCCCTTGCCGTCGTCAACGATCTTGTAGCTTTGAGCCAGAGTGGGCACCAGGTTGGTTTCTCCTGGAGGGTAGCCCATGAGGCCCTGGTAGATGTTGTAAAAAATCTCCCAGGTGTGGAAGTCATAGGCGTTGGCCGGGTCCATGTCGGTCACCCGCTCGGTGGTGCCATAGACCAAAGTGGTCTTGGCATGCCCCAGCGTGGCGCCAAATGCCAGGCCCAATACCAACATTACGGCAATCATCAATTTGATAGGCTTCATTCCCGCACTCCTTACCTTTAGGTTATGGCCTATTTACTTAAATATTTTGCCCCACATTATGCGGAGCATCCCTCCCCTGAGAATAATTTCCAGGGTTTACTGTCTTGGATATTAACAAGTCCTTTTCTTGAGCGATGAAAACCGGCCCGGCCCAAACCGCAGCCGCCAGTTATATTTTCATTCTCATTTTAGCCGGCCTTTTAATATTCCATTTGGTTCAAATAATAAAAAGGGCCGCTAATCCTCAAAATATAAAGTTTGAGAGCGCCCCTTTTTCTGCCCATTTTATTAGCTTACTGCTGTAGAAATTTTCCCCCATCGTATTAAACGATATGATCCGGGTCAAATCAGCTTCTCCAGTTTTTTCACAATGTCCCCAAGCCAGACCGGGCGCTTGGCCGCTGTCTGCATATGCGGGGTCCATGCCATACGCAACCTCTTTGCCAGACAAGCATTTATTGGTAACTTCTATATAAGGGTCAATTTAGCAGTCCGGGCACCAGCCTGGCAAGGTAAAAAAATTTTAGTGACGTTTTATATACCCGGCAGAGCTTAGCAAAACCCTGCGAATACTTGCCATACTGTACGCAGTATACAACTACTCTTGCGCACACCTGCAACCACCTGTAATGGTGGTCTTTGGAGACGGTTTCTTAAATATCCCAATTATGCCCGGATCGCCTATATTACAGCCACAGACCCCAGGCCTAAACCGGTTCCCAAAGGTGTTCTTGTTTCGGTCCTTGCCGTGTTTTTATAAGATTATGATATGCGGAAGACGCTATGATCATCGGATAGCTTGGCACAACCATGCACCGGGACACCCCGCAGGCATCCCGGCGCAGTACGGTTGATTACGGCTGGCGCTTGGCAATAATCAGTGACAGATAAGGCATTTTGTGGCCTTTCAGGCTGGAGGCGTTTGCCTGCACACGCTCTTCGGGCAGTCCCACTCCGCTGATGGTGTGGGTTTCGTAATCATCCGGCAAAGCCTCGATTGCCTGCACTATCTCGTCATAATTCCGATATGCTTTCAGAATCACGATGTTTTCAGCGCAAGACGCCATGTGGGCCACTTCGGTCATATCCTTGATTCCCGGCACCACCAACAAGGATTCCTTGCCTTCCACCAGCGGCTTTTTCACCTTTGCCGCGGCAGCGTGATAGGCCGTGATGCCCGGGATAATCTCAACCTTGAGCGCCGGGTCCATGGCGCTGAGAGTTTTTAAGAGATAGCCAAAGGTGCTGTAGGTCAAGGGGTCACCGATGGTGAGGAATACAGCCGTGCGGCCGAGCTTCAGTTCGGCGGCCACGGTTTCCGCATTTTTTTGCCAGGCGGCCTGCATGACTTCGTGATCCTTGGTCATGGGAAAGTCAAGGTTCACCACCTTCACATCCTCGCGCAGATGCTCGCGCACCGTGTTGAGGGCGATGGAATAATCATTTTTGCTGGAACGGGCCGTAAACACCACTTCCGCCGCCTTGATGGCCTTCAGGGCTTTTAAGGTGACAAGCTCCGGGTCGCCCGGTCCCACGCCGATGCCGTACAAGGTTCCCATGCCGCTTTGTTGACTCATTTTTCCGCCTTTTGCCTGTCCGGGAATAGCAGGCTTTTTATAAGCCTTATTCCCTCCAAAAGCCGCAAGGTGGGCCGGGAGACTATCTCCTCGGGCACCAGATGCACCCTGCCCCGCTTCACGGCCTTTATGATGCTGAAACCGGTCTCTTTCTTGATCTGAGAGACCGTGACCTTGTTCATGGCTCCAAGCTGGGCCAGATATACTTCTATTTCATCGCCCTTGGAAAGGATTTTTTCCTTGCCGTAATAGGCTATGTTGGAATCCCGCACCCCTTTTGCATCAGCGGCCACATTGCGCCCGCCCGCCTTGGTCAGGGCAAAAACGGCCATGGCTCCGGGAGCGAAGGTTTTCATCTTCTTGTGCATGGATTCAAAATAAACCCCAGGCTGTTTATCAGCCGGGACCTCGCTTGCTTTGCGGGCAAAGCCGGCCACGGCCTCTTTGAAATCCGCTATCATGCTCTCAGCCTGTTCAACCCGCCCGGTGAGAAGGCCCAGCTTTCGCCAATAGTCAAACAGCTGATCCACCCCTTTGGGCTGCAGGGAAACCACAGTCACGCCTGCACGGGTCAGCCGTTCCACCAAGTGGGCGTATCCCTTTGCGATCATGGGCCGGATCAAAATCAGATCCGGGCGGGCGGCCAAAAAACGCTCCGCATCATCCCGGTAATGATAGCGGGGTTTGTTTTGGGCGGCGGGCGGATAGGCCAAGCCTTTGGACACACCCACAATTTCCTTATCAAGGCCCAGGCTGAAAAGGTTCTCGCCATGGGCGGCATACAGGCTGATTATGCGGCTGAAGGGTTTATTGAATGTGATCCTGCGGCCCGAATCATCCACCAGCTCCCCGCCCAATGCCGCCGCGGGCAGCAGCCAGGCCAGGCACAGAGCGGCTAGGCAAATGCACCTTTTCATACCCCGGCCTCCGGACGCTTGAAGGTCACGGTGCGGCCCCCGGCATATTCGTCCAGGGACACCTTTGCCTGCACCCCGAAAACCTCGCCAATCAACTGGGAGGTCAACACGGTCTCGGTGGCGCCGCTGGCATACACCCTGCCCTGTTTGAGGCACACCACATGCCCGCAGTATCCCGCGGCCAGGTTCAGATCATGCAGCACTGCGATCACGCTGCGCCCCTCATTACACACCAGCCTTTTTAAAAGGCCCAGAGCCTTCAGGGCATGGCTGACATCCAGGTTGGCCGTGGGCTCATCCAAAAGCAAAAGAGGGGTGTCCTGGGCCAGGGCCCGGGCCAAGGCGGTGCGCTGTTTTTCTCCGGAACTGAGTCCTTTCACGGTTTTATTGCGCAATCCGTCCAGATCAAGCGCCTCGATGGCTCCCTCAACCGCATTGAAATCCCGGTCCGTGGGCGCGGCAAAGCGGGGGATATGGGGATGCCGTCCCATCATCACCACCTCTTCCACGCTAAAGGGAAATTCCGAGGCAAAATCCGGCGGCACCAAGGCCATCTGGCGGGCCAGCTCCCGGCGGGGGATGCCTTTCAGCTCCCTGCCTGAGAAATCTATACTGCCGGCATCCGGCTCCAGATTGCCCAATAATAAATCCAAGAGAGTGCTTTTGCCCGAGCCGTTGGGGCCCACCACGGCAACGAACCCGCCGCCGGGCAGGTCCAGGTCCAGGCCCTGGAAAACGCCGTAGGTTCCGTAACTGAACCCAAGTCCGCGTATTTTGAACAAACTATCAGCCATGCTGCCTCGCCAGCTGTTTTTTGCGGAACACCCAGCAGAAGAACGGCCCCCCGATTACGGCGGTCAAAACCCCAATGGGCACCTCATGGGGCAGCACCACCCTGGATATGGTATCGGCTCCCAAAAGCAGGGCCGCGCCCGCCAAAGCCGAGGCCGGAAGCAGCACCCGGTGGTCCGGCCCCACCAAAAAGCGCATCAAGTGGGGGATCAGAAGGCCCACAAAGCCGATGATGCCCGATACGCTGACTCCCGCCGCCGCCACCAAGGAGGCGGTGATAAGCAGCCTCAGGCGCACTTTCTTGGTCTCGACCCCCAGGCTGGCCGCGGCCCGCCCGCCCAGGCACAGGATGTTCAGATCCCGGGCGTGGTAATAAAACACCGCAAAGCCCAGCAAACCCAGACCGGCGGTCAGCCCGGCTTCCAGCCAGGTGCGGGATACAAAGCTGCCCATAAGCCAAAAGATAATCACCGCCACCTGCTCTTCGGCCAGGTATTTGATCAGCCCTATGGCCGCCGAGAGTATGGCCGCCACGATGACCCCGGACAGAATCAGGTTCAAAGGGGATATCTGGCCCCCTACCGATGAAAGCCGGATCACCACCAGCAAGGTGGCCGCCGCCCCCACAAAGGCCAGGGCGCAAACCGAATAGGCCCCGGCGAAATCCAGCCCCAAAAGAAGTGCCAAAGAGGCCCCGAAGGCCGCACCCGAACTGACCCCCAGGGTGTAGGGGTCCGCCAGGGGATTCAGCAATATGCCCTGGAACACAGCCCCGGAAGCAGCCAGACCCGCGCCCACCGCACCAGCGGTGAGGATGCGGGGCAGCCGCACTTCCCAAATCACCTGGGTAATAAGCGGGTCCAACTCCCGGCCGGAAAAGCCAAACAGCTTGCCGCTCAACACCCGCAACGTCTGTGCGGCGCTGACCGGGATATAACCCAGACCGCTGAATAACAGCAACATGCTCAACAGCATGAGGGCTAATGCCAAGATGTAGACCCGGGCTATGTTGTGTTTGCGGTCTTGGGTCATAGGTTAACAATCCCGGTGCGGGTAAGCCCCCGCACCGGTATCCGGACCTTACTACTTAAAGTGCGCCATCACCTTCTTGGCTTTGGCGATGTAAATATCCACTATCGCAGGATACTGCAGAATAGAGACCAGATGAGCGTCACTTTCAATGCCTGCGGCCTTTAAGACCGACTTCCAGGAATCATCCTCATCACCCGCCATATCATTCATGGCATGGTCGCCCGCCACGGTCATGAAAGGCAGAAGGTGAACCTTCTTGACCTTGGCTGCGGTCAGGCTGTTTTTGACATCATCCAGGGTGGGAAAGCCTTCCACCGTGCCCATGAGCACAAGGGGATCTGCATGCTCAAGTATATAGGCCATGGCCGGATAGACCACACCGGCCGGGTGATGGGTGCCATGCCCCATGAAGACCACGGCCTCGCCTGCTTTGCGCTCCTTGGGCAGATTGGCCAAAAGAATCTTGCCGGCATTGTTCAGATCGTCCGTGGTGGCGCAAAGGGGATAACCCAGCAATACCCGGAAGTCGGCGGTCATGGCTTTGAAACCATGCACCTTGGACACCAGGTTGTGGTATTCGGCACCGGGAATCACATGCAGGGACTGCACACCCACCTGGGTGTAGTCTTCGGACATCAGCTTGGCCAAGGCCTGTTCCGGGCTCAGCCAGGTCAGACCCTGTTCTTTGGCGACCTTATTCCGGATGATCTTGGAGGTGTAGGCCCAGCGGATCTCCAAGCCGGGAAAGGCCTTTTTGAAAGCGGCGTCCACGCTTTTGAAAACACCCTGAGCCTGTGGGATGCTGGTTCCAAAAGTCACCAAAAGCAGCGCGGTTTTGGCGGGCCTTTTATGACCGTGATCACCGCTCGCCATTGCAGCCAAAGGACTTATTACCATAAGTCCGCACAGCACCAATAAAAGACAGAACAAACAATTTTTACGAAGCACGAATAACCTCCAACCCCGGAAATCTTTTATTTGCACTAAACGTATGAGGGGTTTTTCCTACTAACCCAGTGCAAAAAAAAGATCCCGGGAGCTTGAAAGCTTCCCAGGATCTGCACCCAGCTTCTTCGATCCTAAGGCGCCGCTAAATTACCATCCCTCGGGCCTTTTAGCAGCAGATTACAGTCCAAGGCAGGTCTTCTGGCTCCCGGATCATTCTACTTAGCCGCGCCTTCCCACCTGGATACGCCAGGCAGTGGCGTTTCAAAAAGGATAAAATGTTCGGCGGAAAATTGCCCGCCAGCCAAGCTATCCTGATTTTTGCGGCCTTTCGTCCCCGGTCACAGCGGCGGGACCGCGCCGGCTCTGCATCCGGCTTCCCTTATTAGCCCCAAAGGGCACCCTGGACCTATGATCGCTTAAATGTACTGTGCGTGGATGTTATAGTCAATTGAGATTTATCAGGCTGATTAATGATATGTTTAATGTATGAAAACCAAGCAATACATATGCGACCGCATGGTGGGAAAGCTCTGCCGGCATCTGCGCATGCTTGGCCTGGACGCACCCTTGGTTGATGAGCCGCCGCCGCACCTGGGGCCAGGTCATGTGCTGCTGACCCGCCGCCGTAAACTGTTGGGTAACCCGCAGGTGTTATTTATAAAACATGACCGGTTGCCGGACCAGCTTCAACAGGCGTTCCAAGAGCTTGATCTGGCTTTGCGCCCCGCCCTGCTTTTCACCCGCTGTATTGACTGCAACCTGCCTGTAGAGCCGGTTGCCCGCGAGGAGATATGGAGCCAGGTACCGGATTACACCTATCACAACGCCCCAGGCTTCACCCGCTGTCCTGGCTGCGCCAAGGTATTCTGGCCGGGCTCGCACACTGAACGGGCCCGGGCCAGGCTTGAGGCCATTTTGAACCCGTCAGGAGTCTGAATCCCCTTCAGCCGTTTTCCGAACCGGCGCCGCTGAAACACTCCCATTGCACATCCAGCATGGCGCTTTTTGGGCCTACTTCAGCCGCAGCCAGAGGCTGGCCTCTTTCGCATGCTTGGGATTTGGGGCGTAAAGCCCTGATAACATGTCAGAATGATGACGCCGCATATACGCGGACGCCCAAAGCAGTTCAGCCGGTCCCTTTGGATATAACAATGTTAATACAAAATACTGCTCATTGTATGACCACCAGCGCCAGTTGGGTTCATCCGGGTAGCCGTTGGGCAAAAATATGTCGTGGATATGCACCATCACGCCGGAAGGCAGCCTGGGCAGCACCCGGCTCATCAGGTAGTCCACATCCGTTCCGGGCATGGCCACGTGGCTGCCGTCAATGAACAAGAAGTCTCCGGCTTTGAGCTGCAGATAGAATTCTTCCGGCACCTGGTCAGCCGTGGTGCGTTTGATGCCGGTGCAAAGCTTGTCTATATTTTTGCGCGGCACCGGATCTATGGAAAAAATGTCGGCATCATAGCCTTCATCATTGGCCGCCCGCCGCATGAAACGGGTTGAATGGCCGGACCCCACCTCGATGATGGTCCGGGGCTTATGCAGCCGCACCATGCAATAGGCCATGGCCCCGTCAAGCCCGCTGAACCAGTCCTGTTTGAAGCGGGGTTGGTTGCCCACTCCGGGCTTGGGGTGCTCCAGGGCTTCTAGGGCGGAGTTATATTGAGCGCATTGGGCCAAGAGGTCCTTTATCCCATCCAGCCTGGAATCCCAGTGCTCCATAAGCCAGGGGATCACCTCATCAGAACCCAGAGGCTTTATCTGATCCGCATAACGGTAAGGCGCGTAAAATCCTTGGGGCCTGCCACCCAGACCCAGGCGGAATAGCACAGTAGACAGAGCTTTGGCCACCCGCGCCGAATTTTTGCTGCCCAGTCGGCGGCGGCCAAGCCCATCCAGTAAACGTTTAAGGTTGGTCACGATAGCTATCTTTCATCAAACAACCCCACATATCATTTGCTCTGGAAAAAGGTCTTCCAGCAGCCGGGCGCAAAGCCGGGCATAACCCTTTTGCTGAAAAGCTCTTTTGCCTCTTGCGCGCCGTTTATTTTGTTTCCAAAGGTTTTGTAATTATTTCCGGACCTCTTTCCAGCAATCCGGAAAGCAGCCCGCTGAACCGGTTTAGCGTGTCTCTGTCAAGGCAATAACACACCCTGGTCCCTTCCACGGCGCCCTTTATCACTCCGGCCTTTTTCAATATTTTCAAATGCTGGCTGATAGTCGATTGAGCCAATGAAAATTGATCCACTATATTGCCGCAGACGCATTCATCCATTTCCATCAGGTGCCTGACAATGCCCACCCGCACCGGATGCCCCAGCGCCTTGCATATGGCGGCCAGGGCTTGATCCCTTTCATCCTGATTCGGGCTGGGGATATCCCGGCCGGCTGCATGGGGCAACCGGGATTGCTCTTTGTATTTATTATTGCCGGCCGTGTTCATCGTAGATTGACGATAAAGAAAAAACACCTCCATGTCAAGCCGGTTTGCCGCCGGTGCGCCACATATCAATTCAGGGGTATGATCTTGATGCCTTCTGGTATTTCCAGGTTGAATATGTCTTCGGGCAGTTCCGGATTTATCCTTACTTCATTATGCTGAAGCTCCAGCTCCCGGCCCGATTTGTCCTCAAACTCAAGCTGCAATGGAACCCGGATAGGATAGTTCTCGTTGCTGAACTGCCGGTATATCACCCGCATGTCGGCCTTTTGCCAGGTCTGTTTTTCTTCATCCGAGCTATACCAGGCCCGCTGCACCAATTCGGTTTTGGGCTCCAGCTGCAAGTACATCCAGCCCGGCTTGTCCGGCGGTTGGGCTTTCAGCAATATGCTGCCGTTTTCCCGGGTTACGGATTGAGGGTTGGCGGCGTCCTGCAAGGAAGGACTGCCGATCAAAGTGGCATAGATCTCCGTGGGTGAAAGCTCCAGGCCCAAAAACTCGCTCATGTTTTCCTTGCTGGCCGCCCCCTTGAAGGCCCGGTTGTTTTGATAGTCCATGATGGTGAGGAATACGCCGTTGCACACCACCACCAAAGCCGGCTGTCCAAAGGGCCCGAACACTTCCGCGCGTAGTTGGCCGGGGGCTTGGGCGATTATCATATGATCCCCGAAAAGGTTGTCTTCCGGAGTCACCACATGAGCTCCGCCTTTTACCGCAATGGATTTGATGCTAAGGCGTTTTTGTTCCAGGCGTTTTATCAGAGCCTCTGTTTCATCCTGGGTCTGAGGAATTTCCTTTGGGGCCGATTTGCTGATCCAGGGCAGCTTGAGAGCCTTGATCTGGGTGCACCCCGCCAGCCCAAAGAGCCAAAGCCCCAATAACAGGCAACTGCATAACAATGGTTTGGCTGGTTTTGGCAGGATCATGGTCGGAATTCAATCCTCGACAGAGTGTAACAAGTCAGCATTCTGATAAGAGCACCACGCAATTTGTTGAATTAGTTATAAAATACCCACCATTGCGATATGGGCGATTCAATCCGTCACTACTCTGCCGCAGCCCGCGGGCCGGGTTACTTGGCGGATTTTCCGGGCTTGAGTTTGGTCCGGGAATCTTCCAGCTTCTTTTCTAGCCGCAGTTTCATTTCATCATCGCGGGCCTTCTTCAGGGCCTTTTCATAATACTCAACCGCATTTTTAAACTTAGCCAGCTTTGAGGAGACATCGCCTATATGCTCATAAATCACCGGATCGGTGCCGCCTGCATCTATGGCCCGCATAAGATAGGTATGGGCTTGTTCAAACTGGCCCCGCTGATAATACAGCCATCCCAGGCTGTCCAAAATAAAACCGGCAAAGGGCCGGATGGCCAATGCCCTGCGTATCAGCCTTTCCGCCTCTTCCAGATTCTTGCCGGCTTCAACCAGGGTGTAGCCCACATAATTGAGCGCCCTGGCATGGCGGTCATCAAGCTGAATGGCCTTGCGCATCAGCTTTATTCCCTCCGGGCGCCTCTTTTGTTTATCCAGCACAACCCCGAGACGGAAAAGAGTCTCAGCATTGGACGGCTCTATGTCCAACGCCTTGCGCAAGGTCTTTTCAGCCTCCTGGTATTTCTTTTCGCTTTCCAATAGGGAAGCCAGGGCTACCAGCAGATCCGGCTCTTCGGGATACTTGGCAATGTTTCCCTGTAACAGCTCCAGGGCTTTGCCCCGCTCTTTCTGGGAGTCCAGAATTTCGGCTTGATGCAATATGCCGTCCACAAAAAATTCATCATCATCCGGGATAGCCTGGAAAACCTTAATGGCTTCCTGGTTTTTTTCTTCCTCCTGAAGGCTTACTCCAAGATAGTAGCGGGCTCTTTGGTTGCCGGGCTCTTTTTTCAAAATGTCTTCAAAGGTGGCCGCCGCGTCTTTGAAGCGCTCCATCTCATAGAACACGAGGCCCAGCTTGATCTTTACTTGAATATCATCGTCTTGGGCGCCTTTAACCAAGGCGAACTGGTGCAGGGCCTTTTGGGTTTTGCCCGCACGCAGATAAAGCCTGCCCAAAAGGTCATGGCCCTTTGCGGAGCCGGGGTCAATCTTGAGTATCTCGAGATACACCCTTTCGGCTTCTTGATCCTTGGACCTGAGCTCGTTAAGTTTGGCGATTTCAAAGTATGCCGGCAGATAGCGCGGGTTGAATTCCAAGGCTTTCTTGAGCTGGTTTGCGGCCAAGTCGTATTTTTTTTGCTGAATCAGGATTTGAGCCAGATAGAGCCGGGTCATGCCATGGGCCGGTATTCTCTGGCTCAGTTCCTCCAAAGCCGCCACCGCATCGTCGTACTGCCCGTCTTCCCACAAAAGAAGGCCCAAGAACAGCCGGGCCTCATGCCGTTCCGGGTCCAACTCCAAAGCGTTTTCATAAGCGTCAATCGCCTTTAGAAGCTCCTTGCGCTCCGAATATATCCTGGCGGCAATAAGCCAGGCATTCACCAGGTCCGGGTTTATCTCCAGCGCCGATTCAGCATGTTCAAGGGCAAGAGCCTCCTTTTTTTGTCCGAAGTAGATACGGGCAAGTTCCATATGCAGCCAGGCGCTTTCAGGCATCAAATCAAGCGCCTTGCGCATGAGCCGCATGCCTTCCAGCTGATTGCCCCTTTTGAGTTCGGTGACTGCGGTGGCGTATAGCGCCAAGGGATCAGGTGTTTGGGGCAAGGTTTTGGCAACGGGCCGGAGCTCGGGTTTTTTGGGTGCAGCCGGAGTCTTGGCTGGGTGCAGCGGTTCGGTTTGCCCGGGCTGTTCGGTCTGAACAACCGGTTCGGTTTGCCCGGGCTGCTCAGACGGAGGCGCAGCTTCGGTCCGTCCTGATTCGGCGGGCTGTGATTTGGTTGCAGTCTGGGCCGGCTGCAATAATGCGCACCCGGACATTGCAGCCATACAAACGATTAAAGCAAATATTACAACCCGATAAATTCTCATTACCTGTTCTGCTTTCAGATGTTCACAAAGGGGCACGGATTAGTTCAAGGTTTATTTCAAATCCATAATATTGCCAAACTCAGCCTCGAAATCCGGCACATTCTCTTCAAGATATGCTCTCAGGTGATCCAGCATCCGTACCTGGAGTTGCCGTATACGCTCCCGGCTGATTCCGTGCAACTCGCCCAACTGGCTCAAGGTTAGAGGATTTTCACTCAGAAGGCGTTTGTCAAGTATATCGCGTTCTTTTTCATCCAGGGTCGCGCGGAATTCCTGCAGTTTGTCATGAAAAAGCTGCCGCACTTGGTTGGAGGCCAGGCTGTCTTCAGCCGTTGGCTGGTCATCCGGCAGAAAACCTTGGTGATCGTCTTCCGAATCCTGGCGCACCGGTGCGTCCAGGCTCAATTCCCAGGAGTCCAGGCGTTGGTTCATGTCCACCACGTCCTGCTCACTGACTCCCAAACGGGCGCTCAGCAATTTGGGCTGGGGAACAATGCCCTGAGCTTTAAGTTTCTCCTTTTCGCGCCGCAGATTATAAAAAAGCTTGCGCTGGGCCTGGGTGGTGCCCAAGCGGACCAAACGCCAGTTATCCATGATGAATTTCAGGATATAAGCCTTTATCCAAAAAGAGGCGTAATATGAAAACTTAATCCCTCTAAAGGGATCATATTTCTGCACAGCCTGCAACAGCCCCATATTGCCCTCTTGGATCAGGTCCAAGAGGTTGCGCATCCAATAGCGCTGATGATCCATGGCGATCTTGACTACCAGGCGCAGGTTGCTGGTCACCAGCTTGGCCGCATCCTCGGCGTTGCCCGTGTTGGCGAACCGCTGGGATATCTCCTTTTCTTCATCCCGGGAAAGCAAGGGGTATTGCCGGATCTCCCAGAGATAACGCTGCAACGCGTCAGCGGCGGCAGCCGGTGCGGGCAGAGTCTCCTCGCAAACCGGGCCGTCAGTCTCCGGGTCGCAATCCTCGGTATATTTTGTTTCGTCTGGCTCCGGGTCGAGAATCTCCGCTTCCGCCGATTCATCCCCCCTGGTGTCTACGCCGGGACCGGGGCTTTCACCGGCTTCTGTTTCCAGTTCCAAATCCGGTTGAAGACCGGGATCTTTTTTCTTTTTGCGCCTAGCCATTTATTACCTTGTTTGTATATTAGCCCCATCCATCAGGCCCATAATCATGGCCTCCCGTAAAACCGACAACTCATCTCATGGGGCTGATTTCGCGCCGAGGCAGGTAAAAAACATTACTGGATTTTCCTCCACCGCGTCCGTTTAAAGGATACTAACCTTATTTAAGACCGGCAAGGTAAATCCATCTTTCACGTCTTTGGGTCTTTCTTCAAAAGGTATGGTTTTTACCCAATTGTGCATCCCCTTTCATTGACTTTGACCCTTGAAAAGGCTATATCTCAGCCAGCCGTCCACACCCAACCTCTACTTGGCTGCCATGATTTCGGGTCTTAACTGGTGAATCAATATGCGGGATTTAAAAAACGATATTCATGAGCTGATGCAAAACAATGAGCTGATCCGCGCCCGCCGCATGGTTTCAGGAATGCATCCCGCTGATTTGGCCCTTCTTTTGGAAGAGCTGCCCGAAGATAACCGCCGCAGCCTGTTTGCGGCCCTGGACCCCAAAATGGCCGCCGAGGTTGTGGTGGAGCTTTCGGACTATTCCACCGATCTGGTTCTCAAAGACCTGCAAACCACCCAGCTGGCCGACATCGTCGATGACATGCCCAGCGACGAGGCAACGGACCTCATCGCCGAACTGCCTGATGAGCGGGCCCAGGAGGTCTTGGACCGCATCGACCTGGAAGATTCCTCGGAAGTGCGCATACTTTTGCAATACCCCGAGGAAAGCGCCGGCGGCATCATGCAGCTGGAGCTGGTCAGCGTAAAGGCCGACACCACCACCGCTGAGGCAATTGAGAAAATCCGCGAAAAACGCGACGAAGTTGAAGACCTGTATAACGTGTTTGTGGTGGATGAGCGCAATGTGCTCATGGGCGCATTGCCCCTGCACCGGCTCATTGTGGCCCGTCCGGACACCAAAACCGGGTCTATTGTGGAGGATTGCCCCCTGGTGGTCATGGCGGAGGAAGACCAGGAAGACGTCGCCCACAAGTTCCGCATGTACGACATCATCAGCGCACCGGTGGTGGATGAGCGCGGCAGGCTTTTGGGGCGCATTACCTCGGACGACGTCATGGAGGTCTTGAGCGACGAAGCCGAAGAAGACATGATGCTCATGGCAGGCGCCTCACTCGATGAAGAACCCTTCCACACCGGGGAGATACTGCGCACCAGCCGCCTGCGCCTGCCCTGGCTGTTGACCAACATGGTGGGCGGCCTGATAACCGGCGGCCTTTTATGGCTCTTCAAGGTGACCATGGAGGACGCCATTTTCCTGTTGGCGTTCATTCCTGTGATCATGGCCATGGCCGGAAACGTGGGCGTGCAGTCATCCACCATCATTATTCGCGGTTTCGCCGTGGGCCAGATCAGTGAAAACAACCTGTGGCGCATTCTCTATAAGGAATTCAGGGTGGCTTTGGTCATCGGGCTGGTGTGCGGGGTATTGGTGGGCACGGTGGCCTCTGTCTGGCACCACAACCCAATGCTGGGCCTGGTGGTGGGGCTTTCCATGTCCCTGGCCATAGCCATAGCATCACTCATGGGCACATTGGCGCCGGCAGCCTTCAAGCGGATGAACGTCGACCCGGCGGTGTCATCCGGACCGGTGGTTACAACCGTCAATGATATGGTGGGAATCCTGATCTATTTCATAATTTCCATGATGTTTTACCATCTGCTTGTTATCTAAACACATCATCCCATTCCCCAGTCCGGCCACCCAGCGGGAACCATATGCCGGGTCACTTTTCATATTTCCCCAACAACGGTTTCAAATAAACCTTTTTGCCATCGGCTTGACTCTGGGTACGGCAAAGGATAGATTGCCAGCCAAACCATTAACTCATACCCGGGCGGCGGATCACCAATGGCTTTTTGGGGCAAGAAGAAAAAAAACAAGAATCAGGCGGAGATAGAGCCTGAGGCGCTTGAAACTACCATGGACACGGACGAAGGAGAAAAATCCCCAGACTCAAATGATGTCCCGGAAGCAGAGGCTGCCGTTCAGGAGCAGCCTGAACCCGAAGCGGCGGAGCCCGTGGAACCCGCTGCTGACATAGAAGATGATGCAGCCCCGGAGCCGCAAACGGAAGCGGCGTCCGATGCCGGGCCGGACTCCCCTGATGAATCCGCCCCGGAAGCCGAAGCCGAGCCTCAGCCCGAAAAGAAAAAGTTGGGCTTTTGGGCCCGGCGGCGTCAAAGGCTGGCCGCGGAAGTGGCGGCTGGCGGAGAAGTCAAACCCCAGCCCGCCCCCCCACAGCCGGAGAAAGAAGCGGCCGAGCCAGAGTTGGAGGCTCCAGACGGGCCGGAAACCCAGGTGGAGCCTGAAGCGCCCAAAGAGGAAACAGAGCCAGAGCCATCACCCGGCCCGGAGCTTGAAGAGCCGGAACCGCCTGAACCGGCTGAAGCCCCTTACGAGCCGCCCCGGGAGCACCAGCCCCAGGCAGAACCTGAACCGGAATCAGGACCGGCTGAAGAGCCCGAACCGGAAACGGATGAAGCTCAAGAGCAGCTGGAGCCGCAGCCGGAAGAATTGGCTGAAGATCAAGCAGCCGCCGAACCGATCGAATCCGACCCAAAAGCTGATGAAGAATTTGGGCAGGACGCCGGGGAACCGGCCACGGCGGAAGAAGAATCCCCTGAAGACTCTGAGCGCAAGGGGTTCATCAGCCGCATATTCCAGCGTCTGGGCAAGACCCGCTCCAAGATAGGCGGGTCCATTGAGCGCATCACCTTGGGCAAGAAGATCGATGACGAGGTGCTGGACGAACTGGAAGAGGTGCTGATCACCGCTGATCTGGGCATGGAAACCACGCTTGACCTCATCGACGGCTTGAGGGGCAAGGTGCGCCGCAAGGAGCTGAATGACGTCCAGGCGCTGAAAGAGGCCCTGAAATCGGGCATCCAGGAGGCCATGGCCAAGGCCCCGGCGCCTGCTCCCCGTGAACATAAGCCCCACGTTATCCTCATGGTGGGGGTGAACGGAGTGGGCAAAACCACCACAATAGGCAAGCTGGCCAGCTATTTCAGCAGCCAGGGCCAAAAAGTGATGCTGGCTGCGGGCGACACCTTCCGGGCGGCCGCGGCCGAACAGCTCGGCATTTGGGCCGAGCGCACCGGCAGCCTTTTCGTGCGCCAAAAAGAAGGCGCTGACCCCTCCGCCGTGGCCTACTCGGCGGTGGAATCCGCGCTCAGCAAAGAGGTGGATATCGTATTGGTGGACACCGCCGGCAGGCTGCACACCAAGGTGAACCTCATGGAGGAGCTTAAAAAGATACACCGGGTGATCGGCAAGAAATACCCCGGCGCACCCCATGAGGTGCTTCTGGTGCTGGATGCCACCACGGGCCAGAACGCCATGAGCCAGGCCAAGATGTTCAACCAGTCGGTGCCCTTGAACGGGGTGGTTTTGACCAAGCTGGACGGTACGGCCAAGGGCGGAATCGTGGTGGCCATATCCAGCGAACTCAAGCTTCCGGTCTGTTTTGTTGGCCTGGGTGAAAGCGTGGATGACCTGCGGCCTTTTAATCCGGAAGAATTCGCCGACGCCCTGTTTTAACCGGCGGCCCAAAAACCTCAATGCAAAGCCCGGGAGGGATTTCCGCCGGGCCTTGCTTTTTTAAGGACCATCTGACTAACATGCCGTCTAAGCCTTCATGATCAAAAAGAAATCAAGCTGCCAAACTTCGCCATGCAACTCCCTAAGTCCGCTTGACATAGCTTTATCGAATGGTTAGATTTTTGATGCATCGCTATGCCCTTTTGAGGTCATATGGAGTAAATATCCGTGAATAATGATCTTTCAGCACGAGCCCAACAAGTATTGGCCGCGGTGGTGATGAGCTACATCCAGACTGCCGACCCGGTGGGCTCCCGCACCGTATCCAAGCTGTCAGGCATCAACGTGTCCCCGGCCACGGTGCGCAATGTGATGGCGGATCTGGAGGATATGGGGATGCTCTCCCAGCCCCACACCTCGGCGGGCCGGGTGCCCACGGATTTGGGCCTGCGTTTTTATATTGACACGATTTTGCAAGTGCGCGAATTGGATGATCAGGCCAAGCAGTCCCTTAAAAAGGTGCTGTCCAGCGATCCCACCGATGACATCGCGGAGGTGATGACCGCCGCCGGAAAGGCGCTCAGCACCCTGAGCCACCAGGTAGCAGTGGTGGCGGTGCCCACCCCGGAGCAGGAAGTCTACCGGCACATGGAATTCGTGCTGCTCAACCCGGGCTTGGTGTTGGTGGTTTTCGTGGCCAAAAGCGGAGGGGTGCAAAACCGTCTCATTGAAGTTGAACCGGATATCACCCGGGATGACTTGGATAAGTACACCAAGTACTTGAATGAGCTGTTGGCGGACCTTACTTTGAAAGAAGTGCGCGACCGGGTGGCCCACGAGATGGCCCAGGAAAAGGTCCGCTTTGACAAAATTCTGTCCAAAGCCCTTTTATTGGGCCGGGCGGCCCTTGACAAGGGGAACCCCGGTGATGTGATCGTGCAAGGGCAAAGCAATCTTTTTGGCCTGCCGGAGTTTAATAATGTAGCCCGGCTGCGTCAGATATTCGAGGCGTTCGAGCAAAAGTCCATCTTGCTCCGATTGGTGGAAAAGGCGCTCGCCGCACAAGGCGTGCAAATATTTATTGGATCGGAAAGCGAAATGAATGACCTGGAAGAACTCACTGCGGTTACCTCGCCTTATGGCACCGAGGATTCCCCCCTGGGTGCCTTGGGAGTCATCGGCCCCACCCGCATGGATTATTCAAAGGTCATCCCCATTGTGGCCTATACGGCCAAGCTGGTAAGCCGCATCCTGGACCAGCGCATCTAAGTTCTATAAGGAGTACCAAGTGATTGACAAAAATTCCGCCTCCGAACCCGCGGCGGAGGACCAGCTTAATGAAACCCTGGCGGACGAGGCCCTCAAAAAAAACGGCAGCCCGGAAGCAGACCAGGCATCCTGCCAAAGCGACGATGACCTTCTGGCTTTGCTTGATGAACGGGACCAGTTAAAAGACCAACTGCTCCGCGTGATGGCGGAAACAGAGAATTATAAAAAACGGGCTGAACGGGACAAAGCGGAGTTCTTGAAAAGGGCCAACGAGGGCCTGATCCGGGATCTGCTGCCCGTTTTGGACAATTTGGAACGCGCCATCAGCTGCGCCGGATCAGAAGAAGACTGCCCTGACGCAGCCCTGTTGCAGGGGCTTGGCCTGATCCAGCGGGATTTCAACAAGGTTATGGAGAAAAACGGGGTTGAGCCCATAGAAGCCTTGGGCCAGCCTTTTGATCCCGAAGTGCACGCGGCCATGATGCAGCAGGAAGACGCGGAGGCGGAAGAAAACACGGTTTTAAGCGTATATCAAAAAGGATATCTGCATCACGGCCGCCTGATACGCCCGGCTCAGGTGGTGGTCAGTAAAAAGCCCGCCGGGGGATATGATTCCGGCGGCGCGGCCGGCGGCGGCAAAAACCGGGGAAACAAAATTCATGTTGAGATCAAATAAATGAAAACCGGAGCGACACCTGACAGAGGCATGCTCAAAACGTTGCATCGGATAAACGGCATTAAGCAAAATAGTTTTGGAGGCGAATAGGAAATGGGCAAGATAATCGGCATTGACCTGGGCACCACTAATTCCTGTGTTGCGGTAATGGAGGGGGGAGAAGCCAACGTAATCACCAATCAGGAGGGCGCCCGCACCACGCCCAGCGTAGTTGCCATCACAGACAGCGGCGAGCGTTTGGTGGGCCAGGTGGCCAAGCGCCAGGCCATCACCAACCCGACTAACACGGTGTATGCCGTGAAACGGCTGATCGGGCGCAAGTTCCAGTCCCCTGAAGTGCAGCGGGATCTGGAGATTCTGCCCTATAAAATTGTGAGCGGAAACGGCAGCGACGCCTTTATTCAGCTGCACGACCAGCAAATGAGCCCCTCTGAAGTAAGCAGCCGGATTCTGGCCAAGATGAAGCAGACCGCGGAAGACTATCTGGGCGAAAGCGTCACGGACGCGGTGATCACCGTACCGGCCTACTTCAATGACGCCCAGCGCCAGGCCACCAAGGATGCTGGCAAAATAGCGGGCCTGAACGTTTCGCGCATCATCAACGAGCCCACTGCGGCCGCCCTGGCCTACGGACTGGACAAGAAAAAGGACGAGAAAATAGCGGTATTCGACCTGGGCGGCGGAACCTTTGATATTTCGGTGCTGGAAATCGGAGACGGCGTGTTTGAGGTTAAATCCACCAATGGGGACACCCATCTGGGCGGTGAGGACTTCGATTTGCGCATCATCGATTTCCTGGCGGATGAGTTCAAGAAGGAACAGGGTATTGATCTGCGCAGCGACAATATGGCTTTGCAACGCCTCAAGGAAGCGGCGGAAAAGGCCAAAATGGAATTGAGCACCTCCATGGAGACCGATATCAACTTGCCCTTCATCACCGCCGACCAATCGGGGCCCAAGCACCTGAATATCAAGCTCAGCCGGGCCAAGCTGGAGGCCTTGGTGGATGACCTGATCCAGCGACTGGAAGGCCCCTGCCGCACCGCCATGCGCGATGCGGGCCTTTCCAACGGCGAGATCAACGAAGTGGTGCTGGTGGGGGGCATGACCCGCATGCCCAAAGTGCAAGAGAAGGTCAAGCAGATCTTCGGCAAGACGCCCCACCGGGGGGTCAATCCGGACGAAGTGGTGGCTGTCGGCGCCGCAATCCAGGGCGGCGTTCTGGGCGGCGATGTAAAGGACGTGCTGCTTTTGGATGTGACTCCGCTTTCCCTGGGCATAGAGACCCTGGGCGGGGTCATGACCAAGCTGATCGAAAAGAACACCACCATCCCCACCCGTAAAAGCCAGGTGTTCAGCACTGCGGCGGACAACCAGCCCGCGGTGAGCATTCATGTGCTGCAGGGTGAACGAGGCATGGCCGGGGACAACAAAACCCTGGGCCGGTTCGAACTGGTGGGCATACCGCCCGCACCCCGGGGAATCCCCCAGGTTGAGGTGACCTTTGATATTGATGCCAACGGCATCGTGCATGTAAACGCCAAGGACCTCGGCACGGGCAAAGAGCAGTCCATCGAGATCACGGCCTCTTCGGGGCTCAGCGATGAAGAAATCGAGCGACTGGTGCAGGACGCAGAGATGAACGCCGAAGAGGACCGCAAAAAGCGTGAGCTGGTGGAGACCAAGAACCAGGCGGACAGCCTGGCATACACCACAGAAAAGAACCTCACCGAAATGGGTGACAAGATCGACGAGCAGACCAAGACCGACATCGAGGC
The DNA here is from genome assembly GCA_963675675.1 of Desulfarculaceae bacterium. Classification (GTDB taxonomy): domain Bacteria; phylum Desulfobacterota; class Desulfarculia; order Desulfarculales; family Desulfarculaceae; genus Dethiosulfatarculus. Next base: position 1,425,658 of record OY776512.1, read on the forward strand.
CAAGGTCAAGGCGGTGCGGGATGCGCTCGAAGGTGATGACAAAGAAGCCATCGATTCGGCGGTGAACGATCTTACCCAGGCCAGCCACAAGCTGGCGGAAGCCATGTATTCCGCCGCGTCCGAAAAGACCCAGGACGATGGAGGCGCGCAGCCCGAGGATGCGCCCAAACAAGGTCCCGGCGGTCCGGCCACCCCTGAAGAAGATGTGGTCGATGCAGACTTTGAGGAGGTTAAAAAGTAAAGTGAATAGAGCAGGCATACAAAAATACGCTTGGATATTGGTGTTGTGCCTGCTCATGGCCCTTGGGGGTTGTGCAGAGCAACCCAGCTCCACCGGGCCCGCTTCAGTGCAAAAACCGCCAGGGGCTCCCGAAAAATGGGAGCTTCCTGAATCCACTGATAGTGCATCCAAGCCCGAACCCCAAAAGGATTCGGATAACTGGATCATTCCTTCTGAACCCCAAATCTCCGCTCAAGAGTCCCCGGGGGTGAAACCTGATGCATGGTCCCCCCCGGAGACTGTAGAGCCGGCAGAGCCCGCCGCTCCCGCCAAGGAGCCTCAAACCTCCTGGGAGCCCCCTGAAGCGGGCGCAGGGAAAGAGCCGGCCGGGGTTGCCGCCAAACCAGACGCTTGGGAACCCCCGCTGGACGCTCCGCGGGGGAAATCCAGCCAGCCCCCTGAAGGGGAGCAGCCCTGGGCGGTCACAAAACCTGCCCCTGCCCAGCCAGGAGAAAGCAAATCACCAGAAGAAGCCTGGGAATCGCCCCAGAAAACCAAACCGGGCGAAACCACCGAAAGCCAGGCGGCCCCAGAGCCTTGGGCCGTGACCACGCCCCAAACCGGGGCGTCCGGACAGGCCAAGCCCTCGGCCGAAGCCTGGGAATCACCTCAGAAAACCAAACCGGGCGAAACCACCGAAAGCCAGGCGGCCCCACAAACCTGGACCGTGACCACGCCCCAAGCCGGGGCCCCCACACAGGCCAAGCCCTCGGCCGAGGCCTGGGAGCAGCCCACCCAGCCCGGCGCCCAAAAGCCGGCTGAATCCCCCCAGGATCAGAAGCCCTGGGTCGAGGCCGCCAAACCTGAGCCCCAAAAGCCAGAAGCCGCCGCCGGGATATGGAAACCGCCGGCTGAGCCTGAACCGGAAACCGCACCGGCGCCTTCAGAAACCGGCCAAACCTGGCAGGAGAAGCCCGCACAGAAAAAACCTGCGCCCGCCGAGGTTGAAAAGCCCACCACGCTGGCCGCTGCACCCAGGATCGACCAGCCGGAAGTAGTGCCCGCGCCCTTGGAGCCGCCCGCAATACCGGCTCCTGAAGAATCCCCCTCGGAACCCCCGGTGGTCAGTGAACCGGACAGCGGTTCTCCCCTCCCCATGTCCCAGGACATAGACACTGTATTGTCCCTGGCCGAAGAGCGTCTGGAGCAGGGACGCTACCGGGAAGCGGGCTATGCATTCAAGGAATCTTTGAAGCTGAAGCTCACGCCTGAAGAACTGGCCCAATCCTATCTGGGGCTGGCCAAGGTCTCCCTGGCTTTTGAAGAAAAGCTTTTGGCCCTGAACTGGCTGGACCGTCTATTGAGGCAAATACCCCGCTCGCTCAGGGTGGGAGAGGCCTTATTCCTGGCGGCCAAGATAGAGTTCTCCTTGGAACGCTATTCCGATGCCGCGGGCCGCCTGCGCCAGGTGTTAAGCAATCCGTCGGTTTTCCCCACCGAGGACCAGCGTGTCATGGCCAGTAATTCCCTGATCAAAGCGCTGAAACTGGCGGGGCGGGATTCGGAATCCCTTAATGCCCTGATTACGCTGTTGGAACAGAGCCCGCAGCCAGAGGTTGAGTCCCGCCTTGACGAGGTGTTTAACTTGGCCCTGGAGCGAAGCAGCAAGGAGATGACTCCCCTTATGACCCGGGTGCGTAACCCCTCGCTGCAGCAGGCGCTCATCGCAGCCATGGTAAAGGTGCGCTATACCGAAGGGGATATCAGCGGAGCTCAAGAGCTGTTGACCAAGCTTTTGGGAGACCCGCTGGCATCCAGATGGCATGAACCTTTGCAAAAATATGAAGATGAACTGAGGCGGGCCCGCCTGGTCTCCCCCCGCGCCGTGGGCATCATCCTGCCGCTTTCCGGCAAATTCGCCAATACCGGACTCAGGGTCAGGGCTGCAATATCCCTGGGCCTGGGGATCTTCGGCGCCACCGCAGCCCACCCGCCGACCCTGGTGGTCAAGGATTCCAAATCCGACCCCACGGTGGCGGCCAATGAAGTGGCCAACCTGGTGCGCAATCACCGCGTGGTTGCCATCATAGGCCCCATGGGGGCTTCCACTTCCCTGGCGGCCGCCCAAAAGGCCCAAGAGCTGAATGTACCCTTGATCTCCTTAAGCCCTGTGCAGGGGGTGACCAAGTCGGGCGATTTCGTATTCCAGAATTTCTTCAGCCCCACCGAACAGGTGAACGCCCTGATCAATGAACACCAGGCCAATTACGGAGAAATCTCCGTGGCGGTGTTAAGCCCCGACAGCAGATACGGACGCGGCTTCGTGGAGCTGCTGACCAAAATACTGGCTGAGCGTGGAGCCAAACCGGTCAGGGTCGTATATTATGATCCCAAGACCACGGACATGAGCCCTCAGATTAAGAAACTGGCTAAGCTGCCGCCGGGCAATTATAAAACCGGAGAGAAAAACGCGCCGCGTCCGGTGATAGATTTCAAGGCCATCTTTATTCCCGACGGCCCGAAGCGGGTTGCCATGCTGGCTCCGTTATTGGCCTATTGGGATGTGGTGGGGGTTGATCTATTGGGCACCAACCGCTGGCACAGCAAAAGCCTGGTGTCTTTGGCCGAATCATATTTACATAGAGCCATATTCCCGGATGCCTTTGATCCTGATTCAAAAGAGCCAAACATAGCCTCTTTTGTAAAAGAATTTGATAACGCCATGGGAACCAAGCCCAATGTGCTGGACGCCCACGGCTATGACGCGGCCAGCTTGCTCCGCACCTTGATAACCACCGCCAACCCTCCCCGCACCAGGGAGGACTTGCGCGCGAAGCTGAGCAGCTTGAAAGATGTGCAGGGGGTATGCGGCAAGCTCACCGTGGGAGCAGACCGCCGGGTGCAAAAAGACCTCACGCTCCTTACAATCCGGGAAGGAGGCTTTGCGCCCTTTTACCGCGCTCAGAGTCAGAAAGACTCACCCAAGTCTGCGCCCCCCCAAACCCCCTGAAAGAAAAAAGCGGGCAAACACCCCGGAGCAACAATAAGCCCCGCCCCTAACGGACGACGCCGCCGCTGTGAAGTTGCGGTATGAATCACGGCCGCGCATACATGGCCTGACGCATGGTCCACCGAAAAACCGGCGGGGTGAATTATCAGCCGCGCACAGCAGTCTCTGATCCGCTCAAGCGGATAATCCAAATGAAAAAAGCCTCTCCCCGGGTCCGGGAGAGGCTTTGACGTATTCAGAGCGATTGTGGTTAGGGGTGGGACTCGCAGGCCTTTTCCTGCGTAACACCTTCTTCACGCGCCGTTTGGGCCAGGGTGCGGCCCAGCTCGCGGCACTGGTTTAGCATGTCATGGTCCGGCCGGTATTGGCAGCGCAGACCCGGATGCACCAGGTTCATTTTCATCTCTTCCAGGTACTGGGCCATATGTTTGACAGCCTCGCCGGACCAGCCGTAGGACCCAAAGGCGGCCGCCACCTTGCCGGTGGGTTTCAAGCCGCGCATGTAGGTGAGCATGTCGGCCATCTGGGGAAGCATGCTGTTATTCAGTGTGGCCGAACCCACGGCCAAAACCTTGGCATCCAAAAGCTCGGTCATAACATCTGAGCGGTGATTGACGTTGAGGTTCAACAGCTCTACGCACATGCCCTCATCCAAAAGACCGTCATAAACCGCCTTGGCCATCATCTCGGTGGAATGCCACATGCTGTCATACACCACCAGGGCCTTATAGCGGCTTTCCTGCTGGCACCAGCGGTCGTATGCCTCAAGGATCATACCGGGATTCTTGCGCCAGATGAGTCCGTGATCCGGAGCAATGCATTCAATATCCAAGTTCATTTCCTTGACCGAGGCAAGCAGCTTTTTGATCAAGGGTCCGTAGAGCATGAGGATATTGGCATAGTATTTTGCCGAGTGATACATCAATTCGTCAATGGCCACTTCATCGTCAAAACGTTCGCTGGTGGCCCAGTGCATGCCGAATCCGTCCGAACTGATCAGAAGCTTTTCTTGGGGAATATAGGAGAACATGGAGTCGGGCCAGTGCACCATGCGGGTCTCCAGGAAGTTCACCGACATGCGGCCCGTGTCAATGGAATCGCCGGACTTCACCACTTCCAGCGGCCACCCATCAACTTTTTCATGGAAATAGCCCTTCATGGCCTTGGCGCCCATGACAGAGGTGAACACCTTTTCCGGCTTAATGCGCTCGATCATCTCCGGCAAAGAACCGGCGTGGTCGGGCTCCAGGTGATTGACCACCAAATAGTCGATCTCCTCCGGTTTACACAGGGTGTGTATGCGATGGACAAGATCCATCTCGAATCCATGCCGAACCGTGTCGAACAGGACCTTTTTCTCATCCATCATGATATAAGCGTTGTAGGTGGTGCCTTTTTTGGTCGAATAGCCGTGAAAATCGCGCACGTCCCAATCAACCACACCCGCCCAATAGATGTCCTTTTTCACTTCAACCGGCTGCATAATGCACCTTTTCATAATCTGCGGCTCCACTTGGGAAGCCATATTGACTCATTCGAACCATGCGTAAATCCCCAGGCAACCAAAAACCGGCGCTGGGGTTAGGCATATTATATTTCCAGAACCGCCTGTAGCCGGTTCCGCATATTCTATTATTGCATAAAGGCCGGCCAGTGTCATACCCGGCCGGCCTTTATTAACAGCTATTCAGGGTCAAACTGGTCTTTGCTGGCCCCGCATACCGGGCACACCCAGTCTTCGGGCACATCTTCCCAAGCGGTGCCGGGGGCCACGCCGTTATCGGGATCGCCGGCCTCGGGATCATAGGTATAGCCGCACACGCCACATACATACTTGGTCATAACATCTCTCCGGATTGATCTCGCAATTTAAGCCATATGTCCAAGGTCAAAGAGCAGGCGGGGCCCGGACCGGGTCCGGGAACCGCCTATTGCTCCACATATTCAAAGATTATAGCAAAACTAGCTGCTGGCCTTCCAGTGTCCGTGCATATTACAGTATTCACGGGCGGTCACGCTGGCGGCATCACAGCAGAACTCCGCCTCGGGCGCTTCGCCCGGCTTCAAGAAGGCGGTGTATGAAATGCCGTCCGCAACCAACTCAATCCACTGGATATAATGTTTTTCTTCCATGGGATGAGGAACCGCGCCCACCTTTACCTTGTAGCCATTGGCGGTTTTCTCTATCACCGGGACGTGTTTTTCCTGGGCCGCGTCTACGGTGTTTTCGTCCAACAGCACCATGGGAGTGCCGCAGCAGACAAGCTCACCCTCGCCGCCGATCAGAGATTCAACGATATTTCCACAGGCTTCGCACTTATAAACTTGGTATCTTTCCGCCATTTCTAATTTCCTCCTTGGAGTTTGGGAATATACAGCTTTGGCCAAACCGGCTACCAGCACTCGCAGAGCGGCTCGAAATGGGCCTGGGGATGGGCGCATGCCGGGCAAACCTTAGGCGCCTCTGTGCCGGTATGGTTGTAGCCGCAATTACGGCAGCGCCATACGATCTCCGTATCACGCTTGAATACCTCGCCGGCCTCAATGCGGGCGGCCAGGGCCAAATAGCGTTTTTCGTGGTAAGCCTCTGCCACTGCAATGCTGTCAAACATGCTTGCGATGCTTTCAAATCCCTCTTCCCGGGCCACCTTGGCGAACCCGGGATACATTTCAGCGGTTTCGTAATGCTCACCCGCCGCAGCGGCTTTCAGATTGTCAAGGGTGTCCCCGATCACGCCGGCCGGGAAAGCTCCGGTAATCTCCACCTCGCCGCCTTCCAGCCACTTGAACAGGCGCTTGGCATGTTCTTTTTCCTGGTCGGCCGTCTCTGCAAAGATGTCTGAGATGGCGCGGTAGCCATCACTTCTGGCTTTGGAAGCAAAATAGGTGTAACGGTTTCGGGCCTGGGATTCACCAGCAAAAGCGGTGAGCAGATTCTTCTCGGTCTGGCTTCCTTTCAGATTGGGCATTTTCCTCCCCTTGTCATAAAAGGTTCGTAAAAAATAATGATTATTGTTTAATATTGGGACATGATTCCGTCAGGTCAAGTCAATCAATCATTTTTAATAAACTTTTTAACTCGCCTGCCTATAAAAAACCATGCGGGCTTCCGGTTCAGTCGCTCAGAGCCGCTTTTCCGTTGGCGGTTATTCCATATTTGCAGCGGGCGGGGCTGTCAACGAAGCCCAGTTTTTTGAGACCCTTTACCGCGGCGGATATCTCCTTGCTGTCCAGCCCGGTGGCCGTTGAAATCTGTTTATTGGCCATAGGCGCATCGCTGTCAGCCAGCGCAGTCATAACTTTCCTGTCCACATCGCTTACATTGGCCATGGGTGATTCTCCAACTATTGGTAATGTTTTCTTTTTGCAGACCTAGTTCCCCATGCCGGCCCATACCCCGCGTCTTATTAACTATGTCAGGTTTGCCATAAACCGCAAGCTTTCAGTTCTTATTCGCGGTAAGCGCCTGGCATTCAGGGCAAACACCCAAAAACTCCAGACGGTGGGAAAGCACCTTGAACTGAGTCTGGCCCTCGATTTTGTCTTCAAGATGATTAAAAGGTTCCAACTCCACATCCGCAACCTTGCCGCAGTGCAGGCAACGCAGGTGGTAATGGTTGTCCACCGTGCCGTCAAAGCGCATTTCGGTTCCGCCCACGTCCAGTTTTTGTATTATTCCCTGGCGCGAGAGGATCTCCAGGTTCCGGTATACCGTGCCCAGGCTGATGCGGGGAAGCTTCTCCCGTACTATCTGGCACAATTCGCCAGCAGTGGGATGTGATTTAAGTTTATTAAGCTCGTCAAGAATCACTTTGCGCTGCATGGTCATGCGCATTTTTGGGGCCGTTTCCATGCCGCCCTCCAATACGTGGTTTTCAAATTAAAGCCATTGCATCATAATACCTGCTTATATGGTGCAAGACCAATCGGCAGTACAGTTTTTCCCCTGTTTATTGCCTAGCACATTTCTTCTATGCAGCCATTGCCACCCCTGCACTTAATGCAACTACTTCCTAATAAGGATAAACCCAAACTGCAATTCATACAAGAGTTATGAGATAAAAAAACAAACAGCATGTTCAAAAATATCCAGCCATTATAGGCATTTTATGGAAAGCACGGCCCGGCAAAGCATAACTCCCGCCCTTCAAACAGGCGGCCCGGTGACAGGAAGCAAGCTATGCCCGATATTTTCACCCCGTGGCGCATGAACCGGCTTGAGATACCCAACCGCATTGTGAGAAGCGCAACCTGGGAAGGCATGGCGCGGATTGACGGCGCTCCCAGCTTTGAAACCGTCAATATCACCGCAGACCTGGCCGAAGGCGGGGTCGGCCTGGCCTTTACCGGTTGCGCATTCGTACGGGCCGACGGCAAAGGCTTGCCAGGCCAGACCGGAGTTCATATAGACGCAATGCTGGGGCCTATCACCCGCATCAGTGATGCGGTGCACAGGATGAACGGTCTGGTGGGCCTGCAGATCAGCCATGCCGGAGGGCAGACCAAACCCGAATGGATAGGCGGAATCCAGCCCATGGGGCCCAGCAACTATATAGACCCCCGTTATGGTTCAGAGGTGCGCGAACTCTCTATAGGGGAGATTGCAGACATCATAGACTCGTTTGCCCTTGCCGCCGCCCGGGCCAAAGCAGCGGGGTTTGATGCGGTGCAGGTTCATGGCTGCCACGGCTATCTGGTCAGCCAGTTTGCCAGCCCGTATTACAATAAGCGCCGGGATGATTTCGGCGGAACCCTTGAAAACCGCGCCCGTCTGGGGGTGATGATCATAAAAGCCATCCGCCGGGCCGTGGGGCCGTACTACCCTTTGAGCATCAAGTTCAATTGCACTGACGCCGTGGAGGGGGGTATCAGCTTTGAAGACGCCGCCAAACTGGCCCGGCTCTATGACCGGGCGGGAGCCGATTCCTTGGAGGTGAGCGGGGGGATACCCGCGGCGGGAGAAAAAAACGCCATCAGGCCGGTGAAGGGCCCGGAAGATGAGGGGTATTTCCTGGAGCGGGCCGCCCGGATCAAACAGGAGGTGTCCTGCCCCGTGATCGCGGTGGGCGGGTTCAAGAGCAAGACAAGGGTTATGCAGGCGCTGGACCAAGTCGACGCAGTGGCCCTGAGCCGCGCCTTGGTTCGTGAACCGGATTTGATCAATAAATGGCGGCGGAACTTGAGCCAAAAAGCCCAATGCGTCTCCTGTAATCTGTGCTTGCAGGAATCTTGGGCCGGTGAGCTATGCTGCGCGGTGGAACGGAAAAAGGCTGAAAAACAGTCAAGCCGGCAGGCATGACCAAATCGGCCCCGTTTGACCGTGCGCCAGACATTGCATGGCCCGGTTCCAGGGCGGTGACCCGGCGCAATGCTTCTCATCTAAGGCTTGATCCCGCACTGTATTGGTTTTGCGCCGTAAGACGGCCAGCCCGATAAGCGCCTGCGTAAAACAGCCGTAATAAAACACCTGCCCTGGCCGTCATCAATACAGGCCGGATGTTAAGGCTCCGACTTTTGCCCCATAAGGGCGGCTTCTTTTTCCAAAATTTTTTTCAATGATACGGCGGAGAGATATTCACAAACCATATTGCTCATCTCGGCCCAGGTGTGCTGAACTGAACAGGAAGAGCGGCGTGCACAGAAATAATCCTGGTTCACGCAATCCACGAAAGCCACCGGCCCTTCCAGGGTTTGAACTATTTGGTAGAGGGTTATGTCAGCGGGATCATGGGCCAAAATATAGCCGCCTTTGGCTCCGCGGACGCTTTTTACCAGACCGGCAGCTTTTAAGGGCATAAGCAGCTGTTCCAGATATTTGGCTGAAATGCCTTGGTTGCCGGCGAGTTTCTTTAGTGGTAATGGTTTTTTGGGGTAATCATGAGCCAGTTCAAGCATGGCCCTGACTCCGTAGCGGCCCCGGGTGGAGAGTTTCAAGATCTTCCCCTAACGTCATTGGGTTAGAGCGGTTGCGATAATATCTATATATTCCATCATAGTAATAGGATTGATCAACAAAAAAACACCTTTTCAGCCGAAATAACATAAAGCCTTGGCCTTGAACAAGTTGACCCTATGGCAGGGCTGAATTTACACTAGGTGAAACGGCCCCAAACTCATAAAAACTACAGGGTGAATTATGCAGGCATACAGCATTTTAAATCGCAGGTTTGCATGGTCTTTGATAATCGTGCTTATCATGGCCGCAGCCATGGTTGCACCCGCCTCGGCGTCCGCCGAAAAACAGCTTAAGCTGATCAGCCTGATGCCCAAAGGCCAGGTGCAGCGCATAACCCAAATCGTGGCGGTATTCGACCGGGATATGGTTCCTTTGGGAACCTCCGGCATCGCGGCTGAAGACTCGCCCTTGAAGCTTGACCCGCAGCCCAAGGGAAGCTTCCGCTGGCTGGACCCCCGCACCCTGGCCTTCATCCCCCCAACCCCCTTGGTCGGAGCCCGCAGTGTCGAAATCAGGGTTTCCGCCAATGCCACGGCCCTGGACGGCTCCAAGCTGGGCAAGGACCATGTGTCCAGAGTCTCCACCCCGGGCATCAAGCTGGTGCGCATTTCCCCCGCCACCAAGCAGCCCCTGGCTCCCAGGCCCAGGCTGGACCTTATAATCAACCAAGCTGTCACTTTGGACAGCCTAAAAAAACACATCTGGTTCGATGTGGGCGGCAAACGTCTGCCCGCCTTGGTGGAAAAGGCCGAAATCCCCGCATGGCAGCGGGAGCGCATGAGCCTTGCCAGCCGCTATCTGGTGTCCTGCCCGGAACGCTTTCCACCCCAGACCAGGGTTACCCTGGTGCTTGATCCGGGCATCAAACCGGCCCAGGGCGATTTGGCTCTCACAACGCCCATTGTGGTGGAATACCAAAGCTATGGCCCCCTTAGGCTGTTGAAATGGGACATAAACCAGGGTCCGGACAAAAAACATGATCCCCTGTCCGGCCTGCATCTTCAGTTCAACAATCCGGTTTCAGCCAAAGAGCTGTGGAAACATCTGGATATCAGCCCCGCCCTGCCCAAACCCGGCAGCGGGCTGGCGGACTACGATTCCCGCTGGGTGAACCTCTACCTGGATTTCAAGCCACGCAGCACCTACCGTTTCACCTTTAAGCCAGGACTGAAGGACCAGTACGGCACCGCATTGGATGCGGCGCAGAGCTTTGACGTCATCACCGGCGACCTGTGGCCCCGCCTGAACCTGCCCCAGGGCAAAGGGGTCTTGGAAACCTGCCCCCGACCTCTCTTGCCGCTGCGCATACGCAATATCGATTCCATGCAGCTTGCCATGGAGCGCTTTACGCCTGATAAAGCCGTATCGGCCCTGGTGGCTGACGAAGAACGGCCCTGGAATGTCAAACCCGATCCGCCAAAGGCCGAAAAAGACACGGTGCGGGTGCATCAGATAAAGCCCAAGCTGAAGCCAAACAAGCTGGTTTCCTGGCCTCTGGACCTGAACAAGCTGTATGGGGCCAAGGTGCAGGGGGACCTGCTTCTGGTCGATCTGCGCAGCAAATGGCCCAGCGCCAGCGGAGAGGTCAAAACCACAATCCGCAGGGCGTTTGTGCAGGTCACCGATCTTGGGTTGAGCCTCAAAATCGGCAATACCGGCGGCCTCACCTGGGTGAGTTCATTAAAGACCGGCGAGCCGGTGGCGGGCGTCAAATTGGAACTCAGGGACCGCACCAACCGGGTGATGTGGCAGGGGGTGAGCAATGAAGAGGGCCTGGCCGAACTGCCCGCTTTGGACCAGCTTAATCCCGCCCAGGACCCCAACCAGTCCTGGCACAATCCGGTGGCCTACCTGCTGGCCCAAAAGGACGGTGACTTTGCCATCCTGCCCAGCACCTGGGGGGATCAGCTGAGTTACAGCCTGCCTTATGATCTCAACTGGGAGCGCCCGGGCCGCATGTCCGGTTTGCAAGCCCACGCCCTGGTACAGCTTCCCCTTTATCAGCCGGGCCAGACCGTGCGTTTTCTGGTCTATGTGCGCAAGCCGGGCTCCGGAGCCCAGGCGGTGCCGGCCGGCATGAAACTTAAAGGCTGGGTGCGGGACTCCAACGGCAAAAAGGTGCATAAATTCCAGGGAACCGCCAACCGCTACGGTAGTCTAGCCGGATCATTCCAGCTGGCCCCGGGGGCCAGGCTGGGTTCTTATGAGATTGCCCTGGATATGCCGGGCGACACCATATACACCCGCGGTTTCAGGGTGGCCTCTTTCAGACCGCCCGATTTCAAGGTGAGCCTGAAGGCCCCCAAATACGCGCTGGGCAGCGGTTCCGCCGGAGAGCTGAAGATACAGGCCGATTATCTGTTCGGACGCCCGGTGGCCCAAGGCAAGGCAAACCTGAAAGTGAGCCAGTCCCCCGGATACTTCAGGCCCGCTCCGCTCAATGATTATGCGGTCGGGGCCATCCCGCTGCCCGGCAAGGAACCGGAGCAGCACAAGTTCCTGGGAGAGCAAAACGGAACCCTGGATAAGTCGGGCATGATTGTTTTCAAGCTGCCCAAGGCCGGGCCGCTCCCGGGCCATCCGGTGCGCCTGAACCTGGCGGGCAAGGTAAGCGATCCTTCCAACCGGGCCCAGCCGGGCAAGGCGTCCGTACTGGTGCACCCGTCCGGCATATATCTGGGTCTCAAGGGTCCCTTGCTGACCCAGGCCGAGAAACCGGCCTCCATAGAACTGGCCGCATCCAGCCATGACGGAAAGCTGACGGCCCCGGGTAAGGTGGAGCTGAAGGCCTACCGCCAGTATTGGGAGACCGTGCGCGAAAAAGGCCCCGGAGGCTATTTCCGCCATCTGACCAAACCGGTGCGCAAGCTGGTATGGCAAACCACCCTGGACATGGCCGAACCGAAAGCCAAGGTGGACTTCACTCCGCCCCAGTCCGGCAGCTATATTCTGGTGGCTGACGCCAAGGATACGGCGGGCCGGGCCACCCAAAGCGGGCTGTATCTCTGGGCCAGCGGCAAGGGCGTCGCGGGCTGGGAAAGATATGATGACCACCGCATGGACATAGTGCCCGAAAAAACCAATCTTCTGCCCGGGCAAAGCGCCCGTTTGATGCTCAAAAACCCCTTTGCCCAGGCTAGAGCCCTGGTCACGGTGGAGCGCGAGGGAGTGCGCCGGGTATTTTCCCAGCTGGTCAGCGGACCGGCCCCGGTCATCGAAGTTCCCATGCAGGAAGCGGACGCGCCGGGGGTTTATATCGGCGTGCTGCTGGTGCGGGGCCGCAAGGGCGATCCCAAGCCCGGCGGGCCGGATCTGGGCAAGCCCCAAGTCCGCATCGGTTACGCCACCATCAAGGTAAAAAGCCAGATCCCCGGCCTGGAGGTCGCGGTCAAGGCTGAAAATGAAGTCATGCGCCCCGGCCAGGAAGCCGGGGTGGAGGTGCGGGTGAACCAGGGCGGCTCGCCTGTGCAGTGCCAGCTTACCTTATTGGCGGTGGATGAAAGGGTTCTCACCGCCGCAGGCGGGGCCAACAGCTATGACCCACGCCCCAGGTTCAACCGCATGACCCCCTTGCGGGTGGTCAGCGCGGACATGCGGGCCTTTATCATCGGCCGGGTTCTGGCCCAGGACAAGGGCATGGACCAGGGCGGCGGCGGCGGCATGGGGCCGGGGGTGCGCCAGGAATTCCATCCGGCGGTGTACTGGCTGGCCCAAGGCGAAAGCGACGCCGAGGGCAGGCTTGCGGCCCGCTTCAAGCTGCCCGGCACCCTCACCGCCTACCGGGTGGTGGCGGTGGCCGCGGATGGGGCCAATCATTTCGCCCTGGGCTGGACCCGGATCAAGGCCCGCCAACCATTGCAGATACTCTCCGCCCTGCCCCGTTTCGCCACCAAGGGCGACGAATTCGAGGCCCGGGTGATGCTGCAAAACCTTAGCGATAAGCCCGGCGAAGTGGAGCTGAGCACGGAAGCCAAGGGCCTCAGCCTGGCCGAGCCCGGCAGCAAGAAAGTGAAACTGAGCCCGGGCCAGAGCCTGGGTGTGGGCTTTAAAGTGAAAGCCGACAAGACCGGCCCGGCCTCCATGACCTTCACGGCCATCATGAATGATTTCAGCGACGCGGCCCGCTACAGGCTCAAGGTGATTCCGGCCAGCCAGATAGAGACCGTGGCCGCTTCCGGGGTGCTGCAGCCCAAAGAGGGCGAGGCGGTGCGCGAGCTTACGGTGCAGCCGCCGCCCGGCGCTGACCCAAGGCGCGGCGGGATGAAACTGACCTTGGCGCCTTCATTGAGCGCCCAGCTAAGCCGGCCCAGCGCGGTGCTTTTGGAATATCCCTGGGAATGCCTGGAGCAGCGCATCAGCAAAGGCGCGGCCAAGGCGTTTCTTTTGACCCACGGTAAAAAGCTGGGTCTTGCCCCGCCCAAGGATGCGGCCAAGGACCTGGCCAAGCTTGCCGAACAGGTGCAGGATTTCCAATCCTACTCCGGAGGTTTCACCTATTGGCCGGGGATCTCCAGGGCCGATCTGTTTCTTACCGCCTACGTGCTGCTGGCCAGCCATCAGATGGAATCAGCCGGGTTCGAGCTGCCAAAGCAGGTGAAACAAAAAGCCATTAAGTATCTGAAGCAGACCCTCAAGGGCAAACGGCCCAGCAACAACAACCTATTTGGAAGGCTGAGCGAGACCCTGACCCTTTGGGTGCTGAGCCTGGAAAAGACCCCCGCCGGGCAGGGCCTGGAGTCCGCTTTGCGCAGAACCAATGGGCTCACCCCCTTTGGCCTGGCCGCCTTGATGCAGGCAGCGGCCCCGCTCAATGCACCCAAGGTTATTGACCGGCTGCAAAAACAGCTGGAAGGCACCGCGTCCATAAGCGCCGAGAGCCTGCACTTTGCGGCCATCAATCCCGGCGGGCTGAAAACCGTGATGGGCTCCACCCTGCGGGGCAACGCCGCCGCACTCTGGGCCTTAAGCTCCATAAAGCCCCAATACCACGGATTGCACAAGCTGGCCCATTGGGTGGCGGATAAGCTTTCGGGCAAACGGGCCATCTCGACCCAGGAGGCGGTGTTCGGGCTGTGGGGGCTGCAAAACTACCTCAGCCGCCAGCCCGAAGCCAAGGGGCTGGAATTCAGCCTGAAGCTGGCCGGACGCCTGCTTGCAGAGCACGGTTTCAATTCCAACCGGGACCGGGCACTGAATCTGCATGTCGGCCCCGATCAGATAATGCCTAAGGGCTCCCAAAAGCTGAGCATAAAGGCCCTGGGCCAGGGTTCGTTGTATTGGAGCTCCCGTTTGGCCTTTGCCCCCGCCCAGCCGGTCCAAAAGCCCCAGAATGCGGGCATCGGCATATCCCGCTCTTTCCAGACCGACAAAGGCGAGACCAAGGTGTGGGAATTGGGTGATGAGCTTATGTGCCGCCTGACCATATCCAATCCCGACACCAGGCACCATGTGGCCGTATTTGCACCCTACCCGGCCGGTTTGGAGCCGGTGGGCGCGGCCACGGGCAGACCGGTGGGAGGCGGGACCATGCAAAACCGGGCCTGGCAGTGGCGCGAGCTCAGGAAAACCGGACTCATGCTCTATGCCCGCATGCTGAGACCCGGGGTGTACAGCTTCAGTTTCCGCATGCGGGCCGTGGCTCCGGGCAGATTTGTGACCCCGCCCGCCCGGGTGGAGGAAATGTATGCGCCGGAGGTGTTCGGCTCCACCGCCGCCCAGACCCTGGAGGTGAAGTGAGGTTTGGCCGGGTCATAATTGCCGTCTGCGGCCTGGTGTTTGCGGCTGCTGTCTCCATGGCCATCTGGGGCGGTCCGGCTCCTGCCGTGGGGTACCAGGGGGAGACAGAGCCCCTTATCCTGGCGGGCGACGGCAGCGGGCTGGCCCGGCTGAACAGCATGGGGCTGCGCCGGGGCCCCTGGCTTCCGGCCTCTGACATCCCCCCTTTGGTCAAGGCCGCGGCCCTTGCGGCGGAGGACAAGCGTTTTTTCAGCCATCCCGGCCTGGACCCCCTGGCCCTGATGCGGGCGGTCTGGCAGAACCTGAAGGCGGGACGGGTGGTCTCGGGCGGCAGCACCATCACCATGCAGCTTGCCAGGCAGCTTGACCCCGGCCCCCGCAGTCTTATGCAAAAGCTGCGCGAAACCGCGCATGCAATATCATTGGAAGCCAAGCTGAATAAGGAACAGATCCTGTGCCAGTATCTCAACCGGGCGCCCTTTGGCGGTCCGGTTGTGGGCCTGGGCGCGGCCAGCCGCATCTGGTTCGGCAAGCACCCCTCCGCCCTGTCTCCGGCCCAGGCCGCTTTGCTTATGGCCCTGCCCCAAGACCCGGCCAGGCTCATGCTTCCCAGTCACCGCATGCGGCTGAAAGCCCGCCGCAACCGCATACTGCTGGCCATGGCCAAGTCCGGCGGCCTGAACCAGGACACCTTGCAACGCAGCCTGGCCGCCCCGCTCCAGTTTGCCGCAGACAGGCTGATTCCGGTTGCACCGCACTTTGTGCGCTCCGTGGGCAAGGTTATGCAAAACGCTCACAAAGGCTCCATGCGCACCTATCTGGACCCCGGGCTGCAAAAAAAACTCACCGCAATGGCTTACCGCACCTGCCAGCGCGGTGCAGCCAAGGGACTGCGCAAGGCCTCGGTGCTGGTATTGCGCAACAGCGACCTTGCGGTCATGGCCTGGGTGGGCACGCCGGACTACGGCGACCCGGACGGGGGGCAGGTGGACGGGGTCTTGGCCCGCCGCCAGCCGGGCAGCGCCCTGAAACCCTTTATCTATGGCCTGGCTTTGGAAAAGGGCCGCACCCTGGCCGACATGATAGAGGACGAGCCCTTTAACCTGCCGGTGGCCAGCGGGGTGTTCCGCCCCATGGATTATGACAAAAAGCACCGGGGCAAGGTGCGCATCCGCCAAGCCCTGGCCTGCTCTTTGAACCTGCCCGCCCTGCGCCTGGTGGCGGAACTGAGCCCGGCGGCCGTGCTGGAGCGCCTGCGGGCCCTGGGCCTGAAGCTGCCTTTGAGCCCGGAACACTATGGCATCGGTTTGGCCCTGGGCAACGGCGAGGTGAATCTTCTGGAACTGACCAGCGCCTATGCCGCCCTGGCCCGGGGGGGCTCCTGGGCCCCGGCCCGGTTTTTGCACAGCCAGGCCCTCAAGCCCGTGCAGGTGATGGACCGGATATCCTGCCGCCTGATCGGCGATGTGCTGGCCGATGATTTGGCCCGCACCCCCGCCTTTGGCCAGGACAGCGTGCTGGACCTGCCTTTCCCGGCCGCGGTCAAGACGGGCACCAGTCAAAAGCACCGGGACAACTGGTGTGTGGGCTACACCGAAAAGTACACGGTAGGGGTCTGGGCGGGAAACTACCAGGGCCAGCCCATGGACGGCATCTCCGGCACCACGGGCGCGGGTCCTTTGTGGCGTGAGGCCATGCTGCTGCTGCATCAAAACATCTCCCCCGCCCTGCCGCCCTGGCCCGCCGGAGTGATCCGCCGTCTGGTCAAGGAGGATCAAGGATCATACTGGGAATACTTCGCCCCCGCAGATTCCGGCGCAAAACCGCCCGAGGCCCCGAGCAATACGGTTCAGGCCGAGCTGGAACTGCTAAGCCCGGTGCAGGATGCGGTCTATGCCCTGGACCCTGATCTGCCCCCCAGCCTGCAGGTGCTGCACTGCAAAGCCAAGGCCCCCCATGGGGTGCAGTCCGTGGCCTGGCGTCTCAATGGCCGCAGCCTGGCCCAGGGGCCCAATGCCCTCAGCGTACGGGCTCCCCTGCAACCTGGCCAGCACCACTTGCAGCTTGTGGCCCGCCTGGATGGCCGGGACCTGGTGCGGGAAGTCAGCTTCTCGGTGCTGCCGTGAATGAACCGGAATGAAGTTTTGACATATCCTGCTTCTGCAATAACACCCCGCCTCATTACGTCTTCAGTCCAAGGAAACCCATGTCTTTTGCCACACTAAAGGCCAAATGCTTTATCTTATTATTAAGGAGGCCGTAAGTGGCGGGTGTTTTCAAATGGACTTTCAGACTGCTGATAATCCTGGGCTGCCTGATTATCGTGATAGTGGCGGCCCTGATATCATTGGCGGTTCTGCGTCCGGACTTGGCCAAACCGGGCCTGCAGGAGCTGGCCCATGATTTTGGGGTCAAGCTGAAGATTGAGGATTTGGAATTTGAAACCGAACCGTTCCGGCTGGAGCTGAAAGGGGTGGAGCTGGCCGTCCAGGGCAGCAAACAAAGCATCAAAATCGACGAGCTCCGCCTGGAGCCGGTGCTGGAATGGCCTGGCGACGACTCCCCCCTATTCAAGCTGGTGCGCATCAAGGGACTGACGGCGCGGGCCTCTCCCGGTGGGGACACCTCATCCCAGGCCCCGGACCCGGCCCCCTTGGGCTGGATATTCCTCACCCAAGAGCTGGAGGTGCTGGATTGGCGGGTGGACTGGAGCCAACCCGGTTTCAACCTTAAGCTGTCCAGTCCAAGCCTGACCCTCAAGCCCTCGGGGCAAACAGGTCTGGCCCTCAACGCCCTGGCTGACTTTGGCGCCCAGCTGCCAGCGGCGGGCCTGTCCGGATCGGTGCTGATCAAAGGCATTATGGAGCCGGGACCGGCTCTTTCCGGCCTGCTGGAGCTGAAGCAGGCGTCTGTAAAGGGTCCGCGCATAAGGGGGCCCTTGGACCTGATGATGAAATTCCGGCTCACCCCCCAGGGCTTCGAGCTTCCCAGCCTGAGCGCCGGGCTTTCCGAGCTGAAACTGCATCTTGATCCCCAGGCCCCGGCCCTGACCACAGCCTTGAACCTGAAAGCTAGCGCACGGGGAGACCTGAAGGATGAGGCGCTGAATATTGATATCAATCAACTGGAGCTTCCCGGATTTGCCCAGGCAACGGGAAAGCTGTCTTTTGGTTCAAGTTCGGGCTGGCGGGTTAAACTTCAAGGGAATATTTTTGATATAAATAAGTTAAAGCAAGACGTCAGCTATCTAATTCCCAAAGCGCTTGAAGATTTGACAATCAAAGGCGCCCTGCCCTTTGATGTGGGGGTCAGCCAGGCCGGTGAGTCCTTCCGCATCACGGCTGCAATCCGGCTGCAAGATGCACAAATGGCCTGGCCCGCAAAAGGTGTCAAGGCAAATATCAGCGGGCCTTTGAAAATCACCCTGGGCAGCAATGGCGCTCCCAGCCTGCAAGGTGACCTCGCCGTGCGGGGCAGCATAGAACAAAACCAGCTCAGCGCCCGGGACTTTGAGCTTAACCTGCCCCTGGTCCTGGACCCCGCCCGCCTCCAGCCTCAGCGCTTTAAACTGGTTTTGCCCCCAAACGCCCTGAAAATCATGGATAAAGACCTGGCCGTGGGAGCCATAGATATAAACGGCCGGGTTTCCTGGCATCCGGATTCCAGGCTAAGCCTTGAACTGCTGGAGATGAAAACCGCAAAACTGGGCAGTTTTTCAGGGGGTTGGGAACTGGATGGGGATAATCTGAACGGCTGGTTCGAAGGCAAGGGGCTGGAAGCAGCCAAGGCTGCCTCTCTGGCCCAGCCCTGGCTGGGAAACAGTATTGCAGACTGGCAGCCGGCCGGAACCCTGGATTTGCAGCTCAAGTTCTACGATCTCATGCGCAAGCCCGCCATGCGAATCAGGATAAGCTCCAAGGGCTTGGGCTGCGAATCGCCTGACGGGGCCGTGATGGCCAGGAATCTGAACCCTCATTTTGAAGTGCTGTTCAACCCGGGACCCTCACCCCGGATAACCGCCGAACTGTCCTTGAAATCCGGCGAGGCCCTTTGGGATACGGTGTTTGTCTCTTTTGATAAAATGCCGCTCAAGGCGGAGTTGAAGGGCCGGATGGCGGGCGGCGGTGGGTTCAAAGAACTGGCGGCGCAGCTTCAACTGGCCGCATGGGCCAATATTCAGCTCAAGGGCGAGATGAACCGGTCCAAATCAGGCTGGAACGGCCAAGGTGAGCTGGAGTTCAACAGCCCGGATATCAGCCCGCTTTTCTCCACCTTTGTCAAGGAGCCCTTTGCCGAGACCAATCCCGCGCTGACTGATCTGGAGGTCAAGGGAAAAACAAGTTTCAAAGGGAGTTTCAAAGGGCCGCTTGATAAACTCTTCATAGAGGGCCGGCTGAATCTTCAAAACGCCTCCTTGATTGAAAAGCAGGCCAGCCCTTTGGTCCGGGGCCTGGACCTTAAGCTTCCCCTGGCTTACCAGCTTGGTTCGGTTAAAACCAAGGCCGTGGCGAAGAATCAGGTAAAAGAATGGGGGATGCTCAAACTGGGCGGCCTGAACCTGGGAGGCTTTAAGCTGGGCGGCCTGCAAATGCCCCTGGCCTTGACTCCAAACCGGCTTTACTTGAACGGTGCCTTGCACATTCCCCTTTTGGGAGGCGGGTTGCATATTTCAGACATTCAGCTGGACAACCCCCTTTCTTCCTCCTTCAAGGGAAGTTTGGCGGCGGACCTGGAAGAGATCGACCTGTCCCAATTGAAGCAAGGCGGGCTGCTCCTAGAGGGTAAACTGAAGGGAGGCCTGGCCCCGGTCAGCTTGACCATGCAGGGCGTCAAGGCCAAAGGCGGGATCAGCGGAAGCTTTATGGGCGGCAAACTCAATCTGACAAACCTTGGGGTGCGGCAGCCTCTGAGCCCCAACCGCACCCTTTTGGCGGATTTAACCTTTGACGGCCTGGATATGGAAGCCTTAAGCCGGGCCCTTGATCTGGGACAGGTGACCGGCAGAATATCCGGTTATGTCAAAGAGTTGGTGTTGGCATATGGCCAGCCCCAGTCCTTCAAGATGTGGCTGAAATCAGACCCGGGCAGCGCCTTTGAGCAGATGGTCAGCTTGAAAGCGGTCAACACCATAGCGGTGCTAGGCACCGGCAGCGGCCTGCCCAGCCTGGGGTTGGGTTTGTTCGCCTCCATATTCAATCAGTTCCCGTACGAGACCATCGGCTTTAGCTGCATCTTGAAAAACGATCTATTCATGGTCAAAGGGCTCATTGTGGCGGACGGGGTGGAATATCTTGTAAAGAGACCCTTTTGGGGCGGCATCAACGTGATCAACCGTAACAGGGAAAACCGGATTACCTTTTCAGACATGATGGAACGCTTAAAACGCATAAATAGGCCTAAGACAGGGGACAAGGAGAAACAAAATGAAGCTGAAGAAAATTAATTTACCCGTTTTACTAATTTTTTTACTTACCTTCGTATCATGCGTCACTGTGAATATATACTTCCCCGCCGCCAAGGTGGAACGCGCCGCGGACGAGATCGTGGATGAAGTATATAAAGACCAAACCAAAAAGCCCAGCAGCGGACCGACCTCCAGCCTGGAGCGCTTTTTGGCATTTTTGGGTCCCCGGGCCGCTCATGCCGCGGACGCCACCAAGGTGAGCAATGCGTCCATCCGGGGACTGAAGAGTCAGATCGCGGACAATCATCAAAAGCTGCTGGAGTTTTATAAAAGCCGCCACGTGGGCATTAACAACCGGGGCTATCTGGAGGTCAAGAGTGAAACTGGCCTGGACCTCAAAAAGGTCAGAAAGCTCAGGAGTCTGGTAAAAGCGGACAACAACGCCAGACAGCGTCTCTACCAGGAAGTTGCCAAGGCCCTGAAAATATCAGGAAATCAGGTGAACAAGGTGGAGAAGATTTTTGCCGCCAAATGGCGCAGCAAGGCCGGAGCCGGATGGCTGGTGCAGGAAGATTCGGGCGCCTGGAAAAAACGCTGATCCTTTACAGGGTCCGAAAAATCCATTCCCAAGAGCAGGCAGCGGCCTTGCTCTCAGGAACCGGACCGTTAAGGATTGCCATGTGTTCCGCTTGCATTTTCAGGGTGCATGGGCATAATTAGCCCCATCGGCAAAGCTGGACCATGACGCACAAGACCGGTTTATTGATGCACCGGAAGCATGCCGGTGCGCACCGCATGCCTTGGCGGAGCGCCCCCAATAAACCGCATAACATGGCCCCAAGGCAGGGCTTTGCTCCCGGCAGCCTGGCTTTTTGACGCACCCGGGACCAAAGCACCGGAACAATCCCAAGATGGCGGAAGGCATTTGAGTGGCGGCCCCAATAGACAAAAGCATGAGTTTTCTGATTGTGGACGACCAGTTCAATGTCCGCCGCATGATCGTCAACTTCCTGCGGGCGTTTGACTATCAAAATTTTGTGGACGCGTCAGACGGTGAAAGGGCCTGGCATAAACTGCAAAACAACAATATCGACTTCATAATCTGCGATTTCAATATGCCCAACTGGTCCGGGCTCGACTTTCTAAAACGTGTTCGCAACCATCCGGATTACCGCAATATTCCGTTTTTAATGGTCACCGCGGAGGTAATGGAAGACCTGGTGGCCCAGTCGATCGAAGAAGGGGTGGACGATTATCTGACCAAACCGTTTCAGGCAGACACCCTGATGGGCAAGGTCCGCAACATTCTGGATCGCCGCCATAACCCCAAACCGATCGACCTGGCTCTGCAGGAAGGCCGCAAAAATCTCGACTCGGGAAATTATGATTCGGCCCTCGACTATTTCAAGCAGGCGGTTGATATTGCGCCGGACAGCCCCCGGGCCCAGCTTGCCCTGGCCGAAGCCCTGGAAAAAGCCGGCCGGGATGATGACGCCCTGATGCACTACAAGCAGGCTGTGTCCATTTCCAAGCGGTTTGTGAAGGCCCATGACAAGATTGCGGAGTTTTACCTTAAACGGGGGGATCATGCCTCGGCCAGCATACACATGGAAGCGGCGGCCAAGATTTCCCCCCGCAACATTGAACGGCAGATGGCTCTGGGAAAATCTCTGCTTGGCCTCGGCAAGCCGGAACAAGCCAAAGCAGCCCTGGACAAAGCCTTGGCATTTTCTGGAAACAATCCCAAGCTGAGCACGGAGGTGGGCGAAATTTTCTTGGCGGCCAACCTCAACCAGGAGGCGGCCGATGCCTTTCTAAGCGCCGTGGATAAGGACCCCAGCATGGTGCATGTATACAACCGCCTGGGCATTGCCTACCGCCGCCAAAAAAAGCACCCCGACGCCATCAAGCAGTATGAACGGGCCATATTGGTGTCCCCAAAAGACGAAAACCTGTACTACAACATAGCGGTGGCCTTTGCCGAGATGGGGAAATATAAGTCTTCGGCGTCATATCTGGAAAAGGCCTTGCACATAAAACCCGGATTCAGCGAAGCCAAAAGCTTATTGGCTAAATTAAACAGCCGGAAATAAAAGGTTTTACAACCACAATCCGGACCTGTGCCTACATCCTTTCATATATCAGTTTGGTTATGAAACCGATCATCATGGGGAACACCAGGGTCGCCGCCAGCCGCGCCAGGGTGAACTTCCATCCCAGCATGGGGATATCGAACACAAAAACCCGGTTGAAGGCCAAAGATCCCCAGGCGGTGATGAACGCCGCCATGGGGGCCACCCCCGCCCCAGACTTTAACAGCCCCGCCACCACGGGAAAGGCCACAAACGGGCCGCCGGGGGTTGCGGCGCCCACAAAAGTGGCCACAACGATTCCGCGCAGGCCCGATTCATCCCCCAGCCAACGCCCCATAAGCTCTTGGGGCAATACTTTGGGCAGCAGCCCCCCCACCAAAAAGGCCGGAATCAAGACCGGCAAAATGCCCACCAGGGTATCTCCACCCTCGCGCAAGCCGCTCCAGGTCAGGGCCGGATCTTTTATATAGGTGAACACCCCCAGGCCAACCGCCATCAAGCTCAATATTACAAAGACGTTTAAATTAGCCATGGTGTCACCTCTCATATGAATTAGAGCAATTAGTTGCCTATAATTCATTGTACACTATCATTGATATGGGTTTATGCGCCCAGGCAAGGCCCCAACCGAAAATGGCCGCACTGCGTGCTATGCTGCTCCCGAACTGATTTACCGGCTGGATGGTGCAATGGAAGGAAAACGCGTAAGCGAAACCAATATTAATATGGCCGCCCTGATGCTGCCCCAGGACGCCAACCCCCATGGCAATGTGCATGGCGGAGTGGTGATGAAACGCATTGACGAGGCGGCCGGAACCGTAGCTACCAGGCATTCGGGCGGCAGAGTCGTCACCGCCTCGGTTGATCGCCTGGATTTTCTGGCCCCGGTTTTTGTGGGCAACATTCTGGTCATAAAGGCAAGCGTCAATCTGGTGGGCGGCACTTCTTTGGAATTGGGGGCTCGGGTGGAAGCCGAAGACCCCAAAACCGGCGAGGTGCGCCGTGCGGTCAGCGCCTATCTGACCTATGTCGCCTTGGATGACGACAACAAACCCAAAAAGGTTCCCCCGCTCATCCTGGAGACGGAAGAAGACCACAGGCGCAACCGGGAAGCCCAGGAACGCAGGCGGCTGCGCCTGGCCGAACGCATGAAACGAAAAAACGAAAAATAAACCCCATATATGGTGAGATAAGATTATGCCCCGCGAAATGCTGGCTGCCGTCAAAAGCGTGGCCCATGGCCATGGTGTTGAATTGAAAAAACTGCCGGTTCCTCAGCCCGGTCCGGGTGAAGTGTTGGTCAAGGTGATCAAGGCCGCCATATGCGGATCGGACCACATACGCTTTTACTGGGAGGCGGGCAGAGGCGAACCTCCTTTTACCGACCATCTGACTCTGGGCCACGAGGCAGCCGGAGTGGTGGAGGCGGTTGGGCTTGCGGTGAACCGGGTGGAGCCGGGCCAGCGGGTGGCGGTGGAAACCCATATCCCCTGCGGGCGCTGCATACAGTGCCTTACCGGGGATCAGCATATTTGTTCGAACCTGGGAGTGCTGGGCCTCAACCGCAATGGCTGCTTTGCCCAATACGTGCTGCTGCCCCAGGCTTGCGTGGTGCCGGCGCCGCCTGAAATGCCCTTTGAACAGGCGGTGCTTTTGGAGCCCACCGGGGTGGCCTATCATGCCCTTTCCAAGACCCGGGTGGCGGGCAACACGGTGTTGATATCCGGCTGCGGCCCCATAGGTCTGATGGCCGTGCAGATCGCCCGGGTGCTGGGAGCGGCCCGGATCGTGGCCATCGCCAAGCATGAGGCACAAGCGGAAATGGCCCGGCGCATGGGAGCGGATTTGGTGACTCCTCCGCTTGAAGCCGAGATCGCCCAAGCGGTGGAAAAGGCCGGCGGCGGCTATGGCATGGGGGTGGGCATAGAATTGGCCGGAGTGCCGGATTCGGCCATTAACGTATTCAAATCCATGCGCAAATCAGGCGAAGTGGTGCTTACCGGCAACCTGCCCCCATTTAAGTTCGATATCTATAACCTGTTATGCACAAAAGAACTCACGGTGCACGGCCAGCACGGAAGACGCATGTACAATACCTGGGTGGAACTGATGGGCCTGGTGGCCTCGGGCAGGATAAACCTGGAGGCCCTTGTAACCGCCGACCTGCCGCTTATGGATATAGAAAAGGGATTTGAGCTTTCCAAACAGCCGGAGCAGACCAAGGTTTTATTGTCGCCTTGGGATTAATGGATTGTTAGATATTTCGTGAAGGTTTGAGTATGGCCTGCGTCCGATCACACATATCTATGTAGCTTTTTCCGTAGTCCTAGCCGTACGAAATAACTCCCTGAAAGATGCTTCAGTGAGCACCAAAGCACTGCTGATTAAAACATTGCCACTGGGCAATAGTGCGGGGTACATAACGTCACGGCACATGATCTTTTGTTAGGGGGATTCCTAAGGGGCTGCGAGCTTTTGGATCATCCAAAAGCGATAAGCCCCTTGGGCCGCCGGAGGCAATAATAAATGATTTTATCATTTATAACTGATAGATAGCATGTTAAACATTGTGGTTGCAAAAAGATAAAAAGACAAATTTTCTTGGGGGGATTCTTCGCCTTTTGAATGGTCAAAAGGCTCGCCATCCCCCCTTACCCCCCGGCTCGCGAAAAACCCATCAGGATACGCCGACCCGCCTTTTTTATATGAAAAGGCAAACTCAGTTCCAGCCCAAGTCTAGCAATAAGATGCCGTGCGAAATATAGATAATGGTGCGTGTATGGCCTGGGTTGCACACTCAAACCTTCACGAAATATCCGGCGCGCCATCAAGCCACCAAACCCAAACGATTCGCCAGCGCCGCCAGGTCTGCAAAGGTGTCATGGGCCTGGCTGAGGTGGTCAGGACCCAGGGTGGAGCAGACCGCGTAGCAGGTGGCTCCCGCAGCCAGGGCGGCCTGTATGCCGGCGGGAGCGTTTTCTATCACCAGACAAGCGCCGGGTTCCGCGTCCAGGGCGCGCGCACCGGCCAGGTAGGGGTCCGGGTGGGGTTTATGGCGCGAAACGTCATCCGCCGTGACTACGGCTTGAAAACGCTCATAAAGGGGGCCCAGGCTGTTTCTAACCACCGAAGTCCGGGAACTGGTCACCAGGGCCGCGGGAACGCCGCTGCTGTTGATCATGCGCAGCATCTGATCCGCAAAGGGAAAGGGGCGCACCTTGGGCGCATACTGATCCAGGTAAAGCCGCACCTGCTGGTCCAGCAAGTTCTGCATGATGCTCCGGGCTTCTTGCGCGCTGCCTTGCCAGCCCTGGCTGCGCATCAGGTCCATTAGGGTTTCAGGCCCCAACGCGCCTTCTTGGAGCAAGACAAACTCCCGGCTGACCTTTAAGCCCTTTTGGCCAAACAGCATCAGCCAGGTGTCCGCATGATAACCCATGGAATCCAGGATCACGCCGTCCATATCAAAAAGCACCGCTGCGAATTTCTGTATGTGCATTTTGCTCCCGGGGGATTAGTGAAACCGGAGCAGTTGGGCCACACCGTGGCACTTGCAAGCGGTGGCGATCAGCCATTTGCCCGCTTTTGCGCGGATGCTGTTTCTCAGTTCCAGCATCTCAGCTGATTTCAGCCCGCCCACTCCGGGGGCAAGCTGATGACTCCTGAGTACGCCAAGACTTATACCGCATAATTCCAGGCCGCGCAGGCGGTCATACAGGGCCCGGCCCCTGGGCTCGCCGGTCTTGCTGCAATAATCCGCGGGCTCAGGGCAGTCGTCCGGGCAGATGAAGTCCGCCAGGCTGAGGTATACGGTTCCGGGCGCGGGGTACTGGAATGCATCGAGCCCGGCCAGCAAGCCGTCCGGCATATCAAGCTCTTCAGGCTGCATATTGGCCAGTTCCAGCCGGAGCCACCCGGCCAAAAGATGTTTGGGCAGGGTTGGGATTATGTGGGATGGCGGGGAGCCGCTGGACAGCATTTGCCGGGCGGCTTCAAGTCCGTCGGCCCGCCAGATCGCAGTCCCTGCGCTTTCCAACTCAGGGCCGGGATCTGGCTCGACCACCAAGGACACCCGCTTTTTTAAGCGCTTCAGGGCGATCTGGCCATAGCGCCCGCCGCCCACCACCACCATGGCGCCCGCCCAGGCTTTGGCTTGCATGAGGCTCAGCGCTCTATAAACGCCGGAAGCGCAGCTTCCATATCACCCAAACCGCTTCCAAGGCGATGCCCGGCGTCATCTTGGATTGCCCCACCCTGCGGTCCTCAAAGATAATGGGCACTTCCTTGATGGGGTGTCCGGCTTTGTGGGTGCGGTAGGTCATCTCGGCTTGGAATGAATAGCCCTCGCACACTATGTCGTCCAAGGGCAGATCTTCAAGATATGCCCGGGGCCAGCATTTGAATCCGCCGGTCACATCATGGTTGGGCACCCCTAGAATTGTACGGGCATAGAAACTGCCGCCTTTTGACAAGATGCGGCGGCCCAGCCCCCAGTTCCGGGTGCCCCCTCCGGGCACATAGCGCGAGCCGATAGCCAAAGCGCCGGTCTTGGCAGCGGCGACCAGTTCGGGGATTTTGTTGGGATTATGGGAAAAATCCGCATCCATCTGCACAAAATAGCCGGCTTGGCTGTTTGCCAGACTGTGTTTGAACCCGGCTACGTAGGCTTTGCCCAGGCCTTCTTTGCCCTGGCGGTGCAGTACGGATATGCGTTCATCGGCCTGGGCCATTTCATCGGCCATGCCGCCGGTGCCGTCCGGGGAATTGTCGTCCACGATCAGCACCCCAAGGTCAAGGTCCTGATCCAGGACAGCATGGGTTATGGCCTTGACATTTTCTGCTTCATTATATGTGGGTATGATAACCAATACTTCCATCAAAGCTCCTCGTTTAGTATAAGCCCACCATAAAGGGAAAGGCCGGAGTCAGCAAGAGAGTTTATCAATTCATCCGGTTTTTTGGACGCTTGTCAATGGAATAAGCAAAGCCGGATCATACAGGTCAGATTAATATTGGCGCAATTTGTCAATCACCCTTGCGCCTTGCGGCGATGGTCTTGAAACAGGCACCAAAATAGGGGATTATGCAATTCAGCCTGAAGTGCTTCCGGAACATAATCAGGCCGACCGGTGCACTTGGCTCCGCATGTATTTTTTTTAAGGAGGTTTCCATTGGCTTGGGAGACATATTTGGCGTTCACCGCCGCCACCGCTGTTGTATTGGCCATTCCCGGCCCCACCATCATGCTGGTGATCGGATACGCCTTGAGCGGCGGCAGTTCCACCGCCTGGCACACCGTGCCGGGGGTGGCCCTGGGCGACGCCCTGGCCATGACCCTGTCACTGTTGGGCATGGGGGCATTGATCGCAGCTTCAGCCGCCTTGTTTACGGTGCTGAAATTCATGGGCGCGGCATATCTGATCTACCTGGGGATCAAGCTCTGGAGGTCCCCCGCCCTGCCCCTCACCCAGCGTAAGCAAAAGAGCCAAAACGGGCGCATGCTGTTCCTGAATGCATTCGGAGTGACGGCCAGCAATCCCAAGTCCATTGCCTTTTTTGTGGCCTTTGTGCCGCAATTCATGGACAGCACCGCCCCCATGCTGCCCCAGGCCGTCATTATGGTCAGCACCTTTGTGACCCTGGCCATCATCAATGCGGCGGTGTATGCCTATGTGGCTGCCGCCGCCCGCCAGGCTCTGAAAAGGCCGAAGGTTATCAAGGCGTTTAACCGCACCGGAGGCAGCCTGTTGATCGGCGCGGGGCTTCTGACCGCGGTAATCCGCCGGGCATGATACCAGCCGGGCGGCCGCTTCAGAGCAGAAATTTCACCGCAATGGCAATCAGTATGATCCCCCCGGCCATGCTGACTCCCCGGCCCAGGGTTTGGGACAAACGCTTGCCCATGAGCATGGCGCTCAAGGTCATCACCGCGGCCACCAGGCCGATTACCACCGCAGGCCACCAGATGGCGGTCTGCATGAGTCCCAAAGAAAAACCGACCCCCAGGGCGTCTATGCTGGTGGCCAGACTGAGCATCACCAGGCTGGCTCCCTTGGTGGGGTCTTTGCCGCAGTGCTGTTCAGACTCACCCTTGACAGCCTCCCATAGCATGTGTCCGCCCAGCATAAAAAGCACGGCAGCGGCCAAAAGAGGCCCCCAGGTTTCAGCCAATGATGCGATCTGGGACCCGGCCATATAGCCGATAAGGGGCATCAAAAACTGGAATAGACCGAAGTGAAAAGATAGTCTGAACAGCTGTCTGGGGGCGTGGCAGCTGAGCCCCACGCCCAGACCGACCGCAAAAGCGTCGCATCCCAATGCTATGGCAATGCCTAGTGTTTCCATAAACTAGTTACCTGGATACCCCATTAAGCACGGTCAGGCAGGCCTGGAAAGCTCCCGGGTTGCCCCTTTGGCCCGTTTGAACCATAATGTCTGATTAATGAAACTTGGCATATAACCCGGAGGTAGTCTTGCTGCACAGATACATACCCTTGTCCTGCATGATAATCTGCATTGTTTTCAGCCTAAGCGCCTGCACCTTTTTCCGCCGGTCAGAGCCGGTGCAGCCTCCCGGCCCCAGCACAATGCCAGCGCCCAAGGGCACCAAGGGCGCAGCTAAACCTTATACCGTATTCGGTAAAACATATCAGCCCTTGACTTCGGCCCGGGGATATGTGGAAACCGGCAATGCCTCCTGGTACGGCCCCAAATTCCATGGCCGCCTGACCAGCAACCGGGAAAAGTACGACATGGAGTCCATGACCGCGGCTCATAAAACCCTGCCCTTTAACACCTGGGTCAAAGTGGAGAATCTGGACAACGGCCGCCAGGCTATGGTGCGCATCAATGACCGGGGTCCCTTTGTGGATAGCCGCATCATAGATTTGTCCAAGGCGGGCGCCCGCAAACTGGGCATGATCGGGCCCGGCACCGCCAAGGTTCGGGTAACCGCCCTGGGTGAGAGAAAACCCGGCACCGGCGTGGGCGGAGTGCCGCCGGTTTACCAGCCCCGGGCATCATATACCAGCGGAGTTTTCACGGTGCAGGTGGGCGCCTTTATCAACAATGCGAACGCCCAGGGGCTGGCCGCCAAACTGCGCCCGGTCTGGGGACAAGTTTCGGTGGTGGGCTTTGACCGTGGAGACCTGGTATTCAAACGGGTCTGGGTGGGAAAAGTGAACAGCCTGAACGAGGCCTATGAGCTGCAAGCCAAGCTTCGCTCCTCCGGCTACAGCAAGGCATTTGCCGTGGCCTGGTAGCCTGATTGAGAGCATGATAACCCGTTGATGGAAATAAATTTTTCTTTGGCCCAAGCAATACGCCACAAAAAAACCCGATCCAATCCGTTGAGGCTCACAAGCCTGCTTCGGGATTGCATCAGGTTTTTTGTCCGGCCAGGGCCGGCTATACTCTAGAACCTGCAGCTAAACTTCGTCGAGATCTCCGTTTATCCGCGAGCGCAGGACGCCCGAGGTGCGGAATACCACCACTTTGCGGGCAGGCAGTATAATGTCTTGATTGGTTTGGGGGTTGCGTCCCCGGCGGGGCTGTTTCTGTTTGACCACGAATTTACCGAAACCGCTGATCAAGGTGTCCTCACCTTTGGCCAGGGTCGACTTGATGATCTCCAGAGTGTTTTCTACCAGCCGACGGGACGTTGCCCGGGGAATGTCGGTCCGCTCACAAACTTGATTTATTATATGTTCCTTAGTCAGGGCCACCTTGCGGGTCTCCTCACGCCAAAAGGGTTGGTTGTCAAACATCGGGAATATGCCTTGAAAACTAGTGGTTTGTCAAGCATAGAAACGTAACTTTGTTAAAAATAGGTTTAATAAATCCCCAGTTGGCAGCATATTGATCCCCTGGTACTATATTTGATGTATGCCCAGCGTAGTCTGCCAGAGAGCTTTCCCACTGCCTGAAAGTGGGGGCGACATGGTTTCGACGGGGGTATTTGAAATCTAAGTAGCATGCCGGGTTCTTCCTGCCCGTAATCAGGGGGAACATAAAGTAATCGCAGACGATTACGCATACGCAGCGGCAGCTTAAGCCGCAGCCGTCCGCCCGGTCCTCGCTCACGGGGCCGGTGTCGGGCGCCGATTAGTGGGCTAGGAAATGGACAGGGCCCCGCAGGTCCAGGACCGAAATTATGGGCGAGGCTGGCACGTCCGGTACCCGGCTCTTGGGGGACCGGCGGGTAAGATCAAATCAAGGGCTGAGCATGGAGAAGCTTAGGTTGAAGGCCTTCGGACGGGGGTTCGATTCCCCCCGCCTCCACCAATTTCAATTAACGAATTAAGGGTGCTTGGTTAAGCACCCTTTCGTTTTGCCCACCATAGCCCCGCCTTTGTCTTCAGTGAATTGTCTGTGGGCTTACACAGGAATCGATGCCTAATTGGCCCTGGTTCTGCGGAAATGGTGGTTGGACAACCTTCCCGTCTGGGTTGCATATCAGGCGCCCTGCCCTTTGACAGTTTGAATTACAAATATGAAATACACTTCTGTAATTAAATATTGGTCCCTTAAATCGCCATATTCAGAGCTCAGATGAAATTAAGCTGACAAATAAGCAGGTTGTATTGCCTCAACCCTTATATTACCAAAATGATTCTATTGGCATGCTGATTGCTCATATTCCACCGTGCGCCGGTACTTCGCTCACCAATAGGAGAACAACAATGAAGCAGACATTTCTTTGCCTGATAATGACTCTGTACCTTACCATGCCGATCATCCCCTATCCCAATTGACAATTCGCAAATGATAAAATACAGCGATTCAGCTATTGGGGTCATATAGCCGCCGTGATGCCACAGGCGGCCTTTAATGAATTGCAGAGATGAAGGCAAACGGCTTATGGCACTATGCCGGTCCGGTTGGCATTGGTCTTGCCGGCGATCAATCGCAATCTAATAAAACAGAAAAAAAAGGAAGGTAAAAGCATCTAAATCAAACGGATTCCGGCAAGAATCTTTCCGGTTGCCGGACTCTGCTTATTAAGTTCCGGAAAGATATTTTTTTGCCCACAAAATTGCCTGCATGCGGTTCTTTACATCGATCTTCTTAAATATGCTGGTAAAATGATTTTTTACGGTATGATAGCTCAAGCACAATTCATCGGCTATCTCATTGTTATCAAATCCATTTACCAGATAATTAAGTATATCCATCTCCCTTTGGGTCAAGGTGTGCATCCGGCCCAGTTCACTACAATTCTGGAGTTCGGAAAGAATTACATTAATAAGAAAATGTGAAGAAAACCAATATTCGCCTTTGGTAATGGTCAGCAAGCCTTTCAAAAAAAGATCCAAGTTATCGTCTTTGTAAAAAACGCCGCGAACGCGCTTGATAACATGTTTATCCAGCTCAAAATCTCTCTCGGCATTGAAGATAACAACGGGGAATGTTTGACCGGAATACAATTCATATTTTTTCACCATCTCTTGCCACAAAACCAACATGTTCTGATTTGCCTCCAAAAGCATCATGTTGAGCGGCAATAAATGGTCTTGTTCAAGCTCCTTCTCTGTGGGGATATCGGTGTAACAGCGGCAGTTTGACGATAGATTCGTGGAAAGGTATTGAGAAATCAGGCTATTCTGTAGATCACTGGGTCCGCAAAGGATTATGTTCGCATTTCGCAATGTCTCGTTTTGCAAATTCACAGCCCATTCCTCAATGATGATTCACTGCCAGGAGGGATATGTATCATAATCATGTTGTTATTGATTTTTCAGGTAATATACTAAATTTCAAATAAAATATCAACCCGGATTCCCTTCGGGTTTCAGATTAATATCAAAAAAACCCCTCTTGGCGAATGATCTCCAATGCACCCATTGACGCTATGACTTCTGGTCCAATCGTGAGCAACCCCTATATACCTAAATACCGCCCTGCGCATGAATTCGCAGACGGCAAAATGTTCCCTTGTGAATCAACCGCACCCGGCATGCCGATTCAGAACTGGGATTCATGAAGCCCTTTCTGTTTGGCCGCACCGGCCGGTCCAACCTGCCCGGCCAGTCTCAGAGCCTAGGCTTCAAATTTCGGCCAGTACCGGCGGCGTAGCGCCCCCTTCGGGTTCTTTTACAATGATATTAATCATCTATTCGAAAGCAAAATTACTCAGTTAGTAACGTGTCCGTTGAATGCGGGCCGCCTCTAAGAAGATCGGGTGATAGGGCATTAGGAAAGCTTTCCCATGTGGGACTACTCCATTTTTCTTCAGGTTTCCTTGAAATTCATTTCGAAAAAAAAGGAAAAAATCATACCCGCGGCCGATAGTAAAGCGAAAGTACTTATGCTTTACTTTTTGCATAACGAGGCTGGAGGAAGCATGTTGCTTGAAAAACATCTTCATGGAAAAAGAAAATCCGTTCGGTATCCTCTTAGTGCACTTACGTACGCGGAGTTTATCGCTGTTAATCAACAAAAACATGTGAAACGCTATATAAGCCGCGACATAAGCATAACCGGAATATTTGTCAATGCCCTGGAACCATTGCCCGAGGGTACAGAGTTAATAATGACCATCTATTTAGATGGCGCTAGCGGAGTAAAGCTGGAGGCATCAGGCTAAGTTGTGCGAAGTGAGGACCTGGGGATGGCAATCAGTTTTAACTATTTTAACCAAGTATTCTCTGAAAAAAGCAAAATCATGCTCTAAATTAACCGGCGTTTTCTTATTTAATTTAGTTAATGCCCCATTAATCAAAAGGAGTAGAAAAATGAAGAAAATTTTGGCTTTTTTTAAGGATGACAAAGGCATCAGTTCTGTGGAATACGCACTGCTTTTGGCCTTTATCGGGGCTGGTGTTGCCTTGGCGGCATGGCAACTCGGGGGTGCGGTTGCCTCGGAAATGGGCGAGGCTTCAACTGCAATATCGACTGATCCTACCGCAGGGGGCTAAACAGGAACAAATGATCCGGTCCGGGTTTGTAAGCCCGGACCGGATCAATCTGCCGGGATGAATGACATGCCCCAAGCGGAACTAATGAAGAGGGGTGAAATCAAACCTCCTGAGTCCTGTGCGCAGGCTGTATCATCAGACAGTGCTATGGGCAACCTGGAGGTGGTTGCCATAGCGTTTCTTGCTCTGGGAACAGCCTTTTTCACCCGAAATGCAGCGCTAACCGCGGCGGTCTTGGCCTCCGGGATGGCGCTGTCCGACCTGCTCTACCTGCGTATTCCCAACCTGTTGAATTTATTAACCGCCTCCCTTGGGCTGGCTATGGCCGCATGGCTGTATGGCTGGCCGGGATTGTTGCAGTCAGGCTTGCAGTTGGCGGCGGTGCTTTGCGTACTGTTCATAGCTTACCTGATAGGCGCCCTGGGAGCAGGAGATGTGAAATCCCTGGCTGCCTTGGCTGCTTTTGCCTCCGGGTGGCATGATGCTCTTCTGTTTATTTTGCTGGTGGCCATGGCGGGCGGGGCGCAAGCCTTGGCGCTGGCAATGTGGAATATCCTCATGAACGCCGTCAGGTCTGTTCGTAAAAATGGCTCCTCAAAAGGGCTGCGCGACGGCGTGGCACAGCTTGCCAGCTTTGGATTCTGGTGCCTTTCCGCCAGGCGGGGCACAGTCAGGAAATCCTTAGGCCTCAAAATATCAATTCCTTATGGATTGGCAATAGCTCTCGGAACCTGGCTTTGGTGTTTTCTGGGAGGTGTATCGTGAAAAACATGCGGCAATTCTTACGTCGAAATCAGGGTATCGCCACCCTTGAATTCGTTATAGTTTTGCCGATTCTGCTTTTGCTTATTTTCGGCATTATAGAGTTTGGTTTTGCTTGGTATTCACAAATATTATTAACCAATGCCTCCCGTGAAGGAGCCCGCTTTGGCACACTTTACACCACAGTTGAACGTGACGATCCCAACGGTGAAGTGACGACCTATGTTCAACAGGTGCTCAGCGCAGTCGACTATCCGGGAACCATTAACAATATAACCTGCACCGGCGCGGGCGGGACCAGTGGCGACCTGGTAACGGTGCAAGTTTCCGGCACACACGAATTTCCGGTTTTGAGTTCTTTGGCCGGACTTGACGTCACTATAAACCTGCGGGCGACAACCGCAATGAGGCACGAATAAGGAGAGCCCTAATGGTAAAAATAAGAAATATTCTTTTATTGATTTTGGCTCTCGGGCTGGCAGGCGGCGCTGCCTATACCGCTCACGACTGGCTTGAAGCACAGGCCGGCAGCAAGAAGGCCAAAACAATTGAAATGGCGAAGGTGGTCGTGGTGCGGGAAGCCCTTCCCCCCGGACACGTATTTGAAAAAGACGATTTGGAGATACAGCAATGGCCCCTGAAGTTCAAACCAAAGGATGCCATTGACTCGATGGAGGGACTGGCGGGCAGAGTAACAGCCTCGTACATGGTGGCCAATGAAGTCGTGACCCCTTCCAAACTGAAAGCCAAGGGCACCATGGGCGGCCTTTCAGCGGTGCTAAAGGAAGGTAAACGCGCCATGACGGTCAAGGTTGACGAGGTGGTCGGGGTGGGCGGCTTTGTCCAGCCCGGCGACCGGGTGGACGTGTTGGCCACGGTGAGCCGGGGAGACTACTCGCACAACCCTGTTACCAAAATAATGCTGCAGGATTTAACGGTGCTCACGGTGGGTCACCGTCTGCAACAAAAAAAGACCCCGGGCGAATCAACCAAGGCAGTCAAGGTTAAGGTTGTGACGCTGGAAGTTAGCCCGGAACAGGGCGAGGAACTGGCCCTGATCTCCCAGGAAGGCGCTGTGGTGCTGGCTCTGCGGGGACAGACCGATCGCGTGGAAACCAAAAGCCGGGGGGTGCGCCTGAATAAGCTTCTCGCATCCGCGGAACCAAGGCCCAAACCGGTGGTAATCCAGCAAAAAGAAAAGAAAGTAAGAGTGGTCACCCGGCCCACTATGCGGATTGAACTGCTCAAAGGAAAAAATAAAAGCTTTCAGACTTTCCCGGTCAATTGATGGAGATACCATGCGGTTATACATGCGTACATATTTGGTGATAGTGCTTCTGGTTGTTCTTTTTATTCCATCCGCAGCCGCTGGGGCCAATAAGGTAAATGTTGGTGACAGCAGCGCAAAGAGATCAAAAATCACCCAACGGCAAGGGCATTCCAGCCTGATTTACATGCCCCGGACTGTGACCCGGGTGAGCGTGGCCAACGATAAAGTGGCCGACGTCACCATGATCAATCCGAAACAGTGCTATTTGAACGCCTTGGCTGTGGGCAGCACCAATGTGATTTTCTGGGACAGCAAGGACAGGATAGTCAAAATCTTTGATTTGCGCGTGATAAGGGATCTGCGCAATCTCAAAAAAAGACTCTATGAGGTGATGCCCCTTGAGCCCATAGAAGTGCGCAACCTGAATGATTCCGTGGTGCTCTCCGGAAGGGTCTCCACTTTGGAAGCCAAAAAAAATGCGGAAATTCTGGCTAACATGTTTGCGCCAAAAAAGGTGGCTAACCTCCTCAAGGTAAGCGGCAATCAGCAAGTGCTGCTAAAAGTCCGCTTCGCGGAAGTCAGCCGCAAGGTGACAAAGCGCTGGAATATAAACCTGGGCGCCTTTAATCCCTTCACTGGCGATTTTCTTTTCCTGATGTTGGACCCTTTGTTCAGCTTCAAGGAATTGCTATTGCCGTCAGAGGAAACCGCCACCGGAATCCACCGGCATTATTTCGGGGCGAAATTCGACGTATCCTCCGCATCAAGGGGTGCTTTCGGTTTCAAGAGCGGCGATACGCGCTTCATGGGTTTTTTGGACATCTTAAAGGAAAACGGACTGGCCCGCATATTGGCAGAGCCCAGCATGGTGGCTGAAAGCGGCAAGAAAGCCAGCTTACTGGCAGGCGGAGAGTATCCCATCCCGGTAGCCCAAAGAAGCGATGCCATCACGATTGAATTCAAACCTTTCGGGGTCAAGTTGAACTTCGTGCCCGAAGTGCTGGAGGGCGGCCGTATCAAACTCTCCGTGAGCCCGGAGGTGAGTGAACTGGACTTTTCCACCGCGGTGGTTGTCCAGGGATTCACGGTGCCCGGTCTGCGCACCCGCAAGGCAAATACCCAGATCGAGCTTGAACAGGGCCAGAGCTTTGCCATCGCGGGTCTGTTCCGCGATGAATTGACCGACGTAAACGCCAAGCTGCCCTGGCTGGGAGACGTGCCCATTCTGGGATCTTTATTCCGATCCACCGAGTTCAAGAGCAACAAGACCGAACTGGTGATCGTGGTTACTCCCCATTTGGTGCAAAAAGACCTTCAGGCGCCTAAGACCTATCCAGGAAAAAACATCTGCGAGGGCAACGACTTCGAGGCCTATTTCCTAGGCAAAGGTACCCATGAAGGCCCGATTCCCTGCAAAGGCAAGGAACTGGAGAGCGATTATGGCCACGATGTGGTCTTCTAAATTTCGCTTGGCCATAAGGTTTTGCCGTCGTGAAGATGGCGCCGTGGCAATGATAGTTGCCCTAAGCCTTACTTTTCTTGTCGGCATTACTGCTATGAGCGTTGATATTGGTCATTGGTTTACCGCCAAAAACCAGCTGCAAAACGCGGCCGACGCGGCTGCGTTGGCCGGAGCCAGCAAGATGCTGGCATACGATTCCGACCGGCATATTACCGGATTGAGCATGGATCTGGCCTTTGCGGAGGCCAAGTCGGTCTCTTTGCATAACAAGGCAATGGATGTGAGCCTGGATATTCAGACCACGGACTGCACCATGGGCTGGTGGAATTTTCCCCAGAGGGACTTTGACCCCAGCCGGAAATGGCCTCTTGCCGCAACATCAGTGTCTCATAACGATGTTACCGCCTTCCGGGTGCTTGAGCGCAGGGATGAAACTCTCAATTCCCCTCTGAATACTTTTTTTGCGGGCATAGTGAATATTAACCAGGTTGATGTCCGAACCCTGGCCACCGCTTATTTGGGTTTCGTGGGCAACGTGAGCGAGGGTGAAGTGGAGGTGCCTATTGCTTTGAGGGCGGACCGGGTGACCGAGGGCACGGGTGATGACGGCACACCACGGTGCGGGGAGGAATTAACCTTCCGCTCAGAATCTGATGAGACTTCCGAATGGACCACTTTTCTTGAATGGCCCACCACCGATGTTGCCATGCGCAGGTATGTAACCGGGGAAACAACTGTTCCAGCGCTTGATTTAGCAGACCCCGATCTGGATGAAATAAACGTAATAAACGGCACCTTGAGTAACCTCACTTTCGAAAAATTGTATGAGCGGTTTCTTTATGAAGCGGATGTTTTGAGAGGAAACAACGACGGAGATATAGACCCTGGCGAGGAATGGCCCACCTGGGTGCCTGTAATTGAACCCAGCGGTGCGGCATCCACTGCAAAGCTGGTGGGTTTTATGGAAATAAGCATTTTTGAGGTTTTGGGGCCCCCGGACAAATTGGTGAGAGCAACCATTAAATGTGACGCAATCATTCCCTATGCCAGAAGCGGGGGGGGGGAATTTCGGAACCCGGGCGGGAATACCGGTTTTGATACAATAGGAGAACGGGATGAATTTACAATCATTGAAAATTGTTGGCTATTATAGTTCGAGTTGGGGTGAAGACTATATAAAACGTTTGGTGGATTCATCCACGGCAACTGAGTTGGTGGCCCTGGAAAGCCGGGTTTCAAATTTGGCCAGGCATGCGGCCGGCGCCCAGCCTCAAGTAATGCTAGTAGAATTCGACTCACAAAATCCCAGACTACTGGCCGCTCTGGACGAAATGCACAGCAAGGCCAGAATTACCATAATGGCCTTGAGCCGCCAAGCCGACCCCCAAGATCTTCGCCGCGCCATGCAGGTGGGGGTGTCCGACTACCTGTTCGGCAACACAGCCCAACATGATTTCGTTGAAGCCGTGGACGGTATTCTGCGGGCTGGACTCAAAAAGAACCGGGAACATGGACGCCTGATCGCAGTAACCAGCGTCAAAGAGGGTTTGGGTGCAAGTTCTTTGGCATTGAATCTATCTTGGAGCCTGGCCAAGCATCAAAAAAAACAAACCTCGCTCATAGACATGGATTTTGCGAATGCAGACCTCTCAACCCTCCTCGATCTGGAAAACACTAAGAATTTCAGCCAGATCATAACCAACTTCGATGCACTGGACGAGGTTATGATGAAGGCTCTATTGCATCACATTGGGCCGGGGTTGGCGATTTTGCCCTCACCCGGCAACCATCTGGATGCTGAAGAAATCCAGCTGCCCCACTTGGAACAAGCCATTACGCATCTTTTATCTATCAGTGAATTGGTTGTAGCCGATGTGCCCCCCGGTTTGGGGGAGATGAATCTTTGCGCTTGGGACTATGCAAGCAAGATACTTCTGGTGGTTGATCCATCCATAGTCGTACTCCAACGGGCCCAAAAAACATTGAATATGATACGCCGGCTGGACCCGGACGGGCGGAAGATAATCTGGATAGTAA
This sequence comes from Desulfarculaceae bacterium, assembly GCA_963675675.1. GTDB lineage: Bacteria > Desulfobacterota > Desulfarculia > Desulfarculales > Desulfarculaceae > Dethiosulfatarculus. Next base: position 1,464,524 of record OY776512.1, read on the forward strand.
ACCGCGCCGATTCCCGTGGGGGCATAGGCAGCAGGTCACTGCATAAGATTCTCAACAGTAATAACATTCATTTTCTTCCCAATGACAGTAAGGCGCTCATGCGTGCAGCTAATTCGGGACAGCCTCTTATGGCGCAATCTCCCAGGTCGCGTTGGGGCAAAAGAGTAAGGAAGTTAAGCAAAAGGATTCTTGAGTCCATGCCAAGCGGGCAGAAGGCGGTCGTTTCCAGGTCCCACGCGGATAAAACCAAACAGCATAATGGAAATGCAAAAGTGACTTTTCTTAGAAAAACGGGTAGCGGGGTATGAAACTCAAGGAAAGATTCCGCAATTTTAACGCCGCTGTGAATATTGATGGCGCAATTCCCAACAAACGCGAAAGCCGTTTGGCGGAGTTGAAAGCAAAGCTTCATTACAGGGTCATCGATGAGATTAATTTTGACCAGTTGGAGACCGGTTCAAATGGAGTGGACAGGCATGAACTGGAAATGGCCATCATTTCACTTTTGAATACCGAGAATGAGCCATTAAGCGTTTCTGAACATAATCAGATAATCAAGGAAGTGCGCAACGAGGTTTTGGGTTTAGGCCCACTTGAACCGCTGCTGCAGGACCCCACTATCAACGACATTTTGGTGAACCGGTATAACCTGATTTACGTCGAGCGCAACGGGGTCTTGGAAGAAGTGACGGCTCGTTTCAGGGATGAAAGCCACTTACGCAAGATCATTGAGAAAATTGCATTTGCAGTCGGCCGGCGCATTGATGAGTCCTGCCCAATGGTGGATGCGCGCCTGGAAGACGGCAGCCGGGTAAATGCAATAATCCCCCCCTGGCCCTGGATGGGGCGGCGCTTTCAATTCGTAAGTTTGCGGTTGAACCTTTGCGGTCCAGCGACCTGATCCGCCTGGGCACCCTGGACAGCCTCACTGTGGAGGTGCTGGAAGCCATAATCAAATCCAAACTGAATGTGCTGATCAGCGGCGGCACCGGCACCGGCAAGACTACTTTGCTCAACGTAATGAGTTCATTTATTCCCCACCGAGACCGCATAATCACCATTGAGGACTCGGCCGAACTGCAGCTTCAGCAGCGGCATGTCATCCGCTTGGAAACCCGGCCTCCAAACCTGGAAAACAGAGGCGAAGTCAGCCAGCGTGATCTTGTACGCAACTCTCTGGACGGTTCGGATGGTGCTGGGGCGGCATAGCGAATACATCTCCCAGTTGGCTGCCATCAACCCGCCAGCTCCCAACACAGGGCTTGTAGGGATGAGCCCGCATCAACGGATGAGGCATGCCAAGCGCGATCGATGCGATCTGTTTTTTTTTGCCGACCGCCCCACGGCGCCGCTATGAGCACAAGCCAGCAGGCTGACTCTGGCCGTTTGCCACCCAAGCAAATCAGGACCTTATTCAAACCAAACCGGCTCAGGTCAAAGCGGCCTGACTCACCCTAATCGCTCCCCGGAATTCCAGGGGCGGTTCAGCGGCGCTCAACTTCTTTACTATTGTCACCGTTTTGGGTTGCAAATTCTAACCAGCTGAATATTTTTTAAATATGCCCTGATAGCGGAGAGCAAGATCATGGCGCTGCGAGGGGGCCTCATTTTGTGTGTAATTTATTAATTTGTGACATGTCTTAATTTTTTCAACAAGAGATAAGCAGATAACTTCACAATTATGAAGGGATTGGAACCATGAAAAAACTGTTAGTTATTATGTTCGCAGTTTTGTTTGTCGGTTTCTCCACATTCAGTTTGGCTGCAAGCCCTGAAGAGTATTCCGAGACTATCAATACCTTTAAAAAATCTCCGGCAGTTCAAAAATTCTTTAATAATTCATATGGCTATGCCGCATTTCCCGCCATCGGCAAGGCTGGATTCATCATCGGCGGCACCTACGGCGTGGGTCAGGTCTACCGGAATGGCAAGGTGACCGGAAAAACCAAGCTGATTGAAGGGTCCATAGGGTTTCAGCTTGGCGGCAAGGCTTACCGCCAGATCATATTTTTCCAAGATAAGCGGGCATACGACGAGTTTACCAGTGGCGGCTTTGAGTTTGACGCCACCGCCCAGGCAGTTGCGATTACCGCTGGCGCTGGAATGAAAGCAGGCACCTCAGGAGCCAGTGCAAGCGCAAGCGCCACCCCACAGAGCGCGGTTCAGGCCGAAACCACTTACTACAAGGGAATGGCCATCTTTGTCCATAGCATCGGCGGATTGATGGCGGAATTATCCATTGCCGGACAAAAATACACCTTTGAACCGTTTTAACTGCACCCTTAAATAGGTAACGGAAGTAAATTTAAAGCCCCCATTTAATGGGGGCTTTTGTTTGAACTGGCAGGCGTTGGTTTGAACCCGGAGTTTGCATGGGTAACGCTAACAAAGCATGGGGTTTGATCACCACCTGATAGCCCCCCTACCCTCTGGACCGGTGCATCAAAATGGAGCCTCATGCCCATAGGCGCTGGCCGGAATCACGCTAAAATCCTTTTGTTCCGGGCGCTTCCAGAACATTCGCAGGGTGGAGCTTCCTTTTCGCTGGAAGTATTTTATTTTCAACTCATACCAGCCTGGCTCCGCAACCTCAACTTGCCCCTCGGGCGAGAGCCGGTCTCCGCTGGAATGCCACTCTCCGTCATCGCTGATCATCTGGCCCGCAATAGAGATTTGGATGCCGTCGTTGGCCATGGCCCGAAAGCTGTAGCGCCCGGGCGCATCCAGTTTGATCAAACCGTTTATCAGCATGCCCACGAACCAAGAGCGGCCGGAATCAAAAACCTTACCGGTGCCAAAGGAATGATCCAGTATTGCCAGCGGTTTGCCCTTGTCGCCCCGTTTCAGCATCCGTTTATCTGATGGCATATCTTCCACGTGACGGACCCTTTTGCCGATCTTGATATAGACCACCTCGAGGCCCGGTACGGGTTCGGACTTCAGGGCTGGAGGCTCTTTGAGCTTCAACACCTCTTGGGAGGCCAAGGCGGGCTGGCTCCAGACGCAAAGTGCGAAAACAAATAGGATAATGACCAAGGCCGGCAGCTTGATATTTGCAGTCAAATTATCACACTCCATTCAGCTTGTTATAGTCACCATATCTTATTGTATCATTTACACGGATCAGACGTATCAGGATGAAGTGATTTTACTTTTTAACACCGGGTGGAACCGGGCTGCGGCTTGTCAGGCGGGTTGCCGGAGTTTGAAACCTTGGGGAATACGGTGTTTTGATAAACCTGCTAATTATCCATCTTGGCCTTGATCCGCTCCAAGCCTTTCAGGGCTTCCGGGTCCTGAGGGGAAAGCCTCAACACCGCCTGATAGTCAGAGCGGGCTTTTTCCAGATCACCCTTGCGCTCCCGGATCAGGCCCCGGTTATGCATGGCCACCCGGAGGGTTGGATCAAGTTGCAGGGCCTTGGTGTAGTCTGATACAGCCTCATCAAGCAATTCAAGCTTGCTGCGGGTAACGCCCCGGTTCAGATAAGCCAAAGGATCATTGGGTGAAGAGCTTATGACCTGTGTATAATCCCGCTCCGCCTTCTGGTACAGCTTGGCGTTGTAATATGCATTGCCGCGTTCAAACAGCACCGCGGGCCCCTTGCCGCCCAGTTCGATGGATTTATTGAAATCCTCAATCGCCTCTGCGGCTTTACCCAGACGGCTGTACAGCATGCCCCGGTAGTAGTGGCTTTCCGCATCCGGCTTGATTTTCAATGCCCGGGTATAATCCTCCACCGCCTCTTGTTTGCGGTCGAGCATAGCCAATACAGAGCCCCGGTTGTGCAAGGCCATAAGATAGTCGGGCTTCATTTGCAGCACACGGTTGTAATCATTGAGGGCGGTTTGGAAATTCTCCTGCATAAAGTGCATATTGCCCCTTTGGAAGCGGGCCTGGAAATTGTTCGGATTTTTTTTGAGCACCTTGTCCAGATCGGAGATAGCCTGTTGGCTGCGCCCCAGCTGGGCAAGCAGCAGCCCGCGTTTGAGCAAAATGGCGGGGTCCGCCGCACCCAATTCTATTGCCGTGCTCAATGTGTCGGCGGCCTTTTGGTTTTCACCCTGGGCGGCCAATGCAGCGCCCATTAACAGATAAGCCTTTTGGTTGTCCGGATCGGCTTGGATTACTTTGGCGGCGTCTTTAACCACTCCGGCGTAGTTGCCCAAACGCTGCCTGGCCAATGCCCGGTTCATGTGGGCCTGGTGCAGATTCGGATTCAGCTCTATGGCTTTGCTCAGCGCATGGTCGGCTTTTTCGAACTTGTCCAGGCGGAAAAGCAACAGGCCCAGGCGCATATGCACCTTGGCGTTTTTGGGGTCGTGGTTTGCAAGTTCGGACAGGGCGGCGGCGGCGCTTTCAAGGTCTTTGGACGCCAAAAGCAATTCTGTTTTCAGCTCCAAAGCCTGCAGGTTGGCCGGTTCCAAAGCCAGCACCCGGTTGAGTTTTTTTAAGGCCCTGGTTCTTTTGCCCTGCCCTGCCCACAATTCCGCCAGCATGAGATGGGCCAGGGCCAGACCGGGTTCCAAGGATGAGGCTTTTCTTAAGTCCCGCTCGGCGCGGCTTTTGTTTTTCAGTTTTCCATAAGTCAGGCCCCGGTTGACATAGGCCTGGGCCAAGGCATGCTTTTTTAAAAGTCCGGACCTGATTAGACGGGTCCACAGCTTCAGGGCTTTTTGATAGTCTCCCGAACCATGGGCGCTGACGGCCTGGTCCCACCACAGGCTTTCATTAGCCGCACATGTGGCTACTGACAGCAAAACCAATGCAACCGTAAGTATGGTGACTAACTTTGCCTTCATAAACACGGTTTCTCCCACCCATATACTCTGCCAGTTTGGCTCACTATGCCACATAAACGCTCTGAATGACAACCCGGGACCCTTAACACCCCCCTTGCGCAGTTTAAGATATTGGACGCCCATAAGGCCATATTATTCAAGTTCGTGTAAAACCTTTTGACATTCATATCCTTTGGCAAATAATGATAAGTGGTGCAGATCAATCCAAACATTGCGGGGCTATAAATGCACAAAACAGTTAAGGGTTATGGATTTAATATGCTGTGTTCGTTGAGCAAAGGGGCTTTGGTCCCAGCCAGGTTAATAATTATGCTGATAATCGGCTTGGGGGTCGTCGCCGGTTGCGAAACCACGGCCAAGGATCACCCCAGCATCAGCGCCGTGTACCGGCCGGAACCCGCACCCCAATCAGAAAAGCCGGAAGAACCGGCCCCGGCCCCAAGGGCCTCAAGGCCGGTGTGCCGCTCCCTGCGTGATCGGAGCGACCTGGATGCCTGCTCCAGGGCTGCGGACCAGGGAGATGTGAAAGCCGCCTATATTCTGGCCAATGCCTATTCCAGGGGTTTATACACCCCCGGCGGGGGAGAAATAGTAAGAAAAGACCTTCGCGAAGCCTTATTGTGGCATGCAAAAGCTTATGAGCTCGGCGGCAAAAAGTCCCTGCGTTATCTATTTCAGGCCTATTACTACGGGGTGAAAGTAAAGCAGGACCGGAAAGCGGCCTTGAGCTATCTGGAGGAAGCCGCCAGTCTTAAGCAGCATTGGGCATTGATCATTAAAGCCGCCTGGGCCGAGAGAAAAAACCCCAAAAAGGCCTGGGGCTATTACATGACCCTGGCCCGGGACGGCAACTGCCATGCCCAAGAAAAACTGGCTCAGTTCTATATGTATCAATATGTAAAACCCGCCAATTACACCATGGCCTATTTCTGGGGACTGGTGGCGGATAAATCGGCTTTCCGCAAACGGGCGGGCTATCACCGGCTGGCCGGTCCCAGCTCCACCGGATCATCCTTGTGCGGACACAGCAAGGCTGTGCATAAAGCAAAATCCATGCTTTCCAAGGATTTTTACCGCAAGGCCCAAAAGGCTGCCCAGAACTGGCAAACCGGCGACCCGGAACCCAGACTGCCCGCTCCGGCCATATCCCAAAAGGCTCAAAAAAGGCTTGATCAAACAATCAGCCAAACCAGGAAAATCAAACAGCGGGCAGCCCGACAGTCCTGGTATAAGACCGAGGCCTGGAAATCACTCTGGGAGCCGGTCCAACTGCCCCAATCTGCGACCTACACCGCCAAGCTTGAGCCCACCGAAATTTTCTCTCTGGTCAACAACTCCGTATGGACCGTGTTGGCTGCGAACAGCAAAAGAAATATGGTCCGAAGGCGGGCAGTCAGCACCGGCTCCGGGGTCGCCATTTCGGTGAACCAGATCATCACCAATTATCATGTAGTGAAGGGACGTCCCTATCTGCAGGTGCATCGGGGAAAAAAGAAGTATGACGCCAAAATTCTGTACTTCCACAAACCAACCGACCGCTGCGTGCTTTTGGTGCAGGGGGAATTGGAGCCCGTGACCGGATACCGCTCTTATAAGAGCCTGAAGGTTGGCGAAGTGGTGTATTCGGTGGGATCGCCCAGGGGGCTGGAGAACACCTTGGGCCAGGGGCTCATATCGGGTTTGCGCTATGACGGCAAAAAAAAGCGGCGCATGATTCAAACCAACGCCCAGATATCAAAGGGTTCTTCCGGAGGCGGATTATTTGACCGCTTCGGAAACCTGATCGGAATCACCACCATGAAACTAAAAGACGCGGAAAGTCTCAATTTTGCCATCAGCGTGGAGGACTTCACCAAGCCGTAAACCTTATATTCCGCACGATGACAGGCAACGGGCCGCTATGCCAAAAAATACAGGAGGTTTGGAATAGCGCTGAGATGGGAGCCTCGATCGCATCCAGGTGCACGTACCGAGCCGGCACATATCCACCGCAAAGCATGGGAACGCCGATTAATGACTATACGAAGGATCAGGGAAAGCGAACTCCACCAATTAATAGAACTCTACCGCCACTACGTTACCCAAGAGAATTTGCCTTCCTTGGCAGAAGATACAATCCGGGGAATTTGGCGGCAGATCCAGTCGAACCCCGACGTGAATTATTTTGTGCTTGAAGCCGATGACCGAATTGCAGCCGCCTGCATCTTGTCCATAACCCCGTCCTTCATCAGGGGTGGAGTCGCATACGGCCTGATCGAGCACGTTGTCACCCACCCCGGCCACCGCAGAAAGGGATATGGTGAAACGCTGATAAACCATGCCCTTGGCTGCGCATGGGAAAACGGTTGTACGGAGGTCATGCTGCTGTCCGGCTCGCAGAACAAGATCGCCCATGCCATGTATGAGAAGCTTGGATTTGACAGACACAGGAAAACCGGTTTCATCATGTTCAAACCCGGGGAGACGATGACACGCCCAGCCGGCAAACCTCATCCTTGCCGGGATGACCCCATGAGCGGAAGCTAAGCCAAGTTTCAAAAAGGCTCGCGGGCCAACCTTCTAAAAATAATATTGCTCCGGGTGTTTGATCTTGACGCCGAAATCCTTAGTGAAGCTCTGGCTTCCCCCCGGCCCCGCCTGGAGCATGATATCTTCTTCCCAATCCGCAATGGGCACCGGTTTGATGGTGATGCCGGCCCGGTCCCCTCCCCTGATTTCATAGTCCAAATATGCCGTAACCCTGAGCCGCACCTTGTAGCTGCCGGGCTGCACCAAAAATACCGCCCCCTCATCCAGGCTGAAGGCCCCCTTCCAGCGCTCGGGTCCCTTGCCCTTGGGCTTAAGGTCCTGATAGACGCCCTTGCCGTCAATCCTATAAACCCACCACTCCCAGTATGGTCCGGTAACGCTCCGGAATGAGTGTTTCTTGATGGAATCAACCTCATCCTTGGGCACTGCGGCTTTGATGGACACCTTGAGGGTGGCCGGATTGGGGCCGGGATCAACATACACTCGCAGGCATCCGCTCATGAAAAGCAGCGTCAAGAGCAGCAGGCTTGCCGGTATGGCGGTTTTTATCAGATAACCGGATTTGAACACAACCCACCTCCCATTTTCATAATGGTAAGCAAGCCTGACTCCTGAATCAAGTAACAGGGTTTAATTCCTATTATTTTTCATATGTTAATGAAGCCAGTTCGACAAAAGGTTTCTAGGGGTTTGCATAAAAAAAGGGCGTTCCCTTTTGTGGGGAACGCCCTTATATATCATCAGTACACCGGTAGTTCTCAGACCACCAGGTTCACAAGTTTACCTTGTACCACGATGACTTTGCGGATCTCCTTGCCCTCAATGAACTTTTGCACATGTTCATCGGCCAATGCCGCCTCTTTCAAGGCCTGGTCATCCGCATCGGCAGGCAGGGTCAGTTTGGCCCGCACCTTGCCGCTGACCTGCACCACCACCAGCTTTTCATCCTTGACCATGGCCTTTTCATCGTACTCCGGCCAGGGGTGCTCAATCAGGTAACCGTTGTAGCCCAGACGCTGCCAAAGCTCATCGGCCACATGGGGAGCCATGGGGCTGATAAGCACCACAGCGGTCTGTAAAGCCTCTTTCAGCACCGCGGCGCGCTGGGCATGCCCCTGGATATCCTGGTTCTGCTCAACCAGGGATATCTGGTTGATCAGTTCCATAACCGCCGCGATGGCCGTATTGAACTGGTAGCGGCCCAAGGCGTCATCGGTAACCTTTTTAATGGTCTCGTGAACCTTGGCATGCAGGTCCTTCAATTCCGCCGCAAGCTCCGCGCCGCCGCTGTAAGGCTCCACCCCGGCGGCCTGTTCACTTACAGCCAGGCCCAGCCTCCATAAACGGCCCAGGAAACGGTGCACCCCGGCCACACCCTTTTCAGACCATTCCAGGTCCACATCGGGCGGGGCGGCGAACAGCATGAACAGGCGCACCGTGTCGGCCCCGTAGGCCTTGACCATCTCGTCCGGGTCCACCACGTTGCCCTTGGATTTGGACATCTTGGCCCCGTCCTTGATCACCATGCCCTGGGTCAAAAGCCGGGTGAAGGGCTCATCCGCGTTGAGCAGGCCCAGATCACGCAGCACCTTGGTATAGAACCGGCTGTACAGAAGATGCAGCACCGCATGCTCTATGCCGCCCACATACTGGTCCACCGGCATCCAATAGTTGGTGCGGTTTGGCTCCAGCACGCCTTCATCATAGTCCGGACAGGCATAGCGGGCAAAATACCAGGATGATTCCACAAAGGTATCCATGGTGTCGGTTTCTCGTTTGGCCATGGCGCCGCAGACCGGGCATTCGACCTTTAGCCACTCATCAAGCTGGGGCAAGGGCGAACCGCCGGTCTCCAGGATCTCGGCATCCAGGGGCAGCTCAACCGGAAGGTCCTTTGCAGGCACAGGCACCAGCCCGCATTTTTCGCAATGGATCATGGGTATGGGCGCGCCCCAATAGCGCTGGCGGGATATACCCCAGTCCCGCAGGCGGTAGTTGATGGTCTCGCCGCCCAGCCCCTTGGCTCCCAAGGCCTGGCAGACCGCGCGCTTGGCCTCATCGCCGGAAAGCCCGTCGAACTCGCCGGAATTGATCATGGGGCCGTACTCGGTGTAGGCTTCGTTCAGGTTCTCCGTGCCCACCGGACCGTCCGCCCCCGCGATTACCTCGACTATGGGCAAATCATAGACCTTGGCAAAATCAAAGTCGCGCTGATCGTGGGCCGGTACGGCCATAACCGCGCCGGTGCCGTACTCCATAAGCACGAAGTTGGCCGCATAAATGGGCATATCCTGGCCCGTCATCGGGTTAACGCAGTAAGCTCCGGTGAACACGCCTTCCTTTTGCTTTTCATCGGCCCGATCGGCAAAGGACTGGCGGCCCACCTTGTCTATGAATTCCTTGACCGCCTGCTCCTGGCCGGTGCCTTGCGATAACTCCACCGCCAGGGGGTGTTCGGCGGCCAGGCTCATGAAGGTGGCTCCGAAAAGCGTATCCGGGCGGGTGGTGAAGACCTCTATGTGATCCTCGCGTCCCTTGATCTGGAACTTGATGCTAGCTCCAAAGGACTTGCCGATCCAGTTGCGCTGCATGGTAAGCACCCGCTCGGGCCATCCGGGCAGCTTGTCGCACCACTCCAGCAGCTCTTCCACATAGTCGGTGATGCGGAAGAAATAGCCCGGCAGGTTCCGCTGCTGAGCCTCGTGGCCGCAACGCCAGCAAAGCCCCTGCTCCACCTGTTCGTTGGCCAGCACCGTAAGACAGGATTCACACCAGTTCACCATGGAGTTTTTGCGGTATACCAGCCCCTTTTCCCACATCTTCAGAAAAACCAGCTGCTCCCATTTATAGTATGAGGGATCGCAGGTGGCGAACTCGCGCTCCCAGTCATAGGAAAAGCCAATGCGGTTGAGCTGGGACTTCATATGCTCGATATTCTGATAGGTCCATTTGGCGGGATGTGTCTTGTTGGCGATGGCCGCGTTTTCCGCCGGCATGCCGAATGCGTCCCAGCCCATGGGATGCAGCACGTTAAAGCCCTGCATGCGCTTCATACGGGCCACGGTGTCACCTATGGAATAGACCCGCATATGCCCCATGTGGATGCGCCCGCTGGGATACGGGAACATCTCCAACAGGTAGAACTTGGACTTTGATTCATCAGCCTGGGTTTTGAATATGCCGGCCTGTTGCCATTTTTCCTGCCAGCCCGATTCTATATCCTGGGGCTGATAGCGCTGATCCATTTTGTTGTCTTTGCCGCTGTCGCTCATTTTTTGTCACCGTAACCGTTTCGCAATAATAGGCTTTTATGCCAATGGCCATAATGAGACCTGTGAATAGTATAACTGCGGTTTCTATCACAAGCACAAATACTTGTAAACCTGTGTACTTCTTTTAGGCTTTAATTGACAAGCTCAACCAGGCAGTATAAACCCAGACAGACCGGCTTTCATTGCAGATGGACAGATAACTCATGCTTAATCCAAGACTACGCTTAGGATATTTGCTGGCCAGCCTCATCTTCATGTCACAGTACCTGTGGCTTTTGAACCATGGATTTGATGAGGTCTGGGCCTTGAGGCTGATTGCGGGCCCCATAATAGCCGGGCTCGCGGCCTACATGCTCAGCTATGTGCCCGAATACTTTTGGGGGCCGCGCATCTGGAATTTCTGGCAGCCGCTTGATAACTGGATCATGCGGCCCGGGATCACAACCTGCTTCATCATCCTGACCGCCCTTTTGGTTTATATTTACTGTGCGGGCGGACACCTTTATTCCACTGACGATGACTTCCGCTTGCGGGCGACCAAAGCAATATTAGAAAACGGCAACGTGATTCTGTATATGCACGATGACGGCTATCCGGTGCACTGCAAGTACGGCATCACCCATTTGATCATGGCCATTCCCCTGTACCTGGCCGGAAAAGGCTTTTACAGCATCATCCCAACCGGTTTTGACTGGGCCACCATTTTCACCACCAGCTTGATGCAATTCACCAGTGCGGCGGCCTGCGGGATCATGTTTTTGACTTGCCTGCAATTGGGCTATTCGCGCTGGGTGAGCTTGGCCACCGCCTTGATTATGGCATTTGCCACCATAACCTGGCCCTATTCCAAACACTATTTCACCGAACCCTTGACCGCAACCCTGATGCTGGCTTCTTTGTGGCAGCTGTTGCGTTTTAAAAACCGCCAAAAAGCCTCCGGATTATTGTTCAGCGGGCTGCTGCTGGGGCTGGCCGGACTGAACTCTCCCCAGGTCTTTATGCTGGTGGTTCCGGTCATGGGTATCTATGTGCTCTATCTGCTCTACCCCCGGCCGGACGGACGCTGTCAGAACTGGAGCCAGTTCACCGTACTGCTTTTGTTTTATTGCATACCCCTGGGGCTCTGTCTGCTGGCCCAGCTTGGATATAATTATTTACGCTACGACACGCCCTTTGCCACCGGATACGCGGGCGACCGGGGATATCCCAGCCTTATATACGACGGTTCGCCGGGCTGGTCCCTGGCCTGGTGGGTGGGCCTGGAGGGCTATTTATTCACTCCGGGCAAAAGCGTATTTTTATACAGCCCGGTTTTGGTGCTGTCCGCCGTGGCGCTCAATCAATTCTACAAACGGAACCGCCATGAAGCTGTTCTCTTGATCTTCATTGCGCTATTATGGATGATCTTTTACACCAAGTGGTGGGCCTGGCATGGCGACGCCGCCTGGGGGCCGCGTTACACCGTGCCCCTTACCATGCTCTGGTTCATACCCCTGGCCGAGGCCATAAGTTGGTGGCCCCGGCGGGGATGGGGTTTCCGGCTGACTGTGATAGGCCTGGTGATGTTTGGGGTTGTGGTGCAAATGGCGGGCATAGCCATTCCCTTTGGGGATTACTTTGCCCAGGAAGTGAATCCCAATAGCTATGAAGAACAATACCTTTTGCATTATGTGCCCCACTTTTCGCCTATACTGGGCCATTGGGAAATGATATTAAAAGGAGCCCGTCTGGACTTTTTGTGGCTGGGCCGTCCTTTTGGCAGCATGATCATGATGATTGCCGTGGTTCTGTTAAACATCTTGCTAGGAGCAGCGGTTTCTTGCCGCAAAAGAGCGTCTCAATGAAGCTTTCGGTTATCATCCCCGCCTATAACGAAGCCAAGACCATACGACAAGTTCTTGAAAAGGTGCAGAGCCTCAAGCTTGACTTGGAGATCGTGATTGTGGATGACGGCTCCAGCGACGGCACCCGGGATATTCTCAAAGAGCTGCAAGGGCCCGGCCTGAAGGTGATCATGCATGAGCGCAACCAGGGCAAGGGAGCGGCCATCCGCACCGCCCTGCCCCATTGCAGCGGAGAGGTTTTCATCATTCAGGACGCGGACTTGGAGTATGACCCCAATGATTACTCCGCGCTGTTGGCCCTGTTTGAAGATCCCGGCTGCCAGGTGGTCTACGGCTCGCGCATATTGAAAAGAGATAATCCCAAGGGCGGGTGGCGCTTTTTTATGGGCGGGCGGCTGGTGACCATAGCCACCAACCTACTGTTCGGCTCGCACATCACCGACGAACCCACCTGCTATAAATTATTCCGCCGCGAACTTATCTGCGGGCTTGATCTAAAGGGCAGCGGCTTTGAACTTGAGCCGGAGATCACCGCCAAAATACTGCGCCGGGGAATCAGGATATATGAGGCCCCCATATCCTACCGGCCCCGCGATGTGTCCCAGGGAAAAAAGATAAATGCGAAGGACGGGCTCATCGCCCTGTGGACCCTTTTGCGCTACCGCCTGGCTAAGTAGCCTGCCCGCCTTTAGGCGCGGCCCCTTCCAGCACCGGCAAGACCACATGCAACAGGCCGGTGCATTTTCCGTCCTCCATCAGAGGAGCCACCCGAACCTGAAACAGGTTACCGTCCCGGGAAAGCTGCCAGGTGAACATTTCCGTGGAGCCTTCAGCGTAGGACTTCAGGATACAGTCAACTTTTTCGTTGCTGGCCGTCAAATGAAAACCGCGCACATCCCGGCCTATGTATTCAGGCTTTCGGTCAAGGAAGCTGGCGGAAAAGTCATTGTAGAACAAAACCTTGCCTGTCAGATCCAGAACCGTCAAGGCGGCGGGCATCTGGTGAAGAGCCTTTTCAAGCATGGGCAACATATAGACTCGCTATTTTTCGGAAAATATTAAAGTATATTATTAAATAAACTCTCAACCTAAAGAGACTCCAACTCATCATCAACCAAATAGCGCCCGCACGCCGGACAGCGGGTTATCTCGCCGCAGCCTTCGGCGAAGAACCGGGGAACCCAGGATTGCCCCTTTCTGACATACTCAATCCATATCTCCTGTTCGCAGGAGCAATACCCCACGCAGGTTTGCAGTTTTCCCACCCTATCTCTCCACCGCCATCAGCCGGACCGCCAGGCCCAAAAACACCGCGCTGACCCCATAGGCCATAAACCGGGGAGCGCGTCCCCCGGCCGCCCTTTTCAGCCAGCCGCCCACCTGGCCCGCGCATATGGCCACCAGGGAAAAGACCACCACAATGTTCAGCGCGAACAAAAGGCCCAGAAACAATATCTGCCGCCATACCGGACCCAGGGCCGGGTCCGCGAACTGGGGCAAAAAGGCCAGGAAAAAAAGCGCCACCTTGGGGTTGAGCACGTTCATGAAAAAACCGCGGATATAAAGCGACTTTCCGCCTCTGGTCTCGCCGCCGCTTTCCAGGTCCAAAAAATGCTCCCTATGCTTGAACGCCTGCCAGGCCAGATAGGCCAGATAAGCCGCCCCGGCATACTTGACCACGGCAAAGGCCCAGGCGCTGGTTGCCAGGATAGCCGATATTCCCAAGGCAGCGGCGCTGGTGTGCACCAGAGAGCCCGTGGCCAAACCCATGGCCGTGGCCAGACCGGCCCTGCGGCCCTGGGCAATGCTGGTGGCGGTCAAAAAAATGATGTCAGGCCCCGGAGCGAGGGTCAACAACACCGCGGCCCCCAAAAAAACCGCCAGGCTTGATGCATCTATCATATCGTACTGCTTCCTTTTACGCGCTTGTCCAAATCAGGCGACCTGCTCCAACATGCGTCCCAGGGCGCCAAGGTGCTTTTTCTCGTCTTCGCTCAGTTCAAGCATAAGCCTGCCGGCTTCCTGGTCGCTGAACTTTTGAGCCATTCTCATATAAAGATCCATGGCTTGCGCCTCTATGGTCATGGCCAAGTCCAAGACCTCCGCGCTGCCCGGCAGGTCGTCTTTGTGTTCCTTTAACTTGATCTCAAGCTGATAGCCGCCTTCCATGACGCCGCTGTCCTTCAGGTTCTCAAAGGTCTTGCGGTCATCATCGGTTGGCTTGGCCTTTTCAAAAAGCTGCATGACCTTTTCTTTGTGCACCGCTTCCACCTTGCCCAGCTTTTGCAACAGGTCAGCCAGTTCTTTGTTTTCCAAGACCTCGCCCAAGGCTTTATAGAAGCTGCCCAGCCCGTTTTCAAGGGCATAAGCCACCGCCAAAGCCTGAGCAGGGGTTTCGTCACCCCGCAAAAGAGCCATTCCGTCCGCTTCATCCCCTTGGGCCCCGATTCCCGCCCAGGCATTTATGCCGCCTTTCAGGGAATACACCTGGTTGAAACCCCGGCCGGACAAGAACTCGGCTGCCGCCCTGGAGCGTCCGCCTATGGCGCAATAGGCCAGCACCGGCTTGCCCTGGTCCAGTTCCCGATAGCGTTCGCTGAGCACCGGCAGCGGAATCAGTTTGGCCCCGGGAATATGGTCTTCTTCATATTCATGGGGCTGGCGCACATCCAAAAGGACAAAGGATTTTTCTTCGTGCTCATCACGGTACTTGTTGAACTCGGACGGCTCCAACTCGGGGATCGGCCCAAAAACCGTGTTCCACATCACCCTTGAAAACTCCCTGATTTTCATTGCGCAACCCTTCCCTGCTATTTTACAAAAAAGCATCATCTCATCGGCCGTAAAAACGGCCAACCGCCTGGCGGCATCCACTAATACGGCTCAGTGATATTCTGCCAGGATGAGCCGGGAACACAAGCATTCTTATTATGGCCGGCGCAAAACCAGAGCCCGGATTTATTAAGCCATTACAGGCGTACATGCATATGCAACTGGCATTTTTGCGGTATTTCATCATACTCTATCAAATAAGCAGCAACAGCAAATCGCCTGCGGGGTCTTCAAATGAAAATCATACTGGACCAATGCGAACTGCGCACCTGGCGGGAAAGCGATGCCCGACAGTGCACCCGCCACGCCAACAATCCCAAGATCAAGCGCTATTTGCGGGACCGTTTTCCGCATCCCTTCGCCTTGAAAGACGCCGAGGAGTTTATAGCCAAGGCCATAGAAGACAGAGACGGCATCTATCTTTGCATCACAGACAATGACCGGTGCATCGGCAGCATAAGCGCCCGCCCCATGGACGACAAGTCACGCTATTCGGCTGAAATCGGCTACTGGCTTTCAGAGGATTATTGGGGCCGGGGCATCGCCACCCAAGCCGTGGCGGAAACGACCAAGCTTGCCATGGAGGCCCATGGCATGCACCGGGTTTTCGGGTTGGTGGAAGAAGGCAACATGGCTTCTCAGCGGGTTCTGTTAAAAGCGGGCTATATGCTGGAGGCCCGCCTGCGCCACAATATCTACCGCAACGGACACTTCGTGGATCAGTTGGTGTTTGCCTGCCTGGGTGAATAGCTGGCCGTAATAGTCTTGCCCCGGGTCATAAAGTCCGTTATGCAACTACGGACGATTTTCGGATATTTCGTGAAGGTATGAGTTTGGCTTGCAGCCTGCCAAACACTTCATTATGACTTTATCTGTAGCCCTACCCGCAAGAAAAAACTCCCTGAAAGATGCTTCAGTGAGCACCGAAGCACTGCTGATAATAAAGTCGCCACAGGGCAATAGTGCGGGATTCATAATGTCACGGCACATGATCTTTTGTTAGGGGGATTCCTAAGGGGCTGCGAGCTTTTGGATCATCCAAAAGCGATAAGCCCCTTGGGCCGCCGGAGGCAATAATAAATGATTTTATCATTTATAACTGATAGATAGCATGTTAAACATTGTGGTTGCAAAAAGATAAAAAGATAAATTTTCTTGGGGGGATTCTTCGCCTTTTGGTGGTCAAAAGGCTCGCCATCCCCCCTTACCCCCCGGCTCGCGAAAAACCCATCAGGATACGCCGACCCGCCTTTTTTATATGAAAAGGCAAGCTCAGTTCCAGCCCAAGCCTAAAGATAGGATGCCGTGCAAAATTAAGATTAAGATACGTGTATGGCATGAGTTGCATACTCAAACCTTCACGAAATATCTATTATGTCTGTGTAACCAAGCTATTTGCTCTTAGTCTCAACCGGTTCACAGACCAGATATCTGCGCCCGCCCCGCTGTCCCACCGGCTCTATCAGCCCCATATCGGCCAGTGATCGAAGGAGATTTTTTGCCGTGGAGTCAGAGCAATCCAGGGCGGTGCGCAGATCGGCATTGCTGACCTTTTCCCCGCATTGCCGAGCCATAAATGAGGCCAGATCATGTTTGCGCGCCTGGGGAATATCAGGCTCCGCATCCAGCCGATTTGTAAAGGCGTTTTGCCGGTTGATGGTCCTGGCTTGTCTGCAATTGGCGGGTAGCGCCCCCGGGCCTATCTCCTCGTCCCGGCTCAAAGCCACCAAGCGCTGTATCAGGTGGCGCAGCTCGCGCACATTGCCCGGCCAGTCATATGCCTGCAAGCACTTCAGCACCTCCGGATGCAAACGGCGGGCGACCCCGGTGATCCGGCAGGCCTGGGCCAAAAAATGGCTTGCCAGGATTGGCACGTCTTCGGGCCTTTCCCGCAAAGGTGGCAACTTTATGGGCACCACATTAATCCGGTATAACAGGGAGGTCAGAAACCGCCCCCGGGAGGCCTCCTCTTCCAGATCCACATGGCTGGCGCAGACCAGGCGGAAATCAACCGGATGTCCGGTAGGGCTCCCCACCGGCACCACCACCTGATCCTCCAGCACCCGCAGGAGCCGCACCTGGAATTCCCGTCCAGTCTCCCCTATCTCATCCAGGAACAAAGTGCCCCCCCGGGCCGCTCCAATGTATCCGGTCTTGGATGCGGCGGCCCCGGTGAAGGCTCCTTTGACATGCCCAAAGAGCTCGCTTTCCAAAAGGCTTCCGGTTAGGGCCGCGCAGTTTACCGGCACAAAGGGCCCGGAATTGCGGGCGGACAGGTTGTGCAGTCGCCGGGCCAGAAGCTCTTTGCCGGTGCCGGTCTCTCCCCAGATCACCACCGGAAAATCCGTCCGGGCCACGTTTTCCAGGTCTTCCAGGGCGTTGGCAAAGGCGGCATTTTGGCCCAGCACCGCATTGGAATCCGGCCCCGAGGCCTGTAAAGGGGCCAGGCTCAGGCCTTCTCCAGCCAGCCGGGCCAGCCGGGGCAGATTGATAAGCCTGGGGGTCTCGGCCGCCAGCCGGGCCATCAGCCTTTCGCGGCCCGGCATATCGGATTTAAGCTGAGCCTGGGCGGCATCCTGGATGATCTGGGACATGCGGGCGGGGTTGATATCTGAACCCGACAGATCCAAAACCGCCGACACCACTGCGCGGGCGAGCTTGCGTAAGACCTCTTGATCAAATTCAAGCCCGCTTTCATGCAGTTTGCGCACCGGTGAGTACTCAGACGCCAGGCTTCTGGCTTCTTTGCGCGGCGGGGCCACCAGACGCAGGCTGAGTTCCAGGGCCGCTGCATTGATCAAACGCTGGCTAGTATTCATAATCCACCCCCTCACTAAACTAATGTATACCAAACAGGATAAGCTTTGACAAGCTTCCCAAATTGACTCGTTTTGTTGTGATTGCAACCGGGCGGCAAGACCCTATTTGATGATCGAAAATGAAGCCGGCGTTATATAGCCAGCGTCAAGTGCCGGAATAATAGCATTAAATGCAGGCCAAAAACAGCCAATTCACCCATTGCCCAAAGATGAGTTTCTTGCTTCCCCCGTGGGGTAATGCTATATAACTATTTAGAAAAAGGTTGCATTCTCTTTTTATTTACGCTGATTTTCAAGCTGGGTGCTGTATATTTCAGCCATGATTTCTGTTTGCTATTGACCGTTGGTTTTATTTGCGGCGGAGGCTGTATGATCAAAAAACGTATTGAGCTGGCCAGGGAACTGATACTGGAAAACGAGTTGGACGCCATGCTGATCACCCATCCGGCCAGCCGGCGCTACTTTTCGGGTTATAGCCCGGATGACGGCCAGTGGGGCGAATCGTCCGGCGCGCTGTATCTGAGCCACACCGAATCATTTTTACTCACCGATTTCCGCTATCAGCAGACTGCCGAGCGGGAATGCGAATATGTGGCCACCCGCATATATAAAAGAGGCCTGGCCGCCGAACTTGCAGACATTACCGCCATGAGCCGGGTAAAACGCATGGGATTCGAACCGGGCGGCATGCTTTGGTCCTGGTATCAGGCCATCAAAGACACGCTTGAAGGCGTGGAACTGGTCCCGGTCAAGAGCCTGGCCGATAGTCTGCGCGTGTTCAAGGACGCAGCGGAGATAAAGGCCATTGAACAAAGCCTGCACCTTATGGAAGGGGTCTTGGATAAGGTGTTTGCCGAGGGCATCACCGGCAAGACCGAACGTGAGCTAGCCCTGAAAATAGCCCGCCGCACCGAGGATGCAGGAGCGGAGGGAGTGGGTTTTGCCCCCATCGTGGCCAGCGGTCCCAATGGCGCGGAGCCTCACGCCGAACCGGGGCCGAGGGTGATTGAGCGGGGCGATGTGGTCATATTTGATGTGGGTGCAAAGCTGCACGGATATATCAGCGATATCTCGCGCACCATGGTGGCGGGAGGCCTGGAAGCGGCGGACGGCAAATTCGCCGAGGTTTACGGCACCGTGCAAAGAGCCCAGAACAAGGCCATTGCCGAAATCATGCCCGGCATGACCGGACAGGAAGCAGACGATATTGCGCGTCAGGTCATCACCGACGCGGGGTTTGGTGAAAACTTCGGGCATTCACTGGGCCACGGGGTGGGACTAATGACCCATGAAGCGCCCTCGGTGAGCCCCAGATCCGATGATCCCCTTTTGCCCGGCATGGTTTTCACGGTGGAACCCGGCATCTACCTGCCGGGCTGGGGCGGAGTCCGCTTGGAGCAAATGGTGGAACTGACCCCCGCCGGGTGCCGTCTTTTGAATAAGCTGGACCGTTTCTATGACCTCTCAGGCTGAGCAACCCAGCCCAAAGCAGGGTGTCAAATCCTTGGATCGGGATATTGATCTGTATATGGATCACCTGGCGGCCGAGCGCGGGCTTTCCGGGAATACGGTGCAGGCCTATGCGGAAGATCTGCGCCATCTTAGTGAGTTTGTGAGCACGAGAGGGGCCGACTCCTGGCCCCAGGTGGACCCATACCATATAACCGCCTGGCAGGCGAGTATGCAGAGCGAGGGATTGGCCCCGCGCACCAGAGCCCGGCGGCTTTCCGCCGCCCGGGGCCTGTTCAAGTTCCTTTTGCAGGAAGACCGGCTGGCAGCCGATCCCAGCGCCGGATTGCCCAGTCCCAAACTGCCCGGAGGTTTGCCCCATTTTCTTTCCCGCCAGGAAGTGGAAGCCCTGCTGTCGGCCCCGGATACGGAAACCGACCTGGGTCTGCGGGACCGGGCCATGCTGGAGGTGATGTATGGCGGAGGCCTGCGCATAAGCGAAGTGACCGGGCTCACCATGAGCCAGGTGCATTTCCAGGTGGGCTATCTGAATGTATGGGGCAAAGGCGGCAAAGAGCGCCTGGTGCCCCTGCACCAAGCCGCCCTGGACTGCATACAGAACTATATGAACACGGCCCGCAACCGCCTTATGAAGGACGCCAAGGAAGAAACCGTATTCCTGAACCGTTTCGGGCGCGGTTTGAGCCGCATGGGCGCTTGGAAGATAGTACGCAAGTATGTTCTTCTGGCCGGCATCAAGAGCAAGGTGACCCCCCACACCCTGCGGCACACCTTTGCCACCCATTTATTGGAGGGCGGCGCGGACCTGAGAAGCGTACAGATCATGCTGGGGCATGCGGACATCAGCACCACCGAGGTGTACACTCATGTTTCCCGCAAGCGGCTGATGGAAATCCACCGGCGCTATCATCCCCGAGGCTGACAGGTGAATCATTAATGGCCCCAAAAGAGCAAAACCATGCGCGTGATCTGGACGTGATCACCACTCACATGAACGCGGATTTCGATGCCCTGGCCAGCATGCTGGCCGTAAGCAAGCTGTATCCCGAGGCTCTTTTGGTCTTGCCCGGCGCGCAAGAGAGAAACCTGCGAAATTTTTTCGTGGAAAGCACCACTTATTTCTACAATTTCACCAAGCTGAAAAATCTGCCCATGGAACGGGTGAAGCGCCTGATCCTGGTTGACACCCGCCAGGCCGAACGCATAGGGGCTCTGGCCCAGCTTTTGGATGTGCCCGGCATGGAGGTGCATGCCTACGACCACCACCCGGACACGGACGAGGATGTGAAAGCGGACTATCAGGTTGTAAAACCGCTTGGCTCCACCATCACCGTGCTCAGCAGCATACTGCGCGAAAAGAACATTGAATTCACCCCCGATGAGGCCACCTTGCTGGCCCTGGGCATATATGAAGACACCGGATCGTTCAGCTTTCCTTCCACCACACAGGAGGATTTCGCCGCCGCCGCCTGGCTTTTGGGCCAAGGCGCGGATTTGGGCATGGTCTCCACCCTGATCACCCGGGAGCTGACCGCCGAAGAGCTGGGCGTTTTGACGGACATGATCCGCGAAGCCCATACCCTGACCATAAACGGCATCGAGGTGGTGATCAGCGATGTGAGCCGCCGAAATTACGTATCCGAGCTGGCGGTGCTGGTCCACCGCATGATGGACATAGAAAACCTGGATGCGCTTTTTGTGCTGGCCAGGCTGGAAGGCCGCCTGTATCTGGTGGCCCGCTCGCGCCTGCCCGAGGTGGATGTGGGGATTATCGCCCGCGATTTGGGCGGAGGAGGCCATCCCACCGCGGCCAGCGCCTCTTTGCGCGACCTTACCCTGGTTGAGGCCAAAAACCGCTTGCATGCGGCTTTGTTAAAACACATCAGCCCGGGACGCCAGGCCATGGACCTGATGACCAGCCCGGCCATACATGTGCCCCCCGAGACCAGTCTCAACCAGGCTCATGAAATCCTCACCCGCTATTCCATATCCTGTCTGCCCATTGTGCAGGACGATAAGGTGCAGGGGCTCATCTCCCACGAGCTGGTGGAAAAGGCCCTGTATCACGGCCTGGGCAGCTTGCCGGTCAGCGACTATATGGAACGGCAAATAGAGCCGCTCAAGCCTGATTCCCCTCTGGAAAAAGTGGAAGAGGCCCTGGTGGTGCACCGGCACCCTTTGGTGCCGATCATGGACGACGGCCATCTGGTGGGGGTGATCACCCACACCGACCTTCTGCAGTCCCTTCTGGACCAGCCCATGACATTGGAGCATCACCGCGCAGCCGGTCTGGACAGCCAGGGGGTGCGGCAAAAAAATGTGGGCGGTTTGATCAAGGAGCGTTTCGACAAGGAAGTGGTGGATATCCTGAAAAGCATGGGCCGCACGGCCAGCGATTTGGGCTATGAGGCCTATCTGGTGGGCGGAAGCGTGCGGGATCTGTTCTTGCGCAGCAAGAATCTGGACCTGGACGTGGTCATCGAGGGCGACGGCGAGATATTCGCTAAACGCTATGCCGAGACTCACAAAGGGCTGAGAGTCAGGGTTCACAAGAAATTCAAGACCGCAAAGCTGATATTCAAAGAAGGATTGATCGTGGACGTGGCCACGGCCAGGCTGGAGTATTACAAAGCCCCGGCAACCTTGCCCGTGGTGGAGCTGAGCAGCCTCAAAATGGACCTTTACCGCCGCGACTTCACCATCAACACCTTGGCGGTGCATCTCAATCCGGGCAGTTTCGGCCAGCTCATGGATTTTTTTGACGGCTTAAGAGACATGAAATCCAAGACCATCCGGGTGTTGCACAATCTCTCTTTTGTGGAAGACCCCACCCGGGTTCTGCGTGCGGTGCGCTTTGAGCAGCGCTTTGGTTTCAGAATAGGCAGGTTCACCGAAGGACTGATCAAAAACGCCCTCAAGATAAACGTATTCAAGATGCTCAGCGGTTCGCGCTTTTTCAGCGAACTCAAACAGATGCTCAATGAGGAGCGGGCGGGTGACTGCTTGGTGCGCCTAAACGAGCTGGGCCTGTTGGGGTTGGCCCACCCGGAACTGCGCCTGGCCGAAAAGGAAGAGCGTTTTTTGGAAGAATCGGCCAAAGCCCTGGCCTGGTACAGGCTCAGCTTTTTGACCAAGCCCATAAGGCAGTGGCTGGTCTATCTTTTGGCCATCACAGACAGTTTGAACGAGACCCAGTTGCGCGAGATATGCAAAAACCTCAACATGCCGGCCCGCCTGACAGAGGAAATAACCTGTCAGCGCGGCTTGGCCCGCCATGCCCTGAACCACTTGCAGAGAAACCGCATAAAACCCTCACAGGTGTATGGGCTTATGCAAAGCCTGCGGCCCGCTTTTCAGCTCTATATAATGGCAAAGTCCAACCGGGAATGGGCCAAGCGTTCGGTCAGCCAGTTCTTGACCAATTACAGCAAGGTCCGGCCCGAAATCAGCGGATACGACCTCAAGAAAATGGGCTTTGAGCCCGGGCCGTTGTTCAAGCAAATACTGGACCGGCTCCTGGCAGCCCGCCTTGATGGGGAGGCCGACTCACCGGATGATGAACTTGCCATCATCAAAAAGGAGTTCCGGCCGGATTTGGAGATAAGCACAGAATGGACAATATAAACGATCTCATTTTGCACCTTTTGGTGATCCTGCCTCCCATTCTCATTGCGCTGACAGTGCATGAGGCCGCGCATGCCCTTGTGGCCGATTGGCGGGGCGACCCCACCGCGCGCCTGCGGGGACGCCTCAGCTTGAATCCCCTGAAACACTTGGATGTCATGGGCACTTTGGCCTTTATAATCACAGCCATAGCAGGCGCCGGCATTGGATGGGCCAAACCGGTGCCGGTGGATCACCGCAACCTGAAAAACCCGCAGCACGACCATATGCTGATATCCGCGGCCGGACCGGTTTCAAACCTGCTCACGGCTGTAGCCATAGGCCTGATCTATCACTTGCTTTTCGCACTTAAGGTGTTTCCTACAAACAGCCTGGGGCTGGTCTATCTGGGCCAGAGCATGCAGATGGCGGTATGGATTAATGTGGTGTTCGCCTGCTTCAACCTGATCCCCATTCCTCCCCTGGACGGCTCCGGCGTGGTGGCTGGCTTTTTGCCTCCTCACCTGGCCGACCGCTACTACGGCATATCACGATATGGCATGCTGATTATCCTGGCCTTGATACTGCTCCCCAGCTGGATTCCAGGATTCCCCAGCATATTACGCCCCTTGGTGCTTTATCCGGCCGCCTGGCTGGTGCATCATATAATGGGAATGATATAGTAGGCGGTCATGAGCGTTGCGGTTAAATTGGAGATATTCGAAGGCCCCCTGGATCTGCTCTTGCACCTGATACGCAAGAACGAGGTGGATATCCATGACATCCCGGTGGCCATGATAACCAAGCAGTATCTGGGATATCTCGATTTGATGGCCGAAATGAATTTTGAAGTGGCCGGGGAATTTCTGGTGATGGCCGCAACCCTGACCCACATCAAAAGTAAGATGCTGCTGCCTTCGCACGACAAAAATGAAGACTCGGACGATGAAGATGATCCCCGCATTGATCTGGTGGCCCAGCTCAAGGAATACATGCGCATCAAGGCCGCTGCGGCAGAGCTGGATAAAAGGGACCGTCTGGGCAGGGATTTATTCCAGCGCGACTCCGGCGGGCAGGAAATAAAGGAGGCCGTGGCCCGGCATCAAGAGCCGGAGGTGATTCAAGCCGGGGTGTTTGACCTTATCAGCGCCTTTCAGCGCTTGATGAGCACCCGGGGCCAGGTGCTGGAGCTGGCATTGCCCGGCGAGGGCATCAGCCTTGATGACCGCATGGCGCAGTTGTTGGAGCTTTTGAAATCGCGGCAAAGCCTCCGCTTTGAAGAGTGTTTCAGCGTAAAGGCAAGCCGGGCGGACCTGGTGGTGACGTTTTTGGCCCTTTTGGAACTGGTACGGGTTGGAGTGATGAAAACCTTCCAGACTCGCTTGGAACCCATGGCCGGCAGCCAGCCCGTGTGGGGCGTATTGCGGCTGGTATATACTCCGGAAGGGCTGGGGGGTGATGATGAGGAGGAAACCGGAGAGGTTGGGGCATGAGCGTTGAATTGAAAACCATAGTTGAGGGCCTTTTGTTTGTGGCCGATGCCCCGCTCTCGGTTCCGCAGCTGGCTGATATCCTGGAGACCGAAGACCGCCAGGCCATCAAAGACGCCCTCATTGCCCTGGCCGGCGAGCTGGATGAAATGGACCGGGCCTTCACCCTGGTGGAGGTGGCTGGCGGATGGCGTTTCCGCACCAAAAGCGACCTGTCGTTTTGGCTACGCAAATTTAAAAAGCAAGCCGTCACCCGGCTTTCGCCTGCGGCCCTGGAGACTCTTTCCATAGTGGCCTATAAACAACCGGTGTTGAAAACCACCATCCAGCAGCTGCGCGGGGTGGATGTGGGTGGAGTCTTGCGCATGCTCATGGAAAAGGACCTGGTGCGGGTCATGGGCCGGGAGGACCTGCCCGGAAAGCCCTTGATCTACGGCACCACACGGCGTTTTTTGGAAGTATTCGACTTGAACAGCATAAAGGACCTGCCCACCCTGGACGAAATAGACGGGCTCATGCAGGACGCGGCCAATACCGGCCCCATAGAAAAATCGGCCCAGCAGTCGCTTGCCTGGAATGAAGCCGGAACCAAACCGGAGCGGCGGGACATAGAGGACTATGATATAGACCAAAGCCTGTTTGAAGACCCGGAGCACCCAGAGCCCGCCCCGGGCGGAAACAATGATCGGCCCACCGGACCCGGCATGGATGCCGAGCCCCCGCAGGACGCAGGCAGCGTCGTTTCCCCGGATCATGATGGGGAGCCGCAGCCGGCGGCGACGCAGGCCCCCTCCCCCCTGCCCGCGCGGGAACCCAGCCAGGATGACAACCCCTGGCCGCCATCCGGGCGGGAGACCGGCGCCCAACCGTATGACGATGACGATGACACCCCCACGGCGGCCTAGAAAATGCCCTTAGAGCGTCTGCAAAAAATACTGGCCCATGCCGGACTCGCCAGCCGCCGGTCCGCCGAACAGATGATTCTGGACGGCCGGGTGGCGGTGGACGGCCAGGTGGTCAGGGACCTGGGCGCCAAGGCCGATCCTGGCAAGAATAAAATCACCCTGGACGGCAACCCGGTGGGCAGGGGTGAACGCTGGGAATACTGGATGGTTCATAAGCCTACCGGCGTGGTCAGCACGGCCAGGGACACGCACGGGCGGCCCACGGTGCTGGACCTGACCCCCAGCCAGGCCAGGCTGTATCCGGTGGGACGGCTTGACATGGACAGCGAGGGCCTGGTGATATTGACCAACCATGGCGAGCTTGCCCAGAAGCTGACCCATCCCCGCTATCAAGTAGCCAAGTATTACAAGGTCTGGGTGGAGGGATATCCCGGCAATAAGGCGCTTAACCGTTTGCGCAACGGCGTCGAACTGGAGGATGGTATAAGCGCTCCGGCCCGGGTATTTATGAAGGGCGGCAGCCGCAAGGTGGCCAAACTGGCCATGGTTCTGACCGAAGGCAAAAAGCGGGAGATCCGCCGCATGTGCAAGGCGGTGGGCCATCCGGTGAAACGCCTGATGCGGGTGGGGCTGGGGCCCTTGAAACTGGGCGATCTGCCCCCGGGCCATGCCCGGCCATTAACCCCCGCCGAAATTAAGATGCTAAAAGGTGCGGCCGGAATGTGAATTCTATGCTCTCAGGGCTTGCAAACCGGCCCGCCATAGGGTAAAAAAAGGTCCGTGACGCCAACGTCACAAATACATAGGCCGGTAACTCAGCGGGAGAGTGCCATCCTCACACGGTGGAAGTCAGGGGTTCAAATCCCCTCCGGCCTACCAAGAATAAAATCAGGCAGTTAGAACAAGTCGGGTTCTGACTGCCTGTTCATTTGTTGAGTGGAAAATGTGGTCCAACGGTGGTCCAACGGACAAAGGAATGGACCACAAAACAAGGCAAGAGTTAAGGACCAAACTGGAAATTTCGGAACGCCTCTATAACGGCATAGAAAAATCGGCGTTAATACACTTCAAGACATGGCCAACGCCTGATTAATACTGCCCCGTAATCGCCCGATAGCGCCGGATAATCCAATAGCACACTTCAGCCCACCTGGCCCCCGCTAGACCGCTATCCACCATACACCAATAAAAATCACAGTCTAGTTTGTCCTGTTCTTGTGTGTACCAGCCATCATCATGGACTTCACAACAATGCTCAAAGGGCGGCATATTCCCCAAAGTGAGCACCCACCAGGCGAAGCTGAGCCCGCCCCATTTGCCGCAGCGGAAGGTCATGGCGTCACCACTACCGGTTCAGGCTGGGTAACAATTATAGGTTCAGGCTGTTCAACCACGGTTGGCGGGCTCGTGTACGCTCCGGCCGATCCGCCGCCGATAACCCCGCTGGAGCCGTCTCCGCTCACGGTTTGATTATAGGTGTCTCCACCATTGCCCGCACCCGCGGCGAACATCATCCCCACAAGCCCGCCCCATTTGACCAATTGGGGGATGGCAGTCCCGATACCCGCCTCCAAAGGACCTGCTTTGGGTTGTTCCAGGGAAACCGGCCGGCGCTGCATCAGCCACATAGCTTGGGCCATTGCCAGCATGCCTTGGACGGATGGATTCTTGGTGGTGTGCGCCATGGCCTGCTGAAACATGTTCATCGTGGCCTTGGCAATCTCAGCCTCTTTTTCCGCTATCTTGGCCTTGCCTTGGGCATAATGCTTATATTCATGAACCGCACACCCGGCGCTAATCAATCCCAAGGCCATGATGAATAGCAAAAAGCTGACGTGTAGCCTTGTACATATACGGAACTTCATTTTTATGGTCCTTTATTTCTTGGGCCAGAGCTGCCTTTTCCTTTGGAGTCCAATGAGGTGGGTCAACACACCTAATCGGGGGGGCGCAAGCTGTCAATGAACTCATCATCAGACATGTCAAGATGATCATGCATGGCTTCATTCGCTTCCTGACGTTCCGCATTTTGCGCCTCCACTGCATCGGCCCGGGCTGATTTCTTGCCCCATTTGAATGCCAGGAAAGCCGGCAGAAGCTTGTCCACCAGCCATCCCAGCGCTGAGAGAACGATCTTAAACAGTTGTTCCACTGGCCACCTTGTTCTGGACGCTTGCCACTTTGGCCGCGGTGCCTTTAGCCGCAAGTTCGGCTTCAGTGTCGTTTTTGCTTGTAATGGACTCCACAATATCTTGCGCGGTCTCCGCCAGCCTCAAGGCAGTATCAGCCCAGGTCTTTTTGTCCTTTTTCCGTAAATAAGAAAGCACGGCAACAACCACTACCAAGCCGCCGCTGATAATTGATTGCCAATCCAGGCTGTAGCCGGTTTCGGCATCATCCGCCGCAAAACAAACGCTAGCTGCAAGCAGTGCAGCCAGTAATACCAAGAATGTAAAAATAGATTTCCTCATAATAAAGCCTCCCTTAATAAACCCACTCAACAGCGGGCACTTTGGTTTGATCTATATCAACGTGCAAAAAGTTTTTACCTGTACCAATGCGATTGAGCCCGGCTGCAATCAGGGCGTTTCTGATTGCAAACCTGCTGGAGCTTCCGTGCACCGCAATATCAACCGCCAGGCCCTTCAAATGACTGCTGTTCGGTTTTCCGCCCACGGCCTTATTGTGTGCTTCGCACCGGATAGCACTGGTGATCACCATAGGCACCTGGGCGTATTCCCTGGCTTCATCCAGCATTTCCAAAAGTCTGGGGCTCATGCTGTCCATACCCAGCCCGCACCCGCACCTGCACCTAAATTCATGGGGTTGAAAATGTTTCATCGGTGCCCCCTCTTGATTTCCCCCTCAAGCCGCGCGCATTCTCCGTCCACATGTTTTAGCCTTTCCCCCATGACCGCAATGTCCCGGCAATTGGTTTCCGCAAGTCGGTGGGTGGCTTCGGCCTGGGCCTGCACCTTGGCGATATCGCCCCGGATGTCCTTGTAGCCCTCGCGGGCCATGAATCCCAGGGCGGCCAACAGCGCGGACAAAATCATGGCCATCAGGCCGATGGCGTTGACCACCCCCTTGCTGCCGTTTTTCCGTGCCTCGTTGATGCTCCTAAGCATGGCTCCCCCTAGCAAACGTGTACCCAGTTTTTGGTCTCACCAACGTACGGAGTGCCGTAAATGTCATTCCAGCCGCCTAAAATCGTGGCGCTGCTTATGTCGATCCGGCCTTTGACTCCCACCAACTTGATTGAGCCACAATTCTCTTGGTCATCCCCGCCGCCTCTAGTGTCGATAGTGCCGGACACCCGGATGCCAAACGGGCCGTCACAGATCAGACAGACACCACCGCCCGCGCCGTTACCACCCGCACCGCCAGGGCCGCCCGCAGACGAACGGCTGCACACGGGATCCCTAGCTCCACCCACGCCCCCGGCCGAGGACTGTCTTATGGCCGCCACGCCGCCCGATCCCCCATAGCCGCCGCAGTTGCCTCTGTCCCCGCCCCTCTGGCCCGGGCCTCCATCGCCACCCGTGCCCGCGCCGCCTTTCATTGTGATGACGCCGGAAGCGAAAATACCGGATGAAGCTTCCAGAATTAAGGCTCCACCACCACGGCTGCCCGCCCCGCCGCCGCCAGGTCCGCCACCGCCTGAATACCAACCTAGAACAAACCGGGGCAGGACTTTTCCAACCAGCGGATCAATGGTTCCAAATCCAATCATAAGTCTGCCTCCTTAGCACTCATCGCCGTAACCCCCTCCGCCGGATCCGCCGCCACCCCCAGCGCTCCCCATGGAGACACTTTCATCAGTGCTGGAATCGCCGTTGACGCCGAACCCTCTATAGCCGCCCTTTGCGCCGGGAGAGCCGGGGCTGCCGGAACTCATCCCGGTTGGAGTCCCCAGCGCCCCCGACACCGCCTGCCCCGCCATAGGGACCTCCCCCGGATCCTCCGGTGCCGCCGGTTCCCCCGGTTCTTCCGGAACGGCAGCCACCGGTTCCCCCATCGGCCCCCCCGGCATCACCGGCTCCACCAGGGGTTATTTGCACGCAGGCTGCGCAGTCCCTGCCGGATGAGCCTCCCTCGGCCCCGCCGGCCCCGCCGCCAGGGCCATGTCCTTTTTCGTTACCGTTTGCGGTGCCTACGAGGATAATGGAGACCGCCTTGATGTGGGCGCTGCCGTGATTGACGCCGTCATATTCTCTGAGATAAATCACCGCACCGACGGGATAGGTCACGATCCTGCAGTTGTAGATGGAGCCGTCAATAATATCTCCATCGGCCAGCGCGATATCCGCCCATCCCTGATCGCCGGTGTAGGTGGCCACGCCTATGCCTCCTCATCCAGCTTGTCCCAGACTTCCACCAGGTACACATCGGGATCGGTTTGCTCAAATGGAGTCAGGTCAAGCTGATATGCATCAAGCTCGGCCGCATCCGTCATGGCATTAACCGCCGCCTGTGCCTGCATCTGTGCTGTGAATACGCCCTCCAGCCAGGCCCAGGTCTGTGCAGCCCGGTTGCGCTTATTTTTCAAAGCCTGCTTTTCTTCAGCGCTTAACGAAGTGTCTTTGTCTTATTCCAGTGCGGAAACCAGGCTGGCCAAAGCGGCGATTTGATGTTGTAAATTGTAGCGTGAATTGCCATCACCTTTCTTGGCTATGAAATCCAGCACGGTCTGCTCGATTTCGTCAAGCTTCAGCACTTTCTTTTCCTCAAGGGTGACCACCGGTTTCAGGTCATCCACACCCTCCTCGACGTCCAAATATTCTGAAAAATCGGGCGCAACCGGCGGGCTGTCCAGCACAGTCAGGCGCTTCTCGGTAATCCCGGCGATCTGCCGCTTGATCCTAACCATTTGCTGGGTTGCGCTTAGCCCGGATTCCAGGCCGAAATTAAGCGCCATGGTTTCCAAGACCTGCCCGTCCCTGATGATCTCCCAGCGCACCACAACGCTTTCAGTTCCGGGATTGGTTTCTATTATTTTTATGGATGCCATTGTGAGCCTCCTAAGTGCCGGGCGTTATTACGACAACAACCGAAACATCAACAGGGGAGCCTGAAACGCCGGTGATATCGATCCCGACAAAACTCACTTCCGTGACGCTGGTGTTGCTCAGATCGGTTGTAGAAGCCCCCGTGGTGTCCGCCACCACGGAACCCACTGCTGATCCATCGTTGGTGATCCTGACCGTGGCGGAACCCGTGCCGGATCTGATTCGGGCAACAATCCGTGAAATATTCCCCGAGATACCCGCTAAGACATGCGCCAGATCGTCACGCGTGTTGAGGGCTCCCTGGATCAGAAAGGTCTTTTGAACATCGGTTGCCACCGTGTCATGCTCGTACCTGGTTCCGGTGGGGTTGACTTTAAGGAATTTGCCAGCCTCACCCGGGGCTAGAGAGGGAAACTTGTCTAGGGTCGCCTGCTGTAACGCGATGGCTGCCTGGACCGTGGCCAGGCTGGATTCCACCGCCGTGAGCCTGGCATCCATGGCCGCCAGCTGACCGTCCATATCCAGACCGGCCCATTCTGCCTGCAACGCTTCCATCTCGGTCCGCACATCGGAGACCATTTGCCCGGCCTCAACCACAAACGGGTCCACCACTTCGTTTACCCGCTTGAGGCCGTGGTTTTGCACCTCCACCACGGCCGCTTCCCAGGAGACCTTGAGCTGTTCCAGCTCGTGGATGCGGGCGTCCAGCATCAAAAAACGCTTGGTCAGCTCGGTGTCATCCAGGGCGGTCTGGTTATCCCGGATGCGCAGCTTTTCAGCCTGGATCATGGCCCGCCTCCTTTACTTGGCCACGTACATGCTGCTGGCCACATGAAACAGGTCCAGAGCCGTGGTGGTGGCACCCTCTACCACGATTTGGAATTCGCTGATGCCGGTGCCCGGTTCGGGCAGGAAGTTGATCTGTCTGCGGATGGTGGGCAGATCCGCGCCCGCTATCTCCGTGTCCGTGACACTGTCATGGGTGTAGGTGCTTCCACCGCTCAAAAGCGTTACAGTGCAGGTGTGCTTGGTCTCATCCCAATTTTCAAGATTCAGGATCACATCGATATTTTCGGATGCGCTCCCCAACACCCGGCTCACGCTGAGATGCTTGAAGTCGGTGCGCGCCCGGTTGGCCTGAATGCGCGATCCCGGCAAATAGAACCCGGGCATCAGGTCATTGGTGCCGATGAACACCGCCCGCATGTGCAGCATGGCGGGCAGGCCCAGGAGCTGTTCCGCGGTTTCCGGAATCACGGAATACCAGGATCCGCTGCCCTCTTTCTGGTATTCGATCAAAAGGTCCGATCCGTCCGGGATCACCGCCTCCAACAGCATGTCCAGATCCGCTATGCCGCCGGAAAGGCTCAGGGTGGTCAGCTCCACCTCGGTGCGCGGGTTTACAAATTTCGCGTAGCGGTGGCTCATCATGAGGTCTTTTTCAAAATCACCCTGGTAGTAGGCCCCATCCGTGGAATAGAAAATGGTGCCGTGGGTGTACTCGGTGCCTTGCACCAGGGCCACGTCATGATCTCCGGCCGTAACGATGATCAGGGCGTAATGCTTGCCGGCCTCCAGGAAAACGGGTTGGGCGAAATTAAATGGCGTGACGGTGGGATAGATCTGGATATCCGCCCGGTCCACTGATGTGCTGGTCAGGCAGCGGCTGGGATCGGGCAGCCCCAGGTCAGTCTCGCACAGGTAGAGATACACCGTGCCGTCATCGCCCCGGCTGGTGAAATTAAGATCAATTCCTTTCAGCCAGCCGTTCTGGCCGTTCAGGAAGGTCTGGGCGATCTGGCAGCCGTTTATGTTGTGGGTTACGGTGCCCCAATAGGAATAGGTCTCGGTCCAGGTATCCACCCAATATTGGCGCACCCTGAGCCAGTAATGGCCGCCATGCTCGCCATAGCGTTCCAGCACCTCCCAGTTGCCGCCTTCGGCCGCCTCGAAAACATTGGTTTGGGCGTCATAGGTGGCGTTATTCCAATTGACCCCGTTGGTGCAAACCTCGCGGGTGGGGCCGTAGCGTATGCGGCGCTTGGTGCGGGCGCCCTCCAAAAGCTCATGGGTGGTGTACTGGTACTGGCTGATTTTCAGCCCGCCGGCAAAACCGGTGGTGGCCAGGCGGGTGACCTCGCTGTGCGCGGGCAGGATGAGCCCGTCGAAACTTTCCACCTCTGTGGCCAGGGGATTGAAAAGAGCCGGCTGCTGTTCGGTCTGGTTATCCCAGGCGAACCTC
Source organism: Desulfarculaceae bacterium (assembly GCA_963675675.1). GTDB lineage: Bacteria > Desulfobacterota > Desulfarculia > Desulfarculales > Desulfarculaceae > Dethiosulfatarculus. Next base: position 1,497,341 of record OY776512.1, read on the forward strand.
ACCCCCTCCTCAACCCTGGCCAGATATTCCACGTTTTCAGTGTCGGACTCTCCGGGATCCAGAAACACGTCGGCCCCATAGCTGGAATATGTGTCGGGCAGCTCCGCCTTGTCCTTGAGGGTGGCCACGTCACGGGCCAGTTCCACCAGCGCGTCCATGTGCAGCGCGCCCTTGATCATCTTGGCCAGCTTGGCCAGGTCGGATTCTATGCTGGCTATTTTGGGACCGGTGCGCTCGATCCAGGTTTCATTGGCCAGGGCCTTTTGCCAGGCATCAAACAGGCTCATGAGCTCTTTATTTTCGGCCATTAGGATTTCCTGCACCCCGCTGGTGTTCAGGCGCACATAACCGATCAGGGTGTAGCCGGTGGGAGGCTCGGGTTTTTGAGGGTCGGCTGATTCGATGCCCGTGGTGAGCTGGATCACAGCCACCCGGGCGCTCTCCATGGCCACGGATTTGGGCTCGGTTTGGCCGGTGTCCAGATCCACCAGGTAATCCCTGGGCTGGGTGTCGGTGTCCTGCTCCTGGCCGATGGCGGAAACGGCCAGCCATTTCTGATCAGTCACCGGCAAATGGCTGAAGATGGAGACGGTCTCCGATTCAGCCTTGTCATAGACCTTCCCGGTGGGACCGTCCCACAGCCTGCCCGGCGCCACAGTGATCTCGGTCACGCTGGGAGTGGTGATCCCCAAGCCCACGATCATGCGTTCCGTGGTGATGGCATCCATGATGAAATCCTGCAAGGATTCATCCACGAATTCCTGAACATTGTTCAGATCGGCCGCCTGCAACTCCTGGCGGTCCCGGAAATTAACCTGGCGCTCCATTTATAAAACCTCCAGCCGGTACTCGCCGGCAGTGACAGTGCCGGCCAGCAGGGACGGGCTGGCGGTCACTGGTTTGTGATTGGTGATGGATAGTAAAACTTGGTCGGATTTCCGCTTGGCCATTTTGCCCACCGCGCGCACCTGGGCGATGCGTGCCCGGGCTTCCGAGGCATAGGGGAATTCCGCGCTCAGGTAGCTGGCCGGACCGGTGTGCATCCCGCGCCTGGGGCGGACGCCGGTGCAGTCCACCGCCACCTCTGCGGTGTGTGGGGGCATGCCGCCCAAACGGAACGCGCCCAAAAAAGCGTTGGATTTACGCTGGCCCGGCTTCACGCGCTCCGGGTCAAAAAGCTTGAGATAGCGGTAGAGCCTCTGGGCCGCATGGCTTTTGGCCGGATAGGCCGCACCCAGGTGGGCCCGGCCTCCTTTTCCGGCATACTGATCCGGCCAGCGGTTGTGCAAAAATGCGCCCTTGGCGATACCGTTTTCAGCAGCCTCCCGGTAATAGACCGTCATGGGGGTTAGTGACGGCTTGATGCTCATGGGGCTGCGGCGCTGGGCCTCGGTGGTGTAGGCTGATTCGAGCTGCATGGTGTAAAGCCGCTCCTTGGCGCCATGATCCACCAAATAGCCTGATAAACACCGGCCCGGAAAAATTCCGGACGCCTCTCCGGGCATGCGGACTTCCACCGTGTCCGTGGCCATGCGGGTGATGCTTTCGCTCTCATAGAGCATGCTGTGCAGGTCGATGGACTCTTTGCTTAGCGGATCGTGCAGCTCCACCTTGGAGCCGATGCGCAAGATGGCATCGGATTTGACCCCAAACACTGCATGCCCGGCGGTAGGATCTCCCAGGCAATCCCCGCAGAAAAGCCCCTGTTTGACCCCGGAATGCCGGAACGGGTAAATCCGCAGCTCCGGGTGTGGAACCTCGAACGCGGCCCGCTCTGCGGCGGTCAGGCTGGACCCGCAGTACGCGGTGTGAGGCGGGGTGGCCTTGTAAAGCTCGCGTCCTAAAAGCACCCGCCAGTACAGGGCCAATCCATATTCCGTGCCCTTGTAGCGGTGCCAGTCGTGGAAATGCTTGACCAGCCAGCGCTTTTTCTGCAGGGTTCCGGCATATTCCCAGCCATCAATGTGCAGGGCCCAAGCCAGGTGATCCAAAACAGCTTCGGAAAGCTCATCGACCCGGCTCCAGAGAAGTATCTGGCCGACCAGGTTCCGGACTTTGTCCTGCTGGGCGCCCGCCGCATCAGCTGCGGCCTGCATGGCCGTGTCATGGCCGATGGATGGCGGAATCAGCCTGATCAGGTCACTCATCTGAAAGCCCTCCATAAACCAGAGATGCCCCGGTGCACTGGGCCACCTGCCAGGGATCCAATGCCCGGTAGACGGGAGCGCCAAGCTCCACCCGCTGCACGCCCTCAATGGCCTGAATGCGGGCAATCAGCTCTGACGGCACGATATCCCGGCCCAGCTTTGCCTGCTGCCAGGTCTGGAAGCTGTTCAGGGCAGATGCCGCCAAGGCCTGGATCTGCCCGGCCTTGGAAGCGTAGGAGGTGCGCACAAAATATATGCCGCTAACTTGAAACTCCACCGCCTCCGGACTCACCACGTTGATGGTGTCGGTAAGTGGCCGGTGGCTTGTATCAGACACAGCCTCGTACACGGCTGCAATGATCTCTGCGGTCGGCAGCTCGCCTCCGCTTAAAAGCGGGGCCAGGTGCACCGCGCCCGGCTCCGGGCTCCAAACCGCCACATCCTGGATGGCGCTGCTCACCCCCATGGCCCAAAACCGGTAAGCCTCCTGGGGGCCGCAGGAGCTAAAGGCTTCGGCGGCAAGCTGGATGCGGCCCCGGAAACGGTCATCGGACTCTTCATCCGTACCGCCCAGGCTCAAGGTTGTGTTTTCCACTTTTGAAATGTAGGGCACATTGTCCACCAGGCGGTTAATCTGGCTGGGCAGAAAGCCGTTGCCCTCAGCCCCGGCGCTTTGGCAGACCGCTTGGACTTGTACGCTCAGCTCCCCGGCCGGGATGCTGCACTCGGCTGTGGTCTCAAAGATCAGGTCGCCGCCGCTGATCCGGACGCCCTGCACGATGACCAGGTCATAGCTCAGGGCTTGGTCAAGGCTGAACTCCAGGGTGGTCAGGGCGGAAGAAGCCTCCAGACGGAAACAGCCCAGGTAGTTGCCCAGGTGATCCAGATAATCATCACAGGCATAGTGCAGAAGGTTCATTTTCCCGGCATAGTCGATCAGAAAACGCCCCAGGGCCACTTCATAGGCCAGGGCCTCCAAAAACAACCGCTCGGGGTTGCCCGGGTAGAGGGTGCGTTCGGTGATCTGCTCAAAGCGCTGGATCACCTCCGTTTCCACCTCGGAAGTGTCGATCTCGCAAAAGGCTATTTCCGGGAGCTCATGCCGCTCCATCTTGGATCCTCACTTTCACCGCCGGCGCCAGCCGTCCGTCAGCCGCCTCCAAGGCCTGGGCCTGGTCCCAGTCCACCCGGGTCACCTGGGCCCGGGGTTCATACCTGGCCACCTTGGCCGCGATCTCAGCGCTCAAAAGCGCCCGGGCCCGCGGCAGGGGCTGGTCCAGCACCGAAAAATCCAAACCGAAATCCCGGTCCAGGGGCAGCGACCCCACCGGGGTGCACAGGATCATGCGCACATTCTGCAAAACCTCTTCAGCCAGGCTTTCCGGAGCAATCGTGATGGGTCCGGGCTCTATCATGACCATGGCTTCAATCATCGGTACTCCTTCAGGCTCAGCTCCGCCTTGGCATGCATCAGCACCCGGTTGGGCGCGAAACGCTCCCGGCCTTCGCTGAGTTCCTCCAGCACGAACCGGCCAAAGACCTCTTCCCCAAGCACCAGCATGTGGGCCTCATGTTCCTGCAGCATTTCCTGCAAGCGCCCCAGCTCGGCCTTGGGATCGCAGAAGCGGTGATGCAGCCGGATCTCAAAGCGCACCGTGGCCAGTTCCACGGTGAGGAACTGTAAAAGCTGCTCGTGGTTGATCACCTCAAAGGTGGCATAGCGGCCTTTGCGCCTTTTTTGCAACTTTTGAAAGGTGAGAACCCTCGCATCCGAAGTCTCAAAGGCCACGGGCCCGAACGCTCCCAGATTAGCCATGGCACCTGATCCAATCCCGGCCGGTGGCCGGGTGACCGCAAGAGGCCACATCTCCGGCCCGCACCACAAAAATGCCCTCTATGCGCACAAAACCGGATCCCGATGCCATGACGGCCGCGCAGTGCACCGGAATCAAGGGACAGGGTGCATGGGGCTCCACCGGGGATCCAAGCACCGCCCAGGGTGCACCCTCCAGCCGGGTGAACATCTGCAGCGGCCCGATCACTCCGCCCGCTATGTCCGTGCCGCATTTACTGGCCTGCAACTTTTTTGCACTCCTTGATCTTCCGCAGCTCAACCGGCTGAAGCTCGCAGGTGGTCTCCGGGAAAAAGTCGATGGAGGGGCAGCGGAAGGTGAGCTGCCCCAGGGCTTGGATTTCGATCTGGTCCACGCAGCAAATGGAAAGCTTGCCGGCGGAGCGGTCGTACTCCAGCCAGGTGCCGTCAGCAAACTTGAGATGGCGTTTTTCCGGGCAGCTTACCGGAGGCCGGTCCACCAGGGAGTAAGGGCTGCCCACCACAAAACCCTTTTCATGGGCATAGGGCAGAAAAAGCACCAGCACATGCATGTCAAGATCCGGCAGCCAGAAGCCCTTGTCCTGAAAGGTCATGTGGTGCAAGACCGGCAGCCAGTCCGATTCCAGGCAGTTGAGCTCATCAAACAAGACCTTCACCCGGGCCAGTTCTGCATCCACCCGGGTGACCCGGCCGATACGCACCACCTGGGCCAGCATCTCCTCCAGCCGGCCCACGCGGCGGGCGATTCTTTCCAGATCAGCCAGCATCAGTAGCCCAGCACCTTTCTAAGATCCAGGGTGCAGGTGTATCCGCCCTTGGCATCCAGTTTGTGGGTGGCTTTTTCAATGAAGTACTTCCCGGAGAAACCTCCGAATTCCTTCACCAGGCAGGTGAATCCGGCCCGCAGCCCCACGTTGCCCATGAGGCTGAACTGGGCCCGTTTTTCACCTTTGTTTTTGTCGCGCAAAAGAGAGGTCGCCAAGACCTGTGCGTCGGCATCCGAGACCACCCGGCGGGTGTTTACAAAATAGACTTCGCCTGTGGGCTTATCCGGATTTGTGGCTTTGCCTTTGTAGGTAATCTGCTTTTCCAAGTCGTACCAAAAAACAATGCATCGATAAAAAGTCTCGTGGCTCTGCAGAAAAAAACGGTAATGGGTGATCAAAGGGGTTTGCCCCAGGGCCTGGGAGCGCTTCAGGGTGAAGCTGGGCGGCCTTGAATCCAGGGTCAGCCCGGCAAAGACAAAAAGCTGGTCATTTACCGGCTTCACCCCGTTGCCGGTCTCCCGTCCTAGGCGCTCCAAAAAAGCCAGGTCACCTTCGTGGCGCTGCTCCACCCGCTCGTAATGCCGGTCATTTCCCTCCCAGCGCAGCTTGAAACCCATGCGGGCCGCAATCTCAGCGGCCAGGGTGGAAAGCCGCACATCATCCCAGGCGCAGTCCTTTTTTTGGGTGCGGTTATTTTTGCTGGTCTTGCCGGAGTTTCCCTGAATGTGCACCACATCCGGCGGGCCGTCCAAAGCCGGCTCATTGATCTCAAAGCTGCCGCAGAACATGCGCTGCATTTCGCCGGGGCTTTCCCAATCTTGGGTCCAGATGGAGGCCTCCACCCGGTCCATCTTCTGGGGCCACCAGACCCCCTGCCAAACCCCATCCCGGTCTTCCAGTTTCACGTCAATGTGGTCCAGGCTGTCCTGGGCCTGGTCGGTGTAAATGAAGCCCGTGCAAAAATCCCCCACCTGCATGCCGCGATAGGTGAGGTCCAGCCAGGCCTTGCGGACTAACTCTGCTGCCATGGTGGTGCCACCTCCCGGGCTGGAATTTCAATCTCTGGGACCACCAGATCCACCCCGGCGTTGAACAACACCACCTCCCGGTGCCGGGGGTTGGCCTGCATTAAAAAGTGCAGCAGATCCTCCCGGCCCCAGACGGCCAGGGAAACCTGATCCCAGGCTTCACCCTGGGTGGTGGTGTAAGTCTTAGTAGCTGCCATATCCAAAACTCACTCCTCGCTCCCGGCGCACGGTTTCTTCTAGAATCTGCTTGAAGATTTGTGACAACTCAGCGTTATTCGAGCTTAAAATCTTCATCAATTCATCATGCAGGGATCCGGCCGGCAAGTTGGTCCTCTGGTCAACATGCAGGTGAATTTCCTGGGGCCAGTCCGGCGGCCGCGGCGGGTTCAGGCTTATCAAAGGCGGAGGGGCTGGCCCGGATGCGAGCCGGTCCTGGGGCGAACCGGCCTTGACGGGCCCTGGAGGTCCCGGGACCCGTTTTTCGGCGGGCCTTGCCTGGCTTGACTCATTGTTTTTCACACTGTGCCGGGTAGTCTCTTGGACCGCGGACCGGGCTGGGGGAACCGTTTTCAGGGCCAGCCGGGCTGAGGCTGCGACCGCCTTGCCGGTCTCCGTCTTTTTACTGGAGGCGCTCTCCGCTACAGCCTTGGAAGGGCCCTCCGGCTTGACTTTCTTTTGCAGCTCCGGTTGTTGGGAAGAGGAGAACAGGTTGGCATCACGGGCAACCAGCCCGGCATCCAGCCCCAAGCTGATAGCCTGCCCTACTCCTGTAGGTATTAAAGTGCTGGCCAGTCCTGAGCCCATTTCCGCGGCCGCTCCCACCCAATCCCCTGCCAATGCCCGTTGGGTGGCAAATACGGAGCCGGCCACCACGCTGAGAACGGGGACCTTCTTGAGTAGGCTTTTACCCCCCATTTTGGCTACGCTCTTGCCAACCACTTTGGCCACGGTCTTGTTAACCGCGCTGACTGCAAAATCCGCCGCCTTGCTCAGCTTCCGGCCCACGCCGCTAACCAGGGATCCCCAAAAGCCCGGCTTGGAAACGGGCTTGACCAGCTTTGAGGCCGTCTTTTTCGGGGCCAAGCTGCTCTTGGCTGCCTCGGACTTCAGGCTGGCCGCCGGGCCGGGTTTGGGTTTGACGGCTACAGGCTCTTTGACCAAGCTGCTCTTGGCCGCCCCAGGCTTCAGGCTGGGCGCTGGGCTTGGCTTGGGTTTGACGGTTACAGGCTCTTTGATCAGACTGCTCTTGGCCGCCCTGGGCTTCAAGCTGTCTGCCGTGTTGGGCTTGAGTTTGACGGCCGGGGATCGCTTGACCATACCGGCCTTGGAAGCCCCACGCTTAGAAACCGAAAACGGCGCTTTGGCCTTGAGCTTGCCCCCTGTGCGGCTTAAAAACTCCCTGGCAATGCCGGTTGCCCGGCCCAGCCTGCCCCGGGTTTTGCGCAGTCCGGAGCGCAGCCGGCTCCGCCTTTTGACCCTGCCCTTTTTTTCCTTTCCCCGCTCCGGTCCATCAGGGCCGTCAGATCCGCTTCCAAAGTCATCCACGCCGCCGGGCCAGTTTGTCACCCTTACCGGCAAAGGGGTCCCAGGTGCGGCGGAGCCCAGCAGGCGGCGCCAAAGCCCCGGCTTGGCTGGGCTTCCCCCTCCCCCCCTGCCCGGGCCTCCACCCTTGCCGCCAAAGGCTCCACGGGCCAGGTTGAAAGCCTTCTTGCCCGCCCACAAAGAACCCAGGCCCAAAGCGCCTCCCAAGGCCCAGTTCAGGGCATTGCCTACATTTTCAGTGTCCAGCTTGGAAATCTGCTCGGTCACAGAGCTCACCAGGCCCTCGCCTTTGTCAGACAAGGCCTTCTCAACCTTGGAGCCGGTTACAGCCAGATCGGCGTTGATGGTGCCCGCCGCCCGCTGGCTGTCTTTTTCAAGCTGGCCGCTATCGCCTTTTACGGCCATGAATTCTTTGAGTATGGGGATTTTCCCCTTATTTTTCTGAAACTCGGTGATGAGGACCTTGAGCCCCCGGGCCGACTCTTCGCCAAAATACTTTTGCAGAATCTCGATATCACCGCCGGTGCGTTTCAAGAGCTCCAAGAGAATCTGGTTCACCGGCTTGGCCACCCTCTTTTCAACCCCGTTTTCCCAGCGCGACTTCTCAGGGTCCCAGATCTCGAACCCGGGCAGCTCTTTTCTAAGTTGGGGAGCCTTTTTGACCAAATCGCGCATCACCGCCTCAAAAGCCGTGGTTGCCTGCTCTGAGCTTCCGGCGCCTTTGCGGAAGACCTGCAGCAAGGCCCCCATCTCCCTTACCGCTTCGGGCCCGGTCCGCCCCATGGCCGCGTATGCCGCAGTGACCCTTTCACCCTGTTGAGCCAGGTCCTTGAGGGTGAAGGAGCCGGCCTTGCCCTGCACCACCAGGGTTTCCAGGGCGGCCCGGATCTGGGCCGGGACCGCGACTCCAAACTTCTCCTTGAGGTTGTTGACCATGGCCCCGATGTCAGCCCCGCTGGCCCCGGTGGCCCGGATGGCCAGGCCCATGTTCTTGAGGTTTTGCCGGGCCAGTTCCAGGTCGCCTGATTTTTCGGTGATGACCTCCACCGCGCTGGTGAGCTCACTGGCGTTAATCTTGATTTTCTGGTCATGGGAGATGCTGTAGATTTTGTCTTTCAGCTTCTTCAGTTCGGCATCATCGATGTCGGCCTGAATGCCCAGGTAGACAAAACGCTCCTGCAGATTACCGATTTTCTGGGCTCCGGCTTTCATCCCGGACAAAGAGAGGTAGGAGGCGCCCCAGCCCAGGAGGCTGCGGCCCACGCCCGCCATGCGTTGGCGGGTCTGGGTGGGCTTGGCGGCCTCACCCAGCCGCTGCTGAGACCTGCGGGCCTTGTCAGCCTGAGCAGCCAGGCGCTTTTCATGCCTACCCAGTTCCCGTACACTGATGCCCGCATCGCTGAGCTCTCCTTTGAGGTCCTGAAGCTGTCTTTTTTGTTCCCGGAATGTTTTGCTGAGCTGGGACGTCCTAGCCTTGGAGCGGTTGAATTCCGCCCGTAGTTTCTGGGTGGGCTTTTGGGTCAGTTTAAGCTCCCGGGCCAGGCGCTTGGTTTCGGCCTGAGCCTTGCTCACGGCCTTGCCCGTAGCCGTTAGTTCTTTGCCCATCCGCCTGAAACTGCGGATCTTCATCTGTGCTTGAGTTAAGGACTTGAGATCACCACCCAAAAGTGAGATGCTTTTGGCAGCGGAAGATATACCGGACTTAAAGCTTGCAGAACCTGTGGCCCCCAAACTTAAGGTGTATTCGGATTTGCCTTCCAAACCTGCCATAAAAACCTTTCTCACTCTCCTTCTGACCGGAGCGGGGGTGGTCTACGCCTGGGACGCCTTCACCAAAAATCCGGCCCTGGCCCTTTTGGCCCTGGCCTTTTACGGCGGCACCTCCTGGCTCATGGTGCGTCTAGCCTGGCGTATCCTGTTCGGCCGCAGCCAGACCGGCTAGGACCCGGGCCCAGTCCAAAAGCTCAACGCAGTCCAGTTGCATAAAAAAACTCAGATCCGTGAACGTGGCCCGGCTGAGCCTGAGGCAAAGCAGCCTGGCTTCTTCCCAGCTCAGGACAAAAAAGCCTCATAGGCCCTTTGCAACTTGTTCCAGTCTTTCATGTCCAGATTTTGGGCCAGCTCCTCCGGGTTGATCCCGCACATGCGGCCGAACAGGACCAGGTCCTGCTCCAGTCCGTCATCCCCTCCCTGGCTGCGGCTCTGCCGCAGATCTTCAACCTTGGGCCGGCGCATGGTCAGCTCACCGACCTTTTGCCCGTTCAAGCTGAAGGGGAAATCCAGCTTGATCAAAGTTTTGTTTGCTGTGTCAGTCATGTTTCCTTTTCCTTTCAGGCCATGCCCATGTCGGCCCGGACCTGGGCCAAATGGTCAAACCCGTTTACAAAATGAATTCCGTTCAGCTTGTCGATCTCCAGCAGATCCATGCCGTCATAGGCCAGCTTGTAGTACCAGACTTCAAACTCGGCCTTGGATTCCATGGGCTTGCTGGGGTCGAACTTCCCGGTCTCCACCGTCTTGGGCAGGGTTTTGATCACCGCCCGGCACTGCCTGCTGAGCATGGCCCCGGTGCCGGAATCCTCCAATTGAAGCGCGCCATAGAAAGACAGCTGATGCCCCGAAGGCGCGGAAAGTTGGATCACCCGTTCAGTTACGGTGCGGAAGTTGATCTCGCAACTCATGGCCTTGGTCTGACCCAGGCTGGGGGCCTCGATGGTGCCGGGAATGCCGGCGCCCCTGAGCTCTTCGGTCTCGTACTCGATCTTGGGCAGGGTGACATCCACCGTGCCCAAAAGATCCAGGCCGGCTTCGCCGTGGTAGGCCTTGAAGTTTATTAATTTATCCGGAATCAGGTTTGGCATTTTGCTCCTCCTGTGAACAGCCCGCGGTTAGTCAAAAAGGGTGGCCAGGTTGTCGGGGTCATATTCGGTGATGAACTCCAGTTCCCTGGCCGGGCTGGGCGGGGTCCACCAGATGTGGAAGCGGGCAATGCCGTCCATGAGATCCGTGGCCGGGTTCTCCTCTTCCAAAAAGCTGCATTTGCCGCCCAGGATTACCTCTTGCCCCACCAAGCCGTTGAGCCAAACATTCACCGAATCCACGATGCTGTTGATCTGACGCCTTATCAGCGGATAGTCCACCTTTTGCCACCAGGTCAGCACCAGGGTGTTGTGCAGCCAGTTGAACATGGCCCGGATGGGGATGAAGGCGTCTTTCACGTCCGTGCTGGAGGGATAAACCCCGGTGCGGTTGCCCCAGCATTTCCAGCCGCCGTCAAAATTGATGGCGGTCACAATGCCCTCGCTGTTCAGGTAGTTGCCCTGGTCCGGGCTCAGATAGAGCCCGCTGCCGTTAAAGTCCAGGCCGGAGATGCTCAAAAGCTAGTTGGAGGGGCTGACAAAGGGGATGTCGCCGTTTTCGGCATCCACCTGCAAGGAGAGCGCCGCCACATGGCTGCTCAGGTGATGCACGACGCCGCCCACCATGACCTGGGGCCAGCAGACAGTCAGGTCCTCATCGGTGTAGTTGTTGTCTTTTTTCCAGGCCGGAACCTCGGTGTAGCCTTCGGGGGCGTCTGTCCCGCTCACCTGGGCATCCACCAGGGCCGCGGCCCGGAAGTGCCCGGAGACGTTCCCTGCCTTGGCGGCCAGGTAGATCCCCACCGCCGGATCATGGGTCCATCCCGGAGCCAGGATCTGGCCCGGCACTTTTCTGAAGCGGGGGAAGACCTGGTTAACCAATTCCAGACCGGTGGCCGCGCCGGTGGTTCCGTCCACCCCGCCGATGATGTCGGTGCCGGTCACAGCGGAGGGGTCCGCATAGTCATAGCTGACCTTCACGGTTTCATCCTCTGCAATGGATCCGGTGCTGATCCGGGTGACCAGGCCGCTGGCCCGGTTCAGGCTGTAGTCGGTGTCAAGAACGTAGGTGGTTTCCTGGGTGGAATCCTTCACCACCAGGTTCATGGGGTAGACGTGATCCAGAGTCAGGGCGCCGCTGGCGAATGTCTTGTCCCCGGCCTCCACCGACTGCTTGTGGGTGCTGGGATCCAGTACGTTGACAAAGACCACCGGGCCCACGTTGTATAGGTTGAAGAAAATCTCGGCGGCCTCGCAAAGGGTGTAGCTGGCAAAGTCCGCGGAACTGCCAAAGGCTGCGCTGAACTCGGCCTGGGTGAAGCAGAGTTTGGGCTCATTCACCGGGCGCTCGGCCGCGGCTTCGATCTTCTGCACCGGCGCGGTGCCGACCACCACCGGCAGCCGGGAATACACCTTGCGGGTGGGCACCAGAGTGGTGGCCTTTTCCTGGATATAGATTCCGTGACGGTAACTCATTTTTTAGGCTCCTTTTCTGGCCCGGGATGCTTTGAGCACGGCCTGATAGTGCATACTCAGCCCGCTGCCCGGGTCTTTCAGCTCCATGCGGGCCACCGGGAAACCGGACAGCGGAACAAACAGCGCGGCCAGGTGCGGATCGGCCTCCCTGGCCGCCCGCACCTTGAGTGGGAGCTTGCCCTTTTTAAAGACCGTGGAACCGACAAGGCCCAGGCTGGTCCAGTTGGGGCCCGTGTAGACCAAAGCCTCGGGCTCTGGTTTCTTGGCCGCGGCCTTGGGTTCCGGTTTGGGGACCGGTTCAACAGGCCGGGCGGTTTGAGTTTTTGAGTCTTCAGGCTTCTTGGCCGCTTGGGTATCCGGCGCCATAAATATCCACCTTTTCTTCCGGGTTCAAATCCGGGATTGGCATGGGGTAGGTGTAGGTTGCTTCAATTCCGCCCCGGTAAAACGGGGGCTCTTGTTCTTCCGCCTCAGCCAGGGCCCAGGCGGCCGGCGGCATGAGTTCAAAGCGCCGCCCTAAAAGCCTGTAGCCCAGAAGAGCCAGCCTGGTCTTGAAGATCAGGTTGCAGAGCTCCATGAGCCCGGCTTCCTTGCTTTCCTCACTGTGCACCGCGCAGAGCATGCTAAGATTGACCTGGTCCTTGCCGGATGGGCCCCGGGCTTCCAGGTCCCGGCCTTCCAGAGGTCGGATGGCCACGAAGGGGTAGTGCTCGGGCTCGCTGTGGCTGCGCTTGAAGGGAGGATCAAACAAAAAGATGTTGGGCGCGGTAAAAGCCTGGGAGCCGTCCGCCATGGGCGTGCTGAAGCCCTGGCCGGCCAGTTCCCGGACCAAAAGCTCCTTCACGGCTTTGCAAAGCAGAAAGGTCATAGATTTCTCCGGCCGAACATCAGGTAATTGAGGTTGGATTGAAAACGGGCCAGGGCATGCCCGGCCCCCTGGTCCAGGACTTCTTTGCGCACCCTTTTGTTGGCCAGCATGGCCGGGATGCTGGGGCCCGTGAGCACTTCCAGGTCTATCCGGGGGCGCACCGGGCCGGTGTTCCCTTTGTAAATGCGCTTGCGGGGTTCCTTTGGATCCATGCGCCAGGCCAGGTGAACATTGCTGCCGGAGCTGCCGTCCTTGGCCTGCCAGGAAAGCCGGGCCACAAAGGCGTGGCGCAGCCGGGTGCGGCCGGAATCCTTTTTGACCTGTACCGAGGCCCCGGTCCTGGCCGGTTTGCCGGGCTTGGACGGCCGGGCCCCGAAATAGATCAAGGGCAGCTTCATGCCCTTGGAGACCAGAACGGCGCTCAGGCTCTCCGCACTGGCCGGAAAAACCCTGAGGCCTTTTTTGTGGCTGCTGATCCGCCGGGCCGGCACGTTGTAGTGCAGCCGGATCTCCTTGCTGGCCGCGGTGCGCATCTTCTGGGCGCCCTTGGTCAGGGCTTCCGCCATGGCCCAGCCCAGGTTTTTGGAGCCCTTGATCAGGTCCTTGCCCGGATCCGTGACCCCCAGGGCCTTGTAGCGGAAATCCAGCTTCAAATGCATGCCGGCACCCTCCCTAGCTCCGGTGCCGGTAAAGAAACACGGTCAGTTTTTGGCCATTCACCCCGGTGCTGCGCACCAGCCAGTCAATGCCGTCCAGGTTCACCTGGCTGCCTGCCTTGGGCGTGGGCACCGATCCCAGGACCAGCCCCACTTTCAGCTCGCTGAGCAGGGTCCCGGCGCCTTCGGCGGCCTCGCCTTCCAGTTGCTCCTTTTTGCAATGGACCCGGTTCCCGTCCCAGGTGACCTGGGCCCCGAATTCATCGGAGGCGAAGATCACCTGCTCCAGGTCCTCCCGCATCATCTGGGCAAAGCTCATGGCCGGTTACTCCGCCGGGGTTTCCAGACCCTTGAGCAGATACCCGCAGGCCTCGAACACAAACTTTTCATCGGTGTGGTGGGTAACCCGGATGATGGTGGATTTGGTCTGGGGCTCGTAGTACTCCTCGGTGGGCAAGAAGTCCGCGGCCATCCCGGTCCAGAGGAAGGTCCTGCCCAGACAGGCCTCCTTCAGGTTCTGGGGCTGGCTGGCCACCCGGGCCAGCATGGCGTAGTTGTCTGGCCAGATGCTCACCAGGTCGGCCACGCCCTTTTTCTTGGACTGGTTGTGGATGGAGTTGGCCAAAAGGATCCGGTCCACCTTCAGGTAGGTGGCCATGGCGGTCTTGCGGGATTCCTCGGCCTCGGTCAGGATCGCGCGGGTGTATTTCACGTGATTCAAAAAGGCCTGGCTCTCCTCCACCTCTTCAAAGATGGAGCGGGTCATGATCAGCACGTTGGGCAAAAGTCCGGTGTTGGTGCGGATTGCTTTGATGCCGGCCTTGACGTCCGCGCGGGGATCGCAGCTCTCCGCCAGGTCCCAGGCCGCGCTCACGCCGTGCGGGGTGAAGGTCCCCTCATCCATGACCATGTCGGCCACCCGCTTTTCAAAGGCGCGCAGCATGGTGTCCACCGCGATCTGGGTGGAGATCTCCTCCACATCCAGGCCCCGGTAAAGCCCTTCATAAATTTCCCGCTCGGTGTCGTCGATGGGCTCTTCAAAGCCGTATTCCCGGGTGGCGAACTGCTTGTCTTTCCACTGCCAGTCGCCCCTACTGTAGGCCGCGCGGGGGGCCCGGCGGGTGTCCGGCAAGCGCATCAGCTCGCTGAGCGGCAGGTAGGGATAGGTGGAGGCAGCCAGGCCGGTCTGGAAGATTGGCATCACAATGGGCGCGATGAATCCCCGCTGGCTGGCCTCCAGGCTGTATTCCATGGCCATCAGCCCCAGATCGGGCCTGGGGGTGGTGGTGTCTTTGCTGGGTCTGGGCATTTATTCAGCTCCTTTTAAAGGGACCGCGGGATCACTCGGAAACCGTGGTTTTGCTGTGGGTCTCATAGGGCAGCACCTGGATCATATCCCCGGCGCCGCTGGAGGCCTCCAGGGCGGTTCCGATGCGGCGGTAATCCCCGGGCGCGCTTGGCAGGGCCTGGATCTTGCCGTCATCCGCGGCATAGACCTGGGCTCCATTGGCAACGGCCCCGGCGGCCTCGATCACGAAAACCCCGGGATCACTGAGCAGCCGCGTCATGATCATTCCGCCGTTTTCCTGGTCGTAGTAGGTGACTCCGATGGGTTCATCGCTGTCGGTCCCGGTGTTGTGCACCACCTTGCCGGAGGACAGCTTCACCAGCCGGTAAGCGTCCAGGGACGCGCCGGCCTCAAAACTGACTTTTCCGTTTTCGATCTGGTTCATGGCCTACTCCCCTCCCCCCTGGGCATCTTTCAGGTATTCGGCCCGCAGACCGGGATAAAGTTCATCAATGGCCTTGACGGCCTCGGCCCGGCTCAGGTTGTGCTTGGCCGCGTGGGCCTTGACCAGGCCTGGCCACTGCCCGGCCTTGGGCCTGGCTTGCTCAGCGGAAGCCATGGAGTCCACCGGATCGGCTGCGGCGCCGGTGATGGAGGCCAGCATTTCTTGCCGCTTGGTTTGTTCCGCCGGCTCTTGGGCCGGCGCGCCCAGGACCCCGCCCAGGGCCTCCACCTGCTCTTTACTCACCCCGGCATTGACCACCTGGGCAAAGCGCTGGCCGACCTGGGCGCCAAACACACAAGCATGCAGGTCCAAGATGCGCTGGCGCTCCTCACTCACGGCCAGGTCCTCCGCCTCGGCGGCCTGGGCCAGGCTGACCATGCCCTCCACCGCCTGGGCCTGGATTTGGGAGACCAGGGCGGGATGCTGGGCTTTCAGTTCTTCAAGAGTCATTTTCAAACTCTCCTTGAAACGGGTTAGAAATTGATCAAAGCCCATGACCTGGTCGATCAAGCCCAGGCTTTGCGCTTCGTTTGCCAAAAAGACTTTGGCCTCGGTGCTCCGCACCGCCTCCGGATCCAGATCCCGGCCCGCACTTACCGCTTCCAGGAACTGGCTGTAGTGCTGATCCAGGCGGGATTGCAGGTAATTCCGGTCATCATCCGAAAGGGGGGTGTGGGGATTTCCAGAGGCCTTGAACTTGCCGGAATGCAGATAGGTCACCTTGATGCCACGCTCTTGGTCCATGGCCGAATAATCCACATGCACCGCCAGCACCCCGATGGAGCCGGTGACCGCGCCCCGGGGCCCCGCGATTTCGGCGCACTGGCTGGCCAGCCAGTAGGCCGCGCTGCAAGCGGTGCCGTCGATGAAGGCATGGATGGGTTTCTGATCCCGGCTTGAGCGGATAAAATCGCCCAGTTCCTCACAGCCGCTCACCGCTCCGCCCGGGCTGTCTATGGAAAGCAGTATGCCCCGCACCCTGGGATCATCCAGGGCGGCCTGGATCTTTTGCCTGATGCTGGAATAGGTGGTGCCCGAGGAAAAGAACCTGTTGCGCTTCAAAAGCTCGCCCACCACCTCGATCAGGGCGATGGATCCATGCATCTGATAGGGCAACTCCGCAGCGGACTTGGCTTTGGCCGGAGACACAAAGGCGGTCACATCCACCTTGCCGTCCCGCACCTTGGCCTGCAGCACATCGCACCAGGTGTCCAGAGTGGAGGGCTGGATGGCCCAGAGTTCCTGGTTAAGGTAGTTAATCAACCTGGCGGGCATCATCTTCCTCACTGTCCTGGTCCGGGTTTTGGGTCTGGCTTTTGGCGCTGATCTTGGAGCGGGTCCACAGGCCCCGGGCCTCCAGGTCGCGCACTTCGCGCTCACGTTGGGCCAGCATCTCCTCATGATCCAGGCCCAGCTCGGCATGCACGTGGGCCAGATTGAGCACATGGGTCTCCAGGCCCTGGGTGTAGGCCTGCATCTCCTTGTTGGGATCCAGAAGCCCCTTGCCCACTCCGGTCCAGGTGGCGTTGGTCCAGGCCTCCGGGTTTTCGTAAAAGGTGTCAATGCCGCCGGGGATCTCGATGAAGCCCCGGCAGACCCCTTCCTCAAAGACCATTTCCCAGGTGGGCTGGGAGGAGGTCTCGATCTCCAGGGTCCGGAAATAGCTGGCCAGCTGCCAGAAATCCATCTGGGCCAGGCGGCCCCCGGAATAGGTGGTTTCGCTGAAGTCCTTGACCGCCAGGATATGGGGCACCCCTTGGGAGGCCGCGGCCCGGCGTTCGTTGGATTTTGAAAACTCGGGGAAAGTGCCGGAAGGCCGGGGATTGGCCAGGATGTGGGGCTTTTCCGGGCCGTAGGTGATCTGGCCCGGAGCGGTCTCCCAAAAGCGTTTACCTTCCTTGTCCTGGCTCAGCCCGCGCACCACTCCGGCGTTTGCGGCGTCGGATGGGGTCTCCAGGTGCACCGGGAAGTTGCCCGCCGTGATGGCGGCCATCAGCTCAACGTCATAGTATTCCTCAAGGTTTTTGAGGAGTTTCATGCAGGTGGAAAGCGGCGACCAGCCCCGGTACTGCTCGGGTTCGTCATCATCCAAAAAGGCGTGCATGATCACCGGGCGGTGGCCCTGCTCCCGGGGAAAAGCCTTGAAGTCTGAGCGGCCCAGGCTGGAACCGCCGTCCTTGGGAATGGAGATGAAATATTTTTGAGGCTCTCCGCAAGGTCCCAACTGAATGCCGTCATGCACGGCCTGGTCGTTGATAAAACCAGTAGGGGTCTTGAGCCGTAGCGGGTCCAAAATCTGCAAGGCCAGGGAGATGGGCCGGTCGAGCCGGGGTTTGGGCATACAGACCAGACGCAAATTTTCCCCCAGGGTGGCCAGGAGCCCCACGTTCCTGAACTGGATCCGGGCCATGGAATAGCGCCCGGTAACGTCTGCTTTTTTGGCAAAAAGCTTCCAGCACCATTCCGCCCGTTCGGCAACCTTGCGGGCTTGTTCCTGGGTGATGCCCAGCATGCCGGCCTTGGGTTGGGAGCGCGGAGTCAGGCCCCGGCCCACGGCGTAAAGCTGGATGGTGCGCTTGGCGGACCGGGCCAGACCGTCATTGGCCACCAGCTCCAGGGCCCTAAGAGCCAGGGTCTCCCGGGAGCGCGCCTGCTCGAACCTGGAGAGATAGCGGGCCTTCCAGTCCCGGTATCCGCCGCGCATGCCACCGGCCCGGCGCTCAATCACCCCGGCGGCCATGCCCAGACCGGAGCGCGCGCTGATGCGACTCAGGCCCCAGCGGGGAAACACCGAGGCAATGGCCCGGTCCATGCGGGACACCCCGGCGTATCTTGGAGCGGATGCCTTCACCGTTCCAGCACCATGCGGAAGCTGCCCAGGCCGGAAGACCCCAGGAGCTTGGCTTCCTCTTGATCCAGAAAAGCCAGGTGATCCCGCAGCTCTTTCAAGCGCGCCCGCTCCACCGAGTCATCCCCGGATTTATAGAGCTGGGCCTTCAGAGCTTTTTTGATGGCGGCCTTAACATCCGCCCGCTCGGCATTTATTTCATCAAGTGTATAGGTGCTCATGGCTTTCGAGCTTAGTCGAAAGCGTGCCGGGACTCACGGACACCTGCGGACGTATGCGGACGTATGCGGAAGGTTTTTTATTTTTTTGACTGTTGGAACACTGTTGAGCTAAAATGATACTATCTATCTGTGAATTGCCTGTCCCCCACACCTGTGAGAAATCTAAAACTTAAAAAGGCGCTGAGTTGCGTAAACAGCCGGGCTGATTGATGGCTTGTTCAGGATCCGATGAGAGATCCGTCAATTGCTTGAATCAAAGATACTTCAATGAACATTGAGTATCACGGCGGGTACCAGAGTGAGGATTTGGGTTAGAATTATGGAGTTTAGGCTAACTGAAGTATTTTATAGTAATTTGTGAAATTTACACAACTAATTATTGGTTAGTTCGCAGTTCAATATAGTTTTTCAGGTTGACCATCAACACTGCATTATGAATTCATTGTTGAGCTGGGTAGAAAGTATTTCAACATCTCATCTTCCCACCATCCTGGCTTCAAGCTATTAACGACTTACTACATACTTTTGAAGTATGATATCTATAATTGAATAACATGATATATTTCATATTTAAGCTACCTATCTCTGAATCGTGAAGGGGGTAAAAATGAAAAATCATCTAACAACAAAGAGGATTTATTCTACAATACTGATTTCAATTATCCTAATTGTTTTTATTTTTGACTGCAATGAATCAAATTCGAATAGCGGATCTAGTTCATTTAATAATAATGATAAGGTAATTAGATTAAATGGTCCTACGGGATGTGAGGTGTCATGTATTGTTGTATCACCTAATAATTCAAATCTGATTTATGCAACAGTGAATGGCGGTGGTGTATATAAAAGTAATGATAGAGGTTCCTCTTGGGTAGAGCTAAGTAGCAAATATCCAGACTTGTGGACTGCGTGGACAATCTCAATAGATCCTAATAATGAAGACGTTCTTTATGTCGGCACTTGGGACCAAGGATTACATCAGTCCAAAGATGGAGGCTTAACATGGAAGAAGATATCTTATGATTCAAAAAAAATGGGTGCTAACGCATGGGACATAGAAATTTCACCGAGAAATAGCAATGAAATTTATCTAGGCACGACAACGGGGGTATGGAAAAGCTTAGACGCAGGTAACAATTGGACTAAAATATCAAATGGTATGAGTTGGGCTAAAATTCATTCCCTTGCTATTGACCCTGCAAACCCAGATATAATGTACGCTGGGACAATTTTTGGTAGTAATAACCATATCTACAAAACTATTAATGCTGGCAAAACTTGGAATAAACTGAAAATAGATATTGATGGAAAAACATTCATAAATGATATAAAAATTGACCCTGACAATAGCTCAATAATATATGCAGCGACAAACCAAGGATTGTACCAAAGCGATAATTATGGTGTCTCTTGGGTCAATAACTCAAGAGGACTCATAAACAATCGAGTCAGGAGTATTGCAATAAGAGGAGGAAACGATAAAAAAATCTATACGGCTACTTGGGGAGGATTACACGCATCTGGTTCACATCCAAATATTTTCAGACATTTAAGCGGAGTATTCAACAATTCCTTTACAAAAGCTGTTACTTTCTGCCCACATGATGAAAGTACTATTTATGTAAGCGTATTTGGAGGTATCTATATTAGTGAAGATGATGGAAAAACATGGCATTTTTCAAACAAAGGATTGCCACGTTCGGTAACTATTTCTAATGAAAATATAATCATAGATCCAAGAGACCCAAAGACTATTTACGTTGGAACATACTCCGCGGGAGTTTTCAAGACCACAGATGGGGGTAAATCATGGAAAGGAGTTAGTGAAGGTCTACCTGTAGGTATCACTAACGGATCAGGAGGGGCTGTATATAGCAAAGAGAACGACCAACTATATCTATATATCGGATTAGATGGAGCTGGTTTATTTGAGAGTACTGATGAAGGTATTTCATGGCATTCAAAAAATGAAGGTATAACAAATTACTTAACCCTAGCTCTTGCCGTACACCCAAACGTACAGGATATTATGTATTTAGGCACAGGTGGCGGTGCCTTTAAAACTACCAATAGAGGAAAAAAATGGGTCAAGGTGAGTGACGGTTTGCCTCCCGATGCTTTTGTTGAGGATTTTTCATTTGATCCTACTAATCCCAACACTATACTCGCAGCAATAGGGCAAGGCGGCATATATAAATCCATAAATTCTGGAAAAAGCTGGGATCTGCTAAGTGACAAACTGCCCACAAAAAGAACTTGGTGTGTCAGTTTTGACCCAAATAATAACAAGAATATCTATGTTGGCACATTCTCAGATGGTGCTTTTAAATCTAGTGATGGGGGTGCTACATGGACACCCATTAACGCAGGCTTATCTAGTTCAAATGAACATTTGTGGGTATTTGATTTTTTGTTTTCTAATGAAAAAATGAATACGATTTATACTATCGTAGATGGAAAAGGTTTCTTTAAATCCACTAACGGTGGTAAAAATTGGACTTCTATAAATAGAGGTTTAAAAAACAAGGTGATGTATGCTCTTGAGCAAGACTCATCTTCACCGCCCAATATTTATATTGGTACTGGAGATGGAATATATAAATTCTCAGTTGGTAATTAACTAACTGATTCTGCATTCTAACAAGGTGAAGTGCAATTTGGACATACCTGAATTGGGTGTTTTTTCACCGTTTACGCTTGAGTTGTATCTCAATGTTACTGGTGAATCACCGAACCGCTTTTTGAAGAGAGCGAGCGTTATTTTCGAACGTTTGCTACTCTTTCCACTCGGGTTAGGCGATATGGGTGGGCCTCATGAGTTAATATCAAAGGAAAGGTATCTCTCTGCGTTTACGAAAGACTGTTCTACTGATCTCAATAATCTCTGTAAGATAGTCATACTTGATAAGGATCTTATTGATAATGTGGAGTCAATCTACGAAGAACTCAATACTCATGAAGATTGCGATTTGTGGATGGGCACTGAAGGTGACAAGTACATCAAATTCATTGAAAATTATGTGAACATGTCTGTCGGACAAAACGACTTGATAGAGAACTGGGAGGCCCAAAAAAGGTTAATTGGCAATATAGATGCTGATTGCAAGCTCTTCAAAGTTATCCAGCGTAATTTCGGTGAGTGCTCTGGCCTGTTTACAGAACTACATGAGGGTGCTTTGTTATACACATTGTCAGAGCGGATAGGAAATTTAGCTAATGTTGTTACTACGTTATCCAATCTGAGTACGTTTGACTTTGGGGACCTTTCATGGGCAGATATATTCAACCTGCGCAAAAGTGAATTTGTAAAGGAGTTCAGGCACAGACTGGCACAATGGGCGCTTGATTATGCCGCCTCTCCAGACAGTGTTTCATTCCAACGTGAGTTAACCACATTCATTACGGAGGCGAAGTTCGATCTCATCGGTGATACTGCCCCAAAGACAAGGGAAACCGTGCTTTCGGGAATTGGAGGAAATATTCCATTTCCCTTTTTAGTAAATCCAATCGGGGTTTACTCTTCGATACAGAGTATAAGACACGCCCACACTCTGAAGAATAAATACGGTTGGCTTTTTTTCATTCAACGTGCTAGGCACGCATCCAAGCCCAACGATTCCTCTGTTAATGACGTATAAGGCCATGTGTTCAAGGCTTATCAATCAACGGAAGGACATTTCCTAATCATTGATTATTATAGAAAATGGGGAACTGGCACATACTTAATGAGTATTAGCGTAATGCGAGTGACAAATTGGGTTAAATATATGGATAATAGTGTTTGCGAAATCGTGTCTAGTTCCACTAAGAAATCGACTTAGGAGTTGCTCGTGGATGTTTTAATCGTTACCGCTCTAACGGAAGAGCATCAGGTCGTAACTGCTGTAATGGAAGAGTTAACGACCTATACAGGTAAGACAGGCGATTACATATCGATATATGATTATTACCGTCGCGATGGATCTATTTGCAGATTTGGTACTGTCTGCGCTCATCAGATGGGCGCAACTAAAATGGGTGGTTTTATTGCCCAATACTGAAGGAGTGGGCCCCTGAATCAGCCATTCTTATCGGTATTGCAGCAGCAGTTGATCGCCAAAGCGTTAGCCTTGGTGACGTCCCTTTCTCTAGTCATGTTCTAAGTTACGACGATATTGCCGTTGAAAACGGCGAAATGACATTTCGAACTGAAGGCTATCAGTCAAATCCAGATATGAGGAGGGCTGTAGGTGCTTTCCGTAGTTCTCGAACGACATATATGCCTTGGCGAGATGCTTGCTTGGAATTGATGCCAAAAATTGTGCCTACGCTAAATGATTTACGCCAGAAACCTATCATACCGCCGGTCAATATCGACCGACCGCATATGGTAGTAGATGTCACAGCCGGTGGCCCTTTTCTTCTTAGAGATGCTGAATTCAGAGATTCCCTGAAGCAATTACCGGAGGCTTCAAGAATTAAAGTTACTGCGCCGGTACACCCAAAACTTGTTTCTGTTGAGATGGAATCGCATGGATTTATGAATGCAGCACATGAGCAGGGAATACCAGCTTGTGTTATCAAAGGAATCTGTGATGACGGGGACGATAATAAAGGAGAAATTGAGAAAGAAACTGGTGGATATTACCGAGCTTATGCGTGTTCCAATGCAATACTCGCGGTCCTACATATTTTAGATCGCTCTGCGACTATCGATGGGAGGGCAAAAGAATTAATCTCTCGCCAAGAATCTACACTTGAGCATTGCGACTCACCATCAACTGAAGCTAAATATGACCAACATAATGAAGGGCAAACGATGAGATCTGATGCGCATTTGGTATTATCTAAGATCAGACACCACACTAGTGGTCTTCCAGGTGTAGTGGGAATCGGCCTAAAGGAAGCAATAGTCGTATCGGTCGAGGAGGGGTACGATCTTGACCTCCCTAAAGAAATTGACAATGTTGCGGTGGTATTCAGAGTAGTGAGTCCAATCATGATTGCAGCTGGCCCTCAGTCGCATTCACATAGTGTGATTCCAATAATTGTTGCGGGAGAAAATACCAGCGGACTTGGTGCTATTGTTATTGGGCCTGGAGGAGATCGTTTCATTATAACAGCAGCGCACGTAGTTGAGCCAAAAGATAAGGACATTGAAGTAGTGATTGAGAATAGACTGGTTTATGCGCATGTTCACGAGCGTGATTACACGAAGGATATTGCATTACTAAAATTAGAACTTAAAGATGAGCTACACGCAAGAAATGTATCATCTACGCGTACGTATCAGGCAGAGACTCCAAATATCGGTCAAGATGTGACGATTCGCCTCCCGGAAGGTTCCTTGGGTGGCAAGACCAACCTAACCCATGGGCTGATGAAAATGCGTTCTTGTAGTGACCCAGAAAATGAGTTTATGGAAGTTGATGGCGTATTCATGATCGAAACAAATATGGATATCAAATCAGGTCAGTCAGGTGCATTAGTAACTACACCATCGGGATCACCGCTAGGGCTAGTTGTGGGTGTATCTAAATCAGGTGAAGGTGAGACATTAATAGCGGCAACTTCAATTCGAGATTTTCTCAATAGGCATAGTTTGCGGGTAGAAATGTCTTATTGCAACATGACGGTAGGAATTCTTATAAACGCCGGAATGAAATCTCAATATTTCCTTAATTTCTTGAAGAAAAAAGATTATATTCGCAGTCTATCAAGTAAGCGAGTGTATTTGAGCGCTCGAATCGAAGAATCACCAAACGTCAGCGTTTTTATCACTGAAATGGTCGATTTTGGGTCTACAGCCAGTGCAATTGCAGTAATGGATTTTTATCAGGATATTAATCCCGACATTTTTATCAACGTCGGACTTGCTGGCGGAATATCAGACAGTGTTCATCTTGGAGATGTGGTTGTTTCAGATAGTGTAATATACGAAACACGCAAGAAAACAGGGATGGGAACGTACTCATCACTTCAAAAAAAATTGGTGAATCCTACGATTAAGTCAGTAGCCCAAAAAGCAGTGTCAAATATAGAAGGACAAAGTTTTCAAGCACCAGATGGTAGCACGCGGGAATTTAAGGCTCACGTTGCTCCTATTGCTTCAGTTGACAAAGTGTTCGCATTTGAAACAGAAAATGAATACAAATGGTTGCTTGCTGCAGACCGAAAAATATTAGCTGTTGAGATGGAAGGTTCCGGTATTCTAGCTGCCGCAGATCATATGAGCGTTCCTTATCTATTAATACGTGGAATAGCAGATAAGGCGGACAATATAAAAAATGATGAATGGTATGAGTGTGCCGCAAAATCTGCGGCATTTATTGCAATTGAAATCGCCAAATCATTTAAAGCAGTTTAATAACGCATTAGTGTCATCACGGGAGAAATCATAACTAAGGAGAGATGGCGAGTAATCACATTCATTTTGATAGAAAAATTCGTCACTCGTTCCTCGGTGTGCATTTTACTTCCGGGGATGTGAGACATTCGACTAAAGGATTATCCTATGTGTAACATATTGCATCTTGCAGAAACTCAAAGCTTCTTAATGTATTATTAATAAATGGCAATTTCAAACATAATGCAATGATGGGTAAGTTTTACGGCAGTAATAAGAGTGAATATTAGAGTTAGTAATGTGAAGGTTTGGGTATCATAATGATGCAACTATATGCTTGATATGCAGGAGCATTAAAACTGTTCACGGGATTTCACAAACTGGCGGCCGCTGGTGGGTGCATGTTGCTTTTTCGTTTCCTTTGGCGCACCACTATAAGGCGGTGCTAGGTACGGTTGAATTGTTTTTTTTTTTGGGAAACCTCGACCGAGAGGCAAATTGTGGATTACTATGCATTGAAACTGTGGAATATAAACATCCTCACCAAATTTCATGGCATTCAAGAGCAGGTGTGCTTTATTTGCGACTCTGGCGCGGCCAAAGTGTGCACTGCCTGAACAGAGAGGCTGAGAACAACCAACCACAAGTGGAAGCTCTGTTACTGTCGCAAATTTTGGTATAAACTTTTCAGGTTTTTATTATTGGGTTAGCGTTTTGAAATATGACAGGCACTAACTGACTTTTTAACCCGTGACTTAAAACTTTCACTCACTTATCTAAACAATCAGAATTAACTAAACCTATTTTGCCACCTTGGGATATAAATTATTTGTTTCAGTGTCAAAGGTGATCTGAGTAATACAGTCAATATGGTTAATAGCAAATGCCGTACTATACGAAAATATATAACTATATTAAATCTGTTGAAGTAACGATAGTGAGGTAAAAATGAAAATTATTCCAACAATATTTAACCGAGTATTCATTATCTCTTTACTATTATTGATAAATGTTGTCATGACATCCGGGTGTGCCTGCATTCTAGCTTCAAAGCCATCTCTCAAAGATTATACTTTCAAAGTATACAGGCCTAGTAAAGTTATTATTTACAAGGCAATAGCAGGTATTAAGCCAGAAGAAGATAAGGTTTTTATTTATCTTGCTGTTGAAAATGAGAGTGCAACTGAGCAACCTTTATGTATGGCTCATTTCGACAGTAAAACACAAAAATGGCAGTCCGCTCCCTTTTATAATCTAAAACCGCTGGTAGTTATCAATAACCAAGGTGCGCCCATTATTGGTGAACCAGAAGTGCTGACAACTGGAATTGCCAATAGAAGCCTATCACCAGGGGAGCGATTTCCTGAAGTTGGTCCGGACATCAGAGATTTCCCGATCAATGAATCAAATTTTAGACGAGATTTTGTAATAGTAATTAAGCCAAATAGAATGTTAAAGAAGGCATCTGGTTATCTCCAAGTAGAGTTTTTCTTTGAAAAACTATCACCATGGTCAAACGACCCATTAGATGAGAGATCTCAAGTCGCTAGTTTCAGGATTCCCATTGAACTTCTGGATGAATATCGCCCCGAGGTAATGCTGCCAGAACCATCTCAGGAGGTGATCCAGTGACAGTCCATGGTAAATACGGTGTGATGCTTCAAATTTCAGAAAACGTCATCCAAGATGCAGTTGATGCATACTATATAGCCAATCGTGATAAATTCAAAATCCAGAGTGATCAATATATACCGTGGCCAAAATACGGCATTTCAATTGATTGTAATGTCACAACACGCCTCAAAAAGCCAACGATTACTCTAAAACCTTTTCGCCGTTTTGAATTCGAGTTGCCAGTTGAGGCATGTGCAGTTGCTAATGCAACAATAAAGGACGTTTATGGTAACCACACTCCTCCACCACCACCTCTAAATGTTCGGCTGTCAGGTCTATTGAAAATAGAAATTGAAGGAAAATTTTGCCGACACAACAATAGAAGTTATCTAGCCGTTAATCTGAATGATTTAAAAGTTACCGAGTTTGTTCTTTCGATCAACAATGCTAGCGTAGATATTGGTAAAAGAGCACTTAAGGTTCTTTCAACAATTGTGCGTAGATATGCAATACTCACTCTGACTACTAATGTTCGTGAAATACCCGTCTCAATGACAATCGGTGAAGAACTTTCAAGTGTTGGAATTAATAGCATTGTGTTAGATTATAAGAATGTTGATGAAAGTAAAAAGCGCGCCCTGGCTCTACTATTACGTATTAACCATGAAGTAATTGATTATGAGGCTGTTACATATGCAATTGATTCTGTGGGTGATGTAGCCATATTCACTGATTTAGCTCTTTTGAATTTGGGTTTGGATGCTACGGAAATAATCTTGGAAGGTAAACGTTTATCAGAACTTGATGAGGAACATCCCAATAATGATTTATATAAAAATTTGGAACTTTCTGATGTTCATTTTCTTGCTACTAACGGCTGCTTTGTAGTTCAGAATATAGAGGTCGCAATTCGAATTGTAAAACGAGTTGTGCGTACCATCAAAAAAATTATATGTACGGCAATTGATCCTTGTAATTGGTGGTGTGAAGAAGTTTTTGAAACTATTGTTGAAGACATACTTCAACTTGATCAAATCGGTAATGTAAGCGGTACACTTTTTCCTTACATTGAGGATAATGCTCTTAAAGCACATCCAAATTTAGATGCTGATATTGCTAATTGGGCTAAACCATTAATTCTTGCAGCGGGAGGTCTAATTCCAATTATTAGTTGCCTGACACCTATCCTCGTCATTCTAAGTCCTATTTTGTTAAGTGAAGCAATCGACGACGCTGTAAAAAAAGAAAAAAAATATAAAATGCTCAATCAATACTTCCCTTCTGCCAACTTACGGATTCAAGCAAAAATGGTAAGAATAGTATGGCATAATGACACTATGGGTATCATAGGCAAATCAAATATAATCCCTGGGTAAGGAAAGATAAATGTCTAACAGCATATCATATAAAATCCCAAGAGCAGAATATGATCTTCAGTCTAGTATTACTGAAAAATTCATTAATAGATTACTAACGGCAGCTATAGATGCTGGACTCATCCCAGTTAACTATACGGTAGCCGGTGGTTTTATTAATGACCAAATTAAAATGAAAAGTACGCATAATGTCGATATTTCCATAGATGATGTTAAGTTTTTTACAGAAACGAATTCACCAACCGAAATTGGGTTGAAATCTTTTTTTTCTGGCAATATCCATATTGAATTAACATTTGATGATTGGAATATAAGCGGAAATGAAGATTCGCATGTGGATTTTGGCTATACAGAAATTTTCGACATTCCGTTTAGCGGTGATTTTGCAGCTATAGTATCCATCATCATTGTAGATGATGAATCATCCGAATCAAGGTTACTAATAGCTCAACTTTCACAATTACAGCGTTTTAACATATTTAATATTGGAGCTTTGGAACCTGGTCCTGATTTCTCTGAATTTGTACGCCGAATTTCTGACCGTATTTTGATACAGGAAATTAGGGAGTCTTTTCATCTGCCTGATTTAGACGGATTATTGCTTTCAATGCCTACCCCGTTGAAAGCTCTACTAAACGCTAGATCGGGCCGCCTAGGTTCCTTGGATTTAAAGGTGATTGATACCACTGATCCGTGTATTGGAGATGAACTTCAATTACTCATTTTAAATAAATTAAATATTGGACTTGGGCTTTATGATAAGGTCGATTCTATCATTTCAGATAATCAGGATATTGCAATAGTGGTTGGTTATCGATGGTTGAGTCAAATACAACAAGATTTTTGGTTGGGAAACATCATTCCTAGGCAGTTTAGCGACAAGGGAAAACCTAATTTAAATGGAAAAGTTTTTTTGGAACGGTTTCAGTTAGTTTTTGCCTCTGACGGATTACTGAGATTGCGTGTGACACTTCGCAGAAAAACAATTGGAATTCCACTTAGAGTTAATGTCACTATAGACGTTAAACCTTTTATTGAAAATAAATCCTTGAAAATTCGAGTAACTGATACAGATGCAACATTTGAATGGGCAGATAATGCTGCAAAAAGTAGTTTATTTTATGGTATTTACGAGCTATTAATTCGTATGTTATTAAGAGGATTCAATGTATTAGCAGATCCAGTTTCCGATGTACTTTTAACAAAATTTCTTGATGGACAAGGAATTGAGATTGGAATGAATTTTAGAATTCCAAAGACACCATATAGGTTGGAGATTATGCCACACCGATTTCTTATCACTCGATCAAATGTATTATTTACTTTTTCGGCAAATATATCTATATAACTAACTAGGAGAATATCAATGAGATTTGATTATTCAAGAACTATTTTAAATCCAGACAGTAATACGAGTGATGATACAGGTTCGAGTAACGAACTACCTCCGGATGTCAGCATACCTGCATCTAGCGGTTTAGGGCTATTGTGCGATGAAATAACGTCAGGAAAACTATATATCGTTGCACTATTGGTTAACCGTACACAAGAGAGTGTAGATTTTGAATTCAACAACACTCATGTAGCATTTCTAAAAATAGAGGATGCTAATGGGAACATTTTTATCTTAAATGATCATATTGAGCCACCAGTACCTGAGCAACAGCCTATAACGGTTGAACCATTTGGTGAACATTTTTACGTATTGTTTATTGATGAAGCCAAATATGAAGAACTGTCTTTTGATGCTTCTTGCAATCCTTATAAAATTTCTATTGAGTTGAATTCTCCTACTCATCCGTTTTCTGCATCAGTAGTTTTAAACGTTCCAGAAGATGAGGACACCGAAACCTGAAGATTAACCATTTTGGGTTTCAAAGGTGGCTTTTCCCCGGCAAAACAGTATAGATAGATTTCCTCTGTCTAGACTGTGGAGTGCCAATGCATATCAAGACGCGGGACGGCAAAATAGTAAAAATCGATGTGGGAGGGTTATGGAGTACTCCCTAGTTAGTACACGAAATTTCACAATAACGTCTTATTATTGACATTTTACACTCAATAGAAAATCAAACCTTCTTAATGTATTATTAATAAATGGCTATTTCAAACATAATGCAATTGTGCTTAACTGTCGAGCAGTGCATATATTAAGACACAGTCAAGTTGCTGTAAAACATGAATGGTATCATGATACCTGATTAGTATTATTATCAAGCAACGCAAAGGATGATGTTAACACCCTATGAAATTCCTTTTATCGGGACAATTTTATGAGCTTAAAGACTTGACAGAAGAAATGAACAAAGCTTTTGTTTTGTTACATTCTTCATATTTCGGAAACCATCATTACGATTTAGCAGAATTCTGTAATTCTGCGCGATCTTTTTTTAATGGTCACCAAGACGATGATACTGCTCATGATAATTTCTTTAATAATTTTACGATAATCTGGACAAACTTATTAAAGCAGAGCCGGTTTGACGAAGCTGAGAATTTATGGAAATTTTCAATCGATATTGCGCTTGATTGGGAAAAGGCTAATGCTGATCAATATATCCACAAAGGAACACCATATTATTTTTGGGGAGTGACGATAATATTAAAAGGAGATCTCGACAATGGTTTTTCCCTCATGCACCAAGGGGTAGAGGAGGATGTCCGCACAACAGAAAAAGAATTTCCTGGCACACCTGGAACGGCATTCGTGACACTAGACTACAAGCGAATTAATCAAGCTTTTTATGGCTGGGTTCAAGAAAAGGCTAATTTTCTTGAACAGCAACTAAAAATATTTAAAAGTAATGGTGGCAACCTTAGCCTTGATCAATTTCGATCAAAATTCCTTGCAAATCCTCCAAGCAGAGATATCGTATTTTTATTTACTCATACTCTTGCAAGGCTGCACAAAATTGTTAGTTACCCGCAACACACTCAAAAATCAACTTTTGTAGGTCAGCTATTAATGAACCTGTTTTTTGATATTACATTAGTAATTGATGCAGTCATCCGGACAAAAAATAGTAGTCAGTGGAAATTTATTGACCATTTAAGTTTCCTCTCTATCCGGGCAGGCCTGTCATTGGATTGTAATAAGTTGCGGAAGATCAATGGGAAAGCTAAGGATCTGTTTGAAGATACAATTAATGATATACTCGACAATAACAACATTTTTGATGATAGTACTAAAATTAATTTAAACGAACGTGGTATAGCGCTCTGCTATGTGATACGTAATTATGGAGCCCATCATGTTTCATCTGTAACCGCAATTATAAAAAGATCAGAAGAAATGAGAAATCAATTGTTGAATACTCTTTTTTTATCTATTGAAGTTTTATATTCTTAGTAACCGCAATCGGGCAAATGAAATTAATAGTGGTGCTAAAATATCAGAATAACCATAGATTAAACGTTAAAAGTTAACTTAGTAGTATAATTTGATGATCGAATGGACTCAAACATCATTATCCTATCTTTAACATTTTATATAGGCTGCCAACTCAAACATATGGACCTGCCTACACCTTTGCCTCACCCCCCCTACCCCGCCGAAGGATCAACCCGATTCCTCTTAATATACGCCTCCACCTCCGCCTCATAGACCCGGTGAGAACCACCCACCTTGACGTATTCCCCAAACTCACCGGCTCCAAGCAGATCGTAATACTTGGTCTTCTTGATCCCCAACCGCCTCATCACGGTCTCCTTTGTGATCAGTTTGCCGCTTCCTCTTTCATGGGCCATGCTTGCGCGCTTCATCAATACCTCCGGCTTTGATACCAGCCCGGGGCGCGGCCTGGTCGGTTCTCCCGTGATTCCGGTCTTACCTGGGGCTTGGGTTGGGGATCGGCCTTGGCCGGCAGAAGCGGCTCGATTATCTTGGCCGCGCAAAAAGCATAAACCACACAATCCCAGAAGTGGTTGGCCACGCCCGAACGGCACTCCCAGGCCCCCTTGTCATTCACGAATTCAGCGCAGATCTGGCGGGCAAAGTCCTTGCTGATCTCGCTGTGGAAGGTCAATGCGCCGGGCAGGCCGGGCGCGGTGGCCATGGCGTTTGACACCGCGAACTTGGCCAGGTTCACCTGAAGGTTGTAAAGGTTCTGACCTCCGGGAATGCGGCGGCCGTCCGGGAACTGCTCCAGCTTTTTCACCCACCAAATGGTTGCGCCCTTGGGATGCCCCTTGCTGGGGTAGATGGGCTTTTTGTCCCGGCACCATTCGATGATTGGCCAGTAGTTGGGGCCGTCGCCCGCATCCATCAAAGCGAAGTTCACTTGCAGATCCCGCTGAAAGGTTCCGTCCACCACCACGTCCCTGGCATGCTCCCATTCGGCCAGCTGGGATTCCAAAAACATGTGCATGCGCGGCCGGGGCGGTGCGCCCACCGCAAAAAGGGTGATGTAGGCCATGTCTTTCCGCTGGGCGTCAATGCCGGCCACCAGGGCCACGGCCCAGTCCGGGATCTCGCCCCGG
This sequence comes from Desulfarculaceae bacterium, assembly GCA_963675675.1. Lineage (GTDB taxonomy): Bacteria > Desulfobacterota > Desulfarculia > Desulfarculales > Desulfarculaceae > Dethiosulfatarculus. The sequence goes on from OY776512.1 coordinate 1,529,173, forward strand.
GCATAGCCGCTGGATTTGGCCGCCTCCAGGACCTCCTGCCAGTCCCGTTCCACCTTTTCATCGCTGTAAGGCTCGGCTTTGAGGTGGTTGACAAAATACATTTTGTCTTCCCGGTCCCCGGTCTCTTCAGCCTTCAGATGGGCCGCGGCGCATTTGGAGAATGACACCTGGGGGGAATACCAGGCCGGCAGCCGGAAGCCGACATTGGCCGGCTCCTTGATTCCCTTTAAGGGCCTGAATTCATAATCTTGCACCGCTTCATTGCGCATGGCGTCGGTCCAGAGCCCTTTGCACTTTTCGCACTCATACCAAGCCAGCCGCTCCCTATCGATCCGCTTCCAGTCCGTGAGCCCTTCGGGCCAGCGGATCCGCTCCCATTCCATTTTTTGCTTGTAACCGCAATGGGGGCAAGGAACCAGGCAGTCATAGTATTCTTCCGGCAGGGTCTGATAGGCCTTCCAGCCCGGGGCGTTGGGGTAGGTGCAAGTGGTTGGCGCAATGATCTTGGAGTCATTGGGATACTGCGCCACCCGGGCCCTGGCCAGGCCGACGGCGCCGGTCTCCTTGCCGATCTGCTCCGAGTACAGATTCAGCTCATCCAGATAAACCCTTTTTCTGGAAAAGGTGGAGGCGGTGGCCGGAGATCCGGCCCAGCCCAGGTCCAGCACCGCACCGTTGATCAGGGCAATGCGGCTGGTGGTCATATCCTCTTTGGCCGGACTGGCAAAAGGGAGCAGGCCGGGAGACTGCTCAACCATGGGTTGCAAGCGGTTAAGGCTCACCAGCTTGGCGGAGTTGTAATCCGCCATCATGAGCAAAGAGGGCGAAGGATCTTCCACCGCCCAGCGGGCCCAATGCAGATAAATCAGGCCCCAGGTTTTGCCCACCTGGCTGGCCGCGATAAAGACGGCCAACCTCACCCAGGGCTGGTCAATGATATCCAGGATGCCTTGGATGTAGGGTGCTGCGGAGATCCGCCAGCTTGAGCCCTCATAAGGTCCATCCACCACCATGAGCTTCTTCTCACCCCACTGGGCGGTGGAGGCCTCCGGGGCCATGCCCAGGATGGCTCTCTCGCCTGTGGTCCAGGCCAGAGACTCAAACATCTGGGCCTGGTCAGGCATTGGACTCTCCGGGCATCTCATGGGCCGGGATCAGCACTTCGGGCGCCCTGGCCAGCCGGTCCATGGATATGCGGGCCTGCCTCTCAAGATAGGCCTGGACCTTGGCGGCCGCGGCCGGATTGCCTTCGGCCTGGGCGATCACCCCGGCAGTCACTTCCCGGGCAAAGGCCAAAAAGCTTTTTTTGAAAACCGCCGTTCTTTTGGCAAACTCCAGCTCCACCAGCTCCCGTTCCATGAGCTGGCCCTGGGCCTTTTGCAGCTTAAGCTCATTGATCCGGGCGGAGGCCTCCTTGGCCCGCAGGGTCACATCGGCCAGGCTGCGCTCCTCTTTGGCCTTTTCCGGAGTTGTCTTGTCTTCTGCTTTTCTGAAATGTTTGTGCGCATACTTGAGGATATCATCCTCATGGTAAAGCCCGTCTTTTCCGGGCTCCAGCTTGTCCGGCTTCAGGTGGCGGTAGATGGTGTTCTTGCCCAGCTCGTAGCCCATTTCCCTTAAGCAGCGGACCATGGGCTGGGCCTTTTCGAAAGTGCGTTCAGCCAATCTCAACTCCCTCAAACCTGGAACCAAGCCTTTTCACCCAGCGGTTAACCGTGGCCGCATCCACTCCGGCAAAGCGGGCAATCCGGCCGGTCCCCTGCCCCAGCGTTTTAAGCACCACGATGGCTACGACCTGCCTTGGATCAAGACGGGTCTTGTCCAGGACCGTGCCGGTCCTGGCTGTGAACCAGCGTTGGCAACCTGAGCATTGAAATTTCCCGCCGGCATAAAAACGGGAATGCCTGCTTGTCGGCAAGGGATGATTGCAATATGGACAAGAGGGCTCACCGGAATGGCATTGCTTAAGCAGCCACTCAAGACATGCCGCTTCATCAAACAATGCAGCCCCAAGCTTGAGGCCGCTGACCGCTCCATTCAAGCCATCTCGACTTAACATATCGCAACCACTAGCAATTCCCATATTCCCATCATCCGTTTTTTTTAAAAACTGCGCGAATTCCGGGTGTCATCGACCCGCAAACGATTGGATCCTTTGGAAGGACCCGCCGTTTTTAATACACTATTTAATTAAGTCACTTAAGGAGGTTTGCCAGCCATATCACTTGCTCCTCTTGATGATCCATTATCAGTTCCACGCATCTTTGCATCTGGGCCGGGTATGCGGCCGCCTTGTCTTTGTCCGTCTCCCGGATGGCCACTCCATCCCCGGTCCAGTAGAGCTCCCAGGGATGGGCCTCGCAGATCTCCACCAGCTCTTTAACCGGTCCTGGCGCATCCTGGATCACGTTCACAAGGTCCACCCTCCCCCCGTGTAGCTCGAACAGTTCCGGAAATAGCGCCTCCCAATCTTTGAGCCCCGGCGGCCCGCCCCTTTGATTTTTCATCTATCTATCTGTTTTCTTAGGGCATAAATAGGGGTGTCGGGGTTTGTCGGGGTTGTGTCGGGGTTTGTGTCGGGGTTAATTACCCGGAATCCTTGAAGGTGTCGGGGTGTCGGGGTTTTTTCCCAGCTTCGGCCAGATTTTAGAGCGCCCCCGGGAGGGGGGTACGCGCGCGCGCGTAAGGGCAAAATAAACCCCGACACCCCGACAGGCTGCGGAAAAACCAAGCCGGTTCGCCTGGTTAACCCTGTCGGGGCTTCATAAAAAACCCCGACAAAACCCCGACAAACCCCGACAGAGGCGGCCAGGCTTGAGCACAGCGCGGCGCCCGCCGAACTCAAACGGGGGGTGCGGGGGGCACTGAAAGATCTGAGCATGTCGGTGGGTGCTGGCTGCACTGGTCGGTTCACTCCTTTTTAAGCCGCTTCAGATTCAGGCAGGTTTTCGATAAGGAACAGGCCTTTGACCCAGGGCGGCCGCTTGCCGTCATAGTCCTTGGGACCGTGGTCCCGGTACTCCAGATCCGGGTGAATGCGCTTGACCGCCAGCCAAAAGGCATTGGCCGCCTTGTGTTTTTTGATGCCGCTTTCCTCACACCAGTCCTTGTAAGCCTTGTAAACCCGGTGCTTGTAGCCTTCCGGCGTGAGGCCGTCGGTGGTCTGGGTCTCGCAGCGCTCAAGCAGAAAGCGGGCCACATGATCCGCTTCCAGCCGGTATTCGTTGAGAGCCTTGAAGCTTTGCTGGCACTGGCTGAAAGCCCCGCGCCGGCGTAGCAGGTAAAGCCGCACCAGGGCCAGGTGAAAGATGCCCGGCAATTCATCCGCGATGATCTGGTCCAAAAGGTGCGGATCGGTGCCGGGCTCGCCCAGCTTGAACTGCCTGGGGAATTCCACCAGCAGCATGCGCTCAAAAAAGGCGTCGCTGTGATCGCTCACCTTGGGCTTGGTATTGGCCGCAAAAAGCTGTTTGGCCCGGCTGGTGAAGGTGAAGGTGTCCACCCCCTTGTATGCCCCCTGCAAGGGATCTCCGCCGGTGATGCGTTTGAAGTTGTCCGATGTGTAGAAGTTGGCCGAAGCTTCGCCCGCGATATTGGCCCAGTTGCGGTACAGGGCCACCCTTTGGAACTGATCCTCCAGATCGGCCATGTTCACCGCGCAGCAGCGCTCCGGGCCCAGAAGCGCCCGGATGATTTGCAGAAGCAGGCTCTTGCCGCTGTCCTTGGGCCCTATCAGGAGCAAGGCTTTCTTGTACTGCTGGCCATGCCACAGGCAGTAGCCGATGAACTCCAGAACCTCATCGATCACTTCGGGGTATTTGATGGCTTCGAGCAGGTAGCGCTTGAAGCGCCGGCAGTCGGGCGGGGTGTGGGGCGTCCAGTCATAGGGCAGCTGATGGGTGCAGAGGTATTCTGGGTCATGGGCCAAAAGCCGGCCGGTGTTCAGATCCAGCATGCCGTTTTTCACGCAAAGCAGCTCCGGCCTGATATCCATCTCCTGACCCTCGGGCAAAGCGGCCGCGGCCAGGACCAGGTCCATGATCTCTCCCAAGCGGTTACGGGTGGCCGCCACCCCTGCCTTGGACATGGCCAGGCGCTTGATCTCATGCATATTGCTGGCCGCCCAGTACCGGCCGTTCCACCAGAAAATCTTTTTGGTTTTTTCCTCATAGATCAGGCGCTGCTCCTGGAGGATGTCCTTGACCAACAACATGGGCCTGAAGACCTCTTTTTGATCAAAGGCGCTGTAGCGCTTGTACCGCCTGAGTTCATCGGCAGCCGCAAACAGCTGATCCCACTCCGGAGGCGACGCCTCCCAGCTCTGAGCCTGGGCTTCGCCCTCCGGCGCCTGCCAAACTTCGGCCTCATCAGCCAGCTCCAGGAGCTCACCCGCGGATTTGCCATGGGTGACAAACCAGTCGGTCAGATCCTGGCCCTCTTTCATGAACCCGGGCCACTTTATCACCCCCACCTTGGCCCCGGCCCGGGCCAGAGAGTCCGCCGCCTTGGCAGCACCGGCAATGCCTGGATCATCTTGGTCATAGCAGATGACCACATCCTTGCCGGAAAAGCGCCTGCTCCACTCATGCCGCCAGGTCCCTGCCCCGGCCGTGGCCGTGATGGCGTTCAAGCCCTGGCTCAAGGCGCAGATGCAGTCCGGTTCGCCCTCCACCAGAAAATAGGTCCCTTCCTGATCTAGGCCCGGCGGAACCTGCAAGGGCCAGATCCGGGGCGTGCCGTAAGAGATGAAATTGCCCTTTTTCCTGGAGCCGGTCCAGAAGGACTTGACCTTGTCATCCTTGCGCCCCCCGGCCAGATAGAGCCGGATGTTGACCAGGTCGCCGGCGGAATTGCGAATGGGAATAGCCACTCGTTTGAACTCGTTTTGCATCCAGTCCGGCGGGATCCAGAGCCTGAGATCCAGTTTTTGGATCATCTCGCGGGACCAGCCCCGCACCTCAACCAAGCGCTGGATCCAGGATTCAGGCAGGGGCGGCAGTGCGTCCAGTTCGGACTGGGGAATCACCTTGTCCTTTGGGGCTGGTTTGCCCCGGGAATGACCACCAGACTCGGCCGCTGACGGTCTTCTGGCCTCAGCCCCTGGCTTAGCGCCGCCCTTGGCCAAATGGGGTGCATGGCGGGCCACAAAGCGCTTCAGAGCCTCTTTTTCGTCATAAAAACCGTTCAGCCTGGCCCAGAGATCCACCAGGTCACCGGAGGCCTCACTGTCATCCGGGTGTGAGTAGCAGCGGTAACGGTCATCAGACGGGCGGTATTCAAAGCTGGGGTTCTTGTCATCATGCCCCGGAAAGGGGCAGCGGCCCAGAAGCCGGTTGCCGTTGGGCTTGAGCCCAGGGACCAGGTCCTGGATAATGGCCTGACAATGGGCCTGGCCCAGGTTGTCTAACGCCCAGCCCATCAGGCGGCCCTCCTATAATCCCGCATCAAGCCACAAAGTGCTGAAAGCATATGCCGTTGCCAGCGGGACAACTCCGTTTTTGAGCTCCGGGGCTTGCACCAGGTTGCCCAAAAGGATTATCTTGTTGACTCCTCTTGCCAAACCGGTTCTCCTTATGCGGGTCCGCGTTGCGCTTCCAGCAGCTTCCTGCCCCGTTTAAACCAGGGCTCAAAACCCCGCAGCCACTCTTGCCTGTCCCGGGAGAGGTCCCGCCGTATGGGCTGGTGCCAGATGCAGCACCAGAACTCCTGGTGTCCGTAACTTGCACTGAAGCGGAGCACGTACACTTCGGGGAGACATCTCCGGGCTACATTTCCCCATTCTTTCACCAGGCCCTCTTGCCAAAACGGCGCTTTCCAGCCCTTGAAGCCCGGCCCCCATTGGAGATCGTTCTGGGCCAGGGTGGCCTTTATCTCACTGACCAGCATGCTGCGGTCATTGGGCATCAGAGCTTCTCCACTTCCGCGGGCATCAGGCCGCTTCCGCCTCGTTTTCCAGATAGCAGACCTGTTTTTCCATCTGCCGGGCATACCTGATTTCCCGGGCGGTGGATTCACCGATATACCCGCCCGGGTTTATAACCAGCACCCAGTCGGCCAGGTCGATCTTCCTTAAGTGCAGAGCGTCCAGCATGGACTTGGTTTCCGGGGCCGGGAATTCTGGCTCGCAGTGGCCGAAGAAACCCACGCTGAGCACGATCTTCCCCCTGAGGGTCAGATCCTTGGCCGCGGCTTCAAACTCCGGTTTGAAGCGGGTGGAGCCGCACAGGCAGACGATTTCAGGCCGCATGAGCCGTCTCCTTGGGCATGGGCGCCACTTTCTGGTGATGCTTGGCGCAAACCGGACAGAGCCAACCTTGGGCGCAGTGGATCCAGCCCAAAAGGGCCAGGGGGCTTAGCGCCTCCATGCTTAACCCGCAGCCCACGCAGTCGAACTGGTGGCGGTTGCGTTTGATGGCCTGGATCAAACTGGAGAGTTTTATGCTGGGCCCAAAAGTTCCGGCCAAGTCCTCCAGGATCTGGAGTACTTCTTCCATGGTCAGATCATGGGTCATGGGTTTTGCTCCCAGGCCTTGGCGGAACAGCGTTTGGCACCCAATCCATTCACCATTCCGCCCAAGGCCAAAAAGGGTTATGGGTCAGTCGGCTTCCAGAAGCGCTTGCGCCTTTGGATCCGTAAACTCCTTTGCCATCATTCCCCCCCTTGCGTTTGGGACAGGCGGATCACCTCCGCCTTTAATTGAGCCAGGACCTGCTCCAAATCCCGCACCTCTTTTAAAAGCTCCGCCGGTTCATCCAGGCGGCCGTCGGCAATGTCCATCAGGAGCTGGTTCAGCACATCGCCCAGTTCTTGGGAGCTTTGCCCGGCAAGCTTGGTCAAACTCTGCAGGCTGACCGCGCCCGGGGCCTTGAAGGCCACCCGGCCCAGGTGCTGCTCAATGTAGTCCAAGGGCTCGAAATCGCCCGAGGCCGCAGAAATCTGGGCAAACTCCACCACCCCCAGCTTGGCCCCCAGATCACCGGGATTCATCTCCCGGGCCAGCAGCTTGCGGTCCCGGCCGATGCTGCGGGCGATCTGGATCAAAGGCACCCCGGAGCGCTCCGGAATCTCGTGGATCAGCTCCAAAAGCAGCTCGGAGCTGAAAAGAGGGCCGAAGCTGTTCATTAGCCGAACTCCTTCAAGGACTTATGGCAGTGGGGACATTCCGCGGGCATGCTTGAGGGAGAGTCTGGCTCCGGCGGCAGGTTGAAGATCCGTCCCTCAAGGCCATAGCGGGTCTCGATACGGCTCCGGATGGACTTGCCGCTGCCGTTTTTGGAGTACTTGGCCCGAGACAGGGTGGAGTTGGCGATCCCCAGAAGGTGGGCCAGCCGGTTTTGGGAAAGGCCTTCCAAAAGAAGCGAGACCGCGATGACCCTTTCAGCCGGATGCACCGGGCTGGAAGCCACCACGTCTTGAAATGACATTGACGGATCGAAGGGTTTTCCATTAATGTGGATTTTAGAAACTCTTAGTGAACTAGCAAATATTGGCGTGGATATGAACTGGCTAATCTCTGGAGCCAGCCAACGAAACAAATCGAAGGCCGGTTTTTGGGGGCAAGGGGCGTGGGGCCAGTTCTTTTTGAGTTCGGGGGAAAAAGAAACAAGTTCTGAATTCTTTCCATCCATGTGGGGCGGGGAGCCCCAGAGGAGTCTTAGCCTCACCCTGGCGGTGCTTCCGGAGGAGGCCGGGCAAGGGATGGATACGGACGCCCTGCGCCTGTTCAAAACGGAAGACACCTCAACCCTGATGCCCTACTGGGGCATCACCGCCGGAGACCTGGTTCTGGTGGATACCGTGGTTACTCATTGGCAAGGTGAAGGGGTTTATGTGGTGGAACTGGAGCCGGAAAAGGAACCCCAGCTCCGGGCCGTTATTCGCCGCGGTGGCAGTCTTTGGTTTGAGCACTCGCCGGCCTCGATGGATCATCAGGCGGTTCTGGATTCAAATCGCATCTTGGGCAAAGTTGTCTGGCGAGCTGGCGCTGTTGAATGAGTAGACGGTAGTTTCGCATGATCTTCATAACTACAGGGCAGGTGTAGACGCAGGACTGCATGAATTCTCCCAAATGCTAGGGTTAATTTTGACTTGAAGAGTAAATACTAAACAAGCCGCTATACAAATTCGGTCGGCAAATCCGGGAAAGAACTTGAGGGGTTAAAGAATAACGGGGGAACATAACAGGATTATCTTGAGGCCTGCAAAAGGTGATTAACCAGGTGAGGCCGCAGGTTAACTTCATCATCAGAGTCGCTTGCAGGATATTTTACAGTGGCCCCCGCTGGTGGGTGCATGCCGTCTCTTCGTTTCCCCTGGCGAATCATTACATGGCGGTGCTGGGTACGGGCTGAATTGGTTGCTTTTTGAGAAATTTTGACTGCGAGGCGAATGCCGCATAACTCAGGTTCAGATGATTGACTGCGGCAATTGAATTAGATTAATATACACTGGGATTGGGGAATTAGAAGTATCCCTTTAATTTATCAAGCAATCAAGAGCAAGTAAGGCAACTTTGCGGCTTTGGGGCCTCGAAAAACTGCACTTTGGTGCTTACCAAATCTGCGCGCAGCCTAACAACATGGGAGACAGTATGCACAATAGAGATCATGATTCCGGCCCGTCCTGCAAGCAGTCATTTCCCGGCAGCACAAATCGCCGCAGGCTTTTAAAAACTCTGGCGATCTGTAGCGGTACGGCCGCGCTTGGCGCCATACTGCCCGGTAGCTGGGTAAAGCCTGTGATCCGCATTGGAGTGCTGCCCGCGCATGCGCAGACATCCTGCAGCGGTCCGGGTAGCATCTCTTTTACCTCAGCCGGAAACGTGTCCCCTTGGGAAGTGCCTGCGTGCGTTAACTCAATAAGTGTTGTTGCAGTCGGAGGTGCGGGCGGATCTGGGCAATCAGAGGAGACCATAGCAGGCGGAGAGGGAGGCACTACCACGGCTACAATCCCGGTGACGCCCGGCGAAACACTGTATATCACAGTGGGCGGTGCTGGTGGATCGGCCACCTATCAAGCCGGCCCTACTGGCGCGGGCCTGGGCGGATTTGGCGGGGGGGGAATAGGCGGTACTTGTTCTAGCGGTGAGACGCCTGGCGCTGGTGGAGGTGGAGGTTCATTTATCGCCAGGATTAACTTCTACCTCCTGTCCGGCACCCTTTTGCTGGCTGCTGGCGGCGGCGGCGGCGCTTCAGCCAACAGCAACTCCCAAGGCGGTGACGGTGGAGGCACCTCTGGCGCTGACGGCTCTGCCAACGTTGGCGGCAGTGGCGGTCAAGGAGGTTCGACTAGTGCAGGGCTGGGAGATACAAACGGCGGTGATGCTGTGGGCCCGCAAGGCGGTGCAGGTGGTCCTGTTCCGATTGGAGGCGACGAATACTATTACGGCGGCGGCGGCGGCGGCGGCGGGTACTATGGCGGTGGCGGTGGTGCAGGGTTTAGCGATGTAAGCAGCCGCTCAAGCGGCGGCGGCGGCGGATCGGGATATCTCAATACTTCGGCTGGTGTGTCCGGAATCACATCTCAAGGAGGAGGCACCGGCACGGGTTCCGTTACTATTTCTTGGTAGAATTGCCGTCGATGGGATTGCTACGCCCGCAAATGGCAAAAAGGCCACAAAATTTTTCAAGTCGAGATTGGACCTGATTGATAAGGTGAGTCACCAAAGTTTGGGAGCCGGTTTTTTGGTGTTCGTCAGGGCCTACTGCACATGGACTGGTTGTACCGGCTGCTCCCGGGTGAAATACTTTTGACGACTTGACGCGCTGATCCAAAGGCAGCACAATGAGCTTACCCAATCCATTCACCATTTCGCCCAGGCCAGGAGCTTCCCGGCTTGGGCGAAGTTTTGTCAAAAAACCAAATCCGCGCCTTAGAGGCACTGGGGATCTGCGTGTCTAGGCAGCCGGGCAGGATAATCTCCCGGCAGCGGTGTCCGGTCTGCGGAGTATCCGGTGATTACACGTTGCGCACCTTTGGTGAAGGCGCCGACCAGATCCGGGTGCTTTTTTGCGCCAATTGCATGCAGTTCCCCGCCACGCTTTTGGAGATCCGGTTCAACTGGCAGAGAAAAACCCGCCGTATAACCCATAATGAACAAGGTGAAAGGCTGACCACCTATGACATGGCCGAGGCCGCCCTGGGGGAGATCCGCCGGCAGATCAGGGCCAAGACCTTCAACCCGGCCTACTGGTCTGCGGCCCGGCACAATGAACTTTTGTTCATGAACTTCCGCGACAAATTCATGCAACTCCAAAAGCAGCGCGTGGCGTCTGGCGAGATCACCCAGGCCACCTATGACAAGCGGAGGTCGCTGGTAAAGCACAGCACTTTTTTCGACCACATGAACCTCAGAGAGATCAATGCCGGCCACATCAAGGATTGGGTAACCGGGTTGAAACTCGCTCAAAAGACCAAGCTCGACCTGGTCGGTGACTTGGGCCTTTTGTTCCAGGAGGCTGTGGACCGGGAGATGATCAAACGCGCGCCCCGGCTGCCCAAACTCTCGGTGCCCAAACGCGCCATACGCTGGCTCACGGCCGAGGCCCAAGCCACAATCCTGGACAAGATAGCCCCCGCGCATCGGCCCATCTTCCTGTTCATGATGGAGTACGGCTGCCGGATTGGTGAGGCATGCGCCTTGCAGTGGGGTGATATCGACTGGTTGCACAGTGAGTTTGTATTCAGGCGCTGTTTCAGCCGAAGGCGCCTTGGAACCACTACAAAGCAGCGCAGGGACAATCCCCAGCTCATCACCGGATGGTTTGAGCAGTGGCTCAAGGAACAGCCCAGAGGATTGCCTGATCAACCTGTGTTTAAAAACCTTAAGACCAGGCCGCACCCCAAAAATCCTGACCGGTACTACCGGGAGGACACCCTGAACAAGCTGTGGAAAGAAGCCCTGGAAGCTGCGGAGTTTGAACCGATTAAGCTTTACAATGCGGTGCGCCACAGCCGAGGCAACCAGGCCCGCCGCGCCGGCATGGATCCAGTCATGATAGCCCGGCTCCTGGGCCATGCCAGCACCAAGTATGTGAACGAGTATTATGTGGACACTGACACCGAGATGCTGCGCAAGGAAATGGACAAGACCGATCGGAAACCGGATAAGAAAAAGCTGGCCACTGTGACCAACCTGGATAAAAAGAGGGTGTTCTAGTGGGGTGGTATGGGGGATTATTAACCTTACTAAGAGGGAGCCATGACTAAAAAATGGGCAGGTAAAAAACCAACGCCTGAAGAGATAAAGCAAATTTTGGCTGATCATGAGGAGTGGTTAGATTCAGAGAAGGATGGAGATCCCCCCCATAATCTTGCAGGGATCGATCTTGCCTTAGCCAAGCTTGCGGGAGCCAACCTTACTGAAGTTGAGCTAGAAAACGCTAACCTTCAGGTAGCTAACCTTGAGGGAGCAAACCTTTCGCAAGCTAAACTCACTGGGAGCAACCTTTCTAAAGCCAATATTATGAATGCCAATCTTATAGGGACCAACTTTACGGGGGCCAATTTGAATGGGGCCCACCTTGGAATGGCTGATATTTTTTTTACCAGCTTTATAAGAGCGGACCTTTCAAAAGCAAATTTAATTTACGCCAAACTGAAAAATGTGGTTTTTGGTGGAGCCAACATTACCGGAGCAGACTTCACCAGTGCGCTCATAAGCCAATGCTATTGGGAATGGGTTAAATGTAAATCAGCCATTACCCAAGAAGGTGAACACCTCGAATTTGATGACCCATACGAATTCGGGAAGCATATGAAGGAAATGGATCAGACTATTGATCTTTTCTTGAAACTCCCTTTGGATTTCCATTCCCAATTTATAATCGACGCCCTAGCTGAAGCCGCCACCCAATTGAATCCCGAAAACCCAGTGCATTTTATTGAAATAAAGCAGGTACCTGGTGGTATAAGGTGTCGGGCAGCCTCCAAAGATAAATCGAAAAATGATGAGCTTTACGATCTAATGCTCCCGGCGGTGGCGGTGATTAACCAGATCAATGAAGGTGTGCAAGAGTTGGTGGATTACAACCGCAAACCGGTTAAATTTGAATTGGGGTTGCCAGGGGCTAAGCTGGACGGTGACGCATTGGCCAGATACGCAAGGAAATGGTTTAAGATATTGAAGTCTGCCAAGGATACACGCCGTAAAAACCCAGTCTTGCCAGGCAGCTCCCATACCCCGCTAGCGCCCGATGACCAGGAGGAATCCTAACTGCTCGGATTTCATCCACGGGCCATTCAGCCCAAACTTGCCAAAACCGACCACAGCCCGACCAACCAGAAGTTAACCAAAATAACTAGCTTGAATAATTAGATTAAATTCTAACCGTGCTAGTGCCATCCTCACACGGTGGAAGTCAGGGGTTCAAATCCCCTCCGGCCTACCAAGAATGAAATCAGGGGGTTAGCGGTATTCGCCGCTAACCCCTTTCCCTTATTTTGCCTTAACAATCCCTTAGCTATATTGCATCTGCCCTGCCTGCTCCACCCTAGCCGGTCGGGACAGTGAATTAAGCAACGAATTTCATAAGAATTTCAACTAGAAGATCGATCTATTCTTGAGTTACATACACTTTTAGTCCTGATTCTGCTAGTATTATTGGGTATTGATGGACTCGGACGCCAACAACATAGCTTCTTGCACAAACCGTAAAAAAGCTGGTCGAGCAAAGAGGCTGGGAAGATCAACAGTGATTTGCGCTGGGCTTTGCGGCCTATTTTATGTGCGGCTTCTTAATAAGCGATTTTCGTCGGGGCCTCGGTTTTTTATGATGCTGATTATTGCCTGGCTGGCGCAGGCAATAACCATGGATATTCCTATTTTTGTTTGCATGGTTTTCCGATTACATAAAATATGAACTTCCATGGTGGGCGCAGGCCCTAATTCTTACGGTTGGGATTATAGTTTGTCTTTTTCTTTGGGGCACGCATTTGAAAGCCAACGATCCATATTAAAGGCAGAAGGAGGGGGAGAGAACATGAAAGCTCGAATTGCGATCTTATTGGTTGCACTGCTGGTGACTGGATGTGCGTCCATTAACGAGAGCATGCGAAAATGGCAAGGCCATCACATTTCAGAGGTGATGGCTTCCTGGGGGCCTCCAAGTGCTGTCGTGGATGACGGCCTGGGAGGCAAGATATACACATGGGGGTCAACAAGGCATTGGTCAACCCCGGGCTCGGCTCAAACGCATGTTTACGGAAACATGGCCTACACAACCTATCAGCCAGCGCAAAGCCAAAGCTACAATGCAACACGGAGCTTTTTTGTTAACAAAAACGGTATCATCTATAGATGGCACTGGCGAGGCCTGTAAATAAAGATGACTCTAAAAAACAAAACCAAAAGCATACCGGAGCCATGCCTAAAGGTTTCGGCCGGGGTGGTCCTTCCCCCTTGACCCCCGCCCTACAGGGTAATTGCAATGAACTCATACGTCTCACCAAAGCGCCCCAAAGTCCGCACCTGTGGACTTTGGGGCTTTTTCTTGGAAACGCATGCTGCATAGGGATCGTTGCCGGAGCTAAAGAGCCGGTGCGGTTCCCATCCAGCCAGTTTATGATCCGCTTAAAAAGTCATGCCCCGCTCTTCAGTTATCCAGGCCCCTCCCCGGTTTGCTTCTTCTCAACTTTAGCTTCTGTGATGTTATAATTAATTGATGTATGATGCGATGTTCCAGGAGAAGCCCGCATATGTCAGCCTATGGCCTTTTTAAAAACACCAAATATGTGAACTTGGTCTTTTTCATGAAGGCCGGGGTGAGGATTGCCGGGCAATACCATGTTCCGGCCAATACCAGCGCCTCTGTGCGGCCTTCGGACGCCTTGCAGCAGGCCCGGGGCTTTATCAATGTTTCCAATGCCAGCGTCACCAGTTCAGGAAGACAAAGCAGACAGGTATCTTTTGTCTCCCTGGCTTTGGACGCCATCGCCTGGGTGGAGTTTCCCCCCTTGGATGATTCCTGGATTGATCAATAATATTAATAGATTTTCATCACTTTGGTCCCAGCGGGAAGCATCGCGGCCCCCGGGTTATCCGGATAAACAATGACTTTTATAGGCGTATTAAATTTGCTAGCATGGGGGCATTAGGTTAATAAAAAGGAGGCTGGAGCTATGATCAGGAAACTGATGAGCGTGGTTTTTTGCCTGGTATTAATCTTAAGCGCAGGAGCAGCCATGGCAGGCGGCAAGTTGGCCGTAATCGTTGTCGACGTGCAGGGTGATTTCACCACTGCTCATAAAGGCTCCCTGGCCGTGGCAGGAACGGACCAGGCGTTTTTGGACGGTGTAATCAAAAAAACCGCTGCGCTGAAAGCCGCCGGAATTCCAGTTTACGCCACCCAGGACTGGCACCCGGCCAATCACATGTCATTTGCCAGCAATCATAAAGGCCAAAAGCCGTTTACCCTGTTCAAGCTCAGCGACGGCCGCTCCCAGATGCTGTGGCCCAATCACTGCGTGCAAGGCACCGAAGGCGCAAAGCTGCTTATCGGCCAAAGCACCTTTGTCAAGGTGGTGCAAAAGGGCAAGGATTCAAACTTTGACTCATACTCCGGTTTCCAGGATGACGGCGGAGCCAAGACCGAAATGGACCAAACCTTAAAAAACGCCGGCGTTCAAACGGTCATAGTCTATGGCATTGCAACCGACTACTGCGTCAAAGCCACGGCCATTGATGCTTTGGAGGCCGGCTACAAGGTCATCGTGGTCAAAGACCTTTGCCGCGGGGTCGCCCCCAAAACCAGCGAGGCCGCCTGGATTGACCTTAAGAAAAAAGGCGCGGACCTTTGGGCAAGCCTGGACATGGCCAAGGTCAAGGCCTTGCAGTAAACAGCATTCCTGCTTGACATTAATCATCCTGGCGGCGGCCTTTTGCGGCGCCCGGATGTTTAATATAGATCCATACCGCCAACCGGACAGGGGGATTATTATGCAGCTTCCCGAGATAGGCGAAGAGGTGCCGTTATCAAAAATCAAGGAAATCTGCGAGCATTACAATCTGCCCGGGCTTTGGGCCCGTATCGAGCAAGACCCGCCAATCAAACCATTTGTCAGCGATGGATGCTCTTATTGGTTCGATGACTGGAAAGGGGTGAGCTTATATCCGGCCTGCTTTCTGCATGACCTTAAATACTGGGCCGGATATCATGGCGAGAGCGTTGAACGCCTGGTGGCTGATGCGGAACTGATGATCGACGTGGCCCGTCTTCTGGGTTCCACCGGCATGGCCGAGACCATGTTCCACGGGGTGCGGGTGGGTGGCCATGAAGTATTCAAGCAGCCCTTTTCCTGGGGTTTCGGACGCAGGGCGGACCCATAAGATAAATAATCCCCATTGGCCGGTCTCAACACGGTAAGTCCGTTCCAAAAGCGGATAGCCTTGCCGGTAAGGGCCTGGACTGCTCTATGAAAGTCATTGGGGCTCCGCAACCGGGGCTTGGCCCGTTTCCCCGCTAATCAAGTCACGCCATTCAAGCACTTTTTCCGGATAGGCTTTATAAATCCCGCCGTTGTATTTGAGCAGCCCGATCCGCAAAGGGTCGGTTAGGCCCCGCCACTCCCCGGCACCCTTCGCCCAAAACATGCAGCCGGCCAAGGCCTTTGCCCCGTAGTAAAGATTTGTATCAACCTCGAACAACTGTGCCCACCAGCCGCTGAACCCCAGCCTGCGGGCCAGGGTGCCCATAATCTGGCACAGGCCGTAACTGCGGGCCTGGCCCCACCACTCGGTCCATTTATTCAGGACCGGCGGGTGGGGCAGGCCTAGGTTGTGATATTTCCAATCCGGTTCGGTGCGTTCGGCAAAGA
This sequence comes from Desulfarculaceae bacterium, assembly GCA_963675675.1. Classification (GTDB taxonomy): domain Bacteria; phylum Desulfobacterota; class Desulfarculia; order Desulfarculales; family Desulfarculaceae; genus Dethiosulfatarculus. Next base: position 1,544,987 of record OY776512.1, read on the forward strand.
CATTCCCCGCGCTCTCCTGGCAAATGAGTCCGGCCAGCAGGCATGGGTCAAGCCCGAAAGCTTCGGCCTCGCGCCTGATCTGGCCCCAGTAGCACAGGGTGCGCTTTAAGGCGCTCATTTATAGGCCTCCCGCATCTCGCGCTCCAAACGGGTGCACTCGCCGCCAACATGCCTGACCCTTTCAACCAGGACCGCGATATCCCGGCAATTGGCCTCCGCAACCCGGTGGGTGGCCTCGGCCTGGGCCTGCACCTTGGCAATATCGCCCCGGATATCCTTGTAGCCTTCGCGGGCCATGAATCCCAGGGCGGTTAATAAAAGAGACAGCACCGCGGCCAAGAGCCCGATAGTGTTGATCACGCCTTTGCTGCCGTTCTTGTATGCCTCGTTTATGCTGCCGAACATCACCGCTGCCTTTCGCGCGCTATTTCCCGCTTAACATGATGGCGTCAACAATGGCATGGGTTTCAGGGCTGGAAAACTGCTTTTCCAATATCGCCGTTAATTGACCCTCGATGCCCTCGGCCACCCATTTGCTGTTTTTCTTCTCAACCTTGGTTTTATCTTTGTCGCTGGCGCTTATGCTGTTGCTTGTGCTGGTCTTGTTAGCCATGGCCCTACTCCGCGGTTATGGTGATGGGGGCGGCGCGGTAGTCCGGCGCCGATACCTTAATCCCACAGGCGCTGCCCGCCGCAATCGGTGACAGGCTGCCTGCGCCGGCGCTCAATGTGACCTCTTCGGACTCTCCGGCCACATCCACCATGACAGATGCCGGTGCGGCTTGGGTTGAATCCAGCCAGGTGACCGAAATCACAGCCTCATCAACTCCATCGGCTGCAATGGGGTTTTTATCCGGGGTGAGGCTGACCTGGAATTCAGGGTCGATCACCCCGCCTGCGTCCAAAAAATCAAGGATCGGCTGATGTGCGGAAACCAGGCCGGATGACGTGCCGTCCTCATTCACCGCGCATTGATCGTTGTTATAAAAAAACCATCGTTCAGACATGATAAAATCTCCTAGTAATTCGGGATGCCGCCGGTGGCGGTCAAGGTGGCGTTGGTATTTGCGGTTTCAAGCATTACGGCTTGCCCCTGAGTGAGCCCGCTTGATACAGATACAAAAAGACGAATTCCGTATTCACTCGCCAGGACAAAAGAAACATTAGTACAGGAAACAGACCCCGAACCACGGCGCAAATTAAAATCGCTCACAGCGGAAACAGAAATACCCGTGGGGGGCGATGCCATTTTGCAGGAAAACGGAATAAAAATAACAGCAGTTGTACTGGCTGTGCATACGCCGAAGCCTAGTGTTTGGCCGGATGCACTAGCCACAAACTCATATCTGCGTATTCTATCAAAATCATTAGGCATTTTATTTATCTCCTATGCGCTCGGAACAACCGGCTTAAGGTATATTCCGTTTTTGGGAACTTCAGCATTTCCGGTGTGGGTGTCCATAGCATTTTCATATCTGTAAAATTTCAACACCAGCATTTCGCCGGCGGAATAAGCGGAAGCAGGTATTTTCAAGTCGGTTGAATCCAGCATTTTGTAAGTATTTGTAGACGTACTGGCTGTAACCGTAGAACATACACCGCCATCCTTAATCCCCGCAAAAGTGGCAAAAGAATCCACTTCCGCCAGCGCTTCATCTTCTGAAATGGCAGCCCAGCGGATACACCAGGTCACATCACCAGAGGCCGTGGTTGACATGCGGTAGGGGAAGCAAAAATGAAGATCATAACCGCTAAACGGCAGCATCACTTGAGTGAACATCACGCATGAAGGCGTATTTTTAAAAACATAATGCGCAAGCAAATCCTTGCCGTGTCCATCTGTATTATATGCGTCCTGGCTTTCAACTGGATAAGCCGCCGGGTCAGTTTGCCAGCCGGTAAGCTGGATCATGGCAGGCGGAGGGGCTCCCCTCTCCCAGCCGGAACCGTCAGACTTGACCACCAGGCCCATGCCTGCGTCGTCAGCGTCGATGGAAGGCAAATCAAGAGCGGCTTGTGCCGCTTCGGCCGCCGCCTGTGCGGCCTCTGCATTGGCCTCTGCGCTGGCCGCTGCAGCGGCGCTGACCAAAGCCGCTGATGCGTAACTCTGCGCATTGGCGATATCATCGGCCGTGGGTCCGTTTTCAAGGCCGTCGGCAGTGTCGTTCCAGTTCAGCACCTTGCGTGCGCTGGGCTCGGGCAGGGTGAGATCAGCCGTACAGGTGGTATAGGCGGCCAGCTTTAAAGAGCGGCCCAGCTCTTCTTGTATCTGCTGAGCCAGCATAACCCCCCGGTCCAGGCCCTCTTCATGGCTTTCAGCCGGGAAAGGGTCCAATGGCTGATAATCGATTTCCTGGGTCAGGGGCAAAACTCTGCGGATGGTCAGTATATCGCTGGCCGCGGGAGCCTGTGCCAGGGTTACGTTGCCGCCCGAATCCTGTCCGGCCCCGCTTACCGTATAATCTGCATCCAGGGTGAGCTTTTGGGTTGTAGCCCCGGATGTTTGATAGACCTCCAAATCGCTGTTTGAAAATATCTTGAAGGTGTAAGGATAGCCGGTCGCGGTGCTCCCGCTGTAGCTGATCCGGTTTGTTGTGGTTGGGACAGTCACTTTTCCCTCCTGTATGAATTCAAGCCAATGGTTTTGCTTCCAAACTTTATTTCCTTAATAACAGATAAACAGTGAGGAAATAAAAGGAAGCAGTTCACAATTTCATGGCACATTATCGTTGCTGTTTCCTGGAGTTATAGACGGTTCTGATTCGTTATGCATTTTGTATACTTCATGTATTTTCCGGATGAATTTAGCCAGGGTGTCGGGAGAATCAGCGCTTGTCCTAAGGCGTTCATGCAAACCATTTAGCGGCGCTTTTCCTGGCCCCATATCCGCCATATTGTGATCAATTTCCGGGTTGTTTGGCAGCGGTCCCGCGAACCTGCCTTTCTGTTTCATCTGCTCATCCAGTTCGCCCAGCTCAGGTAAGAGCCCATTGAAGCAATCAAGGAATTTGGGATCGCTATTAAGCACCTCAACCATTTTGGGATGCTTGGAAATAAAGCCATTAATATTTTCCACCGGCGGAGCTTTTTTGATTTGCTCAACCAGCTTGGGGAACTTGAGCACCAGGCTGACCGGCAGCGCGAAATGTTTGCAAAAACGAATCATATTTGCAATGGCCGCCTGATCAAAGCCGTGTCCTAACAAAATAAAATAATTTCTGAATGCGGTTTTTCTAGGGTCAAGTTTATCGTGGGTTTTTGGAGTGAACCGCCCGGATGCGGCATCAGGCATCTTTTCTTTGTTTGTTTGTTCTACCTTGTTTTGGCTTATATTTTCCATATGGATGTTCCTCACTTTGCGGTTTGATTATGAACCGTCCTACCAGTCCAGGGCGGCCGCCTCTTTTAGAAGCACTTGCTCCAATGCCGGTTCGTAGGAATTCGCCAGCTCCGGAGAGTTCAAGGAGAGGTTGTTCTTCTGCATCAGACTCCACAGATTTGCAATATATTCCGGTTGCTTTTGTTTGAGCTTTCCGCTTTGTCCTGTGCTTTGTTCATAATATTTCAACCCCTCTGCAAAATAGTTTGGCTCGCTCGAATTAGCGCTTTTGTTATTGTCCTCATAGGCTGCAACCAATTCCGCGGCCTTGTCCGGAAAAACGCCTTTGTCAAGCATCCAGTCAATGCTGGGCTTTTTATTGGAGCTGAAGACCTCGTCCAAGGCCTGGGCCCAATCCTCAGAGCTGGTTTTAATGTTTTTGGTGAGCACCAAGGAACGCAGATTCTTGGCAGCCTTTGTGCCCAGGTCATCTGAATGCACCTGCACCAGGGCTAGGGCGTCTTGAGGCTTGCCTTGGCTCACCTGATCCAGGGCCTGGCTAATCAGGCTGGCGGCATGGGATGATTTGGCAATATTCTCCTGCTCGTCCATGAGCTGCTTGCGGGCCTTGAACCCATCCACCAGCGCCGCCTTGTCGCCGTCCTCAAGGGAGTGCTTTTGTTTGAAGGCCTGGTTGGAAACCAGCGCCTGGGCCTTTTTCGGCTCGCCCCCGCTGCTGAACCAGGCGTCGTCCTGGGCGCTGTTTATGCGTTTCAGCTTGTCAGTGCTCTGGGCTTGCTTCAGCATTTCACCGGCCAGGGTGGTCATTTGCGCCCTGGTCAGGTTATCCAGTCCGGAGGGGGCGCCCTCTTGCAGCTCTTTGATTACCCCTTCAATGGCTTTGACCGGCTGGCCGGAGTTAAGGGCGTTGTTAAGGGCGCGCTTGACCGAATCACTGGAAACGCTGTTAACGAACTGCGTGTGCAGCACATTGGCCTGTCCCGGACTGATCAGCCCGCTCATGACCTGGCGGTTCAACAGGTCCGCCACCTCGTGTTCGATGAGCGCCCGCTGCTTAGGTGCGGCCTCGCCGTAATCAGTCTGCTTTTGGGCCATGAAAAGCGAGCGCTGCTGACTGGCCTGGTTTATTATCTTGCCCTGTTCCAGGCTTTGCAGTTTCGCCAAGAGCTTGTCGCCCTGGGTGCTGGCCCACATACGGAAGGCCGAGGTGTATGGTTCGGAGAGTTTTTCAATCTCCTCGGATTCAGCCTCGCCCAGGGCTTGCTTTACCTCCTGATAATCGAACCCCGGTCCGTCCTTTGAACCGGCCTGAGCCAGCAAATTCCCGACCACCTTTTCAAAGCCGTTCTTGGCGCTGACCAAATCGGTTTCCTGTTGAATTTTGCCAAAGCGCGCCGCCTGATCATTGAGGTTCTTCAGCATCCCCTGAACCACGCCCGCATTGCCGGTCTGGCTCTCGGCGCTTGTGTCTTCTCCGGCGCTGTAGGCATCGCCCATCACATCAGTCAGCCAGCCGCCAATATCCTGGGGCAGTTCATGACTCACGCTGGGCGGCAGACGCCTCAGGCCTTGGGTGGATGCGGCATAACCCAGCGAGGTTGGCATCCTGGTTGCATTCATGGTTTCAAATGGTCCACGTTTTTGATACATAGGTACGGTGGGCATAAAATCCTCCTTAATGGCTGGATTTATTCAGCCGGTCATCAATCATAAGCGCGGCAGCTAAGCAACTCACCCCTGGTAGCCCCCTGCCCCCAAAGACGCAGTCTGCTTCTGTGAAACCATGCTGGTGGAAGTGAGCAGCCCGTTGAGATCCCAGCCCAGATTTTCCAGGTAACTGCTTCTGATGCGGGTGGCCTGCTGCATTGCTTCCATCTTGGCCAGCGCTCCGGACAGCTTTAGCTGCTGCTCTTCAAAGCTGACCGCCTCCTCCAAGGCCATGATGTCTTCGGCACCTTTTTCATAGGTGTCCTTGAGCAGCAGGGCCGGGGTTCCGGCCAGAGCGACCCCGGCCTTTGAATAACCAGCGGTCTGCTGGCCCGCGGTGCTTGAAATCTCCCGGCCCAGTTTGCGCTTCATCTGTTCTGCGCTGCTGGCCACGCGGTAAGCGTCTATCAGGGCGGATTGTTCATTGAACTCACCCAACAGCTCAACAAAGCGGGTTTCCTGGGCCAAAAGCTCTGCGGTGCGGCCCACATAGAAATCAATCAGGTCTTCGATTTCATCCGGGTCATACTGGTTATCCGGACTGCTCTCATTTGTATACTTGATATACGCCAAAGGAGTTTCATCGCTGGCTGCGGCAAGCAGAGCGGCAAATGCATTGTCATCATTGCTCATCGTTTCACCTTCACAGTTAAATTCCGATTTAGGGACTCCGGCAGGGACCTGAAGCCTCTTGCCTAATCCCCCAAAATCTTGTCCCCGCCACCTTTAAGCCTCATTTGTCGTTCACCTCTATTTTGGCCAGCACGGCCAAAAGGGTGAGCGGCAGGGGCAGGTCTTGTTTGACCACCACCCGGGCTTCACGCTTCCAGCCGCCCTTCAGGGCCCGGGGTTCGGTGTCTCCGCTAAAGGGCTGCACCGCCTGGCTCATGGCGTCCGCCGTGGTGCGGAAGGGAATCTCGTCCAGATTCTGGTCATCCGAGCCCACCTTGGCCCCCAAGGAGCGGTATAAACGCAAGGAGCACTTGCTCACCCTTTGCTTGCGCCCCTGGCCCAGGCCGTCGTTGGCCGGAACCTCCGCCCGCATGGTGGAAAGCTGGGAATCATAGGCCAGCCCCGCGTGTATGGTTTCGGCCTCACCGCTCAGTTGCAGGGTGCCTCCGCTGGTTACGGCCACGGGAGGATGCACCGCCCCATCCGCCAGAACCTGCACGGTGCATCCGGAAAGATGCTGTAAGCCGGCCAGGGTGTCCGTGGCTGTGGCCGCCGAATAGGTAAGGCCGGAGTCCACGAAAAATGCGTTTTCCGCCTGGCTGAATTGAGCGGTCTCCAAAAGCTCCACATAGCGCTTGGTCTGGCCCGCGATTTCCCGCCTGACCACGGTCCAGAGCTCATCGCGTCCGCTCCCGGGTATCACCACTATGCTTTCAAACGCGCCTTGGGTTTCATGGCGGCCCCAGGCCAATACGTGTTCCGGGGGGTAGTAGGTGCCGCTCACCAAGCCGCCGTCTTTGCGCAGCACCCAGAGGGTGGCGTCGGGGTATTGGGCCCAGTCCATGGCCTTGATGCCGCTTTCGGTGATGTGTTCAGCCAAAAGGGTCAGGTCGCGCACCGCGTGCCCGTCGGTTTCAAGCGAGTAGGCTTGTTCCAAAACCTGCCGTCCGTGCAAATGCACAAAGATGATGGCCTGGGAGATCAGCCTGCCCTGTATATCCGCCGATCCATGGGTGGTGACCCGGTCTATCTTCACGTTGGTCGGGGTCACCGGGTCCAGGGAGCTGCGCGCTCCCATGGTCCAGGTGCCGCCCAGGGTGCCGATGACCAAGATATTATGCGGCACCAGCCAGTTGATGGGGTTGACCTGGTCGCTGGCGATGGTGTAGGCCATGGCGTCGTCATCATCGGTGCCCATGGTGAGGTTTTCATAGTCGCCCGAAACGCTGAGCCAAAGGGTTTGGGGATTATCCGGGGTTCCGGCCCACACGCTGCGCTGTTCAAAAAAACTGACGCAGGAAGGCCAGGTGGTCCCGGTCCAGGAAACGGGCTGGTCTATGAAACTGACCGTGGCCAGGGTCCAGCTGGTGTGTCCGGTGCGGGAAAGCTTTTGCGGGGCAAGATTGGGATGGGTGAGATACATCACATCCGCGCTTTGGGCGAACTTCAAATCGTCAAGCTGACTTTCGCCGTATGGGGTGGATATCTCATAGGGGGTGGCCCCGTTGTAGACCTGCCCCTGATCCTTGAACACCCGCATGTACTGATGGCCGAACTCCAAAACATAGCTTTGCTCCTTGCTCCAGATGAAAGGCAGCAGACGGCAGCTTTTGGAATGGTCCCCGGTCTCGGAGATGAAGCGGAATCCCGGCCTGCGGCTGGCCCCTCCGTGAGGGTGAATGGTGAAATTGGTCAGCTCCCGGCAGCCGGAGTGATAGCTTTCCAGCTCAAAGCGGCCTTCCAAACGGCCCGAGAGTTCGCCGGCGGTGAAGTTGCTCCATGCTATATGCGCGCTGCGTCCCATGGCTACAACCTCGCATCCACCCAGGCGATGGGCTCTTCATCCTCCATGTTGCCCTCCTGACCGTCCAGGTTTTTGGCCTCGCCCAGCTTGGCGGTGTAGACGCTCCACATCTCTTTTCTTAGGTTCACGCTTCCGGTCAGTTTGTAGGCGATGGAAGCGGCCAAACATGCGCTGATGGCCTCGGCCAGGATGGGATCAAAAAGGTTGGGGTCTTCCACCCGTCCGGCATAGGTGATGCTCACCTCTTCGGCGTCGGTTTCCAGATAGGGCCTGGCCACCCGGAAACGGTGCCCGCCGGAGATGTTCCAGACCCGCAGGCAGAAAGGATCGGTGGGCAGGGCGTAGCGGTAGCGGAAGCCGAACAAGGGAGCCGAGATGTGCCGTGCCAGGCTGGACTGATAGGTGGCTGAGTTCCATTGATGCTGCCGCAGCACGAAATCCCGGCAGGAATCAAACCGGGCCGAACACAGCCGGGCCTCCTCGCTGGTCTCATTCAGACTCATTATGGTGTCCGCGCCCAGGTCAATGAGCGCCGTGTTGCAAAGATCGATCACCGAAGGCATGGCTTATTCTCCTTCCACGCAAAAGCGCTCCAGATCGGCCCGCTTGCGGCTTTTCAGTCTCAAGTTCTGGGCCTTGGCCATATCCTTGGCCAGCTTCAATAGCTCCTTATAGGTCAGCTGGCCCATTCCCCGGCGCGAGCCGGGTCCCAGGATCTTGCCGCTGCTTTGGTTTTGGTTTGCGGGCGCAAAATGACGGCAGGGCCTGTGGCCCAGGGTCTGGCCTCTGCGGTAGAAACGTTTGTTTGCGTAGCAGTCCCGTTCACATACAAACATGGCTGATATCCTTAGTGCGGGGCCTCCCTGCCGGAAGACCCCGGCTTTTGGGTTAAGTGTTGGTCTGTTTGCTCAAAATCAGCCCGGCGGTGAGCTTGCCAGAGCTGAAGCTGGTGGCCGCCGTGTAGTAGAGCCGCAGATAGCGGGCGTCATGGCTGGGCATGTGCCCCAGCTTGAAGACATAGCCCGCCTTCAGGTCAGTGGTGGTCGCTGTCTCGCTGGTGGCCAGGGTGGTGGGGCTGGAAAAGCTGGTGGCGGCAGATTCCTGCACGCTCACCACCAAGGTGCTCCCGGTGGAGGTGCTGAAATCCTCGGTCACCTGGCAATGCAGGATGATAGGCTCTCCCAAGCTCTGGTCGCCGCCCGCGCCCAAATCGATATGGTTGGTGCTGGCCGCGCTGGCCGTAATGACCTGGTCTTCGCTGAACATCAGTTCCTTGTCAAAAATCATCTCTGCCTCCTTGCTTAAGGCGCCGCGCTGAGAGCGGTTTCGGTGTTGAGGATGGCGTCCACCTGACGGATGGGGAAACCCCAGAACTTGGTCACCGGCTGGCCGAACACCTCCTCAAAGGTGAAGGCCGCGTTGGACTTGTTCATGGCGGCCTGGCTGAGCTGGGTCTTGACGGTGCGGTTCATGTAGATGCAGGTGTTGCCCAAACGGGGATTGGGCAAGAGGTTCAGGCCCTGCACGATCAGCTCGGGGGTGACGATGTTGCTGGAGCCGCTGGACTCGATGTTGGCGATGCGCACCACATAGCGCCAGTCACGCACCACCAGGCCGGCCTTCCATTGATACCAGGAGGCATAGCCCCGGTATTTGCCGCCGTCCGAGTCTTCCAGGTCGATCACGCCCAGATCTTCATGCTTGAGTCCGGCCTGGCTTCCCTTGGGAAAAACCATATGCACGGTGGAAGCGCCCCAGGTCACGATCCACACGCTGGTGGTGTCATCCCCGCTGCCCCCGGCATCCAATACGTTGTCCGCGTCGCTGTAGATGTAGCGCGGGGCCAGACCGGTGAAGCGTTCGGGGTATTCGTCCACGTCGCCGTAGATCAAGGTGGTGGCCATGTTCTGGTTCAAGGACTCGATCAGGCCCTGATCCTCATTGCGCCTAAAATCGCTCATGTTGCCGTTCAGCTCGGCCAGATCGCGGTCCACCTCGCCCCGGATCTCCAAAATGCCGATGCTGTCGTCCACCTGTTTGGTCTTGGACTTGACCGGCTTTACGCCATAGTTCAGCTTGCGCCAGGTGGGGTCCGGCAGATCGGTGCGCACCGTGGTGCGGTGGCCGGTGGCCAGGTTGGATTCCAACCAGACCGCATCATCCAAAATTTCATTGGTCTGGGCCAGAAGTTCGGCTATGGCCGCCGCCTTGCCATCGGGGTCAACCCGTTTTGCCCAGTCCACAAGAGTCATTCTGTCGCCTATGGTAGCCATGTGGCTTCCTCCTCGTTAGCTGTTGTCATAAAGGATTTCAGCGAGGCTCCTTTTGGGAGCCCCGGCGGATACGCCGCTTACAAAGCTGTCCTCGCTGATGGCCGCCCCCACCTGGGCCCAGGCCCGCACCATGGCAGGGTTTATGCCCAGGCCGCTCTTTTTCATGGCGCTGATCAGTTCGCTTCCGCCGAAGCGGGTCACCGCCTGGTTGGCCAGATCCAGGTTGCGCCGGTAGCGGTGGCCCCATTCCTGTTTCAGTTCCTGCTCGGCTTTGATGAGAGCGTGCTCCGGGTCGGCCTGGCCCGGTTTGGATGCCGCGCCGTACCATTTGGCCATCTGGGCGGCCTGTCTGGCTGTAAGTCCGCTTTTATGGGCCGCCTGCTTGAACCCGGCCATCGCGCCGTCCCCGGCTCCCTCACCCAGGCCCAGGTCATATCCTTGCCAGTTTTCAGGCACGGATTCGGGCTGGCTGGTCTGCACCTTGCTTTCTGCCGCGTTATCCTGCTTGGTTTCGCCATCCGGCTGCGCCTCGGGGTAAAGCACCTGTGCTGCAGACCGGGTTTCGAATTCTTCGCTCATCTTGGTTCCTCCTTAAGGCCCCTGTTTTTCCGCAATAAAAGAGCGCCCCATCCGCCCGTGTACACGGATGAGGCGCTCAGTTATGCGTTGCCCCCGCGCTGGTTGGCCACCCGGGCGCGGGGTATCTGCTTTTTTTGTCAGCCCGGCTTATTCAGGCCGGCTGTTTTCTCCTGATTTGGCTGCCCGGTCTTCTTTGAAGCCCATGAGCAGGATGTCCCCCAAAAGCTGGTGGTTCGCCTCCCCTATCAAGGTGAGCAGGTCCAGGCCCACGCTGCGGCGTCCCTCCAAAAAAGCGCTTTCAGCATTGCGCCGGAAAGTGGTGCGGAAGATGCCGCATTGGGACAAAAGCTCCCAGGCCACCTTGCGCCCAGCCTCGCTCATAAAGGTATTTTCCACCTTTTGCAAAAAAGACTTCCTTAGCGCCCGGTTGTTCAGTTCCTGGTCTCTTTGGTCCTGTATTTCCTGGTGCACAAATTCCATATCCGGCTTTCCTCTGTTTGTTTGGTTCATCCTAAATCAAACGTAACCCAATACCCCGGAGCCAATAAACCTGAGCCTTTTCACAATTTTATCTCCGCCCTGTGTTTTGTCCGGGTAGCAGGGCGCTGATAAGCTCGGGATGCCAGCTGTTGAGGTTCAGGCTAAGCTCCCGCTCCACTTCCTCCCGCACGCTTTGGGGCATACCGGGCAGCAGCCCGCTCAATTCCTGGTGCATCAGCAGCCCCACCCTCAGACGGTAGAGGCAGGCCCGGCACAGATAATAGGCATATAGCCCGGGCTGGAAGGTGTAGCAAAAACGTCCGTGGCTGGGTCCCACACGCTGCATGGCCTTATATAGCCCCACATATTCCACCGCGGCCTGGGCCATGGCCTCAAAATCACCCCGGGCGGCGCAAAGATCGCTTTTGGCCGCGCAAAGGTCCAAATCCCCCGGCACAGCCTTTAAGCCCCGCTTGAGCCACTCAAACGAGCGCTCCAAATCCCCGCGCATCAGAAAGCGCCGCACCACCGGGAAATACACATTGGGATTCATCCGGCCCCCGGGAAGATCGCTTTCATGCTCCAGATACTTTTCAGCATAAGAAAGGGCCAGGTCTTCCTCGTCGTGCATGCCCGCATCCTGCATGAGCCAAAAATATGCGTTGTAATCACCTTCGGTGAGCTGCCTTTTGAGCAGCCGCACCCGGCGCCCCCGCTTGGCTGCCATGTCCACCAGCTTGGGATCATAGCCGTAATGTTTAAGCTCCATAAGCCCGGTGTGAATCTGCTTAAGCTCGCCGCCGTTCAGGCTGTAAACCTGGTTGTGCACCCTGCCCCGATATTCAACCGAATCCTTGCGGAAAATTCTGGGCTGGCTCATCTGCATGACGCTTTGCCCTCCGCGCATGTCGTGCAAAAGAACTCCGGCGCATTGACAATCGGAGTGCAAGCCCGAAAGCCATTCCCTCAAGGGTTCCGCGCCCTGGGGCAAAATAACCTCTTCATCCCCATCCAGGCACAAAAGCCAATCTCCGCTGGCCCCGGCCAGGCTTTCATTGCGGTGAAAAGAAAAATCATCCTTCCAGGGTGAGTGAACCAGCTTCACATCCAGATCAGGCATCAGGGCCAGGGCGTCCCGGGTGTCCGGGGTCTGGGAATCCTCGGCGGTGTTAACCAGCACCAGTTCATCGGCCAGGCCTTTGATGGAGTCAAGGGCCTGAACAAACAGGCCGCCTCCATCCTTGACCATCATGCAGACAGACAGTCTCATATCAGCTTATCTCCCCGGTCTCAGTTAACTTGGCGCTGAACGCCTTCCAAAGCCCCGCCGGCCTGGGGCGAAGCGGTGGATTCCAAAAGCTTGACCAGATTCTTCAAGGCGTCTTCACCCTTTTGATTGATCTGGCTCAGGTCTTTTGCGGCTTGGGCGGTCTTGGGCAGATTGTCCATTATCCGGTCCTGCGACTTTTCCACAAGCTGCCTCTGCACGGCTTCCGCCTTGCCGCTCCGCAGCTTTTTCACCTCGCGCTCACCCCGTATCAGGTTGCCGGGAGCCCCGGCCGCTTCGGAGAATTGGCGCAAGGCCTCTTCCACATTGAATAAATCCAGCGCTTCATTGCTGTAGCGGGAGAGTTCAGCCGCATATGCACTCACCGTGCGGATGCTCTTGGTGGCCACCACCTTTTGGGCCTGGGCCAGATGGCTTACAAACTCCACCTTCAAATCCATGCCCTGTATTTCCCGGGGCGGCGCGGGCAGCATGCCCTTACGGTTCATCAGGTTAAAGGTGCGGTCGATCAAAGGATCAAGCAGCTCATGGGTCTGGCGCTCAATCACCGGGCCCAGCATCAGGAGCTTTTCTTCCCGACGCTCCTCCACCTCGGTGGCGGTCATGCTGCTGGTATAGGTGTTGAATAAGAAAACGTCGTTAAACAGCGCCTTTTCAATTGCCATCTCAACCCGCTGAATCTTGGCGTCCAGCTCGGCCGTGTTGGGTGTCACCTCATAAAGCGGGGCCAAGGCCTGGGGATTGGATGCATCATAGGGAGTCACCCCGCCGGGCAGGGCATTCACAGGATGTCCCAGACTGGCTGGTTTTTTCACCGGAGGATCGGCCATCTTGTGCAAGGCTTTCAGATGGGTCTTTTCCATCTCCTGCAGCATTTTCACATCGGGCAGCACATCATTTCCCGGACCGCGGCCATACACCTCGCCGCCAAACACCGACCAGCGGCTCACCAGATAGGGAAACTCGTTGTATCCGCTCTCGCGCAGCAAATGCCCACCGCCGCCCAACTCCAGATATACCGACTTAAAGGGCATATCCATGTTGCCGCTTGAGCGTTGGTTGCGCAGGCTTCTGGGCTCGACCAGATGCAGCACCTCGAACTTGCGGTCCGGATCATGCTCCAATGCGCTCTTCACCTGATCGCTCACTACATTGCGGCCAAATTCCTCTTCCATCTGGGCGGCGCTCATCCAGGTGGTGCGGTAGACCGTGTTGACCAGGCCCCGCCGGTCTTCGGCCAGGTAGTATTCACCTGCGGTCAGGGTCAGAAAGCGTACGGTTTTGTCCGGGTCTTCATCCTCCAAAAGGCAGCAGGTGCCGAATCCGGCCAGCTCGGTATATGCCATATGGATGGAGGAATAGAAATTGGAGCTGGCAAAGATCATATACATGCGCCGCTCCACCTCGCTCAAATACTCCCGCACCGCCCCTGAACCATGCACCGAAGAATCAGCCAGGTTGAGCCGGAACCATTGCCGGGCCGGACTGGTAAGCCCGCCCTGCATGCCGGCGGACAGAATCCTGAGCGCCCGGGTGGGCTGGTTATTGATGATTTTGTCCTGGCGCTTGCGCCCGGGCCGCTGGGGATCTTCCAGCGACTCAAACCAGCCCCGCCGGGGCAGCAAATACTCGCTGATGGCCTGCCAATAATTGGTTTCAAAAGGCTGGCGGGTTTGCTTGAGCCCGAAAAAGCGCCGCATGTATTCCCGTATCTGGTTTTCCTTATCTTTTTGCATAGTGCTCACACCGCTCCCAAGGTACGTTTTTTGATAGGCGCATACTCTTCGGCCCCATCACCGCCGGTCAGCAAGGTGGGCTGTCTGCCCAAACTTGCCAGATACAACCTGCGGCGTTCCTTTTCCGCCAAAAGCTCCTCTTCCTGCTGGGTCTTTTCAGCTTCAGCCGCCAAGCGGGCTTTTTCTTCACTCAGCCAGCGCTGTTGCATTGCATTGCGCTCCTGCATGAGCTCGTACATCTTTTGGTTTTGGGCCTGGGTTTCGGCCAGCGTTTGGCGCTGCACCTGCATGGTGACGTAATCGCTGACCGTCATGTGGTAGCCGGACATGGTGTCCAGCTTCCAGTTGGCTTGATCGGTCAGCTCTTCACCATCCAGAATGTAATAGTTCTTGCCGTCGTGCTGAAAATGGGTGTTGGTATCATAGACCCAGGACCGTCCCCCGTCCCAGCTGGTGTATTTGTTGCCCACCCAGGTGTCGATCCTGCCGTAATCAATCTCTTTTTTTTCATAAGCGCTCATCGGGCTCTCTCCTTTTTATTTGGTCAGACCGTTCCGCCGAAGGGATCATATTCGCTTAAGGCCATCTCGCGTTGCGGGGTGTGGCCGGACGGCGCCACCGGCTGCGCAAAAGTAAGGGCCAGCGCATCCGCGCAGTCCGGCGATGCCAGGCCCCTTTCCTTCATTTCCTGTTTACGCTCCAGTTGGAAGCGCTCTTGGTTGTCGAATCCGTATTCCAGTCCGGTCAGGTCATCCAGCATCTCCTTATCATCCGGTATTGCTCCGCCGCTTTGCAGCCAGTCGCGCAGGCGCAGCCAGCATTCTGCCCGCAGATTGTGATAGCGCCCCGGTTCGCTGGCCTGACGGCCCACGTTTATGCCCTGCACCTTGAAGCCGAGCTGCTTGAGGCGGTCCACCACTCCGGCCCCGATGCCCACTTCATCTATGAAGACCGCATCAGGGCGCCAGCTTTTTATTTCTACCGCCACCCGGGAAGACAGCGCCATGGTGTCCAGGCCGCGGAATTTCTTGAGTCCGCTCACTGCCAGGCCCTGGCGGCGCAGGATTACGCTCATGTCATCCCCAAAGCGCGCAACGTCCACCCCCAGTATCCTGGGGGCGTGCACATAGCTTTGGAGGCGCAAGGTCTTCCCGGCTGCGGCCCGCGCAATATCCAGGGGAATAAGCTGCATGGAGGAGGAGCGCGGGAACTCCCCCTTGACCCGCACCCGTACAAAGTCGCTGTCTTCGCCATAATCCTCGATCCATTTGTCAAGCTTGGCCCGGTTGGCTTTTTTGGCCTTACGGGCGTCGACCGTGAAGGTGGTCCAGCGGTGGCGCAGCTTGCCGAAACACTGGCTGAATCTGCCGGTGTTGCGGGTGGGGTTGCCGAAACAAAGCCACATGGCCCCCGGGGTGGTCATGGCCCCTTCGGTCACCTCCCAGATGGCGTCAGCCACCAAGCTGGCCTCGTCATAGATCACCAGGACGTTCTCTTCATGGGTGCCGGCAAAGGCCTCCGGCCTTTCCTTTGACCAGGCCAGGGCCGAGGCAAACCAGGTTTCCCGCTCCGGCCGGTAGCTGAAGCGGGTGGCCGACCATTCGAACCAGTGCCCGTTCAAAGCCAAGGCGTGCCATTTGGCCAGCTCGCGCCAGGTCTTGCTGGCCAGCTGCTGGGAGGTGTTGGCCGTGACCACTATCTGAGGATGGGGCCGGGTGGATATGAACCAAAGCAGCACCCAGGCCACCAATGCGGTCTTGCCCACTCCATGCCCGGAGCTTACCGCTATCTGCACCGCATCCAGCCCGCCGCCCCGCTGCCGGGCCGCCTCCCGGCCCAAGGCTTCCAGAACTTCAACCTGCCAGATGTCCGGGCCTTTCTCATGGGCCAGCCTGGTGCCGGGCTTTTGCCAGGGAAAAACAAAGCGTACAAATCCCAAGGGGTCATCATAGAATCCGGTGATGTCCCTTTTCAGGCGGTTTTCGCTCTGGACCTCATTCATCACTCGGGCTCTCCGGGGCATCCGCAGGATCTTGGCTGATTTCCTTTTGCTCGGCTTCACAAAGACGCTTTTTGGCCTGATCCAAAAGCTCGGCCAGATCATCACCCAGTTCCTGGGCCATGGCGGCCTTGTCACTCCAGCGCTGGGGCTCCCGGTTTTTCAGCCAGAACAGGCAGGCCTTCACATCCGGCGCTTTGTGTTTGGTGACCTTCTTGACCACCTTGCCCTCCTGCTCGTAAACCTCCTCATATGTTCCGCCCAAGGCAGCCTGCAAAAGCGAGCGCTCCACCTGGTTGGTGTCAAATTCTTCCTTTCCCTGACTCACCGATTGGCCGAATTCAGGATGGCGCTTTTTCCAGTACTGCACCGTGCGTATGCAAACCCCGAAGATATCCGCCAAATCCTTGTCCGTGGCCCCCAGCTCCGCACAGGCCGTCAGGGCCTGGCAGGCGTATTCGGGTTGATAAACCGTGGGCCGCCCAACAACTGGTTTCTTGTTCTCTTTGCTCATACACCCCATCCTTGCATCACTCGCTGTAAGCTCCTATCCGACCTTTGCCCAATATAGAAAAGCCGCTGCATGGGGTAAAAAGAGTTGGTTCACAAATTTGTATCCACCAAAATCTCAGGTGATTTGTTTTATTATTTCATCGTGTTAACTATTTGATTTTATTTGCGGTGCATGGCTGGCCTGGTGACAGTCCCCAGGATGCGGTTGTCTGCCGGGTGATAATCGGCTCAAAGAACGCCGATCCCCACCGCACCTTTTATGGACAAAACGGTATAATGTAGGCCATACTTTGCGGGGTTTGCCGCAGCAATCAATAGACTGTTCCAGCACAGGCAGCGGGGCATCAAAAGGAAAACCTGATTCGCCCCGCCCCGGCATTGCACCGGGATCTACCTATATCGGCGGATTGAAATGGCGATTTGCCAAAACTGCGCAACTGTAAGGCGATACTATGTTCAACAAAAAAAACCACCGCTCTGAAAACATCCTGATTCTGGGTCTGGGCGGGGTGGGATATTATCTGGCCAAAAGGCTGGTGCATGAAGGCTACTCGGTTACGGCCATTGAGCCCGCAAGAAAACTTGTCCAGTACGCGGATGGCAATATTGACGCCCGTCTGATCCAAGGCTCGGCCATGAGCTTTGAATGCTGGAAAGAAGCCGATGCCCAGGACATGGATTACATGATCGCGGTGACCAATAATGATGCGGTCAACATCCTGTCTTCCCAGATCGCCCATCGTTTTGGGATACCCAAAAAAATCGCCCGGGTGCGTTCTACGGAATTCAGCAGGGGAAATTCCATACTGCCGCCCGAGGATATGAAGATAGACATGATCATCCATCCCGAGGAACTGGCGGCCCAGGAGATAAGCCGCCTTTTGAAAATACGGGCCGCCAACGAAATCATCGATGTTGCGGGAGGCCAGCTGCAGGTCATGGCCTGCCGCATCAGGGAAACATCACCCCTGGCCGGAAAAAAGCTGAAGGACATATCTTTATTGGATCAAGAGCTGGTGTTCAGGGTGGTTGCGGTGGCCCGGGGCATCACCACCATTATTCCGGGCGGCAATCACATGATCCTGCCCCAAGACCTTGTTTTGATCATGGCCGCCACGGAATATCTTCCCAAAGTCATGGATTTGGTGGGGGTGAAACAGGAGCGACGCCAGCGGGTTATGATCCTGGGGGGTGGTCTGGTGGGCAGGCGCATTGCCGAACTTATGCATAAATCCGTGAAGGTCAAGCTCATCGAAAAGGATGAAGAGCAGGCGGAAGATCTTTCCCATGTGCTCAAAAATACCGAGGTGCTTTGCGGCGACGGCTCGGATGCCAACATGCTCACCATGGCCGGTCTATTGGATATGGACACCTTTATCACGGCCACGGGCGAAAACGAAACCAATATCATGAGCTGCATATTGGCCAAGCACCTGATGGCCACGGCTGGCAACGGAAATGGCGATGCCGAACGCAAGACCATAGCCCTGGTGAATAATGAGGACTATCTGGTGTTGGCGGCCACCATCGGGTTGGACTTGGCCCTAAACAAAAAAGTGATGGCGGGCAATGAAATCCTGAAATTCATCCGCAGGGGTGAACTGCTCTCAGTGGCCCATCTGCATGGTTTCGACACCGAAGTGGTGGAATTGGTGGCGGCCCCCGAATCCCCCATTACCAAAAAGCCGCTCTCCAAGCTTGATCCCTACTACTGGGGTAAAATTCTGATAGGCGGGGTATACCGCAACAACGAGTGGAATATCGGAGTGGGGGACACCCACATACAGCCAGATGAACGGGTTCTGGTGGTCTGCGGGTCCTTGCAGCTTAAGGATGTGCAGAAGCTGTTCTTGAATTAGCCCAAAGCAAATACTGTTGGTTTATCACTTAAGCTGGCTGTCTTTACTGCCGCGCCGGTTGATGCCGCCCAATCCAGGCTGCTGTTTTTCCAGCTCAGCCTGACATTGGATGCAAAGGCGCACCCCGGGGATAGCCTTGCGGCGGGCTTCGGGTATGGGTTCCTCGCATTCCTCGCAGTGGGTCAAACTCTCCCCTTCAGTAAGACGGCTCCGGGCCAGCTTGACCGCATCTTCAATGCTGGCGTCTATTTGATCCTGCACGCCCCCGTCTCGCGTCCAGCCGCTTGCCATAACCCGCTCCTTGTCTTGGCTCAATAATCAAAACACCTTCTCATATTTATGATCATCATATAATAAACATTCAAGCTGGATACCAGCCAAATTTTCGAATTGAGCAAGGCGGGATTCTCTTCACAGGCGCAGTGCACTCTTTTTGTGCATGAGCATTATGAAAAGAAGACCAACGCGGTTATTGGTCAAAAAGAGAAGCTCTTCGCTCAAATCCCCCTATTTTTCCCAGAAAGCGGGATAGAACACCACCAGCGCGGAGAACATCTCCAGGCGTCCTATCAGCATCATGTATGAGAGGAACCATTTTCCGATATCCGAAATAAAGGCATAGTTGTCCGCCGGGCCCACATCACCGAAACCCGGACCTATGTTCATCAGGGTGGCGATAACCGAGCTCATGGCGGTTACAAAGTCCATATCATCGCTGAGCACCATGAAGCAGCCCCCACCCAGCACCAAAAATATATTTACGATGAAATAGCATATGGCCAGATCAATGATTGACTGGTCCACCGGACGGTCGTTCAGGCGTAAGGAGACTACGGTCATGGGTTGAAAGAACAGGCGTTTTATGGCCAGGTACATGAATTTGCATATTATGACATAGTGAACCACCTTGATCCCCGAAGTGGTGGAGCCCGCACACGCCCCAACAAAACAAGCCGCATAGAGAAACATCTGTGCGGCCTGGGGCCATTTTTCATAGTTTGCGGTGGTGAATCCAGTGGTTGTCAAAAGCGACATCACTTGAAAAGTGGCGTAGCGTAAAGATTCCAGCCAGCCGTCATAAGTGTTCTGTTTCCAAAGAATCCAGGCCGTGATTCCGCAGAAAAAAACCAGAAATCCCACGTACCAGCGGAATTCGGTATTGCGTATTATCGTCCGCCAATCCCCCTTAATCATGCGGAAAAACAGCATAAAGGTCATACCGCCCAGGAACATGAAAAGGATGATGACCCAGTCGAAATAGGCGTTGTCGTAATGGCCTATGCTTGCATTTTTGGGCGAATAGCCTGAAGTGGAAACGGTGCCGAAGGCATGGCAGAGTGAATCGAAAATAGACATGCCGCCCGCGGCCAGCAGCACGGTCTCAAGCACATTGAGCCCCACATATATGCCCCACAGCCATATCATGGTGTCTTTATTGCGGGGCAGGAATTTTTCACGGGTGATCACCTGGCCAGGGCTGGATTCAGCCCGGAAGATCCGCAGGCCCCCCATGCCGTGGGGCAGAAAGATGACCACCAAAGTCAAAAAGCCCATGCCGCCCAATAGATGGGTCTCGCTGCGCCAAAACAAAAGCCCGTGGGGGACGCTCTCTATATCGGTCAGAATGGTGGCCCCGCTGGTGGTATAGCCGGACATCATCTCAAAAAACCCGTCAGTGAATGACGGGATGGAGCCGTGAATCATGAAGGGCAAGGCGGACAGGGCCGACACCAGCATCCACCCGAAGGGAGCGATAAGGATGGCGTCCCTGGTGCCCAGTTCGTGCTGATGCCGGTAGCGCCTGAACAGGGGCAGGCCTATCAGCATGATCAGCGCCATTGAAAGCGTGAGGGAATGGAGATCATCTTCGCCGTAATACAGCGAACAAATCACCGGCAGGATCATAGAGGCCCCGGTGACGAGGAACAACACCCCCATCACATAAGCTATCGCAGAAAAATGCATGGCTGCCGCTTAACTCAATTCCAAAAGCAACGGCACGGCGGCCAATACCAACCTTGCCGGTAACAAGCCAAAAAGAAAACCCTTGGCGTCTGAATCATATGGGGAATAAAAAAAAACCCCCGGATTTTGCATCGCCCGGAATAATTATCACATCCATTTAATCTGTTCAGCCCCCCCGCCTGAAGCCCAGGCCCAGGGCTGCCGGAGCCTCCACCCTGCCGGTCTTGCTCTGCCGTATGGTGATGACCACCAGGATAATCACCGTAAGCACATAGGGCAGCATGGTCAACAGGGCCGAGGGGATCATGGCGCCCGCAGCCTGGATGCGGAGCTGGGCCACGCCCACCCCGCCAAACAGAAATGCTCCCGCCGCAGCCTTCATGGGGTGCCAGAACCCGAAGATGACCAGGGCCAAGGCTATCCAGCCCCGTCCGGCCACCATGTTTTCCACCCACATGTGGGTGTAGCCCAACGATAGATAAGCCCCGCCTATGCCGCCCAGTATACCGCCCATGATCACATGCACATAGCGGTAGCCCGCTACGGATTCACCCCAGGCGTCGGCCGCGCTGGGGTTTTCACCGCAGGCCCTGAGGACCAGGCCGGGCCGGGTCTTGAAAAGATACCACCAGGAAACCGGCACCAGGATCAAGGCCAGATAGATCAAAGCGTCATGATTGAAAAGCACCGGGCCGAGAAAAGGTATATCGCTCAGTCCCGGGATCGCAATGGGGCCGAAACCGGGGGCTTTTTTGCCCACATAGCTCAGTCCGAAAAGACCCGACATGCCCATGCCGAACATGGTTAGCCCCAGCCCGGCGACCACCTGGTTGGCCAAAAGGCTGATGCACAAAAAGGCATGGATCAAGGCCATGACACCTCCGGCGGCCGCGCCGGCGATAACCCCCAGCACCGGAGAACCGGTGTTCAGGCTCACCGCAAATCCCACCATGGCCCCGGCCAGCATCATGCCTTCCACCCCCAGGTTCAATATGCCCGAGCGCTCGCAAATGATCTCGCCCAGGCAAGCGAACAGTATGGGAGTGCCGGATTGAATGGCCCCGGTCAATAGCCCCGTAATAATTCCGATCTCAAGCACCGGCCGCCTCCTCATCCCGCAGCCAGCGCACCCGGTACCGGGATACGAATTCACCGGCCAGCACAAAGAACAAAATCATGCCCTGTATGATGTTTACCAAATGCGGTGGCACCTTCATGGTGAACTGCAGGGTCTCGCCCCCCACCATGAGCGCCCCCAAAAGCACCGCCACAATCACGATGACCTGGGGCCTGAGCCAGGCCAGCCAGGCTATGATTATTGCGGTGTAGCCATATCCGGGGCTGAAGTTGGGGCGCACCCGCTGCTGAATGGCGGAGACCTCGCCCATGCCCGCCAGCCCTGCACAGGCGCCTGATACCAGCATGCTGATGATCATCACCTTCATGATGGGCATGCCCGACACCCGGGCGGCGGTCCGGTTGGCTCCGGTGACCCGCATGACAAAACCAATCTGGGTCCGGCCCAAAAGCATCCAGATCAGCGCCGCCGCCACCAGACCGTAGACCAGGCCCAGATGGACCCGGCTGTCTCCCAGCATGGGCAATACGGCGGCCGGCGAAAAAATCTTGCTCATGGGGAAACCATGAGCGGTTGGATCGCGCCAGGGTCCATAAACAAAATAATCAAGCACCGATATGGCGATATAATTCATCATCAAGGTGGTGATGATCTCGTTGACCTGAAGCTTGGCCTTCAGCCAGGCGGGACCCAATGCCCAAAGGGCTCCGGCGGCCATGGCCGCCAGGGTCATGCCCGGTATCATCAGCCCGGCGGGCCAGTCCGGAAAGGTAAGCGCCACCCAGCCCGCCCCGATGGCCCCGGCGTAGATCTGGCCCTCCGCCCCGATATTCCACAACCCGGTGGTGAATGCCACGCTCACCCCCAGGCCGCACAGGATCAGCGGGGTTGCCTTTACCAGGGTTTCGCTGAGTCCGTACCAGTCGCCGAAAGCTCCGAAACCCATTTCATATAAAGCCTGAAGCGGGTTCACGCCATAAGCCAAAAGCATCAGGCCCGATGCCGCCAGGGCCGCAATCAAAGAGCCCAGCGTGGTGAGGATAGCGCCGCCGGGCAGTTTTTCTTCCCTGGGCTGGATGACCGGCCGGATCATGCCGCACCCTCCCCGGCCATTAAAAGCCCCAGTTCTTCCACGTTCAAACCTTCGTTGCAGAATTCTCCCATGATCTTGCCCCGGAACAGCACCACCACCCGGTCGGAAACCTCCAAAAGCGCGTCCAGGTCTTCACCGATGAACAACACCGATCCGCCCTGATCCCGGAAGCGGCGCAAGGCCGCCTGCACAAACGAAGCCGAGGCCAAGTCAAGCCCCCGCAAGGGATATGCGGCCACGATCAGGGCGGGTTTCCGGTTAAGCTCCCTGGCCAGCAGCAGCTTTTGCAGATTGCCGCCGGAAAGCGCCCCGGCCTCCGCATTGGGATTTGGCGGGCGCACGTCATATTCCTTGAGCAGTTCTGCGGCCTCGCGGCGGGCCTTAGTCCAGTTGAGCCAGATGCCTTGCCTAAAGCGGTCGGCCTGATAATCCTTCAGCATGAGGTTTTCGACCAGGTTGAAATCCCTCACGCTGCCTGATTCCTGCCGGTCTTCCGGCACAAAACCCACCCCGGCATCAATGAATTTGCGGGGTTCTTTGCCGGTCAGCGGATTCCCGTTTATGGTCACCGTGCCTGCGGTGGGCTGACGCAGGCCGCAGCAGACCTCGGCCAGCTCGCGTTGCCCGTTGCCCGCCACCCCGGCCACTCCCAAGACCTCGCCCGGCGCGATTGTCAGGTCAACCCCGTCAAGGCGCACCTGTCCCCGGTCGCAGCAGGCCCTAAGGCCTGACAGCTCCAGGGCGTTATGTCCGCCTGCCGGAATCTTCGGGGGATCGCAGCTTAGCCCGGAGACATCCAGGTCGGTGTCCATCATCAGCCGGGCCAGGGATTTTTTGTCGCTGTCCCGGGTCTCCACGCAGGCTTTATTGCGTCCATGGGCCAGCACGGTCACCCGGCCCGCCAACTCCATTACCTCATCCATTTTATGGGAGATAAACACCACGGCCCGGCCCTGGTCCCTGAGTAGTTTCAGGGCCGCGAAAAGCTTTTCGGTCTCTATGCCGGTAAGGATGGTGGTGGGCTCATCAAGGATCAGCACCTTGGAGTCGCTGAGCAATAAACGGATGATCTCCACCCGCTGCCATTCCCCCAGGGATAGCTGCCACAGCTTGGCCCCGGGGTCCACCGGCAGGTCGTACTCCTTGCCCAGCTCCAAAATGCGCTTGCTTATCTCCTTGACCTGCAGCCCCAGGCTGCCCCGGTTGCGCCCCAAAAGCAGATTCTCAGCCACCGTCAAGGCCCCGGCCAATTGAAAATGCTGATACACCATGCCCACCCCGGCCTTTATGGAGGCCCGGGGCTGGCCCGGGGGAATGGTTTTGCCCAGGATGCGCATGTATCCGCTGTCCGGGGTGAGCCGGCCGGACAGCACGGACATCAAGGTGGATTTGCCCGCGCCATTTTCACCCAAAAGGGCGTGAATCTCTCCGGTGCGCACCTCGAAATCCACCTCCGACAGGGCTAGCACTCCGGGGAACCGTTTGGTGATTCCCTTCATGTCTATCGCTAAAGCTGGCTGATTCATGGGCTCTGCCTTAGTCTAGCAACTCCCCCTCATCCAAAAACAGCCATGCGGCGTCCGTCAAAAAAGCCAGACGCCGCATGGCTCAAAGCATTATCAAATTGGTTACTTAACAGAACCCACCACGCCTTCGATAAACTTGGTGGAACTCAGGATGTCGCCATCGGTGGCAACCTTGCCCTCAGGCACCCAGAGTTTACCGTCCTGGTATTTGATGGGGCCCGCGAAGACTTCGAATTTGCCTGCGGCTATCTCTTTTTGGCGTTTTTCCACCATGGCCTTGACATCGGCCGGAACCATCTTGCCCATGGGAGCGATGCCGATTGCGTTCTTGTCCATGCCCCAGTAATAGTCGTCAGGCTTCCAGGTGTCGTCCATGACCCGCTTGACCACGTCGCGGTAGATATATTTCCAGTGCAAAAGGGCAGAGGTCAGGGTGACTTCAGGAGCCAAAAAGGCCATGTCAGAGTCCCAGCCAATGAAGTAGTGCCCCTTGCCAGCTTCCGCCACGGCCTCTTGGGGGCTGGGGAAGTCTATGCCCTGGGTGATTATGTCCGCACCCGCGGCTATCAGGGCCTTGGCTGCTTCTTTTCCCTTGGCGGCGTCGGTCCAGGCATTGATCCATACGTTATGCACCTTGGCCTTGGGGTTGGCTTCCTTGACCCCGATGGTGAAGGCGTTGATCAGGCGTACGCACTCGGGAATCGGGAAGGCGTTGACATACCCGATGATGCCTGATTTGGTCATTGCGCCGGCGATAAGCCCGGTAAGGTACCGGCTCTGATACATGCGCGAGAAATAAGTGCCCACGTTGGGAGCGCGCTTAAAGCCCGAACAATGCATGAACACCGTTTTGGGGAATTTTTTAGCTGCTGCCAGGGTGGGGTCCATGTACCCGAAGCTGGTGGTGAAAATCGGGGAGTACCCCCGGCGGGCCAGGTTGGTGATGACGCGCTCTGCGTCGGCTTCACTCACCGACTCCACAAATGTGGTCTCTATGCCCAAGGTTTTTTCCAGGTCCAGGCGGCCCTGATCATGGGCGTAGGTCCATCCGTGGTCACCGACAGGACCCACATAGACGAATGCAGCCTTGACCTTGGCGGCCATGGCGGGGGAAACGGCAAGGCAAAGAGCCGCTGCCGCAAAAACCGCAACCATAATCATAAATACACGAGAACGCATGTCTTCTCTCTTCCTCTCGCTTGTTATTGGGGAAACACCGGCCTCTTTTTGTGGCCCTTTTTGATTAAAGCGAACACCCCGCCGCCGGCCCAAAGATCGGCGGTGGTGTTGATATGTGGCATTATAGCAAGATAGAGTCTGGTTTATGTCATGTTTTTATCCTAAACAGAAATGATCATACGTATCATGGTTGAATCAGGTTTCCCTGTCCAGATGCCCATATGCATTTTGCTAATAATTTCAGTTTGGAATGCTATAATCCCAAATCCGGCAAACTGCGCTTGCCGGTCATGGACTCAATATTCAGCCGGAAAACGGCGGTCACATCCAATACCTTTTGGCTATACTCAAATTCTTGGCCAGAAAACTTTTTCATGATGATGTTGAGCCCCTGGGCTTTTTGATCTCCCTCAAGCAGTTCAACCCTGCCATACCCGATTACGCTCTGGAAACGGGCGCTCCATTTACAGGGTTCCGCCGCCTTACGGATCTCAACATCCAGATCAACTTCAAAACAAACTTTATTATTCTGCTGCAAAAGCTCGAATCTTTTACCTTTTTTAGAGCCATGCATATAGATGGCATCCTCTGTGGCCCCAAAGCTCATGGGTACCACATAGGGCCAGCCGTCATCACCGCACATGCCCAGGCGCAAGACTTCCGCCCGCTGGAGGATGGCATGTATCTGCTCGGGATCATTGATCTGTTTCTCTGGTTTCCTCATCGTGCCAAAAGCTCCTTTATCTCTTGTTGCCAACCTTTTTGTTGTTTGGGCCAAGTCAATTGTTCCGTCATCCGGCAATAAGCCGCCCCCCGGGCAAGCTCCGGCTTTTGCACCAGGGGAAGCAAGCTGTCATACAGGCGGTCCGCAGGGTAGCGAAACTCCCCGTCATAAAGCTCAGGATACACCAGGGTGTCGGGAACCAAAGGACGGCAGCCCGCCCACACCGCCTCAGCAATTGAGAGCCCTTGATACTCCTGCAAAGCCGTACTAATAGCCAAATCAGCCCAAAAAAGCCAGCCCCAATATTCCCGCCGGTCCTCCACCGTGCCAAGGTGGACCAGGCGGCCGCCCAAGATATCCCCGGCAAGGTCAAACACCTTGGGATAATTGGCGCTACGGGGTCCCAGAATGGCAACCTGGAAGTTCTGCCCGTCTCCGGCAAGCTTGAATAATGCGCTGAACAGGGTTTCCGGGTCCTTGTCATGCTCCCAGCGGTGATTCCAAACTATACGCAAATTTCCTTGGTTTTTAGTGCGGGCCAGCCCATCAGCTTCTGACACCTCCAGCGGCACCGGACGCACGCCACATTTTTCATAAAGCACCTTAAGTAAATCCGCAGGTACTGCATCGGGCAGTCTTTTCAGCATGGCATCTGCTGCGGCAAAAACTTCTCTTTTGTGATAATCCGAATTGAACAGTATGCGCTTGGCCGCAAGCCCGGATGTCAGATTGCTGAAAGCCAGATATAAATCCCGGTCTTGCTGGGTTTGGCCTGCTTTTCCCTGCACCGGATAACAGAGCTGGTTCTCATGGAAATACACCAGGCTGGGCACCTCCGCCAGACTGGGGCACAAACCCTTCAGTTCGGCAAGGCCCAGCATGGAAGAGCATATGAGGCCATCCCAGGGCCGTTCCAAATCCCGCCTGGCCTGAAAGGCCAGGTACGCGGCCGCGCCCCGCATGCGCCAGCGGAAAAACCGCCCCGGCAGGCCCAATAAAGTCCAGCGGGCCGGGACATGGCTCATGATCCCCTTGGCAAAAGCGCCATGGGAATGGTTCAGATATGGCTCTATGAACAATAGGCTTGGACCGGACTCCCCGCATTCGGTCTTGATCAGATCAGGTGCCGCCATCAAGCCTTGATGACCGTACGGGCCTTATGAAATCCCGATGGCACCGAGGTGCAAGGAGCCACCAGGCAGTGCTTGCCCAATATAGTGCCGGGATTGGTCACCGTGTTGCAGCCGGTCTGAACCTCGTCCCCTATTATTGCCCCGAACTTGCGCCGGTTGAGGGTGTAAAGTTCTCCGTCCATTTTGAAGCTGTAAGGCCGGTTAATGATCTTCAGGTTGGCCAGCTTGGTGCCTGCGCCCAAGTTGACCTCCCGGCCCAGGATGCTATCCCCCAAATATGCGAAATGCCCCGCTTTCGCATCATCGAGCATCACGGAGTTCTTCAGCTCGGTGGTGTGCCCCACCACGCACCTGGCCCCCACCAGGCACCCGCCGCGCAAATAGGCCCCCTGGCGCACTTCGCTGCCCGGGCCGATAAAGCTGGGGCCCTTGATCAAAGCCCCGGGCTCAACCTTGCATCCCGGAGCCAGGTGAATGTCCCCATCCATGAAGACCGCCCCGGCGTAGATCACACTGGCGTCATTAAATACTTCACCGCGTATTTTTACCTGCATGGCGCCCTTGGTGGGGTCCCCGCCCAAAAGCTCGAATCCGTCTTTTATCAGCACACCTTTATGAATCACCACGGTTGCGGGCATTACCTCCCCGTATGCGCGCAGCAGTTCCGTATTGGGGCCGGACTTGGCCACCTCCTGAATGGTGTAATCCTTGATGCGGTCCAAGGCGGACCATACATATTCGCAATCCTCAAAAAGCCCGGCGTGGGTCAGGCCCTCTAACTCAAACAGATCATTTGGAGCCAGCACGAGTATCTCTCCTTGAGACGTGGTTCTGATTAAAATGCATGTTAACAAAAAAGCCGGAGAGTTATAAGGGTTTACTCATGGGAACAAAACGAATGCCGTTTATGCATTGCTCATCTTTTTGGGGCTCAAAGCCCAGTTTTTGATACACCCCGGTCGCC
The DNA here is from genome assembly GCA_963675675.1 of Desulfarculaceae bacterium. Lineage (GTDB taxonomy): Bacteria > Desulfobacterota > Desulfarculia > Desulfarculales > Desulfarculaceae > Dethiosulfatarculus. Next base: position 1,572,899 of record OY776512.1, read on the forward strand.
CACAAAGATGAATTCACCGTAATTGCATCAGGTTTGTCGCTTTGCTTCAGGCAGATATCCATTGCTGCCTTAAGAAGCTTTTTGCCCACTCCCCTGCCCTGGTGCTTTTGGGATACGAAAAACAGGGATATATGCCGGTGCTCCCCCATATCAATCATCCCGGCCAGCTCGGAATCCAGTTCTGCCACCAAAATGAAATGATCCTGTGTCATGCGGGTCTGCATGGCGACCGCGTCGCTGTGGCGCATGAACTCTTCCACCCCTTCGGGCTCCAGTTCCGGCGCGACGAATTCATTGAAAACCTCAGCCACCAAGGAACTGGCTTCAACAGCCTCACTTGGAAGCATGGGACGGATTACAAGCTTAGATTCGGAAAGGGTCATTACTTCTCCACGGCTCCCGCAATCAGATCGAACATGGCTGAAAAATTACTCGAAGATCCGGGCCGTATTTTGGTATTGGCCGTGGTGACAATGACCAAATCCAATTCCGGCACAACCACTATGTATTGCCCGCCATGGCCCCAGGCCCGGTATGATTCGCGCCCTGCCGCAGGGTGAATCCACCACTGATAGCCATAGCGGAAATTCCCGCTTGCCCGGACCTGGGCCTTGGTGGCCTGCTCCACCCACTGGCGCGGAACAACCTGCCTGCCGTCCCACTCCCCCTGATTGAGGAACAAAAAACCGAATTTGGCCATCTGGCGGGCGGTGAGGTGGATGCCGCCGTTCCCGGTGCAATAACCCTTGGCATCCCGGTTCCAGAAAAACGGCTTGATGCCCAAGGGGTCAAACAGGTGTTTTTGGGCGAAATCTTCCGTGCTCATGCCCGCGGCCTTGGAAAGGATGACCGAGAGCATGTGCGAAGTGGCGTTGCAGTATGCGAACTTCCGGCCCGGCTGATGCAGAACCGGCATCTCCAGGAAAAACCGCACCCGGTCCTTTGATACATACCACCGGTAAAACCTTCTGTAATGCTTGGTCACCACGGGTTTCAGCCCCGTGGTCATGGTGAGCAGGTTTCGCAGAGTGATCCGGGCCTTGTCCGGATGCTTTCCGCCCTGAAAGTATCCCGGCAGCAGCTTGGCCAGGCTGGCATCAAGATCAGGCAATATGCCCTGGTGGTGGGCTATGCCGATCAGGGTTGACATGATGCTTTTGGAAACCGAATGCACCGTGGCGGGCCGGTCCGGCATGCCCTGGGCATAATAATTTTCAAACACCAGATAACCGTTTTTCACCACTAAAAGGCTTCTGATGTCATAATTATGTTTTATCAGGTGTGGAATAGCCCTGAGCAGCTTGGCCTCGTTCATGCCCTCGGATTGCGGAGTGGAGATTTCCCAGGCTTTGGTGGGCCAGTAATCTCGCTGTTTTGGCTCAACAGCCAGAACCGGCGGGGACCAGCATACCAGCAGCAGCGCCAAAACGGCTCCCCCCGCAGCCAGCGTCCGCTTTACGCCCAAAAAACGATCCATCATCTTCACCTCCAGATCCTAATGCCGTCGGGTGAATTATGATGCCCCTACCACTGCCTCCTGACCTTCACTCCCTGGGCGTGCATATGGTCCTTGATCTCTTTCACGGTGTAATCGCCATAATGGGTCATGGAGGCGATCAGGGCCGCATCGGCCATGCCTTCGGTCACCACATCGGCCAAGTGCTGGGGCACCCCGGCTCCGCCCGAAGCGATAACCGGTATGCTCACCGCCTGGGATATCATGCGGGTCAGGTTTAGCTCATAGCCTTCCCGGGTGCCGTCCGCGTCTATGCTGTTCAGGCAGATTTCACCCGCGCCAAGCTCCTCTCCACGCTTCGCCCAGGCCAAGGCGTCCATCCCGGTTTGCAGCCGTCCCCCGTGGATTACTATTTCATACCCGCTGGGCGTGTCCCGGCTCACCGGGACCTTGAGAACGTCCATGCCCAGCACGATGCACTGGGAGCCGAATGCCTCCGCGCCCTGGGAGATTATCTCCGGCGTCTTTACGGCGGATGAATTGACGCTCACCTTTTCGGCTCCGGCCAAGAGCACCTTGCGCATGTCTTCCAGGCTGCGCAGACCGCCGCCCACGCTGAAGGGCATGAAGATGCGTTCGGCCACCTTTTTGACAACGTCAAGCATGATGTTGCGGGCATCGGAGCTTGCCGTGATGTCATAAAACACCAGTTCGTCCGCGCCTTCCTTGTAGTAGAATTCAGCCATCTCCACCGGATCGCCGATATCCACATTTCCCTTGAATTTGATGCCCTTGGTCAGTTTGCCGTCCCGCACATCCAGGCAAGGTATGATGCGTTTACTCAGCATGTTTAGCCCTCCTTGCCGTTCCAGTTAAGGAAATTCTCAATGATCTGCAAGCCAGGCCTGCCGGATTTTTCGGCATGGAACTGCAGGGCCACCAAAGACCCCTTGGCCATGGCAGCGCAAAAATCAAAGCCATAATCGCATATGCCCATGCAATGAGCCTCATCCGCGGGCTCGGGATAATAGGAATGCACAAAGTAGAATTCCGCGCCTTGGGGCAGTCCCCGGAATACGGGGTGATCCTGGGTGAACCTTATCTCGTTCCAGCCCATATGGGGAACCTTGAGCCGCGCCCCATCACGGTCTTGGTGGCTGGCGGGAAAACGCAGCACCTTGCCCGGGATCAGGCCCAGGCAGTCGGTCAAATCCTCTTCGCTGTAATCCATGACCACCTGACAGCCTATGCAGATGCCCAAAACGGGCTTGCCCTGGGCCACGGCGTCTTTCAGGGCCTTATCCAGCCCCAGGCGTTTTAGGTTGCTCATGGTCTCGCCTGCGGCTCCCACTCCGGGGAAGATGATGCGCTCGGCGCGGGCGACCAGATCCAGGTCCTGGGTGATGGCGCATTCTTTGCCAAAGTGTTTCACCACCCGTTCGACACTGGTCAGGTTGCCGGCTTCATAGTCGATTATGGCAATCATAAAGCATTCCGTACCGAGAAGACCAAAGGGTCTCCTTTCAAAAATCAACGCACCCGGCGCAGAGGGTCTCCGCCGGGGCGTTGGTGGTTTTCATGTCGATGTAATCTGCCTGCCAAGACAGGCTATGGTGCGTTACTTCTTGCTGTAGTCGTAAAAACCCCGTCCGGTCTTGCGGCCCAGCCAGCCTTGATCAACATACTTGATCAGCAGCGGGCAGGGGCGGTATTTGCTGTCGCCCAGGCCTTCATGCAGCACCCGCAAAATAGCCAGCACCGTATCCAGGCCGATAAGGTCGGCCAGGGCCAAGGGGCCCATGGGATGGTTGAAGCCCATTTTGATGATGGAGTCTATATGCTCGGGCTCGCCCACGCCTTCCATGACGCAGTAGATGGCCTCGTTCATGGTGGGGACCATGACCCGGTTGGCCACAAAGCCGGGATAGTCATTGGCGGGCACCGGGGTCTTGCCCATCTTCTCGCTCAGCTCCAGGGTGAGCGCGGTGGTCTCCTCGCTGGTGGCCAGACCGTTGATCACCTCGATCAGCTTCATGAGGGGCACCGGATTCATGAAATGCATGCCGATGATTTTATCCGGACGGCTGGTGGCGCCCGCTATCTTGGTGATGGAAATGGAGCTGGTGTTGCTGGAAAGCACCACTTCGGGACGGCAGACTTCATCAAGCTGCTTGAAGATGCCCAGTTTCAGGTCCACGTTCTCGGTGGCGGCCTCCACCACGAAATCGGCCCCGGCCATGTCCTTGATATCTGTGGTGGTCTTTATGCGGGCGATGGCCGCGTCGCGGGCCTCTTCGGTGATTTTGCCCTTTTCCGCAAATTTACCCAGGCTGAACTTGATTACGCCCAAGCCCTTTTCGCAGAACTCTTCTTTGATATCGCTCATGATTACGTTGAAACCGGCCATGGCCGAAACCTGGGCGATACCGTTGCCCATTTGACCTGATCCAACCACACCAATGGTCTTGACTTCCATTCTTGCTTCTCCTTATTCGCCTTTATAGGCCTTTTCCAAAAGCTGCCGCGCAGCGGTCATATTCGGATTAATCCTCAGCGCATTGCTAAGCGCATTGCTGGCTTTGGGTTTATCACCACTCTCCCACAAAGCCCGCCCCAAATTAAACCAAAGGTTCTCATCATCGGGGCTTATTTTCAAGGCTTTGCTATAATGGCGGACTGCATCCTCAAAAAGCCCCAGCTTCCTGAGCTGCATGCCGAACTCATTAAATATATGCTTGTGCCGGGGTTCGGTTATGGCCTCAATGTTGGCCAGTTTTTTAAAAACCTCTTTTGCCTTGTCCGGCTCACCCTGGGCCAAATAGGTCTGACCCATGCCAAAATTGGCCCGCACGCTCTGTTCATCCAGGGCCAAAGCTTTGTTATACTCAAATTCCGCGGAAAGGTACTCTTCTTTTTCCATGTGGCGCTCGGCCCTGGAACAAATTTTGTTCGACCGCTCCTTTTTGGGGTCCGCCTTTTCCCGGGGTTTGAAATCAGGCAAAAACTCAAAGCGTTCGGCTAACTCGCTTGCCTCGACTTCCTCGGAATAGCCGGTGGGTTCGTCGTTGTTGTCCAGAAGGTGTATTCTTACACGGGTCTCATTTATCACCGAACAGCGGTAATAGTTTTTCATTTCGGAATCCCGCGTGGTGTCTCCGGTCCCCACCCTGCCGCGTATTGATTCCAGATAATAGCCCCCTTCGACTATTTGAATCTCCTGGGACATCGGATCCTCTTTTGCTCCGGCTGATTGCTCAATCTTATCAGGCGCTGTTTTACCTGTACCGCCAAGTTGGAAAATCCCCGGCTGCGGTATTTTTCAAAATATGCCGCAGTTCAATGGCCCCAAAGGTTATAACATTCAAATTAGGCTATAAGGAAAAACCTTATATAAGCCCTAACAAACATCAGCCTCTGGGCAGATTCCGACCGTGATTCACACCCCAAAACGGCTTGGTGTTCCACTTATTTTGAGGCTCCCATCCGCGCCAGCTTGAACAGATGCAGACTCACCACATTCAAGGCCGCCGGGGTTATGCCGCTGATCCGCCCGGCCTGGCCCAGATTAACCGGTTTGATGCGGTTGAGTTTCTCCTGTACTTCGCGGGACAGCCCCGGCATATCCGTATAATCCAAATCCGGCGGCAATGCTATGGACTCGCGTTCTTTGAACTTGGCCACCTGTTCACGCTCACGCTCGGCATAGCCCACATACCGGGCCATGATCTCCAGCTGCTCCACCACCTCCCCGGCAAGGCGGGGCAGGCCGTCCAGCGCCTCATGCAGGGTTGCCACCTGCCCGAGTTCCAGTTCCGGCCTGCGCAGCACTTCCGCCGCGCTCAAGGGTCTTTTTAAAGGCGCGCTGCCAAGCCCGGCCAAGCGGTCATTCACCTGGCCGCTCGGGTTAATCCGGGTTTGCTCCAGGGTCCGCCAGCCTTGTTCAACCGCATCACGCTTGGCCTTGAAACGGTTCCAGCGGGCATCATCCACCAGGCCCAGATCCCGGCCCAAGGGAGTCAGGCGCAGGTCGGCATTATCTTCCCGCAGAGACAGCCGGTATTCGGCCCGCGAGGTGAACATGCGGTAGGGCTCCAGGGTTCCCTTTGTCACTAGATCGTCGATTAACACCCCGATATAGGCCTGAGAGCGGTCCAGAATAAAGGGGGCCTGTCCCTGCACCGCCCGGGCCGCGTTTATGCCGGCCATGAGCCCTTGGGCCGCGGCCTCTTCATAGCCCGAAGTGCCGTTTATCTGACCCGCCATGTAAAGACCCGGCATCAGCCGGGATTCCAGATGGGGCCGCAGATCCATAGGGTCAGCCATATCATATTCAATGGCATACCCCGGGCGTACAATAAAGGCCCGCTCACATCCCGCCAGGGTGCGCATCATGGGAATCTGGATCTCAAACGGCAGGCCGGTGGAAATGCCGTTGGGGTATATGAGCCCGTTGCTCAGCCCCTGGGGCTCCAGGAAAATCTGATGCCCGTTCCGGTCCGGAAAACGCATCACCTTGTCTTCCATAGAAGGGCAATAGCGGGCTCCGGTTCCGGTGATGGTCCCGGCATACATGGGGGCCAAATTGATGTTGTCCCGGATTATCTGGTGGGTTTTCTCATTACTGCGGGTGATATGGCAGGGTAACTGAGGCAATTTTGGGGGTCCGTCGCTCATAAAGCTGAACATGCGGGGGGTGGAGTCCCCCGGCTGGACTTCCAGGCCGCTGAAATCAATGCTGCCCGCATCCAGACGCGGCGTGGTGCCGGTCTTCAGCCTGCGTAGGTTGAAGCCCAGTTCCCCCAGCTGGTCGCTGAGGGCGTTGCTGGGCGGATCTCCCATGCGTCCGGCCGGGGTTTGTTGGGTGCCGATGTGGATGACGCCCCGCAAAAAGGTGCCCGTGGTCAGCACCACAGTCTCACCGGATATGCGCTGTCCGCGGTGGGTTATCACCCCTGCGGCCCTGCCCCCTTGGGTCAGAAGCCCCACCACCTCCGCCTCCAGCACAAACAGGCCCTTCTGCTCCATGCAGGCCTGGCGCATCAGTTTGGGATAAAGATCGATATCCACCTGAGCCCGGGAGGACCAGACCGCCGGCCCCTTGGCCAGGTTCAGGACTCTGAACTGAATGCCGCTGGCATCGGTGTTCAGGGCCATTTGCCCGCCCAGGGCGTCTATCTCCTTGACCAGGTGCCCCTTTGCCAGCCCGCCCACGGCCGGATTGCAGGAAAGCGCAGCCAAATTGTCGAAATTGAAACTGATCAAAAGGGTGCTACGCCCCAAACGCGCCGAGGCCAGCGCGGCTTCACAGCCGGCGTGTCCCGCACCCACCACAATCACATCGAATTCTATTGCTGCCTTGCTTGCCATTTCCTGCCCGCGGCATTGAGCTGATAAATAACCCTGAATGCACCCGCAACACCATTCTGACACAAATATGCATATCGGCAAGCCATGCCCAAAAGCTAGTCCAGAATGGCCTTGATCCAAAGAGAGCTCAGCCCCAGATACTCGTAGATGGCCAACTCGCTTCTGCGCAGACTGCCGAGCGAAGGAATTATACTGCTGTGTGTGAATATCCAGTCCAGGGTGTGGAAATCGGCGGGAGCGGGTATGGGGCGTAAGCCTTTATCGCTAAAGAGCCGCAGGGAACGCGGCATGTGGCAGGCTGAAGTGACCAGGGCAAACGGCCTGCCTTTCAATATTTTGGCCACGGCATTGGCCTGTTCTTGGGTGTCCCAAGATTGCGTCTCCAAAACCAGGGCGTTTTTGGGCACTCCGGTTTCCATGGCGGCCGCAGCCATGGCCGCGGCCGGATTATCCTCGCCGGTGTAGAAATTACCGCCCATGATTATCAGGCGCGAGCCGGGCATCTTCTTCCACAGGCGCACCCCCTCCATGGTGCGTTTAATGGTGGATGCGCTCAACTTATCCCAAAAACTCGCGCGCCCCGCACTGAATGCACCGGAAAGAACCACGATATCGTGCACTCCCTTTTGGATCAGGTCCGCGGGCCGGGCGTATTCCGGGTTTTGCATTTCCAACTGATTAAGCAGCATCCAGCCCACCGGGGGACAGGACAAAATAAATAAAAGCAAACCGGCCAGGAACATGACCCCGGGCCCCCAACGCTTTTTTTTGCCCAAGCCCCAAAGGCACGCCCCAAATGCCCAAACAGCCAGTACCAGCCCCACAGGTAAAAGCAGTGTGCCGACTATCTTTTTGAGCAAAAAAAAGAGTTGATCCATCTCGCTCGCTCCATTTTATTGCCATTCCCCATATCAAACTGAATGCCTTCAAAACAATATGTTTTTTCAAAGACAAAGACGATGCTTTTTTTAAAAGCACATTAAATAAAGTAAGATATGGGTATTTATCAAAATGTTTGCCGTTGATTTTGAGCATAAAGGGCAGCTTTTTATGTACGGCCTGCCAATTGAACGGTCCGGGGTGAAGCCGTCAGGCGCAACGGCAAGAAAGGCGGGGTTATGATATCAAGGTTTCCACCCGGTTTCGTCCTTTATTCTTGGCCTGATAAAGCGCTTCATCAGCCCTGTGCAGGGCCAGATCATGTGTATCATCTGTATTGTTGCAGGCCAGCCCGATACTGATAGTGCAATGCAGCTCATTTGGCCCCCATACAAACAAGTGATCCTGCACTTTCTGCTTCAGGCGCTGCAATACGGCCAAGCCATGCTCGACGGGGGTTTTGGGTAAAAGAACACAAAATTCCTCACCCCCATAACGGCCGATTACATCATAAGGCCGCAGGTTGTTCCGGAACAGCTCAGCCAGCTGCATCAACACCTCATCGCCGCACAGATGGCCATATGTGTCGTTCACATTCTTGAAATGGTCCACGTCAATAATGGCTATACCCAAGGTTTCACGGTGGCGCTGATGAAAAGAAAACTCTTCCGCCAAGCGCTCCATAAGGTGCAGGCGGTTGGCCAGACCGGTCAGATGGTCGGTGCGGCTGGCTTCTTCCAGCGCCTCTTTGGTCTCCTGCAGTTTATCCCGGTAAATCACTGAATCGGTGATATCCGAGATGCTGACGGTGACGCGCTCGACATTGGGGCTTCTGCGCGGCAAAGGGGCAATCACCACATTTTGCTGCATGAGTTCATACCCAGCTTCAAGATAGCGCGTGGTGGGTACAGGCAACAGATACTGATGCAGCCGCTGGGAGAAAAATGCATAACTTCCCAGCCGGAAAACGCTGTCGACCTTCCACGTAAATCCCTTGGCTTCCAGTCCGGGATACAGCTCCAGGATATTTTTACCAAGGGCTTGTTCCCTTCTTATCCTGGTATGCTGCTCCAGCCAGCGGTTCCAATATCTTATGATTAAATTCCGGTCCAAGACCATAAGGCCCTGGCTAAGGGTATCCACAATATCAATAAAATCTTGCTCGTCCAGAACGTGTGTCAAAGCTGGTTCCCCCAAAAGGCAAATCCTCAGCCGCCACTCAGCATGTCATCCAAAAAGCGATCCACACTTTTTAACAGCCACATCAAGCATTCCGTGGAAAGGAACGTAAAAATATACCCCTGGGCTTCATCATCTTCCAGATTAAATTGGGTGTGAATCAAAAGCGCGTCGTCGTTTTTTGTCTTGACGCGCTCGCGGAATTCACTAATCTCCACCCGGTGCAAAAACAGTTCCGGCGGATCGAACGAAAGCGAGGTGTTCAAAATCTCTGCAAATTGTCCCAGGCATGAGCCCATCACAATATTGCCTACCTCAAGCAGCACCTCCATCTCCAGCTGGTCACCTGCAATATCCGGGGTGAAACCGCTTTGCTTGGTCAGGGTTTTCACCAAGCTTGCGCTGGAATATGCGGACAGAGCCAGTACGGTCTCGCCAAAAAACTCACCGTGAAACGTTTGCTGAACAAGATGAATCTCGCCATAGTCCCCAAAGGATTCTTCTAAAAAATCAGATATGTTATCGGCCCGCACCAACTGTACATCCGGCACATTCATCTGTATGAAAACCCCAAGAAAATCCGCCAGGGACGCGACCGAGCGCCCGAAGCTGATATTTATCATTTCTTTCAGGGTTTCCCGCTGGGTTGCACTAAGACGAGTCATGCTGCCGCCATTTTGCATAATGCTCTCAATTTTTCGGGGTCGGGCGGTTTGTTCAGCATATCCAAGGCGCCACCGTTCAACACTCTCTGCTTTGCTTTTTCCTGCACATCCGCCGACACCACGACAACTTTGGCTTTGGGGTTAAGCGCCATCAACTCGTCCAACACCTCATAACCGCTCAGCCCGGGCATGGTGAGATCCAAAAAAACCAAATCAGGGTTTTCCTGCTTGAACAACTCAATCCCATCCATGCCATTAACAGCCTCGTGGATATCACAATCCGTCGTCGGCAGATATCTGATCAGCATTGTTCTGGCTATTGGGGAATCATCAATGACCAAAATCGACAGCGCCATGGCTGCTCCAAAAATCTAAATGTGCTCGAATCAAATGGTGACGGCACCCCCTGTTTACACATGGCCGGCGAATCCGGCTTTCTGTGGGCATAGTTAAGCATATGAATCAAAAATCAGCAAGACGTGATTCGATTTCGTAACCTCTAACTACAATTTGAGCAATATCCAAAAAAACATTTTCACTGCATGTCATGTACACATTTACATTCTGTGAGCTTGACAAAAGATATATTTTTTCGTATTGAAAGCTCAGACATTTATTTGTTTTCAAGGAGAAAATATGCTGGAACTCAATCCCCCACACAGGCTATTGCTTGGCCCCGGTCCCTGCAATGTGCATTACCAAGTGCTTAGGGCCATGGCCACTCCCCTAATGGGCCACCTTGACCCCAGGTATATCGAAATCATGGACGCCAATATGGACATGCTCCGTAAGGTGTTCCAAACCGAAAACCAGATCACCCTGCCCATCAGCGGCACCGGCTCCGCCGGAATGGAAGCGGCGTTTTATAATGTGCTGGAGCCAGGCGACAAAGCGGTGATCTGCCATGCCGGGTTCTTTGGCGGGCGCATGATGGAGTTTGCTTCCCGCGCCGGGGCCGAGATCGTGGAAGTAAAGGGCGAATGGGGCCAGGCCATTGATCCCGCCCAGGTCATTGAAACCCTGAAACAGCATCCCGACGCCAAGCTCTGCGCCATGGTGCTGGTGGAGACCTCCACCGGCGTGCAGCAGCCGCTTGACGAGGTGGGGGCCTATCTCAAAGGCCGGGACACCCTGTTTTTGGTAGACGCTGTTTCGGCCCTGGGCGCCATACCGGTGCGCATTGATGAGGTCGGCATAGACGTATGCTACAGCTGCTCCCAAAAAGGCTTGGCCGCACCCAGCGGTTTGGCTCCGGTGACCTTCAGCGTTAAGGCCATGCAGGTGGTGAACAACCGCAAAACCAAGGTGCAAAGCTGGTATCTGGACATCAGCCTTTTGGCCAAATACTGGACCGGCGAAAAAAGGGCCTATCACCACACCGCCCCCATATCCATGAACTACGCCCTGTTTGAGGCCTTGCGCATCATCCTGGACGAAGGTTTGCAAAACCGCTTTGAACGCCACCAGGCCGCGGTGAACTACTTGTATGCCGAGCTGGGTAAACGCGGATTTAAATACTACGCAGCCGAGGGCTTCAGGGCCCCCACCCTGACCACGGTCTATACGCCCGAAGGCCTTGAAGCGGAGCCCGCCCGTATCAGACTGTTGAACGATTTCAACATTGAAGTTGGTTCCGGCCTGGGGCCCGCAGCCGGAAAAATCTGGCGCATCGGCCTTATGGGGGTCAACGCAGATCCACAAAATGTTGCCCGTTTGATGGCCGCTGTGGATATAATGAACGGGCAGTAAGCCCGCGGAGCTTCAGATTCCATAATTTGAGCCCGGGCCTTTTTCTGGTCCGGGCTTTTTTGCGGGGCGCCCTTTAAACCATGACAGTGAATGAGCCAAATGAGCAGTTTTTTGGACTGATTGACAAGATGCACAAGGAGCTAAACCCATGCCCAAAATCAAAGCCGCTGTAGTACAAGACGCCCCGGTTGTTTTCGATCCAGACGCCACCTTAGAAAAAGTGGCTTCTCTATGCAAACAGGCTTCAGGCATGGGTGCGGAGCTTGTGGTGCTTCCCGAGGCCTTCGTATCCGCCTATCCGGTTGGTCTGGACTTTGGAGCCAGGGTGGGCATCAGGCTTCCGGAAGGCCGCGAGGATTTCAAACGCTATATGCAAAGCTCCATCACTGTGCCCGGCCCCCACTGCAGCGCTTTGGGCCAGGCGGCCCAGGATGCTGGCGTGCACCTGGTGCTGGGGGTGATCGAGCGGGACGGCGGCACCATTTATTGCAGCGCTCTGTGCTTCAGCCCGGAGGGTGAGCTGCTTTATAAACACCGCAAGCTGATGCCCACCGCCATGGAACGCCTGGTCTGGGGCTTTGGCGACGGCTCGACCATGCAGGCGGTTGATACTCCCCTGGGCAAGCTGGGCATGGTTATCTGCTGGGAAAACTATATGCCCATGCTGCGCATGCACATGTATAACCAGCGCGTGCAGCTCTACTGCGCGCCCACGGCGGATTCCCGGGAAACATGGCTGCCCACCATGCGCACCATAGCCATGGAGGGACGCTGTTTTGTGCTGACCGCATGCCAGTATCTTACCCGGGCCGACTGCCCCCAAGAGTATGCCGCGCTATATGAGCCCTATGGCGGAGATAAACCGGACACCGTTTTCATGAGGGGCGGAGCCTGCATTATCGATCCCATGGGCAAGGTGCTGGTGGAACCCAGCTTTGACGGCCCGGGTATATTCACCGCGGAACTGGACATGGATGAAATAATGCGGGGCAAATATGACTTAGACGTGGTGGGACACTATGCCCGGCCTGATGTGTTCCAGCTCCGGGTTGACACCCGTGAAAAAAAACCCGTGGTCACTGAATAGGCCCTTTGAGGGCCTGACCCCGGTCCCGGCTGGACCTTGGACTGAGCCACGCGGGAGAAAAGCCTGGGCAGCCGGGAACTGGGGTGGCCGGAATTTGGCGAGTTCTGCCGATTATTATTTCGTGGATGTATGAGTTTGGCTTGCAGCCAGCCAAACACTTCATTGTGACTTTATCCGTAGCGCTACCCGTAAGAAAAAACTCCCTGAAAGATGCTTCAGTGAGCACTGAAGCACCGCTGATTAAAACATTGCTACTGGGTAATAGTGCGGGGCTCATAACATCACGGCACATGATTTTTTGCGAGTTGGGATTCTTAAGGGGTTTCGAGCTTTTTGGTCTCAAAAGCGACAACCCCTTGAGCCGCCGGAGGCAAATTAAAGACAAATTTTCCTGGGGGGATTCTTCGCCTTTTGGTGGTCAAAAGGCTCGTCATCCCCCCTTACCCCCCGGCTCGCGAAAAACCCATCAGGATGCACCGACCCGCCTTTTTTATATGAAAAGGCAAGCTCAGTTCCGGCCCAAGTCCAAAGACAAAACGCTGTGCGAAATAAAGATAAAGATGTGCTTCGTAGGCCATAGGGCATACTCAAACCTTCGCGGAATATACTACTGTCCCTTTTCAGCCAGAATAGCGGCACGAATATTTGACAGCATGCTGTCAAAATGTTAGCATATTGTCATGGAAAATGATGCAAACAAATCCCGGACGCCGTCAGCGGAAGCCTTCACAAAGCTGGTTTTGGAAATATTCCAGTTTCACGGGCGGTTGTTGGCTTCCGGAGATCAGCTTAGCAAAGAGCTGGGGCTTTCCAGCGCCCTTTGGCAGGTGCTGGGGGCCATATCCCAGGGCCCTTTGCCCGTGGCCCAGATCGCCAGAAACATGGGACTGACCCGCCAAAGCGTGCAGCGCACGGCCAATGTGTTGAAAAACAAGGGATTTGTTGAATTTCATGATAACCCGGATCATAAACGGGCAAAGCTGGTTTTGCTGACCAAACAAGGTGTTACGGTGCTTGAAAAGGTGAGCAGACTGCAGGTTGCCTGGGCCAATAGAATTGCTAAGGGCCTTGATAAAAAAGAAATAATATCAGCCACCCGAACCATAAAAAAAATACACAGCCGCTTGTAGATCAATAAATCCAGGAGGATACAATGGACGCAAATGTTCTGAAGGAAATGCCGCGGTTTCTGAAAGTGTTGGGTCTTGACGAAGAGCCCATGGGGATTTTTTATAGCGATGATGAACCCGCAGAGGGATTTACTCCCAAGCCAAACGACCTGCCCACCCGGGAAAAGGAAATAAACAACCAGATCGACTGGCAAAAGGTCTTTGAGCCCTTTTCCTGTGTGATGGGCCATATCTGGCGCGCCCGCAAAAAACAGGGCGTTGCCTATTTTTCGGCTGAACGTTTCGGGTGTCCCGGCGGCGGGTTTTGGCTGGGATTCATGAAGCCCCAGACCGAAACCTTAATACATTACGTTTCAACCGGCATTCCCAACTGGACCGACGGTGAGCTGTATTGTGAATCGCCTGACGCGCTCAGGAAGATTTTCGACTATATCGATCCCAGGCCCGCGCCCAAAAAATTCTGTGTGATAAAGCCGGTCGGCCAGTTTACGGACCAGGAAGTCCCGGAGCTGGTGATCTTCTTCGCCCGGCCCGAAACCATAAGCGGTTTGAACCAGCTGGCCACCTTTGTAACCAATGATCCCGAGGTGGTGATTTCTCCCTGGGGAGCCGCCTGCACCAGCGCCGTCACCTGGGGCCTGCACTATCTGACCAAGGGCCTGAACAAGGCCGTGATCGGCGGCTGGGACCCCTCGGCCAGAAAGTTTTTCAAGACCGATGAGCTTTCATTCTCGGTTCCGTTTGCCATGTTCCGTGACATGCTTGAACGCCAGGATGAATCATTCTTGACCAGAAAGGCCTGGCAGACCGTACAGAAAAAGATAGCCCGCAGCAACAAGGCGTGGAGCTGATTGCTAAAAGGTGAGAACGTGAAAACTCACTCTCACATTGGTACAAAATGAGACATGTCTGTTTTTATGGTTATTAAAGGGAGGCTGAATTATACAATTATAGCTGGATTATTGCTGATTTCCCTATATGCATTTACATGGTCCATCATAGATCGCATAACACTGTTCCTATATTTGCCGCTGGCAGCCGTTGTATGGGGGCTGTTCATCGGAGCGGGAATCGCAAGCCTGACATGTATTAGAAAATTTAAAGATATTAGATACCGGTCCCTAATACCGGCAGGTGTCTGTTGTTTAAGCATTTTGATTGTAATATTTGTGCCGTTTACCACGCTTTGGTTGGAATTAGATTATTGGATTTATAAAAAGGAGCGGCAAAAAGTCGTCCGGCTTATAAAAAACGGTGAGCTTCGACCGAACGTTGCCCATAATCATAGGCTTATCAAGCTTGGCATTCATTACCCCAATATATCGGTGGGTGGTAATGAAGTCGTTGTGGAAGCACATGGTGATCAAAAATATGTTCTATTCTTTACATTTAGGGGAATATTGGACAATTATGCCGGCTTCTTGTACGTACCCAAAGATGGTTCCCCATCAAGATACTCCGACCTCCATGAAAAACAGGTCAGCCAGATTATCCCGTTGGATAAGAATTGGTACTATGTCTCACACAGATAATCAGCACCACAGGCATAACCCGTGACGCTGATTTATAAACAAAATGCATCATGACCACCGGCTACATCTGGGACATAAAACGCTATGCATTGCACGACGGCCCGGGAATCCGCACCACGGTGTTCTTCCTGGGCTGTCCCCTCAGGTGCCTGTGGTGCTGCAATCCTGAATCCCAGTCTTTCACGCCTCGGGTGTGGTGGATAAAAGAGCATTGCCTGGCCTGCGGTCTGTGCGAGGAAATATGCCCGCATAATGCCATTTGTCACGACGAGGCGGGCAGAAGAATGATCCGTCTGGAGCTGTGCACCCTTTGCGGAGACTGCGCGGCCCAATGCCCGGGGCAGGCCCTGAACATTTCGGGCCGTAAGGTTAGCGTGGATCAGGTGCTGGCCGAGGTGGCCAAGGACGCGGGATTCTTCGCCCGCAGCGGGGGAGGACTCACCCTGTCCGGAGGCGAGCCCCTGGCCCAGGCTGATTTTGCCAACGAGCTTTTGCGTCGCTATAAGCAGGAGGAAAAGGGCCCTCACGCCGCAGTGGAGACCAGCGGCCGGGGTGCAATGCGCGATCTGGAGCGCCTGGCCCGGTACGTTGACCTGTTTCTCTATGATATCAAACATATGGACCCGGCCAAGCACCTGGAATTGACCGGCGCGGATAACCATGCTATCTTGCGCAACGCCCGCAGCCTGGCCGCAGCCGGGGCCAAAATGGTGATACGCTTTCCGCTTATCCCCGGCTGTAATGACGATCAGGCAAACATTATGGCCACGGCCGAGTTCGCCCGCTCCCTGCCCGGAGTGTCCCGCCTGGATATTCTGCCTTACCACCGCCTGGGCGAGCCCAAGTATTCACGCCTGGGTATGGAATATGCTTTAAATGGGGCTGTGTCCCCCAGCAAGGAACGGATTGCAACGATCAAGCGGCAGATGGAAGAAACCGGCCTTGAGGTCAGGGTGGGGGGCTGACCCCCATTTATCCGCTTGTGCCCTTGCACGTCTTGCTTTCCAAACCAACATTGGGTAAACATGCAGCCTGTGTATGACCAAACCACGGCCCAAAAGGAGCGCAGTAAGCAGTGACTGAAGACACCATTCAGCTCGAAATCTTTTTTCCCCAGATAGCCGCCGAACTCAGCATCCAGCCCCAGCAGGTGAAAGCCGCTTCCGATTTGCTGGAAGAGGGCGCAACCGTGCCTTTCATCGCCCGTTACCGCAAAGAGGCCACGGGCTCTTTGGATGAAGTGGCCATTTTGGCTGTCCGCGACCGTCTGCACCAGCTTAAAGAGCTTGAGGCCCGCCGGGCGGCCATCATGAAGTCGCTGGTCGAGCGCGAGCTTATCACCCCGGAGCTTGAGGCCAAGGTCAAAAGCTGTCAGACCATGAGCGCCCTGGAGGACGTTTACCTGCCCTTTAAGCCCAAACGGCGCACCAAAGGCACCATGGCCAAGGAACGCGGCCTGGAGCCTCTGGCCAAGCTGATTTGGGAGCAAGATCCGGCCATTGATCCCATGGCGGAAGCCGCCGCATATGTTAATGAGGAAAAAGAGGTGCCGGATCTGGACGCCGCCCTTTTGGGTGCGCGGCACATAATGGCCGAATGGATCAACGAAGACGCGGAACTGCGTGCGGCCATGCGCGAGCTGTATATAGAAAAGGCTGTATTCACCAGCAAGGTGATCGAGGGCCAGGAAGAAGCCGGGGCCAAGTTCAAGGATTACTTTGACTGGTCGGAACCGGCCAAGTCCGCCCCCAGCCATAGGGTTTTGGCCATGCGCCGGGGCGAGAAGGAAGGCCACCTGATTCTCAGGGTGCAGCCGGAGGAGGAACCCGCCCTGGGGCTTATTGCCGCCCGCGTTGTTAAAAACGATTCTCCGGCTGGCGGGCAGGTTTTGGCTGCGGGCCAGGATTCATACAAGCGCCTTTTGGGCCCGGCCATGGAAACCGAAGTGCGCATGGTGACCAAAAAGCAGGCGGACGCCGAAGCGGTCAAGGTGTTCGCGGCCAACCTGCGGGAGTTGCTCTTGGCCGCGCCTTTGGGCCAGAAGCGGGTTCTGGCTCTGGACCCGGGTTACCGCACCGGCTGTAAACTGGCGGTTATGGACGCCCAGGGCGCTTTGCTGCATCATGATGTGATCCATATCATGAGCGCCAAGCAGCGCGAAGATTCCATGATCAAGTTGAATAAGCTCTTTGAGGAATACCAGGTGGAAGCCGTATCAATCGGCAACGGCACCGCCAGCCGGGAGACCGAGGCCCTGTTGCGGGGCATGGATCTGAAAATGCCGGTGGTGGTGGTGAATGAATCCGGGGCCAGCATTTATTCCGCCTCCAAGGAAGCCCGCGACGAATTCCCCGACCTGGACCTCACGGTGCGGGGCGCTGTCTCGATAGGCCGCAGGCTGATGGACCCCCTGGCCGAGCTGGTCAAGATAGACCCCAAATCCATCGGCGTGGGCCAGTATCAGCACGATGTGGATCAAAACGCCCTCAAGAACTCTTTGGACGATGTGGTGGTGTCCTGCGTAAACGCGGTGGGGGTGGAGGTGAACACCGCCAGCCCGCAGCTGCTCTCCCGGGTGTCGGGCCTGGGGCCCAGCCTGGCCACGGGCATTGTGGCCTTGCGTGAACAAAAAGGCCCCTTCAATTCCCGCGATGAGCTGATGAAGGTGCCCCGCCTGGGTCCCAAGGCCTTTGAGCAGGCCGCCGGGTTCTTACGCATCCGCGATGGCGGAAATCCCCTGGACGCCTCGGCTGTGCATCCGGAATCCTATCCCGTGGTCGAAGCCATGGCCAAGGATCTGGAGTGCACCATTGAAGAACTTTTGAGCAGGCAGGGCATAAGAAAACGCATCCAGCCCGAAAACTATGTGAGCGAAACCGTGGGCCTGCCCACCATAACTGATATCTTGGCGGAGTTGGAAAAACCCGGGCGCGACCCCCGTCAGGCCTTTGAAGAGTTCTCCTTTGCCGAAGGCGTGCACGAGATGGAGGACCTGGAGGCTGGCATGAAGCTGCCCGGGGTGGTCACCAACGTGACCAACTTCGGGGCCTTCGTGGATGTGGGCGTGCACCAGGACGGACTGGTGCATATCAGCCAGCTGGCGGATCATTTTGTGAAAGATCCGCATCAGGTGGTGAAGGTGCACGACCGGGTGCAGGTGACTGTGCTTGATGTGGATATGGCAAGACGGCGCATATCGCTGTCCATGCGCACTGAGCGCCCGCCCAGGCGTGAGCCTCAAAGCGCGTCTGCGCATGAGGAAAACCGGCGAGGGGCCCGCCCGGCGGGCAAGCGCAACGCCAAAACCAAGCGTCCGGCGCAGGATACAAAACCCCAGCAGGCCAACCAAAAGCCAAACTTCAATAATCCTTTTGCGGATGCGCTAAAGGGCTTGAAAATAGACTAGCGGGGCCATTCCATTTCTGGTCGGCATGCCGTTGAAAAGGGCATAGGACTATGCGCATCGCTACGGTTTTGACCGGCTGGACGGTTGGGGCGGTCGTGCTATAGGATTGAGCTTAGCGGTCAAAAAGCGGATATAGGCTGTTTGATATTTCGTGAAGGTATGAGTGTGCAACCCAGGCCATACACGCACCATTATCTATATTTCGCACGGCATCTTATTGCTAGACTTGGGCTGGAACTGAGCTTGCCTTTTCATATAAAAAAGGCGGGTCGGCGTATCCTGATGGGTTTTTCGCGAGCCGGGGGGTAAGGGGGGATGGCGAGCCTTTTGACCATTCAAAAGGCGAAGAATCCCCCCAAGAAAATTTGTCTTTTTATCTTTTTGCAACCACAATGTTTAACATGCTATCTATCAGTTATAAATGATAAAATCATTTATTATTGCCTCCGGCGGCCCAAGGGGCTTATCGCTTTTGGATGATCCAAAAGCTCGCAGCCCCTTAGGAATCCCCCTAACAAAAGATCATGTGCCGTGACGTTATGGACTCTGCACTATTGCCCAGTAGCAATGTTTTAATCAGCAGTGCTTTGGTGCTCACTGAAGCATCTTTCAGGGAGTTTTTTCTTGCGGGTAGAGCTACAGATAAAGTCATAATGAAGTGTTTGGCAGGCTGCAAGCCAAACTCAAAACTTCACGAAATATCTAATACATTCACCCATCACTAAAAAGCCCTCACCCTGCCCCTGCCAAAGCCAACCCCATCTAACCAGCCAATTCCCGATACACCGCCAAGGTCTCCTCCCCCATCCGTTTTCTGCTGAAAAGCCCTGCCCGCTTGAGGCCCTGGGTTCTTAACTCCCCGCACAGCGCTGAATCCGTCATGATGCGCTTCATGGCCTGGGCCAGGTCCTGTTCATCATATGGATCGGCATACAGCACCGCATCGCCGCCCACCTCCGGCAGGCTGGTAAGCGGTGAGGTGAGCACCGGAGCGCCGCAAGACATGGCCTCCAATATGGGCAAACCAAAACCCTCATACAGGGATGGATAAACCGCGGCATGGGCGGCCTGATATAAAGGGGCCAGGTCCTCACCCGGGACATAGCCCAGCCAGTGCAGCCGCCCTTGGTTTTCGGGCTGTTTGATGGCGTCAATGATCGGTTCGGCCTTCCAGCCCCGGCCCCCGGCCAGGACCAGATCGCAAGGACACTCTCCCTCCAGCAAAAGACGCTGATATGCCTTGATCAGCCCCACCAGGTTTTTGCGGGGTTCCAAGGTGCCCACATAGAGCAGATAGGGCCGGGCCAGTTCATACTTTGACTTTATGACCCAGGGATCAAATCCGGGGCCCGGCGGTTGAAAAGATTCATGCACCGCCTCTGCGGTCACCCGCACCCTGTCCTTGGTCTGGGGGTGAAACTCCACCAGTTCATCCGCGGAATATTTGCTGGGCGTGATTATCAGATCGGCCCGCTTCACGGTTTGGTTCAAGGCCCGGTTGCTGTACTCCAGGTTTCCGGCTTTATGCCAGGCAGGCTCCCGGATGAATGAGCAGTCGTGCACCGTGACCACCAGCTTACTTTTTCTCAAGCGGGGTCCGGCGATGTTGGTCGAATGGGTCACATCCACCGAGGCCAGCTGGGACTCTTTGGGAAGCTTGAGCTTGCACCACATGAGCTTGACCAAAAGCTCATTTTTATCAATACCATGCAGAGTAAAATTAATCTGATCAGGAAGAAACTCCGCTAATTCTTTGTAACGCTTGGGGAAACAAGTGTCGAAATAGGGATAGAGCACATATTGATTGCGCTGGTCCACAGCGGCCAGGCCCAGCACCAGATTGCGGATGTAATTGCCCACCCCGGTCATGGGGTCGGTGAGCCTGCAGATGTCTATGCCAACCCGCATCAGGCCTCTTCCGCCAAGCGGGCCTGCAAATCAGACAGCACCCGGTTATACACCTCCATGACCTGCCGCCAATTGTAGCGCCGGCTAACATACTCGCGGCCCTTCCACCCCATCTCCCGGGCCAGATCCGGCTGGCCCAGGATGGTTGCCACCTGGTCTTTGAACTCCTCATAGCCGCCATAGACCATGCCGCCGCCGCTGGCCTGCACAAACTCCTCCAGCACCTCGCAACGCTGGGTCACCAAAACCGGTTTAGCGCAAAGCGCCGCCTCCATGGTCACCATGGACAGGCTTTCATGGGGTGACGGCATGACCAGGGCAGTGCATGCCCTGAGCGCGGAATCACGTTCATCCTCATCCACAAACCCCAGCTGCACAATGCCCGGGTGCCGGGGCACCTCCATGTGCTCGCGCCCCACCAGCACCAGTTTCAAATCCTTGAGCCCCGGTTTATCCTCCGCCAGCCGGGTAAAATAATCAAACAGGGTGCCGCAGCCCTTGAAAACGTCTATGCGGCCCAGATAAAGCAGAAAGGGGCCTTTCAGGCCGTGTTGCTCCTTGAAGCCTTTTGGATCACCCTGGCCCGGCTCGTCAAACCCCACCCCCACAACCTCCGAGGGGATTCGCTGATTGTGAAAAGTGGCCTGCACCAACTGGCGTTCGCTCTCGGTGTTGTAAAGAATCCAGCGCGGAAGCTGGAACAGGGGCCGGAACACCCCCAGATACAGCGGGGGCTCTGCATGGGCGGTGGGGATCAGGATGCTTTTATGAGCCACCAAAGGCAGACCCACCGCCGTGGGATAATACAGGTAGGTGAAAAAGATGAAGGCGTCGTATTGCTCCTGGGCTTCGCGTAAATGATCCATCAGCCCCGGTATATGGGGTCCCTGGCGTACCAGGAATTCCCATTCGTCCTCTATTGCATGGGGTCCGTCATACAGCTTCTGGGCGAAGTAGTTGAACCAGCGCACCTTGCGGCGTTTGCTCACCTTGAACCGTATGAGCTTCACCCCGTTCAACTCGCCCTGCCCTTCCGGAAAATGATCCGCCCAGCTTAGATAGTCCTGGGCGCAGGAAGTCAGCACGGTCACCTCATGTTGCCTGGCCAGGCGTTCGGCCACCATGCGGCAATGGGCCTCTGCTCCCCCGTCCACCCCCTGGCCATAGCGCTGTACTATCATGCCTATGCGCATCTACTCTCCCCTTGGCTGTGATTCCGCCACATCATGACATGGCGGGGCCCTGCCCGCAAGAAGACTTGCAAGGCCCGCATGGGCTTCATGGCATGATTTATCTGCAGGAATAAGCGGCGGACGCCCCTGCCCCCTTTGCCGTCTGCCCCGAAAGCTGTATTCCGGCTCAAGCACATAGCGGATGGGTTATAAAGAGCGCTCGCTGTATATGCCAAAAAATATGGTGATCCACTAAATCCGCTTGCGGCTTGTGCCCATGCCCAAAGAGCAGTTTTTTGACGCCTGCTCAGGCCGGCTCGGGCCGTCTCATAAAGGTCACCAGAGAGTTGAAGAACAGCACCAGCACCATGGGGACCATGGATATATAGAAAAAGACGGGCAATTCTTTTTGCAAAAGTGCCAGCAGAACCAGGATTAAAACATCAGCCAGACCCAGGCCCAGGCCTGCTGCGGCGGCAGGCTGCACAAACTGCAAATCAGATCTGAACATCAAATGGGCCAAGCCGCCCAAAGCCAACAAGGTGATCAGCACTTTCAACATAATATCCGTGTCTATGGACAAACCGGAGGCGCCGATAATGAACCAGCCATGTATGCATACCAGGACCAGGCACGCCGCGCCTAAAAGGTTCATCATCTTTTTGGGTATAAATGTTTTCAAGAGCCAAGGCCCGGCCACCTGGACCATAAGCACCAGTACAAATGCCAGTGGAATCATCAGATTTATAGGCCGGTAGTAAAAGTCTCCCAGCACCAAAAGAAGGTATACGGGAACTAAACACACTAAAACTAATATGGCTTTCATGGAGTGAAACTCCCGGTTATCAAGGTCTCTTTACATCCTGGAACATTCCGTCATGGTGAATAAACATACTATACTCATAACCAGACCGCTTTAGCAACCCGCAGCAAGACCCGCCAAAAGCCGAGCATATTTGTCTGCCATTCAGCTATTTATATAATGCTACGCAATATTTAGCTTGACTCTTAATCAACCCTTGTATACTATACATATGACAGGCAACAATGGTTTATCACAAGTTGGCGGTTTGGGGCCTGAGTTAATGGAAGGCGGCGGCGTTCGATCTTGGGGAGCGTCAGCCGGTCTTGGGGCTGGTGTAACAGCAGGAGACTTTCAGACTTGCGGCGCATATGACAGCAGGAGGCATTCAAAACAGCACTCTGTCCCGGCACAAGAACGGCGTTTTTTGAGCAAGTGAACCATGCAAAGTAATTATATGGGAAATCTTAACAAAATATATCCGGCCCGCTGGCTGGACAGAAGAGCTGTTTTCAATATCCCTACCACCATAAGCATTTTTATTACCCCCAAGGTGAGGTGAAACCATGACCAAAGGGCTTACAAACCGGCAAGGCCAGGTATTGGACTTCATCAAGGCTTTTCAGGCCAAATACGGCTATCCCCCCACGGTGCGCGAGGTGGCCTCCAACTTTGGATTCCGCAGCCCCCGGGCCGCGCATGACCATATCAAAGCTTTGGAGCGTAAAGGCTATTTGATCTCCGCCCGCGGCAAACCCCGCGCCCTGGGCGTAAAAACCCCCCGCACCGCCATTCCGGTGCTGGGACGCATCGCGGCCGGTGAACCGCTCCTGGCGGTTGAAGAATCAGACGAGATATTGGATCTGGACCCCGGCTTTTTCGGCATGGGGCGCTTTTTCGCACTCAGGGTCAAGGGCGATTCAATGATCGGCGACCATATCGCGGAAGACGATCTGGTCATTTTGCGGGCCCAGGAAACCGCCCATCCCACAGAAATATGCGCAGTGCTTTTGGGTGATGAGGTAACCCTGAAGCGCGTGGTGCCCACCGCCGGAGGCGTGGAACTCCGGGCATCCAACCCCGCTGTGGACCCCATAGTGGTGGACCCGTCAGTTGAATCGCCCCGCATTCTGGGGGTCATGGTGGGCTTGGTGCGTAAAAGATAAAACCGCCGGGGCGCACGGGGAGCGTTTGAGCAGCTGGCATGCAGCCGGATGTGCGGGCAAGTCTGATAATAAAGGGCACCCTTGGCGCTTACCGAAAAACAAGGCGGTGCAAACAATAAGGCTTTTCACCCTGTTTACCCAACCGTGATCAGACCTGGGCTGATGAGTCTTACGGCCGGCCGGAAACCGGTCCGTTATTTGGGCTGATTCATTTCATCCTGGTTGCCCGCTTGATGTGATATCATAAAATTATCCGTAGCTAGTGCGGCGCGCACCCTTTGGTGGATGCGCGTCTGATGTTTTTACACCTCGCATGGGAGCTGAACCATGGATCAAGCTCTGGCCCAGTGGCAGGAAAGCGCCGCCAAACAGGTATTGAAAAAATTGGCAGGCCGCGGCATCAGCGGCGGTTATGCCGCCACCATTGAACAGGCCGAACGGCAGGTCTTGGAGCTGGTGCCCCAGGGGGCTTCCATCAGCCGGGGAGGCTCCATGAGCCTGGAGAATTCCGGCATCTGGCGGGCCCTGGTGGAACGCGGGGACCTTGAAATCATGGACCCCTTCGGGCCGGGGGTGGACCGCGCCCAAAGCCTGCTGATCCGCCGCCAGGCCATGACCGTTGATGTTTACCTGGCCAGCGTCAACGCCTTTACCCTGGACGGCAAGCTGGTTAATCTGGACGGCACCGGCAACCGGGTGGCCTGCATCAGCTTCGGCCCCCAAAAGGTGATCCTGGTGGCTGGCATGAACAAACTCACTCCGGACCTTGAATCAGCCATGGCCCGGGTCAAACATGTGGCCTCGCCGGCCAACTGCATACGCATCGGCCTGAAGACGCCATGTGTCAAAACCGGACTGTGCAGCGACTGCAACTCACCGGACCGCATATGCAATCAATGGAGCATCATAGAAGGCCACGGCATCAAAGACCGCATCCACCTTCTATTGGTGGGTGAGTCGCTGGGGTATTGACCCGGCGGGCATGCCGGGTCCAAAAAACTTGCCGATCCCACCATTCTGGGCCATAATCCGGCCAACGGATTAATGCCCGGACTGCAAAAACCAGGAGCAACATGCCCTTTGTACGCATCACCACCAACTTCGAGCTCGGCGACAAAAAGGAAAGCTTAAGCACTGACTTTCACCGCGTGATGGTGGAAGTCGCCCACACCATCGAACACGCCCGGCTGATCGTATTTGATGAAAAGCCCGGTTCCTTTTTCCAGCCTTACAACACCCAGGGCAATTACGCGGTGATAGAGATCGCCCTGTTCCCCGGGCGCAGCCTGGAGACCAAACGCACCCTTTATTTATCCATCGCCAACCTGATGCAGAAATACGGGGTTGATGCGGACAACTGCCGTATTGTCTTGTTTGAAGTGCCCCGTGAGAACTGGGGGCTCAGGGGAGGACAGGCGGGCAGCGATATTGAGCTTGGCTTTAATCCCTACGGCTGACGCCCGCGGGCAAGCTCAACTTGTAGCGGCGGCGCATCGCGCCTATTCGCAAACTCCGCTCTTAGTCTTTCTCTATTCCGGCGAAACAGCCTGCCCAGCCTGCTCTTGCCCATTGGCCGACAGGGCCGCGGTGCGTATGAAGCGGCGGCGCTCTATGGGGAGTTCCAGCTCAAAACGGCTGCCCTCCCCCAGCTTGGAATAGGCCTCCACACTGCCGCCGTGCAGCTCGGCTATGCGCCGCACCAAGGCCAAATCCATGCCCACCCCGCGGGCCTTGGTGGTGTAAAAGGGTGCGAATATATTGGGCAGGTCCGCCTCTGATATGCCCGGCCCGTCATCCTCCACCACCACCCGGCACACCCCTTTCTGGCTTTTCGCGCTGACCCGAATCCGGCCGTCCTGTTCAATAGCCTCCAGGGCGTTGCCCGCCAATATGGCAATGGCCCTTGCGATCAGGCCGCCATCCACCCTCAAGGTAATATCTTCAACCTGGGTGGTCAGGCGCACCCGGTGCTGAACACATTCTTCCCGCAGCCTTTCCAAGGAGTGCTCCACCAAATCCGGCAGATTCTCCAGTCTGTATTCGGGATACGGCAGATTGACCAGCTGGCGCACGCTTTTAACCAGGTCTTCGATACGCTTAAGATCATCCAGGATATAGTGGTAGTATTGCTCCTGATCCACTCCCACGGGACAGGCTTCATACATGCGTTTTACAAACCCGCCGATGCCCACCAAAGGGTTCCGCAGCTCATGGGCGATGCTGTCCGCGATGGTGACCAACTCATCGTAATGGGTCTTTTCCAGGATTTTTTCCAGGCGTTTTTTCCGGTCTATGTCCTGGATGCCCAAAATGATCAGGCCCTCATCTTCGGGGGTTTCCGGGTCATCCGGACAGGCGCGCAGGGTGAGATAGGCGAAAAAACTGCTGCCGTCCACGCGCTTGAGTAACAGCTCGCCTTCAAAGTCCTGACAGGTCTGGCCCATGTGCATCAGGTTGGGATAGAGCATCTGCACATCATCGGGCAAAAACAGGGTGGACAGATCCTTACCCGCCAGCCCTCCGGGCGGAGAAAGGAAAAGACGTTCCACCGCCGGATTGGCGAAGCTGATCATGCCCTGGGTATTGCAGATCACCACGCCATGCCCGATGGAATGGAGCGCCGCGTCCATCACCTCCCAAGACAGATGGCCGGAGCTGCCCATATTTTTGCGCCTCTCCCCTCCGGCCCGCCGGAGCGGACCCTCAATCCCACACAGCAGAAATCCTATGTACTATAATATCATGGCATATCTGGAGCCAGCCCGCTAATTATCCTCATATCACCCGGCCAGAGCGGTTCCGGTCATCATTCCTTGACTTAAAACCAAACATATGTATAGTATATATTTGTTCACTATTAATTATAACCGGTGCATGGCATGCGATATCTGCCCATAATGGTCCAGTCCGCCTTCAGCTTTTTGTACGGCTCCTTCCACCCCGAAGAGCTGGTGGAGGCTGTGCGAAAACGCGGAGGGGCCGGGGTGGCCATGTGCGATCATAACGGGCTGTACGGCATGGTGCGCCTGCGCCGGGCCGCGAAAACCGCCAGGCTCTATGCTTTATGCGGCGCCCGGCTCAGCATCCTGGGCGGCGGCAGCTTGGTGCTCTATCCCCAAAATGAAAGCGGCCACGCCAGCCTGTGCCGCCTTATAACCCGTGCGCAATTGGAGAATCCCCGGGGCAAGCCCGCCCTGCATCCGGAATGGCTGGCCCAGGCCGAGCATCTGGCGGGTATGATACCGGGCCGGGATCTTTTGACCCAGGGCATATTCTGGCTGGCCACCCTCAAGGCATTCTTCAGAGGTCCCCTTTTCATGGGGCTCGGCGGGGCGGAGATCAGCCCGGCGGAGCGCGATCAGCTGCGTATCTGGGCCGAACAGGCCGGCACTCCGGCCCTGGCCGCGCCCGAAATAGTCGCCCTGGATCAGGCGGGGCACAAGGTGCACCGTGACTTGACGGGCATCGCCCAGGCCATCCACCACTGGCCGGTCGAACCCCTGCCCCCCGGGGCCGGAGTCCTGCTTGATGACGCCCAGATGGCCCGCCACTTCACCCCGGCGGAGATCAAGGCCACCTGGCGGATTACCGAACTGTGCCCCTGGCAGCTTCCCCTGGGGCGGCGCTATCTGCCTTCCTATCCCCTGCCCCCGGGCAAAAGCGTTGACCAGGAGTTGGCCTCACGCTGCATGCGGGCCCTGGCCCGGCGTCAAAAGGGGGTGGATTCGGCCCATGCCGGGCGGCTTCTAAAAGAGCTTAAGGCCATCTCCGGGTTCGGCTTTTCGGACTATTTCCTTTTGGTGGGAGACATAGTGGACTATGCCCGCGGGCGCGGCATACGTTGCACGGTGCGGGGCTCCGCGGCAGGCTCCATCGTGACCTGGCTTTTGTGCGGCGGGGTGGACCCGGTGGAGCATGATTTATTGTTCGAGCGCTTTTTGAACGACGGCCGCCATGAACCGCCGGATGTGGACCTGGACTTTGACTCCCTGAGGCGTGACGAGGTGTTCAAATGGCTCATGCAGCGCTTTTTGGGCCGCTCGGCCATGGTGGCCACGGTGCCCACCTTCCGGGCCCGCTCGGCGGTGCGCGAGCTGTTCATATCCCAGGGCGGAGACCGGGAGCGGGCCGGAGATCTGACCGACTTCATCCCCTATCACGCCAAGGCGGCCCGCCTGCCCGGGCTTTTGCAAAAAACCCCGGAGCTGGCCGGGCACCCCCTCAACCGGCACCCCCGGCTGCTGGCCGATGCCGCCGCAATCTCCGGCCTGCCCCGCCAGCTTTCGGTGCACCTGGGCGGAGTGGCCATAGGGCCGCTGCACGATCTGGTGCCCATAGAGCGCACCGCCCAGGATCTTTATGTGGTGCAGCTCGATAAAGATGATGTGGAGGATCTGGGGCTCGTCAAGATGGATCTTCTGGGCCTGCGCATGCATGCGGCCCTGGACCAGGCGGCGGGCTTTATAAAGGATTCAGGGCATGATGTGGACCTGGACCGCCTGCCCCTGGATGATCCGGCGGTGTATGAACTCATGTGCGACACCGATACCGTGGGGCTGTTCCAAGTGGAGAGCCCCGGACAGCGCGGGCTTCTGGGACGTTTGCAGCCCAGAAACTTCGCGGACCTCATGGTGGAGATATCCCTGTTCCGGCCCGGTCCCATGCGGGCCGATATGATCACGCCCTACCTGGCCCGCCGCCGGGGCGAGGAGCCGCCGAGCTATCCCCATCCCATATTGGAGCCGGTGCTGAAAGAAACCTTGGGCGTGGTGGTTTTTCAAGAGCAGGTGCTCAGGATCGCCCATCATCTGGCGGGACTCAGCTACGGCGAGGCCGACGGCCTGAGAAGGGCCATGAGCCACAAACGCGCGCCAGAGGTGATGTACGCCATGCGGGACAAGTTTGTGGACAGCTGCCTGAACCGGGGGGTGGATGCGGGTGACGCCCTGCTCATCTGGGATATCGTGTCTTCCTTTGCCTCGTACGGCTTTCCCAAGGCCCATGCGGCGGCTTTTGCCCATATCGCCTACCAGTCCGCCTGGCTCAGGGTGCATTATCCCCTGGAGTTTTTCCTGGGCCTTCTGAATGCGGGGCATGTGGGCTCATATCCGGCCCGCACCCTCTTAAACGAGGCCCGCCGCCAGGGCATCTCCATACTGCCGCCGGACCTCAACCGCTCCCAGGTCTGGTACAGCCCCCAAAACGGGGCCATCCGGGTGGGACTCGCCGCCATACGGGGCATCGGTTCCAAAAGCGCGGCCAAAATCATTGCGGCGCGGAAATCCGGCGGCCCCTTCCATAGCCCCTTGGACTTAAGACGGCGCGGCGCAATAAACCTTAACCAGTTCCGCGCCCTGGACCAGGCCGGACTTCTGGCGGGGCTGGGCCCGGGAGAAGCATCATCCGATCATGGACTGGAGGAAGAAAGTGCAAGAGCTGTATCGGGAACGCCACTACACCGGTCTCACGGTGACGGACCATCCCCTGGCCGTGATGCGCCCCTGGCTCAAAAGCCGGGGCTTTTTGAGCGCCCAAGAGCTGCGTAAACGGCCCACCGGCGCGCCGGTGGCCATAGCCGGCGAGGTTATCATCGTGCACACCCCGCCCATGCGGGACGGACGCCGGGTGATGTTCATAACCCTGGAGGATGAAACCGGGCTCATGGATCTGGCCATTTTTCCGGCCAATCAGCCGGGCAACTCCCAGGCGGTCCTGGCCAATCCCATCATCCTGGTCTGGGGCCAGCTCAGCCGCCGGGGGGTGAAGGACGCCATGGTGGTGGCCAAGCGGGTTAGGCCCGCTCCGGTCCGGCTGCCCGGGCGGGCCAAGGCAGCGCCCCGGGGAGAGTGACGGCTCTGATCCCGGGCCCTAATATGCTCGTCCAATCACGCTTAAATTGAAAAATTTGAATTTGCAAATTCAATTAACAACTTTTCACCTGGCGCAAAATGGATTAGTGCCCTATTTCTGCTGGAATTCAGCAGGCCATCTTTATGAATTTATATTTAATTCACAGTTTAACATATGAATTATCTATATCTTATTATCTTCTTATGTCAAAATTGTCATATATTTGGTCTTTATTTTCAGTAACTTGGCTCGTTTTTTGCAGATTTTGTTGTGAAATTCAGTGAAATGCCGTCTGGATAGGCTGCGGCCAGATAAAAACAAAACATTGATAGGTTTTAAGTGAATTTTTTGTGCAAAGTGCTTAGTTAGGACCTATACTTAGTTAGGATCTACACTTAAGAAAATAAAGGGGGGATAGTGCAAAAGGAGGGAACCATGTGGGCTAAAATAACGATAGTACTTTTCATAGCAGCTTTGATATTGCCAATAGCGCCCGCCCAAGCTGATTCCATCTCCCTGGGGGAAGGGGCGACGGTTCCGGGACGGATGCACGATAGCAGCGGTATCAAATTGGAATGGCAATGGCTGCCCGTAACCATGACCCCGTCCGGCGCCAGCGGCACCCAGTGGTACTTCGCGTTGGATGCTCCATTTGAGCTGGAAGCTTTCATGGGAACCAGGGGCGCCGAGGCTGACTTCGATACAAGCAGCCCTTACTACGCCGGAAATGGTGAATGGGTTTTCCCGACCGAAAACAACGCTGATACACCATTGTTCACCTTCGGCGCGTTCAGCACGCCGTGGGACCCCACGCTTTCCTATCCCTGGGCCAATTCGGGCCACGGCATCCCCACTTCGATAGGAGCGCAGGGCGTTTTCAATGTGGAAAGCGTCATCTTCTCCACGGTAGAAAACCAAGGAGCCTATGTAACCTTGGTGGGTGAACTGGACTTCACCTCAATCATGAGCAGTGATTTCGACAGTACGCACTTTACCGATCCCCTGCCTTTCGTTCTGGTTGCGTCGGTGATAGACAACAGCCAGGGTGCGGGGGAAAGCGACTTCATAGACAAATATTATGGCCCCAGCAACAATGTTAACTTCATCGGCAGCGGCGGCACCCCCACTGACTTCCCGGGCGTTCCCGAACCCGGCACCATGCTGCTGTTTGGCACCTGCATAGCCGGCATGGCCTGGATGAGGCGGCGCAAGAGCCTGCAGGACAAGAAAGGCTAACCCCCTCCGTAAAGCAACAACCTGTTACTGACAAATGAAACCCCCGTCCACATTATGTGGGCGGGGTTTTTTTTGATTCGAATCAATCCTGGCCCTTGGCAACAGGCTGTGGCTGCCCCGGCGCCGGTGATGCAGCCTGTGCTTTTTTGTTATTCCAGATTCTAATATTTCAATTTTAAAATTAAATTTTTCGAAATTTTAATTGCCTTCATTGGGACAGCTTGGCGATCGCATCGGCTGGTTTGCTGTATTTCCTGTTACAGCATCTGGATATTTCGCAGTCTGATAGGTTTTTCTGATCGTATTATTGTTTATTTAAAGGTTTGTTACATAATAGGCACAGGTCTTTGCATTTGGCTCAATTATTGCTATCACTCACCTGTGAATATCAGTGAATTGATTAAGACGGACTGCTTACAGACTTATGCCAAACCCAGGAGGCAAGTGTAAAAATCATATAAAAAAATAGCTAGATCTGTCTTGCTATGGAATAATCAGAAACTTATAGTATGTGATAGTATTTTTGTTTAACGCCTCTGAGCGTATCAAGAGGCCGACAATTACAAACCCGTTGGTTTTGGGTGAAACTAGAGTATCATGTTGAGAATCAAGCTATAAACTCATAGTTGCACGACCAGAGGAAACGGAACAAGGAGTTCAGGATGCCAAAGGGCAACAAAGCTTATCTAACCGCAGGACTGTTCTTGCTGGTTTTCATTTTAGGTTTTTCCGGCCTGGCCCAGGCTGACAATGTCACGGTTAGCGGTATGAGCTATGGCCATACCGTTTACTTCAGCCGGGGTGAACAGGTTACAGGCTGGTATTGGTCTAGTGGTCATATGGTATTCGGCACTTATTGGGGGAATTATACCCAGGAGCAAGGCGTAACTGCGGAAATGAACTTGCTCATAGGTGACATGGCCAAGACGGGCTATTGCGTGGACCTGGATCAAAGCATAGGTTCGAATCACACTTATGATATGGGTGTATACGGTCCGTATGACGGACCCTTCACAGACAGCGCAACCGGCTTGACTACTGACCAGTTCTTGGATATCGCCTGGGTGCTGCAGAACTATGCGCCGGGCCTGGCAACAACCTCCCCTGAGAGCTATTCGGAAAAGGATATCATCACGGCTGTGCAAATGGTCACTTGGGAAATAGCCTATGAAGAGCAGGACTATTATAGCCTGAGTAGCGGTTCCTGGAGGCTGCGTGAAGGCAATAACCTAAACTCGATGACCCTGGCAAATTCCATCCTGGGCGAAATACCAGACAACTTGACCGCCGACATGTTTCCCGGTTATGGGGTTGTAACCAGTGACGGTGTTCAAGACCTGGTATTTGGCGGCACCTCATCCACAGCCACTCCCGAACCTGGCACCATGCTGCTTTTCGGCACCTGTATGGCCGGCATGGCTTGGGTCCGGCGGCGTAAAAGCCTGAAGGTTAAAAAAGGCTAAGCCATACTAGAAGTAACAATCCTATTAATGAAACCCCGCCCGCACATTTGTGGGCGGGGTTTTTTGAGTCCAACTGCGCCTGGACAATCTTTGCGATTCCAGACCTCGCGCTGGCAGATGCCCGGCAGTATTCAACTCTGAGCGGTTTCCAAATTCAAATATTTGAATGAATAATTTGAATTTTTGAATAATTTCCCACTCTCATCAAATGCAATTCCCCACAATCAATAACATTATTACGAGTATGGGCACTGCGTTTCAACTAATACTCACATCATAACAGTCTGTTATTTCAAACTTTATCATTACAGAACTTAATTTTTATTCACATATTCTTCACATTACGGCCAACCTGGCTTCATTTTTGCTTTCTATGTAATGTGAAAAATGGTGAATTCACCTGAATAAAACGGATTGAATAAAAACCATAGGTCAGTTGCAAAGAATAGAGCCAAAATCATTTGATCAACTCTTCTGACCGGTTTCAACAATACCTTGCTGAGCAGTATCGTGGATCACTTGGAAATATTGACTGATTCAGAGCTGATATCTATTAAGCAGGGTATTAAAAAATGAGAGGGCCGTCATGAGGTTCAAAATAATAGCCATAATGATAGCAGCCAGTCTGGTGTTGATCTCCAGCCCGGTCCTGGCTGAAACCCTGGGCACCATAGATATAGTCAGAGGATTTCCAGGCGGCGACCCCGTGGCGGTTCTGGATGGACATGCCAATGGGCAAACCGAAACCTGGACCCCTGACAGCAAATACGGCGCTTCCGGCAAGGCGTGGGGCAACTACCAGCAGTATGGCTGGCTGGCCACCGAATGGCAGCGCATGTCTGGCGGCCCTACGGGTTTTGAAAATGACTTCATATGGGTCAACGACTTTAATGTGATGACGGCCATCACCAATGGCGGAGACTGGAACCCGACCGCCGCCGATCCGTATCTCTACCCCGGCACCTACAATGCCGCTGATCTTGATGCCTCGGGCAACCCAACCGCTTTCGCCGCAGTGGGAGTGTTTGTCCTGCCGGGCGATGACAGGGATGTCAAAAAGGATAAGGGCTTCATCTCCGAGGACCAAAGGAATAACGCCAAGGCCACCGGAACCTTCTACATTGACAGTATAGGCATCTCCCAAACCGGCAGCGTTTGGAATACCGACCCTGAATATCTGCGCGATGGAGCAATTACACTCAATGGCGAAATCGGGCTGATGATAGGCGGAGAAGAACAAAGGTACGCCGTAAGCTGGACTTTGGTTGATCACTCCGGTGGAAATCCCAGCGTGGTCAGTGTCCTTAATGGATATGTCGGGCATACCCAAATCAACTTAAACACCGGCGGAACTCCTGAGTATGGCCACACCCCAGAACCAGGCACCATGCTTTTGTTCGGCACCTGTATAGCCGGCATGGCCTGGATCAGGCGGCGTAAGGGTATGGTCGCAAAAAGGGCTTAATCTGCCCGCTTCCCAACTCCTCCCCCCCAAACCCCGCTCGCGATATGTGGGCGGGGTTTGGATTGTTAATAGGGTGTTAACCCAACATCGCGTTTGCGGCGCCTGAATCTTTCCCTCCCAACCCACGCCGCCCCCCGCCGGGCGGTTTGCGTCAAGGTCTTGTATGGCCTGCTTTTTCCTAAGGGGCATGGCTGCACCGCAAAATCAAACCATAATCTGATTTATGGAATGTATTTAACCGCCCTTTCGTTGTAATATCCAATCGGAGTTCAACTGGATATTTAAACCAGCCGCAAAAAAGAACAGGCATAGATATGATATTGATCAAAAATGGCGATGTGTTTCAACCCGCAGCATTCGGGCAAGGCGATATTCTTCTGGGCGGAAAAGAGATTCTGGCCATAGAAAAAAATATAAACCCATCCGGTCTGCCGGGCGAGGTGGAAGTGATTGACGCCGCCGGGCATCTGGTGGTTCCGGGGCTGATTGACGGCCATCAGCACCTTACCGGCGGGGGCGGTGAGGCGGGCTTTCCCAGCCGGGCTCCGGAAATGCAGCTCAGCATGAACACTCTTAACGGGGTCACCACCGCGGTGGGCCTTTTGGGCACCGACGCCCTGACCAGATCGGTGAAAAATCTTTATGCCAAAACCTGCGCACTGGAACAGGAGGGCATGAGCACCCGGATGCTCACCGGTTCATACTGGCTGCCCTCCCCCACTGTTATGGGCAATGTCCAGGATGATCTGGTTTATCTTGACAAGGTCATCGGCGTGAAGCTGGCCCTGGCCGATATACGCGGCCCCCATGTTGATCTGAAAATGCTCTCCACCCTGGCCTCCCAGGTGCGGGTGTCGGCTCTGGTCTCCGGTAAACCTGGCATCATAACGGTTCATGTCGGCATCAAGCCCGAGCGTTTGGACTTGGTGGCCGGGGTCATAGACCAATACGGGGTGCGGGCGGACACCTTTGTACTGACCCATGTAAATCGGGATGATCCTGCCCTTTTGGATCAGATATTCGCCCTGGCTGAGCAAGGGGCCTTTATCGACGGCACCGGCATGAATCAGGCCGAACGCCCGGGGTCAAATTCCATCACCGCGGCCAAACTAGCTAAAATGGCCCTGGAACGGGGGCTGTTCGGGCAAGTGTCCATCAGTTCCGACGCCGGGGGGTCTTTACCCCAATGGGATAAAGAGCACAAAAATATCGTGGGCATGGTCATCGCCGACCCCGGTTCCTTGCTGATCGAGCTTCGCCGCATGGTGCAAGAGCAAGGCATCCCCCTTGACAAAGCCCTGGAGTCCCTGACCAGCAACCCGGCCCGGACCTATGGCATGCAAGGGAGCAAAGGCGTCATCCAAAAAGGCGCCGACGGGGATCTGCTGGTGCTGGAGCCCGGCAGTCTCAGGCCCCGGGATGTGGCGGCCAAGGGCCAAATCATGGTGCGCGATTTTGAGGTTGTGAAAAAAGGCTATTTCGAATAGCCGCAAAGATCCCGAATCTGAATGGCGCAAAGGGCTGAATCCCCCCGGATTCAGTCCTTTGTGTGCATAAGATCCGAGCCGTGATGGCGGTTGAACCGGGTGGCGGTAAATTTTTCCAGTTTCCAGTCCGGGATGCCGCATTTAGGGCAGGCTTTTTGATACCATTTCTGGCGCATGTAGCGGGCGGCCCGGCTGTTGCGGGAGTTGTTGACCACAAAGCTTTTGTTGCAATGGGTGGTTATGCGCATCACATCACCCTGTATCTCCAATGATTTGATGCCGTGCAAGGTGCCCGAACGGCTGATCCACAGCTTGATCCGCTCAATCAGCAGAAAAAGCTCGACCCGTTTGCGGTAAAAGCGCTTTTTTACTTGCTTGCTGATGGCCGACTCCTTGGAATACTAAACATTCAGGCGGGTGCCGCCTAGATAGGTGAGGCTGCGCCCCACCTGGCTCAGGCTGGAAAAACCGCCAGCCGCCATGACCAGACGCTCCAGGCCGAATCCCAGGCCCACCCAGGTGTCTGTGACCCCCCAGCGCCCATCCAGTTCATGAGGCCCCATGGCGCAGGAGGCCACTTCCATCTCATCCGGCCCGGCCAGTATGTCTATGGTATCGCCGTAGACCTCCGAGCTTTTAGTCTCGATTTTGTAATCCGCGATTCCGGTTTCGGCCATCACAAGCGCCGCCAGTCCCCGCAGCCTTTCCATGCGTTCATCCATGGGGGTGCCAAACTCCGCCAGGTTAAACATGGTGAATTCGCTGGCATGGGCCGCGCCTTTGCTTTCTTTGCGGAAGCAGGGCCCCACCTCAAACAGGCCCACCGGTTTATCCCAAATGCGCAGCATGTCTTTAACCACATAATACAAATGAGGGGCCAGCATGGGGCGCAGGCACTTGGAGCCCCCCAGCCAGTATATCTGCTCGCTCAAGGGGTGGGAATGGTCTATGCCCATTTTGGCCAGCAGGGTTTTAGCCATTATTATTGGCGTATTCACCTGAACAAACCCCTGTGCGGCTATAAGTTCAGCCAGCCGGTTTTCCAACAGGCTCACCGCAGGCCGCCGCTGTTCATCGCGGTACTTCCGCAGACGGCCCCGGGCCCGGGCTACCAGTTTTTTGGACAAAGCCTGAAAAGCCTGATTGCGCTGGGCTTCATCACTAAACACCGCCTCCAGGTCCGCCGGGTCGGCTTCCAAAGCCCTGAGGCGCTGGGCTTGGGTTTCTGTGTATTTCAGGCTCATGGCTGATTACTCACTATCCAATACGGGCTTGATGCAATCAAAGAACTTATGCCGCAAGGTATAATCCCTTTTCCCCAAAAGTGAAACCCCTAACCCGCACATGATCCAAAATCCGGCGGTGTAATATCAGTTTTATATAGATTTTCAGGCAAAACATTGAGCCCTAAAAAAAAAGACGGTTCAAGACTTAGCCCTGGGCTTGAAAATGGCCGTCTTCTGATGCGAGCTTATAAACCTTTGCAACTCACTCCTTACCCGGTTTTTATCACAAGCGCTTACGGCACCGCTGAACCGGGTTATGGAATTATTCAACTCCTGCTCGCTCAAACCAAAAAGGTCCACTGCGCTGATTTTGGGATGAATGGTGTTGCGGACCCCTTCTCCCTGCCAGTAAAGCTCTTCGTGAAGCTTTTCGGCCGGGCGCATTCCTGTTATTTTTATTTCAATATCCTTGCCAGGCACCAACCCCCTTGACCGGATCACCCGCTTGGCCAAATCCAGTATCTTCACCGGTTTCCCCATATCCAATAGCATCAACTCACCGGGCTGGCTTATCTCTGCGGCAGTTAAAACCAGGTAGACCGCCTCATTAATGGTCATGAAAAAACGGGTGACCTCGGGGTGGGTAACAGTTACCGGGCCGCCGTTGTCAACTTGCTGGCGGAATAAAGGCACCACGCTGCCGTTGCTGTTGAGCACATTGCCAAAACGCACCCCGATAAAGCTGCATTTGCCTCCGTTCATGCTGGCGATAATCTTTTCGGCCGCAAATTTGGTCTTGCCCATAATCCCTATAGGGGTTACGGCCTTGTCCGTGCTGATAAGAACGAATTTAACCGCCCCGTGTCTTTTGGCTGCAAAAGCCAGGTTGTAGGTGCCAAGGACATTCACCGCAACAGCTTCATCCGGCTCATTTTCCATCAAGGGTACATGTTTATAGGCAGCCGCATGGTACACCACATCTGGCTTCCAACATTCGAAAACCTGTTCAATTTTCTTTTGATTGGTCACATCGCATATGATTGCGTGCCGTTCTGATTTCGAGCCGTTGCCGTTAATTTCCTGATCCAAGACATAAAGGCCGCTCTCGCTTTGATCCAGCATCAGCAGTCTGGCCGGCCGGCGGTCAATTATCTGACGGCACAGCTCACTGCCTATGGAACCGGCCGCACCGGTAACCAGCACGGTCAGATCCCCGTATTCGATGGCCGGTCTGTTGAGATGATCCTCTCCGGTGTTAAGCGTGCGGCCAATCATCTTTTGCGGCGACAATTCATCCAATTGGTCCAATAGGGGGATATAAGTGTTGAGTTCATGGCGGGACAGCAGCTGACGGTAGGAAACCTCGTATTCTTCGCAAATTTCCTTTAGCAATTCGATTTGATCATCTTCTTTGCCCTGGGGGTTGATAAACACCATATCGGCCTCTTTTCGGCTTAATATGGACTCAAGCTTGTCAATGCCCCCCAGGCATGGAACCCCCAAAACGGTTGAGCGTTTGATAACCTCGTCATCATCCAAAAACCCGACCGGGCGCATGGCCAAACGCGGGTCCTGCAGTATTTCCCTGAGCAAGCGGACGCCCTCATCCCCAATTCCCACCAAAAGCACTTTGACAGGCGTTTCGCTGCTTTTTTCCCGCCAAAGTATCAGCCATTCCCTGGTAAGCGAAATCAGATAACGAAAACCAATGATCATAGTGGTGCAAAGTATGAACTCCAGCAAAATAATGCCCCGGGGAACCGCCATTGCCAGCACTCCCCGGCTCCCGGTCCCGATGGCGAAGAGCATAGCCAAAAAAAGCACGGTGCCCAGAATATTGGCGCGCACCAGCCTGCGGGCGTCAAACAAGGAAAAGTAGCGGTTAAGACCTGAAAAGGTCTTACTGAAAATCCAGGCCCCAAAACGAACTCCCAACAGCAGAAGAACGCTTTTATAAAAGAGCACCTGCATGTTGACTGGAATCTGAAAGTCAAAGCGGATTTGGAAAGCCAGCCAGTAGGAAAGCACCAGGGCTGCGAAATGCGCGGCGTAAAGCACAGGCAGACGCAGCTGGTGAAAATGGTTATGCATCAATCGCTCAAGTTTTATCAACAGGTTACTGTAAGGTTTATTTTTGTGCAGCTTGAACATTGATTATTTTAGAACCTTTCCAGCATGTCATAACGCTTGCTGTTTTGAACCTCTGGCGCAGCTACTACATAGGTAGCGCATCTGGTGAAATCAAACCCGGCTAACAGTTCACCAGCTTGCTCCCGCCCGCCAAAAAGAGTTTTCAAAGTTGCATGCATGGACTGTATTGAAAACCTTGGCTTGGTGACGCCGTATGAATTCACCGGACCGGCAGCCCTTTCGGTACTTGGAGCCACCGCCTTTTCAACCTTGTTGCGCACGACGCCGCGGATTAGGTTTTCCGCCCCTGTGATATTTGTTTTAGTTTTTTGAAATGGATTGTATTCACGGGTCGGTGCGCGTTTAAGGGTTGCTGCCCGAATTATGCAATTCACGCCTTGGAAGACCAGGTTAAAGCGTTTCGGGTCCCTTGCATCACCAACGAAACAATCCATGCAGGAAAAAATGGATAGGGGAAAGCACTGGGGCATCATATGCTGCTTGTATTCAACTTATGAAAGTACTGTTTGTTTTTTGGGACTGAATTTTTCAAGAATCATTCTTGTAATTCTTTACCCAAATGAGCCAGCCCCCCGTGATTAATATGGCCTTACGATCCACCATATCTTCCAATCCCTTAAAATAGCGAACAAAATATGAAAAGGGCATTGCGCAAGCCCCGCATGCATCTACCGCTTCAATCCGCATGCCTGTCACCATTGGTTGTCAAGATGGAATGAGTCTGCACGATGCTGTTTGTGTTACTTCTGAATCAGCTTGATTTTTTTCGCATTACAGCCTTTATGGGCCCTGCTAAATATAATTGATTTAAAAAAAAACGCCAGTCATGTGTTGCTGTCTGTTGGCCGCACTTTTATTCAGGTGCGGCTTTTTGGGTCACAATGAGCAACACCCCCGCCGTCACCAAAGCCGCCCCCAGCACTTCTGCGGGCTTAAGCACTTCTCCCAGCAACACAAAGGCAAAAATCACCACAAAAACTATCTCGCTCATGGCGGTAATGCTGGCGTTACCGGCCGGAATTTTGCCAAGCCCGGTTATAAACAGCATGAAACCGCCCACGCTGGAAATTAAGATAAATCCGGAAAAATAGGCCACGGCCTCCAACCCTACCTGGCTGGGCTGCCGCACGAAAGGCTGCAGGGGCAGCAGCATTAAGCTGGCGATTCCAAAGGCATAGGTCAATACCACCAAGGCATGATATTCACCTTGGACCTGCTTGCCGCAAATAGTCCAGCCGGCATACAGCATTGGAATGCAAAAGCCCGCGGCCACTCCCCAAAAGGTCACCTCCCCAAAAACCGCACCTGATGCCAAACCGGTGGTGAGCACGGTTCCCAAAAAAGTCAGGGCCATGGCCACCAATTTGAGACGGCTTAGCTTTTCCTTCCATAAAAAGCAGGCTGCCAAGGTGACGAATGCGGGCATTGCGGCCTGCTGCACTGTGGTGATTGCCACGCCGTTAAGCATCACCCCCAGGTTATAGAAAATATGAAATGCGCCTAAGCAGGCCCCCATGCCTATTAGATGAGGCAAGGCGCTTCTTTTGATCTTCAGTCCGCTAGGTCGGGATATAAGCCCACATCCCAAAAGCACCAGGAAAGTGGCCAGGTCCCGCCAAAAGGCCAGGGCCGTAGCTGATGGATTGGTGCTGAGTTCGATAAATTTGACCCATATGCCCGATGCGCCCCAGCACGCCGCGGCTCCCACCACCAACAGATAACCTTTTAATTGAACCCTGAAATTGTCCGGTTGGCTGGATTTCATGTAACACCTTTATCAAACCCAGGTGATGGCAGTCTCTCAGTTAACAGCCTATTCCAACAGACCTTAGCGCAAGCTGTTATTTCATGACTTGCATTTTTGAATTAGTTTATGTCAAACTGAAATTCATGAATCATTAACTTTCAATATTGAATATATTAATTTAGTCATGCTCAGCTTATCTCGGATCCAATTGACGTAAATCAACTGTTGAGTTTAGTTGTTTCAATTTAGGGTATCCAAACTTTCAAATATTGCAGCTATATCCTTTTGGGGCCTTGTAACAGTCTATACTCGAAGCCTGTTGTGAAACAAAATAAATCATAGAAAGAGCAGACATGGAGCATACCGGCAATAAGAACGGAGCGTTCTCGCCGCAAACCAGCCACCCGCTAATGCAGCGCCTGCAATCCGAGCGCAGCGCCCTAACTCCCAAAAGCCAGGTTTTGGCGGAATATGTGGCCCAGAACACCCATCATGCGGTTTTTCTGCGGGCTCGTGAGCTCGCCTCGGAATGCGGGGTCAGCGAAGCCACCGTGGTTCGGTTCGTGGGACAGTTAGGTTATCAGGGCTATAGCGATTTTATACAGGATTTAAGGGAGATAGTTGACACTGAACTCACCTCGCTGGACCGGGTGGAGTTGATGAACAAGACCGGCCCCGGGGCCGCGCTCATAGGAAAAGTGGTAAACGAAGAATTGGACAATCTTAAAAACTTCTATGAGAAACTGGACCTGGAGGCGGTCAACCAGACCGTGGACATGCTGCTCAAGGCGCCGCAAGTATATGTGGCCGGCTCCCGCCTCAGCTATACATTCAGCTATTATATGGGATGGTCCCTGACCAAAATCAGAAAAAACGTCAGCATCCTGAAAGGCAGCGACTCCACGGCCATAGACATGCTGACCATTGCGCCCGGCGGCAGCCTTGTGCTGGTTTTCGCCGCCACCCGCTATCCCAACGAACTGATCCGCCTGGCCCGCCTTGTGCGCAGGCTTAGATTGGAACTTATTGTTATATCAGACAAT
Source organism: Desulfarculaceae bacterium (assembly GCA_963675675.1). GTDB lineage: Bacteria > Desulfobacterota > Desulfarculia > Desulfarculales > Desulfarculaceae > Dethiosulfatarculus. The sequence continues at coordinate 1,614,065 of OY776512.1, forward strand.
TCACTATGCCCGCTTAACCAGTTCGCTCAGGTCACCATTGTGGTGCGCTGCCTGCATTTCCCCTTGGTGGGCAGCCCCAGCCCCATGTCCTGTCTGGTTAATTGCATAACTGCGGAGATGGCCGCCCGGGGTGGCGAACAACTGCGGCAGCATCAGGAAACCCTGGAAAACGTATACCGGGAGCATGACATTCTGTTCAATGCTTATTAAAGGCATTGTTAATCCAATGTCCGCCTAAGTTCCCCTTGTAACGGGACCCGTAACTTATGAAACATAGACTGTGTTTACTGCAAATTAGTTTTCAACACTTCCCCATGGGCTTCAAAAGGGAAGCGGCACAACCGGCAAGCTTCGAATCCGGCTTGGTTTTATTGAATTTAATTTTATTTGAAAAAAATTAAATCATATTTATTTATATTTATTTTCGGTTACTTGCCTATTTTATAATAACGTAATGAATAAAAAACTGTCATAATGAAACAAAACACTTGACAGTTGCAGACACCATATGCAAATTAGGAATTAGCACCTTCTCGCGGAACCTGGACGGCAAATCAGCTCTCGCAACAGAGCCACAACCTGACCCTCTCCTGATGTGAACAATGCGGATTAAAATCCAACAAAATTGTTAAACCCTGGAAGGCTCAGTCCAGACTTACGCTTTGCCAGGCGCGGACCCAGCAAGGAGCGTATGCGGTCACCTGACACCATAATCCTTTTCGACAAAGCCGGGGGCTATCGCCGCGGCTCCCAGCAGCCTTTCCAGGCCTATGCCGATTCTGACACGGGCAGCGGGGCAAGCATGGTTTTGCTGATAGACATGTTGCGATGATGTGCATGCATCACCGATTCTATTTGACTCTATCCCCGAAATAGCTAAAGGAGTTTACTGTGGCAGATAAGCAGTATGACGCAATAATCATCGGCGCCGGCATCATAGGTGCGTGCACAGCTTATGAGTTGGCCAAAATGGGCTACAAAACCCTTAATCTGGATGCTCTGCCCACCTCGGGCTATGGCTCCACCTCCAACTCCTGCGCCATTGTGCGGGCCCACTACTCCACCGAGGACGGAGTGGCCACCGCTTATGAGGGCTTTCATTACTGGGACAACTGGCGCCAGTACCTTCAGGTGGAAGACCCCTCCGGCATGGCGGAGTTCCGCAAGACCGGATCAATCCTGCTCAAAAGCAAGGGCCACGACTGGCACAAGGTGCAAAAACACTATGACGCCGTGGGCGTGGAGTACGAAGAATGGACCATGGAGCAGATGCAGGAGCATATCCACATCTACAGCGATGATGAATTCTGGCCTCCTTCCCGCCCCGAGGATGACGAAAACTTCATGGAGCCCAAAGGCAAGCTGGAAGGGGTAATATTCTGCCCCGGCGGGGGATATGTTAACGATCCCCAGCTTTCCACCCACAATGTGCAGGTGGCCTGCGAATCCAAAGGCGGCGAATTCAGGTTCAACTCCAAGGTGGTGGAGGTGCGAAGCGCAGGCGGCAAGGTGCAGGGCGTGACCCTGGAAGACGGCACCCAGATTGACGCGCCGGTGGTGCTGAATGCGGCCGGGCCCCACTCCTTTGTGGTCAACGCCATGGCCGAGGGGGTCTTGGAAGGCATGAATATCAACACCAAGGCCCTCAGGCACGAAGTGCACCACGTGCCCAGCCCCGAGGGTTTTGATTTCCTCAATAACGGCTACCACACCTCGGACGGCGACAACTCCATCTACTTCCGCCCCGAAGTGGGCAACATGATCCTGGTGGGCAGCGAAGACCCGGACTGCGACCACCAAGAGTGGGTCGCGGACCCGGACAATTTCAACCGCCAGATCACGGACGCCCAATATAAAGCCCAGGTATACCGCCTGGCCCGGCGCATCCCCAGTTTGCGCATCCCCAATAAGCAACTAGGCATCGCCGACCTCTATGACTGCTCCGATGACTGGATTCCGATCTATGACAAGTCCGACCTGGGCGGCTTTTACATGGCTATCGGCACCAGCGGCAACCAGTATAAAAACGCCCCGGTGGTGGGTGCGATGATGGCCGAGCTGATCGACGCCTGCGAAAAGGGGCTCGACCACGACAAAGAGCCTTACCAGTACAAACTGAAGTATCTGGACCGCACCTTCGACATGGGATTCTACTCAAGAAAACGCGAGATCAACTCCAACTCCAGCTTCTCGGTCAACGGCTAATAATACGGCGGGAGCGCTAACAGCGCCCCGCCGTACCACTTTTAAAAAACACAAACATAATAAACCCTCCGGGATTGGTACTCCCGGAGATAAGAAAACGGCGAGGAAAATATCGGTAAACCCTATCAGACAAGTCACAATCCCAAAGGAGGGAAAGATGCGTAAGAATCTGCGTTGGTTGGTATGCTTTGCTATTATCGCCGCACTAATGCTGGGTGCGGGACAAGTCATGGCGGCCAAGGTATTCAAACTGGGCGTTCTGGGCCCCTTCACCGGCCCTGCGGCCAACACCGGCAAACAGTTCAGGGGCTCGGTTGAGATGGCCCTGGAAAAGATCGGCGGCAAAATCGGCGAATACAATATTGAGCCGGTCTGGATCGACAGCCAGTCCGACCCGGCCAAGGCCACCAACGCCTATGCCGAGGCTTGCGAGCGCTCCGGCATCCAGGCTGGCGTGCTGAACTGGCACTCCAGCGTGGCCGTTGCCGTCATGGACGTGGCCGCCCAGTATAAAGTTCCCCATATGTTCGGTTTCGGGGCCACCGAGGTGGTGAACGAAAAATGGAAAAAAGATCCGGACAAGTACTCCTTCTGGGGCGGTAAAGGCTGGCCGGTGCCCGGCACCCTGATGAACGGTTATGTGCAATGTGTCAATGACGCAGTGAAAAATGGCATCTTCAAGCCCAAGACCAAGAAGGTCGCCATCTGGGGCGAGGACACCGACTGGGGCCGCAGCGCCGGCGGAGCCCTCAAGGAAAAATTCAAGGCCACCGGCTGGGAGATCTACAGCGAGGACTACTTCCCCGCCACCCAGACCGATTTTTACGCCATGCTCTCCAAGTACAAGAGCGCCGACGTGGCCATCCTGGCCGGCACCAGCGCCTCCCCGCCCAACACCGCCGCCTTGGTGAAGCAGGCTGACGAGATCGGCCTGACCTCTCTGATGGTCGTGGACGGCGTGGGCTGGATCGGCGACTGGTACAAGCTGATGGGCAACGCTTCCGACTACGTTCTGGACATGATCCCCCAGCTTTCCTCCAAGGCTGCCCAGAAATGGGCCAAAGACGTGAAGGCCCAGAAAGGCTACACCGTGAGTCCCTCCTCCGGCGGCTTGGCCTACGACGGCATCGGCTTCATGCTGAAGATTCTCAAGCGCACCCTGGAGCGTGACGGCAAGCTGGACAAGGCGGCTGTGCACAAGACCATGGTGGACGAGGTCAACACCGGCAAGCTGAGCTACACCGAGGCCGACGGCGCAATCATCATGAAGGAATACAAGTACACCGCCGCCACCATGCCCGACCCGGTCGTGGGTCCGGCAAACTACTTCTTCCCCGTAATCCAGTACAAGGGCGGCAAGGGCTCCATAGTCTTCCCGCAGGCCTGGGCCACCAAGAAGTTCGAGGTCAAAAAGTAAACCGATCAAAACCGCGCCCGGCTCCCGCAGTGAGGCGGGAGCCGGGTCTATTGTCCCTGCATGAAATACCGGGCGGCCCTTTTCGGAGGCGTTCCGATGCCGGATTGCAATAGAACCCCGGTGCAACCCTTTGTAAGTACATAGCAAAGGGAAACGCAATAAAAAGGGGGTAGACCCCAGAACCTTTAGCCTCGGATGGTTAAAAATATGGTTGCACTTGAAACCGAGGAAGTAACTAAACGCTTTGGCGGCCTGGTGGCGGTGAATCAAGTCTCCATGCATGTCGAAGAAGGCGAGATTGCGGGACTCATCGGCCCCAACGGAGCCGGAAAGACCACGCTCTTAAACGCCATTGCCGGTCTCAACCCGCCCACCTCGGGCAAGGTGAAATATTTCGGAGAGGACACCACCGGTCATAGCCCGGAGCATATGTGCCATATGGGCCTTAGCCGTACCTTCCAGATTCCCCGTCCCTTCCCCAAGATGAACGCGTTGGAAAACGTGATGACCGCAGCGATTTTCGGCAACAAGGGGCGTCGCGTCAAAGACCCGGTGAGCCATTCCCGGTCCATGCTGGAGTTTGTGGAATTTCCTGTCAGCGAAAAGACTGTCAGCGAAAACCTGAACACCATGCAGCTTAAGCGTTTGGATTTGGCCAGGGCCCTGGCCAGCCAGCCCAAACTGCTTTTTTTGGATGAACTTGCGGCCGGACTGACCACCGGTGAGCTTACTGACATCATCGCCATCATCCGCAAGATTCAAGACAGCGGAGTCACCATTTTGATGGTGGAGCACATCATGGAGTTGATCATGAATGTATGCGACCACCTGGTCTGCATCCAGTTCGGCACCAAAATCGCCGAAGGCCCCACCCAGGAAGTCGCCCAGGACCCCGCAGTGACCGAGGCCTATCTGGGCACTTCCCATTAACTCGTATGCCTGGAGGTATCAAGTGCTTCTACAAGTGAACAACCTCAACGCCGGCTACGGGTTCCTGCAAATTCTGCGCGATGTATCCCTAGCGGTTGAAGAGGGTGAATTCGTATGCCTGATCGGGCCCAACGGGGCCGGAAAGAGCACCACCTTAAAAACCATAGCCGGCATGTTAAAACCCATGAACGGCGAGATTAATTTTGCCGGGGACAACATCGCCGGGCTGGCGGGCCACGAAGTGGTGCAGCGCGGCATTTGCTACATCTCCGAAGAGATGAACCTTTTCACTAATATGTCGGTGGCTGAAAACCTGTCCATGGGAGCCTACCGGCTTAATGATAAGGACGCCGAGGCAAAACAGCTAGAATTCGTTTTCCGGCTTTTCCCCCGCCTGGAAGAGAGGCGAAACCAGCTGGCCGGCACCATGAGCGGAGGCGAGCGCAAAATGCTGGCCATCGGCCGGGGGCTCATGTCCAACCCCAAGCTTATCTTGGTGGATGAGCCCAGCTTCGGTCTGGCCCCTCAGCTCACCGAGCAGGTCTTTGATTCTCTTAAGATACTCAATGACGGAGGCGCCACCATCTTGGTGGTTGAGCAAAACGTGAATCTGACCCTAGTGGCCACGGACCGGGGGTATGTGATCGAAAACGGCAAGATCGGCCTGGAAGGCCCCAGCAAGGATCTGGCTGAAAACGATTATGTGCGCAAGGTTTTCTTGGGAATTTAGCGAAATGCCGCAAGGAGAAATAACATGCTGAGCGCGCTCTTCGCCCGCGTGGTGGACTGGCTGAAAACCACCGCCGGCATTATGGTGCTGACCACCATCCTGCTGGCTGTTTTGGCCACCATTGACGCCGGGCCCTACATACTGGTTAACACCATCATCACCGGCGGCATGCTGGCCCTGGTATCCATGGGCCTGGCCCTGGTTTTCGGTGTGCTTCTCATACCCTCTTTCGTACACGGTGAGTATTTCATGATCGGCGGTCTGGTGGCTTATTTTGTAATGCAGCCGCTGCAGAAGCTGGCCCCGCCCGGCTCCGAAGGATTCTTGCCCCTCATAGTGCCGTTCATCGGCATCGGCGCCGCGGCCTTGGCCGGCGCTTTGGCCGGGGCGGTGTCCGAGGTTGCGGTCTTCGGGCCGCTGAGAAACCGCAACCGCACCAATTGGGTGATGAACTGCTTTCTTTTGACCGTGGGCCTGGCGGTGCTTTTACAAAACGGTCACCAGCTGATCTTCGGCACCGAGTTCAAAGGCATAGTCAAATACTTCGGCGGACGCCCCTTTAACATTCTGGATGTATTCATAAGCAAAGACCGGGTCATAGCCTTTATCCTCTCCATATCGGTGATCATCGGCTTCGGTTTATTCATGAAGTACACCCGGGTTGGAAAAGCCATTCGTGCGGTATCCAACGACGCGGACGGCGCCTCCATGGTGGGCATCGACAAGGCCAAGATTTATATACTCACCATGGCGCTTGGCTGCGCGCTGGCGGCGGTGGCCGGAGGCGGACTATTGTTCATGTACCCCTCTTATCCCACCGCGGGACTGGAGCCATTGTACATGGCTTGGTTCGTGGTGATTCTGGTGGGCTTGGGCAATGTGCTGGGCGCACTTATCGGAGGATTCATGGTGGCGCTTTTCAAAGTGCTCACCGTGCAGTACATCGGCGCGGGCTGGGACTTTGTGGTGCCTTCGGCCCTGATCATGCTGGTGCTTCTCATCAAACCCCAGGGCATCTTCGGCTCCGAAGTTCGCTCGGTCCTGGACGAATAGGAGGCGGGTATGACAGCGGCAGCCATCACGCAAGACACGCATGACAGCGGCGGAATGATAGGCATCCTGGATAAATTATGCATGACCCCCATGGGACTGATCGGACTATTTATCCTGGCCGTATTGCCTTATGTCCCGCCCTTTAATCAGGAATACTTGATCCGCTGGCTGGCCATGGCCGGCTTCATCGCAGCCTCGGCCATAGCCTTTGACCTTACCGCCGGCTATATCAACATCGTCAACTTCGGCTTTAACGCCTTTGTGGGCCTGGGGGGCTATACCTCGGCCATACTGGCCGACCGGGCGGGACTCACCCCTTGGGTGGGCATGTTCGTGGGGGCCTTGATGTCGGCCTTGATCGGTTTTCTGCTTGGGGTTTTGACCTTAAGGCTGCGGGGCATCTTCGGGGCGCTCATGACCTGGTTCCTGGGCCTGGCCATGATGGGCATTGCCATCAAATGGGTCGGCCTCACCCGCGGCCCCTTGGGGCTCAGGGTGGAAAGGCTTTTTGGAGAAACCACCAGCAATATCCCCTACTACTATCTCATCTTGATCATGATGCTGGTGATCTATCTGGTCTGCAGCTATTTGGTGCGCTCCAAGATGGGGCTGGCTTTTAAAGCCATAGGCCAGAATATGGAAGCGGCCCGCACCTCGGGCATAAACCCCACCTTTTACCGCATCATCAATTTCACCATGTCCTGCACCCTGGCGGGATGGCTGGGCGGCTTCTATGCCCATTATATAGGCATCCTTACCCCCGACCTCATGCACACCAGCAAGACGGTGGAGGTTTTGGCCGTGGCCTATATCGGGGGGCGCGGCAGCCTGTGGGGCCCCGGCGCAATCGCCATTCCCTTTACAGTGCTGATGGAGCAAGTCCGCTCCGCCTTCAGCAATCTGGCCGGCCTGCATTTGATCATCTACGGCATCATCCTGATCATCGTGATGATCTACTATTCCGGCGGAGTGGCCCTTGCTTACGACACCTACCTGGCCAAAAGCGACAAACCGTTTTGGCGCTTCCTCACCGGCAGATCCGCCCAACCCCAGAGGGCCTGACCGGTTACACCCGAAGGGAGACTTCATATGTTTGAAAAGATACTGCTCCCCTTAGACGGCTCGGAGATGGCCGAGGAAACCCTGTGCCAGCTGGAGTACCTGGCCAAGGCCCATGGCAGCGAGGTCATGCTTTTAAGAGTGGCTTATGTTCACTCATTCCCCGGAGCGGATATCAAGGAACTGGAGGAAAAGGCCATCCAGCGGGCCCAGGACTATTTGGAAAAGATCGCCGATGACCTGGCCCGGAAAGGCATCAAATGCTCCATACATGTGCGCTACGGCGACGCGTCCGAAGAAATTCTGGACCATGCCCAACGCTACGCAAGCCTGGTGGTAATGACCACCCATGGCCGGGGCGGCATGCTGCGCTGGGCTTTGGGCAGCACCACGGACCGGGTCATGCGGCGCTGCAAAAAGCCCCTGCTTCTGATCCGGCCCGAGGAAAGCTGCAATATCGTTTAACAATCATCCCTTTATGACGGCCCATGGGCCTATCTCTGGGACGAGACCATAAAACAGAGCGCAAGGAGATCGTGCAATGAAAGACCATGCCAGAGTCGTAGTCATCGGCGGCGGGGCCATCGGCTGCGGAGTTCTGTATCACCTGGCCAAGTTCGGCTGGTCCGATGTGATGTTGATTGAAAAAGAGGAACTGACCTCCGGCTCCACCTGGATGGCGGCGGGCAACTGCTCCTTTTACCATCCCAACTACTATGAATGCAAAGTTCAGATGTGGTCGGTGGAGCTTTACCAGGCACTGGAAGCGGAGACCGGACAGCCCACCGGATGGCACACCACGGGAGCCATCCGCACCGCCTCCAGCCAGGAGCGCATGGACGAGCTGCGCTATAACGCCACCAAAGACCGCTGCCTTGGCCTCAACGTGGAGGTGATAGGCCCCGACCGCATGAAAGAGCTTCACCCCCTCATGAATGTGGACGGACTGGTGGGGGGCCTGTGGCATCCCGACGACGGCGATGTGGACCCCTACCAGATGACCCAGGCCATGGCCATCGGAGCGCGCAAATACGGGGCGGAGATCAACCGCTTCACCATGGTGGAAAACATCAGCCAAAAGCCCAACGGCGAATGGGTGGTGCATACCAACAAAGGTGACGTCACCTGCGAACACGTGATAAACGCGGGCGGCCTTTGGGCCCCCGAGGTGGGCCGCATGGTGGGTCTGGACATCCCCTCGATCCCCTGCGAGCACCATCACATCCTTTTTGAGACCCTGGCTCCGGCAGAGGAAACCAACGCGGCGGGCAAGCATTTCCCCTTGATCCGGGACCCCGACCTTTCCATCTATTTCCGCCAGGAAATGGACAGCTTCATTCTGGGCATGTACGAAGACCGGGCGGTGCCCTGGCATCCTGAGGGAGTGCCCTGGGAATACCACCAAAACGAACTGCCCACCGACCTGGAGCGCATCACCCCATGGGTGGAGGCCTGCATAGAGCGCTTCCCCATCATGGAAAACGCGGGTCTTAAACACATCACCTGCGGCCCCATCACCTACACCCCCAACGGCGACCCCCTGGTGGGTCCGGCCTTCCCGTTGAAAAACTTCTGGTTGTGCTGCGGATATTCATTCGGCATCACCCAGGCGGGCGGCATCGGCCGCTATCTGGCCGAATGGATCATGAACGGCCAGCCCAGCATAGACCTGTGGCCGGCTGACTCCAGGCGCTACGGGTCCTATGTAAACAAGCAATACAACCTGCAGAAAATAGCGGACACCTACCCCAGGCTCTATGCCATCCCCTATTTCAACCAGCACCGCGACGCGGCCCGGCCCGTGAAGACCGCCCCCATATATGAACGCCAGAAAGCTGCGGGCGCGGTGTTCGGGGACACCTTCGGCTGGGAGCGGGCCAACTGGTTCAGCCCCAACGGCCCGGATGACCGGGATGTGGATTCCTGGCGGCGCACCAACTGGCACGAGCCGGTGGCGGCGGAATGCAAGCTGGTGCAGGAAAAGGCCGGTGTGCTGGACCTGTCCGGCTTTGCCAAGTTCCTGATCAGCGGCCCCGGGGCCGAGGATTATCTGAACAGGCTCTCCTGCAACCTGGTGCCCAAGAAAAAGGGCCGCATCAACCTGTTCCCCACCCTGACCGAAGAGGGCGCCTTCTTGAGCGACCTTACGGTCAACAAGCTGGATGATGAACAATACCTGGTGATCGGCGCGGCCGTGGCCACGGACCATGACCACCATCACCTTTTGCTCAACCTGCCCGATGACGGCAGTGTGAAACTGGAGGACTACACCACCCGCTGGGGATGCCTGATTCTGGCCGGTCCCAAGAGCCGCGAGATCCTGCAAAAACTCACCGAAAGCGATCTTGGCAATAAAGCCTTCCCCTTTGCCTCCAGCCAGGAAGTGCTTTTGGACCATGTGCCGGTGCTCTTAAACCGCATGAACTTTGTGGGGGAGCTGGGTTATGAAATGTTCCACCCCATCGAGCAGCAGCTTTACCTCTATGACAAGCTGATGGAGGCGGGCCGGGAATTCGGCATCGGCGACTTCGGCATCCGGGCCATGGATTCCATGCGGCTTGAAAAGGGCTACTGCACCTGGAAGGGTGAGCTGAACATCCATCACACGCCCTGGGAAGCGGGCCTGGACTGGACTGTGAAGCTGGATAAAGACTTCATCGGAAAAGAGGCCCTCGTCAAGCAGAAGGAAGAAGGTATACCGGCTAAGCTGGTGCTTATGGAAGTCGAAGCCAAGGACGCAGACGCCATGGGCTACAACGCAATCTGGCACAACGGTGAATATGTGGGCATGACCAGTTCGGGTGGATACGGCCACCGGCTTCAAAAATCCTTGTGCATGGGCTATATCAAACCTGAGCTGGCCCAGCCGGGCACCGGGCTAGAGGTGGAAATCCTGGACGAGCGCATGCCCGCCAAGGTGATCGAGATGCCGGCCTACGATCCCAAGATGGAAAGAATCAAGGCCTGATATTTCCACGTATCCCGCTGCTCCAAACATATATGGGGCAGCGGGTCATTTCTAATTAGGGCGCTCAGCCCGGATTGCGTGAGGGCCAGATGTACGACCGCATGCAGACTTTTTCCCAAGAAGACTTAAGCAAAATTCATCAGGCGGCCATGGAGCTATTAAGTTCCACCGGCGTGGTTTTCAATGAAGAAGAGGCCTTATCCATATTCAAAAGCCATGGCCACAAAATTGAAGGCCAGACCGTATTTTTCAGCGAAGAGCAGGTTATGCGGGCGGTGGATTCAGCTCCTACGGCCTTTGAGCTGATGGCCCGCAATCCGGAGCATAACCGCATGGTGGGCGGTGACGATTTCGTGCTCCTGCCCGGCTATGGGGCTCCGTTTGTTGATGATCCCCAAAAGGGCCAGCGCCCGGCCACCCTGGCGGATTACCATAATTTCGCCAAGCTGACCCAAAGCTCCGAGCATCTGGACATGTGCGGCTTCATGATGGTGGAGCCCCATGACATATCGCCCAAAACCGGGCACCTGGATATGCTCCTGAGCAACTTCACCCTCAGCGACAAGGCCATGATGGCCTGCACCGTGGATCGTGAGGCCACCAAAGACATGCTTAACATGCTGGCAATGATCTTCGGCGGCCGGGATGCCTTGATGGCTAAGCCCGCCACGGTGGGCCTGATCAACACCCTTTCCCCCCTTAAGTACAGCAGCGAGATGGCCGGGGCCCTGATCGAACTGGCCCGGGGCGGCCAGGCCGCCTTGATAGCGGCCATGATCATGGCCGGGGCCAGCGGCCCGGTGCAGCTCCCCGGCGTGCTGGTCCTTCAGACCGCGGAGATATTGGCCGGCCTGGTGCTTGCCCAGCTGGTGCGGCCCGGCACGCCGGTTATATACGGCTCCACCTCCAGCGTGGTGCATATGCGCACCGGCGGGCCCACCATCGGTGCGCCGGAGCTTTGGAGCATAATTTCCGCCAATGCCCAGATTGCCCGGTTTTACGGCCTGCCCAGCCGCAGCGGCGGCAGCCTGACCGACGCGCATATCACCGATGCACAGGCCGGGCTGGAATCCGCCATGGCCCTGTCAACCGCCATGCGCAACGGCATCAATTTCATCCTGCACAGCGCAGGCATAATGGGAACCTACATCGCCATGAGTTTTGAGAAATTCATGATTGATGAAGAGGTTTGCGGCATGCTGCGCCGGGCCTTAAAGCCCATGGCGGTGAATGATGAGACCATGGACCTTGAAACCATCAAGCAGGTGGGGCACGGGGGGCAGTATCTGACCCATCCCAAAACCTTCCAGCTTTGCCGCACAGAGTTTTATATGCCCAAGCTCATGTACCGCGATGCATACGGCACCTGGGTGAATCAGGGACGGCTTTCCTTGGGCGAAAGCGTGGGCGCTGCCCTGTCCGCCCGCCTGGAGGGCTATGTTAAACCGGATTTGGACCCCTCGGTTGAAAGGGACCTGGAATCCTACGTGGCCCGGCGGCAAGGCAAGTAGGTGCGCAAGCAGGGCTTAAGCGGGACCCGATCATAGCAATGCCATAGGAGGTTATAATGGGCATCACCCAAGGCGCGCTTTTCAACCAGCCCCGGCTCACCATACTGAATGACGACCAGATGGAGCGCATCCATTCCGCCAGCCTGGAGGTGCTGGAGCGGGTCGGGGTCAAGATGACTCACAAAAAGGGTCTGGAACTCATGGAGTCCGTGGGCTGCCGCGTTGTTGGCGACCGGGTGCATATGCCCTCATGGGTGGTGGAAAACGCTCTCGGCATGGCTCCGGGGCGGCTGGTGCTGGGCAACCGCCAAGGCGAACGCACCGTGGTTCTGGAGGGCCGCAACTCCTACTTCGGCCCCAGCCTGGACTGCATAGACTACCTGAACCCGGCGGACAACGGACGCACCCGCTTCACCTCGGAGCATTGCCGCCTAACCGCCAGCCTGGCCGACAAGCTGCCCAACTTCGACTGGGTGATGACCATCGGCATGGCCGCGGACCAGCCCGCCGAGATAGCCGACAAGGTCATAGCCCGCCAGACCATGACCTACTGCGAAAAGCCTTTTGTCTTCTGCTGCAACGACGGCCCCAGCGAAAAGGCCATCTATGAAATGGCCCTGGCCATCTGCGGCGGCAAGGAAAACTTCGACAAGGCCCCCACCATCGTGCAGTATTCCGAACCCATTTCACCGCTGGTCTATTATGACCCGGCGGTGGACAAGATCATATTCAGCGCGGAGAACGGGGTGCCCCTGATCAACTTCCCCGCGCCCCAAATGTGCGCCACCGCCCCGGCCAGTTTCGCGGGCACCCTGGTGCAGTCCAGCGCCGAATCCTTGTCCGGCCTGGTGCTGGTGCAGGCGGCCAATCCCGGCGCGGCCTTTGTATACGGCGCTTTTGCCACCGTAATGGACATGAAGACCACCATATTCTCTTACGGCGCTGTGGAGCTTTCCATGATGTGCGGCGCCCTGGCCCAAATGGCCCAGTATTATGGCCTGCCCTTTTTCGGCACCGCCGGAGCCACGGACGCCAAGTTCAATGACGTGCAGGCCGGGGTGGAGGCCACCTTCCAATGCCTGGCTTCGGCGGCCATAGGCGCGGGCCTGGTGCATGACTGCTCATCCTGGATGGATCACGGCTCCGTGGTCTCACCCGCCTTCATGGTGCTGGTCAACGAAATTCTGGGCATGGTCAAGCAATTCATGAGGGGCATTGAAGTCAGTGACGACACCTTGTGCGTGGACCTGATCGAGAAGATAGGCCCGGGCGGCAACTATCTGCTGGAGCCCCACACCATGCAGAATTTCCGGCAGGTGCACTATCCCGAGCTGTTTGACCGCACCATGATGGAGTCCTGGAAATCGGCGGGCGGCAAAACCTTTGATGACCGGCTGCGGGAAAAAACCCTGGCCGACCTGGAGCATGTTCCCGCCCCGCTTCCGGATGACGTGATCAAAGAATTGGATGAGATGCAAAAGGGCTGGGGCGATCTGCCTCCCTTGAAATGGAGCTGAAAAGCATGAAGATCACCGCAATAGAGGCCGTGCCGGTGAACATACCCATGGACATTCCTTACTGGTGGTCGGTGGGCACCTATCCCGGCACCTCCAAGACCATCATCCAGGTGCATACCGATGAAGGCATCACCGGCCTGGGCGAGTCCCCTTCCTGGGATTGCAGCGAGATGATCAACCACAACCTGGCCCCGCTGCTCATAGGCAAGAACCCCTTTGACCTGGTGGGCTGCGAGGTGGTCACGGTGCCCGAGTGGAAAGCCATCCAGAACACCGATGACGCGGCCGTGGTGAAGTCCTTCGGCGGCATAGAGATGGCTCTTTGGGATATCAGGGGCAAGGCCTGGAACCAGCCGCTTTACATGCTTTTGGGCGGCGCGGTGCGCAAGGAAATACCCTTTACCGAGTATTTCGCCTTCCGCATCGAGCAGGACGGGCGGGGCGGCGAGATGACCCCCGAGGCCATAGCGGATTATTGCCAGTCCATGCACGAGGCCCACGGGGCCACCATGTTCGAGGGCAAGCTCTGCACCGGCGATCCCCGGCTCGAGGTGGAAACCGTGGCCGCCATAAGGGAGCGCATGGGCGATGAAGCCATGATCCGGCTGGACGCCAACATGGGCTGGTCCCTGCCCACGGCCCGGCGCATACTGCGGGACCTGGAGCCCTATAACGTGCGCAATTACGAAGACCCGGTGGCCACCTTTGAGGAGATGGCCAAACTCAGGCAGCATTCGGCCATACACTTTTCCAGCCACGTGCCGGACCTGAGCCGGGCCGTGGCCCTGGGCGGCACTCCGGAGGCCTTTGTAACCAACTTCCCGGTGCTGGGGGGCATCAACCGGGCCATCCGCTTTATCGCGGCCTGCGAGGCCATGGGCATAGATTTCTGGTGCTATTCAGGCGACGCCGGGGTCTGCACCGCGACCTATCTGCATGTATCCGCGGCCACGGCCTGGATCAGGGAGCCCAGCCAGTCGCTCTTCCGCTGGCAGACAGACGATGTCATCGAGGACGGGCCCTTCAGGCAAAAAAACGACGTGATACCGGTGCCAGAAGGCCCCGGCCTGGGCGTCACCCTGAACCCGGAAAGCTTGAAACGCTGCCACCAGCGCTTTTTGGATGACGGCCCCATGAATCACTTCCATGATCCCTATGAACCTGGGGTGCTGAGAAGACTGCCGCTGAATTAATTACTACCATTTCCCCTGCAGCTCCAATGTGAGGGTACTTCTTGACAAAACAATAAATATCGGTTTAGTTAAAGCAAATTCTTCAGGGGGGAATGAATGACCATTACTGACATCACCAAATTTGAAGATGAATTCGTAATCCATTTCGGAAGTGAAACTACAAGAATAAATGCCTACACTCTTGCATCTACTTTAATCAATATCTCAGATGCTGCCAAGGCTGCAAACGCAATAATTAATCCTGGTTATGGAATTGAAATTGTAGTTGAAGCCATCGCACCAGGTAGTTTCAAGGTAAAGATAAAACCACTTTATAATTCCCTGAGAAATTTATTTAGCGCCGAAAATCTCAAAGCCATAATACTAGCAATTGTGGCTAATTTTATTTTCCATAATACAATTACAAATATTGACCAACCTAAGATCATTATTAATGATGATAGTGTGATCTATGAAACTGCGGATCAAAAAATTATAGTACCAAGATATATATATGATGAAATAAAAAAAGTCGAAAGCAGTAAAGATATTAACAATAGTATTAACAAGATGCTCATTGAAATTAAAAAAGATGAAAAAATAACCTCTATTGGTATATCCAACGATTTTGACACCGAAGACCCTTCTATAAAATTACCATCAAAGTTGATAAGTGAAGAAGTGTTGATTTATGAGGAGTATAGAAAAACCAGATCAGTCTCTGAAAAGGTTAATTTGCTAATATTAAAGGCAATACTTGAACGAAATACGAAACGAAAATGGGAGTTTGTGTGGAGAAACAATCGAATATCTGCACCGGTACTTGATCATAACTTTTTTGATGAATTCTATGCACACCGAATAACAATTGCTCCCGGTGATATCTTGGAAGCCACTATCACAATCCATCAGAAGTACAATGAAGAAGCCGGGGTGTTTATTAATGATAAATACGAAGTAACGGAAGTAAGCAGGCACGTCCCAAGAGCCGAACAGAAATCATATATCGAGTAACAACAAACAGTTGTTTCTCTTTGCCTTTCTAGGTATGAACCTATTCTGGTATATATTCTGATCTCCCCTACCCCCCGCTTAAGGGCGAGATCAACTTTATCTCACAGTCCCCCTCAATCAGCCCGTCCAGTTCCACGGCTTTGCCGTCCATAATTCCCTTGAGCACCAGCATGGGCTGGATTCCCACCCGCTCCAAAGCCCGGGCCAGGGCCAGCGGCTCATCTCCCAGCTCCACCCGCACCCGTGTCCCGAGCCGGGGATATATGGAAACCAGGGCCGGGGTCAGCTCAAAGACCACGTTCACGAGATCAGGCCGCCCAGTTCCTCGGCCACATCGGCCAGGCCGTGGGCTTCCAGGGTCTCCCTGGTGGGCCTGCCCCGCTGGTCCCAGCCCCGGGCGGCGTAATATTCATCCAATAGCTGATCCACTTCAGCTTTGGTGATCAGGTGCCCCTGGTTGGGGCCGCTGGGCACGGGCTCGGTCATGAAACGGGCCGGAGGATAATCCCACTCCCGTTCTATGCCGCCCAGCTCGCGCAAGGATATGGCCCGGGTCAGATGCCATACTCTCTGGCTGGCCTGCAGCAGCTCTTGCCAGCTCAGCTTGCGCCCGGTGACCAGCTCGAACAGCTCTTCATAGTGCTCCACCTCTATGCCCAGTTCCATGAACTGCAAACGGCACACTCCCAAGAGGTCAAAGGCCGGGCGCAGGTGCTGCAGATTGATCACCGCCTCCGACTGGCCGCCCACCGGCGATTTGCCCAGGGCCTTGGCCTCGCCGCCGCCGGATATCAGGGAATGCACGTCCACCGTGGCCCCGGCCACGTCATTGCCCAGGGCCCAGGAGCGGTTATGGTGGGCTCCTATGTCGGCGGTCATGTATGAAAGCATCATACCGGGGGCGTTGCGGGATTCGTAGCCGGTCCATTCAAGGCCCTTGACGTGTATGGCGAAGTCCTCCGAGCCCTGCCCCAGCCACCGGCTGGCGGACTTAACCCCTTCGGCCAGCCTGTCGCCCAGCCCCTGGCGATGGGCCATAAGCTCCAATAAATCCTTTATCGACTCCAGATCGCCGAAAGAAACCCGGCGGCCCAGCTGCTCTTTTGTAAGCAATCCCTTTTCAAAGCATTCAATGGCCCAGGCCGCCACCACCGCGGCGCTGATGGTGTCCAGCCCCAGTTCATCGCACAGGTAATTTGCATAGGCCACTTCCTCTATGTTCTCTAGCACGCAGACTCCGCCGAACAGGGCTATGGTCTCATACTCCGGGCCTTCCACATGGGCCGAACCCAAGTTGGTTCGGGCATGGCCGTACTTGCCGCAGGGCGTGGGGCAGCAGCAGCAGCCCTTGTCATGCAGGCGCACCTTTTCAACCACCGCCGCGCCGTTGATGTCCTTGTAATGCCCGGCATATGAGGTGCTGAAATTGCGGGTGGGAAACGCGCCCACCCGGTTGCAAAAATCGGTAATGCCGGCGGTGCCCTCCGGGGTCCAGCCCAAAAAGCCCGGCTTTTCCTTTATGTGCTGGTACATTTTTTTGCTGGCCGCAAAAAGGCCTGGCAGGTCATGCACCGGCAGGGACTTATCCCCCCGGACCGCAATGGCTTTCAGGTTTTTGGAGCCCATCACCGCCCCCACCCCGGTCCGTCCGGCTTGGCGGCCGAAGTCGTGGGATATGCAGGCGAAACGCACCAGGTTTTCGCCCGCCGGGCCTATGGTGATGATCTCGAAGTCCTCGCCCAGTTCATCTTTCAGGGCCTTTTCGCAGCTCAAGGCCCCACTGCCCCAATGATCCCCGGCAGGCTGAAGTTCCACGGTGGGGCCGTCAATCACCAGGATGCTGGGCTGGTCGGCCCTGCCGCTGATCATCATGGCGTCATAGCCCGCATACTTAAGCTGGGGGCCGAAATGGCCGCCCATATTGGAATCGGCATACCCACCGGTGGCGGGAGACTTGCATCCGAAATGGGTCTTGCCGCTGGCGGGCAACAGATGTCCGGACAAGGGGCCGGTGGCTATGATCATGAGGTTTTGCGGGCTGAGGGCGTCCACGTCCGGGGGAAGCTCCTCCCATAGCAGCCGGGCCACAAACCCCCTGCCCCCGATATAGTCTTGGGCCAGCTCCTCTGAAAGGGGTATGGGATAGGCCGCTATGCCGTCCAGGTCCACCCGCAGCATCTGTCCGCAATAGCCCTTCATGAGGCCGCCTCCTCTGTGTACACGATGGCCCCTCTGGGGCATAACTCCACGCAAGCCCAGCAGCCGGTGCATTTGATGGGCATATCTGATTCAGGGTGCAGGAAAATAACCCCCATGGGGCATTGCTCCACGCACAACCCGCAGCCCGAGCACTCATCCCGGTCGATCAGATATACGCCGCCGGACTCCTTTATGGCCTCCATGGGGCAAACCTCGGCGCAGGCTCCGCATTGATTGCATAGCAGCACCTGATATCCGCCTGGAGAAGGGAAATTGCCCTTTATGGCCAATGCGGCCTTTTTGGGGTTTTCCTCATGCATGTTCTGCACCGCGCAGGCAAGCAGGCAGATGCGGCATCCCGAGCAGTTTTCATGAAGCGCGCTCAGCATCTTTTTTATTTTCCTTTGCCTTTTGATATCGCCGATAAACAGCGCCTCAGCGCAGGAAGGACCCCCCGGTGGTGGCCACGCCTTCGGCAAACCTGGTGGGCCGCAGGGGATTGTCGCGGTTCAGCATTTTGCCGGTGGCCAGATCGGCTATGCGCATGCCGGACCCTGCGGAAAGCATCATGCCCGCCCAATAGCCGCAATTGAGATACAGGCCGCCGACCTCATCCACCGGACCGATAAGGGGCTGGTCGTCCGGGGTGTATACGTATTGCCCGGCCGATATGTTTACATCGCTTTTCTTAAGGCCTTCGGCCACATCCAGCCAGAACGGGGTGAGGCGGGAAACCAAATCCAATACAATCGCGGCGAAATCCCAATCGCCGTGTGGGTTCTCCATGGGTTCGGTGACCGGCTCATCCTCATCAACGCAGCCTAACAGCGCTCCCCCGGCTTCCGGCCTCCAGTAGCAGTTCTGATCTATGTCCACCACAAAGGGCGCATCCTTGGGCACCTGGCCGGTTTTGATGAAGGCCTTCTGTCGGCGCACCGGCTCCAAAGGCAGATCCAGCCCGGCCATCCGGCCTATTTTGCCCGCAAAGGGACCAGCGGCATTCACCACCAGCCCGCAGTTAATAGTGCCCCGGTCGGTGACCACGCCCTTTATTGCGCCGCCTTCAATGATGAGATCCTGCACCCTGGTCTGCACAAAATAGCGGGCCCTGCCCGCCTTTACAAACCCCATCACCGCCTCATGAAAGGAAAGCCAGCCGTCTTGCTTGCGGAAGGTGGCCCCTTTCACCTGGGGGCTCACATAGGGAAACCGCGCTTGTATCTCTGCTTGGTTCAGGCGCTCCACCCCATCCACCCCCAGCTTTGCATATTGCTGCATGGCGGAATCCAAAGCTGGCAGTTTGGCTTCATCGTCCGTCATAAAAAGATAGCCCTGCTGATGCACCGAAAGGTCTATTTCATCAAGGCCCAAAGACTCCTGAAAATTGAGCAGCACCCCAAGGCTCTGTGAGCAAAGTTCGAACATGGCCGGTTCGGTGAATTGCAGCCGGAAGGCCTCTATGGAGGCCGAACTGGTCAGAGTGGCCAGGCCGTCCCGCATCTCCAGGCAGATGGTGTCCATGCCGGCCTTGCTCAGATAATAGGCAGTGGCCACCCCCACCATGCCCCCGCCGATCACCACCGCATCGGCGGAGTAATCTTTTTTTTCCGGAACCATTATCTTTTTCATGGCTCTTTACCTCTTCACTTGTCGGACCAGTTGATAAGTTGCTCACTTTCTATGTGAGTTATCAAATAAAATCTTGACAGTCAAGCCCAAAAGAACTATGCAGTAAGCAAAGAGGCGGCAACCAATGTTCAAGCTCTGAAACAAGCGAGTAACTATATATGAAATTTAAGAAAATCAACCGCACCACCTCTTCGGAGGTCATAGTGCAGCAAATCCAGGAAAGCGTAAAAAAAGGCGATCTGAGGCCGGGGGACAAGCTGCCCTCGGAACGCGAAATGTCGGAGATGTTCGGGGTCTGCCGGGCCAGCGTGCGGGAGGCGTCCCGGGCCCTCACCCTTATGGGCTACCTGGAAGTATTCCAGGGCAAGGGCGCATATTTGAAAGAACAGCTTCCCAGCGGGGACGATGCGGTTGAAAGGCTGGACCGTGCCCTGGCCGCAGGTGATTCCCTGGACCTAATCGACATGCGTAATCTTCTGGAGTGCAAAGCGGTAGCCCTGGCCGCCACCCGGGCCCTGCCCAGACAGCTTGCCAGGGTGGGAAAAGCGGTTGGCCGCATGGAGAAAACCCGGCTTGACCGCAAAGCCTTTTATCAGGCCGACCTGGACTTTCACACCAGCCTGGCCGAGGCTTCCAACAATGAAATCCTCAAAGAGATGATGGCCTTGTTGGCTTCCCGCATGGTGGAAGACCGCCAGGATTTTTTGGGGGCGGAGGAAATCCGGGTGGAGGCTTGCCTGAACACCGCCCGCCAGGTGCATGAATCCCTGCTGGCCGGGGACGCCCAGGCCGCTGTGGCCCGCATGTCGGAGCATCTGCGTTTGGTTAGCGGTGAGATCGAGGACGTGGTGCAAGGCTCCATGACCCAATCAAAAAGCGCCCGCTCGGCATAATCCGGCCGGGCGCAAACGGAGGCAGACGTGCTCCTGGGACTGCACACCTACAGCCTGCACCTGCATGGCATGGGCCAAAACTGGGGCGGGTTCGAACTGAGCTGGGAGCCGGTTTGGGATATATTCGGGCTCATGGACGAGGCGGTTAAGCTGGGTCTGGATGGGCTCCATCTCACCGCCGTGGACCTGGGCTCAACGGATTCGGCCCATCTGTCCAAGGTGCGGGCCGGAGCTGTCGAGCGCGGGCTGTATCTGGAATACAATTTCTCCCTGGATGCTTCGGGCTATGATCCCCGCCTTACCAACACCATGGAAGAAGGGGTGCGCATTGCCCATGAGATAGGCTCTGATATCGGCAAAATAAGCATGGATATCCACCGGCCCAGCCCGGTGTGCGGCTCGGCCTTTCACCCCCAGGTGCTGGCCCAGCTTGACCAGGTGGTGAGCCTGGCGGGTAAGGCGGCCCCCCTGGCCCGGGAGGCCGAAGTCCGGCTTTGTCTGGAGAATCACACCGAGGCCTTTGCCGATGAGGTGGTTTGGGCCATAAACCGGGTGAACCACCCTTATGTGGGCGGCTGCGTGGACACCAACAACTCCTTGATGGTGGGCGAAAACCCGCTGCACGCGGTGCAAAAACTGGCCCCGCTGGCCTACACCAACCATTTTTCCGACCACCGTATCGAGTTTGAGCCCTATGGCTGCCGCATTACCGGCGTGGCCTGCGGGAGCGGGGATGTGCCAATGCGTGAGGCTTACCGGCTCATATGCGCCAATCCCCATATGCACCGGCTGAATCTGGAGGTGGAGTTCGACGCCCGCACCCAGGACCGGGATGAGGCCCGGCGGCTGGAATACGCGGCCATGGTGGAAAGCATCCGCTTTGCCCGCGAGGAATTAAAGGTAGCCCGGCAGCCAGGCGAATAATCAGGCATTGGGGCTTTCATGACGCCAACCAAAACCCAAAAACCGGCCCAGGTGACTATCGTCGGGGCGGGGGTCATCGGCCTGGCCACGGCATATTATGCGGCCAAAGCCGGAGCATCGGTGCTGGTGCTGGAGCGGGGCAGTATCGGCGACGGGGCCTCCAGCGGAAACGCGGGACTGGTGGTGCCCAGCTTCTATGAACCTTTGTGCGCCCCTGGAGTCATTGGCGAGGCTTTGGGGGAGCTACTCAATCCCGAGGGCTTTTTTGCCATTAAGCCGCGTTTTGAACCTGCCCTGCCCGCCTGGCTGCTGTCCTTTCTGCTCTCCAACAACCGGCGGCATTACAGCAAGTGTGTATCCGTGCTGACCGAACTTAGCGCCATCAGCAGCGGGCTGCATGGGGACTTGGCTGCGGAGTTGCCCTTGGATTATGAGTACCGCCAAAACGGTTTGTTGTATGTGTACGCAAACCCCAAAAAGCTGGACTCGGCCCATGCCGCCCTGAGCCGCTCAAACCTGACGGGCATCCAGACCGAGGGCTTGTCGGCCCCGGAGCTGCTTGAATTGGAACCTTCACTGGCTCCGGATTTGGCCGGGGCGATCTGGTACAAAAGCGACGCCATGCTGAGGCCGGAGCGCTTTTTGGCCTCGCTGGCCAAGGGGCTTT
Source organism: Desulfarculaceae bacterium (assembly GCA_963675675.1). GTDB lineage: Bacteria > Desulfobacterota > Desulfarculia > Desulfarculales > Desulfarculaceae > Dethiosulfatarculus. Next base: position 1,635,953 of record OY776512.1, read on the forward strand.
ATGATGCCGGTGGAGAAATCGCCGGTCAAACCGAAGTGTATGATTTCGAGCTTAGTGGGCGCAGGATCGCGGCTTTACTCACTACGGCCGGGCGGGTGCCGGTGGACCAGGTTGTCCTGGCTGCCGGAGCCTGGCTGGCTCCCTTGAGCCGTAGGCTGGGCAAGCGGCTGCCCGTGGAGGGCGGCTTGGGCATCAGCCTCACCTTTGATCCCTTGCCCGAGATGCCGCGCAATTGCTTTTTGCTGGACAGCCACGGCGCGGTGACGCCCTTTGCTCAGGGCCTGCGCATAACCGGACTTCTGCGCCTGGGTGGCCGGAATATGGATTTCAACCCACGCCGCATAAGGGGCATATGGCGCTCCACCCAGCGCTATCTGCCCGGCTTGGCCGGGGCCACTGTTCATAAGGTGTGGCGCGGCCTGCGGCCCTGTCTGCCGGATGGGCTGCCCGTCATCGGGCGCTCATCCCGCTTTGATAATCTGCTGCTGGCCGGAGGACATGATCAAAAAGGACTATCACTGGCCCCGGTGACCGGAATGCTGATGGAAAAGCTTTTGAACGGCCAGGCTATTCCCGATCGCCTGGCACGTGCCTTGAGCCCCAAACGCCTTGGGATGTGAAAAGCCGCCCGCAGAATTTTACAAAACTGACACACCCGGCTTTCCGACCCGGCGAAAGCTAAACAGCCCGGGTGCAATCCGCCACCACATCCGGCGGAAGGCTGCGCTTGATAATGCTGTTTGCGCCCACAACCGTGTTCTTTCCCACGGTGACCCGGGCATGATTATGGTTGAAACCGAGTATACCGAGCAGTGGGAACCCAGTTGGACTTGGTCCTCGATTATTGTAAAAATCTGAAACTCATTTTTGACAAATACATCAAGATATGCGGAGCAAGAGCAAGATGCTTGGTTTCCGGATGGCGGACTTAACCTGTCATTAATGAATCCAACCGCCGGTAGTCTGGCCGGTCTGGGTAGTTCGCGGCGGCAGGGTCCGGCAAAATCCCGGTTTTACAAATCCGGATATAATATTGCTTTTAACCAACAAGTTAGGACTGGACCGGCCAATGAACATACCGTCTTTCCAGATTCCCGGATTATGGCTGCCAGTCTAAAACAGAAACATCCCTATTTTTCAGTTACACACACAAATTGACAGTCTTGCATTTGATGATAATCTCTTCCGGCAGACTAAAAGCAATCACTGATTGGATTTTGGCCCAAAACGGCTGATCAGGGCAGCTAAATCGATAAAGATTGCAGCGGACCGAATTTTATGCGAATTTTGTTTTTTATATATGTTAAAGTCGGTTACCGGTATCTGGGAGGAATAACACACCCTAAACGGCAAGGTATATCCCGTTTGCAAATCGAATCTTACAAAAAACATGTCAATTAAGCATTCACCATCCAGCCTATCCAGCGGCCACAGGATCAAATTATCCTCTACTCCAATAGTATATTTGGCGCTGATGATTTTGGCTGCCGGTTTTGGGTGGTTAAAACAACTGCTGTTTGCCAATGAATTAGGTCCGGTGGGAAATGGTAATTATGCTATTTTCGTTCTGATTTACAACTACGGCGCCGTAGTATTTCATCTAGGCGTCAAAGATGGCATGCTGCGCCAAGCATCTGTTTTGCTGGGAAGCGGTCAAGAAGAAGAAGCCAAAAGCCTTTGCAATCTCTGCACGGGAGCAACCATCATCTCCAGTTTGCTCCTGTTCGCCCTTTATATCCCCACGGCCTGGTTACTCTTCCGGGAACAACCCCAACTGCTGCCATCCATACTTTGGGGAGGGGCTGCGGGCGTAACCCACTGCCTTTTCATATTCAGTACAGTAGAGTTGAGGATTTTTTCCCACAATATCCCTTTTTCTTTGATGGTCGCTATTAAGGCCATATTGAATATCACCATGGGATATTTTGCTATCAGGTTTTATGGCCTGAAAGGCCTATTCTTTGTAGAATTCACTGTTTTTCTTTTACTTTTTTGGGTCAGCCGCAAAGCTTGGCTGAAATGGTCCTCATTGGCTTTTTCATCGTTGAACCGCTTGAAAGCCGTTCTGCAAGTCGGCGTGCCCCAGATGCTGAGCAGTTTTCTGGTTCTGACCAGTTTTAATGCCGAGCGCTGGTTCGTACTCTCTTCCCTTGGCATGGCCCCTTTTGGACAATATTCATTTGGTATGACTATCGCATTGGGAGGATTCCTGGCCCTGAATATAGTCCAGGCTTATATTGGACCAAGTCTGCTCCGTGAATATGGAGGGAACAAAGATCCTGCCATACTATTTAAAAAACTATGTAAAATATCGATGGTGATGACTGGACTTGCAGTTATGGGCTGGATTTCGCTGTTTGCTCTGGTCCCCCTAGGCCTTAATTTTTTCAACCATTACAGCGATGGATTGAATATGATGTTCTGGGTGGCTCCTGGAGTGGCGGCCCAGATGGCTAACTATTTTCCTTGGATGTTTATTGCAGCCAAAAAAACCTATATCAACCTGATGATTACCGGGTCAGCTGTGTTGGTGGCCTTGGTATTGAGTACATGGGGAAGTATAAACGGCAAAGATATTTTTTACTTTGCTTCAATTTATACAATTTGCCGCATATTGGAACTATCCGCCAGCTTGGGCACAAGCCTTTTTTATTTTGGGTTTTTAGGTAAAAAACGAATAACCTGAACAGCCAAAGTTTGCAATGTGTATTCTGACAGCATGATGGGCAGCCTTGGCTTTTTTAGATGGCAGTCCTTAAACGAACCGTGGATTTATCCTGTCCTTCAGGGCGCATCCGCACCCATGAGCAGATCCGTATTGGCGGAGATATTGGTCGGGTATGCCTCGACATGACCCAGGCGCCCGTAGCCATCCGGGACCCGGGAGCCATAAGGCCACGAGGATTCTTCGCATACTTGAACAGCGCCGGCTTGGGCTGGCTTTCCCCGGATTTTGCGATGAGCTTCAAATTAGAGATCTACCACAACCGCGGCAACCTCGGCCAATCTTGGGGCTTTTTGGCAGCCCATAATATGAGTGAAGAAATCTCTTGTGCCTTGCAGCAGGTTTCTTGGATGTCCACGGGTACAGCCGTACGGTGACAGTATGCCGCCTTCCTGGGGAATAAACGAGGATGACCAGACATCTTCTCCATAGCACTCTGTGAGGCTTTACCGGAGATATGGTTAGCCTAACTGCCTAATATCAAGTGTTTTTAAAAAATCAAGAACACTTACAAACAAATGGCGGGGAGTACGGGAGTCGCACCCGTCTGCGTGGGTTTAGAGCCCACGTGATCACCTCCGATCCACCCCCCGCATTTGCAACATAATAATACCATACCGTGAGCCAATCATCATGGGCGGGTATTGGGTAGCCTCTTTTGGGTTACGGAGGTTGCGGCCGGCATGCGGCTGGGCGAGCCTTGGCCCGGCGGGTTTGAGCTAAAAGCAGCTTCCACACAACAGATTAACTATTGCATTATGCATTAAAATCCGGCTATTATCAAAGTGGGTTTTGAATGATGGATTATTTCAAGATCATCTATTCATTGTTTCCCTCTATGGACTAATGAAGTTTTTTTATTATGTTTGTTGTATTTTTCAAGTTTGCTTGTTGAATCTATTTTTGAAAATAATAAAAACTTGATATCATATTATAGATAAGACGTTTAACATTTTACTTAACATAAATTTATTTTGTTAATATGTTATTTTATCCAACATATCTATAATTGTTAAGTATAACTAAGTCAGACAGTGCAGGGGGAAATAACCGATAATCCATATATTAAATCACATCATCTCCCTGGCATGCCCACGATGAAAATAAATTTTATTAAGCCTTAGCGGGCTTCATAGTTGTTTTACAATCAAAAGTTGGCTTATCTATAGAACTTAGCAGGAGGATTACGTTGAAAAAGTTTTATTTTGTCGTAGCACTGATATTGGGTGTAACCCTGGGTTTGGCTGGCGCAGGCATAGCTGCTGATTCTGTGCTTGATCAGATAATGGCCAAAAAACTTTTGGTCGTGTCTACTGACGCCAACTATGCGCCCCAAAGCTTCTTAAACGACAAAGGCGAGTTGGAAGGCTTTGACATCAGTGTGGCCAAAGAAGTCGCCAAGCGCCTTGGCGTCAAGGTAAAATTCGTCACCCCTGACTGGGATCTGATTACCGCCGGCAAGTGGGGCAAACGATGGGACCTTTCCGTCGGCTCCATGACTCCCACAGCGGAGAGGAAAAAGGCCCTTTTCTTCACCATGCCATACTACAGTTCTCCTGCCCAGTTCGCGGTTCACGTAAAAAACACCACTATCAAAAGCCTGGCCGACTTGGCTGGTAAACGCATTGGCGTAGCCGGCGAAACCACCAACGAAAGATATCTGCAGAAAAACCTGGCCATTGAAGACGTCAAGATCGTGTACCAGAAGTGGGAGCCCGGTGAACTGAAGACCTATCCCACCGATGCCAACCATATCGAGGACTTGGCCCTGGGCGACGGCCTGCGGCTTGACGCCATCTTTACCTCCAAGCAGACCGTGGCCGAAGCCATCCGCAACGGATGCGGCAAAGGCTGCCCCATAAAGATGCTGGGCGAACCGCCTTATTATGAGCCCCTGTGCTTTGCCTTGGACAAGAGCCGGGCCAACAGCGAAAGCATGGTTAAAAAGCTCAATGAGGTCATCAAGTCCATGTACGATGACGGCACCCTGGTGAAGCTGTCTGAAAAATTCTTCCACACCAACCTTATTCCCAAGTTGTAATCCAACAACAGGAGCGGCCCATCCGGGCCGCTCCTGATTAAAACATCCATGCCACGGCATACGCTAGTGTGTTCACGTTATCAGGGCAAGCGATGCAGAGGATGTTTTTTAAATATCCAATAAAGCTCAAAATGAACATAAAAAGGCAACCTTAAATGCATACCGTTTTACAAATTATTGTTTTAAAGAATATTTTTTTGTCATTATGATTAGTGCGCTATCCCGCAACAAAATTCGAGAAATCAAAAGGACAAGTAATTATGACTGACCGCAGCAAATCTGCGGAATATGCAATTCCATAATGGATTCATGCATAAAATTTGCCGCTCAATTGATACAAATCATTATGCCTATGCAGATCATGCCTGATTCACGGGCGGATATTTAATCAAACGATTAATACTCTCTATGATAGAACAAGACGTTAAAGCAAGTTAAAAGACACCTTATAACTGTTTATAAAACTTACCGCACTGGGAGTTTTTTATGAATGCCGATATAAGCCAAGGTCCGCGATCAACCATTCCGCTGGAGGCCGAAAAAGTCCTTGCGCAGATTGACGAACAAAAGAGCAAATACAATCGCAACATAATCATATCTTTCGTGGTTTTGGTAATCCTCCTGTTTGGGACCCTGATAGCCTTGGGGCTCGATTTCAGCTTCATGCTTAACTGGCTGCCCTTCATCATGGCCGGCATAGGCTATACCTTTTTGGTTTCAACCCTTGCCATATCCCTTGCTTGTGTGCTGTCGGTTCTGGGCGCCCTGGGCAGACTGTCCAGAAACCCGGTGCTGAACAGCATCGCCACCTCTTATGTTTCCTTGGTGCGTGGAACACCCCTTTTGGTCCAGGTCTACATGTGGTATCTGGCCCTGCCCCAGATCGGCGGCTCCCTGGAGCAACTGGGCCTGGTGGGCATCCAGGCATGGTTCACCCTTCCGGCGGTGCCCGCAGGCATACTGGCTTTGGGGGTGTGCTACGGGGCCTATATGACCGAAACCGTGCGGGCTGGCATCCAGTCGATCAAAATAGGCCAGACCGAAGCGGCCAAGGCCTTGGGCATGACCAATGGGCAAACCATGAAACGGGTGATCTTCCCCCAGGCCTTGCGGGTCATCATCCCGCCGGTCTCCAATGAGTTCATTGCAATGATCAAAGACTCGTCCCTGGTCTCCCTCATGGGGGTCTGGGAGCTCAGCTACCGGGCCATCAAGATCGGAAGGAGACATTTTCAATCCCTTGAAATGTTGATAATGGTGGCCCTGATCTACTGGATGATGTGCATAATTATGCAATACGTTCAAGAGCGGATCGAAAAGCACATGGCCCGGGGCGACAGGAGGACATTCTGATGGCTGAACAGCGGCACATGGTGAAGCTCCGCAATATACACAAGGTCTTCAGCAACCGGCATCATGTTCTAAGAGGCATAAACCTTGAAGTCAAAAAGGGCGAAACCGTGGTTATTCTGGGGGCCTCCGGCTCGGGGAAAAGCACCTTGTTAAGGTGCATAAACTTTCTGGAAGAGCCCACCGCCGGTACGGTTGAAGTGGACGGGACCGAGATAGAAGCCGGTATCTCCAACAAGGAAAGGGACGCCCATATACTGGAGCTGCGCAAAAAAACCGGCATGTGCTTCCAGTCCTTCAACCTCTTCCCCCACATGACCGCCATTGAAAACATAATCGAGGGCCCTGTGACCGTATTGAGAACCCACAAAAGCGAGGCTGTTAAATATGCCGAGGAGCTTTTGGACTGGGTTGGCTTGACCGACAAACGCGATGAATACCCCTCCCGCCTGTCCGGCGGGCAGCAGCAGCGGGTGGCTATTGCCCGCAGCCTGGCCATGAAACCCAAGACCATGCTGTTCGACGAGCCCACCTCAGCCCTGGACCCCGAGCTGGTGGGAGAGGTTGTCGAGGTAATGGAGCGCCTGGCCAAGGAGGGCATGACCATCATCGCGGTCACCCATGAGATGCACTTTGCCCGGGATGTGGCGGACCGGGTTCTGATTATGGATGATGGCGACTGGATAGAGGAAGGTCCGCCCAGCAAAATATTCACCAACCCGGAGCACGAACGCAGCCGGAGGTTTTTATCCCATATTCTGGGATAGCCGCCCCATGAGCCTGGCCGCGAAACGGGAAGCTCAGCAGCGGCTCCATGTTGCGGGTCAGGCTTATGCTTAAGCGCCAAACGCCCGCATGCCTCTTGGGCGGCGCCCTGCCCGGCCGCATCAAACCGGCAGGATCTTTTGCCATGCCAAAATACCGGTGCAGCCCAAAATGCATTTTGCCCGGGATGCCTTTTCCCTAAAAAAACCAAGCCATACCAAGCCCCTCAAGCCAACATTCAGTTTCACCGATTATTTGACTTGACATAATCGGGCAGACCAGCCTAACATAAATGCAAACGATTGCGCAATTTCCCCCTCACCTCTGAACCGTTAGCCTGAATCAGATAGCTTCAATCATCTGTGCAATCGATTGCACGACACTTGACCTAAGGCCTGCATTGCCTTGGAGAATCTGTTTGGCATGGCTCCGATCACCTTAAAAGACCTGGCCGCGCAGCTCAATCTATCCACCTCCACGGTGTCCCGCGCCCTGAGCGACCATCCCCGCATAAGCCAAAAGACCAAGGACAGGGTTCTGGCCTTGGCCCACAGCTATGACTATCAGCCGGATTCCATAGCCAAAAGCCTGCAAAACAAAAAGACCATGACCATTGGAGTCATCGTCCCCCAGATCAAGCAGAATTTTTTCGCCTCGGTGATAAACGGCATAGAAAACGTGGCCTATGGCGCGGGCTACATGATCATAGTAAGCCAATCCGACGAGGACTATGAAAAGGAGGTCTTCTACACCCGGGCCATGGCCGCAAACAGGGTGGCCGGTCTTCTGGTCTCCCTGTCCATGACAACCCGGAGAATGGATCATTTCAAGAGCCTGCAAAGGAACGGCATGCCCATCGTGTTCTTCGACCGGGTCAGTGAAGAAATAGAGGCCAACAAGGTTGTGGTGGACGACTACCATGGCGCCTTGGATGCGGTCACCCATCTGATTAAAACCGGATCCAGACGCATAGCCCACCTGGCCGGTCCCAAGCATCTTTCCATAGCCAGGGAGCGCCTCCGCGGCTACCGGGACGCCTTGGCCTCTGCGGGGCTGCCCTATGACCAGGCCATGGTCATACACGGCGGGCTGGATGACACCGACGGCGTACTGGGCTTTAACAAACTGCTCATTGCAAAGGGCAGGCCGGATGCGATCTTTGGGGTGAATGACCCGGTGGCCACCGGAGCCTTTTTATCTTTAAAGGAACATGGCTACCGCGTGCCCGATGACATAGCCCTGGTGGGCTTTTCCAACAACATAATCACCTCGCTTCTGGACCCGCCGCTTACCACGGTGAATCAGCCCAGCATAGAAATGGGCAAGGCCGCGGTTAAGCTTTTATTGGATCAGATAGAAAGCGAAGGCAACGGTGATAAACCCAAAACCATAACCCTTGACACCGAGTTGGTGATCCGTAAGTCCTCAATGAGAAAGACAAGACCTGTTTTATAAAACTGACTCCATCCCTGCCCCGGTCCCTGCCGGTCCGGGGTGGAAACAGAGCAAACAGACCTAAGCTTTTAAAGGAGGGACCCATGAAAAAATCAGGATTGTTGGCATTTATTTTAGCCGCCGTTCTTCTGTTCGGCACCGCGGCCTTTGCGGCCGGTCCGGGGGCGGGCGTAAAAATCGTCTTCTTCCCCGGGGGATCCGAAGGCGGACCTTTCGCATCCATCGTGTATAACGGCGCCAAGGCCGCCCAAGATGTGCTTGGCTGCGATGTTGAATACATCTGGTCGGGCTGGAACAGCGAAAAGATGATCGCCCAGTTCAAAGAGGCCATAGCCAGAAAGCCAGACGGCATAGCCATCATGGGCCATCCCGGAGTGGTGGCCTATGCTCCCTTAGTGGATATGGCCCGCAAAAAGGGCATCATCGTAACCAGCCAGAACACCGACCTGCCAGATATCGAAGCCAAATATAAAGAAAACGGGTTTGGCTATGTGGGCCAGGAGCTCTACCCCTCCGGCGCCATGCTGGCTGCGGGCGCGGTGCGCAAGGCCGGCCTGAAAAAGGGCGACCGGGCCATGGTGTGGGGTCTGTTGGGCCAGGAAGGCCGCGGCGAAAGAACCAGGGGCGCGGTTGAAAAGCTGAAAGAGCTCGGCCTGGTGGTTGATTATCTGGAGATCAGCGACGAAATCAACACCGACGCCTCCTTGGGCGCTCCGGTGTTTTCCAGTTATGTAATCAGCCATCCCGACGTAAAGCTGGTCATCACCGACCACGGCGCGCTGACCGCCACCGCCGCCACCTACATGAAGGCCGCCCGCAAAAAAGCCGGCGACATTTACATCGCCGGGTTCGACCTGAGCCCCGCCACGGTGGACGCCATCCGCCAAGGCTGGGTGGGCGTGGTTCTGGACCAGCAGCCCTGGCTGCAGGGTTACATCCCCATCTTCCAGATATACCTGACCAAAAAATTCGGCTTCAGCGGGCTGCATATCGACACCGGCGCGGCTCTCATAGACAAAAACGCCATAGACTTCATCGCCCCGTTGGCCGAGAAGGGAATCCGGTAAAGACTCATGAGCCAGCCTGACCCCACTGACACCCTGTTATCCTTGGTGGGCGTATCCAAGTCTTTTGGAGGCGTAAAGGCCCTGACCGAAGTTGATTTCCATGTGGGCAAAAACGAGATCGTTGCCCTTATCGGAGACAACGGCGCGGGCAAGTCCACCTTGATCAAAACGATCACCGGAGTAAACAAACCCAACGCGGGAGAGATCTACTTCAAAGGCGAGCGCATCACCAAGCATTCGGTGAAAACCTCCCGGGATCTTGGCATCGAAACCGTTTACCAGGAAAAGGCCCTTTCGGACTTGCAGGCCCTGTGGCGCAATATGTTCATGGGCCGGGAGATAACCACCTTTGGCGGTTTTTTGCGCATCAAAGAGCAAAAAAAGCACACCGAAAGGCTGCTGAGGGAGGAAATGGGCTTCACCTCCGGGGTGATAACGGTGAACTCGCCGGTCAAGGGGCTCAGCGGCGGAGAGAAACAGGGCGTGGCCATTGGCCGCGCTCTGTTCTTTAATGCCGAGCTGATCATCATGGACGAACCCACGGTGGGCCTATCCCTTTCCGAAACCGCAAAAGTGTTGGATTTCATAAAAGACGTCAAACACAAAGGCAAATCGGTGATCTTCATCAGCCATAACATCCACCATATCTATGATGTGGCGGACCGTTTTGTGATTATGGACCGGGGGAAGGTGGCGGCCAGCTACGACAAAGAAGACATAACCAGCAACGACTTATCGGAGTGCATGGTCCGTCTGGCCCGCACCGGGCTTATCTGAGCGGGCGCTGTGAATAAACCTTAACCAACTGCCAAAGGCCCGGCCCCAAAAGGGCCGGGCCCGGCTCACCATTTCGATATAAGGAATATGCGTCATGGGGTTTATCACCCAAGCCAAAATCAGGGAAATGAAGCTGCAACTCAGCATCTCGGCCGTGCTGATCGGGGTGTTTTTGCTGTTTTTGATCGGCAACCCCAGAGTGTTTTCCAGTCCGGACATCTATTATTCCTTCATGTCCACCATTCCCTTTTTCGGAATCATGGCCCTGGCCATGACCTTTGTGGTGACCTTGGGGGAAATAGACCTTTCCTTTCCTTCCATCCTGGGATTTTCCGCCTGGGTGTTCGGCACCGTTCTCAAGCTTTCGGGCAACCTTTTCCTGGCCATGATCTGCTGTTTGGCGGTCGGCCTCATAGGCGGCTCCATCAACGCGTTTTTGATTGTAAGGCTGAAGATTCCGTCCCTGGTGGCCACCATCGGCACCATGTTCTTGTGGCGCGGCGCGGTGAATGTGGTTGCGCGCGGCAAGGGCATATCTTTGGTGGCGGCCAAGGAATCATCCATATACGACATAATGGTTGGCCGGATCGGCGACTACCTGCCCATGCAGTTTGTGTGGATGGTGGTCCTCGGCCTGGCGCTGGGGGCCATATACAAGCATCATAAATTCGGCAGCCATGTATTATTTGTGGGCGACAACGAAGACAGCGCCCGCATGATGGGCATCAACGTGGGCCGGGTGAAAGCCCTGGTCTTCATGCAGATGGGCCTTTTTGCGGCCCTGGGCGGCATCTTCTCCACCCTGGAGGTGACCTATTTCTGGCCCAGCCAGGGAGAGGGCTTTCTGTTGACCACCCTGGCGGCGGTCTTTATCGGCGGCACCAGCGTGTTCGGCGGACAGGGCACCATGTACGGCACCTTTATCGGCGCGCTGATCATCGGCTCTCTGGAAGCGGGCATTGTGGCCATAGGCCTCACCGGTTTCTGGGTGAAATTCATCTTCGGCTTGATTATCATCATTTCGGTGGCCATATACGCAACCTTGCTGAAACGGGCCGAGTAAGGCAAGATTCCAGCGATGAACCAGCCCGCTCCGCCCCGGCCCGCCGGACCCAGGAGTGCTGCCCCGGACAGGTAAGCTGCCGATGGGCTTTGGACGGCGCCGGAGGGCTGGAGCGATTGAAGCCTTATTGCCATGATGGATGACATAACCAATACTCCAAAAGGATCATTGGCTTAATCAGGAGATTTATCATGTATCTACCCCTTGGAATTTTTGCCCCGGATGTGAAGTTAGGGCTGGTGTCAGCCTCCAGAAATTGCTTCCCCCGTGAATTATCTGAAAAACGCACCGCCCGGCTGCTGGACGAGTGCAAAAAATTGGGGGTTGAGCTTTTCATCCCCCGGGGCGAATGCTCCATTTTGGAAACCAAGGCCCACGCAAAAGACGCCGCCGCCCAGATTGAACAAGCAGGCTGCGACGGCACGGTGCTTTACCTGGGCAACTTCTCGCCCGAAATCGAAGACGCCTATTTCGCCAAACTGGTCTCCGGCCCCATCGCCCTGATGGCTGCGGCCGAGGAAAGCGCGGACAGCCTGGCCCTGAACCGGGGCGACGCCCTCTGCGGCCTTTTGTCCGCCAGCATGGCCATTGCGCGCCGGGGAATCAGGCAGCGCTTGTTCATTCCCCAAGACCCGGTGGTTGACGCCGCCGCAGGGGCTCAGGAAATTCAGCGCTTTTACCGTATCATGCAGGTGGTCAAGGGCATGCAAAACTGCACCATCGGTCTTTTCGGCCCCCGGCCCCGGGACTTTGAGACCTGCAGCTACAACCTGGCCTCCCTGGCCAGCATCGGGGTGGAGGTGGAGGAACTGGGCCTGTTCGACCTGGCCAGCCAGGTGAAGGTCCAGATTGAGTCCGATCTTGGCCCCATCCTGGCATCAATGAAGGCGGATATCGCCGGGTCCATCCCTTCGGAATCATTTGCCCGGCGGCTGGCCGCCTATGAAAAGGCTGTGCTGTATTTCAAGGATGAGCTCAAGCTTTCCGGGATGACAACCCAGTGTTGGACCGAGCAGGAAGAGGCCCTGGGGCATGTGCCCTGCTTCATAAACGCCCGCATGGCGGGCCGGGGTTTCCCCATTGCCTGTGAAAATGACGCCTATTCCCTGACCGCCGAGCTGATGGGCCAATACGCCAGCGGGGCCAGCGTGAGCATCCTGGACATCAACCACAGCATCCCAGCGGACCTGGCCCCCGGGCTGGCCTACAACCCCCAAGACCTGGTGGGTTTGTTCCACTGCGGCAACACCGATCCCAGGCGTATGAAAGAGCCGGCCCTCAAGCACCAGGTAATCATGCACCGCCTCATGGAGCCGGGCAAAGACCCGGATATCACCCGGGGCACCCTGGAAGGCCAGATTGCCGCCTCGCCCATCACGGTCATGCAGGTGCAAAGCCGGGGCGATGCCTTGCAGGCTTACCTGATCCAGGGTGAGTTCCTTGATCTGGACCCCAAAACCTTTGGAAGCACCGGCACCGCATACCTGCCCGGATTCAGAAGATTCTACCGTCATGCCCTTTTGGGCCGCTTTCATCACCATGCGGCGGTGGCTTTTGAACATTGCGGCGGCATTTTGTATGATGCCCTGAAGATACTCGGGGTTGAGATCATCTACACACCCTTGGGGAATAAGCCTCTGTACGAAGGGGAAAATCCCTTTTTGGACTGAAGAGCCCCAAGCAAAACATGTGAGATAAGACCATGTCATATGCCATAGGCCTGGATTTTGGGACCAACTCGGTGCGCTGTCTGGTGGTGGACGCCAAGGACGGCGGCGAGCTGGCCACCTATGTACACGGGTATGAAACCGGACAAGAGGGCATCCTGCTGGACGCCTCGGACCACAACCTGGCCCGGCAGAATCCGGCGGACCATCTTAAAGGCCTTGAGGTTGCAACCACCCGGGCCTTGGCTCTGGCCAAAGAGCGGGACCCCGGCTTCGATGCGGACCAGGTGGTGGGCCTTGGCGTGGACACCACCGGCTCCACCCCGATGCCGCTTGATAAGAACGGCACCCCCCTGGCCATGCTGGATGAGTTCAAGGACAACCTGAACGCCTATGTCTGGCTGTGGAAAGATCACACCGGGCATGCCGAAGCGGCGGAGATAACCGAATTGACCGCAGGCATGAGGCCGGAGTACCTGGCCAAATGCGGCGGCATCTATTCCTCCGAATGGTTTTGGAGCAAAATTCTGCACTGCACCCGGGTTGATCCCGAGGTTGCCGAAGCGGCCTATACCTGGGTGGAGCACGCGGACTGGATTCCGGCGGTGCTAAGCGGAATCGATCACCCGGACGCCATCAAACGGGGACGCTGCCCGGCCGGGCACAAGGCCATGTTCTGTGATGAATGGGGCGGTTATCCTGACCGGGAGTTTCTGGCCAAACTGGACCCCAAGCTGGCTAAACTGCGGGCCACCCTGCCCGCCCAGACCCATGAGGTGGACCAAAGAGCCGGAAAACTGACCAAAGAGTGGGCGGATAAGCTGGGACTGCCGACCGGCATACCGGTGGCCATAGGCGCTTTTGACGCCCATCTGGGGGCCATCGCTTCCGGTATCGCCCCCGGCATCCTGGTGAAGATCATAGGCACCAGCACCTGCGATGTCGCGGTTGCCGAGGCCGGCGCGGACCTGCCGGACATCCCGGGCATCTGCGGCATCGTAAACGGTTCGGTGCTGCCCGGCTGCTACGGCCTGGAGGCCGGGCAGTCCGCGGTGGGAGACATCTTCAACTGGTTTGTGAACCGCATCCAGCCCGGCGGCCCTGATATAGGGACTCATGAGGCCCTCACCCAAAAGGCCGCGCAACTGAAAGCGGGGCAGTCGGGGCTTTTGGCCCTGGATTGGAACAACGGCAACCGCACCGTGTTGGTGGACCAGAGATTGACAGGCCTTTTGATCGGCCAAACCCTGCACACCAAGCCAGAGGAAATCTACCGGGCCTTGATCGAAGCCACCGCTTTCGGCGCGCTGACCATCATCAACCGCTTTGAAGAATACGGGGTGAAGATAAACCAGGTGGTCAACTGCGGCGGAGTCAGCGAAAAAAATCAGCTGTTGTTACAGGTTTACGCGGATGTCACCGGGCGCGAGATGAAGATATCCCGCTCGGCCCAGAGCTGCGCCCTGGGCGCAGCCATAGCCGGGGCCGTGAACGGCGGCGCATATGACGATTACCCCAGTGCCCAAAACGCCATGTGCGGGGTAAAAGAAACCACCTTCAAACCCGATCCCAAAAGCCAGGCCATATACGCGAAATTGTATAAACTGTACATGAGCCTGCATGATGCTTTTGGCCTAAAGGAAAACATGCAATCCCTCTACCCGGTCATGAAAGAGCTTTTGCAAATCAAGGATGCAGCCAATGTATGACCTAGACCAGTTACGGGAAAAGGTCTATGAAGCCAACTTGCAGTTGGTGGAGCACGGCCTGGTCACCTTCACCTTCGGCAACGTGAGCCAGATCGACCGCACCCAGGACATGGTGGCCATAAAACCCAGCGGGGTTTCATACCAGACCATGAAGCCCGAAGATATAGTGATTGTGGATTTAAGGGGCAGAATCCTGGAAGGCAAGCTGAACCCCTCCTCGGACACAGCCACCCATCTGGAGCTGTACCGAAGTTTCAAGGGTATAGGCGGGGTGGCCCACACCCATTCCCGCCATGCCACCATGTGGGCCCAGGCCCAGCGGGAGATACCCTGTTTCGGCACCACCCATGCGGATTATTTCCATGGCCCGGTTCCGGTCACCGAACCCATGAGCGAAGAGGAGATCAAGTCCGGGTATGAACTGAACACCGGCAAGGTAATCGTACGCCGTTTTGGCGGCATGGACCCCATGCAAACCCCGGCGGTGCTGGTATCCAGCCATGGGCCCTTCACCTGGGGCCGCAATGCCATGGACGCTATGCATAACGCGGTGGTGCTGGAAGAATGCGCCCAAACCGCACTGGGCACCCTGTCGCTTTCATCCGGACAAGGGCCCATACCCCAGGCTCTATTGGACAAGCACTTTTTGCGCAAACATGGCGAGGGGGCTTATTACGGCCAGAAGGGCGACCAGGATGATTTTGACGATCTCCTGCAAGAATAATCAGGGGCACATTTTTGCTGTATAGTTTGGATGTTTGACTATAAGCTGGCTGGATATAAAACAGCACCTTGGCCCGACAGCCGGACGTGTTTGATTTAAAAGTGCATTATATACAATAAAATATGAATAAATTTAACAAAACACATTCAACCCGGCAACTCCGCCCAAAAAACGCTTTTTAAGGCGTCAAGACAGAAAGCGGCAATTATCATGAGCCTTATCAAGGATACATTCGGAAACCTGCCTGACGGCGCGCCGGTGCATCTATACACCCTGGCCAATGAAAACGGGCTGGCGGTCAAGATATCCACTCTGGGCGGGGCTGTGGTGGAGTTGCAGGCTCCCGGCCGGGACGGCAAGCCGGACAACCTGGTCCTGGGTTATGACACTGTGGATGAGTATCTCAATAACGGGGGATACTTGGGAGCCTTGGTCGGGCGCTATGCCAACCGTATAGGTGACGGCCGTTTTGAATTAAACGGCAAAACCTACGAACTGGCCCGCAATGAAAAAGATATCAACCACCTGCACGGCGGCAAGCTGGGTTTCAGCCACAGGGTATGGCGGGATGAAGCCCTGAACCAGGGGCCGGAGCCGGTTTTGGGCCTGAGCCTGCACAGCCCGGACGGCGAGGAAGGCTACCCCGGCAGCCTGTCGGTCTCGGTGCATTATTCCCTGACCCAAAACAATGCGCTTCATATCCGCTACAGCGCAAGCATTGACCGGCCCTGCCCGGTAAACCTGACCAACCACACCTATTTCAACCTGGCCGGAGCCGGATCGGGGGATGTGCTTAACCACGAGATGCAGATAAACGCAGACAGCTTCACGCCCTGCGACGAAAAGCTTCTGCCCACCGGCGAGTTCAGGCCGGTGGCCGGGACCCCGCTGGACTTCCGGCGGCCCGCAGTCATTGGAGACCGCATTGGTGATGACTATGGCCAGCTCAAAAAGGCGGGCGGTTATGATCACAACTGGGTGCTGAACCGGAACGGTGAAGGCCAATCATTGGCCGCCCGGGTACATGAGCCCGTCAGCGGGCGGGTGATGGAGGTGTTCACCACCGAACCCGGGGTGCAATTTTACAGCGGAAACTTCCTGCCCCGCGCCTTGGCCGGACGGGGCGGCAAGACCTATGGCTGGCGTTTTGGGCTGTGCCTGGAGACCCAACACTATCCCGACTCGCCCAACCGGCCGGAATTTCCCTCATCCATCCTGAATCCCGGCCATGATTACAACCAGCACACCACCTTCAAATTCAGTTCTCAATAAGCAGCCTGAAACAGAAAGACAAAAGATGGGCCACAAAGCAAACCCTGACCTTTTGATACCGGTCGACCCCAAGGCCAAGGGCCTGATTTTCGACTGCGACGGCACCTTGGCCGACACGGTGCCCCTTCATATCGAAGCCTGGCAAAAAGCCTTTGAAGTGGCTAAGTTGCCCTGTCATCACGAGTTTCTGATGGACCAGATGGGGATACCCAGCCGGAATATCGTAAGAAACTTCAACCGGGAGTTCGGCTGGGATCTGGACCCCGAGGCCTTCACCCAGGTGAAAGAGCAGCGTTTTCAGGAGCTGATTCCCAAGATAAAGCCCATCGCCCCGGTCATGGACATAATAGAAAAATACAAGGGCAAGCTGCCCATGTCCGTAGCCTCCGGGGGAAGGGCGGCCAATGTGATGCCCACCCTGAAGGCCATCGGGCTGGAGGGCTTCTTCCCGATCATTCTGACCTCGGATGATCCCGTCAAGGGCAAACCCAGTCCAGACCTGTTTTTGGAGGCTGCCCGGCGCATGGCGGTGGAGCCGGAATTCTGTCAGGTGTTTGAAGACGGCAAAGCGGGCATCAAAGCAGCCAAAGAGGCGGGCATGATGATAACAGACGTACTGGCTTATCTGAACCCCTAAGCCTGCCCGGGTGCATGCCATGATCCCCAAGCAACGCATGACAGACGCCCTCACCCGCCAAGAGGTGGACCGCCTGCCCTGGCAGATAAACTTCACCCGGATGATGGGCCAGAAAATGGCCCGGCATTTCGGCATTGATTTCAGTGAGCTGGCGGCTTTTTTGGGCAATCACCTCTTGCGGGTTGATCTGTCCGGCCCCGCCCGGCGGGGTGCGGTTGAGGGGCTATTGTATGATTGGTGGGGGGCTGGCTTCAGCCCGGATGAAGAGGGCTATTTTGTATCTGACAGCCCGCTTGCCCATTCCAAAGACCTTGACGCCTACCCCTGGCCCGATCCCCGGGCCCCGGGGCTTTTGGATGCCGCCGCCCGGGCCATCAAGGATGACAGCGGCCAGCGCTTTGTTGCGCCCAATTTCGGCTTTGCCCTGTTTGAGCGGGCTTGGACCCTGCGCGGCCTTACCGCCCTCATGATGGATATGGTCAGCGATCCCCCCTTTGTGCATGCCTTTTTGGACCGCATTGTGGATATCCAGCTTGTCCTGATAAGCCGCTTTATTGGCCTGGGGGTGGACGGCGCATATTTCGGTGATGACTACGGAGCGCAAAAAAACCTGCTTTTTTCTCCCCGGATGTGGCGTGAATTCATCAAACCCCGTCTGGCCAGGCTTTTCGCGCCTTTCACCCGGCGCGGTTTGCCGGTGATAATGCACTCCGACGGTGACATAAAAGCGATCCTGCCCGATCTGGTGGAAATCGGCCTGACAGTCCTAAATCCAGTGCAGCCCGAAGTGATGGATCAAGCCTGGCTGGCCCAAGAGTTTGGCGGAAAACTGGCCTTTTACGGCGGCATCTCCACCCAGTCGGTGTTATCAAGCGGGTCCCCGGCTCAGGTGCGAGAGGCCGTGAAACAATGCGCTGGCGCTCTGGCTCCCAAGGGGACCGGGCTATTATTGGCCCCTTCCCACCGCATGATGAGCGATATCCCCATGCAAAATGTGGAAGCCCTGCTCAGCGCAATTGAAAACATGTAGGCGGCTCTAAATGACCCAATCAGAAAGAATCAAGTTCGTGGTCCAAAGATTCCACGAAGTTTTCCAAGGCCGGCCCAGCCACATCGGCCAGGCCCCGGGGCGCGTGGACCTGATGGGCAGCCATACGGACTATAACCAGGGCTATGTCATGACCATGACCATAGACAAAAGCACCTGGCTGGCCGCCGCCCCCCGGGATGACCGTAGGGTGGAGGTCTACTCCGCCAATTTGAATACGGGCGGCGGTTTTTCCCTGGATGACATCAGGCATGATGCGGAGCACGCCTGGACCAACTATGTGCGGGGCATGGCCCAGGCGCTGCATGATGCGGACTATAAGCTTACGGGCTTCAATGGGATCATACACAGCACCATTCCCATAGGCAGCGGGCTGAGTTCCTCGGCCGCCCTGGAGATGGCCGCCGCAGTGATGTTCAGGGCCCTGGGCGGATGGGAGCTTGATCCGGTGCGGATGGCCCTTTTGGGCCAAAAGGCGGAGAATAGCTTTGTGGGCATGAACTGCGGGATTCTGGATCAATACAGCTCGGCCATGGGCCAGGCCGGAAACGCGCTTTTGCTGGACTGCCGCCATTTGACCAGCCGGGATATACTCCTGCCCCCAAACATGGCCCTGGTGATCTGCGATACCAGGGCTCCGCGCGAGCTGACCGGCTCCGAGTACGACGAACGCCGGGGACAATGTGAACAGGGGGTGGAACTGCTCAAGCGCTATTATCCGGATATAGCCGCCTTGCGGGATCTGGACCTTGCCCGCTTCGCGGCCCATGAAAAATACCTGCCCCCGGTGGTGGCCAAACGCTGCCGCTTTGTGATCCAGGAAAACCAGCGGGTTCTGGATATGGGCCAGGCGCTGGCGAACGGTGATGAAACCCTGATTCATGACCTGTGCAAGGCATCTTATGAAGGCGCCCGGAACCTTTATGAAATCGGAGCCCCGGCCATGGAGGCCATGATGCAGGCCATGATCGGCGGTCCGGGGGTGATCGGCGCGCGCCAGGCCGGGGCGGGCTTTGGGGGATGCATGGTGGCCTTTGTGCACCGGGATCAGGTGCACCAATTCAGCAAACACGTGGAAAAGGCCTATGGCCGGAATTTCGGCGTAACTCCCAAGGTCTACGCCGTCAGCCCGGCCCCGGGAGCCGGTCCGTTGCAATATGACCCGGTCAAGGTTTAGTCATGTCAGAAGCTAAAGCCTGGTGGAACCTGGAACTGGCCGAGCTCACGCGGCTAAAAAGCCGGACCGGCTAACAGGGCATCCTGCCAAAGAATCACCTAGTGGCATCCTTTTGGTGCCAGTTCCAGGCCGTGCGGATGATCTCCTCTATATCCTCAAAGGCAGGCCTCCAGCCCAGCTCCCGGCGGGCTTTGCCGGAATCCGCCACCAAACAGGCCGGATCGCCCGGCCGCCTGCCCTCTTCCTCCTCGGGGATGGCATGTCCGGTCACCCGGCGTGCGGCGTCTATAATCTCCCGCACCGAATACCCCCGGCTGTTGCCCAGATTGCAAACCATGCTGGCGGAACCGTTCATCAAGGATTCCAGGGCCAAAAGATGAGCCTGGGCCAGATCATTGACATGGACATAATCCCTGAGGCAGGTGCCGTCCGGAGTGTCATAATCCACGCCGAATATCTTGATGGCCTCGCTTTGGCCCAAGGCCACCCGCAGCACCAGGGGGATCAGATGGGTTTCAGGCTGGTGCCGCTCCCCGATCAGGCCGGAAGGATCGGCCCCGGCCGCATTGAAATAGCGCAGGCAGACGGATTTCAGGCCAAAGGCCCGGTCGCAGTCGGCCAGCATGCGTTCCACCGTGGCCTTGCTGGCCCCATAGGGATTGGTGGGCGCTTTGGGATCGTCCTCCATTATCGGCAGGCGTTCGGGCTCTCCATACACCGCCGCAGTGGATGAAAATATGAAACGCCCCACCTCATGCCGCTTCATGGCTTCCAGCAGCTCCACGGTGCGGGAAACGTTGTTGCGGTAGTATTTCAAGGGGTCATTCACCGATTCGCCCACCAAGGCGCAGGCCGCGAAGTGCATGACCGCGCCCACCTTGTGCGAGCTGAAAATCCGGTCCAAAAGCCGGGGGTCGCCCAGATCCCCTTCAAAAAACTCACCGCCTGTGATCAAGTCCGCATAGCCGGTGGTCAGATTATCCAAGATCAGGGGGTTGAATCCGTTATCCAACAAAGCCTTGACCATATGGCTCCCGATATATCCCGCTCCCCCTACCACCAGCACAGTTTTTTGCGTCATAGCCCGCCCTTATATATCTATTTGATTTACACATTGATCAAAAATGCTTTGAGTATAAAGTATGCGCCTTGCCGGCGCAATCATCTACTTAAGATGAAATACATTTATTTTTAAGAGGTTACACTTTATTACCCGCTGTGCTTGCCGCCCCGGCCCCCACCCGCTAGACTTGAGCCACCAACAAGTCAGCAAGGAGCGGACATGCCACATGACAGTCATCCCCAAGCCTATGCCGGAAGCGTTGGCGGACATCCCGGAAAGAGCAAGGACGGAGTTCCCCAACTGCGCCTGGTAGCTTGGGAAATCACCCGGCGCTGTAATTTGTCTTGCCTGCATTGCCGGGCCGGGGCCGAAGATGAAGACTATCCAGGAGAACTGACCACCAGGGAAGGCGAGGCGTTTTTGGATGACCTAGCCACCATGGGATCGCCGGTGGTGATATTGACCGGCGGCGAGCCCCTCTTGCGCGGCGATATTTTTCACCTGGCCGAATATGGCGACAATTTGGGCCTGAGAATGGTCGCCGGAGTCAACGGCACCTTATTGACAAGGGAAATCGCCCAGAAGTTCGTGGACTCCGGGGTGAAGCGGCTTTCCATCTCCATAGACGGTCCGGATGCCGCCAGCCATGATGAGTTCAGGGGCCAGAAAAATGCCTTCGATCTGGCCATGCAAGGCATGCAGGCGGCCAGGGAAGTGGGTTTGGAGTTTCAGATCAACACCACGGTCACCCGCACTAACCTGCCCGACATGGAAAAAATCCAGGAACTGGCTGTGGAGCTGGGTGCGGTGGCTCATCATATATTTCTTTTGGTGCCCACCGGAAGGGGCCGGGCGCTGACCGGCGAAATCATCTCGGCCCAGGAATATGAAGATGTGCTGCATTGGTTTGCGGACAAAAAGGGCAAGGTGCCTCTTGAGCTGAAGGCCACCTGCGCTCCTCATTATTTCCGGGTGATCCGCCAGCGGGCCAAGGAAAAAGGGGAGAAGCTCACTTTCAAAACCCACGGCCTGGATGCGGTGACCAAGGGGTGTCTGGGCGGTTCGGGATTCGCCTTTGTTTCCCACGTGGGGCAGGTGCAGCCCTGCGGATATCTGGAACTGAGCGCGGGCGATATCAAAGAGCAGCCCTTCTCGCAGATTTGGCGTGAATCAAAACTGTTCCAGCGCCTCAGGGACCCCGACCTTTTGGAGGGAAAATGCGGCATCTGTGAATACCGCAGGGTCTGCGGAGGCTGCCGGGCCCGGGCTTATGAAACCTACGGCAACGAAATGGCGCAAGAGCCGCTTTGTTTGTATCAGCCAAAGGGCAAAGCCGACGGCGAGTAATCAAATCCCGACAACAAAAACACACGGCCCGCACCTATATGCTCCCAGGCGGGAGAACAGGCACGGGCCGTTTATATCATCTGACGGAAAATATTCAGGGAGCTAGGCCACCTTAGCCTTCACCACCACCTTGCGGGCCTTTACCGGCTGGTCATTCACCGCCATCCCCGGGGCGTGTCCATCCTGGGGCCAGAAGATAGCAAACATGCCGGGCTGGAATCTCAAGAAAGTGCCCTGGCCGGACAGGGCCTGGAAATCCCGCTCATCATCGTATTCACCAAGCTCCAACTGGCTGATATCCGCATAGCCCATCAGCTCCTCGGCCCCCACCACCACCTGGATATCCAGATAGCGCTTGTGGCTTTCCCAAGCCGCCTCGGCCATGGGTTTGGTGTCATAGTCCATCACCATGGCGAAAAGGTCGTCGCCCTCTATGGGATGGCGGCCGGGCTCCAAGGCTGTCAGGTCCGTGGTGTTTACAAAGTGCAGCCCCTTGGCGATCAGTCCGCCCAAGCCCTGGTACAGGTGTGCGTTCTCCAGCCTATCCATAATCATGGCCAGTTCCTCCCTGTTCTTCAGTGGGGTAACGGAGTCAACTCCCCGCCGCTCCCACCGGATTTTTTGGCTGGGTGCAAAAACGCCCAGTCTGCGACTGCCCGGAAGCGGCAGGGACTCACTTTATCTATATCAGGCGATTTTGCTCAAATCCACGACATCCATATCGGTGAACTCCTGGTTATCGCCCACCATGCCCCAAATAAAGCTGTAGGCCATGGTGCCGCAGCCCGCATGGATGGACCAGGGCGGAGACAGCACCGCCTCTTCGTTGCGCATTACTATGTTGCGGGTGGCGCCGGGTTCACCCATGAAATGCATCATGATGGCGTTTTCAGGCAAATTGAAATAGAAATAAGCCTCCATGCGGCGGTCATGGGTGTGGCAAGGCATCGAGTTCCATACGCTGCCTGGCTTTATCACGGTCATGCCCATGACCAGGTTGCAGGACTGCACACCACCGGCGTGTATATACTGGTTAAGCTGGCGTTCGTTGCATTCCTCGGGCGAGCCCAATTCCAGGGTGTTGGCATCTTCCATGGTGGATAAGGTGGTGGGGCATTCGGCATGGGCCGGACCGGACAGAATGTAGAACTTGGCCGGGTTTGCGGGGTCGGCGGAATCAAATCCCACCTCTTTTGCCCCTTTTCCGATATACAGGCAGTCGTTGGTGTTGAGGTCATATTCAACGCCGTCCACCGTGATGGAACCCGCCGGACCCACGTTTATGACCCCCATTTCGCGGCGCTCCAGAAAATACTCGGTGCCCAGTTCCTTGCCCCCGCCCAGGGCCAAGGGGCCGGCGGGATGGGCTCCGCCCACTATCATGCGGTCATAATGACTGTAGACCAGAGACAGCTTTCCCGACGTAAAAAGATTCTGCACCAAGAACTCTTCCCGTATCCTTTCAGTGGTGAACGTAGCGAAATCTCTGGAATTGCTGGCATATCTTACTTCCATTTCAGTCTCCCCTTGGCTGCGCCAAAAAATTGATACAGCCCGAATTTATGGTCGCTCAATAATAACCGCCCCCTGCCCGGTATTGTGCATGCTTCGCAGGCCGGGGCACAGGTAATTTTCGTCCGGTGCTACTACTTTGGGATTACCGGATCATTCATCCTCATTTTCCGCCTGCTCAGCCAGAACTTTTTCCAAAAGCTTTTTGTGGGCGGTGCGGGGAGGCACAAAGATGTCGATGCCCTTAAACCCGGTCTTGGATTCTCCCCCGTGGGGTACGCCGGCCGGATGAATACAGATGTCGCCCTCTTTCATGAGGAACTTCTCACCGCCGCAGAAATGATCTTCCTCGCCCTCAAGAATAATAAGGATCTGCTCTGCCTCGTGTTCATGCTCCGGGAAAAGGCATCCGGGAGGATTCTGGATAAAGCTGATCATGACCCGGTCGGTCATCAGCATGTTGGACTTGGACTCTTCCGTAAGCATAACCTCAGGCAGTTCTTTAATGCTGGTATAATACTTGCTTTTCGCCATGGGATGTCTCCTTGTTACGGATAAGGATTAACTCTCTAATCAGTTAATCGCCGTTTATAAAGCAAGATATCCGCCGTCCACAAACAGCACCTGTCCGTTGATGTAGCTGGATGCCTCGGAGGCCAGGAACACCGCCGGTCCGGCGAAGTCTTCGGGTTCGGCCCAGCGATCCATGGGAATGCGGGCGGTTATCTCTTTGTAGCGGCCCTCTTTGTCGTCAAAAAGCGGCTGGGTCAGTTCGGTACGCACCCAGCCAGGCCCGATGGCATTGGCGCGGATGCCATACCGAGCCCAGTCGTTGCACATGGTCTTGGTCACCTGGGTGAGTCCGCCTTTGCTGGCCGCATAGGCCGGCACCGTCTTGCCGCCGAACACCGCTATCAAAGACGAGGTGTTGACAATGGTCCCGCCCTTGCCGCGCTCGATCATGTGCCGGGCCACCTTTTGGGACAGATAGAACGGCCCGGAAAGATTTATGGCCAGGGTTTTTTCCCACACGTCGGCGGGGAAATTCTCGGTGGGCTCACGGTGGATGGTGCCCGCATTGTTGAACAGAAAGTCAATCTGGCCCAACTGCTCCAGGGCGTTTGCAAACAGTTCCGATATGCTGTCCGGCTGGGCCATGTCCACCGGGTGGAAATATACCTTGCCCAGGCCGGTTTCATTCAATTCAGCCGCTGTGGCTTCAAGCTTTTCAACCGTACGGCCGGCTATGAGCACATCCGCTCCCGCCTCGCTGAGGCCCCGGGCAATACCTTTGCCGATGCCGTTTCCCCCGCCGGTCACAATGCCGCGTTTGCCATTTAATTTGAATTTATCCAATGTTTTCATCACTCACTCCTTGATGAAGGACCCGGGGCATGCCCGGCGGTCTATAAAAATCACTTGTGCATCACTCAACAGTTTGGGGCTACACCTCTATACCGGAGCAGTCAGATGCATGACTTCTGACCATTTTTATAATGGAGTCCAATCCCTTGTCTCTGGTGACATAGGTGGGAAACGCGGCACTCAAAGAACAAACCACCTGCCCAGACACTCCGGTTACCGGCGCAGCCACGCAGATGATGCCCCGGGTAATCTCCTCGCGGTCAATGGCATATCCCTGTTTGCGTATCTGATCCAACTCAGCTCTGAGCTTGGTGGGATCGGTGATGGTGTTGCCGGTGAAGCGGGTCAGCGGCTCGGCCAGCACCTTTTCCAACTCCTCGCTGCTGGAATGGGCCAGAAGCACCTTGCCCATGGCGGTGCAGTGCAGCTTGAAACGTTTGCCCACCGCCCCGATAAGCTGCAAGCCGCTGTCCTGGGTGTCCACTTTATCTATGTAAACCCCTTCGTACCCGTCCTTTATGCCTGCATTGCTGGCAAAATCGCTTTCCCGGTTCATGCGGATCAAAAAAGGATGCACATGGTCCCGCAGGTTGAAGTTGGACATGATCTCCGCGCCCAGACCCGCCATTTTAAGGCTGCCCCGGTAGCGCCTGCTTTCCTGGCTGTAAGTCAAATACCCCAGTTCGGTAAGGTTCTTCAAAAGCCGGTGCACCGTCGCCCGGGCCAAGCCGGTTTCGGATTGAACTTCACTGAAGGAAGCCCCCAGCTTTTGCCGGGCTATCACCGACTCCACAACCAGAAATACTTTGTCCAATGAATTCATATTTGCTCGCAGTAGCTTCAGACGTTTTGCTCTTCGGTCCGCCCCGGATTGGACAGACAATCCCCTTTGCCTTTAATTATCACGGCTATCAGACTTATCAGGTTCTGCACCGAATACAGCGCCATGATGGCTCCGGCCAGTGGAATACAGCTATACCACAGGGGTCTGGGCCATTCCAGAATCGGTGAACGGTCGTTCGCGTTTGAGGCCAGCATATAGCCGTAGTGGGCCAGCGCCAAAAAGAAAACCAAAGAGGCGCTTTCCACGAAAACCGCCAAACAGGTCCCGGAGAATCTGTTCCCGAGCTTGCAGGAAAGCGCATCAACGCAAAAATGGGCCTTTTCTCGCCAGAGGGCGGCCGCCCCCATGAACACCATCCAGGCAAAAGCCCATTCTATGATCTCATCCGACCAACTCAGCTTGGCAAAGGGAAAGAAACGCACCAGCACCACCCCGGTCAGCACTACGCACAGGATCACCATGCACAGTATGCAAATGCCCTTGAGCACCCGGCCCAGGTTTTTATCCAGCCTTTGCAGTAATTCCAGCATTTATCCGGCCACCCCTTTACTGGGACATCAACAGGTCAGGCAGTATCAAGCTGACGCTGGGTATATAGGCGATGATCAAAAGCACCGCGAATATACCCAAAAGATAGGGCCAGAGCGCCTTGCTGAGGCGTCCCACGCTCAAATCGCTGATGCTGGCCACGGCGTACAGGCTCATGCCCACAGGCGGGGTCAAAAGCCCCAGCATGGAGCACAGGATCATGATTACGCCGAACTGGATAGGGTCTATGCCAAACTTGGCGATCAGCGGCATGAATACCGGAATGGTTATCACCAGCACCGCAATGCCCTCCAAAAAACAGCCCAGCACCAAGAGAATTCCAATGATGATCAAAATGATGATCCATTTAATGCCGGTTATGGTGGTAAGCCCGGTGATGACCTGCTCCGGAATGTGCTGGTGGATCAAAAGCCAGCCCAAAAAACCGGCCGCCGCGATGATAAACAGCACCTTCACGCTCTGCATGATGGTTTCCCACAAAATGGCGGGCAGGTCCCTGGGCTTGATCTCGCGGTAAACGAACATGCCCAAAAGCAGGGCGTAGATGCTGGCCACCACCGCGGCCTCGGTGGGGGTGAAAAACCCGCCCAGGATGCCGCCGATGATTATGAGGGGCATGCAGATAGCCCAGAAGCTGTCTAAAAAAGTGGTGCAGAGCAGCTTCAGGCTGGCCCGGCCCTCCTGGGGATAGTTGCGCCTCTTGCTTACAAAATACACCGCGATCATCATGGCCAGGCCCATCATCACCCCGGGGATGCATCCGGCCAAGAAGAGGCGCCCCACCGATTCACCGGTGATGCTGCCGTAGATTACAAAAGGAATGCTGGGCGGCACCACCGGGCCGATGGTGCTGGAGGCCGCGGTTATGGCCGCGCTGAACTCGCGGTCATAGCCAGCCTTGGTCATGGCATTCATCTCCACCAGGCCCAGCCCGGCGGCGTCGGCCACCGCCGCTCCGGACATGCCGGAAAAAATCATGCTGGACACCACATTGACATGGCCCAAACCGCCCTTGAAATGCCCCACCAGGGCGGTGGCGAAACGGAACACCCGGTGGGTGATTCCCCCCTGGTTCATCAGGTTTCCGGCCAGGATGAAAAACGGTATGGCCAAAAGCGTGAAACCGGTGGTGGCTGAATACATGCGCTGGGCCATCATGGGCAATATGAAGGCTTCATCCAGAAAGACAAAGGTTCCGGCGGCGGTGAGCCCCATGGCCACAGCAATAGGCACTCCCAAAAGGATCAGCCCCACCAGCGAACCGAATATGGCCAAGGTCAGCATGAATTTCCTTCCGGCAAGGTCAAGGGTGCAATGAGTAATGCCTCCAGCGGAACCCTAATAAAGGGGCTCCGCTGGAGAAGAAAAAAGTAAACTACTTGACCGATTCGACCATCTTGAGGAACTTGGCCACGTTCTCTTTGCCGGCGTACTCGCCGATGCGGTCGTAGGCCGGCTGCATCTGGGCCCGGAACTTGGAGGTGTCGGGTTCGGTGACCACCATGCCCTTGCCTTTCAGCTTATCGATCAGCCCGGCTTCTTCTTTCAGCATGGTGTCCCGGAACCACTGTCCTGCCTTTTTGGACTCTTCCTTGATAATTTTCTGCTGTTCGGGAGTGAGCTTGTCATAGCTCTGCTTGCTCATCACATGCACCATGGAGTTGTACACGTGGCGGGTCAGGGCCAGGTATTTCTGCACTTCATAAAGCTTGAAATGATAGATCACGGCCAGGGGGTTTTCCTGGCCGTCGACCACGCCCTGTTTCATGGCGTTATAAAGCTCGTTAAAGGCGATCTTGGTGACCACGGCCCCGCAAGCCTCCATGGCGGCCTGGAGCTGAATCTCGGGCGGGGTGCGCATCTTGAGGCCCTTCATGTCAGCCGGGCTGTTCACGGGTCGCTTGTTGTTGGTTACGTTCCTGAATCCCCATTCCCAGTTGGATAAAAAGACCAGGCCCTGTTTTTCCAGCTTGGGGGCCACCCAGTCCATAAAGGGGCCGTCCAGCACCTTCCAGGCATGTTGATAGCTTTTGTAAACAAAAGGCAGCATGACCACGGAAAACGCCTTTTCATACTTGTCTAGCGCGCCCTGAGTCGGTAGGCTCATGTCGATGGCGCCCATTTTGTTCTGCTCCAAGACCTCCGGCGGCGAGCCCAGGGCATTGGCAGGATAAATCTTCACGGTGACTGCGCCGTTGGTGCGTTTTTTAACCGCATCGGCGAACATCACGGTTGCCTTGTGGCCAGGATGGGTCTCGGCCGCATAATGGCCCAGTTTAAGCTCAATGGCCATGGCCGGTGCAGCGAATATGCAGACCGCCATCACCAGACAAATTGCGGTTGCCAGGCTCTTGAGTCTCATTGCTCTTCCTCCTTGCTTTGGTTTTCAGGCCGCCCCCCTGCCCTTGCCTCAGGCCTTTACGGCCTGTTTTCCCAGGAGGGGCGGGGCGGGTGGCCTCATATTTTTTTAATTCCATATTTGAAATAATTTTCCACATTTGAAATCAAATCACTATTCGGGGTCCCTTGTCAAGAAGAAAATGGATTTGTCATTGCTCCGGGATTGTGCGACATATGAACCGGTTAAGCCACAGACCCGGGCCGGTGAAGGCCGGGGCGGACCATGGGCAATAAGCCACAATATTTATGATTTTGCGCCTATTCCGAACCACGGACAATACAAGCTCCTTCCTGTCATAACATGGTGAAACTTGCCGGTTTACCTTATGCTGCAAACATGATGTGTTCTCAAAAACCCATTGCATGAGAAGTTGAACAAGCCAATGCTCAAACACAAACTGAAAAAGCTCCTCTGCAGCCTGATAAAATCCATGCCATTAGGCGCCCTCACCCTGACCTTGCTGGCGGTTGCCGCGCTATGCCCCGGCGGCACCGCCCTGGCTGAAAGGGGAATGTCCCCGCCGCCCAAAGTAGCCGTTAATGAAGGGCAAAAAAAACCAAAGCCCACCTGGGTTTTGGAGGGAACCAGGGATTTCGGGTTATCCGACAGCGCCAATCCCTGGACCAGGGTGGGCGGGGAGGCGGCGCTGTACCTGAACCTGGGCGATTATTCCTGGTCGCGCCACAATGTCCTGGCCCTGCAATTTTGGTCCCAGTACAGCCCCACCATGAAGGTTTACACCCAAGGCGGCGACAGCTATTTCAGCGATGCCCCGCCTCATTATATGCGGCCCAATCTGGGCGGATTCTGGCGTTTGCGGGGTTACAACAGCTACCGCTTCAATGACAAGGCGGCCATCTTGTACACCGCCGAGTGGCGGGTCATTCCCAAATGGCAGCCCTTGCCCAAGATATCCTGGCTGAACTTTTTTCAGATAGACTGGTGGCAGTTCGTGGCTTTAGGGGAATTGGGCCGGGTGGCCCCGGACTATGACCTGGGCGAACTGCACCGCGATATGAAATGGGATGCGGGCCCGGGGCTCAGGCTGATGGTCATGAAAGCGGTGTGCCGGCTGGATGTGGCCATGGGAGAAGAAGGCCTGGGGGTTTATGCCATGGTCGGCCACCCATTTAAAAAACCGGGCCAATCAAAAAGCATCCCCAGAGGCTTTTGCCTGTAGAATAAAACCCGGTTGGGCATTGGGCCGGGGCTCAATACATTACGGACCGAACCGGGAATATAGCTATGTAAAGGCTGAATATGGAACTGGAACAAGCCGTCGGGCAGTTGGTTAAAGTGGTGCAGAAAGTCGCCGAGGGAGAGTACGGCGACGACATAATGGAGCTTACCAGAAACGAGGTGCCGGAGCCGGTGCGCTCGGTGGCCGAGGCCATGGGGCTTATGATGGTCAAGGTGGAGGCCCGCGAATTCCGCCTTGAACGTCTCTTGGATGAGCTTAAGGAGCTTAACCGCCAAATCAAGCAAAACACCATCGGCGTGCTCTCCTCCTTGTCCCAGGCCTTGCACGAGAGGGATCAATACACCCAGGGCCACACTACCAGGGTTGCGGAGCATGCCGCCAAGACCGCGCGTATAATGGGACTGAGCGATACGGAGGTGG
This sequence comes from Desulfarculaceae bacterium, assembly GCA_963675675.1. Classification (GTDB taxonomy): domain Bacteria; phylum Desulfobacterota; class Desulfarculia; order Desulfarculales; family Desulfarculaceae; genus Dethiosulfatarculus. Next base: position 1,666,132 of record OY776512.1, read on the forward strand.
AAAGCGTGCGCCTGGGCGGGCTTCTGCATGATATAGGCAAGATAGGCTTTCCCGATCAGCTGTTTGACAACCACGGCAAAAAGCTGCCCAAGGAGCTGGTCAAGCAGGTCACCCGGCATCCGGCCATCGGATACCGCATTATCAAGGAGCTGGATTTTCTGGGGCCCGCGGTGGATTATGTGCATTATCATCATGAACGCCTGGACGGAAGGGGATATCCCCGGGGCCTCAGCGGCGAGGACATCCCCCTGGGCGCTCAGATCGTGGCGGCGGCTGACGTGTATGACGCGGTAACCACGGACCGGCCCTATCAAAAGGGCATGACCAGGGACCAGGCCCTGGCTATCTTGCACAAACAGTCCGGGGTGAAACTGTCCGCTGATGTGGTCGAGGCCTTTACCAAAGCGGTGCAAGATAGTCCAGAAAACCCGGCGGAAGGCTGACCGGCGGGCGCTTTTATATTATTATTATTATTCCACTCAAGGCGGGCAATGGCCGATTTCCCGCCGTAAGGATGCAAGCTCAGGCATTTGAGTCCTGAATCACAAACCGCGAGGAGCCAAAAATGCAAACATCTCTGCTTTATGGTCAAAAGAGCATCGACCTAAGCCTGCCTGACAGCACCATACTGCTTGATCCCAAACCGATGCCGGGCCTGAAAGACCCCACGGCGGCGGTGTTGGAAGCCATCAATAAGCCCATTGCAAGCGCTCCCTTAACGGAACTGGCCAAAGGCCGCCGCAACGCCTGCGTGGTGATCAGCGACATCACCCGTCCGGTGCCCAACAAGATCATTCTGCCCCCGATGCTGGCCGCGCTTGAAAAGGCGGGCATTCCAAAAGACGCCATCACCATTCTTATCGCCACCGGCATGCACCGCCCCAATGAGGGCGAAGAACTGGAATACATGCTGGGTGCGGGAATAATCAGCCGATATCGCATCATAAACCATTTCTGCCGCAGATATGAAGACATGCGCCTGGTGGCCGAGATGGACGGCGCGCCCATCGAGCTTAACAGGCATTATCTGGATGCGGATCTCAAGATACTGACCGGATTGATTGAGCCCCATATGTATGCGGGTTATTCCGGCGGACGCAAAGCCCTGTTGCCGGGCATATCCAGCTTCCGCACCATGCAGTATATGCATTCATTCAAAATGATCGACCACCCAAAGGTGACCAACTGCATATTGGAGGGCAATCCCTTTCATGAAGCGGGCGAAAGGGTGTGCGAACTGGCCGGAGTGGATTTTATCTTCAACGTGGTGATCAACAAAGAGCGTGAGATGGTGGCGGCCTATGCCGGGCATTACAGCCGGGCGCATCTGGCCGGATGCGAAGAAGTGGCCCGTCATTCGGTGCAAAGGCTGGAAGAACCGGCCGATCTGGTCATCACTTCCGCCGGGGGCTATCCTTTGGACGCAACCTTTTATCAGGTCAGCAAGGGCCTGATCATGGCCAAAAACATCGTCAAGCCCACCGGAGCCGTCATCATCACCGCGGAATGCCGTGAAGGCTTCGGATCGCCGGAGTATTGCCAGCTCATTGACGCGGGCCACGGCCCCCAGCGCTTTTTTGATGAAATGAGCCAGCCGGAGAACTTCGTCATAGACCAATGGTGTCTGCAGACCACCTATCAGGCCCTGCATCATGCAAACAAGATTTATGTGTATTCCGAACACCTGAGCCGGGCCGGTTTGGAGGGCATGGGTTTTGTCAAGGTGGAGGACCTGCACGCCTGCGTGGATTCCCTGGTTCCCAAGAGCCCCAATATAGTGGTGGCCCCCCAGGGCCCCTATGTGGTGGGGTTAGTAAAATAGGCTTACTGCATCAAGGATTGCTTGATGACCCAAACGCGCCCGGGCGGTGTGGTTCTGAATGGGGCCCCAGTGGGGCCTTTGCAAAAGGGCTCCCCGCCCGGATGGGTTCTGATGGGGCTTTTTGGGGCTAGTCCAGCATCAAGGGTTTGATGCCCAACAGCCCCAGCCAATCCTTGCGGCTCACCCCGGGGGGGATTTGCCCGTCCAGCACAGCAGCCGCATCTTTCAAACTCAGGCCTTCCAGGCGGGCGGCCAGTCCGGCGGGCGCCGGGCCGCTCAGCTCCACGGACTGCAACGCGCCCTCTTCCAGGCGGTATGAAGCCTGCACCAGACCCTGGGGAGTTTGCAGTCCCGCCTTGTGCTCAAATACATCCGCCCGCAGCTTGACGCTGCGCCCCGGCCTGGGCTTGCGCGCAAAGCGCAGCCAGTCCGGGCTGAGCATCTTACGCTCAAGCCGCAGCAGCTCGGCTTTCAGCTCGGGATCATACTCCCCGGTCTTCAGGGGGCCGAGCTGCTCTTGAAAGCCCTTGGCCAAGGCCAGGTTTATTTGCTCATCGCTCACGGCATTGGCGGCCCGCACACCCAGCTCGCCCTCCAGCGAGGACATATTGGTCCGCATGGAGGCCAGCACCCGGCTGCGGAAAGCCTCATCGGGCATCTTCAGCACCCGCACCATGGTGGCGCAATCAAAGCTCCGGATCACATTGCCCACGAAAACCACGCTGTCGCCTATCTCGCCCGCCCCGGTGCCGGATATCTTTTGGTTTCCCGCCACAATATCATTCACCGGACGAAAGCGGGCGTCAACCCCAGCCTCCCGGTAGACCGAAATCGCGGGCTGCAAAAACTTCTCGTAAAACTTCAGACGATTGAAGGAAATGAGCGGGTTATCCCTGTGCAGTATGAGCTGCCAGAAAAGCTGGCCCTCATCCAGATACACCGGACCGCCGCCCACCTCGCGGCGGAACACCGGGATGTTGTTTTGGGTGCAATAAGCAAGATCCAGCTCTTGTTCCATGTCCTGGTGAAACCCGATGCAGGCATAGGGCTGGGCGGGGGACACCAGCACCACGGCCTCCCGGCCCAGGCGGGCCAAGGCATGGTAGATAAGCTGGGTTTCGGCCCAGGGGCGTTTGCCCAAATTGTATAGCAGCATGGACATAACAGGGCTTGAGCCTACCGGCCTCAATGGAGGTTTGCAAGCCTGAGAGCAGCAGGTTTGGATGCGGCCGCCAACAAGGTCACGGCTCCAGGGGCCTTTGCTTGCCCGCCCAGGCCAGCAGCACAGCGGGCAAAAATAACGCCCCGATCAGCCAGGCATGCAGCTCACCGCTATGGCACACCATGACGCCATAGAACCCGCTCAAGGCCAGAAGCATGAGCCATCCGGCCAGGCGGGGCCAGATCCAGGCCATAATGCAGCAAACCAGCAAAAATGCCAAGTCGAGCAGGAAAAAGGTCTCCAGCCAGGTGAGCCTTTCCCAGTTGGGCCGCCCGTAGCCCACATATAGCGGCTGCATGATAAGGAAAAAAGCCGTGCAGATAATGCGGGCCGTCCAGCGGGCCAAGCCTTGCAGCATACGTTTAGGCACTGCGCCCGGTCACTGGTTGAGATTCCAGTCAGAATCCGAATACACAATGCGGATCTTGCCCAGGTTTTCTTTTAGATACATCCTCTTAGATCCATCGGCTATATAGGGCAGCAAAAAACGGAGCCCTCCCCGCTTGCCCCCGAAATCCCAAGAATAACACCTGAATAACTGACTGAGCACGGCCTGGTTTTTTTCAGGCGAAATCTCGATTTCTGGACTGCTGATAAAGGCATGCACCGCGGTTTCGAGCTGCTGGTCGATATAATCTTCCTCGTAAAAACGCAGCGGCGCACAGGAACGGAAACCATGCACCAGGGCAAAGTGTATGCGGGGGTCCACCAGGCCCTTGACCCTGTGCTGCAAGCGGGGATCGTCCGGTTTGAAAACCTTGCCCAGGCGGCGGGGCGGACGGGCGTTTCCCCGCAATATGCCGTGTTCGATATCACCCAGGCCGTAGTCCTCACCGCCGATCATGTAATAGAGCGCTTCGAAAAAACCCGGAGCTTCACGAAGGCTGTTGTTTACTCCCATCTCAACAATGCCATGCACAACCATCACGTTATAAAGGTTGATCCAAAAGGCCAGCTTTGCCTCCCGGGTCTGGAGACGGCCCGGGTCAAATTCGGAGAGCTGCGCGGCAAGCTCCTTGTATCGGGCGTATTGGGCTGATTCTTTCAAGGCCTGGTAATCCAGTGCGCATTTTTCCGGATCGTAAAAGGCTTCCCATAATTCTGAAATGGTTCTCATGAGCGTGGGTATCAGATAACTATTTGGGATATCGGGCTGTTGAGATGACTGATTCAACTGCCTGGGTTCAAGCAAAACCGCAGGCTGGATACCGAACAGATTCAGGCTCCTGGCCCATGCAATGATCTTGGCGATGGAAAAAAGAGCCCCCATGCCTGCACCTCTGGTATGAAAATTAATGTGGATTCATCATGCGCTGAACCGGCTGGGAAAGCAAATGATTGCGCTCCTTTAACTGAAACTCAAGTTGATATTTATTATCGCTTAGTTTATAAAACGCAAGCTTCGGGTATTGACGAATCAGTGATCATGGGGCAAAATAGCCGTCCAGGCAGAAAGGATTTACTGAGTGTATTGGCATAGTTTGATAAAATATGGCATGCTTCCAACCATCAGCGCCCTTACCGTATTCACAGTATGCGCATCGGTTTTAATCATGCTGGCAGGCATGCAGTTCACCGAAGTTGCCCGCCCCATGTTCGGCCTCACCATGGCCGTGCTGTGCCCCCTGGCCATCACGCCGCCCTTTTCCTATTTTTTCCTGAAGCTGTTGCACATACTGAGGGCCCGGGAACGTGATCTTGCCCGGGCCAACCAAAAGCTGGAGCAGGCCTTGGACCAGGTGCAGGAACTCAGCGGCTTGTTGCCCATCTGTTCGGTTTGCAAAAGAATCCGGGACGACCAGGGTTATTGGGAGACGCTGGAAAATTACATCATGCGGCATTCAAAAGCGCAATTCACCCACGGCATATGTCCAGGCTGCTGCCAAGAAATGCTTGACGAGTTGGATACAGAAGAAAAAAATCCTTTCAAGCCCGCACTCAAGAACCAAGCCTAATAAAACTCCAATCAAACAACGGGCTGATGGACCGCAGTAGTGTTACATACCTCCGGTGCTCCCCGGCTAAGCCTGTTCCCAAACCGGCGGGCTAGTCCGGCTGCACTTTGATCAAAATATTCAGATTACGTCCCGCCCCTTCAAAGGGCACCTTGATAATATCTCCATCTTTGGTATCCGGCTTCAACTCCAGTTCCAGATCATACAAGGCGGTGTAGACCCTTTTGCCCCTGCATTGGGGGCACAGCCCCACCGTGCCCCGGCCGGTGCCGCCGCAGGCCGGGCAAGCCTGGGTCATGGGCAGCTCAAGGCTGAGATGTCCGCCTTTTCGCGCATCACGGGAACTGATGTCCAATTCCGCGTCGGGTTTCAGCTCCCCCGGTTTATCATCGCCAGCCTCTCGCAATATATCCCAAAGATCCTCTTCCCAGGGCATGGCGGAATCTTCTCCCACAATGGAAGAACCACTCCGCGGAATATCGGGCCAGGGCTGGCTGGGAAGCCTGGCGTCATACCTGGCCCGGGCCTGGGGATCGGCCAGGGTGTGATAGGCCTCGTTGAGCAGTTGAAAACGTTTCTGGTCCCCGCCGCCAGGCCGGTCTGGATGGCAAGCCTTGGCCAGGCGGCGAAAGGCCTTTTTGATGTCATCCAGCCTTGCATGCCGGCTTACGCCGAGCACCTGATAATGGTTTATTTCATCCATGTTATACATTCTCTGACAATCAACTGAGAAACATTCCTTCTTAACCTTGATAATTTGGATTTTGTCAAGTGTTAGTAATAGGATGATGCAATTATTTCTGGACAAATGCACCCTATATGTGATTTGCTGATTACGATTTATCCTTTGATCCCAAAAAAACATGGAGGCCGTTATGGGTACCGCTGTGAGGCATGTTACTACCCTCACCCTAGCTGTCATAATTACTATTGCCCAGGTGGGAGCAGCCTCGGCTTTTGACCTTACATTTGGCAGCCGGGTGCGGACCAACTTTGGATATACCGTAGACAGCCACTTGAGAACTGAAAATGGTGACGAAGGGGCCACCAGGGGCTTTTTCTCCGTACTGGGAAGCAGCTATTTCCGGGCAACCTTCACCTCTGACGACAAAAAGGTCGGTGTGCGGGCTGAAATGGGCTTGGCCAGCTCGGCAATGACCCGCCGCCATGTGTTTGGATGGTACCGCATCGGTTCTTTCAAAATCGTTGCAGGCAATACAGAGAGTGATGTCGACCTGCTTTACGCCCCTAACCAGCATATGGGGACCACAGACCTGCAAGGCTGGGGCATGGTGAAAGCCCTCAGGCAGCCTATCATCAGCTTGAATTGGAAGTCCGGCGGCATGGCGGCCCAACTCGCCATCCGGGACCACCGCGAAAACCTGGTTCCGGTGAATATGTCCACCACCGGGGTCGACGTATATTGGACCGCCCCCACAGTGGCCGGCGCTTTCCGGTACAGCCATAAATACTTTACAGTCAACCCCTCCTTCCAATGGGCCATGACCCAATACGAAGGTCAGCCAGACAATACTGACGGCTCCGCCCAAAGCTGGGTGGTCAAATTACCGGTCAAGTTAATGTATGGTCCGGTGTCTATAATCGCCGATATTCACTATGGCCACAACCTGGCCGGCGAGTTTGTGGACCAGCCCGACTTTGCATTGCCCGTGGTCAAATCAGACGGGATGATTGAAAACACACTGTCCTACGGCGGCTTTGCATCCGCCCAGTTCAAACAGGAGCGCTGGTCCCTCACCACCGGCGTTGGCTATGAAAAATATGACAACGACGCCTGGCGCGAGACCCTGGGCTATGCGCAAGACGAATTTCACCGGGTGGCCTGGTACATGACCCTGGCCTTGCATTTGCACAGCAACCTGACATTCTTCCCCGAAGTTATGTATCAAAAAACCGGCGAAGACCCGGTCACCGGCGAATCCATGGGCTCCCGCTGGTACGTGGGCATGCAGATACGTTTCCTGTTCTAACCGGATGCCGCCTGATAAGCCGGCCCCAAACACAAAGCAATAAAAGCTCCCGGCCTTGCGCAAGGCCGGGAGCTTTTTTGTTTTGATTACCTGCGCCTTGGCTTAATAAGCCGGACGCGGCCAACTTGCGGATCAGTTTGACATAACCGCGATCTTGTGCGGCTTGGCGGATTCAGCCTTGGGCAGCACCAGTTTCAGTTCACCATTGGTCAGGGTAGCCTCTATCTTTTCCCGGTCTATACGCTCGGTGATGTTGAATTGGCGGTAAAAACTCCCGACCTGGTACTCCTGCAAAAGCAAGCTGCCCGGCATGGGCTCTTCTTTGACTTCGCCCTCTATGGTCAGGATTTCCTGTTCCAAACGCACTGAGAGATCATCCTGAGCCACTCCGGGCAAGTCAGCCATCAGCACCAAGCCATCCTCAGTCTGGTAGATGTCGACCGCAGGAGTAAACACGGTGCTGTTCTTGGTCTGCTCAGCCGCGGTTTGGGCCTCTTCTTTGCGTACAACATCTTTTGTTTCGCTCATTTTTATCCCTCCAGGTCCCTTAGTTGGACTGTACGGTAATCTGCCTGGGCTTGGCGGCCTCGGCCTTGGGCAAGGTGATGGTCAAAATTCCGTCCTTGGCCCTGGCTTCCACCTTCAAGGCATCCACTTCACTAGGCAGACCCACAACCCGGCTGAAGGTGGCGAAGCCGCGTTCGCTGCGGTGGAACCTCGCTCCTTCCGGCACTTCGGGCTCACGCCGTTTGCCGCTGATGGTCAGGCTCTTATTTTCAACGCTGATGTCCAGGTCTTCGGACGCAACTCCCGGGAGTTCGGCGACCACATAAAAAGCATCTTTGTCTTCACTCACATTGAGCAAAGGATGCACTCCGGCGGATGTAGGTTCAAACTGTCCGGCCATGGCGCCCCAGATCCGGTCCATTTCACGCCTCAGATGGTCCATCTCATACACGGCGCCCCTGAAGGATCTCCTAGGGTATAAAGACCTAGTTAAGAACATATCAATCCTCCTTTTTATTTTTCCCTGATATAGCTCCCCCACCCAGCCATGTACCATAACTGACTGTTATTGTTACCTTGTTATCGTCCTTCTGCCATCAAGGTAATCACTGCCGGAAGCTTTGCAAGTCCGTATTGCATGAAGCTGGCATAAAATGTGCTTCAGATTAGCCGCAAGTACTGGGAATCATCAACATGAGGCCGGGAAGGAACATCTGATGCTTGCAGTCAATCAGATCAAACCAGCACAACCAATCATCAAAAAGACCGGTTTATCACTGACGCCTTACCTTAACACCCCCCTTCGCCTCTTTGTCTGGGACGACCTGCTGCTGAAACAAATGCTCACGGCGCTCAACGGGCTGGGATTTCATTCAGTCAGCAATACATGGGTAAAGCCCAATTATTTCCAGGCGATGCGGCAATTATTCAGCCAACTTGTCAGCTTTGACGGGCTGGTGTTGGTCAACCAGCCGCCTCAGATCAAACCAGTTGCAAGCGAGACCACTTCCGATCCCGGCATATCAGATTTTTTTGGCGGCGTAGCTTCCCTGATCGGCGGGGGCCAAGATAAGATACAGAGATTGTTATGCAAATGTATTCCAGTGGTTATAGCTCCCCATGACCAGCAGATCCGCGAAAACATCATCAAAGAGCTTTTGCCTTTGGGCATAACCGGTTGCTTCATGCTGAGTGAACCATCCGTCGCTCTTTCGCCGGACCTGATGCTTGGGCTGCGTTCAAAGGAGCTGCATTATCATCTCCTGGAGCATTTTATCCATGGAGAACAAAGGGTTGACTCCTACCGCCAAGGCAAGCAAGCGGCGGAGATGCGGGTGCGGCGGGCCCGTGCGGAGGTATTGCTGACCGAGGTTGAAAAGCTCAAGGCAAACAAACAGTTCGACCATGCGGTGGCCCTTTGTAAAAAGGCCATCGAGCTTTTGCCCGAAGAGCCGGACGCCTATTTGGAAGGCGGCCGGATAATGGTAAAAAAACGCAAATATACCGCAGCATTACGTATGTTCCGCGATGCGGAGGAAGTGGCCCGGGATCTTCCCACCCCAAACCAGGAGATAGGCTTGTGCCGGGTCGCCCAGGTCAAGGATTACCTGGAGCAATGCGGCTTCAACGGTACTCCGGTCCAAAAAAGCAGAATTGAACAGTATCTGCAAGAAGCCGTGGACGCCTTCCGTGAATCCATGGACAAAGCCGACGCCATTAAATCGCTCAACCCTGATGAGCAGGAAACCCGGCGGCAGGAGGTGTTGGCCCAAATAGCCACCAGCATGCTCAGCCTGGGGCTGAATGAAGTGCTGCCTGAATCCCACCCCCAGCTCCTGGAGCTGGTGGGGCTTGCCCAAGAGTGCCTCACCACCCGGATCAGCGGGGAAACCGAATTGACGGCCTTGCAGCTTATCCCCTTGGCATTAAAGGCTTTTTATGAGGGAGACCTGGACAGGGCCGAGAATGATCTTTTATTGGCTGCCCAGGACCCGGAGGCGTTTAACAAGGCTTGCATCAAACTCAATTACATCGGAACCCAACTGCGGCGCATGGGTGATCATGACCGCGCGCTGCGTATCTATGACAAGCTGCTGGAGATAAAGCCGCCTTTCCGGGGGGTGATCTTGTTCAACCAGGCTATTGCCCAGCAAAGCAAAATATCCCATCACAAACCCCAGACTCTTTTGGAACAGAACAAGCAAGAGGCGGTCAGCTTTGGACTTGCGGTGGAAGCCCTTTTTGAGGAGCCCACCCTGCCTTATGACGATAATTTTTATAAAAACAAAGTATTAGCTCCAATTTTCATAAAGGGGGTCAAGCTTTTTCAGGCAGCGTGCATGAGCGGCAACAAAGTCGAAGAACCCTATGCCGAGCCCTGCCGCCAGGCCCGCGACAACCTGGATGACCTGATCTCCAGGGGGAAAACCAGCCAAGCGGTTCAATACATGCTGCGCACCGCGAGCAAACTGCCCCAGTTCTTTGTGCATTTCGACCAGCACCCAAGCACACAAATAACTAATTTAGCTAAAAAATTAGAACCATTATTAATGCAGCGCCCTGAACCTAAACTGCAAAGCCTGGGCAAGCTTCTTGCCCTGTTGATAAAGCGCGGCATGTCCCCCAAGCAGGAGATCGGTTCGACAGTGGACCCGCTCTTGGAGCCCGCCGCCAAGGCTTTATTGCGTTCAGAACCGGGCCAGGGCGCCGGCCTCTTGGCGGCCGCACTGTGGAGCAAACCGCAACTTATTGATAATAATGACTTTATGCAAATAAAAGGTTTTATGAATCTCTGCAGGCAGGTTGAGCAAAAACTCAACACCGTAAACCTTGGCAAGTTCAATTGCTCATCCGATAACGCAACCATACCAATGGATTCCGATGACACCCAAAGCATTAGCTCAAATTACAAATCTGTAATCCGGGAAAGGCGGGGCTAAGCAAGTGACAACACCTCAAAATGCAAATGTAACCAAGAGCCAGCAACATCTGGCCAGACGCATTGCTGTAAGCTTGCTCAAAGGTGGAGTGGCCAAAACCGGAACCAGCGTGCATTTGGCCCACGGTCTGGCATTGGCCGGTAAAAAGGTGCTGCTGGTGGACACGGATGTCCAGTCGCAGTGCGGCGAAATGCTGGGCTGCAAACCTATCAACGGCCTGGCTCAGGTTATGTGCGGACTGGTAAAGCCCTTTGAAGCGCTCATCCAAGCCCGTGATAATCTTTGGCTTTTATCCGGGGGCAATGATTTGGCCGGTGTGAAAATGGAAATCGCCCGGCGGGAGTTGGCCCCTGAAGCGGTGATGAGCGAGGCCTTGGAACCCTTTTATTCCGAGTTTGACTACATCATTTTTGACACCGCCCCCGGCTGGGACAGCCTGTTGGTAAACGCGCTTTATTGCGTGAATGAGGTCATGGCCCCGGTATCCATGGAGCCCATGGCGCTTTCCGGACTAAAGAACTTCGAAGACCGGCTGAGTATCATCCAAAGATATAATAATAACCTCTTGTTACGCTGGGTGGTCCCCACATTCGTGGACCGCCGGGTAAAAAAATCAGCCGTGATTCTCCGGAAATTGATTCAGCAGTATGGCCCCAAAATCACCCCGCCGGTCATGTATTCCGCCCGTTTGAGCGAAACCACGGCCACCGGAAAAACCATCTTTGAAACCGACCCCAACGGCACCGGAACCACGGACTACCAGCGTTTGACCAAACGGGTGTTGACCGAACTCCCCCCTTTGGTGACCCCGGAAGAAGAAACATTCTCAGGATCGGACGGCAATACCGGGCATACACCGTTACGTTCTTTGAGTGGATCCAAACGCCATGGCTTGAGAAAGCGCCTCAAGCAGCGCCAGGAAGAGGCCGAAGACGATTTCGGCGGGCCCAAGCTGACCGCAATGCATAGGGGTTGAGAGGACGGGATATGCAACCATATAATAATCTGCCAGACCTGATGGGGGAAGCTCTGGGCCGTTTCAAGCTGCCAGGCAACCAGCCCAGAAACAATGTAATCCCCCTGCATCGCGAAGACGCATCACTTATCAATATCATACTGGAAAAACTGAATAAATTAAGACTATCCGGGATGCATGACGCCCTGAAGGAGCAGTTGGAGCGGCCAGAAACCTATGGGCTTTCATTCGAAGCCAGGCTGATGCAGCTACTGGACCAGGAAATCGAGGAAAAAGAGGCCCGCCGGGCGGAGCTGCGGGTGAAGAAAGCAGCCCTGCCCTACAATGCCCAGATCGCCGACCTGGACTACTCCATCCCCAGGGGCCTGGTGAAATCCTTAATGGTTTCGCTGTCCTCGTGCGGATGGCTGCTAATGCACCACAACGTGGTGATTACCGGTCCCGCAGGCACCGGCAAGACCTTCATATCCTGTGCACTGGCCACTCAGGCCTGCAACATGGGATTCAACGCCCTTTACACCCATGCGGACCAGATACTTGAAAAAATCCAGGCCGCCAGAAAAGAGGGGGATGCCCAAAAGGTCATGTCGCCCCTTTACAAGACTTCTCTGCTGATTCTGGACAACTTTTGCCTGGACCCGATGACTGCCGAACAAGGGCGTGATTTACTTACTCTTTTAGACAAAATACATGGCATGCATTCTGTTTTGGTCTCTTCACCTTTGCCAATTTCCAAATGGTCCGGCCGGATTGCCGACCATGAAATAGGCAAAGCGATTGTGGACCGTCTGGTGCCTAATGCCTACTTGATTAAATTGAGGGGGCAATCGTTACGCAAAGGTTCGGCTAACTCTCCAACCATAAGCTTGGATACAGATTACTAGATAAGGCCAAAATTTCTAATATGTAATCAAATTACACTTTTGAAATAATAAACACCGGTTTTGTAAAAATCTTACCCGTCAAGGCCAGGCCGAAGTCTGCCCCCGGCCGAAGCTCCGCACAGGCGCGTCTCAGGTGCACGCCCTGCCTCTCGCTCCGGTTAAGGCGGCGCTTGAAAAACGCATCACTTGCCCCTTCCCATTTACCCAAAGACGCCACATTATGTTTACGCGCAAGCCCGGTGTGGGGCTATAATGTGTTTCTATCAGCGCCACCATCGCAGCGGGGTCAACCCAATGGATTCAGATATACGGATAACACGGATGCAGCATGCGGACTGGCCCCAGGTGCGGGAGATATACTTGGAGGGGTTGGCCACCGGAAAAGCCAGCTTTGAGACCGAGGCCCCCGACTGGGAACACTGGGATCAAAAGCACCTTCCTGAATGCCGGCTGGTTGCCCGCCGGGGGGCTGAAGTGCTGGGCTGGGTGGCTTTGATAGCGGCCTCCTCCCGCCCCTGCTATGCGGGTGTGGCCGAGGTGAGCATCTATGTTGCGGACGCCGCCCGGGGCAAAGGCCTGGGCAGCCTGCTGATGAAGGAGGCGACCGCCAGGTCTGAAGCCTTGGGCTTTTGGACCCTTTTCGCCAGCATCTTTGTTGAAAACACGGCCAGCAAGACCTTGTTCATGAACCACGGTTTCAGGGCCGTGGGCATCCGGGAAAAAATCGCCAGGAGTCAAGGAGTTTGGCACGACACCCTGATGCTGGAACGCAGAAGCCAAACCGTGGGAGTTGATTGATAAAGGCTTCCCACCCGGCCTGGTGCGCCTGGCAGCGGCCGAATTACGCCGCCGGACGCCCGGGATAAGCGCGTTTGATCCTGTCCGGTTATGCCTTCAGACGGCTGAATGGAGCCGGCCGCCTCCGCAACGGCGGCTTACGGCGCATATATTCCCCACACACGTGATTATCTTGCTTTATAATTAACCCTTGTGAATGTTTCACGGACCAGCGCACATTCTTGACCCAAAAGGGAGCTATTATGCCCAAGCATTTGGTTTTGGCCGGAGCCGGTCATGCACATGTGATTACCTTGACCCGTCTTAAGGAGATTATCGGCCTGGGTCACAAGGTGACTGTGATAGGCCCGGGCGAACGCCATTATTATTCCGGCATGGGGCCGGGCATGCTGGGCGGAACTTATCAGGCCAAGGACATCAGCTTTCCGGTGCGCTCCATGGTGGAAAAAGCCGGAGGCGTCTTTTTGCTCGATAAGGTTACGGGCTGTGATCCCAAGGCCAAGGAGGTGTTTTTGGAATCCGGCGGCAAGGTGGACTATGATGTAATCTCCTTCAACACCGGCAGCGCCATCCCGGACGAAATGGTTGACCCCTCCGCGGAATACCTGTACCGGGTGAAACCCATAGAAAATCTTCAGGCCGGCCGCGAACGCTTATTGCAAATCGCCCAAGAACGCAAAGTGCGGGTGGGCGTGGTGGGCGGCGGTCCCGGCGCCCTGGAAGTGGGGGGCAACGCCTGGGCCGCGGCCCGTGAAAAGGGTGGCAAAGGCGCCAGCGTCCGGATATATGCGGGCAACGGCTTTATGCGCAAAGCCCCCAACGGCGTGGTCCAGCGCGCACGCAAGGTATTCAACAAACGCGGCATCGAACTTATCGAAGGCTTATATGTTTCCAAGGTGGAGACCAAAAAGGTCACCCTGCTGGACGGACGAAGCTTTGAGGAAGATTTGGTGTTCCTCACCACGGGGGTGCGGCCCCGCCCCATATTCGGGCCTTCCGGCCTGAAGACCGGACCGGACGGCGGGCTGTTGGTTAACGACTATCTGCAATGCCCGGCCTATCCCGAGATTTTCGGCGGGGGGGACTGCATCTTCTTCAAACCGATGCCATTGGCCAAGGTGGGCGTATTCGCGGTCCGCCAAAACCCGATTCTTTTTCATAATCTGCTGGCCAGCCTGGAAGGCACGGAGCTCATCAAGTTTTACCCCAAGGGAGCCTATCTTCTGATCTACAACCTTGGGGCCAATGAAGGCATCCTGCATAAATACGGCATCATCTTCGGAGGCTCCCTGGCCTTCAAGATCAAGGACTATATAGACCGCAGGTTCATAGACCGCTTCATGCCCAGAGACTGATTGACAAAGGGGCATGGCCCGGAGTGCGTCCGGCCATGCCTCTTTTTCCCCCGGTTCCCGCAAAAACATGGACTTATGAATCATCCTCCTCCAGGCGGCGGGGAATGCTTCCCTTTAAGCGCCTCAAAAACGCTTGGGTTTGACTGCCCAAGCCTACTTGGGTAAACTGCGCATCGAACACTTTTCACTCCAAGGAGGAATACTTCAGATGCGCGTGCTCTCCGGCATACAGCCTTCAGGCCGGTTCCATATCGGCAACTACTTCGCCATGATGAAACGCATGATCCAGTTCCAAGAGAACCATACGCTGTTCTGCTTCATCGTGAACTTACACGCCCTGACCAGCGTTACCGACGGAAATGCGCTGAAAACCGAAACCATGAATGCCTGTCTGGACTTTTTAGCCCTGGGCCTGGACCCGGAAAAGAGCATCTTTTATGTTCAGGGAGACGTGCCCGAAGTGTGCGAGCTCACCTGGATTCTGAACAACCATACCCCGGTGGGGCTTTTGGAACGGGCGCACTCCTACAAGGATAAGCTGGCCAAGGGCATTCCGGCCAACGCCGGCCTTTTCGATTATCCGGTGCTGATGGCAGCGGATATCCTGCTCTACCAGGCCGATGCGGTGCCGGTGGGCAAAGACCAGAAGCAGCACCTGGAGATCACCCGGGATGTGGCCATCAAATTCAACAACACATACGGTGAAACCTTTGTGGTGCCCGACGCTTGGATCGAGGAAGACACCGCCATTATTCCCGGCATTGACGGCCAGAAGATGTCCAAGAGCTACGGCAACACCCTGGAAATTTTCGGTGGCAAAAAGGAAACCAAAAAGCGCATCATGCGCATTGTGACCGACTCCACTCCGGTGGAAGACCCCAAGGACCCGGATAAGTGCAATGTGTTCGCCCTGATCAGTCTGTTCATGGATGAGACCGAGCTGAGCGCCCTGGCCGAGCGCTACCGGGCAGGCAACATGGGCTATGGCGAAGTGAAAAAAGAGCTGTTTGAGCGCATGTGGGAATACTTCGCGCCCTACCGCGAAAAACGCGCCCAGCTGGAAAACAATCTGGACTTTGTGCACCAAGTCATGCAAAAGGGTGCGGAAAAGGCCCGGGAGATTGCCGCCCCCACCTTGCAGGACGTGCGCCAAAAAGTGGGCCTGCACTACCGCGAAATCTGACAACCCCTCCCGAAACATACCCAAAAAACAATGCCCCCGTCCTGGCGGGGGCGTTTTATTTGAACGGTCCGGCGGCAAAAACCATATTTTCACCAGACTATTTAGGCTAAGAATTATGCATTCTGACCCACTGATGCGTAATTTGTTCACAGTGAAGCTGCCGGCGAGTGATTCCAAGAACCGGTCGCTTCAAACGTTTGTTTCAATAAATCAGCCTGTTAGGCGGTGTGTGATGTAACCGGCCGTATTGGCATCCTATTTGCCAGCTACAAACGGAAAACTTTGCTGCGCTGTTGCGTCATCATGAAGAAAAGTGAGGTTTAGCTATTGCAGAACCAACGTTTGTTTATTACATTTGTTTTAAACGATCGTTTGGAGACAATATGGAACCTGTATCTAAAAATCACGACCAGACCCGGGACCGCATTCTGGATGAGGCCGAGCGCCTTTTTGCCGAACAAGGATTCGACTCGGTCAGCGTGCGCCAGATCACCACGGCAGCCGAGGTAAACCTGGCTGCGGTGAACTATCATTTCGGCAATAAACATAACCTCTACCTGGAGGTATTCCGCTCGCGCTGGCTTCCCCGGGCGGCAAAGGTGCGCACAAGGCTGGCCGAAATGGTGGAGGCAGGCAACGGGACCCCGGAAGAAGTGATCAAAGCCGTGGCCACCAGTTTTTTTTCCGGTTTCGATGAAGCCGAGGTGATTCGCCACCGCCAGCTCATGGCCCGGGAAATGGCCAATCCGGGCGAAGCCTTTGACCTGGTGGTCAAGGAAGCCATGCATCCCATAATGAGATTGGTGGCGGAAAAACTCTACGGCAACCTGAACTCAGATATAGACAGCGAAAAAAAGCTCCTGAGCATCTGGAGCATATTTTCCCAGGTGCTCTATTTCCAGATGATACGCCTGCCTGTCATCAAAATGACCGGCCGTAAATATGATGAAGAATTCAAACAAGTTCTAATAGACCATGTCACCGCTTTCAGCCTGCATGGCCTGGGGCTGGACCGGGAGGGAAAATGATGATCCGGCGATGGTTGATACTTTGTGCGTCCCTTATGTTGGCGGCCGGGTTCACCGGCTGTGCCATGGGACCTGATTTTAAAACGCCTGCCACACCGGCAGTAACGCCGAAAACCTTTCAACACGCCGGACTGGAGCGGTATGTAAAGCAGGACCGCTGGTGGAGTGAATTTGGCGATCCGGAACTGGACAAGCTGGTGGAGCAAGCCCTGAGCCGCAACTGGAACCTGAAGCTGGCCACGGCAAAGGTGCTGGAGGTGCAGGCGCTCTTCACCTCGGCCCAGGCCCAGCGCTACCCCAGCCTGGATCTAACGGCGGGAGCCAACAAAAACCAGTCCGTTGAAACCCGTTCCGGCGATCGCATCACCGAAAATTACAACCTGTCTCTGGCCGCGTCGTTTGAGCTGGATCTTTGGGGCAGGCTATCCCGCACCGCGGAATCCGCCCGGGCGGATCTTTTGCAGACCGAAGAATCCCGGCGCACCGTGGCCCAGACCCTCATCGCCCAGGTGGTGACCTCCTATCTCAAGATAGAGTCCTTGGAACGGCGAATAGCGGTGCAGCAGCGCAGCATCAGGGCATTCGGCGACAGCCGCGACCTGGTGGAGGGCCGCTACAAAAGGGGCCTTTCCAGCGTATTGGATCTCCGCCAGTCCCGCCGGGCCTTCCTGACCGCCCAAGCCCAACTGCCCACTTTGCGCCTCGACCTCGCCCGGGAGCAGCAGGCCCTGAGTGTGCTGGCCGGGGACTATCCCAAATCCAGTCCGGAGCGGGTCCAGCCCCTGGATTATTTCCCCAACCTGAAAAAGGTCCCCGCCGGCCTACCCAGCGAAATACTGCTCAGAAGGCCGGACTTGCGCTCCGCCACCGCCAAGCTCAAATCCCTGAACGCCAAAGTGGGCGCGGCCCGGGCCAACCGCTTTCCCAAAATAAGCCTCACAGGCAATCTGGGCTATGCCACCACGGAACTGGATGCCCTGGTGACTCCGGCGGGCCTGCTCTGGAAACTGGCCGCCGGGCTGGCGCAGCCCGTCTTTGACGCGGGGCAATTGGAAGCCCAGGAACGGGCGGCCAGAGCCCGCCTACAGCAGGGCGTGGCCGAATGGGCGCAGACCGCTTTGTCCGCCTTCAGCGAAGTGGAAAACGCCCTGGTCAGCCGGGAGCTTTTGATGAAACAGCGCGCCCTGGTAAAAGAGACCCTGACAGAGGCCATCGCCACCATGGATGCGGCGCAGTTTCGCTATACCCGCGGGCTGACCGATTATTTGCGGGTGCTGGAAGCTCAGCGCACCCGCTATGACGCGGAAGAATCCCTCATTCTGGTCGAGCTGGCCATTTTGACCAACCGGGTGGGCTTGCACCGGGCTTTGGGTGGGGGCTGGGACGGATTGAAGGCGGTCGAAACCCAAAGCGCGCCACTTCTCAGAATGGGGGATAAAATATGAAAAATTTCGTACGTCACATATTTCAAATAGTCCTGGTGGTCATCCTGTTGGCTGCCGGGGGGGTAACCTTGAAATATCTGACGGACACCAAAGCGCCCCTGGCCCAAAAACGCCCCCATATCGTGGTGCCCATGGCCCGGGTGATGACCGCCCAGGCCGGGCCGGTCTCCATCACCGTGCATGGAGAGGGCACAGTCGCCCCTTTGCGGCAGACCACCGTATCGGCCGAAGTCAGCGGCAAGGTGGTCTATGTTTCACCAAAGCTGGTCAACGGAGGCCATTTCAGCAAAGGCGAGGTCATGCTGCGGACCGACCCGCGGGACTACACCCTGAATGTGAGCATGAAAAGGGCCCGGGTGCTGGAGGCCCAGACCTATTTGCAGAGCACAGAGGTGGAATCCGCCGCCGCCTGGGATGAATGGAAAAGAGTTGCCGGAAACCCCAAAAAGCAGCCTCCGCCGCTTTTGATCAAAGTCCCTCAGCTTGCAGAGGCCAAGGCCAAACTGGCCGCAGCCAAAAGTGAGCTGGCCAAGGCGGAGCTGGACCTTCAGCGGACCGAACTCTTAGCTCCTTTCGATAGCCGTGTTGTCAATAAATACGTTGATTTAGGTCAGTACTTAAAGCTGGGTGACAAGTTTGCCGAGGTGTTTGACACCCAAGCTGCCGAGATTGTGGTTCACCTGGAAGACCAGGACATTGCCTGGCTGATAGTGCCCGGACTCACCGACAGCGGCATCCAGGGCTCCAGCGCCGAAGTAGTCAGCCGTTTTGCGGGCAAAGACCATTCCTGGCCCGGCAGAGTGGTCCGGTCCCAGGGCACTGTGGATCAGCGCACCCGTCTGGTGCCCGTGGTGGTGCGGGTGGAAGAACCCTACTCGCGCAATCCTCCCTTGACCGCGGGAATACACGTAAGCATCAAGCTGGAGGGCAGCAGGCTGAAAGAGGCCTTCAGCCTGCCCCGCCGGGCTTTGCGCCCCGGCTCCGAAGTCTGGGTGGTGGAGAATGACAAAATCGTCTTCCGCCCGGTGCAGGTCGCCCGTCTGCAGGGTGAACAGGTCTTTATCACCGAAGGGCTCATGAACGGCGACCAGGTGGTAATCTCTCCGCTCAAAGCCGTAACCCTGGGAATGAAAGTACGCGTTGTGCAAAGCGGCGACATTGGGAACAAATCATGAACAGAGCAATAGCCTGGTTCGCCGGAAACCATGTTGCAGCCAACCTGATGATGCTTTTTTGCATCATCGGTGGAATCATGACCGCTCTCACCATGAAGGTGGAGGTGTTTCCCGAAACCTCTCTTGACCGCATTTCCATAACGGTGGAATACCCCGGCGCATCTCCTTCGGAAGTTGAAGAGAGCGTCATCCGCCGCATAGAGGAAAAAGTGGCTGGATTGGCCGGAGTGAACCGGATCAATTCCCGGGCCAAGGAAGGCGCAGGCACCGTAACCCTGGAAGTTTTGCAGGGCTGGGATTTGAGGAATCTTCTGGACGAAGTCAAGTCCGAGGTGGACCGGCTCACTACCCTGCCGGATGAAGCGGAAAAACCTGTGGTGCGGGAAGTCACCCGGCGCATGCAGGTGGTTTGGGTGGGGGTCTATGGCGATGCCTCCGAAGCCACCTTGAAGCATCTGGCCGAAGAGATGCAGGACGATATCACGGCCCTGCCCGACGTGACCGTGGCCGAACTTTTCGGGGTGCGCCAGGGCGAGATCCATATCGAAATCACCGAAGACACCCTAAAACGGCACAACCTCACCCTTGGCCAAGTGGCCCAGGCAATCCGCACGGCCAGTCTGGATCTGCCCGCAGGCAGCATCAAGACCAAGGGCAATGAAATTCTGTTAAGAGCCAAGGGACGCCGTTATTTAGCCAAGGAATACAACAATATCCCGGTTATAACCGATCCGGACGGCAGAAACCTGACCCTTGGCCAGATCGCCCATCTGAGGGAAGGATTCGTCGACAGCGACCTGTTCGCCCGCATGCAGGGCAAACCTGCAGCCTTGGTGCAGGTTTACCGGGTGGCGGATCAAAATGCGCTCACCGTGGCCGAGCAGATCAAAAAATATGTGGAACAAAAAAAGCTGAGCCTGCCCGAGGGCATAGGCATTGAGCTTTTCGGAGACCAATCCATTGTCCTCAAGAGCCGTCTGGACCTGTTGATGCGCAACCTGGGCATAGGCCTGATCCTGGTGGTGCTGGTTCTTTGGGCCTTTTTGGAATGGCGCTTGGCCTTCTGGGTGTCCTTGGGCATCCCCATATCATTCTGCGCGGGGATATGGGTGCTGCCCTCAATGGACGTGTCCATCAACATGATATCGCTGTTTGCCTTTATCCTGGTGCTGGGTATTGTGGTGGATGACGCCATTGTGGTTGGCGAAAACGTATTCAAAAAGCGCGAACAGGGAATGCCGCCGCTGCAAGCCGCCATCAAAGGCGCCCAAGAGGTGGGCACACCGGTGATCTTCGCGGTGCTGACCACATTGGTGGCTTTCGCCCCGCTGCTCATGGGCTCCGGCATGATGGGCAAAATCATGCGCAATATCCCCACCGTGGTGATTCTGGTTCTGCTGGGCTCTTTGCTGGAATCACTTTTAATTCTGCCCGCGCACCTGGCCCGCAGCAGGCAAAAGGGCGCTCCCAACGGCGGGGGCAAAAAGGAAAAGCTGACCTCCCGCGCCCTGAAGCGCCTGATTAAAGGACCCTATGACCGCTTATTGCGCCTTTGCCTGAACTGGCGCTACGCCACCCTGGCCTTTGGGGTGTGTCTCATGCTCCTGGCAGTGGGCGCCTATACCGGCGGCTGGTTGAAATTCACCTTGTTCCCCAAGGTGGAAAGCGATGTGGTGCAGGTGGGGGTCAACATGGTGGTGGGAACCCCGGTGGAGCGGACCACGGAAGTGGTTACCAAGCTGGAAGACGCTGCCATGAAAAGCATCCGGCGTGAAGGCCAAGCGCTACCAAGTGGAGCGCCCTCGCCGGAACAAAGCCCTCGAAAAGCCCCCGAAAGCCCCGGAACCTTCTGGGACCGGGTGGCTGGAGCATGGGAGGAAATAAGGCCATATCTGCCCGGATACGAGGAGAAGAAGGACACCAAGGAACCTCTTTTAAAACACACCATCGGCCTGGTGGGCCTGCAGCTCATAAACGCCGGACCCCATGCGGGCGGCCCGGAAAACGGCTCCCATGTGGCCTCCATTTTCGCCCAGCTTTTGGAAGGCGAAAAACGGGAGCAGACCGCCATGGAGCTTGCCACCAAATGGAGGAGAGCGATAGGGCCTCTGCATGACGCTGAATCCATCAAATTCAAAAGCGAGATATTCAGCCCCGGTGAAGCGGTGGAAGTGCATTTGAGCACCCCAGACGATGCTGACCTGCACAATGTGGTGGAGGAATTGAAACAGATCCTGGGCACTTACCCCGGCGTATTTGACATTGCGGACAGTTTCGAGCCGGGCAAAGATGAGCTGCAGATCCAGCTGAAGCCCAGCGGGCGCACCTTGGGCCTGACCCTGTCCGACGTTTCCACCCAGGTGAGGCATGCCTTTTATGGGGCCGAAGCCCTGCGCCTGCAGCGGGACAAGGACGAAGTCAAGGTCATGGTGCGCTATCCCGAAAACCAGCGCCGTTCCCTGGCCAACATAGAGCGCATGCGCATCCGCACCCCGGGCGGTCAAGAGGTGCCCTTCAGCCAGGTCGCCCTGGTGAATATCGCCCAGGGCTACGCATCCATCGAGCGGGCGGAGCGCCGCCGGGTGGTGAGGGTCACGGCCGATGTGGATGAAAACATAACCAACGCGCGCGAAGTGCGCGAAGCCTTGAGCACCGAAGTGCTGCCCGGCCTGGCATCAAAGTATCCCGGCCTGCGCTTTGACATGGAAGGCGCGGCCAGGGAACAGCGCGAATCCCTGGATGACATCCAGCGTGGACTGATCTTTGCCCTGTTCGGCATTTACGTGCTTTTGGCGGTGCCCTTCAGGTCTTTTTCCCAGCCCATTGTGGTGATGATGGCCATACCCTTTGGCGTGGTGGGCGCAGTGGCCGGACACCTTCTTTTGGGCTACAACCTCAGCGTACTGAGCCTGTTTGGCGTTGTGGGTCTGGCCGGGGTGGTGGTTAACGATTCCCTGCTTTTGGTATACACGGCCAACCGGCTGCGCGACGAAGAGGGCTACAGTCCCTATGACGCCGTCACCAAAGCGGGTATATTACGCTTCCGGCCCATATTGCTCACCAGCGTCACCACTTTTGCCGGACTGATCCCCATCATCATGGAAAAAAGCCTGCAGGCCAAGTTCATGATACCCATGGCCATATCATTGGGTTTCGGGGTGCTGTTCGCTACGGGCATTACGCTGTTACTCATACCGTGCGGCTATCTTATCCTGGATGACCTGCAAAATATTTTCAGGGCCATTTTTCCGTTCCTCCAAAAAAACCGCGAGGCCCAAAAGGGGACCAAGCCCGAACTGGCGTCCCACAAAGGCTAGGCCGGCATATTTTGCGGATAAGTCACCGCTGTTTCCTTAAGGGGAAACAGCGGTGACCAAAGGCTGAATAAAATGGCCCGGCCCCTGGCTGGACGGAACCCTAGAGGGCTTTACGGAAGCCCCTCGGTCCCCTGCCCTCCTTCTTTGGCGTGTGGCATCATGGCGCGTCCTCAAGCATCCGTTTCACCACGGCCAGGGCTCCGGCGGCTCCAGCCTCGCCTATGGCGGGCAGGACGCACAATACGGCGTGCTCAATCTCCTCAGGAGACAGCCCGGCTTTTAAAGCCGCCTTCACCTGATAGGACAGGTCATTGTCTCCCCCTTTGGCCATAACCGCGCCAAGCTGCAACAGAGCCGCCGAACGCTTGTCCAGGGGTCCCTGGCTCAGGCAGGCGCTTTGCAGGCTGCCCAGGGCCGCCTTGAGTTCGCCGTTGCCCTTGCCCTGCTCCGCGGCCGCCCCCTTTATGATGCGGCTGGGCATGGGGCAGGCTTCCTCCCGGTCCTCGGGCCGCACCCAGGCCTCTCCCCCCAAAGCCTCCATGGCTTTGTAAAAACGCTCCCGGTCTTCCTTGGAGGCCCGGCAGAATCCCAAGGGGCCTCCCAAATGGGTGTAAGTGCCGTCCAATATTCTCATATTACCGCCGCAGTGGCAGGTTCCGGTCACCATGCCGCTCAGGTGATAGGTGTCGTCCTTTATTAGTATATCGCTCCAGGCCGGTTCACCGCAGCGGTCGCAAATAGTTGGAATGTGGGGCATGTCAGCTCCTTTCGTAATTATTCCTAGTAGAAAACTAAGTCGCGGCGCAGCCATGGGCAATGATTGCAACTAAAATTATGGGCTGGAACAAATCCGATTCCCTATCTGGGCCGTGACCGGATGAAGTGATTTAGGCTATACTGGAAAATCTCAATCTTAAGGAGGTTATCAGATTCATGTCAAAGTCTTACCCGCATCTGGCAGAACTGCCGGTATATGTTCTCAGTTCCGATACTGATGCACAAACCTTGAGCAAACAGGCCCAAGACCTTTCCCTGCTGCTGGAAGAAATGGGACTATACACCCCGGACGGCCCGGCCCCCGCCCATGCTTTTCATCCTGCGCGCCTAAAGGAGTCAGAATAATGCCTTCCGACCAGCTTACCCAGTTGAGCGCCCATGAACTCAGCGCTCTAATCTGTTCAAGAAAAGTATCGCCGGTCGAAGCGGTCAAGGCCTGCCTGGAGCAGATAAAAGCCAAGGACGGGAGCATAAACGCCTTTGACCAGGTTTTTGAAGCGGAAGCCTTGGCCGAGGCTCAAAAGGCGGAAGCCGAAATCTCCGCCGGACGCTGGATCGGCCCCATGCATGGGGTGCCCGTTGCAGTCAAGGACCTGTACGCCACCAAAGGCGCGGTTAACAAGGCGAGTTCCCGGGTCCTGGACGGCCCGGCGGCCGAAGAAGACGCCTTTGTGGTGCAAGGCCTGAAAAGCGCCGGGGCCATTTTGCTGGGCAGGCTAAATATGCATGAACTGGCCTTTGGCATCACCAGCCGCAATCCCCACTTCGGCAACACTTTGAACCCCTGGGACACCACGCGTGGGTGCGGCGGCTCCAGTTCGGGCAGCGGCGCGGCCCTGGCCGCGCACATGACGCCCCTGGCCCTGGGTTCCGACACCGGCGGTTCCATCCGCATCCCCTCGTCACTCTGCGGGGTGGCGGGCATCAAGCCCACCTATGGCCTGCTCTCCAAAGCCGGAGTCGCCTCCCTGGCCTGGTCCCTGGACACCGTGGGCCCCATGGCAAGATCGGTGCAGGATCTGGGTATGGCCCTTGACGCCATGCGGGGATTCGATCCCAATGACGCCACCATGTGCGCCCGGGAAAACCCCGGCGGTTATGGCCAGGCGGCGCAGGAGGCTGGAGGCCTGGCCGGGCTGAAGGTGGCGGTCCCCAAGAATTATTTCTTTGAACTGCTGCACCCTGAAGTGGAGCAGAAGGTCCGCAGCGCCATAAGCCTGATGGCTCAGGCGGACGCCCAAACCCTGGATGCCGACGCCCCCATGGTGCTGGAGGCGGACCGGGCCGCACTGACGATCCTGTTCTCTGAGGCTGGAGCCTGTCTGGAGTATTATGCCCGCAACACCCCGGAAAAGCTGGGCATTGAGGTTCTGCACAATGTGCAGCTCGGGCTTACGATTCCGGCCAGCCGCTATATCCAGGCCCAAAGGGTACGCACCGCACTGGCCAAAGAGCTGAACGCTTTTTTTGAGCGTTATGACATCCTGGCCGTGCCGGGCACCACTGTCACCGCTCCGCCCATCGAAGCCACGGAAGTGGAACTGGGAGGCCGGGGCAGGCTGAATATCCGCCTGGCCATGACCAGGTTTACCCGCTACTTCAATATTGCGGGCATACCGGTGCTCAGTCTGCCCTATGGATTCGACAGCCAGGGCCTGCCGGTGGGAATCCAGCTTGCCGCGGGCTACTACCAGGAACATAAGCTGCTGCGCGCCGGACTGGCCTTGCAGCAAATGCTCAAAGCGTAACTTATATTTTCGACCGAACCATTTAGGTTTCATGCTTCAGCCTGAAACCCAAAGCGGCTATCATGGAGCCAGGAAGTGGACATGCACAAACCTGACTCCGGCAAAACAAATTCCCATCACCTTTTGGCCTATGCCGGGCTGGGGGTGATGGGATTATGCTTATTGGCCTATGCCGGTCTGACTCGGCATTATGAGCACATCCATACACTTTCCGCCCTGCCCTTGTGGGAGCTGACGCCCTGGCTTTTGGGGGCGGGCCTTGCTTATCTGATCCTGTGCCGGGTGATACAACAAAACCGCATATCATCCCGGACCATGGCGGTTTTTCTGCTGGCGGGTCTGTTTTTGCGCCTGGCTCTATTTGCTTCAGCGCCCATCTTGGAAAACGACCATTACCGGTTCCGCTGGGATGGTGCGGTCTTGGCCCATGGATGCAATCCCTATGCTTATGCGCCCTCCGTGGCTATCCGCGGGGCCCAAAAAGAGGCTCCCGCCCAACTCGCAGATCTGGGCGAACAGGCCGGGCTGGTGCTGCAAAGGGTAGGCTATCCTTATCTCAGAACCATATATCCCCCGTTCAGCCAGGCTGCCTTTGCCCTGGGCCACCTGATAGGCGGATTCAGCCTGTGGTCTTGGCGTCTGGTGCTGCTGTTGGCTGATCTGGCCACGTTGCTCTTTATTGCAAAGATCCTTGAGCACTGGTCCCTTCCGCAAAAATGGATCGGCCTTTATTGGCTGAATCCCATCTTGCTGCATGAAATATATGCCGTCTGCCATATGGAGGTCTTGTTATTCCCCCCGCTTTTGGGGGCCATGTTCATGGCCGGCAAGGGGCGTTCCTTGGCCGCTTCCGCCCTGTTGGGGGTGGGGGTGGGGATCAAGCTGTGGCCTGCTTTGCTGCTGCCCCTGGTGCTGCGCATTGAGCTGAAAAGACCCCTGCGCCTTATGGCCGGAGCGGCTCTATTCGGGGCGCTGGCCGGTCTGATGCTGCTGCCCATGGTGCTTTCCGGCCTGGGGGATGACAGCGGGTTGAGGGCCTATTCCCAGCGCTGGGAGATGAACGACGCGGCCTTTTTGTTGCTAATGCAGCTCAGCCGGGGGCTGGCCACGGCATTGGGTTTGAACTGGCAGGCCAGCGGTTTGTTGGCCCGCGGGCTATGCGTTTTGCTGGTATTGGGCTGGCTGGCCTGGCTTTGCCGCAAGCCCCTTATGGGCCCGGCATGGGCGGATGCCTTTTTGGGGGTGAGCGCAGCGCTATTCCTTTTGAGCCCCACCCAATTCCCCTGGTACTCCCTCTGGCTGCTTCCCTTTTTGACCCTGCGGCCCAACTGGGCTTTCCTGATTTTGGCCCTGACTCTTCCCCTTTACTATCTGCGCCCCTGGTTTGGCGCACAAGGCTGGGTGCAGTGGTTCGACTGGGGCCTGGTCTGGCTGGAGTTCGGTCCGGTTTGGCTGTTGCTCATATGGCAGGCCCGGCGCGGCAAGGGCGCCTGGGAGGCTCTGGCATGAAAGGCGGCAAGCGCATTTGTGTGGTTATTCCGGCGCTCAATGAGGAAAAAGCCATTCCCCGGGTGATTGCCGGCATTCCCGGCTGGGTTGACCAGATTGTGGTGGGGGATAACGGATCATGGGACCGCACAGCCCGGGCGGCGCGGGAGGCGGGAGCCCAGGTGGTTCACCAGCCCTTGCGGGGTTACGGCGCGGCCTGTCTGGCGGCCATAAAGGTCCTGGAAAAACCCGACATCATAGTTTTCCTGGACGGCGATTACAGCGACTATCCCCAGGAAATGGACCGGTTGGTGGACCCGATCCTCAAAAAGGAGGCCCGATTTGTCGTAGGGTCGCGGGTGTTGGGTCGGCGCCAGAAAGGGGCGCTCTCTTTCCAGGCCAGATGGGGCAACTGGCTGGCCTGCCTATTGATGCGTTTGTTCTGGCGGGCGCGTTTCACGGACCTGGGTCCATTCAGGGCCATTGCCTGGCCGGATTACCAAAAACTGGGCATGAACGATCCAAACTACGGCTGGACTGTGGAGATGCAGATCAAGGCGGCCATCCTGGGTCTGGCCTGCAAGGAAGTTCCCACATCATACCGCCGCCGCATAGGAACCTCCAAGGTGTCAGGCACCTTCAAGGGGGCGGTCCTGGCGGGCTGCAAAATTCTTCTCACCATATTCAAGGCTGCGGTGTTATGGCGACCCGGCAGGTTGAGCTGATCCCGCCCTCTTACCAAAACCAGCCTTTTTGATAAACGCCCTCATAACCCATCGGGGCCAGATCCCATTTTTTGCCGTAGACATGAACCCGCTTCACCGGTTTGCCGTCTTTGTAAACCTCGCCGCCTGCATGCAGCCAGGCCAGTATGCCGCCAGCCAGATTGTAGATATTGGCGGCCATATTCTCCATTGCCATTTGGGTCCTCTCGCCGCTGCGGTATCCGATTGTACAGTAGAAAACCACCTTCTTGTTTGCGTAGCTGGAAACAGCAGCCCGGTACTGCCGCCAGGTGACGGCCCCGGGCAATATGCTTACTTCCATTTCCTTTTCCTCACGCACGTCAACGAACTGCGCCTTGCCGTCTTTCCACAGGGCCAAGGCATCCCGCGCGCTGATCTCCGGGGCCAGAGGAAATGAGGTCCTGTAATCCCGGTACATCTCTGATATCCTGCTCATCCGCTCTGCATCATCCGCCCGGGCGGCATTTACAAAGCCAAGGAGCATCAGGCCAAGCACAAGCAGCCCAACCATCCATTTTGCATGTATTTTTACCATGATGAACCCGTCCTCTTCCTGTGTGCATCGCCCTGCATGCTTGCCTGCCGCAGCGGCATAGCTATCATTTAATCAGAGTTTCATAGCTCCAATTTTTTAAAGATAATACCGGGGGCCTCAAATGTGGAGTCCCTGCCCCGGCCAAGGAGAGTCTTATGAAAAAACTTCTACAGATCACAATTGGCCTGCTTTTTGTCCTGTTTTTGGCCGCGCCGCCGGTTGTTCAATCGGCCGCCGCCGGAGTTGACTATTCCATCTACACCGATCTTTTGCATAAGTATGTGCATAACGGCGTGGTGGACTATGCAGGCTTTCAAAAGGAACAGGTCAGGCTGGATGAATTTCTGAGCATACTGGAAAATACCGGCCTGAGAAGCCTGAACCGCGATGAGCTGATGGCTTTTTATATAAATCTTTACAACGCCTGGACCATAAAATTGATTTTGACAGAGTATCCCGGCATTAAATCAATCCGGGACATAGGAAGTATTTTTACTAATCCCTGGAAGCTGGTGATAGTGCGGGCCGGGGGAAAGGTGCTGCATCTGGATAATGTGGAACATGATATTCTGAGGCCCCAGTTCAAAGATCCCAGGGTGCATTTTGCGGTCAATTGCGCTTCGAAAAGCTGTCCTCCACTCATCTCCGAGCCCTATACCGGGGCCAGGCTGCAAACTCAATTGCAGGAAAATGCGATTAAATTCATCAATAACCCCAAGTTTAATTACATGAAGGGCAATGTGCTTTTTGTCAGCAAGATATTCAAATGGTTTTCCGAAGATTTCAATAATGGAGATATTATTGGCTTTGTGAAGCAGTATGCCCAGGGGGTGTTTAAAAAGCGTCTGGATGCGCTGGACGCTGAATTGGAGTTGGAATTCTTGGATTATGACTGGTCCTTGAACGGTAAATAGGGTCTGTCAACAGGCGGCCTTGCACGGACCGCAAGCCCTGGAGGCATCGGCCCGGCTTGGCGCCGATCTGGCTTATGAATCCGGACAAAAAACCCCGCTGCCGTGCGCCTGGGCCAAGCCGCCCGAATAATCAGGCCATGCGGCCTGTAATGCCGAAGCAATTGCCTAAGCTCATTTAAGCTCATATATGGTGAACACATAGTGGCGAGAGCGGAGCGTTTGTGGTAATTTATTGGGGCTGCAAGAGAACCGAGGTATCTTGTGCAATAAAATCGGGCCCTTAGCTCAGTTGGTTAGAGCAGGGGACTCATAATCCTCTGGTCGTAGGTTCGAGTCCTACAGGGCCCACCAAATGGAATCAAGCACTTAAGCTGAAAGGCCTGAGTGCTTTTTTTCTTTCCGGGGAGCACATGGGTATTATTGATGGCTCATTCTGAACCCCTGATTACGGCTGCTGTAAGCTGCCACGCGAAATGAGAAACTGTGCCAGTCAAAATGAAATGGAACCGGCTGCATCCTATGCGGCTACCTTCCTTGTACGAACCTGTCCGTCTTGGTCGCCTTGGTTGGCTCAATCACATGTCCGAGATGAGACATTGACATATAAAATCATACGACATATGCTATTCACCAGTTTGGGGACATCTAGCCTGCCCATCCCATAGTAATTGTTCAAACAAATCCGAATTTGGACCTTCTCAGCTTGACTGACAACGTTTGGGACACCTGAGGGCTTCGCCAGAATCCTATGCGGGCGGCATTATTGGCTTTTGTCATAAATGCGATTGCAGGCATGTATGAGGCTAATTTTATAGATAATTTAATTACAAACCTTGAACTCGGGCTCACTCAAGAATTATGCAATAAGTCTTGAGTTGTATGGCACTAGTTAGGGTGAATATTTGAGCCGTACTTTACGAAATCGTGCCTAAATAGTAATGCAAGTTATATTGGGTGTTAATGGAGGGTTTAGTTGAGAAAAACATCCGACATATCAGATGAAAAGAACTGGCCGGCTAACCAAGTTCCATTATCTGAGCCCAGTATTCCCTTAGTGGAAGAATTTATTAATATCCTTAACGATGCCCCTGACGAAAGACCCCTTCAGTTTTTTCTTGCCGCAAATCCTGTAATCCTTAGAGCCCTGCTTGCGCCCTCACGTTGCTTCTGGTGTTTTGACAGGCCCAAGTTCGGCAATCAATACATTCCTGATTTTATCATTTGCTGCCAGGATTCTACCGGATTCAACTGGACGCTTATCGAGCTTGAAAGTCCTGTTAAAACAGCCCTGAATGCCAGGGGAAGGATGTCTTCCGGCTTGACTGAGGCTATCGGGCAGATTCATGACTGGAGGATCTGGCTTAGGAGAAACATTGCCTATGCTCACACGGAACTCGGATTCAATGAAATTAGCGCTGAATGCCCGTGTGTCATTGTGATCGGAAGAAGAGCGCAGCTTAATCCTAAACTCATTAGTAAGTATAGGGAACTTTCAAGCAGAGATCTTACAATTATGACCTATGACAGGCTGGTTGATTCAGCCAGAAGAATGGCAAAGTAGACTAGGGAGATATGGAAATGGATAACCATGAAATAGAGCGATTCTTCCAGGACTCCAATGCAAGAATATATGGCAATGATAATTTAAGGATGCCACAGCTTGAAGGTTACCAATCAATTGTGGAGCATTTTGATGAAAGTTCCGAATCATGCTACCTGCAGATCCCAGTGGGATGCGGAAAGTCAGGCCTTATTGGAATCACGCCCTTTGGTTTGACGACCGGTAGGGTTTTGATTGTGGCACCTAACCTGACTATTAAAAGAACAATCCTTGAGGAACTCGATATATCAGACCCAAATTGCTTTTTTCTCAAGAGAGGGATCCTGTCGCCCCCCTTGTCTGGGCCGTTCATATCTGAACTAAAAACGGGTGCAAATATACATGACTGCGACAACGCCCATTTTGTGATTGCCAATATCCAACAATTCGCCGGCGAATCAAACAAATGGTATGAGAAATTTCCACCGGACTATTTTAAGATGATCTTGGTCGATGAAGGCCACCATAATGTTGCCGCCTCTTGGATGAGACTTTTTGAATATTTTTCTGAAGCTAAGGTTGTGAGCTATACAGCTACACCAATGAGAGCGGACGGAATGGAGGTCACGGGAAGAAAAGTTTACAATTTTGGCTATGGCCAGTCAATGATGATGGGCTACATCTCCCAAATTGAATCAATTTATGTCGAGCCGACAACAATATCGTTTACGGCGAGGGGGGAACACCATACCCTGTCCTTGGAAAAAGTCCTTGAGATGAGGGAACGCGACTGGTTCAGCCGTGGAATAGCTTTGTCTGAAGAGTGCAACCGCCACATCGTTGAGGCTTCAATCAGGCAGCTCAATGAGGTAAGGAAACACGGTTCTCCGAGAATTATTATCGCCTGTGCCTGCTCTGTAAGGCATGCGACAGCCGTATCTGCGCTGTATCATGAATATGGCCTAAAATCAGAGGTATTGTACAGCACCCTGCCGGTTGAGGAAAAGGAAAGGATTGAAAACCTGCTCCGCCAGGGTGCCATTGATGTCGTAACCCAAGTCCAGATGCTTGGTGAGGGATATGACCTCGGAACCTTATCAGTTGCGGCGGTTTTCAGGCCTTACAGGAGCCTTTCTCCATACATCCAATTCATCGGCAGGGTAATCCGACTTGCTGATCCTTCTGTCCCTTTTTCACCTGGTAATAAAGTATATGTAGTTTCTCATATCGGGATGAATGACGAGCGATGGTGGGACGATTTCACTAATTTTGACAAGGAAGACCAGCAGTTCTTTGCGCAGTATCTTGGTTCCGAGGCAGGCGAAAGCGTGATTGATGAAGAAGGCAGCCCAAGGATGTCGCTCCGGCCTTTCATGAGAGTGCTGAATGAAACTGTTGATAATTATTCGAAAAAAGGATTTCTCAAGGAAATTGATTCTGTGATGGTCGATGAGGTCTTAAATATAATTCGCAGCCGGGGTTTTGACCCATTGGAGTTTGGCCTCACAGAAGATATGATGAAGCGCAGACTGCAAGTTGCAGCAGCAGAAAGACAACTTATTCCAGCTCAAAAGCTTCCTGTCCAGCCCCAAAGACGGAAAGAAGCGTTGCGCAAGCGTCTCGCTCAAGATGCTCGTTCTATGGCTGATACGGTCGTCAACAGGCTCGGACTTAAGCATTATGGGAAAGATCTTTTAGGACACTTCCCAGGCCGCGGGCCTCACAATGTTGTAATTCTTACCAGTCTTGCCAACGGTTGGATAAACAGCGCAATGGGTATCAATGCCGGCGAAAGAGAAAATGCCTCAATAGAACAATTTGAGGCAGGTCTTGAAGCCGTCCCTGATCTAACAGATAGCTTGACTGCGCATGTAAAAGAAAAACTCGACAGATAGGATAATCTCATGGCAAGATACAAATCCCTGTTGAAACGTTATAAAATTATCACGGCAAAAAGGAAACGGAAATGCAAACATAATGTTTCACATGAAATCTGCAAAGGCGAGAAATGTCTCGTGATTTACGAAGGTGAATTGGGAAAACCTTATCCATACTGTTGGAAATGCGCATGTGAAATATTAAAGAATGCACATGGTGCTCTATCCTGCGAACTGGACGATGCCTAATAACACCATCGATTGAATGATGAGCATGAAAATCTATTCAATACAACATGCATGAAATCATAGTTTGAATTGACTATGCCAACCGCACCAATAGAAAACTCCAAAAGTTTCAAAACCAAGATCGTTCGATTCAAGTTCACAAGATATCTTGTACGCTTGGTGTTAACCGAATAAAATTGCATGTCGAGGGAGCTAACATGAAAAGGAAACTCACAGGGCGTGACGGCAAGGCAATAATTATTCCTCATGGGTATCGCGGGCTTCAAGGTTCTGACGGTCGCATGGTTGCAATTCCTCCAGGTGGACGTGGTTTACAAGGGTCAGACGGAAGAATGGTTGCAATTCGTTCCGGCGCTCGCGGGCTTCAAGGTAAAGACGGACGGATGGTAGAAATACCTAAGGGAGCAAGAGGGTTGCAAGGTTCTGATGGAAGAATGGTCGCGATAAGACCGGGTCATCGGGGTGTAGAAGGACCAGACGGGCGTATGGTTGCAATTGCTCCGGGAAAACGAGCTGTGCCAGACGCAAAAGGCAGAATGCGAAATAAATAAATATACCATTTTACAAGTCAATATAGCCGATCGTTAATGAGGTGGCTGATTGAACTATTCAATTATTATCCTATGTTTGGTTTTTTTATTGGTTCGAAACTCAAAGCTATAAAAGGAAAGTAATGCTATATTCAATTATTCTAACATGTGATAAATTAGAAGATGGAGGAGTTTAAAAATGGAAGAAAATATTAATGAAAACAAAATAAATTATGATAAAAATATGATATTAATTGAAGAATACAAAGAAGTTGGTTTAGATTTACGACATCAAAATACTACACGGTTTTTACAAATTGCTGCCTTCGGTGCATTTACCTCAGGTCTTATAACTGTGCTTAGCAGTGACTCAATTATGAACACATGGTATTACCAAATTGTATTTGCTATAATCGGTATTATGGTGGCTAGGTCTTTCTTCTATCTTGACACGAGGACTTGTGAATATTGGGATTGGGCTATACAACGCGGCCTTAAAATTGAAGAAATTCTTGGCCTGAATAGATACAGCAGAGGTGCACCGCCGCAAAAACATACTCAAGCCCGTAAAGCAGCTTGGCATTTGTATTTAATGGCTATTGTATTCTGGTCTTTGGTAATTATTTGGAATTTGACTAAACTTTATTGTTCCTTGTCAAAAACAGTTAATTCTTCTCAATGAGTTTAGAATATAAAGAATATTTAATTAATTACATGGTTATCAGACAAAATTTGTGAGCTAATAACCAAACTCAAAATATGATTTTAAAATTTAAAAATTCTGAAGGAATGATAGGCATCCTCACTCAAAGATTATTATCCAAACTTTGATTTTAATATATCCACAGAAATCAAAGATAGATGAGTGATGTTTTCTGTATGAATGCTCATCCTGCTGATCATGAGAGAAATATAACCTTTGAATAGTGGTGAGCTATGCTCGTAAGGAGGAAATGTGAGCCCTGAGCAAGCTAAACAATCCATAATGGATAAAGTAAGCGTGACCAATCAAATGGTTATTTACGCAAAGGCGTATTTTCTCAAAAACTTTAGGTCGAATACGGAATCATTGATAAGATCACTAATAAATGATGTCGATGCAAAAAAGCCAGACATAGTAGTGATTCACCAATCTGTCAATACTGAAGAAATGCTATCCAAAACCGCAAAATACTTTTCTTGGCGTATGGCTGCCTGCGAAGCGATTTGGGGTTTAATCGCAAACAATATTTTTATCCCTGGGGCTGATAATCATTTTAACGAAAGCAATTCTGTAGGATGGACTACTGTCGTTCGCGGTAGCGGTGGCCGCTCAGCGGGGTGGGAATTTAGCCAGTTTTCAATACCAGTTCCCACAAAGATTATACAAAGACCATCAGGACTCAATCTTTCAGATAGGCCGCTATCTGATCCCGATCTTTACATGCATGAGTTAGGAATTGATATAATCGGTAAAGATATTGAAGATTCCATAAGAGAAGCAGTAATATGTTTTAAGAATGAATTGTATTTGGCTTGTCTCGCGCTCCTTGGTCGAGCATCTGAGGGTGTATGGATCGAACTTGGCTTGGCTTTAGCTCGAGTGATTTATAATAAAGATACGGCTAAAAGTGCTAAGCTTCAGAAGATTATGGAAGATCAATTCATAGGTATTGGGAAAAAAATAGGAGAAGTATTAAAGGCGTATGAGTGGAGAGAGGTTTTTAACAAACACTACAAATCAAGTGGATATAAGGCATCTGATCTTAAGTCAATTGTTGTTTGGGCAGATGCTGTTAGGGAATCTAGAAATTCTATACACTACGGTGCAAAACCCGCGATGTCTAACTCGTATGAAAAAGTTGCAGCGTTGCTGATAGGGACAGTACCAAATTTGAAGGTTATTTATTCAATTATCAATGCTTGTAATAGTTCTGCCACTTAATAAAAGCAATCCACAATAACTTTGAAACCTAATACGTTTCAGTGAGTCCTAGTGATTTGCATTTTTCAAAGATTATTATCCTATTTTTAAAATTCAGCCTTGGTCAGAAACTGAAGATTATTGGACCAAGTTAGTACATATCCCTGTTGTTTAATAAGATCTCCTGGCTAACAATAAAATCACAACCGTATCGCACGTATCCATGACACGCGAAGTGGGTCAACCCGAACTACTTCGGGAGTAGATTTCTTGGTGCGGGCGGTTCGTAGGTAGCGAAGCGCTCATCTTGGACCACCGGGCCAGGCAGGCGGCCCTCTACCAGGCCTTTGGCATTGTCCGTAATCAGCCTCACCCCCATGGGCCCCAATGACCGCCTCCACAGCGTGGCTGCGGTGTCGGTCGGACCCACGAAACAGAACTCCTGGCCCTGAACCGGCCCGGTATCAATCCCCCCATCCATCCAAAACACAGTGCCGCCGGCAATGGGGTCGCGCATGGCGATGGTCCAAGGTACCGCATCCTTGCCCCGGTGCCGGGGCAGCAAGGAGGGGTGATAGGCCAAAACGCCGAGGCGTGATCTACCCCTAATATATTCTGGTAGATAGCTGTGGCAGTGGGCGGCCACCATCAGGTCGCAATGAGGCGTATCCGGCATCTTAAGAGTGGGCACTTTGAGGCTTTTGGCCGCGTCGTCAAACCGGTCTCCCGGCTGCTCAACAACTGCACCGATCATGTTCACACCCTCAATAGCGACCAAGCCTTTGATTACCTCGCTGGCCAACCAGGATTGTCCAATAACGATTGTATTAATTCGCATTTTCTCCCCCCAGATACCTAAAGCCTTGCACAGCACGGAAGTGACCTCCGTAGCCGCTGCCGGCGCTTGTGCCTTTTCCTTTGGATTTAGCAAAGTTCTTACGGCATCTGGCCTTGCGCCCGCCGAAAAGATTGGCGCTTACTTGACACCAAAGCGGGTGTCGCCTCAGCACCTTGGCAAGGCCTGGATGACTGGTGTGAAATAGAGTTCGCATTGGCTTTTGATAGCGGTTTTTGCCCTCTCTCCACATTTCGCAGATCTTATTTAAGAATACCAATCCTACCCCCGCGCCCTGCCATTCGGGCATTATCACCAGGCGGCAGGCCCGGGCCTCTATAAGGCCCGGACGGGTTGACACCGCCAAGTGGGCCACCGGCTGGTCACCCACGAATCCCACATAGTTAGTGGCCGCGATCATATGCGGTAGCTTCAGATAGTGATGCGGCTCAAAAAGCGGCCAGAATCGCCAGTTGGTCTGGAAAATATCGAGGTGAATTTTGGGCCGTTGAACCCCCCTCCCGGAATTGAATTTGCCGGTCGCAGTATCTAAATACCAATCAGGGCGCAGCCAGTCCAATATGTCATAATGGCAACTTAACAGTACGGCCTGGCCGTCTGTTTTGCGCCAGGCTCTTGCAAATGCCTGTGCGCCGATTTTGGCTATCTGCCGATCCACAACTGAAGTGAACTCGTCTATCACGATTCTTTTTGGTGCCTCGCATACGATGCGGGCCAATTCGGCCCGGAACTTTTCACCCGTGGAAAGCACGTGATACGGCCGCAGCCAGCTGGGCACCGAGCCCAGCCCCACGGCGGCCAGTGCGGCGGTTACCTGGTTCATGTCGGCTTTTGGTTTGATGGCGTCAATCACCGGTGCGTCATTGGGCCAATCAAAGCCTGTGTGATAGTTTTCCGGCTGGAACATTTCGCTTCCCAAACTAGATTTTCCGCTGCCGCTTGGCCCCACGACCAAGCCGATGTTCCAGTCCATTTCTTCAATAGGTAGTTCAACCTCCAGACTAAACCGGTTTCCCGTCTCAGCATTGAACATAGATTTCACGCAGGCCGCCCTATAGCTATTAAAATCAGGGCATCTTTTTTCGATCGAAACTTTCATGTGCGCACCACCTTCACCTTGGAGTACTTGATCCGCAGGGCTTCATAGACCTGCTTTTGATGTGTTTCGCCACTACAAATAACAATCACTCCGAACTGCTCTTTGTAGCGATTACCTTTCGGCCGACCGGGAGCTCCGGGCGGCAGGGGGGGAAGCTTCTTGCTCATGCTTTCCATCCTTACCCGGGGCTCTGAGGCCCTCCAGGGTGGGGTTCTTGACCCTCACATGGTTATACGCCCCACACCTGGGGCATTTGATTTCGATTTCCTCAACTTCTCCTTTTGCCATCAGTCGATTACAACGCTTACACCTAATTTCCATCGTTTGTGTTTGCCTTGTTGTGCCAAATCCCGCTATATTCCTTGTGCTTTCACTTTGGAGTAGCGGTCTTTGGCCGTGGCCCGGCTGACCCCCAACCGGGCTGGTGGGGGAGTTGCTGCTCCCCTGCCTGCTCCTACTATTCCGCCATGACCCTCACAGTCAGGCATTGCCAGCCGGCCTGGCGGCACCAGTCGTCAATATCCTGGGGGCTGGGCTGCTTGTTACCATCGCAAAAATCTGGGCACCAGCGGTAGCACCAGGCCACCATCTCCGAGCAGAACCAGCGGCTGGGGCGCTGAAACACCCCGGCCAGCCAATTGCCCACGCCGTCCAGGCCGATCCAGGAAAACACACCACGCAGGCCCTGCCCCACTAAGCCCAGGTAGTCATAGCGCCGGCCCAACTGCATCATTGCATCATCTGCGATGAATGATTTTTTCGCTTGATCGATGTCGGGATCCCACCAGAAGCGCAGGATTCTACCCAGATAATCAACCAGCTGGCGCATCACCACCTTTTCCTCCGGGCTGATCAGTATCCCGTTTGTACTGTGGATCATGGCGTGATTCCAGGTGGCCACCGCTCCGCCTTCCAGGGACTGGCCGATGCGGATGACCTCGCCCAGGGTGGAGTCATCACCCCGGACCAGGCAGATATCCCCGATCTGCAGGCTGGCCGTAATTTCCTGTGGGCTCATCTCCCGCATTACTCACCCCCGACGATCGCGCCCAGCACCTGAGCAGCGGCCTTGATCCAGCCCGGAGCCACCCAGCCCATTTCGTACGCTGCTGCGGTGCACACGCTGCCTGCGGCTAAAAGCGTGGCCGCCACCTTTTTTTTGTTGTTCCAGACCCATTCGGCCTTTTCAGAAGCCGCCTGTGCGGCCCTTTTCGCGGTATCCATATTTCAAGCCTTTCTTGCGGTTATCTCGAATATCAGGCCCGGCACTTCAGCCGGGGCCAGCCCTCAAAAATGATCATGGCTTCAGTTAATGTGTGGAGTTCAAATGGATCCAGACCGCCCACCTTGCGACCCATATCCAAACCTGACCAGCTGGCCACGAACCCCTGATAGCCGTCGGTTGGGTTTTCGTGGCGTGGCGCGTACCGGGCGATGGCCTCGGTCAGGGTCAGATTCCGGTAGAGGGGGCCGCGTAAAAGGCGCTCCAGCCCGTGCAGGCCGTAATGCCAATCCTTGAACACCGCGAAGCCTTCATCGTCCGCGCCGGTATATCCAGGCAGGGCTCTGGTCCAATGGCCATCCTGTAGATTGCCCGGATTGTTATTGCGCAGGTTGCGCGGGGTTTTGCCCTTAGCAGACATGGATGCAATTCCGGTTCTCAAGCTTAAGCGGTGTGCCAAAGACATCATTCCAGCCGCCTAAAATCGTGGCGCTGCTTATGTCGATCCGGCCTTTGACGCCTACCAACTTGATTGAGCCACAATTCTCTTGGTCATCCCCGCCGCCTCTAGTGTCTATGGTGCCGGACACCTGGATGCCGAAAGGGCCGTTGCAGATCAGACAGACACCACCGCCCGCGCCGTTACCACCCGCACCGCCAGGGCCGCCCGCAGACGAACGGCTGCACACGGGATCCCTAGCTCCACCCACGCCCCCGGCCGAGGACTGTCTTATGGCCGCCACGCCGCCCGATCCCCCATAGCCGCCGCAGTTGCCTCTGTCCCCGCCCCTCTGGCCCGGGCCTCCATCGCCACCCGTGCCCGCGCCGCCTTTCATTGTGATGAGGCCGGAAGCGAAAATACCGGATGAAGCCTCCAGAATTAAGGCTCCACCACCACGGCTGCCCGCCCCGCCGCCGCCGGGTCCGCCACCGCCTGAATACCAACCTAGAACAAACCGGGGCAGGACTTTTCCAACCAGCGGATCAATGGTTCCAAATCCAATCATAAGTCTGCCTCCTTAGCACTCATCGCCGTAACCCCCTCCGCCGGATCCGCCGCCACCCCCAGCGCTCCCCATGGAGACACTTTCATCAGTGCTGGAATCGCCGTTGACGCCGAACCCTCTATAGCCGCCCTTTGCGCCGGGAGAGCCGGGGCTGCCGGAACCATCCCGGTTGGAGTCCCCAGCGCCCCCGACGCCGCCGGCCCCGCCATAGGGACCTCCCCCGGATCCTCCGGTGCCGCCGGTTCCCCCGGTTCTGCCGGAACGGCAGCCGCCGGTCCCCCCATCAGCCCCCCCGGCCTCACCGGCTCCACCAGGGGTTATTTGCTCGCAGGTCGCGCAGTCCCTGCCGGATGAGCCTCCCTCGGCCCCGCCGGCCCCGCCGCCAGGGCCATACCCTTTTTCGTCACCGTTTGCGGTGCCTACGAGGATGATGGAGACCGCTTTTATGTGGGCACTGCCGTGATTGACGCCGTCGTATTCTTTGAGATGGATCACGGCACCGACGGGATAGGTTACGACCCTGCAGTTGTAGATGGAGCCGTCAATAATATCGCCATCGGCCAGCGCGATATCCGCCCATCCCTGGTCTCCGCTGTAGGTTGCCACCCCGCTACTCCTCTTCGAGCTTGTCCCAGACTTCCACCAGGTACACATCGGGATCGGTGAGTTCAAATGGAGTCAGGTCAAGCTGGTAGGCATCAACCTCCGCCGGGTCGGTCATTGCGGCAACCGCCGCCTGTGCCTGCATCTGTGCTGTGAATACGCCTTCCATCCAGGCCCAGGTCTGGGTGGCCCGGTTGCGCTTATTTTTCAAAGCCTGCTTTTCTTCAGCGCTTAGCGAGTCGTCTTTGTCTTTTTCCAGGGTGGAAACCAGGCTGGCCAAAGCGGCGATTTGATGTTGTAAATTGTAGCGGGAATTGCCATCACCTTTCTTGGCTATGAAATCCAGCACGGTCCGCTCGATCTCGGCAATCTTCAGGGCCCGCTTTTCCTCCAGGGGGACCACCGGTTTCAGATCATCCACGCCCTCCTCAACGTCCAAATATTCTGAAAAATCGGGCGCAACCGGCGGGCTGTCCAGCACAGTCAGGCGCTTCTCGGTAATCTCGGCGATCTGCCTTTTGATTCTAACCAGTTGCTGGGTTGCGCTTAGACCTGATTCCAGGCCGAAATTCAGCGCCATGGTTTCCAAAACCTGCCCGTCCCGGATGATCTCCCAGCGCACCACAACGCTTTCACTTCCGGGAATGGTTTCTATTATTTTTACGGATGCCACTGCCCTCCTCCTAACTGCTGGGTGTGATTACGACAACAACTGAGACATCGGCGGGAGTGCCTGAAACGCCGGTGATATCGAGGCCTACAAAACTTGCTTCCGTTACACTGGTATTGTTCAAAGTGGTCGTAAAAGCCCCTGTCGCGTCTGCCACCACGGAGCCCACTTCTGATCCATCATTGGTGACTCGCACGGTTGCGCTGGTGCCCGAACGTATCCGGGCAACGATCCGTGAAATATTCCCCGCGATACCCGCCAAGACATGTGCGAGATCATCACGCGTGCTGAGGGCTCCCTGGATCAGGAAGGTCTTTTGCACATCGGTTGCCACCGTGTCGTGCTCATACCCGGTTTCGCTGGCGTTGACTTTAAGGAATTTGCCGGCGTCACCGGCCAGGGAGGGAAACCGGTTCATGGCCGCTTGCAGCAACGCGATGTTTGCCTGGACCGTGGCCAGGCTGGATTCCACCGCCGTGAGCCTGGCATCCATTGCCGCCAGCTGGCCGTCCATGTCCAGACCGGCCCATTCGGCCTGCAGGGCTTCCAGTTCCGCCTGGGTATCGGCCAGCATCTGCTCAGCCTGGGCCACAAACGGGTCCACCACTTCATTCACCCGGGCCAGCCCGTAGTTCTGGATGTCGACCACCGCCGTTTCCCAGCTCACCTGCAGCTGTTCCAGCTCGTGGATGCGGGCATCGATATCGTAAAAACGCAGGTTGAACTCGTCCGCCGAGAGCGGCGTGATGTTGTCAATGAAATTGTATATAAGCTTTTTCAGCACGGGCTTAACCCCTTACTTGGCCACGTACATGCCTTTTGCCACGTGGAATATGTCCAGCGCGGTGGTGGTGGTGCCCTCGATCTGGATCTGGAACTCGCTAATGCCGGTGCCGGGCATCGGTAAAAAGTTGACCACCCGCTTGATGGTTGGAATCTCCGCATCTGCGATCACGGTGTCGGTCACCGAATCGTGGGTGTAGGTGCTGCCGCCGCTCAGGAGCTTGACCACGCAGGTGTGCTTGCTTTCATCCCAGTTCTCCAGCTGCAGCACGATGTCGATATCCTCGGATGCGCCGCCCAGGACGCGGTTCACGCTGATGTGCTTGAAATCCGTCCTCGGCCGGTTGGCCTGGAGGCGGGAGCCGGGCAGATAGAGGCCGGGCATCATATCCTGTGAGCCGTCAAACACGGCCCGCATGGCCACCATGGCCGGCAGGCCCAGTAGCTGGTCGGCGGTCTCAGCCACCACGGGATACCACTCGCCGGATCCCTCCTTTTGGTATTCAAACAGCAGATCCGTGTTCTCTGGCACCACCGCCTCCAGAAGGAAATCCAGGTCCGCTATGCCATTGGACAAGCTCAGCGAGGACAACATCACCTCGGTGCGCGGGTTGTCGAACTGCAAAAAATGCAGCCGCATCATCAGATCCTTGGTGAAGTCGCCCTGGTGATAATCGCCA
This sequence comes from Desulfarculaceae bacterium, assembly GCA_963675675.1. Lineage (GTDB taxonomy): Bacteria > Desulfobacterota > Desulfarculia > Desulfarculales > Desulfarculaceae > Dethiosulfatarculus. The sequence continues at coordinate 1,707,956 of OY776512.1, forward strand.
TCGGTTGACTGGAACAAGGTGCCGTTGGTGTACTCGGTGCCTGACACCACGGCCACGCTGTGATCGCCCGGGGTGGTTATCAAGGGCGCGTAGCGTTTGCCGGCCTCCTGGAAAATAGGCTGGGTGAATTCGATGTGGGTGGGTTCGGGGTAGAGCTTGAGGGCTGATGCGGCCACAGAGGTTTTACCCACGCAGCGCTCCGGATCGGGCTTGCCCAGGTCGGTCTCGCACCAGTGGATATGTACGTCCCCCTCCTCGCCGGTCTTGGTGAAATACAGATCAATGGCGGCCAGCCAGCCGTTCTGGGCGTTCAGGATGGTCTGGGCGATCTGTGCGCCGTTGATCACATGGTTGGTGGTCTCCCAGTAGGTGTAGGATTCGGTCCAGGTGTCCACCCATATCTGCTGGACCCGCATCCACCAGTGGCCGCTGTGCTCGCCCCAGCGCTCCTTGACCACATAGGTTGCGCCGTTGGCCTCGAACACGGATCCCACCGGAGACTTTTTGCCGTTGCGCCAGTTGTTTGAATTTGTGCACACCTTGCGGGTGGGGCCGTAGCGGATCCGCCTTTTCTGGCGCTGACCGGTTTTCATGGTGTGGGTTTGCTGCTGATACTGCGAAATCGAAAGGCCGCCGGCATAGCCATCGGTGATATTGAGCCGCACCACCTTCTGGCCGGCGGGCAGAATCAGCCCGTCGAAGTCGGTGACCGAGGCGTCATAGGTGTTGAACAAGGCGGGCTGCTGTTCGGTCTGTCCGGCCCAGGCGAACCGGATGCCCTCATCGACCCGGGCCAGGTACTCCGCATTGCCGGTGTCGCTTTCAGAATCATCCAGGTAGTCATCACCGCCATACAACGAATAGCTGTCTGGCAGCTCGGCCAGGTCTTTCAAATGCCCCACATCCTGAGCCAGGTTCATGAGCATGTCCTGGTAGGCGGTGCCTCTGATCTGCTTGGCCAGCTGGGCCAGGTCGCTGATCAAGGTGCTGATCTTGGGCTCGATCACATCCAGCATCACCTGGTGGCCCAGCACCTGCTGATAGACCTCCCACAAGGATTTGAGTATCTGGTTTTCAGCCATCTGGATCTCGGCAACCCCGGTGGTGGTGAGCCGGACATAGCCGATCAAGAGATAGCCGGTGGGCACCGTGGGTTTTTGCGGATCCGGAGCCTCGATTCCGGCGGTGATGTGCACCGCAGCTTGCCGGTGCTTTTCGGTGTATTCGGTCTGGGATTCCCAGTCCTCGTTTTCCGCATCGATCAAGATGGATACCACTGTCTGGGCCGCATCCACTTGCTGGCCCACCACGCTGACCGCCAGCCAGCGTTCATCCGCCACCGGCAGGTTGGTCTGCACCGATACGGTCTGCGCCTCGGCCAGATCATATATCTTTCCAGTGGGGCCATCCCAAAGCCGGCCCGCCGCAATCTGGATCTGGGTGGGGGTGAATTCGGAGATGGTGAGCCCCACATAGAGCCGTTCATTGGTGATTGCATCCATGATCAGATGCTGGAAAGTGTCATCCACAAAGCTCTGCAACTTCATGACGTCGCCAAGCGCCATCTGCTGGTTGCTATGGATCTGAACTTGATTGATCATATGGTCTCCCTCACATACTGGCCGCATTTATGGCGGCCGCATTTGATCCCCGGCCCACAGCGCAGGGGACGGTGGTTTTGTGTGATTAATTTGATCCGGTCTGAGGCCCGCATATTGAGCCGGACCACGTGACATACCTGCTTGATTGGGGTTTCGGCATCATTCTCGGTCCAGGCGTGCAATTGGCTCCAGGCCCGCTGTCCCCAGGCCGAGGCCCCATTGGTTTTGTAAATCACCTCAACATGCGCGTGGGCGGTGTGGGCAGGCGGAGATCCCCACCGGCCATGGCCCCAGAACTGCTTGCCGCCCACCCCGCCGCCCAGATTCCGCGCCCTGACCGGATCAAAAAGACGCACCGATTTATAGAGATTTTCTTCCGGTTTAAGATTCACCCAGGCGGTGTGGCCCCAGGCGGAATGCCCGCAAAAGCCGGCCATGCCCACAGGTTCCCGGTCAGAGGTTTCGGTGTAAGCCGTGTCCATGGGGATCAACACCGGTTTGGCCAGGCGGGATTCGGCTGAGGTGTCCACAAACGGCTGATTGGGATTGAACGTGTACAGTTTTTCTTCCGGCTTCAGGTCCACCCAGGCGGCATGCCCCCAAGCGGAATGCCCGCAGAAGCCGGCCATGCCCACTTTGCCCGGCACCGCCGCCTGGATCTCGCCCCGCGCCCAGCGAACAACCTGGTGGGGATGGCTGTAAACCGGCTTTAGCTCTGTGACCTCGCTGGTCAGAGGATCATGCAGCTCGAACTTCAAACCGGCCTGATAGACCGGATCCAGCTCCACCCATGCGGCGTGTCCCCAGGCCGAATAACCGCAGAAACCAGCCATGCCCACCGGCGCTTTGGTGCGCCAGGCATAGATGCGCAGCTCCGGATGAATGGATTCAAACGCGCGGCGGGCTTCCGGGGTAGGGCCTTCACCCCAAAAATCCTTGTGAGGCGGCACCACCTTCAATAGCTTGCGGCTCAGCAGCACCCGCAGGAACATTTCCAGCCCGGCCTCTGTGCCTTTCAGGCGGTGCCAGTCGTAAAAATGCTTGATGAGCCAGCGCTTTTTTTCAACGCCGTCTGCATATTCCCGGCCATCAATGTGGAGAGCCCAGCACAGATGGTCCAGGATGGATTCATCCAGCTCATTGATCCGGGACCAGATCAGGGCATGGGAGATGCCGGCGCGAACTTTTTCCTCTTCAGCCCCGGCCGCATTGGCGGCGGCGTCCATGATCTCATCATCCGCGATGCTGGGCGGGAGCAGTTTGGCCAGATCAGTCATCGCTCAGCCCTCCATAATTCAGGCTGGCTGCGCTGCACTGGGCCACCTGCCAAGGATCCAAAGCGACGTACTCCGGTGCACTCAACTCCACCCGCTGCACGCCTTCAATGGATTGGATGCGTGAGATCAGCTCGCTGGGCAGAATATCCCGGCCCAGCTTGGCTTTCTGCCAGGTCTGATAACCGCCGAGGGCTGCCGCGATCTGGGCCTGAATGGATCCGCCGCGAGAGGCATAGGAGGTGCGGATCCAGTATGTGCCGGCAATGGAGTAACTCACCGCCGCCGGTGATGTGACATTCAGCTCATCGGTCATGGGCCGGCGGTCTTTGGGGGAAATGGCCGCCAGGATCTTGGATAAGATCTCCGGGCTGGGCAGTTCGCCGCCGGTCATGAGCGGTGCCACCCAGATCTGCCCGGCCTCCGGGCTCCAAACCGCAACGTCCAGGATGTCGGGCGATACGCTTAATGCCCAGTAGCGGTAGGCTTTTTCAGGCCCGCAGGTGCTGAGCCGCTCGGGTGCGAGCTGTATCCTGGACCGCAGGCGGTCATCGTTTTCAATGTCGGTGCCGCCCAGGGTGATGATGCTGTTTGCCACCGTGGCAACGTAAGCCACCCGATCCACCAGGGCGTTGATCTGGCCGGCCAAGAGGCCGTTGTGTTTCGCTCCGGCTTCCACGCAGGTGGCCGGCACCGTGACGCTCATGTCTCCGACCGGGATGGTGGCCTCCATATCGGTGGCAAAATAAACCTCGCCATCCGGGGTGGCCCGGGTGCCCTGGGGAATCACCACCTGCCAGGTCAGGGGCTCGCCCAGGGTGAAGGTCAAACTGGTGGTGGCATAGGCCGAGCCCAAACGGTTGGTGTTCAGAAGTGCGCCCAGATGATCCAGGAAATCGCCTGTTGACAGACTCAGCAGATTCATCTTGCCGGTGTAGTCGATCAGAAAATTCTGCTGGGCGATCAGATAGGCCACCGCTTCGATAAACAGCCGCTCCGGCGAGCCGGGATACAAGCTCTTTTCGGTGATCTCCTCATAGCTGGCGATCACAGCGGCTTCCACGGCGGCTGTGTCTGTTTCGCAAAAAGCGATGCTGGGGAGCAGGGATAGGTTCATCCGGCATCCTCCACATCAATCAAAACCTGGGCTACGGCCCGGCCGTCCATGGCCTGGGTTTCATCCTCGGCCCAGCTCACCTGCAGCACACGGGCCCGGGGCTCGTAGCGGCCCACCTGGTCCACGATGTCTACCTCCATGAGCGCCCGGGCCACGGGCATGGGCCGGTCGATCACGTCGAAATCAAGGCCGAAATCCCGGTCCAGGGGCACGGACCCTTTTGGCGTGGTGATGATCATGCGCACGTTTTGGACCACCTCTTCCAGCACCGATTCCGGGGCGATAACAATGGCCTGCTGTGTGTTGGTGACTAAAACCTGCGCCATCAGTGGTACTCCTTTAACTCGACCTCAACGGTGAGGTGGAGCAAAACCCCCTTGGCGCTCACGTGGTCCCAAGTTGCGATGATGCGCTCGATCACGTACATGCCTAGATTCACCCCTCCGATCACCAGGGGATAGGCGGTGTGCTCTTTTTGCAGGCTTTTCAGCTTTTCCCGCTCGGCGGCCGGATCGCTGAAACTGGTGTGGAACTTCATGGGCAGCTTGACCAGGCTCAGATCCATGCCCAGCCATTGCAGCTTGCTGTCCAGGTCCAGCACATCATGCTTGGCGTAACGGGCCGGGATATCCTCATTCAGCCCGTCAAATGTCCGGATGTAGTTGCTGCTCACTTCAAAGGCCACCGGACCGAATGCACCGATATTAGCCATCGCATTCCTCCGGCTCCGGGGCTTCGATGGGATTCAGCTCGGGCTCCCCGGTGAACGGTGATGGCATCGGCCCCAAAACCTGGGGCACGGCCAGTTTGAGCGGGCCGTTTGCCGCGATAGTGACTGAGCCCTTTATGTGCATGGCCAGATCGCCGTATTCCTTGTCATAGATCAGGCGGGAGCCGTCCTCGAAATTGATCACGGTTTTCCCGGAATCTGCGACCGGAGGCCGGTCTATGAGCGAATAAAACGCGCCCAGCACAAAACCCAAACTCAGCCCGTTATTGAGCGGCAAAAACAGGCAAAGCACTTGCTCGCCGATATCCGGCATGGCGTAGTATTTGTCCAGCCGGGTTTTAGGGAAAAGCACGGCAAGCTCAAAGGTCTCCATGCAGTCCGCGTCATGCAGGCGGCAGCGCACCTTGCCCAAATCGGGCAGCACCTGGACCACGATCCCGATGCGCACCAGCTGGTTCAGCTGATTTTCCAGCGCGGTTACCCGGCGGGTGAGGTTTTCAAATTCCTGGAGCATCAGTACGCCAGCGTCCGTCTGAGGTTTAGTTCGGTGTCATAAGCGCCATTGCCCTTGATGGTGTGCCTGACCTGGTCCACGAACATCTTGCCGTCAAAGGCCCCATACCCCGATACGGTGAGCACCTGAGTGGCGTGGCGGCGGGGATCTCCCACCAGGGTTATCTCGCCGGTGGCTTCCTCCCGGTTTTTGCGCCGGAGGCTGTGCTTGGCCAGCTTTTTAGCGGCGGCCATGTCCGGCACCCGGCTGTTGATTCTGAGCACCTCGCCGGTTTCGGGACCGTCGGGCGCGGTGAACTCGGCCTGCATATGCTCCCTGAAATCCGGGTGCCAGAAGCTCACCACGCAGGATTTGTAAAGGTCATGGGTTTTTGTTTTGAACGAATAATTTTTGATCCAGGTATCCCCCCGGACCAGCTCGCCATGGGGGCCCCGGCTGTCCCAGCGGGCCTCCTCGAAAATCAGCAGGGTCAGCCCGGCCACCTTCAGGTTGTTGCCCGCGTCCTTGCACAAGCGGCGCAGGAAAGCGAAATCCGATTCGTTGCGCTGATCCAGGCGGTCATAAACCGGATTGGCCCCGTCAAAATCCAGGCTGAGCCCCGCATTGGCCGCCACCTCGGCGGCGATGCTTTTTAGGTCGATCTGCTCCCAGGCCTTGGATTTTTTCTGGGTGCGGGCATTCATGCTAACCCGCACCGAAACACAGTTCAGGGTCACCTCATCAGGCGGGCCGTTGGAACCGATTTCGCCGATCTCGAAAGCTCCGCAGTCCAGAACCCACTTATCGCCGGGTTTGAACCAATCGTGGCAAGTGATCTGGGCGGAGACCTGGTCGGATTTTTTGGGGAACCAGGCCCCCTGCCAGCGCCGCTCACGATCCTCCAGGCTGACCCGCAGTTCATCCAGGGTGCTGTCCGCATGATCGGTGTATTCCACCCGGGTGCAGTAGCCGGCCAGGTCGACCCCACGGTAGGTCAGGGCGAGCTTGGCTTTTCTGGCTATCTCTCTTTCCACGGTGGGGGCTCCTCATTCACGGGTGGTTCCACATCGGGCACGTTTAACACCAGCCCAGCCGGGAAAAAGACCATGTCCCGATACCCGGGGTTTGCGGCCAAAAGGTGGTGGGTCATGCCCTCGCTGCCCCAGATGGCCTTGGCGGCCTGGTCCCAGGCCTCGCCTTGGTTGGTGGTGTATGTGCGTTTAACCGCCGGCACTGGCCAGGCTCCGTCGCTGCTGGCGGGAATATATTCCCTGCAAGGTCCGCTCGATAAAGCGCTCGAACTGAATCCGATCCTCTTTCAATAGACTTTTGATCTCGGATGAGTTGCCCCCGGGCGCGTTGATGGTGGGGGAATAACTGATCATGTTTTGCCCCCCGGCCTGGCCGCCAGTATGGCGGGCCAGGCGCAGAAGCTCATCAGCTTGGCCCCGTGCTGCGGCCATGAAGAGGGGCGGGGAGCCTCCGGCCCCAGCACGGCTTCCTGTTTTTAAGCCGTGCTGGGCGGCGGCGGCCGGAGCCCCCCCGCCCACGGGGGTAGTAGCCGGTTCCTTTTTGGGCGCACCCGCCAGGAGCGCGTCCAGCTTGGCCATGGCCACATTTTTGATTTTCTTGGCCCCATCCCACATGACCCCGCCCAGTTTTGAAACCGCAACCAATGGGGCCATTAGGGCGGCAATGCCCGGGCCAGCGGGCTTTTGCCCTTGCTCCTGGGGCACATTTTGGCGGGCGATGTCCCGGGTCATGATGGCGGCGTCCAGGCCCAGGGAGGCGGCGGTGCCCAGGCCGGGAAGGGCCCCGGCTGCGCCGCTCAATAGCTCCAGGGCCGCGCCGGTAAAGTCTCCGGCCATGGCCCTCTGTGCCCCGAACACGCCGCCGGCCAAGAGACCCAGCAAGGGGATTTTTTTGAGCGCCGTTTTAGAAAAAGATTTGGCCACCGTTTTCGCGGTCGCCTTTGCGGCGCTAAGACCGGTCTTTTTGGCGATGGTTGCAGCCGTCTTTGCCGCTGCCTGCTCCGCCTTGAGGGCCGCCCGGGCCATCATCTTGGGGGTGGTTTTGGGTGCCGCCGGGCGGATGCTGGCCGCAGGTTTGACAGGCGCGGGCGCTGGGGCCCTTTTGGGGATTTCCGCTGCCGGTTTGGAGGGCGGCACCGGTTCTTTTTTGACTAGCGGCGGGCGCTCAAAGGGCAGCACCTTGGCCGGAGCAGGCTTGGCCGCAGGTTTTGGGGGAGTTGGTGTTGCGGCGGGCTTCGGGGTTTTCGCAACCGACTTGGGAGCCGCAGCCGGAGCTGCCGCCTTGGCGGCCAGCGCCGGAGCAGCCTCCGCCCGGCCGGCGGCGGTGGCCAGGCCAGCCGCACCCAAACCCAATAAGGTCCCAGGCCTGGCCAGCGATCTGAATCCGGCGGCAGCGCCTCTGAAAATGCCGCCCGCCAAGCCCCGTCCCCTGGAAGCCACACGCCCGGCAAAGCTCCGGCCCCGGCTGGCGGCCGCGCGGATCCGGGAGGGGCGCTTGGCTTTTCCACCCGCTTTTCCGGCCTTGCCCTTTTCTTTTCCGCGCTCACCGCCTGGGGCGTCGTAGCCGTCAGCGCTGCCATAACCTCCGGGCCAGTTGGTAACGAATACAGGCTGGGCATCAGCCGAGGCCAGGGCACCGGCTATACCGCCCAGTTTTCCGGCCTTTCCGCCCTTGCCCTTTTTGGCCAGGCCTACGCGGGCCAGTACGCCCCGGCCGGTATTCCACATTTCCTTGCCGGTGCCGCCGATCAGCTTGCCGCCGATCTTGAGCGCCTTCCAGGCCACCACCGCGCCCAGCATGATCCCGGCCGCTTTTTGCACCGCCGCCGTGAGGGCCGGGAACTCTTTTCGGATGGCGGCGATCCGGTCCAGGAAAGCCCCGGCAGCATCAATACCCTGGTTAATGGCGGGCAAAAGACCGCCTCCAAAGCCCAGCACCTCCCGGTTGAATTTGTTGAGCAGGATGATGCCTTTGTTGGCCGTGGTGCTGGCACGGTTCATGAATTCCTTTTGCATGCTCCCGGCGTAGTTGTTCTCCGCTCCCACCAGGCGCAGGGCTTTTTTGTACTGGTCCAGGCCAGACAGCAAAGAGGTCAGGTCGTCGCTCCATTCGGTCCCGAAAAGCTTGGCCAGAATGCTGGTCTGCTCGCCCTTGTCCAGGGATGCGATGCTTTCCAAAAATTCAAGCAGGGTGCCCTGCGCGTCCGACTCGATGCTGAATTTCAGCTCATAGGCATCCCAGCCGATCTGCTTTAAGGCCTCCTGGAATTTTTTGCCCTTGTCCGGAGCGGTCTGAAGGGCGGCCAGCATGTAATTGATGCCCCGTGCGGCCACCTCGGGCGGCTTGCCCAGGGCGATCATGGCATCGCCCAGGGCCAGGGTTTGAGTGGGCAAGAGCCCGAAGGCTTTTCCACTGGCGGCGCTGCGTTTCATGAAGTTGATCAGCTCTGAGCCCTTGGCGGCGGTGTTGTCCGAAAGGTGATTGATGGCATCGCCCAAAAGGCCCATTTTTTCAATGGGGATGCTTAAAATATTGCTGATCTTGGCGGAGGCCTCTCCGGCCTCTCCGGCCGCCATGTCCCAAGCCACGGCCATCTTGCTGGTGGTGAGCACAAAGGGCTCCAGCTTTTTGGCCGCGATGCCCAGCTGACCTCCGGCCGCCGCAATCTCCGCCAGCTGTTTGGGTTTTAAGGGGATGCGTTCCTTGCCCGCGCCCAGATCCACCAGACGCTGCTGGAAGGCCGCAATACCTCCCTGATATTTACTGAAATCCACCACCTTTTTGACATCGGCCATGCTGGATTCCAGGTCAATGGCCATCTTGCTGGCACCGATGAGGGGAGCGCCGGCAGCCAAAAGTCCGGGCACGTCACCCATGGCGCTCTGGCGCATCTGGCGGCCGGCCTCCCGGCCTGCCCGGGCTTTGGACCTGGCGGCCATGAGGGCGTTGGTTTTTTTGACCTGGGCCGCCAGTTTGCGCTCATGCTCGGCCAATTTTTTGGTATTGACCCCGGCTTTTTTCAGCTCGGCCGAAACCTCGCGCAGACGAACGGCCTTTTGCCGCCAGACTCCCTGGGCCGCCTTGGCCTTGGCCGTGGCTGCGGCCACGCCCGTGGCGGATTTTTTGGCCGCCGCGCTGGCCGCGTTGTAGGCCGCCTTGGCCTCGGCCAGCTTTTGCTTTTTCTGCTCCCATACCAGCTTGGCTGCGGCCACCTTGGCTGCGGCCTCTTTGCTTCCAGCCCCCGCTTTTTTGGCCGCTTTGGCCGCGTTGGCATAGGCGCTCTTGGCGCTGGCCACCTCGGTGCGCAGCCCATGATATTTGGCCTTGGCAGCGCTCGCCTTTTGGGCCGCGCTGGCTTGGGCCGAGCCCAGCACGCGGGCCTGCTGAGCGGCCAGCTTCTGGGCTTGCTTGACCGCCGCCAATTCCCGTTTGAGCCCCTTGAATGCGGCGATGTTGCCGGAAACCTTACTGACGGCGGCCACGCCCCGCCTGGTCCGGCCAAGATCGGAGGATAGCGTCTTCAGGGATCCGGCCACCTGCCGGGTCCCCTTTTCGCTGAAAATGAGCGCTATCCGTTTTTTAATCATCTAAGGGGCGTCCTCATTTACTGATGATTTTATTCGCGGCCGCGATCCAACGGGGCATGCCCATAAGCGGCAAGCGCAGCCAGTCCGGAGCCGGACCGAATCCCAGCTTGGCCAGGCACAGGGCGATGGTCATCAGCCCCGTGCCGTCCAGGCCTAAGCGGTCAAAAAATCGATGGCCTCCGCCGCGATCAGATTGGCATCTTTGGCCGGCAAGGCCAGCAGATCATCCACCGGGCATTTGGCCGCCTTGGCCGCTATGCACAGGCCATAGAGCATGTTGCTGCTTGAGCCCCCAAATGCGTCGCGTTCGTCCTCTGCCGCAACCAGGTGCTGGCCGGTGAGATCGCCAAAACAAAGAGTCAGGGCAGTTCGTTTCTCGCCGCCGACGTCGCAGGGCTTGGACAGGTTCACGCTGACAACGCCGCCGGACTCCCGCTCGGCGCTGGGTTTGCTGGTCTCCGGTTTTTTGTTTTCGGCGGCATCAGGCTGTTGGGCTGGTTTTTGTATTTGTTTCTCAGGCATTTTCATTTACCCCCGTAAATGTGATTTGAATCAGATCCCCAGGTTGGCCCGGACTTCGTCCAGGTAATCCACCCCGTGAATCACGCATTTGTAGTTGAATTTGTCTATTTCCACGGTCTCTTCGCCCGCCTGGGTGATTTTGATATAGATCACCTCGAACTCATTGGCAGAATCCATGGCGCTGCCCGGCTCGGTTTTGCCCAGGTTGGTGTTTTTGGGTTTGCATTTGACCACCACTTTCATGGCCTCGTGGACGTGCTCGGCCGAGCCCGGATCATACGCCTGGATGTTTCCCCGGATATCCAGCTGGTGGAAAATGGGCGCGGCCAGGGCGGTCTGTTTGGCGTTGGCCGTGTTCCAGTTCAACTTCAGGGTCATGGCGCTGTAGTGGCCGTCCACCGGGATGTCCGCCACGCCCGCGATTCCCGCCCCTTTCACCTCGGCGGTGACCGCCTCCAGGTCGGGCAGCTCCACGGTGGCCATGCCCAGATAGTCCTCACCGTCCTTATAAACTCGGAAATCGGTAAGGACATGTTCGATTCTTTTTGCCATTTTCTATATGCCTCCTTAGCCGAACAGCGTGGCCAGATAGCCCGGATCGTATTCAATCAGGGCGCTGATCTCGATGGCCGGCGACGGCGGGGTGAGATAAAGATGGAAACTGATTTTGCCGTCCATCAGATCCGTGGACGGGTTATCCGATTCCAGAAATTCCATCCGGCCGCCCAGCACCGCACCGATGGCGGCCAGGCCGTTGATGCGGATGTTTTCGCTGTCGATGATGGTTTCCACCAGCCTGCGGTTTAAGGGCTTGTCCACCTTTCGCCAGAACGTGAGAATGAACTCGTTTGCCTTCCAGCAGAACATCCTCTGGATGGGGATCATGGCGTCTTTCACGTCCGTGGTGCCGGGATATGCGCCGGTGCGGTTGCCCCAGGCCCGCCAGCCCGAGCCCATGTTGAGCGCGGTGACTATGCCCTGGCTGTTGAGATAATTGGCCTCGGCGTGATCCAGCACAACTTCGGTGCCGTCGGCCAGGCAGAGCCCGTTCATCTCCAGGGATTTGTTGCTGGGGCTCTCATAGGGGATGGAGTCGTTGCCCGCATCGACCCGGCCGATCAGCCCTGCCAGTTGGGTGCTGAGGTGGAAAATCTTGCTGTCCAGCTTCAGTTTGGGCCAGCAGGCGATTTGATTGGCATCGGTGTAGTTGTTGGTGGATTTCCAACTGGGAGCGTCTGAGTATTTTATAACGCCCGCACCATCCGTGGGCAGATCCACCAGGGCCACGCAGGAAAACAATCCGTTGATGTCAACCGCCTTGGTGCCCATCACCGCCGCCACGCTCGGGGTCTGGCTCCAGCCCGGAGCGCAGAGCAGACCTGGGACCAAGCCGAAACGGGGGAACACCTCATCGACCAGTTCCCAACCGCTCTTAGCCCCGGTGCCCGCGTCGATCCCGCCGATGATGTCATCGGCGGCCACCAGGCTAGGGTCGCCGTAGTCATAGGTCACATGCACCGTGGCCTCGGCCGCGATATCTCCATCGCCGAGCCGGGTTACGGTGCCGGTGATTCGGTCCACCTCGTAATCGGTGTCCTTTACGTATGTAGTGGTATCGGTGCTGTCCTTGACCGTGGGATCGGCAACCAAACCGGGGTGGGCCAGGGTGAGCTGATCATCGCTCTCGAATGATTTCTCCTCGGACTCCACATTAGTTTTGTGGGTGGCCGGGTCAAAAACGTTGATGAAAATTGCGGGCTCGATGCTGAACAGGGCGAACTGGGAATAGATGAACTCGCTCAGGGTGTAATTGGCCCAATCATCCGAGTAACCCAGGCTGGTCACCGCCTCGGTGTAGGTGTGGGCCAAAACCGGCTCATTGACCGGTCCGTTGGATCCCTCGCTTATCAGATGCACCGGTGCGGTGCCCACCACCACCGGGATAGCGCTGTCCACCTGGCTGGCGGGCACCAGGGATGTGGCGAGTTGCTCTGCATAAACGCCGTGTTTATAGGCTGTCATCAGCTATTGCCTCCTATGGTGGGGTCTGCAAATTTGGCGATGCGCCGGGCCAGCCGGGATGCGGGGTCTTTCAGGTCTGCTTTGGCCTGGGGCAGATCCTTAACCGGCACAAAGAGCTGCTCGACCTCGGGCACCTCTTGCCATCTTTCCGGCACCCCCCGGATGAATGTCTGGCCCTTGCGCAGGCTGCCGTCCGCCAGGTTGGGGCCGACGTACATGCAATGCATGAGGGCCGGAGCCTCTGCTTTGGGGGCCGCTTTTTTTACGGGCTTGGCCGCCGCCTTTTGGGGGTGCTCTTTTTTTTCGGCCTTAATAGATTGCTGATCCGTAGGCATCAACTTCCTCCTGTATGGGTGCGGCAGGCCTCCAGATCTCCACGGAGCAGATCAGGGCGTGCACGCTGATTTGATTGCTGTTCCATACCGCCTGCCAGCGCTCGGGCTGGATGTGCCTTAAGTTTCCGCCGGGCCGCCAGCCTTCAATGATCTGGGCGCAATGCCCCACCAGCTGCAGGGCTCCCGGCTCATGGGGCCCGCCCCGCCTGGGCAGGGCCGGATTGCTGAAGTTTTGCCCCGCGCAAAAAATCCACAGCGGGGCGGTCTCAGTGCGCTGGATCCCGCTGCCGCCGTATTCTCCGGACGGCAGAAAAGTGCCCACCCCCGGAAAACGGGCGAAAAGCCGAGCCATCACCTTTTTTTCGCTGAATCCGGGGACAGCTATGATGGTGGCATCCCAATCCGTGAGCCGTTGATTGGCCCGGAAAACATCCAGGAGCGCATCCTCCACCGCAGCCATGCTGGGAAATTTCGCGCCGCTCATGTCAGGCCCTCCGATAAATGGGCGTCAATGGCCCGGGCTGCCTCGCGCCAATCAAAGCTGTCCTCATCCGGCAGATATTCCCGGGCCGGGATCTCTATGGAGTGGCCCCGCCCGGCCCGGCCGCCCAGCTGATGGATAGCCGCATAGACTTTGTTACTGCCCACCAGCACCGCGCCGGGCAAAAGCTCCATGGCAAGCGAATCCAGGAGCTGGCCCGAATCAGCCAGGGTCTGGCCGCTTTCCTCCAGCGCCCGTTGGCTGGGCTCCCAGGGCTCCCCTCCCGGCGTGGCCTGATCCTCAAATGACTGCTGGGTTTGGCTGAGCGCGATCTCCCCGATATCGCGCATCACCGGGCGCAGGTTCGATACCGCGCTGGCCATGGCGGCCAGGGCCCTTTGCACCTCCCCGTCTTCCAGATGGAGCAGAATTCCGGCCATCAGTACTCCCTCCAGATCCGGTCCGGAAATTCGGGCGGCCGGGTGCGCACCTCCGCCCGGCCGGGCTCGGTGGGCGGAGCGGGCTCACCGGACTCCCCGGCTCCGGTTACGCCCAGGCTGATTTTGCCCTCGGCGATTTTTTCCAACAGGCGCAGCTGGCGCGGGTATTCCTCGCCCCAGGATCCAGGGTCCAGATGGGTGCGCCGGCGGTAAAGGTTCCAGACCGCGATCTTGGCGCTGATGTTGGCCACCAGGGGCGGCACCGGATCCATCGGCACCGGCAGCACCGCGTTCAGATAGCCGTCGATCTCCCGGTCAGCTTGCTCGATAGCCTCGTTCATGACCTCCTGGGGGCTGGGGGAATCCACCCCGTCATCGGCCAGCTCCATGAGCTGGGCTTCGGGCATCAGCTTTTTGAGGTCGGCTATGCTGCTGTACATGGGCCTCTCGCGGCTTTTGCACTAGTCTTGTACTAGTGCAAAAATGTTTTCCCTAGGTTGGCCCGCCCGCCCCCCGGAAAAGGAGAATAAAGCCGGGAGACGGGCGACCGGGTTCCTACGCTATGACGATGGCCTTGGCCGTGGCTTCGGGTGCCACCACGGGCAAGGGTTTGGAGTGTGCGGTGATCACCAGGCGGCTGGGCCGCTTTTCCTCCACAGCATCCACGAACATGGGCAGGGCCCTGTTGCCTGCGGCCAGATCGTCTATTGCCGCGTAGAAAAGCTGACTGTAGCCGGAGCTGGTGCAGCGGATCTCGCCGTCCGGAATCTTGGCAACCTCAGTGCCGGTCTCCGGATTGACGTAGACCTCGTCCATTTTCTTGACGGTGTGGCCGCCCACCACGATCTCACCCGCACCGATGCGGATGGGGATCTTGGGCTTTTCGGTCTCATCGCAGAGCAAAAGCAGATTGGCGAACGCGGTCTTGCCCGCCTCGAAAATCTTGCTGCCGGGAAAGCCCTTTTTGTTGATTGTCGTGCTCATATCTTCCAAGAGCGTGTAGACCTTAACCAGGCTGGCGTCATCGTGGTTCCATTTGTCGGCGGCCGCCACGTTCACGGTGAGGATGTTGTTCATGTAGGTGACTGTGTAGATGGCGAAGTTGCCCCCGCGAAGCAGCAAGGGGAAGGTGATTTTGCCGGTGTAGCGCGCCTGTGCGGCCAGGGCCTCCAGGGTCTTTTTGATGGTCTGCCGAAGGCGCAGGGTCTTGCGCGTGGCCCAGGCCTCCTTTTGGCCCATGCCCATGAGTTTCAGGTTGTTCAGCTCCACCGCGTTCAGCTCATCTTCGATATAGATGGGCAGCGGCTCGATGTAGGTGGTTTCATGGGTCATGCCGCTTACCGGCACCGGCTCACTGCCGCGCGCCACCACCGGCACCACCCCGATGGTGGTGTTGATCTCGGCCACCGGGATGATGGGCGAGTCATAGGTGCTGCGCACGGATTCGGGAAAATGCCGGTCCAGGGCGGTGGACTCAATGGGCGGCGCTTTTTCAAAGATTTTTGCGGTCTTGGCCGCCGCAAATAGATTTTTCAGATCAACAATCAGGCTCATGTTTCTTGCTCCTTAAATGGCCCAGATGCCCAGGCGGTCCAGCATGAGGATCTGGGCGGCGGTGGGCGCAGCCGATCCGATTTTGAGCGCGCTGCGGATCACCTTGCCTTCGATGCAGACCTCGCAGACCCCCGCGTCGGCCACGGCTTTACGGATCAGCACTCCGCGTGGAATTGGCTTGTAGCTCACATCCACCGAGGCCTCGGCTGAAGGCGCGGCCTTGAAAGCCACGCTAACCGCCCCGGTCTGGTAGTTGACCTTTCCGGTGCCCTCGGCGTCGCCGGTAAGGGTGCCGAACCCGTCATCGCTGAAGGTCTCGGTCCCGTCGGCCACGCTTACGCTGCCCGGCTCCACCGGCCCCAGGACGGCGCTGAATTCATCCTCGCTGCCATCGCCCACCCCGGCCGCCTTGGTCTGGGCCTCATCGTAGGGCACCGTCTCATCAGCAGCGTCCAGGCTCACTATCAGGCCGGGATCCAGATCATCCTGTCCGGCCAGAAGCTTTTCGGTGCGGATCATGTGCGGGCCCTGGCCGGCCAGCACCGGGGCCTCTTTCAGCGATACGTTGCCGATGTTTGCGTTAACTTCCAGTGCGCTCATCATTCCCTCCTAGAATTTGGCGGCGGCCTTGGCGGCGTCGTAGGTCTCACCCTCATCTCCGCCGGTTGGAGTCTCGGCGAATTCGCCCAAAAGCCCGTGAGGATCGCGGCCATTTAAGAGGCCCCAGAACACTGCCTCGGCGGATTCGCTGGTGGTTTTACCGTCCTCGCTGAAGGTGAGCGTGGCGGCGTCCGCGTCCAGCTCGCCCAGGGCGTTTGCCACTGCCAGGATTTTTTCCTTTTCGCCTGGCAGAACCTTGCTGGCCTTGATCAGCTCGCTGAACTGGTTCTCCCGGGTGGCGGCGGCATCCTTTACAGCCTTTTCCTTTGCGGCCTTTTCCTGTTCGGCGAACTTTGTCTCGGCCTTTTCCCTGGCCTCTTTTTCTTTTTTGGCCTCGGCATCAGCCTCGGCGAACTTGGCCTCGGCCTGGGCTTTGCCCTCCTCGGCCGCCTTGGCCCGGGCATCGGCTTCGGCCTTTTCCCGCAGAGCCTCTTGCAGCTCTTTGCTCATATTTCCGTCTCCTGTTTGAGTTTCATTGAACACAAATTCCCGATATTCCCGGCCCTCCTTGAAGGCCACATCGCCCAGGCCCTTTACCGCCGGAGGCGTGGCACCCAAAAGCCCCACGTGGCGCAATGCGCCGTTTTTATAAAATGCGGCGGATTTTTTTTTGTAGCTGCCATTCGCTACCGCCTCTTTGATTTCGTCTGGCACCTGGCTGAAGCTGGCCATCAAAACATCGCCCTCTCGCCTCAGCTCTTTCACCCAGCCGTAGGCCGGGGCGTCCTGCTCGGGATGCCCGATCACAAGCGGCGATTCGTGGTTTTTGGGATCGTAGAGGGACACGGCGAGGTCCAGGTCCGCGACGGTGATTTTGTGCTCCACTCCCCCGCTGTCGGTGTGGGTTCCGGTCCTGAATATTGGCGTGAAATTGCTCATGGGCCGCACCCTAACAAGCCCCGGATTTTCTGTTAATCCCGTACAAGTTCGGGATTACATTTATTTCTGCCGCAGGCTAGCCTGCGGCAGTACAAACCGTGCGCGGTGATTTTCAGCTGGAGAAAATAGGGATGGGCATTGATCTTCAAGTCGCGGATTTTTTCCTGAAACTGTTCGACCTGATATTCAGAATTTTGGTGATCGCCGTGATACCGGTGCTGCTCTATTTGCTGCGCCTAATCTATAAAATGCACACCGAAATGAAGGTATCCGAGCAGCGCATCTGCACCCTGGAGGAACAGATCAGGGATTTGCCGGGTGAAAAATCCATCCATAGCCTCGCCCTCACCATCGAGCAGCTCAACGGCACGGTGCGCGGCATGGGGGAGGCCGTAAAACGCCTGGACTGGGTGGTGGACCGCCATGAGGAATACCTGCACAAGGGGAGTGGACAGGCATGAGCTATAAAAATTTTGTGGCCGAGCATCTGCGCATCACCGTTCTGCGCCTATTGCTGGATGACCCCGGCTATTCCATGAACGAGAGCCTCCTATTGGACGCGGTGGAGCAGTTTGGGTTCCAGCCCAGCCGGGATAATCTACGCGCCCAGCTGGCCTGGCTCAGTGAGCAGGGCCTGGTCACCATGGACGGTGTTGAGCACTGCCAGGTGGCCAAGCTGACCACGAGGGGCGAGGACGTGGCCAGAGGTCGGGCGTTCGTGCCCGGCGTCAAGCGCCCCCGGCCGGGGGAAATCTAATGACACCCTGCCCGGCGGAGGGCCGGGAATATCCGCCCGAAAAAGTTTGGGAAGCCCAGGAGCTTTATTGCGTGGCCAGGCTCAGCTACTGCGATACCGCCCAGCATGTGGGCGTGGCGGCCAGCACGTTAAAGCGCTGGGGAAAACAGTTCGGTTGGGCCGAAAAGCGCGAGAGGCTCGCCCAGGCCCAGGCCGATATCAGGGCGGACACCGTGCTGGCCCGCTCCGAGATGCTGAAGGAATTGATCGTCGGCAGAAATCCCGTGGTCGGATTCGCGGTGGCCAAGCTTGAAGAGCTGGCCCTCAAGCAGGCCGAGGCCGAACGCCAGCGCAAACAAACCGAGGCTGCGCCCCAGCCCCAAATGCGGGAAATACACACCCAAGCCGATGCGGCCGCCGCGCTCAAAGAGGCGGTGGAGATCAAGCTGGCCCGGCTTCTAGCCTCGCCCGAGGATGTGGATTTGAAGGCGGTGAAAGATGTCAAAGAAGCTTTGGCCATGATCGAAACCATGCAGGCAGGCACCTCTAAGCCTAAAAAGTCCGGCGGGCTCAGTGCCGCGCAGGCGGACGAAATTCGGCGCAAGATCCTGGGTGGTGAATGATGCCCGGCGCGGTCCTGCTCCCCTATCAGCAAACCTGGCTCGCAGACAAAAGCGAGGTGTCTGTTTGGGAAAAATCCCGCCGCATCGGTGCGTCCTGGTGTGATGCCGCAGATAGCGCCCTGACCGCCGCTCGCAAAGAGTCTGCCGGCGGCATGGACTGCTGGTACATCGGCTACAACAAGGACATGGCAGAGGAGTACATCCGAGACGTAGCCTTTTGGGCCATGCATTTTCACGATGTCGCCCTGGAAATCAACGAGGAAGTGCTCGAGGATCCCAAGGGCGACATTCTCACCTTTAGGGTGACATTCGCTTCAGGCTACCGGGTCACCGCGCTATCCTCTCGGCCCACCAACCTGCGCGGCAAGCAGGGCAAAGTGGTCATTGATGAGGCCGCGTTCCATCCGGACCTGGAGGGGCTCTTAAAGGCCGCTCTGGCGCTTTTGATGTGGGGCGGCCGGGTGCGGGTGCTCTCCACCCATCTGGGGGTGAACAACCCCTTCAACGAGCTGATTCAGGATATCAGGGCCGGCAAAAAGCCCTACAAGCTGCACCGCACCACCTTTAACAAAGCGGTAGAGGCCGGACTTTACCGGCGTATTTGTGAGCGCAAAAAAGAGGCCTGGACCCAGGAAGGCCAGGACAAATGGGTTAAGGCGATGAGGGCGTTTTACGGCGATGCGGCGGCAGAGGAGCTTGACTGCATCCCGGCACAGTCCACCGGCACCTGGCTGACCCGCATGCTCATCGAGGCCAACATGGATCCAGGCATTCCGGTGATCCGCTGGACGCCGCCGGCGGCTGATTTTGTGGACTGGCCCCTGGACTCCGCCCACCGCGAGGTGCGCGATTGGTGCGAGGCCACCCTTGATCCGCTGCTCAAGCTGCTCCCAAAGGATCAGTGGTGCTACTTCGGCGAGGACTTTGGCCGCACCGGTGATTTGACTGTGATCTGGCCAGGGGTGGAGACCAGCGATCTGACCGTGCACACGCCCTTTACGCTTGAGCTTAGAAACGCGCCTTTCCGAACCCAGGAGCAAATCCTTTTTCACACCATAGACCGCTTTCCCAGGCTGGGCGGTGGGGCCTTGGACGCCCGGGGTAACGGCCAGGCCCTGGCTGAATACGCCCGGCAGCAATACGGCCCCGATCTCATCAACGAGGTGATGCTCAGCCAGGGCTGGTATCGCGAGCACATGCCCCGTCTGAAAGCCGGCCTTGAGGACCGCAGCTTCACACTGCCCAAAAATGAGGCGGTGCTGGAGGATTTCAGGGGATTCAAGATTCAGCAGGGCGTGGCCAAGCCCCCGGAAGCCAGGGGCAAGGATGAAGCCGGGCAACGCCACTGCGATAGCGGGGTGGCGGCGGCACTGATGCTGTTTGCCCGGGCCACCACCGAACCGGCCGATCCCTGGGAGCCGGTCAGCGCGCCGAGCCAGGAGTACAACAGACTGATGAGGGGATATTAAATGCCTACTATTTACGGGCCCAACGGCCAGCCGATTGATTTCAGTGAATCCCCCATAAATCGCACCGAGCTGCTCAGCGAGATCGCCACGCGCAGCGCGGTGCAGGGCATCGACCTGAGCGATTTCCTCAATTTTCTGCCTGATCCGGACCCCATTTTGCGCAAATTGGGCAAGGACGCCGAGGTGCTGGAGGATCTGACCGCAGACGATGAGGTTTGCAGCTCCATCCAAAACCGCAAGCTGCGTGTGCTGAATAACGCGGACTATGACTACAAACCTGGGGTCCTGCCCGGAAAAGAAGCCAGCCCCCAGGCCGCCAAGCTGTGTGAGCGGCTGACCCAGGATCTGGAATCGATCAAGCTTTTTCACGTTTTCAACGAGGTGCTGGACACACCGCTATATGGCTCCACGTTTGTTGAGATTTTCTATGAGGCCGATGGCGGTGGCTATAAACTGGCTGACCTGGTGGCCAAGCCGCGCGAATGGTTTGTCTACGGGCAAGACCGCAAACCGGCGCTTAGGACCTCCGCCACTGATCCGCTGCCCCTGCCCAAGGCGAAATTCATCACCGTGCAGCATTTCCCCACTTTCAAAAATCCCTACGGCCTGCGGCTTTTGAGCCGCTGCTTTTGGCCGGTGGCGTTTAAAAGGGGTGGGGTTAAGTTCCTGACCAGGTTCCTGGACAAGTTCGGGATCCCCTGGATCCTGGCCACCGCAGCCAAAGGAGCCAGCGGTAAAGACAAGCAAAAAATGGCCGATGATCTGGTGCGCATGGTGCTGGACGCGGTCATGGTGGCCCCGTTCGGCACTGAAATCAAGCTGGCCGAATCAAAGGGCAGCGCCGGGGATCAACACGAAGCCTATCTCAAGCGCTGGGACAAGGCCATCCGTAAAATCCTGACCGGCCAGACCCTGACCAGCGAAATGGACGGATCGGGCTCCCGCGCGGCCGCCCAGGTGCACATGGACGTGGCCGAGGATATCTCCGAGGCCGATCAGAACATGGTCAGCGATTTCATGAATGAGCTGGCCGTGATCTACCGGGACATCAACGCGCCCGGGGTGGAGGCCCCGGTTTTTGGCTATCACGAGCCCGAAGACAGCCAGGCCCAGGCAGAGCTGGATGAATCCCTGCATGGCGTGGGGGTGCGCTTTACACCCGCGCATTTTGAGCGCAGATACGGCCTGCAGCCCGATGAGTTTTACATGGACGGCCAGCAGGATGTTCAGGCGGAATCAAGCAATTCGGGCGGGGGTGGCTCAAAACCCGGGCAGTACTCCGAAAATGAGCCGGACCATCAGGATCTGCTGGACGCCCTGGTGGACAG
Source organism: Desulfarculaceae bacterium (assembly GCA_963675675.1). GTDB lineage: Bacteria > Desulfobacterota > Desulfarculia > Desulfarculales > Desulfarculaceae > Dethiosulfatarculus. The sequence goes on from OY776512.1 coordinate 1,728,839, forward strand.
CATCCTGCCCCAGGTTGCCAAACAAAATGAGAATTTTGTGCACCGCCTGGTGGCGCTGATCCAAAAAGCGGAAAGCTTCGAGGACATCCAGCTGCTTTTGGCCGAGCATCTGGGCCGGGATGTGGACATGGAGGATCAGGAGGAACTGTTGGCCGATCTGATGACCGCCGCCGATCTCATGGGCCGGGCCGGGGTGCGGAGTGAAATCTGATGGGCCTGGAGATCGGCAACCCAACGCCCAAAGAGGCACTGGCATATTGGAAATCCAAAAATCCTTTGCCCAAAAATGAATATGACCGGCTGAGCGAACGGGCCAAGGATCGGGTTTTTGCGGTGGCCGGCCTCGCCCGCCGCAGCCAGGTGAGCCAGCTCCACACCGCGCTAACCGCAGCCCTGGAAAAAGGCGAGACGCTGCACGCATTCAAGCAGCGCATCGCCTCGGTGATCGCGGCCAAGGGCTGGTCCGGCGAAAACGCCTGGCGGGTGGAGAACATCTACCGCACCAACATGCAGTCGGCATTCATGGCCGGGCGCTATACTCAGATGAAGGCCATGGCCAAAACCCGGCCCTATTGGCGCTATCTGGCCATCAAAGACCGGCGCACCCGGCCCAGCCACGCCGCGCTCAACGGCAAGGTGTACCCGGCTGACCACGATTTTTGGGATGCCTACTACCCGCCCAACGGTTTCCGCTGCCGCTGCACTGTGCAGACCCTCAGCAGCCGCCAGGTGGAATCACGCGGCCTGGAGATTGAGGACGATATCCCGGCCCTGATCACCCCGGATCCGGGATTTACCGGCAACGTGGGTAAAAACTGGCTGCACGGGCTGACGCCCACGGAGCTGGAGGGCGAGCTAAAGGACCTGGTCGGTCTGGCCGTCTGCCGGGAGGGCCGGGGGCTGTTCACCTCGGGTAATGTTTGCAAACCGCCGCTAAGTAAGCTGGATAAGCGCCATATCCTGCCCGTGGCGGCCACGGATATCATGGCCAAGGGTTTGCCCCCGGAGGATTATGTAAAGGCGTTCCTGGCCGAATTCGGGCTCGATGATATCGATGATTACCTGGTCCACACCCTGCCGGGCGGGATACCGGTGCCCATCAGCAAAGCGCTTTTCATCCACAAGGCGTCGGGTAAGTGGAAGGTGGACAAATCAGGCCGGGAGCGCTATGTGCGGCTTTTGGCACGCACCATCAAGGACCCTTATGAGATATGGATGGTTCCGGCCCAGGTGGCGGGCCGTAAATACACCGTCCTTCGGCTGATCAGGCTGTTTGCCGGGTCAAGCGGTGATGTGGGTGGGTTCGCGGTTTTTAATCTGATCGGCGGACGCTGGCAGGCGGCCACCGCATTTACCCCAAAAGCAGGCAAACCCCAGCGAATGTTGGAGTACCTGGAAAAGCAGCGGGTAGGGGTGTTGGTGTATAGGGAGCTTTAATTGGTGGGTGTTTTAATGGCACTCTAAAAACACCTTATTAATCTTTACTTGTATTGATTTATGTATCCCAACAATGACAATGTCTTAGTCTGTAACCAGGATTCGCTTATATTCAATTCCTTCAATGTATCCGTCCTATGGTAAAGATCTGCTAATTGTGAAACTAGTCTTATAATTTTGTCATATTTGTCCGGTTTTCCTTCTGTTAGAGACGTGTAGGCTTCCATACTAGACTTGTATATAGATTCATCAACACCCTGGAATGCTTTTGCTGTTTCAATAATAGAATGAGAGAAATCTATTATGGAATCGTCATCATTAATTTTTGATATATATCTAGATGTGTGGTCTACCACCTTATTAGAAGACCTTCTTGATATGTTATTTATTAAATCTAAATCAAATCTTAAGTATGAACCTATTTGGATTTCCTCCATTTTTTTTTCCATCTTTTGCAACCTGGAATCAAGAGCCCGGACACTTGACACCAAGTCTTCAAGAACGTCCGTTTCAGAGCGTACTTTTTTTGTATCTGGGATGCCTTCGGGTATCTCTTTCAGCCCTTTTTCAAAATCAGGCCAAAGGCGATCAAGTAAGCGTTCCGCCCTTTCCTCTGGAATTGGTGTTTCCGACTCATTTTGAATTGAGCGTATTATGTCCCTAAGTCCTGGCCTATCAAGTTTTTTTGCTTGAAACTGCCCAAGCGGAGCTGCAATGTCGCTTAAATCCAAGTCCATCAAAATGGGCACAACTTTGCTGGTGTCCAGGGTCTTAGATATTGCGCCAGCCTCATAGTGAATCCAGGTAGAATTAAGATTCTCTGGCGTAAGGCAGATTATTCCCAATCTGGAATCCGCTAATTCCTTGGCTATTTCATTCAAACTCCTGTTGCCGGCATCGATATCGGCTTCCGACATCCATGGTTCCACATATTGCAGGACCATCGGGAGCCAATCCCGCAAAGCCTTGGCCACGCATTTGCTTCTCTCGCCGGACCAACTAATGAAAATTTTCATGTTTTCCCCTAATATAAGAATCAACCCGAGCCTAAACCGGTGGCAGTCCTCCCTGTAATTCTATGAAGTCCCAATCTGGCCTGCAGTCATTTTGGTTTATCATCTGACATAGAGTATCCCGCACCAAAGCAGCGGCCCCCTCGATGGTTTTCTCAACCTCTTTTACCCTTTTCCCAAATTTTCCAGAATGTACGGCGCTTGAACACAATCCATAAGCATCTTTGATCAGCTTTTTAGTCTCTTTTCTTTTTTCAATATCGCCCCCAGTAAAAATAGACGCCCGAACAGACAGACGGTGGGTTGTTTCACCAGAAACACCAGAATCCAAGAATAGGGATTCCAGTGCAGTGCGTAGAGCAATCGCTGCTGAAACGTAGTCATAACCGCAAGCCGCACACTCATTCAGTTTCTGCAGGGGAATTCGCAAACGAACTTTATCTTTAGTATTTAGTTTTATAAAATTTTCATGGAGGTGTTTGATAGGCTCCACCTCACTTTTGGTAAACTGGACCTGACGCCAAGGACTGCGGTATGGATAAATACTCCATGCCTCACCTGGCAGGGCGGTAGGAACATCATCTCCTGCCACCGTTGTGCTAACGATTACCTGGACACCACATCCGCCTTGCCGCGAAAGTGCCAGACACAAACGTGCGTCCAACAGGATTTTGTCGTAACCTTGTGCCGACTCGAAATCGGGGTGAGTACCAGACACCCTCTCGCCTGGTTCGGGTTTGAGAAAATGAGTCTTTTTATGCTGAAAGGGGAAAACAAGAGCACCCGATATTTCCGGCATAGGGAGATTGGGGAAATTTGTATTCCGTATTTTTCCCTTCAGCTTCTGGTTAGGGATACTTTGGATTGGTACGATTTTGACGCCGCCCCCTATATCTACCTCTACATCGAAGCGGAGACCTGATAACAGCATGATTCTATAAGCCTCAAAAGTCTCTCTTTCAATGTAATGATCTACTTCTTCAACCGTTTGTTTTGCCCCTACCTGCCTAGCCCTTTCAAGCATCCACTTTGCTAAATAGCCTATTTCAACCATTCCACAATGGTCTCCTATAGTCTGGAAATGACTGTCAAAAATTCCCAGTGATTCGGTATCTTGAATTTCTTTAATAAAAGCTGCGCCCTCGTCGGTTCGGTTCCAATCAGGCGATTTAAAATGATCTTGGTGCCAGTCTGCCGACTGATACACAGCTACAACTTTTTCAAGCTTTTCAACGAGGGCCTGATTTTGATTTAATCGGTATGTACCCAAAAAGCTCTCCCGGTGGGCAAAACAAAAACAACCCCAAGCGGCGTGGGGCGCTTGGGGCAATTTGTGCGGCCTACCTATCCTCCCCACCAGGGCTCGGCTACACAGCGATATTTACCTTAAACTATAGTCTTTTTGCGGCTTTTGGGCAAGGCGGTTATGCAGCCCATCATTTCCGCATCAGTATCCGGGCAGAGGCGATGATTTCTTTCATGAGCTTGGTGGCCGCTTCCTGCTTTGCCTGTACCTGTCGGCTCATTTTTTTGATGTCCCCGCATTCAGCATCAGGATTTGCAAGCACATTTTTATAACACGCCAGCACCTTACCCCGGATGGCCGTGGCATTGACAAGCAATGCGCGGTATTTACTTAGTGATTTAGCAAGGCTGTCCGGTAGGCCCTCGGGAATCTTGGTATTATTCATTGAGACTCCAGCCGTCCGCACATTTTCCCGGGCCTCTTCGATCCAGCTTACCAATTCCGTGGTGTCTTCAATCAGGCCGGCATCATAATCGCGCAGCTTATCAAGTACGATTTTTAAGGTAGATATAGGCATGTCGGCGTAGGTGAGCAGGAGATTTTCATAAGCAAAAACCATCCCCACGTAATTAGAATCACTGGCTTTGGGTGTTGGTTTCTCCTGAGGTTGCTTGGCTTTTGCCTGATGCATAACAGCAACCGGAGCTTTCGCCTCCGGCTCACCATCGTCCCACCATACCGTGGCCGCCCAATACCCGGCTCCCACGATTATCAGAGCTATGAGCCAGCCAATGATTTTTACAGCCGTGGACTCACCTGCTTCTGCCCGCTGCTCAAAAACAACCCCGCATTCCGGGCACTCGGTCGCATCCTCCGTCACAGCAGCCCCGCACTCTTCACAGTGATACTCGGTCATTGATTACCCCCATCAAATGACATGAAATGAAAACGCTCGGTGATGATATCTGGCTAAAAGATGATCCATCTCCCGGAAATGCAATCCGGAGATGTCTCCCGGAGATATCTCTGAACTATATTACCGCCAGTTCCATTCTCTTGCTGTTTTGGTTTGCTCTATTTCCCCGCATTCTTGCTCCCCCTTTTGCGCCAATCTTCGGGTGCTATGGGCGCAGCCGGCAAACCCCACAGCCCTAGTTTTTGAGCCCTGGCGGCGGTGTGAAAATGCCGCACCGATTTGTGATATCCCCAGGCCAGCCCGGCCCCGGTTAGGATTGGAGCCAGCTCCTGGCCGTGCAGGCGCACCCGGCACAAAAGCCTTTTATAAACTCCCCGCGCGGTGCAGTTCAGATACACCCGCTGATGCAGAATCAGCCCGGTCAGATAGCGCCCGGCCACGTCGCCGAATGGTTGGCCTTTTTCTGGTGCATCAATGCGCAGCATGCGCACCTCATCAGTCCGGCCATCAATATCAACGGTGAACGAATCCCCGTCGTCAACGGCGGTGACCAACGCCCAGCCGGCGTAAGTAACCGGGACCTCCGCCGCAGCCACTGGCGCGGCCAGGCAGCAGATACTCAGTAATAAACAAACAGTTTTCATTGATCCCCCCCCTCATTGCATCAATTTTCTTCTTACCCATAATCATGCTACCACGTTGCCGAAATAGAACAGTTTAAGATTTCATTTCTACAAGCTATCAGGCTCTCTCACACCAAAGCCCTAGGATATGCTGATGCAATAAGCCATCATTCATCCTCCCAGATTATGAAACAGGGGCAGATCGTCTTCCGGCTCAGCCGCGCTGATCTCGCCGCTTATGCGGCTCACGTAGCGCTCGGTGCTGCCTGTGATGTCAGCTATCCTGCGCACCGAAAAGCGCCCCTGGCGCAAAAGTTCTTGGATTACGTGCTTTTTGAAAGCCGACCTAGCCTTGGGCAGGATGAGCCGGTTTCCGCCGAACTCGCTGCAAATTTTCTTAAAATCTTCCAGCGAGATATAAGCTAAAAATTTATGTTTCTGGGTGGGCACCACAGGTATGTAGTAGCTGATGCCACCGAAGTGGTGGCACAAAAGTTCGGTTTTTTCAGGTCCGACCAGATTTGAAAGTTGCGCAAATAAACTGCTGTTCACGATAGTTCCCCATTGATATGCCGCTCGAAAACCGCTAGGGCCGCTTTAGCTTGGTCAACATGAAGTTCAGTACAGCGTTCGCATAAATCGTGATGTTTATTTATGGGACATTTTTTACATGCAACTTCTCGAATTGCTGCGGATATTTCCTCCAGACTGGGCAGATTTGAATTGGCTTTATCGCCATCCAGGGCAGCCGCAATACGCCCCAGCTGTTTACTGGTGTTGCCCGCGTACCGCCCATTAAGAATAGCATAAACAGTGGTGCGGTTCAGGGTGGCATGCAGAGCGCAAAAGGCGTGGATGGATCCAAATCTTTGCAGAATCGCGGCCCGGATTTTATCAAGCTCTGTCACCAAGGCTCGGGTTCCAGACTCCGCTGTTTGCAGCGGCTGAATAAATCTTTGGCCAAAGTTTGTAGGTCGGATTCATCGTTAATCCAGATGAATTTATCCACCTTGAATTGTTTTTTTGCCCGGGTATCAAGCCCCTCGGCATTCCAGCCCAGCTTGACCCAAAGCCCTGCGATATAGCGTTTCTGGCGTGCATACGGCACGTTACCGGGCACCCGATAGTATTTGGATTTAGGCGATTTGAATTCCGCACCCTGCGATTTGAAATATTCGACCAGATCGCGGAGCTGGACCTGGTTTAGCCGTGCCGAGCTGTCCACGCCATAGCGCCCCTCCAGCATCGCCCGGTAGATGGAGTCACCCAGCCCCAGCTGTTTTTTTCCGATGTGAATTTTGGCTAATAATGCGGTTCTGCTCATTGATCAAACTCCGCATCCAGATCGCTCAAGCATTGCTGCCTGAAGGAAAGCAGCGCCATTAAGGCATCCTCCCCATTTTTGGCTTCCGGGATCCCGGGCACCACAAGCCGGGCATTTTTCGCAATGATTTTGTGGAGCAGGTGCTCATCTTCATACTCCAGCACCGGCAGAGCCCCATCCGGTACCACCACATCGATTTGAATCTCGCCGCTCTTGTACGCATAAGCTTTCATTTTTCACCCCCAAGGTTTCTTGGCTGCTCATCAGGCCAGGGCCGCCACGCCCTGGCGACCGGCATGCGCCCAGCATTAAGGCGCACACCGGTTTCGCAGGGTGGGGTGTTAGCCGTTAAGCTCTTTTTTCAATGCCGGTGAGCATTTAAAGCTCACCCGTTTTTTGGCCGGAATCTGGAGGGGTTCCCCGTTCTGCGGATTGCGCCCGGCCCTGGCTTGAGAGCTTTTCACTTCGAAAGTCCCAAAGCCCTGCAGGGTCACTTTTTCACCCTGTTGCAACGAATTGGTGATGCCCTCGATCACTGCATCCACCACCCGGCTGCACCCGGGCAATCCCACCTCGGGGAACGCATTCTCTTGCACTGCAACTGCTAAATCACGCTTGTTCACTGATTTCCTCCTGATTAAGTTCAATGTAAAAAGTGTCCTTTTCCACCCGTTTCATGCCCACGCTTGCCAGGCGCTCCTCGGGCCATTCACGCATCGCCTCTTTGTCCACTGATTCTTTGGTTTTGATGGCTTCGGTAAATCCAAAGTCCCTCAATTTTTCCAAAACAATCGCCAGCTTGAATTTGGGCAGGCACTGCAGCACGGTGGATTTCCGAAAGCCGAAAACTCCAAACGGTGTTTCCACCGAGCGCTTTTTTTTGAAAATATCCGCTTTGTTGTGGTGCCCGTAGTTGATCAAAGCTGTGCTTAATTGGTTAACCCTATCGATAAAAGGCGCTGAAATAGTTGCGGCCTTCTTTTTGGCCGCGTCTATTTCACCGTCCAGGGCCAGGTTAATCACGGCGATTTCCCGGTTCACCGCTTTAAGCTCTTTCATGGCATCCACCGCCTGCTTAGGCGTGGAGATCACCATGGCATCGGGTTTGGTGCGCTTCGGCATTAGCTTGCGCCTCCCCGTAAAATTCCGGCTGCAATCCGTTTGATGTGCAGCCGTGATGGAACTGGCAGGCCCCTTATCTCCAGGTGGACCGCCATCTGCTCATAGGCGCTGTTGAATGATGTGCGCCCGGGCCGCAGCCAAATTCCCAGAAAACATTTTTCGCCGTACAAATGCCGGCTGCATCTGGTCGCCATCAACTCAGCTCCCCCTCGGGCAGAATCGCGGCCTGCTCCAGCCCGCGCACCCGCTCCGCCTCGGCCAAAATTGCATTCAGGCTGCCGGTGGCCCGTTCCGCTTCATCGCTGCTCATGGAGCGTTGCACCATGATCTTCAGTTCAAGGGTCTGCCTCACAATTTTTTCAGCTATCATCACGCTTCTCCTTTTCTGGTCTATGCGTTTGAAAACGGTCGGATATGATCCGGCTGTCGGCCGCGATTTTTCGCGCCGTCTGGGGCTGGTATGGGTCCATCTCCATGAGTGCCCGCACAATCCGGCAAGCCGCGTCGCGCTCGGCCTTGAACGGATCCGGTAGGGGCCGGGGCATGAATGGGGTTTCGCGCTGGATTTTGCCCTTTTGGGTGGTGCGGAAATGCCGGGTGTTTCCGCTTTTGCCGTGCCGCACTATGAACCCCTCATCAATGAGGAATTTTAAATAGCGACGAACCGTGCGGTCCGAGGCTCCGGAGATCAGCCCCACATCGCGGTAGGTGAATCCCGGTGCCCGGCTGCGCACCACCCGCCAGATACGCTGAAAAACCTCCCCATCCTGCTGGGGAGCCGCTCCGGGGTTATAAGAGTAGATGCCATCCTGCACCCGGATCAGCTCACGCCTGCGTATGAGATCACCCAGCCGTGAACGCAGACGGGCTTTTTCCGGCTCCGTGGCCAGTCCGAAAACCTCATACAGCCGGGCGTTGCTGATCAAATCGTTAGACGACTGGCAAAGCCCCTGAATGGTGCGCCGCACCCTGTCCATCTCCGCGGTGCGGCTCATTTGATTTTCTCCACCCATTTACGCGGATCCGGAACCTGTCCGGCCAACTCGGCGTCAATTGTTTTGGTGCCTGCCGCCGCCGCGATCTGCTCCAGGCTCTCGATCAAACCGAATGCCCAGCGGAAGGTGGCGCTGGCCCGCTCGTGAATGATCTGGGCCGCCTCGGGATTCAGGGTCAATCCCGCTGCCTGCATGGCGAATATGCTCAAATCGCGCACCGAGAGCGGCCCGAATGTTATGCGGTATTCTGGAGGAATTCGGTTGGCGATCCGCCCGCGCAGGGCGATGGTGTTGGTGTAGAGTTTGGGTTCACCGATCAGGCAAATGGGGCTGCCGGTCTCATCATGGATGTCGCGCAGATCCTCTATCCGCCCGATGGCCAGCCGGTCAGCCTCATCCACAAAAACTATGGCCGGGCGTTTTTCCAGAGCATCAATGATGGCGCGTTTGCACGCCGCGCTTGATCTGGGTTCAGTCCCAGTCACCTCAAAAGAGAATTTTTGCAAAAACGCGCACTGGCTCATGTTCTCCCAGGCGCGCAGGTAATACCCTCCGCTGTTGGGATCCGCGTGGGCATGCTGGGCGGCCACGGTTTTGCCATACCCAGTGGGGGCGGTAATCATCATCATGCCAGGCCGCCCGCGTTGAAAATCCACCGCACGTTTTGTGGCGTTGTTAAACCGGGTTACATTTTCCGTTTCTATGAAAACACTTTTCAATTTTCGCCTCCTGTCAGTTGATACCGGTGGCGTTGTCAGCCTGTGGATCCTGCCAAGGCAAGATCACGGGCCGCCCTGTTGTCTGGGTGTAAAAATCAACCAGGGTGTCGAACCTGGGTTTGGATACATTGAGGTATTCATCACTGCGCCAGTACTCGCGCATGAAGGCCAGATCCTTCGGGAAAAGCTGCACCCCGCCATCCACGTGAAGGTCGAAAAGATGAGCCGCTTTGTCGTATGGCCGTTGAAAAATGGGCAGTTCGTATTCCGGCTGCGCTTCGATCCGGGCAGCCTGCTCCTTAATGGCCCGCTCCAGTTCGGCCCTCTCCTCTTGGCTCATTTCAGGCGGAGACGCAGGCGGCTCTTTTTCAGATTTGGGCACCACTGAAAGCTCAACCCGCTGCCGGTTTCCGGCCTCCACCCAAGGAATGGCCTCGATCAGCCCGCTGGAATCGGTTTCCTTTGCAATCTGCAAAGTCATTTTCTTGAGTTTTGCCTGTTTTTTATTGGCCTCGCGGATTTTCTGAACATCAAGGTCATCGCCCAAAACCCTGGCAAGCGGGTGCAGAGCCTCCACCGGCCGGGCCGGTCCCAGGCTGTGACCCTCTTTGGTGTAAAGCTGGATCTCGCTCAAATCAGCCCAGCTCCACATGGCGATCACCGGTTTTTTGAGCCCGTAAAGACCCTCGGACTCAAAGTCGATTCCAAAGAGACGGATGCGGCAGCGCCGGGGTGTTACCTCTTTGCGGTACAGGAAATGCCGCGTAAGGTCGGAAACGTCAACGCCCTTTCCCCGGCCTGCGGCCAGGATCTCCAAGGGGAGCATGCCGTGCAGGCCCTCGTGGGGCTGCATGCCGTAGTCGCCCAGATATGCGGACCAAATTTCCAAAAAGTCTTGAATTGTTGGCACGTTTTTGTTGTGCCGCGCGATGTGGAATTTCTCATTGCGGGCCAGATAAGCCGGTTTATCGGCAATCGAATTGCCCCGGTAGCTGGCCAAAAGCCTGGCGCATTGATTGTCAAAGGTGCCGAAAAAGCGCTCGACTGTTTTGGATCTGGCCCAGTAGGGTTTGGAGAACTGCACCGCAATCCCCAGGCGGGCATAGAGGCCGTGCAGCATGGTTAAATCCGGATCCGTTTCAGTGAAAAACTTGGATTTGAAAGCCCGGCCGTTGTCCAAATAGACGCACCTGGGAATTTTGCCGATATTTTTGATGGCCATGAAAAGGGCGGAGCTGATGGCGATGGTGTCCTCGGAGGGCATCACCTCCCAGCCCACCGGCATGCGCGACGCCCAGTCATACCAGCAAATAAGCGTCATGCGGGCCGGGCGGCCGGTCTGGGGGTGGATGCAGTCGAGGTTAAGCTTGTGGCCGTCGGCCACCAGGCAGTCACCAACCTGCAACAGGCTGGAATCGCGGGTGATGTAAGGTCCGACCTTATCGGCAAGGGCTTTTTCGCCGTCGCGCATCAGAACGACCAGGTCGTTGTGGTCTGCGGTGTAGCGCTCAACAAAGCGGTAAGTTGAGCGTTTTGATGGGACAGGGAGGCCCTTCTGCTCCAGAACTGAGCACGTGGCCCGGAATGAAAGTGAGATCGAGGGCCGCTGTGGATTCAGGTAGATGGAGAGGAAGGTTTCCTCCGCCTCGGGGCCGATATTGCCCTGTACATTTTTAGCCTGCGCCCATCCCCGGTAATCGCAAAGGCAGCGGTAATCTCCGTCGTTATCCCGCAGTTTCCGATCCCAACGGAACATACTCTGGCGGCTGGTTTTTCCGAGTGTTTCATAGATTTCCGGGTGAGAATTCCCCAGGTTGTATGCGGCGAAAAATGCCTCGTCTGCTTTGGATTTGGATTTTTGCCCGGCTCTGAATCGCGTCCAATCGGCATGCAATTTAAACCGGGCTAGACCGGTCTCATGGGCCGAATCAGGAATCGGCTTTGATTCATCAAACGAACATTTGGCGGGCTGGCGCTGGGCTTCGTGAAGCGTGATTGCCGCCTGCACGTCCTCGGGCAAATCACAATAGGAATAAATTTTGCCGCCGCCACGGCCTGCACGTTTGCTGAATTTCCAGGCCTCGCGGTTCGCCCGTTTGGTGACAGCCTGTCTGGAAATTCCCAGCATCAACGAAAGCTTTTGTGGTGTGTGGTGGGTTTGCATTTTGATTTACATCATGTCCGGAGGAAGACTCAGGTGTTCTCTGGGACAGCCGATTTCATCTAGATAATGGAGAGTCCTGCGGTTGTTCTGCGTGCCTCTGACCGTTGCACAGACAGTTGACCTCCCAATTCCTATATCCCGGGCGATCGCAGCCATGCTTAGGCCGCGAGATGCCAAAAATTCTCTAATCCTCCATGGATTCCTGAAACGTCCGGCACCTACGCCAGCGTGAACATTGGCGGATGGACTCATAGGGCCGCCTCCAATTTCCGTTTTTTCCGGCCAGCATCTTTCATGGCCAAACATGCCCGGCCGTAATCTCTTACAAGCCGATCATGCTCGCCCATCACTTCGCAGCCGTGCATCGCCAGCTGAACGTCCAGCGCGCTGGTGTCATTGAGTGCCGTGCAAAATACATTCAGGGCTAAAACACCGGGTGTCTGGTCTGTGTTTGCGGGGTTGAGCCATTTCTCGAATGTGGCGAGCCCTAAACGGCTGGCGTTTCCGCCGGTGAGCTTTATGCCTGCCGCGCTGGCTATTGCGTTCATCCGGTCCAGCACCTGCTGCCTGGACAAGCCTGAATCCGTTGTGGCCTGCTGCATGGCGACTTTCACCCGCTTGATCAGGCCAGCTGCCTGCGCATCAACATGATCGAATAATGCATTCTGTCTCATCATCTCTCACCGCCGTTTTTCACCATCCGGCAGGAGCTGCATTCGGCATCCGAAAATTCAAACCGTGAGGACATTGATTTTTATTCCCCGCATTGCTACGATGGCCACAGTACATGTACACATTATTTGTGTGTACCTTATAGCCAATATATATGTACAAAAGCCATATTGACAAGGAAAAAAGTGGTTTCAAGTTCATTTTTCTGAACAATCATATACCTAACAACATAAATATTTGGAATTATGGCTAATTTTAAAACCGAAAGAAATCGAGAAGCGGTTGCAAGTTTGGTTGCAGGTTCGTCTGGCAAAGGTGCAACCGCTAATGATATTTTGGATAGAATCAGACAAGCATGTGAAATTAAAACCAATACTCAGCTAGCTGAAGTTTTGGGCATATCTCAAACATCTGTTTCAAAAGCCAAAACCAAAGGCCATATACCATCAGATTGGATTGTGGCTATAAGCCATAAATATGGAATATCAGCAGACTGGATATTATATGGAACCGGCCCCAAAAAGCTCTCAATGCGGGACAACGACGATTTGGCGAAAAGCCAAGAGGTTGGCCGGGAAGACAAAGACATCAGAGCCCTGATGGATGAAAACCGAGACTTACTAAAGGAAAACAAACAATTATTGCATGATAAGAATAAATTGCTGGGCGATCTGATAGAAAAAGCCATTGATCCAGAAAGGGATTTCGTGGTGCCGGTGGTCGGCCTGGCCGAATGCAGCCTACCCGGATGGGAGCAAATATCCAAAAAGGGCCTGCACGCGGTAGCCCCAGTGGATATTTGGAAAATTAAGAACTCGTTTGGCGTAATAGCAAGCAGCGACAGCATGTCGCCCGCTGGAATAGAACCGGGCCATCTGGTGTTCTGCAACACTAAGATGGATCCTGAGCCAGGCGATGCGGTCTATATTGAACAGGATGATAATCACGCGACAATAAAGCTATATCTTGGCGAAACCGGCAAGCGTGATACCCTGATGCTGCGCCTGCAAGGCTGGCAGCCCAAGAATGAAAAACGACCGGGTGAGCACCCGAAACCGTTCACGATGGAAATGCCCAAATCCGCCGTCAAGCTGTTAGCGACCGTGGTCTACGTCAAGCGGCGGTTCTAAAGAAAAGATTTTCACCTCGCCTGGCACAAAGCCTAAACTGGCGGCGAAAATTTTCATTTCGAAAGTTACGCCCGCGAGCGGCCCAAAATTATGATAACCCCCCAACAGTCCTACGATAGTCCCATTTCGGTACTATGTCCCCCAACATTCATGCCCGTTTTCATATCATGTGGCACGTTATAGCTGCGCTTCCTTGTTAAGCCAGGCGGCCTTTGGCTGTTGACCTCAATGAGCCTGCAAAGCTATGGTGGGGCCGTGCCTGCCCCGGATGATCCCACCGGGGTATTGCAAGGGGAATTGAAACGGCTTTGGCAACATTCAAGCTTGGTATGGTTTAGGGGCTGCTATGTCATCACAACGCTACAGCGCACAGGATTTGATTGATTTCGGCTCGGCCGTGCTTCAGAAGGTCGGTTTTCATAAGGCCCAGGCCGAAGCCTGCGCCTGGGTGCTGGTCCAGGCCGATCTCAGAAACGATATGGCCCACGGCATCACCGGCCCCCAGGGTTTATACCGGATTATGATAGCAGTGGCCAAACCTGAACCGCGCGAGGAGTTCAGGACCATTGTACCCGCCCGCTACACCATCGATGCGGAGAAATATCCCACCGTCATATCGGTGGACGGCCACGGGGCCCTGGGTCACTACACCGCCAAGGATATCATTCCCGCCTTGGTCGCCCGCGCCCAAAAATACGGCTATGCCAAGGCCTATATCCGCAACTCCACCCACTTCGGCGACTGTGGCATTTTCAGCGAATTGATAGCCCAACATGATCTGGCCGCCAGGGTGACCTGCGTGTCTCCCCAGTGGATGCGGCCTTTCATAGAGCTGCAGGACGGAGACGAACAATCTCCGGCCAACTTGAGCCGTTACAAGGGAGTGAGCAAACGCTTCGGCACCAATCCCATCGCCTGGACCATCCCCCATGAAGGAGGAATGATCACCATTGACATGGCCGCCACCCAGCGGGCCCTGAGCCCGGTCTCAGACGCGGCCCAGTATAACGCCAGAGCCCTGGGCCTGAAGCCTGACGAGGAAGGTCTGCTCTGCCTCTATCTGGACGGCGGGAAGATCCGCCTGTCCGAGTTTCACTTGCAGGTTGCCGGCAGCAAGAACCCGGCGGAGGTGCTGAAACAACTGGGCCTGGCCGATCCTCCGGCTCTGCGCTCAGTGGAGCGTGGTTTAATCAGCGGGCCCAGCGGCGAAGAAATCCTGTACCCCTTGTCCTTTGACGCGGTGTTCAAGAATCATTTTTACATCGACCCCCTGGGCGGAACCTACTTCGGCTACAAAGGGTTCGGGCTGAACATGCTCATCGAATTGGACAATGTGCTGGGCGGGGGCACGCCGGAGGTGATCCGCAAGCTGGATGCCGGCGGCCGCCAAACCACCGATGAACGCATCTCCCAGACCCTGGAGGCTTACGCCATAGACGCGGTGTATCCCCTGGCAGAGGCCAAGGCCCGGCTGGCCCGGTCGGTCCGGGCCACCGCCGAGGCAGGCAATAAGATGATGTTCCTGCCCGGCCAGAAGGAGCAGGACAGCACCATCCGGCGGCGCGAAAAGGGTGTACCGCTGAGCCCGGCCCGAGTGGGCCTGCTCAAATCATGCGCCCGGCATCCGGCGGTTGATATTCCCTTTTCATTGGAGCCAATGGGATAGCCAATCCGTTTCCCGCGGCACCCCTTGCAGATATGCCGGAGCACCGGATTATCCGAGCCCCAAAAATCAAAGTTTGAACCGCTCGCTTGCAGCACCCGATTTTTCTTTAATCCCCCGCCCCGGCTGATGTTAAGCTTATTGAAGACGGTATTGCCTGAAACCTTGCTCTTTTGCATTTTCAAAGGGGGAATTATGAAACGCTTCAGCGCTTTGTTTGCTATTGCCATTCTCTGTCTTTTGGCGGCATCGGCCATGGCCCACACCCCAAAACACGGACTGGGTGATGCAGCCATCAGTCCTGATGGCAAAATCCTGGTGACCGGTGGGGATAACCGGGTTCTGTATGTGCTTAATCCCGCCAACTTCCAGGTGCTGAAAAGAATATGGCTAAAGACCAACGTCCATGAAATGGAATTCAGTTCCGACGGCTCCACCTTGATGCTGGAAGACACCAAGGAGATCCTGCATTTTTACGACACCTCCAACTGGAAACTTATCAATCAGGTCAACAAGGCGGGACGTTTCAGCGCAGCGCCAGCCGTGGATCTGGTCGCGGGCTTCTACCCCAGCAGCAAACTGACCCACATCTTCCTTTTATCCATGCGGGACGGCAAACGCCAGGGAGTCATAGAGCATGCCGGATATGTGAAGCTCATAGGACTGGGACCTGAGGGCAAACGGCTGGTGGTGCTCTCCGACGGCCCCAGAGACCTAGAGCCCAAAAAAAAGCCGCCTAAAAATCTGCGCGGCCTGGAAAGGGACAAATTCCTGCAGCACCACGACGGCAGGACCTCGGTGCTGGCTGAATATGATATCGCCAGCGGAAAGCAGACCAAACTGCAAACCGTATTTTACGCCCCCGGCGGATATGCAGGCCTGCTGGTGGGTCCGGAATACAGTCTGATTCTCAGCTACAGCAATCTGAACGCCCGCTGGACCGGAGATAAGCTTGAGATGTTTCATTCGGAAAACTCATACAATTACGGCGCGGGAATATCCCAGGATCAAACCCGCTTTATCACCGGCGGACTGCGCAGCGGCACCTATGTGCAGGCCGAGGGCATGAAAATGATCAAGTTCAAGATCGACTCCCTGCCGGGCTGGCCGGAGTATTACACCGGGTTTGGGTTCGGACCGGACGGCACTGCCTATGGAACCACAACAGCCTACCGCCTGGTGGTGATCAGCCCCCAAGGCAAGCTGATAAAGGCGCTGCCCATTTACTGAACCCGGCGCCCCGGCTCAATCAAACCGGCATACTCCTAGGGGGTAATATGAAGATAAGGGAAATCAAGGCGCTGGGGCTTAAGCACAGCACTCCGGAAGGCGGTTGGTCCAGCGAGATCAAGCAAGAAGACTGCGTGCACACCTTGATTGCGGTGAAAACCGATGAGGGGCTGACCGGGCTGGGCAGCGTATTTACCAATGACGGGCTGGTAAAGGCGTCGTTGGAAGTGCTCAAAGAGCTTTACCTTGGCGAGAATGCGCTGGAACCCGAAAGGGTGAGTGAAAAGCTCCATCAGCACACCTTCTGGCTGGGCCGGGGAGGCAGCCTCACCCATACCATCAGCGGCATAGATATTGCGCTTTGGGATATTTTGGGCCAGGCCGCCGGACAGCCGGTGGGCAGGCTCTTGGGCGGACGCTACCGAGAGCGGGTGAAACCCTATGCATCATTGCTCATGGAAAGGCCGGGTCCCATGGCCGAGGCCCTGTTGAGAGTGAAGGAGCAGGGTTTCAAGGCCTTCAAGATCGGCTGGGGACCCTTCGGCCGGGTGAGCGCCGGGCTGGATGAGGCCATAGTCAGGGATGCCCGCGAAGCGGTCGGTCCCGGCTCCATGCTCATGGTGGACGCGGGGGGCAGCGACGCCTTTTGGAACCGGGGTTATAAATGGGCCCTGCGGACCTCTGAAATGCTGGCTGATTATGATGTGGACTGGTTTGAAGAGCCCTTGCCGCCCGACGCCCTGGAGGATTTTGTCCAGCTCCGCAGGCGTTCCAAAGTGCCTATCTCGGGCGGCGAGGTGTTGACCCGGAGGCAGTCCTTCACCCCCTGGCTCACCAAGGGGGCTTTTGATATTGTGCAGCCCGACGTGACCAAGGTGGGCGGTATCAGCGAGGAAAGGCGCATTGCCTGGATGGCCCGCGAGAACGGAGTGCGCTTCATTCCCCACGGCTGGAACACCCTGATCGGACTAGCCGCGGACCTTCACCTGGCCTCGGCTTTTCCGGACACCGATCTGGTGGAGTATCTGACCGGCTCTCCCTATGTGGATGAAATCGGGGTGAACCGATGGAAGCTGGATAAAGAGGGCATGCTGGAAATACCCGGCGGCCCCGGGCTGGGAGTGGAGCTTGATCCCGAGGCCCTTGGGAAATACAGCTCCGGAGAAGATTTCATATAGCGGCGGATTCATTTAAGCGAAAACAAAACATTACGCCGGGCCTGGAGACGATCTCTCAGGCCCGGCTTTTTTGGGGTCATCAGAAAGTCAAGGGTCTGGTGAAACCGCCTTCCGGTCCCCTTACGCCGGGACGGTAGCCGGGCCGGTCAAATAAAGGGCGGTTGGCCCGGGCGCCCGGATTCACCGGCGGCCTTACGATGCCGGGACGGTCGTGGGGCGGCAGGGGCCGGGGCAGGCGGGGAAAATCCACATTTCAAAGTACAGGGTCCGTCTTTGGCTGCACTGGTCACAGAGCCCCGTCCGGTGGACCCGGCCTGGCTCTATTGGCAGCCGGAAAAGGCCTTTGACCCGTTCCAGGAATTCATGCTGGCCGGAGAGGCCTCTGTGACCGATCCGGAGTTCATGGATTTCGTGGCTCCATCTGTCAGCGGGGAGACTTCTTAGGAGGGGAAAAACCATGAAAAAGAAAACCTTCGGCATCTTGATGGCCCTGGCCATGATGCTGTCCGCAATACCGGTTTGTGGCCAGGTTCAAAAGCGCCCCCCTTGCCCTGGGCCCAGTGGTGGCAGAATCCCCGCATATCCCAGGAGCTGGAATTGAGCAGCGGTGAAGTACAATAACTTGATAAGATGCACCTTGCCCTGCGCCAGGGGATGATCACCCAAAACGGAATCATGCAGCAGGCCAGGCTTGCCATAGATATGTACTTTGATCAAGAGCCCCTGGACCGGGACGCCATCAACGAGGAGTTAAAACGCCTGGCCCTGGCCCAGATCCAGCAGGCCCTGGCCAGATCGCGTTTTTTGCTGCAAACCAGGGAGCTTTTGGGCCTGCAGCGTTTTCGGATTCTCAAGCAGATTTTCGCCCGTTTCAGCGCCAGGAACAGAAACCAGCCATAATTTTTTAATTAATTGTGAACCAAATCGTCGTTTGGTGCGTCTAACTATTAAAACCTAGACCTGAAACAGGAGACGCATCATGTTTAAGAAATATTTGGCAATCGGAATGGTTCTCTCCATGCTAACCCTTTTCGCCGGCTGTGTGGTCCATCCCTACCCTTATCGTCCGCACAGGGGTTATGCACCGAATCATAAATCGGTCGTGGTGGTCAGGCCCCATCACCACCGTTATGTGTGGCCGCGATAAACCAGCGAGGTATCCCCGATGTTAAAGACATGCAGACAACCGGGTTTATCAAACCCGGTTGTCTGCCATATCAGGGCAATGCCATTCTGAAAAAAACCGCCCCAACCCCTGCCCCCAATAATCATATTTGCCTTGCCTGTCAAAAGCGTGCAGAATAACTGCCGTTGGGTCCGCTCTCACTAGAGTTCAGCGAAAGCGCCAAAAGCATGTGGAAACAGCATACATCAGAGGTTCACACCGGACTTCATCTGAGCCGCCGGCCCTTTGACCCGGAATTGCCCAGCCTGTTGTGCATCCACGGGGCCGGAGGCCGGGGGCTTTTGTTCCGCGCCCAGCTTGCCGGCTTGTCCCGCACGGCGAATATAGCCGCCATTGATCTGCCCGGACATGGTGAAACCCCGGGGCCGTCTTTTAAGACCATAGAAGCTTATGCGGCCTGGACAGCGGACTTCTTAGAACGCGGCCCCGTAAGGCCCGTGGTGCTGGGGCATTCCATGGGCGGAGCCATAGCGCAGACCCTGGCCCTGGCCCGGCCTGATCTATTGCGGGGATTGATCCTGGCCGCCAGCGGAGCCCTGCTCAAAGTGCTGCCCGCCCTGTTGGATACCCTGCGCACCGACTATGCCAAGGCCTGTGCGGACATCGTATCCATGGCTTATGGCCCCACCGCCCTCCCTGCCCTTTTGCGCCAGGCCAAAGAAGAGTTGCTGGCCCTGGCTCCCCAGGTGACCTTGGGCGATTTTTTGGCCTGCGACCAATTCGACCTTCGCGGGCGTTTGGATGAAATTGACCTGCCGTCTTTGGTTGTGGTGGGCACCCGGGATCAGCTCACCCCGCCCCAATACGCCAGCTACCTGGCCTCCAAAATCAAAAACGCCCGCCTGGAACTCATAGAAAACGCCGGTCACGGCCTGTTTTTGGAAACCCCCACTTCATTTAACCAGGCGGTGCAAGAATTCCTGGCCGGGCTGTTTTGACAAATAAAAAGGGCGGCCCGCAATGGACCGCCCCTGAGTCATACCGGGCTTTTCAGTGACGCGAAAGACTTAATCCTTTGCAAGCTCTCCGCCCGCGGCCTCATGAGCCGCCTTGACCTTGAGCAAGAAGAGCACCACCGGACGGTAGGCCAGGTGCGCCCATTTGGCAAAGGGCACTTCCAGAACCAGCATGGGAACGGCCACCATCATGTGAATCATATAGATGATGTATACCGCCATGGGAGCGCCCAGGGCGATGAATATCTGGATCATGATGCCGGTGAGGGTGGTGAGGATCAAGAGAATCAGGAACATCCAGTCGGTGCCGTGTGAGTTCTTATAGGGCGCCTTGGATTTTCTGATGCGGCCGATCAGGGCGTAGCCAGCCCCATACAGAATCGCACAGGTGGCATACCAGCCCACGATGAACATCAATGTGGTCAACACCGGGGAGTTGGGATCGATTACATGGTCGCGCTGGAAGTAATTGATGCCCACCACCACCATGAGGAATACCGAGGTGTATCCGGTCATGAGGAGAAGGTGCACGATCCATTGCTTGCGGTCCTCACACTTGGAAAACTCCTTTTGGGTGAAGAAGTTCACGATGAGTTCCTTGCCCTGTTTCAAATACACAGACGCGGGTATTTTGGTCAGGTTTTGCCCCATTACGGTCTTTACGCAGCGCCAGACGTTGCTTAAGAGCAGAATGGACAGGGTGATGCCCATGAGGTCATCCAGAATCTTGATAACCCAATTGGGCGCAAACTGGGTAAGCTGCACCTCGGTTGTGGAAGCATCCCAGTTGGCGAACAGGATGAAAGCCAGGCCGATCAGCGCGGCGGCAATGCTGATAGCAGAAACCTCGAAAACCTCCGAGGTGTAAAAGCGTCTGGCAAATCCGGTCCAGTCGTATTTGGCGGTGAGATAGCGGCGCATGGCCATCATGGTCTCGCCGGGATCGGCCCCGCGGGGGCACATATCCGAGCATTCCCCGCAGTAGTAGCACAGCCAGGGTTCGGGAGCTTTGGCGAGTTTGTCTTCCAGGCCGAGCTGGGCATACCGCACCAGTTTACGCGGGAAGGGATTGTCCGGAGTGGACAACGGGCAAACTCCGGTGCAGTTTCCGCAATGGAAGCATTTGTTGGCGTCATTAAGGCCATATTGCTTCAGCTCTTGCATTAAGTTGGGGTTAACCTTGGCGCTCATGCCCAAATCTCCTCATCTGTATTATTGACTCATCCAGGATATCCGACCGGTTGCCGGTTGGCGCTTTTTTCACAAACACCATTTATAATTTTTTTCACAAGAATGGTCAAGCATCACTTGGTGAATAGCACCCTATTAATTAAAAAACTAGCTGTTTTGGGATTCAGCCGCTTTTTGGGCCGCCTGGCTGAGCGTGAGGGTGCGCTCACCAAATATGGAAAACTTCAGCCAGTCAAAGGCGAATTTCAGAAGCTCCAGTTCATCGGCCCGGATTGCTTCCAGCCTTTCGGGCGGCACCTCAAAGGTCTGACAAAATCTCGCACTGCCCACAAAGCCCCTGAATGCATCCAGGTTGTAGCAGGCCATGAAAAACATGCGCATTTTCTGGGTAATGACTCTGGGGTCCGGGTCGGTGGCCTGCCGGGTGATCAAAGGCAAAAACATGTCATTGATTTCGTTATATATTTCCAGGCCCTGATCCTGGGTCCAGGTTTGAGGGGACCAATCCCGGCCCTCTTCAAATCCCCGGCAATGATCCTCGCGCACCAGAAAATAGCTTTCCTGGCTAGGCCCGCCGCCGGTGCCCCCCAAAGCGGCCCGGCCCAAGGGATAGGTGCGGCACGCACCGGGACGGTCTTCGTACACCGAGCATCCCTGGGGCCTCACAAATGGACAGGTCTGGCGTTCATTGTCCAGCATCTTTAGCCGGGCCTGGGGCCAGCCGTTCTGGCCCGGCTCCACCTCGCAATACTCATCAATGAAATCACCGGAGGTCACGCCCAGCCGCTTTTTCAGGCGCATCAGATCATAAGGGGTCAGCACCAAGGTCAGCTTGCGGCAGCACTCATTGAAGCAGGGCACCTTTGGATGGCAGGCAAAAGTAAAGGGATCTTTTCCCAAGGCCTCGAAGCAGCCGCCTTGGGGTATGGGAGGCATGGGAGCCCCCACTATTTCTTCTCCTGTTCCATGCGGGCCTGCACTTCTTTGGCCATGGCCTCGGCCTGCTGCTTGATCTCCTCGCGGATCTCCAGGGTCTTTTGCCCCAAAAGCCCGAAGCGCACCCAGTCAAAGCCCAGGTCCAGCATGGCCACGTCATCCGACTTGACCACTTCTATACGCTCATCATCTATATCGAAGCGCTCCAAGAACGAGCTTTTGAATACAAAGTCCCTAAAGCGGTCCACGTCATAGATGGCCATGAGGATCATCTGCTGGATTTTTTCGTTGTTGATATCCAAACCGCGCATGAATTCATGGGCGCTTAAGGCGTCAAAGCTGCCGTCCATCTCCTTGGATTGGGTGGCGCCCTGGTCCATGAGCCACTCCTTGACCACCCATTGGTCGCCTTCCACCAAGCCATGGCAACGCTCACCGGTGGCGATCACGGCATATCCGCCGGGACCGGCCTCATCCAAGGGGAACATGCGGCAGGCCCAAGGGCGGTGGGCATAGTAGATGCAGCCGTGTTCTTTTACAAAAAAACATTTCTTGTCGTTTTCCAGGTTCATGCGGAGTTGGATCAGCGGAAGCTGCTTGCTGGGAACCACCACCAGATCGGTATATTTTTGCAAAAACTCGGTCGAAGTCAGGCCCAAGGCTTTTTTCAGCCGGATCACATCATAGGGAGTCAGAAAGATATTAACGTCGCGGCAGCAGGTGGTAAAGCAGGCCAGACCCTTGTGACAGGCGAAGGTGAAGCTGTCTTCAAGTCTCAATTGCTTACTTTCACTGGACATATTTTGATCTCGCTCGCCCGGGGCGCATGGCCTATACGGGCCGTTGGGGTTTTGTGACGAAAATCACGATTGCAGGATTTTATACCATTGTGCCAGGGCTTGGTCAAATCAGCCGCAAACAACACTATGTATACAAAAACAGTATGGGCTTCATCATGCATTTTGCCCCTGGCAACGCAACTGATCTTGCAATCCATGCGGCATTATGTGTTATTGTAGATGAGAATTTGCGAAAATCCGCCATCAGCCGGTGCCGGGCATTCAAGGGTGTTGAAGCCGCATCGATAAAGTATGTAGTTTCAGGGTAAATAACAAGGCACTTATCTTGACACCCCTATCCGCTCATGGTAGATAACCAAACGCCACATGGCATGGGCCGTTAACTCAGCCGGTAGAGTATCTGCCTTTTAAGCAGAGAGTCGCGTGTTCGATCCACGCACGGCCCACCAGATAATTGAATACTACGCGTCCCCATCGTCTAGCCAGGTCCAGGACACTGGCCTTTCACGCCAGCGACACGGGTTCAAATCCCGTTGGGGACGCCAACCGTTTTTCCAAAAAACCCTGGTTACGGCCAGGGTTTTTTTGTCGCTGAATGCGGGCGGGCGATACCCGGTAACTATCTTGTCTGGACGGTGATTGAATTTAGGAACTTTGAAAGAAAGAGCCTTTTCTGCCCTGAGTCTGTCCACGGTGTCCTTCAAATCATTTCTGGCAGGAAATGCCAAGGCCCTCTTTTAAAAAAAAGGCCGGGCAACCTCCGCAGGGGAGGAAGCCCGGCCTTGCACAGAAGGTTACTTGGATTCAACTGATTCTACGGTAAGAACTTCCTTGCCATTGTCATCGGTCCCCATGGTGCCGGTAACGTTGAATT
This sequence comes from Desulfarculaceae bacterium, assembly GCA_963675675.1. GTDB lineage: Bacteria > Desulfobacterota > Desulfarculia > Desulfarculales > Desulfarculaceae > Dethiosulfatarculus. Next base: position 1,752,214 of record OY776512.1, read on the forward strand.
CCTGGTTCACCATATCCTCATCGATATCGCCGCTCAGGAGGATCTGTTTCTCACCGGTATCCAGCAAATACTGATCATCTGACTGGACAATCTTACCGCTGATGGTAATCGGATCGGCAATGGCGGCGCTGGCCAAACCCAAAACCAAGACCGCAACCATCAGAACGCCAATTAGTTTCTTCGAAGTCCGGATCATTTTAAACTCCTTTTTTAAGTATCATGAGATGCGATGCCAAGCCAAACTATTCACAGCGGATGTCCGGTCAGGACCACTGCGGATTTTCGTTGTTTAAGACGGGTTGAATGTCCTCGATCTCCGTCAAAACTTCGTTACCGTTGCCGTCGGTCTTAAGGTTGCCGGTAACTTTAACGCGTTGGTTAACCTCGTTAGCATCAATGGCACAATCCAAGATGATCTTTTTGGTGCCTGTGTCCAGCATATACCGGTCCCCGGACTGAACGATCATTCCGGTAATGCTTACTTGATCGGCAAGGGCAATACTGGTCATGCCAAGCACCAAAAGGACCGCCACTAAAACACCAAACAGTTTCTTCAAGTTTTTGGACATTTTATTGCTCCTTTGTCTTAATAGTCTGATTTTGGTGATTTACTACAAATGAAGGCGCAGCAGTTCGACGGAATTATGTTTATTAGTTTATTCTCTCGTTAACCAGCTCTAAACTGGTAACATTAAGCATCCTGTTAAGCGGACCGTTATCTTCCCACATTCCCTCGACAATCACCTTTCGATTGAGACACTTAATCAGCTTGGCGTTCATTCCGCAATTCGGTTTTATCTGAGTTAATGATTCGTCAAAACCTGCAATGGCCACACCTATAATATTCCCATCTTGACTCCATGAGTTGGCAAGAACCAAACCTATGATCTGCACTTTTTTCATAATTACCGTCACCACACTCATGTGTTATTTACGGTTAACCTGCCTTATGAAACTATATAAATGCTTCCATGCTTCAATCGTGCCATCTGTAATTTCAAAATGCATGCCATCTATAATTTATTGATTTTTTTATGTATTTTATTGACATACTTTTACGATGGAAATTTTGATTCAGCGGGGAGCCAAAATAAAGCCAAGAAAGAAATCTCCTTTTGAAGTTCCTCCATTTAATATAATTAAGAATTTCGAATGATTACATATTTAGAACCGCCTATTCTTCTTTTGCTCCTTTTTAGAAACGTAATTTCTATGCTTTCTCAAAAAAGCTTAATACAACTTAATCCTAAAAAAATTTACCGGTAAGCTTGAGTAGGTGACAAATCTAATTGATTTAATTTAGAAATGAATACTTATTTTCAATAGAAAATAATACGATACCATACTGTATTACTTACAGTATTTTGCAAAGATGATCATGCGGCCTCTAGTCGGTCATTATTCATTCCGGCGTATTGTCAATAACAGGCGGGTGGACCGGCGAGCTATCTGATTGATACCAAACACAACCTCAGCTGCCCAACTGTGCTTTTGCCATGGCAGCCGATGATAATAAAGAATCCTCTCCTCCGTGCCCGTATCTTTCAGCTTCTCGAATTATTCCAGCGTTTTTTTTCAGCCCAGATCTTTGCAATAGATGAACTTGGCATCACCTTTTTCGTAGAAATCAGAAAGTTGGGCTGCGATTTTGTAGCCGCATTTTTCATAAAAATGCCGGGTGGAGTCATAGGCCGGACGTCCGGAGGTATCCACAAAGATGCGCTTCCCCTTGGCCTGCCAAATTTGATGTTCCACTTTGCGCAGGATCAATTCCCCAAATCCATTGCCCTGCAAGGCCTTGTCCACCACCAGCCAATACAAGTCCCAGGAACTCTCGGTGCAGGGGACCGGCCCATAGCAGGCATAACCTGCCTGGGTGTCTGGCGGCAGAATGGCAAAAAGAAAATGGTATCCGCTGTCTGAACCCCGGTGAAGGCATTCCATAACCAATTCAACCGCCAGTTCCACTTCACAAAGGGTGAAATTGCCCGCCTCCTTGCAAAACCTGCGCACCAGCTTGATATCGGCAGGCGTAGCCAAATTACGCCATGACAGCATTTTGCCGTTTATTTTTACCTGCATGAAGCAAGCTCCTTTGATTATCAGCCTTCTCACGGCGGGCTGAAAAAGCATCCTTTATTATAAAATCAACGGCCTGCTCCGGTTTGAGCCCGGCCCTTTTCACCGCCGCCATAAATCCGGCGTCCTTGGCCAGGCAGGGGTTGGCGTTGACTTCCAGTATCCAGGGACTGCCTTCTTCATCAATTCGGAAGTCCACCCTGGCCCATCCCCGCAACCCAAACAGCTTCCAGCATTGCCTGGTGTAATGTTTCAACAGCAGCAACAGGTTTGAATCTGCCATGCCAAAATCGAACCGGCGCCGGGTTCCATCAAAATGCGGGTTTTGGGGCTCCCATTTGGCCGCATAATCCACCAGTTGATATTCGTGGTCCGAATACCCCGTGAACAACATTTCCGCCGGCGGCAGCACCTGCGCTCCGGTCTCGCTTGCAAGCAGGCTCAGATTGAACTCTCTCCCAAAAATGAAACGCTCCGCAAACCAATCCCCTCCATATTTATCGGCCCGAAGGCGCATCTGGTTCTTCACCTCTCCCAGACCCGGGTGATCCATCACGGAATCATTGTCCAGGCCAAAGGAGCCATGTTCCCAAACTGATTTCAGGATGAAGGCTCCCGCTTGAACACCGCCGCCTGCGCCATCCATAGTGGGGTGGAGCCAGTCCGGGGTGGGCAGGCCGGCTGAACGCAAGATCCGTTTGGCCCACAGTTTGTTGCTGGTGCTCATGAGGGCTTTCACCCCCGATCCGGTGTAACAAAGCCCCAAACGCTCCAGCAGCAGGGGCGCCATATGGATGAGGCGGCCCTGGTCTTTTGGGGCCTCAACCAGGTTAAAGACCAAATCCGGCTTTTGGTTAAACAAGATGTTGGTGGAGACGCTCTTTCCCTGAAACCCGGTTTCACAAAAAGGCGTCCGGAAAACTTGATGACCCAGTTTTTTAAGCAGAAGGCTCACATACCCGGTTTGGGCAAGGTTGTCCTGCAAATCCGGCGCGGCCCCCGGCTTCACCAAGTCATGCAGCACTGCGATTTTCATGTGCGCTACCTGTCAGGCTGGTTCCAAGCCCGGATAGAATAGGATTCCTGGATCCAATTCCAATGGACTGCCGCAATAATGCGGACTCAATAATGCTCCGGATGAGCCACTCAAAACTTCTACCCGCCAAATTGCACAGGATCGGCAAATCGGAATGCTCCGGATGCAGCCCCGCCAGGGGATTGACCTCCAGGAAAAAGGGAGTTCCAAAGGCATTACAGCGCAGATCAACCCGCCCCGCGTCGCGGCAACCCAGACCGCTCCAAACTTTCAAAGCCAGGGCTTTGGACTTTTCGGCTTCCTGGCCGCCGGCCAGCCGGTAGTGCATGGTCTGTTCGCTGTTTTCCTTGTTGGTGTTGGAATAGACCAAAGGCTGTATACTGTCGTTTTGGATTACTTCCAATACGCCGACCGCCTGAGCATTTTTACCGCTTCCCACCACGCCAACCGTAAATTCCCGGCCCGATAAGTAGCTTTCCACCAAAACCGGCTGGTTGAAACGGCCAAGGAGATCAGCGCAGACTCTCAATAAAGTCGCCTGATCATCCACTCTGGAGTTTGCATCCACGCCCAGGCCTGTGCCCTCTGCCACCGGCTTTACGAAAAGTGGAAATCTCATATACAGGGACTCAAGCTGGTCAAGTTCTGCGATAACCTTGAAGGGAGGTGTGAGAAGATCCAAGTTCTGAACCACATGTTTGGCCATGCCCTTGTGCAGGGCAAGGCACAGGGTCAAAGGATCTGAAAAGGTATAGGGAATACCGTAGGCTTCCAACAGGGCAGGCACCTGCGCTTCCCGGCCAAACCCGCCGATCCCCTCAGCTATGTTAAAGACAAGATCCCAGCGTTCACCATTAGTTAGGCGGTCAATAAGATTGCGCACATTTCCTATACGCTGCACCTGATGTTCCATGGCCCCAATGACCTGCTCAATGCCTTCAATGGTGCGTATGCTGTCGAATTCAGCCACCTGGCTTTCGGAAAAGCCCATGGCCCGGTATTCGTCACGCAGATCGTAGGTAAAACCGATCAACATTATCCAAACTCCTATTCTTCAGAGGACGGTTCATTTGGGCGAAAAAGATGGGGGTAAACATAGCCCCACCTTCCGCTCCATCAGTGGATTACCGTTTGACTGTCTTGGCAATCCTGCAGGTCAGGATAGCTGTAAACCCCACCCTGATAATTTCGCAAAAGAACTTCACCATTTTGCCGGCCGATCACGGATTCGGGGCAAAGCGCTATCTTTCCTCCCCCGCCCGGGGCGTCAATCACATAGGTGGGCACGGCGTATCCGGAGGTATGCCCGCGCAATCCACTTATGATCTCCAACCCCTTTGCCACCGGGGTTCTGAAATGACCGGAGCCCGCGATAGGATCGCACTGATATAGATAGTAGGGACGCACCCGCAGGCGCAAAAGCCCTTGCATGAGCTGGCGCATTATCTCCACCGAATCATTGATACCGCTTAGCAGCACGGTCTGGCTGCCAAGGGGTATGCCTGCGTCGCCCAGGCGGGCGCAGGCTCTCGCGCATTCCGGGGTCAGCTCGGCCGGGTGCATGAAGTGCAGGCTGATGAACAATGGATGGTACTTGCGAAGCATGCCCACCAGCGAGGGCGTGATGCGCTGGGGCAGCACCGCCGGGACCTTGCTCCCAATCCGGATGATCTCCACATGTTTGATGCGCCGTAAAGAAGCCAACAGCCATTCCAAGCGCTCCTCGCCCATGGTCAATGGATCACCGCCGGAGATCAATACATCGCGGACTTCTTCATGCTTGGCCACATAGGCGATGGCCTTTTCAAGCAATTTACGGCTGCAGGAAATACCGTTCCTGCCCACCAGACGGGAACGTGTGCAGTAGCGGCAGTAGGTCGAACAAAAGCCTGTGGCCAGAAGCAAAACCCGGTCGGGGTAGCGGTGAACCAGGCCCGGAACGACCATGTGGCGTTCTTCCGCCAAAGGATCAAGGCTCTCGCCCATGGTCACAGTCTGTTCCCTGATTGTGGGCACTACCGCCCTGCGCAGAGGATCTTCAGGGTTAAATGCATCTATCAAGCTCAAATAATAAGGCGTCACGGCAAAAGGCAGGCCGGGCTGTCCCATGCTCGCCTGCTCATCCGCAGTGAGCTGCATAAACCCACTCAGTTCCACCGGGGTGCTGATGCGGTTGCGTATCTGCCAGCGCCAGTCATCCCACAATTCGGCGCTGATGCCGGGATAGTATTTTCTGCGGAAGGCCAGGGAAAGGCCCTGACGATTGGTATTAGCCTTTATAAACTGTTCTTGTTCAGACAGCCGGTCCCCATGCGGAAATGCAGCAAATTTGATTCGATCCTGCGCGGCCGGAACCAAAGCTTGCCCACAATTAGGAGGCTCCAAGGCATTGGTCTCCAGACCGCCACTTTGTTTTGCTCGCTCGCGATGTCTCATAGCAGTCACCTGTACCCTTCCGGCAATCAGTTTTTTTACTCAAGAGGTGAATGCTGTATTAAAGCAATCCCCCCTGCTGTTGAATTTCAACAAACGCAACAAGCAAAATAAATGCCAACAGGTATTTTGTTGATATTATAGATAAATCACACGATGAGACATTGACTGGGAAAAAAGAATTCTCAAACCTGAAACACAGGGTCAGGATGGTTTCAAATGATTGAGCTTTGGGCTTTGATTTTGGGCTCTATCTGAAATCTTTGCTTATCAAGCTATATTTTGCCATCAGATTGTGGAACTGGCGGGTGGTGATTCCAGCTTGCACCGCACATGAATCGACTTTGCCTTTATGAAGCTCAAGCATTTTCATCAAGTACCTCTGTTCCACCTCATTCACCGCTTTTTTGCGCAGATCGGCAAGGCTGAGATCGCATAGATTGGATTCCGCAGCTGATTCAGAGGGAATCATGGCCATAATTTCGGCGGGAAATCCGGTACTGCTGAGCCTGCTGCCCCTCTCCAGGATATAAGCCCGTTCCATGAGATTCTCCAGCTCCCGGATATTGCCCGGCCAGTCATAAGCCTGCATGGCGCTGGTTACCTCGGGCAGGATTCCCTTAAGATCCTTGCCGTATTTTTGATTCAGCTTCTGCAAAAAATGATTGGCCAGATGACTTATATCTTCTCTGCGTTCACGCAAGGAAGGCAATTGCACTGCGAATACATTCAAGCGGTAATAGAGATCCCTGCGGAAGTGTCCGTTTTCGGTCTTGATTCTGAGATCCTCGTTGCTGGCGGCTATAACCCGCACATCCACCGCTATTTCATGTTCACCTCCCACCCTGGTGAAGGTGCTTTCCTGCAAAACCTGCAACAGCTTTATCTGAGCATTTGGTGTGATGGTGCCGACCTCGTCAAGAAATATGGTGCCGCCATCCGCCACCTGAAACCGGCCCAGCTTGCGGCGCTCGGCACCGGTGAAGGAGCCTTTTTCATGGCCGAAAAGTTCGCTTTCCAACAAGGTATCCGGAATGGAACCACAATGAACCCCCACAAAGGGTTGTTCAGCCCGGTTGCTGTGCAAGTGAATCAGTTTGGCTAAAAGGCTTTTCCCGCTGCCGGTGTCGCCATGGATCAGCACTGTGGCTTTGGTGGGCGCCACCATTTCTATAGAATCATACACTGCCAACATTTTGGGCGAATGGGTGCGTACAAGGCTCTCGGCTTCTTTTCTCCAGAACCTTGACCTTAGATATTCAAGTTCCGACCTTTGATCTATATGTGCGAGCAATTTATGGATAACCAGCTCGATTTCCTTGATTTCAAAGGGATGGCATAAATAATCCGTGGCCCCGGCCTTGACGGCTTCCACTGCCATGCGGAGTTTTTCCGAATTGCACAGGATGACCAGGGGAATATCCCCGCCGGCCTTCCAAAAGGATTGCATCGCCAGCTCATAATTATTGGGATTCTCTTCAGGAAAAAATGCGGACAGTAAGTCTATATCCAAAAAACAGAAATCAGGCCGTCTGTCATGCAGGTTGTTCAGGCAGGACTTGGCAGAGAACGCCTTATCCAAAATAAAGCCTTCGCCAAGGCTTTCCGATATTGCTTTTGCCCACAGGTCTTGGTTGCCGGCATATAAAACTCTATACATTTGAGCACATACCTAATGTAACTAGTTTGAATGTTTATAAAACTGCCGCAAACATCTCTAAGTTAATGCAAAAAATACCATAAAAAAATTATTATCGAAATCCCATTTCGATATTACAGCCCTAGAAGGGAAATCATAATTCCAAAATTTGGGTCTGAAACTGAAATAGTCATATATTTTGCTAAGATAAAACTCGGCACTCCATTTGCTAATTAGATACATGCACAGGTAGAGCGTGCACATGGCCGTGCACTGATGGCTCAGTCGGCGTGCATTGGAAGCAAAACAGCTTCTGTAGTTGCGAAGCCGGCAGCCGGGTGAGCAGCCATTGTTGTGGAAGTGTATCGGGTTGGATGTCCTGAAGTTCATGCAGGTTATCCATATTTTTGCATAAAGGAGGACATTATGTTTGAGTTTTTGTCAAAAGAAAAAAAGGTCGAAGCCAAAATACGTAAAATGTCGCGCCCGAAAACTGTAATTCAGGTCATAGGCAGAGAGCTGATCCTGGCTCATGGAGTTGATCCTGACCTGGCCTGGAACCTGATGCAGGTGGCTAAACCGGCGGTCCAAAATGGCGGAAGATACAACGTACGGGTGTACAGCGCACCGCAAGCTTCCAAGCTGGGGGTTGTTATTCATGATTATGAGTCACTGGATAACCATTTAGATCTGGTACTCTTCCATGGTTGGTTCACAGAGAAACAAAATGATTCCAAATTAATGGCAGGCGCCGATAAAAGTTGAAAACGGGGTTTACAAAGCCTGAGGAGACCCACCCCTTGGTCCGGTAAATTGAAAACCCCGGTGCAAAGCAACCATTAGTAAGGCATTCCAGTTATCCTGTAAATTTCAAAGAAATGAGAAATCAAGGCTGTCAGATCACAAATGCTTAAAATTAAGTAAATTTGGATAGTTGACAGTCAGCGATTTATGATGTGCGGATCACCGTCAGGTTGGATTTGCCAAGCGGTTTTCAGGCTGACGGCGCTCAAGAGCAGTTCATCATAAGTATTGTTCAGGAACGCCACCTTATTTTTCAAAAATCCCTGGTTGCGGCCAGGGATTTTTTATTAACAACCAAGACACCGCTACTAATGATCAAGTCAACATTCTGAAATCCATGTACTTTACCAGATCTAGTTCGGTAGAATAATAGATAAAAAGAAAAGTAACGTATTTGTTTGTGCTCATGTGCAAAGTTATTAGATTGCCAAATACTGTCGTTGTATAATTTAATTTATTAATATAACTTATGGAATACAGCGTCAGATTATAGCGAAACAAGACCCGCGGCATATGAGGGCATACATGTCCACGGGAGGAGCAGTAATATAGCAAATTGCGGAGACGAGTTGCAGGCTCTGCCGCGCTTAGCTGAATTCAAAGACAGTTCAGCGCTCAAACGTGATTAACACCGTGTGAAACAGTAATAGCTTCTTGACCCCAAGCACGAGAAGCGTAGCCAGCAGCGGACAATCAATGCTAAATCATTCTAGTTTGCGCCACTTAGGTGATATATTCCTTTTGTCATTAGTCACGATTTTGCTAATGACCACACCCATGGTTTGGGCCAAAGAGCAGCCCGCACCAAAGGAAATCCTCATCCTGAATTCATTTTTCCATGCAATTCCATGGGAAAAAATGATGAGACAGTCATTCCGCGACACCATGGCTGGCAGCCAGATTGTACCGCAAAAGATCAATGAAGAGTATTTGGACTTGGGCTCGGGAACCGCTGTAGGGCACAAGGCCGTATTGAAAAAAATGCTCCGGGTTAAGTATTCCCATCGGGCCCTGGCAATGGTGATAGCGTATAACGACCTTGCTTCCGATTTTTTACTCGAAAACGGTCAGGAATTGTTCCCCGGCATTCCCCAGGTAATCTCGGGAAGCGGGAGGGATGCCATTATGCACCCCCCCCGGCACCGGCGCATGACCAGCGTGTATTTCGAACTCAACATGCTGAGCACTGTCAGATTTGCCCTGAAGCTGTTACCGGCCACCCAGGACGTGCTGGTTGTGGTCGGCAGTGATCCCACGGGCAAATATTTACAAAAAAGAGCGCGCAAACAGCTTGCCGGGCTGGGGCCCTCTATACGGGTGACCTATCTGACCGATAAGAGCATGGAGGAAATCCTTAGCCAAGTCTCCCGGCTGCCTCCCCACACTTTAATATATTACTTAGGAATTGGTAAGGATTCAGAGGGTAAACGTTTCGCGCCCCATGAAGCCTGCCGGATGATCTCCAAAGTGGCTACAGCCCCTCTGATCGGCATTACCGATACGTATATGGGGAATGGCGCTTTAGGGGGCAGCATGGCCAGCGCAGAGGAAGTGGGGCGCATTCTGGCCAAGATCGCCATGCGGATTCTGGCAGGCGAAAACCCGGATAATATCCCACCCCAAAAAGCGCCCGACTTCGTGGTATATGACTGGAGACAACTGAAGCGGTGGGGTCTTTTAGACCATCCCCTTATCGCCGGGGCCGAAATCAGATTCCGGCAGTACTCGTTTTTCGATTTGTATTGGCACTGGGTTTTGGTTGTCGCCGGACTGCTGATATTGCAGACCCTGGTCATTCTGCTTTTGTTGGTGCAGCGAAAGCTTAAGCGTGAAAAGGAACTTGAGCACCAACGATCGGAAAGGGCCCTGAAAGAAAGTGAAGAACGCTACCGGCAAATGTTCCACTCAAACCGTGTAATTCAGCTGCTGGTGGACCCCAAAGACGGAGCCATTGTGGACGCCAACCAGGCAGCCTGCAATTTCTACGGCCATGACCATGCGGAGATGACCGCCAAGAGCGTCTTTGAAATAAACACGGACGACAGCGATAAGGTCGCCGGGCTCATTTCAGATATTGAGAACTGCAAAGCCATCTCCTTCCAGGCCAAGCACCGGCTGGCATCAAATGAAGTCCGGGATGTGGAGGTGTATTCCGGCGTCCTCACCCAGCAAGGCCGTACTTTTTTTCATTCAACTATCTTCGACATCACCAAGCGCAAACAGGCCGAGGAGGCCTTGCGGATAAGCGAAGAAAAATTCAGCAAACTCTTTTTCGCCAGCCCGGTCCCTATTACCATAACTACGGCAAAAGAGGGGCGCATTCTGGAGGCTAATAACGCTTTTCTCAAGCAATGCGGACTCAGCAGGCAGGAATGCCTGGGGCTGACAAGCACCGAGCTGGGTCTTTGGGTCGAGTCTTCCAGCAGCCGGAAGTATATGCTGAGTTTATTCAGACAGCAGGGCTACTTGCGCAACTTTGAAATGGATATCTGGCTGAATAACCAGATTCGCACCATCCTCTGGTCAGCGGAAACCATTTTTTACGACAACCAGGAATGCTTACTGGGTGTTTACGTAGACATCACCGAGCGCAAACAGGCCGAAGAAGCCTTATTACGCAGCGAAACCCAGTTCCGCAACCTGGTGGATAACGCGCCGATGGCCGTGTTGATTCAAACCAAGGAAAACATCGCCTATGTAAACAACAAGGCTATGGAGGCTTTTGGCGCCCAATGCAAGGAGGATTTGCTGGGACAGCCAGTCCTGGACCGGGTGCCCCCCCGTTTCCATGGTTTGATTAAAGAACGGATAAGATTGGTGAACCAGGAAAAGCAGAACTTACAGCCCTTGGAATATCAGTTTACCAAGCTTGAAGGAACACCCTTCGATGTAGAGGTGTTATCCGTGCCCATACATTATCTGGGTGAAGATGGAGCCCTGGTTTTTTTCCAAGACATAACCCAAAGAAAAAAGCAGGAGGCGGACAAACAAAAGCTGGAGGCCCAACTGCGCCAGGCGCAGAGAATGGAGGCCATCGGCACCCTGGCCGGCGGCATCGCGCATGACTTCAACAACATCCTGGGGGTGGTGATCGGTTTTGCCGAGATGGCCATGGGCAAATCTCAAGACCAGCAGGACTATACCAAAGAGCTCGAGCAGATTTTAAAAGCCGGGGAACGCGCCCGCGATCTGGTGCGCCAGATACTCACCTTCAGCCGCAAGGTGGAGGTGGACCGGATGCCGCTTGACCTGAACATGGAACTGGAGCATACCGTGGAGCTTTTGGGGAGAACCCTTCCCAAGATGATAAGCATTGAAACCAACCTTGCTCCCGATCTAATGCCTATTCTGGCCAATGCCAATCAGTTGGAACAGGTAATGCTCAATCTGGCCGCCAATGCGCAGCATGCCATGCCCGAGGGCGGAAGATTGATCATTGACACCCAAAATATCACCTTGACCGATGAGTATTGCGCAAGGCACTTGGAGTTGGAGCCGGGCCGCTATGTACTGCTGCAGATTTCGGACACCGGACGAGGAATGGACGAACAGACCAGTGAACACATTTTCGATCCCTTTTACACCACCAAAGCTGTGGGTGAAGGCACGGGGTTGGGGCTTTCAACCGTTTTCGGCATTGTCAAGTCTTTCCAAGGCCAAATATCCTGTTACAGCGAACTGGGCTTGGGCACCACCTTCAAGATTTACCTGCCGGCCTTTGAAAATGAAATTATCAGTTCAAAAACTAATGCATGGGCTGAAGAGGAACTCCAAATAGGCAGCGAGACCATATTACTGGTTGACGATGACGCCCCATTGCGCGAGTTGGGCAAGCAGATGCTGACCCGAGCCGGTTACAGGGTGTTCACTGTTAAAAGCGGGGAGGAGGCCCTGGAGGTCTACGCAGAAAAAACGAACCTCCTGGACTTGGTGATTCTTGATTTGGGCATGCCCGGCATCGGAGGGTACAAGGCTCTGGAGGGTATTTTGGAGATCAACCCACGGGCCAAGGTGATCATTGCCAGCGGTTACGCGGCCAACGGAGCCGTCAAAAGAGCTTTGATGAGCGGAGCCGCAGGATATCTGGCAAAGCCGTTTAACCTGGCCGAGCTTTTAGCCACGGTCAGAACCATGCTGGATGAGATTTAGCTGTTGTATATTCCGCGCCGACCCAGCCGCTCATAACAGTGACAAATGGCTGAGTTGGGCCGCAATGCGAATAGACACCACTACAAATCACCATCGCCGTCATTGGACGAAGCATCAAGGTCAAGTATGTTTGAATAAGGGGAATACTTGGATGTTTGATAGCTGGTCAGGTTGCTTAATTTCCGGGTGATCGAGGCCATTTTGATGCTGTTCAGAAGTATGTCCTGTAGATCATTGTGCACCGGATGGTCTGGTTGTAAATCTCCCAAGGCGGCATCGGCAAGGTTCATTAGTGCCTGCAGGGGTTGATTTAATTCATGGCAGGCCGCGCCTGCGGTCTCTATTGTAGCCTCGAGAGCCTTTCGAATCAGCGTTTCTTCCTGGGTTTTTTTCAGATCCGATATGTCGATAAAACTTTCCAGTAATAAATCATTTCCACCAATATTTATGGTGACAACATTCTTTAAAATAGGGATCTTGTCACCACTAGACGTTTGAAGATATCTTTCACTTTGTTCAATATTCATATGTAAATCAGTTACAGGACATTGTCCTTTTTCTGTTGGACAAACAAAAGAATAGCAAACCTTACCAACAATTTCATTAGAAGATAATCCTACCATTTCACATGCCACCGGATTTACATATTCAATAGTGTAATCTTTACAATTGACCATCATTATGCCGGTGGGGAGGGATTCCAATATCCTTCTGAGATTGCGCTCGTTTCGCCTGAGTTCTTTTTCCAATGATTTACGGACGCTGATGTCACGTATGAAAACGACATAGCCGACAAGCTTACCTTGATTATTCGAAAACAGGGTCGCGCTGATATCCGTATCAATAATTTTTCCGGTTGAGGTGAACCGTTGAGTTTCAAAATTGATGACTTTGTTACCCCTTATCATCCGGTCAACCATTATTTTGGTTTCTTCCTGGTTTGTCTCCGGAACAAAATCCAATGGCTTGCCGTACAACTCTTCAATTTTCCATCCAAAAATGTTCTGAAAAGCCGAATTCACCGCAATAACATTGCCGTCTGCATCATAGACAACAATGGGGTCAGGGCATGACTCAATAAGACTCCGATAGCGCTCTTCACTTTTGCGCAATGAATCTTGAACGGCTTTTTGCTGTGTAATATCATCAAAAACCTCAACCAGCTCGCCATTCGGCAGCTTATATATATAGCTTTCCAGCCATTTGCTTACAGCGCCATCCTGGTATAATGAGGGAGGATGTTGCAATGGCTTACCGCTAAGCCAAACATTATGCAAAGCCTGCAATAGACCGGTATGTATAATCCCCGGAAAAACCTCTTCAGCCTTTTTGCCATGGTATCCGGATTTATCAATCATGGCTATTTCCATGGCTACCCGGTTAATTTCCTTCACATGGAAACTAGTTCCATCGTCGTTGGACTCATATATGATCACTCCGCCGCTCATACGGTCAAACAGCTCTCGAAAACGGGTGCGGCTATCCTCAAGCGATTCAAGCGTCCTGCTGTTATCCAGGGCAATAGAAGCTATTTCTGCCATAGCTGTGGCAAGGCTTGCATCATTATCGTCAAAGCCACCTAATTTGTTCGCCAGGCCTATTATTCCTGCGGTATAATCCCCAATGTTCAAAGGCGCAAATAATACGTTGTCCAAGACGGCATGCCCGGACGGCATTAAGTCTTGCCATTGGCTATTCATGAAGTCGTTTTCATACACCGCCAACCCTGTTTTATAAACCTTCTCTCGCAGGCCTCGAATGGGCATTGGAAGATCTGGATTTACTGTACATACTCTGCCACCCGCCTCAAGAAATAACAGTTCATTTTCTTGCCCATCTTCAGAGAGTAAGGCAACATAACCTGCTGTCGCGCCCAGCAAATTCTTGCATATATCAAATACCGCTCTAGCTGATTTATCAAAGTTCCTATGTTTTAATACCAGTTTTGAACTCTGCAAGAGTGCATTAATTTCCTTTTCTCTGCGCACGGAATCTTGCAGAGCAATCAATTGGTTTTTCTCAGCCTCTTCACGTTGTTTTATTTCCGATTTAAGTTTATCTATAGTTTCTTCAAGTTTAGTGGTGCGTTTTTCAATAATCTCTTCCAAGTGGGATTGGTAGTCCTGTAACTGCTGTAAAAGGTCATGTCTTTGCATGGCGTGATTTATCGCCATTCTTAAATAGTGGCCGCGGATATCTGATTTCAGTATATAATCCATCGCTCCTTCCCGTAATACGTCCGGCCCCATTTCCTCCGGTCCTTCACCAGTGAGAACCACTATCGGCGTGTTTTCTCTCTTTTGACGAACCGATATCAATGTAGCAAGTCCGCTGGTTTCCGGCAGCCCAAGATCTAATACGATTATATCTATATGTTCAGCATCCATTAAAGATAAAGCATCGGTCAGATTGTACGCAAAATGACATTCCGATGTGAATATGCTTTCATTGCGCAGCATCCTTCCAATTATCGACGCAAACTCAATATCGTCTTCAACTATCAGTATACTTATACGCTTAATTTCTTCCATGTGCTTATCCCATCAAGATGACATATTAGCATAGCGTTTTGCTCTATAATTCGAGTGGTTCAACTACCTTGACAGGTTACTGAACCCCGATAGTTCTTCGCAATTGATCAATATAATTCAATACAGACGATGTGATCTCATGTCCCTTTGAAAGCAGCTTTTTGGAAGGCGATATGGAATAAAGATCGTCCGCCAAGATCATTTTCTCCCCTAAATCCATAATTGAAACTTCCCTGACTGTAAACCTGGATTCATCGGATAGCAGACCCGACAATACCTTTAAAGCCTCAGGGTCATAATTCTCTTTTTTTGATTCAATGCACGCAAAGCTTTTCCTGGTGCATAGCCCGATTGCATATACACGTCGCAATCAATTGCAAGCTTTAAAATGCGCGCCCCCGGAAGAATTTGCTCTCCGCTTATTGAATTGTCCGGAACTCCCGAACCATCAAAATTTTTTTCCTGGTACAAAACCATATTCGCAACCGCATCAAGCTGTGGAATATTGCAAATGAACTCTGCTGCAGTTATGGGATGACTATTAAACAGTTTTTGCTCCTCGGGCGATAACCGTTTTCCAATATTAATTTTCCGTATCAAAGCAGGTGGAAATAGGGATAAAAGCTCTGTCAGCACCTGAATACTGCAATGCAAAGTATCTTGCAAAAGCTCATGTTCTAAAGCTACCAAACGATATTGTTTGATTGCTTCGACAAGAGACTTGGTCATCACATCCGGTGGACAAGGTTTGCTAAGCAGGCGGAAAATGTTGCCCTGATTAACCCCATCCATTGCGGTTTTAAGATCTGCAAATCCGGTTAATAAAATCCTCACTGTATCCGGAAAATCTTTCTTTATTCTAGCCAGGAAGTCAACGCCATTCATTACGGGCATACGGTAGTCCGACACCACCACCGCAAAAGGCCCCTTGTCATGGACTAGATTCAGTGCCTCTTCAACTCCTTCGGCAACGTATACATCCAGCTTCTTGGCAAAACGGCGCCGAAAAGATTTTAAAATTTCAGAATCATCATCTACTATGAGAATTTTGTCTTCAGCCACTGATAGCTCCCGGTCTTTTTTATCCAGACCCTATAGTTTCATCTGAAAAGTAAAATTGTTTTCATTAAACAGCCTTAAACAGATGTTGACTATTTCACTATCATACAAAATATTTGATTTGGATTTGATTTCCTCCAGGGCTTTGTCAATTCCGCGGCTGGCCCGGTAGGGTCTGTGGGAACTCATGGCTTCAACCACATCGGCAACCGCTATTATCTTAGCTTCCAGCAGAATTTCATCGCCTTTCAGCCCCTTGGGATAGCCTGATCCGTCCAAGCGTTCATGATGCTGCAACACCATCTCGCTAACCGGGGTTTCAAACACCACAGGCTCCAGAATTTTGTGGCCCACTTCCGGGTGCATACGGATAATGTTGAACTCAGCGTTACTCAGCCGCCCGGGTTTATTCAAAAACTCCAGGGGGACATAAACCTTGCCCACATCATGCACTGTAGCCGCCAGGCTGAGCGACTCGATTCTCTGGGGGTCCATTTTCATTTCTTGTGCAATGGTCTTTGATAATAGAGCCACCCTTTGCTGATGACCCGCCGTGTATGGATCACGGGACTCCACCAATTTAACCAGGGCCAATACAATCTGCTCGAGACTCTTGCGCCATTGTTTAAGCCCCGCAATCTCCCGTTCCGCCAGTATAAACTCATGGTATTTTATTGCCTGGCTGATTGCCTCAGACAAGATTTCCGGCGGACAAGGCTTGGTCATGAACCTGAAAACCTGTCCCTCATTAACTGCTTCAATTGCGGTCCGTAAATCGGCGAAGCCGGTCAACATCATGCGTACTGTATCCGGATGCTGTTCCCTCACCCGCTTCAGAAATTCCACACCGTCCATCTCAGGCATTCGATAATCGGAAACCACTACCGCGTAGGGACCTTGGCTGGCCATGAGATCCAAACCTTCAGCCCCGCCCATAGCCACATCAAGCTTGAATCTTTTACGTAACCTTCGCTTGAAGGATTTCAGGATTTGCTCGTCATCATCGACCATAATTACTTTATGATTGGCCAAATGCGCCTCCTCTGCTCGATATCGCTCTGGCACTCGGACGATTATGTCATCTCTAAGTGGTTTTAACATTCAATGGGTAGTTGAATTATAAAGGTTGCGCCTTCGCCAAGGCGGCTTTTAACCTCAATCGATCCTTCATGTTTATCCACCACCACCGAATGAGCCAAGGCCAAACCCTGACCGGTGCCTTTACCTATCTTTTTGGTGGTAAAAAATGGATCAAAAATATTGGGAATGACTTTTTCGTCAATTCCAGGACCATTATCGACTATTCTAATTTCGACCATTTTATCTGCTTGCTGAGTACTGATCGAAATCTTACCCTTACGCTCTGGACTGTCGCCAATTGAGTCGGATATAGCCTGAGCTGCATTCACAATAATGTTTAGCAGAACCTGGTTTAGAGGCGCCGAATAGCCTAATATCTGAGGAAGATTTGCATCCAGATCGGTAACTATATCTGCATAGTATTTCCATTCGTTCTTGGAAACCGTAATGGCATGTTCTATTGCATTGTTTATATCCAAAAGTTCTTTTTTATCCGAGCCGGGATGGGAAAAATAGCGCATGGAATCTACAATTCTTGTTATGCGTTCCACCCCCTCCAAAGTGCCATTAAGGGCATCTTGCACTTCTTCCCGCATCTCCGCAAATTCGTTTTGATCAAAGTCATCCAAAACTTCTTGCAGAAGCTCACTTCTTGGCTTTCCCTCCTTCAAACCTTTGGTCACTATCGAAATCTGATTCACGACCTCAGAACAATCATTGAATGCTTCCGCCAAAAACTCTACATTTGTATGTATGAACTGGGTTGGTGTATTTATCTCATGCGCAATACCGGCGGCCAAGAGACCGATAGCCTCCAGTTTTTGCGAGCGGGCCAATTGCTCCTCCATTTGTTTCCGTTCAGTAATGTCGTGGACCACTCCAACCAAACCGGCTACCTTTCCCTGGTTATCCTCGAAGGTGGCTTTGTAGTAGACCGCTTGCCTGACACCCCTGCCTGGGATTTCAAATGGAACTTCAAAAAACTGCACTCCGGGCTTTTGAAAAAGAATTTCATCTTGCTGTCCGATGATTCTTGCCGACTCTTGCGATACTATTTCACCGGTCTTTTTACCAATGATTTTATCCTTGGGCACATTCCAAAAATCTGCAAATGCTTTATTGCAAATGGTATAAATTCCTTCACAATCTTTTATAAAAATAGGATTGGGAATGGTTTCTATGACGGTATTCATGAATTTAAGTTGATTTTCAAGTTTTTTCCCAACATTTTTCAAATCGCTTATATCTCGGGCGACATGAACGCTGGCAAATACTTCACCGTTCTCATCTTTCAAAGGCGACGTGGAAACCAAGAAATCACCATCGAGTTTTGGTTCAAAAATTTCAGCTATTTGAGTCTTGCCATCTTTGAGCGAATTTGTGTGAGGACATATAGATAACGGATTTTTTTCATTGTGCATGACCTCGAAACATGATTTACCGATAATACTGCTGATATCCATATTTAATCGTTCGGCCAAAGCTTTATTTACCCGGATAATTTTATAATCTTTATCATGGATTGATATCAAGTCCGGCACTGCATCAAATGTATCCTCCCATTGTTTTTTGGCAAACTTCAACTGCTTGGTGCGCTTTTCCACTGCTTCAGCAAGTTTTTTCTTCGATGCTTCCAATACTTCCCGGGCCTCTTTTATTTCTGTGAAATCGATAAAAGCCTCAAGCAAATGAGGCCGGGAATCCAAGGTGATATTATTGACGGTTTTCAACACAGGCAGGGTATGCCCGCCAGCCACAATTATCTCGCGTTCCGAGCGCTCAAACGATTTGCCCAGGTCGGTGATGGGACATTCATTTTTTTTCGAGGGACAAATGAAACTGTGGCATGACTTGCCAATCACTTCATTTCGTTGCCTATCCAGCATTTTCAAGGCTGCCGTGTTGGCATCCACGATTACATGCGTGTCAGGGTCGATAACAACCAGGCCAACCTGTGTGGAGTCCAAGATGATCCTTTGGCGCTGCTCGATCTCGCGTAGTTCGATGTTGGTTCGCATTCGTTCGATGGCATAACGCATAACACGAAAAAGAAGCCGGGGCATGGCTTCTTCCTTTAACAAAAATTCCTGGGCGCCGGCCTGCAAGGCCCGATCCTCATAATCCAACTCCTGCTGTGCGGTCAGCACCACCACCGGCAGGCTGGGCGCTTTTTCCCTGACCCTGTGAAGCGTGCCCAAACCAGCGCTATCTGGTACATGCAGGTCCAGCAAGGCTACGTCAAAGGTATTTCGTTCCAGTAAATGCAGTGCCTGCTTGAGTGTTTGAGCATGTTCGATATAACGAAGCTCCGTTTGCCCCTGGCTGATCAGATCCATCAAAAACTCAAAATAATCCGGATCATCTTCAAGCACCAATACGTTGGTTTCTCGCCAGTCGATCATTTGTCTTCACCTTCTAGCAGCAGTCTAATCGTTTTAGATAGTTCATCTTTATTCAAAGGTTTCAACAAGCAAGCATCCACACCAAACTTAGCTGCCGTACCAGCCGTGACTGACTCACTATAGCCCGTACAAATGATAACCGGGATATCCGGCCGGATCTGTTTGATCTTCTGTGCCAGCACTCTGCCATCCAGCCCTGGCATGCTTAGATCAGTAATGACCAAATCAAAGGCCAAAGGATCATCTTTGACGGCATCCAATGCGCGTACAGAATCTTCGAAAACTGTTATTTGGTACCCCAATTGAGGGAATAACTGCAATGCCAGTTCAACGATCTGTTTTTCGTCATCCACATAAAGAATCCGCTCTCCTCTGCCGATTTTTTTTGGCTTATAAGGGCTCTTGGAGGTTGGTTCCTTTTCGGATACAGGTATATACACTGAAAAGGATGTGCCCTTCTCCAATTTGCTCTCAACCGAAATGTGGCCGCCCAGTCGCTTAATGATGCCGTGCACCACCGATAGTCCCAATCCGGTCCCCTCATGATTCTCTTTGGTGGTGAAATACGGCTCGAAGATCCTGTCCAGCATCCCTGGTGGAATGCCCGCGCCTGTGTCGCTCACCTCTAAGAGCAAATATCTGCGGTCTGTTGAAATTGCATCGATTGATTCGTCGTATAGGCTTGCTGAATGGCCAGTCAATGAAACCCTTAGCTCTCCCCCGCCCTTTCGCATGGCCTGAATGGCATTTTTGCATAGATTCATCACCACTTGATGAATTTCAACCGGGTTTGCAAAAATTCTGCCTGCTGCCGGATAAATTTCTTGCTTCACCTCGATGGACTGGGGGATTGTCGATTTGATTAATTTCAAGACCTCCTTCACGATGGGGTCCATATCCATCATAATTGCAACCCGTTCACCTTTGCGGCTCACGGCCAGTATCTGCTTGATGAGATTTTTGGCCCGGTTGCCGGCCTTTTTTATTTGGTTGAGGTTATGGCAGATCACGCTGTCTTTGGGTATGCCTTGCAGCGACAGGTTGACATAGCCCAGTATGGCGACCAGGATGTTGTTGAAGTCATGCGCAATGCCCCCCGCCAAGGTGCCGATGGCCTCCATCTTTTGGGATTGCTGGTACTTATTTTCAATTTCCCGCCTTTTTTCTTCTTCCCAGATTCTTTGCAAAGCCTGAGCGAAAACCACCGATAACTGCTCGATGGCACGTATATCCTGGCTATCGTAAGGCTGATGTGGATTGGCCAAAGCGATTTGTCCGGCCAGATCATTTCCCCAAAAAACCGGAACGGAAAGACAGGCCTGCCTGGCAATATGAACCGTGGGCAGTTCTGTTGACTTTTTGTTGTCAAAGGGAGCAAACGTATTCGTCTCTTTAGGTGTATGGTGGGCGAGTTCCCGGAGCAACCGGTCCGGACCCATCCCTTCAACAGCTGGATTGGGTTTTTCCGTGTCCCGATCCGTTTCGCAATACGCAGTGTTCAAATGGTCAATATCATGATGCTGGATTTCACCTGTATGTCTATCGATTGAAGAAACCAGCCCATACTCGCTTTTGGTTATTAATTTGGCGCATTCCAATACACTTTCGACAACCACGTTGATGTCAGCGGGTTTAACAATCAGGCTTTGGGCCAGACCTGAAATCTTGCTGTTTACATCCAGCTCCCGCTGCAATGCATTCTCGGCACGTTTACGGTCCGATATGTCGTGAGCGTAAATGTTCACATATTTTGAACCCGGAATTGGCGTGAACGTGACCGAGAAATATTGGTCGCCGCTTTGGACATCCAGATACTGGGCGCGTTTGGAATGATAAATTTCTTTAGTTATTTGGCGCCATTCATTGGTTAAGAGGTTGGGATCTGAGTTTGTCCAGACCTTTTTGAGGGGATGACAAGCTTCGTTGGCATACAGCACCTTGCCCTTCAGGGAAACCCGCATGACCGGATTGGGGTTCTGTTGAGGAAACAACGACAGGCTGCGTACTTCTTCTTGTGACTTTTTTATTTCCGCGATGGACTCCAGCAGTTCCCGGTTTGCTTTATGCAACTCGTGCGTGCGCTGCGCCACCCGGTCTTCAAGCTCCATGCTCAAGGCCAAAAGCCCCCGGTTGCTCTCCTCCAGCTCCTCCTGTAAATCACGGATTATCTCCTGCGCCTTGAGCAGTTCTTCATCAGAGCGGGGGATGTCATCATGTTTAGGTTGATCGCCAAGTGGATTTGAGAAATTCATCATGCAACTCCTTTCACCACTGCTACTACCGCGTCGTCTGTTTGTTTTGAAAACGAGTCAAGCAACCGTTTGGCGGCTTTTTGGGCTGGCATTTTCGTCAGGCCGGGAACATCCCCAATACCCCAATGGGTTCGCAATCCGTCACTGTGCATCACCAATGTATAGCTTGGGTCCCATTGATGTTCGCTGATAATTGGTTTGGGCGCCCGGCGGCCTAGGATGCCCCGGCGTATCGGAAGGTTTAAGTCACCGGGAGCACCGAATATCCTGGTGCTGATGTTTCCCACACTTGTAAAGTGCAAGGTTCTTTGCTGCCAGTCAAAGCGCGCCAAAGCCATAACCACACCGCGTGTGGTAAGGCACTCCCGGCCCACACCCATAAGTAGGCTGCCAAATGGCTGATCAAAATGGGACTGCAGATAGTTGCGCGCTTTTTGAGACGCCCGGTGGGCGAATTGGCCATGCCCCAAGCCATCAATCACCGCAAGCAATGCCTTGTTGCCCCAGGTTTTCAAAAAATATGCATCGCCATTGAACTTTGATCCGGGCAAGGGGCGCGTGGCCACTCCGAAACTCAGGGGGCTGGGGATAACCGCGTCTTCTTTCATAAATAGCCATTTTCGGCAAACGACCCTGCACCCCCTTTGATTCCAGATTGGGGAGTCGATTTCCAGTTCATCCATTATTCTGTTGATGCTGCCCAGACCATAACCCAAGCCGCAGTCATCCGAGTACCCGTCGGCTGTAACCAGATTTGGCTCTTTGATTCCAGGCCCCTGGTCATAGCTGACCAACTGCATCCCGGTGTTGCTATTACGCTTTACTTGCTCCAGATGAAGTTCACCCGAGCCTGCATGTCTGATGATATTGGAAACCAACTCGGCCGCAACAATCCCGATTTCCTTTCTTGCAACGGCGTCGAAACCTATCTCAGCGGCCAAGAGCTCAGCATTATGCACTGCATTCAACTTGTCTGCGGCATAGAATATCCTGAGCTTCTTCTTGGATAACGCAGGCATAAGGCTTCCTATTTGAGCCACTTGATTATGGTGATTTTGGTTCCTTTGCCTGGTTCGGTTTTTATATCCATCTCGTCCATCAGGCGTTTGGTGCCTGGCAATCCAAGCCCCAAGCCATCGCCAGTTGTATAGTTGGGCTGCATGGCCTGATCAACGTCAAGTATTCCCGGTCCATTATCCTCAAACACCAGAATCACCCCTTTTTTTCCGCTGGGATCTTCCTTGGCCAGAGACATGATTCCATTGCTGGCGAATTTATAGATATTTCGGGCCAGCTCCGACGCCGCTGTGACCACCCGGGTGACATCGGTGACGCTGAATCCCATTTCCTGAGCCGCTATGCGTGCAAGTTTACGGACCGATACTATGTCGCTTTCGGCCTCTATTTTTACAAAAGTATACTCATCAGATCGTTTCATTTGAAGGCCTCTTGGCTGTATACTCCAGCAAATTGAACGCCCGATCTACATTGAGTGCCGTCTCAATACCGCTCAGGGTTAAGCCTAACTGGGTTGCCGTGATGGCTACTGCCGGAGTCATGCCGGCGATCACTGTGCGCCCCCCCATCAGTCTGACCATCAACCCGGTTTCCACGATGGTCCTGGCAAAAAAAGAATCCAGAGTTTCAACTGTGGTGATGTCCAGAATGAGCCCCTTTGGATTGTGCTTTTCCATGGCGCTCAACACCTTGCTTTGCAGATTATTGATAGTGGTGTCATCCGGGTCCGGAGGTAGGGTCACCATCAATACGCTGCGTATGTTCAGCACAGACACACTATTCTCAGTACTCATGACAACTCCCCTCCGGTGAAACTGGGGTTGGTCTTCTTTTCCATGTCCAGATACTGCAATGCTTTTCTCAAACCGGCGGCCAGAGTCGACTGCGAATCAAAAGACCGCAGATCAACCGCCAGTTGGACCAGGGTTTGGGCGATTGCCGGCTGAACCCCGGTCAGGATCACCCTGGTGCCGAGGAGGCTTGCCGCGGTTATGGCCTCTGTCAGGTGTTGTGCGGTTTGGGTGTCAACCACAGGAACGCCGGTTATATCCATAAGCGCCACGGGTGATTGGGTCCGGGTTATGGCCTCAAGAAACCGTTCCATAAAATGAAGGGTCCGCTCACTATCCAGCACCCCAATAAGCGGGGCCACCACCACGCCTTCCCACACTTCCATCACCGGAGTGGACAGTTCCATTATTTCTTGGCTTTGCCGCTTTATTTCTTCTTCAGCCGTCTTTTGCTTGGTGATGTCGACAGCAAGTTCGAAGCGGACCATACGCCCATCGGGCCACTCAATGGCCTTGTCCATACAGCGGTACCAATTGCCGTTGGTCTCGTTTTGAAACTCCCAGTCATAGACCTGCCCGAGATGCGATCCAAAAATCAGGTCGTTGGTGCAAAAGGGGCAAATGGCATCACGGCCTTGCAAGACCTTAAAGCACTTCTGCCCGGTGACATCCCCGAAAAATGCTCTGGTGTGTTGGTTCAGATAGAGGATTTCATAAGACTGAGGGTCCGCCACGTAGATGACTTCACTTATGGCATCCATCAGAATGTTAAGCTTCTTGATCTCGAATTCTGTTGTTTCCATATTTCTGTCCTCTATTGAATATGATTATAAAAAATCCGGGCGATTTTCTTTTGAAACAACCTGCAGGCCTAAAAGTTCAAAGCAACGCTTCAGCCCTGAAACCAGAGAGCTTCTGGTGTCCACATCGTAAAGTTCTATGCCCAGCTGAACCATGGTCTGTGCTATGGCCGGGCGTACACCGGTGAGAATCACCCTGGTTCCCAACAGCCTGGCGGCGGATATCGCCTCAACCAAATATTGTGCTGTTTGCGTATCCACACTGGGGACTCCTGTTATATCCACCAAAGCCAGCGACGACTTGGTGGATACCAGTGAATTTAGAAACCGTTCCATAAACCTCTGGGTCCGTTCGCTGTCAAGCATGCCTATCAAGGGTGCGACCACAACCCCTTCCCATATCTGTATGACTGGTGTCGACAATTCCAAAATTTCCATGGACTGCTTGGCAAAGGCATCTTCCGCTCTTTTGCTGTGCAGTGAATCTACGATTGCCACGGACAGGGAATCCAAGGCTTCCTGATCCATTTCGTCATAACCGCCTGGTTTATTGGCCAAGCCAATCATGCCAGTGACAGTGTTATTATGGACCAGGGGCGCACCCAAAAAAGAATGCAAAGCGGGATGGCCTTCGGGAAGCCCTACTGAAGAAGGATGGGATTCTGGAGCGTTTGTAAAAAATGATTTTCCGGTAGTTATCACTTCGCCCCAAATTCCGCGGACCTCCATGTCATTGATCAATGCCACCGCATCCGACTGGCCCACGCGGCATTCATCCCAGCCCGGATCACTCAAGGCAATGGTGTCAAAGTGCCCAAGGGAGTTGAGTTCGCCAATCATGCCGAATTTACTGCCGGTCAAATCCTGGGCCGCCTCGAGACAAACACTGCCCAATTCCTCCTCGCTTTTACAGATAATCCTTTCAAGCAGCACACGGTTGATGGCTTTTAGGATCGAAGTTTCTGCTTTCTTCAAAGCATCCTTTGTTTTCATATCATCCGCCATATTGTTCTCTCCCATCAAATCGAATTTGCTAATTAGCGATGATTATCAAGATCTGTGGAATAACTATCCGGATTCTATAGAGTTATATCAATTGGAGGACACCATCTGAAGCGAATTTCTGCACACATTATTCACAACCTTGATTTTTTATTATGAACACATGCTTGCCAGTTATCAAATTAAATTAATTAATTACCTGTTTTTTCTGAACATCGGGCCTCACCTGAAAACCCACCGTTAGAAATGAGATTTAATTGTATGGACAGGAGCTTTTATCAAATGGAGAGTTCGGGAAAGGCAAACCGAATATGAAGCCATAGCGTTTTTTGAGCGGATAAGAAAATGTCCCGCTCAAATTTACACCCCAACAACACAAGGAGGTTGCGTGTTGAGACCTAACCTCTTGATAACTTATTATCCGCAGATGGGTTTTTAATCCGCTGCCTGGTGATGACAAGTAGAGGGGGCCCAGTTCCCCAAAACTGCTATTTTAGGCAACATTTTTAAAATACAGTAATTAGTCTTTGCAGTTTCTATTAGAGCATCTATATCTTGGCAGACTTCAGACCGGGTTTACCCTACAGACTCTCATGCATAAGCAACTCATTTGTCTTCAATGTTTAGGTTTATATGTTTCAGATAAGTTAAGAATAGCCATTGATGAATCAGCAACCCCTCAGCTTTTCTGCCGATCTCAAGGGTTAACCCAAAAATCAGATATCATATCCGCAGATCCTTGGCGGATAATACGCCAAGTAATACACGGGCCGGTTACTCATTCTATTGGGCTTTATCAGGTATGATGATGATTTCTTCCGAGCGTATGCGCAAACAAACCTTATCTTTGGGCCGATACTGCCCGGCATAAGCCGGGGCCCGGGTGAACAAGGCTCCGGCTTTGGTTTCAATTGAATACTCGAGCACCGGCCCCATATACGCGCTTTGCACAATCACACCGGATAAATGCTGAGGGGATTTCTCTGTTTCGGGCAGCAGTTGCAGCACCTCGGGGCGCAAAGACAGCTTTACCGGGCCAGCCTTTCGAGTTTCACGGCTTTTGAGGGACAAGGGAATCACGGCATCGCCTATGATAATTTTGGGGTCACTTTCAGAATCTTGCAGTTCGGCGTCCACCACATTGGATTCGCCAATGAAATTGGCCACAAAGGCGGTCTGCGGGCTGTGGTACAAAGACTGGGGCGGGCCTTTCTGCTCTACGGCTCCTTCACGCATGATGATGATCTCATCCGACACCGCCAGGGCTTCGGCCTGATCATGGGTTACGTAGATGGAGGTCAGACCCGACTCCTGCTGGATACGCCGGATATCGTCCCGCATGCTGCGCCTGAGCTTGCTGTCTATATTGCTGAGGGGTTCGTCAAACAAAAGCACCTTTGGCCGGAGCACCATGGCCCGGGCCACCGCCACGCGCTGCTGCTGTCCTCCGGAAAGCTCATCCGGGTAGCGGGCCTGATAGCCGTCCATCCCCACCATCTGAAGAACTTCTTTCACCTGCTGTTGGATTTCGCCCTGTGGAGTTTTCAAAACCCGCAGGCCGTAACCCACGTTCTGTTCCACGTTCATATGGGGAAACAGGGCGTAGGACTGGAACACCATGCCGATATCGCGGTGGGTGACGGAAAGATCCGTAACGTTATCATCGCCAAACCATATTTCGCCCGAAGTAACGGTTTCCAGGCCCGAGACCAAACGAAGCAATGTGGTCTTGCCGCAGCCGGACGGTCCCAGCAGTGTGGTCAGGCTGCCCGGCGGGAACTCTATATCCACTCCGTTTAGAGCCCGCACCTTGCCAAAATGCTTGGAAACGTTCTTCAGCACTATCCGTATTGATGTTTCACTCATGGGCACCTCAATAGGTTTTCACCTGCCGTTCAGTCCGGGAGCGTCCGGTCATGAATTGAACCAGCAAGGTGAAGATCAGCATGGTGAAGATGAGAACCGAGCCATAGGCCACGGCCACTCCGGTGTCACCGCTTTCCACCCGGGAAAGAATATAGGTGGTGGCGACATCGGTTCCCGCCGTGGCCAGAAAAATCACCGCCGACACCGTGGTCATGGCCCGGATGAAACTGTAGGCCATGGAAGATACGATGGTGGATTTGATGAGCGGCAGCAGGATGGAGCGGACGGTCCGCAGGCTTCCGGCCCGCTGCATCAAGGAGGCTTCTTCCAGGTTTGTGGATATCTGGCTCAGGGCGGACATGCCCCCCCGTATGCCCACCGGCATGGCCCTTATGGCCATGGTGATGATCAAAATAGCCCCAGTGCCCGTCAGCTCTATGGGTGACGTGTTAAACGCCAATATATAAGCCACCCCGATGACGGTGCCCGGTATGGCAAATATCAAAACCGTGCCGAAATCGATCACCCCGCGGCCGTAGAATTGCTTCCGGGTGAGGATATAGGCGATGAGTATGCCCATCATGGTGGTGAGCGGCGCGGCAATCATGGAATATAAGAGGGAGTTTGTGAACGAAGGCCATGCCCCGGAGCTGAATCCCTTGGACCAAAGCTCAGCATAATGCGACACGGTTATGGTGTAGTCCGCACCCCATTGTTTTACAAAACCACCCAGGAATATGCTGAAGTACAAAAATCCCACCACGGCGAACCAGAAGATTATGAAAACCGTCAAACCCCGTTGCAGGCCGGCCGGCAGCGGCGTGACATTTCCCGAGGTCTCCACTCCGGTGACAGTCACATACGATTTTCTGCCAATCCATTTTTTCTGAATGAAAAATACGGTGAGCGAAAGCACCAGCAGGATAATCCCCAGAGCCGCCGCTTTGGCAAAATCAAGCTGTGCGCCCGCTATGGAGAAATATATTTCGGTGGACAATACATCATATTCTCCGCCCAGCACGATGGGATTTCCAAAATCAGCCGCGGAGGAAATCATGCTCAAGAGATAGGCGTTGGCTATGCCGGGCCGGATCAGGGGCAGGGTCACATTCCACAGGGTGGTCCAGCGTCCGGCCCGCATGGTCAGCGAGGCTTCTTCCATGGCCGGATTTATGGAAGAAAGCATACCGCTTATGACCATGTAGCTTATGGGAGTCAGGGCAAGAGTCTGTGCAACGAAGATGCCCAAAAAGCCATAGATGTACCCGGAGCGCTCAAACAGAGCCTGAGCGCCCTCCGGGATGAATACGCCCGAGGGTCCCAAAAGGTACATGAGCACATCATTGATCGAACCCGCCCGGCCAAAGAGCAGTATCAGGGACATGCCCACCACAAAGGGCGGCGTGATTATGGGCAGGATGTAGAAGACCCGGATCAAAGACCTTACACGGGAGGTGGCTCTTACCGCATACAGGGCGAATACCAGCCCGAACAAGGTGGTCGAGGCCCCCACCGTGAAAGCCAGCAGCAAGGTGTTCCAGATCACCCGTCCCACACCGAAGGAGGTTACGATATCAAACAGCTGCAGAGGTGCGAACTTACCCGCTTCATCCACCAGGACGTTGCGGAATATCTCCCAGACCGGAAAGAAAATGAACACCACCACCATGAGCACCACGAAGATCACCGCCCCGGCCACAAAGGTGTCCCCCCGCTGGAAACCCAGCCTAGACAACCCCATAGCCAGCAAGGCGGCCAGGCACATGATGACCATGCCGGCGCCCAATCCCAGGGACAAATCCAAGGTGATGAAGCTGATCAGTATAAAGGCAATGGACAGGCCCGGCGCCAGGGTGAAAAACCACCCGGCGCCCTTGCCGGAAAAGCGCATCCAGGCCAATGGAATCAGCAAAGCGCAAAGAATCGGCACTGCCAAGGTTGCAGGGTCGTATTTCCAGCCCAGGGCGTCTATCCACTCATCAAGGTTGGCGTCAGCAATGCCGTATTCCAGGGCCACCCAGGGCAGAAACCAATAGCAGGCCAAGGCGATAAGGACCCAGGAGAGAACCGTCCAACGGTCGGTCTCTCCCGGGCTTTTGGTTGCACTGGTGCTCATAGTATAACGAGGCAAACAGGATCAGGATTAACGCGCAATCGGCTTTACTTCCTTGGCCCACCGGTCGATAAGATGGGAGCGCATTTTTTCGGAACCATATTTCACAAAATCATAGTCAATCAGCTTGACCTGGTCCAGGCGGATGGCCTCTTTGGGCACCTTGGCATGAATGTTGGTGGGAACCTGGAACATCTTCACCCGCTGGGGCACCTCCTGGCCTTCGGCGCTGAGCATGAAGTCGACAAACTTCTTGGCGTTGTCCAGGTTGCGGGCGCCCTTGATGATGCTCAGGCCGCCGATCTCATACCCGGTGCCCTCGCTGGGCACCACCAGCTCCAGGGGGAAGCCGTCAGCCTTCTGCTTGGCGTGGTCATGCAGGAAGCCGATGCCGATCATGGTTTCGCCGCGGGCGGCGGCTTTACCCGGAGCGGAACCGGACTTGGTGTACTGGTTGACGTTTTTATGAAGCTTGGCCAGATACTTAAAGGCGTCTTCCTCACCCTTCAGCTGAACCATGGTGGCCAAAACAGTGTATGCCGTGCCGGAGCTCTGGGGGCTGGCCACCTGCACCATGCCCTTGTAGATGGGCTTGGTAAGGTCTTCCCATGATCTGGGCATGGGGAGCCCCTTTTCTTTCAGGACCTTTGTGTTCACCGAATAGCCCAGGACACCGGCGTACACGCCCGCGCTGTGATGCTTTTTGCTGGTGGCAGGATTCTGGAACTCTTTGCCGATCTCTTTCAGCATGGGGGATTCGTAGGGTTCCAACAGGCCGTTGACCCCGGCTTGGGAATGAGGGTCCAGGGTTCCGGCGTACCAGACATCCCCCTTGGGCTTGTCCTTTTCGGCCAGGATCTTGGCATAGGTGGTGCCGGAGCCGGCCCGGGTCATCTGCACCTTTACGTCATATTTTTTAGCGAATTCATCGGCCACGGCTTGGCAGGCAAAAGGCTCATTTGAGCAGTAGATCACCAGACGGCCCTTGGCCAGCGCGCTGCCTGCCATCAGGATGATGCTCAGTACCGCAATACCAATAATCAGTTTTTTCATAATTGGTTCCTTTCCCCTGTTTGTTGTGCTGTCATTTTGCTGGCAGTATGGCAACGCAAAACGTTGTGAAACATAACTGCCTATTTTGTTAATAAATTTTCATTTATTCCTCAAATAATGCGGCAAGTTTTCTATGTTTCTAATGCTGCCGGCGCCAGATGCCTATGGGACTTGATACCTTGGGAATCAAGGCTTGTTGTCACCATAATGACACACTACTGTAACAAATCAAATATCAAACCTTGGATTGCCCTAAGTGTCGGCCCGATTTAACCGCCGGCCTAGGGGCGCCGCATCAAACTCCAACATGTAAAAGGCATGCAAGCAAACCCGGAGCCAGCGGGTGGGGATGATAACCATGGGCATGAACATGCAAGGCAGCCTGAGGCTTAAGCCCACGAACAGGACCACGCCCATGGCGGCAATTATGAAAATGATGGCAAAGGGATTGCTTCGGTGCAAGCGGAGCTTTATTGGCACCGCCCGACCGGACTTGATTTGGCCTGCATGGATTCCGAAACTATGCCAGCCGCTATAATGGAACCTGCAAGTCCAGGGATAACACCAAAAACGCCAGGGCCTTTCCGTGCCCGTCCAGATTAAGGCTGGAATTAACCCCCCCTTCAAGGACATTGTCCAAGACGAAGTTCAAGGCGCTAAGCTTGGGCAATTCGTAGCGGGTCACGGTAACGCCGGGATGGTGGGCAAACAGCCCCGCCACCCTTTCCGCGGTTATCTGCTCAGCTATGAGTTCATAGATAGATTGCTCATAAGCTATCACGCTGATATTCGCCCGGTTGCCCTTGTCCCCGGTGCGGCCGTGGGCCAGTTCGTGCAGTGGTACGGTTTTACATCCCTTCATGACCCATCTCCATAAAAACTGACTTCCGGCTTGACCACCTCCCGGGGAATCAGGGCTGAAGCGGTTTTGAGCCTGGGAGTCACCTTGGTCCGCACACCCGCCCCCCCGGCCGGTCCGCAGCAATAAAGGGCAGTGACCTCCTTGGCGGCCCGCTGGGCAGGCTCCCGGTCCGCTGAATGAACCGCCAGCCTCACCCGCACCTCGGCAGGCTCTGCATCGCTCCGGGGCGTAAATTCCATGCTGTCAGCGCTGAACATACTGTTCAGGCCTATCAGGTCGGCCCGCATGCGGCAGCCGGGGTGAAAGGCATTCATTCTTTCAGTGAGAATCTTGACGGCCAGCCGCCCCCTGGCAAGGGCGTTGACCCCGGCATAAGATATTTCACCCTCGCCCAAATAGCCGTCCGCAAAGCCCACCGTAGCCTTAAGCGTGTCCGGCCTGGGCTTGCCCCGGGCGCCGCTCAGCCTGACCTTATCCGGGCCGATCTCTTCCAACTCCACGGAAGAGAGATCCAAGACCACATCAGGAGTGAGATATGCGGAGGGGTCGTGGATTTCGTAAAGGATCTGCTCGGTCACCGTGCGCCGGTCCACAGTGCCGCCGCTGCCGGGCGTTTTGCTAACCACCAGTCCGCCGCTTGAATCGACCCTGGCGATGGGATAGCCCAGCCAGGCCGGATTCGGCACGTCCTTGTATCCGGGGTCCGCAAAATAGCCGCCGGTCAACTGGGTGCCGCATTCCAAAAGATGTCCCGCCAAAGTGGCTGTGGCCAGCCGGTCCCAATCATCCCAGGCCCATCCGAAATGATGCACCAAAGGCCCCACGGCCAAGGCTGGATCGGCTACGCGGCCGGTGATCACCACCTGGGCCCCTCCGGCCAAGGCCTGGGAAATGGGCTCCGCACCCAGGTACACGTTGGCCGAAACCATCTTGTCCGCCGTGCAGGCGTCATCTCCATCAATCAGCCAATCCATGATCCGGTCCGGGGTTACATTGGCAAGCAGGTCATCGCCGTTAACCACCGCCAGCCTGACGCCGGCCAGGTTTTTGTTCCGGGCCAGCTCCATGATCTTGCGGGCCGCCGCGTCCGGATTGGCCGCCCCGAAGTTGCCCACAATGGCGATGCCGCGTTTTAGGCAGTCAGCCAGTATGGGGCCCACAAAATCCGCCAGCTGGGGTTCAAAGCCTGTCTCGGGATCATTTGTTTTGGCCTGCTGGGCCAGGGCCAGGGTGCGTTCGGCCAAGGTCTCGAATATGATCACTGCCGGTTCCGGGCTGGAAGCAAAGGCTTGAGCCAAGCCCAGTCCGCCTTCAGGGCGGTCGTTTGAAAAACCCGCCGCCCCGCCGATATTAAGCACAGTGGAAGACATGTTCTTGCAACTGCCTGTCTCTTGTTTGTGGGTTCACTGCTTTGCAAATCCAACAGATTGCGTGCTGCGGCCTCCGGGCGATTGAAATGCCGGGCAAACCCCGGATCATTCCAAGACAACCGCCTTTTCGCCCACCTTGCTGAAGCGGTTCAGAACATCGGGATCATGGCCGGAGAACACCAGGGAGTCACCGTCCACCAGGCTCCTAATCAGTTCATAGCCGTGCAGCATCCCCGGCACATCGTGCAGGTAGGGCTCCGGGGCGTTTTCAGCCAGGTTGCGGTAGGTCTTGACGGCATCAGAGGCAATTACGGCCTTGCCCCTGGCGGTTTCAACTTCCACGATCTGCATGCCCGGGGTGTGCCCGCCGGCCAGATGAACCTTGACTCCGGGCGCAATAGGGCCGGTGCCATCAAACAGGGTGACCCGCCCATCTATGTTAAGAGCGCTGATCAAGCCTATATCATCCGGCTCCACCACTTCCCGGAAAGTTTGATAGCGGCCATAGGGCCCGGCCCAAAAGAGCATTTCCCTTTGCTGCGCAAAGAATTGGGCTTTGGGAAATAAATCCACACAGCCTGCATGGTCCCAGTGAAAATGGGTCAGGATCACTTTCTCCACCTGCTCCACATCAACCCCCACCGATGCAAAAGCGTCGCCGATCTCCAGGTCTATCCGGCGGCCCCTTTTGTGCGCCACTTCCGGTTTGTATCCGGTGTCAACCACTATGGTTTCATTTGCACCCACAATGGCCCATACATAATAGCTCATGACAACAGGTTCGATTAGCGGCGGACGCAAGATGACATCCGCGGTGGTGGCATCACGGCGAAAATACTCGATTGCATATATTTTGCAGGTTTCTTTCGGGTTGTCCATATTAAGCCCCTCAAAAAGGTGTAGAATGCATAAAACATCATATTACCTTGCAAGCAGCAAGCAAAGACTAATCTCAGAGGGGTGCCGCCGCCGTGTCCCAAAGACTCTGAAAAGGTACGATTAAGCCGGAATTCCTTGATGTGCAAACGAAGGCACTTGTTGCCGGGTGAACAACAAAATTTATTAAATAAGCGCGATACCACATGGCACAGGCAGCTTGCATAAACAGACCCACCACCTGGAAACGCATTCTATACATCGCTTTTCTGGCCCAGTTCATGTCTTCAGTGGGCTTTTCCAGCACCTTTCCCTTTATGCCGCTCTACGTAAAGCAGCTGGGCAGCGTCACCTTTTTGGGCACTGATTTTCTGGCCGGTGCTGTCTATTCGGCGCAGGCCTTCACCATGATGCTGGCCTCTCCCATCTGGGGCAACCTCGCAGACCGCTATGGCCGCAAAATCATGGTGGAGCGCGCCATGTTCGGAGGCGCCCTGGTCATCTCCCTGATGGGATTTGTCAGCAACGCCGAAGAATTGGTGGTGCTGAAAGCGGTCCAAGGAGCCATTACCGGAGTATTCTCGGCCATAGCGGCCCTGGTGATTTCAGCGGCTCCCCGGGAGCGCTCCGGATACGTCATGGGGATATTGCAGGTGGCCATGGGGTCGGGCATCTCCCTGGGGCCTCTTTTGGGCGGAATAGTAGCCGACACCTGGGGCTATCCCATGACCTTTTGGGTTACCGGATTCTGTTTGATGCTTGCCGGCATCGTAGTGGCCGTGGGCATTAATGAAGAATTCAGTCCCCAATCAAAGAATGAATCCACCCCCGGACTTTTCACTTCATGGAAAGAACTCTTGCGCCGCGAAGGGGTCATGATCACCTACATCATGAGTTTCATCTGCCGGTTGGGACGCATGATGATGATACCCTTGTTTCCTTTCCTGGCCCAATCGCTATTGGTGGACACCAGCCGCCTGAACACCTTCACCGGCCTGGCCCTGGGCAGCTCTGCCGTATGCATGTCTCTGGGCGCGGCCTATGCGGGCCGATTGGGCGACCGCATCGGACACCGCATTGTGCTCGCCTTTTGCCTTTTTTTAGGCTGTATCATCTACATGCTCCACGGTCTGGCCTATGAAAGCTGGCATCTTGTGATCCTGCAGGCCAGCCTGGGCCTCACCCTGGGAGGCATCAACCCTTCGGTGAGCGCTCTTCTGGCTCAATACAGCATCATCGGCCAGGAAGGCATGGTTTACGGCCTGGACAATTCCGTGTTCTCGGCTGCGTTCTTGGTGGCGCCCATAATGGGGGTGGGAACCGCGGCCTGGTTCGGGGTGCAGCCCAGCTTCTTCGTGATATCCGCAATATGCCTGGCCTCGGGTTTTTGCGCCTATTTCATGTTGCCGGATAATGCTAAAGACCGGTCTTAATCCGCAGCCCAACGATAAAACATTTTGGCTATCCGCAACCAGCGGAGCGCTTATCAAGCACAAACTCAGCCATCCGGCGCTCCCGCTTGGAATGCAAAGAAGCGCCCGCGCGCTTTCTTCTTTTTGGGAACAAAGGGCGTTCCCGCCATGCTGCCGGTATGAATGACCCCACTCTTTTACTGTCCCTGCAACTCATCTTGAAAGACTTAGCTGTATCGGTATGGCTCTTTAAGCTAAAGCAACGCCCTGCCATACAACCCCGTTAGTTTTCCCGGGAAGAACTGCTTGATAATCTGGAATTTTGTGCTGTCATGAACACCAGAGAGCAGATATCAACAAAAAGCCGGCGGTTTTGTGATTTGCCCAATATTTGGGCAAAACTGGCGGTTTCAAACATGGCGATTGAGGTTTTTACAAAAAAAAGTAAAAAGTTACTGTTTTTTTGGGGCTTGACCAAACAGATCACATAACCAGACAAGGGCTTATGCTTTTTAAAAAATGCATCATATTCAAGCAGATATAAATGATAGCTCCCATACTCAACGGCTTGACTGTGCATAAAGTGCGTTTTGTGAAATTTCTTGCCGAGATTTTACCGAAAAAAGAAAGATAATTACTGTTATATTTTCTCTTGACCAAACAGATCATACTCAGAGAAGTTTGAAGGCATAACAGCTTTGCCGGAATGAATTCACCGGCCTATAACGCAATCAGTTTTTTAAAGATAGGCTGAATTTCGCGGGGGGCAAACGCCTTCCTGTTGCCCGCGCACCTAACGCTGGTTCATCGATGTTGGAACTACTACGCCAAGGAGGAAATGCTGTTTTGGAGTCAAAACAAAATAATTTCTCAGAATCCGGCAAGACCCCGGATCAGGCCGCGCCGCCGATTCCGGATCAAGTTCTGCAGCGGGTGCTGCCTATGGTGCCTCCGGCCGAGCATCCCGCCGGGTCGGTGGTGGTGGTGCCCGGCGCCCGGGCGAAATCTGTCTATTACGTTGAATCAGGCAGTGTGGAAGTTTTGCACAATCTGCAGGGCACCCGCATCACTGTCGCCATAATCGGACAGAATAGTTTCTTCGGCGAGATCGGTTTTTTCGACGGCATCAGCCGGGTCAGGGAGATAAGGGCCTCTGAGGATTCGCGCATCCGTGTTTTGGATTATGAATTCATCTGTGAGTTGGGCAAAAAGGACCCTGAAGTCTATTCGGAGTTTATAACTTTTCTGGCCCGCTCCATCTGCGCAAAGTTCCGCGGCCTGGTGGAGGAGCGGGAACCGCTGGCCGCCTATGCCGCCTCTTTGTCCGCGGGCCGCAAACTCTCCAAGGTCAGCCGCCCTCTTCCCGCCAAATTTGTGGAAACCAAAGAGTGGCTCATGATCAACCAGATCGTGGAACGCCTCAAGGCTGACTTTTTCGATCTCAGCCACCGTATTCAGGCCGAGTCCAGCCCGGAGGTCACCCCGGCGGAGACCGAAGCCTGCACAGCGGTACTGGATCGTTTCAATGACGAGCTTAATGATTTTGAATCCCAAATCCAGGACCCGGAGATCGGCGAATTCGCCTGGGGTTTTATGTTCAAGGAGCTGTTTCCCTTTTTGATGCGGGGGCGTATGGCCGAGCGGGCCTATTACAAGCCCAAGGGGTATGCCGGCGATTATTTGATGATGGAAATGCTTTACGCCAATGAGCCCAAAGGCGACG
The DNA here is from genome assembly GCA_963675675.1 of Desulfarculaceae bacterium. GTDB lineage: Bacteria > Desulfobacterota > Desulfarculia > Desulfarculales > Desulfarculaceae > Dethiosulfatarculus. The sequence continues at coordinate 1,788,563 of OY776512.1, forward strand.
GCAAGCTGGGGCTCTTGATGGACGCCTGGTTTTTGGGCATCACCGGCGCCCGCGCGGTGCGCTCCCGCCGGGCATTGCTTTCAGCCAAACTTGCCGAAATATTCTCTGAAAAAGCTCTCCAAACCAGCAGATTCCGCATCTTGGATCTGGCCTGCGGATCCTGCCGGGAATTGTTCGATTTTATCGGGGCCTGCCCTGAATCGGAAAAAATAGAGGCGGTTTGCATGGATGCCGACATCGCCGCCCTGGAGTACACCAACCGCCATGTGAACGTGATACCCCACCGGGCCGGGGTGAAGTTTCTGCAGGAGAATGTGGTCAGATGGGCCTTGGGCCGCACCCGGCATGGCCTGGAGCCCCAGGACCTGGTTTACTCGGTGGGTCTGACCGATTATCTGGATGACCGCCTGTTCGTGGCTCTGGTCAAGCGGTGCTACAAAGAGCTCAAACCTGGCGGCATGTTTATCGTGGGCAACTTTGGCGATGGAAACCCCAATCGGGTGCTGATGGACAGAGTCATGAGCTGGAGCCTGATCCACCGCAGCCCGGAACAGATGAAGCAGCTCATAGCCTCCACTCCGTTTGGCGAGAGGGTGCAGGTAATCTCCGAAGAGGAAGGGGTCAACCTGTTCGCATTTGCCCACAAGCCAGAAGACTGAGACTGCGGGCTTTCTCGTTACGGATACGCAAATACCTCCCCAAAGCCCCCGGCGGCTAAGGGGCAGTCTGCAATAAAAGGCGTAATGGGGAGCGGTTTCGTTAAGCAAAACGGGCTATCAGGAAAGCAAAGGGGGAGCAACCAGGCGGAGAGGAGGGTCCGGAGCTTAAACGGGCGCGAAAAGAACTAATGGCACCATCTCCCGATAAAGAAACCTTAAAGCGGTTCCGTAAAGACCAAGCGCCGCTTCTGCGCAATAGGGTCAATGTTCTGACTTTTATGGCCTTGCTTTTGGTGCCTTCCTTCTCCATCATCGATTATCACCTGTTTCCTGAGCATTTTAATTCTTTCCTTGTCTACCGCCTGCTGGTTTCCGCCTGTTGCATCGCTTTATTATTCATCAATACGAAATTCAATTGGGGCCACCAAAGCTATCTTTTGGGTGTGGCCACCTGCCACGCGTCAGCCGCGGCTATCATAGTGATGGTGGTTAAGCTGGGCGGATTCGCCACCCCCTATTATGCCGGGCTGAACTTGGTGTACATAGCATTGTCGGTGTTTTTGCCGGTAGGCATGGGGCCGGTTCTATTTCACTCGCTTGTGGTGTACTTTGCCTATCTGATCTCGGTGTTTGTTTTCAATCCCAATAGCGACTTTGCCTTATTCGCCGGAAACAACATGTTCATGATCGCCACCATCGCGATTTCCGCTGTGGGAGCCGGCATCAATCACCGCCTCCGTCTGAGGGAGTATCTGGCCCGCCTGGAATTGCAGGACTTGCAGGAGCAGCTAAGGCGCTACTCGGAAGGCCTTGAGCTGAAGGTGGAGGAGCAGAGCCGGGACTTGATGGGCAAGATCGCCGCCCTGAAGGACAGCGAGCAGACGCTTTCCAACACCCAGCATGTGTCCATTTTTGGATTGGCCAAGCTGGCCGAATCACGGGACAAGGCAACCGGAAGGCATCTGGCGCGCATCCAGATATACTCAAACCTCATCGCCCAGGAGATCGCCAGCGGCAATGGAGCGTTGGCGCACATGTCCCCGCAGGAGCTTGCGGATCTGGCCAACTCATCGGCCTTGCACGATGTGGGCAAGGTGGCCATTCCCGATGAGATTCTGTTGAAGCCCGGCAAGCTGACTGAGGAAGAATTCGAGTTGGTCAAGACCCATCCCGTGGTGGGCGGTGACGTGCTAAACGCCATTGACAAACAGCTCGGCGCCGGCAGCTATGTACGCTATGGCAAAGAGATTGCCTACTACCATCACGAGCGTTACGACGGCAAGGGTTATCCGGAAGGTCTTAAGGGAGAGGAGATACCGCTTTCCGCCAGGGTGGTTGCGGTGGCGGACACCTATGACGCCATCACCAGCAACCGTTGTTACCGCCAGGCTTTATCTCACCAAGAAGCGGTCAGCCGCATCAAGGCGGCCAAGGGGACCCAGTTCGATCCCATGGTGGTTGAAGCCTTTTTAAGGGTCGAGCCGCAAATCAAATCCGAGGGTAAACGCCTGCGCAAGCTTGAGGGTTTGCTGGAATTTGCGCTTGAGAGAACCAGGGTGAGATTTTGATCCGCGTCTTGAAAAGCTCATGAATCAGCAGCTTGCAGGGTGTTGATACGGTTTCTCAACTAACTCAATAACCCATTAGTTTAAATGATGGTTTGTGGAGTCACAACAATTCACCGCCGAGTTGTAGAGCCCGGTCCGGCTGCCTGTAATCTCAATATCCCAAAAACCGGTCAGGGGGCTTGGCGAACAGTCCTTTGGCCGGTTCTGTTTTGGGCGTATATCAGATCAAGCTAAACTGCTGAACCCCGGGTTCGGCCATGCCCCACAGAGAACCGGTTGTAACAACTGCAAATACCGAAATGGTGCGCGAGATGATGCAAGGCTTGTAAGACGGTCAGGGTATAACAATACTCAGACCCTTAAAAATACCTTCAGCGCATGAAAAAAACAAGGCTCACGACAAGCACATATAGCACTGTAGTTTTACGGATTTACTTATTGACACTGTCAATTTTTTCACGTTACACTTCCACAATACTCATGATGATTGCACACAAATCAGTCAGGTGATCGCCTACGCCTGCTGAGCTTGGGTCCGAGGGGAGGATGTGTTTTGGGGATCAGCCGCATTGCAGAAAACTACATTATCACCACCCGGCAACTGAGCTCTCGGAAACCGGGCAAAAGCGTGCTTTCCGGCATTAGAAGCTGTTGGGGATGTCATGGCTAAAGTAAGCCTGAAAAATGTTTGTAAAAGTTTCGGATCGGTTGAAGCGGTAAGCTGTTTTGACCTTGACATTGATGACAAAGAATTTCTGGTCTTACTGGGGCCGTCCGGCTGTGGCAAATCAACCACCCTGAGAATGATAGCCGGGCTGGAGGAGCTTACAGACGGCGATATCTTCATCGGTGACCGCAAAGTCAACGATGTTGCTCCCCGGGACCGCGATATAGCCATGGTGTTCCAGGACTATGCCCTGTACCCCCACATGACCGTAAGACAAAACCTTGGCTTCAGCCTCAAAATGGCCAAGATGCCCAAGGATGAAATCAAAACACGGGTTGATGACTCAGCGGCTATTTTGGGTATTGAAGATTTGCTGGACCGAAAACCCAGGGAGCTTTCCGGCGGGCAGCGCCAAAGGGTGGCGGTTGGACGGGCCATTGTACGCAAGCCCGCGGTGTTTTTGTTTGATGAGCCCTTGTCAAACCTGGACGCCAAGCTCAGGGGGCAGATGCGGGCCGAACTGAGCAGGCTGCACAAACGCCTGGAGACCACCATGATCTATGTCACCCATGATCAGGTGGAAGCCATGACCATGGGTACCATGATCGTCATCATGAAAGACGGACTGGTGCAGCAGGTCGCACCTCCCATGGAGATATACGAATATCCCGCCAACCGCTTTGTGGCCGGTTTCATAGGCAATCCCGGCATGAACTTTATGCCTGCGGAAATCGCCGAATCCGAAGGTGCGCTCGTCATCCGCTCGGACGGCTACAGCCTGGAGGTGCCCGAGGCGAAACGCCCGTTTTTGGAAAAATGGCGCGGCAAGGATGTCTCCTTGGGCATCCGGCCCGAACACATGGAGGACAAGGCTTTTGCCAATCCGGATGATTTCAAGGGCAGCATGACAGCCAAGCTGGATGTGGTGGAGACTTTGGGCGCTGAGATTCAATTGAATGTGATGGTGGGTGAATCGTCCCTGGTGGCGAGGGTGGACCCGCGCAGCCGGGTCCGGGTGGATGACACCATGGAACTGGCGGTGAATCTGGACAAAATTCATTTGTTTGCCAACGATGGAGAACAAATGAGGATAGCGACCGAAAAGCGGCTTTAGCAGCAACTTGATGTGCAAGCATACGTGAAAAACCCAAATGAGCACGGGAGGGATCATGACCAAACGCACCGTATCCATATTACTGGCCATTTTTGTGGCTGCCTTCTGCTTCTCCGGAGCGGCTTGGGCCAAGAAGCCATGGGAGATGATTAAGTGGGATTCCCCGAAACCCGCAGCGGAAAGGCTTTCGGCAGACGAGTACATCCTGCCTGACGGATGGAAAGAAGCCACCAAGGGCGTCAAGGAAATCGTTCACTTCAATGCAGGCGGCATGGAACACGATCCTGGCACCTTGGCCAACTTTAAACTGTTTGAGAAGCTGACCGGAATCAAAGTCAAATACGTGGAAGTATCAGACCAGGTGCTTTTGCAAAAAACCATCAGCGCCCTGGTCAGCCGCGACCCCAAAGTCACAAGCATGTGCGTATCCGAACCGGCTTTTGCCCTGCAGCATCTGATCTCCGCCGGCTGGCTGGAGAGCTGGGATTCGGTTTGGAGCCCGGGCGTGCAGAAGATTTATCCGCCAGGTCTGGTCGGCCTGCTCAAGGGGCCTGAAGGACATTTCTGGGGCACGGTGGACACCCAAAAGGCGGGCATCACCTACGTGCGCAAATCCTGGCTGGAGGCTGCCGGCGCAAAACCGCCCACCACCTGGACGGATTTCATCGCAGCCGCCAAGAAATGCCGTGATTACGCCGTCAAGAACCTGGACCAAACCTATTGGGGATTCGGCTTCGGCGGCGACCACTATCTGCTGCAAAAATTCCAGGCCATGACCTACGCACAGGGCGGCCGCTTGATCAAAGACGGCAAGGTCTATCTTTTGACCCCGGAATTCAAAAACACCTGGCTGGCCTATGTGAACTTCGTCAAAGACAAAGTGTCCCCCGAGGCGGTGTTGGGCTGGACCTGGAACGACTATCAGCAGGCTTTCGCCATGGGCAAACTGGCCATGATCTCCGAAGCGCTGAACACCAACATGGTGCGCTTCTCGAGTCCTGAGAAATCACCCGGCGTATTCAAGGATGTAGCCGGCAAGCCGGTTAAGGCGCCCGGCGACTGGATCGCTCTTCCCGGATGCAAATGGTCCAAAGAATCTCCGGACAAATACATAGGCTCCGCTCCGGTGAACTTCTCGGCCTTTGTGATCAACAAACAAGCTCCGGACAATGCCAAGGCCGCGGCCATGATCCTGGGCGAGGTCCGCATGAGCAAACAGGGCGGCGTCAATGAGCTGTTGATTGAGGGCAACTCACCCTTCCTGCCCACGGTCTTTGACGACAAAAACGTCATGTCCAAAGTCCAGTATGTGGACGTCCGCAAGAAGGTGAACCAGAACGCAATACTGGAAGTTTTCCCTCCCGGCGGCGAGAAGGCCATCGACATTCTGCTTGAGTACTACGGCCAGGCTGCCGCCGGAAAGATGGACCCCATGAAGGCCCTTGAAAAGGCGCAAGAAGAAATAGACGAATTCCAGAATTACTAATCGGTATAACCTCCGGCCGGGGCCCGGCTCCGGCTGGAGGAACTTTTACACCTGCACCTAAGACTGGAAATCCGGGATGAATCTTAGTGATAAAAAATTCGGAATGCTGCTTTCCCTGCCCGGGGCTGCAGTTTTGGCCATGTGGGTGGTAATCCCGCTGGGGCTTTTGGTGGCGGTCAGCTTTTTACGCTTCGATAACATACATCCCATAATTCCGGTGGGTCTCAAAAACTATATCAAGATCCTTGACCACCGCATATTCTGGCTGAGCCTGAAAAACACCCTGATATTCTCCGGCGGAGTCACTCTGCTCTCTCTCACCATCAGCCTGATATTGTCACATTCCTTAAGCCGCATAACCAAGCTGGGCGCAGCTTTCCGGTCCATGGCAATGTTCCCCTGGGCGGTTCCCATGGTGGTTTCCGGATTTATCTGGGCCCAGATGTTCAATCCCTCTTATGGCATTATTTCGGATGTGTTGATTAACTTGGGACTCATATCGGAGCCCTTGGATATTTTCGGCAATGCCGATATGGCCATGTTGGGGGTCATCCTGGCCGACGCCTGGACCAGAATCCCCTTCATGACAATCATCATCCTGGCCGGTCTGGAGTCAATTAGCCCGAACCTTTACGAGTCCGCCCGGGTGGATGGCGCGGACACCTTCCAGATATTCTGGCACATCTCACTGGCGCTCAATAAAAAGGCCATCCTTACCGCCACATTGATAACCACCATCTTCTCGTTCAGAACCATTGACACCATTTTCTCCATGACTTTCGGAGGCCCCCACAAAGGCACCTACACCTTTGGGTTCTATATAATCGATAACATATACAAATTTTTCAATTTCGGTCACGCGGGAGCCATAAGCGTCATATTGATCTTCATAATGCTGATCATAGGCGCTTTATACATCTACCAGGTTCTGAAAAGCGATAAGAGGTGATCGGATGAGCCTAAGAAGCAAAGCGGCCGATATTATAGATCACAAGGCAACGCCATACGTGGTTGCCAGCGTGATAATTCTCCTGATGCTGCTGCCCATACTGTGGACCACCATCACCTCCTTGAAAACCTTGAAAGAAGCCTTTGCCACCCCGCCGACCTATTGGCCCCAGAACCTGACCCTGCAGGCTTACAAGGATGTACTGACCAACACACCGGTCCCCATGTACATCATGAACTCCATAATTTATGCGCTGGCCACGGTGGCGTGTGTGTTGGGGGCCGGGGTTTTTTCGGCTTACGGTCTGAGCAAGTATCCCTACCGGGGATCAAATTTCATCCTGGTTTCATTCCTGGTCACCCGCATACTGCCTCCGCTTGCGCTGCTTTTGCCTTTTTACATGATATTCCGCTATTTGGGCTTAATCGACACCCGTCTGAGCGTGATCATCTTCGCGGTGTATCTGGCATTTCCCCTGGCGGCCTGGATTCTGAAGGCTTTCTTTGACACCTTCCCATCCCACCTGATGGAGGCCGGTTTGATAGACGGCTGCACCAGGCTGGGGGTTTTGTTCCGCATCGTTCTGCCCGGGGTGGCCCCGGGAATCGCGGCTGTGGCCATCATCACCTTTTTGTGGACCTGGCAGGAGTTTTTGTCGCCCTACCTGTTCCTGAACTCCGATGCAAACAAGCCCATTACGGTGGGGGTGTATTATTTTGTAGGCGATGAACTAACGTACTGGAATACGATTTCCGCCGCAGCCATGCTGGCCAGCCTGCCGGGAATAGTCTTCTTCATGATCGCCCAGAAATATATCGTGAAGGGGCTGACTGTGGGCGCGGTGAAGGAATAGACGCCCCGGGAGCAGCGTCCCAAAGCAGGGTGCGGAAAAACAATATTCCAGTTCAAGCGCAGGGCTGATGCGTTTCAAAAAGCGCAGTACATACAGCGATGCATGAGCTTTTTGAAAACACATCCATCCCGGCATTTGGGCCCAAACAGCGTTTTTGACGGCGCCCTGCAAATCAAGCCCCAGCCTTATAAAGGCCGGGGTGAAAGACCTTTAATACCAGCCGTGCTCCCATACGGTTTGGAAGAATGAAACCACATTTTCCCAGGGCACGTCCGGCTGCAGGCAATGACTGGGAGCAATGAGCAGCCCGCCTCCATCCCCGAGTGTTTCCATGGTCTGCCTGACCGCCTGCTGGACTTCTTGCGGGCTGCCAAATGGCATGACAGTCTGGATTCCGATGCCTCCCCAAAAAGACATATCTTTTCCATATTCCTTTTTCAGCCAGCTTAGATCAATGCATTCAGGCTGAACCGGATTGAGGATGTCCACTCCGATGTCGATCAAATCACCCACCACAGGCCCGATCGCCCCATCGCTGTGGAAAAAAATCAGCACATCTGGCTTCACCTTTTTGGCCGCATCTATGATCAGCTTGATCCGGGAGAGAATCAGGTCTTTACACATGTCGCGGCTCATGAGCAGATTCTGCTGGCTGCCCAGATCGTCCCCCAGCCGGATGATATCCACCCCGGCCTCTGCATATCTGGCCGCCTGGGCGCAGCGCACCTCGGTAATCCGGTCAAGCAGGTATTCGGCCATGGCGCGGTTTGCCATGAAGTCCATCATCAAGTGGTCCATGCCCCGCATCTCCCAGGCCAGTTCAAACAGGGTTTGCTGCAAAAAACCGGCGGCGGCCAGACCATCCTCGTGCAGGGCGGCGACCTGCTCATCCAGGTGGGCGTGGTTTTCGGGGTCCATTATGTTGGTGGGAAAGGGAAATGTTTTCAATTCCTGCAGGGTGTTAACGCCGGTGAGGGGGAAATAGCGCCGGGTGTAGTGGTGCAGATCACCGGCCGCGTAGCCCACGCCCCACTCACTGACAGCCATGTTGGAAGGAGCCTCCGGGTGATAGGAGGAAAAATCGTTTTTTTGATCCGGGGACTTGAAGGCGAGATGCCTTAATTCCCACCCGAAGAATTCATCGGGAGTAAGATAAGGAGGCCGCACCACATGTAAGAAACCAGACCCCAAGCATTGATCAGTCATTAATTCCGGAGGAATGCCGGCATCGTTTTTCTGATCAAAGGTTCTCATCATAAAAGGGGTGAAACGGGAACAGCCAGGGATTTTATCGGGACTTTGCCGCCTCAAAGCAGCCAGGATTCGCTCACGGGGAGACATGCCTTTTGAGGTTACAAAGGGCGCTTTACGGCTCGGATTTTGATTAACCATGTGCAGCTCCAGAATTAAGCATGTTACAAAATACCAAAATAAAATAATTATACCAGTTTCAAAAATCTGTGAGATGATAAACTGGTAAAGAAAAGTGTTATCAACAATTACTTAAATATAACGGCTTCCCTCTTCCGGGAAAAAAACCCGTTAAGCGCCCAAATATGGACCGGCGCTCTGGAAATGAGAAAGGGATGATATGTTGGAGTCAACAACCATTGCAGAGTTAAAAAATGAAATTATGCATTACACGGATCAAGCGGCTGAAATGCTGGCAGATTTGGTGAGCATCCCCAGTATTTCGGGAGAAGAAAATCCTGTGCAGCAGCGGGCGGCGGAAATATTCGGCCAGTTGCAGGGGCATTGTGAGCTAATACCAATGAAAGAGGATTTGCGTTCCGATCCCGACCATGCCTCCGGAATCAAGGTTCCCTATGACGGCAGGTTACAGACCCGCTATGTCAGCCCGGATGCGGGCAAAGGAAAAAGCCTGATTTTATGCGCTCATCTGGATGTTGTGGGGCCGGGGGATTGGGCCGAAGCCTTTGAGCCCAGGCTGGAAAACGGCATGCTCTATGGGCGGGGTGCAGTTGACGACAAAGCATCCGTAGTTTCGGCTTTCTTGGCTTTACAGGCCATGCAACAGCTTGGCATTACACCAAAAGGACGCATTGAAGTCCATCTCACCAATGAGGAGGAGGTGGGCATGGCCGGCGCCCTGGCCTTTGTGCGCGGGGGTTTCATGGCAGACGGCGTGCTGGTGCTGGAACCCACGGATCACAATATTTACATTGCCAACCGGGGATGTCTGCAGTTCCGCATGGAGATAACCGGCAAACAGGCGCACTTGGGACGCAAGCGCGAGGGGGTGAGCGCCATCGAAAAAGCGGCCAGCATAATCACCGCGCTGGTGGAATACGAGGACCGGCTGATTGCAGAAGGCAAAGGCTACCCTTTATTCGATAAATTCGAATTCCCCGGCCAGGTGAATGTGGGCCTGATTAACGGGGGCGACTTTTTCTCCACAGTGCCGGATCTTGTAACCATGGAGGGCGGAATCGGATTTTTGCCCAGCCGCAAGATGGAGCAAGTGCAGCGGGAGCTGGCCGAGGTTGTGGATGGGCTAAATGATCCCTGGCTGAAGGACAACTGCCGTTTGATCTTCGACGGCCTGAAAAACGAGCCTTTTCAAATGCCCCTGGAGCATCCTTTCACCAATGCGCTGAAAGACACCCTGCGGCAACTGGAACGCCCCCAGCCGGAGGTGTCCGGCATGATGGCGACTTGCGACGCCCGCTATTATTACAACCAGGGCGGCATGCCCTCCATCATATACGGAGGCAAGAGCTTCGGCCTGACCCATTCCAAGGGCGAACACGCTGAAATAAAAGATGTATTGGAAACCTCCCTGGACTATGCGGTCTTTGCCCTTAATTGGACCGGAACTCCGGAAATGGGATAATGCGTTATTTTTAAACTGTGTTAACTTATTATGAACACACTATATTTGACTAATTTATTAAGTTGTCTGCCCAGGAAAAATTAATCCCATGTTGTTTTGGCATGGATTATTGAACCAAGTATAAACTCGCAAGGCGCTGAAATTACGAAACGCCCCGCGGCAAGCCACCGGGCGTTTCGTAATTTATGACACAACCCTACGGACCGTGTCGCCACGCATTCGCATATAGCGGTTTTGGGCTGTTTGGTCCCGGTGGCAAGCCACGGGGGATTACAAATTATATAACAGGACCAACCACATAAATATTCATGGCTTTAGTATAGCCAGAAATCTCGGCCCTGGTTAATTTCCCGGAGGCAACGTTTATGATTTCCTGGAAAATCCTTTTCCCCTCCTCAGGTATGGACCCGGTTCCATCCATGATGGAAGAAACTTCCAAATCAAGATGATCATTGAGAGATTCCCAGGTTTTCGGGTTTCCGGTAATCTTCACGACCGGAACAAACGGAAAACCCTGGGGAGCCCCCCTGCCGGTGGTAAAAGCGATGATATTGGCTCCGGCTGAAGCTAAACCGGTCAAGATCTCCGGTTCCCGGCCAGGAGAATCCATAACCACCAGACCTTTTACCTCGGGAGACTGGCCATACTCATAAACGGCATTAATGGTTGCATTACCGCCTTTGGCGATTGCCCCCAGTGATTTTTCTTCAATAGTCGTCAGTCCGCCCTTTATGTTTCCGCCGGTGGGCTGTCCGCCTCTCATATCGCAACCCACCGATTTGGCGCGGTTCTCCATCCGTTTAACCAAATCCAAGATCTGGGCGCCAATCTGCTGGTTTTTTGCGTGACGAACCAAAAGATGCTCAGCGCCTATGAATTCGGTGACCTCGCCGAGAATAGAAGTGCCTCCGTTCTCCACAAGCATATCGGATGTATATCCCAAGGCGGGGTTGGCGCTTAAACCTTGCGTGGTATCAGAGCTGCCGCATTTCAGACCCAATACCAAGTCACTCACCGGGCACGGCACACGTTCGAGGGTGGAAGCTTCCAAAGCAAGTTTTTGCAGTATGGTAGTGCCCTTTGCGACTGTATTCGTCTGGCCGCCTATTTCGTGAATGGAAACCACTTCAACCTGTTTGCCGGATTCACGTATTTGTTCAGCAATCCAGTCCACATCGGCGCTCTCACAGCCAAGGCTGACAATAAGCACTGATGCCAAGTTTGGATTTGAACCAAGCCCTACCAAGGTTTTATTTACAATATCTATATCCACCGGCGTTTGACAGCAGCCTTGTGAGTGTGTAAAGGCAACCGCGCCTTGAACGTTATCAGCTATGGTGTTAGCCACTTCATTAGCGCAAACCACTGATGACAACACTCCAATATAGTTGCGTGTTCCGACCTTGCCATTGGGCCGCTTATATCCCATAAATTCCATTAGCTAAATCTCCTTATCTCCCCTGCCGCGTAAACTTTCAATGTTACTCACATGTGCATGAGAGCCTTTTACAATATCCTTGGTGGCACGGCCGATAACTTCACCATATTTAATAATATCATCGCCAGCGCTAATATCAGTTACCGCGAATTTATGTCCAAATGGTATTTGACTTTTTATACTTACATTAATGATCGAATCATCGACTTTTACCGGTATGTTGTCATCAGGCTCTATATCAATAAGAGCAGTTGCAACATTGTCCATTTTCTTCAATAAAATGGCTTTTGCCTTCATCACTTACCCCTTGTAGAAAAGTATGTTAAATATTATATTATGATAATGTGCAAGCTGACAGGCACAGTTAATACAAATAAATTAACAACTAATGATAACCATATAAAAGGTATGTAATTTAATGCGAATATATATAAAGTAGCAAAATAGTTTTAATATGGATTAACATCCTTCTGCCTTTTTTCATTTATCATAAATGCTTTGGCCTTATTACGCAGCAAAAATATTCCAGATCATGCCGCAGACCACGTGTTTCCTTATTTTTGCCCCCTGAAGCTCCAATATGAGAACACTGGCTCCATGGAGCGCTTCACACCCTCCCCTTGCATATGAAAATCACGGATCATGTGCGGCAGGTGGCAGGCCGCCGCCCCCAGCCGCACCCCGCCGCCCCCATCTAGAGCCGGGCCTGATTGGCCTCGATCCGATGGCAACCGATCTTGTCCCGGCGCAGGGGGTTCCTGGCTTCCTTGATGCGGTTTTCAACATTGTCCCGGCCAATGTAAGCCTGTACCACTTGCCTGGCCTCAAGTGTGGAGTTGGTGACTATGAGGCTCACCTTTGGAAACCGCTCACCGTTATGCCATTCCACCCAGCGCACCACCCGGCGGCGCTTCTTCCAAGCCCCCGGCCCGGTAAGGAAACCCGAACATTGGATATGAATTTTTAATCTACAACTTGTTTTGATTCGGCTTGTTAATAGGGAAAGAGCAAGAACATGTTGGGATTTTCAGGAAACAATAAAGGTTTTCCTTGTGGACTTTTTTTTTTACCATCCCCGGACGTATTCCAAAATTCGTAAGCAAGTTACAGCCCGGCAGGTTTCAATCATCCGGCAGTTCCACCATCAAAAGACCGGCGGCCTGGGGCGGCAGCCAAAAACGGAGGTTTTCCGGAGTCGCCACGGCAATGGGATCTTTAGTGGTCAGCCGCACGGTTTGGGCGGGTTTGACCGATTCCAAAACCAGGGTCACTCCCGGAGCCAGGCCCATGGCATGAATGCGGTCCTGCGCCCCCTTTCCCCCCAGGGCCTTTTCCATCTTGAAGTCCTTGCCGGCGCTGGCCATGGCGAATTGCAGCTTACGGCCTTGGCTTTCTCCCCAAACCTTGGCCGCCATTCCGCCAGGCAAAACCACCCTCTTGCTGCGGTCCACCAGGGCCGCATATTCCATGGGCGGCAGCCTGCGCACCAGCTCCACCGTGTCGTCTTCCCTCAGCCCCAAAGTGGCGAAAGACTCGGCCATGGCTGAATCCGGCGACACCGTCACCCCTTCCAGGTGGCCCTTATCGCCATGCTCCATCTCTAGCAGGGGAACAATGCGCCCGTCGTCCAGATGCACCACCAGGCCCGAGGCCATGTTGCCGCTCAGGATAACCTCCCCCAAGGGCCCCCGCAGCCGCACCGGCTGCACCACAGAGACATCGTTTTCCAGTCTGGTGAACTTTGCGCCATACTTGATGCCTATTTTTTCCAGCTCACGCGCCAGCCCCGCATCGCGCACGGTTACCACCGTCAGGGTCCGGCCGGCAGGAGCTTCATACAAAGAAACAATCATGGCAACATCTTTCTAAACCGGCCTTGGTCCTTCCACATCGGGGCGGACCTGCTTAGTCAATTTCCGGAAGCGGCGGCTGGGGCTTGTTCATGCTGGCGTTGGCGGCGTATCCCAGTATGCCTATGGTGCTTGAATTGTGCAAAATAGCCGAAGTCAGGGCTGACATCATGCCCAGACCGGCCATGCCCAGAACCGCGCTGTTCAGCCCAATGGTTGCATTAAAGCTGTTTTGCAGGATTTTCTGGCTTTTTTGGGCAATGGCCCTGGCTGCCAAAAGACCATTCAGCTCATCATTGAGCAAAACCACCTTGGCGGATTCCCGGGCCAGATCAGATCCGCCGTACATGCACACGCCCACCTCGGAGGTGACCAGAGCCGGGGCGTCATTCACTCCGTCGCCCACAAAGGCGATCTTGGCGCCTTGGGCCTGCAATTCGCTGACAATGCGTGATTTATCTTCCGGTTTCAGTTCCCAGTGTATCTGGTCCACCGCATCCAAATCGGACGCCAGCTTGCGGGCTGAATCCCGATGGTCTCCGGTAAGCACCACAAGCTGTTTTGCCCCCAGGTCCTTCAGGCCTTCCAGCACCTGGGGAGCCTCCGGGCGGATCTGGTCCTTCAGGGTGATGATGCCTTCCAGGTGCTTTTCATGGGCCACATACAAGATTGATTTACCCGTGTCCCGGAGCTTGCGGGCCGCTTTCTCCACCGCGGAGCAGTCAACCCCTTCGTCCTCGGACACAAAGTGGTAACTGCCCACCAGCACCCTTTCGCCCTCGACAAATGCGGAAACCCCGTGCGCCACCACAAAGTCCACCTGGCTCAAAGAGGGCAGCGCAAGCCCCCTCTTCTTTGCGGCGCTTACCACCGCCTTGCCCACCGGATGGCTGTAATGCTCCTCGGCGCTGGCCGCCAGGGCCAACAGCTCGTCGGCGCTCATCTCATCCATGGGGGTGACCTCGTCCACCTCCAAGGCGCCGGTGGTCAAGGTGCCGGTCTTGTCGAATACAAAGGTGTCGGCCTGGGCAAAGGCTTCCAGAGCCTGGGCCCCCTTGATGATCACCCCTTCATGGCCCGCAGTGTACATGCAGGTTTTGACCACCACCGGACTGACCAGCTTGAGGGCGCAGGAGTAATCTACCGTGAGCACCGAAGCGGCCCTTTGGATGCTCCTGGACATAAGCAGCTCCGCCGCCGCGATGCCGAGGCTCACCGGCACCAGCTTGTCAGCCAGCCGGGCCATGCGCAGTTCGGGCTCGGATTTGCCCCGCAGGGAGCGCTCCAAAAAACGGTACATGCGGGCCATGGTGGTTGCGCTGCCCACGTTCAAGGCCTTGACCGTGATGCAGCCTTCCTCCACCACAGATCCGGAGGTGACCCCGTCCCCGGGCTGTACGCTGTCCGGGATGGACTCGCCGGTAACGGAGCTTTTGTTGATGGAGGCCTCGCCCTTTTGCACTTCTCCGTCCACCGGTATCATCTCGCCCGCGCCGCAGATGACCAAGTTGCCGATCTCCAGCTGATCAGCCGGAACCGCAACTTCCACCCCGTCCCTTTCTATCCAAACCGTATCGGCTTCGGGACGTAACAGGCTTTTGAGCAGTTCGGTGGATTTGTAGTCGCTGACCTGCTCCAGGTATTGGCCCAAGGCCAACAGGGTTACGATGGCGTTGGAGGTGAAATAGTCACTGCGCAACAGGCTGATGCCTACCGCGCTGGCGTCCAGGACTTCCACTTTCAGGCCCCGGTTGATCAGGGTTTCCACCCCTGTAAGGATGGTGGGCAATCCGGCAAGCCAGCTCAGTATGGAGCTTATGGGCTTGGGCAGAAGCGGGGAAAGCAGGGTAAGCCCCCCCATGACGGTCAGGTTGGTTTTGTCAATCCCGTTCTGCTCGTTAAGCTCTGATAAAAAAGCTTCCCTGGGCAGAAACTTGAGGGTTTCCAAACACTGGGTTTTGGTTTCCGCCTTGCCGTCATATCTAAGTACAATACTGGCCGCCTTGGGGTTTACCTCAACCTCTTTGATCCCTGGAATCGCCAGCACAATCGCCCGCAAGTATTCCTGATCCAAAGAGGGGTCCGCCGCCCAGGGATAGCGCAAACGCATGCGACCCGGGATCTCGTGCAAAATACGGACCCTGGCAGGTATGCTTTGAGCTGCGGCCAACTACGCGCTCCGGCCCGGCTGACTATAAAGCGAGTAGTGCCACAGCGAAAAACCGATCAGGGCAAAACCGGAGACCAAATGCAGGGTTTTCACCGCTGATCTGCGGTTGCCCAGACCCTCCATTATGCCGGTGGCCGCCAGCACCCCCAGCGAAGCTGTCATGCCGGTTTTGGCCAGGGAACGCCGCCGCTTGAGCTCCGCCGCCCTGCTCTGCGGCGTCGTTCCCTGGTTCACAACGGCCAGGCTGGCCCGTTTATCAGGCATCTTCGCCGTCCCCGGCAGCCTTTTGCTCCCTGTTGAACTGCATTTCAGCCTTGATATCGTTGATCTGTTCCTTCACCTCTTCCATGCCGTATTGCAGGCCGGACCAGGCCTTGGCCATGCCGGTGAGCAGGCCTTTTTGCACCTTGGGATTGGTGATCAGCAGGGTCACCCCGGCAGCGATCACAAGACCCTTGAGGTATGAAGGATTCTTGAAATCAAACCAGCCGGTGGTCCAGGGCTGCTGCATCTGGGGATAGCCGTAGTACTGGGCATAGTACTGTTGGACATTGGGATCGCCTTGCATGGTTCCCTGGGGATACTGCATATAACGGTAGTCATCATAGCTCATGATGTTATGCACCTCTTATTTGAAGCCGGGGCGCATATAACGCCCCATGTGTTACTTCTTGCTGGTTCTTTTGGGCTTGGCGTCTGCGGGCTTGGCGCCCGGTTCACCCGCCTTTTCAGCCGGTCCCCCGGCCGCGCGGATTTGGGGCGCACCCTCAACCACTGAGTTCCACATGTACTTAACGCCGGTGGCCACGCTGAACATAGCCAGCAGGCCCACTAGCCCCCCCATACCCACGGCCCCGGCCACAACGGCTCCGGCGGCAGTGGCCACGCCGGTGCCGGCGGCTTCTTTGGCCACCATGTATGCGGCCTGGCCTGTGGTCATCCGGTTATTTTTCACCTGGGGAATAACCTGGGCCGCAGCGGCCGCGCCGCCGACGATGGCGCCCATGCCGCCAAACCGCAAGGCGGAGTAGGCAACCATGCCGCCCACAGGCGATGCGCTGCTTTTGACACCGGTGTGGATGCCGCTCTGCATTCCGGCCTGGGAATAATTGGGACTATGATTGGTCATTGTTATGCCTCCTCGCCCGCATCAGGGGCGCTTGTTTCGGATTTCGCGCCTCCGCCCGTCAGGCCGGAGAACAAACCAGTGATTGTATCGCTTACCATAGGGCTGGAAACCATGAGGGCCAGGGCGGCGCCCAGAACGGCCCCTTTCCAGAAACTGCCATCCATGCCGCCCAAAAAACCGGCTACTTGGGACATATCTGTTTTGCCGTTCACTATATCGCTGAACATGTTCATCATTTTCCCAAGCTGGGCTTCACTCTGGGCCGCCTGGGCCATGGGTGAGTTTGCCGGGCCAAATCCCGGATGCGCTCCATAGGCCGCACCGGGCATAAATCCGGGGGGCATGCCAGGCATTGCTCCCGGCGCTGCGCCGGGGAATGGACCAGGCATGGGACCGGGGAACGGGCCGGCAAAGGGACCGGGATATGGCATATGATGGCTGCAGTGATGCGGCTGCCCCTCGGGCCCGACGGCCGGGCCTCCCATGGGGCCGGGATAAGGAGGTTGTCCCATCTGGGGTCCGCCTGCATTGCCGGGCATGTATCCGGGGAATCCGCCCATGGGAGCGCGCTGTCCCATCATGGGGCCGCCGTAGGTATTGCCCGGCTGGCCCATCCGGGGTCCGCCGTACCCTTCGCTGGGTGCGCCCATTTGGGCATCGCCGCAGTTGCAGGACTCCTGGCCCATCTGGGGCTCGCCATAGCCCGCCATGGGCTGGCCCATCGGCTGTCCCATGGGTGCGCCCATTTGGGCACCGCCGCAGTTGCAGGACTCCTGGCCCATCAGGGGTTCGCCATAGCCCGACATGGGCTGGCCCGTTTGGGCATCGCATGCGCAAGCCCCTGGTTCTGCCTGGGCGGGCTGCGCCTGGGGACCGCCTTGGTCATGGCCGCAGTCCTGGGCAACAGACCCCACCGGCGGGGCGCCCTGAGCCTGAACCTGGACCGCTTCTCCAGCCTGAGGCCCTGGCTCGGGTCCGGCCGGATTGTCCATCATTTGTTGTTCCGACATCCTTAAGCCTCCTGTGTTCAATACTAGACTCTCAGGCCGAGCAGTCCGGCCAGCTGTTGCACCAGTTGCTTGACCCGGTTGGCATCCGGGCTGCCAAACAACTCTGTAATGAGATCCGGGGATACCTGGCCGGCGTCATAGTCGATAATCAGCGAGCCTGCCCCCATGTTCAGCCTTGTGTTGAAAATTGCGCTGGAGCCATTGCCCCAGGTGTTGAAATTCACCATCCGGGCCAGTTTGAGTGCCTCGGGATTCGTAAGCAGTCCGGGGCTTAACTTCAGGCGGATTCGACCCGGAATATGATGTGCGATCGAGAGATATTCTCTCAATCTGAGCAAAGTTGCAGCTTCCATTATGCGTATTTTCGTCCCTAAGATTCACGGCTCAAAAACGAACAAAATCATTTTATTTTCCAATTTTATAAGTCAAACTATTCTTTGATTTCAAATAGTTATATACATTACACCCCAGACTTATCTATATTGCAAGTTCTTTTTTGGGTAGGGTTTCAAGACGCATCGCATGGTCGGTTTCCTGTATGATTAAATCATAAGAAAAATGGAGATTTTCTTGACTGATTGCGGGCGCTTTGTGGTAAAGAACCCTGGATGAATTGGCCAGGATTCCCACAGTATGAAAAATATGAATCAGGCCGGCCGCCACCGGAGAAAGCATCCCCGCAACGCCCAGAACCAATCCCAAAAGATTGGAACCGGTGGCGATCCAGAAGTTCTGGTGGATCACCGCCAGGGTGTGGCGGCTGAGGCTGCGCAGGTAGTGAACCCCCTCAAGGTCGTCGGTCACCAGGGCTATGTCCGCCGCCTCTATAGCCACTTCCGAGCCCCCAGCCCCCATGGCTATGCCTATGTCGGCTTCGGCCAGAGCCAGGGCGTCGTTTATGCCGTCGCCTATCATGAGCACCTTGTGCCCGGGGACTTTCAGGCTGTTGACGATTTCGGCCTTTTCCTCCGGCATTACCGAATAATGGCATTCATCCATGCCCAAGCCGGCTCCCACCGGGCGGGCGGTGCAGGCTTCCTCGCCGGTTATCATCACCTTTTTGTTGATGCCGTCTTTGACCAGCTGCCTGATGATGGATTCGGCTTCGGGCCTGATTTGGTTTGCAAAACAAAGAATGCCCACAAGCTCAGCATCCAGCGCCACAAAGGCCACAGTGAGACCCTGCGACTCTACCCCGGCGGCAATGCTTTCGTCTTTGGCCAGGGGCACTTCGTGGCGGCGCATGTATCTGCGGTTGCCCACGTGAATGCTTTTTCCATTGAGGCGGGCCGATACCCCCTCACCCAGCTGGTACTGGCAAACCACATGACTTCCCGGCTCCAGGCCCATTTCCGTGGCTTTATGCTTCACCGCCAGGGCCAACGGATGGAAGTTGTGCATCTCCGCGGTATAGGCCAGTTGCATCAGCTCCTGGTTGGTATAGCTGGAAAGGTTCACGATGCGGGCCAACACCGGCTCGCTGATGGTGAGGGTGCCGGTCTTATCAAAACAGACCACATCCGTCTGGCCCATCTCTTCCAGATAGCGCCCGCCCTTGACCAGGATCTTGCGCCGGGCGGCGGCATTGATGGCCGCGCTGATGGGCGCGGAGGCGGAAAGCACGGTTGCGCATGGGCAGGCCATGACCAAAAGCACCGTAAAGGCCCGCCAGAAGCTGCCGGTTACCACCAAAGTCCCCAGGGTGAGAAGGCCACCCAACTTGAGCAGGCGCAGGGCCAGCTTGTCCGCCACCCCCTGGACCGGGGCTTGATTCTCCATGGCGTCTTCAACCATATGCACCACGCGGGAAAGATAGGTCTGGTCTCCCACCTTTTGGGCGCGCACAAATATCTCGCCTTCCCTCACCAGGGTTCCGGCCAAAATCTTGTCGCCCTTTTCGCGCAGGGCCAGTTCGGAGCGTCCGTTGATGGGGGATTCGTCCAAAAGGACCTGGCCGCTTTCCACCACACCGTCCACGGAAACCTTTTCACCGGTGTGCAGCACAACCAGATCGCCCGGCTGCACCTCTTCCACCGGCACCTCAACCTCCATGCCGTTGATGCTGATAAAGGTATTCTTGCTGCTGATTTGCAGGATATCCGAAATAGCCTTGCGGGAGCGCTGCCTGATCCAGGTATTGAGAAACTCCGCGCCGCTGTCTATCCAGAGTATTTCCAAGGCAGTTAGCGCTTCTCCCATGGCCACGGCGGTTATGATGCTGCCGGCCAAGAATCCGTCCAGGCTGAAGCGTTTTTGGCGTAAATGCCCAACCGCTTTTTTGACTAGAGGCCAGGTGGCAAGAGCGGTGAATATGCCCAAGGGACTGAACAGGGTCTGGGCTATGGCGGCCTTAAAAATGGTGCCGCGGATGAATGTGCCCGCCGTCACTGCGGTCAGACCCGCGAAACGTATCCCGGCCTGCTTGACTGGGTCGCCTCCGCAGGATGTGCAGCCAGTGGCGGGGCGGCTGGTGGATGCCGGAGGTTTGATCGGTGTAACTTTTTGCCTTTCAATCTGTTTTTTTATTTTGGCCAGAATAGCGGGCTGGCTCACATAGCCCGGCACGTAACCCACGGCCAGGCTGGAACAGGCAGGATTCGGTTTTACCCACAACACCCCTTCCAGGCGTTGCAGACCATTTTGGAGTTCCTCTGCCAGGTAGCGACGGTTCCCGAGGCCAGGCACCCGCATGCGGACCCTGCCGGGCATGGAATGCAACACATCGATATTATTAATTTTTTTCATGGTATTCCTAATATGCCTCAAGGCATGCTGCTGATACTATATTGCATAGATACAATTTAGTTAGAATACTCAAATTTTATAATCCGTCAAGACTATTGGCTGGTACCACCTAAAATAATAAGCATATTTATCCAAAGCCGCTGAACGGTATCCGGCCGAGGCAAACTGAAAAGCATTATGATTGAGATTTTTATTTGATATACAAAACTTTTTAATTGACAGCTAAAACAATTATTGTAAATTAACCCGAAATCATTTGCCACCAGTGCAGGGGAAGATGCAAGTTAAAAAGGTCCAAGTAAGAGCGGCAATATTGGATGCAGCCGGCCAGGAGTTTCTGGCCCACGGCTTCCGGGGTGCTAATTTACGCGCCATCGCCAAACGGGCTGGCTGCTCACTGAGTAACCTTTACAACTATTTTGAAAACAAGGACGACCTGTTCAGCACCCTGCTGAGCCTGCGTATGAATGAAATCACCCAGGCGCTCCAGACAGCCAAAAGCTTCAGCCTGCCCCAGGGCGAGTATATGTACAGCCTGGAGACTGAACGTGAACGCCACGCAGCCGTGATCAAGTATTTATACGCCCATCGCGAGGAGCTAATCCTAATCTTCCTCAAAAGCCAAGGGTCCAGCGTGGAGAGCTTCTCTGAGTATGTTATTCAGGAATATCAGGATATGTGGAACCGCTATGTGGATTATTTAAAAGATAATTTTCCGGATAAAATGCAAAATATGGTTTCCAGCTTTTTCATTCACAATTTAAGTTCGTCATATCTGAACAGCGTGCTGGAATTCCTGGCTCATGATGTACCCCTTGAAGACATGCTTGTGTTTTGCGATGAGATGACCCTGTACTCCTACTATGGCCTTACCGGCCTTTTGGAAAGCTAATCATTATTTGCCAAACCTGAATACTGTTCGTTTTTAAAATGAAAGTCCTGCGATATTAGACCATTAAACGGATATTGCGGGGTAATCCCGGTAAAATGAGCCCCGCATGCATGGGACCGCCTCAGGAAGGCCCAGGCTATTTTTTTGATAAACATGTCACTTCCCCAAGGAGACTGAAATGAAAACCATAGAACATGTGGAACTGAATGATGATTTTTGCCAGAAGGTGTGGAACATAGTTTACCGTTCCCTGCAGGCTCCCTTTTTTCATCTTGCGGCCAAAACCAAGGTCTTTGATCACCTCATCCAGCCCAAAAGCCCCCAGGAGCTTGCCGGGGAGATGCATTTCAATCCGGGCAGCGTCAAGCCCTTTTTGGATATGCTGCTTTCCATGGGCCTGGTGGTAAAGCGTGGAGACAAGTATGTGAACCACCCCGGCGCCACCCGCTTTCTGACCAGCGGCGGCACTCTTTCCCACCTTCCCAGCTATGAGGGTATGATGGGCATGATGTATGACATCCTGGACAACCTGGAAGACATCCTGCTCAACGGCCCCGCGGGATACCTGGACCAGAAACAAGAGCAACAACACCTCGACGACCAGGAAATATGGAGCAAGGCGGCCCGTTCAATGGTGGGCGGCGGACTGCATCAAGCCCAGCTTCTATTGCCCTACCTGCAGGCCATGCCGGAATGGGGTTCTTTTAACAATATGATGGATCTGGGCGGCGGTCCTGGGTCCTATTGCATGGTGTTTGTTTCCAGCCATCCCACCATGCAGGGCGTGGTATTCGATCAAAAGGCGGTGGTGAATGAGGCAGACCAGATTGTGGCCGAGTTCGGCCTGCAAGACCGGATCACCACCTGGGCCGGAGACTACATCAACGACCCGGAGTTGGGCAGCGGCTATGATTTCGTCTGGACCTCCTCCACCTTGAACTTTGCCAAGGGGCGGCTGGTTCCGCTGTTTGAGAAAATACACAAGGCGCTCAAGCCGGGCGGAGTTTTCGCCAGCCACCATCCTTCAATTTGCGGAGACGGGACGGAATACTGGCAGATGGTGGCGGGTTTTGCGCCCTACGACATGATCGGTACGGACATGAATTTTTATGATAACGAGGTGGCGGACGCCATGCTGGCCGCCGGATTCCAAAGTGTGCAGAGCAAGGACATAAACGCCATACACGGCATACAGCGGCTGGACCTGGCCCGAAAGGCCAAGGCTTAATAACAGGCACCCTGCCCCCTTAAAGGGATACACGCCCCGCCGCTTGCGGCGGGGTGATTCATTACAAAAGCCGGACTTGCCACCCCCCTGTTCCCGCCGGCGGCGGTCCGGCCGTCATGTCTCAAGCCCCACGGCTAAATAAAAACCGGAACTATGGTTTTGACTTCCCGGTCCTTGTGCTGAAATGCGATATTGCGCACATCCATGCCGTACAGCCGGTTAAGGTTGTGATTGCTCAGCACCTCGGCGGCAGCGCCATACAGGTAGTCTTCCGCCGCGTACATCAGCAGCACACGGTCGGCGACATGCACGGCATGCTGGGGGTAGTGGGTTGTGAATATGATGGTCAGGCCATGCCGCCTGCTCAGCCTTTGCAGGGCCTCCAATATGATGCCCTGGTTCTTGAAATCCAGGGCCGAGGCGGGTTCGTCCAAGATCAAGGTGCGGCATTCAGAGGCCAGGGCGCGGGCGATCAAAACCAGCTGCCTTTCGCCTCCGCTCAGTTCCAGAAAGCTGCGCCCGGCAAAAGAAGCCACGCCCAGTTCGTTCAAGGCGGCCATGGCTGCACGGTAATCCTTTTGCTTGGGCGATGAGAACAAAGGGATATGCATGCCCCTGCCCATGACCACCATGTCCAAAACCGAATAGGGAAACATGGTGGAGGCTGACTGGGGAACATAACCCACCTGCCCGTCTATCAGTATATTTCCCTCCGACAGGGGCAATAGGCCGATGGTGGTTTTCAAAAGCGTGGTTTTGCCCCTGCCGTTGGGGCCCAGGATGGCCAGGGTTTTGCCGGACTCCAAGGAAAAACTGTGATTGCGGAATATGAACCCGCCCCGGTCATAGGCAAATCCCGCTTTGCTCACCCTAATCATGTTTCCATCCTTTGGCCTGGGTTTTTTTGAGCAGATAGCCGAATACCGGCGCGCCGATAATAGCGGTTATGATGCCCAGGGGGATCTCCGCCGTGGTGGCCGCCCGGGCCAAGTTGTCTATGAGCAGTGTGTATATGGCGCCGATCAAGGCGGAGGCTGGAAGCAGGATGCGGTGGTCCGGCCCGACCAGCATGCGGGCGATATGGGGAATAACCAGGCCCACCCAGCCCACGATGCCTGCCGCCGAGACCACGGCGGACGTGATGACCGTAACCCCGACCAGAGTCATCCAGCGGATGCGGTCCACATGGATTCCCATGGCCTCGGCCTCTTCCTCGCCCAGGCTGACTATGTTTATGCGGAAGCGGATGGCGCAGAGAAAGGACGCCGCCAGGGTGATGGGTATGGCGGACAGCAGCACCTTTTGATAGGTGGCGCTGGCAAAGCTGCCCATGAGCCATACCACGATGGCGGGAAGCTTGTCATAGGGGTCGGCCATGTATTTGATCAGCGAAGTCAGCGCGGTGAAAAAGGCGCTGGCTATCACGCCGGAGAGCACCAGCATCAAAATGGGCGAGCGCCCCCCGGTGCGGCTCATCACATAGACCAGCACCATGGCCCCCAGGCCAAAGGCAAAGGCCATGCCCATAGTACCGATCTGGCTGTCGAAAAACAGCATGGCCAAGGCCCCGCCGAAACCGGCGCCCGAGGACACCCCGATCATCTGCGGCCCCACCAGGGGATTGCGGAATATACCCTGGAGCGCGGCCCCGCCCACGGCGAGGCCGGCTCCGGATATGGCTGCCAGTAGAGCCCGCGGGATGCGGATCAGCTCCACCACCCGCTGGTCTATGGCAGCCCAATACGGCTCCATGGGTATCAGTTTCGAGGCCAGGATGCCGCCCACATTGCCGAGGGAAACGCCATATCTCCCCCAGGTGAGCGAGAGCAGAACCGAAAGGGCCAGGAGCAGCCATAAGAGCCCCCACAAGCCCGGAGACTGATTCCGCATAAAACCGGATTTGGGAGAAAGGGCCAGGGTTCGCATAATGGAATCTCTTATTCCCCGCTCTGGCCGTAATGAACCTTGATGGTGAAAAGGTCTTCAGGCTCCAGCTTCATGACCTCATCACCCAAGCCGTGCTTGAGCCCGTTCCAGCGCTGCTGTTCCTCATCGCTGCCATAGCCGGACTCACACTTTTTGCCCAAGGCTGCAAAATCGTCGGGCAAGATGCCGTCTTTGAGCTTCAGGCTCACAGCCTTGTCCCCATAATAAATATGAAAAGAAAAGTGGCCGAAAGCAGAGGCCGGGCTGCCGTTCAGGGTGCTGTCTACGATCAGGCGCTGGCGGGTGACCGCCCGGGTCAGAAACTCAAAGGAATCTATGAGCCCGGGAGGGTTGAGCCCAGTGCGGATTCGGATCAGACTCCGGTCCAGGGGCTGATCCGGGTTCAGTTCACGGGATACGCATTGCATGATTTTGAATGCCAGGGCCACCCCTCCCCAATGATCCTTGTCATGGTATTTGGCCAAATCCTGGTAGGTGATCTCCACCTGCCCTTGAAAGTGTTTAACCGCTATGGTCTGCTCCACAATTATCTCCTTATATATCCGACATGGTTAAAGTGGACAGACCGCCCTTATCAGCGGTCTGTCCTTTGGTTGCTGTTCGGGAATGATCCTTATTTCTCGGTCCAGGCGCCGGTTGCCAGCGGGTTCAAAACCCGGTCGATCTGGGCCTCGGTGATGGCAAAGTTATAGATTTTCCTGAAATGCTTTTTGATCTCGTCACGAATGTCATAGTCGGCAAACAGCTTTGGATGGTTTTTTTGGGCCATCCATTTCAGCATCAGGCTGGAATCGCCGCTGGGGGGATACCAGCGGTATTCGCCCAAGGGAATCTTGTACACCCGGCGGTTTTTCACCGCCGCAATCTCGCTCCAGTCCTGGCCGGGCACCTTGTTCCGGTACAGGTCTTCGGGCTGGGTGGGGCAGAAGTTGGTGATGTAGATCACCTCGGGATTCCAGACCAGAATCTGCTCCATATTCACCGACACCCCGCGGGGGCTGGTCTTGAGATCCTTGGCCACGTTTTCCGCACCGGTGCTGTTCAGCCAGAAGTTCGCGAACGATCCCGTACCGGTGGCCAGCAGTTTCTCCACATTGAAAAGGATGAGCCCCTTTGGCCGGTCCCCCGCCGGGATGGAGGCGACCTTGGCCTGGATGGTATTCTTGGCCCCATTGAAATCAGCGATCAGCTCCTCGGCGCGCTTTTCTTTTTTGAGCACCTGGCCCACCAGGGTGATGTGCTTTACCAGGTAGTCATCCAGGGATTTCATTTTTTCATGGGTGGCGATCACCGGAATGCCCAGTTTGGTGAGCTGCTCAATATCGCCCGGCTCAAAAGAAACCTGGAACACAAGGTCCGGCTTCAGCTTCAGCACCTCTTCGATATTCATCTTGAAGCCGCCCCGGATGAAATCGGTTCTGGCCTTGGCCATGCCCGGAGCCATTATCCTGAGAATGGAGTTTTTCCAGGCGCTTTTACTCATGGGGTGCATGCCCACCAGCCGGTCTCCGCTGCCGTCCACCGCGAAGATCAGGTTGGGCATCACCACGGGCGCGGTGACTATGCGTTTCAGGTTAAGCGGCACCTTGATCTCGCGCCCTGCCGTATCCTTCATGGTGAAGGTCTCTGACGCCATACCGGCGGGAGGAAACAGGAGGCCGCACAAAATCAGCAGAGCCCCGAAAACAGCCGAAGCAATCAGGCTGCCGTACAGGTGGTTAATGGTGGATTCCATCAGCTTCATGGAGATATCTCCCGTGCTTAAGTTTGGGGTAACCGGGCAACTGTCCGGGTTATCGGGCCAAAACCTCTCTGAGCGCGGCCTGGTTCTGGAACGCCAAGCCCGGGCTCATAACGCTGGCGCATATTTCCGCCGACCCCGGTCTTTCCCGCACGCTGAGATGCTCGCGGTACACCCAGCGCCGGTGGCCCCTTTGTACCGTTTCACTAAAAACACCAGCTTCGTTCAATGGTTTTGACAGCATAATCCTGCCCTTAATTGTTATTAATTGAACCTAATTCAGTTTGAACTTCCAAATCTTTATGACAAAAAAACCCCATGCCTGTTGAATCATCATGGTTCCTGGCCTGTGGGAACGCACTTGTCATCCCCACTGTTGCAACAATTGCAGTTCTTGCACTTTCCGTTGCATTTACAGTTGTGATGTTCACGGCCCAGTTTGCCGTCTTCCTTGCTCCTCTCATTGCGCGGCATGTGATTCTCCTCTTCCAAATCAGTTTAGATAGATATATTGTGAGCGGCGGCCGGCCCGAAACCGGCCGCCACTGCTTATTGTGTGGTCCAACGCACCCATATCCCCCAAGCTATGAAACCCGGGCCAGATTGCTGTCGACCACATGAAACAGCTTTGCCTTGGAGCCCAGCTTTTTGCGGGCGATCCATAGCGCGGCCTGGTAATGGTGTCTGGCTTCTTCCATATCGCCCATGGACTCGAAGACAATGCCAAGATTGTTCAGCACCTTGATCTGATACCCCTCCACCCCGATCTTCCTAACTTCTCTTAAGACCGTTTGAAGCTTGACTACGGCTGAATCCAGGTCTCCGGCTTGGCAATCCGCCATGCCGCTTTTGTGCAGGTTGATGAATTTCTTGGCCCAGCATCCGCCGTTGCAGGTATGCGCCATGGGTCTTCCTTTCCTAGATGCCAATTCGGTTTTGCCTAGACCTCACGGGCCACGCCAGTAGCCCAATCCATAATTTCGTCATTCATATCATCCGGGTCGCCATCGATTTTCAGGCCGCTGGTTACCAGGTTTGCGCCCAGTTCCTTGACTTTTTCCTCTATGGCATCCACCGCTCCGCAAAAATGGGTGTACGAACTGTCACCGCAGCCAAACACGGCCACCTTTTTTCCGGAGAGGTCCAGTTCAACCATATGCTCATAGAACTCCGCAAATTCATCTTGCAGCTCAACCTCATCATCGCCCCAGGTTGAGCTGCCCAAAAAGAACACGTCATAACTATTTGAAAAATCTTTCAGTTCAACGCCGCTCACATCCTTCACCGTAGCTTCAATATTCTGCTCGGCCACCGCCTTGGCGATTTTATGAGCGGTGGATTCGGTGTTTCCCGTGGTGGAACCAAAGACTATCAGGGCTTTAGACATCATTTATCTCCTTAAAGGTTTAAAAGTCGTTTCAAATATATGGCTTAGCCAATTAAGTTTGAGTATTCCAACTATAAAATACATGAAACAGGTCAAAAGGCAAATAAAAAAACCTTGGTCTATGCTAATTTTATTAAATAAAAGAGTTAGTTAATGAAACACACCAATACGGTGCCGCTTTTGGATGCGGATACGGAATCTCTGGTCTATTCCCCAGCGCCGCACCGTAGATCACGCTTGTGCGGGGCCAATTTTATCCATAGCGTTTCAGTCTCAATGTCCCGAGGATTTGGGCCGCTTGCGGGGATTGGGTATCTGGAACACTATGGTGGCGGTGTTCTTTTCGTGAGTATAGAGTTCTTTTTCCTTGCCCTGGGCCGGGATTTTGATGAAATAGCGCAGGAACCAGCGGCCCGGCTCGGGTATGAAGACCTTCAGCGTACTGCCCTTGATATTGCTCCTGGTGTAGAAAAAGTCCTCGGACTCGGTTGAAAACCCGTTGTAGGTGGCATCCCATGAGCCCTCGCCTGCATAGGGCTTGCCCTCGTAATAGATTTTCAGCTCCAGGGTCTCGCCTGATTTGAGCTGGGTTATGTCTTTAACGGGCACCAGCTCAAGCTTCAGCCCCACCCGGGCGGGAAATTTCCTGGATGGCTCCTTGCACACCACATAGGTTTTGCTGAACTGCTTGGAATATAGGCTGGTGACTATGTTCTGCGCCGTCTGGGCCACCGCGCTGATCGGTTTTATGCTGTGGCGCTTCCGGCCCTTTTTATCAACCCAGATAGTGTAATATCCGGGGTTGGTTTCGGCGCTGAGCACATAGGTGCCGGGCGTTTCATACTCCACCATATAGGATTGCAGGCAGGTTTCTTTGCGGATGGCCATTTGTTTGATCTCGCCGGAGGGGGTTCGGACCTTCACGGCTTTCAGCTTCTTTGCCCTTACGCCGTCATCCACCGGAATATGATGGCCGTAGCAGAAAAACAAAGGTGATTTTTTGCCCTCTGAAACCTCGTAGCGGCTGGACTGGATGAATAGGGAATGTGCCTGGCAAAAGCCCGGCGTCAAAACAAAGGCCAGAGCCAAAGCCGCCATGGCCAGGCGGAATTTTTTGCACTGTGCGTGAAACATTGTAAACTTCCATTCAGAAGATATTTCTTTTAGATCAATTGGTTATTTCCCAGGGTATTGGCTTTGCTTAATCAGACTATCTCGCAATGCAAAAGCCTGTTGGCGTTTTTAAAGGCGGGCACCAGACGCATGCACCAGTAGGGCACAATGCCGCACCTGCGCCACTCCGGGAAATCATTGTAATAGCGCACCGTCTTCAGTTTCAGATTGGGAGCCCATTTTTCGACCTCGTGGTCATCATCAAGCGTGAGCTTGAATTTCGCATTGCAATACTTGACCGTTTCGTGGCGGTGGCAGTTCCTGCACATCCAGGTGCTGGTCACGTCAAAGGCCGCCTCGCTGTCGGAAAACCGGCGGGCGAGTTCAGCCATAAAGCGCTTTACTTCGTTTTTGTCAAAGTACATGAGCACGCCTTCGGCAATGAACAAAAAATCGCCCAAGGGGTGTTTGTTCCACAAGGTCTCCATCCACCAAGTGTCAAACAAGGACGAGCTCAAGTAGAAATTGTTCTTCAACTCGGGCAAAAGTTTTCTTCTCAGTTTTATTACCTCGGGCAAGTCCAGTTCATAAACCACCGCATGTGCGGTAATCCCGGCTCCCAGCCTTTGGAAGCGGGTGTCCAGGCCACAACCCAGGTTGACCACCACCGGATTGGGATGGTCGGCTATGAACTTGGCCGCCAGATCATCAAAGTACTTGGCCCGCAGGCACACCCCCACCGAGCTGCGCACCGCGCCATCATATCTGCTGAAATCATAATCGAGTTGCCGCACCATTTTGCAGGCTGCCGGATCGTAGAAGAATGAGCTGTCACGCTTGGATTCATTGGACTTCATATAAAGAGGTATGAACAAGGTGTCGGCAATATTGTTTTTAATAGGATTGGGTATTTTTTTTTCCAGCATGTTGCCTTTTCGCCTTCCAGATTTATGACCGGGCGGATGGATGGTTGCACATGGTAAATGCAAAAAGGGCGGCTGCAAGGGCGCAGGGCGTGGCAATAGCATAGCGCCCCCGCAGCCAACCCGAGGGATGGTCGGTATTACTTCATATCCACGGCCTTGAACCAGATCACGGCGTCCTGGGAAAGCTCCTTGCCGTTGCTTTCCTTCTGGGGTCCGGAACCCAGGGCGCATATGCCCCACCAGCCGGCCCGGGGGATGCCCACGGTGAACTGTCCGTTGGCGTCGGTCTTGATGCCCATGGTCACCATGCTGTCGTGGGGTGCCTTAACCAGGCCCTTTTTCTGGAACATGTTCTTGTCCATCACCGGGGGATGGTTCATGTATTCCACTTCCAGGTCGGCATTGGGCACGGGTTTGCCACTGCTTAGCACCACGCCGCGGAACACGCCGCCAGTCCAGTTTGCATAGGGTTTATCCAGGGGCACTATCTCGGTGGGAAGGCCCACGGGATTGCCCCAGTTGCCGGGTACGCCGCCCACATTGGCCACAACCTTGGTTATCTGCTGAATGTAGATGCCCTCTTCTTCTTCCAGGTAAGGGCTGGGCACCAGCACGAACACGTAGTCGCCCATGGAGCGCATGATCTTCTTGGGCAGTTTGGCCTCATAGGCGTCGCCTTTATTGGTTACGCTTTCCCAGGTTATTTTTTTGAGATAGGACTTCAGATCCACTTTCTGGGGTTTGGCTTCCTCACCGCGCTGTTTGACCACGAAAAATTCTTGCACCGGCCCCATGTTCATGGTGTGCCCGGCCTCGAAAGGATGGGTGAAGACCAGCTTGAACTCGGCGTCCTGGCCTTTTTCAAAGGCAATCTCCGGGGTGTAGATCATCTGAAAGTGAGCCATGGCCGGGGTGACCATCATCAGGCACAGGGCAAATGCAATTGCTAAACGTTTCATTTATACTCCTCGTTTCACTCGTATGGTTATTGAGATACCGTTTCATCCGGACTGAGATTGACCCGCTGTAAGAGTCCTGTCTGTCCAGCGGCCAATATTGCTTTGTTTCGCTACTCCACGATATCCTTGCCCGGAATCTCTATGACGTGGCCTTCTCCTGCGTCAAAGATCACCGTGTAGGCGCCCTTGGGCTTTTTGAAATCAAAGTCGCTGTTTTCGCTCATCTTGCCATTGATCAGCACCTTGCCGGAGGCATCCTTGACCACCATCTTCACGCCGGAGGCCGAAGACCCGTCCGAAAAACCCCCTTCGCAAGACACGGTGCCGTCGCCATTGTCAAAGCAAGAGCAAAGCGGGGTGTGGGCAAATGCCATCGCCGCCACCAGCAAAAGAGCATTGGTCAGTGCAACAATAATCAGGATTCTTTTCATTTTCATTTCTCCTTGTTTGTTAAATTTGAGCGCACCTCACGCGCTTGGTTTATTTGTAACCAATTTAAATAATTAACTATTTTTTGATTTTAGCCTGTACCAGACTGTTATTAGCCTGTATATGCCATAGCTACTGTTTCCTATCCCCTTGCTCTGTCTTGCATTGCACGCTGGGCGGCCCGCCAGCTTGGCCAACTCCATGGGCCCCGCACTTAACAGCCCCGCAGCTCCCTGCGTAGGGGCAGCCCTTTTGAGGGCGGAAGCGTTTCCACACGTAATAAACCGCCCAAGCCGCTATGACTCCAACAACCAAGTACTCCATAACCAGCAACTCCTAGCTCTGGCGCACATAGGTGGGATGCGGGGTCTTCATCACCGGATCGGGCACAAAGGCCAGGCCCAAGGCCAGAAGCACCGCTCCCACATAGAAAACCGCCATGGCTTCAACCCCGCTGAGGGCGAGCAGATTACCGAAGGTGTAGACGCAACTGGCCGCCAAAAGACCAAAAACCGTTGGGAATATGATGGAAAACAGCATCCATTTGTATGAAGCGGTCTGCACCTTGACCATGATGGTGGTGGCCAGGCAAGGCGGGTAAAGCGCGAAAAATATTATTATGGCCAGAGCTCCCAGAGGCGTGCGTCCGTCAGTCTTGCCTTCGGCCTGCATACGCTGCTCCAAGGTGGCTCCCTCGTCTGCCTTTTCCTGAAAAATGGCGCCCAGGGTGGCCACGCTGGATTCGCGGGCCGCAAAGGAGCTGATCAGGGCGATGTTGACCTTCCAGTCGAATCCGGCGAACTGGGTTATGGGCTCCAGGGCACGGCCTATTTGGCCGAAGAAACTCACTTCTATCTTTTCCTTGCGTATTTTGCGCCGGATGGTTTTGCGGGTCTTGGAAAGATTGCGCAGCCCCTTGCTTATCGTTTTGGCCGCCTTGTCCTTGGCCCGGTCAATCAGGGGAAACTCAGCGGGATGACTTTTCCGGTAGCGCTCTTTCAACGCCTTGGATCCACTGGCCCCGGTGCTCATTTTGTCGGAGCGGTATTCGTCGTACAAAAGAAGCAGGTTTACCAGTTTCTCTCCCTGCAACAGCTCCTTATATTTGTGGTCGCCCAGTTTGGCGGTGGTTTTGTGGAACTTGGCCATGGATTTTTGCATGGTGGCTTCATAGCCCTGGCGGCTCTCATCAGAGATGCCGGGGAACTGCAGCAGGATGAAAACGCAGACCGAGACCGCCACCACGATGGTGCCCACCTTCTTGATATACTGCCAGGTGCGCTCATAGCCCCTTTGCAGAACCCCCTTGACCGTGGGCATGTGATAAGTGGGCATCTCCATGACAAAGGGCGAGGTCTCCTTGCCCTTGAGCACCACGGTGGTGAGGAATTTTGCGATTATCAGGGCCATGATAATGGTGATGGTGGAAATGAAAAGCATGGCCCAGGATTTGTCATTAACAAAGTAAATATTCACCAGCAGAATATAGAGCGGCACCTTTGCCAGGCAGTTCATATACGGCACGGTGAGAATGGTGGCCAAACGGGAGCGCTCGTCCGGTATGCCCTTGGTGGCCATAACCCCCGGCACCGCGCAGCCTCCGGCGAACACACCGCCCAGGATAAAGGGCAAGGTGGACTGGCCGTGCAGCCCGAAGCTGTGGAAGATGCGGTCCAGGATGAAGGCTATGCGGGCCATGTAGCCCGAGTCTTCCAATATGGCGATAAGCATGAAGAGAATGAAGAATATGGGTACGTAGTTGAGCAGAGTGTTGGCGCTGTCCACCATCCAGAGGATTTGGGAGCGCAATAAAGAGTCTTCCAGCAGACCGGGCGCGGGCAAAAAACCGGCCACTAAATCCCTGATCCAGGCCAAAACGGGCCAAGTGAATCCGGTCAGTTTATAGCCCTGCACAATGGAGATCTCATAGATCAGGTAAACGGACAAAACGAGCACGAACGGGGCCAGAGCCCGGTTCAGCACCACCCGGTCAACTTTCTCCGAAAGCGACGCCCCGGTTCTTTGGGGTTTGCTCAGGCAGGCTCCCACCACCTTGGTGGCCAGGCGG
This sequence comes from Desulfarculaceae bacterium, assembly GCA_963675675.1. GTDB lineage: Bacteria > Desulfobacterota > Desulfarculia > Desulfarculales > Desulfarculaceae > Dethiosulfatarculus. The sequence continues at coordinate 1,821,745 of OY776512.1, forward strand.
TCGCGGCAGATGACAATGTGATCAGCCGGGGTGAAACCGGTCTCCTGCTCAAAGGCCTCGCTCATGGTCTGGACCACGCTGCGCACCGCGGCCGGTTTGGGATGGGTTGTGTCCAGGATGCGGAAAGCCTCTTCATCTCCCTCAAGCAGCTTTACCGCCAGCCAGCGGGTGGGGGCGGGCAGGTCCGGGGTGCCCGTATCCTCAAGCATTTTTTGCAGAGCTTGGATGCGGCCTTCCATCTCTTCATATGAAATAAGAGGCAGCTCGGCCCTGTCTCCGGACCGGGCGGCCTTCTCCGCCTGGCCGGTAATGGCGTCACGCAGCTCCGGTTTGCCCTGGCTCTTGCGCCCCACTGTGGATACAACGGTCAGCCCCAAGGTTTCGGCCAGGCAGGCGACATCCACTTTCTGGCCCTGGGACTCCGCAATATCCATCATGTTGCAGGCCAGGACCACCGGCAGGCCCATCTCCATGAGCTGGAAGGTGAGGTAAAGGCTGCGTTTGAGCTGGGAGGCGTCCAGCACATTCACCACAACATCGGGCTTGTCATTCAAGAGAAAGTCACGGGCCACCCTCTCTTCCAGTGAAAATGAAGTAAGGCTGTAGGTGCCGGGCAAGTCGACCACCTCGACCTTGCCGTCGCCGTCACGGTAATACCCGGTTTTTTTGTCAACGGTTACGCCCGGATAGTTTGCTATGTGCTGGTTGGCCCCGGTGAGCATATTGAATATGGTGGACTTGCCGGCGTTCTGCTGGCCGGCCAGGCCCACCAAAATTGTGTTTTTTGATGCCATGATTTTGTCTTATCTCTACCGCCAGACAGCTAGGAATCGCTTACCTCTATCTGGTCGGCCTCGTGTTTGCGTAAAGTAATGAATGAATCCCCTACCTTCACCTCAATGGGATCACCCAGAGTGGCAACCCGAAGCACCTCAACCTCGGCGTTGGGAATGAACCCCATGTCCAAAAGACGCTGGCGCACCGCGCCCCTGGCGTGATGCCTGCGTATGCGGCAGCGGCAGCCCCGGCCGGTCCTGCCCAGACATGCATTCTCAACAGTGCTTGGTTCGTTGGCCCGGGCCTGGCCTCTCTGCCCACGTTGACGATTACGGTTCATGGTGTTCTCCAAGGTTTGCTGTGGTTTATTCTGTGCCTTGATCTGTATTTTTTAACTTGCCTCTGTTTGATCCGATTGCCATTGTTGGATACTACAAACTTTAATGTCTGTCAACACTCTAATGATGCTTTTTATGGTCAGATATTGTTTTTAGGCGTCGGCCGGCGGCAAAGGCGTTTATTTTACCATTTACTTAATTAAATCAGAATGTAATAGCTACCAGTCTCTAAAGGTCTCATTTTGCTGATATCGCACAAATGAGGAGCTATGAATTTATTTATTTGAATTAACAAACATTTCGGATAGTGTGTTCGTTTTTAGAGTTCCAGCCACTTGGTCCCGCAAATCTTTCTGTCTCATCTTTCCGCCCGGCCTGACGTCTATGCGCTTCCACCACATCCACCGGGCGGCAAGCGCCTTCCGGGCAGGCGGCAAATCCGCCAAACTAATACGCCGTTTATTTCCTTATTCCAGCCTGTTATTCGGCTTAGCAACCTGACCAGGCGGTTTTTGTTCTGCCGGTTCCGCTTTTCCTCCCTGGCTTGGACGCTTGCCCCACAGCCCCAGAATGACTACGTGCAGTTTGTCTTATCAAACAATATAGCAACCTGAAACACATTGTGTTATTATTGCTCAGAAGTTACATCCCTCTAACTCCGGACAGTCCATGAAAAAACAATCAGTTATCGAGGCGGCGCCGGACCTGAGCCTGACAACACAGCTTGAGGATTATCTCGAAGCAATCGCAGAGCTTCAGGAAGCGGACCGGGTGGCCCGGGCCAAGGATATTGCCGAACGCCTGGGGATAACCAGGGGCACGGTTACCAGCGCTCTACGCAGCCTGAACGAAAAAGGGCTCATCAACTACCAGCCCTATAGCCACATAACCCTCACCAAAGCGGGCGAAGAGATAGCCGCCAGGATAATCCACCGGCACAAGGTGTTGTCCCGTTACCTACGTAAGGTGCTGAAACTGCCTTCGGAATTGGCTGAAGATAATGCATGCCGGGCGGAGCACATCTTGGACAAGCAGGTAATAGACCGCTTGGTGCACCTTATGGAGTTCATGGAGAAGTGCCCCCGCATGGACACGGTTTGGAAGGACTCGTTTGCGGATTTTTGCCCGGACATCGAAGAGCCCGACCCAGCCGCCTGCCGGGACTGCTTGGGCAGGTGCTTGGCCGGGCTTTACCAAAAAGAGTAAGCCCGATAAACGAATGCATATACAGAGCCGTTATCAGGAGTGTTTTCAACTCCGGCAACCTGGCTGCCGCCCCGCCATGGTCTTTTTTGATTACAGCGCCATGGGGGAATTTATTGGGGCTTCCAGAATGCCTTAAATGTTGAGCGCTCAATGAGGCGGCGGCCCAAAAACACCACCCAGCCCAAATGAGCCGGGTGGTGTTTTTGCTTTCAAGCCCTATCTTGCTTGGCCCTGACCGGAACTATTTCAGGATGGAGCGCACCAGCTTGACCGCACCGGCGGCGTCACGGGCATATCCGTCGGCGCCTATCTTGTCGGCGAAGCTCTGATCCACCGGGGCGCCCCCCACCAGCACCTTGATCTGTTCGCGGTATCCCCCCTCTTCCAGTTCCTCCAGCACCTTTTGCATTTCGGGCATGGTAGTGGTGAGCAGGGCCGAGAGTCCCAGCACTTGGGGACGGTGCTGATCCAGTCCCGCTTTCAGCTGGTCCATGGAAAGGTCCACCCCCAGGTCCACCACGTTGAAACCGGCCGACTCAAGCATCATGGCCACGATGTTCTTGCCGATGTCGTGCAGATCTCCCTTGACCGTGGCGATCACCACGGTTTTGCCTTCCTGGACGCCGCCGCCGGCCAGGTGGGGTTTCACCCGGGCAAGCCCCTCCTTCATGGTCATGGCCGCCACCATCATCTCGGGCACGTAGATCACCCCCTGGGAGAACTGTTCGCCTACCTGATCCATAGCCCCCACCAGACCATGCTCAATGATCTGGGTGGGTTCCAATCCCTTATCCAGGGCCTGTTCCACCAAGCCCACGATGTCGTCCTTTTTGAAATTGATTACGGCGTTGCGTATGTCGCCAAGCAAAGGGTCCACATTAACCTCCCTTGTTCACAAGCTGATGGGATAGCCGCCCAGTTCCAGGGCGGTCTCGCGCATGGCCTGATAGTTCTCGAAATTGGCCCAGTCCGGCACCGAGTTGCCCGAGGCCACGCAATAGCCTCCGCCCGGCGCGCATTCCTTGAGGAGCCGCTTGGTGTAGTCGGCCACCTCGTCGGGGGTACCAATACGCAACAGCTCGTTGGGCACGTTTCCGCAAAAGGCAATTTTGTCGCCGAAGTCCTTCTTGGTCTTGAATATGTCCATGCAGGTGGGGTCCACCGGATGGAACATATCAATGCCGATATCAATAAGGTCGGGCAGGATGGGATTCATCACCCCGTCCGAGTGCAAAAAGACAAGCCGCCCCCGGTCGTGGCACATCCGGGCCACTTTCTTGTACCAGGGGAAGACATAGCGCCTCAGATGATCGGGGGAAATCAGGGGACCGTTGCCCGAGGCCAAATCGTCCACCAGCCAGACCGCCCCCACCTGCTCTTTATCCAGCAGGGTCTCCAGAGCCTTAACCTGGATTTGGCCGACCTTGTTGATTACCTTCTCTACCAGTCCCGGCTCCAGGATCAGCTTCATGGAAAAATCGTTGAAGCCCATCAGCATCCAGGTGAGAGTGAATATCTTTCCCGATAGCACCACCGCTTTCATGCCCGAAGGCAGCAGAGGCAAGGCCTTGTCCAAAAGCGAGGTGTCCAGATGCTCGGCCTCCTGCCAGGGGAAACGTTCGAAGTCAGCCTCTTCGTGAATAAAACTGCTCATCTCCAGGTTCCAGGCCTTGGGATCGGTCTCACCGGGGTTCTTGGCCAGGACCATCTCCTTGAGGAGCCTGGTGATGTGCGATTCCTCGGTCACTTTGCCGGGGACCATCAGGCTGACTACCACCGGCACATAGTCGTAGCCCGCTTTTTGAAAGAACTCCACCCGGGCCGCGATGTCATCCGACGCTACTTCCCGGCCCAAAAACCGGCTCATGATGCCGTAGCCGATGTGCGGTTCCACCAAGGGCACCCGGTCGGCTTCTTTGTGGCTCACCGCAGTGCGCAGTCTTTCAAAATCAGGTTGGGGATTCATTTGTTTATTCCTTTATAGTTGTCAGCCAGCGCTATCAAATCCGCCGGCTTGGGGTCAATGGCGCATAAGGTTGGGAAGCCACAAGGATAGCTGGGGAAAAGCCACCGTTATGATCAAGGCCACCACGGTGAGCCACAGATAGGGCATATTGGCCCGGTAGATGCGGCCCACGCTGATCTGGTCGCCCACCACCCCCTTCAGATAGAAGATGGAAGGACCAAAGGGCGGGGAGAGATAAGAGATGTGCATGTTCATGCAAAACACCACCCCGAACCAGACTATGTCAAAGCCCAGGCTCTCCACGATGGGCACGAACAGCGGCATGGTTAGCAGCACTATGCCGATCCAGTCCAGGAACATGCCCAGAAAGATCATTATGAGCTGCATGCCGATAATCACGCCCCACTTGCCGAAAGGCAGGGCCATGACCGCGTTCTTCACAAAGGTGTTGCCTCCGGCCAGGGTGTAAACCCCGATAATGGTCTGGGCCCCGAAAAAGAGCCAGGCCAGCATGCAGGTCACCTTCACGGTCTCGTGCAGAGCGTCTTTCATGCCGCTGAAACTGAACTTGCGGTTGATGATGGCGGTGATCACCGCGCCCACGCAGCCGATGCCGCCGGCCTCGGTGGGGGTGGCGATGCCCGCATATATGGAGCCCAGCACGCTGATGGCCAGCAGACCGGGCATGATGAGCCCTTTTAGCATGGCCAATCTCTTGGCCAGGGGTAAGTCGCGCTCTTCTTTGGGTGCGGCCGGAGCCATTGCCGGTTTGAGCCAGGAGGCCACAATGATGTAGCCGATGAAAAGCGTGGCCAACAAGATTCCCGGTACGATGCCGCCGATGAACAGGTCGCCGATAGAGGCCCCGGCGGTCATGGCGTAGACGATGAAAACCACGCTGGGCGGGATCAGGGTGCCCATGCCCCCCCCGGCGCAGACGCTGCCCAGAGCTATGCGGTCGTCGTATTTGCGTTTCAGCATGGTTGGCAAGGCGATCAGCCCAAAGGCCACAATCTCCGCCCCCACGATGCCCACCATGGCGGCCATGATGGTGCAGGAGATGATGGTGCCGATGGCCAGCCCGCCCCTGAAGGGGCCCGACCAGATGTAGACCGCCTCAAAAAGCTGGCTGGCGATGCCGGTTTGCTGCAATATCGCCGCCATTAATATGAACAGCGGCGCCGCCACCAGGCCGTAGTTGAGCATCATGTCATAGATGCGCCCCACCATCATCACCATCATGCCGGGGCTGAAAAAGATGAGCGTGAACAGCACCGCTGTGCTGCCCATCACCCAGGCCAGGGGCAGGCCGGTGATCAACAGCGTGATGAAGCTGGCCAATAGAAGTACGGTGAACCACTCGATGCTCATAACGGCCTTCCTTTTATGGCGAAATGCAGATCCCGAATGAACTTGGCGGTGCCCTGCAAAAGCAGCAGCAAGGCCCCCAGGGGTATGGCCGCCTTTATGGGGTACACGATGGGGTCCCAAGCCGAACCCGAGGTTTCGCCCAGCATGGCCGATTTATAGGCGAACTTGTAGGAGGCCCAGATGAGCACCGCCAGATAGAGCACGAAAAACAGGTAGGTGAAAGAATCCATCAGGGCGCGCTGGCGGGGACTCAATCGGTCGTAGATCAAGTCTATCTTCACGTGACGCCCTTCCTTCAGCGCCCAGGCCGCACCCAGCACATAGGTGAGCCCGCTGCCGTAAACTATCACCTCGCTGGCCCACAGGGTGGGCAGCTTGAGGATGTAGCGCATTGATATCTCGTACATGATCGCCACAACCACGATGGCGGGAAAAGCACTGCTTATCTTGCCGCTGAACTCGGAAATGGCGTCAATTACCGTGAGCAGATTTTTCATGCTCCATCACTTTTTGGTTAGGGGCCGGGGGCCTTTGGTCAAACCCCCGGCCGGTTGTCGATACGGTAGTGGATGCGGGAAAACTAGTCCAAAGCGCCCACCTCTCTCAACAGGGCGGCCTTGGAATCCACGATCTTCTTGCACATTTCGTTCTTTTTGGCCCACTCTTGCCAGATTTCCAGGGCTGCGTTGCGGGCCTCCTTGAGGGCCTCGGGAGTCCATTTCACCACGGTCACGCCCTCTTTTTGCATCTTTTTAACCGCCATGGCGTCGTCCATGGCCACCTTCTCGATGGTGTCCCAGGCCCACTCGCGGCAAGCGCTCTTCAAGATGACCTTGATGTCATCGGGCAGCTTTTTGTACTCATCCGCATTGATCACAAAATCGCCGGCCGGCATGGAATGGAAGCCGGGATAGTTGAAGAACTTGGCGATCCGTGAGTAGCCCATGCGCTGGTTCATGGAGGGGGTGCCCCAGTCGGTGGCCTCGATCACGCCCTTGTCCAGGGCCGAGAACACCTCGCCGCCAGGCAGCACCACCACGCTGGCCCCCAGTTTCTGGAAGTATTTTGCGCCCATGCCGGGAGGGGTGCGCATCTTGATGCCCTTAAAGTCCCCGATCTTGGCCAAAGGCTTCTTGGCGGGCATGGACTCCACGCCCCACCACATGACGCCCACCGGCACCGCGTTGAAGGGCTTGTAGAGCTCTGTCAGCATATCCATGCCGCCGCGCTCATGGAACCAATAGTCCGCCTGCCAGGGCTGGGTGAACGAGGCCGGAAGCTCCCCGATGGCCGCAAAGGCCGGATTCTTGCCGGACCAGTACGAGGGCGCTGTGTGCATGACCTGAATCACGTTGTTCTCCAACGCCTCCAGGCTCTCGAAGACCGGAACGATGGCGCCGCCCGGGAAGGGCTCAATTACCAGGCGGCCGTTGGTGAGCTTATTAATGCGCTCACAAAGGGCCACAAATGTCTTGTAGGGAATCTCGCCAGCGCTCCAAAAGGCCTGGGCCTTCCACTTGATGGGGTCAGCGGCCTGGGCGCTAAGCCCAAAAACCAGGCACAACATCAACGCAAAAATTAGGATTAACGATTTCTTCATTTTGTTCTTCCTCCCTGCAAATTTTAAAAATGACGGCCTTGCATCTTGGTGTCTATCACCGGCTGTCCGCCTTTAGGGGTTGCACGATCTGTTCTTTTAGTTAACATTTCCACCGCGGGGAAGTAAATCACCGCATTTGGTTATTTTAACTACTAAAATTGGCTAACCTAAATTGACTAACCAATTCTGGGGATTGTAATTCCGCCGCCAAATTTATTTTGTGGGCCAATCGGGATTGTGCTTAAATGAATCAGGCAACCACTAGGAACAATTAAGCAAAGGCCAGGTAAAAAGCCTTGAAAGTCAACCTGATAGAATTCGTAGAGCAGCACCGGGAAGAAATCCTGGCCGGCATGCTGGACGGTCTGAAGCAGGGCCCCTCCCCGGCCTACCGGGAACTGTTGCTAAATACCCCTGAAGGCCAGGAACGCATGCGGCGTTGGATGCAGTTGGCGGTGGAAGCGCTGAACGGCAATAGCGAGCCTTTTTTCCGCGACCAGACCAAATTGGGCTATATGCGCTCCATGCAGGGGTTTTCCTTGGATGCGCTGTCTTTGGTGCATAAAAACTATCTCAAGAACGTCACCGACGTCATCTGCGCCCGGACCCATGAGCTGCACCCGCCCGGCAGCGAGGTTTACGCCCAGCTCAGCCAGTTGATGTACATCACCCTGATGGCTTTTCAGCAGGTGGCTCAAGCCTTTATCGCGGCCCGTGAGGAGATCATCGACCAGAAAATCGGGCTGTTGCAAAAGCTTTATCATTTCACCCAAAAACTGATGGCCCCCCACCGCCGCCAGGAAATCGTGCAGATCTGTCTGGAGGAGCTGCCCGGGGTCTTCGGGGCCAAATCCTGCCATTTGGCCTTGCGGCAGGGCGAAAGCCTCATGTTCGCCCGCGCCCCCAGGCTGGCCTACAGCCAAAAGGAATTTCTGCTCGATCTGGCCAATGAGTGCTGGGAAAAGGACCGCCCCCTATTCGTGGATCAGAACACAACGGTGTCCCACGACATCGGGCGCACCACCATGAAACAACTGGTGGTGGCCCCGGTCAAAGGCCATGATAAGCGCCAGGGAGTGGTGATCCTGGTCAACCGTTTGAGCCCCATGAACTTCAAGCAGGCCGATTTGGAGCTTCTGCGCCAGTTTCTTTACATCACCGCCGTGGTGCTGGAGAACGCCGAGATGGTCGAAGCCGCCGCCGAGAGCCGCCGGCAACTGGCCCTGTTCACGCAAAACACCATAAACGTCCAAGAACAAGAAAGAAAACGCATCTCGGAGGATATCCACGATTCCCTGACCCAGACCTTGACCGGAATCTGTTACAAACTACGCTATCTGAAAAGAATAGGGTCCAACGATCCGGAACAGGTCAGCCGGGAGCTGGACGAGCTTATCCAGACCACCGGCCGGGCGGTGGAGCAGTCCCGCAACATGATCGCCAGCCTTCACCCGGGCCTGATCGATAACCTGGGCCTCAGCCTGGCCCTGGCCAAGCTGGTGGATAATTTCAATGAAAAACTGGGTTTTCAAATACGGCTCTCCATTCCCGAAAGGATCGACCTGTCCTCCCACGTCACCACCGGCCTGTACCGGGTGCTCCAAGAGGCTTTGACCAATATCCACAAGCATGCGGGGGCCACCCGGGTGGAGCTGTGGATCGTGATGGATGATAATACCCTGCACTTCGGGGTTAATGATAACGGCCGGGGTTTCAGCATGGACCATTTTCCCGGCGACATGGTGGACCGGGGCCAGTTCGGGCTGTTCTACATGCAGCAGAGAATTGAGCTTTTGGGCGGGGTGCTGGCCATTCAAGCATTGCCCGGCCATGGCTGCTCTGTGGTGGGCCAGCTGAGCATGAACCAGGGAATGCACGAGGCCGTATGCCAATCCGCGTGATGATAGCCGACGACCATCAGGTCGTCCGCGAGGGACTCAAGCAGATCCTTGAGCTGGAAACCGACCTTGAGGTGGTGGGCCTGGCCGTGGACGGGCAAGACTGCCTGGACTTGCTCTCCAAGCAGAAAGCCGATGTGATTTACATGGATCTGCGCATGCCCCGCTTAAACGGCATAGAGGCCACCCGGCGCATCAGCCGTGAGCACCCCGAGGTCAAGGTGATCATCCTTACGGTCTACGACGACGAACAATACCTGCTCCAGGCCATCCAAGCCGGAGCCAAGGGGTTTGTGCTAAAAGACGCCGATGACACCGAACTGGTGCGGGTAATCCGGGAGGTGAATCAGGACCGGGCGGTGCTGGACCCGGTAATGCTCACCAAACACCTGGCCACCCTGCGCCGCGGAAACGCTCAGACGCCCGGCCAGCACCGGGACCTTACCCGACGCGAGCAAGAGGTGCTGGGGGCCATCGCCCGGGGGCTTTCGGACAAACAGATCGGCGACAACCTGAACATCTCGGAGCACACGGTGCGCACCCACATAAAGAATATTTTCCGCAAGCTGGGGGTGGCCACCAAGTCCCAGGCCGCGGCCATGGCCATAAACCAGGGCTTGGTGGAACTGGACTGATCCCCCCTGCCGCCCTTTTAGTCCGCTGAGTTAATCCAGGAACGGGATAAGCCGGATTTACCGCCAATTATGATATTGGCGGATGGAGCCGGGTCAGCTTGACACAGCACCATTCACAGTCGTTTCATAACTATGCTTTCAGAACGCCTTCAGGGATTGCCGGCTCATTATTTCGTGGTTTTCTTGTAAAAAGTGCGACAAGGCAGGCAGGCCGATCAGAGGGACCTCTGATAAGGGGGTTTGGATTATGGGAATGCCGTGCAATGCCTCTTTGATGTGCTCGCAGGAGGAATCGCATTCAATCTTGTTGATGAGGACTTGGCTCAATAATATATTGATGCCCTTCAGCCCTTCCACAATTCGCAGCGACTCGGCAAAGGACAGCAGGTCGGGGTTGAGAACCAGGTTGATCTTTGTCCGGGCGGGGTCCTCGAAAAGCTCCTTGAGGGCGCTGTACTCGCTAATTGACTTCTGGATGCTGGAAAGCACCTTGTCCGTCTCAATGACTTTATTCATCAGTTTAACTTTGGTGATCAACTCCCGTTTCTTGATGATTTCCTGACGCAAGCTCATAAGATGCTTGATCCAGACCAGCGAGAGTGAGGGAAGATTGAAGAACTTGAGCGATAAGGCGGTGGGCGCCATGTCGAATATTGTGAAGTCCATCCTGGAAAACTTGCGGCTGATTTCCTGAAACGCCAAAAGAAGGGCGTATTCCTCCAAACCGGGGGAGTATTTAATGACCTCAAAATATTTTTCCAGGTTAAAAGAGGTGAGATAGTTATAGGTCCGGTTGATCTGCCCGTGGACATCCTTAAGATACCGCCTGATCCAACTCTCCTGGTCAATCTCGATAGCCTGGAGGTGTGGCGCGATTTCCCTGGGCTTATCCGAGAGCTTGTTTTCATATATATCCGAAAGATTATGGGCGGGGTCCAGGGATACGATGAGAACTTCAAAGCCCTGCTCGGCCAAGAAAAGGGAGTTGAGCGCCGCTGAGGTGGATTTGCCCACCCCGCCTTTGCCCATGTAAAAAATATTGACGGCCATTTCCGGTGCTAACCTATGTCGAAAACGGAAAACAATTGAGAGATCGGTTCATTTGCCGTATCCACTTTTTCCATAATCAGGATGAGTTCCTTTTCCATGTAAGGCATTAAGTCCAAGGAAATCTGCATTGGAGGGGAAGGCATGCCCACAAACGAGCCCAGCACCAGGATTCCGAAGATGTTTTCCAATTCATCCAATTCACATTCGATGCACTCCACAGCCTTGCTGCGGCTCACCCTGCCGCCCGCTTTCCAGAATTCCCTGCACGAGTTCATAAAACACGTCAGCCAAGACTTCATTTCGCCCTGAAAATCCTTTTCTCGTATTGGATGTGTTTGTGAGATGGATAGAAGTAGTAGACCGCATAAAAACTGGCCAGGATTGTCCCCGCGAGATGGAAACGGGGTATCTCCAAGAAAAAGGCCGCCAGTGCCATATAAGGCGCAACCAGGGCTATGGACATGGTGTTGCGCTCAAATATCAGCAAGACGTTTTCGGGGATGCCTTTTTCCTGGTGATGCTTGTTCACGAAAAGGGTTCGCACTAGAAGCGGAATGGCAACCGCAAAGACAATGGACAGAATGAAGAGGATGGGGCCCGCAATTGGCTGCCATGACTTAAAGGCCCCCGCGTCCACAACGGCCAGGGCTTTTAAAAGAAATATTACTAAAAAACCGGCAACCGCAGGCGCCAGCAAGGCAATATAATACTTTTTGAGCTGTGCTTCCAAAAACCGCCTACTTTGTTTGCCTTAATGGTAATTAGATGGTTCATTGGAAGCAAGACCAAAGGTCTTGCTTCCAATGAATTTACCCGCTAGAGATTTTAACCGGCCACCTCTTGGGGTTTGGCGGGGGGAGCCCCTTGGCTGATCGAGACAAACTTGGCCACACCTTCAACGACTATCCATATCGAGACAATAAGGATGGCGCCGTTGATGATGCTCAACAGGATGTTATCCGCACCAAGGAACAGGGTCTGGTTAACGATGACACCCCAGATGGTCATTATGGCCATGAAGATGGCCGGAATACCGGAGACCAGCCACTTCAGGCCACCCTTGCTTTTTAGGTACAGGGTGATGATTGAAAGAGCCAAGGCAGCCAAAACCTGGTTTACAGCACCAAACAGGGGCCATAATTTCAGGGCGCCGCCACCGCTTGCTCCGGTGGCAAAGGCCAGCCACAAGGCGGTGCCGACCGCAACAATGGTTGCCGGGTAGCGGCCGGCCAGGAAGTTGATTTTCAAATCGCTGCACAGCTCAGAGATGACATAACGCTGAATCCTGGTGGCGGTGTCCAGGGTGGTGCCGGCAAACGAAGCCACGAACACACCCATGATCGTGATGGTGATTCCGACGGGAATACCCAGGGTCTCAATCATGTTGGCTGAACCCACCACAAAGGCGTTGATCTTGGAGCCCAGCCCCGCCGCAGCGGCCCAAGAGGAATAGTGCTGGGTCCAGGCGGCGATGCCGGTCAGGGTTTCGCCACTCTTGGTCACATAGCCCATACCGATGCCGGCCGCGACCGCGACCACCACCAAGGTGGCCAAAACACCTTCCAGGAGCATGGAGCCGTACCCCACGAACAGGGCATCCTCCTCATAGCGCACCTGCTTGGCCGACGTGCCCGAAGACACCAGGGAATGGAACCCCGAAATGGCCCCGCAGGCGATGGTGATAAACAGGAAGGGCCACATGGAGGGCGCCTTGGCCGGGCTTGCGTTTACCGCCGGCGCCACCAGATGGAGATCCCCTCCCAGGGCGGCGAAGATCACCCCCAAAACCAGGAGGGCGAGAGCCACGACCAACTGGTGGGAGTTGATGAAGTCCCGCGGCTGCAGCAAGGTCGTCACCGGCAGGACAGAGGCGATAAAGGCGTATATGAGCAGGACAATGGTCCATACGCCGGTCGGGGGAAGCCCCAATATGCTGTCAGGCAACTTGACCGGAGCATAGGCCCCTATGATCACCGTCAAATACATCACTACAAGCGCCACTATGGACCACACCCACACGTCCATGCCCTTTTTGTATACCATGTAGCCTAGGATCACAGCGATGGGAATCTCGCACCAAATGGGAATTACCGATTGCGGGAACATGGCGAAGATGATGGCGATAACCAAGCCGAAAACAGCAACCACGATCCACAGCTCAAGAAAAACGATCACGAAAAACAAGAATTTTGTACGGCTGTTTACATATTTTGAGGTGTATTCCGCAATAGACTTGCCCTGGTTTCTCATGGAAATAATAAGGGCGCCGAAATCATGCACTCCACCCATTACGATGGACCCCACAAAGATCCATATCATGGCCGGGACCCATCCCCAGATGATGGCAATCGCAGGTCCAACAATGGGCCCGGTCCCAGCGATGGATGCATAATGGTGTCCGAAAATTATTTCTTTTCGGGTGGGAACATAATCGGTGCCATCGTCAAATTCCACAGCGGGCGTTATGTTGGAATTCACCAGGCCGAAAATCTTCTTACCTATGAACCTCCCGTATAACTGGTATGCAACAATATACCCCACAAAAGCGACTATCATAATTAGCAACCCACCCATACTATAACCCCTTTCTTTTAGCACGAAGGAATCGTTTGTTTGTGAATTTGGTGGAGGTTGCCGTGCCTTTTGGGCCTGCGCTGTTTCACGCTCCTCATTCCAAGACAACGCTCTAGCAGGCCGTTGAAGAACCGCTCTTTTGGCCCAAATACTGAGTTGGCCGTGACTTTCGAATGCTCATATACTATGTGTATACTGCACCTCTTAAGTCACCGCCTCCTTATCTTTGAACCAATCTATGGTTTCTCAACACCCTGCTAGGTTCAAAGTCATGAAATGCTTCGGCGCTCTACCAGCTGACTTTGGTGTCAAAGCTTATATTTTGCAGCAACCGCCGCTTTTCACCGTTTTTTGGCCTCCTGGTGCTCTCCATGGTGGATAAATTCATAATAACATATAGCTGGCGAGTGCCATTAATAAATGAGGCCTATGCCTCAATCGAGGTGAGGTAAGCACCTCTTTTGGGGTGAAAGGGGTCATTCAGGCCACAGAACAGACAACATTTGCTGAGTCTATGCTTTTTAGGAACACAATAGAGCCAAAGCAATCAACCCATTAAAGGGCTCAGTGACAGGGTTTTCAGTAATTTTTACAGGTTTATATTCTGTGCGGTATCGTTTGGCTAAAGTTATAATGCTGACGTTTTTGGCGTATATGAATGCTGTAAAAAGAAGAAGGACCCAGGGGCAAACCCCGGGGTCCTTCATCTTCAATGCTTTTTTCGATAACGGAGCTGCATGGATTATGCATAAGCTGTGCATGCAAATCCCGGCAATTCCCAATATATCCCGGTACTACTCAACGCCGGCCAACTTTTTGGCCAGCTTCTTTTTCATATCCAGGTTGCCATAGCGGCCATACATAACCATTTGAGTCTGGGGGCTGCCTGCGCCGTGCATGGACTCCACCAGGGCGGTTCCACCGGTCATATTCTCCAAAAGCCTGATAATCCTCATGCGGTCTTCGGTGCGGACCCCTTCCACCCCGACCAGGAATTTTTCCACGTATTTGCCTATTTCCGGGTGCTTCAGATCCGCCTCGGCGGGCATGGTGGCCAGAATGCCACCCGCCACATCATGAGCCAGGCGGGCTATTTCATACACATGCTGGGCGACATTATGCTTGGTGCAGTTGGCCAGCAAGGGATCTGGGTAATAAGCTCCGCTGGGGGTTTTGCTGCCCATGGCGCTGCAAGAAATGGAGCCGGAGTACAGAGTCTCGGTCAAATGCATCATCTCGGCCAGTTTTCCCTTCACATGGCTGATCTTATCCGAGCCTTGCATCTCCGCCGCCATGGCGCTGGCACCGATGATCACATCAGAGACTCCTCCTTTGCAGCCGCCGTAATTCTGGCGGTGCAGGGTGGCGAAGCGCTCCACCAATATGCCGCTGAAATCCCACTCTCCGCACATGAAGACCCGTTCCCATGGCACGAACACATCATCAAACACCACCAGGGTCTCGCCGCCCACCAAGCCGAATTCCGCATTGCCAATGTCCATCTCGCTAACCTTGCGGCGTTCATCATTGGTCTGGCGGCCGAAAATCTGGGTTACGCCGGGAGCGTTTAGCGGCACCGCGCAAGACAGGGCGAAGTCCGCATCCTCGGCCCGCATGAACTGGGTGGGCATTATCAGTATCTCGTGGCTGTTGGCCGCCCCGGTTTGATGGGCCTTGTTGCCCCGGATGATTATTCCGTCATCCCGCTTCTCCTTGACATGGGTGAAGACATCCGGGTCCGGCTGCTTGTGCGGAGGCAGAGCGCGGTTGCCTTTGGTGTCGGTCATGCCGCCCACCACCATTTTGCCGCTGGACTGTATCATCTTGAGAAACTCGATAAAACGCTGGTGATAATCCGTGCCGTATTTTTGATCAATATCATAGGTGGTCATGTAGGTTGCGTTCAGCGCATCCCAGCCCACACAGCGCTGGAAGCAGGAACCGGTTTCATGGGCGATGGCCCGCAATAGCTGGGGTTTTTTGATCAGGTCTTCCACGGACTGATGGATATGGGTGAAGCGGTTGATGGTCTCGCCGGTAAGATGGCTGGTGGCCGTGGCTATATCCTCATATTCGGGCCGGTTGGCCATTTCATAGGTCATGGCCGCACAGTTAATGTGGGGGATAAAGGCCGGGTGAGTGGTTACGTCCTCCACCTTCTCCCCGTTCAAATAAAGCACATTGCCCTGTTCTTTCAGGCTCTTTATATAATCCTCTTTGGTCCTAATCATTTTGTTCTCCACTGCTTATTAAAGCTTCTACAATGCTTTGGGGATTCTCCGGTTCTTGGGTGACGACCACCACCTTCCCGGCCCGGGAAAGATCCAGCTCCTCTGCCGGACAGGCGGTGGCGCAGCCGCAGATTATCAGCACCGAGCTGCTGCCGGAGGGGTCGAATCTGGTCCACTCTATGGATGATCCCGCTGCATCCTTTATCTTCTCACAGGCCGCCACCCGGTCAAAGCCCGGATCGCAGCCGCCGCAGTATTTTAGCGCCACCGGAACCGCCATACTCAAATCGTCACCCGGCCAGCCAGCCGCCGTCCACAACCAGGTTTGAGCCGTGCACGAAATCCGAGGCGGCCGAAGCCAGATAGACCGCCGCCCCGCCTATGTCCTCCGGATTGCCCCAGCGTCCGGCCGGAACCCGGCTCATAAGAGCGGCGGTGCGGTCCGGATCGTTCTGCAAGGCCTGGGTGAACTCGGTGGCGAAAAAGCCGGGACAGATGGCGTTCACGTTTATGCCCTTGGCCGCCCAGGCCGCGCTGCATGATCTGGTCAGTCCCACTATGCCGTGTTTGCTGGCGGCATAGGCCGGCACATTCAACCCGCCTTGAAAGGACAAAATCGAAGCCACATTGATGATCTTGCCCCGTCCCTTCTCAAGCATCACCCGGGCAGCCGCCTGACACAGAATCATGGCCGCATTCAGGTTCACTTCCAAGTTTGTGTCCCAGGCCTGCTCTGGGAAATCCTCCACAGGCTCCCGGTGGATAAAGCCCGCGCAGTTGACCAGGATATCCAGGCCGCCCATCAGCTTATAGAGGGCGGGAATGACCTCCCTGGTTTGGCTGCGCTCGCTGAGATCCGCTTTGTGATGCCAGCATTTTCCGCCCAGGGCCTCTATCGCTGACCTGAATTCAGGATTGTCGCTCCGGCTGACCAGGGCGGTATCGGCGCCGGCCTGGGCCAAGGCCAGGGAAATAGCCTTGCCCAGCCCCTTGGTGCCGCCGGTCACCACGGCCTTTTTGCCCTCCAGTTTGAATTTTTCCAGGATCATGAGAGCAATCCGTATTTGGCGATGTTGTCGTCCGCGAATTCTTGCAGGGCCTTGATTTCCTCAGGGCCGGCAGGGTCTTTGAACAAATGGGCAAACCGCTTCTGGCCTTTGAGGTACTGCTCAACCGGCACCGGTTTTTTGAGCTTGCGCACCTTGGTTATCTTGCCGTCTACCATCTCGAAAAGAGGCACCAGGCCGGAGTTGACCGCCAGCCGGGCGTATTCCATGGTCAGATGGGCCGGAAAACCCCATACCGAGGGGCAAGGCTGGTCTATCTGGATGTAGCGCGGCCCGGTGAATTCCATGGCCCGCTTGACCTTCTTCTCCAAATCCTTCAGATAACCCACCGAAGCCGTGGCCACATAGGGGGTGCCGTGGGCCGCGACAATGGCGGGCAGGTTCTTTTTGACCTGGACCTTGCCCATTGAGCAGGCCCCGGCCGGTGAAGTCGTGGTGGAGGCCTTTTGCGGGGTCGCGCCGGAGCACTGCCCGCCGGTGTTGCCATAGGCTGCATTGTCCGTGCAGATGTAAAGCACGTCGTCGCAGCGTTCCAGCATTCCGGACAGGGCGCCGAAACCTATGTCAAAGGTAGAGCCGTCTCCGCCGATAATAATAACCCTGGTGCTGTCCTTGCCCTTGGCCTTCAGGGCGGCAGCCACCCCGGTGGCCACCGAAGGCCCGTTTTCAAACACATGATGAATCCAGGGCACTCCCCAGGAAGAGGAGCCGTAAGGCGAGCTTACGGTCTCCAGGCATCCGGTGGGGCTCACCACGATTACATCCGGCCCGGTCGCCTGCAGGATATGCCGCACCGCCAGAGTCAGGCCGCAGCCTGGGCAGGCGCGGTGGCCGGAGAGGAAAAGCTCGTTATGCTCGAATTTGATTGAAGCTTCCATGATATCTCCCTATGGCAGTATGCCGCGGTTAAGGTCCACCCATTCAGGCTCGGCCAGGGGCTGGCCGGACCCGGCAATCTCTGTTGCCCGCTCAACCACCTTGACCACGGTGTCCTTGTTTACCTCGCGGCCGCCAAGTCCGGCGATGAAGTCCACCACCATGGGTGCGCCGGGCTGGTTGCACAACTTGGCTTTGAGGTCCAGGCCGATGGGGCCTTCCGAGCCCATGGAAAAGCTGGCATCCATCACAGCAACCACGGAACAGCCCTTTACAGTCTGCAAAATGTCCTCATAGGGGAAGGGGCGGTAGCAGCGGATCTTTATGAGCCCCACCTTCCGGCCCTTTTCGCGCAGAGCATCCACCGCATCCTTTATGGTGCCGCAGACTGAACCCAAAGCCATCAAGATTACTTCCGCGTCATCACAGCGGTAGGCTTCTATCAGCCCGCCATGGTCGCGGCCCGAAATTCCGGCCATTTCCCCAAACACCCGGGCCATGCGTTTTTTGGATTTCTGCATGGCATCGTGCACCGAATAGTTTATCTCCATCTGCATATCCGCCTCGGCGTATGAGCCCCAGGTCTTGGGATCATCGGGGGTCAGATAATTGACTGGATTAAAGGGAGGCAAAAAGGCGTCAACCGCTTCCTGCTCAATGGTGCTCACCGGTTCATAGGAATGGGTCAGCACCCAGCCGTCCATGCAGACCATCACCGGCAGCAGGATATCCGGGTCTTCGGCGATCTTGAAAGCGGCTATGTGGGTGTCATAAGCCTCCTGGCTGGATTCCACATAGAGCTGAATCATGCCCGAATCCCTGAGGCTCATGGTGTCGCGCTGATCAATCTGGATGCTGATGGGGGCCGAGATGGAACGGTTCACCCCGGTCATGACAAAAGGCAGACGCTCCCCCACAGAGGCATATAGGACCTCGGTCATCAATAAAAGCCCCTGGGATGAGCTGGCCGAATAGCTTCGTGCTCCGGCGGCGGAAGCCCCGGCCAGCACACTGGCCGCGGAGAACTCGGAATCCACCCGCACGTACTCCGAACCTAACATTCCGTCGGCCACCATTTTGGCCAGGCCCTCCACAATGTGGGTCTGGGGGCTGATGGGATAGGCTGAGATAACCTCCGGACGGCAGACCCGCACGGCCTGGGCCACCGCTTCCGATCCTTCAATCACCTTTGCATTTTTAGGTACTGGGCTCATTTATTTGCCCTCCGGTATCATATCTATGGCTTTTGCGGGGCACTCATGAGCGCACAACCCGCAGCCTTTACAGAACTCATAGTCAATCAGGTAGTCGGGTTTATCCTGGCCCGGCACCTCAACCGCAATCACCGCGCTGTCGGGACACACCTCCACGCAGGTGTGGCAGTGCTTGCAGTCGTCCTTGCGGATCACCGGGCGTTCATCCCTCCAATTGCCGGTCTGATACCCTAATGAAGTCCGCCCATTCACCACCGCTCCAACAGTTAGTTTCATGATTTTGCCTCCATCAAGCGGGCATGGCTTTCCTTGACCACCTGGGCGTTTTTCTCGCCCAGTTCGCCGGGAAACTTCAGGTTAACCGCCCGGACCGCGGCGTCAAGACTCAGCTCCCCGGTCATGGCCGCAAAGGCCCCCAACAAAGCTGTGTTCATGATGGGCCTGCCCAGGATGCGCCGCGCGATATCCTCCGCCGAAAAGGTAAGCACCTTGGCCGGGGTGTTAAGGCCCAGGTCATCTGCGGGCCGGTCGGTGTTCACCAGGATCAGGCCGTCCTTGGTCAGGCCGGTCGCCACCGGAGCTTCGCCTATGATCGTAGCGTCCTGCACGATCACATAATCAGGCTCATTGACTTTGCAGCGTATGCGGATGGGATCTGAACTGATACGGCAAAAGGCTTCTATGGCTTTGCCTTTACGCTCCCCGCCCCCGCCCAAAAACGGAAAGGCCTGACCGTATTTGCCGTCTTCCAAGGCCGCTATGGCCATGAATTGGGCCAGGACCAAAGAGCCCTGCCCTCCCCGGCCATGTATGCGAACTTCCTTCATGGGCCACTCCTTTTTCATGATATAAAATTACATTTCAAATTATAGCCAAAAATTACAACTCATCGGAAACAGCCCGGGCCGCAGCAGTGACCAGGCCTATAATTTCGTTCTCTATCTTCTCCATGGTCATGGTGAATATCGGTCCGGTGAGGCTGATGGATGCCACGGTCATTCCGTTCCGCTTGACCGGAGCAGCCACACAGCGCACCCCTTCATAATATTCCTCGTCATCCACCGCATATCCCTGCTCACGGATCTGGGCCAACTGCTCAAGCAGCTGTTTTACCGTGCCCACCGTGTTTTTGGCGTATTTTTTCATGCGTCCGGTGGGATACAGGGCCCTGACCTCGGCCTCGGGTAAATCCGCCAACAGCACCTTGCCGCCCGATGCTGCATGGGGTTCGGTTGCAAACCCGATGTAGGTGACCAGGGAAAGACCGGAGGGCGCGCCCACCTTGTCTATGTAGATAAACCTGCCGTCGCGGTAGACCGCAAGGTGTACGGCAGCGCCGGTTTGTTCGTTGAGCTTGCGCAAGTGCCGGGACGCGGGACGGCGGATATCGAAATTCTCCAGCGCGCAGTGTCCCAGATCCACCAGTTTAAGGCCCAGGGAATATTTCTTGGTCTCGGTGTCCTGCATGACATAGTTGTGAGGCAAAAGGGTGCTGAGGATGTGATGAATGCTGCTGGGAGGGAGGCCCAGTTCCTGGGAAAGGTCCCTGATCCGCTTACCGCCGGGGCTCTGGCTTAAACGCTCCAAAATGTTAAGGCATTTTTCCAAAGAGCTTATTTTCACAACTGTATCCGGGTCCAAGTAATTTTCATATTATTAAATTCAATTTCAAATTAAGCATAAATTATTTTTTCATTTGAGTCAAGCGGTGAGCAAGCGGATCATGCCCGGGCCAGCTTTGGGCCAAAGGCCCTGGAGACGTGCCCGGCTCCCGGCGGCCGGCCCGGCGAAATGCCGACTGGCGGCGAATGCCCGTCCACCTGGCGCTCAATTCAGCTTGTTTAATCAAATCATGATGAGCGTTTGATGACATAGATGCTCAAGCGGTCGGCCACATCCTCGGCCCGGTCGGCGATCTTGTCCATATGGCGCACAAAATCCCTTAGCTGGATTCGGTGGCTGAGGCGCATATCCTTGCGGCGGAAAATCTCCCGCTGCAAGGCCGTGCTGATTTTATCCGATTCGGTCTCCCAAAAAGAAACCTTGTGCATGTGGTCAGCCACCGCGTTGATGTCTTTGAAAAAGGCCCTGACCGATCGCACCATGGCTTCCGACGATTCCATCACGCACTTGGTTAGCTCCATGAAGCTTGGATGAAACTCAGGGTAGATTTCGGGATGCTCAACATCAAAGCGAATCAGGGCCCCCTTGAAACGGCCGAGCAGGGAATCCATGCTTTCGAAAAGCTCAAGCACATCCCCCCGGGACTCCGGGATCAGGGTTTTGGAATAGAGCGTTTTTTCCAAAGAGCGCCGCAGCCCGTCTCCTTTGTGTTCTGCATGGATGATGCTCTCCACTTGCTGCTTGAACCCCGCATCATCATCCTGCAAAAATGCGCTTACGCCCTGTTTGAATAAAAGCGAAGCCTCGCTTAACTGATCCAGGAACTCATCAACCTGGTTTTCGATGCCTATTCTGCTTTTTAGTATGCTAGGAGACATTGTCTGCCCTTTTGCCTGCTCCGCCCCGGAATCATCTCCCCAGCTGATTGCGGCTGCCTGGTTCGGATTACCCAGTTCTTGTTCGCTGCTTGGTTGGTGTTTCCCTTAAATACCCCGGCAGAGCCGGAACCGCCTTTCATATCCACGGTTAAGATCCGGCAGTGTATTCCGCACCTGAAAAGCATATCCCTACAACAAACATACAATAAGCCCTAATGAACCGAAAGTCCATTGTGAACAAACAGTTGTCCAAATCCATCAACTCAATGAAAATGTCCCCGCCATTGTGCTTCGCATACTTGCTCCAGCCATCGGCAAGGGACTGTTTCCAGCTTAAAAAATCCGAAAAGACGGCAATCAGTCTAGTTCTGATTTGGCCTTGGCAAAAGCCGACTTTATCCGGGCCACGGTCTCAGGCGAGTGAAACATCTTTGTCGCGGACAGGGCCAGGGCCTTGGCCGCCACCATGGCTCCCTCAAATCCCTCATCGCTGCCCGCGGCGGCCAAAAACTCTTTTGTGTGCGGTGCAAGCCCCATGGGCCCGATGGCAAAGTTGAGATTCACGGTGGGGTATTCGTTGCCCACATTGCCCAGATCGGAGCTGCCAAAGGCCTTGTTGCCCAGTATTTTTTCCTTGGGCACTCCGGCCTCAAGCAGGGATTGCTCCACCAGCTCGATATACTCCGGCACCGGTATGGTGGATTTCAGGTAGGTGCGCGGCTCGGAAAACTCCAAGCGGGCGCCGGTGGCCAGTTCCCCGGCCTTGGCGCAGTTGACCACCTTTTGATAGGTTTCCAGCATGCGGGCGGTGGAAAGGGAACGCACCTGGAACTGCAATACGACCCGGTCCGGGGTGACGTTGGTGCGCTCCCCTCCCTGGGGAATGATGCCGTGCACCCGTATGTCGTCCTTGAGATGCTGGCGCAGCATATCAACCCCGTCCATGGCCAGCCTGGCGGCGTTGAGAGCGTTGACCCCCAGCTCCGGAGCCATGGCCGCATGGGATGTAACCCCTTGATAAATGAACTCCGCCATCTTCGAGCTGAGCACCCTTTGATCCAGGCAATAGCGGTCGTCCGGATGGGTGATCAAAACCACATCCGAGCCTTTAAAATGGCCGCCCTCCAACAGGGCGATTTTTCCGGCGCCATTGGAGCCGCCCTCTTCATGGGGCGTGCCCATGACCACCAGCTTGCCCGGTGTGCTTGCCATGTGCTTGGCCAAAACCAGGGTGCCGGCCAAACCGGAAGCCGTGATGAGATTGTGGCCGCAGGCATGGCCGATGGGCAAAGCGTCGTATTCCAGCATGATGACCACATTGGGTCCATCGCCAGCGCCATCCATTTCCGCCCGGAATGCGGTGGCCGCCACGCCTCCGGGGATCAGGTCATCCGGCACCGGCAGATCGCCGGTTACCTTGAAGCCCGCTTCTTGCAAGGTTTTCACGAGCAAGGCGCTGCTCTTTACTTCCTCGCTGCCCATCTCCGAAAAGTCGAATATCTGATCCGATATGCCGCGCACCTCGGGCGCAATCCGATCGATTTCATCAAGAATCACATTCTGTTCTATCATTATGATTTCTCCATTTTATTTAGTCTCAGTGCTTGAATCTTAGTCCTCAAGACCATCAAGTCAACCGGAAAACCAGGGTGCGGAATCCGGCCTCTTTCAAAGCATTGATGGCAGGACTCGGGGCATCAGCAAAACCCGGCGGCACAACCAGAACCTAGGCCCTTTCGTAGACCACTTGGCCGTCAATGACCGTAATATCGGTTTTTATCTTCAGAATCTCCTCAGGCTCCGACTCCAGGATATTGCCGGAAAGCACCGCCAGATCGGCCAGCTTGCCGGGCTCTATGCTGCCCTTGATATTCTCTTCAAATGAGGCATAGGCCCCCCAGGCGGTGTAGGCCCGCAAGGCCTCCATGATTGTCACTTCTTCGCCGGGGGCGATGGTCTGGCCGCGCTTGGTTTTGCGGGTGAGCGCAACATAGAGGCCATGCATGGGATTGGGGCGGATTATCGGGGCGTCTGTGGAAAGCGGTGCAATGATCCCTCTTCTGATCAGGGACTTAAGGGGATACATCATGGCGGTCCGCTCCAGACTCAGGTTATTGATGTAGCTGTCGCCCAGTTGGTAGATAAAGGGCACCCCCAAGACCGGCATCACCCCCAGTTCCTTGGTTTTATCCATCATGGCCTGGTCCAAAAGCCCGTAATGCTCGATGCGGTGGCGGTGATCATCGCGGGGGAAGGCTTGCAGCGCCCTTTCATAGCTTGTGAGGCACTGTTCCACCGCCTTGTCCCCAATGGCGTGAATGCCCACCTGCCAGCCCGCCTTGTGGGCGTACAACACCATCTGGTCCAGCTCTTCCTGCTCAAAATAGCAGATGCCGCAATTATCCGGCTGGCCGGGATAGGGCTCCCGGACGGCCGCCGAACATCCGCCCACAGAGCCGTCCTGCATCATTTTAATCCAGCCCAGCTTGAATTTTTCCGTGCCGAACCCGGTTTTCAGCCCCGTGTCTATGAAGGTTTTGCCAAGCTCCACCCCTTTACCGGCCCAGCGGGCCGAAAAATAGATCCGGAGCTGGATCAGCCCCTGGGCCACGGCATCCTGCATGGCTCCAATTTCCTGGGTTAAGCGGCCGGTTGCCTCTGCGGCTGAAGTTATGCCGAAGGAAAGAAAATCATCATTAAGCAGCGGCCAGGCCTTCATGAGGGCCTCATGGGTCGGCTGGGTTTTATTCCACAGCACGGTCCGGGGCTGCTCTATCAGCAAACCGGTCAGCCTGCCCCCGGAATCCCTTTCCAGCCTGCCGCCTTCGGGGTCCGGGGTATTGCGGTCATAACCGCAATCTTTCAGGGCCTGGGAGTTGGCCACAACCAGATGCCCGCAGGTGCGGAAGACGGCGACCTTGTGATCTGGGGCCGCTTCGTCCAGGTCCCAGCGGGTGGGATGGCGCTTTTCGGCCATCTCGGTCTGGTCATAGCCCCAGCCCACAATCCACTCATGGACCGGGGTGGCCTTGGCCCTTTGAGCCACGGCCTTTTTGAGCTCCTCTATGGAGCCTATGCTGTCGGGTCCGCAGCCGATCCGCAGCTTGGAAGCGGCATAGGCTCCCAGGTGGCAGTGGGCGTCGTTGAATCCCGGGATCAGGCAGCGGCCCGCAAGGTCTATCACCCTGGTGTGCGGACCCTTGAGAGCCTCGGCCCCCTGCTTTCCGCCCACATAGGCTATGGTGTTGCCCGCCACTGCGGCTGCCTGGGCCACGGTGTCGTTGGAATCAACCGTGACTACCGGACCGTTTTCAAATATCAAATCTGCGAATCCATTGTTCATGATCGGCTCCTGATGCGGCTCGTGCAAACGGGTATTGCTCATTTACCATATCATGGCTTCAGCGGGCCTTGACCTAAGGTTAAGTCCGCCCGGCCGGGAGGCCTTCTGACCCGGGGGCAAAGCCATTAGCGGCCGTCCGGTTCCGGCGCCAACAGAGCATATCCCACTTGCCGAGGCGAGGTCAAACCGTTTGCAAGATAATGGCGGCATGCGCTGAATATCCAAAGGAATCATTAAAGCCGGACAATATTTAGACCGTTTCGGATAGGTTTGGCCGCTTTTTATTCCCCGTCCCGGCGCACTCCCGTGCGTACATTCCGCTTATTGCGACAGATTATTCTTTCTCAAGAACATTCTTGCAAGGCAATAATTAAGACTCCCTAAATGAATACCCCCAGCGTTTCTATTGATTTTGCACGGAATATATTGTTACAATTTAGTGCTGATACAAAATATATTATATCGGTGGTTAATGGCATGTTATTTGCCGGCACCATCTAATCAACATTGCATAAATATAGTTCGGCAAAAAAACCTGGCCAAGGTCGGAGGTTTTGCAAGGGCTGTACATAACCCATCATCTTTTGCAATCTTGAAACCATGCATACTATTCAGGAGTGTACCCATGAAAAAGGCTTGTCTAATTGCTGTCATATTATTGGCTGTAATGGCCACTGGCGTTAACGCCGCCGAAACCTTCAAAATCGGAGTTCTGGCCAAAAGAGGGCCGGTCAAGGCATTGCAACAATGGAAAGCCACCGGTGAATACCTCACCGCCAAAATCGCGGGCAAGACTTTCGAAATCGTGCCCCTGGATTTTGATCAGGTTAATCCCGCCATTGAGAAGAACAGCGTACATTTCTTTTTAGTCAATTCCTCCATGTTCGTCACGGCCAAGGTGAAATATGGCGCATCGGCCGTTGCCACCATGGTCAATTCCCGTCAAGGAAAGCCGCTGAAATCTTTTGGCGGCGTAATCTTCACTTCCTCGGAAAATGAAGCGATCAACAGCATTGCGGACCTCAAAGGAAAAAGCTTCATGGCGGTCGCAAAATCTTCCTTTGGCGGCTGGCAGATGGCCCTGAAAGAAATGCTGGGCGCTGGCGTACAGGTCAGCGACTTGGCTAAATTGGAATTCGGGGGAAAGCACGACAATGTGGTTTTGGCTGTGCAGAACGAAGCCGTGGAGGCGGGCACAGTCCGCACCGACACCTTGGAGCGCATGGCCGCCGAAGGTGCTATTGAAATGGATGAATTCAAGATCATCAATAAGCAAGAAAGCGCCGGTTTCCCCTTTGTCTGCAGCACCGCGCTTTACCCCGAGTGGCCCCTGGCCAAGACAAAAAACACCCCTGACGCTTTGGCAAATGAGGTGGTGGCCGCCCTGACCCAGATGAAGCCGGATGACCCGGCGGCCAAAACCGCCAAGGTGGTGGGCTGGGTGAAATCTCTCGATTACACGCCGGTGGAAGATCTGCAGAAGGCTCTAAAACTGGGCGCTTACGCAAAATAAACAACAGTAAGAAGTGGGACGCGGCCCTTATTATGGGCCGCGCCCCTTCCGGCCTCTTCTTTGATTCCACAAAATCACGCAGTGGGTAATATGGAGAGTAACTCATGAAGAGCACCACTCACACTTGGAGTCTAAAAACAAAACTGCTGGCGCCTACAACCCTGCTCCTGGCCATAGCCATATTCAGCCTTTCGGCCATCATGATGTTTAATCAGCAGAATCAGATAGATGCCGTGGGGTCTTCCATACAGTCCACTGTGAAACAGACCAACATCGAATCAGCCAAGCACTTCAGCCAGTTGAAGACAAAGATGAAGGAAAACCTTGACGCCATGAACGCCACGCTCGGGTCTTCCTTGGCAAAATCCACTAAAGAAGCGCTTGAAAAGGAACAAGCAGCCATTCAAAGCGAACTGGAAAAGGTCATGGCGGAAAACGCCAGATCGATCGTCCAACTTCTGGCCGGTGTGGCTCCAGCCGCAATTTTGGCCAACAACTACCTTGATCTGATCGCTTATGTAAAATCCGCAACCCAAAACCCAAATATAGTTTTTGCAATTTACCAAAGGCCGAACGGCAAGCCCTTCACCCGCCATCTGGACCGCAAGCATCCAAAGATCAAATCCTGGATGAAGTCCGGAAAAGGCAAAAAACTGATTGACCGGGTAATTGAAGGCGCCTCAAAAGATTCAAACGTCAGCATTATCGAGAAGCCAATAGAGCTGGAAGGGAAAAAACTGGGCAGTGTGATTCTGTGCCTGGATAAATCGGCGAACCTGAAAAAAATGGACGAGATGAGCGGCAGATTTAACGCCCTGATCACCGCCAACAACCAAAAGATAAAAAATATTCTGGAAACCCAAGGACAAAAGGTCTTCACTGCCACAGACAAAATGCTGATGGACGTGAGCGCCACCAATGAAAAGTCCGCGGAAAAGCTTTCCGGGGTGATACAGAACTCTTTGGAGGACTCCAGGACTTCCACATTCCAGACCGCCCTCATGGTGGGCGGCTTGGGATTCTTGGTGGTGACCGGAATACTGTTCTTGCTGCTTTCCAAAGTGGCCAATGGCATAAGGAATGTGGTTAACAACCTCAACCAGGTGTCCAGCCGGGTCAATGAAAGCACGGATCAGATTTACGGCGCTAATCAGATGCTGGCCGAAGCGGCTTCCAGTCAAGCGGCGTCCATAGAGGAAACCTCGTCCAGCCTGCAAGAGATATCCTCCATGACCCGGCAGAACAGTGAACACGTCGATCAAGCCAGCCGCCTGATGGATGAAACCACGAACCTGGTGGGCAAGGCCAGGGATTCCATGCAGCGGCTCACCAGCGAAATGCAAAAGATATCCGGCGCCAGCATGGAAACCCAGAAAATTGTTAAGACCATCGACGAAATAGCCTTCCAGACCAACCTGTTGGCCTTAAATGCCGCAGTGGAGGCAGCCCGGGCCGGCGAAGCCGGAGCGGGATTCGCCGTGGTGGCTGAAGAGGTCAGAAACCTGGCCATAAGGGCGGCGGAAGCGGCCAAGAACACTCAAACCCTGATAGAGGGCAATATCCACAACATCAAAAACGGCACCGAACTGGTCACCGTCACGGATACGGCTTTTGGCGAGGTTTCGGAAAGCTCTTCCAAGGTGTCTGAACTGGTGGGTGAGATCGCGGCCGCCAGCAGCGAACAGACCCAGGGCATTGAGCAGGTGAACAACGCATCCACCGAAATGGACCGGATGACCCAGCAGGTTGCCGCCAACGCGGAAGAGTCGGCCGCTGCTGCCGCGGAGGTCAATTCCGAAACCGGAGTTTTAAAGCAAATAGTGGGCGAATTGGAGACCTTGGTTTTGGGCGGCAGGGCGGTGGGGTCCAAAGCACCCCAAGAGGGTTTCACGCCTGCAGCGGACAGCCGCGGCGGAGGTAAAGCCAAAGGCAAAAAACCGTCTTCCGCTCAAACCGCGGCCCAAGAGGCGATCCCCTTTGACGACAAGGACTTCGCCGATTTTTAATGCGGGCTTGAAACCGCCCGGCACCATCTCCTTGGAGGCTTGGCGCTCAGCGGATCATATGGCCGCCGTCTATCACCAGGGCGGACCCGGTCATGAAACTGGATGCCCCGGAGGCCAGCAAGATAGCCACTCCCTTTATCTCGTCCATATGGGCGATGCGCCTTAATGGTATGTTTTGACTGATGATGCGTTTGCCTGCTTCACTGGCGAAGAAATGGGTGTTCATGGGGGTTTCAAAGTATCCCGGCATGATGGCGTTCACCATAATGCCATGCTTTGCCCATTCCAGAGCCATAACCTTGGTAAGCTGAATCAGACCGCCCTTGCTGGCGCAATAGGCGCTCATGTTGGGCCAGGCGATAGCGCCGCCGATGGATGCAACGTTGATGACGCGTCCGCCCTGCTGCCGTTTGATCATGCCTTCAGCCGCCGGACGGCTGAGGTTGTAGGCCCCCTTAAGATTGATGTCTATAACCTGGTCCCAGTCCGGCTCATCCATATTAAGCAATGGCTTCTCACTGCCGCCGACCCCAGCGCAGTTAACCAGTATGTCTATGCCGCCGGCCTCGGCCTCCACATCCAGCACCACCTGGACGCACTGTGCGGGATCGCCGACATCAAGGCCCATGGCCAGGGTTTCGGCTCCGGTCTCCCGGCTGATATGGGCGGCGGATTCCCGGCAGGTTTCTAAGCGCCGGGAACAAATCACCACCTTGGCTCCGGCTTCGGCCAGGCCGCTGGATATGCCCAAGCCCAATCCGGTGGCTCCTCCGGAAACCAGGGCGGTCTTGCCGCTTAAATCAAAGTAAGGCAAACCCATCTGCAATATCCTTATCCGGATCAAGCATAGTTTCCAAAAGGCCGCCGTCCCCCGTCCCAAAGCCCGGGGCAGAGGATCAAAGGCCTCCTATTGAAAATGCTCAGCCCATAAACAGTCCGCCGTTAACGTCCAAAATAGCCCCGGTGATAAAGTTGGCCGCCGGGGAAGCCAAAAAAAGGCATGCCTCGGCAATATCCTGGGGCTGGCCCAAGCGCCCCAGAGGCACCATTTCGTCCTTATAGGGTTCATCGTCAATCATCGGGGTGACCACGGGACCGGGTGCGATCCCGTTGACATATATGCCTTTGGCCGCGCCGTTTCTGGCCGCCCATTTCACCATGGAATGAAGACCGCCCTTACTGGTGCAATAAGCCGGACCGGCTATCACTCCGCCCGCCCTTCCGGCGATGGAGCCCAGAAAAACCATCTTGCCCCCGCCTTGGGCCTCCATGATTGCCCAGGCTTCTTGCATCAAAAGGAAGGAACCTTTGACATTCACTTCCTGCACCAGATCCCATTCATCCTCACTGTAATCCGGTATGGGCTTGCGGGCGCTGCTCAAGATGCCGTGGCTGGCCACCAGTATGTCCAGCCGGCCCCACTGGTCCTTCACTTGGGCCACGGCTTTTTTGATCTCCGCCGCCTTGCGCACATTAGCCCTCAAGCTCAAGGCCTGGCCGCCTTGCTCCACAACCGCCTTCACGGCCGCCTCCGGATCGGCCAAATCCATGCAGGCCACCTTGGCCCCCTCCCGGGCCAGCGCCCGGCAGGTCTCCAAGCCGATGCCCCCCGCCGCACCGCTTACCAAGGCTGTCTGTCCATCCAGATTGATCGGTCCGCTAACCGGGACGCTCATAATTACTCCATTCTGTTGGTGCACATTTATCATCTGCTAATTCACTACAAAAGCACGGCTTATAAAGTCAAGCCTGAAGTGCCGCCGCACTCGGCCCCGGCGGCATCGCATTATTTCTTGTTTTGACAATAACCGTCCCACGGCATACTTCAAGTCCAATCCTCCAAGACAATACAAAGGATGCAAACTTTTATTGACTCCGCACCGGCTAAAAGGCACAGTGCAAGCGGTTCCATCTTTGAGCAAGCTCATTAACTGAACCTTGGATACGGACCCGTCCGGGCGGGGCCGGTGAAGGTATCATCGTTAAATATAATCTGAAAATGAGGCGGTTATAACATGAGCATAATTGATAAGCCCCTTGAGCAGACTGCGGTGTTGGGCGCCGGGACCATGGGTCACGGAATCGCCCAGCTTTTGGCCCTGGCCGGGCATGGCGTGTGCCTGTATGACCCAAACCCTGAAAGCCTGGCCAATGCTCCGCTGCAAATCCAAGCAAGCCTTGAGGCCTTCATGGATGCAGGAATGGTGGAGCTGCAAGATGCGGAAAACTGTCTGGACCGCATAGAGCTTTCGGCTGATCTGGGGGCCTCCTGCCAGGATGCCGGGCTGATTATTGAAGCCGCCCCGGAAAATCTGGGCCTGAAGCTGAAACTGCTTTCCGAGGTAGAGGCCTTGGTTGCAAAGGATGCTGTGATCTGCAGCAATACTTCGGCCATCTCCATCACCGAACTATGCAAAGCGCTCAATGATTCCACCCGTTTTCTGGGCACCCATTTCTGGAACCCGGCCCAGGTTATCCCTTGCGTGGAATTGATCCCCGGCCCGGACACAGACCCCAAGCATATGGACCGGGTGGGCGAGATCATGACCCATGCGGGCAAGGAGCCGGTGCGGCTGAATAGGGACATCCCCGGTTTTTTGGGAAACCGTTTGCAGCATGCCTTGCAGCGCGAAGCCATGAGCCTGGTGGACAACGGGGTGGCCTCGCCTGAGGATGTGGACCGGGTGGTGCGCTACGGTTTCGGCCTGCGCCTGGCTCTGATGGGTCCCATAGAGCGGGCCGACCTGGGCGGCCTGGACACCACCTTGGCCGTGCAATCCTATCTGATCCCCAAGCTGGCCGACAACCTGGAGCCCTCCCCCAAACTGAGCGCTTTGGTAAAAGAGGGCAAGGTGGGGGCCAAGGCCGGACAGGGTTTTTATGAGTGGCCCACCGAAAAGTTGCTGGACCGCACCGCCCAGAGAGACCGGCTTTTGCTGGAACTGCTCAAGCTGACCAAGGGGACGGGCTGATCAGGCCAAGGCCCCTTTTTCAACCGGGGGCGGGCAAATATGCGCTCCCTTGGTGCCGGGAGCGCGCATCTCACCTCCAACTGCTTCAGGGCTGGAAAGCTATTCCTAAACGCCGGGCCAGGTCTTTCAGCTCTTCCACTGTAGCCGTGGCCAGGGGTACGCCTTCCTTTAAATAGCGCTGTTCGGTGCGGAACTCTATCTCGCCGGGCATGAATATCTCCTCGGTCCCCTCAGCCGTCCCGCTGGATTTCACGGCTTCGATGTATCGGTCCATGGCCTTTTTGAATTCGGCTTTGCCCACAAAGCAGTCAGGGTCCAAGGCCATGAAGGAATGGCAGGTGCCCTGAATGCCGGAGGGGTCTTCCTCATACAGGCTTTTTATGTTCATGGTCCATTTGCCCCCGCCCAACAAGGCCGATAGCATCTCGTGGGCCAGGGCCAGGCCATAACCCTTGTGCCCGCCCAGGGCCGCCAGTGATCCGCCGCCCTCATAGCCTTCATACGGGTCCGTGGTGGGAGTCCCGTTTTGGTCCACCGCCCAGCCCAGGGGGATCTGTTCACCTTTTTTGCGGGCCAGAATCAAACGCCCCGAGGCCACCACCGAACAGGAGAAATCCACCACCACAGGCAAACGCCGGTCCGCCGGGAAGGCATAGGCCAACGGGTTGTTGCCTATGATGCGTTTCCTGCCCCCAAAGGGCGCCATCATGGGAGCGGAGTTGGAGCAGATATAACCTATGAAATCGCGCTTGAGAGCCATCATGGGGAACAGCCCGGTCACTCCGAAATGCCCGCTGTCCATCACCGTAACCCAGCCTATGCCGTGCCCGGCGGCCAAGTCCATGGCAAGCTGCATCGCCTTTTGAGAGACCAGGTGCCCCATGGAGCCGTGCGCATTGACAAACCCCGTGGCTCCCTTTTGACGCAATATCTCGAATTCGCAGCGCTTTCTTACATATCCCTTTTCCAGGCGCTTGATATAGATAGGCAACCGCATCAAGCCGTGCGAGCCTATGCCCCGAAGGTCCGAGCGAACCAGTAGATCAGCCACAACAGCCGCTTCTTCCGGCGGGACTCCCACGGATTCATAAGCATTTGCGCTGAAGGCG
The DNA here is from genome assembly GCA_963675675.1 of Desulfarculaceae bacterium. Taxonomy (GTDB): domain Bacteria; phylum Desulfobacterota; class Desulfarculia; order Desulfarculales; family Desulfarculaceae; genus Dethiosulfatarculus. The sequence goes on from OY776512.1 coordinate 1,853,992, forward strand.
ACCAACTGATTAAAGTCAAAACGGGGCGTGTGCTTGTCCGGCATGCTTTATTCTCCTGCTTGTTTTGTTTTAATTTATTCTAGCAAACCACCGTAAAAACCGCATGAGAATCATGGAGCCGGGAACTTCCCCCTGCCCTGCCCGCCGGGCTTGACTTGAACTGTGTCGATTGTATATATTGTATGATAATATCTAATATTGTATAGCGATACTTTGCTAGAATTAATCAGGCGGTTGACATCAAGACCGGGTACTAGTCTAATCATATATCAACCGGTGGCAGAAACCCCCAACCTCTTGGATCGGCGGCAACCTTTTGGGAGAGAAAACCAAGTTGAAAACAAACAGTGTTGAAGCAAAAATCATGAGCCCCAAACAGGCGGTGGAGCGTTTTGTGCCCGACGGGGCCATGATCGCGCTGGGAGGCTTCACGGTCTCGCGCAACCCCATGGTCATTGCACGGGAGATCATCCGCCAGGGCCGCAAAAACCTGCATCTGGTGGTGCATTCACATGGGCAGTCTTTTGACCTCATGATTGGGGCGGGCTGCGTATCCAAGGCGGAACTGGCCTACGGCGGCCTGGGGCGCTTCGCCCCCACCGGCATCCGCTTCCGGCCTGCGGTCTGCAAGGGCGAGCTGATTGTGGAGGATTATTCCAACATGCAGATGAGTCTCAGGTTTCTGGCCGGAGCCCTGCATCTGCCCTTCATCCCCTGCAAGACCGGATTTGAATCGGATGTAGTCCTGCAGGACCGCTTTGGTCCGGAGCTTCGCGGCCAGGGCAAGATACCCAAACACAAGCTGGTGACGAGCCAAAATCCGTTTTCGGATGAAAAAGAACCGGTGCTGCTGCTCCCGGCTCTCAATCCCGATGTGACCATACTGCACGTGCAGCAGGTGGGTTCGGACGGCACCGTGCGTATAAAGGGGCTCAGCTTCCTTGATCTGGAGCAGGCCCGGGCGGCGGAACGGGTCATAGTGACCTGCGAGGAGATTGTGCCCGCCCAGAGCCTGCGCCAGGACCCGGACAAGAACTCCCTGCCCCATTTTCTGATCGATGCCATAGTTCCGGCCCCCTACGGCGCCCACCCCACGGCTTGTTTCGGATTTTATGATTACGACCCCACCCACTTGAACCTGTACCGCAAAATAGCCGCCGATGATGACGAGTTCAAACGCTACCTGGATGAATGGGTGTTTGGCCCGGACAGCCATGAGGACTATTTGGACAAAATCGGGGCGAAAAACCTGGCCCGCATAAGAGCCAACACCGAAGTGGGCTATGCCGTGGGTTTGGACCGCACCTAAGCTGAGGATTAATGCAAAATGGATTGTACTCCCAAAGAAATGATGGCCATAGCGGCCAGCCGCCTCATCACCAATGAGGATATAGTTTTCGCCGGCACCGGGCTTTCCATGCTGGCCGCCACCGCAGCCAAGCGCATCCAGGCCCCTGAAGCGGTGGTGTTCTTTGAAACCGGCGGCATAGACCCGACCCTGGACGAACTGCCCGTGGCGGTGGCCGATCCCAGGGTCATGTCCGGCACCAGCATGAATTCCGGTTTGATAGACGCCTTTTCGGTGCTGGTCAATCCCCGCCTGCACACCATCGCCTTTCTGGGCGCCGCCCAGATAGACCAATACGGCAACCTAAACTCCACCATGCTGGGCGATTTTTTAAATCCCAAGGTGCGCTTTTCGGGCTGCGGCGGAGCCTGTGACGCAGCCGCGCAAAGCTACGGCTATATAGTATTCATGCAGCATGAAAAACGCCGCTTCGTTAAAAAACTGGATTACCGCTCCAGCGTGGGCTGGCTGGAGGGGGCCGATTCCCGCAGCAAGGCGGGTATGCAGCGGGGCGGCCCCATGGCCGTGGTGACCAACCTATGCCTGATGAAATTTGATGACCACACCCGGACCATGTATTTGGATGCCTGCTATCCCGGTGTGACCCCCCAGGATGTGGCGGAGCATACCGGTTTTGATCTGGACCTGTCACGGGCGAAAGAGGCGGAGCCGCCCAGCGCCGAGGAGCTTCGCATCCTGCGCGAGCAAGTGGACCCCCAGCGTCTGATCCTGGGCTGACCGGCCACCCATAGAGGAATATTGACATCATGGACTTTGAAGTATTAGAAGATATCCGCATGATGACCGGCACCATCCGGCGCTTTGTGCAAAAGGAGCTGCAGCCCATAGGACTGCGGGTTGAGCAGGAAGACCATATCCCCGGCCAAATTGTGCAGACCATGCGCGAATTGGGCCTTTTCGGGCTGGGCATTCCGGAGGAGTACGGCGGCCTGGGCTTGAGCGTGCTGGGTGAATGCATGGTTTATGAGGAACTGGCCCAGGCCAACGCCTGTTTCCGGGATCTGATCGGCACCAACAACGGCATAGGCTCCTGGGGCATCATCCTGGACGGCACCGATGAGCAAAAGCAGAAATACCTGCCCCGGCTGGCCAGCGGTGAGTGGATCGGCTGCTTTGCCCTCAGTGAGCCCGAGGCGGGCTCCGATGCGGCCAATGTGCAGACCACGGCGGTGCTGGACGGGGATGAGTGGGTGCTGAACGGCCGCAAGCACTTCATCACCAATGGCAGCATAGCGGATTTGTCCACCGTGTTCGCGCTCACCGACCGGGAGAAAAAGGCCCGGGGGGGAATCAGCGCCTTTTTGGTGGAAAAGGGCGCACCGGGCTACAGCATCGGAGGGATTGATGTAAAGATGGGCCACAAGGGCTCCCACACCTGCGAGCTTATTTTTGAAGACTGCCGGGTGCCCAAGGACGCCTTGATCGGCGGAGAGGCCAAGCTGGGCCAGGGTTTTAAAACCGCCATGAAGATATTGGACAAGGGACGCCTGACCATGGGGGCGGTGGCCCTGGGCTCGGCCCAGCGCTGCCTTGATTTATCCCTGGAGCATGCCAAGCAGAGGGTGCAGTTCGGCAAACCCATAGGACGCTTCCAGTCGGTGCAGAACATGCTGGCCGACATGGCCACCCAGATATACGCCGCCCGCCAGATGCTGCATCATGCGGCCTGGCTGCGCGACCAGCGCGGTACCGCGGTGGTGAAAGAAGCCGCCATGACCAAGCTTTTCTGCTCCGAGATGGCTAACCGGGTGGCGGATATGGCCGTGCAGATCCACGGCGGCATGGGTTATATGCAGGAATGTGAAGTGGAGCGCTATTACCGGGATCTGCGCCTTACCCGCATATACGAAGGAACCAGCGAAATCCAGCGTTTGGTGATCTCGCGCGAATTGCTCAGAGACTAAGCAAGGGGAGTTATTCAAATGTCCATCAAAAAAGTTTTTGTATTGGGCAGCGGCACCATGGGTGCGGGCATCGCCCAGGCCTGCGCCCAAAGCGGATTTGAGGTGGCGCTTTGCGACACCGACCCGCAAGTGCTTGAAAAAGCCATGAAGAACATAGCCTGGTCCGTGGGCAAGCTATGCGAAAAGGGGAAAGTGCAGGGAGACCCGGAAGAAATCATGGGCAGCATCCAGGCGGGAACCGATCTGGCCATGGCGGCTGATGCGGATTTGGCCGTCGAGGCGGTGTTTGAAAACCTGGAGTTGAAGCTGGAGCTTTTCGGTAGGCTGGATGCCGTCATTCCCCCGGATGCCTTGGTGGCCAGCAACACCAGCGCCATTCCCATCAGCGAACTGGCCGGAGCCATCTCCAATCCCGAGCGTTTTTTGGGCCTGCACTTTTTCAACCCGGTGCCCATGATGCAGGCGGTGGAGGTGATCCGGGGCATCCTGACCAGCGATGAAACCTTTGCCGCCGGCCGGGAGTTTGTTTCGGCCCTGGGCAAAGAGCCGGTGATGGTCAACCGCGACGTGGCCGGATTCGTAATCAACCGCATCAACTACCCGGCCACCATGGAGGCCATGCGCCTGGTGGAAGAAGGCGTGACCACCTGTGAGGATGTGGACAAGGGGCTGAAGCTGGCCTCGGGCCGCAAAATGGGCATCTTTGAGATTTCCGATATGGTGGGGCTGGATGTAACCTATGGCGGCCTTATGGCCATGTACAAGGAAACCGGTGAAGAGCGCTGGTTCCCTCCCATGATATTGAGGCGCAAGGTAAAAGCCGGCCACCTGGGCCGCAAAACCGGCAAGGGCTGGTATGAATACAATCCGGACGGCAGCCGCAAAAAGTAGTTTTTATCCGGACGAAAATTTAATCATCGCAAAGGAATACAAAAATGCAGGACGTAGTCATAGTCAGCGCGGTGCGTACCCCTATAGGACGTTATGGCGGCAGTCTGAAAGAAGTCCCGGTCTATGAGCTGGGCGCTTTGGTGCTGGATGAAGCTGTTAAGCGGGCGGGCGTCGATCCGGGCGCGGTGGACGACGTCATCACCGCCCAGGCATACCAGAACGGTGAGTGCGCCAACGCGGGCCGCATGGCGCTTCTGCAGGCCGGATGGCCCGAGAGCGTTCCGGCGGTCACCCTGGACCGGCGCTGCTGCTCCGGCCTGGATACGGTTCTGTTCGGAGCCATGAAGATCCAGACCGGCAACGCCGATATCGTGGTGGCTGCGGGCATGGAGAGCATGAGCCAGGCCGAGATGTATCTTCCCGGGGCCATCAAATGGGGCCTGAATGGCGGCAAGGACCCCAAATGGGGCTTCATGCCCAAGGGCCACGGAGCCATGGCCATGTGGGGGCTGCCTTTTTACGACCGCATCCAAAGGGCCCGGGTGATGAGCCAGCCAATAGGGCGCTATGGCGAACTCAACTCCATGATGAGCTGGGCGGAAAACGCGGCCAAGGCCGAGGGCATCACCCGTGAGGAAGCCGACCATTGGTCGGTGCGCAGCCATGAACGGGCCATCAAGGCTTGGGAGGCGGGACTGTTTGCCGACGAGGTGATCCCGGTGCCCCTTCCGGTCAGGAAGGGCCAGCCCGAATTGCTGGCAAAGGACGAAACCCCCAGGACGGATGCGGTCTATGAAAAGCTGGCCAAACTGAGCACGGTCTATCCGGACGGCGTGTGCACCGCAGGCAATTCGTCATCGGAAAACGACGGCGCGGCCGCCGTGGTTATGATGTCCGCAGCCAAGGCCAAAGAATTGGGTCTGCCGGTGCTGGCCCGTTTCGCGGCCGGGGCCAATGCGGCCTGCGACCCCACCCTCACCTACCCCGCCGTGGCCGGCGCCACCCAAAAGGCTTTGGCCAAGGCGGGTCTTACGGTGGAAGACGTGGACCTTTTCGAAATCCAGGAGGCCTTTGCGGTGCAGATGCTGGCCGATGCCAAGATAATGCACATAGCCAGGGATGACTACGACCGCAAGATAAACATCAACGGCTCCGGCATCTCCCTGGGCCATCCCATCGGGGCCACCGGCGTCATGCGCCTTACCACCTTATTGCACCAGATGAAACGCAGCGGGGCGGCCTGGGGCCTGGAGACCATCTGCGGCGGAGGAGGCCAGGGCATCGCGGCGGTATTCCAAGGGGTGTGAGGAGACGCCTTATGCAATTTGAACAGATAAAGTTTGAGCGCAAGGGCCGGGTGGCGGTGATGACCTTCAACCGGCCCGAAAAAAGAAACGCACTCAATAAAGCTGTGCGCATGGAAATGGACCAGGTGCAGCGCATGGCGGCCGAGGATGATTCCATCGGCTGCCTGGTCATCACGGGCGAGGGGGAAAAGGCCTTTGCGGCCGGATCGGACCTTAACGAGTTCGGCAAGATGAGCCCCCTGGAGGCCTACGGCTTTTTGGACACCATGGCCCAGCGGCTCTACACCCGTTTTGAAGAGCTGGACCTGCCGGTTATTTCGCTGATCAACGGCCTGTGCCTGGGGGCGGGCAATGAAATAGCCCTGGCCAGCGACATCCGCATCGCATCGGACAATGCCCGTTTCGGACAGCCGGAAATCAACTTGGGCATCATACCGGGGTCGGGAGCCACCCAACGCCTCACCCGGCTGGTAGGGCCGGGAAAGGCCAGGGAGCTGATCTTCAGCGGGGCCATCATAGACGCGCAAGAGGCCTTGCGCATAGGCCTGGTGAACCAGGTGGTGCCCCAGGCCGAGCTGATGGAAACCGGACTGAAGCTGGCCGCCCAGATATCCGAAAAGAGCGCCTTTGCCCTGAAAATGGCCAAGCGCGCCCTGCGCCTGAGCCAGGAGACCGGGTTGACCGCAGGCCTGGCCTTCGAGGCCCTGGCCGAAACCGCCGCGTTTTGCCATCCCGACAAACAAGAAGGCGTGGCGGCCTTTTTTGAAAAGCGTAAGCCCGAATTCAATAAATAGCGGATTTCAGATCAGCCGGGCGATGAGATGGGTATTACCGGATAGGGTCCGCTGTAGCCCATCAGGCCGGACATCTTGCGCCCCTGTTCTATGAGCAGTTCCCGGACCGAAGCATGGTCGATCACGGGGTCACGGCCCGCCGGGGTTGATACGCTGATGGCCGCCACCAGTTTGGATTCGCTGTCTATCAAGGGCACCGCCATGGAATGAAGATCCAAAGAGGCTTCCCGGTCCGCCTCACCCACCCCGGTTTCACGTACTTTCAGCACTTCGGCCAAAAGCCGCTCCGGGTCCGTGATGGTGCGGGGGGTGATGGGTTCCAAGCTCAACTGCGCGATGCACTGCTTTATTTCCTCATCGGGCAGCGCGGCCAGCAGCAGCTTGCCCATGGAGGTGCAATGGATGGGCAGTTTGGTTCCGGCCTGTATGTCATATTGGAAATAGCTGCGCCTGATCTCGTGGCGGAACAGGACCAGGGCCCGGGTGTCATCCAGGATGGAGACGTTAACCGAGCAGTTCAGGGACCGGGCGAAATCCTTCAGATATGATTCGACTTTCCGGATCAGTTTCGAACCCTGCAAACAGGCGTAGCCCAAAGAGAGCACCCGCGGGGCCAGGCTATAGCGTTTGTCCGTCCCGCGTTCCAGATAGCCCAAGGCCATCAGGGTGTGGGTGTAGCGCTGCACCGCCGCTTTATGCATGCCGGAGGCGCGGGTCAATTCAGCCAGGCTGAGTTTGGGGCGGTCCTGGGTGAACGTCTCCAGGATCACCAGCCCCTTGGCCAATGAATTTACAAATAGGGCGTCTTTGGGGCGCATAGCATTCCAAACCTTGCTCAAACTGCTGTATGCCGGTAAGTCAAAATTGCTTCCAGCGCGTGACTAGTTTACTCATCTTAAACTGTTTATCCAACTTCTCAAAATGCATAAGACAGCTTCGCTCCGGATTTGAAAAGTCATTTTTTATTCCGGGCTGCATTTACGGCAATACGCAAAATACAGCCCCTGTGCATTACCCATATGAAATGCCGTTCAGCGCCGTAGAATCAAAACATCGCGCACTAAACAAAGGGCTAGTTTGAGATTGACACCTGCAAAATCAAAAGCTAGAATCTATCGTTAGATAATCAGGTAAAAAGCAATTGAGTCAGAATAATTTTCAATAGGGGGTTGATCCTGTGGCGCGAAAAAATCTGATTGGCGTACTTTTGGCGGTTTTAGTTTTTGTGGCAGGCTTGGGCACCGCCCGGGCCTGGACTCCCGATGATCCCAACTGGTCAAGCCAGTGGGGGCTTCAGGCAATAGGAATGGAAACCGCATGGGACTATAACCTGGGGGGAAACCCGGATGTCACCGTTGCCATTCTAGACACCGGAGTTGATTGGTTCATTGACGATTTTTCCAGCACTATCTTCGACTATGCCAACGCCTGGGATTTTGTGGACAATGACAACACCCCATATGATGAAAACGGTCACGGCACCCATGTTGCGGGAACCGTTGCCCAGTCCACCAACAACGGAACCGGCTCCGCCGGTATTGCTTTCAACACCACCATCCTGCCGATCCGGGTGCTGGATGAAGACGGCGTCGGCACCTATGATGATATAACGGCGGGCATTTACCACGCCATAAACGCGGGCGCCGATATCATCAACCTGTCCCTGGGCGGTGTATACGACAGCCCCGCGTTGCGGGCGGCCTGCAACGCGGCCTATGCAGCCGGAGTATTTGTGGTGGCGGCGGCGGGGAACGACTATCCAGTCTACAGTTTTCCCTCCTACCCTGGCATGTACTCCAGCACCACCGTGGTCAGCGCAGTAGACCAATATGGAAACAGCTCTTACTTCTCCCAAGGCGCCTTTGATGAATCGGGCTACGGGATAAGCGCGCCGGGCGAGTACATTCTGCAAACCATTGAAGGCGGCGATGTATACGGCAGCGGCACCTCCATGGCCACCCCGCACGTAACCGGAGTGGCGGCCTTGATTCTCAGCGAGGCGCTGGATCTTGGGCTGGACATTCCCACCGGCTCTACAAAAGTTGACTGGCTGCGCAGCATTTTGTTTGATACGGCCCAGGACGTTTATTCCCCTGGTGATGATTTCTGGACCGGATACGGCATGGTCGACGCCGGTGCAGCCCTTACCTATCTGCAGACTCTGGGCGGCACCCCGGACACTGACGAGCCTGCCAGCTCGCCGGAAACGCCGGATGAGGATGAAGACGAAATCTGGCAGCCGCCCCGGCTGCCCCGATACCCGGATGACGGCGGCCGCTAAACAACACCGGTATATATCCAAGCAAAAAAGGGAGTCCCAAACGGGGCTCCCTTTCGCATTTAATAATGGGCCGGGATATCTTCCGGCCGGGGATCTACTTCAGCTTCCACCTGGTGCCCTGGGGGGTGTCTTCCAAAATGACCCCCATATCCGTGAGCTGATCACGGATGGCGTCGGCCTTGGCAAAATCCTTGTCCTTGCGGGCTTGGCGTCGCTGCTCGATCAAGCCGTCAATCTCTTCGGGGCTGGGTCCATCACCCGCCACGGTACTGCCGGACTGCAGATAGGTCTCGGGGTCCTGCTGCAAGATGCCCAGGCGGGCTCCAAAATACCGCAAGCGCGCCGCGCAGTCCGCTATCAAGGCCTCTTCTTGTTCTGTGATCTTTTTCTGTGAGGCCAGCTTGTTGGAGTAGCGGGCCAGGCTGAACATGGCTCCCAGGGCCCGGGCCGTGTTGAAGTCATCATCCATGCCCACCTCAAACTCGGTGACGGCGTCCTGCACCACCTTGAGGGCCTCGCGCTCCTCGGGTTTGCCCATCATCTGGTGCACCGGATTCTCCACGGCCTGATCCGCGGCCAAAAGCGCATTATACAGCCGCTCCAAAGCCTGGCCGGCCTCTTCCAAGGCGGCGTCGCTGAAATCAAGTGGGGAACGGTAGTGCTTGCTCAACAGGAAAAAGCGCAGCACTTCCGGCTTCACCTTCTTCAATACGTCCTTTATGGTGAAGAAGTTGCCCAGGGATTTGGCCATCTTCTCCTGGTTCACCCGCACCAGGCCAATGTGGCTCCAATACCGCGCAAAGGGCTTGCCGCTGAGCGCCATGGATTGGGCGGTCTCGTTTTCATGATGGGGGAATATCAGGTCCTCACCCCCGCCATGGATATCCAGGGTATCCCCGAACTGCATGCGGCACATCACCGAACATTCGATATGCCAGCCCGGACGCCCCTGCCCCCACGGGCTCTGCCAGCTGGGCTCTCCCGGTTTGGATGACTTCCAAAGGGCAAAATCCAGCGGACTTTTTTTGCGCTCGTCCACATCCACCCGCGCCCCCGCCTGCAAATCATCCAAATTCCGCCCGCTCAGTATGCCGTACTGCGGGAAGCTCTCCACGCTGAAGTACGCATCGCCCTCGACCTCATAGGCGTGCCCTTTGTCAATCAGGTTCGCTACAGCCTCGATAATCTGGGGCACCACCTCCGTGGCCCTGGGTTCGTAATTGGGCGGCAAGACGTTCAGGGCTTCCATGTCCCGGGTATAGGACTTAATGTTGCGCTTTGTAAGCTCGGCGGTGGATATGCCCAACTCAGCCGCCCGGTTGATGATCTTGTCATCAATATCGGTGAAGTTGCGCACATAGTTCACCTCATATCCCCGGGCGCTTAAGTGCCTGATAATGGCGTCAAAAGCCACATAAGCCCGGGCGTGTCCCACATGGGCGTCGTCATACACCGTGACCCCGCACACGTATATCTTCACCTTGCCCGGGGTGATAGGTTGAAACTCCTCTTTTTGGCGGGTCTGGGTGTTGTATATGGTCAGGGGCATGTCAATCTCCTGTCTTGGATGGTTCTGGTATCTCAATAAACCTGTTGAACAACCGCAGTGGCCCAGGCCGCCATGCCCTGGCCCCGGCCTGTAAAGCCAAGTTTTTCCGTGGTGGTGGCGGCCACATTGACCCGGGCTTCAGCTATGCCCAGCACCGCCGCCAGGTTGGCCCGCATCCGGTCCGCATAGGGCGCGATCTTGGGCTTTTGGGCCACCAGAGTCACGCTCACCTGCACGGGTTTCATTGCAGCCCCGGCCAGCCGGTCCACCACCACGGCCATCAGGGCCAGGCTGTCCGCGTCCTTGAAGCGGGGGTCGCTGTCAGGGAAAAGCCTGCCTATATCGCCCATCCCGGCCGCGGCCAAAAGGGCATCCATCACCGCATGGCTGAGCACATCGGCGTCTGAGTGCCCCAACAGCCCCATTTCATACGGAATGGAAACCCCGCCCAGTATCAGGGGCCTATTGGGAACCAGCTGATGCACGTCAAAGCCTTGGCCGATCAAGGGCATGGCGTCCCCGGTTTTGAGCCAGCTTTCCATGATGCGCAGATCATCCGGCTCGGTGATCTTGAGGCTTTTCCTGGAACCCATGACCAAGCCGACCTCATGGCCCATACGCTCCAGCAGCCCCGCCTCATCGGTGGCGATCAAGCCTTCCCGCCTGGCCCTGCTCAAAGCCTCCATTAGTGTCTTCAGCCTGAATCCTTGGGGTGTCTGCACCCTCCACAGCTTGGAGCGGTCCACGGTCCGCGAGACTGTTTTCTGGTCCAAGGATTCTTTGACCGTATCATAGCAGGGCACCGCAGCCACGGCCGCCCCTATCTCCCGGGCGGCGTCAAGAACCCTGCCAAACACCCGTCGCGGGGCCAAAGGACGGGCGGCGTCGTGTATCAGCACATATTCCGCGCCCAGTTTCCGAGCCTGCAAAAGGCCGTTTGCCACACTGTCCTGACGCTCTTTGCCGCCGGAAACCAGACTGATGCTTTTGGTGAACCCAAAGGGATCTATGCACAAGGCCGCAAGCTGGGCTTCTTGCCCCGGGGGAGCCACCACAACCACCTTTTCCACCTGCTCCACCTGCTCCATGAGCATCAGGGTGCGGCTCAAAATGGGAATCCCGGCCAGGTTGCGAAACTGTTTGGCTTTACCGGCGCCCATGCGGGCGCCGCTTCCAGCAGCCGGTATGATGGCCACCACAGGTGGATTCATGGGAGACAGCCTCCTTGGCAATCTGAGAATTTTAGCGTTGTGCAGCGGTTCAAGCAAGCTTTGGGCTGGTCAAAGCCGGCTTTTAAGTTGTAATATCATCAGAATTGCACCCGTTATTCATATACTTGTTCACCCAAAACGGTGTGTTAGGCGTTACAGGAATTGCGTATGCACCCTAAGCGTCTGCAAAGACCCACCCGGTTGATGGATAAGTCATGAGCTTTCGTGTCTGGTTATACAGATTGCTGACCGGCTCCCGCGAAAAATCCCTGATTATGGAAGGCGAGCAGCTATTGGAAGATGGCCGCTTCATCCAAGCCCAGGAGGTTTACCGTGAGATAATCGAAAGCTGCCCCAACGATCCCCAAGGCTACATGGGCATGTCCTTGGTTTACGAAAAAATGGGGCTCAGGCCGGAGGCCCGGCGCGAAAAGGCCATCGGTGAATCCCTGGCCATCCTGGATGAGCACCCGGATGATGTGCCCGCCAGGCTTAAATTGGCCAAAGCCTTGCTGGACAAAGAGATGTACGGCTGGGCCGCCGCCCATGGGGAACACGCTCTCAAGGTCGCCCCCGGCAATATCGAAGTCCTGGAGACCGCCAGCAGGGCCTACATCGCCAACCTCAATTATGACAAGGCAGCCGCTGTACTGGGTGAGTGGGTGCGCAAAGAGCCCCTGGACGCGGAGCTCTACCAAAAATGGGCCCTTGCCCTCAAAAACTCCGGCCAGACCGCTGAAGCGGCGCGGGCCGCCTCGCTGGCCAAGGCCCTGGGCGCGGTGGGCAAGGACCCGGGCAATGCCTTGATCGTAGACCAGGCCGTGCGGCAGCTTTTGGCCGCGGGCAGACGGCACCTGGCCATGGATATGGTGGACCGCGCTTTGAAAGGCAATCCAAACCGGGGAGCCTTGCACCGCATCCGCGGCGAGCTTTTGTTGATGAACCGAAGCCATAAAGACGCGATGCTGGCTCTCAGGAAAGCGGTGGAGCTTGAGCCCGCGGACCTCAAGGCGCACCGCTTTTTGTCCCAGGCCTATGCGAAGGAGGGCTTTACCGAAAAGGCCAAGCAGCATGAGATGCTGGCCGAAACCATAGAAAAAGCCCGTGAAGGCGGCGACGTCCTGGCCACCGAAATGGCCATGGTGCGGCTTTTGATCGACAGCGGACAGGTGAAGGCCGCCCAAAAAAGGGCCGAAGAGATCAACCGCACCATGCCCGAAGACTGGCGGGCACCCTTTTCCAGGGGCCTGGTCTTCAAGGCCCACGGGAAAATCAAGGAGGCCAAAAACTGCTTTATGCAGGCAAAGGTGATGAACACCAAAGTACCCGAGGTGCACCTGGAAATAGCCAAACTGCACTCGGAACTGGGCGAATCCATGGAGGCCATCGGGTTTGCCCGTCATGCCGTATCCCTTGCCCCCCGCGATGCGGACACCCGCCGGATGCTGGCTGCCATTCTGCGCCAGTATAACTTCATGGATCAGGCCATCGAAGAAGAGGACATAGCTGACAGCCTGACCAAAAAGCCCGGCGGGCAAAAGGGTGCAACGAAAGCCTAAACGGTGGACGTCTTTGATTAACAGATCCGGGCGGAATGCAAGACCGAACCCGCCGCGTTGAAGCCGGCAATCAACGGGGGAGCATGAATATGGAAACCGATCTGCAAAATCAAAATGAAGAGGAGTTCCGTTCACCGGAAAAGAAGGAGCTGCGGGGTCTGGGAGGCTGGCTGGCCCTGGTTGGCATCGGCATTATTCTCTCAACCATCATAAATGTATATCAAATATATGGTTTCTATGTGCAGGTGATCAAAAGCGGGCTCTGGCAGGCCTTGACTACTCAGGGCGGCAAAGCATATCAGCCGGTATTGGCGGGCATCATTGCTTCGGAAATGGTTGTCAACGGGATAGTAATCCTGCTTTTCCTTTATATGGCTATATTATATTTCAGCAAAAACCGACGGTTTCCCAAGTTTTTTACCGGCGTCTTGATTTTTGTGCTTATCTTCACCGTATTGGATCTTGCGGCCACCTGCACGATTCTGCCTTTTGAAATTGTTATGCAACCCGGCACAATAATCAGAGTGTCCATGCCCGTCTTTGGATGCCTGATCTGGATTCCCTATATGCGCAAATCAAAACGGGTGAAAGCTACTTTTGTCCGGCCCCCCGGAGCCTGATGATGGGGACGCCGCAGCAGACGGCCGGCTTCATGACACACGCGCAAAATCCAGAATAACAGCCGGGTAAGCCGCCCGGGTTCAGCAGCTTCTCAGCCCCGTTTAATTTTGATCCACACATCCAGAATATACCTGGCCATGGCCTCGGTGGTCAGATCCCGCCTGAGCACATGCAGCATGCCGTTCATCAGCCGGGCCCATTGGCTGAAGCCCTCCCGGGTCTGGAAATAGTCCTGGCCCTTTTGCCGGAACAGGGTCAAAAGCTCCATGGCCTGGGCTTTGGGATAGCGGAATAAGGTCCCCGGGGGGCACTGGGCCAAGTCCCAGAACAAAGGCGCGCAGTGGTTGGCCAAAAGCTCATAGTGGCGCAGGCAGTCCCAGCCCGCCTTTTTGCAGGTCACCCCAAACAGGCTGGCTTGATAATCCGCATAATAGTCAGCTTCATTATCAAACACATATGTTTCGGGACGCTGCGGGTTATTGACCGCCGCCAGTTTGGTCTTTTTGGGGGGAGCCGGGCATATCTTTTCTTTGGGAAAACTGAAGGAAACCGGATGCATGCCGGGCAGGTCCAGCACGTATTCGCGTTTGAAGTATATACCCTGGTCAAGGTAGTTCAGAATCTCGGGCTCATCCTCACCGTCAAGAAAGATAATATCCTGGGGCGCATAGCAGGCATGCACCACGGGCGCATACTCTATGCAGCGGTGAATGCTGCCGAAGATGATCAAGTCGTAGTAATGGGATTGAATCTTGGCCGGTATGTCGTCCCGGTCCGGGTTCAGGTCCGGCAAAAGGCCGTACAAGCTGAAGCCCTTGCCGGAGAGATCTTCCATCCTGCGCCCCGCCGGGCCGAATTCACTTGCGTATAGATACCAAAGCCGGTTTGGGTCAACCACATCCGGCCCCAACAGGCTCCGCAGCCCGTGAAAGATCATATCGCATAAATAGTCCGGGCCGTCCGCGCCTGATATGTAAAGGATTTTCATTTAGGGCTTATTCCAAGCTGGCCCGCATGCGGCCTATATGAAGCTTGCGGGCAATGGGAGTAAAGGCGTCCCCATACTGGTTCATCATACAAAACCGGCGGCCCCTGGGCAAGGGACCGCCGGCCTGGATCAATCTTGATCGGCGTTTGGTTTATTCAGCCCGCACCACACCGGCTAAGGCGCGGCACGGACGAACGCCTCTCCTTTACACCCAGCGCCCCATGGAAAACGATCTGATCCCCGATTCATCGGTGGTGTCCAGCCAGTTTTCCTCGCTGCCGTCCTGGGGCTTCATGGTGAAAACCGGCACCGGCGAGGACTGCACCACCCTTTGGGCCACACTGCCGAAGATCACCCGGTCCAGCCCCCGGCGGCCATGGGTGCTCATTACCACCATGTCTATGTCGTTATCGTCTATGTATTGCAGTATTTCCCGCGCAGTGTGTCCGGTGGCGGTGTACATCTTCAGCTTGGGATAATCGCTTAGGTGTTTTTCACAAAAGCGCTCCAGGCTCTGGCGCGAGGCCTTTATGGTCTCTTCCTCGGCGTTTTGCAGTAACGCCCCGCTGTAGGGATAGCCCACAAAGGGATCAAAGGCCCTGGCCACATAAAGCACATGCAGTTCGGCCGAGAATTTGCTGGCTATGGTAAGGACATGCTCAACCAGTGAATCCGATACACCTTCTAAATCCACGGGAAAAAGGATCTTATTATACTCAGCCATAATGACCCCCTTTCATGCTTGGGCGGTAAACAGCCCGCCCAGATTTCTTGATCCTGCCGGCAAGAGGTTTGTGCCAGCTTGCCGTAGTCTTTACTATTATTGTAACAACTGTGAAGCCCAATGCACAAATATTACTGCCGAATCAAGATTTAATAACAGTAAGCAAACAAACGGCCCTCCGGATGTCCGGAGGGCCGATCATAGTTTAACTTACTGGTTTAATGTATAAAAACGGTAGAGTTCTTTATTTTTTCTTCAAACCCAGGGCCTTGTAAAGAGCTTTGAAATCCAAGCCTTCTTTGACCAACTGCAGCCCGCGCTTGATCTTTTCGGGCTCGTGCAGGCTGGAACGGGCAGCGCCGAACTCCAGCTTGTGGGCCACAGTAAAGGTGTCATCCCGCACGGTCAGCACGGCCACCGAGTTGTCCTCTGCTTTACTGAGGATCATATCGCTGGGATAGAAATTGCCGGTGAGGATCAGGCAAGCCGCTCCGCCTTCAATGGCGGCCAGCTGCATGTCCGGACGGTCTCCACCCACAATGCAGCCAAAGTCATGCGCATGGCTGAAAAGCTTGCTGGCGTTGTTCACCTGCATGGCCCCGATATAAAAACGCTTGATCAGGCGTTTCATGTGGCTGAAGCCGGTGATGGTTTTGGCGCCCAAAATCTCCGCCGCGTCCTGCACATCAACGCTGGACAAAAGATCGTCCTTGGGCAGCAGGCCAAAACATTTGACCCCTGATTTATCCAGGAAGGAAACCACCTGCTCTTCCAGGGCCGCCCGCATCTCCTGTTCAACCCCGTTGATGATCACCCCCGCCAGGTTGTCCCCCAGCCGGTCCGCGGCGGTCATCAGGTCGTCCAGGAAAAAGTCGTTTTCATAGCGGTCCACGATAAGCGCTTTGGCCCCAAGCTCGTTGATCAGGTTATAGCCGTTCAGGCCCACCATGGCTCCCGAACGGAGAGTGCCGGCGCCGCTCAAAAGAAGCACATCCCGGTTTGCCTGCATCTTTTCAACCCGGGTGAGCACCTCGTCCATCATGTCGCCCAGCTCGTGCCTTAACGCCATGGTCAAAAGGTCCTGGTTGCGCACCACCGGGCAGCAATCCTCGGGGGATTGGCCCAGCCCCAGTTCTTGGTTGATCATCCAGGCATCGGAGTCGGTGTAAACATCGCCAACTTTGACAGGATTTGCGCCGTAGGGTTTCATGAAACCCAGTTTGAACCCGTCATCCAACATTTGGCGGCCAATTCCCAAGCTAACCAGGTTTTTGCCTGCAAAGCCCCGCACGGAGCCTACATAAACCCATGCCACCATTTTATTCATCTCCCTTTTGCTGAGTCAGTGAAATACGGGCGTCAACCGCCACCACGCCCCGCCCGCGCTCGCGCACCAAAAGCGGGTTAATATCCGCCTCGGCAATCTCCGGAAAATCGTGAGCCAGGGTGGACAGGCCCAGCAGCGCCTGGGCCAGCCCCGGAACATCTGCGGGCATATCACCCCTGACACCCTGCAGCAGCGCAAACGATTTAATGCTTTTAACCATATCGGTGGCTTCCTTGCGGCTGACAGGAGCCACCCGGAAGGCCACGTCTTTGAGCACCTCAACATAGATGCCGCCCAAGCCGAACATCAACAGGTGTCCGAATTGGGGGTCTTTGTTCAGGCCCAAGATGCACTCCCTCCCGCTGGGCACCATCTCCTGCACCAGGACGCCGCGCAGCCAGGCATTGGGCATGATGCGCCGCACCCGGGAGGTCATGTCGTGGAAAGCCTCCACCACCTGCTTGCGGTTTTTCAGTCCCACCACAACGCCGCCAACGTCGGATTTGTGGCTGATGGCCGGGCTGTCGATCTTCATCACCACGGGATAGCCCAGCTTACCGGCCGCATCGGCGGCTTCAACGCTGGTGGCGGCAGCCAGGCAGCCCGCAACCGGAATGCCGTAAGCCGCGAAGCATCCCCGGGCCTCATTCTCGCTCATCTGCAAGCGTCCCTGGCTGCGCAGTTTTGCGATGATCCCGGCCACGGCTTCTTTGTCGCCCTCTACAAATTCGGGCTCTGGCAGTTTGGAGTCCAGCCAGCGCTTGTAATCCAGCATGCCCTTGATGGCTTGCACCGCATCCTCGGGAAATTCGTAGGACGGTATGCCCTGCCCCATACAAAAGATGCGGCTTTCTTCCACCGAATGACGACCCATCAGTACGCTGAACACCGGTTTGTCAATCTTGACCGCACAGATGTCCTCTGCCACTCTTTTAGGATCTACAGTGGAGGTCGGGCTCATGATGACCAACAAGGAATCCACACTTGGATCGTCCGCCGTAATCTTGAGCGCTTTGGCGTACAGCTCGCTTGGAGCGCCGCCTGTGATATCCACCGGGTTATAGACCGATGCGATGGCGGGCAGCACCTCGCGCAGCTCCTCATGGCTTTCGGGCCTGAGGGCGGCCAGGTGCAGGCCGTTTTGTTCGGCCGTGTCAGCGGCGATGATGCCGGGACCGCCTGAGTTGGTCACGATGCCTATGGCCGGGCCGTTGGGCAACGGCTGCCGGGCCAGGGACTGGGCCAGGTTGAACAGCTCTTTTATGGAACCGGCCCGTAGGACTCCGCATTGTTTGAAGGCTGCTTCATAGGCCGCATCAGCTCCGGCCAGGGCGCCGGTGTGGGAACTGGCCGCCCGGGCTCCGGCGGCGGTAATTCCACTTTTGAGCAGCACTATGGGTTTTTTACGGGTGACCTCGCGGGCAACCTTCATGAATTGCTCGCCATCCTCCACGGCCTCCAGATACCCCATGATAACCTTGGTGTCCGGGTCATCAGCCAGCATTTCCAGTATCTCGGCCTCGGACAGATCGGTCTTGTTGCCCAGACTAATGAATTTGGAAAAGCCGATGGCGTTATCCAGCGACCAATCCAGAATAGCCAGGCACATTGCGCCGGACTGTGAGAAAAATCCTATGGAACCGGAGTTGGGCATATCGGCTGCAAAGCTGGCGTTGAGCCCCACAGTGGTGTCCATGATGCCGACGCAGTTGGGGCCTATCATCCGAATGCCGGTTTCCTCAACCACCTTGGCCAGTTCCAATTCCAACTGGGCTCCCTCTCCACCAACCTCTTTGAAACCCGAGGTGACCACCACGCAGGCCTTTACACCCAATTCACCCAGCTCTCGCAGGGCTTTTGGGGTTAGAGCCGCCGGAAGCGAAATTACGCCCAGGTCCACCACTTCGGGCAAATCTGCTATGCTTGGAATTACCGGTGTATCCAAGATGGTCTTGGCCTTGGGGTTGATGGGATATACCCGGCCCTTGTAGCCAAAACTCAGCAGGTTGCGGAGGATATCATAGCCCACCTTGCCCGGCTTGGTGGAAGCACCCACCACAGCTACGGACTCAGGCCGGAAAAAATATTTTAACAAGGTCAATCTCCTTCTTATGAGTTAATAGAGCCTTGTGCAGTTACATAGTTATATCCTACACGACACAGGGCCCTTAAGTCATGGCCACCTTTGTGAAATATTGCACTATATTGCTATCACTCCTAGAACAAAGGCCCCAAATAACGTGTTTTGGGGCCTTTGTCGCTCTTGATTTCAAATTTTACCACCTAACCAAAGCTTGACAAGGCTATTATAATCAAAAAATGATGCCGCTTTAATATATTGTAATTATATACTTTTTTATATATCAACAAAATATGTTCATATTGAGTTCATTTATCAGTTTGTTTACCATTTGCAAAAAACACAAATGCACTCACGTTTTCACCTTAATGCCCTATTCTCCCACCAAAATACTTTTCATGAGGCCCAGCACATGGAAGGGCAAGGCGGTCTGTGGGGCACGGTTTGTGAACCGCGCCATGTGATGAAAGCCCCTGTTCGATGCATTTGCATATTGAAGGACGCCAGGCTTCCCACAGGACTCTTTCACGTCAAACCCGCTCTGTAACAAACTAAGCCTTCAGCTTTGCCGGATGATTAGAAAACACCAAACCGCATGCTTCAACCTTAAACTCCAGGCCAAGTTGACACGCTACAAATACTTTATTTTCAAGCGAAATACATTCAGCACCGCTTCATGTTACAATTATGTGAATTACTATACTGAATTATGACAATATTATGACCAACCATTGCTTTGCTGAGAGGGACAGTAGATAACTAGCCGCGGAGGCGAAAAGCGTTTCCAAATAGCCGGGAGGGGGGCGGTTTGATTATTGACATCCTGAAACGGCCTGTCTCATGCCAGGCGCACCCAGGAACCCTGAAACTGTAAAGCTATGAGGGATTCACATGAGCACACCGACCATATTGGTGGTTGAGGATGAGCAGGATATTTTGGACCTGGTTGATTTCAACCTTCGCCAAGCCGGATTCAAAGTCATCACGGCATCCAATGGGATGGATGGACTGCGCGAGGCCCGGACCCAGCGCCCGGACTTGATCGTGTTGGATTTGATGCTGCCCGGCATGGACGGCAAAGAGGTTTGCCGCCGCATCCGCCAGGACGAATCCACCCGCTCCATGCCTATCTTGATGCTCACCGCCCTGGCCAGTGAAACCGACCGGGTTATCGGTTTTGAGATTGGCGCGGATGACTATATGCCCAAGCCCTTCAGCCCCAGAGAGATGGTGCTTCGGGTGCAGGCGATACTGCGCCGCAGCCAGGAAAGCGAAGAGCCGACCGGGATTATCAAGCTGGGAAGTTTGATGATAGATTCCGAACGCCCCTGCGTGGAAGTGGACGGCGAAGAGCTGAATCTCACTGCCACGGAGTTCAAATTACTGCACCATCTGGCCTCCCGGGCCGGCAAAGTTCAAACCCGTGAAGTTTTGCTGGAAGAGGTTTGGGGATATGCCTACGAAGGCTACGCCCGCACGGTTGACACCCACATAAGGCGCTTGCGCAAAAAACTCGGACCGGTAAGCGACAATATCGAAACCATCCGGGGCATCGGGTATCGGTTCAGAGAAGAGGCATGAGCTTCAGGCCGGGATTGCAGAGCCTGATTTTTATCGGGTGCCTGGTGGTTACGCTAGGCGTCCTGGCCGTGCTCAGCCCTTTGCTCACCCAGGGCATTGAAGAACGCCAAATAGAGCTGGTCAAAGCTGAATTGCAAAAAAACCTGGCCCTGGCCGGCAAGCTTTATATTCAGCGCAACCCAGCCCAAACCGCCAATCTTAACGAGTTCACAGGCGATCTGGCCCGCACCCTGCACGCCCGCATCTCCGTTTTTTCCAGCCAAGGCCGGGTGCTGGGGGAAAGCAGCGACAGCCCCACCCCCATGACCAGCGCCGATAACCCGGCAAGCCATCCTGAGTTCATGGCGGCCTTGGCAGACGGCCAGGGTTTTGACATCCGCATTGACCCGGCCCAAAACGGCAAAGCCCTGTACGCGGCCCAGCTTGCCCGGGGCGGGGACGGCTTTTCAGCGGTGCTGCGGGCTTCGCTTCCCCTGGCCAGAATCACGGACTCGGTTTTCCAGATAAATGAACTGGTGATGATTGCCCTGGTGTTGGGCGCCGTGCTCAGCCTGGCGGCGTCCATTTTGATCTACCGCGCCATCAAGCAGCCGGTGGGGGATCTGGCCCGCACCGCCCAGGCCATTGCGGGCGGAGATCTGTTCCGGCGCATCAGGCGCTATCCCCACCATGAAATCGGTGAACTGGTCCAGATCTTCAACGCCATGGCCGACACCATCCAGGAAAAGATCGAAAACGTCACTGAAGCCCGGGATCATCTGGAGGCCATCTTAAAGGGCATGGCGGAGGGCGTATTGGTAACCGATGCTCAAGGCCGCATCCTGTTTGCCAACAAGGCCCTGCGCAATCTGCTGGACCTGGAGCGAGACCCGGCCGGAAGCATGCCTTCAGAGATAATCCGGAATGCGGATCTGGTCTCGGCCATGCGCCAGATACGCCATGGCACCCCCAGGCTTTTCAGGCAAATACGCACCTTGGGGACAAACCCGCGCCACCTGGAAGCCAGGGTGGTGCGGATATCCCAGCAAGACGGCCCGGCGGGCTGCGTTGCGGTTTTGCGCGACAACACAGAGCAGATCCGCACCGAGCAGATCAGGCGGGACTTTGTGGCCAACGTATCCCACGAGCTCAGGACCCCGCTGACCGCGATACAGGGTGCGGCGGAGGTGCTTTTGGGCGGAGCCTTGAACTCCCCGGAAGACGCCAACCGTTTTGTGGAGATGATCCAGCGCCAATCCTCCCGCTTAAAGCAGCTAAGCCAGGATTTGCTGGATCTGTCCATCATAGAATCGGGACGCAAAAAAACCCACGCCGGGCCTGTAATGGCAAGCGAGCTGGCCGAGGATGTTTTGTCCACCATGAGCGAAGTGGCCATCAAGCACGAAGTTCAGCTGGAGGCCCGCCTACATGAGGAGAACCTGCAATTCCAGGCTGACCAGTCACAAGTGGAAGAGGCCCTCATCAATCTGGTGGACAATGCGATCAAATATTCCGGCCAGGGCGGCAGGGTGATATTATCCATGCAGGCCGTCAAGGACGAGATATGGCTCTCAGTCGAAGATGACGGGCCCGGCATAGAGCCCGAGCACCTGCCCCGGCTGTTTGAGCGTTTTTACCGGGTGGACAACAACCGCTCCCGCCAGATGGGGGGCACCGGCCTGGGGCTGGCTATTGTCAAACATCTGGCCCAGGCCCAGGGCGGCAGGGTGGAAGTGAAGAGCCAGCCCGGAGAAGGCAGCACCTTCACCATTATCATTCCCAAGGCAGAAAGACCCGAGCCAAAATGAGCCCGCACCCCAAATTGAAAGTCCTGTTTTTGTGCACCGGCAACTCCTGCCGCAGCCAGATGGCCCAGGGCTATGCCGCCGTATTGAAAGCGGACTGCATTGAAGCCTACAGCGCGGGTGTAATCGCGGCCGGCGTGCACCCCCTGGCCATCAAGGCCATGGCTGCAGACGGGGTGGATATCAGCGGGCATGTGTCCAAAACCATGGATGAGTTGCCCCGGGATATTCACTTTGACTATGTAATCACCCTATGCGACCACGCGGCGGCCAACTGCCCCTATTTCCCCGGCCGGGTAAAACGCATGCACCGCCCCTTTGATGATCCCCCCTCGCTCTCCTGGGATGCAAAAACCGAAGCCGAGGCTTTGGTCCATTTCATAAGGGTGCGCGATGAAATAAAGGCTTTGGTCGACTCAATGCCCGCCAGCCTAGCTTAGCCCGCAAATTTAACGAAGGTTACGCGTCCGGCTGCGCTTGCCCACAGCAAAAAGCGATCCCTCCCAAACCCGGGAAGGGGTCTTCTGTCTATGCAAGATGTAGCCGGCCGCCCGGGTTCCCTTGCCGAAAAAACCGGGCAGCCAGCGTAAATTCTGAGATGCTACCTGCAGGTGCGCCGGTTATGTTCCAACTGATATTTCAGGCGGGCGCGGCACTCCGCTATTTGATCGTGATACCGTTTTTCTTCGCGCTGGGAAAGCTTGAGGGCTATGGCCAGGCCTGCCAGCGAGAGTATGATGAATACGACTTCCATGTCGTTCCTCCCTGTGGGGCTGCGGTGTCCGTTCCTGGTTTACTACTCGGCAAAAATTCAAAATGGCTTTAGCGAAAAATGCCCCCGGGATAAATAAATTCCAGGCATGGCAAGGCCGCCGGTGGCCGCACCGGGGAAAGAAAGGATACAAAAGCGTGGATTATTGGGTCAATCCAGGATCGTCCCCATTGATCACAACGTTTATCTGGCGCTTGGTGTTGACCCCCAGGTAGGGCTCCGCCGCTGTGATCATGATGGGAATGATTTCACGCGTGTCACTGGTGGAACCCGTGCTCACGGCCAAGAGCCGCCAATACTGCATCCGCTGGGGTGAGTTGTAGCTTTTGGCTTCATACGCCTTGATCAGCAGGCGGCGGGTGTAGACCCGGTGATGGCTGGTGTAGGTGTTGGGATAGTACCAATAATTGTAATAGGGAGCGGCGCTGTAATCGGTGTGCACCCGGCTGATGATCTGGGGTCCGCTCACTTCATAGTCCAGGGTGATGGCCTGCTCAGCCCGGGCAAGGCTTGCCGTGCGCCTGTATCCCTTGCGGGATAAAGCCTTCTGCAAATAGCCGGCTATGTTCTGGAACAAAAGATCTTCCGGTCCGATCTTCTGGTCCCCGGGAAGCAGTACATAGGTTCCGGGCTGGGACGCCGGGGAAGCACTGATCCCATCCAGGGTCACTTGGTACTGCTTTGCGCATCCGCCAAAGACCAGCAGAGCCAGGGCCATAAGCAAAAGACGCCGTTTCATGCACACCTTCCCGCCTCAAGGTCGCAAACCCCCATGGTACGCTCATCCCCTGCCCCGCCACCGGAGCTCCTCGTCCTGCAAGGCCTTAATCTGATCGCGCAACACCGCGGCCTCTTCAAAGCGCAGATCCTCTGCCGCCTCCAGCATCTCAGCCTTGAGCTTCTTGATCTGAGCCGGGGCATCATCCGGCACAAGCTTCGGGGCTTCCTCATGCAAGGGCACCGTGGAGTAATCAGCTTCCAGCTCATGGGGCAGCATGGCCCCCACGGATTTTTTGATGCTTTGAGGGGTTATGCCGTTCTTTTTATTATACTCCAATTGCAGGGCGCGCCGCCGGCTGGTCTCATCCATGGTGCGTTGCATGGATTCGGTTATGTTGTCGGCGTAGAATATCACCCGGCCTTCCAGGTTGCGCGCGGCCCGTCCGGCGGTCTGGATAAGGCTTCGGGCACTGCGCAAAAAGCCCTCCCGGTCCGCATCCAGGATGGCCACCAAGCTCACCTCGGGCAGGTCCAGACCTTCGCGCAAAAGGTTGATCCCCACCAGGATGTCAAACACCCCCTGCCGGAGCTCACGCAGGATGCGCACCCGCTCTATGGTGTCTATGTCACTATGCAGATAGCGCACCTTCAGCCCGTGTTCGGCCAGATAATCGGTAAGCTCTTCGGCCATGCGCTTGGTAAGGGTTGTGACCAGGGCGCGGCTGCCCTTTTCCACCAAGTCCCGCAACTCACCCAAAAGGTCGTCCACTTGTCCGCTGGCCGGGCGCACCTCGATCACCGGGTCCATGAGCCCGGTGGGCCGGATAACCTGCTCCACCACCACGCCGCCGCTCATCTCCACCTCATAAGGCCCCGGCGTGGCGGATACATACACCACCTGGTCCAAATGATCGCAGAACTCACCGAAGTTCAAGGGCCGGTTGTCCAGGGCGCTGGGCAGGCGGAAACCGTATTCCACCAAGGTGGTTTTGCGCGAACGGTCTCCTTTATACATGGCTCCCACCTGGGGAACCGTGATATGGCTTTCATCAATGATCAACAGCCAGTCTTTGGGGAAATAGTCCAGCAGAGTGGGCGGTGGATCGCCTTCATTACGCCCGGTGAGATGCCTGGAATAGTTCTCTATGCCGTGGCAATAGCCAAGCTCCTTCATCATTTCCAGATCGAACAGGGTGCGTTCGCGCACCCGCTGGGACTCCAGAAACTTGGCCTCGGCGTCAAACACCGCTATACGTTCGGCAAGTTCGGCCTTGATATCCCGGATAGCCCGTTCGCGGATGGTCTCGTTGGTCACATAATGGCTGGCCGGGAACACGGTAACCTTGTGTTCCGTGGCCACCACCTGCCCCCTGAGCGGGTCTATGTAGGCAATTTCCTCCACCTCATCGCCGAAAAAAGTGATGCGCACCGCACGGTCTTCCTCATAGGCCGGAAACACCTCCACGGTATCCCCGCGCACCCGGAAAGTCCCGCGGTGAAAATCATATTCATTGCGCTCATACAGGATATCCACCAGTTTTCTGATCACCGCCTCGCGCCCGGGCTCCTGGCCCACTTCCAGCCAGAGCAGCATATCCCGGTAGGCCTCGGGCGAACCCAGCCCGTAGATGCAGGATACCGAGGCCACGATGATCACATCGGAGCGGGTCAACAGCGCATAGGTGGCCGAATGGCGCATCTTGTCTATCTGCTCGTTTATGGAGCTGTCTTTTTCTATATAGGTGTCGCTGGCCGGGATATAGGCTTCGGGCTGATAATAATCATAATAGGAAACAAAGTATTCCACCGCGTTCCGGGGGAACAGGGCCTTGAATTCCCCATAGAGCTGGGCCGCGAGGGTTTTGTTGGGCGCCAGCACCAGGGTGGGCTTATTGGCGCTGGCCACCACGTTGGCCATGGTGAAGGTCTTACCCGAACCGGTGACGCCCACCAGCACCTGGTGCGCCGTCCCCCGTTCCAGCCCCTGGTTAAGCTCCCGTATGGCCTGGGGCTGATCCCCCTGGGGCCTGAAATCGCTGACCAGTTCAAATCTGCCTCCGGTGGGCGACGGCCGGGTCATGTAGTATTGCGAGGTCTCCTCGTAAGGATGCTCCATAATTTATGCCTCAACAGGTGTGAAGTATTATGTAATTATAGAGCCATCCGGGCATGTTGCAAAGGGGAAATGGAGCCTACGCGCATGCCAGGCAAATCAACTTGCATAAATTGATGTTTTTATTGAGTTAAATATTATTATTTCAAGAAACGGGCATCAGCTTGGTCATGCAACGCATTAAAAAAACCAAGGTCTTGCTGTTTGTAGCGGAATCTTGTGCAAATCCGGATCATTGCCCAGGCTGAGAAAGCCGGGGAAAACCTTTAAATAAAGATGATTCTTGATTGGGTATTTTGGGTTTGGCCACGCATAAAACCGGCCAAAATCCCACGCGCATCTTTCACAAAAAAAATTGCCTATTCACACCGTGCACGGTAAGCATATATGAAATATGCAGGCAGACAACAGGCTATTTATTTTAATTTATTTGTTAGGCATACATCATAAATGAATGATGAATAAGCGGCTGTAAACTCATATCAATACTGCAGATTATATTGATAGCAAATGATTACAGCCAGACATCTTTATATGTGTTTTTATATTTTAAAACTCCGCCGTATTTATATGATTGAGATTATTGACAGCCAAATTTACTTGGCTGGTCTATTCAGAAAATCAACCAGATCATCAATGGGCAAGGGCTTACTGTAAAGATATCCCTGGCTTTGGTCACATCCGTTTTCAGCCAAAAAGTCTGCTTGGGCTTGATGTTCGACCCCCTCTGCCACAACCTTTAAATTCAGGGTATGAGCCATGGAGATGATCGATTTTACAATTGCAATATCTTCGGGATGCCCGGGAATGCCCCTCACAAAACTTTGATCAACTTTTAAGACATCCAAGGGAAAATGTTTAAGATATTGCATGGACGAATAGCCGGTGCCGAAATCGTCAAGGCTGAGGCTCACTCCCATGGCATGAAGTTTGTTCATGGTGGCAATGGCCCCCTCCACATTGTGCATGACTACGCTTTCAGTGATCTCCAGTTCCAGCGCATTTGGGGCAAGCCCGCTTTGGTCAAGCACGCTCTCAAGCATTTCAACCAGATCATGCTGCCATAAAAACTGTCTTCCGCTCAAGTTGACCGACACGCAAAAATCATCCCGGCCCTGGTCGTGCAGCTCACGGGTGACGCGGCAGGCCTCTTGCAAAACCCACTCTCCGATGGGCACGATAAGACCGGTTTCCTCAGCCAATGGTATGAATTTTGCCGGATTGACCATCCCCACTCCCGGACGCAGCCAGCGGACCAATGCCTCCATGCCGCTTACATGTCCGGTTTGCATATTTATTTTAGGCTGATAATGCACCACGAACTCTTTTTGCCGGTGAGCCTTGCGCAGATTATGCTCCAGGCTAAGGCGCTGGATCACCTTGGTTTGCATGGCGGGATTATAAAGCTGATAGGTATGTCTGCCTTGTTCCTTGGCGCGGTACATGGCCATGTCCGCATTTTTGATCAAGGTCTCCGGGTTGTCTCCGTCACTGGGGAATAACGTAATGCCGATGCTGGCATTTCTCACCAGTTCGTGGTCATCGCAGATAATTGGCTTGGACAAGGCGTCCATGATGCGCTTGGCCACCAAAATTGCGCCGTCCACGCTTTCAACTCCGGGCAGTATTATGATGAATTCGTCCCCGCCCAGACGCGAAACCGTATCTTCGTCGCGCATACAAGCTACCAGACGGCTGGCCACACCTTGCAAAAACCGGTCCCCCACCGCATGGCTCAAAGAGTCGTTTATTGTTTTAAAATGGTCTACATCCAAATATAAAAGGGCCAGATTTTTCTTGTGACGTTTTGCCTGGGCCAAAGACAGTTTCAAGCGGTCAATAAACAACATCCGGTTGGGTAGTCCGGTCAGTGAATCATGATGAGCCAGATGAACCAGCTTTTCTTTATTAAGCCCCTCCCTTTCCATTTCCAAAAGGGTTGTCAGAAACAGGTTGGTTTCTTTCTCGCCGGTTTTTATGGCTCTGACATTCAACCAAAAAACCCGCTCACCTTCACTCATATGACGGTACAAAACCGCGCCCTGCCATGACCCTGTTTCGGCTGATGACTTCCATATATGTCTGGCAAAATCAGGCCGGTCATCTTCTGGAGAGCGCACCTTGAGAACACTCCCCACGGCGCTTTGAGAGCGATAGCCGGTCAGCTCCGTGAAGGCGGGATTAACCCGCAAAAGCACTCCACGCGAATCGGTGATTGCCGTCGCTTGGCTGAGATAATCGAAGGCTTGGTCGCAGATGTCATTCTCTTGCATCGAATGGGCTTGCAACTCATGCGAATCCAAAATGCAGAGCAAATATTCCTGGGCGTCACTTATATGTATATGGGAGAAAACCGCTTTGGCCCCCATGGTTAGTCCAGCCCTGGTGCTGACCATGACTTCACGGGTTACCGCCTGGCGGGTGCGGAGAGAATCCAGGATGCCATCGGATTCCAAGTCCAAAATTTCATGCAGTGACTGACCAGTCAATTCATCACGGCTGTAACCAAGTTGTTTGAATGCAGCAGCATTGGCTTCCAGACACGGCCCGGCTGCTTTAACGGAAGGCAGGGCGAAAACCAAAGACGGTTGAATTATTTGATCGAACAAAACCCTAAAGGGAGAGTCCAGGCCTGTCAGCCAGTCGTCATGAAACCCCTGTTTTTCTAGCGGAGATTTGCGTGAAATCTGCTGTAATATAGCCGAGATTTCATCGTTCAGCATATCTTGGGAATTATCTTGATCGTCACTCAAAATCAAGGCTCCAAAACGAAAAAAAAATTACGCTAAATCTATATCGAGGATGGATTATCCCCAAGCAAAAAAAACTTCAAACAATAACGATTATAATAAATAATTTATTCCCAACGCCTACCCTTTACATCAACAATTATGAACAATTACTTAATGATGTCAAGCTGCTAGTAAATATATTCAAATAATTTGCGCTAACTCCATACTGATCAGTGGCAGCAGTTACTGACAATGAAAATAAGTAACTTTTTGCACATTATTCACACCTCCGGTTTTGGCTGCATATTGTACGATTTTTATTACTCAATTTAAGTTTTCTTATATAATGGACAAATATCAGCAACTGTAAATAATAACCGTTAATTGGAACCGTGAATTCGGTGCTGTACTCCGAAAGTAAAAAACCTGGGGATTGTTTTTAATTGTGGCCGCAAATCGTGTGACTTTGTGAATACAATGGCGGCTTATGACAATGCTAGCGTGACGTGGTGCAGCATATGACTAAAATCAATATTTCCCAGATCCGTGATATCCCTACACTTCCGGTGGTTTTAACCAGGATTCTGTCAACTATCCAAGACCGGTTTTCCTCGGCCGGTGATATGGAAGAAATCATCCGGAACGACCAAGCCCTGACCGCCAAACTGCTGGCGGTGGCCAATTCGGCTTATTACGGTTTCCGCCATGAAATAACCACGGTCTCCCGGGCTGTGGTGGCCATCGGCTATCAGGAGGTGCGCAATATATGCCTGGGTCTGTCCCTGGCCGGATTTCTGCATCCCTCCAACTTTTCGAATCAAAAGCTTGCCCAGCTTTTGTGGCTGCATTCGCTGGCGGTCAGCGAGGCCACCAAAACCGTGATCGAACAAACCGGATCGACCGACAGGGACATTGCATTCACAGCCGGTCTGCTGCACGATATCGGCAAAGTGATTCTGGCCGCCTTTTTCCCCGATGTGGTGGAAGGCATCATCGCCCAGAGCAAAAAAGGGGAAGTCGGTTTCGAAGAAGCCGAAAAACAATATGAAGCCCGGCACGTTGATATCGGTGAGGCTCTGGCCGAAAGATGGGAATTGCCCCCGATGCTTGTCGAAGTGATCGGACGGCATCATCAGCCCAGCCCCAGGCATACGTACTTTCACCTCACATCCGCAGTTCACATAGCAGATTATGTGGTGCGGAACCTGGGATTCAAGGACTCTTACCGCACCGGGCTTCCCGCTTTGAAACCCCTGGCTTTAGAGGGAACCGGCATGGATAAGGCCGATCTGGTGAGGTTGGCCAAAACCGTTCAGCAACGGGCCCAGGCCATCATCACCCTGTGGAAAGAAATGATTCAGGCCACATCCGGCGGCTGAACTTTTCACATTTTCACAAAAAACCGCCTAAACAGACTGACTCTGCAGCAGAGCCGGGTTACAATAATGTCAGGATAAAGAGATGCGCGGCTGGCCGGGCCTTGGTGGAAAACCCGACCAGCCGCGACTTGAGGGGAGCCGATAGTTAGTTAACCCGCCTGCTTTCGGATTACACGATAGTCTCTGAGCCCCTCCTTGCCGGTCAACTTGGCCAGCGAGGATTTCATCTGGTCCTTGTTTTCATAGGGGCCCAGCAGCAGGCGGAACCAGCGCTGGCCTTTGGGCGACTTCCAGATGCTTATATGGCAGGAAAAGCCTTTTTCCATGTATGAGTTCATCAGCTTCTGCGCCTTGCTGAAATCTCTGATGCTGGCAACTTGCACATGGTATACATAGCTTGTGCGCAAGTTTTTGGGTGCGGCGGCTGATTCTGCGGACTTGATCCTTGGCGTTGCCATAACCGGGGTCACAGCCTTCGAAGGCTGCGCAACTCCGGTCTTGGGAGCCGACACTTGAACCGCTTTGGGTGCGGGCTCCATCGGTTTTGGTCTCGGCTTGGCAACAGCCTGTGTTTTGTTTGGCTCGGTATCTATCTGCTTTGGCATGGGCCTTGATATGATCTGGCCCGATTCCTGAGAAATACCTGGAGCCTTGGGCATGGGCAATACTATCCGGGCTGCTCCAGAGGCGGGCTCCACAGCTTTGGCCACGGGCTTTGGCATCACCGGGCTGACCTCTTTCAGCGCGGGCTCCACAGCTTTGGCCGCGGGCTTCGGCATCACCGGGCTGACCTCTTTCAGCGCAGGCTGCACAGGCTTGGCCGCGGGCTTCGGCATCACCGGGCTGACCTCTTTCAGCGCAAGCTGCACAGGCTTGGCCGCGGGCTTTGCGCTAATCCTGACTACCTTTTGCGCCGGTTCACTGGGTATGGGCAAAGGCTTTTCTACGGCCTTAGCCGTTTTTTGGGCGGACTCCGCCTTGGGAGCATCGGCCAGAGCCATTTTAACGGCCGGCTGGAGGTCTGCGGTCTTGGGCTTTTTTCTTCCGGGCTGTTTTACAGCGGGCGCCATAGCCATTTGGCCCTGGGCCATATTCCTGACATTTTCCAGATACCGGTCTGCCATGCTGTAATAAGTGGGCTGCGTTTCCACCGCCTTGCGGAACTGCTCCCCGGCGTCCAGGTATCTGCCTTCATGGGCCATCAGCACACCCACATTATTGTGGGCTTTGGCTTCACCGACCGACAGATTGAAGGCCCGCCGGGCTTCATCCCAGCGCTTCTGGCTGGAATAAAGAAGGGCAAGGTTGTTCCGGGCCAGTTTGTGGTCCCCATCCAGTTTCAAAGCCTGCAAAAAACTGTATTCCGCAGATTTTTTCTTGCCCAGCATCATGTAGGACAGTCCCCGGTTATTATACAGAGCTGGAACCTTGGGCTGGCGCATGATGGCTTGGTTGAACATCTGAAGCGCCTTTTCGGGGCGCTCCATCTTGTCGTAAATAACCCCCAGGGCATTATAGGCCTTCCAGGACGCCTTGCCGCTGGCCACGGATTTTTGCAGTGAGGCTTGGGCTTGTTCCATATCCCCCAAAGACATCTGGGCCAGGCCCAATCCCAGCCACATCTGATGAGCTATGTTCTTGGGCTTGTCCTTGGCGTTCAGCAGATTATAGGCAATCTGAAACCTTCCCTCGCGAAGATGCACAAAAGCGATTTTTGTATTCAGACGGGGCTTAACTTCCTTTGAGGCCAGCTTATGGGCTTTTTGGTACAGATAAAGAGCGCTGCCCAAATCATTGATCATTATCAGGCTGTCCGCCTTGGCCTCCAGGGCCTTGGGGTCCTTGGCCTGCTCCGGGGTCAGTTCGGACATGGCATTGGGAATCTGCTCCTTTCCCATGCCGGCCAGCTCTGCAGCCCCCTTGCGTTTGCCTGCCGAATCATTCAAATCACCCATTCCGGCACAGCCCGACAGGGCAATCATGCAGGCCAAAACGGCTGTTATGAATAATGGCGTTTTCATAGTCTTTGTCATGTTGCTACCCCTCGTTTCGCCTTCCGTCGTTTTGGGCTCATCCACCGGCTGAGGCTCCACCAAACCGCTGCGCCGGCATACGCCTCAGGCTAGATATCTATGGAAATGCTAAAATCCATGTTGCGAACACTGTCCAAAACCCGCTCCGCCATTAACCGGTCGAAATTCCAACCGAGTTTGAGTAAAAAAGGCTGGGTCTCCTGCGGGCTCACGCCCACGCTTTGGTTCTCAGTGAAATTGGCCAGAATATCCGCTAAAAAAACCAACGCGGCGACTTCTTGATTCTGGGGCACATCCCAGGGGGTGTGATGGCCGGCCACTGAACTAATCAATGCAGGCGGGAAGTGCCAATGGGTCAGCATGGCCTCGCCGACCTGGCAGTGATCAAAGCCCAGCACTTGCCGCTCGGCTTTCAGCCAGCTCATTTTGTTTTGGTCCACAAGGTCCAGAACCTGGTCAAATTCCTTGGAGCGGAACGCATCCAGGGCCACTTTGCCTATGTCATGCAAAAGCCCATGGATGTAAAACCCTCCTCCGATCTTCAACTCATTGCGGGCCAGGGTTTCGCAAATCATGCCCACCATCTTTGAATGATTCCACAGTTTGCCCCGTTGCACCCTTCGCCGGATGGGGCGGGAAGAACCCGCGGCCGCGAAAGCCGCTATGGTAAGGGCCAGTTCACGCACCTCCTGCACACCCAAAAGCAGGATTGCCCGCTTTACGCTGGTGACCTGGGACGGCAGGCCATATCCGGCGGAGTTGGCAATTTTCAAAAGACGGCTGGCAAAGGAAGGGTCCCGCCCTATAACCTTGGCCAGTTCGTCTGAGGAGTGGGAATCGTCTGCGGTTAAGTGGCAAGTCTGATAAGCCACCTCGGGCAGGGAGGGAAGCTCATCCACCTCACAACCCAGCATCTCAATCAGGGCATTTTCTGTTTGACTAGGCATAAGCCGCTCCCCCTTTTCAGAACATATTTTCCATGATATTGATGATCGCAGGCCCCGCCATTACGGCCATGATGGCTGGGAAAATCATGAAAAGCACTGGAATCAGAAGTTTAAGCGGAATCTTCGCAGCGGCTTCCTCCAGTTTCTGCCTGCGCTTGGTGCGCATCTCGTTTGCAAACACCCTTAAGCTGCGCCCCACGCTGACCCCGAAACGGTCAGCCTGAATAAGCATGGCGGCAAGTCCGCTCATTTCTTCAACCCCTGTGCGGTTGGAGAGGTTTTTGAGGGCCTCTTCGCGGCTGGCTCCCAGGCGCAACTCCAGGGAAAACAAGGCAAGCTCTTCGGCCAGGGTTGGGCACGAGGTGGCCAAGTCCCGGGTAACCCTGCTGACTGCCGAGTCCAGACCCAGGCCGGATTCCACCGCCACCACCAACAGGTCCAGCATGTTGGGCAGCTGGCGGGATATCTTGAGTGCGCGGGAAGCGGAGATTTTCTCCAGCACCCATCCCGGCAGCACAAATCCCAGACAGATGGCTGCTCCGGCTGCGATGAGCATGTGATTCTGTTTGGTATTTAAGGCAACGCAGACTGCGGCGGCGGCCAAGGGAAGCGCCACGAAAACCACCACCCTGATGCCCATGAATATAGGCAGGGCATCTTTGGAGCGGAATCCGGCAGTGATCAGATCATTACGCACTTTGCTCAAAACCCAGCCGTCCTTCATGGTAGAGGATGGCGCCAGTTTTTTTAATAAATCAGTTACGGCTCTTAGCAACCGGTTCCAAGCGGTGGCCTGCTCGACCGATTCCAATCCCTCCACGATACTGGACATGCGGCGTTCCATGGGGCCTTGGCCCCGCACCAGGCTTGCCACGGCGCAGGCCAGCATGAACAGCGCCATGCCAACAGCCGCAGCCACCCCCAGCTCCAGCCACACAGTATTTAATGCTATATCCATGAGAAGCTCCCCTTGCCTGCCCCTATATATCCAGTTTGATCATTTGGTTGATCACGATCATGCCCATCACTTCAAAAGCCACCCCCAGTAAAAGCACGATCTGCCCTATGGGGTGGTCCAAAGCCATGGAGATATAGTCCGGAGTTGTAAACCACAGCACGGCGAAAAGCCCGGGGGGCATGGCGGCCAGAATCTTGCCGGAAAGCCGGCCTTCGGCGCTGAGTGCGCTTACAGTGCGCTGCAGCTTGAAGCGTTCCCGGATCACAAAGCCCAGGTTTTCCAATAGCTCGGTGAGGTTGCCGCCGGTCTCCCGCTGAAGGTTTACGGCCGCGGCAAAGAACTTGACATCGGTGAGCTCCACCCGTTCCACCAAACCGGCCAGAGCATCGGCCATGGTTTTGCCGTATGAGTAATCCTCAAATGTGCGGCCGAACTCGGTTTTTATCGGGTCCGCCATCTCGCTGGACGCCATCCTGAGCCCGGCGCTGAAACTGTGCCCCGCCTTCAATGCCCGGGTGACCAGCTCCACCGCCTCGGGAAACTGGGTTTCAAAGGCGGCCATGCGGCGGGCCTTCATCTTTTTGAGAACAAAAATGGGGATGAAACTGAGGAATATTCCGATGAACACGCTGAACATATGCAACTTGAAAGCCAGGCCGGTGGCGATGCCGGCCAGACCCAAAGTGCCGCAAAGCAGCAAAAGAGAGCCCAGGTTCATGGGGTTGCCGGATTTGTTCAACATATCGCGCAGGTGAGCCAAACGCGGGAGGGCGACCAGAATCCGATGGAAAAAGCCGATGCTACTGAGCTCTTCGTGGCGTATCAGGGCCTGGGCGCTTATCTCGTCCAGACTCAAGGGCTGGTTGCTCGATATAAGCTTCAGCCTGCGTTTCAAAGCGTGGCTGGGCTCTTCTTTATGGGGCACCAGAAGATAATGCAATCCCCAAAGCAAGCTGAAAGCAGCCAAAAATGCAACTATTGCGATTGCCATTGTATCCATGATTATGCCTCCACGGCCCCGGCCGCCATAGACTTGAACAGCTTTGCATCCAACTCATATCCATGAGCCTTCAGCTTGTCGGTGAATTTAGGCCGGATGCCTGTTGCCCCAAAATGGCCCACCACATTCCCCCGGTGATCCACGCCGGTCTGCTTGAACTGAAAGATTTCCTGCAAGGTGACAGTGTCGCCTTCCATGCCGGTTATCTCGCTGAAGCTGACCATCTTGCGGGTGCCGTCGGTGAGCCTGGCCACCTGCACGATGACGTCGATGGCGTTGGCGATCTGGCGGCGGATGGCCTTCTCGCTGATTTCCAGCCCGCCCATGGCCACCAAGGTTTCCATACGGGCCACGCAGTCCCGGGGGTTGTTGGCGTGGACCGTGGTCAAACTGCCGTCGTGGCCTGTGCTCATGGCCTGCATCATGTCGACCGCCTCTCCGGAGCGGCACTCGCCGACCACGATGCGGTCCGGCCGCATGCGCAAACAGTTCTTGACCAAATCGCGCATGGTCACCTCGCCGCGTCCCTCGATGTTGGGCGGACGGGTCTCCAGGCGGACCACGTGTTCCTGCTGCATCTGGAGCTCCGCCGAGTCCTCCACGGTTACGATTCGTTCGGTGGAGGGGATGAAGGAACTGAACACGTTCAGCATGGTGGTTTTTCCGCTGCCGGTGCCGCCGGAAATGATGACATTCAGCCTGGCCGCCACCACCCCGCGCATGACATAGGCCACGGCCCGGTTGATGGAGCCGAAGCGGATCAAGT
Source organism: Desulfarculaceae bacterium (assembly GCA_963675675.1). Taxonomy (GTDB): domain Bacteria; phylum Desulfobacterota; class Desulfarculia; order Desulfarculales; family Desulfarculaceae; genus Dethiosulfatarculus. Next base: position 1,889,382 of record OY776512.1, read on the forward strand.
CATCCACCTGCAAGGGGTCTTTGGAGAACTTACGGATAGTCAGGCTGGGGCCGTCCAGGGCCAAGGGCGGGATGATGGCGTTTACGCGGGAGCCGTCCTTCAGCCTGGCGTCCACCATGGGGGAGGATTCGTCAATACGCCTGCCCACTGCGGTGGCTATCTTGTCGATGATCTTCAAAAGGTGGGCGTCATCGCGGAAGCGCACCGACGTCTTGATCAAACGGCCGCCGCGCTCGATATACACTTTGTTGTAAGCGTTGCACATTACTTCGGTGATGGTGTCATCGGCCAACAGCGGTTCAAGGGGACCCAGGCCCATTACTTCGTCGCGGATCTCACCCACCAGCTGTGTGCGCTCATCGCGGGTCAGGCTTACGTGTTCGCCGTCCAAAACCGCATGGATTGCCAGTTCCAGCTCTTTTTCGGCCAGATCGTCCCCGGAATGGGACAGTTTGGCCAGGTCCACCTTGTCGATTACTTTGTAATGCAAGCGTCCCTTAAGCTCTTGCCAGGCGCTGATGCGCTCGTCTTCCACGCTTATCTGAATGGTCGCTTCACCAACCACGGACGCGGAAACCTTGCCTAGCCTTTCACGCAATCCCATGACTTACCCCTCCGATCCGAAGGGCTTAAGCAACTCTTGAGCCAGCTTGGACACGCTTTTGGCCCAGGGACTCTTGCTTTTAAAGCGCACCACCGGTCTTCCGATATTGGAGGCTTCGGTCAATGTGGGATAGTCATTGGGCAGGGCGGCCAGAGTCCCCCGGCCCAGAGCGGCGGTTATCTCGCCGGGACGGATAGCCCGCTTGGCATTGCTGCGGTTCACAATGAACTGCATTTTTTCTTCATCGTGCCCCAGGCGCTGGCTCAAAGAAGCGGTGCGCAAAGCGGCCTTGATGCCCACCAAGGTGGGTTCCAAAACCAGCAATATCTGCTCGGAGCGGTCCATTGCCGCCAAGGTGGCCTCTTCCAGGCCGTTGCCCAGGTCGCAAATGACCATGGCATGGGATTTGGCCAGATCATCCAGCACCGTGAGCACATGCTCACTGGTGACCACCTCGGCTTCGCTGGGGTCATCCGGCGCACCCATCAGCCTCAAACCCGGCGCCACCTCCACCATGAAGGTATCCAGCAGCACCTGGTCCATGCGGTCGAATTCGCGGGCCACATCACTGAAATCGCGCTCTGGATTCAGATCAAGCAAAAAGGACTGATTGCCGCCATAAAGGTCCAGATCAACCAGAGCCACCCGCTGGGCGTGCACCTGGGACAGCAGCCAGGCCAGGTTCACCGCCAGGCTGGAGGTGCCCACACCGCCTTTGCAGCCCATGAGGCTGATCACCCGGCCGGTGGGCTCGTCGCCTGCGATGGGCTGCCTGAGGCGCAGCACCGCCTCCTGGAACGCCTGGCCCAGGTCGCTGTCAATGGTAAGATACTCGCGCACCCCCAGACGCATGGCCTGAATAATCTGGTCTGGATCTTTGCTCTTAGCCAGAGCTATTACGTTTGTTGAAGTGGGGAGAGCCACCCTGAGCCTTTCCAGCATATCCACCAAAGCCGGCTGCTCGGGGTCGTACTCTATAACCGCCAGTCCGGGACGCACGCTGATCACGCGGCGTTCAAACTCCTCCAAAGAATCCTCAATTCCCAAGAGGTCCAGCAAGTCGCTGGAAGCGGCCAGCTTCTGGATCAGCTCCCCACCCTTTTTGCTGAGCCGGAAGCCCAGCACTTGGGTTTTGCCAGAAGCCACAATAATTGCTCCTTTTATTAGTTTATCAAGGCAGGCCTTCCCGCCCTTACGCCAAAACACTCTCCACCCGGACCGGCGCCCTCGTCCACCATGTCGCCGTTATCCGCCCAATACCCTCTAAGACACTTATCCCCGCCAGTGGTTATGACCTCGGTAATTTTAAAGTGCATGAAACCGCGCAAAATACCAGACACGGAAGGGTTGGTCCATTCAACCACCGGCAGTTTCACGTGCCATTCTCCGGCCGCATTCACCTCCCCCCTGCCAAGCGCGAGATTATAGGCATTCTCCATTGCCGTCAGAAGCGGCGTTATGGTGCCGTTGGTGAGATTCATGGTGTCCCCGATATTCATTACCGGAATGCTATCCGGATCTTCGATGAACGCCTTGACGCTGTTGGTGTTTGAGGGCCACACATCGAAAGTGGTCCATTGAATGTTTTCAAAGTTTTCACTGTTGAGAATCAGGGCATCGCCGGGATTGCCCGCTTTCAGAATATCGTAGTTAATGGCTATGGGGACGTCAGCCTTGCCGCCGTCACCCGAACAGCCCAGAAATCCGGTTGATATAACCTGAACACCAACGGTGTCCATGCCGAAAATCCGCATGAAATAGGTTGTCACATTACGGTTCAAAGTCACCCTGGCGGCGTCCAGGTCGTCGGTGTTTCCGGTGTCGCCCAAGGAGGTGAAATCCTTGGTTGTAAAATCCCATTTACCGGCTTCGAACAAATCCCGTTCCGACCACGCCAGCATCTCCTTGGCCAGGGGGTTATTGTTCACATAGGTGTGTGCAGTAGATTCCGAACCGCCATAGTTGGTTTCAATAAAACTGTCGCCGTCCAAATCCTTAACCAACTCGGCGGCTGCGGCCATGGCAGCCGAATCCGCGGCGTTTTGCATTTCGCCCCGGGCGGCATACAATAGGCCCAGATCGATTCCCGCGCCCATAAGCCCGATAAAAGCAGTCAGAAAAACCGCCACCAGGGCCGCAATTGTCCCGCGGTCACCCTTCCAAAGCTGTTTAAATCTAGTAGACAACCTCATGACCAAACTTCCCTTCCATCTTCATATTCCCCTTGGTCGTAGCTGGTGGCTCGGACCGTTTGGGTTTTTTGAAATTCGCTGGGTTGTTAGGTTCTTGTTCGGGCGGCAGGGCTTCATACCTGGCGGCCAGATAAAAATGCAGATCACTGGGTTCTTTGAAACTGTTGGGATCTATCAACTGATGTCCCGGATTAGCGCTTACGACCTCCGGGGTGCAGACTATGAGAAGCTCTGTTTCATCGTTTTGGTATTTCTGGCTGCGGAACAGCTGGCCCAGCACCGGAATATCGCCGATTCCGGGAAGCTTTTCCATTTCCTTGGTCATGTTCCGCTTCAGCAGCCCGGCCAAGGCGAAAGACTGGCCATTGGCCAATTCCAGTTTGGTCTTGGCTTTGCGTGTGGTGAGACCGGGCACTACGTAGCCGGCAATATTGACCGCAGTGGACATATCTATTTCGCTGACTTCCGGCTGCACGGTGAGCTGTATGCGCCCGTCACTCAGCACTATGGGCTGGAAAGCCAGCTGTACGCCGTAGGGCTTGAAATATATGGTGGTGCTTTTATCCTGTGGGACCGGCACCGGGAACTCGCCGCCAGCCAGAAAACTGGCGCTTTCCCCGCTTAAACAGGTGAGGTTGGGTTCGGCCAGAATCTGAACCAGACCGTCGCCTTTTATTATGTCTATAAAACCCAAGATTTTGGTGCTGCCGAGATCGCCGCCCACCGCGCCGGTATTGGTTCGCGAAGGGACGGCGTGAAAGGGCGTGAACTGATCATACGGCGTGGGCTCATAAGGCAGCAGACCTCCGCCCAGGAAGGTGTATAAATAACCGAAGTTGCCCAAGGCCGCCAGGTTGATGCCGTGCCTTTTCAAGGCGCCTTTGTTGACCTCGGCGAATTTCAGTTTGATCAGCACCTGCTTTTGGTCACCCACCTCAATGAGGTTGCGCACCGTACTGGTGGCTTTTTTCGACTTCTTGCCTCCGGCCAGCGCCTCGGAAAACGCATTGGCTATGATGGTGCCGGGATCGGAATCCGTTTTGCTGCCGCCGGCCTTGGGTTTTCCTCCCGAAGAAGCAGCGGGCTTTGCCTCCGGTTTGCTGGCATCGCCCACGCTGAAAATGCTCGCCAGGTTTTCCGCCTGGGCCTTGGCCAGTTTGGTTGATACCCGTCCGGAGAGCACCACCACGCCTTCCATCTCATGCACTTCCACCCGTTCATTGGGCAAAAGCTTATACAGCATCTTTTTGAGCAAGGTCAGGTTGCGCCCCACCTGCACATGGTAGTTGGCCATTACCTGGTTCTTTTTGTCCCAGACCGTGATGTTGGTTTTGCCTACCTTGCGTCCGTTGATATAAATCTGGTCCGGTGCAATCACCAAAACATCCGCCACGCTTTGGTCGGCTACGCTTACCCTTTTGGGGGTGGTCTCCAGCTTGACCAGCCGGGAGTGGCCTTTTTCGACCCGTACCAGCCTGGGCGTCCCATTGATAAACCCGGGGGTCAGGGCCCACGCGGGCAGGGATGCTCCCAAAAGCGCCACGGATATCAAACATGTAAATAGGATTCGTTTAGTCATGATGTCCCTCTCACCCCAAGCGGTCAGTTGAGTATCTGACGGCTAACGTTTGCCCCGCGGATAATCTCCACCATCGGTTCTTTACGTTCGGTTTTGGTTTTGATTTTTTCCCGTTCTTTTTCGGGAACCGGGTTGGGGAACAAAGAGGTTAAAAGGACACCTTTGGTTTTGGCCTGAATCCGGTCGCTCTGGTTGCGGAGCGCGAGCAGCAATTTACCCTGGGTGGATGCCAGGGCCAGCGGTTCAATTTGGGCAGGCTTCAAGGTCAAGGTAACCACTTGCATTCTGCGGCTCCCGGAGCGTTTTTTGCCCTCTTTTTCCTCCGGGTTTTTCTTGACAGCCAAAACTTCCACATCCTGCAGGATCAGCTTTGCGGCCGGGTCCTTGTTAAAGGCGCCGGTATCCGCCGTGGCCAGCACATCCACGCGGTCGCCTTTTTTGACATAACCGGCCACGCCGATCACATCATCAACCTTCACGGTTACCGCCCGCATACCGTCTGACACAACCGCGCTCATGCCGCCCTCAGCTCCCTTGGGAGCCAGTTTGCTGACCATGATAGGTTCGCCTTTGAGCAAACCGTTGGGCACCACCCGGCCGATCAGACCCTTGTTTTTAAAAAATGCGCCCTTGGGCACAGATTCCAGAGGCCATCTTTGGCTGCTCAGGTCTTCGGGTTTGATTTCAGTGCCAGGCTCCAGGTTCCTTGCCGCAACCACCAAAGATTTGGTGGCCAGCTTGGATCTGGCGGCCTGATCGGCTTTATTGGCTATATAGGTGCGGGCCCCATAGGCGGCCACGGCTGCCAGCAACAAAGCCGCCAGCAGGAAGAAAATTGTAGATTTTCCCTTCATGATTTTGCTCCCCTATTCGTGGCGCATCACCGTCGTCGACTGCAGCGTGATAGTGCCGTCCACCCCTGGCACCATCGCCCCTAATACGGGCAGTTGATAATTCGAGGTAATGTCCACACTCACTTGGGCTCCCGAGGCTCCACCTGCCCCGGTCACCGCAATCGTGGCCTGGCCGGGAAATCCGGCCCCATCCAAAACGCTTTGCACATAAGCTGTTATATCCGAGTCAGTCGGTGTACTGGTCGAGTACAGGCTGGCAAAGCGTGCGCCGTCCCGGCTGGCGTTAACCATGACCTGCTTGTAATACCAGGCCGAGCCAAGCTCGATGATTCCAAAGAGGATCACCAAAAGCACCGGCAGGAACAAAGCGAACTCGACCACCACGGCCCCTTGTTCACTCTTGATCAGTTTTCTGCATAACTTTTTCATGTCCCACCCCCCATGGCAGCGAGCGCCACGGCTCCGGCCCATACGGCCAGTCCGTAAGGCAGGGTGAGATTCTCTCCACATTTGCGCATTTCGCTCAGACCGCCCACCATGGCAGATCTAATGCCGCCGGAAAAAGCAATCCGCGCAACGGCCAGTACGCCTCCGGCCAGTGCGGTGAGAAATAAAAGGTAAAAAACACCACTCATCCCTGCCAGGGTGGCCAATGCACCCAGAGCCTTGACATCACCGGCGCCGATAGCGCCAATGAAGAAGAACACTGCCATGATTGCAAAGGCTATCAGTCCCGCTAATAGGGCATCGCCCAGACCCGGGAGCCCGCCGGTCACCGTTGCCAGGCCCAGGCCATATAAAGCGGTTATCAAATTCAAGTTGTTTGGGATGCGCCTGCTAGCCACATCGTAACTCGCCATCAGGCTGGCCAGCAGCACCATACATGAAAGATTGAAGGGCACGCCGCTTCTTGCCGGCACCCAAATGTACAGACAAAAAAGAGCAGGGAGGAATCCCCAATGGATTCCTCCTAGCTCTTTCAGCCACCAGGCTTTATTTGAGGGCACGGTCTGCTCGATGTACTCTTCGCTGATCATGCCCGCACCTGCCTATTAACCGCCGCCCAGCTCAGTAGTGGCACCAGTGATATTGGTTTCAACCTGATCGCCCAGCCCGAAAGCGGCAGCGGCGATTCCGGCACCGATAAGGGCCAGCAGAAGGGCGTACTCAACCGCGCTGATTCCTTCTTCGCCCTTGAAAAGTTTGGTTATCATAGCCTTCATGGTCGTCCTCCTTAGTCTGTTAGAATCTTGATGAAGCTGCTGTTATTTCGTTGGTAACCTATGGGCTTTCGCCGTATCCTTAAATTGTGTTCGTTTTGTTGTCCCTCTTTAGTGCATACCGTGTGCCAGAGATGGGGGCAATTTGAATTAATCTGATAACTATTTGTTTTATCTGATAATATATTTTTTATCAAAATACAGAATAAATCGGTATTCCCTCTATTAATTTCAATTTTGTTATTCATTCCGCCTATGAACAATTTTGTAATTACATATTTGTAACAGAATCCGCTATTTTTATGCCGTGATTACAGAAGAAGACTGCGCAGGCTCCCAGCCTGCTGCAAGGATGGCGATAAATCTGAAACCAATTATCCTAAGGTAGGCTTACCAGGCGCGCAATCATCCCCCCTATGGCCAAAAGCCGCCAAACGCCACCCGCTTGAATATACGACTAGGCGGATTTGCGCCGGCGTAAGCTGGGGTGGTCGATATTCAGCTTCTGGACTCGGTAGCACAAACTGCGTGGAGTGATATTGAGCAGCGTTGCCGCCCGTTTTTGCACCCAATCACAGGCTTCCAGGGCGGACATGATGGTGCGGCGTTCTATCTCTTTAAGATCGTAAATCTGGTCATATCCGGTCAGCGGAGGAATTTTGCTTGAGTTTTGCTGGGGAAGCAGCCCCACCTCGGTAATGGCGCTGCCTTCCGTGAATAAAATGGCCCTTTCTATTACATTTCTCAGCTCGCGCACATTACCGGGCCAGGAATGATGCAGCAGCGCCTGCTCTGCCACGCTGGTCAGCTCTTTGGGCTTGCGTTTGGCGTCAGAGCAGATTTTCATTATGAAACGTTCGGCCAAGGGGATGATATCCTCTTTGCGCTCCCTTAGCGGCGGCACATGCAGGCTGGCCACACCCAGCCTGTAATACAGGTCTTCTCTGAACTGCTTTTCGGCCACCGCCTCACGCAGGTTCATGTTGGTGGCCGCCAATATGCGCACATCCACCTCAAAGCTCCTGGCCGATCCTATGGGCTGTATAATCTTGTCTTCTATAGCTATAAGCATCTTGGCCTGGGTGGCGGGGCTCATATCCCCCACTTCATCCAGAAACAAGGTGCCGCCGTGGGCCTGCTGAATGCGGCCGGTGCGGTTCTTATCAGCCCCGGTGAATGAGCCCTTTTCATGCCCGAAAAGCTCGCTTTCCAACAGGGTCTCGGGCAAAGCCGCGCAATTCACCGTGACCAGGGTGTGTTCCTTGCGCAGGCTGTTGGCATGGATGGCTCCGGCAATCAGGCTTTTCCCGGTGCCGGTCTCACCGGTGAGCAGTACGGTGACGTCCGAGGGGGCCACCCGGGCGGCCTGATCCAGCAGTTCCACCATGTTGGGGCTTTTGGCCACTACGTGCTCAAAGTTGTAGACAAAGGGCTGCTGACGGCGCAGGTAGTCATATGCGTGGCTGAGCTGCATTTGTTTCATAGCCCGGTTTACCGCAGCCAAAATGCGTTCTTCGCTCAACGGCTTCAACAAAACATCAAAGGCCCCGGCCCGCACCGCAGCCATGGCTTTGTTTACCGAGTTGTAGTCCGTGGTAACTATGACCGAGGTGGATGGCGTATTTTCATGAACATATCCAAGTAGAGCTTTCGCTTCACCGTTTGTCTCCCCCATTTCACAGATAACCAGCTGATAGCCATGCTTTTTCAAAAGCTTATATGCCTGCTCAACCGAACTGGCCTGGGTCACCTTGTTACCGCGGCTGAACAGGGTCCGGCTCAGCTGGTCGCTCAGCTGGGTATCTGGCTCCACCAGTAATATGTGGTTATGGGGATTTACCACGTATACACCTATCGCCTTTCTTTTTATTACCTATCTGTAACTAAGTCAGAGCCGCATTTCAAACACTGTTGAAATTGTTGTGGTTTTAGTATGTATATCGGCTTAGTTACTTAATTACCTTAGTGTAATTGCAAAAAACAATTTTGTAACTAAAAAAATCTGAAGATTGAAGCACTTAAGCAGCCCGTCATTGTTTCTGCAAGAAAAGGCGATCGGCGTCATGTTTTGGATCTGAATAATATTTGTTATATATTAATATGTTATCATCATAATTTAAAGTTTTTTATGAATTTAAAACCAGGATTCCCTCACCTTGCGAAAGTCCACCGGCCAAAGCGCCCAAGCTGCATGCCGGGTTGGAACAAACCGCCGTCGAAGCTCCGCACATTTTCCGGCGATAAGTTCGGGCCGGGGCCTTTCCAAGCGGGCGGCGCGGCGATATAGTGACCATGCGTAAAGCAAAGACCATGTTTAGTGATGCAGCCCGGCAAGGTAGTGAACCAAATGAAAATAGTTGTTGATGACAAGATCCCTTATCTGCGCGGAACCCTGGAGCCCCATGCCGATGTGGTGTACCTTCCCGGAAACCGGATCAGCCCGGCGGACCTGAAGGACGCCCAAGCCATGATTATCCGCACCCGCACCAAGTGCACCGCGGAACTGCTTAAAGGAAGCAGCGTACGCCATATCGCCAGCGCAACCGCGGGCTTTGACCATATTGACGCCGCAGCCTGCCGGGACTTGGGCATAACCTGGACCACCGCGCCGGGATGCAATGCGGATTCAGTGGTGCAATACATCGCTTCCGCACTTTTCACCCTGGCCGGAGCCAAGGGCCAGCCGCTGGAAGGCCGGACCATGGGAGTGGTGGGCTGCGGCCAGGTGGGAGGCCGCATAGCCAAGCTGGCCGCGGCCCTAGGTATGCGGGTGCTGCTCAACGATCCGCCCCGGGCCCGGGCCGAAGGCGGAGCGGGCTTTGTGGACCTGGCCGCCATCCAGGCTGAGGCTGACATCATCACATTTCACACCCCCTTGAACCTGGACGGCCCGGATAAAACCTATCATCTGGCGGATGACGGTTTCATGGCCGGCCTAGCCAAAAAGGCGCTGCTTATCAATGCTTCCCGGGGAGAGGTTGTGCAAACCGCTGCCCTGAAAAAGCATTTCGGGCTGGGAGCCTTCCGGGGCGTGGTGCTGGATGTATTTGAAAACGAGCCGGACATTGACCTGGGCCTGGTGGACGAAGTGGACTTGGCCACCCCCCATATTGCGGGCTACTCGGCTGACGGCAAACTTAACGGCACCACCATGTGCATACACAGCATAAGCCGGTTCTTCGGTTTGGGACTGGATGACTGGGAGCCTCAAGGAGCCCCGGTTCCCCGGGACCCCCATGTGGTGATTGACTGCGCAGGCAAGACATCCCTGGATATCATGGCCGAAGCGGTGTTTAACACCTACCGGGTCATAGAGGATGACAGCCGTTTACGGAACTCACCGGGGACTTTTGAAAAACAGCGCGGAACTTACCCGGTGCGCAGGGATTTCAAGTTCTACACCGTTGAGTTGAAAAACCGGCAAGACGATGCGGCCCGGCGTCTTAAGGACATGGGGTTCCAGGTGGCCTGATCCCGGGCCCGCCTCAACAGCAGCCCGGCTGGAGCCACTGCACCCGGGCGCAACAATGATTTTTAATTCATTACAGGGTGCCCTCAAAAACCATATTTTGGTCCAAAGACAAGGCGGACGTGATTTTTTAAGCGCAGTATATACAACAATATATGAGCATTAAAAAATCACGGCCAACGTAGTATTAGGGCCAAAAGAGCAGTTTTGAGGGCGGCCTGCTACGCTTTGGCGTTTTTAATGGACTCGTACAGGTCCAGGGCCTTTTCCGGTTTTTCGTTTTGGTGCACCACCGCCCGCACCGCCTGAATCATGGCTTCGGGGCAGTCGGACTGGAAGATATTGCGGCCCATGTCCACTCCGGATGCACCCTGCTGCACCGCGTTGTGAGCCATGGTGAGGGCGTCTATCTCGGGCAGCTTCTTGCCTCCGGCCATCACTATGGGCACCGGGCACTGGGCGCAGACCTTTTCAAATCCCTCGGGCACAAAATAGGTCTTGACCACATTGGCGCCCAACTCGGCGCAAATGCGGGTGGCCAGCATGAAATAACGGGCGTCGCGCACCATATCCTTGCCCACCGCGGTTACGCCAAGCACCGGCATGCCGTAGCGCAGCCCCTTGTTGACCATGTCCGTCATGGCAATGATGGTCTGCCGCTCGTATTTGGCCCCGATGTAGACCTGCATGGCCACGGCCGAGGCGTTCAAGCGGATGGCGTCCTCCATATCCAAGGAGGTGCCCTCATCCGACATATCGGCGCTGAGCATGCTGATGCCGCCGGTGCCCCGCAGCACCACCGGCATTTGCTTGCTGGGCGGCACCACTCCCCGCAGCATGCCCCGGGTGAGCATCAAAGAATCGGCGTATTTGGCGATGGGATTGATATTAAGGTCGATGCGCTCCAGTCCCGTGGTGGGGCCCTGGAAATAACCATGATCAACGGCTAGCATCACGGTGCGCCCGGATTTGGGGTTAAAGATGCGGCTCAGCCGGTTCTTCATGCCCCAGTCATATGAGTCCGAGCCCTTTAAAAAGAACTTCTCTGCCTTTTGAGGAATATCCTCGTGAAACCTCTTGCCTTCTTTGATGCCGTCAAGATCAGCCATTTTTGCACCTGTTTCTACACCTAATATTTTGAACTCACTATAATTATTAAATAGTTACACTTAACCGTTTCAGCAGTCAAAACATACAATAGATAATTGGGCCGAGTCAACACATCGCAGCCCGGACTTTCCAAAGCCTTGTCACCATCCTGAGATAATCAATACCAATTTAATTGCAGTTTGATCTTCAGGACTAAATCCTGCTAGCCTTGATTCAAGGGGGTTGCATAGGAAAATCCGTTCATACTCTTGGACAAGGCCTTGCCCTGGGGAGCCTTGCCATGAATCGGCATTTAAACATAATAGGAATTATGCTGATTTGCCTTACTCTGGTTTTCCCGCCCGCATGCAACACCAGCAGTGGCGGCGGCGGGGATGATGACAGCGGCACCGACAGTCAAGACCTTACTATCATTATTACTTTTTCCAGGCCCATGGACACCACGGTGCCGGCCGGCATTCAAGCCGCCCGCAGCCTGCCGCAGCTGTTCGGGCCGGATGAGGCCCAGGCCTTTGTGGGACTTAACGGATGCCTGGTGCTAAGCATCGCGGCAGTGCTGCTCACAGCGGTCTGGCTTTCCAACACGCAGCTCAAGCTGGTGTTTTCCGGGCTTCCGGCCGGCAGCTACAGCCTGACCTTGAACTCAGCAGCCTATGGCTGTTCAACCGGATTCCGCACCCTGCAAGGGGCCGTGCTGGCAAGAATCATTCTGGCCTTCACTTTCACGATTGGACAGATAGTCTATCTGAACGTTCAGGCTGATTAAGCACCTCGCCCGGAACCCGGTTCGTTCATAGAAACCCGGGCCCTTGGCCTTTGACGGCCTTGAACCCGGGCCGGTGGAGAACGTTGTCAGCCGCTGTATTTCTTGATCCGCACCGTGCAGCTCAGACCGTGGGCCAGCATGTTCTCATAGTTGCAGGCACGCTCGCACACCCTGGCCACATCCAGTGAAGCCTCTTTGGTGGCCCATTGGTAGGTCACGGTCTTCACGAACTTGCCCACATACAATCCGCCGGTATAGCGGGCAGCCCGCATGGTGGGCAGAACATGGTTGGTGCCGATGGTCTTGTCGCCATAGGCCACCGTGGTCTCCTCGCCGCAGAACATGGAGCCGTAGTTGGTGCAGTTATCCAGGTAATAGCGCCAATCCTCGGTCTGCACCTCCAGGTGCTCCGGGGCCCAGGCATCGCTCAGCGCAACCGCCTCTTCCCTGGAATCCACCACCGCCACCTCGCCGTAGTCGCCCCAAGAAAGCGAGGCGACGTCGCGGGTGGGCAGGGTTTCCATCTGTTTATCTATCTCCTTCATGGTGGCTTCGGCGATATTCTTGGACAGGGCGATCAAGAGCTGCCGTGAGTTGGGGTCATGCTCCGCCTGGCCCAGTATGTCCGCGGCCACGATCCAGGGATCGGCGCTGTCATCTGCGATGACCAGTATTTCGGTGGGGCCGGCCAAAAGGTCAATGCCCACATCGCCGAAGATCTGGCGCTTGGCCTCAGCCACGAATTTGTTGCCCGCGCCCACCACGATGTCGCAGGGCTCCAGGCCCTCTATGCCATAAGCCATGGCGGCAATGGCCTGCACGCCGCCCATGCAATAGATCTCATCGGCCCCGCCCGCGGCCATTGAATACAGGGTCGCCGGGAATATTCCCTTGCCCGCGCTGGGAGGAGTGCAGGCAACCACCCGTTTGACCCCCGCGACCTTGGGGGTGATCACGGTCATATGGGCCGATCCCAATAAGGGATAGCGTCCGCCGGGCACATATGATCCCGCGCTGGCCGCGGGGATGATCTTCTGGCCCAGGTGCACCCCGGGCAGGGTTTCCACCTCGAAGCTTTTAAGGGCGTCCATCTGGTGCTGGGCGAAATTGCGAATCTGGGTTTGGCAGTAGTCTATGTCTTCCACCATGCTGGCCGGAAGCTGGCTTTTGGCCTTTTGGATTTCATCCTGGCTCACTTTGAAGCTGGAGGGAGACCATTTGTCAAATTTCTCAGAATACATGCGCAAGGCGGATTCTCCCTCGGTGCGCACTTTATTCAGTACCTCTGCCACAATATCCTTTACCGCGCTCAAATCTTCAGTGGGGCGCTCTTTGGCAGTCTTTAGATATAAGGCCATTTTTAATCTCCCGTGGATTGATTTAGTTTACCGATAAACTGACACCGGTATAACCGTAGGATATAAGGGACTTTGCAGTCAACAGTTTTTATTTCCCTTTATTTATCGTAGTATATCGATAGCGTTCATTTTCAAGCAGGATGGGAAAAGGCTAAACATCGGCCAGTCATGCCACTTTTCTAATTCAGCATTGTATAAAAAATCTCATCGATACGCTTAAAAAATAACACACATTACACCCATTAAATTACTTATCAATATATCTTATTGATTTTACTAAAATATAATATTGTTGACAAAAAAGGGCCGAGTATATTACGGTGACGTTTAACGTTTAACCGGATCATCACCATTGCTAATTACCAACAGTTGAAGAGGGTTGAAAGTATACGGCGCATGGCATATTGGCTTGACAGCGAAAGCCTGGTAATACATTGAACCGTAAGAAAAAAAAGGGCGGCCAGCCCACCATCAAAGACATTGCCAGGGAAGCGGACGTATCCGCCACCACGGTGTCATTGGCTTTGGAGGATAAACCCACCACCCGGGTCAGCCAGGCCACCCGCGAAAAGATATTGTCCATCGCCGAAAAATTGAATTACCGGCCAAATTACGCGGCCCGCACCCTGGCCACCCAAAAGAGCCGGGCGATCGGCCTGGTGGTTCCCACCCTGCGCAACCCGATCTATGCCGAGTTCGCCCAAGAACTGATCGACCGTTCCAGCGAAATGGGTTACGGCATAATCACCTGCTCCGCCAACGGCGAGGAAGAGCAGCAGCGCAATGTGACCCATGACCTTTTGGACCGGGGGGTGGACGGGCTCATCATCTGCTCTTCGTTCCGCGACTGCCCGGTCCTGAATGAACTCCACGAGCAAGGCATTCCTCTGGTGCTGGCGGTGAGGGCCAACGAGGCCCGCCCGGGCCATTCCCGGGTGGACTTCATAGGCATGGACAACCGCCTGGGCGCTTATCAGCTTACCTCGCATTTCATCCGCATGGGGCATACCAGAATAGGGCTTCTTTGCGGACCCCAGCAGACATCCACCGGGTATGACAGGCGGCAAGGAGCCTTGGATGCTCTTGAAGCCTTTGGCCTGGCTTGCGATCCCGACCTAATCGTATCGGGCGACTTCCAACGCAAATCGGGCTTTGAGCTTGGCATGCAGCTGATGAAGCTGTCCAAGCCCCCCAGCGCCATCCTGGCGGCCAATGACAATATGGCGGTTGGGGTGTTGATGGCTCTGCGTGAGCTCGGCAAAAAAGCGCCCGATGATGTGTCCGTGGCCGGTTTCGATGACATCGAGGTCGCCGGCCTGCCCGGCATAGAACTGACCACAGTATCCCAAAAATTCTCCCCCATAGGGCGCCTGGCCATAGACCGGCTGATCTACAAAATCAGCCACACCGCCAGGGGCAACGCCCAGCAGGTATTATTCGATCCGGTTTTGGTAATCCGGCAGAGCTGCGGCTTCAAGGCCTTGGGGGAAAACTACCTGATACCCGAACCGAAGGAGTCCACAGGTGAGCGGTCAGCAGAGCAATCTTGATAAGCTATTCGGACTTAAAGGCAAAAAGGCGGTTGTGACGGGATCGGGCCGGGGCATCGGCCAGGCTTGCGCACTGGCCCTGGCCAGGGCCGGAGCGGATGTGGGGCTTTTGGCCCGCACCCAAGCACAGCTGGATGAAACCGCCTCCAAAATAGAAGCCATGGGCCGAAAGGCCGTGCCTCTGGCGGCTGATCTCACCCAGGTGGAAACCCTGGACGGGCTGGCCGGGAAGATGAACGCTGAACTGGGAGGATTTGACATCCTGGTGAACAACGCGGGCATCAACATACCCCAGCCCTCCGCCGAAGTGACTCCCGACGCCTGGGACCAGGTGATGAACATCAACCTGCGCGGAGCTTTTTTCATGGCCCAGGCGGCCGGAAAAATCATGATCCGGGCGGGTAAAGGCGGCCGCATAATCAACATGACCTCCCAAACCGGCTCCGTGGCCCTTATCAGGCGGGCTGCGTACTGCGCCAGCAAAGCCGGAATGAATCTGGTCACCAAGGTATTGGCTTTGGAATGGGCCGAACACCAAATTCTGGTCAACGCCGTGGCCCCGACTTTTGTGGAGAACGAGTTCACTAAAAAGATGTTCGCCGAACCGGCATTCAGGGAATACGCCCTGGCCAAAAACCTGCTGGGCCGTTTCGGAACCGGCGATGACGTGGCCGGAGCCGTGCTCTACCTGGCCTCCCCAGCGGCCTCTTTGGTCACCGGGCACGTGCTTATGGTCGATGCCGGCTGGACGGCGCACTGAATCAGAATCACTCCCCCCGCCCCGAAAGGGCAGGGTTGCTCATATATGATCTGCCCCTAGCTGCACATTAGGGCCGCCTATGCATGGCGGAGATGAGCTGCACCGCGTCTAACACCCGGATGGCCGGGTTTGGATTTAATTAGGGTTTTGCGGACCAATTCGGGCCAGTCGGGCCCCTGTGGCCGCCCAACCCAAAAACCAACGGACGAAGGGAGGACATCGGCATGAAACCATATGGCAAGGCATTGGTTTTGTTCTCAGCCGCACTTTTAATGCTGGGACTTATGGCTGCGCCCGCGCTGGCCGAAGATGTGGTCCGCCTGGGTGTGATCAGCCCGGCAAGCGGAAACTACGCGGACCTTGGCGCGGCGGAGCGCAGGGGCATCACCATGGCGGTTGAAGAAATCAACGCCGCCGGTGGTGTTTTGGGCAAACAGGTCAAGATGATTGTGGAAGACACCGAGACCAACCCGGCGGCCGGGGCCCGCAAGGCTCAAAAGCTGATGGAGAGGGACAAGGTCCACTTCATGCTGGGCGCGGTGTCATCCTCGGTGGCCATCGCCATCAGCGAGGTTGCCCAGCGCAACAACACCATTTATTTCAACACCAACACCAACTCCAGCGAGTGCACCGGCAAAAACTGCCACCGCACCAACTTCCGCGTGGGCCCCAACAACCACATGCTGGTACATGCGGCCGCACCCTACATGGCGGAAAAATACGGCAAGAACTGGTTCTTCATCACCCACGACTACTCCTGGGGCCGTTCAGGCACCAAGACCTTCCGCGAGATCTTGAAGGAAGTGGGCGGCAAGGAACTGGGCGAGGCCCTGATTCCCATGAACACCCGCGATTTCAGCTCCTATCTGATCAAAATCAGAAACCTGAGCCCCAAGCCCGACATGATCATGTGCACCATCGGCGGGCTGGACCGTTCGGCCATGTTTGAGCAGATCCGCCAGTTCGGCATGGACAAGGACTTCCGCTGGGGCTTCAGCCTGATGGACTACGGCGACGCCCATGCGGTGGGTCCGGACAAGGCCGTGGGCATCTTCGCGGCTGAGTGGTACCACACCATCGACGCGCCCGGAGTAAAGGAATTTGTGGCCAAGTATAAAAAACGCTGGCCCGACGCCGGATTCAAGGTGCCTGAGAACAACACCTACCAGGGCTACATCGGCGCCCGTGAACTTCTGCGCGCTGCTCAGCGGGCCGGAAGCCTGGAGACCAACGCCGTGGTCAAGGCTCTTGAAGGCTGGACCATAAAAGACAACATGAAACCCAACCCGACCCACATCCGCGCCTGGGACCACCAGTTCGTGCAGGATGTGGTCATTGCCCGCATCAAGACAAAAGAGGAATTGGCCAAGGGCGACCGGGAAGACTTCTACCACATTATCGGATTTGTGGACGGCAACAAGGTGGTTCGCTCCCGCGAACAAAACCCCTGCAAGCTGGAGCCCTATAAGTAAACACTAATCCTTTGGTCCGGTCTTCGAACCGGAGACCGGACCACTTTTGCACAAATTGCGTGGAGAGGGTGGTACTGCCATGGCGGAAGTATTGGGTCAAATTTTCAACGGATTAGTCCTGGGGCTTTTATTCGGCGTGATGGCCCTGGGTTTCATGTTGGTCCTGAGTGTGATGGAGGTTATTAACTTCAGCCACGGAGCCCTTTTTGGCTTGGGAGCTTATTTTGCACTTAGTTTATCCAAATTCATAGGATACTGGCCCGCACTGATTGTGGCCCCGCTTATTGTGGGGGTGATCGGGCTGGCCATCGAACGTGGAATGGTCCGCCGGATATACGGGAAAGACCCCTTGTTCGGACTCCTCATGACCCTTGGCTTGGCCATGGCCCTGGAAGAGGTAATCCGCATAGTGTGGGGCAAAGCCGGACACTCTCTAGCCCCGCCCGCCTTTGTGGCCGGCCCCATAGACTTAGGAGTGCTTTGGTATTCCAAATACATGCTGTTCTTGGCCATCCTCTCCATCGTGCTTTTGGCCCTGGTCTGGTGGTTTTTGGAAAAAACCCCTTATGGAGCCATAATCAAGGCGGGAGTGTCCGACAGCGAGATGGTCCTGGCCCTGGGTAAAAACCTGGGCCGCATACGCACATTCGTGTTCGGGCTGGGCGCGGCCCTGGGCGGCATCGCCGGGGTGATCGCAGGCCCCATGTGGAGCTTGAAACCCACCATGGGAACGGAGGTGCTGATGCCCTCCTTCGTTGTGGTGGTCATCGGAGGCATAGGCAGCTTTTGGGGAGCGGTCTTGGGAGGCCTTATCGTGGGCCTGTCCAAGAGCCTCAGCATCCTGACCTATCCCCGTATGTCCGAGTTGGCCATGTACGTCATAATGGCCGTGGTCCTGGTCCTGCGCCCGCGTGGAATCATGGGCGAAAAATCACTCTTGGAACAATAGGAAGGGGGCTGCTATATGAATGCTTACATCCGCCATCCTATGTTCATAATACTGGGAATCTTCTTTGTGGCCCCGGCGGTGGTCATCCCCATGGGAGCCATGTCCCTGGCTATCGAGGTCATGATCTGGTCGATATTCGCCCTGGGCTTCAATGTGCTTTTGGGCTACACCGGTCTGCCTTCATTCGGGCACGGCCTGTTTTTTGGCATCGGGGCCTATATGTGCGGCCTGATCCAAAAATACATCTGGGCCAGCGCGCTGTTCTCTTTGCTGGGCAGCATCATCGGCTGCGCCATCGTGGCCGGGCTTTTGGGCCTGTTCGTGGCCAAGAAAAGAGGCATCTACTTCGCCCTGTTGAGCATAGCTTTCACCCAGATGTTCTACTTCATCTGTTTTCAGTGGGACGATGTCACCGGGGGTGAGAACGGCCTCATGGGAATCGAGAGGTTCAGCGTCCTGGGCATAAACCTGAATGACGACCTCACCTTCTACTACTTCATCTTCGTCATTCTGGTTCTGACCATGGTGCTGCTGTGGCGTATGGTGCATGCTCCTTTGGGCGCAACCTTGTACGCCATAAAGCAAAACGAGGTGCGGGCCAAATACCTGGGATACAACACCCCGGTTTATAAATGGCTAGCCTGGGTCATCTCGGGCTCCTTCGGCGGCCTGGCCGGAGCGCTGTACGCCATGATGACCCACGGGGCCTTCGCCGACCCCATCCACTGGGCCCACTCGGGCGATGTGGTGATGATGGTGATCGTGGGAGGCGGGCTGACCAATTTCTTCGGCCCGGTCCTGGGCGCTTTCATCTTCATAGCGCTGAGGGACATCATCTCCACCATCACCGAGCACTGGTATCTGATCTACGGCCTTCTGATTGTGTTCATCATTCTGTTCCTGCCGGAAGGCATCCTGGGATACCTGCGCACCGGCCGTTCGGGGGCTCAGGCCACCAAGGCCGCAGAAGCCAAAGAAGCGGCATAAGGGGAGGTGAGACATGTTCATGATGGAGACCAAAGGCATATGCAAACAGTTCGGCGGCCTTTTGGCCAACAACGATATAAACTGCCAAATAGAAAAAGGTAAAATCACGTCCATAATCGGGCCCAATGGAGCGGGCAAAACCACCTTTTTCAACATCCTCACCGGGTTTTACAAACCCACCTCGGGCCAGATCCTGTATGAGGACACCGACATAACCGGCTGGCCCATCCACAAGATTGTGCAGCTTGGGGTGGCGCGTTCTTTCCAGGTGCTGAATATCTTCAATGAGATCAGCCCGGCGGAGAATATCCGCCTGGCGGTGCAGTCCCGCATGAACCGCGGTTTTTCGTTTTTCAAAAAAGCTAACGGCTATGAGGACACCAACCGCGAGGTAAAAGAGGTACTGGACCAGATCGGGCTGATGCGGGTGCGAAATCTGCCGACCAAAAACCTTTCCTATGGCGATAAAAGGGTTCTGGAAATCGGCATCGCGCTGGCCAGCAAGCCCAAGCTGCTCTTGATGGACGAGCCCACCAGCGGCATTCCTTCATCGGAGACCGAGCGTATCAAGGATTTCATCGAAAAGATCGCCGGAGATCTGACCGTGGTGGTGATCGAGCACGACATGGAAATCGTGCTCACCATCAGCGACACCATAATCGTGCTGCACCAAGGAGAAGTTATCGCCCAAGGGCCGCCCGATGAGATCAAGGCCGACCAACAGGTTCAAGAAGCCTACCTGGGAGGGATACACTAATGGCGGAAAACACTCCCGTCCTGGATGTTAGGGGAATCAACACCTTTTATGATGAAGCCCATGTTCTGCAAGACGTGGATTTGCAGGTGATGCAAGGCGAAGCCGTGGCGCTTTTGGGCCGCAACGGAGCGGGCAAGACCACCACCTTGCGCAGCATAATGGGGCTGACCCAGGCCAAAAGCGGGTCCATTACTTTCAGAGGCCGGGACATCACAACCCTGCCCACCAATGACATAGCCAATTTGGGGCTTGGCTGGGTGCCGGACAACCGGCGCATCTTCCCAACCCTTACAGTGCAGCAGAATCTGGAGATCGCCCGCAAAACGGGGCCGAAAGGTGAAAAGCATTGGGACCTCGACCGGGTCTATGAGCACTTCCCCAAGCTGAAAACCCTGGCCCAGCGCAAAGGCGACAACCTGTCGGGCGGAGAGCAGCAGATGCTCTCCATCGCGCGCACCCTGATGGGAAACCCGGAGCTGATTCTTTTGGATGAGCCTTCAGAGGGCCTGGCTCCTCTCATCGTGCGGGAGGTGATGAATATCATACACGAACTTACCCAGATGCAGATAACCACAGTGCTGGTTGAGCAAAATGCGGCCATGGCCTTGAGGGTGTGTTCCCGGGTAATTGTTTTGGATGACGGGCGCAATGCCCATGAATGCGGGGCGGAAGAGCTGATAGCCGATGACGAGTTGATGCACAGTCTTCTCAGCGTCTGATTGCGCCGTCCGCCCAGGCTGCTTGAGTCTCATTATTTGTTAGGCTCATATTCACTATTAAAGTAAAATGGCGGGCCGGGTTTGTGCCGGCGGACGCCGCAACAGGCCGGAAAAACCAACAGACATGGCCTGAACGCAAGGGAGCCCAAAACATGGACACACAAATAGAAAAAGCGCTTGTGGTCGGATCTGGAGTGATGGGTCACGGCATCTGCCAGCTGATGGCTCAAAAGGGCATCAAGGTAAGCTTGGTGGATATCAAAGACGAACTCTTGCAGCAGGCCAGGGGCTGGATAAAAGACAATCTGGACTTCATGGTCACCCTTGGGGAGCTTCCGGCCGATCAGGTCGAGGCGGTTTTGGGCAATATTGATTACAGCACCGATCTGGCGGCCAGCTTGCCCGGGGCCAAGTTTGTGGTGGAAGCCATAACCGAGGACTTCGGGATAAAGCAAAAGGTCTGGAAGGTCTTCAGCGAGCATGCGGATCAGGACGCAATCCTGGCCTCGAACACTTCATCTTATGATATCAACGCACTGGCCGAGGGCGTGGCCAACCCTGAGCGCATAATAGGCACCCACTGGTTTCATCCGCCCCCGATCACGCCCTGCGTGGAGGTGATCCCCTGCGACGCGGCCAGCAAAGAGCTGATCGCCTGGACCCTGGATTTCCTCACCTGGCTGGGCAAGGTGCCCACCTTGTGTAAAAGCTCTCCGGGTTTTGTGGCCAACCGCATCCAGCTTGCCATGGCCAAAGAAGCCCTGGCGCTGGTGGAAGAAGGCCTGGCCACGCCTGAGGAAGTGGACCGCATAGTCAAGACATCATTCGGCTTCAGGCTGGGTGCTTTCGGCCCCTTCGAGATCATGGACCAGGCCGGGGCCGACACCTATAACAGCGTGTATGAGTATTTGTATGCTAAGCTGGGCAAGGAGCATTTCAAGCCTTCCAAACTCCTGGCCGAACAAGTGGAAAAGGGCCGCCTGGGGCTGAAGGTTTCAGCGGGGTTTTATGACTATGGCCCTGGAGCGGCGGACGCCATGCGCCGGGAGAGGGACACCAAGTTCTACGCCCGCCTGAAGATGTTCAATCAGGAGTGGGGCGACAAAAAATAAGCCGCATACCGGATCAAACCGGGATAATCAACTTTTGTCTTCCGAAGGAGAGTCTAAATGGCCAAATGTATCATTAACTGCGCAATCACCGGTTCCATCCATATACCGAGCCAGACCCCGTATCTGCCCATCACCCCGGAGCAGATTGCATCCGAGGCCATAGCGGCGGTGGAGGCCGGAGCCGCGACGGTGCATGTGCACGCCCGTAACCCGGAAACCGGCCAGCCCACCATGGATCTGGGCCTGTTCAAGGAGTTCTGCGGCGAGATAAAGCAAAAAAGCGAAGGCGTAATCTGCATCACCACCGGCGGGTCCATCACCATGACCCCCGAGGAGCGCATGACCGCCGTGAAAAAATACAAACCCGAGCTGGCCTCGTTGAACATGGGCTCCATTAACTTCGGACTATTCCCCATGAAGGCCCGCATCAAGGAATACAAGTTTGATTGGGAAGAACCCTATCTGGACGCCTCCCGGGACCTGATATTCAAAAACACTTTCTATGATCAAGAACGCATATTCGCCATCATGGAGGACACCGGCACCAAACCCGAGATGGAATGCTATGACGTGGGCCATCTTTATAACACAGCCTACTGGGCCAACAAGGGTATCCTCAAGCCTCCTTTCTGGATTCAGCTCATCCTGGGCATCACCGGGGCCATACAGCCTACGGTGGAGGAATTGGTGCACATGAAGAACACCGCGGACAAGCTGTTCGGAGATGACTATATCTTCTCCGTGCTGGCCGCGGGACGCCATGAGTACTCTTTGGGCACCGTGGGCGCCATAATGGGCGGCTCCGTGCGGGTGGGCATGGAAGACAACCTGTATCTGGCCAAGGGCCAGCTGGCCAAGAGCAACGCCGAAATGGTCACCAAGATAAAAACCATACTCAACGAGTTGGATATAGAGACCGCATCTCCGGCCGAGGCCCGCCAGATATTGGGCCTCAAAGGCAGGGAGAACACCGGGTTTTAAACGGACGTAAGCGAAAATCTTTTTTGGAAACCAATAACAGCCTTGGCGCCCCCAGCCAAGGCTGACCCCATAATGGGGTGAATTTTCGGGAGCGCGTAACATGGAGCCAGCCCGGCAGATTATTGAAACCGCCCTGGCCGCAGGCCAGCAGACCCTATCCGAGTATGAGAGCAAAAAGCTGCTCGCGGCGTATGGCGTACCCATCACCAATGAGGAACTGGCCGCAGATCTGGACTCCGCCCGGACCGCGGCCGCGAAACTGGGCTATCCCGTGGCCCTGAAGGCCTGTGGAGCCAGCGTGGCCCACAAGACCGAATCCGGTCTGATCGAGGTGGGCGTATCCAACCCCGAGGAACTAGCCGCGGCCTACGGGCGTCTGGCTCCCAAAGCCCGGGCGGCGGGCGCAGGCATCCTGGTGCAGGAGATGGTGAAAGGTGAACGCGAGCTGGTGTTGGGCATGATCCGCGATGCCGGCTTCGGCCCCTGCGTGATGCTGGGCCTGGGCGGAATATTCACCGAGGCCTTGGCCGATGTATCCTTCCGCATGGCTCCCTTGAATGCCTCGGATGCAGCCCAGATGCAAGGCGAGCTTGCCTCGGCCAAACTCATGGGAGAATTCCGGGGCATGCCCGCGGTGGATCAGGAGGCGCTTTCCCGCTGCCTGTCAGCCCTGGGCCGCATCGCCCTGGAGCATCCCGAAGTGAGCCAAATAGACCTCAACCCCATGATTGTCAGGGGAGCCGATCCCGTGGCGGTGGACGCGCTGGTGGTGCTGGGTGGACTCAAAGACCAAGCACCCGAACCCGAAGCCCCCAAGGTGGGGCTGGAAAAATTCTTCTCGCCCAAAAGCGTGGCAATCATCGGGGCGTCAGCCACCGAGGGAAAATCCGGCAACGATGTGATCAAAAACATTTTGGCCAACGGCTATGGGGGAGAGCTTTTTCTGGTCAATCCCAAAGGCGGCGAGATCATGGACAAGAAGGTCTATAAGTCCATCTTTGATCTGCCCAAGGGCATTGACCAGGCCGTCATCATCCTGCCGGCCAAGGCCAATCCCCAGGCGATCCGGGATTGCGCTGCCCAGGGCATTCAAACCTTTGTCCTGGCCGCCGGGGGATTTGCCGAAGTGGATCAAGAAGGCAAGGACCTGCAAGACGAGGTGGTGCGGGCCATAAAGGAAACCGGGGTGCGGGCCATCGGCCCCAACACCTCCGGGCACACCTCGACCCCGGCCAATTACACCTCCAGCTTCTTCCCTCTGGGAGAGGTTCCCAGG
The DNA here is from genome assembly GCA_963675675.1 of Desulfarculaceae bacterium. GTDB lineage: Bacteria > Desulfobacterota > Desulfarculia > Desulfarculales > Desulfarculaceae > Dethiosulfatarculus. The sequence goes on from OY776512.1 coordinate 1,913,097, forward strand.
GGCAACATCTCTTACATCGCCCAGACCGGCAACTTCGCCACCCACACCATGCGCTATATAAAATCCGCGGAGCACTACGGCGTGGCCCGGGTGCTGGGGGTGGGCAACAAGCTGGACGTGGAAGAGAGCGAGGTCCTGGAATACCTGGCCGATGATCCGGAGACCAAGGCCATATTCATGTACCTGGAGAGCTTCAAACGCCCCCGGCGCTTTGTGGAGGTGGCTTCAAAGGTCACCCGCCAAAAGCCCGTGGTGCTCTTAAAGGGCGGAGCCACCCCGGAGGGGGCCGGAGCCGCCGTGGCCCACACCGCCGCCCTGGCCGCCGACGACCGGGTGGTGGATGGCGCTTTGCGCCAGGCCGGCGTGGTGCGCATCTATAAATACAGCCATCTGTTTTTGGCGGCCAAGGCGCTTGCCTGCATGCCCATACCGAAAGGCAACCGGGTCAGCTTCGCCGCGCCCTCCGGCGCCATGCTGGTCTGCCTCACGGACCTGTGCCACCGTCAGCTCAACCTGGAGGTCCCCCAGCTCACCGACGAGAACACCAAACACCTGCAGGATATCAGCCCCCCGTTTATCAGGATGCGCAACCCCATGGATATCTGGCCCGCCGCCGCGGTGAGCGGGGTTGAATTCGCCTATGGCGAAGGCACGGAGCTTGCGCTCAAGGACCCCAACATTGATGCGGTGATAAGCGTTTTGATGCTTACGGACGAAACCGGCATACCGGGCTATCAGTTCATGGTGGACCTGGCCCGGAACTATCCGGAAAAGCCCCTTTATGTCACCTTCACCGGCCAGCAGGAGCACATGGACAAAGCCAAGGCCTACCTGGAGCCCCGGGGCGTGCCGACTTTCCCCCTGATTGAAGACCCCTTCGAGGTCCTGGACATCGTGTGCAGATGCGGGGAGGCGCTGAGAAGGCCCTAGCCCGCAAATTGCATGAGAGTTGAGGTGGGGAGATTTTTGGGGGCTCCCAATTGAAAGTCTTTTTGAAAACCGGCCATGAATTGCTGCGGCAGCACCTTATGAAGCGCACTGGCCGCCTCACGGTCAACCCGGTTCGCATGTCGGGAAAGGTGCAATTTGCCCCCACTGTTTCCCTTTTTGAATCAGACCTGCATGACGGAATATTAGGCTTTTCAAATAAGGGCTTACTTACCGCCTCCTTTTTTGACCATCCGTTCCACCTGCTCGGCGATTTCCCATTCATTGAAGGTGGTGCCGTCGTCAGCCAGGCCCTGGTGCCGGTTCCTGATCACGATGTCCTTTAGCACCACTTTGCCTTCTTGCGCCTCAAACACATAGTAGACGTCATTTTCCGCGCCCTGGTGCAGGTCTGCGCTGCGCTGATGGCTGGCGTTCCACATTTCGCCGGTCTTCCACCACTTCACATCCTTTTGCCGGTCAATGATCTTGGCGAACTTGCCAAAGCCTCCGGCCTGGCCGGTCAGCTTGGTTTTGAAGTTCTTGCCGTTGGTATTAACCAAAGGCATCCCGCCCCACTCGCCCACGGCTTCACCGCTGTTTTTCAGGGTCTTGAATCCCTGGTCCCCCATCATTTTTTCGGCCTTTTTAGCCAAGTCGTCAAAGAATCCGGCTTGAGCGCCAGCCGCGCCAATGCCCAGAATGACGCCCAGCGCGAGCACCATAACCATATATTTTGCCTTGAACATGCTTAACCTTCCTCCCGCATAACTTGTTGCTGATGACATTGACCTTACAGCATGCTACGCATAACGGCATGCACAGCGCCCAGATATATGTTAACCCATAATCAGTTAAATGTGCCCGTTTTGATTGGCTGCGGATTGACCAGGAGCCCCGGACCTGGGTAACATGGTGACAAACCTAGCGCCGGGGGAGTTGTATGCAATTAAATGGACCTGATGAAGACACCGGAAAGCTTTACACCTTTGACCGGGTGTTTCGTCTGTTTCTGGGCGCTTGCGTGCTGGTCGGTCTGATCTGGCTTACATCATATCTGCAGGATGTGCTGCTTCCCTTTGCGGTGGCCCTGGTGCTGGCCTACCTGCTCAATCCCCTGGTGCTGCTGATCCAAAAAGCGGTCAAGAAAAGATGGCTTGCGGTCCTGCTCTGCCTGGTCACGGTGGGTTTGATCCTGGTCCTGCTTTGGATCCTGCTGGTTCCGGCCGTGGTGGACGAAGTCCGCAGCATGGGCAAGATGGTGAAAGCCCTGGTAACCAATTCGGAGATCGCCCAAAGGGCCAACCAGCAGCTTCCCGAGGATTTGTGGGAGGCTATACGCTATCTGGCCGGGCGGCCCGATGTGCAAGCCGTATTCAAGTTCACCGGCGCGGGGGATATGCTGGCCAGCCTGGCCAAGAAAATACTGCCCGGGCTTTGGGGCCTGTTAATAGCTGCGGGCAGCTTTGTGCTGGGGCTGTTGGGGCTTTTTATCATAGTCCTGTATATGGTGTTTTTGATGCTGGATTTCCCAGCGGTGCAGGAGGGATGGCCCAATCTCATCCCGCCCAAATACCGCAATCAAGTCATGGGATTCACGGATGACGCCGAAAACGCCCTGGCCACCTATTTCCGGGGACAGGCTGCGGTGGCCGCCTTGGTGGGGGTGCTGTTCGCCATTTGCTTTTTCATCATCAGCCTGCCCATGGGCATAGTGCTGGGGCTGTTCATCGGGCTTTTAAATATGGTGCCATATCTGCAGCTGATCGCCCTGATCCCTGCTTTCTTTCTGGCCGCACTGCACACCTTGGAGACCGGAGCGGATTTCTGGTCATACATGGCCCTTACCGGCGGGGTTTTCGTGGTGGTGCAGCTTATCCAGGATGCGGTTTTGGTGCCCCGCATCATGGGCAAGGCCACCGGCTTGAGCCCGGCCATCATCATGCTTTCCCTGTCTATATGGGGAAAGCTGCTGGGATTCTTGGGCCTTTTGCTGGCAATCCCGCTTACCGTGCTGGGCTGGGCTTATTACAACCGCTATGTGTGCGGCCCCAAGAAACATCAGCAGGCCGACGCCGGATGCGATGCAGAGCCTTGACCGGAATGTTTACAGGGCTATTGGATATTTCGTAAAGGTTTGAGTTTACAACCCAGGCCATACACGCACCATTATCTTTATTTCGCACGGGATCTTATTGCTAGACTTGGGTCGGAACTGAGCTTGCCTTTTCATATAACAAAGGCGGGTCGGCGTATCCTGATGGGTTTTTCGCGAGCCGGGGGGTAAGGGGGGATGGCGAGCCTTTTGACCACCAAAAGGCGAAGAATCCCCCCAAGAAAATTTGTCTTTTTATCTTTTTGCAACCACAATGTTTAACATGCTATCTATCAGTTATAAATGATAAAATCATTTATTATTGCCTCCGGCGGCCCAAGGGGCTTATCGCTTTTGGATGATCCAAAAGCTCGCAGCCCCTTAGGAATCCCCCTAACAAAAGATCATGTGCCGTGACGTTATGGACTCTGCACTATTGCCCAGTAGCGACTTTATTATCAGCAATGATCCGGTGCTCATTGAAGCATCTTTCAGGGAGTTCTTTCTTGCGGGTAGGGCTACAGATAAACTCATAATGAAGTGTTTGGCAGGCTGCAAGCCAAACTCAAACCTTCACGAAATATCTCATAGCTCCAAACAAAAGGACAACATACTCACCGCAACAACACCGCGCTCCGCCAGGCATCACACCCCAGCGGAGCGCGGTGATTATCTGGTCCTGCCAGGCTGTGGTTTACAGCGCTTCGGCCACGATCTCGGAGACATCCTTGACCGCGATCTTCTCGTCCAGGCTCTCTCCCTTGGCGCTGTCGGTCAGCATGCTGATGCAATAGGGACAGCAGGTGGCCAGGGTTTGGGCGTTAAGTGCATCGGCCTCGCGCACTTTATGGGTGGAAAAGCGCTGCTCGGGCTCGGTCTCCATCCAGAGCCTTCCGCCGCCTCCGCCGCAGCAGAGGGCTTGACGGCGGTTGCGGGGATATTCCATGAATTCCACCCCCGGTACCGCGTTCAGTATGTCCCGGGGCTCTTCGAATATCCCTGAATGCCGGCCCAGATAGCAGGGATCGTGATAGATCACCTTTTGGGCGTACTCGCCGCTCAAGGATATCTTGCCTTCATCCATGAGCTGCTTGATAAGCTGGGTGTAGTGCACCACCTCAAAATCAGCCCCAAACTCCTGGACATAGTCCTGGGTGTACGCCGTGTAGCAATGGGGGCTGGTGGTGATGATCTTTTTGACGCCCTTGTTTTTCCACAGAGCGATATTCTTCTGGGCGATGGTGCTGAACATCTCTTCATCGCCCATCTTGCGCAGGGCCTCGCCACAGCAGGATTCCTCGTTGCCTATGATGCCGTAGCTCACTCCGGCCGCGTTCAGGATTTTGACCACGCTCTTGGCGATATTCTGGGAACGCTTTTCATAGGCGGAGGTGCAGCACACATTGAGGAAATATTCAGTGCCTTCCTCGAAACGGGGTACATCCAGGCCTTCGGTCCAGGCCTCGCGCTTGCCGCGCTCCTCGGACCAGGGATTGCCGTTGCTGTGCACCGAGCCCATGATGGGGCGCAGGGACTGGGGAGCAGCGCCGGACTCGGCGATCATGGCCCGCATGGCCCGGATCACATCGATAATTGCAACCCCCCGGGGGCAATTGTCCACGCAGTGCTTGCAGGTGGTGCAGGCATATAAAATATCATCTGCTTCAAAGCCCTCCGCGCCAAGCTGGCCCATGCGGATAAGCATGCGGGTGCGGAAAGCTGAACCAACATCCGGCCAAGGGCAGGTGCCGGAGCACATGCCGCATTGCATACACATATTCAGGGTGTCGCCACCCATGAGGCCTATGGCCTCTCCAACTTCGGTAAATGGGGTCACCGGCATCTTGCAGCATCCTCCCAGCCCGTTTGGGCTTTGGTAAGAATATCAGAGTAGTTTTGAGCTACTTGATAGCACGCCTTTATGATCCAGGCAAGTGATCTGTGCCCAGGCCGGCCTTGGCCGCCCGGCAATATTAAAAGGACCGCCAGACAGATGAAACCATCATCCAGTCTGGCGGTCCTTCATTTTAACTATCTTTGCCGCGCACAAAACAACAAAGGGAACTGATTGCCAAGCCTTGGGTGGCAAAAAAGCCTAGCTTGCAAACTCAAATCCCTTTTCGATGCCCTTTTGGTTCATCTCAAAGAATTTGTCCTTGCCTTTGAGGGCTTTTTGCATGCCCACAAAGGTTTCTTCCTTGCTCAACAGGCCTGACTTGGCGCATACCGCACCGATCATTATCATGTTTTGCGAACGGTCCGAGCCCACCTCGGCGGCCAAATCCACCAAAGGAACCCGCAGGACTTCCACATCATCCCGCTCAGGGCCCCATTTGATCAGGGATTGATTGAGCACAATCAAACCTCCGTCTTTCACCGAGCCTTCGAACTTGTCCAGGCTGGGGCCGTTCATGGCCACCAGGATGTCCGGGCGGCTGGCCACCGGCGAGGCGATGGGCTTATCGGCCACGCAAACCGTGCAGTTGGCGGTGCCGCCGCGCATCTCGGCCCCATAGGAGGGGAAATATGTAACTTCCAGGCCCTTATTCATGGCCCCATGGCTCAGAACGTATCCCATGAGCAATACGCCCTGGCCGCCGAATCCAGCAAATTGAGTGGCAACGTGCATGGCTTAACCCTCGTATCCGGTGGTGTCCTTGATCACGCCAAGGGGGTAGGTCTTCATCATTTCCTCGCCGATCCATTTTTGAGCGGCCAGAGGAGTCATCTTCCAGTTGGTGGGACAGGCCGAAAGCAGCTCCACCAGGCTGAAGCCCAGGCCGTCCATCTGGGCCTGGAATGACTTCTTAATAGCCTTTTTGGCCTTTTTGATATTCTTCACCGAATCCAAAGCGCAACGCTCAATAAATACCGTGCCCTTGCAAACGGCCAGCATCTGGGAAATATCAATGGGCGATCCGTCCCGCAGAGGATCACGTCCGCCCGGAGTGGTGGTGGCTTTCAGGCCGATGGTGGTGGTGGGGGCCATCTGGCCGCCGGTCATGCCGTAGATGGCATTATTGATAAACACGGTGGAGATCTTCTCGCCCCGGTTGGCGGCGTGGATGGTCTCCGCAGTGCCTATGGCCGCCAAATCGCCGTCACCCTGATAGGTGAATACGAATTTGTCGGGATGCACCCTCTTAACGCCTGTGGCCACTGCCAAAGCGCGGCCGTGGGGGGCCTCCACCATGTCATAGGCCAGGTAGTTGTAAGCCAAAACCGAACAACCCACCGGAGGCACACAGATGGCTTTATCGGCCAGGCCCAATTCGTCCACGCACTCGGCGATGAGACGGTGAGCCACCGAATGCCCGCAACCGGGGCAATAGTGGGTGTAGGCGTCGGTCATTGACTCGGGGCGCCCGAAAACTTTCTGGTATGCTGCTTCGCTCATATTTCAACCCTCCGGCCAACCTTGCCGTCATCAGCCAGGGTGGAAGTTAAAAAGGCGGATACGTCATCCGGAGTGGGGATGACGCCGCCGGGTACGCCAAAGAAGTAGATGGGGCTGCGCTCGCCCACACTGAGCATAACGTCTTCCACCATCTGCCCCATGCACAGCTCGAATACGGCGACTTTGCGGCCTTCGCCAGCCAGGTCCCGCAGCTGTTTTTTGGGATAGGGGTAAAGCGTAATCGGCCTGAACAGTCCGGCTTTTACGCCATTTTCGCGCAGGTCCTCTATGGCCGCACGGGCGATGCGGGATGCGCTGCCATAGGCCACCACGATGAGCTCGGCGTCATCGGTGAGGTATTCCTCATAGCGCATCTCGTTTTTGGCTATCTCGTCATACTTTTCCTGCAGCTTGAAGTTGTGGTCCTTCAACTCGCCCTGCTGGCCCAGCAGCATGGAGAAAACCCGGCGGGGTTCACGCCCTTTGGGGCCGTCCAGGATGTAGTCTTTTTTGGGCAGGCTGTCCAGATCCACCGGGTCCTTGAAGGAAACCGGCTCCATCACCTGGCCCATGAGACCGTCACCCAAAAGCATCACCGGAGTGCGGTAGTTGTCCGCGATATCAAAAGCCACCGAGGTAAGGTCGGCCAGCTCCTGGTTGCCGGCAGGAGCCAGCACCGGAGTGCGGTAGTCGCCGTTGCCGCCGCCCCGGGTGGCCTGGAAATAATCCGCTGCCGAAGGGGAAATATTGCCCAGGCCCGGACCCCCGCGCATCATGTTGATGATAACCGCCGGCAACTCCTGGCCGGCCAGATAGGTAATGGCTTCCTGTTTCAAGGAGACGCCAGGGGAAGAAGATGAGGTCATCGCCCGGGCGCCGGCCGCAGCCGCGCCCATCACCATGTTCACCGCCGCAATCTCGCTCTCGGCTTGAATGAAATCACCGCCCACTTCCCTCAAGCGCCAGCAAAGGTACTCGGGCAGTTCGTTCTGAGGGGTGATGGGATATCCAAAATAATAGCGGCAGCCCGCCCTGACAGCGGCTTCACCGACCGTGTCGGAACCACGCATTAACATCTTATCACTGGGCACGGTACACCTCTATGGCAACTTCCGGGCAGACGGTGGCGCACATGGCACAGCCGGTGCAGCCTTTTTTGCCCTCAACAGGGTTTTGGGTAAAATGGGCCGGACGGTAACCTTTGCGGTTTGGCGATTCGGCCTCGTCGATACACTTGCTGGGGCACACTATGAAGCATAGCTGACACCCCTTGCAGCGTTCTATATCGATCTCGATTTTTCCTTTTGCAGCCATTGTGTGGTTATCCTCCTGGTTTATCCAAACAGCTTGCGCTGGCCTTCATGCTGCGGGCGCATAGCCCGACCCAATACCGGCGGAACCCCACGCCAAAGCCCAGGGTCCACCGCAGAGTCAGGGATGCGCTGTGTTGCTTTTGGTTTCCCAACCCCGTTGGACGATATAGTATATAGCTAAACCTTAGTCACATCTAACTCAATTTCGCAAAAACTACTAATAACCCACCGGGACACTAAAACTCAACCGGTTAGTAAATTATCAGAACAGATGTTTTTTGAATCGAAAAAAGGCCTAAAGAGAAATGCACTTCCAGAAATAAATCTGGAAAAGATAATCGGCCTGGCCACCGGTCCGCCTGACCAAATCACTTCCGGAAGACAGCTCGGCCCTTTATTAACTCCGGGTTAATAAAGAAATGAAAGAAAATTGAAGCGCTGGGAGGCGGCTCAGGGGCAAGAAAAATGAAGCCCCTCTGCTGGCTGCTGGATGCTGGCTGTTGCGGGTTATACAAGAGGGAGGCGTCAGGTCAAGCGTGGGCCGCAGCGTTCCACAGCATGGCCGCAGCCTGACCTTTTATTGAACACAGAAGCGGGCGCAGGTCGGAGCTGATGGGCACCATCTGCACACCGTGAAAACCCAAGCCGCAGAGCGGATTATGCACGGCAGATCCCAGGGCCAGGACCGGTCCGGGGTGGACTTTGCGCAAACTGGCCAGGCAGCGCTCCATTTGGTGCCCCTGGACGGCGGCATCCATGATTACGATCTGGGCCGGTTGGCGCTCCAATGCCGCAACCGCACTGGCCATATCGGGGCGCACCCGCACCCTGAACCCGGCATCTTCCAGCTCTTCCCGGTACAGGCGGGCTAAGGAGGCGTGCTTTTGCACCAACATGATTTTCATCAATACCCCTCCATATTATTGTTCACTATGATGCAACATAGGTGCCATGGCAGGTTTAGTGATGCCGCAGAGTTAGGCCGTTCCACTTTGTGGAAACTGTCCTGTATCCGACACCAAAGGCACCATCTTATCGGTAGGAATTATGCCTTTATCCTGTCATTACAAGAAAAATATGATAATGACCGATTTTCGCCATATGTTCTAAATTCGGCATATCCAATGATGCCTGCTGGCAATGCCATCCTCTCCTTGTGAAAAAAGCCTCAAAATATGTTATAATTTTAGTTAGTGTTTTCAAATAGTAATAACACTTTCATAAAGTAATATCTTTGACATGTAGGCGTGGCATGCATATTGCTCAGTAATAATTCCGAAAAATCCGTCAACTGCTCACCACCAGTGGCCAAGGAGATTGAGATGAGACTCAAGAGGAGGACCCGGGTCAGCAAGAGACTGAGCAACCTGCCCACACCAGATGTCGATGCATGGCTGGCTAAAAACCCGACCCATCTGGTGGATTGCCCAAACCAGCCTGGCAACCTGAAAATCTCGGCCAAATCTTGTGCTAAGCGTTATCGGACCGCCAATGAGCCCAGATGGGCCAATATTGGCGCCGAGCCTTATCCAATCTTCGTAATCAAAATGAACCTGATTCCCTGCCGCAACTGTGAGACCGGCGCCGTAAGGGCCAAACAACATGAAGAGCAGGCGGCTTAACACCAAAAGACAGCTGACCGCTCGCTAGGCTGCGAGCTAATACCCCACCTCTCCCAAGGAACCCGCGCTCCCCACAGCGCGGGTTCTTCTTTTCCAAACCCGCGCCGATCCCTCAACCGGCTATAAGAATCCAGCCGCCGGGTCATTGGCAAGAAAATCCGGCTTCCAAACGTTATCTATCCATACCCGGCATATGCTAGAATGCCGTTGCAAGAATTGTAATGATCCACCGGGGAATCAGCGCTCTGCTGGACGCTGGAGCCACAAACCGGAAGATGCATTTACTAATAATGGATTTTCAAATGGTGCGAATAGCACCATATCGCCCCGTTTTCTGTTAACCTGTAATGTATAAGTCCGGCTTGTCTGGCAAGCGCTTGGCAAGGGCGGCATACAAAAAAATTATAACAACAGCTTTTTTTAGGTGATCGGCTATGAGACTGCTTGGCTGTGTAAACCCATTTGCAAACGTGTCTATCAAAGTCCTTACCGCTTTATGCCTGCTGGTTTTTCTGAGCGCGCCCGCGAGCGGCCAGACCAGGGGTGCGGGGGGGGTGGTGCGGGTTAACACTCAAACCGGCAACAGCATGGAGCTTTATCGGGGCAGCTACGCCCTTTTGATCGGGATAAGCAAATATCAGTTTTGGCCCAGTCTGGAATCCGTTCCCGGTGAAATCGCCGAAGTGGGAAGAGCGCTTCGAAGCCAGGGTTTTGTGGTGCGCACCCTGCACGATCCCAACAGCAAGCAGCTGGAAAACGCTTTTGAGGACTTCATAGGCAAATACGGTTATTCCACGGACAACCGTTTATTGTTCTTCTATTCCGGACATGGGGCCAGCCGCGAGGACGGCACCATGGGCTATCTGGTCCCGGCGGACGCGCCTCTAATCCGCAAGGACCCCACCGGCTTTAAGCGCAAAGCGATATCAATGTCTCAAGTGCTCACCTGGTGCCGTGAGATGGAAGCCAAGCACGCACTGTTTTTGTTCGACTCCTGCTTTTCGGGCTCCATCTTTGAAAGCAAGGGAGTCGGTGAAAGGCCGCCTTACATCACCCAGTATACAGCCAAACCGGTGCGTTATTTCATCACCGCCGGCGGCCCCAAAGAGCAGGTCCCGGCCCAGAGCACATTCACCCCGTCATTTGTTCGCGGTTTGCGGGGGGAAGCGGATATCAACAAAGACGGCTACATCACCTCAACCGAGCTTGGCATGTATCTGCATGACAAGGTGATGCACTATCGCACCGGACAGACCCCCCAGCATGGCAAGATCCGTGATCCAAAGCTCGATGCGGGCGAGTTTGTTTTTGTGCTTGATGGAGCCGCGACCGGAGGGGAAGCACAGCCCGTCACCCCGAGGGTCGATGATCCCAAAAGCCAAAAAATCGCCCGCCTGATCAAAGAAGGCGACGCCCTTTTTGCAACCGGCAATCTGAGCACCCCCAGGGGCTCCAACGCGGCCCAGCGCTATCAGGCCGTACTGATGCTGGACCCTTTGAATAGAAACGCACAGAGCGGGCTACGGCGCATAATAGGTAAATATGTGGCCTGGGCTGAATCCCGCATCAAGGCCGGACATTTTGACAAGGCGGAGGAATACCTCAACCGGGCGGACCAGGTGCGCGAGGGTGATCAACGGGTCATGGCCATGTGGGACAAGCTGCACGAAGCCAGACAAAAAGCCAAGGTATCGGTGGTAGAGGAAAAGATGCGCCTGGAAGAGGCCAGGCTCAGGGCGGAAGCCGAACGTAAACGCAAGGAGCAGGCAGAAGCCGAACGCAAGAAACGGGAGCGGGAGTGGGCAGAGACCGAACTTAAACGCAAGCTTGAGGAACAGCGCTTGGCCGAGCTCAGGAGAAAAGAAGCCGAAGAACTGGAGCGCAAGCGGATGGAGGCGGCCGAGGCCGAGCGCAAACGCAAGCTGGAGGAGAAGCGCCTGGCCGAGCTGCGCCGGCTGGCGGCACTGGAAAAAGAGAGAATCCGCAAAGAGGCCGAAGAGCGCAAGCGCCGGGAAAAAGAGCGCGAGAAGGAAAGGCATCCCGCCAGCATCAAAAAATCCTTCACCAACTATTTCGGCATGAAGTTTATAAAAATACCGGCGGGCTATTTCACCATGGGCAGCCCGCTCAGCGAGGCCGGCCGCTACAAAAGAGAGAACCAGCACGGGGTGAACATCTCCAGACCGTTTTACATGCAGACCACCGAGGTGACCCAAGGCCAGTGGCGGGCCGTAATGGGCAGCAATCCCGCTCATTTCAAGCACTGCGGAGATAACTGCCCTGTGGAAATGGTGAGCTGGGATGACGCCCAAAGATTCATCCGCCGCCTGAATAAAAAATCCGGCGTAAGCAAATACCGCCTGCCCACCGAGGCGGAATGGGAATATGCCGCCCGGGCCGGAGCCAAAGGTGCAACCTTCAGCTCAAGATTCCGGATTATAAGTAATAATAACGCCAAGGGACTAAGCCCCTACGCCTGGTATGGCGGAAACAGCTGTGCGAGCTACAAAGGCGCCTCCGGTTGCGACAAATGGCCGGATAAACAGATATCTTGTTCAACATGCGGCACCCATCCGGTAGCCCAGAAACGCCCGAACCAATGGGGCCTGTATGACATGCTGGGCAATGTGCATGAGTGGGTTAACGACTGGTATGGCCTGTACCCCTCCAGCCCGGTCAGCAATCCCCAGGGGCCGTCAAACGGCAAGGAGCGGGTCACCCGGGGCGGAAGCTGGACCCACTATGCCAAGGCCTGCCGCCTGGCCTACCGGGGCAGCGCCAAAACCGGTTATAAAAAAAGCAATCTGGGTTTCCGGGTTGCCCGGGATAATTGATCTGAGTGAAAAAATATTTTGCGGCTGGCCGCCCCTGCCCGAGACCGCACACGCCGTGGATGCCGGGATTTCTAAGCTGGTTCATAATTGCCAGCAGGCTGGAGGCGGGGCAGGAGTCTTTGCTTCCGGCGATTTCCGGGCTCTGTAAGCCGGGATGATGCAAGCGCCTCCAATTGCCGGTTTTTATCAGGAGATTTTTTCCGGCGCTTGCCTTTCGGGCGTTGCCGCTCGCTTGCCCGCTGGAGCGCATCCCCTTGCCCCGCCCCCTTCATTTCCGCTTGCAACACGATGATAACAAGTAAACCCTTTCCATACACCCGTCCGGGCGACTACAATGCAGTTAGTGGAATACCAATAAGGAGCAGATCATGTATAAAGCTATGTTTGTGATCCTGGCGCTGCTGGTGATGATGGTGGGGTGTGCGCCTTCGGATTTCGACGCCATGCAGCAAAGCTTGGAAAGCGGCACCGGCAAACTCACTTTCAGCCAAGCCAAGGAAAAATGGGGAGAGCCGGTGGATATTATGAAAAGCCAGGGCAAATTCATTGCCCACTGGACCCGGCTTACCAACAGCGGATTCGCCCAGTCACAGCTTTACATCACCTTTGATAATCAGCACAAGCTGATGCGGGCATACAGCTATGAATCCAAGCCAACCCCCTAGCGGCGTCTCCACCCTTGAATTGAGCCTGGAACGCGGCAGACTGGGCCTCAAGGCCCAGGCCATATGGGCCGGCGAGGACCTTATGGTGCTGATAACCGGGGGCGACCGTCCGCACCTGGGCGCGGTGGCGGCCGCCACCCCAAGAGCGAGCCTGTCCAACCCCGAGCGCAATTCGGCCACGGCCAGCGTGCTCACCTATGTGGGCCATAAGGAAGACGGCCCGGCCAAACATATTGCGGAAGCCCTGGCCGCCGCTCTCAACACCAAGGTGATTGTAGCGGCCGGCATGCACTGGGAGGACGTCACCCAGGCGGAATTGGACCATATCGCGAACTTGCTCACAGAGCTGCAGCAAAAGCTCTTGGCCGAGCTGCAGCCCATATCGGTCTGAGTCCCAGGGAGGCCGGGCCATCGGTTTGGTTAAAGAACGAGGTTTGGGCGCAGTGGCTGGTTGTTTGGAGTAAATGCGTAATTTCGAATGCGGACACGGTCTTTTGACTCTGAGGGGGACTTGGCCTTTAAAGGGCCGGGTCCCCTGTTTTCTTATGACGAACCAAACCCCTGTTTGCCGCCGCCGGCCAGGCAAGACATCTTGCAGACGCCGTCTTGCCGTTATAATACTATATGCAGATCAACTTGATTCCGGCTGCTGCGTTATCTGCCATGTAAAAAACAGCGGGCAAAAATCGTCACTAATGGTATTCACCCCGAACCCGGTGGATGCATGCTCAAGGCCATCTGGCCATTAGCTGATCGCGGAGGATTAAGCGGATTTTGAACCAAACATAAAGTGCGCTTGAGCCCAACCGTTGGAGATGCCAATGAAAAAACTGCTGGTCTATATATTTGTTGCCGGTCTGGCGATGCTTGCCATGGCCTGCGGATCACCCCCGCGGCCAGCCGGTCTGGCGGAAAAACCGGCGGAAAAACCGGAGCCGGTCCGGCCCAAGCTTCAAGGCCCGGATATTGCCCTGGGCGACACCTGGGTGTTTGAAGTGAAGCGCATTGGGGCCTCAGTGCCGTATGTGAAGTGGTCCGAAAAGGTCACCGCGATAAACACTGACCGCATCGTGTGCCTGCATACCGACCTGACCACGCGGAAACAGGCTGAAATTACATACGGCCCCGGCTGGACCCCCTTGAGCAAGAATGTGCGCTCTCCCGGGATGTCAAACTACGTGCCCAAAGGCAAGCTCCCGGTCTCCTTTCCCTTGTGGCTGGGCAAACGCTGGAAGGATTCTTATGCCGAGGAACTGAACGGGGACGCCCCGCGCATTATGTTCCGCAACCAATACACCGTGGTCAAACAGGAAAACCTGCAAACTCCCGCGGGCACTTTCCAAACCTGGCGCATCCAGATAAGCCAAAACTGGGTGGAGCGTTTTTACAGTGAGCAGTGGCATCAATGGTATGCCCCCGAGGTGGGCCGTATAGTCAGAATTTCGGCCCCGGGTCATTTTGCCATGCAGCTGGTCAACTTCATTCCAGCCAGATAGGACAAGGCGGAAACGGGAGGCCGCAAAAGCGGCGTCTATCACGCCGCATATATCAAGAAAAAGCTAGCGCCCCCCAGCCAGGCGTTTGGTAAGAAAACGGTCCAGAGCCGCGGCAAAACGGGCTTTGTCCTTCTTTGAATATGGCGGCGGCCCGCCAAGCTCCTCGCCTGCATCCCGTAGCGAAGTAAAAAAATCCCGCATGCTCACCCGCTCGCCCACGTTTTGTTCGGTATAAAGCTCACCGCGTGGATCGAGCCCGGTGGCTCCCCTCTCAACCACGGCCCCGGCCAAGGGAAGGTCCGCCGTGATCACCAAGTCTCCCGGCTCCAGTTTATCGGCTATGTACTTGTCGGCGCTGTCCATATCCTTGGGCACCACAATCATGCTGACCAAAGGGGAATGCGGCCGCCCAACTTGGCGGTCGGCCACCAGGACCACCGCAAGCTTCAGACGTTCCGACGTCCTGAATACCAATTCTTTCACTGCCTTGGGGCAAGCATCCGCATCAATCCATATTTTCATAATCAAGCTTCCTCAATTATTTGCGGCGTATGTGTTGATCCCTATCCCAATTCAAATCAATGCGCCGCAACATGCTTATCCTATTAAAACCTACAGATATAAAATAATTTAATTGACTTTATTTGGATTTTAAATATATCGTTTTATTAATAATCGGCCAATTAGTCACTGAGTTCAGCGGCATGCCTGCGCGTACTTGCCCCGGTTTAACGCAAAAACCTGGCTATTTGGGCGCCAAGGCCTTCCCGGAAAAAGGGGAGAGAGTATTATCTTTTGATGGAGTGAAAGGAAAAATGGGTAAGAACATTTACGTTGGCAATTTACCTTATGGTTCCACTGATGAAGACCTGAAGGAAGTATTTGCGCCGTACGGAGAAGTGCTTTCCGCACGCGTGATCACCGACCGCGAGACCGGCCGTTCCAGGGGCTTTGGCTTTGTGGAGATGGAAGATGAAGCTGGCCAGGCCGCCATAGAAGCTTTAAACGGCTCTGATATGGGCGGCAGGGCGCTGAGGGTCAATGAGGCCCGCCCCCGGGAGCCCCGTCCGCCCCGCAACTGGTGAACCTGTATCAAACCGGGCCATTACGATTCAGACACCGTTCCGGGGTTTCACTCAAAAACGAAACCCCGGTTATTAATTTTCCCGCCGCCCTGTTTGGTCAACTGCGAAACTGAAACCAACCTTAGATAACAAAAATGTGCGGCCATGTCCGCAGCCCGGCATCCAAAAGCGGCGCTTCAGCCACGTGAAGCACCGCTTTTTGGTTCCGGATTCAGTTAATGCCTATGAGCGGACCTCCACCTGAGCCAGCTTTTCATAGAACTGAATCATGCCGCCATGATCGTCAGCCTGCTTGCCGTCCACCTTCAAGGCCTGCATGATCTCCATCACCCCGGCGCTGAGCGGCACCGGCACCCCAAGGGCGTGGGCGGTGTCCAAAGCGTTCATCAAGTCCTTGATATGAAGCTCGATCCTGAATCCCGGCTTGAAGTTGCCCTCCAGCACCAAAGGCATCTTGGCATCCAGCACCGTGCTGCCGGCCAAACCGCCCCTGATGGCCTTGAACACCACCTCGGGGTCTACGCCCGCCTTGGTGGCCAGCACCATGGCCTCGCTCATGGCCGCGATATGCAGGGCCACCATGATCTGGTTGGCCAGCTTGGTGGTGTTGCCGCTGCCGATATCGCCCACCCGGGTGATGCTGCCTCCCATGACAGCCAGAACATCCTTCACTGCATCAAAGGTTTCCTGCGGTCCGCCCACCATGACGGCCAAGCTTCCGTCTATCGCCTTGGGTTCGCCGCCGGAGACCGGAGCATCCAGCATGGTCACGCCTTTTTCAGCACAGGCGGCCGAAACCTCCTGGGCGGCCAAAGGCGCTATGGAACTCATGTCAACATAAATCATGCCGGGGGATACGCCCTCCAAGACGCCGCCGGGACCCAGCATCACCTGCTTGACCTCCGGCGAGTTGGGAAGCATGGTAATGATAAGTTCGCAGTCCTTTACCGCTTCTTTGGGGCTGGCCGCTTCAGCCGCGCCGGCTTTGACCAGCTCGGCCACCGGTTCCGGATTGATATCACATACGGTGAGGCTGTATCCGGCTTTCAGCAAATTAAGGGCCATGGGGCGGCCCATTATGCCTAATCCAATGAATCCGATCTTTTTCATGATCACCTCTCAACTTTTATGATTGAACTGTAGGCGTGCGGTCATCGGCCCCGACAGCCCGGCCGCCGCAGTCTGTTTGCATGTGTTTGATTATAATCAGACCGGACAGGTTTGGATACTTGAATATACCCCAAAACCAAAATCAGCCCATGGACATGGCCGTGAAGAAATTCTCCAGTTTTTCGCGGTCTTCCAATAGGCTGCGCCGCAGATGGTCGAGATCAGGCTCGCTCAGCCCCAGTATATCCAGGTCCTCAGACAGTATGCCGGGCGGGGTGGGGTTTCCTTCCTGGCCCAGGCCCAGTTCTTGCGGGATTGTGTCCGCGATGCGCAAGCAGGCCACATCCTTCAGGTTGATCTTGGCGGGCATCTTTTGGTGGTGATGCACCGCAATGGGCTGAACCACCTGCATAGGGAACTTCCAGCGTTTCAGCACCAATGCCCCGACTTCCCCGTGATCAAATCCCATGGCCTGGCGCTCAGCCACAAAAAGCCCCGTATTTTCATGCACCCGGATTTCTTCGAGAGCCTCGAGATAACGGTCCATGAAAAAATGCAGGAGCACGATCTTGCCCACATCATGCAGCAGCCCCACCACAAACAGATAGTCATCCTCACGGGGACGGCCCAGCATGTATCCCAATTCCTTGGCTGCCGTGGCCACCGCCAGGCTGTGCAGCCATAGTCCCTGGGTGGTGAAGTGTTCGGTGTCTTTGGTCTTGGGCAGGTTGCGCAGGATTCCTATGGAAAGGGCCAAGGATTTAACCATGTTTAGCCCCAATAGGGCCACGGCGCGGTCCAGGGTGGAAATTTCCTGGGAAAATCCGTAGTAGGCCGAGTTGGCCACCTTGAGCACTTTGGAGGCAAGAGCGGGATCGCTGGAGATCACACCGGTCAGCTCCTTCACTTGCACATTGGGATTTTCCAATAAACCCAGCAGCCTGGTCACCACAACCGGTATGGTGGGAAGTTCGTCTATCTTGGCGTAGATCCGCTCCTTAAGTTCCGTTTTGTCCATAGAGTTATTTCCCGCCATTGTTTTAGAGCGTTTCGTAATTGAAGGTTCAGCCCCCCAAACAAGCTGCAACAAAGGATCATTATTATTAGCTTTTTAATGGCGTGAATCGCAAGAGAAAACCTGAGCAGGGCATATGGAAAAGCTCAAAAGGACCGCCGGCGGGCGTCCGTCCCGCTCAGTTCAGGGTTGCGCCGTACAGTTTATTAATTCCCTGGCGGCTGAAAAGGACTGCCAACTCATGGAAAAGCTGGTTTGCAGAACACTCGATACGGGAAAGGTCTTCTTCGGTAACCAGCTCGGGGTCCACCTGTTCCAAAAGCTCATCCAAACGTCGCAGCTGTTCGATTATCTTGGGATGGATTTCGGCATCCCCCAGACTCCGGCTGAGGTCGTGAATCACCCTTTGACAGGAATCCACTCTTAGGCGTCTGTATTCTTGCGTATTCTGGCGCTCCATGCCGGGTTACTCCCAAGTACCGTCCGAGCGCTGGTCCATCTGCACAACGTCGTCATCCTTTTTTTCCGTTTGGATGACGATGCGCTTTGACCCCAGCAGATGGTTAGCCGTCACACTGATCAGACTCAACACCACAGCCCCGCCCAGGGAGGTCCAAAAGCCTTCCACCTGGAATCCCGCCAAAAGCCAGCCGGTCAGTTTCAGCATCAGGGCGTTTATAACCAGGGCGAAAAAACCAAGGCTCATTACGGTGAGCGGCAAAGTGAGCACCAACAGAACCGGCTTGAGCATGGTGTTGAATATGCCCAAAATGACCGCGGCGGCAATAAGCCAGCCCACACCCTCGAACTGGATGCCGTCAAACAGGTAACTTATGATCAATAAACCGCCGGCGTTTATGGCCCAGCGGGCTAATAAAGTTTGCATGTCATAAACCTAACACAGGCCCCTGCCCGCGGCAATCCGGCCGGGCCCTTTTGCATCAGGCCCGGGACTGCCCGGGCGCGGTCCAGATGCCGTACAGGGGCCTGCCGCAGTGGGGGCATTTACCATTTCGCACCAGGTTTTGCTTGATGCGGTATCCCACCCGCCGGACCACGGTCTTTTTGCAGCGGGGGCAAATGGTGTTTTCTCCCGGGTTGCCCGGCACGTTGCCCACATATGGAAAGCTCAGCCCCATCTTTTGAGCCAAGGCGTAAGCGTTCTCCAAGATTCTCACCGGGGTGGGCGGAAGGTTTTTGAGCTTGTAGCGCGGATAAAAGCGGGTGAAGTGAACCGGCACTTCCGGCGAAAGCTCCTCCTTCACAAAGCGGATCAAATCCTCGGTTTCCTTTTGATCATCATTCAGCTCCGGTATCATCAAATGAACGATCTCGGTGTGCACTCCCTTTTTGACCAGGGTGCGCAAGGTCTGTTTGACCGGCTCCAGCCGGCCCCCGCATATTTCTTCATAAAAGTCGTCCCGGGATGATTTGAGGTCTATACAGGCCGCATCAAGATAGGGGATCAAGTCCTGCAGGGGGCCCGGGTTGATGAATCCGTTGCTGTGCATGACTTTCAAAAGCCCGGTTTTTTGACACTGTTTGGCCAAGTCAAGCATATACTCGAAGAATATGGTGGGCTCCACATAGGTTGAAGCCACCGAGCGCGCTCCGCTGGCCAGTGCCTCGCTTACGGCCTTTTGGGGAGAAAGGGCCAGATTGACGGTCTCCTCCGGGGTCTTCTGGCTTATCTCCCAATTCTGGCAGAACTGGCAGGAAAAATTGCAGCCCGCGGTGGCCACGGACAGCGATCCGGTGGCGGGCAGCACATGAAAAAAGGGCTTTTTCTCTATGGGGTCCATATGCAAGGCGCAGGGGTTGCCGTAAACCAGACTGTAGTAGCGTCCGCCCTCATTCTGGCGTACTCCGCAGGCCCCGCGCTGGCCAGGCGACACCTGGCAGGCCTGGGGACACAGGGTGCATTCTATATCCCCGCCTTCAAGCGCTTTGAAATAGGGAGACGGATGCTTTCCGATCAGCCCCGGGACCAAACCCAGGCGGCCGGCGGCCAGGGCCGGTCCCTCCGGATGGGCCAGGCAGACCGTGCAGGCGGCCACGGCCGACTGCAAAAAGCCCCTGCGGCTGAGCTTCATTTCAGCACCTCTGCCTCAAAGCTCCACAGCTTTGCCCGCTCATCACGCCAGGCGCCGGCGGGCAATCCGGCTTTATGGCACAGCTCGTCCAGATACTGCTCGCGGTCCCAGCCTTGCTCCACCGGAACCTGGGGCAAAAACACCCCTGCCCTGCCCGACATGCGGATCAAAACCCCATCCCGGCCCACCTTGACCTGACCGGGCCGCACCGGAGTCATGGGAGTCAGTACGCTGATGCTGATGCTGATATCATCCAGCTCATCGGGGGCAACCGGACGGAAACGCGGATCTTCCAGGGCCGCCGCCCGGGTCATGTAAACCACCGCCCGATAGAGGGGGTCCCGAGCCTCCAAGTATCCGATGCAGCCGCGCAGCCTGCCGCTTTTGCGCAAGGTCACGAAAACCGCCCTTTTGCGGGTCAGCACCGGGTCCAAATCTTTGGGCAGTTCCAGGCTTTGCCCCTTGACGCATGCGTGCAGGGCCTGTTTGGCCAGATCCAGCAGATAGCCCGTGTGCGCGGGGCTCAATCCGTTTGGGCTGGCTTTTGAGCCCGGCTCTGATTTCACCAAAGCCGCGGACAAGTACCCCACCACCCGGGTTGAGTCATTATTCACGCTGGCGCTGGTGGTCTGGGCCAGCACCTGTCCCCGGTCCGCCCCCAACTCCCTGGCTGCAAACATGACGGCGGCCAGGGCCTGTATGCCGCAGGCCTCCACCCTGCCCTTGCCATAAGCCGCCAAGAGCCCCTCCGGGTCCAGCTTGGCTACGAATCCGGCCAGCCGGACATCGAGCGATTCCGCTTTCTTTTGGGTATGAAAATGGGATAGATCCGTTGAGGCGGCCAGCAGTACCGCTTTATCCCTGGCTGCCCCGGCCAGAGCGGAACCCAGGGCCCTCGCCTTTTGCGCATCCGGCCTGCCGGTGATCATGGCGACGATCTTGGCCTGGGGCAGAGCCTTTTTGATAAAGGGCAGCTGCACTTCCAGGCAATGCTCCTTCAGGTGAGCCCCGCGCATGAAAACCGCCCCGCTTGATTCAGCCAGTTTTTTTGCACACGCATGGTCAACTTCGATGGGGCCCAGCGGCGTGTCCAGGCTGCCCCGGGGCCAGATGCTGGGCGAATCAAGGGCGTAATGGTGGCTGGGCCCCAACAGTATCACGGTTTCCGGGGCCGGTTTCAGCCGGCTGACCAAAGACCAAGCCTTACCCGCAACCGCGCCTGAGTACACATGTCCGGCATGGGGCGTGATCA
Source organism: Desulfarculaceae bacterium (assembly GCA_963675675.1). Classification (GTDB taxonomy): domain Bacteria; phylum Desulfobacterota; class Desulfarculia; order Desulfarculales; family Desulfarculaceae; genus Dethiosulfatarculus. The sequence goes on from OY776512.1 coordinate 1,934,001, forward strand.
CGGCAAACACCTTGCCTTCGGGCGAAAAAATTTTACCGCTTTCTAAAAAAGCCTGTACGGATCTCTCCAGCCTGACCGCATCACCCGGATACCAGCTTCCGGCCAAACTAGCGGGCCTCTGCCAGTCCGCAGCCTGAACCGGGCCACAGGCGGCCAGTAAAAAAGCCAACAAAACAGATAGATACCTGAGAGCTGCCATGACGCACCTCATGGAGATGACGGGAATAACTAATGTCCCTACTATTATACAATGAAACGCAAGGATACAGGCAAAGAGCTGAATCCAGGATGAATTTTACCAGGTGGCCTTCAGGAAAAGCTGTACCGCTCCATCGAGGAAATCCAAGCCGACCTGGACGCCTTCATGGATGGCTACAACTACGAGCGCACCAACCAGGGCCGTCACTGCTAGGGACGCACTCCATTCCAGACCTTCATGGATAGACTGGAACTTTACCAACAATATGTCTATGAAAACCTAGAAAACGGAGAAGCTGCGTAGTAACCTAAAACCATCGTGTCGGAGGGCCAAACTGTCAACGCAATTACTGACTAGGAAAGGTTTTATGAGTTAGGATTGTGAGTGTCCGCGAGGATAATCTTAGCGAACCTGTTTTGTGTAATTGCTTTTCATATTTGTAAACTTATATATACTAGTGTCGCTAAATAAGCCAGGTTTATATTTACAATAGTAGCCGAAACCCTTTAATATGAAAGTAAATTCATCAGTTAAAATAGCCTGAACAAGTTCTATTTTCGAATACGTTTGCTATTTGCCACTTGGTATACCAACATTACTGTTCTATTTAAATTTGAGAATTTATCCTTGCGCAATCCTTGATCGCTGAGCAAACACCAATTTGATCAGATAATATACTCAATATTAATAAATTAATAAGGTGGCTATAGTTTATAAAATTAGCTAAGTAGCACCTTCTGACGGTACCTTTCAATAACTAAACTCATGACAGGTTCTAGCTCGTCAGGCTGAATTACCAGCAAATCTCCATTATCAGCTATTGAGAAAAGACGATCAATAGCTTGCTTTAAATTTGGGATGACTTCAATCATATTTTCTTGAAAACCACCAGTAATCAAGCCTTTTCTAACCAATTCTGGTGTCTCCCCAGGTGGCCGATTTCGAGGATCTAAATCCGCCAAGATGATATAATCATACGCTGACGCTAAGGCCTTGCCATATTCTATGATTTGTGAAGAAGTTCGATTGCCTGTTCCGTGACATAGCGCAACTTTTCTTCCCTGGGATAGGCGAGGTAGAAGTTTGGCCATCGCACGGGCGGATTCAGAATTATGACCATAGTCCAAAAGAACTTTAAAGTTTTGAAAATCGAATAAATTCATTCTGCCTGGATTTTGATTAGGTGAAGGATAAAATGTCATAATTCCATTTCGAATTTGTTCAATCGGTAGACCCACACCATGCAAAGCTCCGATAGCAGCTAAAGCGTTTGAAGTGTTAAAATCTATAATGCCCCCGAATGTAATAGGAATTTCATCAAGCGTACAGATATTTATATTCAATTCCTTATTTCTAATGACAGTGTTTCGTTTGTCTACGGTTACAACAGTACCTCCACGACGAATATGTTTTTTTATTAGTATATTGTTAGCATCTAATGAAAATAATATAATAGTCCCTCGGGCACGATCTAATAAGCTCATTGTAATGCTGTCATCGGCGTTTATGACGGAAGTCCCCTTTTTGCTGACTACTTCAATTACAGTCGATTTTACCATGCATAAGTCCTTTTGTGTTTCAATCCAGTCAGTACCTAAATGATCCTGGCCGATATTTAACAGAACTCCCACATCAACTTCATCGACACCTAGGCCACGTCTAGTAATTCCACCACGGGCAACTTCTAACACAATATGATCTACCGTTGGTTCCCTTAATATAATTCCAGCTCCATCTGGTCCGCTATAATCTCCAGATAAAATAGGATTTCCATCGACCATAATACCTGTTGTACAAGTCAAACCAACACTTTTACCCGAATACTTCAATGTGTGAGCAATTAACTTACATGTAGTAGTTTTTCCATTTGTTCCGGTAACCGCCAAAACAGGAATCTTAGAGTAACCGTCAGGAAAGAGCATATCAACTAATGGTTTTGCAACATTCCGAGTTCGCCCACTTGTTGGTTCTAGGTGCATCCTAAATCCCGGAGCAGCATTGACTTCAATCACTTTTATTCCAGATTCAACAAGGGGTAAAGATATGTTATTCGCTAATGCATCTATCCCAACACAATCTAGTCCAATAATTCGGGCAGTCCGTTCCACCATAAGGCGGATATCAGGGTGTACATCATCGGTAACATCTGTAGCCGTGCCCCCCTGGCTGAGATTTGCAGTAGTCTTTAAATAGATTTTCTGCCCTTTCGTCGGAACAGACCCTAGAGAAAGATTTTTTAGGCTTAAGAGCCTTTCGGTCATAGCATCTATCTCTATTTGTGTTAGAGGTTTTTCATGCCCATAACCGCGAAGAGGATCTGCGTTAACCTCATGAATGAGCTTTTTAATGGTAGATTCACCATCCCCAATTACATGAGCGGGCTCTCGCATTGCAGCTGCAATGTAATTTCCATCAATCACAAGAAATCTAAAATCATCTCCACGTACATGTTCTTCAACTATCACATCAGGGTGATATGTTTTTGCAGTTTGAAATGCCTTTTTTAGATTATCCAGTTCGGTGATGTTTACTGTAGAACCATAACCATGATTCCCTACATCCGGTTTAACCACTACAGCTGTATCTAGCTCATCAAAAGCAACTACTGCCTCTTCTTGGGTTGAAACCAGATGGCCCTTAGGAACTGGAATACCAGAACGCTTCAAATAAAATTTTACCGCTGTCTTTTCATCTGCGGTTTCAACTGCGATGGCTGATGTGTGGCAGGTAATGGAAGCCTGTATCCGCTTTTGATTTGCTCCATAGCCCAGTTGTATATGACTGTCTTCATTTAACCGAATATAAGGTATACCCCTTGATTTTGCCTCCTTTACGATACTCCAAGTTGTTGGTCCCAACATATCATCCTCGCGTAGTACTTTGAGCCCGGATACCGCCTTTTTAACGTCGAATTTTTGTCCATTTACAACTGCTTGGAATAATGATACGGCCTCTTTTGCTGCCTTTAATCCAACAGATTCTACAAGGTACCGAAAAACTACGATATAAATGCCTCTCTTAGATGTATCTAAGGTCTTACCGTATCCGACTTTCATTCCAGCCAAGCATTGAAGCTCGATCGCTATATGCTCAATAATATGCCCTGCCCAAGTACCAGTCCGGAGCCTTTGGACAAAGCCACCAGGAGTCCCAATCGAACACCCATGTTCTTCAAGTGTTGGGATTAGAGCCAGCAATCTATTTGAAAATCCATCAATTTTATTCGAAGGTTTGCTCTCATATTCATTAATATCCAGAACCATGGAAATAGCTGTATGTCTAGTATGCCGGTTGGGACCGCGCAACGCCCTCAATTCTTTAATTTCAATCATACAAAATCCTTTTTCATGAGAGCGGGGGTACAAACACTTTATTCTTAAAGTCGTAACCATATCCATTTACTAATGAATGTATTCGGACATTTTCCACAGAAATTGGCTCACCAGGTTTAATATTCATAATGTTAGAATGTCCAATGTCTCTGCCATCCACAATAATCACTTGACCTGAACCAATAACTTCGGCATTCCCATCTCCTTTAAGAATGACACCAGAATCTTCACTAATGCCAACACCTATACAGGTCGGATTTGTTGTGATAATTTGAACTAGACGTCCAATACGGCCCCTTGACATGAAATGAGTGTCAAAAATAATTCTTTTTACAAAACCAAACCCTGGGGTACTAAGAACACTTCCCTTAAATAAACCTTCTTCGCTGCTACCTTCATAAATCATGGTATCGGAAAAAGCTGCTGCACCAGCACTAGTGCCGGCTATTAGGGCCCCAGAATCAAGCTTTTTTTGAATAGCTTGAAGTGCTATCGACCCTCCTAAAACAGATGTCAATCTCAGTTGGTCGCCACCAGTAATAAAAATTAAATCAACATCTTCAATTTTTTTTATAAATTTAGTATCGTTTGCTTGTGATCTCTTTTTAATATTAATTAATTCTATCTTAGACGCCCCCAAACTAGTAAATACCTTATGATACTCTCTGCCTCGTTTTTCTGAATCTTCGCTTGCCGTAGTTATAATACCTACCGTGTAGCTGGACTTATTAATTTCTTGAATAACTCTTTTAAGTATAATTAAGTCCTCAGATTTATCTTCATTCCCGCCAATTGCAACGAGACTACCGGAAAAGCTTGACTCAGTTGTCATGGTTGTATCTGACTCCATAGGTGAGAACATGTCGCATTTTGTTTTATATACTTTAGGCTGTGTCAGCAATTGTATTTTATAATTAGTTTTTAGATCAATAATACTGTCAATTTATATTCATTTGCATATATATTATAATATCTAAAAATCAAAATAATATTCATTAAATATATTGACATATAATATCATTTATTATTTTACTTTTTCTTTTGTTTTCGCTTTTCTTTTAAAGATTGCTTTCCTTTTTTTTGTTGTTCTTTTTTACCTTTGTCTTTTTTACCTTTATCACCCATTTCAGGCTCCTTTATCACAGATATATAACAAATTGAGCAAAGATTGAAATATTCAAACTTGGCAAAATATCTCTATTACATTGTTAAAGATTCATTTAGTACCTCTCTCTACATATGGTCGAAATAAGCTAATCTTGTGCACTCTTTGATTTGGCTTTTTTTACATATTGATAAAAATCACTGTCGGTTGTAACTACCAACACAGTATTATTATTAGGTTTCTCTTTATACTTTTCAAGTGTACGCAAGAAGGCATAGAATTCTGGATCTTGTTTGTATGCTTTACCGTAAATTCGAGTAGCGCCTGCATCTGCCTTACCTTGGACTTCTTGGACTGTGCGGTAGGCAGTGGACCTAATTTGGCGAAGCTCTTTCTCCATTGTGCCCAATATTTCCGCACTTCGCCCTTCGCCTTCTGAACGGAATTGGGCTGCGATGCGTTTACGTTCTGAAATCATGCGGGCATACACTTTTTCTCGGACGCTTTTTACGTAGTCAAGCCGCTTGATCCGTACATCCACCAACTCTATTCCATATTGAGGTATGATTTTACGTGCTTCGGCCAGAATGGTCCGGGTGATTTGCTCCCTGCCCCTGGCGATTTCTCTTTTCAACTCTTCTTCACGCTCCTTGGGAATATCCTTCAGTTCATTGTTTTTCGGCGCTTCCCACGATGCGCTACGCACCAACTCCACAAGTTCGCTGCTAGAAACCTGGTCGCGCACCACCGAATCAATGATATCGTTCAGACGGGACTGGGCCCCAGCTTCGCTGGCCACGTTCTCAAGGAATTTTTTGGCATCCACTATTCGCCAACGGGCGGTGGTGTCAACCCAGATAAACTCACGGCCTTTGGTTGGAATCTGGTTGGGATCGCCATCCCAGATCAACAGGCGTTTTTCGAATCGCCTGACTTCTTGCACAAAGGGCAATTTAATGTAAAGTCCGGCCTCGGTCACGGTATCCCCAACCGGACGGCCGAACTGCACCACGATTGCCTGTTGCCCCTCTTCCACGGAGTAAAGCGCACTGTTGAGCACAATAATTATTAATACCGTCAGGGCAATGAATGCTGTTTTCAGGCTAAACTTCATGGTTTCCTCATTTCCGCGGCAGGCTGTCCCTTTGACTCGATTGAAAGCCAGGGCACCATAGCCTTCTGATCCTTGTCCACTATGTAAAGACCTTTCAGAGACGCCAGAAAATCCGTCATGGCCTCGAGGTACAAACGGCGCCGCGTGACTTGTGGCGCCTCTTGGTACTCATTCAATATTGCCACGAAACGGTTCGCCTCTCCTTCGGCCCGATTGATGCGCTCTAGTGCATACCCTTCCGCCTCACTGATACGTTGGGCAGCTACTCCCCGTGCCTTGGGTATTTCACGGTTTGCTCTCTCCTGGGCTTTGTTGATGGTTTGTTCCCGGTCCTGACGAGATTCGTTGACTTCATTAAAAGCCGGTTTCACAGTGTCCGGAGGGGTCACATCCTGAAGCTCCACTGTGACCAGACGCACGCCGGTCTCATAGGCCGTGAGAACTTTCTGAACCTCGGTTTTCACTTCACTTGCAACCGCCACTCGACCGGTGGTCAACACATCACTGCCCAGTCGGTTACCCACGGCCCGCCGCATGATGGCCTCGCTGGTATCGCGGATTGTTTTTGGAGTATTGCGCACTTGAAATAAATAGCGGATGGGATCTTCGATACGATATTGGATGATCCACTGAACATCGATAACGTTAAGGTCACCGGTTAACATCAGCGATTCACCCTTGTAAGACCCACTTGGATCATACCGGGTTTTTTGGCCGGGCACCGAGGACACGGTGCGGAATCCGAATTCCTCTTTGAGCACGCGGGCCGTGGGCACCAAGCGAACATTTTCGACGCCAAAAGGCAATTTGAAATGCAATCCCGGGCCTGCCGTACGTATTACTTTTCCGAACCGCTGCACAACCCCGGTTTCTTCCGGCTGCACCGTAAACCAGGTGGTCCAGAGGACAATCACCAACAGAACCACGGCAAACAAAATAAACTTACGTCCGCTCTTAAACCATGCCGTACCCTGCTTGATCTTCACGAGGGCATCATCTAAAGACTGCTGCAATCCTTCTGAGGATTGATACATATCCGGCATAAACCGACTCCTTTACGCCCTAATTGTTTCATAGCGATATTGGTGAAGACGCTTTTTTCAGAGGCCCTGGATACAGTTGCATCTAAGGCTTCCACACGTTTTTTCAAAATAGTATTCAACCCACTTAGGGCTCCTTTTATTTTCTGTGTTTGGGCTGCGCATTCACCGCGGGCTTTTTTATTGATAACCTAATCCCAAATGGTCTTGCATCGATCAAATAGAGCCAAATTGAATACCTCCGCTGAGAAACCCTTTCCTATTGCCTCACAATCCTTGTAGAGATTAATTATCCAACTGTTTATCGACTTAATTCCTATGGACAGGTAAATGGGTGGTTGTTCGGAATTAGCCAGGTTTTCCATGGAGAACCGCAACGGTGGGCTTAGTTTTTCGGGCAGCCGCACTCTTTATCAGCATCTCCATTAGCAAGGCGATTCACGGCCACATTTGAAAGCGGCTTTTTACCGCCGCCCGGCCTACCAAAGCACCCAAAAGGGGCAGCTTGTGCCAAGGCTATCCGGTGTCGCGGACCGTCCTTTCATGAACTCCAACAAGCCAGCCAAGCTGTAACCGGGAAAAGCCATGAGGGCCAAGCGGCTGCCTGGCTGCTGGGCACCACCGGAGGCCAACCAGACGCCGCCGGTGTATTGCATGAATTTGATTAACTCCATGGACAGAGGCTCATTATTCAAGGCCTCCAGCATCTCGCCCAGGGTCTGCTTGAACTCAACAGCCTCTGTCGGGCCGGGAAGCCTCAGCCTCAGCACCTCCCTTGCCAGGGTAGTGCCTGCCATTGACAAGGAAATCGGCGGCCAGAGGAGGCTTTGCGCACCGGCGGCCGAGCGGACCGGTTTACCGCCCAACTTGAGGTTGACCCGCTCCAAAAGCAGCAAGGCTGCCTGGGGGCTCAGGGTCAGGGGCATCAGATTCTTTATTTCTTCAAAGGGGGCCAGCGAGGCCCAGGCTTGCAGCAGGTAAGCGGCCAGGGATTCATCTTCCATCTCCAGGCCCACCGGTCCCATGGGATTGGGATCTATCTTCTGATATTCGGTCGGGGGTTCGCCGTCTTGGTTGATGCCCAGCAATTCAGACATGTGTTGTTGCTGGGCATCTAGACTGTTGATCATGGAGCGCACCTCGCCTATTTGTTTCTCCAGAAGATGGGCCAGTTTCAGCACCAACTTCGCAGAAACGGTCGGGAGTTTGTCCGAACGCCGCGCAGGCTGTACGCCGCCAATGATCTGCTGCATGATGGCCCTGGTTGTTTCCAGGTCCGGCTGAGGGGCCTTGATTCCGGCCTTGATGGTATCCAGGTCGCCGGCGCCTCCATGACGGGACATCCACCCCTCCCAACGATGCATCAAATCCTGCAATGCTCCCGGGGCTGATCCAATATCTTCACTCTTTTCAGAAGCCTCCAGGGTTTTAAAAACTTCCGGCTGACTGCCCGATATTCCCCTTTGCTCTTCGGTGAGATCGGGCGATCTGAGCAGGTGGACCTCATCAAAGCAGCGGGCCAGAATCTCGGACTGGTCCCGGGCAAGATAAGTCTGGGGCAAGAGTACGCTTTTTATCATTTTCCCACCTTTAAAACTCGGATGGCGCTTCCTTGGCAGCTACGGCATCCTCTGGTCACTACTTATTGAGATGCGACCTGGCCATGACCATTTCAGCAGCCAGAAGTTCCTCCTTGGGAACCAGGCTTTTAGCGATGTTTTGGATTTGGGTCCGGGAATACCCGGCCTCGCTGGTATCCGGGTAAGCGGCCATGACTCCTTCGTAAAGATCGAGAGCTTCATTCAGGTCCTTGATCTTGTAGTGCACCGCATACGCCGCAGCATATTGCTGGCTGGCTTTTGTAACTTCAGTCTGTTTTTTCATACCTTTATCTCCGCTCTTTTCGGGTCTATTTTGTTGTTGGAACATTAGAGATTTTAGTGAACGAGCTTGATGGAATCATTTAATCAATATGTATCCGCTATTTAGAAAAGCAATTTATGTGCCAATTAGATGTGTAGAAATATCAGCTAGTTAAACAAGAAAGACTGATTCATCTGTCGGTTTCTCTTTCAAAATGACGACCCGCTCCATCAATTTGATGGACTCGGCGTGTGTCCGATCAACGCTTGCATTATTATTGAGGGGCTCCCCTCTAGGATAAAATCCAGCAGCCCTGCAGTTTGTATGGAAGGCTTCAGGGCACCCTAGAATCCGCACCCACTGAAAAAGTCACTTTTAAGGTGGCGCAAGCGAGTAAGCGCGCCATAGCGAAAATTAAATTATTTGTGGCTTTGTACGATGCGATACTGGTGCCTAGCCTGCGTTGATTTAGCGAAGGCAGCACAGGGCGTTGCAGGCTGGATGGTAAGGCATGGAGCAGACGACAAAGGCATCCATGGAGCTGCAAGAAATAATGTAATGGACATTCCATAGGGCAAAGACTGATAAGGCCTGGCGGTTCTGCTGCTCTGGCCATGGAAGTTTTCTAAAACCACAACCCCGCCACGGCCAGGCCGAAGCGGGGTTGTTGGATGCGTGATCAAAGACGTCTACAGAGGTCTACCAGCGTTGGGATGGGCGGGCCTCACGAGGTTTTGCCTCGTTAACCTTTATCGCCCTGCCGTCCAACTCAATGCCGTTCAGAGCCTGGATAGCTGCATCAGAGCCCTCACCCTCCATCTCCACAAAACCAAATCCGCGCGGACGGCCGGTTTCGCGTTCCGCAATTAGCTTGACGGAAGTCACGGTTCCATGCTGCTCAAAAAGGTTACGGACCGAATCCTCGGTAGAGTCGAAAGACAGATTGCCTACGTAAATTTTTTTTGCCATTAGTTCAAAACTCCAGTGATAAAAAGTCAGCCTGCAACGGCAGACATAGCCGCTATTAGGCGCGTTGTGCGGAACCAGAGAGCCAAAATTTTTGCTAAAATTGGTGGTGTGGTTTTACCAGCATGTTAAGCGGAGACTTGGGCTGTATGTTCAGCGTGTCCTATTAGATTACAGGGAATTGGCCGTTTGTCAAACTCAGAGATGGTTTTTCCACATATCCATACCAATTATCTGGATTGAGCAATTGTTTTATTTTCAGCTTGAAACCGCTTAAGTGATATATAAATCGCAAATCCTCCTATAATGATGGCCGTAAACCGCCAAGGTGATAGCCAAGGGCAGCAGCCTTGGTTTTTTTAGCAGGGTCCAGAGCATCAAATGCCAGTAATGTAGGCGTTCCTTCCCGCAAATACCCAGCCAGACGCATGATCGGAAAAATCCGAGAAGTCGTTGCAAATCAATGGGCACAGTAACTTCCGGCGATTTAAGTTCTTTCAGGAAACACCTGATCCTTTGATAAAAGTTAGGAGGGTAATAGATTTGTTTCATTATCGACCGGTAGCCATCCAAAAGCCGGTCCAGGCCCATTTTGGGGATTATGTTGGTGGTTCCCGCGACATTATCTCCGGAAAAGGTGTGGACCACCCGGTTTTCTTTTTCTAGACGCTTAAAAAGCCGGGTTCCTGGAGGCGCCTGCAGTATTCCTACCATTGCGCTAACAATTCCACTTTGTTGAATAAATTCAATTTGTGTTTTAAAGATGGATTTTGGGTCGCTGTCAAAGCCGACAATAAATCCTCCCATCACCTGTAGGCCGGCCCGGTGGATGGTTTTAACATTTTGTAAAAGATCGCGGTTCTTATTCTGAGATTTGTGGCACTCGGTAAGACATCCTTCATCTGGAGATTCAATGCCGATAAAAACGGCATCAAATCCAGCTTTAACCATCATGTCAAGCAGTTCAGGGTCGTCAGCTAAATTTATGGAGGCTTCCGTGAAAAAAACACAGCCTCTTTTACCCTTCCGCCATTCAATCAAAGCGGGAAGTAAACTGTCTTTTATATACGATTTATTTCCAATAAAATTATCATCAACAAAGAATATGTTACCGCGCCATCCAGAAGCATAAATCAAATCCAGTTCCGAGATGATCTGGCTGGTTGATTTTGTGCGTGATTTACGGCCGAAAAGAGTTGTCACATTGCAAAAATCACAATTAAATGGACAACCTCTGGAAAACTGAATACTCAATGAAGCATATTTTTCGATCCTGATTAGGTCCCATGCAGGCAAGGGTGATTCCCGAAGTTTGCAGAAACCTGACGCCCTGTACGTTTTTCTTGGACATCCATTTTCAAAATCTTCAATAAATGACGGCAGTGTGAGTTCGGCTTCGTCAAGGACAAGATGGTCCACCTCATTAAATTCATCCGGTTCAGCTGAAAATAGCGGCCCACCTGCCACGATTCTCACCCCGCTTTTTTTGCAGCGCGCAATTATTTCTTTTGCAGACGCCCTTTGGATGGCCATTCCTCCGACAAGGACCATATCGGCCCAGGAAATGTCTTTATCGGTTAAGCTCTCCACATTCACGTCCACAATTTTCTTTTGATAATTTTCAGGCAGTATGGCAGCGACAGTGAGCAGGCCAAGCGGTGGGAATGCCGCCTTCTTTCCGATAAAAGGCAGCGCGTAAGTGAATGACCAGAAAGTATCTGGAAACTTAGGGTAAATAAGGAGCGCATTCATATAGTTTAAACTCCAAACAGGGATTTAATTTCAGGGAACCCTCTCGGCAGGGTGCAAACTCCCAGGATGATCCATTATTTCAAGCACAGTACGTTTATTCGCCTTGGCTGAAACTCCGTTTAGTATGGTTCGCATTGCAGCAGCGGTTCGGCCTTGTTTGCCTATGACTTTCCCTATATCATCTTGGGCGACTTTGAGCTCCAGGATTGAGCTGTGCATTCCATTGATTTCTTGAACAGATACAAGATCTGGTTTATCCACTAGTGCTTTGGCAATGTTTTCAATCAACTCTTTCATTATCCTACTCCTGTCTGAGGTAAATGAACAATTGGGGTGCAACGCTAGAGTAGAAGGAACTGTGGATCACTAACCGCTTTAGGCTAGTCTGTGGCCGAATAAAAAAGAACACACTGCATTTACGATCGGTTGTGTGTTAGCATTAAATTTTTGTTGCGCTTGATTGGTTGCCTAATGATTATAAAATTACTGCAATCTAATGGTTTTTGTGCTTGCTAATCTAGTTTGGTAAGACCTTCATTAAGTTTCTAACGTTTTTGTACGGCACTTGAATCAAAGTCGATTACTCTTTGTTTGGAAAATTTATCGAGCGCCGTAAGGGCCTTTCTGATTTCCATGGCATGGTTTGCGCTCATTCCCCTCACTTGATTTTGGGCTGGTATTGACGGACCGTCCATAGTTAGCCTGATAATTTCATCTTTGATGACTTTCCATTTTTGAAATAAGGTATACGCATTCAAGTACAAACTGTTGTTTTTAGGGAAATACATACTCATTGCTTGAAAGTCTTTACTTATGGCAGATTCCAACATGCTTATTGCATTAACTTTTTTCTTTAGATCTGATGCATATTCAGAATAAACTAGATCCTCCATGGCTGTTTGGACGCGCATTATATTGCTCTCTATCCTCAACACAACATTTTCGATAGTTGCTGGCCGTCTATCTTCTTTACGTTTTGATTCAAACTGTAAGTTCCTCTGGTTAATGAATAATATGCCCATGGAAACTATTATTAATGAAATGAGGATACCGACAAGTGTTATATTCCTGTTTATTACATGTCCCATAGCTACCATGCCAAGCTATCTGCGGTTGCAAAGTTACCGGATCTGATTAATAACGACTGTTATATTTCTCCAATATCCATAAGCATTATCTCGGTATCCTTCTGAGCGGTAATGGAAACTGATGGCTCCAATCTTACCCCCACTCCATCGCCATCGCATAAAACCTTGTCCTGCATTGTTGCTTCACCGTGAATTACATGGAGCCAAGCCACGCGGCCCGGCAACAGTTCATGCACAAGGTGATATCCAGGATCAAGTATGCTCGAATATATGATGGCATTCTGGGAGATTCTTAGCGAGTTGTTCCGTCCGTCTGGAGACGCGATTGCGCAAAGCATATTGTGGCGTTGCGCCACCGGGAAGCGTATCTGTTCTTGGTCGAGGTTCAAACCTGCTTCAAAAGGCAGCAGAGATATCCTGAAAACGTGTGCACGGATTGACTGTGAGGGATTGGCTACCTTATGGCGGGTCCCATGGCGAATGATCATACGCTGGAATTCGCCTGCGTGAAGCACGCCTGAATTAACTGTAGAATCCTCCTGTGTGATCGTTCCTCTAAATACGTAAGTTATTATTTCCGACTGCCATTCTGAGTTCAGGACAACGGCTATGCCTGGCGGGAGCTGCATTTCGCTAAAGGCGGTGATGATTCCAAAATTACCGGGAATACCATTCTTGTTATCAACGGGATAAAATGTTTGCCATATATCCTGCGTAACTCGGTGTAAATGAAAGCGCTCAGCGTTTCTACGCAGGATTTTCATAATGCCTCACCTTGGTTTTCTAACTAAGGATTTCAAAATACTTTCTGCCAGTGGTATCCGTTCATACTCTATAAAAAAGCAGCACGTTTTTGTTTCTATATGCGCTAATAGCTTGCAACTTAATATTATTAAGCGGGCCATCCACGACCCGCCAATAACCCAACTATTTTGACTTGTCCTTTAAAGCCAGAATCAGTTTGGCACATTCATCGGCTACATCACTTGATGCCTCTTTTTCACCAGGCATAGTTGCCCAGCCAGCTTTTTTCACATAATCGCCCTGACTCCAAGAACTCGTCTTTGCGAGTTCAGCAAGCCGTTCTGCCTTGTTGGGATCTTTTCGGTACTGCAGCACACAAATCGGGGCCAAACGGCCTACAACGGCCTTTGCGGCCATTTCTTCAGACGCAGCTTGAGCAGAGCCACTAGTCACTACCCATCCTGCCGCGAAGATAACTATCAGCAATATGGCACAACCACCAACTACGCCCCATACAAAAGGTTTAACTTGTTTCTTCATAGCTTCCTTTTCCACTTAGCACCTCCTAAAAAGTTCTGATTGATTTCAGTCGCAAACAACTCACAGAAAAAATCCCGATCCGTTAAACGACATGCTGGCTCAGTAACATAACAGAGCATAGATCATGCCAAGCCCAGAGATCCGCATATTGTCAACAAGTTACAATCTGGCAGTCATTAGAAAGCTATGTTCAATGGGATCAAAATGAAGTACACTTACATCAAAATGATGGAGGCAGTGTATGCGTGTGGATGATTTGCATCACAATGAAATCCTTGAGTTGGACTCAGAAGGAGGACTGATACGTTTTGCCGGACAGCGGGCTCTTTTGCTTGATGCGGTGGCAATGGGTGTTCTGCGGCAGTATTTGTTCGACAATTTCGGTCTTAATGCCGCGCGGGCTGTTTTAACCCAATTTGGCTTCGCCCATGGTTGGCGTATGGCAGAGGCCATGCAAAAAGAGTTTGTGTGGATAAATAATGACGAATGGCGTCGTGCCGGCCCTAGGATACACACTCTCGGAGGTCTTTTTCGCACCAAGCCGGGAAGTGAGGATCCGCTCACTAAGAAAGGAGCGATGCTGCTCGCATCCTATGAGGCAGAGCAGCATCTCCTACACTTCGGCCGGTCAAATTCACCTGTATGCTGGACTATTTGTGGGCTCATGAGCGGTTATATAAGCCGCACAACCAACCAGGAAATCTATGTCTTAGAAGATAGGTGCCTAGGGCAAGGGCACGCCGCGTGCCACTTTTTGGGCCGCACACGAGAAGAATGGGGGAACGAACGCGCCGAGGATCTGATCTTCTTCGACTCCAAACGCCTCAACGAGTGCCTTGATGTATCGCTCACTCGGGTAACGAATACTTTAAAAGCTGCCGAGAAAAAATTGGAAGATAGCCGTAAAGTATTAGTTCGTTTAGCAAGTGATGTGGATGAGCCCTTGGGTATAGTTGCAAAAAGCACCCAAATGCAGCGTATTGTGGAATTGGCGCGCAGAGTGGCAAAAGTTGATGCTACGCTACTCATCACCGGCGAGAGTGGAGTAGGAAAGGAACGCATAGCGAGGCTGGTACACGAGGAATCTACACGTGCGGCAGGCCCATTTATTGCGGTTAACTGCGGTGCCATTACTGAGTCGCTCTTTGAGAGTGAGCTTTTTGGGCACAAGCGCGGAGCCTTTACCGATGCTGAATCTGACCGACAAGGGCTTTTTGAAGCCGCGAACCACGGGACACTGCTCCTGGATGAGATCGGTGAAATCTCATCTGGAATGCAAATCAAGCTTTTACGTGTGCTGCAGGAACGGGAGATCCGGCGAGTTGGTGAAAGCAAAAGCCGGCCAGTTGATGTCCGGGTCTTGGCCTCCACCAACCGGGACTTGGCTCATGCCGTAGCCGCAGGCGGCTTTCGGCAGGACCTTTATTACCGGCTGAAGGTTGTAGAATTACCAGTTCCCCCTCTCCGAGACCGTCGAGACGATATTTTACCCCTTGCGCGGGTGTTTCTGGCCGAAGCGGCAATCCGGATGGGTCGCAAATTAGAGGGACTTGCTCCCAGTTCCGTAGATCAGCTTTTACGTTACGATTGGCCGGGCAACGTACGAGAGTTGGAAAATGCCATGGAGCGAGCTGTTGCCCTGGCAAAAGGAACCCGGGTGGAATTGGAGGATCTGCCCGAGGATATCCGTCGAGCATTTCCCAAGCCAGTTATAAATGATGAAATAGTGCAACCGCTCCGCGAAATAGAAAAGGATTATATCCTCGCGGTGTTGAAGCTAAATGACGGGAATCAGACCCGCACTTCCAAGCAACTTGGAATAGGTTCTGCAACACTATACAGAAAAATCAAGAAATATGGACTTGTCGGACAAGCTGGTGAACAAGGGCGCAGGTAAATTAACCAGCCAAAAGAATATGTGATTCATGGCCTGCATGGCTCAGGCTGAAAAAATTGGCCGGTGGGTAACATTCTTATTGGGCTGATGAAAACCAGTTTTATGCATTAATTGTGAGAAGCATTTAATTACACTCCCTGCCAACCCATCAATCATATTTGCCTGCAATTATCATCTGCTAGCTAAAATATAAAAAGCCATTGAATGCAGTGCTTAGCTGATTTGTTATTAACAAAATTCAATAAGTTGATTTAACTTAATGGTTTTGTTCAATTGTCTGCTATAATTATGAGAACCCGGTACACCTTTTGACAAATGACGTTATATTTCATGAAAAGGAGAGTTGCCTTCGGATCTAGCGAAGGTCATTATGTTATTTAAGAAAAAATCCAAAAATAGAATTTCATTTGCTCAGTTTTATGAATTGCATACAACAAAGAATGCCAGTTTAAGCTTGGATGATACGTTAAATCTATACATACATAAATATAAGCTTCCCGCTAAGTCACCATCTTATCTACCTTGGAGTATGGTTATAGTCAAGACTAAGCATTTGATTTTAAAAGAATTATTAATTGCTCGCCCTAAATTATTCCACACTCCCGAAAACCAACAATATTACACTATGATCGAAGAATCCACAAAAATAATTAACGGAAAAACTAAAGCTCATTGGGCAGAAATTAATGCTAAGGATGAATTTAATTAAAGATAATTATTTGAATAGTA
Source organism: Desulfarculaceae bacterium (assembly GCA_963675675.1). Taxonomy (GTDB): domain Bacteria; phylum Desulfobacterota; class Desulfarculia; order Desulfarculales; family Desulfarculaceae; genus Dethiosulfatarculus. The sequence continues at coordinate 1,950,370 of OY776512.1, forward strand.
TCTATCTAATAACTGACTGACTTCCCACAAACAAATCTGAAAACAACGGAGTTTATTTCAATTAAGTGAATTTACTAAAGTAAGTTTATTGATCAATATCACCTGATATAGCAGAATATATATACGGAATTATGGTATATATTTAGAAAATAGATATTGCAAATTTAGTTGACGCAAGCGCGTGAAAGTTTCTAGTGATAAAATGATAATGAACTACGAAAATGAGTGTTTAAATAGCGGAGGGACAATCTGTCCTATTTGTGGCGCTAGGAATATAAGAGAGGAAGACAGACACCCGCCTTTGGGAATAATGGATGCTGCTTTTGCTGACATAGAGGTTTTTTATATATGTGCCATTCGACAGCATTCCTGGTCAATTTTATATAAGGATGTATCTGAACGGTTTAACATTGAATTATACAAGCCAGTAAAGATCAATCCACATTACATGTCCTGAGTCATAATCTTTCGCTATCCATCATGCATAAACAAGTTTTGGTTGACCAACGAAGTCTATTTTGTATTATGACGGCCCTGAATGGGAGCAGGATCTAATCAATGTGTAATACCCCACGTATCGCCAATCTTTCCTGCAACACTGCACAAAAAATCCGACAAACACTGAGTGGTTGATCTATCTGATAACAAGTGAATATACCAGGTTGCAGTTGCCATGATATAACCCTTGCCGCTCTACGGTCCAACGAAGAGATTAGTTTTATGGCTTACCCCAGGTTATGTCCAGACAGGCATTTCATGATCAGTGTTTCAGCCTCCAAGCCGGCTAACAACTCCTTGCCAGCTTGCAGCCTGAGATGGGATTGATCTTTTTGAGTGATCTTGATCCTGCAATCTTGGCAAATATAATTCACGCATTGACCAAAACGGGCAATCAGTTTACACCCACGTTGGCCAAGGAACCAACAGCCACCGTGCACTTCCCGCTGCAGGGGGAGGGTTACACCCAGCAATAGATTCATCAGAAGCAATCTGCGCTCATACCATTCTTCTGCGCCATCGAAGCAACAAGAATTGCCGTCGCGTTCCGCGCAAATCCGGCACGATTTAATGGTGCCCAAATCCAGCATGAGGTTATTGTGAGTGGATATTTCATGCTGGTAAATTGCCAATGATTTCAAGGATGCAAAGCTCAATGGATGCCCTGATTGAATGTGGTCGGCAATCTGGAGGGCTGCTTGAATTTCGCGCAGTATAAGTCCGACTTGATTCATATCCTGTCCAAAAGGCTGTTAGGTGGTTAATGGCTTTGGTAACTGCCATTGGTGATTTTTAAAATCCGCCCGCCGATCAGGTGAGGCTTGCGCACCGAATGATTGAAGACCCGGGCATCAAACCTGGAAACACACTCATATGACAGTCTTTGGAACGGAGTACGGCCGGGATCTGCAATCAGTATACGCGGAACTTGGCAAGCCAAGGCAAATTCAATCATTGCCATGATCGATACGGGCATATCATCCCAAAAGCAGATGTCTGACGCTATTAGCAGTTCTATGTTCGCAAAATCGTGAGAGGTCAGATCTTCGAATCGCTTGTGCAAAATGGAAACTTGGGCTTGATTGAGCTTTGCATGAGCTCTCAGGAAGGGAAAGACCTCGGAATCGGAATCCACACAGATTACTTTTGCCTCAAGGATGCCGGCGCAGAAAATCCCAGCCAGCCCCCAACCACACCCGACTTCCATTATATTGAGACCGGGCCGGATTGACAAAGTCTTCAAATAATCCATGAGCAGCCAGCAGGAAGTCCAGGTGCGAAAACCAAATTTACCTGGAGTATGAATGCGCTTGATCTGCCTGATCTTGGGGTGCCCGCTTTGGTAGAATTTAATCCCAAAGCAGCTTTTAACCCCATCACGCGCCGATGGCATGTTTAGCGTTCCATCAGCAGAATCACTATTACGCTGCTATCAGGCGAGTGCGGCGCTGCCATCTCGATGAACCGGGTTTGGATGTTTGGTGGGATTGGGGACTATCAGCCGTCCCATATGAACCGGAATCACCTACCGGCACCTTTTTTTGGATGAGCTTTTGAATACTACGCAGATAATTTTTTTCTTGAGCGCTGCAAAATGAAATGGCTATCCCATCAGCGCCGGCCCTGGCGGTCCGGCCTATGCGGTGTACATAGCATTCAGGCTCATTGGGCAAATCATAATTAATTACGTGTGTGATGCCTTCAACATCTATACCGCGCGCCGCTATATCGGTAGCCACCAATACCTTGGTCTGGCCACTGCGGAAATTGGACAAGCTTTTTACTCTGGCGTTTTGGGACTTGTTGCCGTGAATGGCTTCAGCGCTGATATGGTTTTTCAGTAATTGCTTGGCAAGCCGGTCGGCGCCGTGTTTGGTGCGTGTGAAGACCAAAACACGTTCGACTTTAGAGTCTTTTAGCACCTCTCCTAGAAGAGCCTTTTTGCCTGACTGAGACACAAAAAGCACCTTTTGCTCAATTCTTTGCACTGGAGTAGCCGTAGGTGTAATTTGCACCTTGGCCGGGTTTGTTAAGATGCTGTCGGCAAGCTTGGCGATGGCTGGAGGCATGGTTGCCGAAAAAAATAAATTTTGACGCTGCTTGGGGACAAGAGTCAGTAATCGTTTAATATCTGGCAAAAACCCCATATCAAGCATACGATCCGCTTCGTCCAGCACAAACACTTCAAGTTTGTCCAGGTTCAATAACCGTTGCGACAAAAGGTCCAAAAGCCTCCCCGGCGTTGCAACCAGGATATCCACTCCCCCGGAACATGCTTTAGCCTGGGGTTCTTGGCGTACCCCGCCAACCACGGTCACGCTTCTCAGCTTAAGGTACCTGCCGTAGCTCTCGAAATTACTGGCGATCTGCATCGCCAATTCGCGGGTAGGGGTCAGTACCAGAGCCTTTACTGAACGGGGTGCAGGCTTTTGACCGGATGAGCTGAGCATGTGCAGGATAGGCAGCGCAAAGGCCGCTGTCTTGCCGGTCCCTGTTTGGGAGCAACCCAGAAGGTCACGCCCTTTTAATAGCAGCGGAATGGCTGCGGATTGTATTGGTGTGGGATTTTTGTAGTCAAGTTTGTGTAGGGCTTTCCTTATGGGAGAGCTCAACGCCAGTTGATCGAAAGAACTGTGGGACGACGTGTGATTCATTAAGTACTCAGAGAGAAAAGAGGGCCTATTGTATCTAGGCTTATAAAATGCAAGACCCCGCCCCGGCCGGGCCGAAGCAGGGTCTTGGAGTGTTTTTGTCAATTGCCCTTATGAGGCTACCAGCGCTGGTTTGAGCGGGGCTCCCGGGGCCTGGCTTCATTGACCTTGAGGGCTCTGCCGTCCAGTTCTGCACCGTTCATGGCTTGGATGGCGGCTTGTCCGCCATCATTATCCATTTCCACAAAACCGAAGCCACGTGAGCGGCCGGTTTCACGGTCGGTAACCACTCGGGCGGAAAGCACCTCGCCATACTGCTCAAAAGCAGTGGCTAAGCTATCATCTCTGGTGTCATAGGACAGATTGCCTACATAGATATTTGTTGACATAATTTAAAACTCCTTTGAAGAAAGAAAAATCGCCCATTGCGGCGACCAATGCCGCATATCCGGGCCTCTCAGAACCAAAGAACCTAATTGTATGGCTAAAATGGATGGCGCGTGTTTGCCAGCAGGTTAAGCAGACGCTTGGGCTATATGGTCATAATAAGGAGAAAACCTACAGGTAATTATGAATTTGTCAAATAAATTTTTTAGCCGGCTATTTTGCGGACAAAGGTTATCGCATTGCCATTTACTCGCCCAGCCAAGGCGTGCGCGAACTGAAAAAAGATAATCCGCAACACAGTTGCCAAACCATCGGGTTCTGTTATAATCAAACCCGCTTTGCACACTTAAGCACGCGCCCGTAGCTCAGCTGGATAGAGCGCCGGACTACGAATCCGTAGGCCGCCTGTTCGAATCAGGCCGGGCGCACCAATGATTTCAACCGGTTAGCCAATTTTGGTTAACCGGTTTTTTCGTCTGGTTGCGCATAGGTTGCGGGCAGTTGCAACCGGTCCAGTTCGTCAACCTCACCTTTTGCTTGGCCTGGCAACCAATGGAAATATTGATCCAAGGTAAACTTGACTGAATGGTGGCCAAGCTGCCCGCTCACATCTGCGATGTTGTGCCCCGCCTGGATTCTCAGTGTTGCGTATGTGTGCCGTAAGTCATGAACTCGCCGCCTGGCAAGCTTGGCCTTTGTCAATGCCTTATGCCAAGTTCGGTTGCGGAAATGGTTAATATCTATCATGCGTCCGGCAGTGTTCATAAAGACCAATTCAGGCACTTTGCTCAGGCCACGGGCCAATGCTTCCCGCTTCCGCCTGGTTTTCATGTCCCCGAGAACTTCGGTTAGCTGCAAGCTCATGTCAACTTTGCGGCTTTTACCACTTTTGGGCGTCTGTATCCTGCCCCTGGCACTGGCCCGGCGAATGTGGATAGTCCGGCTATTGAAATCGATATCTCCCCACTCCAAGGCCACGGCTTCGCCTATCCTCATTCCAGTTCGGGCCAGACATAGGGTAAGCGGGAAATAGTGCGGAAACTTCGCCCTGAAGGTGTCCAAGAGCAAGTCCAGCTCTTCAGCTGTGAATGGCGTAATAGTGGCTTCTTGTTGCTGTTGCTTGCCTAAACTCCCCAGTTCCAATGCCGGGTTATGGGAGATTACTTCGTCTTCAACCGCCAGTTTCAGCACCCCGGACAGCACAGCCTTGCAATGCTTGGCTTTGCTCATTGATCGGCGCTTAGCCATGTTCAAGATGAAGACCTTGATTTCTTTACGGGTGATATTGTCAATCGGGCGTGCCTTGAAAGCCGGTAACACATGGTGCTTCAAAATGCCCTCATAGTCTGAGCATGTAGAGGGTTTGCAGGTAGCGGGCACTATGACGCCTATCCATTCCCTGGCCAATTCGCCAAAGGTCGGCACGGCTTCGGTGTCGATATTCAGTTCCTTGGACGCCAGTTTGGCCTCGATGCGCCGGGCTACCTTGTTGGCGGCGGATTTCGCCCCAACCTTTTTGGCTTTTCTCTGGCCCTGGTGGTTGATGAACACCCACCAGACGCCAGAGCCTTTTTGCTTTTCCCTAACTTTAACTCCCATTTCATTATTTCTCCACTATACCCCCAATAGCCTCATACAATTCTTCATGGCGATTGGTTAGGAAAAGCTCTATCCACGCTTCAACTGGGGCAAGCAACTCAAGCAGGAAATTCATTTTTTTTTCATATTCCTTATAAAGTGTTTCTCGCGATAATTCGTTAACAACACCCACTGCCTTCATTCTTAAGTAGTTTTCATCTATATCATTGGGAAACAATTTCATTTGCTGACTAACTAATCGAATTCTAAAATAAATTGACTGCAAATTTTCTCTTTGGATCCTGCAGTAATTGGAGTAGACTTTAGGGAAAAGCTCTTTAAAGCCGATATCGATAAACAACTGATGAAACCCTGTTGCTAATACGGGCTTTGGTGATTTTAGCGATTTTATTTGTATGTCTATTGCTTTTTTTAAAAGTGGAATTTGAAGTTTTACTGAAGCGAGTTCTTCAGAAATTGCTTTCATCATGCGTTCAATCTCTTGTTTTTCTTTTCTTCTTCTTAGGAATTCACCAATAAATACACCAAGAAGCACCCCAACCAAACCAATTACTGCCCCAGTGATTGCATTGTCGTTCATTTTGCTATCCCCTTTTCGTTCTATTTTTTGGGAAATACGTAGTTTTTATTGTTTTGATGTACTCACAGATTAGAAATTAAAGTACGGCATTCGGAGTGTTTTTCTTGAAGATCACACATTTCACCTATGAGGTCTTGAGCCGCCATCTGGAGTGGAATCGATTGGTCAGGGGCACCGTCTAGATCGTAGGTCAGACCGATAACCGCCAGCCTTAAGGCATCCACTTGATTGCTCCACTTGTAAAGCTGATCGACTGATATGACAATACCGTTATGCTTTTCATCTCTTTGACTCATCTTACAAACCTCCAAATAAAAGCGCCAGGGTGTGCTTAGGTTTGTCAACAAACCCCGGGGGCCTTACGGACTCCCCGCACCCTGGCAAACTTTGATTTTGAAGGCACAATAATAGCCCCATATCGGTGGGACCTCCCCGGTTGACATTTTAAGCATTTCCAGGGTAACTCAAATTGGTAATCAAAGTCAAGAAATGCGGCGGAGCGGTCCTTATTACCCATGTCCCCTTGATCGGGGAGCCAACTTGGCCAGCAGGACCGCCTAACGACCGCCGCCGCTCGACCGTGGAGCACAAAACCAAGCTGGCCTGAATATTCATGTCGTTATCACCATTGATGCGCTGAAATCGTATTGCTTCGGCTTGGCCTCTCTGGCATGCAGGCCCATGGCCATGGTCAAAGACACCAAGCCGTCAACTCGTTCAATCGATTTTTCCTTGTTGATCTTCCGGGCGCCGGCAGGGTCAACCTGCACAATTGCGTTGGACACATTCCAGGTCAAAACGGGGTTGGCGCCATGCTTGATCTTGGCGTCTAAGATGGCGGCCTCCAGGATGTCAACGGCTGGCCCCATATCCTTGAACCCCTGGCCCCAGGGCACGAGACGGATTTTTATGCCTTCCTCATCCAAAATGACCTGGAGGTCTTCCATCCGCCAGCGGTCGTAAGCTATGCCCCTAATGTCAAACTGCGATGCGATATCAGCCAAATGGAGGGCAATTGCGCGCCGGTCTATCGCCCGGCCGGGAACAGCCTCTATCAAACCATTCTGGGACCAAACGCGGTAAGGAACCCTGTCCCGATCTTCCCGGCTCCCTATGCTCTCAGCCGGAATCCAAAACCAGCAAACAACTTCACCTTCATCTTCCGGAAAGTAGAGCGTCAGGGAGGTTAAATCCTTTGTACTGCCCAAATCCAGGCCGCCCCAGCATGGCCGCCCGTGTAAAGACTTAGGGTCCACCGGGCCGTTGCATGCGTCCCAGTCCGCGCTTGATATAAAGCGTTGCTGCGGGTCCACGGCCTGATTCAGGTAGAGATTGCGAAACGAAGCCTCACGGGCCGGTATACGCTTGGCCTGTTCTGCCGCCTTGCGCATTTCATCCAGGCTGCGGAAGTCACCCAAGGCGGGATTACACGCATACCAAGTCTTTTCATCCCAGGGGTCAGCGTCTTCATGCGCCTGAAATATGCTGGCGTGGAAGGTCTTGTCTTCGATTATGTTTTCATTGATTTTTCTGCCATACTCCACGAGTTCGGAAAGCACATGGTTAGGATCGCTGCTCATGGTGGAAATGACCACGAAAAGGGGCTCGGCCCGGGCCCCGGTGCCGGTAATGAGGTTGTCGTAAAGGTGGCGGTCCCTGGCTTGGGCCAGTTCGTCATAAACTACAAAGCTGGGGCTTAGGCCGTGTGCTTTGCGGCTGTCGGCGCTCAATGCATGATATGTCGAACCAGTAACAGAATCCTCAAGAGCTTTTTTGAAACGCTGAACAATAATCCTGTTGGTAAATTCCGGCACGGCTTCTATGATGGCCACCAACTCATTGAAAATGATCCCGGCTTGATCGCGGTCGGATGCTGCGCTGTAGACTTGCCCTCTGGATTCAGCCTCGGGTCCTACCAGATGGCACAAGGCCAATCCCGCGGCTAAAGCCGTCTTGCCGTTTTTCCTGGGCATGGTGATCAGGGCCTCACGCACAACACATTTTTTGCCTTTGGTCTTGTACAGGTCCCGGATTATCTTTTTTTGCCACGGCCTCAGCTTGAACTTGCGCCCGGCATGCATGCCAGAAGTAATAGGTAGGGATTCGATGAAGCGTATTACCCTTGTAGCCCGGTTTATTCCTGATTCTTCCCAGGATGCGGGGCTTTTCTTGGCCCCAAACAGGCCAAGCATAGGCGCATCGTGGATCACTGGATTTGCTCTTGGACCTCTTCTACCCATTTGAACTTACTCTGTATTTTTACTTGGCGGCGGTCATGGAAAGTCAGCTCTGAGAGATTTTTTCGTTCCACCAGTGGCTGCTGTCCAATGGTTTGCCCGTATCCGGATCAACTCTCTTGTCAGGACTCTTGTTTGTTTTTCGTGAATGACATGAAGCGCAAAGCGGTTGAAGGTTGCTGATGCTCCATACCGCCCCGCCCTGGCGTATTTCCTGGATGTGATCCACCTGGCTGGCCGGAGTCAGTTCGCCCGCCCGCCTACACGCTCGGCAGAAGGGCTCCTGTCGCAGCACTATCATGCGGAGCCGTTTCCAACGCGGGGTGTTATAAGGCCATTTAGCCATAGAAGCCCCGCCCTTCTGCATCGTGCTGATACTTTGTTACCCACGCTGCCCGCTGCTTTTCGTTGCAGTACATCCACTCCGATATTGGCTCAATGCGATAGCCGCGAATGATCTTGAAGTGGCGTTCTTTCCCATTGGGATTCTGGCCAGGGTAGGACTTGGATTTGGCAATGCGCAAGCTGGCAATAGTAAATGCTGAACGATGAAGCAAAGTGTCTAAGGTTAGGTATAGTCTAGCTTTTTCCGTGGTTGATTCTCCGCCTCTGCCAAAAAGAGCATTAGCTTTTTTCTGCAGGCATACAATTGCAACGCCATCACCGAGAGAGTCATAAATATCCCTGATATCAGAAGCAATACGAAAATATTCACCCGAGATTTCTTCCAGGAAATCAATAACGCAGATTCCGTCTGGATTGTGATGTTTGATTGCTCCATCAAAGCCTGAAGAGAGAAAAGCCGCCTTAATATCCCGATTCCATATCTTCAGGTCATCACCAAAGGCCTTGACCCTTTGCTTGTATTCGCTGCCCCCCATCTCGCTCATGAGATACAAAAGGGGTTGCTCTCCCATGTTGGCCCGTAGAATATTCAGAGCCAGGCATGTTTTGCCGCTATTAGGGCTGCCAGCCAGCACAATGATGCTTTTGGAAGGGATGGAGACTATCTGGTTCAAATCAAGGGGAAGGATTATTTTAAAAGGGGTGTCGTCTTCATTTTCAAGGTCTATAAATTCAAGATCGGAATCAGTTATATGCCACCTACCGGCAATGCGCCGGTCTTTCATTATAAGATTTTCTTTATATATCTTTATAAGAGCGTCGGACCGGCGCTTTTTATCCTGCCGCAGCACAAGGCCAAACTGCCGGTCAATTTGATCGTTGGTAAAGTAACCTGTTGATTCTTTTATCCATTTACGAATAGCGCAAGTTAAATCACCTTGAAAACGGGGGCCGCTTCCGCCCGAATCGCTGTCCGATGCTGTCCGATCGTGACTGATCGTGTCCGATGCTGTCCGATCGTGTCCGATGCTGTCCGATTTGTCCGATTTGTCCGATTGGCTGAGTGCATGCAGTAATGTCATTGTTTCGTCTTCCTCAGTAGTTTTCTCAAATCCGACCTCTGCGAATCCAGCCATATATCAAGAAAATTGCGCTGAATGAATACATGTCCATCAATACGGCTATGAACTAGCCCTTTGCCAAGCCATGCGCGTATTGTTTGTGGATTAATTGATAGATAGTCCGCAGCGTCATTTATTTGAAACCAATAGCCCGCCTTTAGCTTCAACACCTTCAGGCGGGTGGCTTCCAGACACTCCCAGCGGGTCTCCTTGGGGCATTCAGAGCACCGCTGGCCCTTATATCTGCCAAAACAATCCGGCATACTTATAGTCCCATCTCCGAAATGGCCTCATCGGCCAATCTGTTAATTTGGTCGATATCAACCGCCTGGGCTTCGAGCCAATTGTCAAGGTTTTCCCTGCGGATAAGCAGACACCCACCGACCCGGCTATGCCGAAGCCCTTGATCAAGCCAGGAACGCAAAGTCCTTGGGCTTACTGATGCATAGCTGGCCGCGTCGGCCACTCGGAACCATCCTTTCACGTTCTGTTTTCCTCTGGGAAGGCGTCCCCGCCTTCACGCGGGTTCCAGCCTTCAGCCAACCGGACCTCGTTAGGTGTAAGGATGCGGCTTTTGACAGCCACTTCATGCGCCCGCCACCTGGCCTCGTGATCCCCCCGAAGGAAGCCGGAAAGGTCAAATTCGATTTCATGATTTCGCCTGGCTTCCTCGCTGAACACAGCCCCCGCAAAAGCCGCCTCAAGTTTTCTGATCCAGGGCGTCAAGGTGATCTGGGCAAGCCAACGGCCTGCTGTCTCCGAGTTGGTGAAGCTGGAATGATCCCAGATCCCCACCAAAGGCGGTGGGACCTGAAAAATGCGGGCAAGCTCCTCGGTTGAAAAGCGGCGGGATGCCAATATTTCGGCGTCTTCAGGGCTAACGCTAATCTGCTGCCACTGTATCCCCTGATCCAAGATTAAAAATTTTGCTGCATTGCTCGGGCCGCCGTACATTTCCTTAAGATTGGAGCGGAGGCGCTCGTGCTGTTCTTCGCTTAACGTGCCTTCGAGTTTGATTGCCCCCGAAGGATTGATGCTGTTTTTGAGTAGGGACTCTGAAAACTCCTGCACGCTGATTCCGGCTGAAATGGCGGACGCCGCCCGCTGTAACCGGCTGCGGCCAATCATGCCGTCATCGCTTCGGTCCCGAAGGTGCAAAACCTCATCTTGCAGCAAACGCCTGACCTTGCCGGTTCCCCCATACATGCCAACTTGGTCAACCACATCATAGGCCAGGCGGCCATTGGGCAAGAGCTGAACCGATACCCACTCCCAGGGTATAAAGCGCAGCTCGGACACAGCACCGCGCAAGTCTGTGATTATCTCCGCCAGACCATTACCGCGCAGCAAAGTTGAAGCTACAAGGCACTCAATAAAATCCGGCCAGCTTTGATAACGGTTTGGCCCGAGTTTGATCAGACGGCCAAGGGGGTGTGCCTGGCTGATTTCTTTTACCTTATCCTTTAGGCGGTATATCCAAACGGGCAAGCTGGCTATGGCGGAGCTGATCACCGAAACGCAGGCCAGCACCGTAGCCAAATTCTCAGCCGTGCGGGCATTTACCATTGTGCCGTTGCTGATGCTGCTGCCCTGCAAGGCTTGCCAGGATGGATCAACGGCCCTGGTTTCGGTGGACTGAAAAATATCTTTTATCCGTCTCAGTATCCCCATTTCAGCGTCTCCATATAGCGCATTGCCCTTGCCAGCCTGGGCGGGGTCTTGGCACGCGCTGTAACTGTTGTGCCTTCATACGCGGGCCAGGCGCTCACCACGCTGATTTCCCGAAGGTTGAGGTCGGAGAGTTCGCGCCGGTTGCCTTGCCAACTTTCGCCGCCCTGGTTGACCTTGAAGCCGAAAGACATGCCCCCCAGATCGCCTCTTTCGGCCAAGGCGAGCACATCCCGGCCCGCCTGGGTGTCAGGTATATCCAGAATGAATTGAAGCCCTCTGGAGTCTTCAGATAGGTTTAAGGTGCCGGTCTTGGTTCTGCCCAATAACCTGGTATGGTCGTGATCTACCAAGGCCAGGATATCTTTTCCTGCGGCCAGGCTCTGCTTGAAGGCTCCAGGGCGGATAACCTCTACAAAGTCTGCAATTTGGGCTTCGGTTCCAAATACGGCGGCATAACCGGTCAGTTTGCGGCCTTCGGTGCGGACCTCAACCGCCCTTCGCTGTTCCAATTGATTTTTCATGGCTTCACTCCTGGCTGCTCATCAGGCCCGATCCGCCACGACCGGGCGACGCGGGACTTGCCCGCGTTTCGCTTTATGTGGTGGTCATGTCTTGAATTGCCGCGAAGGATTCAGGATGCCTGACAGCCACGTCACAGGTAAGCATGGCCCGAATCTGGACGTTGCCTTTGCTGTATGCCGTGGATTCATACGGGTTGACCAGAAGGTCAAAGGCAGACCAGTAACCAATCAGCAGGTCCGCGAAGTTGCCATAAATCAGGGCGGAGCACACCCCGGTGCTGGTGCCCTTATCAAGATCTGATGGAACGAGATTTGAAAAGGCCCTGGGGGTGCTCTGGAAAACCGTGTCAAGGCCCAAATACCTTCCGTCACCGTCCTTTAGTTTCATGGCGGCGGCTTTGACCTTAGTGTTGGTCAAAAATGATAAAGAGCCCGTCTCGGCATCTTCATCAGCTACCGCCGAAATGAGGTCAATCACGGAATCCCCATCCAGTGGCCCGCCATTTGTCCCCATGGCCACATCGCCAATACCGGTGGTTTCCAAAATGCCGGTAGGCTCATTACTGCCACCGCCCTGGATGGCCACGCCATCAACCGCCCTGGCCAGGATGGCGGCCATATCGTGGCGGACCAGAGTTTCTATATCCGGGCTGCTTTGCTGCAACATGTTCCGGGAAAGCTCGGCCAGGGCCCCGGCATGTTTGGGGGAAAGTGGAGCCATGTCAAATTGCATGTCAGCAGCGCTCAAGGCTGAGTTTTCAGCAACCCAGCCATATGTTGCGCTGGCTTTGAGCCTGGGAATATCCACATTGCCGACCAGGCCATTGAGCACCCGGGCACCCAGCCTCTTTATGACCAATTTCGACCTCAGTAAATCAATCCACTGGTGGCCCAAATGGTCAGTAGCGATAAGGTTTGATCCCGGACCCGCCCCTGGTGCGGTGGTGGTGATTACGCGTTCTTCCAAGGCCTGCATGGGAACGGCCATCCCCTGGAATTTGTTTCCGGACCGGCGCTGTAGCTCTGAGCTAATCTCACGCTCCCGGCCATCGTCAACATTCATTCCGGCCTGGCCTGCAATGGCGCGAACAATGCTGAAATTGCGCACCTCGTTTTCAAAGCCGTCATTTCCGGAAGCCGTCAGGGATTCACCATGCATGCGCCGCTCGGCTTCATCCAAAAGCTGCTGGCGCTCAATGGCTTTTTCCGTGGATTCCAGCTCGCCCTTGATTTCATCAAACCTTTTGGCTTGATCCTGGCTCAGGTCTCCGCCTGCGCCTTCGGGGTTGTCGGCTATGGCCCGCATTTCTTTTACATGCCGGGCCCGCTTTTCGAGTAGGTCTTTGAGCTTCATTGTTATCCTCCAAGCTCAGGTAAAAAAATAAAGCGCCAGCCGGGCTGTCTCCCGTGCTGGCGCTCTTAGGCACTCTTAGTGGTGTATATTTGCTTATAAGCTAAGCTGCTTTATGGCGCTCCACTTTAAATATGTGTTTACACTTGGGACATTTCGCCTCAAGCCAGGATACACAGGCCCGGCAAAGCAACCGGCCACACTTTGGGCATCTAATTTCGAATCTCATAGATGCTTTGGCCATGGTTTCAATCTTCCCTCAAGGGATTTTTCCCCGATTCTGCTTTGCTAGATAGATGCTCCAGGGCTATTAAAGCTCTGTGAGCCAATGCCAAACAATCAATCACAACCCAACTGGTTAATTCAAATTCAGGATATGGATGATGGGGAGAGTTACATTGTTCCCAATTAATCTGAGTCAAATTAGAATCAAAGAAAACAACAACGTAACGCTCAAAATTCCTCCCCTGTTGCTCTAATGTTCCCAATGACCCAGCCAATTCACTTATTTTGATATTGGCGGTAGACATTACAACTTCAGCAAGCGAGCCTGAAAAACGATCAGGGGAGAATCCGAGTCTTGCAAGCTCAGAAAATGCCATAACTTCCAGCAGTTCGAGCGATGTAAAAAACCTCGCCTTGCCAGGTGCGGGGGATTCAGAAAGCCTGAGTTCAAGGTGCCCTCGATTTATCCACATTCGCAAATTGTCAGGGCTTATTTGAGCAACTTCGGCAACTTCTCTTGTCGTGATCAGAGGCACAAGAGATAACCGCTTGAATTTCTGTGCAATATCTTTAATCTCATTTTCATCCATAGTAACACCTTACCAATAACAACTGTTACGACCTTAGTTATAACAGCCGTTATGGGTCATTGAAAGCACAAAAAACCGGCCCTTTTCAGGGCCGGTCGCGTTTAGCGGAAACTGGTTGCAGTAACGTGCAACCAAAGGCATTTTGGTTGCGCTTTTTAAAGGACTGAATTTAATAATTTCAACTAGTTACACCTCATAACAATAACTACGAATCCGTAGGCCGCAAGTTCGAATCTTGCCGGGCGCACCAGTAAAATCAACAGGTTACGTCACGAGACGTAACCTGTTTTTTCGTTTTGGCTGGGACTTTGGCTGGGACTTTTTCTCAAAACTGATCTCATCATCACCACTGACCCGCTCAAACACATCCATGGCATCACGCTCTGTGCCGCCCAGGCTGTGCAGATAGATCTCTGTTGTGGTGCGGTTCTCATGGCCAAGAATCCTCTGGATGTCACCCAAAGGCACTCGTTCCTGATCCAGAGTAGATGCTCCTGAATGGCGCATGGGGTGGTACCTGAAGTACCTGACACCAGCCTTCTTGCACAACCATCTCATGAGCTTCTTGCGGTCCTTGTACGGGCCTTCAACCCAGCAGCCCTGCTTGGTGCTGTAGTAGCGGTGCCAAAAAACCCACGGTTTGTCCGGGTCTCGCTTGGCATGATTTCTACTCAGGATGTTGTACAAGCGCTTGGTCATGGGAATCTTCCGAGGGGTGAGATGGCCGCCCTTCTTTTTACGGGTGTAAAGGGTGATTCTCCTAGACGTGAAATCCACATCATCCCATGTCAGGCGGTTAACCTCGCTCACCCTGGCCATGGTGTCGCGGATCACAAGCAGGTAATCCCGATCCGCAGGATCAGCAACAGCCAGCACCTTGTTGATGTCCTCCTGGGTCGGCACGTACTTAATGATCTTCTCCACCGGCAGAAAATCAATGTTATCGGTTGGGTTGCTGAGGATGTATCCTCGTTTCTTTCCGTGATTGAATGTTGCCCGCAGGTAGCGCAGCTCTTTATTTGCCGTGCTTTTGGTCACTGCCGAACTGCGCTCCACCATGAAAGATTCTATGCCCTCTCTTTTGATCTCAGAGCATTGACGCTCGCCCCAGCGTTTCACCCAATACCTGGCCAGATACAAATATTCTTTGTAATGCCGCTCAGAGTTGTAAGCCTTAACATGATCCAGCCTCCTATTGATTAATTCCAAGAAGGCCATGTCTGTTTGGATCTCTTGGTGGTTCTGGTTGACTGGCCTTGGATTTTTCAATTCCTCCCTTCTCGCGGCTTCGGCTCTTTTGGCCTCTGCCTTGGTTTTGTAGTAATTGCTTGTATACCTTTCGCCTTTCAGGACGAAGTCGTACATCCAACCCCGTCCCTTTCTCAAATAAACGCTCATAAAGGTCCTCTTTTCCTGGAAAACGAAGGACCCCCCTGAGCTTCCTACCGCCGATGACCTCCCAGTTCTTGTAAACCCAGCTCAGGCTTACCTGGAGGAATCCGGCGGCCTCCTCAGGGGTCAGTATTTCAGGCTCACGGAGCATGGTCAAGGGCTGCCTCAGATCATCTGTCTTGTCACAGGGTTAAGAATTAATATCCGTTGAGGAGCCTTCATCCTATTGCCTATCCCTTAATTGCATTGGCAATAGTGTTCCTGACATACTTCTCACCTTTGCCAGCAGCTCTCACAGATCCGCCAGGCCGCAAAGCAAGGATTGCGTAAAGGTCATTGATGTCAGTCACACCTAGCCTTAAGCATCTGCGTATCAGCGAGTAGTCATAGCCTGACCTGCTGGTGTCGCCCTTGGTCTTTCCGGTGCCGTTCCAGAAATCTCGGATAAACCTGTCCTGTTTCAAAAGGCCCGCAAAACGCTCCGGCATATCCTTCACACGAATTTCCAGGGGGAGATCATCCTTGGGCTGGATATCCAAACTCAGCAGATAGTCACGTAAAGCTTCATCCGGCTTATGATTGACATATTCAAGGCTGCTTATGCGTGAATGGCCTGGCTTCTTTGTGCCTGGCAATTTGATCTTACGGCTCAGGTCAAGCGTGTTATCGATAATGGCTTCCAGCCTGGACAACTCGCCTGAAAATCCAGATTGGAACTCACCCCTGAAAACGTGCTGCCGAGCCTTGATGTCCGGATAATCAGAAACTGCGACTGGCGGCAACTTGTGGATAATGTGATAGCCATTACCGGAGTAATTCAGCGTGGGAGTCTCAAACCCCTGATCCTGGTAGAAGGCTTCCATCTTCATCAAGGCCAACCTTAGATCAGCCAGCTGCATATCAGTAGGATTCTTACCCTCGAAATCTATGTCGAAATAGAAGTGGGTAACCTGCTCAATATCAGCATCAGTTGCTCCGCGGTTATAACCCTGCTCAGATTTGAGCGCCGTTGGTCTGGGATTCACACCTACACAGAGCATATGGTCTTTGTAATATTCCTGTACGAACCTGATGAAAGCGCCAAGCCTGTACGAATACCAAATCTTGTGAAAGCTGTTATTGGCTTTGTTCTCCTCGATATGTTCCCTGCCTGGCTTAAAATCCTTATTCAAGGCAATAAGCTCACTATATCCGTGCTTACCATGATTGAAATACTTGGCAGCATCATAAACACCCCGCAAATTGTATGAAGCATTTTCTTTTTTCATTTTCATATGCTTCCTTGTTTAATGTTTAAAAGGTTTGGAATGACAACATGTGTGCTTTGTTGATGTTTTGAATTATTTTCAATATTGAAGCTAAATCCCTTTGATCTCTTTATATAGTTGTTTAACAAACGGAAACTCACTCAGCTTAACGATGTTTGCTTTTCCGACAAAGCTTGGATTATCAGTGATGAATGATTGCATTTGAGCCTCGATTTGGTTTTTCACCCGAACATTCTTGCAGCCTATAACTACCCTTTTGAAGCCTGCTTGAATATCAGCACGGAAGTTATAAATTGCATTTTTAGGAGTTAACTCAATTTCTATAGCAACCAAGTCGCCATCTTTTTCAACTCCGATATCAGCAGCTTTTCCATTCAAGTCATATTCAATGATTGCTTTATAGCCTTTTGAAATGTAGTTCCTCGCGATGTTAATTTGCCACCACTGGTGTTCCAACGATCCTTGCCTTGCCTGGCTTTGTTTTGGTAGTGTTTTCCCCAATGCTTGACAACCCTTATCAGTGAGTTTTAGCATCTTCACTCTTCCAGAAAACTCTTTCCCCAAGTCAACTGAGAATTCATAAAGAAATCCATTCGTCACAAGGTATTTTTTAATCATGGTTCGCTTGTCAGCTGAAAGTCCTAGTCTGATTCCTCTAGCCTGCAATGATAGATTTGGCTCAGCGTAAACATTTTCAAGATAATCTATTCCACCTGTTAATATCTGATCCGGATTACTTTGCCCCCCCTGAGTGCTTGAAACACCGCCCCCTTGTTCACCTGTCTGCCTGTTCGCTTGTGTTCCTTGATGAGCTTGATTACCCTGTTGCGCCTGCCTCCCCTGTTTAGCTCGTTTTCTTTTCTTAGCATTTGCTTTTGGTTTGGGTTTAGCTGCATATTCAGGTTCAAATTGCATGGGCGTATATTTGACAAAACCTTTTCTAAGTTTAGCCATTAATTCAGCTTGTGATTGCTGAATTTCTGCATCGGATAAATCCTTTGTATATCTCACCATTTTCATCGCCTATTGTGATTATGTGGATGGCCCTGATGTAATCCTTCTTGTTGTTCTCTTTGTATTCGCTCCAATATCTGTTCTTCGAGTGATTTTTCTTTCTTGGCAAATAATTTCCTGATAACTCCAGTAAACAAGGCAACCACTAACGCCAAGACAACCGCGTTAAACAGGACATTATTGCTTCTGATATGCAAAAGAATGTCCTCTAATTGTTCTCCCAAAAATCCAAACGGTTCAGCCATATCTGTTGCATATATGAACATGCCGACTCCAAGCAATAGCAGCAGTACACCATAAATGTTCACGATCGCCTCCTTACAATAATTTATCCACCCACATACTTAAGCCAACAATGCTGCTAATCAGCCCTAAACTGATTATTAGTGCTATTGTCTTTTTGATGAAAACCTTACTGTAAACTCTGCACATAATAACCAGAATAATAATAGTTAATGGCATTAAACAGACAGAGGTTTTCAACTGAACTCCACCAAATGGCAAGGCTTGATAGATGTAGTTCATAGGTTCTTTTGTGCCAGTAATAAACCACCATATTGCGGTACCAAGCTGTGCGGCAAGAAGAGATATTAAACTTATGATATTGCCAAGCAACATAAGCAGCGGGCTATTTAAAAACACGGAATGTAAAACAATGCCCGCTATGACGGTCGCAAGAAATAACACACCTGCAATACCAAGCATATTTACAATTTTTAACAATCCACCTTGACCGTCATTCAGGGTGTTACCCTCGCCATCCAACTCAACACCGAATTTGATGTTTTCAAACTTTTTCATGTCAATGGGATTCATGCTACTCCTCACAACCAGCGTGCGATTTCCAGCATGAAACAAGGTGAATCTCCAAAACTTCCCAGAAGCACTGGATCACGGACAAACTCCTTTGGCCTGCTAGCCATAGCCTCTGCATGTGCTTCCATGTCCTGAAGTGCTGTGGTGGCAGCGGATTTTGCTGCTTTGACGGTCTTTAGAGAAGCCTTGCCAGCAGTCCTGAAACACGCTTTTCCAATATTGAGGGTTTGAATCAGGGTTCGTTTGGCTTCCTGGTTGAACACAAAGCCCGGTGCCAAGTAATTTGCCTGATAAGGCGCAGCAATCGCAAGACTGCCAAAGACAACACCATTTTGTTGAAATGCTGTCAGGTTTTTCAGTGCAAATCTGGGAATGGGTTCTTTGCTTTTATTGATGGTGTGAACGGACCAGTCGAACTGATCGCTTTTTACAACCACTGGCGCAAAAGGCTTTTTATCAAGCACGCTAAAAAGTTTTGGTTCCAGTCCAAGCCTTCTGCCAAGATCCAGGGCATGCTCGGTTTTATCCATACAGCAAACAGTTACAGCTTGCTTATGGTAATCATTCATCACACGAGAGACATTGTTATATAAGGCATGAGCAAACCCTTCTACAGCATCGATGGCCTGTTCTTTGAGTTCAGGTTTAAACCAATTGTGTTTGCTTACTTCGACGATTTCCCTTACATCTTTTCTGTTTCGCAAATCTAAAAGAACTTGGTATTGATTGTTGTGTTGCATTTTCCCCTCCGATTTGGATTCAACCGAAATTGGTTTTTAGGGTAGAGAACAGTATAGGATCTTCCTTTTTTACCCTGGCAATAGCCTCTCCAACGTCCATTTTTGGGATATAGGCAGCTTGTTCATGTGTCAGCGCAAAGGATTTCCTTACCTGCTCAATGTCTTCACCATCCCCAAGATGCATGGCTATTTTTGTGGCTGAGTTGACCATGATGCCTCTATCAAGGCTTGCGCTTTGGCTGCCCAGGGCTAGCCCTATGCCTGCTTCTCTTGATTGTTTGAGGATGCTTGCCATTGGTGAATCGCCAATTTTTTCGTTGGAAAGACCCGCCGGGGCAAAGGCGTGTGCTTCATCAATGAGGACCAAATTGCGGAGCAGGTTCCCGCGAGTGCCAGTCGCAATGCGATGCATGAATAGGCCATATAGGATGATTGAAACCATAAACCTGGCTATGCGTTCTGAAAGGCCCTTGAATTCCAGTACCAGGGGTGTGCTGCTGATGAAACCAATATCGATTCCTTTGCTGTACTCCGCTGACTCGCCCAACAAAGAGGTGTAAGCATAAAGCCGGTTGGAGCTGGATTGTTGGAAAGCTGCTTCCCGGTAATTTCCGCGCAGGTTATAGCTCATGATTTTATTGCGAAGTTCTCGAAGGGTTGGAAAACGCTGAGAGCCTTGAAATACTCCAAATTGGTCGTACAACTGGGTTACCGCCTTTAACAGCAATGCCTCAGAGCCATCCAGAAGACCGTTTGCCTTGCAAAACACAACAACCCAGGCTGACCGCCAATCCTCGGGGTTAACACCGGTTGGAACTTGCAATGAATTAAAGATGAAATTCTTGCCAGCCTTAAGCACGATTAATTGTTTGAAATAACGAGACAAGTGCCTATAGTCACTCTTCAGATAATCGAAGACGATAATAGGGATATTCATCTTGAGACACTGGGCGGCAATTCCATAAAAAAGCGAAGTTTTGCCCGAGCCCGAACTGCCCAGCAAAAGGAGATGGCTGGCAAGCAAATCAATAGGACGGAATAAAGGATGATTTAACCGTTGAATCATGCCTATAAAAATCTTGCGCTCAGGGCTATGAACAAGATCAAGAGTTTCCTGCGACGGGAACTCAAAGGGAATCTCCAGTACATCCTCACATATCGCTTTTAAGCCCAATGACTTATACACGGCGTTCATTAAAGCCTGGCTTTTAGTGACTTCAGCTGCAATGGCAATTCTTTGAAAATCAGGATCATTTCTGACCTTTGCTCTTTTTGCCAAGTCAAGTAAATTGCCTGTACGAAGGGGATGATTTTGAGGATATGTCATTACAAAACATCCTTATTCAATAAACCATGAACTGCCTTTCCAAAAGACTTAGCCCATTTCTTTCTTCTGCATGATTTGCAAATAAAATCTCCATTATCCTCAACCCTGATACAAGATGAACAGGACATGCGATTGCAGGCTGAGCAACTTACTTTTGCACATTGCCAACAAAGAGTGGTTTTCTTGCAGATCTCACATGCCCCAACTAATTCAACCTTGCCATTGTTTAATCCTGCGTAATGTCCGCAGCCAAGCGGATGAGCTGTTCTTGTCTTTACAGTTCTTGGACCGTTCTCATCCACAATAACGGTTTCCATTTTTTCAAAAGAGGATGCTTCATCTAACTCTTTAATGACTATCCTTTCCTGCTCCTCGTGAATTCTTGAAGAACCTTCCTGGCGGTTTCCAAATATGGAGTTGAAAAAATCATCCGTCATTTCCGCACTCCAAGGATAGTATTCATAAACTTCAGCATTTCACTTTGACGCAAATGATCCATATTCTGGTTATCAATCTGCTGGCTTTCCTTAGCAGGGGCTGAGAATGGATCTTGCTGATTGGATTGCTGAAAGTCTATAGAGTCCGGTTGAAGGTACTCTGCTGCTTCAAACAATTCCATCTCGGCCTGACCTCGCATAACTGATTCTCTGAATAACAAGCGGTTTGTGAATTGACCACTTGTCTCAGTTATGTTTGTTGTGTGAGCTAATCGCCCTTCGCTTAATTGGGTGCTGTGAAAGGCATTTTCTGCATTGGATAAATTATCAAAAGGGTCATTTTGAATGAAGAGGTCAGGATTTCTTTCAAAGTCATAGCCCTGATCTCGGCCAGTACCGTAATTCCTCTCCTGATACATGGGCTTATGCCCATTGACAATGAAGTTGCATATTTGGTGCATAGTTATGAGCATTGTATGGCTCCTTTCCGCTTATTCTTCTCGAATAAGCAAGGCCGTGATTTCCATAATCCGGGGATCGCCATCCTGGTTTTGGGCATATGCTGTTGCACAGACCGCAAGGTACTCATTGCCATTAAGTATGATGCTGCCGGACTCAATCAAGATTCGGTCAACATCCGTCTCCGTTTGCTTATCCTTGATATGGTCAATGAATCGATCAGCTTTGCCCTGAAAAGCAGCAGGAAAGGCTATGTCGCGAAGTTTCTCCAAGACCATTGCAATAACTCCTTTAGAAAAGATGGCTATAATTAGATTTCTAGTGCGTTTTTCCGCAAAGAAGGCAGTTAGTTTTTCTGGAAATGATTTTTTGGGCGGCAGGCATGGAACCGTCAAGAGATACACTGCAAAGGTTCCACTCCCTGTGCCGAGACATGAGGACTGTGTCGAGGGCATATATGGTGAAACTTGCAACCAGCATCATGGTATCGATGATGCCTGGCAGCTGACAGGGATAATCCCTATCATCTAGAGCAGAGGGAAGCATGCAGCCAAAACATGCCTGCCCCTTTTCTTGAACTGCACAATACATAAAAGAGGCATCACGCGATACTCCACAAGTAATGTATGGAATGCCTTTTTCAAGGCACCATTTGGCGGCAGCCACTCTTGAGGGATTGTTATCTACCCCACAGATAACAGCGTCATAGTATTCCAAAGCGCCGACCTCAAATATCTCCTGAAAACGGCAAGGGTATGCCTTGATTTGGGTGCTAAAAAATCCTTGTCTTGAAAGGATTCTTGCCAGGGCAAGCGCTTTATTCTTGCCGATATCTTTTTTATGGAACAGCTGGCGGGTGAGGTTTTGAATCTCTACATCGTCATCATCGCAGACTGTGAGCAGCCCAATCCCTTTTCGAACCAAGCCATGTCCAACAAGCGTACCGATGCCTCCGGCACCGATCATGAGGACATTGGCATTCTGGTATGCCTCGCCAGCAAAACCCTTAACCTTATCCTGGCTATATCCTAAATCTGGGATACGGGACTGCTTAACCGGATTAGTCCTATAGTTCTTGCTTTTCATCAGAATCCCTCCCTGATTTTGAATACTCGGTATTCCTTGGTCTCCTGGATCAGATCCCAGCCTTTTCCATAGACCTGGATGGTAAAAGGCCTTGAACCTGAATTGAAGAAACGTACATAGCCATCGGTGGAAAAGATGCCGCCGAGACAATGGATGCCTATTTTTGCGTAGCGCTCCATGAAATTGATGTCAGTTCCGGACGGCATGGTTCCGTCATGTCCTTTCACAATATGGTTGTGAAACATGCCTAGCACCAAATGGCCGTATTTTTCATGCATGGAAGTAATGCGGTGCATGGTCTGGGAGAGGTCAGCACTGACATAGCAAGCAGACTGCTTACTAAAATCAAGCTTCTCAATCCTGGAAAGCACCTTTATACCGTCCTTAGTGATGGTGCCTGTAACCAAATGCAGCTTTTCCCTGCGCCGTCTATCCGAGATAAGCTCCTGCCAGCAGTCGCGTAGGAAAAGGCTGGAAACTTGAAAACTGTCTCCTGGTGGTTTTTGGGGTCTTGCTTGGTTTTGAAGGGTGATGATGGCCCGGCTCAAATTGTCATTTTCAGCTTCAAGCGCCTGCGCCTGAACTGCTGTCTCGCAAATCTCCGAGAGCCAATCATGCGTCCTGCTCTGAGCAATGGAAATGATTCCCTCTGCCTTGGCGTTGCATTCATCTTTTATGGCAGATTTTCGTGTCTTAATCGCGGCTATTGCCGGCTTATAATCAAATGCCTTTTCCATGGCTTACCTCTCCTTACCGCATACGGTAGCTTTCGATAATCAGCTGCTCGACATAGAAAATGATTGAGCTTATGTCGCCATCCACGGGCTTTTTGGCCAGATGGATTTCGTATCTGTTCCTGCCCCTTTCATGGAAGCAGACCCAGCGGGAATGCTTTTGCAGTTGGCTGACCGGCGGTTTGTGGATGAAGACATAGAACTTGTCACCGCGCCGCTCAATCTTGCCCTTGAACGCGCCATGGCGGGTGCGGTAGTAGCCTGTATAGGTATTGTCCTTTTTCTTCCATCCCCGCTTGACATAGAGCGGTGTGGTGTCCGGCGTAACCATTTTGGGATTGTTTCCCACTCTCAAAAGGGGCGGCACATAGACAACCCTTGCCGCAATCGGTTTAGCTTTATTATTGAATCTCATCAGCATGTTGCTCTCCTTTTATGGATAGGAGAGCTCCCGTAAACACGGGAGCCCTCCAAGGTTTGGGGTTTAGACCCCTGCGTCGGCTCTGGAACCTGCGTAGAGCAGTCCGCCGTCGCTTATGAGCGGGTAGAGGTTCTCATCGTTGGCAAACACCGAATCAGCCGACCCATGGCTCAGGCAGAAGTCCATGGGGCTAAGCTGGATGGCGCTGAGCACATCACCAGCAGTGGTGCCGACTCCCACCATTACCTCTTCAGGCTCGCGTTCTCCGCCCACGAACTTGATGAGCTGTCGTTTCATACCCTGGGTGGTGGCGTTCTCCGGCAGGTTGACATTGCTTTGTTCCATGACATCTTTCCTTTCTTTGGTTTGGCTAATTGTTGATGGTGGTCTCATGAGCCTTGGCAAACTCTTGCCATGCGGCTTTGTGGACTTGTTTTAGGCCTGCGGTAACTGCCTGTGGCAGGTCAGTCCCTTCCTCAAGCACGGTGTCAATGAGTTCCTTGAGTTCGAGACACTGTTTGATTCCGTCACTGGTCAGGTATTTCCTCTTGGGTTTCCTGGCTTTCTTGACCGTGGCCCCGGGCGGCCCCTCACCGGTTTTGTTTTCTTTGGACTGATCCATTTGTTTTTCTCCTTTGCTCATTTGGTTTGGTTTGCTATTGTTAAAAAGCTTGTAGACCGCTGATATTCATGCTCCTTTTGGCGTTGTCATCTCGTTTTTATCGTCAGATGTAATTAGGATATTTGCTGCGACCAGGACAAAAAAGGGACAAATGCGGGGACAAACCAGACTTTTGGGACTTGCCGGAAACTCTTCATGCTGACATATAGTGAATTCGAAAATGCTGTTATGGCTATCTTCACCAAGAAGACCCAAAGGGGTGTGAGCGAATCCCGGATTCTGGTAAAGACCTGCCTTGCCATTTACAGCCAAACAATTGAAAAGAACCGGGAATGGGTGACCAGGGCTGGGCTATCGAATGCTGTATACGGCGAAGTTGAAAACTATACCATTGACAGGATTAAGAAAAACATCGCACGAATCAGAAAGAGATTGAAAGAGTATTTAAACTCAGCTGATAGTCAAAACAGGCTCAGTGATTTTAGAATAATCGACAACCAAAAAACTTCTGTGGTAGTCAGGGATAATAAAAACCGTTTGGTGGTTGCCTACAAACTCGGATTTCAGTTTACCCAAGGAAAAAGCAATCCCACTGACCAGCCAGATGTTTCAGGATTTGCTGGCAATTATGGAGATGTTAAGAATGAAACTTCCTCAATACCAAAAGATTCAGAGAGATCGAGATCAATAAAGGGAGTAATTCTCGCTGAAACACTGGCAATAAAGGAAAAAGCTCAAAGATATCTTGATGGGAAAAGCAGCCTTGAGGAGCTTAGGGCTTCAACCCCCATGCTGACATCTATTGCTTCAGAGTTGAGTTATTTAAAAACCGAGCAGATAATAGAATACAGGCGAGCCGTTACCCTGGACATGGAAATGAAAAAGGCTGGCAACAAGGAAAAGCTACTTACTGCTATACAAGTGTGTGATGATCTTATTACATCATTAAAGGAAGAATGAATTAGAAATACCCACAGTAAAAAATACTGTGGGTAAGAAATTAGTATTCCAGATTGACAGATCAGTCAGAAGCTTCCCCAAGCTGCAACGTAATTTTTGTCTTGTCCCTGCTGACCTTCTTCGCCATGCCTTACCTCATTTCTTTAATTGTTTTCAATGTTGAAAATTATCCGTAAATTGTGTATTCGGTTTTAAATTAAGAAAACATATCACAAAGAAATATAGTAAGCAAGCATTCTCAGCTCTATTTTGATGCGAGTCTTTCACACGCAACCCTAAGCCAGTAATTACTAATATACTGACACACTGTAACGTCCTTTTCTTGCATAGCGTAATCATAAACACATTCCATCGTATTGTTTTGGTTGCAACATGCTGATAATACTTGATTTGGCGTAACTATCTGATCTTTTAAAATATCCCTACAATAAACAACAAAGCTCTTTTCCTTGCACTGATCCTTGGAAATATAGTCCAGGACAGGACTATACACGTATTTGCCAGTAACCTGGTCTTGCCCTACATTGCTTAACTGCTGGCCATTGTCGCTTATGAGAATGAAGGCAATACTGCCATTACTATTGTTGATATATACAACCCTATGCGCTACGAAAAAGTCATAGCCATCTGGCCCATACGATATTATGTCACCAATTCGAACTTCTTCAGGTTTTACATCAGAAAAGTAACCCTGTATCATGCTAATTCCATTCGCCATTAGAAAACTTATAAAATCAGACTTACTGATATTGTATTGCTGATACGAATTATTATACTCAGCCCACCACTCATCAAAATCCAATTCATTGTGATACATGCTGCATGTAAAATTCAGGCTGTCTTCATCTAAGTTAATATTCAAAGCAATTCCAATAAAAACCAATGCTGCAAAGCCTGTTAGCACCATATACTTATGATTCTTAAAGATTTTATTTGAGACAATAAATAGCAAACTGTTAATTAATGAAAATATAATAAAAACACTTACAATAAACCATGAATTAAATAGTGGGCTTATCCTTATGATTGTAAATATTATCAATAGATAGAATATGACTAAAAGTAAGAAATATATTCGTCTTAACATGCCTGGATTAAATTTCATTCTCCCCTAACAGCAAACACATATTTATAATTGATATTATCTGGCTTTGATTTTTCATCGATCAACACATAGAACAAATTACCATCAACAGGATAGATGCTTATGTTTATAGGCCGTGAGGCTAAATGTTCATAAAGCTCGATTTCAGGATAATGATTTGCTATGTACTCCATTGTATTCTGTAAGAGAGCCATTCTCACAGGAATTCTAGCCTGAATCTTGCCAAGCTTTTGTTTTGTATTGTCTACTGTTATATACGCGTCATATTCAGCAGTGAATATCATGCTTGTAAAGGTTGAAATAGCCTCAACATCTAAACTGCCATTTTGATATTGAACTTCCGGGAACTCTTTGAAACCATCTATGCAATCATCAAGGTTAACTTTGATATATTTCTCAAGTTGCTTTTCAATGTCATTCAAGCTTAGAACTCTTGAGCCATCATGGTACGCATAATTTATTTTATATTCTCCAATAGTTATATAGTCATCAAACTCAATCCCGTTTTGCAATCCAAGGATATATAGTCCTTTATTTGCAGTTTTTTCCAGGCATGAGCGCACGAATACGTCAACTGATTGCAAGTCTTCAGTATCTGTTGCTCTTTGAGATTTAATACTAGATAGGATCAAAAACAAGAAAACTAGAAATATTATAATCGCAAATATCAGTACAAATGTTATTTGTGATTTCCTAGATCCCATTTTCTAAGTTTCGTTCTGTATAGTACCCTTTCATATTTTCATTGAAATACTCTTTAGTGCCTGTTGTGGGTGGATAAGCAATTATATAACTATTGTTAGCTGGTGTTGCCTGGGTCATAACAGTCCCAACATCCGTCTCGTTAAACCAAATCACATTATCAATACTGCTGGTGCTGTATTCATGGATAACGTCAGGATATGAACTGTTTGAAATTTTCAGTAATCTCTTATCCTCGTTTTCAATAATCTCAAAGTAGCTGTTTCTTGAAATGGATATATTTCCGTCTATGTTTGGCATGATTTGGAATTTATTGATGAATACAAAATCATTGTCTATACTCATCACAGCAGTGTTTTGATTAAAGCTTTGATAAACTTTTTCATACAACAACGTAAGCAAGCTTGTTCCCTGAAAATTATTGCGAAGATAATTCACAATCTTGCCTAGAATAATCTCTTTATCAACAAAATCAACAAGCCCATCATAACCGGTAATATTTTCATTTCCAATTTTTCTCAGACATAGTTTGTATTCATCTGATACAACTGGAACGTTAACCCCAAAGTCTTTAGTACCATTTTCAATATACCAATACGTGCCAATAGGCTTAATCTGCATACATTCAAAACATAAATCTCCCATTCTAACTATTGCTGTAGAGTTTGAAAGCAATGAATCTTTTTTATCTCCATAGCTGCACGTGAGTTTTCCATTGGTAACTATGTATAATGCCGGGCTGGACTTTGAAACAATTACAGAGCTGTCATTAGACAATGATTCAAAAAATACTTCATTGCCACTGGCGTCATTAATTGTAAGATTGGTATTTAGTCTAGGCTTTGCTTCAACAGCGTCGCCATGTATTGAAAAGCTTGTATCAATAATGTCTGTAAAAGAAACAGTGTCAGATATAAGATTGTCGGCTTTACCGACGGAAATTATATTACTTTCTGTGTCAAGATTTTCGCCGTTTGTTGTAAATGTGCTTGCGACAGTAAATGAATCGTATTTCGTAGCGGTCAGCTTGCCGCCAGAATACTTAATGCCTTGTCCGTTTTTTATTATGCTTCCGCCTTGCCGTAATTCCTTTGCAGAGCCAACAGAGTAGCCATCACCTGTCGCTTCAAAATCCGTAGCACCAATTACAGCCGCGCCACCATAGGAGATAGAATCAGCGGACTTGATCTTACCGCCAACGATATTGACATTGCCTGAGACAGTCGCTGAGCCGCCTCCAGGAAGCTTAATCTGGGTATTTGCAGGGGACAGGTGCCTGAGTAAGAGCCGCCGTTGCTTACAGCGTCCTGGGCTTGTTGTGCTGGGGTTTGTTTTTCATCGTCCCAATCTTGATTAGGATTAACTTGGGCAAAAACCATTGGAATTAAAAACAATATAAGAAATGTGATTGTATTTAGATTTTTTATTGATTGTGCTAACCCCATGATTTTTCATAAGATAAAACCATTTATAACCTTTTCTATTTCTGATATGTGCGGGAAGGGGTGGTTTGGTTATCTCCAGGGTTGACTTCTCTTTCAAAACTATCATCGCAATTCGAATTTAATCTTGCATAATCAAAGGAGCCGTTTCGATCACCATCCACTGCAATTAGATAGGGTGTGTTTCTGTTAGAGTATACTGCAATCCGTCCTCCATCTTTGGTGTAGTAAAGCCTACCAATAGTCTCCTTGATACCATCACTATCTCCATCAAAGCGTTTTGTCCTCGTTTGCCTACTTGGATCTAGGTTTGCTGGCGATATCGCCCTCTGAAGCTCTGCAAGCGTTCTAATCTGACCATCCTTAGCCATTGCCCTAGTAGCTGCACCAGCTCCGAGCATTAGTCCCATTGCACATGCAACAGCTGTAACTTTCTGTCCAAGTCCCATCTTAATAAAACCAGTGTAAGTTCAAGTATTTAAATCTTGTGGTTTTTAATGACTGCTGAGTGATGAAAATGAAAACGACTAGCCAAATCCATAACCGTTTGAAATAACGGCTATAATTTTTTAAATACATACCTTTAGGTAGCTCTATATTTCATAAATACCCATCTAAAGCTGCCTCTGTCAACAACAAATACCCACATTTACTTAGGTTCTCATTGTTCAAATGCATTGTTATGAGTGGGTATGAAAGGACAGGGCATGGCTAATCTTGCTGAAATGCTTGGAAATCGCCTGAGAGAAATCAGGAAGCAGAAGGGCCTCAGGCAAGAGGATCTTGAAAAGTTCGGGATAAGCTACAAGTAAGAGGTGGACCCCATCGGTTGGACAGTTATGGGGTCTGATTAAGCGTGAGTTGCTGGTTACCCATATTGTTCAAATGGGCTTGATTGAGAGGCAGGGAGGGGTTTTGCTCCTTGCCGTCAATCAGCCTGTGCCTAGCTTCCGGCCAGGACTGCTTTTCCAGCCCATTGTGCACTTCCCAGGCGGTCTTGTAGCCCAGGGCCTGGTGCAGTCTCTGATGGTTGTAGAAGTTGATGTAATGACAGATTCCGGCCTTGGCCTCTTTTACAGTGCCGTATGCTTTGAGATAAACCTCCTCGTATTTAAGACTGCGCCAGAGGCGCTCCACGAAGATATTGTCCATGAAGCGGCCCTTGCCGTCCATGCTGATTTTAACTTTTCTGTCCAGCAATAGGCCGGTGAATTTGCCGCTGGTGAATTGAGATCCTTGGTCAGTGTTGAAGATGCCGGGCTTTTGCAGGTCCAGGGCCTGTTCCAAGGCTTCCACGCAGAAATCGGCGTCCAGGGTATTGGAAAGCCGCCAGGACAGCACAAAACGGCTGAACCAGTCCATTACCGCCACCAGGTACAAAAAGCCGCGCCTCATGGGGATGTAGGTTATATCGGCGGCAAACACCTGGCCTGGACGGTTGATCTCAAGCCCTTTCAAAAGGTACGGGTAAATCTTGTGCCCCTTGCCAGGACGGCTGGTATTGGGCTTTTGATAAATAGCCTCAATGCCCATCAGCCTCATCAGCCGCTGCACCCGTTTGCGGTTTATGGGCCTGTTAAGCAGCCGGCCAAGCAACTCGGCCATCTTGCGCGATCCGTAAAACGGAGCCTTCAGGTACTCGGTGTCGATCAGCTTCATCAGCTCAAGATCCTCTTCAGACGGCCCCTTGGACAGATGGTAATAGCTGGATCGGCTCACCCCCAGCAAACCGCATTGCCGGGATATGGACAGCTTTTCATTGTCACGCCCGATCATG
Organism: Desulfarculaceae bacterium; assembly: GCA_963675675.1. GTDB lineage: Bacteria > Desulfobacterota > Desulfarculia > Desulfarculales > Desulfarculaceae > Dethiosulfatarculus. The sequence goes on from OY776512.1 coordinate 1,980,448, forward strand.
GCCCGCCTTTCAGGCATGCTCAATGATCGAGCTTTCTGGATAAAAAACTGTTTTCAACTGTAAGCTGCCCGATCTGGCGATAGAGCTGATCCACAAGGGCGCTTTGCTCTTCTTTCTTGCCCCCGCTCTTGTCCATAAGTCCGGCGGCACCCTCGATCAGCGCCCTTTTCCAGGCATGTATCTGGCTGGGGTGAACCCCGAACCGGCTGGCCAATTCGGCCACCGTCTCATCTCCCTTGATGGCCGCAAGCGCAACCTTGGCCTTGAATGATCCGCTGTGTTTCCTGCGCGATTTGCTCATGTCCCGCTCCTTATAAAATCTGGTCCATTTTAGAGCGAAACTCTCGCTTAGCATACTGTCCAATTTTCGGGGTCCACCTCTAAGATCTATTAATTAGATCACGACGCCTGTTAGGTACACCGGTTATTGAAGCTCAAACATCATGGAAATATTTCAATTGGAAACTTGAGTATGATGCTGAGAAAATGCAACATGCCAATAGCTTGCGTGATCTTCATGTTTTGAGAGGACTTCAAACACTTGCTGATAATGAAATGGTATGGCTGGGCCGTATCCCAACCGATGCCCTACTGGAAATGCGGCGAGAGGGTGCCTTGGAAGAAATAAGACAAATTCTTAATGAAGGTATCGAGGATTTGGCAAATGCCAATCCGAATGGCTTTTCCGAAACCGCGGACCAGATTCTTGAGAATATTCAAAGTGCTTTTAAAAGACATAATGAGAATGTTAGAAAACTAAAATCGAAAAAGTGGAAATTTGCCGGGAAGGATATTGGAAGTTGGCTGGCTGTTGGCACAATAGAAATTGCTGCTGCTGCAACCGGCACACCTGTTTTTGGTCTTGCAGCATTCGCTGCTAACCAGATCTTGGATACTCCTAAATTGAAAGAAATTCCAAAATCGATAAAGCAACTTGCAAAGGAGAGCGATGATCTAAAAAAATCACCGGTTGGCCTGCTGTTTGAGTATAGCACTAAGTAGTTTAAACGAGACTATGGCCGACCATTCTGCCCCCTCAAATAAACATCCAGCTTTTCCACCGTCTCCTTTAGGTCATCGGGGCTGACGATGTTATAGCGGTCGAACACGGACCTGGTTTTGTGGCCGGATATGCTCATGGCTACCCGCTCAGGAACTCCGGCCCGGGCCATATTTCTGACAGCAGTACGGCGCAGGTCATGGAATAGCTTGCCCTCCAGACCTGCACGTTTACAGGCTCTGCGCCAGGAATTATAGTGGTACATACGGAGAGTAGTTAGGGAGTAGATTAAACCGTCGCTTATCGACTACTACCTGCCTACGGACCTGTAATCCGTAGCCTCTCGGGAGTAGATGGAGTAGATTTGGAGTAGACAGCTTCCTCCACCACGTATTTTCAAGTACTTATGGGTACAAAAAGGTACATTATTTGATTCCCGAAAATGACCAAAAAAGCCGAAAAAAGGTGTGATTTCCCACTGTTAGCGTAAAGTTGGTTTTTGACTACGAATCCGTAGGCCGCCTGTTCGAATCAGGCCGGGCGCACCAAGAAAATCAATAAGTTAGGCCACCCCACAGGGTGGCCTATACTTTTACTGAGCGGCCCTGAGCGGCCAAACAGTTACAGAGTGTTATTGTAAGCTGCCACGCGAAATGAGAAACTGTGCCAGTCAAAATGAAATGGAACCGGCTGCATCCTAGGCGGCTCCCCTCCTTGTACGAACCTGTCCGTCTTGGTCGCCTTGGTTGGCTCAATCACATGTCCGAGATGAGACATTGACATATAAAATCATACGACATATGCTATTCACCAGTTTGGGGACATCTAGCCTGCCCATCCCATAGTAATTGTTCAAACAAATCCGAATTTGGACCTTCTCAGCTTGACTGACAACGTTTGGGACACCTTAGGGCTTCGCCAGAATCCTATGCGGGCGGCATTATTGGCTTTTGTCATAAATGCGATTGCAGGCATGTACGAGGCTAATTTTATTGATAATTTAATTACAAACCTTGAACTCGGGCTCACTCAAGAATTATGCAATAATCCTTGAAGTTCAAGGCAGTAACCAGGGTTATTATTAGGGTTAGCATCTGTGAGTTTTGGCTATATTAAAGATACGATTTAAATCTTATAGAGTGGCTTTCTCAAGGTTTGATTTGATATCTTTTCACACATTAAAATTCTGGAACTAATATAATTTTGAAAAGGATAACCAGCCACCTCGCCGGTATACAGCATTAATATTGCATAAATTTGCCATAAAAGAATTTCTTGGGAAGAATTCAAATCAATAAAGACTACTAAGCACGACCTAATTCTCTATTGTATCTATAATATAGAGCCTTATTAAACCTATATATACAGATAGTGCTTTTATTATATATAGTTCGGTCACCTAAAGATTAGGCGGAGCCACAAACTGAGCCAAAAATGCACTCAAGGATAAAGCAATATGCTAAATCAAAAATGGTGAATTATTATTGAAATATTGGCACCGCCTTTTTCTCCGCGTGCTTAGGCATGCTGTATTTGTCGTATATCCTCTGGCCTTTTATTACAAGCGGATCGTGGATTGGCCAATATCCAGCCGCATGACCAAAAAGCCGGCGTGCTAGCTGCCATGATCTCAGCGGCGAACCTGGTGGCATGTACCAGTCCTCCACCAGTCAAAAGCTATTCTGCCAGCCTTAGGTATGGTTCATGTAAGGATATTTGTAGTCCGTGGGCGGAACAAAAGTTTCCTTTATTGTGCGCGGGCTGGTCCAGCGCAAGAGGTTGAGCATGGAGCCGGCTTTGTCGTTGGTTCCCGAAGCGCGTCCGCCGCCGAAGGGTTGCTGCCCGACTACCGCGCCGGTGGGCTTGTCATTGATATAGTAATTGCCCGCTGCAAAGCGAAGGCCTTCGGTGGCCTGTTCGATTGCCTGACGGTCCTGGGCGATTATTGCGCCGGTCAATGCGTAGGGGCTGGTGCCGTCCACCAGGGAGAGAACCTCTGCGAATCCGGCGTCTTCATACACGAATACCGTAAGCACCGGGCCGAAAATCTCCTCGTTCATCAGCTTGCCCTTGGGATCCTTGGCCTCGAAGATGGTGGGGCGGATGAACCATCCCACGCTGTCATCGGACGTTCCGCCCACCACCAATTCGTAATCCGCCGAGTGTTTGGCAAAGTCGATGTAGCCTTTAATGTTCTCAAAGGCGGTTCGGTCGATCACCGCACCCATGAAGTTGCTGAAATCGCTCACATCGCCCACCGTAATAGCAGCCACGGTGTCGGACAGTATTTCCTTCAACCTAGGCCACAGGGATCTGGGAATGTATGCCCGGCTGGCCGCGGAACACTTTTGACCCTGGAACTCGAAGGCCCCCCGGATCAGCGCGGTGGCAAGCACCTCCAAATTGGCCGATGGGTGTGCCAGCACAAAATCTTTGCCCCCGGTCTCGCCAACAATGCGGGGATAGGAGCGGTAGCTGGTGATATTTTGGCCGATGCGTTGCCACATACCCTGGAATACGGAGGTGGAACCGGTGAAATGCAGCCCAGCGAACTCGGGGCTATCCAGGGCTGCTTCCCCCACTTGGCGGCCGGAGCCGGGGATGAAGTTGATCACCCCGGACGGCATTCCCGCTTCCTGAAACAGCTTCATCAGTTGGTAGTTGGAAAAGACCACACTGGAGGCGGGCTTCCAGAGCACGGTGTTGCCCATCAGGGCAGGCGCGCTGGGCAGGTTACCCGCGATGGCCAGGAAGTTGAATGGAGTCACCGCGAAGACAAAACCCTCCAAGGGCCGCATTTCAGTGTTGTTCCACACGCCAGCGGAGTTCTCCGGTTGGGCCTGGTAAACCTCCCAAGCGAACTTGGCATTGAACCGCAAGAAATCAGCCAGCTCACAGGCCGAATCGATCTCGGCCTGGTGTGCGGTTTTGGACTGGTTGAGCATAGTGGCGGCATTCAAGGTGTAGCGGTATCTGGGACTGCTGATCAGGTCAGCCGCCTTTAAAAATATGGCCGACCTGGCCTGCCAGGGCATGGCCTGCCATTCCCGCCAGGCATTCTTGGCGGCCTGGATCGCTTGGCTCACCTCAGCTGGCCCGGCTTTGTGAAAGCGAGCCAGAATGCGGCTGTGGTCGTGGGGACAAACCACTTCGCCCATCTGGCCTGTGCGTACTTCACGGCCACCGATCAGCAAGGGGATTTCAACTTGACATGCGCTCATATCGCGCAGGGACTCGGCTAGCTGATTTCTCTCTGAACTGTTGGGAGTGTAGTCGAATATCGGCTCATTTTTCGGTCTTGGAACTTTAAACAACTTATTTTACCTGTCCTGTATTAGTTTTAATAATATTATGCCTTGCATTTCAAATGCATATGGCAAGCAACCATTGCGGCTGACTATCCAAAGCTGCTGTGCTCGGTCCTTTCGATAATCTCATCCTGCAGTTCCTTGCTCAAATCACAGAAATAGTCGCTGTAGCCCGCCACCCGCACGATCAGGTCGCGGTAGTCGTCCGAGGCGGCCTGGGCGGCCCTTAGGGTGTTTGCCTGGGCCACGTTGAACTGGATGTGGTGACCGTCCATCTTGAAGTAGGTGCGCACCAGATCGGTCAGGTTGTTCAGGCCGCGCTCGCCCTCCAACAGGGCCGGGGTGAACTTCTGATTCAAAAGGGTGCCACCAGTCATCACGTGATCCATTTTGGCCGCACTTTTGAGCACCGCGGTGGGGCCATTTCGGTCCGCGCCCTGCACCGGGCTAATACCCTCGCTCACTGGCTTTCCGGCCTTGCGGCCGTCGGCGCTGGCCCCCAGCACCGCGCCGAAGTAGACATGGCAGGTGGTGGGTAGCATGTTCACCCGGTACCAGCCCCCCTTGCTGTTGGGCCTGCCCGAGATCTCGTCATGATAGGCCCGGAATACCTGGCGCATGATGTCGTCCGCGGCATCGTCATCATTGCCGTAACGCGGGGTCTTATTGATCAGCTGGGCCCTCAGCTTGTCCCCGCCCGCGAAATCCTTGTCCAGAGCCTCCAGCAGGGCTGGCAGGGTAAGGGTCTTTTTTTCGAACACGTGGGTCTTGATGGCGCTCAAGGAATCGGTGATGGTGCCGATGCCCACCCCCTGGATATAGGTGGTGTTGTAGCGTGCGCCGCCGGCGTTGTAGTCCCTGCCCTTTTCTATGCAGTCGTCAATCAACACCGAAAGGAACGGCACCGGCAGATAGTTGGCGTAAAGCTGCTCAATGACCAGGTTACCCCGCACCTTGATCTCTATGAAGTGGTACAGCTGCTTCTTGAAGGCCTCCAGCAAGCGCTCGAAGCTGTCCAGACTGCCCGTTTCTCCGGTCTTGAGCCCCAGTTGCTTGCCGGTCCGGGGATCAATCCCGTTGTTAAGGGTGATCTCCAGCACCTTGGGCAGGTTGAAGTAGCCCGTGAGGATATAGGCCTCCTTGCCGAAGGCCCCGCACTCGACGCAGCCGGAGGTGCCCCCCTCGCGAGCGTCCACGATGTCCTTGCCCTGCCTTAAAAGCTCCTCGATCACCAAGTCGTGGTTGAATATGGAAGGCTGGCCCCAGCCCTTGCGCACGATCTTGAGGGCCCGTTTGATAAAGCGGTCCGGGTTCTTGCGGCTGAGCTGGATATTGGAGCTGGGCTGCAACAGCCGCATCTCATCGATCACATCCAGCACCAGGTAGGTCACCTCGTTGACCCCGTCGGTGCCTTCGGGGGTGAGGCCGCCGGAGTTGATGTTGGCGAAATCGGTGTAGGTGCCGCTCTCCTCGGCCGTGACCCCCACTTTGGGCGGCGCGGGCTGGTTATTGAACTTGATCCAAAGGCATTGCAAAAGTTCTTTAGCCAACTCACGGGTCAGGCGGCCCTCATTGATGCCCTTCTGGTAAAAGGGCAAAAGATGCTGGTCCAGGCGGCCCGGGTTGATGGCGTCCCAGGGGTTGAGCTCCGTGATTATGCCCAGGTGGATGAACCAGTAGTGCTGCAGGGCCTCGTGGAAATTGGATGGGGTTTTGGCCGGCACCTTGGTGCAAACCTCTGCGATGCGCTCCAATTCGGCCTTTCGGCCAGGGTCCTTTTCGTTTGCGGCCAGCTTTGCGGCCAATTTTGCATGGCGTTTGCCAAAGGTGATGATGGCCCGGCAGGTGATGCGCATGGCCTTTAGCTGCTCCTGCTTGGCATAGGCCTGGGGGTCGTTTAGCACATCCAGCTTTTTTAGGGCCGCGTCAATCCGCTTGATGTGGTCCAGCATGCCGAAGCGGAACACTTTGCCGTCCAGGGTAGTGTGGCCCGGGGCCCGCTGCTCCATGAACTCTGTGAACATGCCGGCCTCGAAACAATCCCGCCAGGCCGGGGTCATCTCGGCGAAGAGCTTCTCGCGTAAGCTGCGGCCCTGCCAAAATGGGATCACCTTTTCGGCATATACCCGGCTGGCTTCTACGTCCACGTCATAGTTGGTCTTTGGCCGGTTGTGCAGCTTGTCCAAATCCTCCAGGCTGTGGCAGCAGATTTCGGGATAGGTACAGGCCGCCTTGGGCCGGGGGCCGCGCTCGCCCACGATCAGCTCACCCTCACCGATGTAGATGCTCATATTCTTCATCAGATGCTCAAAGGCCAAGGCCCGTTGCATGGGTGCGGAATTCAGTCCGGCGCATTGATAATACTCCGTCATCAGCACTGCACGCTCAGACGAAAAACTGGGCCGCGCCGCCAGGCTCTGTTCACGAAGCTTGGTTACACGCTGATTCATTGTCTTTTCCTCCGATATGTACTTCCAGGCCGTAATTTCTCAGTATGCCGGCCAAGGTATACAGATGATCCGCGGACTGATAGGCTTCGGGCGGATTGTAGGTGGTCATACCCAACAACCTGTATTTTTCCTTGGCAGTGGCATGATAGGGCAACAGCTCCACCGCAGGCCTGCTTTTCAGCCCCTGCAGGAATTGTCCGGCCTGCTCAATGTCTCCCGGCCTGTCGTTAATCCCCGGTATGAGGGGCATGCGCACCATAACCTGGCGGCCATCCTGGATCAGCTTGGCCAAGTTGTGCAAAATGCCGTGGTTGTCAACTCCGACCATTTGCCGGTGAACCTTGCGGTTCATGGTTTTCAGGTCATACAGGAATAGATCCACATGGGGGGCCATGCGCTCTATGACCTTATACTTTGTGCATCCGGAGGTGTCCAAGGCTGTATGAATCTCTTGCTCCTTGCATTCCTTCAGCAGGGCCTCCAAGAATTCCGGCTGCATGAGCGGTTCGCCGCCGCTGATGGTCACCCCGCCCCTGGACTGCTCAAAAAAGGGCAGATCTTTCATGATCTCGGCTATAACCTGATTAACGGTCATGGTCCGCCCTTTTATTTCACGGGCCAGACTAGGGCAGGCGTCCACGCACTCACCGCACCAGATGCACTCGCTATCATCCAGCCTGAATCCCCCGTGCTCCAAGGTGATGGCCTTTTGCGGGCAGGCATCCAGGCAGTCCTCACAGCCCAGGCAGCGGTCTAAGCGGAAGATATGCTGGGGCCGGGGCGATTGGCTTTCGGGATTATGACACCAGGCGCAGCGCAGAGGACAGCCCTTCAAAAAGACCGTGGTGCGCAGGCCAGGGCCGTCCGCTATTGAATAGCGCATTATGTTGAAAACCACGCCTCGCACCGTCATAGTGGCAGCCATTCCTAGTAATTAATAATTTTAAAAAAAAGCTCCTGGGCTGATTCGGCCGCGGCGGCCAACTGCGACAGGGGCTTAATTAATTCCGCTTTGCCTAACAAGCTCGCAGTTCGGCCATGAACAGTTGCAGCTCATCCAGCATCTCGCGGGCTTTCTCCGGATTGTCCGCGGCGATATTGCTGAGCTGGAAGGGATCGCTTTTGCGGTTGTAAAGCTCGTCGCGCTCCGGCACCTCGCTGGAAGAGGCAGCGGTGCAGGTCCACTGGTCCTCTCCATCCAGAGTGGCCGCCTTTTTGTGATCCTCATAGGCTCGGGTTAGGAACGCGGTGTCGCGATCCTCGACTTCGGTGGTCTTTTTGGCTTCCAGAATATGGGCGGTGGAAGGACCCAGATCCTGGCCGTAGATGCCGTAGCGGGCGTCGGCCACTGATTTTTCGTCATCTTTCAGCCAATGGATGAAGGAATAATCATGGGTGATGATGGACCAGGAATAGCGGAAATAGCCAGCAATGGCGAAATCGCGGACCTTGTCCACTTCGCCCTTGGCCAGGGATAAAAGATTAGCCCCCTGCATGGAGGGATGGATGCCCAGGCCCAGCCACTCCGCTACTGTGGGGGCCACGTCGCAAGACTGCACAAAGCCCTCCACCCGTTTGCCCCTGGGCAGGCCGGGTCCTCGCATCAAGAATGGAATGTGGGCCAGTTCTTCATAGGGCCAGGGACGGCACTTGCGCATGATGCCGTGGCCGTGCTCTCCGTTGCCCATGGGAGAGCCATGATCCGAGACCACCATGACCAGGGTGTTGTCCTCAAGGCCCATCTTACGCACCCGGTCCATTAGCCAGCCGAACCACTTGTCCACCATGGTCACCTTCTCGGCGTAAAGCATGCGGATATGGTGCAGCTCCTCATCGGTGTAAAGTCCTTCCACATGGCCCTGAATGGGCAGGAACATGTCTTTGCCCTGATATTCCGGATCATAGGGGCATTTCATTTCCGGATCATAGACCGAAGGCGGGTCCCAGGGCTCGTGGGGATCAAAACTGTCAATCCACAATAAGAAGGACTTGTTGCGGTCGGCGTTCTCCAGGTAATGGGAAGCCTGCTTCATGACTTGAGCCACCTGGTGGTCTTCATCCGATTTCCAGTATTGACGCTCTTTGAGATGACATTCCACCTGGTTCATGAGGGGCTGCATCACGTTTTCGCCCAAAAGCTCATCGGCGGTTTCCATCACATGGTCTTCGTAATAGTCCTCCGCCTTGAGGTCGTAGAGCTCGTCCTGGGCGTAATACTGATGGTCGGTTTCATGGCCGTGGATGAAGTGCACCTTGTCAAAGCCGCGGGAATAGCCGAACTTGGGCAGGCGGAATGGCCCGGAGTTATGAATCAAGGCGGTATCAATGGGCTGCCCCCAGCACAGATCCGCTATGGTGGTATCGTCCAGATCAAGCTGGGACCAGCCCTTCACCGGCAGAGTGAATCTACCGGTCAGCATGGCCCGGCGGCAGGGCACCGTGGGCAAGCCCTCGGTATAGGCGTTTTCAAACAGCACCCCCTGGGCGGCGAAACGGTCCAGGTTGGGGGTCTTTATCCAGTCATTGCCGTAACAGCCCAAATAGTTGAACTGCAAGGTGTCCAGCATGACCACGATTACATTCTTTTTTTCCATGAGAGCCAATCCCACTTTGTTTTATCTGTTCGGTATTGATTAAAGGCCGCCTCACTTGCACAAGCCGGCAAGGCGGCCAGTAGCATGAGCTATTGATTCTTCTTCATTGCCTTGATGTTCTTCTCATTGCGGGACGATTCAGAGGCCACAAACTCCAGGGTCTCAGCCGGGGGCAGGTAGGCGATGCCCAGTCCCATCTTGGTCATGGTCGACTTGAAGCTGTCGGATTTGCAGACCTTGGCCAGGCTGTCCGCGAGCTTGGCAAGTACCTCTCCGGGCAAGCCTTTGGGGGCCACCAGAGGCATCCATTGGCTTATGTAGACCTCATACCCGGCTTCCTTAATGGAGGGGATTTCGGGATTGAACTCGGAGCGCTCCTCATCCAGAATGGCCAGAGCCTTGACGTCGAACTTTTTCAGCACGCCAGCGGTGGTGGTGTAAAAATCCGCCCGTTTTCCCGCCATGGCCTGCAGTGCGGCCGCGTCACCGGTGAAGGGCACATGCTTGGCCTTGACATCGAGCGCCTTCAACAGTCCCACTCCGGCAAAGTAGGGCACGCTGCCCACTCCGGCGGAAGCCCAGAAGTACTTGTTGGGGTTGGCTTTCATGGCAGCGGCCATGTCAGCGATGGTGTTCCAGGGGGAATCCTTTGCAACCAGCACCAAATAGGGGGACTTGATTACTCGGCCGATGTACTGGAAGGTGTCAAAGGTGTAGGGCACCTTGCGCATGTGGGGATGCATGGCAAGGGGCGCAGCCGGAATCACGCCCAGGGTGTATCCATCCGGCTCGGCGGTGGCGATGGTGCGGCAGCCGGTCATGCCCGAGGCCCCGGCGATGTTCTGCACCACGACGGTGTTATCCAGCACCTTTTCCAGCTCCTTACCCACCATGCGGGCCACAATATCGGTCTCGCCGCCGGCGCCAAAGGGCACGATTATCTTGATGGGCTTGCTGGGGTAGTCATCCGCCAGAGCGGCGGAAGGCAGTCCCATCGTAAGGGCCACCAGGGCGATCATCAATACCAATGCCTTTTTCATTTTCCTCTCCTTTTTTGCTTTTATGGAATGGATCAAGCTCTTTCGCTTTTCAAATACTCTTTCAAGGGCCGCAGCATTGGATAGAACAGGAAGAATGCGGCAGCCAGGAATAAGATGATGGCCAGTGGCGAGGTACTCACATACTCGATCAGGGACATGTCGCCTTTGTAGACCGCCGCCTGGCTTAGGCGTTTTTCCAGTTCCGGGCCCAGCACATAGCCTATTAGCAGAGGCGTTATTGGGAAGTTCCCTATGCGCATAAAAAAGGCCGCCAAACCGATCACCAGCGCCACCGGCACGTCAAACAGATTGCCCCGGGGGATATAGACCCCGATCAGGGAGCAGACCACAATAAGGCCAAGCAGCACTGGTGTGGGAAACTTGATGATATTGCCGAAGGAGCGCACCACAATGATGGCTGCGGGGATCATTAGGAAGTTGGCCACAATCAGGGTAATGAAGGCCGAGTAGACCACCTCGGGATGGTCGGCCATGAGGCGCACGCCAGGGGTGATTTCGTGCAGGGTCAATGAGGCCAGCATCAGCGCGGTGGCCGGTTCGCCGGGAATGCCCAAGGCCAAAGTGGGAATCAGAGCCCCGCCGGTGATGGCGTTGTTGGAGGACTCGGCCGCAACCAGCCCGTCAGGCTCGCCTTTGCCGAAGTCGTCGCCCCGCTTGGACATGCGCTTGGCCATGGTATAGCTGATGAAGGTGGAGGCTGTGGCTCCGGTGCCCGGCAGGATGCCTAGCCCCACCCCTACTAAGGATGAGCGGATCAGGTTGGTAACGCGGCCGCTCCAGTCCTTAAGGCGGGGCCAGTGTATTTTTTGGCAACGTATGGGGTCGATGGCCTCGGCGGTGCGAATTTCATGAATGCGGTAAAAAACTTCGGCCAGGGGGAACACTCCCACTACAAGCGGCATCAGGGCGATGCCGGCCACCAGCTCTTCGGAGCCGAAGGTGAAGCGGATCTCCCCGCTGACCGGGTCGGAGCCGATGGTCGCAAGGAACAAACCGGCCAGGCCCATCATGACGCCCTTTAGCTGGTTTCCTTCGGACAGGCTGCTGATGCAGGCCAGCCCCATGAATATCAGGGCGCTGATTTCCAGGGGACCGCCGTATTTCACTGACAGGGAGGCCAATTGAGGAGCGGCTATTATCAGGGCCACGCATGAAATCAACCCCCCAATTATGGAAGCCGAGGTGACCCAGCCCAGAGCCTGGGCAGCCTCGCCCCGTTTGGCCATGGGGTAGCCGTCCATGCCGGTGGCTGCGGACTGGGGGGTGCCTGGGGTGTTTATCAGAACCGCTGCGACTGAGCCCCCGTAGATCGACGAACCATAGACACCCAAAAGCAGGGCAATGGCCGGAACGCTATCCATGCTTAAGGTGAATGGCAGGCAGACCGTAATGGCGACGCAGGTACCCAGGCCCGGCAGAGCGCCCACAAAGGCTCCGAACAACACCCCGATGAAAAGAACCGTCACGGTCTCCAGAGAGAAAGACATGGTCAGGGCGGTGGCGACTTGCTCAAACATTGTTACCCCCTATGGAATCAGGGCGGATATGACTCCACCGGGCATGGGAACAGCCAATAGCCGCTCGAATACGAACCAAAACAAAAAGGAACTCACAAGGGTCAAGGGGATGCTTAACTTGTAGTTGCGGTAACCTTCCGCCTGGAAAAAGGCCAACAGGAAGATGATAGTGGACTCAAGCAGGCCGATATATACAAACATAAACACGTAGGCTGTGATAATAATCGCTGCTTTTATTAAAGCCTTGCGGCTCTTGCTGGTATCCTCGGCTCTATCTTTGCCGGGGAAGAAGAAGAAAATTATTGATGCTCCCAGCCAGCCGAATAGCAGGTAGCGAGGATAACTCATGGGGCCCATGGCCCCCTCATCCGCCAAGAATCCGCCCTCAAAGGTGTAGGTCTCGCGCAGCAGTATTGCGCCGCTGATGATGAACAGCAGCGCCAACAATCTTTTGCCGGATAAAAAAGCGGCCATGGGGTTTCCTTACATTTCTTGTGTGGTTAAGATCGTGAGCAGTTTAATGAACTCCTGTTTGCTCGGTGTCTTGCCGGGGCTTAGGGACCACCGCTTTTGCTGGTACTCCACCAGAGGCACCCGGCTCAGCAGTTGCTCACGGGCCAATAACGGCGGCTCGGAAATACTCAATACGGTCCCCTTCAAACCCAATGCTTTGAGAGCCAACTGCAGGTTCTTTTCTATCTGAACAATCCTTGCGGCATTGCTGTCATAAAGCGTGAAATGCATAAACCCCCTAAGCTATCAAGCCAATGACGTGGCCAGGCCGCGCAAGTATCTTTCCGCCTCCAGGGCAGCGATGGTGCCGTCAGCCGCCGCCGTGGTAAGTTGGCGGTATTTTTTGTTTATCACATCCCCGGCTGCGAAAATCCCGGGTAGGCTGGTGTGCATGTCGCCATTGGCAATGATGTAGCCTTGTTGGTCCAGTTCCACCAAGCCTTTCAGGCATTCGGTCTGGGGAATCTGGCCGATGAATACAAATATCCCGTGCGCATTGATCTGCTGGTCCATTTTGGTTGACTGGTCGCTCAGGGTGATTTGGGCGCCGGTTGCGTCAGGTTCAATGGCGCTGATCACGGTGTTGGTGTGTATATCCACTTTGCCGGTGGCCAACAGCTTTTGCTGGGTTGCCTGATCTGCGATGCAGCTTTGCATTGCTTCCACGATGGTGATCTGCTCAACCCCCAGGCCCAACAGATAGAGGCTTTCATCAAACCCGCTGTTGCCGCCGCCCACTACGATGACCCGCTTACCCTTGTAAAGACTGCCGTCGCACAAGGAACAATAATGGACGTGCTCTTCCCATTCATCCTCCAGTGCCAGTTTTCTGGGCACTCGGCCCATGGCCAGAATCACCGCCCCAGCCTGGTGAGTTTCATCATCGCTGATCACCTTTTTGGGCCGCCCCGCAAGCATAAAACCGGTGACTTTATTGACCTCCTCGATTGTCACACCGCAGGATTCAGCTTGGTTCTTGACCTTTTCCATGAGATCCATGCCGCCAATGGACTTATGGGTGGGGAAGTTCTCCACCACATGGGTCCAGTTGGCCAGGCCGCCGCAGATTTCCTTTTCCAGCACAATCACGGACAACCCCGCCCTGGTTCCGTAGATGGCTGCGGTTAATCCGGCCATTCCCCCGCCCACAATCAGTAGATCATGATAATTCCCCGCCATTATTCTAACCCTCAAAATAGAGAGAGATAAGCTCCTGGGGCTTCATGACCCCGCTTTTGCGGCCCACCTCCCGCCCAGCCTTGAAGACCACCATAGTAGGCACCCGGCTGATCTGGTACTCATCCTTGACTTCTGGGTGGGCCTCGACGTCGATACCGGCGATATTCAGCGCCGGGTTGGCGGCCAGGCTTTTTTGGGCCACCTTTTTCATGACCATACAGTTGGGACAGCGCGATTTATGGAACAGCAGCATGCTCTGCTCGGCGTTGACTACCATGTCGGGGGAGGCCAACTCGAAATCTATATCCTGCGAGTTTTCAGTCATGGTGGCCACCGATCCTTCTGTTCAGTTTTGCGGAACTGCCGCAAGTTTCGCTTGAAACTTGAGGTTGGTCGTTTAAAATGTAAAGTTAGCATAGATAATATCCAATATAATGTCAAGCAAAAAATCGGCTTTTACCAAAGGTAAGTTATGCCTGCAGTTGATTCTAAATGTGGTTGCAATATTCGGTATATTTAGATATATATACTAATAGTTATCATTTAATGGCAACTTAGTTTGATTCTGATACCTGGAAGGAAGCTTGGAAATTTGAATGTGAACGGACAAAACAGCCACTCTTTGAACCTAGAGAAAGTTCGGAAGGTTTTACACCATAATCCTCGTGATCTGCTGCTGTTCGACTTGTTGGTGGATAGCGAGTTGACTGTGCCCCAGGTCCTCGCATTTAGGGTGTCGGACCTCAAAGGACTGGAGTACGGCGGAACTTTTTCAGTTCCCCCAAATGGTTTATCGGATGAATCCACTGATGTTGTGCTATCGGAGCATACCGCCCAGAGTCTGCAAAACTGGGTGGCCTACAGCAGGTTAAAGGATTCGGATTATCTGTTTAGGTCGCGCAAGGGGAGCAAACCCTTATCGGTCACCAGCGTTTCACGGCTGGTTAATGGCTGGTTGAAGGACGCGGGGTTAAAAAACTGCAATGGTTTAAGAGATCTACGAAAGGCTCCTAAATTTGAGCCTAAGGCCGATGAAGTGCGGGAACCATTACTTCAGAAGACCCAACCGCTGGCTATACTACCCAAAGTAAAAGAGTACTCCATCCAAAAAACCGTATATCAAGAGTTGCAAAACGCCATAGTGTCAGGGCGGATAGCGCCGGGGCAAAGGTTGGTTACCGATGACATTGCCCGCCAAATGGGGGTTAGTCGCTCTCCAGTGCGTGAGGCTATCGGGCGATTGGAGGCCAGGGGATTCATCAACACCAAATCCAATTGGGGAAGCGTGGTCAACGAGCTGTCCCGAGCTAATTTGGAAGAGATACTAGACTTGCGACTAAACCTGGAGTGCCAAGCAACTAAAAAGGCGGTGGTGAGGGTATCCGAGGATACCATCCAGCGATTACTAAGAGCCCATGAGGCTTATGCCATCGCCCGGCGGAGTAACGATGCGGATATGTTGTTGAAGCATAACCGCGAGTTTCATATGCTGATATACCGAGACGCTAACTCACCAGTGCTGTTGGATATTATCAAGCAACTGTGGGACCGCGTGAGCCCTTACTATCACATCATGTTCCGGCAGTCCATTCGGCCCCAGCCTACGGTGGGTGTGAATTATCACGAACACATAGTTACTGCCATGGGCGAGAAAGATATTGAACAAACCTGCCATTGGTTGCGGCAAGATTTGTCCATGTCAGCAAACTACGTGATGGATTTGTTCGATGCGCAAAGTACTTAAACTTGTATTTTTATAGGTGTAGATTATATGGGGGTAGTTGAGCCTTTTCTAGCATGGAAAGCATCAAGCACACGACGGTCCAGTTTCTCACGGAAAAGCTGCCTCTTGCAGGGATTGGCCTGCCTATGCCGCCAGGCATAATACCCGCTGCGTGGCACCCCAAAAATCCCACACTGTGCGCTGATGCTATATTTACCTGTATTGTAAGACATGTACGCGTACTTCACTTCAGGCTTTTCGCAAAGTACGCGCTTGCCTTTCTTAATATTTCTATCTCCTCGGCCTGCTTGGCAAGCTGCCGCTACAAACGGGCATTTTTTTATTGCCAGTTCCTTTTCGGTTTCGCTGCGGCTGGCTTCATACCTGGCTTTCTTGCGCCAAACGTAAAGCTGGGATTCATGAAGGCCAAGCTGTTTAGCAGCACCGGTCACGCCGACCTGCTCGGCCAGACCAAGCGCCTCGGGCTTGAACTCAGGTGAAAACCGGCGGCGGGGAGCCTTCTTCTGATTCTTCAGCGATGACATGGATCACCTCCGTAAAGCAATTTACTCGCTTATTAAGGTGTCCGTCAAAGATGGACTGGATCACCAAAATATAATTTAAAAATTGGGGCCACTTCTGGGGGGCAGGTCAATTGCGAGCTGGTACCACAGTTCGAGAAATAGCCCATTAAAAATCGGCAATCAAATTGCAATTATAATTAAAACTTGAAGGTCAGCTTGGCATAAGCCCCCCATGTGTTATCCAAATCATAGTCGCTACCCCCGTTACCGCCATCATCAAACATTGTTATTTGGCGGGCAAACAAATAATCCGCTCCCAATACAGCTTCCCAGTTTTTGGTGAAAGCATAGTTAACGCTCAAACCACTGGAAAACTCCTGGGTGCGAAACTCACCTTCCGGACGTGCTGGATTGTCATCAGCCAGCTTGTATGTACGCCGAATGAACCCAACCCTGGCTTTTAAGAACAGCTTTTCGGTTAGATGATAGTTTAGGCTGGTGAAAGGAAATCCCAAAGTGCCGGAAATCCCTGACTTCGCCCCCGCACGGTATGTAAGGCCCAAGTATGGAAGTACAAATTGGTCAGCCTGGTTGTAAGATCCAAAAATACCGCCAGATATAATGAACCCGTTGGACATTGCATAGCTTATGGCACCGCCCAGAATGGCCGTGGGCAAACCCAATATATCATCCTCAAAGGCTGAACTTGCACGACCAAACAGCCACCAGCCCCACTGCCTGTTGAAGGAACCGCGGCGTTCATAACCCAGCCAAACCGCGTGCATCTCATTAAATGGGTCTTCCCAGTCAGGTGCGAAAGGAAGGTTTTTTGTGCCGCTCCAGCGGTAGTTTCTAAATTCATAGCCAAAGGAAAAACCATGGTATTTGGCGGATACTCTGGCTTGCGCATAGCCTAATTCAGCAGGCCCATCCTCAATTTCAGCCATACCCACGCCGCCTATCTCCATGTCCAATTTGAATGTCTCCTGATCAGGGCGCTTGGAAGTATCTCCTTTTGCCGATTTGGTATCAGAATTATCCTCTGGTTCAATCGCAGTCTTAGCGCTTGTTGTAGTATCGGTTTGCTGTGTTTGGATTTGATCACAGTAAGATTTTGCAGCCGGTGACAAAATAAATACAAAACTCGCCAGTATACAAAGCGCAAATCTAATAAAGGGCTGTGGCATCAAACAGTCTCCGTACTGTGGTCAAACTAGATACAGTCAGAATCATTTTCCGGCCCCACCAAGGGGAGCACCTTGTCTATTTCGAAAACCATCAACCAGTGGTTTTCTGAAGGGTCACCATGTTTGCTGCGCTTTAGTTCCTTGATTCGGGGGCTGTTTTTCTCTGTATCAACCAAAGTGAGGTAGAGCCGTTTTCCCTGATAGCGTCCAGTTTTTTGCATGAACAGATAAGAAGCATTCGGATTAGTTGCCAAATTAGCTTGCGTCAGGCGCTCGGGCATTATAAAGGCTATTTTGTCGTCTTCAATGAAATTTGGCCGGGAGTACAGCGCCGTGTTGATTTTGCCATTATCATCACCAGTCGCTAATACCCCCACACCCTCGGTAGACTCGAAATATTCCTTTAAATCCATGAAAAACTCCATCTCATTAATAACATAGATGTTACCCATACTATGATAGGGACACAGATTTATGTGCATTGTGCAGCGCCGGTTCGCCCACAATGACCAGCCCCAAATGGCCGTCAATGGTTAATATATCTCCATTACTGATCATTTCTGTAGCCTGTGGGACTCCGGTCACACAAGGCAAGCCATATTCGCGTGCTATGATAGCCCCGTGTATCAACATGCCACCTCTACGTTCCACCACAGCACAAGCCAAGGGAACCACAAAGGTCATGTTGGGATCCACGGCATCACAAACCAGCACCTCACCTGCTTGGAAGGAGAACAAATCCTCTGGGGACAAAACCACCCTTGCTCTTCCCACGGCCAGGCCTGGTCCCGCCGGTTGCCCCACTAGCTGACGGGCCTTAATCGAGAAATTTTCTTGGACAGGGATCGTGTCAGTGGCTGGCTCTGGAGTGTGGGCTAAGACCTCACCGCGTAAAGCCGCAGCGACCCTTTGCCCCTTTGGATTTTCTTTCAGGCTGGATCGCGCAAGACCTAAGCGCATGCGTCCCTCATTAATGGCCGCAAAAAGCTGCCCCTCAATGAGACCAATATATAGGTTATCATTATCCCGCAGAGAGTAGCTCTGCCTCGCAATTCCCAACAACTCACGAGCATAGTCTTGCTGACCATCAGGAAAGGTGTCGAAAAAAGCTTCCGCCAGGCTGCTTTTGTTTTTGGGTTTGACCGCTTTAGTCGATTTTTCCAACCTGCTCATTTGCAGCACCAGTTTGCCCACTGCAGCAGGTTCCATTGCAAGCATCTGACCAGACCATCCGCCGTCCCCATAGCGGGCTTTGAAATCCAGCATGGCTTTGTATAGCGGATGCTCTGGGTAAGGCAGCATTCCTTTTTGCAGGAGCAGCCTGAGTTCATCATCATGCCGCACCATTCCGGCCATGTTTTGCAGGCTTTGATTCCTACTTGTGCTGTCCAGATCCGAACCAGTCAGCAGCTCCATGAACTGGTAAGGGTCGTCCGGTTTGACCCTGTCATTGTAAACCTGACCGAAAAGACGCATTCCATGTGCAAAAGGAATACAGTAACGCCAGTACTCAGCCTCCCATCTGTCAAATATTGAAACCCGGGTTTCAATTTCCTCAGCCAGTTCGCGATTATCAAGAGCCTTCAAATCCCGCTCTGAAAGCAATTCAGCTTCTTTTTGCATGCCTGGAATCAACTGACCGGTTATCACAGCTTGCAGTTCTTTCAAGTTTTCTAGACTACGTCGAAGCCCTAAATACCTGATGCGCTCGTTGTCTTGATCCTGGTTCTGCAAACTTGTGATGGCCCTTGATTGAAGCAGGTAGCAAGCTTCACCTAGCCAGGTCCACTCCATATCCTGTGGCGCCTCGAATAGTTTTTCGCAGGCCTGGTTCTGTTTAAATACTATCCCGACTTGATCTTCATCTATTGGCGGCTGTTGGCGAAGCTGTATTGAGAGCGGCTCCAACTTAACGCCTCCCTGCACTGGCCGCATTGCCTTATTACGTGTTACAGGTTCGTGGTTCAGAATCTTCCCGGTGGAACGCTCCAATATCCAGCGGTCAGGCTGCACCGAGCCGTCAACCAAACCCTGATTCAGACCATGCACCGCTTCCACTACTGCTTGTTGCGGGTCCAGGGGGCTCTGCCCGAAGGCCACCCCGGAGGAATCTCCCGCCAGGATTTCTTGTACCAGTACGGCCATGGCGCTCTGGGTTGGGTCAAGGCCCATTTCTTTGCGGTATAAAAGGGCGCGGTCTGACCATAAAGAGGCCCAAACCAGCCGAACATGCTCCAGAATCTGATCAACACCCTCAATGTTGAGGTAGGATTCGTGCAACCCTGCAAAAGAGGCAGCGGCTGAATCTTCGCCAGGGGCCGAGGAGCGAATGGCCACGGGCAAAGCACCAAAGCGGTTTACCAGATAATTGCCCAACTCATCATTCATTTGCCGGGGTAGTGGGGTACGCAGGAATAAATTTCTGATTCGCAATGAAACATCCCAGATCTCCTCCCACCGCATATCCTCAAAGCGCTTGCGACCCAGTTCCATGAGCAGGTTTTCGCGTAATCTGGTTTCATCCAAGTAGCGGTCATAGAGAGCGGTGGTGATACATATGGCCTTGGGCACCTTGAAGCCGTTTTGCTGCAAGCGGGCAAGGGCCAAGGCTTTTCCACCTGAAAGCGCCAATTGGTCAAACGGTAACTTGGCTAGTTCATAGGCATGCTTCATGGGTTTACGCGCAATTCGATGACGTTTTGGAAGCGGCTTACCACATAGTAGGTCCTTACCCACAAGCACATCGCAGCCGTGGCCGGGGCATTTATAAACTCCAACAGGTTGGGATGCTTGGACAAATAGTATTCCATGAAAGCATCCTTGTTTTGAGAGCCGAGTTCCTCGACAGTGCCCGATGCTGTCACCGCTATGGCCTGGCGGAAGTCGGCCGCCTCGTTGCTGCGATTATCAATGAGCATGGCTGCATTGGGGTTGCCGGAAAGATTGGCATATTTCCTGGTGGCCCGAGAAGTGGCAAAATAAAGGCATTTAAGATCGGGGCCAGCCGCGAAGGCCACCAGGCTTGCATAGGGCTGATCTTCCGCATTGGTGGAAAGGACACCCAACCGTTGATGCCTAAACAAGGCGAGCAGTTCATGCTTCAGGCTTTTTTCATCTGATTCCTTGGCTTTCCTATCCAAAGGCGGCCAACT
Organism: Desulfarculaceae bacterium; assembly: GCA_963675675.1. Classification (GTDB taxonomy): domain Bacteria; phylum Desulfobacterota; class Desulfarculia; order Desulfarculales; family Desulfarculaceae; genus Dethiosulfatarculus. The sequence goes on from OY776512.1 coordinate 2,000,656, forward strand.
TTCATGCTATACCGGTAATAGATTTTCGATTACAACTACTATGATCCAATAAAAGTGTCTTTTCGGTCAAATCGAAATACATCAACACCATAGCACCTAATGTTTATCGCGGACGGCCCCTCGTGGATAATCCCTCAGATGCGTAATGATATTAAGGCCGTGTGAAAAAGCTGCTAATTACGGGCGAATTTGCATTGTTGCGCCGATATCATAAAAATCCGGGATCAAAGTAGCCTGCCCTGGCTCCGGCCGCTTCAGCATGATGAGAAGAGTTCACAATGCAGACATTTTTGCCATATGCCGATTTCAAAGAATCCATGCGGGCGCTGGATAACCGCCGCCTGGGCAAGCAGCGCTCCGAGGCCCTGACGATATTACGCATAGTCGATGGCCGCACCCAGAAAAAAGGCTGGCGTAATCACCCGGCCGTATTGATGTGGCGGGGCTATGCTGAATGCCTGAAGCTCTATTTGAACATATGCATTGATGAATGGGTGCGTAGGGGATTTAGAAACAGCATGCCCCTTGAAAAAATAAACCGCCTCAGGCTCAAGGATCCCTGGTGGCTGGGCAGAGAAGAGTTACACTCTTCGCACCGGGCCAACCTGTTGCGGAAAGACCCGATATTTTATGGCGGTTATGGTTGGGACGAAGATCCCGACATGCCGTATTGGTGGCCCACCGAACACGAGGAGTCCGGCCAGGATTAGGCCTTATCAAAGTGTTTAGACTCATGAGGCGGAGCCCTAGCTGCAGGTCCTAAAGTGTCATAACCCTAGTTACACGATTGATCCATAAGTTTCAGTTTATTGACGTCGTAACCCAGCCTTGCGGCTCTTTGGACCAGAGAATTGTACAATTCCTGGGATATCCTTGGTTGTCTGGCGAGTATCCAAAAATACTTCCTTTCCGGGTGGCCCACCAGAACCCACTGGTAATCGGCATCCAATGCCACTATCCAATAATCCCCCGTGAACGGCCAAAAGAAGCTTACTTCCAACCTGGAGTTATTACTGCCTTTTACTGGCCAGGCCTTACCTTCGGCTTCATCCCACTCACCCTGGCTGGACCCACGTCTGCAACGGTTGATGACCTTGACATAATCATCTTTCAGAACATACTCGGCTGTGGTGCAATAACAGTCTTTTTGAAAAGGGGCCGGAAATGAAGCGATTTCATACCATTTTCCTTGGTAGCGTTCCAAGTCCACGGTTTGGACCGAGTGATCATCGAGCGGGATTTTATCCCCGCATCCATGTAAACCAATCAAGGCCGTGATTAGGATGAGAGGCAAAAAAGTTTTATGCATTAGAGTTGATTGCATCTTGCGCATTACCTGTTCATTGTTTTGATGCCGTTTTTATCGTGCCGGCAACCCTAAATTCACCTGCAGCGTTCCTGCGTACAACCACAATTTCACCTGAAGCGGGGTAACCGCCTGTAAATGAAGTTATATTTACTTGGTGGGTGACCAGAACAAGAGGCTTTTCAAGGTTCTGCGCCTTTAGCCATTCTGAAAGCCGGAGGGTTTGAGAATCAGCCAATTCAAACCGCCTGAAAAATGAGTTGATGACAGTTAGTTCAAATACCGGCCCCAGTTCCAGCAGGCTGGCCGTTTCTCTGCACCGGCACCATTGACTGGAATATACCTTCGCATTGTTAATACCATTGTCCCGGAAACGTTGACCTATATGCCTCGCCTGGGCGCGGCCCTCATCAGACAGGTTTCTTTGGGTTTCGCATTTACCGATGGCAAAATCCGTAGGATCACCAGTGCCTGGTGCCAGGGCATGCCTCATAAGGGCAAAATGACCAGGTGAATTGAGCGCCTGCCAAAGAACCGCCTCATTTTCCATGGCAATCACCGGGGTATGAAACATGATCAGGGATACAATTAAATAAAGCGCAACAAGCAGTCGCTTACGAGACGATATTCTGTAATAATTAGCTAATTTAACAAGAAAAATATATGGCACCATACTGACTCCGACTAGTTCGCGCCAAATGCCATGCCGCAAAGCGAATTGAGACCCTCTCATGAATTCTAGGGCCTCTACCCCAAGGTTAACATGCATCTGTCCCCTTATATGACTATTTTAAACCATAACCTTGTTTCAGATACACCCTTTGGCCAGGGAACTATAATACAACACCGGCGATTTAGGACCCAGCTAACCGGATGGTTATGCCGGCTTCAGGAGAATCGGCCATGGAATCTGTTTACAGCCGTAAGCAAGCGAAACGAATTAAGGAGCTTTATGCCCCTGACGATTTCAAACGCAAGGATGAATCTGATGATGCACGCTTCTACGCCGTGGACCGTATGGTCAGCCACCTTGACCGGCGTGCCTTGCTCACCGTAGAAGGAATCATCGGAGATTTAATCATAGAGGATCACCCCGTAATCCTGGATTTGATGGTCTCCTGGGACAGTCACCTTCCTCCGGAGTTAAAACCCGCCCACATGGTGGGGCTCGGAATGAATCTCAACGAAATGGCGGCCGACAAATCATTGGACCAATCAGTTGTCCATGATCTGAATAAAGACCCCCGCTTGCCTTTTGATGAAAACACCTTTGATGCGGTGCTAAATGTGGTATCTGTTGATTACCTGGTCGATCCCTTGGCAGTGTTTACCGAGGTCGGCCGGATTCTCAAGCCCGGCGGAATTTTTCTGACCATTTTCAGCAACCGCTGGTTTGAGCCCAAGGCCACTAACATATGGCGCAGATCAGGTGAAAACGAACGTTTTTTCCTGGTGGATGACTGGTTCGGATATAGCGGCTTGTTCGGCCCCACCACCAGCTTTGTAAGCAAAGGGCTACCACGGCCATCTGATGATAAATACGCCGGTTCCCTGCTTCACTCAGATCCTGTCTATGCCATGTGGGCGGAAAAAATAGGCGCTAATACCAATAAACCTCGACCGTATCCCGAAGTTAAATATTTTGACCAGAGCAGCAGGACAATGCCCAAAGCGGAATCTCCTGATATTGCACACACACTCACCTGTCCTCACTGTGGCGGAAGACTGAAAAAATGGCAGGCGCCCCAGACTTCGTTTACACAATGGGATAATGAGTACATGTATGTGTGCTTTAATGATCATTGTCCTTATCTGCTTAGGGGGTTCGAGGCCATGGGTAAACAAGGCAACGTAGGAACAGGCTATCGTCTGATGTTCAACCCCCAGACCAAGGCGACAGGTCCGATACTGGTACACAGCCTGAACATACTGAAGGATGGGATCATGGACTGAGCCGGTGGCCAGCACTGTCAGCTCAGAGATGGGCCGCGTCCTGCTCGGCGGATTTGGCCGCCCGTTTGATCAAAGCGCTTAAGAGGGGTCAATGGTATGGCGGAAATGAATAAAACCCGGGAGCCTTAACGGTTTTCTGCACAGCCGCGGGAGCCATGATAAGCTCGGGACTTTTCATCCTGCCGGGATCAGCACAGCTATTTATCTCTTCGTTTACCTCGAATGTACAGCATTTCGATACCAATACTCACGGTACGAATTTGTAGGTCGGGTAACTGCCGGCGGCATTTCATCTTGCTAAAAGCATCACCAGCTAGAGCACATGTAATACGATTAATTAATCTATTACAAAAACCTAAATCAATCAGACGTTTAAAAGAATTATTTAACATGCAATAATAGTTCTTAATAATCCGGCATCAAACAGGATTGTTAAGCCTCCATATTCTTAAGGAGATCTAGATAACTGGCACTGGGCAACAGCTTCATTAGGCCAAGCCTGAGCAAATTAGCAGTTGGTTGAATTTGCCCGTTGCGCCCAACACTCAAACTGGTGTGCGAACTGATTGGGACATGTCTGAAAAAGTAACCGAACATACCCGAATAGCCTATGCAGCTCCTTCCTTTGCACTTTCAGTGCTGGGCTTGCCGGAGCCAGGCAGAATGTGCAGGCCCATTACGACCTGCCCAACCAGGCTTTTTCATTATTCCTGGATCCCAGCATGACCTATTCCTGCGCCCTGTTTAAAGATCCCAATGATCCGGTGGAGAGCCTGGAGGAGGCCCAAAGAAACAAATTGCGCCAAGTGGCCCGTAAGGCGGGCATCAAGCCCGGAGACCGGATTTTGGAGATCGGGTGCGGCTGGGGAAGTTTATCTGTCTTGGCGGCCCAGGAACTGGAGTGCCGGGTAACGGCACTGACCTTGTCCCAACAGCAGTATGATTATGTGTGTGAGTTGGTCGAGCGCCTGGGGCTAAAGAACCGGGTGGAGCCGGTTTTTGGGGATTACCATGAGCACACTAGCATGGTGATCAGCAGCCTGGAAGACATAGGCAAAAACTATGTCCCGACCTTGCAGGCCTGGAGGGCCAGGTTCCATGAAAACTGGAGTAAAATCGGATCTCTCCGTTTTGACCGGCATTTTAAAAGAACCTTCCGTTACTACTTGTCAATCTGCGAGGCTCCATTCCGCTTCGGCCATACACGGGATCTACAGATAGCATTGGATCGCCTCCGTCACCGGCAGCCTCGCCTGGAAAGCAGCTGACATGGAGTTCGCCGCCTTTGTAATCGCCCTGACCATGACTCTGGGCTTGCCGGAGTGTCCGGCTAGCCCTAACTGCGTGTCTAGCCAGGCCAGCGATCCCAACCAGAAAGTGGCTCCTTTTGACTACCAAGGCTTCAGTCAAGCCGCAGCCAAGGCGGCCCTTTTGGCAGCCTTGAAATCCCTTCCCCGCACCACGTTGGAGACCCAGGAGGATGACCACTTCAAGGCAGTGGTAAAAAGCTGTCTTTTCGGTTTCGTGGATGACCTGGATTTTGTCTTAGATGACAAAAAACAGCAGATTCACGTACGATCGGCCTCACGGGTGGGGTATTGGGACCTGGGAGTCAACCGGCGCAGAATCGAAAAGCTTAGAAAGGTCTTTGAACGAAACCTCAAAAACAAGTGATTTAGCAGCTTTAACTGATTGCAGCGCCGCCCCCGCCGATTGAGGTCCACTTGGCACTACACAAATCAGCGGTTCTTAAATCACCGTGACTTTGACCCCATGCTCACGCACACCATTGTTGCCATACCCCAGTACATTCCAGGCGGCTTGCATAGGTTGTAGATTGCCTTCTGAATCCGTAGCCCTGGCCAGTATGGTGAATTCACCTTTTTGATCCGCATCCCATTGGAATTGCCATTGCCGCCAGGAAAAAGACTCGTGGGGACCTATGAACCCGGCAGGCTGCCACGTGGCTCCATCATCCGTGGATATATCAACCTGCGACACTCCATGTTCTCCTCCATAGGCAGCACCCAACACCGTTACTCTGCCAGACCTAACCAGCTCACCTGGCAAAGGTTGGGTGATTATGGACTTCAGCTTGAGCCCGGTGACCACCTCGCCGCTCTCGGGTGGTTCGCCTTTTTGAAAGACCCGGTAAACCTTGTCCATGAAAAAGCCTTCAAACGGCCTATCCAATACCGTAATGCGGTGCAGCCATTTGACACAGTTGGCCCCAGTCCAGCCCAAGGCAAGCGAGCGCAGGGGGAAGCCATGCATTGGGGGCAATGGATCGCCATTCATTTCGTAGGCAAGCAAAGTCGAATCCAAGGCCTTTTCAATGGGGATGCTGCGAATAAATGGTATTTTGGCTTTGCCCAAAGGTGTATCCAGTCCCGCAAAGGCAACATGGGCAGCACCATCCTTGAACCCTGCCAGCGCTAGAATGTGGCCCAGCATTACACCACCCCAGACGGCGTTGCCCACCCCGCCAATGGTCCAGGGATTGCCAGAGGCCTTTTTATCCAACAATGAACGGCTATTTCCTGAACATTCCAGGGTATTAGCTTCTGTGGCCTTGGGCATCTTGCTGATTTCTTCGTAGCTGAGGGTCAATTTATTGCGGACCATTCCCGTTACAGTTAAGCGCCATTTTTGCAAATCAATCTTAGGATCTGGCTGTGCTCCCTGGTTACGGTCAAAAAACACCTCATTGGGGGTAATCCAAGACCGCAGACGGGGCACTGGGGTTTCCGCATTCAAGGGTTTTTCACTCATAACTCTCTTTGAATCAGACATCGCAACCTCGCCCGATTTTTATAACGATTATTTTTGTCTGGATTCTGTACGCACCTTTTCCGCCATCTTATAAAGAATATGGGTCAGCCAGAAGCGGCCATTATCAAACACGCCATAATCCGCGCCCATCATAGCGGTACTGAGCCGAATGGAATTTGAGTAGAAGAGCCAAGATTTAACCCACATTCTTTCTATATCCTCATTAAACGGACTGTCTTTTTTTCCGGGACCCTTGGCCAGGCCGGATTGCCAGGATTTGAGTAGAATATCGGTGCTGGCCAAGGTGATCTGATTAGTGACCTTGATGACATCATCCAGCCGCCTAAGCTGGCTGTCTGCCCATTGGCTGCCATGACAGGATGTGCAGACTTGGCGCATCTCGGCTTTACGCGTACCTTGCTCTTCTGCTCCTATCAAATACTTTTCGGCGGGTGTGCCATCCCAGGCCGTGGGCATATTGAGCCCGTCTTTATTTACGATAATGCTGGTATCTGGGCTGTTGGGCATGGGCGCAGCATAGGGCAATCCGAATATACGCTTCCAGATACGGTTGACCATCTGGTGCGAGCGCTGAACCCGCACATTTCCTTCGGGATCGGTGAGCAGGCTCACATGGCAGGTTGCGCAGGTCGGCGCTTCGAAGTCCTGCCCCACAATCCAGGGAACCTTGCCAAAATCCCAACCCTTGCCCCGGGCGTCGTATATACTGCCGTGCTTGCTGACTTGGTAAATCTTGTACACCGGCACGTCCGGGCCTTTGTGGCATTGGCTGCAGGTGGAGGGCTTGCGGGCGGTTTCGATATCAAAGATGTGGCGGGGATGGCAAGCGGTACAAGCTCCCATACTGCCATCGGGATTGATCCTGCCCACTCCGGTATTCGGCCAGCCGCTGAGCTTCTTGACAACTACGGAGCCATAATCCTCGTTTTCTATCTCCAAATCACCGAGTGCTTTCATGTTGGTCCCATGGCAGTGCAAGCAGCTATCGGATTCGGTCTCCGGCGAAGGCAGAGCATGGACCAAACGGCCAGCTTCGTATTTCAAGCTACCGTTTACTTGGTTGGCGAAATCCATGTTAAGAGGATTTTTGACCAGGTTCCCATAGGCGTGGGCCATCAAGTTTTTATTGTATTGCTGTTTTTCAACAGGGTGGCAGGTGGAACAATCAGCGGAACTAACCACGGTGTGAACCTGATATTCGCCGTGTTCATAGGTGCCCGGATGCTTATCCGGGTTCAATGTGTGGCACTCGGCGCAGCCCACCGTTACATTGAGCAGCTCTTCTGGCACCTTCTCTGCAGAAATTCGCCGGACCAGACTGTCTTTTTGCATGGCCAGGGCTGGCGTGGTTTGAGCCATGCGGCTCTTGCGCCAGTTGGCTACAATATTTGGGGTCGCGCCGCTGTGGCATTCCAGGCAGGCTTCGGTGGCTTCGCTCAGAGGTGGTTCAGTCGCATTTGCATCGTTTGCCACGTGGGACGCTGCAGCGCCTGTCAATAGGGCCATGAAGATAATGAATTGTCGGAGCATGGGACAATCCTCCCGGCTTAAGATGAAGGACATTCACGCTGGCGCTCATCCCGGTCCCGGGATGGCGCAGGATGAGTCAGTGTCCGGATCAAAACTATGGGGCTTTTGAACCAGCGGACGCTAGAGGCTCATAGCCATTCCCCTCAGCATACCTTTGAATGTCCATGCCCTAAGCGGAACCAGGCCATACCAGTATATAATGCCGCCCAGTCCCCGAGGCATGAATCTGATAATAAGTTGTAATTCGCATGACTCCTCACTGGTTGCCTCGCTGCGCAGTTCCATAACAACCTCGCCGGGATTGTTCATCTCGGCCAATAAAAGAAGCCTGTGGGGTTCATCTGCTTCCAGCACCCGCCAAAAATCCACCACATCCCCCGAAGCAATCTCCTCTGGATGACGCCTGCCGGAACGCATGCCAACCCCACCGGACAAACGGTCCATGAAACCACGTAAGTTCCACAGCCTGTCGGCGAAATACCAGCCGTTATCCCCGCCTACCCTTCGTATGGCCTGCCATGCTTCATTTGAAGACGCCTTAACCACCGCCCTATAAGCCATTGCCAGTTCGGTTCCACCCGCATAAGACGCATCGGCGCAATAGCGCCATTCCGGGGGAAGCGGGTTGCCGGCATCCATCCAGCAGGATTCCACCGGGGCCTGCTCTATGCGCTGCAACGCCCTGGCCATGCACTCACGAGGTGACATCAAATCTTGCGGGATCAGACGGGTAATCCCTTCATCTTTTGCTACCACCGGATTGCGCAGGCCGGCCGCCAAAGGACGGGCCAAAGCGGCTGGCACCGGAGTGACCAGATGAATCCAGTATGAACTCAAGATGGGAGTCAGCACCGGCACCTTGATGATGGTGCGTTTTTTTAAGCCTGCCTCCTGGGCATAGGTCTGAAACAATTCAGCATAACTGACTACCTTTGGCCCGCCGATATCAAAGGTTTTCCCCTTTACCTCATCATTATCAAGGCTGCCAAGCAGATAGACCAACACATTCTCGATGGCAATTGGCTGGCTTGGGGTGCTTACCCAGCGGGGAGTGATCATTATGGGCAAGCGATCGGCAAGGTAACGCAACAGTTCAAAAGAAGCGGAGCCCGCACCAAGTATCATAGCGGCTTTGAGCCAGGTGCATGGAACATTGCCCGAGGAGAGAATGCGGCCCACTTCGGCCCGTGACTTAAGGTGATGGCTTCTGTAGCGGCAAAATCGGTGACTCCCTTGCTCATGGAATGGACCAGGTAATAGGCGGCGCGGGCGCCTTTACAAGCCGAATACAAGGATCCAAGATCCAATACGTCTGCTTTAACCAATTCAACCTGGGGATGATTTGCCCAGGGTCTGCAGGAAAGTTTGGGTAGTGAGCGGCCCAATACCCGGACTCTGTGGCCGATTTGCAATAATCGCGGAACCAGTCGGCCACCCACATATCCTGTGGCTCCGGCCACAAGAATTGTTTTTTCAGTTTGGCTCATGATCGCATAAACCCGAATTTAGTTGACGAAGCGACATAATTAGAATCAGAATAAATCTAGGTATCACGTATCTTTATCAAGGAGGTAGACGTAATGGCTGAACCCACAAAGACATCCTGGAACTATGTATGGGTCAAAGACAGGGCTGGCAATGAATTTATCTGTGATTTAAAGAATCTTAAAGATCCCCAAAATGCGTCAGAAGACGAGCTGAAAAACTGCGTTGACGATGCAAAAGCTGGCGTGCCTCTGGGCGATTGACATAAATGCACCATCTTGGGGTCGCGGATATCGGCGACCTCTTTTCTTTATCAAGCCAGTTATTTTGGTCAGTTACTGCACAAAACAAACCATAAACCGCATCTGTTTGATCAACTGCACTCACCCCAACCCCATGTAATGAGCCGGTCGGGCGTCCATACCTTGGGCAGAGTGCTTGACCGGTTTTTCTGATCCTGGGAACTGACAGCTGATTACGGCTGAGGTCGCTGTAGGCCAGCCTTAATTCATCCCGGCCTGTGGCTGATTCAGCTCATCACCGCCCAAGGCGCCGTGTTCGGTCGCCCATATCTTTTTGCGTATGGGGTCATAGGCCAGTCCCGGGATATCGCGATGGCCGAAACTGAAAATGTCCAGGGGCTTGCCCTGCGGACCCTTAAGCGGGCTGTCCTCCGGTATGGACCCGTCATCATTAATGCGCACTAGGGATCCCAATTGATTGGAAGTGTCCTGAGCATTCTCGTGGATAAGGCGGCCATTCAGCCGAGTGGGGGGATTGCCTCCATCACCGATGCTGACCAAAAGGCTGCCATCGGGCAGCAAGCACAGGCGGGAACCGAAATGCTGAGTGCCAGATTTGGTCAGGTCGGTCTGAAAAATTACTTTCAGGTTACCGAGCTGACCATCGGCATAAACCGCGCGTGCCACCCGGGTCCGGTTGGCCTGCCTGGTGCCGTGCGAGTATTTGAGACTGATTGATTTGAATGTATAGTCTAGTTGTAATTAATGTTTGTTGATCCAGGTTTATGTGGCAATCGCCGCCTTTCAACCATCACCGGCAGTTTGTAGCGTTCATGTCACTTTAGTTGAATTTATTCAGGCGTATCTTTGAATAGGTGGTGCTGAACAACACCACGTTTTCTTCCTCCAAGGCCAGCTTATAAGCCCTAACCCACGGCAGCACTTTGATTTCCTCGGTCGATCCTATGCGGCGTTGAATTTCCCGCACAATATCCACTGACGGCCCGATCAATTTCCCGTCCTTCACAAAATTGAGCGGTGGCGGATTTTAGGTGAGTATGGACAATTGGGCGGCCGGAGAGGGTGAGATTGATAGAAGAACACAACTTACTACCATCACAATGATTTTTTTCATGTCTAACCTCCACAATGGGTGGTTTACATGATGATCAGTGGTGGATAGGACTTATATGAATATTTTCATTTAATAGGTGAGGGTCAGTGGGGTCACTTCTGAGGGCAGGTCATGCCACCCTGCCGCCCCCCTGGGATGTGGCCGTATAAACTCGTAAAAAAAATTTATAAAAAGGGATCAGATCAGTGATATCTTTTTAAATTGTAATACCAATGCCTCAAGATATTGCATTATAATTAAATGCCATCACTCTTTTGTTTGATAATATTTAAACAATTCCTGTAAAAATTTTGCAGACACTTCCAAATCCCTTTTCAGCCATCTGCTAACCTTATTGGGATCTTTATCTCGCATTCCGGCCAAGATTTTTCCGTGATGAAAATTGCCCTTTAGTGGATTCTTGAACTCAGTTTGGCGATGAAATATATAATGGTATGGGCTGGTTCTATCCCACAGCAATGTAATGATATCAAGCAGCATTGGCATATGGGCGGCGCGATATATCGCAAAATGAAAGTTTTTGTTTTCCAATAGCAGGGCATCAGAGTCTCCGAGGTCCCTGAATTGGGCATGTTTCTTATGAATTTCCATCAAAGAGTCCACCACGCTGTCAGGGCGGTTTACCGCTGCGTTGCGGGCCGCCATGCACTCCAGCATGGTGCGTAAATTTAAAATCTCGATCAGGTTTTTTTGAGACAACTCCCGCACAACGCTGCTGCCATTTGGTTTTTTGGTGATAAATCCACGTGCTTCAAGATTACTCAACGCCTCCCGGACTGGTATTGTACTTACTCCCATCTGCTTGGCAATTTTATCCAAGATGAGTTTTTGTGCTGGTTTCAGTATCCCCATAACTATTTGTTTCTCAAGTTCACGGCATATTATTTCCTGGCGCGTGGGATATTTGATGGCTCTGACAGGTTTTGTGTAGGGTTTTTCTTCGCTAGGTTCTTCTTTCATATGCTCTGGCCGAAAATGCAGTTCATAGGTCTTGCGTAATGTAAGCAACCCGTCAAGCCCCGAATAACCGGCTTTCTTGAGCCAACTTTTCACCAGGCGGGATACGCTGGAAATAGCCAGTGGAACGGATTTTTTCCGAGATTGGAAAATATATTCCTTGACCTTGGGGTTTCTTTTCCGGATCAATTCCGCAATCGTGCCATGGAGCGTATCTGTAACCTTTAAGTTATAGTCAACGGCTTTGATCTTGCCTTTGATCGGCAAGCGGTCCCCGGGTTCTAAATTTGCGATATCTTTTACCTTGAGCCCGAGCCAGTGCCGTGCTGGCAGCCCCGTCTGGGTAACAAAGTCGAAAATCAACAAATTCCTGATATCATTATCGATTAGCCTTCTGATTCTTTCAACTTCGTCTATTGTCCTAAGCGGTTGTGCGGTTTTCTTTGCTGCCATATTTGGTGCGCTCTTGCATTAAAGGTTTCATGTGAATAATCCATCGGCGTCAATGTATAATAATAATAGCTAAATGTCAATACAGTTCGTGTTTAAAAATTAACATATTATACATTATCTGTATAACTATTTGTAATCATGTCTAATATAAATTTTTATTAAAACTTGATTAAATATATGGTATATGATTACATATTGATAGACAAACTGTGTCTTATGAAACCAAAAAATCTAGACACAGCGCATGCTGCTTATAGACAACTGTAGTGTGGTTTCTTCATTTGTGTATAGCGAGTTCAAAATACCTGGTCAAAATTTCATATGATGCCAACAAGAAAAGGGAGGTAATAATGAAACTGGGACTAACGGTGACTAGTTTAGTGATCGTGCTTTGTGCTTTCATTGCATTGCCGGGCAGCGCAGTTGCCGCGTCTGGAAAGATAATCATAGCTCAGGGTGCGGAGCAACGCGCAATCGATGCCCATAAGGGCGGCTCCAACATGTTTGTCAACACTAGTCAAACCATGTATGACACCTTGATGCAGCGCACTCCAGACGGCAAACTGGTGCCGGGCATAGCGACTTCATGGAAGTACGTTTCACCAACAGTGCTCGAATTCAAAATTCGCAAGGGAGTCAAGTTCCACAACGGCGAGGCACTGACGGCCAGCGATGTTAAATTCAGCCTTGACCGCATGCGCGCCCCGGCCACCAAATACCCCATGAGAGCGATGGTTAAAACCATCAGTGATGTTAAGATTGTTGACGATGAAACTATTCAGGTGATCACCCAAAAGCCCGACTTTACTTTAATGGGCAACATTGCGACTTATGGCTATTTGGTGCCTGAAGATTATATTAAAAAACACGGTGACCAGTATTTTGCCAAAAACCCCATCGGATCGGGACGCTATCGCTTCGTCAAATGGGTGCAGAGCGACTACATAGAACTGGAAGCCTTCACCGGCTACTGGGGAAAACCCGCCACGGTTAAAACGCTTATCTTTAAGGTAATCCCTGAAAACGGCGCCCGGATAGCCGCGTTGCAAACCGGTGAGGTCGATGTGGCCACCAATATTCCTCCATTCATGGTGCCCCAACTAAAATCCAGAAAAGATATTAAAATCGTTTCTGGCCCCAGCGGCAGGGTAATCTTCATAGGCATGAGTCTATTGGAAGGACAAGGCGGCGGCCCGCTTCTGAAAAAAAAGGTGAGGCAGGCTCTCAACTATGCCATTGACAAAGAAAGCATTGTAAAACACATTCTCATGGGCAGTGGCCGGGTGCTGGGCGGACCGGTGGTTCCCGCGGCCTTTGGACATGATGCCAGCCTCAAACCATATCCCTACAATCCGGAAAAAGCCAAGCAGCTGTTAGCCGAAGCCGGCTACCCCAATGGCTTTAGCACCGAGTTCGACACCGGCAGCGGAAGATACTTGATGGATAAGCAGGTTGCCGAAGCCATCACCGGCATGTTGGGCAAAGTTGGAGTAAAAGTGAAGCTCAATGTTTTGGAATGGGGCCAATACGTGAAGAAACGCCGCTCCCACACCCAGGCCCCTCTGTATCTGTTGGGCTGGGGCAACGGCACCTATGACGGCTCCAGCGCCTTGAGTTCTCTGTTCTGCATGAAATGCACTCACTCCAACTATAAAAATCCGGGATTGGTTAAACTGGTAGATTCTGCCCTTCAAGAGATGGACACGCAAAAACGCGCCGCCCTGTACAGCAAAGCCCAAAAAATGATCCAGGAAGATGCTCCTTGGATATTCCTTTACGAACAAGGAAACACCTATGGAATCCGCAAACGGGTGGGCAACTTTGTGGTGCCCGATGGCACCGAAACCATTCGTTTGGACCAGTTGACCATCAACCAGTAAGCCTAAGTTGAATATCCGGCCATGGTCCCTGCAATCATGGCCGGATATTAATTCACCGGGATTGTATTTGCCATGCGGCGGTATCTTTTCAAACGTATCTGCCAATCGTTGATAGTGATCATTGGTATTGGCGCTATCGTATTCATCATTACTCACTTGACCGGAGACCCCACGGATCTGCTCTTGCCCCAAGAAGCAACTGAGGCAGACAGGCTGCTTTTGAGCCATCAACTGGGGCTTGACCGTCCTTTGCTGGTCCAGTTTGGTGATTACATTCTCCGCATGTGCCAGGGTGATTTTGGCCAATCATTCCGTCATCAAACCCCGGCGCTGTCCATGATTTTGAATGCATTTCCGGCCACTCTCAAGCTAACCACCATGGCCATGGCTCTTTCGATCCTGATAGCCATACCCATAGGGATTTTTTCCGCTATCCGTCCTGGCACCATTTATGACCGCATAGGCATGTTCATAGCGCTGATAGGACAATCCATGCCGGTTTACTGGGCCGGTCTGATGTTGATTTTGCTTTTCGCGGTCAATTTGAACTGGTTGCCTTCCACCACCGGATCAGGATTTAGCTCAATGATCCTACCCGTGGTGACCCTGGGCATGTTCGCCACAGCCGCCATTGCCCGTTTCACCCGTTCGGCCATGCTTGATGTTTTGGACAGCGATTATGTGCGCACGGCCCGGATCAAGGGCTTGGCCGAGCATGTTGTAGTGCTCAAGCACGCCTTTAAGAATGCCTCCATCCCGGTTATCACAATGACATCACTGCAATTTGGGCGCATGTTGGCCGGTACGGTGATAGTCGAGACTATTTTCAGCTGGCCGGGCGTGGGACGTCTGGCGGTGCAGGCCATCTACAGCCGGGACTATCCAGTGGTGCAGGCGGCAGTTTTCCTGACATCCTTGATTTTCGTCTTGATCAATCTGCTGGTCGACATCCTCTACACAGCCATTGATCCGAGAATCACATATAAATAACAGGGAGCTTAAGCAGCATGACTTCAAAGGAACTTAGGCACAACCTACGGCGGGCTCCCCTCATAGGCGTTACGGTAATAGCGTTGTTTTTGTTTACGGCGATATTTGCCGGCGTAGTCGCACCTTTTGATCCCGCGGAACAAGATATCATTCATGCTCTGCAACCCCCCTCGGCTTGGGGGCAGGAATCAACCGGACATCTGATGGGAACCGATGAACTGGGGCGGGATATCCTGGCCCGTCTTATTTATGGCGCCCGGATCTCACTCATGGTCGGATTTGTGGCCGTAATCCTTTCAGGGATGATAGGCGCCATGCTGGGCTTGATCTCCGGTTACTTTGGCGGTTTGGTCGATTCGGTGATCATGAGGATTGTTGATATCCAATTGTCCATGCCGACCATCTTGCTGGCGCTGGCCATTATCGGCGCGGTTGGTCCGAGTCTCAGCAATATCATATTGGTTATCGCAGTCACCACCTGGGTGGACTACGCCAGGGTGGTCAGGGCGCAGGTGCTGAGCATCAAGGAAAACGAATTCGTGGATCTTGCCAAGGTGGCGGGATGCAGCACTTTACGCATACTCATCAAGCACATATTCCCGGGCACTATCAACTCCCTTATTGTAATCGGCACTTTGATGTTGGGCAGGGTTATTATCTTTGAATCAGCCTTAAGTTTCCTGGGCTTGGGAGTTCAGCCGCCCACGCCGTCTTGGGGAAGCATGTTGGCCGATGGCCGGCAATACATTACGTATGCCTGGTGGCTGGCCACATTCCCGGGCTTGGCAATAATGATGGTGGTGTTGGGGACCAATCTTTTGGGTGACTGGATCAGGGATTGTCTTGATCCAAAGCTGCGCACCGCTGGCAAATAGGAGAATCAGTTCATGCCGGAAGTCATTCTGGAGGTAAAAAACCTAAAAACCCAGTTTTTTACTACTCAAGGGGTGGTGAGAGCGGTTGATGGAATCAGTTTCAGCCTGGAAAAAGGAAAAGTGCTGGGCATCGTCGGTGAATCGGGAAGCGGCAAAAGCGTCACCTCTCTATCGATTCTGCGCCTCTTGCCAGAGCCTGCGGGCAGGATAGTTGATGGTGAAATCTGGTACCGGGGTGAGAACCTGGTGCTGAAAAGCCAAAAAGCCATGAGGCAATACCGCGGAAAACACCTGTTCATGATTTCCCAAAACCCCATGAGTTCCCTTAACCCGGTCTTCACTATCCGTAACCAGATGGCCGAGGCTATAGCCGGGCGCAAGAAAATGCCCCCCTCTAAAGTGAGCAAAATAATAGTTGAGATGCTGAACAGGGTGCATATCAAAGAAGCAAAGCGCCGCTGCAATCTTTATCCCCACCAATTTTCCGGAGGCATGCGTCAGCGGGTCATGATCTCCATGGGGCTTACCAATCAACCCGAAGTTCTCATCGCAGATGAACCCACCACGGCATTGGATGTGACCATTCAGGCACAGGTCTTGCGCTTGATGGAAGAAATCCGCAGGGATTATGCGATGTCAATAATCCTGATCACCCATGATCTGGGAGTGGTGGCCAATTTCTGTGACCAGGTGCTGGTTATGTACGCTGGCAAGATGTTCGAAAAGGCCGACGTGGAGACCCTTTTCAGCGACCACCGGCACCCATACACCCGGGGGCTTATTCAATCCCTTCCCAGGCTTGGGGTGAAGCAAACCCGTTTGCCCACCATAAAGGGGCAGCCGCCGGACTTGTTGAGCCTGGATGACGGCTGTCCTTTTGCGCCCCGTTGCGAGTATGCCTTGGATGCATGCCGTCAAAGTTTTCCCCAGGCTGAAGAGATTGGGCCGGGACATCAGGTGGCATGTTGGAACTGGAGGGAGCTGGCATGAGCGGCGGAGTCCTTCTGGAAGTTGAATCAGTCAAAAAATATTTTGTAATTGACCGGGGCAAGCAGATCAAGGCGGTTGACGATGTAAGCTTTACACTCGCCCCGGGCCAGACCCTGGGTCTGGTAGGGGAATCGGGCTGCGGCAAATCAACTATTGGCCGCTGCATTCTCAGGCTGCATGGGGTCACGGGCGGTGAGATCAGGTTCGATGGACGTGAAATCAAGTCATTCAAGGGAAAGGACCAGCTTCTTTATTGCCGGGATGTGCAATCGGTTTTCCAGGACCCGTACGGTTCGCTCAATCCCAGAATGCGTATTGAGGAAATCATCAATGAGCCCATGCTGGTCCATGGTTATCTGGACAAACAACAGCGGAAAGAGAGAGTCCGTGAACTGGTCGAGATAGTCGGCCTGAAACCGGATCATCTGCGCCGCTACCCCCACGAGTTTTCAGGCGGGCAACGGCAGCGCATCTGCATTGCCCGGGCATTGAGCCTCAACCCAAGGCTTTTGGTGCTTGATGAGCCGGTGTCCGCTCTGGATGTATCCATCCGGGCTCAGATACTCAACCTGCTCATGGATTTGCAGGAGCGCTTTGGCTTGGCTTATCTTTTTGTTTCCCATGACCTTTCCGTGGTTGAGCACATCAGCGATATGGTGGCAGTGATGTACATGGGCAAAATTGTGGAGTTTTCGTTATGTCACAATATATTCAGCGATCCGCTCCACCCTTATACCAAAGGCCTCTTATCCTCAATTCTGCCCCCTGAGCCCAAAAGTTCCGGGACTCTGCAAATCTTAGAGGGAGATGTGGGTGAGCTGGAAGGCACCGAAAGCGGTTGCCTGTTTTACAACCGCTGTCCCGAGGCCAAGCCGGCCTGCAATTCAAGCAAACCGCAGCTGATCGATGCACAGCCAGGCCATCAGGTGGCCTGCCATCAATACGCAAACTCGAATTATTGACTACAAAATCATGCCTTTTGGGCAGCTTAAAGGTGAATATCAAATGGTGATAATTGAAAATGCAATGGTTTGGAGCGGTGACCGGGAACAGAGGCCATCGGCCAAGACGCTGGTTGTTGAAAATGATTTGATTACCAAGGTGGTCGACAGCACCGAACCGGTTGACGCACCATCCGAAGCAGTCAAGATCGACGCTGACGGCTGTTTCGTTTTGCCGGGATTAATCAACAGCCATATTCATATATGCTTGTCAGCCACGGCTGATGCCAAGGAAAAGGATTTTACCTGGGTGGCTATAACAGCGGCCAAGGCCGCTGAGAAAACCCTTTGCGAAGGAATCACCACCGTCCGGGATCTGGGAGCGCCCGGGGGAATTGACATTGTTCTGCGGGACATGATCCGGGATGGCTCAGTCAAAGGCCCCGGGATGGTGGTATCCGGCCGCTGCCTCTGCATGACCGGCGGTCATGGCCACCAATTCGGACTGGAAGTCGACGGACCGGATGAAGCCCGCAAGGGAGCCCGCCTCCAGCTGAAGCATGGGGCGGATATGCTCAAGGTCATGGCCACCGGCGGGGTGATGACCAAGGGGGGAGAACCGGGTTCCCCCCAATTGACGGTCGCCGAAATGACTGCCGTGGTTGAGGAGGCCGAGAAAAAGGGCACGGTGGTCTCCGCCCATGCCCATGGCACCCAGGGGATTATCAACGCGGTGACCGCCGGGGTGCTCAATATCGAACACGGTACTCTGCTGGATGAGCGGGGAGCGGATCTCATGGCCGCGAAAGGCGCCTACTACACCCCAACCTTTATTTCCGCCCAGAGAATTTATGAGCGTGGAATCAAACAGGGTATTCCCGATTCGGTCCGCAAGGTCAAGCAAATGATGAAGCCCAGGCGCAAAAGCCTGAAGCTTGCCATCAACAAAGGGCTGAAAATCCTGTTAGGCAGCGATGCAGGCACTCCTGGTAACCCCCATGGCATGGAGAGCCTCTTGGGGAATATGCTGCTGTTGCAGAAAGAAGGGATGGACACCCGGGACATTCTTTTTTCAGCCACCGGACTTAATGCGGAGGCCCTGGGTTTAGATCATCAGATAGGCAAAATAGAACCGGGTTACCAAGCTGATATCATTGCCGTGAAAGGCAACCCCTTTGATGACCTTGAGGTGCTTAATCATATGAGTTTGGTGCTAAAGGGCGGCAAGGTAATTCGGAACAAGTGTGTGCCGTAAATCGAGTCAGCCGAGGTGTTAAGCTGGTTCGCCCGATACGGGCTGCCGGTTTCGCTGGGCAACAACAAAACCACCACCAGATTATCCGGTGGTGGTTTTGTGTCATTTTCTATCATGCCTGATATTCAAACCGTGCCAGGATGTTCAAAACATCATCCACATCTTTTTCCGTGTGGGCGGCATTGATCTGGAAGCGTATGGTCTCATCCCCTTTGGGAACCACCGGGAAAGTGAGCGCAACCACCAGAACTCCATGCTGGAACATATGCTCCATTAAGGAGCGCGCCTTTTGGGTGTCGCGGATCAGCGCCGATACCACAGGATGGGGGCCGGGAATAGTTTCATATCCCAAATCCGCCAATCCTTGCCGGAATTGCGCGATACGGGCCTGTAAATGCGTCAGCAGGTTCTCGCCTTCGGGGCCATCACAGATGTCAAGAGCCTTGATTGCCGCACTGCAATCAGCCGGGCTGAGCGGATTGGTGTAAATATAGGTGTCGGCTTTTTGCCGAATCGCTTCAACCAAGGTCTCGCTCCCGGCCACAAAGCCTCCATTCACACCAAAGGCCTTGCCGAAAGTGCCTACAATCACATCCGGGGAGGCCGCGCAGTGTTCAATGGTTCCCCGGCCGGTCTTTCCAAAAGCGCCTATGCCGTGGGAGTCGTCAACCACGGTAATGATGCCGCCCTGGAACTTGGCCTTGAATGAATCGGTAATCTCCACAATCCGGTCTATGGGGGCAAAATCCCCACGCATGCTGAAAATGCCGTCAAAAATGACCACCACCCGGTCGGCTTCTGGAGGCAGCTCATCAAGATGCCGCTTCAATTCATCCATATCATTGTGCTTATAAATCCTTTTATTGCCGCTGGGCACATTGGATATGCGCATGGCCCGGATGATGCTGTTGTGATTGAGCTGATCGCCCACCCAATAGGTCCCCTTGCCGGACAGAGCCAGTGCCAGCCCGCAGTTGGAGGTATAGGCGGAGTTGAATATCTTGGCCGCGGGTTTGCCCACAAAGCGGGCCACCCTGGCCTCCAACTCCACATGAGGGGAAAAGGTTCCGTCAATAAAGCGCACCGCGCCCGGCCCCACCCCGAACTTGCGCGAGGCTTGATCCGCCGCCTCTATCAAGGCGGGGTGATTGGACAGCGACAGGTAACTGTTGGAATTCATACGGATGAAATCGCGCCCGTAGCCTTGCAGACAGTATCGGGGACCGGCTTCACCTTGGGCAGGTTTATACTCTACGATGACTCGCTCCGGTGCCTTGTTGCGGCCTTCGCGGGCCAGGGCTTCCAGCTCAGCCCCAAGAGTCTGATCAATATCTTTGGAGTACATACATTCAACCACCTTTGCATTAGGCCCGATTCAGACGGGTGTCAGTTCAGATTCCAGTTAAGGATCACTTTGCCGGACTTTCCCGAACGCATGACCCGGAAGCCTTCTTCAAAGTCATCGATTCCAAACCTGTGGGTGATCAAGGGCGATATATCAAGCCCGGATTTGATCATGATGCTCATCTTGTACCAGGTTTCGAACATCTCGCGCCCGTAGATTCCCTTTAGATTCAATCCATTGAACACGACCAGATCCCAATCAATTGCCGTGTTTTTAGGTAATATCCCCAACAGCGCCACCTTGCCGCCATGGCACATATTCGCCAGCATATTCTGCAGGGCCACGGGGCTTCCGGACATCTCCAGCCCCACGTCGAAGCCCTCTTTCATACCCAGTTCACGCTGGGCATCGGCAATGCTGGCCGACCTGACGTCAAGAGCCAGGGTTGCCCCCACTTTGCGGGCCAAATCCAGCCGGTAGGGATTTACATCGGTAACCACGATATGCTGGGCGCCGGAGTGCCGGGCTATTGCCGCCGCCATGCACCCGATCGGCCCGGCGCCGGTGATCAAAACATCCTCGCCGAGCAGATCGTAGGTCAAAGCTGTGTGGGTGGCATTGCCCAATGGATCGAAACAAGAGATCAGATCGTCGGAGATCCCGGGATCACAAGGCCAAACATTGGCCGCGGGCAAAGCCAGGTACTCGGCAAAGGCCCCGGGGATATTCACCCCGATGCCCCTGGTGTGCGCGCACAGGTGCCTTCTTCCGGCCATGCAGTTGCGGCAGCGGCCACATACCACGTGCCCCTCGCCGGACACCCGGTCTCCGGGTTTCACATTGGCCACGTTGTCTCCCACCTCGCTTACAATACCCACAAACTCATGTCCCACATGCATGGGCACCGGTATGGTGCTCTGGGCCCAGTCATCCCAGTTGTAAATATGGACGTCCGTGCCGCATATGGAAGTCTTACTGATCTTAACCATCACATCGTTGATGCCGATTTCCGGAACAGGCACATCCTGCAGCCATAGACCAGGCTCAGGTTTAGCTTTCACCAAGGCTTTCATGGTTTTTTGCATTATTGGTCTCCCCATAACACGCTTTTGTCTTATGTGCGGCCTGCCGTGCATGGCGGCCTTGTGAACATAGCCGGTGGGGCCGGAGTATTTTTTTCGGATTATCCACAGTCCGGGATCATTCCAAGGCCTGCCTTTTGATCCGGGAGGTTCGCTAAACGGGACTAGATGAGCATCAATGCAGAATCTGCTCCAAGAACAGTTTGGTCCGATCACTCCGGGGGTTGTCGAAAAACTCCTCCGGCGTGTTGGCTTCTACAATCTGACCATCATCCATGAATAAAACCTGGTCGGCCACCTTGCGGGCAAAACCCATCTCGTGCGTCACAACCAGCATGGTCATGCCTTCTTCGGCCAGCTCGATCATCACATCCAGCACCTCTTTGATCATCTCTGGGTCCAGGGCGCTGGTGGGTTCGTCAAACAACATCACCATGGGTTTCATGCAAAGGCTCCGGGCAATCGCCACCCGCTGCTGCTGCCCGCCGGAGAGCTGCCCGGGGTACTTGTTGGCCTGCTCGGCTATGTGGACCTTATCCAAGTAGAACAAGGCCATCTTTTCGGCTTCGTTACGCGGGGTCTTGCGGACCCATATTGGAGCCAGGGTCAGGTTCTCCAGCACCGTCATATGGGGAAACAGGTTGAACTGCTGAAAAACCATGCCGACCTCAGCCCGTATTTTTTCAATGTTTTTAAGGTTGTTGGTCAAAGGGATACCGTCAACTGTCAAGCTGCCTTGCTGATGTTCTTCCAGGCGGTTGATGCAGCGGATCAAGGTTGATTTGCCCGATCCGGAAGGTCCGCATATCACAATTTTTTCCTGACGGTTTACCGAAAGGTCGATATTCCGCAGCACATGGAAATCACCGAACCACTTGTTCAGGCCTTTTATCTCGATTATCGGGCCGTCAGGGTTCTTGTCTTTGTTCTTGTTTGTCATATTTTATTGCTTTCCCGCCAGGCTATGCTTCACCGGCCCCGAGCTCCCTTTCAAGTTTGCGGCTGTATTCGGTCATCGCAAAACACGCGCTAAAATATATTATGGAAAGAAAGATATAGGCCTCGGTACTGTAGGCCATCCACAATGGATTGGCCAATACGGACTCCGTTGTCTTCAACAGATCATAAAGGGCGATGATCACCAGCAGCGAGGTGTCCTTAAGCGCCACCACCAGTATGCTGACTGTGGGAGGTATTACAATTTTCAGGGCCTGGGGCAGGATGATAAGGCGCATGGTCTGATAGTAATTCAAACCCATGGCGTCGGCAGCTTCATATTGCCCCTTGGCCATACCCTGCAAGCCCCCACGCACCACCTCGGCGATGTAGGCCGCCGTGAACATGATCAAGGCTGCTTGGGCCCTGATAACCGAATTAACCGTTATGCCTTCGGGCACAAACAGGGGAAACATCATGGCGGACATAAATAACAGGGTTATAAGCGGAACCCCCCTGATCATCTCTATGTAAATCGTGCACAATATTCTGATCACCGGCATCTTGGACCGGCGGCCCAGAGCCAAAAAAACTCCGATGGGGTAGGCCCCGACAATGGACCCGGTAGCCAGGAAAAAAGTCAGCGGCAATCCGCCCCATTTGTCTATCTCCACAAACTTAAGACCGAATACGCCCCCGCTCATCAAAACCCAGATCGCCGCGCCGCCAAGCAGCCAGGCATAGCCCAGGGGCTTTTTCCAGTTGTTGCGGTTCCAGGTAAAGGCAAGCAGCACGATGAAGATGACAAGAGCGCCAACCGGGCGCCACTGCAGTTCGTAAGGGTAAAACCCGAACAGCAGAAAACGTATGTTCTGGGTGATGATGGACCAGCAGGCCCCATCATTCACCTTGCAGGCATCCGGCCCGGTGAACCAGACGCTATCGATAAACGCCCATTGCAGAAAGGGCGGAACCGCCTTCCATAAGACGAAAAGAACCACTATGGTCAAGATGGAGTTGAAAACCCCATTGAACAGGTTGAGCTTTATCCAGCGCAGAGCGCCGATTCTGGACACCGGCGGTCTTTTCATGGCGGGCTCAGTTGTTTGGGTCGGTCCCTGGGTATTCATCGTTCCACCAATTGTGACCGCTTGTTGTACCAGTTCATGAACACGGAGCTGGTAAGACTGAAAAACAGATAGACCACCATGATGATGGCCACGCCTTCAACCGCCTGACCGGTCTGGTTGATGGTGGTATTGGCCAGGGCGAAAAAGTCAGGGTAGCCTATTCCCACCGCCAGCGAGCTGTTTTTGGTCAGGTTGAGCATCTGGCTGGTAAGCGGTGGAATGATAATGCGCAAGGCCTGGGGGAGCACAATAAGACGCAGTATGCGCCCTCGTCTGAAGCCCAGGGCCTTGGCCGCCTCGATCTGTCCCTTGCTGGTGGCCTCAATGCCGGCCCGCACGATCTCCGCGACAAACGCACCGGTGTAGAGCACCAGTCCCAGCAGCAGGGCTATGAACTCCGGAGAGATGTTCACGCCCCCCCGAAAATTGAAGCCTTTAAGAACCGGGACATCTATGCCATGGGGACTCCCGCAGACCAACCAGACCAGAAAGGGTAGTCCCATGGTGATGGCTATTCCCACAGGCATGACCGGAAAGGTCTGACCGGTTTTTGCCTGGCGTTTTTTCGCCCAGCGGTTCAGCCCCCAGGCCAAGGCCAGGCCTATGACCAATGCAATGAGCATGTAAGTATGGGCATAATGGGTTTCAGGCACGGGAACCATGAGCCCCCGATTGCACAAAAACATGCCGGGCAGCGGTGTCAACGCCTTACGGGGTGAAGGCAGGTTTTGATAAAATACCGCATACCAGAAAAAGAGCTGCAAAAGGGTGGGGATATTTTGCATCACTTCTATGTATAGGGCTGCCAGTTTGGCCACCAGCCAGTTGGAGGAAAGCCGTGCAATCCCCATGATTACACCAAGGGAGATGGCCAGGATAGTACCCACCACTGCTACCTTGAGGGTATTCAGGATGCCTACCGTGAAAGCCCGCAGATAGCTGTCAGCCGATGAGTATGATATTAACGATTCGCTGATATCGAAACTGGCCGGATCGAACAAAAAACTAAACCCGGTCACTATCGACTGCTTTTGCATGTTTGCGTGTGTGTTGGTTATGACGATGTACCCAAGAGCGGCTACCAGCAGAACTGCCGCCGCTTGATACAAGATCATGCGTTTGGCCGGATCATACCAGAATAGAGTTTTTTCAGAATCGTATTCGATCTTTTTGAGTGCCATTTTGTCTGCCTGAAAAACGGTCCCGCAAACTTAACATCCCCAGATTGCAGCCTTGAACCGACGGTGCCAGATCCGGTGCCGCTCAGTAGATTGTTATTCATACTCTCGTATTATATTGCAAGCATACCGAGCACTATAAAGTTAGTTTGATGAGACCGGACGCCCATCAAGGCGTCCGGTTTGGGTCAAACTATCTTATGGGAGGACCATACATGAGGCCGCCATTGGTCCAAAGGGCGTTATTGTCCCTGTTCAGCTTCAGCGGTGTATTGGCTCCCACGTTCCGCTCAAACACTTCGCCGTAGTTGCCTACGTTCTTGATGATGTTGTAGGCAAATTTCGGCGACAGGCCCAGTGACTTGGCCACACCATCGGGCACGTTGAGAAAACGCTTGATCTGCGGAATTTCACTCTTGAGCATCTGATCCACATTCTTGGAGGTAATGCCCAACTCCTCGGCGTTGATCAGGACAATCACGCTCCAGTTGACAATGTCGAACCACTGGTCGTCACCATGGCGCACCGCGGGGGCCAAGGGCTCCTTGGAGATGATCTCAGGCAGAATCTCATACTTGTCCGGATTGGGAGACACAACCCTCATCGCCGCCAACTGGGAGGAATCAGAAGTAATGCAATCACAGCGTCCGCCATAGAAGGCCTCTTGCAAGGCTGCCTGGTTGCGGATTACAACGGGTTTGTAGCTGAGCTTGTTCTTTTTGAAGTAATCGGCAAGATTCAGCTCGGTGGTGGAGCCGGGCAGCACGCAAACCGAGGCGCCGTCCAACTCCTTGGCGCTCTTTACACCCAGGTCCTTGGGAACCATGAAGCCCTGGCCATCGTAGAAATTGACATGGGCAAAATTGAGGCCCAAAGCGGTGTCACGGCTTATGGTGGTGGTGACGTTCCGGCACAGAAGGTCTATCTCACCGGACTGCAGGGCGGTGAAGCGGGCAGTGGAGGTGAGTGGTTTAAACTTTACCTTGTCCGGCGCGCCAAAAACCGCACAAGATACTGCCCGCGCGGTATCCACGTCCAAACCATGCCAGATGCCTTTTTTATCAGGCATGGCGAAACCGGCAAGCCCCTCACTGACGCCTACCGTTATATAACCATTCTTTTTTACTGCATCCAAGGTTTGTCCGGCCAATGCGAACGTGGAAAACAACGCGACCAGAGCCAACGCAACAATCAGAATCTTAAGCTGTTTCATAGCAACTACTCCTACCGTTTGTGGTTAATGAAACCCACTAATCAAAAAGTGGTCATTTTAGTCTTCAATGCATTAATGGCGGCACTGTCGGCGTTTACCGATTCAAGATAACCGGTCAGCGCATCCACCATTTCAGCGGCTTGTTCTCTTTTCTCTTGGAATATGTCCTTCTCCTGGCCCGGATCGTCGGCCAGGTCATAAAGCTCGGGCGGTTCCTCTTCTCGTCCACCGATCAGCAGAGAATACCCCTTGCCGGTGACAGTAATCCAGAACATGGTTGTGTCTTTTTCGGGTATCAGGGAAAAAGAGAAGTTGTCATTGAGGAAACCCAGCCTCTGGGTGGAGAACACATATTCCCTGTTCCAGTCCCCTTCCCCGCGCACTAGCGGAAGCAGGGATTTGCCATCAAGGGGATTGAGCCCTTTATCACGCCCCCGCATAACGCCTTTCAATTCTTGGGCGATCTCCCTGAAGGGCAAAGGCGCCTTGCCCGGAAGCGGCTGGGTGGGATCGATTTGGGCAAGCTCCAAGATGGTGGGCAACAGGTCGATATGTTGCACCATCTCAGCAACCCGGCTCCCCTTAGCTTCCTGCCCGGGCATCTTTACCAAAAGCGGCACCTTTATCACAGGATCGTATAGCGGCCAGGGGCCCCTTTGGTCGATCTTGGAGATGTTCAGCTTGCCGGTGCGGTTGTGCTCTCCAAAAAGGATGCCGTGATCAGCCGTGAAGATGATCATGCTTTCGTCATAGATGCCCACGTCCTTCATCTTGCGCAACACCTGGCCTACGCCCTTTGAAACCAGTTCGATTTCGCCCTTGTATCTGGCATGCATATTATGCAGTTCCGCCTCGGTGAAGACATCGGCGGGGCCATAATTGGGCATGGTCATGTCTATGCCTTCATAGCCGGGGTCGTATTTCTCCACAAGGTACTCCGGCGGGTCCCAGGGCTCGTGGGGATCAAAGAAATCCAGATGGAGCAAAAATCCATCCGCCTTGTAGTTGAACTCAATCCATTTGCTGGCCAGTTTGGCCAGCCGGGGCGGGAAACGGTCTTCTTCCCACAGCCAGTGGTTATTCACCCATGCGGTCAGGTCTGCCTGAGTATGGTCGCCGAAATAGAAACTGTGGCGGGCCTTTGCTTCTGGAATTGTATACGGCAGGGGCTGGTTAGCCTTGGTGAAATAGATATCACGCTCTTGACCGCGCTCAAGATGATGTCCTATATAGCCGCGGTTATAGTTCTGTTCATGACGCAGGATTTCGTTGGTATCGGTAATCAACTGGGTATAGTAACCATGATCCAGGAGTATTTCCGAAATTGTAATGTCTTCCGGCGTCAAGGGTTGCCATCCGCGGAAAGGGAACCCCAGTTTGCCGGTCAGCATATCGTAGCGCTGGGGCACGGTGGGAAAGCTTCCTGCATAGCAGTTGTCAAAGCAAACCGAGTCCGTCATTAGCGCGTCCAGTTCAGGCGTATCAACCTTCTGCAATCCCATGGCCCCAATGTGATCGTATCTGAACGAGTCCGATAGAATCAGTACAATTTTCATTCCATATCTCCTGCTTCGACTGGTTAAATTGGCTCTGGTTACGTTTTAAAAATTCCCACCAAACAACTTCGCAATTACATTGATCCAGCATAGCGTCAGTCAACATGTCCGGCCACACAATAAATAATATTTAAACATATATTATATTTTGTTTCAAGATAATTTCTAAATATATTTTAGTCATAATTTTTAATTAGTTATTTAATTTATGTATAATTACATATATACAAATAATTGTTTTTCTCAAAATAAAACAATATTATTATACATACCAAATATGATATAAATTAACTGCCTCAACCTAAGCGGTGGGCCTATTGGGCCCAAGCTTCGAAGCAAATCAAAACTTGATGGACGGGTTGATATATCGCAGTGAACCTATGGAAAATCTCTTGGAAATCACCGTGCCCTTGAAACTGATGCCCTTCGCTGGCAGCTTCAAAGTTGGAGAATCAAAATGCGAATTGCAGACAAGCTAGATGATCTGATTGGGAATACGCCACTGTTTCACCTCAATCGGTTATATGACGCACCCAAGGCCAGGGTTCTGGCCAAACTGGAATGCTTGAACCCTACTTCGATAAAGGACCGCGCTGTAAAAAGCATGGTCTCAGAAGCGATCAAAAGAGGTGAGATTGACCACGACACCACGGTCATAGAGGCCAGCAGCGGCAATACCGCAATTGCCCTGGCACAGTACGGGGCGGTAATCGGATTCAAGGTCCGGATCTACATGAGTGATCTTTGCAGCGTGGAAAGGCGCAAGATAATCTGCGCCTATGGTGCGGAGGTTGTAGTCACGCCCGGTATTGAACACACCAGGGGAGCGAAGCTGAGGGCTGTTGCATATCATGAAAACAGTCCGCAAAAAACCTTCCTGCTGAACCAGCACGGCAACGGGGACAATGGCCTGGCTCATGAACTTTCCACGGGTCCTGAGATATGGGAACAGACCGGGGGGGATATCGACGCCGTGATTATCGGGCTGGGCACCTGCGGAACATTTGACGGTATTTCCAGATTTATAAAAGGCAAAAACCCAAACATAGAGATAATTGGCTTTGAACCGGAATCCAGTCCGGTATATAGCGGGGGAGAACAAGGAAAACACAAGATCATCGGAATCGGACCGGGATTTATTACTGATAACTTCAAAAGGGCTGTGAACAGATTGGACAGGATTGTTCAGGTTCCAGACCAGCAAGCCTACAATTGGGTGAGGCGGGTCGCTCAAAGGGAAGGGCTTTTAATCGGACCTTCGTCTGGAGCCAGCGCCTGGGTTGCTTCTCAATTATGCTATTCGGAAGAATACCTGGATAAGACTATAATTTGCTTTTTCTACGATAGTGGTGAGCGGTATTTATCCACAGAGGGCCTGTTTTCGCTTGATGGACTGGAGTATGAAGACTGACGCCAGCGCTCAAACTCTTTTGACTCATATGGCTCCCCCCCGCGGGAGCCAAGGCCATTGCGCTGGTCCCCCACCTTGGCATGTATCAAGTGTGTGCAATCCCGGCAGCGCACCGATTGGCCTGGCGGCCGCCTTGAGGCGCTTATGGAGCCTATCTGTAAAAAATCCCGTCATTTCTTTAAGGCCAATTTATAGCCAGACCCGGCGCAGCCTGCGGGCCGGAGGCAAGGCGTCCGGCAAGCGAGCGCCGCAGGTGTAGCCTAAGCTGCATCGAGGCGCGAACCCAGCCGGCAACGCAGCACACGGACCGCTGGCGCGGCCGGACGCCCAACCTTTGTGAAATACGCGGGCCAGTTCAGCCCAGCCGCGATCGCCGAGTCCGGATCGGCGATGGGCTGGCTGGATTTGGGGCCCGGCACCCCGGCGAGGTCGGCATCGTTTATCTCAAGGCTTCAAGGCGCCGTTGTCAAAGGGTATATTTTGACCAGCGCTGTTTAACTCCTCATTATTCAATGAAGGTGTTAGGTATGAACATTACGATATCCGGCACATAAGTGATCAACAAAAGGCAGGCGATCATCACGATCAAAAACGGCAGCACGTATTTAACGATCTCCGAAAGCTGAATTTCGGCTATGTTGCAGGATATGAACAAACAGATGCCCAAGGGCGGCGTAAGCATGCCTATAGCCAGGGCCGTCACCATCACCACGCCGAAATGCACCGGGTCAATGCCGAACTTCTGCACAACCGGTAAAAACACCGGGGTGAGAATGATCAGTGAGGCCGAGGTTTCCATAAAAGTGCCCACGATGAGCAGGCAGATCAGGATCAGGGTGTAGAGAACCCAGGGAGAATCGGTCAGGGTCACCAGGTATGCGGCCACATTCTGGGGCACCCTCTCGGCGGTGAGAATCCAGCCGAATATATTCGCGGTGGCGATAAGCAGCATCACGGTGGAGGTGGAAACCGCCGCCTTGGCGAATATGCGCGGCAGGTCCTTGATTTTGAGTTCGCGGTAAACGAACAAGCCCACCAAAAGGCCGTAAACCACCGCCACCACTGCGGCCTCGGTGGGGGTGAAGATGCCGCCCAGAATGCCGCCCAGGATGATAATCGGCATGATCAGGGCCCAGATAGCAGACCCCAGGGTGCGGAAGATCTCCTTGAAGCCCATAAAGGGCTCTTTGGTGTAGCCTTTTTTCTTGGCCAAAAAGTAGCTCAGACCCATCAGGGCTCCGCCTATCACCGCTCCTGGCACGAAGCCGCCCAGGAACATCTTTCCTATGGACACGCCGCCCACAACGCCGAAAATGATCATGGGAATGGACGGCGGGATGATCACGCCGATGGTGCCGCCCGCCGATTGGATGGCGGCGGCAAAGCCCTTTTCATAGCCCTTGCGGATCATGGCCGGGATTGACACCGCGCCCACTGCCGCTGTATCCGCGGCCGCCGCGCCGGAGATACCCGCGAAGAACATGGCCGCGACCACGGCCACCATGCCCAGGCCGCCATAGACAAACCCCACCAGGGAGTGGGCAAAGTCCACCAGACGGCGGGAGATGCCGCCGGTCTCCATCAGGGCGCCGGCCAGCATGAAAAAAGGAATCGCCATCAAGGCAAAGGAATCTGTGCCCGCGAACAGCCGCTGGGCCACCAGTCTCAGGGGAAGTTCAGATCCGAACTGCAGGGTGGCCACCGAGGCCACGCCGATGGAAAGCGCGATGGGCATTCCGAGCCCGAAACAAATCACCAAAGATATAAATAGTATAGAGGTCATGATACAGCCTCTGTTTCTTTCACGGGTTCATTCAGGATAATCCAACTCAGACGAATAGAATTGATCAGCATCAATAAGGCGCCAACCGGAACAGCCGCGTAGGGATAGGTCATGGAAATGCCCATGGAGGCGGATGTTTGGAATTTGACTACGCTCAGAATATCGTAGCCCTGGTAAACCACCATGCTCAAAAAAATTTGGATGATCAGGTTAACCCCTACCGCGAGATAGCGGTAGGCATGGGCCGACACCATTTTTTCCAGGAGGTCGATGCCCAGATGCACCCGATAGCGGATGCCAACGGCAGCGCCAATGAAGGATATCCAGACAAACATGTAGCGGCCCAGTTCTTCAGACCATGAAAGAGGATCATTAAGGATAAAGCGGTACCAAACCTGGGCTGAAATGACCACCACCATGGCGGTCATCAATAAAAACAGAACCAGATTCAATAGGCGGTCATATATATTTGCCAGCCTGTTCATTGGTGTCTCCCAGCCGGTGCCTGAGCGAGGTCAAAACAGCCGGTATTTTTTTAAAAAAGCATGCGGTAAACGAGATTTGCCGGGGAAGCCGCAAAGTGGGCTTCCCCGGCATTTCAATCAGATGACGGTTTGTTTATTTAGCGGCTTCCAGAGCAGACTTGATAAGGGCCTCACCCGCTTTGGCGTCGCCGCCGCCGATGGCCTTCAAGACCTTGGGATTGTTGTAGACGCCGGCCACCTGCTTCTGGAATGGGGCCTTGTCGGGATGAGTGATGACCATGCCCTCTTTCTTGCAAGCGGCTTCCAGCTCCTGGTCGGCCTTCAAGGAGAGTTCGCGCTCATAGGCGCAAGCCTTTTTACCAGCTTCCAGCACGACCTTTTTCTCGGCGTCGCTCAGGCTGCCGAAGAAGGACTCGGCCACCAGCAGCATGGCCGGGGAGTAGAAGTGGCCGGTCATGGCCAGATACTTCTGCACCTCAAAGAAGCGGGAGGAGTAGATAACGGCCAGGGGGTTTTCCTGGGCGTCCACGGTCTTCTGCTCCAAAGCGGTGTACAGCTCGCTGAATGCCATGGGCAAGGGAGAGGCGCCCAGGGCTTTCATGGAGATGATGAACAGGTCGTCTTCCATCACGCGTATCTTCAGGCCCTTGACGTCTTCGGGCTTTTCGACGGCATTGCGGGAGTTGGTGATGTTGCGGAAGCCGTTCTCGGACCAACCCAGTGAACGGATGCCCACTTTGAGAAGCTTGTCGGCGATCTTGGTGCCCACCGGGCCGTCCAGCACCTTGTAGGCGGCCTTGCGGTCCTTGAACAGGAAAGGCAGGTTGAACAGCTTGATGTCGGGCAGGAAGTTGCCCATGGGACCGGTGGAGGTCATGGTGCCCTGCACGGTGCCCAGCTGCATGCCTTCCACCAGCTCGCGTTCGGCACCCAGCTGGTTGGCCGGGAAAATCTGTACGTCGATGGAGCCTTTGGTGCCCTCTTCGACCAGCTTCTCAAAACGCTCCAGACCCTTGTTGTAGATGTGGTCGGGCTGGGTTGAGGTGCCCATCTTCATGATTTTTGCAGCCGATGCGGCTCCAGCCAACATAAGCATGGCGCAGGCCACCACTACCATCAGAATAAACAATTTACCAACTTTACTCATTACAGAACCTCCATATTATTTATTTGCAGATCTAGCAGGGCGCCCAAAAAACTCCTTTTTTAGCCCAAATACCGCGTTGGCTGCTTTTTCCAAATGCTCATTTATCATTGTATATTTTTATATATCGCGCTTTGAAAATGCATCCGCCTTGTCTTCAAACCAAATTATTGTCTTTTCAACACCCTGCTAATGTCGTCACACAAGGCTAATGGTCAGTTGGTCTTCGCCAACCTGGCCATGACCCCTTGCCTCTCGAACTCTTCAATATTATACGGATCAATGGCGTCATGCGTGACACTCAAATCGATCTGGTTTTAACTGCAAGCATCTCTGAATCCCTGATCGCCGAACTTGATGGAGTCAGCCAGCAGGATCTTTATCCCCGCACCACCCAGTATACACCTTTTCATGTCGGATACCTCCAGCGAGCTGTCTCTCAAGTGTTCATGGGCGATGCCTTTAATGCCCCAAAAACAGATATCCGTGTGCAGCGTCTTTAAAAAACTCAGCCAAGGACCGCCCAAAAGGGTGTGGGCGCCCTTGCGTAGCCCCCCTCCCAGGTTGATCCGATCAGCTTCTTTATACTCCATGAAAAGTTTGGATATCTCCAGGTCATTGGTAATCGCTGTGACCGGCAGCCTGTTCAGTATAACCTGCCTGGCCACCTGGTACACCGTAGAACTGGAATCAAAGATAACGCTTTGTTCATCCTGCTGGATATCAGCGGCGTTACGGACAATGGCCTCCTTTTAGACATGGCCATAAGGGAGGCGGATTTACTGCCCGGCCCAAAGGTGCTCCTTCGGGCCAGCGGGGTGGCGGCGCCTCCGTGAGCCCGTTGAATGGAGCCGGAGCTGTCAAGTTTTGCCAGGTCCCGCCTGACAGTGGAGTGCGAACTACCGGTTAATCGGGCAAGTTCAGTTACCGAAACCGCTTCCTGGCGGCGGATCATGTCAACGAACATCCGGCGTCTTTGCTCTGGAATCATTTGTTGTATTTGCTCGTTTTTGCCCAAATTTAGTGCTTTTCATTCAACCACGTGCAATAGCGGGCAAATTAGAGCATATACAGTCTGTATTGTCTAGGGGAAACTGAAGGACCATTTCGCATGCAAAAAAGCCAACCATGACAAAGACTAGAAGGGGACCATCCCCGCACAGGCGGGGGAGACGCGGCGCTCTCCCATGCGCCGGTAATACATGCCCCGGGCCACCAGGCTGGCGAAACCTTCCGAAGCCTCCACCTTCAGCCTGCCCGGACCAGTACATCGGGCCGCAGGCCTTGTGCCCCAGGTATGCGGCCTTGCCCGGATGCTGCCCGCGCCGCACCGGTTTGACCAGATGAAAGCTGACCATGCGGGCATCCAGGACCCTGGCGGCTCCCTCGCGGGATAGTCTGGTTTTCAGCCAGTCGAGATACACCGGCTCCCGGTTCAATGGGGGACCGCCTTTTGATTGCAGGTCGCAGGCCGCCAGAAACACATCCCTTTCCCGGGCCCTGCGTTTGCCGTTTTTGATTGTGGTGAGCCTGGCTACGGGGCAAAAGCGCACCTCAAAGCCGAAGCTGCGCCCCGCCCGCCAGGCTTGGGGCATCTCTTTGCCCAGTATCCCGCCGTAGGAAAAGGCCGCCTCCAACACCGGGGTGGCCAGGGATTGGCGCTGCTCCAAAAGATATTCCTTGGGCGCGGAGCTGTAGCCCAAAACAGTGGACTCGCCGCGCCGCCCGTTGGGGATCAAGGCAAAGGGCTGCGGGGCCCCGTCGCCAAAGGCCGCCCGCATAGCGGCATCTAGTCCACAACCAATAGCCGCCCTCAACAAAGCTTCACGTTCATCACTTTTCTTCCAGTTTTTATCCTTTTTACCGAAGAATTTTTCAAGCTCCCTATCGGGTTTCTCCGCATCCTTACAAGCATTGCATAATTTGCGCGCTACACTTAACAAGTGATCAATTTAGGGTTTACCAAAAACATTAACTTCTTTTCGTTCTAAAATACCGAATCTGTTTGTTGGCTCTTCGCTATCAGTTTCAAGTTGCTTCAGTTGGTCAGATTCATTATCTTCATTTTTCCCCTTTGATTTACCCAAGAGTGCCTCTTGGAGATGCTTGACGACTTTAATGATAATATCATCCTCAAATCCCTCTTTACTTAGCGGAATTGCCACGCAGAATAACCAGGCTCAACAAAAGCAGACCGAGCCGGCCTGCTCCATATGATTTGGATAAATGAAATGGTTTCATGGGGCCCCCGGATCAATGCTAGCGGTATTTATGCGGAAAAATGACAAGCTTCCCCTTGGCCAGGCATCGTAGCACAACCTGACCATATCTATGAAACGTTTGGGTGATGGGGTTCTTTTCGGAAGCAGCCACTAACAGGGTGGCTAAGAAATGCCTGTTGGCCGTATGCGCGAGCCTGTCAGTTTCTCCGTGTATGAGCCATATCCCCCAGCCCGCGATCCAAGGGAATGATCTGCTCCCGGTTGCGCCGCCAGGACCGGCCGAAGGTGGGATACTTGGCGTCCCATCTTTGCTCGAATTCGCTGTGGCGTTTCTTCGGCGGCCTAGGTGTTTTAGGCCTTACAGACGGCCTTGGGACCGGCGGCCAGCTCCTTGCACTCCTTCCAGGGCACGAATCGCAGGCTGTGGCGCACCATATGCACGATACAGGCCTGGACCCGGGCTGAATATGGGAAACTTGATCCCAGCGGCAGACCCGAGGCAGGCCGGGCCGTCCCGTTTCAGCCCAGGACGGCCCGGTTTCGGTTTGATCGGCCGGTTGGCCCATCCGATCCTATTTCCATTTGCAAGCCTTCCGGATATGTTTTGCAGCACCCTGCCCGGGTTCAACAAACGCATTCATATCCACACTCTGCCGGCGCGCCTGGCTCCCTTGCCAGCCAGCGGCCTCAACAGCTGTTTTTCCTAAGTCCCGACTCCGCTGCCGGATTGAGCAAAAACCTGCTCCAGGGTCCGGGCGATAAGTTTGTAAAATTCACTCTCGGCGTGCGCCCCGAGCCTCTCTGCCACCGCACGGGAAAAGGGACCCAGGTGGGTCTCCAAAACGATCCTCTGAAGGCTGTTGGCATACTGCTTCCGTTCGGCGTCCTCCGGCTTGCGGCTCATGGCCTCGTGGAAACAGAGGTACGCCATGAATTCGAGTTCCACGGCTATGTGATCCGGAGGCAGCTGGAAATGCTCTTCGACCTTGAGGCCAGCATCGTAATACAGCCGTGCTATCTGAAAAGTCGAATCCTGGAGCAGCTTGCCTTCCTTGTAGACCGATTCGAAA
Organism: Desulfarculaceae bacterium; assembly: GCA_963675675.1. Lineage (GTDB taxonomy): Bacteria > Desulfobacterota > Desulfarculia > Desulfarculales > Desulfarculaceae > Dethiosulfatarculus. The sequence continues at coordinate 2,035,996 of OY776512.1, forward strand.
AGGTAGACCTGCCGCGGCTTGGACGAAAAACACATCCGGGTATACTCCCGCTCCAGCTGCAGCAACAGCTCGGCGACCGGAAGTTCCGATTCCGAATAGTGCTTGCCCAGGGCAACCGTCTGAGCGGCCAGGTCTTTCAGGTTAAGTCCCTCCAGGGCTTCGGCCATGGAGGAACAATAGTCGCCAGAGCACAGATCCTCCACCAGGGCAGCGTCCGGATAATTGAACGCGCGGGACAGTCCATTAAATAAACCGCTTCGAATACCGGCATCCATCCTTTCTACTCGTTCACAGATGGCATCCATTCCCAAAACCTTTCATTTGTGCCGCTCCCGGGATTCAGCTCCTTACCGGAGGCTGAATCCCGGAGGAGTGATTTCTGTTTACTTCTCTGCTTCGACGCGCTGCCGCCGGTCGCTGAATTTTTTCAGGCCTCCTATGGCCAGGGCTACCAACGCAGGCGTCTTGACATCAAGGCCTGCCGCCTGAACGGCCTTGACCGGACTAAGGGCGACTTTGGGATATCCGGCCTGAATGGGGTCGGGAGCCAACACCAGGAAGCGTCCCCCGCCGTTTTCCTTGAGACCGTATATCTTGAGCTTCTGCGCAGCGGCACGTTCGGTCGCCTTGGCCACGATGTCCCGGTATTCGCCGAATTCAAATGCACTGGTGGGACAGGCTTCCACGCAGGCGGGCACGCGGCCGTCCTGGATGCGATGGGCGCACATGCTGCACTTGATCATCTTGTTGTTTTTTGCGTCAATCTGCGGAACTCCGAACGGACAAGCATCCTCACAGGCGCCGCAGCCTATGCACAGCGAGGCATCGAAAAGCACCGGTCCGTAGTCTGAACGGGTTAGCGCGTGTTTTTCTCCATTGGCCTCCTGGCAGGCCTCCACACAGGCAGGCTCCAAGCAATGCATACACCGGTGATGGTAGAGGCCGTGGTCATTGATTTGCACCCAGGTGCGGAGCAGCCCACGGGAAGCCGGCTCCTGCAGAAGGTTTTCTTGAAGGCACTTATACATACATGTATTGCATCCCGTGCAGTAAGTGCTGTCGAATAATATGGCGTATTCTTTCATCGCTCGCCTCCTGTCTATGCTTTACTGATTTTCACGTGGACGTCTTCGACCCAGCCCATGCCGGTCGCATCATACTTTTTGACCAGCTTGGGATTTTTCTGGGGCACCAGGTCTCCGTCCCGATATCCCCAGCCTTTGCCGCCATACCTCAGGTTCTTTGCCCTGTGGCCTATGCCGTGGAAGGTCAACACGCAGTTAGGGCTTACCCTGTCGGTCAGATGGACTTTGGCCATAACCGGACGGGGCAGCTGGGTCATGAACTTGGGATTGTTCTCCAGCAGGACTTTGTCTCCTTCCGCCACACCGGCCTCATCGGCGCTGTCCGGATGAATCCAGACGCAGTCCATGAAGTTACGCTCGGTCAGAATTTTCAGGGCCGGGTTATTGACAAAGTTGGGATCCGCATGCATCAGCCAGGGAGCGCGGGTGACGATCATGGAATATTTGTATTCCCCCTCTGACTGATGCCAGCGTCCGGTCCAGTGCGGGGTCGGATCATATCCGGCTTTCACGAATTCATCCACATAGATACGTACCCTGCCATGGGGGGAGCAATAGCTGAGCTTGCTGATGTTGTGGTAATTTTCATACGGTTTTGACTGGTCGATCCAGAATCCGCCCTTCTCCATGAACTCCTTGTAGCTGGAAGCCGCTCCGACCGCCTTGACCGCTTCATCGGAGCGGGTATCCTTGATCAGTTTGGCCGGATCGCGGCTGCCGTCCGTGCTCCAGTAATCCGGGGCCAGCTCCAAACCGATCTTCTTGGCCAAAGTCCCCCATCCGATCTGGTCGCCCGGCGATTTCTGAACCGCCGAACCGCCGACCAGGCAGGGATATTTCGGGTAATAGAGCCTGAGATCCAGCTTGCCTCCCTCGAACTGGTGGCCTGCCGCAAAGACATAGTCGCACCAGTATCCTAGGTCATCCAGGTACAGGTTCCAGTCCGCCACCAGCTCCATCTTTTCCAGAGCGGCTTCCAGCATCTGGGGCTGAATCATGGCGAACAGCCCCCGGTGCGGGTTTCTGAAAAAGACCACCTTGGTCTGGACGCCGTTGTACAGCTGGTAGCCCAGGGTCCCGTAATGGCCCGGAGCGGAAAAGTCTTTTTTGCTGTAAATTTCCCAAGTTACCGGGAACATCTTCCGCCCGTCCGCCGGATGTTCCGGCTGGGGAGGATACGGCTTGGGCAGGGGGGCCACATCATCCAGCCAGGGGATCTTGACGTCGTGCAGCAGCATCACCCCGCCTTCGTGGTCCATGGCGCCGGTCAGGAAGTTCATGATGTTGATGCAGTGGCGCAACTTCCATGAATTGGCGTAATTGGGCCCGGCCGCATCGCGTTTGAGCGCCGGGACAAACGCCTGGGGAGCTGCGGCCGCATACTCCCTGGCAATGCGGGCTATATCGGCCGCCGGAACCCCGCTGATGCTCTCCGCCCACTCAGGAGTGCAGCCATCAGTGCCTTTCAGCAGATGCGCCAGCACTGGCCGGGCCTTGACCGTTTTGCCTTTCAGGCTGAAGGCATAAGGTCCACCCGACAGGGCCGGATCTTTGCATTCATCTATGATCATGGCCTTTTTGCCTGATACCGACCAGGCCAGCCAGCGCCCGTCGTCCGATTGCAGATGAAGACCGGTCTTCTCGTCTATCAGGGCGGGCGCGTCGGAAGAGTTGGTTAGGAACTGCCGGTTATAGAGCTTTTCTTGCACGATGATTCTGATCATGGCCAAGGCCACGGCCAGGTCGGTTCCGGGACGGATGTCGAATTGCTCAGTGGCAAAGGCGTCGGCAACCGTGGTCCTAAGTGGGTTGAACATAACCCGCTTGCATTTCTTTGACTTGCTTTCAGCCAAATGATTGAGCACCCCGGCCTTGCCCGCCTTGGCAAAGGAGTCAAAGCCGAACCAGATTTCATATTTTGAACCGCTGAAATCATAGCCAGCGATATGGTGGCTCGGTGTGTAGGTGCTGGAATAGACCTCGTTTGGCGGGTTGGTTACGGTAAGGCAGTTTATATAGTAGTGGGTTCCAAAACATTCGGTGCGCTGGTCGGCGCGGGTAACCCCCATTGACTGCGCCAGCCGGTTTGTATAGGGATCACCGGGCGAGCACATGAGTATTTCTTCGGATTTATATTTTTTCAACCGGTCGATGAATTCGTTCACCGCCGTTTCGGTTTTCACCACCACCCAGCCGGGGTCCTCATTGATGCCTCGTTTGGGATTGGTCCGTTTGAGGGTTACCATGAGCCGGTCGGGGTTGTAGATCGAATCGACGAACCCCAGGCCCTTGATACAGTATTTACCCCGGGATACCGGATCTTCCGGACGGCCCTCCAGGGTAATCGCCCGCTCCAGGCCCGTGGCCGGGTCCACGGCCATCACCACGTTGTAGGCGCAATCGGCCTCACAGGCCCGGGCGCAGACCTGGGGGATTTTTTTGGTGATCTGATAGGGAAGCTTTTCTTGGGGGTGCTCACCAAAAGCCCATGCGGCCCTCAGGTTCCTAAAAGGAAATCCCGACGACAACACCAGCCCGGCAGCCCCCGCCGTCGCCGTGATGAATTTGCGTCTTGAAATGTCCATAGCGTCACTCCTGCTTAAGTTGGGTCCACTCCATTCCCGTTCTTTGTTGTAGGGTCCGGTTGCCGGACTCCGGATCTGACCAGCCGTCCGCTTCCTTCCTTTGAGGCCGGAGCCCACCATCCGTTGCCGCCGACCGGTTCTGTGAGCAAGGTTAGCAAGGCACGTGCCAGTACTACAACAATATGATATTACATGGTATTTATGGATAGAACGTTCCTATTGGAGGGTCTGCCGGGCGGAAACGGGACAAAAAAGTCCCGCCCTGGCAGGATGCACAGCATAACCATAGAATTTCAAAAGAAATTTGAGAAACGCGACAAAAATGTCCCTAACAAGTACATCCCTGGCGGGTCAGGTATTGAAGGCTTCCTTGGTTCTTGTCACGATCGGACTACGGGTCCAAAGGTGATCCTCCGGACCTGCTGTGCGCGGCCCGGTCAGTCGATGCCAAGGTTCCGGATTTTTCGCAACAGGGTCCGGCGGTCCACACCCAGTATCCTTGCCACCTTTGCACGGTGCCAACGATGCTGGTCAAGCAGCCTGCGGATGTAGCGATGTTCAAATTGTTGTACCGCCTCGCGCAGCGTTTGAGCTTCCCCGCCGGTGAACGGCAGGTCATCCACGGGCATGGGCGCTTTGGCGCCGGACATGTTGAAAAAATCGAGGGTGCGCATGCTCATGTAACGGTGGAGAACATTTTGCAGTTCCCTGACATTGCCCGGCCAATCATAAGCAATCAGACGGCGCAGCGCAGCGCCGGTGGGGGGCGGCATGGTCACCAAACCGCAGGCCCGGAGTAACCAGTCGATCAACAGGGGGATGTCTTCCTTCCGGTCTCTCAATGACGGCATGGTGATGGGAAAAACATGAATGCGAAAGAAAAAATCCTCGCGCATCTCACCGTTTTCAACCATCCTTTTCAAATCCTTGTTGGTGGCGGCAATGATGCGCAGGTTCGGGTGCTTCTCCCGGCGGCCGCCCACCGGGGTATAGCCTCCGCCGTCGATTACCCGCAGCAGCTTGACCTGCCCTCCAAGGCTGATTTCCCCCACTTCATCCAGAAACAGGGTTCCACCGTCCGCCACATCCAGATAGCCTTCGGTGTCCCTTTCCGCACCGCTGAAGGCGCCTTTCTTATAGCCGAAAAATTCGCTCTCGAAGATCGCCTCGGGAACAGCGCCACAGTTTACTGGCACAAACCGCCCGGCTGCCCGGGCGCTCACTCTGTGGATCTGGCGGGCGGCCAACTCCTTTCCGGTGCCCGATTCACCGTAAATAACCACACCGACATCTATTTCAGCCGCCTGCTGTATCAGACGGTAGACCTGGCGCATCGGCTCGCTGTCCCCGACCAGATCACCGAAAGTCCCCCCATCAGGAGACCGGAGCCGTTCGTTTTCAATTCTGAGCCGCGCTTCCTGCCTGCGCAGTTCCTGTTCCATCTCCTTGTGCTGGGTGAAGTCGGTGACAAATCCTTCAACGGCCAGAAGCTCGCCTTCTTTGGAATAGGTGCCTCTTCCTTGTTCCCAAACCCATTTTTCCTCTCCCGAGGCGGTCTGGATACGGTAGGTCAGCTGAAACGATTTCTTTCCGCGCAACGCACGCTCAACCGCGGCAAGAACCGTCTTGCGTTCATCCGGATTAATCAGGTCCGCATAGCTGGGGCCCTGCCCTCCGGTCAGCTGTTCGGGCCGGTAGCCGGTCAGCCGGAAGCATCCCTCGCTGGCGAACTCAAGGGTGTACTGGCCGTCGGCCCAATATCGGTAGGCCATGCCCGGCAGGTTGCTCATCAGTGCCGCCAAGCGCTGCTCGCTGCGCTCCAAGTCCTGCTTGGAGCAGACCAGATCCGTGATGTCCATGAATGACACAACGCTCCGGCTGGTCCCGGAAATCAGCTGCGCCCGGACGGCCATATGCCGCAATCCGTTCTCCGGGCTGGTTATGCGGCACTGATAATCGATTGGAATCCGCTGGCCCCGGCGGCGGCCCTGGTGGTATTGCATCAGCCGGGCCCTGTCGTCCGGATGGACGAAATCAATAAGTTTCATCCGGTCTTCGACCCTGGTGCGGGGCAGGCCGGTGATGGCTTCAAAGCCACCATTAGCCAAGGAGATGGTCATGTCCTCTTCGATGAGGATTGTTCCGGTCCCTGTATTTTCAAAAACACTCCGGAATGTTCGATTCTTCAGTTTAGAACCGCCCGCCCCGTCAGTCCCCAAATCCTCCGGCGCATCAGTATCTTGTATCGAATCCACAGCCCCATCCTTGGTATGCATACAGCACCGCCATCATAATCCGGGACATGATGCAACAAAGGCCTCCCCCCTTTGGGGTGAGCACCTTTTTCTCAACGATATTTATGACAAGGGTTCACTTGCTGTCAACCTATCTTTGCTCTGCTCCACAGCCCCCGCCGTTGTCCGCTCCGCCGCCCGAACAGGACCAGGGCCGGACCCGGCCCGGATTGATCGGGGCCGACAGCGCCCGGACCTCGGCGATGCCGGAAAGCAGGTGGACCTTTTATCCGATGCCGAATAGTTTTGAACAGGGTCCTGGTTTGGCCGTGAGGGTCCTTTATTCCACACCTATTTCTTGAATATGAAATTGTTTGAAGAAGCGCGGAGAACCATGTAAAGCAATAAATCATGAAGCCAGGCATAAACCGGATGATTTGAGATAAATAAAAACGAAGAGGTGAGTTTGATGAGCGATGCCTACTATAAACCGCAAGGCTCTTGGGTGGCCTTGATCACGCCGTTCACTCCATCTGACCAAGTGGATATGGACGGATATAAGGCGCTGGTGGATTTTCAGGCGGACAACCATACTTCCGCCTTGCTGATCATGGGCTCCACCGGTGAGCCCGCAGCCCTGACCATCCCTGAACGCAAAGAAATCATCAGCCAAATGGGCCCCTACTGCAAGGGAAGGATTCCGGTGTTCTTCGGGGTGTCCATGGGCTCCACCGCGGCCACCATCGACATGGCCCGTTATGCCCAGGAAAACGGGGCGGATGGGGTGGTGGTGGTGGTCCCCGCCTATGCCACTCCGCCTCAAGAGGCGGTTTACAGGTACATAAAGACCATATGCGACTCGGTGGATATTGCGGTGGGCATTTACAACAATCCGGCCCGGGTGGTGGTCAACCTGGAGCCTGAAACCATTATACGCCTGTCCGAGGAGTGTCCCAACCTGGTGGCCGACAAGGAGGCGGTGCCCAGTGTGGGACAACTTGCCCTGGTCAAGGATGGGACAGCCGGCAGAATAAGCCTGTTGACCTGCGATTCTCCGGTCTACGCCATGGTGCTGCCCACCCTGGCTTTGGGCGGCCAGGGCACCGCCAATGTGACAGGCAACGTGGCTCCCCGGGAAATCGCGGCCATGTCCAAGCCCTGGTCGTGCTGGGAAGACGTGGAACGCTCCCGCAAGCTCTATTTTGATTTGCAGCCGGTGATGGAAGCCGTCTATGCTGCCCCAAACCCCATCGCCACCAAGGCTATGGTGCGGCTTATGGGCCTGCCCGCTGGATATTGCCGGGCGCCTTTGCCGGATGTGCCCCCCCAGGTGATCCGGGCCATGGAAGAAGTGATCGAGCGCTTTGAACTCAAAGAAAAATACGGACTCCGTTAGGCAAAAAGGAGTATTTTGATGCCCTTGATGAGGTTTATTTGTAATGACTGCCAGGAGCAGTTTCTGCGGTTCAGCCGCCTGGGCAAAGAGCATATGGCTGGCATATGCCCTGGATGCAAGAGCGCAAACATAATGCTTGAAAAATTTTCCACGCCAGCACCGGCGGCCAAGTCGGGGGGGCCTGTTTCATGCGATATTTCCAATCGTGACCGGTGATCTGAACCGCTGGTGAATAGCTTAACCGAGGTGTCCACAATCTCAGGGGAACTTCAAGCTTTGGCACCCCTGAAACCATGCGCAGGGGTGCATTTGAGTATATCGAAGTGGGCTAAAACCGGTCCAAGGGCTATAGTTCCGATGGATACATCCGCTCATTGGACTTTGAAATAAAAAACGCCGCTTGACTATCTGTCCGTTGCTCGTGGGTAAGATCAAACCCGGGCCGGTTCAGTAAACCGTTCTATGCTGAAAGGCTCGATGGGCAGCTTGGAGCCTCCATCCAGCACCAATTCGGACATTACCCGCCCGGTAATGGGACCCAATTGAAAACCATGGGCCGAAAAACCAAAGGCGTGATATGCATCCGGGGAATGGCGGCTGGGGCCTATCACCGGGATTTTGTCTTTCATGATGGCTTTAATTCCGGTCCAGAACCTGACAATGGGGACCTGCTTCATTAAGGGAAACAGATCCGTAACGGTTTGGGCCATGATCTTCATTTCTTCATAATCAACGCGGGCCTTTTCGGTCTTAAAATCCAGCTTGGCCCAATAGCCGCCGCCCACCACCACACTGCCGTTGGGCATCTGCTTAAAGGATAGTCTGCGCCCTTCGGTCAGCAACACCGGGGTGAGAAACCTGGGCACCCTGGCCGTCACCGTGAGCACCGCCGCTTCAGGCGAAAGGGGGACCCGGTCGCCCAGCAAGTCTGCGATGCCCCCGCCCCAGGCCCCGGCGCAGTTCACCAGGACCGGCGCTTCAAAGGTCCTGTCGCCGGCCCGCACCTTCCACAGGCCCTGGGCCCTTTCTATCCCGACCACCCTATGCCCCTCATGGGCCTGCACCCCCAGCCGCTTCGCCTTTTCAAAAAAGGCCTTGGTGGTCTTGTAGGGCTCGGCCGCCCCGTCCGTCTGACAATAGAGTCCGCCCACGCAATGGGGCGCCACCGCGGGCGCTATCTGCCGAAGCTGCTCGCGGTCCAGTAGTTTTTCGTGATCATAGCCAAGGTTCTTCAACTCCTCGACCCGATTAACGAAAAACGCCATCTCGTCGTGGTTCTCCGCGACCGAGAGCTGGCCGCAGGGCACAAATCCGCAGTCGTTATCAACCACCGATTCTATGCGATGCCATATGTCATGGGCTGCCATGGATAAAGGAATTTCCGCCACATGCCGCCACAGCCTTCTGACCCCGCCCGCATTCACCCCCGAGGCCTGCGCCCCCGCCACATTCTTTTCCAAAAGCGTTACGCCGGTCCCGCGCAAGGCCAGGTGCAGGGCGGTTGAACATCCGGCTATGCCTCCCCCGATAACAATTACCTCACTCGGTTTCATGCGGATTCTCCGTCTTGCCGGCGGTCTGCAAATTCGCAAGCTGCTCCATGGTAAGTTGATTTATGGGAGGACGGATATGGAAGTATCCCACCTGGGGGACCTCCAACTTGCCGTCTTCCGCGATGATCTCCGAGACCGTAAGTCCGCACATGCGCCCCTGGCAGGGGCCCATGCCGCACCGGGTCTGGGCTTTTAGCTTGTTGGGGTCCAGCGGTTCGGTTTCTAGGGCTTTTTTGATCTGGCCCACAGTCAGTTCCTCGCACCGGCATACGATCGTGTCATGATCTTTTGGGGCCAACAGCTCCGGACTGGGTTTGAACAAGTGATCCAAAAAGGGGCGCGCCAAAGTCTCCCGCTTGAGGCTTTTGCGCAAAGGCCCCGCCTTGCGGTCCCTTTGCGGCTCCGAGATACTCTGTAATGAAAACGCGGCCTCCAGGGCGGCCAGCCGCCCGCTGAGCGGGGCGGCCTTGGCCCCCAAAATTCCGGCCGCATCTCCGGCCACCCCCACGCCCTTCAAACTGGTGTTGCCCCAGTCATCCAATTTGGGCCGCCAGTAACGCTGAACCTCATACCATTCATGCTCGCAGCCCAGCAAAAAGCTCAATTGGGTGTCCGGCACCACCCCGTGGTGCAGCAAAAGATGGTCAGCCGGTATTTCATGCTCGGACTCGCCGACGCTGAATCTGACGGACTCAAATTTTTCTTGGCCCAGGGCTATCAGGTTTTTTACGTTTCGGTAGACTGGAACGTTGCTTCTGCGGATTTTGCGCATCATGGCGAGCCCCTGGAGCAGGTAGCCACCGGCCCCCAAGGCCTTGGGCAGACAGGGCAGCGCATCCAGATAGTTTTTCCGCGGCGTGGTGTCCAATATGGCCTTGACCGGCGCCCCAGCGGAGATGAGGCGTCCCGCGGTCAGTAATAGCAAGGGTCCGCTCCCAGCCAGCACCACCGGGCCCGCCGGTATCATGCTTTGCGATTTCAGCAGCACTTCAGCGGCGGTGACGGCCATCACCCCGGCCAGGGTCCAGCCGGGAATCGGCATGGGGCGCTCCCTGGCCCCTGTGGCTAAAATGATCCTGCGGCCCATAACTTGGAAAGCCTCGCCATGGTGCACATAGCCGACCATGCACTTCGGCTCGGCCTCGGCGTGCCACAAGAGCGCCCCGGGCAAATAGTCCACCTTTGCCTTGCGGAACTTTTCAACCACGCCTTTGCCTGCAAGGTAATCCGGCCCCAATATTTCGGCCGTGCCAGGGCCGATCCGCTCAATATTGCGGTAAACCTGCCCCCCGGGGCTGGGCTGCTCACCCAGGACCAGAACCGACAGCCCGTGCTCCGCCGCACAGGTCGCGGCAGAGGCTCCCGCCGGACCTGCGCCAATGACGATGAGGTCATAATTTGATTTCATGGAACCAGCTTACCCGCTTTTTGTTGAAGATTTATGCGCATCCCCTCCCTGACATAGTTTTGGCAGGCCTTTTGATTGGGAATGCCGTCAATCTCAACCAGACAGTCAAAGCAGATCCCCATAAGGCAGAAGGGCGCCCTTTTGGCTCTGCTGACGGGTGTGGTGCGTATGTATTCATATCCGGCCGCCAGCAAGGCAGCCGCCACGGTGTCTTCGGATGAGGCGGTGATGGTTTTTCCCTCAACCGTCAGGCTTACGGGTTGCGGCCCCGCATCGGAGCGGTTTATCTTACGAAACATGACGCCTCCCAAAAATTAAATAACCGCCGCCAAACAATCGGGCTCTTATTTTTAGCGGCCGCCGTCCCAGAGGTGGTCCCTCTTCATTGGACAGGCAGGCGGCGTAATTAAGGCTGATTTGGCCAGTCATGTTTACGCCGCCTTTGGCAAACTTGTAAAGTATGCCTCATCCTGAGTCCTGTCGTCCAGCGGCGAATGAGGCAGGTTTTCAGAGCCTTTGGGATCCATGGCCTGATTTTTCCGACAGATGCTATCCCTGAGTATGGCAGGTTTAATCTGTTCATCTTTCAGTGGCAATAGCAACAAGTTCAATCGCCCGCTCTGGCGCATGATTTGTTCCTTGACCCGGTTCCTGGCCGGGGTAATTTGTTTGGCCTGCCGCAGTAAAAACCGGCCGGTGCGAGTGTAATCTAATCAATTTACATTTCACCAAAAGGAAGTCACCACCTCCTTATAAAAGCAAATAATATGATATGTTATCCAAAAGCGCCTTGCGGTATTTCACCGGAAGCACTTTGTGATAGTGAATCTTTCAAGCGCAATGGCGCACCTTCCGTGCTTCATCCATGTAAAGGAAGGCAAGACACAACAAATCCCCGTGGCGAGCCACGGGGATTTTCAAGTTCAAGACTATACAGTCACCGAGCGTCAAACCTAGAGAATGGCCCTGGCGCACAGCGGCCACGCAGCTCTAGTGCGGGCAGGGAGGCTGTCCTGGTCTGCCGCAAGGCACGCAGCGCCTGGCCTTGCCGTCCCAATGGGTGCCCGGGCGGCATCTGGGCGGCGGCGGGTTGCGCAGACAACGCCTGGCTTTGCCGTCCCAATGGGTGCCTGGAGGGCATTGGGCTGGGTGAGGGTTACGCACACAGCGCCGGGCCTTGCCGTCCCAATGGGTGCCTGGAGGGCATTGGGCTGGGTGAGGGTTACGCACGCAGCGCCTGGCCTTGCCGTCCCAATGGGTGCCTGGAGGACATTGGGCTGGGTGCAGATTGCGTACGCAGCGCCGGGCCTTGCCGTCCCAATGGGTGCCTGGAGGACATTGGGCTGGGTGCAGATTGCGTACGCAGCGCCGGGCCTTGCCGTCCCAATGGGTGCCTGGAGGGCATTTGGCTGGGTGCGGGTTACGCACACAGCGCCGGGCCTTGCCGTCCCAATGGGTGCCTGGAGGGCATTTGGCTGGGTGCGGGTTACGCACACAGCGCCGGGCCTTGCCGTCCCAATGGGTGCCTGGAGGGCATTTGGCCGGGTGCGGATTGCGTACACAGCGCCGGGCCTTGCCGTCCCAATGGGTGCCTGGAGGGCATTTGGCTGGGTGCGGATTGCGTACGCAGCGCCGGGCCTTGCCGTCCCAATGGGTGCCTGGAGGGCATTTGGCTGGGTGCGGATTGCGTACGCAGCGCCGGGCCTTGCCGTCCCAATGGGTGCCTGGAGGGCATTTGGCCGGCGGCGGGTTGCGCACGCAGCGTCTGGCCTTGCCGTCCCAATGGGTGCCTGGAGGGCATTTGGCCGGCGGCGGGGGTATGGCCAAGGCGCTCAGGGCCCAAACCAGCACCAAGGCGGTGGCCAGAAGCAGAACTTTTAATCTCATGTGCTTTCCTTTTCTGCGGTCGATGATACATCAAACGCCTCGTGCTCGACCGCCAAACGACACAGGCGCGCAAAAAGACGTTCTCAACGATTGTACCCCTTCTATCTCATTCAAGTAAATCTGTTCCATTCACACAGGTTTTCTTCATGATACAGACGCCGCTCACACAAGTTTTCTTCCCAATACAGACGCCACTTCACCCCTGCTTGCGGGTGTTCCATTCCAAGTGGGTCAATTTCGTCAGTCATGTGATGGAGATTTTCAATAAACGGTCTCGTCAGATCATTTTATTTGGCAAATACAAGTCCTATTGCACTATCATTGAAACAGCATTTTGGTTAATTCTTTAAGTATGGTTGAGATGTTATGGTTCGATGATAATTAAAAATTGGAATATATCATTACTGGCATATTTATTATTGACTGAAGAAAGGCCATCAAACAGCTTTGCAAAAGCGATTTTCAACCCTGCAAATCCTCCAGAAAATTTTCAGTAAATTATCGATATTGATAGTAGCCGATTCTTTTAGTTGGCACGCATATTCGGCACTCAAAGAAGGCTATATGACTGCCAGATGGCAGCTTCTCCCAGGCGCTTTGGACAGTCCCTGAGACTAAAATGGACAGAGGTAGTCAGTTCTGGTGGTTGCAGATTTTTAAAATGCGTCCGCCGATGAGGTGTGGCCTTCGTGCCGAGTGGTTGAACGCCACCGCATCATATCTTTCAGTGCATTTTGAAACAAGATTCTGAAAAGGCTCCCGACCGGGGTCCGAAATCAAGATAAGCTCAATCTTGGCTTTGATGGCATGATCTATCAAAGCCATCACCGGCTTTTGCATTTCATCCCAAAAACAAATATCCGAGCCTATAAGAAGGTCGATGCCCTCCAGATCCTGATGTGAAAGATTCTCAAATCGTTTTAGCTTAGTGGACACCTCAACCTGATTTAATCCCGCGTGCAGGCGAAGAAAGGGAAAAACCTCTGGGTCGGCGTCAACGCTTGTAACCCTTGCCTGAAGGAATTTTGCGCAATATATCCCCACCAAACCCCAACCGCAACCCACGTCCATAACCCGCAGGCCGAACGGAAGCAACAAGGTCTTTAGATAGTCCATGAGCAGCCAGCCCGAAGTCCAGATCCGGTAGCCGAAACCATCCGGAGAATAAAGGTGCTTTAGCTGCCTGATCTGGATGCTTCGGCTCTGGTAGAATTTCACGCCATTACAGGTTTTTTCGCTACGCAATGCTCGCGGCATGTCTCACCCGATCCGAGGTATCCAGACACACTACCGTTAAGCAGCTATCCTTGGCCTGTGCCTTTTTGGTCGCCGGGATTTACTCTTGGCTGCGCCGCTTGGGCTGCTTTTATTCCCGGAGATGGCTTTTGCACCATTCTCGGCAGGCACCGCCTGGCGGATAAGCCGTTCGATGTTGCGCAGGTAAGATTTTTCCTGGGCGCTGCAGAATGAGATGGCAACCCCGGCGGCACCGGCTCGGGCCGTACGGCCGATCCGGTGCACATAGCACTCTGGCTCATTGGGCAGATCGTAGTTGATCACGTGGGTTACACCCGACACGTCAATGCCGCGCGAAGCCACATCCGTTGCAACTAACACCCTAGTGCGACCACTGCGAAAATTTGCCAATGCCGCTTGCCTGGCATTCTGTGATTTGTTGCCGTGAATCGCCTGTGCGCCCACCTGGCTTTTGTTCAGCTGCCTGACCACATTGTTGGCCCCGTGCTTGGTGCGGGTGAAGACCAGCACTCGTTTGGCTGCCGAATCCTTGAGAACCTCACCCAGAAGTGCGCTCTTGCCGGATTGATCAACAAAATGCACCCGCTGTTCGATACGCTCCACCGGAGTAGATTCGGGGGCAACCTGAACCTTGACCGGTTTGTTCAAAATGCCGCCGGCAAGTTTTAATATGGCCTGCGGCATGGTAGCTGAAAAAAACAGGGTCTGGCGTTTTTGGGGAATCATGGCCAATAAACGTTTGATGTCGGGCAGAAATCCCATGTCCAGCATGCGGTCGGCCTCATCAAGCACAAGCACTTCCAGTTTGTCGAGCTTCATAAAACCGCGTGTAATCAGATCCAGAAGACGGCCGGGGGTTGCTACCAGCAGGTCCACCCCCTTGGTGCATCCCTTGATTTGCAGCCCCATGCCAACCCCGCCGTAAACCAAAAGCTGCTTTAGTCCCAGGTTGCGGCCGTAGGCATTGAAACTGTCGCTGATCTGTATGGCCAGTTCCCGGGTGGGAGTTAGCACCAGGGCGCGTGTGCTATGGGAACGGGGAATTTGCTTGGAAACGGAAAGGTTTTGCAAGAGTGGCAGAGCGAATGCGGCGGTTTTGCCTGTTCCGGTCTGTGAACAACCCAGTAGGTCGCGTCCTTTAAGGATCGGTGGAATTGCAGAAGTCTGCACAGGGGTGGGCGTGTTATAGCCTAGATTTTGCAGGGAGCGCAAAATGGGCGCGCTCAAGCCCAACTGGTCAAACAAGTTTTCGGACATATAGTGTCTTTTTTTCCAAAATTTCCAGCGAAAGCCCCACCGAGCCCTACCGGCTTAATAAGAAGACCCCGCACCGGGCCAGGCCGAGACAGGGTCTTGGAGTGTTCAGATATGTAATTCAGGCCTACCAGCGCTGGTTCGAACGGGGCTCCCGAGGCCTGGCTTCGTTGACCTTCAGAGCTCGGCCATCAAGTTCAAAGCCGTTTAAAGCCTGGATAGCAGCCTGTCCACCCTCATCATCCATTTCCACAAAACCAAACCCGCGTGAACGGCCTGTTTCACGGTCAGTGATCACCCGGGCTGAAATTACCTCGCCATACTGCTCAAAGGCCGTGGCTAAGTTATCATCTCTGGTGTCGTAGGACAGATTGCCGACATAGATGTTTGTTGACATAATTCAAAACTCCTAAAAAAAGTTAAATCACCCATTGCGGCGACCAATGCCGTCATATCCGGGCTTCTCTGAACCAAATAACCTTAATTTTCCAGCTAATATGAATGGCGTGGTGTGCCAGCATGTTAAGCAGAAGCTTGGGTTGAATGGTAAAATATACGCAATCATACAGGTAATTATCCATCTGTCAAACATAATCGCAGTAGGATTGTTCCGTGCCAGTAGAAAGCTGGCCATGTGGCTTTCTGCGGTCAAGCTGAAGCTAATGTAATTCCTGACTCAGGGATAAAAAGACCTATAAAATCAATATAATGTTTGGCAGTGTGCAATACGATTGGAAGGATAAGTTTTTTGACCAATAAGGGTCAGTTAGGGTTTTGTTAAGTACAAGACAATGGCCCAAATCGAGCATCGGTAATTTTTATATCGGCAAGTTAACGCAGCCGCGGCCCCAAAAAATGGCCAGATGCTGGGTTCTGACGTTCAAAGACATATGGGCACCCAAACATTATGCGGCGTGATAAAGGATAGCCGGTCAAAGCTTGAAAGCTCCATTTTCAGGGATTCAAAGCCAATCGATCACTCTGGTCAGTATCGTGAATCTCAACCTTTATTGCATCATCTTTTAGCTTTGCGGTTAATTAACAGGTCAATGCTTGGATATTTGATCTATCTACAGGCTTGCAAATCGGATATCACAGGATATTCAAAGTAGCTTCTGAATGTGTTCTGACCCGCCGCTAAAAAATGACCCCAAGGCAAAAATTAGGCATCTTATAGGGGATTAGCTCCCCGGTGAACCAGGCTCAGGGCTCTAGGTTGCGCCTCTTCATTTCAGCTTCTATCATCCGCCTCTGCTCCATCAATCGATACCCCTCCCTGCCCGGCGAGTACGGGGTGGAATACACCCAGTGCTTGTCATCATAATGGTACAGATGATCCTGAGAGCTCATCTCATGGTCAATGTCCTTCATGCGCTCATTGATGCCACGGTGAAAGGTCAGCAACTCCGCATCGGACATCTTGTAGACCTTCTCCTGGAATCTGATCGTATCTTTGCTCACGCAACCGGCCAATAGAGCCATCGTCACCATTAAACAACCCAGAGTCAGAACAATAATGTTCCTGCTCTGGCCGGAAAAAGTATTGCTGGATTGGAACATAATAGATTCACCCCGTTTTGCTTAAGTAAATCAGCCTTATCCCTAATTATTTGGGGGCATTTAAAACCGGCCATGGATGGGCAGGTTAAAACCGGCCGGTCATATTTGTCCTTGATATCAGCTTTGGCTTGATTTCTCAAGCGGCAGCCCCAGGCTGACCGAGGTCAGAGACCCCGTGACCGCCTCAAGGGCCACCCTTGGCTTGAAAGAGGCGCTATAGATCTTGCGCTTGGCCATCAAACTACGCCTGTTTCAAAAGGCCAACTCAACCTATCACACCTGTTTGAATTTCGGAGAACCCCGCCATTATTCCGGAGGCCGTAAAAAAATAAACCGTGATAATGAGCAGTTGGCTCGAAAACTTAATAACCTGCTGAAAGGTCATGCTGTTGTCTAGAAGGACGTTGTCCGCATTCAGTAATTTTTGAAAAAGGTGGCTGATTCTTCTATAGCGCCAGCAGCAGCCCGGCGCCTGATCCGGCGAACAGCAATCCCAAAATCCATTCTTTGCTGACAAAGGGTATCTGGGCCGACCAGGCTTCCGGGGTGTCCAGGCCCCGGGAGGCCAGGGCCAGGGTCTGTTTCCAGACCTTTTGGCTCCAGTTACGCAATACGGCCCCCACAAACAGCTGAACCTTCCTGTACCAGGCAAGCCGGGGCGCCCGGGTGTTAAAAGCAGTGTGCACCGTCTTGATGACCTGGAAATTCAGGGGAATGAAATGCACCATCAGGGCCATGGCAAGGGCCAGCTGCCAGGCTTTTTCACGCAATATGGGACGCAGCATGCTGGTCAGCCCCAGCCCCAGGGACCGGGAAGAAGTGCTGATGGCCAGGACCAGGCCCAAGGAGAGCAGCACCACCAGACGAAGGCCCAAAAGGCCTGAACTTTGCAGAGCCTCTTGCCAGCTTATTCCCGACCATAGATCCAGCCCCAGCTTGACCGCCATCCACATTATGACAAAGGCGATGTAAGAGCGGATCAGGGTTCGGTTCATCGGCTTGCGCCAGGCCAAAAGGCCCAATACACAGCCCAAAGCCATGCCGAATACGGCCAGCCCCAGGGGTTCGGCCCTCAGCGCGCAGAGCCCTAAAAGCATGCAAGTGATGATTTTCAAACGGGGGTCGCAGTGGATCAGGCTGTCCGCCAAACCGCAGGGTTGTTGCAGCACGCCGATATTGGAGTCAAGCTTGCTCATGACCAGGGGCTTGCCTTGATGCCGTATTGCCAGGTCATGGGAGGCCGTACGCCGTATTGGCTGATGCTGCCGAAGACTTCCTCGCCGGCGCCAAAAAGCACGCGTTCGCCTCGGCTGAGCACCACCCACTGATCAACCAGGTCGGCCACAGGTTCCAGATCATGGGCCGTGATCACCAAGGTTAGTCCCTGGCTCTTGATTTCGGCCAAGGTGGAGCGCATCTGCCTTATGCCCTGGAAATCCAGTCCGGCAAAGGGTTCGTCCAGCAAAAGCACCTTGGGCCGGTTGTGCAGGGTGGCGGCCAGGCACAGGCGCTTTTTTTGGCCCCAGCTAAGTTCATGCACTGCACGGTCCAAAAGCTGATCAAGGCCGAATTGTTCCGCGGTTGCAATCACCTCCGGGGGCAAACCCTTACCGTTCACCGGCTGGGCCAGACACAGATCCTCGGCCACGGTGGAGCCGATTATCTGTAAATCCGCGTCTTGCATGACCAGTCCGGTCATTTTTCTTATCTGTTTTTCATCGCCGGGAGAATTGCGGCCGTCCAGCTTCAGGCTGCCTTGGGTGGGGCTGAACAGACCCGCCAATATGGCCAGTAAGGTGGATTTGCCGGAGCCGTTGGCCCCCACCAGCCCCAGGATCTCCCCTTCCGCGCACCTGAAGCTTACCCCTTTGAGCGCCTCGGAATGGCCGGGGTAGGCGTATCCCAGGTCAAATGCCCTGATCATCGCGGCAGCAGCCTTTTGTTTTTCAAGTAGCGGTAGATGCAGACCGCCAGCACCAGTTTGATCAAATCCAGGGGAAAGAAGGTGATCAAGCCTATGGCCAGGGCCTTGGACCAGTCCACCTTAATCGAGAATTTGAGCCACGCCACGCCGGGAGCATAGAGCGCCAACAGTCCCAAAAAACCGAAAAAAAGTCCGCTAAACCATCTGAACCTGGCATTGGTCTTTGCCGTAGCCAGCCCGGTGATGACGGCCATGAAAATGAAGCCAATCAAGTATCCCCCGGAGGGTCCCAAAAGGTGGGCCAGGCCGGATTTGCCTCCGGAGAAGACCGGAAGCCCGGCCAGCCCGGCCAGGAGGTACAGGGCCATGGCAATGCCGCCCCGCACCGGTCCCAGGATCAATCCGGCCATAAAAACGAACAGCGGCTGCATGGAAAAAGGCACCGACCCCACTGGAATGGGGATCTGTATATATGCGCCCACGGCCACCAGGGCGGCCAGGAGCGAAGTCCACACCAAAAGGTTAAGGTCAGTCAGGGATTCGTTTTGAATCATATTTATCCAATATGCAGCGGCTCAAAAAGCCGGGCTCTTATTCGTGGCCCAAAAGGTCAGCCGGTTCACATCACTATAGTTTCTTGGGCCATATGGGCCGCGACAGAACGAAATGCGCCCTTTGGGACCCTGGCCGGACGCCCCTGCGGCATCTTTTCACCTCCGGCAGCCCAAGGGTGTCGACGCACGTTTGCACTACTTATACTGAATCACGGGCGGGAATTCCATTACTTGAGCATAACATACTGTAAACAATGTAAAATATTCCACAAAGCCATCGTGCACGTAGAGTTCAGGCAAATACCGCAACCGGCCTGCCTCGGGCAGTTCATGCCAAAAAAACGGCCTTACTGAATAAAATGCATTTCTTTTTATGCAATCGACACCCCGGGTTCATGCCTTTGTAACCGTATGAGCCTAAGATGCCTCCCATTGTTGGGCCGCAACAGCATCTTTTCCGGCTGAAGCCCGCATACATCTAAACCAAAAAGGAGTGTGAGATGAAGTCTCTTAAATGGGCCCTGTGCCTGGGCCTGATTTCCGTTGTTTTCTTTGCCTACAGCGCTCAGGCCGCCACTGAGGTTCAGTGGTGGCACGCCATGGGCGGCAAACTGGGAGAAAAGGTCGAGGAGATCTGCCAGAAGTTCAACGCCAGCCAGAGTGAATACAAAGTCAAGCCGGTCTACAAGGGCAACTACACCGAGACCATGACCAGCGCCATAGCCGCCTTCCGGGCCCAAAAACACCCCCATATCGTGCAGGTATTCGAGGTGGGCACCGCCACCATGATGGCGGCCAAAGGCGCCATCTACCCGGTCTACAAGCTGATGGCCGACATGGGCGAGAACTTCGACCAGAACGCCTATCTGCAGGCTGTGATCGGTTACTACACCACTCCCGAGGGCAAGATGATTTCCATGCCCTTCAACAGCTCCACCCCGGTGCTGTACTACAACAAGACCGCTTTTGCCAAAGCCGGCCTGGACCCCAACAAGCCCCCCAAGACCTGGCCCGAGTTGGCCGCGGCCGCCAAAAAATGCATCGGCGCAGGAGCCGCCAAGTACGGCTTCAGCGTGGGCTGGCAATCCTGGGTGCTGATCGAGAACTTCTCGGCCTGGCACAATGTGCCCATCGGCAGCAGGGCCGACGGCTTCGAAGGCCTGGACACCCGCTTTGAAATCGACAGCCCCCTGCATATAAAGACCCTCCAGGCCGTAGCCGACTGGCAAAAAGAGGGCATCTTCAAGTACGGCGGCCGCCGCTCCGAATCCGCTCCGCTGTTCATAAACGGCGAGGCGGCCATGTATATGAATTCCTCAGCCTCCCGGGCCGGCATCCTTTCCGGCGTAAAGGGCAATTTCGAGGTGGGTGTCTCCTACCTGCCCTACTGGCCCGAGGTCAAGGGAGCCCCCCAGAACAGCATCATCGGCGGCGCCACCTTGTGGGTGCTGGCCGGTCACAAAAAAGCCGAGTATAAGGCCGTGGCCAAATTCCTCACCTTTTTGTCCAAGCCCGAGATCCAAGCCGACTGGCACCAGTTCACCGGGTATGTGCCCATCACCAATGCGGCCTATGAGCTGAGCAAGAGCCAAGGCTACTATGACAAGAACCCCGGTGCCGACATCGCCATCAAACAGCTCAACTACAAAAAGCCCACCCCCAACTCCAAGGGCCTGCGCTTTGGCAACTTTGTGCAGATCCGCGACATCTTCAATGAGGAGATGGAGGCCGTCTGGGCCGGCAAGAAAACCGCCGAAACCGGCCTGAAAGACATGGTCAGCCGGGGCAACGCCCTTTTGGAAAAATTCGAAAAAGCCAACCAATAGGCAAAGCTGTTGCAGCCGGGCGCATACGGATGCGTCCGGCTGCACCACCTTGAACCCGCAAAAAACGGTGATTTGCCGAAATAATCCATAAACCACGGCTTGGCGCGGCAAGCCTGCGGGGCGATGAGTCCCTTTGAGGGATTCGCCCTCTATCGATTGCGCAGAACATGCAGGAATCACGAGTACATTTCGGGCACAAGACCTTGCCTTATATCCTGGTGGCGCCCCAGTTGATCATCACGCTGGTTTTCTTCATATGGCCCGCCAGCCAGGCCCTGCACCAGTCCATGCTGATCGAGGACGCCTTTGGCCTCAAAACCACCTTTGTGTGGTTTGACAACTTCAGCGCCCTGTTCACAGACCCGCTCTACCTGGATTCATTTCAGACCACCCTGGTTTTCGGTTTTTTCACCATGGCCATATCCATGGGGCTGTCCCTGCTTCTGGCCGTGACCGCGGACCACACCATAAAGTTCGCCACCGGCTACAAGACCCTGCTCATATGGCCCTATGCGGTGGCTCCGCCCCTGGCCGGGGTGCTGTGGCTCTTCATGTTCAATCCGGCCTCGGGCATCCTGGCCTTTGCCCTGCAAGGCCTGGGCTATGACTGGGATCATGTGCTCAACGGCAACCAGGCCATGGCCCTGGTTATATTCGCGGCTTCCTGGAAACAGGTTTCCTACAATTTCATATTTTTCCTGGCCGGGCTGCAGGCCATTCCCAAATCTCTGATAGAATCCGCGGCTATAGACGGTTCCGGCCCAGGCCGCCGCTTTTGGACCATCATATTCCCGCTTATTTCTCCCACCACCTTTTTCCTGATGGTCATCAACCTGATCTATGCCTTTTTCGACACCTTCGGCATTATCCACGCCATCACCCAGGGCGGCCCGGCCAAGGCCACCGAAATCCTGGTCTACAAAGTATTCAATGACGGCTTCATCGGCCTGGATCTGGGCGGCTCCGCCGCCCAGTCCGTGGTGCTCATGATCATAGTGATAGGGCTCACCTTGTTCCAATTCAGGTACATCGAAGCCAAAGTCAATTATTAGGAGACGCCTGCCTTGGTAGAAAACCGCCGCCTAAGCTCCATATTCAGCCACTTGATTCTCATCATGGGCATTGTCCTGGTGGTGTTTCCCCTTTACCTCACCCTGGTGGCCTCCACTCACCGGGTGGAAGACCTCATCGGCCATGTGCCGGGATGGTTCGGGGATGCCATGCTGGACAACTACCGGGAGGTGCTTAGCTCCACTTCGGCCGCCACGGGCGGCAACGCAGTGGGGCCCATGATGCTCAACTCCCTGATCATGGCCGTGGGCATCGCGGTGGGCAAAGTGCTTATCTCCATTATCAGCGCCTATGCCATGGTCTATTTCCGCTTCCCCTTGCGCAAGCTGATTTTCTTGATGATCTTCATCACCTTGATGCTGCCCGTGGAGGTGCGCATCCTGCCCACCTACAAAGTGGTGGCCGACCTCAATCTGCTGGACAGCTACGGCGGCCTGATCATACCCCTGATCGCCTCCGCCACCGCCACCTTTTTGTTCCGCCAATTTTTTCTCACCATCCCCCCGGAACTTTTTGAAGCCTCGCGCATAGACGGAGGAGGCCCCTTGCGCTTTTTCTTCAGCGTGGTGTTGCCGCTTTCGCGCACCAACATCGCGGCGCTTTTCGTGATCCTGTTCATCTACGGCTGGAACCAATACCTCTGGCCGCTTTTAATAACCACCGAATCCCGCATGTACACCGTGGTGATGGGGATTCAGCGCATGATCTACGTCGCGGACACCCAACCCATGTGGCAGCTGGTCACGGCCACCGCCGTATTGGCCATGCTGCCGCCGGTGCTGGTGGTGGTCTTCATGCAGCGGCTCTTTATCAAGGGCCTGATTGAGGTTGAAAAATGATTGGGGAAATATAGCCATGGCCGGTATCAGCATAAAAGGATTGACCAAACGCTACGGCAAGCTGGAGGTGCTGCACGGAATCGACGCCGAAATCAAGGACGGCGAGTTCCTGGTGGTGGTGGGGCCCAGCGGCTGCGGCAAATCCACCATATTGCGGCTCATCGCCGGTCTGGAACAGATCAGCGCCGGAGAGGTTTGGATCGGCGGCAGGCGGGTGAACCGGCTGGAGCCCAAGGACCGCAATGTGGCCATGGTCTTTCAGAACTACGCCCTGTATCCCCACATGAACGTGTTCAACAACATGGCCTATGGCCTGCGCACCCGGCGCTACAGCAAATCCCAAATAATAAAACGCGTGCAAGAGGCTTCGGAAATATTGGGTTTGCAGGGTCTATTGGAGCGCAAACCCCGCGAACTCTCCGGCGGGCAGCGCCAGAGGGTGGCCATGGGGCGCTGCATCGTGCGCGAACCCAGCGTCTTTTTATTCGACGAGCCGCTCTCCAACCTGGACGCCAAGCTGCGCACCCAGATGCGGGTGGAGCTCAAGCAGCTGCATAAACAGCTTAAGACCACGAGTATCTATGTAACCCATGACCAGGTGGAGGCCATGACCCTGGCCGACCGCATATTGGTGCTGGAAGCGGGCAATATCGAGCAGATAGGCAGCGCAAACCAGATCTACCATGAGCCCGCCACCACATTCGTGGCCGGATTCATCGGTTCGCCGGGCATGAATCTGATTCCCTGCCGCCTGGAGCGGGAGGCCGCCAAGCTGATACTGCCCAACGGCGGTCAATTGGAACTGGGTATGATCCCAAAAGGATTCAGGGGGTCAGAGCTGATAATGGGTATCCGGCCCGAACATCTAACCTTGAATTCCCTGCTCAATGGAAGCCCTTTTTGCTGTATAAAGGTATCGGTGGAGCTGATGGAGCCTTTAGGCGCGGACAACGTGGCCCATTGCTCCATGGCCGGGCTGGAACAAAACCTGGTGAGCAGGCTGCCGGGGGACTGCCCGGTTGCGGAGGGCGAGAGCCTGGAACTGGCCTTCAGCCTGCAGAATTTGCAGCTGTTTGACCCGCAAAGCCGCGAAAGGCTGCCGGTTCCGCACGAATCCGGCGGGTATGAAGCAATATCCAGCCTGGCGGGATAGGCGGCCTTCTATCTAACCACACCGGCTGTATGAAGCCGCAACCTGATTGGAACATATCTTGAGCACTACTCCTCCCCCCTGCTTCATGGACGAACTGAGAAGCCTGCACGCAAACTCGCGCTATGACCGGCCGGTGGCCAACGGGCTGGCCAACCCCTTTGAAATGCCGGATGAACAGGGCTACTTCTGGCTGAAAGGCAATCTGCACTGCCACACCACCAGGTCCGACGGCAAGCTTTCACCCCAGCAGCGGCTGGACGGCTATGCGGCCCGCGGGTTTGATTTTCTGAGCCTCACCGATCACCAGTACATTACGCCGATTGATGATCTGCGCCGACCTGAGGACTTTATCCTCATACCCGGGGCGGAGCTTCACCCCCGAAACCCCTTTGGCGGCCAGTTGCACCATTTTCTTAGCATCAACCTAAAGGAAGACATCCCCGCCCTTGAGATGAGCCCCCAGGAGGTGATCGATGCGGTGCGCGCACAAGGGGGCTTGCCCTGGCTGGCCCATCCCCACTGGAGCTCGGTGATAATAAACCGTGACGTGCTGCCCCTTAATGGGCTGGCCGGCATCGAGGTAATGAACTCGGAATCCACCTACACCGGACGGGCCGAAGCGGCGGTCCATTGGGACGACTGGATGTGGCTGACCGATTCGCTCATTCCGGCCATCGGGGTGGACGACGCCCACGGCGGCTTTGGCCCCAATGAACCCACCTGCGGGGCCTGGACCATGGTCAGGGTGAAGGAGCGGACGGCTGAGGCCGTGCTGCGGGCTTTGGAGACCGGGGCGTCCTACTCCAGCGCCGGACCAAACCTGTATGACGTTTCGGTGCGCCAGAACGGAAGCTGGAGAGACAAGCCGCTTCATGAAATCCGGGTGGTCTGCTCCCCTGCGGTCCGGGTGAATGGCGTGTGCGATGTGTACGGCGGAACCTGCTATGAAGGAGGGCGTCAGTTCACCGAGGCGCGTATTGAGCTTCCGCCCTTGTGCCGCTGGGTGCGGATCGAGGTGGTTGATGCCACCGGGCTCAAGGCATGGTCAAACCCGATCCCGCTTCATTAGAGGAGCGGCCGGCATTCCAGAAAGGTTTTGCCCTGGCGCCTCTCAAACACCTGGAGGCTGATTTCTGCGTGGCCGCCGAAACAGGGACAAACCCTGAAAAGGCGGTACCGGCAGGCCGTCTAGCCGGTCGCCCGATACGGCAGGCATGGACCGGCGCAGCCCTGGGCCGGGATTTGCCTAACATGGCCATTTATGGGTTGACCGGATAAACTTGAAGCTATAGCATTGCATTTGAATCGGGCAAGAAGTCCGGGCTCCAAGGTAAAGTCTGTTGTTTTTTTATCGCATTAGCCGTGAAGGCATGTCTACCGCAGAAGTGGTGGCCGCCGGAGCGGTTTTTGTTTTTATAGGGGATAAAGGAGGAAAGCATGTGCGAAGCGAATGCTTATCTCAATGATGATGGGCAGGAAAAACTGCTCATGGAAGCAGTGGACCTGGCGGAATCCCTTCCCGACGGGCGTTGGCGGTTGATCAACATATACGGGGAGCAACTATTGCTGAAGGCCAAAGTGGACCATCTGACCTTGGGCAGCCACAAGATGTTTTTTAAACCGGTTGATTGAACCGGGGCGGCGGCCGAACCGGAGCCAGAGCGGGATTGGGACGGCAGGGCATATGATTGTAGTTACCGGCGGGGCCGGATTCATCGGCTCGCGATTGATAACGGCGCTGAATCGCAGGGGGCAATCCGATATTGTGGTGGTGGACCACTTGGGCAGCTCTTCAAAATGGCGTAATCTGAACGGCCTGCGGTTTAGCGATTATCTGGAGCGGGACCGGTTCATGTCCGCCTTGCTGGCCGGTGATTTTGGCCAAAGGATAGAGGCTGTTTTCCACCTGGGCGCCTGCTCATCCACCACCGAGACCGATGTCGGCTATCTGATGGAAAACAACTACCGCTATACCCACCGGCTGGCTGCCTGGCGGGCCGACCACCCCGGTTGCCGGTTTGTTTACGCCTCCAGCGCAGCCACCTTTGGCGACGGCGCTCAGGGCTACCGGGATGATGAATCCGCTCTGGAGACCTTGCGTCCCTTGAATCCCTACGGCTTTTCCAAGCAGATGTTTGATCTGGCAGCCAAGCGGGAGGGGTGGCTCAGTTCCATTGTGGGGCTCAAGTACTTCAACGTATTTGGACCCAATGAGGCCCACAAGGGCGAGATGCGCAGCCTGATTCATAAGGCGTTTCCCGCTCTAAGAAAAGAGGGAGTGGTGCGGCTGTTCAAATCGCACCGGAAAGACTATGCCGACGGCGAACAGGTGCGCGATTTCATCCATGTGGACGATGCCGTGGCTATAACCCTGTTTTTTTTGGACAATCCGGATATAGGCGGCATTTTCAACGTGGGGACCGGACAAGGCCGGACTTGGAACCACCTGGCGCAGGCCATGTTCAGCGCCATGCAGATGCCGGTGGATATCAAGTATATAGAAATGCCTCCGCATCTGCGGGGGAAATACCAATACTTTACCCAGGCTGATATGCATAAGTTGCGCGAAGCTGGTTGCGCTCACCTGTGCATGAGCCTGGAGGAGTCGGTTAAAAACTATCTGATCGAACACTTACTACCAGAAGAAGAGAGCTGAACTCATGGAATTTGATGAAAAGGCAAAAATCAGGCTGGAGCACTGGATCAAACACGACCAAGGCCACTTGGGAGAATACCGTGATTTTGTAAAGCAGCTTGAAGAAGCGGGCAAACCCGAAAGCGCCAAGGCAATCGCGGAAATGGCCGACCACACCGAAAAGGGACTGGAGTGCCTGCAAAAGGCCTTGGATGCACTGGATTAATCAGGGGTAACGCCCCCAAGGCCAAAGCAATTCATCCTTGCCAACAGGGTACGGTTCTTCGCCGCTCAGAATGCCTAATTCCGTCCGGCCATGAAATAGCTTGGCGCGTAAAAGTAAGGCGGCAGCAAAAAGACAGCCAAGCGGTCACCCCGGCGTGCCTGTACGGTGTGCCGGAGTGTTGCCAAAAAAGTTGTGTCCGGGAGGCGGGTTTGCTTGAGCGTTTATTTTTTAAAGCCGAAAAACGGATTGCATCTGTGAATCGCAATAGGTAATAACTATAGCGCAAAATTCATAAAAGATTACGATTTAAAATTAACTTATTAGACTTGACAGTATTTTTTATTCTGTCTATATAAGAAAATACAAATGGTGAAATTGAATTCACTGACTGTTTGACTTTTTTTACTTTTGATTAAACTTTGCGTAAGCCACGAAGGCGATGGATGGGACAGTTTCCCCTACGTCTTTCGTGGCTTTTTTTATTTTCTGTCTGATGAATGGAGAGGATCAAGCTCCATGGCGCAAACTGCTAACAGCCATAACCATGACATTAAACTGCGGATCGAAAAATATTGGAACGGCCGGGCGGATGAATATGACACTAAGTTTGGCCATGGTATTTTTTCCGACCGGGAAAAGCAGGTTTGGCTCGGCACCTTGAAGCGCAATCTGCGCTATCCCCAGGGTGCCAAGGTGCTGGATGTGGGCTGCGGCACCGGCTTTTTATCCCTGCTCCTTGCGGAGCTGGGTTTTGCGGTGACCGGAGTTGATTTTGCCGAAGACATGATGGCGGAAGCCCGCAAAAAGGCTGCGGCCAAAGGCCTTGCAATAGACTTTTTGCATGGCGACGCAGAATCGCCGCCGGTCCCCCCAAAAAGCTTCCAGGCGGTTGTCTCCCGCCATCTATTATGGACCCTTCCCAATCCTGAAAAGACAATGGCCAACTGGATGAATCTGCTTGCTCCGGGTGGCCAGGTAGTTGTTATCGATGGGGTGTGGACTCCCAGAAGCACAAGCGCCAAGCTCATGTATAAAATCGCCGACCTGGTGGCGTTTCTCAAGGGAAAACGTCAAAAAAAGTCTTGGGAAAAAGAATACCTGGAAGACCCCGGCGAGCTTCCTTTTATGGGAGGAGCCGAGCCGGAGCGTGTGTTGGAATTATTCCATAAAACCGGCTTTGAGCGGGTGAAAATGGATAATATGTCCGAGGTAATTGATCATGAAAAAAAGATTGCGCCCCTGGAATATTCATTGCGGTTCTCCCAGGGACGCTGCCGCTATCTGGTTACAGGTTCCAGGGCGGATTGAGACCGGTTTCAGCCAACAATCATGAATAAATCGTTACTTAAATCCACTGTATTTGGTTTGTCCTATAGATAATATATTGAATATTCAGGAGGTGTTTGTGATGAAATTTCTCAGAATTAATCATAATTTAATTATTATGATGCTCGTAATATTGCTGACGGTCTCGGTGGCGCTAAGCGGCGCAAATGCCCTGGCCGGCGAAAAGGTCACCCTAACGGATTTGGGCGGCAGGCAGATAACTTTGGAGGTGCCGGTCAAGTCAATCGTCCTGGCTGGCAGCAGCGGCTCGGGCAATCCCTTTTTCACCCTGTTCGCTTTATTGGGGGATGACGCCGCCAATATAATCGTGGGCATGGATCAGGGCCTGAGCAGAAACCGGCACTGGATATGGCAAAAATACCTGGACCGGTATCCCAAACTAGCCACAATCCCGGATGTGGGAAAACCATCGGATTTGAATATTGAGAAAATAATCGCGCTGAAACCGGATGTGGTGATGGCCACCGCAAACAGCTACAAATCCGGCAAGGAGGCCTTTGACACCCTGGAAAAGGTAGGCATTCCGGTCGTACTGAACGACTATCACAGCGAAACCCTGGACGCTCACCTGAAAAGCATGGAGCTGATCGGCAAGGTGGTGGGACGCCCCGAACGGACCAAGGAGCTGACTGATTTTTACAAGACCCAATGCGCAGTGGTGGAGGACCGCTTGGCCAAGGCATCCCTGGCCAAACCAAGGGTTTATGTGGAATTGGGCCGGGACCCCAAGGAAAATGCAAACACCTACAATAAAATCATGTGGGGGCTTTTGATCCCCAGAGCCAAGGGTAACAACATCGCCAAGGGCTTACTGAAAGGGTACGGCCCCATATCCCCGGAATATGTCCTGAAGGCAAATCCCCAAGTGGTGGTCCTGACCGGCGCCAACTGGGCCGGCAAACCCAACTCGCTTCAGTTGGGTTATTTCGCCAAGCAGGCCGAGGCCCAGAAAAGGCTGCGCGGGTTTTTATCGCGGCCGGGCTGGGACCGGATCGAGGCGGTCAAAAACCGGCGGGTTTACGGTATTCACCATGTGCTGTCCCGGGAGATCTGGGATTTCTATCCCCTGCAATGCTTCGCCAAATGGTTCTATCCCAAATTATTCAAGGATCTGAAACCCCTGGACGCATTCAAAGAGTTTCATGAAAAATTCCTTGGGGTGGAATACAGCGGCACCTGGGCCGTGGAGCTGGACTGATAAATGCAAAGCCCAGCCCAGCCCGCCCGGCAGTTATACACGGGCCTGACCCAGCGCAAATACCGGTTCATGGCCGGCCTTTTGGGCGTGCTGATAGCGGTGTTTGTGCTGGACATCATGACCGGCCCCGCCTGGCTTTCGGTATCCCAGGTGTTTTCAGCCCTCTTGAGCAGTGATCAGGCCGATCCCAGCCATGTGGTGATCGTGCAGTTGATCCGGCTGCCGGTGGCGGTGATGGCCGTGGTGGTGGGCGCTTCCTTGGGCCTGGCCGGGGGGGAGATGCAGACCATCTTGGACAACCCCCTAGCCAGCCCCTACACCCTTGGCATCTCCGCGGCGGCCGGATTCGGCGCGGGATTGGCCCTGATTATGGGAATCGGAGTGGTTCCCTGGGCCGAACATGTCCTGGTCCCGGTCAACGCCTTTATCTTTTCCCTGGGGACCAGCCTGGTGATTTACGCCCTGGCCAAGCTGAAAAACGCCCAATCGGAGACCATCATACTGACGGGCATTGCTCTGTTGTTTTTGTTCAACGCCCTGAACGCACTGCTGCAATACCATGCCTCCCTGGAGGATCTGCAGGCCATGGTCTTCTGGCTTTTCGGCAGTCTGATGAAGGCCAGCTGGACCAAGGCCCTGATTGCGCTGGCGGTCATGGCCCTGGTGCTTCCTTTTTTGACCCGGAACACCTGGCGCTTGACCGCCTTGCGCCTGGGTGACCAAAAGGCCATGAGCCTGGGCGTGAATGTTGAGCGGCTGAGATTGCAGACCATGATCCTAATCTCCATCCTGACCGCGGCGGCTGTCTGTTTTGTGGGCACCATCGGATTCATCGGCCTGGTGGCGCCCCACATAGCACGCATTTTGGTGGGAGAGGATCAGCGTTTCTTCTTGCCCTGTTCAGCCTTGAGCGGAGCCTTGCTTTTGTCCGCCGCCTCGGTGGGGTCCAAGCTGGTGGTGCCCGGAGCCATTTATCCCATAGGCATCATTACGGCTTTCATAGGGGTGCCGTTTTTCTTAAGTGTCATATTGGGCAAACGAAAGAGATACTGGTGATGCTGGAAACCCAAAAAGTCTGTTTCAATTACAAAACCAACCAGGTTTTGAGGGACGTATCGCTGTGTTGCGCTCCCGACCAGACCGCGGTGATCGGACCCAATGCAGCCGGCAAGACCACTTTTCTCAAATGCCTGGCGGGCCTCTTGCGGCCCAAGGGCGCAGTTCTCATCGAGGGGCGCCCCCGGGAAAAATGGGAAAAGTCGGCGCTGGGCGAAATATTAAGCTACCTGCCCCAGCAATCCGATGGCCGGGCCCTGCTCACGGTCCTTGAAGCGGTGCTTTTGGGGCGCCTGTCAAGGCTTTCCTGGCGGGTGGCGGACCGGGATTTGGAGCTGGTCTTGAGTGTTTTGACCGAGTTGGGCCTGGAAAAGCTGGCCACCAAGCCCTTGAGTGAACTGAGCGGGGGACAGCAGCAGATGGTTTCTATCGCCCAGGCCCTGGTTAAACAGCCCAAGATTCTGCTCATGGACGAGCCCACCAACAATCTGGACCTGCACCACCAGCTGGAGGTTTTTGAACATCTGGCCAGGATAACCCGTCAGCGCGGGCTGACCAGCATTGTAGCCCTGCATGATCTCAATTTCGCGGCCCGCTTCGCGAATCAGATCATGGTGCTCCATCAAGGTGAGGTCTTTGCGGTGGGAACCCCGGAGGAGGTTCTGACCGAATCCATGCTGCTCCAGGTATACGGTGTGGAGGCCAAGGTTCTGCGGGACGATGAGGGGGTGCCCCAGATTATCCCCATCCGGGCGGCACGCAATGGCAGCCGCGACCCAAAGACATCTTTGCGCACAGTCCGGACCCCACCCGTGGAGCAGCCAGCCATGGGACCAAATATTCAAGGAGCAAACGCATGAACCAAATTAAACAGGAAGTGGTCACCAAACACTGGAATGAGCGGGCGAAAAGCTACCGCTTCAACATAAAACGAGATTTTTTTCGTCAGGGGGTGGATCAACGCTGGCGGGATCTGCTGGCCGAGGCCCTGGGTAATTCGGGCCCTCTCAAGGTGCTGGACGCCGGATGCGGCCCGGCGGTGTTGACCAGATTAATGCTGGATTTGGGGCATGAAGTCACCGCAGTAGATGTCTCGGAAAAAATGCTTGAATTCGCCAAGGAGGCCGTGGGCAATGTCAACGGGCGGGTGAAATTCCAGCAAGGAAATGTGGCCGACCTGCCATTCGAGGATGGGCAATTCGATCTGGTAATCAGCCGGTACGTGGTCTGGACCCTGCCTGATCCCGCCGGAGCCATTGCCGAGTGGCGCAGGCTGATTAAGCCGGGCGGCAGGCTGGGGATCATTGACGGCAACTGGTATTATCATTATTACCGTTCCGCTGTCCACCGTTGCTGGTCCGGAATTAATTCCTTTGCTTACAAGATCAGGTCCGGTTTTGACCCGGGGCAAAAACTCGCAACCGGCTATGCCCGGGATCTACCCACCACCCAAGTATTGCGGCCTGACTGGGATTTGGGGGTGCTGGCCGGATTGGGGTTTGAGGACACAAAAATCTACCGCAACCTGGATCGGCGGATTTGGGGAGCCATTTCATGGAAACGCTTGAAAAATCCATGGAATAATCAGTTCTTGCTGGTGGCCACCAAACCCAAAAGCGTGTGAATCGAGCGCTGTTTTGCCGTAAAAAAGCCTCCGGCCTCTGAACCAGGACCGGAGGCTGGATTCCGTTTTTCTGCTTTTGGTTCGTTTTATGCAAACACACCCGTATCAGACGCCAGCTCTTCCGCTGACAGATGACAGGCCAGGTAGTGATCCCGGCCTATTTCCTTAAGGGGAGGCAGGGTTTGACTGCATATCTCCCCCAGGCAGCGGGAACAGCGGGGATGGAAAAAACACCCGCTGGGTGGGTTGGCTGCGCTGGGAATTCCGCCCTCCAGCTTGGGTTCGCCGCTGGTTTGATTGAGCGAGGGCACCGACACCGCGGAAAGAAGAGCCTTGGTGTAAGGATGATAAGGCGGGTTGAACACCTGTTCACTGGTGCCCACTTCCACAAACACCCCCAGGTACATCACGGCTATACGGTTGGAAAGCTGCCGCACTATGCTCAGATCGTGCGAGATGAAAAGATATGAGGCGTTGAATTCATTTTGCAGGTCCATAAGCAGGTTGACCACCGACGCCTGAACCGATACATCCAGGGCCGAAGTCACTTCATCGCAGACAATGAACGAAGGCCGCGAAGCAAACGCCCGGGCAATAGCCACCCTTTGCTTCTCTCCCCCGCTCATTTCATGGGGGAAACGGTGCAGATAATCGCTGCCCAAACGGACCATGTCCAACAATTCAAGGCTTTTTTGCCTGACCTCCTTTGCGGTGTTGGCCAGGCCAAAGAGCTTGAGGGGCCGTCCGATAATGGTTTTGACCTTATGTTTGGGATTGAGCGATGAATCCGGATTCTGGAAGATTATCTGGAGCCGCTTGCGGAAATCCATATCGCGGGTGGAATAGCTGTTCAGGTCCCGGCCGAAAAAGCTAACCCGGCCTGCCGTTATGTCCTTCAGGCGCACGATCGACCGGCCGATGGTGCTTTTGCCGCACCCGCTTTCGCCCACCAAGCCAAAGGTTTCCCCCTGATGGATGTCAAAGCTCAACCCGTCCACAGCCTTGACCGTCTGTTCTTTACGCCCGGCCAAACGGGCGATCAATGACGGCCGGAAGGTGTAATAGCTCTTGACCTGATCCACGATCAAATCGGCCTTTGAATCATCCGGGACGGCTTTGTCCGCCTTTGGTTCTTCCTCTGCGCTGTCAATCCCCATGGGCGGCAAATCCCGCCAGCGCAGGCAGGCGGTCTGGTGCCCATCGGCGGTTTGCCGCAAGGCAAGCGCATCCTGTTCGCATTGCGTCCCGGCAAAACTGCAGCGGGGCTTGAATATGCAGCCTTTAGGCAGTTTGGTCAGATCGGGCATCAAACCGGGCAAAGCCTGCAAACGCCGCCGCTGAGCGGCTCTGATATCGGGAATGCTCTTCAACAGCGCCCTGGTGTAAGGATGGGTTGAGCGCAGAAAGATGTCCTCACGGGAGCCCTGCTCCACCAGCTGCCCTGCGTAGATCACCCCGATCCGGTCCGCGATCCGGGCCACGATTCCCAGATCGTGGGTGATGTAAAGAAAAGCGGTGTCGTACTGCTTTCTCAAATCCGCCAGCAATTCCAGAAACCGGAGTTCGGTGGTGACATCCAGGGCGGTGGTGGGTTCATCAAGAATAAGCAATTCGGGGCGGCAGGAAAGCGCCTGGGCTATGACCACGCGCTGCTTTTGCCCCCCGCTGATCTGATGGGGATACTGTCTGAGCAGCCGGTCCGGATCGGGCAGCTGCACGGCTTCGAGCAAATCGGCTGCTTTGGACCAGGCCTGTTTGGCCCCTACCCCTTCGTGTTTGCAAATGGTCTCGGTAAGCTGGTCTCCGATGGTGTAAGAAGGATTTAAAGATGTGTGGGGGTCCTGAAAGACCATTGATATCTTTTTGCCCCGGAAGGCATTGAGTTCCTCGTGGCTTTTATCCAAGAGATTCTCGCCGTGAAACAATACTTGCCCTGAAGTTATGCTGCCGTTGGACGCTATGTAGTTGAGCAGGGCAAAGGCCACGGTTGATTTTCCGGAGCCCGATTCCCCGATCAAGGCGAATGATTCCCCCCGCCCGATGCTGAAGGATATATCGCGAATAGCGTCGACCGGCCCTTTGCGCGAAGTGAACCTGACCGAAAGGTTCTCTATTTTTACAATCTCTTGCTTGGAATTCACTATGGCCTGTCTCCGTCCGGCCCCTGGTTCATGGTCCGGCTCACTTGGCTTTTTCCACTAATTTGGGGTCCAGCATATCCCTGATGCCGTCACCCAAAAGATTGAAGCCTATCACGGTTGTGGCAATGGATACGGCAGGCCAGATGATCAGCCAGGCCGAACGGAAAATGTATTCCCGGGACTGACCTATCATCAAGCCCCAGTCCGGTGTGGGCGGCTGGGTGCCCAATCCCAAAAAGCTGATTGAAGAGCCCATCAAAATGGCGAATCCCACCCGGATGCTGCTTTCTATAAGAACCGAGGGGATTATATTGGGCAGGATCTCCCACAAAAGTATGTAGATCCGGGTGTCTCCCCGGGCCTGGGCCGCTTGCACATATTCCTCGCCTTTGACCGCCAGGGTGACGCTACGGGCCACTCTGGCGATGTGGGGGGTAAAGACTATGCTGATGGCTATGATGACATTCGTCAGGCTGGAACCCAAAGCCGTCAAAATCAGTAAGGCCAATAGAACCCCGGGAAATGACATCAGGGCGTCCATAAGCCGCATCAATAATTCATCGATCTTGCCTCCGGCGTACCCGGATAAGAGCCCGATCATGGTTCCGGCGAAAGAGCCCAGTATGGTGGACACCACCCCCAAGGTTAAGGATATCCTGCTGCCCATGATGATCCGGCTGAAGATATCCCGTCCGTATTGGTCGGTGCCCAGCCAAAACTCCACGCTGGGTCCTTCCAGGCGGTTTTTGGGATGAAACTTGGAGGCTTCATAAGGGGCGACCACCGGAGCCAGGATAGAGGTCACCAACAGCATGATGACTATAATGGCCCCGATCAAAGCAGTGGGGACCTGCCTCATGCGGTCATAAAATTCTCCGAGTCTTTCAGCCATTTAAGCCTCTGCTACTCATAACGGATTTTGGGGTTCAGCCAAGCGTAAATCAGATCGGCCGCAAAGTTGGACAGCGCGTAAACCGATGCGATCACCAAAGTGCCGGCCTGGAGCAAGGGGATATCCCGGTTGCCGATAGCGTAAATGATCAGACGGCCCAAACCCGGATAGGCAAACACTTCCTCCACCACGACCACGCTGCCCATCAAATAGCCGATGTCCGCCGCCAAGACAGTAACCGTGGGCAACAGCGCGTTGCGAAGGGCATGCTTGAACACAACCGAGCGTTCTCCCAGCCCCTTCAGGCGGGCGGCCCGGACATAGTTGGCGTGCATCACCTCGATCATCTCGGAACGGGTTTGACGCATTATATGGGCGATCAGCACTATGATCAGGGTGGTGGTGGGCAAAACCAGATGGTGCAGAGCCTTGAAGACCCCCTCGGAAAAGGGCGCGAAACCGCCGGCCGGGAACAGGTTCAAGTTCGGCCCCGCGAAAAACAGCACCAAAAGAGTGGCGGTGGCGAATTCGGGTATGGATATCCCCAGGTATGATCCCAGCTGGATTATCCGGTCGGGCGGGGAATTTTGGCGCAAAGAAGCCCACACACCCAAAGGTATGGCAATGAAAACCACCACCAGCAGGCTGGACCCGGCCAAAATGGCGGAATTTTTCAAACGGAACAGTACCAGAGGACCTATGGGCTGATCCATGGTCAGCGATTTACCGAAATCACCCACCAATATTCCGCTTATCCAGTTGTAATACTGCTGATAAAAAGGCAGATCCAGGCCCAGCTTTTTTTCCACCGCGGCCAAGGCGTCCGGAGTGGCGTATTCACCCAGGATCATCACCGCCGCATTTCCGGGTAATAGCATGGTCACCCCGAAGATGATAGCCGATATGACGAACAGGGTTATGACGATGTAAACCAGGCGCTCTGACAAGTATGACAGGTTCATGCTTACTCTATGAGCCCTCCAGGGTTTCTGGAGGGCTCAAACTCCTCAGGATGTTGTTAAGCCTTATTCATCCAGACATTTTCCATGAACCAGTAAGCACCCCTGGGATGCAGCAGGAAGTCGTTTACATGCTTGCCATGGGCGGCCAGCAAGTCCAAGAACATGGGAACCATCATCGGCACCTGCTCCCAGCACATCTCCTGGCATTTACCGTAGATTTCGGCTTGCTTGGCCGGGTCCAGCTCACTGCGGCCCTTTTCGACCAGCTTGTCAAATTCGGCGTTGTTCCAGCGGGGTTCGTTCCAGGGTGCGTCAGAAGTGTAAAGCAGACTGAAGATGCCGTCCTCGGTGGGCTGCATGTTGTAGAAGCCCACATAGAAGTTGCCCTTGGTCCAGTACTGCTTCAGATACTTACTGTGCTCCATGCGGTCTATTTTAACGTTTATACCTATTTCGCGGGCGAATTCTTTTAAAGTCACCCCGAATTTAGCCCGCAGGGGAGGCTTGTTGGAGGCGACCAGGGTCATGGTGGTGCCTTTTTTGATGCCCGCCGCGCGCAAGAGATCCGCCGCCTTGGCCAGATTCTGCTCTTTGGGGGGCAGCTTTTTATAGAATTGATATGCCGGTGAGATGGGCGTGTCGCAGGCCACCGAGCCATAGCCCTCCAAGGCCATCTCCAGGGCCATGCTGCGGTCCATGCACAAGGCCAGGGCCTGGCGGACTCTTTGGTCGCCAAAAGGCTTGCCGTCGCAGCCCAAGACTACGTTGATGAACCGGCCCGACACATCCTGGCGGGTGACCACCTTGCCTTGCTCTTTCAGGCGGTTGAAATGGTTGGGCGGCACTTCGTTCACAACATCCAGCTGCCCGGTCAAAAGGGCGTTCACCTCCGCGGTTGAATCGGGATAGATGATCTGCTTCACCCCGTCCAGATAGGGTTTGCCGGACAAGAAGTAATTGGGGTTGCGTTCAACGATCAGATGAGTGCCGGGGACGTATTCCTTCATTATAAAGGGTCCAGAACCATGGTCTTTTACGGAAAGGTCTTGGAAATTCCCCTCCACCACCTTCTTGGGACAGATTTTGACGTTGGTGTAGGCCACGCCCTGGGGCAGATAGGCATAGGGGTATTTACAGGTGAACTCCACCGTGTGCTTATCCAAAGCCTTTACGCTCTCCACCGGCCCTATGTTCTTGCGTCCGGCTGATCCGGTTTTGGGGTCCAGGATGGATTCAACCGTGGCCACCACGTCTTCGGCGGTCACCTCTCCTCCGCTGTGGAACTCCACGCCCTTGCGCAGCTTGAAGACCCATTTCTTGGCGTCTTTGGAGGCGTCCCAGGATTCGGCCAGATCGGCCACCGGCTCCATGCGGGTGCTCAGCTTGACCAGGTTGGAATACATAAGCTCACCCTGCATGTATTCCGCGTTGTTATGATGCAGGATGGGGTTGAGATTCTTGATAGCCCGGCTCATGCTGACGTTCAGCATGCCACCCTTCTGGGGTGATGCCGCCATGGCGGGCAAGCCGCCTGTACCGGCAAGCAGCAAGCCTCCAGTGGCAGCCATGGAAGCCTTTATGAAATCACGCCGGGTCAAGCCTTGGTCTGGTTTTTTTGATATGCCTTTAGCCATGGATCTCATCCTCCTGTAAAGTTATTTACAAAGCCAAACTATATTCAAAGGCGCTCAATCGGCGTCTCCATCGCCCGATTGAGTCTTGCCGTATTCAGCCGCCCAGTCCGGTTCCGGAACCCGGTTCGCCGGACGCAGGTAAATCGAAAAGCGGCAGCGGTCGTCGCCCTGGGTAAGAGTCTGGCTCAAGTTGGTCTGCACCGCTTCATCGTAGCCCCCGAATATTTCATGATGAACTTCTTCACAGTAAACCCGTCCGATCTTGGCGCCGTCGGGATATTGCGTCCAAATGTTGTAAAAGGTGCAGACCAGGGTTTCGCTTAACCTGGTTTCTGCGGTCAGCTCGATCTTGTTGCGCTTGAAGCGGGCGTCATCGGGCAGGTCATAGGAGGTGAATAGATTGTAAAGATTGATATCCAGGCCGGCGGCCTGGTGATCTTCTCGCATCTGGAGGCCGCGCGCGCGGCCAAAGCGCCGGATGGCCCGGCGCAGGGCGGCATCGCCTTCAATCCCGAAGGCCAACAGCCCGCGCCCCAGGTAATAGAACATCTTGGCCTGGAGGTCCACCAGGGCCTGAAGCTGCTCTTCCAGGCTGGTCTCGGGATATTCTTCCGCCTCCGCCATGCCCTTGGCCGAGGGCATGGACACATCAAATTCACAGATCTTTTCGCCCCTGGTCATGATCTGGGGCTGTTTGGTTTCAATGCCGGGATCATAAGCCGACCACATGGCCTCATGGATTTCTTCGCAATAGCGTATGCCCTCTTCCAGGCCGCCAATCTTCTTCCAGACCTCGCAAAGCATGCATTCCAGGGTCTCGGAACTCCTTTGCTCAGGAGTCAGCTCGATCAAATTACGCCTGAAACCGGCCCCGCCCGGAAAGCGGCCAGCAGTGAAAAGGGTTTTCAGGTGGATGGGCAGACCGAGTTTCTCATGCTTGGCCCGGTTGGCCTTTCCGCGGTCAGTACCATATTCCCTGATAGCCTGTCTTAGGGCCGCATCGCCTTTTTCGCCAAAAGTCCGTAAATACTCGGCCGCCATATGAAAATAGAGGCTTGCGTACAATTCCTCCATTTTGTGCATGGCCTGCTCGATTTTTTGTTGATCCATGCTCATCTTCCTTTTACTGGAGAGGTAATCTATTTAACTTCAGCTCGCGCCAACCGGATGCCGCCGGGCTTAACCGCTGCGGCATTGTCACTCAGAAAAACCGCCCGGATGCATCCCAAAACCGCGTATGGAAACTTTCTCCCAGCCTGTTGCATCCGTGGTATTCAAACACTCGGGCTAGCAATAACGAAAACTATATTCCAATCAATACTATTTACTGGAACACTTGTTCCATATTCAATAGATACCATTGCAAAGTCAAGAAAAATAACAAAGGTTTCCATTTTTCTCAGAACATGGAAAAAGTGTTCCGGCGCTGACAAATCCCCAGATAGAACGCAACAGGGGGACTCTATCCGTCCGGTCTCAGAATCCGACCAGGTCTTTTGTGGGTGGCCAAGCCGTGGTGAACCACAATCTCACCATTAACCAAAACATGGGCAATTCCGGCGGGATATTGGTGGGGCTTTTCAAAAGTCGCCAAATCGCCCACTTTGTCAGGGTTCAGAATCACCAGATCGGCCTTATGGCCCGGCTTTATCATGCCCCGTTTGGACAAACCGAACCACTCGGCAGGCTGGCCGGTCATTTTGTGGACAGCCTCCTCAAGCCCAAGGACTTGTTCATCCCTGACGTAGCGTCCCAGAATGCGGGCAAAGGCCCCGTAATTTCTCGGGTGGATATTTGCGCGCAACAAGCATTCCTGGTCAGCCACCCCGGTGCCGTCCGTGCCGATCATCACGGCTTTGTGCCGCAATATGCGCCGCAGATTATCCTCGGAGCTTATGAACATGATCATCATCATATCCAGTCCGGTCTTGATCAGGGCGTCGCAAACCCAGTTGAACGGATCTTGGTCATGCCCGGCGGCCAAGTCGGAGACGTATTTTCCTTGATACTCCGGCGCCAGGGGAGATCCGCTGATCATCACCCGCTGCCAGTCAACAAAACGGCAGGGGCTGAGTTCTTTCATGGAGTCTTGGATCTTTTGGCGGGTGACCTTGTCACCAAGACGGCTCAAGGTATCCTGTTTGCCTCCGCTTTGGGCCCATAGGGGTAAAAGGGAAATCAAGGGCTGGCTGGCTGCGGTGTAGGGGTACATGTCCGCCGCCACCTTGATTCCATTCTTGTTGGCTGTATCAATGGCCTGCAATGCCAGCGCCGCCTGGGGCCAGTTGTCCGGCCAGGCGGCCTTGAGGTGGCTGACCTGGACCGTGGCTCCACTTTCCCGCCCTATGCGGATGGCCTCTTGCACCGCTTCAAGAAGTGACTCTTCCTCGCTGCGCAGATGGGTAAAGTAAAATCCGCCCATCTCGCCCACCGGTTTGGTGACCTGGATCAACTCCTCCGTATTTGCGTAGGAGCCGGGTGAATAGCTAAGGCCCGTGCTTATGCCGAATGCACCGGCGGACATGGCATCATGTGCCAGGCGCTGCATCTGTTTCAGTTGGCCGGAATCGGGCGGGGCGTCGGAATAGCCCATTACAGCCGCACGAATAGTGCCCTGCCCCACCAGATTAGCCACATTGACGGCTGGCCGGAGCCGTTCTAGGAAATCCAAATAGCTGGCGAAGTCCGTCCATTCCCGCCAGGGCTGCGGATAGAGTTCAGAGCCCTGGACCGCTATGAATTCCTGCCGGGTTTCATCCAACAGGGGGGCGGAAGATATGCCGCATTGCCCGCTTATCACGGTTGTCACCCCCTGCATGAGCAGGCTGTCCGCAGTCGGTCCGCTGGGCAGGGTGAAGTCAGCATGGGAATGGACATCGATGAACCCGGGGCATACGGTGTGCCCGGCGGCGTCAAGCACTGATCCGGCCTCGGCCTCAGCCAGATCAGCCAGCGCGCAAATTTCAGAGCCCTTGATGCCAAGGTCCAGCTTCTGAACGGGTTTTCCGGAACCGTCCGCCACCAGACCGTTTTTTATTATCAGATCAAACATATTTCGGTACCATGTACCTTTCCTGCCCCAAAACAATTCCAAAACGCTTTTGGGGTTGACAACGACCGCATAAGTGACAAATACTGAAACACATGTACCATTAGTAAATTGTAATGGAAAGAGTATTCCAATGTCAAGCCAGGAAAATCTCTTAGACCGCATCCGCAAGCTGGAAAAACTTTCAGCCAGTGAGGCGAAAATAGCTGAACTATTTGAGGAAAGTTATCCCCTGACCGCCCTGGAAACCGTCACCTCAATAAGCGCCAAATCCAAGGTTGGCAAGGCTACCGTGGTGCGGTTCATTTCCAGGCTGGGTTTCAACAGCTTCAGGCAATTCAATGATCAGCTCAGAGAAGAACTGACCGTCAGGCTGGAATCTCCGTACAGCCATTTTTCCCGCAGCAAACTGGAACTGAACAACGATGCAAACGACCTTCTGGGCCGGTATATCGAGCATGTGCGCAAAGACATGGAAGAAACCCATGCCAGGATTGATCCTGAGTACATGCTGGCTGCGGCCAAGGCCATGGCTTCGTGCGAGGGAGTTGTTTATCTAACCGGCCAGGGAGAATCATTCTCCATGGCGCATTTACTATGTAATCAATTAATATATCTAAGAAAAAATTCAACTCTGATAGAGAGGCTCAACTCAAGCCTTCCCCACAAGCTGATTGATGTGTCTTCCAAGGATGTCTTGTTCGCAATCGCCAGGCAGCGCTATGGCCATCAGACCTACCGCATATGCAACTGGTTCTCCAAGCGGGGAGCAACCGTTATTCTCCTGACCGATAAAGAAGTCAGCCCCAGTTCGGAAGCGGCTGACTTTCAGCTGGTGGTCCGCTCCCAAGGCCCCAGCATGTTCGCCAGCAACTGCCCCCGCCTGGCCGTTTTGGAAACTTTGACTTGGTTGATGTCCTCGCTTATGGAAGACAGCGTAAAGGAGCGCTCTGAGGTATGTGAGAAATTATTCAAGGAATTCGACGTATTCTTGCCGTGGATATATCAGCCATAGACCTGATTCCCATACTGATCACCTGGATCTCATGCTAACCGACGAAAGTAAACGCAATGGATGCTACCCTAAACCTGGCCAAGTGGCTGGTTGGACTCAACTTCGATGATCTGTCCCAAGATGTGGTTGCCAAATGCAAAGAGCTGATTCTGGATTCTTTGGCCTGTGGTATTGGAGGTTCCCAGACACCCTTGGGCGTCATGGCCCTGGAGCTGGCCAAGGAGATGGGCGGCAACCCCCAGGCAACCGTGTGGGGCAGCGGCTTTCGCACCTCCAGCCCGTCCGCGGCGTTCGTCAACGCCACTGCGGCAAATGCAATGGATTATGATGACACTTCACCGGTGGGCCACCCCGGGTCCAGCGTTGTCCCGGCTGTTTGGGCTTTGGGGGAGCAGCTTGGAAGTAATGGAAAATCCATAATCGAAGCGTGTGTGGCAGGCTACGAGGTCACCGCCCGGGTGGCATCAGCCATCAAGCCGTCCTACCAAAGGTATCGCCAGATACATGGAATAGGCTCCGCCCAAATATTTGGAGCGGTGGCGGGCTGCTCAAAACTGCTGAAACATGATTTGGAGAATACCCTCAATGCCTTTGGAATCGCCGGAGCCAGCGCTCCGGTTGCCCATGCCGGAAAATTCGGCTGGAAAGATAAAACCATAGGGTCAATAAAAGACAATGTGGCCTGGCCGTCAGAGGCTGGCATGAGGGCGGCGCTCCTGGCCGGAAAAGGCTACCACGGAAGCGAGTCCATTTTGGACGGAGAACATGGCTTCTGGATTATGGCCGGATCAGACCAATGTGATTTCCGCCAGCTTACCGATTTCGGCAGCTTCAGGATTTTGCAGGTCTCCCTAAAACCTTACCCCTGCTGCCGCTGGATTCATACAACCCTCGATATAATAGGACAATTTATGAAAGAGGAAGGGCTGAAGCCCGGTGCAATTTCGGGCATCAAGGTGTTCAGCACCGAGGCCATGGCCGATTGTTTTGGCGGTTGTAGCCCAAAGACATTTATCGATGCGCAGTTCAGCCTTCCCATTGCCATAGCTTTGAAGCTTCACCAAATCGCGCATCAGGACTGGTTCAGAGCCGAAAGCTGGAACAACCCCCAAGTGCTTGACACAGCCGGGAAGGTGAAGGTTTTCTATGCAGAAGAGCAGCAAAACCGTTTTTTGGAA
This sequence comes from Desulfarculaceae bacterium, assembly GCA_963675675.1. Classification (GTDB taxonomy): domain Bacteria; phylum Desulfobacterota; class Desulfarculia; order Desulfarculales; family Desulfarculaceae; genus Dethiosulfatarculus. Next base: position 2,078,539 of record OY776512.1, read on the forward strand.
TTGAAGCGGCAAAACGCACGGATTCCGGCCAAGGTGGAGATAACAACAAGCTCCGGTTCAAAGCTCGCGGGGTATTCCGACTTGGCCTGGGGCGCGCCAGAAAAGCCCCTGTCAAAAGATGACCGTTTGGCAAAGTGCAAAAACTTGACCCGTAATTTGTTGAGTCCCGGCCAACAGGACAGCTTAATAGCCAGGGTCGAGGTCTTGGATGAATTGCCCGGAATTCATGACTTGTGGTCCTGAAGTTTCAACAAAATGATCTGCACACCGGCCCGGCGCAGCCAGCGGGCCGGAGGCAAGGCGTCCGGCAAGCAAGCGCCGAAAAGTGCAGCCACTAGCTGCATCGGGGCGCGAGCGCGGCCGGCAACGCAGCATATGAACCGCTGGCGCAGCCGGACGCGCAACCTTCGTGAAATTTGCGGGCTATGCCCGGGACTTTTTCATAGCCTTCCTCATAAGCTCCAGCGTGATGCGCACCACCGGCAGCATGAAAATCAGTATGGTCAGGGCCATGATGCCCATAGTGAGGCCGCGTTCCCATAGGAAGGACATGGAGCCATCATATATTGCCAATGAGCGCCTCAGATTGTCCTCCATGAGCCCGCCCAGGATGAAGCCCAGGAGCAATGGGGCCATTGGGTAATCCAACAGTCTGAGCACCACAGCGGCAAGAGAGAACCAGATCATCATATGAACGTCAAAGGTGTTGAAGGTGACCAGGTAAACCCCGATGAAAGAGAAATATAAGATGGCGGGCACCAGGAAGTTTTTGGGAACCGCCAAAATACGGGCCAGCCAGGGGATCAGGGGCAGGTTCAGCACCAGAAGAAAAATGTTGCCCACATACATGGACATGATCACGCCCCAGAAAACCTCTGGCCTTTCCACGAACATGCGGGGTCCGGGCTCTATGCCATAGGCGATAAGGGCGCCCAGCATCACGGCGGTGGTGCCGGAGCCCGGGATGCCAAGGGTCAATAGCGGCACAAACGAACCGGAACTGGCCGCATTGTTTCCGGTTTCCGGAGCGGCCAGGCCCACCACGCTGCCCTTGCCGAATTGCTCGCGCTCCTCCGGTTTTGCCAGGTTCCGCTCCATGCCATAGGACAGAAACGAACCCAGGGTAGCCCCTGAGCCGGGCAGCACCCCGATGAAAAATCCCAAAAGGGATGAGCGCAGGATGGGAGCGATGATTTTCTTGACCTCAAACATGGGAATCTTGAAGCTGGACATTTTGCTGATGGAAGATATCTCGAAACCGTCCGAGACATCCTCACGCTTCAGCACCAAAAGCATGGCTTCGGTAAGCGCGAAGGTGGCCATGGCGATGAGCAAAAAGCTCAAGCCATCCAAAAGATCCATGGTGCCAAAGGTGAAACGCTGCACGCCCGAAGTCTGATCGGTGCCTATGGTGGAGAGCATCAAGCCCACAACCGTCATGAGCATTGCTTTTAAAAATCCGGCTTTGCCCGCAAAGGCGCTGACCGCTGTGAGTCCCAGGACCATGAGGGCAAAGTAATCTGAAGATTGGAAGCTTTTCGCCACATTGGCCAGAGCCGGTGCCGCCACCATGAGCAGGATCACTGCAATGGTTCCGCCGGAAAAGGATGAATAGGCCGCAATGGCCAGCGCTTTGCCCGGCATGCCCTTTTTTGCCATGGGGTAGCCGTCAAAGGTGGTGGCCACCGTGGCCGCTTCACCGGGAGCGTTGATAAGTATGGAACAGGTGGACCCGCCGAAGATGGCGCCATAGTATACCCCGGCCAAGAGAACCATACCGGTGGTGGGGTCCAGGCCGTAGGTCACCGGGATCATGAGAGCCACTGCGGTGATCGGGCCCAGGCCGGGCAGCATACCTATGATGGTGCCCACAAAGCAGCCCAGAAGGACAACGCCGATGTTGATGGGCATCAGGCAGGTGCTGATGCCGGTAGCCATTCCCTCAAGCATTCCTTCCCACATTATTCTACTACTCCCAACAGATAGAAGATTTCACCGGGTGAGATATACATACCCAGCACATAACTCATCATGAACCAAATGAACATGACCAGGGGTAGCGCGAACAGGATCATGGTCAGCCAGCGGCGTTCACCCAAGACCATGAATCCGCCGATCAAGAAAAGAATGGATGAAAAGATAAAACCCAGCCAGTAAAGCCCGATGGCGTATGCAATCATCAAACCTACAAGCCAGGCCAGCCGTTTCCAGTCCAGGCCCCGGAATATCTTCACAACAGGGGTTCTGCCGCCGGGCGTAGCCGGCGGCAGAACCAGAATCAACATGGACAGGATGATGCCTATGACAGCCAAGGCAAAAGGCATGGTGCGCGCATTGAACTCCGCCTTTTGAGCCACATGGGTTAAGGGAATGTCAAAAGCGAAATAACCATATGCCAATGAAAATACCAGGATTATCAGGGCGCCTAACCTGTCCCGTGTCATATTCTCTATCCTCGGTTAAATAGTTGATGAGACCACGGCTTCCTACTTGAGGAAGCCCAACTTACGCATCAGATCTCCGATCACCTTTTCTTGAGCTTCCAAGAAAGCATAGAACTTGTCGCCAGGCTGGTACAGGTTCTGCCATCCCCTGCGGGTGCGGATGGTCTCCCATTCTTTGGTGTCGTACATCTTCTTCAGCATGGCCCGGAATTCTTCGGCCCTTTCTTTGGGCAGGCCGGGAGCGCCGAAAAATCCGCGCCAGTTGGCGAAGACTGCATCATAACCCTGTTCTTTCAGAGTGGGCACGTCAGGGGTGGGGCCAAGACGGCTGGCGCTGGTCACCGCCAGGATGCGGACTTCGCCCTGCTTGGCCAGGCCCACGGCCTCGGAATAACCGGTGGACAAAAGCTGAGTGTCCCCGCTCAACAGACCGGCCATGGCCTTTCCGCCGGCATCATATGCTATATAGCGCACCTTTGTCGGATCCTCGCCCGCAGCCTGGAAGGCCAAGGCCGCCACCAGGTGATCCATGCCGCCTTTCACAGAGCCTCCGGCGACTTTCACATTTTTGGGATCGGCCTTAAAATCAGCCACCACCTGCTTCCAGTCTTTGAATTTTGACTTGACCGGCACCACAAAGGCTGCATAGTCGGCGATAACCGAAGCAATGGGGGTGATATCACGGAACGACTGGGGGAATACGCCGGTGAGCGAACGTATGATGATGGGGGTGGAGTTCACCATCATGGTGCCCTTTTGACGCCGTGCGGTGGAGATGAGGTGGTTCAGGGCTTTGCCGCCGCCGCCACCGGACATGTTTTCAAAAGAAGCGGTTTTTATTATGCCCGAATCCATGAGTGCCTTGCCCACGCCGCGGGCGGTCCCATCCCATCCTCCTCCGGCTCCGCCGGGAATCAGGAAATGCACCTTGTCCAGCGCCATCGCCGGCCCCACGCCCAAGCATAACAGGGCCGCTGCCAATAGGCCCACCAAGACTTTTTTGTGCAAGCTATGAATCATGAAAAACCTCCTGTGAGTTAAGATTACCGCCAACAGAAATTATTCATTCCGGAAGCTAATCCGGTTCCATGCTGAATCTACAGACCGGGGCATGCTTTCATGGCTCCCTTTGATTGAAAATACGGCAGCCCAACTGAAGCGACAGCAACTGCGCGGCATCGAGCACATGTTTCAGATATTGGCTTTGGGCGTATTTCCTAAGGCGGGAGGTGGGGCCTACCACCCCGATCGCCGCTACAAGTTTGTCTTCATAATTAAACACCGGAGCTGTGACCGCGGCAGAATCCGGCACCCGCTCTCCAAAACTCGTTGCATAGCCTTTTTGGGAAATCCGGTCCAATTCTTTGGCCAGTTCCCCGGGGTCGACAATGGTGGTCTCGGTGTGTGTCTTGAGCTGGGGGGATTGTATAAAATGTCGCCTAATCTCTTCGGGGCCAAAGGCCAACAGGGTCTTTCCGCCGGCGCCAGTGTAAAGCTCCAGAATCTGGCCTTCCCTAGATGTGTAACGTATGGAATGAGTGCCTTCCTCGCGGGCCAACACCATACGCTTCAGGCCGTTTCTGACGTATATACATGCGGACTCGCCGGTCTTTTCCACGAGCTTGCGCAAAAAGGGGCGCCCAATGCTGATAAGATCATTTTGCTGTTCGTAGACCTTGCCCAGGGCCATGAGGCGGGGGCCGGGAGTATATTTGTAGTGGGTTTCATCGTATAGCAGGTATTCACGGGAAAGCAGGGTGCCGCTAAGCCGCATAACCCGGTTACGGGTCAGACCGGTTCTGGCCACAATGTCCTTTGTACCCAAGGGCGAATCGCTCAAAAAGCAATCCAATATATCCATCGCCGCCAAGACCGCTTCCACATGCCGCTCGGATTGCTTGGTGTTTCCTTTCATTCCCGGTCCTTATGGCAAATGGACAAGCTCATAAACGCTCCAGCCGCCTCACTGGCGGCGACTCCAGATTCAAAACCGTTCACTATATTGGCAAGCCGCAGTCACCGGATTCATGCAAAGACATGCAAACGAACCGGCCATGATGCTGAACCCCTGGAGCCCAGTCCCAAATCCCCCCCCTGGCGGCCCAAGGTGTTTTTTTGCATGGAGAACATACCGTCTTAAAAGGCCTGGTTTTCCAACTGAAAGCTGGAAGAACCCCTGAAACGAATACTGTGTAGCCATTATGACTATTGCCTAAACACATTAACTGTATTGTTCCTGCGATGTCAAGAGTTTTTGACGTTATTTGTAATATCCTAAAATCCTTCTGAAAAACATTAATGCGATGGTGACTCCAAAATGTCTCCAGCTTCTGCGGTTCAAAATGGTTTGGAGGCGGCTCACGAGGAGCCTGAAATCACCCGGCAGGAGACTCTGTTGCATAACTTATTTAAAACACACCGAATTTAATATGTCTTTGCTGGCATATGTTTTTTGTGACATAATTTATTCGTTTGCCCTGACCCAGCATCCAGCGTAGCGCGCCGGGCCCGAACCCGGCGCATTTGCTTTGGAGGCTGGATTGGATTCACTGGCGCTGATTAATATTTTGGAGAGTAACTGTGCCTTTAAAGAAAATAAGTTTTTTTGTGACCGTGCTTTGCCTGGTTTTAATTTCATGGCTTGGCATGGCTCGGGCCGGTCAGGTTGTAACCGATCAGTTGGGACGTGAGGTCAAGGTGCCCGACAAGTCCCAGCGCATCGTAACCCTGCAGCATCAGTCCCTGGACATCCTCCTGCAATTGGGGGCCGAGTCACAGATCGTGGGCGTTTTGGAAAACTGGAAAAAGTATCTGCCCGGGGCGGTGAAGACCATGCCCAGGCTCAAGGATATCAGCACCCCTGGAGACCTGCGCAGCGTGAACATGGAATCCTTGCTGGCGCTCAAGCCCGACCTGGTGATCGTGACCCACTTCGCGCCCGCGGCCATGCGCAAACAGATCGAGGACGCCGGCATCCCGGTGATCGGGGTGAGCCTCTACCGGGCGGAATACGTGCAGGCCTCGGTGCTGAACCCCAAACTCAAGGACGCTTCCAAGGCCTATACCGAAGGGTTGAAGGACGGGGTCAGGCTCTTGGGCAAGGTGAGCGGCCACAGCGACAAGGCTGAGGAACTGCTCAAGCTGGTCTTTGCCAACCGCGCCCTGGTGGACCGGAAGCTGGGCGACATCCCCCGCGAAAAACGCACCACATGCTATATGGGCTATCCCAAGCTGCACAGCATGGGCACCGGAAAATATGCTTCCTTGGCCATGGAAAGAGCCGGGGGCCGCAATGTGGCCGAGATGATCGCGGGCTACACCAAGGTGAGCATGGAGCAGGTGCTGGCCTGGAATCCGGAGGCCATCTTTATCCAGGACCGCTACAAGTTCATGGTGAAGGAAATCTATGCCAGCGCGGCCTGGGCTCCGGTCAGCGCTGTAAAGAACAAACGGATATTCCTCTGCCCGGAATACGTGAAACCTTGGGGACATCCCTTGCCCGAATCCATGGCCCTGGGCGAATTGTGGATGGCTCAAAAACTCTATCCGGAAAAATTCAAGGACGTAGACTTGGCCAAGCTGGTGGATGAATACTACCGCAAGTTCTACGGGATTCCTTATGACGGCAAACACTAAACCGACCACTGCCGGAAAGGGGGTCCGCACTCTTGGGCGCTGGGCCCCCTTAATTGGTCTGCCGGTTGTTTTATTGGTGCTCAGCCTGGGCTGGGGGCGCTACCCCGTGGCCCCGGGCCAGGTGCTGGGGATTTTGCTGGACAACCTCACCGGCGCCCAGGGGGACTGGCCTCAAACCATGGAGACCGTGATCATGCAGGTGCGGCTTCCCCGGGTTCTGGGGGCCCTGCTCATCGGAGCCGGCCTGTCTGTCTCCGGCGCAGCCTTTCAGGGGGTTTTCCGCAATCCCCTGGTCTCGCCCTTCATTCTGGGGGTGGCCTCGGGAGCCGGTTTCGGGGCCGCCTTGGCTATTCTGCTGGCCAACTCAACCTGGATGGTGCAGGCCAGCGCGGTGGGATTCGGGGCCCTGGCCGTGGCTTTGGCTTATGGGCTCAGCCGCTTGTACCGCTCCGGCCAGACCCTGGTGCTGGTGCTTTGCGGCGTGATCGTGGGCACCTTCTTCACCTCACTGATTTCGTTAATAAAATACGTGGCCGACCCCTATGATAAGCTGCCGGTGATCGTATACTGGCTGATGGGCTCTTTGGCCACCTTTTCGCGCAGCGACCTTTATTACGCGGGCGGTCCCATAATCCTGGGAATCCTCGCCCTGTGGATGGTGCGCTGGCGGCTCAACTTATTGGCCCTGGGCGATGAGGAGGCCCGGGCCTTGGGGGTGGAGGCGGGCAGGCTCAAATTCTGGGTGGTGATCGCCGCCACCATAACCACGGCCTGCGCGGTCTCCATCAGCGGCATCATCGGCTGGGTGGGCCTGGTGATCCCCCATCTGGCCCGCATGCTTTACGGGCCGGACTACCGCCGCCTGATCCCGGCCTCATTGAGCCTGGGCGGGTGCTATCTGCTGATCATCGATGATCTGGCCCGCAACCTGGCGGTCAGCGAAGTGCCCCTGGGCATCCTCACCGCCTCAATCGGCGCGCCGGTGTTTGCCCTGGCCTTGAAAAAAAGCTCTTTGGGGTGGGCCAAATGATCAAGGCGGCTAATCTGGCATTCCGCTATTCGCGCACTTCAAGCTGGGTGTTTCAGCAGGCGGACTTGGAAGTATCAAGCGGCCAGGTGCTTTGCATCCTGGGCCCCAACGGAATCGGCAAATCAACCCTGCTCAAATGCCTGGCCGGGCTGCACCGGCCCCAAACCGGGTCCATACGCCTGGCGGGCAGACAACTGGACCAGATGTCCAGGGCCGCGATCGCCCGCCTGGTGGCCTATGTGCCCCAGTTCCACAGCCCGGTCTTTGCGTTCAGTGTGGAGCAGGTGGTCTTGATGGGCCGTGCGGCCCATTTGGGGGCCTTTTCCACTCCAGGTCCCGAGGACAATGAAAAGGCAAGGTCAGCCTTGACGGAACTGGGTATCGGGCATTTGGCTTCCCGCCCCTACACCGAGTTGAGCGGGGGCGAGCGCCAGTTGGTCATGTTTGCCCGGGTGCTGGCCCAGGAGGCCCGCATTCTGCTGCTGGACGAGCCTACCAGCCATCTGGATTTCGGCAACCAGGCCAAGGTGCTGGCCTTGATCCGCGATTTGGCCCGGCGTGGCATGGCGGTGGTCATGACCAGCCATTTTCCAGATCACGCCTATTGGATCGCCGAACAGGCGGCTGTGCTGCACGGAGGCCGCCTGTCCAGCCCCGGCATCCCCCAAGAGGTGGTCACCGGCCAAAAGCTGCAGGAAATTTATGGGATCAAGGTCCGGCTTTTTCAACAGGACGGACGGACCATCTGCACTCCCATCCTGCCCGAAAGCGTGTTGCAAAGATAATAGGAGACAGAGCATGAAACCAGAGACCCAGATATACTGCGCCGGCAGTTTGCGCATGGTTTTGCATGAGGTGCTGGGTGAAAGAGCCGAGCTCACGCCGGGGCCTTCCGGGGTGCTGAGGCAAAAGATTGAACAGGGGGACAACCCGGATATTTTCATCTCGGCCAATATGAAGCATGCCCAAATTCTGGCTGAATCCGGCGGGTATGGCAACCCCACAGTGCTGGCCGCCAATCAGCTTTGCCTCATCCTGAGACCCGGTCTTGCAAACAAGGCTGGCAGCGCCTTGGATTTGATGCTGGAACCGGCCTATAAGCTGGGCACCAGCACCCCCGGCGCGGATCCGGGCGGTGATTATTCCTGGCAGGTGTTTGAAAGGGCGGAGAAATTAATGCCCGGCGCAAAGGCCAGCCTGGAAAACAAGGCCAGGTGCCTGGTCGGAGGACCGGGCCAGAAATTCGATCCGCATATACACCCGGTAAGCAAGGTGCTGCTCGATGGCCAGGCGGACCTGTTTCTGGGATACCGCACCACAGCCCGGCAGGTGTTGGCCCAACTGCCCGGAACCTCATCGCTGGAGCTTCCCCAAACCCTGCAAGTGCAGGCGCAATACGGCATGGTCTTGCGCAGAGACATCCCTTTAAGGGCCCGGAAGGCAGCGGTTTATTTACGGTCGGAAGAAGCAAAAGCCATCTTTATTCGGCACGGTTTCCTGGCCTAAAATTGGGTGCGTTTCCGGCTGCAATTCCCGCCTGCCCGCCCTGACAGCTTCAGGGGTCCACCTCACCCCCGTCTGCCTCCGGACCCAGCCCCACAGGCCATATCAAACGCCCACCACACGCAAGGCCGGGCGGCTTGTCAACAGAGCCTGGATCTTCTGATGAAACATAGGGTATCCTTGCAGACATTGATCATGCCGGCAGCCCCGGGCCGGGCTTGAAACGTATGCGGCACCCAACAGTCCGGGGAATCAGAAAGGAACCAAATGGAGTATTTGTTCGAGGGCGCGGATATCTACACCCTGGATGAGGACAACCAGGTGGCCGAGGCCATGGTTGTGCAGGACGGGCTGGTGAAAAGAACCGGCAAACGTGATGAATTGAAAAAAGATCATCCCGGGGCCCGGGTTATTTCCCTAAACGGCGAATCCATCATCCCGGGTTTCAATGACTGCCACTCGCATATTGTCCATGTGGGCTTTGATTTGGCCCGCCCGGACCTCAGACAGTGCGGCTCGGTGGCGGATATCCAGGAAATCCTGCGGATCTGGGCCGACCAACACCCGGACGCCCCCTGGATCTTGGGGCGCTCCTATGACCAGAACGCCCTGGCCGAAGGACGCCACCTGACCCGGCATGACTTGGACCGGATCTCGAAAAACAGGCCGGTCTATCTCTTCCATTTGAGCGGGCATGTAGGCATCGCCTCCACCTTGGCCTTGGAGACCGCCGGGGTAACCGGCGACACCCCCGACCCTGCGGACGGTGTGATCGTGCGGGATGAATCCGGCCAGGCCACCGGCCTGCTTTTGGAAAACGCCATGCTGATCGTGGAAGGCTCCATGCCCACACCCAGCCTGGAGCAGATGAGGCATGCGATATACAACGCGGGCGTTTTTTATGCAAAGCGCGGCATCCTGGCCGCATCGGATGCTTATACCGGCAAGATATGGGGCATGGAAAAGGAATGGAAAGCCTATGCCGGGGCCCTAGAGCTGGGCTCCAAGGTGCGCACCACCCTGATGCCCCATGTGGACCCAGCTTTTGAGCTGGGATGGCAGCAAAAGGCCGAGGTGGTGCCGCCCGCCCGGCATCCCGAGCTGCGCCTGGGGGCCATGAAGATTATGGCGGACGGCGCCCTGACATCCCGCACCGCCGCCATGCATGATCCCTTTGAGGATCAGGACACCACCGGCATTCTGATCTACCCCGAAGAGGAGCTTATAGACCTGATAGTGAAAAGCCATCTGGGCGGCTGGCAGGTCGCGGTTCACGGCATTGGGGACCGGGCCATAGACCTTTGCCTTGACGGCATCGAAAAGGGACAAAGCCTGTCACCCCGGGAGGATGCCCGGCACCGTATTGAACACTGCATGGTGATGACAGGTTCCATCATGGACCGTCTTCAGGCGGGCAAGGTGTATGCCTGCGCCCAGCCAGAGTTCATTTACAGCCTGGCCCACGCTTATGTGCAGGGCCTGGGTGAGAGGGCCCAGGGGCTCATGCCCTACCGCTCCTGGCTGAAGCGGGGCATCCCTCAGTGCTTCGGCTCGGATCAGCCGGTGTGCCCTGGAGATCCCATCATCGGCTGGCGGGCCGCGGTCAACCGCAAGGGCAAGGACGGCACCGTCTTGGGGCCAAATGAGTGCTTGGACCCCATAACCGCGCTGAAGTGTTTCACCCTAGGCTCGGCGGACGCGACCTTTGATGATGCCATCGGCAGCCTGGAACCGGGCAAACAGGCCCGCTTCGTCGTCCTCAACCTGAGCCCGGAGGATATCCTGAATGGCTCCATGAAGGTTGTAAGCAACGGTTACGAGCTGATGGCTTAAAAGCGGAACCGGCCGAAATCTGGAGCGGCATGCTCCGGGCACCGGCCCTGTGCTCAGGCTGGATTATCCAGCCGCCTTTTGGGAGCAAATCATCTCCCGGCTGAACTGGTTCAAGGCTCCAAGCGGCCCGCCGCAGGGGGATCTGAATCTATGCCCGGTAAAAAGTGGCTGTGCTCCGGCGGATCAGACCGTGGCCCCTGTGGTCCAGGGCACAAACTCGTGGTCCCCGAAACCGTGCAGTTCGCTTTTGGTCCGCCTGCCTGATGCGGTCTGCAGGACAAGCTGGAATATCTGCTCTCCCAGCTCATCCAGGCTGGCCGCGCCATCCAACAGCTGTCCGCAGTTCAAATCCATGTCGCCTTTCAAACGGTTGAACATATCGGAATTGCTGGCCAGCTTTATGGTGGGGGCCGGTTTGCTGCCGGTCACGGTCCCGCACCCGGTGGTGAAACATACCAGATGGCAGCCCCCGGCCACCATGCCGGTGATGGAGGCCAGGTCATAGCCCGGGGTGTCCATGAAGACCAGGCCTTTTTCGCGCACCGGTTCGGCGTATTTATAGACCTCGCGCAGATTGGTGGACCCCGCCTTTACCACGGCTCCCAGGGATTTTTCCAAGATGGTGGTTATGCCTCCGGCCTTGTTGCCCGGGGTGGCGTTGTTGTTTATCTCGTCGTGGGTCCGGGCCGTGTAATCCTCCCAAAACCGGATACGGTCTATCAGCTTGCGCCCTACTTCGGGCGTTTCGGCCCGCATTGTCAACAGGTGCTCCGCGCCATAGATCTCCGTGGTCTCGCTGAGCACCACGGTCCCGCCATGGCGCACCAATAAATCCGCGGCCTTTCCCAAGGCCGGATTGGCCGTGATGCCGGAGTAGGCGTCTGAGCCCCCGCACTCCAGCCCCATGGTCAATTGGTCAGCTCCCACCTTTTGGCGGCTGGTCCGATTGGCGATGGGCAGCATCTCTTTTAATATTTCCACGCCGCGCTCCACCGTGGCCCTGGTGCCGCCCATATCCTGTATATTCATGGTCCGGAGCAAGGGACCTGCCTCCAGGTTCATACGGGACATCAATGAATCAAGCTGCATCACTTCGCAGCCCAGACCCACGATCAGCAGGCCTGCGAAATTGGGGTGATCGGCAAAGCCCGCGATCGCCCGCGAAAGGTTGTCAAACCCTTCCCCGGCGGCCCGCATGGCGCACCCGGTGCCGTGTCCAAAGGCCGCGACCCCGTCCACGTTTGGATAATCGGCCATAATGCTGTCGGTGAAATGGTTGGCTATGTGATGGGCCACCGTGGCCGAACAGGTGACCGTGGTCAATATTCCCAAATAGTTGCGGGTGGCTATCCGGCCATCGGGCCGCACGATGCCCATGAAATGGGCCCGCTTATCCGGATGCACAAAATCGGTGGGCCGCGCCTCCCGTCCGATGGCAAAGTCCCGCTCATAGTCCAGCATGCCCATGTTGTGCTCGTGCACATGGCTGCCGGGTGCTATGTCCTTAATGGCTATCCCGATTATCTGTTTGTATTTGCGCACCGCCTGCCCGGCTGGAATCGCTTGGGTGGCCACCTTGTGCCTCGCGGGGATGTCCTGCTTTATTTCAAGGCCTTCCGGTGTGACGGCTCCTGCCGCCAGGCTTTCCAGGCACACCGCCACATTATCGTCAGGATGCATTTTTATGGTGGGAGAATAGCTGGCCGTCAAAATGATCTCTCCATGTGATTGCACTGGGCCTTTGGATGCGAGCCTGCTTCCCGGGTTTTTTGACCGCCCCTGGCTGGTGTTCGCGGAAATGGAAAAGGATCAGTCCCCTTCATCGGAGCCGAAATTTTCCAAAAACCTGGTCTCGGTGCTGTTCAAGTGTCTTTCCATGGCGGCAGCCGCTTTTTCAGAGTCGCCACCGGCCATAAACTCATATATTGCCAAATGCTCTTGCGCGGTCGATTTGTAGCCGCCTTTTTGTTTCAATATGCTGGCCCCCACCCAGTCGCTCAAATCCCACACCATTTCAAGGGCATTGGTTATATATGAGTTGCCGGAGAGCGCCGCCAAATATCTGTGAAAGGCGCGGTCGTGCTTTTGAAAATCAACCGGGTCACGGGTTTTTTCAATTCGGGCCACAATACCGCTCAATTTATTGAGTTCATCAGCCCTTAGTTTGGGGGTGATTTTCCTGACCACGGTTTTTTCCAGCGAGCGGCGCAGCTCGAACATCTCACTGATGTTTTTGGCTGACAAGGCCTTCACCTCAAACCCTCTGCGGGAAAGCAGGTTTACGAACCCCTTGTTTTCCAACTCCACCAATGCCAGATGCACCGGAGTCTTGGACACACCCATTTCTTTGGCCAACACCTGCTCGCTGTATATCGCGCCCGGAATTAATTCATTCCGCATAATCGCCTGCTTCAAAGCTTGAAAGGCGATTTCTTTCATGCTGGGAGGTATATCGATATTGCTTATGATATTAGATGATTTAGGCATAAAAATCTCTTCTTTAGAGCTATATAAAAAGCCTTGTATCTAAACCTTGGTCAGGATGCAAGCGGGCCCGGCCCGCCAATCCAACCATACATCCAATATACAAAAGGATCACGACCCACCCACGCCGAGGTCCCAAAGTCGGCTGGTCCCCGTGGCCTTCAATAAGATACGACCTCCTGCATATTTTACCAGAACCGATCACAGAGCGCATATATCTTACATCTTAGATACTGTAGCCATATAAATACTATCGATCTATTTAATTCATAACATTAATATATCGCTGTACACTCCGTAATTATTAACTAAACACTAATGAACCCTATAAAAAGCGAAGTTTTTCAATTCGTTTCATATGTTTATTTTTTTTAACATATAAGATCTTAGACAAGCAGTCAGATTTCCCAAAATCTTCCTTTTGCTCCATTGCATATAAATCGGATTTCATCAAAAAAAGGCGGCGCTGGTCTTTTGTGCTCATGCGGGAGGGCGCAGTCAGATGCAGATACCGGCCCGTTGATCCAGATTCGGCAGCATGAGCCACCGCTATGCAGTTGAGAGCCGCCCAAAATCAAGGTAAACCTTAACAGCAAGGGGCCCGGACCAGGCCCCATGACAGCCACAGGCTGCCTGCGCCTTTATAAACCGGCAAACCTGGATGATTGATTTGGCGTCCCAGGCAAGTAAGTATATTTACATAGTCAGCGGCCTGCCCCGCTCCGGAACCTCAATGGCCTGCCGCATGCTGGAGGCGGCCGGCATCCCCATGGTCAGCGACGGCCTGCGCAAAAAAGACCGGCATAACCCCTTGGGCTATTTCGAGCTGGAAAAGGTGAAAAGACTGAAGGAGGATGCAGCCTGGGTGCGCGGCTGCAAAGGGCGTGGCCTTAAAGTGATATCACACCTGCTTTGCTATTTGCCAGGCGGCTGCACTTATAAAGTGGTGTTCATGCTGCGGCCTCTGGGCCAGGTGATCGCATCCCAGAACAAAATGCTGGCAAGCATGCAAAAACCTCATGACCCGGCGGACACCCCGTTTTTGATTTCAAGATTTCAGGACCACCTGCGTGAGGTCAGGCTTTGGATGGATGAAGCCCCCAACATGGACACCCTGTTTTTGGACTACCCCCAGGTGATTGCCCAGCCTCAAAAACAGTCCGGCCTGCTGGCGGATTTTATAGCAAGACCCCAGGCCGCCCAAGCCATGGCCGGCTCGGTGGACCCCAGCCTGTTCCGCAACCAATAAGGCTAAATAACAAAGGCGGCCCGTACGCGGACCGCCTTTGTGCAATTATCCCGCAACTGATATCAGTCGTTGTCGCCGTCCAGCAATCCGCCCAAAGAACCCAGCAGGGAGCCTTCGCCCTTGCTGCCGCCTTTTTGGGGAGCCGCCTGCAACATGCGTCCGGCCAGCCGTGAGAACGGCAGGGACTGCAGCCAGATCTTGCCCGGCCCCCTCAGCACCGCGAAAAACAGCCCTTCGCCGCCGAACAGCGCGGTTTTGATCCCCCCGGCCTGTTCGATCTCCATGGTGACGCTGGATTCATAGGCCGCAACGCAGCCCGTGTCTATGTGCAGCTGCTCGCCCGGCCCGAGCTCTTTTTCCATCAGGGTGCCGCCGGCATGCATGAAAGCAAGGCCGTCGCCTTCCAGCTTTTGCATGATGAAGCCCTCACCGCCGAACAGGCCGGTCAGAATCTTCTTTTGCAGGGCTATGCCTATGGAAACACCTCTGGCCGCGCACAAAAAGCAGTCCTTTTGGCAGATCAGCCGCCCGCCCACATTCATGAGATTCACCGGAATGATGTTGCCCGGATAGGGAGCCCCAAAAGCCACCCGGGCTTTACCCTGGCCGGTGTGAGTGAAAACCGTGGTGAACAGGCTCTCGCCGGTGAGCAGCCTTTTACCCGCGCCCATCAGCTTGCCCATGAATCCGCCCACGTTGTCGTTGGCGGAGCCGTCGCCAAAGACAGCCTCCATCCTTATGTCCGGGTCCTTGTACATCATGGCCCCGGCCTCGGCCACCGCGCTTTCCCCCGGGTCCAGCTCCACTTCCACAAACTGCATCTCGGCCCCGAATATTTTGTAATCTATCTCATCGGCCCGGCTGGGACGCAAGGGTGGAGGAGCCATCTGGGCAGGCGTGGACTGGTTCAGTTCGGCTATCTGCCTTGCGGGCACCCACTCTGCAAAACCTTCCCGCCAGCAAAAGGCGCCGGGATTCTTTTTGGCTTGCTCCCGGGCCTCGGCGGTATCAAAAGGACCGCTTTGCTGTTCATTAACGCTTAAATACCACTGCGCCATACCTAATCCCCTCCTATATCTGTTTTTTTTGCGGCAGACGCCGCTGTTTCGCGCATTGCCATACAGCCTCCGCTGTCTTGGTTCATAGCGCACAATTAAACGCTGATTCACATTTGCCCGGCTGGATGGGCCCAGCTTTACGTCCCAGTATAACGCCAATCCCCAATCCTCCGGCTATGGAAAAAACCCTCACCTTCATTCCTGGATGGCGGGGTCTATTCATATGCCGGCCATTAGCGGGGGCGCTTGGCGAAGGGTGACGTATAATAAACTAATTGACGGGTAAAAGCTGTGGATCTTGCAAAATCAGCCTGGGGCGATGCCCCAGGCCTTGTTTCAGGTTCAGTCGGATTTTTTAACCTTGGACACCACATCCTTCACCAATCCGTTGAACGCATCGGCGATGATGGCCAAATCGCAGCTGAAATGCTGCAGTTTTATCCCCCGCTCGGCAAGCATGTTTGACTGTTCCACGGTGCAGGGATTCACGGCCGCCAGCACCTCAAGGTTGTGCCGCTTGGCGCAGTCCACCACCGCGTCAAAGGCTTCTTTGGTGCTGGGATGGTTGAAGTCATAAAGCAGATTGAGCCCCAAGGAGAGTGAATAATCCGTGGGTCCGAAGCACACTCCGTCCAGGCCTTCGACGCTGCAAATGTCTTCCAGGTTGTCCAAAAACTCCTTGTCTTCCAAAAGCGCGAAGACCATTACTTCTTCGTTGCTTTCCTTTATAAAATCCCCCCAGTTGAAGTCGCCGCATTTATATTTGGCGGAGCGCACTGTGGGATCGGCTCCGCGTACGCCCATCGGGGGGAAGCGGGCGTAGCTGGCGGCCTTTTCGGCGTCTTCTTTGGTGGCCACGTGAGGCACCACCACCGCTTGCGCGCCAGCCTCGATGGCGTTGCGGATGTAGTTTTCCTTATTGCGTTTGACCCGCACCAGGGGCACCATTCCGCTGGTCTCCGCCGCCCTGATAAGGTGTTCCAATTCCACGCCGCTTTCGATCGGCACGTGTTCCGTATCAATGAACACCCATTCAAATCCGGCATACCCCAGCATCTCGATAATCACCGTGCTGCGGCTGGTCACCACGCATCCGCAGGACACCTTGCCCTCCGCCAGCTTTTTTCTAAGCATATTTTTCTTGACCACCATGGATCTTCCACTCCTCAGACAGTTGTCAGGTTAAGTAGCTGCAATAACGCACACACATATTAGGGGTATTCTCACACGGCACGCAAGCTGAAATTCATGCATGGAGCACATCAGACGACAGGCAGGCATGCCGTCAATCCAGCTTTTGTCTTCTATATAAAATAAAGAGTTTGTCGCCATACCTTGATTACAAGGTCTTTGCAGCAAACCGTCAGCTTCGCTAACGAACCCAAAACATTTCACTATTTATTAGTGAATTAGCAAGGATATCAATATAAGACCTTGATGCTTTCTATCGAAAAACCTGCACCCGGTTTCTTCCCATCCGCTTGGCCTGGTACAGCGCTTGATCCGCCCGGCTGATTAAATCCTCATGGGAGAGGTCTTCACCTTTTGCTAAGCTGGCAACCCCCAAGCTCAGCGTAACCATGTTGAATGGCGGTGAGCCTTTATGGGGTATGGCTTTTTGTTCCAAAGACACCCTGATGCCTTCCGCCACATGCTCGGCTCCTTCCAAAGCGGTGCCGGGCAGTATGACCACGAATTCCTCTCCGCCGTAGCGGGCGCAAAAATCCGTCGGACGCTTCAGAGACTGGTCTATGCTTTGGGCCACCCGGCGAAGGCATTCATCACCCGCGGCATGCCCATAAGTATCATTGTATCCTTTGAAATTATCGATATCGCACATGAGGATGGAGAAGGGTATTACATCCCGCTTGCTGCGCGCAAACTCCTTTAACAGGGTTTCAGTGAAGCTGCGCCGGTTTGGGATGCCGGTGAGGGCATCCATTACGGCCTGTCGATGAATTGCCGCATAGGCGCTGCTCAAACGCGACCCCATATACAAAATCCCCAGCCCCCCCACTATTCCTATCACCAGATGCCCCAGCAGCAGAGCCGTAATGGGGACCCGGGGCACAAAAGGCAGGTTGACGCTGATGCCTCCCCGGATATCCCCCACCTCATAACCTTGTTTGGCATGGCAGGAAAGACAGGCCTTGGTGGTTAATAACGGCGCCATGAAAAAAAACCTGTTCCCGGACCCGCTGGAATAAATCTCACCCACCCGGAGCACTCCCCGCTCGAAACTTTGCAAGGCCTTCTCCTCTCTGGGAGTAGGCATGTTTTGGGGGCGTATGGGATTCAGGCTGGTTATGTGAAATTGCACACCTTGGCTCTCTTGGGCAATTTCTGAAATTTGCCGGGTCATATAGGCGGGATTGACTTTGGTCAAAACCAGGCTGTCATTTACCTTGATATCCCGGTCTGGTCCGAGCAGGAAAGGATTGGGCTGGGTTTGCTTGGTTACTGGAACATACACGCTGCCGTGGCCGGCATTCCAAGCCCGCGTCGTTACAATTTGCTCAAAAAAGCTGGAAGCAGCCTCCAGCGCAATTTGATGCTGTTCGGATTTCAGTTTTGTGTAATTCCAATAAAAGGACAACCCCATCAAAAGCAACCACACCATAGCGGCGATGTAGAATGCTCTTTTCATTTGGAATCTCTCTCCCCTTCCATGGTTGCATTTAAATTGGTGTCATGGGGGATTAATCGGATAAAAACAGTCTGTGGCGGATTCTTTGTTAAATCCGTACAAAAACTGCCTGCTGATTTGTACATTTAATCCATATTATAACAAGCTTACTTAATAAGGGCCAAACACTGACTGAGAGGTGTTTCCCAACTCCGGCACCCAGCGGCTTCTTTTTGATCAGTCACAGATAACATAGCTATTTAAATAGTTTATGACACTTATTTTAATCCCGCGTATGATTATCGGACCAGTTCCAAAATATACAGGGATATGTTGACTTTTAGGCTCGCCTTGTATTATGCTTCATATATGGAAACGTATTTCATATATGAAACTTACATCGTTTGAATAAAACAGCCACACGCTTTTGAGGCGCCGCATATTTCCCCCTTCAGGGAGAGCGAACCCGCGGCATCCACAACTTACCAAAACATGAGGAACCAACCAAACAGGAGGAAGGAAATGAGGAAGGTTTTCACCTTAGGATTGATTATTTTCGCAGCCATGGCGCTGACCTTTGGGGCCAGCCTGGCTCAAGCCGAAGGATACCTGTTCAAATACTCCAATTCCCAATCCGACACCCACCCGCGGTCTTTGTCCATGGTTTATTTCAAGAACCTGGTCGAGGGCGCTTCCGGGGGCAGGATCAAGGTGGAGTTGTACACCTCGGGCGTTTTGGGCAAAGAAGCCGAGGTGCTGGACATGGTCAAAACGGGCAACCTGCAGGGTTGCCGGGGTGGATTATTTGAGCGGGCCAACAAGATGTATCTGCTCTACACCCTGCCCTTCTTCTTTGAAAACACCGGCCAGGTCATGAAAGTCATGCGGGGCGGCTTTGGCGAGAAGATCAACAAGGGCGCAATGGCCAACGGCTTTTATATCCCCGCCTGCGGCGTGGCCGGCGGCTTCCGCAACATCACCAACAATGTGCGGCCCATCACCAAGCCTGCCGACGTCAAAGGGCTCAAGATGCGCACCCCGCCCATCGACATGACCATCAAAACCTTTAAAACCCTGGGGGCCAATCCCCAGATGGTGGCCTACACCGAGACCTACATGGCCCTCAAATCCGGCGTGGTGGACGGCCAGGAAAACCCCTTCTCCAACACCGTGGACATGAAGTTCTACGAGGCCCAGAAGTACCTTTCGGTGGTAAACTGGCAGATTCACCCGGACCCGTTCTATGTCAATCCGGACTGGTACAAGAAACTGCCCGCCGATCTGAAGAACATTTTTGACGCCTGCGCCAAGGCGGCCATGATCTACAGCGACACCATTTGGCTGAATTCCGAAAACAATTTCTTCAATTTCTTGAGCTCCAAGCTCAAAACCAATACCCTGAGTTCAGCCGACACCGCAGCCTTTGCCGAGGCGGCCAAGCCGGTGTGGCAGCGTTACGTGGATGACGGTTTCTTCAGCTGGGACGACATCAAGGCGGCCCAGAAAATAGCCAAGGGTAAATAACCGACTTAACAACCAACACCGTTGCGCCTCCCGCCCGTCGAGGCGGGAGGCGCCTTCCCAAACCACAGCACCGGGACTCTATGACAGCATCCGGCCCATAGCGGGGCAGCATGTTGGCAACAAGGCGGCCATCAGATGTTTAGAAAAACCGAACGTGCATTGGCGACCGTTATTGACGGCGTTGTGGCAGCATTTTTTGCTGCCATATTGTTAATAACCATAATGCAGGTATGCCTGCGTTACGGATTCAACTCAGCCGTTTTGGGCGGTAACGAAGCCATGGAGGGTCTGTTCATCTACACCACCGCCATCGGAGCCGCAGTGGCGGTGCGCCGCAGGCTGCACATAAACATAAACTTTCTGGTCAGCCTGTTGCCGGTCATGGGACAAAGAGTGGCCGATGTCCTGGCCCACCTCTTGGTTGCCTTCCTGAACGGGATAATGATCTATTACAGCATTCACTGGATAGGCAAAGTAGGCAGCAACGAATCACCGGTGCTCAGGATGCCGGAATGGATTCTGCAGATCAGCATTCCGATCGGCTGCGGGCTGGTGATCCTGTATTGCCTGGTGAACATCATTCTCACCATTCAGGGTGAATGGCCCAGCGAGGAGGAGCAGGCATGTTGATTTTGCTGGCCAGCCTGCTTGGATTCCTGCTGCTGGGCGTGCCCATCGCCTATTCCCTGGGGCTGTCCGGCTTTGCGTACTTTGCCTTTGTGCATCCCGAACTGCTCTCCATACTGCCGGCCAGGCTATATGCCGGCATGAACTCCTATGCCATGATTGCCATGCCGCTGTTCGTGTTCATGGGCCTTTTGATGAACCACGGCGGCATCACCACCCGCCTGATTGATTTCAGCCTGCTCTTTGTGGGCCGCATGCGGGGCGGCCTGGGCTTGGTCAACGTCATAGCCAGCATGATATTCGGCGGGATCTCGGGCTCTTCGGTGTCCGATACCGCATCAGTGGGGGCGGTGCTGATTCCCGAAATGACCAAAAAGGGATACACCCCCGAGTTTTCCAGCGGAATCACGGTGGCCTCCTCCACCATGGGCATGATTATCCCCCCCAGCGTACCCATGGTGATCTACGCCTACATTTCGGAAGAAAGCGTAGGCCGGCTTTTCCTGGGCGGCTTGATTCCCGGGGTTATGATCGGATTGCTGATGCTGGCCATCACCGTGGGGGTGGCCTATTACCGCAAATACCCCATAGAAGCCCTGCAACGGACCCCCAGGGAAAAGCTTGTCTTGACCGGCAGGGCCCTTCCGGCCCTGATCATGCCGCTTTTTGTGGTGGGATCGGTGGTCTTCGGCCTGGCCACGGCCACCGAATCCGCTGGGCTCGGAGTTTTGTACGCCTTTTTGATCAGCCTGGCGGTCATACGCGAGCTTGAGCTGAAAGTGGTGCCGGGACTTCTGCGGGACGCCATCCAAACCAGCGCGACCGTGATGATCATCATTGCGCTATCCAAGCTTTATGTATGGATCTTGGCCCTGGAGCGCATCCCCCAGTCTCTGGCGATGTTTGTCACCGGACTGGAACTGCCGGCCTTCGTCATCCTGTTCGTGGTGCTTATCATCATCTTGCTGGTCGGCACTTTTGTTGATGTCAGCCCGGCCATACTGCTGCTTACACCGGTGTTTCTGCCCGCCATGAAAATGCTGGGAATAGATGGAATCCAGTTTGGGGTGATCCTGATATCCGGGCTTGCCATGGGACTGGTGACCCCCCCTGTGGGCATGTGCCTCAATGTGTGCTCGGCTATCTCCAAGCTTCAGATCGGCACCATTTTCAAGGCTGCCATGCCGTTTTTGCTGGCCAACCTGATCACCCTGATTCTGATAACCTACATCCCGGCCTTGAGTGGCTGGCTGCCCGCCATATTCATGGATTAGCAGGCGGAGCCGGGAGGCGGGCCGGCCATTTGCGGCAAAGGGGTGCGGAGAAGGTCTTTGCCAGCCCCCGGCAGGGACTCCGCCCCTGTCACTTACTTCTGAATAAACCCACCCGGATGCCATACGATCCCGGCACGGCCAGGGGCGGTGAACTTCATCAGCGGCATGATTAGGTTCCGGGCCATGAGGTTGCCCCATCAAAGGCGTTCGGCTCACCAGCAGCCCTATCATTTTCCATCCCGGTCAGTATTGAATATGACATTGCAGTATTAGTTATTAGATTGATTTAAATAATAATATTGAAAAAATAGATTAAAAAAATATCCTATGGAATAAACGTCCATGGCCCCTGGCCTGGGTTAGGCAATCTCGGCCAAATCCCCCCTCATATGAGAGCGGCCCATAGACTATGGTGGATTTTCAGGTATAACAATAGCGTCATGGCTTCAACTTTGCTCATAAACGCCCGTTCGTACGAAACCCGGGTCGCCCTGGTCGAGGGGGGCCAGTGCGTGGAGGTTTATGTTGAACGGCATAGTAAGGGTGCATTGGCCGGAAACATCTATCTGGGCCGAGTGGTCCGGGTGCTGCCCGGCATGCAAGCGGCCTTCGTGGACATCGGTCTGGAAAAAGCCGCCTTTTTATATGTCGGCGATGTGGTGCCGGACCCGGACCGCCTGGACCCCGACATTGAACAAGACCAGGATGATCCCCCCCGTAATGGTGGAGCCCAGGGCCGTATAGAGGAACTGCTCTACCAGGGCCAGCAGATCATGGTGCAGGTGGCCAAGGAGCCGTTGGGCACCAAGGGCGCCAGGCTCACCACCCATATCACCCTGCCGGGGCGCAAGCTGGTTCTGTTGGCCACCATTGATCACGTGGGGGTGAGCCGCCGCATAGAAGAAGAATCCGAGCGGGCCCGGCTGCGTGAGCTGATCGAAGAGCTGCGGCCCATTGGGCGCGGTTTCATAGCCCGCACCGTGAGCGAGGGCCAGTCCGAGGAAAACCTCAAGGCCGAGATAGATTTTCTGATTTCCTTGTGGGAGCGTATCGGACGCCGCAAGGAACGCGCCCGGGTGCCTTCCTTATTACATCAAGACTTAAGCGTCAGCCTGCGTTCGGTGCGGGATCTTGCCACCCGCGAGGTGGACCGGCTGGTCATAGATAATGCTGAAGAGTATCACCAAGTTGCCGAATTTGTGGAGACTTTTGTACCCTGGCTGCGCCCCCATGTGGAGCATTACCAGGGCACCGTGCCCATCTTTGACGCCTATGGTGTGGAAACCGATATATCCCGCAGCCTGGAGCGCCGTATCTGGCTGAAAAGCGGGGGTTATATCGTAATAGAAAAAACCGAAGCCCTCACCGCCATAGACGTGAATACCGGACGTTATGTTGGGTCGTACAACCTGGAAGAAACCATCTTGAAGACCAACCTGGAGGCGGTAAAGGAAATCGCTTATCAGCTTCGCCTGCGGGACATCGGCGGGCTCATTGTAATAGATTTCATAGACATGGAGCGCACAATCGGACGCGACCGGGTCATGGAAGCCCTGAAGCAAGCTTTGGGCACCGACCGGGCGCGCACCAAGGTCTTGGGCATGAGCGCCCTTGGCTTGGTGGAGATGACCCGCAAAAGGGTGCGCGAATCCCTCAGCGAGATACTGAATCAACCCTGCCAATATTGCCAAGGCACCGGACGCACCAAAAAGCCGGTCACGGTCTGCTATGAGGTTTTCCGCGAGCTGGAGCGGGAATTTTATATGTCGGGCCTGGACGGGGTCACCGTGCGGGTCAATCCCTTGGTGGCGGATGTGATCTTGCAGGAGGAGCGCCAGGCGCTTGAAGAGCTTGAAGAGGCCTTGCGGCTTACGGTGCAGGTGGTGGCGGATGGAGATTTGCATGTGGGGCATTTTGTAATGGAAGGGGATGAATAGACGACATGACCCGCTACCGTCTTTTGGACCCCGGGCCCATGAGTGCGGCCCGCAACATGGCGCTGGATGAAATACTGACCGTCAGGGCCGGAAATAACACCAGCCCTCCCACCTTACGTTTTCTGCAATTCAACCCCGAAGCCGCCCTGGTGGGCTACAACCAGCAGGTCGCCCGGGAGCTGCGCCTGGATTATTGCCAGGCCAACGGCATAGATGTGAACCGCCGCATTACAGGCGGGGGCGGACTGCTTTTTCAGACCTCCTGCCTGGGATGGGAACTGACGGCAGCTCAGGGCACGCCTCCCTTCAGAGGAGATTATGCAGCCCAAGTGGTGCGCATATGCAAGGCCGCGGCCAAGGGATTGTCTTGTCTGGGCTTTGACGCCCGCTTCCGGCCCCGCAACGACATAGAGGTTGACGGCCGCAAGATATCCGGCACCGGCGGCACCATAATAGAAGGCGGTGCGCTTTTCCAGGGCACCGTGCTGATCCGCAATGAGATAGAGCACTTTTTGCGGGCGCTTCGGGTACCGGTGGAAAAGCTCAAAAAGCGCGAGATCGAATCCTTGATGCAGCGCCTGGCCTTTGTGGAGGACCTGACTGGGGGACCGGTTGATATGGCGGAGCTCAAAGGGTATTTGGCCGAGAACCTGGCCAAAGGCCTGGGGCTTGAGCTGTATGAGGATGGGCTCAGTGCGGATGAGGAAGCCGGCCTGGAACAGCGCCTGCCTTACTTCGAAAGCGAGGAATGGCTGCGCCTCAGGGAGTCCGATTCGGGTAAGCCCGCCTGGCTGAAGGAAATATTGCAGACCCCCGGGGGCACCATCTGGGTCAATCTGTGGCTGGATGTGAGGGGCCGACTGATCCAGAAAGCTTTGTTCAACGGCGATTTTTTCACAAACCCCCGGCGTCTGATCATGGATCTGGAAGCCCATCTCATGGGCAAAAAGGCCGATCCTCTGGTGCTTGAAAAAGAAGTGCTGGATTTTCTGGCCGCTTACCCCGGCGACCTTATTGGCGTAGAGCCCCGGGATTTGGCCGAGGCGGTGAGCCGGGCCGCTGAACGGCGGGCGCTGACCGAGCGTTTCAGTCCGGCCGAGGCGGCCGAGCTCTTTATGGTGGGCATGGCTGCGGAGGAGGTGGGCAGCCTGAAAACCGGATGGCTGCTGTTGCCCTATTGCGCAAAGCCCCTGGATTGCGACTACCGTTTGATACCGGACTGCGCCCAGTGCGGGGAATGCCAGTTTCAGCCGCTGTACGGCCTGGCCGCCGAGCTGGGGCTGCAGGCGGTTTCCGTGCAGAGCTTCGAGCATCTCATGGAGAGCCTGAAAATCATCCGGGCCAAGGGCGGCGCTTTTGTGGGCTCTTGCTGCGAGGCCTTTTTCACCAAGCACCAGGCGGAAATACTGGAAGCCGGCGCCCAGGGAGTCTTGATCAATCTGGATTCCACCACCTGCTATGACCTGGGCAAGGGCATGGAGGCCTATGCGGGAAAGTACGACCATCAGACCGAGCTTAACCTGGCCTTGGTGGAAAAGACCACCCGGATCATGGCCGCTGCATAACCATGTCTGCCCCTGACAAAAAAGTGGACGTGCTGGTGGTGGGCGGAGGCCCGGCCGGCTCCTGCGCGGCCAAGGCCGCGGCGGATTCCGGGGCGTCGGTGCTCATGGTTGAACGCCAGTCCCGCATCGGAGCCGATCCCCGCTGCGCTGAATGGGCGCCCGCTGCGCTGAAACTGGAACGGGGCATTCCCGCAAGAGCCCAGGTTCAGCCGGTCAGCGGCATGCGTATGCGTTTGCCCGGAATAGAGGCCGCCGCCACCGCTCCGGGCGTCATGCTGGACCGCCGGGTGTTTGATTACGATCTGGCCTTGCAGGCCGCCCACGCCGGAGCCGAGATATGGACCGGCAGCCGCTTCGTGGGCATGGAGTCCGGGCGGGCGCAGATCATGCGGGGCAAGGAGCTGAATGAAGTGGCCTTTTCGGCCCTGGTGGCGGCGGACGGGCCCAGTTCCAAGGTTGCAGCCGCCATGGGTCTGGAGCGGCAGCCGCTGATGGCCGCCCTGCAGTTCAGCGTGCCCCTCAAAAGCGGACTTGACCAGACCCTGGTTTTTTTGCGTCCCGAATATCCCATGGGATACGCCTGGCTGTTCCCCAAGGGCAAAGAGGCCAACCTGGGGCTGGGCTGCGTGGCGCCTCGCGGCCTGTCAAAACTGCTCCACAGGCTCCATGCCGAACTGAACGCCGAAGGGCTCACCGGGCCCGGAGTTCTGGGCATATGCGCCGGAGCCCTGCCCGTGGGCGGACCCAGGCCTGTATTGGCCCGCAATAATATTTTTCTATGCGGAGACGCCGCCGGACTCACCCACCCGGTCACCGGGGCGGGCATACCCCAGGCCCTGGATTCCGGAGCCAGGGCGGGTTCCGCCGCCGCCGGTTTCGCCCGGGGATTACTGGGTGCGGCGGATGACTACAGCCGTAAAGTTCTTTCGCGCTGGGGGGGATACCTTGAGCGGGGCCTGAAGGCCAGGGCCCGGCAAGAGGCCGGATGGCAAAGCGCTGATTTTCAAACCCTCATGGCCCAGACCTGGCCAGCCTGGCCTAAAGCAAAATGAGCCCCAACCTGACAGAACTGATGCAAAAGGCCCGGGAGATATCCTGGCGGCATTTTGGCCCCAGGCTGAAGATATTCACTCCTGGCATGTTTGTGGCCTATGGCGAGCGCGGGCGCTATCCGGCGGTGAGCATCACCGGAACCGAGTGCGCCCAGAACTGCCTGCACTGCGGGGGCAGTCTTTTAAAAACCATGCCGCCTGCCCGCTCCAGCGCCGAACTGGCCGAGCTCGGCAGGCGCTTGTGGAAAGAGGGCCAGGCGGGCATGCTGCTTTCGGGCGGCACCGACGGCGCGGGGCGTCTGCCCTGGAAAGAGGTTCTACCCGCCATTCATGAACTGAAACAAAGCACCGGGCTGATTCTCACCGCCCATGTGGGCCGGGTGGATGTGGCCACGGCCAAGGCCCTGAAAGAGGCCGGGGTGGTTCAGGCCCTCATTGATGTGGTGGGCGATGATGAGACCGCCCGCGAGGTGCTGCGCCTGCCGGACGGCCTGGCCGCCCAGAATGAAGCTCTGGCCGCCTGCCAGGCCGCCGGTCTGGAACTGGTGCCCCATCTTATAATCGGGCTCTATCACGGGCGCATGCGGGCCGAAGATGCCGCTTTGGAAACCGTATCCCGCATCGAAGGACTCAAGCGTCTGGTCCACATAGTGCTGATGCCGCTAAAACACACCGCCTTTGAAAATGAGCAGCCGGTGAGCGCGGAAGAGGCCGCGCTTTTCATGGCCCGCTCACGGCTCAAGCTGCCGGAGGTCAAGCACCATCTGGGCTGCGCCCGCCCCCGGGGGCGCCACCGCCAAATACTGGATGCCTATGCGGTGGAACTGGGCGTAAACGCCCTTGCCCTTCCTTCGGACGCCGCTATTGCCAAGGCCAGGGAACTGGGTGTAGAAGTTAGCTTCGAGACCACTTGCTGTTCATTGGCCTGAGGAGACCTAAAAACAATGCCCCAACCTTTGCAACAAACCGAATATATGCCCTTGGAGGATGACTCCAAGTCCAGTCCGGAATACGTGCGCATGTCCCTGGCCGCGGCCATGACTCTGGACCTGGTGCCCGGCCAGTTCTACCGGGGGGCCAAGCTGGGCTGCATCAACCTTTTGCTTACCTACCCCGGCGGATGCAAGGCCAACTGCTCCTATTGCGGTCTAAGCCGGGAAAAGCAGCAGGAAAAGACGGGCTTGAAGGGCGAAAAGTTCATCCGGGTGACCTGGAAGGCCTGGCCCCTGGACCTGGTGATAGAGCGCTGCAACCAGGCCCCCGAATGGGTGCAGCGGGTCTGCATATCCACCATAACCCACCCGAGGGGCAAAGAGGACACCCTCACGGTGGCCCGGCGCATCACCTCGGAGACCGATATGCTGCTCAGCATACTGATCTCGCCCACCTTGACCAGCCGGGAGGACCTCAAAGCCCTGAAAGAAGCCGGGGCCTCTCATGTGGGCATTGCGGTGGACCTGGCCACAAAGGAGCTTTTTGAAAAGAACCGGGGCAAGCCGGTCAGAGGACCCCACCGCTGGGAACGCTATTGGCAGACCTTTGACCACGCGGCCGAGATATTCGGCCCGGACCGCTTCGGCTCCCACCTGATCTATGGCATGGGCGAGACCGAAAAGGAGCTTATAAGCGCCTTTCAGCGGGTGCGCGACCTGGGCGGGGACACCCATTTGTTCTGTTTCTTCCCGGAGCGCCACAGCGCCTTGCAGGATACTGGACAGCCGCCGGTTCAAGGCTACCGCCGGGTGCAGCTTGCCCGCTATATCATTGATAATGATATGGCCAAGGCGTCAGACATGGAGTTTGACGGCCAGGGCAGGGTCACCGGTTTCGGGGTGGGGTCCGAAGCGGTTGAAAAGGCCGTCCAGAGCGGAAAACCCTTCATGACTTCGGGCTGCCCCAATAAACAGGGCGAAGTGGCCTGCAACCGGCCCTATGGAAACGAAAAGCCCGGGCCGGACCTGCGCAACTACCCCTTTGCGCTGAACGCGGATGATGTAGCCCTGGTGCGCGGGCAGCTTGCGGACTATTCATAGGCAGGGTTTTCTGCCCGCAAGTTATGCGCCCTCATGGCCATGGCGGCCTGACTCATTGATCCCGCTTCAGCAATGCATAAAAATCCCCGGCCGGCCTGATCGGGCCAACCGGGGATTTCGGATTTGGGTCTCAGCTCAGGGCAGCCGTCACCTGGGGCGCACCGCCAGCACCCTCTCGGGGCCGGTGGAGTTGCGGCTGGAGGTGTAGCGCGTAAAAGACCGGAAGTCGAATTGCCAGGGGTCTGAATCGTAATAAGATCCATCCAGCGGTCCGGCCGCCTGTCCGGACCAGAACCGCCAGCCGCTCATCTTGAATATGGGAGCCAAGTTGTTGCGGTATTTACCCTTCTGGCCTATCTGGTTCAACTCGACTACGGTGGGCAGGCGCCAGCCGCCGCCATGTTTATTCCATAAAGACTCTATCCAGGTTTGGGCTTCATAAAAATCGGTTTCCTTGTCAGGCCCCGACAGCCATTGCAGGCCGGTTCGGGTATCTGTGATGATGCCCAGTGCGTTGCGCACGAAGCGGCCGTCGGCCGACCGGTTGTCCGAAGCCGGCTTGCTTTTTACCGCCGG
Organism: Desulfarculaceae bacterium; assembly: GCA_963675675.1. Lineage (GTDB taxonomy): Bacteria > Desulfobacterota > Desulfarculia > Desulfarculales > Desulfarculaceae > Dethiosulfatarculus. Next base: position 2,106,990 of record OY776512.1, read on the forward strand.
CGTGGCGGTTATTGGCCGGGTATTCTCTTTGACCGTGATTGCCGGGGTGCGGGCGGGCAGCGCAGGGTAGCTATTAGGCTTGGACCGGACCGCAAACACCCTCTCCGGCCCGCTGGAACTGCGGTCGGCGATATGCTTGCGGCTGAGCTTGTAGTCATAGCGGTAGGGCGGCTGGCCGGAGTACGCGTCTTGGGAGCCCTCGAACTCTCCGGACCAGACAACCCAGCCGGTTGTGGGGAATATGGTACTGAGCTTTATGTCGTCCTTTTTGGGTTTGTATATCCTGCGCAGTTCCACCACCTTGGGCAAACGCCAGCCTCCGCCTCCCAGGCCCAGTTCTTCCACCCAGGATCGCGCCTCGTCAAAATCGGTTTGCCTGTCCGGCCCCACTGCCCATTGAAGGTTGGTCCTGGTGTCGGTGATGATGCCTTGGGCATCGCGGAAATAACGGCCGTCTTGGGAATACAAAGCCGTATGGGCCGGTATTTTGGGCTCAGCGGAAGTGGAAATCCCACTCTGTATTTTACCCAGTTTCTTTTTCAGTGCTGCCAGCATGGGATCGCCGGGAATCACCTGGTCAGCCTGGCTCAGATAGAAACCCGCCATGTCATAGTCTTTGCTTTCGATGCTTGATTTAATCTCCTCGGCGTATTTGGCCACAATACGGTTAAGACCATTGCGGGCCTCTGTGTTTTCCGGGTCCAGGTCAAGAACATGATGATATTTCTCATTGGCGTTCTTGCCCTTGGGGGTAAGGTAGCTGCCCAATGACATGTACTGTTCGGCTTCCCCAAGCAGCCTTTTTATCTCCGCGCTATGGGGCGAAGCCGGTCTGGCGGGGGGTTTTTCCTGCTTGGCGGGGCTCTTTTGGCCGCCGGCAAACCCAGTTTCCTGGCCTCCCCCGCGGGCGGTCCGGAGTTTGCGCCTCAGCGAAATCAGTCTGGAATCCTCGGGGTTGACGCTCTCGGCCTGTTTCAGGTAAAAGCCGGCCATTTCATAATCTCCGGACTTTATACCCGATTCAACCACCTCGGCGTATTTACCCACGATACGGTCCAGGCCTTTGCGGGCGGCCTGGTTTCCCGGGTCCAGTTTGAGAGCTTGACGGTAATTCTCATAAGCATTGTTGCCTGGTGGAGCGACATAGCGGCCCTGTTCCAAGAATTTGTCCGCTTTGGCCAGTAGTTGCGACACAGCCGGGTCCACAGCCGGTTTTGCGGGTTTTGGCTCTCCGCCGCCGGTGGCCGCAGCCAGCTTCTCCGCCAGTTCAACCACCCTGGGGTCTTCGGGCGACACCTTTATGGCCCTTTTCAGGTAAACCTTGGCCAAGTCATAGTCACCGGCGTTTATGCGGGAGTCGACCAAACCGGCATACTTGCCCACTATCTGTTCCAGGCCTTTTTTCGCGGCCTGGCTGTCCGGGTCTATATCCAGGGCCGCCAAGTATTTTTCATAGGCGTTCTTGCCTTTGGGAGTGGTGAGGCTGCCGCCGGCCAAAAGCTTGTCAGCCGTATTCAGCAGCCGGGCAAGCTTTTCTTTTTGAGCGGACGAAAGAACCTTTGCGGCAGTCGGGGCGGGCTGCGGCGCGCTTGTTTGTCCGGGTTTGGCTTTACCGGCCGGTTCGGTCTGCACCGCATCTTCCAGCTTGGCCATGATGTTCGCCATGCGCTTGGTTTTGGGCAATACCCTTTCACCCGCACCGATATAGCGCCAGGCCATGCTGAAGTCTTTCTTTTGCAAGGCGGTCTCGGCATAGTCCGCGTATTTGTCCACAATACGCTCCAGGCCGAATTGGGCGGCTTCGTTATTCGGATCAATTTCCAGTATTCGCTTGTAAAGGTCAATGGGGTTTTGTCCGGGAGGACCGTCCAGCCTGCCTTGGCTCAGGTATTGGTTGGCCTGATCCAAAAGCCGGCCAATCTCTGACTTAGGTTCGGCAGGTGCAGGAGCACCGCCCTCCCCGGCTTTCGGGGATGTGGCCGTCTCCCCGGTCTCGCCGGTTTCCTTTGCCGCTTCGGTTTTTGGAGGCGTGGCCGCTTTTAAGGTCTCTGCCGGCTGGGCGGCTTTGGATGGCGCATCCTTGGGGGCCGCAGGCTGAAGGCTCTGCATTTCGCCGGTCTCACCCGAATTCACAAGCACCAGCTCTTTTTGCAGCGAGCTTGCATACCAAGGTCCCTGCCGCTCTGCGGTCTGTTTTTTCACCGCCGCGGCGGTTTGGCTCAGAACCTGGCTGAAACTCAAACCGGGCAGGGTTATCTGGCGGCTGAACTCTTCGGCAAATGCACTGGTGGCCCCGGAAACTTTGGGAGTTATTTTTCCGGGGCTGCTGGAAAAAGCAACCAAGACCCCCGGCGGGGCCTGAATTTCGGCCAGGCCGGGTTCTTTCAGATGAACCTTGGCCCCCAGAGGCTTATCATAGCTGGCATCCAGCACAAGCAGTTTGGTGGCGCTTTTGGCCTCGCGCAGTTCCACCAGCACCCTGCCCAGGGCGAGGGCCTCGAACTCCAGGTCCAGTTCAGAATCTATAAGGGCGTCTATGGGCAACAGATAATTTTTGCCGCCGGTCTGGACTCCGTGGCCGGAATAATAGAACAACCCCACTTCGGCCTTGTCCAGCAGGTCGCCGAACTTGACCAAAAGGCGCCTCATCCGCCTGAGGTTTGTGTTTTCCGCCTTGTACACCTTAAAGCCCAAACCCTCCAGGGTCTGTGCGATAAGGGCAACATCTTTGCCCGGATTGGACAGCGGATTGTGTTTATAGTCCGAATTGCCGATTATTAAGGCGACGCGGGCTTCGGAAGCCTGCGCCTTGCGGGTTGCAAGCGGCCCCATTAATAGAGCACAGAGGCACAACCCCGCCACAACAAACCTGATACTTTTGCACCTTGAACAATTACGCATTGGCATACTCCGTATATTCAATGCAATTAATGACGCAACCGCAATGCAGTTTCTTCTTTTTGAATTTATAATAGCAAATTATCCTGATCAGTTGTTGAGTTTTGTCTGAACCCGGCAGAAAGCCATGCCGGATGATGCGGTAAATCTTGAATTGCAATATATCCTGTCATGCTGTAGTACAGTCATACAGATATTTATGATTATGGAGACGGCATGAGCAAGGGACATAATTGGGACCCAAAGGAATATAACAAACACTCGGACCAGCAGCAGGTTTGGGCCCGGGAGTTGATAAGCAAGCTTAATCTCTCGGGATCGGAGCATGTCTTGGATGTGGGCTGCGGGGACGGAAAGGTTACGGTGGAAATCGCCGCCCAGGTTCCCCGGGGCAAGGTGGTGGGCATGGACATGTCCGACCAGATGGTGGAATTTGCCCGACAGAGCTTCCCGCCCGCAAAGCATCCAAACCTGTCATTTGTCCAGGGCGACGCGGCTGATTTTGACCTGGGGACGGAATTTGATCTGGTGTTTTCAAATGCTGTTTTGCACTGGGTGAAAGACCATGGTCCGGTGCTTATGAGCATATCCCGGGCACTGAAACCGCAAGGCTGGGCCCTGCTGCAAATGGGCGGCAAGGGAAACGCCGAGAAGATTATTGGCGTCATGGAATATTTGGCGGAGCGTGATCCTTGGCAAGCCTATCTGGCGGGCATGGGCATGCCGTATGGATTCCATGGTCCGGAGGAATACCAGGCTTGGCTGGAGCCGGCGGGGCTCAAGGCCCGCCGCCTGGAGCTGATCCCCAAGACTATGGTCTTTGCGGGCAAGGAGGGCTTAAAAGGCTGGATACGCAGCACTTGGCTGCCCTACACCAGCCGGGTGCCGGATGAGATGCGGGAAGACCTGATCGAGGAGGTGGCCCAGGCGTATTTGAAAGACAACCCGGCCGATGAAAAAGACCAAGTGCGGGTCGGCATGGTCCGCCTAGAGGCTGAACTAGTCAAACCGGCCTGATGGTTGATAGATATTTCGTGAAGGTTTGAGTATAGCCTGCGGCCCGCCATGAGCAGTATCTAGTCACACAAGCACGCTCACAAGACTTGATTTATCTTAATCTAACTTGTTTAGTGGAAATAAAAGTGTTTCATCGTTAATGATAACTTCATATCACAAACATCAAGGTTCATAACGTCACAGCACATGATCTTTTGTTAGGGGGATTCCTAAGGGGCTGCGAGCTTTTGGATCATCCAAAAGCGATAAGCCCCTTGGGCCGCCGGAGGCAATCTTAAAAGATTTAATCATTTAAATCTAATAGATAGCATGTTAAATATTGTGGTTACAAAAAAGATAAGATAATTTTTTCTTGGGGGGATTCTTCGCCTTTTGGTGGTCAAAAGGCTCGCCATCCCCCCTTACCCCCCGGCTCGCGAAAAACCCATCAGGATACGCCGACCCCCCTTTTTTATATGAAAAGGCAAGCTCAGTTCCAGCCCAAGCCTAGCAATAAGATGCCGTGCGAAATATAGATAATGGTGCGTGTATGACCTGGGTTGCATACTCAAACCTTCACGAAATATCTGATGCATTAACAAACTAAAGGCCCGGGCAACCTTCCCCGGGCCTTTGCATTTTTTCGTTTTCCGTATTCTGTTCAGCCTGTCCGTATCATCCCCCGGGCTGCCCCGTTCAGAAAGCGGCCAAAGCCAAAGCTGGCTGATGTTCATGGGGCAAAGTTCAGCCTACTGGCCGGACCTTTTCAAAAACCCCTTGACCTCATCCACTGAAACCGCGAAATTGAGTCCTTCCGTATTCTTGAGGATAAAGGAGTTCACCCCCACCACCTTGCCTGTTGCGATGTGGATCAAAGGCCCGCCGCTGTTTCCACCGTTGACGGCGGCATCGGTCTGCACAATATGCCGTTTCCCGTCATTGCGAAGTGCGCTCACGATTCCCTTGCTGACGCTCCAGGGCAGCCCCTTGGGAGCGCCTATGGCCACCACATCCTGACCCACCATATCCTCGGTAACCGTAGACAGGCCCAGCCATTTGGAGCCCCCTTGAGGCGACGACACCAACGCAAGGTCCAGCTTGGGGTCGCAGGCAGTCACTTTTCCTTTGTACTTCTTTTTGTCCCTGGTGAAAACGGTCACTTCATATGAGTCGCCCACCACATGGGCGTTGGTGACGATGAGCCCTTTGCCATTGACAAAAAAACCTGAACCGAAGCTTTTGACGTTATCCACCACCACCACGCAGTTCATCCATTCTTTATAAGATGCCTTGGTGCTTGCGGGCTGGGATTCGGTTTTAGGGGTAACCGTTTTTTTCTTAACCGGGACGGCAGGAGATGTCTTGGCCGGCTTGGCCTTGTCATCGCCGAAAGTAATATAACCGGTCTGGGCATGGCTGGGAGCCGCCAGAAGCATTGTGCCTAAAGCAAGTATCAAAGCGGTTGAAAGAATAATGCGGGACATGGGCGCCGTCTCCTTTTTGGCTCATATTTACATATGATTCAAAGCACAAACCAGGCAACTAATCTTGATCCCCTAACTTATGAATACGCTTAGCTAGAGGCTTGTTTTTTTGACCGCCTTTGCCTCAAAAAGGAAAGCGGTGTTTTTTACGGGACAGCCGGATGAGTTTCAGTTCTTCTTAAACAGCATTTTAGCATATGCCGGGCTTATTCTGATAACGTTTGAAAGCCGTGGGTTCTTTCCCGGCATGTATTAATTTTGCCCGTCGAAAAGCCTTTGAACCGGGCGAGTCACGGCAGCCCAGCGGATTGATCCAGGACCTGCGGGGTTAATCCGCCGCTCTGGTCAAACTTGGCCCGGGGCCTGGGAGGTCCGCCCAAACAAAGCCTGCCCTTTCAGCCTGCTATGGGGTCAATGGGCGTTTTATCAGCCAAGCCCGCCATTTCTTCAAAGCAGGCCGCGGCGCCGAACAAAATGTCCTCCCGGCGCGAGGCGGCCACCATCTGCAAGCCCACCGGCAGACCGGCCTTTGTGAAACCGGCCGGCATGGAGACGGCCGGACAGGCGGTCATGGTGACAGCCAGGGTAAGCACCAGCCAATCAATATAGCTGTCGAATTTCACTCCTCTGAACTCATCCAGATAGCGTATCTCAACCTCAAAGGGAGGGGTTATCACCGCAGGGCACAGCAGTACATCATAAGTGTTAAAAAATGCGGCCACCCTTTGGAAAAGCGCCCCGCGGGCAATCTCTGCCTTGGCCACCTCGGGTGCGCTGAGGCTAAGCCCCTTTTCGATATTCCATATGATTTCAGGCTTCAGTTTGTCCCGATGCCGCTCCAAAAGGGGTTGCATCTTGAGCCCGTACCATGCGGCCCGGATAACCTGGAATATATCCGGGGCGTCGGACATATCCGGGCAGGCCTGTTCCACCACACAGCCCATTTCCTCAAACCTGGCCGCGGCCCGGGAGCAGATATCAGCCACCTCCGGGTCCACCCGGGCAATGCCCAAATCCGGGCTGTAGGCCACCCGCACCGGTTTTACCGGGTTGTCCACGCATTCCAGATAGGATTTGCGGGGCCGGGGCAGGCTGCGCGGGTCTTCGGGATGCATGCCCACCTGGGCATCCAGCATCAAGGCCACATCCCCTATGTTGCGCCCCATGGGCCCTTCTACGGACGAGCCCTCAAAAGCCATGGCCGGAGGTCCCGCCGCAACCCGGCCCGGGCTGGGCCGAAAGCCCACGATGGAACAAAAGCTGCCTGGAATACGCAGGCTGCCGCCCAGGTCCGAACCCGTGGCCAGCCAGGCCTGGCCGGTGGCCAGGGCCACGGCTGATCCGCCCGAAGAGCCTCCGCAGGTCATGCGGGTGTCCCAGGGGTTGCGGGTGGCCCCGAAAACCTCGTTAAAGGTGTTGGCCCCCGCGCCGAACTCGGGGGTATTGGATTTAGCGTAAACCACGGCCCCGCTTGCTTCCAGCATCTCAACGCAAATATCGGAGCGCTCCGGCACATGATCGGCGTAGATGGGCGATCCCCAGGTGGTGCGCACCCCGGCCACGGGCTCCAGGTCTTTCACCGCCACGGGCATGCCGTGCAAATGCCAGGGGGGCAGATCATCCTTGGACTGGGCCATGACCCGGCGGGCGGCCTCCCGGGCCCGGTCCAGACACAAGGTGGGCAGGGCGTTGACCTTTTGATCCACCTGGCCTATGCGTTCTTCCAGGGCGTCAATCAATTCCAGGGGGGAAACCTCGCCTTTTTTTATCAGTTCCAGAATCTGGCGGGCGGTTTTACGGATCAGATCGTTCATGGGGCGGCTCCAGTATGTAACGTTCGCTAGTTTGCTCAAGGGCGAATCTGCCGGAATCCCGGCACTTGAGAAAGGTTATCACGGATTCAGCTAATCAGCACCCAAACGCCAGGTGCTGCGGCCAAGATTATAAGCCGCAGGCTTTATTATGGGGAGATAAAAACGGCGGGACCCTGCCCGCGGCATATCAGTCCCGCCGCAGGATATTGCCTAAGCTGAAAAGGCTATATCCCCCGGTCCAGGCTGCGGTAGCCAATGGCTTCCGAAAGGTGGGCCAGGCTAATATCCCTGTCATCCGCCAGGTCTGCTATGGTGCGGGAAATCTTCAAGATCCGGCCATAAGCCCGGGCGGAGAGCTTGAATTTCTCCATGGCGGTTTCCAACAGCCGCAGGCATTCGCTGGACAGCCTGCAATGCCGCCGGGTGAGCCTGGTGGTCATCTGGGCGTTGCAAAAACAGCCAGAGTCCCCCAGGCGTTGTTCCTGGCGTTTTCGGGCAGCCATAACCCGCTGACGGATCTCTTCTGAAGACGGGCCGCAAGTATCGGCCGAAAGCTCTTTGAAGGGCACCGCCGGCACCTGGATCTGAAGGTCGATGCGGTCCATCAAAGGCCCGCTGATTTTGCTTTGATAATTATGTATCTGCAAGGGCGAACAGGTGCAGGTCCTGCTGGGGTCGCCATAGTGCCCGCAGTTGCAGGGATTCATGGCGGCCACCAGGGTGATCCGTGAGGGGTAATCAACCGTTGCCGCCGCCCGGGTCACCGTGACTTGCCCGGCTTCCAGGGGCTGGCGCAAGACTTCAAGGGCGGGTTTTTTGAACTCGGGCAATTCATCCAAAAACAGTATCCCGTTGTGAGCCAGGCTCACTTCACCGGGCCGGGGCAGCTGGCCCCCGCCTATCAAGCCGACTTCGGATATGGTGTGGTGAGGGGACCTGAAAGGGCGTTCGGTGATCAGCGCCTTGCCGGACGGCAGAATGCCGGCCACGCTGGCAACCTGGGTGACCTCTATGGCTTCCGAAAATGACATGGGAGGCAGGATGGTGGCCAGACGCCGGGCCAGCATGGTTTTTCCGCTGCCCGGCGGTCCCACCATAAGCACGTTGTGACCCCCGGCCGCAGCTATGGTCAGGGCCCGTTTGGCGTGCTCCTGGCCCCGCACCTCGTTCATGTCCGGTCCATCCACCCTGGCCGGATTCATGAAAAGGCTTGAGTCTGACTTGGTAACCGGCAACTTTTTTTGCCCCAAAAGATGGGCGACAACCTGATCAAGCCGCTTCGCGGCCAGCACCTCCACCCCTTCGACCACTGCGGCCTCTGGGGCATTTTGGGCCGGGACAATAAAATATTTCAGGCCGTTTTGAGCGGCAGCCACAGACATGGGCAAGGCCCCGCGCACCGGGCGGATGGTCCCGTCCAAGGCCAGTTCTCCCACAATCCCGATGCCGTGGAGCTTTTCGGAGCGGAAAACCCCGGCAGCGCCCAAAATCCCCACCGCGATGGGCAGATCAAAGGCCGATCCCTCTTTGCGTATATCAGCCGGGGCCAGGTTGACCGTGATACGGTTGACCGGCAATGAATAGCCGGAGTTGGACAAAGCCGCCCGCACCCGCTCCTTGGATTCTCGCACCGCGCCATCGGGCAATCCCACGGTATTGAAAGCGGGCAGACCGGGCGCCAGATCCACCTCCACTTGCACAGTATAGGCATTGACGCCCAGAACAGCCAAAGAAGTAGCCCGCGACAGCAATTGAATCCCCCCATTTGGAGTATAGACTATACATATGTATCAAATCATAGAGGTTAACACAAGCAATGTTTGGGATTCACCTGGCTGACGCTGAATATTGATATCCGGCCAGCCTTGGGCGGGGGTTAAGTATTTAACGGCCCAATTTTCATTGGACATAATTATGAAATCAGGAAGCAAATAAGCGAACAGCCTGGAAGATGGGAGGTTTTTGAAATGCTCTGGAAAGCCATGAGCAAAATTCTGGCTGCACTGTTGGGTGTAACGCTGGGATGGTTCCTGGCCCAGCAAACCCTCGATTAAGAAATACGGCCCGTGCAGATTCCCGGTGCCATACGGAGATGAAGCCATAACCCAAAAGGTATTTCAAAAACCCAAGCTTACCAAGCATGACAACTTGAAGAAAATCACAGCGGATAATGGTGGGTCTAACCAACCGTTCTAGGCGGAAAGGATCAAGGCCGCACCGGCTCCAGCCGGGAAAGCCCCGTTGGGGCTGTTTAGTAAGTTAGTCTAGTTCCAAAGTCAATTGATTCTGCTGAATCTTTTCCTGGTCCCGGATGTATTTACGTATGGTAGCTTCATCCAAGCCAACTGTGCTTACGCAATACCCGGTTGCCCAAAAATGCAGCCCGGTCATATTGCGGTGGCCAAGCAAGCCTCGATGGATGCGAACCGCACTTTTTCCTTTCAAAAAACCAATCAAATGGGCAACGCTGTACTTCGGTGGAATACTCAGACATAAGTGTATGTGGTCCGGCATCGAGTGCCCTTCGAGTAATTCCACTCCCTTTTGCCTACACAAATCGTGCAGTATCTCTCCAATATGCTTGCGAGTTTTCCCATACAGCGCCTTTTGCGATACTTGGGCACAAAAACAACGTGGTATTTACAGTCCCATCTAACATGCGATAGACTACGCCAATCACGCAATGGCTCTTCCTCCTGCTCCCAACAGAGCTTCCCAGGAGGAGGAGTCTATCTATTTTCGCTTAACCCTGGAACGGTAGAACCTTTTCACGTCCACGGCCATAGGCCGTGGTTTACTGGATTTAATTAGTACTGACTCTCAAGACTGTTGCAAGATGAGCGCTTGTTTGGAGCAATCCCCTATGCAACTGCACGTTATGCCTTCCGTATCCATATCCCACTGTTATCACGCTCAAACAGATATCGTCTGCCGTCCGGATACCATGAAATATCCTTTCCTTTTGAGGTAGTTACCGGTTTGCCCGGAGATATGGGTGGTTTCCAGATTTGTACCACACTGGCCTTTGAGTGACGTGTTGTTCTGGCTGGGAAAAAGGTTAGGCAATGAGACGTTTTCCCTTTCAGCTTTCCTGCAGAAGCGCCACGATATTCCCAATTATGGTGGCTTTTATTTCTGGACCAGTGTTCTTCCCAGTCAGGTGGCTCAAATGTGTCCAAACCTCCTACTGCAACACCATACATCATTGGACGATGCCAGTGGGGTTTCCACCAATTTGATTGTTTAGCTAATACAAGATGAACGCGACTTGGGGTCGGCATGTCATCCCAAATTAATTCACAGTCCAGATCATCCAATATCGCAACTAAAGCTAGCTGCCAAAGATGAGGATCATCTTCTTCTTCAAAATGACGGACAATCGGTGCCCAAAATAATTCTTTTATATCTTTGTTCATTGCCTTAAGTTTAGTCATAATTTCTACGAGTTATTCGTAATATCTAGCATTAAACATTATTTCATAATATTTATATTTTCTTATCTACAGTAAACTCAATACTTGGATAATAATCATATACAGCGATAAGGAAAAAATGATCGAATTTATGTCTGTATGATTGTTGCCTCTTTGGGTGTTGCTTGTGTATCACCATCGATCAAAATTATTTTGGTGCCGAGATTAAATAAATTGGTTCCGTGTGCAATCAATTTGTGCATGTTGTTTGAGAATCACTCTTTCACCTTGAGCCCTTCGACCACGAGTTTATACTTCTCGTGAATCATTTTACGATCAAATTCCCAAAACTCCGCCAGCATAGCCTGATCCTCGTCCTCTGTAAAGTAGTCTCTCGCGGACGGAAAGAACACTTTATCCTCTTTGACTATATGCTTTGGATAAAATTCAACAAGAGTTCGAAGATGTTGTGCAATTTCTGCCAGGGCATTTTCATCGCCATTCCTATAGCGTTCGTTTGCATCAACAAGGGCTTTGGTTGTTCTACGTCCAAATAAGTGTTCGTTGATAAGTTCTTGCATGACTTGACGATCTTCTATAGACAATGGTCGCTTATCTAGTTCGCGGAAAAGGATATCTTCCTCCTTGCCGTGATGCGTCTTATCAGCGTAGATACGGATAAAGTCAACTGCAGCGTCTATGAAATGGGGATCAATTTCCTCTGTGGATTCCATTTGCTGAATAGCGTTTTTAATAACTGCCAACATCTTCTCTATCAAACGATGTTCTATCATGAGTGGACCGCGAGCTTGCATGTCTCCATACTCCTTTTTTACGTTCTTTGACATTGTGTGTAAAACTATATAGCCTAGCATAATGTTTTAGTTTTTATAACATTTACGAGTCTAGATTTGGATAATGATCCGTGAGCCTTTGATTTTAGATTCCTGTGTAACTTTTATCCGCGATCCTGAATGTTTTTGATTCGTGAAAAGTTATGACTGGAGAAATAATCATTGACTGGTTAAAAAGCCGCAAAATAGTTCTCTCTTCAGACTGAAACTTATAATGGCAGGCTTGTTTTTGGGACAAGCTTCCAGATGTAGTTTTCCTTCAAGGTAATTTTCAAGCTTATAAAGTCTGCTGTATATTTCTCGAAAAACGCCGATGTTTAGGTGTAGCCGACATCCTTCAATGATTGCCTGTCGTCAAACTTCAAAGGAGCCCTTATACCTATCAATTTAATTTATTGATAAACATAATAACGTGAACTGGACTATTTTATACTCCAAACAGCTGTAGAACCCAAGATTAGCTACCCCCCATTTATCTGGGCTACTCAGTTTTTAATACAGCTACTCCCCCTTTACTTCCAGATACCAGGCACTGGATTGTTCCATGAAACCCTGAATTCGGCTCACCATGGCATGTGGATCTTTGAGGTAGCCTTCAAGTAGTAGTGCAGATTCATAGAGCTGTTCCACAGTCGTGGCCAAAAAGCGGTCAGCGGGTCCTAGTTGAAAGATACGTAGTAGGTTCCGTACTAAACGGTGGTCTGGATTTACCTCTAGAATTTTCTGAGGTATGGACGCGTCTTTGCTGACAATACGCATTATTTTTTCCATGGAACTGGTCATGGCTCCATCCGGATTGACCAGGCAGATAGGGCTTTCCTGTAGACGGTTGGAGGAACGTACCCGGGTTATGCGATCACCCAATATGGTCTTCATACGTTCCAACATCTTGTCATAGTCATCCTTATCGGTGCCCGCCAATGGTTCCGGTTTATCTGCTTGAGCTGGTGAATCGAATTTATCTAAGCTTTCAGGTGATGCATGTTCTATCGGTTTTAAATCAAAACCCTGAAAAACGCGCAGAGTGTCCATGGCGAACTCGTCTATGGGATCGAACAGGTAGAGAACCTCTAATCCTTTGGCCCGGAATATTTCCATATGGGGATTCAGATTAATTGCCTCCCGGCTGGGGCCAAAAGCATAGTAGATTTCTTTTTGGCCTTCTTTAAACCGATCAATATACTGCTCTATAGATGCCAAACCGTCTGCATCATCGTGTGCGGATGAGTTGAAGCGCAGCAGTTTGGCGAATTTTTCCTGATTGGAAAAATCATTATAGCCAACCTTAAACGCCGAGGCATGCTGTCTCCAAAAGGCTTGGTAACGTTCTTCGCTGTTCTCTGCAAGTTTGATCAAGTGATTGAGGACCTGATTTTTTATATTGCTGGCGATTTTATTAAGCGCCTGGTTTTCTTGGAGGGTTTCCCGGGATATGTTAAGGGGCAAATCTTCAGAATCCACAACCCCACGGACAAATCCCAGGTATTCCGGAATCAAATCAGTGTTGCCCTTCTGGATTAGGACCCGGTTCACGTACAGGTCCAAACCTGGCCTATCGCCTTGCAGACCTGGAATTGCCATACCCTTTTCAGGTATGAAAAGCAGGCCGTTATATTGAACCGGTGCATCCACAGAGATGTGCAGGGTTTCAAAAGGGGGTTGCTGGTCAAAGGTAAGGAACTTGTAAAACTCCTCATATTGCTCTGGCTTTATGTTGAACTTGGGTTCCCGCCACAAGGCTTCGATGGTGTTAACTTGGTCTTCGCCTACAAAGATGGGAAAGCCAATGAAGCCCGAATGCTTCTTAATGGCTGCCTTGATGCGCTCGGGTGATGAGTATTCTTTTGCATCATCTTTAAGAAACACTTTGATTTGGGTGCCTCTTTTGGTGTCTTCAGGTCCTGGTTCCAAAGTAAATGACCCAAGACCGTCCGAACGCCAGATCATGGCCGGCTCTTCGGGTGAAGCACTTTTTGTGATGATTTCTACTTCTTGTGCCACCATGAATACTGAGTAAAATCCCACTCCGAACTGACCAATCAAATTGCCTATGTCGTTTTTGCTTTCTGCGGCTTGGGCCAGGAATTTTGCAGAACCGGATTTTGCTATGGTGCCTATGTTGGTTATCAACTCGTCCCGGCTCATTCCGATACCGGTATCCTGGATGGTGACCAGTTTGGCATCTTCATCGGCCTTGATCCTTATGCCAAGATCCTGGTCCTTGTCTGCCAACTCCGAACCCCGGCTGCTTTCGTAACGCACCTTTTCCAGGGCATCAGACGCATTCGAAATCAGTTCCCTAAGAAAGATCTCTCGGTTTGTATAGAGGGAATGCACTAGAATATTCAATAGTTGGCGGACTTCAGCCTTGAATTCAAATTGATTGGCTGCTTTTGGTTCACTCATCTGAGATCGCCTCCTGAAGTTTGGTAACGGTTAATAAACTGCTTGCCAAAAAACAATGTAACTACTAGTTTTGTCATGTCAATTAGAGCAAAGTTAAGGCAATTGAGGCAGCTTGTAATATGAAATTTTCTCCCATGTGTTCGCTTCCCAATCCCAAAAGTAATTCAGGTACTATCGATGTTGCGATAATAGTACATCAAGCAAAATGGCAGCCCTGGCATTTAAGCCCGGGCTGCCATAATCTAGCTATTTTAGGCCGACCTAATTTCTTGCCGCATGAACACCATATATGACACTCCAAAACAGACGATGGTGATTGCCAATAAAATGGTGATGTACGGTACCACAACCAATATTGATTGGCCCAAAGGCAGCGGGTTTTTGAAGCGGTTCATGGATATCTGTTCCATCTGCCCCATCAAAACCAAGCTCTTCGTAGTGTTGCGGAACGGGTCCAGCAGGGTGGAAGTGGCTTCTGAATACAGTCGTCCGGGGCTTACCATGGAAATGGCCTTGGTAACCTCCGCATTGAAGGTCACTTGATCCAGATCACTGGGGTTATCCACAGGCGCTACGGCCCCTCCTGCTATGGCGGCCCCAAACCCGATAAAAAAGCCAAAGAAAATCCACAATGCCAGAGCAGTCAAGGCGCTTGAGGCGGTGCTCCTGAACAAAATTGAGCAAAGGATGCTCACACCCAGCCAGAATGAAACATAAAAAATGGAAATAAGCAGATAGGCAATCAGCCTGGCAATCTCCCCGAATCCCGGAACCACCCCCAGTACAAACAGCCCCATTCCAGCGAGCATCATCACCAGTGCCGTGAGCATGATGGCAATAGTAGTCATACCGGCCAGAAATTTGCCGTTTATCACTGCATCCCGGTAAATGGGCTGCGAAATCAGTTTACTCAAGGTTCCTGTGCCGCGCTCCCGGTTGATGGCGTCAAAACCCAGCACCAGACCGATCAAGGGACCAAAAAAGGCTATGAACTGCACCAGGCTGAAAAAGTCTCCCTGGATGAACATGTGGAGGAAAACAAATTTGGGTATTGCGCCTCCAGCCAGGCTTTCCTTGATGCTCACCCCCACCAGATAGGAGGTAATGAGTGAGACCATTACAATAAGCCCCAAGAGCAGTACGAAGCGCACCGAGCTGAAATGATCAGCTAACTCCTTTCGATATATAGTCCACATATCTCAAGCCTCCGTGAAATAGCGCATGTACATCTCTTCCAAGCTGTCACCACTTTCCTTGAGTTCACTCATGGAATGCTTGGCTATCAGTTTACCCTGCATCATGATGCCCACGCGGTGGCAGATGCGCTGCACCTGGTGAAGAAGGTGTGATGAAAGCATCACTGCAATACCCCGCTCCTTGCTCAGCCCTACAATAAGGTCAAGCATGCGGTTAATGCCGTCAGGGTCCAGTCCCAGGGTGGGCTCGTCCAAAAAGACCAGCTTTGGTTCTTTAATCAGCAGCTCAGCGATGCCCAGCCGTTGCCTCATCCCCCTGGAGAAAGCCCCAACCAGTTTGCCGATCTGGCCCGCCAAGCCCACCGCTTTTAGAGCTTCGGCTACTTTTTCATCGATTTGGTTTGGGTTGATGTTGTTCAACCGCGCCACGTAGCTGAGATTCTCGGTGGCCGTGAGATCGGTGTAGAACCCTACATTTTCAGGCAAGTATCCTACCTGACGCTTTACCTGAAGCGGGTCCTTGTAGGGGTCGTGTCCCAGTACGCTCGCACTGCCGCCAGTAGGCTGGGTAAGGCCCAGCAGCATGAGCAGGGTTGTGGTTTTGCCAGCGCCATTGGGGCCCAAGAAACCGAAGATTTCACCAGCTTCCACGGTCAAATTGAGCCTGTCCACAGCTACCTTGCTGCCGTAGGTCTTAGTCAAATCCTTGATTTCTATTACACTAGCCATGATTTACCGCCTGCCGAACTTGTAGAATGCCAACCCGAGCCCAAGCAGGGCCAGGATAATGATGCCGATTCCGACCCAGCCCCAGGTGGATGAAGCCTTGACCGTAACCCGGAATTCCATATTGGAGTCAGCCTGCTCGCCCTTGGCGTTTAGAACTACCGAATAATCTCCCACCAAAGCGTTCTTGGCCGGTGTAATGATGGCCTCAACCTGCTTGAACTCGCCCGGTTTAATTTCATTCAGCTTCTCGGGTTTGAATTCCACTTTCCAGTTTTCCGGTTTGAAGCTGACAAAGCTGACTTCGGGTTGGATGGCTGATCCGTCGTTACGCACATAAAAAGATACGTTCGATGGTTCACCAGCCTGCCCGGCAAAGGACAAAAGGCCATCCGGTGTGACTGCCTTGATTTTATGGGTTCCGGTTAGCTGCACTTGGAACTGGGTGGTCGCCTGGGTTTTATCACCTTTGATGGTAACCTTGATTGGGTAGTCACCTGCTTGGGCATTTGGTGCGGGCTTAACAACCACCCCAAGGGTGGTGGAGCCATCTCCTTTGACTTTAGCCGACGAGATCTGTTTGTTTTCATAGGCTGGTTTGAAAGAGACATTCCAGTGCTGGGGCGCTTGTGCCACAAGGTTGAATAGCTGGTCTTTAGCATGGTTGTTTTTGACTTCAAGACTGAATTCAAAAGTGCTTCCGGTTGCTCCCCTAAGCACCGGGTAAGAGGTTGTCAGTTCAAGTTCCTTATCTGCCTTTTCTTCTGCAATGACAGTCACTTCGATGCTTGAGGTTTGTTTGAATTTGCCATCCTGGGCCATTACCTCCACCACGAACTTGTATTTGCCGGGCTCGGCTTTCTTCTTGCCTTTGGGCGCGGCCACCAATTCAAAACTGGAATAATCAGCCGCCGCGATATGCATACCGGTGATTGTGTTGCCCAGGTATTTTATTGACGCATCCCATTCGGGGGGTGCTTCCAATACCCGTGCCATTACCATTTCATCGCTCTTTCCCGTAATCTTTACCGTCAGGTCCACTCTGAGCTTTTCACCGGGTGTGATGGTGATGCCGGGATATTTCAGAAATGCCGATATACCCCGTTCCGGGCGGTCATTCCAGGCAATGCCATGTTTGTCTTGAGCAAAGGCGAATGATCCGCTCATTAGCACCAGAATTAAGACCACAATTGCGCCAAAACAAACCCTGCGTTTCATTTTTCCCTCCGAACTATGTCATCTCAATGGTTTGAAGGTTTGCAGCCATGCTTCCATGGAATTCACGACAAAGGTTCAAAAGAGCTCTATTGACCTTTGAAAACATAAATTCGCCAAGGAAACATCTGCCAAGGTTCTACTTGCGTAAACGCCTTAATAGTTGGCCCTATTCCCTGCCCTAAATTTTCTTTTTTGGTGCCGCCCAAGCGGCCAGGCAAAAGATTCCGGAGAAATCAAAACAGGTCAGCCATAATGCCTGTGTTGCATAAGATATGCGCAAACCATGCATTACTTGATGGCTGGCCTGAGTCAGGCAGTGTGGTTAACAGCGATCGAAAACCACAGCATTCTGCCCTTACTGCCCGGTTGCCTACTTATTCTCTAAGTCCTGCAGGTAATGAGTGCAAGTGGGGGAAGCATTTTTTTATTCAGATGGAATCATCATGGCACTAAGCGTTACTTTTATGTCAAATGAGCTGCTCTGCCAGACACGGCAGGGTGTAAAAGTTTGGGCAGGCCGCTCTGGCTCTATTGTCCATGAGACGCAGCCTGCGGCCTGCCCATATAGTAGATATTACAAGGCCCTGTTATTGACTCTATTCTAAGTGTTTATCCAAACTGAAGAATTACGTACTGAGTGGAACGTCCATGCTGAATCAGGAGCAGCACCTTTTTATTTTCGATTGATTTCTCGATCTCTTTGAGGAAATCTTGGCTGTTTTTTACCTCTTCCCGGTTGACCTCTAGAATCAGCATTCCCGGACGCAGCCCGGCAAACTGAGCTGGCGATACAGGCATCACCTGGGAGACTACTACTCCTCCTTCTTTCTCATAGCCTAGCTGCATGGCAAGCTCCTTGTTCAGGTCTTGGAAGGTAAAGCCAAGCTTTTTCATGACTTCGGTTTGGTTCACTTTAGTAATTGCTTCCCCCAAGGTTCCTGGCTTGACCTCTAAGCCCACCTTATTTTCGTTACGGATAACAACCATTTTTATTGGTGCTCCGGGCTCGGATAAAGCCACCAGATTTCTGAAGTGACCAACATCCTTTACTTTTTTGCCATCATATTCCAAGACCACGTCACCCCGTTTTATACCTGCCTTGTCAGCGGGGGAACCGGCGGTCACATCGGCAATCAGCACACCGTTCATACCCTTGAGACCGAATGACTGCATCAAATCCTTGGATATCTTCTGGACCGCAACCCCTAAATGGCCCCGGGTTACGGTGCCTTTGGCAATCAGTTGCTTATTGATCGCCTTGACCATATTCACGGGTATGGCAAACCCTATCCCCATATACCCCCCGCTCTTACTGAATATGGCGGTATTGATGCCGATCACTTCGCCTTTCATGTTGATTAGCGGCCCGCCTGAATTACCGGGGTTAATGGCCGCATCGGTTTGGATGAAATCCTCATAATCCGTGATGCCCACACCGGTGCGCCCTTTTGCGCTGACCACACCCACCGTCATGGTATGGGATAGCCCAAAAGGATTTCCAATGGCCATCACCAGTTCACCCACTTCCAGTTGATCAGAATCACCCATGGGCAGAACCGGCATTTTGTCAGCCCCTTTGACTTTTATTAAGGCCACATCCGATCTTGGATCGGTCCCAACCTTTTCAGCCTGATATTCTTTGCCATCAGAAAGTATCACAGTGATTTTATCGGCATCACCCACCACATGGTTGTTAGTAAGTATGTATCCACCTTGCGAAATGATGAATCCCGATCCTGACCCCATTTGCTTGTGCTGCCTGGGTTTGCGCATGTGGGGGTAGCGCTGCCCGAAGAAGCGCTTGAAGAACTCATCGCTAAAAAGATCATATGGGTTATTGAATTTATATGATTCCAGTTGGCGTCCAGCATCAACGGTTTTCTCTACCTTAATGAACACCACGGCTGGTATGGCCTTTTTAGCGATATGAGTGAATGCCTTGGAGGTTTTTTGCAGAACATTAAGCTCATCCGAGGTGCCTGTTGCATACACGGAAGAAAAAGATAGGATAACAAGCAATAGACTTGAAGTTAAAGCAAAAGATAAAGTTCTTACGTTAAGCATATGTTTGATTTTTTTCATCTTATCTACCTCCTTTCGATATGCTTATCGATAAGAAAACCTTCTACATCTAACTGGCTGTGCCTCCAGCCACTTTATATTGGTTTCCGATTTGTTTTACATAAAACGACTAAAGCCTTTGGCGATCAATTCCTTTTGAGCCACTTTTAAGCACTGCTTTTTTGTCCTGCAAGCTCCACGTATGAAATAACAATTGTAAGAAGTTATTACAGGGAGCGTTAAATAGTTTGCATGTTTTTGGCCAATAGCTTTGAGTAACCTGCAACTCCGATAAATGCAGGCTATCCGTGTTAGCCAAATCACGCTCACCAAAATGCAATTTATTTTATGCTCCCCGTAATATAACTTATTTTTTTCATTATTAATTTTCGATAGCTTCCAAATGCGGCGGGTTAACCTTGCCTCCAAGTTTGATTTCGTTATCGCCTGACGCTTGTGAAAAAAATTTATGCCAAGACTTGACATTTGGTCTCACCGGACAAATATTTTTACTGAAATCTGAAATAATAGTTCATGAAATCAGCAACTTAGCTTATTTTATCTGTCAATATGAAAGGAGGATTAACCATGCTGACCACGAGATACATTGATCCATGGCACGCTTGGCGTGGCACGTTCTCTGAACTGAACCGCTTACGCCGGGAGATGGATGCAATGTTCAGGGGCATGCCTGTTGAGGGATGGCTTCCTGAAAGCACGGGAATGTTCCCCCTAATCAACGTGGGGGAGGATGCGGACAGCTATTATGTCAGAGCGCATGTGCCCGGAATGGAGCCAGAAGATATTGAACTGACTGTGGTGGGGAAAAACCTCACAATCCAAGGTTCTAGGAAGACGCCGGAGAAGGTGGAGGGCGCCCGTTTCCACCGGCAAGAGCGAAACTTCCCCAGCTTTAATCGTGCCATAGGGCTTCCCGGTGAAGTGCAAGCGGACAAGGTGTCTGCCGAAAGCAAGGACGGGGTTCTGGTCATCACCTTGCCCAAGGTTGAAGAAGCCAAGCCCAAGCAAATAGCCATTAAGTCGTAAGAAAGGAGGTAGTGAAATGTCCAATGGAACTGAATTAGCACGCAGAGATCAAGGCCAAGTTGCTTCCTCCCGTGAGCAGACCCGGCCCGACACCGCTATCACCCCGGCGGTGGACATCTATGAGACTGCCGATGAGCTAGTGCTCCTAGCTGATCTGCCGGGTGTGAGCAAGGATGAATTGAACATCAATCTGGACAACAACGTTCTCACCATTGAGGGCCTGGTAAACGCTGAAACCAAGGATGGGGAAAGCGTGTTGCTCAATGAGTACGGCACTGGCCGTTACTGGCGGCAGTTCACCCTCAACGAGATCGTGGATCAGACCAAGGTCGAGGCCAAAATCAGCAATGGGGAGTTGCGGCTGACATTGCCTAAATCCGAAGCTGCCAAGCCTCGCCGGATTGAAATCAAGGCGGGTTAAATATGACTGGCCCCGTAAATCCCACGGGGCCTCACCAGAAACAAAAACGCGGTGATAGTTTTGCTCCGATGTGGAAAGGAGAAGAGCTATGGCTGTTTTAGATGATCTCAGAGAAACTGTGGATAGCCTCAAGCAAGAGGTGAAAGAGCTTAAAGGCAAAGTCAAGGAACTGGTACTTTTTGGCAAGAAGAACCGGGAAATGCCTGTGAAAGCCGGACAAGTATCTAGGGATGAGCATCCGGTGGCAGCATTGCAGCGGTCGACCAATCAACTGTTTGACCAGTTTTTCAATGACTTCGGCTGGCCTCTCAGCCGCCGGAACGACTCATTTGGATTACCATCAGGCTTTGCGGGTGTGGGCAGAGTAAGCCTGGACATCAAGGAAACCGAGGATGCCTTGGAGGTGACAGCGGATTTGCCTGGCTTGGACAAGGATGAGATCAAAGTTACGCTCCTGGGCAACCGCCTGACCATTCAGGGCGAGAAAAAACAAGAGGAAGAGATAAAAGAGGGCGATTATTACCGCATGGAACGCTCATACGGTTCTTTTCACCGCAGTGTGTGGTTGCCCTGTGAAGTGGAACCCGCCCAGGTGGACGCAACTTACAAAAAAGGCGTCTTGACCATCAGCCTTGCCAAAAGTGAACAGGCCAAAGCCGTTAGCAGCAAGATTCCGGTGTTGGCGGGTAAGGAATTTCCAGGCAAAAGCCTGTCTAAATATAAGGGGCCAACCAATCTGGGCATCCGGGGTCATTTATCAGCCGAATTACATGACCCCGGAAGCCCGCGTTTTAAATCGCAGACCCCATTGTGCCCGGTGAGTGGAGGTCATGAAAATGGTAAGCAAAGATTACTATTTGATTCTGGGGATTGAGAGGAACGAAAGCTCAAACGGCATCCGAAGCGCCTATCTGCGCTTAGCCAGAAAATACCATCCTGACCGGGTAGGCACAAAATGGACCGCCAAATTCCGCGATATCGTGGAGGCATATCAGACTCTTTCTGACCCTCAGAAGCGGCAAAACTACAACCTGGGTCTGGATCATGCCGCTGGCGCAACAACCAAAACGCGGGAACCCATTGTGCCTAATCGCGCTCCGGCACCCGAACCCTTGGTGCCCTCGCCGTCCCCCACAATGCGGGATTTTTACAGTCACAGCGATACAGCTGACAGCATCCTTAAAAACAATCCAGAGTACTTTACAAAAGAAACCAATCCTGCTTCTCAGCCCCCCAAAGGAATCAATCTGGAACTGGTGCTTAGTCCTGAAGAGGCTATGAGAGGCGGCACCGTACCTATCCGGGTGCCAGCCCTGTACCCTTGTCCGTATTGCGATGGCAGCAAGTCTTCCTGGCCGTTTTCATGCCCTGCCTGTCGTGGGCGTGGTGTGGTAGCCGAAGAAGAAATAATCAGGCTGCGCATACCTTCCATGGTGTCGGACGGCGCTGTGATCGGGATGCACTTGCAGGGCCTGGGAGTGCATAACGCCTTTCTCAACGTGCATATAAGGATCATTCAAGCTTGAACAAGAACTAAATAGGAAATTGAATGCCTTGATTCTTTCAGGTGCATACTGTTGAGAATACGTTTCAACAAGACGTTGAGGACCTGATTGGTCCTCTCAAGTGATTGGTTTTGATTGGTTAGGCTATCAGGGGAGGTTATTAATGGCCAAAAGCTACTTTGCTATCCTTGAGTTAACACCTAGTGCAACCGAAGATGATATCAGATCGGCTTATCGCAGGCTGGCCAAAGAATATCATCCGGATCATTACGCAGGCGGTAGCGGGCCCTTCCAGCAAATACAAGAAGCATATGCGGTTATGGTAGATTCGGCCCGCAGAGCGGCTTATGAAAAGAAGCAATCTGGAGTACCGCTCAGACGATCTGCCCCACATGAATCGCAACCAAAACCGGAACCGTTGATCCCGGAGAGCGAACCCATGGATTTTGGTGGTATCGCACCGATAAATTCATTTGAAACTTTTTCTCCTTCCATGGAAGAAATCTCAGACTGGCTTTGGGGAGACTCGGAAAGCATTGAACGGCCCAAATCAGGTAGGATTCAAAACCTAACCCTGGAGGTCACCCTTACCAGGGAACAGGCATTACGTGGGGGTACAGCCAAGGTTATGGTCCCAGCTACATTTGTCTGCCGAACTTGCCTTGGAGTTGGCCGTATAGGAACCTTCCGGTGTATCAGATGTGGTGGAGAAGGTGCTGTCTCGAGTGAAATACCAATACCTGTAACATTTCCAGCAGGAATTAAGAAAGATCACTCCGTGATTATACCTCTGGAACAATTCGGCATAGGAAACCTTCACCTGACGGTGCTTTTTCGTCCAAGGGATACGGTCATGTCCTAATGGATTTGTTATTGTTTTTGAACCGCCCCGGTTTTACCGGAGACCCATTTATCTGAGAGGATAGGGTCATGATTAAACGCATCAGATATTCAAACGAGTTAAAGGAGCGGGCGGTTCATTGAATTTCTTAATTGGCAAGCTAAGTATCTGAGGCGGAACAAAAAGAAATTATTTTAGAATAAAGCAATGCTTTGTTAAATAAATCTCATTCTAAGGCTAAAAAAATATTCCGTCACTAGTGGGAAACACAGGTCAAATAAAAGTAGTCCACAAGTTGGCTTATATTCAAATAAAGTCAAAAGTCAAAAACAAACAAATGCTCTAAAACTCAAAACTACCAACTTGTGGACTAGCAATAAAATATAACAGACTGATCCCCGATTGTCAATTGTCAATTTTTAAATAAAATGCTGCTACGGGATTCGAGATTGTCATTTTTTCCGTGTATGAGCCACATTAAATTGTCCATTTTTACAGCAAAAGCCAAGTGTGAAACCCCATCCAAATATTTATATTGAACATTGCCAAATACATGCGAATACAATGGAGGTTGAATAAGTCTTAATTTTTCCAGGTTAAGGTCAGTTAAATAAATGCTAAGGACTCTACAGGCAGATTATGCATGGCGGGCTTGGGCCCGGATAAATTTTGGGGCAGGTGTCTTACCTGCCCCATACATAAGTCAATCTGTTTGGTTATCTAGAAATCTTCAAAATCATCTTGCTCCAAAGGTATGGCTTTCTGGGCTTTTGCCGCAGCCTTGGGCTGGGTCGTCTCCAAGCGTTTGGGTTTAGAGGAACCGGAAGGCTGATTAAAACTTGCGGTGTCTTGTGTCTCCGATTTGCTGAAAGATGCACCCACATAGCCCGCCAAGTCGGAGATTAGCCTCATCATGCCGAAGGTCTGCCCTTTCAGCTCTTCAGTGGCAGCCGCAGATTCCTCGGCCGTGGCCGCGTTTTCTTGAGTGGTTTTGTCCATGTTGGAAAGAGCTTGGTTAACCTGGCCTATGCCTTGGGCCTGCTCTTGAGACGCCGCCGAGATCTCACCCACCAGCTCGCCGACCTTGACAGAGCTTTCTCGCACCCGGCCAAAAGCTTCATCCGTATTCACCACAAGCTGGGAACTGGCCTTGATATCGTTGATATTGGACTCAATAAGCTGAGAAGTGTTCTTTGCGGCTTCCGCTGCCCGCATGGCCAGGTTGCGCACTTCATCGGCCACCACTGCAAATCCTGCCCCGGCCTCACCTGCCCTGGCCGCCTCTACGGCGGCATTAAGGGCCAACAGGTTGGTCTGGAAGGCAATCTCATCAATGGTCTTAACGATTTTGGCGGTTTCATCACTGGCTTTGTTGATCTTGTCTATGGCTTGGCGCAACTCGGTCATGGAAGACGCTGCGGTCTTAATAATCTGGCCCGCATCTTCCATCATTCCATCTGCTTGGGTTGCATTGTCCGCATTCTGGCGGGTCATGGAAGCCATCTCCTCCATGGAGGCGGAAGTCTCTTCCAGGCTGGATGCCTGTGAACTGGTGGCTTCGGCTAAGGCTTGGCTAGTGGAGGATAAATGGTCCGAAGCCCTGCCGGTCCCTTGGGATACTTCCCGCAACCCATTGACGATACGGTTCAAAGCTCTTACCGCATGGTTGGCTTGGAAGAACGAGACAGCTATGCCGATAAGGCTGGCCGCAAGCAGCACCGCGACCATAATGAGCAGATAGTTATTTATACTCGCAAAGATGCTTTGAAATTGCGATGCGGTCTTGCTCTGAATGGATTTCAGCTTTTGCCCTCCAAAATCAATCAGAGACTTTCTGATGGTTTCTTGTCTTTCTGCAAGGCCTATGAATTCTTGGACGAGGGCTTTTACCTTGCGGTTTGCGGTCTGGGCAGTCACAGCCATCTGCTCAAATTCTGTGCCGGCCAGATTTTTTTGGTCTTTTGCGGTATTGGATATCAATGTGTCCAGGAAACTGAGCATGGCCTGCTTTTGCGTCGGGTCGGCTTTAAGCTTTAGGAACAGAACCCTAATCTCATAATTTGAGGCGGTGTTGATATTTGCCCCGATGGTCACCAGGCGTTCAAGCTTGCTCACCGAACCCCGGGTTTTTTCATCAGCCAGCTTTTTACTGATCATTTCAATGTAGCCGTTAGACTGCTTGATTGATTGGCTGGTGAGCTGATTCAACTCCGCTTCAATTTGTTTATTCCGCTGGTTAATTGTCTTAATCTGTTCAACATTTTTCCAATAAGCCTGCAAATCGGCGGTTTCCATCTTGGCAACGGAAGAATTGCTCAAAACACCAAATGAAGCTTTGGTTGTTTCATAAGATGACGTACCGCTCAGGTACTGATCCACCTTTGCTATGGTATGGCTGAGTTTGCCAGCGTAATCCTGAGTGTCGGATTGCTCCCGCTTCAAATCTTCCACCAGGGAATTTGCGCTGAAATAAACCACACCCAATGCGATCAGCAAAACAATGAAAATGATATTGGAAAGGTAAAGACGGTGTTTCAGGTTCATTTGCAAATCCTCCAGCTCAGCTCAAAAGCAGCTGTGATAAGTGCATTAAGTGATGAATAATCTATATAAACTAACAATAACTGTTTGCATATGTCATACGCAAGTCATAAAGAGACGCTTAATAAAGCTCTTTTGCTGGAAGTTGCACTAACTCAAATTATGCGGCAGGCGCCGCTTTTCAAATTTCCTTAAACCATTTTCAGGCGCAGGGGCCATGAAGGTGCACAATTTTGATGTCCCAAGGCCACCGGTCTGCATTGCCTGCTAAATTTTGCTTTGAAAAAGGTGGGAAATACTGCTTCCCCTATTTTCAGTGCATAGTAGTCCAATTTAACTCCCTCAGTCAATCAGCACCAAGTAATCGTTTCATCCTGTACCAAGCACCGCCTGGTAATGGTGGGCCAGGGGAAACGACGACGCCACATGCACCCACCAGCGGCGGCCACTGTAGGAAATCCTGGATGCGGCCTTGATGATCCGCCGGATCAGCCACTCCATGGAACGCTTCCCATCCTCATCCTTCAAGTGGAATTCGCGGATCATGTGAAGCAAGTTGTAGGCCACCGCTCCCATTTTGAGACGGGCTTGATTAGCCTCAAATTTGTGGCAACTGGTCTTGTCCCAGCGAAGCGTATTCTTGGCCTCCTTGATCCGGTTCTCCACGTTGGCCCGGCCATTGTAAACACGAACCACCTTCCAGGCAGGATAGGTGGAATTGGTCACGATGAAACCCACCCTGGGGAACAGTTCGTCATTATGCCATTCGATTTTGCACACCACCCGGCGGCGCTTCTTCCAGGTCCCGGCCCGGTATGGAAACTCAAAGAGTTGCACCTTGACTCCAGACTTGGGCGGTCTGCCCACCGGGCGGGTGCTTATCTCTGGCTCCATGATCTTTTTCAATGTGTCATTTATGGGAAGCCGGATAAAGTAGGTGATGTGCTCCTGTTCGCAGTAATCGTAAACATCGGGCTGGGCAAACGCCGCATCACCTCGGAACCAGAACAGCTTGAAAAGCTTGGGGTACCGCCCGACCAAGGGCTTTATGAAATCCAGCACCCCATCTGCTGAATGAACATTGCCGGGCCGAAGCTCGACGGCAAGGCAATCTCCATCGCCGGTAAAGGCGACGATGGGATGGAAACAACTTTTGCCGAAATGGCCGTTGTATTCGCAGCCTTCCTGCTTTCCATGGGCCGGGTCTTCTGTGGAGTCCACATCCAGGATGAAGCGTTATTTATCCTTCTTTTTGATCAAAGCATCCGTCGAACGCAAAATGGTCTCATCAAGCGCCTTGAAGCCCGCTGGATTACCAAGATATCCATTTTCCAAGCGGGACAGAGCTGACTGACCTGCACCCGGCTTTTTGCCCTTATCCAAAGGAAGTCTTAACGCGGGATCAATCCGCAGATAGTCGGCATCATTGCAGTCTTCATAACCAGCGGCAATTTGGTAAACCCGCTGTCGGATCATCTGATCCAGGCTGTGCTTGGTGTGGGAAGTGGAGCGGGTATCCTCCAAAACATCAGCTATTGGCGATATGATATTGTATCGCTGATCAAGCTCACGCATCAGGAGAAAACCGGTGTCGGATGAAAGCTTGGCACCCTGGAAATCCATCATGATTGAGCGGTTGAAATAAGGTCTCAAAGCATCTTTTTTGCTTTCACCTCTTGGATGCACCGCAGAACCTCCGACTAACATTTAATACTAACCATTATATCAATAAGTTAGCTTGCGATAAAAGCCCTTTTGCCGCTGCCTTACGGCATAATCTGGGCTACACTGTTGCTCGTCGGCCGGCAGTAATTCTTAGAGTGGCAAGTTGATGTGGCCGCAGCCCTAAAAAATGGCCTGATGCCTGGTTCTGACATTCAAAGTTATATGGGCACCTAAACATTTTGCGGTGTGAGGAAGGATAGCGGATCAAATCTTGAGAGCCACATTTTCAGGGATTCAAAACCAAACGATCACCCTGGTCAGTGTCGTGAATTTAAAACATTATTGCATAATTCTTGAGTGAGCCCGAGTTCAAGGTTTGTAATTAAATTATCAATAAAATTAGCCTCGTACATGCCTGCAATCGCATTTATGACAAAAGCCAATAATGCCGCCCGCATAGGATTCTGGCGAAGCCCTCAGGTGTCCCAAACGTTGTCAGTCAAGCTGAGAAGGTCCAAATTCGGATTTGTTTGAACAATTACTATGGGATGGGCAG
Source organism: Desulfarculaceae bacterium (assembly GCA_963675675.1). Taxonomy (GTDB): domain Bacteria; phylum Desulfobacterota; class Desulfarculia; order Desulfarculales; family Desulfarculaceae; genus Dethiosulfatarculus. The sequence continues at coordinate 2,134,632 of OY776512.1, forward strand.
GCTAGATGTCCCCAAACTGGTGAATAGCATATGTCGTATGATTTTACATGTCAATGTCTCATCTCGGACATGTGATTGAGCCAACCAAGGCGACCAAGACGGACAGGTTCGTACAAGGAAGGTAGCCGCCTAGGATGCAGCCGGTTCCATTTCATTTTGACTGGCACAGTTTCTCATTTCGCGTGGCAGCTTACACACGCCTAAAAAGAGGTGTGTCACTTTTGTGTTTTTTGGGGGCCGCAAAAGGCCTAAAAATGCCCAAAAACGGCCTATAAACCAAAGCCCCTCAGGCACTGCCTGAGGGGCTTTAACCGCTTGTTATCACGGGTTCTTTTTGTGGCTCCCCGGGACGGGCTCGAACCGCCGACCTAGTGGTTAACAGCCACCCGCTCTGCCAACTGAGCTACCGAGGATCAACAGGGGGATATCTACCACAGGCGCCGTGGGCCGTCAATGCCTTAAACTCAAAATCGCAACACAATTTTAGACTTGGTCCGGGCCGGGCATGCATTATTCCTTTCACCATGCCCGGAGGGGTCCAGACCGCCCCGCCAGCCCGGCATGCGCCAAGAGCGCGATTAGAATATCTCCTCGATCATTTTCTGGATCACCCTGTCCGGGCTGCCTTGTTTTTTGACATAGTCCAACTGGGCCTCCATCTGGGCCCGTAGGCCCGGGTGCTGGATATCTTTGGGATCGCGGCAGCGCCCCATGCGCCTGCACAGGCGGTACATGATGCGCTCGTCGCCCTGCAAATCAAAATAGCTGTCCAAAACGGCCAGGATCTTAGGTTTATCCTGGGGAAAACGGCCTTCAACCGTTTCAATCAGGTTGCCGATATGATCGCTGGCAAGATAGGAGGTGATGCCGTCCAAGGTCTGCACGAACAGCTTGATTTCGCGCACCACATCATCTTCATGCAAAAGCTCGAAGTTGCCCGCTTCCATCTCGCGCCGCAGCTCCAGGTGGCGGGGCACCCGCAAAGTCCTAAGGCGGATGAAATCCGGATTTATCTGATTGAGCACCTTGGCGGTGTGCTCGGCATGCTCCTTCCACCAGCGCACCCCGCCCAGGCCCGGCATGACATACTCGCTCAGTTCCATGCCCGCGGCCTTGACCTTTTGGCCCCCCTCCACCTGTTTGGCTGCGGTGACCCCCTTTTTCATGAACTTCAGCAAGGGATCATATCCGGTCTCCAGGCCGATGTGCACCCGGTCCAGGCCGCATTCCCGCAGCATAACCAGATCTTCCAGGCTGCGGTTGGCCGCGGTTCCCGAACGGGCATAAGTGGTGACCCGGGTCACCTCGGGCAGCTTCTCGCGCAAATACTTCACCCCCTGGCCCAGTACCTGGGGGGTTAAGACAAGATTGTTGGCATCCTGCAGAAACACCGCTCCGGTGCCGTAGTGCAGCCAGGCCGCCACGTTGCGGAATGAATTGCTTAAGGCGGGATTGCTGAATATCACCGATACGACGGGGTCATCCACCCTTCCTCCCCGGCCCATCTCCTCAGACAGGTCCAGGATCTGGCGGCGCATCTGGGCGGCCGCGTCGATGTCGGCCTTGATCTCATCCAGGCTGCGGCGGGAAAGCGACTGCCTTTGTACACCGGACAAAAAGTGCACTTATTCCAGGGACAGTTGCGGGTGAACCTGAGCAGCAGGCTTCTGGCCTCGGAGGGCGGGCGTATGGGGCCTTGCTCAAAACGCAGACTGCTGTCTAATTGGGTCATGTATTTTTTCCTCATGAACAGGCTTTTGATGCTCAACGGTTTATATCTCCCACCCTATAAATCTACCCGTTATCCCGGCGCTGGCAAATTGCGGGGTGCGCATCAAAAGCCTTATATGAATCAAGCTCTTGGCCTGACAAACCCGCCTTTGGCCCTGCCGCCGGGGCCTTCCGGGGTCCAGACCTGGACGCCTTGCACAAACACGCTGTTCAGGCCGGTGGCAAATGAACGGGGCTCTTCAAAGGTCGCGGTGTCGCCGAATTCATCGGGATCAAAAAGCACCAGGTTCGCCTGATAGCCCTTGCGCAAGAATCCGCAGTCCCTGGCCTTGACCCTTTCCGCGGTCTTGCCGCTCATCTTGGCGATGGCCTCTTCCAGGCTCAAGGCCTTGAGCTCCCGCACAAAGCGGCGGATTATGCGGGGGAATGCGCCGTAGGCCCTGGGATGGGGCTTGCCCCGGCTGAGCGAGCCGTCGGAGCCGATCATGGCAAAGGGCAGCTTGATGAACTCGGCTACATCTTCCTCGCACATGGATGAGTTTATGATGCTCACCGCGCCGGACTGCTCCAGAGCCAGCTCCATGGTGAAATCAGCCGGCTCCAGCCCGGCTTCTTGCGCGGCCTCGGCCAGGGTTTTACCCACCAGCTCCTGACGCCGGCCGCTATGCAGGCTGGATATGGTGATGCCGTCAAAGCCTGCGTTCTGCACGCTGCTTTCCCAGCCCGGCACGCCGTTCAGCATTTCATCCCGGATGCGTTGCCTTTGGGCCTGACCAGTCAGGCGCCTTTTCAATCCGGGCACCCCGCCCTCCCTGGACCAGGTTGGGAACAGGGACAAAAGGGTGGTGCATGAACGCTCATAAGGGTAAACGTCACAGGTAAGGTCCAGACCCTTGTCCCTGGCTTTTTCCAGCATTTCGATCACCCGGCCGGACTGCCCCCAGTTATCCCGCCCGCATAATTTAAGGTGGGCGATATTGGTCGCCGCCCCGGTGGCCAGGCCCGCCTGTATCACTTCATCCAAGGCGTCAAAGATGCCATAGGCCTCGTTGCGTATATGGCTGGTGTGATAGCGCCCTTTTTGGGCCACGATTGCGAGCAGAGCTTCAAGCTCGGAAGAATCGGCATATCCCGAAGGGGTGTAGTACAGCCCTGTACTGAAACCGGCGGCCCCTTGATCCAGGGCCAGGGCCAGCTCCCGTTTCATAAGCTTGAGCTCTTCCGGGCCGGGAGGTCCGGCCCGGTGTCCCATGGCCAGCACCCGCAAGGTGCCGTGCCCCACCAGGGACATGACCCCCAGGCCGGGTTCGGCCTGATCCACCTGCCGGGTGTAGTCTTGAAAGCTGCGCGGGGCTATCCAATCCAGCGCGCTGGCAAACAGCATGCCCAGGTCATCCTTGGACCCGGCTGTCACCGGCGACAAGGATTCCCCGCAGTTGCCCACCACATCCAGGCAAACCCCCTGGCGCAGCTTCACCTGGGCCTGGGAGCCATCCAGATGGATGGCGTCCCAATGGGAATGGGGGTCTATGAAACCCGGGCACAGCACCAGTCCCGCGGCGTCAATGGTTTTGGCGGCCTGGGCCCGGATGCCGGGCTCCAGGGCCGCTATCCTGCCGTCCAGCACAGCCAGGTCCCCCACCCAGCCTGGCTGCCCGCTGCCGTCAATGATAAGGGCGTTTTGTATCAATAGATCAAACATCGGCCCTGCTCCTGCTTATTTTTTGGGCATGGCGCTCATGGCGGCGGCGGCCATGCTCACAACGGCGGCCGCCAGGCTGCCGTCCAAGTCGGGGTAAAATCGGGGATCGTGCACCGGGGCCACGCTGGGGCCGCCATCCGCCTCGGCCTCCAGGGCTTCCTTTTTGGTGACGCCCAGGCGATACATCACCGTGGGCACCGGCGGATCGGCCTGGGCGAAAAAGCTGAAGTCCTCGGAACCGGTGATGGGGGAAGCCTCCACTACGGTCCCCTCGCCCAAAACCTCCTCGAATACGGTCTTAAGCTGTTGGGTAAGTTTTTCATCGTTGATTATAGGAGGATAGGAGGTGTCAACCGGTTCCAGCCTGGGCCAAAGCTCCTCGGGCAGCCCCTGAGCCTGGGCGATGCCCTGGGCGGTGCGTTTCACGGCCTTTACCAGGTTTTCGGCCAAGCCCGCGTCATAGGCCCGCAAGGTGAGGTTCAAAACCACCTCTTCGGGTATTATGTTGCGCTTGGTGCCGCCGTGGATGGCGCCCACCGTGACCACGGCCATTTCGCTGGGTTTCACCTCCCGGCTGACGATGGTCTGCAGAGCCATTACGATCTGAGCGGCCAGCACCACGGGGTCTTTGGTGCGGTGTGGTGCGGCCCCGTGGCCGCCCTTGCCCCGCACCGTAAGATCAATGGCGTGGCTGCAGCTGCTCTGCACCCCGGCGGCCAATGCCACCGAGCCCACCGGCACCCCCGGGTCCACATGCAGGGCCAGGGCCAGATCAGGACGCCCCAGCCGCTCATAGAGCCCATCTTGCAGCATGAGGTTGGCCCCTCCGATGGCCTCTTCAGCCGGCTGGCCCAGAATCCACACGGTGCCCTGCCAATAGTCGCGCATAGCATCCAGCACCGCCGCCACCCCGGCCAGGTTGGATGTATGCACATCATGCCCGCAGGCATGCATCACCGGGGTTTCCAGGCCATCATGATTCAGGCCCGTGGCCTGGGAGGCATAGGGAAGTCCGGTGATTTCCTTGAGGGGCAAGGCGTCCATGTCGCCCCGGATCAACACTGTGGGTCCCTGGCCGTTTTGCATCACACCCACCACGCCGTGGCCGCCGATGCCGGTATGGACTTTGAGGCCCAAAGCGCTCAACTCCTCGGCCAGACGGGCCGCGGTTTTTTCCTCCTGGCCCGAAAGCTCCGGGTTGGCGTGAAAATGCTTATACAACTCCTCCAACCAGGGCAGCCGGGATTCGGTCTCTTTTCGCAAGCGGTCTTTCAGTTCCTGATCTAACACAGTGTTTCTTCCTATTCCTGCCCCAAAGGCAATTAACTATTTAGTGTAAACTATCTCGCCGCCGATTATGGTGGCGGCTGCTTCAACTTGGCGCCACTCTTGGGGCGGCGTTTGGCTGAGGTCTTTTTCAATCACGGTCAGGTCCGCCCAATTGCCCGGTTTTAAGGACCCCAGGTGTTCATCCTTGCGGGCGGTCCAGGCCGCGCAGGAAGTGAATCCGGTCAAAGCTTCTTCCAGGCTCAGGCGCTCTTCAGGCAGCCAGCCCCCGGCGGGCTCCAGGTTCTGGTCTTGGCGCAGCACCGCGGCCTGCAAGGCGACCAGGGGGTTTATGGACTCCACCGGTGCGTCCGAACCGAACTGCATGCGCAGGCCGTTGTTTAAAAGGGTCTTCCAGGCATAACCCCTTTCCCGGCAGCGACTTTCGCCAAAGCGCCGCTCGGCCGCCTTCCAGTCCGTGGCCACAAACGAGGGCTGCACCGAGGCGGCTATGCCCATTTCCCGGTACCGGTCCAGGTCTTTTGTACAATGCAGCTGGATATGTTCAATCCTGTCCCGGCGGGCCCCGGGAAACTCTTCGCGGCAGGCGGCAAATGCATTGAGCGCGTTATTTCCGGCCTGGTCGCCAATGGCGTGAATGGCCACGTCAAAGCCCCTTTCATAGGCCATTTTTATCTTTTCAATAAGCTCCGGGAGCTCCAAAAAGGCCAGCCCCCGGCAGCCGGGCTCATCACTGTAGTCTTCACACAAAAGCGCGGTGCCCACGCCCAAAGAGCCGTCCGAAAACAGCTTCAGATGCCCCAGCCAAAGCCTGCCGGAGCCCTGGCCGGGCTTTAAGCCCAAAGAATCCAGTTCGTCAAAATTCTCGGGCTGGAAAAGGTGGTGCACCCGGAATTTGAGCTTGCCTTCCCGGTCGAGCTTGGACCACACCTTCCATTCGCGCAGGGACTCGCAGGAATGCAGCCCGGTAAGCCCATGCTTGATTGCTTCCTGCTGGGCTGCCAGGGCGGCCCTTTCCAGAAGTTCAAAGCCGGGCTGGGGCTGGACCTCCCGGATCATCTTAAAGGCCTCGCGCAGCATGCCGGTTAGCTGGCCGGATTCATACCGGTCATACTGTCCGCCGGGCGGGTCCGGGGTGCCGGCGTCGATGCCTATGGCCTCCAGGGCCTTGGAGTTCACCCAGTGGCTGTGGGTGCACACCCGGGTCATCACGGCCGGATTATGGGGCACCAAATCGTCCAGATCTGATTTATCAGGCTCGCGGCCCTCACTCCAGAAATTCTGGTTCCAGTTGCAGCCGAACAGCCACTGGCCGGGTTTGAGCTCCGCCGCCGCAACTTTTATCTTCTCACGGCAGGCCGCAAGACTGGGAAGGTTGCGCAGATCGACCATGAGCAGGCTTCGGCCAAACTCGGTGGCATGGGTGTGGGCATCCACGAAACCCGGAGCCACCAGGGTTCCATCCAGCCCCAGATCAACAGCCCCGGGCAGGGCGGCCTTGACTTCCGCATTGCCGCCCAAGGCCGCAATGACTCCGTTTCTGACCCCAACGGCTTCCACCCAGGGTTTATTCGCCAGCCCGGTGAAAACCTTGGCTGAACAGATGATGAAACCTTTATCCGGCATGAATCACTTCCTTATTCATGTGAGCTGCCATACCGGGTATTGCAGCAAGAGACGTATATGGATTTACCGCTTTTGCGGTGGCGGTGTCAACCAGGCTTTTGGCGGGAGACGGAGCAAGCGATGAGGGGCGCCCGCCGCATGGCCTGACCACCCCGCGATGCCGCTCCCCGTGGACCCGGCAAGCCTGCGGATGCAGCCGGTTCAGGCCAAGGCGGCATAGACCAGGCGGCCCGCTTGCCGACAAAAGTCAACGCCCCGGCTGTTGTCTTCAAGGCCTTGGGTCATGGCGGTTATGCAGCAAGTCCGCTTGGGGCCGTAGATGATTCCGGCGTTGTGCTCCACGCCTGTAAGTTCACCGGTTTTGTGTGCCACGGGAGTGCCGGGCGGCAGCAGGGCGGGCAATTTGTGGTTAAGCTGCTGGTCCTTGAGGGTTTGGATTATGTAAGCGCATATCTTGCGCTCATGGGGCCGGGGATTTTGCAAACGGAGCAAAAACGCCTGCACATCACCCGGAGTGATCCAGTTGTCCAGCCCACGGGCCTTGGCCTCAAAGTCATACATCTTGCGCTGCAAAGAGGTCCCGTGCATGCCCAGATCACCTATGGTCCGGTTGATGGGCTCCAGGCCCAGCATGTCAATCAAGATGTTGGTGGCCACGTTGTCGCTCTGGGTGAGCATGACATGGGCGATATGATCCAGGTTGAATTCAGAGCCCGGCGCGGCATCCTTGAGGACCCCGCAGCCGTCCACCCAGTGCTCCTTTTGCAGCTGAAACACGGACTGGGAGGAAAGCCCGCCGCTCAGGCACTTCCCATGGTATTTATAGGCGATGGGCAATTTAATCAGGCTGGCCGCGCTGAAACGCATTTCCGCATTGTGCATGATAAGCGGGGCGTCGTCCTCGATCTGCACACAAAGGCCCGTTGTCGCCGGGGTGTCTGCGATCAGCCTTGCAAGCCGCGTTTTTAACTCCTGTAGATCCATTGTTTAACTTCCGAAATTGGGCGTAACTGTAACCATCCTAATTTCCGATCGTTCTTCAGGCTACTTTGCAGCCGCCTGGTGGGCCTCGGCCTGCCGCTTGGTTAAATAGGCCGAAAGCTCCGGGTCCGGCTCATCCAGATCAAAGCAATAACCGTTTTCATTGAACAGGCCCCCCAGCACCAGGTTGCCCAGTTCCTGGGGGTCTGTGATCTCATCGCCATAAAAGCAGGCCGATAAAAACAGCTCGTCCTCAAAAGCGATCACATCTATGAGATGGAACACGGGCCGGGTACGCCCCTCCGGGGCAGGCTCCAGGCTAAAGCGCAGGGATATGCTGATTCCGGGCCGTGAAACCAATTCCAGCCGGGCGTCTTTTAAGGAAAGCGCAGCATCTTTCAGCTCTGTCAGAGACTGCAAGATTCCGCCTTGATCAGAGGGCCAGCGCTCTGTGAGTTCAGACCAGCTTTCGATTTTCTCATCAAGTAACATCAATGCTCCAGTATTCCGGGTCCAAATAGGAGTTTGCATTTCAGGTTGCCAGAAAGCGCGCTTATTCAATCAACGTGTACTGGTATCTTCCCGCAAATGATATATGTCAAGGCCAAACCCCTTTTGGGGGCGCGTAATACTTCAGCTTTGAGTTGCCAAACCGGCAAGCTCCTGGCATGGTTGGATTAGCAGAAAACAACTCTAGCACTGGGAGATATGAATTGTCCCTGGACCAGACCGACAAAAAGATACTCAGAGAAGTGCAATCCCGCCTGCCCATTGATCCGCAGCCGTATAAGTTATTGGGCCGGCGCCTGGGCCTAAGTGAAGCCGAAGTGCTTGAGCGGCTGGCCCGCATGAAAAAATCCGGGGTGATCCGCCGTATCGGAGGAAATTTCCAGAGCCACCTTTTGGGATTCAAATCCACCTTGTGCGCGGCCAAGGTGCCTGAAGACAAGCTGGAGCTGTTTATTGACACCGTAAATTCCTATCCCGGGGTGACCCACAACTATCTCAGGGCCCATGAATACAACGTGTGGTTCACTTTGATAGCCGAATCCATGGACCTGATAGCTGAGCAGCTTGAAGCCATAGAACAGGCCACCGGCGTGGAGGGAATCTGTTCATTCCCGGCCCGCAAGCTATTCAAGATAAAAGTGGATTTTCCGGTTCAGTAGGCACCCGGCCCCAGGGCACGGCCCCCCTGCCCCGCCGGCTGGCGGACCGGCTATTTTTTCAGTTTCAGCACCATGCCGCCCGGATGGCTTTCAAAACCCAACTTGGCATACAGTCCGGCGGCGCTGGTGGTGAACAGATTCAGCTTCTCCACCCGGCAGGCGGAATGATCCAGCACGCATTCCATGAGCCAGCGCCCCAATCCTTGGCCCCGCAGCCCGGGCTCAATGAACACATCCAACAGAAGCGCCACACAGGCTCCGTCACTCAGGATGCGGGCGAAGCCGACCTGGCGGCCGTCTTTCAGCATGTGCAGAAACAGGCTGCCCCGGGCCGAGGCCCGCACCGCATCCTCGTCCCGGCCTGCGGCCCAATAGGTTGACTGCAGCGATCTGGTTATATAGGCGTAATCCGCAAGCTCCGGATCATCGCTGATCAGATACCCGCCCCTTTTGCGATTCACTTGGGTTTGGCCGTTTGCTTTATGTCCCCGACCTGGCCGCCGGTAATGCGGAAAAGCTCTTGGGGAGTCAAGGGAAACACCGCATGGGGGTTGCCTGCCGCGGCCCATATCTCCTCGAAACGCTCCAAATCCTCGTCAATGAATATCGTGAGGGGCTTGGGATGCCCCACCGGAGGCACGCCGCCAATGGCAAAGCCGGTTTGTTCACGCACAAAATCGGCATCCGCCCGGCTGAGCTTCTGGCCCAAAAGCTTGGCCACCTTTTTGGTGTCCACCATGTTATCCCCGCATGCGATGATCAATACCGCTTCGCCGCTTTGTTTGGCTTTGAATATCAACGATTTGGCAATTTGAGCCACATCGCAGCCCACCGCATCCGCAGCCATTTGCGAGGTGCGGCAGGAATCGGGCATTATCCGCACTTTTGAACTGAGCCCTTTATCTTCTAGCACCTTTTGCACCATCAGAGATTTGGGCGGTAAACCGCTGTTCATGAAGCTTCCTCTTCGATAATAGTTAAATCCGCCAGGCCCTTGCGGGCGCTTTCCAGATTGGGTTCCAGGGCCAGTGCCTGGGTGAAGGCGTCACGGGCTTCCACCGCCCGTTCCAGCCCGGCGAGGACCTGTCCCAGGAGAACAGCCAGGAAGGGATCGTCCGGATGCGCCTTCCTGCCTTTATGCAAAAGCTGTATGGCCTCCTCGGCATGATCCAGGGCATTAAGCGCCCGGGCCGTGACCCGGATGTGCCTGGCTGCGCGGGGCTCCAGTTCCCGGGCCCGTTTGGCCAGGGAAAGGGCAATCTCCAGATTTGCGCTCCGGTCCAGATACAAGCCTGCAAGGCTGCTCAAGGCGGCGGCATCGTTGGAATTGTGCTTCACCGCCTGCTTAAAGGCCTGTTCGGCCTCTTCATTGTGACCTCCGGCGGCCAGCGCCTCGCCCAGGCTGCGGTGCACCGCGCTGGGACAGTCATCCTGCCTGGCGGCCTGGCGGTAATATTCCACCGCACTGTTCAAGCGGCCCGCGCTCTGAGCCAGGCGGCCCAGCTGAAAGAGAGAATCCCCGTGGTCCGGATTCAGTTCAAGCCCCTTTTCCAGCTGCCCGGCGGCCTGGTTCATCTTGCCTTGGGACATGAAGGCGTAGCCGAGATTGTAATACGCCATGAAATCTTCGGGCTCCGCATCCTGAGCCCGCTTGAAATACTCAACCGCCTGGTCCATCTGGCCCAGGTGGCCGAAACAGACCCCCAAGGAATTGAGCACGAAGGCGTCCACCGGATTCATGGCCAGAGCCTTTTCATACTCCACCACGGCTTCCGCAATGCGCCCCTGGGCAAACAGGGCGTCCCCGCTGACATTCAAGCTCACTTCATCAAAGCTGATACTGGAGCCGGATTCCAAAAATCCCGCATGCACCAGGGCTTTGCCAGCGTTATCCAAAACCTGTTCCGGCCTGAAACCATCGGTGGGGCAGCCCGCCACACCGGCCCGCAGGGGGCGCTCCACGAATTCCGCGGCATTGGCCAGGGCGGTTTCCAGACTGTCCCGCAGTTCGGCGGCCCCTCCCCCGGCCATGAGCACACCCAGGGTGTCCGGCGCGAAGCGGCCTATCAGGGTTTTTGGGGGCAGGTCCTTGGCCACCTGTTCGGCCAGGCCCGAAACCAGGGTTTCCACCCCCACCTGGCCGCAGATCTCCCGCATGCCCTCTAGGCCTTCCAAACGGATCAGACCCGCCGCAAAAGGCTCCGCCTCTGCGCAAAGGGCGCGGTACATGGCCAGAAAAGAGGCGTGCCCCGGCAGACCGGTGCCCTGGTCGCGGACCACCCGCACCTGGTGCCCGGCCAGGCTGATCACCTGTTCGGCGGCTTGGTCGGCAGCCAGGGATTCAGGCCCCAGGCGCATCAAGCGGTCCCGCGCCGCTATGGGCTGGCTGGCGTCCAGCACCGCCTGCACCTCCGCCAAGGATTCGTCCTCGCCCAGGCTTATCACCACCAGCTCCGCCTTGGCGGAGTCTTCGCCGGGGCCTTTCTGATCCTGCATGATCCTGAACCGTTCGCCCTCGCTCAAGCCGTGGGCCCGGCCCAAGCCTATCAGCACCTGCCCCATGGGCATCACCTGCTTGATGCGCCCGGCCCGGTCCACAATCTCGCCAAAGAACAGAACGTCCGTCATGCGCTCTTCACCGGCGGATTTCAGGGCCCGCAGACTGCGCGCCTTGAGCACCGCCGCGGCCTCTGATGAATAGGCCCCGCCCCGCCACAGGCGGGCGTCCCAGGCCGCGGCTCCCGCCACCAGCCCGCCTTGCCACCAGCCGCCGTCCGGAGTGCTGAGTTTCACGGTCTTCACCGCGGCCATGATCTCCCGGGCCAAAGAGCGCGCCCAGGGCACTCCTTTGTTGCTCAAGATGTAGAAGACCCCCGATTCCTGGGCCAGGCATTCACTGTCCGCGGCGTAGTCCTCCACCAGAGCGGCGACTTGCTTGAGCACCAAATCACCGAACCGGCGTCCATAGCTCTCCCGGATATGCTCCATGCTGAGCGGTTTAAGCGCCATTAAGCATATGCCGGTGCTGGGCTGCTCCGCCTCCAGGGTGGGGCGTTCGCGGCCCTTTCTGGGAATATGGGTGCCGAGGCTCACCGCCAGGCATTGCTCCAAAGCCGCTTCATTGTGGAAACCGGTGACCGGATCGGTCTCCAGCCGGATTTTCACCTTCACAAGCTCAATGACCACCTGGGCCAGGGCTGGCAAAAAGGGCGGGGTGTGCCCGGCCAGGGCCGGAACGTCCTTCACCCCCCACAGGGAAAGCAGGCACACCAGGCGTCCCTCTTGAGTAAGGGGTATCACCAGGCGGCGGTTGCTTTCATCCAGCACCGGGCTCAAGTGGGCCGACGCCCTGGCCAAGGGATCGCCGGACTCGGCGTCAGGCTGAGCAGGAGGCACAAGATCCACGCTGCTGGCCCCGAACGCCTCTATAAAGGGGCGCTTGACGCTTGCGGCAAAACGCTCCAGGTCCTTAAACTCCAGATTGTCAGGAATGGTGCGCGGGCTGGCTGCCACGGTTTCCTCCAATCAGGTTAATTTGCGATGCGGGCCACAGCCGCCGCTATCAGGGCGGAGTCTCCGCTTTGCAAGGTTCGGGGGTCAATCAAAAGCCGGCCGTCTTCCAGGCGGCATATTATGGGGGGCTCACTGGCCCTCAAGGCCTCTTCCAGGCGGGTCGGGCTCAAGCCATCCAGGCTGAGTTCCACCAGCTTGGTGCAGGGAGCGGCCAGGGGCATGGCCCCGCCGCCCACCCGGGATTCCCCGTCGCGCTGGCTGACATTCAGGCCCGGGATGCCGAGGGCTTTCAAGCGGCGGGCCAGGGAGGCCGCCCTTTTGCCCAGAACCTCATAATCCACGCTCAGCATGCTCAAGGTCGGTATTTTGTCCATTACGGTTTGGGGGTCCCGGTAAAGTTCCAAGGTGGCTTCCAGCGCGGCCAAGGTGAGTTTGTCGATACGGAGCGCCCGGTTCATGGGGTTTTTGCGCAGCTTTTCCACCAGGTCCTTTTTGCCCAGGATGATGCCCGCCTGGGGGCCGCCCAAGAGCTTGTCACCGCTGAAGCTAACCAGGTCGGCCCCGTCATGCAGCACCTGCTGCACGGTGGGTTCGGGATACAGGCCCAGACCGCCCAGCTCCAACAAAGTGCCCGATCCCAGGTCTTCTATAACCGGGATGTGATAGCGCAGGCCCAGTTCCTTCAGTTCGCTGAGCGGAACCTCTTTATGAAAGCCCACCACCGCGAAATTGGAGGTGTGCACTTTTAAAAGCGCGGCGGTGTTGCTGGTGATGGCCCCTTCATAATCATGCAGATGGGTCTTGTTGGTGGCTCCCACCTCGCGCAGGATGGCCCCGCTGCGCGCCATGACGTCGGGGATGCGGAAAGACCCGCCGATCTCCACCAGCTGGCCCCGGCTCACCACCACTTCGCGGCCCGCCGCCAGGGTCTGCAGGCTCAGGAACACAGCGGCGGCATTGTTGTTCACCACCAAGGCGGCCTCGGCCCCGGTTATCTCCTTCAAAAGATCGGTCACCAGCGAATAGCGGCTGCCCCGTTTGCCGGCCTCCAGGTCATATTCCAGGTTGCTGTAGGCCCCGTTGATCTCCACCAGGCGCTCTATGGCGGACTTGGCCAAAAGGGAGCGGCCCAGATTGGTGTGCACCACCACCCCGGTGGCGTTTATCAGCTTGACCAGATTCGGCTTGGCCCTTTTGGCTGCCAGTTTCAAAGCCGTCCGGGCCACCGCGGCGGCTTCAAGCATCTCCGGCCCGGGGCTGCTTCCTTCAAGTATTTGATTACGCAAATCTTCAATGCAATCCCGCACCGCCTGTTTAATCAAATGTTTGGGGAGTTCGGCTCCCGTCAGCTCCTCAGTGGCCAGCACTTGATCCACTTTGGGCAGCCGGGCCAGTTCGCTTTGCTTTATCATAATAAATTCCTGTCAGGGCCTATAAAACCATCGCCCCGGTCCGCAGCCAAAAGAGGCTCAGGGCCGCAACTACCAAGCTGTGGGTTATCCTGCCACTTGCGACCAAGGAGGGCAAGTCTTTTCGGGGAGTTAACAGCACTTCAATATCTTCGGTGTCTTCCGGCCGGGCATCATGAACCCAGACTGCATCCTGGGCCCAAAAGGTATGGCAGCGGTTATTGAACAAAGCCGGGTTGGGATCAACCCATCCCAAGGGGATCAGTTCGGCCGCTTGATAGCCGGTTTCTTCCAAAAGCTCCCTGGCGCCCGCCGCCATGGGGTCTTCGCCCGGGTCAACCATTCCCCCCGGAATTTCCAAGGTCACCCCCTGAATACCGTGCCTCCATTGCCTTATGAGCACCACCTGACCTTCGGGTGTGGTGGCTATAACATTCACCCACCCGGGGCAGTCCAGCACCACGAAATCATGGGTTTGTCCTTGCCCCCGTCTTCTGCGGCAGGTCTTAACCTTGATTACCGCGTGCTCAAATTCAGTCGTTTCCTTTTCAGTCCGCCAAATAGGCAACGTGTTTGAAGACAAAGGACTTTACTCCATACAAAAGTTGGGCATAGAATAGAGGCCCGGGCCAGCCGACCGCAGGCATCGCATACGTCCGGTATGCCGGGATTTTTCAGGCCCACACATCATAAGGAAACTAACGATGAAAGTTGAGTATATAAACCCATTTCTCAATGCAACCACCAATGTATTGAAAACCATGGCTTTCACAGAAGCCAAACCGGGCGCGCCCTACCGCAAGGAAGGCGACGCCGCATCCGGTGACGTCACCGGGATCATCGGTATTACGGGAGCCACCGAGGGATCTCTTTCCATCACTTTCAGCGAGCCTTGCATATGCGGCATCGTATCCAACATGTTCGGCGAAACCATATCCAGCCTGAATGATGAAGTGAAAGATGCAGTGGGCGAAATAACCAACATGATATGCGGCGACGCACGCCGGGAACTGGGGGAAAACGGCATATCCCTTTCCGCAGCCATACCCACGGTCATATCGGGAAAGAATCACTCAATCAAACACATGACAAAAGGTCCGGCGATTGCAATTCCCTTCTCTACAACCAGTGGGAATTTTGTGGTGGAGGTCTGTTTCAGCCGTTAAAAAGCTCAAGGGCATATATCTGTCAAACCTAGGTTTATCAAAAAAAGCGGGCCGGGTTGAGCCCGGCGCTGCTTTGAGATGAAAACAAGCGGCGTGGTGCATCAGCCACCGATGCTGGACCCGATCAACATACCAATCAGGCCTTGAACTATTACATACTGAACAAACATCAGAGCCAGGAGCAAGATAACCGGCGCAAAATCCAGCCCACCAAAAACCGTGGGAATCCGGCTTCTTATCCAACGCAAGGCCGGCTCGGTCAAAACGTAGATGGCCCTTATCAAACCCCGCAGAAACTCATGCTGCGGGTTTGGATTTATCCAGGACAGGATTACGGCTGCTATGACGATCCATTTATACAGAACTACGAGATACTCGGAAAATTGAAGTAATTTGATCAAAAAAATCATTTATTGTTTCCTTTAACTGGCAGGGTGGCCCCTATTTTTATTATATTGTGTTTTGAATTGTAATCACTTTTGTTTGCAACGCCAACATCGAACTTATTGAACCTGGATCAATGCTGTTCAGACGAAAAAACAATAATAAATCTGCTGGTCTGCCCAAGCAGAAAATATTGGAACAGACCTGCCTGCGCCCGGGGCGCCGGGTTGATCTTATAATATCCACCGACCTGGATCGGGACAGCATCGACATACGCTCCACCACCATACATAACATAGAAGCTGACCGGAGCCTGATCCTGGCCCAGCCCTTCCCCCCCCTGGGCCCCAGCCGGGTGGGCAGTCAGGTGGAACTGACCTTTCTGGCCCGGTATCGTGATGTTCCCGATGGCAGATGGCTGAGGGTGGGGTATCAAACCAAGATATCCAAAATCGTAAATGACTATCCCATAGGCCAGGGTCTGCGGGATTCTGTTCTCATTGTGCCGGGTCCCAAGGAGTTCAAGCAGTTTACCCTAAGGCTTCACTTTCGTCTGGCCCCCCCGCCGGAGTTCGACGCGCGGCTTTATATTTGGCCGGATAAAACCAAAGTGGAAATCATGGACATTTCTTTGGGCGGGGTGAAGTTCTCCCATCCGGCCCTGATGAGTTTTTCGGTGGGCACTCCGATCAGCCTGCTGCTGACATGTCAAAACAGGCAATTATTGCTGGAGGGCACAAGTGTGAGAAACGGCAAGCTTAAATTGAGGGGGTTTTCATCGGTTCAATTCCATATCACTAATCAAAAGACCAGACGTGAGCTATCTCAATTGATGCAAGAAATGATGCGCTTCAAACTGGCCCAGCGTTCCGGAGTGAAAGACGGCTGAACCCGGGCTTGACACCTGCACACAAACCGCACTGCATGATACAATATCTTTTTCTTAACAATAGCCAATAGGGTGATTGACCATGACTGAGCAAAACCTGCGTGCCATAGCACGCCAAATCGTAGACGCCGGTTTATCGGCGGCAGATCCATTATCGGCTGTAAAACGGGCTGTCAGCCTGAAGGGCGAAATGCTCAGGGTGGTGGATGAGACCATCGACCTGAGCCAATTCGACAAGATAATCGCGGTGGGCGCGGGCAAGGCAGGAGCCCCCATGTCCGCCGCGCTGGAAGATATCCTGGGTGAGCGCCTGATTGCGGGCAAGGTGGTGACCAAAGACGGTCACTCCGGACCCACCAAGACCATCTCCATCAGCGAATCCAGCCACCCGGTGCCCGACGAGCGCGGAGTGGCGGCCGGAAAGGAAATCGCCGACCTGCTCAAAAAACACGCCGGCCCCCGCACCTTGGTATTCAGCCTTTTATCGGGCGGAGGAAGCGCCCTTTTGGTTGGTCCTGCTGAAGGCATAACCCTGGCGGACAAACAGGCGGTCACCTCGGAGCTTCTGGCCTGCGGTGCGGATATAGGCGAAATCAACGCCATCCGCAAGCACCTGAGCCTACTCAAAGGGGGCAACCTGGCCCGGCTGGCCGGTGAATCAAAGGTGGTCGGCCTGATCATATCGGATGTGGTGGCAGACCGTCTTGACGTTATAGCGTCAGGCCCCACGGTCTCCGATCTCTCCACCTGGGAAGATGTGCGCGAGATACTGCAAGACCGCTTCGGCATATGGGATAAGCTGCCCCGGCCGGTGGTGAAAAGGATTGAGCAAGGCCTGGCCGGCGAGATTCCCGACACCCTGAAGCCGGGCGACCCCGTCATGGAACGGGTGAGCAACTATGTGATCGCTTCCTGCCGCCAGGCGGTGGAATTCGCGGCCCAAAAGGCCAAGGATCTGGGATATCCCCCCTTGATCCTCAGCACCACCATAGAAGGTGAAACCAAAGATATAGCCCGCATGCACGCGGCCATGGCCCGGGAAGTCCTGGAGACCGGCAACCCCCTGCCCCGGCCCTGCTGCCTGGTCAGCGGCGGCGAGACCACCGTCACCTTGAGCCGGGACCACGGCCTGGGCGGGCGCAGCCAGGAATTCGCCCTGGCGGCCTGCCTGGATATCGAAGGGCTGGATAACGTTCTGTTGGTCTCGGCGGGCACCGACGGCACCGACGGCCCCACCGATGCGGCTGGGGCCTGGGCTGACGGCAACACCGCAGCCAGGGCCAGAGAGGCGGGCATGAATCCCAGGGAGTATCTGGCCCGCCATGACGCCTACCATTTCTTCCAGAAGCTGGACGACCTGATCGTCACCGGCCCCACCCGGACCAATGTCATGGATGTGCGCCTGGCGCTGATCGCTTAGCCCCATTTAACGGCAGGGTGAAACGGGCCCCGGTTTGGGGTCCGTTTTTTTGGTCTTCACATGGTTTGCCCCGGCTTTTGTGAAAAAAATCCCCGCTTCCTGGCTTGACGGCCTCTTTTGCGTTACCATTTTATTATCACTTAGGGCTGCCCTGTTTTCTCGGTGATTCAAAAGGAATGTCCGGCCATGACCCATGATGCACGCGGGAACATATCAGCCAGTCTGGAAGATTATCTTGAAGCCATTTATCACCTGGAGGCGGCCAACCGGGTGGCGCGGGCCAAGGATATTGCAGACCGGCTGGAGGTTTCGCGGGCCTCGGTTACCGGAGCGCTCAAAACCCTGGCCGAGCGGGGATTAATCAACTACGAACCTTACAGCTTCATTACCATGACCGATCAGGGGCGTTCCATTGCCAGGGAAGTAATCCGCAGGCATGACACCTTATTGGAATTTTTCAACAATATACTGAATATGGATAAAGAGCACGCCGAGCGGGTGGCCTGTAGGGTGGAGCATGCCATGGACAGGGTCTCCGTTGACAGCTTGGTCAGTTTTTTGGATTCTTTGGAACGCTGCCCGCGCACTGATTCCACTTGGCGGAAGGCCATGGCCGAAATCTGCAACGGCGGCCACGACCACAGCAAATGCGCCCAGTGTCTCGCTCGGCTCAAGCCCGGAGACTGATGGGGCCATGGCCACCACAAAACCGCCTGTAATGGCCATGACGCCGCCTTGAAAGCCCAGTCCGGCGGGGTCAGCGCCCCTTATAAATGATATGCTCTCCCACGGCATTTACCGAATCGCATCCGGTGAGTATCATGGCTGAATACAGCTCTTTTTTAAGGCTATCCATATAGAGCTTGGCTCCTTCGCGCCCGCCGCCCAGGACCGCCACGGCCAGGGGCCTGCCCACCATCACCGCGTCGGCGCCCAAGGCCAGCAATTTCAGCACGTCAACTCCGTCACGCACCCCGCCGTCAACCAGGATCGTTATCTGGCCCTTGACCTTCGCCGCAATGCCGGGAAGCACTTCCGCGGTGCCGGGCAAATGATCCATCACTCGTCCGCCGTGATTGGACACCACTATTCCTTTAGCCCCCACATCAACCGCCATTTGAGCCTCGTCCGGAGTCATGATGCCCTTGAGGATCAAGGGCAGGCTGGTGTGGTTCACAATGCGTTTCAGCTCGTCCGGGGTTTTGGGATAGACCGGACGGCCGTGCAGGCGGGGGATGATCAGTCCGGCTGCATCCAGGTCCATGCCCACCATGGGTGCACCGGCCTCGGCCACTTTATCCAGTTTGGGAAAAAGGTATTGCTCCTCAAAGGGCTTGAGTACGGGAATCCCCCTGCCGCCGGTGTTTTCCAAGGCGGCCATGCCGGCCTCGAAAAAATAATCCGGCACCGCATCGCCAAAACAGCCCAGCACCCCGGCCTCCGCGCATCCGGCCACAAACTCCAAGCAATACTCGGACTCGGTGACTTCCTCGCAGCCCATGTTGAGCTTCACGCCCGCGACCGGAGCGCCCAACACCGGCAGGCTCAAGGACTGGCCCAATACACCGCAGCTCATATCCGGGTCTTTGACATCATGAATGACCCGCATATTCAGCTTTGTTTCTGCCAGCGCACTGACCGCTCTTTTGAATGAATCACCGGTGCCGGTGCCCCCCATGCCGGGCACCTCGCCCGCACACGCCCTGCCGTCGCAGGTGGGGCACATGCGGCAGCGCCCGTTCATCATATCTTTTGCTTTTTTCCTGATTTGGCTCAGTTCCATTGGTACTCCTTTGCTGCGGCTTCTCTATGTTTGCTATGGAGCTAAATAGTCAGGCACTGATCATATGCCATTACTTCCAGCAAGCAAAGCCTAATCATTAGGACTTAAGTCTGCTAAAGCCAAACCGCGCCTTGGTGAGCCCCGCCCACCCCGTTGCGGTAGGCCTTCAGCATGCCCGGGGCCGGATGATCCGGCATGTCCGGGGGGTCTTTCATGCGCCGCTCCAATTCACCGGCCGGAACCAAAAGCTCCAGCCTTGCGGCCTCGATATCTATCTCGATCAGGTCCCCATCCCGCACATAGGCCAGGGGGCCTCCCTGCCAGGCCTCCGGGCTGATATGCCCCACGCAAGGCCCCCTGGTGGCTCCGGAAAAACGGCCGTCGGTGATCATGGCCACGCTGGTGTGCAGCCCCATGCCCACCAGCATGGCCGCGGGAATGGAAAGCTCGCGCATGCCCGGCCCGCCTTTTGGTCCTTCATACCGCACCACCAGCACCGAGCCCGGCTTGACCTCCTGATCCAAGAGGTGGCGGCGCACATCTTCCTCCGAATCAAAGACCACCGCCGGTCCGGTGTGCTTGAGCATGGAGGGCTCCACCCCGGTTTTTTTCACCACCGCGCCCTTGGGAGCCAGGTTGCCATGCAAAACCGCGAAGCAGCCGTCTGGGGCCAATGCGTCTGTGGGCGCATGGATGACCCGGCCGTCGGGCGGCGGAGCGGAGGCCAGCGCATCGGTCAGCCAGCCCCCGGCCGCCAGTTCTAGACCGGTGTCCAGGCAGTCCTGCACAGCCTTCATAACCGCCACCACCCCCCCGGCCTGGTGCAGGTGGCTCAGATTGAACTCTGAAGCCGGTTTGAATTTGGCCACCACCGGAACCGAGGACTGAATCCGGTCGAATCCGGCCAAATCCAGATCCGTTTCCATGCAGCGGGCCAGGGCCATCAGGTGCAGCACCGCATTGGTGGAGCCGCCCAGGGCCGAAACCAGCTTTATGCCGTTGGCCAGGTGTTCACGGCCGAACCAGCCCCGCAGATCCCGGCCCGCCTCGACCAGGGCCACCGCCCTCTCGCCCACATCCCGGGCCTGTCTGGCCTTGGCCGCATCAAAGGCCAGCATGCTGCTGGAGCCAAAGGGAGCCAGGCCGGATGCCTCCAAAAACGCGCCCATGGTGTTTGCGGTGCCCATCATGGAACATGTGCCCGGTGAGGCGCAAAAACCCTCTTGCCATTCAAGAAAAGTGGCATGGTCCATTTCATTATTACGCCGCTTGCCGATGGCCTCCTTCAGATCGGAGGTGACCATCTGGCCCCCCTGTTGCGCACAAGGCAGCATGGCTCCGGCGGTGATAAAAACCGTGGGCAGATTGAGCCGCGCCGCGGCCATGAGCATGCCGGGAATGATCTTGTCGCAAGAAGCCAGCATGACCAAGCCTTCAAAGCCGTGGGCCCGCACCATGGCCTCCACCGAGGCGGCGATCAAATCCCGCTGGGGCAGTATATAATGCATGCCCGCGCCCTGGGCCATGCCGTCGCAAGGCGCGGGCACGCTGAACTCCCCCGGCGAGCCGCCAGCGGCCCAGACGCCTTCTTTCACCCGGGCGGCCAGTTCCTTCAGGGGCTGGTGCCCCGGGTTTACATCCGTGAATGAGTTCACCACCGCGATTTGAGGCTTGGCCATATCCTTGGAGCGAAAACCCACGCTATGCATCAATCCACGGTAATAGGCCTCGGTGAAATCGTTCGGGTCTCCACGCCGTTCTGACATATATCAGCTCCTTTTGCGGCTGGGGTGCTGCAACCGGTACTGCGGAAACGGCCATCTGCGGCCAGGACGCCGGCCTATTCCGCAGAAAAAAAACTCCCGTCTTCAGCTTAGGTTTTACAGCCACTCACCCATGGGTTTCAGCTCAACTCCGTTTTGCTCCAAGTTCTTCTTGACGCTCTTGACCAACTCCACCGCGCTGGGGTTGTCCCCATGCACACAGATGGTGTCCGCCTCAAGCTCCACCACTTCGCCGCTGATGGACTCCACGGAGCCCTCCCGGGCCATGCGCAGGCAGCGGGACGCCACCACATCCGGGTCATGCACGATAGCGCCTTCAGTGCCTCTGGGAGTCAGGCGGCCTTCCGGGGTGTAAGAGCGGTCGGCAAAAGCTTCGCGGGCACATCTAAGCCCTCTGGCCCGAGCCAGATTCCGCATCATCTCGCCGCCCGGCCCGGCCAGGGTGACCAGGATCAGGCCGGGATCAAAGGCCGCCACCGCCTCAATGACGCCCTGCGCGGTGGCTTCATGCACATGGGCGGTGTTATACAGCGCGCCATGGGGTTTGACATGCTGCAAAGAACAGCCGCGGGCCTTGGCCATTCCGGCCAGAGCGGCAATCTGATAAAGCACGTCTCCGCGCACCTCTTCAAAACTGGCGTCAAGCCGCCTGCGGCCGAATCCGGCCAGATCACGGTATCCCGGATGAGCGCCCACCCCCACGCCCTGCGTTTTTGCCAGGGCAACGGTTTGATCCATGACCAAAGGGTCGGAGGCATGAAACCCGCAGGCCACGTTGGCGCTGGTTACATACTGCATCACCCTGCCGTCCAGCCCCAGGGTGTAGCGTCCGAAGCTTTCGCCCATATCACAGTTAAGGTCGATATACATACCAGCCACCTCCAAACTTAAGCAGGCCCGTGCCTGTGGTTAGCGCTCACCCCGGCAGTATACAGAACAATGGCCCGGCGGTGGCAAACTAGTTGTGCAATCAAGATCCTCCGGGGGACGGCCGGCCCGAGGCGCCGCGGGTGAAAACAAGCGGATATTTAAGCCAAGCCGGAAACGTTCTCAAGGCGGCGCACGATCCGGAACCGCACAAGAAGAAACTCCATTAACCCTAGGAAATAAATTACCAAAATGCCGTCACCCTCTTGGCAGATAAGCCGCTTTGCCTTATTATGATTCATTGACTACCGCCGAAAGGATATTTGATCAAGGGCGTGCATTATGCGTGACATCGTAGAATTTTTCCGCCTCACTCCCGAAAACACCTGTCTGGAGACCTTGTCTCCCATGGAGTCGGCCAGTCTGGTGCAGGTCAGCAAAACCGGGGTTCATTCCCTTTTGATGAGATGTTCGCTGGCGGTGCTTAACAGCGGAGCGGAGAGCGATGACGTGCAGAACATGCTCTCCACCTATCATGATTTTGATCTGAACGTTAAATCCAATGCAGGTGGAATCGAACTGGAACTGTTCAATGTTCCGGGCCGGGCCTTTGTGACCTATGAAGGACGCGACCGGGGCAGGCCCGTTTTGAGCCACAAGATCGTGGAGGGGCTGAGGCAGCACCTGTTCGCAGTGGTGAGGGATCTGGTTTTTGCCCAAAATGAGGTGGTGGACAACGAACGCCTCAACCTGTCCACCGGCCAGGGCACCACCGAGGCGGTGTTCCACATCCTGCGCAACGCGGGAATCTTCAGCAAAACCGGACGCCACAAAGTGGTCTCCTGCTGGGGCGGCCATGCGGTGAACCGGGACGAATACCACTATTCCCTACAGATCGGCAACCAGTGCGGCCTGCGCTTCATGGATATCATCACCGGCTGCGGCCCCGGGGTCATGCGCGGCCCCATGGAGGGCGCAGCCATTGGGCATGCCAAGCAAAGGGTTACCGACGGACGCTATATAGGACTTACCGAACCGGGAATCATCGCCTCCGAAGCCCCCAATCCCATTGTGAATCCCCTGGTCATCATGCCCAATATCGAAATGCGCCTGGAGGCCTTCGTGCGCCTGGCCCAAGGGCTGATCATCTTCCCGGGCGGAGTGGGCACCATGGAAGAAATCTGCTATATCCTGGGCCTTTTGATGAATCCGGCCAACCATGACCTGCCCTTCCCGGTGATACTGACCGGCCCCGAGGAATCCCAGGCCTACTGGGAGCGTATCGACCATTTTCTCAAGGCCGTGTTCGGGCGGGCGGGGTCGACGCGTTACCAGATAATCATTGACGATCCGGAAAAAGTGGCCCGGGAAATCAACAAGGGGCTTTTGGAGGTCAAATTCTTCCGCGACTCGGTGCAGGATTCTTACTACTTCAATACCCGCTTGCACATCCCCTGGCTCTTCCAGGAACATTTTGCAGCCAGCCATGAGAGCGTGGAGCAAATCAAGCTGAAAAAGGATATGGAACCCCACCTATTGGCCGGAATGCTGAGGCGTATATTCTCCGCCATCGTTACGGGAAACGTTCGGCCTGAAGGTTTAAAAGCCATTGCGGAAAAAGGCCCTTATGTCATTCACGGCGACAGGGTCATCATTGACAACCTAAAAGAAGTTCTCGCCGACATATCCGCCCAAAAGCGCATGAGTCTGAAACCGGACCATATGCCGAAGTATGTGGCCACGGATTGATGGCATTGAGAAACGTTCTGATGGGCACTATAGTCCCTATGGCAATGTAAAATCTGATCATCGTGAGGTCTTTCTCTTAGGGAGCCGGTGATAAAATATGCGTATCCCTATAACGCAGCCGCAAGTTCAGGATCTGATCATCATGGTAGTGGAAGAAAATTCCACCATGCGTCAGATGACCCGGGATATGCTCAAAAAAATGGGCTATCAAAGAGTGATTCTGGCTGTCGACGGTGAAACAGGTTTGGAGAAACTTGTCAGCGAAGAAATCAAACCGGATGTAGTGTTATCCAATTACCGTTTACCGGGAATGGACGGTTTCCAATTCTTGGAAAAACTCAGAGCGTTAGAGTATTTTTCAGAAATCGCTTTTGTCATAGTCACAGGGGAGATGGACGAAGCCACGGTCGCCCGGGCCGGGGAATTTGAGGTGGACGGATATATCCTGAGACCCTTCACCATAGAGACTTTGGCTGACAAGATTGAGCAGGTTTATAACAAAAAAAAGAAAATATCCCCCTTGGAAGCCCATATCACCCTGGGTATCGCCCATCTGAAAAACCGGCAATACGGTGAAGCAAAAGAGCAGTTTGACAAGGCCCTGGATATTAGCCCCAACAGCCCCCGGGCCATTGCATCCTTGGCCGCATACCATGAAGCCAGGGGAAAAACCTCCACCGCCAAACAGCTCTATGAAAAGGCGGTCAGGATAGAGCCCCGATTTTTAAAGGCGCACGAAGCCCTCACCCGCATATGCAAAAAAGAAGGCGACCTGGATGCCGCCAGCGCTCACATGCGAAAATGCGTGGCCATAAGCCCCAAGAATCTGGACCGTCAGATCGAACTGGGCCAGACCCTTATGAAGACCGGCAGGACCGACGAAGCGGAAAAGGTTTTTGACACCACCATGAGGCTGGCACGGGAGGAAAACGCCGAGATCGGCCGCAGGGTGGGTGAAACTTTCCTGGCGGCCGGCATGGCGGAGCACGCCCAAAAATATTTCTCCAAAGCCATAAAATCCAATCCCGAAGACGTACACCTGTATAACCGGCTGGGCATCACTTACCGCAAACAAGGCAAGTTTGACGAAGCCATAGACAACTATGAACGGGCCTTAATGGTGCTGCCGGAATCTGAAGCGCTTTATTACAACCTCGCACTGGTGCATGCCGAAATCCGCAATTTTAAAAGAGCCAAAATGAGCCTGGCATCAGCTTTGAAAATAAACCCCGAACTTCAAGAAGCCAAGAGCCTGATGTCCCAGATCGAAAAGGTGGAAGCCAAACTGTCAGCGAAATAATACCGTTTGCCGGCGGCTTGGGGCATTGCGGAAAGGCGCAGCCCCCATAACCTTTGGTTTACCAAATTGCCGCCCGCAGGCCAAGTCTTAGCACTTACCGCTCAGCCCGTAATCAAACCCCTGTTTAAAGCTTGACATATTTATGCCCCACCCCAGATAATAAAAACACCATCTAAGGGGAAAACCAATCCATAAAAAATAGCTCAAGAAGGCGGTTCATTGCAGAATCCACGCCTCAATCTGTGTCTGCATTCTTGTTCAACGGTTTTTGGTAATACGGTCTATAGCGTCAAGACAGGGCTGATGTTTCCTATCTCCATCTGACCGGCGGCCCGCCTGCTTCCATTAGCAAAGCCTACGCAGCATTTGGTTCAAAAGAGCGGTTTTTCAGCATCAGGTCAAAAGCTGCCCTGGCTGACGCAACTATATTTAAATGGGGGTAATTATTATGAAAACAGCCGTTTGTCTAGTGCTTATCGCAGTATTCGGGCTTACCGGCGGATGCGCCGACATGAGCACCTACCGCAAAACACTTGATATCAATGAAGGCGCGGGAGTGACCATGGATATCAAGCAGCGAGCCATATTGGTCACCAAAGACAAAACAACCGGACGGATTAAAGCGTGCGCCGAACCCAGCCCCGAGGCCATGTCCTCTGTCGCCGCACAGTTCGCCTCGGAACTGAACATTCCCGATACCTTAGCGGCTAAACTGGTGGCTTCCTTTACCGAAGGCACCTCATTTGTAGGCCTCAGGACCCAAAGCATTCAACTATTGCGGGACACAGCATACCAGCTTTGCCAGGCCAATATGAACGGCTCTTTGAGCGATCCTGAATACAACATCCTTTTACGCAGGTTCCAAAAATACACCGTGGCTCTTCTGGCCGTGGAGCAACTCACCGGCACCCTGCGGGTGCCGCCGGTCAATATCAGCACCCAAAGCACCGCAGAGGCGGCCCGCTCCCTTTCAGAATTGATGACGGAAATAGAAAAGATAGATGAAAACTTGGCCGAAGTTGACAAAAAGCTCAAAGATCCCACGGAAAAATCAAATAAGTTGAAAACGGAAATTGAAACTACAGAAAAAGAAATCAAAGATTTTAAACCTAATCCACCCGTAACCGATGAAGACAAGCAGAAATTAAAACAATTGGAAGATAAACTGGAGCAACAGAAAAAGGACCAAGAAGACCTTACCACTCAGATTAAAAATCTTAACGATCAAAAGTCAAAGCTTAACAAAAACAAGGATTTGATCGGCAAGGCCATAGAAAACGCCAGGGGATTGGTGGCCAGCGGGCAGGTCAACGTAAATGTTTCCTCGGTGGGAGAGCCCTATAAACCCACCCCTGACCAGATAAAAAGCGTAGCCAAGACTGTGGAGAAAATCGTTATGTCCATCATCAATACTGATGATACTGGTCAGTTATGTTTGGCCTTTATGACCCGCGAAGCCTTTAGCGGCCAGCCTAAGTCCGACCCCCAAACACAAGTACAAAAAGAGGCCAAAACCACCATGCTGGACATATGCAATAGTTACTTTGCAGCATATAATACGCATTTATCTTTTATTAGAAGTGTATTGGCGGATCTTATTGCGGAAACTAAAAAATGCAAGGATTCGGATTGTGTAATCAAGATGCTCGAACTGATAAGCAACATTGCCGGAAGTTCGTCCCAGGGCTTCATGGGCTTTGCCCCGCCAGCAGCTGCGAGGGCGCCTAGACCGTCCGGTCCGCAACAGCAGCAACAGCAACAGCAACGGCCATAACTGAAGTCTTGATCCCCAGCAAAACAGCCCACCCCGCGATGGGGTGGGCTGCATATTCTTTGATCTATTAGAGCTGTGGGCGGGTATCAATAGCCCAGTTCAGCCAGGGTATCCACCAGTCCCTGCACCGCATTGGCTGAATAATCCAGCTTTTTCTTTTCCTCTTCGGTGAGCTCGATCTCGATGATCTCTTCAGCGCCGCCTTTGCCCAGCTTCACCGGCACCCCGATGTAAAGATTATTGTAGCCGTATTCGCCCTGCAGATAGCAGGCGCAAGGCAGGATCTTTTTCTTGTCCCGCATGATGGCCTCGGCCATCTCCACCGCGCCCGATGCCGGAGCAAAGAAAGCGCTGCCGGTCTTCAAAAGGCCCACTATCTCCGCGCCGCCGCTGGCGGTGCGATCGCACAAGGCCTTGATCTCATCTTCGGGCAAAAGCTCGGTGATGGGGATGCCGGCCACGGTGGAAAAACGCGGCAGCGGCACCATGGTGTCGCCGTGGCCGCCCAGCACAAAGGCATGGGTGTTTTCCACAGACACCTTCAGGGCTTCCGCGATGAAGTAACGGAAACGGGCCGAATCCAGCACACCGGCCATGCCGATCACGCGCTGGGGCGGGAACCCGGAGGCCTTCAGGGCCACATGGCACATGGCGTCCAAGGGGTTGGATACGATAATGAACACGGCGTTGGGCGAAAGCGCGGCGGTCTCGCGCACCACGCTGTCCACGATGCCGGCGTTGGTCTTGATAAGGTCGTCGCGGCTCATGCCGGGCTTGCGGGCGATGCCGGCGGTAACGATGATAACTTCGCTGCCCGCGGTATCTTCAAAGGCGTTGGTGCCGGTGATGCGCGAATCATGGCACTCGATGGGCGAAGCTTCACAAAGGTCCAGGCTTTTGCCCTGGGGCATGCCGTCTACGATGTCCACCAAAACGACGTCGGCCAGCTCTTTTTCGCACGCACGCTGCGCGGCGGTGGCGCCTACGTTGCCAGCTCCTACAACCGTGATTTTACCTATCATGGTTTGGTCCTTTCATTTGTATATATTTCAAAAACTTGCCGCCTGTTGCGCTGAATTGCACTGCTGTCTGCCGCGCAAATTCAGGCCTGATAGTCAAGCATGTTTTTTGAAGGCTTCGGACACCCGTTTGTGCATCCGGAGCCGCCTTCATTTAGTAACGCCGGTCCACCAGGGCTTTTTTGATCTCCGCAATCGCCTGGGTGGGGTTGAGCCCCTTGGGGCAGGCCTCCATGCAGTTCAATATGGTATGGCAGCGGTAAGCCCCGCTGCGGCCCTCCAGGATGTCCAGGCGCTCTTCCGCGCCCTCGTCCCGGGAGTCGGCGATAAAACGCCATACGTTCAAAAGGGCGCTGGGCCCCAGATAATCGGGGTCGGCCCAATAGCTGGGGCATGAACTGGAGCAGCAGCCGCACAGGATGCATTCATAGAGCCCGTCCAGCTTCTTGCGCTCTGCTGGGCTTTGCAGGCGCTCCTTGGCCGGGGCCGGGGTGTGAGTGATCAAGTAGGGGCGCACCAAAAAGTATTTGTCCAGAAAATCCTTAAGATCCACCACCAGGTCCTTGATGATGGGCATGCCCGGCAGAGGCTCCAGCTTGATTTTGCCGTCCTTGACCACCTCGTCTATATGGGTCATGCAGGTGAGCATGTTGGCCCCGTTGACCATCACGCCGTCCGAACCGCAAACACCTTCGCGGCAAGAACGCCGGTAGGCCAGGGTGCCGTCCTGCTCCCACCTGATCTGGTTGAGCCCGTCCAGCACCATCATGCCCGGGCGGTCTATATTAACCGTGAAATCCTGGAATTTGGGCGTGCCGCCCTTTTCCATGTCATAGCGCAGTATAGTGAATGTTACTGTTTCCATATCCGCCTCTACTCCTAGTAAGTCCGCTCGGCAGGCGGGATCGGGTCAACAGTTAGGGGCTGCATACGGACCGGCTTGTACTCCAGGCGCGCGCTGCCGTCACTATTGAGATAGGCCAAGCTGTGCTTGTGCCAATTCTCGTCGTCGCGCTCGGGGAAGTCGTCGCGGTAGTGCCCGCCGCGGGATTCCTCCCGGGCCAGGGCTCCTTCGCAGATGCCGCTGCAAACATCCAGCATGTGCCCCAGCTCCAAGGCCTCGATGAGGTCTAAGTTGTAGGCCCTGCCCTTGTCCTGTAAACCGACGTTATCAAACTTTTCGCGGTATTTGGCCAGCTTTTCACTGAGCTGTTTCATGTCGTCAGCGGTGCGGAATACGCCGCAATGGACTTCCATGTCCTTGCGCATGTTCTCCATCATGGGGCCCAGGCGCTCGCTGCCGCCGCCGTTCATCAGATGTTCCACTTCGGCAACGCCTTCTTCGCCCGCGTTGTCCGGCAATGTGGGCCAGGCTTCGTTTTGCTGGATGTACTTGGCCATCTGCTTGCCGCCCTCGCGTCCGAACACCATCAGGTCCAAAAGGCTGTTGGTGCCCAGACGGTTGGCTCCGTGCACCGAGGCGCAAGCCGCCTCGCCGGCCGCAAAAAAGCCCGGCACCGCCGCCTGCCCACCGCTGCCGTCCGGCACCACCACCTCGGCGAGGTGGTTGGTGGGGATGCCGCCCATGGCATAGTGGGCCGTGGGCACCACCGGTATGGGCTCTTTTGTGCAGTCCACCCCGGCGAACACCATGGCAAGCTCCCAGATGCCGGGCAGGCGTTCCATAATGGTATCCGCGCCGATATGGTCCACCTTAAGCAGGGTGAATTCCCCGTTGGGGCCGCAGCCCCTGCCTCCGCGCAGCTCCTCGGCAATCCCCCGGCTCACCACGTCGCGGCAGGCCAGGTCCTTTTCGTTTGGCGCGCAGACTTCCATGAAGCGGTCGCCTTTGCAGTTGAGCAGGTAGCCGCCCTCTCCGCGAACCCCCTCGGTTATCAGATTGCCCGCGCCGAAAATGCCGGTGGGATGGAACTGCAAGAACTCCAGGTCCTCGCCGGGAATACCCGCCCGCATGGCCAGGGATACGCCGTCACCCGAACAGATGTGGGCGTTGCTGGTGGTGCGGAAGCAGCGGGCGTAGCCGCCGGTGGCGAACAAGGTGGCTTTGGAATGGAAAAGGTGGAAACCGCCGTTAACCATATCCCAGGCCAGCACTCCGCAGATTTCCCCATCGGGGTTGCGGATCAGCTCCACCATATAGAACTCGTTATAAAAGCGCACGCCCTGGCGCAGACACTCTTCAAACAGAGTGTGCAGCATGGCATGCCCGGTGCGGTCGCTGGCAGCACAGGAGCGGTGTACTTCATGTTTGCCGTACTGGCTGGTGTGGCCGCCGAAAGCGCGCTGATAGATGCGTCCGTCATCCATACGGCTGAAGGGCAGCCCCAGGTGCTCCAGTTCGATCACCACGCTGGGCGCTTCACGGCACATGAACTCGATGGCGTCCTGGTCGCCCAGCCAATCCGAGCCCTTTACCGTATCCCACATATGGAACTGCCAGCTGTCCTCTTCCACATTGCCCAAGGATGCGCCGATGCCGCCTTGAGCCGATACGGTGTGGCTGCGGGTTGGGAACACTTCGCTTATTACCGCGGTGTCCACGCTCAAGGAAGCTTCCAGGGCGGCGCGAAGGCCGGCGCCTCCGGCCCCTACCACCAAAGCCCCTACCTGGTGAACCTCAATATTGCTGTTTATAGCCATGCTTCAAGCTCCTAACCCTGATACTGGAAAGTCAAAACAGTGATAGCCCCGAAGATCAGAAAGAACAGGCACATCACCCAGTTCAGGGAGGTCAGAAAGACACGCCAGCCTTTGGCGTGGATGTAGTCGTCAATTACCATCTTGATGCCGTTCATGGCATGGTACAGGCCCAGCAGCAAGAACAGAAGCTGCACGGCCTTGTAAAAGGGGTCAGCCAGACGGAACGCCACTTTTTCATATGTGACGGGGCCGGCCTCGCCGGTGTAGTGAATCAGGATAAAATGGACGCCCAAGAGTATCACCAGAGCCACGCCGCTCACCCGCTGGAACAGCCAGTCGAAAGTGCCGGTACGGCCCGATCCGAAAAACCGCATGTTACGCTCCTTTTACTAGATTGGTCTAGTGAAAGGCCAAAGACAGCATGGGAATGCCGCCGGCCAAGGTCAATACCGCAGCGACCGCCAGGACCGCCACCACCCAGACTTTGTGGGGCCCTTTGTCCGCGGCTGAGCCGTAGTCAATTAAAACCACGCGGATTCCGTTGAGCGCATGGAAGGCCACCGCGCCCAAAAGCGTCACCTCGGCCAGGTGAAAGATAGGTGACTGCACAATAGCCATCACCTCGTTAAATGCCTCTTTTCCTTGGGAAATATAATGGATTACATAGATATGCATAAAAATATAGAGTGCCAGGCCCAGACCGGTCACTCTATGTAGTATCCAGGCTATATACCCCGGATGAAACTTGTAATGGTTGATTGGCGGATGGGGCTTCATCTCAGCCTCCTGTTTTGGGCAGGCTGCCTTGAAAAACTCCCCTTTTGGCCCCTTGGTTATGGCCGGTAGCTTGTGGTCAAAGATGCTCACATATAATCGAATGTGCTGCGCTTTGTAAAAAGCTCCTGTCTTACCCCTGATCCAAAATGGTGTTCCTCAGTAGCCTGCGAAAGTTCTAATCCAAGCTTTTCTCTCCCAAAATGCGCGGTGTGCATTATGTTGGGCACGGTTGTTTCTGTCTTTTCGCACAAAGGCCGCCGGATGGTTTTATGGGCCGCCCTGCGCGGCTAAATGGTTGCCTTAGTCAATGAGCCACCCTGCCGTTTGACTGCAGGGGCAATGGGGGCCGGACCTCCGGCCCGGGCTCCCATTGCCCCAGGGTGGTTGGGGTGAAATTACGCTTCTTCAATAGCGGCGTGAGCGGCGGCCAGCCGGGCGATCGGCACCCGGTAGGGGGAGCAGCTCACATAGTTCAGACCAGTCTTGTGGCAGAACTTGACGGAATCGGGATCGCCGCCGTGTTCGCCGCAGATGCCGACCTTGAGGTTTGCGCGGGTGGAGCGGCCCTTGGTCACGCCCATCTCCACCAAAGCGCCGACGCCGTTCACGTCGATGGACTGGAAAGGATCGGCGGGCAGGATGCCCTTATCCACATACGCGGTAAGCATCGCGCCGGTGTCATCGCGTGACAGGCCGAAGGTGGTCTGAGTCAGGTCGTTGGTGCCGAAGCTGAAGAACTCGGCCTCGGTGGCTATCTCATCAGCGGTCAGAGCGGCCCGGGGCAGTTCGATCATGGTGCCGACCATGTACTCAACTTCCATGCCCTTTTCTTTGAACACGTCGTTGGCGGTGCTGATCACGATCTCTTTTTGCAGCTTAAGCTCTTCGATGGTGCTCACCAAGGGAATCATGATCTCGGGCAGCACCTTGCCGCCGTCCTTGGTCACTTCGCATGCGGCCTCGATGATGGCCCGGGCCTGCATGGCGGTGATCTCCGGGAAGCTGATGCCCAAACGGCAGCCGCGGGTGCCCAGCATGGGGTTGAACTCATGCAGGGATTCGATCTTGTTTTTCACGTCCTCCACCTGCACGCCCATTTCCTTGGCCAGGTTGGCGATGGCTTCCACCTCATGGGACTGAGGCAGGAACTCATGCAGGGGCGGGTCCAGGGTGCGGATGGTCACCGGCAGCCCGTCCATGGCTTTAAAAATGCCCACGAAGTCTTCGCGCTGCATGGGCAGAATCTTGGCCAGGGCTTTTTCACGGCCTTCCAGGGTCTCGCTGAGGATCATCTCACGCACCGCGGCGATGCGTTCGCCCTCAAAGAACATGTGCTCGGTGCGGGTCAGGCCGATGCCCTCGGCCCCGAAGTTGCGGGCCACCTGGGAGTCGTGGGGGGTGTCAGCGTTGGTGCGCACGTTCATGGTGCGGAACTCATCCACCCAAGCCATAAAGTCGCCGAAGTCGCCGGTCAGCTGAGGGTGCACGGTGGGAACTTGGCCCTTGAAGATTTGCCCGGTGGAACCGTCCAGGGTGATGAAGTCGCCCTCTTTGATGGTGAATTCGCCGCAGGTGAATAGGCTCTTGGCATAGTCCACGCTCACATCGCCGGCGCCGGCCACGCAGGATTTACCCATACCGCGGGCCACAACCGCCGCGTGGCTGGTCATTCCGCCGCGGGAGGTCAGGATGCCGGCGGCCGCGTTCATGCCCCGGATATCGTCGGGGCTGGTCTCGATGCGGACCAGAATCACGCTCTTGCCCTGTGCGGCCCATTCTTCGGCCTCGGCGGCGGAGAATACCACCTGGCCCACGGCCGCGCCCGGAGATGCGGGCAGGCCCTTGGCCATCTGCACCTTTTCGGCTTTGGCGTCCAAGGTGGGGTGCAAAAGCTGGTCAAGCTGATCGGGCTGCACCCGGGTCACGGCGGTCTTTTTGTCGATGAAACCCTCTTTGCACATATCAACCGCGATCTTCACGGCGGAGGCGGCGGTGCGTTTGCCCATGCGGGTCTGCAGCATCCACAGTTTGCCCTGCTGGATGGTGAACTCTATATCCTGCATGTCCTTGTAGTGATCTTCCAGCTTGTTGCGGATATCGTTCAGCTCGTTGTATATCTCGGGCATCTCGTCCTGCAGGGTGGGAATCTCGTCCGGAACCGGTTTGCTCCGGTTGATGGGCTGCGGGGTGCGGATTCCCGCCACCACGTCCTCGCCCTGGGCGTTGGTCAGGTACTCGCCGTAGAAGTAGTTTTCGCCGGTGGCGGGGTCGCGGGTGAAGGCAACGCCGGTGGCGCAGTCATCGCCCATGTTGCCGAAAACCATGGACTGCACGTTAACCGCAGTGCCCCAGTGTTCGGGGATGCCGTGAATCTGGCGGTAGGAGATGGCGCGGGGGATATTCCAGGAACCGAAGACTGCGCCGATCGCGCCCCAGAGCTGATCCATGGGCTCTTCGGGGAAAGGATTGCCGGTGCGGTCCAGCACCAGCTGCTTGAACTCCGCCACCAACTCTTTGAGCTCCTGGGCGTTCAACTCGGTGTCCAGCTTGATGCCCCGGACCTCTTTTTTCTTGTCCATCAGAACTTCGTAGGGATCGTGGTCCTTGTCGCTCTCGGGACCCACGCCCAAAACCACGTCCGCATACATGTTCACGAAACGGCGGTATGCGTCATACGCGAAGCGCTCGTTGCCGGTGTTTTTGATGACGCCTTTAATGGTGGTGTCGTTAAGGCCGATGTTTAAAACGGTGTCCATCATGCCCGGCATGGAGATCCGGGCGCCGGAGCGGCAGGAGACCAAAAGCGGATTGTCGGCATTGCCGAACTTGGCGTCCATCACCTTTTCCATCTCGGCCAGGGCCGTTTTTACATCGGCTTCCAGGGATGGAGGATAGGTTTCGCCATTTTCATAATAGTAGGTGCACACCTCGGTAGTAATGGTGAATCCGGAAGGCACCGGGATGCCCAGGTTGGTCATCTCGGCAATGTTGGCGCCTTTGCCGCCCAGCAGGTTTTTCATCTCCGCCGCGCCTTCGGCTTTGCCATTACCGAAAAAATATACATACTTCTCAGAAGACAATTTAATTCCTCCATAAGCCTAGGAAATTGAGTGAATCAATGCATAAATCCCCCTGCGCCGTGCCGCTCAATTCAAAAACCCCTCTCGCGGAACGCCATCTAATGGTTCTTTACGCTGTTATTCCACGCACCTAGCTGGGCTTGGCCAGCTATAATCACAACGCGCGGGCAAATAATCTTACCATCAATATCATACATAACCAGTGCTATTTTGCGCATTTATCTTACAAATCCCGCCTCTTTTGGGAGTACAGGACAGGTTGCCGGGCCTATCCGCCCGCCAGGTCCCCATGGCGCGTTTCCGCGGCTTGCCAACCTCTTTCATGCTGCCGGCCCCTTGGTTTTTTTGCGTTCTTGCACGGGCAGGGTCAGGGACGGATCTTTATTAATGCGCAGCTTCTGCATGGCGTAGACCAAGGCCCACAAACCTATGCCGATAAAGTCCACCAAAACCTTGGGAATGTCAAAACCAACCGCCCAGGGCAAAAGAGCCGGGAAGAAAAGCAATGTGGTGGCTATCGCACAAATAATCCATTCCACCAAGTTGGTGCCGCATAAAAAATATCCCATGGTCAGGCTGCCGAAGGCAATGGTGCCCATGGTTATCGTGACTATGGCCAGGATGATGTCGGACCAGGGCACAATATGGCTTGGGCCTCCCAAAAGAAATCCCGGACTGAAGGCAAACAGGAATGGGCCGATATAAAGCATCTTGGCGAATTTGAACGAAGTCCAGCCGGTTTTCCAGGGGTCCGATCCCGCGATGGCCGCGCCCGCATATGCCGCCACGCAGACCGGCGGGGTGATATTGGAATCCTGGCTAAACCAGTAAACTATCATATGCGAAGCGATGAGAGCCCAGGCCACCTTGCCCAAAATTACCGCGCGCTGGGGATCATCCCGTAACAGATCCCCCAGCGGCTCCTGCAGCTGCTGCATGCTTACGCCCCAGAAAGTCTGGGAGATCATGTCGCTGACCGCACTCACAGCCAGAACCGCGGTAATCAGATAGGCCGCGGTCACCGGCACGCCCATGCCCAGCACCAAAGAGGCCAGCCCGATCAGGATTATGGCCAGGGGCAAATACCCGAAACTCAGCTCTATGATTATCTGGCTGAATTTCAGCCCGATTCCGGTGAGGGCGATGGTGCCCACAATGATTCCGATCACGCCGACCGTGGCCCCGATAATCAAGGTGTTGAATGCACCCTCCCGCATGGCGTTCAGCACATCCAGCACAAAAGTCTTGATAACCACGGCTATCTTGTTTGCCGGGGAGGGGCTGTCGGCCGAAAAAACCTTTTTGACCGTGTTGCCCAGCATGATGAGGCAACAGCAAAGTATAGCCCAAAAGGCGGCCATGCCCGGGCTCCGGCCCATGAGCATCAAGACCACGATAATCACCAGCGGCGAAGACAGGTACCACTGTTTTTTGAGTATCTGCCAGGCGGTGGGATCATCATCATTGCGGATGCCCACCAGGCCATAGCGCTTGGCCTCAAAATGGATCATCACAAACACGCTGAGGAAATACATCACGGCCGGGAAGATGGCCATGATCATGATGTCCACATAGGGGATCTCGGTCATCTCGGCCATGATGAAGCCGCCGGCGCCCATGATGGGGGGCATGAACATGCCGCCGATGCTGGCGCTGGGTTCGATGGCCCCGGCCACATGGGGCCTGAATCCCGCCTTTTTCATGAGCGGGATGGTAAAGGCTCCGGTGCTGACCGTGTTGGCGATGGCCGAGCCCGAAACCGAGCCGAAAAAGCCCGAAGCCATGACGGCCACCTTGGCCGGGCCGCCCACGCTTCTGCCCGCCAGCGCCATGGGCAGATCCAGGAAAAAGCGGTTGGCCCCCGAGGCCTTCAGGAACGAGCCGAAGAAGATGAACAGAATCACGTAGGTGACAAGCACCCGGCACATGATCCCGAATACGCCCTCTTGCTTCAGGTAGATATGATTCAAGGCCCGGTCGATATTGAATCCGGTGTGGGCAAACGCCTTGATGACCGGCACGTAGTTGAGCAGATCGCCCCAAAAGGCATAGCACAAAAACACCAGGCCCACGATGGTCATGGACCAGCCCAACAGCCTGCGGGCCACCTCAATGGAAATGAAGATACCCACCATGCTCACCGCGGTGTCCAAAAGAGTCTCGGAACCCATGCGGTAATTGAGATCCTCGAATTCGAGGATATAGTACCCCACCACAAATATGGCGATGAGGCAGAAAATCAGGTCCAAAATGCTGGGGCGCCCCTGGTCGGATTTGCGCCACAAAGGTGCTGTTACAATAAAGGCGGCAACCGAAACCGCGGCGAATCCGAGATTGAACCAGATATTGGCCAGCAGCTCAAAGCCCTTCTCTTCGCCCTGAAAAAGCACCACAAAGAAATAGATCACCAAGGCCAGGGTGATGAAAGGTATCAATCCGTCCGAAAAGTTGGCCTTTTCTCTATGCCCCGCAGTGGATAGCGGGTATATCAAAAAGACCATTACATAGGTGATCAGAACATAAAACCCGTAGAAATATTGGGTGTCCACTGGTTCGGCGGCGCAATACATGTAGAAAAACACCATGAAGATACCCATACCGCCGGCCAGCCAATACCAAAGGCCGGACATGGCCCGGCCCCTCTTCTCATCCTTCTGGATGAGTTCATCCAGTTTTTCCTTGTTTGCCGCATCGGGGGCAACATCAGACATGGCTGGACCTCTATTTTAGGGTTTAGGTTCAGGGCCCCAGGCGCGGGGCGCTCAATTTGGGGAGGGCCCGGGCCCTCCCCTACTATTTTAGCATGATATATTGATCAACTACGGCATCAATTCGGCGGGGATGGTCTTTCCCTTTTCCTTCCAGAATTTCACCGCACCGGGATGCAGCGCCACCGATGCGCCCCGGAAGGCGTTTTCCATGGTCATGGCCTTGAAGGTCTTTTTGGCGGCGACCATGGCGGCCATGCCGTCCTTGGACCACAGGGTGTTCATGATGCCATAGACCACCGCGTCCGAAATCTTGTGATTGACGGACAGGATGGTGCTGTCCTGGAAGGTCTTGCAGGCGGGCATTCCCTTGCCGTAAGTCCCGGCCGGGATGGTGGTGGGGGCATATGCGTAGGCTTTATAGAACCCGGATTTTTCGGCGTCTTCGCCCACATTGATAAGCCTGATATCCACCTGAACCGAAGCTTCGATCACGGAGCGGTTGGGATAGCCCACCAGCACCCAGAAGGCGTCTATCTTGTTGTCTTTGAAAGCTGCGGCCGCAGCCGAATAGCCCATGAAGGTGGGTTTGAACTTGTCCCACACCTTGATGTGCTTGAAAAAGCGCTCGGCAGACGCGGCGGCACCGGAACCGGCGTTGCCCACCGCCACCCGCTTGCCCTTAAGGTCGAAAGCGGTTTTGATGTCGCTGTCGGCCCTTACAACGAGCTGAGCCGGAGCGCCGTACAGATAACCCATGGCCCTGAGCCCCTGATATTTCTTGGAATCCTTGGGCAGCTTGCCTTTCCAGCCCAAGGCGCTGTCCACCGCATAGCAAAGCCCGATGTCGCTCTCTCCGCGGGACACCCGCTTTACGTTCTCCACCGAACCTCCGGAGCCCACGGCGGTCATCTGTACATCGGCCATCTTTTTCACCACATACACCGCCATGCCGTTGGCAAAGGTGTTAAATGTGCCGCCGGTGGGCCCGCCGCCAATTTTGAGTTTGGTTTCCGCCATGGCGGGGGCGGCCAAGCCCATTAAAGCAACAGCCAAAGCCAGCAACATAATCAGAGGCATTCTTTTCATGACCAGTTTCCTCCAAAGAATGAAAGGTTGTTGGGTTAATGAAACCGCACCCAGAGATTTGAAAGGCTTTGGGGCAGCATCGTCTGCAGGCCCGGCTTGAGAGGATTGTTTTGGAGGTGGAGTGGTGCAGCCAAGCCATATCTTGCATGGAATTCCAGGTCCAGCCTGATGAAACCCAGGATTCATAATGCAAGATTAATAGCAATTAGCATTATAGTAAATCCGAGGATCACTGAAATCTTTGTCCTATAATCCTGTAATCAGCTTGTAGGTTTTTTTCTTACAGAGCTGCCGCCGTTCAATAAACTGTTTATTGAACAGGAAAATATTAGCCCTGCCCAAATATACGGGCCGCGCATTTTTGATGTATAGTGGGCCTGTCAGCTTTTCACCAAGGCAGCGGCTTGCTCCTTATTTTGCTCTTAAGCAATGGCCAGTTGCCAGCTTGGAGTGACAAAAATGGCCAATTGGCTGGTCCCTGCATTGGTCGGTTCCCTGGTCAGTAATGGAATTCTGACTATTTTGCACCTATTGATCTGGTCCCAATACCGCCAGAGTTTTCTTTTGTACTGGTCCGCCGCCTGGGGTTCATATGTTCTGGTGCTGGGCCTGGTGACGTTGAGAGCCCAATACGGCTCATCCTTATGGCTTTTGGGCGCGCAGCACACAATAGCCATAATCAGCGCCTATCTTTTACTGGCGGGCACCAAGAAATTCATATCAGAACCAATTGCCAGCCACTGGAAGGCGCTTGGGGGTGCAGGTATAGCCTGGGTCATCATTTCACTGTCCGTGGGTGTTTCACCCACCATCAGCGCAAGCTACAGTTTTGCGTTAATCGGTCTTTTTCAAATATACGCCGGGTACAGAATTTTAAAGACAAAACGCAGCCTGGGCTTTCCCTGCCTGTGGGCGGGTTGGTGCGTAATCGTATGGGGGGTGCACCGGGCGGACTACCCTTTGCTCAAGGACGTAACCTGGTTCGCCCCCTGGGGCTTTCTCATCGCAGCCATACTGACCATAACGGCTTCCATGAATCTGCTTTTGATGTATTTGGAGCAGATAAAAAGCGATTTGCAGCAGACCCACTCCACTTTGGAAACCATCCTGGGCATCGCCCCGGTGGGAATCGCCATGGGAAAAGGCGAAACCATAACCTGGAGCAATCCGTACCTGGACCACCTGTTGGGGTATGAGACCGGATTTCTGGTCGGCGGGCCAATGCGCCGGCATTTTTATTCCCAGGAAGAATACGACCGCGTATCCGGCCGGTTCCAGCAAGCCTTGAAGGAAAACCGTCAAGCCAATATGGAATTCCGGGTGCAGCACAAAAACGGCAGTCCGATACCCGTGGCCATGTCGGGAAGGCTGGTTAACCAGAAGGCCCCCCGGCGAGGCTACATAGTCGCCGTGGTTGACCTGACCCAACGCAAGCGCAGCGAAGACGCTCTGAGGGAACTGGCGGCGGGAGTGGCCCATAACTTCAACAATCTGCTCATGGCCATATCCAGCAATGCCGAAGCCGCCAAAGTCCATTTCAGCGGTCCCGGCCACGCTTCGGCGGAAAAGTCCGCATTATTGGACAATGTGATAAAGGCGTCATTGAGCGGAAGAGACATCTCCCGCCGCCTGGCCGCCTCGGTCGCCACCCAAGACCAGCTTCACAATAGAGGCCAAATCCTGGATTTGAACGAACCTTTGCACACCGCTTTGGACTTGGCCGCTGCGGCCCACCCCGAAATCGGCCAAACCATAGCCCTGGAAAACCGGATATCCCAAGGGCTTATGGTGCGCGGGGTGCAGGGTCAATTGGTGGAAGTGTTCCAAAATCTCATAGGCAACGCCCTGGATGCTTTGGAAGGTGAAGGCCGCTTGACTTTGTGGGCTGAAACCAATCCGGGAAGCATTATTCTGTGCATCCGTGATGACGGCAAGGGTATGGACACCCAGACCCTGGCCAAGGCCTTTGACCCGTTCTTCAGCACCAAAGGCACCCAGGGCAAGGGGCTGGGTCTGACCGCAAGCCAGGGCATAATAAGGGCTCATGGGGGAGACTTGGAAATCACCAGCCGCCCAGGGCGAGGCGCAGTGGCTATTATTACCCTGCCCAGGGCCGATGAGTCTGACCGTTCCGGTGAATTTGAAACCCAGGTGGATGACAAACAAACCGATTCCATATTGCTGGTGGAGGACGAGGCCATTGTGGCCGCGGGCCTGGCCGCCATACTGAAAAACGCAGGTCACCAGGTAACCCAGGCCGCGCGTTTGATTGAAGCCAAGTCCGCTCTCAATCAAAACAGCTATGGCCTGGTGCTTAGTGATGTGAGTCTGCCCGATGGCTCCGGCTGGGAGCTTTTAAGCCACCTGGCCGATCTGCCCAGGCCTATGCCCCCCTTGATATTCCTGACTGGCCATCCCCAGCCCCAAACCGGCCCACTGCCCGAAAATGGGGCCGAACCCGCCGCAATCCTGCAAAAGCCAATTTCCAAGGAAAGCCTCTTGGCAGAAATAAGCAAGGTGATTTCAGGAAAGGGCTAAACGAATTGGTGGATGAGATATTTCGTGAAGGTTTGAGTGTGGCATGCGGCCCGCTATGCACAGCATTCCAGTCACACAAGCACACTCACAATACTTGATTTATCTTAATCTAACTTGTTTATGTGGAAATGGAAGCATTTCGTCATTAATGTTAATTTCATATCACAAACACCAAGATTCATAATGTCACGGCACATGATCTTTTGTTAGGGGGATTCCTAAGGGGCTGCGAGCTTTTGGATCATCCAAAAGCGATAAGCCCCTTGGAGCGCCGGAGGCATTCTTAAAAGATTTAATCATTTAAATCTGATAGATAGTATGATAAATATTGTGGTTACAAAAAAGATAAGGTAAATTTTTCTTGGGGGGATTCTGCGCCTTTTGAATGGTCAAAAGGCTCGCCATCCCCCCTTACCCCTCCGGCTCGCGAAAAACCCATCAGGATACGCCGACAGGCCTTTTTTATATAAGAAGGCAAGCTCAGTTCCGGCCCAAGCCTAAAGATAGGATGCCGCAAGAAAGAAAGATAATAGTGCGCTCAAAGCACGAGTTGCAAACTCAACCCGTCGCGAAATATCTGACAGCCCCTAAATCCACACCTGATCCTCTTCATTGACGGTCAGTTCACTTACGGTGTCTCCGGTGTGCGCGGTTCCCTTGGGCTCGAAAAGCATGATATGGGCTTCACTTTCCGCGCTTGGCCGGTGCTCCACCCCCCGGGGCACCACCAGGCATTCTCCCTCATCGAGCTTGACCGCCCGGTCCCGGAAATGGATGGTCAGGCTGCCTTTATGCACCCAGAAAAATTCTTCCTCTCCTTCATGCCGGTGCCACACCATTTCACCTTTGCATTTAACCAACTTCACATATTGCCCATTCAGCTCACTCACAATCTTCGGCGTCCAGTATTCAGTGAACAAAGCGAATTTTTCCTTGAAGGATACCTTTTCCATTGCCAGCTCCTCTGTTCCGCATCCAGCCTATAGTGTAACCGCCAGCTGCCCCCGCGGACTATAATAAAACGGGCCGGCCCCCTTTCAGGAACCGGCCCGTCTCTCTGCCCGATAAAGCCGCCTGCCGGCTATGTAAAGGGAACCTCCACCACTTTGTCCCGGATCTCCTGGAACATCTGGGCGATGAGTTCCTGCAGTTTTTCCACTGCGCTGTCCATGGGGATCATGAAAGCCTCATCGGAGTCGCGGCGCTTGACTTCCAGCTCACCGTTTTTCAGGTTGCGGGCGCTGACCGTGACCCTGATGGGAGTGCCCAAAAGATCGGCGTCGGTGAATTTGATCCCGGCGGGCTCGCTGCGATCGTCGTAGAGCACTTCGATGCCGGCGGCCATAAGGTCCTCATACAGTTTGTCGGCCGCTTCAGCCGGATCGGGGTTCAGCTTTTTGCCGCTCAAAAGAACCATCTGCACCTGATAGGGCGCTATGCTGATGGGCAGGATCATGCCGCGCTCATCGTTATGCTCCTCCGCCACGCAGGCCAAAAGGCGGCCCGAACCTATGCCGTAGGAGCCCATGACCACGGGCTGTTTCTTGCCGTCCTTGTCCAGATAGTGAGCGCCCATGGATTCCGAATATCGGGTGCCCAGCTTGAATATATTGCCGATCTCCACCCCGCGCACCGCGCCCAGGGTGCCGCCGCAGTTTATGCAGCCGAAACCCTCTGCTGCGGCTGCGATATCCGCCACGTGGTCGGCCTGGTAATCGCGTCCGTAGTTAAGGTTTTTGATATGATACCCGGCCTCATTGGCCCCGCCCACCAGATTGGGGGAGTTGGGAATTACGTCATCCACCACGCAGATGCCTTTTTTGAGCCCCACCGGGGAGGCATAGCCCGGCACCAACCCGGCGTCCAGGATTTCATCCTCGGTGGCCGGACGCATCTCTTTGGCCTTCAATAGATTGGCCAGCTTGGTTTCATTGAGGTCCATGTCACCCCGCACCACGGCCAGAACGAATTGCTCCTCATCGTCTTCACCCGTGACGATGGTCATCATCAGGGCCTTGGCCGCCTGCTTAAGCTCCATACCCAGGAACTTGACCAGTTCGGCCACGGTATTGCAGTGGGGAGTCTCCACCTTTTCCATGGGCAGGGGATCACCGGGAATGGCATTGGGCTTGATGAAGTCGGCCACCTGGCGGTTGCCGCCGTAGCCGCACTTTTCGCACAAAATCAGGGTGTCCTCCCCGATCGGAGTGAGATACATGAATTCGTGGGCCGTCTTGCCGCCCATCATGCCCACATCCGAACGCACGCTTATGGCAGGCAGGCTGCAGCGGTTGAAGATGTTGTAATAGGCTTGGTAGTGGCGGCGGTACTGCACATCCAGCCCTTCTTCATCCCGGTCAAGAGTGTATGAATCCTTCATGGTGAATTCACGCACCCGGATCAGGCCGGCCCGGGGCCGGGGATCGTCGCGCCATTTGGTCTGGATATGATAGACCATCATGGGAAGCTGCTTATATGAGCGCACATCCGAGCGGATCAGGGTGGTCATGACCTCTTCGTGAGTCATGGCCAGGCACATATCCCGGCCCACCCGGTCCACGAAGCGGCTCATCTCGCTGCCCACCTGATACCAGCGGCCGGACTCTTTCCAGATATCGGCGGGATTGACCACCGGCATGGTGATCTCCTGGCCCTTAATGGCGTTCATCTCCTCGCGGATGATGTTCTCTATCTTGTCTATGCTGCGTTTGCCGAACGGCATCAGGGTGAACAGCCCGGCTCCGAGCTGGCGGATAAAAGCGGCTCTAAGCAGCAAGGCGTGGGAATTGGCCTGGGCCTCTTTGGGGTTGTCGCGAAGCGTCATGCCAAACATCTGGCTCATCCGCATGGGAAAGTCCTCCATAATCGGTGCAAAGCATCGGTGTGCAGTGCAACATATCAGTTTGATTGCATAAAAAGCTCCGCCGCACTATGGC
This sequence comes from Desulfarculaceae bacterium, assembly GCA_963675675.1. GTDB lineage: Bacteria > Desulfobacterota > Desulfarculia > Desulfarculales > Desulfarculaceae > Dethiosulfatarculus. Next base: position 2,177,974 of record OY776512.1, read on the forward strand.
AAAGCTTGGCGCATTGTATCCTATAAAGCTCTTGGTTTCAAAGACTAGCTTGAATTGATCAAAAACATGACCCGGGATTCCAGCCGGAAACGGCCTCGCCAATCAATGATGCGGACCGCAAATCCCCGGTTTTAAATGGAATGAGCTGCCCGACTTTCCGGCCTGGCCCCCACAGCCGTGATTTTCAACCCTGCCGCCACGGCAAGACAAATCGTTATAACCTGCCAGCACACTTGCCAAAAGCGGGCGGTTTCTGGCATGTTAGTGAGAGAAAAATCGCTGGCGGGACCAAGCTGATAAAAGGGTTTTGTTCAGCGGATCAATTCACGGGATGAAGAATCCAGGCTACGCGCCTTTGTTGCCTTGACAGGTGAAGGTAAAAATCATGCTTTCCATTCCCCCATCCATATTGTCCGTTTGGGAAAAAGGCCTGCAGCATATAGGGCCGGACGGTGTCCTGGGCATTGCCGCTGCGGTGTTTTTTGCAGGTTTGATCATTTGCTTTTTCGGCCAGCGCCTGTTCAGACTGGTGTCGACCATCTGTGTCATGCTGGCCTGCACAGCCGTTGCCCTGTATTTCAGCCTTGGTTATGACCCTACTTATCAGCTGGGTCTCGCCCTGGGCGGGCTGGTGATCGGAGCCGCAGTCGGCTGGGCCCTTTATTGGGTATGGATAGCCGGTTTTGGCATAGCCGTGTTAAGCGTAGCCGGATTGATGATCAGCCGGACATGGGAAATCGCCCTGATTGCGGGATTGGCGGGGGGCCTGTTGGCCGTGGTGTTCCGGCGGATGTTTCTCATCCTTGCAACCGCGATCACCGGCGGGGCCGCCATGGCCTGGGGCGGATATCTGGGAATGCTGTGCCTCAATGACCAGGCGGCGGCCTTGCAGTTTGCTCAAAAATCCGTGATTGCGGTCCGCACTTATGTTCCCCTGGAGGTGATGGCCGCCGCCTTGGGCATTGCCGTATTGGGGCTTTCACTCCAGTTTTTCATGTACCGCAGATGGCGCGGGCGCCAAGTCAGCTATTCCGCCAGAACACGCCGGAAGACCGTCCGGGCGGCGCACCAAAAGGGGCAGGCAACCGTCCAAAGCCAGGCTAAAGCCAGAAGGGCGGCCCAGAAAAATGCCGGCCAGAGAGAAGCAAAGCCCACGGATGGGATGACTCCCGCCCAGCGCAAGAGATATGAAGCCATCCACGGAAAAGCCAGCCAGGCCGCCACAGCCGGCGGGGCCGCAAAGGTTGATCCGCCGCCCGCTTTTTCCAACCCCCCCAAAAAGCTGGACGATCCCCGGGATGCCGGTATGAGCCTACAGCCCGGAAAGCTGCCCCAGGCGCAGCCTGCCTTGCAGGGGCCAGTGCAAAAAGAAGATAAATCGGTACCGGGATTGGGGCATAAACCGGCCAAGGGAGCCAGGGATATAATCTAGGTCTTGTTAAAGCCATGACCGGAGCCTCACATCGTATGGAGAACCGATGTGTCAAGACCCGCCTTTGTCCGGGGTTGAGATTGCGTATGGCGGCAAACCAGGGCCGTGCATATACTTTTAATCCGACATGCTGTTTTGAACTGAATTGAGTGCGATATAAGGAGAAACCATGATTCCCTCACAACGAGAGCGGTTTGATATCCCGAAGGAAGTGGCTTATTTCAACTGCGCCTATATGGGGCCCTTGCCCAAGGCTTCAGTGGCCGCCGGCCAAAGGGGGCTGGCCGACAAAAGCCGTCCCTGGAGCATTACCACGGCTGATTTTTTCACCGAAGTGGAGCAGATAAGGGGGCTTTTCGCCGGGCTGGTCAATTGCCGGGCTGATGACGTAGCCCTGATACCGTCGGTGTCTTATGGAATCGGCCTGGCAGCGGCCAATCTGCCGGTGAGGGGCGGGCAAAAGATAGCGGTGCTGGAAGAGCAGTTCCCCAGCAATATATATCCCTGGATGGCGGCGGCTGAAAAATCGGGTGCGGAGCTGGTAACCATCCCCAGACCCTCGGATCTTGATTGGACCCGGGACATACTGGCGGCCCTGGATGACGACACCGCGGTTGCCGCCTTGCCGCACTGCCACTGGACCGACGGCAGCCTGATTGATCTGGAGGCTGTGGGAAAACGCTGCCGCGAGCTTGGCGCCGCGCTGGTGGTGGACGGCACTCAAAGCGTGGGGGCCATGCCCTTTGACGTGCAAAAGATACAACCCGACTTTTTAATCGTGGCGGCCTACAAATGGCTTCTGGGCGCCTATAGCCAGGGCTTTGTGTATGCCGCGCCCAAATGGCATCAGGGTGCGGCGCTGGAGGAAAACTGGATCAACCGCAAGGACGCCGAGAATTTTGCGGGACTGGTGGATTACAAGGATTCTTATGAGCCCGGCGCCAGGCGTTTTGACATGGGGGAAAAATCAAATTTCCTCTGCACCCCGGCGACCAAGGCGTCCCTGGAGCAGATAACAGCCTGGGGAGTGGACAACATAGCCCAAAGCCTGGGAGCCTTTAACGCCGCTCTTTCCGAACAGGCCCGGACCCTTGGCCTGGAGCCGGTGGCCCCCCAACGGCGGGGACCCCATCTTTTGGGGATCAAGTTCCCTCCCGGCGCTGCGGCCAAACTCGCCGCCAGCCTGGCCGAGGCCAAGATATTCGTGAGCGTGCGGGGCGACTCCATGCGCATAGCCCCTCACCTGTACAACACCCCGGAAGATGTGGAGCGTTTGCTGGATCAGATCAAAAAGGCTTGATTGGCTGGAAGGGCATGAACAAAGCGTAAGCCTGAAGCGGCGGGTGATGTGGATCGGGTTTTTCAACAGGGCAAAACCGTGCCGGGCTTATGGTAAAAAAAACTCCTTGGCTGATTAAAAACATCTGGTCGCCCGGCTGCCATGACCGGATCTATAGCCAGGACATTGCATGTTGAAATCCAGGCTGCGGAACATATTGTTGGTGCTTTCCTTGGTGGCCATGATCTCCACCGTGGCCGGGGGAACCTATTATTTTCTGTCCCTGCAGGAGCACGAACTGGGTGTGGTGCGCCGCCAGAGCCTGGCCCGGGCGGAGACCGTGCGCAAGCAGTTGATGGCCCATCTCAGCGAGAATCTGAAAATAGCCAAGGTCTTGGCCGGGATCGGTGAATTGGGCAAGGCCCTGGCTTTTAAAGATGATAAATACATCTTTTTGGCCAACCAGATTCTGGATCATTTTCAGGCCTCGTTGGGCACGGATGTCTGTTACCTCATGGATACCAGCGGCATGGTGCTGGCCTCCAGCAACCGCGAAGCTCCGGACAGCTTTGTGGGGCACAACTTCGCTTTCCGTCCTTACTTCACAGGAGCCATCGAGGGACATGCGGTGCACTATTTCGCCCTGGGCACCACCAGCAAAAAGCGCGGGGCCTATTTCAGCTATCCGGTGCTGCCCCAAGAAGGCGGCAATCCCTTGGGCGTGGCGGTGATCAAGGCCTCCATCAGCCTGATGGAGAACAACCTAAAAAGCGAAACGCCCGGGGATCTGCTGCTGGTCGGCCCTAATGATGTGATATTCTGCGCCAGCAACCCCAAGTGGCTTTTCAAAACCTTGTGGCGCAAAAGCGAAAGCCATAAGGATTCCATTGAGCGCACCAGGCAGTTTGGGACCGGACCCTGGTATTGGACCGGCCTTAAAAAGACCGGGCCTGAACAGGTGGAGGATCTGGCGGGCAATAAGTTTTTCTTTTTCTCCCTTCCGCTCAACGGGAATGATAAATGGCGGGTGGTGTATCTGCGCAGCATACGGGAAGTGCGCCAGATCCTGCTGAAGCCTTTGGCCGAAGTCTCGGGCTTCATGGTGCTGGCTTTATGCCTCCTGGCCGCCGCTACGGTTTTTTTCCTTAACCGCATGGCCCGGGCCGAAATCCTGCGCCGGGAAACCGCCGAACACCATTTAAAGCAAAGTGAGGAGCGTTACCGCCAGCTCTATCATGCCACCCCAGCTCCCTTGTGCTCCTTCACCGGCCAGGGGCGGATTATTGAGGTGAGCCGCTATTTCACCGAAGCCTTGGGCTATGACGCCGCCGATGTGATCGGTAGAAGGTTCACTGATTTCTTGACTCCGGCGTCAAAGCGGAAAGCCGAAACCCACACCCTGCCCCGCATACTGAAACAGGGGTCATGCAACGAAGAGGCTTTGCAATTCATCAAAAAAGGCGGGCGCTATGTGGATATGCTGCTGAGTGTGGACAAAGAGCAAAATTCTGAAGATGACAACATTAAATTTCTTGCGGTGCTCACCGATGTCAGCGCCTTGAAGCAGACAGAGGAAGAGCTTCGGATGGCCCAGGGGCAGCTTTCGCAGTATTCCCGGGAGCTGGAACGCAAGGTGCGGCGCCGCACCCAGGAGATCACCAGCTTTTTGGAATACACTCCGGCGGTGGCATATGTTAAGGACCGGAAAGGGCGCTATGTGCTGGTTAACTCTAGATGGGAAGAGCTTTTCGCCACCAGGCGCGATGATGCCATAGGGCGCACCCAGCATGACATTTTCGCTCCGGAAATTGCGGAGCAGTTCCGCAACAACGACCTTAGGGTGCTTCATACCGGAAAGCCGTATCAAGCCGAGGAAAAGTTCCCGGTGGGCGATGAGATGCATTCTTATCTTTCGGTGCGTTTTCCGGTCTTGAATCTGAATGGCAAAGTCACCCGGCTTTGCGGCATCAGTGTGGACATCACCGAGCTGCAAAAGGCCCAGGACCAGCTCCGGCGGCTGTCAGGCTCCATCATGGCCAGCCAGGAAAAAGAACGCACCGCCATTGCCCGGGAGCTGCATGATGAGCTGGGCCAGGTGCTGACCGCCCTGGGCATGGATGCGGTCTGGCTGCGCGAGCATACCAAGGATACCGAGCCAAAATCCCATGAACGGGCCAAGCGCATGTGCGAGCTTATCGACCATACCATTTCCGAAGTGCGCCATATCGCCACCCGGCTGCGGCCCCCGGTGCTGGATGATTTGGGCCTGGTGGACGCCCTGGAGTGGTTCACCAAGGATTTTGAGGAGCGCACCGGCATTGCCTGCGTATTCACCCACCGGAATATTCCAGAGGTGGACGGTTTCGTGAGCATCGCAGCCTACCGGGTGGCCCAGGAAGCTCTTACCAACGTAGCCCGCCATTCCGGGGCCAGCCAGGTTGATATCACCCTCAGCCTGGATGGACAGAGTCTGGTTGTGGAAGTGGTGGACAACGGGACGGGGTTTGACATAGAAAATCTTAGCGGGACCAAAAGCCTGGGTATAGCCGGTATGCGGGAACGCGCCAGTTTGAGCGGGGGTGAGCTCACCATCCGCACCAGCCCGGGGAGTGGAACCGAAGTAGTTATGGTAATCCCCTTGGAGCATATAGGTGAATCGACATGATCCGGATTTTGCTGGCCGACGACCACTCCATAGTACGGGCCGGACTCAGAAGCCTGATCGAGGACACCGGCGACATGGAGGTGGTTCACGAGGCTTCGGACGGCGCCGAGGCCATTCATGAAGCCCATCGGCTGAATCCTGATGTGGCGGTGGTGGATATCTCCATGCCCGGCATGGACGGTTTGGAGGTGGTGAGCCGTTTGCAGGCCGAGCTGCCGGACCTGCCCATACTGATCCTCACCATGCATGAAGAGGAGCAATATGTGGTGCGCTCCATTTCGGCAGGGGCCAAGGGATATATCACCAAGCGCTCCGCGCCGGAGCAGCTGGTAAAAGCCATCCGGCAGCTTCATTCCGGCGGACACTATTTGAGCGCCGCCGCTGCGGAGCTTTTGGCCTTGCGCGTGGCCCGGGGCGGAGCCAATAAATCCCGTTTGGAGAGCCTCAGCAACCGTGAGTTGCAGGTGCTAAAGGCCCTGGCATTGGGAAAAACCAACCGGGAGATCGCTGAAAACTACAACATCAGCGTGAAGACGGTAGATACATACCGCCATCGCCTGCTGAAAAAACTGGGTCTTTCCAATAACGCCGATTTAACCCGGTTCGCCATTCAGCACGGATTGGTGGAGGCCTGATACGGTTTTTGACGGCTTATTGGTTTAAGCTGCCGGGATTCCGCCCGGGGCTATGGTTCAGCACCTTCAACGTGGTGGACGGTTTCAACCGGCAGGCTTTGGAGACCGAGCTGGACATGAACCTGCCTGCTCCCGGCATAATACGGGTGCAGGACTGCGATGCCGCCTGGCGTAGCCACCCGCAACGCCTTGGGCTGAATAACGGACCAGAAATGATCAGTGCGGCCATGGCGGACCGGGCCGAAGGCCAGTGGATGGTTCACTTTATTAAATAACGATATTCTTTAGACTTTCTGCTTTTTCCAATTGTCAAAATCATTACGCACGGCTGACATCAGTTCATCGTCATTGCACAAATCGTAGACCCCTAAAGCTAGAGCCTTGGCTGCTTTGATGATGCCTATACGGGCTTGATCGCCTATTGCGGCTTCAGCAAATTCAGTGCTGTGGCTGACAATATGATCTTCACATATTTTAATATACGGATGCAGGGTCGGGACAATTTGGCTGACATCGCCAATATCGGACGAACCTACTCCTCCCCGTGTTGGCGGCGGCATCACAGTTTCCCCCACATATTCAAAATACTTTTTCATCAATTCTGCCAAACTGGGGTTGTTATTACGCTCCGCATATTCATATCCCTGTTCGCATTCAAAACCTGCGCCCACTGCTTCCGCTGATGATTTTGCCGCGTTAATCACCTTCAGTTTAACCTTTCTAAGCTCGGCTTTATTCGGGGCGCGCACAAGAATTTTGGCTTCACAATAATCCGGTATAACGTTGGGGGCGTCCCCCCCCTTGGTAATGATGCCATGGATGCGGATTCCATCTTCAACAAACTGGCGTAAAGAGTTAATGGCTACGAAAGTATTGATCACCGCATCGAGGGCGCTTATTCCCTTTTCTGGAAAAGAGGAGGCATGCGAGGATACTCCATGGTACTTACAAACAAGTTGAGTAACAGCTAATCCCCCACGCGCAACCATTGTCTGGCTTTTGGCATGGCACATCATAACCGCATCATAATCATCAAAAACCCCATGCCGGCACATTATGACTTTTCCCCCGCCGCCTTCTTCGGCCGGTGTGCCAATAACGTCGATGCTCCCAGGCAGGTCAGGACATACTTTTTTAAGGGCCAATGCGGCCCCAATTGATATTGGGCCTATCAGGTTATGGCCGCAGGCGTGTCCAAGCTTTGGCAATGCGTCGTATTCACATAAAAGTGCTATACGCGGTTTTTGCCTGCTGCCATGCCAGGAAGCCTTAAAAGCGGTGGGCAACCCGGCAAGGTCATTTTCTATTTTAAAACCAGCGTTGTTTAATGATCCACTGAGCAATTGAACGGCCTCATGCTCTTCAAATGCCAGTTCTGGATTTGCATGCAACTTTTTGGCCAGATCCCACATCAAGTCCACTTGGCTGTCTACAGCTTCAACTATTTTATTTTTCATGTCAATTTGCATTGGTTATAGCACTTTTCTCAAAATAACGATGCTGTATGTTGGATTAGTTAATAGATGAGGTTGAAATAATCGAAAACTTCTTCATAGCTTTCCAGCCGTTTTATGTTACTTTCGACATCATGGGATGATACTTCAGCTAAAATACAAGTGATTAGGGCAAGCCTGCCGATGTTAGATCTTAAGAACGAGTATGACGCTGACGGGTAAAAAAGACTTACCTCAGAGATCATATAAAGCGGTGATTCTTGACAATCCGTAATGGATAATATCGGACATAATTTCTTCTCATAAACATACTGTGCATATTTAACAGTACGGGAAGTATACCGTGGCCCGTTAATTGCTATTAAAACATCATCGGGTTTTATATCAATAAGATTGTCATACATACCACCATCACTATCAGTCAGAAAGAAAGTGTCGCTGATTATATTTTTTAGCCGATAATATAATATATGCCCAACGCCGAAACTTCCCTTTGAAGCCAAACAATATCTCCTTCTGGCCTTGATAATATGCTTTGAAAATTTTTGTATTCTCTCTATATCCAAATTGGCGGCTAGTTCCTTTATGCATTTGATCTCAGCCTGCAAAGCCTTAACAGCCGGTTCAGAGTTGCCTTTTTCATTTAATATCGCAAGCATAGGGCGACTCAGATAATCTGAGTGTTCCGCGTAATTGAGCCGGTCCATAAGATTTTTTTGCAACGCTTTTTGAAACTGAGGATATCCGCTGAAACCGATATCTCTACAAAACCTGAGCAAGGTCGAGGGGTTTACTCCGCAACGTTTGGCCAATTCGTCTATGGTATGAAATGTACACTCGTCAAAATTTTGAGTTATGTATCGGGCTATACGTTTCTGCGATGGTGTGAACCTATCGTAGTTGGAATGCAAAAAGAAAACTAATTTATTCTCTGGAGGCATAACGTTCTCCTGTATAAGCTGACCGTCAATCATGCTAGCCATTTTTTGACTTATATGTACTGGCCCGGTTGCGCCAGTAAACCTAAGGCAGAGCCTTCATTTTTTTCGATGCCCGATCCGTTGAATCAAAATTTCCAGCAATCAATCCATAAAACGTTCGGCTTAGATATCATCTTACTAAATCGTAACTTTCAAGCCAGCTTTATAATAAGCCATTAAAAGAAACACCAGGTCCCGGATTTTCTTTTGGCGGAATTAGCAGTCAATTGGATAACAGACTGTAATTTTATATTTTGTGCCAGTTAGGACAGTTATTGGCGTAGTCTATATAACACTCCCCTTTGAATTTTTCAAAGATTCCAGACCACATCATGCGTCCTTCGAGTTCCTGCTGATTCTTTTAAAAAATGATTACCGGCACTGGCGGTGCGTAGCATCCGATACCAGGGTACAAAAAAAACTGCTTGACATCAACACAAATTTTGCACTATAAATTTTTTTGCAACATATTTTTCATGCAAATAATTCACCCAAGCAGTCTATAACCCGAATATTGTACTAAAATACAGCATGTTAGTTCTTAAGTGGCATTCATGTACTGGAACATATCGAGCAGGTTGCATTTGAACAAAAACCATTAAAATTTACGCGTATCTAGTTGTTTTTGTCGTTATTTCACAGCGTTGGATGCCACTGAAAGGTGTTATCGCCATTTGGTTAGAGATATTTAGCTTATCTGGACCTAAATCAAAAAGGAGTTGGCCATGAGCGGATTAAGCAAAAATTGCTTGGCAATCATTTGCATTACCATGCTTGTTCTGTTGACAGCATCAGCGGGAATCGCCGCACAACCCGCCAAGGGAGGCACATTACGAGTGGCGATGGTAACGGAGCCCAAAGGGCTTGACTCGTGCCACGCTTCTTGGGCAGTGGGCCTTTATGCGGGCAACATTTTCAATTCACTGCTGGAAACCGATGAAAAAATGAATATTGTTCCCGGGTTGGCATCCTCTTACAAGGTAGATTATGCCAATAAACAATATCTTTTTTCAATTCGTAAAAATGTTAAGTGGCATGACGGCAAACCTCTTACGGTTGAAGATGTCAAGTTCAGTCTTGAGAAACAACTCCCCACTTATGACAACCGCGGTTTATACTTAAAAGGCACCAAGGTTAAAATTCTTAATGATACTGATATAGTAGTTAAACCAGGCACCTGGGCTCCGGGTATCCAGCTGACGCGGTTCGCCTCTGCTGACTGGGTTATCTATCCTAAGCATCTTCTCGAAAATGCTAATTTCAACAAAAGCAAATTCAGGCGGGCTCCGATAGGCACCGGCCCCTTCAAGTTCAGCAAATGGGTTCGCGGCAGCCATATCGTTATGGTTCGAAACAATTCCTATTGGAAGAAAGGCAAACCTTATCTGGACAAAATTATTGTCAAATTCATTAAAGAACCTTCGATGATGATCGCCTCATTAACGACTGGTGAAGTGGATTTTGTTTTCCGTGGTTTACCCTATGAAGCCTATAAAAACATGCAAAAAAATCCCAAACTGAATGTAATTATCGACTATAAGCCCAACTATAAATTATTCATTACCTATAACCATAAACATCCGATCCTATCCAATCTCAAGGTTCGCCAAGCAATTAGCCACGCCATCGATATAAAGGATATTGCCAATAAGGCCACATCCGGCTTGTGTCGCCCGAGCTACCGCCTTTTCGCCCCGGAATTCATGCCGGAAAACCCAAACCTGGTCACCTACGCCTATGACCCCGCGAAATCCGAAACGCTTTTGGACCAAGCCGGCTATCCCAAAAAAGCCGACGGAATGCGCTTCAATTTGAAGCTCACAACCAGGGGTGGTGAAGCGGAAGAGGAAAAAACAGCTGATATGCTTGTTGATTACCTGAAAAAGGTTGGCATAGGGGTTGAACTTAAAAGGGCGGACTTCAGCACCATCGTGCAATTGAATGCACAATACAAGTTTGATTTATCGCTTGAGAAAAGATGGATTTTACCGGTCTATACATACCAGGGACACCATTCCCGCTGGATTATGCCAGGGAAATCAATGGTAAATGTTTCTCAATACAGCAGCAAAGAAACTGACCATTGGTATGATGAATGGGCATTCAACGCAACCTCGGAAGAAGATCGGATTAAGGCCCTTTTCAACGTGGAAACTCAGATAACTAAAGACATACAACAAACCGGCCTTTTTGATATTTCATGGATGTATGTTTGGTCCAGCAGGGTTGGCAATGCCTTTGTGCCATCGCGCAACTGGGTACAGTGTGAATCGTATGAAAACTTATATATAAAGAAATAGACCATATTTAATAACTAAAGAACTCCTCGGCGATTCACAGATAAGATTAAAATCATATAAATTATCAAGCTTGACTGTCTGTGTTTCGCCAAGGCTGTTAATCCTGATTACGAAATCCATAGTGAGCATATTTCATTCGTAAGGATTCGCCACGTGTATTATCTATCTAAAAGGCTTATACAAATACCAGTTTTAGTTATCCTGGTAGTTGTCTTTGGTTTCATTTTACTTAAGCTTGCACCTGGAGATCCTGCGGCAATGTTCGCCGGAGATGGAGCAACCCCGGAATACCTTGAAATGGTTAAAAAAGAATATGGATTAGATAAACCTTTATTTGAACAGTTAGTCAATTATTTAAAAGGTATTCTAACCGGCAATTGGGGTTATTCGATTTCATTTGAACGACCAGTTCTGACACTTATACTTGAACGGTTGCCATATACGCTGTTACTTTCATTCTCTGGTTTTTTGCTAGCGGTGCCCATGGGACTTTTGCTGGGAATGATCGGAGCGCTGAAACGAAACACAAATATAGATTATGCCATAGCGGGATTTGCCGCCTCTTTTAACTCCATACCTGCCTTTATCATCGGCCTGCTGATCTTGTTCTTATTTGCCGTTCAGCTTAAATGGTTGCCATTGGGGGGTGTTTTCACAGTAGGTGTGGAACATGAGACCTTTTTGACGGAATTTATCGATATATCAAAACACTTGATTTTGCCGGCATTTAGTCTTTCATTGATATGGATGGTAGGTTATACGCGTGTAATTCGCAATACCATGATCGAAGCTCTTCTATCGGACTACGTACGTGCGGCGACCGCTCGCGGAATATCGCGCGTACGCATTATTTTCAAACATGCATTCAGAAATTCCATACTCGCTATCGTGACTCTTGCAGGAGTTCATGTCGGATACATGCTGGGCGGGGTTATCCTCACAGAGACCGTTTTTTCTTGGTATGGCATTGGAAATCTCGTTGTTGAGTCGGTTGCCTACAGGGATTATCCTTTGTTGATGGGATTGCTGTTTTTTTCAGCCATTTGGGTCGGCTTAACCAATCTACTGGTAGATATATTCTATACCACTATCGATCCGCGGGTAACCTTGAAATAGTATGAGAGTTCGATCATTATGAAATTTACTAAAGTTGTCACTTTACCAGTGCTTATACCATTATTGATACTTATAGTAATATTTATTTTCGGCGCTTTCCCGGGTATTGTTTCGCAATATGAACCGATGCAGAGTGGTTATGCAGACGGTTTGGCGCCTCCATCCGCCAAACATCCCTTCGGTGCTGATCAACTTGGCCGGGATGTCTTGGCTTGGGTATTGCACGGCTCATCCGTTGCTTTTATGGTGGGGACTACCTGTACGCTGTTGTCATTCATAGTGGCCATTACCGGTATGGTGGCCGGGTACTTCGGCGGCAGAGTAGATCAGTTATTAATGCGTATAACTGATCTAACCATGTCTGTACCAAGATTTGTGCTCATTGTTGTTTTCGCGACTCTCTTTGGCTCGAATATTACCAATATCATATTAATTATAGGCTTTTTGTCCTGGCCCACTTTAGCCAGGATTATGCGTGCTGAAACATTGGCATTCAAAAACCGGGAATTTATCCTGTCCAGTAAAGTCCTGGGAACCAACCCATGGAACATCATGTTTACAGAAATATTCCCTAACATCCTGCCGGCAGTCATCCCAACCATGGCGCTTTTATTTTCGCATTCCATCATTGATGAAGTCGCGATCAGCTTTCTTGGTTTGGGTGATCCAGCCGTCGCCAGTTGGGGCCGCCTGATTTCAATCGGACGGCAGGCCGTTTTCGCTGGTGGTTGGTGGGCCTTGATATTCCCATGCCTGGTTTGCGTCATTTTGCTCATATGCATAAACCTTCTAGCTGACAGATTGAATGACATCTTGAACCCGAGAATGAAAAAGAGAATTAACGATGCCGGCTAATTCAATACTTGATATTCAAAAATTAAAAATCATTTACCAGGTTTCAGGATTTCAACTGGTTGCTGTTAATAATGTATCTTTAAGTATAAGCCACCGGGAATGTGCAGCGCTGATCGGTGAAAGCGGCTCTGGAAAATCCACCATAGCAAATGCGATTTTGCAGATTCTTCCAGACAGCGCAGCATTAACCAACGGCACAATCGACTATAAAGGAAGGGATCTTATCAAATTAGACGAAGATCAGGTCAGGAAGGTTCGGGGCAAGGAAATTTCAATGGTGTTTCAAGATCCCCATACCTTTATCAATCCGGTTTTGAAAATCGGCGATCAGTTGAAAGAGTGTATCAAGACCCACCAACCTGAATTGGACCGGAAATCAATTGAAAATAAAGCTGTTGATTTGTTGTCTCTTGTAAAAATACCTGATCCGAAATCAATTCTTAAGCGCTACCCGCACCAATTGAGCGGAGGCATGGCTCAGAGGGTGGTTATCGCCATGGCTTTGTCGTCCAAACCCTCCCTTGTGATAGCGGACGAACTGACATCTGCGCTTGATTTGACCATTCAGGCTCAAATTATCAAACTTTTGAAACATCTTCAAAGCACCCTTGACTTGTCGATCCTGGTAATTACGCATGACTTGAGTCTTGTTACAAACTGCGCGGATAAAATATACGTCATGTACGCCGGCTATATTGTTGAAGAAGACAGTGTGAACGGTCTTTACCAACACCCAAAACACCCCTACTCGATTATGTTGCTAAACGCGGTAAAACAGCTTCATGGCATAAACATCGAAATCCCAATCAATAATGGTGAAGATTTACCTGCCAATCAATCCCTGTGCAAATTCTTTCCGCGATGTGGACAATCACTGCCTATTTGCCAGGAAAAGGCGCCTCCATACATTGAGCTTGGCGGGGGAAAAAAAGTTCTTTGCTGGCTTGGACAGGAGGGTTAAACATGAGCAAATCTGAAAAACCTATCCTGACTCTGTCCAATTTGAGAAGATACTATCCAATTAAGAGAGGCCTAATAAAAAAAGATTTTGTAAAGGCTGTCGATGGCGCTTCATTAACCGTACAAGCTGGATCTATCCATGCTATCGTGGGTGAATCCGGTTCTGGCAAATCCACGTTGGCCCGCCTTATTATCGGCCTGGAACAACCTGACAGCGGCTCTATTAAATGGGGTGAATCCATAGTTTCCGATAACGACAATAACACTTCGAGAAATAAAGAATTTTATCGAAAAGTTCAGATGGTTTTTCAAAATCCATATCTGAGTTTAAATCCAAAAAAGAAAGTACGCTCTTCTCTATCAAAACCGTTTAGGGTGCATGGTGAAAAATTCGATGACCATATGCTGGGCAGCTTGCTCGAAAAAGTTGATTTGTCGCCGCCTGAAGTTTTTTTGGATAAATACCCCCATGAATTGAGCGGCGGCCAGCGGCAGCGCATTTCTATTGCAAGATCAATTGCCCTGAAGCCAAAGCTCATTATTTTGGATGAACCCACTTCCGCCCTGGATGTGACAACCAAGGTGCAGATACTGGATCTGTTAAAAAAACTGCAAACCGAATCGGACCTGACCCTCATGGTTATCAGCCATGAGCTTCCATTTTTAAAAACATATGGGACTCGAATGACGGTAATGTACAACGGAAAATTGCTTGAGGACGGGAATGCTGAGCGGATCTTCCAGAATGCCTATCATCCTTATACAATCGGCCTGCTTAATTCGGTTTTGGAACTTGACCCGGTAAAGGCCGCCAAAGAGGAGATATTCGTGGTTGAAGGCGAATCTCCATCGGTTATCTCCCCTCCAAAAGGATGCCGTTTTCATCCACGCTGTCCCATCGCCGAGGATTCATGCAAGCTCAATGAACCGGAAACCGTAGCTGTAAGTGAAGGTCATTACGTGGCCTGCCCCGTGGTGATTAATAAATACAAGGACGATGAAAACTTCCGCACGTGTGTCTATAACTCATGAAGATAAAGTTGTTTCAGTTTTTTACTATTCTGATTATATATTAACTGCTGACACTGATTTGGTGAAAGGCATTAGCTATGTACTATGATTATTTAAAACAAGAAAATCTGATTCCGGTTCCGCTGGCCAAAGAAGAAGATATATTTGGATCACCCGTTTTGAAACTTAATGAAGAGCAGGAAGCCCGCGCCATTAAGCTGCACCAGGAAAGCATCATTGTTGATTTTCATAATCACCTGACTATATTGCCGAAAAATTTAGATGATTATGAAGCCTATGCGCGGCACAGCCGAATCGCCAACGGGTATAAGGGTTTAAAACAATCCGGGTTGACAGCCTGTTTTCAGGGCTATGGAGGTTCCGCAGCAAGGCGGTCGTGTCCCCGGCCCTGGCAGTTTGATGATATTGTCTGGGATATGGGCATGCGCCAGGGAAATATGGACCATCACGGAGATGTTGTAAGGCGCGGTTTTTCGGTGAACGATATTTACCAAGCCAAGGAAAAGGGAATCTGCGCGGTGTTTGCAATGGTGGAAAACACCGAAATGATCGGTAATGATATTGACAAACTGGATGTCTTATACGGGCTGGGCATTCGCGGGCTTGGCCTTTCCTACAGCAGCAGAACCGCCGTGGCCGACGGCGCCGCTGAAAATGGTGACGGTGGCTTAAGCAGGTTCGGATATAAGGTTGTCGAACGCTTGAACCGTTTGGGTATTCTGATCGATTTTGCTCATAGCTCAGACCGGTCCACCAAAGAGGGCATAGAGGCGTCCGAGGCTCCATGCTGCTCCAGCCATACCTTCGCCAGAAGCATACACAACACCCCCAGGGGCATGCCCGACGAAAACATTAAACTGCTTGCCAAAAACGGCGGTGTGATAGGGGTTGAAGCCGTGCCAAACACGATTGCGCTTAAAAAGGAACAATCGGTCTTCGACATCATCGATCATGTTGATTACATAGCCAACCTGGTCGGCGTGGAGCATGTCGCATTGGGATCGGACACTATGTTTGGCGATCATGTGGCTATGCATGACGCCGCTGCCAAAGCCATGGGTTTTCAAACCCACAGCGTGGAAGACAGGGCCACTCATGTTGAATATTTGGAAAACCCGTCCCATGTGCCCAATGTGACCCGCGCATTGGTCAAACGCGGATACAGTGATGATGACATCAAAAAGATTATGGGGCTCAATGTGCTTAATCTTTTACAAAAAACCATTGGCTGAGCAGCAGGCGCCGACCTGCAAAAAAGGATCAATCAATGAATGATATAAACCGATTTGAACAAAGCGCCCGCGACTTGGTTTCGCAGGAAAACCTCAAATCTCACATAGACTATCTTTGCTCCCTGGGTGAGAAACTGGCCGGGTCTCCCCAAGAAACCTTGGCATGCCAATATATAGTCGACCGGCTGGCGGAAGCGGGAGTCGATTCTGAAGTCCATGAATTTGAATCCTATATCTCCCATCCCATAAGCGCTCAATTTTCCACTTATTTTCCTGATGCCGTGCATGTGGAGGGGGTGGGGGTGTCCTTTGGGGTCAGCACGCCCACGCAGGGCTTCAGCGCCGAAATGGTGGATGTGGCAGAGGGCAAAGAAACCGATTATGCCGGAAAAAATGTAGCCGGAAAAATCGTGCTGGTGCACAAACTGCCCAATCCCGAACTGGTTTTACACGCTGTCAAGCACCAGGCCGCCGCCATGGTGGCCATGTCGACCAAACAGGTGCGCTACAAAATGATCGTAAGCCCGGTGTGGGGCACGCCTTCTTATGAAGAAAAAGGGCTGCTGCCCCGCATCCCGGTGGTCTCAATCAGCGGAGACGATGGCGCGCGCCTGCGCGACATGGTTAAGGCGGGAACCGTCATGGGGACCATTACCACCCAAAACCGCGAGGGGTGGATGAAGCTCAGCATGCCGGTTACCGAAATCAAAGGCCGGCATCCCCAATTCGTTCTGGTGGGCGGCCACTATTGCTCCTGGTTTGACGGCGCCACCGACAATGTGACCGGCAACAGCTGTCTGATCGAATTGGCCAAGATATTAAAAAAATACGAAGGCCAATTAAAATACGGAGTGCGCATCGCCTGGTGGCCAGGGCATTCCAACGGACGCTATTCCGGCTCAACATGGTATGCCGATACTTTCTGGCAGGATTTGTATGACAACGCGATAGCCTATTTCAATGTCGATTCTCCAGGGGTCAGGGGGGCAACGGTATACGTGCCCCGGCATCAGATGGCGGAACTGGCTGAATTCAATGAAAGCTGCGTCGCAGAGCTTACCCGGTGGTCAACCGTGACAAGCCCTGAAGCTCAATTGGCTATTGGCCGCAGGGCCGGGCGTTATGTAAATCCGACCAGGCCCAGCCGCGCCGGCGATCAGTCTTTCTGGGGGATCGGCCTCAGTTCACTAGGGGTATACAGCATGTTGGCCCCGGATCATCCAGACCGCCGCCATGAAGTTGGGGGATCGGGTGGAGCCTGGTGGTGGCATTCAGTGGATGACACCGTGGACAAAACCGATGCCGAGGTTCTGGCGGGAGACACCCGCCTCTATCTTTCCATTATCCTCCGTCTGGCGGCCGCCGAAATTTTGCCTTTTAATTTCAGCATGCTGGCCCAAGATTATCTCGACGCGCTAAGGGAATACCAAGAAGAAGCCGGTTCATTCATCCCGCTTGACTCTGTCCTTGCCAACGCTGAAAAGCTCAAGGGAAAAGCGGAAACGCTCAATGAAATTGCCAAGAGCTTAAGCAACGACACAAGCCACAAAATGAACCTAAACTTCCTGAAGCTTGCCCGAGCCCTGAATCCGGTTTTGTATACCTCGGTGTCGCCTTTTATCCACCAGGCCGCGCTGGGCACACGCTTTCTTCCGGATCTTACGCGCAGCCTGGATCTAAAAAAAATGAGCCCGGAATCCGATGATTTCAAGTTTTTAAAAACAGGTCTGATCAGGGCGGTTAATAAAATCAATTATCACCTGCTGCAGGCGATTCGCCTGATTGACACCATAATCGATCAACATAGCTGACGGTGCTGGTTTTGTGCTGTGGAAATGTTAGTTGAAATGTGTCCCCCTGCAGGAGTTTGAACGGCCTAACCGAAAGCCCATTTGATACGATGATCTCTGACCTATTAGCAGGATTTATCCATTCCACCGGTCTGGACAGGCTACCAGATACTGTGATTGAGCAAGCCAAGCAGGCCGTTATCGATATTACCGCCGTCAGCTTGGGGGGATACGCCCTGCTTGGGGATAAACTCGTATCCTTGGTGGGCCGGAATGGAGGACATCCCACCGCAACAGTTCTGGGAACCGGTTTGAAAACCAGCGCTCCTTTGGCGGCCTTTGCCAACGGCGCGCTTGCCCATGCGCTTGATTACGATGATTTGAATGAAAGCATGGGGGGGCATCCCACAGCACCCGTCTGGCCCGCCGCACTGGCGGTCGGCGAAATGATGCATGCTTCAGGCCGGGATGTGTTGCTGGCCTATCTTCTTGGGGTGGAAATTGAGACCAAACTCGGCAGCACCCTGATCGGGAAATTGTATGACAGCGGGTGGCATCCGACCGCGGTGCTGGGAACCCTGGGCGCGGCTGCGGCCGCAGGCAAATTGTTGCATCTTGATCAATTTCAGCTCCAAATGGCCCTGGGAATAGCGGCTTCATTTGCATGCGGCCTTAAACAAAATTGCGGGACCACCACCAAACCGCTTCATATAGGTCAAGCGGCCCAAAACGGTGTGACCGCCGCGGTCCTGGCTTCGGACGGCTGGGAATCTGCTTCGGATTCATTGGAAGGCGATGCGGGCTTCTGCAATCTTTTTTGCGGACGGGATGCTTATGATCTAAGCCAACTGCATCAATCCTTGGGCAATCCCTGGGAATTTGATTATCCGGGCATCAAACAGAAAAAATTCCCGTGTTGCGGCAGCATCCATTCTTCGCTGGAAGCGCTCTTAGGGCTTATCAAAGACAATCCCTTAAAACCTGAAGAGATACTTGAGATCACCTGTGCCGTAAATCCACGAAAGAAACATATCCTGCTGCACCCACGGCCCAAAACAGGCATAGAGGCAAAATTCAGCCTTGAATACTGCATCGCCGCGGCGGTTTTGAACCAAAGCGTCACATTGGATCTGTTCAGCGATGAAATGGTTCGGCAGCCGGGTGTCAGCAAATTGCTCCCGCGCATTTTGGTGGAAACGTCCGGTCAACTTCCGGAATGGGCCGCACGAATACAAATCAAAACCTATGCCGGTGATGTTTTGACGAGAGTATGCGAAGGATTTCCAAGTATTTCATCCAAAGCCGACTTGCTGTCCAAGTTTAAAGATTGTGCAAAAAATTTAATTAGTTGTCAGTCCTGTGAAGAAATAGTGGAATCAATATGGCGAATCGAGGAAATGGATAATATCACAAAACTTACCCAATCCTTGATTGCAGACCTTACCCGCTCATGATTTCAGCAATGGAGTCATTTGCTGTTTTTGTAAAGATAATAGCAACTCACATTCACAGACAGGAAGAGAACCCAAATTGACTGTGCTCAACACCAGACAGCTCATGGGAGAGGACCTGCCCCAGTTCGATGTGCTGGTGGCAGGCGGCGGTAACGCTGCCCTGTGCGCCGCCATTTCAGCCCGCGAAACAGGGGCATCGGTACTGGTATTGGAAGCGTCGCCAAAGGAATTCAGGGGCGGCAACAGCCGGCACACCCGCAATATCCGCTGTATGCACCAAAAAGCCAACTCCTACCTCACCGGCCCCTATGATGAGGATGAGTTTTTCAAGGACCTTTTGCAGGTCACCGGGGGGCGGACCGATGAAGAGATGGCCCGCTTCACCATCCGGCAATCAGACAACATAGATGCCTGGATGAACGCCCATGGAGTGCAGTTTCAGCCCTCCATGCGGGGCACCCTGCATCTTTCGCGCACCAATGCCTTTTTCTTGGGGGGCGGAAAAGCTTTGATGAACGCCTATTACGCCACGATCCAGAAACTGGGCGTGGAAGTGCTTTACGGGGCCAAGGTGGAAAAACTGGTAATCCGGGATGGAGCATTCGAGGCGGCCCGTTTCAGGCTGAACAACCTGATGCACAAGGTGAAAGCCAAAAGCCTGGTGGTGGCTTCGGGCGGCTTCCAGGCCAACCTGGAATGGCTGAAGCAGCACTGGGGGGATGTGGCGGATAACTTCATTATCCGGGGCACCCCCTACGATACCGGCGAGGTTCTGCGCGAACTTTTACAGCATGGGGCCATGCCGGTGGGAGATCCCAAACAGTGCCACGCGGTTGCCATTGATGCCCGCGCGCCCAAGTTTGACGGCGGAATCGTGACCCGGGTGGATTGCGTATCCTTTGGCATCGTGGTCAACCAGCAGGCTCGGCGCTTTTATGATGAGGGCGAGGATTTTTGGCCCAAGCGCTATGCCATTTGGGGCCGCCTGGTGGCCAAGCAGCCAGGCCAGATAGCCTATTCGATCATCGATGCCAAATCCATTGATCTTTTCATGCCCTCGGTGTTTCCACCGGTCGAGGCTGATTCCCTGGAGGAACTGGCGCAAAAGCTGGGGCTGGACCCGGCTGCGCTCAAGCAGACCGTGGGAGATTTCAACCAGGCGGCGCGGCCGGGCGCTTTCAACCCCGGCGAACTTGACGACTGCACCACCCAAGGACTGGAGCCGGTAAAAAGCCACTGGGCCCGACCCTTGGACACCCCACCCTATTATGGCTATCCACTGAGGCCGGGCATCACCTTCACCTATCACGGGGTCAAGGTGGACCCAAAGGCCCGGGTGCTGCGGCAGGAAGGCGACCCATTCCAAAACGTCTATGCCGCCGGAGAAATCATGTCGGGCAACATACTGGGCAAGGGCTATATGGCCGGTTTCGGCATGACCATCGGCACCGTATGGGGCCGCATCGCCGGCAGGGAGGCGGGCCATCATGCAAGCTGAGATCCTGGAAGAAGCCCAGCGCGTGATGCGCATCTGCAACGCCTGCCGCTATTGCGAGGGATTTTGCGCGGTATTCCCGGCCATGGAGATGCGGCGCACCTTCACGGACGGCGAGCTTAAATATTTGGCCAATCTTTGCCACAACTGCCGGGACTGTTATTACGCCTGCCAATACTCTCCGCCCCATGAGTTTGATCTCAACTTCCCCAGAACCATGGCCCGGCTGCGTTTAGCCACCTACCGGGAAGCCGCTTGGCCGAATCCGTTGGGCGGGCTTTTTAAACGCAACGGCAGGGCCGTAACCTGGACCACCCTGGCCTGCATCGCTTTGGTGGCGGTTCTCACCTGCATTTTTCAAGAAGGAGCAAGCGTGTTAACGGCCCATGGCGGTCCTGGGGCCTTCTACCAAGTGATACCCTACTGGGCCATGGTGCTGCCCTTCTCGGCTGCGGCTCTGCTGGTTTTGTTCAGCATTGCAAAGGGCGCCGGCAGGCTTTGGCGCCTGATGGGCGGTTGGCCCGAAGCGGCTCTCAAGGCCATTAAAAACCCGCGCGCCCATGCCATGGCACTGTGGGATGTACTGCGGCTCAAGTATCTGGATGGTGGAGGACAAGGCTGCAATTACCCTGATGACCGCTTCAGCATGGTGCGGCGCTATTTTCATCACACGGTGTTCTATGGATTCGGGCTCTGCTTCATCGCCACCGTAATAGCCTTTTTCTACGACCATGTTTTGGACCTGTCTGCTCCATACCCCTTCTGGAGTCTGCCGGTTTTGTGCGGCGTCTTGGGTGGAGTGTCCCTTCTGATAGGCACAGGCGGCCTCATATGGCTCAAAAGGGTCATGGACCGGACCCCGGCCATATCCGAAGCTTTGGGCATGGACCTGGTATTCGCAGCCTTGTTGTCCCTTACCAGTCTTAGCGGGCTTCTCCTACTGGCATTGCGTGAAACCCCGCTCATGGGAAGTCTGCTGATATTGCATTTGGGGTTGGTGCTCGGTTTTTTCATCACCCTTCCTTATGGAAAATTTGTGCATGCAATCTATCGATATTTGGCCCTGGTCCGCTTTGCGGACGAACGGCAGCAGGAACGGGTTGGCGAAAGTGCCGAAACGGATGAACATTAAGCCGCAAAGGAAAATCAAGTAAAGGCTGAATTTCGGCAGTCGGCTTTGCCGATCCTTTGTGTTTCCAAACTGTAATTGGCAACTTAACTATGCATGATGATTGTTTTTTTCTTTGAAGAAAAAAGTGAGGTAACGGAATGGCCAGTGAATCAAGTGAAGTTCATCCAAACTGCGCGGCTTGCCGGCTTCCGGTGACCAAGCAGGCCTGCAAAAATGCCGACGGCATAGGGATAGAGGGATGCCCCACTCTGGAGGCTGAGTACGTTTTGCAGAAAGCCAACAAGGCCTATGAGGACCCCGAGATCTTAGCCTTCGCCAAAGCGGCCAGCCTGCAGGAGGCGGCCTGCTATGCCAATCGGGGGCAAAGCCCTTACGTCATCCAGCCGTCCAAGACCCGCATCGAGGAAATAATCCAGTTCTCCCGCCGCATGGGCTACACCAAGCTGGGCCTGTCCTTTTGCATCGCCATGCGCAGCGAGGCCGCGGTGGTACACAGACTGCTCACCATGCGGGAATTTGAGCTGATCAGCGTTGTATGCAAATCCGGCCGCACCCCAAAATCCATTCTGGCGCTGAATGATAAAGAGAAGACCGATCCCGGCTGCACGGACGCCCTGTGCAACCCGATCTACCAGGCCGAGCTGCTCAATGAAGCCGGAACCCAGTTTAACATTCTGCTGGGCCTTTGCGTGGGGCATGACGCGCTGTTTGTCAAACACTCCAATGCCCCCTGTACGGTATTGGCAGCAAAGGACAAGACAACCGGGCACAATCCCCTTTCACCAATCTATGCCCTCAGGGAAGAATTGAGGTGACCATATGGGTAATGAAATGACTGGCAAATATCCCAATTGCGCGGCTTGCCGTCTGCTGGTGGCCAAGCGAGCCTGCAAGTACGCCGACGGCACCGGGATCGAGGGATGCCCCACCCTGGAGGCTACGCAGGTCTTGCAGCGGGCCAATGAAGCTTATGCAGACCCCGAGGTGCTGGCCTTTACCAGAGCGGCCAGCCTGCCTGGCGCGGCCTGCTATGGCAACCAAGGTCATAGCACTTACGAAATCCCGCCGCGAAAAGACCGCATGGAAGAACTAATCAAATTCGCAAACCGCATGGAATACAACAAGCTCGGCCTGGCGTTTTGCGCCGGCCTTCGCAGCGAGGCCGAAGTGGTGCACAAGCTGATCACCAAGCGGGGCTTTGATCTGGTCAGCGCCATATGCAAATCCGGGCGCACCGACAAGACCTTTTTAGGGCTGAAGGACCACGAGAAGATCAGGTCCGGCGGCCCGGAATCCATGTGCAACCCGATTTACCAGGCCGAGCTGCTCAACGAAGCCGGGACCCAGCTCAACATCCTGCTGGGCCTGTGCGTGGGGCACGACTCACTGTTTTTCAAATACGCCAACGCCCCCTGCACGGTGTTGGCCGCAAAGGACCGCGTGACCGGACACAACCCCTTGGTTCCCATCTATCAAATTGATTCATATTATCAAAAACTTAAACATCCTGAGTTGGACGAGGAGGTGTAATCTGGCGAATCATCCGAACCGGCGGTCGGTTATGCTCATAAGCTTTTTGGGCACGCCAATGGAAGCCTAAACCCTTTTTGCGGGGCGCTGCCTGCGGCTTGCCGTGTATTGTATATCAAGTTTAGGTGCGGCGCGGTTTTACGGCTCACCAACATACGACAGCTTGAGAGTGGATACCTCACTTGTGAATTTAGTTTATGCGATTCTGAACAAGCGCCCGGTTTCCGGCGAAGTGGAGCCCGGAAACGGAGTCCGCACCCGTTAGGGCGGCAAATGATTGTATCGGGAGAATTCCCCCGCCCCAAACCAGGCTGCTAAATTAACGGAGATCCATTATGCAAAATACATTTGCCTACATAGACCAGCATTTTGACGGGTTTATCGAAGAACTCAGAACCCTTGTCCGCCAACCGAGCATTTCGGCGCAAAATATAGGCCTCCGGGAGTGCGCCGGCATCGTTGTCAACAAGTTCGAATCACTCGGCATGGAAACCCAAGTATGGGAAACCAGCAGGGCCCCTGTCATTTTCGCCAGAATGAAGGGCGCCGGGGACAAGACCCTGCTCTTTTATAATCACTATGATGTCCAGCCTCCCGAGCCCCTGGAAGAATGGAATTACGAACCTTTCGGCGCCGAGTTGGACGACGGCCGCATGTATGGCCGCGGCACTGCGGATAATAAGGGGTCATTGTACTCCAGAATCCATGCGCTCGAGGCCTTTTTGAAAACCAACCATAGCTTGCCGGCAACGGTGGCATTCCTGGTTGAGGGTGATGAGGAAAGCGGCAGCACGGGCTTGAGGGAGTGCATTGATGATCATCACAGCGAGCTGAACGCGGACCTATGCATATGGGAGAATTCTTACCGCGACCTTAACGGGTACCCGGAAGTGCGTCTCGGCAACAAGGGAATTCTGCCTCTGGAATTTACGGTGGAAACCTCCAAAGTTGATTTCCATTCAGGTTTCGCTCCTGTGATCCCCAACGCGGCTTGGCGGCTTATCACTGCCTTGTCTACCTTCAAAGATGAAAAAGACCATATTCTCATCGATGGTTTTTACGATGGTGTAGAAGAAATTGATTCGGAAGAACTTGCCGCACTTAAGCAAACGCCGTCGGTTGAAGAAGAGCTCAAAACACGCAGCGGCCGGGACAGCCTCATCAACGGTATTACCGGATACGAGGTCAATCGAAGGCTCTTTACCGAACCAACCTTTAACATCTCCGGTTTTATAAGCGGTTATGTTGGAATGGGCAGTAAAACCGTGCTTCCCAAAAAGGCAATGGCGCGGGTCGATATGCGGATGGTTCTTGGGCAGGACCCCGACAAAATCAGAACCCAGGTAAGAAAGCATCTTGATAAACACGGATTTATGGATGTTGAAATATCGTCGCCCAATGGCAAGGGGGCGGTCTGGGCATCCAAAACCCCGGTTTCCACCCCATACCTGGCCATCATGAAAAAAGCTGTCGGTCTGGCGACAGACAAGCCGCTAAGGGTATTCACCACTTCACCCGGGACAGGTCCCCGAGACCTTTTCTCCCGATGGACCGACATGCCCATATTGTCATCGGGAGCGGGTAACGCCCATTCAAAATCCCATGCGCCAAATGAAAACATCATACTTGAGGATTACCGCGAGGAAACCAAAATTATGGCGGCGCTCATCTCTTTGGTAAATGATCTTAATTCCAAAAACGCATAATTTTTATGTGAGAAGGTTGGTTAAAGCAGCCTTAAAAAGATTCACGCATTACGCCCCGCACTTTTCCAACGTCCAGGCCTTTTTTGCGGGGGCGGTGAGATATTTACCGCCCCCCCTTTTATGTTCAATCTCGGCTCGTATGATATCCTATTACTCGTCTGATTGAAGACACAATGGTGTTATTAGTTAGCGAATAATCTAATTAGTTTTATAGAGTTAGGTGATCTATTCTTGTGGATCACCCTGAAAAGATTAAGCCATATCACCAGCCTTCATAGCTTGACGTCATAACGGATATTTGTTATTTTTTGACGGGCTTATGCACATAAAATGTTTTCTCGGCCATGACGGTATGTCTATAACCAATCCGGAATCTGTATTTACCTGGCACCCGCTCCCAATCATATCCAAACATAAAGAGCCATGTGTTTGTGCTTCCAATTCTTTTTACAATTTTCCTGTTTTGGGTTAAGTTATAAGCATGCCCTTTGGGCGGGTGCATGAGTGGGTGGTTAATCATCACATCTATCCTGACCTTTGCATTATCTGGATAGCCTTTAATCTTATATCTGATTCCAAAAATTGTATTCTTTCTGGCAGGTATGTTTGTTGTGGTTTTAACTAACCTGCGATTTTTCATACTAAATGAATTAGTATGTAATTTTATTTTGTCGCCAGTAAACAAACCGTATTCAAGTATTTCAACATCTGTAATGCGCCCTGGGTATTTCTTTTCTTCTTCAGCTTGTTCTATCCCTTCACTCATTCCCTGGAGTGTTGGTGACATAACCGAGCCTAATGCATTGCCAAGGTCGCTATAATATCTTGGCTTAGGTTTGGGCTTAGGTGGTTCTGTTCTTACACTGGAACTAGACTTACTTCCACAACCCCACAGCAATACCAATAGTGCTGCAAAAAGTGCTCCCAGCTTTATATAACGCACTATTCCTTCTTTCTAATTACTTGAGTTTTGTTCGCGATACCTTCCTAGCTTACAGCATTATTTCTTGATTTAGATTTATAAATCAAGCCAATAAAGATACTCCCAGCCCATTTTGCGCCGAACTGGGAGCGTTGGTGGAAAATGATCCATATGCTTCAGGATCAGATATGTTTCTGCCAAACCGCCGGTAAAGGTTATGGCTCATTTCAGTATAGATGAGTATGTCCTTTTGGCGTGAGTTTAGGCACCCCACCGGTTCTCGAAATTACTGAGGGATCAAACCGCCCACGGAGGCATTGCTCTGCCCCGCCCGGAATGGCACGGCTCCCCCGCGTTAAATTTTCAGCCCGCTGTGCCGCGGCCGCCAGACCAGATCAAGCGTTTTTCAGCCTTTAAGCCCGCCAGCCGGCCCAGGCCCGCCGGGCCTTGTGGCCCGTATCAGCAAAAAAATGGGCGGCGCCCTTTATTTTTTTCGGACGCATTAATTACCCGTTAATCATAGGTAATTTAGAATTGGTCTGGCTGTAGTAAAATCTATTCCGTTTTCGCAGACCAATTACTTGATTGTCTTTGCATTACGCTTACTTTTATGCTGCTATTCTAGTTAGATATAAATACAATGTTACATTGCCATGAAATTAAAAGGCTTGACACCAAATTAAATTTTATAAATATTGGTCCTATCAATTGGTCCAATTTATTGAAAGGGCTATTGAGAATTATGGCGATTAAGAGCAAAAAAACTTCCGATTCGGCCAGCCAAGCTTTCCTGTATCAGACTATTTACCGCGAGTTGCGGCAACAAATCCTGGATGGGAAGATCCTTCCTGGCGAGAGGCTGCCAGCCGAGCGGGATCTGCTAAGCAACTACGGCGTCAGCCGCGCCACGGTCAGACAGGCTCTGTCCCTGCTGGAAGAGGAAGGTCTGGTTCGCCGCAAAAGATGCTCCGGATGCTATGTCCTGCCTCTGAGCCAGCACAGCAGCCAGAACTCGGTCACCCTGCACATGGGCATTGTCAACGCCCTGGACAACTCCATATCACGGGTGCAGCTGCGCTTTGCCCACCGGGTCAAGGAGCTGACCAGGGGCCGTCTTATAATAGAAATCCACCCCAAATCATCTCTGGGCACGGTTCCACAGCAGCTAAACATGGTCAAAAAGAGCAAACTGGACATGTTCAGCGGCGATCAAAGCTACCTGGAGCTGTTCGATAGAAGGTGGGTTGCTTGCAACCTGCCTTTTTTGTATCAAAACATCAGCCAGCTCCAGCACTATTCCCAAAGCGCGGAACATCAGGATCTGAACAGCCAGCTCATAGACCAACACCGGGTCAGGAAAATCGGCCCAAGCTGGCCCAGACCGCCGCACCTGCTCATGGCCGACCGGCCCTGTTACACGTTGGATGATTTTAAAAAACTGAAAATATTGTCCATCGACACCGAAACCATGAAAATATTCTGCGCCGTTTTGGGCGCACAACAGGTTCCCGGCATTCCCAGCCATTGCTTTGATGAATATTATGACCAGGGAAAGGTCAATTCCCTGCAGGAATCCAGACTGATGGTGGGCAGCAAAGCCTTCCATAAAAAACTGCCCTTTCTATTGCTGACCGACCATATCTATAGCCAGACCATTGTGCTCATCAGCCAGAAATCCTATTCCAAACTTCGATTCGATTTGCGCGATGCCATGCTGCAGGCCAGCGAGGAGATAAGCCAAAGCTATTACCGGGAGTGCCAGGAGGATTGGACCATGGCCCGGGACCTGCTGTTAAAAGACGGGTGCCACCTCATACGCTCCAATATTGACCGTTTCCGGCAGCGGACCATTGCCTGGGTGGAAGAACACTATGCTTCGGAACCTCAATTAATATCGCTTTCCAGACAGATAGCCGAAATGGCGGGAGGTAATTCCAATTGAACAAAAATCATATTGACCAGTTTATTTGAACAGCTCTTTGCAGGATGTTCTTATTGTTTTTCAAATGTTTAACGTTAATTAAGAGGATAAAATGCGAGTTTTCATCATCGTAAACGACTCCTTGCGTTACGATCATGTGGGATGCCTGGGCAACCATGGCGTAGACACCCCGGAGCTTGACCAGCTCATCGCAGAGTCGGTCAGCTTTGATAATTGTTATGTGGGCAGCTTTCCAACCCTGCCCCACCGTTTCGACCTTCTGACCGGCCAGTTCGGTTTCCATTACCGGGGCTGGGAGAAGCTTGCCGACACCGACATTACCCTTGCCGAGATTCTGCAGGACTACGGATACATCACTCAGCTCATCACCGACACCAGCAATATGACCCGCCGTGAATATAACTTTGACCGTGGCTATATGGGCAACTTCACCCTCAGAGGCCAGGAGCGGGATATCTGCCTGACCAAGATGAACAACCCGCCCAAAAAGACCGTGCCCTACAACAAGTCGCGCCACAGCTATTACTTCGGCGATGTGTCCATCGTGGACCTGGGACGCTGGCTCTACAGCGATTGGCTGCCAAACCGCGAAAGCCACCGTTTTGCACCCCGCCTGAGCCAGGTGGCCCAGGAGTGGCTCGAGGACAACTACCTGTGCGAAGACCTATTCATGCATCTGGACTTCTTCGATCCCCACGAGCCCTGGGACCCGCCCCAGTATCTGGTCGACAAGTATTGCCCCAAAGATTACAAGGGCATGCAGATGTATAACTCCAGCTATGGCAAGGCGGATGTTTTCACTGCGGATGAGTTGGCCAACATGCACGGGCGCTACAAGGGCGCCGTGGAGCTGACCAGCAAATCGGTGGGCGGGTTCATCACCAAGCTGAAAAACACCGGCATCTATGACGAATCCTTGATCATATTCACCTCGGACCACGGCCATTATTTTGGCGAGCACAACTGCTGCGGCAAAGCCAACATCCAGGACACCGACGACCGCGGATTCTGGCCCCTGTTCAACGAGGTGACCCACGTGCCCCTGGCCATCAAGCTGCCCAAGGGCGAAAAGGCCGGGACCAGAATAGAGGGCTTTGTGCAGCCGGTGGACATAATGCCCACCATCTTGGATGTGCTGGGCATAAGCACTGCTGAGAAGCTGCCCGGAAAATCCAATCTCGACTTTGAGCTGGACGAACACCCCGGATTGACCCTGGGCCGCAAACAGGGGCCCAATCCCCTGCATGGCCACAGCCTGCTGCCCATGATCAACGGCCAAAAGAGCCGGCGCGAGATGGTGTTCTCCTGCTCCTGCCTGCAGTCCAAGGCCGGGCTTAATTTCATGCGCGGAGGCGGCGGCCCGGAAAACCCGCCCATTGCCTGGTCCAGCGTGGTCAGCAAGGACTATTCCCTGTATTTGGGCGGCCTTTTGGGTGACAAGCCCCTGCTTTTCGACCTGCGCAAAGACCCCGCAGAGACCCGCAATATTTACGATCCCGCCCACGAAGCAGTGGCCAGGCTGTCTGAGGCCTATTTCAAGTTTCTGGCAGAAGAGCTTCACGCTTCGGACCAGATCGTCGAGCGGCTCAAACCCTATTTGAGCGCGAAAACCAAACGCGAGCTTTGGTAGTGAGCAAACCAATAGAAAGGAATGGTGATTATGCAAGCTAACCATTTCGACCTGACCGGAAAAAAGGCGCTGGTGACCGGCGGCGGCCAAGGCATTGGCCGTATTCTAGCCCTGGGGCTGGCCGCGTATGGCGCCAGCGTGGCTATCATCGATGTCAACCAGGAAACCGCCGGGAAGGTGGCGCAGGAAATCGAAGAGATGGGGGTCGCATCTACGGCGGTAACAGCCGATGTTACCAAGCCCGATCAGATCAATAGCGCCGTTCAGACCATTGCTGAAAAGTTGGGCGGCCTGGACATAGCGCTCAACAACGCCGGAGTAGTGACCCATGTCCCGGCACTGGAGATGACCTACGAGCAGTGGCAGCAGGTTGTGGATATCAACCTCACCGGCGTGTTTCTGTGCGCCCA
Organism: Desulfarculaceae bacterium; assembly: GCA_963675675.1. Lineage (GTDB taxonomy): Bacteria > Desulfobacterota > Desulfarculia > Desulfarculales > Desulfarculaceae > Dethiosulfatarculus. The sequence continues at coordinate 2,207,925 of OY776512.1, forward strand.
GGCCGAGGCCAGGATCATGGCGGCCCAAAAGGCCGGTTCCATCATCAACACGGCCTCCATGTCCGCCAGCGTGGTCAACGTTCCCCAGCCGCAGTGCTCCTACAACGCATCCAAGGCTGGTGTGGTGCAGCTGACCAAAAGCCTGGCGGTGGAATGGGCGCCCTACAACGTGCGGGTCAACTGCATCAGCCCCGGTTATATCCAGACCGAGATGACCGGCAGTATCCGCTCCGACTGGAAGGATGTCTGGATGGAACGCAGTGTGATGAAACGCATGGGCGTGCCAGAGGATCTGGTGGCCGCGGTGGTGATGCTGGCTGGCGACAGCGCGGCCTTCACCACCGGCAGCGAATTTATCATGGACGGTGGTTTCACTTGTGCTTAGCCGGGAACTACAGAGCAGCACCAGAATTTTTCCGTCAATAATTCTGGTGTAATAGAGAAAATTTACCCGGCTGGGCACCACTACTAAATTTCTCAATCCATGGAGGCAGAGGACCGTGATAAGAAAAACCGCATTGTGCTTTTTGTTGGCTTTTTTTGCTCTGACCGCCACGGCGCAGGCCGACTGGTGGGCGGACGCAGGCAAACCCTATCAAGGAAAAACTTTATATTTGATGCTGCCGACCCATACCTCGGTGGACAGCACCAAACCCTACCTGGATGAATTCACCAAGCGCACCGGCATCAAGGTATCAATCGAGCAGATGCAGCGCCGCACCATGAACACCAAGCTGGAGATGGAGCTTTCGCAGAGCGAAGGGGCCTATGATGTGGTGCACAACTCTCCGGCCAAAAACGCCCGCTATGTCCGGGCCAAATGGGTGCTGCCGCTGAACGATTTTATCGCCAACCCCAAACTGACCAGCCCGGATTACGACTACGCTGATTTCGCGCCGGCCTTTGTGCAGGCCATGTCGGTGAAAGACAAGGTCTACGCCATCCCCTTTGCCAGTGAGAGCACCATCTTTTTCTACCGCACCGACATCTATAAAAAGTACGGCATCAAAGCGCCCCCCAAAACCATTGCCGAACTGCGGCAGATCAGCCAGACCCTGAAGGATAAAGGCTGCGACATTCCGATTTATTGCTCGCGGGCGGTGCAGGGCAACGGCATCAACGTATTCACCTGGTGCTCCTTCCTGAAGGCCTATGGCGGAGATTATTTTGACAAGAACATGAACCCGGTCCTGAACAGCCCCGAAGCCATAGCCGCCACCCAGGAATACGCCGACCTTATCAAGGACTTCGGCCCTCCCGGCGGCTCCGGCTACAACCACTTCGACCTGACCGGTGATTTCACCCAGGGCAAACTAGTGCAGATGATCGGCGCCAGCGCCTGGGGTGTGGGCACCTTTGCCAATCCCGAAAAGTCCAAGGTGGTCGGCAAATGGAATGCGGCGGTGTATCCCGCCGGGCCCAAGGGCCACAAGCCCACCATCTATTGCCATGCCCTGAGCATCCCCAAGAACGCCCCCAACAAGGAAGCGGCCTGGCTGCTCATTCAGTGGTTCACCTCCAAGAAGGTATTCCTGGACCGCGCCCTCTGCAAAATCGGCGATGGCAACATTCCCCGCAAGTCCGTGGTCGCCGATCCCAAGTTCAAGGCGAAATACTCCTTTGGCAAGTGGGCGGAGGCTGTGGGGGAGAACATGACCTACGCGGGTGAGCAGCGGCCGGTGTGGATGCCGGAATGGCTGGAAGTCGGCGACGCCATCGGCGCGGCCGTGCAGAAAGTCATCTCCAATGACGCCACCGCCAAAGAAGCCATGACCCAGGTCAACGAAGACGTGCGAAAGATGCTTAAGGAAGCCGGATACATCAAATAAGCTTTGCGCCACAGGGGTGTCCGGGGCCTTGGTCCCGGACACCCCCCCAATAAGAGTGTTTTAGCATGGCTAACCCCAGAAAACCCATGACCACAAGCAGGCAGAGGAACCGCACCCTCTATTTTTTGATGGCGCCCGCCATCCTTGTGATGTTCATGGTCATCATATTCCCGCTGATCGATCTGATCTATCAAAGCACCCTGAACTGGCAGCTCACCAAGCCCTGGGCCATCAAATTCGTGGGGCTGCAAAACTACGTAAAACTATTTCAGGACAAGGCGTTTTTTCATTCCCTGCTCATTACCAGCCTGTTCGTTTTCGGCGCCGTGGCCCTGCAGATAGCCCTTGCGCTGGTCATGGCGGAAATCCTCAACACAGTTTTCAGGTTCCGGAATCTGGTGCAGAGCTTTTTGATCATGCCCATGATCATCGCGCCGGTGGTGGTCGGCGTCATTTGGAAGCTTTTGTACCACCCCAGCCTGGGTTTGATTAACTACTACCTGGGCAAACTGGCCGGCCTGCAGTTCTCCTGGCTGGGTAAGCAGGAACTGGCCCTGCTCAGTCTGGTCATAAGCGATGTATGGCAGTGGACCCCGTTTGTGCTGATCATCTTCCTGGCCAGCTATGCCGCGGTGCCGGTTGAGTTGTATGAAGCCGGCGAGGTGGACGGCTCCAACCGCTGGCAGAAGTTCATCTATATCACCATACCGCAGATATTCCCCATGATCATATTCGCCACATTGTTCCGCATAACCGAAGCGTTCAAGGTGTTCCCCAAAATATTCATAATGACCATGGGAGGCCCCAGCTTTTCCACTGAAACCCTCAATTTCTACACTTACCGCCAGGCTTTCACCTACAGCAACATTGGGTATTCATCCACGCTCGGTGTGGCCATGTTCATGTTCTCTCTGATTGTGGTGGCTATCATGTACTACCTCATGAAGAAACATCACTCCTAGGATTGGCGGTTAAAAATGGACTCCACAGCTTTTATAAAATGGGTCAAAAAAATTTCATTCGGCGCTTTTGTATTGGCGCTGGTGATTTTCTCCCTGCTCCCCATATACTTTTTCATTGTCACTTCGCTGAAAACCGAGGCCGCGGCGCTTTCCCTGCCGCCGAGCTATCTGTTTTTCGACTACACCGTGCGCAATTACGTCAGGGTGTTCACCGAGCAGCCATTCGCCCTGTACCTGTTCAACTCCCTGGCCATAAGCGCGCTCACGGTGTTCTTCTCGCTGGTCTTGGGCGCCCCTTGCGCCTACGCTTTTTCAAGACTGAGCTTCCGGTTCAAGGAACAGTCCATGTTCATGATCCTAACCATGCGCATGATGCCTCCCATATGCCTGGCCTTGCCGTTTTTCACCATGTTCAACGAACTGGGCATGATGGACAGCCGCTTCGGTCTGTCCATGGTCTACCTGTCCTTTGCCCTGCCCATGGTCATCTGGATGATGAAAGTGTTCTTCGACGCCATTCCCATCAGCCTGGAGGAGGCCGCGTGCATAGACGGGGCCAGCCCCATTGTGGTCTTCTGGAAAGTTGCCCTGCCCCTGGTGCGCCAGGGGCTGGTGACCTCGGGGATTTTGATCTGGGTGCTGTCCTGGAATGAATTCCTGTTCGCCATGGTGCTTACCAGGCGGTGGGCCAAGACGGCCCCGGTGGCCATCAACAACCTGATGCGCTACCAGGAGCTGAACTGGAGCCAAGTGGCCGCGGGTTCGGTGAGCGTGATGGCCCCCGCTGTATTGATAGCCCTTTTGCTGCGCAAATACCTGATCAAGGGTTGGGTCAGCGGCGCGGTTAAAGAGTAGCCCGGGCCCATCGGGCCGCTGGATGCAGATGCTGTTCACATTGTAAAAGAGAGCCGTAATGTCTCATGTAATTTTGGAAAACGTCAAAAAAGACTATGGCCGGGTCACTGCGGTCAAGAACATAAATATATCCATTGAGGATCAGGAATTTTTGGTTCTGGTCGGTCCGTCCGGCTGCGGCAAAACCACCACCCTGCGCATGATTGCGGGGCTGGAGGACGTAACCGAAGGCCGTATCATGATCGCCGACCGCGATGTCACCTATTGCCCGGCCCGCGACCGCGATATCGCCATGGTGTTTCAGAATTACGCCCTCTATCCCCATATGAATGTGGCCCAAAATATGTCATTCGGCCTAAAGCTCAGGAAATTCGAACCCAAGGAGATAGAACGGCGGGTCAAAAAAGCGGCCGACATACTGCAGATCCACCAATACCTGGACCGTAAACCCAAGGAGCTTTCCGGCGGTCAGCGCCAGCGGGTGGCCATGGGACGCGCCATCGTGCGCGACCCCAAAGTGTTTTTGTTTGACGAGCCGCTTTCCAACCTGGACGCCAAGCTGCGGGTGCAAATGCGAGCCGAACTGGCCCTTTTGCACCAGCGCCTTTCGGTCACCACCATATATGTCACCCACGACCAGACCGAGGCCATGACCCTGGCCGACCGCATTGTGCTGATGAACCAGGGCGAAATCATCCAGGAAGGCAAGCCCACCGAGCTGTACGACACCCCCCGGAACAAATTTGTGGCCGGCTTCATCGGCTCTCCGGCCATGAGCTTCAACCAGGGCAGCCTGGTCAGCCGCGATGATGAGGTGTGCATCGAGGTGGGCGGCCAGCTTTTCAAGGTGCCGGACGAGCGTAAAGGCTGTTTGGACGGCTATACTGAAACAGAAGTGTGGCTGGGCAGCAGGCCCGAACACATTTTGGTGGAGCTGCCCCGGGACAATCAGCGGAATTTCCAAAAATTCGAGGCCAAGGTCACTCTGGTGGAGCCCCTGGGCCACGAAATCATTGTGTCCGCCAGCCGGGACGGCGCCCAGTTCACCTTACGGGCCCCGGCCCACTCCCCGATCCAGACCAAACAGAGCATGACTTTTTACATGGACATGCAAAAAGTCCATTTTTTCCACATAAACAGCCAGGAATCCCTTTGTAGCTGAGAGAGGGAACCGCTAAGGTGGCAATATGGAAAAACACTTTTTAGGCATAGATGTAGGCACCGGCAGCGTGCGCGCCGGAATATTCAACCGCCAGGGGGATATGGTCTCCCAGGCCAGTCATGACATAAAAATATGGCATCCCAAGCCGGGCTACGCCGAGCAATCCAGCCAGGATATTTGGCGGGCTGCCTGCCGCGCCACAAAGCAGGCCCTGGCCGAGTCCGGGCTGGCCGCGGGTGATATCGGCGGCCTGTCTTTTGACGCCACCTGTTCGCTGGTGGCCCTGGCCCAGGACTATGAACCGGTCAGCATCTCACCCGGCGGGGAGCCGGAACGCAACATCATCGTATGGATGGACCACCGCGCCACCGAACAGGCCGCGCGCATAAACCGGACCGGACACAAGGTGCTGGATTATGTGGGGGGCAAGATTTCGCCCGAGATGGAAGTTCCCAAGCTCTTGTGGCTCAAGGAAAACCTGCCCCAGGCCTGGTCACAGGCGAGGCGCATCATGGATCTTACCGACTTCATGTTCTACCGGGCCACCGGCCAGGATGCCCGCAGCCTGTGCAGCGTTGTCTGCAAATGGACCTATCTGGCCCAGCCCGGAGCCGGGGGTTATCAGCCGGACTTTTTCGAGCCCCTGGGCTTGAGTGATCTTTTCGAGCGCGGGCTGGTGCCCCTTGAGGCCCACGAGCCCGGCAGCGTTCCGGGCGGAATCAGCAGCGAGGCGGCCCGGGAAATGGGCCTGGCCCCGGGCACCCCGGTGGCGGTGGGCCTGATCGACGCCCACGCCGGCGGGGTGGGCATGCTGGGTCTGATCCTGGATGAGGAACCGGAGGGCACCGCCTCCTTTGCCAAGGCGCTGGCCCTGATCGCCGGGACCTCATCCTGTCACATGACGGTATCGCCGGACCCGGCTTTTGTGCAGGGCATATGGGGTCCCTACTGGGGCGCCATGGTGCCCGGCATGTGGCTGAACGAGGGCGGGCAGTCCGCGGTGGGCTCCCTGATCGATTTTGTGATCGCCAATCATGGCAGCAATGGCGATCTACTAGGCCTGGCCCGGAAACAGGAGCAAGACCCATACCAGGCCCTGAACGCCCTGGTGGCGGATATCAAAACCATGCAGGGCATGGAGCCTTGGCGGCACCGTCATATGCTGCCCTATCACCACGGCAACCGCTCGCCCAGGGCCGACCCTCTGGCCAAGGGCATGATGATGGGCTTGACCATGGACGGCGGGCTGGAGGATTTGGCTTTGTGGTACGCCGCCACCGTCCAGGCCACGGCCTATGGCACCAGACACATCATTGAGACTCTGAATGAGCATTGGTATCAGATAGAGCAGGTCTACGTCTGCGGAGGGCATACGAAAAATCAACTGTTTTTGCAGGAGTATGCGGATATCACCGGGTGCGCGATCGTGGTGCCCAAACAGCCCGAGGCGGTGCTGCTGGGCAGCGCCATGCTGGGGGCGGTGGCCGCTGGGGCCTATCCCTCGGTGGTGGAGGCCATGAAATCCATGTGCCAGCCGGGGAACCGGATCAGCCCCCGTACTGAGCACCGTGCCTTCCATGAGGCCAAATACCGGGTATTCAAGGACATGTACGATTATCATTGCAAGGCCGTAGCCGCAATGTCCGCGGTTTGAGAGGAGAGCCCGGGTCCGTATGGATCAAATTGAACCCGCAGCGGAACGCGCCGGGGCATCAAGACTCCGCTGCGGACATGGTTTTAATAAATCAGCATCACCCCTTGGACGGGGATGGGACAGGCACGAGGAACAGGCTGTAATGGATCAAAAGCGGCAACTCAAAGAGGAAATCTGCCAGATCGGCCAACGGGTTTGGCAAAGGGGATTCTGTGCTGGCAACGAAGGCAATATCTCGGTCCGGCTGGACCCGGACAGGGTGCTTTGCACTCCCACCGGCATGAGCAAGGGTTTTCTAACTCCCGAGATGATCTGCGTCTCCGATTATGAAGGCAACCATCTTGAACCCGAGCCGGGCTATTCCCTGACCAGCGAGGTCAAGGTGCATCTGGCCCTATACAAGGCCAGGCCGGAGGCTAAGGCGGTAATCCACTGCCATCCTCCGCACGTGGTGGCTTTTGCCCTGGCCGGGATCTGCCCCCCGCAAAAGCTGCATCCCGAGGTTGAGGTTTTCATTGGGGAGATCGCCTTTGCCCCCTATCAGACTCCGGGCACCCACGAACTGGCCCAGGGGATGATCGACCAGCTTAAGCCGGGCACCAATACCGTGATCCTGGCTAACCACGGGCTGGTCTGCTTTTGCGACACCCTGACTCAGGCCTACTATAACGTGGAGATAATGGACAATTATTGCAAGGCCCTGCTGCTGGCCCAGTCCCTGAAAACTCCGGAGCCGCTGGGTGCGGACAAATTCAAAGAGCTTATGGCCATCAAGCAAAAAATGGGCATCAAGGATCACCGTATGTGAGGCGGCGGGTCCGCCTTTGAAGCGAGGTCGCATCCATGATCGCAGTGTTGGATGTAGGCAAAACCAACAAGAAGGCCTATCTGTTCGACCGTAACCTGCAACGGGTCGATGAGCGCATCCAGAGCTTTCCCGAGTGGGAAAAACAGGGCTTTTTGCAGGAAGACCCGGAGGGGGTGCTGGCCTGGTTTCTGGAATGCCTGCGCGATTTCGGCCGAAATGGCGTCATACGGGCGGTTTCGGTTTCCACTCATGGGGCCATGGCCGTCTGTCTGGACGGGCAAGGTGAATTCTCCTGCCCGCCGCTGGCCTACAACAACCAGACCGGCCAGGAATTTCAGGACGATTTTTATCACCAGTTCGGTTCGGCCAGGGACTTGCAAGAGTCCCTGGCCACGGTGCCGGTGGGCGAACTGGCCAACGCGGGCAAGCTGATCTATTTTTTGCAAAGGCATTTCCCCCGCGGATTCCAGCGCACCAGGCAGATCCTGTTTTATCCCCAATATTTCGGCTATAGGCTGACCGGCAATGTGGGCTGCGATATTTGCAGCTTGGGCAGCCACAGCTATCTCTACGATCCCAGGCAAAGGACCTATTCCCTGCTGGCCCGGCAGATGGGGATATCCTGGCTGCTCCCGCCCCGGATCGGCCTGCCCTGGCAGGTCCTGGGGCATCTCAGGCCGGATCTGCTGCAACGCATCGGCCAGAAAGAGCCCTGTGTGGTGACCCTGGGCTGCCACGATTCCAATGCGGCGCTTTTGCCCTATCTGTTGAACTCCGACCGTGATTTCATCCTGAACTCCACCGGCACCTGGTGCGTGATCATGCACCCGGAACATGACATAGAGTTCAAACCCCGGCAGCTCGGCAAAACCATCTACTACAACCACAACGCACTAAACGGCGAGCCCGTAAAGACCGCGCTGTTTTTGGGCGGGCATGAATGGGAGGCCTGGAACAAGGTCCTGGATGGCTTGGGCCTGGATGGCGGCCGGGAGGTTTCGGGAGAGGATCTGCGGCAGATCGTGGGGCAGAAGAACATATTCATCACCCCTTCCACGGTGAAGGGGACCGGCCTGTTCCCCCATTGCCGGCCTTATCTGTACGTGGATGAGCACAAGTTCGGCTATTTCGAACTGGAGCGCCAAGACCCGGCCGCCCTGCCCTCCCCGGCCCGGATCAGGGCGGCGCTCGTAGCCTCACTGGCCTGTCAGACTGCCATCGCATTCAATGAGCTGAATTTTTCCGAAACAGGTCTGGTTTATGTTGACGGCGGCCTGAGCGGCAATGAGGCTTATCTGGGCCTGTTGGCCAGCGCCTACGGCCGGGGCAGGGTTTTGGCTAACCATTTCCAGCACAACACCGCCCTGGGCGCGGCCATCTGCGGCAAGGCCGCCTGGATGGGGGTGAATCCGTCCGAGTTGCCGGGAGGGGTTACGCTGGAGCTCAGCGAGGTGCAGCCCGTACCCGGTATGGAGTTTGACGGCTACGCCGGCAGGTTTGCCAAATTATGCAAAGGCTAGGCTGCGGATCAACTTTTGAAACGCCGGGCGTGGATCACTATCGGTTAGCACCCTGCTTCACGCAGTACCACCACCCCGCCAGGTTGCGCAGCCTGTCTAAAGGGCTATGTGTATAGATCTTCGCCGGAACAGCGGCTGACGATTTGAAGCCGGCCGGCCTTGCCGCTGCTGACTGTGCCGCGGTGTATAACCCTGCCCTCTTAATCAAGCGCGCAAAATGTGGTGGTCTTCTTGTGTACATCCATGCCAATATAACTAATGGTCTTTCTACCGTTTAATGGTTTATTGCTTCCAAGGCCATTATCCCATTGCGGGGAAATGGCCACACTCATCTCATCTTAATGCGGGATTGAAAAACAGCGAGTTTAGAGATTGTGCAATGACTCCCGCATTTGGTGCTTAACTATTAACCATCACGGGTATTGGAGCGGGCAGACACATGAAAGTCACTGAAATCAAAATCTATCAGGTTTCCATTGGGGGACGCTATCCTGTCCTGGTGCAGATTATTACCGATGCCGGAATCACCGGCGTGGGGGAAGCCGCCGTGGCCTACGGCACCGGCGCCACCGCGGCGGCCGCCATGCTCAAGGAGCTTGCCGAGAGCTTCATACTCGGCAAGGACCCGTTCAACATAGAAGCGCTATGGAGCGAGATGTATGATCACACCTTCTGGGCCAAGGGCGGAGGGCCGATAATCTTCTCAGGGATCAGCGCTATTGAAGAAGCCTTATGGGACATCAAGGGCAAAGCGTTGAATGCGCCGGTCTACGAACTTCTCGGTGGTAAATTCAGGGATCAAATCCGCGTGTATGCCAATGGCTGGTCTTTCCGGGCCACGGAGCCGGACGAGTTTGCCCGCGAGGCTCAACGGGTGCTTAAAGATGGGTACACGGCCATGAAATTATACCCATTAGCCACATCTTTGCTGGATGCGCAAGGCCACATCCGGCATGTCTCATGCCGGTCTATCGACCGTAAAGCGGAAGATTTGGCCGTTGCCCGTGTCCGGGCCGTCCGGGAAGCGGTCGGTCCGGAAATCGACATAATGCTGGATATGAGTTCGGAATTGACCACAGATGCGATAATCCGTATTGCCCGGAAAGTGGAGGATCAGGACATCATGTTCCTGGAAGAACCGGTTGATCCTTTCAATACCGAGGCGCTCAAAAAAGTTTCAGAAAAAGTTAATATGCCCATCGCGGTCGGTGAGCGTCTTTATACCCGTTACGGTTTCCGCCGTGTCTTGGAACTGCAGGCAGCCGATATTCTGCAGCCCGATATCGGCAACACCGGGGGCATAATGGAAGTAAAAAAGATTGCGGCCATGGCGGAAGTATACAATATGAGAGTTCAGCCTCATATTTGCGCCAGCCCGGTTTCCACCGCTGCTGCACTGCAACTGGATGCATGCATTCCGAATTTTATTATTCAGGAACTATATCCGTACCGCATTCCGGAACATTTTGAAATAGTGGATCATGCCCCGGAATTAGACATTAAGAATGGTTTTCTCCCCATTCCCGACAAGCCGGGTTTGGGGGTCGAGCTTGTGGAAGAAAGGGTGAAACCATTTTTGTGGGCGCAATGCCAGCTATAAGTGTTTTCATTCTGCTATGCCCGGCCCGTCCCCATATGGCGCCAAGTGAAGTTGCTGGAGTGAACGAATAACCCTTCCTGTAAGCCGGACCGATTGGCGGGCGTCACCTGCCCGCCAAGATGAATCCATGGCCCGGCATCCGCAGTCATATGCGCCTTTTGCCCCTAATCAAGCGGTTTAATCAATTCTTTGTAACGCTTCTGATCTCTGAACCATGAGCCTGATCCGGCTGAACCCCGCCAATCACCCCAACACCCCGCTTAATTATTTGATTAATCCAACTTATTTGTATGAAAAACTAGGATTTGAAGAAATCCCGCCACAGCCACCTTCTGAAAACAATCCGATATAACACAGATAATTTATACAGTTAAACGAACATTCAGGATACTTTGTTCTTTATAATTTATTTTGTTGCATCTTATATAGTTTGGGTGTTAAAACTTTTGGGAAATTCCTAATGCCTCGGGCTATAGGCAGCCACTTGGACGGATGCCGGGTGCGAACGAGTCTTCCAAGCCAGCCGGACTTGCAGGTATAACTTTAGGAATTTCAATATGTTAAACAAAAAGGAGAAGAGGTACATATAAATGAGAAAATTCCTAGTGGCTTTTTTGGTGGCTGCTTTTACGGTAGCCATGAGCATTCCGGCCCAAGCCTTTGACACCACCTTCAGTGGCACAGTGGTTTGGCAGATGGGCTATCACTCAGACAGCGCTGAAATCACCGAAAACGGCAATGACAGCGTTGTTTCCGGTTTTATGTCAGTCACCGATGATTCCAACCTGAGCGTAACCTTTGAGAGCAAAGACAAAAAGGTTGGCGTCAGCCTTGAGATGGATCTCGAGGGCACCTTGATCCGGGGCCCGGTTTTCGGCTGGTACACCATGGGTGACTTCACACTGGTAGCCGGACACAACGACACCTGGGCCGGCGACGGACTGATCGGCACCGATTCCTGGCTCATCGATCCCACCGACGGGGGCTTTGGCCTCACGGGACACGAAACCCGGCCCATGATAGCCTTGGAGTGGAACTCCGCCAACTTGGGAGTGCAGGTGGGTCTGTTCGAACCCCTGTTGGAGCTGGATGGCGTGGATGACTTCGGCTGGGTGCTGCCCACCCTTAACGTTACTTTAAATGCCAAGTTCGGCTCATTCCAGCTTGCGCCAAACTTCGGCATCACCCATTACACTTGGGAATCCGACCGTGGTGACAACAGCCTGGTGGCCTGGTACGTTGGGTTGCCGGCCAAAGTGGCCCTGGGACCGGTAACCCTCCAGTTGGCCGGGATGTATGCGGTGAACGGCAGCGCGGATTTTGCCACCAACGAGTTGAGCGCTCCGGTGATGACCGCGGCGGGTGAGATCGAAAACAGCACCACTTTCGGCGGCTGGGCAGAGTTGATCTACAGTGTAGGCGATGTCAACATCGGCGGCGGCGCAGCCTGGATGAGGGTCGAAAACGACACCTGGGAGAACGGCGACATCAGCCAGTTTAAATACTACGCCTACGTGAGCTATGCTTTGCACGAGAACCTGACCCTGCAGCCCGAGATCGGTTTTACCAACTTTGGCGATGACACCGGCGGCAACGACGCCGGCAACTCCTTTCAGGCCGGCCTGCAGATCGAATTCAAGTTCTAGCACGAATCTGACCGCAGCCTGCCTGCCAATGGACATACCCGCTTAGCAGGCTCTAACCGTAAACCATATGCGCACCCGATCATGGGGCTGGCCAAAGGGTCAGCCCCTTTTTAGTGCCTGGAGCAACCGGGGCCGCATCCCCGACAGGGCGCCTTAGCATGGTCTGAGGCTTTTTTTCGTAAAGCACCCTCCCCTCCCGCATGGACAGCATTTTTACGGCAGGTAGTCATTTCCGCCTGCCATGCCCGGGCCACTCCCAAATGGCGCCAAGTGAAGTTGCCGGAGTAAATAAAGAACCCCGGGGCTGGTCCCGGGGTTCTTTATTTTTGCAGTTTGGCTTTTTGACTGCCGGCCGCTACGTCCTTATGCCGGCCAGCTACGGTTCCAAAACCACCTTGATAGCATCGTCAATGCGGTTGCGCATCATCTCCACGCCCTTTTCAAACTCGCTCAAGGGAAGGCGGTGGGTGATTATGGGTTTGGCGGTTACTTTTCCTGATTCATGCAGATGGATGGCCTCGTCCCAAACGCTGGGACCGCCCAGGCAGCCCAGAATATCTATGTTATTGATTACCAACGGGTCGAAGTCCACCTCGCACCTTTCACCTGCGAAAAGCCCGGTCATGGCAACCCGGGCCCTGGGAGCCAAAATGGATGCGATGTCATCCCATACCGAGGGTTTGCCGGCCGCCTCGATGACCACATCCACCATATGCCCATCGGTGGCTTCCGTTACCAAATCAACCAGGTTTTGATTCTGCACATTCACGGTCAGATCAGCGCCCAGCCCTTTACCTATTTCCAGACGGTTGTCTCTGGTGCCCACCAGGATAACTTTGCGCGCGCCATAGGCCTTGGCGGTCTGCACAGCGAATAGCCCAATAGGTCCTGGCCCCATAACCGCCACGTAGTCTTCGGGGCAGACCTTGGCCCGTTTGGTGGGGTACAACGCTATGCCGGTGGGTTCGATAAAGGAGGCTTCGTCAAATTTCATACCGTTGCATTTATGCAAGAAGTGTTTGGGAAAAGCAATGTATTCGGCGAAAGCCCCGTCCAGGTGCAACAAGCCGGTCTCCTTGCGGAACTGACACTGGTTGTACCACCCCTTGATGCAATTGGGGCAAGCCCGGCAGCCGATGGAGCACTCACCGGTCACCCGGTCGCCCACGGCGAACTCACAGACATTGGAGCCCAGTTCAACCACCTCACCCGACCATTCATGCCCCGGAATCAAGGGCAGTTTGGTCATGCCGCTGGTAATGTAAAACATGATTCCATCGTAAAACTCGATATCGGTGGTGCAAAGCGCGGCCGCCTTAACCCTGATCAACACATCATCCGAACCTATGTCGGGGATCGGCACGTCCTCGTATCGGGCATCCTTGGGGCCATATACTCTAATCGCTTTCATTTTCTTCTCACAGCCGAAGCGGAAAACCGGTATGCGGCTAAATTCCCCCAGCCCCCGCTTTAAAGGGGCTGGGGTTTTTTACAACTGACGCATCTGCAATAACACAGGCTGCGCTAGACCTATTTGAACACTTCGATGTTGTCCTTGGTGCAGACCATGATGCCCGTGTCGATCCTCTGGGGCAGAGGAGACACGCCCATCTTCTGGGCCTTGGCCCAGTCCTTGCCCTTAACCAGGGCCAAGTTGGCGTTGGCATAGTCATAGAGCATCTTCAGTCCGTAATAGGACATGGTGAAGGTGCGCTGCACCATGGAGGCGTCCACAATACCCTTCTCGATCAGTTCCAGGGTCGGAGCGTCCTTGTCAAAGGCCACGATTTTGATCTTGCCGACTTTGTTTACGCTCTTGACAGCGGAACCCATGCCGACCGCGCTGGCGGCGTCCACCCCGAAGATGCCCACGATATTGGGATGCCCGACCAGCATCTCGGTGTTGACCTTGGTGGCCACGTCATAGTCGCCCTGGTCGTCGACCACAGCCGTCACCTTCATGTTGGGATACTTTTCCTTGATGCGGTCCTGGAACCCCTGGGCGCGCTCTTCACAAGTGGAGAAACCCACCAGGTTGGAGATGCCCACGTTGCCTTTTTTACCCAACAGGTCCGCCATGATATCGGCGGCCATGCGTCCGGCTTCATATCCGTTGGTACCTATGTAGCCCAGCCTTTTGCTGGTGGCGGCGTCGGTGTCAACCGTGATGACCGGAATCCCCTTTTTGATGGCCCGGTTGATGCCGGGTTTGAGGGCGTCCGGATTCAAGGGGCCGATCAGGATTCCGGCCGGGTTGGTGGCGATGGCCATGTCCAGTATCTTGACCTGCTCTTCGATGTTGTTTCCATTGGCGCCGGTGAATACGGTCTCCACACCCAATTGTTTGCCGGCGGCCTCCAGGCCCCTTTTATGGTCCTGCCAGTATTCCAAGCCGATGTGCGGGCCAATAAGATAGTAAACCTGTTTTTTAGCCGCAAAGGTCGGGGACGAACCGGCTATCAGCAGGGCACCCACGATAAAAAGCGCAATCAGTCCTTTTTTCATGCTTGGTCTCCTTTTAGTGAAACGTTAGTAATAGGTTGCTTTTCCATCCGCTTTGACGCTTTGGGCACGTCAAAGCCTTCAAGTGTTTAAGGCTCTCCAAGAAGCAATGAATCACCGGATGCGTTATGACTCTTTGCGCGTTCTGGACAGGGTGTCTATGGCCACCACCGCCACCAGAATGGCGCCGCTGATTACCTGCTGGTAGTAGACTGAAACGTGATAGAGTATCAATACGTCGGTGATTATTCCCAGCAGCAAGGTGCCCAAAAAGGCCCCGAAAATGCTTCCCTTCCCGCCCGCCAGACTGCCCCCGCCGATTACCACCGCGGCAATGGCGCGAAGCTCGGTTCCCAACCCGGCGGTGGCCATTATTGATGACATGCGCGAGGTGGTTAAAACACCTGCGATCCCGGCCAGAATGCCGATCAGGATGTAGGACGCGGCCCTGACTTGGTCAACGTTTATGCCTGAATAGCGGGCGGCTTCTTCGTTGCCTCCCACATAATAGATTTGGCGCAGGGCACGGGTTTGCCGCATAAGATAATCGCCTGCAACAACAATAATAACCATAAGGATAATGGCGAAGGGGAATCCGAAGACCGTGCCCTGGCCAAAATAGTCAAACGATTCGGGCAGCCCGGCCAGGGGGCGGCCCTGGGTTATGGCCAGACCGGTGCCCCTGGCTATGCTCATGGTGCCCAAGGTTACGATAAATGGATTTATTTTGGCTTTGGTTATCAAAAAGCCGTTGAGCGTTCCCACGGCACCCCCCAAGAAGATGCCACCAATGAGAATCGAAAACCATATGGGCATATCCGCATTGAGAAGTTTGGCCGTCACAATGCCGCAAAGGGCGAGCACGGCCCCCACGGACAGGTCGAACCCGCCGCCCACTATAACCACAGCCATGCCCACCGCAATTATGCAGTCGCTGAGCATGCCGAAAGAAATGGCCTCCCAGTTTCCCCAAGTGAGAAAGTGCTCAGAGGTGGAGGAAAAGATGATTATCAGTACCACTATCACAAGCAGTAATACGATTTCCCTAATCTTGAGAATTCTACGAATGAGATCCATGATTCACTCTCTGCTTTTGAGCAATGGCTTGGGAGATACATTCCATGATGGTTTCCTGGCTGGCATCCTTGTTTGGCAATTTATTTATTATTTTTCCGTCATTGACTACCAGTATCTGGTCACTCATCCCCAGAATCTCAGGCAATTCAGAGGAAATCATCACTATAGCCACCCCCTCGTTGGCCAATTGGCGGATCAACTGGTGAATCTCACTTTTGGTGACTACGTCTATTCCCCTGGTCGGCTCATCTATCAAAAGCACCTTGGGCTTCACCGAAAGCCATTTGCCCAATAAAACCTTTTGTTGATTGCCGCCGCTCAACGACTTGACCTCTTGGTCAACACCCGAGCTTTTTATCTTTAAGAGCTTGGAATATTGCCTGGCTTCTTCCTGCTCCAGTTTTAAATCCATGAATCCGCGGCGGCAGTATTTGTCCAGGCGCGCGGCCACAATGTTGCGCGATATCTCCATATCCAAAAAAAGCCCATGGGCCTTGCGGTCCTTGGGCACATAGGCGATTCCATGCAGGATCGCATCACGGTGGTTTTTCAATTTGACCTGCTGGCCGTTCACATAAAACTCGCCGCTTTTCCGGGGCTCCAGCCCGAAGATCATCTTGGCGATGCGGGACCGGCCAGAACCAACCAGACCGGCGACCCCCAGGATTTCACCTTTAAAAGCCTCAAAGGAAACCTCTTGCTCCGAGTCTTCGGCCGCCAAATGTCTGACTTCCAATACCGGCCGGTCCTCCACCTGGCCCATTTCCGGATAGAGGCTGTCTATGGTGCGGCCCACCATCATCTGGATCAACTTGGTTTCGCTGGCCTGGTCGGAGGGAATGGTGCCCACATGGCGTCCGTCGCGTAATACGCTTATGCGGTCCGATATGGAGATCACCTCGTCAACATTGTGGGCTATGTAAATGATGCCGATATCCTGCTTTTTGAGTCTCTCTATAATACGAAAGAGCAGGTCGGCCTCTCTCTGGCCCAAAGAGGATGTGGGCTCATCCAGAATCAGCACCTTGGGGTTGAATGATATGGCTTTAAGTATCTCCACCTGCTGGCGCAGGGATACCGAGCAATCCGCCACCAACGTGCCGGGTGAAACATCAAGTTTGAACAAGGCCAGCAGCTTTTCGGTTTCCTGGTTCAGCTTTTTCCAGTCGATGACGTTGCCGAACTTTTTGACCGGCTGCTTGTGGATGAAGATGTTTTCAGCCACGGTCATGTTCTCGCACAGGCTGAGCTCTTGATAAACCGGGATGATTCCCGCCACCTGGGCGTCGTGGGCCCGGGAAAAAATGATATCCCGCCCCAGGTAGCTTATGCGGCCCGAGTCTCTTTTGTAGACTCCGCATAATATTTTCATCAGGGTGCTCTTGCCGGCGCCGTTCTCACCCATCAATCCCAAAACCTCACCCTTGTCCAGGGTGATATCCACATCGTCCAGGGCCTTGACGCCGGGGAAAGCCTTGCTGAGGTTATGTACGCTGAGAAGTTTTGCCGTGTCTTGTGCCATGTGCTCGCGCCTATGCGGCTAGAGATAGCCCGCTTTTGGTTTCGGGTGGTTTCTAAAAGCGCCCATGCCGGGCAGATTTACCAGGAGAAAGCTGGCATCTGCATCGGCCCGGCACAGCATTGCTCCTATGAGCAATATTTCAATATTTTTTGTTCAAAATCAACATAAATTGATCATAAGTGCGCCATATGCACATTTGATTGGATGCTTGCATTATTATTCAACGGTGTCAAGTGAAAGATTTGGCATTGTTAATTATATGTTTTTATTGCTTTATTTCAAATTACTAATTAGGAACTTGTCCTGAATGGATTTTGCATTATATGCTTGACGTATTGTGATTATTATGCAACCTCTACAATTATAGGCATTTTTATACCGCTCAGTTGAGCAAGTATGTTTCCGAGATCTTACCCGGGCGCTGATGATCCACCGGTTTGATGGTCCGGCAATAATTGATTTTGAGGGATGCTGCCATGATCGACTTGCATTGTGTATGGCAAGAACCGGCTGTTTTGGGCGAAGGTCCACTATGGGTGGAGCGCGAGAACGCTATCTACTGGGTGGACATCGTGGACAAAAAGCTTCACCGGCTTTGCTTGGAAACGGGCAGCCGCAAGACCTGGCGTTTTGAGGCCCAGTTGACCAGTCTGGCCACAAGGGCCGGCGGAGGTTTCATCGCCACAGCGCGGCACGGCTTTGTCCTGGTCGATTTGGAGACGGAAGAGATAAAACCGGTGG
The DNA here is from genome assembly GCA_963675675.1 of Desulfarculaceae bacterium. GTDB lineage: Bacteria > Desulfobacterota > Desulfarculia > Desulfarculales > Desulfarculaceae > Dethiosulfatarculus. The sequence continues at coordinate 2,225,803 of OY776512.1, forward strand.
CAACGCCCGAAGCCGGCCTGCTCCAAAACCGTTTTAACGACGGGAAACTGGACGCCCGGGGGCGCTACTGGGGCGGCACCATGGATGAAGCCGAAAAACAGCCCAGCGGCAAGCTCTACCGCCTGAACCCCGACTGGTCCCTGGATGTAATGGACCGGGATTACATAATAACCAATGGGCCGACCTTCAGCCCCGACGGCAAAACCATGTACCACACCGAGACCGCCAAACGGACCATCTATGCCTTTGACCTGGCTGAAGACGGAAGCATAAGCAACAAACGCGAATTTGTACGCTTAAAAGGAGAAGATGAGGGATATCCGGACGGCATGACCACCGACAGCGAAGGCTGCGTGTGGCTGTGCCATTTTGGCGGCTCGCGCCTCACCCGCTTTTCCCCCCAGGGAGAGGATCTGCAGGTTATTCACATGCCGGTTCCCAATATAACCAGCTGCACCTTTGCCGGTCAGCGGCTGGATACGCTGTACATAACCACGGCCCGCTATCTGCTTAGCCAAGAACAGGTCAGCCAATACCCCCTGGCTGGCAGCCTGTTTTCATGTAAGCCGGGGGTGACCGGGCTGCCCACGCCTTATTTCGCTGGCTGACCGGGCTGATGTGCTGTAAAGATGTGCGCTAGAGCACTCAAAAAACGGGGCGGCAAAGGGGCGGAGCCTATGGGCGGCGGGCGGGAGATGCCCGGCGCCCGGGCGCTGCATGCATAAAAATGATAATGCCGCCGGCAGCTTCATGAGTAGCCGCTGCCAGATCAAATGTTACTTTGTATTCGCAGCATTGTGGCTCGATATTTATTAAACATAAAAGAGAGCTAAGTCTTGGTAAAAGCCCCCCATTTCATGGCTTTCAGTTTTATTTTGATTAACTTGATAAGCTAACGGACCGATCCAATACTGTTTGGATGACTGAGGAAAATATCAAACATATTATATGATTAACTTTGTTGGTAACCGGTATCCAGGCATGCAATCATGAGAGAACGGGAAATTATCAAAATTTGTTATCTCTTCTATTACGAGGGATTAACTCAAGTTGAAATCGGTGCAATGATGGGCATTAGCCGTTTCAAGGTGGGACGGATTATAAAAGAAGCCCGCAAGAACGGTTTGATAAGCATAACCATAAATCACCCCAAGACCGATTTAACCGAAATGGAAGTTAAACTGGCAAAAAAATATAAACTGCAGGAGGTTATAACGGTAGAAAACAAGGGATACGACGATCATTCCATATTGGATCAAGTGGGGTCGGCTGGGGCGGAATATCTAAGCAATGTGATTGAACACCACAAAATATTCGGTGTGACCTGGGGCATGACCATGTCCAATGTGGCCAACAAGCTGCCCCAGACTGATGCCAGCCATATCAAACTGGTGCAGTTGGGCGGCGGGTTGGGGACCATTGAAGGATTTGACAACCTGGGGCTGACCATGAAGCTGGGCCAGAAACTGAACGCGGTTTCCTATGTGATTCAAGCTCCGATATATGTGCAGAGCAAAAGCAGCCGCAATTCTTTCATGAAGGAAAAACAGATCAAAAAAACCATTGATCTGGCCAATAAGGCTGATCTGGTCATGTACGGGGTTGGCGCCATCAACCAGTCCGTGCTTTGGAAATCCGGTTTGCTTAATGAAGAAGACTCCAGGATTTTGCGGGAGATGGGGGCGGTGGGCGCCATATGCGGACGCTTTTTCGACCAAGACGGCAATTCATGCTGGCCCCAGCTCAACGACCGGACCATCGGACTGAGCCTTGGCCAAATCCGGAAAATAAAACACAAGGTTATGGTGTCCGCCAACACCGCGAAACTTGAAGCGGTGAAAGCGGCCATCCGGGGTGGATTCGTGGATGTGTTGATTGTGGACTATGAAACCGCCGAGCTTTTGCTGGCGGACGCGGACTGAATGCTCATGTGAGCATCATTTCTTTCAAACCAAATCCAGCCTTAGCATAATTCACCTGCCTTTTTTGCCCGGTGAGCCCCTTGGCCGGGCTAAACGCGCCAGACAATTTCAAGCCTTACGCTCTCCCTATCAGGCAAAATCAAGCCAACCGGCGCTTCTGGTTGACATCGGTGCGGTTTACTATTTATACAAAAGATAAAAACGCATCTTGGAGAGCAAAATTCCTATGTCCTCCCAAAGTCTGTCCCATAGTCTGGTGGTTCTAGGCAGTTTGAATGTGGATCATGTGGTGCGGGTGGCTGAATTTCCGCGCCCGGGTGAGACCGTGGTCGGACACGGCTACAAGATTGGCCCCGGCGGAAAAGGCTCCAATCAGGCCCTGGCCGCAGTCAGGGCCGGCGCGGACACCGCCTTTGTGGCTTGCGTGGGTGACGATGATTTTGGCAAGCAGATGATCGGTTTCTTCAAGTCCGAAGGCATAGACACCCGGGCCATGATGCCCATGGCGGACATCTGCACCGGCGTGGCCCTTATTTTCGTGGCCCAAAGCGGCGAAAACAGCATAGCGGTCTCCGCCGAGGCCAATGCGCTTCTGACCCCCAAAAAGATTGAACCGCATCTGGATCTAATAAGACAAGCCGAAATACTACTCATGCAGCTTGAATCCCCGCTTGAAACTGTGGAGATGGCAGCAGAGGCGGCCGGCATGGCAGGGGTGCGGGTGGTGCTCAATCCCGCCCCGGCCCGGCCCCTGCCGGACAGCTTATTGTCCAGGGTGGATTTGATAACGCCCAACCAAACCGAGACCGAACTTTTGACCGGCGTGGCGGTCAACGGCCGGGATGGAGCAGCAAAGGCCTCGGCGATCCTGCATGACAAGGGAATAGAGACTGTGGTGATCACCCTGGGTGAGCAAGGCGCTTATGTCAGCCGCAATAATGCAGGCAGCCTTATACCGGGTTTCAAGGTTGACCCGGTGGACACCACCGCGGCGGGCGACACCTTCAACGGCGCCTTGGCGGCGGGCCTGTTGGAAGGCAGGGATCTGGAGCAGGCGGTGCGGTTCGCCCATGCCTGCGCAGCCATTTCCATCACCGGTCTCGGCTCCCAGACCTCCATCCCCACCCGTGCACAGGCCATGGCTTTTTTAAAAAACAACCCAGGCATGAACTGATTGCCCTGCGCCAAAGCAACCCATGGCCTGGCCGTCAGCCGGCGCGGCTTTTTGACGGGTGCGAACGATAAAGCAATCCTGAACTTCAATATAGCCTCTGGACCGATCTCCTGGTGTTCTATGTCAGCGAAATGATGCCATAATTTGCTCAAAACAAATTCATGGTTTTTCTTGGTTTTGGGGATGATCAATTATTGCGAATAAATCAGAACCATTAATCTATATGGTTTTTTAAACGCTTAAAGTGTCCTAGTCACTAATTGCGTTTACAACGACATTCATCTATTTAAGTCTATTGCCCGGATTTGCCGAATTCATATGCTTGCGGTCCCTGTAGCCGTTTTGATCATCAACACCAGCCGCCCTGTTTCCTAAAAAAAGCATCTCTCAGCCTATCAGGGTGCTCTCAAAACCATATTTTGGTTCAAAGACAAGGCGGATGCGATTTTAGAAGCGCCGTATTTGGGCCAAAAGAGCAGTTTTGAGGGCGGCCTGATAGATGATCCATACAGCAAAGCTTGTGTACTATTGTCAACACCAGCCTATGGGGAACAGCCTGGGGATGGCAAATCGCGGATAAGTGCCATCAACGTTGCCTACTCCCATGCCAACCACTCCCCGGCTTTTAAACAGCTGAGGCGATTCGAAAAAGTCGTTGAAACCGTGAGGGGCCACATCATAGTCGGCCAAGGCCATGAAAGGGTACTTTTCCTGCTCCATAAGGTCCGCCAAATGGGGATGGGTAACCGCCAGCAATTGCAGACCTTCAGCAGCCAAGCCGGTTACACCCTGTGAAAGGGCTTTGCGAAACTGGATTATGGTGGTGTTTTTGAATTCCTCACCAGGGTGCATATATGCCCAATAAAATCCTTTGGGGCGGCGAGGCGCCTCAGGCCGCAGACGCATGTCGTCGGGCCGGTTAAAATCGGCATATTCACAACGCCAAGTTTTGCGGTGCCTGCCTTTGATCCTGCGCCAGGCCAGATCCCCGCTGTGTACCTGGTCGGAGTTACCCCTCCCGTCGTCACCAAAACCATGAAAAAGCAGTGGGCCCAGCCATCCTTGCTTTTCCAAAGTTACAGCATCGTCTTGCAGTATTTGAGGCTGCTGGGCCTGAGTGAGCAGGGGCCATTTCACCCTGCGGGCCGTTTTTTGCCAAACCTTGATCTGATCCCCGGGAGAGAGCACCAGATTGTTTTCATTCCAGGACTTTCTCCGCAGTTTTGTAAGAATTTCCAGCAAGGAGGCACCTCTTGCACCGCATGAATGATTGGGTTTGCTGCGGGAATCATACCTTATTCCCGCTTAAATCAAGTTCATGTTAATTTTATTTCCTATTATTTAAATAGGTTTTTACATTTTTTACGGTATTTGATTTCTTTGTCAATACCGGCTTCTCAAGCTACTAATAAATAATTACTAATATCAATGCGTTATATCTTTTCCAATCATCCCGAATTTTCAAGCTTCATCATTGAGTATTATGTCAGGGAACGTTATTGGGAAATATTACTTGCAGTAACTCTGTTAATGACATGAGTGAACCACCCCGCAGCTTACCGCGGGGTGGTTCATTAGATCTCAAAAAATGTGAGCTTTCATCAATTAATTTCAATATAAACGGGAATTATATATTCATCGCGCGGAGCATCTTTAAGCTTTAATCTTATAAAACCACTGCGCTTAAGTATCTCCTTCGCCTTAACCGATATGTGCAAATCGTATTGCATGCCAGGCTTTATTGTTATCAAATTTATTTGCGCCGCTCCCTCAAGATTGTGCTCCAGATCGGCAACTAACACAGGGGATTTTAAAGAGTTTTTAAGGTTTATTTTTTTGGCAACATCCTCACCTTTATTAGCAAATATATAAAAGCCTTTGTATGGCATTGCCTCAAAAACTGTTTTCACGGATATTTGCAAATAAATGTAGAAAACGGAATAATTGGGATCGTTGGTTTGCACCAACGCCCGTTCTCTGACCAGGCCGGAATGGCCGTTTGTATCAAGTGAGAGAATGATAACACCCTGCCCGCCGGGCGGGATCAACCGGTCATACCGGTTTACAACGCAGCCTCAGCCAGGCGAGACTTTTTGGATGATTAGGTCGTTGTCGCCTTGATTGTTTATAGTAAACTCCCCTTGCACCGTTTCTCCTTGGTAAATAGGCTTATCAAGGACTACTCTCGTATCTTTAATAACAAGCTTTGGCGTTGCATACCCCAATGAAGGGAAAAGGATTATCAACCATAAAATGAAATGAATTTGACCTATTTTTCTTAGAATTTGCATGAAACAATCAACTTTCCCAAAAGGGTAGGACGATGAAATAAAGACCCAATAGGCCTATGCCTATGCCTGCCGTCCGCTTGAAAGTGATACTGCTTTTTTGAAATGATTTACTTTCAAGAATGTTGCCGATCAGGGCAGTGCAACTGCCCGCGAAAGCAATGGGCAGCGAGTGCCCAAGGCCAAAGAGCAGGATCAATATAATCCCGGCTGTGAGGTCTTTTTGGACAGTGATGATAGCCAGGATGGGGGCGATGAACCCGAAGGTGCAGGAACCGGAAAGCACTCCATAGGCCAATCCCAAGATAAAAGCGCCTCCCACGCCCCTGACTTTGAGACGGCTCATCAAGCTGCCGGACATTGAGCAGGCTTGCACTCCCAGCATGTCCAGGGCCACCCAAACGAGTACAGCGCCCACCAGGACAGTCCACCAAGACCCGATATCACCCAACATCAGCCCCAAAAAGGAGCAGATTACGCCCACCAAAGCTATGGTGATGAACAGCCCGCCGGTAAAGGCGAAGGCATAGTTGGCCGCCCGCCTGGGTTTGACCGACTGATCCTGCCCAGCCACGTAAGTAACCATCAGAGGTATTGAGGCCATGTGGCAGGGGCTTAAAGCCACACTGACCATGCCCCACAAAAAGGCGCCAAGCATGGCGATGTAGCTGCCCGAAGTTATCCAGGTGTTAATGATAATGAAAAACTGGTCCATTGGCTGGGTTCATTTACTCGGTCTTTGCGTGTGGTTCCAAACCAAGCTTCTTGAATATCATCACAATATTCTCTTTGTCCAAGAAACCCATATGCCGGAGGATTTCCTTGCCCGCGGTATCATAAAATATCTGGGTGGGTATGGCCTTTATGCCGAAGTGGCTAACCGCCTCACGATTTTTCCAAACATCAACGAAAACGATAGCCGCTTTACCCTTGTATTCCTCCTTTAATTCTTCCAGGATCGGGGCCATCATTTTGCAGGGAATGCATTTATCCGCTCCAAGGTCCACAAGGGTTATTTGCCCCTTAACCGGTAACGCGGTAAAATCCGGATCTTCAGATGCCGCTGATTCCCATGCAAGAAGACCGTTTACCGCCAACCAAGCAACTAGCAATGCGATTCCGAATTTTCTGATCATCATTTACCATGTTCCTTTTCCGGCACAGTTAACAGATTTATGGTTCGTTGGGGGCAACCCCGACGCTGTAATGCGAAAATCAAGCCATATTAAAGGCATTGGTCAAGCCCTCGGCCAGTTGGCCGTGGCGGGGCTTGCCGGCGCATAGCTATAAACTGTTATTTTTTTGAGCATCGTTTCTGACCGCGGCACAATTCTTCCCTGTCCATTTGCAGGATTTCGCCTAATAAATCGGCGTCCCTTTTAATTTGTTGAGTATTTGCCAACCACTTTTGGACCCACACGATTGCCTCGACGGCTTCAGGAATCGATTCGCCATGGGCAAGGCGGTAGAACACCCAGCGGCCTTCTTTCCAACTCTCCACCAGCCCCGCCTGGCGCAGAATGGACATGTGCTTTGAAACCGTTGAAGGGGCCAGGCACAATAACTTTGTGATCTGGCAAACGCAGAGTTCACTTTCCTGAAGGGCCATAACCACCCGCAGGCGGTTTTCCTCGGCCAGGGCTTTGGTTATGTTAACTATTTTGTGCATTTCAAATCCATATTTCGCCATATATCGAAATGAAATCTGCAAGTCAAGAAAATTACATTCATATCAATCCGGGTCTTCAGCCAGCCGGGCCCTGGTTGCCTTGATTTGATCTTTGTTGTGTCTGGCCGTTAGCGCTGTTGTGGGTGAAAACCAAAAGGACCCTTGCGAATGAATTATTGTTAACTCGTCGCGAGAGTAGACAACAATTTTTCGGATGGCGCAACAACACACTGGCTGATCAGTATGTTTTTAAAATTCGGTTTCTGGAAAAAAATCAATTAAATACTTATCAAGCTGTTCTGCCATTTTAATTGTCATCTCGGGGCAGTTAGCGGAGCCTTTTGCGCCTTCGGCAGCCTGGACGGCAAAAACCATGCAAGTGGGCTGCCCACACTTTTTGCAATTGGTCTTGGGAAGCGTCTTCAATATCTCCAGCACCTGGGGCCGCGGCATCCCGGTATACCTAGGTTCAATATCGTCCCTGTTCTCCCAAGCTTGATTGATCTCCCGCCTCAGCCAGTCAATTATCTTATCAGCCTCAGCTTCGTCTTTGAGTGCGTTGATTGCGATGAGCCTGGGATGAACCGTGATAATTTTGCCTTGGGTGCGGAAAGTGACGCTGGGCGGCTCATCGATGTATTCAAAACCGCCCAATACGGCATTTAGATAGGGCAGCGCCTCTCCCACATCCTGATCCAGATGAACCAGGCAATGCAGTGACTGAAAGCTGGGATTGCATTCGGGGCGGACTATCTCTTTGCGATAGCTCTCCAGGAGCATGATCCACTCCTTTCAAAATTGAAAATGGTTCTGCCGCAGGTTCTCTCTCCTGGCCCATGAGAACTTTGATTTACTTTGAACATCATCTCTCACTGGAGTTCAACTCTTTGCAGCGTGCCATGGTGTATGCGTCGGCCCGTTGTTTTATAACCTGCAAGCTGATAGCACCTTGCGGACAGCGGACAGTATTTTAACCTTGGTCACGTGGGAGCAGTGACATCCCAATTCGCCAGCAGGAACCCGTCGTCCATCTGTTGTGAAAGATGATTCCAAAATGCTGCTTTTATCTGCAGCAGCATCCCTCCACGTCCGTAGATCCGGGTCCTTTCCATGAAGGGAAAATCGACTTAATAATCTGTTTGGTTTTGTTAATATCTTCTCTCTTTAAATCGAAATCCTTGGTCTTGTCTATGCCGGCTTTAGTCAGGACGACATATTTGCTAAGTTCAAGATCATTTTCTTTGAATATCGCCTTGGCGCATCCAACATCGCAGCCGTCGATCACCACCACTTCTGGTGTATCCTTTGCCGATTGCACAAATCCAGAAAGCTTTCCACCTATTCCAGCCAGGCAAAACATCCTGCCTAAGCCTTCCTGGGTTAATTCTACGCAAGCCTGATTTGCCAACTGGCCGACATTGGAGGCGCCCGAGCACGAAAGCAACATCACCCGGCTTTCATTTGAACAGCAATCATTTGTCATGCCTAATCCTCAATTTATTTTGCTTTAGCTGTAAAATATTGGTCATTGTCAAGAATCCAGGGCATTTTGATGGAAAAAATTACTGACCCGTTGTGGCAATGTCTATTATTAATGCTTCTGCTTGGTGGTGCTATTTAGCGCAGCAATCGCAGCTTTTCATGCCGTCGGCCATCATCTGTTTATAGTCGCCCAGGGCATCATGCGTCCAGCAATCATCACCGCCAGCGCTCTCACGGAAGGTAAGAGCCATGATATAGGACAGCTCTTTCACCGTGGCGCCAGCCTCTAGTGCGCCGAAGAAATGCTTGAGCAAACATGGCTTTGAACGGTTCTTTATCGAAAGGGCAAAACAGATGAATTGATAGGTCTTTTCATCTATGGTGCGCTTTTCCTTGTAAAGCTCATCCATTTTGTCTAATTCAGCAGAAAACTCCGGGAACCATTCTTCTATCAGTCTCATGATATTTTCTCCCTATAAAGTTATCTTTTTACTTTAACCAAGACTTTACTTCGTCTTTAGTTGGTACTTTTCCCACCAGTTTAATTTCCCCATCAATCACCACCGCCGGAGTTCCGAAAACGCCATATGCTGCAATATCCATCAACCCGGTCACCTTTTCAATCTCCGCTTCAACAGCAGATTCGGCCACTGCCTCGCGCACGATTTTCTCAGTTTTTTTACATTTGGCGCAGCCCGGCCCCAACACCTTGATTTCCATTTATCTTTCTCCTTAGTTAATAGAAGCTCCACATATCAAGCCCGCCGTTATTGACTGCGGGTCCGGAGTAAAGAACTGCAGTGGCCGGGCCGATGCCGGCCCCCCTGGAATAGATGCCGGCAAGCTAAGGCAGCACAGTGCAAGAGCAGATTATAGTCTCCAGCTTCTAAACGGTGAAATGCCTATTTGGCCAAATATGCAATTATTCAAACTGAAAAAACTACCTTTTCAAATTTATAGGCTGGGGAGCATTTGCCTGGTTTACTTGCTCCACACACTCGAAAAAATTCAATACACAAGGTGTCTTAAGGGCATAAAACACCTGGTTCCCCCTTTTATCATCATAAATAAGCCCGGCGTTTTTCAAGACGCTTAAGTGGCGGGATACCGTGGAGACATCCGCTCCAACCAACTCGGTGAGTTCGGCTACGCATCTCTCGCCACGTGACAGTTCGTCAACTATCATCAGCCTGCTTGCATGGGCCATGGCTTTCATTACTTGCGCCCTAGCTTCCCATCGACCTTGTTGCATTACAGCCTCCTTAGAGTATTTTGCATTTTAGCCAAAAAGCCAATTAGCGTCAAGACAGTATGAGAAACATGAATAACTGATCGTTTTAATTATCTATTACCGGATAGCAGTTGTGCTTGATCCGGAGCAACCCACCCACTGATTGCGATTAATGACGCCCACCCAATCCGGGGCATTCCGGCAACATTGCTCTATTTATGAAAGCGGCGCTGGATTGGCCGGAGCGGTGAATCCGGCCTCTATTTATCATTGACCATCTTTGGAGGGGCAGATGGCTGCCAAGAAGCGTGACAACCGCTGGCTGACACTCCCCCAAGCACCCGGCACATGCGCCGCACCTGGTGGATGCCACGGTGATCACACATAAAGGGTAACTTCACATTGACCTAATAGGGTTATGTTTAGTCTTGGCACCTGGCTTTTGCCTGAGACTTCAGAACGGCTGAGCCTTAGCTGATAATTCTAATCAAGATAAGCAGGTTTGTCGGCCCGCACGGTTGCAGTTTGGCCAAAAGCAGCCGGTCCGGCATTTTTATTTTGACCCCGCCAATAGATTGGAAAATGTCATTCCGGCAGATATTTCCAAGCCGCGCCCTGGCTGGGCTCGCAGGTATATATGGGAGCGTCTTTCACTCCCTCTCCATAATACTTGCTGGTTACTTCATGGTTGAACTGCTCCACCGTATCAGCCTTAACCAAAGCCACGGCGCACCCGCCGAAGCCAGCCCCGGTCATTCTGGCGCCCAAGCAACCGGGGGCATTCTTGGCGATACCCACCATTCTGTCCAGCGCCTCGCCGCTTACCTCGTAATCCATCTTTAGCGACTCATGGCTGTGGTTCATCAAGCGCCCGAACAGCTTTTGGTTTCCGCTGGACAAGGCCTTCACCGCTTCCAGAGTCCTGTTGTTTTCCGTGATTACATGGCGGGCCCGCATGTACTCCACTTTGGTGAGCAGGCTTTGATTTGATTCCAATTCCTCCGCAAGCACATCCCGCAGTGACTCTTTGCCAAGCTTATTGGCGGCGCTTTCACAACTGGCGCGGCGGTTATTATATGCCGATTCCGCCAGGCTGCGCGGGTGCTCGGTGTCCATTACCACTATGCGGCAGTCTCGGGGCAGTGGAACCATGGTTCGCTTAAGGGATCGGCAATCCAGCAGCATGGCTTGGCCGGGTTGTGCACATACCGAGATGGCCTGATCCATGATGCCGCAGTTGACCCCCACCCATTCCCTTTCCGCTTGCTGGCCCAGGGCAGCCATTTCCATGCAGGACATTTCCACTTTGGCAATGGCAAGAAACGCCAGTATAAGCGCAACTTCCAGGGCCGCCGAGGAAGACAGGCCGGAGCCCACAGGTATATCGCTGCCGATCACGGCATCGAAGCCGTTAAGCTCCAAACCCTTTTGCTCCAGCGCCCAGGCCACGCCCTGAGCATACTTGCCCCAACTCGGCCCGTTTTGGTCAGGGGCATCCAAACCGATGTACTGTTCGCCATCGAAATTCAAGGAGACAAGCTGACAAGTGCGGTCGCTTCTGGGGGAGAAAGCCACCCAGACGGCACGGTCCATGGCCATGGGCAGCACAAACCCCAGGTTGTAATCAGTATGCTCTCCAATGAGATTCACACGGCCCGGCGCACGGGAAAGCATGTTGGGTGGGTGCCCGAAGCGGTCTTGATACCCGGTTATCACTTTTTCCTTTATGCCGTTCAAAATTGTCTCACCCGGTTAAATCCCCGGGCAATTCCCGTAAGGTTTGAGCGGCAATTTCCGGGGTCAGATCCCGCTGAGGCTCGCCCAGCATCTCGTAACCCACCATAAACTTGCGCACCGTGGCCGAACGCAATAGAGGAGGGTAGTAGTGCGCGTGCAAGCGCCAATGATCATGGCTGCCGCCGGTGAATGGGGCGCCGTGCCAGCCCATGGAGTATGGAAAGCTGGTTGCGAAAAGCTGATCGTATTTGGCGGTAAGGGTTTTCACGGCGGCGGCCAGCCCGTTTCTCTGTCCGGGGCTCAGATGATACAGCCGTTCAATACGGGCCTTGGGCATGAGCAAGGTTTCAAAGGGCCAGACCGCCCAGTACGGCACCACAGCCGCCCAGTGCTCATTTTCCAGCACCACGCGTTCACCCAGTTCGAGCTCCCGCTCAAGGTAGTCGGCCAGCAGAACCGAGTCATGCTGTTTCATATAATCGAGTTGGCAGGCGTCTTCCTTCAGGATTTCGGTGGGCAGAGAATCCTGGGCCCAAATCTGGCAGTGGGGATGGGGGCTGGAACAGCCCATTGCCTCACCCTTGTTCTCGAATACTTGGACCCAGGCAAAGGTTTGTCCCAACTCCTCAGTCAGACCCGCCCAGGCGTCCACCACCCGGCGAATGTCCTCCAAAGGTAATTGAGGCAGGGTGAGATCATGCCGGGGAGAAAAGCAAAGCACCTTGCAGGCGCCCCGTACATTCTGCCTGCGAAAGAGCGGGTCTTTTTGAGCGTATTGTTCTCGAGCATCCGGCAAGAGGGCCTGGTAGTCGTTGGTAAACACGAACACCCCATCATAATTGGGATTTTGCACACCGCTCTTTCGGGTGTTGCCAGGACACAGGTAGCAGCCCGGATCATGGGCGGGCAGGGATTCAACGGCTTTTTTCTCCTCTCTCCCCTGCCAGGGGCGCTGACTGCGGTGGGGGGACACCAGCACCCATTCGCCGGTGAGCGGGTTATAGCGCCGATGTGGGGTTTCCTGTTTGGCCATTGGTCTGGGTTCCTTGATTTAGTAACCTGGATTCTGCTGCCGGCGCCGGGCGGTTTCAGTGCACTAACCGAGGGTTCATTTCGCTAAAAAAGTGAAGAGTATGCGTTTTTCTTTAAGGCTGGCGGGGCATAGGGATCGTTGTAGCTGGTATGGCTTTCCTCTTTTGGAGGCCGCCAGCCGTCAAGCTCCTTCTCCAAAAGCTTCTGCATCCGGGAAAGGTTGCCGGGCTTTTCTTGCGCCAAATCCCGGTGCATCAGGGGATCGCTGGTCAGGTCGAACAGATGCTCCTCGGCCGGATCTTCCAGATTGCGTACATAATAGGCCTCATGCGAGCGCACATAGGCATGCTTGCTGTAACCGCCTGCGGCATATTCGCGTACGGTCTCGGCCTCCCCCTGGAGCAGGGGCATCAGGTTGTTGCCGTTCATGCTTTCCGGAGCATCCAGACCGGAGAGCGCCAGCATGGTGGGAGCCAAATCGTATTCATGCACAAATCCCTTGACCCTGCGCCCGGCCTGGGTTTTTTGGGGCAGGCGCACCATGAGCACCGCATCCATCAGTTCCCAGTAAAGGGCGGGCGGGGTCTTGCGGATCTTGCCGTGCTCGCCCAGGGGGTGGCCGTGGTCCGAAAGCACGATCACCGCTGTATCCTCACCCAGGTCCATGTTGTCTACTTTTTCCATGAAGTGACCGAACCAGCGGTCCACCATGGTGACTTCACCGGCATAAAGCGCACGGGTGTGGCGCAGTTCATCTTCGCTGATGCCGTCAAGGTTTCCCGCCTGGGGCAGGATAATTTCCCGGCCCTTTACTCCCTTGCTGTACATCCTGCGGTATTCCCGGGGCGGGTCCCAGGGCTCATGGGGATCAAAGCAGTCAATGTACAGATAGAAGTTCTCGTAGAAGTTGGCGTGCTGCTCCAGCCACTGTTCGGATTTGCGGAACAGACGGGCGCAGTTGAAATCCTCCTCGGTCTGGCAGGTCTGGCGGTATTTCAAATGCTGCACCAGCGCTCCGAATTGCCGGGTGCCGTCCAACTGGGGGTACGAGTAGTCGCAGTAATTCTTGTCCCGGCTGTCACCGGTCAGGTAGGCATCACCTTCTTGTCCCCGGATGAACTGGAAGGAATCAAACCCGATGTGATAGTTCATATCCGGCCTGAACAGGTGCCACACATCGGTGAGCATGCCGGTGGCATAGCCCTCCTTTTTGAATACTTCCTGTACGGTGGGATATTTATAGGACAGAGGCTGCCAGCCCAACAAACTGGGGTGGTGCATGGGGTGTAGCTCCACGGTTTCCCAAAAGGGATGCACTCTTTTACCCAGCATCAACCCGCGCCTGAAAGGCACCGTGGGGATGCCGTTGGGATAGAAATGCTCGAAAACCACCGACTCCGAGGCGAACTTGTCCAGGTTTGGGGTGCGTATCCAGTCGTTGCCATAGCAGCCCACATGATCTCTGCGCAGACTGTCGATTACCACCACTATGAAATTCATTTACAGCTCCAGATGCTTGTTGTTTGTTGCAGGCCGTTACGGCATTAAAAGGTCAGGCAGGAACATAATCGTTTCCGGGATATAGGTAATTATTATCAACGTGATTATGAGTGGGATTAAGAACGGCAAAATGGCCTTCATCATCCGCTCAAGCTTTAGGTTGCTTATCTGGGAGGTTACGAACAGCAGCATTCCAATGGGCGGGGTCACCAGACCAATCATCTGGTTTAGGGTGAAGACCACCCCGAAATGCACCAGGCTTACACCTACGCCTTCCAACAGCGGGACCAAAAGCGGCACTGTGATCAGCATCACCGGAAGGCTCTCCAAAACCGTACCCGCAATGATAAGGAATATGTTGATGAAACCCAGGATCACCCAGGGATTCTTGGTGATGGAAAACACGTAGTTGAGCAAATTATCAGCCGCGCCCTCCATAACCAACAGCCAGGTGAGAGGCGCTATGGTGGAGAGAATGAACATGATGACAGCCGTGGTCTTCAGGGTCTCCACCATAATGCCCGGCAAATCCCTGAAGCTGATGTTGCGGTATATGACCATGCCAAGAATCCCGGCATATAAGGCGGCCACCACCGCCGCTTCTGTAACCGTGAACACCCCGAACGCGATGCCGCCGAAGATGATAAACGGGGTCAGCAGCGACAAAATCGCTTGCTTGAATGATTGCCAGAGATGTCCGCAAGAAGCGCGGGGGCTCTTGGGATAGTTGCGCCGCTTGGACATTGAATAGATCAGGACCGATATGGCGGCGCTTGCGATAAAGCCGGGAAATATCCCGCCCAGGAACAGGCGGCCAATGGATTCCTCGGAAATGGAAGCATAGATGATCATGGGTACGCTGGGCGGGATAATGGGGCCGATGGTTGATGACGCCGCTGTCACCGCGGCCGCGAAGTCGGTGTCATAGCCCTGGTCCTTCATGGCCTTGATCTCAACCTGGCCCAGCCCGGCCGCATCGCTAACAGCCGAACCGCTCATGCCCGCAAAGATCATGGAGGCCACAACATTGGCCAAAGCCAGACCGCCGGTGATATGCCCCACCAGGCAATTGGCGAAATGGAAGATGCGGTCGGTGATTCCCGCGGTGTTCATCAGGCGGCCACAGAGCACAAACATGGGAATGGCCAAAAGGGCAAACCCGTCCACGCTGGCCAGCATCTTTTGATAGACCAGGAGCAAGGGAAACTGCCCGGTTATTGTAAAGGCAAACAGAGCCGCCAGCCCGGAAGCGACCGCCAATGGCAGGCCCAATAAAGCCAGAAGTACGAATATGCCAATGAGTAGGTACAGGGTCATTTGCGGCTAATCCTTATGTGTTCTTGAGGCTAATTCGCCACAGATGAAATGGGCCGCATGGGCCGACATAAACAAGCCGCCCACCGGCAAGGCCAGCACCATCCACTGCACGCTCAAGGGAATGGTTTCAAAGGTGGACATCTTGACAAAACCAAACTGTTTGAATCCCATGACCACCATGGATATGAAGAACACCAGGCACAGCACATGGGACAGGATCTGCAAATGATCTTGAATTGCACTGGGAAGCAACTCGGTAACCAGGTGAAACTTGATATGCGCAGCCGATTTATAGGCAATGCAAAACCCCATCATGATCGCCCAGACAAAGGCGAACTGGGCCGCATCCAGATACCAGTTCAAGGGTGATTGGAGCACGTATCTGAAAAAGACCTGAAACAACAGAACCAGCACCACAACAGAACCGAAAATAGTGCCAAGCACTTGGCTAGCCAGGTCGGCATATTTGCTTGTTTTTTCGCAAAGACCTAAAATCCCGGACATGTTTTCTCTCAACTCGTTAACTTGCCGTTACTGAATATGGGAGTAGTGAGTATGCGGTTGGCGATTTGAACCCTCCAGGAGGGCGCATTCCCCGCGGTTCGCCGCGAGAGAAATCGGTTATTGGTCCTTTTGATACTCCGCTGCTTGCGGAAGGGTTGTTCATTAGGCCGAGGAAAGCTGAATCCATGGTTATTTAACTAACAATAAATGAGTGAGCCGCCCCACCCGCAGTCATGATTGATCAGCCCCCACCCTTTAGGCCCAGGGTGGAGACTGACCAAAACTCCGCCTATTTGATGGCCTGGATCTCCTTGATCAGGTCAGCCTTAAACCATTTTTCCTTGGCATACTCCGCATAGGCTTTTTGGGCTGCCGCCCGGAAGCTGGCCACATCCGGGTTGTAGTTGATCTGCATGCCCTTGGATGCCATGAATTTAAGAGAAGCCGCATCGCGCTCTTTACCCTGGTCGAAGCTCCAGTCAGCCGCCTTGGATGCTTCTTCCAAGAGAATCTTGCGGTATTCAGGGGACAGGCTGTTGAACTTGGCTAGGTTCATGGCCAGAAGCGGGCCGCCCCAGGCGGCCTTTACGCGGCTGTAGTATTTGCAGACTTCATAAAGCTTCCATGACTTGGCGTTGATGGCCGCCATCTCCATGCCGTCCACCACCCCGGTCTTGACCGCCATATATTGCTCGGTGGGTTTGATGGCCGTTGGCATGGCGCCCACGGTCTTCCAGTAGGTAAGCCAGGAGGCGATTTTGGCTGACTTGAGCTTGAGCCCGGCCACATCGGCGGCGCTGTTTACGGCGCGTTTGGTGTTCATCACATCGCGGAAACCGGCATTGAACAAACTGATGGCCCGCATGTTATGGGCTTCAAGCCCCTTGAGCAGCTTATTGAAGGTATCCTTTTTGAGGAATTTTTTGATGTGGTCATAGTCCCGGAACAGGTAAGGCAGGCTGACCGAAGCCACGGTGGGATCATAGCGCCCGTACACGCCGACCCCGCAGGCCAGGATATCCAGAGCGCCGCTGCGCATCTGCTCCATGGCGTCGGTATCGGTGCCCAGGGTTCCGGAATGGTAACGCTTGAAAACCACTTCGCCATTGGTGCGTTTCTCAACGTTGTCCATCATTTTGCTGAACGCCTGCCACATCATGTTTTTGTTGGACAGAATCCAGTACAGGCTGATGGTAACCTTGTCCTTTGCCAGGGCGGCCCCCGGCAGCACGCAGGTGAACATTATTGCCAGCGCCAGAAGTGCGACCACAAATCTCTTTTTCATTTTATCCTCCAAGACAAGCAGCTTATTACGGTTGTTAGCAACTGAATGGGATCAATAACCTCAATCGGCCTTACGTATAACTTCAGCTTTGAGAGAAACATGCCTGCCAGAGTAGAAAGCCAAGGCACTTTCAGCCGGGCAATTATCCGAAAAGGTGACCGCGTGCATTTTCAGCCCCAGATCCCAAAGCTCGACCCCTAGCAGCTTTGACTCCCTGAGCGGCAGCCGTACGGATGATATCTCTCTTTCGCCACGCATTAATTTTTTATTGCAGTGCTGATCGATAAGAAGAAAGATGTCCGATTTGGTGAACTCATCAGCATCGATATCCATCAATTCCGGAAAACGTTTCAGGGCATACCATGCATAGCTGACCACAATGGGGATGCCCTCAACCACCCTGAGCCGGTTGATAAATATGGTTTCGGTGCCTGGTTCGATGCCAAGATCCTCTTGAACATGGGTGGGCGCGGGAACCACTGAGCGTTCCAGCAATTTGGTTTCATTGCATAGATTGGCCAAAGAGGGATTGTCGGAAAACCGCAAATTCTCCACCAGGGTCAACGGCAATTTAAACTGATCTTTAACAATGGTGCCGTGGCGGCGCATTCGCTCTACCAGCCCTTTGCCTTCTAGAAGCTTGAAGGCGTGGTTTACGGTAAGCCGGCTGACCTTGAGCATCTCTGCCACATCCTCTTCACCCGGCAGCCGGTCGCCAGGTTTGAGCCCACGGCTGTCCACGATGTATTCCAACAGATTTGCTATCTGGACATACAGGGGGATCGGCCCTTTGGGGTCGATGGCATCACGATACTCTTTCAACGTCTTATTGATTAATTGTATAAACATTAATACAATTAATCAAATCAAACCCGCCTTGTCAAGTCTTTTCAGGTGATTCTTTTTAGAATGATCCGGCGAGGGCCTGCCCTACCCGGCCATGGTGATTGATCCGTTTTCCCGAATGGTGATCGGCTGGGCCAGGGGCTAAGCGCATGAAGGCGGGGCTGGTCCGATGCCCCCAAGACGGCACTGTGGCGGCGGCGCATGCTCAAAGGCTTAATCATGCATATCGGCAGGGGCAGCCGGTACCGCTCCAAAAGCGCATGGCCCGAGGTGCAACCCCAGACCCTCACGAAGCAGCCCCAGGTTCCTAAATTTTACTTACCCAAAACCACCCATACCGGCCAACCCCACTCCCAAGCAGCCGCGTTCCATATAAGCGTCAAACTCGCTGTCCCCTGCTCCAATTTGAGCCGCTGGCTGTTTGGGCCGGCCGACACCTGGTATATTTTCATATGCCCTCAATATGGTCACAGCACAAAGAGGATTTTTCATGCGCACCATAACCGCCTGCAATCTGGACTGCTCTGATGGCTGCTCGCTCATAGTTAACGCGGGCAGGAGCGGCAAAATCAAAATTCGGGGAAACCCGGACCACCCCATAACCCAAGGCTTCACCTGCGCCAAAATACACCGCTATCCCGGCATGCTGCTAGGGCCAAACCGGCTCACAAACCCCATGCTGCACCAGGACGGGGGCTGGCAGGTGATCAGCTGGGATTACGCTCTGGACCTTTGCGCCGAGAAGATCCAGGCATCGCGCGCCGATCCCCAAACCATATTGCATGTGCAAGGCGGCGGAGCCAAAGGAATTCTGGGGCGGGTGTCCGAGATGTTCTTCAGCCTGCTGGGGGCCTCCAGCACCCATGGCGGGCTGTGCGACACCGCCGGCGAAACGGCCAATCTATTGGACTTCGGGGCCCTGGACATGAACGATATCCGGGACCTGGCGGATGCAAAATGGATCGTCAACTGGGGACGCGATCTGCCCCGGGCCTCGGTGCATCAAACAGCCATGATAAAAAAGGCCCGCAAATCCGGGGCCCGCCTGCTGACCATCAGCCCGGGGGGCGATATGTGCAGCGGCCTCAATGACCAGACCATACGCATCAATCCGGGCTGTGACCGTTTCTTGGCCGCGGCTGCGGTCTGCCTGCTTTTAGAGCGGGGCCGCATCAGTCCCAAGGCCGCCGGACGCACCGCCAACTGGGCCGAGTTCGCGGCACTCATCCAGGAAAACAGCCTGGACGATCTGGTCAAAGCCGCCGGGGCCTCTCGGCGGGACGCAGAATTGCTGGCCCAATGGTATGGCCGGGGCGAACCCGTGGCCAGCCTGATCGGCTGGGGTCTTCAGCGCCACCCGTATGGGACCCAGAACGTACGGTACATAAACGCCCTGGCCCTGCTCAGCGGCCAGATAGGCATCAAGGGCGGCGGGTCCTATTTCGGCATCAGTTCGGCGCGCAACTTCAACACCTCCTGGGTGGCTGCCGGACAGACGCCGCGCACCTTTTCCATGCCGCGCATAGGGGAAGAAATGCTCCGGGCCGATCCTCCGGTTGAATTTATGTGGATCAACGGCGGCAATCCGGTCAACCAGGCCCCGGACAGCATCCGCACCGCGGAAGCCGTGGCAAAGGTGCCCTTTGTGGTGGCGGTGGATGGATTCATGAATGACACCGCCGAACGGGCCGATCTGGTGCTGCCCTGCGCCTTGAACCTGGAGCGGGAAGAGTTGGTGGGCTGTTTCAGCCATAACTTCATCAATTACGCCCGCCCGGCCTGGCCCCCACCGGGGGAGTCCAGGACCGACCATGACATATTGACCGAGTTAGGCAAGCGGCTGGACCCGCCCATTGAAATTCCCGGTTTGGATGAATTGATCCAAACCTGTCTGGATTCGCCATTCCTGGATGTGAACCTGTCCGAGCTGAAGCAAAAAGGCTTCGCCCAGGCCAAGCGCCCCTGGCTGGCCTTTGAGGGGCTGAAATTCGCCCATGAAGACGGGCGATATCATCTGCCCACCAAGCTTTCAGCGGAACCGGAAGCTCCGGAGGGTTATCCCTTGCGCCTTTTGAGCCTTATACGCAAAGACGCCCTGCATTCTCAGATGGCCCCTGATGAGCACCAAGACCCGCCGCCGGTCTGGCTGGCCCCGGATTCAAAGGCCTGGCGGCAAGTCGACACCTCACATGATGTGTACCTTGCCTCGCCCCTGGGCAGGATCAAGGTTGAGCCCCGCGAAATGGAAGGTTTGCATCCCGACAGTGTGGTCTACCGCCGGGATGACTGGATGTCTTTGGGCGGCGGGGTGAATCAGATCATCGCCGCCGTCTTGACCGACGAAGGCGAAGGAGCAGCTTATTACGCCCAGTATGTGCGCCTGGAAAACTGAGCGCCGTCCGGGTGTTAATAACCCTGCGGATTATGTACAATATCGGGTGTGTTTGAGCAGGCCGCCCTTAAAACTGCTCTTTTGGGCCAAATACTACGTTGGCCGTGATTATTTTGATGCTCATATACTATTGTATATACAGCGTTTTAAAAAAATCACCTCCGCCTTGTCTTTGACCAAAATATGTTTTTGGGGGGCGCCCTGTTAGAGCACCTGCCGGGACATGTAAACAGAAAAAGCTTTGAGGAGACGCCTTGAAACCTCACCGCATGGGCATACGCTGGCGGGTCATCCTGGCCACCCTGGCCGGAACCGGCCTGGTGCTGGCCGCCATAATACTGCTGAACTACCATAGCACCCGGCGGGTGGTGTTGGCCGCGCACCAGAAGGAATTGGTGCTGCTGGCAAAAAACCATGCGGCCAAGCTCTCCGGCCATCTGCTGGCGGTGGAGCAAAAGCCCCGGGGCCTGGCCTTGTCGCTTGAGGTTTTCCCGCCCAAAAAAGATGAGGACATATACCGTCTCATAAGCCGGTGCATGTATGGCCGTCCACCGGTGTACGGCATGGCCGTGGCCTATAAGCCCCATGCCTTTGATCCGGCCAAAAGACTGTTTGCGCCCTATATGCATGCCAGGCTCCCCGGCATAACCCAGACTGCATCCGGCCCCAAGACGCCTGACCCCGGCATATCCCCGCCCGAAGCGGGACAGCCGCTTATGCCCGCCCTGGTCATGCTCAATCTGGATGATCCGGCCTATAATTACCCGGCTCAGGACTGGTACCGGATTCCCATGAGCACCTGCAAGGCATCCTGGACCGAGCCTTATTATGATGAAGGCGGCGGCGAAATGCTCATGACCACGGTCAGCCTGCCCTTCCTCCAGGACGGGACTATCAGGGGGGTGGTCACCGCGGACCTGTCGGTTGAAAAGCTGGGCCGTGAAGTGCAGAATATGAAGGTGGGGCGCGGCGGCGGGGGCTGGGCGTTTCTGATAACCCATTCCGGCACCTTTTTGGCCGCACAGGATTCAAAACTGGTAATGCGCGAAAGCGTTTTTTCCCTGGCCAAAAAAGGAAACCACCCGGAGCTTGGCAAGATAGGCCGGAGAATGCTTAAAGGGGAAAGCGGAATAATCCGTATTCCCAACTGGTACCGGGACGGATTTGTCTGGGTGGCCTTTGCCCCGGTCTCTGGGCCGGGCTGGTCCTTTGGCGCTGTTATAACCGAAGAAGAGATAATGGCTCCGGTCAATGCCCTCACCACCCAAAGCCTGCTCTATGCCCTGGCCGGATGCATGGCGCTTTTGGCTGTGGTGTATTTTGTCGCCCGGGGGCTGACTCGGCCGCTTGAAGAGGTGGCCCAAAGCGCCAAGCGCCTGGCCACGGGAGATCTGACCACCAAGGTAAGCGGGGTGAGGCCCGGTGATGAAGTGGGGGATTTGGCGGACTCTTTCAATGCCATGGTGGACGATCTGAACAACTATATCCTTGAACTGACCGCCACCACGGCCACCAAAGAGCGCATTGAAAGCGAACTGGACTTGGCCCGCCAGATACAGCAGTCCATCTTACCGCGCACCTATCCCGCTTTTCCAGAGCGGCCCGAGTTCGATCTATTCGGCATCACCCGCCCGGCCCGGGAGGTGGGCGGAGATTTCTACGATTTCTTCATGCTGGATGACGATCATCTTGTTCTGGTGGTGGGCGATGTTTCGGGCAAGGGGGTTCCGGCCGCATTTTTCATGACCATAGCCCGCACCTTGATAAAAAATGCGGGCAGCCATTACCAAAGTCCGGTGGCTATCCTAAACGAAGCCAATGCACAGGTGGTTCAAGACAACCCCATGTATATGTTCGTCACCGTATTCTGCGCGGTATATCACATATCCAGCGGCACCTTGCGCTTTGCCCGGGCCGGACACCCTCCCCCGCTGTTGCGCAAAGCCGACGGCGAAGTGGTTTCCCTGCCCCAGATAGAGGGTATGGCCCTGGGGGTGGTGGATGACATGGGGCTGGAGATGGGCGAAGTGGTCTTGCAGCCCGAAGACACCATACTGGTATATACCGACGGTTTGGATGAGGCGGTCAACCCCCGGGATGAAATGTTCAGTGCAGACCGGGCCAAACAATGGCTTGAGACCGCCGAACTATGCAATGTCCCGGATATGATTGAGGAACTGGTCGATCATCAAAGTAGCTTCACCGGACCGGTGGAGCAGTTTGACGACCTAACCTTGCTCATGATGCGCAGAATCAGCTAGCAGGCCGTCCCCAAAACTGCTCTTTAGTGCTCAAGTATTGAGTCAGCCGTGATTTTCGGATGCTCATATCTTCTGGCGGAGACTGCGCTTTCGCAAATCACGGACTGCCTTGTCCATCAATCAAAATATGTCTTTAAAGGCGCCCTGCTATAGGAAGCTCACCGGCTCCTTCCGCTCTTTGCACAGTGAATTCAGCCTGATCGCAGCGTCCTTGACCGGACTGGCTTTTATGCTCCTGGCGTTTTGGGGGCAACTCTTGATGCAGGCGCAACATGTGATGCATTTTACTATATCGATCGAAGCGCTGTTTTCCGGATCTATAGCCCCAACCGGGCAAACTTCCGCACAAATTCCACACTGGGTACAGTCATCACTTACTGCTATGAAATCAACATCCCACAGCACAGTGCTTTTTCCATAGGGATAGTTGCCAGGTATATTAAGATCAGAAATTTGATCGGCCGATGGAACTGATGACAACTTTTCATTTATTCTTTGTCCGAACGATTCAGCACGTTTCAAGTCACTTGCATCAGGGCGGCCTTCGGCTGTCGGCAGTTCGGGACTTGAAAAGGAATGTTCGCCGATGAATGCCGCGCCCGCAATGGGTATGCCGCCACATTTTATCACGGCATCTTTCAGTTCAAGCAAGGCATCATCATAGTCCCGGTTTCCATAGACCACAACACATACCACGGGCGTTTTTTGCGCCTTAATTGTTTCAAGCCAATCCATTGCCACCGCCGGCACCCTTCCCGAATAAACCGGCACCGCAACAATAAGCAACTCGTTTTCACCTGCCTTTATCGGCTTTTCCCTTACCTCGGGTCTGGTAATATCGATTATTTCCACCGGTTTTTGGCCAATGCCTTTTGATATTCCATCAACAACCGCTTTTGTGGTTCCGGTAGGTGAAAAATAGGCCAATGTTAATGATTGTATGTTCATTTTTCATCCCTCTAAATAATAGTATTGCGGGTGGATTTCCTACACATATTTGTTAATTTAGATGAAAGCTTACACTTTTTCAATCAAAAATGTTCCTGGCTTAATTTGTCAACCGTTTTAAGCTTAACCGTTTCAGTGAAAATTTTGTTTTGATTAATTATTACTCAATTTATTTAATCAGTTGAGGGCTAATTCATCAAAGCTTGCTTCGCATGAATCTTTTCCAGTAGGCTCCCCACAGCTTGCCGCAGGTAGGTCATTAATTGTATCCATGGCAACTATTATTTTTTTCATGATTATTTCCAGACACCCAATAGAGCCTGCAGTTGCCATGTTTCAACAATGATGGAAATGGTATAGTTACAGATAGCAAATTTCACATATTAAAGTTTAAGCAAAATCAGAGTTGAAGTTCCCGGAAGCGTTCCGCGGACCGGGACCAGCTAGTATACGGCCTGCAAGCGGCGTTCGAGGGCATCAACTTGGCGGACACGAAAAAATTACAACCAAAGCGGCCAGCCCTCCGGCAAGTCCACCGGACTTCCGGTCAGGAAAACGCCGCGGATCGCTCAAGACTGCTTCTTGATCTGGTCCAACCAGCCGTTGTTGGAATCTTCCTTGATGTCCAGACGCTTCACATAGGGCTTGATGTCCAACAGCGGGGTGTTATCCAGCGTATCAATGCCCGATATATTGAGACGGTTGCCTTCAATGCTCTTCAAGCGCACCGCGCTCAGTCCGATGGGATTGGGCCGCCGGGGGCTTCGGCTGGCGAACAGGCCCACCTCCAGCCCCCCGGCCATGGGCGGTTTGGCCCGCATGCTCACCTTTTGCTTTAGGCGGTCTATGTGAAAAAACACGTAAATGTATTGCGAGTATTCCAGCTTGTACAGGCCTTCAACATATTCCGGGTTCAGATCGATGTAAAAATCCCCTTGCGCATCGGGGTCCGGCTGATGGGGGACTGAATCATGGTATGGGGTGTGTATCCATCCGATGGGGTGGAAAACGATATCCATTGCTTAGGGCTCCTTTGATCATTTGCTTATTGATCCCGGGCTGGCCAGGCTCACAGGCGGGCCGGGGGTTCAACCCTGAAAGCGCCATTCATGCTTGTTAAAGCACGGGATGCACATGGTCTTTTCCTGGAAGCGCCGGGTGCGGGATTCCATAACCGGCTCGCCGCAGACCTCGCAGACCAGGGTGGGCAGAATAAAGGCTTTTTTGGGGGCGGGCAGGTCCGGCTTTTTTATCTCAAAAAGCTTGTCCAACTCCGCATTCATGATGTAATCGGATGTACGGGCCCTTATCGCCTGGCGCTGGGCCTCCTCCTCCGGGGTCAACCCCTCTTTTCTCATTTTGATGTGCAGCCGGGCGGAAATACGCTGATCCTCACTGTCGGGGTTGTTGCGGGCCAGAAGGCGGACCGCCTTGCCATCCCGGCGGCGGTAAAAGCTGAAGGCCTTCTTGCCCAGATCCTGATATATCAGGTTGCCCTTGCCAAAGGTGCAGCCGGTCAGATATTGGATGGCGTCCACCCCGCACATGTCGGTCTCCACCACGGACACTATATCCTCATCGCCCGCCTTGCCCAACTCATTGAGCGCCCATTCAGCCGCACGGATGCCTATGGCCAGGCCGGGGCACCAGTGGCCGTGAAAATCGATGGTCTCTTGGATAAGTTCGGTACTCAAATCACAACCCATTGTTTTCTCCTTGTTTTCAGCAAACTCAAATAGCGGCGCGTTCCGGCTCCGGCAAAGCGGCCAGAACGGCGGGCTGGTCATCTGGTTTGATAAGGGGATGGCGGCACCAGGCCACATGCCGGGCTCCATCCAGGGTCGCCGCGCTGCTCATAGGCTGGCAGCAGGCGCGGCTGAACCGGCCGCAGCGGTTGGCAAAGGGACAGCCCTCCTCCCCGCAGGCGGCCCGCCCGCCGGGCAGGGAATCAGAGAGTTCCAATCCGCGGGCGGCGTCCAAAAGCATTCTGGTGTAGGGGTGGCCGGGGCGCTCCACCACCCGGGCCGCCGGTCCCAGTTCCAAGAGGCGGCCATTAAGCATAACCCCGATGCGGTCTCCCACCTTGCGGGCCAAGCCGATGTCGTGGGTCACAAAAAGCATGGTCAGGCCCTTTTCAGTCTGCAACTCCAGCAGCATTTTCAGAACCTTGGCCTGCACGCTGGGGTCCAGGGAGCTGGTGGGCTCATCCGCCACCAGAAACCGGGGCCGATGGACCAGGGCTCTAGCCAGGCAGATTCGCTGAATGGCTCCCATGTTCAGCTCGTGGGCGTAGCGTTTCAAGAACTCCGGGGAGGTGGACAGGTGCACGTCCTTCAGGGCGGCCAGCACCCTATCCCGCACCTCATCCGCAGGCAGGCGGCGCCCCTGGATGCGCAGGGGTTCGGCCACAATCTCAAACACGCTGAGCCGGTGGCTTACCGCCTGGGCCGGGTTCTGGTAGATGATGCCTATGCGCTGGGCCAGCAGGCGGCCCTCCCTTTCGAGCCAATCCTCCATGGTGCGGCCCTCAAAAACGCAGCGCCCCTGATCCGGTTCCAGTGCTCCGGCCGCGATCATGGCCAGGGTGCTCTTGCCCGAGCCGGTCTCGCCCACCAGGCAAAACACCTCTCCCGCCTTGAGAGTCAGGCCGGTGGGCCTGAGTGCCCGCACCCGGTCATAGGACTTGGCCACCCCTTTGAGCTCCAGCAAGTCCGCAATGCCGCCGCGCAGGCAGCGCACCAGATGGTCTCCGCTGGGGACAAACTTCACCTCTTTTTGGGCGCACGCCGGCAGCGCCTGGGTGCAGCGGGGCTGGAAGATGCAGCCCTGAGGCGGGGCGTGCCCGTTCTCATGCTCCGCTTGGGGGGAGTCCACATGTGAATGGGAGTGGCCCCGGCCGCCCTCTGGCGCGTGGTTATGAATGATGCGGAAAAAGGCGTCGCCCCGGATGCCGCCCAAATCGCGCACCGCATCCATGCCGGGATAGGAGCGGGCCAGAGCCAGGGTGTAGGGATGCCGGGGCTCCCGCATCAAACCAGACCCCGGCAGGCGCTCCATCACCTGGCCCAAATACAGCACCACGGCCTCGTCGGCCAGCCGCCCGGCCAGCTCCAGATCATGGCTTATGAAAAGCACGGCCTTGCCCCGCGCCTTCAGGTCGTTTATCACCGAGGCCACAAAGCTCTTGCTAAGTGCGTCCAAGGATGCGGTGGGCTCATCCAGGATGATAAGGGGCGGGTCCAGGATCAGCGCCATGGCCAAAAGCCCCCGCTGCACCTGGCCTCCGCTGAGTTCGTGGGGATAGCGGCCGCCCAAATCCGGATCAAGCCCCATATCCGCCAGGGCCGAAGCAGCCAATTCACGGGCCTGCTTGGGCTGCATACCCTTGTTTTGGATCAAGGGTTCGGCCACCTGGTCCTGCAGGCTGTACACCGGGTTCAGGTTGGCCGCCCCGTTTTGAAACACCATGGCCATGCGGGACCAGCGCAGCCCGTTGAGAACGGCCTCGTCCAGCCCCAAAAGCTCCTGGTTATCCAGTTCGATGTTGCCGTCTACGCGTGAGTTTTCGGGCAAAAGCCCCATCACCGCCTTGCCCAGGGTGGTTTTGCCCGAGCCGGATTCACCCACCAGGGCGGTCACCCGGCCCGGTGCAAGCTCCAAACTCACCCGGTCCAGGGCCAAGAGCTCATGGTCATGGTCCGGATAGGTTACGCTCAATTCGTTGATTGCTAGCTTCACAACGCTTCCTTCAAACGGGGGTCAAAGACCCTTTCCAGGCTGATGGACAAAAAGGCGGAGCACATTATCAACAGGGTCAGACAAACTATGGGCGGCATCAGCCAGTTCAGCCAGGTGTCCAGGTAGTAATATTTGAGGGCATAGTTGATCATCATGCCCAAGGATTTGCGCCCCGGATCAAACAAGCCCAAAAAGGCCAGGGACGCCTCCATGAATATAGCCATGCGGGTCTTGGCCGCGAAACTGATCAGATAGAGCGGAAACAGCTCCGGCATCAGGTGGCGGCGGATCACATAGAGGTTTGATCCGCCCATGCGGCGGGCCGCCTTGACATGCAGACTGTTTTTCAATACCAGGGCCTGGGCCCGCACCCCCTTGGCGGTGGTGGGCCAGGCCAAAAAGGCCAGGGTTATGGCCAGCACCGGGGGCGAGGGGCGTACAAAGGCGGCCAGCAGAATCAAGACCATCACCGAGGGGATGGCCAGCACCACGTCGGCCAGGCGCATGAGCAGTTGGTCCAAAGCGCCGCCCGCGTAGGCCGCAACGAGCCCGACCGCAATCCCCAAGAGCAGCCCCACCCCGCCGGCGGTGAGACCGAATATGAGGGTGTTCCTGAGCCCTGACCACAGCTCCGAGAAAATGTCCATGCCGCCGTCGTTCACTCCCAGCCAGTGCTGGGGGCCGGGCGGGCTCAGGGGCACAAACGATATGTCATGGGGATCATAGGGAGCCAGGAGCGGGCCCAGCACCACTCCTGTCAGGATGAGCAGCAACAGCAGCATGCCGAGCACAAACCAGGGGTCTCTCAGGAGATTTTTTTTAAAATTAAGATGCATCATTCACCCTCGGGTCCAAGATGCCATAGACGAACTCCAGGCCCAGGTTCACCGCCAAGACCAGCAAGGAGGAGATAAGCACTATGCCCTGGATCAGAGGAAGGTCCCGGTTGCCGATAGCATTGAATAAAAGGGTGCCCAGACCGGGGTAGGAATGAATGCTTTCCACCACCAGGGCTCCGGTGATCATGAAGGCGATGCGCAGGCCGAAGCGGGTGACCATGGGCAACAGCGCGTTGCGGGCCCCATGGGCGTAGCGCACCCGTATGGGGGGCAGGCCTTTGGCCCGGGCGGTCTGCAGATATTGGGTCTTCAGCACCATAACCATGCTGGCCCGGGCCAGCAGGAAATTTCCCGGCAAATAGGCCAAAACCAGGGTGGCCAGAGGCAGGGTCAGGTGGTGCAAAAGGTCGAAAATCCTTTGTCCGGCCGAATGTTCGGCATAGGCCGTTTCGGCTCCAGCGGCCGGAAACCAGCCCAGCTGCAAGGCGAATATCAAAAGCAACAGCACCCCGGAGCCTATCTCCGGCACCCCTTCCAATATGGTCATGCCCCCTACTCCGGCCCGCTCCCAGATGCGTCCGCGCCGCCAGGCCGCCTCCACCCCGGCCACAAAACCCAGGCTCATGGATATCAGATGCGCCCCGCCCATCAGCAAAAGGGTCCAGGGCAAGGCCTCCAGAAATAATTCCGAAACCGGAGCCAAAAAGGCGTAGGAATGGCCCCATTCCAAACTGACCAGGTTGAGCAGGTAGCGCCCGAAACCCGGAGGCTGGGTGTAGTAGGCCTTCAGTTCGGCCTCCTGCTGCGCGTTCAGGGTCACATGGGAGCTGGCATACATGGCCTCTACAAAATCGCCGGGCAAAAGACGGGGCAGGCTGTAGCTCAAATAAATCATGAGCAGCCCGGCGGCCAGGTAGGCCAGGATTACCCCCAGTCTTTTCGAAGATGTTCTAGGCATATACAGAGCCTTGACGGCAAAAATGTCCGGAACCGCCTCCGGTCCCGGACATCTCGCTTGTAACTATTATTTGATCAGGGTCATCTTGTTTTGGGGAATGGGGATGCCTTTGGCTATGCCTCCCTTGGTGTAATACCACTTAACCCCCTTGGCCGGATTAAAGGCGGCCATGGACTGGGGATAATAAAGCGGCATGGCGGGCAGCTCCCGGGCATGGAGTTCCTGAACCTTGAAGATAAGAGCCTTGCGCTTGGCCGGGTCCATCTCCTTCATCTGGGCCTCCAGCACCTGGTTGAGCTCCGGGCAGGCGTCATACTTGGCGCTGTTCACCGATCCGGCCCCGTACTTGGACATGATCATCTCGGCCAAAACGCGGGGATCGCCGGCCAGGCCGCCGTGCCCGGACAGGGCTAGGTCAAAGTTCCAGTTCTTCACTCTGCTGTCCGTGGTGGTCTGCTCCTGGTTAAACAGCTCGGTCTTGATGCCCACGGCCAGCAAATGCTTTTTGATGATCTCGCCGTCCCGGTCGGACACCCGCTCCCCGGCCACGGTGATGTTGGAGGCCAGAAGCTCTATGGCCAAGGGTTTGCCGTCCTTTTGATAGAAACCGTCCGGGCCCTTGTCATAGCCCAGAGACTCGATAAGCTCCCTGGCCTTGGCCGGGTTATAGGGATAGTCCGGGGTTTCCGGATTGTACATGGCGTGATCCACCGTCAACAGGCCGTAGGAGGCCGGGCTGGCCTGTCCCCGGTGGGCCTTGTCTATGATCTCCTGGCGGTCGATGGCATAGGCCAGGGCCTGGCGGAAGACCCGCTGGCTGAACGGGGCCTTGCGGTGGTTGATCATCAGTTTTTTATTCCAGCCCCGCTCGTTTTTAATAACCGTTATGCCCTTTTTCACTAGAGGCGCGGCCATCTCGGGCTGGATATTGGCCAGATCCACCTGACCGGTGAGCAAGGATATTAAAGGCTTGCCGCTGCGCACATAGATCAGGCGGTCCGCCTTGGGCCGTCCTTGATAATAATCCTCAAAGGCCTCGTAAAGATAGCTGCCCTTGGTCTTGTTAAAATCGCGGAACACATAAGGGCCGCTGCCTATGAACGACTTGGGATCATCGAATTTTTTGGGATCGCTAACCCCTTCCCATATGTGGCGGGGCAGGATGGGCATGGTGCCTGCGATGTCGGATATGAAAGGCGCATAGGGCGTTGACAGCTGGATATCCACCTGGTGGGGGCCTTTGGGCTCCACCTTTTTGATGTAACCCACCGTAACCCAGCGGTAGGGGTGTTTTTTGAAGTATTCCACCGTGAACACTACATCATCGGCGGTGAGGGGACGGCCGTCATGCCATTTGGCTTTGGGATTGAGCTGGAAGCTGAACCGCATCTTGGCGGCGTCATAGCTCCATTTGCTGGCCAAAGCAGGCACGTAGCCGCCGTTATCTTTCCACAAAAGGGTGTCGAACACCCAGGCCATGCGTATGAATCCCGGCCCGCGCGGGTAATGGCGGTAGGGGTTGGGATAACCCCAGTCGCCCTTGCTGTCTGCAATACGAATGTCCTTACCTTGGGCCATGCAAGCTGTGGGATATCCTATGTTTGCGCTGAATGCGCCCAGAACCAGAAGCAACAGTCCAACTAACAGTTTTCGCATCTTGAAAAGCCCTCCGGATTCAATGTGACCAGCCGGGCCGGTCACATAAAAAAACGCCATGAACGGCGGTCTTGTCCACAAGACCTTTCCCTTCATGGCGATTGATTCAATAGGTAATTATTCTAATGTATTAGCGACCCAGGCTTCTTACCCGGCATAAAAAATGTATACCGCAGCTCTTAATTTCTGTCAAACCGAATTTTGACACGCCCCACAAACAAAGCATGATCTATTGTAAAAACAACATATTTAATTTCATGTAATATCCTGTTAAAATTTTACATTATTCATAAACTAACTCAACCTTAGATATACTCTGGTATCCAATTATCCAATTGCAGATTTATCATAATATAAATATCATTCGCTCAGGTTAAGCTTCTCCTTGCGGGGAGCTGGTCTTCACTAGATATTTTTCTCATAAGCCACCAGCAAATCACTTTGGGTCCTATCAATTTTGCAATAATTGACAACCCTGAAAAACTATAAATTATGCTCAATAATGCATTTGGCTCATAAATCGTTTTTATTAATTCCGCTCCATTCAGTGCTGTTTCATTGATAACATCAAGGCAGGTCAAGGTCCCCAATCCAGCCCATAAATATCTCAAATAGGAGCGGCTTTTTATCAAAACAGATTCCAGTGACTCAACCCTGCTTGACACTTCGGATATGTGTTCTTCTATCACTTGATTCAAATTTTTCATTTGCCAGGCGCCTTTATGAATTTTCAGGCAGACATCTCCGTCCAACTGCACCAAACTCGTCAAAACTCTAACATTTTCACCAGACAGAAGTTTTGTGGAGGCGATGGTTATCCCCCCTGACAACAGTTCAGTAAAATCTTTATAAACACATTTCAGATTATTTATTGATGTCATATTTTTCTATATGGTTGCAGATGATATTACATATGGAGCACATTAAACAACCCACAGGTTGTTTTAGCTTTTATGATTTCTTAGCGCCGCTCACTCCGGCAATCACATCCCTTACCAACAGTATTGCAACTTTTACCAGCCCATTCCATTGCTTGAGGCTGACATTCACGCTCTTGATATGGGCATCCATTATTTCTTCTTTGTTGGCTGCATATTGGCCCTTGTGCAGTTCGTACCCCAGGCGGGTGACCACATCACCATCGGCCATTATGCTTGTCTGTACCACCACATCTTCAACCCCCACTTCCCAGATTTTTCGTATGAGAATCCTGTTTTCGGTGCTGATGGTTTTTAAGGGCAGTCTTCTCCAACGCAAGTCATCTTTCAATAAATCCCTTAAGGTTTTATTCAGAACCTTGTCCCAGCCAACCAGTGATTTTTGTTTTTTACTGAAACGATTTAGGGAAAATGTGGGATTAGGATTTTTGGTTAGTTCCAAAGAGCGTATTATATAGGTAAGCTGATCACAGTTTCGCTGTATACGCTCAAGTATGATTGGGTCTTTTTTTTCATGGCGCCAATCAGCCGTATCGGCCTGCCGCATATAGCTTGCAATAAGCCTTATTATTTCAAAAGTGATCCATCCATTGGAAATATCGCCAAAACTAAAACGCTCGTTGCCCTTTCTCGGTTGCAGTAGATCAGAAGTAAAAATATCTCTCAAACTTGGTTTGGCTCTATTTTCTTCTCCGCCAGCCCGGATTTTATTATCCAAACTTGCTGCTTCATTTATTTTCGCTGCGCTGAAAAACAAAGAAAGATCTACTCCATAATCTTCCAGCTTTACGCTATAAATCCTGAGAATATCATGAAAAGCAAAAGGAAGGCTGGGCATCTTTTCCGCAGTCATTCTATCTTTAATGATGGTGTTGACTTCAATATTGAACAAATCGGGAAGTATCTCTGAAAAATCAGGCATACCAATACATCCCCTTTGAAGTTAATGTTCAACTCAAAACGGAGTTAATAAAAAGAATCTGTGTTATTTTTATTCGTCACCCGCATCTGGGGCCGTGGGAGTTTCGTCTACATCTTTTAATAAATCCATCAACTTGGACCCCAGCTCTCCCACCAAACGCAGGTTGCGCTCCACTATTTGCTGGCCTAATTCCACCTGACTGGAATGATAGGTGCGCACCCAGGTCTTTTCTTCCTGAGCATATTCTGCGGGGATGCAATTCACGATATCGCCCTGCAGCAAGTCTATGCAGGTCACCATGGCTTTGGCGTCACCTTGTGGCAGCTTAATTTCAGGCTCGCAAATATCGCTTGCACCTTGCCCGGTGACCATGGAGTCACCAATATAGGTAACCACCTTAAGATGTATGGCGGACTTTATTCCCCTTGCCAAGCTTTCCCAGACAGTAGCCATTTCACCACTCCTTAAATTTTGGTTTGATATTTCCAAACTAATACAATTTCTCCTGCATTATCAAGTGTTTTATGCCTCCAGTTGAACCCGCATACTAGATAGGTTACAATTGGACCCTCTCAGGGACCATGCAGTGTATGCAGGGATGATGATTTGGACACCAAAGCGGACTTGTGTGTATGCACAATTTGTGTACAACATTTCTTGAGGCAATCCGCGGCGTCCATACCTGATTGAATTTATTGAGGAAGTGGAAGGGGCACTGGTGGCTCCCCCGGACTTCAAATCCGGTGTACCGTCTGAGCAAGGCGGTAGGTGGGTTCGATTCCCATGCACTTCCGCCATAATAATATCAAGGGGTTAGGCTGTATGGCCTGACCCTTTACCTTTTTGGGACTTGACCAGGAGAACCAGTTACTGTGCCCGTTTTACGCCCGTGGGGACAACGGGGCTTCCGTGGTGTGGTGATTTTAGGTTTCATCGCCCGTTTTGCGCCCGTGGGGACAACGGAGTTTTGGTGCGGTGGTGGTGGAGGGGGTGTCCATGGAGTATCAGCGTAATTCTGCGACAATTTGATTTTGTTATCAGCAGGAGACCGGCAAATTGTCAAACAGGTGGTAATCTGATCAATGCTGGTTGATTTGACCCGTTATTCCTGCTTATAATTTGTATGACATAAGTACGGTTTAAAAGGGTTTTGCCTCTTAATCTTAGGCAAGCCGATCTGATCGAAGCCGGCAGTCCCAATAGTGAATTGCACTGCCTAAGCTTGGAATTAGCTGCTTTTAATAGCATTTATCATAGCCAAGGTAACCATGGTGCCAAAAACCAACAAGCCAGCAGTCGAAGTAACCACGGGGATTTTGAGCCTATTTTTGGTAATTTTTCTATGCGTGGGCGCACTTCTTGCCGGAATAATCACTATTGTGTATCAACTTCAAACCGATGGCTATATAGATCGCTTAAAAAATCACGAGACATTCGCGGTTAGAGTTGAAGGAAACATAATAGATGACATATTTGAAGAAATAATTTCTGATTTACAGGTATTATCTCAACAACCCACCTTACATTCATTCCTAACTCAAGGTCAGGATCAATTCCTTAAAATAGTAGAGCAGGAATACTTAATTTTGTCTCAGGCCAAAAAAGATTACGATCAGATCAGGTTCTTAGACGCCAGGGGTATGGAAGTAGTGCGTGTTGACTATAATCGGGGCAATCCCACTGTAGTTCCAAAAACAAAACTTCAGAACAAGTTCAAACGCTATTATTTTGCCGACACATTTGCTTTGGGCAGAGGAAAAATATTTATTTCGCCATTGGATCTTAACATAGAGCATGGTCAAATTGAAAAACCCCTTAAACCCATGATCAGATTTGGGATAGTGGTATTCGACAAAAATGGTGAAAAACGTGGAATAGTCCTACTCAATTATCTGGGTGCCAACCTCCTCAAAAAACTAGAGCAGGCAAGCGAGGCAATGTATGGTCAGCCGCTTCTGATTAACCGTGATGGATATTGGCTTTTGGGTCCACAGTCTGACGATGCTTGGGGATTTATGCTTGACAATCGTAAGGACAAAAAATTGCCGACTCAATTTCCATTATCAGCTTCCGCCATAACCAATAAAACTGAAGGCCAGTTAATCAACAATGAGGGCATGTTCTCTTTTACCACAATCTACCCACTAAAACGCGGTCAGCAGTCCAGTACTGGTGCCGACAAGGCGTTTGCTCAGAGCGACAAACAAATATCGGCTGACCAATACCATTGGAAGCTAGTTTCGCATATTAATCGTAACGAATTAGATGGGTATTCGTTTGATTTACTATTCAATCTATCCTTGTTAGGAGCAACCCTGTTTCTGTTGACTGCGTTGGCGAGTTGGCTGATCGCTGGCTCCATCACGCGAAAGCGTCTTCATCGGGCCGAGCTATTCCACATGGCTCACTTTGACACTTTGACCGGGCTGCCCAATCGTACCTTGTACTATGACAGGCTAAATCAGACCTTTGAATCCAGCAAACGACATCGTCGCAGGTTTGCCATTTTGTACGTCGATTTGGATGATTTTAAGCAAGTCAACGATACAATGGGACACAGCGCCGGGGACATGGTGCTAAAAACAGTGTCTAGGCGGATGCTTGATATTGTGCGTAAATCAGATACCGTGGGACGTATGGGCGGCGACGAATTTATGATTATCTTGAACGATATCAGTCAAGCAGACGATGCCGAGATGGTGGCTCAAAAGCTTTTGTCAACTCTGACCATACCAGTCGACATAGGAGAGCAAAAAGCCACTGTTGGCGCTTGCATTGGGTTGGCTGTTTTTCCCAACGATTCGGAGGATAAAGACACCCTTATCAAAATGGCAGATGAGGCTATGTATGCCTGCAAAGAGGCAGGCAAAAATTCTTATAAAACCGTTTCCTCCTTAGGTATTCAGAGGGATGATTAAGAACCGTACTAACCGCTAAACAATAATATGATCACTCTCGACCATCGTGACCCCTCAAGATACACATCCAACTTCTCCACCGCCGCCTTCGGATCATCCGGCGATACGATGTTATAGCGATCAAACACAGACTTGGGCTTGTGGCCGGATATGCTCATGGCAACCCGTTCAGACGCCCATGAATGATCTGTACGTTATTCATGGTTAAGCTCAACACACGCCCGTCCCCCAAAACATTATATTTAGAATCGAGACTGAGATCCTGCGGAAAATGTTGGGGAGGCCGGCCAAGGGCGGAACCTTGTAGCCATGGGGCAAGAATGTTAAGGAAGCGGTTCGTCGGGGGTGGAGTCCAGTAATTCGGGGGAATCATCCGAGTGTTTATCTGCCATGTCTTCTTGCAGAGCCTCCTCCGCTTTTTGGCAGTTTCTCTTTTTACCCTTGCCTGAGATCTTTGGGCACATATTCCGGGCCAAGTCGAGCGGCAGGTTGCCCTGCTTGTCCAGCGCCTGGATATTGGCGCCCAGGCTGATCAGCATTTCAGCAAAAACAGGTCGGCCGAACCAAGCGGCATAGTGCAGCGGGGTGCGGCCGTCTTGCTCCAGGACCTCCAGGGAAAGGCCCTGATCCATAAAAAGGGTCAGGGCCGCGAACTCTCCGGTGGCGGCCATGAGGTGGAGCGCGGTCCGCTGGTGCTGATCGGTGGATCTGGGATTCGCCCCCTTGGCCAGGAGCAGCTCAACCGAGGCCAGGCGTCCCCGGCTGGCTGCCGCCAGCAAGGGGGTCAGGCCAAAACGGTTGGCCGGATCGACCTGCGCCCCCTTGTCCAGAAAGAGTTTGACGAGTTCGCTATATCCCGAATAGGCCGCCCAGTGCAGAGCTGTATTGCTTCTCAGGTCGCCCTTCTCCAAGCTGGCTCCGTTTTCCAATAACAGCCGGGCCACCCGCAATGATCCGGTCCGGGCAGCCTTGATAAGGGGGGTGTACCCGAACCGGTCCTTGCTGTCCAAGGAGATGCCCGAACGAATAAGGAGCTTGGCCACGGCCATCCGGTCATAGGCCGCCGCGCAGTGCAAAGAGTTGCCGCCGACTGTATTCAGGCCCATTATGGCCCGGGGGTCCTGCTTGATCATGGCATCGATTCGGGCGGCATTCCCGGCCCGGGCCACAGCGCAGATGGGGTGCTCTGCCTTTGCTTGCCCAGGCTGCCCCAAAACCGGAACCAGGACCGAGGCGGCCAACACCAACAAACTCATGAAAGCGTGCGGGAACCTTGGCAAGCTTTTGGCCGTGCCCCTTTTGAGCGCAGAATGTAGCATGGCATTGATGCGGAACAAAACCTTGTACTCCAATGTTATTGAAATGAGCCTAAATAGTTAGCCGATTCCAATGCAATTATCGAATAATCAGAAGCCATAGCCGTATGAAACCTGATTAGGAAAGCCTCATTGTGAAAAACAGGGTCCGGTCCTCTGGAGACCGGCTCAGTTGGCTTCCTGACACAATAAGCTCAGACTATTTCCGCCCTCGCTGCATTTGCTGCCGCCGCCGCCGCCTCCGGTGGAACCGCCGCCGCCGCCGTATCCGCCGCCCCCAGTGGAACCGCCGCCGCCGCCGTATCCGCCGCCCCCGGTGGAACCGCCGCCGCCGCTGTATCTGCCGCCGCCGGTGGAACCGCCGCCGCCGCCGCCGCTTCCAGACAAACCGCCGCCGGCAACATAGCCACCAGGCGGTCGTTTGAGCCAGTCAAGAATCCGGCGGTATTCGGCAAGCCACATATTTTCCCTTCTTTTGAAGGAGTTGTAATTATGTTTCAGATTTCTGAGCTTTTGAGTAAGCGCTGCATAGCGCCTTGAATTGCGCGGATAGTGTGCCCTTTGGTTTTTAATCGCATCATAGCGATGACGGATCTCATTTCGTATCCTTCTGCTGCCTCGAATCTGTTTTTTCAGATATGCGGCTCTGGCCTTTTTTTGTGCCGTCAATTGCGCCATATTGACGCGCTTGGCCGTCGCATGGGGAGCATTCACTAGCAAGAAGGCCGCCCCCAGCAGCACTGTTAGTCCAGTAATATATCCTAGCCTCCCAATAGAGTTCCTTTTCATTACAGCCTCCATAGCAGATGTTTAAATGTTGAAAAGATTATGATTTATACAATTGCTGCTCCACATTGGCGTCTCTTACCATTATCTAACGCTCAAAATGGATGATGTGTTCCTTTGGGAGACAAAAAAATTGACTCTTCATATTCTTTAATTTTTGCACCTGAAATGGCAATTGATCCCAAATCATGCGGCAGTCGCCGCGCGCCCCCTTTAATTGGACACCCCCAGACTTACCGGCCACATAAGTACATGCCGATTATGATCCAGGGCCGTTATTTTGCCTTACTTGCCGATTTTTATGCTGAGTACAGGAGGGTGACAATTTAGATCCCCTAACTTTCAATGTATAATAAAACGCTATAAACTCCGCTGTCAATCTTCCGGCATTTCCGGTGATGTCACAAATTTTGTGTCATCAAGAAATTGATCCAGCCCATCTTTTACGGGGACGCATCATTAAGCGGAAAAGTCGCTCAATGGAGATGATCCACGGCAGTACAATCAGAGTCAGCTTTTCCGTGAGAAACTGGATCAGCTTGTGGCTGAGGCATTCGTCGCCCGCAAGGATCGCAACGGAGCTGTGGAACTGACCCTTGACCTTGATGATCAGGGTCATTCATACAACCGTAAAACCGTTGCCGCCGGCATGAAAAGGCAGGGCCTAGCGGCCAAGGCAGCCAAGAAGTTCAAAGCCACCACGGATTCGGATCACGATTTGCCCGTGGCTCCCAATCTGCTGGACCAGGACTTCAATGCGGACGCGCCCAACCAGAAGTGGGTTTGCGATATCACCTATCGTGCGCCCGGCTCCCTGTGTTGGCATGGAGATGCCCGCCGGGACACGAGCATGATCGGAATACATATGGACAGAGCAAGGAA
Source organism: Desulfarculaceae bacterium (assembly GCA_963675675.1). Taxonomy (GTDB): domain Bacteria; phylum Desulfobacterota; class Desulfarculia; order Desulfarculales; family Desulfarculaceae; genus Dethiosulfatarculus. Next base: position 2,264,344 of record OY776512.1, read on the forward strand.
GCGATATGGTCCATCTGGCCGCTCTTTGCTGCGAAAGAGCGTGAGCCCAAGCGGCGGTGACCCGCTGTACACTGGCGGGGTGACGCAGCCCGTGGGAAAAGGGGCGTGAGGCGAAGCCGTTAAGCCAAGATGCGCCTCCAGGCTATAGCATTGGAAGGTCGAGGAACACGAACCGGTTAATCCGCGTCTGTGGGCTGAAATGTCGCCCCCGCCTACACGGCTTATGAGGAGGTATGCGGAGAAGAATGGAGTCATATGTAGGGATTTCATTCTCGATTGCGCGCCGTACAGGTATGGCGGCGGGCATGGCCACGGGGAAAATGCAGCCAGACCGTGGAATCCGCATCGACTTGCGGCAAGCAAGGATAAAGACTGCGACCGGCGGCCTAACCAGTGCGTTATTAAGTCCGGCATGTGAACCGGGGAAGGCTTTTGAGGGATGCCAAGGGAGTGTGGCCCCGATGCCCCAAAAGCTGGCGGAGTTCCCGCAGTAGTCCGGGGCGGGGAAAGCCCGCCGCATGGCGAAGGGGAACAGTCTGAGCGGCTTGCTTTTCTGATTAGCTGACCGTAACGAGGTGAAGACCTATGATAATCAGCGAAATGCAGGGCAAGCTGGCCATTTGGGCCAATGAAGACGGCGGGCGAAGGTTTGACCGTCTTCTGCGGCTGATTGCAAACCGGTCTTGGCTGCAGGAGGCCGCCCGGATGGTGCTGTCTTCCAAAGGGGCGCACACCGCCGGGATTGACGGAGTGGACAAGCGGGTCATGCAGGAATGTCTTGAGCAGCAGCTTGAGGCTATCCGCATTGAGCTTTTGGCTGGAACCTACCAGCCTCAGCCCGCCCGGCGGGTCTACATCCCCAAGGCGAATGGAGCCCATCTGGGAGAGCGATTTCCATCGCCTGTCTTATGGATTCCGGCCCCAGCGCAGCGTGCATCATGCCGTGCGCACCGTGAAGCTTCAGCTTCAGGACAGCACTTATGCGGCGGGACGCTGGATCATTGAAGGCGACCTGGCCAGCTATTTTGATACGGTGCATCATAAGCTGCTCATGAAATGCGTGCGGAAACGGATACGTGACAAGCGCTTTTTGTCCCTGCTTTGGCGATTCATCAAGGCAGGCCATGTGGATAAGGGCCTGTTTTGCGCGGCCAGCCGGGGCGTTCCCCAGGGCGGGGTGATCTCGCCGCTTTTGTCCAACATCATGCTCAATGAGTTTGATCAGTGGCTGGAGAACAGTTACCTGAGCAAAAAGGCCCACAAGGACCGCTGGGCATGGAACTTCGGCATCGCCCGAAGGCGACCCGTCACTATCCGGGAGAACCGGCAATGGAAACCGGCGGTGGCTTATTGCCGCTATGCCGATGACTTCGTGCTCATCGTCAAAGGCAACAAGGCCCACGCCAGGGCCATCCGGGAGGAATGCCGCGCCTTTTTGGAAGATGAACTGAAGCTGACTCTGAATATGGACAAAACCCATATCACCCATGTCAATGACGGTTTCATTTTTCTGGGGCACCGCATCATCCGCAAACGGGGGCCAAAAGGAACCATGCGCCCGGTGACCACCATACCCAAGGACAAATTCCGAAACTTCGCCGCCAGGCTGGTCAACGAACTGTCCGGCAATTATAGCGTGAACAAGATCGACATGGTGGAAAGCCTCAACCGCCGCCTGGCTGGCTGGAGCAATTTCTACCAATTCACCGATTACACCGCCACCATGTACCGCAAACTGGATCACATAGTGTTCTGGAAGCTGGCGCACTGGCTGGCCAGGAAGTACCGGTGCTCGATCAAGAAACTGATGCGAAGGCTGTTTAAACGCCCTGCCGAGGGCCAAACCAAAACTTGGATGCTCTTTGGCAGGAGCGCAAACGGCAATCTGTGCGGCGTAGCCCTGAGATTGCTGGTCGGTAGCCCCAAGCGTCAATTCAGGTGGCGGAATCCCGAAGTCAATCCTTACTTAATAAAGGATCAAAAGAGGAGCACCGTCACCTCGCGCTACCAAGATGTAGCCATGGCCATGGGCCGCGCTTAGATGGAGAGCCGTATGCGCTGAAAGGCGCACGTACGGTTCGGGGAGGAGAAGCAGGGAAATAGTCCGACTACGCCCTGCTTCTTACTCCACTGTGGACCGGTGAAGGCTGGCTGTACCTGGCCGTGGTCCTGGACCTGTTCTCACGCATGGTGATCGGCTGGGCCATGGACAAGCGCATGAAGGCGGGACTGGTCTGCGATGCCCTGCAAATGGCTCTGTGGCGGCGCCGCACGCCAAAGGGCGTGATCGTTCACTCCGATCGCGGCAGCCGGTACTGCTCTAAACTGTATCGAGTCCTTTTGGCCAAACATGACCTGATTTGCAGCATGAGTGGCAAGGGTAATTGCCACGATAACGCATGTGCCGAAAGTTTCTTCCACTCCTTCAACGTGGAATTGATCCACGGCGAGTGTTTTGACACCCGTGAAGCCATTGGCTGCATCAGCCCATTGGCGTTGGAAACTAAAATGGTCGCTTAACAATTTGTCCGTTGTTTCGGGGTAAGATCATTTTAAATCTTTACATAATTTAGTAAATTTTGATAATTTGTCTGGTATTGTGTTGCTTGTTCGAAATTTCGTACAAAAATTATTTTTCCTAGAAACCAAGAAGTCAGACCATAACGATGCAAAAAACCATCCCTAAAAGGGAAGCCGAGCCAGCAAAGAAAATCAAACCAATTGGACTCATCCCCAAAACAGACCCCTTCACGCCTGTTTTGGAATCTGCAAAAGCACAAGCATCCAATGGAGCAAAAAAACTTCTACCCCGGGGAATCGACTGCGGGGAAAATAGATGCTGGGACTTCGACTAGACGGCCGGGGAGAGCAGAGGCGGTGCTGGCCTGGGCTCTGGGGATGGCGGTATCTCCGACATGGTCATCCAGGCTTTGCCCGGCCCGGCGGAGTATAACGAGGATATAATTTTCATGTGCTACGACAACAAGGCTTATATGAACACCGGTATCCAGTATTCATCCGCCACCCCGATCCACACCGTGAGCACCACCTCTCCGGCCTCTGCTCCCAATCTCCGAAAAGTGAAGGATATCGTGGTCATAATGTCGGCCCATGGGGTGCCATGCACGGCCACCGCCTCAATAGCCTACGCCATGGACCTGATGGCCAAGCTGAAAAAGCCAAATTCATCCGGGGTACCACGTTTCTGCATCTGTTCGCCTCCTGCCCAACCGGATGGCGGCATAAGCCGGCTTTGTCTATAGAAGTGGCCCGCAGAGCGGTGAAAGCCTGCGTTTTTCCGCTGTATGAGGTTTTCGATGGCGAACGCTGGCACCTGACTGCCATGCCGGGAAAAGAACCCTTTTGACAACGACTTGGATATTCAAGGGCGTTTCAAGGCTCCAGGATATGAGGCAAAGGCGGAGTTCTAAAACAACGTGGATATAAATTGGTTGAGCCTCGTCAACAAATGTCGCTATGCTGCCAGACTACAAAACTGGGCAAAGTGATCAACCATCAGAGAGGGCGTGATTCAGCTCAAGAGTTAATCAAGTCTCGTAGCGTAATCAGGGTAATATTAACCAGCAAAGGAGATGATGGAATGGCATTTAAGAAGATGATCAAAACCTGTAGCATTTTGGTGTTGGTGATCGCTGTCACCTTATTGATCAGCATGCAACCAGCCGGTGCGGCCGAGAAGATTAAGATGACCTTGGCTCATGCCGATGTCGCTGATCCCACCATGTATGTTCAAGCTGGTGCGCTGGCATTTAAAGAGTACGTTGAAAAGGCCTCCAACGGAAACATTGAGGTGAATATAAGTCCGGGAGGAGCCTTGGGCAACACGGCGTCCTTGCAGGAAATGACCATGACCGGTGAGATCGAGGCTTCGACCTCTCACACTGAGGGTACCATCGCCATCGTGTATCCCAATATCCAGTGTCTTTCAGTTCCCTATCTTTTTCAAAATGTTGACCAGGCATTGGAAGTTTTCCGCGGGGAGTTTGGCCAAAAACTGTTTGAAGACATGCGTAAGCAGACCGGCCTTCGCACTATCGGCATTTGGGACAACGGCGGATTCCGTAACTTTACAAACAACAAACGCGAGGTCCGTACCCCAGAAGACATGAAAGGCCTCAGCATACGTACCATGGACAACCCGGCCCACATGGAGATCGTGCGTTCTTTGGGCGCCAAACCCACCCCCATCTCCTGGGCTGAACTTTACACCGCCCTGCAGACCGGCGTGGTGGACGGAGAGGAAAACTCCATCCCCACCTTCCTGCTGGGTTCTCTGCAGGAAGTGCAGAAATACATGATCATGGACGGACACGTCTATAGCCAGCTCCACATGTTTGTGAACGACAAATGGTTCAGCGAGCTTCCCAAGGAGTACCAGGCAATCATCCTGACCGCCGGTGAGAAAGCCGGCTATGCTGGCCAGCGCGCCACCCGGGTATATCGTGACATCGGCCGGGGCATTTGCATTGACGCCGGTGTGAAGTTCTACGATCCCACTCCGGAGGAGCTCGCCCAGTTCAAGGCTCTTGCCCAACCTCCGGTGGTGAAGTTTATCCGTGAGAAGGGTGTAAAGGACCCCAAGTGGGTGGATGATGTCCTCAAAGCCGCTGATGACGCATTGATCAAGCTGGGTTACAAGAAGAAATAAACTTTCCATATCTGCCCGGCCTCATTTTGGGGCCGGGCAGGCTTTTTGTATCTTGCTGGCGGGGTGTACTTCAATCAATCCGCTTGCCAGATTGAAAAGCCGCAGCTTATTATTCAACATACCCTACTGCTGGAGCGCAGAATGGAATTTCGCACTGTCTTGGAATGGATGAGCATAGCGGTGAATAAACTCGCCGGACGCATATCCATTTTATTTTTTATTGGCATGACCCTGATAGTTTGGGCTCAGATATTTTTCAGATTCATACTGGGCGACGGCATTGTTTGGGCCGAAGAAATAGCCAAATTTATGATGGTGTGGATGGCCCTTATGGGCGCTGCAGTGGTCTTTTTTGAAAAAGGGCATATAGCCATTAATTTTTTCATTTCCAACCGGGCCAGCCTGCGCTATATCAAGATGTTTCACGCCCTTTTATCCGCGGTATTATTTGCTCTTTTAATTTATTATGGCATCAATTACGCTAAATTCGGATTGAGATCCATATCCCCCGCCAGTGGGATAACAAGGTTTTGGCCCTATCTGGCCATACCAGTTGGGGGCGGTTTTCTTCTATTCCAAAGTATAGTTCAATTTCTCCATCTGCTTCTTTTCCAGAAAAGAAAATCTTTTTCCAGTGTGACTGCCCCGGCGGATGCGGCCGGCGAAAAGGAGACCGCAAGATGACCCCCATAATCATGTTCAGTTTGATGATTTTCCTGCTTTTAGCCGGGCTGCCGGTGGCCATCATGCTGGGAGTGGTGTCAACCACATGGGTAATGGCATCCGGCAGATCACTGCAAATGATCGCTTCACGCATGTACGCGGGGATAGACACATTTGTTCTCATGGCGATACCCTTTTTCTGTCTGGCCGGTGAGATCATGAACCGCTGCGGCATCACCGACCGCTTGATCCAGTTCGTGAACTTCATCATCGGCCGGGTGAGGGGAGGCCTGGCCCAGGCCAACATTTACAGCAGCCTTTTGTTCGCAGGCATCACCGGTGCGGCGGTTGCCGATGTTTCGGCTTTGGGTTCGGTATTCATACCGGCCATGGAGAAGCAGGGCTACACGCGCAAATTTTCAGCCATGATCACCGCTGCTAGCTCCATTATTGGGCCCATTATACCGCCCAGCATTATCGTTGTGGTATATGGAGCGGTCACCGGGGTTTCAGTTGGCACCATGTTTGCGGCATGCACCATACCTGGAGTGATAATCGGTTTGAGCATGAGCATCCTGGTAGCCGGTATAGCCCGCAGACGGGATTTTCCCAAAATAGAAGAACCCTTTGAGATGAAGGCTTTCGCCATTTGCCTCAAAGACTCCATATTGGCTCTTATCATGCCTATTATCATTGTGGGCGGGATTTTCTCCGGAGTGTTCACCCCCACCGAGGCAGCCGCGGTCGCCGTATTTTACGCTTTGGTGGTGGGGGTGGTGGTTTACCGCACGGTCACGGTAAAAGGCATCATAGATTCTCTTTACAGCGCCATGCGCACCTCGGCCATGCTTTTTTTCATCATAGGGTTCGCCAATATACTTGGCTGGATCATCTCCAGGGTTCAGCTGCCTGAAACAATTGCCCAGTTCATGCTGACCCTAAGCAGCAATCCAAAAATGTTGCTGCTTCTAGTTGTGGCGCTTTTACTCTTTGTCGGCACCTGGCTGGAAATCACCGCGAGTTGCATCATCCTGGCCCCGATCCTGGCGCCCGTTATGGAACATGTGGGTATTCATCCAGTACACTTTGCGGTGGTCATGATCGTGTCGTTGAACATAGGGCTGATCACCCCGCCGTTGGGTGTGGCCATTTTCGCAGCAGTGGGGGTGGGAAAGGTGAGCTTCGAGGAAGTGGTCACCGAATTGTGGCCGTTTCTGGCTCTGGATGCTTTGGTAATGCTACTGCTGGTTTTTATTCCCGAGCTGTCACTGATAATTCCCAGATTAATTGGTTTTATTTAAACCTTTCAGGGACGTTCAGCGAGCCTCTGAGTTTGGCAAATGAAATCATGGGCTGCTTCCAAATCACGATTGTTCCAACCCAGAACAACGGAAAATAAGTTAAGCGGGTGTTATCACATGGCAACCAATATCCTCCAGGCCAGATTGAGTTATATACGGAAAGCGGTGGGTTTAAGGCAAACCACGTGAAGACAGTGTCCAAAAGGCTTAACGCCAAAGAGCAAAAAGCGGTTGAACAGACCAAGAAGGACCTTTTGACTATGGTCTAGCCCAAGGAGTCTCTAAAGAATTACTAACTAGTCTGATTGCGTTTGAGAACCACGTATGGGGATCAAAACTCATAATCATGCGTTTGGGAGACTATCTGCCCCAATTCGCCCTGGGTTTTGATGCCAAATGCCGAATCAGCGCCACTTTTTGCCGATTTTAGGGCAATTTTGCTTCCAACCACTCTAGGTGTGCCTGTGCCAGCGGCAGCTTATGATTTTAATATAATACGTTTAAGCCATTGATACTCCTGTATATATATTCATTTAAGGTCTTATCAGCGGACGCTAGAAATCGAGAAAATTAAATTCAATCGTTTGCAGTAAATATTATGCCTAAAATTGCTGTAAAATCATTCACGTCCAACAGCTAGTTTTACGCTCATATAACTACATGATATAATTATATAATATAAATACTATTAAATTTGGAATAAATACTTGACATATTAATGCGAGTTAGCGCAATATCACTGCAAACGTTTTAAATACTTATTGGAGAAAAATCATGTCTGCTGACGCTAACAAAAATGTATTCGATAATCTGAACTTCAGCTGCGCTCCCAGCATCAGCGTTCCACCTCCAGGCCCAAAGGCGCTGGAATTGCTTAAACGTCAAGAAAGGGTCGACTCCAGGGTCCTTTCCTACCCACATATGATCCCTTTGGTACCCAAAACTGGGATGGGTGCAACCATCAAGGATATAGACGGGAATTGCTTCATTGATTTGAGCGGTGGTATCGGCGTGCTAAATGTAGGCCATTCTAACCCGGATGTGGTGGCTGCCATCAAGCGACAGAGCCCAGATCTTATCCATGGCCTGGATTTCCCGGGGGAATCCCGTGTTAGCATGTCTGAGAAGCTGGTAAAAATAGCACCTACTGGCTTGCGAAATAATTGTAAAGTATTTATGTGTGGACCAACCGGCTCGGAAGGTGTGGAAGCAGCCGTCAAGCTTGCTAAATTCAATACGAAAAAACGCGGAGTAATTTCTTTCGAAGGAGGTTGGCACGGTGTCTCCGGAACCGGATTGGCCGCCACTGGAAAAAAAGGGGTCAAAGAGGCTTTTTTGCCAGTAATGCCCGAGGTCTATTCCGTTCCATATGCTTATTGCTACCGCTGCCGGTTTGGACTTACTTACCCCAACTGTGATCTTCAATGCGCTAAGTTCTTAGAGCACATTATTAATGATCCAGATTCAAACGTTCCGGATCCAGGGTGCGTGTTGATCGAACCAATCCAGGGCGAAGGAGGTGTGGTGGTTCCACCGGATGGATACCTTAATGAAGTCAGAAGGATTTGTGATGCGGCTGGATTACTAATGATTATGGATGAAATTCAAACTGGATTCGCGAGAACCGGAGCGATGTTTGCAAGCGAAATTTGGGATATTACCCCGGACTTAATGCCGATATCCAAAACCTTGGGCGGGGGGCTGCCTTTGGCTGCAGTAATCATCAAGGATGACTTGGATACCTGGGGTCCAGGAGCTCATGTGGGCACTTTCCGCGGCAACCTGCTTTCCGCGGCCGCTGGTTTGGCAACCGTCGAAGTCATAGAGAAGTATGAGTTGGCCGCCCGTTCGGATAGGCTGGGTAAAATGGCCTTGTCGCGACTTGCCGAAATTTCCGACAGAAGTAAGTGCATTGGTGAGGTCAGGGGGCGCGGCCTTTTTATGGGTCTTGAATTTGTTAGAGACAAGGAAACCAAAGAGCCAGCGCCGGATATTTTACAGCATGTCGTCAAAGAGTGCTTTGATCATGGCGTAATGCTTTGGAAGTCTGGCCGCTGGAATAATGTCGGGCGTATCATGCCAGCCTTGGTGATAACCGAGGAGCACCTGAACATGGCATTGGATATATTTGATGAGGCACTCAGCAAGGTTGAAAGCACTCTTTTTTGATTAACAAAGTTATTAATTTATGTGGTTCCACGGCTTTGAATGGGACCGTGGAACCACAGCATATGGGTTGATATGACCGAAAAACGGGTAACAATAAAAAGTATTGCGTCAAAGCTTGGTCTTTCATACTCTACGATATCTCGTGCGCTTAATGACCACCCCCAGATCAATAGCGAAACTAAAGCCCGTGTTCACCAGGCGGCCAAGGAAATGGGATACCATCCCAATCTTTTCGCGAAAAGTCTTGTAGAACAGAAATCAAAAATAATTGGTCTGCTGGTTTATGATTATAAAAACACTTTTTATGCAGACTTTGCCAGATTTCTGCAAGAGCTAGCATATGAGGCTGGCTATATAGTTTTCCAAGCAAACACCGATGACAACACTGATAAAACTGAGCGACTGGTTAATTCTATGCTGAGTATTGGTGTAGACGGAATTGTTTGTGCAGCGGCTCGATTCGACGATCATGTAATAAAGAAACTAATAGAAGACGGGTTTCCAGTTGGATTGGTTAATCGCCACCTTGAAGAAGGAATCGGTGATTATGTGGTCTTAGACAATGAATATGGTGCCTATCTGGCCGTTAGCCATTTATACAACCTAGGCAGACGCCGAATCGCCATAATTAAAGGCACGGTTGAAACTTCAACTGGGAGTGAAAGATTCTCAGGATATCTTAAGGCAATTAAAGAAATCGGTTTGAAGCCTGATGATAAGATCATTAAACAAGGCGTATTTTCCCAAAAAAGCGGCCATCAATTAACCCGAAGCTTGATGCGCCAGGACAATCCACCTGACGCAATTTTCTGCGGTGATGACGAAATTGCACTAGGTGCGATAGCAGCTTTGGATGAATTAGGACTATCGATACCAGAAGATGTGGCTATCGTTGGATTTGATGACAACGATATATCTTCCCATTCACGCATTCAATTAACCACTATTAGTCAAAATGTTGAAAAAATGGCGATGCTCGGATTGGATAATTTATTACGAAGGATCGAAAATCCTCAGCGTGAATTTGAGCATGTTGTATTACAACCTAATTTAATTATTCGACAAAGCTGTGGATCCAGAATGCGAAACCAAACGCCGAGTAATAAATAATAATTTAAGTTAGTTTTAGAATGATAATTAAATTTACAGATGTGTTTAAAGATATAATAGAAATGGATCAAATTGACGTTCCCATTTCAGAGCCAGTTTCCATCTCAAAATTGGTTGGCTACATCGCAGAAAACAATGTTAAATTTGAAAAATATTCCGCAGTAAAGTCCAACGATCATTTTAATGCCCAGATTAATTTTGTCCGAAATGGGCTCATACTCCAGACTGACGATATTATTCATGATGATGATGAAATCAAAGTATTTTTACCTGTAACCGGCGGATAAACTTGGGAACTTATGTCAGATACTGTTTACAAACTATTAAAAATAGATTTAAGCAATCACCGTATTCAAGTGGATGAGCTGGATCAAAATTTGACAAGGCTCTACATCGGTGGCAGCGGAATCGCTTCTATTTTATTAAGTAGTGCGCTTGATAATCCTGCTGGTCCACTTGAGCCTGGCAATCCGTTGATTGCCTGTACTGGTCCCTTTACCGGCACCAGAGTCCCATCTTCATCTCGACACCATATTGTATCAAGAAGCCCTCTGACAGGCATCTTTGGCGAATCGAATGTTGGTGGTTCATGGGGAGTGATGCTCCGTAAAAGCGGATATAACGGCCTAATGGTGATTGGCCGCTCTGAGGAACCAGTTTATGTATGGATTAATGAAAACGGAGTAGAAATAAGGGATGCCAGCCCCATTTGGGGAAAAGATACATATGATTCAGCAGCCTGGATAAAAAGCAAAACCTCTTTCAAGGCCACGGTGGCAACCATTGGGCAAGCTGGTGAACGTCTGGCCCCCATCGCGGGAATACCACATATCGGCAACATAGTCAGAGCGGCAGCCAGAACTGGCTTGGGTGCGGTCATGGGGTCTAAAAACCTTAAAGCCGTGGCGGTGTTAGGCAGCCAAGATATAAGTGTCACAAAAGCAGAAGCTTTAAATGACAGCGTTAAAAAAAGACTTGATCATATACGAAAAGCGACTGAGGCCTTTAGCAAATATGGTACTTCCGGCGGGGTGGAAAACTACGAAAAAATAGGCAATTTCCCTATACAAAATTGGCGCGGCAGTCATTGGGAGGGTGCTGCAAGTATTTCCGGCGTCACCATGCACGATACTGTGCTTACCGGTCGAAAGGGTTGTTGGCGCTGCCCCATTGCCTGTGGCCGTCATATCAACATTAAGGACGGACCCTACGCCGGGTTAAGCGGTGAAGGGCCTGAGTACGAGTCCATCGGAACCTTGGGTGGTCTTTGCATGGTTGATGATTTGAATGCAATCGCCAAGGCTAATCAGCTATGCAACCGATACGGACTGGACACCATATCTGCAGGAGCCACTGTGGCCTTTGCCATGGAGGCCTTTGAAAAAGGGATTCTTACCAGCGCAGACACAGATGGGCTTGAGCTGACTTGGGGCAACGCCGAGTCTCTTTTGGAAGCTATTCGTATGATGGGTGAGCGCCAGGGCATTGGCGAGTTGCTAAGCTTAGGTTCCAAAGCAATGGCCGAGGCGTTGGGCCAAAATGCATCTGAATTCGCAGTACACGTAAAAGGATTGGAACCTTCAGCTCATGATCCTCGGCGATTCTTTAGCCAGGCGCTATCATATTGCACAGCAGCGCGGGGTGCATGCCATAATGCCAGTTGGAGCCATCCCTATGAGTTGGGCTTATCCATGCCTGAGATAGGCATTGATAAACCTATGGATGCCTTTCAGGTGCAGGGCAAAGCTGAGTTTACTATCAAGCTTCAAGATTTCAACACGGCCATGGATTGCTTGATCATGTGCCGCTTTACCCAGGTCGGGCGCGCTATAACCATCGATAACATTTTGGAATGGCTTAACCTAATTACGGGTTTGGACGTGGATCAGTCCGAATTGATGTTGGCGGGTGAAAGGGTTTTTAACCTTAAGAGGCTTTACAACACAAAGCTGGGAATCAGCCGCAAAGATGATATGTTACCACTGCGATTTTTAACCTTAAACCGGAAAGCGGCGGATCTGCCAAATCAGTTACCACCTATCGGTTCTTTGCTAGCAGATTATTACCAGTTGAGAGGCTGGGATGAAAATGGCATTCCAACAAAAATAAAATAATTGATGAAACAATCACGACGAGCCATGTAGCGGGTATTTAGATATTGATCCGCCTGATTTGCTCATAAGTTATTGTGAATGAATCAGCAAGTCGTTTCGTGAGATATCTAAAGAGCTTAGAGATAAAGAAGCGGCGACTGAAATGGTAATTCCATTCCCGCAAATACGTAGGCTAGTGCTTGGAAATGACGCTATAAAATGACCCATTGACCCGTTATTTTTGGCTCATTAAAGTGCATATAATAAAAGATAAAAAGGATCAATACGCCGCGAGAATCCCCACGAGTAGCTACAAATATTTCTCAGGAAGGAGAAGTGAATATGACGATCCGCAGAGAGACAAAGCAGGTTAGTTTGATAACTATCTTAGTCCTTTTATGCATTATCTGGCTTGGAAGTGCTGGAATTAGTGCAGCTGAGTCCCTAAAACAAGGGGGGACGCTTGTTATTGCGGTGGATCAAGACTTAAGCAACACCGACCCGCTTGCTGACGGTGGCGGAATTACAGCCATGTTCATGCATCATATCTATGAGCCTCTGGTGGCTTATGATAACGATATGTCATTCGTCCCAGTGCTTGCAGAAAAATGGGATGTCAGCGACGACATGAAAACCTACACTTTCTATCTTAGAAAAGGCAAACTATTCCACAGTGGCCGCGAGATGGTGGCCGATGATGTAAAGTATTCGTTCGAGCTTTTTGCAAACCCGAAACGATGCGTCCGAGCAGGGCAGATTTTTATTGATAATGTCGAAATTGTGGACAAGTATACAGTTAGGGTTCATCTTAAAAAGCCTGATTCAATGCTCTTAGACATATTGGCTTATATCGCTCCTGTCATGGGCATTCTTCCCAGGGCCGAATCAGAGGCACAAGGAAAAAAAATCACTCATCCGATCGGAACTGGTCCATTTGAGTTTGTGGAGTGGAAACCCGATCGTCACTACCTTATTAAAAAATTCAAGGATTACGTACCCAATGGCGGTCCAGTCTTCGCCGGACTTGGCGGTGAAAAAACCGTTTATCTTGATTACGTGAAATGGGTGCCAATGTCCGAAGAGACCGTTAAGATAATGGCCTTGGTGAACAAAGATATTGATATAGCCTATACTTTTCCTCCGAAGTATTATGGAAAATATGAGTCTGAGTATAAGCAGAAGGGGGTTGTTGTAACGCGCGAAATCGGGCTAGTTTCTCAAATGTTCTATTTCGGCTGTAACAAGCCGGTTACCAACAATGTCAAGTTCCGCCAAGCCTGTGCTTACGCTGTTGATATGGAGATGGTCTGCCAAGCTTCCATGATGGGGTATGGTGTTCGTAACCCTTCAATGGTGTCAACTATAAGTAAGTACTGGACCCCTGACCACAAGTATTACATCAAAAAGGACGTTAATAAAGCCAAGGAACTTCTTAAAGAAGCCGGTTACAAAGGTGAAGAGGTTAAGATCATGGTTTCCAAAAGGAGCCAATGGCAGTACCGGGCTGCCGTGGCAATGGAACCTGAACTCAAAGCCGTGGGCATCAACGCCAAGTTGGAGGTGGTGGAGTGGCCTACCGCGCTAGCCAATTTCTACAAGGGCAATTACCAGATCCTGTCTTTTGCCCTCGCTCCCAAACCGGAACCAATTGCTTCATATAACTTCTTTGGCGCAAACGGCTTTGACAGGCAATTTCCGCGCATGGCTGAAATTAGAGCAGAAGTTGCCAAGACTATGGACCTTAATAAACGCAAGAAGCTCTATGCAGAGGCCCACAAGCTGATGATCGACGGGGTTGGGGCAATTAATGGCTACCATCTTCCAGTCATGAATGCATACGGTGATCAGGTTAAAGGTTACAAGGCTTGGTGGACGGGAACGTGCCGGTTATGGAATGTATGGCTGGACGAAAAAAAATAATTTAAAAATATCCCCTCCCAATGCTTTTGCTGGGATGTTGGGAGGGGATCTAGGAACAATCAATTAATATGTTGAAATATATAATCAAGAGAATCATATTCCTGATTCCGACAGTGCTGCTGCTTTTATTGATCGTATTTTTGTTAATACATCTGATTCCCGGTGATCCGGCCATGATCATGCTAGGCGAATATGCAACCGAAGAGGGTCTTGCAGCAGTAAGAGAGTCTTTGGGCTTGGACAAACCCCTACCAGTCCAGTTTGTGGTTTGGCTGGGTAACCTTGTCAGTGGTGATTTGGGGGCTTCATTGCACACCAGTATACCGGTTACTCAATCCATTATGGAGCGGTTTCCGGTGACCCTGTCACTGGCCTTTTGCTCTATGCTTTTTTCACTCGCGATCGCTCTGCCCTCGGGGGTATTGGCTAGTGTCAACCACAACACGTACAAAGACTACCTGATTATGCTCGGCTCCATTTTGGCCGTTTCAATTCCTGGTTTTTGGCTTGGATTGATGAGCCTGATGATCTTTTCCCTTGGATTGGGCTGGATACCTGTCACGGGATTTGTAACCATATATGAGGATTTCTGGCAAGGCCTGAAATTTTTGATTTTACCATCTATAAGCCTCGGATTCTATATGGCTGCGGTGGTAGCTCGCATGACCCGCTCATCCATGCTGGAAGTGCTTCGGCTGGATTACATCACCCATGCCAGAGCCAAGGGGCTTTCTGAATGGAAAGTAATAGCTAAACATGCGTTAAAAAATGCATCCGCCCCTACTTTAACCACTATCGGCATGCAGTTCGGAATGCTGTTGGGCGGAACGGTGGTGACCGAAACGGTTTTTGGCATCCCTGGTTTGGGCAAGTACTTGGTGGTTTCCATTTATATGCGTGATTATCAAGTGGTGCAGGGATGCATTCTTTTTGTGGCTCTGATCTACATATTCATTAATCTGATAGTGGACATTTTATATCCTTTTTTTGACCCTAGAATCGAATATCATTGATGGGGAAATAGCTGTGTTCTGGACACGATTTTACGAAAACCGTATGGGTTTAATCGGCTCGGCGATTATATTAGTCAATTTGCTGATCTGTCTCTTGGCTCCATACATTGCCACCCATGACCCATATAAGATTGATGTGTTGCATCAAACCGAAAGACCGTCAGCCGAGTTTTGGTTCGGCACAGACGAGTTCGGCCGGGATATCTTTAGCCGGGTTATTTATGGTGGACGCATTTCGATATACATCAGCTTCCTAACCGTATTGGTGGCATCGGTTCTAGGTGTCATCACTGGAGTGATCGCTGGATATTATGGGGGCTGGCTGGACAACATATTAATGCGTTGCATGGATGCTCTGATGTCTTTTCCGGCGATACTTCTGGCAATCGGCATTATGGGTGTGCTTGGCGCCAATGTTTACAACGTGGTGATTGCATTGGGCGTGGTTTACATGCCCAGATTTGCAAGGCTGCTTCGAGCCTCCGCATTGCCGCTCAAGGAAAAGGAATTTGTAGAGGCGTCGCGTGCCTTGGGAAGTAGCGATTTTACTATTATTATTCGCCACATCCTACCCAACAGCATGGCGCCGCTAATAGTGCAGGCCACCGCTTTTCTTGCGTATGCAGTCTTGGCGGAAGCCGTTTTAAGCTTTCTGGGGCTGGGAACCCCTCCGCCAACTCCATCTTGGGGATGTATCCTGAGTGAAGCGCGTGATTTCATGCTGGAAAATCCCTATATGACTATGTTCCCGGGTCTGGCTATAACCATTTTGGTACTTGGATTAAATCTATTTGGTGATGCCCTGCGGGACATACTTGACCCGAGATTGAAGTGAGCTTAATGGAAACTGTTCTTGAAATAAAAGATCTTAGAACCTCTTTCTATACCCGAGAGGGTGTCGCCAAGGCGGTTAATGGGGTCAGTTTGACTCTCAGTCCTGGTGAAATTCTAGGGGTGGTCGGTGAATCTGGATGTGGGAAAAGCGTTACTGCATTTTCCATACTTCGATTGATTCCATACCCTGGCAAAATAGATTCCGGGCAAATTTTTCTTAAAAGTCAAGATCTCTTAAAACTTTCTTTAGACCAAATGAGAAAAATACGTGGAGATCGAATTTCCATGATTTTTCAGGAGCCCATGATTTCCCTAAACCCTGCCTTTACGATAGGTGATCAATTGACCGAAGCGGTCCGGGTTCACCGTAAGGTCAGTAAAGCAGAAGCCCGCAAACAGGCGATTGAAATGTTGGCCAAGGTTGATATGTCCGCACCAGAAAAGAGAATTCGCGAATATCCACATCAACTCAGCGGCGGGATGCGGCAGCGGGCTATGATCGCCGAAGCGTTATTGCTGGATCCCGACGTCCTGCTGGCTGACGAACCCACCACTGCCTTGGATGTTACGATCCAGGCCCAGGTATTGGATATTATGTATCGGCTGACTCAGGACATGAATACATCCATCTTGTTCATCACCCACAATCTTGGCATAGTCGCAGAATTCGCCCAACGGGTGGTAGTTATGTATGCCGGCAAGATAGTGGAGCAAGGCTCGGTGGAAAACGTCTTTAAGTCTCCAAGTCATCCATATACCAAGGGCTTGCTTAATTCCATTCCTAAAACAGGTCAAACCCGGAAGCGGCATCACCAACAACTGTATGAGATGAAAGGCATCGTGCCATCCCTGGTTAATTTGCCAGCCGGTTGTTCATTTTACCCCCGCTGCCCAGAAAAAAAGAAAAAATGTTCCCAGGAAACCCCGCCCTTGGTCACTGTCAACTCAGGGCATCAGGTGTATTGCTGGATCAATTAGGCAGTTCAGTGTGAGGCATTATGGCAGCTCTTTTGAAAGTTAAAAACCTGACCAAGCATTTTGTGGTAGAGCGGAATCTTTTTGGCCGCGAACTCAGTGTGGTACAGGCGGTAAACGATGTAAACTTGGAAATCCAGCCGGGAGAAACTCTGGGACTGGTGGGGGAATCTGGCTGTGGAAAATCCACTGTCGCCAGATTGATCATGCGATTGATTAATCCCACTGAGGGTCAGATTTGGTTTCAAGGGCAAGAAATCACGGAAC
The DNA here is from genome assembly GCA_963675675.1 of Desulfarculaceae bacterium. GTDB lineage: Bacteria > Desulfobacterota > Desulfarculia > Desulfarculales > Desulfarculaceae > Dethiosulfatarculus. The sequence continues at coordinate 2,281,358 of OY776512.1, forward strand.
TTAGCCGTAGTGCCATGCAGTCCATCCGCGCTGCGATACAGATGATTTTTCAAGACCCATATTCATCCTTGGATCCCCGGATGACGGTAAACCAGATTATTGGTGAAGGTTTAAAGCTAAATGATTCGATAAGCGCAAAAGAAAAAAAATCCCTGATCCAAGAGATTATGGCCAAGGTAGGGTTGCGGCCCGAACACTATGATCGCCATCCCCATGAGTTTAGCGGCGGCCAACGGCAACGGATCGGGATTGCCCGGGTACTCATTCTTAAGCCTAAATTACTTGTAGCTGATGAGCCAGTATCCGCCTTGGATGTGTCTATTCAAGCTCAAGTACTGAACTTGATGGAAAACCTGGGTTCAGAATTCGGCCTGACCTATCTTTTTATTTCCCACGATTTATCGGTGGTAGAGCATATCAGTGACCGGATTGCGGTGATGTACCTGGGCAAAATTGTAGAATTGGCACCGACCGAAAGCCTGTTTACGGCATGCAAGCACCCGTATACCAAAGCGTTACTCTCAGCGGTACCTTGTCCAGATGTTGGTGTTAAAAAAAAGCGCATCATTCTGAACGGGAGTGTTCCCAGCCCGCTGAATCCGCCTAAAGGATGCCGGTTCCACACCCGCTGTCCCACAGCTCAACCCAAATGCCATCAAAGTGAACCGGACTTTGATCAGGTTAAGCCTGGCCATTGGGTTGCTTGTCATTTCCCGGTAAGTGGATAATTCAATCAATACACGGGCCCGTTAAACAGGCTTGTCATAGGCTGCCAAAAGCAGGTCAAATCCCCTGCATGAAATCAAATATGAATGCCCCCGCGGCGCACTGCGGGGGCAAATGCAATCAGAAGTTGATGAACAATCCCAAAAAATAACCTCCAGCCACGGCCGAGCCGATCACTCCGGCCACGTTGGGGCCCATGGCGTGCATCAAAAGGCAGTTGCGCTTGTTGGCGCGCTGGCCCATGTGGTGCACGATGCGGGCGGACATGGGCACCGCCGAGACTCCGGCCGCGCCCAGCATGGGGTTGAAGGGCTCCTTACTGAGCTTGCTCATGATCTTGCCGAATATGACCCCGGAGGCCGTACCCACACAGAAGGCGGCCAGGCCCAAAAACAGCACCATCAGGGTGCGCGGGTCCATGACCTTGTCCGCCGGCATGGAGGCCCCGATGCCCAGCATCAATAGTATGGTTATGATGTTGATCAGCTCGTTCTGGGCCGAGTTGGACAGGCGCTCCACCACCCCGGATTCGCGGAACAGGTTGCCCAGGAGCAAAAAGCCCACCAGAGGCGCACTCTTGGGGATGATCAGGATGATGATCAACATGGCCAGGATGGGGAACATCACCCGTTCGGCCCGCGAGACCTTGCGAAGCACCGGCTTCATATAAGTGGCGCGCTCCTCCTTGCTGGTCAGGGCCTTGATGATCGGCGGCTGGATGATGGCCACCATGGCCATGTAGGAATAGGCCGCGGTGGCGGTGATGCCCATGATATCGGGAGCCAGAAGTCCGGTGGTGTAGATGGTGGTGGGGCCGTCCGCCCCGCCGATGATGCCGATGGAGCAGGCCTCCTTGATGGAAAGGAAAAGCCCCACTCGGGCACGAACAGGCCCACGGCCAGGGCGCCCAAAAAGCTGGTGTAGATGCCCACCTGGGCCGCCGCGCCCAAAAGGAAGGCCCTGGGGTTGGCAATCAGGGGTGAGAAGTCCGTGAGCGCGCCTATGCCGAAGAATATGAACTGCGGCAAAATGGTCCAGTAGTACAGGCCGTATTTCAAGATGATGCCCAGCACCCCGGCCATGCCCGACTGCATGCCCGGCTCGGGCTGGCTGGTCAGGCCGGTGAGTGGCAGGTTGGCCAGGATCATGCCCGCGCCGATGGGCAAAAGCTCGTAGGGCTCCCACTCCTTCAGAATGGCCAGGGCGATGAATCCCAGGCCCACACAGATCATGATTATATGGGGTAAATCCAGGTTGCCGAAGCCCACCTGCACATTGAGTATCTTGAGCACCCCGTCGGAGGTCTGGATCAGGTTCATGATTTGACCTCCCCCGTGCTATCAGCGGCTGCGGCCGCCTTTTTGGCTTCCAGGTTCTGGAAGAACTTGCCCGAAAGCCAGGTAGTGGTGGCCAGGATGCTCATGATGAAGAACACCGCCACCAGGCCTCCGATCACTATCTGGAAGGCCTCTCCCCAATCTGTTGCTTGCATTGCCAATTTCCTTTGTGCCTGTTATGTGAGCTGTGAATCCGTCAATCACTTTCTTTCGCTGCGCCCGGTGGCAGGCTGCAAACCAGGCCGGCTAGACCTAAACCCGGGACCCGAACCATTTGCAGTCTGTTTCATTACGCCGCTGCAAAAAATTTTGACTTGCAGTTCCCCGTGGTTTCTCACGGGGTAAAAGTGGTTGATGTACCGAATTAAGCGAAAGTGCGGCGCCGCAGTCCGCAGGTCTGTGGCAGAAATTCCTATCCCTCTGGCTTGCCACGGGGATAGGAATTTCTGCGCTTCGCATATTTATTAATTTGTTTGTCTTCTGAGGAAAAATGATTGGGGGTGGGATTAAAAAGCCGTTATGACCTTAGGGATTTTTCAGGCAGTTTTTGGTCATTGGGGGACCTCTTAATCATTTTTCCTTAAAAGACAAAAATCCGAATCTGGGCATGTCCTTGCCTGCTTGTCAAGACCGTAGCCGCTTATGGACGGTGGCCGCTGGCAGCCGGCCTTGAGCAATAGGCAAGGACACACAATTTAACTGATGCTAAAAGCTAATTAGACATGTCGGGGTATTTCAAATGGCGTTAGCACGGCTTAATTTTTCTTTCCTGTGCGTTAAAAAGTCTTTGGCGATCATGGGGAAAAGCGCATAGCTGATGAGATCCTCCTCCGTATCCGCGAGCCCGTCCAATTCCTTTTGCGCCAGGGAAAAGTCGAACGGGGGTATCAGATCAGCAGGCCGGCAATTGATCGCTTCTTGCCCTTTAAGGGCCTTTACCTGTAAATCCTTGTTAACCGGACCAGGCGGGGTCCCATAACCTCCCCTTAGAACCTCTCTGGTCTCCCGGGTGATGTGTTTGTATCGTTCACCGGAAACCACATTTACGGTGGCTTGTGCAACGATGATCTGTGAGGTCGGCGTCACCAATGAGATATAACCAAGATCCTCTCGCACCCTGGGTATTTCCTCCAGAATATCCTGGAGCCGTTGCAGGGCTCCGATATCCTTCAACTGTGATATCATGTTCGACATGACGCCGCCGGGAATCTGGGTAACCATGATCCTGGAGTCCACGCCCCCCCGGTCGGTCTCGAATTGGGTGTAGTGCTTCTTCATCTCCCTGGCCGCATCGGCGGCATCCGCTAAAAGGTCTATATCAAGGCCGGTATCAAAGCCAGTTCCCCGTAAGGCCATCACTATGCTTTCGGTGGGCGGCTGACCGGTTCCCTCGGAAAACGGGGACAGAACCGTATCCACAATATCAACTCCTGCCTCAACCGCCATCAGGCAGGTCATGGCGCCCATACCACAGGTATCGTGCGTATGAAGATGGACCGGTATGCCCAGGGTGTTTTTCAGCTCCTTGACTATTTCATAGGCGGTATAGGGGGCAAGCATCCCGGCCATATCCTTGAGACAAAAGATGTCGATCCCCATATCCTCAAGCTCCTTGGCTTTTTCAACCAAGTGCTCCTTGGTGTGAACCGGACTTATGGTATAGCAGATGGTGCCTTCATTGATTTTTCCCATGCGTCTGACAGTATCGATCACCGTTCGCATGTTCTGCGGGTCGTCAAGGGCGTCGAAAACACGGAAGATGTCGATGCCGTTTTGGGCGGCCCTTTCAACAAAGGGGATAACCACATTATCGGGATAGTGACGGTAACCGACAATGGTCTGCCCGCGAATTACCATCTGCATTTTTGTAGTGGGCATCAACCTTTTTAATTCACGTATCCTTTCCCAGGGATCTTCATCCAGATATCTGATGCACGTATCAAAGGTTGCCCCGCCCCACATTTCAATCGAGTGATATCCGATTTTTTCCAACTTTTCCGCGACGGGCGCCATGTGTTCAAGCCGCATGCGAGTAGCAACCTTGCTCTGGCTGGCATCTCTAAAAATGGTATCCATTATCTTTACAGGTTTTTTTTGCATGGAAGCTCTCACAATCTTTTAGATAAATTTGAATTAGAGGCTTTATTTATTTTGGCAATCAGCCTTTATATTCCATTTATATTTTATTTGTGTTAATAGCAATTTTGATCAGGATTATCGTCCGTGCCATAGCTAAGTGATGAGTCGATTACGCATCAGAAAGTATGCGTTATTATTGATTTATCAATACCCAAGCGATCTGGATATCCTTTGACTCGTATCAATTACCTTCTTGGCAAATCTATCCATGGTTTCCGGTTCCTTGTGCCTGGCAATAGCATATGATACGTTGATTGCTGCAATTGGATAAGCTTCGTGATTAAATATTGGTGCGGCAACAGCGCAATGTCCTTGCTCCAACTCTTCGTTGCTAACAGCAAACCCCTTCTTCCGAACCACTGCCAACTCTTTCTTAAGTGAGCGGACGTTGGTAAGGGTTTTATTCGTTCTTTTCACAAATGTAATCTTTTCAATCAACTCCTCAGCCTGATCTTCCGGTAAGAAAGCCAGGATGGCTTTCCCTTGACTGGTGCAATAAAGCGGAAGACGTGAGCCCACTGAAAGATTCACATTAAATAAATATTCAGATTGAATCCTCTCAATATAGAGGATCTCTGCGCCATCAAGGACGGAAAGGTTCGTTGTTTCTCCGGTATCATCTCTCAGTTCCGTCATTAACGGCAAGGCGATCTGACGGAGGTTAAGCCCACCCAGCGCGGATACACCGAGGGATATCAATTTGGCACCCAAACGATATTTTTTTGAACCCAGATCCCGCTCTAAAAGGCCCATAGACTCCATGGCCTTGATCAGACGATAGCAGGTGGTGGTTTTAAATCCAGTTTTATCTGTAAGATCCTTCAATGCAAGCTGGTCTTGACTTTCCGCAAGACACGTTAGAATGGTAATAGCTTTTTCGAGCGTTTTGACTTGATCTTTTGCACTCATCGCCTTTTACTCATCGCCTTCAACAAAATTATTTCTATATATGATCAATAGTAAACATGAATGTAAATCAGCATTGAATTTCAATTATTATCCGCAGAAACGAGATATCATCAAGCTATAAACCTTCGCTGCTTCAATGAGATCTTCGATTAGAACTCGTTCGTTAATACGATGCTGAAAGCCAGGATCACCGGGGCCAAAATACAAACCAGGTATCCCATTTATCATTGAATGATAAAGATCTCCGGCAGCGAGAAATCCTCGAAATTGTGGAGTTCTTTTACTAACCGAATGGATGCATTCTTCCATCATTTTAACGTGGGGATGCTCCGGGTTTATCTCAACCGGTTCTCGCTTCTCGTATACCTCAAACTCCGAGATATCAAACCCAGGATCTTCTTTCTTTAACTCATTGACAATTCCTTTTAAAAAAGTCTCATATTCGTCGATTGATCCTGGGGCGCACATTCTCAGGTCCATGTGGGCCGCACAGGAATCAGGAACCATGTTAACCTTGTTACCCCCTTCAATGATGCCAAGGTTCAGGGTATCCTTGCCCATTAGCGGGTGTTCCAGGCGCAGAACCGATTGGAAACGGCCTATCATTTTCGTCATTTGGTCAATGGCGTTGACCCCCAGGTCCGGCCTCCCACCATGGGCCGCTTTACCTTTGGTCGAAATACGGAACCACATACGCCCCTTAAAGGCGCCAAAGATATCGTGATCAGTGGCCTCACCCAGCACATGGAAGGTTGGCCTTGGCCATCCATATGGTTCCAGACCTTTTTCAAGGGCGTATTTCATTCCAAAAGCACCTCCTGTTTCGTCATCCACCGTAAAAGCCAGAATTAGGGAAGTTTTTAAGGGGATATTAGAGTCGATGACAGCTTTTGCCGCGAATAGCTGTGCTGCTATGGAACCCTTCATATCCACGGCGCCCCGACCCCAAATCCAGCCGTCATGAATTTCAGCCGCAAAGGGATCATGTTTCCATTCGGCTGGATCGCCTGCAGGAACAACATCGGTGTGGCCGTTAAGAACCAGCGCTCCTTTCTTTGAACTTCCCCTCAAGATGCCAAATACATTTTTCTTGCCGGGACTGCCCTCCATGATATGGGTTTCCATTCCCAGTTCTTTTACTATTCCGTAAAGATAGGGGACAATTTCAGAATAATCCGCCGGCGGATTAATGGTCTGAAACTGGATCAATTTTTGGGTTAGATCGATTATTCCCTGTCTGTCAATATTGCTCAGAATATTTTCTTCCTGCAATTGCCTATCTGATAAATCTCCCACCATGATTTACTATCTCCTTTTAGATTTCGATCTGCAAACAGAAGGTTGAGCCTTGATTCAGATCAACTCCCTGATTTAAATCTGTGAGCATGTTCCCGTTTCCAAGCTGGAATACATCAAAATGCACGTTATGATCCCTTTAGCGCCAGGCATGCAATGGCAACCTGTATTTTGGTGCGAAATACCAGGTTTGATATTTCCATGGTCTCGTTGATGCTGTGTATGCCGGCACGATTGGTATTCGAGTCCGGGGCGAGGGGAGCGTAACCATAGACTTCGACATCCAAAGGCCGAACACAACGGGAATCTGTAAATCCGATGCTAAGGGAAGGGATCATCAGGATCTCCTGGCCCAACACCGACTCCGTGGCACGCTTCATGAGGTCAACGAAGGGGCTGTTAGCGGGAGAGGAGTTGGATAATGCCCACATATCAAGCTCATAATTTATGCCATCGACGCCGTCTATCAAGCGGTCCAGCTCCTGACGTACGTAGGCCTCGTTTTGACTAGGCAGGGTTCGCACATCACAGATCAATTTGCCGCTGGAGGGAATGCTGTTCGACTTTATGCCTGCCGCCGCGATTGTGGGGGTAATTGAGATACGGGACATGCCTTTTAAGTCATGCGCCAGGCGTTGGTCGGCGCCTTCCAGCTGATCCAGCAACCGGTCTAAATTCCCTGGCCTGACTTCAGCCTCGATGCCAAATCGGTGCATGTGTTCAAACATCGGCAGACTCAAATCCAGTTCAGCTTGGTCCTGATACTTGTGCAGGCGATTGAGCAGTTCGGCCATTTTATAAAGCGTATTGTCCGCGTCCCAAGGGCGCGCGCCATGGGCGCTGCGGCCGGTGATGTTAAAGCGGGCTTCCATGCGCCCTTTCTCCCCCAGGCAAAACAGGTAGGCCTGCTGGCCCTGTACTGTTTTTATGGGTATGCCGCCGGTCTCGTTGATTGCCCAGTCGGCGCGGATCTGTTCCGGATGGTTTTGGGCCAGCCACTTAATGCCGTATGCGCCGCCGGATTCTTCATCCGCGGCCGCCAAGAAACGCAGCTCACCGTTTAAGGGGATGCCGGCCCTTTTGCACAAGATCATGGCCATGGCGCTGGAGGCGACGATGGATTTGCAATCCTCGCTTCCACGGCCGCAAACCATACCGCCCCGGATTTGTCCGCTAAAGGGGGGGAAATCCCATTTGCTCTCATCCTCGACCGGAACCACGTCACTGTGGGACATTAGCAGTAAGCGCGGGTGTTCCCTTTTCCCGATGTGCGCTATGAAGTTGCCCCTACCCGGGGCGGATTCCAGAGTGATATTGGGGATGCCCTCGGCCTTGAATCTGCGCTGCAGGGCCTGACACACCTGGGTTTCATGGCCGCTATCTGGCGCTCCGGTGTTTATGGAAGGGATACGAACGAGCTCCTGGTGCATTTCCACCAATTCGTCAGCGGCCTCATCCGCCATGTGGCAAAGTATCTGTACGTCCTGATCAATCTCCATCTACCTACTCCCCGCTACAAACGCTTTTCCTCAACCGCATGACAGGCCACCAGCACCCCATTCAAGGGCATAATCGATTCGAAAATGATAAAATATCTTTTAAATTCACCGGAAACCGGCCGGGAAACCAGCACCCAGCCTGCTCATACAGCTAAGTCCGCCTGAGGACCCTGCCCGGCAGCGCGCCGGTGTGCCGGCCCTTGTCCAGCACCACTTCCCCGTTCACCAGCACCCACTGGAATCCCTCAGGATGCACCTTGGGATTCTTGAATGACCCCATTTCCCGCACAGTTTCAGGATTGAATATGGTGATGTCGGCCCAGAATCCTTTTTTCAAGAGACCGCGGTCCTTGAGCCCCAAGCGCTGCGCCGGGAATGACGTGCACTTGCGGACCGCCTCTTCCAGGCGCACCACTTTGCGGTCCCTGACGTATTCGCCGAACACCTTACCAAATGAACCATAGGTGTGCAGCACCATGAACAGGCCGCCAAAGCTGGGAAAGCCGTCAGTCACCAGCATGCACAAGGGATGGTTTACGGTGTAATCCACATCCTCCTGTCGCATGGGCTCTGAAAAGCCCCGGATAGCCCCCTTTTGCTCCAGCAGCACGTCGAACAAAGCTTCAAAGGGATCTGTTGCGCCCCGCATGGCAGCCACCTCCGCAAAGGTCTTTTCCCGCAGGTGTTCGGGCTCGTAATACCAAAACTTGTCCCAATCCCCTTTTTGCATCAGGCATACGGCCACGCTGCCGCCCTTGCTGTCGCCTTGTTCAATGATCTCTGCCTTTATCTCCTGCCGTATCTTGGGGTCCTGCAGCCTTTTGAGCATGGCGTCCGTGCCCCCCGCGCTCGCCCACAGGGGCAGTAGGTTGCCGCCGCCGAATTCACTGAAACGATAGACAAAAGTGTCGCCGGTTACGTCCATGCCTTCTGCCCGGGCCTGCTCCAACATGCCCACCAGTTCTGCTATTCTGCCCGGCATGTTGGGCCCCACAAAAAGATGGGACACCTGGACCGGCAATCCCGCTTGCCGTCCGATCTCCAAGGCCTCCGCGGTGGCCCTAAAGAGCGGATTGCCCATGCCCCTGAGATGGGTGGCATAGAATCCGCCGTAAGAGGCCACCACCTTGCACAATTCAATCACCTCTTGGGTCTTTGCGTAGCCGCTGGGCTGATAAACCAAGCCGGTGGACAGCCCCATGGCGCCTTGTTCCATGGCCTGGGCCGTAAGCCGCTTCATCTGCTCAAGCTCATCCCCAGAGGGTTCGCGGTCCGATGTGCCCATCACACAGGTGCGGATGGTTCCGTTGCCAACCAGGGCGGCCAGGTTGATGGAGGTTCCGCTGGTCTCCAGTTTTGCGAAAAATTCATCAAGGGTCGACCAGTCCGGTTTTGATTCCAGCCGTAATATGGCGGCTGACTGCTCCAGGGCGGCTTGGGTGATCGGCGCCGCGGAATGGCCGCAGTTGCCGCCCAGCATGGTGGTAATGCCCTGGCGGATTTTGGCTTCGGCGGTGGGGGCTAGGATGAGCTGATTCAGGCCATGGGCGTGGATGTCGATGAAGCCTGGGCAAACCACCATGCCTTTGGCGTCGAGCACGCGACCCGCCTGAGCATCGGCCAAGTTTGCGATGGCTGCTATTTTTCCATCCTTGACTCCAACATCGGCATAAAACCAGGAATTGCCCGCGCCGTCGACCACTTTGCCGCCTTTTATGATCAAGTCAAACATATGGCTCCTTTATTTCCGCCTGCCCGCCCAGGGTGCGCCAGAGCCTGTCAAAGACGCTGGCTGACAACGCATGTACTTTCATAACCGCATTGACCCAGGGTAGGACAGATGGTGGTTTCAACCAAATTATGCGGCAGTCGCCGCGTTTCACATTTTTTAGGCTATTCGCAACATCTTTGACCATGTAAGCACATTTAAAATCCCAGGCATTGGGACGATGGCATCGTATTGTTGATCAAGCTCGCGCATCAAAACAAATCCCGTATCCGATGAAAGCTTTGCTCACTGTAAATGCCTCGTGACCGAGCGGGTGAAATCCGATCTCAGAACCTCTTTTTCGCCTTCACCGCTTGGATGTACCTTTCAATCTCCGGCCAATGCCTATATTTAACCTAAATATCAATTGGTTAGCTTATTGCCAAAGCTGCTTACCACCAAATTCGAGGCACAATGTGGGGCAAGAAAGCATTTCATGACATCTCCTGGCAACTTAGATGCGTTGGCGCTAGGTAGATTAATGAAATACGCAGGCGGTCATTTAACCACAAATTATTTTTCCGATATTTGGAATAAATATTAATTTTTTCCAAAACTGGATATTAAATGCCATGTTTTCGGGCATGGTGTCAAGCGGTTTTTTGCTTAGTCAATGGCCCAGTTGCGAATGTCCTGGAATCTAGACAAAGACACTACCCAGGCAATGCTTGTGGGATAAACTAATGGAGGTGGTCTTTTCCCTTATCATGACTTCTGCTAGGGGAGGAAACCATCAACCTGGCTGGCCAACTGCAAATGATCTCAGTGCTCGCTCGCTATTCCTGGAGGAATCCACCGCAGGCGGTTTGGATAGGGAACGAATCCTGAAGACATTACATGATCAGTACCAAATACTGTCAGCAGCACAATCTTATGAGAGAATTGTTCTTTGGTTCGATGCGTGTCTGTTTGATCAATCCATGCTTGCCCACATACTCACGTGCCTTTCCTATATTGGAATCCTGAATGTGGAGCTTATCTGCGCGCACTCTTTCCCTGGAATCGAACCTTTTCACGGTCTGGGGCAACTTCAGACGAAACAACTTGGATCCCTTTATGATAACCGAAGCACCGTCACGGACGCGCAATTTAGGTTTGCGTCTGTTGTGGACAGGGCATTCGCAACCCAGGATGCCAAATTATTCAGCGACCTGTCAGAAATGACGACACCCCCTTTGCCTTGGGTTCCTGCGGCGGTAAGGCGATGGTTGCAGGAGCAGCCCGATTCTGTAACGGGCTTGGGTAGACTCGAAAGCCTTGCCCTCGCGGCGGCGCGTGCTGGCTGCGAAACCCCTGATGATATTTTTAGGTTTGTCGCCGCTAATGAAAATCCACCACAATTTTGGGGCGATACGACATTGTGGGCTAAAATCAATGGGCTTGCAATTCGCAAACCTCCCCTGATTCGGATTGAGGGACCTACGAACAGGTTACCGCAATGGGAAAGCCAGTTTTCACTCAAGGAATTCAAAATCATAGCTTTGTCGAAAAAACCACTTAAGCCTATTGCCGATAACGTAGTGTAAGTGAATGGTTTCCAAATAATACTAACGTATCATTATCCGATGGTTAAATATGCGAAGGGGATAAAATTTTAAGATATCGATACTATGCGCAACTCGGCTCCTTATTTATCAAACCGATTTAGCCATACATAACATGAAAGGAAAAGCGGTGAAAATCATCATTATTTTCGGTAGCCCGAGAAAGAAAGGAAACACAGCCAAAGTTCTCTCAATGTTCGAGGATGTGGTTAATAAGCACCATGAAGTTGAACGAATAGACATCAGTCGGAGCAATGTAGGTGGCTGCCTTGGGTGCTATAAATGCCAGGAAAAGCTGGATGAACCAGGATGCGTCCAAAAGGACGAGGCATTGGCTATATTTGCGAAAATGACCCAGGCCGATGCCATCGTGTATGCATCATCACTTTACTGCTGGAGTTTTTCTTCGCAGATAAAGCCTATTATCGATCGACACTTCTGCCTTGTCACTGGCTATGGTACCCCAGAACATAACTCTCTGATTGCCGGCAAACGAGCAGCCCTGCTTATGACCTGTGCCGGTCCGATTGAAGGCAACTGCGATGCCATTCAGAGCATTTTCGGTGCCTATTGCGAATATGCAAAAATGACAACAATGGGGAATTTCATTCTTCCATTCTGCACAACTCCAGATGCTATTGGTGCCGAAGGGGCCAAATTGGCCGGTGATCTAGCCAAAGCGGTCGCTCAATGAAATATGTATAAGTCTGAGGATAAGACGCATCCTTGCAGCTAGGAATTTGAGGATAATTTTCCTATCTGGTGATTATAACCGATAGACAAGCTAAATATTTCATCGTTTTTTTGAAGCAATTTTATATGGCAGGATATTGAGGAGCCAATATAAGTTTATGCCCCCTTAGACGTAGAGCCGTCATCTTTCTGGCTGTACTCCGTATTAACTTGCCCGAATAAGAATTAATCTCGACCGCTGAGGGCCAGTCAAAGGCACTTAGCATAAGTCTGAATCGGCAATATCTGGAAATATTGTAACTTGCAGCACCAACAATGCTGAACCTTGTAAAGAGTACACTGCACTTTTTCACCCGACCGGCAATTTATACCACTTGTTACTCTGCCAATCTGGCCCCCAATGCGTACGCTACCTTACAATCTCGCGGGAAAATTTCCTCCTGGCATTTTTTCTTATGATCCGGATCGAACCAGGTAACATGGTATTTTTCACAGTCATGGAATTGACATACATCATACATTAAAAAAATTGCCAACTGAGTGTATAATGACATGAATGCCAAGCACCATAAGCGTAATAAAAAACACTCTCTTGAATATATTTTCCGTTAACATTCGCCGGAAACGCTGTCCAAGGAACATGCCTGCCAATGAAGGGATCAAACCGGCCAACGACCAAATGCCATGCTCCCAGGTTAGGTATTGATTGTTTTTCAACGCCACGGCAAGCACGACGGTCGAAAGGCTGAACAGCATGCCAAGCCCTTGCATCAAGGATTTGCGGCTCAAACCAAGCGCCTGAAAATACATAACTGCCGGCACCATAAACGCCCCGGTCATTCCAGTGAATATACCGTTAATCGCACCCAATAGCGGTCCAATCCAAAAATTATGGGCCGGGTGCACTCTGAATTTAATCCCGGCCAAGCCGACAGTGGAGTACACAATGATGAGGCTGCCGAGTAAAATAGAAAGCAGTGCATGATCAGCCATTCTCAAAGCGGCAGCCCCTAGCATAATCGTAACCAGGGCCGTGATCAGAAACGGCCAGATGCGTTTGAGTACGGATTTGATGTTTCCGCCGGCAAAGGCTTGCCAGAGATTGGTGGCCAGAGCAGGGACCAAAAACAGCGCGATTGCGCTAGGCAAATCAGTCACCAGATTCAACAGGGCCAGACTTACCAGGACCAGCCCCATTCCGGTTACCCCTTTGACAATACCTGCCAGGAAAAAGGCTGCAATAATGGCCAATGAATCTGTAATCCCAAACATTAAACCCAGTCACAAGCAGGTGATGTACTGCGTCCCCATATAAGCCCAGGCTCAGAATCAACCAGGGCACTGTTCAATTACAGCCCTGTCATCGGTATGCAATCCGGTTCTTAATCAGCCCCGGATTGGTTTTTAGTAGAGATCAATCAGATCCAGCATATCGTCCAATTCCGCTATGTGGTCGTGCGCATCTTGGATCTGTGAACGAACCTCTTTGGGATATTCCTTGGCGGCGTTATCCAGACAGTTGTTGAATTTTGCCTGCAGTTCCAAGGGGGAAAGCGGATTGAGGCGGCTGCCTTTCGGTTCTGCAACCCTGGCTTGCAGCTGCTTGCCGTTTTTAAGCCGCACCTCCATTTGCACCGGAACCAAGCCGGACTCATGCTTTTCAAATTCAACAACATTCAGCTTGGCCGCCAGATCAATTACATTCTTTTGGGAACTCACCTGCTCGGCTGTAAAGTCTTCCAGCCGGGGATGGCCCTTGATGAAGGTCAATGCGGCCGTGTATTGTGCGCTGAACTGTGCGTCCACCGTGGGATTGTTCCGGACTCTAAAGGGATTGCCTATCTGTCCCATGGCCTGGGGCACCAGGTAAATGGTTCCGCTTTCGATTTCCCGCCAGTCAAAAACGGCGGAATCCTTGATGATCGAAGCCGCATCAATGACAGGGTGGGTGCATCTGCAGCAGGGATAAGGCTTGATGCTCGCATTGGAGGTTTCAAATAAAACTCCCAGGTTTTCGGTGAGGTGCTCGCTTCTGACCTGGCCGGAACTGTAAAGGGCCTTTATACCGAAAATACCGTTGACAATATTCCGGGCCCCTGTGAGGTTGTTGGCTGCGAAAAAGGCCGCATTGACTCCGGCCGAGGCGCTAAACCCGGGCTGGATTCTTTTGGACAAGACACCATCGGCCAAACCCTGGCGGTTGGCGTGCATCTGAGAATATGCCAGCCCGAAAGCATGCAGCATTTTTTCCGCGGATAAGCCCAATAATCTGCCACAGGCTGCGGCGCAGGCAAACGGCCCCCAAAGGGTTGTGGGCAGCCACCCCACATGGAGGTAGGGAATAAAGGCCAGTCCAAGCCGGTGGGAGACATCCAACCCTATGGCCAAGGCGGCTAAAAATTCTTTGCCAGATATTTTCCGAAAAGGAATTGAACCGGAAAAGGGTCTTTCTAACGAAGGGCTGAGGGCCTCGCAGGTTGCCAGCAAGGCGGGGACCAGAGTAACGCAGCCATGATTGACCGCCGCATCATGGGTCTCATCATAATCATTTGCGTGGCCCATAACCGAATTAAAAAAAGCTGCTGAGGTGGCGCTAGTTTTTTCGCCAAAGGCAAATATGGTGGCCTGCCGGTTGCCTCCCCAAAAATCAATTATCTCTTTCAGCTCGTTTATACCCTTGGCGGAGCTGCCTGACAGGATGCATCCCATGGTGTCCTGCAGCAGATCCTGGCTGATCTTGAATATGTCATCAGGGATTTCATCAATCTGGGCATTGGCCGCGAAATTCACCATTGGCTCTATAAGATCTTGCATGATTTTAACTCCAATCGGGTCCGGGTATTCTCAAAAGATCTGTCGCAATCTATTCTGTCGCCCCGCCTTGACGGCAGCCTTGCAAATGCCGGCTGAAAACTGCAACGTAAATGCTGCATTCCCCAAAATAATCATCAGGCCAAGGTGCTCTTGTGCTTTTGCCTGAGCAGGAAATACACCGCGGCGATGGTTAAAATGATGAATGCCAGCGAAATTGGCTGTGTCACGAAAACCGTTATATCGTTTCCGGATATAAGCAACGCCTGCCTGAATTTGGATTCCAGCATGGGGCCCAGGAAAAATGCCACGATTACGGTCGGCAGGTTTATCTTTAGCTTGGTCAGTATATAACCCAATACTCCAAATACCAGCATCATATAAACATCAAACATGCTTGCGGAACCCACATAGCTGCCGATGACGCTGAATACCGCAATTCCCGTGAATAAATAGGATTTGGGGATATTGGTTACGTAATGTACGTGTTTTATAAAAAAGTAACCAATGCCCAAAGTAAACAGATTGCTGAGCAGCAGGATCAGGAACAGGGCATATAGCATTGAACCGTTGGTCTGCATGAAGGTGGGGCCCGGAATCAGGCCTTTGATCATGAAACCTCCCAGGATAAGGGCTGCGGCCAAATTGCCCGGGATGCCCAAAGTGACCAAAGGAATCAGGTTGGGGCCGTTTACGGCATTATTGCCGGCCTCGGCGGCTGCGATTCCCTCAAGAGATCCGCTCCCGAACTTCTCCGGATGCTTGGAATACTGTTTGGCCATGATATAGCTGAGATAAGAACCCACCGTGGTGCCGATGCCGGGGATTATTCCGATGGCCGCGCCTATCCCGGTGGAGCGGAAAATGGTGGGTATGGTGGTTTTGAATTCTTTCCAGCTCAAACCATGATCTGGCTCACCCACATGTTCGGCATCCTGGTCAGGTTTATCTTTTTGCATTTTTTGCGCTATACGTCTGGAGAATTCTAATTCCAGCTGGAGCAAGACTTCGGAAAAGGCCAGCATGCCGATTACCATCGGCATTATTTGGAACCCGTCGGCCAAGTCCAGCACGCCGAAGGTGAGCCGGGTGCTGCCGAATTCGGGGTCCAGCCCCACAGTGCCCAAGATAAGGCCCAAAACAGTTGCAATCATGCCCCGCAACGGTTGGTCGGAAGCAGCCACACTAATCACGATCAGGGAAAATATGATGATGGAAGTGTATTCTGGAGGGCCGATTTTCAAGGCGACCATCGCCACCGGCGCAGCCAGAAAAATCAGAATCAGGTCGCTACAGGCATCGGCCATAACCGATGAATACAGGGCCTGTTTCATGGCTTTACCGCTTTTATTCTGCTGGGTAAGCGGGTATCCGTCAAAACAGGTGACCATCGCTTGCGGAGTGCCGGGTATCCTGAACAGGATTGCCGGGATGGATCCGCCTAAGTTTCCTCCCTTTGTAAGCCCCATGAGCATTGCAATACCCGCTATGGGGCTCAGATAAAAGGTAAAGGGCAGAAACAGAACTATGCCCATATTATCAGTCAATCCTGGAATCGAACCCAATATAATCCCGCAGGTGACCCCGATGGCGGCCCATAGCAGGTTTTCGGGCATAAAAACCATATTAAGGCCGCCGAGAATCTGGTCTAACATCAGCCTAATGCCTCCTTACTAGCCATACAGGCTAGAACAAAACACCTTCAGGAAATGGAAAGGATAAAAATTCATAAATCACAACATGAACAACTGCGGGTATTACAATGGGATAAATCACAAGCGGCAGCCATTTTCTAACCCCGAAAAAGAGCAGGAATATAAATACAAAGATGCAGGTGGTGATATAAAATCCGATGATATCGATTATGAAAATGTATGCTAACATCAGGGGCACCATGAGCAACGCCCTGAGTGAGGCAGGAGTAATGATGGAAAACGACTCGTGCCTGACACCTGCTTTATAAGCTTTCACGCCATTGATTATCAGTAAGATGCATGGAATCAACATGGCAATGGTCAGGCATCTTGGATAAAGGGCCTGAGTCGATCCCTTGATGTGGTAAGGGATCGCATAAAACCAAAGAAAACCTGAGAATAACAGGAAAATTGTCCCAAGTTTCAATTCTTTGTTCACCGGCGGCCTCCTTCAGCCGGGGCGGTGCCGGCGGAATTGCACAAAGCCGGATGTTTTCCGGCTAGGTGCAACTCCGGGCACTCACCCGTAATCTCTACCGCAATTACTTTATGTCCTTGGTGTACTCGATCAACGGCGGAATGGAGTCTATGGCTCCCGCCACGATTTTCTTGTACTCTGCGCCGCTGAGAAAACGCGGAGTAAATCCGGTTTTACCCATTTGAGCCATGAGTTCTTTGTCCTGCATCACGGTCTTGAGCGCATTTTCCAGTTTGGCCCTGATATTTTCCGGGGTGCCTTTGGGAAGAGCCATGCCGTATTCAAACATGGTTCCAAATTGATATCCCATGTCTTTCATGTTTTTTACATCGGGGAAAAAGGGAACCGTTTCGGTGCCCAGATCAACCAACACCCGCAATTTGCCATCCCGGGCGGACTGATATGCCGGAGTCCCGGTGCCGGTTTCGCAGACATCCACATGGCCGCCCAAGATGGCCGAAGAGGCTGCTCCGCCGCCCTTGAACATCACATACTTCCACTGGATGCCTTCTTTTTTAGCGATACTTTTCATTACTTCCAATGCCCACTGGGCTCCGCCGGACCCCACCGAAACCTTACCCGGGTTTTTCTTGCTGAAATCGATAAATTCCTGCCAGGTTTTATAAGGCTTGTCAGGGGTGGTGAAGAGCACTCTTTCTTGGGGCATATAGCTGCCGATGTATACCAGATCATCTACTTTAAACGGTTCGGCATCCAGGAAATAAGGTGATGTGAGGGCCAGGGTCATGGGGCCTGAAGCTAAGGTGTATCCATCGGGCTTTGCCTTCAGCATGGTTTTCAAACCGATTATGCCGCTGGCGCCGGGCTTGTTTATGTACACGATGGGCTGCCCCAAAATGGCTTTCATCTTTTCGCCCAGCATCCGGGTGCTCACATTGGACATGCCACCGGCGCCCCAGGGTACGATAATGGTAATGGGCTTGGAAGGATAATTGTCCGCAGCGGCGGCGGGCAATACCAACCCCAGAACCATGAAAACTGCAGTTAACAACAAAATCACTTTCTTCATACCGGCCTCCTTGATTGATAGGTGAATCTTCTCTTTTGGTTGCATATTGAAAATGATGCTTGCCCTTTGATTTAAAAAAGTTTATCGCCAAAGTGATGAGTCATCACCGGAGTAAATAAGGCACTTCAACCCACAAGGCGTCATGGGGGCATTCCACTTCGCAGGGCAGGCAGAACCAGCAGGTGCGGTATTTGCCAAAAGGCTGGCCGCATGAGTAGCAGCGACCGGATTCTGTATGGGCGTCTTCCCCGCTGATGCAGCCTTCCAACTCTGCAAAATCCCCTTTGCCTTCAAATTGCCGCATGGGCGCAACCACCCTGGCGGCTTTTGATGCCCCGGCGATATTGATATCGAATTCGGTTTCCACCGGACCTTGGAAGTCCCTCCCGTATTTCAGTGGTTTGCCCGCCAGCAAGCGGTTTACAGACTCAGCCGCCTCCCGGCCGGATGCCATGGCTGACACCACCGAACTCGGTCCGGTGAAGCAGTCTCCCGCCACAAACAGGTTGCTCTGCCCAACCCGCAGGGTCAGGGGATCAACCTCACCCAGCCCCTCGAACAGACCGGGCTCACGCATTTGGCCTATAGCCACGATGACGGTGTCTGCCTGGATGGATTTAAGGGTGCGTGAATCGAACTGCGGTCTGAATTCGCCAGAGGGATCAAAGACCGCCGTGCAGCGCTGCAGCTCTACCCCGTTCACCCGGCCTTTTTCGCCTATAAAGCGTAGCGGGCCCCAGCTATGCTCCAGTTTGACGCCCGCCGCTTTGGCCTGAGCCACCTCCTCGGGAAAGGCGGGCAGCTGGTTTTCATCCTCAAGGCTGATCAGGGTCACCTGGCCAGCTCCCAGGCGCAAGGCGGTCTGGGCCGCATCTATGGCGACGTTGCCCCCGCCGATCACCGCCACCGAGCCGCTGAGGCTGTCCATGCCGCCGGTGCGGACCGATTTGAGCACCTCAAGCCCCTGGAGCACCCCCTGCATTTCAGCGCCTTCGATCTCCAGGCTACGCGGCTCCGTGCAACCGGCGGCCAATACCACAGCATCGAACTCGGCGGCCAAATCTTGCAGAGCCGGATCTTGGCCGACTGGGACCTGGCAGCGGAAATCAACCCCCAACCTCAGCAATAGGCTCAATTCCCGGTCCAGAACCTGCTCGGGCAGGCGGAAGCCGGGAATGGCCCAGCGCATCATGCCGCCTGGTTTTGAGCCAGACTCGAATACTGTGACCGTATGCCCGGCAAGGCGCAGATCATGAGCGGCTTGCAGGCCTGCCGGTCCGGACCCCACCACGGCTACCCGTTTCCCGCTGGATGCTGCGGTTTCAGGAACCGGGATATCCTCGGACTTTTGGCCCTCGGTCAAATAGCGTTTTATGGCCCGAGCGGCCACCGCGGCGTCGCCCGCCTGGCCGCGGTAACAGCTGGTTTCGCAGGGAGCCGGGCAGATGCGGCCCAGGATTTCCGGGAATATCAGCTTGTCGCGCAGGATGGTTCTGGCCTGATCATCATTTCCGCGCTTCACCTCCTGCACATAGCCTTGCACATTGACTCCCAGGGGGCAGCCTTGGCGGCAGGGCGCCAGCTTCATGCGCAGGTTGTCCAGGATGCAGGTTTCCACGCATACGCCGCAATAAATGCATTTGTCCATATCAATGACGATGTTGTCCGAAAGCGCTTCCAGAAGGTTAATCCTAGCCATTTGCCACCCCCTGCATCTTCACAATCTCCCGGTGCGAAACCCGGATGTCCTCCAAAGAGTCGCCCATGGTCAGATCAATGTGTTTCAACCAATTTTCATCATCTCTTTGGGGATAGTCTGATCTTTGATGCCATAAACCCCAGCGGCTTTCGGTGCGCTCCAGACTGGCGGTGGCGCTCATGGTGGCGCACTGGATTATGTTTTCCACCTCATAGAGCTTGAACAGGTCGTGCATGTCCGCCACTTTGACCATGCTCCGCATCTCCTGGCGGAAACGGTCCATCCACCACAAGGCTCTTTTGAGCTTATATTGGTTCTTGGGCGGTTTTATGTAGTCGTTGATGATGCGGCGCACCTTGAATTCAAACTCTTCGATGGGAACCGGATTGCCGCTCCGGCTCATTTTTTCCTGCCGATCGTCGGCAAATTCCATGACCTGGGCCGGATCAATCCGGGCAAAGGATTCTCCCGCCGCATATTTACTGGCATTTTCAGCCGCTATCATGCCAAAGACCAGCGCCCCGCTAAGGTGCCCCCTGGCCACCAAAGAGGCATCCCCGGCCGCATATAGGCCCGGTACTGTGGTCTCGGCATTTTGATTCACCACCACGCCGGTAAGCCCGTGTCCGCCGCAGAGGTAGCAATCCGTGGGCCAAAGCTCTATTTCGCCGGTGCGGAAATCGACCCCGCGGCCTTTGAAAAACCGCTCCTGCACCGGGCGTTCGGTGGTGAAGAGCAGCTCTTCCACCTCCCTTATTTTTTCCTCGGGCATGTGATTCATGATAATGCGCATGGGTCCCCTATGGGCCCCATGCTCTTCATGCATAACAAGTATGCCGGGATGGTCCTCGTGGAAGGGCTGGTCAAAGCCGTTCAACAGATGGGCGCCCCGGGTGAGAGTGATATACAAAAGCGGTGCATTGATGTCTTTGATTATGTAATAGACCAGGGTGTATTCAAAACCGCTCAGAGAGGCGCCCGCCCGATATGCCAGGATGTATCCATCCCCGGTGTTGCCCGGAAAATCATATCCACCGTAAAGGTACCCGTTGTCAGGCAAACCGAAACGGGCGGTCCCGCCTGATGAGATGATCACGGATTTGGCCCGGCAAACCACAAGCTGACCGGTGCGCACGTTCAAGCCCAAGGCTCCCACAACCTGGTCGCCTTCTTTCAGCAAACGCACGCACATGGTACGGTTGTAAACCTCCGCGCCCAGCTCAACCGCCCTGGCCGCCAGAATGGTTTTCAGCTCCGGCTCCTTCATGGTGATTGCGAATTTACCCTTGGGGTGTACCTGCAAACGCTCATATTCCCCGTTTTCATCTTGGGGGAAATAAACCCCCAGGCTTATGAGCTTTTCCATTACTTCCCAGCTGCGCGCCGCCATGGCGTATGATGGCGGTTCATCCATGATTCCCTGGCAGGCAATGGAGTTTGATTCCACGTACAATTCGGGACTTTCCTTGCCGGGGATCGCCACGATATTAAGGGCATCCATGCCCCGTGCGATGCATCCCGAATACTTGAAGTCACCCTTTTCAAAGACAACCACCTTTTGATCCGGGTTGACTTCCTTGGCCCGGATCGCGGCCATGGAACCCGCGCTTCCCCCGCCAATAACCAGTACATCCGCGTCTATTTGCTCGAAATGTTGTTTCATAGCCTCACCAAGTTTAATCGGTCATCAATTTAAAAGTCATTACATGGCCGCACCCGTCCATTTCATAAAAGGTGCTTAATAACGCCGGTTTATTTTATTCTTGTCCGTCAAACAGTAAGCGGTTCGGTATTCATATGGTTTTTTGCGGTGGGTGTAAGCGAGCATCTCCATTTCCATTACCGGACTGTTCAGCGGTATCTCCAAAACCTTTGCAACTTCCTCATCGGCCAGACCCACCCCCAGCAGCTCCTGGTTGGATAGGGTCGGGACTCCATACATGTCCTCGATAATTATGTAGAGCGGAACTTTTTGGATACGGGACCGCGGCACGTCTTGGAGCTCTTTAAATAGGCGATGGGGCAAATATGATACTGAGTAGATTATGGGTTTTTTCTGCACCAGGTACCGGCGCCGCATAAATAGCAGATTGTCCTGTTCCCCCAGTTTTAAGAGCCGGTTGATGCGTTTGTGCCCGGGAATAACTAAGGTTTCCAGGTGTTCAATTTTGAGCACCGCCTCCCACCCGTCAAACTCCTTTTGAAACCTGTAGTAACGGATATTGTCGCGCATTATGGTGGTGCCGGCTACGATGGTCCCCTTGCCTTGAACCCTGAACAGCAATCCTTCCGCAACCAGGTTCAAGATGGCTTTCCTTACGGTGCCAAGGCTCACTTCCAGTCTTTCAGCTATTTTGCGTTCAGGCGGCAGGGTGTCCCCCGGCATCCACTCGCCGGACTCGATCCGCTTTTGTAATTCCAGCTGGATCTTGTAATAGAGCGGACTTGGATCTCCGCCCTTTCTCCCTTTTTGGGCTGCCTTCATGTGATAAGCACAATAACTATAAAGGTTGATAATTAATTGATTTATATGAATATATTTAAATTTGATGTATAATTATATATCTATCATAGTTTGGCAATTTGTAATAGTCAAACAGAAATATTAAGGTCCATTGGGGATTTGCGTACCAAGCGTAGTTGCAAAAAGGTGGACAGTCAGTTTTTTCTTTTTGATATTAAGTAGCTTTATCTAGGAGATTTTCCCTCATATCCACGAGTCTCTTGTACCACGGTTTCGGCACCAAGGGTTACCAGTACGAAAATATCAAATATGAAGCGGGGTGAATCCGGCCACAAGACCAGGGCGGTGTTTGAGCGTTACAACATCGTGAGCCCCCAGGACCTCTTGGACGCCGCCGCCAAGATCGACAGCTACCACCGCCGTAGGGTCGAGGACGATCCGGCACACAACGGGCACAAAAACGGGCACACTTTATGATCCAGCCACCCACAGCGCAAAAAAGAAGGGCCAGGGCAAAGGCCCTAACCCCTTGTTATCACCTTGGCGGAAGTGCATGGGAATCGAACCCACCTGCCGCCTTACTCAGACGGTACACCGGATTTGAAGGCACACCCGAAGAACTTGCCGACCTCCTCACATTTCGGCAACTTATGTAAAATACAGACTTATATCACTCGCATATTTTCCAGCGAAGTGTCAATATTCTATATTTTCCTGATAAAGTCTCTCTCAGATTCTCTCTCAGAGTGAAAATGTAATATCAATGCTTTTGTCGGCTCATTTTCAAGAAGATGTAAATGGCAAGGCGGAATATCGAAACTCAACCTTGAAAAAGAAAGCCATTGGTAGTCTTATAAAGAGTTTTGCATTTTTAATTTGTCCGTACGATTGCTGATCACGGTGCAAGACCAGTACTTTGGCGGATAACTAGTACTAATGACAGCTAAAAAGTCCAATTGACTCAAGTGGTACTAACAATGTATGATATCACGTGGTTGGGGATTTCGTTACACTTCCTTTTTTAGTAATATATCTGTACATAAGATTAGCAATAAGCTGCCAGCCCACTTTAATCCAAATTAGTAATATTGCTTTTTGAGGCTTTGTTTTCAAGATTTCGATTTACAAACACAGGGTTAGATTCCTTAAGCATAATGTAATATTCTTGAGTTTTGCAGCCTCCAGCTACTGCATATTTGGGTTAGTAAGATTTAGTGCTAGCTCCCTAAATGATTTGAGAAAAGTATTTGATATTTGCTATGTGAATGATTCGATAAGTATCTTTAATTATGTCGGATGAAGGGTTGATTGTCTATTTATTAGTAAAAAAATTAACATGATATAGTCAATAATTGCCTGAATAATAACCCTGAGATAGCGCTACTGGAAGGTATGTTTAAAGTTTTTCCATGCGTGATGCATTAATGACAAGCAGAATACTAGATACATTCCAGGGGGATGTCCGTAACAATATCTCAATGTTCTGCCGAGCACTTTGGGACTCGGAATGCGATATTTTCATCTTCATGGCCCGAAAGGCCGCATGCTTCTTTGATTGCCTTCGGGAGCTTGGAATAGCAAACGTCCGTGGCCAGGCTTTGAGTGACCGTGTCCTTGACATGGATCTAAACTTCCTCCGCGACAAGAATGTCCTGCTCGTAGACGACTGTATATTCACAGGCACAACTCTCTATGACGCAAGGAACTCTGTAATCGACGCAGGCTGCAGATCGTTTGGCACACTCACTCTCGCTGTGAACATGGACTCAATTCGGCATGAGCTGCTACCTGGTGAGTCAGAGTGGGAAGATCTGCGCATAGCCGAGCCAGTTTTCCGCATGTCCGATTCCGATTGCGTACGTCAGTGCCACGACATCGTACGAGCAGTGTCCATGCTGCCGAGACCATATGATGTTGATTTCCCTCACACCAAGACATTCAAGTTCAAGGAGGCAAGATTTAACAGCATCCTGACCCTACCAGGTTGGCAACCTATGGAGTGCACATCAGATTATCAACGAGAACACAATGTACGCGTATTCACGCTACTGCCACATAAATACACTATAACTAGCTTCTGGGATGCTCATGGTGTAGCCGATCCAACAGGGCACTATGCAAAGGTACGAGTTTACGCAAGACAATTGACTGAATCTGGGTCATATCTTGTTCGCTTTGTTCCCATAGTCATGCTTCCAGCACTTCAAAATGACAGTGTTGAAGCTTCCTTAAGTAGCCTTTTCGGGTCTGAAGCCGCTCTGCACGAAGCAGGATTCATAACTCCTCGATCTCGTTATCGGCTTCTCCATTACCTCACTGCCCACAGCCTTTTGCTGAAATTCTCCGTTCGGCTGGAAAACGCTGTAATGCAAAACACATTGGGATTACGTAGGGATCTTGCAGAAATGGCATTCGGAGAACATTTTTGGGATGTTTATAATGATATCACTGATCAAATCCACTATTGCCAAATTCCAGAAGCCGTTATCACCTCTGGCCAGAACAGCTCCTCTAAAGGAACCCAGAGACCAGTAACGGTCGGCACGGATGTGGAGATTATTGCAGAGGCCCTTGCTCCATTCACACGATTGTACAAGGATCAACAGAGCAGGGGTCGGGTGCTAAGACATATAGTAGCCGATCTTGAGGAAGCAGTTGAACTTCTCGTAGATCATCATTTAGGTGAAGTTAGGGATTTCAAAGTTGAAAGAGACCAGCATGGGGCATATAACTGGTCCCCTTATCCAAGCGGTATTATAGCAAGAAGAAGAGATTAATTTTCAAATCTATATATTAGCTTGGGCTTTAGTATTAACCCAAGTAAAACATTCGAGGTGGGAATCGAACCCACACGAGCCAAACGGCTCCCCAGGGTGACAACTTGGTGCGTCTACCATTCCGCCACTCGGGTATAAAACCAATAAAGACAAATTAATCATCAATGGCTATTTGTGCAAGGTTAAGATATAAAAAAAATCACAAGGCATTTAACCGGATTAAACAGCATCGGGTTCTGATCCCATTAGGCTTGAAAGTGTTACAAAAAATTGATACTGTCTAAGCATTAGCAGATGGCATAAAGCCTTGATATTACAAGTTTGAATAACCGGAGTCATGCGAATCCCACCCTCTCCGCCATTTCAAGCACTTAGGCATACCAAAAGCAAATCCTAAAACGTCAAAATTAGCCGATTGTGCCCAAAACTGTGCCCGTGGATAGCGGTAGATATGCTTCAAGCTGGGCGGCTGAGCCGCAGGCAGTCACAGCTAATCATGCTATGGCGGCCCCAAATGGCTCTGGTTTTGTGTCCGCCGGCGGGCATGGCCGCCCTTTTGGATATGATTTTCGCTTCAGACCAGGTACCCGCCTTCAACCGGAAGTATATGTCCGGTAATCCAGCTGGAGGCATCTGAAGCTAAAAACAGAGCTGCATGCACCATATCATCCGTAGTGCCAAGCCTTTTGATCAACCTCGCCGCTATGGTGAATTTCATATGCTCCGGGTCGTTAACGAGCTTCTCACTCATTGAAGTCGGCACAAGCCCCGGCGCGATAGCGTTCACCCTTATGCCGTAATCACCCAGCTCTTTGGCCATGGTTTTGGTCAACATGGCCACCGCGGCCTTTGAAGCGCAATAAGCCGTGGCATCGGGCCATGCCTTCAACCCCGCCGTGGAACTCATGTTTATGATATTGCCGGTCTTACGCCGCACCATAAGCCTGGCAACCGCCTGGCTGCAAAGGAAAAGGCCTTTGGCATTTATATTCATGGTCCGGTCCCAGGTTTCCTCATCGGTGTCAAGCAAAAAGCCCAGCGGACTGATGCCGGCGTTATTGATCAAGACATCAATATCGCCCAACTTGTCCGTGGTCTCCTCCACCATGTAATCCACGTCTTTTTTAATAGAAACATCAGAGATGATAGCGAGGCCTCTACGTCCCAATGCATTGACTTCATCGACAACTTTATCCATTTGGCCATCCGGATTTGTACGGGATGAAATGGCTACATCAGCTCCCATTTGGGCAAAGGCAAGAGCAAAGGCGCGGCCGATTCCGGTCCGTCCACCGGTGATAAGAACAACCTTTCCATTCATATCGTATTCAGCTGCAGACATTATGCCCTCCTGATTTCATCCGGCATTTGAGAGAATTATTTTTTTATAAACTCAGGATTTTCTGGTTTTGGGGTCCAACAAATCCCTGAGGGAATCGCCCAGAAGATTGATGATAATCAGGGTGAAAGAAACCGCCATGGCCGGCCAGATAACCAACAAAGGATTCCTGGACATATACGCCTTGCCCTCTCCCAGCATCACCCCCCAGGAGGGGGACGGCGGGGGGACGCCCAATCCCAAAAAGCCCAAACCAGATTCCAACAAAATGGCAAAGGCAACCGTAAAGGATGCCTGCACTATTATGGGCGAAGAAATATTGGGAAGTATGTCCTGCAGCAGGATCAAACTGGTTTTCTGGCCGATCGCGTGAGAAGCTTGAATATATTCCTCCTCCCTGACCGAGCAGGTCGCGCTGTAGGAGATACGCGCTATGCGGGGGATGTATAAAAAGCCAATGGTGAATATCAGGCTTACGATTCCACTGCCTATCATGTTGACCATGGCAATGGCCAAAAAGATGGGCGGAAATGAGATGATCAGGTCAACAAACCGCATAACCAGGCTTTCATAGACACCCTGATAGTATCCTCCGATCATGCCCAGGGGAACCCCGAACACCACGGCTAATAGAACCGAACCAAATCCCACAATAAACGAAGGCCTGGCTCCGATCAGCAACCTGCTCAGAATATCGCGGCCAAACTCATCGTTTCCCAAAGGATATTCCAAACTGGGCAAAGCCAATATCTTATTGTAATGGTGCTTTAAAGGATCATGCGGGGCGATATATGGAGCGAAAATGGTAAACAGAATAATTAATATGAGCAAACCGCCCAAGATTATTTCTTTCAAGTACTCACGGATGAATAGCCTTGTTTGGGCTCTGTCTTTAATGTCCATCAATAGCCCCTATGAAATATAATCGATCAAAGTACCTATGCGTAAAGCCCGATATTTTCATTCAAGTCTGATTTTCGGATTCAAATAAGCATTCACCAAATCAGTCAGCAGGTTGATCAAAATGAATAGAAAGGCAATGACTACCAACACGCCCTGTATGACCGGATAATCCCTTTGATAGGTGGCGTCTATCAATAGGCTGCTTATTCCCGGCCAGTTGAATATCGCCTCCACAATGACCGTGCTTCCCAAAAGACTTCCGGCGGTGATTCCAATCATGCTGACTACGGGGATTGAAGCGTTTCTTAAGGCGTGTTTATAAAGCACGATCCGGGCGGACAAGCCCTTGGACCAGGCGGTTAAAATATATTCTTTGGACAATGTATCCACCATGCAGGATCTTGTCAGCCTGCCAATGGTCCCGATCTGGGGTACGGCCAAGGCCAGCACCGGCATGATCAGACACCTCAGATGTCCGCTAAAATCCCGGCTCATTTCGATATATCCCGCGGTGGGCAAAAGCTTCAGCCATAGGGAAAAAACCAGCACAAATATGATCCCCACCACATACACCGGACTGGACAAACCAATAACCGACAATCCAGAGATAAAGCTGTCAAAAGAAGACCGGTGATGACATGCCGCCAAGACACCCAAGATGATGCCGACAATAGAACCGATAACTACGGAAAACAGAATTATTTCCAAGGTTCTAAGCAGTCGGGATGAGATGCGGGTCGCCACCGGCATCTTATTCCAAAGGCTTTCGCCAAGATCCAGCCTAACCAGTTTCCCCATCCAGTCAAAGTATTGAACCAATATGGGCCGGTCCAATTTAAGTTTGGCGCGGACGGCTTCGACTTGCACCTTTGATGCGTTTTCGCCCGCAATTATAATGGCCGGATCGCCGGGGATCAGATGAAGCAGGAAAAACGCAAATGTAGCTACAAGCAAACATACGATAACAGCCTGGATTATTCTTCTGATTACATAGTTTATCACAATATTATTCTATGTTTTTCTGGGTTGACAGCGGGCCAATATCTATATTGGCCCGCTGTCAACCGCTATGAGGAATGTGATGGCTACTTCAGCTTCAAATTGGGCATGGACCGGCCCAGGGAGCTGATCCAGGCATGGGTGCCGGAGCCGAAAAATTGGAAGCCTTCCAAATCGCTTCTATGCGCCCAGGCCGACACACGGTGCATAATCACGGTCCAGGGTGATTGCGCGATCCATTCCATTTCAGCTTGTTTCACCAGGGCCTTGCGTTTGGCCTGATCAAAGGTGGCCGCGCTTTTTTTCATGAGCTCATCATATTTCGGGCTGGAGAATTTGTTGGCCTTGGACCGGCGCGAGGTGCTCCCAAAGTGGTCCAAAAGTGTTTCCGGTTGGGTGGTGGGCATTGAATCCCCGCCGTTTACACAGACCGGATACTTGCCGTTCCACATGTTTTCCAGATGCTTGCCCCATTCATTCAGCTCAAGCTTCATGTTGACCCCGATTTCCGTAAGCTGATTCCTGGTTATCTCCGCTGTTTTCGAGTGCATTTGGTAGGTGGAGGTCGCTTCGCACACGGTCTCGAATCCATTGGGATAACCCGCCTGGGCCAGAAGCTTTTTGGCCCGGTCGGGATCATAGGAGAAATACTCTCCAAATTCCTTATCCCAGGCCCAATGATCCTTGGGAATCATGGTCCCGTTGGCCGCCGCCCCCTCGCCGAAGAAAATCGCATCAATATAGGGCTGCGGGTGCAGGGCAAAGCGCATGGCCTGCCGCACCCGGGGGTCATCGAACGGTTTCATGGATACATTGTAGGTGAGGTACATGGTGCCGTCCAAGCCACCGGTCAGGGCGAGACCGGGATTGGACCGGATGGCCTCCCACTCCTTCCAGGGCGGATAGCCGATGACATCGACCTCACCGGCTTTCAGCGCATTGACCCGGGCATCCTCGTCCTTGTAGGGCACCGCGACAACCTCATCAAAGTGAGGCCGCCCCTTTTGCCAGTAATCGCCGAACTTGGCCAGCTCGACCCGGACTCCAGGCTCTCTGGCCGTCATCTTGTAGGGGCCGGTGCCGTTTCCCTCGACGTGCAGATTTCTGTTTTTGGACAACATCCATTCTTTGTTTAGTATTGCATCCCAGCGGGTGCCCAGATATCCCAAAACCACAACACTGGGTTGGCGCATTTTGAAGACAACGGTGTACTTGTCCTTTGTTACGATCTCGCCGATATTGTCTTTGTAAATGTCATAGTGATAGGCGCCGGTTCCTGCGTCCATGATGCGTTCAAAGGAGTATTGAACGTCTTCGGCGGTCATTTCCGCTCCGTTATGGAATTTCACCCCCTTGCGCAGCTTGAATGTGTAGTCGGTGCCGTCTATGCTCCAGGATTCGGCTAGCTTTGGCCTGAGGGTCCCGTCGGGATTCATGCCCAACAACCCTTCGTATTGTGACAGGGTTATGGTTTCGGCCGCAGTGCCGCTGTTCCGGCAAGGGTCCAGGCTGGGCGGATCGGTTGAAAGTCCGAGCCTCAGAATGGAGGGGCTTGCCTTTGCCCAGGAAACCGGGCTGGTTCCCAATAGACTCATGGTGGACAAAGCCCCCAGAGTCACTCCACTCTTTTTTAAAAATTCTCTTCTGGTTACCGTTGATTTCGCCTTCTTCTTCGTCATGGGGCACCTCCCTGGTTTTTGATGGGTTATCCAAAACGAATATAGGATGTTCTCTGGTTAACCTTTGATTTCTATAGATGTTGGCTGCCGGTCTCAGCTTTGTTTAAGCTGCCGAAACCGGCAGGTCGCCATGCTCATTCACCCCCTTCCAGTGCATAAAGCTCGCGGGCCTTTTCCTCTGATAAGAGGCCGTTGCGGATATCCTGCCGGATCAGCTCTCTGTCGCGCTCCTTGGGATCTCCATATCCGCCGCCCCCGGGTGTGCGTACGCTGATCCGGTCCCCGGGCGCCAAGTGGCCGGATATGCGGCATGGCTGCTTTTCTCCATTCAGTAAAATCTCTCCCTTGGAGCCGTCTTTTGCCCCGAACACGCCCCAGGGCGCGATGGCGCATCTCTCGGTATTGGCTGTGACCGAGGCGGTGTGCTCCAGGATTCTGAGGTCGCGCCTGATTCCGGCCCCGCCGCGGTATTTCCCCGCGCCGCCGCTGTCCCGGATGAGTTCATAATGTTCCATTCTGATGGGGTACTCGTTTTCCAAGGCTTCGATGGGCAGATTGGATGTATTGGTCATGTTGACCTGCACCCCGTCAATCCCGTCACGGTCCGGGCGGCCGCCGAATCCCCCGCCGATCACATCGACATATACATAGGGGCGGTGGTGGAAGGGGTCATCGCCTCCCAGATTGACCCCGGATATTGTGCCATGGGTGGCCCCGGCCACCTTGTGGGGCATGGCCTCCACCAGGGCTCCGAACACCACATCAACCACCCTTTGGCAGGTGTCGGTTCGAAGGCCCACGGCGGCGGGCAGCTGGCAGTTCACCAGGGTCCCCTTGGGGGCGTTTATCTGGAAGGTCTGAAAACATCCTTCATTGGAGCGCACATGAGGCACCGTCAGGGCCCGTACCGCAAAGGCCACCGCGGACTGCAGCCCCGCCTCCACAAGGTTGATGTTCGAGTCAACCTGTTTTGCGGTCCCGCTGAAATCAAGGAACATGTTTTTCCCTTTGACCTCGATCTTTACCTTGATGGGTATGGGCTCATCCCAATTCAGAATGCCGTCGCAGCCGAGATAGTCTGTAAATTCATAGGTTCCGTCCGGTATCTCCTCCTCGATGCATTTTCCGATTCTTTGGGCGGAATCTTTTATGCTGTTCTCGATCGCCTCCTTGACCGTGCTTTTCCCATATTCATCAAACAGCGCGGCAAGACGGCGTATGCCCAAGTGGCATGATCCAATCTGGGCCTCGATATCACCCCGCCGGATGCCCGGGTCGCGGGTGTTTTTTTCTATCAGGCCCAGGACCTCTTTATTCAACGCCCCCTGCCGCACCAGGGTCATGGGCGGCATTCTGAGCCCTTCTTGAAAGATACTGGTGGAGCGCGGCGTGATGCTGCCCGGGACAATGCCCCCCACATCGTTGTGATGCGCCGTGTTGGCCGCGAATCCGATCAGTTGCCCTTTATGGAAAAAAGGTTCAATGACCGCGATGTCCGACAGGTGGGAGCAGGCGCCTATATAGGGATCGTTTGAGATGTAGACATCACCCGGCCGGATGGGGTCGATCTCGGCCTGAATGGCCTTGATGACCCCCTTCATCGAGCCCTGATGAATGGGAATATGGGCCCCCTGGGCGATAATGCGCCCATCATCGTCAAAAAGCTGAGTGGAGCAATCCCTTCGTTCTTTGATATTGGTGGAATAGGCGGTGCGGATCAGGGTGATGCCCATCTCGGTGGTTATCTGAGACAGGGCATTGGCGATTATCTCTTCCTGAATCACATCCAATTTTGATTCGGTTCCTTGATTTGCCATCTGGTTCATTTCTCCCTGACAATGAGGTTTTTGAACCGGTCGCACTCAACCCGGTAGCCCGGCGGGATAAAAGCCGTGGCCGTGGGTTGCTCGACGATGCCCGGTCCGTCAAAACTCATACCGGGGCTCAGTGCATCAAAGCCGTATATGGTGCATTCGGCGAATCCGGTTTCCCGGTCGATATATACTTTGCGGCGCTCCAAGACCGCGTCTTCCAGGGTGGAATCCGGGTTGCTTGGGAAGGGCCGCATTTCTATCTTTGAAACCGGCTCAACCACTTCGCAGCGCAGATTGACGATCTCCACCGGTTCGTTTTCCATCTTGTGTCCGTAAATCCTTTCATGGGCGAGATGGAAATCTGTTACCAATTCATGCAAATGGTCTTGATTGTCAAATTGGATATAGTCTTGCACCTCCAGCGGAATCTCGAAGTTCTGATTGACGTAGCGCGCATCCACAAAGCGGTTGACTCGCATCGAATTGTCGGATTTTGATTCCGCCCCGGTCTCTTGCAAGGCGCGGGACACCAGTTCCTCAAAGAGTTTTTTGAGCTTTCCGCTCTCTTTCTTTGGGTTAAGCATGGCGGTCTGCACGAAATCCTTTTTCACATCCACGGTCAACAGCCCCAGGGCCGATAGCACGCCCGGATAAGTGGGGATGATGATCTCGGGAATATCCAATCCCCTGGCCAACTCAACCGCATGCATGGGCCCCGCGCCGCCAAAGGCGATCAACGAGAATTCCTTGGGGTTGTAACCCCTTTCAATGGTTACGGTTTTGATTCCCCTCATCATGTTGTCATTGGCCATCTGCAAAACGCCCAAGGCGGCCTGGTAAATATCCATGCCCAGAGGATCGGCTATTTTTTCCTGGAAGATCCGGTGGGTTTTTTTGAAATCAAGCTCCCTTTCCCCTCTGAAGATGCTGCTGTCACTGAGCCTGCCCAGGATCAAATGCGCGTCCGTAACCGTGGGGTTCTCCCCTCCGTTTCCATAGCATATGGGGCCCGGACGGGCTCCCGCGCTTTGGGGGCCCACCTTCAACTTTCCCATGCTGTCGACCCGGGCGATGCTTCCCCCGCCCGCGCCGATCTCGGAAAGGTCTATCTGCGGGTACTTGATGGGCAGGTTTATCACTTCGCCTTCGGTGGTCGTGGTAGGCCTGCCGCCCTTTACCAGGCTGATGTCGGCGCTGGTTCCACCCATATCAAAAGTGATAACATCCGGCTGGCCGGTTAACTCCCCGATGTACGCCGATCCGGACACGCCCGCGCTAGGACCGGACAGGGCCAGGCGCGCAGGCTCCAGGCTAGCCGTTTCCCAGTCCAGAATCCCGCCACCCGAGTGCATGATTTTGAGATCCGCCGGAATGCCGATCTCGGATATGCTCCGGTTGAGGTGCTGAATATAATCCTGCACAATGGGCAAGAGGTAGGCGGTCAGCACGGTGGTCGACATCCGTTCGTATTCCCTGAATTCGGAAAGCAAATCCGACGAGGCGACCACATATTTGTCCGGCAGCAACTCCTCAACCAGCTCTTTGACCCTCTTTTCGTGCTGATGGTTCTTATATGAATGGAGAAAGCATATGGCGACCGCGGATATATCTTCTTTTCTCAGCTCATTGATAACGGACCTTGCACCGTCTTCGTCCAGAGGAACGATCACGCGGCCGGTGTGATCAATTCTCTCTTTTATGCCCTTTCTCAGATACCTTGGGGTCAGCGGCGGCTCTCTGGTAACAAACAGATCGTAAAGATCGCTGCGGGTCTGCCGGCCGATCTCCAGGATATCTATGAAATTCTCAGTTGTTAACAAGGCGGGGCTGGCGCCGCTTCTTTCGAGCAGTGCGTTCAGCGCCGTCGTGCTTCCATGGGAAAAGAAATGTATCTCAGAATAATCGCCTCCGAATCCTTTCAGCGCTTTGCTTATGGCGTTTATGACTCCCTGGGTCAGGTCCCCGGGAGTGCTAGGCGTCTTTTCCACAATGATTGCGCCATCGGTCTCGTTTACCATGACGATATCCGTGAAGGTACCCCCGATGTCCACACCGATTTTTAGTTTCACAAAGGCTCCTTTCCTCTACCACCCATCGCTCTGGTTCGGCTGTTGCGCATATACCGGTTTGCCCGGGCCGCCACTATGCATAGTTCCTTTGGCTATGCCGGCCGCCTCTTGATTGTCAACCATTCGGCTAGAGTCTCCTTTTAATTTTTGTTAAGCCGTTTTTTGACCTGAAATCAACTTAGTAATTCTTTTTTTATTAATATTTTCAATATATTATATTTGTGTATCCACATTTATTTTTCATGTGAAAAACCCATTCAAGCTGAGCATGTCGGCATAATGGCAGGAGACAAAGTGATCATCTCCCACTGCCCTATATTCAGGTGTTTCCTGCTCACACAGATTTTTGGCGTAATGGCAGCGAGGGTGAAAAGCGCATCCGGACGGGGGGCTGATCGGGCTGGGAACGTCACCTTTTAGCACAATGCGCTTGGTCTGGTGATCGGGGTCTGGAACCGGCACCGCCGACATAAGGGCCTGGGTGTAGGGGTGCTTTGGATTATAAAACAGTTCATCGGTTTCGGCCAGCTCAACAACCTTTCCCAGATACATCACGCCCACCCGGTCACTGATATGCTTGACCACCGACAAATCATGGGTAATGAAAAGGTAAGTCAGCTGGAACGTTTTCTGTAAATCTTCCAAAAGGTTGATCACCTGCGCCTGGATCGATACGTCCAGTGCTGACACCGGCTCGTCGGCCACCACCAGCCGGGGATGCAAGGCCAGGGCCCGGGCGATGCCTATGCGCTGGCGCTGCCCGCCTGAAAACTCGTGGGGGTAGCGCCGCATATGATCGGGTTTAAGCCCGACCGCGGTAAGCATCTCCCGCACCCGGTCCTCTATTTCACTGCCGGAAGCTGCTTCGTGCACCCGTATCGGCTGGCTGACGATGCCGGCCACCGTCATTCTGGGGTTCAGGGAGGAGTATGGGTCCTGGAAGATGATCTGCATCTCTTGACGCAGGGTCTTGAGTATGGCCGGAGAGACCTTGGCGATGTCCACTATCCGGCAGGGCTCATTTTCCGCGGCGAGTTTTTTGCTGCGGAAATACACCTCACCCGAGGTCGGTTCGATCAACCTCAAGATGGTGCGGCCGGTGGTCGTCTTTCCACATCCGCTTTCACCCACCAATCCAAGGGTTTCGCCTTCCTTGATGCTGAGGTCGAGTTCATCCACAGCCTTGACTTGGGCAACAATCCTTTTGAGCACTCCCTTGCGCACGGGAAAGTACTTCTTCAAACCTTTCACAGACACTATGTGGTGATCAGCGGGCAATCGCAGTCCCCTTTGTCAGTTCACCAGCCAGCAGGCAACTTTGTGCGTTGCCTCCAATTCCCGGAGAACCGGGCTTTCCTTCTTGCAATGATCCATGGCCTTAGGACACCGTGAATTGAAACGGCATCCGCTCGGAGCCTTAATGGGGTTGGGAATAACGCCCTGGATGGGGACCAGGCGTTTTTTCGACCTGATTTTCATGGATGGCAGGGAATTCATAAGCCCGAGGGTGTACGGATGCTTCGGGTTATGAAATATGTCCTTCACCGTGCCAATCTCCACGATTTTACCAAGGTACATAACCGCCACATGGTCGGCCATCCCGGCAACCACCCCCAAGTCGTGGGTGATAAACAGGATCGCGGTGTCAAACTCTTCCCGAAGATTGTCCATCAAGTCCAAAACCTGCGCCTGAATGGTTACGTCAAGCGCGGTGGTTGGCTCATCGGCGATCAACAGGGCGGGATTGCAGGACAGCGCCATGGCGATCATGGCTCTTTGGCGGATTCCACCAGAGAGTTGGTGCGGATATTCGTTGACCCGCTGCTCCGGTGAAGGGATTCCAACCGATTGCAGCATTTCGATGGCTTTCAGGCGGGCTTCCCGCTTACCCAACCCCTGGTGGAGTTTTATGCTTTCTATGATTTGGTTGCCGATGGTGAAAGTGGGATTCAATGAGCTCATGGGGTCCTGAAAAATCATGGCGATTTCATTGCCCCTGATCTTGCGGATGGCGGAGTCGTCCATTTCGAGCAGGTTCTTGTTGTTGAACAAAATACGGCCGGATACGATCCTGGCGGGTGGAGATGGGACCAGACGCAGAATTGAAAGGGCAGTGACACTCTTGCCGCTTCCCGACTCGCCCACAATCCCCAGAGTTTCCCCCCTGTTCAGAGCCAAGTCGATCCCATCAACCGCGCGGACAACGCCCCGCTTGGTGTAAAAATAGGTCTTCAGTTTGTCTATTTTTAATAAGTCCGGCTTCATTGCTTCCTGGCTGGCGTTACGCTATTGGCCAAACTGAATCTGTTCATCCGAAAATCTTCTGCTTCCAGGCACCCTTATAGAAGCCCGGAAATTTAACAGTCACCGATAAATAAGCCGATATATGGGATTTTTTAAAATCCCGGAGGTTAGCCGTATATTTTTTTATCCAGTTCGGTCCAGGGTATTTCAGCGTCCATCCAAGACCATAGCCGGTTGTTATAAAGCAGGGCCTCATCGATAAATGAGAGCAGTTCATCTTTTGATTCAGCCGAACTCAGCAACTCGGCTGCCTGAAAAAACAAATCCTTCGGCCTTTCGAATTTCCAGATTTGAAACCGTTCGGCCATCTCTTTTACAAAAGGAGCCAGCACCTTGCGGGTCTCATCAACGCTCAAGTCGTCCTGGGAGAGGAGAACTCTGAATTGAGCAAGGTTCCTTTGATTACGGTATCCGTCATAAAGAGAGTAAATCTGCGATGTGGTTTTGCCGCCATGCCCCATGCCGAGTGACTTAAAAGTCTCTAATTCAAGAGGGGCTTCTCGCCAGATTCCTTTGCGTTCATCGACAATTTCTTCGGTAACCTTCAATAAAGCACTCATAATTTACTCCTAGATCCTCATTGTTTTTTTGTAAATTCTGCCCACTGGAATCCATCACGGAGGATATCTTGTGCCATTTCTTTCAGGTCTTCGAATCCGTCGGTGATCCTGGCGACTATATTGATGGGGCCCGAGCCGAATTGCCGAATGCTATCGCTAAAAAACAGACAAAGAGTTTGCTGGATCGGGTAGTAAACAATGTCACCGGATTCCAGTTTGTCCTTGGCAGCTTCAGCATCCATTACCAATGGAATCATGAACATCAGCTCATCGCCCGCAAATTTTGCATGACAAAGAGGTATCTCCAAAGGCAGCAGTTCCCAAATTTTTTCCACCGACTTAGGAGCTTGATCCTCCAAAAATTCAATGGTGGCTCGTCGATTACCCAGCTTTATTTCAGCATATTTACTCATATATTGCCTCCTGATTATATTGAGGGACGGTTGTGGGGCTGAAACCTGAAAAGATATTACACAGTGCATATAAGTGATGATGGTTGCAAGAATAATACCGGGAACGATGTAGGTTTATTTTATTTATTATTTCATATAGTTAATAAATAATATGAAAAAATCAGCATTGATTCAATTTATTTTTGTTGCAAATATTTAACGCTTTGTTGTAAATATATAACATATTCTCATTGCCGGCGCTTCCCACCGAAAGGATCATAAATTGACTAACTATATCCAAAATATTAATCATATGATCCCGAACATCGGTATCGGCATTTATCCTGGGATCAATTCCGTCTACAGAAAGTTAATCAAGAAATACACAGGCCAGGCCGAATTCCACTTGATCAGTCTTGATGTGGAGGACTTAATTCAAACCATCCAGGCAAAGGTGAGAGAAGGAATTGATATCATCATTACCGGTCCGGGATATTACCATGTTTTAAAAAATCATCTCAGAATACCACTTATTCCTTTATCCATGACTACCCGCACTCTGATCAAAGCGATAAACCAAGCCAAGGCATACTCCCCCGATATCGCCATAGTTTTATCATCAGAAGAAAAATATGATCTTACCTTTTTGGAATCATTGCTTAATGTCCGGCTAAAACCATTTTACTCAAATAATATTGATGAATACAAAACTCATTGCCATCAAGCTCAAAAAGACGGCTTTAAAGTTATCATTGGCGGCTCCTACACCAGTGATATTGTTGAGTCCATCGGGATAAAAGCCGTGATTTCCTATGACCGTGAAGATATATTCCATAATGCGGTCAACAAGGCAATCGAGCTTTTTCAATACAATACATATCTGGCAAAACAAAAATCCCAGTTAGATATTCTGCTGCAAAATACAAGTGACCCGTTGTTTATTATCGGTAAAAACAGACACGTTGAGTGGTTCAACGCCGCTGCCGAAAAAAAATTCAACATTTCAAATTCTGATATCCGGGAGATTCCATTTCATCATATATTCAAGCAACTGCCCAAGGATTGTTTTGAATCCAAATCACCTAGAGAGTTCATCATCTCCCATAATGGGGAAAGCATCGTCTTTAACTTCTATCCGGTGCAAGTAAGGAATCAAATAGACGGGATGGTGGTCGTGGGGCTTCTGGCCAGCGAGATACAAGAAAAAGACAAGAAAATCCGGCAACATATCTACAAGAAAGGGTTCCAGGCCAATTTTCAGTTTCAAGATTTCATAGGCAGCAGTCAAGTCTTTAATAATTGTGTAAAAATGGCCAAGAAATTTGCTCAATACAACTCACCGATCTTGCTATACGGGGAAACCGGAACCGGCAAAGAAATGTTCGCCCAGGCAATTCACAACCTCAGCCAGCGCAAAAACTATCCCTTTGTGGCCATAAACTGCGCGACCTTGCCTGGGGAACTGCTTGAAAGTGAGCTTTTTGGTTACGAAAAGGGAGCCTTTACCGGGGCCAAGAAAGACGGTAAAAAAGGATTGATAGAGATTGCGCACCGCGGCACGCTTTTTCTTGATGAAATTTCTTCACTGGCCTACTCACTTCAGGCCAAGCTTTTGCGCCTTATCCAGGAAATGAAATTCATCCGGGTCGGGGGCGATAAGGTTATCCCGGTCGACATCAGAATCATCTCGGCCTCCAATATCAATCTTTGGGAGGCGATACAGTGTGAAAAATTCCGGGACGATCTTTACTACAGGCTAAATACGCTTTATCTTGAACTCCCCCCGCTCAGGAAAAGGCAGAATGATATTTTTGAACTGTTTATGCGTTTCGTTGAAAACCGGAATCCCATACTGGCCGAAATTACGCGCCAACAAAAGGATTCGGTATTAGACGAACTGATCCGGTTCCCGTTTTTGGGAAATGTCCGCGAACTGCAAAATATTGCCGAACGCTTTTCCATCATGTTCGAAGTTGACCACCCCAACCGAAAGAGCCATTTAATAGAAGTTCTGAAAAACAGTCTGGTTGACTCTCATATGGTTTCTGACAAAGCCTATCAGTATTCCCCCGGCAGCATAATGATTTCATCCAATATGGACTTGAAGTCTTCCATGAAAGAAGCGGAAAAAGCCATTATTCAGGCAGCGGCAAGCAGAAATTTCCGGAACCGCAGCGAATTGGCCAATAAACTGGGGATCAAAAGAGAAACCCTCTGGAGAAAGCTGAAAGAGTACAACATTCAAACCTGAGGCGTAGCAGGCCACCCTGATAGGTCTTGCCCGTGATATTATTCAGCAAACCATGACCCAGCTAAAAAACTCTTCTTGCCGTCATGGATTGTCAATGAATCGCTCTTTTATGAATGACTGCTTGCCCAAAACTCCGGACGCTTCCAAAGCAGCGGGTTGTCATATTGCAATCTCCGCCGCAAGGCCAGCCGAAACCGCTCGGTAAACACGCCCTGGATGTTAAAATCCCAGATTCTCGAGCAGGCTGTTCACCGAATCCTGATCCAGCTTGGAGGGCGCTTCTTCGCCTTCTTCTTGCTTTTCGCCCAAACCCAAGGATTCCATGACCTTGTCCACTTCTTCCTGGGCCATGCGGTCGCTCTCATCCACGGAAAGCTCTGCCTTTTCGGACTTGGCCTTTATTTTTATGCCAAAGCCGACCACCATTGCCAACAGCTGCACCTGAAAATCTGTGAGCAGTCTTACGATGCGGTAAATGGCCTGGCCGGAAAGGTCCTGGAAGCTTAGGGCCTCTATGATGCTGTTCACAGAGCTGAATATGACATTCATCACATCTTCCAGCTCCTTGCGGCTGTCCTGGTTGATGCCCTCCCCGGCAAGGGGGGCGGCCGAAACAGCCTGTTTCAAAAGGCCGGGCAGATCCTCGGGCAGCTCGGGTGCGGCCAGTTTGGCCTTGGTTTCCTCCACCGCCTTCAGTAAATCTTCCAACCTTGCCATGACCTCCGGCCCCGGTCCGGCGGGCGCCGCCGGTTTTGGTTTGGGTTTGGGTTCGGGTTTGGGCTGGGGTTTGGGGGCGGCTGCGGGGGCTTTGCCCGGCATGGCTTCTATGGGCAGGTTGGGGTCCAGAAAAATCTGATCCGCGGTGTTGGCTATCTTTTTGAGGATCGCTTTGAATTTGTCCACGCCGGTGGCCTTGAACAGGCTCTTCATCACTTCGACCAGATTGAGGTTCAAAAAGTTATCCTCATCCGGAGCTTCAGGTGCAATGGCGTTCAACATTTGGTTGATCATATCCTGCCTGAAGCCCTTTTCACCGGCGTCCCACATGGACTTGATGTGCTTTTTCACGGTCTCATTGGTGCACATCTCATAGGTGGTCTGGAAGATCAAATCCAGGGGGAAATCGTACTTCAAGGCCTTTGCCGGTTCGGGTTCCTCTTCCGCCTCCGCCTCCGCCTCCGGTTCGGGCTCCGGTTCGGAGGGCGCAGCGTCGCCGGCCCCCAAAGCATCCTGCAGGGCCTTGGCCTGCTCCAACACCCCGGCCAAGGGATCGGAGCCCAGGCTCTCCACAAAACCGCTCACTTGTTTGATGGCCTGTTCCAAGCGAGCTTTGGCCTCATCAGAACCGCTGTCCGGTTCCTGGTCAGATGGCCCTGCGCCGCCCAGGTCCTGCATGATGCTGCGGGCCCGGTCCGTGGCCCCTTGTATCTCCTCACCCAGGTCTATAATGCGGTTGGTGGCCTGCTCGGTCATCTTGACCACATTCTCAAGCTGATCCTTGGCCAATTCCAGCTTGTCCCCCGCAGCTTGCAGATCGAAGTCCTCCACCTGGCGTTGCTCTACGTCATGGATTGACATGCTGAGCCGCCTGGCTAGATTGCCCACCGATTCATACATTTCCCTGCTGAGCTTTTCAAAATAAGCCTGGTCTTCCCCCTGATGTCCCGGCATGGGGTGTGAATCCGTATTGGCCAGGTCTTGTGGAGGCGCAGCCGAAACGGGGCCGGATTCCGGTTCCCCGCCAGCTACGGCCTGGGGTTCGGGCTCCTGCGCCGCCTGAGGAGCCGGAGTTTTTTCGGGTGCGGCGGCGGACGCCAAGGCGGGGCCGGGTCCGGGCTCCGGGGCCGCAGCGGGAGTTTGAACCGGGTCAAGAAACGAAGACGGGGCGGGTGCGCCCCCGGCGACTGATATCTGATAGGTCGCCTCGGGTGAGCGTATCACCAAGGTGCCTCCGCTGAGTTCCAACTTGATTACGGGGGGAGTACTGATCGGCATAGGATCACCTTTCCGCCTGGGCAAATGAGGCCCGCTTTTTTGGGATCCGTTTTTGGAACCGGTCCCTTTCGGAATATATGCAGCCGCAATAAGGCTGGCGGTAAAGCCCCTTTTCCAAGCTTAGAGCAACACCCGCCTTCCAGTGGGGCCTGAAGTCTTGTTCCAGAAAATTCACGCCGTGGCGTTTGGCCACGGCACGGCCTGTTTCGATGATTAGATCATGCTTCTGGCGCACTGAGTAGAGCAGTGTGGTGCAGAATGCATCGAACCCGCCCTTTCTGGCCACCTGGGCCGCACGGGTCAGGCGCATATGATAGCAGATGGAGCAGCGCATGCTTTCCCTGTAAGCCATCTGGCGGAACCATTTTTCCGGGTCATAGTCATCATGCACAATCAGACGCAACCCCTCATCCTCCGCCCAGCCTGTCAAGGTCTCCAGACGGCGCTGATGCTCCAGGTAAGGCTGCACATTGGGATTATAGAACAGCCCCATCAGCTCGTGGCCTTGACTGCCAAGCTCCTGCACCGGCATCAGAGCACAAGGTGCGCAGCAAATGTGCAATAAAACGCGCATAATCCAGCCTGCAAAGAGATCAGCCTCATTCTACGTGTACTTGGAATGAAATTCCAGTCTTTGGATTTACTTTGGGCTTCTGGCCGGATCGCGCCATTCCAGCTCTTTGACCAGAATAAAGGCCATCGCGGCAAGGCATTCCAGGTCCAGGAAGTTGGTAGCGGTCAGGTCGTAGAATATTTTGACCTCGGCGGGGAACTCTTCATCGGCGTCATAAAAGGTGAGCATAAGCGGCACCTTGGGCAGGGCGGGCACGGTCAGGGCCAGGTCCGGACGGCTTTCTATCTCGGCCGGTCCGGCATTCAGTTCATCCGCCGCCGCCTTCAGGTCATCAAGCCTCCCGCTAAAGCCCCCGGCCAGCCTGGCCTCCACGGTCTGGGAGAGATTGCGGGCAAAATCAGCCCCGCCGGGCAACTCCCGGTAGGGCACAAAACGCCCGGCATTCTCCCCCCGGCCCGCATGAATCAGGTACCAGGCCAGCACAATGCGGTGCGTGATGTGGGGTTCGCCGCCGTCCCTCAGGCTTACGCCCTGGCTGCCCACCAGATAATCGCGGTTAAAAAAGGAAACCAGGGCGCATCCATCCCGCCATTCAAGCTCCAGGGTGCGGGCTGCGGCGGCCAGATCGGCCTTGGCCAGCCGCTCCAGGAGTTCGCCGTACACCTTTTCATAGACATCAGGCTTATCGGACTCAAACATGGCGGTTTCCTTTTTTCATCAGCCCAGAACCCAAAAAGCGGCCTAAGC
Organism: Desulfarculaceae bacterium; assembly: GCA_963675675.1. Lineage (GTDB taxonomy): Bacteria > Desulfobacterota > Desulfarculia > Desulfarculales > Desulfarculaceae > Dethiosulfatarculus. The sequence goes on from OY776512.1 coordinate 2,323,848, forward strand.
AAACAAAAACGGCAAAAGCTGTTGCTTCGCCGCCGGCAAGGTATGCCGATTGCTTTATTAGTAGCCCAGTTTCCTGAGGCCCTTGGGCTGGCGGGACCATTTGGGCTCCACCCTGACAAACAGGTCCAAAAACACCGGGCCGCCTATCATGGTCTCCATATCCTTGCGCGCGGCGCTGCCGATTTTTTTCAACATGGAGCCTCTCTTGCCAATGACAATGGCTTTCTGGCTGCCCCGCTCCACATGGATGGTGGCGCTGATGGCGGTCACAGCCCCCTCGCTGGCGGGCTCCAGAAACTCTTCCACGGTCACCGCGCTGGCGTACGGGATTTCCTGCTGGGTGAGCCGGAACACCTTTTCGCGGATCAGCTCCGAGGCCAGAAAACGCATGCTCATGTCGGTGATCATGTCGGGCGGAAATACCGGGTCGCCCACGGGCAATAGCTTGGCTAGCTCTTCCACCACCAAACTGACGCCGTCACCCTTGAGTGCGCTGATGGGCACCACGGCCCTGAAATCCCCCCAGGCCGACGCCTCCTGCAAACGGGGCAAAAGGGCGCTTTTGTCCGCAATCAGGTCGATCTTGTTCAGGGTCAATACGGTTGGCTTTTTGGCCTGGCGGATGAGGCCCGCAACCTGTCTGGACGCGGCCATGCCCTTGTTGCTCACCTCGGCCATGAACAAAACCGCATCCACATCGCTAAGGGTGCTGAGCGCGGTGTCCACCAGGACTTTGTTCAGCGCGTGGGTGGCCTCATGCAGGCCGGGTGTATCCAGAAACACCACCTGCAAGTCATCCTGGTTGTGGATGCCCAACAGCCTGTGGCGGGTGGTTTGCGGCTTATCACTGGTGATAGCCAGCTTGAATCCCAGCACCTGATTGAGGTAAGTGGATTTACCTACGTTGGGTGCACCTACTATGGCAATGAATCCGCTTTTCATACTTTAATCTTATGACGCTTGCCCCGCATATTGTCAACGGCACGGGTGAAATCCGAGCGGCCAGGGGGTACAATCCTTCCGGTTTCCGCTTAACATATTAAAGAGGCTTTGGATGCAAGCGCCCCCGGACATCTCCCTTGACCCGGCTCCTGGCAGTAAACGGCGCTGGGCCGCTCTGATCGTGGCCACTGCGGCTTTTGTAATGTCCCAGTTCTACCGGATCTCCACCGCAGTGATCAGCCCCCACATGGCGGCCGAGCTGCAGATGAGCGGTTCCGATCTCAGTTTTGTTGCGGCCGCGTTTTTCTATTCATTCGCCTTTTGCCAGATACCCCTGTCCGTAACCCTGGACCGCATCGGTCCGCGCATGATCATGGGCGTGCTGGGAATCGTGGCCGTAATCGGGGGGTTGACGTTCGCCTGGGCGGACTCGCACGCCATGTCTATCACAGGGCGCATGCTGCTGGGGGTGGGCACCGCTTCCAACCTGATGGGCCCTCTGGCCCTGGTGGCGGCCTGGTTCCCCATAAACCGCTTCGCCTTCCTGACCGGCATGCTGGTGGCGGTGGGCAATGTGGGGGGACTCATGGCCTCCACCCCCTTTCAGCTCCTTATCGAGGAATTCGGATGGCGGATGAGCTACAGCGTTATTTCCGCAATCAACGCCGTGTTGGTAATCCTGATCTTTTGGCTGATCCGGGACCGCCCGGAAGGCAAAAAGGCGCCCTCCCGTGCATCCGGGCAGCCTTTTTTCGAGGGGCTCAAGTTTTTTGCTTCCTACACCTTTTTTGTATTCGGCCTGTCCTCTTTCGTCCGCTACGGCTATCTGGTGGCTTTGCAGGCTTTGTGGGCCACGCCCTTCATGCTCTATGGGCTGGGCTTAACCCCCTTGCAGATGGCCAATGGCATTTTCGCCATCAGTCTGGGGCTCATAGTCGGGCTGCCGCTTTGGGGCAAGCTGTCGGATCAAATTCTCATGACCCGCAAACATCTGGTCTGGCCGCTTTTGATTATCTTCGGTCTGGTCAGTGTGGCTCTATGCATGCTGCCGGCGCATCCAAACCTTTGGCTGGTCTACGCATTGTTCTTCGCCTTCGGATTCACCTCGTCCAGCGGGCAGCTCATGTACGCCCATGTCAAAGAACTGGTGCCCCCCGAACAGGCCGGGCAGGCCATGGTGGGGGTCAACCTTTTCACCATGCTGGGCGGCGGACTCTTCACCCAGATACTGGGTATGGTGCTTTCCGGAGAACCGGCCTCTCTTACCAGTCCGTCGGATTTTTCCGTGCTGTTTTGGATCGGGGCCTCAAGCCTGGTTATCGTGGCCCTGTTTTACACTACCATCGGTGAAAGCCGCGTGATGCAGCGGGGCAACAAAAAGTAATTTCCAGGGAAAAAACCAAGCCGCATTATACGGCAGACTGCTGAACAAGGGATTCCAGTACACCATGAATTATATGAGCCGAGCAAGCCTCGCAGATTGCAATCCCCGGTGAATTGACCCCAGGCGCTTTACAGGAGACTGCTATGAAAAAGGTGGCCATTGTCCTTACTCAGGGTTTCGCGGATTGGGAATACTCCTTGATTGCCGGGACAGGCGGCCCGTTCTATGGCCTGGATGTCCAATTTTTCGCCCCCGAAAGCGGGGAAATCCGCTCCCAGGGCGGGCTTGTTGCCAAGGTCTCGCGGGAATTGGATGCTCTTCTCGCCTGGCAGCCAAAGGCATTGGCGGTTATCGGCGGTGCAATCTGGGCTGGCGAAGACGCTCCGGATATTAACGGGATCATCAAGGCGCAGCACACGCGCGGGGGGATCGTGGCCGGGATATGCGGAGGCACCCTGGCGCTAGCCCGAGCCGGTTTGCTTGATGCAACCTTGCACACCTCGAATGATGCGGATTTTCTAGTTAATAATGTTGCGGGATACTCGGGTATTGAATACTATCGTGCAAGCGCTTCGGCAATTTACCATGACCGCGTGATCACAGCGCCGGGAACCGCGCCGGTCAGTTTCACAGCAGCCATATTCGAAGGTATGGGACTGGGCCATGATGCTGTGCTGCACTTCAAAAAGATGATGGCGGCGGAACACGCATAGGTTCCTTCTGTACTGGGATTAGCCAAGTTTACGCCCTTCGGAGTAATCCTTATAGCGGCAGTGGTTCGCATGGAAATCTTATGGGAAATGAGCCGCAATGCCGGTTGAACCGCAAACAGCGCATAACCTGTCCAAGTTTGAAGCTGAAAAGGGAAACCAAATCAGTTGGCGGGTCCATGCGGGATAGGATTGACAATGCAAGATCAAAAGCAAATAAACCGTGCCTTTTTGAAATCCGGAAACTGGGCGGACCGGCAAAATTATGAGACCGACCAGAAGAAAAAACTGCCTCATCCCCCGCCCCAGCTTGAATGCCCCGAGGGTTCGGAGATAATCAGTCTGCCCTCCGCAGCGGAACTGGACCTGGGAGGCATGCCGCTGAAAGAAGCCATTTTGCGGCGGGCCAGTCACCGCAGGTTCAGCGAAGAATCAATCAGCCTGGATGAACTGTCTTTTCTGCTTTGGGCCACCCAGGGGGTGCACCGGGTGACCGCGGCCGGAACCAGGGTCTACCGCACCGTGCCCTCCGCCGGGTGCAGGCATCCGTTTGAAACCTATCTGGCGGTCAGCCTGGTTGACGGGCTCAGCCCGGGACTGTACCGCTATCAGTCCATCGATCACCAGCTTTGCCGCTTAAACGGCCAGGATGAGTTCATGGCGGATGAGCTGGGCATCCTGGCCAATCAGCAGGGCTTTGTGGGCAAGGGAGCGGTCTGCTTCATCTGGAGCGTGATTCCCTACCGCAATGAATGGCGCTATGCCCCCATGCATATGAAGGTGGTGGCCATTGACGCCGGGCATATATGCCAAAACCTGTACCTGGCCTGCACCGGGCTGGGTTTGGGCACCTGCGCCATCGGGGCCTATGACCAGGAGCGCCTGGACCGCTATTTGGGGCTTGACGGCGAAGAGGAGTTCGTGGCCTATCTGGCCCCGGTGGGGCGCATACCATCTAAGTAGCCGGAACCGGAGCAGCCATTCCGGTAAGGCCGGAATGGCTGCCAGACACAGTTGCTGCTTCAGAGAGATACACAGCGCAGGGCCGTCTGCCCGCGCCGAATGTTTCCGCTTAAGATCCGGTGCTTGTAGGAGTATGCAGACGCAGCTTTTGCTGGGTGCCGGTCTTTTGCTGGGTGGTGGTCTGCTGCTGGGTGCCGGTCTGTTGCTGGGTGCTGGTTTGGGGGCCGGTGCCGGTTTGGGGGCCAGTGCCGTCACATTCACCAGTGCCGCTGCCGCCGCCAGTGCCGCCGCCGCCGTTGCCGCCGCCGCCGTTGCCTGCCCCTCCCATGGCGAGTTGCATGGTCTGTCCGCTTATTTGGACTTGATCCAGATCAACCGCCGGTGCTTTCACTCCAAACCCGGCCGCCCAAAACACCATGAATATTGACAGCGCGTAGACACATCCTTTCATCACCATCTCCTTATCTGATGCATATGTGCAGTTAAGTGCATTTTTAGTTAAGCTGGCTTTTTTCAAAATCATTCCTAATAAATTAGTATATCTTACCGGACCCGGCCGCACCATATAATAAGATTTTCCCCATCCCCTAAAAAGGGCTTGTCCGCCAGGAGGCCGTTTGCCGGGCCGGAATATCAGAAGCCTTGACTATAAAGCGGGGCGGATTCTGAGTTCAAGAGGCGGCCAAAACAGCGGCTGTCGCCAGCGCGGGGGGCTGATCAAATAAGGCGCACTTGCGCGCTATTACATGGAGTGTTATGATCGCCAGCTTAGGGTCATCGTTTCCGCTAACTATCTGGAGTCCAAGATGTATTTGCAAGATGTTATCGCAACCCTGCATGCCTACTGGGCAAAGCAAGGATGCTTGATTGTGGAGCCTTACGATCTGGAGGTGGGGGCAGGCACCTTCAACCCCCATACTACGCTGCGCGCCTTGGGACCAGAGCCCTGGAATGTGGCCTATGTGGAGCCCAGCCGCCGTCCCTTTGACGGGCGTTATGGCGAAAATCCCAACCGCCTGCAGCACTATTACCAATACCAAGTGATCTTAAAGCCCAGCCCCCTTGAAGTGCAGGATCTTTATCTGAATTCCCTGCGCGCTTTGGGCGTGGACCCGTTGGAGCACGACATCCGTTTTGTGGAGGATGACTGGGAATCTCCCACCATCGGGGCCTGGGGCCTGGGCTGGGAAGTCTGGCTGGACGGCATGGAAGTCACCCAGTTCACTTATTTCCAGCAGGTGGGTTCAATTGACATGGACCCCATTCCGGTGGAACTGACTTATGGCTTGGAGCGCATCGCCATGTATCTGCAGCAGGTGGACAATGTCTATGACCTGATGTGGAATGACAAGGTCACCTACGGACAGGTGCACCACAGGGGCGAATGGGAGCACTCCACCTATAACTTTGAAGTATCCAATGTGGATTTTTTGTGGAGCCTGTTTGACGGCTATGAAAAGGAAAGCCGCAACTGCCTGGCGCACGGCTTGGTTCTGCCCGGCTATGATTACTGTTTGAAGTGCTCCCACACCTTTAACCTGCTTGAGGCCAGGGGCGCCATCAGCGTAACCCAGCGCACCGCCTACATAGCCCGCATACGGGGTTTGGCCCGGGGCTGCGCCGAAGCCTATGTGGCCCAGCGGGCCGAGATGGGCCATCCCCTTTTGGCCAGGGAGGCGGACTAATGGCTGAACTGCTGTTTGAGATAGGCATGGAAGAAATGCCGGCCCGTTTTGTGCGTCCGGCCATGAAGTCCCTGCAAGAGCTGGCTGAAAAGGAGCTTTCTTTCAAGGACCTGAAATTTGAAGAAAGCGCGGCCCACGGCACCCCCCGCCGCTTGGCCCTGGTTGTTAAAGGGTTGAGCGAAATGTCGGCTGACAAGGAGGAAGTCAGCCTGGGTCCGCCGGTCAAGGCGGCCTATGACAAAGAAGGCAAACCCACCAAGGCGGCCTTTGGCTTTGCCAAAAGCCAGGGCGTGGAAGTGGATCAGCTGGAACAAATCGAGACCGAGCGGGGCCCGCGCCTGGGCTACACCAAAAAGGTGACGGGTCGTCCGGCCATGGAGATATTGCAGGAATCCCTGCCCAAGCTGGTGGGCCAGATACCATTTTCCAAAACCATGCGCTGGGGCTCGGGCAAGTTCCGCTTTGCCCGGCCTATACACTGGTTCTTGGCTATCCTGGACGGACAGGTGGTGCCTTTTGAGCTGGCCGGCATAAAAAGCGGCAACCAGACCCGGGGCCACCGCTTCAACGCGCCTGAAGCCTTTGAAGTGAAAAACGCGGCCGAGTATGTGAAAAAACTGCGGGACGCCCGGGTGCATATTCTGCGCAACGAGCGCGCCGAACTCACCGCGACCGAGATTCAGCAGGCCTCGCTCCAATCCGGGGGGCGCCTGGTGATAAACCTGGCCCTTTTGGCTGAAGTGGTTGACCTGGTGGAACAGCCGGTGGCCTGCTGCGGTTCCTTTGACAAGGCTTTCCTGGAGGTTCCCCGACCGGTAATCATCTCGGCCATGGCCTCCCACCAGCGCTATTTCGCCCTGGAAAACTCCAAGGGTGAGCTGCTGCCCAACTTCATCGCCGTGAACAACACCAAGCCCAAGGACCTTGGCGTGGTGACCCGGGGACATGAGAGGGTGCTGCGGGCCAGGCTGGCCGACGCCCGTTTCTTCCTGGAAGAAGATTTGAAAAAGCCCCTGATCGACGGGCTGGAGGAACTGGAGCGTGTGACCTACCACGCCAAATTGGGCACCAGCCGGGAAAAGGTGGAACGCCACACCAGGCTGGCCAAATACCTGGCCGGGGTCCTGGCTCCCGAGCTGGCCGATAAGGTGGAACGGGCCGCATATCTGGCCAAGTGCGATCTGGTCACCGAAATGGTGGCGGAATTCCCGGACCTGCAAGGCGTGATCGGAGCGGAATACGCCCGCCGGGGCGGCGAGGAAAGCGACGTGGCCCAGGCCATCGAGGATCACTATATGCCCACCGGCGGCGACGCCGCCCTGCCCCAAGGCATAATAGGCTCCATTGTGGGGCTGGCCGACCGCATCGACACCATTTGCGGGCTTTTTGGAGTGGATGAAAAACCCAGCGGCGCGGCGGACCCCTTTGCCTTGAGGCGGGCTGCCATAGGGGTGATCCGCATCGTGACCGAAAAAGAGCTCAAACTGAATCTGGAGCAGGCCCTCAATGAAGCCTTGGCAAACCTTAAGCCCTGGCTGACGGTTGATGCGGATCAAGTCAAAAATGAGGTCAAGCAGTTCTTTGGCGCCCGTTTCCAGGGAATACTGGCCGACCAGGGGGTGCCCACCGATGTAGCCAAAGCCGTGCTGGCCGCCGGGATGGATGACCTGATGGACGTAAAAGCCCGGGCCCTGGCCCTGGCCGCGGTCAAGGATTCTGAAGACTTTAAACCACTGGCCGTGGGCATGAAGCGGGTTATGAATATCCTGCGCAAGGAAGCAGCTCAGGTGCCCCCAACAGCGCCACAGGCAGGTCTTTTCAAAGAGCCCCAGGAAAAGGAACTGCATCAGGCATTCACCGCCCTGGTGAATGGTTTGCACAACAGCGTTGTCGAGGGTGACTACCAGGCATTTTTGAAAAGCGTCGTGGCCCTCAAAGAGCCTGTGGACAACTTCTTTGATAATGTGCTTGTCATGGACAAAGACGAAGATGTGCGGCGCAACCGCCTGGCGTTATTAAAGCAGATCGCCGATCTTTTCGGCGAACTGGCCGAATTCACCCACCTGCAATTAGTCTAGTCAATCGCGGGGGCCGGCTGTTAAACCGGCCTCCGCTCATAGTTTAAGGCTCAGCTCTTAGTCCTCCCAACATTCACCCGCATAGGCAAAACCGTTTTTTTGGGGCTTTTGCCAAATGCAAAATGCCTTGGATATCCCCCGCACTGAAACTGATCCGATCATCATATTTACCCGTGTTTTAGCGTCACCAAAAAGCTGCATTTAATAATCCGGGCTGTTTCACCATGAATAATTCTTATATATTTCACACTGGATGCAGAACCTTCCGGTTCATTAAATTTTCATTGAGGCGGCATGGAATATCTTAATCTTTTTGCGCGTAAACTGTTTGAAGTGTAAATCAGGGCTGAAGCAAAATAAAAATAGACCATAAAAATAACAAAATATTGATTTTGGATTTGACAATATCCATTTTTTACTGGAATATATCTATCAACATCTTTGCAAATTTTGTTTTATTATTTTCCTTTAATAGGAGAGGAGTACGTTATGGCAAGAGCTTCCAAATGGAGTGCTGCGGATCGTAAGAAATTGCGTAAACTGGTGGAAGACGGAGTACCCGAACAAGAAATCAGGGAAAAACTGAGTGCCAACGATGCCCCCATGACCGCCGTCGAATTTGCTCAACAGTTCAAAATGGCCATGGTGGAAGCAGGCGTAATCAAACAAATCAGCCGCAAAAAGGAATCCGCCAAGGGCCCCAAGGCATACGAAGTCACCTCCAAGGGGCGCCTGACTATCACCGACTTTGGCGAGTTGACCGGGTTTGGCACCGGCACCAAATTCACTTTGGAGAAACCCCGCGGCAAGTCCACCGCCTGGCGGCTGGTAAAAACCAAGTAAACGGCTTATTGACACCCCGGCTTTCGCTGCTCTGATATATCGAATCATGCTAATGATTTGAATTATAAGCAATAAGTTTAGCGGTTAAATTATTATATTGAGCGCTAGCAGCATTCCCCGGAAAGCCTCCTAGAAAAACGGATGTGGGCATCTTGCTCCATCCGCTTTTCTTTTTTGTTGATGCCGGGATGGACTGGATTTAGCTAAGTATTTAATTTACTTGACTTGATTAGACATCACACCTGAGACGCGCCGGGAAAAACCAGCCTATTTATCGATTACGGCTCCGTCCATAAATCAAAGCACAGCCGGATTTTGCAGCGATTGAGTTCAAAAACCTTCCAGGCTGTTTAAAACTGCCAAGATCATATGTTTCAATCTTGCAGCGCCTTTTACTTTATAAGAATCATCAACAAACTATAGATAACAAGGCTTCTGTCCAAGGCTAAGGCGGACGCTGAATAAGAATCGCAGTATATACAATGATCTATGCACAATATAAATTACAGCCTGTTCAGTACATGGAACCAAAGATCATTTTCACCACCCAGATAGCTGCAGAAATTTAATATTTACTAAACAAATGTAAAGTTCTGACCTGAAACTAACATGGCGGCTTGCCGGATCCGCTCAGGGGCAATACATTAAAATTTGTAAAGCCCCATTGCAAATAATGCGGCGTTTTTTCATTGGCAAGGTTATTTGGTATGAGTTTGATTAGCCTTAAGCACTATTTGACCGGATCAACCGGCGGCAAACTTTTCATATGCCCGGCCTTGCTGGTGTGCCTGTTTCTATGCGCACCCACCCAGGCCCGGGCCATGGGACGAGCCATTAATCCCAGCCAAAACGAATTAAAGGCTCTGCGTGAAGCCAAGGGCAGAATTCCCGGAGAGATTCTTTTTTCTTCCAGGCGCAGCGGCGAATGGGCCATTTACCGCATCTACGCCGACGGCACAAACCTGGTGCGGCTTTCTCCTCCAAAGGTGCACGAACGCACACCCATATTTATTCTTGAGGGCCAAAAAGTGGTGTTTGATTCAAACCGCAATGGCCTGACCCAAGTCTGGATGGCTGATCCGGACTTAAGCCATGCAGCGCCGCTTTCTCCTCCCAATGTGCAGGAATGGCTTCAAGGCGTAAGCAAAGACGGCCGCTGGCTATTGATCCGCCGGGAGCGCACACCACAAGGTTATTGGCTGCGGGACCTGCACCAGAAGCGTGATGTCAAGGTGGACTTTTCCGGGCTGAAGGCAAAGCGGGGCAAGACGGATGTATGGCTGGCTCCGGATGGGCGCAGGCTGTATTTTGCATTTTGGCCCAGCGGCGGGGGGCAGCTGGGGCGCACTGTGGTATTGGCCGAGATTGGCCGGGACGGCAAGGTCGGCCCGGGGCGCAAGGTGTCCGACGGCTGCGGATTGGGCTGGCGGTCGGATTCCAACGCCGTCCTCACGGTCCGCACGGTGCACGGCGGCTCCGATATCTGGGAAGTGAATTGGGATGGCGGCCGCAGACGCCTGACCACAGCCAAGAATTGGGATTATTTCCCGGCCTACGGTCCGCAGGATCAATGGCTGGCCTGGAGCGCCGCTCCTTTGGATCAGCATGACCACAATACGGGCAACTATGAACTATTCATCAGGCCTCTAAACGGAGGCGCGCCTCTGCGCCTGACCTTTCACAGCGCCCCCGACAATGAGCCGGCTTGGCGCGCCCAACGGGGACCGCTGCTAAGGCGCAGTGACGACCAGCGTCTGTTTGAGGCCGAAGACTATGCCCATAAACCGGCCAGTGTGAAAAATTATGAGGGGGCTTCCGGGGGTAAGGCGGCATTCCTGCCCATCACTGACGCCAAAACCGCCATGGTGTACGGCCAATACAGCAGCTTGCCCACAGGACGCCATCTGGCCGAATTCAAGCTCAGAGCCGCAAAACAGGCGGAAGGCAGTCTGGAGCTTGATCTGGCGGCTATGGGGGGCAAATACACCCTGGCCAGCAAAGTGATACCCGTCTCTGATCTGGAAACAGACGCCTGGAAAAGCATTGAGCTGGATTTTGAGACCGAAAAACCGCTGAACGGTCTGGAAGCCCGGGTGGCGCTCATGCCGGGAAGCGGCGGGGTCTGGCTGGATTACATAGCCATCAGGCCCGAACCCGAGAGTCTGGCCGCCTATTTGAAAAGGCTGGCCTATGCCGCCTTTGTGGCCTGGTGGTGGGATTAAGCCGATTCAGGCCGCTTTATCAGGCTCAGCCTCAGCCCCATGCTTAAGGCTGCCATTAAGAACATGAACTGCATTACCTCGCGGCTGACCGTTTCAATCAAGGGATGCATTGCTGAAACCAGATCCAGCCCCACCCCGGCCCAGGCCAGGCCGTAAGCCGCGACCGGGATCAGGTTGAAGACCAGCCAGGCCGGGCGATACCGGGCCAGACCGCACAGTCCGCAGCCGGCCAGGCCAAAGCATACCAGCAGCAGTGAAGGGTTCTTGATCAATCCCTTGATGCCGGGCGGCGGGTCGGCTGCGCCATCCAGAGTGAGCGCCTTGATCCCCATGGCCAGCCCGGCCATGATCATAAGCCCTCCCAAGCCCAACAGCAGCATCAGACGCCAGCCCGTTTTGGGCTTCAGCGCCTGGGCGGGTGGCCAATCGCGGGGAATCAAAAGCGTGGCCAGCAGCATGCAGATCAGCAGCATGGCTGCCTGATGAAAGGGCGCAACCAGCATCCAGGTAAGGCCTGAGAAGGGCTCTAGCATGGCCCTGAAAAAAGTCCAGGCCGCAGCCCCGGCCAGACTGCCCCATAATAGGCGCGGCCCCGAATCCGGGGCCAGACGCATGCGGGCTAAATCAAATATTCCCAGCATCAGGGTCAAAAAGACGCCCAGGCTAGCCGAAGCCCAATTCAGGGAGCCAAAACGGTATATACCTGCCGCCAGGCCCAGCCCGGGCAGCCCTAAAAGCAGCCATGCCCACCAGATCACGCCGGACTCCTTTTGCGGAACCGCCGTTTGCGCCATAACAGGCTGACCGCCGCAACCGGCCCCAGCACCATGAGTTCCAAACCCACGGCCAAAAAGTCATGAATTATGGTTTGCACCCAGGGCGGATTGCGCCATACATCCATGAACAAGGGATAGATCAAAAAATACTGGTTTGATATGGGCCAAAACAGGGGAATCCCATGGGGCGGGCTGGTGTCCGCGTTAATGGCGTCGAGAAATACATGGGATAGCACCACCCAAAAGGCCGTCAAGCCCCAGCGGCGTCCCGCTCCCTTGGTCCGGCCGTATAAATAAAAAATGAGCCCCGCCGCCACGGCGGCGAATATGCTGTGGCTTGCTCCGTGATGCCAATAATCGGTTTGGCCCGTAAGTATGCCGGGGATGAAATCCAGATCCGGAAGCTGGCCCAGCACCGCAAACAAGACTACATCCCGCCCCTTTGAAACCAGGGGCTGGTCTTTGGTATATAGGCTGCCGGCGGCTATTCCGGCCAGGGCATGTCCTACCGGTGTGGGCATGGGCCGTCCCCGTTCCATGGTTTAATCCTGGGCCAAGTCTACCAGTCATGCCCCAGACATTCATAAAGTTCGTAATACACGGCCTTTCCCTATGCAATCAGGCGGCGCTTTTTCATCCCGGCCGCTTGAATTCTGAACAATGAGACTCCCCCTTAATAAGCCGCTTTTAAAAAAAGCAAGGCGGCCAGGCGCAAAAAAGGGCTTCACTATACCCGCATCATGGCTTAGATTGGATTTAGTCTACTATCAAGCGGAGCAAAAGCGTGACTCAGCCTCTATTATCCATACATGACCTGGTCACTGTATTCCCCGGCGCGGATAAACCCCTGGCCGCCGTGGATGGAGTGAGCCTGACCCTGGACCGGGGCGAAATACTGGGGCTGGTAGGTGAATCGGGCTGCGGCAAGACCATGACCGCCTTGAGCGTTTTGCAGCTGGTGCCCCCGCCCGGGCGGGTGGCTGGCGGCCAGGTGCTGTTTAAAGGCGAGGACCTGAGCAAAGTCTCCCCGGAGCGGCTGCGCCACATCCGCGGGGCCGAAATATCCATGATTTTCCAAGAGCCCATGACCTCGCTGAACCCGGTGTTCACCATCGGCCGGCAGCTGACCGAATTGCTTTTGGCCCATGATGCGGCAGACCAGGAAGAAGCCCTGCGCCGTTCGGTGGAAATGCTGAAGCGGGTGGGCATATCCGAAGCCGAGCGCAGAGTCAACGATTTTCCCCACCAGTTCAGCGGCGGCATGCGTCAGAGGGTGATGATCGCAATGGCGCTTTTAATGAACCCCAGCCTGGTTATCGCCGATGAACCCACCACTGCCCTGGACGTGACCATCCAGGCCCAGATCCTGCGGCTCATGAAGCTGCTGCAAAAAGAAACCGGCTCGGCCATTCTGCTCATCACCCACAACTTGGCGGTGGTAGCCCAGGTGGCCCAGCGGGTGGCGGTGATGTATACCGGCCGCATGGTGGAGGAGTCCACCGTAAAGCAGCTTTATAAAAATCCCTTGCACCCCTACACCCAAGGCCTTTTGGCCTGCCTGCCCTCGCGGGCTGGCCAGCGGCAGCAGAATCTGCACACCATCCCGGGCACGGTGCCCCCCTTGGGCTCCTTGCCCCAAGGTTGTGCTTTTGCCGACCGCTGCCCCCAAGTCATGGCGAAATGTAAATATCAAGAACCGGCCTTGGTCGAGGTTGAAGGCGGGCATAAGGTGCGCTGTTATCTGCACCATGACCAGACCCGGCAGCCTGGGGCCCGGGAGGAGGTGCAGGCCGCATGAGCGCCGCGCTGTTGGAGTTGCAGGGAGTCGGCAAGCGCTTCCGGGTCGGCACCGGCCTGATGGGGCTCACCAAGCAGTCATTGTGGGCGGTGCAGGATGTTGACCTGAAACTGAACTCCGGCGAGGTGCTGGGGCTGGTGGGCGAGTCCGGCTGTGGAAAATCCACCCTGGGCCGGATTGCCTTGCGCCTGATACCGCCCACCAAGGGCCGCATATTCTTTAAAGGCCAGGATATAAGCGCATACAGCCGGGCCAGGATGCGCCCTTTGCGGCGTGAAATGCAGATAGTGTTTCAAGACCCGGTGACATCCTTGAATCCCCGCATGAGCGTAGGCTCTATTTTGGCCGAACCTTTTGTGATTCACGGTATCGCCCACGGTAACGAGCTTAAGGATAAGGTGGAGGAGCTTTTAAAAGACGTGGGTTTGCGGCCCGAGCACGCCGGGCGCTATCCCCACCAATTCTCCGGCGGCCAGCGCCAGCGAATCGGCATTGCCCGGGCCCTGGCCCTGCGGCCCGAACTGGTGGTGGCGGATGAACCCGTATCCGCCCTGGATGTATCCATCCAAGCTCAGGTGCTGAACCTTTTATTGGAGCTTAAAGAGCGCTTCGGGCTCACTTATCTCATAGTGGCTCACGACCTGTCTGTAATACGCCATGTATCCGACCGCATCGCGGTTATGTATCTCGGGCAGATCGTTGAAGTGGCTCCGGCGGAGATTTTTGATTCCCCCCCCATGCACCCCTATACCCAGGCTCTTTTGGATGCCGCCCCCTTGCCCGATCCGGAATTGATCCAGGAGATACTGCCCCTGCCCGGCGACGTGCCCAGCCCCCTGCATCCGCCGTCGGGATGCCGTTTCCATACCCGTTGCCCAGAGGCCAAGGAGATATGCCAAAAAGATGTTCCGCAGCTCAAAGAGATAGGCCCCGGACATTTATGCGCATGCCATTTACGGTAGGGTTACGACAATCAAAAGCAGCAGATATTTCGTGAAGGGTTGAGTTTTCCACTCAAGTCATGAACATATCTGCATCTTTATTTTGCACGGCATTTTATCTTTAGGCTTGGGCTGGAACTGAGCTTGCCTTATCAGATAAAGAAGGCGGGATGGCGTATCTTGATGGGTTTTTCGCGAGCCGGACGGTAAAGGGGGATGGCGAACCTTTTGACCACCAAAAGGCGCAGAATCCCCCCTGGAAAAACTCTCTTATCTTATCTTTTCATAACTGCAATATTTATCATCCTATCTATCAGATATAAATGATTAAATCATTCAAGATCGCCCCCGGCGGCCCAAGGGGCCTATCGCTATTGGATGATTCAAAAACTCGCAACTCCTTAAGAATCCCCACTCGTAAAAAAATCATGTACCGTGACGTTATGAACCTTGGTGTATGTGATATGAAGTTATCTAATAAACATAAGCGCTTTCATTGCCACAAACCACATTGGATAAAGACATATTGTGAATGGCGCGTGAAGCTGTCAGCGCTGTAATGCTGCGCGTGACAGGCCCCGTGCCACATGCAAACTTCCCCTATGGATACTGAATCACCACCTTGACCGCCTGGTTTTCCGGATCGGACAGCAGCGCAAACCCGTCCGCCACCCCATCAGAGCCGAAGATGTGGGTGATGAAGGGTTTTAGGTCGAATCGTTTATTGGACAACAGCTTGATTGAAGTCTGGAAATCCCAACAGTAGCCCTGGGTGCCGCTGACGCTTATCTCCTTGGATACGAAAATATTGGAAGGAATGCTCACCTCGGGGCTGGAATAAAGTCCGGCCAACACGGCCCGGCCTCCCTTTTTCAAGACGCTCAAGGCTTGAAGCAAAGTGGGTTGAATCCCCACCGCCTCGAAGGCGACTTCCACACCAAGCCCGCCGGTGGCCTGGGCTATGGTTTCAGCCGGGTCTTGCTTGGCGGCGTTGATCCCCGCCGTAGCCCCCATCTCCACGGCCTTGGCCAAGCTGGAATCTCTTAAGTCCACCACAAAGACCTGGCCAGCACCCCGGGCGATGCAGAGCTTCATGATCATCAGCCCGATTGAGCCCGCACCCAAAACAGCCACGCTCTCGCCAAGATGGATATCGGCCCGGTTCACCGCATGAACCGCCACGGCCATGGGTTCCAAAAGCGCGCCCTCTTGATAGGAGATATTGCCGGGCAGCTTGTGCACCCAGTTTTCGTGGGCTGCGAAAAAGGGCGTAAAAG
This sequence comes from Desulfarculaceae bacterium, assembly GCA_963675675.1. Lineage (GTDB taxonomy): Bacteria > Desulfobacterota > Desulfarculia > Desulfarculales > Desulfarculaceae > Dethiosulfatarculus. The sequence goes on from OY776512.1 coordinate 2,339,467, forward strand.
CCCCTTGGCCCTTGCGGTGATGAAAGCTGATGTCCTGGCACAGATTATAATCCCCCTGGCGGCAAAACTGGCACCGGCCGCAGATGATCACCGGCTCCAGAGCCACCCGGTCGCCCACGGCCAATTTTGTCACCCCGGAACCCAGCTCCACCACTTCACCGGCCAGCTCATGCCCCAGGGCGGCGGGCAAGGGGGCAAAGGGATGCTTTCCCTTAAAGGTGTGCAGATCGCTGCCGCAGATGGACACGGCCTTGGTTTTTATCAACACATGATCGGCTGACAGCGGGGGAATCTCGTGCTGAACCCAGGTTATCTGCCCGGCGGTTTCAACCATAGCCATGGGGTATGAGTTGCTCATAAGCTCGTTGCTCCCGTTTGGGTTGTTGGCGGGGTGCTTGATCCGTCTTTGCCCGTTTCACTATAGGGGCCGGCTTGGATTTAGTCCATGGCCAAGCCCGGAACAAATCCAACCAATATTATAATTGGTTGGATATGCAGGCCGGTTCTTGCTTGAACGAAGACTTTGGCCGCCCTCGGCATTCAATAATAACGAGCTATGATAATTAAATACGCTTCAAGCGGTTATTTGACTTAACTTTTTATAAATACTATCTATATTTAAAACATCCATCAAGCGGAATTCAGCGTTTAGTTGTTTTGAACGGGTTTAGAATGAAGGAATCTGCCATAGACCCAATTTCAACCTTTCGATATTATTGGTTGCATTTTTATAACCAGCCTGATAGGAATGGATTCTATGCCATGTATTGTTACACCAGGGCGCCTTTGTCAAGGTGGATTCACTCATCAAGCCGGACTTCCTGATGAATTTCATCTCTGGGTCCAATCCCATGCTGCTTATGAAAGTCATGCGGATGATCCAAGCCCAAATAGCTGCCTCTGCTGCCATAAAGGCAGCCAAGCAAGTAAATGAAAACCGTGAGCAGGAACTTATCAGGTCCCAGCTGACAGGAAAGGGTGGGAAACATGCCCCGTAGCGTAGCCCTGGTCAAGGTCCAAGATATGAGCATGCAGCCCTTGCGGGAGGCTGTTGAAAAAGCCCTCACGCTTTTGGGCTCCCCCCTGGATGCCATCGGGCCGGGCGACCGGGTGATGATCAAACCCAACATCACGGCGGAAAACATGCCCTGGCAGCAGGGCATCGTGACCAACCCCCATTTGGTGCATGCGATCATAGATCTGGTTAATGAACACGGCCCCAAAGAAGTGGCGGTCTGTGAGGCCACCGCGGTGGGCCTGGATGTAACCAAGGGATTTCGTTACCTGGGGCTGGACCGGATAACCCGGGCCACCGGGGCCAGGCTGGTGAATCTTTACGACCACCCCTTTGTGGAAGTTCCCGGAGGCGGCGGCCTGCACCATAGCGTGCAAATCTCCCGTCCCATCCAGGAAGCGGATTATGTGATCAATGTGCCGGTAATGAAAACCCATGTGGCCGCCACCATCTCGGTGGCCATGAAAAACCTCATGGGCATAGTCTCGGCCGAGCAAAAGAGCCGCTACCACTATTTCGGGCTGTTGGACTCAATCATCCAGCTCAACACCCTGTTCAAGCCGGATCTGATCATCGCCGACGGGAGCGTGGCCGGGGAAGGCAACGGACCGATGGCCAACACCGGCGCGGATTTCCGGACCATCCTGGCCGGAACCGATTGCCGGGCCCTGGATGTGGTTTCGGCCAAGCTGATGGGTTTTGATCCCAATGAGATTCTGATTCTGCAAAAAGCCGCCGAGGCCATGGGGCCCTTGGGGCTGGAAGATATCGAAATACTGGGCGAGACCTTGGAGGCTTGCACCAAACAGTTCAAACGCTGCATCCAAAGCTTCGAGCCCCCTCCCGGCATTGAATGCGACACCAGCACCGCCTGCCCGGCATGCGCCGGAGTCTTGCAGCTCGCGGTGGACCGCTTTGCAGGCAGCGATGCCATGGAAAAAATTGGGCCCCTGCGCATCGTCTGCGGCACCCGGGACTGTGAACCCAAGCCGGGTGAAATGATCATGGCGGTGGGCAAATGCCAGGCTCATATGCAAAACTCAGATTATTCCGTGCCCGGCTGTCCCCCCCAGGTCTTTTTGGTGGCGGACGAAATCAGAAGCATGCTGGGCCTGGAACGCATATTCGGCTCCAAGGAAAACTTTATGTTCCCCGATCAAGACTGATCAGCCAGACAGCGCATAGACAAAATTCTTCACATATTAGCGGAGTTAATCAGATGGCCGACTACAAAAGCAACATGGAATTCTTTCAAGCGCCGGAAAACGCCCGCTCCCGGGCTCTATTAAAGGGCATGGGCTACACCACCAAGGACCTCAAACGCCCCCGCATCGGAGTAGCCAACTCCTGGGGCGAAACCAGCCCGGGGCATCATCACCTGCGTTCGGTGGGCGATGCGGTCAAGGCGGGCATCTGGCAGGCGGGCGGAACCCCGTTCGAGTTCAACAGTTTCGGCATGTGCCCCATGGATATAGGCAAACACGGCATCCGCTATGACACCGCCACCCGGGATATCGTGGCCGCGGAGATAGAGGCCGCGGTGAACCTGCACATGTTCGACGGCGTGGTGATGATTTCATCCTGCGACAAAAACGTGCCGGCCAACCTCTTGGCGGCCTGCCGCCTGGATATTCCGGTGATAATCGTAACCGGCGGCCCCATGTTGGCGGGACACTATCACGGCGAGGACACGGACACCACCACCCTGGACGCGGCCTGCTGGGCCGCGGGGGTGGGCCAATCCCTGGTCAGCGAAGCCGAGATGGACCGGCTGGAAGACAACGTCTGTCCCGGAGCCGGGGCCTGCGCCCTTTTGGGCACGGCTAACACCATGCAGTGCATGGCCGAAGCCCTGGGCATGTCCCTGCCCGGCACCGCCACCACCCCGGCGGTTTCGTCCTTGAAGCTCAGGCAGGCCAAGGCGTCCGGCAATCAGATTCTGGAACTGGTCAAACAGGGCATCACCTCCCACCAAATCCTCACCCCCAAAAACGTGATGAACGCCATCCGGGTGCTGCACGCCATCGGCGGCTCCACCAATGCAATCCTGCACCTGTTGGCCATCGCCTGGGAGATGCGCTTTGAAGACCAGGTGGACCTGGAGCTTATAGAACGCTTTGGCCAGGAGACCCCCTGCATAACCAACGTGCGGCCCAGCGGCCCCTACACCATGGCCGATTTTGACGATGCCGGCGGGGTCGGAGCGGTGATGAAGCAGATTGAGGGTATGCTGCACCATGACACCCTGACCGTGACCGGCTACACCACGGGAGACAACCTGCAGCTTTTTGAATCCAAGAACCCAGAGGTGATCAGGCCGCTGGATAAACCCGTGGCCGAAGGCGGCCTGGCGGTGCTCTCGGGCAGCCTGGCCCAATCAGCCGTGGTGCGGCCCACGGTGATCGTTGACCAGATGAAAAGGCACACCGGCCCGGCCAAGGTGTTTGACGGCCAGGAAGAGGCCCTACAGGCCCTTAGAGAGGGCAAGGTGGTGGCGGGCGACGTGGTGGTCTTGCGCTATGAAGGCCCCAAGGGCGGCCCAGGCACCACGGAGGTTTTCAAGGTCATCGGTTTCATGCGCGGCCTGGGCCTGGAATCCAAGTGCGCCCTTATCACCGACGGCAAGATATCGGGCTTTGCCAAGGGACCCTTTATCTGCCAGGTCTCGCCCGAGGCCGCCGAGGGAGGGCCCTTGGCCGTGGTGCGAGACGGAGACATGATCGAGATGGATGTTTATGAGCGCAAGCTGAACCTGCTGATCCCCGATGAAGAACTGAAGCAGCGCATTGCAAACTGGCGGAAACCGCCCTGCCGGGTGAAAGACGGATTCCTCACGGTCTACGCCCGGCTGGCCAACCCCTGCCGCCATGGCGCGGGCATCAATCTGCGCTTGGATGAATAAAAAGCTTATCAACAGACGGCATAAAACGGCGGTTGCCCCAATCAGGGCAGCCGCCGAATCCAATACGGTTTTTAATACCGCCATGCATCAAGGTCGTTAGAAAACTAGTTCCTCGTCATTACGAAACTCTCGTAATACCCGCCCGGGCTGGTTTTGGTGCCGGCGAATTGGTTGCAGTTGCCGTTCACAAAAACCCCGGTGATGGTGTAGTCGGTCACGGTGCCTCCGCAGTTTGTCTGGTACTGAATGGTCGCACCATCATTTTCTTCAATAACCGAGGTGCTGCCGGGTACCACGGTCATGCCCGGGCAGCTGGCTTGACTGACCGAGGTTACCAAAATAACACCGCCGTCATTGCCAAAGGTGATGGTGCCCGAGGACTTGTCGCCCGTAAATTCCCAGGAGCCGCTTGGCAATTGGCCATAGCATGAAGTAGGCAGCGGAGCCGGATCAGTCCCACCGCCGCCGCCATCGGAAGAATTGCAGGCGATCAAGCCAGCCGAAAAAATCATTGCCAAAAGCAGAAGCAAGAAGTGAATAATACGGAGTTTTTTGAAGCTGAGATGCGAAAACATGTGTAAAAACCTTTCATAGTGTAGTCCAAAGCCAAAAACGCCTGGGATGTCAATTAATTGAAACATTGCGGACCGCCGCCCAGACAAACAAAAACGTTCATCGCCCGCCAGAAACCAACAATATTTTGATATTCGGGGTCAATAACAGGCTTTGACCGTTTCAATCATCTATTAAATAGCTCACATTTGGGCTTGGCTTCTATTGGGCAAATGCCCTATAAGAATGCTTTACATCCCGGCCCGCCCCGGACGCCGGAATCATTCTTCAACCGGAGCGGACAGCACATGCTGACATCTGACATGCAAGGTTTTCTCAGCGATTTGATCCGGCTTGGCCATGAATCCCCGCCCGCCCGGTTCAAACAAAAGGCTTTGGAGCTATTGCAAAAGCTGATCCCCTTTGACATGGCGCTTTGGGCCAGCGGACACACCGAAGGGCTGAAGGTGCACAATGTCTACCTGCATGAACTCCCCCAAAGGATGATGCAATCCTGGGAGAATATAAAACACCAGGACCGCCTGTTGGCCAGTATCATCGCCCATCCCGGCCAGACTTTTGATGTGTATGATTTTTATGCCAAGGCAGAACGCCGGCTTTTGGAAGTCTACCGGCAGCACTCCGGAGTTTTCGGCATTGAAGCCGCCATATCCACAGCCATCCCGGACCCTGAAGCAGGCCTATTGGAGGTGATGAGCCTGTACCGCAAAAATCCCAAGCAGCGCTTCAGTACGGCTGAACGCAGCACCAAACAAAGCCTGTTTCCCTTGTTGAGCCAGATTTGGCATCATAATCAGATCCAGCATCTCAAACTGAACGGCAGCGGATATGACCGGGGTTTTGCCGGAATATGCGACCGGCAGGGCTGGCTGCGCCACGCTGAATCCGGCTTCATAGCATTGATAAAGGCTGAGTTCCCCGGCTGGTTGTCTCCGGAGCTGCCCGGCCCCTTGGTGCAGAGCCTGAGGCAAAACAGCAATTCAGAATACAAGGGCCGCACCATAAACGTAGACCTGTCGCGCCAAAATGACCTGACCCTGCTGCAAGCAAAGAACCGGGGGGCCATGGGGCTTTTGACCGCCCGGGAAGAGCAGGTGGCGGCTTCCTTTGCAGCTGGACTTACCTATAAGGAAATAGCCGCGGAACTGGCGGTGGCCCCTTCCACTGTACGGCGGCATTTGGAATCGGTCTACCGCAAGCTGGACGTATGCAACAAGCTGGAACTGTTTCAGGTTTTACACGGAGACACCCGGTCCGAAATTTAATGCTGGGCAAAAACGGGCCGCGCCATTGAAGGGGTCAATCCAAAAGATGGGCCCGCACGGCTTCCAGGTGAAGCCGCATGATGCGTTCAGCCTGGGCCGCATTGCGGAACTCGATGGCCTCCAAAAGCTCGTAATGCTGCCGGGCATATACCTTCCAGCGCTCCGGGGTCAGGCTGGCCTCTTTCATGCGCCCCCAGTTTTCGCCCTTTCTGAGCTCGTTGGTGATATTGAACAGGGTCAGCAAAAGGTGGTTGTTGGTGGACTGCGCTATGATGTCATGCAGTATCAGATCCCACTTTTCGTTTTCTTCAAAACCCGGGGCATTTTCAGACTTCTGCTGGGCCTCGTGCATCTTGGCCATCTGCTGGCGGGTGGCCCGAAGCGCGGCCATGGCGGCAATTTTGGGTTCTATGATCAGGCGCACTTCCATGATTTCGGCGGGCGAGGTCATCTCGGCCAGGGGGCTCGACTCCTGGCCCGCTTCATCCGGCTGGGAACCCACAAAGGTTCCCTTGCCCACATGCCGCCAGATCAACCCTTGGGACTCCAGTTTGGCCAGGGCCCGGCGCAGGGTGCTGCGGGAGATATCCATATCCACACAGAGTTGCCGTTCGGGAGGAAGCCGGCCCTCCTCGCCGAATTCGCCCTGTTCAATCATATGCTGCAGCCTAAGAGCCGGATTTTTTGATCTCAGAGTCATGCCACAATAGATACACCCAATCGATACCAATTTTCAACCAATTTTATTTTCAGAATATTTTTTCAGCTTTTTTTCAACCAAAACACAATTGGCTTGACACCAATAAGCAGTCAGTGCTTCAATTGTGCTGCATTGGTAACTGCTTTGGTATTTTATTGGTGTCAAAACGTAATATCTTCATCGCGGAATGACCGCCCGAAAACCTGCGGCGGCCGTAAGCATCCGGCTAATCGCCCAAACGGGCTAATGATTCAAAGACAGATAACCGCTAACCCCTTTGCACCAAACTAGAGGCTAGGAGGAATTTAGAATGAAGAAAATCCGTTTTTGGCAGATTTTATTAGGCCTGAGCGCCGTACTTATCATGGCGCTGGCCATGCAGCCCGGAGTGGCCCAAGCTGCGGACAAGGTGGTTTGGACCTTTGCCACCAACCCCGGCCCGGCGGCCAACACCTGGTCCTTCCACCCCTTCAACCGCTTCGCGCAGCTTCTGGAGAAAAACTCCGGCGGCCGTTTCATCCTCAAGACCAAGGTGGGCCTCTATCCCCCCACCAAGGTTATCCACGCGGTGAAGCGCGGCCAGGTGGAAATGGGCTGGGAACGCACCCCGTGGCTGAGCGGCACCTTCCCCATTTGGGACCTTTCCCTGCCCTTTTTCTGGGACAACGTCTATGAATATGAAGCCTTCCTGAACGATCCCGAGATGATCAAAATCGACCAGGAGACCTTTGGCGCTCAGGGTCTGGTGAAAATCGCCGAGATCCAGTCCGCCACCACCGACGGCATCTTCGCCAAAAAAGCCATCAAGACCCTGGAAGATTTCAAGGGCCTGAAGGTCCGCACCGCGGGTGTGATTCCCACCTACGCCCTGCAGCTCATGGGCGCCTCCCCCCTGACCATTGCCACCACCGAGATCCTGGAGGCCCTGCAGCGCGGCACCGTGGACGCCATCCAGACCTCCCGGGGCTGGGGCATGGGCTTTGGCCTGCCTGATGTGGCCACCCATGTCAGCATCTGGAGCGTACAGTCGATCTTCGGCGGTATGCTGATCGTGAACAAGAAGAAGTTCGACGCCCTGCCCAAGGATCTGCAGAAGATCCTGCTGGACACAGGCAAGGAGATGCAGGGCCAGAACACCTTCGGCGCAATGGTCGAGGAGCTGGAGTCGGAGATCGGGGCCAAGGTCAGTCCCATGGAGGCCATCTTCCCGGACAAGACCGAGATATCCAAGGCCCGCAAGCTGTGCAAACCGGTCATTCAGAAGTGGCTGGACCGCGCCGGCCCCAGGGGCAAGGACGTGCTGGCCATCGCCGCCAAGTACGCCTCCGGCGCCAAGGAAATGATGGATTAGTCTGATTCGCCAAGTCCCGGGCGGACCCTGGTCTCAGGGCCGTTCGGGACCTTTTTCTATTGGGCCGCACCATGTCGCGGCCGATCCGATCGGCCCGGATCGGTTCCCGGTCCGGGCGTGAACAGGGATTATTCAAATGAACCGGCTGAGCGATTTTCTTGACAAGCTTGCCGATATCGGCGGCCATGTATCGGGGGCCCTGGTTCCGATCATGGTGATGCTGGTGGCTTTCGAGGTCTTCATGCGCTATGTGTTGCAAGACCCACCCATGGTGGCTGACGAGTTCAGCGCCTACATGCTGGTGGCTCTGTCATACCTGGGCCTGGCCTATACCTGGCGCAAGGGCGGCCATGTGCGCATAACCCTTCTGGTGAGCAGCCTGCCCGTGAAAATGGCGGGATATCTGAGGCTGTTCACCCTCCTTTTGGTCTTCAGCTTCATGATCGCCATGACCTACAAGGGCTATGGCATGGTCAGGTACGCCCTGGAGATCAACCTACGCTCCGACACCTGGCTGACCTTCCCCCTGGTCTATCCGCAGATCACGGTGGCTGTGGGCTTTTTGATGCTCACCTTGATCCTGCCTGCAGAAATAATCAAGGTCTGGCAAAAGATCCAGGCCAATGAACCGGTTGAGGAGCGCCTCTGATGAGTCTTCTGGTAATGTCCCTGATCCTTCTGGGCGGCCTGATGCTGCTTTTGGCGCTAGGCATGGAAATAGCCCCGGCCATGGGCATGGTGGCGGCGTTCGGCATGCTGGTGTTCGTGGGCCAACCTCTGGATTATTTCCCCGAGGCCGCCTTTGAAATAATGAACAACTTCACCTTTACGGCCATCCCGCTGTTTGTATTCATGGGGGCCGTATTCTCCAATACGGGCATAATCAACTCCCTGTTCAGGGGGGCTGAAAAGATATTCGGAAACCTGCCCGGCAGCATGGCTTCCAGCGTGATCATGGCCAACGCCATCTTCGGGGCCATCTCCGGCTCCAGCCTGGCCGCGGTGGCCACCTTTGGCAAGATATGTTTTCCGGAGATGAAAAAGGCGGGATATGACGTAAAGCTTTCCTTGGGCGCCATCGCAATCTCGGGCACCTTGAGCGTGCTGATCCCGCCCAGCGTAATCCTGATCGCCTATGCGGGCTGGCAGGATGTCTCGGCCGCCCGGCTGTTTGCGGGCAGCATGGTGCCGGGCGTGATCCTGGCAACCCTATTGGTGCTGACCGTCACCTTGCGGGTGATCAAAAACCGCAGCCTGGCTCCAGACGCGGTACCGGCCACCATGGCGGAAAAGGCCAAGGCCCTCATTGACCTGCTGCCTTTTTTGGGCATCATTTTTCTGGTGTTGGGCACCATCTTCGGCGGCATCATGACCCCCACCGAATCCGCCGCCCTGGGCGCGTTCCTCAGCCTGGTCATGGCCATGATCTACCGCAAGATGACCTGGAGCGCCCTGGTCAGCAGCGCCTGGACCGCGGTCACCACCACCTCCATGATCGCCTTTGTGCTTTTCACCGCCCGCATGCTGGGCCAGGTGTTCCAATACATCGGGCTGACCGAAGAGTTCGCGGGTTTCATGACCAACCTGCCCTTCAGCAAATACACCATCCTGGCCATCATCTGCTTGATGTACATCATCCTGGGCTGTTTTTTTGATGCGCTCTCCATGCTGGTGCTTACCCTGCCCTTTGTGGCGCCCATCATAAACGACCTGGGCTTTGACAAGATCTGGTTCGGGGTGCTCTATGTGGTGCTGGCCGAGATCGGGCTGGTCACCCCGCCCTATGGACTGAACCTGTTCGTGTTGAACGGGGTGGTGCCCCAGTATGAAATCACCACCATATTCATGGGCACCCTGCCCCTTTTGATACCCACCTTGATCCTGGTGGTCATGGTGGCCCTGATCCCGGATCTGGTGCTCTGGCTGCCCAGCCTGTTGTACTGAAAAACCCGGATATCAAAACGCAAGCAAACCCAAAACCTTGGGGGGAGGTTAGTCAGGAGAAGATATGGTAGCCGTAAACAACGCACAAGGAATGATGGGCTTTTGGACCGATATAACGGAACATTATGTACTGCGCTGCCAGGAGTGGCATAACTGCGAGCATATGGTGGAGCGCACCGGGGTGCCGGGTTTTCTGGTGGGCCGGCGCTATAGGGGCACGGGCGACGCCCCCATGTTCTTCATCAGCTACGAGACCACCGACGCGGGGGTTTTCAAAAGCCAAGCCTATATAGACCGGCTCAATGATCCCAGTGAATGGACCAAAGAGGCCCTCACTCACTTCAACAACAACATCAGAAACATATACATTCTGTTGGCCGGCAGCGGCCGACAGGCCCCCCAAGAAGCCCCCTATGCCCTGTTATACCGCTTCAATCTTCCCGCCGGGGAGGAACAGGAGCTTGTGGACTGGTACGGCTCCGAGTTGGTTCCCGCCCTGCAGGCGGTGCCCGGGGTGTTCCGGGTGCGCCTCTGGGAAGTGGAAGACGAGATATCCAATATCAACTACGCTGAAAAAGAAATCGACGGCCGGGGACCGGGTGAGCAAAAGTATCTGACTTATGTTGAGATGAGCTTGCCGGATATCCACAAGGGCGAAGAATGGCAGGCCGTGCTCAAGGCTTCGCCCCATGCCGAAAATCTGGCCAAGCTGAAAAACGTGTATGAAGAGGTCTCTTGGCTGGAATTTGTGATGTACTCCCCGGATGTACCATAAGGAGTTTTTCTCATGGCCAATCTGAAAGTGGATTTTTGCGGGCTGGAGTTCAAGAACCCGGTCATAGTCTCGTCCATTGAACCCACCAACAGCGTGGACAACATCAAAAAATGCATTGATAACGGAGCCGCAGGAGCCGTGGTCAAAACCCTGACCGATATCCCGGCCATGCATTCGCTGACCAAGCATTCCCGCTATGCCATCCTCAATGAGGAAGGCCGCTATATTAAGGGCAAAGTGCCCCGGCATTACACCTTTTACAGCCGCTCGGGTTATGCCAAAGAGGATTACGGAGACTGGGCGGCCTGGCTCAAACAAGTCCAGGCCTATGCCACCCAAAACGGGGCCCATATCATAGCCAGCATCGGCGCGGGCTCCCTTGAGGGCTGGCAGGAGATTTCCCGCATGGCCCAGGACAGCGGCTGCCCCATGCTGGAGCTGAACCTGGGCTGTCCCCACCCCACCCAGATGAAGGGAGCCAAGGCCGGGGTGCTCATCTGCCAGAATCCGGACGCATCGGCCGAAGTCGTGTCGGCGGTAAAAGATGCTGTGGATATCCCCGTCATGGTCAAACTCTCGCCCGAGGCCGCCAACCTCACGGTGATATCCGAAGCGGTGCAAAAGGCCGGAGCCGAAGCGGTGACCGTGAACAGCCGTTTCACCGGCTTCTGTGTGGATATCGACAGCGGCCAGCCCTATATAGGAGGCCCCGCCGGGGTGGGCGGCCCCTGGGTGAAGCCCGTCACCCTGCGCTGGGTGCATGACATACACTCCAAACTGGGCATGGCCATCTCCGGCTCAAACGGCATCTATGACTGGCGCGATGCGGTCGAGTTCATCATGAGCGGGGCCGACATCATGCAGGTGGGTTCGGTGCTGATGCTCAAAGGACACCAGTGGCTTGATAAAATCATCAAGGGCATAGATGCGTTTTTGGATGAAAAAGGCTTTGCCTCGGTGGCTGACATTCACGGCATGGCTTCCCGGGCGGCGGCGGCATCCTATAACCAGTCATTCGGCGATAAGGGCAAGCATGCGGTGATAGACATGGAGAAGTGCACCCAGTGCGGCAACTGCGTGCGCTCCTGCTTTTATAACGCCATGGCCAAGACCGGCGAAGAAGTGCAAACCCTGAGTGAAAACTGCATAGGCTGCGAGCTGTGCTACAGCGTTTGCCCCTTTGAAGCCATTGGATTTGCAGCCAACGCCTGACCAGGCGTCAGGGGGCTTTTGGGTAGCATGTCAAAACCAGAAACTTCTTTTACATAAGGAAACCAAAATGTCAGATCTCAACTATGAAGGCGTCAATCTGGAAAACGTTCCGTTTTTCAAAAAGAACAGCCACTGGGTGTCCCCGGCTAACTTCCTGGAGGAGACCGTGGATAAATCCCAGGTGCAGGAGCACGTGCAGATCCACGACGTGTCCCTGCGCGACGGCGAACAGACTCCCAACGTGGTCTTTACGGTGGATGAGCGCATAGCCATCGCCAAGGCCCTAAGCGAGCTGGGCGTGGATAGGGTCGAATTCGGCATGCCCATCGTGAGCAAAGATATTTACGAGGCCTTTCAAGAGGTCTTGCAGATGGATCTTGACACCGAGATAGTGGCCTTTTTGCGGGCCCATCCCGATGACATCAAATCCGCCGTGGACCTGGGCTGCAAAAGCTGCATCATCGAGCACAATGTGAACCCCTATTTTTGCAAAAGCGTTTACGAGCTGACCCACGAACAGACCGTGGAGCGCATGATCAGCACCTTCAAGGATGCCAAGGACGCAGGCCTCACCGCCCGCCTCATGGGCTGGGACGCCTCGCGCACCACGCTTGAATATCTGAAACGCCTGTATTCAGAAATCATGGAAGAAGTGACCCCGGATTCCTTGATCTTCGTGGACACCTTCGGGGTGATGACACCGGCGGCCATGGGTCACACCATCCGCTCCTTGCGGGAGTGGTTCCCCGGCGTGCCTATTGAAGTGCACAACCACAACGGCTTCGGCCTGGGCATGGCCAACGCCATGGCCGCGGTGCTGGCGGGCGCTTCCTGCGTGCACGGCGCAATCCAGGGTCTGGGCGAACGGGACGGCAATATCCCCATTGACGAAATAGCCATGGCAATGAAGCTCTTGTATGACATCCCCACCAACATAGACGTCACCCAGCTCAGCCGGGTGGCTCACCTTTCCCAGCGCATCACCGGGTTCCAAAACCAGGGCACCAAGCCGGTGACCGGAGACTTCTACTTCCAACTCCAGGCCGGGGTGGTGATCCATGCGGTGCAAAAAATCGCCGAGGCCGGTTTGGGAGACCGCACCTGGGCGGCGTTCGCCCCCGAGATGATCGGCAAAAGCGGCTATGAATTTTTATTGAGCAAGATGAGCGGCATCCGCACCGTGGCCATGTTCCTGGAAAAACTCGGTCTCGAGGCCAGTAAAGCCCAAATGGCCGAGATGCTGGAGATCGTCAAAGAGCAAAGCAACCTGGTCAAGGGCCATATAAGCCTGGAGGAGTTCGGCTTTATCGCCCGCAAATATTTAAAAGAAAACAGCTAAGTTAAGCAACAGACAAGGGGCCGCCGGCATGACACCGGCGGCCCCTTGGTTCTTGCAGTTGGATTGATAAACCTCTACAACACCCCGCCCGTGATAAGGGGCTGGAATTCCATCAGGCCGAAACCCTGCAGTTCGCCCTTGGCCGGCCTGCCCGAGGCCACCTCCAAAACGGCCTTGAATATCTCCTTGCCCTTGTCTTCCAGGCTGGCGGTTCCGTCCACCACCTCGCCGCAGTTGATATCCATGTCCTCGCTCATGTTGTTATACATGGTGGAGTTGCTGGCCAGCTTGATCACCGGCACCGGCTTGCCGCCGAATACGCTGCCCCGGCCCGTGGTGAAACAGATCATGTTGCAGCCGCAAGCCACCTTGCCGGTTATGGAAACCACATCATAGCCGGTGCCGTCCATGAATATCAGGCCCTGCTTGGTGATTGCGTGGCCAAAAGGAACCGCGTCCACCAGCGGAGTGCTGCCGCCCTTGGCGGCCGCGCCCAGGGATTTTTCCAATATGGTGGTCAGTCCGCCGGCCTTGTTGCCCGGGCTGGGGTTATTGTTGATGGAACCGCCCATTTTGGCGGCATAGTCTTCCCACCACTTGATGAAACCCATGACCTTGTCCCGCACTTCTTGCGACACCGCCCGGCTGACCAAAAGGTGCTCCGCCCCGTATATCTCCGAAGTTTCGCTGAGCACCGCGGTGCCGCCGTGACGCACCAGCTCGTCAGCGGCCAGGCCCAGGGCCGGATTGGCCGTGATGCCCGAATAGGCGTCTGATCCGCCGCATTCCATACCCAGCATAAGCTTATCCGCCGTAAGGGTCTGGCGCCGGGCCTTGTCGGCGATGGGCAGCATCTCGAAGATGGCCGCCCGGCCTTTTTCATAGGCCTTGCGGCTGCCGCCCACTGCCTGGATATCAAAGGCACGGAAGGTGTCCGATTCCCCCATGCCCATGAAACCGCACAAGCCTTGAGTCTGCAGCACTTCACAGCCCAGGCCCACCACCACCATGCCCGCGAGGTTGGGATGATTGATATAACCGCTCATGGTGTGATGCAGGCTTACCACATCATAGTCCCGGTTCATCATGCCGCAGCCGGTGCCGTGGGTGAAGGCCAGCACGCCGTCCACGTTGGGATAGGGCTCCAGGTCCTTTGGAGTGAATGACCGCGCAATGCGGTCCGCGACCGCGGCGGAGCAGGAGGATGAAGGCATCACCCCGATAAAATTGCGGGTGCCGGCCCGGCCGTCCGCACGCAGATATCCTTCAAAGGTCGCGCGCTGCTCGGGCGGCAGGGGGGTGACGGGCTCGGGCCACCCGGTCTGCTCTCCCACCCGCTCAAATTCCTCATAGGCTACATTGTGCACATGCACATGCTCGCCGGGCTGGATATCCTGGCTTGCCATGCCTATGATCTGGCCGTATTTGTATACCGGCTCAGCTTTGCTTATGGGGCTAATGGCCACCTTGTGCCCGGGTGGTATGTGTTTGGCCCCCACCACGCCGCCTCCGGGCAAGGCGCAGCCCGAGGGCAATTCCTTGATGGCAACCGCCACGTTGTCCTTGGGATTAAGAACCAACAGCCCGTTATCAGATCCAGATTGCGCCATTATAAACCCCTTTATAAATCAGTCTTGTATTCCGGCCAGTCTTTTTGCCGCCGCCTTTTTAGATTCAATATCGCTTTCCCGGAATATGGTTATGCGGTGGGCCTCCGGTGACCCGCCGCCGTGGATATCGCTCACCGTATCCGCGCTTTCCAGGGCCAGCTTTTCTATCAAACGGTACATTTTGATGCGTTTTTCGGGATCAACTCCCTTGGCCCCGGCCAGATATTTCTTCAACAGCGGCCCCACCTCTTCATTTTCAAAATCACGGTCGCTGGGCAGGTCGGCCACGAAGCCACCCGCTATATCTACCATAAGCCTTATGGCTTCGGCCATCTCTTTGCCTTCATGTATTTTGGAGGCGTTGGCCAGCACGGTGTCTATGAAGAACACTCCGGAGGGCTGCTGGGCCCCTTCATAGGATGAAGCCAAAGAGCAGCCGTAAAGGGTCTCGGCCCGATGGATCATGTCTATGATCTTTTGCTTCAAATGCCCGGCCCGGCCTGATCCGTTGTAGTCCATCATGGTCAGGGCCGCCCCCACCATGCAGTCTATCTTGCCAGCCTTGCACCCCCCGTGGCTCTGGCGGTGGTAAGAGCTGAATTTAACCACCAGCTCCACGGCAAACTCGGTCTCGCCATAGAGGAACACCCGCTCCCAGGGCACAAAAACGTTGTCAAAAATCACGGTGGGACAATATTTGGAATACTGGATGTTGCCGCAGTCGCATCCGTCCAACTCGCGCATGTCCAGGGTGGAACGGCCCACCACATGGATTATGCCCGGGCTGTCCGTGGGCATGGCAAAGGCCACCGCATATTCCCTTTCATCGGGCTTAAGCGCCCGGGTGGGCAACACGATGGTCTCATGGCTTGACAAGGAGCCGGTCTGGTGAGCCTTGGCCCCGCGCACCACGATTCCGTCCTCGCGCTCTTCCACCACCCGCATGTAGACGTCCGGGTCGGGCTGATCCTTGGGTGAAAGCGCCCGGTCCCCCTTTACGTCCGTGACCCCGGCATTGGCGGTGTAATCGTTTTTCTGCATGTATTTCAGAAATTCAACAAAACGCTTGTGGTACTCGGTGCCGTATTTCTGGTCCACGTCATAGGTGACTATGCCCAGGGCGCAAAGGCAGTCCATGCCGGTGCAGCGCTGGTGGCAGGTGCCCACCTTTTTACCCAGGGTGCGGTTTATCTTCACCCGGGCCACCAGATCGTCTATGGACATGGGGGGGCCGTTGAAACGGTTGATGGGCTCATCAATCAGCTCACTGCGCCGGATGGCCATCTCGGGATATTCTTCGGCCAGCTCATAGGTTGCGCCGGTGGCTTCTATGCCCGCCCGCAGCCTGGGGTTGTCCACCACATTGTCTATCTTCTGGCCAAACATATATACGGTTGGCTTAAGCTTTCTCAAAGACTCTATATATTCCGCCTTGGTCATTACACCCATTTTCAGGCTCCTTTACTTCACCGATGAAAGGACGCACGGCAACCCGCCCTTATACCGCATCCTATAAATCATTTACGATGCAACCCCGCCGTTTAACATTAAAGTATTTACTCCATTATATTTTTCAGCTCACCCGCTGCATTCCCAGGTCGAATGCCTGGAGGTTGAGCTCGATTTTGCCGGGCGGCACCCGGGCCGCGATGGCCTCTTTTAGGGCTTCTTCTCCCACCACCCCGCTTACCTTGCAAAGCGCGCCCAATATAACCATGTTGGCCACAATGGGCGCTTTCAGCTCTCCCCGGGCAATGGAGGTCGCCCCAATGGCGTGAACCTTGTCAATCCCCGCCGGAGGCTCTTTGATCATATCGCTGTCATAGATCAGCTTACCGTCCGGTTTCAGCACCTTGATAAAGCGATATATGGAATCAGACGCCTGGGCCACCAGGATGTCCGGCGCGGTCACCCGGGGATAGACTATGGGCTGATCATCCACCACCACCCAGGCGGCGGCAAACCCGCCTCTCAATTCAGAGGAATAGGCCGAGGTCTGGGCGGCGTAAAGCCCGGCGTAAGTGACCGCCGCCGCGCCCAGGATAACCCCGGCGGTGATGGAGCCCTGGCCCCCCACTCCGGCGATGGTAAGTTCTACCCTTGGCATGATCCCGCCTCCTTTATCCCGGCGTGCAGTTCCTGCCACTGGCTGCTCAGCTCCACCTGTTCGCGGTCGCAGAATTCACCCACCACTATCTTGCCGCCGAGTTCTTCGGGCCGCATCTCCCCCGCCTTATTGAGCTTCACGCTGTTTTGCTTGAAATGCTCCAGCATGGCGGTAGCCTTGCCCAGTTTGCTGGCCCGGCCAAACTGCACCGGGCACTGGCTCACCGCCTCGATAAAGGCAAAACCCTTTTTCTGAATGCCCTTTTTGATGGCCTTGCGCAATTGCCTGGGCTGCCAGGTGGTCCAGCGGGCCACATAGGACGCGCCCGCGGCCATCACCATGGGGGCCACGTCAAAACTGGGCTCCATGGCCCCATAGGGGCTGGTGATGGTGGAGATGCCCGGGGGGGTGGTGGGCGCGGTCTGGCCGCCGGTCATGCCGAAGATACCGTTGTTGATCATCACCACGGTCAGGTCTATGTTGCGCCGGGCGGCATGGATCAGATGATTGCCTCCGATGGCCGAAAGATCGCCGTCGCCCGAAGCCACCAGCACCTTCTGATTGGGCAGGCCCAGCTTTAACCCGGTGGCATAGGCTATGGGCCGGCCATGGGTGGTGTGCAGGGTGTCGGCCGCAAAAAGCGGGCTGGGTATCCAGGCCGAGCAGCCGATGCCCGAAACAAAGCAGAAATCATCCATGCCAAGGCCCTCTTCGGCGTTCAGTTCATGTATGGCCCAAAGTATGGCCTGGGCCACAATCCCGTTGCCGCAGCCCGGGCAGGTGGTGGTCTTCTTGATATGCCCGCGGGTGTATTTTTTCAAAGGGTGTACGGCCTGGCTCATTTGGCGGCCTCCTTTATGTATTGCAGCACACAGGCCGGTTCATGCACCTGGCCCAGTATCTTGGGCCCCATAAAATTCACCGGGCAATGCGCGGCGGCTTCGGCCTTGATATAGGGCAGCATCTGGCCGCTGTTGTTTTCCAAAACCAGCATGCACTTGGCCGCCCGGGCCGCCCGGGCCACTTCCTTATCCGCAAAGGGCCAGATGGTTTTCAGGGTCAGGACGCCGACCTTCAGGCCCTCGGCCCTGGCAAGCTGGGCAGCCGCCTGGGCCGAGCGGGCCACGGTTCCATAGGAGACCAGCACCACATCGCCCTCTTGATAATCCGCCTCCACCTCGACAACCCGATCCCGCCGCCTGTGTACCTTTTCAATGGGTTTCATCACGTAGTCATGCATTACGGCCGGATCGGTGAGGTTGCGCATGCCATGGCCGTCATGGCAGGAGCTGGTCACATGCCCCATGAGCCCCCGGCCAAAGACCGGCATGGGGGCCACGTCCGCGTCCAAAAAGTCCTGCCGGTCCATGGGGCCGCCGCCGGACTGGGCTATCTTGCGCATGGAAAGCTTCAGTTCACCATCAGCGGGGATCAGCACCCGCTCCCGCATGTGGCCCATAAAACCGTCGGGCAGCACAAAGACCGGACAGCGCAGCTCTTCGGCCAGGTTGAAGGCCTTTATCATGTGGTCGAACATTTCCTGCGGGCCGGTGGGGCACAGGGCGATTATCTGGTAGTCGCCATGGGAGCCCCGGGCCACCTGCACCATATCCCCGGCCAGGCCCACCGACGGCACCCCGGTGCTGGGGCCGAAGCGCATCACATCCACTATGACCAGGGGGGTCTCGGTGGATACGGCCAGGCCTATATTTTCCTGCATCAGGCTGATGCCCGGCCCGCTGGTGGCGGTCATGGCCTTCATGCCGGCCCAGGACGCGCCCACCGCCGAACAGACCGCGGCCAGTTCGTCCTCGGTCTGCAAAAACACCCCACCCACCGTGGGCAAAAGCTGGCTCATGCGGTTGGGTATCTCCGAGGCCGGGGTGATGGGGTAGCCGGACATGAAGGTGCAGCCCGCGGCAATGGCCCCCTCGGCCAGGGCCAGGTTGCCTTCGATGAAATGGGGACCCGGTTTCAGGCGTTCAAAGGTTTTCATGAGACCGCCTCGCTTTTTTCGTCCTTGACCACCACAATGGCCATGTCCGGGCAATAGATCATGCAGTTTTCGCACCCGATGCATTCGGACATATCGGTCATGCGGGGGGGTACATAGCCCGCCTGGTTCATATCCCCGCCGGATTCAAAAAGGTCCTTGGGGCATACCTTGATGCATATGCCGCAATCCTCCACGCCCTTGCAGGATTGGGTGAGTATGGTTACCTGGGCCATTACTGCTCCTGTATGCTGATCAGCATTGGTCTGCCGGGGGCTGCCATGGGTCCAGGCCCATCTTCCCCGGATTGAGTATATTGTTGGGGTCCAGACTGCGCTTGATGATGCGCATAAGATCCATTGACACCGGATCATGCTCCAAGCCCATAAAAGGCGCCTTGTCAATTCCGATGCCGTGCTCTCCGGTTAGGGTGCCGTTGTACTGGCAGGCCAGGGTGAACAGTTCCTGCACCGCCTGTTTCACCTTGGTGCGCTCCTCCGGATCATCACCGTGGAACATGACTTTGGGATGCAGGTTGCCATCCCCGGCATGGCCGAAGACCACAAAGGGCAGTCCGTATTTCTCCAACCGGGCCGACAGATCCCTTAGAAAATCCGCCAGGGTGGAAATGGGCACCGCCACATCTTCCGAGGCATTGTTGGGCGCCAGCCGGGCGGCGGTGCTGCCCGCGGCTTTGCGGGCTTTCCACAGAGCCTGAGCCTGGGCTTCGGTTTCCGCCCGCTCAATGGCCTGGGCCTGGTTGGCCTTGAACACCTCGGCCACAACCCCCATTTGGTACTCGGCCTCGGCGGCGGTAAAGCCGTCGGTCTCCACCAATAAAAGGGCCCGGGCGTCGGGCAGGTCCATGCCGCCCTCTTCGCGCAGCACCTGCACGGTATTGGCGTCCATGATCTCCATCACCGCCGGCAAAACCCCGCTGCGCATGATCTGGCTGACCGCCTCACCGGCCTGTTCCAGGGTTGCGAAGCTGGCCTGGCAGGTCTGGCTGGCCCGGGGCTGGGGATTGATCTTGAGAGTGATCTGGGTGATTATGCCCAACACGCCCTCCGATCCCACAAACAGCCGGGAGAGGTCCAGGCCTGATGAGCTTTTCATGGTTCTGCCACCGGTGTGGGCGATGCGGCCGTCGGGCAGAACCACTTCCAGGCCCAAGACATAATCCCGGGTAACCCCGTATTTGGCCCCCCGGATGCCTCCCGCGTTGGTGGCCACGTTGCCGCCCAGGGTGCACACCTTGGCACTGGCCGGATCGGGCGGGAAAAAGAAGCCGTGGGGAGTCAGGGCTTTTTGCAGATCGGCGTAAACCACGCCCGGCTCCACTTTCACCAGCCGGTCTTCAATACATATTTCCAATATGCGGTTCATGCGGCTCAAGTCCAGCACCACCCCGCCGTTCAAAGACACCGCCCCGCCGGCCATGCCGGTGCCCGCGCCCCGGGCGGTCACCGGGAACTTGTGTTCATTGGCCAATTTGATGATACGGCTTATCTCATCTGCGCTTTTAGGCCAGATGGCCGCCTCGGGCCTGTTTCTGTGATCCGAGGCGTCGCTGGAATAACTTACCAGGTCAATCAGGGCCTCCGTATAGTTATCCTGTCCCGCAATAGAAGCTAATTCTTGCTTGATTTCATTATTCATTTTGCTTTGAAATCGATCCGGACTGATCGCCCTTTCCATGTTTCAGATATATCCAAACAACCATATTATGTTGAAAAATAACGTTTATATGCAAACAACTTATAATTTAACAAACTAGATAAATTCGATTATTAACAAGATATAAGCCCAGCTATCAACAAGCACTTTCTTACGACTTTCTGTATAAAAATACAGATCACAGGTAACTATAACTATTTGTTATAGTTAGATTTAATTATTATATATACAAACAAGTCTTTTAAAATACTTGTTAAGATTATCAATATTATTACAAACGACTCACATAAATTAATGGCAGACAATTAAAATAATACATCGACATTTAAGCATTATATGTTATATATGATATTGATATCATTTTTATGCCAGACCCACCGAAGAAAGAACTCTGTGTATGGTTTTTAAACTTAACCAAATCATCAAAAAGCGCGCCTATGAGGAAATTGTTGATTCCATCTGGAGCGCCATACAGGAGAACAATCTTTCTCCGGGAGACCGACTGCCCTCCGAAGCCGAACTTTCCAAACAATTACGGGTTGCCCGCCCCACCCTGCGGGAAGCCTTGAGCGTGCTGCACTTTCTGGGGCTTTTGCAGAGCGTGCAAGGCGGCGGCTATTATGTAAAGTCTCTGGCTTCGGACGACTACATGGACAAGATCGCCACCCTGCAGGGCAGCATCAGTCCATATGATCAGCTTATTGCCCGCCTGGCCGTGGAGCCAAATGTGGCCCGCTTGGCCGCCGAATCCCGAACCCGGGCCGAGCTTTCAACCCTCAAATCCATTCTGGCCCAGGTTAAACCACCGGTTGGGCCTGGCGAATATCCCATTGACTTGGATGTGGAATTTCACAACACACTGGCTGTGTCCACCCATAACGTGTTATTGGCCACCATGGTGGAGAGCCTGCGCCCCATGGAGCGGGACCCGCTCTACCGTGTGGTGCTCTCCGCTGGTTATGGCACCGAGCGCTATCTCAATGATGTGGCCCATGACCACCTGCAAATCCTCAACGCGGTTGCAAAAGGCTCGGGCCAAGAAGCCCATGACGCCATGCAGCAGCATCTCTTGAATGTCAGACGCAAGCTTTTTGGGGACTGACCCCAAGATCAGCCCCCCTTTAAGCGTCATCTAAAAATTTTCCAGCCTGGCTCCCGTGGAAACGCTGCCCACCAGGTGAGTATATCTCCTTAGCACGCCTTTGACCTTCTTCTGCTTTATCTTGGTGGTCTGTTTGCGCTTGGCCAACTCTTCATCCGAAACCTTCAATTCCAGTTTCCGGGCCGGGATGTCTATCTCTATCTGGTCGCCGTCCCGCACATAGGCCAGGGGGCCGCCCGCGGCGGCTTCCGGGGCCGCATGCCCGATACAGGGACCCCGGGTGGCCCCGGAAAAGCGCCCGTCGGTGATCAAGGCAGTGGTCTTGCCCAGCCCCATGCCCACTAAAGCGGCGGTGGCCCCCAGCATTTCGCGCATGCCCGGCCCTCCTTTGGGGCCTTCATAGCGCAGTATCACCACATCACCCGGGTTAATCTCCCCGGTGTAGATTGCCTGGTCGGCTTCTTCCTCGCTGTCAAACACCCGGGCCGGGCCGGAGTGCACCAGCATGGCCGGGTCCACCCCGGTCTGCTTCACCACCGCGCCCTCCGGGGCCAGATTGCCTTTGAGCACCGCATAAGAGCCCTGCTGGTGCACCGGATTATCCAGGGGCCGGATAACATCATCGTCACGAAGCGGAGCCGTCCGCCCCACCTCTTCCAGGGTCTGGCCCAGGATGTTTTTTTCACCCCCGTGCAATAAGGGCAGCAGGCGTTTGATCACCGCGGGCACCCCTCCCGCCCGGTCCAAATCGGACAGAGCATAGGGTCCGGCCGGCTTCAGGCTGGTCAGATGGGGGGTTTTTCTGCTTATGCGGTCAAAATCCTCCGGCCCCAGCTCCAGGCCCATTTCACCTGCAAGGGCGGGCAGATGCAAAAACGCATTTGTGGACCCGCCCACCGCTGCGCATAGAGTGACCGCGTTTTCCAGGGCGTTTTGGGTGATAAGCTGGCTGGGCCGCAGATCCTGGTTGACCAAGCGCACAATCTCGCGGCCGCTGCGCCAGGCCTCGCGCTTTTTCTTGCTGCTCACCGCATGGCTGGTGGCGCAGCCCGGCAGGGTGAGGCCGAGCACCTCGGCCACGCAGGCCATGGTGTTTGCGGTGCCCATCATGGCGCAGGAACCCGGCCCAGGGCATACACAGCATTCCAGCTCGGTGATCTCATCGTCCGTAAGCTCACCTTTCACCCAGCGCCCCACGGACTCCCGCATATCGGGTATGGCCACTTTGCGCCCCTGAAAATCCCCGGGCAGCATGGGGCCGCCGGTGACGAAGACCGAGGGCAGATCCAGCCGGGCCAGGGCCATGAGCATGGCGGGCTCTATCTTGTCGCAGGAAGAGATGAACACGCAGCCGTCCATCTGCTGAGCCTCCACCACAAGCTCTATGGAGTCGGCGATGATGTCCCGGCTGGGCAGCACATAGCGCATGCCCAAATGGCCTTGCGTAATACCGTCGCAAATGGAGATGGTATTGAATTCAAAGGGTATTCCACCCGCTTGGTAAACCCCCTTTTTCACTTCATCGGCCAAGCCCCTAAGATGCACGTGGCCGGGATGCATTTCGTTGAAGGAGTTCACTATCGCCACAAAGGGCCGGTTCAGGTCTTCGCTGGATAGTCCCAAAGAGCGCAGATGGGCCCGCTCGCCCGCCTTATGGGGCCCGCCCACTATGGTATTGCTGCGGGTTGTTTTAGTTATATTGACATAATCTTTCACAATACACTCCCTGGAAGCGGCCTATGCTGCAAAAGGCTGCAGGCGGTTGTTGCGGTCAAACTCAAGCTCTAAGGCCTGACCGGATATTGTTATGGATGGATTGCCCTCAAGCTGGGGAAACACCGCTTCACTCACCCAGAAGGTATCCATACGTCCCGTATTGATGATCCGTCCCACCTTTGCATTTACGGGATCGGCCACTGCATCAAGAGCGGTTTCGATGGCCGCGCGGTCATGGGGCCGGGGAATGGGCAGCTTGGCCGAGCGCAGCACCCGCGAGGTAAGCGCGTTCATGTAGGTGGCCTCAAGGTCAACCATCTGCATCACGCGGGTGGTGGTCACGTCGGCCATGCCGATGCCGGTTGCATTCCCGTGGGAAGCCGGCGTGATATCCAAAACCACCAAGTTATTGTAATTGGGTTTTCTCTCGCCGCCCTCGCGCCGCCAGAATCCCACCACATTGGGGTCCATGCCCGCGCCGCTGACGTCCTTGCCCATCTCGTCCACAATGATCACGTCAAGCGCCTCAATGGGCAGGCGGGGAAACAGCGCCCAGGCCTTTTGCAGGAACTCCTGATCCGTGGCCTCGAATTCATCGGGAGCGGCCATGCGCAGATCCTCGGTGCCGCCCATGGCGTTTTCGGTCACCGCTATGCCGCATAAGACCGGGGCCTTTTCCAAGATGCGCTTGGCCGTGGGGACTATGGTTTCGGCCAGCTTGTATTTATGCATATTGGAAGCCCCCACCTGGCGCCCCAGGCCCACGGCCATGATCTTGCAAATGCCGCTCTCCACATGGGAGCGGAAAGCGGTGTGGGGCTTGACCCGGTTGATGACCACGATATGGTCCGCGGCCAGGGCGTCCTTGGCCACAAAGACCTCGCATCCGTTGGGGAGCTTGCCCAGGCTGGCCACATCCATGGTGGCCTTTAACGGCACGCCGGTGGTTTCCGGGCTGATGCCCAGATCATGCAAAATGCCGGCCTGGCCCTCGCCGGTGGCCCCGCCGTGAGATCCCATGGCAGGGGTTATGTAGGGTTTGAGACCCAGGCCCTTGAGGCATTCAACCGTGGTTATGACCAGGTCCTTCAAGTCATGAGTGCCCCGGGAGCCCACCGCCACGGCCACGCTCTGGCCGGGCTGGATCTTGCCCGAAAAGTCAAAAGAGCTGAATTCCTTTTTGACCGCTGCGGGCACATCGCTAATGGAATTCACCGTAAAATTCTGATCAACCTTGTAAAATAAGGGCATTTGCATAGCGTATGCTTCTTTCTTCTCTGGCCGTCCCGCCGCTTATACCGGGCGCTTTCTTCCGGTCCGGCTTGGGGCCATATCATATCCTTTCACCGGGATCTTTTCATCCAAGTCCTTATCTGGGTGAACAGGGTAAACAGCAGGAAAGCCAAAAGTATAAGCGCAAAGGGCCGGGTTAGCATGCCGAAAATATCCTCGCTGTAGGTGAGCAGGGCCCGGCGCAAGGATGAATCGGCAAAGCGTCCCACCAAGATGCCCAACACCATGGGGGCCAAAGGATATCTTCTTTGCCTCAAGATGAAGCCCAGGATGCCGAAGCCCAACATGGAATAGATGTCGAACATAGTGAAGCCGGCCGCCCAGGCGCCCAGCACACCCAAAGCCGCCGCCGTGGGCAAGAGTATCTCGCGGGGGCTGGACAAAATCCGGATAAAGCTGGGCGATATCAACATGGCCCCCAGGCGGATGAAGATGGCCGACATCCAAAAGAGCACCACGATCTCAGCCACAAAGCCCGGTTTTTCCAGCATCAGCATGGGGCCGGGACGGATGCCGTACATGAACATGGCCGCAATCAAAAGCGCGGTGGGGCCGGAGCCGGGTATGCCGAAGACCAAAGAGGGGATAAGAGCGCCGCCGCTGGTGGCGCTGTTGGCCGCCTCGGCCGCTATCACCCCCTCGATTTCACCCTTACCGAAATTGGCCTTGTTCTTGGAGCTTTTGCAGGCCAAGTCATAGCCCAGCCAGCAGGCCGCCGATTCGCCCACCCCGGGCACGATTCCGATGCCCACCGCCACGAATACGGACCGGAGAATTGTCTTGAAATATTTGCCGATGAGTTTCACATTGATGGTCACCCATCCGCTGTCGCCCAACAGTTTGTAGGGCTTTTTCATCTTGAGCACTATCAGCACCTCGGAAAGACCGAACAGGCCGATGAGCGCGGGCACGAAATTGAAACCCCGGATAAGCTCCTGGGTGTACCCGAAACGGGGATAGGCCCAGATATCCTCCATGCCCACCATGGCGACCACCAGACCGATGAGCGCGGAAATCCAGCCTTTCAAGGGGTTGTCGCCCGAAAGCGCCCCGGCCAGCACGATGCCCACCATGGCCACCAAGAATATTTCCCAGTCGCCCAGCTTGATGGCTATCACCGCAATAAAGGGCAGGAACATCAAGGTCAAAAGCTCACCCAGCATTTCACCCATGAAGGAGCCCGAGAACGAGGCCTCGATGGCCTCCCGGGCCCGGCCCTGTCTGGCCATGGGGAATCCGTCCATGACCGTGGCCGCAGCCGCAGGGGTGCCGGGGATGTTCACCATGATGGCGGTCACCCCGCCCGCCGCCATGGCTCCCACGTAGATGGCGATCATGAGCCCCATTCCGATCGCCACAGGCACCCGGAAGGCAAAGCCGATCAGAAGCGACATGGCCATGACCGCCGAAATGCCCGGAAGCATGCCCACGACCATGCCCAAAAGCCCGCCCCCGGCCAGAGTGAGCATCAAAAGGGGGTCGGTTACTACGTCGTAAATGACAGAAGGCAAAAGCTGCCACTCTTGAAATACCAATGACCAATCCATGTTTTGCAAGCTCCAGTTGCCGCCCTGGGCGGCTTAAGCTTATGGAAGCGGCATACCGAACAATTCCGGCAGGATAACAGATACCAGCGCAGTGCAGATAACCGTATAAAGGCCGATTTTCCACCAGGGGCCGATCTTGAGATAAATAAAGATACTCAGCATGAAAACCAGGGTGGCCAGTGTGAACGGAACCCTGCCGGTAAGCCCCACGATGTATACGCAGACCAAACCCAGTATCCACAAAAAACGCCGGCTTTCCTCTTCGGTCTTGATCATATGGACCAGCGCCCCGATCTTGCCCCCTCCCCCGGCCCTTATGGCGCGGACATCCAGGATCAGGCCCAGAATCAAAAGCGCGACGCCAGTAATGAGTGGCACAAAACCCGGGTCCATGACGAAAACCTGGGCTCGGTGGGGCATGCGGATGGACTCTATGATCACAAACAAGGCGAATCCGGTTACAAAAAAGCCAATGAGCAGCTCCGCCGCCAAACCGATGCCGGTATCCGGCTCCGGGGTCCGTTCGGGCAATTCACACGCCTGGTCCGGTTCTTCAATATTCTGCTGATCGCTCATCCGTTACTCACTTTTTCATGATATTGCCGGATGGGAAAGACAGCAGGACGCTGTAACGTTACAGCATCACAGCGTCCTGCCTTCATAACTTACTGCTTGGCCAGGTACTCTTTATACATTTTCTCAACGCTGGCAGGCCAAGGTTTGACCTTCTTGGCCCGCTCATGGGGAGGCCAGGACCAGGCCGGAGGTTTGGGGATGCCGAACTTTTTGGGATCGTTCTTGGCGATCTTCAGATCCCACAAGGCGGTGCAGCGGGCGGATTCGATCATGGACATCTGCTTGTCTGATTCCACGCCCAGCTTGGGGGCCATTACGCCGGCGCGCTGCTGGACGGCCACTTTCTTAAAGCCTTCCTGCTGGATGGCATGCAAGAAAGCCTTGGCCACCTTCTCGATAATCTTGGGATCGGTGTCGCGGGGCACGTACAGGCCGAAATAGGGGTTGATGGCCTGATATGGCCCCAGTTTGGGGAACTTTTTGACGGCGGAGGGGAACTTCACGCCTTCAAAGGTGATGTCTTCGGAGTAAAGGTTGGCCAGGGGGCGCACCCGTCCGGCCACGGCCCAGTCGCTAAGGTCGCCCATGGTTACCGAGGTGAAGTTGACGTCGCCGCTCAAAAGGTGTTTGCCTGCCTGGCGTCCGCCCTTATAAGGCACGCTGATCACCTTATCGGTGATGCCGGCGGCTTCCATCAGGATGCCGCCGAAGATGGCGCCGTTGGAACCTGCGCCGGGGGAACCGAACTTAAAGGTGCCCTTGGGAGCCTTTTTGACCGCGGCCAAGAACTCGTCCAGGTTTTTCCAGGGCGAATCTTTTTTCACATAGATGGTGGTGGGAAACACCACGTCCAAGAACGCATAGAAGTCGGTCCAAGACACATCGCTGTGGCCCAGCACCGGCCAGGTGCCGTGCACTGCGGCGCCGCCGAACCACAGATAGCCGTCAGCCGGAGCCTTGGAAACCTGGGTGGCGCCGATGGAGCCCAGAGCGCCGGTTACGTTGGTAACCAGGATTTTTTCGCCCAGTTGCTTTTCCATCTCCATGGCGGCCGCCCGGCTGGTGGTGTCCGAAGAGCCGCCCGCGGACCAGCCCACATATACCGTGATCGGTTTGTCTGGCCAGGCTGCCATGGCGCCACCGGCCGCCAGCCCCACCAGCAGGACGGCGGCGGCAATAATGCCAACTACTTTACGCATAGTCATCATCTGGTTCTCCTCCTTGGTATGGATTAATTCAGCGGCAAAACGGGCCAGGGCCGGGCGCGGCCGGCCGGGCCCTCAAAGGCCGCGCAGTAAAAAGGGCCGTGCATTCCGCCGGCTTTTGGGTTCGGTCCCAAAAGCCGCGCAGTTGGCCAGCCCTAATATCCAGCCGGATTCATGCATGGTCTACCCAGATGGCGTCAGGCGGTTGGTTCAGTCCCAATCCGCCCGGAAATTGTGTTGGCTTTGGCGGCGGCCCGTATATCACCGTTATGGGTCCCACTCTGGCAACAGGCCTTGCCTGGAAATTTATATACATATAAAAATTGTCTAACAACTTATGTCAATTTGTGATATTGCTGTCAAGCAGAAATCGTGCTTGCCATACTCAAATCCTGGCGTCATGATCAGTGGTGCAGGGAAAATGGCCGGGAACCGGCGCCTTCAATAATTTAGATTTCACCTTAAATCAATGGGACAAAGAGCATGAAGTTCATCAGAGAACGGGTTTTGAGCGGAGAGTTTATGGCCGGGGCTTGGTTGAACCTGAGTTCCAGCATTACCGCGGAGATGGCCTCCAACATGGGTTACGACTGGATCTTATTGGACCAGGAACACGGCCCGGGCGACAACTTGACCCTTTTTCACCAGATGCAAGCCATCTCCATTGGGGGAGCCGCAGCCTTGGTGCGCATCACCTGGAATGAGATGCCCCGGTTCAAGCGCGCCCTGGATGCCGGGGCCTCTGGCATCATGATCCCATATGTGCAAACTAAACAAGAAGCCGAATACGCGGCCGCTTCCATGCGTTATTCCCCCGTAGGCCTGCGCGGCGTGGCCAGCAGCCCCAGGGCCACCAAGTATGGCTCCGATTTCCCGGATTATCACGCCAAAGCCAATGACAACCTGCTCACCGTGGTTCAGGTGGAAACCCAGCTTACAATTGACAACCTGGAAGAAATCGCGGCGGTTCCGGGGGTGGATGTGCTGTTTGTAGGTCCTTTGGACCTGAGCATCAGCCTGAATAAACCCAAAATGTTCGATGATCCCGAGTTTGTCCAGGTGCTGGGGAAGGTGGGCAAAGCCGCCAAGGCCGCAGGGAAAGCGGCGGGAATCCTGCTGCCCAACACAGGTTTGATCGAACTGGTGCAGGGGCTGGGATTCACCTTTGTGGCCGCGGGCAGCGACGGCGGAATGGTCATGAAAGGCTTGAACGAAACATTCAAAGCCCTAAGCAAGTACAAATAGTTTTATTCAAGCTAAAAAACATCAGGCGGCCCGCAGTTTGGCAGGCCGCCTGTTTTTGTGGGGCCGGGGTAAAGGCTCCATCACTCCTCCGGCTTTTGCTCCAGATAATGCACCATGTCCACCAGGCTTTGATTCACCGGGGTGGCGATGCCGTGCTTCTTGCCATACTGCACCACCGCTCCGTTCAGGGTGTCTATCTCGGTTAAAAAGCCTCTTTGCAGGTCAATGCGCAAAGAGGGCACATTGCCCGGCAGCACCATTTCGTTCCATCTTTTGGCGGTCAGGCTCAGCTCCACGCCCTCGGCCTGGGCCACTTCACGCACTTCAGCCAGGATGGCATCCTTCAGCCCATCCAGCATGGGGTGCATGAGCTGGGAATTGCGGCTGTCCAGGATTCCGGCCAGGGAGTTGGCCACACAGTTTACGGCCAGCTTGAACCAGGCCCGGGATTTATAGTCTTCGGCCAGTTCGCAGCTCAGCGGACTGCCTTCCAATAACAGGGCCAGGGCCCGGCAGGCTTCGGCGTCCTGCATGACCAAAGTGCGGGGGAACATGCGCACATGTCCCAGCCCCAGATTGGTGGCCCCGGTGAGCGAAAATCCCCGTTCCACCCGGCAGCCCAGATCCCGGGCAAGCTTTTCTTCAAACCCCATGCCGTTTTGCAAGGCTATGACCGCGTGACCGGCGGGAAGCTTGTCAGCCAGCCAAGCCGAGGTTTTGGA
The DNA here is from genome assembly GCA_963675675.1 of Desulfarculaceae bacterium. Classification (GTDB taxonomy): domain Bacteria; phylum Desulfobacterota; class Desulfarculia; order Desulfarculales; family Desulfarculaceae; genus Dethiosulfatarculus. Next base: position 2,369,336 of record OY776512.1, read on the forward strand.
CAAGCCCGGTGTCTTGCCCAAGAGAACCACCAAATCGTGCGGGCCCAATGGGGGGACCTCGCCGGGCAGATCGGCCAGAAGCGGCACCCGGAAGGGTTTATTGCCGTCATACTCAAATAAAAGCCCGTCTTGCTTGATAGCCAAAAGATGCGGGCTGGAGCCCACCAGATGGGTTTCCACCCGGCCTTGGCGGTGCAGCACCGCAGCCAGGGATGAACCCAGAACCCCTGCCCCGATCACCCAGCAGCGTTCATATTGCAGGTTATCACTCATGATGCACGCCTCCCGTTTCATTCCAGCCAGGTTTAATCTGCGAACTCAATAACCGCGGCCCGGGCCGGAGAGGCCTCGCAGTTTTCCAGCTTCAAAGGCATGCAGACGAAAAACAGCGGTTCCTTGGGCAGTGCGTCCAGGTTGACCAGGCATTCAACCAAAATCACCCCGGCCCCCAAAAGGATGTGGTGGGCCGGATGGGTGTGGGGTCCGGCCGGTCCGGCCCCCCGGTGAACCGGGTCGGTGGATAGAATATCCATGGCCAGGCATTTGATCTGCTTTTCCACCAGCCACCTGGCGGCATCGGGCTCCACCCAGCAATAGGACGCCGCATCTTCATAATGCTCATATCCGGTGTTGATTATGGCTATGTCTCCGGGCTTGAGCCCGGGGTCACATTTTTCCAGCTCCGCCGCCCCCATGCCCGAGCCCGGCTTCAGGTGTCTCAGGTCCAGCAGCATGGCCCGTCCGCAGACCTGCTCCAGCTTCACCCGGGTGATATCGTCAGCGCCAGGCAAGAAATGCAAAGGCGCGTCAGTATGGGTGCCGCTGTGCACGGTCATTTCCACCCGGCTTACCTGCACGCCCCTTTGGGCATGGGTTTTTACTTGGCGGCAGACCACCGGCTCCATGCCGGGAAAGAGCCTGGTTCCCGCTCCCAGGGCGGTGCTGAGATCAATGATTTGCTTAATACTGCGCATACTGTATTCCCCGTCCCATGTGTGTAATTTGCCGGGAATGTTATAATAAGACCGTGGATCTTGCCAGTGCACGTTCAAGCCTGGCGGCGAAAATTCTTGATTTGGAGATTATAATGACATGTGCAAATTGCGGTAAAGAGATATCTGAGGATCAGGCCTATCAACAGGGAGGAAAAACCATGTGCGAGGGCTGCGCCATGCAAAAAGGCCTGTTTCCCCTGGGCCACACCGGAGCCCGCCGGGACGGCATATCCGAGGAGGGGCGGATTCTCACCATACCCAAACCCTGAGGGCTAAAAACCCGCCTTGCCCCAGTACTCACCTGTCATTTTCAAACAAATGAGTACAACCCATAAACGAGACAGTTCCCCCCTGAATATGAAAAACCAAGTTCATGCACGCGCACGCCCCTGATTTAGAGCTTGTTTCCAAACTCAATAGAAAGGTTATTTAGCAGCATACTTAAATCCACCCCATGCCGGTTGGCGGCCTCCACCACATGCCGGCGGGCCACATCACGAGCCACATCCGCATCGCGTGAAAGCAATGACTCCAGCAAAACCACATGCTCTTTCTGGGCCTGGACCGCCAGTTCCGCATTCTCTTCGGGGTTTTGGGTATAGGAAAACGACCACAGCTTTTTTTCCACCCAGCTCAAGAAACGGGCCAATTGGGGATTGCCGCTGGCCGCCACCATGGCTTTATGAAAGGCCCAGCTTTCCTGGGTGGACTCCTGTCCGCGATCCACTACTTCTTGCAGCCGGTCAAAAGCGGCTTTCACCAGGGCCAGGGCTTCATCCGTGCCCCTCACCGCCGCCAAGGCCGCCGCCTCCGGTTCAATGATAAAGCGCATCTCAAAAAGGTTGGCGATAATGCTTTCTTCTTGTTCCGGGGCCAGGCGGAACACCTGGCCGCTGACATCCCGGGCGACCCGGGTGCGGCCTCCCTTTTTGGAATCCAAAAGCCCATCGTGTTTCATGCGGGCCAAAGCTTCCCGTACCACGGTGCGGCTGACCTGCAGTTGCTTGGCCAGGTCCGCCTCCGAGGGAAGCAGGTCGCCGGGAGACAACACCCCGTCTTTGATCTGCCGGGTCAGGTGGTCCGAAACCTGCTGAGCCAAGGCCGGCTGGCGTTTTATTATCGGCTGTTCGTTAACATTCATACGCGGCTCCATCAGGGAATATTCATGCGGTCCTGCATCATCGCAGGGCAACTATATTGTCTAGTGATACTACAGTATGACAGCATGGTGTATGAATAAAAACCGTTACATCCATTTCCCCAACAAAGCCTTATCCGGAAAATGGCCTTGCCTGCCCTGTCCCCCGCAGGATGTGGCCTTAGCGGACGGCTTTTTGGCGGTCCGCCAGCATGCCCCAAGCTGACCCGGCGACTCCGGCCTCCCGGACCCGGCCTGATGTTTCAGCAAGATCCGGGTGGTCTCAGCCTGAGCAGGGCCTTATGCTAGTATGCAGTTATGAAGCCGGAGGTGAAAATGCAAATGTTAGATACATCCCATCAACCGGATGATTTTGGGCGGATTGAAAAGGCCATAGGGTTCATTGAACAAAATTTCAAATCCCGGCCCTCGCTGGATCAAATCGCCCAAAGCGTGCATTTGAGCAAATACCACTTCAACCGGATGTTCAAGCGATGGGCGGGGGTCAGCCCCATGCAGTTTATGCAATACCTGACCCTGGATTACACCAAGCAAAAGCTGATCGAATCAAAAAGCCTATTGGACGCCTCCTTGGATGCCGGACTGTCCGGTCCGGGGCGCTTGCACGACCTGTTCGTTAACCTGGAAGCCATGACCCCGGGCGAATTCAAAAAGCAAGGCGAGGGGCTCAGCATATCCCACGGCTTTGGGGATTCCCCCTTTGGTTCATTGCTTGCGGCCAGCACCCCCCGGGGCATATGCCACCTGGGCTTTGTGGGCGGCGCCGGGCGTCAAGAGGCCCTGGACCGGCTGTATGAAACCTGGCCCCGGGCGCAGTTTATTGAACGGGATGAGCCGGTTAAGGCCCTGCTGGGGGATATATTCAGTGCGGATCAGTCCAGAAGACCCGGTCCCTTCAACCTACACATCAAGGGCACCAACTTTCAGATCAATGTCTGGAAAGCCCTCCTGAACATCCCCGAAGGCTGGGTGGTCAGCTATCAGGATATTGCGGCTTATCTGGGAAAACCCAAAGCGGTACGCGCGGTTGCAAACGCCGTGGCCATCAATCCGGTGGCCTTTTTGATCCCCTGCCACCGGGTGATAGCCAAGTCGGGCAAGATTCACCAATACCGCTGGGGTCCGGCCAGAAAGAAAGCCATCATAGGCTGGGAGGCGGCCAGGCTGGGTTAGTCCTTCCCGGATTCCAGCAGGGCTTCGGCAAGCGCCAACAAATGATCCGGCTGGTTATGGGCCGGGTATTCCAGCACGTGCTCCAAGAGTTCCCGCTGCAACCGGCCCACCAGCGGTCCGGGCCGCAGACCAAAGGCGTCTATCAGTTCTTGCCCTTTTATGGCCAAGTCCTTTACGCCCAAAGGCGGATTATCCGCCATGGCCTCACGGACAGGCTCCACGAAATTGTGCCTTATGTCGGCAAAATCATGTGATGGATAGCTGAGGTTTGCCTTGCGGTCGGCTATCTCCAGGCGGATGTAATCCTGATAGGTCAACCCCAGGTCATTCCATTTTTTGACCAGTTTTCTGATGGTCTTGGGCTTTGCATGGCTGAGCCGCTTCATATGGTCGGCGGCCAGGGCGGCTATTCTCTCGGTTTCCGGGATGGAAAAGCGCAACCCGGCCAATTCCTCGCGCAAAATCTCCGCACCGGTTTTTTCGTGCCCGATGAAATTGGCTATGTTCCCGTCCCCGCCATATGCCACCGAAAGGGGTTTGCCTACATCGTGCAGATATCCGGCCAGTTTCAAGAGCGGAAACCGGGGCGATATTAAATCACCGCAGAGCATGGAATGCTCAAAGACATCTTCCGCGTGGTGCCCGCCGTGGGGATGTTCATAGCAGGCTTCCAGGCTGGGCAGAACCATGCCCAGGACTCCTATATCGTGCATGGCCCGGAAAAACCCGGAAGCCCGTGGCACCTTCATGGCCTTTTTTATCTCCTGGCTGATCCGCTCCGGCGGCACCAGGGGCTTATGGGTGTCCGGGTTGATTTTATTGATTAAGCCCGCATGACGGCAAAGCGCCCGCCGGCTGGCCTCGTCAAAGCCGCCACCCAAAAGGGCCGCAAAACGGCAGGCCCGCAATATTCGGAGGGGATCTTCCATAATCCTGGCGTCCGGGTCGGCCACAAAGCGGATGACCCGTCCGGCCAGATCCCGCCTACCCATAAAGGGGTCTATCAGCTCCCCGCTCAAGGGGTTATAGGCCATGGCGTTTATGGTCAGATCGCGCCGGGCCAGGTCATCCTCCAGACTGGCCGCGTACTCCACAACCGCCCTGGCGCCCTGGCCCCTGGACTGAAAAAAGACCTTGCCCCGGTAGGTTGCCACCTCGGTGCGTCCCACATAAACCACGGGAAAGGAATCCCCGGCCAGCACCGCTCCGGCGCCGCCAAACAGCCTTAAGAGCTCGTCCGGCCTGGCGTTGGTGGCGATGTCCTGGTCGCTGTCCGTTAGGTCTTTGCCCAATAGCATATCGCGCACATATCCCCCGCAGATAAAGGCCTCAAAACCGTTACCGGTCAAGCGCTTGATTATCTGTTTGGGGCTGAGCGTCATGATGGCCCGGTTTGAAGGTTGCAAGGATTGCGTATTAAAGGTCCTGTTAAATATAACACATAGCAAGCGGGCCTTGACCATGATCAGCCGGTGTTTATATTTTAATAGGAATAGCTCCTGTTAATAGTCAAAAACGGCGTGTAAATCAGAACCATAAAAAAAGGAGCATGATCATGGCGGAAAATCAAGTATTTGCCAATGATAGCCAAGATATAACGGCCAATAATAAGGTGCAGGGCATGGGGGATGTGTGGGCCGACCGGGTTTATGGGGAATGGCCCCGCATGAAGGGCTTTGAGGTGAGCGAGGAAGAGTATGAGGAATGGATGAAAAAGGAAGGCTATACTAGCTGACCGGTTGCCCGAACCCTTGCAAGTATTTGAAATACATCCCTGACTATTTTGCCCAAGGGATTAAAGAACCGGGTTATGGACCGCAAGGCCTGACAACCCCTCTTGCGGCATAGACAAATAAAACCACTGCCTGTCAAAGCAGGCAGTGGTTTAATGCTGTTTGTCGCCTGCGTAAGGCCACAGGGAATTATGTTATCAAAAATCAACCACCTGTTCTGTTGTTTGGCCCGATTGAATATTAATTCCGCGAATTTCTTTTTTCGCCTTGGTTTTTGGATCAAGGACAATCATATAATAAACACCCGGCAGCAGTCTGAACTCAGCCGGTTTTTTGCGGTACCAGGTGTTTTGACCCCCTATTCTCTTTCCATCCTCCTGGCGGTATACATTCACCCTGGCTTCAAACGGCTGCCCGTCTTTGACCGCCTTGATCCGCAATGTTCCCCCGGCTTCAAATGCAACGGTTTTTTCCACTTCCGCGCCGGATGCGATCTCAATGCCCCTGATCTCTTTCACCTGCACCGGTTTGGTGGAATTGTCTGTCACTTTGATGAAATAAACTTCCGGCAAAAGTTTATATTCCGCGGGCTTTTTGCGGTACCAGGTGTTTTTATCCCCCATTCCCTTTCTGTCGCTTTGGCGGTACACACTTACCCTGGCTTCAAATGGCTGCCCATCTTTGGTTGCCGTGATCCGCAATATTCCACCGGTTTCAAAGGTAACGGTTTTTTCTATCTCCTTACCCGCTGTTATCTCAATATCCCGGATCTCTTTCATCTGGACCGGCCTTGCGGAATGGTCTATCACCCTGATGTAATAGACGTCCGGCAGAAGTTTGTATTCGGCGGGTTGGTTCTTATACCAGGTGCTTTTGCCTCCAACCCCCTTGTTGGTATTTTGAATATAAACCTCGGCTCTGGCCTTGAAAGGCTTGCCGTTTTTAAGGGCCGTGATCCGTAAAAGACCGCTGCCGCCGAAAGTTATTTTCTTTTCAATCTCTTCCCCGGATACTATTTTGATGTCCCGGATCTCTTTTATCTGGGGTGGCCTCGCGGAATTATCCAGCACCCTGAGGTAATAAACATCCGGCAATAGTTTGTATTCAGCCGGTTTGTTCTTGTACCAGGTGCTTTTGGCCCCAACCCCCTTGTTGGTATTCTGGATGTAAACCTCGGCTCTGGCCTTGAAAGGCTTGCCGTTTTTAAGGGCCGTGATCCGCAAAAGCCCGCTGCCGCCGAAAGTTATTTTCTTTTCAATCTCTTCCCCGGATACTATTTTGATGTCCCGGATCTCTTTTACCTGGGGTGGCCTCGCGGAATTATCCAGCACCCTGAGGTAATAAACATCCGGCAATAGTTTGTATTCAGCCGGTTTGTTCTTGTACCAGGTGCTTTTGCCTCCAACCCCCTTGTTGGTATTCTGGATGTAAACCTCAGCTCTGGCCTTGAAAGGCTTGCCGTTTTTAAGGGCTGTGATCCGCAACAGGCCATGGCCGCCGAAGCTGATTGACTTTTCCACGCTCTGGCCGGGAGTGATTTCTATATCCCGGATTTCCCTGATTTGAACTGGCTTCACTGAATGGTCCAACGCTCTTACAGAATAAACCCCCGGTCTCAGCTTGAATACCGCCGGCTGTTCCCGGTACCAGGTGGATTTGCCGCCCATTCTTTGGTGGCCGCGCTGCAGAAACACCTCCGCCCTGGCATTGTAGGGTTTGCCGTTTTTCAAGGTTTTGACCGTGAGAAAACCGCCTTTAAAAGTTGGCGCTTCCACCACCTCTCTGGCCGCGGCCAAGAACTCCCCGGCGTTGCGGGCCGTGTAGTACATCCCGCCGCCAGCCTTTGCCATGCATGCAAGCTGCTTGGTCCCCTCTTCGCCCACATCGAAGCCGATCACATGCATAACGAACTTTATGCCGCTGTTTTTAAGCTTTTTGATCAGGCCGCAAGGGTCCGGATCGCAGGTCTCGATACCGTCAGACACCAGGGCGATGGTCACCTCGTCTTCCATCTGCTTGAGACGCTCGGCTGTCATCTTGACGCTGCGGCTTATCGGGGTTTTGCCTTTAGGAGTCAGGCCGTTTATTATCTTGATCGTTTTGATTTTGTCCAAAGGACCAAGGGGGATCAGTTCTTCGACATCATCGCAATCCCCTTTGCGCCGGTGTCCATAGGCCACCAGCCCCACCGATGATTTGGGGTGAAGCTGCTTTATCAGCCCGCTCAGCACCTCTTTGGCAATGGTGATTTTGGGTTTGCCTTCAACCCGGCCCCACATGGAGCCGGACGCGTCCAGAATAAAGACTATCTTGCCGGCAGCGGGCCTGACATCCTGGGGATGTTTTTTACTCGGTCCGGACGGGCCGCTTGAAGGCTTGCCCTGGTCTGACGCCGCTTTTTGGGCAGCCGGTTCCTGCTCTATCTTGAATTTGATCTGCCCCTTGTAGCCGCTCAGGGACAGGGTGTAGGGCTGCATTTCGGGCGGAATTACCCAGCTTTGGGTTTGGCCTTCAGTCAGATTGATCCGGACGGATTTTACTTTTTGGTTATCCTGGTTTTTTATAACCATGGAGGCCGCCGAAGGCTTTGGATGGTCTCCGGTCGCCGTTATGACGATTCTCCGGTCGGGACGAAGGGAGCGCCCTTTGCTGTAACCCTTTGGCAGCACGAGATTTTCCACCATGGTTTTCTGTTTTTTCACCGAGGCGGAACCCTTGCGCGCTTTGGCTTCTTTTTCCTCCATCGTGTCGGGATCAATCTGCACATACCCGGAGGGCAGTTTGAAAAGGTCTTCATCCTGGTCCCCCAGCTTGATGTGCATAAGCTCCAGGACCGCTTTTTGATTAGCGCCGTAGCGTTCATCCTTTATGACATGGTCCAGTTCTTGGGAATACCACATCTTGCCCGCCGGCTGGCTGCGGCTTGAAAGAGTGTAAATAAAGGTCCGGCATTTATGCCCCTTGACGGTCTCGATGGGGCCTTTATTTTCCTTCATCAATCCGCGGGTCAACTCCCAGCCGACCAGCGGATTCATAAAGGCCGTTTTATTGGGGGTTTCAATTACAACATATTGTTTTGTATCAGTATTAAGCCCCCAGGTCACACCGGTGGCCCGGTCGATTATCATGGGGTAGGACGGCATATTGGGAAAGCCTTTGGTCTTTTGGATGCGGTAATATTTTTCCCCCACATTCAGTTTATAGGCCCCTTTGGCTCCCGGTCCGTCAATCACAACTTCAGCTTTGAATTGTGCAGCCGACGAAGTGGAAAAAAACCCGGACAAAAACAAAGCGATGACGCTAAGCAGTAAACAATCGCAAATCTTTTTGCATGACATGCTTTTCGCTCCAAGTCATTTGATCCAGGGGCAGGCAGAACTCTTTATTGATTTATGAAAAGCCTCCCCCAGAAAGAAACGCCTAACAGGTACGGATTATTAATAACACTTTTTCTGATGCAAAATCAATGCAATGAGTTGCCCCGCAGCAGGTTGCGCGGCAGCCTGTAAAAGCCGCTGCCTCAACTGAGGATACAATTACCTTTTATTCCCCTTGTTCAAATCAACCCGCCGCCGACTTGTGAGCCTTCCCGATTTTCATTGTGCATTTTGGCATTGTGTGCATATGTCATTTTTGACATAATACCCCCTGGTTTATTTGCGGCCTTGACCGTGCAACCAAATAATTTATCCCAGAGGTGTAATATGAAATTAAAAAGGTTAGTTAACATATCATTGATCGTGACGGCCATCCTGGCCTCAGCCCTCTGCGCTCAGGCCGCCGGCCAGTGCACGGCAACCTATGGAAGCGGCGCCCAGAAAGTGATTCTGGCCACCGGCAGCCCGGGTGAACTTGGCCTGCTCAAAGCCCTTTCCGACGCATTTCTGCCCGCTGAAAAGGCCATCTTGTGCTGGCGTAAAGCGGGCTCGGGCGCATCCTTGAAACTGCTCAAGGAAAAGAAAGTGGACGTGATCATGGTGCATGCGCCCGCCGCAGAAAAAAAAGCGGTCAAAGACGGCTGGGCCATAAAAAGGACTCTTTTGGGCTCCAATGAATTCTACATCGTGGGGCCAAAGAGCGACCCCGCAGGCATCGGCAAGGCCAAGAGCGCGGCGGAGGCATATGCAAAAATAGAGGCGGCCAAGGCCAAATTCATCTCCCGGGGTGACAATTCCGGCACCCACAAAAAGGAGATGGCGGTCTGGAAGAAGGCGGGCATCAAGCCCAAGGGCTCCTGGTATGTGATCACCAAGGATTTCATGATGGCCTCTTTGAAAAAAGCCAATGAGATCGGAGCCTATTTCATGACCGATTCCTCCACCTGGGTGAAGGGGGTGGGCCTGTACGGGCTGAAAGGCCTGGCAGTGCAGTTCAAGGGCGACCCCTTCTTGATCAACACCTACCACGCCCTTTGCCAGCCAAAAGGCCAAACCAAGGGGGCGGATCTGGGAGCCAAGCTGATTGATTTTCTGGCTTCAGCCAAGGGTCAGAAGATTTTTGCCGAATTCGGCAAAAAAGAGTTCGGCCAGCCATTGTATAACGATGCGGCATATGCCAGGAAGTATGATCACTGATCCCGCACGGAACACGGGGCCGGCTTGGCGGCCGGCCCCTTCTTTTTTTCCATATGCAGCCTAATGCAATTCAATGACGAAGTCGTGAAATTGGCGCAGGCTTGGCTTTTATCCGGCAAGCGGTATTGTCAAAATGCTCAGCACCAGCCTGTGAGCCAGGGTTGTGCTCTCCCCTCAGTTTGATCAATAAAAGAAGGCTGCGCGCGAAATTATGGGGTTTGGACAACAGGTTCTTCAGCAGCCAGTGGCAATTGGCGCTGCGCAGGATGCTGGAAAAGGCTTCACAGACTGAGCACATCACACATTCGGTCTGCATGAAAAGCTCCGGGTTGAACCGGATGAGTTCACCCGCGACCTGATGCCCCCAGTTCTGCAAGGATTCCCGTTCTTCGCTGGGCAGATCAGCTTCCTCAAAGGGCTGATTGCACAAGGCGCATTCCAGAGACTTCATCAACATCATAAGGGCATGGGTGGGATAAGTCGGTACCAAAGGTAATCCTCCCCGGGTTTAATTCGCCATGGCTTTCAAGGCCTCCAGCAAGGCCTCTATATCCGCCTGGGTGTTGAAGGGCCCCAGGCTGATGCGCACAGAGCCTTTTGGGCCATTGTCCAGATCTTGGTGCACCAATGGCGCGCAATGCAGCCCGGTGCGCACCGCGATTTCATAATCGCCGTCCAGCACCGAACCCACATCGCTGGGCTGCCAGTCTTTAAGATTGAAAGAAAACAGCGGCAACCGGCCCTCCCCAGTGCCCGGGCAGTGCAACCGCACCCCGTCCATATCGGACAACCGGTCCAGCAGCAGCTTGTGCAATGCCAGCTCGCGGCACAGTGCATCGGAATTACCGGGGCTTTTGAGATACTCCAGGCAGCGGCCCAGGGTCAGTATGCCCAATAGATTGAGAGTGCCTGCCTCCAGGCGCTCGGGATAATCCATGCTGTGCAGCAGGTCGGCGGAATCCACCCCGGTGCCGCCGTAGCGGGTGGGGCGCACCGGCAGGCTGGGGTCGATCACCAGCCCTCCGATGCCCGTGGGCCCCAAAAGACCCTTATGGCCGGTGAAGGCCAGGCCGCTGATCCCCCAATCCCGCATGTGCACCGGAACCGATCCGGCGCTCTGCGAGGCGTCAAGGATCAGGGGTATGCCGCGCTCATTGCAGATATGGGCGATTTCGGCGGCGGGCTGTAGCGTGCCCAAGACATTGGATGCGTGATTCAGGACCACCAGGCAGGTATTGGAACGCATGGCCGAGGCCACGGCATCCGGCTCCACCACGCCCCGGCCGTTGAATGGGACCAGATCAAATCCGCATACGGAGTTTTTGCTCAGATGCTGCAGGGGGCGCAGAACCGAGTTATGCTCCAAACGGGTGCTGACCACATGCCCGCCGGGCCGGACCAGCCCCTGAATGAGGGTGTTCAGGGCATCGGTGGCGTTGTAGCCGAAGCAGGTTATAAAGCCTGCCGCCCCAAAAAAGGCCGCAGTCCGCTCCCGGATATCCTGCACCGCCTCCTGGGCCTGCACCGCGGCGTCATACCCCCCCCGCCCCGGAGACGCCCCCAGCGCCAGGTAGTCTTCAAGCCCCCGGCGCAGACAGGATTCCGGCTTGGGAAAGCTGGTTGCGGCGTTGTCCAAATAGATCATATTCACATCGCCCGGGCCAGACGGACCTCAAGAACAGGTTTTGGGATTGGGCAAGCCGGCCAGCCTGCGGGCTCCCTCCTTCAATCCCCCGGGAAACAGGTTTTTAAGCTCCAATAGGCTGATGCCGGTCCCTTTTTTAAGATCCCGGTTCAGAGGAGTTCTGGCGTTGAACTCATAAAATTCACGGAAATAAAGCAAGACCCGCCAGTGGATCTCCAAAAGCTCGGAAAGCCCGCTCTCTGCAGCCAGCTCGGCGGCTGCATCCTCGCTCCAGTCGTCGTAGTCCCAGAAAAAGCCTTCGCGGTCAAAGGCTATTTCCCTTCCTGCAACCAGGCGCAGATGCTGTCCCGCGACATTGGCATCTGCGCCGGTTTTATTGCTGTCGTCCACAGCCTAGGCTGTCTTTGTCTGCAGCGCGGCCAGAATCTTTTCTGGCGTAGCGGGCAGATCGTTTATCACCACACCCACGGCGTTCTTGACCGCATTGATTACCGCCGGGGCGGTGGGCACCAGGCACATTTCGCCGACACCCGTGCTGCCATTGGGGCCCTTGGGCCTGAGGGTTTCCTGGATAAGCACTTCCTGCTCGAACGAATCCTTGATGGTGGGGAACTTGAAAGTGCGCCAGTCCTTGGTTTCGCCCGCGATATACTGTTCGCGCAAGGCCAGGCCCACGCCCATATCGGCCCCGCCCTCCAGCTGGCCGGTCAGGTTGTGCGGGTTGATAACCGGTCCGGCGTCAATAGCCGTGGTCATCTTGATCAGCTTCACATCACCGGTTTCGGTGTCCACCTCCAGTTCAGCCATCTGCACCGCATGCACCTGGGATTCAAAGGACGGCCCCTGCCCGGTCTTGGGGTCCAGGGGACCGGCATCCTGGTTCTTTTTGCTGCCCAGATAACGCACCGGCTTGCCCGCGGCCTTCAGCTCGCCCGCCGTCTTGGCCCCGCATTCCGCCATGGCGTCCTTCAATTTGTCCAGGGCGTCCAAAAGCGCGTTGCCGATCATGTAGGTGATCCGGCTGCCCGCAGCGGGTCCGGAAGACGCGGTCTGTTCCGTGAACCTGGTGTTCATGCGTATCTTGTCAAAGGGCAGGTTCATCTTGTCCGCGGTCAACTGCATCAGCATGGAGTCGTTGCCTTCACCGGGATCGGCGGCGGCCGCGTAAATACTGACGCCCCCGTCATCGTCCAACTCCACCGCCAGCATTGATTGGTCGCCGGCCCCGCCTATGCCAAAAGAGCCGGTGGCCAGTCCCACGCCCCGCTTGAAACGGCCGCTGGAGCTTGCAGCTTCTTTTTTGGCCCTTTCATAGTGGGGACGCATCATTTCCATCAGACCGTCTATGGGCCACTCGGTCACCTCGCGTCCGGTGGATTTGCTCTGCCCGGGCTTGAGCAGGTTTTTCAGGCGGAATTCAAAGGGGTCCATGCCCAGCTTGTCGGCCAGCATGTCCATTGCGCATTCCAGAGCGAAGTTTGCCTGCGGCGGACCGGCTCCGCGGGCGGCGGAGCCCCAGGGATTGTTGGTATAGACCAGCTTGCCATTGGCCTTTATGTTGGGGATATGGTAGGAACCCGAAAGCATCTGCAAGGCCCGGTAGATCACCACATGCCCGATGGAATAATAGGCCCCGTTGTCCACCACCATATCATTGCAATGCGCGGTCAGTTTGCCTTCCGCGTCCGCGGCCAGCTTGACATCCATGTAAAATGGGTGCCGTTTGGAGGTCATGACAAGGGTCTCATGCAGACTGGGGATATAGCGCACCGCGCTCTTGAAGTGTATGGCGGCCGCCGCGCAGATGCCCTCGGAGATGACATCTATCTTGATGCCGAACTGCCCGCCGGTATAGGCCTCCTCATAGCTCATGTTCTCCCAGCCCACGGCCTCCTGCAGCATGCCCAGGTGATGATGGATGTTGATGCTGCGGCCCACTATCGCCAGGCGGGGTTCATCATCGTCATCATCATCAGTCCAATAGGCAATGGTGGCCTCCGGCTCCAAAGGAGCCTGGTGGTTGATCTGGGTGCTGAAATGGGCTTCCACCACCGCGGCTGATTCTTTGAGGGCGGCGTCGGCGTCACCCTTGATCTGGGGCTGCTCGTGACAGAAGTTGTTGCGGTCCTCATGCACCCTGGGCGCGTCGTCGGCCATGGCGGTGTGGGGATCGTCAAGCACCGGCAGGGATTCCAGCTCTATCTTGACCGCCTTGGCCCCTGCTTCGGCTTCCGCCTTGGTTCTGGCCCCAACCACCAAAATGGGATCGCCGATGTAGCGCACCTTGCCGGTGCACAAAACCGGGCGGTCGGACTCTGATAATTTCAGCCTGTTGGTGCCCTTGATATCGTCACCGGTCATTACTCCGACAACCCCGGGCATTTCCAGCGCGGCGGAGGCGTCGATGGATTTGATCAGAGCATGGGGCTCCTCGCTGCGCACCACAACGATTTCCAGTGCGCCGGGGAGCTTGAAGTCCGCCGTAAAGCGGGCGACGCCGCAGGCTTTGGCCATGGCCGAAGGCCGGGGATGGGATACGCCTATGATGCCGTCCGAGGGCTTGGGGGCCACTTCTTCCGGAGTGATTTCCCCACGGATGAAGCGTCCCGCCAGCTTGACGGCCTCGATGATCTTCACATAACCGGTGCAGCGGCAAAGATTGCGCTGCAACCCCTTTTTAATGGCGGCATTGTCGGGGTCCGGGTTTTGGTCCAAAAGGGCCTTGGCGGCCATGATCAGGCCGGGGGTGCAAAAACCGCATTGAACCGCCCCGGCCAGCACAAAGGCATGCTGAATCAAATGGGGATTATCCGGGGTGCCCAGGCCCTCCACGGTAATCACCTTGGAACCGTCCAGATTCTTGAGCTTGGTCAGACAAGACAGCGTCGCCTTGCCGTCCACGATGACGGTGCAGGCCCCGCACTGCCCCTTGCGGTCACAGGATTGCTTGGCTCCGGTCAGGTCCAGCCCTTCCCGCAGATAATCCAGCAGCACATCATCCGCGCCGGCCATGACCTCATGCTGAATCCCGTTCACTTCAAGCGTTATCTTTTTTGTCACATTCCACTCCTATACTTACAAGGCTTAATGAGTCCCGACACATCTGTCATAGAAGATTATAAAGCATATGTCAATTTTGTCATATTTAACCACAGATTCACCCCCCGGGCAAATGCATCCGGACCGGTTCCAAACTTGCCGCGCCGCCGTGTGGCAAATCTATATTTTTTCCACTCTCACCGCGCAGGCCTTGTACTCCGCGGTTTGGGAAACCGGATCAAACGCCGGGTTGGTCAGCCAGTTGGCGCAGGCTTCCCGGAAATGGAAGGCCATCCAAACCATGCCGGGCTGCACCTGTTCGGTGACTCGAGCTTTTAATTCCACTTTGCCCCGCCGGGAAACCAGCCGGATTTTTTCGCCGTCCTTAAAGCCCAGCCGCTTGGCATCCGCCGGGGAAATGTCGGCGGTCTCCTCGCCCAAGAGGTCATTGAGCCCTTGGCAGCGCCCAGTCTGGGTGCGGGTGTGGTAGTGATAGAGGCGCCTCCCGGTGCTAAGCACCAGAGGGTATTCATCATCCGGCACCTCTGCCGGCGGGGTCCATTCCACCGGGGTGAAATTGCCCAAGCCGCAGGTAAAACAGCCGTCCTTGTGTAAAAAGGAGGTGCCCGGGTGCTCCAGATCAGGCACGGGCCATTGCAGCCCGTCGCGATCGATGCGGGCATATTTTATGCCCGCAAACTGCGGGGCCAATTGGGAAATCTCGTTATCCCATATTTCCCGTCCGCTGCTCGATTCCCACTCCTGCCCCATGCGGCGGGCCAGCTCCTTGAACACCCACCAATTGGGGCGGGCCTCTCCTGGCGGCTCCACGGCCTTGCGCACCCTGCTCACCCGGCGCTCGCTGTTGGTGAAGGTGCCCTCATCCTCGCTCCATGCGGCCGCCGGGAAGATCACGTCCGCAAAGCGGGTGGTTTCGGTGGGGAATATATCGTTGCAGACCATGAATTCGGCCGATTCCAGACAATGCTCCACATGGCTTATATCAGGTTCGGTGTTGGCCAGATTCTCGCCGAAGACATAGAAAGCACGCACCTTGCCGTCCACCAGGCCGTCCATCATCTGGGGCATCATTAGCCCGTTATGGGGTGAAAGCTCGGCCCCCCAGGCCTTTTCGAATTTTTCCCGGGCCGCCGGATCGGTTACTTTTTGATAGCCATGGTACACATTGGGCAGGGCCCCCATATCACAGGCCCCCTGCACATTATTCTGTCCGCGCAGGGGATTCACCCCGCCGCATTCAAATCCAACGTTGCCCAGCATCATCTGCAAATTGGCGCAGGAAAGCACGTTGTTCACTCCGCAGGTGTGCTCGGTGATGCCCAGGGTGTAAAGCAGCATGGCCGGTTTGTTGGCGGCCAACTGGCGCGCAACCTGCCGGATCATGTCCGCCGGAACTCCGGCGATCTCGGACGCCCTCTCCGGTGGATACTCCATGAGGGTGGGTTTCAGCTCGTCAAAGCCTACAGTGCATCCGTTGACATACTCCTTGTCGTACAGATCCTCTTTCAGCAAAACATGCATGATCCCGTTCAAGAACGCCACGTCCGAGCCGACCTTGATGGGCACATGCAGCTGGGCGTGTTCGGCGATGCCGGTATAGCGCGGGTCCACCACTATCATTTTGGCGCCGTTATGCACCGCCTGCTTCAAAAAGGTGGCAGCCACCGGATGGGCCTCGGTGGTGTTGGACCCTATGATAAATAACATTTTGGCCTTTGCGAAATCCGCAAAGCTGTTGGTCATTGCTCCAGAACCGAATGCTGTCGCCAGACCGGCGACGGTGGGAGCGTGTCAAGTACGTGCGCAGTGATCGATGTTATTGGTGCCGATCACCGCGCGGAAAAGCTTCTGCATGTTATAGGAGTCTTCGTTGGTGCTGCGGGCGCAGCTCACCCCGGCCAGGGCGTCCGGCCCGTGCTTTTGCTTGATCTCCATAAAGCGGCCGGCCACCAGATCCAGGGCCTCATCCCAGGAGGCTTCCCGGAACCCGCCGTTTTCCTTGATGAGCGGGCTGGTCAAACGTTCCCCGGAGTGTATGAAGTCATAGCCGAAACGGCCCTTGACGCAGAGGCGTCCCCGGTTGGGCTGGACCTGCTCAACTCCGGTGACCTTAACGACGCGGCCTTGTTCCACATGCAGCCAGAGCTGACAGCCCACGCCGCAGTAGGGACAGGTGGTGCGCACCTTTTTGGTCTGATTGAACAACGGCCCTTCAAATGCTTTTTTCTCGAACAAAGCCCCCACCGGACAAACCTGTACGCACTCGCCGCAATGGGTGCACTTGTCGTAATCCACTGCGGGAAGCCAGCCTTGCGCCGATTCGGAGTCCCAGTCCAAGGGCTCTTCAATGGCCATATTGTGCTGCACATGGTTGCAGGCCAGAGCGCAGCGCCCACAGCCTATGCAGCGGCTGTAATCCCGCACTATCATGGGGTGGCTGTCGTCCAGGATGCGTTCAGACCCGGTGAACTCAAGGCCCTCCAGGCTTACCGGGTATTTCACTACCAAATCCTGCAGGCGGCAGTTTCCAAAAGAAGGGCATATGGTTTGATGCCAGGGCTTTTGCATGATTTCAACCTGGCGCTCGGTCCAGGTTTGGGGATCGCAGTTCATCACAAAGCAGTTATGATCCCCGGAAGCGACCAGCTTTTTGATCGCTTCGGCGCGCGCCTTATGCACTCTGGGAGTATTGGTGCGCACCCGCATGCCGGACTCCGCCGGGGTTTGGCAGGCCCGCAGCAGGGTGTCGGAGCCTTCCACCTCCACCAGGCACACGCCGCAGTTTCCAGAGCCGCCCACGCCGTCAAGATGGCAAAGGGTGGGAATCTCCACCCCGACCCTTTTGGCCAGGTTGAGTATGGTGTCACCCGGAGCAAACTCCAGGTTCCTGTTATTTAAGATAATGAAATCGCCGGACATCTTAAGCCTCTTTTTTTTCCGGGCACTGTCTGAGGACTCGCCGCAGGTCTCTTTGAAAATTTAAAACCCCGATCATGGCAAATATGTCAAATATGACATATGTCATTTTTGCCATATTTACAACCAAAAATGAAACATAATGCGGCCGGGCCGGTGATTTGTGAATCCCAGACCCGGTTGGAAGCATTCAATCACCTTATCCGGCATGGCGATTGACCAAAAGAATCCGCCTGGGCTAGTATGGTATAAACTGGCCGCTGTGCCGGCCGCATCAATTGCATAACATCAGCCCGGAAATCATCTGAGGCTATTATGAAGAAAGGAAAAGGCATGCAAGGGCCTCTTAGCGGAATCACCATCTTGGATATGAGCCGGGTATTGGCCGGGCCTTTTTGCACCATGGTTTTGTCAGAGCTGGGCGCACGGGTGATCAAGGCGGAGATCCCCCCCGCAGGTGATGACTCGCGCCAGTTCGGACCTTTCGTGGAGGGTAAATCCGCCTATTTCATGAGCCTTAACCGGGGCAAGGAAAGCATTTGCATCGACCTGAAAGAGCCCGGGGAAAGAAAGCTGTTTGAAAAACTGCTGGCCGGATCGGATGTTTTGGTGGAGAACTTCCGCCCCGGCACCCTGGCTAAGCTGGGTTACGACTGGGAAAGCCTCCACGCCGCCTATCCCAGACTGGTGTATGCCGCGCTCAGCGGCTTTGGCCACACCGGCCCCAAATCGGATATGCCTGCCTATGACCTGGTGATCCAGGCCATGGGCGGCATCATGAGCATCACCGGCTATCCGGGTAATCCGCCCACCCGGGTGGGCTCCAGCATGGGTGACATCACCGCCGGCCTTTTCACCTCCACCGGCATCTGCGCGGCCTTAAGGCACCGCGAAATCAGCGGCCAGGGCATGATGATAGACGTATCCATGTTGGACTGCCAGGTGGCCATTTTGGAAAACGCCATCGCGCGCTATGCCGCGGAGGGAATATCCCCGGGCCCCCTGGGCGCGAGGCACCCTTCCATCACCCCCTTTGATGTTTATGCCACCGGCGACGGCTACATGGTGATCTGCGCGGGCAATCAAAACCTGTTTGCCAAGCTGTGCCGCACCTTGGGCCGGGATGAGCTCATCAAGGACAAACGTTTTGCAAACAACGATCTGCGCACCAGCAACCAAGCCGCGCTGAAACAAGAGATGGAATCCACCCTACGCAGCCAGGGCAACGCACACTGGCTGGATCTGCTGGGCCAAAAGGGCATCCCCTGCGGCCCCATCAACAATCTGGAAGGCGTGCTCAATGATCCCCAGGTAAATGCCCGCAACATGCTGGTTGAAGCCCTGGACCCCACGGCGGGCAAAGTGCGCATGGCCGGAAATCCCATCAAAATGTCATGCTTTGAGGACCCCCCGGAGCGCAGACCGGCCCCTGATCTGGATCAATCCCGGCAAGACATACTGGATCTTCTGCGGAAAAAGGCATGAAGCTTTTTCAGAACATTCCGAAATAGTGCACTCACCCGTATAGCACTCAGAGTATTATATAGTCTGGTCCGGCTCAAGCCGGGCTGCCTGCCCATTCAGATCCAAACCATGAGTCCGGGGAGCGGAACATGAAAGCCATTGTATCTCACGGAAACCACGACTTCAGATATGAGGATTGCCCCGAACCCGAGGTGGGACCCAAGGACGTTTTGGTGGAGGTCGCCTACTGCGGGGTGTGCGGCACGGATATCCATATGTACCACGGCACCTGGGAGCTTAAGCCCAATCACAGCCCGGGGCATGAGGTGTCCGGCACGGTGCGCGAGGTGGGCCGGGAAGTAAAGGCTTTCAAGCCCGGCGATCAAGTGGCCCTGGACCCGGGGCTATGCTGCGGGGTGTGCGAGTATTGCCGCAGCCAGCGTCACCATCTGTGTTATGACCGGTTGGGCATGTACCATTATAAACGCGGCGGTTTTGCCGAACTGACCTGCGTGGACCAAAGCCAGGTCTATCTGGTGCCCCCCGGGCTGCCCATCAAGCAGGCCGCCCTGTTGGAGCCGGTGAGCTGCTGTGTGCACGGCATTGACCAGGCAGGCATCAAGCCAGGGCAAAAAATAGCCATACTGGGCGGTGGAGCCATCGGCCTGATTCTGATGCAGCTTGCGCTTCTATCGGGAGCCAGCCAGGTGATCGTATCCGAACCCCAGAAATTCCGCCGGGACACCGCCCTCAAGCTGGGGGCCCATGCCGTCATAGATCCCCTGGAACAGGACGCCGTTCAGGCGGTGCGGGAGCTTAGCGGCGGTGGAGTGGACCTGGCTATCGAATGCGCCGGCCTGCCGGTCACGGTTGAGCAGGGTATCCACATGCTGCGCCGAGGCGGCACCCTGCTGCTTTTCGGGGTCAACAAACCCGACGCCAAGGTGGAGTTCAACCCCTTTGACATCTACCGCGAGGAATACACCATACAAGGCACGGTGCTCTCGGCCGGTGCCTGCCCCCGTGCCATGGAGCTTATTGCATCGGGCAGGCTCGACACCGAAGCCCTGATCAGCCATGTACTGCCCCTCAGGGAGTTTAACAAGGCCATAGAGCTGCACCAGAACCAGCAAGGCCTGAAAATCCTGCTTACCCCGCAGGGCTGAGGAGTGGACTAACCAGTGGCCGTGACCTTATGATCCACGCACTATTGCCCAGCAGCGATTTTTTCATCAGCAGCGCTTCGGCGCTCATTGAAGCATCTTTCAGGGGATATTATATGGCAGGCGGGCAGTGCTGATTAGGCTGCATGAAAATGCTTAGTACGCTGCGGGCCAAATTCAAATCTTCACGAAATATATCTGACAGGTTCATAATTCCAGACCAAAAGTAAAAACCGGACCTTGGCGCAATTAACGCCCGGGTCCGGTTTTGCTTGTCTGAACCGGCCTGACACCGGCCCTGCGAAATCCCGGCAGGGGATTCAGACTAATTCTCGGTCAGCACGTACTCGTCGTACTCGATTTCGATTTTAAGCTTATGCTGGGCCTCTTCGTTAGCCAAGGCCGCGAACATGTCCTTTAACTGGGCATCTTCCGTGTTATCGGCCAAATCACAGTAAAGCCTGAATGCAGCCTTCTCGCGCTGCATGGCCAAGTCCAGGGTCCCTTGATAGTCCAGGTTTGCATCCGCTTTAACCGGCACAATGTATTCAGCCAATTTAAGGTCCGCAACCTTGGTTGCCGATGACACCAGTTTCTTGCCCTCCTTAACGGCTTTCAGTTTGGCCGCGTGGCCCTGCTCCATGGCGGCAAATTCCTTGAACAGTTTGGCGGCGTGTTTATTGGCGCTGGTTTCGGACAGTTTAGTGTAGAACTCTTGAGCTTCCTGCTCCCGGGCAATGGCAAAATCCAGAATTTCATCCACACTGGCAGCTTGATTCATCATTTAGGCTCCCCGCCGGATAGGCGTGTAGTTTGTCATCAGTGATTATTACTAATAATCGCTATTCATACAATAAAACTTGTTTTTGGGCAATTCTCTATTTTGGGCGGGAAAAGACAAAGCCGTCAACCAGAAACTCGGGCCGTCCGACCGGTACAGCCGCCCGGGATATATGTATTTCGGCATAGCCTGGCCAGCTCGGAAAATGAGCGCCTCCAAGCCCGGCATGATCCCAAGAACCAGTGATCACGAGCAATCATTGCATGGACGGCCCCGGCACTACACCTATTGGGGGGGCTCTTGCGGATTAGGCTTGTGGCAAATCATATGCTCGGGCAAATCCAGGCATCCCCGGGTAAGGACCATTTTTTGGATGGAACCGGCTTGGAGCAGGGTTCTGAGGGTATTGGCTGCGGCATCCAGATCTATTACATCGCCGCAAGTGAACACGTCCGCTGCGGCATAACCGAATTCCGGCCAGGTATGGACCGAAAAATGGGATTCGCTGATCACTATGATGCCGCTGACTCCCTGGGGGGCGAACTGGTGAAAAAACGGATGCACCAAGGTAGCGCCTGAATCATGCACCGCCTGGGTCAAGGCATGGGCCACCCTATCGGGGTCATCCAACAAATCCGCCGGGCAGTCATAAAGTTCCAATATTAGGTGACGGCCAAGAGACTTCAAACTGCCTCCCCCTTTTCAGCTTACTATTTCCCCGCAGTATGCAGCCTGTACCGGGCTAAAAGCGTATTCAGTCAACATCGTGTGGATACGCACTTCGGCTTTTATAGCACTTTGCAGCTTACAACACAAATCGGAAAAAGCTCCGGCTGATCAGCCGGAGCCTATATCGGCTGCTTATAACCCTTGATAACTGCAACGGATTTGCCCAAATCATCCTCCTATCCACCGCCCCGCATTGGGTTTTGGAAAAGCTTTACGGCCTGCAAGTATGGAACGCTGGATGCACCGGGAAGGTTTCTCGGCTATTCCGGCGGTCCAAAAACGGGTCAAAGCACCCTACTTGCGGTTTTTTCTGCCAAAAACGGATTTGTAAGGTTGACGTTACCCGGTCAAGCGGCATAGTATTAAATGCAGTGCGGGTAATCATAATCATAGTTGGGAGTGTTAGGCATGACCTTGACCAAGGCCGACATAATCAGTCGGGTGTATGCCCAAGGCCAGTTGACCAAGAGCGAAGCCGCCCATGCTGTGGAGATGACGCTGGAGCTTATCAAAGATGCGCTCGCCTCCAGGCAGGAGGTGCTGATCAGCGGCTTTGGTAAATGGTCGGCTCGGGCCAAATCGGAACGCCGCGGGCGTAACCCTCAAACCGGTGAGCCTCTGATGCTGCCCGCCCGCAAGGTTGTTACCTTCCGGCCTTCCAGGGTGCTCAAGTACCGTATTCAGGGCCAAACCTACAGCCAGCCCCAGGCCGAATCCAAGGCTGTTTAGGATGCGGGTGAAATGGATGACGGCAAAACTAGCGCCATCCGTCCGGGCTATTTTTAGTCATCCGAAGTAAAAGCCGGTTTGCTGATCAGCTTTAGGCGCCTGACTCCGGCTGAAATGCCGGGGCGGATAGGTTTATCATTTCACAGCCCTGTCATGGCCCCAAGGCGGCGGCAAGCGTCCGGTCGACTTATAGGCCCAACAGCTGTACTGTGGCTGATGAGGCGTGAATCTCCTTAACCACCAGCCTCACCACTTGCCCCCCAAGTTTAATTCCCACACTGGAGCCGGCCCCCAAGACCACGGTTTGGGATTTTCCGGCGAGATTTTTCACCTTTATGGCCACCCGCTTGGGATTATTGGACACCTGCTCCAAGGCCAGGATCAGTTTTCCGTCTTCAATGATCACCGCCCGGCCGCGGTGCAAGGTCATGGTGCGTTTATTGGCCTGGGCCGGGGGCTGAGTCTCTTCCTTTGTGGATTTGTTGTCGCTGACTTTTTGGGACTGGTGCAGCCTGGCAACCCGGTTTTCCAATTGCCGGTTCAAGGCGGTCAGCCGGTTGGCCCGGTCGGTCTGCTGCTTGGCCAGGCGGCGGCAGCTATCCAGCTGCTGCTCATATTTCTCTGAGCCGTATAAATATCCCATGCCCAAAAGGCCCAGGGCGGCCAGCACGGTCATGGCTATGGGCAGCATCCGGTCTTTCAAGGCCTGATCAACTCCTCCGGCGGCCCCCAGACCCTTTCCAGTCCCCTGAATGAGGCCCAAAGGTGGGGTTCATTGTGGGGCTCCAAGGTGAAGACCGGCTGTGTATCCAACCCCTTGATACCATCATACAGCATTTGCCAGTCAACTTTCCCCCATCCAATGGGCCAATGCAGGTCATCCAAACCATCGTTGTCATGCAAATGCAACTCTATCACATGGGGCGCCACGGCCGGCCACCAGCCGCTCAGCGGGGTTTGGCTGAAGCCGTACACGTGGCCCAGGTCCAGGCAGATGCCCAGGCCGGGTTCATCGCCCAGGGTTTTCAGAACCGCCAGCAATGGCTCGGGGCCGGGCTCCCAGACATTCTCCAGGGCCAGGCGGCAGCCGTTTTCCTGCATCTTGCGCAGCAAGGGTTGCAGATTTTTGGCCATGCGTTCCGCGAAACCGGCCAAGTCCCGGTGCAGACGGTGGTCATAACCCATATGCATCACGGCTTGTCTTGCACCTAATTCCATGGCCATATCGGCCGCCTGGTTCAGACGCTGCATGGCCACCCGCCCCACCCGGGCGTCCACGCTGGCCGGCCTCAGGTCTATAAAGGGCAAATGTGAGGTCAGCCTGCGTCCGGACAGCAGAGCCTTTGCCTCTTCCAGATCATCCCGGGAGAGCCGGTCCAGGGTGGGCCCGTCAAACCCCACCTCCAGGTTGACCAGTGTATTTTCCACTATATGACGGTATTTGCCCAAAAGATCTTTCAAGGGCAGGTTGATCTGCATATGGGAAATCCATTTGGGCGTGTAGCCGCGGTTTGCAGCATCCAGCAGCATATTGGCGGCCTCGCGGGCGGAGCCATTAATGGAGCCCTCAAAGCCCGGGGCGTCCCGGTAACCCAGCACCGGACAGGGCAGGCAGTCCAGGCCCAAGGGTGGATTATCCAATAAATTCAAGCAAGCTCCCGGCTTGAACTCGTCAGGACAGGTCTTCAAAGCGCTGTTCAGTCCGCCATCCGGCCCCAGGTTCAAATCGGCGAATTCCGCCTTGCCCGTGCCCAGGATAAGGACCCGGGCCGCCGGTGCCAGGTTGTCTTTAAGCGCCCGGCAGTCCGCCTCGGCGGCTTCATCCCCTATAAGCCAAATCACGGTTTGCTCAATCCGCATCAAACAGGCTCCAAAGCGGCTGGTAAATATCACCCCCCGCTGGTATTACAAAAGTCACAAAGATAGAGAGCTGGAGGAGCCAAATGCCCGTCATCCAACTGGAAGTATCGCCCAAAACCGCCCTTTTGTGGGAGCAGTTCATGGACACCATGAAGGCCGGACGCCTTAAAGAAAACGGCCTTTTGGGCGACTGGACCCTTCTGGCCTTCATGGCTGAGGTGGACCGCTACCTGCAGGACGGCCTGCCCGGCCAGGCCGAACTTGAGCAGGAGATGCGCGACAGACAGGCGGCAACCGCAAGACGGCGGCTCACCAAGCAGCAAAAGCGCGTCCTGCCCATGTATAACGAAAACGAATCCCAAACCACTGATGAGATATCCCGGGTTCTGGGACTCATGCCTCAAGAGGGCGCGGACCTGGTGGCCCAATGGCTGGAGCAGGGCTTTTTGGCCCCCGGCCCGGAGCGCGACGGGAAAATCACCTATGTGCTCAGCCCCAACTGGCAACAGCTTAACGCCACCGCCAACCGGCCCTCCCTGAACACCCCGCGCACACCTCATCTGCCCGAATACTACAAGGGCAGATAACGGCCCGCAAGCCCGGGGAAAAGCAAACCGGAGGCAGGGAAGAAAAAGAGGACGCACCCCATATTTCCCCATGCCCCCCAAGACCGGCGCACCGCGGCCGGGAACAGCCATTGCTTCCGGCGTATTTTCGGCGGCCTGTACGCCCTTACCCCCAGACCACCAGCCGCAGTCCGTGCTTGGAGCTTAAGTGCTCGTGATGGGGCACCACCCGCACATTCACCCCCATGCGTCCGGTGAATTGGGCTTTCACCATGCTGCTGAAATCAAACACCCCGTTATCGCCCTGCCCCGCCTGCATGACCTGGGTATGCCGGGCTTTATACCCGCCATCGGCGGCCAGGGGGCCGAAATACACCTCGCAGGCCACTTCATCCGGGCTCAATCCCCCCAGGCGCACCTTGGCCCGCACCTCTATCTCATCATCCCAGGTCAGCGGGCCTTCCTTTGAGCAATCTACCTGCAGGACCTCCACCTGGCCCCAGTGCTCCATGATCTTGCGCACCCAGTCGCCCAGACCCTTGGCGGGCGCAAAGCCGTCCACTTTCAGGGCGTTATAGCGCAAGGCCGCGGGCACATAAGCCTCTTCCGCGTAATCCTCCAGCATGCGGTGAGTGTTGAAAACCGGGCACACCTTGGCCAGGCACTGCTTCATGTGTTTGATCCAGTGGCGGGGCAGGCTGTTGTCCCCGCGCTCGAAAAACAGCGGCACCACCTCGTCTTCCAAAAGCCGGTACAGGGCGTTGGCCTCAATGCTGTCCTGCAAGGCTTCGTCTTCGTACTCCTCGCCCGAACCGATGGCCCAGCCCAAACCGGGCTCATAGCCTTCATCCCACCAGCCGTCCAGCACGCTGAGGTTCAAGCAGCCGTTGGCGGCGGCCTTCATGCCGCTGGTGCCGCAGGCTTCCAGGGGGCGGCGCGGGGTATTAAGCCACACGTCCGCACCCTGCACCAGGTTGCGGGCCACATTGATGTCATAGTTTTCTATAAAAACCAGCTTGTTCTTGAAACGGGGATCTTCGGAAAGCGCCACAACCCGGCGGATGAACTCCTTGCCGTCGTTGTCCATGGGGTGGGCCTTGCCAGCATAGATTATCTGCACCGGGCGTTTGGGGTCATTGAGCAGCCTGGCCAGCCGATCCGGATCGCTGAGCAATAAAAGAGCCCGCTTATAGGTAGCGAAACGGCGGGCAAAAGCAATGGTCAGAGCCTCGGTGTTCAGCACCTCCGCGGCATGGTGCAAACGCTCGAAACTGGCCCCGCGCCGGGCAAGCTGCCTTTGCATGCGCAGACGCACAATGGCCACGGTTTGAGCCCGGCATTGGGAATGCACCCGCCACAGTTCGGCGTCGGGAATGGTTTCCACCTTGGACCACACCGCCTGGGAATCATATTCCTCGTTCCAGGCCGGACCCAGATAGCGGTAATACAAAGACGCCATGTCCTGGGAAATATAGGTGGGGATGTGCACCCCGTTGGTGATGCCGGTAATGGGCACGTCCTCCACCGGGAACCTGGGCCAGACCTCTTTCCACATGCCGCGGCTCACCCGGCCGTGAAGCCGGCTTACTCCGTTGTTGAACGCGCTCATGCGCAGGGCCAGGACGGTCATGCAGAATTGCTCATTTTGATCACGCGGATGAATGCGCCCAAAGCCCAGGAGCACCGGCAGGCTTATGCCCAGGCTCTCTACGTAGCGCCCGAAGTAGCGCTGCACCAGTTGGGGCTCAAAGTAGTCGTTGCCCGCCGGCACCGGAGTGTGGGTGGTAAAGCAGTTGATGGCCTTCACCACCTCCATGGCCTGATCGAAATTCAGCCCTTGTTCCTCGCGCAGCTGGCGGATCAGCTCCAGCCCGGCAAAGGCCGAATGGCCTTCATTCATGTGCACCACGTTGGGCTTGATATTCAAGGCTCTCAGAAGCCTGACCCCGCCGATGCCCAAAAGGATCTCCTGGCGTATGCGCATCTCACGGTCCCCGCCATAGAGCTGATAGGTGATGGACCTGAGCTCAGGCGGATTCGGCTCGATATTGGCGTCCATGAGGTACAAGGACACCCGGCCCACCGAGACCTTCCAGATGCGGGCCCAAAGCTCCTGGCCCTCGATGTCCACCGAGATGCGCAATTCCCGGCCGTCCGCACCGTGCACCAGGGCCATGGGCATGTTCCAGAAGTCATTTTGGGTGTATTCCTCCTGCTGCCAACCGTCGGGATTGAGATATTGCTTGAAATAACCCTCCCCATAGGCCAGACCCACACCGATCAAGGGCAGGTTCAGGTCTGATGCGCTTTTTAAATGGTCCCCGCTGAGCATGCCTAGGCCGCCGGAATAAATGGGCAGGCACTCGGCTATGCCGTATTCAGCAGAAAAATAAGCTATCTGGAAATCATTTGGAGTGCGTTTTCCCAAAAAAGGACAGCCTTTGGCCTCCAAGTAAGTGCTCAGCATGCCGGACACCCGGTCAAGCTGAGCCAGAAAACCTCCGTCTCCGGCCAAAACTTCCAGGCGCTCCTGACTCACCTGATTCAAAAGCGCGGAAGGGTTGCTCCCCACCTCGGCCCAAAGCTGGCCGTCGATGCGCTGGAAAAGATCCACCGCTTCGGGAGTCCATGTAAACCAGAGGTTAGAGGCCAGATCCCGCAAGGCTTCCAGTTCTTGGGGCAGTTTTGGCTTCACCTGAAAACTGTATGTGGGCAGCACTATCTATATCCTTCCAGTTAAATTAGACGTAAAACCAGGCGCAAAAAGTCCATTTGTTCATTCTGTCTTCCCTAAGTCCGGTTTGCAAGTGGCTAACCGGCCCTTGGCGGCAGATTCACCCTATGGTAACGTAGGCCGGTGGTTCCATGATATTTTAGTATCAATCAAAGCTTGTTACACAAAATGTGTACATACAGCCCAACGACCGGTTGTGAAACATTTTTTTCGTTTGAAGGTATAAAATAAAAGGGCCTGAACGTTTCTTTGGATCAGGCCTGATGTGATTATTTATGGCTGCCCTCACAACCAGCAGCCAGCCAAGGAGATTTAATGGAAACCCAAGACAACAACCTGGCCCTGTTCATTGATTTTGAAAACCTGGCCCTGGGCATCCAACAAGGCCGCAGTTTCAACATGAATATCATCTTGGAGCGCCTGGTGGAAAAGGGAAAAGTGGTCGTTAAAAAGGCCTATGCCGACTGGAGCCGCTATTCCAAGTTCAAACAGGCCCTGCACGAACTGGCCATAGACCTGATCGAAATTCCCAAGCGCAGCCAAACCGGCAAAAACTCGGCGGACATCCGTTTGGCCGTGGACGCCATGGACCTGTGCTATTCCAAAAGCCATGTGCTCACCTTTGTGGTGGCCAGCGGAGACAGCGATTTTTCACCCCTGGTCAGCAAACTGAAGGAAAACGGCAAAATGGTGATCGGGGTGGGCATGAAGGATTCCACCAGCGTTCT
The DNA here is from genome assembly GCA_963675675.1 of Desulfarculaceae bacterium. Taxonomy (GTDB): domain Bacteria; phylum Desulfobacterota; class Desulfarculia; order Desulfarculales; family Desulfarculaceae; genus Dethiosulfatarculus. The sequence goes on from OY776512.1 coordinate 2,397,345, forward strand.
GTTGCGGGACAACTGCGACGAGTTCTTGTTTTATGAGGATCTGGAACGCCAGCATTCCACCCCGCCCAGGCTGCCCAAAAGCCTGCCCAAGGACAAACGGGAGGCCTTCGAGCTGCTGTTGCGAGCCATCGCGGCCCTGATGAGGGAGAACAAAGAGATCATATATTCATCCATGGTCAAGGACACCATGAAGCGGGTGAAGCCTTCCTTTGACGAGTCCTATCATGGCTATAACTCTTTTTCCCAGCTTCTTTTGGATGCTGAAAAACATCATCTAATCAGCCTGCAAAAGGATTCCCGCTCCGGCACCTTCACTGTGGCCGGATTCGGAGTTTAACCCACTGGGCCAGGCAGCGGAATGATTATGGACTTTAAACCGGAAATTCTGGCCCCGGCGGGCGATATGCAATGTGCCCTGGCCGCTTTTGCGGCCGGAGCTGATGCGGTGTATCTGGGGCTCAAGCATTTTTCGGCCCGTATGCAGGCCGAAAATTTTTCCATGCGCGAACTGTCCCAGCTGACCGAACTGGCCCACCGCGAGGGCCGCAAGGTCTTTGTGGCCGTCAACACCTTCCTGAAACCCGGCGACCCGGCTTCGGCCGGCAAGCTGATGGCCAAGCTGGAGCGGGATGTCCACCCCGACGCCTTGATAATGCAGGACCCGGGGGCCCTCCTGATGGCCCGGCAGGTGGGCTTTAGCGGGGAGCTGCACCTGTCCACCCTGGCCAATATCACCCATTCCCAGGCTTTCAAATCCGCCCGCAGTCTGGGTGCGGACCGGGTGATTCTGCCCCGCGAACTGAACCTGGATGAGCTGCGGGCCTGCTGCGAAACCTGCCCGGAGGGCCTGAACCTGGAGATTTTCGTACACGGCGCCCTGTGTTACTGCGTGTCCGGGCGCTGCTACTGGTCAAGCTACATGGGCGGCAAATCCGGCTTAAGGGGGCGCTGTGTGCAGCCCTGCCGCCGGGTGTACAAGCAGCGCGGGCGCAGCGGGCGCTTTTTCTCCTGCCAGGATCTTTCGATTGATGTGCTGACCAAAGTCCTGATGACCATTCCCAGGCTGGTTTCATGGAAGATTGAAGGCCGCAAAAAAGGCCCGCACTATGTGTATCATGTGGCCGGAGCCTACCGGCTTTTGGCGGATCATCCCGGTGACGCCCAGGCCAAAAAGGAAGCCGAGGAGCTTTTGGTCATGGCGCTTGGCCGCCCCCGCACCAAATCAATCATCCTGCCCCAAAGACCCTATGATCCCACCGAGCCCGGTACGGAAACCGGCTCGGGCATGTTCGCGGGCAAGGTGACCCAGCATCCCGGGGCCAGGCCCGGATTCAGCCTGAAGCCGCGCTTTGACCTCATGCCGGGCGATTTATTGCGGGTGGGCTATGAGGATGAGCCCTGGCATTTCACCAGCAAAGTAAATAAGCCCGTGAAAAAGGGCGGCAGCCACCCCCTGCACACGCCTCCTAAAAAGAGCCCCAAGCCCGGCACGGCGGTGTTTTTGATCGACCGCAAAAGCTCCGAGCTGACCGGCATCCTGGATGAATGGCAAAAAGCCCTGGAGGCCTGCCCTGCGGCTGATCAGGAGGCGGTGGACTTCACCCCGAACCTTATGCCTCCGGCCTACAAGCCCCGGCCCATGACCATCACCCTGGCCCGAACCCTTCCCCAGGGAAAGGGCGGAGCCATGCGGGGCGACATGGCCGGTCTCTGGCTGGGGCCGCGCAGCCTCAAGGCCACGCCAAAGGGGCGGGCGCCCCGGGTGTCCTGGTGGCTTCCCCCGGTGATCTGGCCCAACGAAGAAGAACAATGGTCCAGGCTCATCGGCCAGACCCTCAGAAAAGGCGGGCAGCAGTTCGTATTGGGTTCACCCTGGCAGGCCGAATTCTTCAAAGGCCATGAAGCCGAACTCATTGCGGGGCCTTTCTGCAATCCGTCCAACCCGGCTGAGCTGACGGTTTATCTTGAGATGGGCATAAAAGGGGCCATCGTATCACCGGAGCTTTCGGGCAAGGATATGCTGAGCCTGCCCCGGCAGAGCCCCATGCCCCTGGGCGTGGTGCTCTATGGCTATTGGCCCATGGGGCTTTCACGGCTGCCCCTTAGCGGGGTGCGGCCCGGCGAGGCCTTCACCTCTCCCAAGGGAGAAGCTTTCTGGGCCCGCAAACAGGGCCAGAACACCTGGATATTCCCCGGCTGGCCGCTGGATATCCGCAAGCACAAAGACAGCCTGATGGAAGCGGGGTACAGTTTATTCGTGCTCATGCGGGATGAACCGCCCAAAACCATGCCCATGGCCAAAAGGTCCAGCCAATTCAACTGGGAGCTGACCCTGTTATAAAACCGGGCAGGCCTCTGTAAATTCCCGACAAAAGGCTTTACAATCAATTATAAGAAAGTTGATCGTTTTTTAAGCCTTAATATTGCAGGCCCTGCCTGCGGGAGGGAGGTCAGCCATGCAGCCCAATCGAATTTTGTTGCCGGTGGACGGGTCCAGCCATTCCCAGCGCGCGGCGGAGTATGCCGCCGGTCTGGCCAGGACTTATGGAGCAAGCCTGATTCTGGTGCACTGCCACCAGTCCTTTCCCAATTTATTGGGCGAGCCCTATTTTCAGGATGCGGTTACCAAGATAATCACCGCATCCGAAACCCTGATGGCCCCCTTTCGTGATTTTTTAGATGAAAAAGAAGTCGATTTCGAAGAGCATATCCTGGAGGGACCGGCCGGAAAGGTGCTCCCGAATCTGGCTGAACAGCTTGACGCCGACCTTATAGTCATGGGCAGCCGGGGGCTCAGCGATTTGGAAGGCTTGGTATTGGGCAGCGTGACCCACAAGGTGCTGCACCAGGTGGATTGTCCGGTGCTGGTCGTAAAATAGCCAGGGATCACCAGACCGGGGCCCGTAACCGAATACCGTTTTCCACAGCCTGATGAGGGAAGAACCGTGAGCCGCAGCAATCCACCCGATGCGCAAATGGCCTTGCGCTTGAAGCACTTGATTGACGCCAGCCTCATGCTGGGCGAAGTGGAGTCGGTCACCGAACTGTTTCCGCGCCTTTTGAAGATAGCCCGGCAAGTGACCGACGCCTGCGCAGCCTCCTTGATGATTTATCAGCCCGAAAGCCAAACCCTGCGTTTTGCCTGGGTCGAGGATGAGATCCTGGGCGACAAGGCCCTGGATCTGTTGCACAAGGCCGGTGAGCTCAAGTTGGGGCAAGGCCTGGCGGGCTGGGCCGCGGAAAACCTGGAGCCCGTTTTGATCGAGGACGCCCAGAATGATCCCCGTTTCAACTCCAGCATGGATAAATCCACCGGATACACAACCCGCACCCTGATGACGGTGCCCCTGCACAACGGCCCGGAGCTTTTGGGCGTAATCACGGTGTTGAATGCCAAGCAGCGTCAGAGCTTCGACCTGGATGACCTGGACATCATGACAAGCTTTGCCAACCTGGCCTCCATGGCCCTGGTGCGCAACCAGCTTTTGGAAAAAAGGGTGCAGGCCGAGCGCATGCAAGTGGAAATGGAATCCGCGGCCAGCATACAGCGCCTGTTCTGGCCCCAGCCCCTTAAAAGCCGCCTGGGAAGCCATTGCTGGGTCATGTGCCGCCCGGCCGGCTTTGTGGGCGGGGACATCTATGATCTGATTCCCACCGAGGATGGAAACTGGCTGTTTTATGTGGCCGACGTATCCGGCAAGGGCATCTCGGCGGCATTGCTCACCGCCGCGCTTTCTTTCCGGGTGCGGGCCGAGGTGCTTTATTGCCGGGAGCCCGGAGAGCTTATGTCACGCATCAACGCGGCCATGTTTGAGCTTTTGTCCGGCGAGGGCCATTTTGTAACCATGCTTCTGGGCAGTTATGATCCGGCAAGCGGGCAGGTGACCTGGGCCAGGGCGGGGCATCCCGACCCCATTTGGATGCATGAGCAAAAACTGCGCGAGGTGCCGTCCACCGAAGGGCTCACCCTGGGGGTGATTGATGAGGCCGAATTCAGCACCGCCGGGCTGACCCTCATGCCGGGTGATTCGTTTGTGATCTACAGCGACGGCCTGCATGAAGCGGAAAACCCGGACAAAGAAATCATTGGGCTGGAAAGGGTCTCCGAGCGCCTGCGGCAGGAACCCGCCCCGCCCCGGGCTCCCTGCCTCACTGAACTGGCGCAAACCTGGTACGCCGGCGCGGAGCCCAATGACGACTTCACCTTGCTGGAGCTGTGGCGCGAGCCTGAATGACGCCGCCCGCCTGTTCCGCCATGCACTATTAGAAACTGCGCTTCTTGCCGGGGCGAGTATGATTGCGCCCCCAAACCCGAACCAGACCTACGAGGCATCCATAAGGCCGAGCCCGCATGAAACCAGCCAGTAAGAACTCCGTACTATGGGCCATGATTGTATCCATGACCCTGGGCAACATGCCCTGGTACAACTTTTCCGCCCTGCTCAAACAGATCGCCCAGGAATTCAGCCTGACTTCCGCCGACACCGGCTTCATATTGGGGGCCTTTCAGCTGGGTTATGTGATCGTGGTGGGATTCACCGGGTGGCTGGCCGACAAGGTGAGCCTTAAAAGGATAGTATTCTGGGCCACCCTGCTGACCGGGTTTTTCGCGGTCTTGTTCGCCTGGCTGGCCGGGGGGCTGTACAGCATCATGGTCCTGCGCCTTTTGACCGGCTTATGCGCCGGGGCCATCTATGTGCCCGGCATGGCTCTGTTATCCCGCTGGTTCCCGGCCAACCAGCGGGGTAAGGCCCTGGGGGCCTACACCGGCGCCTTGGTGGCCTCATATGCCGGGGGATATCTGGTGGCCTCGTATATCGCCTGCCTGTACGGGTGGCGGGCCGGGGTGATCTCCACCAGCCTGCCGGCCATCCTGGCCGCTTTTGTAGTGCTGGCCTTTGTGCAGGATAAACAGATGCCCAGCGCCTTTTCCGCTTCGGCCAGTCAGAACCCGACAACTCCCCAGGTGATGCCCGCCCCCCGGGGAGGCTATGGGGGAGCGCTTCTTATCACCACCGGCTATGTGGGGCATATGTGGGAGCTGTATGCCTTCTGGGGCTGGGTGGGGCCGTTTTTGGTGGCCTGCGCCCTGTCCCATGGCCTTGACCAAGCCCAGGCCGCGTTCTTGGGCAGCGGCCTGGCCGCCGGAATTATCCTTTTGGGCGCGCCGGCCTCATGGCTGTGGGGCATGATGGCCGACCGCATGGGGCGCACTGTCGCCATTATGCTGGCCGGAAGCATGTCCTTGGCCGTGGAATTATTCCTGGGCTTTTTGTACGGCCACTCCCTGGCCTTGGTGGCGGTGCTGGCGGCCTGGGTGGGCTTTTGGGTGATAGCGGACTCGGCCATATTCAAGGCCGGGCTGACCGAAATGGTTGAACCGGGCGTACAGGGATTTTGCCTGGGTCTTCAGTCCGTGGTGGGTTTCGGGGTCACCATAATATCGCCCATGATTTTCGGGCAGGTAATGGAATATTATAATGGACCAGTGGAACCCACCCGGGCCACGGTCTGGGGCCCCAGCTTCATGCTGCTGGGTTTGGGCGGCCTGTTGGCTCCGTTGGGGGCCATACTGCTCAGAAGGCACCGGCAATCGGCCTTGATGAACGGCGGCAAACGTTAGATACTGGCCTGTAAGGCTCCTGATCTTATACCGGGCTGAGGATGTGCAATGCAAGAATCCTATGACAAGGTGGTCTGGTCGTCCTGCAACGTGAATTGCGGAAGCCGCTGCCCGCTGCGGGTGTATGTCAAAGACGGCAAAGCGGTGCGCATAGAGCCGGACAATACGGGCGACGAGCCCGGCGGTCCACACCAGGTGCGGGCCTGCCTGAGGGGGCGGGGTCTGCGTGAGTGGGTGTATTCCAAAGAGCGCCTGCTCCACCCCATGAAACGAACCGGCAAACGCGGCCAGGGGCGCTTCGAGCGCATTACCTGGGATGAGGCCCTGGATACGGTGGCTTCGGAATTGGGCCGCATCATAGAACAGTACGGCAATGAGGCTGTATTCCGGCTCTATGGCACCGGGAACCTGGGCGGGGTGGTCTCCAGCCGGGATCAGATAGACCGCTTGATGCACATCCTGGGCGGCAGGCTGGGGCTGCATAATTCCTACAGCACCGCCCAGATAACCCATGCCATGCAATACACCTATGGGGAAAATAACACCGGCAACCACATCACCGATCTGGTGAACAGCAAACTGGCGGTGTTCTTCGGAAACAACCCGGCGGAAACCCGCATGAGCGGCGGGGGCAGCATCCGCGACTTGGTCCTGGCCAAGGAACAAAGCCAGGTGCGCATAATCGTCATAGATCCCCGCCACACCGACACCGCCGCCGGATTCGCGGATGAATGGATTCCCATCCGCCCGGGCACCGACGCGGCCCTGGTCAGCGCCCTGGCCCATGTGCTTATCACTGAAGACATGGTGGATAAGGATTTTCTGGCCAGCCATTGCATGGGCTATGATGAAGCCACCATGCCCGACGGCATCCCCTCCGGGCACAGCTATAAGGATTACATTCTCGGGGCCGGGCCGGACGGAGTGCCCAAGGCCCCCGGCTGGGCCGCACCCATCTGCGGCATATCCGCCGGGCGCATCACCCAGCTTGCCCGCGAGATCGGCGGCGCAAAGCCCGCCTACATCGCCCAGGGCTGGGGCCCCCAGCGCCACGCCGCCGGAGAACAGAGCGCCCGGGCCATCTGCATGCTGCCCATACTCACCGGCAATGTGGGCGTCAAAGGGGGTAACACCGGCGACCGGGAGGGTCCCTTCGGCATAGCCTTTCCCGGCATCCCCCAGCCCGAAAACCCGGTCAAGGCCTCCATCCCCTGCTTTTTGTGGACCAAGGCCATAGAAAATCATGAGAACTTTACCGCCCTGAACAGCGGGCTGTTGGGTAAAGAGCGCCTAAGCGTGCCCATCAAGTTTTTGTGGAGCTTTGCCAGCAACATCATGGCCAACCAGCATTCGGACCTCAACCGCACCAAACGCATATTGGGAAATGAAAACAAATGCGAAATGATCGTGGCCATTGACAACGTAATGACCGCCAGCGCCAAGTTCGCCGATATCCTGCTTCCCGCCGCCAGCACCCTTGAGGAAAGCGACCTGTGCTATCAAAGCTATGCCATGGAGCTGGGCGAACTGATCCTGCGGCAGCAGGCCATAGAACCCGTGGGCGAAAGCCGCAGGATTTACGACATCTGCGCCGGGGTGGCCCGGCGCATGGGCAAAGGCGAAGAATTCACCCTGGGCCGCAGCCACGACGAATGGGTGGAGCACATGTACCATGAATGCCGCAAGCTCAAACCCGATCTGCCCGAGGATTACGCCGAAGCTGTAAAAACCGGGATATTCAAATGGACCCGGGGGGATGAACCCCGCGTCGGCTTAAAGGAATTTCGCGAAGACCCGAATAAACACCCCCTTAACACCCCATCGGGCAAGATCGAGATATTCTCGCCCCGGCTCTGGGAGATGGCCCGGACCTGGGAGCTGCCCAAGGGGGATGTGATCAGCGCTTTACCGGAGTATCACCCCACCTGGGGCAGTCCGGAAGGCAGCGGGGACTCCCCCTATCCCCTGCAGTGCGTGGGGCATCACTATAAACAGCGCACCCATTCGTCATACGGCAACAATCCCTGGCTCATTGAGGCAGCCCCGCAAATGCTGTGGATCAACACCCTGGATGCGCGGGAGCGGGGTATCGGGCACGGGGATTTGGTGCGGGTCTTCAACCGGTTCGGCCAGACCCTGGTCAGGGCCAAGGTAACCGCCCGCATCATGCCCGGGGTGCTGTCCCTGCCCCAGGGAGCCTGGCACCAGCCGGATGAAAACGGAGTGGACCAGAACGGCAGCATAAACATACTGACCAGCCAGCGGCCCTCGCCGGTGGCCAAGGGCAATCCCCAGCACACCAACCTGGTGCAGGTGGAAAAAGCCGGGGAGGCGGTCTGATGCTGAAAAGACCCGCGTTTTTCCTGGATGTGCAGACCTGCACCGGCTGCAAAACCTGCATGGTGGCCTGTAAAGACAAAAACAACCTGCCCCTGGGGGTGCGCTGGCGCAGGGTGGTTGAGTTCTCCGGCGGGGAATGGACCCGGATGCCGGACGGAACCTATGGCCAGAACGTATTCGCCTATTACATCTCCGTGAGCTGCAATCACTGCCAAGATCCCATCTGCGTGCAGTCCTGCCCCACCACCGCCATGAACCAAAATGCCAATGGAATCGTGAGGGTAAACCAGGATCTGTGCATAGGCTGCCGCTACTGCGAATGGGCCTGCCCCTATTCCGCGCCCCAGTACGATGAAGCCTTGGGCTGCATGACCAAGTGCGATTTCTGCCTGGATGAGCTGGAAGCAGGCAATTCTCCGGCCTGCGTAGCCGCCTGCCCAACCCGAGCCTTGCAATATGGCGAGTATGACGAACTTGCCGCCAAACACGGGCCGGATCAGCTTATGGCTCCGCTTCCCCCGCCAAGGCTCACCGAGCCCAATTTCATCCTGGAACCCCACGCCCGGGCCAAGCCGGAGCGCAGCAGTTCCGGAGGCATCGCCAATCCCGAGGAGGTGAAAGATGCATAACTGGAGCCTGGTTTGCTTCACCTTGCTCAGCCAGAGCGCGGCGGGCCTGGTCTGGATCAGCGTATTGCAGCGCTGGTTCACCGAATCCGGCCCCGCTCCCATATGGCCCCTGCTGATGGCCTTGATCCTGGCCGGAGGAGCCCTATATGCGGCCTTGGCTCACTTGTCCAGGCCAAATCTGGCCCACAATGCCTTGCGCAACTTTGCGGTCTCATGGCTCAGCCGCGAGGTGGTCTTGGTGCAGAGCTTTGGCGGTCTGACGGCTCTTTTGGTCCTCATGGCCCTGTTCGAGATATCAAGCGGCCTGTGGCTCCTGGAATGCCTGGCCCTGCTCCTGGGTGTGGCCGCCGTTTGGGCCATGACCAAGGTGTACCTCATCAGAACCGTACCCACCTGGAACACCCCGGCCACTCCCTTGGAGTTCGCGGGCAGCTCCCTTCTATTGGGCGGGGCATTCAGCGCGGTGCTCAGCTCCGTCACTTCCATATTCGACCATCAAGGCGGCGTCGGACTAACCGCGGCCGGGTTTGGCCTGGTCCTGGGGCTGATTCTGAAACTGGCCGCGGTTCCACATGCTCTGGCCGCGCAAAAACATGCGGAAGAGCAAACCTGGCAGTTTCAGCCTGACACCCGATTCACCCCGGGCCGGGTGCTGAGCATGCGCATGGGCCTGGACCTGGCGGGGCTGACCCTGTTCCTCACCTCCATGATAAGCAGCGAGGCCGATTGGCTCTGGGCCTTGGCCGCTCTTTGCTGCCTGGCCGCAGGGGAGGTTTTGGGCCGGTGGCGCTTTTATGAAGCCTATGCCCGGGTCGGACTGTAACAGGCCTCCTGCATAAGCGTTTCTCGGCCCGCTTTCCAGACGGGGTGTGTTTTTCACCGTTCATATACTGTCTTATGCTGCGCAAAAAAACCGTTTTCCTAGCGGCCCGCGCCTTCTGAGATGGGGTTTTCAGACCGGGGTCTGCTCCTGCAAAAAAACCTCATAAATCAAAATAGGCTTGTCAAACGGAACCGGGGCTGGCAAATAAGTGGCTGTGGCCCAAACCGGATGCAGATGTACGCATTTAACTTATCTATATGAATTAATAAGCATATTTTCAGTCTAACCATGAATTTGGAGCAAATGAACCATGTCTGAGCACAATGATGAGTTGATCAAGAAAGTCCGCGCCGCCATCAAGGACCGGGCTATCTGGTTCGCCCTTTTATACAAACAGTTCAGCCAGGTGCTGCCCGAAAAGCAGGTTGAAGAGCTGTGCCGCAAGGCCATCTTCGAGTTCGGCCACATGAAGGGCGCCACGGATGTGAAAGACTTCAGCTCCGCAGAATGGGTGCAGCGCCACAAGGACAAGGGCTCGGCGGTCATGTTCGATTCGGACATTGAGGTGGGAGAAGGCTACGCCATCCAGCAGATGAAACACTGCGCCTTGGTGGAGGCCTGGAAAGAGCTGGGCCTGCCGCCCGAGAAGGTCGACCTTTATTGCGACATCGCCATGGAAGGCGACCGGGGCCGCGCCGATTACCACGGGGTGACCATGGAGCTCTCCGCCACCCTGGGCAAAGGCGATCCCTGCTGTATATTGAAGATCATCGACTGAGCAAAAGCCTATGAATGCATACATTTGCGGCCTGATGGGCAGCGGCAAATCCACCCTGGGCAAAATGGCGGCCCGTGAACTTGGCCTAAAGTTCATGGACCTGGACCAGGAGGTGGACCGCCGTTTGGGCTATTCCTTTCACGATTTGGTGAAGGCCGAGGGCTGGCTGCCTTTCCGGGAGATGGAATACCGCATTTGCCGGGACGCCGCCCGCCAAAGCGGGCTGCTGCTGTCTTTGGGCGGCGGCACGGTGCGCTATCAATGGAACCTGGATGTGCTGAGGGGCACCGGCCCCATTGTGTTTCTGGAAGCGCCGCTTGAGGTGCTGCAAGAAAGGGTGCAGAGCGCCCAGCGCCCCCGGGTCACCCCTCACAGTGGCTTGGCCCGGGAGCTCCACGCAATCTGGGAGCGCTCCGGGCATAAGTACCTGGATGCGGCCGACCTGATCATCGAAACCGGCTCCAAATCCCTGGAGCAGACGGCTGAAGAGCTTAGCCGGGCCCTGGCTGACATGCTCTCGCCAAAGCCTGGCTTAAACGCCTGAGCATCCCATTAGCAGGGCTAAATAAAACGGCGTCCACCGGGGCATCACGGCACCCGGCCTTTCAAGTTAACTATGAATAATTAATTAACAATAACGATTTATCACTGGTTATGCCCTTGATATCTCTTTTATGCTTGACATGATATTTCAGTGATGTTTATGTTAAATATCACAAGGATGATTTATGACCAGATTTCAAAGCCCGATAAAAATAAACAAAAAATCCTTGCACACGGATATCTTCATCACTCTGCGTGACCGTATCGTTTGCTTGGAATATCCCCCCGGCACGCCCTTGAACGAAAAGGAGCTCTGTGAGGAGTTCAGCGTCAGCCGCACCCCTTTGCGCGAAGCCATCCGCAGGCTGGAAGATCTGGATCTGGTCACTGTCATCCCCCGCTTTGGCACTCATGTCTCTTCACTGGATTTGAACGAACTGCGCTGCGCCATGCAGATCAAGGTGAAGCTGGAAGGCTTGGCCTCCGAAGCCGCGGCTAAAAACCTTGTCCCCCAGCTCTTGGAAGAAATGGAAGGGATGCTGGAGCAGCTCACAAAGCAAGCAGCCAATCAGGACTATAATCAGTGCAAGATGATCGCCACCGAGAGCAACTTGCACACCGTAATCTGGCGGGCGGCAGACAATCCGCTCTTGGAAGGCTTTCTGGACAATCTGCAGTACCGCTGCGCCAGGGTGTGGAACTCGGTTTTGGTGGACACCATCGAGCCCCGCGAAGTTGTGCGCCAGCTCACAGCCATTGTGCACGCCATCCGGGAGCGGGACCCCAAACGCGCCGCGGAAGAGACCGAGGCCCATGTACGCTATTTCGCGGACAAATTAAGAGATAAGCTGCTGTAGCTCTCAGCCGGGACCGCTACTCAAAGGGACCCGGTTTGTTTTGTTCCCAAATCCCATACATATAGACCAGTAAAGGAACTAGTCATGTCATGTTGCAAGGATAAAGCAAACAAGGATGTTGTCGGGGCCATGAAGATGCGGGCCCGCATGTACTACCGCATATTTTGTGAGCTGCGCGAAGAGCTTGGCGAGGAACGCGCCACCGCCATCATGAAAAGAGGCATAAGACAGGGAGGAAAAGACGCCGCCGCCAATCTGGCCCAATATGCCCCGGGCGATTTGCAGGGCCTCAAGGACGCCTTCTTGAGCTCGGTGCCCGATAACGCTTCCATGTTTTCACCCGAAATCGTGAAGTGCGACCATGAGGATTTGGTGATTCAGTTCCACTCCTGCCCTCTAAAAGAGGCTTACGAGGACATGGGGCTGGATGATGAGGAAAAGGAAAAAATCCTGGCCATCGCAGCCGCCGTGGACGGCGGGCTTTTCGGAGGCGCGGGATTCGAGTTTTCCTCCACCACCTGGAAGCCGGGCCAGAGCGGCTGCTGCCGGCTGCATATCAAGCCGGGCAAATAAAGCGGGTCCGTTCGGCGATCAGGCATTAGTCGGGATCGATAACGGTTCCACAGCCTTACAGGCTGGGACCAAACCATAACTTGGCGGCTGACCCCGCCAAACCAGCCAAACCTTGAGGAGGCAAATAATGAAGCGATTTATGATTATTGCGATGGCAGCGGCTCTGTTCTGCATGGGCTTTGCCGGGGCGGCGGCGGCTGAAAAAACCATCAGCCTGGGTTACACCCTGCCGCTCACCGGAGAACACGCCCAGTACGGAGAGGTGTTCCGCAATTCCGCCAAGCTGCGTTTGGCCGAGTTCAACAAATCCGGCGTGATCCCGGCCAAGGTCGAGATCAAGTTTGAGGACAGCAAATCGGACCCCAAAGAGGCCCGCAATATCGCCACCAAGTTTTTGGATGACAAAAGCGTCGTGGGCGTAATCGGAGACTTCACCTCCACCGTATCCATGGCCGCCGGCAGAGTTTATGCCAAGGGCAAAATGCCTCAGCTCAGCCAGACCGCCAGCCATCCGGACTACGTGAAGGTTTCCAAATGGCAGTTCCGCAACATCACCACCCAGGCCTTTGAAGGCCCCTTTGTGGCCAAATGGGCCAAGGAGCTGGGGTTCAAAACTTTCGGCATCATCGCCATTCAGAACGACTGGGGCATCAGCGCCGCCGAAAACTTTGACAAGGCTGTAAAGGCGAACGGCGGCACAGTCACCTCCCTGGAGTACTTCAATCCCGGAGCCCGGGACTACCGCGCAATCCTGACCAAGATCAGCCGCAAGAATCCCGATGTCATCTATGCCTGCATGATGTATGAAGAAGGCGCCATGCTGATGCAGCAGGTGCAGCAGCTGGGCATCAAGTCCACCATCTTCGCCACCTCCTCGCTGTACAGCCCCAAGACCCTGGAGCTGGCGGGCGATGCGGCCAACGGCCTGTATCTCTCCACCACCTTCATGCCCACCAGCCCCCTGCCCCACGTGCAGAAGTTCGTCAAAACCTACAAGGCCGCCTATGGGGCGTCCCCCAACATGTTCGCAGCCCAGGCCTTTGACGCCGTGGGCATCATGCTGGACGCCGTGGTCCGGGCTTACAAAAAGGACCCCAATGTGACCCGCGCCGCCGTGCGTGACGAGCTGGCCAAAACCAAGGACTTTAAAGGCGTAACCGGCGGAACCACCTTTGACCCGGTGACCCGCGAGCCGGTCAAGAGCCTGGCCCGCATGCAGGTCAAGAACGTTAAGTTCGAACTGATCAAGTAAACCGTTTTGATCTGGGAAGGGCTTTTTTTCCGAAAGCCCTTCCCAATACAGCCCGTATTTAAAGGGAGCCAGGCTCTTAAGCTCCTGCGTCCGGTTTTGATTATGATTCGTCCGCGCCTTTCATTTTACGGCGGGGCGCAAAAAAATAAGCTCCACCTATTTTTTTAAGCAGGACGGCTTTTTTCAAAAGCCCGGCAGGCCGGCATCAGGTGAGCTTTTCATAAAAGCGCCCCCAAAACATTTGGGACCAGAGGGCGGCAGTAAACCGCCCCGCCCTGGGATTAAAGATGTTTGACGCATATTTCGTACAACAAGTGGTGAACGGGCTGAGCGTGGGCATGGTGTATGCCCTGGTCGCCATTGGCTTCACCCTGATTTTCGGTGTGCTGAACGTGGTGAACTTCGCCCACGGTGAAATGTACACCATTGGCGCCTTTATCGGCCTGGTGATGATCACAGCCCTTAATCCCCCGCTTTGGCTGGCTATCGTGCTGGCTCTGGTAGCGGGCGGATTGGCCGGCATCGCCTTGGAACGCATAGCCTTTAAACCATTCAGGCGGTTTGCGGACGAGGCCAGCATAAAATCCAAGGCCATGCGTGAATCCACCCTTTTGAGCTCCCTGGCCATCTCCATTATCATCAAAGAGGCCTTGCAGCACATTTTCGGGGCGGAGATGCAGTCCATCCCCCAGCAGTACCTGCTCACCACCTCCATACCCATCGGGCCGCTGACCTTCAGCTCCGGGCAGTTCATCATCCTGGGCAGTTCCATCGTGATGCTCTTGAGCCTGCAGTATCTGCTCTACCGGACCAAGATAGGGCTGGCCATCCGGGCCATCAGCAACAATCCGCTGGGAGCCCAGGCCGTGGGCATCAACACCGACCAGACCATCATCGCCACCTTTGTGGTGGGTTCCATGCTGGGCGGTGCGGCCGGCCTGATGGTGGGACTGTACTATGGAGCCATCTTCCCCAGCATGGGGTTCACCCCCGGCATCAAGGCCTTTGTGGCCATGGTCATGGGCGGGCTTTCCTCCATTCCCGGCGCGGTGGTCTGCGCTCTTATCCTGGGAGTCAGCGAATCTATCGCCACTGACTTTGTCAGTGCGGGCTGGGCGGATCTGATAGCCTACAGCTTTTTGGTCATAGCCCTGATCTTATTCCCCAGCGGCATCTTCGGAGCCGGAAGGGAGCGGGTGTAATGAGCCGGGACAAAATTATTATTGCAGCAATCCTTGCCACGCTCTTGGTGGTGATTCCCCTGATCCTGGAGAGCTTGGGCTCAACCTATTTCTACTCCATCGCCGTAACGGCCCTCATATGGGTGATCCTGGCCGTAAGCATGAACTTCATCACCGGCACCACCGGACTATTGACCCTGGGCCACGGAGCGTTTTACGGCATCGGGGCCTATACAGCCGCGCTCTTGAGCACCAAACTGCAGCTGTCTTTCATGATCACCCTGCCCGTTTCGGGCATTGTGGCGGCTCTTGCGGGCATAGCGGTGGCCCTGCCCACCATGCGCTTGGTCTTCATCTACTTCGCGGTGGCCACCCTGGCCATCGGCGAAATCATCTATGTGACCCTTTTGAACTGGGTGAGCTTCACCCGCGGCCCCATGGGGATCGACGGCGTATTACCCATGGATCTTTTTGGCCTGGAGATGGAAAGCAACCTGGCCATTTACATGATGACCGCGGTCATAACAGCCATATCGGTGTATGTGATCTACAAGCTGACCCACAGCTATTATGGCAACGCCCTGCGCTCCTGCCGCGAGGATGACCAGTGCGCGGAGGCCATGGGCATCAACGTGGTCAAGCTGAAGATCCAGGTTTTCGCGGTCAGCACCTTTTTTGCCGGCATAGCCGGTGCGGTGTGGGCCCATACCTCCGGCTACATAAGCCCGGACAATTTCAAGTTCAGTGAGTCCATCCTGGTGCTGGCCATGGTGGTGGTTGGAGGCCTGGGCTCGGTTCCCGGGGCTATCATCGGCTCCTTGCTTTTGAGCCTCTTGCCCGAGGTGGCCAGGGATATCGGCGATTGGCGGCAAATGGCCGTGGGCATGGTCATGTTCTTGAGCATACTTTTTTTGCCCAAGGGCATTTTTGGAGAAATATCCGCGGTAGACTTTGTACGGCGGCAACTGGGTGCGGCCTGGCCCGGCACCGGTAACAAGGTGGGGTGGCGCTAATGAGTATCAATAACGGCACCATGTTGAAATGTGAAAACGTCACCCGGCGCTTCGGCGGCCTGGTAGCGGTGGACAAGGTCTCTTTGGAAATGCACTCCGGCGAGCTGGTGGGGCTTATCGGACCCAACGGTGCGGGCAAAACCACTTTTTTCAATTGCATCACAGGGTTCAATCCGCCCAATGACGGCGTGATCAGCTTCATGGGCCAGCAGATAACCGGCCTCAAACCCTTCATGGTGGCCAAGGCGGGCATTGGACGCACCTTCCAGAACCTGCGCATCATGCCCAACATGACGGTTTTTGACAACGTCAGCGTGGGGGCCATCGGCAAGCAGGGACACAGCCTGAAAAACACCTTGCTCAGCTTCGGCCAGAGCAAGGCGGATAAATCCATCAGCGAGATGACCTGGAATATACTGGAGCGGGTGCAGCTGACCGACAAAGCGGGAGAGCTGGCCGCCAACCTGTCCTATGGGCGCCGCAAGGTGCTGGAAATCGGCCGGGCCCTGGCCACGGAGCCAAAGCTCCTGATTCTGGATGAGCCCGCCGCCGGCCTGAATCACCAGGAGACCGGCAGACTGGCCGAATTTATAGCCGGTCTGCACTCTGAAGGCTTGCCCATCATACTGGTGGAACACGACATGTCTCTGGTCATGAGCATTTGCCAGCGGGTATTGGTTTTGGCCAGCGGCCAAAAGATAGCCGACGACGCGCCCGAAGTTATTCAAAAGGACCCCCAAGTATTGGAGGCTTATCTGGGAGGCGAAGAATGCCGCTTCTAGAGGCCAATAACCTGGAAGTAAAGATGGGCCTTCAGCAGATCCTGTTCGGGGTCTCGGTGAAGGTGGAAGAGAACAGCATAGTTGCGGTATTGGGCTCCAACGGGGTGGGCAAGACCACCTTGATGCGGGCCATCAGCGGCATGTACCGGGTGGCCAGCGGATCGGTATATTTCGCGGGCCAGGAAATAACCAACCAGCGCACCTATAGGACCACGGCGCTGGGCATTGGCCAAGCCCCGGAAGGACGCCAGATATTCGCTAATATGACCCTGTTGGAAAATCTGCAGATGGGGGCTTATCACCAGCCCAGCGAGCATTTCAAAAAGGATCTGATGACGGTCTATGAAATGTTCCCCATCCTGAAGGAGCGAAAAAGCCAGAAGGCAGGATCGCTTTCCGGCGGAGAGCAGCAGATGCTGACCATCGCCAGGGCGCTCATGGGCAGGCCCAAGCTGCTCCTCATGGACGAGCCCTCATTGGGCCTAGCGCCCATGCTGGTCAAACAGATATTCGACATGATCTGCCAGATCAGACGCCAGGGCATGGCTATCCTCTTGGTGGAACAGAACGCCCGGGCCGCCTTGAGCGTGGCGGATTACGGCTATATCATGGACACGGGCAAGGTGGTGTTGGAAGGCCCGGCGGAAAAACTGAGGACCGAAGAGCGGGTGGCAGCCGCCTATCTGGGCGGCCACGTATCCGCTGATTGATTTTAAAAAGCTATTGAAGCAACGAACCCAAAACGGGCCCAGGCTTATATCAAGTCCGGGCCCGTTAAAAAACAGCAAAGCCAGGGGTCAGCCTGCCAGTTTGAGGGCATGGGCTCCCACGATCCTGGCGGTTTCCAGCACCTTGGCTTCCAGCTCATCCCGCCAGCCTGTGGGCAGGTCGGAGGCCAAAGCGTCCGCGCCCCGCACCAGCACCGGTTTGGTGAGCTCGTGGAAGGTGTTGATGCCCTTTTCCAGCACCCCGCCCTTGGTGGCCGCGCCTATGGCATGGCCGTCCAGAACCTCGCGGGGTTCTTTCTGGCAGGTGTGCAGGATGATATCAAAGCCCTGCACCATGATAATCTTGGTTGAATCGGCGGGAAATCGGAGCTCTTCAAAAAAGCGCTCCACCCCGTTGCGCCAGGCTATTATCACAGCGTCCAGCAGCTGGGTCAGGGGTCCGGTGACGCATTCCGGATCGGCCGGGGCGGACTCGGCCGGGGCGTAACCGGTGATCTTCTGGCATTGGGCCCTGAAATATTCGCCGATCAGGTTATGGTGGATTTCATGGCCTTTGGAGTTTAGGATATCGGCCAGAACCGGCACCACCTGCCAAAGGCTGAAGAACACGCAGGTGCCGCCCAGCATGGGAACCAATTTATCCACCGGGGCCTCGACAAAAGCCCCCTGGCTGGCGAAAATGCGCTTCAGGCGCTCTTTGGACTCTGCGGGCCAATCGCTGGCGAAGCTGACCACATAGTAGCCTTCGTCCTTGAGCGCTTTGCCCGCCACCTTGGAGACGTTGTTGGGAATGATGTTGCAGACCAATACATCCTGGCCCAGCACGTCGCGGTAATACTGGCCCAGCGGCATGGGCGGAAAGGCGTAGATCTCAGGGATGGGCATGCCCCGCTCACGCACCCAGGAAAAATAGTCTCTTAAGGTGGTGTTTATCTCGCCGGGGGCTATGGTTGGAGGCGGAGCAAAAAAAATGATGTCGGGCCGGTTGGCCTTGAGGGCGTCCAGGTTGCCCCCCAACTGCACCGGGATCTTGAAGACTTCACGCTTGCGCTCAAGGTCATCCTGGTCGGCCGTGGTGGAGTTGGCCCTTTGGGCCAGATCATCACCGCCCATGCTTTCTTTAAAGCAATGCCAGATGACCTCCATGAGGTTGCCCAGGCCGATGATTGAAAAATGAACTTGGGAGTCGGGTTTCATGAGCTGTTTCCTTGCTAAGATAAAACTGCCGAAAGCAGGTTTTGAAAGGGCAGGTTTTGCAATCTCTGCCGGGGGTAATATTACATGAAATGATGCAAGAGTTCACTATGGACTCGACTGAAATTACAAAATAATAGGAGAAATAATGAGTGAAGAAACCATAGGGAGAAGTGCGGCCAAAGAACAGGTGCTTTTGGCTCTTCGGCGGCTGGCTTTTTATCATGCCACCATGGTTGAAGTGCTAAGGGAAAAGCTGGGCGATGAAAAAGGCCGGGCTCTGGCCCACGATGTGGTGGACCGCTACGGCCGCAAAATCGGCGCGGCCGCCCGGGCCCGCACCGACGCCGCCGGGCTGGAGCCCACCCCGCAGAATTATTCGGAGGACCTGCCCTGGTTGGGCTTTAACGCCGAAAGGGTCAGTGACGATCCCCGGACCAGCCGGGTGACCGGATGCCCCCTGGCCAAGGTGTGGACCGAGCTGGGCTGTGAGGAGGATGGGGCGCTCTATTGCTGGGTGGATCAGGCCAAGTTCGATGAATACAATCCGGACCTGGTTTGCGAGCATGCGGTGCATTGCCTCAGGGACGGCAAGGGTTATTGTGATGTGGTGGTGAAACCCAAGAAGTAGAAACGCCGGACTAGTTGCATCCCGCTATTTGGGCACCATATAGAGACAAACGGACCGGGCCTGTTAAAGCGCCCGGTCCGTATTTTTTATCTGCAATTTGAATCTTACACAATCAGCCTGGCCAGATCGGAAGCCTTGTCCAGACCGGATTTCACCAGGTCAATGGCCATATCCTGGGAGATGCCCAGTTTGACAACCACCAGGTCTTGCAGATCCTCCAGCCCGGCCAGTTCCGGCTCTTCCCGCAGCAGGGAAACCAAGGCAACCGGCGGGGGGCAGGAATACAGTTTATTTTGAGGATCGTGGTGCCCGCCTATGGCGGAAGCTATGTTTTCGGGCAGCCGCCAATGATGGCAGATCCAGGTGGCCACCTCTGCATGATCCCAGTCAAAGGCTTCGCGCTCCAATATATCAAGGCGTCCGCCTTCGGCATGCCAGCGGTCCAGGATCTTGCCATAATCCTCGGGCATGGCCTGGGCCAAAAAGGGAATGGCCATATCCTGCAAAAACCCCGCCGTAAAGACCTCGCTCTCTTGAGCGCTGTAACTCAACACCCGGCGCACCGCTGGACCCAGGGTCCGGGCCAGGATTCCCCGCCTGGCGGCGGCCAACCAGAAGCGCGGCGGCACATAGCCGTTTGCGGCCTTTCTGGGGGCGGCGACGGAGACCACGGCCGAAAGCAACAGAGTTTCCATCTGGGCCAGACCGATCAGGGCCACGGCCTGGTTTAGGTTCTCCACCTGCTTGGTGGGTGAAAAGGCCGCGGAATTGGCCATGCTGAGCACCCGCACCGAGATTCCCGGGTCAAGGGCTATTATGCGGGCGATGTCCGAAGCGGAGGAGTTGGGGTCTCGGATCTTTTCCATGGCTTCAGTGATTACAGCCGGAAAAGAAGGCAATCTGTAACCCTTCAAGACCTCCCGCAATTTTTCCTTGGGGTTTACTTTTCTTTTCTTGAAAAAGGAAAAAATGATCATCCTCCGCATATTCAGCCCACGGGGCTGGGTATCTACTTTGCTATTCGGCTCTGCGGGCCATCTTGTTGGACAAGATGCTCAATAGCCCCCCCAGTCCGAGATAACCCACAATCGCCTGCAAAACCGCCAATATCTGCGCCGCCAGAGACCCCGGCACCGCGTCCCCGTATCCCAGAGTGCTTAAGGTGACCACGCTGTAATAAAAGGGAGAGAAAAAGGTTTCATGCTTTCCATAATCCACCTCAACCAGCTGATATAAAAACCCGAACAAAACGGTGAAGCCCAAAACCCATAATGACCAGCGCAGCAGGCTGCGTCCGCAGTCCGAGGTCAGCCACCAAAGGATGTACAGGACGTTGTGGTATTTGCTCCGGACCCGGAATTCATAAAGATAGTTTTCATCAGCGATATGCCGGTGCACCATATAGGCTCCCCGCATGTCCATCCCCCGCACGTCCGCACCGATCCAGTTGGCTTTGCGGAAATTCTTGATGGTCAACAGCCTGGATTGGCTGAGGTCGCTAAGCTCAAATGAGGTGCCGTTTACATCGGAGGATTTAAGGTCGGCCCGCTTCATATTCGCCCGGATGAAGTTGGCGCCCGACAGATCTGCCTCGTTAATTCTGGCGCCGGACAGATCAATGGCCCGGCAATCCGCATGGGTCATATTGGCCCGGCTCAGGCTGGCATAAGGCATGCGGGCGCTGATCAGGCTGGCCCGGGTCAGGTTGGTTGCACCCAACCCGCAGCGTTCGGCAACGCACTCGTTCAGGATGCTTTCACTTAAATCGGCCCCGGAAAACTCGGCCCCGTTCAGTTTGGCCCGGCGCAGGTTGACTTGGTGCAATACAGCCTGGGTCAGGTTGGAGCGGCTCAGGTCCACCCGGCTCAAGTCAGCTCCCGTAAAATCATAACCCGACAGATTCAGTTCGGTAAGCTCCCGGCCCACCAGACTGATTCCCCTGAGATCCATCTGCAAGGGACGGGCCCGGTTGCCCTTGACGCATTCTGTTTTCAGGGTCTCCAGGGTCTTTTCAAAAAGGGTCCCGTCGCCCTCGGGTGCGGGCGCAAACCACCTCATCCGGAGTTCATCGAGGGTTTCCTCGCCGTTCCCGTTCTCCCCCAAACCTTGACTTGCCTCTTTTTCTTTGCCCTGCATTTTCATCTCAACAAGCTGACGTTGAAAACGATGGGTCCAAAGATCAGAACCGAGCTTACTCCAGAGCCGATATCCCAGTCAACCCGGTGTCATATGGCTTTGGCGTCAATACGGGAAACCCGCCTCAAATGACGGCATCCGCTCCCTGGCAATTATATCAGGTATTATTAAAACAAGGGGGAAAACCAAAAGCGGCAAGCCTGCCGTTCAGTTCATCCCCTCCCATTTTTGCGGTTTGAACTCAGCCAGCAGCAGACCGGCCACAATAAGCCCACCGCCAAAAGCGCCAATAAGGCCGATGGGCTCATCCAGCCAGACAAATCCCGCCACCGCGGCGGTGACCGGCTCCAGGGCGAATATAATGGCCGTCCGGGTGGGCGGAATGAATTTTTGAGCCCATATCTGGGTCCAAAAAGCGGCCACCGTGCAAAAAAGCCCCAGAAAGGCAACGGCGGCCCATATCCCCGGATCAAAGCTAAGGCTCACCCCGCCGCTGAACAGCGCCCAGATAAAACAGCACGCGGTTATGATCACAAACTGGATATAGGCCAGCCAAAAGGAATCCATGCCCGGCGCATAGCGGGCCACGATCAAGACATGAAAGGCTATGGCCAAGGCGCAGCAGATATTCAAAACATCGCCGATATTGAAGGGAACCCCGTGCATCTCGCCGGCCAGGGAAAGCAGATACAGCCCGGCGAACGCCATCAAGGCTCCGCCTAAAGCATATAAGCCGGGCCAACGCTTGAAAAGCAACACCACCAAAAGCGGGGTGAACACCACATTAAGCCCGGTCAAGAAACCGGCCCGGCTGGCCAAGGTGTATAGCAAACCGATGGCCTGAGTGAAAAAGGCCAGGAATAAAAAGACCCCCATTAACACACCAGGCAGCACTTGGTGGGGCCTGAAGCTTCTGCAGCGGATCAGGGCCACCGGGAGCAGCACCAGCGAGGTGAGCACAAACCGGGCCAGGGTCAGGTTGGCCGGGCTCACCTGGACCAAGGCGTCCTTTATAACCACAAAAGAGACGCCCCAAAAGACCGCTATGGCGATCAGGGCCAAATCCGCCGCCAGCAACTTGTGCTTATTGGGATACACTGGGCCGGGCCTTTCTGCTTGTGCACACAAAACGGAGCTTGAACATGGCAGACCGGCCACACCCTGTCAAGCAGGATAGGTAAATGGACTGCTGTTATCTGCATGGCCATTAATCGGGCTCGGCCAGGGGCTTACGGCCGGCGCACTATTGCAGCGGCCGGCCAAGCCGGTATAAATAGGCATGTGATTCTAACCTCAGCCTGGAAGTGCCGCATGCCCAACCCGGAAACCCACACCGGCAATATCAAGACCATAATCGCCGATCTCAATAACCTCCGGCACCAAGAAGCCGTACTCTATCTGGTCAACGCCTATGCCATGGATCCCATGGGCAATGCCAAGCCCCTGGACCCCAAGGTGAAGGGCAACCTGATCGACGGCCTGCGCAAACATCCGACCACCATTATCTTCATGGCCTACGACGGCGAAAATCCGGTGGGGATCGCGGTTTGCTTTGTGGGCTTTTCCACCTTTTACGCCAAGCCCCTGATCAATATCCATGATTTTGCGGTGCTGGGATCTCACCGGGGCCAGGGCGTGGCCCAGCTCCTGCTTGATGCAGTGGAGCAAAAAGCCCTGGAGATGGGCTGCTGCAAGCTAACCCTGGAAGTGTTGGAGAACAACCACCGGGCCATGAAGGTTTACCATGCGGCCGGTTTCGCCCAGCTTGAATACACCGCTGAAGCGGGGCGGGCCCTGTTCTATGCCAAGAGCCTGGTCTAGCCAGACCGCCTGAGCTACGGCTCTTTTTGCCCAAGCTCCGGACTATTGAACCAAAAGGAAACCCAGCGCACCGCCATTAGGGCAAAGCGCTGGGAATTTTTCTGCGGTCCGCCCCATCTCATGCAGAAGCGGGCGGCGGTGCCGCGCCTTACAAAATCTGGCTGAGGAAGGCCTGGGTGCGTTTATTCTCCGGCTTGTCAAAGACTTTGCCGGGGGAGCCGCTCTCAACCACCGAGCCTTCGTCCATGAATATGACCCGGTCCGCAACCTCGCGGGCAAAGCCCATTTCGTGAGTCACCACCACCATGGTCATACCCTCGATGGCCAAGTTCTTCATGACGTCCAGCACCTCGCCCACCATCTCCGGGTCCAGGGCGCTTGTGGGCTCGTCAAACAGCATCACCTTGGGGTCCATGCCCAGGGCCCGGGCTATTGCCACCCGCTGCTGCTGTCCGCCGGACAGTTGGCTGGGATAGTTGTTGGCCTTGTCGGAGATGCCAACCTTTTTCAGCAGATAATCGGCCTTTTCCTTGGCCTCCGCGATGGAGCGCTTACGCACCACGCTTTGGGCCAAGGTAACGTTTTCATGCACGGTTTTGTGCGGGAAAAGATTGAAGGACTGAAAGACCATGCCCACTTCGCGGCGCACCGCGTTGATGTCGGTATGGGGGTCCAATACATCAATCCCATCTATGAGGATATGCCCCGTATCGGCATATTCCAGCCGGTTCAGGCAGCGTAAAAGGGTGCTCTTTCCCGAACCCGACGGACCGATCACCACCACCACTTCAGCCTTGGTAACCTGGCAGGATACATCCACCAGCGCCCGCACCTCATGCGGCACCCAGAAGGTCTTGGATATGTTTTGAACTTCTATCACGGCTTGATTTCCCTTAGCCCCTCAGGGGCTGTTCTCGTAAGGGCCGTTACGCCCGTCATGTGCTCAATCAGATATGCGGGCTAGGCCAATACAGTGCGGCGCTCCATCCACTTCACCAGCAAAGACAGCGAAAAGGTAAGAACCAGGTATAAAATAGCGCAGATAAAGTATATTTCAAAGGGCATCAAGCTGCTGGACACCGCCTCTTTCGACGCTTTGGTCAATTCGCGGATCGCTATGATGCCAAGCAATGAGGAATCCTTTATCAGGCTGATAAACTGACCGGCCAGGGGCGGTAATATGCGCCGAAACGCTTGGGGCAGAATAATGTGGCGCATGGCTTCATTGTTGCTCATGCCCAGGCTGCGGGCGGCCTCCATCTGCCCGGGATGGATGGACTCTATTCCGGACCGCACTATCTCGGCCACATAGGCCCCGGCAAAGACGGCCAGGCTGGCGGCTCCGTACCATACACCCGGCACGGTGAAAGGAACGTTGCTGGTGGTCAGGATATTGTTGATCAGGGTGCCCAGCACGAAATACCAAATATATATCTGGACCAGCAGGGGGGTCCCGCGGATCAGTTCAATGTAAACGATAGCCGTGTATTTCAAGGCCGGATTGTCGCTCAAGCGGAAAAGGCCGACAACCAACCCAAGAATGATACCGAAGAAAATGGCCACCAAGCTTACATACAGGGTGAGCCACAGGCCATCCATGAAAAGCCCGATGCGCCACCCTTTCCATTTTCCCAGCACGTCACCAGAGTATACGTAATCCCCTTCAGAAACCTGCGCCGCCCCCTTGGGCATTCTGTATTTGGTTTCTTCATTTCCAGACTTGACTCTGATTTCGGTCCGCCCCTCAACCTCCTTTATGGAGACGACTTCACCGTCCGCTTCGGCTGCGGCTTCCATGGTGTCTTCATGGGGAAAATATATGAGCACCCGGTTCCAGCGCCAGGTGTAATCCACCTGTGCCGTGGCCCAATAGAAAAAGGCCATGGTGAATAAAGCGCCTATCACAAAAACCAATGTCCATATGGTTTTGTAATGCTTACTGCGGCGAGGCTTCAGTCCTGGGCAATAATCCATGGGGGTTCATCCTGAAAAGTCGTTTACCGCGGCGGGATTGTGTGAGTGTTGTCAAAACGATATATCCGCCGCTTGGGGGGAAAGGGACTCCGCCCTTTTGGGCGAAGCCCCAGAGGCTTGCTTACATCTGGACGTCTTTGATCCATTTGGTGGATTTGATCCACTTGTTATAGATGCGGTCATAGCGGCCGTCGTTCTTAACCTGCCTGAGGAAGTTGTTCAGCCAGTTCATGAAGTCGGGATCACCCTTGCGGATGGCCCAGGCCAAGGGTTCAAATGTGAAGGGCTTGTCCAGGAAGACCAGCTTTCCACCCTGCTGGGCATAGAAGGTGGCGCAGAAGGGAAGATCGTAAACCGTGGCATCGGCTCTACCGTTGACCACCTCCATGGACGCCTCTTGCTCGGTCTCGAAGGATTTGTAAGTGGCCTTGGGGATCATGCGTTTGATGGCTTGCTCGCCGGTTGTGCCCAGTTTGGAAGTGATAGTGTACTTTTTGTCGTTCAGGTCCTTATAGGATTTGACCACGCCTTTGTGTTTGGAGTGGAGCAGGATGGTCTGGCCCACGATGATATAGGGGTCGGCGAAGTTGATCTTCAGGTTGCGCTCCTGAGTAATGGTCATGCCGCTGATGAGGATATCGAACTTGTCGGTCAGCAGCGCGGGAATGATGCCGTCCCAGGCGGTGTTCACAGCCACGAATTTCACCTTCATGGCCTTGGCCATTTCCTTGGCCATGTCGATGTCAAAGCCCACAAAGCGGCCCTTTTTGTCTGTCATCTCAAAGGGCATATAGCCGGCCTCAAAACCAACCCTCAGTTCACCGCTTTGCACGATTCTTTCCAGGGTGGATTTCTTGGCCAAATTGATGTCATCGGCCATGGCGGCGGCCGACAAACCACATACCAGGGCGAATACCAAAGCGGTTACAAATAGAATGCGTTTCATACTCAAACTCCTTTGACAATGAATATGGGACTAATGGGTGTACCAAAAATTAAGAGGGCAAAACCCGAAGCGGCTTTGCCCTCTGTTTAAGACCTGATCCAAATACAATTACTCGGTATATGAGGCGGTTGGGCAACAGCCCGTGAATCAAGCCGTCAATATCGCCTGGCAGCTGTCCGCAGACGGCTGAATCAATGGCTGTCATACCAGCTTTAGCCAAAAATCTGCTCCATATGGTCATGAATGTGTTTTTTCGGGTATCACCTTTAAAAGGTACAAAAAAAATATAAGAAATGACTATCAAAAACTGCTCTCGATCTCAAAAAAAATGATACCGTCCAGGTTTGAACAAAATTATGCTAATAGAAACATGACCCCATTCAGTTGGGCTAAACCGGAGAAATATAATATGCTATTGCCGCCCTTTTCCCTGGAACGCTATTTTGCCGCCTATGAATTCGCCGTGCCCCATCACTTGTGCGCCTCTGACTGCGAGAGTTTCAGCACCGCGGAATTATTGGCCCTGGAGCCCGGCGCTCGAGAGGGTTTTCTAAACCTCAGGCACGGCTACACCGAATCCCAAGGCAGCCCGGAACTGCGCAGCCTGATCGCGGACACCTACCAGGACATCAGCCAAGACCAGGTCCTGGTCTGCTCGGGTGCGGAAGAGGCTATCTTCCTTTTCATGAACGCGCTCTTGGAGCCCGGCCAGCGGGTGGTTTTGCAAAGACCCTGCTATCAGTCATTGGGACAGGTGGCTATGAGCCTGGGCGCGGAGGTGGTCGACTGGGCGCTTGGCGAGGGAGAATCCGCCTGGTTCGCCGACTGGGACGCCCTGTTTGAATTGCTGACCCCAAAGACCAAGCTGTTGGTGATCAATTTCCCCCACAACCCCACCGGGGTGAGCGCCAGCCAGGCCGAACTTGAACGCCTGGCCGCTCACTGCCGCAAAAACGGAATTGTGGTATTCAGCGATGAAGTGTACCGTTTTGGAGAATATGACCCCGGCCAGACCCCCAGCGCCTTTAGCGATCTATATGAAAATGCTCTCAGTCTGGGTGTGATGAGCAAGCCCCTGGGCCTGCCCGGCCTGCGCATCGGCTGGGCGGCCAGCAGGGACGCCGCAATCATGGAGCGTATGGCCCAGCTCAAGGACTACACCACCATATGCAATTCAGCCCCCAGCGAATACCTGGCCTGCCTGGGGCTCAAACATAAGGACAGGCTCCTGGAGCGCAACCGGGGCGTCATGACCCATAACCTGTCGCTCTTAAACGGGTTTATGCAACGGCATTCCGCCTATTTTGCCTGGCGCGAACCGGACGCCGGATCTATTGCCTTTCCCCGCTATTTGGGCAAAGACTGCGAGGCCTTTTGCAATGAGCTGGCCCAAAAAGCCGGAGTGCTGCTCCTGCCGGGCCGCATGTATGGAATTGAATATAGCCAGAACTTCCGTATCGGCATAGGGCGCAAGAGTTTTCCCCAGGGTCTGGCCAAGCTGGAGGAGTACCTCCTGACACAAGGCTAGTTTTTGATATATAATTATTTATTCAAGCAGGCATCGAGCAAAAAAACACATAAGGATTCACTATGCAAATAATCGACTTACGTTCTGACACCGTGACCAAACCCAGCGAAGCCATGCGCCAGGCCATGGCCCGGGCCGAGGTCGGTGACGATGTGTTCGGCGAGGACCCCACTGTAACCAGGCTGCAGGAAATGGCGGCCGGACTGTTGGGCAAAGAGGCGGCCCTGTATGTACCTTCGGGCACCATGGCCAACCAGATAAACCTCAGGGTTCTCACCCGGCCCGGTGAAGAGGTGATCTGCGACGCCGCGGCTCATTGCTTCCGCTTTGAGGGAGGCGCGGCCTGCGCCATGAGCGGCCTTTCATTTTTTGCGCTTCCGGGCGAACGCGGCATTCTGAGCCCGGAACAGGTGGCCTCGGCCATTCAGCCCGACAACATCCACATGCCCGAAACCAAAGTGGTGGCTATCGAGAACACCAGCAACCACGGCTGCGGGGCCTGCTATCCTTTGGCCACGGTGGAGGCCATAGCCAAGGTGGCCAGGGAAAACGGGCTGATGATGCACCTGGACGGCGCCCGCATGTTCAACGCCTGCACCACCATAGGATACAGCCCCAAGCAGCTGGCCAGCCATTTTGACACCGTGAGCTTCTGCCTCAGTAAAGGTTTGGGCGCTCCGGTGGGCAGCATGGTGGTGTCAAGCGCGGCCAACATAAAGCGGGCCATAAGGGAGCGCAAACGCTTTGGCGGCGGCATGCGCCAGGTGGGCATCCTCGCCGCAGCCGGAATCTACGCCCTTGAAAACAACGTGGAGCGCCTGGCCGAGGACCATGTGCGGGCCAAGAAGCTGGCCCAGGCTCTAGCCGGTTTAAAAGGGGTGGGGCTTGACCCGGCCACCGTGGAAAGCAATATCATCATTTTTGATATCAGCCCCAGCGGCATGAGCCCCAAGGAGGTTTGCCAGCGTTTGAGCGTGGAAGGGGTTGGGGTTATTCCATTTGGAGGAACCACCCTGAGGGCTGTCACGCACCTGAATATCGGCGACTCGGATGTGACCGCCGCCATAACCGCCTTTAAGCGGGTGCTGGGCTGAGGGGATCACATGAATGCCGGAAACAGCGGGCCGGAGACCATCCAGGACCCGCAATTGGAAATACAAAAGCTTGAAGCCGAGCATGACCGGCTGACTGAAGAGCGGAACCAGTGTAACCTATTAGCTAGGAAGCTGATGGAAAAAGAGGCCCGGGGCGAAGGTCCGTTCGCCAAGGAAATCTATGGGCACAAGCAGAACAGCTTCGTTCTGGCTACCCGGATGCAGCACATCAGAGCCAAGATCAACCGCATCAAGCTGGGCCTGGAAGTCTTGTGAACACTTGAGAAGCCAAAAGCGGGAGGAACCCTGATGGAAATGGAAAGAAAAATCCTTATAGCTGTGGATGGTTCCAAGGCTTCGCAGTATGCGGTGGACTATGTAGCCATGATGGAAAGCGGCGTAATCAGCAATCTTAACATCACCCTGCTGTATGTTATGAGCTCCATACCCCCGTTCCTGCGCCGCGAAGCCCAGCGCGACCCGCACACGGCCAAGCAGCTAAAGTCTATGGAAGCCAGAAACCGGAAGGCCGCGGACGAAGCGCTGAGCACCGCACAAAAGCGTCTGCTCAGAAAAGGCATGAAGCCAGAAGCCATTGAGCTCAAGGCCGTCCCCAGAAGCTCTGATGTCGCCCGGGATATCCTCTTTGAGGCCGAACACGGAATTTATGACGCCCTGGTTTTGGGACGCAGGGGTATAAGCAAGGCCCAGGAGCTGTTAATAGGAAGTGTGACCAACAAGATCGTGCAGCATGCCGAGCGCCTGCCGATCTGGATCGTGGACGGAAAAGTGAAGGGGCACAAGGTTCTTTGTGCGGTGGATGGTTCCGAGGGCGCTTTAAAGGCGGTTGACCACATGGGGTTCATTTTGGGCGGCAGCCCGGACTCCAGAGTAACCCTGTTTCATGTGGGCGCAACCCTGGCCAATTATTGCCCGATAGACCTTAATGATGATGAAGCTCAGGAAATCGAGGGCGACCTGATGCATACCGACCAGGAATGCATGGATGATTTCTATATCCGGGCCTTAAAGGTTCTGGATGAAGCAGGCTTGAAGAAAGAGCAGATCCAGACCGACAGCGAATCAGGGCGCATGGCAGTCAGCAAAGCCATCGTGCAAAAGGTCAAAAATCACGGTTATGGCACCGTAGTCCTGGGGCGCAGGGGCGAGAACAGGTCATTTTTCCTGGGGCATGTTTCAGATAAGGTGTTGGCCAGGGGGAATGACATGGCCGTCTGGATAGTGGGGTAGACGGCCAAGCTTGTATTGAAACCGGGGTAATCAGGCAATTATGAAAAAACACTTCACTGACCAGCAAAATAACCCACTTGCGGGGCAAGCCCACGATAAGCCCGGAACCCAACCTGCACCCGGGCCTGGGGATTCGGGCCTTTCCGCCCCCACCGGCCAGGAACCTCCGTTCATTCCCCCCCCCACGGAAAATATACTTAACCGTCCCCTGGACCGGGGGGTGCTCAGCATTAATTTCGACCCGGCGCAAGTGGGGATGTGCCCCATGTCCGTGGAAATGCTTGTGGTGGATGAACCCACGCCCAGCGACTTGTATCTCGCCCTTTACAACTCAGACACACAACGGGTGGAGATGCGCTCGGTATGCGCCCAGGGCGAGCCCTTCCGCCAGCTATGGCGGGACCGTCTGAAGCGGGCCGATCAGCAGAAGGTTTATGTGCAAATATCCGATGCCCGCAGGCTGCACGATTATTTCACCCAGCATTCCACCAAGATCATAGATGACCCCAGGATCACCAGGCGCAAAAAAGTCACCGTAGTGCAGGAAATGGCCATGTTCAATCTGCAGCTGTTCTTCAGTTCCAGCCTGGAGCCGCGTGATTTGGACTGCATGGTGGAGCGCTCTCAAGACACCGTGGGTCGGTTGGCCCGTGATCCCCAGGTTCTAAACAACCTCAGCGAAGTGTTGCGTACAGATTATTCCACCTACGCCCACAGCGTTAATGTCTGCATGCTTGCCATGGCCTTTGGGACCTATCTGGGCCTGCATCCTTCGCGCATCCACTCCCTGGGCATGGGGGGGCTTTTACATGATATAGGCATGGCCCGGTTGCCCCGCCAGATTCTGGACAAATGCGGAGACCTAAACCGCGATGAGCGTAACGCCATCCGCCGCCATCCCCGGCTGGGATATGACATGCTGGTGTCTATCAGCTCCATCCCATATGACGTCCTGATGATTATCCTGCACCATCATGAAAATGCCGACGGCTCGGGCTACCCCTCGGGATTCACCTCGGCCAGGATTCCGGAGCTGGCCAAACTCTTACGGGTAGTGGATTCATATGACGCCATGACCAGTATGCGGCCCTATCACGATGCCAAACCGGCTTATGAGGCGGCCACATCTTTGATCGAATCCATGTCCGGGAAATTCGGTTCCGGCCTGGTGCCCAAATTCATCCGTTTTTTGGGCAGCCCGTATATAGCCACCGTGTAGGCAGGAACACGGGCGGAAAAGCCCTTTCCGCCCTGCGGCGGAGCATAATCTGGTAAAGTGAATCCTTTTCAGGTAACAGGGTGTTCGCTGTGAAAAGGGTGTGGAATATTTCGTGAAGGTTTGAGTATAGCCTGCGGCCCGCCATGAGCAGTATCTAGTCACACAAGCACGCTCACAAGACTTGATTTATCTTAATCTAACTTGTTTAGTGGAAATGAAAGTATTTCATCGTTAATGATAACTTCATATCACAAACATCAAGGTTCATAACGTCACGGCACATGATCTTTTGTTAGAGGGATTCCTAAGGGGCTGCGAGCTTTTGGATCATCCAAAAGCGATAAGCCCCTTGGGCCGCCGGAGGCAATCTTAACTGATTTAATCATTTATATCTGATAGATCGTATATTAAATATTGTGATTATGAAAAGATAAAAAGACAAATTTTCTTGGGGGGATTCTTCGCTTTTTTGTGGTCAAAAGGCTCGCCATCCCCCCTTAGCCCCCGGCTCGCGAAAAACCCATCAGGATACGCCGATCCGCCTTTGTTATATGAAAAGGCAAGCTAAGTTCCGGCCCAAGTCTAGCAATAAGATCCCGTGCGAAATAAAGATAATGGTGCGTGTATGGCCTGGGTTGTAAACTCAAAACTTCACAAAATATCTGGCAAGTACTCGCCAGCCTTCCCGCATCTTTTGCCGGTGCTGCTCAAGCCCGGGCTCATATCCGCCGAATAACCCTTTATTCAAGCAGTTGCACCTTTATCACGCTACCCTTCTCCAGCCGGGTCTTTCCTTCGGGTATGACTGCTATGGCCTGGGCCTCCGCAATGCGCTTCAAACGGCTTAACATCTCCAAGGGATGGAACACCGGCTCGTCATCCTTTTGGGCCAGGGCCCCATAGACAAACTGGGTCCAGTCCTCCTGGCCCCGTAACTCCGCCCCAAGGCGGACAGGGACCAGCGGCAAGGGGAAGTCTTCCCATCCGGCCAGGCGCAGCAAACCCGGCAGGCCAAGCTGCAAAAACGCCATAAGGTTGGAAGGCGGACCGCCAGGCAGCACAAACACCGGCTTTATGCCCAAAAGGCCAAATCCCACCGCCTTGCCCGGACCGATGCGCACATGATGATAGTGCTTTTGCCAGCCCAAGGAATCCAGCACCCGGGCCATCCAGTCTCTTGATCCCATCCAGGCCCCGCCGATGGTAATAAGCGCATCACCCTGGGCCAAGGCCCTGGTCATGCCTTGCTCAATGGCCTGGGGATCGTCGGGCACCAGGCTCAGGCCGGTCTCAAGGCCGAATTTCTTGCACCAGGCATCCAGGGTCAACAGGTTGCTGGCGTACACCTTTCCCGGCCCCAGCTCCTTCCCGGGCAGGATCACCTCGTCTCCCGAGGCCATAAGGCTCACTCTGGGCTTGGGATGCACCCGGGCCGCGGCGTGGCCCGAAGCGGTCAAAAGGCCGATCTTGCCGGGGGTGAGCCGGGTTCCCTTTAGAGCCACCGGTTCGCCCAGGGCAACATCGCTGCCCTGGGGCAGCACATTGCGCCCGGCATGCAGGGGGCTGTCCAGCCGCACCTGTTGGCCCAGATCAATGCAAAATTCCTTGGCCGCCACCGCATCCGCTCCCGGCGGCATGGTGGCTCCGGTGAGGATGCGGCAGGCGGAGCCGGATTCCACCTTGAGCCCGCCCTCGCCGCCTGCGGCCAAGGTGCCCTTCACCCTCAAAAGGACCGGATTTTCTTTGGCGGCCCGGGAGGAATCCGCGGCCTGAATGGCAAAGCCGTCTTTCAAGGATATGTGGCTGGATGGAGCATCAACCATTGAAAAATGATCCCGGGCCGCCACCAGGCCCCCGGCCTGATCCAAAGGCAGCTCAACCGGTGACAGAGGTTTTATATTGCCCAGGGTCATTTCCAGGGCTTCAGCCAGGCCGATAAATTCAGAAGGCATATTACATTTCCCCAAACTCAGACTTTGCCAAACAAGCGGTCCACCCTTTTTTGCCGTTCTTTGGCCGCCAGAGCGGCTTCATGCAGGCTCACCCGCTCAAAGCGCAGTTTGCCGCCGGGCATCACGCGGGCCAGCCGGTCAATATCCGCCGAAATAACGCAGGCTATCTTGGCATAGCCTCCCATGGACTGCTCTTTCAGCAGTATGATGGGCAGACCGCCGTTGGGCACCTGCACCACGCCCGGGGTCTGGGGTTCGGACAGGATCGAGTTGGGCAAATCAGGGTTGAAATCCAGCCTGGGGCCCTCAAGCCTAATCCCCCGGCGGTCCGCTTCCTGGGTGATCGTGTATTCGGAGCCGAAAAAGGTCTCAATCCCCCGGCTGCTGAAATGTTCTTCATTTGGTCCCAGGATTACCCGCAAGGTCAGGTCTCTCACGCCCTGGGGAGCCAGATTGCCGGCCAAGGGCACGCGGCATGCACCGCCTTCCGGGGGCAGCGCGCTGAGACGCATGCCTGGCCTCAACGGACCGCCTGCCCGGCCCAGGGCATAGACGGAGCGCGAGCCCATGAACCGGGGTGCGCCAAAACCGCCCCGGACCGCCAGAATGGCCCGGGCTCCGCCCCTGGGGCCGCCAAAGGAGATCTGGTCCCCGGCGGAAACCGGCAAGGCCTGGTTTTGGGGCGCGGGCTTATTATTGATCATAAAGGCCAAATCCGCCCCGCAGACCGCGATGGTGCTGCCGGTCAGGGCTTCCAGTTTGGGTCCCAGTATGGTCATTTCCAAGGCGGCTGCGCCTTGCGGGTTGCCCAGCAGGTAATTGGCCGCAGCCAGGCTGTACTGATCCAGCGCGCCGGACAAGGGAACTCCGATATTCTGATAGCCCCAGCGGCCCTTATCCTGCACGGTGGTGAAAGCGCCGGGATGCTTTACCTTGAAAACCTCCTCACCTTGCCAGCCTTGGGACGGATCGGAAGTGGGCAGTTCGGAGAACTTGGCCTCGTCAATAGGGACAAAACGCACCCGGTCTCCCGCACTTATCAGGTTTGGGGGCTCCCGCCCGGGGTCGTATATCAGCTCTGGGGTGCGGCCCAACAGATGCCAGCCGCCCGGCCCGCCCAGGCTGTATATTCCGGTCTGGGTAAAGGCTATGGCCACGGACCCCACCGGCACATTCATGCGGGGGGACTCCAGGCGGGGCAAGGAAATGGCTGGATCGCCTCCGCCCAGGTAAGGAAACCCCGGCGTGAACCCCACCACATAACAGGGATAATCCCGTGAGCTGTGGCGCTGGATCACCTCTTGGCTGGTCATGCCGGCGGCCCGGGCCACGGCATCCAAATCCGGCCCGGCTTCACCGCCGTACACCACGGGTATTTCCACCAGGCGGCCCTGATCCTCCAGGTCATCCGGCAACGAATCATATTCCGCCCGCACCCAGTCCTTCAGCCGGCCGTGGCCGCACACGGTCGGGTCCAGATTGATCTGCAGACAGGCATAAGAACCCGCCACTTCCAGCACGCCGGGGATGGGGTTGTCCATAAGTCGATGGGCCAAGGCCCGGACCCGGGTATTCACTTTGACATCGATTTCATAGCCCAGATAAGCCAGCAGAGCGGCATCGCCTTGGGCTTTGAAGCTGAGTTCCATGTGCACGGCTCCATATGGCTGGGGTTGCGGCTGTTCCCGTCTCCAGACAAGACCGGCCCAGAGTATAAATCTTTGTAGCATATCCCAAGCCGGGTGCGCTAAAATAGAATTATCGGAACATGAAATCCGAATCTTTTTGCCTTGGCGCTTCAGGACCTGTCCCGGGCTGGTCCGATTCATAACCCCAACTGCCCCGAACCTGGAATTCCTTTTCAGCCGCTTATCAACATGACGCCATCACATCTCCTGTTTGAACTCCTTGTGCGTCAGGCTTTATCAGCCCCTCGTTACGGCCCCCGGGAGGTGGATCGTTAACCATAAAAGAGGAGGCATAGCCATGCGAACCAAACAGCACGAGATAAACTATCACACTCTGAACGCCATCTGCGACCTGATCAGCTCCGCCCGTGAGATGGAGGATGTTGCCTATGTGGTGGTGCGGCAGCTTCACGAGACCCTGGGACTCAAAGGCTGCGCACTCATGCTATTGGAACACCGCAGCAAGGAATTGATGGTGGCAGCCTCCCATGGGCTCAGTACGACCTATTTGAACAAGGGGCCGTTGAGCTCGCTGAAATCAATCAGCGCATCCTTGCAGGATGGGCCGGTGGCGATCTACAACGTTTCCGATGACCCCAGGCTGCAGTACCCTGACGAGGCTGAAGAGGAAGGCATAAAATCCATCTTGAGCGTGCCCATGGTAATCCGGGAAAGGCCCTTGGGGGTGCTGAGGCTTTATACGGCCGAGCCCTGGGAATTCACCATGCAGGATTTGACCTTTGTCACTGCAATCGCCTTGATGGTGGGATTGGCCCTGGACGGCCTGCGCAGCACCCAGGCCTATAAGAATTCACTGGATTTCTTGAAACACCTGCGCCAGGCCTGGAAGGAAGAGTCGGCGCCAACGGTTCAATAAACCCCCGGTTCGGGCAATGCGGGGAATTGGCCTTAATGAAAGCCTCTTGGCCGTTCCCGCTCAGGGGAGCCGCTTCCGAAGCTGGGGAGCGCGGCTCCCCTTTATTTGCATCATGGCCCTGGACTATCCAAATCATCCCGGTTTGGCTTTTGGGGTTTTGGCTTGATGACGCGCCGGATTAATGAAAACCGGCGGCCGCCCAAAGACCAGGGGCCGGCGCAGCCGCACCAGCCCCTTTAAAAATCAAGCCGCGATGAGGTGATTATATGCCCAGTTCGGCCTTGATAGCCTCGACCTGGTCGGTTTCTTCCCAGGTAAACCCTTTTTCCCTGCGGCCAAAGTGGCCGTAGGCTGCAGTGCGGCGGTAAACCGGACGCTTGAGGTCAAGCTGTTCTATGATGGCGGCGGGGCGGAAGTCGAATATTTTCATGACCGCTTCGGATATCTTTTTCTCGTCCACCGTACTGGTCCCGAAGGTGTCGACCAAAACCGACACCGGATGGGGCACTCCGATGGCATAGGCGATTTGCACTTCGCATTTGGTGCAGACCCCGGAAGACACCAGGTTTTTGGCCACATAGCGCCCGAAGTAAGAGCCCGAACGGTCAACCTTGCTGGGGTCCTTGCCGCTGAAGCAGCCGCCGCCGTGAGAACCCTGGCCGCCGTAGGTGTCCACGATGATCTTACGGCCGGTGAGCCCGCAGTCCCCCATGGGACCGCCCACCACAAAACGCCCGGTGGTGTTGATGTAAAATTTAGTATCGCCGTCAAGCAGTTCAGCCGGAATGGTTTTTTTGATGACTTCTTCGATAATGGCTTCTTTAAGGGTCTCGTAGCGCACATCCGGGGTATGCTGAGCCGCGATAACCACAGCCTCCACCCGCTTGGGTTTATGGCTGTTGTACTCTATGGTCACCTGGCTTTTGCCGTCCGGCCTCAAGAAATTCAGCACCCCGTTTTTGCGCACTTTAGCCAACCGTGCGGCCAGACCGTGGGCATAGTGAATGGGCATGGGCATGCACTCGGCGGTCTCGTCGCAGGCGAATCCGAACATAAGACCCTGGTCGCCGGCGCCCTGCTCTCCGAATAGGGAGCTTTCCGCGGTCACGCCCTGGTTGATGTCCGGTGACTGCTTATCGATGCTGGACAGCACCGCGCAGGTTTCCCAGTCAAACCCCATGGAGGAATCGCAGTAGCCGATTTCACGGATGGTCCGCCGCACCAGATCAGGTATATCCACATAGGTCTGGGTGGTGATTTCACCAGCCACCACAGCCATGCCGGTGGTAACCAGAGTCTCGCAAGCCACATGGCTGTCGGGGTCGTCTTTGAGCATGGCGTCCAGAATAGAGTCACTGATCTGATCCGCAACCTTGTCAGGATGGCCTTCGGTGACCGATTCGCTGGTAAACAGATAATTGCCCATGATTGTCCTTTCTTAGCCTATACTTACAGCCCCGTTGGTCCGGAGCGGTAAATTTACATCAAATGCTTTGCGGCTTTTGATTTAACCACCGGCCACTGATTATGTCAAGCAAGTGAAGCGCTTATCAGGTGAGCGGCCGGGCCTTCACCGCTCCGGTTTTGAGCCATGCTCCATTCACTTACCCAAATCCATCCCGCGCCAGCCTGGAAAGGCCTTAACGGAAAAAGCCAGGCTAACCAAACACATAGGCCAGCATCAAAATAGCTACCGCATCTGGTATTTTTTATTGACAGCGTACAACATGTAGTACAATCTATAGATAAACAGGGGGAGCGTTTATAGGTCTATTGGTGTCAGGGAAGGGATGCCATTCCCATGATGAACGCAGAATTCGATCAATTAATGCTGGAAATCGAAAGGTCTGTGCTGGAAAGCCTGGACCATGCGGCGCTTCAGCTGCAATGTCCGGAGTGCGGCCAGGAGCTTGCCGTGCCGTTAACCGAGCTGGGTGACGGAGGCAGCGTCACCTGCGGTTGCGGAACCCGGGTCAACCTGAATCAAACCTGATCTTTTAAGCCTATCATCTCAGCAGCGACACAGCCAAAATCCTGGGGTTTCAGGATTTCGGCCCGGCAGCCCGGGTCGAGTCCGGCCCGTGTGATGTATTCAGCGGTTTCAGCCCGGTTCAGGCCCAACCCGCCGGCCAGGCTGTTAGCCAGGGTTTTGCGTCTTTGGCTGAAGGCCGCCTTGACCACGGCCCCGAACCAGGCGATGGCGTCCTTGTCCGCCAGATCCACCAGGGGCTTTTTGCGGGGGGCCAGGTGCACCACCTGGCTGTCCACGGCGGGCTTGGGAAAAAACTGATCCGGCCCCACCTTCATGCCTGCCCTGATTTCGCAAAAAGTTTGGGCCAATACCGAAAGTCGGCCATAGTTTTTGCCGCCCGGCCCGCTGACCAGGCGTCTGGCCACCTCCAGCTGAATCATCAAGGTGGCGCTGCGCCAGGAGTTCAGGTTCTCCACCAAGCGGAATAATAAGGGAGAGGTGATGGCATAGGGCAGATTTCCCAGGATCAATAATGGCCTGCCCGCCTCTTGGGCCAGCCCGGCAAAATCCGCCTGCAAGGCATCGCACAGGCGGAGCTCCAGGTTGGCGGCTCCGGCCTGTTCCATTTCCGCCTGCAACACCGCAAATATGCCCCGGTCCACCTCCAGGGCGATAACCCGGGCGGCCAGTTCCGCCGCGGCCCGGGTCAAGGCTCCCAGTCCGGGGCCGATCTCCAGCACCACGTCGTCTGATCTCACCCCCGCGCTCAAGGCGATGGCCCGGGCGGTTGCGGGCTGAGTAAGGAAGTTCTGGCCCCTTTTCTTGCTGGCCCGCAGCTTGTGGGCCTTGAGCAGGGCGGCAGGGTGCTGCATGTTCCTAAGCGCCCCGGGGCAGCAGCCCGCCCTTGGGCAAACGGCTGATGGCGTCGGCCTCAGGTTTGAGGCGGCGTCCGGCCCGCAGATGGTGGCAGCCCGCGGCCGCAATCATTGCGGCGTTATCGGTGCACAAGACCGGAGGCGGAGCGTAAAGCCGCATGCCGGAGCGTAACGCGCTTTCCTGCATGACCTGCCGCAGGCGGCGGTTGGCCGCCACCCCCCCGGAGAGCCCCAGTTTTTTCACCCCGTGCTCTTGGGCCGCCCGGATGGTTTTCTTGACCAGCACCCGAACCACGGCCTCCTGGAATCCCGCACACAGGTCCTCGATCCGGTAGTTTTCACCCATGTGCTGTTCGCGGAAGCGGCTTACCGCGGTCTTCAGGCCGGAAAAAGAAAAATCCAGAGTGCCGTCATGCATACGGGGGCTGGGCAGCTTGATGGCCTTGGGGTCGCCGTTCGCGGCCAGCCGGTCTATCACCACTCCGCCGGGGTAGCCCAGTCCATAGAGTTTGGCCACCTTGTCAAAGGCCTCACCGGCCGCGTCGTCCACTGTCTGGCCCAATTCCTCCTGCCGTCCCGGACCCTTGACCAAGTATATGGAGGTATGCCCCCCGCTGACCACCATGGCGGTGAGGGGATAGCCGGGAGGATCATCCATGAGCTGCAAGGCCGATAGATGGCCTTCCAGGTGGCTCACCCCGCAGATGGGCAGGTTAAGGGAAAAGGCCAGAGCCTTGGCCAGGCTGAGCCCCACCAAAAGCGCTCCTATGAGCCCCGGCCCCTGGGTCACCGCGATGCCGCTCAGGTCTTGCAGCTCCACCCCTGCCTGCCCCAGGGCCCCGCGTATCACCGGCACGATGTTCTCAAGATGACGCCGGGAAGCCAGCTCGGGCACCACGCCGCCGAAGGGGGCATGGTCCTTCACCTGGCTGGCAATGACGCTGCTGAGGATTTCGCGGCCATCTTTTACCACCGAGGCCGCTGTCTCATCGCATGACGATTCTATGCCCAGGACCAGGTGTCCAGGGTCTTCTTCAGCCATCGCGCCGTTGCTTGGTTCCGCCGTTG
The DNA here is from genome assembly GCA_963675675.1 of Desulfarculaceae bacterium. GTDB lineage: Bacteria > Desulfobacterota > Desulfarculia > Desulfarculales > Desulfarculaceae > Dethiosulfatarculus. The sequence continues at coordinate 2,436,693 of OY776512.1, forward strand.
CCACCACCGGTTGCCTTTATAGAGCTAGTCCGTAACGTCTTCGGACTGGGGTTTATTATCCTCGGCCAGGCCGAATGCATCATGCAGGGCCCGCACCGCCAGCTCGGTGTACTTTTCTTCGATCACGATGGAGATTTTTATCTCCGAGGTGTTGATGGTCTGGATGTTGATGTTCTCGGCGGCCAGGGCGTTGAACATGCGGCTGGCCACACCGGCGTGGTTGCGCATGCCTATGCCGATCACGCTCACCTTGGCAACCTCCGGATCGCCCAGCACTTCTTGGGCTTGCACATCGGCGGCCACACCGCTCACCAGATCCAAAGCCTTTTTGTACTCGGTCTTGGGCACCGTGAAGGAAATATCCGTGATGCCTTCGGCGCTGGTGTTCTGGATGATGACATCCACCACAATGCCGGCCGCACTGATGGGGCTAAAAATGGCCGTGGCCACGCCGGGCCGGTCAGGCACACCGCGTATCTCTATGCGGGCCTCGTTTTTGTTGTAGGCCACGCCGCTGATAATCAGTCTTTCGTCTATGTGGTTTTCAGGTAGCACCATGGTGCCCTCCTCGTCACTGAAAGTGGAGCGGACATGCAGTTTCACTCCGAATTTGGCCGCAAACTCTACGCTGCGTATATCAAGCACCTTGGCTCCCAGGCTGGCCATCTCAAGCATTTCCTCATAGGAAATTTTATCCAGCTTGCGGGCCTTGGGCTCCACATTGGGGTCAGTGGTGAAAACCCCGGGCACATCAGTGAAGATTTCGCAAACATCGGCGTTCAAGGCGGCGGCCAGGGCCACCGCGCTGGTGTCCGAGCCTCCCCGGCCCAGGGTGGTCACATCCCCGGTCTCGGCATCAAGCCCCTGGAATCCGGCCACCACCACCACATAACCCTGATCCAACAGCTCTCCTAAGCGGAAAGCCTGCACATCTTCAATGCGGGCTTTGCCATGGGTGTGGTTGGTGATCATGCCCGCCTGGAAGCCCAACAGGGAGCGGGCCTTCAGGCCCAGGTCATTGGCCGCCATGCAGAAAAGAGCCACGGACTGCTGCTCACCGGTTGCCATGAGCACGTCAAGCTCCCGCTCCAAAGGCTCGGGGCTCATATCATGGGCCAGTTTGATCAGCCTGTCAGTTACTCCGGCCATGGCCGAGAGCACCACCACCATTTGATGGCCTTCCGCTGCGCGGGCCTGCACCTTTCTGACCACATGCTGGATGCGCTCCAGGGTGCCCACACTGGTCCCGCCGTATTTTTGTACAATCAGCGACATATCACTTTGTCCAGTTGTCAACAGATTAGCCGGTCAATTCATCCTGGGCGGCAAGGAGCGCCAGCCTGTCCGGAGGGCCGTTCAAGACCGCGATGCGGGATTCGTCGCCCCCTATGCTCAGCTCTATGCTGATAGAGCCGGGCGGCCAAAAATCTCCTGCCCTTTCAGCCCATTCCACGGCCAGCACCCCGTCCGCCGACTCTTCGATCAGGTCCAGCTCCCGGGCTCCAGCCTCATCGAGTCTATACAGGTCGGCGTGATAAAAGTCCAGCCTGCCCGGATAAATGTTGAGCAGTGTAAAGGTGGGGCTGGTGATGGCGTAGTCCCGGCTCACCCCCAGTCCGCGGGCCAGGCCGCGGCTCAACAGGGTCTTGCCCGCGCCCAGCTCCCCCATAAGCAGGATGATGTCCCCGGGCCGGCCCTGCGCGCCCAGGGCGCGCCCCAAGGCAAGGGTGGCGTTTTCATCAATCAGGGTGAGTCTCATGGCTGCTGATCCGGTCTAGTCTTCCCCAACGTCTTGTCTTTCCAGGGAGGCAAACGCTGGCGTCAGGTATGCGGGCAGTTCTTCGGAGGCCATCCCCCTCAGGCCATGGTCTTCCATCGCCAGGTCAGCGGCCAGGCCATGCACAAAAACCCCGCAGCAGGCGGCCTCCAGGCCGGGCACCCCCTGGGCCATCAGCCCCCCGATCAAACCGGCCAGCACATCGCCGCTGCCCCCGCTGGCTAATAGCGGGTTTCCGGTCGGGTTCAACCAGATACGGCCTTGGGGTTCCGCAATGACTGTACGGGCTCCCTTGAGCACCACAACCGCCCCGGTTTGTCCGGCCAGGGTCCGGGCGGCGGACGGACGGTCATTTTGCACCTGGGGCACTGTGCAGCCCAAAAGCCGGGCGGCTTCGCCGGGATGAGGGGTGAGCACTATCTGGTTTGGCCTGAATCTTATACTGTCCAGCCGTCCGGCCAGGGCGTTCAGGCCGTCCGCGTCCAAAACCAGGGGGCATTTCAGCCCGCCCGCCAGTTCACGCACCAAATCCAAACCGCCCTGGTCCCGGCCCAGACCGGGCCCCAGCACCAGGGCGTCCTTATCCCGGGCAAACTCCAAAAGCGGTGCAGCCGCTTCCCTGCCCAGGCAGCGGGCGGTGGTTTGGGGCAAGGGAAAGCTCATCGCGCTGGTCAGCTTGGCTTCGATGATGGGCACAAACTCCTCTGGCACACAGGCTGTCACCAGCCCGGCCCCGGCCCGGATGCCTCCCCAGACAGCCAGGCACACCGCGCCGGTCATCCCCCCAGAGCCGCCCGCAATGAGCAGGTGGCCGAAGCTGCCCTTGTGCCCGGCCATGGGGCGCACGGGCAAGGCCTCACAAACTGATTCTTCATCCAAAAGCCGGGCCTTGATGTCCAGATCCGCCACCACAACGGGCGGGATGGAGATGTCCACCAGGTGTACCTCTCCCGCGTAATCACCGCTGTCCAGGGCAAGCCCCAGTTTCATAAGCCCAAAGGTGGCCGTGAAATCAGCCTGCACCGCAGTGCCCAACACCGCGCCGGTGTCAGCCGAAAGCCCCGAGGGTATGTCCACGCTGAGGATGGGCATGCCGGTATGGTTCATCAGCTCTATGGCCGAGGCGTAGCGGCCCCGCACCGGCGAGTTCAGCCCGGTGCCCAAAAGCGCATCCACATAAAACTCGTGCCCGGCCATGAAGCCCTGTTCATCCTCAAAGGTTTCATCGTCCGGCACCTCGACCACCGCAACCTCACAGGCCTTGGCCACGGCCAGGTTGGCCGCCGCATCACCGCTGAGGTCGGTTTCCTTGCAAAAAAGATAGGCCGTGCAGACCGCGCCCCGGTTGGCCAAAATGCGCAAAATGGCCAGGCCGTCGCCGCCGTTGTTGCCCCGTCCGCAAAACGCGGCCAAGTCCAGCCCGGCCGCCTGGCCCACGGCCTCTTCTATAACACTGGCCGCACCCTGGGCGGCGTTTTCCATCAGCACCATGCCGGGCAGGCCCAGCTCCTCTATGGTGCGGCGGTCGGCCTCGCGCATCTCTTTCGCTGTTGACAAAAGCATCATTTTTCCAATACCACCATGGCTATTGCGTAATCGCCGTCATCGCTAAGGGAGACATGGCCGGACTTCATTTTGTTTCGCTCCGCCCAGGCCTCCGCCCTGCCATGCAAAACCAAAGACGGCTTGCCCCGCCAGTCATGCACCACTTCTATCTCGCGCCAGGCAAGCCCCCGCATGCCCAGGCCAGCCGCTTTACTGAAAGCCTCCTTGGCCGCAAAACGCATGGCAAAAGCCTGGGCGGGATTGGGCCGGCTGAGGCAAAGCCGGGCCTCGTCATCGCAAAAGCAGCGCTTAATAAAGCGCCGCTCAAAACGCTGCAAGGATCTTTCTATACGTGAGACCTGACACAGGTCCACCCCGATGCCCAGAATCACCGGCCCCGCCTTTAGAGCCTGCGCCGGTTGACCCGCTGGGGCGCTTCGGCATAGCCTGTGCTGGTGGCGGAAGAGCGCACCAGGTTAAGCATTTCGGTCACGGCGTTTTCAAAACCCACGAAGACCGCCCGCCCCACAATAGAGTGGCCGATGGAATACTCGACGATTTCAGGCATGGACAACAGCGGGGTTACGTTGCGCAGGTTCAGGCCGTGCCCGGCGGCCACCTTGATCTTGAGTTTGGCGGCAAGCTTGGCGGCGTCTTCAATATCATCCAGGCATTTCCTGATGTCGCTTTCAGCAACCGCGTTGGCATAGGCGCCGGTGTGCAGCTCCACGGTCTGGGCCCCCACCAGATGGGAGGCCTTTATCTGCTCGGGATTGGGATCTATGAAAAGGCTGACTTTGATATCCTGGTCGTTCAGCCTGGCTATGGCGTTCTTGTAATGCTCCTGGTTGCCCGCCACATCCAGCCCGCCTTCGGTGGTGAGCTCCTGGCGGCGTTCCGGCACCAGGGTGCAAAGCTCCGGTTTCAGCTCGCGGGCAATGCTTATCATCTCTTCGGTGGCGGCCATCTCCATATTGAGATCACCCTTGACCACCGCTTTCAGCACCCTGAGGTCCCGGTCCTGCACATGGCGGCGGTCCTCTCTTAAATGGGCGATGATGCCGTCCGCGCCGGCCTTTTCAGCCAGCACCGCAGCCCAGATCGGATCGGGTTCATCAATGCCCCGCGCCTGGCGCAGGGTGGCGACATGGTCGATATTTACGGAAAGCCTGGCCACTTGTGTATTCTCCCGGGATATATGGTTAAGCGGCGCTGTCAGCTAGCAGACGCTCGGTAAGATCATACATCTTTTGGGCTTCGGTCTCATCATCCAGATGATCATAGCCCACCAGATGCAATATGCCGTGGATAATAAGCCTTATGAAATGCTCATCAGGATCAAGCCCGTTTTCGGAGGCTTCGGCCCTGGCAAAGGGCAGGCTGACCACCACGTCGCCCAGTATATGGGCATTCAGTCCGCCATGCTCTCCTTCGCCCATGGCAAAGGCCAGCACGTTGGTGGGACCTGCTTTACCCCGGTATTCCTGATTCAGCCCGGCAATAAAATCATCATCGCAGATCAAAAGCGACAGCTCGGTCTGGTCACTTAAGTCCAAGCCTTCTAAGACCCGGTGAATCCTCTCTTCTAGGGCTTTCAGGTCCAGGGCTTTCGTCTGCTGCCGGTTGTCTATCAGTATCTCCATTGCGCCTTTTCACCTTCTCGTTTTGGCCGGGATACTCCACCCGCTGGTGGAAGATGCCGGTCAAAATCGTGGTGAAGACCTTGGCGATCTTATGCAGGTCCTTAAGGGTCAGCTCGCATTCGTCCAGCTGGCCTTCCACAAAGATTTTGTTGATCTGGGTGGAAACCAGGCCCTGGATGCGGGAGGGAGCCGGATTATCCAGGGCCCTGGCCGCAGCCTCCACGGTGTCGGCCAGCATGACCAAGCCGGCCTCACGGGTCTGGGGTTTGGGTCCGGGGTAGCGGAAAGCCTGCATATCCGGCTCGTTCTGCCCTGCGGCCAGCCGGTTGGCCTTGGCCTTGTGATAGAAATAATGGATCACCCTGGTGCCGTGGTGCTGCACCATGATGTCCACAATGGGCTTGCCCAAACGGTATTTAGTGGCCAGCTCTTTTCCTTCCTTGACATGGCTGATCAGGATCAGGGCGCTCATGGAAGGAGCCAGCTTTTCATGGCGGTTGGGGCCGCCCATCTGGTTTTCCACAAAGTAAGCCGGCTTTTTGGTCTTGCCGATGTCATGGTAAAGCGCCGCCACCCTGGCTAACAGATGATTGGCCCCTATCTCCCGGGCCGCGGCTTCCACCATGCTTCCAACTATTAGCGAATGGTGATAGGTGCCCGGGGCCTTTATCATCAGCTCGCCCAGGGCCGGGTGGTCCAGGCTGGCCTGCTCCAAAAGCCTGACATCGGTGGTGTAGCCAAACAAGGACTCGCAGACCGGGGCCAGGCCCGCGGCCAGAATCCCGCTGGACACCGCGCCCAGAGCCGCCGACAACAGTCCCGGGGCCAGGTTCCAGCTGAACGCCCAGCCCTGCAGCAGGGCTGCAAAAAAGACCAAGGCCGAACCGGCCAGGGCGGCCCAGGCTCCGGCCCGCAAGAGTGCGGCCCGGGTATGCTCTTTGCGGATTGAATTGGCCGCCACCACCCCGCTGATCAAAAAGAAAATCATCAAAAAGGATGACTCGGACCAGAACAAAGAAGCCAGATAGCCTATGAAGATGGCCAGCACCATACCGGCCTGGGGACCCAAAAAAAGCGCGCATAAAAGCACCCCGGTAAGCAGGGGGGCGCCATAAGCCAAAGGCATCAGCCCCATGCCTTCAACACTCTGCACCACGGACTGGGAAAATAAAAGATGCCCTTTGGTGATCAGGGCGCTCAGGATGATGAGAGTGCCCAAGAAAACCATGTCCTTGGCGCCCGCTCCGCCCAGGCGCAATTCAAGCTTGCGGTACCAAAGCCGCCAGATCACGGCCATTATCAGTCCGCTGACCAGCATAATGCCCAGCACCGGGGGGGCGTCCTCGGCATGCCAGGCCGGGGGATGGATGATCGCGGCCAGCGCCAGGGCCACAACGGACATGGGTAGAAGCACCTGCACTATGCGTTTGGGCGAGCGCCCCAATACGCGGCAGCAGCGGGTTTCCCAGTCCGGTTTCGATTCTTTATCTTTGCGCTCGGTCTCTTTACGCAGAGCGCGCAACACCCGGGAACCATCTTGGTTAGCCATTGGCGGCCCCCTTTTGTTCGTAGGCCCTGATAATATCTCTCACCAAACGGTGGCGGACCACGTCTTGTTGTTCAAACTGAATAAAGGATATCCCTTTTATCCCGCTGAGTATGCGCCGGGCCTGCACCAAGCCGGACTCGGTGCCGCCGGGTAGATCCACCTGGGTGACGTCACCGGTCACCACGGCCCGGGAATCCAGGCCCAAACGGGTCAGGAACATCTTCATCTGCTCGCTGGTCGCGTTCTGGGCTTCATCCAATATAACAAATGCCGAGTTCAGTGTCCGGCCTCGCATGAAGGCCAGCGGAGCCACCTCTATGACCCCCTTGCCCATCAGACGGCCCGCCTTTTCAAAAGCCATCATATCATGAAGCGCGTCGTATAAGGGACGAAGATATGGATTGACCTTCTCGGCCAGATCGCCAGGTAAAAAGCCAAGTTTTTCGCCGGCTTCCACCGCCGGACGGGCCAGAACGATCCGCTCCACCTCGCCCTTGACCAGGTAATCCACCGCCATGGCCATGGCTAGATACGTCTTGCCGGTGCCCGCCGGGCCGATGCCGAAAACCAGATCGTACTTGCGCATGGATTCCAGATAGGCCTTTTGGGTGAGGGTCTTCGGGGTGATTACCTTTTTTTTGCCCTGCAGATAGATCTGGTCCAAAAACACGTCTTTTAGGGAAGCCTTTGAATCGGCCGACAAGATGCGCACCGCAAAATCCAGGTCCATCTCATAGACCGGGTAGCCCTGGCGGATAAGCTCGTATAGCTGGGTAAGGACATCGCGGGCCAACGCCACCTCTTCGGCGCTGCCCTTCAAATCGATTCGGTTTCCCCGCGAACGCGCCTTGATGCCGGTGGAGTCGCACAAAAGCCGCAGATGAAGATCTCTGGCTCCCAACAGAGTGCGCAAGGCATCTGAATCATCAAAGCTGAGCTGGGCATGTTCTAGCTCTGGCATAGTGCTGTTTATTCTCCCAAAACCTGTATCAAGACCCGCCTGTCGCGGGGTTTATTGTCAAAATCCAAAACAATGATCTGCTGCCAAGTACTCAGACACAGCCTGCCCTCTTGGACCGGCACGCTTACCGACGGTCCCAGGAGCGCGGAACGCAAGTGACTGTAACCATTGCCATCATGCCACCGAAGGTTGTGTTGGTATTCATCCGCGGCCGGCGCAATCCGCTCTAATGCAGAAATCAGGTCATCCACGGCGCCCGGTTCATATTCAATTGTGGTGACAGCCGCAGTGGACCCAGGCGTAAAAACGTTCAAAAGGCCGTTCACCAAGCCACTGTTGCTCAATACCTGGTGGGCCTTTTGGGTTACGTCCGTGACATCGGTGCCGGAAGTACCGGTCAATTTAAATTCAACCATATGGCATGTCATCAGGCCAAGTCTTACCATACCGGCGGCATCAGAGCAAACCCTCCCAACATATCACAATTTCTGTCACAATAACTAACCGCTATCACTTGCCAAACCATTGCATCCACCCATTTATGCCTCTTGACACAGATTCAGTAATCATGCTACTCGTTGGTGCATGGACAATGCACCGAATTACATAGATATCGTTTTGATGGCCATTCTGGCCTTCTTCGTGGTACGGGCCCTGGTTCGGGGATTTATCCGGGAACTGGTGGGCCTGCTGGGCGTAGTGGTGGCGGTGGTGATCAGCGCCATGACCTACGTTTCCTTGGGCAGCATGATGCAGTCGGTAACCGGAATCAAGGGCGAATGGTGGCCCGCCATAGCCTTTTTGCTGGTTCTGATATCCATCTTTGTGCTGTTCACCTATCTGGGCTCCATGCTGAGCAAGCTGGTCCAAAGAGGAGCCTTCTCATTCTTTGACCGGGTTATGGGGGCGGCGGCGGGCCTGGTTAAGGGAATTTTGGTCTGTTATCTGCTTATCAACATGACTCTCCTATTCACGCCCTTCCAAGTGCCGGATATGCTAAAGGATTCTGTAGTTTCCCCCTATCTGGTCCAGGCCGGGCGGTATCTGGTCGATTTGGTTCCCCACGATCTGACCCGCCAGTTGCAGGAAAAAGCGGGTTTTTTGTCTCCAAGCAAGGGGTCCAAGGGCAAGGGTCAGCCGGGCAATCAATCCAAAAACGGCGCTGCGCCGGGCCGTCAGCAGCGGGGAAGCATAGCCCCGCCCGCGCCCCAGCCAAACAACAACTCCTTATTAAATAAGCCCGGTTCGGGCAAAACGGGCTACATGAATTGAAATCAAAAGAACCTGCTTCGGCGGCGGCCCGGGCCATGGGCCGGATGGTGGATCTTGTCATCCGACTAAGGGCTCCGGACGGGTGCCCCTGGGATCGCGAACAAACACCTATAAGCGCGGCCCGCTATCTGATTGAAGAGGCCTTCGAGGCGGTGGACGCCATTGAATCCGGTGATCTTAAAGAGGCCTGCTCGGAGTTGGGCGACCTGATATTCCAGGCGGCCTTCATCGCCCAGATTTATGACGACCTGGGGGTTTTCAGCCTGGCCGAGGCACTGGATGCGGTGCACGAAAAAATGGTGCGCCGCCATCCCCATGTTTTTGGCCATAGCCAGGCCGAGGATTCAGAAGCCGTCCTGGAGCAATGGGACCGCATAAAAAAACAAGAGCGCAAAGGCAACGGACAGGGGCTTTTGGACAGCGTACCCCGGGCGGCTCCGGCTCTGGTGCGCTCCCAGCGCCTGGGCCAGAAAGCCGCCCGGGTCGGCTTTGATTGGCATGAGCCCGGCCAAGTCTGGGCCAAGGTGCTGGAGGAAATGCAGGAGCTTGAGCGGGCGGAGGGCCGGGAGCAAGCCCAGGCCGAGCTGGGCGACGTGCTTTTTGCCTGGGCGCAATGGGCCCGCCACCAGGGCCTTGACGCAGAAGCGGCCTTGAGAGGATCAGCCTCCCGTTTTCAAAAACGCTTCAAGATGATGGAAGTCATGGCCGCCCGGCAGGGCCTGGATTTGGAAAAAATGGATGACGCCGGGCTGGACCGGTTGTGGGAGCGGGCAAAGGCCGCCTGCCTCGCTGAAGACTGAATTTATCTCTAGTAAGTTGGTATGATTACAGATGATTGCCGATAAACCAGGCAAACAAAAACTCACCCAAAGTAAGCTTGACCTGGAATCACCGTCTGAGTTATATACGGGTAGACCGTGTATTTGATGAAATGAATTATCCTGAGGAGGACGCATAAATCATGAGAAAGAGCCACATAGCCATTTTGGTGGCATTTTGTTTTATGGCTGCCGTTTTTTCCGGCACCATTTGTTTCGCCGACAAAACCAAATCTGGTGAAGTAGCCGATTCGTTTGTTATCAAGAAGACCAACGTATTCAAAAAACACAAAAAACCCGGTGTATTCTTCACGCACAAAAAACATCATACAGACCATAAGGTAAGCTGCGCAGACTGTCACCACGTCTATGAGGGTGGCAAGAATGTGTGGAAAGAAGGCGACAAAGTACATAAGTGCGAAGAGTGTCACAAGACCGCGAAGAAAAACCAGGGCAAGACCCTGAGCATGTATAACGGCTTCCATAAAAACTGCCGCGACTGTCACAAAGCCGAAAAGAAGAAGAACAAAAAGACCGAGGCTCCCACCAAGTGCACGGGCTGTCACGACAAAAAGAAGGACAAGTAAACACTCCCGGATAGTTGCCAACTGCGGGTAATGTAGACCGGCTCCCAATTTTGGGGGCCGGTTTTTTTACAGATGAACGGGGTTCTTTCTTCTCGCGGGCTAAAAATCAAAGACCGGGGGGCAAGGCGGGCTGGGGGCATAATTCCGGGCGGGAGCCCGGGCAAAGTGAATTGAGCGGCCCCGACAGCGCAAAAAACAACCGCCGGAGCCTGTATGCTCCGGCGGCATGGCCATCTTTGAAAACGGCCGGCTGTACCAGCTTAGATCTCTTCGACGGTGATAGCGTCGTTCTCGCATACCTCGATACAGCTTTCACAGCCTAGGCACTCATCCGCGTTGACCGGGACGGCCTTGCCGTCTTGCATTTCATACACGTCAACGGGGCATACCTCTACGCATTCTTCATCGCCGACGCACTTGTCAGGATCTACTGTCACTGAGAACATTGAATTTCCTCCTTGCCTAAGATGTTGCTGAAGCTGCTGCACTAACAGCCCTTCAATGGACTATTCCACCCCACTTACAGGGTTAAATCCGCTGCCTGTTCAAACATGAGGCGAGCTTGAGCTTCGTCAATTTCTACCCACCCCCGGCCCATATCGCCCAGTAAGCGGACCTTGTCAAGTATTAGTTTTGTAGCGGCGTATTTTATTGTGGTCAAGCATATTTCCAAATATTTACGCCCTTCAAGATGCCTATTTTTTTTCATTAATATTTTCGCTAAGTTAAAAAGATAGCCCGCGCGATGTAATGGCAGGATGATTCGGCCGGCAAGCTTTATTGCGCCTGTTGGACCGGTTTCAGCCGCGGCCCTGGCCAAAATCGGGGCCGGAACCAAGTCCAGACCTAGCTTTTTGGCCAATTCCAAAATACGCGCATAGACTCCCCGGGCCAGTTTGGGTTCATCGCGGCGCAGAATATCCGCCAAGCGGGCCATGGACCCGATTCGCAGGCTTAGGTCTTCTATATCTTCGATCTGGGCCAAGGCGCCGGCCAAATCCCTGCCCGCTTCGGCCAGAATCAGAAAGCCCGCGGCCTCTGAACGCAATACCATATCACCCTCGGGACCGGATTGAAGGGCGCGCCGGGCTTCGGCCGGGCTAAGGGCGGCCATGCTGTACACCAGGCCCGATAAGGCTCTGGCTCTTTCCGCATCAAGCTCAATATCCATGACCTCGCGCAGGCCGGCTTGCCACAGCTGTTTCCCCCGCTCCGGATGCCGGACTAAAAGGCCGGGGATAACCAGGTTGAGGGCCTTGAATCTGGCCCCTCCGCCGGAAGGCACCTGCCAGATCCAGTCCACCAAACCGGAATGGGCTTTGCCGATAATTTGGGCGGCGCACTCGCCTTGCAGCATATGGGTTCTTCTGGGATCATCCAGCCCCGCGGCCTGCTTGAGAGCTTCGCCAAAGATTGCCTGCCCGTTTGGAGCTCCCATGCGGATGCTCTGGCCCGCGATTCGGGCCAGCACCATTGCCCTGACAGCCCGGTCTTTTATATCCGCGCTTTCCCTGGAGGCTGTCTCCAACAGGTCCGGCTGCCGGAACTGCCCGGCCAGCCTGCGCCACACCCAGGTGCGCACCCAGGCGTCCTGGATGCCCTGGGCAACTAGCATGGCCCGCTTGGGCGCCCAGCGGGACATAACCATGACCAAACCGGCCGTGTCCCAATCACGCGCCTTGATATCGGGATTGCCGCCTGCCCGTTGAAGCCCAAGCTGCATGGCCTGTTGGGCCAGTCCCTGGTCAAGACCGGCTGCACCTTGGGCAACCATGCGGGCCAGCCAGGCGGAATGCGCCTTATCCTCCAGATTCGCGGCCAAGTCCGCAGCCTCATATTTGTACCGCGAAAAAGACGGGTCCCGGCATATGGCGCGCAAATCAGCCGCCTTATCAAAGGCATCCGGATTCCCGGTCTTTTCCGCCGCGGTCAAGGCGTCCTTATAGAACTTGGCGGCCAAATCCGGAAACAAGGCCTCTGACTGCCCGCCAAGAATGCATAAGCCCAAGGCCCGGTGCTCCAGGCCGCGCAGCCGGTCCAAATATTCCCGGCCCTGCTGAAGCGGGGGCGGTTCGGGCATGCTATGGGGCTGGGGACCTCCCGGGCGCTCGCACCCCATGAGCAGGAAGACGCCCAGCAGCATAGCCAGGATAAAAGGCTCAACCCGCTTCATCATGCACGCCTTCCGCGCTGGAGTCTTCAGACCCGGCTTCAGCCTGGCAGACGGTTCGGTCTGCCAGAGCCCTTTTGTGCCGCCAGAACATCACAAGGGCAATCAAAGCCATAAAGCCGGACAGCGCGGCCCCCAGCCTCCAATACCAACGCTGCCGCAAATCCGCCTGTTGTTGCCATATCGGCCTGAGTATGCGCGCAGTGACGGCTTCCCGGATTTCCCGCTGGTTCCGTATCACCTGATCCAAAGACCAAAGAGGCCGGTTCAGGCTCAGCCTGAAGCGGGCCCGGATTCGCATAAGCTCCAGACGGGTTTCAGCCTTTGCCGGTGATTCATAACGGTCCAACGCCCGGCTGGCGCTGAATATCAGGCTTTGGCTGAGATGCAGTTCCTGCTTGGCCCGGGATACCCCGGGGCAGGGATGCTCCCTTTCCCCTGCCACCGGGCCCTGCCAGCTAAGGCTGCCCAAGGGGGAAACCGGCCCCAGGTGGCAGCGCAGGCAATACACCGGTTCAGCGCTCCAGGCCGGGCCAGGAGCCCAAAAGGCCGCGCCCCATGCAAAAGCCATGATAAAAAGGCCATATGAAAGCTTGCCGTATTTCATCCCAACCTTTAAGGCATAAGCCATAAGCACAAAAGCGCCGCCAGCCCGAACCCCAGGGCCAAAAACGGCAACAGCATCTCCCCGCCCGGGCGGGGCTTCAACCCCGAACGCCCGGAGCGCAGCCATTCGGCCAGGTTATTGAAGTCGGGCTCCGCCATGGGCTCACATCTCCAGATCAGGGTTCAGCCGGGGCGGGTCCAGCCCGGGCATGCCCAGATAGCGGTGGCAAGCCTGGCACGAGCCCTGGAAGTCATGGCACAAGAGGCATTCCCGCCACTGAAAGCCGGGTTTGGCCCAGGGTTTCAGTTCCCAGGGGCCGTCAAGCAAAGCGCCGTGATTGGCCCGCCACCATCCGTCCGGCCGGTGATAGGCCGGGGCAGGCAGTTCACTTACCAGACCGGTTTCGGCATTCACTTGGGGCGGCTGGTTGCGGCAGGCCGCAAAGCAGGCCAGGAACAGCCCTATTATCACCATACGCCGCACCAAATCAAGCCCCCCGAGATGGATAAAGGGTTTGGGCAAATAACTCGCTGAGGCCGGTCACCTGCAATTCCAGATCAAACTTCCGGCTGCCCTCCCGGATCGTGCTGCGGCATTGGGAACAGGGGCTGGCCACCCAGGCGATGCCGTGCTCCTCAATGGCATGCTTAAGGGTTTCGGCCCTTGGAATGAAACCGGTCATCCGCACTTCTTTGAACTCAGAACCGGTCAGGCCCCCTCCTCCGCCGCAGCATTGGGTGCGGGCCCCGCTGACCTGCGGCGGAAGTTCATAAAAGAAATTGCAGCAGGCGCTCAGCAGCGAGCGGGGTTCTTTGAGCATGCCTCCCCAGCGGGCCAGAAAACACGGATCATGCAGGGTGATGTTTTTCTGGTCATTGGCTTCTTTACGCAGCCGGTCTTTGAACAGCCCCTTGCGCAGCATGGCCGCAATCCATTCCAGAATATTCACCGGCCCCGGAACCTCCAGGTATTTTTCCTGCTCCCACCCTCCGGCCAGGGTTGCGCTGAAATTCCTGGCCACGGCCCAGCCCGAGCCGCTTTCGCCCCAGATAATCATTTTGGGTTTCAGCACCCGGGCCGCATCCCGCACCCTATGGGATATGAGCCGCATATGTTTGTATCCCAAAAACAGCCCGGGATTGTAGGCGTCGTTGATAAAACTGGATACAGTCCAGCTCACCCCGGCGGCGTGAAAAATCTGGGCGTAGGCCATAAGTCCCTGGGCCGAACCCATCAAATCCCCGGCCGCCGGTATCATAAGCACGTCGCAATTGGGCTCATCCACCGGGCAGCTCATGGTTTCACCGTATAAGGCCACAAGCCGCTGCTCCGCCTCCCCGGCCCGGCTGCGCAAGCCCGCGGGGGTCAGGCCCCATGAATTGCCCCAGCGGTATATGCTCATTGCGCTACGGGCCACGGGCCGGGCAACCATCCCGACGCTTGCCAGCACTTCACGGGCCGCCAGGGTCGCCTGAGCGGTGTCTATCCCCAGCGGGCAGGCCTGGGCGCAGGCCCGGCAAAGGCTGCATTGATGAAAATAAACCTGCCAGTCATACAGGATGCTTAAGTCAAGGGACCCGGTTCCGGCGCTGTTTTCCCGCCGGGATTTGTCCGCCAGGTATTTTTTATAGACCCGCCGCATCAGCTCGATGCGGGCCATGGGTATATTCCGGGGATCACCGCCGCCCAAGAAATAGGGACAGGCCCGGATGCAGGCCCCGCAGCCGGTGCAAGAGCTCAAATACAGCTCCAGGGCCCGGTTGCGCTTTACGGCCCGGTCCAAAGCGGTCAAGAAGCGGCCGGGCCAGTCCGGGTCAAGCCCGGTGGGGAGCCCCAGAAAATCCAACTCCGCCCGGGAGGCCAGCGGAGCGGTCAAGCCGCGGGATGCGCCCGGGCGCAGGCGGGGGATTCCCCGTGCTTGAGATCCGCCCTGCCGGACGCTCACTTGTCCGGCTCCACGGGTCCGGCCTGCAGTTCCATCCGGTAATCCTCAATGGTCCGCAAGGGGGGGGCATCCCCGTCCGCCAGAGGCCCCACCCTGTCGTCCGCGTGTTCAAAATCCCAGGGATTGTGATGAGGCCTCTGGCGCACATTGTCGGCCATCCTGCGGATGGGGTTGAAAAAGGGAGTCAGAAAGTGGTTAAGCGGGGAGCGGGGCAGCCAGGCTATCACGGCCAGACCGGCAACAAAATGAGCGATGAACGACCCTCCGGGCCAAGGGCGGGCCTGAAAATCAAGGCTCCACAGCCCCATAAGCAAAGACTTGGCGGCCCAAAGATCCGCCCGCAAGCCCAGCTTAAGAAATAACCCGCTCAAGGCGGCGGCCAAAAGAAGCAAAGCCGCGCCGTAATCCGATGCCCGGGAGATCCAGGCCATATGGGGGGAAATCATGCGGCCCAAAATGCGAATGATCAGTATGAGCGGCAATAAATAGCCTGCCAGGCTGCTGTACGGCTCCAGGGCCGCAATGAATCCCGGCACCGGATCAAGCACCATGCGCAAGTGGCGCAAAAACAAGAGCAAAAGGCAAAGGTGCAAACCGGCCCACAACAGCCAGCGCCCGGGACTGCGGCGGGCCAGTCCCGGCAAGATAAAGACATCCTGAAAAAGCGTGACCCAAAGTCCCTTGCGGTCTTTGAGCGCGGGAGTCAGGGGCAGGTGCAGAGGATTGGGCGCTTTGATCAAAATGGTCAAGCGCCGGATAATGCCGAACAGGCATATGAAAAGAGCCACGCAGGGCAGCAGGCGAAAGATCAGTATCTGCGCCAAACCCACCAGGCTCTTCTCCTTACCCGGAATTACTGCGCGGAATCAGGTCCCGGTTCCGCCAGCCCCAGATTGGCCAGGAGTTTGTCATGCACCGGATAATCCAGTTCAACCGCACGCTTGGCGTATTCCCTGGCTTTGTCTTCCTGCCCCATTTCCCACATGGCCACCGCGATGTTGTTGTGGGCCACGGCGAAGTCATCCATCAATTCCAGGGCTTTCTGGCTGGCTTCGATGGATTCCTCCAAACGACCCTGCTGCAAGAGGCAGGAGCCCAGGTTGGCCCAGGCGTCGGGCATGTCGCTTTTGTCCCTAAGAGCATGTTTAAGATGCCGCTCGGCCTCCTCCAGCCGCCCCATCTGCATATAGGATACGGCCAGATTGGCCCGGACCAAGGGCAGGTCCCATACGCCCAAGGCCTTGGTAAAGGCCTTCATGGCCAGGTCCGGCTGGTTGCGCGAAAGATAAATTCCGCCCATGTTGACCAATGATTCCATATGCTTGGGAGAAACGGCCAACACCTGGTTGTATTGTTGCAAGGCCTCATCCAGCTTGCCTTCATGGGTGAGGGTCAGGGCCAGGTTATAGCGCAGGTGCCAGGCTTTGGGATCTGCTTCCAAATACTGAGTCAGGCGGTCCTTCAAACCTTCGCGGTGAAAGTCATCGTCCGGAACGCCGCTGGTGTTTTCTATTTTACTCATAGTGCTATCAGTCTGTCCGGCCGGGGGCCGGCGAATAAAACCAAAGGCCGTAAAGCCCACTTAGAAAAAATCCCCCGCACCGGACTGACAGAGGTGCTGGTCCTGGCACGGGGGATTATTAGCTAATTACTGCTACGAAGCGGATTAATTCTCACCTTCGGGGGCTTTGCTGCCAGGCAGAGCAAAATAGGTGGTGGAACCGCTGGACCAGTAGGCCAGGGTTTCTTCCATAATCATCTCGGAGGTGGCCTTTTTCAAGGGGCGCTTCTCCACAGAATCGTCCAGCTTCTTGACCTCTTTCAAAAGGTCTTTCATCATCATCCGTTTTTGCTTTTTCTCCATCACCTGGATTACCAAGGCCTTGATTTGATCCATATCTGCCATGTAGAAAACCTCCCTGGTTTGAATCATTTTTCACAATGTAGCCAAACATATATCCGCTTGGCATGGCATGTCAAGCATCTTCTGCATACCGGCCGGCCGCCTTGATGATGGCGGGAGCCCATCCCGGCATACCCAAGGCATGCACGTGATGATATGTACCTAACACATTTTTATATACCAAACCACCTTGATTTCCAAATACCCCTTTACCCCTTAGTATTTTGTAGGCAAAATCCAGATTTCCCGCTGCTTCGCTGTGGGGAGCCGAGTAATGGAACTCGTGCGCCCTTATTATTGTGCCCGCCTCAAAAAACGCATTGGGCCGCACCACCTCGGCAGCGGTGTACCCGTGCCCCTTGGGTTTTTTCTGCATATGGAAATCCACCGGAAACACCCCGGCCATGTCATGGGACCGGCCATCCACCACCAAACTGCGGCCCAAATACATGAGCCCGCCGCATTCGGCATAAATGGGCAGGCCCCTTTGGGCGGCCTCACGCACCGAATTGCGGAATGCAAGGTTTGCGGCCAGGCGGGCCGCATGGGTCTCTGGAAAACCTCCCCCTATATAGAGCGCCTTGCATGAAGGCAGCCTGTCGTCATCCAGCGCCGAACAGAAAACCAGATCCGCTCCACAAAGCTCCAGAGCCTCCAGGTTCTCCGCATAATAAAAACCAAAGGCGGCGTCCCGGATAACCGCTATGGGCAGCTTAGGCAAGGGCTGAGGTCCGCAGGGATGCAATCCCTCGGGCGGGGGCAGCTCACCCAGATCCGGGGCGGTGCGCATCAGTTCAAAAACCTTGTCCAGCTCCACATGCTCCGCCACCTTCGCGCCGATGCGTTCCAGCACATGACGCACCTGGTCGTGCTCCTGGGGAGGCACCAGGCCCATATGCCTTTCCGGCATGCCCAGCTCCAGCCGGGGAACCGCGCCCAGCACCCTGACCCCGGTGTAGTGCTCGATTGCCCGGCGCACCACCTTTTCCTGGCGCGAATTGGCCACCGGGTTCAGTATTACTCCGCCAAGATTCATTTCAGGGTCGAAGTTCTTGCAGCCCAGCACCAATGCGGCCACAGTGCGGCTGGTCATGGTGCAGTCCAGCACCAGGACCACCGGCGCAGCAAGGGCCTTGGCCAAAGCCGCGGTGCTGTAGGTGCCTTCTATGTCTTTGCCGTCGTATAAACCCCGGTTTCCCTCCACCACGGCCATGTCATAGCCTTTGCTGTAATGCGCAAAAGCCTTTCGGCTTTGTTCAAAGCCCAGCATATAGGGATCCAGGTTGCGGCAGGGATGGCCCGCGGCTTCGCAATGCCAAAACGGGTCTATGTAGTCCGGGCCCTTTTTAAAAGGCGCTATGTCAAAGCCCTGCTCCTTTAGCCCCTGGATCAGCCCCAAGGCGATGGTGGTTTTGCCCGACCCGCCCCTGAGGGCGCTTATTACACATCTGGGAATGCTTGAGTTCATATGCCTGTATTCTGCTGATGCCCTGATAAGTTGGCCTCTGCCGGAGCTGGAAGGTGATGCGGAAAAACTGCCTGGGCGCCGGATCAAGCCCGGCGCGGCGGCTTGGGGGCCGGCCGGGTTTTAGGTAACTCAGGCCAGGGCACAAGCCGCATTCCGGTCCGCATCTTGATCGAGTCCGGCGGGCCGGATGCAATAACCTTACCTTTTACCACATCAAAAAGATTACCCGGGGCCTTTATGACCCCGGGTAACTATACCTTCTGTATACACAGGCGCGCCAGCGCCTGGGGTTCAAGCTACTAGAACTTGAACTGAGTGCTGGTCCGCCAGGTGGTCATGGCCAAACGGTAGTCATCAATGTGGTGATGACTGAATTCGAGATCGGCCACCTCGAAGAAGCGTTCCCAACCAATGCGGGCGATCCACTCGCCAATGCGCTCATATTTGTTGGCGCCGGCTGCGTAGGCTTCCACGATCTGGCGGATGGTCTTCACCGTAGTGTCCCAGCGAGGGGGCTCGTTGGGGATGAAGGGCACGGCCAGCTTGGAGAACATGGGCATGGACTTGGAGTTGCTAACCTTGCCGCCGACCCACAGGGCGATGCCGTCGCCTTCTGCGTCAGCCAGAGGCATGGCGGGGCACATGGTGTAGCAGTTGCCGCAGAACATGCAGCGGTCCGCGTTCACCTCGACGCTCTTGAATTCATCAACCTTTTTGGGTTTGATGGCTGCGGTGGGGCAAGCGGCGATGGTGGTCGGAATTTCGCACATTTTGTCCAGGTGGGTGTGCTCGATCACCGGAGGCTTGCGGTGCACGCCCAGAATGGAAATATCGGAGCAGTGCACGGCGCCGCACATATTCAGGCAGCAGGCCAGGGAAATACGCACCTGGGCTGGCAGCTTGTGAGAGCCGAAGTATTCGAACAAGTCGTCCATCACGGCCTTTACTACGCCGGAAGCGTCGATGGCCGGGGTGTGGCAATGCACCCACCCCTGGGTGTGGACGATATTGGTGATGCCCGCGCCGGTGCCGCCGATGGGGGCGCCGTACTCGGTCAGGGCCTTTTTCAGGCCTTCAACTTTGGACTCGTCGCTGGCCATGAACTCGATGTTGTTACGGGTGGTGAAGCGGAAGACGCCGTCGCAGAATTCATCGGCGATCTTGCACAGACCCTCGAGATACATGGTGGTCATCAGACGAGTGCCGCCCACGCGCACGGTGTAAAGCTTGGTGCCGGTCTCGGACTCATGCATCAATACACCGGGCTCTAAGATGCGGTGGGATTTCCACTTGCCGTAGTTGTCTTTGATAACGTCGGGCCACATCTCGTCATATTTGGGCGGTCCAATGTCAGTAATACGATCTGCCATTTTGGTTGAACCTCCTTAGTACGCCAGCTTAGCGGGCGTGCTTCTTTCTGAAGTCGGCGATGTCGCGCGTAAAGCCGCCCGGAACCTCATCTTCACGGTAGAAGATGTAGGGGTTGGAGCGGGGCTCTTTAACCATGCGCGGATCAGGTTCAAGGTCAAGAGCTTTCAGGAAGGCCGCCAGGCCCAAACGCTGAATCAGCTCACCGATGCGCTCGCGGTTTTTGCCGTTCTCATCCCACCAATCCCAAGCCTTTTCGGCGAATTCTTTCAACTCGTCGTAGGGGGCTTCCATGGGCATGAAGGGCACAATCACCGAACTCATCTGAGCGCCTTCCAGGATCGGGGCCTTGGCGCCGACCAAAATGGTAGCGCCGGTCTCGGTGCCGGGACGCAGGGCTTCAGGCATCAGGTTGATGCAGTGCATGCAGCGGGTACACTCTCTGTTGTTGATGGAGAGCTCGCCGCCTTCGTACTTCATGCAGCCGGTGGGGCAAAGATCGACCACGTCAGCCTGGATGTCCAGTTTGGTGTCGAGGCCGTGGCCTCCGCCGTGGGCCGGAATCTCGCCGCCGGCATACGCGGCTACGGCTTCCTGGTCGATGCGGATGTCATCTTTCCAGGTGCCGATGATGGAGCAGTCGGCGCGGGCGATGGAAGCCACGCAGCAGTTGGGGCAGCCGTCGATTTTGAACTTGAACTTGTAGGGCCAGGCCGGACGGTGCATCTCGTCCTGGAACTCCTGGGTCAGGCTGTAGCACACGTCCTGGGTGTCGATGCAAGCCCATTCGCAGCGGGCTTTGCCGACGCAGCAGGCCGGAGTGCGCAACGCGGAGCCGGAGCCGCCCAAGTCCCAGCCCTTGCTGGTCAGCTCGGCGAATATGGGCTCCAGTTCCTCGGTAAATGCGCCCAGCAGGACCATGTCGCCGGTGGAACCGTGCATGTTCATCATACCGCTGCCACGGCGCTTCCAAATGTCGATGATCTCGCGAAGACGCTCAGTCTTATAGAACTTGGATGCGGGTTGGTTCACCCGCAGAGTGTGGAAATGCTCCACGCCGGGGAAGAGATCGGGAACGTCTGAATAACGGCCGATTACGCCGCCGCCATAACCCAGTACGCCCACGATACCACCGTGCTTCCAGTGGCCTTCCTTGTCTTTGTAAGACAATTCAAGCTGGCCCAAAAGGTCCGCACAAGCCTGCTTATCGTCTTCAACCGCCATCTTTCTAATGTCGGTGACGAAGCTCGGCCAGGGCCCTTTTTCCAGCTCATCCAGCATCGGAGTAGGATGCAAGTTTGCCATTCGATGCTACCTCCGGTAAGGATTGCTGAGGTTATTCCCTATAATCACTTGAACTTAGCCTCATTGGAGCACACACCCCGCCAGATAAGCTTCCCTATCCCGCCTTCTCATGAATCGGGGGTGTGGGCTTATCCGCCCGGGCTAAGATTCAAGATCACCTATAAATATCGTCGGGACTAAGTCCCTAACTTCACAAGATGAGAGACTAGTAGACTCGCCAAGCTCTGTCAACCAAAAAAGGACCAGGCTTGTACCGAAAGGGACAAAGGGGTAAAATCCCAAATTCCATAGAAAACCTAGCCGCAAGGACCCCATTGATGATTGCACAAAACGACCCCAGCATCGCACCTAAATTTCATTGGCTTTTTGCCCGTATAAAGGCCCAGGGCGTGGAGCAATGGACCGAGCCCCGAAACCCCCAGCCAGACCTGGAAGGCCTGATATATCTATGCAAATTCGGATTTTTCACCGGGCTTCTGACTAAGGCCCAGATCGGGCGGCTTTTAGATATCGACCGCCAGGAGAGAAAGCAGCTGGTCAGAGCCTGGTATGACGACCACCGCGCAAAAGGATGCGGGACCTGCTGAGTCACTCCATTTCTTTTAATATTTGCAGCACCGCCTCATTCCATCCTTTGGGGCCTATGCCCCCAACCTTTAGCAAACCAGGCAAATCGATATCGGCATGGCCGCCGCCGGGGCGGGCCACCAGCACCGGCCGGTCCACGGCCGCCAGCATGGGCCCATCATTGGGCGCATCGCCCAGGGCCATGCTCAGCAGGCCGGGCTCCAGCGCCCCGTAAAGGCCGCGGACCAGTTCCACCGCCTTGCCTTTGTCCCCTCCGCCCAAAAGATGATAAAAACGCCCGCCCTGGGTCACCTTGAGTCCGGCGGCGGCGGCGGCCCGGATGAAATCTTTTTCCCGCTCCCGGGCCCGGGGCAGGATAAGCGGTTCATTGAATTCGCGCCGCCTGGCCAGGGCGGCCTGTGGGAGGGTGAGTCCGGTGAGGCCCGCCACCTCCGACTCGGTCATGTCTCCAAAACCCCGGGCGCCGAAATCCTCCTTGAAACCGGCGAAGCGTTCCCGCAGGTCCTTTATGCTCATGCCGATGGGCCATACCGACCATTTGTCATTTGCGGCCCGCCACTCGCCGCCACGGGTTATAGGATGGTTTCTGGGCGCAAACACCCCGCCCCCGTTTTCACAGATCATCGGGCCCGCAACGCCCAGCTCTTTTTGCAAAGGCAGCATCTCGGCCCTGGTTTTACTTGAACACAGGATCAGCGGCACTGTCTTTTTTTTAAGCTCCCCCAAAGCCCCGGCCGCCGCTTGCCAGGAATATTCATGATGGTCCAATAAGGTTCCATCCAGGTCCGTAAAGATGATGAGCTTCATGGCTTGCCCCGGTTTTTTGCATGTGTCTGGTTCACATTGTTACATTTCGCCGTCAAGCTTAAAGCTCCCCTGCCATGAGGGCGGCAAGGGGGAAAAGCACTCCCCGGCGGCGTCATGCACATTTTCAGCCCCAAGGACAATTTTATCCCAAATCATCTCACTGTAACGGCATGAACACCTATCATGCTGCTTTGACAGAATAATGCAACATATTAGGAGGTTGCTGTCGTATAATATCCAGATAAGCCTTGAGGGGCGATGGCCGGTTTTATCCAAACCTTGCTGCTCGCCGGCGGTTGGGGGGATGCTCTCGATTACGCCGGGAGGGATTGAGAAAGGGGGAAAGGTACGCGATGTTTTCAACTATTTTCAGACTGTCAATGGGCCTCATGATTGTTTTCACACTGGTGGGCGGGGGGTTTGACTTCGGCAGTCCAACGCCCGGCGGCTTGGCCTGGACCTCCGGCGTCGGCCTGATGAATCAGGCCTGGGCCGGCAAGAAAAGAGACCAGGCCTCGGCCAAGCATAAGAAAGCATGCAACGACTGGTGCAAATCCAACCCGGCTTGTGAAAAATGCTCACGCAAACCCGGCTGCGGGATAGGCCTCAAGAACCTGAAATCCTGGACCGGTTTTGGAGACAACTACTACGCCTGCGGCAAGAATAAATACGGCGAAGCATCGGACAAACACCATGACGCCTGCAAGAAATGGTGTGCGGGCAACCCCAAATGCTCCTATTGCTCCAAGCATGTCGGCTGCGGAGTCGGTTACAAAAATATGAAATCCTGGACCGGCAGGGGCAAAAACTATTATGCCTGCAAAAAATTCGGCTCCATCAACAAGATATGGCCGGGCAAGGGGGCGGCCAAAAAGGAGCACCGGGTGCTGTTGGTGATGGCGGGCGGATCTGGCGCTTCCACCAGCGACGATGGCATCGAGTGGTTCTGCGAGGATAATTTGCGTGGCAGTAAGTACCGAAACATCCTATGTATTTCCAGCTGGGGCAATATCTCCACCCGTTCCAAAACCCTGTCCGACAACATAGCCGAATTGGCTGATGCCATTAAGAAAAAAAGCGGCCGGGCCCCCAAGATAATCCTGGTGGGCAAAAGCATGGGCGCCTGCAAACTGCATCACGCGGCAGCCGGGACCAAAACCGCCAAAACAGGAAAGCTCAAGAACCGCCAGATAGACCTGTTTGTGGGCATTGACATGAGCTGCGGGGTGGACCGGCATTTCGAAGAGGGCAAAAAGGACGCCTTGATCTTTAATAACAACGTGAAAAAACTGCTGGTGTTCTACCAGGAAAAACGCGGCGAAAAACAAACCGGCTCCCAAGGCATATTCAAAGGGAAAAAATTCAACCGGGACATCCACATCAATGTCAACAAACATGACTTTGACGCAAGACGCGAGGCCAGAAGCACAACCCATCCCCAAAAGGGTTTCTGCCGAAACGTAGGGCATCTGCAGATAGATGATTGCCCGGAGCTGAAAAAGATCGTCAAGAAGCTGATACTCAAAAGGGCGAAATAAAAAACCCGCCGCATAAACGGGATTTCAAGCGGTAGGCATCTAGCCAAATCAGCGCTTCAGTATTTACCGCGCAGAGGATAAAACAGGTGGGGCGGGAGGATCAACTGCGCTATACTGGCTAAATGCAAGTAATATAGACGGGATTCCGGCTTAACTGTCGATCCGGTGCGGAACTGGTGTTATAGTTGGTTAATGGCAAAATCAAACACACCTGAACATGAGATGGGAATATCTATGCGTGCCGCATTTATTGCCTTATTGATATTCTTGGGAGCTTTTCTGCCGGGCTGCGCCCATCAGGCGGAATTTGTTTCCCAGCAGCTAAAACCCGGCATGAGCCGCGAGGAAGTGCAAAATGTGCTGGGCCCACCGGCAAAGGTGCACCGGGTGCGTTTTCAGGGGCACGAGATGGATTATATCGTGTGGGAATATCCCATGGTGCCCGACGCACCGGTCTGACCCGAAGAAGGCGCCGGCCGTGTTATTGCCGGCTTCGTCACCTTTGGCTTAAGCGAAGTTGGGGTCTCCCATATGAAAGCGGAACCCCATTGGGTCTATTTCTTTGAAAACCAACTGGCCTACTTCTCCAAGGGATTCGACTGCAAAAACGACCCGGAATGTAAAATCACCAAAACCATAATAGTCCAATAATTCGAATCACCGCTCCACACTTTGTAGGAATGTTTTCTCCCCCCATTGCGGGCTGACCGCTTTGGGGGGTATAGTATGTGGTTATGAACAAAGATAATAAATTAGAAACAGAACTAGATTCAACGGAAAACCAAGTCAGTTCCACACCATCCTCATTGGCCGCAGGTCGGCCATTCAGTCAATTCGACCTTCCCCCAGCCTTATTGGACGGATTGAATGAAGCAGGTTACGAATTCTGCACCCCTATTCAGGAAAAAGCCATACCCCTAGCCCTTGAAGGCCGGGATGTGGCCGGGCAGGCCCAAACCGGAACCGGCAAAACCGCCGCCTATCTGGTGCCCATCTTCGCCCGGCTCATGGCCCAAGAACAGCCCCAAAAAGGCATGCCCTCGGTGTTGATCGTGGCTCCCACCCGAGAATTGGCCGTGCAGATTCTGAAGGACGCCCAGACCCTGGGCAAAAACCTGGACCTTACCATGGTGGCTGTGTTCGGCGGGGTTGATTACGGCAAGCAGGCCAACGCCCTCAGAAACGGCGCGGACCTGGTGGTGGGCACCCCTGGCCGGCTGATCGACTATGCCAAACAGGGCATATTCAAAACCTCGGCCATCCGCTATCTGGTGGTTGACGAGGCCGACCGCTTGTTTGACATGGGTTTTGTTGCGGATCTGCGCTGGATATTAAGGCGTCTGCCCAAGTACGACCGCCGCCAGTCCATGCTGTTCTCGGCCACCTTGGGCTACCGGGTGCTCGAACTCACCTATGAGTTCATGAACCTGCCCGAAAAGGTCAGTATGGACAAAGACGTGGTGCTGGCCGAACAGGCTGAGCAGGAGCTTTACCACTGCAGCCGCAGCGAAAAGGTCAACCTGCTTTTGGGAATACTCAACCGCGAAAAATGGACCCGGGTGCTGATTTTCGTGAACACCCGTTTCGGAGCCGAACGGGTGGCCTTCAAACTCGTGAATAACGGATTTCCGGCCGAAGGCATTTCCGGGCTATTGAATCAGCGGAGGCGCTTGCGCCTATTGGAAAAGTTCAAAAGCGGCGAGTTGAAGATCCTGGTGGCCACCAATGTGGCCGCCCGCGGCCTGCACATCGATGATGTCAGCCACGTGATCAATTATGACGTGCCGGCCGACCCGGAAGACTATGTGCACCGGGTGGGGCGGACCGCCCGGGCCGGAGCGACGGGCAAGGCCATCACCCTTTGCTGCGACCAGTACGCCACCCACCTGCCCTATATTGAGGAGCTTCTGGGCGACAAGGTGCCGGTGGCCTGGGCGGATGACGAGCTGTTCGTCCACGACCAAGCTCCCGATTACCGCCCGCCCCGCCGTAAGGAGCCGGTCAAACCCCGGCGGGGCTCCAACACAGGCAGACCCGGAAGCAAAAGATCGGGCTCCAAACGCGGGAGTCCCAAATCCGGAGCAAGGACAAGCCGTGACAGCCGTCCAGCCGGTGGAGAGGCCAAGGCTGGGACCAAAGCCAAACGCACTGCGCCGGGCGATAAATCCCAAAGCCAGGATGCATCGAATGCCGCGCCGGCCCAAAAACCCCGCCGACGCCGCCGGCGCAGAAAACCGGCCGCCCCCGGGACCGGCTCCGCACCGGGTCCCGCCCCCAAGGGAAGCCCGGGCAGCTAAGGGGCAACTAATCCACAATTGAACGCTTTGCCGGTGTAAACTTGATAGTGGCCAAAGTTATCAGGTTCACCGGCATTTTTGTTTATTAACGGCGGGATTTGCATGAACCCAGACTCTGCCATCCCGGATTGGGGCGGGCCTGGCGGCTGCGCGCACAAGGGCGGCCACCGTGTCTAGGCCCACCCCCGCCATCAGCTCCGGAAGCCTGGGTTTGTCCATGCTGGTGCTGGGCTTCAGCGAAGGCGTAACCCAGGTGGTGCTTTTACGTGAGGTGATCACCTTTGCGGGCGGCAATGAGCTGAGCCTGGGAACCGCCCTGGCCGCCTGGCTGCTCTGGACTGCGGCAGGCAGTTTTATGGCCGCCTGGCTATCCGGCAAAAAGGCCTTCAGTTCCCCCGCCCCGGTTCTGCTGCTCTCCGGCCTGGCCGGATTGGGCTCTTTGGTCTGTGCGTTCCTGCTACCCCCCTGGCTGGGTTTCAGCAAGGGCATAACCCCCGGCCTGGCCGGGGCCTTGTTATATGCCCTGATCTGCCTGGCTCCGGCGGGCTTCATGGGAGGAGCCCACTACCCTCTGCTGCTTTCGGTCCAAACCCCAAAAAAGCCGGACCAATCCGGCCTGGCCAGGCTCTATGGGCTGGAGTCGCTGGGCGGGGCCTTGGCTGGGTTGGCATTCGGCCTGATCCTGGTCTGGATATTGGAGCCCTGGGGCATCATGCTTGCGGTGTCCTCCCTTTGCGGGTGCGCCGCCCTGCTCTCTCCTCGCCCCTGGCGTTTCGCGGCGGCCTTGTGGATCTGCGCCATGTGCCCGCTTTTATTCTGGGCCGGCCAGACCGGGGCCTGGCTGGAGCACCGCCAATGGAAAGGGCGGGGGCTTTTGGCCATAAGTGAAAGCCCCTATGCCCAGCTCAGCGTGACCGGGGATTCCCGGCAAAAGAATTTTTTCGCCTCGGGCTCCTGGCTGTTCAGCCAGCCGGACCGGCTCAATTTGGAACGCCGGGCCATGGTGCCGCTTCTGGCGGCCCCCCGGGCTGAAACGGCGCTTTTGATAGGAGGCGGGGCCAGCGGAGAGGCCGGGGCCATGCTAAAGCACGGCAAGCTGAGCCGGGCCGCCGCGGTGGAGCTTGACCCCTGGCTGGTGGAATTAGCCGGGCGGGGCCGCAATAAAACCCCGGGCCTGGAGATGGTCTACGGGGACGGCAGGGTCTATATGGCCCGGACCGGCAGGCGCTTTGACCTGGCCGTGGTTTCGCTGCCGCCTCCCTCCACCTTGCAGCTCAACCGGTATTACAGCCGTGAAGGCCTGGCGGCTTTGCGCCGGGTGCTGACCCCCCAAGGAGTTGCGGTGCTGCGTCTGCCCGGAGTGCCGCACCTCATGGGGCCCCTAGAGGCCAGCCGGCTCAAATGCGTTCTGGCCGCCGCCCGGTCCAGTTTTAAGGGGCAGGTACTGTATTCGGATGAAGAGCTGTTTATATGCCTGTACCAAAAGCCGGTGGACCCAAAGGGCCTGGATGAAATATGGCTGGAGCGTCTGGCCCGAAAAGGCTGGCAGGATGCCGTGGGTGTGAGGCCGGACACCATTATGTCGGCCCTGGACCCCAGGCGCGCCGCGTTTTTGCAAGAACAAATTCGGCAAGCGCCGCCCGGACCGGCCAACGCGGACTATCTGCCCAGGGTTCTGCTTTATGACCCGGATCTGTGGGGGGTGAACCTGGGCGGCCTAAGCTGGCTGGCCCGCTGGCTGGCCGGCCTGGACCCTACAGCCCTGCTGTGGAAGCTGACGCAGGGATTGCTTTTGATCCTGCTGGCAGGCTTGATCTATCACCGCGCCAGCCGAAACCCCGGCCCGGCCTTGCGTTCCGGGGTGGCGGTCAGCGGTTTTTCGGGCATGGCCGGCTCCTTGATCCTGTTGGTCATATTCCAGGTGGTTTCAGGCGCGGTGTATCTAGGTCTTGCCCTACTGATTGCGGCCTTCATGGGCGGCATGGGGATTGCCGCATTGTTGAGCCGCCATGGAAAACCCCGGCTGGCCTGGCTGGCCGCGCTGCACCTGGGCCTGGCTGTGTGCTTTTTCGCCATGGGGCTGGCGGCCCGCCTGATGCCCAGCGGGTTTGCGGCCTGGCCGCTTTATGTTCTGGGCACCGGCCTGGGGGTCCTTTCCGGGCTGTACTTCGCCTGGGCCGGGGCCTTGTTGGCATCCCCCCCGAATAAAAGGCAGCCTTCGGGACTGGCCAGGCTGGGCGGAGGGCTTTATGGCCTGGATCTTTTGGGCGGCATGCTGGGGGCGCTGGCCCCCGCCGTATTACTGCCCACCGTGGGGCTGGATGGCGCTTTGGGCGCGGCGCTATTGTTTAATCTGACCCTGGCATTGTGGCAAGGGGTTGTTGCAAGGGGGCTTGGAGCCAAAGAAATGTGTTAATATGCTAATGGTAATTATTGTATTGTGACCACTGAACCGCCACCAGACCCGCCGCACAGGCGCCCGGGAGATTGCCGCCATGTCTGACAAGCCAACCAGCCAATCCCAGGATTCAATCATGCAGCCGGAGTTGGCCCACGTGGTGCATGACTCCGAACCCGACTACACCCGTTCGCTGTTCCAGTTTGAGCCGGATCAGAAAGAACGCATTTATAACCGGCTGGTCTTCCTTTACGGCCCGGAAGAGGCAAAAAAGTCTTTCCCAAAGCTGGAACGCATCTGCCAGGTTTTCTACGCCCACAAACCTGTCAGCCTGCGGGAACGCGACCGGCGGTTCCAGCCCAGTGAACGTTTTTCGGAAAAAGATGTGATCCTGATCACCTATGGCGACCTGCTCACCGGGGAACAAACCTGCCCCCTAAAGTCACTGGCCGCTTTTTGCGATTCCTTCCTTGAAGGCAATATCAACACCTTGCACCTGCTGCCCTTTTTCCCTTATTCATCGGACCGGGGCTTTTCGGTGGTGGACTTTGAGCAGGTGGACCCAAACCTGGGCACCTGGGACGATATCTGGGACCTTGAGAAGCATTACAATCTCATGTTTGATGCGGTGTTCAACCACATCTCCAGCAAAAGCCGCTGGTTCCAGGAGTTTATGAACTGCAACCCCGCTTACCGGGATTTTTTCATCTGGTACCTGTCGCCCGATGAATTGACCAAGGAAGAGCGCAGTAAAATCTTCCGGCCCCGCACCTCCGATATTTTAACGGCCTATCAGACCCTAAAAGGGCCAAGGTTCGTCTGGACCACCTTCAGCGCTGACCAGGTCGACCTTAATTACAAAACCCCCGAGGTGCTTTTGCGGGTCACCGAGATACTGCTTTTGTATGTGCGCCACGGCGCGGATATCGTGCGCCTGGACGCGGTGACCTACCTTTGGTCCGAACTGGGGACCTCGTGCGCCCATCTGGCCCAGACCCATGAGGTGGTCAAGCTGTTCCGGGATGTTCTGGATGCGGTGGCTCCGGAGGTATCCATCATCACCGAGACCAACGTCCCCCACGATGAAAACATTTCATATTTTGGCGACGGGGCCAATGAGGCCCAGATGGTCTATAATTTCGCCCTGCCTCCCTTGGTGCTGCATACCTTTTACCGCCAAGACAGCACCACCTTGAGCCGCTGGGTGGAGGGCCTGACCCTGGAAGCGGAAACCTGCACCTTCTTCAACTTCCTGGACTCCCATGACGGCATAGGCCTTATGGGCGTAAAAGACATTCTCACCCCACAAGACCGCCAGTTCATCATTGACAAGGCCCAGGAGCACGGCGGGCTCATATCCTACAAATCCGCGGCGGACGGCTCGGAAGAGCCCTATGAGATAAACATCACCTGGTACAGCGCCCTCAACCAGAAGCCGGAGCTGTGCGGTGAAGACATCGCCTTCCAGGTCAAGCGCTTTGTGGCCAGCCGCATCATCGCCATGGTGATTCAGGGTGTGCCGGGCATCTATCTGCACAGCCTGATCGGCACCCGGAACGATATCGCGGCGGTCACCACCAGCGACCAAAGAGCCATAAACCGCACCCTGATCGATGAAAAGCTCATCAAACAGGCTCTTAAGGATCCGCTTTCCAAAGTATCCCGCATAAACCGTGAACTGGGGCGTTTGATTTCCATCCGCACCCAGCACCGGGCCTTTCATCCCAATGGCGATCAAAGGGTGCTGTTTGTGGACCCCAGGGTTTTCTGCCTGATGCGCACCAGCCCGGAAGGCGACGAGACTCTTTTGGTGCTGATCAACGTCACTCCTGAACCGTGCAAGGTCAAGATAACCCCGGAGCAGTTCGGCATTGATGAACCCCGCTGGCACGACCTGGTAAGTGACATGCAATGGCACCTCTCTGAAGGAGGGCTGGAGATCGGCATCCTGCCCTACGACGTAATATGGCTGAAAGCCGGCGAGGGGGTTGAGGATGACTTGGACAGCTTGTTTGATGATTGGTAAGCCTGACGGCTCCGGTTGACGGCAACGGCCTAAAACTGCGGAACGAACCGGCAGGCGCCCGGTCAGAAGCCAAGCTCGGTATGGTTCCCCGGCCCCCCGGCGGCGCCTGGTGCTCACCGCAGGTGGCGAGATCTTCAATAAAATGGAGCTCTGGTTTTTCTTATGACGCAGCGCGCCACTATCCGGATCACAATTCCGGTTTCATGGTCGATCCGGGCGGATCAAGGAAGCATTTTCCCGGCAGCGCCGCCGAATAAAGAGCGAGGTCTGCTTTGCGCAGTTGATTAAAGATATTAACCCCGATTGTTGAACTGGACACAAAAATCAAACATGCAAGCGGCCGCAAGAACAACCAGCCTCCACAAGACGGCGCAGCCCCCAATCATTTTCACGCATCTGCCGCCAAACCGGCGCGGCACAGCCCCAAGCAGGACTGCTTACTGATGCGCATGCAAGAGGGCATAAGCCATATGCGCCGCGTCCTGGCTTTGCTTCTGCTATGCGGCCTGGCGGGGCAGTACGGCTGCGTAACCATTTTGGGCGGGGCCGCGGCCAGCGCGGTGGGAGGCGTCGCCACCTCCTATTGGGTGAGCAGCCACCACGAAAAATTCTATCACAAACCCTTCAAGCAGGTATGGCAGGCCGCCATGGCCGCGTTGAAGGAGGGCAATTATCTGATCGTCGAAAAGAAAAACGGGCAGCCCGAAGAGGAGCTTGAGGTGATCTCACGGGACAGGAGCGTCACGGCCACCATCACCTTCCACCGCGTAAACCCCAGCGTCACCCGTCTGAAAATTTACGCCACGGATTCTTACAACATGCCCGACCGCATACAGGGCGCCGCCCTTTTGGCCAGCATTGACGCCAAACTGGGCAAACAATAGCCCGGAACCGGACAGAGCTCCGCCGGGGCTCCAGCAGGACGCTGAAAAACTTCTAGCATAAGGCTTTATATTCCTCAGCCTTCAGAAGGTATGAAGGGTGCATCAGCCCGGTGGGTTCATAGAATTCCTCGCGCCAGAACTTGAAGCCCAGTTTGGTCAGCAGAAACCGCGAGGCCTGGTTGTTTGGGTTATGCCCCGCAAACAAGGCGGTTGCTTTCAGGCTGTTGAAGCCATAATCCATCACGGCCAGAGAGGCTTCCCGGGCCAGTCCTTTACGCCAGTGCGGGGCTCTGATATGCACCCCGATCTCATATACTCCCTTTGCAATGTCGTAGGGCCGGAGGCCGCAGCATCCGGCCAGCTCGCCGCCGGGCAGCATGAAAAAGGGCCAATACTGCACTCCGTGCTCTTCTTGGGTGCAGATCTCATGCTCCAGCCGCTGCCGCACCTGGTCCCGGGTCAGCCGGTCCGGGGCAACTATGAGCTTGGTCACCTTGGGGTCGCCCCACAGGCTCATGGCCAGGTCCATATCATCCTCCCGCCAGAGGCGGAAACCCAGGCGGCCCGAGCGCAAAAAGAAGTCTTGTGTTTCCATATCTGCCCCTCAGCGTGAATAAGGACAAAGGGTTGTTTACGATATTACCCTTCGTGGGTCAGGGCAATTTTTTCAAACATGGTAAGCAGGCCCATGGCAAGCACATACAAATGTTCCACACCCAGGTTTTCATCAGCCGTGCGGTCAAAAAACATATTCAGACTGGATTCCATGCCGTCCTCCGGCAGCCAGTAGCAGATCAGGATCGGCACCTTGGGCAAGGGATAAAGCACCACCGCAATATCCGACTGAAACATTTCCGGGGCCGGCCGGGCGTCGAAGATATCAATCAAATCCTCAAACAGATGGGTATGGCGGTCCACCAGTCTGGCCATAGCTTTTTCGCAGCGGTGTTCAAAGAACCGCCCCCAATCCACCCCGCCCTTGAGGTCACGCAAGGGCACCCACTGGCCGGTTGGCGTCAGACCCCTGCTGGAAATTATGTAATTCAGCAGCGGCCCCGCCACCCAGTTGTTTACGTGACAACCGGATGCGACCTGACCCATTTGGTCAACGCTGAAATCTTTACTCAAGCAGCTGATGAACAGCTTGCCATGCTCAAAGCGCCCCCCCAGCTTTTGGGCCGCACCGGCCAGATCCACTGACTTGATTTTCTCGCGCAACTCGGCCATTCTCTGATCGCTGCTCTCGGATATGCCGGGCTGCGATTTAGCGTTCACCCCGAACCGGGCCAGGGTTTCCGCTTCCAGATGCGGGCAGTCGCCCAATTGCTTGGTTTGCTGGATCACCATGGCGGCAAAGGCAAGGCAGGTTGCCAGGCCGCATTTACGGCAGTTGCTTTTGGGCAGCAATTTATACACATCCAAGTGGTTTTTCAGTTCAGCCACAATTTATTTCTCCCCTTAAGTTAGATGCTCTCAATAAGCCGGTCCAACCGTGACAGCCAACAGACCCGGCCCAAAACACCTTGCCCGCCAAATGCCCGGCCGGTGTTCAAAGAGGGTTTCATACAAGGCCGTTCCGCGCGGCCCAGACTGCGGCCCTGATACGGTCGTTCACGTCCAATTTATTAAAAATGTTGCCGATGTGACGTTTCACCGTATTCACGCTTATGCCCAACAAACTAGCCAGCTCCGGATTATGGTGGCCCTGAGCCAGAAGGCGCAGCACTTCCAGTTCCCGGGAGGTCAGGGCCGATTCCCTGCTGGGCTGAAAAGGCAGCTGCGAAAGCTGCACTCGGTTCAAATCGGCCAGGGTGCGCTCCAGCTCATCCTGTTTGCGCTGCTGTTTGGCTTCGGTTTGCTTGCGTTGGGTGATATCAAAGCTGATGCGGGCCACATAGACCAGCTTCCCTTTGCTGTCCACAATGGGAAACGCCCTGGCTTCACGCCAGCGCTCCTCCCCCTCCGGATCTATAAAATGCCGCTCCACCACCCGGGGCTTTCTATGGGCGATCACCGGAGCCACCGGACAGCTATGCCGGCATGGCCCCTTGCCATCCCCGAAAAGTGCGTAGCAGGGCAGCCCGATGCAGTCCCGTTTAGGGTGGCCTTTATCCATCAAGGGCTCCCGCAGCCAGACCAGACGGTAGTTCAGGTCCATCACGGCCATTGAGTCACCCAGATTGCTGATCAGCTGCCAGGGCGAAAGCCCGGCATCATCGCTTATGCGGTTCTCTTGGTCAGCCATTTTCCGGCTCCGCAAGTGTTCAAACCAGGCATAGATACGCCTTGGACGGTTTAAAAAGCACACGGCTTTCATCTAACCTATAAGGTTACCGCATACAATACATCACCCAGTTGGGTAATGAGGAACCCATATTTTTTTAGGTGAGTAATGCTGATCAGTCTGGCGGTTTAAAAGGCGGCGTGCAATTGCTCTTTTTTTGCCGCCATAAAAAAACCGGGCGCAAAACCCCATAGCTGGCAGATCCGGCAACGCCTCTGGCATCGCCGGGGCGGCCGCCCGCCCGGATTCAGTCGAAAAGCTAAATTTGAGGTCTGGACCGGCCTCTTAAATATTCCACAAACCGTTCACCTTTGGATGAAATAGTGGTTCCGGCCCGGCCCCTGCGCACCCAAAGCAGACCCATTTCATTAAGCCGCTGCTGTCTGAGCCGAAGCTGCTGGGGGCTCAGGTTGATGCCCCGGCGGATTAATTTTTCACACATCACGCTGCGGCCAAAGGACTGGTTGTGGCGCTTGCCGTCCAAGTACAGTTCCAACACAACCTGTATCTCATCCAGAAAAGCATTGCTTTCTATCTGTGATATAAGCGAATCCCACTCGGAAAGCTCCTCTGGCTGCGCCGGGGAGCTGATTTTTTTATTGCGGTCTATGTAATAGGGCAAAAGATCAGGGGTCACCTGTTGGTCGGCCAGGCAGGCAAGGTGAGCCAGCACGTTGCTCAGCTCCCGTATATTGCCTTCCCAATTCTGGTTTTTCAGTATGCGCAAGGTGCTGGGATGCATGGTCAAGTCCGGATGCTTGGCCACATTGTGCAGATAGTGGGTTATCAAACCTTCAAAATCTTCCGGGCGTTCAGCCAGAGATGGAAAATGGCAGGACATTATGGCCAGTTTGAAATACAGCTCTTTTTGAATCAGGTTCTGCTCGTGCATCACCCTGATGTCATTAAGGCTGGTGGTGATCAGCCGCACGTCGATGGGCACATAGTTGCGCCCCTTCACGCGCAAGACCCGGGCTTCATCCATGAATTGCACCAGGTAGCTTTGCATTTCCGGACTTAAGTAGCGGATTTCCTCAAGGCAAAGGGTGCCCCCGGCGGCCAGCTCGAAAAGTCCTGGATATATATTATTGTTCTCCTCCCAGCCAAACAGCTCCTTCTCCAGCTCTTCCAGATTCCTGCCGCTGCAATTACTTCTCAGATAGGGCTTTCCCGCCCGGGGTGATGCATTGTGGATGGCCTGGGCCAGGTGTTCTTTCCCCACCCCCAGCTCGCCTGATATATGAATATGGCTGTCATGCCGGGCCAGTTTCTTGGCCCGCTGAATCAACTCCCGCATCACGGCGCTTTCGGTGATGAAATCATCAAACGTAAAGCTTGCTTCAGACTGTTTGGCGTCCCCTATCCAGGCGGTGACGTACTTGTTCCGGCGGGCCACCGGCCATTTCTGGGATGAATACACCAGTGAGCTCAAATAGCGCTTGCACAGTTTAATTGAATCCATGGGCTTGGTTAGACGCCGGTTGACCTCAAACACCGAATCCAGGCCGATCACCCTGAGGCCCACATTGATTATGTTCAAATAATCCTTGGGCACAACGTCAAGGTCATAGACCAGGGACAGATCTCCGGTGGTCACCACGAAATCAAACTTGAATTCTCTTTGGATCTCCGGTGAAAACGGGATGTAAGTGTGACCGAACTGATACTCTTCAAGTTCCTCCACAATCCTGGTTGAAGCCTGCAGAATATCGCTGATCACCAATACCTTTTTGCCGGGCTCAATCTGGGCCAGATCACCCAAGGTGACAGGGTTGATGGAGCGCCTGGCCCGGATGAAGTCGGTGACTTCGGGGTAAACTTTTTTAACTTGGCGCTTAATTTTTGGAATGGCTGAAAATACTATTTCATCCGGCGAGATACAGTTGCCCGCCAGGCTGCTGAGCTGAACCGGGTGG
Organism: Desulfarculaceae bacterium; assembly: GCA_963675675.1. Classification (GTDB taxonomy): domain Bacteria; phylum Desulfobacterota; class Desulfarculia; order Desulfarculales; family Desulfarculaceae; genus Dethiosulfatarculus. The sequence goes on from OY776512.1 coordinate 2,472,349, forward strand.
ATTTCTATCAGGTCTCCGAAGATACGCTTCAGCTGCTCCGAAACCTTTAGCAGGTATTCGCTTTGCACCGTTATTACGGCAAGCTTAATCATGCAGCAATCTCTCTATCCCAAAGAGGCCTTCAAATGGAAACGCTGCTGGCAAGAGGCAAGGGATACCAATTATCAAGGTTGACAGGCGGTGATGCGGTCGAAGCCGTAAACATAAGACCCGCTTGAGCTCCGCGCCCCGTCCTTGTCCGGAACGGGACGCGGTTTGGCTTTTACTTCGCTTCGAAATCAGCACGCACCTTTTGGCGCAACTCCTCCGAAGACAGATAGTCGTATGCGGTCATGGCCAGCATTTTGGCCGCATCAAGCAGGACCTTTCGTCCGCGTTCCCTTGAGGTCGCCTCGCAAAACTCCACCGAATGCCCGTTGATTCCCTCTTCCGGATCAACAATTGCCAAGTAGGGATGGGCCAAGGGAATGAACTGGCTCAGGTTGCCGCTGTCCGATGAGCCCAAGCGGCCATCCGACTCGTTTATGGCATACCCCAAAGCCTCCATATTGGCGCTCACAATGCTTTCCAAGGCGTTATTACGCTTGCGCGGGTCTAGCTTGGGCAGCATGGCTTCCATCTTATAGGAGGCTCCGGTGGCCAAGGCGGCCCCTTCGGCTATTTTCTCTATCTTTTCATATATCTGGTCGCGGTAGGCCAAAGACTTGGCACGCACATAGAACAGGCTGGACGTGTAGTCCGGTATCACGTTGGGCGCATCGCCGCCATGGGTGATTATTCCGTGGATACGGCCCTCATCCTTTATCTGCTGGCGCATCGCGCCGATGCCGTTGAATAAAAGGATCATGGCGTCCAGCGCGTTAATGCCTTTGTCCGGCGAGCCTGCCGCATGAGAGGTGCGGCCAAAAAACTCCACCTTGAATTTGGTGCGGCCCAAGGAATCGCGCCCGGGGTAATTTTTGTTGCTGGGATGGAACATGATGGCCGCATCAACCTGGTCAAAGGCTCCGTTCTCGGCCATGATGGCCTTTCCGGCAGCGCCTTCCTCGCCGGGAGTGCCCACCAAAAGCATGTTCGGGGCTAGGTCGGCCATGGTGTCTTTTATGGCCAGGGCCGCGCCGAATGAAGCGGCGGCTATCATGTTGTGCCCGCAGCCATGCCCTATCTTGGGCAGGGCGTCATACTCGGCCAACAAGGCAATATTGGGGTGCTTTGGGGTGCCGTTGGGCTGGGCCACAAAGGAAGTTTCCAGCCCGCCGACCGCCTTGGTCACCGTAAAGCCCTCTTCCTCCAGCTTGGCGCTCATGAAATCCCGGGCCTTTATTTCCTCAAACGCAGTCTCCGGGTTGGCTTTGAGATAATCGCTGACCTCGTACAGCTTGTCTTTTATCTGGTCTATCCGGTCACAGATTTTTTGATGCGCCGATTCCATCTGATCTCCTAGGGGCGGTTTAATCACTTGGGGTTTAATCCCCCAAAGCTTGCCCGCTTAAGACACCCCGCAGCCCCGCTGCGGGGAGGTTCATATAAATTCTCCGGTCATGCTCAAACACAGCCTCCCGGCCGGACCCGGCCGGGGCTTTTGCCATTTAGCGTTTCATCCTGGGGTCCAGGGCGTCGCGCAGGCCGTCTCCCAAAAGGTTATAGCCCAGCACCGTAATCATGATGGCCATGCCCGGGAATATTACTATCCAAGGGGCGGTGAACAGCTCGCTGCGTCCGTCGGCGATCATCTGCCCCCAGCTGGGGATGGGGGGTCGAACCCCCAGGCCCAAAAAGCTCAGGCCGGATTCGGTGATGATGGCGGTGGCGATGGAAAGCGAGGCCTCAACCGTGAGCGGAGCAACACAGTTGGGCAGGATATGCTGCCACATTATGCCTATGTTGCTCTTGCTGTATGCCCGGGCAGCCTCCACATATTCCTTGGCCTTGATGGACAAGACCGAGCTGCGCACAATCCTGGCGAAGCGGGGTATTCGCACGAACCCCACCACGAATATGATGTTCTCTATACCCGGTCCTGTTATGGCAATCAACGCAATTGCCAATAATAAATCGGGGAAGGCGAATATCACGTCCATCACCCGCATGAGAAGCTCATCCAGCTTGCCGCCGTAATAACCTCCCACCAGGCCGATGCTCACCCCTATTATCATGGCCACGGATACGGCCAGCACGCCGATGACCAAAGACACCCGGGTGCCGTAGACCATGCGGCTCAAGATATCCCGTCCCAGGCGGTCGGTGCCCAGGAGGTATTCCACACTGGGGGAAGACCGGCGGTCGCGGGGGTGCATCTTACGTGGGTTGTGGGTGGACAGAACCGGGGCCAGAATCCCCACAAATATCACCAGTAGAATTATGACGACTCCGGCGGGTATGATCGGATTCTTCAAGAACCGGCCGAGAAAAGACTTTTGCTTCAAGGCTCGAACCTTTCTTTAATTACTCGCTGTAAAAAAACCGTAAATCGGTTTTTTCGCCCATGGCCCGGTTTGCCAGGCCGGGTAATTCATATATTGCAAACCGCCCGCCCCCAAAAAGCCTGGCCGGACGTGATGCTGTCATGGTTAGTCGTATTCAATCCGCGGGTCCAGGTAGACATACAGAACGTCCACGATCAAATTCGCGAACACGAATAAAGTGGCCACAAACAATATCAAGCCCTGCACCAAGGGAATATCGCGTTCCATGATGGCCTGCACCACCAAACGCCCGATTCCCGGCCAGCCGAACACGGTCTCGGTCAGGATGGCGCCGGTGCCCATCAAAAAGCCCATCTGCAGACCCACCACGGTTACCACCGGGTTGAGCGCATTTTTGAGCGCGTGCTTGAAAAGGATCTTCCTTTCAGCCACGCCTTTGGCCCTGGCGGTCTTGATATAGTCCTGGCGCAGCACTTCCAGCATGCTGGTGCGGGTCATACGCATGGCTATGGCTGCCAGCGAAACGCCCAAGGATATGCTGGGCAAGACCACTGCAATCCAGCCCTTATCACCTATGGAGCCGCCCGAGGGGAAAAGGGGGATATACCAGGCAAAGACCAGCATGAGCATGAGCCCGCGCCAAAACGCGGGCATGGACACCCCCAATAGGGCGCCAACACGCCCCAGATTATCTATCCAGGTGTCCTGGTGCACGGCTGTGTATATGCCCAGGGGTATGGCGATGACCAGAGCCACAACTATGCCGAAAAAGGCTAGTATGAATGTATTTGGAGCGCGCTCGGCGATCAAATCGACCACCGGCACCTTTCGGATCAGGGAGCGGCCCAAATCTCCCGAGCAGACCCGTCCCAGCCATTTGGCGTACTGCACAAATACCGGCTGATCGTATCCCAGTTCCTTTTTGAGGTTATCATACATTTCCTGGTCGAAATAAGTTTCGCCCAGCATGTTGGCCACCGGGTCGCCGGGCGCGAAATGGATGATCAAAAACACCATCACGGTCACACCCAACAGCACTGGGATCAGGGTCATAAGACGGCGGATAATAAACTTGAATAGCATTTCTTCTACGCGTTGCTAATGGTTAAGAGCCATATTTACCGGGCAAAAAGCCAATCTGGCGGCCAACGCCCCAAACGGGTTTTTGGCCGAAGGGGCCGCCCGCCCAATAAACGGCGGGCGGCCTTGGATTAGATTTCAGCTACTTATCCAGCCACACCTTTTCCAAAGGCAGGCGGGTTTCACCGTCAGGCTCATAACCTTTAACCTCGATGCGAGCTGCGGTCGCATCCTTGGGATTGCAAATCCAGATCGTGGGCACATCCTTGGCGATGATCTCCTCGGTCTTGTAGTACAGCGCCTTCTGCTCGTCCATGGTCTTGGCGGCCTTGATCTGGTCAAAAAGCTTGTCCACTTCCGGATTGCTGTAGAAGCACTTGTTGGAGCCGGAATTGGAATAGAACAGGCGGATGCCGGAAGATTCGGCGTCGATGACACTGGAGCCCCAGTCTTCCAGGGCGCCGTTGAACATCTCGGGCTTGCCCTTAAAGGCCTTGCGTACGTAAACCCGGTCAAACAGGGTGCTCTTGTCCAAAGGCAGCACCTCCACCTGGGCGCCCACATCTGCCATAAAGGCCTGCACCATGACGGCCTGGTCCACGAACATATCCTGGTTGGTGGCTATCAGCTCAAACTTCAGCGGATTGCTCGGACCGTAGCCGGCGTCCTTGAGCAGGGCTTTGGCTTTTTCCGGATTATACGAATAGGGCTGTTTCCACTTGGGATCGTGAGTCCAGAACCAGGGATGGTAGGGTCCCTCGGACTTCACGGCATAACCCTCGAAAACGCCTTCAATGATGGCCTGGCGGTCGATTGCATGGCTCAGGGCCTGGCGCACCCGGATATCGCTAAAGGGCTTGATCTTGGTGTTCAGGTAGATCTGCTCATGCTGGATGCCGGGAATCATGTAGATCTTAACATTCTTGTCTTTTTTAAGAATGCTGATGTCCTTGGGGGCGATATTTTCATGCAGATGCACCTCGCCCAGACGGAGCTGCATCAAAGCTGTGGCTTCTTCGGGGATGAACTTGTAGACGATCTTGTCCAGGTAGGGAATTCCTTTTTCCCAATAGTCGGGGTTGCGGACAACCACCAGGCGGTCACCCTGTTTCCACTCGACAAACTTGAAGGGTCCGGTGCCCACAAAAGCCTTGCTGCCGAAATCCTTGCCGTATTTCTTGACAGCCGCGGGGGATACCGCAATGGTGTCGCGCTGGGAAAGCTGGATCATGAATCCGCTGTCGGGTTTTTTCAAGGTGATCTTCAGGGTGTATTCGTCCAGGGCCTCGGCCTTGTCCAGGTTCTTGTATTTTTTGAGGATGTAGGATTTGTTCGCCGGGTCGACAATCCTCATAATGGAAAAGGCCTGTGCTTCGGCGTTATAGGGGGTGCCATCGTGGAATTTGACGCCCTTGCGCAGCTTGATGGTGTAGGTCAATCTGTCATCGCTGATCTGGGGCAGTTCCACGGCCAGACGGGGAATGAATTTACCCGCGTTGGGGTCCCACCTGTACATGGCCTGGCCCATGCCGGCATCGTGCACTATACGCTCACCGCCGGTGGTCTGAATGTGGATGGGGTCCAGGCTCCATGCATCGGCCTGCATAGCGACATTCAGGGTTCCACCTTTTTTAGGTGTTGCTGCCAGGGCAAACCCGGCCATAATGACCACCAGGGCTAGTGCCACTAGGCAAGTTAAAATACGCTTCATTCGGCTCCTCCTTTTTGATTTAGTCTCCTGAAAAGAAACAAATACCCATATTCCAAACCGGTCATGCCGGCCTAAGCCTATTTCAAGTTACAACTACATCAGCAGCTCACCGGGCGCAGTTTCAGTTCGTCCGCCCTATGGCAGCTCACAAAGTGCTCCGGGGCTATCTCCCGGTAAACCGGGGGTTCTTTTTTGCAAATATCCTTGGCGTAGTTGCAGCGGGGATGGAAATAACACCCCGCGGGCGGATTGATGGGGCTGGGAACGTCTCCCTCCAGAGGTATGCGCTGCACACAAAAATCCGGGTCCGGGACCGGCACCGCGGAGATAAGGGCCTCTGTGTAGGGATGTTGGGGATTTAAAAAGATATTTTCGCTGGAAGCCAATTCCACTATTTTGCCCAGATACATGACGGCCACCCGGTTCGATATGTATTTGACCACCGAAAGGTCGTGGGCGATGAACAGGTAAGTCAGGCCGAACTCTATCTGCAAATCCTGCATCAGGTTTATGACCTGGGCCTGGATGGATACGTCCAAAGCACTGATAGGCTCGTCGGCGATGATGAGCTCAGGTTCCAAAGCCAGGGCGCGGGCGATGCCGATTCTCTGGCGCTGCCCGCCGGAGAACTCATGTGGGTGCCGGTTCATATGATCCGGCTTGAGCCCCACCTTTTCCAGCATGCTCTCCACCCTGTCGTTGCGTTCGCTTCTGGAGCTCATGCCGTAGACTTTCAGCGGCTCGCCCACGATATTGGCCACGGTCATACGGGGATTCAAGGAAGAAAAGGGGTCCTGGAATATGATCTGCATCTCCCGGCGCAGCTCTTTAAGCTCTTCCGGACCGGCCTTTACCACGTCGTGGGAAATTCCGCCGTTGCTGGAGTTGGCCAGCCTTTTGCTGCGGAAAAGGATTTCGCCGCTGGTGGGTTCCAATAGACGCAGTATAGTGCGTCCGGCGGTTGTCTTGCCGCAGCCGCTTTCACCCACCAGGCCCAAGGTCTCACCCTCTTTGATGAACAGGCTGACGTCATCGACCGCCTTTACATGACCTATGACCTTTTTGAGCAAATAGCTGCGGACCGGAAAGTATTTCTTCAGGTTATTTACTTCTAGCAGTTTACGTTCCGAAGCCATGGAACACACCATCCCGGGAATTCGGTTATAACCAACAGGCAGACAAATGGCCTGGCGCTACTTCTTTCAGCGGAGGTATCTTTTCTTTGCAGATATCCATGATATGCGGGCAACGAGGTCCAAATCCGCAGCCCACCGGCACGTCAAAGGGGTCGGGCACCACACCCGTGATGGGCTGCAGGCGTTCCCCGCCCACCTGGGTGAGCGAAGGTATGGAGTTCATCAGGCCTATGGTATAGGGGTGCTTGGGATTATGGAAAATCTCGCGAACCGGAGCATCTTCCACAATCTTGCCCAGATACATCACGATCACGTGGTCGGCCATATTGGCGATGACCCCCAGATCGTGGGTTATGAACATGATGGCGGTGCGGAAATCCTCCTTCAGTTTGTTCATCAGATCCAGCACCTGGGCCTGAATCGTAACGTCCAGGGCCGTGGTGGGCTCATCCGCGATCAGCAAAGAGGGTTCGCAGGAAAGGGCCATGGCTATCATGGCCCTTTGGCGCATGCCGCCGGAAAGCTGATGGGGAAACTCATCCAGCCTCCGCCTGGGAGATGGAATGCCCACCGCCTCCAGAACTTCAATCGCCTTGTTTTCCTGTTCGGAAGTAGACAGATCCTGGTGCAGCTCGATGGCCTCAATAATCTGGTTGCCTATGGTAAAGGCCGGATTCAAAGAGGTCATGGGCTCTTGGAAAATCATGGCGATTTCATTGCCGCGGATGGAGCGCATCTCCGAGCCCTTTGGGTCCAGCTTGGCCAGGTCGACCATGTTGCCGCCTCCCCGGTTAAACAGAATCTCACCAGACTCTATTTTTCCGGGAGGAGAATCGATAAGCCCCATGATGGCCTGGGAAGTGACGGACTTGCCGCATCCGCTCTCGCCCACCACCCCCAGGGTTTGTTCGCGCTCTATCCTGAAGTTGACTCCATCCACGGCGCGAACCACACCATCGGAGGTGTAAAAGTAGGTTTTCAGTTCATTGACATCAATCAATGCCATTTATCGCTCCCATACAAAACGCGGATAATCACACGGCGGTTGTGGGCGGTTAATAAAGAGCGCAGTCAAGCACGCTGGGTATTCAAGCTCAATATGAAAGGTCCTGGAAAGGGAATCGGGCTGCAGGCTGAAATGAATACATCGCAAGATGTTTGCCAGTATTGGTCTAATGCTACGCAAGTACAAACGCAAACTCCCCGGACACATTCAATCAAGATGCTGTGTCATCGTGGAAAAAGCCCAAGCCGGTTGGGCTCTAATGAAACAGAAAAACGAACCCGTTGAATAGGTTCTAAAAGGTTGTTTATGGTTATATTGGTAAATAACCGGTCTTGTCAAGCCTTTTATACCCCAATTCCCGCGCGATTCAAAAATGAAAAATTTCACGCATCATTAAGACTTATTATTGGGCGCTGTTTTAGAGTCTCAATTATAACGCATTAGTATCAATGAATTTTTTCATTTAATTGCAGAACGGCTCATTTGGGGCGCCGCGCGGAAATCCCCCATGAGCGCGTCTGATATTATTCTGAGCCAATTGGTCCGCCAAAAGCAATTGCGTTGTCAGGGATCGGCAAATAAACCTATAATCACCCTGCCCGGAATAACTCTTTTGACCAAATTGGATGAGACCATGAAATACGATTTTGCCCGCTACCTGAATATCCGCTCCGCCATCAGCCCGGTCCTGTCGCCCGATGAAAATACGGTTGCCTTTTTGAGCGACATATCAGGCAACTACCAGGTCTGGAGCGTCGGGCTGGACGCCAGGCAGGAAAAAGCCTGGCCCCAGCAGCTGAGTTTTTTCGCTGACAAAACCTGGGAACTGCACGCCCACCAGGCCACCGGCCAGCTCCTGGCCTTAAGCGATGTGGGGGGAAATGAGCGCCAGCAGTTCTACCTCATAAGCAATTTCGGCTGGGATGCCTCCGGCTTTAGATCCCACGAGGTGCGCAGGCTGACCCCCGACTCCGAGGCCATCCATCATTTCGGAGCCTGGAGCAAGGACGGCGGGCGCATGGTCTACACCAGCAACGCCCGCAACCAGGTGGACTTTGACTATTACATGCTGGATGTGGCCAGCGGTGAGCGGCGTCTGTTGAAAGAGGCGCAAGGCCTGCGTTCAATAGCGGCCTGGTCGCCGGATGAACGCTATATCCTGGTGGTGGAAAATTACGGCCCACTGCAGGATGAGCTATACATGCTGGATCTTGAGTCCGGCCGGGAAACCCGCCTGACCTCCGATCGCGGCCCCGCCCGCTACACCGGCTTCTATTGGGGGGAAACAGGCCTTTATGCGATCAGCGACCGCACCCATGATCTGGGAGCCCTGTGCAGGCTGGACCCCATGGACGGCGGGCTGGAGCAGGTGTTTTGCGCCGATGACCTGATGAGCGGCACAGGCGAGTTGGAAGAGATGAAAATCGGCCGGGACGGCGGGCTTGCAGCCTTGCTGTTCAATGATGACGGCTATAGCCATCTGGCCCTATTGGATCTCAAAACCGGAAAACAACAGCGGGTGAAAGGCTTGCCCCTGGGTGTGTATAGCCATGTTTCATTCAGCCCCGGCGCAAAATTCCTTACCCTCGATGTGCAGACTCCCTCACATAATCCGGATATTTGGCTGCTGGACTTGGAAAGCCTGGAATGCCGCCAAGTCACCTACAGCAACCGGGCCGGCATATCATCCAAAAGCTTCGGGCTGCCCCGGCAGACAAGCTACAAGACCTTTGACGGTCTTGATATCCCGGCTCTTTTTTATCTGCCCCAAAACCCGGCGCCCAAAAACGGCCATCCCTGCATACTCTATGTGCACGGCGGCCCGGCCAGCCAAATCCGCCCTGATTTTGACGTGCGCTTCCAGTATTTCCTGAACCGGGGTTACGCCATCCTGGCCACCAATGTACGGGGCAGCACCGGCTATGGCCGCAAATACACCGCCCTGGACGAGGTGGAACTGCGCATGAACAGCGTGAGCGACCTGAAATACGCGGTGAAATGGCTGCACGGCCGCGGCGAAATAGACCCATCGCGCATCGCCATATATGGACGCTCATACGGCGGATTCATGGTGCTGGCGGCCCTGACCGCCTATCCGGACCTGTTCCGGGCGGGCATCGATGTGGTGGGCATCTCCGATTGGGTTACTTTCTTGGAGCGCACCAGCGCCTGGCGCAGAACCCACCGGGAACGGGAATACGGCAGCCTGGAGCGCGACCGAGAGTTTTTGGCCTCGATTTCTCCGATTCATCAGGCCCACAAAATCAGCGCGCCGCTTTTGGTCTTGGCCGGCGACAACGACCCCCGGGTGCCCCTTTCCGAATCAGCCCAGATCGCCGATAAGGTGCAAGAGTCCGGCGGGGTGGTCGAGTTTGTGCACTACGCGGATGAGGGCCACAAATTCAGCAAACTGAACAACCGCATTGACAGCTTCACCAAGATGGCCGGTTTTTTGGACCGGCACATGTAGAAAACCCGATTAGCCAACGCGTAACCGTCCTGCAAAGCCGGGAGCATAACAAAATAAATCATATGCTCCCGGTTTTGTCTGCCTTTGCGGAGGCGCATATCTCCATTATGTGTCAATATTGGCGGCGTTTTATTTAAGCCGGTTGGATCGCGGACCGGCTACTTTATTTGCGGGTATAGCTATATGAGCCGGGCTAATGCAGTATTGTTGATGGTCGCCGCCGCTTTTTCCTGGAGCATAGGGGGCATGCTGATCAAGTGGGTGGAGCTGAGCCCCATGCCCATAGCCGGGTGGCGCAGCCTGATCGCCGGGATCACCATCTGGCTTTTGCTGGGCCGTCCCCGGCTGCGGCTCACCAAGTTCAATCTGGCCCTGGCTTTGTCGTACTGCTGCGCCATGATCTGCTATATTGTAGCCACCAAATGGACCACAGCAGCCAATGCCATCATGCTGCAGTTCACCTCGCCCATATATGTGGCGCTTCTGGCTCCCAGGCTTTTGAATGAGCCCACCCGCTGGTGGGATTGGGTTACCATCAGTGTGGGCCTGGCTGGAATGTCCCTTTTCTTTCTGGACCAGCTCAGCCCCCAGGGGTTTTGGGGCAATATCCTGGCCATAGGCAGCGGCGTCTTTTTGGCCGTCCTGTTCATGCTGATGCGCAGCCAGCGCGCGGCCCAGCCTTCTCAGGGGCTAATTCTTGGCAACCTGCTCACCGTTTTTGTCTGCCTGCCCTTCATGTTTCAAACCATGCCCGCGGCCCAAGGCTGGCTGGGCCTGATTCTGCTGGGGGTTTTCCAACTGGGTCTGGGCTATTATCTGTGCAGCAAAGCCATAGCGCATGTGACCGCCATGGAGTCATTGTTGATCTGCATGGTGGAGCCGGTGCTTAATCCAATTTGGGTGGCCATTTTCATCGGGGAACTGCCCCAGGCCTTTGCCCTGGCCGGGGGGGGATTGGTGCTGGCCGCGACTACTTTCCGGGGGGTTCTGGCCGCCCGGGACACTTCCCTGGATCACTAGCAGCCTGCTGGATGCCTATAGCGCCTTTACCCATAGATAAGATTCAATCTTTTGGACCGGACGCAATGAGTCATAAAGCGGGCTGGCTCCTCCTATATGAACCCATTTCACGCCCTGGCGGGCCATACGCCCCATGCACTCCCTTATCACCGCCGTGGCCAGGCCCCGGCGACGGTGAGCGCTGTGGCAGCCCACCGGCTCTATCACCCCCTGTCCGGTGCGGGCATTGATCCAGCCCATGCAATAGGCGGCATGTTGGCCGTCCGGAGCCACGATGGACAGGTCCAGGTCCGCCCGATAGCTGGGAGCCCGCATGGAAAAATAGTATTTATGAGCCGGATATGTATTGCGTCCAAAGGAGTCTTTGATCAGGGCAATGCGGGCGTCATGGCCGAAGCCCTCATGATCGGCAGACTCAACCGCAAAGCCGGGCTCCAGGCCATAGGCTAACTCGCAGTTTTCCAAATCATAGACAAACTTGAAATCATCCCGGTTGGCCCTCACGTATCCCCCGGCGGAGGCGGAGGCGCCCAAGGCTTCATCCTCATCCGGTATGGACAGCTCCAGGCATGCCTTGCCAGACGCCCATTCACGCTCCGCCCAGGCCAGCATATGCGGCATCAGGGCGGCCCTTTCCGGAGGGCAAATGATATGCATGTCCTTATGGCCGCTTTCAGATATGACCAGGGCCGCCGGTCCGCGCCCTTCATCAAACCACAGGTGCAGATTGCGCAAAAAGAAATCCGGATCTTGCATGTGCTTCATGGCGTTGACGCGGTAATACCACCATTCAAAGCGGCAGAAATCCCAGGCGCTCAGCCATGAACCGTTGAGAAAAATACCGCTCATGAAATCCCATACCAGCTGGAAATCCGCCGGGGTGCCAGTGAAGCTGCGATGCTGCATGTTTTCCCCTCTCATAACTGAAAAGCGCTCCTGCTTTTGAAGTTCAAACGTCCGCTCTAAAACATACCACCAATTCCTCAGACAAGTTCTGCCGGTATGGCCGGGAGGCATTTCGCGCCCTGGGCAAAATTAGTATTAACCAGGGCACTGAGCATGCCGTTCAAAAGGTATGCCTGGACTTTGAGGCCAAAGACGGAGTAGCCTGTTAATAGGGCTATAAAACCTCTTATTTGTGCATCCCATCACAGGGAGATAAATTATGGTTATGCTATCTGACAGGCGTTTTTTTTTAAAGCAATTCAGGGTAATTTGCCATGCAATAGCCACCTATGAAGACATCTCAACCCTTTTACAGCACCTTGCCGAGGGAACCACCCGGTCATGCAAGGCCAAAGGTTGCAGCATCATGGTTCTGGATGATCAGGAATGTCAGCTGGTCAGGGTGGCAAGTTATGGAATCAGCGAAGAATACTTGAATAAAGGCCCGGTGGTTTTTACGGACGACACCAATTGCGCGCTCTACACTGGAGAGACCGTTTTCGTTGAAGACATGCAGAATGATCTCAAAGTGCAATACCCCGAAGCCGCCGAAAAAGAGGGTATTGTAACCATGCTCTCCATACCGATCATATCCGGCAAACCCATTATCGGAGTGCTGAGAATCTATTTTGACACGCCCAGAAAACCACACCAAGAAGACATTGACACCCTATCAATCATGACGGAACTTCTAGGGCTTGCCATAGATAACAACGGCATGAAAAACTGCCTGGCCCAGGTTCAGACGATCTTAAGCGGGCTGCCTCCGCGCATGCAGCGGTACTTTGAAAAGGCCATCTGAAGCATTCTATAAAACGGTGACCAAAAACCAAACTATTGCCGGCTGAACCGATACGACTTTGGGCAAGTGCTAAGGCTATGGCGCAGAAAAAGCCGATCACCGATACCACCGAGCTGTTTTCCATAGATGATGGTGATGTCATCATGGTTGGCAACCGCTGCTATGAAGTAACCGGCCATGCTCGCGAAATCCGTTTCGGGCTTGACGAACCCAAGCTGTGGGTGAAACGGGTGGTCGACCTTGAGACCGGTCAGAAAAAACTGATGAAGCTTTCTTTTTTCGAAAGCTTCGAGACTAAAGTAGGCCCGGTTGCAGTTAAACGCTTTCGCAGCCCGGCCAAGGAAGCCGAGATTCTTGAACTGGTGAAAAATCATCCCCATTTCATGCAAGGCATCTCGTTTAAAGATGAAAAAGACAATGTTATAAGGATATTGGAAATCATCAGAGGCCGTAATTTCTACAATTACATGGATTCATTCAAGATGGAATATAAGGAGTATTTCCACAGGATTTTACCAGAGATATTAAAGCATTTGGTCAGGGCTTTTGAAGCGATCCGTTTTTTGCACCTGAACGGTTTCCGGCATGGTGATATCCGCAATGATCATCTGTTGATCGAGAGCCAAACCGGCAAATACATGTGGATTGATTTTGATTATGAATATGAAACAGGCGAAAATCCCTTTGGGCTGGATATCCTGGGCATAGGCAACATTTTACTTTATGCAGTCGGTAAAGGCTTTCATACCAAACATCTGATTCAAAAAGGAAAAGGAATATACTCCCGGCTGCAAGATGACATGGATGAGGCGGACTACTCCATAATCCACCGGAACCGATTTGTAAATTTGATAAAAATATTTCCCATAATTCCCAAACCTCTAAACGATATATTACTCCATTTTTCAAGAGGAGCCGGAGTCTATTATGAAGTGGTGGATGAAGTTATTGAGGATGTGAACCGCTGCATCTACCTTTTTTAAGACAGAAATAAATTGTTGATGACAAATGACTTACATACAGGGGTAAGGCAATGTCAAACTCAATATTAATCTGTATTTCCGATTCCGTCAGCTCGAGGGCCGCTCTCGAATTTTTTTGCAACATGGCCATGTGCCCGGACAAGTGCTGCATCACCCTGCTCCATCTATTCCGCAAGGCATCAGGCAGCGAAGAATTGATGGGGCGCAAATTTATCGAACAGCAGCCCGCACGCTTTCAAGCCATGCTCGAAAACGCCAAGGACCACCTGATCGAAAACGGCTACGATCCCAGCCTGATTAAAACCGTGCTCATCAGCGATCCCTACCCCACTATAGCGGAGGGCATATTGGATGTTTGCGGCAAAACCCATTACGACATGATCGTATTGGGCCGCAAACGCATGAGCAAGGCGGAGGAATTCGTCATGGGGGATGTGAGCATAAAAATGGTCAGGGCGCTGGAGGAAACCGCTATTTTGGTGGTGAAGGCGAAATAAGATAAAGCCATATAAAAAGGGTCAATAGTTATCGTTTGTCTGATGGCTTTTTGTTGGATATTCATGTATTGTCAGCCACCGTATCACATGCATTGTTATAGCACCAACAGCTTCACTAAAGGTTAATTACATACCTTAATCCAGCCTGGTTTGGGGCAACTAAAGCACAAACTGGCAGCAAGCAATCTCAAGTCATTTATTTTAAATAAGGGATCATGCCTATAAACCGGTTCCAGATCCGCGGCGCCGGGGCGTCTGTCCGGCCTCGCTAGGGGGATTTGCGCCGTGATGCATCTATCCTCCGCCGTTCTCTTGCCTTAAGCCAAAATCAACGGTTCCGCCCAAATCCCGTGACATGCCGTGGAAGGGGCATTTTACGCGGTTTTTCAAGCGGTATATCAATAAAAGGTGAATCTGCTTAGAAATTATCTCAGGCTTTGTTATGCTTCATGTGAGGGTCTGAACCCTGATTCTTCAGGACTGAGTTTGTTTTTTCAGATAGGAGCACAGCTATGGAATACAGGCCACTGGGATCAACCGGACAAAAGGTGTCTCTTCTGGGTTTGGGAGGCTTTCACCTTTTGGAGATCAGCCACGCCGATGCAGAGGCGATATTCAACCGTTATCTGGATGCTGGCGGGAATTATGTGGAGACCGCCTCCCGCTATGGGGAGGGCGCTTCCGAGCGCAAGATCGGCCGTATCGGCTCGGCCCGCAGAAGTGAATATATCCTGGGCACCAAGGTTTTTGACCGCAGCAAGGCGGGCGCCCTGGCTCATCTGGAAAAGAGCCTGCAACACCTGAAAACAGATTATGTGGACATTTGGTTCATGCACGCGGTTCAGACCCCGGAACAGGCCCAAGCTATCTTGGCTCCCGGCGGGGCCCTGGAAGCGGCGGAGGAGGCGAAACAAAAGGGCATGGTCAGATACATCGGCATCACCGGACACGGCCAGCCCGCCGGTCTGCTGCCCGCCCTTGAGCAATATGATTTCGACGCCCTCATGACCCTGGTCAATTATTACGACCAGTACAACTACCCCGACATCGAGAACAAACTGATTCCCCTGGCTCACAAAAAAGGCGCCGCCATGATAGCCATGAAAGCCTTTGGAGACGGCTTTTTGTGGTGCTCTGTGCAAACAGCCCTGCAATACACCATGAACCAGCCAGTAAGCCATGTGGTGGCGGGCTTCAACACAATGGAGATGCTGGAGGACGATTTGGCCATTGCCGAAGCTTATTCCGGCAAAAGCCCGGATGAGCTGGCGGAGCTTTATAAGGATGCGCCGGAATTCAGGGGGTATGTCTGCCGCCAGTGTCCGGAGTGCCCGGCGGATGGCGGCATGAACCTGAAACGCATTTTCGAGCTGGAAGGCTGGTACGACCGGCAGATGTGGGACGGAAAGGTAAGTAATCCCGAGGACTACTCTTTGAGGGTCCGCCTGGGCAAATGGTTCGGCCAGCAAGATATGGCCCGCAGCGCTTATGCGCAAGAAGGGCACCGCATTGATGCCGGGGCCGACTATGGGCATCTGAACGATAAATGCCCTTACATCAAAGATATGGACCGCAAGCTGAAGATTGCGGCGGCCAAGCTGACCGAGAATTTTGTGTTGAACTAGCGGGCCGCCCAACCAGGTTATTACAGGGCAGGCGCAATATGGAATTAAGCGGCCGTACGGCGCGGGGAAGCAGAATCAGCCTTAAGCTTGATGAGGGCAGGATAGAGTCTGTGGAGACCGGTTCCGCCGGCGGCGTTTCCGGTCCGGCGGATGGCCGGACTATCCTTTGTCCGGGCCTGTTTGATATCCAGGTGAATGGATTCGCCGGGGTGGATTTCAACCATGCCCAATTCCGGGCCGGGATGATGGAAAGGGCTTGCCGGGCCATGCTTTCCACCGGGGTCACGGGATTTTTCCCCACCCTGATCACAAACAGCTATGAGCGCCTAAACCATGGCGTGACAGAAATAGTCAAGGCCCGCGGCCGAAGCCGCCTGGTGCAGGACATGGTGAAGGGCATACATATAGAAGGGCCCCATATTTGCGCGGATGATGGACCCCGGGGGGCTCATCCCCGGGAGCATGTCCGCCCACCCGATTGGGAAGCCTTTAAGCGCATATATGACAGCTCCCAAGGTTTGATACGCCTGATCACCATGGCCCCGGAGACGCCCGGCGCCATGGAGTTCATCCGCCGGGCAGCCAAGCTGGGGGTGGTGGCGGCCATGGGGCACTGCGCGCCTGAACCGGAAACAATCCAGCAGGCCGTTGATGCGGGCGTGTTGCTTTCCACCCACCTGGGCAACGGTTCACACGAAATGCTTCCCAGGCACAGCAATCATATTCAAGTACAGATGGCCCAAGATGAGCTGATGGCCAGCATCATCTGCGACGGCCATCACCTGCCGCACTATTTTGTGCAAAATCTGGTGCGGGCCAAGGGGCCGGACAAGGTCATCCTGATCACTGACGCCACCAGCGCCGCAGGCTCCCCGCCCGGGCGCTACAGCATGGGTGATCTTGAACTGGAGGCCGGGCCGGACGGGGTATTGCGCCTGCCGGGTACGCCCTATCTGGCCGGCTCCACCCTGACCATGGACCGGGCGGTCATGAACTGCGCCCGGGCTGCGGGCATCGATCCGGCAGCGGCTCTCAATATGGCTACGCTCAACCCGGCCAAGCTGTTCCCCGGCAGTGGCGGGCTTTTGGCCGCCGGACAGCCCGGCGACGTCATCAGGCTGAAACTGCATCAAGGCGGCATGGAAATAATCGAAACTTATGTAGGCGGGCAGTTGGTTTACCCAGCCTAGTCTTATCGGAGGAATCCATGGATATCAGTATCAATTCAAACAAGAAAACCTGCAGCCAGGCGGCTGCGCAAAAGGCCGCCCAGCTTCTGCGCGAGGCCATAGCCCAAAAGGGGAAGGCGTCATTCGTGGTTGCCACCGGAGCCTCTCAGTTGGACTTTTTGGCCTCTTTAACCAGCCAGCCGGATATAGACTGGTCCCGCACCGCCATGTATCACCTGGATGAATACCTTGGTTTCAAGGCGGATCACCCGGCCAGCTTCCGGCTCTATCTGAATCAGCGCCTGGTGGATCTGGTGCACCCGGGCAAGGTGCATTTTATTGCTGGCGAGGCGGCGGACCCGCAGGCGGAATGCAAAAGGGTTGGCCAGATAATCTCACGGGAACAGATTGACGCGGCCTTCATCGGCATCGGCGAAAACGGGCATTTGGCCTTTAACGATCCTCCGGCGGACTTTGAAACCGATGAACCCTTTATTGTGGTGGAATTGGACGAGGCATGCAGGCGGCAGCAATATGGCGAGGGCTGGTTCAACAGCCTTGACGAGGTGCCCAAGACCGCCATTTCCATGTCCATGAAACAGATCATGAAAGCCAAGGCCATAGTCTGCACGGTGCCCGAAAAGCGCAAGGCACAGGCGGTGAAGGACTGCTTTACAGGTGAAGTCTCCCCCATGCATCCGGCTTCACTTTTGGGCAAGCACCCCAAGGTTTTTTTGTTCCTGGATGAGGACTCAGCTTCGCTCATGGTTTAATTCAGGGCTTGTTTCAGCTGGCTGAGACCAGCCGGTTAAACATAGCTGCCCTGATGTTGGGTTCCACCGCCTTTCTGAGAAGGGGCGCTGGGCTTTGACGGCCAACCCTTTCGGTAAACCGGGATTATCCGCTGGAGCTCAGAGCGCGTACGGGATCAAGCTTGGCCGCGTTTCTGGCCGGGAGCCAGCCGCTGACGATCCCCAGCAGCAAGGAGGCCGCAAGACTGGCCAGGGACAGCTTCCACTCCAAAGCAGCCGGAGCCAGCTGCATGGCATCCAAGGTAAGGGTCAAGCCGATCCCCAAGGCCAGACCGGTCAATCCGCCTATCCCCCCCAAAAAAGCGGCTTCCAGCAAAAATTGCCACAATATGTCCCGCCGCCGCGCGCCCAGGGCCCGCCTGAGCCCGATTTCGCCCTGCCGGTCCCGGACCGAAAGCACCATGACCACAAAAATGCCCACCCCGCCGATCAGCCAGGACAGGGCAGCGGCCCCGGCCAGAAGCCGGGTCAGGGTTTGCTCGGTGGAGTTATGCAGCCTGAGCAACTCCACCGGGTTGTGCAGGGTGAAATCGTCAGCCTCCCGGGCATGCAGCCGGTGACGCCGGCGCAAGAGGGCGCGCACCTGGCTTTGCACCTCATCCAGGCTGAAGCCTGGTGATCCCTGCAGGTAAATGGTCTCCAGGTGGTTCTGTTTGGCCAAACGCCGCTGGATGGTGCGCAGGGGGGCATAGACCGTGTCGTCCAGGTCGTTGCCGTTAAGATCGCTGCCTTTTTCGGCGGTCACCCCCAAGACCCGGAAGGCGGCGCCGGCTATGGCCACCTTGAGGCCCACCGGGTTTTCTCCGGCCAAAAGGTTGCGCGCCACGGTGGGCCCCAGGACCAGAACCCGGCGGCGGGCCCGCTCCTCGGCCGGTCCGTAAAAACGCCCCCGCTGCGGCGTAAGCAGCCTGATGGCGAATCCTTGGGGCTCCAGTCCCATCAGAGTTGTTTTAACCTTGCGCCCCCGGTGGCTGATGATGACCGACAGCTTATAAGAACCGGCGGACCGTCTGACCGAGTTCAAGCTGCGGCGCATCGCCAAGGCATCGGCGGAGGTCAGGGTTTTGGAGCGTTTGATCCGCCTGAGCTTTCCTCCCCGCAGGCGGCTTTCCCCGGCCGACACCACGATGAGGTCCTTGCCCATGCTGGCCAGGCGCTCTTCCAGATTGAGCCGCGCCCCCTTGCCCAAGGCCGTCACCAGCACCACACCCAGAACCCCCAGCACCAGCCCGCTGATGCTGAGCAGACTGCGCAGGGGATGACCGCGCAGGATCTCCAGGGAGGCTGCGGCTGCGGCCCGCCGGTTCAACGCAAGGCATCCACCGGCGGCAGGGCCGCCGCCCGCCGGGCGGGAAGCACTCCAGCCACCAAACCCACCGCCAGGGAAAGACCGCCGCCCAGAAGCAGGCCCCAAAGCGGGACTGCGGAAGGCATGGCGAAAAACTGCGATGCGGCCCAGGCGCCCAGCAGCCCCAGAGCCCAGCCCGCCGTCAATCCGGTCAGGCTGACCGTCACCGCCTCGCAGAGAAATTGCTGGAATATGTCCCGGGCCGAGGCCCCCAGGGCCCTGCGCAGCCCTATTTCATGCCGCCGCTGCCCCACCGAGGCCAGCATCAGATTCATGAGCACCCCGCCGCCCACCAGAAGGGCCAGGGCGCTGAGGCCCAAAAGCAGGCGCTGCACCGTATCGGAAAATCCCTGGAAACGCTTGACCAAAGTGGCGCTGGTGACGGCGCTGAAGGGGGTCTGCAACTTGGGGTCCACCTGGTGGCGCTGGTTGAGCAGTTGAATCACGCTCGCGGCCGCCTCATCCAAGGGATAGCCCGGTTTCATCTTCAGGCGCAAAGTATTGAGATGCCGCTGGCGGAAGAGCCTTTTCATGCCGGTGCTCATGGGCACCAACACCCGGCGGTCAAGATCATGGGCCATGCCGGTGATGCCCCGGGTCTCCAGAACCCCCACCACCGTGCAGCCAAAGCGGCCCAGACGAATCCTGGCCCCCACCGGATCGTCACCGCCGAACAGGTCCCGGCGGACGCTTTCGCCCAGCACGCAGACCATGCTCATCTTGGTTTCGTCATCCGGGCTCAGCTCGCGTCCGCTGACGCAGGGCCAGTCCCAGGCCTGGTGCCAGTTTGGGTCCACCGACATGACTATGGAGCTGGTCTGGTTGCGTCCGGACTTTAGAGAGACGTTTGCCTTGAATGCATAGGCCGAGGCCACCTCCACCCCGGAGATCTGGCGGCTCACCGCATCCAGGTCCCCCCTTTCCAGATGGACTTGGCTGCCGCCCAGGGTGTTGCTTTGCACCCCGTGCCCCACCACGGCCAAAACCGCCCGGGCCCCGAAGCGCCGGACCTTTTTTTCCACCTCCAAGCGGCCGCCCTGGCTGATGCAGATGATCGTGGTCAGGGCGGCGATGCCGATGGTGATGCCCAGTGCCATTAAAATGCTCTTGCCAGGCCGTGCGCCCAGAGAGCCCAGGCCCTGCCCCCAAATCCGGGCCAGTCTCATTTCATCCCCCCCGCCGCGCCGGAGCGGTCTTCCACCACCAGGCCATCCTGCATGGTAAGCACCCGCGAGGCCCACTCCGCCACCTTTGGATCGTGCGTCACCAGAATCACAGCCTTGCCCTCACGGTTCAGCTCCTTGAACAGCTCCAGGACCTCCGCCCCGCTTTTTTGATCCAGATTGCCGGTGGGCTCGTCGGCCAAAATGGCGGCCGGGCGGTTGATCAGGGCCCGGGCTATGGCCACTCTCTGCATCTGGCCGCCGCTGAGCTGGCCGGGCAAGGCTGTTGCCCGGCCCCCCAGACCCACCCGGGATAAAAGCTCCTGCGCCCGCTCCGCGGCGTTTTCGGGATATTGGGGGGAGTAGACCAGAGGCAGGGTTACGTTTTTCAGAACGCTCAGCCGGGGCAAAAGATGAAAGGACTGGAATACAAAGCCAAAGGTGCGGTTGCGGATGGCCGAAAGCTCCTCATCATCCAGGCCCTCCACCTCGCGCCCGTCCAGGAGATAGCGCCCCCTGGTGGGCCGGTCCAGACAGCCCATGATATTAAGCAAAGTGGATTTGCCCGAACCGGACGGCCCCATGACCGCCAAAAACTCGCCCTCGGCTATGGCAAGGTCCACTCCGGCCAGGGCCGCCACCTGCGAGGCCCCGGCAGAATAGACTCTTTCAAGCCCCTCAAACCGTATCACTTCGGCTCCTCCTTGGCCGCGGGCGGATCGCCCAGCAGCACCTTATCCCCGGGTTTAAGCCCGGAGGTAATCTCCACCCAGTCCTGCGCCCGGTATCCGATGGCAACCGGCGCCTTGCGGTAACCGCCCTCCCGGCGTACATAACTGACGAAACCGCCCTGGACCCTTTTCACTCCCCGAGGGGGCACCATGAGCACCTTGGGGCGCTGCATGGTGATGATGGTCACATTGGCGGTCATCTCGGGGCGGAGTTCGCCCGGCGCGGGCTCCAGAATCTCCAGGATGCAGTCGTATGTGACCACGTTGTCGGTGATCACCGCCTTGGGCAGGATGGCCCGCACCCGGGCTTGATAGTCCTTTTCAGGATGGCTTTCCACCGTGAACCAGGCCTTTTGGCCCACCTTGATCTTGCCGATGTCCACTTCGTCCACATAGGCGTCCACCTGCAGGCGGCCCAGATCCAACACGGTGACAAAGGTGGGGGCGTTCATGCCCGCCGCCACGGTCTCGCCCTCCTGGGTGGACACCGAGGCGATCACCCCCGCCAGGGGGGACAGGATGCGGGCATAGGATAGCTGCACCCGGGCATCCTCCAGGGCGGCCCGGGCGCGGGCCACCTCGGCCTCAAGCTGCACCACCCCCTGTTCGTACTGACATCGGGCCAGTTCGGTCTCCTGGCGGGCCACCTCGTGCAGGGCCTTGGCCACCTCATATTTCCGGACCGCCTCTTCCCAGGCCTGCTTGGGGATCGACTTTTTGCCCCAAAGGTTGCGCTGGCGCTCCTGCTCCGAATGGGCATAGCGCAGCACCGCTTTTTGCTCGGCCATTTTGGCCTTGCATTTGGCCACTTTTTGGGGGCCTTCCAGGTGAAGGGCCTGCAAACGGGCCCGGATCAGGGCGAGTTCCGCTTCGCGCTGGGCCACGGCGGCCAACAGATCCTTTTGCTCTATCTCCGCGATCAGGCGTCCTTTGTCTATCTGGTCGCCCACCCTGACATGCAGGCGCTCCAGCCGCCCCGAGATGCGCGAGCCCACCTTGACCTCGGCCCCCACCTGGGGAAGCACCTTGCCCATGGCCAGCACGGTCTCGTTGATCTCCCGGAAGGAGGCCACCGCTTCCGGCGGCGCTCCGGCCGAGGGGGCGGAGGTTTTTGGCCGCCAAGGCTGCCACACATAGGCTGCGCCGCCGGCCAGAACCAGAAGGATGATTGTGAACCACCAGGTTTTTTTGCCCAAAAGTCAAATACTCCCAAGTTGATGCCGGGTGATACCAGGTTTACCGGTCAGCCTTGAACGTCCGCCGCCAATAAGTCCCGCCTCAGGCCGCGGCTTCCCCGGGTTTGTCCAAATCCTGCAGTGCGGCCAGGGCCTGCAGGGGTCGCTTGTAAAAAACACATCCCCGGGAGGCCCCTTTCAATATGGCCGCCATTTGTTCCGGTGGGCGCAGGGATATGACCGGGATGTCCAGTTCGCAGGCCAGGATCAGAAGTTCGCTGTTGGCCCGGTTGTCCGCGCCCAAGGGAAAACCGCAGTCAATAACCGCCTGGCTTTTACGCAGCATCTGCATGGCCTGCTCCAAAGCCGGAGGGCTTATGCGGGTGAAGGGGGCCTGCACCGCCACACTGGCTCCCAAGGAACCCGCCACCTGACAGTCCAGATCATGCTCGTGCAGCACTCCGCTGTTGATGACATAGCCCTTTTTGGCCAGCAGGCGCAAAAGCGCTGCCCCGGTGCCGCCTCCGCAGGCCACGAATACGGTCTCCTTGTGCGCTGTAAAGGGGGGCTCTATGACTCCCAGCTGGGGCAGGTAGCGGGCCTTTTTCAGCCCATAAAGCTTGACCAGCTTCTCCGCATCCAGGATTTCTTCCGGCGGCCCCCAGGCCATGATGCCGCCGTCATGGACCAAAGCGGCCACATCGGCCAAGCGCACCGCCAGGTCCACGTCATGCAATGAGGCCACCACCGATATACCCTGGCTGCGGCAGAGCTCCTGCAAAATTGACATCACCTCCAAACGGTGTTTCACATCCAGGTGCATGGTGGGCTCGTCCAACAGGATCAGACGGGGCTCCTGGGCCAGGGCCCGGGCCAGCATGAGCTTCTGGCGCTCGCCGTCGCTGAGCTGATCCAAAGGCCGCCCCGCCAAATGCCAGGCCTCCACCATCTCCATGGCCCGCCGGGCCTTCTGCAAATCCCGGGGGCCGAGGCGGCCCAAAAAATCGGTGTGGGGGTGCCGCCCCAGACACACCAGCTCCAGGGCGCTTAATAGCTGCACCGCCAGGCGCTCGGTGAGCACCACGGCCAGGCTGCGGGAGGTTTCGGCGGGAGTCATTTCCTCAAAGGGACGGCCGCAGAGCCGCACGCTTCCGGCCAGGGGGGCTTGCAGGCCGGCCAGGGTGCGCAAAAGGGTGGTCTTGCCCGCCCCGTTGGGGCCCAGCAGGCAGACGAATTCCCCCGGCATCACCCGATGGCTCAGGCCGCTCAGCACCCGATGGGAGCCATAGCCCACGGCCAGGTTATTGAATTCCAGCACCGGTCCTTGCATGGGCGCTTGACTCACAGCCGGGTCCTCCTTTTGAGCAGCAGCATGATCACCACCGGGGCTCCGAAAAAAGAAGTGACCGCCGAAAGCGGAGTCTCCACCGGGGAGAAGGCCATGCGGGCCGCCAAGTCGCAAAGGCCCGCCACCACAGAGCCCATAAGGGCCGCCGCCGGTAGCAAAAGCCGGTTGTCCGAGGTGCCCAGGGAGAGCCGGGCCATGTGGGGCACTGCCAGGCCGATGAAGGCCACCGGCCCGGCCGTGGCGGTGACCAGGGCCGCCAGGGCGCAGGAAAAAAAGATGATCAGCAGCCGGAAGTTCTTGACCTTCACCCCCATGGTCTGGGCGTAGTCCTCGCCCAGCAAAAATGCGTTGAGCGGCTTTGAAAGCCCATAGACACCCAGCAGCAATACCGAACCCAGCCCCATGGTGAGACAGACCTCGTGCCAGCGGTAGCCCGAAAAGCTGCCCAGGGTCCAGAGGGTGAAGCCCTTCAGCCTCTCCGCCTCGGCAAAGGCCACCAAAAGGCTGGTTACGGCTCCGGTCAGATAGCCGATCATAAGACCGATGATAAGCAGAACCACCCCCTGGCGCACCTTGCGGGCTATGGAGATCACCAGGGTCATGGCCGCCAATGCGCCGCCGAAAGCGCCCAGGGTGACTAGGTAAGGGCTCAAGTAGGGCATGCCCAGGGTGATGGTGGTCAGCATGACCAAAGCCACCACGAAGGTGGCCCCGCTGGAGATGCCCAGAATGAAGGGGCCCACGATGGGGTTACGAAAATAGACCTGCAATAAAAGCCCGGCCACCGCCAGCATGGCCCCGCCCCACAGAGCGGCCAAGGCGCGGGGCATGCGGATCTGCCACAGGATGAACGAATCGGGAGAATCCCCCGGCCCGGCCAGTAGAAGATCCATAAGCTCGGACATGGGAATGGACATGGAGCCGATGCTCAGGTTCAGAGCCACGGAAACCAAAGCGGCCAGAAGCAGGCAGGGAAACAGCCATCCGGCCCGGCTGGCGTTGGCCGGCAGGCCCTTTTCATCCACAAGTGCATCGGCGGTGGCGCTCATGTTCTACTCTTCCGGAAGTTCCAGGAAAAATTTCAGCTTGTGCCCCGGAAACAGCTCGGGCTGCAATATGGCCGCTATTTCGGTGATGACCTGATCCATCAAGTGGCCCGACTGATTATAAATGGGTAAGGGGAAATATATCTTGCCGCCGGACATGGGCTTTATCCCAGCCAGGGCCGGGTTGGTCCTGGCCAGGGCCTTCTTGGAGCCGATCCCCGTGGTTGGGGTGCGGTAGGTGAACATAATATCCGCCTGTCTGCCAGTGCTGAAGAACCTCTCCAACGAGACCTCAAGGCAGGAAGAGCCCCGAACGTCCTTGAACAGGTACTCGCCTTTAGCCGAATCAATCAACTGGGCGGCCCAGGACTGCCCCGGCTCCACCATCACCCGGTGTTCGTAAACATCCCCCCAGATCACCTTGGGCCGCCGCTTCGCCCGTTGGGCCTTTTGCTGGATATCGGCCAGGGCCTTCTCCATGCGGAGCACATATTCATCCGCAGCCTGAAACTCACCGAAAAAAGGGGCCAGAAAGCGCACGAACTGAATCTGGGTTTTGAGGGTGCGGGCCTCGTCTCCATAGTTGATCACCACCGGCACTCCCAGATCGGAAAGCTTGGGGATCACCGATTCGTCCCAGGTGAAAATCACGTCGGGCTTGAGCCTGGCCATGGCTTCGTAATCCAGGGTCATGCTCTTGCCCAGGGACATGATGCTGCCGTCTTCCAGGCCCTGCCTGATCCTGGGGATGACCCAGTCTTTGGCCTCGCCGGTAACCGCAGCCACGGTGTCGATGGCGTTTAGGGCCAGCAGCAGGCTGGTGTCCCTGTCCCCGGTGATGGCCACCCGTTTTACCGGAATACTGATCACCTCATGGGCCTGAGCCCCGGATGGCGGTTCTTCATCCCGGGGCACCAGATGCAGGATGCGCCCCAGGCCGTCGCATATCTCATAGCGCCCCCCTTCAATATGGCGCACACTGAACTGGCCGATGGACTGGAACTTGGGTCCGGCCGCAATGGCGGCGGCGGGGCCCCAAATCAAAACCAGCAGAGCCGCCAGGCAGGTGATTATGGCAACGGATGTGTTTTTCATGGTTTCTCCACGGATTTGTTTGTGCCCGCATCCTGGCGCAAGGCCTGCCAGAAATAGGCCAAAAGCCCCAGCACGAAAAGCATGCTGCCCGCCGCAAACAGACGGATTCCCGGGTCCTTGCGTATGATCAGATTCACGTAAGGGCTTCTTTTTCTCTTGCTTTGATAATCCGGCCGGTATTTCTTTATATGCAGGCTGTATCCCCGGAACCAGGCCGGTTCCAGGATTCCCAATTCCTTGATGGTTTCATCGCCATCCGGCCCCTTTATGGCCAGTTTGATGCGCTGGCTCAAGGGCCGGTTGCGGTAAAAGGCCAGCCGCTCACCCTCGTAAAAGTCATTCTCGATGCCCAAAAGCCTCATCCGGTAAGGCGAGCCGGGTATGGCCAGTTCACTGTCTTGGGTCAAAATATTGTTTTGATCATTGACCCCCACCGTGAAGGTGGCCAAATGGGAGCCCAGAATAATGATGAAAGCCAGATGCATCACATGGGGTGAAAAGCGCAGCATATAGCCCAGCCGGTCCTTGCCGCGCCCGGATTGGCGGACCAGGCCGGTCACCCTCTGGGTGGTGCAGACCAGGGTGTTGAGCACCAATAGGCCCAAGAGGATCAAGAAGGCCAGAAACCACCAGGTTTGCTCCAGGTGGCTGCAGCCATAGGTTTGGAGCCAGTCCCACAGCTTGAGCCGGTTAAGGGGGCCAAACAGGCTGGGGTCGGCCCGGAAAATGAAGAAACCCGCATAAAGGTCCGCTACCAGGGCCAGCAGGATAGCCACCGTGAGGTCGGCCCGGGCCCAGAAACGCCATATCGCCCCAAGCACCTTCATGGCAGCAGCACCGGCCATTTGAACATCCCGGTCTCGGGAAGGTAGTTGAAATAGATCATCAATGGCGCCCCCGCCAGGCCGAACCAGGCCCTTCTTTTGGCCTTCCAGCGTTTGAGTAAAAACAAATGCAAAAAACAGCCGTAGTAGAACCAGGTGGCCATGGAGGAGGTTATGGTGTATTCGTCGAAGATCACCGGGCTGGCCCAGCCCAAATATGACCAGGCCTGGGCAATGAAAAGGCCCAGGGAATAAAGCACGAATCCCCAGATGATCAGATTGCCGAACAAGGAACGCCGGGCCTTATATAGAGGGCTCCCCTGGTCCGTATGCAGCCAGAGCCCGGCCGCCGCCCCGCCGGCCAGCAGAAAGCCCTTGGACGCCGCGCTGACCAGCAAAAACACATGGGCGAAAACCGTGGCCGAGCGGGGAAAGGGCAGATAGTAGTCCTTGGGGAAGAAAAGGCTGAAAACAGCTGCCGCCGCGGCCATCCCCACTAGGCTTTTGGCAAGCCCCCGGTCCCTATTGGATATGAACCAACAGGCCAGGACCGCCAGCGAGGCGGGCAGCCAAAAAGGCTCCTGATAGGGCGCCTGCATGGGCCAGGAGGTGTAGAGCCTCAATACCAATGAACCGGTGTTGGCCGTCAGGCCCAGCACCAATAGAACCCCGGCCGCCGCCCGGCGGTGCGCCAGGGAAAACCCAAAACCGGCGGTGTAAAGACACGCCGCCAGGACAAAAAGGTCAAAGGTCCAAAGGTTTAAGGGATTCATGGCGTCTTGACCCCTCTCTTGGAATTCAAAAGTGGCAGGAGCAGCCTGGGATGATCGCAGGAAATGCCCTGCGCACCCAAGGCCAGAGCCCGCTTTGCCCTGGCAAGGAGGTCCTTTTCACCCCACAGGTAAACGCTCACCCGGGCCCCGGCCCGGCGGGCTTCGCCAAATCCCCTTTGGGGGAAATACCATTCCGCGGCGAATATGTCCGTGGCCTTCAGGGCTTTGATCATGAAGGCGGGCACACCCTCCACTTTCCACCACCAGCCCGGGTCCAGGGATATCCTCAGCCTGGGGTCCAGCGCCCGCAAGGCCACGGCCGATTCAACCCGGTCCGGCCCGCCCACGGAAAAGGTCACCCGCCCGCTCAATTTTTTGGCCAAAACCAATCTTCCGGCCTTGATCGGATCGGCCTCCTTGAGGTCCAATGTAAGCTCGAAACCGGTCCAGGGTGAGATAAGCTCCAGGGCTTGTACTAAGGCGGGAGGAAAATGGTTGGTTGGCTCATTGCGCAAATTGGATAGGACAAGGCCCTGGAGCTTTTGCAGGCTGTAATCTTTTAATAATCCCTTTCCCGAAGTGGTGCGATCCACAGTTGGATCGTGCATCAATACCAAGTGTCCGTCAGCCGTGGTGCGTACATCGACCTCGCAGCCCTGCAGCCCCAGATCATGCGCCGCCTTGATGGCGGCCAGGGAATTTTCCGGGGCTCGGGAGGTGAGCCCCCGGTGGGCCCAGAGCAGCACCCGGCTGGTTATGGTTTCCGTTTCCTGGGCGCAGACCGCGCCCGGGAAAAGCCAAAGAACAAATAAAACGGCTAAAAACGAGGATACCGGACGAACGGGGCGTATTGTCCGCCCTTGATTGCCGTAAAAGGAAGGCATGCTAGGCCCCCTTCCGTTGCAAGGTCCAGCCCGGCTTCCATTTATCCACGTCCTTGGCGGTGAGGACTTCCACCTCGGCCCCCTGGAACTCCTCATCCACCCGGCCCATGGTCTCTTCAAGATCGCCCTCCACGGAAAGGGCCGCGGTCTGAACCAGTCCCAGGTCATCGGGATCGGCCTGCCAAAGGCCCCTGGACTGGGCCTCCAGGAGGCGGCGGGCCAACTCCTCCAGCGCATGGGGATTGTTCTGCCTGAGCCAGGCCAGGGTGCCGGCATCACGCAGGAACCGGTCCACCACCCCGTCAAAGACCGCTTTGTCCACCTCTTTACTGGTGGCGCTCCATTTGAACAGGTTGTTGACCTTGCCCGAGACCTCTGCCGCGCCCTGATACCCGTGTTTTTTCATCTCGCGCAGCCAAGCCGGGTTAAAGAGCTTGGCCCCCAGGGCCGCCTTGAGGCCGGTGGCGAAATCATCCACCCGGCTATCGCCGTTTATGGTGCTGGAGCTCCAGTAGAGCTTGGTCTTTCTGCCCCCGATGGTGCGGGCGGCCTGGGCCATGCCGCCTTGATAGCTGGCATAGCAGCCGCAGTCCACCAGGTTGTACTCCGGCGAGTACTGTTTCATGTATGTCAGGTCCACATTTGCCAAATGACCGGCATAGACCCGCCGGGCCTCGGCGCCGTACTCCCCACCCCCGTATGCGTAGCCGCCCCAGTTCACATAAACCTCGGCCAGATCGGCCTCGTCTTGCCAGGCGCTGGCGTCCAGGGCCAGACCCACGCCTATTCCATAGCTGCCCGGCGGCGAGGAAAAGATGCGGCAATTGGCCAGCCTCAGCATCTTGTCCTCCTTAAGGCCCTCTTTGAACTCCTCTTTGAGTTCCACAAGCCGCTGGCGGTTGTGCTTCAGTATGTAGTTTTCGCCCTCGGGCTCATCCAGCCTGCCCACCATTTCCACCGCCCGGTCGATCAGGTCCAGAAAGTTGGGCAGCATATCCCGCACAATGCCGCTGGTCTGCACCAAGACATCCACCCTAGGCCTGGGAACGGCTCCGTCTTCCAGCTCCAGAAACAGCTCGGCCAGGGGCATCACGCCGACCCCGCCGATCACCCCCCGGGAATCCCAAATCGGACGGGCCCCCATCAAATAAAGTATCTGGCTCAGCATCTCGCCGTCGGACTTGAAGGCGTCCATGCTCCAAAGGTTCTGGCCCACGCTCTCCGGGAAGCGGCCCTCTTCGCACCAGTATTTTTTCAAAAGCCGGTCCGCCAGGCCGCAGCCCACCTGCCAGGCGGCAGCGGTGGGCAAGGCCCTGGAATCCACTGCAAAGAAGTTGCGGCCCGTGGGCAGGGCCTGGGTTTTGCCCATATTCAAGGAGCCGGCCAGGCCCGGTTCCAGATATCCCCCGGATAGTCCGTTAATAAGCTGGGGGATCTCCCGGCGGGATTCCAGCAGGAGCCCGGCCATGCGCTGGGCCCATTCCGCAAGTTCCCCACCGGATTCCCGGGCATCGCACCGCCCGGACAGAATCCTTTGCAAAAGTTCCGTGCGGGCCTCATAGCTGTCCGTAACACCGATCTGGGCCAGCACCGGACCCGGATCAGGCAGTTCTTGATTGGGCCGGGCCAGTATGGATGCCAGCATGCGGGCCCTGCCCAGCTCATCGGGCGGGCTGCCCAATACGTGCAGGCCGAGGGGGCAGAGCGCCTGCCGGGCCAGCTCCAGAGCCCGGCGGCAGGTGTCCGCCGCCCGGGCGAAATCCTCATCCGCCTCCTCAGCAGTAAGCAGGGATAGCTTGATCAAAAGCGGACGCAACCTGGATTCCAGCTCCCGGGCCCTAGACATCTCGCCCAGGTCACGGGCGCGGCCGTACTGGTTCAGAAGATCGGCCGCATCCAGGCTGTCCTGATCCTGGGGCGCGGGCAAATAAACCGGGGTAAGGTGGTCCACCAGAACCGCCCGTCCGCGGCGTTTGGCCACCAGCCCTTCCCCGGGCACGTCCATGATGTAAGGATAAAGGTTGGGCAGGTCCTCCAGGCTGATCTCGGGAAAACATTCCCGGCTCAGTCCGGCGGGTTTGCCGGGCAGATACTCCAACGCCCCCTCGGTGCCGAAATGGATCACCGCGTCGGAATGGTCCCGGATGTACTTGTAGGCCGCCAGCCAATGATGGGGCGGCGAAATCTGGGGATCGTGCAGAATGCGGCAGACCTCGCCGTTGCACTTGGCCCCGTAGCAGCCCCGCTTGGGCTGCACCATAATGGTGAGGTTGCCGAACTCCAGCCCGGTGATGACCAGGCGGGGCGGCTCTCCATCCTTTTCCAGCACCATGCCCTGACCGGGAAACCCGCCCCAATCCTCATTAAGCCGCTGGCGGATCTTTGCGGGCAGAGATTCAAAGTAAGGCTGGTACTCTTCTTGGTCCATCAAATAGAGCGCCCCGCCCTTGCGCATGATCTCGTCCACCGTGGTCCAGCGGAACTCGCTGATAGCCTTGCGGGAGAGCAGAAGCTCCCGCAGTTCATTCCCTTTTGCCGGAGCTGAGCCCAGATCGTAGCCTTCCGCGCGAAGAGCCGCCAAAAGAGCGGCCAGGCTCTCAAAGGCGTCCAGCCCGGCGGCCTGGGCCACGGTGGCCTCGGCGCCCTTGCAGGGCGGGTTGTGCAGAATCACGGTGATGCGTTTTTCACTGTTGGGCAGTTTTTTCAGCCTCATCCAGGCCTTGATGCGGCGGCACAGGGTCTCCATGCGCTCGGGGATGGGCACAAAATCCCGATGGGAAGGATGCTGTTCCGGGGATTCGGCCGGGGCCTGGGCCGCGACCACCGTGGGCTCGATCACCCCGGCGGTCTCCGGCTGGGCCACGGCATAGGTCAGGCTGTGGGCCGGTATTCCCCGGGGATCTTGCAGCCATTCATCCGGGGTCTTGCCATATACCCGGATGAGTTGGAACACCGGCAGGTTCAATTCCCTAAGGCGGCTGGTCTCATCCTCACGGTCCAAAAAACGGCCGGCGGTGTAGTTGCAAAACGCCGCCAGATGGGGCCTGGCCTCTGCAATGAATTTCCACCAGGGATAGCGCTTGGCAAAGGTTTTTTTAACGTCACCCATGCCCTCGGTGAAGATGCACATGGGGGCCAAGCCGCCGGCCTCCATCACCTCCACCAGACGGGCAATATCGCCCAGGTTTTGATCCACCAGGGCTCCGTGATAAAAAAGCACCGGCACCAAGTTATTTTTCAGTTCCACCCCGCGTTCCGTGGCCAGCCATTTTAGATAAGCCCCGGAATCACTGAACGTGATCTCGCTCCCGGGATGATAAATGCCGAAGGTGGTCACCGGTTCAGGACCGGCGGGGGTTGGGCCTTTATCCAGAAGCGAGGCGGCGTAGCGGATGCCGTTGGCATAGTTGGCCTGGTGGGGCTTGTCCAGATAAGCGCTCAGCCGCTCCCGCATCCCGGGCTCCAGGCTGCTGAAATCAGCCGGAGCCTCGGGGGTGAGCGCCACCCGCCTGGATGCGCCGCGGCAAAGCTCCAGGGCCTGGTCATATCCGGGCAAATCCGGGCTGGCCCGGAAGATGACCAGGTCCGGGCCCTGGGGACCGGGTTTGTGCTCCCATTTGTGCAGGAAAGCCTGGGGCCAAAGCTCAAGCTCTATGCCTTCTTCGGCCAGTTCATTGGCCACCCGTTCCCAGGTCCGGGAGTTGAACATCAAATCATGGACAAGAGCGATGCGCATCTTTTGCCTTATCTGCGGGTCCGCCTTTTTTGGGCGGAATCCATGCCTTTCCGGCGTCCGGACGCCCCCCGGCAAGGAGGCGTCCGGTACGGGTAAATTAGAATTTGAAAGTTACAGCCAGGCGGTAGCTCCGTTCGGGCTGCTGATAACCCCTCACCCATTCATAGCTGTCGTTAAACAGGTTGTAGATGTTGAAGGTGACTTTCCAATGCTCCAGGAAGGAATAAGAGGCATTGAAGTCCCAGAATGAAAAGGTGTCCTTTTCCTGAACCAGGGTGGGGTAGGAGTCGAAGTTTTGTTCCATCTGCGGCCCCACCAGCACATAGAACAGGTTGGTGCTGAAGCCCCCATAGCTACAGTTGATCCAGCTTTTGGCTTCGAATTCGCTGACGAAGTTCAGGTCTTCACCGGTTTCCTTGTCCTCGTAGGTCAGGTTGAAGGTGCTCCGGTTATGCAAGCTCACCTTGACAGGCATTTTGATCAGCTTGTGAATGCGGAAATCGAGGTTGAAATCAACACCCGACATCTCTGCATCGCCCAGGTTCTCCCAGGTGGACCAGTACTGGCCGTTATAGTAAACCTGATTGGCGGCGGTGACGATTTTGTCCTTATAGTAGGTGTGCCAATAGGTTAGGCCCGCATCGAAAACGGAGTGGAAAACATCCATGCCCACATCCCAGGTGAAGCTGGTCTCCGGCCCCAGATCCGGATTGCCCAGGTAGCCGATGTCATTGGTATCGCGGTACTCAGCCGAAAGCTGGTCGGCGCTGGGGGTCTTAAAGCCGGTGCCCACATTGGCCCGGGCCCGCATCAAGCGGTTGAAGAAGTTATAGGAGGCGCCCGCTTTGGGTGATAAGTGGTCGAAGCTCTCGCTTCTGGAATTGAACTCTGCAAAGTCGCCGGTGGAAGGCTTTTTGGTCTCCAGTTGAAAATAGTCATAGCGTAGGGCGGCCACGAAGTTCAGTTTGTCGTCCAGCAGGCTGATGTGATCCTGGATGAAAAAGGCCATGGTGTCGTACTGCATACCCGGAGTGTAGGGTGCGCTGGGCACGCCATTGGTGATGCCCTCGGACTCCTTTTCCAGGGTCTCAAGGGTGAAGCCCGCCACCAGTGTGCTCAGAGGACCGAAATTAAAGGTAAACTGCTGATCGGTGCCATAAGTCTTGTCGGTGTACTTGACCCCGGTGTCATCGGTGTCGACCGTCCCGTACTTCCAGTGGTTGCGGTCCCAGAGGTGATAAACCATGGAGCGCCAGGATAAAAACCGGTTGAAAAACTGGCCGTTGTATTCCAGGTCGGTGTAGCCGTGGCTTTTATCGAAGTTTTGAGTGGAAGGAACATAATACGAATTGGTGCCGTCGCCCCAATTGGGCCAGCCGCCCTTGATATCTGCATAGTTGCCGCCCCAGCGCAGGCTGTGTCTGTCATTGAACTCATAGGTGGTGTTCCAGCCCACGTTGATATGCTGGTTGGCCGTATTGCAGACTTCTCCGAAATCCGGGGTGTCATAGGAGTCTGTGTGGCGGTAGCTGGTGTTGATGAAGAACTTGAACAGCCTGTCGCCGGATTCGCCGTCAACATCCACCTCGCCGCCGCCGGACGCGCCCAGCTTGTAGTAGTTGAAGCTGCCGTATTCGGTCCTCAGCTTGGCTCCCAAAGGACCATCGCCCTTTTTGGTGATGATGTTCACCACCCCGCCCATGGCCGCCGAGCCGTAAAGCGCGGAAAAGGGCCCCTTGAGGATCTCAATGCGCTCCACCCGGTCCATGTCCAGCTTGGACGCGTTGCCGGTGCCGGTGCGGTGCCCGTCCACCAGAATCAGCACGTGGCCCTTTAAATCGTCACCATGGCTTTCGGTGCGGAAGCCCCGGATGCCGACCGGAGTCAACACCCCGCTGAATTTGTGCAAATGGCCGGTCATGAACTTGCCAAGCACGTCGCCCAGGTCATCGACTCCGGCGGCCTCTATGTCGGTGGAGTCGATGATGTCGACCGGCACGGTTACGTCCAGGATCTGTTGCTCAATCCTGCCCGCCGTAACGGTGCTTCTTTCTATTTTGCTGACGTCGCCGGCAACGACCGTGCTTTTTGTTGTTTTACTGGGGCCGCTGGCCGCAACAGGGCTTTTTACTGTTTTACTGGTCTCGCTGGTCGCCGTCTTTGTCTTAATCGGTTCTTTTTGCGCCGCCCAGGCCGGTAATGCAACAAGGGATATGGCCAATACCCAACAGGCCAACCGAAGTTTCATCATCACTCCTCCTTAAGTTCTCCCCTTAAAGTTCTCCCCTTAGCGAATTCCAAAATAAAAAACCCAAGACCTCGTAATGAGATCTTGGGGGAGGATTGCACCCAGTTTCTTCATCCCCGGGACTGCTTTATTGAAGCAAACCAGTCCCGCACCGCAGCCGGTCACTCGCCAGCCGTTTCATCGGTTCCCTGGTTCGGCAGGTCTTCTGGCTTCCGGATCATCCTAGTAACCGCGTCTTCCCATACCTTCTCAGAGTATAGTGACATACACCTGTTAAACAGGCGTTTGCGGTTTTCGTCCCCGGTTACAGCGGCGGGACCGCGACGGACTTGCACCGTCTTCCCTATTAAGTCCTAATGGTCACCGAACCATCTATATGAGGTCATATCTAGTTTAAGTTTGGTGCGTTGTCAAGCATTGCCTGATAGAAATCAGCTCCCAGTGGTATTAAAATTGGCAAAACCGCCAGCGGCTGTATTTGAAGTCTGATCTGAAAAGGCAAATCGCCAAGAAAAAGGGGATGTGTGATGTTGTTGGGAACCTATTATGACGCTGTGGAACTGCACCGCCGGGACAAGATTCTATACGCGCGGTTTTTGAAACCCCACCGGTTGATATCCACCTGCCGGTCAGCCGGCGGTCTAAAGGAAAATCTGGAATTCGTCTACAACCATCAGGTCTGCGAACCGGCCGGGCATAACCGCGCTCTGGCCGCCGGTATAGCCGCGGACCCGGATGGTTACCGCCGCCGGGTGGCTGAGAGCTACGGTTTACCCGCCGAGCTCTGCGCCACCTTGGGCACTGCGGCCAACATGAACAACGCCCACATTGCGCAGCACAGCTTCCGCGAGCTGACCGTGGTGGCCGCCGCGACCGCCGGAGTGGAGGGCAACGCGGGCCGGGCGGGGGACCCGTCTGCGGCCTATGAGAGCGATAAGGGCTTTGAGATGCTGAAAAAAGACCCACCGCCCCAGGCGGGCACCATCAATACCCTATTGTTCATCAACCGGGAGCTGACCCCCGGAGCCCTGGTGCGCAGCGTGGTCACCGCCACCGAGGCCAAGACCGCCGCCCTGCAGGAACTGGGGGTGGATTCGCGCTACACCCCCCGCCCGGCCACCGGCACCGGCACCGACCAGATTGCGGCTGCCTGCCTTTTGGGTGGCAAAAAGCCCCTGACCAGCGCGGGCAAACACAGCAGCCTGGGCGAGCTGATCGGACTGGCGGTGCAGGAGGCGGTCATGGGCGCCCTCGCCCTGCAGAACCGACTCACCCCGGCCGCACAGTGCACCCTGACGGCACATCTGCGCCGCTTTGGGGGTGACGGGGAGAGCCTGTTGAAAGGGGTGCAAGAACACCTTGAACCCGGCCTTGCTGCGCTCCTGGCGGACAACTTTGCGGAGTTCCAGGGCGACGCCCCCACGGTGGCCGCCGCGGCGGCCCTGGTTCATCTGTGGGACAAGCTGAGCTGGGGGGTGCTGCCCGCTTCCTGCCGGCCCGAGGTGCTGGGCGCCCAGGCCGCCCAGCTGGCCTGCGCGGTCTGCGGCGGCTTTGACCGCCTGGGCCGATACCGGGAGCGGCTGGCCCCCCTGCCCTATGAGGATTCGGCCGCCTCACTGCTGCAACTGGCTTGCCACGCCCTGGCTCTGGGCTTTGCGGACAAGTGGCGCGGGGAGAACTGAGAAACCAAGCTGGGGAGGCGGAGAGCTTGGCGACGAGCGGTCTAGATATTGGCCTCTTCCAGGTCGCCTTCGGCCTCCAAGAATATCTGCTCCAGGCGCTCTTTGGTCTCCGGGTCCGCCTCCCACATACCCCGGCTGATGGCCTCCAGCAGCCTTTCGGAGATGTTTTGCAGGGCGTAGGGATTCACCTCCTTGAGCCAGTCCCTCATGCGCTGGTCGAACGCGTACTTTTCGGCCAGGCCCTGGTACATCCAGCCCTCTATCACCCCGCTGGTGGCGTCCCAGTGAAAAGCGTTGTCCACCGTGCGCGAAAGATCCCCGGCTCCCTTGAAGCCGTGGCGCATGAGGCCCTCTATCCATTTGGGGTTCAGGATGCGGGAGCGGAATACATGCTTGGCCTCCTCCTGAATGGATCGGTTCTTCACACGGTCCGGGTCCGAGGCGTCGCCCGAATAGGCCCTGGGCTGCACCCCGGAGGCCATCTTGACCGCAGCCACGAAGCCGCCGAAATAGGCGTTGTAGTCGTCGCTGCTCAGAAGGTCATATTCCCGGGAATCCTCGTTTTTCACCACCAGGGTGATGTCCTTGAGCCTGCGCCTGAAGTTCTCGCGTTTATCCAGGCCGTAGGCCCCTTTGCCGTAGGCGTACCCGCCCCAGGTCACGTAGACCTCGCCCAGATCGTCGGAGGTTTCCCAGGCCTTGGCGTCGATGGCCGCAGCCACCCCGGCCCCGTAGACCCCGGGGGGATCGGAGTAGACCCTGAAGCTGGCCTCGCGCCAGGCTTCCTGGGGGCTCAGGCCCTGCTTGGCCAGCTCATCCACCTCTTTCAGCACGTTGCGGCGCAAGAAGTTGCTTTCCGGCGGCTCGTCCAGCGCGGCCGCCATGCCTGCGGCCTCGTCGAGCAGCTCCATGATGTTGGGAAAGGCGTCCCGGAAAAACCCCGAAGTGCGGAAGGTCACATCCACCCGGGGGAAGCTCAGCTCATCAAGGGGCGTTACCGAAAGGCCCTCCACCCGGCCGTTCTTGGCATTCCACACCGGCTTCAGCCCCATGAGGTACAGGGCCTCGGCGATGCACTCGCCCTGGGTGCGCATGTTGGGGCTTCCCCAGACCACCATGCCCAGGCTGTCCGGCGGCCTGCCGGTCTCCTGGCGGTGGCGGGCCACCAGATCGTCGCCCAGGTCCTTGCCCACCCGCCAGGCGGTTGGCGAAGGCAGCTTGTAGGGGTCCACCGAGCAGAAGTTGCGCCCGGTGGGCAAAACGTCCACCCGCCCCCGGGTGGGGCAACCGCTGGCCCCGGGCCCCACGTAGCCCCCGCACAAGGCGTGCAAAACCGCCTCGGTCTCCTCGGTGGCCTGCTTCACCCTGGGAAGCGCCACCTCGGCCAAAAACTCCAGGGCCTGGCCGGCCTGGCCGTTGCCGCCGGGGCTCAGGCTTTGGGGCGGCTCGCCGCCGGCGGCCCGGCCCACCAGCTCCAGGCATTTATCGTGAATGGCCTTTAGGGCCACGGCATAGGTGGAGTGGCGGCCGCTGGGGTCGGTTTTGCCCCGGTTGGCCACCAGATGGTCATAGTCATACCCCCAGGCCTGGGCCACGGATTCGCGCAAAGAGGGCACCTCGCCGTTTTTGAGCCGCACCAGCTGCGCGCCCAGCTCCACCAGGCCCTCTCCCTCCGGCGGCTGGCCCAGGGTGTGCAGCCCGTCGGAGATCGCGGTATCGGCCACTTCGCTTAAATATGAGTGCAGCTTCTCCAAAAACGCGTCGAAATCGGCAAAGGCCTCTTCGCGCTCCATCTCCAGATCACGGTGCAGGCTGGCCTTTTCCACCAGTTCCCAAAGCTCTTTTTGGGCCACGGGCAGCCGGGTGGGGTTCATATCCCGGGTCTGCAAGTAAGAGAGCACCAGTTCGTCCACCTTGGCCAGTTCCTCATAGGCGTCCGCGTTGGTCATCACCGGGATCAAATGGTCGATGAGGCAACAGTAGGAGCGGCGCTTGGCCTGGGTGCCCTCGCCGGGGTCGTTGACTATGTAGGGGTAGATATTGGGCATCTCCATTATGGCCAGATCGGGGTAGCATTCGCGGGAGAGCCCCACGCTTTTTCCCGGCAGCCATTCCAAGGAGCCGTGCTTGCCCACGTGGATCACCGCGTCCGCCCCGAAGACGTCGCGCAGCCACCTGTAATAAAAGAGATAATGGTGGCTGGGCGACATGTAGGGGTCGTGAATCTTCTCGGGCTGCTCGATGAAGCCGCGCGGCGGCTGCACCCCCAGATATACCTTGCCGTTGACCAGGCCGTTTACGAGCATCCCGCCATCATGCACGAACAGCTTTCCCGGACTGGGTCCCCAGTCCTTGGCCATATGGTTCTGGTTGCTATGAGGCAGCTCCGCGGTCCAGGGCCCGGTCCATTTTTCGCCGGCGCGGTCAGCGGCCCTTTGGGCCATTTTTTCCGGGGTGAGCCAGCGCTGATCCACCGTGAGCCCGCCCACCATGGCCCGGGCCAGGGACTCGGGCTCGTCAAAGGTGTCTTCCACCTGGTAGCCCAGCTCTTTCATATCCCTCAGCAGACCGCTTATGCTGGCAAAGGTGTCCAGCCCAACGGCGCAGCCGATCTTGTCGTTTCTGGGCGGGTAGTTGTGGAAGATGATAGCCACCTTTTTATCGCAGTTGGCCATAAGCGCCAGCCGCCCCCAGTTGCGGGCCTGGCGCACGATCTTGGCCACCCGCTCTGTGATGGGTTCCATGCGGGTCAGCATGGCCCCGGTGACCGGGTCCCGCTTGGTCTGCTCCCTGGTGGCGGCGGCCACGCTGATAAGGTTGCCGTCAAACTCCGGCGCGGCCACAGACAGCCCCACATCCATGGGCGAGACCGCCTGTACGGTTTCCTCCCACTGCTTGCGGTTGTTGAAGGTGTTTATGGCCTGGATCACCGGCACGTCCAGTTCGGCCAGCACCCCGGCCTGCTGCGGCAAATTCTGGTTCAGGGAAAAAAGCATGGGGCTGATCAGGGAATGGATCAGCTTTTGGCCTTTGTGGAAAAAATAGTTGTCGAACAGCCAGCGGATGTCCTTCACATCAAGGAGCGGATCGGGATAGCGACGGTGAAAGCAGCAAATGGGAATGGAGCCCTGGTTCTCGATTTCGCGCACCATGGCGTCGATGTGGTTCAGGTTGGCGTCCAATATCAGGTATTGCCCAAACCAAAAACCCAGCACCGGCTGCTTTGGGTTTTTCAGCTCGTCCAGCCCAATGCCCAGGTTGTCCAAATATTGCAGCAGGGTGTCCACCAATCCAAAGCGGGGGTGATAGAGTCCCTGGCAGGGTTGGGGCCGGGGCGGTTCCGCCTCAAGCCCACCCTCCAGACGCAGCAGGTTGAGCCAGTTTTCCTCACCGCCGTATTTGAGGTACAGCGCCCGCTGGGTGAAATCCCCGCCGCCGAAATCCGGGCAATGGGCCTGGGCCAGTTCGGTCTCTTCCTCGTCGGCCGGATGGATATAAAGCCGGATGCCGCTTGCGGTCTCAATCAGCTGGTCGAAAAAGCGGCAGGAGGCCTTGCCGCCGTGCAGGATCACCATGAGCGAATCGGCTCCGGCCACGGTCTCCAAAAAGGCCGCCACCTGCTTGTCGTCAAATAGATCGTCCGCCCCCCGGGCGGTGACCTTCATAAAACCGGGATTTTCCCGCTCAAAACTCCTGACCGCCCGGCCCAAACTGGCCAGGCCGGTTCCCACCGCGCTGTAAATTACCAGATGCCGTTCGCTCATTTATTCAGCCTCCTATGGATTTCCTTGCGCAAAACGCACTCCAAGCCGTAGGGCCGGGTGGCTTTTCCGGCCGCGGAGATGCGCCGGGAAGGGCAGCCTCCCCGGCAGACAAAACGGGCCTCGCAGCCCAGACAGTCCGGCGGCAGTCCCCAATCCGCCACCAGGGGAGCGGGCCGCAGGGGCTCCTCCTGGTCCAAACGCCCAATCAGATAGCGGGGGTCTCCGGCCAAAGAGGCGCAGGGATAGACCTCGCCGCCCGGGGTGACCGCGGCGTACTCTCCGGCCGCAGCCAGGCAATAGGGTTCGGTCTGGCCCAGGCCGGTCCTGCGCCGCACCTGGTCCACTTCCCGCACCTTGAGTGGGGGAAAGCGCCGCAGCCGGATGAACTCCAGGGCTTCCAACAGCCGGGGCACCATGGCTTTGAGCTGTGCGGGTTCTGGGGCCAGATCTTCATCCCCGGCCCGGCCCAGGGGGCGCACCAAATCGAGGTTGACCACCCGGAGGCACTTGAAGCCCGCCAGGATGAGCAAAAAGCGCGG
Organism: Desulfarculaceae bacterium; assembly: GCA_963675675.1. GTDB lineage: Bacteria > Desulfobacterota > Desulfarculia > Desulfarculales > Desulfarculaceae > Dethiosulfatarculus. The sequence continues at coordinate 2,512,387 of OY776512.1, forward strand.
CAAATGGTCCAGGTTGTGCCTGGTGAGCACCGCCGTGAGGTTGACCCCCACTTTGAAGTCATCCAGCAGGCGCAAGGCATCAAAAGGGGCCGAATCCCCGCCCCGGGTTTTCTGGTTGACCTCCGGAGGGCCGTCCAGGCTGATTCCCAGACCCACCCCCTGCCCGACCAAGAAGGACAGCTTTTGCCGGTCCAAGGCCAGGCCGTTGCTCTGTAGGGCGAAGCGGCGTCCCGAGGCCCTTCCTTTGAGCACCAGTTCCTTGACCAACCCGAAGTTGAGCAGAGGTTCCCCGCCGGTCAATTCCACCGTGAGTTTTTGGCCTCCGCCCAGGCGCTCCAGGGCCAAAAAGGCGGTCTCCGGGCTCATGTCCGCCCCTTTTTGTCCGGCCCGGGCGTAGCAATAGGAACAACGCAGGTTGCAGCGCTGGGTGAGGGTGAGCAGCAAAAAGCCCACCCGCCAGGACCGGTCCGGTTCAGGCGGCTTTGTGGCCCGGGCGCTCGTGGCTCACCTCCTCAAAGGGTTTGCGGCGCACCCGATGGGGCAGAACCAGGTCCAAGGCCCGTCCCACTTCCCGGGAGCCGACCCGGCTCTTGCCCTCCCAGGCCGCCAGGGCCTTGGCTGTCTTCAGGGTGATGATGTCTCCCCGGTGGCCGTCGGTGCCCACCTGGAGGCAGGCTTGGGCTATCTTCAGCATGATCTGGCGGTCTGCCTCGACTTGGGGCAACAGCTCCCCGGCCTGTTTGACTTTCCCGGTCAGGGTGCGGGATTCCGCCTGGTAGCGCCGGGCAAAGCCTTCCGGGTCATCTTCAAAGGCGATGCGCCTTTCCATGACCTCAACCCGGGCCTCGGCATCATGGATGCCCTGCACCAGTACACAAAGCCCGAAACGGTCCAGAAGCTGGGGCCTCAGCTCGCCCTCCTCGGGGTTCATGGTGCCCACCAGGGTGAAGCGGGCCGGATGGCTGAAGGAAACGCCCTCGCGCTCCACGGTATTCACCCCCATGGCCGCGCTGTCCAGGAGCACGTCCACCACGTGGTCCTCCAAAAGGTTGACCTCATCCACATACAGGATGGCCCTGTGAGCCGCGGCCAAGATGCCGGGCTCAAAGTGCTTCTCGCCTTCCTTGAGGGCGCGCTCCAGGTCAATGGCTCCAACCACCCGGTCCTCGGTGGCCCCCACAGGCAGCTCCACCACCTTCACCGGCCGGGATGTGTACTCAACCCCATCCCCCTGGGGCTTTTTGAATCCGCAGCCTGCAACATCGCAAGAGCGGCAAAGTTCGCTGCCGCTCTCATCCGGGGCCAGATTGAAAGGGCAGCCCTTCACCACCTGAATCTCCGGCAGAATCTCGGCCAGGGCACGGGCGGCGGTGGATTTGCCGGTGCCCTTTTCCCCCCTGATCAGCACCCCGGAAAGGCCGGGATTGATCACGTTCAGGATCAGGGAAAGTTTCATGTCTTCTTGGCCCACCAGGGCGACGAAGGGATAGATGACGCTCATATTTATTTATTCTCATTCCTTCCTGGCGATCTGAACCAGGTCTTCCGCTTTTAAATCGTCTATCTTGAAATATTCGCCGCCCAGGGCAGCGGCCAGACGGGCGGCTATGTCCAGGCGCACTATGCCCACGGCCTCGGTATCCACCACCACGAAGCGCACCCTCTCATCCTGGCTCATGCGGGCCGCGATATTCAGAGCCTCCTCGTGGGGCGGGAGTTCGCCGCCCAGGCCTGCATTAGCCCGGCCGTCGGTCAAAATGATCACGATGGGGCGGCTGTCGGGCTCCTTGCCCAGGTGGCGGCGCAACTGCTCGGAGGCCTCCACCAGCCCGGCGGCCAGGGGGGTGCGGCCGCCCACCGGCAGCTCGGCCAGAAGCCTGGCCGCCAGTTCCACCGAACTGGTGGGGGGCAGGCTCAGCTCGGCCTCTCTGCTGCGGAAGGTGATCATGGCCACCTTGTCCCTTTTCTGGTAGGCGTCCAGCAAGAGGGAGAGCACCGCTCCCTTGGTGGCGGACATGCGGGCCTTCACCCCCATGGAACCCGAGGCGTCCACCACAAAGAGCAAGAAGTTGCCCACCCGCTTTTCCCTCACCTTGAGCCGCACATCCTGGGGCTTGACGCATACCGCCAGACTGCCTTGGCCCTGCCGCCTCAGCTGAAAGGGCGCCGCCGCCCGCAAAGTGGCGTCCAGGGCCAAGTCCCGGGGGTCGCCCTGCTGGGAGCTTTTCACATAGCGCCCCAGCTTCTGGGCGGTGCGGGTAACCGAGCGGCGGCCGGAACCCCGGCGCAGCTTGCGGTCTTTGGGCTGGCGGATCGGTTTCACCTTAAAGGTCTGGCCGATCTCATGAATCTCTTCATGTTCGTCGCCGCCCTGATCCTGGTCATCCCCGTCCCCGGGCTCGGGCGGCTCGGGCAAGGGCAGCTCAAAGCCCTCCTCGGGCTGATCGTCTTCCTGCTCCTCGTCTTCCCCTTGAGGCGGCGGCTCAGGCTGCTCCTGATCCTCCGGCGGCTGAGGCTCCTCCGGCTCTTCGGGAGGCTCGGGCGGCTCGGGGGGTTCGGGGGGTTCGGGGGGAGGAGGTGGCACCGGGTCCCGGCGGCGGTGGCGCAGGGCCAAAGGCGCGGTCCTGGCTATATCCTCCTGGTTCACCTCCCGCCTGCCTCCCAGGGCGGCCAGGGCCCTGGAGGCCCTTCCGATCACCAGATCAGCCCGGTGGCCGGCCACGTTGTTTTCCATGCACAAGGCGGTGATGAAGCTGCGCAGCCGGCGGGGCAGCCGAACCGAGGGCAAAAGCTCCCGCGCCCGGGCCACCGACAAGGCTACGGCCTGGTCCGTCTCACGGTGCATCCGGCAAAAGGCTGCGGGGTCCAGGTCAAAGGATTCGCGCAGCTCCATGAGTTCCACCCGCAGTTCGGGGTCCTGCTCCCCGCTCACCTCGACGCAGAGCCCGAAGCGGTCCAATAGCTGGGGCCGCAGCTCTCCCTCCTCGGGGTTCATGGTGCCCACCAGAACGAAACGGGAGGGATGCACAAAGGAGATGCCTTCCCGCTCCAGGCAGTTGCACCCGCTGGCCGCGGTGTCCAGGATCACGTCCACCAGATGGTCGTCCAGAAGGTTGACCTCATCCACATACAAAAAGCCCCGATGGGCCTTGGCCATGAGCCCGGGCATGAAATGGCGGCGTCCGCTTTTCACCGCCTTGCCGAAATCCAGGCCGCCCAGCACCATGTCTTCGGTGGCGTTCAGGGGCAGGTCCACCACCGGCACCCGTTTTTGGCGTGCCGGAAGCTCTCCGCCTCCGGCCAGGCGGGAAAGGCAATCATCGCACAAATCGTGGGGCTCATCAGGGTCGCAGCCGAAACAGCAGCAATCCACCGCGGTCAGATCGGGCAATATGGCAGCCAGGCCGCGCACTGCGGTTGATTTGGCGGTGCCCTTCTCCCCCCGCACCAGGACTCCGCCCACGCCCGGGTCCACCGCATTCAGCATGAGGGTCAGCTTCATCTCCTCCTGGCCCACAATGGCGCTGAAGGGGAAAACGCATCTCCTCACCGGTTGCGGCCCGGCGCAGGTCTCATTTTCACGGCACAGGGCTGTATCCGGCATCATGACGCCCCCCCGGCGTGGAGCGCCAAAAGGGTCTGGTAGTCCAGGCACTCCTCATAGCCCTTTTGGCGGGTCAGCGCGGTGTTCACGGCCAGACGGCAGTTGCCCGGCCCCTGGATCTCCAGGAGGGCGCCCGCCTGGTGCCCTTCGGGAGGCTGGCAGATCAGGCCGCCCCCGATAAAGGCCAGGGCCAGGCTGGCCCGCTCCAGGCTCCGCAGGCCCAATACCGCCTGCTCCCTTTCACTCAAGCCCCCGCCGCTGGCCGCCACCAGATCACAGCCTCGCTTGGCCATGGCCAGGGCCAGTTCGGGATGCAAGAGGTCCCGGGCCGGGGCCAACCCCATCCGGGCCGGCCCCAAGTCGATCATAGGCGGCTCGTCCACGCCGTTGGCGGGCAGGTTCCAATGGCGGGGCTCCGCTCCGGGTGAGAAAAGGCTCATCTGGCCAGGGCTCCCCTCGCCCTCCAGGCTCAGGGCTAAATGAAGTTTTTTCTCATCGGCATAGGCGCTCAATTTTTGTCCCAGGCCGGGGCTATGCTCCAGGGCGGGAAGCACCGCCAGGCGCTCGCCTCCCCCGGTAGGCAGCTTGTCCAAACCGGCCAAGAGGTTGTCAAGCGAAGGCGGCCCCCCGGAGGGCGAGCCCGCCACCACAACCTCCAGTAGGTCGGGACCGGGCAATTCCATAAAGCCTTTGAGGTCCGCGATCCGGTTGAGCCGGGAGTAGATGTAGTGATAAAGCCCGGGTTTGCGGTCCGCCAGACGGGATTCTCTTATCTGAGGGGACATGAAGCGCCCCTGGCGCAAGGGTATCTCGGCCAGGAAGATGCCGGGCTCGGCCGGTTGGGCCGCAAGCAGATCTTGCCCTTGCGGGTCGAATAGGCTGGAGCGGGCTTCGGCCATATCCATGCGCTTGTCCTTGCCTCCCCGGTTGCAGGCGGCCAGGTATATCCCGTTTTCCAGCGCCCGGCCGCGCCAGACCTGGCGGGGGTCGATGCCGCTGGGAGGCCAGTTGGCCGGGACCAGGAGCAGATCTGCCCCTTTGAGGGCCAGGGCCCGGGGGATGAGGCTGAAATAGGTCTCCGAGCAAATCAGGAGCCCCACCTTACCCCAGGGGGTTTGGGCCACATCATCCTGGCGCGCCTCTCCCGGGCAGGCCCACTTGCACTCGGCGGTCACCTTGCGCCGCCTGGCCTTCAATTCCCCATCAGGCCCGAACAGCAGCGCAGAATTGTAATAGACCCCGTTATCCGGTTCGCGTTCGGCGAGGCCCAAGGCCAAATACGCCTCATGCTCCCTGGCCAGCCCGGCGAAGGTTTGCACGGCCTCATCGTCCAGCGCCCGGGCCAGGGGAGCTATCTCCGCCCGGGAATCAAAGCTGTAGCCGCTCAGGCCCATTTCGGTGTTGACGATGATTTTGGCTCCGAGCCGGGCGGCCCGTTGGTTCAGCTCATATAATGCAGTCTGGTTATCCTGGATGTTGCCGTGAACCAGGGGGCAATGGATCAATGCAAGTTTAAGGCTTTCAGACATATGGGCTCTCATCACTTGGCGAAAAAAAAGACCCCTTCCCAAATCTTGGAAGGAGTCACGCAATCGCCCGCAAAAATGCCGCGAACTCGTCCCGCGGCCAGCCCAGAATTCGTGGAGGCCGACGGGTATGATTTGCTGGCAGGTCTTCTGGCTCCCGGATCGCTCTTCAGACCGCGCCTTCCCGCGCTTTCATACGCAGTGGCATATTGCGGCCCAAGTCCCCGGTTACAGCGGCGGGCCCGCTCCCGATTCTCACGGAATTCCCTTTTAAGCCCTTTTGGGCGCCAACGTTTCATTGTTTACCAGGGTGCCAAAAGGCTGTCAACCGAAGAAACCCAGGCCAGGGTATGCAGCGAATGCGCTTGACAGCCAGCCAAACCCTGGGCTTTAATACACCCTGTTGCCGGTGCCCTATAGCAGGGCCAAAGAGGGAAGACGGTGTGAATCCGTCACGGTCCCGCCGCTGTAACCGGGGACAAGAGCCGCCAGCCGCAAGAAAGACCCGCTGTCTTTTCGCGGCTGCACAACCACTGCGAATTTAACGTGGGAAGGTGCGGTTTCTTGGCCGATCCGGAAGTCAGAAGACCTGCCGGCAGAGCCATTACTATCTCAAACTGCCGGCGAGGACCGGCAAGAGGGTAGCACCGCTCCCAATGAACAAGTGCGCTTTTTGCTTTTCAGTGGCCCCGCCAGGGGGGTTGGCGGGTGAGGACCTGCGCCATGCTCCTCCGTGGTTTTGGAGCCTTATCGGTCTCTGGCTGCTGCTGTTCTGGAGCCTTCCGGCCCGGGCTGAAAATCCGCCAATACAAGATACGGACAAGGTGGTCCTGACCGCCCGGGATATCAAGGCCCGGCAGGTGCGTTCGGTGCAGGAGCTATTGAACCTGGTGCCCGGGGTTAAGGCCGGTGACTCCTCTGTATCCATTCGGGGCTCCTACAAGGTGCGGGTGCTGCTGGACGGCCTCGCGCTCAACGATCCGGGCACTACTACCGTGAAACTGAGCCTGATATCCATCCAGGACTTGGAAAAGGTGGAAATCTACAAAGGCGGAGGCGGGGTTAACTTTGGCGACGACTCCAGCGGGGGGGCGGTGGTTTTCACCACCAAAAGACTGAACCAGGCCAACTTTTTCGCGGAGACGGCCGGGGGAAGCCAGGACACGGTCCAGACTAAATTCAACCTTTCCGGACGGGTCGACGCCTGGGGGCTGGGCGCCAGCGGAGAGTACAAAAAGACCCAAGGCTACCGCGTGAACGGCGACAAGGAGGAAAAACGCCTGGGAGCCCGTTTCTCCTACCGTCCGGAGTTTTGGGGCCCGGGCCGGGAGCCCACTTTATCCCTGGAATATGGACATGTGGACAAAGGTTTCGCCGGTTATCCCCAGTACCCCACCCCCAACTCCCGGGGCATTGATGAGACCGTGGCAGGCTCTTTCAACTGGGAGCTGGGCGGGCTGAAAAGCGGCAGCTTTTTCACCCGTTTTGAGCAGGAGCGCTGGGATACGGACAAAGGCACCCACACCCTTTTGCGCACCACCAGCCTTAAACAAACCTTCTCGCGCACCTGGGAGGTGTGGGGATTGAAGGGCCTGAACACCGGCCTGGACGCCGAGAGCATTCTGGGCGAGGGCAGCGATCTGGAAAAACGCTGGGAAAGCTCATTGGGGGTTTTTATGAGCAAGAACTTCCAGCTTGATCCCCTGCCCCTGACCCTCGGCCTGGGGCTCAGAGGCAACTTTTATACTGATTTCGGCAATGTGCTCAACCCCGAGGCGGACCTGAGCTATAGCCTGGGCGCTCACCGTTTCAAACTGGCCTTTGCAAAAAGCAGCAATTTGCCCAGCTTCCGCCAGCGCTATTTCCGCTATTCCTCATTGGAGCCCAACCCCGGACTGGGCATGGAAAACGCCATTAATTTCACCTTCAGCATATCCTCCAAGTGGAGCAAGATGCTGTCCAGCGACGTTTCCATGTTTTACCGCAAGATCACAGACAGAATCACCTACGTCCGCCTGGTGGGCGGAGTGGGTCAGTACCAGAATTTCGGCAGCACCCGCCTGCAGGGCATGGAGACGGCCTTTGATTTCAAACCCCTGAAATGGCTCAGCTTCAGACCTTCCTACACCTACCTGGAGGCCAAGGACACCCAAACCGGGCTTTGGCTCAGCGCCAAGCCCCGCCACAAGATCAAAGCCGATCTGAAAGTGACTCCCCTGGACCAACTGAGCCTGGGACTGTTTTTTACCTATGAGTCCATGTGCTACACCCGCTCGGACAACACCGAGACCGCAGACCCTTATTTCAAGGTGGATTTGAGGGCTGAATACCGTCTGCCCAAATTCACCCTGTTCGTCTCTTGGAAAAATCTTCTGGACGAAGAATATTTATACGGCGACGGACTGCCCGCCCCGCCATCCAACTGGCTGGTGGGGATAAGCTGTGAGTTCTGAAACTGCGGGCCGGAACCCGGCGCCGCTGTGGAGTGCTGCATGATACGCATCGAGGGGCTTAAAAAAACATACGGCAAGGTGCAAGCCTTGGCGGGCATCGATCTGAAGGTGCCCGAAGGTGAGCTTTTTGCCTTTTTGGGGCCCAACGGGGCCGGTAAAACCACGACCATCCGCATTCTTACCGGCCTCACCCGCCTCGGTTCGGGAAGGGCCTGGCTGGGGGGGCGGGACATCCTGAAGGAGCCCATCCCGGCCAAACGGATGTGCGGCATCATGCCCCAGCACATCAACCTGGACGCCGAACTTACCGTGGGTGAGAACCTGGACCTGCACGGCAGGCTTTTCGGCATGAGTGCGGGGGACCGGGCCGCCCGCATAAACGAGCTTCTGGATTACGTGAACCTTTCGGACCGCAAAAAAAGCCTGGTCAAGAAGCTTTCGGGCGGCATGAAGCGCCGGGTGATGATCGCCCGCGCCCTTATGCACCGGCCCCGGCTGCTGTTTTTGGATGAGCCCACCGCAGGCCTGGACCCGGCCATCCGCCGCCGCATATGGGGGCTGATCCGGCGCATAAACCAGGAGGGGGCCACCATCTTTTTGACCACCCATTATATTGAAGAAGCCGAGTTTTTGGCCCAGCGGGTCGGCTTTATCGATCAGGGGCGCATGGCGGCCCTGGACAGCCCCCAGAGCCTCATGGCCGCCCAAGGGGCCTGGGCCCTGGATTCAGTGGAGGATGATCAGCTTGTGACCCGCTGTTACGCCACCCGGGACCAGGCCGAGGCCGAGATGGCCCGCCGCAAAGGCGGCTTCACCCTGCGCCGGGTCAACTTGGAGGATGCCTTTTTGGCTCTTACCGGGAGGAAAATAGCATGATCGGCGGCTGGTTCCCGGTATATTTGCGCGAGGTATTGATCATGCGCCGCCGCATAGGCCGCATGCTGGCCTCCATGTCGGTCTCCCCGCTGCTGTATCTGGTCGCCTTTGGCTGCGCCCTGGGGCCGGATGCCACCGTGGAAGGGCGTGGGTATCTGGAATTTCTGCTGCCCGGCCTGGTGGCCATGACCAGCATGAATCAGGCCTGGGCCATCGCCACCGACATAAATGTGGCCCGTTTTTATTGGCATGTATTCGAGGAGTTCCAGGCCGCGCCCATCCAAAACCCGGCCTATGTGCTGGGCGAGGTGCTGGCCGGGGTCACCCGGGCCCTGTTGGCCGTGCTGGTAATCCTGGCCCTGGGGATGCTGAGCGGGGTTCGCATCTCCTGCCAGCCCTGGTTCTGGCTGGCGGTGGTGCTGAACTCCATGGTCTTCGCGGGCCTGGCCGTGACCCTGGCCATGCTGGTCCGCTCCCACGCCGACCAGGGCCTTTTGAGCAGCTTCGTGATCACGCCCATGGCCTTTTTGGGCGGCACCGTGTTTCCGGTCGAACGGCTGCCCGGCTGGGCCCAGCCCTTGGTGGAGATATTGCCGATCACTCACACCGCGCGGGCCATCAGAACCGCGGCCCAAGGCGATACGCCCTCTTTGGTCTCGCTATCGATCCTGGCGGTTCTGGCCGTTGCGGTTTTCATCTGGGCCTATTCCTGTGTGAACCGGGCGCGGGATTAATCCGGAGTAAAACATTGGAGATTATTATGCCGAACCATCAAGCGGATTCTAATTTTTGCATTGTATTGGCAGCCTTCGGGGTATCCATGCCGGAAGGCGCTCCCGGCATCACCGCTGTCTTGGAGGCGGTCCGCCGGGCCTACCCCCAAGCCCCTGTGCGCCTTGCTTTCACCTCCAATCAGATCCGCAGCCGCTGGCGGCAAAGAAGCGGTGATCCCGGCTGGCGGCGCGAAAATCCATCGGTGCCCGAGGAGTTTTATGAGGTGCAGGGACCCTTGGCGGCCATGGCTTCCTTGCAGGACCTGGGTTGCCGCAACCTGGTGGTGCAGCCTCTGCACATCTGCGCGGGCGAGGAATATCAGGACCTTGAAAGCTACGTGCGGGGGCTTGAGTCAATCGAAACCGTAAAGCCCAAATGGCGTCCCTTTCACAAGATCGCCCTGGGCCGCCCGGCCTTGGGCCGTCCCGGACCGGACCACCCCTATGAAGACGACCTCTTGCGGGCCGCCCGGGCCCTTGCCCCGGATTTGGAAACGGCCCGGCAGTCGGACGCCGCCCTGGTCTACGTGGGCCACGGCAACCATTTCATGCCCAGCGGAATCTACCGGGACCTGGAAAGGATACTGAGCCGGGGCAATCCGGACCTGACCGTGGCGGTGGGCATGGTGGAGGGGCTGTGGGGCATTGACTATGTGCTGGAGCGCCTTGAGGCGGCCAAGGCCAGACAGGTGCTGCTCAAGCCCCTGATGCTGGTGGCCGGGGAGCATGCCCGCCAGGATATATGCGGCAGTGATCCCGACTCCTGGAAAAGCACTCTTGAGGCCCGTAACTTCAAAGTGCATTGCAGACTGGAGGGGCTGGGCCAGAACCGGGCCTGGAGCCAAATATATCTGGCAAACCTGCGGGACGCCGCCCGGGAAGCGGGTCTGGAGCCATAGGGCGCTTGATCCTCTCAGCTTGGGACCGGAGCCCGCTATTGCCCGCTTTCCATGGCGGCCAGATATTCCTTGATGCTGACCAAGGCCTTCCGGGCCTCCTTGGCGGCCCCGGAGTCCGGCGGAGCCTTTTTGAGCGCCTGATTAAAGGCCCGGCGGGCCAGTTGGAATTTTTCCAGCCGCATGGCGCAGTGCCCGGCCAAGAGGGACCTGTCGCCTTTTGGATCGGCGAGCTTGGCCGCGGCCATGAAAGAGTCATAGGCCTGCATATATTTTTTGAGATGCATCTGAAGGCGGGCCAGACGGCCCAAACGTCTGGCGGTTGGTTTCATTTTGGCGGCTTTTTGGGCGGGCTCCAGAGCCAAATCGGGCCGGTTGGCCTCCAGATAGGTTCCGGCCAGGGTGTCAAGCTGTTTGGCCGTGGGTTTTTTCCCAAAGCTCTCGCGGTAGGTCTCGGCGGCCTTGAAGGGCACCCGGTTGAACCGGTAGAGTCCGGCCAGATTTTGCAGCCCTTTTTCATCCGGAGGCTTGAGACGGTAATGCACCTCCAGGGCGTTCAGGGCGCGGGCGTGCCGCTTGAGCTCCAGGTTGAGCCCGGCCAACAGACGCCACAGACGGGCGTTGCCCGGCTCCCGGCTCAAAAGCCTGCGCACCACCGGCACCGCCTTGGCGGGCTGCTTGAGCTCCATGTGAGCGCGCACCAGGGCCATGAGCCATTTTTTCTCGGCCTTGGGATTCTTGGCCAATTTCACTAAAAGCGGCAGAGCCTTTCCGGGTTTGCGGGCCATCAGATAGAACGCCGCCGCCTGGTATAAGAGCTGGGGATTGCGGGGCTTGCTGTACTGGTAGGCCTTGAGCATGGCCTGGGCCGCCAGCAGGGGCTTTTTCATTTCATGATGAACCGCGGCCAAGTTGCGCCAGGCGGTGATGTAGCAGGGCCATAGCGTCACCGTTTCGGTGAAACTTTTTTCAGCCCTGGCAAGGTCCTTCATCCGGTAGTTCAGGATGCCCTGAAGGTATGAAAAGCGGTAATGCTTTTCCCTTGGGTATCTTTTGGCGTACCGCTCCAAAAGCTGGCGGGCTTTTTGATCCTTTTTTTTATCCATCAGCTGGAAGGCGTCATACATGGCCTGGTTCATGGCCCGGTCCAGCTTGGGCTCGGGGCCGCAATGGTCCTCCTCCTGCAGCGCCGCCCAGGCCCAGACCGGAGCCAGGATCAATAAACCGCAGGTAACCAGCACTCCCCAGGTAATTTTTTTGGCGGCCAATTTATTGCTCCAGCTTGAAATCAATGGTGGTCTGCACCATGGCCTTGACCGGGTGGCCGTCCTTGATGGCCGGCTTAAAACGCCAGCGTGAAACAGCCTTCAAGACCGCCTCCTCGAAATAACCCGAGGGTTGGGCCCGGACTATTTCCGGATTTTGCACCATGCCGCTCTCATCGACCAAAAAACGCACCTCCACGCTACCTTCCCTCCCCCGGCGGCGGGCCGAATAGGGATAAATGGGGGGCATGCGGGAAACCAGCAATGCCCCGCGGTCGCCCTGGGTGATCGGCGGTGCTTTGATTGTAGGCAAGGGCGGAGGCGCAGGCACCGCCACCCCCAGGTCCAGGCGCGGGTTGACCTCAAAGTCGAGCTGGGGCATCTCCAGGTGCACCTCCTCCTGGGGCCGCTCCAATTGCCTGATGGGCTTGGTTTCCAGTTTGGGCGGCGGCTTCTCCGGAGGGGGCAGCTCCTCCTTTTCCGGTGGAGGGGGCGGCGGCTTCAGGGGGATATAGGCGGTGAGCAGTTCATCGTTGCCCCGGATCGAGCCGACGCTGCCCTGAATAAGGAGCGGAGCCCCCCAAAAGACCGCCAGGTTGATTAATAGAGCCAGCACCAATGCGCTGCTGCGCTCCAAAAAAAGCTTCATGCGTCCCATGGCCGGTATCAAGTCCCCGGCCGTTTGGCGGCCACCGCCACGTCTTTGGCTCCGGCGATGCGGCACTGATCCAAGACCTCGATGGTTCTTCCGGTCAGGCTGTTTTTATCGGCAACGATGACCACCGCCCCATCCGGATTCTCGGCCAAAAAGCGCTCCACCACTCCGCGCACGCTGCGCAGGTCTATGCGCCGCTGGTCCACGTGGATTCCGCCCGCCTTGTCCACCGCCACCATGAGAGCCCCTTTCTGTTTGGCCTGGGCGGTAGAGGCCTGGGGCCTTTGCACCTCGACTCCTGCTTCGCGCACAAAGCTGGTGGTGACCAAAAAGAAAATGAGCAAAATGAAAACCATGTCGATCAGGGGGGCCATGTTGATCTCCGGCTCCCCGCTCTCGGCGGTGATGCCCCCGGCCAGCCGTCCTCTTAGACGAAGCATACTTCCGTCTCCTCACCTTTGAGCCAGCGTTCCAGTCCATGCTGCAAGGCATAGAGCTGCTGCTGCTCCTTGCGGATCTGCCTTCTGAGCACATAGCCCGCGAACAGGCCCGGTATTGCGATAAGCAGGCCGGTCTGGGTGGTGATCAGGGCCTCGCTGATGCCCGAGGCCATGGCCTGGGCGTTGCCTGTGCCGTAGAGATTGATCACCGCGAAGGTCTGCACCATGCCGCTGACCGTGCCCAACAGCCCCAAGAGCGGCGCGACCGCCGCCAAAACCAGAATGGTGTCCAGGTGCCGCCAAATCTCGGGATGCTGACGCCGGACCGCAACCTCCAGGTAGCGCAGATCAGCCGCCAGCTCCCGGCCCCGGTTCTCAAAAAACAAAGCCAGTGCTTTGCGCCGGGGACCCCGGCCCCAGCCAATCTCGGTCTGGCCGGAAAGGCCGGCCACCGCTTGTCCCAGCTCCAGGCGGTCATGGCGCACCATCAGCACCCAGCTTACCTTGATCACGATGAGGACCCACAGCCAGATGGATATGGCCAAAAGGGGCCACATAACCGGGCCCCCGGCCAGCAAAAAGTCCCAAACCACCCTGAAATGCAGGGCGTCGCTAAGCTGCATGCGCCATCCTCCGGTCAATGAGAGCCGCAGAAAGCGCCACGGATTTTTCTTCCATGTCGCCGGTGATGCGCTGGGCCTTGCGGGACAGCAGCGAGGCTATCACCAACAGCGGGATGGCCACGGCCAGGCCAAACTGGGTGGTGACCAGGGCCTCGCTGATGCCTCCGGCCATCAGGCGGGGATCGCCGGTGCCGAAAACCGTAATCACATGGAAGGTGTTGATCATCCCGGTCACGGTGCCCAACAGGCCCAGCAGCGGGGCCACCGCGGCCAAAACTTTAAGCGCGGTTAAAAAGCGCTCCAGGCGGGGCAGCTCCCGCAGCATGGCCTCGGCCAAGCCGCCCTCCACCACCTCTGCCGAGCATCCCTCCAGCTTGAGCCCGGCCAGCAGCACATTGCCGGTGGGACGGCCCTTGAGGCGGGAGGCGGTCTCGCGGGCTCCCTCGAGATCACCCTGAGCCACCTGCCTATTAACCTGGTTCATGGTCTGGTCGGTGTTGGCCCTCACCCTTTGCAAAAACCAAAAACGCTCCAGCGCCAATAAAAGCCCCAACAGCCCCACCGCCAGGATGGGATATATCAAGGGCCCGCCGCTTTCCAGGTGTTGCCACAGGCCCACCCGGCGGGAAAGCTGGCGCAGGGCCGCGCCTCCGCTGATGTCCACCGGCGCGCTGGCCGTGGTTCCGGCGATGAATTCTTCCAGGGGACCGGCCATGTCCCAGGGCGGTTCACCGGATATGGCCAGCAAACGGCCCGAGGCGGGGCCCAGGGTGAGAAAGCCTGACTCTTCACCGACCCGGTACAGGGTGGTGAAGCCGCCCAGGCGCACTATCTCGCCCTCGATTTCCTCGCCCGCCCGGTTCACCAGAAGGCCCCTGCGTTTCAGCACCCGGCCGTTGGCGCTCATCTCCTCAAGATAGAGCTCCACCAGGTTCTTGATCTCCTTCAGGCCCGGAAAGTAACCCGGGTTCAAATAACCACGCAGGGTTTCCAGCCGGCCGGGATGCTCGGCGGTCACCGGCGAGTTTTCCGCCAGAGTGAGGAGGTCCCTGGCCGCGGCCCGCACATGGCCGGTCAGCTCCTTTAAGTCACCGGATTTTTCGGCCAGCTCCCGGCTGAGCTCCGCGCGCAGGCGGCTAAGCCTGCCCAGCTCTTCCTGATCACGGGCCAGCCCTTCGCGCTCGCCCTTGAGGCGGGATTCGAGTGCGGCCAGGCGCGATTCCATCTTTTCGAGGGTGGTGGAGATCTCCTTTTGGGTTGCCTGTTGCTCCTGCTGGGCCTGTTTCAGATCCTTGGAGGTCTCTGTGGCCGCCTGGGCGAAGTTGGCCGCCCCGGCCTGGGCCGGAAGGCTCAGCAGCAAAAAGGCCGTAATCATGCACAAGAAGCTTTTCATGGCCGCACCTCCCCGGTTGCGGAGCTTTGCACTGGCGGGGCGGTCTGGGCCTGAGCCGTGATTTTGCCAGCTTTGAACGCCGGTGCGGCAGCCTGTTCAGTGGTGGACTCCCCATCCTTTTTCGGCTCCCGGGATGCCGCCGCCGCACCGGGCTTGGGCATGGGAAGCTCGACCAGGCTGACCACCCTTTGGCGCTGGGCTATTTCAGCCGCCAGATTGAGCTGGCGGGCGTATTCATGCACCTGCCGCCACTTGCCGCCCTGCGGCTCCAGGGACCAGGCCCGTTCGCCATCCAAAGAGAGCGCAAAAAGTCCCAGACGGCCCAGGCGCAGAAGCTTCACCCTCTGGGCCCGGCTGGCCAGCTCAACTTCCGATTCGTTGACCTCCACGCTCAGGCCGTAGCCAGCCTCAACCCCCAGGGTCTCCAAAAGGGCTCTGATCTTGTCGGCCAGGCCCGCGTCAAAGTCGTTCAGCTTATCATTCAGCCGCTCCAGGCGGATGCGCCGCTCCTGCATTGCGAAGGGCAGATCCTCCTGCAGCTTTTTGGACAGCCGCTCCGAGGTCTGATCCAGCAAGGGCTCCAGATCACGCCGTATGATTTCCAGTTCCTCCAGGCGGCGCTTGAGCTCGGCCACCTTGGAACGCTGGTCCTCCAAATAAGCCGTGGTCTTGGCGCGTTGCCGCAATAGCAGCTTAAGCTCCCCTTCCAGAAACTCAATGCGGTCCTTGCACTTGTCTATTTTGGGGGTTTGCCGGTCCACCAGCTCTTGGGTTTTTTGCCGGATGCTGAGAGCCTCACCGGCTTGCCCCAAGACCTTTTGCGCTGTGTTTGCAGCTTGAACCGGGTGGAACAGAAAGATGATGGAGAAAACCGCCCCTGCCAGGGTGGTAAGGGACCTTCCGGGATTAGGATGTCTGGGTTCCATGCACTGGGCTCCAAATGGCGAGTCTGGAAACCATTTGGGCAGATCGGGAGGAATCTGGACTTCTTACGCACATGCCCGCCGCAGCCGGGGCATGTTCACCCTAACCCGCCGAAACCGGACCAGTACCTCGCCAGTCCAAAGTAACGGATGCAACAGGATCAGCAGGTCTTCTGACTTCCGGCTTTCGCGCCAAACGCCGCGCCTTCCCACGCATAATTTGCGCAGTGACCCAGACCGTCCATCGTACTGAATTCATCGGCGGTCTTAGTTGCGGCGGATGCTACCGGTTACAGCGGCGGGACCGTGACGGATTCACACCGTCTTCCCTCTTAAGCCTTCTATAACACAGGCACTGACCCTTTTTACCTCTTGGTACCCTAATAGCCTGACCGTGTCAAGCTGTTGTCTGGCGGAAAATCGGCATCGCCGGTTTGGAGCGCCTAAGCAAATGCATAAGGGCCTGACGCCTTGACAAGCTGCCGGCAGCCTTGAGCGGACCGGCGGGGGAGGGCGGCCTGGGTCCTGGGCCGGGGCGGAGACATCGCGGCCCGCTCTGCGTGGGCAACCTGGCCCTCCGTCCATGAAAAAGCCGCCTTATTGGGGCACCATCATCAGGACCAACCAGGAACTGATCCGGGGCCTCAAGCCGCACCTTATTGTGGCGGACATGCATTTTATGAAAAGCGCCCCTTCGCTCAACAGGCTGTTGATCCGGCCCACTAGGCCCCGCCCGGCTCAGGCCATGGCTTCCTCAACCTCACCCTCCATCTCCAAAAACAGATCCTCCAGGCGTTTTTTGGTCTCGGAATCGGTCTCCCACATCTCCCGGCTGATGGCCTCCAAAAGCCTTTCCGCGATGTTGTGCAAGGCATGGGGGTTGACCTTTTTGAACCACTCCTGCAGCTCGGGATCAAAGGCGTATTTGTCGGCCAAACCCTGGTACATCCAGTCCTCTATGACCCCCGTGGTGGCGTCCCAGTGGAAACAATTGTCCACCTGCCGCGAGAGGTCGCCGGCCCCCTTGTAGCCGTGGCGCATCAATCCCTTGCGCCACTTGGGATTCAGGATGCGGCTGCGGAAAATGTGCTTGGCCTCCTCTTGGATGGTGCGGTTCTTGACCCGGTCCGGGTCCGAAGCGTCGCCGATGTAGGCCAAGGGCTGGGTGCCGCTCACCATGCGCACCGCATTGACGAACCCGCCGAAATAGGCGTTGTAGTCGTCAGAGCCCAGGATGTCGTATTCCCGGGAGTCGTCGCTTTTGAACAGGGCCTTTATGTCCTTCAGCCTGCGTTTCAAAGCTTCGGGGTTTTTCTGGCCGTAGTGGTTTTTGTTGTAGGCATACCCTGCCCAGGTAATCCACACATCGCCCAGGTCGTCGGCCTGCTCCCAGGCCTTGGCGTCGATGGCCGCGGCCACCCCGGCCCCGTAGGTGCCGGGCGGGTCGGAAAACACCCGCAAAGAAGCCTCTTCCCAGGCCTT
Organism: Desulfarculaceae bacterium; assembly: GCA_963675675.1. Taxonomy (GTDB): domain Bacteria; phylum Desulfobacterota; class Desulfarculia; order Desulfarculales; family Desulfarculaceae; genus Dethiosulfatarculus. Next base: position 2,529,296 of record OY776512.1, read on the forward strand.
TTCCGGGCTGAGCCCCTGTTTGGCCAGCTCTTCGGATTCCTTGAGCACGTTCCGCCTGAGGAAGTTGCTTTCCACCGGCTCCTTGAGTGCGGCCACCATCTGCACCGCCTGGTCCAGCATCTCCATGAGGTTGGGCAGAGCATCCCGGAAAAGCCCGGTGGTGCGGAAGGTTACGTCCACCCGGGGGAATTTGAGATCGGAAAGCGGTATGGGCTCGATGCCCTCCACCCGGCCGGAATACTGATGCCACAGCGGCCTGAGGCCCATGAGGTACAGGGCCTGGGCAAGCTCTTCACCCTGGGTGCGCATGTTGCTGGTGGCCCAGATGAGCTGGCCCACGTTGTCGGGATACTGGCCGGTCTTTTCCCGGTGGCGGGCCACAAGATCGTCGCCCAGGGAAACCCCCACCCGCCAGGCCGCCGGGGTGGGCATTTTGTAGGGGTCCAGGGTGAAGAAGTTACGCCCGGTGGGCAGGCAGTCAACCTGGCCCCGGGTGGGCGATCCGGTGGGACCGGGCGCCACGAAGCTGCCCGACAGGGCGTTCACCGCCGCGTCTATCTCACCGGCGCAGCTCTCAATACGGGGCAAAAGGATCTCCCGCAAAAACTCCAGGGCGTGCACCACCTCCGGGGTTTTGCCCTCCTTATCCACCCTGCCCTCCCCGGCCACCTGGGCCACGGAATCCAGGCAGGCCTGGTGTATGGCCTCCAGCGCCTTGCCATAGGTCAGATGGCGGCCGCTGGGGTCCCGCAAGCCCCGGTTGGCCAGGATGTAATCCAGATCATAGCCCATTTGACCGGCCATGGCCTCGCGCAGGCTGGGGGTGGAGCCCATGCGCACCCGGAGCATTTGGGTGGCCAACTCCACCAGCATGTCGCCTTGGGGCGGGCAGCCCATGATATGCAGCCCGTCGGCAATGGCCGTGTCCTGGCACTCGTTGAGATAGGCGTGCAATTTTTCCAAGAACGCCTCGAAATCGGCCAGGGCGGTGTCGCGGTCGGTCTCCAGGTCCCGGTCCAGGTTGGCCCGGGCCACGGCCTCCCAAATCTCCTCGGCCGCCACCTTGAGCCGCTGTGGGTTCAGGTCCTTGATCTGCAAGTAATCGCTGACCCGGTTGTCCACCTCGGCCAGTTCCTCGTAGGTTTCGGCATTGGTCATCACCGGGATCAGGTGATTGACCAGGGCGCAATAGGAGCGGCGCTTAGCCTGGGTGCCCTCGCCCGGATTGTTGACTATATAGGGATAGATGTTGGGCATATCCATGATGGCCAGCTCCGGATAGCAGCGCTCCGAAAGGCAGACGCTTTTGCCCGGCAGCCATTCCAAAGACCCGTGTTTGCCGATATGCATCACCGCATCGGCCTGGAACACGTCCCTTATCCAGCGGTAATAGTAAAGGTAATGCCAGCTGGGGGACATATAGGGATCGTGGATTTTCTCGGGCTGTTCGATGAATCCCCGGGGGGGCTGAATGCCGATGTACACATTACCGTTGATCACGCCGTTGATCATGACCTGATCCTGGTGCACGAACAGTTCGCCCGGGCTCTCGCCCCAGTCCTTGGTCATGTGCTCCACATTCGGGGCAGGCAGGCGGCTCAGCCAAGCTTGGTGCCGCCCGGCCCCGGCCAGGCCGGCCGCCCGCAAGGCCATGGCTTCGGGGGTGAGCCAGCGCTGGTCCACGCTGAGGCTGCTCACCATCTCCTCGGCCAGTTCCTGGGGGTCGTCCCAGGTGCGCTCCACCTGATAGCCCTCATCCTTGAGCCTCTCGACCAAAAGGGCCACGCTGGCAAATGAATCCAGCCCGGCGGCGCAGCCGATGCGGTCGTTGCGCGGAGGGTAATTATGAAAGATGATGGCCACCTTTTTGTCATGATTGGGCTTGCGCTTCAGCGCGGCCCATTTGCGGCCCATGCGCACCAGCTTATTGATCCTCTCGGAAATGGGCTCAAGGCGGGAAAGCCGCGCGCCGGTAAGGGGGTCCACCTGGCTGGTCTCTCTGGTGGCGGCGGGCACCGTGATCAGGTTGCCGTCGCCTTCCGGTGCGCAGACCGACATGGACACATCCATGGGGCTCACCGCCTGGTCGCTTTCCTCCCAAAACTCCCTGGTGGTGGAGAGCAGCGGGGCCTGCAAAATAGCCACGTTCAAACCTTTGAGGTGTTTTTCCTCACCGGGGCAGAGCAGGCTTATGGAAAAGCTCATGGGCGAGAGCACCACGTCGACCAGTAGCCTGCCTTGATGGTGAAAAAAGTTTTTCAGCACCCAGGCGGTGTCTTTGACCTCAAGGGTGGGGTCCGGGTAGCGCCGCCAGAGCAGGGCCAGGGGCAGGCAGCCCTGGCGCTCTATCTCTTCGAAGATGGCGTCAATGGGTTCGGTGTTTTCTTCCAGATACAGGTAATTGGCGAACCAAAGCCCGATGACCGGGCGCGGCCCGTTCAGCATATCGTCCGGGGTCAACCCCTGGGCCGCCAAATAGTCCTCCAGGTTTTCGAAGACGCCCAGGCGGGGATGGTAGAGCGCCTGGCAGGGCTGGGGGCAAGGCGGCTCGGCCAGAAGCCCGGGGCCGCCCATGAGGGGCAATAGGGACTTGAGAAGATTCAGCCAGTTGCCCCGCCCGCCGTGTTTGATGTAGAACACCGTGTCGGTGAACCGTTTTTCATCCAGGCCGCGGGAGTGCTGCTTGGACAGGACGGTTTCTTCCTCATCGCCGGGATGCACGTAAACCAGCGGCGCAGGGGTTTTCTCCATAAGCTCATCAAAAAAGGGGCAGGAGCTCTTGCCCCCGTGCAGAATGACCATCAGCATGTCGGTGTCCGCGGCCAGCTCCAGAAATCCCTCCACCTGCTTGCGGTCGAAAAGATCCTGATGGCTGCGCGCGGCCACCGTCAAGCTCCCCGGCGCTTCCTCCTCCAGCTGCTTGAGGGCCCTGCCCAGGCTGGCCAGGCCCGTCCCCGCTCCATAGATCACCAACTTGGCCGCTTTGCTCATAACGCATCTCCTTTGGGGCCTTGTACCCAAAAAAAACCCGGTCCGCCTAAAACGGACCGGGTGAGCGCACCTGCTTAACCATGCATCCCAAGGATGACACCTCTGGGCATTTTGGCCGAGGCACCCCTAACCGCAATCCGCGACGGCATATAATGGAGTCTCGCATTTTCGCCGGCAGGTCTTCTGGCTTCCGGATCGGCCTACTCACCGCGCCTTCCCCCGCGTCAAGCGGAGTGGCTTTGGTCCTTTTGGGACCCTGCGGCTTTGGTACCCGGTTACAGCGGCGGGACCGCGACGGATTCTCACCGTCTTCCCTCGTTGGCCCATGGCACCGGCGCTGATTACGTTATTACCGGGATGCTTTAATGTCAAGCCGGGAAAGGCATATCCGGGGCAAGGCTGAAAACAGTGAACCGTGCCCCGAAAATAAATGGCGTGGCTTGCTATCGCGATCCCGAAACCCGAATACAAATCAGGAGGCATGCGGCCAAGCAGCGGCAAGCGCAAGAAATGAATTTATAGATATGTAATAATATTAATTAGATAAAAAATATTTGCGCGCACTATTCCATCATCAGATTATTCTTCCGAATCAAATGACCAGCCGGAATCAAAAAGATCCAAACAGCATTGGGCCACGCGTGGTTCATACAGGGTGCCGGAACCTTCCTTGATTTGAGCCAGTGCGGCCGCCATACCCAAGGCGGGCCGGTATGGACGATGTGAACTCATCGCTTCCACAACATCAGCAACGGATATTATCTTGGCTTCCAACAAAATATCCTCACCCTTTAATCCCTGGGGATAACCTGACCCGTTGATCGCTTCATGATGTTGATAAATCACATCAGCCAGGGGCATGTCATCTCCAAAATGTTGAAGCACTTCATAGCCAACTTGTGGATGAGTTTTAATTATTTCAAATTCCAGATCAGTGAGTGAGCCGGGCTTGTTGAGAAATTCAGACGGAACATACAATTTGCCGATATCATGAATCGAAGCCGCAAACAGCACTGTGTGGACAAAATCTGACGGCATATTCATTTTTTCCGCAATACATGAGGCCAGCAAGGCCACCCTGTGCTGGTGGCCGGCGGTATATGGATCTCTTGTCTCCATTAAACGCACAAAGCCGTGCAATGATCCTTCCAAGATCTTTTTAACCTTTTTGATGGTCCGAAGCTCACGCTCCGCCATTATGCGTCTGCGCTGGCTGATTGCTGAATCGATAGCTTTTTTTATATCTGACGGTTTAATCGGTTTTAGAAGCAAACGAAACACTTCGCTGTCATTTACAGCTTTAACAGCCAGGTCGAGATTGGCATTGCCGGTTAAGATCAGTCTAACGGCATCAGGCATACATACTTTTAGCTCAGCTAAAAAACTAAGACCATCCATCTTAGGCATTTGGTAATCACTTATGACGACATCAAAAGGCCCGTCGCTCCCACAACGGTCTAAGGCAACTTTGCCATTTTCAGCAGTCGTAATATTGTACTCATGTCGCAAATATCTTAACATGGAATTTAGTAATAATTTATCATCATCAACAAAAAGTATTTTTTCAACAGGCATGCAGTATTTCCTCTATTAACTTTCTGCTATTGTGACTAATAATGGACGGCGTATGCCGAAGTTTGCATCGAATTTTTGGAGATGCCTCACCAGCAACCGGTTGACTTTTTGACCACCGGCCACAATCAATCTTCCATCTACAGTGAAGACGCCATCTACAATAGTCATGACCTCAGTCAGGTCGTTAATGTCAACCTCCTTGACGCTTTGGTCATCCAGTTTAATAAGAACATTAAACATCGCCTTAATAACCTTGGCATCATACCAATCCTGCCGGGTTTTCATTAAGCTATAGGCCGCCTGCGGCTCTTTTCCCTGCTGCACAAGTAAATCAAAATCCATTGCCACCTTGATGATCCTGGATTCAATAGGCAAATCGTCTCTCTCACGCTCGATGCTGGCAGGCGGGCCATCACCGTTCCACTTCCTGTCCTGGAAGGTGATTATTTCTGAAATCCTTTCCATGCGGGGGATATTTCTGATCAAATCCGCGGTTAGCGAAGAATTCATATCAAAGATTTGTTTGTCTTCACCTTCCAATTCTTGTCCGGAATACAGCCGATGTAGCGCCTCTTGTGAAAGTAGCATAAACCCAACTTTTGAAAGTGATGCCGCTGTGCTTAGCGCCCACAATTCATCTAATCCAAGTTCGTTCCCGAGCAAAATGGCCAGGTCTCTGATCCTGGTGGAGCGTCCCACCGCATCGGGATTGAACAAACCCAGCACATCGGTCAAGAGCTTGAACGAACCGGCTACGGTCTGTTCAAGTAATTCCTTTTCTCCTTTTTCAAGCCGGAATTGTTTGATTCCCGCCAATACTGTTCTCAAAAAAACCTGACTATCACACGGCTTGGTGAGAAACCTGAAAAGATCTCCTTCGTTAACAGCCCTGATCGCGTTTTCAATATCGGCATATCCGGTCAATAAAATTCTGGCAGTTTCAGGATACATCTCCTTTATTCTAGTCAGGAATGTCACCCCATCTATCCCCGGCATCTTGTAATCTGACACCACTACTGCAAATGGCCCCTTGCGGGACGCGACGTCAAGACCTTCCGCCCCATTGGCGGCCGTGACCATGTTCAACTTTCCATGCAATTGCCTGACCATGGAGGCCAGCATGCGGGGATCGTCATCCACCATCAAAACATTTTCAGTGACAAGAGGCATTTTGATTTCCCCATTATTGACTGAAATGATCCTTACAAAGTAAAAACCATTTATCCACCTGTTCATGCAATTGTTCAGCTGCAATGTACTTGTGATCAATCACCGGTCTTTCATAGCCTTCATTAAACACAAATAGCTGATGGTCAAATATATCGGCCAGATGTACGGCGGATATTAAAATATCTCCTTTGTGATTAAGTTTTGAAGGCTCGTGGTGACAGCGTATAGCATCCACAATGCTATTATTAACTCCCCATAAGCCAATTAAATAAGCACCAATTTCCGAATGAGACACTCCGAGATTTTTTGTCTCAATTTTCCAAATACCCAGGTTGCTTTTTCTCGCATCTTCGATAATTTTTGTGTATTTTTCTGTAATTATATAACCCAAAATCAATTTGCCTATATCATGCAGCAACCCAGCGATAAAACTGTTATCAATTGTTTCCTTGCTGTTTATCTCTGCTTTTGTTATCTCCCGGCACATAATAGCCGTACGGATACAGTGATCCCAGAGCATCTGATAAGAAAAATGCGGTATTTGCCCGAAATTAAAAAAAGAAACAAAATGATGGGATAGCACCAATGCTCTAATTATATCCATACCCAATAGAACAACAGCTTCAGGAACACTGCCTACATGTCTTGGTAACCCGAAAAATGCCGAATTCACTACTTTCAAAATATTGGACGACATGCCCATATCCTGGGCAATTAGATTTCCTATGTCCGCTAATGATGATTCTTCATCCTGTACACACTCTAAAATCTTTTGAACATTTTCATTTGGGCTGGGAAGTCCGTCAATTTTTGTAACCAGATCCAGTATGCCATTTTTTGCCAAAGTTGAACGGAAATGAATTGCCTGTTCAAGAATTTTTATCAAGGTTTTTGAATCACATGGTTTGGCAATATATTGGTGTGCCAGTCTAGTGGATTTAATAATAAGTTCACGGTCTGAATGGCCGGAAAGCACAATGCGGTTTATGTGAGGATAACGCTTTTGCACTTCTGCCAGTAATGATTCACCACTCATGCCCGGCATCCGCATATCGGTTACAATTATGTCAATCTCCTGTTGCTCCAATAGCGTCAGCGCTGCTTTCCCGCTATCGACGAACTTCATCTGCCAGTCTTTCGCCTTTTGAAGCAGCATCCTTCTCAAGCTGCGCAGCATCATAGGCTCATCGTCAACGAATAAAACCTTGATCATGTCTCAACCTCTTCTGAAATCAAGGGCAACCCAATAATAAATTCAGATCCCGTACTGCCATCGGATTGCAGGCTGATACTCCCCGCATGGTTTTCAACGATAACGGAATGAGCAATGGCCAGTCCTTGGCCAGTGCCCTTTCCCGGCTCCTTTGTTGTAAAAAACGGTTCAAAGATGCGTTGTTGCAACTGTTCAGGAATTCCAGATCCATTATCAATTATTTTTATCTCTATTTTATCGTTTAGCTGCCTGGAGCTTATCTTAATAAGCCCATTGCCTTTTTCCGCATCTGCTATGGCTTGGGCCGCATTTACAATCAGGTTCAGCAAGACTTGATTGATTTGGCTTGGAACGCAATAAGTCATAGGCAGATCAGGGTCAAGATTCAATTCCACATCTGCGACATATTTCCATTCATTTTTCGCAACATTGATTGTGTTTTGTATGCATTCATTCAAATCAACTTTGGTTTTTGAGTCTAAGCCCGGATGGGCGAATTCCTTCATGGAACGCACGATTTTTGCTATATGGTCAAGGCCTTCGAGAGTTTCGTCAATTGCCGGAGGGATCTCCTCCAAAATATAATCCAGGTTTGCTTCCTCATGAATCTTGCGCATAGAGTCCAAAAACAGCTGAGTCGGCTGATCATCTTCTATAGCGGTTCGCAAACTTGCGCATTCGGCCAGCATCTTTGTCAGGCTGTCAAAACTGTCCTTTATAAATGTTACGTTGTTGGCCACATAATTGGTTGGCGTGTTTATCTCATGGGCTATTCCGGCCGCGAGCTGTCCGATGGCTTCAAGTTTTTGGGTTTGCAGGATCTGTGCATCCCGGGCTTTGCGGACACTAAGATCGATCACCAGGGCTAGGCTGCCGTGAAATTCGCCGTCATCGCCCAAAAAAACTTTTGGATAAATCATTGTAACCTTTTTTGAACCATCCGGTATATTCCAAGCCATTTCATAGGGGTCTTCATTACCAACCTTTCTATATTCAAAATTTTTCCTGACAATTTCTTGGTTTTTTTCATCCATAAAATCAAAAACGGGCCTGCCTTTGGCATCTTCCAGTTCAATTTCCAACATATCAAGCATATTGGCATTCAGATAAGTTATGCAGGCGTTCTCATCCACCATGATCAAACCCTCGGTAATTGAATCAACCAAGGTGCGGTTACGTTCTTCGCTGATCCTCAGAGCTTCATCAGTCTGCTTTTGCACCAAGGCTGTGATGAATGAAGCTGACAACTCTTCCAAATTGGTTGCATCGAGCGAAGTAAAACCTGACTTTTTATTGGCCAAAGCGATTACGCCAATGCACTGGTTATTTCTCCATAACGGCACGGATAAAATGGAATTCAATCCGATATGTCCATCGGGAAACCCTATCTTGAGTGCTTCAAAATCAGATTCATTCGCAAGCAAAGTGTTCGTTGAACTGACAAGTTCACCCAGCATTCCCTGTTTAAACATGTGATCAAAAAGCATAGGGATATTTTTCTGTTCCAGCTCACATCTTTGGTTTGCGCCGTCCAGCGAAGCAAGCATTTTGAATACGCCGCTTGCTGAAAACACTCCAATAAAACCGACTTTGCAATCAATTAGTTTTGCAATAACTGAAAGGCAGTTTTGAGCGACATCTTCAATCGCTGAAGTTTGCAGAGTGACGAGTAGAATCTCATTCAGACTATAGAGCAATTCGTTTTTTTGCTTGGTCGCCTCTTCGGCTCTACGGCGTTCCGCTATTTGGTCATCAAGCTCGGCATTCAGGAACTCCAACTCTTGTCTCTTAGCTTTTTCATTTTTCGCAAGTTCCAATCGCAATTTAGACGACTTGACCTCAACCCTGACAAGAAAAGCCAAGCCCGATAAAAGAATACTGAGAATTGCAATCATGAAATACAGGATATACTCAGCTCCCTGCGATCCCCTGATCTGTGTTTTCGGTGCAGCGGCGAATAGGATCAAGGGAGTTCCCTTTATAGGCACGGTGCGGACAATATTTTTTTCTGAATGCATGCGGGTCACGGGGTGTTTTGTGGTTTTTTCATCCAGTGATTGTATGATTTGCTTGTTGCTTGCAATCGCCGATTTGTCCGTATGGCACAGGGGAACGATACCGTCTGCAGTTTTGCCTAATAATACCTTATTGTTGTGATATTTACCCCGGGGGGGAAAGATGTCTTCATCCAGCAATACACAATAATTTATCTTGGCCAATACAAAACCGGACAATACCTCCTTGAACAAGATGGGCATTGCCACCAAAACACTCCTCTGCTCGGGCCAATTGCTCAGTATAACACTTGGTTTTTTCTTGTTGATTTGAGCAAGATTTACCTTGAAGTCATTCTTTGCTTTATGAACTTCCGAACCCTGGGAAGCCGCCAGTATTTCGCTTGCATTGTCAAGCATTACAATGCTTTCATATATGGGCTTTCCCGAAATCTTCTTTGTCGACACAATAAAGTTGAAATATTCCTCAACATGGACAAGGCTGGCCCGCAGACCGTACTGCATGCTCATGCCCAACGCCTTATTGGCGAAAAAGCTGGTTATTACCTGGCTCTCGGCAACATCAAAAACATCATCCCGCCTTTCCTGGTAAAATTGATTTATAGCAATAGCGTGGCGGTCGACTTCATGCTGATAATCCTTAATCAGCCCCTCTTGAAGCGCGACATGGGAGTGATAATGAGCCAAAATCAGCCAGACAAGGCAAGCGATCAGGCCAAATCCAAATATCAAGTGTAACAGCCATCGCAATGAAAATTTTGCGGAAACTTTCATTTTTGCACTCATTATCAGCTCCCAGCTTATTTCACATCCCGATTAACTGGTTACTTGACTTTGAAAAACTCCATGTAGTACGCAAACACTGCGGGATAATACTTTTTAACCAGTTTGAAATAGGTCCCGTCACGCCAAATCTTATCCAAAAATTCGTTGCAAGCTTTCAGGAGTTCTGGTGATGATTTTCTAAAACCCACTCCCATGCCCTGCTGCTCGGATAAAGGGCCGATCACTTTAAGCTGCTGGGGCCATTTTCCCAAAGCCACCAAAGCATCCGGCACATCCAGCAGGGTCATATCCGCATCACCCTTGATGACGGCCGGGGCCATATCGTTCAAGCCTCCATCAAAATTGAAAACCTTTGCTCCTGCTTGATCAAGATTGTATAAGCGGGAATCCAGACAAGTGTTGGGTTTGTCAAAAACCTTTTTGCCCTTAAGCTCCGCTTTGGTCAGGGCAATATCCTTTTCTATTTCCCCTGTGGGCTCAATTGGTTTTGAACCCGCCTTTGCAGGCGCTATGAGCCACACCTGGGTCGGAAAGGTCGGTGTGGAGAAATTAAGGACCTTTTGCCGCCAGGACAGGATGGTAAGGCCGTTGGCTATGACATCCCCTTTTATCGGGGCATCGCCCACAATGGTGACCTGGGAGCCGCTGGTTTTGATAACCTTGCCCACTAAATCGCTGATAACATGGGCCCAGTCTGTTTTGACAAACTGGTATTTAACCCCCAGATGGCGGGCGAAAAGTTTCATCAACTCAACATCGAGACCGTCACCGGCGCCTGTTACAAAGTTGGCATAGGGTATGCCCAGGTGACGCAACACACCGCGTTGCTTGACTTCGGCCAAATCACCGGCCAATGCAGGGCCCGCCAGCAAAACAACCACAACCGCCAAAATCAGGCAGCTCAACATAGATCGGGCTAGAAATGATCTTTTCATGATTTTATCCTTTTTGTCCCTCTTGTGAATTATGATAACACCTTAACTCATTATTAATTCACATATTCATTTAATTGAGCAGATGGCTGCAAGATTGCCATTGCTTGATGTCTTCTGAATTGAAAAGATGCTGATCAAGCAAGGGCTGCAAACATATGCAGGGCTCCCATGCGGGGTTTTCCTTGGAAGCAATAAGAGATTCCGCCACCATCACCGCGTGCATTGGGGCAGGGATATGGTCCTGCACCTGATCCGGCCGGTAATGAAAAGCAATGGAAAAAACCAAGTCCTGGGGCCATCCCCAAAGGCAGGCAAGATATGCGCCGACTTCGGCATGTGTTGCGCCAAAGAGGGTTTTCTCCACTTCCAGCCTCGATACCGAGTCCCTTGCCTGCCCAAAAACTTGGCCTGCATAGCTAAGCGGGTATAAAAGAAACAGAAGCAACTCTTCCAGATCATGGTCAAACCCGTGAATAAAAGCCTGTTTTGCTGTACTGACGCTGGAGGTCAGATCAAAGGCAACGACTTCCGCTAGATGTGCGGTCATCTCTGCGTGCTGCAGGTGCGTGTCCACAATTACCGAGGTCAAATTTTCGGTTTGGCTATTGAATTGATATTCACAGCTGTGCTTCGGGTCGCCTTGATGTGATGAAATCAACCTTGCCGCATTGAATCCCAATTTATTGACCAAGTCACGATTTGACCGGATAAGTGTGTCATAGCTTTGCCGCGTGCTTTGACGAGATGGGTAGTGCATGGATGGGATTTGACCTATCACATTCTTCATCACCGGACTCAGCATCAGCCTGTCAAGCCAGTTCAGTGAATTAAACATCCGGTCAACATCAAACAGTGCTCGTTCTTTTCCGTGAGTCTGATGGCTCACCGAGCAAAGTTCTTCCGTGCCGAAGTTGTCAACCATGCCGGACATGACTATCCTAACCAGATCAGGGTAATATGATCGGGTATAATGCAGCAGTTCCAAACCATCCATTTGGGGCATCTTAAGGTCTGATATGATCAAATCAATCGGTTCTTGTGCCAGGATTTGAAGGGCGCTTTTCCCGTCATTGGCGCATTTCACCTTCCAGTTATATTGGTTGCCGGAATATCGTCTTATGACGCTGTTCAGGCAATTTAGATCATCATCTGCAATCAATGCTTCTTTATACAAAATGCCACCCGTTTTTTGAAATTGAATACCATTATCTTTGAAACATTAAAATTAAAACCTGGCAAATGCCGTCTTTAATATTGAGCCGCAATGTTGATGAAATAATTCCAAATCTCCCAAAAAAACAACATGCTGCGTTCGCAACTTTTTTTCAAACTGGTGGTTGATTGTCTTGCATGTGACAACAACTCTTGCTTCCGGATATTGACGGCAAACACTGATTAACCGGTTCGTTTGTTCTTCGGTCCATTCATCGAAATGGCATATGATCCCTTTAATCGGTGAATTGTTTACAACACGGTTATGGCATTCATTAAATCTGCAGCTGATCATCGAAAATCCTGCCATTTCCAATGGTCCGCGCACTGTTGTTATTGAATCCTGGTCGCCAATGATCAAACAGGTTTTATTGTGGTGTTGCATGACTGACTCTTAGCCCTGTTTATAGCAATTTTGTACGGTACGTTTTTGCCGGTTGCAGCTTCTTGCAGATAGTTACAATGGCTCCAGAACCCATTGGTATATTGGCCCGGTTCATGGAAACCCCACCAAAACCGATGAACATCCTGGTGCTATGTTTGGCCTTTATCATTTCTTTCTTCCCTGATGAATTACTGCAAATGAGTCAAATATTTTCTGGCCGTCTTTATTGCCAGATGTGTGCCAATTCTGATGTTTTACAATTTATATTATTAATTCAGCCACATAAAGCTTAACACCAACTGAACAAGATAGACTGACTCCGTCAAATCCAAGAATGATTTTCAAAATGGGAAAATAGTGATATATTAATAAGATAGTGCTGATGCTGAGATTATGGACATAGCAGTATTACGCATAACATGCTTTATTTAATACAATTTCCAATAATGACAAAACGGTTGAAAAAATGGGAAAATGGCATGGCCCAAAAGGATCATAGATTTTCTTTGTTGTTGGTGGATGATGAACCGAAAATAATCTCCTCGCTTAAACGCATGTTGCTAAATGAGGATCTGGAGATTTTCGAGGCCGGCAACGCCCACGAAGCTTTGGCTGTTTTGGATGAAAATCCGCCCGACTGCGCCATAGTTGATTACAAGATGCCCGGCATGGACGGGATGGCCTTGATGGAGAAGATCAAGCAAAGCCATCCCTCGGTGCAGGTTATCATGCTGACCGGACAAGGAGGTGTGCCTCAGGCGGTCGAGGCCATTAAAAAAGGCGCACTTGATTTCATCCAAAAGGGAGAAAAGCCGGAGTGCATTTTGGCCAGCCTTGCCCGGGCGCGCAAAATATGGAAGCTGGAAAGGGAAAACAAAAAGCTGAAGGAGAGGCTTCAAGGCCAAAGCAGCCAGGATACGATTATCGGCGAATCAAATGCCATAAAGCAAGTCAAACACCTGATCACCCAACTGGGAGGCACGGACATAAATGTATTGATCACCGGGGAAAGCGGAACCGGCAAGGAGTTGGCTGCCAGGGCGCTGCATGCGGTCAGCCAGAGGTCACGGGAGTCTTTTGTTCCGGTGGACTGTGCGGCCATCAGCGAGACCCTTATCGAGAGTGAATTGTTCGGCCACGAACGCGGGGCTTTTACCGGGGCTTACAGCTCGACTATCGGCTTGGTGCGCTCGGCCCAAGGAGGAACTCTATTTCTTGATGAAATTGGCGAGTTGCCCTTAAAGGCCCAAGCCAAACTTCTCCGGATCCTGCAAGAAAGAACCGTGCGGGCTATTGGGGGGAAGACATCCCACCCCGTGGATATACGGGTTGTTGCAGCGACAAACCGTAAACTGGAAGAGGAAATGGCCGCGGGTGAATTCAGGGAGGACCTTTATTACCGCTTGAATGTAGCGATGATCCAAATGCCGCCATTAAGGGAACGCACCGCCGACATAAGCCTGCTGGCCCGTTATTTCCTCGAAAATGCGATGAGCCCAAAAAGCATGATCAGAGGATTTACCAAGGAGGTGATAGATTTTTTGGAGGGCTATCATTGGCCTGGGAACGTACGTGAATTAAACAACACGGTGAATCGTGCCGCCGCAATGTGCTGCCATGATTACATAGACATCATTGATCTGCCTGAATCCTTGACAGCCAAAACACTGCGGCAAGCTCCAATCAACAATTCCCCGTCAGGCTCCTCCCTGGCTGAGTATGAAAAGGCCGCGATCTTAAAAGCCATGGCGACATGCAAGGCAGATAAGATCAAGGCCGCCTCTCTTTTGGGGATAGGCCTGTCAACTTTGTACCGAAAGTTAAGTAAGTATAAGATTTGAACCAGAGCTCATCCTCATAAGGCATGCACCATTCAGAAAAGCATTCCAGGCCGGTGACCAGCATAAATACGATCTGGCCGTGTTTTGGGGATAAAGCGTATCAATTTTCATCCCTGATAAGCTTCCAGCATAAGTTCGGCGTTGAACCGGCTTAAATGAATGCCTGGGTAAATCCGTCAGCCCTGTAATGCCGGGCATGCCAGGCTCCAGGCCAAGCTCACATCTCCACCGCATATCCCATGCAAATCAAAAAACACCTGGCCAATTTAATGACCAGGTGTTTTGCATCAAAGATCTATTTGCCAAGCGGTCAGGCCTGCTCTTGTTTGGATTTTCTTTTGGACCGCCAGTTGGCAACAAAGGGCGAGGTCCATAAGATGATCGTAACCACTCCCAGCACCGCACTGACCGGGCGGTCAAAGAATGAGGTCATATCCCAGTTGCTCTTGATCATGGACACCATGAAATTGTCTTCCAAGAGCCGGCCCAGCACCAGGCCCAGTATGGCCGGAGCCACCGGAATGCCGTTCACCTCCATGAAGTAGGCCAGAACTCCGCAAGCCAGCATGATGCCCACGTCAAAGGTGGTGTTGTTGATGGCAAAGGCGCCCACCACGCAGAAGATCAGGATAACCGGCATCAGGATGTTGCGGGGCACCCGCAGCATCTGGCAGCCAGCTTTGATGGCTACGATACCAAAGGGAATCAGGATCAGGTTGGCCAGGATAAAGGTGATATACACCGCATAGAGAATTTCAGGGGTCTGCATGAAGATCATGGGGCCGGGCCGCAAGCCCTTCATGAACAACACCCCGATCACTATTGCGGTGATGGAATCCCCGGGGATGCCGAAGACCAGCGCCGGCACCCAGGCTCCGCCCAGGCCGGCGTTGTTGGCCGTACCCGCATCCACGATGCCTTCTATATGGCCGGTGCCGAATTTTTCAGGCGTTTTGGAAAATTTCTTGGACAGTGCATAAGCGATCCAGGCTCCGATATCCGCGCCCGCGCCGGGCAGAATGCCCACTGCGGTGCCCACCAGCCCGGAACGGACTATGTTCACCTTGTACTTGCGCAAGGTTTTCCCGATGCCCTTGAACATTTTGTCCATGACCACCGTGCATTGGGTGCCGGACAAATCACCGGTGGATACATTGCGCATAACCTCGGAGACCCCGAACATACCGATCATGGCCGGGATGAAGTTGAACCCGTTCATAAAATCGGTGCTTCCGAAGGTGAAACGGGGATAGCCGAAGGTCTCGGACACGCCCACCGTGGTCATCATCAGGCCTATCAATAATGATATAAGGCCTTTTATCAAAGATCCCTTGGTGACCAGAACCGAGCAGGAAAGCCCGATGCAGGCCAGCCAGAAGTATTCAAAGCAAGTGAACTGCATGGCCACTTCGGCCAGGGCCGGGGCCAGGGTAATAAGGATGATGGAGCCGATCAAGCCGCCGATGGCCGCCACGGTCACGTCCGTGCCCAGCACAAAACCGGCCTTGCCGGCCAGGGTCATGGAGTATGACTCATCCACATAGGCGGCCGAAGACGGGGTTCCGGGAATGCGGACCAAAGCTCCGGGTATATCTCCGGCGAAGATGGCCATGGCCTCCATGGTGACGATGGCGGCCAGAGCAGGCACCGGGTCCATAAAAAAGGTCACCGGCACCAAAAGGGCGGTGGCCATGGTGGCGGTCAGGCCTGGAATAGCTCCTACAAAAAGCCCGTAGGCGGCGGATATGCAAATTATCATTAAGACGTACGGCTGCAACACCAACCCAGCTGCTGTGATGATATGTTCCATGATTAAAAGCCCCACAAGCCCCAGGGAAGGGGCACCAACAGCACTTTAGCAAACAAAAGATAGATTCCCATGGTCAAGGCGGCGGACATTGCCAAAGTCCAATTCCAGGTCACACCGAGCCATTTCATTAGAAAACCCATCAAGACAAATGAGGTGACCAAAAAACCCAGGTAGTCGGACACCAGAATGTAAAGCACAATAATGGCCAATACAATCAGGATATTAACCACCGCGGATACACCGAGACCCGGGGCTTGCACCTCTAAGATCTTCTCACCCCGTCGGATGCTGCCAACGATCATCGTCACACCGGCCAGCATGAACAGAACCGCCAGTACATTGGGAAAAAACTCGGGCCCCGGGTGGCCGTCCGGCTGAGCTGGAAATCCCATGGTTTGTACAACGACCGCGATCCCGAAGAAGATCATCACAAAACCAATAATTGAATCGCTTACCCTCATAGGTCAACAACCTTCTGCCAGCGCAGAACCGGCGGGGTGTCGGCCTACCCCGCCGGTTCTGCGGTTGTATGCGCCTAACAATATTTAGGCTCTGTTGATTTTACTTGATCAGACCAGCGGCCGTCATGACCTTGAAGTTATTCGCATCCGCCTCGGCCATGAACTTGCCGAAGTCCTTGGCATTCTTCCAAATCACGCCATAGCCGCGGTTTTTCATGAAGTCCAGGAACTCTTTGCTCTTGTGCACCCGGCCCACAGCCGCTTCCAGAACATCCACGATCTCTTTGGGAGTGCCCTTGGGAGCCGTGATTCCGCGCCATGCCGCCGCGGTCCAGTCGATGCCCATTTCTCTCAGGGTGGGCACGTCGGGATATTTGGGATCACGTTGCTCGGCCATGATAGCCAGAGGACGCACTCTGCCGGCTTCGATCAGGGTGGCGGCTTCAGGCAGGGAGCAAGCGCTCATCTCGATGCCCTTGGCCATCAGGTCCTGCAGAGCAGGGGCCGCGCCCTTGCTGGGGATGAATTTCACATCGTCGGGCTTCATGCCCTTGATGACGAGCAGACCGGCCATAGCCACATGCCAGATGCCGCCCTGGCCGGAGCCGGAGTTGCGCAGCTCGCCGGGGCGTTTCTTGATGTCGTCCAGCAGGTCTTGCAGGTTCTTGTAGGGGGAGTCGGCTCGCACGTTGACCCCGGACGGGTCGGCATTGACCAGACATACCGGCACCAAGTCCTTGTAGGTCAGCTTGGTAAGGCCCATCCAGTGCATCATGGTGATCTCACCGGTGGCCATGCCGATGGTGTATCCATCCGGCTTTGCGGTCGATATGGCGGTGTGGCCCACGGCTCCACTGCCTCCGGTGCGGTTAACCACGGTCACCGGCACACCCAGCTCTTTTTTAAGCAGGGTGGCGATGATGCGCGAGCAGGCATCGGTTCCGCCGCCGGCTCCCCAGGGGCAGATCATCTGAATGGGACGCTCGGGATATTTTGCAAACGCGGTGCTCATCCCGATTCCCAAAGCCATGATTAGGCTTAGAATCACAACAAAAGCTAACTTACGGCTCATCACTTCCTCCAAATTGCTTTATTGTGGTTTTTTCACCCGTCAAACGGTCTAATACCTGTTCCTTATCCTCCTAAGAAATCGCGGCCCGGCTTGATCAAGTGAAATCCCGGTGAACTTTGTGTGTATACATCGAACACTCTAAGAATCTATCACGACCCATATGGGCAAGTCCAGCCAATAAAAAGCACTGTATTCAGTTGGTTACTTAATTTGGTTCATTGGGTGAAACTGCTCCCAAACATCCCAAAATATTCCGCACTTATGTGTATAATTAAATCACAGCAGCCTGTTAAAAGACATTATGGTTTTTCTTTGCACGCCTAAAATATGCCGGGTATCGATCTCCTTTAACCGGGCCCGGTCAGCCGTCTGCATGGCCGCGACTATTTCGCGGTGCTCCATTAGAGCGCTGTCGTCGAACTCCTTATCCTGGCCGCAAACTATTCTGAACAGGCGCATCTTCATCCAGATAAGCCGCGTAACCCCAAAGACTTCCGCGTTATTGAGATAGTTCATTATGGCCTCGTGAACCATCTCGTCGCTGTTTATGTAATGGGGCACTTCTCCGCTGTTTTGAGCCAAATCCAAGGCCGACTTAATTTGAGCCATGGTTTTTTTGGGCAAGGGATGCACGCAGCGGTCAATAGCCGCCTGTTCCAGAATAAGGCGCAGCTGAAACACATCCTCTATCTCTTTGGCGGTTGGCATCTTGACATAGCTGCCGCTTCTGGGCCGCACCTCTAACAGCCCCTGCATTTCCAGTTTCTTAAAAGCATCCCGCACCGGCGTGGTGCTGATGCCCATCTGCCTGGCCAGGCTTTCGATAACCAGTTTTTGGCCTGATTTGAGTTCACGGTCAAAGATGGCCTGCAACAGATAGTCGTAGACATGCTCACTGGTGCTTTTGATCTTGAGCTTTCGCATATTTCTTATTGATTCAAATGTGGTTAATGATCCGGGCCGCCGGCCGCCATGCTTCGGCGGTTTACACCTTGCTTGACGGAGGCGGCCAAGCCGGATACCTGTTTATTCCACCAGTCCCATTCCCCTCAGGATGCCGGTAAGCTCGGCCAGGTTTTCTCCCTGCATCAGGCTCACCGGTTTTCGGGGAGCCCCAATGCCCCTGCCCATCACGTGCAGCGAGGTCTTGACGCATTGCAGCCAGTGGGTCTTTCCGGAGTAGGCGAACTGGAACATGGGCACAAACTTGGACCAGACCTCCTGGGTCTTTTTGCAGTCCCCTATTGAGGCCGCGTCATACAGGTCGCGGCACAGCCGGGGCGCAACATTGATAAAGCTGGTGATCCAGCCCTGGGAGCCCATGAGCATGGCTTCGGGGGCTTCGGGGTCCGCGCCGTAGATGGCGTCCACCTTGCCCTTGCCATAGTGCAAAAGGTCGACCGCCTCGGCAGCCGGGCCGTTGGCCAGTTTCACGCTCTGGATCACACCCTCCTCGGCCAGTTCGACCAGATCCATGGTGCCAAGCTGGTATCCGCACACATGGGGATTTTGATACAGCATTATGGGAATGGAAACCGCTTGCCGTATGGCTCTGAAATGATTCTTCACATCTTCGACCGGGGGCTGGATGTAATAGGGATTGATGATCAAGAGCCCGTCCGCACCTATATTCTCGGCAAACCTGGACAATTCAATGGCGTTTTTGGTGCTGTAATTGCCGGTTCCGGCATACACCTGCACCCGGCCCGCCACTTCAGCGGTCACGGTTTCGATGATTCTCTTCTGTTCGTCCATGCCCATGGTGATGAACTCGCCGGTGGAACCGGCCGGGCTCACCCCATGCACCCCGTTTTCTATGAGCCAGTTCACATGCTCTTTCATGCGGGTTTCATTAAATGATTCATCTTCATTAAACGGGGTCACCAGAGGGGGCATTATTCCTTTGAATCTTTTCACGGCTGACTCCTTTCATTAGCCGGTGGCCTTGTCAAACCTGCATCGCAGGTGTCAGGCGCTTGCTATCTGCGCATTCAGCTATTAACGGTTAGGTCCACATGTCGCCAAACTAATGTCATATATCTGATGCATCAGTTAATAAAACAACTACCAAAATCTGTCAAGCATTTATTCCCCGGAATACCCAAGCGAGCCTGATTAAGCGGCCTGACAGTATGATATTTTTAGCTATGATAAGGAGATAAACAAAACGTCCCGCAGCCGAAGCTGCGGGACGCCATGCATATGCTATTCCCGCTCACATCAGGTTCAGGGCTGAGCCCGCCTTGAACCACTCTATTTGAGCGGCGTTGCAGCTGTGATTCAAGAGCAAGGTTTCAGACGAACCGTCCGAATGCCTCACTACACATGTAACCGGTTTTCCCGGAGCCAACTCATTCAGCCCCACCAGATTGATGCGGTCCTCTTCTTGGATCAGATCATACTCCGCCGGGTCGTTGAAAGTAAGCGCCAGAAGCCCTTGTTTTTTAAGGTTGGATTCATGGATGCGGGCAAAGCTGCGTGCGATAATCGCCGCCGCGCCTAACAGCCGGGGGGAAAGGGCCGCATGCTCCCGGCTGCTGCCCTCGCCGTAATTTGCATCGCCCACCGCGACCCATCGCACCCCCCGGGCCTTATAATCCCGGGCGGTTTTTGAAAACTCCATGCCGCGCTCGCCGCTGAGCACATTAAGGCCCACCCCGGCCTCATCGGTATAGGCGTTGATGGCCCCCATGAACATGTTGTCGCTGAACTTGTCCAGGTGCCCCCTGAGGCGCAGCCAGGGTCCGGCCGGAGATATGGCGTCGGTTGTGGTCTTGCCTTTGGTTTTCAAAAGCACCGGCATATCGGTGAAATCCTTGCCGTCCCAGGCGGGCCAGGGCTCCAGTTTTTGCAGGCGCTGGCTGTTGGGGTCGATCTCCACCTTGATGCCGCTGCCGTCCTCAGGCGGAGCGAAATAGATATCCTCATGCGCGGCAAAGCCATTGGGCGGCACCTCGGGCGCCTTTTGGGGCGGGGTGAGCATGAAGGGCTTGCCGTCCGCACCGGTCAGACTGTCGGTGAGGGGATTAAAGGAGAGGCTGCCCGCCAGCGACATGGCCACGGTGATTTCCGGACTGCCGATGAAATTCATGGTGGTGGGCTGTCCGTCATTGCGCCGGGGGAAGTTGCGGTTGTATGAGGTGACAATGCTATTGGCCTTGCCCGCGCTGCCGTCGTCCCGCCGCCATTGCCCGATGCAGGGCCCGCAGGCATTGGCCAGCACCGTGCCTCCGATATCGCGCAAAGATTCCATCTGGCCGTCGCGCTCAATGGTGGCCCGGATCTGCTCGGAGCCCGGAGTAACATAGAGTGGAACCACGGGTTTAATCCCATGGGCCTTGGCCTGTTCGGCCACCTCGGCGGCGCGGCTCATGTCTTCATAAGATGAGTTGGTGCAGCTGCCGATCAAACATGCCGAGATCTGGTCCGTGAACTCTCCACCGCTTTGGGCCACCTCCTTGGCCAACTCGGATATGGGCCGGGCGCGATCCGGGGAATGGGGCCCGGTTATATGAGGCTCCAGGGTGCTCAGGTCCAGTTCCACTATGCGGTCGTAATAATCCTGGGGATTGGCGGCCACCTCGGGATCTAGGGTTACGAGGTCTTTGTTTTCCTGGGCCAGTTTGGCCAGTTCACCCCGTCCGGTTGCTTCCAGGTATTTGGCGATATGCTTATCATAGGCAAACATGGAAGTGGTCGCGCCGATCTCGGCCCCCATATTGGTGATGGTGGCCTTGCCGGTACAGCTCAAGGTCTCGGCGCCCGGACCGAAATACTCCACAATGGCGTTGGTTGCTCCGGATACGGTCAAGACCCCGGCCACATAGACGATGATATCCTTGGGGGCTGTCCAGCCGTTCAGCTCCCCGGTAAGATACACCCCGATGTGCCTGGGATACAGGACCTCCCAGGGCAGCCCGGCCATGGCATCCACCGCATCGGCCCCGCCCACGCCCACCGAGCACGAGCCCACTCCGCCGCCGTTGGGGGTGTGTGAATCCGTGCCCAGGATCACAGATCCGGGATAGGCGTAATTTTCCAAATTCACCTGGTGAATGATGCCCGCGCCGGGCCCCCAGAAACCGGCTCCGTACCGGGCGGCCACGGATTTGAGGAAGTTATAAACCTCTTCATTCTCGGCCTTGGATTCCTTGAGGTCGGATACGCCCTCATTCCGCGCTTCAATCAGATGGTCGCAATGAATAGTGGTGGGCAACGCCACCTTGTCCCGGCCGGTCTGCATGAACTGCAGCATGCCGGACTGGCCCAATACGTCCTGTAATATCACCCGGTCGGGCCGCACCCGGAGATGGCTTTCACCCGGAACCATCTCCTGGCTAGCCGGATCGACCAAGTGTCCCAACAGGGCCTTGTCCGCCAGGGTTAATCCCCGGCCCAGCTTTTCCCGCACAATGCCGAGATTCTGCCGCATGGTGCGGTAGGTATTGGCAACCATTCCCGGGGTGGAGCTGAGATCAATCATTCTTCTGGCCTTTCGTCAAAATGAGGGTGCGCCCGGATCGAACATTTCCCGGGCAGAATTTTGTTTATACAAATGGTATCCGATTAATCGGCCCAGAACAAATCTTATTCGGAACCGGGGCTCTGCCCAGATAGTCAGGCAAAAAAATACCCTGCCGCAAAAGCGGCAGGGCAAGCGTGATTATATTTTACAGGCGGCCTACCTCAACATCATATTGGGCAGCATGAGAGCTATGTCCGGAAAGACGGTGATCAAAAAAACCACCATAAACACAGCCAGCAAAAACGGGGTGACTCCCTTGAAGATGGTCTCCACCGCCACTCCCTGGCTGACTCCGGCCACTGTGAAGATATTCAGCCCCATGGGCGGAGTGACCAGCCCGGCCTCCATCATCAGCACGGCTATGACCCCAAACCAGATAGGATCAAAATGCAGGGCCAGGATCACCGGGTAGATCACCGGCATGGTCAGCACCATCATGGAGATGGCATCCAGAAAACAGCCCAGGAAAAGGTAGATCAGGATGATCACCGTATGGACCATGTAGCGCGAAACTTCCAGTTCGGCCGCCCAGCCCGCCACCTGCATGGGTATGGTTGAAAGGGCCAGGAAATAACTGAACACATTGGCCCCGGCCACCAGTACCAGCACCATGACCGAGATGCGCACCGACTCCAAAAGGGCTTCCACCAGATTTGCCCAGGTCAGTTTTCCCTTGAGCAGGGAGACCAGCAGCAGCACTGTGGCTCCGACCGCCCCCGCCTCGGTGGGGGTGAAGAAACCGGCATAGATGCCGCCCATCACGATCAAAAAGAGCAAAAGAGGCTCCCAGATGCCCTTGAGCGCAGCAATACGGTCGGACCAGTCTACAATTTCGCTGCTCACCGGAGCCAGGGAAGGCCGTATCTTTACCATGATCACGATGGTTCCGGCGTAACCCACCGCCAAGAGGATGCCGGGCAGCATGCCGGCCACCAAAAGCTTGCCTATGGACTGTTCGGTGAGCATGCCGAAGACTACAAAGCCGATGCTGGGTGGAATCAGAAAGCCCAGGGTCCCCCCGGCGGCCACACTGCCCGTGGCCAAGCTGTCCGCATAGCCGTAGCGCTTCATCTCCGGCAGGGCCACGGTGCCCATGGTGGCGGCGGTGGCCACGCTGGAGCCGGATACCGCTGCAAATCCTGCGCAGGCTCCGATGGTGGCTATGCCCAAACCGCCGGGCATGCGCCTGAACCACTTGTCAAATGCGCCGTACATGTCACGGGTGAGGCCCGACGAACCCGCGAACCCGCCCATTACAATGAACAGCGGAATCACCGTATAGGGGTAATAGGATGAAACTTCATACATCGTGCGGGCCACCACCGGCAGGGCGGCCTCCACCGAGGAAAGATAGCTGATGCCCAAAAAGCCGGTGAGCATGAGGGCAAAAGCGATGGGCATGCCGACAAAAAGCAGCCCGAATACCAACAAAACTCCAATGACGCCTACGGTTACCGGGTCCATTGGGCTAGCTCCTCTTCAGCCGTAACGCGACTTCCACAAGATCAATGAACATTTCCAGCCACAAAGAGATGCCCGCCACGCAAACCAAAAGCCGGAAAGGAAGGTCGGGTATGCGCAGCATATCGGTGATGGCCTTTTCCTCAAAAGCCACCACCCAGCCCTGCCAGACAATTATGCTCACTATGAAAAGACAGAGCAGGTTGGTGAAAAGATCAAAGGCCGCCCCGACCTTTTCAGGCAGCCGGGAAACCAGGATGGTCACCCGCACATGGCCCTTTTGCTGTTGGGTGTAGGCAATGCCCAATAGTATGAAGACAGCCAGCAAAAAGCTGGACAGCTCCACCGTACCAGGGATGGGCAGCGAGAATACGCCCCGGGACACCACCTCGGCGCTGGTCAAAAGCATCATGGGAATCAGCAGCAGCATACCCAGGTAGCACAATACCCGGGTTGTTTTCTGCAGTACATTCTTTATGGGATCGAAGGTAGACATGAGGCACCTTACCGGACAGGAACAAGCAAAAATACAACAGCTGAACAAATCGGTATATCTGCGGGGGGCCCGAAGGCCCCCGCAGAATTCCTCAACGATGCGGTTTCCTGAAACATTGTTATCAGGTTTTTATTTATGCCACTCCACCGGGAAGGCGGGGCAGGCCACATTAAGACTGTCGGCGATCTTTTTGTACATCATGACAGCCTCCTTGGCCGGCTTGCCTTCACCCTCCAGCTTTTTAACCCATTCTTTGGTCACGCCCTGGAAGCGTTTGGCCCAGGCGTCGGACTCGGCCTTGGGCAGCTCGTAGGTATTCACGCCGTTGTCTGCGATGATCTTCATCATCTCTGTATAAGAGCCAAAATCCAGGCCGTGGGTGGTCTTGAAGGGATTGCCGCAAACCTCTTCTATAATGGGCTTAAGATCTGCGGGGGCCTTGTCCCAGCTCTTTTGATTCATTATCACGCCCTCGGTCACGCAGCCGAAAGTGGTGATAACCCCATACTTGGCGACTTCAAACAGTTTGTACGCCAGCACCAGAGGCGGACAAGTGACCAGACCGTCGATGGTGCCGGTCTCAAGGGCCAGATAGACATCGCCCAAGGGCATGAACACGGGCTCCGCGCCCAGGGCTTTGATGTAGCTGGTCTGCAGGCCGCCGGGGGTGCGGATCTTCATGCCTTTGAGATCCGCCAGGGTCTTGACTTGCTTGGTGGTCCAAAGATAGGCGGATATGCAGCCGTTAAGCTCCAGCACCTTTACGCCCTCAAACTCTCCCTTCAGCACTTTGCCGTACATCTGGTTGCCCAGGTCGGTGGCGACTTCCTTGCCACGTACATCCGCAGCCATGCTCAGGACGTCGGATACCGGAAAGCGGCCCGGTGTCCAGGTGGCGGTGAAGTATCCCATATCCGAAAGGCCCTTTTTGACGATATCGAAATGAGCCGGGCCCTTGCCCAAAGCACTGCCGGCATACATGGTGTAGGTGATGCGGCCGCCACTGCGTTTTTTCAGCTCTTCCAGCATGGGAATCCACACCGTCTTCACCTCGCGGGATGCCGGGGGGTGCCAGGTGCTGAATTTGATATGCATGGTGGACTTGGCCTCAGCGTAGGTTCCGATGCCGGCGGTCAGCACCAGAGCCAGCGCCACAAACAGGGTCAATGCCAAAATGCCTTTTTTCATGAACGCATCTCCTTTGCTTTGAGAACGGTTATAAAGCAATCAACCAGTTTTGTAAGTGCGCCGTAGTTTTTCGCCTCTTTTCTTTCACCTCACCCAAAAACCATGCGGCATCAGCCGCGGTCCTTTCAATTTAAACCCAGCGGGCGGTTACGGTTTTTTCATCCAAAAATAACTTGATGGATGAATAACGGGATTTGGAGTTGCCCAGGGCCGACTGTTTCTTGGAGCCCAAGGGGAAGAATGAATAGGGCTGGGGTATGGCCACATTCACGCCCACGTTGCCGGTCTCTATCTCTTTCACGAATTTGCGTGCGTTCTTGCCGCTCTGGGTCATGACGCAGGCCGAATGCCCCAGGTCAAAATTGTGCTCATTGTGCCACCGGATCATCTGGTCCAGGCTATCCATCCGCATCAGGTTGGCCACCGGCCCAAATGACTCCACCTTCATATTGGGCATGTCCGGAGCGGCGTTTTCCAAAATTGAGGGGGCCAGCCAGAAGCCGTTCTCCATGCCCGCAACCGTGGCCCCGCGGCCATCCACCACCATGGAGCAGCCGTCGTTCAGGGCCATTTCGATCCAGGCCAGCACATTATCCCTGCCCTTTTTGTTGACCAAGGGACCCAGTTTGGTGGATTCATCCAGACCGTAGCCCAGCTTCACCGCCCGGGCTATCTCGCTGAAGCGCTCTTTGACTCTATCATACACATCACCGATGGTGATTATGATGTCGGAGCCCAGGCAGCGCTGGCCGCCCATGCCGAAGCAGGAACTCATAAGATAGGTCACGGCCTCGTCCACATTGGCGTCATCCATGATCACAACCATGTTCTTGCCGTTTCCATTGAGGGATGAATCCTTACCCAGCTCACCGCAGAGCCGGAACAGATCCTGGCCCACATGGGTGGAGCCGATGAAGCCCACGCCCTTCACTTCGGGCTGTCTGAGTATGTATTCATTTATTTTGCGGCCGCCGTGGATCATGTTGACCGTGCCCGGAGGCAGGCCCAGATCATCCAGCACATGCTCGATGTATTCGCCCGCCACCGGATCGGCGGTGGAGGGGCTGACCACCACAGAGCATCCGGCGGCCAGGGCAAAGGGCACAAAGGAGCTCCAGGCATGCATGGGAATGTTGCTGGGGGTGATGATCAAAAACACGCCCTTGGGCTCATAGATCATCCACTCGTCAATGCCGGCGGCCAGCTCGTCTATATGCTCATTCAGCTTGGGCATGGAATACAGGGCCGCGCAAGCCGCCTCCACATTCTCTATGCAGCGGCGCACCGAACCACGGGACTCCCCTATGGTGCGCCCATGATCCTGAGTCAGCACCCGGGTGAGCACATCGAAATGCTCTTCCATTTTCTGGCGCAGATCATGCAGGATGCGGCCCTTATCCCGCAGGCAAACCTCGCGCCAGGCCTTGAACCCCTCCTGGGCGGCCTCCACCGCCTGGCGGGCCTCGGCCTCGCTGGCTATGGGATAGGTGGCGATTTCCTCACCGGTGGCCGGATTGACATTGGAGCGGATGTCTGTGGAGCCGGACTCCACCCACTCGCCGCCTATGTAGAATTTCAGTTTGCCGTAGTGGCTCTTGACTTCTTTAAGTACGGTCATTTTAAGATCTCTCCAGACCGTTAAAGGATAAGGTTTAGCGGAGGCCGTCTTCGTACTTGGCCCCCTCTTTGGTCAGTCCGCCGATCCGCGGCAGGGGCCTGCCCGAATCCGTGACCACCAGGACCACCAATATTTCATCCGGATTGGGCGCGTCCTCCAGGGACACCGTCATGCCGTCAAAGTGGCTGCGGATAAAAGCCGCGTCTTTGTGGTTCAAGGGAACGTCAATGGTACAGCCAGCCGGACCCCGTTTTTTCACCGAGGGAATCAGAGCCAGACCCCGGCCCAGGGCCTTACGGAAGGGCGCGCCCAGCTTGGGATGCAAAATGGCTCCTCCGTGCTCCAACTCGCCGTCCAGGCCCACGATGGCGGCCTTGCCGTAGCTTTCACACTTTTCCGGACCGATGCCCAGGGCGTCGCGGGCACGGTCGCCCAATATGGAGCCCAGCTCCTCCCCCATGTCCATCAGTTCGCTGAGGTCTTCCACATACTTTCCGGCAAAGGGGTTTTTGACCACCGCCATGGCGGCGGCTTTCCGGGTGGGGGGGGCGATGCGGCGGCCTGCTTCCAAGCAGGTCTCCTCTACCACGGTCGCGAATTTACGGATTTCCATTTTTTTCTCTCCATTTGCATTTCGTTATCCATAAGGGCCGGCGCGGCCCTAATGTTTTCTCCTTAAACAACGGCCGCCTTGCGCACCGGCGGAGGCGTGTTGCGGCTCTTGGCGGCCACCACCTTGCCGTCCACCATGACGATGGAAACCCCGGGGGTGTCGCCTTCGCTCAAGGCCTCCAGCACATCACCGCCCGGAGAGCCCATGGGAGTGTCCATGAAGACCAAGTCCGCCTCCAGGCCGGGGGCGATGCGGCCCCGGTTCAGGCCGTAGAGCCCCGCCGTGTTGCCGGTGGCCATGCAGACAACCTTTTCGGGCGCCACCTTGCTCTGGCTGGCGATCATGGCCATGTTGCGCAAAATGCCCAAGGTCACCACACCGGTTCCGGAGGGGGCGTCGTTGCCGAATATCACCCTGCCCTCTTCGCCGCGCTCCGATATATAGTCGGCCACCTGCACCGCGCGCAGGCAGTTGCCGCACTGTACAATCTCTATATAGGCGTCAGATTTATCCACGATCAGCTTGGCTTCTTCATAACTTACCGCCGTGGGGCCGCCGTTGATGTGGGACACCACGGAGGGTTTGACCGTGAGGATATCCTCGGCCCCCACCACTGATGAGCCGGGAATGGAGGTTCCGCCCGTGTGCATCATGACCCGCATGCCCCGGGTCTTGGCCCATTCCACCATCTGGGCGGCCTCGGCCGGGTCCTTGACGCTACCCAAGCCAACTTCACCCACCACCTTGACCCCGGCCTGGGCGCATTCGTCAAAATCCTTTTCGGTGAGCCCCTTTTCCAGGATCAAGGCTCCGCCCAAAACCTTCATGCCGCCGGGACGCACATTGGCCCAGGATTTGGCGGCCAGTATGGCCAGGCATTTTGCGCCCAAGGGATCTTTGGGGCGGCCCGGCAAATGCACCTCACCGGCGCTTATGGAGCTGGTCACGCCTCCGTGCAAAGATGAGTCCAAAAAACTCTGCATCTGCTGGCGCGGGGTCCAATCGCCTATGACAACATGACAGTGGGAGTCGATCAGGCCGGGGGTCAGCGCGCAGCCGTTTGCGTCTATCACCTGGGCTCCTGATGGAGCGGCAAGGCCCTTGCCCACTTCCCCAATAAGCCCCTCACTCAATAAAACGCTGTCCGCATCCAGAATGGGCTGGTCCAAATCGCCCGAAAGCATCAACCCCACATTTTTGATCAAGGTATCGCTCATGCGCTATCCTCCGTTTATTATTCAATAAATTTACCAACTGGGCGGCGTTACTATCCAAACAACCCTGCAGAGTTTTTCCCCTTCATTGGTCCAGGCATGAGACAGGGTGGAGGAATAATAAAATGAAGATCCAGCCTCCACAATATATGTTTTTTTCCCCACTGTCAGGGTCAGTTCACCTTCCAGCACCAGACCGAATTCTTCTCCGGCATGCCAGTAATCCTCCCAGGTGCCTCCGCCTGGTTCAATGGTGGTGTAAAAAGGCTGTATCTGCCGGTTTTTCACCCCGCGCACCATCTGCCGGATATCGGCCTTCCAGCGCGGCAGGTTCATTTTGACCCACATGTCCGGCGTCCAGACCACGGGATCGTGGTTCTCATCATCTTCCAAAAAGAAGTCAACAATGCGGGCGTCCAGAGCGGTGGCTATACGTTTTAGTGATGCAATGGACGGTGAAGTTTTATCATGCTCGATCTGGGACAAATATGACGGAGTACAATCAGCCAGTGCAGCCACCTGTGTAAGAGTCAGACCCTTAACCGTTCGTAGTTGCCTAATTTTATCACCTAGGCTATTCATAATTCAGAAAGAAAAGGCCTCCAGGGAAAAGACTTGACTCAGCCGGTCATTTAAATATAGTTTAAAAACATAATATATACTTCAATTTTCAGGGTCAAGAAAAATCAAAAAAGACCGGGGATATCCCACCCTATTACGCGGACCGACCGGAATCCGCCCTTTCCATAGCTTGGAGGTGCCCGCACTATGAAACTCACCTTCACCCTTAATGACAAAAAAATTGCCCTGGACAACGTGCCGGGCGAGATTTCCTTATTGGAGCTGCTGCGCGGCCAATTGGGCATGCTGGGCACCAAAGAGGGCTGCGGCGTGGGCGAATGCGGCGCTTGCAGCGTGCTTTTGGACGGCAAGGTGATCAATTCTTGCCTCACCGCCGCCTGGCAGGTTCTGGACCGGGAGGTGACCACCATAGAGGGCCTGGCCCCCGGGCAGGGCCTGCACCCCATCCAGGAGGCCTTTGTGGAATCGGGCGCGGTGCAGTGCGGTTTTTGCACTCCCGGCATGGTGATGAGCGTACAGGATCTATTGGGCGGCAATCCCAACCCCAGCGACGATGATATAAAAACCGCCCTGGCCGGAAACCTGTGCCGCTGCACCGGATACCACGACGTGGTGCTTGCGGTGCATAAAGCCGTGCACAAGATGCAGGAAGAAAAACCATGACCAGGTATATCAGACCGGATAACCTGGCTGACGCCCTGACGGCCTTGGGCGGCCCGGAGGCCAAAGTCCTGGCCGGCGGTACAGACCTGATGGTGCATATGCGCGGGCTGCGCCAAAAGGGAGAGCCGCTGCCCGGCGTCCTGGTGGATGTCAGCCGCCTTAATGAGCTGAACCGCCTGGAGCTTAACGCACCCAAGCCCTTTTTGGGTGCCGGCATTAGCTTCCGCACCCTGGAGACCGATGACCGGGTTATAAACAACTGGCCCCTTTTAGCCCAATCCGCGGCCACGGTGGGTTCGGTGCAGGTGCGCCACACCGCCACCATAGGCGGCAACGTGGCCAACGCATCACCGGCGGCGGACGGGGTCAGCGCCCTTACCGCCTTGGGGGCCAGGGCGCTCCTGGCCGGGCCGGACGGTGAACGCCGCCTTCCACTGCCGGATTTGATCGCCGCGCCGGGTAAAAACAATCTCAGTCCCTCTGAAATGATCGTGGGCTTTGAACTGGATGCGGGAATTGATCCCGCCGGCCAGTGCTTTTTGAAAGTCGGCCGCCGCCGGTCCGTGGCCGTTGCCCGGCTCAATGTGGCGGTGGCCCTGGACAAAGAAATGAAAGCCCCCCGTTTCGTGCTGGGAGCCTGCTTCCCCTCCCCGCGCCGACTGACCGCGGTGGAGGATTTACTGAAAAACGCAACACCCGGCGAAGAGCTTTGGAAGGCTGCGGGCCAAAGGGCCGCCCAGGCCTTTGGGGATGAATGCGGCTGGCGCTCCAGCGCGGTGTATAAGGTGCCCGCCATTGCCCGGGTGAGCGCCCTGGCCCTGAAAAAGGCCTGGGCCGGACTGGAAGGTGCCGCATGAGCGTGGGGAAAAGCATCCATAGAGTCGGAGCCGTCAAGCGGGTGCGCGGCGAAACCAAGTTCGGTTTTGACGCCGCCGCCAAGCCGGGCCTGTTCCTGGCCTGCGTACGCGCCCAAAAGGCTCCGGCCCGCATAAAAGCCATAAACCCCACGCCCGCCCT
Organism: Desulfarculaceae bacterium; assembly: GCA_963675675.1. GTDB lineage: Bacteria > Desulfobacterota > Desulfarculia > Desulfarculales > Desulfarculaceae > Dethiosulfatarculus. The sequence goes on from OY776512.1 coordinate 2,560,139, forward strand.
GGCCCAGCCCGGCGTGGTGCGGGTATTCACGGCGGCTGACGTGCTGGGAGAGCATAAGCTGGGCATCATAGCGGTTTCCAGGGACCAGGAGTTTCTGGCCGTGGACACGGTGCGACATCCGGGCCAAGCCGTGGCCTTGGTGGCGGCTGAAACCCCGGAGACGGCCCGGGCCGGAGCCCGCGCGGTGAAGCTGGAGCTGGAAGAAATGCCAGGGGTCTTTGACGCCGCCGAGGCGCTCAAAGATGGCGCTCCCCTGGTGCATCCGGATCATCCCACCAAAAACCTTCTGAAACAGACCAACATAATCAAGGGTGATGTGGACGCGGCCCTGTCCGAGGCTGCCGTGGTGGTCAAGGGCGACTACACCACCAGCCGCCTGGAGCATGGGGCCCTGGAGATGGAAGGGGGCCGGGCGGAATACCAGGACGGCAGGGTGATAATCTGGGCCAGCACCCAAAACCCCCACTATGACCAGGCCGATGTGGCCCGCTTTCTGGGGCTGGAGACGGACAGGGTACGGGTGGTGCAGGCCGAGACCGGCGGCGGTTTCGGCGGCAAGCTGGATATCGCGGTGCAGCCCTACCTGGCCTTGGCGGCCTGGCATCTCAAACAGCCGGTGAGCATGTGCTACACCCGCGAGGAATCCATGCTGGCCACCGGAAAGCGCCATCCTTTCTGGATGAGCTACACCACGGGCGCGGATGAAACCGGCAAGGTCACAGCCCAGAAAATAAAGCTTCTGGCCGATACCGGAGCCTTTGCATCATACGGCCTGGCGGTGTGCGGCCGGGCGGCGGTGCATGGCGCGGGGCCCTATGACATACCCAATGTGCATATCGCCTGCCGCATGGCCTATACCAACAATTCCTGGAACGGGGCCATGCGCGGCTTTGGGGTGCCCCAGGTGGCCCTGGCCCATGAAGGCCAGATGGACGCCGTGGCCCGGGCCCTGAACCTTGACCCCCTGGAGGTACGCATGATAAACGCCCTCAGGAACGGAACCCGCACCGCCACCGGCCAGCTGCTCAAATCCGGAGTGGGCCTGGTTGAGTGCCTGAACAAGATCCGGCCCTTATATGAAAAGTATAGAGCAGAGTCTGATAACGATGACGAGACCCTGCGCGGGGTGGGCCTGGGCGCCATGTTCTATGGCATAGGCAACACCGGCGTGTCCAACCCGGCCCATGCGGACCTGGCCTGGAAGGAAGACGGCCGGGTGATGCTCTACACCGGGGCTGCCGATATCGGGCAAGGTTCGGACACCGTCCTGGTGCAGCTGGCGGCATCGCGCCTGAACATCAGTCCCGATATGATCGACATCTGCCGGGCCGACACCGACTGCACGGTCAACGCGGGCGCCACCTCGGCCAGCCGCCAGACCTATATCTCCGGCAATGCGGTCCTGTCCGCGGCGGACAACCTGGAGATGCTATTGGCCGCCGAGGCCCGCAAGATGCTGGGTAAACGCCACCTTGATCTGAGGCTTAGCGAGGGCTGTCTCATAAGCAAGGAGGATTCCGGCCAGGCCATCGAAGTAAGCGATGTGGTGGCCTACATGGCGGATAAGGGCAAGACGGCCAAGGCGGGCGGCAGCTTTGATCCCAATTTCACCGCCCTGAACCCTGAAACCGGCCAGGGCAAACCCTATGCGGCCTACGCCTTTGCGGCCCAGTGCGCCCGGGTGGAGGTGGACCGGGCCTCGGGCATGTCCCGGGTGACCGATGTGGCCGCAGCCCATGACGTGGGCCGGGCCATCAACCGGCGCAATGTGATGGGCCAGATCTGCGGCGGAGTGATGATGGGCCTGGGCATGGCGCTTATGGAAGAATATCAGCCCGGCCGGACCGAAAACCTGGAGAGCTATCACCTGCCCACCTGCAGCGATGCGCCCCGCATCACCCCCCTGATCGTGGAGGAGCCCGAAGAAACAGGTCCCTATGGGGCCAAAGGGGTGGGAGAACCTGCCCTGATCCCCACCGCGCCGGCCATCGCCGGAGCCATGAGTGACGCCATCGGCGCGCCCATGCGGGATTTGCCCATATCCCTGGAGCGCACCCTGGCCGCCATCATCAAGCAGGAAAAGGAAGAATAAGCCATGCGCATAGACCATGAGCTTTGCAACGGATGCAGCCGCTGTATAAAAGACTGTCCGGTGGACGCCATCCGGCTGATAGACAAAAAGGCCCACATAATGGATGGCTGCGTGGAATGCCGCACCTGCCTGAAGGTCTGTCCCCAGCAGGCGGTGCAGGATGTGGTGATCGAGGTTCCCGGAGCCGTGGGCTGTACGGTGTGCCCGGTGCAATGCCAGGTGCCCGAAGGCCTTACCGGGGCATGCGGGCGCTTTTGCAACACCGGCGGCGAACTCAAGCGCACAGCTCCGCTTTTGACCTATGAAGATGTCGCCAAGGACCTGGCCCCACGGCCCGAAGCCATCATTCAAAAGCCCTCCATCACCGCCATCGGGGCCGGGGGCACCTATCCGGATTATGTGCCCGCGCCCTATATCCTGAGCGATGAGCGCGAGGGGGTGGACGTGGTCACGGTGGTGACCGAAGCACCGTTGAGCTATTCGGGCGTCAAGGTCAAGATAGACACCGATGCGGACATAGGCCTGGAAGGCGCGGAGGTGAAATTCGAGGGCCGCACCGTGGGCATGGTGGAGACCGAGGAGTACGGCTCCAAGATACTGGCCCTGGGCGGGGTTAACCGGCTCACCGGGGAGCACGGCTTTGCAGCCGCCCGGGCGGTGGCGGCCATAGCCAACCGCGAGGCTGTGCGCCTAAAGGTGAAGGGCGGGGCCAAACTCGAACTCAAGGTGGGCCAGGCCCCCAAGATAAACGGCGAAGTCATCGAAAAGATGCGGGTGGGCTGCGGATCGGCCACGGCGGGGCTTTTCGCCACCTTCTTCAAGGATGCGGCGGACGAGGTTGTTGTGCTGGACCATCACATAACCTCTTTGTTCACCCACCATGCGGCCGGACGCTGTCTGGGGCTCAGCCCTTCCGGCCTGGATCTTAATTTCCGCAAATCCACCCCGGGGCGCTATTTCGGCGAGCACGGCCCGGGCTGGGGGGGCACCAACATAAAAGACCCCATGGACATAGTGAAATCGGTGGATCTGGCCGTCAGCCCTCCGGGCACCCGGCTTTTGATCACCGAGACCACCGGCATGAACGCGGCCTATTATGTGCTGGATGAAGACGGCGTGTTCCAGGCTCAAGAGCTTACGGACGCGGTCGGGGAGGCGGTGGCGGCCATAGCCGAGACCTGCCAGGAATCCCGGGTGTCCGCCATGTATGTGGCCGGGGCGGGAGGCTCGGCCCGGGGCGGGGTGGCCCGCTATCCCTTGCGCCTGACCAAGGCGGTGCACGCGGGCAAGGCCAATCTGACCTGTGGAGGCGCGCCCATCTTCCTCATGCCCGGAGGCGGCATCAACTTCATCGTGGATGTGGAGCAGGTGAAAAAGGGGGCTTTTTGCTGGGTGCCCACCCCGGCCACGGTTGCTCCCATCGAGTACACCATGCGTCTGGATGATTACCAAGCCATGGGCGGCCACATCGAGGCCGTCAAACCCTTCAAGACCACGGAGCCCACCCGCTGGAACCGGTCCGGGTAATAAGCCCCAGCCTGGCGCTGGTGGACTGGGGTCCCATGACCCTCAGTGTATCGGCCTGGCTGCATGGCAAGGCCAGGCCGGTGATGGCGGCCCTGGGAGCCCGGGCGGCATTGGGCTGTCTGGCCGACCTGGCTGATTTCAAAGACTACCTAAAACTGCCGGTGCGGGGGCTTGCAGCCAAGGATTCCCTGCCGCCGGTGGTGGCCCGCTGCCTGAAGGCCTGCCAGGCGGTGAGCCTTGAGCTGACCGGCCTGGCGGCCGTGGCCGGAGCCGGGGCGGACCAGGTGCTTGAAGAGGTGCTGAGCCAGGGTGCGGATCAGGCCGTGGTCAATAACGGCGGTGACATAGCCCTCAAGGTTGCTCCGGGCCGGGAACTCAGGGTTGGTTTGCGGCCTCAGGCGGAAGATCCGGGCCAGAGGCCCGGGCTGGCCGGAGCGCTCAAGGTCAGCCCTGAATCGGGCATCGGCGGCGTGGCTTCCAGCGGATGGCAAGGGCGCAGCCATAGCCCCGGGGTGGCCGACCTGGTCACGGTGTGGGCCCAAAACGCCGCCCTGGCCGATGCCGCGGCCACCTGGATTGCGGGGCGATGCCGGGTGGAAGCGCCGGGCATCAAGCGCAGACCCGCCGCCCAACTGGACCCGGAATCGGACCTGGGCGATATGCCGGTGACCGTCGAGGTCCCGACCCTCACCGCCGGGGAAAAACGAATCGCTCTTGATAACGGACAGGACGCCGCAAGCGCCTTGCTGACCGGGGGGGTGATCCTGGGCTGCCGCATGGAGGTGCAAGGATACAATATCCTCATGGACGCTGGCGGCAACATAACAAAGCAAAGGTCCAACCTGCCGGTCCAGCCATCCGGGACAATCTGAGCCCTAACAACTCAACCGCCGCTCACCCTCCTGATTCGGATCGGCCGGGATAGGCCCCCAGGCTGCAAACCTAACGGCGTCTGGCCCTGACCGGCCTTCCTTTCGGAGCCCGGGACGGCATCTGCCGGGGACGCCCGATTGATCCCTTGGGCGGGTCGGTTTTTTTCCTGCTCACGGTATCGCTTTTGATATAGGTGCGGTCACGATAGTGGTATCCCGGGTAGCCCCAGTAGCGGTGGGCGGGGCTGGCATAACCGGTGTATGATATGCTGCTGCAGCCTGCGCCAAACAGCAGCAAAAAGCCCGTGGTCGGGAAGAGGATCAGGTATGCTGCCTTTTTCATGATCACTGCTCCTTGACCTTGGTTTTGGGCTCCCAGGTCGCCTCCATGAAGAAAGCGCCCCCGTCCGTCCATCTCAGCCGGTTCCTTAATTATCTTGCCGCCCGCCTCTTTGATGATCCGGCTTGCCTGGTCCACATCATTCACCGATATGTAGACCAGCCACCAGGAATCCTTTTCGGCCTTCTTTGTTTTTGGCGCGGCAGCCTAGCCCGCAACCGGCTTCCCACCCAGCAAGGCCAGGCTATAGCCGTCCAGATCCTGGAAGGTCCGGCCGAAGAGGCCGCCATAAAAATCTTTGGCCTTAGCCAGGTCAGGCGTTATCAGGTCATGCCAGACCACTTTTCCGGGCAGATGCTGCCGGGGGGGGTTGGGTGATGGGCGGCAAGCCGGGGGATACAACGGCTTGGCCGGAGCCGCGGTGCGTAAAAGCCTGATCATGATGGCGCTCTACGGCGGCCTGGCCGCGGCCGCCTATTTCGGATTCATTAATCTGCTCACCGGCTTTGTACCCATCGAAGACCAGGGTTACTTGATGATCAGCGCCCAGTTGCCCGATGCCTCCAGCCTGCAGCGCACCGGCAAGCTGGTTAACAAGGTGACCAAGCAGCTTGAAAAAACCGCCGGGGTGGCAAGCTGGATTTCGGTTATCGGCTATTCCATTCTGGACGGCAGCGCCGCCCCCAATGGCGCGGCAGTCGGGGTGATATCTGATGCGCGGTTTCAGCCAGATCCAAGATGCATCACTGATGGCTTTTCCGCCGCAAAGCAGCGTTTCCGGCCCATCCTGATGACCGCCATAAGCTCCATTTTGGGTGTGCTGCCTTTGGTGGTGGCCTCGGGCGCCGGAGCCGCCAGCCGCCAGGCGGTGGGAACCGCGGTCTTTGGAGGCATGGTGGCGGCCACTTGCTTGAGTGTGCTGTTCGTGCCGGTATTCTATGTGGTGATCCAGCGGATAAGCGAGGGCCGCAGGAAAAAGCGGCCCGGCCGGGGTTAGAAGCTCACCCGCCAAGGCGCGGCACAAGCGGCTCGCCGCATATTCCCGCCGCAGCCTGACTGAAGCCCCTCATTTTCGTGGTGGCAACGGGCCTGGTGCGCTGCCTGCCATGAGCATCAAACAGGCGGCAAAGCCCCGCCGGTTCAGTCCATGAACATGCCCCCGTTGACATCCAGAATCTCACCGGTCATGAATTCCCCCAAGCCGGAGGCCAAGAACAGCACCACCCCGGCCACGTCCTGGGCTTTGCCCAGGCGGCCCACCGGGATGTGAGCATTCCATTCAGCGCTGCTTTGCTCGGATATCCCGGCCAGCATCTCGGTATCCGTGGGGCCGGGGGCCACGCAGTTGACGCACACCCCATGGGGAGCCAGCTCCCGAGCCAGGGACAGGGTGAAGCAGTTGAGCGCGGCCTTGGAGGCGCAGTAATGGGCTCCGGACGACACCCCGCCGGTTTTTGAGCACACCGAGCTTATATTGATGATGCGGCCCCATCCCCGCTGCTTCATGCCGTCCATGACCAGGCGCGAGCAGAGGAACGCCCCCTTGGCGTTCACCGCAAAGACCCGGTCCCAATCCGCCTCACTGATCTGGGATATGGTCTTGGCCTGCACCATCCCGGCGTTGTTCACCAGGATATCCACCGGCCCCAGCCCGTCAAGGGTTGTCTGATAGGCATCGGCAATCTGGCCCGCCTGTGACACATCCACCCGGCAGGCCATTGCTTCCGCACCGGCGGCTTTCAGCTCTGCGGCCGCCTGGGCCGCCGGTTCCAGGCTGCGGTTCCATAGGGCCACCTTGGCTCCGGCCCGGCCCAGGCCAAGAGCCACGGCCCGGCCGATTCCCCGGCCCGCGCCGGTAACCACTGCCGTCTTGCCCGAAAGATTCAAATCCATCTAAAACACTCCGCACGCATAGGCAAACAGATTATATGGCGTATTGCACCGCTTTTTGGGCATGAATGGCTGTGGTGTCGAACAGCTTGACCTCGGTGTCGGCCTGCTTGACCAAAAGCCCGATCTCGGTGCATCCCAGTATGATTCCGTCGGCCCCCTGGCTTGCCAGTTTATCGATGATGCCCAAGTACGCCTGTTTGGATTGTTCCTTGATATTGCCCAGGCAAAGCTCCTGGTAGATCACATCATGCACCATGCGGCGGTCGTCAGGGTCCGGGATCAAGACATCCAGACCGAACTTTTCCTGTAAGCGCCCCTTGTAGAAATCCTGCTCCATGGTGAAGCCGGTGCCCAAGAGCCCCACCTTGCCGATACCCGCGGCCGCCAGGGTTTCGCCGGTGGCGTCCGCTATGTGCAAAAGGGGAATCTGGATGGCCTGCTCTATTTGGGGGGCTACCTTGTGCATGGTGTTGGTGCAGATAAGCAGAAAATCCGCCCCGGCGGACTGGATGCTTTTTGCGGCCTGGCAAAGGATATCCGCGGTGCCCTGCCAATCCCCTTGATGCTGCAGTTTCTCTATGGGGTCAAAATCCACGCTGTACATGACTATCTGGCCGGAGTGCAGTCCGCCCAGGGCCAGTTTTACGCCCTGGTTGATGGCCCGGTAATATTCAAGAGTGCTTTCCCAGCTCATTCCGCCCAACAGACCGATTGTTTTCATCTTTCCCACCTCGCAACAGTCCTGTTCCTATTCATATTAAACCGGCCTCACGCCTGAGCCGGATTCATTCCGCCGCCGCACAGCCGAAGCTTATGCAAAAATCAGTATAAAGCAAAAACCGGAGCACTTCATGCCAAGCGCCATGGGTTTTGCATAACCAGTCCTCATCACCAGCCGGGCATGACGCCGCGCCCCGGGATCTGGATTCACATAAGCCTGCGAAGCCGCCCGGCTTCCAAAAATTATTTTTAATAAATAATAAATAATAAATATTGTTACTAATAAGTTGTTGTTTTTTATCCTTATTACAATTTGATCAATAAAAACAAGCAAATTACGCAAAAAGTTCTATTGACCCCGGTGATATCAGTACATTACGATACAGATTAGAAATGCCGCAAGGCATTTTTTATTCGAAAAGCCGATAATCCAGGCAACGCCAATAAAGGAGGTTTGGCATGCCCAAAGATGAACCCGTGGGATGTGCGCGTCCCACCGGAGGTGTGGTGGGAGAAGCGGCTCCCGAGAAAAAAACGGAATCCGCCCCGGCCGCACAGGAGGAAAAATCCATGATCAAAGTTGGCAGTAAAGCGCCTGATTTTGCAGCCCCCTGCTATTATCAGGGCAAGTTCGCCTCGGTGCAGCTCAGCGAGTACCTGGGCAAATGGGTGGTCCTCTGCTTCTACCCGGGCGACTTCACTTTCGTTTGAGCCACCGAAATCTCGGCGGTCGCCGAGAAATACCCTGAGTTCCAAAAACTGGGCGTAGAGGTGCTTTCCATGAGCACGGATTCCATGTTTGTTCATAAAATGTGGGAAGATCACGAGCTGTCCAAGATGGTGGAGGGAGGAATTCCCTTCCCCATGATGAGCGATGCCGGCGGCAAAGTAGGCTCCATTTACGGCGTTTATGACGAGGGCGGCGGCGTGGACGTACGCGGCCGTTTCATCATCGATCCCGAAGGCGTGGTGCAGGGCTTTGAGATGCTCACTCCTCCCGTGGGGCGCAATGTCAACGAAACCCTGCGCCAGCTACAGGCTTTCCAGCTGGTGCGCGACAGCAAAGGCACCCAAGCCACTCCCAGCGGCTGGAGGCCGGGTAAGGCGGTGCTGAGCCCCAATGAAAACCTGGTGGGCAATGTGTGGAAAGAATGGAAAGTGGAAATGGCCTTTGATTAAACCTGGGTTGCAAGGCCGATAACACAACGGATCCCATGGGCCGAGGGTGCGGCGGCGGGGCCGGGGCTGCGACGAACAGCCCGGCTTCAAACCGTGATAGCCTGACAGTCCATGGGACCGTTTAATTCATAAAACGGCCAATCCCAAAACTGGATCAAATGAGAAGTTTGCCGCCAGCCGCTCAAATGAAGCACTTCATGATGGCGTCTATGATCGAGTCCATGTTTTCAACGGTGGCGCCCAGCTCCTTGCAGGCCCTTTGCGCATTGCCCCGCATGACCGGGTCCTCTAAATCGGACAGCCTGGTCAGGCAATGGGTGCGCTTTCCTATGCAATAGACCATTTGTTCTTGGGGGCTGAGGGCCAAGAACTCCTGGAGCGGCTGCATCATGCGCTCTTTGTCTTGGGGAAGCTTTCCTTCCACCTCATAGAACAGATTCAATACATGATCGCTTTTCACGGTGCTGGTGATGCCATCCAGGGCTTGCAGCATAAGCAGCAATTCGCCCGCCGTGTCCACATCGCCCATTTTGCGGAATTCCCCCTGCATGCATTGCCGGGCCAGGGGAGCCTTGTCGGGCAGGCCCAGGGTGCGCAGGCGGATGAAATCCGGATTGATCTGGTTGAGCGCGTCCGCAGTTTCAAGGGCGTTCCGGCTGGTAAGCTCCACCCCGCCCAAACCGGGCATGAAATATTCCGACAGCTCTATGCCCGCCCGCTTGACCTTTTGGCCGGCCTTAATGTGGGTGGCTTTGTTCACCCCTTTTTTGACCCTTTTCAGCACCTGGTCGGAGCCTGACTCCAGGCCGATGTGAATACGGTTCAGCCCGGCCCGGGACATTTGCAGAAGGTTCTCATCGCTGATTCTGGCTATGGTGTGGGAGCGGGCGTAGGAGGTGATTCGCTCCACCTGGGGAAAAGCCTCTGACAGGCGTTGCAGAATGCGTATCATATCGGCGGGTTTGATAATCAGGCTGTTGGCGTCCTGGATGAATATGGACTTCATGCCGTTGCCATAAAAATTATAGGCCGAATGCAGGGCCAGCCGGTCCAGGTCTCCGTGCTCGGCGGCCAGGCGGCTCACCTCCCGCTGGGGCAGATAGGCCCCTCCCTCTCCGGCCTGCATAAGGGCATCCACAAAACGCGCAACCTGGTCTATGTCCTTGAGCACGTGATCCACCGGGCGGATGCTGAACCTCTGGCCCTTGTAAAGCGCGCAGAAGGTGCAGTTATTCCAGGGGCAGTTGCGGGTTATGCGCAATAGCAGGCTCCCCGCCTCGCTGGGCGGGCGGATGGGCCCCAGCTCGAAACCGCCGTATGGCTCTGGCTCTTTCATCGCAACCCCTGTTTTTTGGCTGTCCAGGTCAGCAGTTATAGACAACCGGCTGGTGGGCCGGGCTTTTACTATAACCGAATTTCGCTTGAGCGGCACATGGTGAATGCCGTCCGCCGCGATCATACCAGCCGGACGCCGTCAAACTCCGGCCCCGGCGCTATACTGCTGGCCAGGAACTGGCCCATGGCCCGCTTTATGCTCCCGGGCTTTGCCAATATACAGCTGTTTTTAGTACAATGTCCCAGGCCCCGCGCCTGGGCCTTCATGATTCCTTGACGCCAGCGCATCAGCGGACCGGAGAGCACGTATGAAAAACGCAGCGTACGCATTGGGCATCGATTTGGGCACCAGTTCCTGCAAGCTTTGCCTTGTGGATGAAACCGGCTGCATAAAATGCGTGGCCTCGGCCGGATACCGGACCCATTCCCCCCATTCCGGCTGGGCGGAGCAAGATCCGGCGGATTGGCTTATTGCCCTGCGGCGGGCGGCTGAAATGCTCCATGCCCAGGCGGGAGGCGCGATAAAGGGCATTATATGCATATCGCTCACCAGCGCGGCCCACATCGGGGTGCTTATGGACCATGAGGGGCGGGCGCTCCGCAAGGCCCTGCTTTGGAGCGACCAGCGCTCCCATGAAGAAGCCGCCGGGCTGGCCCAGACCTGCGGCCAGGCCATATTTGAAAAAACCTGCAACTGGCCTTCCACCTCTTGGACCCTGCCCCATTTCCTGTGGGTGAAAAATCATGAACCCGGGCTGTGGGAATCCGTGGAGCGCGCCGCCTTATCCAAGGACTACCTGCTCCATCATCTGACCGGCCGGTGGGTCAGCGACCCCGCCACCGCGGTATCCTCCATGCTGTGCAATGCCGGGCGTTTTTGCTGGTCGCAAGAGCTGTGCGCCATGCTGGGCCTGTCAGACTCAATGCTTCCCCGGATCGCCGGGGCGGGTGACGAGGCCGGGCGGCTCAACCGGCAAGGCGCGGCCATGCTGGGCCTGGCCGAGGGCATCCCGGTGATAAACGGCGCCCTGGATAGCGCCACGGAGACCTTCGGGGCCGGAGCCGTCCTGCCGGGTGACTTTGTAATCCGCATTGGCACCGCCGGGGGAATCCACGTAATCAAAAAAGACCCGGAGCCCGACCGGAAGCTGCTCACCTACCCTTACCCCCTGGGCAGCCTGTGGTATTCCCAGGCCGGGACCAACTCGGCTGGATCAGCCATAGCCTGGGCCCTGCGGCCGGCGGGGATTGAAACCAAAGCCGAGCCCTACGCGGCTTTCGGGGCCCTGGCCTCCCGGGCCCCGGCTGGCTGTGAGGGGCTGGTCTTTCATCCCTACCTGTCAGGGGAACGGACCCCTTATTGGGATTCCAGGCTCAGGGCGACCTTTTCCGGAGCTTCTTTCCAGCATGGCCGGGAGCATTTCGCCCGCGCGGTTTTGGAGGGAGTGGCCTTTTCACTGTATGACGCCTTTTTGACCCTGGTCGCGGACCGCAAAATCCCCCCGGCCATCAAGATCGTGGGCGGAGGCTCCCGGGACCCGTTGCTCTTGAGCATATTAAGCTCGCTGCTGAAACGGGAGCTGCATGCCCAAAAGCAGGTCGACTCCGCCTATGGAGCCGCTCTTTTCGGCTGGCTGAGCCTGGGGCAGGCCGGACCGGGTCCGCTTAAGGACATAGCGGCTGAAGATATTTACCTGCCGGACCATGGCGATGCAAAAATCTATGAGGAGGGATTCAAGGTGTACCGACGTCAGGCGGAACACCTGCAAAAGATGTACGGCAAAAAATAAACCGCCCCTGCATGGACCGGGGGTGGCAAATACAGGAAACCGCTTTTGCCTGTTGCGGCAGTCTGAGCTGGACGACCTCTTCTGGGCGTTCAAGCTTAAGCTTGAGCCTCAATCGCACAATTGAGAGGCATCAAGCGCCAGGTATTTGACAAGGCAAGGATTTTTAATCTATTCTACGTTACGGTTTACAGCAGAATCGGGCGCTTTCCCGGAACCGGGCAAGGCTGCATCTGCGGCCCGCAAGCGAATACCAATGTGGGTGAAAATCAGCATGAAAGGATAAACCTTGTTCCAAAAAGCACTGTCAGGCCTGGCCGCCACCATAGCGGCGCTTATGATCTGGGCGGCGGGCGCGCAAGCGGCCGAGTTTTCCGGCAAACTGTTTCAGTCCCTGGACGGCAGACCCATCCATGGCCTGGTTTTTGTTTCCGGCCAAAAGACCCGGGTGGAGCTTTTGAGCAAACAGGGCATCACCGCCACTATCTCCAGGGCGGACCTCAAGCTTACCTGGGTGCTTTATCTGAATCATAAAGTATACCGGGTGCTGAAGGGAGTGGTGATCGGCCCTTTGAGCGGCGCGGCCTCGGTGCGCGATCCCTTGCTGGTGCAAAGACTGGACATGGGCAAAGAGAAGGTGAACGGATACCTGTGCGACAAGGTTTATTATAAATACCGCGATGAAAAACGGGGCAAAATCATGGAATGGTTCAGCCCCGAACTGGACTATCCGGTCAGGATCATCTACAAAGGCCCGGACAGCGCGGTGGCCACCGAATTCAGCGAGATTAAAGTAGGCCCCCAAAAACCGGAATACTTCGAGGTGCCCAAAGACTTCCGCAAGCTCCCCAGATGACGCCCCGGCCCTGTCCGCCCCGGCCGCAGCCGCATGCAGCCCGGGGCCATGCAAAAAAGAAGGGAGCCCGAAGCCGCATTGAACCTCGGGTCCCCATCATGATTTGACCTGTCAGGGTGCTCTCAAAACAATATTTTGGTTCAAAGACAAGGCGGACGCAATTTGAGAAGCGTAGTATATACAGCAATATATGAGCATTCGAAAATCGCGGACAACGCCGTATTTGGGCCAAAAGAGCAGTTTTTCTACACCCGGCTATGGTTTATCAGCCGCCTTTCACCTGCTTTACAAGCTGTTGCTGCCTGAGGAAGAACAGGTCGCGCTGTTCCACCGAGGTTTGGCCGGCCCCCTTGGAATAGTCGTAAAAACCGCTGCCGGTCTTTACTCCCAGTTCGCCCTTTTCCACCAGACCGGACAGGGCCGCGGGCGCGGCCTTGGTATTGGAGATGCGGGGAAACAGGTAGGACGCCACCGCGTGCCACACATCAAGCCCGCCCAAGTCGGCGGTTTCCAGGGGTCCCAGAAATGACCAGCGGAATCCCAAACCGTATTTAACGGCCCGGTCGATATCCTCCGGATCGCCGATGCCCTCTTCCAGAATATGCATGGCCTCCCTGAACAGGGCAAGCTGCATGCGGTTGCCTATGAATCCGGCGGCTTCCTTCTTCACCCTGATGGGCACATGGTCCAGGCGCAGGATGAGGTCATACACCAGATCCGCGGTTGAATCGGCGGTGCGCTCACCCTTGATCACCTCCACCAAGGGCACCAGCTCCGGCGGATTGAACCAATGCATTCCGCAGATCAGCTCCTGCCTCTTGCAGCCTTGGGCAATGGCGCTGATGGAAAGGGCCGAGGAATTGCTGGCCAAAATGGAGTCCGGGCCGCTCAGCTCTTCCAGTTTGGGAAAAAGCTTCTGTTTCAGTTCCAGGTTTTCCGGCACCGCCTCCAGCACGAATTCGGTTCCGTCCAGCGCGGATTCCAGCCCGGTATGGGTGCTGATGAGGCTTTTGGCCTTTTCGGCCTGTTCACGGCTGGCATAGCCCTCCTGCACCATGAGCCCCAAGGTGTTGTCGATACGCTTTTGGGCCACCTCAAACTGGGCGGGGTTTATGTCATACAGCCGGGCCTCTATGCCCGCCAGGCCGAATGCAAGGCCGAAGCCGGCGCCCATGGTGCCGGCTCCTATCACGCTTGCAGTAGTTATCTGATCTGCCTGCATGCTTGAATTTCTCCTTGGGTCAGCCTACTGCGCTTACGCCAAACAGCATCCGCGGAATCCACAGCACGAAGTCCGGGAAAGTAACGCAGAGTATGAGCGCAATCCACTGCAGACAGATGAAGGGCACCACGCCTTTATAGATATGGATCATGGTCATTTCCTTGGGCGCAATGCCCTTGAGATAGAACATGGAGTATCCAAATGGCGGGGTGAGAAAAGCCATCTGCAGGTTCACGCAGATAAGGGTTGCGAACCAGATGGGATGGAATTCCAGATCCACGGCAATGGGCATGAAGATAGGCACCACGATTAAAAGGATGCCGATCCAGTCAATGAACATGCCCAGAATGAAGACGCATCCCATCATAATGTAGAGAATCACAAACGGACTCACCTCCAAGGTGAGCAGAATTTCGCTGATCACGTCTCCGCCGCCAAGTCCCATGAAGATGGACTGGAAGGCGTTGCCGCCAAGGGCCAGAGCCATGATCATGGCTGTGGTGCGCATGGTTGCGTAGCAGGCGCTGATCACGGACTGCCAGGTGAGCTTTTTGTAGAACAAAGCCAGAATGATCGATCCGCCGCAGCCGATGCCCGCAGCCTCGGTGGGGGTGGCTATGGCGAAGAGGATGGAGCCCAGCACGATGATGATTAAAAACACCGGAGGCACCAGGCCCACCAGGACCATCTGCACCTTTTGCTGCAGAGTGTGAGTGCGCTCTTCCACCGGCATAGGCGGTCCCAGCTTGGGATTTACTCCGCACCGCACAGCGATAAAAACCATATAGAGCCCGGCCAGAAGCAGCCCCGGCGCCATGGCGGCCGTAAAGAGCTGGCCCACCGAAAGGTTGGACAAAGAACCGTAGAAGACCAGCATGATGGAAGGCGGAATGATGATGCCCAGGGTGCCGCCGGCGCAAATAGAGCCGGCGGTGAGTGGGATGTCATAGCCTCGTTTCATCAATGCAGGCGCGGCAAGGAGCCCGACAGCCACCTCCGTGGCGCCAACCACGCCGGCCGAGGCGGCGAAGATGGTGCAGACGATGATAACGGCCAGAGCCAGCCCTCCCCGAATGGGGCCCAGGACCACATACAGGGCCTGGAACAGGCTTTCGGCCACGCCTGACGAGTCAAGCATCTGAGCCATGAATATGAAGAGGGGCACCGCCACCAGAACATAGTCGCTCATCACCCTCATGGTGGTGTTGGAAAATATCTGAAGGATGGAGGAGACATCTCCGCCCCAAAATAACAGCCCGAACAAGGTGGCCAGGCCACCCAATGAAAAGGCCAACGGATGCCCCAGGAAAATCGCGGTAAACAGCGATCCGAACATCAAGATGGAAATCCATTCAGCACTCATTTGCCCGAACCTCCCATCTTGCCAATATCCTTAATAAAGTTCATAATTCCCTGCAAAAGCAGCAAGAATGCGGCAACGGGGATGACTGTTTTTATGGGATATAAAGGCGGCGGCCAGTTTGTGGTTCCCCAGGCATTTTGACCTTTTTCCCAGATCGCCCAGGAATCGGACGCAAATTCTATTCCGCCATAAGTCAAGCCAATGAGATAGGGCACGAACAGAACCAGGAACGTTAACACATTCACTGCGTCGCGGAATGTCTTGGGAAACAAGTTGATGATTATGTCGATGCGCACATGGGACCGGTGGTACATAACCCAAGCCAGGCCCAGCATGAAGTGGGAGCCATAGATCCAGGTTGTCATGTCAAAAGCCCATGTGGTAGGCATGTTTAGCACGCGGCGCATGAAGACCTCATAGAGAGTCACCCCGATCATGGGGATAATCAAAAATGAAGCCACCTTCCCCACACCGATGCTAAGTTTGTCTATTACAGTCATGGATAATCCCCTTTAAATCCAGCTAAAAGCACAAAACCCGGGACCCCAAAAGAGGTCCCGGGCAGGGAAATGTTTATTGGAAGTGTTTGCCCTTGAGGTAGTCTTCGGCCGGCCACACGGAGACTCCGGAACGAAGATCTTTCCAAGCCGCATGGTACTTGATGAATTCTTCCTGGGAGCCCAAGATCTTTTTCACATCGGGGTATTTAGCCTTGAGTTCCTGCAGGTAGGCTTCGGTGGTTTTGCGGAATGCGTTTTTGGTTTCAGCGTCCATCTTCACGAAGGTCACGCCGGCTTTTTTCAGCAGTTCAATGGCCTTGGAGTTGGCCATTTCATTGTAGGTGTAGAACCACTGGTCGGTTTCAGCCGAGCAGATCTCCACGATGGCCTTGAGATCCTGGGGAAGCTCATTCCACTTTTTCATGTTGATGAACAGGTCCATTTGGGCGGAAGGCTGGTGCACGCCGGGCTCGATCACGAACTTGCAGATCTCGTGGAAGCCCATGCCGTAGGTGATGGCCGGGCTGGAGAACTCGGCCGCGTCCACAATGCCGCGCTCCAGGGCCAGGTATACTTCGGAGCCGGGGATGGCGGTGGCGTTGACGCCGATGCGGTTCAGGATGTCCATGAACCAGCCGGGGGTACGGACCTTGATGCCCTTGAAGTCTTCAAATTTACTACGTGCCTTTTTGGAGTACAGACCCAGTTCCTGACCGGCATTGCCACACAGGAAGGGCTTCAGGCCGTATCTGCCGTAAAGCTCGTCCATCAGGGGCTTGCCCTCGCCCTGCCAATACCAGATGGAGTAGGTCTCTTGGTCCATGGAGAAAGGCACCGAGGCATACAGCACGAAGGCCTCGTTTTTGCCCTTCCAATATCCCGGCCAGGAGTGGCCGGCATCCAAGGAGCCCTTGGATACAGCGTCGAACAGCTCAAAAGCCCCTACCACCGAACCCGTGGTCATGGGCTTGATGTCCAAACGGCCGCCGGAAGTCGCGCGGACGGAGTCGCAGAAGTGAACTACCGCGTCATGGTTTAGAAGGCCGCCCCAGGTATCGCTCATGCGCCAGCGGTATTTCTTATTGGAGGTTTTCCATTTGATTTTTTTCCAGGCTTTGTGGCGCTGATCTTCGGCGATCTGACCGTATTTCTTTTTGGCCGCCGTTGCCTGGTTTACATAAATAGCAAAGGCGAAGGTGAATGCCAGCACCAGGGCAAGCAAAAGAATCGATATCTTCCTCATTTACTACCTCCTAAAGTTAATATGGCCGCAAGTTGTGGCTTGTTTAATCCAATAACCTGACCAATCACTTCCTACTCCGCATCCACCCCCTTTCCGCAAGCTGGATCCATAATTAAGTAATACTTATCCGACTCAGTCTTCCCCACTACCCCGGCCACAACCAGGGATTGCAGGGCTTTGCGCTTGTAATCTCTAAGCCCGAATTTGTACCAATCAGTTTTTGAATAGCTCAGATGGACCGCTGAATATACGTCTGTAGACTGGCTGGTTCTAAGATCTTGCAGAACCTGTTCGGTTCCCCCCCGCATTTTTATGGCCACGCCTTTTCTAGTCAGATAATAAACCGCGGCCAACAGGGCAATACCTATTACATGCTGCATATATTCGGGCATATGAGTCTTTCACTGTAAACGCGACAGGAACGGGGGCAACGTATTCATTTGTTCATCCTAGTTTTTGCAATTTTCAGAATCAAGCATTTTTATTCGACCAAACCCCCGCCTGCTCCTCCTTTGCAAACCACCTGCCCCCTTCATTCAACTTCATATATTTATATATGACCAAGGCATAAAAATCTTATGTTATCAAATAGATGAGATAACTACTTACTTATCTTAACTAAATTGGTTTGGATTTAACTGGCGTAAATTCGTGAGAAATTTTTCTCAAAATGAATTGCAAGCTGGTCTGACCAGTTATGAAAAAATTACTCGACAGAAAAAATTTAACAAAACCAAATCGCCGTTTCCCCCTGAATAGGATTAACTGTATGACGAACGTCCCCTCACAAACTGATTAATACGTATCAATTCGTACCCCTGCGTAGGATCTTGCCCCGGGCGCGCCCCGTCACCCTCCCCTTATCCACGGCCACCCGTCCGCCCACCATCACCATATGAATTCCCTCGGGCTCTTTGGCCGGATCGCTGAAGCTGCCCGGGCCCGCCACCGCTTCGGGGTCGAAGATCACCAAATCCGCATCCATGCCGGGACGGATAAAGCCTTTGCCTTTAAGGCCAAAGGTGGAGGCGCTCAAAGAGGTCATCTTGCGCACCGCATCCTCCAATGAAAGAATACCTTTCTGCCTCACATAGTGACCCAGCACCCGGGGAAAGGAGCTGTAGAAACGGGGATGGACCTTGTCGTTCTCCGAAAAGGCCGGTATTCCATCAGAGCCCACCATGACATAGGGCCGGGTCATGATCCGGGTCACATCATCTTCATTCATGCTGTGGTATATGGCCCCGGTGGCGGCATGGTCAGCGATCAGCAGATCAAGCAGCGCATCCATGGGATCGGCTCCATCCAATTCGGCTATCTGGGCGATGGAGAGGCCCGCGCATTCCGGGCGGGTGGGTGAACTGGCCACCACAATGCCCTCAAACCCCAGAGACAAGACATAGTTTTCCCACTCCGGTCCGCTCTGGGTTTGTATGCGCCGTATCACCTCGGCCCTGAATCCGGGCTCCTTAAGTTTTGCGCAGTAATATCCCGCGCCGCCCTCCTGGATATCCGGCGGCAGGGTTGCGGCCAGATAGGTGCTGCCCGCAGTATAGGGATATTGATCCGCGGTCACTTCCATGCCTTGGGCCCTGGCTTTCTCAATCATCTCCAAGGTAGCCCGGCTGCGCCCCCAGTTGGGTTTTCCGCCCACTTTATGATGCGATATCTGCACCCTGACGCCTGCCTGCCGTCCTATGTCCAAGGCCTCCTGCAATGCGGTTTCAACCCCGCTGGCCTCGTTGCGCAGGTGAGTGGAATACAACCCGCCCAGGCTTGCGGCCTCCCGGGCCAGCCCCACCAGCTCATCGGTCTGGGCATATGATCCCGGCGGATAGATCAGCCCGGTGGATATGCCATAGGCCCCCTCCAGCATGGCCTGGCGTACCAGCTGTTGCATGTGTTTAATTTCATCTTGGGTCGCCGCCCGGTTCACCGAACCCATTGCCGCCAGGCGGATGGTGGTATGCCCCACCAAGGAAGCGATATTGATGCCAGGCCGGGCCTTTTCCAGCATGTCCAGAAACCCGGCGAATCCCATGGGTTTCAAAACGCCTTGCTCAAAATGCCTCGCACCCAAAAGGCTGAGGCAGCTTTCAAGCTCCGGCCAATGCCCGGGCACCCCCGGGGCCGGTGATATGCCGCAGTGGCCGATCACGGAAGTGGTTATTCCCTGGCGCACCTTGGCGTGGCCTTGGGGGTTGAAAAGCAAATAAAGATCGTCGTGGGTGTGAACGTCTATGAATCCGGGACACACCACCGCGCCCCCGGCATCGATCTCCGATAAGGGATTCAGCCCCAATTCAGGACCGGCCCCTACGATGACCCCGTTATCAATCGCCACTTCCCCGGAAAAGGCGGCAGCGCCCGAACCGTCGATAATGGAGCAGTTGCGGATTACCAGATCAGGTTCATTGGTCATGTTCATTAAAGAACTCCCGTCAAAATGGTTTGAGCTGCAAGCAATTGTTTCGTCAATTCTGCAATAGCTCCTTTAGGCCGGCTAGTACAGCGCTTTTTTAAACAAACAGATCAATAGTCTGGCCAAAGGCGTCCCTGCGCACTGCCCGGGCACCCAAAGCGGCAGCGGCCGGCCCTTTAGAGCCAGCCGCTGCATTAAACTGTTTGAATCATTCAGGCTGTACGGTCAGACAGTCAGCCCGTCATGTTTTGGCGCTCCGGTCTTTTCCCGGTTATGGCCCGCGGCTATCATCTTTTCTGACTGATGAACGTACTGCGGCGCATCCCCGGTTCTGCCGAAGAGCCTCCTCAGCGCTGCGCCGACATCCTCCAGCACCATATACAGGGCAGGCACCATCATCAAAGTGATGAAGGTGGCGAACAGGATGCCAAAGCCCAGGCTTATGGCCATGGGGATCAGGAACCTGGCCTGGCGCGAAGTCTCCAGGATCATGGGGGCCAGCCCGCCGCAGGTGGTCAAGGTGGTAAGCAGGATAGGCCGGAACCTTTGTATGCCGGATTCCCATATGGCCTGCCCAGGCGGCATGCCGCCGCGTTTTCTGCGGTTGGCGAAATCTATCATCACCAAGGAATCGTTCACCACCACCCCGGAAAGAGCCACCACGCCAAAAAGGCTCATGACCGACAAAGAATAACCCATGACGACGTGCCCCACCACAGCGCCGATTATGCCGAACGGAATGCTGAACATGATGATGATGGGCTGAAAATAGCTCTTGAAGGGAATGGCCAGCATGGCGTAGATACACAAAAGGGCCATGAGCAAGCCTTTATATAAGGCGTCCAAGCTTTCCTTTATATCGGCTTGGCGGCCCTTGAAGCCATAGGTAAGGCCCGGGTTGTCAGCCACCAGTTGGGGAAGCATGTCCTTTTTTGCGGACTTGAGCACGTTCTCGGCCTGGGAGCGGGGCCGCACATCGGCCGTAACCGATATCACCCGGCGTCCGTCGGTGCGGTTGATGGTGGTGAAAGCCCGTCCCGGGATCAATTCAACCGCTTCGCGCAGGAGTATTTCGCCTTGCGGCGCCAAAAGCACCAGGTCTTCCAGGGTGGCCTCGGTGGCCCGCTCTGATTCGGGTAAACGCACCCTGACCGTAACTTCATTGCGCCCGCGCTGCTGCTTTACGGCTTCTGCGCCATAGAAAGCGCTGCGGACCTGCGCGGCCACTTCCTGGGAAGTGAGCCCCATGCGCTCGCCGACCGGAAGAAGCTTCATGTCCACTTGGCGCTTGCCCCTGGCCGTACCGTCGTCAATGTCACTCACCATGGGGAATTCCTGCAGGCGGGCGGCCAGCTGGCGTCCCGCCCTTTCCAGCACATCCTTGTCCCGGTGGCTGAGCTGTATGGTCAGAGCCTTGCCCGCTCCCGGTCCTCCCCGGTCGGATTGGAAAGTGATATTGTCAATCCCGGGAATGGCGCCAGTGTTTTTGCGCCAAATCTGGGTGACTTCTGTTGTGCTCATGGGGCGCTTATCGGCGGCGACCAGATAAAGCCGGGTGGTGATGACATTAGCGCTGACCCGCGAAAAGATGCCCTCCGCCAGTTTGGAGCCTCCGTTTTCTTCCACCGTCTTCCGGGCCGCCCGCACCAGGCGCTGCTCCACCGCGGCAACAGTCTGTTCAGACGCGCCGTAAGGCAGGGTGGCCTCGCAGTATGCGTAATCCGACTCCACCTTGGGAAACAGCTCCATGCCCATGCGCCCTGAAGTGCTGTAGCCCGCCGTTACC
Organism: Desulfarculaceae bacterium; assembly: GCA_963675675.1. Lineage (GTDB taxonomy): Bacteria > Desulfobacterota > Desulfarculia > Desulfarculales > Desulfarculaceae > Dethiosulfatarculus. The sequence goes on from OY776512.1 coordinate 2,581,276, forward strand.
ATAAGCAGGGCGACGCCCATGCTGAGCACCACATAGCGCCAATTCAGAGTCCAGCGCAAAATGGGCCCGTAAACCCCTTTCACGAAACGCACGAATCCGCGGCTGAAGGCGGCCTGCCAGCGTCCCAAGATGGACAGGGGCCAGAAAAGTTCCCTACCGCTGCCATGCCCCAAGTGGGCGGGAAGGATCAACAAACTCTCAATCAGAGAGATCAAAAAGACCGCGATTATAACCATGGGCAGAAAACCGAACATTTTGCCCATCATACCCGGCACGAACATCAAGGGCATAAAAGCCACCATGTTGGTCAGCACGCTGAAAATGACCGGCATGGCCACTTCCCTGGCCCCCAAAACAGCGGCCTCAAGAAACTTTTTCCCCTGCTGGCGGTGGTAATAAATGTTTTCGCCCACCACAATAGCGTCATCCACCACGATGCCCAAGGTGACTATGAAGGCGAACATGGTAATCATGTTGATGGAAAATTCCGTAGGGCCGAGCAACAGGAACGATCCCAAAAATGATATGGGGATGCCCAGGCTCACCCAGAAGGCCAGGCGGATTTCCAAAAACAATGCCAGAAACAAAAACACCAGGCCCAGCCCCATATAGGCGTTGTTGAGCAGTAATTCAGCCCTTTCTTTGAAAACCCTGGCGCGGTTCAATCGTATGGTCAGATTCAGGCCTTCTGGCAGAGACTCGTTTATTCGCTCAATAACCTTGGTTCCGGTTGCGGCCACTTGTATGGGGGTCTGGTCGCCCACGCGGTAAACCTCTATCTGGATCGCCCGCAGGCCGTTATATGAGGCCCAGGATTGGGAATCCTCGAATCCTTCCGAAACCTTCGCCACGTCGCCCAAAAGCACCCGGCTGCCGTCTTGCCCAGTATAAACCGGCAAATTTGCAAATTCCTGGGCATACTCCCGCCGGTCTTTCACCCTGACCAGAATTTCCCCGCCTTTGGTGCGCAGACTGCCCCCGCCCATATCCACGGAGGCCTGACCCACCACCTTGGCCACCTTTTGCAAGGTCAGGCCATAGCGGCGCAGCATGGCTTGAGATATCTCTATATGAATCTCGTAATCCCGCACCCCGGTCATATCGACCTGGGTAATCCCGGGCGCCTCCAGTAATTCATCCCGCACCTTTTCGGCGGTTTCCCGCAAAGCCCGTTCACTGGCCTTTCCATAAAGCGCCAGGGTAAGCACGCTGCGCTTGCGGCTGATAATGTTGACCCGGGGCTCCCTGGCCTCTTCGGGAAAAGTGGTGATGCGGTCCACCTCGCCTTTTACTTCCTGCCAAAGCTGGGTGACGTCGGCCCCGTCCAGCGCATCGATGGTCACGGTAGCCGAGCCCTCATCCGCCGTGGAGCGTATTTCATCCACGCCTTCCAGCCCCTGCACCGCTTCTTCTATGGCCAGGATTACCCCGTTTTCCACCTCTTCCGGGCTGGCGCCCGGTAAAGACACCGAGACCACGACTGAATCTATGGTAAAGGGAGGCAGGTGCTCTTGCTTGATATTCAGGCCCACAATAAGGCCGCCGATCAGCAGGACCAGCATTAACAGGTTGGAGGCTACAGAGTTGCCGGCCATCCACCTGATGGAGCCCCCGCCGGAATCCATTTGGCTGGAGGGGTTCATTATTGCTGCCCCCCAGACTTCGCCGGGTCAGGAACCTTGCCCTGGGCCTGTTTCATGCCGGCCTTTTTCTTTCCCTGTTTTGGGCTGCCGCTCCCCATGCCGGCCCCGCCCGCCTGGGCCATACCGGGTCCGGCGGCGGTCTTTGAGCCCGATTTGGCATTCATCATCTTTTTGGCCATCTCGGACGAAACCAGGCGCATGCCCTCTACCGGGGCGGAAAGCTCCGAGGTTATCACCTTGTCACCGGCGTGCAAGCCGCTGTCTATGAACACCCTTTCCTTTTCCTTCCAGGCCAGGTCAACTTTGCGGATCTCAAGCTGGGCCTTATTGAGCAACCATACCGAATTATTGTCCCTTAAGGCCGAGCGCGGCAGCTCGATGGCATCATTGATTTCACCGCCTTGAATCTCCACCGAAACATAATCGCCCAGGATAAGCGGCCTTCCGGCTTTTTCACTGTGCAGGGCAAAGGGATCGGGCACCGCAATCAGTATTTTGGCCATGCGGCTGTTTTCATTCAGGGTCCCGCTTAGGCGCAAGGTGCGGCCTTGCCAGGCATGGCCGCCCGAATGGGAACTGACCTTGACCGCCGCGCCGCCTCCGCCCGATCCATTCAATCTGGGCAGCTTGTCCAAGGGAAGCGCTGCTTCTATCCAGTATTCATCTGTGCCGACCAGGGTCGCCAGTTTTTCCTGGCCGCCGACCTGGGAGCCCAGGTTTACATCCCTCTCTATTATCAATGCGTTGAACGGAGCCTTTATCACTGTGCGGGAAAGATTCAGAAGGGCTTTTTTCAGATCGGCTTCGGCGCTGGCCACATTGGCCTTTTCCTTATTGAGCTGCGGTTTGCGCAAAGCCAGGGCAGTATTATCAATAGGCATCTTGGAGGATTTGGTCATCAGCCTCAGCTCATCTTTGGCCACCTGCTGATAACCCACCTCTATATCATAGTCGGCTCTGGCTTTGTCCAGGCTGCTTTGGGCCTTTTGAACCTCCACCTCATAGTCGGCCGGATCGAGCCTTAAAAGCACTTCACCCTTTTTCACCTTGCCGCCCGGAGTCAGGTTGGGGGAAATCTGGATCACCTCACCGGCCACCCGGGATTCCAGGGTTATCTGCCTGGCGGCGATCACGGTGCCCATGCCGGAGATAACCGCCTTGGTGCTGCTGGGGGCCGCCTTGATAACATTAACCACAGTGGGCATCGGTTTAGGCTGCTGGCGTCTGACCTTCGGGGCGGAGTTTTTCAAATAAGCATAGGCCAAGCCCCCCCCGGCCAAAAAGGCCAGCGCAATGAAAACCCTCACTATTTTGCCGAATATGTTGATTTTTGGTTCAGCGCTCATCTTATCTTCATCTCCTCAAGATCACAAAACCGTGCCGCTTGATCTTTATTAACCGTGCTGTTGCTTCCGCTCAATGCCCTGCTCAAATGCCTGCATTTTAACCGCTATCTTGTTACTGCCCGGCGGTTTTTCAACCCAGCCGCCATCAGGGCGGGCTCCCGGTCCGAAGCTTTCACCAATCTGCCCTGTAATCCGGGACCTGATGTCTGCTATGCCCAGCCCATCCCGTTAACCCGGAAACCGGCATGGTCATTACTAATAATCATCAAACCGGGGTGATGCAAAATAAACGCCAAAAAACGTACTGTCAGGGGGTATATTAGTTACTCACTTATAATCATTGAACTATTTTGCATAGACCGGACCAGGGCGTTCCGCCTAGCCGCATAATAATTATGCACCCGATATGGACGCACCGGGATAAAACTATACAAGCCAAGGCCGTTGAGCCCAGAACCAGCCTGCAGGTTGTTTTGCCCCCTGCTTCCAACGAGTCAATGGTTATGCCCCAATGGTTCCGATTGGCAGCGTCTTTAAACCGGCCGCAGCAAAACCGTAAGCATCAAAACCCAACTGAGGCAGAACCTCCGAAATCCGCTCCGGGCCTTTTCAGCGCCCATGCCAAAGGCTGAGATTCATATCGCCGTAGAAGGCCGCCGGTCGTTTACCAGTCATGAGCGGACCATTTTCAGGACATGCCCCGCAGCAGCAATAAATTGCTTGCATGATGATAATCCTCTGGTAGAATCACGGCGTTTACGGATAAAAGGCAAAGCTGGCAAAGACCGCGCCCTTGCCGAAGATCCTGACATGCCGAGGTAGCTCAGTTGGTAGAGCAGCGGACTGAAAATCCGCGTGTCGGCGGTTCAACTCCGTCCCTCGGCACCAGTAAAATCAACCACTTACGTCAAATGGCGTTGGTGGTTTTTTCTTGCTGGGAAGCGCGTGAGAAGCACGCGGATCAATTTCGCACGCAATCCACCTTTTATCGATCTTGCCTCTACCACCCCCATGAATCAAGCTAACAAAAAACCAGGCCCAGCCACTTGCCCTGTAAGCCACGATCACTTGCTACCTCAATATGGGGTGGGTCTGCGGTGTCTATTGTCTGAACTGAAGGCGGGGATACGTGTTGAGTATTAATGTATTGATAGCTTTGATGCTTATGTGACAGACAAATTAATTATATTGATGCCCACCGGGCGGGGTAAAAAAGGCATGGGGGGGAGGGGCCATGTTCCTATATCGTTGGTTCCCACCCTCAGCGTGAAAATCCTAAAAGGCCGCCATTTGTGGGCGATGGCACGGCGGGTGCCACTGTCCCTTATGCGCGTCAAGAGGATGAAGGTGGCGGGATATATTAGTCGGTTACGTGCACGAAATGCACAGCATTGTGTGATTAGCTTCTTCTGGGGTTTGGCTATCGGCTGTCTCAAACGCTTGACTTCTACATTCACAAAGCCGCCGTATTTGGATTTATCCTTATTCTTGCGCCTTTGTGAAGGGCGGGGCACAATAATCCTATAAGGAAAAGAACTTTGCGGGCGAATCGATCGGCATTTCTTTAAAGGGCGCTGGTTGAAATAGCATTGACCCCAATTGGCAGACACAGAGGCTATGCGCTCAAAAGGAGGCACCTCAAATGCTTGTTGGAACCAAACTTTCAAAACGTCGCCTAGTCATGGCTATGTTAACGGCAATTACGGCGATGGGCATGGCCACTTGCGCCGAAGTTGGCCCTGATCCTGCCCGGGTCAAAAAGTACCTGGGTATCATTATCCCCGAGGGACCCGGGAAGTATCCCGTGGTCATTTTTTACCAGGGCACCGGTGGGGGCGACCGACGGGCGTACAGGTGGGCCCGCTGGTTCGAAAAGCGAGGCGTTGCTTCGGCTGTGGTGAATAACTCAGGGATACGACGCCGTGCTACCCTGTGGGGCTTGGATGACTATACCGCAGACGGGGCCATCGCCTGGGATTTTCTGAAGGACTACCCCCGGATCGATACCAGCCGTATTGCTCTGATGGGTTTTTCGCGAGGCGGGCGGCAAGTGCTCATGGCCGGCGGCGTTTTCGGAGGAAAGCGGGCAGTGCCCGATTTCGTCTTCGCTTTGTACCCGGGCGGCGGAGGGACCCATACTTGTGCCATCGATCATGAGGATTCAACCAAGATCCATATTTTTTATGGTGAACTGGACCAGTCTGGCAAGGGCCCCGGGGGGTTTTTTTATGCCTGCCAGGGTACCGCGTATTACTATGACAATGTCGAATTCCATGAACTGAAGGGCGCTCATCACGGCTTTGATGACAGAGTTGCTGGCAGTGCCAATATTCCCGGGACCTCAATCACGTTCACAATGGAACCGAACCCTGAAGCGCTTGAAGAGACCCGGGCGATCATTTGGCGGGTGCTAAAGGAGGGCTGGGGTCTGAGAAACCCCCAGTGATGCAGTAGACAGATGCAGCATCCAATCAATTTGACACCTCGCCCCGCCATGAGTTTTTGTCATCTCATCGCCCATTCGGCCCTTCTGACTGCCAACCGGCCCAGTGACCTTTTTCTGTCATACAAGCCACGATCTCCCTTTAACATAGCCAATCTGGTATGGATCAGCCAGAGATCGCCGTTTCTGTGGCTTTAGAACACCGTTGAGCGGAACTTGAGGTGATTACCGCCAGCCAAGCCGCTAGATCTGGACCAGGGAGAGACAGGACCGGTCATTTGGAAGGCGGGGCCCGTTGCCGAGAGGAGGAACTCTTCGAGCCGCTTTTCGGTGTTACAAGAGGAACCACGTGAAACTTGATGGTCCCGAGGATGTCGAGCTTGACCGAGGAGGCCATATTGGCGAATCCATACTTGCGTAGGTCGAAGCACTTTCCCAATCAATGATTTCCTCTGACTGGTCGATAACCCGGAAGTGGCCTCTTTTCTGACCTCGCTCAATAATCCCATCATCAACCAGCCGGGTCAGAATCTTGGTTCGGTTATTTTTGTCACTTGGTGTCACTATCCCTAGTTCGGTGTCAACATCTGTCACTTTGAAGTCACCTGGTGTTACTATGACCAGACGCTGCACTTCATCCAGAAGGGGCAGGATGAATTCCAGGGAGCTCTGGGCGGTGTGCACATTGCCCTCGCGCAGACACAAGTCCAAGATGTCGCCCTGGCCACCCAGGGTGGCGATGATGGGATGATAGACCCGATGGTGGTAATGGCCGTTGTACTCTGATCCGGGCTGGTGACCATGTACCTTGATGGGCAAAGAGTCTATGCCCAGGATGGCCTGACGCAGGCGGTGGCCCTTGCGCATGGCCCGCAGACGCCGGCCAGTCATTTGGCAGAGCCCCTCGCGCAAAACCAGCCGGTTCTGGATATGGCCCAGGATAGCCAAAACTCTTGAAAGGGTCGGCTGCGAAGCCAACTGGCCCTGCTTGTCGCCCAGCATGGACAAACCTCTTTGCGAAGATGCGCAAACCCTAAGCACCGGGTCATGCCGCAGGGCGTCAGCGTCATCCTGATCCCTCCAGCCTTGGGCAAAAAGAAGGATCATGGTCCGCAGCAGGGACTCCATGCCGTGCTTGACGTAGGACTGATCCCGGGAATCGCTTATCCGTCCCAGCAGCCACCTGGTTATGCCCAGGCGCTGCATGATCTCCCGCAAAGCCACCGCTCCGGCTTCGTTGCTGAGCCTCTCCTCGCGGGCCTCTATGGAGACGGACTTGTTGAAGGTGGGACGGAAAAGGGGCAGGGTTGCGGCTTCACCCATAGCGTGACTCCTTACAATGAAGGGTGCATAAGCTATGGCACTGTTTTAACAAATAAAAGACTTGTCGGCCACCACTTAGAGGCCGGCTTTTATGAATAAGAAGGGGTAAATGTATGCGTTTGATCTGATATCAATTTGTTTTACAGGATTGAAAGGAATTATGTGCCGCTGCCGCCAATTAATGAATTCACCTTTCATCCTGCATCAATAAACCTGGATTTCCTGGCTTAACCAATAGACTAAAGCCAAGATAAAAGTTTTTGATTGCATGATTTCAAATAATGCGTCTCCAGGTTTTGAGTCTTTTAATGCCGCGAGAATCAAGAATGATAAAACCGTTCTTATGTACTGCCACCGGTAAAAATTTTCGGCTTAAGCGGCTATCATTGCTTGATTTTATGTTAAGCAGGAGCTCAAAAAAAAATAGTGAGTTCAGGCGGCTTTTAATACCGGTAAGTTTACCTTAATATATGCTTCAGTCCGGCAATCAGCCCAAATTAGTCAGGCTATTGCATGAAATGTTTTCATGGATCAGGCAGGCATCAACAAAATACACCCCAGCTTTGGCAAAGGTTGAACTATATGGGTTACCAGTGGAAGGATATCCCCGTCTTGTTGCGATCGGAACCCGGACGCAGCATCCTGAAAGTGACACTTCAAGACAAGGCCTGGCCGATCGTCAGGCCATTAGCCTGGTTACACCGCCGCTGGGCGCTCAAGAATTCCCGTTTAATCGCAGTGACGGGTTCTTTCGGCAAAACTACCACCACCTATGTCATTTCAGAAGCGATGGGAGGCTGCTGGTCTTCAATATACCGCAACAATACCGGCGCACTGGCGCTGAAAATGTTAACGGCGCCCTGGGGGCGGAACAGGTTGGTCATGGAAGTGGGAGCGGGACAGGGGCAGATGGCCGCCCAAGCCCAAGTGCTCAAGCCTCATGTGGCGGTCGTTACTTGCGTAGGTTCGGAACACAATGCCCGCTATTCCAATTTGAGGGACGTACGGGATGCCAAAGTGCAATTGGTCAAGGCGTTGCCCCAAAAAGGTTTGGCGGTGCTCAATGGCGATGATGCCAATGTGAGCTGGATGGCGTCCCATACAAATGCAAAGGTAATCAAGGTGGGATTCGGGGAGCATAACGATTTTCAGGCCAGCCATTACCGCGTTAACTGGCCTCACGGCAGCCTATTTGTTGTCCGCACCAAAAATGAATCCCATCAAGTGGGTGTTCCCCTGTTTGGCAAACACCAGGTTTATTCCTGCCTGGCTGCAATTGCGGTGGGGTTGAATGAGGGCTTACAGCTTGAACAAGTGCTTGAAAACCTTTCCCGATTGATGCCTTTGTCCAACCGGATGCAGCCCGTAAGGCTCCAAAACGGCGCCTGGCTGATCCGGGACGACTATAAATCACATTTTGAAACCATTAAGGCGAGTCTCGCATTTTTCGCCCTGGTTCCGGCCAGGCGACGGTTCGTGGTCATCGGCAATATCAGTGAGGTTCAAAATCCCCAACGGCCCAAATATAAAGAGTTGGGCGCGCTGATCGGCCCCCTGGCCTACAAGGTGTTTTATTTCGGCACAAATTACCGTGATCTTAAGTCCGGACTGCACAGCGCCGGATTCGACCAGGAAAACCTCATATATTGCCGGGATGGTTTACATCAAGCCGTTGGCCAGCTTGGCAACGAACTCCAAGCGAAAGATGTGGTTTTGATCAAGGGAAGACACAGTCAGCGGCTTTCACGAGTGGCTTTAGCCTTGATGGGTAAAAAAGTCCGCTGTGCATTGGATAACTGCTATTCCATGGCATTGGCGTGTGAGGACTGCCCAAAGCTGGAAAAGGGTTGGTAAATCTGTGATCCTGAAAACGCCCCAAGTCCCGAAAGGACCCAATATATGGTGTAGATCGAATGTTCATAAACGCCTTTTGGTTATAACCCCATAATACTCATAGAATTTGCGCACCCTTGGGTCGGTGAGCATCGGGCCGTGTATCTGCATCGCCGACATGCCCGGGATTGGGTTGCCCTCAATGATGGAAAAGCCTTCAGCAGTCGGCAACAGATCCCAGGCAATGCAGGGGGCAAAACACAATTTTGAGGCATAGGAGATAATCCTATCGCAAATCTCCGGCCATGCCGGCACGGTTTGGCCAAATATATCCGTTTGGGTTTCCGGATGTTTTTTGTGCCGCATGACCTTGCCGTCTGACCCAGAATTTGCCGCCAACCCCAGCACACCACGGGCAAGATCAATGGGGGCGCTCAGCCCCCCCTTGCCAGCCATGAAATTATCAACCGGGTATGAGCGGGAGGTCCCTATCCGCTGGATAGCCTTGGCGATAAATGGTTGTGACTTATCAACATCCCATAAAGTAACTATACGGATGGTATTGGGGGTGTCCGGGTATAAACCAGCGGCGTATTCACTTTGTCTGACAAAGTCGCAAACCAAATGGTTGTGCAGCCCACTTATGAATTCAGATAAACTGACCCCGGATATGCCCTCGCCGTTAAGCTTTTTACTCTGATTGTCGGTGCTGAGTATGTAGATGCCCCGTCCATGGGTGCCCAAAATGGGTTTGATGACCAGCGGCTCAAAGCCAGCATTGAGAAAGCTTATGAATTGAAGAGGCGGTAAAGCCTTGCCGTCCGCAAGGGTGTGGAATACCCCCTTGCGGATTATGCCCTTAATCTCAGGTGTGGGGATGCCGCTTTGTTTCATCAATAACCCGAAGATCAATTTATTGTAAACCGTTTCCCAAAAAATATCATTTAGCTTGATCTGCTTTGATTGTTGGACATCAGAAAGGAAATCCCCGGGATTTCCGGAGAGTTCCAGGTTGTACATCTTGTAGGAAGGCCGGGTGAAACCGAGCCTCCAGGCCCTTAGGCAATGATAAAAAGATAGACCGGTTTTGCTTTTCAAATCGTGGGCGACTAAATCATTAAAAAGGCCGATATAACTCAGCACCCTTTTAGCGCCGGCGGCTAGTTTTTCTTTGTTACCTAATATTTTACCATTCATGATATTTGCAATATATAATTCTAACTTTGGCTTCCGAGTATTTGGCTACCCACCAAAAGCAGCGGATCGAAAATTGAAGTATATACTTTTGATGATCCCAACTCATATATTTAACAAAGTTACAGCCGTAATCTTCAAAATAACACTTCATAATGCTTGAGTATTGGGTTTATTCACACGTCTAAATTAGGACGATTAATCGCAACTTCAGGCCTTGGCCTCATCAAGAACTTTTCGAACCGTTTTAGCCAGATCCGCGATGAGAATCGGCTTATTGGCGAACGCCTTTATCCCTATTTCCGAAGCCGTTTCATCGTTAATTTTCTTGCTGTAACCAGAACATAGGATAACCGGAATATCCGAACGAATTTTCATAAGTTCAATGGCAAGCTTGTCCCCTGTCAGTTTCGGCATGGTCATATCAGTTATAACCAGATCGTATTCATCAGGTTTATCCTTGAACAGCTCCAAGGTTTCTCTGCTGCCAGTGCATGTGGTTACAGCATACCCAAGCCGCTCAAGGATTTGTCTGCCCATTTCGGCGATGCTGGCTTCATCGTCAACAAATATGATCTTTTCCTTGCCCTTGGGTAAAGCTGCGATTTCATAGGTTTGTTTGGGGAGACTTTCCTTTGTCAGAGGCAGGAATATGGTAAAGACGGTGCCTTTATCCGGCTCGCTTTGAACGGTAATCTTACCGCCAGAATTTTCAACAATACCGTAGACCACCGAAAGGCCCATTCCGGTTCCCTCACCGGGGGCCTTTGTTGTAAAGTAGGGATCGAAGATAGAGCCAATGATTTCCTCGGGTATGCCGGCGCCGGTATCCGATACAGTCATTTTAACGTAGTATCCCGGGTTTAAATCCAGGCAGGTAAATTCCGGGCTGTTGTCCACCAGGACATCCGTTAAACCGATTTCAAGAACGCCGCCAGTGTTTTCCATGGCATAGACAGCGTTGGTGCATAAGTTCATGATAATTTGGTGGATCTGAATGGTGTTGCCAAGGACGGATGATTCTGTGTTGAAGTCCTGCTTGATTGTAATATTCGAAGGTGTTGTTGATCTTATCAGCTTTAGGACCTCGTTTGTTATCCCGGCAATTTGCACTATCTGCTTCTTCTCATCGGACTGACGGGCAAAAGCCAGTATCTGACTGACCAAATCTCTTGCGCGCTTGCCTGCTCCGTATATCTCCTGCAAGTCATCCTTGACAGACGATCCTGTATCCATCTTGTCCAGAGCCAATTCCGTATAGCCTATAATAGCGGATAAAATGTTGTTGAAATCGTGAGCGATTCCTCCGGCCAATTGCCCAAAGCTTTCCATCTTCTGGGTTTGTATGAGTTGTTGCTGAAGACGTCTTTTTTCCCGCTTTTCTTTATTGCGCTCGGTAATGTCATAGACCATTGAATATAGGAGCGAACGGTCGCCAATTTTGACGGGACCGCTATGAACTTCGACATCGCGTACGGACCCGTCAGCCAGGTTGTGCTTGAATATAAAATGTTTCTTGTCCTGATTAGCAACATCCTTTAATAATTTCCGATGTTCCTCCGGGGGCAGCGTATTGATCTCAGCCAGAGACTTTCCGATAAACTCTTCCCGGGTCCAGCCATAAAACTGGACCGCGGCGGGATTTACATCCACTATTTTTTCAGCTACCGGGTCAATTACAAACATAATGGTATGATAGTTCTCGAATAAGCCTCTGTAACGTTGTTCACTTTCCAATAGCGCCTGATGCTCACGTTCAAGCCGCATGTTGTAATAGGCGTTTTCAATGGCCGATGGAAGTTTATGCAAGTATCCTTGATTTTTGGTTATATAGTCGAACGCACCGATTCTTAACGCCTGTACGGCGATTTCTTCATCACCTTTGCCCGTAATCATGATGACCGGAATCTTGGAGAAATTTGAGGCTTTCATTCGTTCAAGAATTTCTATTGCGTTCTCCTGGGGCAATCGATAGTCAAGCAACAGGACATCGTAATTGGATATTTTATTTTCCGATGCCAACATATTATAGAAGTCAGCAACTCGGTGGATCGCATCTATGCTTATATGATGAGCATGCTTTCTGAAATGCCTGACGGTTAAATCGATATCCACCTGGTTATGTTCAACATAGAGGACTTTCAGATCATGCGCTTTTTTATCTTTGCCGTTTCGATTCGAAGAATACGCCTCTTCAAGAATGTGGGGCAAATTTTCCAGATATCCTGATTTTTTTACGATGTAATTATCGGCACCTGCCTTGAGGGCGGCGACGGCTGTTTCTTCATCGCCCTGGCCGGTGAGAAGGACGACGGGGATGGGAATCGACCGGCTTCTTATGAATGACAGAATTGCAATGCCGTCTCCATCCCCAAGATGCATGTCCGTGAGCACCAGATCGTAATTGATAAAATCGGTGCTTCTGATTATTTTCAATGCACTTTCCTGGGATCTTGCAACTTCCAATTCAATGCTTTTTGCATTTTTCTTCAAAAACCGAAGGGTCAGATCAATATCGACCGCATCGTCTTCCACATAGAGAACTTTCATTGTCACCTCGGCAGTGTTGTCGTAGCCAACCAATAGATTTCAATCTCTGTCGCCACTTCCAAAAACTTATCAAAATTAACCGGTTTCACGATATATGAATTGGCGCCATACCTATATGCGGTTTCAATATCCTTATCCTCGGTCGATGAGGTGAGTACGACCACTGGAATCATTTTAAATTCATCATGCGTCTTCAAGTGGTGCAGTACTTCCAATCCGTCGACCTTGGGCAGCTTCAAATCCAACAGGATTATCAGGGGCAATGGCTTTCCTGTTTCCCATTTTTCAATATAGTCCAACACCTCTTCACCATCCCTGGCAATGGTGATCGGGTTGATGAAATGCTTTTTCTTGAATGCCCTTATTGTCAGGTCTATATCAAGCGGATTGTCCTCGACAAGCAAGATTGGACGATGCCTGTTCGTGTTGTTATTAACCATTGAGCCCTCCTATGGATTATTCAATCTCCGTTGATCCGCATTTCCGGAAACTCCAAGTGGAAGGTGGCGCCCTGCCCAGGCCTCCCCTCCGCCCAAGTCCTGCCATTCATCCGGGAAGCCGCTTTTTTAACCAGGGCCAACCCAACGCCGGTTCCGGGAAAATCCTCGACTCTATGAAGCCTTTGAAAAATGCCGAAGATGCGGTCGCCGTACTTAGGGTCAAATCCGATGCCGTTATCCTCCACTGAGAAATGCCAGGTGTCCGTGCTTTTGGATACGCTGATCTTAATTTTCGGCTCGCCTTCGCTGGTAGTGAATTTAAGGGCGTTATCAATGAAATTGCCAAGGATTTGCCGCACGCTTTCCCTGTCGCCAACAATTTGATCATGGCTGATGTCGGTCGTTATCCGCGCCAATTTGGCGTTGATTTCATGCTCTCTTTCAAACAGCAGCTCATCGATAAGTTGCCGGACACTCAATGGCGATGAGTTCAGATCCCGGCGCTCCATTCGTGAGTAGGTCAATAGATCCTCGATCAGCTGCTGCATTTGTTCAGTGGAACGCCGGATGTTATCCAAAAACTGCAGCCCCTCTTCATCGAGTTTGTTGGCATACTCCTCTTCCAAAAGACGACTGTACCCGTCAATGCCGCGAAGGGGAGCCTTCAAATCGTGGGAAACGGAATAGGTAAAGGTTTCCAATTCAGTGTTTTTGACTTTGACTTCGGCGGTGCGCCGGGCAACGATTTCCTCAAGATGCTCTCTATAGGCTTCCAGCTCCAGTTCGTTTGCCTTGCGCTCTTTTATATCCCTAACCACCGCCAAGATGCAGTCTACTCCACCAATGGAGGCGTTCTTTAAATTGACCTCGGTCCAAAATTTTTCTCCTGATTTATTGCGTGCCATCCATTCAAATAATTGAGGACCTTCTTCAATCGCCTTTGTAATCCATTCAGTAGCTTCTTTAAGAGAAAACGGGCTCTCGCCCAAGCTCAGGAGTTCAACTGTTTTTCCCCTTAATTCGGTTGAATTATAGCCATACAGTTCGGCTGCTTTTAAGTTGATATCGATTATTGCACCCGTATTTGTGTCATGAATCAACAGCGCATCGTTAACTGAATTGAATATCTCACGATAATTTCGTTCTGAGTCCATCAAACGTTTCTCAAATTTATTTCTTTCGGTTATATTTTGGACCGTAAAAATATAACCTTCCTGCATATTGGATGCATCCAGTCCGGTGCCCTTAACCTGCACATCAATGATATCTCCATTTTTGATTTTCCATTTTGATTCAAACGTCACGGAACCGTCGATTTTCATCTGATTATATATTTTGCTTCGAATTTTTTTAAGCTCGGCTTGATCCCAATATAGCCGTGAAGTGTCGTGGTCAATCAGTTCATCACGGCTATAACCTGTCATTTCAAATAGATATTCGTTAGCCCATCTAATGGCATGCCCGGTCACCATTCCTATCCCGATTGGTGTGGCCCGGAAAATGCTTTGCAATGTCGCCTCATTGTTTTCAATTCGGAGCTGCATTTTACGGTTTTCTGTAATGTCATGATCCGTTCCAATAAAACCAACCAGCTCCCCATCGTCTTTAAAAATAGGAGCACCGTTTGTCTCAAATAAACGAATGGAACCATCGCTACTATAGACTTCTCTAATCAGACCTTTAAATGATTTTTTTTCCGCGATGAATTTTTGAAATACCGGACGCACTCGCTCCACGTCTTGCCTTGGCATTTGATAATAAGGTGTTTTTCCGATATATTTCGAGGGTTCATATCCCAATATATCTTTTATTTTTGAGCTGACATATGTATAGATGCCATTCTGATCGACCTCCCAGATGAAATCGCTTGAAGACTCGACTAACGCCCTATATTTTTCCTCACTTTTTCTTAAATTATTCTCAAATTGCTTTCTTTCGTTTATGAAATGGGCCTTTTTAAGATTTTGATAGGCGCTCTCAGAAAGTTGATTAGCTATCGTAAAAAGCATTTTTGCAATTTTCATAAACCGGTTCAAAGACATTGATGGGATTTCGCGAAAAGCATCGAGCATTTCAGATTCATCCACACCAATTTCTCTGGCATAGCGGATTATCTGATCTTCTGTTTGTTCTTCATTTCTTACCTGACCTATCATCCAGTTAGCTATATGCTTGCCGCCAACCATGATACCAGCACCGGCATCCCAGAGCCCACCGCTTTTGCAAGGTTCAACAATAGCACCATCAGGGTTATAGCGTCCAATTATCGAATCTGACACAACACAATTAATCAGTCCTTTTTCAGTTTTACGAATGATATCTTCACACAATCTGCAGAAATTACTTGGTTGTGTTATCGGTGTACCATCGACTTTTGTTATTATTGAAGCAACCCCCGTAGCATCTGCAAATTCATCCTGAATACGTTGAATTTCTTCCAGCGCGAACAGATCCTCAAAGGTTATATCGACGCTTTCCAAATATTTAAAATTCAAATCGAATTCTTTTATTTTCAGCCTTTCAGATTGCTTCCGGATTAATTCTGCTTTCTCCAGTTCTTGAACTCTTTTTTCCAATTCTTCATATGAGGGTTTTTTTATCATGATCTACACTTTACTATAGGTTTTCAGCATCTCACTCATTGAGGCTCCCGCATAACAAGGCTTAATAGGGAAAGGGAGGTTCCTTCTTGGCTCATTTTTTTAGCTGGTGCTGCAATCCGGTGCGCCGTAATCAAACCAAAACCGGTGAAACGCCAAAAGCCGAGACGCTCAATGGATTCCGCCGTCATCCACCGGTCCGACAGGTGCCAACAACTATGCAAAACCGGGATTGTGCACATACCAAGCGTAGGGATCACCCTTTCGCCCTGGCATCCTTGTTCCTGCGGTGTTTTTTAAAAAGCACTCAACCGGCTTTCACTTTATCACCCAGTTAACATCATCAAGACAAGTTTCGCCCAATTTGGGCTGGGCCGCCACCATATCAAGAAACCAACCCCGCCGCTTCCCGATCCTGTTAGCCAATTATCTCTATGCAAGATAACGCACTGAAATATTGTAATAAATTATTTCAAACAGATAAAGCTAATAAACATGCAAAAAGCTGAAATTCCGATCCATGCTTTAAACCACATGGTATTCCGAAATTTCTGGCCCCACCCTGCGGGATGCGGCAATGCACTTTCGTAAAATCAGGTGCGCTGACTATTTTTCCCATGTGACAAGCCCCGGGAAGTTACAAATAATAAGACCCGGTTGGATCTGGGCAACATTTTTTCAAGAAAGAGTTTATTCTGTCAAGGCCCTCAATAAATTATTAATAACACATAAGATATAACATTAACCGCTTATCATTATTCAATTACCTTATAACCATATAGCAATCAGGTAATTATCTTTAATACTGGCTCAAAGTTTCATTTGCATTGACATCAAGATCAAGCGTGCACAGATTGCCATATTCCTTCTCAAAGCCATACCGGATATAGACATTCCAAGCATCCTTTCATAGTTCACTGTTTGGAGATCCTCGAGAATTCCACATGTTTCTGTTTGGTTCGTTAAGGGCCGGCTCAGTAACGTGAGGTTTGACGAAAAGATTTGTAATGGGCTACTATGTGTTGAAATTGTGGGATCAAAATGATCACCCAGTTTTCAGGATCAGGAAAGCCATATTGGAGAATTGCCATGGAATTGGTGAAAAGGCAGAACTTCGCTTCCGGGGCGCCATTGGAAGAAAAAGTCGGCTACAGCCGGGCCGTCAGGGTCGGCAATATGGTCTACGTGGGCGGCACCACAACCACTAACGAAAAGGGGGTGGTGGAGGCGGCGGGAGATGCATACGGCCAGACCAGCCTGATTTGCACAAAAATAGTGAACGCCCTGGAGCGGGCGGGTGCTGCACCGTCCGATGTGGTCCGGGTGCGCATCTACGTAACCAATATCAAGATCGCGCCGGAGGTCCTAAAAGCCTATTCAGAGGTGTTCAAGCCGGTGAAACCTGTAGTCATGCTGGCCGAGATCAGCGGGCTGACCCGTCCGGAACATCTGGTGGAGATGGAGGCTGAGGCCATTCTGGGCAGCTATTTAGCCAACGATTGATCCCCACTCCCTGGATGAAGCCTGAAAATTGGGGGGCCGCCAAGGGTAAAAATCATGGCGTGCAGTTGTTCCATTGCAAACTGCCGGAACATGATTTCGGCCTCGGTGGGGATCTATGGCCTCTTCAAACTCAGCCACAGGCCCACAGCCTTTCAAGGCGCTGAACCATGCAGGATCGCGGTGGGCCCGGCCAATTGCTTTATGGTCCACCCCATCTTTTGACGATGGAACCAGGCCCCCAAGCATTTGAATCGCATTTCCTGCGTGGCTTATGGAGTATAAAATCGGCCATGCATGGGCGGGTTGGGCCGGAATGCACAGCCGGAGGCATCCTCCACAATCATTTGCGTTTTCCGGCCGTTAGAGTTGATCGCAGGTTAGCGGTTATCCTCCCGTCCGCCAGCGGATTCCTTAACTTCAGGCGTAAAATATACTTTGAACTCCGTACCCTCCCCAACCTCGCTTTGGAACCTGATATGACCGCCATGCTCCCTCACCAGGCCATAAACCGACGCCAGGCCCAGGCCGGAGCCCTCTTTGAGCGGTTTGGTGGTGAAAAAAGGCTCGAAAATCCTCTCCTTGATATCCGGGGATATGCCGCACCCTGTGTCCTTTACAGATAACAAAACGTAGTTACCCGAAAATTGACGGCGGCAGGCATCGCATTTCCCATTTTTCACTTCAACTTGTGCAACCGTTATGGCAATAAGGCCTTCGCCGTCTATGGCATCTGCCGCATTGGAAACCAAGTTAAACACAATTTGAGATATTTGATAAGGATCTGCCATAATCGGGCTGACATCCACTGCCTTGTTTATTTCCAATCTGATTATTTTGGGTATGGTTCTTTCCAGCATCTTGACAGCGTCGTCGACCCCATGATTCAGATTAAACAGCACCGGTTTGGCGTCAGTCTTCTGGCTAAAGATGGAGATTTGGCGGATAAGACCCTTGGCCTTGGCTGCGGCTTTATCAATCTCAATCAGATCTTGACGTATTGGATTTTCTGACTCCAATTCATCCTGGATAAGTTCTGAATAGCCTGAAATAGAACCCATGATATTATTGAAATCATGTGCCATGCCCCTTGCAAGTGTTCCCAAGGCATCCATTTTTTGGAGTTGTGCCAAACGCGCCTCCATCTCGCTTTTCTGTTCTTCAATGTGCTTTATTGCAGTGATGTCCGTATTGGTGCCCAACATACGCAATGGTTTTCCATATGCGTCGTTCTCCATCACCCGGCCGCGTCCCAATATCCATCTGATAGCGCCGTCCGGCAGACAAACCCTGAAGGTCGCTCTGTAAAAGGGTGTTTTTCCTTCTATGTGGTCCTGCAGTGCACGACTAACATTAGGGAGGTCTTCTTTATGCACCCGAGCGAAAACTTCATCTGAATTGAGGGTTGCAGCTTCCGGATTAAAACCAAACAAGGCCATGCTTCTATGATCTATGATTGTTTCGGCTGTCTTTACATTATACTCCCAGATACCATCTGATACGGCTTCCAGGGCATAATTCAGTTTCTGTTCAAATTCTCTGACCGCGTCTTGCGCCTCCTTCCAATCTGAAATATCCTGGAACGTGCCCACCAGCTTTACTGCCTTGCCACCTTTTCTTATGGCGCGGCCCAATGCGCGGCACCATTTCACATTCCCTGTGGTGGTGCGTAATGCAGCCTGGAATTCCAGAGGCTTATCATTCTCCTCTAATTCCCGCATCGCCTTTTTGATCATGGATTGGTATTGGGGAAGATAATAACTCACATGCTCGTTCGGTTCGGGTATGGGGAGACCGGGTTCTATTTCTACAATGTCATAGGTGCCTTGAGACCATTTGGCTTCCTGGGTGATCAAGTCAAACTCCCAGCCGCCAATCTTGGCTATTCGCCCGATTTCGTCCAGCAAACCCTGATTGTCCTTGAGTTGCTGCTCAGCGAGCTTTTTGTCTGTAACATCCCGGAATGAAGTGAGAACTGCGCATGGCTTTTCATGTACATCCTTAAACAAGGGCCGAGTATTGATAGAGAGCCAGGTTACAGTTCCATCCTGTTGTTTAACGCCCTTTACCTGGTTGCTTAGCGACTCGCCGGTGGTCAGGGTTATGGCGGAGGGATGTTGATTATGCGGACAGGGAGAACCGTCTTCATTTATGAATTTTAAACTCCGGCTGCTTGAAGTCTGGCCAACGGCATCACCCAAAGCAACACCCAATATACTCTTGGCGGAGTTATTCCAATATGTTATATCGCCGTTGGCTTCCTGGCAGATTAGACCTTCAGTTGTAAAGTCAATCAATTCGTTAATTATGCCACTCATGATTTGATCACCCTGCCTGATTGACGTTATGACTTGTCCCAAAAATACACAAAAACCGATTAGTTTGAGTCAGGCCACAATGGCCTGACTCTCTCTATTGATCATACATCTCTTTTAGTTCAAAAGGAGGACTTTTTCTATAAAGCGCAAACGAACGCCTCCTGTAAACTAATTTTAACCAAAGCCGGAATTGCTAATTTCACAGCCTTCGTTTTCTAACAAAGCCTTCGAGTCACGCAGCCGGACCATCACAAACCGCTTGTCTGATTCACCAGGCATAGCAAGAACGGCCATGGACTTTAGAACGGACCAGAGGCTGGCCATGGCACCGGATCGGCGGAACCTAAAACCGGGTTGGAGATGCTGTATCACACCCTGCCTGTCTCAAAACTCACAATCATTGAGGCTGTTCAAGGAAATGGCATTCTCAGGCTTATTTCCCTTTGCAGACTGCGCAACCACTCCCCGCAAATTTCAAGCGCTTCAAAGCCACAAACCAGAAATTCTCTACAAATCTCCCTGCCGGCCACGGGGCCACTTTCTCTCGCGGAGCTCCCCCTGGCAACTGGATTAAATAGTGTGCGTCAAGAAACATCACCATTCATAAATTTACGCTGGCGCTTTAAAGCTCCATACCCTTAAGGCTTTCCCGCCAGCCTTCCGGAGCGTGAAAATCATGATTCACAGAAAAACAAAAAAAGTTTGCATATCATAAACGTTTTATAATATTCTTGCAGATGATAAAGTCTGTGGTTTTACAGGTAAAGTAAAACACATGAAGCTGGGATGAAAAATGGTGCGAGGGGCGTCCTCTAAACTGGATGTATTTGGATGTGTGCGCGAGTCGATTTCGAAGGCGTGCTCCAGAATGCGTGATGTGCATTTTTTATTAGGAACCCCCAAATTAGCCAAGCAGACTTGCCGATGGGCCTTTGTAAGAGAGTTTGGATTTTTATATTTGGATCTTGATAATTTCTCGCCACCAGCACCACCCAGGCATGAAATCAGATTTAGTGAATATACGGACAAGCAATTAGCACATTTATTACAGATGAATCCCGCCTTGAACGAAGAAGAGATTAACGGCAGGATGAATAGCGGTAAAAAATGCATATTAGGCTGGATTGGTAATGAGCCTGTAATTTACCGCTGGCATTGCGACAGCGTGACGCATCTGGATTTTTTGAACCTGAGTTTTATTCCCAAACCAGGCCAAATCTGTATAACCGAAACCTATGTTCCCATGAAAAACCGAAAGCAGGGAATAAATGAATCCGCCGCCATACTAAATCTCATGCGTCTAAAAAAGCTGGGCTACAAAAGCGTACTTGGATTCGCAGCCACTTGGCACTATCCGACCCGGCATTTGCTGGTTGATATCTTGGGTTACGTAGAAGTTGGCAGTGTGGTATTCCGTCCCATGGCCCCGTTTGGCAGATACAAGCTTAAGGGCTCGCTCAGTCTAGACCCTGATGGACACTTGAGATTAACGGATTACTAGAAGACCGCCTTGAAAACTTCTCTTTAATTTAAAAATCCAGTGGTTATGTGGCTAGCCTTATACATTGTCGATCTGCAACAAAACCGTACCGATTGCTTTTTCTTGAAAAAAACCACTTATAATGTATTTATTAATTCCGTAGAATAGAAGGAAAATTCTTTCAATCCATGATCATAGGTATGAAGGAGGCTCAACTAACTATACTCAGTGAACGCAATGCAGCTTATAAAATTGTTCAGTCAGTAATGATTGCCCCGGTCATGATTTTCAAATAAAACCCAAGCTCAAACATAGTGCAATTATTGTTGGTAATGAGACGCTTGGTATCTGCAATTATGGCAGAGCTGATACCAAAACAAATCATTTGAAGAGTCAAACCTGTTGAGCTAGACTAATTTGTCATTTTAGCTACAGGACAATAAGACCGCAATAACAACATTACTTATGGTAAATACAGGAGAATCAAGATGAAAGTAATTGCTCTGCAGGGCAGCCCAAGAAAAAATGGGAATACCGCCAAAGTGCTTTCCTGGGTTGAAGAAGAACTCACCGCCCTGGGTCACGATGTCGAAACAATCTTTTTGAATTCCAAAAACCTGAAAGGCTGCCTTGGTTGCGGCAAATGCAAAGAAAAGCCAGATACCGTCGGATGCATTCAGACAGATGACATTCCGGAAATACTGGAAAAGATGACCAAGGCCGAATTGGTGATCTTTGCGTCACCGCTCTATTTCTGGGGCGTCACCTCCCAACTGAAGAGCGTAATTGACCGGACATACAGTCTTTATGTTGATTATCACAAGCCCGGTCATGCCTCATTGGTGGAAGGCCAACGCCAGGCGCTGCTGGTCACCGGCGGGGGGGGGTTTGATAACAACGCCGATGCCACGTTCACCGCATTTGGCCGCGTACAACGCCCGCACAAAGCGGTGAAAGCTGGAGAGCTTTTCATCGGTTCGTGTTCAACACCCGATGCGCTAGGCAGCTCAGTACAGCAACAAGCAGTTGATTTTGCAAGAAAGATAGTTTCATAGTCTGTTAATCGCAGCCTCATGCTGGCGGTTATCAAGCTGCCGGCATGGGGATAGACCTGTTATTAATTAGCTTTTCGCTTAAAACGCAAAAAATATGGATAGATTTAAGCAAGCGATAGAAGAACAAATCGACCGAAACGAGCAAAGCAATCTTTTCTTTAGAGATCATGAAAAGGCCATTAGGGTTGGTCAAGACTTCCTTTCCATTCTTGATATGGTCAGGACCGAAAACAACCAGCAACTGATTGACGAAAAAATAGGCGACTATGTTTCCTTTGCCGCCGATAAATTGATTAAAATCATATTATCTGTAAATCAATATATTCAGATATCACCAGAACAACGGTCTGCCGTTGAGCAGATTTACCGAAATTCCTGGGAAAATTTAAAACAAAGCAAAGACATAAAAAACACATTATTCAAAGTGCATTATCCCCGGTTAGCCGAATGGCTAATGAGCCTATACCCATCACATTTTCCCGATGCGCTTCAATTCCAAACATCTCTTAACAAGTTGATTTGCAAAGAATATTCACCTGCCTTTCAGCTACAAACCTTGGGTGTCGATATTTCAAAACTGAACCAGCCGGTTCTGGATATCGGATGTGGGCTGAATGCAAACTTGGTTCAATTCCTCAGACGCAAGAATATTCAAATATGGGGTTTTGACAGGTCAGTTGAGAACCAGTCAAGCTTTATCAAAAGGGACGACTGGTTTCTCTATGATTACAGACAAAATTTTTGGGGAACAATAATATCAAATGCGGCTCTTTCAAATCATATTCTATATGCGGCAAAAAACGATCCCGAGCTATTTCAGAAATACCGATCTTTATTACAAAAGATTTTGGACAGCCTAAAATTCCAGGGTTCTTTGATTCTTGCCCCTGGGAATTCATTTATCAGGTCGGCGGTGGTAAATGACGGCTGCAAAATGGTTAATCGGCAAATTGTAGGTGAATTTTACGTCACATTTATTACCCGCACCGCACTATAGCAATTAAATTCAGCAAACCGACGGGATTCGCTTGGCCTGCTTGATTTGCGGATAGCTCGGGCAATCTGTCAGGTTAAGCACCCCTGGCTCACTTAAAAGCCTTTTTTATGTATGATACTGCCCTGTCCACTCTGGCTTCCAGATCCTGGCGGCCCATATCCTCGCTGCTCTTGGAAGGATAGCCCCATACGCCATTTGGGCTGACCCCGCCGATTCCCACTAAATCAAAGGCCGAGGCCGGGCAGTTGGGGGAATAGTCCACAACCTTTTCCGGCCTGAAGGCGTGGGGATAAAACGCCTTGATGAAAGAAGCCTCATGCTCGCAGGCGTGCAAACGCTCCACGGGTAGTTGGCCCCTTTGCACAAGCAGGTCATCCACTGATATCAAGCTGAAATCTTCATACCGCCGGTTGATCTCCACCATGGTGGGTTTCAGGGCCCAGTTGCCGCCGTGGGAATTCAGCAGCGCCGCCCGTTTGAAGCCGCCCGCGTGAAGGCTGGCCGCCACATCCTCCACCACCCGGCGGGCGGTCATTGACCTGAAAGTCAAGGTGCCGCGAAACTTTATGTGCCCCCATGAGGTGAATATAGGCAGCGCAGGCGCCAGGTAGGCCCCAAGTTCATCAGTGGTCCTGCGCGCCCACTCGACCGCCTGCAAATAGTCCGTGGCCAGAGGCTGGGATGGGGAATGCTGCTCGGTGGCCGATATGGGAACAATGGCCAGGTCGCTATGGTTGTGTGATATGTAATTTTGGGAATTGCGCCAGTCACAGCCCGCGCTTTCAGTGCCGGGAATCTCATTATGAGGCCACCATTTTTCCTCAATATCATCACTTTGCAAAGAGGCCCCACCGGGGAACAAGGTCAAGGCATAGTCCACATATTCATGACATTGGGCCAGCATACGCGTATAGAAATCTGCGCCCATGGCGGCGGTCGCCAAAGAGGGCCTGCCCCAATAGCCCTGGGGTGAGACAGCCTTCAGGCCATGATAATCAATGTACTCGCGGGGTGCACCGGGCAGGAAATCATCCGGCGGCGGCCCCACACAATCTGCGCACACATGCATGGCCAGGGAAGTTTCCAAAGCTCCGCCGCCGTGGTCGGGGCCAAGCCCGGGACCCAATTGAGGGGTCAACAAGGCCTTGGGCTTCACCCATACGGTCTGCAACAGGCCCCGGTCCATGTTCATCTCCCGGGCGGCCTGCTTGACGATCCAGTTGTAGTTGCTGAAATCCAGAATAATAAGCCGCTTGAATTTGTGCCGGGCCAGGTTTGAACCCAGATCATGAATCACATCCCAGATGGTCTGTTGCCGCAGGGAGATGGTTCCGCAAAAGCCCTGGGTTTCCATGGCGCTGGAAAAGGGAAAAACCGGCATGAGATAGACTGATTTTCCGGTGCAGAAGTCCCGGGCAAAGCGGTTGGCCAGCATCAAGTCCAGGCCCACGGGCAGATGGGGCCCCTTGGGCTCCACAGACCCCAAAGGCAAAACCGCCGTGTCCACGGCTGACCCGGCTACATCCCAGGATGTGTTGAACATGGTAAGCATGAAAACACCTTTTTTTGCGAGCAATGATTAAGAGTTCAGATCCGCGATCAGGTTGTAAATCTCCACCTCCCATTCGCCGAAGCGGGGATCGGTCTTGGCTTCGATGCCCCTGGGGCGCGGCAAATCAATGGGGATGACCGCCTTGGCGGTTCCGGGGCGGTGGCTGAAAACCACCACCCGGTCACCAAGCAGGATGGCCTCAGGTATGTTATGAGTAACAAAGACCACGGTCTTGCGGCTTTGCTGCCAGATCCTGAGTATTTCCAGGTTAAGCTGGTCTCTGGTCAGCGCGTCCAATGCGCCGAAGGGTTCGTCCATGATCAAAATATCGGGATCAAGGATCAAGGCCCGGGCGATGGAAACCCTTTGCT
The DNA here is from genome assembly GCA_963675675.1 of Desulfarculaceae bacterium. Classification (GTDB taxonomy): domain Bacteria; phylum Desulfobacterota; class Desulfarculia; order Desulfarculales; family Desulfarculaceae; genus Dethiosulfatarculus. The sequence continues at coordinate 2,605,921 of OY776512.1, forward strand.
GCATGCCGCCGGAAAGCTCCTTTGGATATTTGTCCTCGAATCCTTCCAGCTTCACCAGCTTGATCAGCTCATGGGCGCGGTCCAGGTAATCGGCCTTTCTCAATCCGGCCAGCTGCACCGGCGCAAGGATATTGCCCAAGACCTTATACCAATCAAACAGCACCGGTTTTTGGAACACAAACCCCACGCCCTCTATGGCCCGGTCAACCAGCTTGCCCCCGACCGAGACTTTTCCCCCGGACGGTTTGAGCAAGCCGGCGATGATGCGCAGAAGGGTCGATTTTCCGCAGCCGCTGGGTCCGACGATGGACAGTAGCTCTCCCTTGGCGATGTCCAAAGAGATATCCGCCAGGGCGTGAACCTCATCGCCGGAAAACGAAGAGAACACCTTTGATACGGATTCGATCTCGACAAACGGCTGGAGCCCCGCCCCCTCTGCGCCTGGGTTCATTACTTTTTGGCCTTCCACTTGATATATAACTGTTCGTTGGTGGGCAAACCGGAGATAGACGGCATTTTGTAGTCAGGCAAAAACTCGGTGGTATACATCTCTTCGGCAGTCACGCCCTTGGCCACCTTGAAATGCTTATTTATGTTATCCACCGTCTCCTTCATGCGCTCCGGGTTCACCCAGCCCAGTTTGTGCTCTTGGGCCTCTTTCACATCCACAAGATTGGTGATGTCGTTTACAAAACGGATCATTCCCGCAAGCGGGGGCACTTCCGGATTGGATTTAACAAAAATGGCCACCGCTTCATCGGGGTGCTCAATGGACCAGGCCCAGGCCTTCATGGCCGCGTCCAGGAAACGCTTAAGCATATCGGGCCGTTCCTTGATGGTTTTCTCACTGGCCATCAAGGCGTTGCCGTAGGGGTTTACTCCGAATTTAGACCAGGGAATGATCACCAGTTTGTCCTGGTCCAGGCCGGCGATCCAGTATTGGGTGTTGCCCACAATCCAGTCAAACACGGCATCGACCCGTTTCGCAGCCAAAGATTGAGCCTTGGCCCCGGGTTTGATGTTGATCAAGCGAACCTTGTCCATATCTACGCCGTTGGCTGCGGCCAGGGCGGGCCAGAGCACCCGCTGGGCGTCCCCGGCCGGAACCCCAACTGTACGCCCGATAAGATCCTTGGGTCCTTTTATTCCGGTGTCTTTTCTGGTTTTGATGCCATTGGGGGAATTGGAGTAGATCATGGCGATCACCTTGACCTTGGCCCCCTTGGACCTGGCCACGGCCAGGGTGCCGGTGTCGGCTAGGCCCACATCCACCGTGCCCAGCTCGACCCGCTTCACGGTATCGCCGGAGCCGTGCCCCCGTTCAATGCTTACCTCCAAGCCGTTTGCCTTGAAATAACCTTTAGCTTTGGCCACGTAATAGAAGCAATGGTCTCCGCCCGGCACCCAATTAAGTTTGAGGGTGACCTTTTCGGCAAAGGCCGATCCGGAGCAGAGCAATATCATTGCCGCTGTTACCAACAGAAACAAACCCAGGTTTTTTTTCACGGGTTCCTCCTTTGTATTTAATGTCGTCCCCCAAAACCGCCTATTAGCTTTTTCCATAAGCGCCGGGAGAAGCCGTTAACCAAGGTCTCCGTTTCCAGCCCAAGGCATGAGGAGCCGCTCCAAGAGGTTGACCAGTCCGAATAAGCCCAATGCCATGAGAGAAATCCAAAACATGGCCCCGATCATGGCGCCGGTCTCCAGATAGCTCTGGGCCTGCAATATCAGCGCGGCCAAGCCCTTTTCCGATGCAATGAACTCACCCACGATGGCGCCGGTCACCGCCATGATGGAGGCCAGCTTGATGCCGGTCATGATGTAGGGCAGGGCAAAGGGCACATGGATCATGACGAACCGCTTCCACTTGGGCGTGTTAAAGGAATGGGCCAGCTCGACCATCTCATAAGGCACCTCGCTCACCCCGCGGGCGGTGTTCAAGAGCACCGGAAAAAATGAAATCAGAAAAGACATTATGATATTAGGCAAAACCCCAAACCCGAACCAGACCAGCACCAGAGGGGCGGCGGCCACCTTGGGGATGCTGTTCAGAAACACCAATATGGGCATCAGCATCCGGCGCATGGTTTCATTCCAGGTCACCAGCAGGCCCAAAAAAGTTCCGATGATGACGGCAGAGGCGAAACCGCCCATGACTTCTTGAAATGTTGCCCAGGTTTGGCTGAACCAGCGCCATTTTGGATTGAGCAGTTCAGCCCACACCTTGCCGGGCGAGGGCATGATGAATTCGGGAATGTTGAATAATGACAATGCCCACCACAACAATAGGCAGATGATAAAAGGCATTACGGGCAGGGTCTGATAAATGAGTGCTTTCAACCATGACTTTTTATGATTCACGCCTGACTGCAGCATGCCTGCTCCCAAACCTGTGTTTTATCAATGCGTTTGGCTGGCGGCCGGACCAAACCGTCCGCCAATTATTCCGCATACGAGTAGGGGATGAATATCCATATAGAAAACTCGGTAATCCTGGAGAGCTTTAGTCCAATAGGGGAATTCCAACCAAAATATAGTAGCCCATCCCGATTTGCATGGTCAACCGCATAGGAGGTTTCTTTTGGTGATATATCAAGCTTTTTGCAAAAGCGGATCATCACAAATCGGACAGTTATGCTTGCATGGTTTGAGCATGCCCAAGGGGGCATCAGGCCGTTTTTCCGCGTGGCGGGCATCCCCTTTTCACTGCCAAACATATCCGCACGATTGCCACCGGGGCATATGGTGTAAAAACGCCTGGCATGATAACTTCTATTTCTCAGCAGCCAAGTGCTGCCCAAAGGATATTTTTTCTTTTTTAAGGCGCTGAAACATGGCATGGCCCCATAAGTATCACAACAGCGGCTGCAATCTACGGGCTGGGAGAAAATGCCACCGGGCCTGGCCGCAGATGTGCGCGGCGGCGGATTCGGAGTTGGCGGCATTGCATTGCCCCGTGATTTTCAGTATGGCTTAAGTACAGGCAATCATGGGTAAATATGCTTGACATTTGGGCTGAACGCACATAGGTTTGCCTAAACCGAAAGACTGGCTTGGTGTTGCTGAACTTGGACCCGGGGCCACCTGAACAGCAAAAAAACATGATGCTCAAGCGCCGGCTAGATAGAGATTGGTATAACTGCATCAGGTCAGCAAATCACGATATTGAGAAATCAGACTAAGGAGGAATTCAGAATGAAATCAAAGTGGTTGCTCTTAACTATCGCCGTTTTGTGCATGGTGCTCACTCCGGTGATGAGCCTGGCGGGCGGCTGGACCCCCAAAGGCTCCATCAAGCTGCAAATCGGCTTTGGCGCCGGCGGTTCCACGGATATCATGGGACGCATTGTGGCGGCCGAGCTTGAAAAGCAGACCGGCTGGAACGTGGTTGTTGAAAACAAACCCGGCGGCGGCGGCGTAGCCATGCTCTCCACCCTCATGAACCAGAAGCCGGATGGCTACGTGGTGGGGCTGTGCGTGAATGTGCCCATCCTGATCAACATGGTCAAGCGCGGCGACAAGCTCCCCTTTAAGATCGACAGCTTTGACTATATCGGCACCATCACCAGGGGCGAAAACGCCATGGTGGCAAAGGCCGACGCACCCTTCAATGACATTAAAAGCCTGATCAAATACGCCAAAACCAAAAAGGTTTCGGTGGCTTTTGACGCCATGCCCCAGCAGATGGTAATGACCGCGGTGGGCAAACAGGCCGGAGTGAAATTCAAGTTTGTGAAGCATAAAAGCGGCGCGGAGCAGATCCAGAGCCTTCTGGGCGGCCACGTGGATGTGGGCTGCCTGGCCGGGGCCCATATCAAATACATCGAAAGCGGCGACCTGAAAATGATCACCGTTTTCAATAAACACCGCCACAGCTATTCTCCGGACACCACCACCATCATGGACAACGGCTTCAACTATTACCTGGACCCCTACTTCTATCTGGCCGCCCCCAAGGGCCTGCCCAGCGAGGTAAAAGACGCCCTGGCCAAGGCGTTTGACAATGCCATCAAATCCGAAAAGGTGAAGAAGGCCATTCATAACTCCCTCAAGGTGTACCCCCACAACCTGGGCCCCGAAGCCACCCATGACATGCTGTCAAACGGCGTCAAAGACCTGAAAATAGTCATGGACGCAGGCAACTAAAAGCTTGCTGACAGGCAGTTTCGCATCATTTCTTGGTGCGAAACTGCTTTTTATTTTTTGGAACAATATGATGACTTTGAACAGATTATCAGGCCTTTTGGCAATACTGTTCGGCTTAATACTGTTTTTCTGGATTATCCCCAGCCAGACCGAGACGGTTGATACCGGCTGGCTGAAACCGCACACCCTGCCCGATGCGGTCGCCTTGTTTATATGCGCCCTGGGCCTGATCCATTTCATCGTCCCCACCGGCGAAGCCCAAATTGACTGGGGGCTGAGCCTGCGCATAGGCTTGTTCGTTCTCATCACCTTGGCCGGGCTTTACCTCATGAGCCTGGTGGGATTTTTAATCGCCGCTCCGGTATTGATGGCGGTGCTGATGCTGACGATAGGAGAGCGCAGGATTCTGTGGTTGATTATGGGAATCGTTTTTCTGCCCGGAGTCATCTGGCTTGCGGTTGAAGTGCTCCTGCACAGGCCCCTTCCCTGAAACAGCTAGATTATTATGATTGATACAGACATCATACTCGCCGGATTGGCCGGCGCTTTTTCCTTTACCAACCTGATACTGGTTCTGGCCGGGGTCGTCCTGGGCCAGTTCGTGGGAGCGGTGCCGGGGATCGGCCCGGTAATGGCCATGGCCATTGCAATTCCCTTTACCTTCGTGCTGGAGCCCTTGCCGGCCATTGCCTTTTTAATGGGGCTGAACAAGGGAGGGCTGGTGGGCGGGGCCATTCCGGCCATCTTGATCAACACCCCAGGCACCCCGGACGCCGCCGCCACCACCTTGGACGGCTATCCCATGACCCAAAAAGGCAAGCCGGAAAAGGCCACCAAGATGGCCCTGTACTCTTCCATAACCGGAGACGCCTTCAGCGATGTGGTCCTGATCACGGTATCGCCGGTGCTGGCCACCGTGGCCCTGATGATGGGGCCCATAGAAATACTGGCCCTGATGATCTTCGCCTTTTCGATCATAGCCGGGCTGGTGGGCAGTTCGGTGACCAAAGGCATCATTTCGGCGGCTTTCGGCCTGTTCTGCGCCACCGTGGGGCTGGACCCCGAAAACAGCACCCCGCGGTTCATATTCGGCTACTTTGAGCTTTATGACGGCCTGCCCCTGGTCTCCGTGGCCCTGGGCGCGCTGGCGGTGGCGGAGATCATGCGCCGTTTGTCCCTGATCCGGGGCAAGATCAGCGCCGCGGTCGAGGTGCCCAAGTCCCAAAAAAAGGCGGACCGCCGCGTAAGCTGGAGCGAATACTGGGCCTGCCGCTATACCATGCTGAGGGGGGCCATCATCGGAAGCATACTGGGAGCCATCCCCGGCCTGGACTCTTCGGCGGCATCTTTCATGAGCTATGCCACCACCAAGCAATCCTCCAAAAACCCGGACAGCTACGGCAAGGGCAACATAAAGGGGGTGGCCGCCACCGAATCAGCCAACAGCGCGGTGGCCGGGGCCAACCTGATTCCGCTGTTGACCTTGGGCATCCCGGGCAACATCGGCGCGGCGCTCATCATAACCGCCCTGATGATTCATGGCATCCAGCCGGGCCCCCTTTTGTTCAAAGAGCAGGGGGAGCTTATTTACGGGCTTTTCGGGGCACTGCTCATGGCCAATGTGCTTAACCTCTTTTCAGGCCTTTTGGGTCTGCGTATGTGGACCCGGGTCATCAGGGCTCCGGAGTCCTTCATATTCCCCAGCGCGCTGCTGTTGTGCATCATCGGAGTCTATATGGCTTCGGGCAGCCTGTTTGGGGTCATCATCATGATCATATTCGGTGTGATCGGCTATTTGATGAATGTAATGGGATTTTCGGTGATCGTTTTCGTGATCGCCTTTTTTCTGGGCGAGCGCTTTGAACTTGCCATGTCCCAGTCCCTCAACCTGATAGATGGCGACCTTACCATACTCTTCCACCGGCCCATTGCCCTGGGGCTTTTCGCCCTGGCTTTGGCCTCGGTATATTGGTTCGGAATCCGTCCGCCCAAAGCCAAACGGGACACGCAACAAAAAACAAACATGAATACAACCCAGACACAAAAGTCGACCGGACAAGCAGGAGAAACTGGATGCAGATAGAGAAAATAACCACCGACGTATTGTGCATAGGCGGCGGAATTGCCGGGCTGATGGCCGCCATACGGGCCTCTGAAATGGGGGCCGATGTGGTGGTGGCCGAAAAGGGCAATGTGCTGTACAGCGGATGCGGACGCATGGGCAACGACCATTTTGAGACCTATATCCCCGAAGTGCACGGCGAAGACAAGGACGCCTGGATAGATGAACTTCTCAAAACAGCCAAAGGCGAGATACTGATTGGCAAGGGGATTTTGAGGGCTCAGTTCCAAAAGGCCTATGATATTGTACAGCTCTGGAATGAGTGGGGCCTGCCCATGAAATATAAGGGCAGGTGGGAGTTTTCGGGCCATTCCTTTCCGGGGCACCCCATGACCCATATTAAATATGAAGGCCGTTTTCAAAAAAAAGTGCTCGCCAAAGAGGCCAAAAAACGCGGCGCCAGCATCATCAACCGGGTGATGGTTTATGACCTCATTAAGGAAAACGGCAAGCTGGCGGGGGCCATCGGCTGCCACACCAGGGAAGACAAGCTGATCGTGTTTGAGGCCAAGGCCGTGGTGCTGGGCACCGGCAAATGCTCCCGGCTGTACCCCTCGCTGACCCCCGGCTGGATGTTCAACGACGGCCACGGGGGAACCCAGACCGGCGACGGCCGGGCCATGGCCTATCGGGCCGGGGCCGAGTTGCAAAATCTTGAGATGCCCCAGCGCCACATCGGCCCCAAATACATGGCCCGCTTTGGCCAGGCGACCTGGATCGGGGTGGTGCGGGACTGGGACGGCAAGCCGGCCGGCACCTTCGTTTCCAAGCCGGACCGAAAATATGGCGACATGATTTGCGAGGTGAACAAGCTGGCCCCGGAGACTTACACCCTTGAGGGCAAGGGTCCGCTGTATATGGACTGCACCGAGATTACCCAAGACGACCTTGAATACATGCTGCACTGGATGAAGAACGAAGGCTATCCCGCCATGACCAACTACATGGAGCAAATGGGCATAGATTTCCGCAAACACCCAATAGAGTTCGCCACCTATCCCATACGGGGCGGCGGGCTGATTGCAGCCAACGAAAAGGCTGAAACCTCGCTGGAAGGCCTTTTCGCAGCAGGCGACGAGGCCTTCGGAGATATTTGCGCCGCAGGCACCTTCGGCTATCTGGGCGGCGAAAACGCGGCCAAATATGCCCAAGAAGCCCAGCGGATATCAATAGGGGACCACAACCCCGCAATCACCCGGGTGCGCGAAATGGCCGATACAATCCGGGGCCGGGAAAACGGACCGGACTGGGAAGAAGCCAACATAGCCCTGCAGCAGACCATGCTGGATTATGTGGGCAAGGTGCGCAATGAAAACCTTCTGAAGCAGGGGCTTTCCCACCTCCGCTTCATCAAGGAGCAGGCCGAACAAACCATCATGGCCAAAAATTCCCATGAACTGGGCCGCGCATTGGAAGTCCTGAATATGCTGCAAATTGGCGAGCTGACTTTCCTGATGGCCCTGAACCGCAAAGAGACCAGGGGACTGCATAACAGGCCCGACTACCCCTACACCGATCCCACCTTGAGCCGGGCCCAGATCATCCAAAAGGTCGACGGCAAAAACATCCTGGCCTGGCGGCCATACTAAGGAGATCAAGCATGCCCCCAGTCATAAACAAGGAAAAATGCATCAAGTGCAATAAATGCGCGGATATCTGTTCGGAAGATGTGTTCTTTGGCTCGAAAAAGGGTGAATACCCCGTGGTCACCTATCCCAAAGAATGCGTGCACTTCAACGGCTGCGTGGAAAACTGCCCGGTTGAAGGGGCTATTTCCCTAAGGATTCCCCTGCCGACCCAGCTGGTTTTCAAGCCCGAGGCAGACCCGCTGCCATGATGCGCGCCCGGAAAACCTCGGGCCGTAAGCAGGCTGCATAGTGGAGCTTTCGCCCAAAAAACTCAAGACTTTCAGGTGGATTGCAAGGTCAATCTCCCTGGCAGTTATATGTTTTGGCCTGCCTTTTTACTTCGGCTACGGCAATCCGCTGCCCTTCATCAACCCGAAGTATTCAGCATGGGATAACATGTGGCTGAGCATATTCCCGCTCATGTTCCTGGGGCTCATTCTGGGCTGGAAATATGAGAAGGCCGGGGGGTATCTGGTGTGCGTACCCTTGACTGCTGGGCTTTTACTGGGATTGCTGATGCAAGGCGAACTGGTGGTCCATATGCTGATTCCCCTGGCGGCCGGGCTTTTGTATTTGCTGGCGGGGCATCAAAAAGTCCGCTGAGGCATGAAAGCCCGATGCCCTGGCGGGTCCTGACAGGCTGCCCTCTAGGGCAATATCCGCCCTTGCAGAAAATGATATATCCTGGCCCCGGCCTCATAGAACAGCCCGCGCATCCCCCTGGCGGGCACGTTCTTGGGCTTGGACACCGGAAGCGGTATGTCCTTTTCCGATCCGTCCAGCATGTACTTGGCCAAAAGCTTGCCGAACACGCTGCCCGGCCCGATGCCACGGCCATTATAACTGGTTACCGTAACAAAATCCGGACCCAGGATGTGGAAACGGGGAATGTGGTCGACCGTCATGGCTATGCGGCCGTTCCAGGCATGCTCCAATTCAATCGGTCCGATCTGGGGGAATACCTTGTTGATGGTCCGGCGGGCCCAGCTTTGGTGCAAATTAAAGCCGTTGTTCTCCACCTGGCCCACGCTGCCCACGATGAGGCGGCCGGCCTGATCCATGCGGAAGGAAGACAGAATCAGGTTGGTGTCCCAGGCCCCCTGCCCTCCAGGCAGGATGGTTTCGCGCGCTTTCTCCGGCAGGGGCGCGGTGGCGAACTGGAAAAAATTAAAGGGGACCAGGGCGTTTATTTTTTCCCCAAAGGCATAGTCGCAGTACCCATGCACCGCCAGGATCACGGTTTTTGCCCGCACCATGCCTCCCGGGGTGCTCAGCCGCCAGCCGTCTGCCCCGTGCTCCAGTTTGGTCACCGGCGAGCCTATATACAGGCGTGCGCCCGCGGCCATTGCGGCCCGGGCCAGGCCATAGGCATAGGCCAGAGGCTGTATGGTCCCGGCCCGCTTATCCCACAGCGCACCGTAAAAGGCCCGGCTGCCGATCATTGCGGCGGCGTCATCGCGGCTGAGCAGGCTGACCGGGGCCTTGCGCGCCAGCCATTGTTCCTCACGCTTGGCCAGCGCCCGGTAGCCTGCGGGCGAATGAGCGCAGTGCAGGGTTCCCTTGCGCACCGCCTCGCACTCAATATCATGCTCCGAAACAAGGGAATAGACCAGGTCGGGCGAATCACCTAGGGCCTTGAGCAAACGCTCTCCGTAATCCGAGCCCAAAGCCTTGATTACATCTTCGGGCATTAGCCACAGACCGGCGTTTACCAGGCCAGCGTTGCGTCCGGCCCCGCCAAAGCCGATCTCCCGCGCTTCCAGCAAAAGCGCGTCCACTCCCGCCTTGGCAAGGTGCAAAGCCGCCGAAAGTCCTGTATATCCTCCGCCGATCACCGCCACATCGGTTTCGGCCTCGCCTTGCAAGGGTTCAAGGCCGGGATGCGGCGGCGCCGTATGGGCCAGCAAACCATGGCTCAATCTCTTGTCAGTCACTTGAATCTCCTTAGCCTTCAGCACCCAAATGCCTGCCTATTGTACTTCAGCCCGTCCCGGAAGCCCTATAACTAATTCCGGGGCTGCTCCGCAGCGACACGGCCCGGGACAAGACCGCTTGGGGCATGCCTTTGGACGGAGGCCTGGCCTTGGCGGCGGGCAAGGCGTCGGCGGATCATCCCTGCATGCCGCCGGCCCACCATGGCTAACTGGCGGAGGTGGAAAGCTTTCAATAGGCGGTCTATCTACGAGACTTGAAGGAAAGATTCGGGCGCAAACAGCAAAAAGCCCGGCGGCAGTCAAGCTCCGCCGGGCCGGGCATTTAGGGTGCGCCGCCTGCTTGGGCAGGCCTATTTCTGGCTGGTCACCAGGTGCAGCCCCAGCAGCACCAACACCGAACCGGAGCCGACTCTGACCTTGCCGGCGACCCCGTTCCGCCTTTTCAGCCAGGCTCCGATACTCCCGGCGAACAAGCCCAGGACAGCGTACAGGGCCACGGTCATCACGGCGAAGGTAACTCCCAGGGCGATCATGTTCAGGCTGTGATGCAGGCTGTCCTCCCTTACGAACTGGGGCAGAAAGGCCACAAAGAACAGGGCGATTTTGGGGTTCAGGATGTTTGAGAGCATGCCCTGCAAATAACACTTTTTCAAATCGCTTTTGGAGCCGGCGCCGTCAAGCCGCAAGGAGGTTTTGTCCCTTATCATCTTATACCCGAGATATATCAGGTAGACGCCTCCCCCCACCTTGACAATCCAGAATGCATAGGCCGAGGTGTTAAGCAAAACCGCAACCCCCAAGGCCGCCGCCATGGTGTGAAACAAAATGCCCGAAGTCACCCCAACCGCCGAAACCACCCCGGACGCCTTGCCCTGGGCGATGCCCCGGGTGAGCACATAGATCAGGTCCGGTCCCGGGGTGATGATCAGCACAATGGATGCCAACAAAAACAGGGGTATGGATTCCATGACAGCCCGCAGTCCGGCCCAATCGGCCGTTTGGAGTAAGTTCACCCGGTCAAGGCAATGCAGTAAAGCTGGGGGGGCGCTGCTCAGGCCTCGCCCTTGAGCCCGATCTCTTCGGCCACCTCGCGCATGCCCATGATGGTTTCGGTAATCAGCTCGCCCAATTCGATGCCCAGCATATCAGCCCCGTTCTGGATGATGTCCCGGTTCACCCCGGCGGCGAACTTTTTGTTCTTCCACTTCTTTTTCACCGACTTGGCCTTCAAGTCCATAAGACTTTTGGAAGGCCGGACCAGGGCCGTGGTGGTGACCAGACCGGTCAGCTCGTCAGTGGCGTAGAGCACCTTTTCCAAAAGGGATTCGGGTTTCACCTCGCTGCAAATCCCCCAGCCGTGGCTGACCACCGCCCGGATATACTCCTCCGGCCATTGCTGCTCTTCCAGGATTTCACGGGATTTGGTGCAATGCTCTTCGGGATACATCTCATAATCAAGGTCATGCACCAATCCGATGACACCCCACTTTTCCACGTCCTCACCGTATTTCTGGGCAAAATGCCTCATTACGGCCTCAACCGAAAGAGCATGGGTGATCAGGCTCTCGGTCTTGTTATATTTTTTCAAAAGTGCCAATGCGTCTTCCCTATTTGGTGCGCTCATGCCAAATCCTTTAGTCCATATGGTTAACAATCAAAATAAACCATAAACCCATTTCGCCCGCTCACCGGTTGACCAGGTAGACCCCGGCCGATACGCATAAAAGGCCCAGCCATATCATACTGGTGACCGGCTCGTCCAAAACCGCCCCGCCCAAGATTACCCCGAACAGGGGCGACATGAAAGTAAAGGCAGCCATACGGCTGACCATATATCGGTGTATCATCCAGAACCACACTAGATAGGAAGCAAAGGCCACCACCACACTTTGGTAAAAAAGCGCGGCCAGCGGCGCGAAGCCGAGGTCAAGCTCCAGGGGCAGCTCGAACAATATCACCCCCAGGGCCAACACCGGAATAGCATACACCAGCTGGGCATAGAGGGTTTGGAAATAGTGCAGTTCCACCTTCTGGCTGACGCGTTTGATCATCAGGGTGACGGATGCCCAGAAAAAGGCCCCGCCCAGCTCCATCAAATCACCGACCCAATAACCAGCGGGCAGTTCATCCGAATGGTCCCGCAGCACAATGACCACGCCGCTGAAGGCCAGCACCAGGCCAATCACCTTGGTGATGTTGAGGCGGTCGTCCCTCAACAAAAAATGCGCCCCCAAGGCCACCCAGAAGGGCAGCGTGTTGAAGAAAATAACCGCGCGCGAGGCGGTTGTGAGGGCCAGCCCCCAATAAAAGAGAATGAACTCCAGCCCGAATAAACAGCCGATCAGCCAGGCATGGCCCCGGTATCCGGGCGGAAAGCCGACCTTTCTGCCCTTCAGGCGGGCATATCCCCAAACCAGCGCCCCGGCGATCACCGAACGCAGGACGGCGGTAAGCAGCGGGGGCAGACCCAGATTGCTGAATTTGACGCTGACCGCATTGCCACCCCATAAAAAACAGAGCAGCACCAACATCAGCATGGCGTTAACCGGCAGGCGACCGCCTTCCGGTTTGTTTTGTTGTAGCCTGGTCATGGGCAAATCCGTTTTATCACCCCGCCGCAGAAACAGTCAGCCGCCGCTGTATGGGCGGGGAACAATCCCTACTAGGTACAAGTATTTAGTAAAAAAATCATTTTCTTGCAAACATTATTCTGATAATCTATGTTTATTCAAACTATTTGCAATATATATCATCTAAATGCAGTATCTTGGCATATTGCGATGAAAAACCCAGCCGGTACGCAAAGGTTTTGCACATGGCCAAACTGGATGAATTCGACCACAAAATTGTGGCCGCGCTGCAGGAAAACGGGCGGCTGTCAAACGTAGAGGTGGCCAGACTGGTCAACCTCTCCCACTCAAGCTGTTCACGGCGCATAGCCCGCCTGGAGCGTGAAGGCGTCATCACCGGCTACCGCGCCCTGACCGACCGCCAGAAACTGGGCTACACGGTGCGGGCCTTTTGCGGAGTGATTCGGGACTCAAAGGTGAACTGGCGCGAACTGGCCCGGCGTTTGACCGGAATAGAAGGGGTGGTCAGCGTGCTGGCCGTGTCCGGGGATTATGACCTGATGCTGGAAATCATCGCACGCGACATGCAGCATTACTCCCAGGTGGTTCTGCAGGATGTGACCGGCACCAAAGGGGTCAGCGCCACCCGCAGTTCTTTTGTGCTCCAAGAGGTAAAGTCGATCTACTGATCCGATGCACTGCATGTTCCAAGCTGCTTATGCGATCACCCCTCTGGCCCGGGTTGCTTTCGAACCCATCAGCACCATGGCCCGCATTGGAGGGGCCGGGGCCGTCTCGCCTTTGTCATTCCCTCCGGTCTAAGCACATTGGCGCACAAGCCGTGACGCCATTTTTGTTTGACGCTAAGTCAAGAATCGGATTATTCTGCCTGTGTATAAGGAATGTTGAAATAAATACCAAGCCTGCGGTATCAATCAAACGGCCAGACCCAAAATGCCTTCTCGTGTCAACAATGGGAATCACTGATTACCGAAAAAGCATCCTACAGGGATAACCATATTGCAACGCGGCGGCTGCCGTTTAATCAGAAATTAAACTGAGGTGCAAAATGATGACTTTTCTGAAAGTTTTCTGGACTCTTCTGGTTGCCTCCGGATTACTCATGGGCGGTTTATCAACTGCGGCAGGCGAACCCATTCCCTTGGGCACGGGTGGGAAAAGCGGAGTTTACTACCCGGTGGGTAAAGCTGTCGCCCAGGTTTACAATAAAAACAACGCCGGAGAACCCATCAAGGTGCTGCCTTCAAAGGGGTCGGTGGACAACCTGCAAGCCCTCAGTGAGGGGAAAATCAAACTGGCCATAGCCCAGGCCGATGTAGCCCAATTGGCGGCCAAGGGAAAGCTGCCTTTTCAAAAAGGCAAGCCGTACAAGAACCTGCGGGCAATAATGGCGCTTCATGTGGAAGACATGACCTTGGTAGCCAGCAAAAAATCCGGCATAAAAAAGCTGACCGATCTCAAGGGCAAACGGGTGGCCGTGGGCGAACCGGGCTCCGGCACCTTGCAAAACGTCCAACTGGCCCTGAGCGTAGTCGGAATGAGCATCAAAGACTTGGGCCAGGCCCAAAAAATCGGCCTGCAAGCGGCCTCGGACAAATTCAAAGCAGGCAAACTGGATGCCATTTTTTATTTTGTGGGACACCCCAACAAGTACATAAAGCAACTCAGTAAGTTGAAGAATATAAAAATCCGGCTGATTCCCATACCCGGCGTGATAAACAAGATCTTGATGAAATACGACTATTATGTTTTAAGCCGGCTTTCGGTCATACACTACAAAGGGGTGTTGAACCGTGTGGGAGTTGAGACCTTTGGCATCAAGGCGCTGCTGCTGACCGACAAAAAGACGCCGGACGCAGTGGTCAGCCGCTTGGTCAACTGCGTGCTTGATAATTTCAGCCAATTCAAAAGCCAGCACAAGTCCTTATTGGCTATGAAACTAAATTGGCTGACCAAAGGCGTGTCGGTGCCTTTCCATCCTGCCGCCCAAAAGATATTAAAGGCAAAGGGACTATAGCCGCAGGTTTCGGGCGCAGCCTGCCGGCCGGATTCCGGGCGGAAGGCTGACAAGCCTCCGAGCGGGCGATGCAAAAAAGAAAACACCAAGCCGGCCTTCGCCGGGCTTGGTGTTTTTATTTTGGCCGCATAAGGCCCATATGACCGGGGGCGCTCCGGCAATCGCTTGGATCAAACGCCGGATGGGCTCATGAAAAATATATGATCAGCCCGCCCTCATCCCGGCGGGATATCTTGCCTTCTTTTTCAAGCAAACGAAGGTGTGAAATGGCCTCCCCGGTGGCAAACCAACGCTGGGCCACGGGGAAATCCTCCCAGTTATCGCATCTGATATCCCAGGTCATTTTGGACGCCGCCTGATAAGCATTTATAGGAGCATCCCGCACCACCCGCAGCACTTCGGCGGCCCGGTCGGCGTGATGCTTTTTCAGCTCATCGACCCTGCGGCGGTGATCCGTGAAAAGGCGCCGGTGCCCGGGCAGGACCTGGGACACCTCCAAGTCATAGACCTTGTTCAGGCTTTCAATATAGCTCTTGAGGGGATTGCCCTCATCGGACCAGCACTGGATATTTGGGGTGATGTCAATGAGCAGGTGATCCCCAGCAATCAGAATTTTGCGCCCGGGCTCGTAAAGGCACATATGCCCCGGGGTATGCCCCGGGGTCATCACCGTTGTGAAACAATAGCCGCTTAATTCAAAGACATGGCCTTCTTCGACGATATCCAGATGGGGCACATAACCCGGGCCGAATCTGTGAGCCGGATGGTTGTTGATGGCCAATTGCAGGTCGTTTTCGGGAAAGCCGTTGCGCCGTGCATAGGCAATTAGAGCATCGAAGTTAATCCATGATTTAATGAATTCGCTGTCCGGCCGGTTGAAGAACACCCGGCTGCTTTGGCTGATAAGCCGGGTGATAAGCGCAAAGTGGTCGGCATGGAAATGGGTTATGAAATAATCGGTCCGCTCGGGATCAATATCCAGTTCCTTCAGTCCCTCCTGCATGGCCTCAAGGCAGGCGCCCCGGTTCAGGCCGGTGTCGATTACCAGGTTTCTTTGATCGGATTTGATCACATAGGAGTTTATATATTTGAGCGGATTTTTGGGTAACGGCACATGAATCCGGTAAAGATTGGGGAAAAGTTCCTCTGGCATGAAATTCCTCTACCTGTTTTGCGTTTTCATGAAGCGGACATCCGGAATCATATAGCACGCCCCCAAAGCGCACAACTTCCAGCCCCCCGGACAGGGCAAAAAGACTCCGGCTGCATGCGACAGGGGAACAGATCAAGGCGTTGGTTCAGGCCGCGGCTTGATGCCTTCCGACATCAAACACTTCATCCGCCACCGCTTCGCGCACTTCGTCGTCATGGAATATGCCCACCATGGCGACGCCCCGCGATTTAGCCTCCAGGATAAGCTCCACCACGGTTCTGCGATTGTCAGCGTCCAGGCTGGCGGTGGGTTCGTCCAGCAGCATGATGGGATAATCCACTATGAAGCCCCGGGCCACATTCACCCGCTGCTGTTCGCCGCCGCTGAAGGTTGCCGGGGCCAGGGAGAAGAGGCCTTCGGGGATGCGCAGGCGGTTCAAGAGCCCGGCGGCCTTTTCCCGGGCGCATTTGCGGTCCCCGGTGAGGTCGGCCAGGGGATCGGCCACGATATCCAGGGCGGGCACCCGGGGGATGACCCGCAGAAACTGGCTTACATACCCCATGGTGTGCTGGCGCACCTCCAGCACCATGTGGGGCTCTGCCGGGGCCATATCCACCCAGCCGTCCCGGTGGCGCACCATGACGCTCCCCGCCTGGGGCAGATAGTTGGCATACAGACAGCGCAGCAGGCTGGATTTCCCCGAGCCGGAAGGGCCGTAGAGAGCCACGCATTGGCCCTGACAAACCGTCAGGTCCAGGTTTTTAAACACCGGGATATGAACCCCGCCTTGGGTATGTAGGGTGAACCCTTTGCTCAAGGCGCGGACTTCTATCATGGATTGCATATTTTATCTCGCTAGCCAGGCCGCTCAGACCTGCAAAATTGATGACACCAAAAGCTGGGTGTAGGGGTGCTGGGGATCGTCCAGAACCTGGTCGGTGAGCCCGGATTCCACCACCCTGCCCCGCCGCATGACCATCAGGCGGTGGGCCAGAAGCCGGGCCACCGCCAAATCGTGGGTGACCAGCAGCACCGACAGGCTGAAGGCCGCCGCCAGCCCCCGGATAAGGTCCAAAAGCCGGGCCTGCACCGAAACGTCGAGCCCGCCGGTGGGCTCGTCCATGAAGACCAGCCGGGGCCGGGTGACCAGGTTGCGGGCTATCTGCAAACGTTGCTGCATGCCGCCCGAGTAGGTGGCCGGTTTGTGGTCCATGCGGGAGACATCCACCTCGACCTGCTCCAGCCAAGCCTTGGCTTCATTGCGAATATCCGCATAACGCCTGGCCCCGGTGGCCATAAGCCTTTCGCCGATATTCGCCCCGCCCGATACCTTCATGCGCAGGCCGTCCCGGGGATTTTGATGCACCATGCCCCATTCGGTGCGCATCAACAGGCGCTGCTGCGATTCATCCAGATCATGAATGCTCACATAATTGCCGGTGCGGGCCTGATACTCCACCTTGCCCGCATCCAGGGCCATCCGGGCCGACAGGCAGTTCAAAAGCGTGGTCTTGCCGGAACCGGACTCGCCCACCACTCCCATGACCTCTCCGGGCCACAGTTCAAACCCGATCTTTTCACAGCCCACGATGGAGCCGTAATATTTGCTGACCCCGCTGACCCGCAACAGGGGGCCATGGTTGTTTTTGTCACCCGGCACCATGGCTATTCCTCGACTTCCACTTCAAAATCAGCGGCCCGGTGGGCAAAGAGTCCCAAGTGGCCCTCTTTGCGGCGCTGGGCGCAGTAATGCGAATCCGAACAAACGAACATCCGGGTTCCGGCGTCGTCCAAAATGATCTCATCCAGATAGGTGTCCTCGGCGTTACACAGGCCGCAGGATTCATTCCAGGTCTGCACCGTGAAGGGGTAGTCTTCAAAGTCCAGGCTTTTTACATCAGTGTAGGGCGGCACCGCGTAGATGCGCTTTTCCCTGCCCGCCCCCAGAAGATGCAGAGCCGGGCTCTGGTGCAGCTTGGGGTTGTCGAATTTGGGGATGGGCGAGGGCGACATGATATAGCGGTTATTCACCAACACCGGATAGGAATAGGTGGTGGCGATGCGTCCATGCTGGGCGATGTCCTCATACAGCCTCACATGCATCACCCCGTATTCTTCCAGGGCGTGCATTTTGCGGGTCTCGCTCTCCCGGGGCTCCAGCCAGCGCAAGGGCTCCGGGATCGGCACCTGATACACCATTATCTGGTCCTCGCGCAAGGCATGCTCGGGGATGCGGTGCCGGGTCTGAATCACGCTGGCCTTGGCGGTGTCATGGGTGGTTTCCACCCCGGCCACCCGCTTGAAAAAACGCCGTATGGCCACCGCGTTTGTGGTGTCGTCCGATCCCTGGTCGATCACCTTCAAGACATCCGCCGGGCCCAGGATGCTGGCCGACACCTGAATGCCGCCGGTGCCCCAGCCGTAGGCCAGGGGCATTTCCCGGCTGCCGAAGGGCACCTGATATCCCGGAATGGCCACCGCTTTCAGCAAACAGCGCCTTATCATGCGCTTGGTCTGCTCATCCAGATAGGCGAAGTTGTAACCCGGCAGCCCCATGTTCGCTCCGGCGCTTTCATTAGTGCTCATCATCGCCCCCCTGTTCCAAGCCATCGCCGTCTGTCATCACCGCCCGGCTCTTGTCTATCTCCTCGCGCATCTTGCGGATCATCTCCAAATCGCCCTGGAAGTCCACGTAATGGGGCAGTTTAAGGTGCTGCACAAAACCGGAGGCCTCCACGTTATCGGAGTGATAGAGCACAAATTCCTCGTCCTGGCCCGGAGCCTCCACATCCTCGCCGTATTCCCTGGTTTGCAGGGCCCGGTCCAGAATGGCCATGGCCATGGCTTTGCGTTCGTTATGCCCAAAGACCAAGCCATAGCCCCGGGTGAATTGGGGCTTTTCGGTTTTCGAGCCTTTGAAGCTGGTGGTCACCTCAAACTCGGTAACCTGCACCCGGCCTATCTGCACGGTGATATCCAGCTCGTCTATATAAAGCTCCACCGGAACCTCACCCACCCGGCATTCGGCCACAAAGGGATGGGTGGCTCCATACCCGCGCTGGGTGGAATAGGCCATGGCCAACAAGAACCCCTCATCGCCCCGGGCCAGGTTCTGCAAACGCACATCGCGCTCAGCCGGAAACTCCAGGGGCTGCCGGGTCAGATCGCCCGCCGGACCGTCGTCCGGATCAGGCCGCTCACTTACCACCAGCCCCTCATTTTCCAAAAGCCGCATCACCTTGGGCGCCCGGTTATCCGCCGGAACATCGCTGAGCGGGGCCGTGGGAATGTCAGCGCCGGTTTCAGCTAAATCGAACTCAAGCAGCCGGTGCACATAATCAAAGGTGGAGCCCAGTATCTGGCCGCCCGGAATATCCTTGAAGGTGGAAGATATGCGGCGCTCCAGCCACATGCGGGTGGTGTCCACCGGCTGGCTGGACCCTAAACGAGGCAAGGTGGTGCGGTAGGCCCGAAGTAAAAACCCGGCCTCCACCAGGTCACCCATGGCCTGCTTGATGGCCAGGGCGGCCAAGCCCCGGTCATACAGAGATCCTTCAGCCATGACCCGGTCCACGGCCAGGGGCATCTGCTCTTTTATCTGCTCAAGGGTCAACTCGGGCACTTCCCTGCTGCCGCGGCGCTTGGCGGCCAGGACCCGGTGGGAATTCAGGATGGCGGCTTCGCCGCCCTTCACGGCTACATAGGCCATCTAATCCTCCACCATCACGGTGCGCGGCAAACAGGCTACACTGTTTTCCGTGGCCAGAATGAGATCCACGCCCAAGGGAAAGTAGAACCGGTTCTCTTTCAAGCGCCGCCACACCCCATCCGGCAGACCGTCAACTTGCAGCCTTATTGAACCGTTGATCCCGGGTCCGCGCAGGGTGGGGCCGTCTTGGTTGGTCAGGCCTTTAACCTGGATGATAAGGCTGGCCGAGCGGTCCGGATATTCCAGGGTGCCCTGGGCAAAGCGGTTGAGTTCCGGCATGGCTTCGAGATCGGTGATCAGGCCGAATCCGGCCTGGCCGGGATCATCCGTCAGCCCGCAGCCGGTGCTGAAGCGCAGGTAGTCTTTCACCTGCGGCAGGGCCGCAGCGGCATCCAGCCACAAAACCGTGTCCAGGTCAAGCAGGGTCAGGCAGACCGCGGCGGCTGCGGCAGTGAGCGGTTTGGGGGCATCGGGCAGACAATCCAAATTATGTATGGCGCCTGGCCTGGCCATGGCATCCAGCAAAATCCGGAAACAGCTCTGGCTGTCCATGACCGGATTACTAAATCCCGGTTTCATAACAAATGATGAGCCTTGTTCCATCACTTTCCGGTCCTTGTCCTTGGCATGGTGAAGAAATTGACCCTGGTCGCTCCGGCGGTTTTGGCCACCTGTTCCTTTTGAGCCTCAATCCGCCTGGCCATGGGTTCGATCAATGCCGAGTTCAGTTCCTCATATAGGGCCGGGTCCTGCAGCATGGCGTCCAGCACCGCTATGCGTTCCGCTGTTCTGGGTTTGCTTCCAGCCACATAACCAAAGCCCTGGCAGCCCTCCGAGGTCTGCACCACGCAGCGGGTTATGGTCATCTCGCCGAAGTTGAAGCGTTTTCCGGTATTTCCCGCCCTGCCCTGCACCATGATCATCCCCACTTCCGGCTTGCGCAGGAACTGGTAGGACGGTTTATCTTCCAGCATATCCCAGGCCGCATCCAGATCCTGGGGGTCTGTCTGGGCCAAGGTGCTCAGCCAGTCTGAGCGCCGGGAATCAGCCGGGTGGGATTTAATGGACATTTGGTTACACCCTTATTATTTGTCTAGACGTCTAATCATCTTTGTCCTATATTTAATCAGATCAAGCCCCAAGGGGCAAGCATCAAAAAGGTTACAAACCGGCCAAACGGATATTGCTTGAGTTTGTCACGCTCCATCAGCGCCTGTGTTATCAAGCAAGGGGATGCCATCCAAGGTGATAACAATGGCTCCAAAGCAAAAACTTAGCCGTGGCAGCGGAGTTGCCCTGTGGAAACAGATCCAGCTTGAGGTGGAAAAGCGGATCGCCGACGGCATCATGCAGCCGGGAGAACAACTGCCCACCGAGATGGAGATGTCCAAAGGCTTTGGAGTTAACCGCCACACGGTCAGGCGGGCCTTGAAGAACCTGGAAGACCAGGGTTTGATCCGGGTGGAGCATGGCCGGGGAGCTTTTGTGCAGGAGCAGGTGATTCACTATCCTTTGGGCAAGCGCACCCGGTTCAGCGAAATCGTCTCCGGCCAAAGCCGCATACCAAGCGGAAAACTGGTGGGCAGCCAAAGACTGCCGGCGGACGGCCACATGGCCAAGAACCTGAACATCCCGCTGGGCTCCAAGGTGCTCTGTCTGGAAACCGTGCATGAAGTAGACGGCAGGCCGGTGAGCATATGCAGGCATCACTTCCCCCTGCCCCGCTTTGAAGGGCTCTTGGAGCACTACAAGCAAACCGGCTCCATCACCGAGTCTTTCAAACGGATGGGGGTTGCAGACTACACCCGCAAGGAAACCAGAATCACCGCCCGCGCCGCCACCGCGCAAGACGCCCGCCATCTGGCCCAGCCCAAATCCAAACCCATCCTTTTTGTCACCTCCATCAATGTGGACCAGGATGGCGAGCCCATAGAATACGGGGTCACCCGCTGCGTCAGCGACCTTGTTCAACTGGTGGTCAGAAACTGAACAACGATGCGTAATCAGCTACTCAAACCATTCATAGCCCAACCGGCCTGAATCAGGTGCATACCATGAAACGACTCAGCACCAAACCCTACATCCACCCCGAGGCCGTGGTGACCGGCAGCAGCCTGGGCGCCTGGACCGAAATCCAGGCCCACAGTAAGGTGAACGAAATCGAGCTGGGGGATTACTCCTATATCACCGAATACTGCCAGGTCTGCTGGGCCACCATAGGCAAATTTGCCAATATCGCCAGCTTTTCGCGCATCAATCCGGGCAATCATCCCACCTGGCGCATATCCCTGCATCATTTCACCTACCGGTCCAGCCAATACCAGATGGGTGAGAATGATGCCGAGTTCTTCGATTGGCGCAAAAAGCATTGGGTGAGCATAGGGCATGACACCTGGCTTGGCCAGGGCTGCACCGTATTGGCCGGGCGCAAGATCGGCACCGGCGCGGTGGTGGGGGCCGGGGCGGTGGTGAGCCGGGATGTGGAGCCCTTCAGCGTGGTGGCCGGGGTTCCGGCCCGGCCCATCAAGCAACGTTTTTCCAAAGAGGTGCAGGAAGGCATCATGCGCCTTGCCTGGTGGGACTGGAGCCACCATCAATTGAAAGAGGCCCTGCCGGATATGCGCTCCATGAGCCCGCAGGCATTTATTGAAAAATACGGCGGTTAGGGTTGGCTGCCAAGGCCGGCCCCAAAGCGGCCCCCGTTAGCTGAGGGAAAAATCATGCAAAAACCAAAGCATCATTCCAGTGCAACCGCGCATCAGGCCTGGGACCAGAACTGGCGGACCGATGCCGGACGCAAAAACTGGCTGACCCCCGAGCCCGATGTGCTGCGGGCGCTTGCCCTGCTGAAAGAGCGGGGAGCCCAAAATGCCCTTGACCTGGGCTGCGGGGTGGGAAGACACGCCCTGGCCATGGCGCAGGCCGGGCTAACGGTGTGGGGCTATGATATGAGCCCCTCCGGCCTGGAGCATGCCCGAAAGCAGGCTGATGAGCTGGGCCTGAGCCTGCGGCTGGAGCGGGGCGAGATGACCGCCCTGCCCTATGAAGACGGGTTTTTCGATTATGTCCTGGCCTGGAACGTGATTTATCACGGTTCGCGCCAAGTGGTGCAAGAATCCCTGGCCGAGATACGCCGGGTGCTAAAGCCGGGCGGCTGGTTCCAATGCACCATGATCAGCAAGCGCAATTCCCGCTTCGGACTGGGGGAGGAAATAGCTCCGGATGTATGGCTGGCAAAAAGCGGAAAAAATCATGAGCACGGGCACCCGCACCTTTACTGCAACGCCGCCGAACTGGTCGGGATGCTGAAAGGCTTCGAGCCCCTCAGCATGGTGGACCAAACCCAAAGCAAGCCTGATTCCTATCATTGGGTGGTTGTGGCCGAAAGGCTTTAAATCAGGAAAAAGCGAGGCCTTGCCTCAATCAGCAGCCGGCGCTTTGAGGCAAGGTGTATCGGTATTGCGCAGGCGCCGGAACAGCCCGGTGTCTTTTATTCAACTTTGAGTGCCGGAACAGTTTCCGCTGCCGTCGCAATTGCCGGAGCTATTCGGCGGCAACGCGCCCTGTCCGCCCCGGTATCCCCCGGAACCATCACATTCACCGGAACCGCCCCCAGGGCCGTTGCCGCCGCCGTCCGCCGGGCCTTCACCGTTGTTGCCGGTTCCGCCCCCGGGACCGTTTCCTCCGCCACCCCCTCCGTTGCCGCCGCCATTTCCACCGCCATTTCCGCCGCCGCCGTTGCCCCCGTTTTTGGCCAACTGCCAGGCATGGCCTTGAATTCCGCTTTGGTCCGGGTGCACAAAAGAATTATCGCTGGCGATGCCGGCCCCCCAAAAAATCATGAGCATCAACGTTGCGTAGAGCGCGGCTCTCATATGGGCTCCTTTGGTTCATACAGCTTTGGAAAACAGATATCAGCAAGCATCTTGTACTTGCGTGGATCAGTTAATCAATACCGCAACGCCGGCCCGCACACCATAGTTGTCGCCCCCGGGACCGGTGCCCTCGGCCACGATTGCGCCGTTATCGGCCCAATACCCCTTAATACCCTTATTGCTGCCGGTAGGTATTACCTCAGTAATCATATAGTGTACATAGCCTTTTAAGGTGCCTCGGTTTTGGGGTGGGTCCCAGGCCACCACCGGACAAACCACATGCCACTCGCCGTTTTCATCCTTGTTGGCTTCCCAAGCGTCTTCGATGGCCCTCAATAAGGGAGTAACGCAGCCATTTACCATGTACATATCATCGCCGATGTTCATCGTGGGGATGGTTTCAGGATCGTCAATATAGGGTTTAACCGTGTTTTTGTTTGCAGGCCACACATCAAATGAGGTCCATTGCACATTTTCATCGTTCTCGTTGTTCAGATACAAATCCTGACCTGGGTTGGACTCCAAAAGTTTTCGTTCCCGCACGGCAATCGGCACATCCGCCCTACCCCCACTGCCGGCATAGCCCAAAAAGCCAGTGGACTGCACCTGGATATCCACATTGTTCATACCGAAAATTCTGGTGAAATAGGTATTGACAGAGCGTCTCAGGGTGATCCGAACCGCAGTCAAGTCATCGGGGTCGCTGCTTGGACCGGTCGAGGAAAAATCCTTGGTATCAAAATCCCACAGCCCGGCTTCAAATTGATCGGTCGCGGACCATTCGATATTCCGATTGGCCAGCTTATTGGAGGTGACAAACTCTTCCGCCGTACTGGAAGCTCCGCTGTAATTGGGATCGGCTATGTCATCCCCGTCAATATCCTTGACCAGTTCAACCGCGGCAGCCAAAGCCGCGCTGTCCGACGCGTTCTGCATCTCCCCCCGGGCTGCGTAGACCAGACCCAAGTCTATGCCCGCACCCATCAGACCAACGAAAGCCGTGAGAAAGACCGCCACCAAGACCGCTATAACCCCATCATCCTCATCCATCACCCGTTTTATTCTGGCACACAGTTTCATTGCTTACGCCCTGTAGATACGTGGATTGAAAACTCAGAGGTGGTTGTTATTTTAAGAAGCAATAAGCTTGCCAATTTTACATATCAATTGTCTGGTGATTTTATCAAACTGATATTATTGACTAATTGCGAGCATACAATATATGGCAAAAATGTCATACACATTAATTACATTATTGTAACTTGCAGATTAAAAATACGGAAGAGTAATTTCAAATTTGTAATTAAATGGCAATGTTAAAGTACACGTTCCAGTTGCGCAGCCCTTTTGGGAAAGCATACATAAGGCCTATAGCTGATTTCGTTTTCTCCTCAATATCCCAATAGGTCCTTGAGGAGAAACCGGCGCTGAGCCCTGGGTTAGATGAACAGTTTGCGCACCCGGGCGGAGATCAGGTCCAGGGCCGAAACCGTGACGATGATTATCAACAGAACCGAGGCCACCTCGGCGTAGTAGAACCCACGCATCAATTCATAGAAGGTGTAGCCGATACCGCCCGCACCCACCATGCCGACCACGGTGGCGGAGCGTATATTGGACTCGAAGCGGTACAAGGAATAGCTGATCCAAAGCGGCATCACCTGCGGTATCACCCCAAAAACCACCTCCTCGATCAGACAGGCCCCGGTGGCCCGGATTCCCTCCACCGGCTGCGGGTCTATGGATTCCACCGCCTCACTGAAAAGCTTGGCCAGGGTGCCGGTGGTGTGCACGAAAAGGGCCAGGGTGCCCGCAAAGGGCCCCAGGCCCACCGCCACCACAAACAGCATGGCAAAGGCTATCTCGTTAATGGCCCGGCAGGCGTCCATGATTCTGCGGGTGGGCTGGTATATCCAGACCGGAACTATGTTGGCAGAGCACATGAGCCCCAAAGGAACCGCGGCGGTGATGGCCAATAGCGATCCCCATATGGCGATCTGGATGGTTACCAGCATTTCACGGACATAAATCCTCCAGTCCATGAAATTGGGCGGGAAAAAATCACTGATAAAAGTGACCATGTTTTCATGATATTCGACCAGGGCCCAGGGATTCATCTCGGCCCCGTGCCAGGACCAAAAAAGAACAGCCGCGAACGCCCCCCAGCCCGCGCTGTAGAAAAAAGAGCGCTTCAAACTCTTGTTTTGATTGACTATGACCTCAATAGCCGCTGCATCCAAAGCCATGCCGGTTCCGCCTTTTAAAATGGTAACAAGCCGTTCCCGCACATGCACACGGGAACGGCCGGTCAATTCAGGGTTTATGCCTGGGGGTCAGTTTTTGGCGATCTGGTTGAGCCGCTTTTGCACCTCGGCCAGCTTTGCATCGATCTTGGCCAGGCGCTCCTTTTTCTCCGCATCGCTAAGGCCCTCGGAGCGTTCGATCTTCATACGGTCCTTGAAAAGAACCAGTTGGCGCACCGGCAAAAGCTGGTCGTTGCTGGAATCAAAGAACAGGCCCCAGCCGCCCATGGTCTTTTGCAGCATGGCAACCTCGGCCTCTTTGTTGGGGCCCTTACGGCCCATGTCCAAAAAGAAAGCCTTGATCTTCTTTTTGGCCGTGGGGTCCAGATCCTTGCGCCAGGCAAAGGGGTCAGAGGGGATCACCGGAGAGGTCCAGATCACCTTGACCATTTTGCGCTTTTCGGGCCAGCGTTTTTCCATGCGGCGGAGGGCCTTGTTGTTGTTGGTGGCAAGGTCAACCTGCTTATTGACCACGGCCAGGCCGTTGGTTTCGTGGTTGGCGTTGCGCACCACCTTGAAGGCGCTGACCGGGTCCACCTTGTTCACGGCGAAAACGTAATAGGCCGGGATCAGAAAACCGCTGGTGGAGTTGGGATCGCCGTTGCCAAAGGTAAGCTCCTTGGCGTACTTGAACACGTCCTCAAGCTTGTTGATCTTTTTGTTGTCCACGTGGGTGATCAAATGGCTGAAGTAGCCGTTGGAGTTATCCGGGTTGGATATGCGGCAAAAGACCTCTGCCCCGGCCCGGTCCACCGCGCTGATGGCCGATTTATTGCCGTACCAGGCGATATCAACCTTCTTGAAACGCATGGCCTCGATGATTCCGGCGTAGTCGGAAGCAAAAAACATCTTCACCTTATAGCCGGTCTTCTTGGCCATGGCCTCGGCCAGGGGGGTGAACTGCTCTTTCAAGAAGTTGGTGCTGTCGGTGGCTATGATTCCGAAGTTGATCACTTCGGGTTCAGCGGCCAACGCAGGCACGGCGGCGGCGGCGATCATCACCGCCACGGCGATTATTGCAATAAAGCGCCTCATCTCAAATTCCTCCATTAAGTTTGACTATTTTTATGCACTTATGGTTTGTGCCGGTTTCAGCCGGCGGAAAACCCCGCTAAGCGGCAATCTCGGTGTCCAGCTTCTTTTCCATTTCAACCGGATCAAGATCCGGATCACCGGAATAGACCTCGGCCAAAAGGTCCCGGCCGACTTCTTTGCTGGGACCGTCAAACACGATCCGGCCCTGCAAAAGAGCAATAACCCTGGGACAAAAATGCATCGCATAGTCCACCTGGTGCAGGCTGACCAGAACCGTGGTGCCGTCTTCCTTGTTGATGCGGGCAAGGGCTTCCATAACCCGGCGGCTGGATTCGGGGTCCAGGCTGGCGATGGGTTCGTCCGCCAGGATTATTTTGGCCTTTTGCACCAAAGCCCGGGCGATGGCCGCCCGCTGCTGCTGGCCGCCGGAAAGGGTGCTGGCCCGCTGGTGGGCCCAGTCCGCAATGCCCACCCGGTCCAGGGCCTCAACCGCCCGGTGTTTTTCGTCTTGGGTGAAATGGCGGATCACGCTGCGGTAAAGCGGCACCCTGGCCAGGTTTCCGGCCAGTACATTAGTGAGCACAGGCAAACGCCCGACCAGGTTGAACTGCTGGAATACAAAACCGATCTGGGCTCTTTGCCTGCGGATGTCATGATTCAGGCTTCCCGAGCTCTGCACCAGTTTGCCCAACACCCTGACATCGCAGGCATTGGGTATGCCGTCTCCCACCACCAGGCCGGCAAGGTGCCGCAGGAGGGTGGATTTACCCGAACCGGAAGCCCCGATCAAAGCGACCATCTCGCCGGGTTTGACCATCAGGCTCACGTTGTCTAGCGCTTTAATCTTTGATCCGAAGGACTTAGACAACTTGTCTACTTTTATGACCGGCTGCATATTTTGTATTCCTTTCAGGTGCTTACAAGCTGTCCTCATAGATACAGGCAGGAAGTAACGATCAGGTGTCCAAACAGAAAAGTTATGGTGAAGCTTTTATTTTAAATTGGGCTTTTCTTGGCCGCGCAGCCGTTGCGGCGGCAATGAAATGTCAGTAAATTCTTTGGGAGGGCCGGTGAGCTTTGGCCTAAGCCAAAACAAATTCAACCGGGCCGTGACATAAGTGTGGCATCTCGGTTAAGCATAGGGCGGCTTACGCCTGCTTGGCTTATGCTATCCTGTGCTGTGATAATCTAATCCCGGTTCACCATCATCAAGGCAGGCTTAAATGTCAGTGGAAACCGTGTTGCGCAACGCCAAAATAGTCACCCCGGATCAGGTGATCTCCGGCAGTCTGAAAATAGCCGGGGAGTTGATACAGGACGTTTCTTCAAACCATGCGGGCGGGGGGCTGGATTTTGAGGGGGACTATCTGATTCCCGGGTTGATAGAGTCCCACACCGACAACCTGGAACGCCACCTGGTGCCCCGGCCGGGGGTTACTTGGCCTTCCCCCTTAGCGGCGGTGATAAGCCATGACGCGGCCATGGCCAGTTCGGGCATAACCACGGTCCTGGATTCCATCTATGTGGGCTATACCAGCGGCCCTAAAGAGCGCAATTGGCGGGCGCTCCTTTTGGACCGCTCCATCAAGGCGATCAATCAAGCCAAGGATCTGGCTCTGTTGCGCACGGATCACCTTTTGCACCTGCGCTGCGAAGTCACAGGCAGCCAGGTGGTGCAGGAGTTGGAAAAGTACATTGCGGAAGACATACTGGCCCTGGTTTCCTTCATGGACCACACTCCGGGCCAGCGCCAGTGGACCGATATATCAAAATGGCGGCTGTACCACAGTAACGAAAACTGGAGCGACGAGGAGGCTGCACGGCGCCTGAACCGGCTGCAGGAAAAGCAGGCCAAGTATGCGGACAAACACAGAAAGCAGATAGCGGACCTGGCCAAGGAACGCAGCATCCCCCTGGCCAGCCATGACGACACCCTGCCCGAGCATGTGGACCAGGCCCATGATCTGGGTGTGGTTATCAGCGAGTTCCCCACCACCCTGGACGCAGCCAAACGGGCCATGGCGCTGGGTATGCACGTGGTGGCCGGAACCCCGAATCTGGTCCGCGGCGAATCACACAGCGGCAATATCAGCGTGCGGGAACTTGCCCGGCAAAAGGCGCTGGACTGCCTGTCCTCGGACTATGTGCCGGCCAGCCTTCTGCACGCCGGTTTTATTCTGCACCAAAAGCTGGGCTATGATTTGCCAGGAGCCTTGAGCATGGTCACCTCCACCCCGGCCAAAGCCCTGGGGCTGCATGACCGGGGCAGCCTGCTGCCCGGCAAGCGTGCGGACCTGGTCAGGGTGAAAATGGTGGATGAACTGCCCGTGGTGAGAGCAGTATGGGCAAAAGGGCGGCAAGTGCTTTGAGCCATTCCGGTTGGTAAAAACACGCCATTACGGACCAATCAAGCCATACAAATCAATGGCTATAGGTGCCCCGCGCTATGTTCCCCCATAGCAAGACGGGCATGCGATCAAGCCTCCAAACTAATCAGGCAGACCGCCAAAGATTCGCTCAATGCGCGTTGCGTTGGGGACCTGTACGCGGGGAGCGTTGAACACAGAGGCCTTGAGAAATACCTGGACAAGGCTTTTGCGCTGGGGAAAAAGCTTGTATAACTACCGGGTCAGCGTCCTGCTTGTTTTTGTAATACCTCAAGGAGTTGTTGAACATGGGCAATGAGGCGGTTTGGGCGGAACGATTAGGCACGGTCAGGCTCTCCCCCCAAGAACCGGTGGTGGCCGGCAGCATGATGCAGTGGGAATTGACCTACACCGCGGGCAGCATGGGCGTGGATGAAGGCGGCACCATAATGCTGGTGCAGCGGTTGGCCAGCGACATGCCGCCGCCGCAGTTTCACGATCCCGAAGGCCCCTCTTACACCACGGTTTCTTGTGATGCCCGCTGCCGTTTGGAGTACAGGTTCCAGCCCAAACAGTACATCAGACCCTGGATGAAGTGGTGCCTGGTGATGGATGTGGTGGATGGGTTCATAAAACCGGGTGAGACCGTGAGCGTGGTGCTGGGCGATAAATCCAAAGGATCTCCCGGCATACGGGCCCAGAGCTTTGCGGAGTCGGCCCATGAATTCATCTGGCTGGTTGATCCCACCAACGCGGTCTGGCCGGTGCGCCTGCCGAACTCACCAACCTTCCCGGTGGTCGCGGATAAGGCCGTGAAACTGGTTTGCATCGCCCCCAGCCAGATGACCATAGGGGAAACAAAAGAGCTGTTTGTCAAGGGCGAGGACGTTTGGAGCAACCCCACCCCGCCACCGGCAGGCTTGAAGCTGTCCCTACAAGGCGATGCAAAAGCCGAGCTGCGGGACGGACGCATCACGGCCCGGGAGCCGGGCGTTTTGCGGGTGATGGCTGAGGCCGGAGGCTTGAAGGCATGCAGCAATCCCATTGAGATAGCGCCCCGAACAACAAAACTGCGGCCCTATTGGGGCGATCTGCACGCCCAGACCAACAACACGGTGGGCACCGGTTCTTTTGAGGAATACTTCGCTTTCGCCCGGGACTGGGCCCGCGCGGACTTTGTGGGGCATCAGGGCAACGACTTCCAGGTGACGCCCGAGGCCTGGCAGAAACTGGACCAGGTGATGCAAAAATTCCATGAACCGGGGCGCATGGTGGTGTTTCCCGGTTATGAGTGGTCCGGCAACACCAGTTCGGGCGGGGATCACAACGTGATCTATCTGAATAACGGCGAACCCATCTTCCGTTCCAGCCACTGGGAAGTTCCCCAGGTGCCGGAAGACGGCCTTTCTCCGGCCATAACCCTGGGAGAGCTTTTCCCCCGCCTGCGCAAATACGCCGGTCCGGCCCTGGTGATTCCCCATGTCGGGGGACGCCCGGCCGACACTTCGCTTTATTTTGATCCCGAATTCACCCCCGTGGTGGAGATAGTCTCCTGCCACGGCATCTTTGAATGGCTGTTGTTCGACGCCTTGGCCCAGGGGCGCAAGGTGGGCGTGGTCTGCAACAGCGACGGCCACAAAGGCAGGCCCGGCGCGGAAGGACCCGGAACCGGTTCTTTCGGGGTGAAAGGCGGCCTGACCTGCATCCTGGCGGAAGAGTTCACCCGCAAGGCCTTTTTTGAGGCCCTCAAGGCCCGGCGCTGCTACGGCACCACCGGGGCCCGCATGAACCTTTCCTTGGATGCAGGGGGCCATATGATGGGTGAGGAGTTCCAGGCCATCGCCCCGGTGCGGATCAAGGCATCGGTGACAGGAACCGCTCCCATTGAAAAGCTGCAAATCATGCTGACCGACCAGGTTGTGCATGAAGTAAAACCCCCTGAGTTCAGCGGCCTGCAAGACAGCGGACGCATCAGGGTCACCTGGCAAGGGGCCCGCATCAGAGGACGGGCCCGCAGGGTCATCTGGAATGGCGGCATAAAGCTGGAAGGGGCCCGGATCAAAGACGCACGCACGGTCAGCTTTGACTCCCCCGCCGAAGGGATTACGGAATGGAGCGCCACAGGGCTGCAATTCAAGTCATGCACCGTGGGCGACATGGACGGTATAGATCTGTACCTGGATCAAAGCGCGTCGGGCAGGCTGTCCTTTGAATCTCCGGTCGGCCGGGCCATGGTTGACTTGGCCGAACTGGGCGATGAGGCTGCGGTGTTTGATTTCGGCGGAGTGGGCATGAAGCTGGAGATAAAGCGCTATCCCCAAGAACCCGCCAGCCAGAGCCTTGATCTGAGCTTTACCGTGGAGCCGCCTCAAAGGGGGTATGCGGCTTATCTGGCCAAGGCCATCCAGGTGGACGGGGAAATGGCCTGGTCCAGCCCGGTCTTCATCAGTAGGCCCTGAGCGGCCAAAGGCCTGTCTATGTAATTTTGCCTGAAGCGTGGGCGTCATGCGCAAGCATGACGCCCACAGTGAACGATTCCAGACCCGCTTCATGGCCAAACTTGCCTTAATGGATGATTGGCCTTGCCCGCCTGATCACATTTCGTGCTAGAATATTAAAAGATTACGCGTCTTTGCTCTGTATCCGCGAGCGCCTCGCCATTATCGGCAGACTGATTCAGCCTGGGGGGCGTTGTTTAATACAAATCATGCGGAGGAGGCGATTGCGGCACTTTATAAAAACCCTGGCAATGGTTGCGGCCCTGGTCCTGATCACATCCGCCGCCTGGGCGCAAGGCGAAACTGACCTCCAGCTTATTTCAATTCAAGGCAAGATAATCGGCCCCGAAGGACAGGCCCTGGAGGAATATGACTATATAAAAGCCGGGCTGCGCTACCGCCTGCTGCCCCAAAGCCAAGCTGAACTGTCCAGCCTGGACGGGCTTACCACCTTTTCGGTAAAGGGACCGGGCATACTTGAAATAAATGCAGAGGGGGTGACCCTCAACGGCAAGCCGGTGTACCGGTCCGGCGCTCAAACCCTTTTGGGCTCGGTCAAGGCCGCAGACGGCGGGAATCAATTGGCCGGTCTTGCCATGCGGGGCAACCAAGGCGTGGTGCTTAATCTGCCCGGCCCCAAAGGCCGCAAAAAAGCGCTGCCCTTGTACTCGGGTTATTATGCGCTGGTAATAGGCGCGGGAGCCTACCGGGCCGGCTGGCCGTCCCTGCCAAATCCCCCTGAGGACGCCAAAAAGGTTGCATCCACCCTGAAGTCCCTGGGCTGGGAGGTGGACACGCTTTTGGATCCGGACGCGGAAAGCCTGCGGCAAAAGCTCAATCAGCTCATTATTCAGCAGGGGCGCAAAAAGAATAAGGCCATCTTGGTCTGGTATTCGGGCCATGGGCACACCCTGGTGGAGGCGGACGGCTCCAAGCTGGGCTACATCGTGCCGGTTGACGCGCCCAATCCCAACAAAGACGAGCTGGGCTTCATGGCCAAGGGCATAAGCATGCGCCAGGTGGAGACCGTGGCCAGACGCATACAGGCCAAGCATGTGCTCATGGTGTTTGATTCCTGTTTTTCCGGCGCCATATTCTCGCTGAGCCGGGCGGTGCCCTCGCCTTACATCGAGGAAAAGGTCAGCCAGCCGGTGCGCCAGTTCATCACCGCCGGATCTGAAAACGAAAAAGTGCCCGATGCCTCGGTCTTCACCACGGTGTTCATCCAGGGCCTTAAACAGAATGAAGCGGACCTCAACCGGGACGGATATGTAACCGGGGAGGAGTTGGGCTCTTATCTGCAGGAAAAGGTGGTCAATTATTCCAACAAAACCCAGCATCCCCAATTCGGCAAAATCAACAACCCCCATCTGGACAAGGGAGACTTTGTGTTCGCTCCCCTGGCCAAGCCGAAAGCCCAAGCCACAACCGCAGCCAGCCAGGGCCCGGTCTCTACCGGCAAGGGCGATAAGCAAAAACGGATCACCGTGCTGCTCAGATCCGCCGAAGCCAATTTCAAGGCCGGGCGCTTGACTAGCCCGCCCGGCAGCAATGCCTTTGCCAACTACAACAAGGTGCTGGCCCTGGACCCGCTCAATAAGGAGGCCCGCGAGGGCTTGAAGCTGATCGTGGGCAAATACGTCGATCTGGCCCGGGCCAGGCTAAAGCTGCGGGACTATGAACGGACCGAACAGTACCTTCGGCGGGCCAGCCAGGTTTCCGAAGCCGATAAAAGGGTGCTTGAAACCTGGGACCAATTGAAGGCGGCCAGGCAAGCAAAACCAAGCGCGAAAGGCGTCAGCCCAAAGGCTGACCGGCCGGCGGCCGTTTCAACCGGCGGCAGATTCACCAGGGATGCCCAGGGAGTCATCAGCGACAAGCGCACCGGGCTTCAGTGGAAGGTGGGCCCGGATAAAGACCTGAACTGGCACCAGTCAAAAGCCTGGGCGGAAAAGCTGACCGGGGGCGGCTGGCGGCTGCCCACCCGCAAAGAGGTGCAGGGCATCTATCAAAAGGGCCAAAGCGAGACCGGCCTGCCCATTGGGTTCGAAACCACGGGGTCCTGGATATGGTCCGGTGACGTTTATCAAGACGAACACGGATATAGTAATTTCAAGATATACCAAGCCTGGCTGTTTGAACTGCGGGCAGACAGATGGATGCAGGTGGACCCGGAAAACAAATCAGACAACCGGGTCCTGGCGGTCAGAACCGCCCCAAAAGCCCAAACCGCCTCCGCGCCCGGCCTGGCGGACAAAGCCCAAGCCAAAAGCGCGGCCTCCGCTGGGCCTCCCAAAAAGATAGCGCCTTTCGGCCGGGAGCAGTCCGGCGTCATCACCGACAGCCAAAACGGGCTGCTGTGGCGGGTGGGACCGGATGAAGACATTGACTGGCCCCATGCAAAGGCCTGGGTGGACAAGTTGGACCCGTCCGGCGGTTGGCGGCTGCCCAGCAAGCAGGAGATTTCAGGCATATTCCAAAAGGGCGGCGGGGCTGATGCTCTGTCTCCGCTGTTCAAAACCAGCGGTGATTGGTTATGGTCCGGCGAAGTCATAAAAGATGAATACGGTTACCGGAACTATCAAATTCAACAAGTCTGGATTTTTAACCTGAAGACAGGGGAATGGATGAAATTAGCCCCAAGCATGAAAGCGGACCTGCGGGTCTTTGCGGTTCGGCCGGCCGGAAAATAACAGGATATAAGCCCCATTTCCGGCCCTGCGGAAGGGACCCGTCGACCGGCCATTGGAAACTGGAAGCGCGTAAAAACACGCTGTATAAGGCCCGCACCGCCCTATTGGAAATGCAATTGCACCCTTTTGCCGGTATACAATGTATCATGGTTGAGTAAAGCGGCTGCCATGGCCGATACGCTTTTTCAAATAAACCAGACCGGCAAACACAGGCAAGGTGCAGTTGTATAGCTCTGTGAGGATGAAAATACGCCATTGGTCCTTTACCGGCTGGCTCAAGGGTGAATCCGGCCGCCTATTCGCCCTGGCCGCCTTGCTGATTGTGCTGCTGGCTCTGGCCCTGCGCATCGGAGGTCTCACCCGGGATTTCCCCTACGCCTTTCACTGCGAT
This sequence comes from Desulfarculaceae bacterium, assembly GCA_963675675.1. GTDB lineage: Bacteria > Desulfobacterota > Desulfarculia > Desulfarculales > Desulfarculaceae > Dethiosulfatarculus. The sequence continues at coordinate 2,640,382 of OY776512.1, forward strand.
GTGCCCAAGCAGATCGAAGTGGTTTTTCTCCAATTTGAATACAATGATTTCACCGGCATGATCACCGGCTATCCGGTGGGCCATCAGCAGATCACCTATGCGGTGATGGCCGGGGTCCGGGCGGCTGTGCGGCTCAGCGGGGCGGACTGGTCCCCCTCCATCCAAACCTATTATGTCTTTGCCCGCCTGGTGTGCATCGCCTTCGGGCTGGCCGGGCTGGCTGGAGCCATCTTGGCCGGACGCAGGCTTTTCGGACCGGGAGCAGCCCTTATTGCCGGTCTATTGCTGGCGGTGGATCAATTTTATATAGTGCATTCCCACCATGCCATGGGCGACATCCCCCAGGCCAGCCTGAGCCTGGTTGCGCTATGGCTCTGCACCCGGGTTCTACAGGGCGCAAAAACCCGTGACTTCATCTTCACCGGCCTGGCCATCGGGGCTTCAATCGCCACCAAATACTACGGCGGGTTCATGCTGCTGACGCTTTTGCTGGCCTTTTGGTGGGCCCCAAAACGGAACTGGGCCGGTTTGTTCTGGTCCCTGGTTTTCGTTCTGGCCGGCTTTTTGATCCTGACCCCCAGCGCCATGCTGGCCCCCCAAAAATGGTTTGCCATGGTGCACAACGAGTTCCAGGTTCAGTCCGCCAACTCACTGTTGTCAGGCCGTTACGGTTTTAACGATCTGTTGAAGGGATGGAATATAAGCTTCTGGCAATGGCACCGGGCCGCCTGGTTCGCGCCCTGGCTTTTGCCGCCCGCTATTTTTGTATTGGCCTATAGGCCGCCCAAGCGGGAAAATCTGCTGCTTTTGAGCGCCCTGTTGCCGACTTTACTCATCATAAATCTGATCCGGGTCACCTATCTGAAGGACTCGGACCAGATTGTGCAGATAGGATTCATCTATCTGGGCCTCATGGGTGCAGCAGGGATCGTGTGGTCAAGGCTGCGCTCAAAATGGATCAAAGCGGGCATGGCCTTGGCTGTGGCCTTGATTATGCTCGCCCAGGTTTGGAGCGGACTGGAGCTGGCTTACACCTTGCGCCTGCCGGACACCCGCCAGCTTGCCCAGAAATGGCTGGCCCAAAGGCTGCCCCGTCCTCCCCGTCCCATGATAGCGGGTTTGGATATACGCACTCCGATCATTGAGCATAAAGGCCGTGGGGTTAATTTCGCCCCCGTGGATCTGGGTTATGACTATGTGCTCTTTCCGGGCCGCCGCGCCCAAAGCGGATTGGACTATTTGAAAAGCCGCCGGGGCAAGGAACTTGCCTTTCTTTACCTGCACTCGTTCCGTTCCTTGGAACTGGAGCAAATTCTGTCCCGGAAGAGCCCGCCGCTGAAGGAAATCAGCTTTATCCCGCGCTCCTGGCAGAACCCCAGCGCGTATATCCGGGACCCCAACCGGCTCAGTCTCGATGCGCCGTTCAGGCCGCAGAACTTGCGCCCCATGGGCTGGCCGGAGCTGGATTTCGCCCACACGCCTTATTCCAGGCGCGAGGTGCGCGAAGCCGTGCTCTTTAAGCAAACGAAACGCTTCACCATCATGAGCCGCCAGGCTTTGGGAGAAGCGAGCCTGTTGTACCGGGGCCACGGCCTTTTGAGGGTGAACGGCCAGGAGCTTACCGCGGACAGCAAAAAGTGGCGCGTGCATGACCTCAAGCTGCGGAGCGGATGGACCTGGTTCACCCACAGCTATCATCTTGATGTGGCCGCGCAGGAAGGTCAGGTACTGATCCGGCTGGCCCTGACCAAAAGTGAACGGGCCGCGGCTCATGCCCTGGCCGGGCAACAAACCAGGGCGGTTGTTCTCTGGAAGGAGGCTCAAGCCCAAAACGAGCCCCTGCTTCCCCAGGACAAAGTTACCTTGGCCCGCGCATTGGCGGGCACCGGACAGCCCGAAGCCGCAAAACAGGTTCTGGATTCCTTGAACCCGGAATTCCGCAGCCTTTTGGGCGGGCCTGATACCGGCGGCCATCAGCATATAAAAGATGCCATTGGCCAGGCCTTGCAGGTTCCGCCCTATGTTATCAGCTGGGAGCGGCTGGAACATCACCCGGGCAATTCGGCTTCCGGAACCGGCGGGATTGTGTATGATCCCGCCAGCGGAAAACCCAAACTGCGCCTGAGCCCGAAACCGGATGCATGGTGCGGTTTTGAATCACAAGACGCGCTGGCTCAGGAATATATACTGGCCCGCTTCAAAGTCCGGGCGCTTGCCGGATCAGCCGGGCAGGATTTGGGTAAAGCGGTTTTATCATGTTTCTCCAATCGCAGACCGGTGGGGGATCTGGCCCAGGCCGCCGTTATCCATCCCGGCCACGATCAACCTTTTTGGGTGGAGGTGCGGGCCAGGGCCGCACAACTCCCCGCGCGGCTGGGTTTCAAGCTGGTCTCATCCGGCCAGGCTCCGCTTGAGCTGCTGCAAACCGAGATTCTTCCGGACCTGCAGGCTTGGGCCCAGTTTCATCTGGCCGGGGTGCCGACGGCGCAGCCTTGATAATGGCGCGGGCGAAAAAAATACCACGCGGCCCTTCTTTCCCCTGTCCGGCTTGCTGCGGCGGAGGCAAAGGGCCTGTTTTTTGAGCGGATGGCTATCCGGGCTGAATCATACGCGCTCCGTTGGGTATGAGCGGCTAAATAAAATTGCGAAGCAAAAAGCTTCTTACTGAAATTATTTTTAAAATATCGACAAAAAATAATAATTAATTTGTATTTATACAATTGATACCGTAATATTAATTATTGAAAATATAACCGATGGCAAGTACTCCAGTCTATTTTATGTATTCAATCCGGAGTTGCCTGACATGGATGAAATAGACCGCAGCATTTTAAAAGCCCTGCAGAAAAACGGCCGCCAGAAACACAATGAGCTGGCCCGGCGTCTGAAAATCGCCCAATCGACGGTTTCCGAAAGGGTGCGGCGCATGGAGAATCAAGGCCTGATCAAGGGCTACCAGGCCATAATAGACCCCCCAAAACTGGGCTACACCGTCAGCGCCTTCATATCCATCAGTTTGGGGCGCCATGAAAAAAAGACCATCCAGAGTTTTGAAGAAGAATTGCGTGCAATTCCTCAAATTAGAGCTTGCTATCACATCACAGGCCGTTATGACTATTTATTGCATGTAGTGGCTGCAGATCTGGATGGATTGGGACAACTGGTTAAAAACGTAATTGCCGAACTGCCCGGCCATGTAAACTCGGAGACATTTGTGGTGTTCGGCAACGTAAAGTCTGATGAAGGACTTCCTGTCGATTGAGCGGGCATAGTATAATCAATCGGCACCTTGAGACAGTGTTGAGTGACTATTTAATGTTTATTTAGTAAAATAAAGGAGTTAAGAAATGCCCAATAAGAAACCTTCCATATTTGACCTTTACCAGATGAAAGAACGCGGCGAGAAGATCGCCTGGCTGACCTCCTATGATTTCCCCACTGCCCAGTTCGCCCAGGCCGCCGGCATGGAGATGCTTTTGGTGGGCGATTCCCTGGGAATGTGCGTATACGGCTACAACGGCACCCTGCCAGTGACCATGGACCAGTGCATTGTACACACAGAAGCGGTGCGCCGCGGGGCTCCGAAATGTTTCGTGGTGGGCGACATGCCGCTGGGCTCCTACCAGGCCTCCGACGAACAGGCGGTGGACAACGCCATCCGCTTCCTCAAGGAAGCCGATGTGGACGCCATCAAGCTGGAGGGCGGGGTGCGCATCACCTCCCGCATCCAGGCCATCACCGATGCGGGCGTGAACGTAATCGGCCACATCGGCCTGACTCCCCAGAGCTCCGGCGTTTTGGGCGGCCACAAGGCTCAGGGCCGCACCGCCCAGGCGGCCAAGCTGGTGGTGGAGGACGCCGTTGCGGTGCAGGAAGCCGGGGCCAAGATGCTTTTGGTGGAGGGCGTCCCGCCCGAGGTGACCAAATATATCTGGGAGACCCTTACCATTCCGGTACTTTCCATCGGCGCTGGCCCTCACTGCGACGGCCAGCTTTTGATCGTCTCCGACCTGATCGGCCAGTTCCAGGCCTTCACCCCAAAATTTGTCAAGAAATACTGCAATGTGGCCCAGGTAATAACCGATGCCATGACGGAGTATGTCAAGGAAGTAAAGGCTGTCAGCTTCCCTGACGAGGATAAATACTGCTACCACATGGTGGAGGGCGAAGAAGTCAAATTTCTGGAGCTTATGAAAAAGTAAAATAAAATAATAAAAAGCCCCCTCTCCGGCCAGGGAGCGGGGGCTGTATCACTTACCTAAAACCAAGGAGCCCCATATGTCAGATCGGCGCAGTGATCTGGAAATAGGCAAGGACAAACTGGATAGTATCAACAATTACCTCACTGATCCAGATAATGTTTTGACCGCTCAGCTTCTGGGAGCGGTGGAGAAGTTCGGCGGGCCAGAGGCCATCAACCAAAAAGCGGCCGAAAACGGCAGTTCCGAAAGCCTCATGGCCCGCTTGAAGGAGATGGATTCCCCCTATATGGCCGACCTTGAATGGCTGGCCGGGCAGAAAAGCAAGGGCGCTTTCGTGTCCATGGCCGATTATTGCGCCAGCCTGGGTGTGGACCCAGGGGGCCTGAACCAGGCCAACGCGGTCACCCTGGAGATCAGCGCCATGCAGTTTTTCCCCTGGCTCATGGCCCAGGCCAGGCAATGCATTGAAAAGCGCGAGCTGATGCCGGGGCGCGTCATCCGGGTGCGCAACATGGCGGAGCAAAGCGCGGATAAGGGCGATCTTTTGGCCACCGCGCTGGCCATGAACATAATGGGCTGCACCTGGGTGGAGACCCTGGACACCAAGGGCACCGATGGCTCCAATATCCATCTGGGCGGACCGGAGACCATCACCGGCTACTTCGGCGGCATCGGCCAGCCCAACCGCCACCCGGTAAAATGGCTGGAAGAATACCTGCATTTCTACACCACCTACGGCGTGAAGCAGGTTCTTAACATCAATCCCGGCACCGTGCTGTTGGCCTATATGCTGAACAAACTGGGGGTGGACAACGAGTTCAAGATCTCGGTCTTCATGGGCAACGACAATCCCTACAGCATCATGTGGACCCTGATGACCGCCAAGCTGTTCAGCCGCCCGGACGACACCACCAGCCTGGTCGGGTTCAACCTGTCCAACAGCGTGGACAACCAGACCATCATCGAGGCCGACCAGATCCGGGCCGCCCTGGGTTTGACCCGCAAGGTCCGCTTTGAGCACCATATCACCGAGACCTATCAGCACATCGTGATCCAGCCCTACAACCGGCGGGATGAACTGGTGGAACTGGCCCAGCAGGTGCCCAATATCGCGGCCAAGCACGAGGGCGGCGAGCCTGACATTGAAAAAGACCTTCAGCACCCCAGCAGCATCCTGGATTATTTCATGCCCAAGGCCGAGATAGAGTCTCAGGGCCTGATGGATGCGCTTTTGCAAAACTACCTGAACAAGCACCACAGCGTGAAACTCACAGCGGACGCCCTTTTGAAATCAGGCACCGCGGTGGTGGCCGCGCAAAATCTGCATAAATAAATCCGATTGGGGCTTGCTGCCTCATTAGGGGAGGATATCCATGATACCTCATAATATGAAGGCGTTTTTGGATGAGCACTTGCCGGCCGGGGTATTGCAAAACCGCCTGATCTGCGAGGATGGACGCTGTTATCTGGAGCTGGCCAAACGGGACGAACAGCTTTTGGCGGCGTTGGGAATCACCACAGACCGCCTGGGGCCCTTCATGGCGGTTTGCATGTGGGATCAGCACAGCCCCCTGCAGATCGGCGGGTATCTGGTGGTGGACAACCTCTCCATGGGCAGGCCCGCCATGGGCGGCATCCGCATGCTGCCTCATATCACTCCGCTGGACATCCACAACCTGGCCCGGGGCATGACCCTGAAAAACGGCGCGGCCAACCTGCCCTATGGCGGGGGAAAGTCCGGCATCGTCGCCCCGCAGGGGGAAGTGAGCAAGGATGAGCACACCGAGATAGTGCGGGGCTTCGCCAGGCTGATCCGGCGCTATAAAGACATATACGTGCCCGGGCCGGATGTGGGCACCGATGATGCGGACATGAAAACCATAGCCATGGAAAACGGCCTGGACTGCGCGGTTTCCAAAACCGCGGACATGGGAGGGAACCGCATCGACCAGCTGGGCGCCGCCGCCGGGGGCGTGGTTATCGCCCTGACCACCTTGCTGAAGATAATGCCGCGCTTAAAAGTGCTGCCCCAATTCAGCGATTTGGCGATGCCGGAAAATGACTCCCCCACCGTGCTGTTCCAGGGATTCGGAGCGGTGGGGGCCAATGCCGCCCGCATCATGCAAGAGCGGCTGCCCAATGCCCGGACAACAGGCCTGAGCGATTTCGAAGGCTATTTGCATTGCCCCAAAGGCCTGCCGGTGGAAGAGCTGTTTGGCCGCTGGCAAAAAAGCAAGCTGGTAACCAGGGCGTTTTATCAAGAAAGCCTGGTGCAAACTGAAGCCCGGCAAGCAATCAAATTCTCCAATGACCGCGACGACCTTTTACGCGAGTCGGCATTCTGCCTGGTGCCCGCGGCGGCTGTCTTCAACTACCTGGGCGTGGATGAATCGGATGAGGCCGCCATGACCGTGGACCGCATGGGCAACTGGCGGGTTATCGTGGAGGGGGCCAACACCTATTCCCCGGACCCCAACAAAAAGGCTCAGCGCACCCGCCTGGAGCAGGTTGTCTACCGCGCAAAGGGAGTCATGATAGCCAACGACTATCTGGTCAATTCCGGTGGGGTCATCTTCGCCGCGCAAGAATATTACCTGCCCACCCCGGAGCACCTCCAGATCCCACCCGAGCGCCTGGGCGATCCGGAAGCCGTGGAAAACTGGCTGAAGCAGAATGCCGCGGAATTTGCGGAACTCAGCCAAAAGCGCAAGGAGTCGGGCGAAAAGTGGCGTGAAAAGGTCATCAGCGCCAATATGACCCAGCTGGTGGATTACCTGGCCAAAGACCCCAATCTGCTGCCCTGCGATGCGGCTGAGCGCATAAGCCTGGAACGCTTAAGCGCGCGCGAACAGGGCCGGGTGGCCAAGGATATAATGATCAGCATAGCCCTGGTGCCCTCGGACGCCCCCCTGCAATTGGCGGCGGAAAAGATTGTGGAGCAAAACAACAACATGGCCGCGGTGGTGGATTCGAATCAGAACATGGCGGGCATCGTCACCGCCTGGGACGTGACCCGGGCCGTGGCTCAAAATCCCGTATGCGGGGATATGCCTATCGATAAGGTGATGAAAACCGAAGTGGTGTCCGCTTCCCCCCAGGATTCGCTGCCGGACATTCTGCGCAAACTGGAGGAAAACCGGATATCAGCCATGCCGGTGGTGGACGGCGGAAAAGTGATCGGGGTAGTCAATTCAGATCTGCTGGCCTACAGCTATGTGCAACGGAACTCCGACTGAGTTCAACCCCGGACCCTGCATAAGGGCTTTCAGATGCTTTTCACCAGGTCAACCGCTTCTCCGCCGTTGGCCGCGTAGCCGTCCGCGCCTATATCATAGGCGTATTTCTGGTTGACCGGCGCGCCGCCCACAATGACCTTGACTTCGGAGCGCAGCCCGGCCTCTTTAAGCGCTTGGATAACCTCCGCCATGCGGGGCATGGTGGTGGTAAGCAGCGCGGAAAGCCCCAGCACATCGGGCTTGTGCTCCTTGACCGCCCTGATGAATGCTTCCGTGGACACGTCGATGCCCAGGTCTATGGCGTCAAACCCCGCGCCTTTCAGCATGGTCAGCACCAGGTTTTTGCCTATGTCATGCAGATCGCCTTTCACGGTGCCCACCAGAACCTTGGTGGGGCTGCCCCTGCCCTCCTCGCCCAGATAAGGCTCCAGATAGGCTATGGCCCGGTTGAGGGCCCGGGCCGAGAGCAGCACCTCGGGTATGAATACGGTGCCGTCCACAAAGCTTTTGTTGATCTCCTCCATGGCTACAAGCATGCCCTCATTGAGTAAACTGCCAGCGTCAACGCCTTCATCAAGCAGGGCTTTTAAATCGCTCAATAGCTGATCGCCGTCACCGGACAGCACCGCCATTTTGACCGAAAACAGGCTGGAGCCCCGCTCTTCCGGCAGCGTGGGAACCTCATCTTCCGATGCATCTTTTGCGGCCGGAGGCTCCGCTTCGGGCTCGGAAACCCCCTCCAGTGCGGCGATGGTCTGGGACAGCCTGATGAACCCTTGCCCGATCTGCTCCAGAATCTGGCTGATTTCGTTCAGCACCCCCGGATCTCCCAGTAGAATTTCCGGCTTGCTTATCAGATTAAGGGCTTTTTGCATGGCGTCCGGGCCCAGATTCACCCCGCCGCCCGCCTTCAAGGGCAGCCGGCCTTCTTCGTTGATGCGTTCGCCGATGTAAACCAGGCGGTCGAAATCGGCCCCGGGCGGAACCGAGTCGGCCACCGCCGCTATGAAACGGCTGCCGTCTCCCACCACCTTGAACAGCTCATCCATATATGTGGTCAGTTCCGCCTGGCTGCAGGTTTCGGGCAGTAGAAGGTTTGAGGGAATGCCCCCGAATATGGTGATGCCATTGCCGCTCCAGCGGCGGTGATATTCGGCCAGGCTGACCCTGGTCATGGGCGCCGGGCAAACCGCCTCGGCCACATCCATGCCGGAGGAGGCTATCAGATCCATGAGCCCGTGGTTTTCCCCGTCGGTATGGGAGGAGTTGAGCACCCCTCCCCCGCCCAGCACCCGGGAGGCCTTTTTTATCCAGGGCAGGAATTCTTTTTCGAAATAGGGCGGATAGGTGATGGTGTCATCGTAATTCGCCCCCCAGTTGACCACATCCACCGGCGAGGCGGCCAGCACTTGCAGCCCTTTTTCATACCAGGGGGTCATGGCTTCGCACAGGGCGCACAGCTTCTGATAGTGGTCCTTGTAGTAAAAGAAAAATCGGTTGGACTCCATGAGATAGCGCTGAATGTGATGCATGGGGCTGCACGCGGCGGTGAAATTGCAATAGATCACGCCCTGGCCGCCGATGCCGTCTATATATTCAGAGTAGCTTTCATACTCCGGCCTTACATTCAGATGCCTGAACAGGCTGGCGGCAATCTCCAAGTCTTCGGGCGTCTTGACGGCATGCTCTTCTATGTGGGGCACCGCAATCCCGGCCTTTTTCATTTCTGCGCTGTGCACGGTGCAAGTGGAAAGCTCCCCTTTTGGAGTGTGATAAATTATCCGCACCCTGTCGCCCTCACGGACCACCTCCGCCTCCAAAGGAGCCTTGAACTCAATCCGGAAGGGGTGCTGGTCCAGGCGATGCACTCCAATGGCCCGGTGCAGGGCCGCGTCGGGATCGGGCTGGTTAAAGTAATCAGCCACCACCGTATGCCAGGCCCAGCCCTCGTCCAAGGATATTTGCCGGTGGCTTTTGCCCCGGTGCCTTTGGGGAAGGGTGCCCGCCTGCTTATTGGGGAAATACCAAAGTTCCAAGCGGGGCGCGAACACCATGTTTTCGCCCAATTCGCCCCGCATGGCGGCCAGCATGGATTCACGGTAGCTGAGGCTCATTTTTTCATCCTTTGGCCGGCATGCCGCCGTCCACGGGCGGCACTGCGTGGGTAATAAGGCTGCTTTGATCAGAGGCCATGCATATGGCGTTCAATCTTCATCAAAGCCTCACCCTGTGCAATATCTGCCTATCATTTACCACATTTTGGTAGGCTTGATTTTCTTGTTGCATTTTGTAGACCATGAGTCTACAATGTAAAACACATTATGCCGAAAAAGGTACTATGAGTCAAGCTTCAAACGAAATACCGCCCAAACCGGTGCGCGGAACCGCCACCCTGGCCAAGGGCCTAGTGGTGCTCAACTGCGTGGGCAATGCCGAGAACCCTTTGCGCCTGGCCGATATAGTGCGCCAAACCGGCATTCCCAAAGGCACGGTCCACCGCCTGGTGACCGCTTTGACGGAGCACCGTTTTTTGCGCTATGACGAAAAAGTCCAGACCTACACCTTGGGTTTCAGGCTGTTTGAGCTGGCGCACAAGGTGTGGCAGGATTTCGACCTGCGGGGCGCCGCTGATCCCGAGCTGACCCGCCTTTGCGAATCCGCCGGAGAAACCGTGCGTCTGGCCATGCTGGACGGCTCGGAAGTTCTCTACATAGACCAGAAGGAAGGGCGGGGGGAGCTTAACCTGCGCTATGCGGTGGGCACCAGGGGCCCGGCCTATTGCAGCGGCACCGGCAAGGCCATCCTGGCATTTTTGGAGCCCGCCAAACAGGCGGATATTCTGCGCAGCATTAACTTCGAGCCCCTTACCTTCAACACCGTGGACGGGCTGGACAACCTTAAGATCCAGCTGGACCTGGCCAAGGCCCGGGGTTATGCCATTGACGACCAGGAGCAGGCGGACGGCATCCGGGCCGTGGGAGCCCCCATCCTGGATGCTTCGGGCAGACCCCTGGCGGCGGTCAGCATCACCGGACCGGCCTACCGGTTGGACATGCAAAAACTGCATTCCTTGGGCCGCGACCTGATAGAGGCCTGCCGCCGCATCGCGGGCAACGCGGGCGAGTCGTCTTTCTCCCTAAACACCAGGCCCAAACCGCTGGGCCCCGACCACCCAGACGTGAAATGCGTGCTTCCGGCCAGCGCCTTTCTGGGCGAGGGCCCCAGCTGGTCCCCCCGGGATCAGGCGCTTTACTGGGTGGATATTCTGGCTCCTTCGGTGCACCGCCTGGATGTTTCCACCGGCGAAGACCGTACCGTGCGCCTCAATGAGATGGTGGGTGCGGTGGTTGAGCGCCAGAGCGGGGGGCTTGCCGTGGTCACCCAGCATGGGCTGAAGGGATTTGATTTTGAAACCGGCAGCATGACCCCCATTTGTGATCCTGAATCCCATCTGCCCGAGAACCGCTTTAATGACGCCAAATGCGACCAGGCCGGACGCCTTTGGGCCGGAACCATGCGCATGCAGGCCGACGCCCGGGCCGGCGGTCTGTACCGCTTTGACCCGGACGGCAGGGCCTTTTTAATGGAAAGCGGCATCGGGCAAAGCAACGGCCTGGGTTTCAGCCCGGACGGCAAAAGGTTTTATTTCACCGATTCCCGCAAGCACACCATCTATGTCTATGACTTTGACCTTGCCGGCGGCCAGATTAGCAACCGGCGCGTATTCACCAGGTTCAGTCCCGACGAAGGAAGCCCGGACGGCCTGACCGTGGACAGCGAGGGTTATGTATGGGGCGCGCTGTGGGACGGCTGGTGCGTTATCCGCTATGACCCGGACGGCAAGGTGGAACGGGTGATAAACCTGCCGGTTCCCCGGCCCAGCAGCTGCATGTTCGGCGGCCCGGATTACGGCACTCTGTATGTAACCTCGGCCCGCATCCGGCTGACGGCCCAGAGCCTGGCCGAGGCACCGCTATCAGGCTCGGTATTCGCCATAGAAACCGGGGTCAAGGGCGTGCCCGAAGTGGGGTTTGCAGGATGAGCATTGCCCGGCCCGAATATCAATCCCGGCTTTATGAGCTGGCTCCCATGCGGGGCCATCCCGCCATATTGGGCGAGGGGCCGCTATGGAGCCCCGGGAGAGGGCTGCTCTTTTGGCTGGATATCAACCGCCGCTCCCTGCACAGCCTTGATCCAAGCACGGGCATAGCCCAGGTCATGAAGCTGGATCAGCCGGTTACCGCCCTGGCCGAGACCATGGACGGCGGCATGCTGGCCATGGCGTACAAAGCGGTGATGCGCCTTGAGGTGCAAAGCGGACATATGGAACCCCTGACTGCGGTGGAGCCGGATCTGCCGGACAACCGCATCAATGACGCGGCCTGCGACCGGGCCGGGCGGCTCTGGCTGGGCACCATGCAGAATAAGGGCGAGGGCGCCTGCGGCAGCCTTTATTATTTGGAGCCCGGTGGGAAACCGCACCGGATGGATACGGGCTTTAAGGTGAGCAATGGTATCGGCTTCAGCCCGGATGACCGGCTGCTCTACTTTTCCGACACCTTGGCTCACAGCATCTATGCATATGATTTCGATATCGCCACGGGATGCATAAAAAACCGCAGAACCTTTGCATATATCCCGTCCGGCTGGGGAAGGCCCGACGGGCTCACGGTGGACAGTGAGGGCTATGTGTGGAGCGCATTGTGGGACGGGGCCAAAGTAATTCGCATCAGCCCGGAAGGGGAAACCAGGCGGGTGCTTGACCTGAAGGCCTTGCGCCCCACCAGCTGCATGTTCGGCGGTCCGGACCTGGATCAACTATTCATCACCAGCGCCGCCCGGGACTTGAGCGAAGACGCCTTGATCAGCTATCCGGATTCCGGAGCCTTGATGATGCTAAAGCCCGGCGTGGCCGGGCTGGCCGAGCCAAAATTCGGGGGATAGACGCCCGGCCCCATGGAGGAACAATTTGGCCAGCGTATTAATAAAAGAACTCTACAAAAGCTTTGGCCCGGTGGAGGTGCTGCACGACATAAACCTGGACCTGGCCGACGGCGATTTCACGGTGTTCGTGGGCCCCTCGGGCTGCGGCAAGACCACTTTGCTGCGCCTGATCTGCGGACTTGAGGAGATCACCTCCGGCGAGATGTACATTGACAGCGAGTTCGTCAATGATGTTCCGGCGGCCAAAAGAGGCATCGCCATGGTCTTTCAGTCATACGCGCTCTATCCCCATATGACCGTGGCCCAGAATATGGGTTATTCCTTGCGCCTGGCCAAGTTTCCCAAAAACCAGATACAAGAACGGGTCGAACGGGCAGCGGGCATACTGCAGATAGATCACCTGTTGGACCGCAAGCCGGGACAGCTCTCCGGAGGCCAGCGCCAGCGGGTGGCTATAGGCCGGGCCATTGTGCGCGAGCCCAAGGTGTTTTTGTTCGATGAGCCTCTTTCCAACCTGGATGCGGCCCTGCGGGTGGAAATGCGGGTGGAGATAGCCAAGCTGCGCAATGACCTGGGCGCAACCATGGTCTATGTAACCCATGACCAGACCGAAGCCATGACCATGGCCGACCGCATAGTGGTCCTGCGTGAGGGCTGGGTGGAGCAGGTGGGTTCGCCCCTGGAGCTTTACCATCATCCCCGGAACAAATTCGTGGCCGGGTTCATTGGCTCTCCCAAGATGAATTTCATCGGCAGCAGCTTCAGCGGAGCAAAGGATGATCAATCCAAGGTGGAGCTGCCCGGCGGAGCCGAGATCCTCTTGCCGGTGCGGCCCGAGGGTCTGGAACCAGGCGCTCCGGTTGAGTTGGGCATAAGGCCGGAACATCTGATCGAAGGCTGGCAAGGCGGAGACGCCGCCTTGAGCGGCCAGGTCTTCGTGGTGGAACACCTTGGCGGGACCACCCTGGCTCACGTGCGGGTGCCTGAGTGCAAAGCGAGGCTGATGGTGCAGACCGGGGGTGAGAGTCCTTTACGCATCGGAGATGAAATCAGCCTGGGGCTGACCGCCGCAGACTGTCATCTGTTCAACCAGGACGGCGCCGCCCTCGGCGGCCCCGGTCCGGGCGCATAAGGAGATTAACCCATGGCGGACAAAGCCATATACCCCAGCCTGAAGGACAAGACGGTTTTGATAACCGGGGGTGCGGGCGGCATAGGCGCACACATGGTGCGGGCCTTTCTGGCCCAGCAGGCAAAGACCGCGTTCATTGGCAGGCGGGAGGATAACTGCCGCGAGTTTGCAGCAAAATTCAAGGGCCAAAAAAACCAGCCGCTCTACCGGGTTTGTGACCTGCGGGATGTGCAGGCGCTTGTGGCCGCCATGGATTCTTTATTGGAAGAGCTGGGCGTGATCAATGTTTTGGTTAACAACGCGGCCAGGGACCAGCGGGTGGCGCTGAACAAGATCACGCCCGAAGTGTGGGATGAGCAGATGAACGTAAACCTGCGCCATCAGTTTTTCTGCGCCCAAAAGGCCGCTCCGGGTATGGCCCGCTGCGGCGGAGGCTCCATCATCAATGTGGGCTCCATATGCTGGATGAAGCTGAGCGGCGGGGTGACTCCCTATGCCACCGGCAAGGCGGCCATATTGGGCCTCACCCGCTCACTGGCCCGGGAGCTGGGGCCGGACAAGATACGGGTCAATTGCCTGGTGCCGGGCTGGGTGCTCACCGAGCGCCAGGTTGACCTGTGGGGCAAGCCGCCCCTGATAGACCAGGTTTATGAGCGCCAGTGCTTAAAGGAAATCATCAAGCCGGATGATGTTGCGGATCTGGCGCTGTGGCTGGCGGCGGACGACAGCCGCATGTGCACGGGGCAGAACTTCATCATTGATGCGGGCGTGGTTTAACAGCCTGCTAGGGGAATACGCATAACACAAAAAGAGAGTTGAGCCGCTGTTGCTTTTCATGGCGTGAAGGGCAGCGGGAATTTGCATGCAAAACAAAATTTGGTACAACGTTCTACTTAGTAGAACATCTAAATCTGCGACAAACCAAAAGGAGGTCCCATGTTTAAAAAACTGGCAGTGATAATGCTGGTCCTGGGCATGAGCCTGGCCCTATGCGGCCTGGCTTCGGCCAAGGAGGTTGTCATGTTCGGCTGGAGCGCCGAAGAGGGTGCCAGCAAACCGGTGATTCATGACATGTTGAAACATTTCACCCAAAAGAGCGGCATCAAGGTGAAGTGGACCGGCGCGGCATGGTCCAACATCCAGAAGAACCTCTTTCTCAAACTGCGCTCCAAGCAGACTCCGGATGCAGTGCAGCTCCAGGCCCGCTGGCTGCCCACCTTTGCCCGCCTGCCCCAGATCGTGGACCTGAACCAGGTGTTCGGCAAAGAGTATCTGGAATCCAAGGTGGCCCCCGGCACCCTGGGCTTGGGCCGGGTGGGAGACAGGCAGCTGGGTCTTCCCTGGGTGGCCGGTTCGGTGGGCATGGTCGCCAACCTGAATGTGTTGAAAGCCGCCGGCGTCAGCGAACTGCCCGTGACCATCGATGAATTCATCGAGGTGTGCAAGAAGGTCAAAAAGGCCAAACCCAACAGCGTGCCCTATTCCCTGAACTCCAAAAACAACAATGGCATCATTCTGGATTTCCAAATTTGGCTGTGGACCTATGGCGGACGCCTGTTTGACCATGAGGCCAAAAAGGTCGTGGTCAACTCTCCCGAATCGGTCAAGGCGGTGCAGTTCATGGTTGACATGATCAACTCCGGCCTCTCGGCCAAGGATATCGACCGTCCCGACTCCCGGCGCCTTTTCGGCCAGGAAGAGGTTGCTTTTTACTTTGACGCCCCGGTGGCCAAGGCCTTTGGCCGCAAGTTCAGCGGCAAGGGTCCTGCCTATGATAAAGTCATCGCACCCATGGCCACTCCGGTGGTCAAAAAAGGCGACACCCCGCGTTCGGTGCAATGGGGCCATCTACTGGTCATGTTTAAGAAAGACGGCAAGATACCCACCAAGGAAGATGTGGGAGCCAAGCTTATTGACTACCTGGGCACCGACATGGAGCCCCAGCTGATCTACTTCAAGGGCACCGGGCTCTTCCCCGTGGCCACCGCCGCCCTGGGCTCCGAAGCGGTCAAAAAGGACCCCTACACCAGCGCCTGGACCAAGCATGCCCAGACCGCGCTCAGGAACGAGCTGGCCGGATGGAAGTCCACCGCCGATATGACCAACGTAATCGGTGAAGAGGTTCAGGCCGCGCTCTTGGGCAACAAATCCGCCAAGGAAGCCGTCGCCGACATGCAAAAACGCCTTGAGCCCCTGATGGCCAAGGAAAAGTAAACCATTAGCCTTTGATATTTATTAAGGCTGCATGGGGGCCCCGGGCTCCCATGCAGCCAAGTCCCAACGGATATTTGCCATGAGCCAGTCAGCCGCCCGGACCGCAGCAGCGCCCCCCGCCAGGGGTGGAGGATTGAAGAAGAGCGAACGCCGCACCGGCATAATGCTGCTTCTTCCCGCGATCATCGCCTTTGGGGTGATCATCCTCTATCCCTTTATCCGGGCGGTTACCCTGTCGTTTTTCGAGTACACCATAGAGACCCCCGAACCCATTTTCACCGGGTTCGATAACTTCGTACAGGTCTTTTCATCACCGGAGATTCTGGGCTCCTGGCTTACCACCATGATCTTTGTGGTGGGCACCACGGCGCTCACCTTTGTGCTGGGCCTCACCTGGGCTCTATTGATGCACCAGGAATTCAAAGGCCGCACCATAGTGCGGTCCTTGTCCCTGTGGCCCTGGGTGCTGCCCTCCACCGTGGTGGCCTTCATCTGGGGCTGGGTGCTCAACGGACGCTATGGCGTGCTCAACGCGGTGCTGCAAGGCCTGGGGGTGATCGATCAGCCGGTGCCCTGGCTGACCAGCAACACCGGCGCCATGCTGGCGGTGATTTTGGCCAAGACCTGGCTTTCAATCCCGCTTTTTATGTCCTTTTTCCTGGCGGGACTGCAAAGCCTCAACACCGACCTGCTGGACGCGGCCCGGGTTGATGGGGCCAACAACATGGAGGTCCTGCGGGACGTGGTGATCCCTCACCTGAAACCGGTGATCTTCGTGGTCATGGTTCTGGGAGCCATCGGAAACTTGCAGCAGTTCGACGTGATCTACGCCCTGACCTCCGGCGGGCCGGTGCGGGCCACCACGGTGCTCAGCATAGAGGTGTACCGTAAGGCCTTTGAATCCTGGGACATCGGCCTTGCCTCGGCAATCGGCGTACTGTGGATCGCCACCGTGCTGCCGGCCGCCTATTTTTATCTGAAAGCCCTTTTCAAACAAGGAAGGGTCAGTTAAGCATGTTCGATCTGAAATCAAAACAAGCCAAGATATTCTTTGGCGTCGTTTTTTTACTGATGGTCTTTTTCCTGTTCTTTCCGGTCTACTGGCTGATCGCCACCAGCTTCAAACCGGACAACGAACTCTACCGCATCATACCCACGGCCTGGCCGGAAAACTTTTCTTTGGTGCATTATATAAAGGCGCTCACCGAGGGCCGGCTTCCCATGTTTTTGAAAAACAGCGCCATCACCGCGGGCTCTGCCGCCTTTCTCAACACCTTTCTGGCCCTGTACGCGGGCTACAGCTTTGCCAAATACCGCTACCGGGGGCGCAAGCCGGTCATGCTCTTCATGCTCTCGGCCCAGATGTTCCCCTTTGGCGTGCTCCTGATAAGCCTTTATCCCATGCTGCAGTCCTGGGGCCTATTGGACACCCGGCTGGGCCTGACCATTTCCTACATAGTCTTTGCCCTGCCGGTGAGCACCTATATGCTCTACAGCTATTTTTCCCAGATACCCGATGATTTGATTGACGCGGCCCGGGCCGACGGGGCCAGCGAGCTGCGCATCCTGCACACCATAATCGCGCCCATATCCATTCCGGCCATAGTGACCGTACTGCTTTACGGCTTCATGTGGGCCTGGAATGACCTTTTATATTCCATGACCCTGATAACCGATGCCAGCAAGCGCACCATCGGGCCGGGGCTTTTGCTTTCGTACTTAAATGAAACCAACAGCGACTGGGGCGGAGCCATGGCGGCATCGCTTATGGCCTCAACCCCGGTGATAATCATCTTTTCGTTCTTGCAGAAGTTCTTCATCAAGGGCGTAACCGCCGGTGCGGTGAAATCGTAGTTTAAGGTTATTTGATGGACCAAGCAAAAATAAGCGGCCTGTTTCCGGTATTGGCCACCCCTTTCACACATGACGGCGGCCTGGACCCGCAAGGCTTTGCCCGCGTGGCCGGATATGCCTGGGATTGCGGAGTTGACGGCATTGTTTTTCCCGGCATGGCCTCGGAAGCCCCCTCCCTGGCCATGGAAGAGCGCCGGGTGCTTCTGCCCATAGTGCAACAAACCGCCCGGGGGCGCACCTGGATCATGGGGGCCAGCGCCCCGGACCCCGCCCAGGTGGGGGTCAACGCCGCCTTGGGGGCGGAGCACGGCGCGTCCCTGGCCATGGTCATGGCGCCCAAGGCGATAGGACATGACCTGGAGCGCCAGGTGGAATTCTTTAAAGGCGTGGCTAAGGAAAGCGGCCTGCCCATCATGCTGCAAAACGCACCCTCGCCCTTTGGAGCCGGGCTGAGCGTTGAGCTGGAACTGGCCATTATCAAGGCGGTGCCCCAGGTGAGGTACATCAAGGAAGAGACCATGCCCTGCGGCCAGCGGGTGGGGCGTCTGCTGGCGTCTGCGCCGGACAGTCTGGCCGGGGTCATGGGCGGCGCGGGCGGCCGCTATTTGATGGATGAGCTGAACCGGGGCTCCATGGGCACCATGCCCGCCTGCGAATTGTGCGAGTTGCATGCCGCCCTGATAGCGGCCTGGCGTGCGGGCGACAAAGCCGGGGCCAGGCGCATATACAACCGCTCCATGCCGCTATTGAGCTACCAGGCCGTATTCAGAATGGCCTTGACCAAGGAGGTGCTGAAGCGGCGCGGGCTGATCGAATCCACTTATGTACGCGAAACGAACCCGGCTCTTGATGCCGGGGATTTGGCTGAGATAGACGCCATGCTGTCGGATCTGCAGGACTTGTTGTTGCCGCCTTTGGGCATTTTGAATCAATAGACAACCATTTAAGGAGATTAGCCTTGTTTGACAAAATAGAAAAAGTTGAAGCCTTTGCTCTCTCCGTGCCCCGAGATGAACCATACCTGGGGCCTTTGGAAAAGGGCGTCGCCCCCAATGCCAAGGGCTATTTCGTGCGCACCCGCAATAAATCCATCTACCCCATGCATGACCAGGTGGTGCTGGTCAAGCTGACCTCCACCAGCGGCGCGGTGGGCTGGGGAGAATGCTACGGCATCCTGGCCCCCCAGGCGGTGGTGAGCATCATACGCGAGCTTATAGGACCGGTGGTGGAGGGGCGCGATCCCCGGGACCCGGCGGTGATCTATGAAGACCTGTACGACCTGATGCGGGTGCGGGGTTTCTTTGGCGGGTTCTATGTGGACGCCATCGCGGGCATAGACATCGCCGTGTGGGACCTTTTCGGCAAGCTCATAGGCCTGCCCGTGGTAAAGCTCCTGGGCGGCCAGCGCCGCGAAACCATCCCGGCCTATGTCTCCGGCCTGCCCAAGCCCACCGTGGAAGAGCGCCAGGAGCTTGCCAAACGGTGGATGGCCAAGGGATTCAAGGCCCTCAAGTTCGCCTCGGCGGTTTCCTTTGAAGGCGAAGTGGCCGAGATGAAGGCCATCCGCGAGGCCGTGGGGCCGGATGTGGACATCTGCGTGGATATGCATTGGCGGCACACCGCCCAGGAGGCCATAAAGCTGATCAACCAGATGGATCAGTACAATCTGTATTTTGCCGAGGCTCCGGTGGAATCAGAGGATTTGGAAGGCCAGGCCCAGGTGGCGCACAGCGTTTCCTGCCCCACCGCTCTGGGCGAGGAGTTGCGCACCCGGTATGAATACCGGCCCCGTTTTGAAAAACGCTGCATGAGCATCATCCAGCCCGAGATGGGCCATATAGGCATCACCGAGTTCATGAACATCTGCCGCATGGCCGCTGGCTTTCACGTGCGCACCATCCCCCACGCCAGCATGAGCATAGGCATCTTCACGGCGGCCAGCCTGCATTGCGCGGCCGCCTTGCCCGCGGTGCCCTATCACGAGTATCAGCACTCCATCTTTGACAAAAACCTCAAATACGTCACCGGCGACATGAAATGCGAGGCCGGTTTTTATCAGGTGCCCGAAGGTCCGGGCCTGGGGGTGGAGCCCACCCAAGAGGTATTTGATCTGATCATCAAAGACTAAGGCGGCCGAACATGACTGAACGCACAAGATATCAAGGCATCTACCCCATTATGTGGGCCTTTTTCGATGATGCCGGTAGGCTGGACGAAAAGGCCATGCGCCATCAGGTCAGCACCTGCATTGAAACCGGGGCCCATGGCATTGTGGTTTTGGGCCTGGTCACCGAGATGAACAAACTCAGCCGCGAGGAGCGCCAGCTGATCGTTGAATGGACCGGGGACGAGATAGGCGGACGGGTGCCTTATGCGGTTACGGTTCCCGAGCCCAGCATCCCGGGCCAGATCGAATTCTGCCATATGGCCAAGGACAACGGGGCCGACTGGGTGATATTGCAGCCCCCCCCGGTCAAGGGCGTGGGCGAGGCGGCCTATGTGGATTTCTTCGGCCAGGTGGCCGAGAGCTGCCCCCTGCCCCTGGCCATCCAGAACAACCCTTTCAACATGGAGGTTTCGGTGAGCAATGCCGCCCTGGCCCAGCTGGGCGCGGAGCATGATAATATCCAGATCCTCAAGGCCGAAGGGGCGGCGGAAGGGGTGGCCCGGCTCATCGAGCAGGTGGGCATGGAGCGCTTTGACCTGTTTTCGGGACGGGGCGGCCTGGAATTGATCACCACCTTCACTTCAGGCTGCAAAGGCTGCATCCCGGCTCCGGACATGTTCGACGTGCAGCTGAAAATATATGATCTGTTCTTCAACGGCGGCGAGGAGGGCAAGGCCCGGGCGGACGCCTTGTATAAAGAGATTCTGCCCATGATAGTTTTTTTCAGCCAAACCTTGAACCACACCCTTACCTATGGCAAGTACCTCACCGCCAGGCGCTTGGGGCTGGACAACTGCCGCCTGCGGCATCCATTTATGAAGCCCACCGAATTCGGCTTGAAAAGCGTGGACCGCATGACAAAACACCTGGGCAAATTCGGCCAGATGTACGGCCCGTTCGCCGACTGACTTAGCGCCGTTAAGGCCAGGAACCGCCAGCGGGGCTTTGCCCTCCGGAGTGCAGTCTAGGGCAGGTGAGAACCGGCGGTGGCGAAAAGGTTGGCTCCGGTGATGAAGCTGCCCGCCTCCGAGCAGAACATGATGGCCGCACCCACCATTTCCTCGGAAACCGCGGCCCGCTTCATATAATTGAGCGAGGCGCAAAACTCGGCCCAGGCTTTGGGGTCCGGAGCCCGGCGGGCCTCGTGGCGGTCGGTGTCCACCATGCCCGGGGCCAGGGTGTTTATGGTGACCCCGTATTGGGCGTAGTCTTTGGCCAGGCAGATGACCGTGTTGTGCAAAGCGCCCTTCATGGCCGCGTATGAAACAAGTTTGGACATAGGTTGGGCCTGGTGGGAGGAGCCGATATTCAGCACCCTGCCCCATTTGCGCTGGGCCATTTTGGGCAGGGCCAGCTGCATAAGCTCGAAAGGAGCCAGATAGTTGCAGCGGAAAACATCTTCAACCTGCCGGGGGGTCACCTCCATAAACGGCCCCATGTGCTGGATGGCCGCATTGAGCACCAGAATATCCAGGCGGCCCAGCTTTTCTTCCGCCTCGCCAAAAAGCCTGGGGGCCGCACCGGATTGGGTCAGGTCGGCCTGGACCGTAACCGCCCTGACTCCAAAGGCCCGGCACTCGGAGGCGGTCTTTTCGGCTGCCTCGTGATTGTTTGCATAATTGATGGCCACATCGGCTCCATATTGGGCGAAGCCCAGCACAATGGCCCGGCCTATGCTGCGGCTCGAACCGGTGACCAAGGCGGTGCGGCCTTTCATGGAGAAATATTCTTGCATATGCCCAGCTCCCTGTAATGCAGTTAGCTCATCAATTTTATCTATATAACACTGCGTATAAAATTACAGAATAATCCCTTTAAGATCAATTTATAATTACATGGTATAAAAAGATAAATCAATAATAATCTTTTAATTATATATATTTCATATTTACAGTTTTATTTTTCATTAATATTTAATCACATGAAATATAACTAGGTTAAAATATCTAATAAGTTGCAGCATTAAGGATCTGGCGTACATATAACCGTTGCAAGGTTAAATATATAAAACAAACACATAATCCGCCTAAAACGATGCCATGCCAAGGCGGCCGCTCATCACCAACTCAAGTAAGCAGGCCGCGGGTTTAGCCGCGCCTCAATATTTTATGAATCCGCTGCCGGGCAGGCCAAGGCGTCCAAGGTCATGGGTCAGCGCTTTATGCGGATTTGACCCGGCTCCCGGGGACGGGGTGAATCCGGATAATCAACCTGATTCTTGCGGGCCGTGACCGTTGGATACGGGATGGCCTCATGCAACCCGGAACGATCCGGGCCGGACAGTTTATTTAGTCCGGTATTGATTTATGCATCTTCCGAGGCATGCCACAGTTCCCTGCCGCATTTGCGGAGCCATGATATTTGCGTCCTTGTTTACAGATGATTTCGGATACCGGGATTATGCATGGCGTAATTTGCACTGTTAAGCTCAATCGCAAAGTAGTACATTGATAAGGGCATGAGCTATTGGCGGAAATCCCGGCATGGGGGTGGCTGATGCCCAGGTTAATTTTTATGAAAAACCCTATATTGCAACATTCTTAGGAGAGACAGATGATTTATGAGCGCTGTACGCAGATATCGGTCTACCTTGAAAACCGGGTGGGGGCTTTAGCGGAAATTTGCAAAATCATAGAAAAAGAACATATCAACCTTATTGCCATATGCGCCATCGACACCATTGAAGAGGCGGTGCTGCGCATCGTGCCCGAGGATCACCCCAAGACCATCGAAGCACTCAAAGAAACCCACATGCATCTGATCGAAACCGATATATTGTGCATAGACATGCCCAATAATCCCGGGGCCACGGGCCGGGTGGCCGGCCTTTTGGCGGATCACGGCATCAATATTGATTACATCTACTCCTCCGCTCACCCCCAGGTGGATAAGGCCAGCCTCATCTTGAGGACTCATGACATAGACCGGGCCGAACAGGTAATTAGGGATACTGCGGAAATTTAGGATCAAGTCCCCGTCAGCAGACGAGGACATTACATGCAATGGAGTTTGTAAATGGACCATATTAGCTGGAAAGCCGAACGCATAAACTTAAGGAATCTGGCCAAGAATCTGGACGGCAGGATGATAGTGGCCATAGGGGTGGCCAACGGAGCGGAAGCCCGGCAGCTTCATCACACCATATACGAACTTTACGACCAAAATGCCGTGCCCGATTTTATAGGGGGATTCCTCACCTATGTATCAGGCTATCTATGCGCGGCGGCCAACGGCCTGCCGGATATGGGCTACATACTTCGGCCAGATATCGTAAAGCAGACGGACACCATTGAGCAGGCCACCTGGATGGCCGCCCTGGATACGGGCAAACCCGCATTTCCCATTGGGGTGGATGGAGACACCGGCTTTGGCAACGAGCCCTCTTCCATAGTGCTCACCTGCCGCCAGATTCATAAGCAGGGGGGCCAGTACATACAAATCGAGGACCAATACGGGATCAACAAAACCTGCGGGCATATGGCCGGAGCAAGCGGCGGCGGAAAGCAAATCATCTCGGCTGAAGAAATGGTGGAAAAACGCATCAAGCCTGCGGTTTCCTATGCAATGGATCAAGATGATTTCCAGATCATGGCCCGCACGGACGCCATCGCGGTGTACGGTTATGATGAGGCTGTGCGGCGGGGGCATATGTATGTGGAGGCCGGAGCGGAACTTCTGTTTATGGAAGCCCCCGAATCCATGGACATGATGAAAAGCCTGGCAAAAGAGTTCGCTGATGCACCGGCCCTGGTGCTGGCCAATATGATCGAGGGAAGCCCCATGACCCCCTACATGAGCCCCAGGGAACTGCACGAACTGGGTTATGATGTAGGCCTTTATTGCGTTGGCTCCCTCTTGGCGGGCCGGGCGGCCCAATCGCGCTATTACAGCATTGTGGGCCAGGGCAAGAGCGTAATGCGCAGCTCCGAAAGCAGCCCCGGACGCTGGTTCGACGGCTTCAACAAGGTGATCGGCCGGGAACAGACCGAATCCTGGAACCGGTTCTTCACCATGTAGGCGCTCAAGCGCGGCGCCCCGGATTTGGGGAGCTTCCGTCCCAAGGCCTCCGGCTTTAGCCCCGCCGCCGCCGGCGGGGTTAACCCGCGCCTGTTCCATCCCGACAGCAATCCATGAATTTCAAGTGGCATTAAAGATTTTAATGCGAGATGGGATTGTTTTCCTTAGTCTCATAGAGCAGCCGCACATTGATTTTCCATCCCCCATGACGCCGTTCACATCAGGAATCCAAGCTTTTCACTCAATGCGGCGACAATTTCTATTCCTTTAACCGCGCCGATCCGGGGGTAACGGTGGGTGACCATATAGGTGCAGCGGTCCGGGGCCTTGGGCTGGATCTCCTGGGCGACGGCGTTTTGGTTGGCGGTTATCCTTCCGGCAACCGATTGCGGGACAATCGCCCACCTGTCCGAATGGGACAAAAGCGCTTCTATCAGAAATACCGAGTCAAGCTCGATAGTGGGATGGTGGATGTCCTCCCAAAGCTGCTCATGCCAAATATGGTAGGAAGGGCTCCATTTGATGTATAGCTCCTTACTCGGGTCCAGATCGCTTATCTTGACTTTGCCCGGCGGTTTTCTCCCCTTCGGCCTGTTGCGGACCACCATCATGGACTCTTTTTGAAATTCTGCGACCTCCAGGTTTTTATAGTGCTGCTTTTGCAGCACAAAAGCCACATCCATCTCTTTTTGGTCCACCTTCTCAAACAGTTCGAGCGAGGGCATTGTGTAGATTCTCAAAAACACGGGGGGAATATTATTCAATAGGGCTTGATACAACTCGGGCAGAATAAGGGTGTTTACGCTGTCCACGCAGCCGATTTTCAGGGACAAGGCCGAAATAGTGCTCTGGAGCTGCTTGGTTTCATACCAAAGCTGCCGCCATTTCTCCGCAACGGGATAGAGATTTTCCCCGGCCAGAGTCAGCTTGCAGTGCCGCACCCCCTTTTGCCGGTCAAGCAGTACAATCCCCAGTTGTTCCTCCAGGCCCTTTATTCTGTGGCTGACCGCCGACTGGGTTACGTGCAGCAGCTTGGCGGCTTGGGAGATATTCTGGGTCTCGGAAACCGCCAGAAATGCCTCCAGGCCAAGATAGTACATAACGGGACCTCCTTTTCGGGCAGTCAGCCGGACCGGCAATAATTTTCGACTGCTTTTCTCTATTAGTACGCACCGGGAAAAATGATGCTGCCGGGAACACGCGCCATCCTCCGAGCCCCGCTCCAGAACAAATTCCCTTAAGTATCAGGGGACTATGCCAATAAACCATTCACTTATAATATCAATACTTTTCATATTATATTATATAATTATTCAATTTACAATTATTGTGATATGACATAATCTGCTCCTGAAATCTGCTTTTCAACCGTATATAAAAAAAGGGAGCTAATGCATATGTCTTACTTTCGCTTGGTCTTAACCATCACCCTGATCATTATGGGCCTGGTTGCCGGTCACCAGCAGGCCTTGGCAAAGGTGACAGAGGCTGAACTTCAGGCCTTGGCAAAAGACTTGCCCGCAAGCACCACGGTCCGGGTGCTCGGCCTGGCCTCCGGCACCTCCGAGTGGAATTTTTTAAGCAAACCCTTTTGGCAAATCATGGTCCCCAAACTCAGCGGGGGAAAAATCAAGGTCAACCTGAAATCCATTACCGAGTTGGGGGTCTCCGGCAGCCAGATGATCCGCCTGGTCAAGGCGGGTATCGCCGATATCGCGGACCCGGTGGCCACCTATGCGGCCAAGGATGTGAAGGAGCTGGACGCTATCGACCTGGCCGGGGTGGCCACCACCTGGGATGAGATCGTGGACGCCACCAACGCATATGTGCCCATCATCAACCGCATACTGGGTAAACGCATGGGGGTGCAGATTCTGGCCCATTGGCCGGCCACCGGCCAGGTGATGTGGTGCCATTCCCAGGTGACCAAGCTGGCGGACATCAAGGGCAAAAAGGTGCGGGTCTGGAACGCCGCCATGGGCGATTTTTTGGGCGGATTGGGCGCCATACCGGTCAACATGTCCTTTGCCGAAATGACTCCGTCCCTGCAGCGCGGGGTGATCGACTGCGGCGTGACCGGCACCGCCAGCGGCAACACCGCCAAGCTTTTCGAGGTGGCCGGATACCTCTATGAACTCAACGTGGGCTGGGCCCCGCAGATCCGCATCGTCAACAAAAAATGGTTCGGCTCGCTTAATCCCAAACTTAGGGAGTGGCTGATAAAGGCCAGCAGCTATTTCCAGGAAAGCATGGCCCTGCCGATCCAGAAGCGCAATCACAACATGGGGCTGTGGTGCAGCTCGGGTGATTCCCGCTGCAACCTGAAAATCAAGGGCTTCACAAAGGCAGATATGAAGCTTGCCCGGCCCGAGACCGATCAGGAAAAGGCCGCGATCAAAAAGGCGGTGGAAAGCAGCGTTCTGCCCAAGTTTGCCAAGGGCGCCAGCAAAGAAGCCGTCAAAGAGTGGAACGGTACGGTGGGCAAGGTCCTGGGCCTTACGATGTCGGCCAAATAGGCCTTAATATAATAAGCCAGCCCGCAGGGCGGTTGCTGCACCCTATCCGCACCTGCCGTCCTGGGGGCGAAAACCCCACAGCAAAAAAGGCCATCAGGTCTCTAAGTATAAACCTCCGTGGTTTGTCAAAGGTGAACCGATATGGACAAGGCGAATGATTCCGTGGAGCCGGGCTTTCAAAGGCTCCTCGAAAAGACGGCCCTTTTCGGAGCCCGCGGCGGGGGTTATATCATGCTCGCCACCGCAATAATGATCTCCGTGGATGTGATCATCCGGAAGCTTTTTTCCGTAACCTTGATAGGGGCCGCCGAGCTTTCCGGGTTTGCCTTTGCCGCAGCCGCGTCCTGGGCCCTCTCCTTTGCGGTGTTCAAAAAGGCCCACGTCCGGGTGGATGTGATCTACAGGCTCACACCCCTGCCGGTGAAATCGGTGCTGGATGTTTTTGCCATGCTCTCGCTGGCCGGGGTTTCCTGCCTGCTCAGCTGGCACATAGGCGCCCTTTTGCTGGAAGCCATAGAACTGGATTCCGAATCAGCCCTGCTTCGCCTTCCCCTATGGATTCCTCACCTGATATGTACTCTCGGCCTGGCTCTTTTCTCCATTGCCGCCCTATACGTTGCCTTAAGAGTTCTGCTGCTTTTTATCAAGCGCCAGTACCGAAAAATCAACGAAATCATCGGGGTGGAAGGCGATTAGCCGGAACTTTTCTGCGAGGCGATCCGAAATGGTAGCGGTTTATTTTATAGGTATTCTTTTTCTGCTGATAGCCAGCGGCCTGTTCGTGGGCGCGGTGCTGATATTCCTGTCATTGGCCATAAACGCGCTTTGGCTGCCCATGGATATAACCAGCGCCCTGGGAATCACCGGCTGGGAAACCCTTACGAATTACATATTGATTCCCATTCCCCTGTTCATTCTGCTCGGCGAACTGATGCTGCAAAGCGGCACCGCCAACAAGATGTATTCCGCTTTGGCTCCCTGGCTGAATTTCCTGCCCGGAGGGCTCATGCACACCAATATAGTCACCTGCGCCCTGTTTGCGGCCACCTCGGGCTCCAGCGTGGCCACCGCCGCCACGGTGGGCACGGTGGCCCTGCCCCAGGTGAAAAAGCGCGGGTACAACGAAAGGCTGTTTCTGGGAACCCTGGCGGCGGGCGGCACCCTGGGAATATTGATACCGCCCTCCATAAACATGATTGTTTATGGCGCCCTGACCAACACCTCCATTCCCAAACTGTATCTGGCCGGCATGGTGCCGGGCATATTACTGGCGGGCGTTTTCATGCTGACCGTTGTGGTGGCCTGTCTGATAAAGCCAGGCTGGGGAGGCGACAAGATCGCGGCCAACTGGGAAATGCGGGTCAAGGGGCTGCCCCACCTACTGCCCCCGCTGGGACTGTTCGTGGTGGTGGTGGGGTCTATATACGCGGGAATCGCAACCCCCACCGAGGCCTCGGCCCTGGGCATAATGGTGGTCCTGGCCATCACCGCCAAAGAGCGCGTACTGAAAAAAGACATGCTTCACCGGGCCTTTGAAAGAACCATGAAGGCCACCGCCATGATCATGTTCCTGCTCATCGGGGCCTACTTCCTCAACTTCGCCCTGGGCATCCTGGGCTTTGTGCAGGAACTGACCCGGGTGGTGGAAAACCTGCCTTTTTCCTCGGTGGTGGTCCTCGCCATAATCATCGCAATCTACATCGTGCTGGGCTGCGTGCTGGACGGAATTTCCCTGATCGTGCTCACGGTGCCGGTGATAGCCCCCATCTCGGTGGACCTGGGCTATGACCCGGTGTGGTTCGGGGTGATCATCATGCTGGTGGTGGAGGCCGGGATGATCACTCCCCCCATCGGCATAAACTGCTATGTGGTTCAGGGGATCAGAGAAGGCGGTTCCCTAAACGACGTATTCATCGGCATTCTGCCGTTTTTAATCGCCATTTTGCTTGTGATCGCATTGTTGGTGGCCTTTCCCCAGATCGCACTCTGGCTGCCCAACTTGCTGCTTGGATAAATATTTCAGCCCGCCAGGGCTTTAGTGCAGGAGGATGAAATGATCAGAATCGGAGTTTTGGTTCCCAGCACAAATACATCTGTGGAAGCGGATTATCAAAGAACCGTGGCCGGTGAAAAAGGCATAAGCATCCATGGCCAAAGGCTGCTGATCCCCGAAGGCGACATGACCGCGGCCTTTTTGGATGTGATGAACCAGGATCTGGACAAGTCAATCACCACCCTTAACACCGCCAGGGTTGACATCATGGCCTATTGCTGCACCTCGGGAAGCTTCTATAAGGGGCCGGGCTGGGACCGGGACGTCATGGCCAAAATCGATAAGCTGGCCGGAGTTCCGGCCGTGGCCACCAGCCCGGCCGCAGTGGAGGCCCTGCGGGATGCGGGGGCCAAGCGGCTTTCGGTGGCCACCCCCTATCCGGACTGGACCAATGAAAAGCTGAAGGTTTATCTGGAGCACGAAGGTTTCGAAGTGCTCAGCCTGGATGGGGACGCCAGGGCCCGCCAGGGCGGCCACACCTTTGTCAATGACCAGGACCCCGCCGAGATCGCAGAGTTCGTAATTGAAAAACACAATCCCGAGGCGGATGCGATTTTCTGCTCCTGCACCGCCTGGCGCTCCATGGAGGCCATCCCAGCCATAGAGCAGGCCACCGGCAAGAAGGTGATAACTTCCAACCAGGCCACCATCTGGGCCACCTTGAAAGCTTTGCAAATAGAGCCGGGCCAGTGAACCGGAACCCACCAGAAGCCAAGCCTGAGCCTGGAATAAAGCAAATGCCCGGCTGCGCGTTTCAAAATCCGGTTTTCAAAAACGCCGGGGACAGCGGGCTCATTGTGGAGTTCGGCACGGGGTTCGATGTTAGGGTCAATAATGCCGTCATAGCCTTTGAATCCGCATTTGCCGAGCAGCGCCTGAACGGAGTTGTTGACACCACCCCGACCATAAAATCCGTGCTGATCCGCTATAACCCCCTGACCCTAGCCCCCGCTGAACTGCGCCGCCGGGTGTCCGGGTTGATGGAGTCCCGCGACTGGCTGAAAGTGGATCAGCCCGAGGGAAGGAGCCTGTGGCGGATTCCGGCCCTCTACGGTGGCGAAGCGGGACCCGATCTGGCCGAGACCGCCGATCTGATAGGCATGAGTGAAGACGCGGCCATTGAGTCCCATTGCCGGACCAGGCAACGGGTGTTCATGATCGGTTTTGCCCCGGGGCAGGCCTATCTGGGGATCTTGGGCCCTGAATGGAACATCCCCCGACTGAACAAGGTAACCCCCTTCTCCCCCGCGGGCTCCATATTGGTGGCGGTCAGTCAAACGGCCCTCTACGCCGTGCCCAACCCCACCGGATGGAGGCTGATCGGCCGCACGCCTTTCCGCGGATTCGCGCCCCAAGACCAAACCCCCTTCAAGCTGTCGGCCGGCGACGAAATAGTTTTTGAAGCCGTATCCAAAGCCGATTATCAACAGCTTGAAAAAAGGGCGGCAAAGGGAGAAATGGTCGCCGTCAGGGAGAGCCTGGATTGAAAAACAAAGACTTTTTAAAAATCGTATCCGCCGGACCGGGGCTGACAGTACAGGACAGGGGGCGTCCGGGTTACCAGCGCTACGGCCTGGCCGAAAGTGGAGCCATGGACCGGCTGGCTCATATTGAAGGGGCCGTCCTTCTGCGGAATGACCCCGCCGCGCCCGTGGTGGAGATGTTCCGCATGGGAGGCGTTTTCCAGGCTGTGGGGCGGGATGTCCGCATAGCCTTGACCGGGGCGGAGATGAAGGCCCACATAAACGGAGAGCCCGTAAGCTGGAACGCCTGCCACCTCTTGCCCGCAGGCGGCCGTCTCAAAATCGGTCCGGCCATAAATGGAGTTTACGGCTATTTGTCCGTGGGCGGAGGCGTAGACCTTGAGCCTCAACTTGGCTCCTGCGCCACCCACCTGCGGGCGGGCATAGGCGGATATCAGGGCAGGCCCCTGAAAGCCGGCGACCTTTTGCCCATCGGGCCGGACAAAGCCGCCGCCGCCGGGCGCACCATCGAGCCGCTTGAACGGTTTGAGTCCGCCCCCATAAGGATCATATGGGGGCCGCAAAGGGACATGTTCCCCCCTTCGGAGCAACAGCGGTTTCTGGGTGTTTCTTACCGGGTGACCGAACGCATGGACCGCATGGGGGTATGCCTGCACATGGATGATGACCCGCTGTTGGCCGACAACCACCTTTCCGGGGTGTCCGACGCCGTGGTGCACGGCGACATACAGATTGCCGGAGACGGTAGGCCGGTTGTGCTCATGGCCGACCGGCCCACTACCGGGGGCTATCCCAGGATCGCCACCATAGCGACCGCTGATTTACCGGCTTTTGCCCAAATTCCGCCGGGGCGGATGGTCGAATTTCAGTTGATCGAAGTTGAGGACGCGGTTTCTCTTTTAAAGAAACAGCAAGATGAGCTCGCAAACATTGCAGGGCGCATAGGATGACCGCAAGCTATGCGGTTTATTCAAAAGACAAATAGGCTGTTTGATATGCAAATTGAAAAACAAACCGCCGTTAAGGATGAATCATGAAGAAAAGTGTTGATCTGGCAGCAGACCTGGGGGAATCCTTTGGCCCCTGGAATAAGGGCAACGATCAGGCCTTAATGAACATCATTTCATCGGCCAACCTGGCCTGCGGATTCCACGCGGGCGACCCCCACGTCATGCGGAAAACCGTATCCCTGGCCAAAGCATCCGGGGTTGAGGTCGGAGCCCATCCCGGGTTGCCCGATCTATTGGGCTTCGGGCGCAGGTTCATGGATGTCAGCCCGGGCGAATTGCAGGACATCATCACCTATCAGCTGGGCGCTTTGGCCGGTTTCCTGAAAGCGGCAGGCATGAAAATGCAGCATGTATTGCAGCATGGTGCACTCACCGCCATGGCGGATAAAGACGAGGCCATAGCACACAGCATCATGGATTCCATACTGGAAACAGACCCCGGGCTGATTTACCTGACCCTGGACGGCAGCCGTATACCAGGCTTGGCCAGGGCCAAGGGCCTCAAGGTGAAAATGATCGCTTTCGCGGACCGGGCCTATGACCAGAACAAAGCCCTGGTCTCCAGAAAACGGGAAGGGTCTGTCATCCACGAACCAAACCGGATCGTTGAAAGAATCGACCAGCTCGTTTCCGATGAAACTGTCACCACTATCGACGGCGAGGTGATCCCCCTGGAGTTTGATTCCATCATGCTTCACGGGGATTCGCCCGGCTCCTTGGCAATCGCCCAGGCGGTCCGCAATACCGTAATCAAGCGCGGCGTGGCCATAAAACCGTTGAGGATGTTGCCGGACTAGCGGGCCGCGGGCCGCCGCAAAGAGGACGGGCGCTGAATTATTGGCCGCCCATTTGTTTGAACACAACCTCCGTAGAGAGACAATCACGCTAACCAAGGGAAACAACAATTGACTGTAGCAATCTCGGACCGTATGCAACACATACCTTTTTCAGGTATCAGAAAAATCTTTGAAGAAATCATCCTCAGGGAAAAAAGGGGAGAGCCGGTTATCCATCTGGAAATAGGCCGGCCTGATTTCGACACACCGCTAAACATCAAAAGAGAAGCTCAAAGGGCCTTGGAAGAGGGTCTGGTTCACTACACTTCCAATTACGGCCTTTTGGAGCTGCGCGAGGCCGTGGCGCATAAGTTTCTGCATGACAATGGCCTGAAATATTCTCCGGATAACGAAATAATCATAACCGTGGGAGCCAATGAGGCGGTTTTCATGGCCATGATGGCTTTGTTGAACCCCGGGGACCAGGTGCTGGTGCCCTCGCCCTGCTGGACCCACTATTACCAGTGCGCCCGTTTTTGCGGAGCCACACCCATTCCCGTACCCTTGAAAAGAGAAAACCGGTTCATTCCCAGGGCCAGCGATTTCAAGCCGTACCTTGGCCCCAAAACCAAAATGCTGGTGATCAATACGCCGCACAACCCCACCGGAGCCGTATTTGAGCGCTCCGCCCTGGAAGAGCTGGCGGATTTCGTAAAGGCCAACGACCTGCTGGCGCTCTCCGATGAGATCTACGAAAAATTAATTTATAACGGCAAAGAACACGTCAGCTTTGCATCTCTTGACGGCATGTGGGACCGCACCATCACCATCAACGGCATGTCCAAAATATACGCCATGACCGGCTGGCGTCTGGGTTATGTCGCCGCTCCCAAAGCCATCACTGAGGCCATGATAAAAATACATCAGTACACCACGGTGTGCGCCGCCACCTTTGCCCAGTACGGAGGCATAGAAGCCCTGAAAAACGGGCGGCAGGCCGGACAGGAGATGACGCGGGAATTTGACCGGCGGAGACAACTGGTCACTAAAAGGCTGCGGGCCATGCCGGGCATAGAACTGGTGGAGCCCAACGGCGCTTTCTATGTCTTGCCGTATATAGGCGGGCTGGGCATGGATTCAAACGCTTTCACGAAGTTTCTTTTGGACCGGGCCGGTGTGGCCGTGGTGCCCGGTGATGCGTTCGGCGGTTTTGCGGAAAACACCTTCCGCCTGTCATACGCCAATTCCTTTGAAAAGCTTGAAGACGCCATGGACCGCATGGAACAGGCGCTGCAAAAACTGGGGGTGAGCAAATGACGGAGTCATTGCGCGGCGGCGAAGCCGGGATGTCCGCTTCTTGCCTGCAAGGCTTTTCCCGGATCGCAACCCCCAACATCAGCGACGCCATGGAGCGCTCGGGCGGCATGCACCCTGAAATAGGCCCCATGTTCAGCGGGGCCAAGGTCTGCGGCCCCGCCTTTACGGTGAAAAATTACGCCAAGGACAACCTGATGTCCCACTATGCTCTGAGGGACTGCCGTCCGGGCGATGTCATCGTAGTTGGCGAGACCTGCGGGGGCGCCGGGTCCGGATGGGGAGAGCTGATGTCCCTGGCCGCCCGGGCCAAGGGTGTCGCAGGGGTGGTTATCGACGGAACCGTCAGAGATGTTATCGATTTGGGGAAAATAAAATTCCCCGTCTTTGCCCGGGGCGCACAGCCCCAAGGCACCGTGAAAAACACTCCGGGCCAAATCAACTGTCCGGTTGTGTGCGGAGGCGTGGTGGTCGCGCCCGGCGACCTGATAGTGGGCGACGAGGACGGGGTGGTGGTGGTGCCCGCAGATATTGCGGCCAGGATCCTTGAATCGGCCAGGGCCATCCAGCAAAAGGAAGAGATGGTGCGGGACCGGCTGGCCAAGGGCGAAATCCTCTTTGACATTCTGCAAATCGGGGGAGCTTCCGGGTGATCCTCAGCCTGAGCCCGCCGGTTTTTCCGCGCATGAACCTGTTGCGGTTATTGGTATCGTTTCAATAATCCACGACGTTTAGCCTGCAATCAAATCAGGATTGCAGGCCGGTACAGTCCACGGCCACACCCCTGCCGGTCCGCGCTTGGCGTTGGGCGCAAAGCGGGGGGTGGCCCGCCGCCGGACATTTCTTGCATTTATTCATCCGGAACATTATGGGGGAATGCTTCTTGACACAATATTTAATTTAGTATAATCAATTATACTAAATTAAAGGAGCCAAGCCATTGAAACCCCTGGAGCTAGCCAGAATATCAAAGGCCCTTTCCGTGGAAACCCGGGTCCGGCTGCTCAGGCTGTTGAAAAACCAGAGCCTGTGCGTGGGCGCTTTGGCCAGCCGGCTGGGGATCACCCCGGGGGCTGTATCCCAGCATCTTCGGGTGTTGCGTGAAGCAGGTTTGGTGGTGCCGCGAAAACGAGGCTATTACATGCATTACCAGGTGGACCAAAAGGCGATTGATGAATGGCTTGCGTCCCTGGCCGAGGTCTTTGGCTCCGGCGCTGAGCCTGAGTATAAACGGCAGGT
Source organism: Desulfarculaceae bacterium (assembly GCA_963675675.1). Taxonomy (GTDB): domain Bacteria; phylum Desulfobacterota; class Desulfarculia; order Desulfarculales; family Desulfarculaceae; genus Dethiosulfatarculus. The sequence continues at coordinate 2,674,540 of OY776512.1, forward strand.
GTTTCCGCTTTCTCTAAACCGGGAAGGTGATCAGAATGGGTGACTGCAAAAAATAAGGATGCGGCCGCCCTGAAAAGACGGTGGGAAAGCCTGAAGACTTCACTTTGGAACAGATTTACAAAGAACCATGGCGAAGCCGGGCAACGCCCTGGCAAGCCCGGGAAAGAGCGTAATCAATTGGCAAACCAAGCGCAAGATCCGGCTGTGGTGGCTGAAGATCTGACTAAAAGCTACGGAGCCACCCGCGCCTTGAGGGGACTGAGCTTTCAAGTGCCCCGGGGCTGCATATTCGCCTATCTGGGCCCCAACGGCGCCGGGAAAACCACCACCATAAACATCCTCAGCGGCCTGCTCAAGCCTGATTCCGGACGGATGTCCGTATGCGGGCTGGACGTCAGCCGAGACACAATCAAGGTTAAAGAGCGCATTGGGGTGGTGCCCGATGAGTCCAACCTTTATCCGGAGCTTTCCTGCCGCCGCAACCTGGATTACCTGGGTCAGCTCTACGGCCTGGGGCGGGATGCCAGGCAAAAACGCATTACAGAGCTGCTGGAGCTGTTTGGGCTAACAGACCGTTCCCGCACGCCCTTCAGGGCGTTATCCCGGGGGCTCAAACGCCGCCTGGTTCTGGCCGCCGCCCTGGTCCACTCGCCCGAGGTGCTTTTTCTGGATGAACCCACCATTGGACTGGACGTGCCCAGCGCCAGATCCTTGAGGCAGATCATCCGGCAGATCAACCAGAAAGGAGCCACGGTTTTTCTGACCACCCATAACCTGCTTGAGGCCGAAGCCTTGGCGGACCTGGTATGCATCCTGATCGAGGGACAGGTGATGGATGTGGGCACTCCGGATGAAATCCGGGGCAAAGTAAGGTCCGGGATATTCCTTAAGCTGGGCCTGAGCGGTGAACTGAAGCCGGAAACCATCCTGGCCGCCTGCCCGGCGGTTAAACAGGCCAGCCGCAGCAAAGGGGTGTGGCGCATGCGGGTTGATGATCTGGACTCAGCCCTCAAACAAGCCGTGGCCATGGCCGAAGCCCAACAGCTGACCATCAATGAGGTAAGCATGGAAAGCCCAAATTTGGAAGAAGCCCTATTGGCATATATCCAAAAGGACCAATCAACGGAGGCAGAGGGAAAATGCCCCAGTTAGTTCGCGCCCTGGCCATCGGCCGCAAGGACATGGAGAGCTACTATACCAAGCCCCCCCTTATCACCTGGGCTTTATTGTTTCCCGCGGTTTTGATGCTGGCCGTGTTCCTGAAAGACCCGGAGGACTGTCTGGGCGCTGCTCCGGGGGTCATAGCCATGACCCTGCTCTTCGGCTGCACCTCCATGGCGGCCATTGCGCTCACTTTTGAAAAGCGCACCGGCACCATGCGGCGGCTGCTTCTCACACCGGTCAGTGAACAGACCATCATCACAGGAAAGGCCGCCAGCGCCTCAGCCTACGGCCTGACCACCTCGCTGGTGCTTACCCTTGGGCTGCGCCTGATTCTGGGTGCGTCCCTTAACAATCCCCTGGTCTTTTTGACCGGCCTGGTATTGGGGGCGTTGACCTTTTCCCTTTTGGGCCTAATAGCCGCCGTCATGGTCAAGGAAGTCTTTGAGGCCATGACCCTAATGAACTTTTTCCGCTTCCCCACCCTGTTTATCAGCGGCGTTTTCATGCCCCTGAGTGCATTTCCGGCCTGGCTGCTGCCTTTGGCGATGCTCTCCCCCATGACCCACGTGGTGGAGCTATTGCGCTATGGCATGACCGGAAGCGGCTGGTTTTCTTACCCTTTGATTCCTATCCTGGTCATGCTGGCGTGGATTCTGCTGGCTTGGTCCGCCGCCATCCGGATTTTCAAAAGCAGGGCCAACCGCTGAACCCTTTCATCCTAACAGGCTGTCGAAAAACAATATTTTGGTTCAAAGACAAGGCGGATGCATTTTGAAAAGCGCAGTATATTCTTACATATATGAGCATTGAAAAATGCAGACAACGCCGTATTTGGGCCAAAAGAGCGGTTTTTCAACAGCCTGCTAATAGGCGGCGGGGGCTTTGCCGAAACCGGCCCCCGCCGGCTTTTTGAATACGGATCTTGTTTCACCGCCTTTTTTTCATGGCTTTGATTTTCAGGGTGACATCTTTCCAGCGCTCCTTTTCCACCCGGTCAGCGCTTTTGTGCTGGCGGTCAAACAGGTACTCCAACTCGCGTTTCATTTTCCAGTAATTTTCCAACCGGTCCCTTGAGATTTCGCCTCTATCCACCGCCTCAAGCACCTGGCAGCCGGGCTCGTGGGTGTGGCTGCAGTTTGAAAAACGGCATCCCATGGCAAGCTTTTCAATCTCGGGAAACGCGCTTTCGACCCCGTTATCAACCTCCCAAAAGGCGATTTCCCTGATGCCGGGGTTATCGATCACCATTCCTCCCTGGGGCATCACGATCAGATCCCGGGTGGTGGTGGTGTGCCTGCCCTTGCCCAGATGGGCGCTTATGGCGCCGGTGAGCTGAACCGGTTTTCCGTAAAGCCGGTTCACCAGGGTTGATTTGCCCGCGCCGGACGAGCCCACCATGGTGGTGGTCCGGCCCGGGGAAAGATAGGTTTCCAAAGCGTACAAGCTTGTGTCATCTGAAGCTGAAACCAGATGCAGGGGAACCCCGAACGCCACGCCCTCAACTTCACTGACGAAACGCTCCGGGTTCCGGTGAAGATCCGCCTTGGTCAGAATGATGGCAGGCTCCAGGCCGCAGTTGTAGACCAGGGTCAGGTACCGTTCTATGCGGCGCAGGTTAAAATCCCGGTCAAGACCGCATACTATGAATACGGTATCAAGGTTTGCGGCAATCACCTGTTCCTTCTGGGCCTGGGCATTCTTTTTGTTACGGGCGCCCGAAGCCCCTCTGGACAAGGCGTTTTTGCGCAGCAGCACCTCGTAGATCACCGCATCGGCCATGAGGACCCAATCCCCCGTGACCGGGTGCATGCCGCCGGGGTCATTGATAAGCCTTCCAGCCAGGGAGGCCAGCCATTCACTTTCACCGTCGCTGGTGCGGAAGCTGTTTTTTCTCACCCCCACCACTCTAACCGGGATATAGGCGCGGTTGGAAAACCGCTCCAGCTGGGCTTGAAAATGGGGAGTCCATCCCAGATTGGAAAGTTGATGAATATCGTCTTTTATATTTTTATCGTGTTTGATGCTCATTACCGAGTCTCACCCATCCATATATAATATTAGCGGTGTTCATGGGCGCATGAAGCTGCGCCACACAGAACATGCTCTCACTTAACCATTTGATTATTTTATATATTATGATGCAGACGGCGTCGCGGGCAAAGCACGCAGCCATGGACGTAGATTCTCGATCAGAGATCTGCGGGGGGACCGGACAAAAGAAATCGTTCGATCCTCAAAACGGGAAATTAATTCAAAATACTGCAGAACTATGATCAATCAGCCACCAGCAGGCTGGTTTCCTTGCCGGCAACGATTGACGCAATATCCATTGATTTATTAAACATAAAACCCTTTATCATATGGCTTTGTTAATGCCTGCCTTAATATCCGATAATCCGGGGTGCTGTCAAGAATAACCTGACAGCTCCACGGTTGATGGCCGCTTGGCATGGGCTTAGGTACAGAGTTATTACAGCCAAAAAAAAGCGGGGAATCCCGGATTCCCCGCAGCAGCAGCCTGTTTGCTAAGCGCTTAGGCCAGACCCAGCCCTTGCAACTTGTCATCGCCGGGTATCCCCGTTTCCAGATCCCAGCCCCGGGCCGCATAATAGTCGCTCAGCATCCCTTCGTAGTCCTTTATGGCGCAGTCGGGCTCGGCTGCATATTCACCGCTGGCCGGCACAGCCCGGACCCGGGCAGGCAGCATGTCGTCCGCCTTGCCGAACCCTTCCCTTACATTGAAAAGCCTCTGCAGATTTGAGACCCGCTCGCCTATGAGCAGAAGCACTTTGCCGTCGACCGGCCATCCGGTCAGCGCGTGAACCAATGAAGCCCAGTGATCTATGGTCACTCCCGCATACATGTAAAACTTGCAGGTGCCCAAAACATCTGGGAGTATCAAGCCGTCCTGCAACAGGCGGACCGCCGGGCCCTTGCCCTGCTCATCCCAGCGTTCCACGGATTCGGGATCGGGAAGCCCGTATTTCATCAGCCCGAAATCCATTTTGCCGCTGTCCCAGGCCATGGCTTCCACAGGGTGGATGTGGCACATGCCCCGGTTGCCGGTGCCGTAGGTCACGGCCAGGGCTTTGCCGGAGCGCGGATCATGCGCCGGTCCCTCCATCCCCTTGACGTGAACCGCAAAATCAGACGCACTGCCGCCAAGCCGTTCCGCGGCCCGCTTCACACCGTGGGCCAGCAGGTCGCCAACACCTTCACGATGGGCGATCATCTTGACCAGGGCGGGCAAGACCGGCGGGTTGCCCCAGGCCAGATCCAAACCGCCGGCGTCCTCACTGGAGATCAGCCCTTTTTCATAACATTCCATGGCAAAGGCGATGACTGATCCGGTGCTTATGGTGTCGATGCCAAGTTCATTGCAAAGCCAGGTGCTGTGAATGGCTGCGTCCACATCCTCGTTCAACACATAAGAGGTGAAACAGGCTATGGATTCATACTCCGCGCCGCCATGCTCGGGAGTCTTATAAACCCCGTCCGCCACATGCACCTTTCGGCCGCAGCGGACATAGCAGCCGCGATAGCATGCGTACGGCCTGATGAAGTTGTGTTTTTCATAATAGTCAAAAACTTCGGCTCCCTTGCCCCAGGAGTTGGCCTGCCAGTTTTTGGTGGGCAAGTCGCCGCCCTCGTCATTACCGGGCAAATCGCCCACGGTGCCCGCATCCTGGAACCCGGCGGAATTGGGATTTTCTTTGAGCACATTCATTACCTTGCGGATTGCCGTTTTCAGTTCAGCCTGATCCGCCTCGGCAACCCGGCCCGTACCTTTTATTGCGATGGCCAAAAGATTTTTCGACCCCATCACTGCGCCGCCCCCGCCCCGGCCGGCCGCCCGGTCGGCAACCGTCAGGGTGGCGAAACGAACCAGGTTCTCTCCGCCGGGGCCTATGGTGAGGATCTGATAACCAGAAAGGCCTTCTTCCTCTATCAGGATGCGTCTTTTTTCGGAAGTGGTTTTGGCCTTCAGCTTAGCGCCCTGGCGGAGCTTAGCGCTTCCGTCTTGAATCACCAGGTAAACCGGTTCGTTGGAACTGCCCTCAATGATAATGTGGTCCAGTCCCGCCTTGCGCATTTCCGGGCCGAAATCACTGCCCGCCCTGGCCTCGCCCCAGCCGCCGGTCAGGGGGGATTTGAAGCAGACCGACAGGCTTCCTCCGCCCGGCACCTTGTTCATGGTCAGCGGCCCGGTGGAAAGGAGCAATTTGTTCTCTGGCCCCAAGGGATCGATTCCGGCTGGCAATTCCTCATAAAGCAGTTTGGCCGCATAGCCTGCGCCGCCCAGATACTGCCGCGCCCAATCCATACGGATATCTTCAATATCAATTCGACCGCGGCTCAGATCCAGCCTAAGCTGCTTGCCCGCGTATCCTTTTATCTGAACACCCATAATCAAACTCCATTTTTTTCGGTAATTAAGCCTGGCAAATTCTTTACCTATCCACCGACAAAGGATTTAACTATCTGTATCTCCTGGCCTTCCTCAAGTTTGGTCGAAGGGTCCCTGGTAACTTTTTTATCTATGCTGATAACAACCGGTCCACGAAACCTGCACTCCGGGCTATTCCAGAGATAACGGGGAAAATCAGCGGCAAAATGCTTTCCGATATGACCAAGCAGGTCCCTTAAGGTCGCCTGGTTGTCAAGCTCCACCAAAACCGGTTGCGCCCCCAGGTAATTGGCGATGATCCCGGAGGCCTTTAAGAAAATCCGCATTTCACTCTCCCTAACCCAGAATGCCAGACCCGGTAAATGCAGCAAGCTGGCCGCAAGCCGCTTGAGAGCCGCAAAATATGGCAAACAAGGGCAACGGTTTGGCATGGCGCTTTGTACTGTCAGCTTTCCCGGTAACATTAATACACCGGATTGAACCCCTGGCACAAGCGCCCTGAGCTAATCTGGTATTCGGATGTTTAGTGTTTCCGGTATCATTTGGAGAGGAATAGCCGGTCCAGTGATTGATTGACCTGGACTCCCGCACGGCCCAAAGTATAACTTATCAAATGGAGCCGGAATGGGCGCCGAACTCTTTGTGGGGCTCAAAGAACTGCGATGCGGGTTAGCCTGCATGGCTGTTCGGCCCCTTGAAAGCCAAGAAATAATTACAGGAGCCGAATCCAGTTCTTAATTTCTTTGCAATACAAGGAAGCCTCAAATGAAAATCGAAAAAATTGAAGCATTGCCCCTGAATGCGAAGATAGCAAAACCGTTTCGGATAGCGACTACTTTGTTTGAAGAAGTGCGGGCCCTCATCGTCAGGGTCACCACCGGCGACGGAATCACCGGCATAGGGGAAAGTGTGGTGAGGTCCGCGCCAAAGGCCACCAAATACATCGTGGAAGACATGCTGGCTCCGCTGATCTTGGGCAAAGACCCCATGAACGCGGCGGCCTTGTGGTGGGAGATGTTCTCCGCCATGCGCACCCGGGGCCATACCAAAGGGCATTTTGTGGAAGCCATCAGCGGTGTGGATGTAGCCATTTGGGACATCATCGGCAAGGCGTCAGGCTTGCCTGTATACAAAGCCCTGCATGGTTTTGGCAGAGAAACTCTCCCGGTTTACGGCTCATCGGTATTTTGTGATGAGCCTCGAAAGATGGCGAGCGATGCCCAATCCTTTCTGGATATGGGCTATGGCGCGGTCAAAATCAAACTGGGCATGGGAATCAAAGAAGACGCAAAGGCCATAAAGGCGATCAGACAAAAGGTGGGCGGCGATGTGCCGCTCATGGTGGATTGCAACAGCAGATACGACGCCGCCTCGGCCATCCGCCTGGGCCGGTTATTGGAGCCCTACGATATCGAATGGATTGAAGAGCCGGTGCCCCCCTATGATCTGAAGGGCTACACCCAAGTCAAACGCGGCCAAGCGGTGCCGGTGGCCGGTGGTGAAGGCGAATTCTCTCTGTATGGCTTCCGGGATCTTCTTGCCACCGGCGCTGTGGATGTGGTGCAGCCGGACATCGGAAGGGTGGGCGGATTGACCGAAGGCATGCGGATAGCGGCCCTGATCCAGTCCGAGAACCTTGCCCTGGCTCCACACACCGGAATGTTCTCAGCCTTGAATGTGCTGGCGGCCATGCACTTTTCCGCCGCAGCCCCCAATTTCCGCATATTCGAGTACATGGAAATTGATCATCCCTTAATGGATATCTTCACCGAACCCATGCCCAGGCCGCATAACGGAACCCTCAATTTGCCCGAAGGACCGGGGCTGGGGCTTGAACTCGATATGGATAAAATAAAGGGTTTTATTGAAAAGTAGCCCGTTACCGGCCAAGAGTTTAACCATAAGCATTGTTCATGGCGGCCTGTCAATATGCCTGACAAATGGCAAGGCCGCCATTTTTCATCAATGCGCCTCAAGCGGCCCAGAATGCGCCCCTCTGTCCGCACATGCTCAGTCGGCCTCGGCATGGATGCAAAAAAAGGCCATGCGCGGCCCTGGCGCTGCCACGCCAAAGGCGCTCCAGACAACTGAATATTGTTCTTGGCAAAATAGGTCTTGAGCAAGCGAGCAAATGAAGATTCAGGCGGTTTCCTTGATATCCTCAAAGGAGTGGTACTCTGCGTTGGACGTGCCGCTTTTGTTCAATAGCTGGTCCAACCCTTGCAAAATGCGGTTTTTAGTCACAATAAGATGGTGAGTCAGCGCTGCGGTCATTTCTTTCACATCCCTTTTTTTCACCGCCTCGATTATGGCATAGTGCTCGCTCTGTGAAGTGCTGGTAATGCTGACGATAAAAAGCTCCTTGCTGTACTTGAGCAGCAGCCGGTCAAACAAGTCCTCCAAAAGGGCGATCTGGATATGGGTCTTGGAAAGAGAAGCCAAGGCCAAATGAAACCTGAGATCGGTCATAACCCGCTTATTGAAGTTATTCTCCTCAACCGCCCGGTCATGGGCCGTCAAGGAGTCCATCAGCTTGCTGAACCCCTCCTCATCGTATCTTTCAGCGGTTTTGGGCAGCACCGACACCTCAATGGCCAGGCGGGAGTCAAATATCTCCTCCACCTCTTCCACATTGATGGTGTTTATCAAATACCCCTTGTTGGGCTCGCGGCGTACGATGCCCTTGTTCTCCAACTGCTTCAAGGCATGGATGACGGGTGTGGTGCTCACCCCGAGCTTCTGAGCCAGATTTTTGTAGGCGATCTTCTGCCTGGGCAACAGTTCATTATTAAAAAGCATCTGGCACAGGCCCATATAGGCCTTTTGATCCTGGTCGATTAACCTACCGTTTTTCTTGCTTATCTTAGCCATATATGTGTTAATTCCCTAATAGTGATCTGTAATTATTCCCGCCAGGCTCCCGTGGGGGCATAGTATAGTGCATTATGTGAACCTATCACATCATATACCGTGAAAAAGGCTGAATCATCAAGGCATCGGTTTCTGCCACCCCTTTTGCAGCGGCCAATTCGAAGTTAATTATATCAATAATATAAAGCAATTGAAACACAATCACAAAACTATCAACATATTATAATATAAATTATAATATATATTGACATTGAAATAAAAGTATTTTAGTCTGATACCGTATAATAACCAGTCAGATATTATATTCAGTTCTTGGGAAGACCATAGATGATTCACCGGCACATTGCACATGGCCACGGCGCATTGAGTCGAGCCGACCCGTCTTTCATTATTTTTCCTGTTTGTAAACGCCGGCCGCCCTGCCCTGGACCGGGCTCACCGGCTTCTGCTTTAATCGGCAACAGAACTCAATAACTATCAAGGGAGGCATAAGATGAAAAAACTAGCTTTGTGCTTGATGATGGGCCTGATGATGAGCGCCGTAATTTTTTGCGGCGCTGCGTCTGCGGCGGAATTGAAGCCCACCACCATGACCTGGGTGGCCGGCGGCGTGGGTGGCGGCTGGTATGCCCAAGCGGGAGGCTTGGCCAGGCTCATCACGGAAAAAGAGCCCAAAATCATCCTTAAAGTGGTGCCCGGCGGCGGAGTGGTGAACCCGGTGCGCCTTTCCATGGGCAAAGACGGATTGGCCTGGGGTGTAACCTTTGTAGATAAGATGGCCTATAAGGGCATGGCTCCTGTTTACAAAAAGCCCAATCCAAATGTGCGCTCCATGGGAGGCATCTTTGGCATTTCCTATATCCACGTGCTGGCTGCGGCGGATCAGAATATGAAATCCATGAAGGACCTGGCCGATAAGGTCAAGGCAGGCAAATCCATCAAAGTGGCCATGCCCATGAAGGGAACCTCCGACCTGCCTTTGGTCAAACGGATTTTGGGTTTCTACGGAATTTCCTTTAAAGCCATAGAAGACGCGGGCGGAAAGATATTCCAGGCGGTGTACGCCGACATGGTGAGCCTTTATAAGGACAAGCATGTTGACTTCGTATTCACCCACCTGGCCCTGCCCGGCGCGGCCATCACCGAAATGACCGTTAGCCGCAAATCCACCCTGCTTTCGGTCTCCAAGGATTGCATTGACACCCTGGCCAAGGAACTGGGCACCATAGACACCGCATCCGGCAAGGCCCAGATCAAGGGCGGCACCTATGAGAATAACCCCAAAGACGTTCCGGCAGTGCCCACCGCGGCCGAACTTTTAGTGGGCAAGCATGTGCCGGACGTGGTGGCCTACACCATTTTGAAGGTCATCGGCGACAACATCGAAGAAGTGCATAAGATCAACAACAAAAACCGCACCTTCCTGCCCGAGACCGGCTGGAAGATGGTGGCGGTGCCCCTGCATCCGGGCGCCGAGAAATACTACAAGGAAAAAGGCTATATGAAATAGCCTCTCATCCGTTTGGCCGGGGGCTGGAGGTCCGGTCCCCGGCATCTTTAACACGCTATTTTCAGGGAGAATATAAGTGAGGGAGCTAGGCGGTTGGCAAAAATGGGTTGTGGGGAGCTGGCTGGTAATCCTGTCCTCGTTTCAGCTCTACACCGCGAATTTCGGCATCATGCAGCCAAGGCCACAGCGCGGCATACACTTGCTGTTCTTGATGCCTGCCGCTTTCATCCTTTTCCCGGCGGTCAAAAAATGGGCCAGCAAAAAAATCCCGTGGTATGACTGGCTCTTAGCCGTCCTCTCCCTGGTTCCGCCGATTTACCTGATTATCTACAACGATTATCTGTCCGACCGGCTCAAATTTGTGGACCCGGTGCTGCCCATAGAGATGATCCTGGGCGGGCTTAACATCCTCCTGCTTTTGGAGGCGATCCGGCGAACCGTGGTTCCGGCCATGGCTATACTTATCGCCGCCTTTATGGGCTACATGTATTTGGCCCCCTATCTGCCCGGAGTATTCTTCGCCAAGGCCCCGTTGCTGGAAGAAGTCATAGAGATGCAGTATCTGATTACGGATTCGGGCATCTACGGCAGCATCACCGGGGTGACCGCAACCTTTGTGGCCCTGTTCGTAATCTTCGGGGCGGTGATGGAACGGACCAACACCGGCAGGTTCTTCACCGACCTGGCCTCCCGCCTGGCCGGCAAGGGAAGGGGCGGCCCGGCCAAGATCGCGGTGATCAGCTCCGGGCTTTTCGGCTCCATCAGCGGCGTGGCGGCGGCCAATGTATATTCCACCGGCACCTTCACCATCCCCATGATGAAAAAACTTGGCTACCGGCCGCGCTTTGCCGGGGCGGTGGAGGCCTCGGCCTCGGTGGGCGGCATGATGATGCCCCCGGTCATGGGCGCGGGAGCCTTTGTGATGTCGGAAATAACCGGCATCCCCTATGTGCAGATCATCATAGCGGCGGCGCTGGGTTCGGTGCTCTACTACACCAGCCTGGTTTTCCGGGTGCATTTCACCGCCCTGCGGGAGGACTTGCGGGGAATTGACGATGCAGATATGCGGCCTATGAAGGCTATCCTGAAGGACTCCTATCTTCTGGTGCCCATGGTGGCGCTGGTATTCATGCTGCTCATCGGTTATTCGCCTTTCATGGCGGCCAACCTGGCCATTGCAATCTGCTTCCTCTTCAGTTTCTTCAAAAAAGAAACCCGCATGGGGCCCATGAACATCTGGTCCACCCTGCGCTTGGGCGGACAGAACATGATCATGATCGCCATGGCCTGCGCCGGAGCCGGCATGGTGGTGAGCATCGTGACCCACACCGGCCTGGCCTTGGGCATCGCCACCGTTATCACCAACTGGTCCGGGGGGCATCTGCTTCCCGCCCTTTTATTGATCATGATCACTTCCTTGGTGCTGGGCATGGGTCTGCCTTGCACCCCGGCCTACATCATCGCAATCACCATCGGAGGCCCGGCGCTCATAGCCATGGGCTGCGATCTTTTGGCCTCTCACATGTTTGTGTATTACTTCGCCATCCTGGCCGGAATCACTCCGCCGGTATGCATCGCGGCCTATTGCGGAGCGGCCATTGCCAAAAGCAAGCCCTTGCAAACCGGATTCGAATCCCTGAAGCTTGCCCTGGTGGGCTTTATGGTGCCTTACATCTTTGTCTTCAACGAGGGTCTGTTGATGCGGGGCAGCATAATCGGCATCCTCACCATAACCTGTCTGCTTCTGATCTGCGTAATCCTGTTCTCTTGCGGGTTGAGCGGTTATTTCCTGCACGCCACCAAGTTTGCGGGCCGCACCTTGCTGGTGATCCTGGCCCTGGCCGCAGCCTTTATGGCCACCTTCCAGGAGATGAGCAACCATGTTGTCACCCTGGTGGTTTCCCTGGCCATGCTGGTGGGCCTGTTGTTCCTGCTTTTCAGAAACAAACCCCAGATCGAACCGTTGGCGGCCGGTCCGGCGGCGGCGGGTGAATAGGCGGCGGACGGCATGAGCGGGAACAAAGCGGATGTAATCGTGGTCGGCGGCGGGGTGATCGGCGCTTCCATCGCCTATCATCTGGCCAGCGAAAAGGTGGACGTGCTGCTCTTGGAGAAACGGGCCCTGGCCGGAGGGGCGTCCGGAGCCTGTGACGGGGTGGCAAGCCTGCAATCCAAAAAACCCGGCATCCATCTGCGCGTGGCCATGGCCAGCCTGGAGCGGCTCAAGGAACTGAAGCAAGAACTGCCCCTGCCCGTGGAAATGAATAACCATGGCTCCATGGTGGTGATCCAAACCCCCCAAGAGATGAAGGCCATGCAGGTCGCCCAGCGCCTGCAGGAAGGGTGCGGCATGGAGGTGGAGCTATTGGATACCGCACAGGCGCTGGAGCTGGAACCGGCTCTTTCCCCGGATATCGTGGGGGCTGCGGTTTCACACCAGGGCTGCCAGATAAACCCCATTAAGCTCACCATGTCCCTGAATCTGGGCGCCAGGCAAAAAGGGGCCCGCATCGTGGTGGGTGAGGAGGTTAAAAGCATCGATTTGGAGTCGGGACGGGTGCGGGGCGTGACCACCACGCGGCAAACCTATTCCAGTCCGCTGGTGGTCAATGCCTGCGGGGTGTGGGCTCCCCTGCTCTTGCGAGACCTGGAGGCCGAAGCGCCCATAAAACCCAGGCGGGGCCAGTTACTGGTCAGCGAGGCGGTCAAGCCGCTGGTGCGCCGGACCTTGATGTCGGCATCATACATCGCGGCCAAGTTCGATCCCCAGATTGCCCAAAAAGGCGGACAGGGGGTCTCCATAGACCAGACCGCCAAGGGCAATTTTCTCTTGGGCTCAACCCGCGAATTCGTGGGGTTTGACCGCAGGACCACCCTGAAAGGACTCTCCCGGGTGGCTTTCCGGGCCCGGAACATGGTGCCCGCCTTGGGAAAACTGCAAGTGATCCGGGCCTTTGCAGGCCTGCGCCCCTACACTCCGGACGGGCTGCCCATGCTGGGGCGCATGCCCGGCTGCGAAGGCCTGATCATGGCCGCCGGGCACGAAGGCGACGGCATAACCCTGTCCGCCATAACCGGAAAACTCATCGCTCAACTGATCACCCGCGGCGAAACCGAGATTTCCCTGGATGATTTCAACTGCGGGCGTTTCAGCCAATCCGGTGTTGAGGAAGCATAAAATGCCCTTTGAACGCATATCCGACATACAAACCAATCCGGTGAGCATCTGGGTGGACGGCAAGGAAATCCAGGCCCACGCGGGGGAGTCGCTGCACAGCGCCCTTTGCCTGGCCGGTGTGCTGGAACTGAGCGGACGCCAAAACCTTGACCATAAACGAGGTGTATTCTGCGGCATGGGAGTCTGCTTTGAATGCCTGGTCACCATAGACGGGGTGCCCAACCAGCAGGCCTGCATGACCCCGGTGCGGGCCGGCATGAAAGTGGAGACCCGCAATGCCTGAGCGCCAGGTGATCATAATCGGGCTGGGCCCGGCCGGGCTCGCCGCCGCCAAGGCCATGGACAACCTGGGCCTGAACCTTCTATTGATCGACGAACAAATCCAGCCGGGGGGCCAGTTTCTACGGGGCCCGGCTGCGGGGCTGACCGGCCTTGCCAAAGCGTCCCGGGATCACCTGGCACGCCATGGCCGGGGGCTGTTGGACAGCCTGAAAGCGGGAAAACTGAGCCTGAGAAGCGGGGTGCAGGTGCTGGGTCTGGAAGAAGGAGGCCTGGTCTGGGGCCTGGACCAGGATGGGAATCTCTGGCAAGAAAGCGCAGAATACATCATCCTGGCCACCGGTGCGCGGGAACGCTTTGTGCCCTTCCCGGGCTGGACCCTGCCCGGGGTACTCTCCACCGGCGCGGCCCAGATCATGCTCAAGTCCAGCGGGCTGCGGCCCGGTCCGAACTTTCTGGCGGGCGGCGCGGGGCCCCTGCCTTTGGGCTATGCCGGGGAGCATCTGGCCGCGGGGGGCAAGCTGGCCGGGTTCTGGGATCAGTCTTCATTCAGCGCCAAATTGGGCATTTGGCGGCATGCCTTGAGCCAATCCGGCAAGATCACCCAGGGCCTGGGCCACATGATCCGGCTACGGACCGGCGGGGTGCCGGTCATGCAGAATCACAAGGTGCTTGAATGCCGCGGGGGGCAGGTCTTGCAAGAGGCGGTGCTGGCCCGCATGGACTCTGAGGGACGCGCGGTTCCGGGAAGCGAAAGGATATTCAGGGTTGACTGCCTGGCCATGGGCAATGGTTTTGCTCCCAATCTGGAGTTGGCCAGGCTGGCGGGCTGCGAGCTTGAGCATAGGCCGGAGGCGGGCGGCTGGGTGGTTGGGGTTGATGAAAGCCTTATGACCAGCCAGTCCGGCATCTTGGCGGCGGGGGAATTGACCGGCATCGCCGGTGTGGCCAAATCCTACCTGGAGGGCCGTTTGGCCGGACTGAGCGCTGCCCAACGTTTGGGGGCTCTGCCAGCTGAACGCTTTGAAAATGAACAAAAGAGCCTGACCGCCAAAAGAAGCCGGGAAATGGCTTTCGGAGCTTTCATAAACCGGCTGTGCAGGCCGCCCAAGGGGCTATGGTCCGAGATACCCGATGAAACCATAATCTGCCGTTGCGAGGAAATCACCCTGGGGCAGATACGCGAGCAGGTAAAAAACGGCTTTTTATCCCTGGATGCCATCAAAAAAACCACCACCAGCACCATGGGCAAATGCCAGGGCCGCACCTGCGGGCCCATCCTGCAAGACCTGTTGGAAATATTGGCTCCGCAACCGGCGGAACCGGCGGAGCCCATATCCATACGCAGCCCGGTGAAGCCGGTCCCCCTGGGGGCTCTTGCGGACTGGGCGGGGGAATGAGCATGCTGAAAGTTGCAGTGTCCGGCGCAGCCGGGCGAATGGGCGGAGCTGTGATTCATGCCGTGCACGAAAGCCCGGATTTCGAACTGGGCGCGGCCCTGGTCAGGCCGGGGCATGCCTGGGCCGGGCTGGACCTGTCGGAGACCCATTTCATTTACGGCACCGGCCTCAAGGTAACCGGCGACCCGCAAACTGCCTTTGACAGTTCCGATGTGTTCATAGACTTCAGCGAACCCGAGGCCTCGGTGGAGTTCGCTCAAACCGCGGCCCGTTTGGGCAGACCCCTGGTGACCGGCACCACCGGTTTCAGTCCGGAGCAGCAAGAAGCCCTGCGCAAATACGGCCAGGGCTGCCCCATGGTCTGGGCCTCCAATATGAGCCAGGGAGTCACCGTGATGATGTCACTGCTCAAGGAAATGGCTCAGTTTTTGGGCGACGACTTCGAGGTTGAGGTATTGGAAGCTTATCACGGCCTGAAGAATGACGCGCCCAGCGGCACCGCCATGGAAATGATCAAGGCCTTGGCCTCGGTGCATGACTGGCGGGCCGAGGAGGTGAGTAAATACGGCCGCCATGGTTTCACAGGCCCCCGTCCGCACCGGGAGATCGGGGTGCATGCCATCCGGGGCGGCGATTTGGCCGGGGAAAACTCGGTCATGTTCATCGGACAGGGTGAACGCCTGGAAATGACATACCGGGCCCAGTCCCGAAAACCTGTGGTGCAAGGCGCCCTAAAAGCCGCCGCCTGGGTGGCCGGGCAGGCGCCGGGGATCTACAGCATGCGGGATGTTATCGGGCTCTAAGGCGCGAACGCAGCAGGCAACGCAGCATATGGACCGCTGGCGCAGCCGGACGTTCAGCCTTCGCAAAATATGCGGGCTCTAGGAGGTGCGTGATGCTGACACGGGGATCACCATAGCGCATCAGCTTTGATTACAATTTATTTATTTATTTCAAACTGTTCGGCAAATTTGCGCCCGGACAGCCCAGGAGTAGTGTTGTCTTTTTCCGCTCCCGGGATGCAAAAAACCAGCCGGGCGCTGCCTCGAACCCATAAGGAGGAAACATGTTCAATGGTGTCTATACGGCAATTGCAACACCGTTCAAAAACGGTGAAGTGGATGAAACCAGCCTGCGCAGGCTCATAGAATTTCAGCTGGAAAACGGGGTTGACGGCCTGGTGCCCTGCGGCACCACCGGAGAATCCCCCACTTTGGACGATGAAGAATACCGGCGGGTGATACAGATCACGGTGGAAACCGCAGCCGGGGTGGTGCCGGTGGTGGCCGGAGCCGGGGCCAATTCCACGGCCAAGGCCATCAAGCTGAGCAGACAAGCGCGGGAGCTTGGAGCAGACGCCACCCTGCAGGTGACGCCCTATTACAACCGCCCCAGCCAGGAAGGCATCTACCGCCATTTCCAGGCCTTGGACGCCGAGGGCATACCCATGATGATCTACAACATTCCCTCCCGTTGCGGGGTGAATATAGAGCCCGAAACCATGGCCCGGCTGGCCAAGCTGCCCCAGGTGGCCGGAGTCAAGGAGGCCAGCGGCAGCCTGGACCAGATGATCCGGATAAGCCGCTTGTGCGGTTCGGATATCAGCCTGCTGTCAGGGGACGACGCCTTGACCCTGCCGCTTTTAAGCGTGGGCGGCCGGGGCGTGGTCAGCGTCTTGAGCAACCTGATGCCCAAACAGGTGAAAGAAGTCTATCAGGCCTGGGTGGCGGGAAAACAGCAAGAGGCCTGGGACCTGCACGCGGCCCTGATCCCAATCACCAAGGCCATGTTCATGGAGCCCAGTCCCGCGCCGGTCAAGGCGGCCTTGGCGGCCAAGGGGATCATAGATGACCCCCAGGTCAGGCTGCCCATGTATGAACTCAGCCGGGACGGACAGGCCAAGCTCCGCCAAGTCATGGATGAAACCGGCCTTTTGTAGCTGGCTGAATCAGAAAGTCTTTTAGTCATGTATGGTTTTTTCAAACGCTATTTGCTGGTGGATCTGACCAACCGCAGATCCGAAATCAGGCAACTGAACGACAACGACCTGTCGCAAACCCTTGGGGGAAAAGGGCTGGCCACCCGCCTTTTGCTGCAACACAACCCTGCCGGAGCCGACCCCCTGGGTTCCGACAACCACATCATCATAGCCACCGGCCCGGCGGCCACCAGCCCCATTTTCGGCTCCAGCCGCTACGGGGTGTTTTCCCGCTCGCCCCAGACCGGTTTTTACGGTGAATCCTATTCCGGAGGCTGGACCCCGGAGGCGGTCAGCCGCGCCGGATTCGACGCGGTGGTGCTGGGGGGCCTAGCTGATCAATCCCTGGTGCTGGAAATAAACCCCAAAGGCGCGGTTTTTCATGACGCCCGGGATCTGTGGGGGCTGGACACCCACCAGACCGAGGATGCGGTCATGGAGCGCCATGCCTGGGTCAAAAAGGGGGTGAGACGCTCCGGGGTGATCTCCATCGGTCCGGCCGGGGAGAACCTGGTGCGCTTCGCGGTTTTGGAAAACGACAAGTGGCGCAGCGCCGGGCGCACCGGCATGGGCGCGGTCTTGGGCTCAAAACATATCAAGGCCCTCATCTTCAATGGCGATGCCGAACGCGAGTGGGCTGATCCGGAAGCCATGTCCGTCTTGCTCAAGGAGATAAAGGCGGTGGCCAAGGACCATCCCGGGGTGGCGGCCTATAAAAAATGGGGCACCCCCATGACGGTGGACCTGATGAACGCGGCCGGGGCCTTCCCCACCCGCTATTGGACCAGGGGCACCGTGAAGCACCTGGACAAGATCAACGCCCAGGGCATGCAAAAGAGCCTCAAGGTGAAGCCGATTGCATGTCTCAAGTGCTTTTTGGCCTGCGGCAAAAAAAGCACCATTCCCGACGGACCCCACGCGGGACTGCAGGTGGTGGGGCCTGAGTATGAAACCATCTATTCCTTTGGCGGACTTTGCGATATCAGCTCCATCCAGGATATCGCCATGCTGAACGATCTCTGCGACCGGCTGGGCATGGACACCATCAGCGCGGGAAACCTGGCCGCCTTTGCCATGGAGGCCGGGCGGCGGGGCCGGATCAAAAAAAACATCCCCTTTGGCGATTCCGCCCAGGTGGCTGAACTGTTGAAAGATATTGCCTATGGCCGCGGGCTGGGCGAGGTGCTGAGCCAGGGCATAAAACATGCGGCCGCGCAGTGGGGCATGGAGGATGTGGCCGTGCATGTAAAGGGCATGGAGCCTCCGGGCTATGACCCCAGGGTGCTTAAGGGCATCGGTCTGGAGTACGCAATCAGCGACCGGGGCGCATGCCATCTGCGGGCTACCTTTTACAAGCCCGAGCTCAGCAACATGATTCCTCCCTCCCAGATAGAGGGCAAGGCCGAGATGCTGATTGATTTCGAAGACCGGCACACTCTTTTCGACACCATGATACTGTGCCGTTTTTACCGGGATCTTTATCCCTGGGAGATTATAGGGCGCATTATCCACACCACCACCGGCCTGGAGCTGGACAAGGACGGACTGAAAAAAATGGCCGGGGGTGTAACGGCCAACGCCAGGAGATTCAATCTGCGGGAGGGGCTCACTCCCCAGGACGACGCCCTGCCCAAAAGGATGCACACCGAGCCTCTGGAAAAGGGCCAGATCATAACCGAAGCGGAGCTAAAAAGGCTGCGCAGCGACTATTACCGGTTGCGGGGCTGGGACAGCCAGGGAAGGCTGGAGTAAAAGGGTGGGCATGACCAAACAGGTTGAGGTAAGGCTTTTTTTTGACCTGAAGCGCTATGCCCGGCAAAAGAGCATGCCTTTCACCATGAGTTTGGCAGGCAAGGCCACCGTCACCGACATCTTGAAAGAACTCGGCATTCCGCCCTCAAAGGAGCTGGTGGCGCTCATAGACGGCGCTCCCAGCGGCCTGGAAGCGGTTCCCCCCCATCAAGGCGAGGTGACCATATTTCCCACGGTGTTGGGAGGATGAAGCGAATATGCAGACCATGATCCGTGTTATAAGAATAAAGGGCTTGTCAAAGGCTGCCGCCGCTCCCGCCGAAGCTATTGGAATCGGCGACCGGGGCGGTTTGAAGCTTGACCACAGGTTTAGTAAGGGGGTCTAAATGGGCATCACCGGATCGCAGATATTGGTGCGGACCTTGAGGGATTATGGGGTGGAGGTGATTTTCGGGGTGCCGGGAGACACCAGCCTGCCTCTTTATGAAGCGCTGTATGATCTTGGCGAAATCCGCCATGTACTGGCCAGGGACGAACGTTCGGCCTCATTCATGGCCGACGCCTACGCCAGGCTCTCCCACAAGCCGGGGCTGTGCGAGTGCCCCTCCGGCGCAGGGCCGCTTTATTCCGTGCCCGGAGTGGCGGAGGCCGACGCCTCATCCATCCCGGTTATCCTGCTCACTTCTGACATTCCCCTGGCCGGTGAGGGCAAACTGACCATCACCGAACTGGACACCCAGGGGCTTTTCGGCTCCATTACCAAATGGACCAATGTGGTGAAATCTCCGGACAAGGTGGCGGAGGACCTGCGCCGGGCATTCCGCATAGCCACCTCGGGCAGACCCGGAGCCGTGCATCTGGCCCTGCCCAAAGAAACCATGGTGGGTGAGGTAACAGAACCGGAATCGGCCTATGCCGAACCCGCATGCAGATCCTACCCCGCCTTCCGCACCCGCGGCTCCAAAGAAGAGCTGCAAAATCTGGCCGGCATGCTCACCAGCGCCCGGCGTCCCTTGATCATCGCCGGAGGCGGAACCAATCATTCCCAGGCGGGCCGGGCCCTGTTGGAACTGGCCCAATGGCTTAGCCTGCCCGTGGTCACCACAATTTCCGGCCAGGGGGTGATCCCGGATCACCATCCACTGGCCCTGGGAGTGGTGGGGGATAACGGTTTTCATCCCCATGCCCACCAGGCGGTGGAACAAGGTGATTTGCTGCTCTATGTGGGATGCAAGATGGGCTCGGTCTCCACCATCTCCTGGACCATGCCCTCGGCCCGCCCGGACCGGAAAATCGCCCAGATAGACCTGAATCCCGAACTTTTGGGCAATAACTTCCAAAACCAGATCAGCATCAACGGCGATGCCAGGCTGGTGCTGGAAGACCTGCTCTCTTTGGTCAAGGGCCTTACGGGCCAAAGGGAAGATTCCAAGTGGCTCAATGAACTGAATGAGGTGCGGGCCCGGTTTTGGCAAGACTCCCGAGAGTCGCTGGAGTCGGACCGGCTGCCCTTGCGGCCGGAGCGCATAATCGCCGAACTGAACCGCCATTTGGAGAAAAAGGCCATAGTAATCTCCGACGCAGGCACCCCCACTCCGTACAGCACCCGCTATCTGAAGCTCAAACAGGACGGCTCCCGGTTTTTGATTCCCCGGTCCTACGGCGGGCTGGGCTATGCCATACCCGCCCTGGTGGGGGCTCATTTTGCCTGCCCGGACGCCAGGCTGGTGGGGCTGTTTGGCGACGGCAGCCTGGGCATGAGCGCCGGAGAGCTGGAGACCCTGGCCAGGCTCAAGCTGGACTGCGTGCTGTTGCACTTCAGCAACCGTTCCTTTGGCTGGATCAAGTGCCTGCAAAAGCTGCACTGCTCTGAAAAATACATGTCAGTGGATTTCACGGCCGGCGATCCTTGCCTTGTGGCCCGGGGATTCGGCCTCAAGGCCATACATGTGGAGACCCCGGCCCAGCTCAACCAGGCATTGGAGGAAGCCTTTGCCTTTGAGGAGCCTGTGTTCGTGAACCTGATCAGCGAACCCGAAGTGGACCGGATTCCCCCGGTCTATTCCTGGCAACAGGCTGCGGCCAGGCTGGAATCCGCCAAGGACAGGTAATCAAGGAAGGGGACATGACAGCACCCGCCATAGGCATACTCATGCTGGAAACCACATTTCCCCGCATCCCCGGGGATATAGGCAATCCGGAATCATTTGATTTTCCGGTGAGATACAAGACGGTAGAGGGTGCATCCCCCCACCGGGTGGTAAAGCTGGCCGATCCCAAGCTGATTGCGCCATTTTCCAAGGCCGCTCAGGAATTTGAGGCGCAGGGGGTGAAGGCCATCACCACTTCCTGCGGTTTTTTGGCCATATTCCAAAAGGACTTGGCCGCCGCGGTATCCGTCCCTTTTTTCAGCTCCAGCCTTTTACAGGTGCATCTGGTACAGACCCTTATCAAGCCAGGGCAAAAAGTGGGCATCCTTACGGCCCGCAAACAGAGCCTTACCCGGCGGCATCTGGCGGGGGTGGGAATCCAGGATCATGACCTGGTTATTCAGGGGATGGATGAAGCACCGGAGTTCACTTCGGTCTTTGTGGAGGGTAAAACCTCCCTGGATGAAAACAAATGCCGCGATGAAGTTTACCGGGCGGTTCGGGATTTAGTGCGCAGCCACCCCGAGGTGGGGGCGCTGGTGCTGGAATGCACCAATTTACCGCCGTTCAGCCAAGACTTGCGCAAGGCCTTCGGGCTGCCTGTGTTCGACGCCATAACCCTGGTCAATTATATCAATATGTCCCTATAGCCTGGCCGCATCCTCAAGCCATATGGCTTGATTTAACACTGGATCATCCTGAATTTGGGAAGCGGCATCCTTGCCGGCAAAACGGATATTCGCCTTCGCGACCGGATGGCTTGACCTGGGCGCCCCTTTTTGCCGCCTTGACACCGCACCGTTTGGGTGCTTACCCTTTTCATTTCCATGGAAAGCGTAGCGCTTTGGGATCACGCCCAAACAGTGCTTATATGCCCCAATTATCAGGGGCCATGCAGCAAATGAACTCACCCCTCCAGTAAAGCGCTGATTATGCCTTCACCCATTTCATGGGTTTTGGCTTCGCCTCCCATATCGCGGGTCTTGATTTTGCCCTCGGTGAGCACCCGGATAAGGGCTTGCTGGATGTCTTCGGCGGCTTTGTTTTCGCCGATATGCTCCAGCATCAAGCGTATGGCTTCAATGGAGGCGATGGGATTGACTATGGATTTGCCTGCGTATTTGGGAGCCGAGCCGTGGATCGGCTCGAACATTGAGGGATACTTCTTTTCCGGATTGATATTGCCGCCCGCGGCAAAGCCCATGCCGCCCTGCAGCATGGACCCCAGGTCGGTGATGATATCGCCGAACAGGTTTGAAGCCACCACCACATCAAAATATTCCGGGTTTTTGATGAACCACATGGTGATTGCGTCCACCAAAGCCATATCGGTCTTGACCTGCGGGAAATCCCCGGCCACTTCCCGGTAAACCGAATCCCAAAACACCATGGAATAGTTCAGGGCGTTGGATTTGGTGCAGTTGGTGACCATGCCCTTTTTGCCCCGGCCGGCGGCCAGCTCGAAGGCATAGCGGATCACCCTTTCGCAGCCTTTGTGGGTGAATACGGCGCTTTGCACCGCAAACCCGTCCTTGCTCCCGGCCTTGAATATCCCGCCCATATTGCTGTACTCGCCTTCGGTGTTTTCGCGGATCACCACGAAATCCACCGACTCCGGCGTGGCGGTGCGGATGGGGGTCTCCACTCCGGGATACAGTTTGATGGGCCTCAGGTTCACGTATTGATCAAAGCCCTTGCGGATTGTTAAGAGCATGGTCAATGAAATATGATCCGGCACCTTGGCGGCGTCACCGATGCATCCCAGGAAAATGCTGTCAAAATCCTTCAGGATGTCAAGGCAGTTGTCCGGAGCCATCTCGCCGCTTTCCGCATAGCGGTCACAACCCCAGTCAAAGCTTCGGGTCTCGACCTTGAAGCCGTGTTTTGAGGCCGCGGCCAGCAGCACCTTTTCGGCCTGGTCCGTAATCTCTCCACCCACGCCGTCGCCGGGAATCAAGGCTATATTGTATGTCTGCATTTTTACTCCTATGGTCTTTTCGGCTTCATAAGTGCGGATTGAGCAACCCAGCCGCTGAACCCTTTTGTTTATGGCTTTTTAGCCTTCCAGACCGGCTGTCATTGCGGTTGACATTCGCCAGGCGCATACACCCGGCCCTTAGCCGGCTCCATTGCCTCGGCCATGCCCATAATATCAGAACCCGCACTGGTGCTGCCAGCCTGAAAGGCAACGCGAGAGCTCTGCTATTTGGCTGCAGCCGCATGCCGCCCCACCGCTTTTGGGGGTAATGGGATGGCCGGTCAGCGGGCTTGGCCATCATCAAGCAAAGAGCCCGCTACCGCCGAAGCCGGGCAGGTCAGGGCGGCTTTACACGGAAAGGGGGTCTTAAGCTGATAAGGTATCTTCCCGCAATTCACCTCATTATATTTGACGGCTCACAAACAGCGTCCGCCGCGGTTACAAGCCAATCCGGTGCTTTTCCTTTTGCACTTCTTCGCACCAATTACCAATGTTCCAATCTCCATAGGCCCCCAGCCCGCCGAGTTCATGGTCCCCGGAATACAAAGGCACATGGATGAGGCTCAGACCGTCATGTTCGCGGGCGCGGGCCAACGCATCATTCAGTTCCTCAATTGAATAACCGCCGTGCAAACCCAACACCCCTTTCACCGATTCGGCCAGGGCCACATAATCGATGCTGACACTGTCATTGGTTTTGAATGCTTTGCCGTATTGGGCTTTTTGCAGGGCGGATATGGCATACATGGCGCGGTTGTCCAGAATCACCAGACAGCCTTTTGCATTATGCTCAATGCCGTCAAACAGAATCTGCGGATTCATGGTGAAGCTGCCGTCCCCGCTTATGGCAAATCCGTATTCCGGATTGTCGGCGACACCGCTGCTTAGCAAGGCCGAGGCCGCAAATCCCATAAACGAGGCGCCGGTGTCGCTAAAGGTTTTGCCGGGCGCCTCATCTTCGACAACCTGGAACCCGCAAGCCTGGGTGTCTCCGGCGTCGAAATAGGTAACATCCCCATTTTCCCTGGCAAATTTGCATACAGTATGAATGGCGGCCGGGTAGGTGAGCACCTCCCTTCCCCAGGTTTCAGAATATAAAACCGGAGATTCCAAGCGTCTTTGCTTTTCTTGCTCCCACCTTTGTTTGTTGGCAATGTTTTCAGACAGCCAGTTTGAATCTCTTTGGTTTGGTGAAAAACCCCGAGCCTTCAACTGTTCTATAAGAGTCTGCAAATTCAATTTGGCATCACCCACTATGGAGACGCTGCAATTGTAAAAACTGCTGTAGTAAGGATCGGCGTTGAAAGCGACCACGTTTTTGACTCTTTTCCAGGCGGTGCCCGAACAATCCCATTGGCAGACATATCTTGCGCCGATGGCGATCACCAAATCCGCATTGTTCATGGCATGATTTCCGCACAGAGTCCCTTTGCTTCCTCCCACTGACATATGGCGTTTAGCCGAATAGGGAACCACGCCGGACATTTTGGCGCCCGATACGATTACGGCGTCAATCAATTCCGCGAGTTCCTCTATTTCGGCGCCGCAATGCGCAGCTCCGCCACCGAATTTAATGGTTATGGACTTGGCTTGCTTTATGAGTGCAGCGGTTTTTTCAAAAATCGCATCATCTTCCGCCCGGACCGGGGGGAAATAGGGTTTTTGGGGCAACTCAAGCAGGTTGCATTCAGGTATAAATGCAGGCTGCACATTCATGGACATAAGGAAATAGAAAGGCCCTGCGAAAATGGGATTGAACACTTGCGCGGCCCCCCGCTTCAATGCGGTGAATATGGATTCCGGGGTGCTGATCTGATACCCGGCGGCCATGGTCTTGGCCATGCTCAGGTAGCTTGCCTGTTCATATTTGGGAATTTGCTGCATGTTTTGGCCTTCGGCGTGGGTGGTCTCATCGCCGTATATGTGATAAACCCCGAGACCGTTCGAGGAAGCAACCAAAGAGCCTGTCATGGCGTTGAGAGCTCCCGGACCGATGCTGGTTACCACGGCCGCGGTTTCTCCATACTGCCATTTGAGGGCCGAGACGCAGTGTGCCGCTTCCACCTCGCTGCGTACATTGAAGAATTTCACTAGCCCCTGCTGTTCGTAGATCGACAGCATGTTTCCGATGTCGGTGGAGCCATGCCCGAAAATGCCGATGTATTTGGACACCCCCTGGTTCAATAGCCCCAACACCAGAGCTTCGGACACGGTTATGTCCTGGAATTGACGCATCAGATTGCCTTTGACCGCCGCCTCCAAAGAACCTGACTTTTTAATGGCCGCCGCTCTGCCCTCCGCCGTGTCTGCTGCGTAATTGCTCATGGCAACTCCTTATTTGCAATGGCTGATTTCCCGATAATTCAGTGGGTAAGCAGTTAGTGAGCATGTTACGTCATTGGCCCCCCGATCAGGAATGGTTCAGTTATTGATAGTACTCGCATTTGCTCGGTCCAAGATCAAAATACCATGCATGAACAATGTTTTTGCCTGCAACCGGATCTATTCATTTATTTTTACGCTCACCGGGAGGTGGCCCCCGTCGGTTGGACAATCATGCACCTCCGGCATAACCGGAGGCTTGAAATATGTGAACCGCTCAAAGCGGTAGAAATGTGTTTGCCGCCTAAAGGCGGCGATTATTCAAACATGTCCAATTGGTCGGGTCTACGGTCTTCAGCCTCTTGGAGCTGGATTTATTCACGGATGATTTGTTCATCAATACCGACGGTTGAGACATAATATCCTCGCGCCCAGAAATGTTGGTCTGTGAAGTTTCTCCTTCGACCAGCATAGGTACGTGCTATGTGGATGGCACTTTTACCCTTGATGAAACCAACCACCTGGGATACCGAGTATTTCGGTGGGATGGACACCAGCATGTGGATGTGGTCTGCTAAAAGGTGCCTTCCAACACCATACTCTACTTTTGCTGCGCCAATCCCCGAAAAACCTCCCCTAAATGGCGGCGCAATTGCTCATATAGCAACTTACGACGATATTTAGGTATCCATACCAAGTGGTATTTGCATTCCCACACTCTGTGGCTTAAACTTTGGCCGTCTTTCACTAGAGCCTCCCCGGTCACGAACTTTGAGCGGTTCGATCTGGGAGGCTCCACTATTTTCCAGGAACTGTCAAACTCTATGAGTCCCCCGGCAGAGCCGGGGGTTTACTCATGATTATGATTAGATATTCACGGCATAAAAATCCTATCGCCTGGAATTCTATTTCATTTTTTGTCTGGCCTAAGCTTTTGATTATCTTGTCAACTGTTCGATCAACTTTTTCCCATCCAGTTGGTTCGCGGCTGGGTTCGGAAGGACCAATAGCAGGGGCTCCAGCTAAATCCTCAAGGATATCCTGGTACAATGCTCTTACATATTCTCTACGAGATTGATAACTTGGCAAATCACCACTGCTCCAACGACCATACCAAGCCCACAGATCCTGAAAACGGTTTGGATTATTTTTCCCAGCGGACAGCAATTTGTCACGAATTGTTTCTCGACGCTCTTTATACTCTTGGTTTTTTGCTTGTATTCTAGGACCTCCGGTTGCCACAGCAATCATGAGATCTATTTGTGCTTCTATCAACCGCTCAAGCTCTGATTTCTCAAATTCATTTCTATCAACTAAAAGCGATCGTGCCGAAAGATCGTGAACTTTGAGTTGGGTTGGAAGGGTTGACTCAATCGCATTTGTAATTGTCGTATGTTCATCGCTTGGCAATTCCCAGGAGGAGCCTTGGTCAATAAACCTGACCAGATCAGCGGCTCTGCACCTTAAGGTTATGTTTAGCCCGATTTCAGTAGAGCCTGAATAACGTTGGCCTGTATCTCCAATTTCTAATTTGCAATTAGAAAGCAGGTCAGCTTCATCATTAGCGCCCAGTTCTCGAAGCTGAGAAATGGCACTTATTTTTATAGATCGGGATGAGGGACTTTCATTTTATCATGCTAATAATAGTATAGTTGAAGCAGCATAAAATGTATCGTTATTTGTGCATATCCAATTAATTTTTCTTTATAAATCGTACTATAATCACGTTATTTTAAATATTTTAAAATCAAAATTACTTGTATAATATTTTAGTAGTTTCTCATTTATAAATAAAAATTTGGACAATGAATATTAAGTTCAATACCGGCTTCAGTGACGCATTTATTCGACAGATACTATTGTTAATTATGCCCAACTTATTCGTCACTTGGCAGTATGTAGCGCAACTAAATATTTGTCAGTTATAGAAAATAACTCGGCAGTCTTGGCGTTTTCTACAGATCATAAATGCTTAGGGTTTTTACTCTGAAAATATACCGGCACAGAAAATTTTAAATTTTGCGTGGTGATTTTCTCGTTTTTTTTACCTAGTTCACCACCTACACTAGCCTTAACAAGGCTAATAATTGGAACTGCCACCTCGCCCTTTCCTTTATGGGTCTCTCCCTCTGACACCGCAACTTGAATCGAAAATTCAATCAGTTGTGGTTCCCACTGAATGAGCCCTTCTACATATCCCGGAGCAATGGCGAAAGGCGAACCTTCTTTTGCCTTCTCAACAGCACGGGTTACATCTAAAAGCACTTGCTCGACAAACCGCTTAAGAGTTATGCTCATTCGTAAAACTCCTTTATTACACTAAATGCTTAGACTCAGATGTCGCTTACCCGAAAGTTTTGCAGGGTACGTAGCACGTACAGATTTTATTCCAAATACAAAGACCTGGCCCCGAAAATTCAATAATCAACCATAATTGCATTATTTCGCAGTTGGACGATTTGCACGATACTACTTGGGAGACAGGCAGAATATTTTTTATATAGTACGAATGGTATCCCAGGTGAGTTCTGAAAGTCAATGTTGTGGCTGAAACTTGTGATTGCTCCAGGTGTTGATCAAAGAACTGTTCCTAAATTCCTAATGAAAGGCCCAAGGTTCAGGGATTAAGCTTGGCATCTATCAGTTTAGGCGGAGTTTCTGGCCTATTTGCCAGCCTGGCTAATAAGAACGTTTACAGGAAACAAGGCGGCATTCTGGAATTTTGCAGCAGCTTACAACTCAGTTCTGATTGTTCCATTTTGCCTGGCACGGATTTTCATTTTGCGTGGCGACTTACAACAAACTGCTTAACTTATTTCATCCGTTATCATTAAATGTTCGCCAAAAAACGGGGACAGAGCGGGGACAAAATCGCACCATCACAAAAAGAGGTTACGCCTGGTGACGTAACCTCTTGATATTCTTGGTGGGCTGCCTGGGGATCGAACCCGGAACCTACGGATTAAGAGTCCGTTGCTCTGCCAGTTGAGCTAGCAGCCCGTGTGCGTTAACCGCGAGGCATAGAATTATCAGCCAAAGCAGGTTTAGTCAACTTTTTTTCGCACAAACAGCCCGTTCACAGAGCTGAAAGACATAGTCCCTGCCATAGGGGCCGTTCTCCAGGGCTTGGGTCCACCCCCGGGGCCAGGCCTCCGCCCCATAGTAGGCCCCGGCCAAGGCCCCGGCCATGGCCGCGATGGTGTCGGTGTCGCCGCCCAGGCTGACCGCCATCTCAACCGTTTGCCTGGCGCTCCGGCCGGCGAAAAAGCAGCCCAGCGCCGGCGGCACCGCCTCGATGGCCCGCACATCACAGCCGTACTCCCAGATAAGAGCCGCGCGGGCCTTTTCGGGGCCGCCTTCCAAAAGCCCGGGCAGGTCCGACAGCCGGTCCGCGCATTCCCGGTCTATGTCCTCCACCATCCGGGCCAGGCCGTTGCACACCACCCGGGGGTCAGGGGTTTTGCCCGCCGCACCCAACTGGCAAGCCAGACCGGTTGCCAAGGCCTGGGCTGCGGCCATGGCCAGGGCCTGGGGATGGGTGTGGGTGATCGAGCACTGCTCCAGAGCCGCCTTGGCCAGGGCTTCGGGATCATCGGGGAAATACGCGCCCAGCACCCCCACCCGCATGGCTCCGCCGTTGCCGTATGAATCGGTGCCGCACTTATCCCAGGACACGCCGGAATTGATGCGCTGCATCACCCCGGCAATGCGGCCGCCATAGCCCCTATGGGGCTCAAAGCGTCTGGCAAAGGCCGCGGCCAGGGATTTGGGCTCCAGCCCGCCATGGGCGCACAGGTTCTCCAAGATCGCAATCATCATCTGGCTGTCATCGGTGTAGGAGCCCGCAGGCAGCCTGCCGGGCAGCATGGCGCTTACCCGGCCATGCTGGGCCTGGATATCGGCCGGGCTCATGCCTTCCAGCGGAGCGCCCAGCGCATCCCCGCACATGGCACCCAAAGCCGCGCCCCACAGCCGCTCCAAACAAAAAGCAGGCAGTAAATCACTCATTAAGGCTCACCAGCAGCAATGCCAAATCATCCTCCAATTCCACCGACTCCACAAATTCCAATAAGGACTGCCTGATCATCCCCAAAAAATCCTTTGACCGGGCCTTGTGAGCGGCCAAAACCAAATCAGCGAAGCGCTCACAGCCGAATTGATCTCCGGCGGGATTGGTGGCCTCCAAGGCCGCATCGGAATATAGAAGAAGCTTGCCTCCCGGTTTCAGGCTGGCGGAGGCCTGGCTGAAATCAATATCAGGCACCATGGCCAGGGGCAGGTCCAAAGAATCCAGTTTTTGCACCCTGGCTTCCGGGTCCAGTAAAAATGGCGGAGGGTGCCCGGCCGAGGCATAGTCCAGCCTGCCCGTGGACGGATCGATCAATCCCATGAAACCCGTGATGAAGCTGTCTTCCAGGGTTTGCCCAAAAAGCTCATGGTTCAGGTGGGATAGAAACTTGGCCGGCTCAGCCAGGGAGGCTGTATTTTCCTGCCATAAAGCATGCAGGGTCATGGTGTAAAGGGCCGCGGAGACTCCATGCCCCATGACGTCGCCCAGAAAAAAGGCATGCCTGCCGTCTTTGAGAGTGCCCACTTGATAATAGTCGCCCCCCACCATATCATGGGGAAAGCACCGGGCCTCGAAAGACACCCGGCCCTTGGGCAGCTCCGGATTCATGGAATGCTGCTGCACCAGCCTGGCCCGTTCCAGATCGCGCATCCGGGAGCTTATATCGCGAAATACCTCCACCCCGCCGATGACCATGCCGCTCTCATCTTGTATGGGCGCCACGCTCACCGCCACCGGCACCCGGTGGCCTTGTTTGTGGTGTGCAAAAACCGTAAGCGGTTCGCTTGAAAACAGTTTGGCGGCCATGCAGCGGTGCAAGGGGCAGCGCCCGGGCACGCAAAGCCGGTTTCCCATACGGTCCACATGCATCAAAATGCCCTCACTGCACAGTTTATTCACCACATCTTCGGCAAGCCAGCCGGTAATACGTTCGGCGGCCCGGTTCCAGTACAAGATACGGCACCCGGTGTCGGTGACATATATCCCGTCGCTGGTGTTATTCAGAATTACTTCGGGGGCTATGAAGTCTGGGAGCTTATGCACAAAAACCTCTCTTACATCCTTATGTTAAGTATCGAATTACCATGGGCTGATGTCAACCGGGCATCTTGCAGGTTTACCTTTGGGCCGCATAGGGGTAAATAATCAGCAAAGGAGTTGAGCATGACTGTTACCTGCGCTGATTACCGCTTGGAAAGAAGGCTATTGGGCCTCAAGCAGAAGCTGGACCAAGAAGAGTTGAGCCCCCAGGAGCGGGAAAGCCTGGCCAAGGAAATTGAGGAATTGGAGCGGGCCTTGGGAATGGACTAACTGGACTCTTTCATCTAACCGATCCGGCCCGCGGATCACAAAACGCGAGGCTTGCGACATGGCCAAGGCCGATCACATAAAAGTCAGGCGTTACTGGCTGCTTTATGCACATCACGGAATCGACATGGGCGACGGCAGCGTGATTCACTTCACCGACCGCGGCAAGCCCGTTGTCGCCGGTGATGGTTTCCGGCCCCGCATCGTGCAGAGCCCCATAAATGAATTTCTGGATGGCGGCGAATTGATAACCGTGCCCCACAAATCCAAGACAAGCCTGCCAACCGACGAAACCCTGCGCCTGGCCCAAGAGGCTTTGGAGCAGCCTAATAAATACAACCTTGTGTTCAATAACTGCGAGCATTTCGCCAACTACTGCAAGACCGGCAGCGCCAAAAGCTCCCAGGTGAAACGGGTGGTCAGCATGGCCATACCGCTATTGGTTGTGGCGGGGGGTCTTTTGATCAGGGGCCGGGGCGGCAAGCTCTCCTAGACCAGGGTTTCCTGCCCCATCGGCCGGGGAGTATGCGGACCATATAAGCATTTCATGAAAAACCGATCAGAGTCCGGCCTCTTCAAGCTCTATGGCCAGCTCCTCCCACCGGCTGGTGAGCTTTTCCAATTTGTCCTTGGTGCGGGCGTGCTCCATGCTCAGCTTTTGAAAACGGCTTGAGTCGGCATAGACTTCCGGATCCACCAAAAGAGCGGTAAGCTCGTCCAGCCTTTCAGTGGTCTTTTCCACCTTGGATTCCACCGCGGCGAATTCGTCCTTCAAAGGCTTCATCTTTTTGTACAGCGCGTTGCGCGCCTCGGCCTCGGCCCGTTTTTGGCTGACGTTCTTCTTGCCGCCTTTGGCCTGGGTTTTGCCGTTTGGGCTGGCGGACGGTTCGGGCTGTTCCCCAAGCTCGGCCTCCTGGCCTTTGAGACGATTTTTCCAAAGGCGCATGAAATCATCGTAGGTTCCCGGAAAGGTCTCCACCCTGCCCCCGGCCACATAGGCGGTCTTGTTGGCCACCGCGTTGATCAGGTGCCGTTCGTGACTCACCAGCACAATGGTGCCGTCAAACTTCCTGAGCGCGTCTTCCAGCACCTGGCGTCCCCGGATGTCCAAATGGTTGGTGGGCTCGTCCAAGAGCAATACATTGGGCGCCTGCATGAAAAGCTTGGCCAGGACCAAACGGCTTTTCTCGCCGCCGCTTAATACGCTAACCTTTTTAAAGACTTCATCGCCGGGGAACAAAAAGCATCCCAGCACCGAACGCAAACGGGATATGGCCATGAGCCCCACCACCGAGGCCAGTTCGCTCAATACGTCATTATCCGGGTTGAGGTCCTCAAGGGCGTGCTGACTGAAGACCCCCATCTTGACCCGTCCGCCCACCAGGCGGCGTCCCTTGCCGGGTGGAGTGAGCCCGGCCAAAAGCTTGAGCAGGGTTGATTTTCCCTCCCCGTTGCGGCCCAAAAGAGCCAGGCGGTCGCCGCGCTGAACCTTGAAGTTCAAACCCGTGTACACCGGATCGCCGCCATAGCTCTGGGTCACGTCTTCCAACTCCACCACCACCTTGGCCGAACGCTCGGCCTTGGGCAGTTCCAGACTGAGTTCCTCATGGGTCTGGGGCGGCTCCACCATCTCCATTTTATCCAGCATCTTGATGCGGCCCTGCACCTGTTTGCCCCGGGCCGCATTGGAGCGGTTGCGGTCGATGAAGTTCTGGATCTCCTTTATGCGCTCCTGCTGGGCGTAATAGGCGCTCCACTGAGCCTTGATGCGGGTCTCGCGCTGATTCAGATAATCGCTGTAGTTGCCGCCGTAGGTGTAGAGCCGGCCCAAGTCCACCTCGACGATGCGGTTGACCACTTTGTCCAAAAACACCCGGTCGTGGCTGACCAGCAGCAATGAGGCCGGGCTTTGGGCAAGCTGTCCTTCCAGCCAAAGCATGGACTCCAGGTCCAGGTGGTTGGTGGGCTCGTCCAGAAGGATCATATCCGGCGCGGAGAGCAGGATGCGGGCCAAAGCCGCCCGCATGAGCCAGCCGCCGCTTAATACGCTGACGTCCTGGTTGAACAGCTCTTCTTTGAAGCCAAGCCCGCCCAGCACTTTTTCGGCCCGGGCCTTGAGATCATAGCCGCCCAGCATCTCGAAGATGGTTTGCAGCTGCCCTTGCCGGGCCAAAAGCTCTTCCAGCTCATCCGTATCCGGTCCTTGGGCCAAGGCGTGATGCACGGCTTCCAACTCGGCTTCAACCTCGCTGAGCCGCTCGCCGGTGTCCATGGCCAGTTCCAGCACGGTTTGGCCGGTGAGCTGGATTAAATCCTGGGGCAGATAACCCAAGCGCAGATTCTTGGCCCTGAAGACAGAACCGCCGTCCGGCTCCAGTTTGCCCAGGATCAAGTTCAGTATGGTGGACTTGCCGGCGCCGTTGGGACCCACCAGACCGATGCGGTCCCCTGGCCCCACCTGCAGGCTGGCCTTTTTGAGAACATCCTGGCGGCCATAGAATTTATCTATTTCATGCAGAGTAATCATGGCGCATTGATACCATTGCGGGCTGCCGGGGGCAAGGCTCCAGTTGGCCGGTTGCATCACATTTTGCGCTCAAGCCGTGCCGCATAGGGCCGGGAAAAGGCGCGCCGGGCATGAAACCGTCTTTTTTTTATTAAACGGCAAAGGGTTTGATCAGCCGGGTTGGCTTATGCGGATGTTCACCATAATCATGGCGCCCGACCCAACTGCCGCCCAACAATTCACAAACTTGACGCGGTGCAAGAGTATGCTTTTACGTGGTTTTAGGATCGTAAAAAGGAAAGATTCACATCTTTCTGGTCAACAATCTTGCTTTGATGCTAAAATGATTGCCACTTCAAGGTATTATTAAGTCATTGGCCGCCGTGTTCCAACAGGAATGTCAGTGATCACCTATTGCTGGGGCACCAATGCATCCGAGGAGAATTTTACTGGCTGCCCAAAAAGCAAATAGCAACGGCAAGCCCGGTATACCAGACGGGATCGACTTGGTCGTTTCCATGACCAGGGACGGGCTCAAAGCCGCACTCAGCGGGCAGGCGCCTGCCGGCATGGACCCGGCTCTGGTGCAAAAAGCCTTGATGGCCCTTCTACGCAAATACGGCATAAAACATGGCATCATAACCTCGGGGGTCCGCCTGGCTATAAAGGAGCTTTGCGAGGGCAATCCGGTAAACAAGATACTGCTTGCCAGGGGGCAGGCTCCGGTGGAAGGTCAAAGCGCCGCGGTTCAAATGCATGCCCAATTGGGCGTGAAACATTTTTGCGTGATGCAGCCCGAAGGGCGGATTTCATATGATTTTGAGGCCGAACCTGTAATGGTGGAGGCTGGTGTTCTTCTGGCCCAAATCAGCCCCCCGCTAGGCGGCCAAGACGGAATCGACATACTGGGCAATAAAATTGCCGTCCCGAAAGTGCGGCACATGCGCTTTAAGACCGGTGAGGGAGTGACCCTCTCTGAAGACCGCATGAGCGCATACGCCGCAGGATCAGGAGTGCTTCTGCAGCCAGGGCCTGACCGGCTTGAAGTAGTTGATTACGAAGAGATAAACGGTGATGTTGATTCGGGCAGCGGCCCGGTGGATTCGCCGGGCGTGGTCAGGGTTCTGGGCGGCGTAAGAAAGGGCATGCGGGTCAAATGCCGCGGCCTGATGGCCCGTGAAGTGGAGCCGGGCGCGGTTTTGGAAGTGGACGGCGATTTGTGGGTGGAAGGCGGCATCATGGGCGCCGCCCTTACGGTGTCCGGCCAGGTCACGGCCCGGTATATGCGCGACTGCCGGGTTCAGGCCGGGGGTGATGTATTGGTTGAAAACGAAATCGTCACCAGCCAAGTTGAGTGCAAAGCAAGCGTAAAGCTGATCTCACCCGCAAGCAGGGTGGTCAACAGTGCCATTACCGCACTTTCCGGAGTCCAATGCGGAGAAGTGGTCAGCAGCGGGTCTCAGCCCACCTGCTTCCGAATCGGCATGACCGAAACCCTGGATGAAGAGATTCATGAACTGCGGCGCAAATACCGCGAACTGCGGGCCGAGCAGCAAGCCAAGGCTAAACAAATGCAGGATATGGAAGTCGAGCTGTATAACACTGAAGCCGAATTAAAGGAGCTTGTCACCTCATTGAAAGACCCGGCCCAGGAAAGCAATAAAGACAACCTGATGGGCCAGCTGGGCATGATTAAGCCCCTAAGGGACGGGCTGAAGGAAGATGTCGCCTCCCTCAAACAGCGCTTAAAGGATAATTTCTTTTGCATGCAGCGCATCACTTGGAAGCTGGATCAGATGCACAGCAAAGCAGACCCGGATCTGGCATGTCTCACAGTGATGAAGGAGGCGGAGCCCTCCACAGAAATTGCTGGCCCCCGGGCCAGCCTGGTGCTGCGCCGTCCAGAGTCCGGCTTCAGCGCCCGGGAACAAATGATTCTGGATAAATCCACCGGCAAAAAATCAGCGGAAATCCAACTGATGCCTCTGGACAAGTCACCTTGACCCCAAGCGTCAGGTTTCATGCCACAAACCCAAGGCCTTTTATTCGAACTTTTTACGGCAACCGCCACCAATGAGCACGAAAAGTTGGAGGCGGGCGCACCCGGACCGGCTGACTGGAATTCTGGCCATTGACATGTGCGTAGGCTATAATGGTTGATTGCGCACCCCGGTTGTACTCAAGATGACCACCAGGAGTAATATTTACATGAAGACAAGGACAGTGGTTATTCTGGTTCTGGCGGGCTTGGCATTTGTTTCGTTATCTGCCACGGCCTGGGCAAACGGACCGGAAGTGCTAATATGGAAAAAGATACAAGCGAACCTCAAGGTAAATCGTTACCGGTCCGCTTGTGAGCTGGCGCTGAAACTCCAGCCTTATAAGGAAACTCCGACTTACTCCATAGCGGAGGAGGCCTTAAAGAAAAAAGGCATTTCCATTGGAGACCCTTTGGGCTCATTCACCATAATGCAGATCATCGCCTTGCAAAACCATACCGAGGCCATAAGGGCCAAAACCGGACGGCTGCCCGAACCAGGGCCCAGAAAGAAATATGAAGACGGCTGGTACCGCGCCCTCAGGATAGAACAGCTTTCCCGCAAGACATTCGCCTACCTGATCCGCTCGGCCGGGGCGGACGGCATCTGGATGTCCAAGGATGATTATGTAATCGGACAGCGCAGGCTCTCGACCACCACAGATTCCCTCAACGCACAGAAGATAAACACCGGCGCCCGGGAAGTGGGGCGCCGGAGCATGTACACGGGGCAAACCGCATCCAAGAAGAGTCTGCTTCCGGGAGTGAACGATCCGGGCATCAAAACCGGCAAAACCGGAACCAACGCCAAAACCAAAACCAGAAAAACAAACTCTGGTGAAAAACAGATCACCATTGATGATTTACTGAGCCAATAGCTAAGGCTTACAACGGAGTAACAAGTTGGATCTGGGCACCATAATCGGAATTGTAATTGGATTGGGCCTTGTTGTGGCCAGTATCATGATGAACGGAACCATCCTGGCCTTCATGGACATAGCCTCAATACTGATCGTCGGGGGAGGCACCCTTGCGGCCAGCTGCGTGGCTTTTCCGCTTGGATCTGTATTCGCAGCCATCAAGACCTCTATGAGCATCTTCTTCCAGCACAAAATTGACCACCTTGAAACAGTACGGACCTTGCTGAAGGCTGCCGATCTGGTGCGCAAAAACGGGCCTGTGGCTCTGGAAAAAATGCAAAGCCAAAATGATTTCATGCGCACCGCATTTGACCTGGTGGCGGACGGCTACCGTCCCGAAGACATACGCGGGGTTCTTTCAATCGAACTGGAGGCCAGCCAGGCCAGAGACGAAGAAATAGTCAAAATCCTGGAAAAAATGGCGGAGCTGGCTCCGGCCTGGGGCATGATCGGCACCTTGATCGGTTTGGTCATCATGCTTTTGAACCTGGATGACCCGGCCTCCATCGGACCGGCAATGGCTGTCGCGCTGCTCACCACCCTTTACGGAGCCCTTTTTGCCAACCTCATTTTGGGGCCCAGCGCAGCTAAACTGGCGGACCGCAGCGAAAGAGAAGGTTTGAACCTGGCCCTGATACTGGAAGGCGCCATGGGCATGGCGCGCAATGAAAATCCCCGGGCAATTCAACAGCGTCTGGTGGGCTTCATGCCATCATCCGACCGTGCGGCCTTACAGGCCAAGGCCCGTGAAAAAGGCAAATAGGCAGACATGGCCACAAAAAAAGTCATAAAAAAAGGCCTGCCGCCCTGGATGGCTACTTTTGCCGATTTGTGCACCCTGCTGCTTACCTTTTTTGTACTCTTGCTCACATTCGCCAGCATGGACATCCAGAAGTTCAAAGACATGCTGGGATCTGTCCAGATGGCTTTTGGAGTCCAGTTTGAAGAACGCGGCAACTACCAGGCCGCGAAACCGGTCGAATCAGAGCCCCAAAAACAACAGACCACACCAGAGAAGAATTTCCGCAGCATGGCCGCCAAGCCAAGGCAGCCCGATCTTGAAGCCGCCATGGAAGACCATCGGGCGGCCGAAACGGCCAAGATGGCCAAACAGGTGCAGGAAATGATCAGCCGTGAAGGGTTGAGCGACGCTGCGGAGGTGTCCGCGGGCAGCCAGGGGGTGCGTCTGCGCATTAAAGGGACTCTGCTCTTCGCTGCGGGCGAAGCCGTGATCAAACCCCAGGCCAAGGCCTTGCTCGCCGGCGTAGCCAAAGTCATGAGCAAACGTCAGTTTTATCTGACCATAGAGGGGCACACCGATGCCCTGCCCATCAGCACTGCACGTTTTCCCAGCAACTGGGAACTGAGCTCGGCCAGGGCCACGGCGGTGCTTAGGGAACTGAAGGCCCTGAATGTTTCCCAGGCCCGGATGTCCGCAGTGGGCTATGCGGCCAACTACCCGCTGGCCAGCAATAAGAATCCAGCCGGACGGGAAAAAAACCGGCGGGTGGAGTTTGTGTTCACCAAAAAACCGCTCCGGGTGGGGGTAAACTAGGCAGCCGTCCGTATATTATGTTCTTCCATGTTCAGTCTTGTCCGCGCACGATCTCATGATGAAAAGGCCGCCCCCAGCCGAAGCCAGCCCAAACAAAGCTGTGACGGGAAATGCACAGGCATTTATACTTAAAGAAGATAAGATGGAAGTGGGGTGGCTAATGGGATTTGAACCCACGGCCTCCAGGGCCACAACCTGGCGCTCTAACCAACTGAGCTATAGCCACCACATCTGAAAAATCATCCGGTTCTCAGGATAACCGGTAGCTTTTATATCAGGTAGCCTGAGAGCCCGCAAGTCTTTTCCAGGCGCTGCGGCCAGGGTATCTTGACAAGGCCCTATCGGTCCACTAGCATAATGCTGGAACGGGCCATGCGCAAAAATTGGGTTGGCCCGTATTTTATTGATGACCAGGAGGCTGTTTTGCAGTTAATCGAGATATTCAAGACCAGAACCCGCCATCCGATGCGGCCGAGATCTTCTAATATAATAAAGCGATTATTCTCAGATTTCCGGGATTACCAAGCCAAGGGCACCTCGCTTATCATGGGTGAAGGCCACTATGGCGACCGCCAGGTTTATGTGGTGGCCCAGGAAAAACCCACCCCGGATAAATTCCGCTCGGCCCGGGACGTGGCCAAGCTGAACTGGGGCATGCTTACCGCTAATGAGCATTCCCAAGTGCTTAAATTCCTGCGCTATCTAAAAGAAACCGGACCCCACGAGGATGCTTTGCTGCTCTCATTTGTGGACACCTACGGCGCCGACATTTCAATGGAAAGCGCCCAAAAGCTGCAAGCTTTCTTCATAGCCCATCTTATCCGGGAATATCTGCAGGTCCCCATCCGCACCGTGAGTCTGGTGATCGGCGAGGGCGGAAGCGGGGGAGCCCTGGCCATGCAGGTTGCCGACCGTAGAGCCGCCATGGAAGACGCGCTTTATGCCACGGCTCCGGCTGAGAGTGTGGCGGCGATTATCTTCCGTGATCCCGGCAGGCTGGAAGATGCTCTTTCCATCAGCAAATGCACCGCCCGCGACCTCATGCACTTCAACGTTATTGACACAATGGTGCCTCAGACAAAAAATGTTAATGATTCTGCCCAAATGGCTGCTAATATCGGGGTGTTCCTCGAAAAGGCCATGAAGGATCTCTTCAAGCGCAATCTGGACCGGCTCATAGCTCAGCGTTCCAAATCCGCTGATGAGTTGGGCATTATCCAGTTCAGCGCCATTGATGAGCTCCGGCGCTATTTGGAACGGCCCTTCAAGACCTTCCACAAAGCCCCGCCGGAATTGAAAGTTATCGAAGCGCCTTCGCCTTCAGGCGGTGTGCACGTGGACGACAACTACGGCGACGGCACCATTCTCGCCCCGGGCCAGCAGTTCATCCGCTGCGGTGAGGAACTGCCCAACAGCAAGGAAGGCTGCGGCGCGGTGATCCCCCTGGAAGAGTATCTGGCGCGCCATCAGGTCTGCCCCAACTGCGGCAAACGCCATGTTTTGGATGCGGCGGGCTGGATAAATGTATTGGCCGATCCGGGCAGCTTCCACGAACTTTTCCGCAACGTGACGGTGTATGACCTCCTGCCCGATGAAGATATTCACAACTATTACCGCGAATTTTTGAAAAAACAGGAAAAACGCACCAACTTCAATGAGTCGCTGGTCACCGCCCATGCCACGATCCATGGGTATCCGGCGGTGTTGGCCATCTGCGAATTCCGCTTTGCGGGTGGTTCCATGGGCGTGGTCTTTGGCGAAAAATTCCGCCAGGCCGTGGAGTACTGCCTGAAAAAACGCTGGCCTTTGGTAAGCGTGTGCTGTTCCGGCGGCGCGAGGCTGTGGGAAGGCATCGTGGCCCTAATGCAGATGACCAAAACCATCTCGGCCTTGGAGCACCTGAAAGAAGCCGGCATCCCCTTTATCTCCATCCTGGCCGACCCCAGCACCGGAGGGGCCATAGCCTCCTATGCCGCCTTGGGCGACGTGTGCCTGGCCGAGCCTGAAGCGCTGGTGATCTTCACCGGCCCACGGGTAATGGAGGCGCGGGGTTTCACGGTGCAGGAAGATCTGGTGCGCTCGGATTCATTGAAAGACGTATCGGATGACACCATAGCCGACCCAACCTTTTTTGGTGAGATAAGGGGGATACAGGAAATCGCCCCCCGCGAGCAGATGAGCCGCAAGGTTTCAAGATACCTGGAGTTCTATGCCCGCACCCGCCGCCCCCGGGGACGCAAGAAGATTGAAAGGGTTTATGTGCGCCGCCAGCATGTGGACCTCTCCCCCACAGGCGCCAAGTAGCCATGCCGGGCGCTGTACCGGAGGAAAACCGTCTTTATAACAGCGCCGCTGATCTGCCTGGCGCGCTGTGGGATGATCTTTGCGCCCGTGATCCGCAGGAAGCGGCTCGGGCCTGTGGCGCGCTGTGGCGGGACGGCTCGTTTAAAATCAAGCTGTTGGCTCAAGATTACCATGTCGATCCTGGCCACCGCCGCATCTGGCGGATGGAGGACCCCCGGGCCCGGGTCAGCTTTGAGTCCGGCATGATATTAGTTTGCGCCCTGGCCAAGGCGCTGGAAGTGCCCCCCGCGGGCCGCATGGTGACCCCGCAGGAACTGCCCGGCGGAGCCATGTTTTTCACCGGCCCCCACGCCCTGGCCGCCCCGAAGCTGGAAAAGCGCTATGGCAGCCGCATGGATGCCCTGAAGGCCGCGGCTGATTCTTTGGGCTCCCAGCCCGCCGAAGGCGGAGACCTGGCCTTCACCCTGCCCGGCCTACCCCAGATCCCGCTTTATCTGCTTTTCTGGCAGGCCGATGAGGAATTCCCGGCCCGGGCCGTGATAGGCATTGACCCAAACTCCAAACACCACCTTGCCCTGGACGGCATCTGGGCCCTTACCAACCGCTTCGTAGCACGCCTTATTAAGGCCGATCCCCAAAGCTGAACCAGCCGGACCGGACCATACCCGCTTTAGCGGGGGCAGCCTGTTTGCCTGAAGACCTCCGGGTGATGATTGATTTGTAATAATCAAAAGCGGTATAGTGGTCTGGCCGGAGAAAAAACCTGGATTCCGGCCAGCTAACTCCTCACCAGCGCGATGACTTGGAAGCAGCAATTCCGGTTCAAGTTCAAGGCGGATGTATTTAGGCCACAGGATGGTGCATTTGGTGCATGGCGGGGTTTTCCCCAAATGCCAGCCGCCCCCGCAGACTGAACCAAACGAACGCTTTTTTTGCATCCGCCTAGCAGACTGGGGGTTCTCCATGGGTGTTGACTTAACCAAAAACGGAGCCATCGCGCTTATCACCCTCAACCGTCCAGAAAAGCTGAATTCACTGAACAGCGAGATGGTGCAGGGCTTGAGCGACGCCTGCCGCGAAGTTGAAGCCGATGACAACATCAAGGTGGTGATCGTCACCGGAGCAGGGGAAAAGGCCTTTTCCTCCGGCTCGGACATCAATGAACTGAAAGGCATCGGCGCCCACGGTTTTTTAAAAAGAATCGAATCACCAAACATCATACGCAGACTGAGCAAGCCGGTGCTGGCCATGATCAAGGGCTATTGCCTGGGCGGCGGACTGGAGCTGGCCCTGGCCTGCGATATCCGCCTGGCGGCCGAAGACGCCAGCCTGGGCCTGCCCGAGTCCGGCTTGGGCTGGCTCCCGGCCGGCGGCGGGGGCACCCAGCTATTGCCTAAGCTGGTGGGTCCCGGCCAGGCCATGAAGCTGATCCTGAGCGGGCGGCGGCTCTCCGGCCTGGAGGCTTTAAAGATTGGTTTGGTGGAGGAAACCCATCCTTTGGAGCTTTTGGAGACAAAAACCTTGGAACTGGCCCAGGAAATGGCCCAGCGCTCCTTGGAGGTGCTGCGCCTGGGCAAGCAGGCCGTGCGGGCAGCGGTGCACGACAACTTGGAGACCAGGCTGAATTTTGAGGCCGCGTTAAACGGCGTATTGTTCGGGGGCATCCGGGAAAAAGAGCTGGAGGCTTGAGGGCTGCGGGACTAGGTTCGCTTTAGGAGACAGACATGGTTGATATCCTTCATGGAGTAAAAATAGTCAGCTTTACGCACTATCTGTTCGGCCCCATGGCGGTGCAAACCCTGGCCGACCTGGGCGCGGAAGTAATCGCCGTGGAGCCCCTCGGGGGAAGCTGGCAACGCTTTTGGGGCGGACAGGGCAATAAGGAAGTGGACGGACAGAGCGTCTTTTTCCTGGCGGTGGACCGCAACAAGAAAAGCATCGCCATCAACCTGAAATCCCCCCAAGGATATGAGATTGCCAAAAAGCTCCTGGCCGACGCCGATGCCCTGGTCACCAACTATCGCCCCGGGGTGCTGGACAAGCTCGGCTTCAGCTATGAAACCTTGAAAGAGGAAAACCCAAGGCTGGTTTATGCGGCGGCCACCGGCTATGGACCGGACGGACCCTATATTGAGCGTCCCGGCCAGGATCTTTTGATTCAGGCCATGTCCGGCCTGGCCACCGTAAACGGCTGCCAAGCCAGCGGCCCCCGTCCGGTGGGGTTCTCCGCGGTGGACCACCATGGCGCGGCGCTTTTGGCCCTGGGCATAGTGTCGGCGCTGTTCAAACGCGAGCGCACCGGTGAA
Source organism: Desulfarculaceae bacterium (assembly GCA_963675675.1). GTDB lineage: Bacteria > Desulfobacterota > Desulfarculia > Desulfarculales > Desulfarculaceae > Dethiosulfatarculus. Next base: position 2,716,536 of record OY776512.1, read on the forward strand.
GGCAGCCGGGTGGACGTCAGCCTGTTGACCGCAGCCCTGGATCTGCAGATGGAGCCTCTGGTCTGCTACCTTAACGGCGAAAAACCCCAGACCACCATTTCCCCGGACAATATCGCAGGTTGGATATATCAGGCCCCCTACGGGGTTTATGCGACCAGCGACGGGCATATTGTCATCTCGCTTAGCGGCTTGAAAGAGCTGGGAGAGGCGCTTGGCGCGCCGGAAGTGGCCGCTTATGACGATGGGGAAAACTATGTGAAACGTGAAGAGATAGCGGCAAAAATCGCCCAATGCGTCGCCCGAAAGACCAAGGCCGAATGGGCGGAAATCCTGGACCGCCGCAAGATATGGAATCATCCGGTGAATGATTATGCGGATGTGCTGGAAGATCCTCAGGTGCGGCACAATAAAAGCCTGGTCACCCTGCCGGGAGCCGAAGGCTCGCCGATCACCCTGGTCAGCCATCCCATACGCTATGACGGCGAGGTGCCGCCCGTCAAACTGCCCCCCCAGCAGATAGGCGCGCAATCCTTTGATATTCTGACTGAACTAGGTTACAGCCCGGAGCACATCGAGGAAATGGAAGCGGACGGGGTGATCCGCTGCCACCACGGATAAGGGGGCCAAGGCCCAAATGCCCGCGAGGCCGGCCAGGCCGGTGCATGGACCCGATGAACCGGACCTGGCTTGACGGATTAGTGATCCGTGAACCTGTATATACAATCTCTATCAGACTGCTTGGCTATTGACCGGCCCGCAGCGGCCTCAGCCCCAAAGTCCCCGCTGCGGCCCACCCCTCCCACAGTACATTCGGAACTCATGGGAGCAGTAGGGCTTAAATGGTAATAATGGCTTGAGTTTACCAGAATAGCCGCCCAGTCCTTCCCCGGACAATTCGGCTTGACTTGCATGATTGGCAGGCTGTATATACAGCTATGGTCTGTCATCGGAATGACACCATCCAATCCGAAGGCCAGCATTCCGTCAGCCCGGCGGGTTGAACTATTCAGCAGGATTGAGACTTGACGTTATGCCTAGCAAAGCCGCCGACAATATCAAAGCATACGGGGTCCGGCCCTCCCCGGGCGGGCTGCGGCTTTTATGGCGTCCATCCCGAAAATTCCCCTGCGCCGGGACGGCAAGATGCATATAGTAATCATCGGCGCCAGCGCGGCGGGTCTCTCCGCCCTGGAAAAGTTGCGCAAGCTCGATGCCGATTGCCGCATCACCGTAATAAGCCAAGACGCCGCCCGGCCATACTCCAGGGTGCTGATCCCCTATTATCTGAGCGGCAAAACCGGCTGGGACAACCTATTCATCAGGGACCCGAATTATTTCGAGTCCCTGAATTGCTCGCATATCAGCGGCACCGTGAGCGGGCTTGAGCCCCAAACCAAAACCCTGACCCTCAAAGGCGGCCAAACCGTACAATACGACCGTCTCTTGATCACCACGGGCTCCTCCCCGGCCAAACCGCCCATTGCCGGCATTGACGGCGATAACATTCATCATATGTGGACTCTTAAGGATATTGAGCTTCTGGCTCCCTTGTATGAGTCCGCACGAAAAATGGTGGTGCTGGGCTCCGGTTTCGTATCCCTGCAAGCGGCCTGGGCCGGGGTGCAGCGCGGCTTGGAAGTAACCGTAATCGAGATTTTGCCCCGCATCATGCCCTTGGTGCTGGACCATAAAGCTTCGGAACTGCTTGGCGCAAGGATGAAAGCCAAAGGAGTCACCCTCCATCTGGAGGCGGCCAGCCGGGCCATAGAACACACCGCAAACGGGTCGCTTTTGGTGCACAGAGCCAGCCACAAGCCCATTGAGGCCGATTTCATGGTCGTGGGCACCGGGGTGCGGCCCAATGTTGACTTCCTCACGGGCAGCGGCATAGAGATGGGCCGGGGCATATTGGTGAACCGGCGCATGGAAACCAGCCTGCCGGATGTATATGCAGCCGGGGATGTGGCCCAAGGCCCCACCATATTCGGCCCGGAACGCACCATACACGCCTTATGGCCCACCGCGGTGGAGATGGGGGCTGTGGCCGGCGAGAATCTGGCAGGCAAAAAAAACGGCTATCAGGGCAGCCTCAATATGAACGTCACCCAGATGTTCGACCTGACCGTGGCTTCCATGGGTAAATTCCAGGACGGCGACGGCGACGAGGTCTGGGTCGACCAGGCCCTGCCCCAGGGAAGTTACCTCAAAATCGTGCTGCAGGACCATACTCCCATAGGCGGGGTTGCCGCCGGGGGCTCCGAGCTAGTGGCCACCCTGGGGATACTGCGCCCCCTGATCAGGGAAAAGGTGCGCTTGAGGCCCGGCCGGTGCAACCTGCAATCCATGTGGGCCCAGGCTCTGGCCCGGCACCACGAAGCCTTTGCCAAGACGGCGGGATAAGGAGAGGGAATCATGCTCTTCATATCCATGGATCTCAATAAATGTGTGGCCTGCCGCAACTGTGAATATGTGTGCGCGCTCACCAACGCCGGGGATTTTTACCGGGAGCACTCCAACATCCGGGTCAATTATTATCATGACGTCAATGTGTGCATGCCCCTGACCTGTTTGCAGTGCGAAGACGCCTGGTGCCAGGAGGTCTGTCCCGCGGCAGCCATAACCAAAAACCCGGCCACCGGCGGCATAGAAATAGACAAAGATCGCTGTGTGGGCTGCAAAATGTGCATGCTGGCCTGCCCCTTGGGCAATATCCACTACGACACCAAAAGGCAGCGCAGCCAAAAATGCAACCTTTGCGGCGGTGATCCCAAGTGCGTGAAATTCTGCATATCGGGAGCCCTGAAGCTGGTGGACAGTTCGGACTATGCCAGGTCCAACCGGGCCATGTTCCACCGCTTTATGAGCGAGTTCTCCGGATGCGGACCCAGCTGCGGCGAGCTGGAACCATGAGCGCCAAATCCCCCCAGCTGACCATAGTCCCGTCTTTGTGCCGCATGTGCAATGACCACTGCGGTATCAAGGTGTTTCTGGACAACGGACGGGTGGTGGATATCGAGGGATTGGAGAATCACCCCTGGAACCGGGGCAGGATGTGCATCAAGGGCCGCATGGGGGTGGATCAGGCCAACGCCCCGGACCGGCTGCGCACCCCGCTGAAACGGGTGAACGGAGCCTGGAAGACCATTGAAATGCAGACCGCCCTGGATGAAATTGCCGAGCGGGTCACTCTTTTGCAAGAGCGCTACGGCAAACGCACCCTGGGGATCTGGAAGGGCGAGGCCGTAGGCTTTTTGACCCAGGAGGGGCTGGCCCGGCGCTTTGTGCACGCAGCGGGATCGCCGAACTATTTCTCAAATGATTCTCAATGCTTCGTGGGGCGCTGGATCGGTTTCGTTCTGGTGCAGGGCATCTGGGGCTTTCCTGAATTCGCCCAGTCCCGCTGCGTCATGCTCTGGGGGGCCAACCCGCCCCATTCCCATCCCAACATGACCCAGGACATTATGCAGGGCCGCGAGGACGGCGGCACCCTGATCGTGGTGGACTCCAGGCTTTCGGCCATCGCGCGCCAGGCGGATATGTTCCTCCAGATACGCCCGGGCACCGACGGCTCCCTGGCCTTGGGCATAGCGCGGGAGCTTATCAAAAACGGTCATGTGGACCGTAATTTCATCGACAACTATTCGGTGGGTTTTGAAGAATACGCCGAGTACACAAAAGCATTCACGCCCCGGCGGGTGGCTGACGACACCGGCCTGAAGCCATCGGATGTGGTCGAAATAGCCGAACACATAGGCCGGGCCATGCCCCAGGTGATCCACTGGGTGGGCAACGGGCTGGAGCACCATGTCAACGGGATAAACAATGTGCGGGCCGTCGCCTGCCTGGAAGGCATTCAGGGCAGCATAGACGTTGAGGGCGGCAACTATTACTGCGAGCGCCCTCCCCTAAAAGAGCTGAACATCTATGACGAATACTCCCTGCGCGATCTGGGCCCCATAGGGGCCGACCGCTATCCGGTCCTTTATGAGCTGCGCCACGAATGCCACACTATGACGGCCATGGACACCATGCTCACTGATAGGCCCTACCCCTTAAAGGCCATGATCCTCACCGGGGCCAATCCGGCCCTGACCAACCCCAACGAGGCCAAGGTGCTCGAAGCTCTGAAATCCTTGGATCTTTTTGTGGTGCGGGATATCTTCATGAGCGAGACCGCCGAGTTGGCTGATTACGTGATTCCGGCGGCATCCTATCTGGAGCATTCAGAGCTGCACGTCCATGAAATGCAGCAGATTTTGGGCCTGTCCCCCAAGGTGCTGAACACCCCGGGCAAACATGAGGATTATTATTTCTGGCAAGGTCTGGCCCAGCGCTTGGGCTTTGGGCATTATTTCCCCTGGCAGTCGGTGGATGAGCTGAACGACTGGATACTGGCCGACACCGGCATCACCCGGGAGCAGCTGCTCGACCATCCCGAAGGCATTTGCTATAAGCCCAAACGCTACTTCAAATACAAAGAAACCGGCTTCAACACCCCCTCGGGCAAGTTCGAGTTTGTATCCGAATATCTGCGGAGTTACGGCTATGAATACCTGCCCGAGTATATCGCGCCCGAATGCTACGCCAATCCCGACCCCCAATACCCCCTGGTGCTCATCACCGGGGCAAGAAACGTGATGTTCTATCACGGGCGTTACCACAACTTCCAAACCAGCCGCACCGCCTTCCCCTATCCGGATATTGAGATTCACCCGGACGACGCGGCCAAACTGGAGATCAAATCCGGTGATCTGGTCACGGTGACCTCCAAGGTGGGCAGCCTGGACATACCGGCCAACGTGGTGCAGAGAGACGAGATATTGCCCGGCGTGGTCCAGATAACCCATGGCTGGCGCGAGGCCAATGTCAATATCATCACCCACGATGATATCAATGATCCCATCAACGGATTTCCCTTGATGAAGTCGGTGCAGGTTAAGATAGAAAAGAAAATTTAGATGACCGCCGCTTAAGCCCGCATCAGCGGCAGTTCCAACAGCTTTGCGGCCACCCCGGGCAGCCTGTTTTATCCACACACATCATCGAGGCGCGAACCCAGTCGGCAACCAAGCATATGGCGCTGGCGCAGCCGGACGCGCAACCTTCGTGCAATGCGGGTTGGTTTGTCAGCTTGATTTGAAGATACCGTAGGGCAGAATGCAGGGAGTGCGTGTTTTGTATGCCAGGTATTCGGAGCCGAACACCTCGGCAAGGTACTCCTCTTCTTTTCGGACCAATATGCGCAACAGCACGTACATGAATACCGGCGCGGTCAGGCCGAGCCAGCTATTGACCAGCAGAACTATGCCCGGCACTATAAGCACCGCCCAAGAGGCGTACAGCGGGTGGCGGCAGCACTTGAACACTCCGCCGGTAACCAAGCAGTCTGAATTGTAGGCCTTGTTGACCATCACCACCGAAGCGATGAAAAAGGGAATCCCCACAGCGATAAGGGCGGCGCCCAGAACGGTGCGCACCTGGTCCGGCATAAAGCCAATCAAGAATATCGGATCGTAGTATTTTGATATAACTACAATTACCGCACTATATCCCACGGAGAGCAAAACAAAGAGCGGTCCCACCCCCCAGCGGCTCATCTTCTGTGCCATGGTTTTCCCCATCGGCTGCGGCTGATTTGTTTGGCCGAGGCTTCAATATCGCAGCAATTCAGCGCCCGGCCTCAACCGCTGGGATTCATCAGCTTCACCGCATCGGCCTTGATATCCCCGATGAACATGTGTCCGGGGGCATGGGTGATGGCAAAGGGCGGTTTGGCGTGGATCAGGGCGCTTTGGGGAGTCACCCCGCAGGCCCAGAAGACCGGCACCTCACCCGGATTCACGGTGACCGGACCGCTGAAGTCCGGCTTGCCCAGATCCTGAATGCCGATCTGGGCGGGGTCGCCCTTATGCACCGGTGCGCCGTGGGCCCCGCTCAGCTCGCCGGTGATCTTATCGGCCCGGTCCACCAGCTCGGGCGGAATGGGCCGCATGGACACCACCAGGTTTCCGCCCAGGCGTCCGGCCTTTTGGTTGGGCAGGGTGGTTTCATACATGGGCACCGTAACCCCCATCTCCTGATGCCTCACCGGCACCCCGCCCTTTAAGAGGGCGTCTTCAAAACCGAAGCTGCAGCCCAAAAAGAAGCTGACCAGGTCATCCCGCCAAAGGGAGCTTATATCGGTGGGCTCTTCCACCACCACGCCGTCCCGCCACACCCGGTAGCGGGGAAGTTCTTTGCGCACGTCCGCCTCTTGGGCCATGATGCTGGTGTAGGGCTCGCCCGGGTCCAGCACCTCGATCAAAGGGCAGGGTTTGGGATTGCGCAGGGTGAAAAGCAGAAAGTCAAAGGCCCAGTCCTTGGGCAGGATCACCAGGTTGGCTTGGGCGTAATCCTGGCAAAGCCCGCTGGTTTGCTCACTGAACCGCCCCGCAGCCATCAGGGCGCGGAGTTCCTTGGGGGTTTTGCTGCTGAGATTATCTGACAACACTGCCTCCAAACTTGTACAAAATCCGGGACGCCCCAGACCCGCCCGCCTGCTTTCCGGCCGGGCAACGGCGGTTAGCTTCATGACCCCGGCGGTTTTTGTTCTCTGCCCGGTCTTAAGGCCTAGACCTCCATGATTTCCACCACCTGGCGGCGGACCTCTCCGGAGTAGGCCGGGAAATTGGCCATGTCGGCCTTGGCTTTTTCCCGCTCCGGAGAATTGGTGCCTATCTCCATCTCTTCATGGTTGTCAAAGATAAGGCTGGTGATCATGAAGATATCGCCCCCCACTCCTTTGTCGATTTTTATCTGTTTGAGATGGGGCATCTTCTTTGCGATAGGAATGTGGGTGTTTAAGTAGTAGTCAAAAAAGGCTTCGGGGTCCTCGGGCTTAACCTCGTAGATAATCAGGGTCGCAACGCTCATCTTAGGAACTCCTTTCCATGATTAACCGCCGCTTGCGCAGCAGACCTACTCCGGCATAGACCACGGGCGTATCAAGCGCCGCGATCACCAGCTTAATCACCCATTGGCCAAATATCAAAGGCCAAATCGGCATGACGCCGTAAAAAGCTATAGTGATGAATATAACCGAATCCATGAACTGTGAAACCGCAGTGGAGGCATTGTTCCGCAGCCACAGGTGACGGTCCTTGGTGACCGCTTTCAGCAGGTGAAACAGCCATACATCATGGAACTGGCTGACCAGGTATGCGGCCAGGCTGCCTATGATTATCCTGGGAGTCATGCCCAAAACGGCCCTGAAGGACTCCGAATTTTGCCAAAAGGGCGCCGGCGGCCAATAAAGGGCTATCTGGATCAGGACAAACACCAGCACCAAGGCGCTGAATCCTGAGAGCACCACCAGATTGGCGGTCTTTTTGCCGTACACTTCGCTGACCACATCCGTGCAGATGAAGGTGACGCAATAGGCAATCACCCCGGCGGGCACGAACAGCCCGGCTACGCTGATAATCTTGCTGGACAAAACCGCGGCAATGGCAAGACAGGCGCTGAACAGGCCGCTGATTACGATTATGGGAAACAGGTCTTTTTGCTGCACCAGACTCTCCACCCATTAAGGGGGTATTGGGTTCATAATCCCTTATGCGCTATACCCTGCCGGAGTGTTCCCGGCTTGCCCGGAGATCATTCGTATGGCAGGGCGTTGCTGCCAAGCTGATTCTCGCAAGGTGTCTTCAAAACAATATTGTGGTTCAAAGACAAGGCGAACGCGATTTTTGAAGCGCAGTATATGAAGCAATATATGAGCATTCAAAAAATCGCGTCCAACGCCGTATTTGGGCCAAAAGAGCAGTTTTGAGGGCACCTTGCTATTTAAACGGCAACGCCAGGAAATAATACCAGTCTAGCCCAGCACCGCCACATGATCGCAATGCCGGTCGAAGCGCTCAAAGGTGGCCGGATCATGGCCGGGGAAGATCAGCCCGCTTTTACCGGCCAGGCTGCGCACCAGTTCATAACCGTCCAGCACCCCGGGCACATCGTGAAAATACATATCCGGCAGGTTTTCATCCAGGTTGCGGAAGGTCTTCACGGCATCGGAGGCGATGACCGCGGTCCCGCTTGAGGTCTCCACCTCCACGATCTGGGAACCCGGGGTGTGTCCCCCGGTTAGATGCAGCCGGATGCCGGGCCGGACCTGGGCGCTGCCCCTGATAAGGCTGAGCCGCCCGGCCAGATTCAGGCCCGCCAGTTTGGTGATGTCGGCGCTTTCCACCACATCGCCGAATATGGGAAAGCGCGCATAGGGCCCGGTCCAAAAGGCCATCTCCCGGGCCTGGGCGTAGAAATGCGCCTTGGGGAACAAGTCCAGGCAGCCCGCGTGGTCAAAATGGAAGTGAGTCAGAATCACCGCATCCACCTCATTGCAGTCAACCCCGGCCAGGCCGAAGGCCTCTTCAATCTCCCGGTGCAATACCCGGCCCCGCCGCCTGCCCACCTCGGCGGTATAACCGCAGTCCACCACCAGGGTTTCATTCTCTCCCACAATAGCCCAGACAAAACAGCTCGACTGATAAGGGTCGTCGGCCTGGGTTCTGAACAGGTAGTCTTTGGCGGTCACGTCCCGCCGGTGGTATTCACAGGCATATATGCGGTATTGGTTCACGCTGGCCTCCTTTATGCTTCCATCATAATTAAAGGCATCCGGCGCTGTCCGGAATAATAGCATGGGCAGGCCCGCCGCTCCGGATGATCAAAGCAACGGACCGCGGGCCCGTCCCCCCGCCCTATCCGCTCCCGTGAGCCAGGTTCACGCTATTTTGCTGCTGATCTGGCTGGCGGCTTTTATCACCAATTCGGCCAGTTCGGGAATCCTGGCCAGCGAAACCCGCTGTGAGGGTCCGGAGATGCTGATGGAGGCGAAGACCTCGCCGCTGCGGTTGCGGATGGGAGCCCCCACGCAGCGCACATCATCCTCGTGTTCGGTATTGTCCACGGCGTATCCCCGCTGCAGGGTGGCGGCCAGTTCCGTGCGCAGCATGCCTTTATCGGTGATGGTGTTTTCGGTGAACTTTATAAAAGTGGTGTTTGCCAGGATATGCTCTATTTTGTCCAAAGGCAAAAAGGCCAAGAGGGCTTTTCCCACCGAGGTGCAGTAAAGAGGCGCCCGCTCACCGATCGCCGAATAGGTGCGCACCCGGCGGCTGGATTCGCAGCACTCCACGTACACAGTCTGATCCTGATCCAATAGGCTCAAGTGTACGGTTTCGTTCACAGTCTTATTGAGGCTCTGCATAAAAGGCAGGGCTGCTTTGCGGATTTCCAAACGCCCCCTGGCCCGAGCTCCCAATTCATAGAGTTTCAAACCAAGGCGGTAGTTGCTGCCGTTTTCGGTCCGCTCCGCGGCTCCCAGGCTGACCAAGGTGTTCAGAATTTCATAGGCGCTGCTTTTGGGATAGCCCAGCCTCTCGCAGATCTGGTTGAGGCTCTGCTCTTGGCCGGTGGCGAATGAATCCAGAATGGCAAAAGCGCGCCAGACCGTCCTGACCATGGATCTCTCATCCGGATCAGGCTGGGTGAATTGGGAATTTTTGACTTTTTCCATATCTTGGATTCTAACCTTTGCGGTTTGGGTGCTTGCCGCCATGCCCATCCCACCGGAATCTCCCGTCTCCTTGGGTAATCCAATTCTAACCAAGGATGCTTGGTTGGCAAGTTTTGTCCCCAAAACAAAGCCGCCAAGACCCGGGCCGTCAGGCTGAAATCACCTTTTGGGCCAGCTCCCGGCATATGCCCATGAAGTCATTGACCCTTGAATCCGGAGTGCTTTCCTGGATATCACTCATAGCCACATCGCACGGGGCCAGTTCCCGGGCCACCCGCTCCAGATCAGACCTGATTTGATCAAGTGAGGCATCCTCCAATTTGGTGGGCCAGTACATGACCGCCCTTCTGGTATGGGGAAACCCGGCTTTGACCCGCGCAAAATCGGTTTCCATGCCCATATCCAAATAGCCCAGATTGGGCAGCCGGGCAAAGGAGTCCAGGTATGGCGTGATGTCCCAATTGCAGGTGTGCACCCCAAAGCGCTCAAACTCCGAGGCAAACCCGGCGTCGTATTTAAACAGGAATTCGTCGTAGAGCTTGGGGCCCAGCATATTCAAGGTGCAGTTGCTGGTGCTGAAATGGTTGATCGCAAAACCGGATGCCCGCTGGCGCTTTTGCACCATCTTTATCAAACCAAGCATTACCCGGTATATCAGCTCAAAAAAGTATTTCAGAAATTCGGGGCGCTGATAAAAATCCATGAACACGTCCTGTCCCCTGATCTGGACCGCGTTGTTCAGCACCCCCTGCCAATTCAAATAGCCGTGTACCGGGCCGAAGCGGGATTGCATCTCATCCATCTGGGCAAAGAGCTCCTCCACCACCGGTCCGCACAGCAGCCTTTCGGCATCAAGTTTTTCTATCTCCGACACCGACAGCCGGCGTTCGGGCTCAAGGGCGGGCCAGTGATCCGGGCCATAGCGCAGTTCAAGCCCGAAAACGTGGGCTATCAAGTGAACCCCATACACCCCGGAAAGGGTGTTGAGGTCTTCGGTGCGGGCAAGATCCCAGTCCGTGGCCAGGGGGAAGCGCTCCACCAGCTCCCGCTTCATGGCCTTGAGGCTTTCCCGGCGGTGGACCGGATCTTTGTGCCAGCGCTCCCCCAGGTCCACACCGCAGCGGTCTGCAAACCATTTGGGCACAAAACCTATGCTGGCCCGCATGGGCGACTCGCCGCCGTCAGCCGGCGCCCGCCGCGCCCCCGCGGCCAGGGGGTTGTGATGGCGCAGCTGCAGGGGTTTTTCCATTCCGGCTTTCCGTTTCCGCTCAGTCCAGGTAAGCCTTGGCAGCATCGCCTGCAACCCGGGTGGGAATGCCCAGGGCCCTGCAAAGCGCCACCAGCTCCGGCAGGATATCGCCATAGCCTATGGTGATGTGGTTGGACATGTGGGTCGCCATGCAGGCGTCCCGGCCATAACCCGGTATATACACGTTGGCAATAGGCCATACCTCGGTGGTTGCCTTCAGCCTGCTTTCCACCTCGCTCTTGGGCAGGTCCACCACCTCTCCGGCGCCGCAGTCCACGCCTATCTCACCGAAATGGTCATAAAAGCGGGCCCAGGTTATGACTCCGGGCTTGCATACCCCGGAGCAGGTTCCCCCGCCCAGGGGGAAATACATATGGGCCTGGCGGTGCACTTTTGCATTTTGCCAGCCCCCGAAATGGGCGGGTGGCGCCGCGCCGGATATCTCCAGTATCCACTCAAAGCGCCCATGGTTATCCTTGCCCCAGCGGATATCGTGCAGGGTAGTCTCCGGGGCCATGCCCTTTTTCTGATAGATGTCATGCATCAGCACCTGGGGTATGCCGGAGCCCAGGTCGCCTTCGTTGAAATGCGGGATCGGCCTGCCGGGGGCGATCTCATTGCCTTTTTCGTCATACACCGGCGGGCGGTCCGCATTATTCAGCATGCCCTCGGGCAGGTCCGAGGCCGGAGCCACCCTCACCATACCCACCTGGTAGGGAATGCCGATCGCGGCCAGGCCATAGCGTTCAAATATGCGGGCGGCGGCGGAGTACATCTTCATCTGGGTGTGCACCTGTTCATGCACCAGGTGTTCAAACTTGTCCGTGCCCCAGTTGAACCACACCCCTTTGCCCACCAGCCAGTTGAGATGGTCTTGGGCTTCGCGGTCAGAGACCTGGTTCATCTCGCCCAGCAGGTCGGACTGGTTCAAAAGCTCCACCGGCATGCCTATGGCCGCCATGCGGCCCGGGTCCAGCACCGCATTCAGCATGCCCATGCAGCCCGGGTCCAGCTGACCCATGATGCGCTTGTTGCGGATGATATCCCGGGCCAATTCCTCACCCAAAGCCAGGGCCGCTGCGGGCAGGTTCAGCTCTTTTGCATCGGTTAGGTGCGAGGCGTCATACTCAATGGTCCCGGTGTCGCACCATGATTTGAGCCGCTCCATAAAGAGCGCGTCCCGGCTGAAACCGTCGCTCCAAAGCCGGGTGTGCTTTATGCCCAGGCGGGCCAGGGTCCCGGCGTGGTTCAAAAGGGCCACCAGCCCGGGCCAAGTGCCGTCAAAATTCGCCATGAGCAATATGGGGCCCCGGTGGGTTTTCAAACACGAACATACGTGGTGGGAATATGCCCAGCAGCTGAGCACTATCACCACCGGGGCCTGGGGATCGATCCGGCTGAAGATGGCCGCGCCCTCCTTCTGGGTGGTGACAAAGCCGTGCTTGCGCTCCGGATTGTAATCAGGCAGCACTTGGCAAAAATAGCCCAGCCTGTCAAAAGCCTTGGACACCTCGGCCAGGGTTTGACTCTGCATGGGCCAGCAAACCTGGCCGGCCGAATCCCTGAAGTCGCCGTTTGAAATCAAATACACTTCCTTGGCCATAACGTGCCTCCCTTAGTTCAACAGGCCCAGCTGGTTGAGATCGGCTTCAAGCCGCCCTGCTTCCACCGGATTCAATAGCCGCAAGGGCTCCCGGGTGCCCCCGACCGGCAGGCCCCGCAAAGCAAGAGCCTTTTTGAGTGAAGTGATCTGGGTGACATCACCCAGCGCCTTTATAAGTTCAAAGCATAAGGCCTGCAGCTTGCGGGCCTGTTCCAGATCGCCGGCGGTAAATGATTTATATAGGTCCACATACAGCTCGGGAAACGCGGTGCTGATCCCGGACACAAAACCCGACGCGCCGACAGCCAAGGAGGGCAAGATCAGCTCATCGCTGCCGTTTATCACAGCCACCCGGCCTTGGGCCACGGACAAGTAGTGCTGCACCAAAGACACATCCCCGGTGCTGATCTTTATGCCCGCCAGATTCGGCATGCGTTCTATCAGGGCGCCAAAAACCTCGGGCCGCAGATTATTGCCGGTTGCGCCTGGGTTGCTGTAAAGATACACCGGAAAGCCTTTCAGGTCCGAACAGGTGCGGGTGAAATAGGTTACCAAAGAATCGTCATCCATTTTGAAAAAATAGGGCAGCACCACGGCGATGGCGTCCGCTCCTATCTTCACCGCATGACGATTCAACTCTTTGGTGTCGCGGGCCGTGATGCCGCCGGTGTGTACGATGACCGGAAGCTTGCCTTTCATTTGTTGAACTGCGGCATTCGCCGCCTTTTTGCGCTCGGCAAGCGAAAGCAGGGGGCCTTCGCCCGTGGTGCCCAAAACCAGCAGGGCATCGGCCCCGGCGCCGGCTATGAACTCACACAATCGCCCCATGCCTTCAAGGTCCACATCATTGCCGCTGTTTTTCATTGGTGTAATGAGGCTTGATATAACACCTTTTAAAGCTCGCATGGCTTACTCCCGGATCATTTGGTTAGCTTATGGTTTATTTTAATCGCATATACGAATGAAAAACGGAATTTATGTAAATGCATTTTTAGGCCGCAGCCCCAACCCCCTTTGACTGTTTACGCCGTGACGCTATTTAGGTGATTATTTTTTTTTGCCGCTCGGATAAAGGGAAGCTGAAGCATTTCTGCAAATAATCCAAGCTGAGTTCCCCTGATTTGCAATGGTCTGTGATTTTTTGCCCCCAATCCCCCACAGCCCGAGCCGCATCCGGAGCTTGGGCCGCTATATCATGGGGCATGGTTCCCGGTTCGCGCATCTTATCTATCCATTGTAACCGGCCAGGCGCGGAATGAGCAGCACCGTGTCCGGGAAATAGGTGATAATGGCCAGGGCCAGGAGTTCGAACAAAATGAATACGAGGATTTCCCTTATCACCTGATTCAGCGGAGTTCCGCTTATTGCGCTGGTTATAAAGGCGGTCGGCCCGAAAGGCGGCGTATCCAGGGCGATCATCAGATTAAAGACCGCCACCACCCCGAAATGCACCAGATCTATGCCCGCCTGCACCACCAAAGGCACCACCATGGGGATGATGATCAGCAATATGGCGGATACGTCTATGAAACAGCCCAGGATCAAAAACAAGAGGTTCAAGGAAAGCAGCAGGGTGAGCTGGCTGTCCAAAAGCCCCAGGGCGATGAAGGCCTCCGTGATGCGGGCCGGTATTTCCTCCCGGGCCACAATCCAGCCGAAAATAAGCGAGCATGCCACTATGAAGCTTACAAACCCGCTGCTGGCCAAGGAGTCCAGGAAGACCTTATACAGGCCCTTCAGGCCCAAGGTGCGGTAGACCATGGTGGACAGGATAAGTACATAGACCCCCACCACTCCGGCGGCTTCGGTGGGGGTGAAGACTCCGCCGTATATGCCGCCCAGCAGAATCACCGGAGCCAGCAGGATCAAGGAGGAGCTGGTCACCACTTTGAGGAATTGCCTGATGGGAACCCAGCGCCCGGATGGATAGTTGCGCCGGATGGCCAGAATGTAAACCAGCACCATCAGTATCAGAGCCAGGATTATGCCCGGGATCAGGCCGCCCAGGAAAAGATGCCCCAGGCTTGCTCCGGAAACCATGGAATATATGACCATGGGTATGGAAGGCGGGATAATGGGGCCGATGGTGGCGGAGGCGCAGGTTACCGCGCAGGCGAAAGGCCCGTCGTAGCCCGCGTCCTTCATGGCCTTGATCTCCACCGCGCCCAGGCCGGACACGTCGGCGATTTCCGAGCCGCTCATGCCGGCGAAAATGACGCTGGCCACGATATTCACATGTCCCAGGCCGCCCTTCATTGGTCCCACACAGACCTCGGCGAACTTGAACAGCCGGTCGGTCAGCTTGGCCGCGTTCATCACTTTGGCGCTGAAGATAAAAAGCGGCACGGCCAAAAGCACGAATTGATTCTCGTACTGAATCACCATCTGGTCCATCAGCAGGGTCAGGTCAATGCCCTGCACCAGAAGGTACAATATAGAGCTGAGGAGCATGGCGAAGGCCACCGGACAGCCCACTGCGAACATCAAGGCGAAAGAACCAAGCCATACGGTTACTGCCATGGCAGCACCTCGGGTTCCGTGGTCAGCGGCCTGCCGAAAAGGGCTCTGGCGTTACGGTATATGCTGCGCAGACAATGGATCATCACCAGCAGTATGAACAGCGGATAGCAGAGCAGCAGGTAGGTCCAGGGAATCTGCAGGGCCGAAGCCATGATGCGGTAGTTCCATATGGTGTATTCGATGCAGGGAACCAGCACTATGCCGAATATGACCAAAAGCAAGCAGTCAAAGACCACCTCAATAAAAAGCCGGGCCTTGGGGGGCAGTTTCCGGTTGATGATGTCAAAGCGGATATGCTGGTTATAGCGTTTGGCCAAAGAGGCGCCCAGGTATATGGTCCACACGTACGAATATATGGTCAGCTCAAAGAACTTGGGGCTGGGTTCGTTGAGCACGTAGCGCATGAAAACCTCCACCGAGACCGAAGCAAGCAGCAAGATAAACACCGCCGTGGCCAGATAGAGTTCAAAAAAATCCAGTATCCGGTTCAGCACCCTGTTCATTAAAGCCCCTTAAAGCCCTTTGGCATGGCTGGGGCGGGGCGCGGCGGCTGGCCCCCGCGCCCCGGCTTCAAATTGTTTTACTTGGCGTTTTGAATCTTGGAGTACATGCCCTTACCCCACATCTTGTCGTATTTGGGGTCGCTGTACCATTTGGCGGCGCTGTCCATGAAGGCCTTTTTATCCGGCACCACAACCGTCATGCCGAATTCTTTTTGGAAACGGCCCAAAAGGTTGGCCTCGTTATCCAGCACCAGATAGTTGGAATAGTTACGGGCCACGTCCAGAGCCTTCATGACGATGGCTTGGTCGTCCGGGTCCATGCCCTGCCAGAATTTTTCGCTGATGGTGGGGCAAACATAACCGATCATATGGTCCGTAAGCACGATGTACTTGGTGACCTCGTGGAACTTCTGGGCAAAGTCGGTGGGCAGGGGGTTGTCCTGGCCGTCAATGGTGCCGGTTTTCATGCCCATGTACACCTCGCCAAAACCCAACGGGGTGGGCTTGGCGCCCAGGGCGCGGCCCACGTCCAGCCAGGCCGGAGTGTTGGGCATGCGCAGTTTCACGCCTTTGAGGTCGGCTGGGGTTTTCACCACGCCCACCTTCTCGGTGAAGTTGAGCTGCCTGGTGCCCAGATACCAGGCGTCCAGCACCCGCAGGCTGGCCCGTTTGGCCAACTCGTCCCAGTATTTCTGGCCGATCTCACCCTTGACCACCCGGTACATGTGGCCCATGTCTCTGAATCCGTAGGCCACCTCCAACACCCCGATCTCGGGATACGAGGCCAGGTTGGCGAACCAGGACGGCGAAGCGTCGATGCTCATCTCCAGGGTGCCCTTCATCATTTGCATAATGCTGGTCTTTTGATTGGCCAGCTGGCCGGAATGATACACCTTGACCGTGATGCGTCCGTTGCTGAGCTTATCGCAAACCTCAGCGAACTTATACATGCCTTTCACTATGGATTGGGTGGGCGCAGACACTGTGGTAAACCGGATGGTGTAGGTTTTGCCCGCGGCGAAGGCCATGCCCGCGGACAGGGCAAACACCAGGACCAAGCTGACTAACAGCAGCTTTTTCACAAAGTCACGCATTACTTTTCCCTCCTGGATAAAGGTTAATTGCATCTTGACTGCACTGGATTCATTTTGGTTTGTTTTGCTATGGTCAAACAAGGAAACGCCGCGGTATTCGTACATGCGAACTTAGACTGCATATTCAAGCTGTGTTGAGTTTGTTACAGCCTCCGCATGACTGTCAAGCAATTTCTGCCAAGGCCCCATCAAGGTCTAATTGGGGTTAACGGGCTGAATTATTGACCACATAGCTGAAAAGGCTTATGATCAGCAAGGCCGTAGGAGCCGCACCAAGGGTATTGTCTGCTTGACGCGCATCGCCTTTGGGTTGATTATGCTCCATGAAATAAGCCTGGGCCGCTTGATGACGAACAGCCATACGGCCGGGCTTTTCCGCATTGGCAGCCGAAAACGGCCATTAGCCTTTGGCTTGTAAGAACAACGACCATCATAGTAGTATGGGTCAAGATGGCCGTTCATAGGGTTTAAAGAACCTCCAGCTTATGGCGGATTAGTGATTTCACTTACTTCACATGATTTTCCGGGGCGGAAGGTCTTCACCCAGACTCCCTTTCCAGCCCCGCCGCTGGATTCAACAGGCGCCCCAAAATGCTCCGGACCCGTGAGGCAAACTCCGTCTGGGCATAACATCGGCATCCACTGCCCCTTTCGGTCTGGCACGGCCTCTTTCTTATCTTTTAAAAGACTGCCGGCCCCGGTTTCACTCATGCAGCAGGGATCTGAGCATCTGCCTTTTAACCGGATTTCTTGTGGTTTTTCGGCGTTCATGGTATCACCTACTTGCAAGTAGGCTATTTTTTATATACTAGGAATATATTACGCAAAACTCCAATCACCACTGATAAACTAAGGTTTATGGCATGGATATTATTGATTTATTTTCCCAAAGAAACATGGATTATTACAACAATCTTATGTATAAAGAGGTGTTCTAGGTTTCCGCAGAAATGCGGATTTTTATATATCATATAGACCCATTCAATAAGCTTTAGGAGGGAAAGGTGGAGAAAAGAGCTAAATTCAGGTCCCTAGCCTGCTTGCTGGTGGCGGTAATTTTTATGGCGGGAGCCATGATTCCCGTAGCCGCTCCAGCTTTGGCTCAGGAAGGTAAGCTCGTCGCCGATAGCGCGCCTGTCAAATTGAAGGCCGCCATCGATAAGAGCCTGAAAGATGAAAAATTTGCGCCTCAAACCAAAAAGGCCATTGCCGACGGCGTAAAAGAACGCGGCAAGGAGCCCGGTTACATGGGCATCTCGGGTGCACCGTCCCCCGCTTGGTGGGTCGGTCTTTTGTGGGCCATCTGGGTAGGCTGGGTATTCTCAACCGTCGGCGCTTTTGGCGGCATCATGGCCGGAGTGGGACACATCACCGTGTTCGGCCTGGCGGACTACGCCAAGACCTTTGGCAAGGGCAACCCGGTTAACAAGCTTATGACCGACTCCATCCGTGTATCCAACCAGTGGCTGGTGGGTCTATCAGGCCTGGTCTCAAGCTTCAACTACTACAAGATGGGCCGCTTGGTGGCCCCCTTGGGCGCGGCTCTGGCAGTCGGCGGCATAGGCGGATCCTGGATGATCCCAGAGCTGACCGCAGGCGCGATTTCGCTCAAGGCCTACCTGGGCTACTTCGGCGTCATCGTGCTGGTGCTGGGCTGCTTCCTCATCTATGAGATGAGCCCCAAAGGCCAGGCCGGCAAGAAAGCCGCCAAGGAAGCCGCGGCCGCTTTTGAAAAAGCCACCAAGGGAGAGGGAGGCAGCGATCAGGGCGTCAAGATCGTGGACGGCAACATGAAAATGATCTGGATCGCGCTGGCCCTGGTGTTCTGCTCCGCGCTGGTCTTCAACTTCTTCAAAGGCATTTTGGTGGTCGCATACCTTCTGGCCGTGGCCGGCTGGATTGTGGCCTTCATGGCCGGAACCATCAAGTTCACCTTCTACGGGGTGGAGTTTGAGTTCAAAGCGGCCATCCCGGTCGTCGGCGGCATCTTCATCGCGGCCATCGCCTCCTTCCTGGGTATCGGCGGCGGCTTCTTGTTCGTGCCCTTCCTGACCTCGGTGGCTGGGCTGCCCATGTTCCTGGTGGCCGGAACCAGCGCCCTGTGCGTGTTGATCGGTATGATCGTGTCCGTGTTCTCCTACATGGTGGGTAAAGGCGTCATCATCGAATGGGGTCTGGTGGCCGGCGAGCTGGTCGGTATCTTCATCGGCTCCATGATAGGTCCTCGCACCTCCAAGTTCATCCCGGACAAAGGTCTCAAGCTGATCTTCATCGTCTTGGCCTTCTACGTAGGTATACGTTACATGAGCAAGGGCTTCTTCGGCACTAGCTGGGTGCCCCCCTTCTAAGCCCTTAAAGCTTCCGGTGCGGGCCTGCTGCCAAAGCAGGTCCGCACCTGGACACATTTAGATGACCTTTCAAGAAGTTACAAATCTATTGCTCGGCGGCTTGGACCCGATGCTGATCGAGCCCTACCGCTGGATCGCTGATCCGGCCTGGGCTTGGTGGCTGGGCACCGGGTTGCTTTGCTTGTGGGCGGTGGTGGTGGGTGACATCACATACCGGGTAGTGAGCCTGATCAACAAGCGTTTCGTCAAAGAACGCAACCAGGAAATGACTTCCTGGCAAAATCGGGCCATGAACGCCCTCAGGGCCGGGAACAAAGAAGTCTATACCGGGGCCAACAAGCTGGCCACGGACGCCTTTGGACGCTCCTTTTTCATGCAGCTTGCAATGGGGCTTTCCAGCCTGTGGCCCGCCTTTTTGGGTGCGGCCTGGCTGCAGCTTCGTTTCCAGGGGGTGCCGGTGCTGGTGCCTCAAACCGATTGGGAACTCAGATGGCTGCCCGTATATGTAGTTATGTACATTCTTATACGGGTAAGCTATAGCATGCTTATGAAGATGACCAAGGGCAAAGAGCTTTATTCGCAGAAGGAAATAAACCCGACCGACGATGCTGCTGAAACAGCAACCGCTCTGCCTGGCAGCCCCTGAGTGATCGGGGAGACCGGTGCGGACTGCACCGGCAAAACCCGGGATTCAGGCGGCAAAAAGTAGATTTGTAACACTTGTTTTGGGTTGTTGAAAGCAATTTTTTGTTGAATTTTTACTGATTAAACCCGCCGTTAGCGGTTGAGATATTTAGCCCACCAGCTGATTATCCCAATTAAAACATTGCGTATTCTAATTTAGGCAGGAATTGATTAGATCGCCGAATTCCGGGGAGAGCCTACTCCCCGGAATTCCAATTGAACAGCTAGCCGTCTTGTCTTTTTCAGGCGACCTTCAATGTATTCCAACAAGGTGATTCCACCCGTTTGATCTGCTACATTGGCTATGCCAATACCGGCGGGGTTGGAGCCCGCAAACTCTGGGTTAATTGGGGTTGGCTTCCAGCCCGCGCCAGTACTCAGCCATAATTGATCTCCACGGTGGGATTAGCCAGCAGGCTCACCACACCCCAGAAGACTTCACATCAATGGGCTCTTCATTCTATAAGCCCATGACCCGTTTTTATATGGCTATATATTATCTTGATCCGGCCCCAGTTACCGTCTCCCTTTAGTAACTATTTCTTGGCCTTTTTGAATGTCAGGAATGGACAAAGCTTGCAAATGTCAAAGCCAGGATAGGTTTCACCGGTTCTCGGGAAGGATACCCCGCCATCACGGACGATGCGTTCACACATCCAATGAACCGTTGGTTCCATCTGGGCGTAAGGCATAATCCAGTTGACTTCGCCTTGCTCCGTCTTGCCGGCGGTATAGCTGCTGCTGCACATCTGGGTGACATTAAATTTGTCCATGACCAAACACTGGACACATCCGTGGCATATCGAGGAGTTCATGGTCATGATCATCTCAAAGGGGTGCGTGTCAAAGGCTGCATCCCAGTCGTTGGCAAGATGATACGACTGAAGAGCATCGCACATGCCGTGGATCAGGTCCGGTGTGAAAGGTGCCTTGTGCAGGGGTGCGGTTGCAAAGGCCAGAGGTTCTTTGGGCAACCTTTTTTTCGTCTTAACGAAGCGCTCGGCTTGCTCCCAGCTCTTGGTATATTTGAGATGGCTTTTGATCTCGCCGTCATCCAATTCTTTCCAACGCATGACATATTTGGCGTTGGAACATCCCAACTTATCAGCCGTTCCCAGCAGGATGTCCCCCCGCTGCCGGCTTGCCGCCACAAAGGCGCAGAACGTCACGGGATGAAGAGATGTTTTGTACTCAGCTTTGTCTTTGAACTCCTCCAGTTCCTTTTCATCGAAAAAGTATTTTACCGCAACTGGATAGTATTTCATTTTAAGAATATTTCTCAAGGCGAATACGATTCCAGCGTCGCTAATTTTACCCCCGTTTTTTTCCGCTTGTTCTAGTATAGATTTAGCAAGGGCTACGTCGTCGAGACAATAATCATAATTCAGGGATATAGACTCATTATTCGGCTGTAAAACTTCACTGTCGGACATATTTTCACACTCCTTTACGGTTAGCATATTTGGCAAGTCGACAAAAAACGTCTTGCCGCTCTGCTATTTGATACAGCCGATATTGTGTGTTTTTGAAACATTGATGTCAAGAAATATTTGTGAAGAATTGGACAAATGCGGGGATTGCTGGCTGCCTGTTACGAAAAAGGGCTGGTTTCCGGCCGTCTGATGGAATAAGGCCGAGTCCGGGTTGCGCCCGCCGACGCCGGGAGCTTTGCATAAACCGGTAATGGGCGCTGGCTGCCGCCCGCATCGTGATGACAGAGTCCGTAAAGCCTGCCCGGCAATACCCCCGGTTGAATCCAAGCAGATTCAGCCGGGCGGCGGTTTTTTTTGGAGAACCCGCTCCCTGCTGCTGGCTCTAAACCAGCGCTTTTCTGACTGCGCTTAGCAGTTCACTGGCGCTGTATGGCTTGCTGATGTAGCCCACCGCGCCCAGCCGAAGCTGTTTTTGGACGTCGCCGTTCCCCGAATAGCCGCTTGAGATCAGCAGCTTAATCTTGGGGGTGATCGCTTGCAGCTCCCGCATGCAGCGGCTGCCGCCCATGCCGGGCATACCCAGGTCCAAAACCACCAAGTCAATATCCCTTGGCTGCCGGGCATATAACTCCAAGGCCTGTTCACCGCTGTTTGCGGTGATGACCTTGTATCCCACACTGTTTAAGACCGACTTCCCCAGCTCACGTATGGTTGGTTCATCATCCACCAGCAAAATGGTTTCATCACCCCCCCGGGCGTCCAATGATTGTTTGCCGTCGCTGATGATCACCGCCTCTGCCTGATTTTCCACCGCGGGCAGCAATATCTTGAAGGTGGTGCCCTTGCCTAGCCTGCTCTCGCAGCGGATGTAACCTTCATGCTCCTTGATGATGCCGAAGGCGGTGGACAAACCAAGGCCGGTGCCCTTGCCCATGGGCTTGGTGGTGAAGAAAGGATCAAAGATGTAGGACTGGATTTCAGGACTCATGCCGGTTCCGGTGTCGGATATCTCCAAAAGCACGTAGTCACCCGAATCCGCTCCGGCATTTTGGGCGTTATATTCACGATC
The DNA here is from genome assembly GCA_963675675.1 of Desulfarculaceae bacterium. GTDB lineage: Bacteria > Desulfobacterota > Desulfarculia > Desulfarculales > Desulfarculaceae > Dethiosulfatarculus. Next base: position 2,738,595 of record OY776512.1, read on the forward strand.
GATAAACAGGTTTCTGGTCTTAAAGGCCAGAGTTCCGCCGTCCGGCATGGCATCCGCGGCATTTGTGCTGAGATTTATGAGCACCTGCTCTATCTGGGCGGCATCGGCATTGACCAAGCTTATAAACGAATCCAGGTTAAGTTCGATCGCAATCATTTTGGGCAGGGTGCGCTTGAGCATATCAGCCGCGCGGCGCACTTCCAGGTTCAAATTCAAAGGTTTTAAATCGGATTCCACCTTGCGGCTGAAGGTGAGGATCTGCTTTACCAGATCGCGGGCGCGGAGCACCGATTTAACCACCTCCCGCAAGTGATCGAGGATGACGTCATCTCCGGTTGCGCAGCTCATGGCCAGCTCGGAGTAGCCCATGATGGCCGCCAGCAGATTATTGAAATCATGAGCTATACCGCCGGCAAGCGTGCCGATGGCTTCCATCTTTTGCGCATGCTGCAGTTGAGAGGCGAGGTTGGCCTGGGCTTTTTGGGATTGGGTCAACTCGGTAATGTCGATCAAAGAAACCAGCACCCGGGACCAGTCGTCTTCATATCCGGGAAGCAGGGTTTTATGAACTATCAGGTGAAGTTCTCCCCCCTCCATATCCAGATTGCGGGCGGTGTCCTGCACGTATCTCCCACCCTCCCAGAATGCCAGCACTTGGTCTACGAAATACCGCCGTTCCTTTTCAGGCAGCAGCCGGTTCAAACAGTTTTGGAACTGATCAAATGATTTTGCCTTGTATAGATCCAGATTGGCGGGATTAATATAGGAGAATCCCACCGCATCCAATAACGAAGTAACAGTATCTTCGCGGGTCAGAAGATGTGAGGCCAGATTATCCACACCGTCTTCTTGCAGCTTATTGAGCATTTTTTTTACTTGAGAAAAATCCTGCACACAAATCGGAATCGGTGAAGACTCGAATAAAGCGCGGAATAAATGCTCACTTTCCTTCAAGGCATTCTCAACCTTTTTGCGGTCGGAAATATCCCGAAGCACGGTGATGCGGGCGGGTTTTCCCAAAAAAGTGCCTTGCTTGCCCCGGATCAGCAGGGGAAAAGTGTGACCGTCCTTGTGCAGTCCCATGGCTTCATAAGGTTCTTCATAGCCCGAAAGCATGTTGGCCCGCACAACCGCCTTGGATTCATCCGCTATCACATCGGTGCCGAATTTGCCCAGCATCTCTTCGTGCTCATAGCCGAACATCTGGCTGGCCGCCCGGTTGGCTTCCACGCACCCGCCCTTATTCGTAATGAATACGGCTTCAAATGTAGCTTCCGACAATGCTTGGTAAGCATCCTGGCTTTGCCGTATTTGCTCAAGGCTCTGTTCAGCTTCCTCCTGGGCTTGATGCATCTCGGTGATATCGTAGCCCAGCACCACAATGCCCTGCGTGACGCCATGTTCATCCATATCCGGGGTTAAGCTGATTCTAATCCAGCGGGCGCCGTGGTTAGGCAGATCGAAGATATTCTCATAACTGCAATATTTCCCCTGGAGGGCGCTTTCCAAATAGGGCTGAAGCAGGGTGAAATTCGCCTTGCCCAAAACATCGCTTATCTTGGAACCAACTATGTCGTCCCGCAAGATGCCGAAACTGTCCAGGTAGTTTTGGTTAGCATACAGATATCTCAGGTCGGCCGCATCGACATACGCCGCATAGGCGGGCAAGGAATCAAACACCAAGTTGAGCAAACGCTCCTTGTCTTGGTGCTGCTTCAGTTTTTTGCGCAGAACCTTGCATTCATCCTGTAACGCGGATATACGCTCGGTCTGCCCGTGACCTGGGACGCAATCACTCATATAATTTGCCACAAGATGCCAGGTTACCAAATAATGCTTCAATTGTTCTTACAGGCACTGATGAACCCGTTCTGGCTTCTTTGCGCAGCCAGCATCCAATCTCACTGCAAAAATCAGCCAAACCGCTTGCGCTTAATGTGCACATACTTTAAGGCGTATTACTTCCAGATGTGCTTATCTAAATTAATTTAGCACAATCCAACATGTCACTCCACAACGCAAACAATCTTTTTTATTTTATGACATTCCAGCTAACATCATATTTGAAATTTTCTAACTTCACCAACGACCCTCTGCGGTTTTTCACAACCTTGGCTATAACCGCACATAATATTGTGACATGTTTATATCTGTATTTATTGGCAATCGGATCTATACAAGACTGACATACGTCAAATATGAGTATCCAATACACGCCGTTTATTATTTATTTAGATGGAGCTAACAAGGCGTCCTCAAATCAATATTTTGATTCTATGACCAGGCGGATGTCTTTTATAAGGCGCAGTATATAGCAGTATGAGCGTTGGAGAATATGCAGCATACACGGTGTCTGGGCCGAAAGAGCAGTTTTTTTGAAGTCTGTAAAAAAGCCGTCTTGCCGTTTGGGCGCACAGAAGAAGAAAGCCCCGGCCGAAAAAAGCGGCCGGGGCCGTATTGAATGATTCTGTTAACTACATGCCTTCATCAAGATCTATTCCAAAGCGTTCCCATTGCTCTTCAGCCTCTTTTTTGGCCTGGGCAACCTCTTCTTCGGTCCAGGGATCCAGCACCAGGCAGTCCGCCACTACTTCCCAAATATACTTGACCTCAAAATTGCATTCCATGAATTTGGGATAGCGCCGCATCATCTGGTCGCGGCAATTGGAGCAGCCCACCACGACCACATCCGCACCGCTGTTTACGATGGATTCATGTTTTTTGCGCCCATGATAGGCGGCATGCTCCTCATAGGGCAGAGGCCAGTTGCCTCCGCCGGCGCCGCAGCAGAATGAGCCTATGCGGTTGGGCTCCATATCCACGAACTCATCCACGCATTGGTTGAGTATCCAGCGGGGCTCTTCATAATAGCCCTTGCCATAGTGTTTCTCCAACTCGCGGCCATGCTTACAGGAGTCGTGCCAGGTGAACACTTTGCCCGCATGCACGCTTTTATCCAGTTTTATGCGGCCCTGCTCAATGATCTCTTTGAGGTAATCGTACAGATAAATGAAGTTGGTTGTGTTGTTGGGGTCTTCCAACTCGCACATCTTAAGACCCATGCGGCAGCCGTAGGAGCCTCCGCCGCAGTCCGGCATTATCATGCGCTTGACATTCAAGCGCTCCATGTGGTTGATCTTGCGCTGGGCCAGTTCATGGGTGCCGTCATAGTCGCCGGTGAACAGCGCCCAGTCCACCGCTTCCCAATTGGTGGAGGGTACAGTCCATTTTTCGCGGGCGGCATAAAAAATCTTCCACCACCACAGCATATCCTCAAAGTCCCCATAGACCTCTTTGCTGTTGGGGAAAAACAGGATATCCGCATTCTGCCGGTCCACCGGGACATAAAAACCGGGCCACTCTTCTTCCTGCTCCACGCCCATATCGGCCAAGGTGAAAAGATAGTCTTCCTGGCTTATTCCCATATTGTTTCCGGTGGCCAGCACCTTTTCGACTCCCTTGTGCAAGACACCGGGAACCTCTTCCCTGGGCCGCAGATGTTTCATGAAGCCCATGATGGCGGGGATATCCAGATCCATGGGGCAAGCCGCCGCACAACGGCCGCAGCCGGTGCAAAGCCAGGGGAACATGCTGTTTACGACCTCGTCCAGCATGCCGTAGGCCAACATGCGGATCACTTTTCTGGTGTCCAGTCCGGGAAAATGCGGAGTGCCGCTAATGGGGCATCCCGCCGAACAAGTCCCGCAGGTCAGGCAGTAATTCAGGTTTAAGCCGGATAGTTTGTCAGCCATCTCATCTGGCAAAGGTTTGGGTAATACAGCGTCTTGCATTTCAAGTCTCCAAATCAGGGAAGCAAAGTGAAAGTATCATCCAATTTTATTGTAAACTTGCTTAATATATCACGGGCCTTGGCCGCAGCCTTCAGCGGGTTGGGCCCCAGTTTTTCTGCTTTGGCATAAGCGGCTTCCACCAACTCTTGCGCCGCCTGGGCCATGTTCGGTGCAGCGCTTTCCCATACCAGACGGTTGGAATCCAGTCCGGCCTCTTCCAGCAGCCTCCGCAAATAAGCCTCCCGGTAGCCGGCCCAGGTATTGCCCTCAAGAGAATAGCACGCTTCAGGATGACATGATACCACTTGTACAATATCATATCCTTCTTTTAGCGCTTTCAACACCATATCCGGGTCCACTTTGCCGGCGCAGGGCACCTCCACCAGACGAACTCCGGCGGGCAGGGTCATCCCTTGGGCCCTGGCCTTGCGTAATGAACGGACTGCGGAGTTGGCGCAGGCCAAAAGCAGCACCTCCGGCCCCGGCTCCGAAGCGGTCCAGGCATCGGGACTTTCCAGCCCGGCCTTGATGACCCGGTTCATGCGGGCGTCTTCCACATTACAAAGCTGTATGGCATCCATGGGGCATTCGGATGCGCAGGTGCCGCAGCCGGTGCAAATCAGAGGATTGGATTGGGGGCGCCTGGCGGCCTTGCCCATGGCGCCGGTGGGGCACACCCGGACGCAGGTAAGGCAAAGGGCGCATTTTTTGCGGTCAACCTTGACCAGATTCAGCACCGCCCCGGAGTCAGTTTTGGGTAACAGCCGCTCCACCGAGCCCACCGCCTGCTTGAGCTGATCTTCCAATTGGGCCAGGCTCATGGGTCCGGAGGCATCACCCAGCGCATAGACTCCCATGCGGGCGGTCTCACCCTGGTCCAGGCCGGGGCGGGAATCTGAGACATAACCTTGGGGATTGGGGGAGAGCCCCAAGCGCTCCACCAGCCTCAGCCAGCTTTCATCAACTCCGGGCCTGGTGTCCACAGCCAGAAGATCCAGCTCTTGGCTTATTCCCACCTCGGCTATCTCATCGGTATATTCCACGGTCACCGCTTGGTCCGAGATGCTGAACACCGGAGCCTGGACGGTCGATTTCACCAGTATGCCGCCCCGGCCGCGCACCGACTGGGTCAGGGCTTCCAACTCCGGCTGAGCCACCTTGGCGTAATCCGTAAAAATGGTCACTCCGGCGCCATGCTCGTCCAGCATGGTCAAAGCAGCCCTTGAAGCCGCCGCCAGATGGGCGGGCATGGCCTGACGCTCCAGCCCCAGGGCGATGCCCACCCTCAGGGGGTTTTGGGAAAAGCGTTTCTTGAAATGCTCCGGTGCGGCCAATAAAGCCAGCAATTCATTCAAGGCCACGACACTGGGCCCGGCAGCCTGATCCAGGTTCAATACCTGAGCAGGCCCCTGGCAGAACAGCACAGCCCCGATATTCAGACGGCGTCTCTCGCCTTGCGTATCCAGGACCACGGCATCAAACGCGCCCGCGGAGCCGGACAGACTGAGCAGTTCCGCGCCTTGCAAAAGCTCAACTGCGTTTTCGGCTTCTATCTGTTCCTTTAACCGCTGGGCCTTGGCCCGGCCTTCGGGTCCATATAAGGGCTCGGGCAGGGTCAGCCGGGATGAAGGGGTTAACAAGAATACGGCATGACCCGCCCGCGCCAAGTCCTGGGCGGCGCTGAGCGCGGCCAGACCGGCTCCAATAATTAAAACCCGCCGGGAAATCAGCATGGCTTCGGGTTGGGGCTCGCAGGCTTGATCCAGCTCAGCCGCTATAAGCTTTAAAGAACGTTCAGCCTGGGGGGCCACCCGGCAAGCCTCCAAGGGGCCGTTGGGGCTTTGGCAGACATCCAGCTCTCTAAACTGCTTCAGCTCCACATCCTGAGAGCGCAAGGCTTTGTTGAGCCCGGCTTGGTCCCGGCTGTGAGAGCAGGCTCCCAGCACCACAGTATCCAAATCATGCTTTGCGCACAGTTCGGCGATGCCGTTCATGCCCTTAGGCTGGCAGGCGCGGCTTATCTCAAAAACTTCCGCCTGGGGGAATCCGGCCTGGGACCACCATTTAAGCTTGCGGAACTCGGGGGATTCAGCCTGGCCGCCTCCGCCTTGGCAAAGAAAAACTCCTACCTTGTTGCCGCTCATAATTCCACTGCCTCCAAATAGGCCAGGGCGTCCTGGCTAGCGTGCGTGGCGCTAGCCACCACTTCACGAATATCCATGGGACCCGTTGCGGCTCCGGCCACAAACACCCCCTTGCCGGAGCTTATGAAGCCATGTTCATTGGGCTCAAGCCCCAATGATTCCAGCAAGCCGGGTTCAAATACACCGGGGGTCATGGCCTGGCTCAGCACCACCAGGTCAAAGGGTTCTGCCACAGGCTCCATGGCCGGAGCGGGCTGATAGACCACCTTTGCGCCGGTCTCATCGCCGCGCAAGACATCATATGGCATGGCCCGCACCAGGTTCAGTTCAGCCCGGGCTTCATCCAGATAGGCGTCAAAATCCTCGCCCACGGTTTGTAAATCCATGTGAAAAATGCTTACCTCGGCTCCTTGGCGGTGGGTCAGGGCCCGTGCCAGCCTGAGGGCGTATCCGCAGCAGATGCGGGAGCAGTAATTATGCCCTTTAAACTCCCGCGAACCCACGCACTGGATAAAGGCCACCTTTTTGGCCGGCGCGTCGTCCTCGGGCCGCACCGCCCGGCCCCGGTCCCGCATCATCCGCTCCAGCTCCAAGGCCGTAAGCACAGCCGGGATGCGCCCGTAGCCCAGACGCACCTTGGCGCTGGGATCATAAGGTTCGAATCCGGAGGCCATGATAAGCGCGTCAGCCGTCAGCTCGCTTTCCTGCGGCGACCCGCTGAAGTCTATGGCTTCTTCCGGGCAGGCGTCGCGGCAAAGGGTGCTGACCTGATCCCTGAAATACAGGCATTTGTCCGGATCAATGGCCAGGCGGACGCTGTCCGCGGCGTAAGGCGCGGATATGAGCGCCCCTTCTTCGGGACAGGTTTCCAAGCAAAGCCCGCAGTTGGTGCATTTATCCTGGTCAATAAAGCTGGGTCCGGTGACCAGCTTTATCTTAAAGCCTCCATTAAGGGCCTCGCTGGCGGCCAGCTTGGTTTGGCGGCGGATGTTGATGCCGGGATGATCCAGCAGGGCTTCAAACTTCGGGTCCACCAAACAGCCGTTGCAATGCTGACAGGCGTCAAGGGCCTTGCAGGTGATATTTACCGCATGCCCCCCGATAAAGGGGCTTTGTTCGATAAGCTCAACCCGCACCCCGGCGTCGGCCAGCTCCAAAGCGGCGCAGGCTCCGGCCATGCCGCCGCCCACCACCACCACGGTTTTTTGGCTATTCATCACCTTAAGCCTCCCAAGGCTTCAATCATCTCGGGCAAGCGCTGGGGCTCGGCCTCGCAGAAAAGATGCAGGCCGGACGCGCCCAGGCCTTTTACAGCCTCCGCTATCCGGGCCACATCCCCGGTGTCCTGGCCTTCGGCCAGTTCCAGTCCGGCGATAACAGTGCACTCCATCTGGCTCATGGCCTGTTTGAGGCCCTGGAATTGAGCCGGGTCCGCCACCGGACGGGTAATGACAAACTGGGCACCGGCGCTGAGCTTTTTGTTCAGCTTCATGACCTGCGCCTCTATGGGCTCGGCGGCCACCGCCACGGTGGCGCCCAGACAGAGAGCCTCGCCGTCAATAATCTTAGAAGCCAGCTTGAGGCTCATGATTGAATCAAGGTCGTGCACCGCCTTGGCTTCTTTTTGATCGCCCAAAGCCACGGCGTCGCCGCTGACCAACAAAAGCCCGTCCAAGCCCAGGCCGGCGGCTCCCATGATATCGCTGCTCAGGGCCAGGCGGTTTTTATCCCGCCCCGATAGCGCCATGAGCACCGGAGTTTGAGTCTTTTCTTTCAGCCTGGGGGCAAAGGCCATAGGGCTCATGCGCACCTTGGCTCCCCGGTTGTCCGAAATAATGAACCCATCCACCTTGTCCTTAACGCTGTCCGCCAAATCCAGAGCCGGCGTCATGTCAAGACCCGCAGGCGGATCAATGGTGGCGGTCAGGATGAATTTATTTTGCTTGAGAGCCTCGATAAAACTATTCATGAGCGCTGAACCTCCGTTCATAAGCCACATGGGTCTGATGTCCCGGCAGATTTGAGGGCAGATGGCTGCGGGGCTCTTGCAGTTTGGCCAGGTTGTCCAGCCGGCCGGTGGCGCCAAGGCGCTTCCAGATCAGGCTCCAGGTGCATTCCCGCTCCGGATCGGTTTCGCACATGCCGCCTTCCGCTCCGCCGCAGGGGCCGTTAATCATGCCCTTGGGGCAAAGCGACACCGGGCATATGCCGCCGGTGAGGCTGAGCACGCAGGAAGAGCAGGCGCGGCATTTTTCATCCCATATGCCCACCTGGGTGTTAACCCCGATAAAGGTGGTATCCACCCCGGCCAAAACCGGTATGGTGGGAAAGCGCTCGGCCAGAAACTGGATGCCGGCGCCGCAGGCCAGGGAAAGCATAGCCTGGCAGTCCTGGGCCGCTTCGTCGAGCTCGTCCAGAAACTCCCTGTCGCATTGCCTTTCCACACAGGCCACTTCAAAGGATTGCTCCCGGCCGGCTATCTGGCCCGCTATATCCAGCTGGGCCGCTAAAAGCCCGGCTTCCTTTTCACCCCCGGCCAGGCACACGGCAACGCAGGTGCCGCAGCCCACCACCAGCACCCGGCGGTATCCGTCCAGGCTCTGGGCTATCTCGTCAAATGGTTTACGTTTGGCAATGATCATCAGATCGCCTCCCTGATTTCTGATTCAGCGGCATGGTGCAATGGGCTGGGGCCCAGTTCATAGGCCCGGCGGGTCATCATCTCAACGGCCTCGGCCCATTTGGGGGCGTCCGAGGCTCCTATATGGAACATTTCCAGGCGTTCGGGCTCCAGCCCTATCTCAGCCAGAAGCTCTTTGGTGTGCTCCACCCTTTCCTTGGCCCGGAGGTTGCCCTCCAAAAAGTGGCAGTCCCCGATCTCGCAGCCGGAGACCATGACCACATCGGCTCCGGCCCTGAAAGCCTTCAGGATGTAGAGCTGGTCCACCTTGCCGGTGCACAACAGCTTCACCACCCGCACGTTGGCCGGATACTGCAGGCGCATGGACCCTGCCATGTCAGCGGCGGTGTATGTGCAGTAGGTGCATAAAAGCGCCAGTATCTTGGGTTCGTAGGTTTTTTCCATTTTCCTTTATCCCTGCAAGAGGTTGGCAAAGGCAGTCGACCCCTTGCTACAAGGCCGCAGTCTTGGCCAGTATTTGCGCGTCGGTATGGTGCTGCACCTGTATCAGCTTCCTGGGACAGGCCGCAGCGCAGCTTCCGCATCCCTGGCAGGCCGCCGGGTCGATATACACCACACCTTCCTCATTCACCTGGGGCACCCCATAGGGGCAGGTGCGCACGCAGGTCAAACAGGCAACGCAGCGCTCGGCATCCACCACCGCGACCTCGCCGCCCACCTGCAAGGACTCCTGGCTGAGCACGGTGGCGGCCCGGCTGGCCGCTGCCTTGGCCTGGCTTATCACTTCCTCGATGAATTTCGGTCCGTGGGCGCTGCCCGCCATGAAGACGCCTTGATTGACAAAGTCAACCGGCCTCAGCTTCAGGTGGGCTTCCATGAAGAAACCATCCTGGTCGAGGGGCAGCTTCAGGGCGCTGGCCAACTTGGGGGCGTTTTCTTGGGGACGCACCGCGGCCGAAAGCACCACACGGTCCGCGGGCAGCTCCAGCCATGAGTTGAAACCGGCGTCAAACACCTTAAGGTTCAGTCCATCCTGGCCGATTTCAACCTGGGGGGGCTCATCGGGCTCATAGCGCACGAACAGCACCCCTTTTTCGCGGGCCTCTTTATAGGCCAGCTCTTTCAGCGAAAAAGTACGCATGTCCCGGTACAGAACCGTGACCTGGCGGGATGGATTCAGCTCTTTCAGCTTCAGGGCGTTAGCCACCGCCTGGGAGCAGCAGATGCGGGAGCAGTATGAATGCTCCTCATTGCGCGAGCCCACGCACTGGATCATGACCACCCGCTTAACATCCTTGAGGCTGTCCGGATCGGTGTGCAGCGCCTCATGCAGGCTGAGCTGGGTTAGCACCCGCTCATCCTCGCCGTAGGAGTATTCAACCGGCTGATATTCCCTGGCCCCGGTGGCCAGAATCATGGCGCCGTGCTCCACTTCGCGCACTATCTCGCCGGATTTGACCCGGCTGGTCATGGCGCCCACGTGTCCGCTGGAGCCCAGCACCGTGCTGTTCAAATGCACCCGGATGTTTCCGTTATGCTGCACCTGATCAATGAGTTCATTCAGATAGGGCTGCACCTCAAAGCCTTCCAGGGTGCTGCCCAGGCGTCTGGCTATGCCGCCCAGCTCGGAGCTTTGCTCCACCAGATGGGTGAAGAATCCCTGTTCGGCCAGGCTCAAGGCCGCAGTCATGCCGGCCACTCCGCCGCCCACAATGAGGGCCGTCTGGGTGACCGCGCTGGGGAATTGATGCAAGGGAGCCAGCATGCCCGCACGGGCCACGGACATGCGCACCAGGTCTTTGGACTTGTTGGTGGCAGCCGCGTGGTCCGCCTGATGCACCCAGGAGCATTGGTCCCGGATATTGGACATCTCAAAGAGGTAGGGATTCAGTCCGGCCTTTTGCAGGGTGTCTCTGAACAGGCTTTCATGGGTCCGGGGGCTGCAAGAGGCCACCACCACCCGGTTGAGCCGGTTATCCTTGATCGCCTGAGCCATTTTTTCCTGAGAGTCGGTGGAGCAGGTGAACATGAACTCATCGGCCATGGCCACCCCGGGCAGGCCTTTTGCGTATTCCACCACTGCGGGCACATCAACCACGCCGCCGATGTTTATGCCGCAATGGCATACAAACACCCCGATGCGGATCTCCTCGCCGCTGATGTCGCGTTCGGGCGGGAACTCGGCCTCCTTGATGTCGCTGCCCCTGGCCTTGGCCAGAAGCTCACCCACCTGGGCGGCGGCTCCGGAAGCCTGCATGACGGTGTCGGGTATATCCCGGGGGGCCTGGAAGGCTCCGCAGGTGTACACCCCTTCCCGGCTGGTGAGCAGCGGGTTGAGGTCCATGCGCTGGGCAAATCCGAAACGGTCGGTTTCCATGCCGATGCGCCCGGCGGTGGTCACCCCGTCCTTGTTGGGAACCAGGCCCACGCTGAGCACCAGCATGTCGAAACGCTCTTCCTGGGGATTGTCCTGTTCATCCAGGTACTGCAGGATCAGATCGCCGGTCTGTTTGTCTTCCAGGACCCGCGATATCATTGAGCGCACGTATTTGACCCCGGCTTGATCCCGGGCCCGCTCATAGTAGCGGTCAAACCCCTTGCCCTGGGCGCGTATGTCCATGTAATAAATGCTGGCCGAGAGCCCGGGCGCATGCTCCTGGGCTATCACCGCCTGCTTGGTGGCGTACATGCAGCATACGTAGGAGCAATAGTCCTTGCCTATGGAGGCGTCGCGCGAACCCACGCACTGCAGCCAGGCCACCCGCTTGGGCTCCTTGCCGTCCCCGGGACGTTTCAGATGCCCTCCATAGGGTCCGCTGGCGCTCAAGATGCGCTCAAACTCCAGGGAAGTGACCACATTGGAGAAGCGGCCGTATCCGTATTCCGGCCTGCCGTTGGGATCAAAGGTCTTGAATCCGGGGGCCATGATGACCGCGCCCACATCCAGCTCCAGCTCCTTGGGCTTCATGAAGTGGTCGATGGCCCCGGCCTGGCACACGTCCAGGCACTGATAGCATTCCGAGCAGATGCCGCAGGAGAGGCAGCGGCCGGCCTCGGTCTTGACCTGCTCCTCGCTGAGCGGCTGAACCACCTCATCCCAGGTGGTGCGCCTTGTTTGGGGGTCCGCCTCGCCGGCCACCACCCGGGGAGCCTTGGGCACATTGGTGCTTTCGGGCCGGGCCTCGGTGCGGGGCTGTTTGCGGCCTTCAAAAAGATCCAGGCCGTTTAAGTAACGGTGGATGCTCTCCGCGGCCTCCTTGCCTTCCTGGATGGCTTCGATAACCGAAGCCGCGCCGGTGTGGGCGTCACCGCCCGCAAAGGCCCAGGGCAGATTGGTCTGCAAGGTCACGGGGTCCGCAACCAGGCGCTGGCCACGGCCGATCTCCAGATCGGTCTTGGGCTCCAGAAAATCCAGGTCGGGACTCTGGCCGATTGCGGAAATCACCCCGTCCAGCTCTATGTCAAACTCGCTGCCCTCTATGGGAACCGGTCTCTTGCGTCCTGACTGGTCGGGCTCGCTAAGCTCCATGCTTATGCAGCGCACCCCGCCCACCCGGCCGTTTCTCTCCAGAATCTCCACCGGCTGAGTAAGCAGCTTCAGCTCTATGCCTTCATCCAGGGCTTCGTGTATCTCTTCTTCATAAGCCGGCATCTCATCCCGGCTGCGGCGATAGAGTATGGTTACATGTTCGGAGCCCAGCCTTAAGGCGGTGCGGGCGGCGTCTATGGCCACATTGCCTCCGCCGACCACCGCGACCTTTTTGCCGGGACACTGAGCCAAGTCAAGCGCGGCCTCGCGCAGGAAATCAACCCCGCTCAGCACTCCGGGCAGGCCCTCTCCGCTCACCCCCAGGCGGTAACCCTTGTGGGCGCCCACCGCGCTGAACACGGCGTCGAATCCGTTTTGGTGCAGCTCCTCGGGGTTTACCTGGGTCTCAAGATGAATCTCCACCCCGCAGTTTTGGATATAGTCTATTTCGTAGTCTATGACTTCGCGGGGCAGGCGGAAGGCCGGTATGCCCACCCGCATCATGCCGCCGGCCACGGGCAGGGATTCAAATATGGTGGGTTTGTAGCCTTTGAGGGCCAAATAATAACCGGCGCTTAAGCCGGCGGGTCCGGAACCGATGATGGCCACCTTCTCCGGGCGGGTCTCCTCGGGAATTTGGGGCAGGTCCATCTCGCCCTGATTGATTTCCCAGTCGGCCACAAAGCGCTTGAGTTCCCGTATCGCCACCGGCTGGTCGACCTGCGCCCTGGCGCAGGCCAGTTCACAAGGATGGGTGCAGACCCGTCCGCAGATGGCGGGCAGCGGATTCTCCATGCGGACCAGGCGCAGGGCTTCGGCGTATTTGCCCTGGGCGATCAGGGCCACATACCCCTGGGCGCTGACATTGGCCGGGCAGGCGTTCTTGCAGGGGCTTATTCCGCCTTTGTCTATGGCATAGGCGCTGGGGATGGCCTGGGGGAAGTGGCGGTAGATGGCTTTTCTTTTGTCTATGCCCTCATTGAAATCGGCGGGCACTTCCACCGGACACACCTTGATGCATTCCCCGCAGCCCGAACAAACGTCCTCGTCTATGAAACGGGCCTGCTTTAGAACCTTGGCCTTGAAATCCCCAGGGACCCCGTCGAGCGCCATGAGTTCGGCCCGGCTGATGATCTGCACGTTGGGATTGCTGGCCACCTCGATAAGCTTGGGCGATATCATGCAGGTGGAGCAATCGTTGGTGGGAAAGGTCTTGTCAAGCTGGGCCATGACCCCGCCGATAGAGATGTTCTTATCCAACAGATATACGTAGTAGCCGGAATTGGCCAAGTCCAAAGAGGACTGCATGCCCGCGATTCCGGCCCCCACCACCAAGACCGATCCCTTGGCCTTTTGCGGTTGAATGGTGCTGATTAAGCTCATAACGTCTCCCCAACTTGTGCGGGAAAGTCTATGGATTTAAGTAAACTGGCCGGATCAACAAAGTGGCGGCCCAGCCAGCGGCTGTACCCGCCGTCCCCCAAGGCCATGGCTATAAGCTCGGTGAAATAAAACACCGGCAAATTAAGCTCCCGGCCCAGGGCCTTGGCGGTTTTTTGCTGCTGCATGTCAAGATTGGCCTGGCACATCTGGCAGCCGGTGGCGATGCAGTTCGCCCCGCTTTTGATAGCCTGCTCAAAAAGGCGGCCCGCCAGGGTGTAAACCAGGTCCGGCCGGGCTATGGTGTGGCTGGCCCCGCAGCAGTCCGTGCCGAAATCCCAGTCCCGCACATCCGCCCCCAGTCCGGACAGCAGGATTTCCATGCCTTTGGGATGCTCATAATCCGGAGCCCCGGTCACATCATAAGGGCGCTGGCCCTGACAGCCGTAGTAGGCCACCGGCTTGAGTCCCTTAAGGCTTTTATTGCCCGCCGCGGTTATGCGTTCAATCATTTCCGCGCTGGTCAAAAAGCGGTTGAGCTCCACCACTTCCACGGCGGACAGCAGGTCCAGTTTTTCCGCGAATTCAGGCAGAAGCAGATCCGGCTCTTTTTTGGCTTCCATCTGGGCGAATTTCAGGCGGCTGAAACACAAAGCGCAGGGCACCACCAGGGGCTGGGGGCCTTCCGCCGCTATGATCAGGTTGCGCACCCCCAGATTCAGGGCGGCCCGGTGATCCAGGCTGTGGGCCGCGGTGGCTCCGCAGCAGTTCCAGTCCGGCAGCTCCACCAGCTCCACATCCAGCTTGGGCATCAGGGCCATGATGCTCTCGGTATAGTCCCGGGCCGTGGCTTCAAGCGAGCAGCCCGGATAATAGCTGACCTGCATCAGACCTCCTCCTTGAAAAGCCGTTTCAAAAAGCCGCGGTCCTTTATGCCGGAAGGCAAAAATTCCAGGCGGCCCCGCTTCAACATATCCCAGCCCAGCTTGGCGTTTTCAAAAGCTCCGGGCCCGAAGGCGTCACCGCTTCCTATCATGTACCGGGTCATCAGCCCGGCCTCGAACACCCTGCCCCTTTTGATCACTTCCTTTAGGAAGGAACGGTGGAACAAAAGAGTGTTTTGCTGCTCAATAGAGGCGTTGTCCTCATGCAGGGTCTGTTTCAGCCAGTCCATGAAACGGGGCAGATCCACCTTATTGGGGCAGCGGGTTACACAGGTATGGCACGATGCGCAGAGCCAGGGTGTGTTGCTTTTCTTCACCGTCTCCAGCTGCCCCATCTGCACCAGGCGCACCACTTGGTGGGGCATCAGATCCATGGCGTAACTCAGCGGACAGCCGTTGCTGCACTTTTTGCAGGCATAACAAGCCCCGATATTCACTCCGCTTTGGGCCGCCAAATCTTCCAGATCGGACTCCGCCGGAGTTAGGGCCGCATACGGCCAGGCCGAACGCTTTTTTTCTTCCTGGTTGGACATAATTCCTATCCCAGTATGCGCTTTACTTCAGTCAAAAGCTCTTCAGGCTCGGGCGGTTTTTCTATGTAGCCTTCAGGGCTCACCACTTCTTGATCTTTGAACTTGTCCAGCACCTTTTGAGAGTGCAGGAAGGTCTTTTTGGCCAGACCGCTGATGATCAGCACCGGAATGGAGCTGTACTCCGGCTGGGTCTTGATATCCCTGTACATCTTGATGCCGCTTTCCTTGGGCATCATGACATCCAGGGTGACCAGATCGGGCATGATCTCTTTCAGCTTTTCCATGCCCTGTTCACCGTTTTCGGCCAGCACCGGCTTATAACCGTTGGATTCCAAAACTGTGGAGATGAAAACCCTCACGTCCATCTCATCGTCAACAACTAAAACCCTTTTGCTCATGACAGTTTTCTCCCGTTTAAAGGGTATAGAGTTTTTCTGGATTACGAATGGCCATCACATGGCAATGGGCCATCTTGGATACCTGTTCGACAGTGCTGCCGTAATGGGTATGTTCGGTTTCGCTTTTTCCCATGCTGCCCATCACGATAAGCTCGATCTGCTTTTCCCTGGCATAGCGCAGGATCTCCACATGGGGATTGCCGGCAACCACTGTGTAGCTCACCGGCTGGTGGCCCCCCAGCTGATCGAAATAACGCAGCTTGATGTCCTTGGTCACCCGTTCGATCAGTTCGGGGCTGGCTTCGCCCACCTGCTGGCCCTCTTCCAGGCCTTCATAGACCTCGGTGGGCAGGTAGCGGTGGTAGGAATGAAGCACGTGCAATATGTGCAGATGAGCATCATACCGCCGGGCCATGTCCACAGCGTAGACCAGGGCAAGCTCTGCGTCCTCCGAATAGTCCGCGCAATAAAGGATGTTTTTGTACCCGATCATGCATGCCCCTCCTCTCCGGGCGTCTGAGGCCCGCACCAGTCTTAGGGTTGGTTTGGTTCTTGGCATCGGTTTCATTTTGTCTCCATGGGCAGGCGCAGCCTGAAAGTTGCACCCGTTTCCGGCCCGTTCTCAAATTCCAGTCCGCCGCCGTGCTCCTGGGCTATCTTGCGGGCCGCCACCAGACCAAGCCCGGTGCCCTGAGCGCCCTTGGAGCTGTAAAAAATCTCGAATATATGTTCTTCGGCTTCAGGGCTGAGCCCGGGGCCGTTGTCCCGGATCACAAAAACGGCTTCTTTTCGGCCCAGCTCCAAGCTTACGTTTACGGCGCCATGCTGGACTTCCGATGCAGCGTCTATGGCATTCAGGATGAGGTTGTCCAGGGCGTCCAGGATCATGGCCCGGTCCAGGCGCAGGCTGGCTCCGGCCGGAGGGGGGTCATGCAAAAGGCGCACGCCCTTGTTTTCGGCTTCTTGCCGGGCGCACTCCAGGGCGTCTTCAATAAGTTCGGCGGCGGCAATCTCAATAAGCTCCGGCTCACGGGGTTTGGAGACTGAAAGCAGGTTGCTGGCCAGACTTTTCACCCGTTCCAGATTGCGGCCCAGCATGGCAATCCCGCTGTCCAGCTGCCCGGGGTCGCCGCTTTTTTGGTGCTGCTCCACCAGATAAAGCCCGCCCCGAAGACCGCTGAGCATGTTTTTTAATGAATGAACCAGCCCGGCCACAGTCTGCCCAACCACGGCCAGCTGCTGGGCTGCCAAGGCCTTCCGGGTGGCTTCTTCCACCTTTTGCTCAAGCTCTTCGGTATAGGAACGCAGCTTCCGGTTCAGGCGCAGCCTTTCCGCCGCCCGGTCCAGGGCCACCTCCAAGGCGGCTCCGTTTATGGGCTTGGTGATAAAATCGCTGGCCCGAAGCTGCAGGGCCTTTATGGCCAGGTCCAGATCACCGTGTCCGGTGATCACGATCACCTCTGTTTCAGGCGATTTTTGCTTGATGTGCTTCAGTACCTCAATGCCGTCCTTACCGGGCATCTTGAGATCGGTAACCACCAGATCCGGCTTGTGGGACTCAAACAGGCCAATGCCGCGCTCCCCGTCTTCGGCGCAGATCACTTCATAGCCGTCCGAGCTTAGATCCAGGGACATCATCCGGCGGATGGCGGGCTCATCATCAATGAGCAGCAGGCTTCTGCAATCGTCAAGGGCCGGAGGCATCATGCTTCCTCCCCCGCCCGGGGCAGGCTCACGGTGAAGCTGGCCCCCGCGCCGGGCCGGCTTTCCACCTCTATGTTTCCGCCGTAGTCGCGCACAATGCCGAAGGATATGCTGAGCCCCAGACCGGTGCCCTTGCCCACCTCCTTGGTGGTGAAAAAGGGCTCGAAAATGCGCCTTTGCAAGGACTCGGGCATTCCGGCCCCATTGTCGCTGATGCGCACCCAGACATGGTCCCCCTCGCTGCCGGCCTGGATGTATATAAGGCCTTCATGATCCGGCTTGGCCTGGCGCAGTTCCTCTATTCCGTCCCTGGCGTTTAGCACCAGGTTTACAAACACCTGCTCCAGGCGGTTCTGATCCCCCCATACCGGGTCCAGGCTCTGAGGGACATCCAGCTTCACCTTGATGTTATGCACCCTGAGCTGCTCGCCCATGAGCTGGAACACGCCGCGCACCGGTGCCAGAAGGTCCATCCGGGTCTTTTCTATCTTGCTTTTGCGTCCAAACTCCCTCAGATGGTTTATGATCCGGGTGGCGCGCTCCACTTGCTCGCCCACCGCGTCGGCCACCTCATACACAATGTCCTTTTGGCATTGGTCTCTTTTGGCCTGCTTGTGCAATATCCGGGCGCTGGTGGCCAGCACGGTGAGAGGCTGGTTCAGCTCATGGGCTATGCCGGCGCTCATCTCGCCCAGGGTGGCCATCTTGGCGGCCTGCACCAGCTGTTCTTCGGCTTGCAGGATCTCGCTGATATCGGCGGCGGCGGCGATCACCGCCTTGCGCCCCATATGCTCGCCGAATGACGTCCCCAGGTTCACCATGCGGCGGCCCCCGTCCTGGGCTATCATCTGGAGCCGGGGCAGCAGCACCCCGCTGTTGCCCAGCATGGATTGGAAGCGCTCCCTTTCGGACGGGTCTAAAAGCTCATTGAACGAGCGCCCCATAAGCTCTTCCCGGCTAAAGCCAAATGCGCTGAGCGCGCGGTGGTTGGCGTCCAGAATCTCATGGTTGGCGCGGTCAAACACGAAGATGGAATTGGGATCATTATTGAAGAACAGGCGGTATTTTTCCTCGCTGCGGATAAGCTCGTCCTCCAGGCGGCGGACCTGGGTGATATCGGTGCCCATCTCCATCACCGCCACGATATCCCCCTTGGCGTCAAAGATGGGCGAAGTCAGGTTGAGGATATGGCGCTTGCTGCCGTCGGCATCGGTGACGCTTTCTTCGGATGAATGAACCTTTGCGTCGACAAAGCTTTTTTCCACCGCGCAGTTGATGCATTTGTGCTCAAGGCCCTTGTAACAGGAATAACAGTACTCGCCGATCTTGGCCCCGAAATCCCGCTCAAACATCTCGTTGACCGCCACCAGCTTGAAATCCCGGTCCTGCACCGAGATGTAGCAGGGAACCCGTTCAAAAAGGGTCTGATACTGCTGACGGCTTTCCAGCAGCGCCCGGGTTTTCTCCTTCACGCTGAGCCGGATCTGCTCGATGGCCAGGGCCAGTCTGCCGATCTCATCATTGGATTTATAATCCAAGGGCTGATCATAATCGCCATGGGATATGCGCCCTGCCGCTCCCAGCAAGGTATTGAGCGGGCGGTTCAGAAGGATATGGGTCATGCTGCCCAATATAGCGGTGATAACCAATCCGAAGAGCAGAACATAAACCAGCACCTGGCCCACTGAGTAAGGCTCCAGGGCATGGCTGGCCGCCACGGCGGCGGCGGTGGTGAGCACCAGCAATGCACTCCCCGCCCATACCGTGAATTTGAAAGCCAATTTATGCCGCCAATTCGGCGCTGTCATTTCTGCTCCTGACTGATGCACTTATCCGTCAGCCGTTTTCAAAGCAGAGAGCGTGCCATTTGTGAAAAAAATTTTTTGCGTATAATTACAGGGTATTACGGGACCGATTGCTATGTTGCTTTTTTGACGTTGCAATACATTATGCAACATATCAATGGAAAGAACTAAAAATTGATTTATGTTTTTAGATAGTTAGCTGTGTTTGCATCATCTGCAACGCGTGCAACATGTTGCTGCATCATGCAGCACTAGGCGGGCGCTTCAATACCCAGCCGTTTCATTTTGCGCCACAAGGTGGTGCGGTCCATGCCCAACGCCTTGGCGGCCTGAGCCCTGCGCCAGTCCGCCTGCTCCAGAGCCTGCAAGAGCACCTCCCGCTCATGGCTGGACGATTTGGCGGCGGGAGGGGCGGAGTTGGTGTTGGAGTCCCTGACCGCCCAGGGCAGGTGTTTTTCTTTTATTACATCACCTTGGCACAAAAGACAGGCGTGCTCCAGAATGTTTTCCAGCTCGCGCACATTGCCCGGGTAATCATGGTTAAGCATATAATCCCAAGCCCCCTGGGACAGTTTGCAAATATAGGTGCCCCGCTCCACATTCTTTTTTTGTATGAAGCTGCGGATAAGCTCGGGGATGTCCTGGATGCGCTCGCTCAAAGGAGGTATGTAGACCCGTATTACGTTGAGGCGGTAATATAGGTCCTCGCGGAAATGCCCAGCCTTAACCTGCTCTGCCAGGGGCTTGTTGCAGGCGGCCAGGATGCGCACATCCACCCTGGTGGTGGTGCTACCCCCCAAAGGATAGAATTCCTGGTCTTCCAACACCCGCAAAAGCTTGGCCTGCAAAGCCAGGGGCATCTCGCTTATCTCGTCCAGGAATATGGTGCCGCCGTCAGCCAGCTGAAAACGGCCGGGTTTATTCTTTTCCGCTCCGGTGAATGCGCCTTTGACATAGCCGAACATCTCGGATTCCAAGAGGTTTTCGGGCAGAGCCGCACAGTTCACCTTTATCAGGGGTTTTCGGGCCCGGGGGCTGTTTTGGTGGATTATATTGCTCAACAAATCCTTGCCGGTGCCGGTGGGGCCTTCTATGAGCAAGGTGGCGTCGCTGGGCGCAACCACCTTGAGCACTTCAAAAAGTCTTTTCACCTGGGGGCTTTTGCCTTTGAAGTCCTGCCACTCATAGCCCTTGTCCTGGTCCATCATCTTGCTGAGGCCATAGCCCTGTACGGTCATGACCCCGGCCTGAATCTCGCCGTTCTGGTCTATGACCGGTGAAGCGGACAGCTTCACCGGCACCACCGAACGCCCGTCCTGGCGGATAAAGACCGCATCCCGGTTGTACTGGTTTTCCCGGGTCTGGAAGGCGGCCTGGATGGGGCACTCCCCATCGCACAACGAAGACTTGAACACATCGCAGCAGGGCATGCCCAGGGCCTTTTCCGCTTTGATGCCCGCCACCTGCGAACCGGCGTGGTTCAAAAAGGTGATGCGCATCTGCGGGTCCACCGCAATCACTCCAATGGCCAGAGACTTGAGGATGTGCTCCGGTGGAGTGCCGCCGGCAGGATTTTCAGGCGGTTTATCGCCCATGGCTTTTTGCCTTTCAGGCCTTGCCGCAGCAAGAGCCCGGTCCAGCGCAGCTTCCCGTGCCGGGAGCGGAGCCGCAGCAAGTGTGGTCGCCGGGCCCGGGAAGTCCCTGTGCGTTCCTGCCGGTAAGCGAGCTGGAGGCCGACATCATCTTTTCCGCCCCGTCTGCGCCACAGGAAGGGCAGATCAGCTTGGCATCGCTGCTGGTCACCAATATTTCCGATTCCGCACCGCAGGCGGCGCACTTTACTTCGTATATAGGCATTTGGTCTCCCTTATATCAATAAATATAACACCGGGTTCAGGCTGCTGCCATCAGTTCAACCTTGCGCATGATCTTGCTCCAGGCCCGCTTGAGCTCCTCATCCAGGGGGGACGAACCCAGCTCGTTCACCGCCTTAGCCTGCAGCATGGCTTCCGTGACTTCACGGCTGAAGGGCAGTTTGGCCAATAGGTCAAGGTCAGGGCTCAGGGTCAGTTCCTCTATGCGGCGGCTGGTCTGCTCACTGAGGTCGCACTTATTAATGATGATGCCGGCGGGCACCTTGAAATGCCCGCAAAGCTCCAACACCCGCTCCAGGTCATGCAGTCCCGATGGAGTGGGCTCTGTGACCGCCACCACATAATCGGTTCCGCTCAGCGAGCTGATCACCGGACAGCCGATGCCGGGAGGACCGTCGCTGATAATCATCTGTTTGTTTTCCGCCTCGGCCAGTTCGCGGGCCTGCTGGCGAAGCAGCGCCACCAGACGCCCCGAGTTCTCCTGTCCCGGAAAAAGCTGGGCATGCACCATGGTCCCCATACGGGTCCGGGAGATATACCAGGTGCCGCAGTGCCGTTCGGGAAAGTCGATGGCCTGTTCGGGACAGAAATGCACGCATACCTTGCAGCCCTCGCAGTTGAGCGGGTTTATGGCATAGACCCCGTCCGCTTCATACACCGCATCGTATTTGCACATCTCATGGCAGGTGCCGCAGGCGCTGCATTTGTCGGGATCTATTATCGCCTCATTGCCCGAGTAAAACTCGGTCTGCTGTATTAGCTCCGGCCGCAAAATCAGGTGCAGGTCCGGCGCGTCCACATCCAGATCGCATATCACGGGATTATCCGCCAAGTGAACCATGGCCGCCGTTATGGAGGTCTTGCCGGTGCCGCCCTTGCCGCTGATGAACAGTATTTCAGCCATTTTTGGCCTCCAGTTCCCTTTTCCCCCAGCTCTTTATTTGCGCGGCCAAATCTTCAAACACCTTGTGCAGCCCGGGGGTTGCCTGGCTGATCAGTTTGCCCTCGGCATAGGCCTCCGCCGCCCGGCGTTCAAAAGGAATCTGGGCCAATATGTGTATGTCATGCTCCAGACAATACTTTTCCAGCTCGCCATCACCCAGGCCGGCCCGGTTGATCACCGCCGCCATGGGTTTATTGAGAGGCGTGAAGGCCTCATAGGCCAGCTTGAAGTCATACATGCCAAACGGAGTGGGCTCGCTCACCAACAGGATCACATCGCTTTCCATCACGGCGGCCACCGCCGGACAGCTCACCCCGGGAGGGCAGTCCATGATCACATCGCCCTTGGACCTGTTGCGGCCCACCCCGGCGGCCCGCAGGACTTGGCCGATTAAAGGAGGCGACATGGCCTCGCCCACCCGCAGCCGGCCCATATGAAAGCTGCTTTTCTGATAGCTGCCGCTTTCAATTTGGCCGAGCTCGCGCCGGGTCCAGGTTACGGCATCCTCCGGGCAGACCTCCATGCAGCCTCCGCAGCCGTGGCACATCTCGGGAAAGGTGAGCACCACCTCGGCCAGCACGGTGATCGCCTTGAACTGGCACAGTTCGGAGCAGGCCCCGCAATAGGTGCATTTTTCCTCATCCACCAGGGGAACCTCAATATGCGCCTTTTGTACCGAGTCCAGCTCGGGCCGCAAAAACAGATGCAGGTTCGGTTCCTCCACATCCAAATCAATCAGTTGAACCGGATCGGGCCATATCGCGGCCAAGGCTGCACAGACCGTGGTCTTGCCGGTTCCGCCTTTCCCGCTGGCCACCGCTATATTCATTTTGTTCCGCCTATCGGTTGGGGGAGCTGGCAAACTCCAGATCCCCTTGGTTGTAACGCTCCAGGGCTTCATCCGCCCTAAGTCCGTCCAGGTTTTGAATCACCTTTATGCCCGCGCCGTCAAGCGCCCTGAAAGCCTTGGGCCCCACATAGCCCGTGAGCACAATGGCCGCGCCGCAACCGGCCATCAGCTCCGCCGTTGCAATGCCGGCTCCCTGGGCGCGGTCCCGGTTTTGTTCGTTTTCTATGAATTCGTATTTCTGGCCATCCGCATCCACCAGCAGGAATCCGGCCGCCCGGCCGAAACGGGTGTCCACCAGATCCGCGAGGGTGCGCCCTTCGCAGCTTATGGCGATCTTCCCGGCCGCTAGCCCGCCAATATGCACGTCCGCGCCGGATGCCGGGCTTGGGCCCATGGCGCCATCCGCCGCGCTTTTGGGGATAGTTGCTTCCTCCGCCATGCAGTAATCGCCGCCTTCGATGCGTAATGCCCAGCCCAGCACCAGGGCCTGGGACACCGCCTGACGGGCCTGGTTCAGCACCCGGCCAAAGGTGTGCCGGGAAATCCCCATATGCTGCGCGGCCTCTTCCTGGCTGAGCCCCTCGGTGTCGGCCAGGCGCAGGGCCTCAAATCCCTCCATGGGCAAAATGGTTTCCCGCAGGCTTTGCAGCGGAATCCCCCTGGGTTTGAAATATCTTGCCGGCGGCGCCCCCCTCACTATCCGGTTTATGCGTGGTCTCACCAATTCATGCCTCCCGTTAATCTACTAATATGTATAGTTCGATACCGCTAATTTGCAAGAAATTATGATCAAATGAGCATAAATAAAATTTTTATATAATATTTACAGACAATTGCATGCGGACTCAAAAGACAGGATCAGCCGCCATGACGGGGTGAAAGCCCGAAAACGCCATTGGGCCGCCCTTTGGAGGGCAAGGAGGGCGATTAACTATCACATAAAAAGCGGGCGATTGCCGCCAACCGCCCGCCGTTCAAATTGTTCTTTAAGCTATTTGGGCCGCAGCCTACCCGTCAAGTTTGGCCAGGATGCGTTTGTATATCTTCCACAACAGCTTGTGCTTTTCGCTGCCCGGTGCGATATCCAAAAAAGTCACCGCGCTTTTTAAGACGTATTCGCCCTTTTTGATCACGACCACGCCCAGGCTGCCTTCACTGACGGTCATAAGCCCCCGGTCGCCCAAATCATTGATCTCAACCAGCTTCACCTGGCCGGGAAGCTTTTCGCTGAAATACTTGCGCAACTCCCGGCGCAGTTTGTAAAGCCCGATATGCAGGTATGCCATGCCCTTTGGCCTCAGGCTCCAATAGCAGCCCCCCTCATCCTGGTTGGGCAGCAGCTTCTTTCTATAAAGTTGGGCAAGTTCAACGGCTGAAATGGACTGGCATACATTGATCTGGTTTGGCTTGGCTGCCGCCGCAGGCAGAGCCCCGGCCAGAAAGGACAACAACACCAAACCCGCAGCCAGCACATAAAACTTTTTAACCAGCATGAAAACCTCCCAGGGATAGCAAAACGGTTGCGCCTTTCAATTTTAGGCTTTTTTCAAACAGATGATAAGTCCATAGCGCATTTATTTTGAGAAAAACAACCTGTTTGTAATCTATTGTTGAGTCATCCGCACAACAGTTCAAGCGTGCTCAAAATCCGGACCGGGCTGCATCCGCCGTACTTTGCTGCAATTAATCATTGGTAATCGCACACTAACCCATGCCATTATAATGCAAACCTTGCGGTTTAATAAATTAAGGGCGCAACGCATAATCGAACAATCATCTCTATCAGGGAGTAATCATATGCAGATCACCTGTTTGGGCGCCGCACGCACAGTCACCGGCTCCTGCTACAAGGTCGAATTGGAAGACGGCAACGCTTTTTTGGTTGATTGCGGAATGTATCAAGGCGGGCGGCAGCTGGAGGAACGCAACTGGGACCTGGAGCTGTATGAGCCCGAAAAAATAAAAGCAATTTTCATAACCCATGCCCATATAGATCATTCCGGTCTGGTTCCCCGCCTGGTGCGCCTGGGCTACAAAGGACCGGTGTATGCCACCGTGGCCACCTGTGAGCTTTTGAAAATCCTGTGGCAGGATTCGGCCCACATTCAGGAGATGGAGGCCCGTTGGCAGACCCGCAGGAACAAGCGCCAGCTCAGAAAACCTGTGGAGTCCCTGTATGACAGCAAGGATGCCGATCAGGCCATCACCCTGCTTTCGCCGGTGGAAGCGTCCTGCCATCCCGATATACTGCCCGGGGTCGAGGTCTGTTTCTACATCGCCGGCCATATCCTGGGCGCGGCCAGCCTATATATCACCAGCCGTAACGGCGACAAGCCCCACACCGTGACTTTTTCGGGAGACCTGGGCAGGCCCGGCCAGCTTATTGTGCCGGACGCGGAATCCACCCCCAAACCCGATGCGGTCTTCATGGAAACCACCTATGGCAACCGGCTGCACAAATCTTTGGAAGACAGCCAGACCGAATTGATCGAGGTGGTCAATCAAGCCTACTCCGAAGGCGGCAAGGTGCTTATTCCGGTATTTGCGGTGGAACGCACCCAGGAAATAATATTCACCTTGGCCAAGGCCACCCGGGAGGGACGCCTGCCCCAGGACATGGAGGTTTACCTGGATTCGCCCCTGGCCATCAAGGCCACGGAGATTTTCCGCAAGCATCCCGAGTTTTTTGACGAAGAAACCAAGGCCGTCCTGGATCAGGGCGACACCCCCCTGAACTTCCCCAATCTCAAATTCAGCTTGAGCACCGAAGAATCCATGGACCTGAACAACA
Organism: Desulfarculaceae bacterium; assembly: GCA_963675675.1. Taxonomy (GTDB): domain Bacteria; phylum Desulfobacterota; class Desulfarculia; order Desulfarculales; family Desulfarculaceae; genus Dethiosulfatarculus. The sequence continues at coordinate 2,763,922 of OY776512.1, forward strand.
AGCCCGGGCCCCATGTGATCATGGCCGGAGCAGGAATGTGCAACGCCGGACGCATCAAACACCACCTCAAGCATAACCTGTGGCAGCCCAGCACCCATGTAGTGATTGTGGGCTTCCAGGCCCAAGGCAGCACCGGCCGCAAGCTGGTGGACGGCGCCAGCAGCGTGCGCATATTCCGCGAGGAAGTGGCGGTGCGGGCCACCATTCACACCATAGGCGGTTTCAGCGCCCATGCCGATGCGGACGAATTGCTGGCATGGCTGGGCCCCCTGGTGCATCCCGAGCTGCAGGTGTTTCTGACCCATGGTGAGGAAACCGCCACCTTCGAATTCATGAAGGCGGCCAAGCGCCGTTTCAGCCAGGCGCAGTTCTATGTGCCCCAGTGGCAGGAAACCTTGCAGATCGAGCCCGGTGTGGCTCTGCCCGCCGCAGCGGCCATCCCGGCGGCGGCGCGGGCGGCGGCGCTTCCGGTGTCCGACTCGGCCGAGCTTTCGGCCCGTCTGGCCTTATTGAGCCAAGAGCTCATGGCCCTGGCCGCCAAGGCGGCCCAGGGCAAGGCCAGCCCGGCGGAGATGAAGCGCTGGCAAAAAGGGCTCTCCCAGGCCGAGGCCTCGTTCAGAGCCTAGGCCAAGGTTTGCCCTATATGATCGTCCGCCTGGACTCTGGACGGGAATGCAGCACCGGCATGGAGTCCGGGTTTTGCATGCCTGAGGGCGGTGCGCGGCCTGCCAACCGGGCGCCATAACAAAGCCGGAGGACCCTTCCCTTTTGGTCTGGGTGGCGTTCGGGAGCCGGCCTTTAAGACAAAAAAACCGGCCCGCCATGATTGCGGGCCGGTTCAGCTTTTGTAGCGTGATGCTATAAGAATTAAGACTAAGGCAGATTACCCGTCTGTCCGGGTCTGCCATTGGAATTCACGCGAAGTCACGGTATCTTCGATGCGCTGCAGGCGGCGCTCCAAACCGTCGAAGGTATGGTTCAGCCGGTTCAGGGCGTTACGCCTGGAATCCGCGTAAGAGTCATAAAACTCTTCCTCGGCCTCGTTCATGGGAGTAATCACCGGAGCCGGTTTCATGATCAAGGCCATGACCAGGTACAAAAAGCCCACCGGCCAGAAACCGGTCAGGATGAAGGCCAATACCGTAAAGAAACGAATCCACCCGGTGGAAAGATCAAAGTATTCGGCCACCCCCCGGCAAACCCCAAAGATGGCTCCATTTCTGGAGCGGTAGAGGCCGGCCATCCGGTTGTGCCGCCAGCTCTGAACCTTTTGCCAGGCGCCCTGGTGAGGTTTCGCATGATAGTTGACGAATTCGTCCATGCGGCTGCCCATTCTGCTGAAGCGGCGGGAGCCTCTGTTTTTTCTGTCCCTTTGTGAGCCGCATCTCATCATGACAGGTCTTCCTTTCTATCCTCTTCCAGCAGGATGGTCTCCAAAGCTTCGATACGCTCTTCCATGCGCATCATTTTTTTGTGAAGTTCCTGCATCAAGCGTGCTTCTTCAATGTCCTCTTGGCTGCGGGTCGAAGTCCCCCGTTTGTTTGTGATCATCTTAAAAATCCCCATTGCCAACCCGCCCAGTATTAAGAGAACCAGTACTATGAAACTAAAGGTTACAGCAATTACATGCACGGTCACCTCTCAAACGAGACTTACTTGCCCCCGTCCTGGTTGGCGTCACCACCAGAGCGGGCCCTTTGCTGCATGGCCTTAAGCTCTGCCTCGATCTCCTCATCCCTCTCCAAGCGCTCAAACTCATCATCCAAAGTAGGACGCTTGCCGAAATTCACCATGTCCGCCTCGGCCTCCATGCGTTCAACCCGGTTCTCAAAGATCGCAAAGCGGGTCAGTACCTCGCTGGAGTCGGCCCGGCGCATATCCTCTTGGGCCCGGCGTTTGTGCTTGGCCTGGATATGGCGCTGAATCAGAGTACGCTGCTTTTCCCTCACCGAAGCCAGTTTGTCTTCCAGTTGCTGGATGTCATCCTGGTAGCGTTCCACCACCATGGTGCATTCCGCCAACTCAGCCTCCAAATGATTGGCCCGGCTCAAGTAGCGCTTCTTTTCGGTCAAAGCCTGGCGGGCAAGATCCTCATGCCCCTGGTCGACCGCCTTCTGAGCCCGGGCGCCCCATTCGTTGCCCTTGTCGGTGATGAAGTTCAGTTCGCGTTCCACCTTTTTGGCTTCAGCGATGGCTCCGGCGCAAGAGGCCTTGACCTCCACCAGGGTGTCTTCCATCTCTTGGATCATCAGGCGGATAAGCTTTTCAGGGTCTTCGGCCCGGTCGAGCATTACATTTATGTTCGAGCTTATGATATCACGCATTCTGCTGAAGATGCCCATTTTGTACCTCCGTTGTGATTTGATCACCTATTTATAGCTTAGGTTTGCTAATTAATCATCTGGTCCAGTGCTAAAGCAAAGGGTGGGCCAAAATTGAAATATTTTTATTCATGCTTTTATTTCAAATAGTTAAATAAATGTGTCATCTTAACTTGTATATTCGGCATGGGTTGCTTATGCTATGTTTTAGTCAAATTGACCAACTAAACCGCACGGGAGCTCAAAATGGCCAATAATGGAACATCTCCACCGGAGGCCCTGGGACAGTCCGAAGCCTTTTTGAATTTCATGGAGCTGTTGAGCCTGACCAGCAAGGTGGATCGCCCCGTCCTGATCATAGGGGAGCGGGGCACCGGCAAGGAACTTGCCGCCCAAAGGCTGCACTTTTTGTCCCCGCGCTGGCAGGCGCCTTTGGTGACCCTGAACTGCGCCGCGCTGCCGGCCACCTTGATTGAGTCGGAACTGTTTGGCTATGAACCCGGCGCTTTTACCGGGGCGGCCAAACTGCGCCACGGCCGTTTCGAGGCGGCCCATCCCGGAACCCTGTTTCTGGATGAGCTGGGCAATATGCCTCTCAATGTGCAGGAAAAGCTTCTGCGGGTGGTGGAATACGGGGTTTTTGAGCGGGTGGGCGGGAGCAAACCGGTGAAGGTGAATGTCCGCCTAATCGGGGCCACCAACAAAAACCTGAAAGAGGAAGTGAGCTCGGGCCGCTTTTTGGGCGACCTCTTGGACCGCCTGGCCTTTGAGGTGTTGCGGGTGCCTCCACTGCGGGAGCGGGAACAGGATATATTGCTGTTGGCAAACCATTTCGCCGCCGGCATGCAGTCGGAACTGGGGCGGTCCGGATTCCCCCAGCTCAGCGAGGAAGCCGAAGACGCCCTTATCCAATATGCCTGGCCCGGAAATGTGCGGGAGCTGAAAAATGTCATCGAAAGGGCGGTGTACAAAAGCTCCGATGATGTTATCAGTGAATTGGTCTTCGATCCTTTCGCCCCCATGGAGCCCGCCCAGGCCGCAATGCCGCTTCAAGGCCAAGCCCCAAACCCCGCCAGGGATCAGAGCGCGGCCAACCTCCCATCGCAAAAGCCCCCAGAAAAGAAACCGGCTCCCGCACCGGCTATGAACACCGATATGGACTTTAAGGATGCCGTGGCGGAATATGAGCGGGATTTAATCAGGCAGGCGTTGAAGAACTGCCGCTTTAACCAAAAACAGGCGGCCAGCCAGCTGGGCCTCACCTATCACCAGCTTCGCGGGCTTTTACGCAAACACGGGGGGATTGAAGAGTTCGGCGGCTGAGCCAGGCTACTTTTGGCCGTTATCCAATACGGCTCTGACCGTGCGCAATATCTCGCCCGCTGTGTAGGGTTTGGGCACAAAGGCAACGGCGCCCCGGTTCAGTGCACTATGCACTTCCCGGTCCTGGGAATAGCCGCTGGCCACGACCACCTTGATGTCCGGGTCCAGTTCCTTTAATTCCTCCAGACAGCGGTATCCGCCCATGCCCGGCATGCCCAGATCCAAAATAACCAGGGAAACCTGTTTTTGGCGCTTGCGGTAAATCTCCAAGGCCGCCTCACCGCTGTCAGCCACAACCACCGAATATCCCGCCATGCTGAATATACGCTGGCTCACATCCCTGATCCCGGCTTCGTCATCAACGATCATGATGCTTTCGTTGCCCTTTGCCATATCCGCCAAGGGGGTGCTGTATTCAGTTTCTGTCTCGCTCAGAGGGGCGGCGGGCCAGTATATATTTATCTCCATGCCCCGGCCGGGTTGGCTGTTGCAGGACAAATGGCCTCCATGCGCCTTGACTATGCCAAACACGGTGCTTAAGCCCAAACCGGTGCCTTTGCCCACTTCCTTGGTGGTGAAAAAAGGCTCGAACACATGTTTTTGGGTTTCCTCATCCATGCCCACCCCGTTATCAGCCACTCTGAGCAGCACATATTTCCCGGGTTGGGCTTCCGGCTGGGTTTTCACAATGTCTGAACCAAGCTCAAGGTTCATAGTCTCTATGACCAGCCGCCCGCCTTCGGGCATGGCGTCCTTTGCATTGCCGCCCAAGTTCAACAGCACCTGCTCAACCTGGTTGGCGTCCCCCATGATAGGCCACACATCGGGCTGAATGCTCACATCAATGGTGATCATTTTGGGCAGGATACGCTCCAGAATTTTTACGGTGAGGCTGACCACATGATTGATGTTCATAGGCTTCAGGTCGGGCTCGGTATGATGGCTGAAGGTCAGTATCTGGCGCACCAAGTCTTTGCCCCGCATGGCGGCCTTTTGCACCTGCTCCAGTTCGTAACTGCTGGACACTCCCTGCACCGAGTTGTTAATGGCCAGTTCGGTATAACCGCTGATTATGGCCAACAGGTTATTGAAATCATGGGCGACGCCTCCAGCCAGGGTTCCCACCGCTTCCATTTTTTGGGATTGCAGCAGCTGATCCTCGATCTGCTCCTTTTCCAGCTTGGCCTTTTGGCGCTTGTGTATCATCACATTGGCAGCCTGGGCTAACTCTATGAACTCCGGTATGTTGAGTGACTGCAGGGCCACCGGCTGGTCCGTCTCGGCTGCCTGCTGAAAGAAGCGTTTGAACACATCCAGCTCTTGAACCAGCCTCCTGGTCAAAATACGGGAAATCAAAACAGCGGCCAAAGAAAGAGCCAAAACAAAACTGACTATGAAAATGATGCGGTTGCGGATCTGCCGCCCCAGCTCAGATTGACGGCCGGCAATCTCCGTCTCAATTTCCGACATGTAGTAACCGCCGCCGACATACCACCCCCAATCCGGCACACCCATTACATAACTCATCTTGTCAGCCTGCCGGTTGCCGCCCAGGTCAGGCATCACATATTGCACAAAACCGCCGCCCCGTTTGGCGGCGGCTATCAATTCCCGCACTATATATTTGCCGTCGAGGTCGGTTTGATTGATCATGTTTTTGCCCTTAGCAGGGCCCAACAGGGACACCCCCTCATAGGTGCCGGCGAACAAGTAGCCTTCTTTATTGAAAATCACCGATGACAACCCGGCGATGATCTGTTCTTTTGCGCTCTTTTCCCACTCGTCCAGATTGACCCCGGCCCCGATGATCCAGCCTGCTGGTTCAAACCGTTTGACATATGCGATTTCAGCCTGCCCGCCGCCCGGCTTGGCGTCTCTGTTCAAAGAAAATCTGATATATCCTTGCCCCCCCTCAGCGGCAATCCTGCGCAGCTCCCGGTCAAGTGCGGCCCCGACCTCATCATGCTGAGAGCCTGCCCGGGCGTCGGCTTTTGCCTGGTTGGTCTTCAGCCTTGTGAACCCGTTCTTGCCGTCAGAAACAAAAAAGTAACCGCTTCCTTCAAAAAAGCATAATTCGCCGAGAGTATCACGGATCGCAGCTTTGATTTCCCGTACCGCGGTATTGCTCCTGGGGTGCCTTACTATGATCTCCGCAATTGAATGGGCCAGCTCCACCCTTTCTTTGAGCAAGCTCTTCAAACGGTCCAACAGCTGGATTTTGGTGAATTCAATATAGCCTGCCGCCTTTTCCACTTCCGCCTGCACCAAATTGTTTTGGCTTTCGGTAAAAGCGGCGCGCAGCTGAGAAGATTCTGTCTTAAACTGGCTATATTCTTGATATATCCAATACGCGCCCACGGATAGAAAGCATATTAAAACAATGACGATATGGCTGATTAATAGACGCTGTGCAAGCCTCAAATTGCAAAACACCAGTCAAAACCTCGGTGTAAATATTGCCCTGGGGCCAAATCTCAGTCCCCAGTTGACCCCCAATATAAAAATACTAACACCGCTTGGGCTTGGGCACAAAAGAAACAAGCCTTGAAAACTTTGTTTTTTCGCTTACCTGCCGAAAAAAAATCCAGAGGCGCATTTTCGGCTTTCCCCTTTTGGCTCTCACCGTATAATCATGGGTTAGTGGTAATTATCCAGTTTGCCAGCCGTCTAAATAAAATGCGGGCCCCACCGCAAAAGGAGACAGGGGATGCGGGTTCTCAAAATCTTATTTTTGGCTTTGGCACTCATGGCGCTGGTTAATACCCAGGCAAATGCCGGCATCCGGTTATTCCGGGCCGGTATGTACTTTTCCGGCCTGTATGATCAAAATGCCGCGGAAATATCGGCTTATGATCCCGCCACCAAACGGCTGTTCGTGCTCAACGGGGCAAGCGGCAAAGTGGATATCCTGGATATTTCCGATATTTCCAAACCTCGGAAAGCCGCCGAACTGGATCTGCGGGTTTATGGGCTGCGGGCAGGCGGCCTTGATTTTCACAGCGGCGTACTGGCGGTGGCGGTCATAAACAAAAACCCGCAAAAAAACGGGCATATCTATTTCTTCGACTCCAACGGCATCTTGCTCAGTCAAGCCGAAGCCGGCCCCTGGCCCACCATGGTCCGCTTTGTGCCGGATGGCGATTATGTCCTGGTTGCCAACGAAGGGGTGCCGGATCAGGATTACCGGGTGGACCCCGAAGGCTCCATAACCGTGGTGGACCTCACCTGCGGTGTCAGACATCCCATAGCACATCAAGCGGATTTCCGCTCTTTTGACGATTTGCGCTGTGACCTGATCTTGGATGGGGTGCGCATATCACACGTCTCGGCCACGGTAAGCCAGGATCTGGAACCCGAATTCATCACGGTCAGCCCGGATTCCCTGTGGGCTTATGTAACCTGTCAGGAGAACAATACCATCGCGGTGGTTGACATTCTTGAGGCCAAGGTCGTCAAGCTGATTCCCCTGGGGCTGAAGGACTGGGAGGGCAGCCGCTTCGTCATGGACGCCAGCGACCGGGACCGTTCCATAAACCTGATTTCATGGCCTATATTCAGCAGCTACATGCCCCATGGCATTGCACAGTATCAGGCCGGCGGCGCCACCTATCTGGTTACGGCCAATGAAGGCATGCCCCGGAATTACCGAGCCTGGAATGACGCCGTCCGCTTGGGGCAGGTGCCTTTTGAGGACTCGGCGGTAAAGTTCAACGCACAGGCCATGCGCAACAACGGCGCCTTGGGGCGCCTGAAGCTGGTCAGGGACCTGTCCGACCTGGACAATGATGGCGAGATGGAGCGCGTGGTGGCCTTCGGGGGGCGTTCTTTCAGCATATGGGATCTGAAGGGCAACCTGGTTTGGGACAGCGGCGGACAGTTCGAACAGATCACCGCGAAGGGATATTCCAAATACTTCAACTCTGGAAGCCGCACCAGCGAATTTGATGTGCGCAGCAGTGAGATGGGGGTGGAGCCCAAGGGCTTGGCCCTGATCCAGTTGTCGGGCAAGACCTACGCCTTTATCGGGCTGGAGCAAATGGGCGGAGTTATGATCTATGACATAACCCAGCCTAAGACACCTAAGTTTTTGGTATATGTCAACAACCGCAATTTTGAAGAAGACGCCAAAAGCCGGGCCGCAGGTGATCTGGGGCCCAACGGTTTATTGGTGATACCAGCCAAGCACAGCCCCACCCGGGAACCGCTTTTGGTGGTGGCCAATCAGGTGAGCGGCACCGTGACCATTTATGTCATAAACGAGACCTGAAAGCCAAGCGCCCGGCTCCGGGCAAGGCAGGCTGACCAATCAGATATAAAAACCGTTTGGCTGCAAACAAACCGCAGGGCCTGCACCTGGACCCCGGGGGCCGGATGAATGCCGCGCTCATGGCAACCCTAAGGGATCACCCGCACAGCCTCATAGCCGCCTTTTGACGTAAACCACGGTCACCACGCGTGAAATTGCCGATTTGGCTATATTATCCACATATGGCTTCTGGGGTTTGGCCGGATCATCGGGGTCGGGCGGCAGCCAGCCTTGCAGCTGCAAAAAGACCGTCCCGTTTTCAGTCACCTCGCTGCCGTAGAGCTTGATGGCCGCATAATGGTCCTTGCGTTCCACATACACCACATCTCCGAACCGGGGTTCGGTCTCCGGGCTGCACAGGCACAAAAAGCCGGGCTCTATGCCAGCCGGGCACATGCTGTCCCCCACCGCAATCACCCCGAAGCTGCCCTCCACCCCGGCAATATCCGCCGGAGCCTCCGCATGCAGGCCGGTGGAGGAACGCATCTCCCAGCCCTTGATGCCGCATTGGGCCAAACCGATCACGGAAACCAACTGCCCGGTTTTTCTTGCCTTCTCTGTCGGGTCCAATTGGATGGAAAGGCCGCGCAGTTCATCGCGCACGGCCCGAATCTCCGTGAGCAAAGCCGCAAGCATCTGGGTGACGCTTTCCGCACCTTGGCCGCCCGGGCCGGAGCTCTGATCCGGTTCATGCCCAGATAGGGACTCTCCCCCGGCCATGCCCCCCGCCGGAGCCGGACCCAGCAAGAGCCAGGCGGGGTCAGCGCCGGTCCTCTTGCAGATCAGGGCGATGGCGTCTCCGCCCGGAACCATCTCCCCCCTTTCATAGCGGCCCAAGGTGTTTTTGGGTATGCCGGTCCGTCCGGCAAACTGAGCCTGGGTGTCAGAACCCCTCAGCTGCCGGATGCGCCCCCCGATTCCGTTTACGGATATGTCAGGATCTTTTTTTGCATCCACAGACTGATCCAATTATGCCGATCTTCAAGGCACTTCAAAGCAAATGCCTTGCCTTATAATGCATTATATTCAATACTCAAATGCTTTATAATGCATTTTTATATTGACCAAACTTCATAATTATGAATAATACACCCAGGGGTGCAGCATACGGCACCCAATCAGAAAACTATCATTTGTACGCTCAAGGGTCAAATCCAGGCTTATGGAAAGAAAAAATCCCACCTCACTCTCCGGACTGGCTCAGGCAACGGTGGATATGATTCCAATAATATAGCAGGGTGCTCTCAAAGCCATATCTTGCTTCAAAGACAAGGCGGACGCGATTTGATAAGCCCAGTATATACGATAATATATGAGCATTCGAAAATCACGGCCAACGCAGTATCTGGGCCAAAAGAACATTTTTTCAACAGCCTGATAGAACAAGCAACAGGATGGCCGCCCGGTTTTTTATGGCCGCATGCCCAGTTGCGCGGAGGTGCTGTTTATGAACCGCTCTCTGCTTAGCCTGCGGCATGCGGGATACGATCATCCCTGCGCACCCATACCCCAGGAATTTACGCGCCTTGATGAACAGGATGATTCCCTGTTTTATGAGCGTGACCGCTTTGTCCAGCACCTGGACTCCACCGCGCTTGAAGCCGTGGAAAAAATCATCAAAGCCCTGACTCCCAGCCCGGGCGGCCGCATGCTGGATTTGATGGCTTCTTGGGATTCCCATATTCCACCGGACATCAAACCGGACCATATGGCCGGTTTGGGCCTTAACCCAAGGGAACTGGCCCAAAACCCCATTCTGGACAGTCGACTGGTGCAGGATTTGAACCAAAACCCGGTTCTGCCCCTGGATTCAGCCAGCTTTGATCAAGTCAACAACATTGTCAGCGTGGAGTATCTGACCGACCCCATCGCGGTGTTCAAAGAGGTTGGCCGGGTGCTCAAACCCGGCGGGCGTTTTTTGATCATTTTCAGCAACCGATTTTTCGAACCCAAGGTTACAGCCATCTGGCGCCGTTCCAGCGAAAGCCAGCGCATCGCCCTGGTTGAAACCTGGCTTGCTGCCAGTGAGGCTTTTAATAAACCCAGTGAATTCATAGTTAGCGGTTTGCCCCGGCCTGCTGATGATAAATACACCCGTTTCGGCATACCCTCGGACCCGGTGTTCGCAGTATATGCCGATAAAATGCAGGAGGCTGTCTCGTAGTCCGCCATGTCAGGGTCAAACCGTTAGACTGGGGGGGGGGGCATACAACCAAAGTACTAACTGAATAGCAACTGCGTAATAACTTATGTTATAACCAACGACCAGCAGAGACGTATTCAGCCCGGGAAAGCAATCCGGGACGAGAACGGGGGGTTTGGGCGGCATGTGGGCGGGGTGCAAAACGGTGATGGCTGCCGGGTTATTAGTTGCTTTGAAAGTGAGGGACTGGGTAAACTGAGCTCACTGACAGACCAGGCCGTATTAACCATGTAATGACCAATATGGCTATCGTGGGGCGGGGGGATGCGGGAGATGCACCCAAGCGCTCCCCCAAAGCTGGCAACCCTGCGAAGCGAAACGCCAAGAGTTTTTCGGGGCGGGACTCGTATTTTTGCTGTCGTCCTTACATCCCGTGCCGGGACAGCCACCAGCGCAGGGCCTGGTATACAAACGGTGCGGTGATTATGATCAACACCACACGGAAGAAGTGAAACGCCGCCACCACCGTCCCATTGGCATCGGCCTCTAGGGCCATGGAAATCAGGGCGGTCATGCCCCCGGGGCTGGTGCTTAAATAAGCGGTGGGAATATTCATTAAACCCATTTTTGCAAAAATCACCCCAATTCCCAGGCCCACCAAGACCAAAATCAGGGTGGATGCCAATATGGGCAGCGCCAGGCTGGCCAGCTGGCGCCCCATCTCCAGACTGTAGTTGAGCCCCACCATTACCCCAATGGTTATCTGTATGAAAAAGGGAATCGATTTAGGCACCTGAAAGTCACCGTGGGCGAACACTTTAAAGGCGAACACCTTAAAAAGGATGACCGCCAGCATGGCTCCCATGAGGGTTGCCCCGGGCATCTTCAATTTGGACCCTATAAAACCACCCGCCAAGCCCAACAGTAAAAACAATCCGAAATTCACATATGCTTGCATCGTTATACTCACATCCGCAGCGGCAACCTTGCGCCCCTAAACCGTTGATAATTGCTTCTGGGTATGTACCACTTCACTCTCAATTTGGCATCACCTCAAACCGACAACTCCGGTATGGCATTATCTCCTTGCCAATAAGGCGCTGCTTTGCCTGGTTCAAACCCGGAAGTTTGACCCGGATAGCTGCGGTCCCATCAAGGCTTAGGGCGCAATCTTATTGCGTATGCAGCATTGCCCAAAAGCTTGGCGGCATTAGCGCCGGGCCTGAGAGTCTTGCTGAACTCGGAGCGGGAGGACGCAGCCGTCAGGATTGCAGACTGTCCGGCGTAAGGCAGGTTCGGCCTCATAAAAAAACAGCCTTAAAGCGTGGGGGGGGAAACGGGACTAACCCTGTCCTTTAGGCGGCTTGGGCGAAAACACCTGACATTGTTTGCCCGAGGCCCGGAATACTTCCAATGAAGGTATGATCTTGGATTTGAACCCCATGGCCCGGCAAGCATAACCCCTATTTTTTTGCCAGGTTATGGATAGATAGCGGCACTTGAAGCAATCGGGCCTTTTCATCGGCGGATCGGATTGTGTGGACATTTCAAACTATCCCCGGGAGCCTTTAAACTAAAATCTAATCCCAGCCCATTATAAATAAAAGCCACTAGCGGCTCCAGCCCCGCGGAAAATAAAACATGCAAGAACGCATGGCAATAGGTCTGTAGCAGATTTACTCTTTAAATAGCTGCGGCAAAAGCGGCTGCAGCATTTTAATCCTGGAGGAAGCTCATGTCTGAAAAAACAGTACATATACCCAACATAAGCTGCGGACATTGCGTAATGGCCGTAAAAAACGAAGCCGGTGAAATTCCCGGCGTTACCAAGGTGGAGGGAGATCCCGATTCCAAAAACGTCACCTTCACCTGGGATGAGCCTGCTACTTGGGAACAGATTGCGGCCGCCATCAAGGATGCCGGATACCCGGCCCAGGAGTAGACGGGCGGGATACTGATATGGCAAACAAGAGCGCCCAATTGCCGGTGGTGGGTATGACCTGCGCCAACTGCGCGGCCAACCTGGAACGCACTCTCAATAAAAAAGTGCCCGGGGTAAGCCGCGCCCAGGTCAATTTCGCCAGTGAATCGGCTGAAGTCGATTTTGACCCCGAACAGGTGAGCTATGCCGATTTGGCCGCGGCGGCGGAAAAGATCGGCTTCACCCTGGTGGTGCCCAAGGAGTCCGCCAGCGCCGAATTAAGCGTGGTGGGCATGACCTGCACAAACTGCGCGGCCAATGTGCAGCGGGTTCTGAAGAAAAAAGTTCCCGGAGTGAAAGAGGCCGAGGTCAGCTTCGCCAGTGAATCCGCCAGGATCGAGTATGATCCCAGCCAGGCCAGCCTTGCCGACATGGCCGCAGCCGTGGCCAAGGCCGGATTCACCCTGGTGATTCCTTCGGACGGTGAAGGCAGCCTGGAAGACGAGGAGCAAAAGGCCCGCCAGGCGGAACTGGATGCAAACCGCAAGGCCTTGGCCGTGGGGCTGGCCTTTACGGTGCCGCTGTTCATCATCAGCATGAGCCGGGACTTTGCGCTCTTGGGAGCCTGGTCCCATGCAGCCTGGGTGAACTGGCTGTTTCTGCTTCTGGCCACCCCGGTGCAGTTCTACACCGGCTGGGGGTTTTACACCGGCGGGTACAAGGCGCTGCGCTCCGGCACGGCTAACATGGACGTGCTGGTAGCCCTGGGCGCCAGCGTGGCCTACGCATATTCCCTTGTTCTGATCGTGGTTCCGGGCCTGAGCGGGCATGTGTATTTTGAAACCTCCGCCATGATCATCACCCTGATCAAGGTGGGCAAACTCTTGGAGGCCCGGGCCAAGGGCCAGGCCTCGGCCGCCATCCGCACGCTGATGGACCTTTCACCCAAAACCGCTGTGATTGTTGACGAAATGGGCGAGCGCGAAGTGCCGGCCAGCGCGGTCTTGACCGGCCAGCTGGTGCTGGTCAAGCCCGGCCAATCCATTCCGGTGGACGGCGTGGTGCAAGAAGGCCATTCGGCGGTTGATGAATCCATGCTCACCGGGGAATCCATCCCGGTGGACAAATCTCCGGGTGACAAGGTTTTTGGAGCCACGGTCAATCAGGAAGGGCTGATCAAGGTGCAGGCCAGCGGAGTGGGTTCGGATACCGCCCTGGCCCGCATAATCCGCCTGGTGCGGGCGGCCCAGTCCTCCCGCCCGGCGGTGCAGCGCCTGGCCGACAAGGTGGCGGCGGTGTTCGTACCGGTGATAATCGCCATTGCGCTTATCACCTTTGCCCTGTGGTGGACGCTGGGCGGAGAGTTCGTACCGGCGCTGATACGCTTGGTGGCCGTGCTGGTCATCGCCTGCCCTTGCGCCCTGGGTCTGGCCACCCCCACCGCGGTGATGGTGGGCATAGGCAAGGGGGCCAGCGAGGGGATTTTATTCAAGAATTCCGAAGTATTGGAAACCGCCCAGAACCTGCACACCGTGATGCTGGACAAAACCGGCACCATCACCCAGGGCAAACCGGTGCTCACCGATTGGACGGCTCTCAATGGGGCGGGTGATGAGGCGCTGGCCTTGGCCGCTTCCGCCGAAAGCGGCAGCGAGCACCCCATAGCCCAAGCCGTGGTGAGCGGGGCCAAAGAGCGCGGACTGGAACTTACCCAGCCGGAATCCTTCAGAGCCATGCGCGGTCTGGGACTTGAGGCCAAGGTGAACGGCCGGTTGGTGAAAGTGGGCAGGCCGGAGTGGTTCGCAGAAGACGGGCCTCTAAGCGGCGAAATCGAGCAACAGGTGCAAGCCCTGGCCGCCCAGGGCAAAACCGTGATGCTGGCCGCGCTGGACGGAAAACCGGCGGGGCTGATGGCCGTGGCCGATCAGGAGAAAACCGGTGCTTCCCAGGCGGTCGGTGAACTTATCGGCATGGGGCTAAAGCCGGTGATGCTCACCGGAGACAACCGGCTCGCCGCCCGGGCCGTGGCTGACAGGGTCGGCATAACGGAAGTGGTGGCGGGCATCCTGCCGGAGAACAAAGAAGAAGCCGTGCGCCAGGCCCAGACACAGGGGCCGGGAGTGGCTATGGTGGGTGACGGGCTCAATGACGCGCCGGCTCTGGCCCGGGCCGATGTGGGCATCGCCATGGGCGGGGGCACGGAAGTGGCGCTGGAAGCCGGGGATATAACCTTGGTGGGCGGCGAGTTGAATGGCGTGGCCAAGGCGGTCCGGCTCAGCCGGGCCACCATGCGCACCATAAAACAAAACCTGTTCTGGGCCTTTTTCTATAATCTTATCCTGGTGCCGGTGGCTGCAGGAGCCCTGTTCCCCCTGACCTTCCTGCCCGGATTCATACGCGAACTGCATCCTGCCATGGCCGCGGGCGCCATGGCGCTTAGCTCCATCACGGTGGTGACCAACAGCTTGAGGCTGGGGCGGAGCAAGATATGATAAGCCTGTAGACTCCACAACAGGTTTAGCGGCGGGCGGTTCTGCGGGCGGGCCGTGGTTATAGGTGCTGGTTTGGGCTCAGGCCCTTTCAAAGACATAGGTCAGTTGACCGTTTTTCAGGCGCTTAACCTTGGCCTCCATCTCCATGCCGGTTTGCAGCTCCTCGAAGGCCGCGCCTTCTATGCGGCCGAACAGCTTGAAACCGCTGTAAGCAAGCACGGCTATGGTATAAGGCAGGTCGTCGCCGAATCCCATGGGCGCATACCTCAACTCGCTGAAGGCCTCGAGTTTGCCGGGGCCTTCCACCGTAAACCACTCCACCGGTTCACCGGGGCAGTTGTAGCAATCAGCCCGGGGCGGGAAAAATTTCCGCCCGCATTTGGAGCATCTGGTGCCGGCCACCCGGCCCTTTTCCAGGTGATCAACAAAATCGTTCACCTTGGTGGTGGCGGTGAAACTCACAGCGCCGAATTTTTCAAACCGGGTGTCCATCTCTTGTCTTGGCATATCTCACCTGCCGAAAATGGTGACGTTGCCGTAAAGGCCCACACCGCCGATGTTGTGCACCAGGCCCAGGCCGGCGTCCTTGACCTGCATTTCCCCGGCCTCGCCCCGAAGCTGCAACACCACGGTGCGGATCTGGCTGCCACCGGTGGCCCCGATGGGATGGCCCTTGGACAACAGCCCTCCGTCCACATTCACCGGTATGGAGCCTTCCCGGTAGGTTTGTTTGGCGCGGATCAGCTCCGGCCCCCGGCCCCGCTCGGCGAATCCCAGGTCCTCATAGGCCATCATTTCGGCTATGGTGAAGCAATCGTGCACCTCGGCCAGGTCGATCTCATTGGGGCCGACCCCGGCCATGGCGTAGGCCTGGCGGGCGGCTTCCCGGGCCACGGCCAGGCCGCTGTACCCGGTGCGGCCGGTCATGTTGATGGACGCCGTGGCAGCGCCGATGCCCCTTATCCAGACGGGCTTGGCAATCCCCAGCTCCCGGGCGCGTTTCCGGTTCGCCACGATCAGGCAGGAGCTTCCGTCGGCGTTGGCGCAGCAATCGAACACCTTAAGCGGCCTGGACACCGGATCGGCCTCCATACACTGCTCCAGTTCCACCCCCTTGCGGTACACCGCCTTTTCATTGATCTTTCCGTAGGTGGCGGCTTTGACCCTGATCAGGGCCAAGTCCTCATGGCTGGCCCCAAAGGCGTGCATATAGCTTTGGGCGTGCATGGCGTAATAAGCCGGCATCATGGTGCCGAAAGGGCTCTCCCATTGGATATCCGCCCCGCGCCCCATGCGCTCCTGGCTTTCGGCGCTGCTTATCTCGCTCATCTTCTGAAAGCCGATGACCATCACGCATTGGTGCAACCCGCTGGCCACCAGGGAATAGGCCAGCTTGAGTCCGGTGGAGGAACTGGAACACAGAGTCTCCACATAAAAAGTGGGCTGCGGATTCAGCCCGCAATATTCGGTGATGACCCCGGCGGGAGAGCGCTGTTTGTCGTACTCCGGCGCAGAGCATATAACCGTCGCATCTATATCGCTGTTTTGGGTCCCGGCATCGGCCATGGCCTCCGCGTAGGCCTCGAAGGCAAGTTCGCGGATGGAGCCGGGATAGCTGCGCACAAAGGCCGATTGGCCCACTCCTATTACGGCAATTTCAGACATGCTTTACCTTTTGGCCGCCCGCTTGACGCGCCCGGCCCAGGCGTTTGGGCTGCACCTATTGTTTGGATGATTCATGGGACTTATGCACCCTTTTCCTGCGCAATGACCCGATGGCTATCCAGGCTATGCCCAGAACCGCCAAAGCCAAAAAAATGGCCGAGATGGGGCGGGTGGCGAAGATGGCCAGAGATCCGCCTGACATCAGCAAGCTCTGCCTGAAGGAACCTTCCAGGATCGGCTCCAGCATGAAAGCTATCAAAAGCGGGGCCAGGGGGAACCCGTTGCGCTTGAGCAGATAGCCCAGCAGCCCGAAGATGATGACCACCCAGACATCGAACAGGCTCTGGTTGAAGCCGTAAGCCCCGAAGAAGCAGAAGGCCAAAACCGCCGGGAAAATATAGCCTTTGGGTATCAGGACCACCTTGCTGGCGAACTTGATGTAGATCATGCCCAGAATGAAGTTGAACACGTTGGCCATCATGAGGGCCATGAAGATGGCGTAAACCGTAACGATATTCTGTTTGAAAAGCATGGGACCGGGGTGGAGGCCCTGGATCATGAAAGCGCCCAAAAGAACTGCGGCTCCGATGTCGCCCGGAATACCCAGAGTCAACAGGGGAATCAGGTTGGCTCCGCACACCGCGTTGTTGCCGGCCTCGGCCGCCACCACCCCTTCCAGGGCTCCCTTGCCGAATTTTTCCGGGTGCTTGGAGGTCTTTTTGGCCTGGGCATAGCCTGCAAAGGCCGCGATGGATGGCCCGATACCCGGAATGGAGCCCAAAAGGGTTCCTATGCCGGTGGAGAGCAGAATGGGGCGTATGCAGGTTTTGAACTCTTTGAGGCTGACCCGGTTGTCCTCCCTTTTGGTGGAACGGGCAAAGAACTGCACGGCCTTGCCGATGCCCACGGATTCTGTGTTGACCAGAAACTCCGACACGGCGAACAAACCTATCAGCATGGGAATCAATGAAATACCCTCGTCCAGCTCGGGAAAGCCGAAGCCGAAACGGCGGACTGCTGTAACCGCGTCCAGGCCTATGGTTCCCACCATCAGCCCGATGGCCCCCACGATGAGACCTTTGATCATGGACTCGCCGGAGACCGTGGTGATGATCAGCAGCGACAGAAAAATCAGCGCGGCCATCTCCGGCGGACCCATTTTCAGGGCGATCAAAGCCAGAGGGGGCGCCACCAGTATCAACACCATGTCGCTCAGGGTGTCCCCTATGACCGAAGAATATATGGCGGCTTTGAGGGCCTTAAGCGATTGGCCCATTTTGGCCAGTTCAAATCCGTCCAAAAGGGTGGCGGATGCGGCCGGGGTGCCCGGGGTGTTCAATAAAATAGCGGGAATGGAACCTCCGTAGGTGCCTCCTTTATAGGCGCCCACTAAAAGGCCCACCGAAACCACCGGGTCCATGTGGAAGGTCATGGGGATGATCAGGGCTATGGCCATGGTTGCGGTGAGCCCCGGGATTGAACCCAGTACTATGCCCAAAAAGACCCCTAAACCTATGCCGGCAATGACATGAAGCTGGAAAAACATGTCAAAGGCGGCAATCAAATTATCCATGATGGTTCTCCTGGCTTATGACCGTGTGATTCAGAATAAGAGGCCATCCGGCATAACCACTTTCAATGCTTCTATGAAAAGCAGGTAAATGAATCCCAACACAACGACGAGAAATACCAGAATGCCCGCCCAGTTCCTTACTCCGAAATAGATCAAAAAAACGATCATGGCCAAAGCGGTGCTGACAAAAAAGCCGATTACGCTGGCCAGAAGAACATAAATGCAGGCAATAGCAGTGGAAAACAGTCCCCTCATCAGGGGCTGCCATGAGGTGGCCGACTCCCTGACGGCGCCCATCTGGCTCTTTTTTCTGAAGCTCAAAAAAACCAGAATCGTCGACAGGCCGGCCAGCAGAGCGGCGGTGATGTAGCAAAAAAACCGGGGAGAAAGGGCCAGCGTGGTGTCGTGTTGGTGCAGTTCGACCTGGTCGGGCGTCAAATAAAAGATATGGAACAGCGCGTAGGCCAGCATTATGAAGCTGGCCAGGATGTCGTTATTAACTTTTGCCATGACAAAGAACCCTTTAGCTATCGGAAGCGGCCGGGGAGTCGGCTCCTCCACGGCCGCTTCTATGTCTCATTATTTTTTGTAGCTAAGGCCCAGGCTCTCCACAAGCTTCTTCTTTTTGGGAATTTCACTCTTAACGTATTCGGAGAATTGCTTTCCGTCCATGAAGTAGGACAGCATCTTCAGCTTATCCAGCAGATCCAAAAATTCCTTGTCCTTGGCGGCCTTGATGAAGGACTTGGCAATATAGTCGGCCACCTTGGGGTCCATACCGGCCGGACCGGCGATGCCGGGGCCGGAGATCACCGCGTAATCGTAGCCCAGCTCCCGCAAGGTTTTGACCTCGGGGAAGGCCGGAATGCGTTCCGCGCCCAGCACGGCCAGCAGGCGCAGTTGGCCGGATTCCACATAAGGCTTCCATTCCACGGCCTGGGCGCAGGCGGTTACGTGTCCGCCCAATAGAGCGGTAACCGCCTTTATGCCGCCTTTATAAGGAATATGGGTCCACTTGATGTTTTCTTTCTGGGCCAGGTACTCCATGGCCAGATACTGGGCCGAACCGGTTCCGGCGGTGGAATAGGTCACCTTGCCGGGGTTTTTCTTGGCATAATCCAAAAATTCGCCCAGGGTTTTCCAGGGGCTGTCTGCCTGGACCACCAGACCGTACTGCCACAGGGCGAACAGCAGGATATAGGTGAAGTCTTTTTCAGAGTCGTACTTGACCTTGCGCAAGAACGGGGTGCGGGTCAGAACGCCGGTGGAAACCACCCCCAGGGTGTAGCCGTCCGGCTTGGCCTGGCCCAAGAGTTCGTGCATCAGCACACCGCCGCCGCCGGGACGGTTCACCGCCACCACGGACTTGGGGAAATCGTCCTTGACCAGATTGGCAAGCATCCGGGCGCAGACGTCAGTAGTGCCGCCCCCGGCATAGGGGATCAGAAGCTTCACGGGTTTTTCCGGATATTCCGCAAAGGCTGGCGCGGCCACGCCAAAGGTTATAAGGAGAACGCTTACCAGCAAGATTCTTAACAAAAGGCTTCTCATAATCATTCCTCCAATACCCTTAAGTGGTAATATATTGGGCAAAAGACAGTTCTCAGCTTTAGTAAACCAGCCCTGGGGTTTGCCCCGTTTTCCCGATCTCGCCAGTTATATGCCAGCCATCCAAGCTTTCCCGGCCAAGGCCGGGCGCTATAAGCCGGCGCCCGCCGCAGCCGGGCTTTCCGGCCGCGGCATGAGGCCCAATATTAGAACAAACGCTTTTTCTCCAAACAAAACTGCAGGTTCTTTACAACCTGCAGCAGATAATAATCTCTGTCCCTGATGACATCCGCCTTGTCGCGGTCGCGGTAATCATAGACCCCGATGCCGGTCTTCACCCCCAGGTGGTTCTTCTTGACCCGGGACACCACGAATTCGGGCTCGCTGTCTTCCGGCGCGTCCACGAAATCCTCATTGTGCAGATTGGCATAGGTCAGATCCAGACCGGTGAAGTCGTAGCGCTGGGCCAAACCGAGCACCATCATCCGGGGGGCTATGCTGGCTTTCACCGCCATGTCCAGGTCCTCTGGGGTTACATAGCCGTTGTCCAGCAAAAAGTAGGTTTCCCGGCCCAAAATACGCAGCAGGCGGTTGATTATGAAACCGGGTACGTATTTTTTGATCAGCACCGGCTTTTTATTCAGCTTCTCAAGCAGTTCCATGGCCAGGGAGACCATATCGGGCAGGCTGTGCTCGCCCTGGACCACCTCCACCAAAGGCAGCACCTGGGGAGGCGCGAACCAGTGCACGATCAGCGTCCGGGGCAGGCGTTCGGGCACCATGAGGTCGTATATGTTCAAGGTGGAAGTATTGCTCCAAATCATGGCCTGGGGATCGGCAGCCTCGTGCACCTGTTCGTACACCGCCTTTTTCACCGGCCTTTTTTCACTCACCGCCTCCACTATGATCTGAGCGCCGTCAACCGCTTCTTCCAGCGAATCCACCAGCTTGACCCTGTCCAGAGTCTGCTCCATATCCTCGGGCTGGGCCATGCCGGCTTCGATGAGGATGCCCAGGTTGTTTTTCATGACCTGGCGGGAAAGCGGATAGATATCCTTATCCAGATCATATCCCGCTATCTCATAGCCCCCATGGGCCAGGACCTGGGCGATTCCCGGCCCCATGGTTCCCATGCCCACCACGGCGATTTTCTTGATATCTTTGATTTCCATGATGTTTTGCGCCCCTTTATTTCTCAAGTTGGGCCAGGCCGAAATAGGCTCTGGCTTCTTCCGGGGTGGCAGGCTCCTTGCCCAGTTCCCGGGCTATGCGCACTACCCGGGCCACAAGCTGGGCATTGCTTTTGGCCAGCTGGCCCTTGGCGTAATATATGTTGTCCTCCATGCCCACCCGAACGCAGCCGCCCAGGAGCATGGCCAGCACCGCTATGGGGGTTTGCATGGCGCCCACCCCGGTGCAGTTGAAGATGGTGTCTTGGGGCAGGCTCTTGATAATGGAGTAAAGAGTGTCCGCAGTGGCCGGCTCGGCTCCCTGGTATTTCATGCCCAAAACGATGTTGACGTAATAGGGTTTGGACACCAGGCCCGCTTTGATGACCCGGCGGACATCCACCAGCATGGCGTGGTTGAACACCTCCATCTCCGGCTTGACGTTGTATTTGGCCATCTCTTTTACAAAATGATCGATTTCTTCAGGCATGTTGGACCATGCGGTGCCTTTGTATGGCCCGCCCACTCTCATCAATGACCCCATGTTCAAGGAGGCCATTTCCGGTCCGGTCTTGAGGCACTGTATGCGCTCTTCCTGGCTAAGGTTGGGGCCGCCCCCGGTGGAGTCCTGGATGATCATGTTGCATTTGGCCCGGATGCGGTCATGTATGTCCTGGTAAATGGCCGTGTCAGCGCTGGGTTTGCCTTCCGGCCCCCTGGCGTGGATATGGCAGATGGCCGCGCCTTCGTTGTAGCAGTCATAGGCCGAGGCGGCGATTTCGTCCGGCTGCTCTGGTACGTTGGGATTCATGCTCTTGGAGGACATGGCTCCGGTCTGAGCCGCCGTGATAATCACTTTATTGCTGGGAAGCGTGAATTTTTCCATTTCAAATTATCCTGGTTTGTGATGTTAGATTGAGAGTTGGCCCGCCGTTACTCAAACGTTTGCGTAAAACGGTCAAAGTAATACTTTCCTGCATCTCCAACACTCTCCCCAAACTGTAATCCGGGGTTTATTTGAACTGTTATGGCCGGAGTTGCCATCCAGCCAGTCATAAGCGCCTTATCGTCATAAAGCCCTGAAATATACTTGGCTTTAAGTGAAAATAATAGAGCACAAACGTTTGCGTGAAGTCAAGCGAAAACCCTCCCAGCCTTGGACCGGGTGCAGGGTCCATAGAGTAACATGCCGGATTAGTGAGAATAATCCCACGCAAAACTAATGGTAACGGTTTGGAATCCGATCAGGGCTGGGGGCAGGGGCCGGTCGAGGCTTTGACTATAAAAGTCGAGGGCCATGAGCAACTTTCCTCGGGCGGGGAGCCCGTTTCCACCAGGTGAATCAAAGTTTCGGCGGCGGTACGGCCCAAGGCCACCACCGGCACTTCTACCACGGTCAGGGGAGGGTCAAAGCGGGACAGCATATCCGAAGCGCAGGTCACCACGACGGATAATTGGTCCGGTATTCTCAGCTTTCGGGCCTTTATCTGGTCCAAACCCCCAATGCTGATGGAATCATTCACGAAAAGCACGGCCGTTGGCGGCTGGGGCAGGTCCAGCAACTCACCCATGATGCGGTAGCCGTCCGCCATGGAAAAATCGCTGTACGCTATGTATTCTTCTCTTAACTCAATGCCGTGGTCTTTCAGGGCATCCCGGTAGGCATCGTAGCGTTCCACACTGTATTTGGAGTTGGGTCTGCCCAGGATGTAGGCGATGCGCCGGTGGTTCAGCCCGATAAGATGACTTACCGCCTGGTAATTAGAGCTGTAATTTTCGCCAGTTATGCTCAGAGGATTCCGGGGGGAGTCCTCGATGAAGCCGGGCACCACCACGCTGGGAATAGCGCGGTCGGTAAGTTCGAAAACTTTTTCGTCGTCAAAGTGGTTTCCCACCACCAAAATGCCGTCCACCAGGCGGCGGTGATAAAAGGCTGCATAGCTTTTTTGCTCATTTATCACCAGCATTATCTGATACCCCTTTTGGGTGGCAACGGCGCTTATGCCCAGCAGCATGTGGGAATAGTACGGGCTGCTGAAGGTGTATTCACTGGTGCGGGGAATGATCAGGCCAATAACGCCGACCCTTTTGCTGACCAGGGCCCGGGCCGTGGAGTTGGGATAATATTCCAGCTCCTGGGCGAGTTTGATGATCTTGTTGCGCACCGCGCCGCCAACCCCTTTACGGCCGTTAAGGGCCCGGGACACCGTGGAGCAGGAAACGTTGGCCAGCCTGGCTATTTCCAGGATCGTTGTCATTTAACCACCCGTGATTTGCCGGAACAAATGAAACGCCTCGAATGCGCTGATGTTACCGCAGGTTGAGCTGTTGCCCTAGTTTGGGGATAAAGATTACAAATCTTTTGGCGCATTTTCCAGCCAATTATGGACTGCGCCCTTAAAGCAGGGGCAATTCCCCTGTCCACACCTTCACACCTGAAGCGCGGCCATCTGGCACGCTGCCATTGTGACCGCTGCTGATTATGGAATTATACACCAATGCGTAACAGCCTGGTCTCTTATGAGATTTGATATGCCCCTGTTTCAGGCTGCAATACCAATAGCTCCTTATCAAGCTGATGGTGACAACATGGTCTCCCATATAAAGAGCATTCCGCAAAAACCATGCGCCCTAGGGTCAAGGCATTTTACCCGGAATCTTGGGGCCGCCTGCCTTTCAATTTGCAGATTCAAACAAGGGCGGCACATGATTCCGGGTGACATACTCGTTTAGCAGGTTTTTAAGCGAACCGACGCTGGTTCCCTTTAAGGGGCAGAAGGGCTTGCGGCAAAGCTTGCAGTGCTTTTTGACCACCTTCATGGCTCCGTGGCTGTTTATGGCTGTAATACAAACCACAAGGTCGGCTTTGTTCACCACTTTGCGGAAACCGCGTCCGCCTGCCTTGGTGTGCCCCGGATCAAAAAGACACTGACCGCCCAGCCGCTCTATCACCTCCTTGTATTGGGGCTCCAGCCTTTCCAGGCCGCCGATTATGGCGATCTTGCGGCCTTCCAGAAAAGCCG
Source organism: Desulfarculaceae bacterium (assembly GCA_963675675.1). Lineage (GTDB taxonomy): Bacteria > Desulfobacterota > Desulfarculia > Desulfarculales > Desulfarculaceae > Dethiosulfatarculus. The sequence goes on from OY776512.1 coordinate 2,787,406, forward strand.
CGCCTGGACCGCCGCAAGGCGGCTTGTGTTCACAGGCCTCACAGGAAAACGGCCCATCAGGGCAACAAAACCCGGCCCCGCATCCAGCCTGTTCAGGCGGGGTGTTTTTCCGGCCATCATCATCGAGGGCCAGGCTTCGCCAGACAGCAGTTTCCTGTATCTGCTCTTTCAGGGCCTGTTTCAATTCGGTCAGCCGATCACTTAGTTCCTTGATTTCATTTTGCGGATTTTCTTTCTGGCTGGCCGCGGCCGGCGGGGCGCAGGATTTTTGGGCCTGGATTATGCTCAGCTTTTTTTGCAGGGCATCCTTTTCCCTGTTCAGACAGGCCAGCCTCTCATTCAGCTTGGCCGTCTGGGCGGAAAGCTTTTTAATCTGTCCGGTTTTTTCTTCGAGCATCGCCCGGGTGGATTTATTTTGCATGCCGTTCAGCACGGCGGCATGGGCCAACTCTCTGCCCAGCATGCGCATCTGCTTATCGGGGTGTTTGTAAGACGCCCAAAGATATGGGATCGGCCAAGGCTTTTCATAGGCTTCTTTCCTGAAGCGCTCCTCGCCATAGGTCCTGGTTTTGAATATGGTGTTACTGAATCTGGCGTTGAAATTTTGGCTGATATGTTCGATCACCCTCCGGTCCTGATGGCAAATCCCATGCAGGGCTTGCAGGTTTTGATGGGGAGCCCCGGCGCTGACCAGACTTTGGTACCCGTGTTTGGCCAGGATTTTCTTTATCTCTTTGTCCGAAAGCGCTGAAGCCAAAAGAACCGTCAGAACCAGGCAGTCACGGTGCCAATCGGCATAAAGATTTTGCTCAATTTCACTGCTGGCTTGATAAACATCTAAGTCCGCCACTGATCAATCCCTTTCCCATTTAAGGTCATTCGATTAGTTGGAAGAATGATATTATGTTAGATACATCAAACTTTATGGTAAGTCAAGTCGCAATATGTTAATATTTATTGGCAGCAATTATTAAACCGATCCGGAATGAATATGAAAAAGCGATCGATAATTGACACATCGCCGGATTTGGCCCTCACAACCCAACTGGAAGATTATCTGGAAGTCATCGCCCAACTGCAGGAGGCCGACCGGGTTGCCCGGGCCAAGGACATCGCCGAACGCCTGAAAATAACCCGCGGCACCGTTACCAGCGCCCTGCGCAGCCTGAGTGAAAAGGGACTGATAAACTACCAGCCATACAGCCACATAACCCTTACCAGCAAGGGGGAAGAGGTGGCGGCCAAGGTAATCCACCGCCACCAGGTGGTGTCGCGCTACCTTAACAAAGTCCTCAAACTACCTCTGGATGTATCAGAAGAAAACGCCTGCCGGGCGGAACATGTATTGGACCGCCAGGTAATCGACCGCCTGGTCTGCCATATGGAGTTCATGGAAAGATGCCCCCGCATGGATACGGTGTGGGAGGAGTCGTTTGAGGATTATTGCTCGGGCATCGAAGCACCGGACCCGGACACCTGCCGGGACTGCGTGGGCAGGTGCATGGCCAAACTGTATCAGAAGACAAAAAACTGACAGCACGGACAGGGCGCGCAACTGCGCCCTCCAATGCCAGTGCGTACATCCGGGCGGCAGCGGTGCATAATATGGCCCACCCGCCGCCGGGGCCGGGGTTGACCCAAATCCGGTTATGCCTCACCCATCAAGATTTGCCGTCCGGGATAATCTTTGCCACCCCGATCATAGCCGCACCCATCAGAATGGCCAGAACCGGGCTCCAAGACTGATCGATCCAGGCCGCGGACTTGCCCGTGGCGACCAAGGTTGCGTTGCCGCCCCATATGGGCTTCAGTATGCCGGTTGCATGCACACCTTCATATGCAAGCATGTAGAGCGCGGCCCCGACCAACCCGCCCAGGACGAAAACCCAGGCATCCTTGCGGCCGCTTCCCGCGGCAACCACACCGGTGCCGGGGCAAAAACCGGCCATGGCCCAGCCCAGGCCCAAGAGAAGCCCACCGGGAATCACCCCCCAATACATGGTTTTGACGCTTATATGCCCTACCGCGATCGCGCCGGTCACCAGACCCACAAATAACAATATGGACGCTACGCCAATCCCGGTGAAGATGGTCTTCATAAGGTGCAGGTCGCGCAGGCAAAGCATGCCGACGATTTTGTCAGGGTCCGCCGCACCTATCTTGAACAGCACGAATCCAAACAGGAACCCGATCACTATTGCCAGTATTATTGTCATGACACAGCCCCCTTATTTCTTCCGGTAAATGAAGCGGGCCACGGGAACCGCCACCGCAAAGGTCGCGGCCGCGAAAAAATAGCCGCTGATTGCAGTCTGCATCATTCCGCTCATCATATGCCCGCTGGTGCAGCCGCCGGCAAGGCGTGCGCCAAACAAAACCAGGATTCCGCCCACGAAGGCCAGCAAGTAGCGGGTTCCGGGGGAGTCTCCGAAGCGCTCCCTATGAAAGTTGGGCACGGTTCCAGTGGTAAGGGAATCCTTTTTCGTGGCCTGTTTTGCCGCCAACCCACCCACGAACATGGCCAAGACGAAAATAAAACTGTAGTTGAACGGCTTGGCCACCGACTTTGCATACTTACCGCCTGACTTGTTCAGATAGGCGTTAGCGCTGCTGAAGCCTGATTTGGATTTACTGTCTTTCACCACCAGCCCGTCATCCACCATATCAGCCACCAGCCCGTCAAAAATCACGAATTGGGTGGAGACTCCGATTGGTTTCACCAATAAAACCGCCAATAAAAACACAATTCCAAGGGCGCACCCGCCTTTGAACCACCCCCAATACATAATGCTTGCCTCCTTTGTATGAGAACATACGCTCTTCACCATGCGGCAACGCTTGATGCTGCTTACCCGATACTCATTACATATATTCTGATCACGAGCACATGCAGCGTCAACAGCATATAAGAATAAATACCAGTGTCATAAGGGTTACGGGTAATAAACGGTGCTGACCGGGACCGATAAAACCCGGCAGGTATATCCGGCTATGTGGGCTGAAAAAACGGACTGAGCCTTTATCACCGGCATGGATAAGGAGCCGGCCCGAACTCAGCAGCGGCTTGCATACCGCTGCGTTGAAACCGGCTCTCAGATACGCGCGAATTTCTGTAAAGTATGGCAGTCTGCCGGCGCCAACCCCTCTTTGCCGGCAAAGGTGTAGGTCACCTCAGCCACATAAACATCCCCCTTGGAATCCGCGCATATTCCATGGGGAGCGCAGAAGTTTCCCGGGGCGCAGCGGTCGGCGCCCCCCCATCGGCTCAAGAGATTGCCCTCAAGATCCAACACGCTCACCCTGCCGGGCTGGTCCCTGGCAATGGCGCCTTGGGCGTATGAGCGTTGGCCCACCCGCCACCACAGTTCCGAGACATACACCAATTCATCGTGATCAATGAAAAGCCCGGTCGGCCGTTGTAAATGGGTCCACTGGTCTATGAATTCTCCATCAGGGCTGAATATCTGCACCCGGTCGTTTTCCCGGTCCGCCACAAACACCCGGCCGTCCCGGGCCACCCAGATGTCATGAGGCAGATTGAATTCCCCCGGTCCCGTGCCGGCCCCCCCCCAGGACTGGATCAAGCCGCCGTCGGGCGCGAACCGGTGCACTCTGGCATTGCCATAACCGTCTGAAACATATATTTCCCCATTGGGGGCTATTGCAACGCCTGTGGGCATATTGAAGGGAGGGCCGCCATGGGTGATGGTGGCCAGTTTGGCGTAGGTGTCCGGCAGCCCATCGGGGCTGTATCCGGTTTCAGACGGCTCATTGGCCCTGCCCAGCACCATCTCCAGTTTGCCGCCGGGAGAAAACTTGCGCACAGTATGGTCGCCCGCATCCACGGTGAAAACAGAGCCGCCAAAGCTGAAACGTATGCAGTGGGTATTGGAAGTAAAAACATCTTCACCCCAGGAGCCCGCAAAGCTGCCGTCCGGTTCGAATATAAGCACTCTGGAATCATAGCGGGTGATGACATAGACCCGGTCATCCTGGTCAACCGCCACCCCTACCGCATCCCGGTGCGCGTAACCTTTGGGAAGCTTTTCCCACCCGTCAACCAGTTTGTATCTCAATCCCGGTTCCATGTTTCACCCTGCCGGTTTTGCCTGGTGGGCTTTCATTATTGAGGTGCATCAAAACCATGCCTGACCGTGATTCCCGGCCTGTCAGTCTATCCGGTCAAGGTCGCCGCTGAAATTAATGGCGCAATAGTGCCCCCCTTGCAGCAGGCGTTCCACATCCGATTCCGGCCCGGCCGGAACACCGGTCAGGGGCTGGCCCTCTTCACGTGATTTACGTTCACCCTCCATGGCCTGGTCCAGATAATCCTCGGCGTTGTCTCTGGGGCGGTATCCCAAGCGGTAGGCAGCCTGATTATCCCACCATGAACGCTCATTGCCCGACACCCCCCACACGGTTTCGTAGTGAACCCGTGGAGCTTCCAAACATATCCGGACCAGCTGAACAAAATCCCGGTGGCTGAGCCAGGTGCTGAGCATGCGCCGGTTGACCGGGTATTCCCGGCAGGTACCGATGCGCAGGTTGATCACCCCTACCCCGTATTTATCAGCATAATGTCTCCCCAGAGCCTCGCTGAAGGCCTTGCTGACGCCATAGAGTGAATCGGGCCTCGGCGGTTCCGTTCCACTCAGGGTTTGCTCACGGCGGTAAAATCCGGTGATGTGGCTGCTGCTGGCGTAGATTATCCGCTTGACCCCTTGGCAGCGGGCAGCCTCGAAAATGTTATAAGTGCCCAGGATGTTGCTCGCTTCTATTTTTTCCCAATCGGTTTCCTCTGCCGCCGCCCCGAAATGCAAAACCGCGTCAACCCCTTCCATGATGGCATCAACCTCCTGAAAGACCTCAAAATTGGCTAGGCATATCTCCTCGCCGGGCTTGGGATCGCCAAGGGGCCTGCGATGACATAAGCGGAGCACCGGCCACACTCCTTTCAATCCGTCCCGCAAAATCCTGCCCAGGCTGCCATCGGCTCCGGTCAACAAAACGCGGTTAAACATAATTCACGTCTCCAGGCATTTTTTCATGGAGCAACACACTCCGCAGCGTGCTTGGCATAATCATCAGCGCTTAATGCCCGCGGTCCAAGACAAGGGCGCTGATCAAACATACGGCGGCAACTTTCGCGCTTGTCATGCGGCCCTGTAGCTTTTGATTACATCAAGGTCCGGATCAATCCCCAGGCCCGGCCCATCCGGCACTGCCGCAACCCCATCCGATACCGCGAGCCGGCCGCCATACAAATCCGCTTCGAGTTCGCAATAGACCCGTTCAAGCAAGGTATCGTCTTTTGCCGATGCCAATACATGGATTGTGGCCAGAAAACCCGGACCAAAATAAAAGGAATGCGGAACTGTTTTTATATTCATGGAGCCAGCCATATCAATGACCCGGGTCAAAGCCCCTATGCCGCCGCACTTTGTAATACTGGGCTGTACATAGTCCACCGCACCCGCATTCAAAAGGCGACGGAAGCCCTCGACGGTTCCGATATTTTCACCTGCCGCAATAGGGATTTTTGCCTCCCGCCGGACTTCGGCAAGCGCGTCATAGTCTTCCGGAGGCCACACCGGTTCTTCGAGCCATAAAAGGTCATAGGCCTCAAAACGCCCGGCCATTGCCAATGCCTGCCGGCTGGACCAGACGCAGTTGGTATCCACCATTATGGCGGCGTCCTCTCCGGCCGCCTCTCTGGCGGCTGCGATGGTTTCCTCGGTTTTTTCATGGAGTTTTATGTGCGAATAACCGTCCTGCAACGCACTTTGCGCGGCCCGGGCAACATCCCTGCCGTTGCCCAGGGGCCGAAGACTGGCATAGGCCGGAAGCCTGGTGCGTGATTCCGGACCAAGCAGGCTCCATAAAGGCATCTGCTTCACCTTGGCCGCGATATCCCACAGCGCAATCTCAATCCCGGACAAAGCGAAAACCGGCGGGCCGTTTCTGCCCCCGTTATGAATTTTATAAGCCAGATCATGCATCAGGGTCTGACGGTCCAGCGGATCGCGCCCAATGCATTGAGGAGCCAGATATAATTCGATGACAGCCTTTGTGGCCTGGCAAAGATACACCCCGAACGGTTCTCCCCACCCCACCACACCATCGTCGGTGACCACCTTTACCAGCATGATATTCCAGGTCTTTTGGCTGTCGAACCCGGAGGCGGCATCAAAAGCGTCGCGAAAGGGAATCTGCAATAAGTATGTTTCAACCTTGGAAATCAGCATTGTGTCAACTCCTGTTACGATGGTGCAGACCAAACCCATAGATTTTCCAGCCTTGGCCGATAAACATTTTACCGGGCGCAAGGCCGGAAGAGCAAGCGGGGTTTTGCGATCCAAGAGCATCAAAGAATCATATCTTTAAACGGATGGATGAAATCACCATCTCATCAAATCTCCCTTTTTGCAGCGGGATGCAAGTATTGGCGCGAAGTTGCTCGGGCGGCCCCAAGCTTTCGTTTAATGCACCAATTGAGGTATACTTTTTTCAGCGTTGACCGGCACCCAGCCAATCAGTTGGGCGGCATCCGTTATTTCACCCGGAGTAACAGGTACACGTTTTGACCCTTATCCCCCCAGCATCCACCCGTTTATCTCTAAGTATTGCCACTGTTTTACTGAGCGTTGTTTCAGGATGTTATTTGCTGCAGGCCCGGGATGGCGGGGTGCGCTTCAGCCTCTATTTGAATAGAGAGGCCAAGCCGCCCGAGGTCCTGGAGCAGCACGCGGACAGGGTCGGATTTCATCGCGCCGACCCCATGCCCCTGCATCCCAAGGGCGGAAACTTTTCCATCAAAGCCGTTACCAATCTGCTTCCGGCCGGGCCCGGGCTCTTCAGCCTGGCCCTGGTGACCCTGGGGGATGCGGAGCTGAAATTGGGGGATGCAACCCACCGCATGCCCAGTCTGAACCGGACCGCCTGGCCAGCTTCATACCGGGTGAGCGCCCATCCCCAGGGCAGCCGGGAGTATCTGCACGACCGCATACTGTCCACCCGCTGGACCACAGGCCGGGCCAAAAAAAAGGGCGACTGGATACAAGTCGATCTCCCCGAAGCCCAACGGGTGCATGGGGTGGTGCTGGACTCGGCTCCCTCGGGCATGCGGGACTGCCCCATGGATTTCAGCGTGAGCCTGGATAAGGGCGCAAACGCCTGGAACCGGATTGCGGAGTTAAAGGTTCCTCAAATGGCCGCCAGCACGGTTGACGCCATGTTCCCGCCCCAACCGGCCAAATCGGTAAAGATAGAAAACCGGGGCACCCACGGCTCTTTGTGGTGGTCGGTGCATGAACTGCATTTGATCACCGACAAGCTGCTTGACCGCATAGCCGTCAAGACCCGGCTGGGCCGTTCCAATCCCTTGCAGATAACCTACCGCCCCCCGCCCGAGGAGACCGAGGGGGCCGCCGGGGGCTTTGAGCGTGACTACAGCCTTTTGCGGATGTATTGGAAACCGCCTGGGCAAAACTGGCAGCCGGTGCCCGGCTGGGCCTTTGGCGCGGGCGGCTCCCGTTTGCTGCCGGGCTGGGCCTTCACCTGGCTGAACGAAGGAGGCAGGCTGCTGCCCTGGATGTGGGCCCTGCTGCTTGCCCTATGGATTGTCCGGCTGTGGCCCGCTTCCAAGAGCGGTCAAGCCCAGCCTGGCGGAAGGGTGGACGCCCTGCCCTACAGGCTCATGCTCGCGGCGGGAGTTCTGCTCCTGGTTACGCTCCTGGATGATTTCGCCGACACCAGCGGCCTGTTCCGTTTCTGGTCCACCATGGTCTATGGCCCCCACCCCGAGCCCTATGTTCAGCGTTCCTGGCTTTGGACCGCCGGTGCGGCGGGCCTGGCCCTGGCTGCCGCCCTATTGCTCCGCTGGCGCAGACCCCGCCTTGACCGCGGTCTGTTTGCCTGGGGGGTGGCCGCAATGATCCTGCTGCAAGCCGGGTTGGTGATTGTCTGGCTGCAGGCCCTGGGGCTTGAATTTCCCCTGACCAATAATGACCATGGCAATTTCCAGTATTCCCACGCCATCTGGGAGCACACCCTGCTTCCTTTCATCCACTACAACCCTTTCTGGAATGCGGGCATCACGGAATGGGAACCGGTGCGCAACGGCTCATTTTCGGCTTTTGTGCTGGCCCGGCCCCTGACCTGGTTCTTGCCCATCCAAAAGGCCTACACCCTTTTCACCCCCATAATCTTCGTCATCCTGCTGCCCTGGATAGGTTTCGCCAGCCTCAGGGCCTCTGGGGCGGGCCGCACGGGCTCGCTGCTGGGGGGGCTGATCCTGATCATGCCCCATTCCAACTGGGCCTTCTGGCTCTCCATGGGGGCCAGCGCTGGACTTATCTCCGCCGCTCTCACCCTCCCGGCCCTGGCCTTTTTCTGGCGTCTGGTGGAAAACCGGGGCAGCCCCTGGCTGAACGCCCTGATCGCATCAGGTGCATTTTCTCTTGGTCTTTTCTGGATGCCCTCTGTTTTCGCAGCCTGCATTCCCTGCCTGGGGCTGTTCGCCTTGCACGCCGGTCAATTCAGGGATAAACCCGCCTGGGGCCTGGGCCTGCTCAGCCTGTGCATACTGCTGTTGAGCCTGCCCTGGATACTGGACTTCATGGCCCACTTTGAAGTGGGAAGCTTCACCATGCATTCCCTGTCGCTGCGGGCTCCGAAATGGCCCCTGGTTCCCCACCGGCTTTGGACACAAACCGGAGAACTGAACCCCCTGCTGCTTTTCGCGGGGCTTTGCGGACTTCCGCTGCTGGGCGGTAAAAAGCGGATATTCATCATCGCATATACGGTATATCTGCTGCTGACCACCACTCTTATACGCGATTTCTTCCACGGCTATCAATTGGGCCGCATGCAGCAGTTTTATGCCATAGCCCTGATGTTTCCGGCGGCCAGACTCCTTGACCAGACCCCCCTGCTGCTGCGGGAAAGGAACTGGTCAAACAGCCTTGCCTTTGGCGGATTAGCGGCCTGCATATGCCTGCAGGCGGTGATCGCCTTCAACTTCTACAGCGACAACCTGAACAAACGCGGATTGGGCACCGCGCCGCTCCAGGTCATGGCCCTGGCCAACTATCTGGCCCGGGCCGATATTCCTGACGGGCGCATCCTGCTTGCCGGAAAGACCCGCATGCAGTACGGAGGATCGGCGGCTTATCTGCAACTGATCATCAAACGGCCCATGATAGCGGACTACCACGTGGCGACTCTGAACAAGAAACTGGAAGTCAAGCTGCCCCCGGAGCTATGCATCCGCCCTCCGTCGGCAGCGGATTTCAAACATTTGCTCATGCTTTATAACGTAACCCGGCTGGTGAAGGATCAGCAGGACCCGGGCGATAAATGGAACCGTTATCTAGAGGGGCTGGACTTTCTGGCTCCATCATTGAAAGTGGACAAACGCTTCCAGGTGTATAAAACCAGATTTGAACCAAGCTGGCTTCTGGAAGGCCGGGCCAAGGTGCGGGCAGATTTCAACCGGATCACGGTTGAGCCGCTGGACAGCGGCCCGCTGGTGCTCAAGTTCTGTTTTGAACCGGGCTTGCAAGCCTCCGGAGCAGTCAAGCTGCGGCCGGTCAAGGTATGGCAAGGGGTTAACTTCATCGGCTGCAGCGGCCATGGGGGAAAGCCTTTTTGCATTGAGTTTGAATGATCGGCCCGGCTGTTTAACCGCGTGTCCATGCGGTCAAAAAAATTTATTTCCCCCAAAAAGGCCAAACACCCACGCGGGACCGGCTCAAGAAACCAAGTAATGTCCAGCCGGACTGAAATTCGAACCGAACGCGGAGAAGCCCGTGCACCCGGGCTCAGCCCTCAACCACTCTGGCCAGTAAGGGCGTCGGGCCGTGGAGATAGATGTTGTTCCAGGCATAGTGCTTTATAACCTTGCGGTACATTCCATGGGGCTAAGGACAGGCTCCGGCGAAAGACGCCAAGCTCTGCGGGCTGGCCGGTTTAATCCCGGTTCGAGTGAAAAGGCCGCCCCTTTTGGCACCATGGGTTTTTATGATTCAACCTTTTTGGGAAGAGGGTCAAGCCTGATTTTTTCCACTTCACCGGAGCGCACCCAGCCCCTTTTATCCTGCCCGATGCTTACCAAGATCCAGTTGTTTTCCGCACGCTCAAAATGCACCACAGCCCCCTGGTGCACCCGGTATATCAAAGTGTCCCCGGGATCTGGACCCGCCAGCACCTTGGCCTGCTTTGCTACGATCACCGCCCGGTCGTCACCGGCGACCTGGCGCCATTTGACCCCCAAGGAGGCAACCCCCAGGGCGGCGAATATGGCAAAGACAATCAATACATACCAGGTCCACTCGGGACGGCGGAACAAACGAAGGGCCAAAAACCCGAAAAATAATGCGTTCACTACGACGAAAGCCCCGAAAACCTCGAACAGGTTAAGGTTGTCCAGCCAGAAAAAGCCCTGGGCCAATAAGCCCGGAGATTCAGCCGCCTGGTCAATGGTCTGGTCGCGGGCTTGATTGAGGTTGAAATTCAGGTCGGCGTCCCTGGGGATGAGTAGACGGGCCCTTTCATAATTCAAAATGGCCCTGCCCAGCTCTCCCAGGCGGTAATAGGCGTTGCCCAGGTTATAGAATAAATGCCCGCCGCCCCCGCCCCTTAAGGCCAGCTCTTGATATCCTTTGACCGCCGCCTGGTAATGCCCATTCTTATAAGCCTGGTTGGCCTTGAAAAACAGCTCCTCGCTGCTGATCCGGGCGTGTTGCTGGGCCATTACGGCCCCAGGCAGGAAACATGCGCAGCATAGGATAAGCAGCCAGAAACGCTTCATCGGGTTTCCCTCTCAATCTCTTTCACCAGGCGCGAAACCTCGGCGCTCAGTTCGGTGCAGGCGTCTCCCCGTCCGCTGTAAACCGCGTTCTCCAGGGAAAGGATGCAGGCCTGGGCGCGTTCAATGGTCTTGTGAGCGCATCCCTGGCCTTGCAGCACTTTTCCCGCTTCCTGGGCGGTCAGCACCCCCAGAGACAGGCCGAACTTCCGGTTGAAGTAGTCCTTAAGCTGATTGATCAGGGCCGCATTGCTCAGCTCCGGGTCCGAACAGCTGGCCTGCATCTGTTTGGCGGCCTTTTTGGCCCGGGACTGGCTCAGGGCTTGAGGGGAGCGCCGGGTGACCCTCAACAGCAGCAAGGCCGCCAGGTAAAAAAGGACAGGGGCCGCCATGGCCAGCCAATGGCTCCATTGGGGAAACTCGGCCAGTGGCGGAGCGGAAAGGTCTTGCAGCGAGCCGTGAATGGGCAGGATGTCCGAGCCCAATTCCTTTATTTCCTGTTTCTTGGGGCCATTGGAGGGCTTTGTTTTCACCAGCTCCGGGGCCTTGTCCGGCTTTCCCAAGGGCAGCGCGGTCAGCTCATAAGCCCGGCTGGAGATGGATTTATAGGTTCCGCTTTGGGGATGGAAGTAAACCAGGTTGAGCAGCGGAATATGCACCGCGCCTTTTTTGTCCGGCACCAGGGCCCATTTCATGACCTTTACTCCGGACTGGCCCTTGCTGTCCCAAGCGGCCTGAAGGGCCGGTTGGTCGGCATAGACCTTGACTCCAGCCAGCTCCGGCAGGGCCAAATCGGGAACCCTTTGCAGGTTGCCCCGGCCGCTCACCTTTACGGTGAGGGTGGCTGATTCACCGGCCTTGAGCCTATTTGGCTCCAGCTTGGAATCTATTTGGAATTCGCCCACCAGTCCGCTGAAACCGGCTGGCTTGTTTTCATGGGGAAAAGGCAAAACCCGCAGTTCCAGCGCCTGGCTGGCAAGGGTCACGGGGCGGCCTGCGGAAAAGAACGGATCATTGAAAAAACCGCCAAAGGATGACTGGGGGCCTTGGTCCACTACCGTGAGCCTGAGTTTGGCCGGAGGAAGCGCATAAACACCCGGTTTGGAGGTATTGAGCGCATAACGCACTTCCAGGACCTGATAGGCGCGCCCGCCCAGTTTGGCCTGGTAATCCTTGGGTTTGGTCAGCTGCCGGAAAGTCAGGCCGTCCAGCTCGGGCAGATTCAAGGCCAGATCGCGCACCGGCACCCGGCGGTACAGTTTGAGAATGTAAATTCCGGTCTGTTCGGGATAGAGCCGGGGCGAATCCAGCTCTGTCTGAAGATACAAGGGAGCGTCTCCCGCGCCGGGCTGGGCGGAGGTCTTGGTGACTTCAAGGCTGGCCTGGTTGCTGGAATAGACTTTGCCCCCCACCTTGACGGTGGCCGGACCCAGGGTGAAGGAACCGGTTTTTTTGGGTTGCAAAAAGTAGCTGAATTCGATCCTGGAATTTACCTGGCCGTTTATTATCTCCATGCGGCTGGAGGTGCCCCCGGGCGTGATGGCAAAATCATCCGCGCCTTGGATAACGGGCCGGGAGTCGGCCTCGCGCTGCCCGGCCAGACTGACCACAACCCGCACGCTCTCGGCCATGGAGATCTGATCCCGGTCCAGCACCAAGCTCAGTGAAATTTGCGCAGCCGCAGCGCCGCTCCCGCCCAAAATCAGAAACGGCACCAGCAGAAATATGAAAAGCGCGCGCATCCTACCAATCCTTTCCAGAGGCGGTCTGTTTTTTGTCGGGATTGGCAAAGCGCAGCAAACGGCCCGGGTCTTCCTTGATGTTGTCCAGGAGCGCTTCGGCCTTTTTCTTTTCATAATCCGGCCTGGCTTGGGGCTGCGGGGCCTGCTTTTGCTCCTGCTGGGATTGATCGTTCAGGGCCTTCAGGTTGCCGGACAAGTCTTGCGGCTTGGGCTTTTGCCCTGCTCTGTCCTGCCCGGAGTTTTTGTCCCGGCCGGGTTGTGACTGCGCCTGCTGCTTTTGATCTCCCGGTTTGGCGGACTGGCCTTTGTCCGGTTTGTCTGCCTTGGGCTGCCCGGGCTTGTCTTTTCCCTTGCCTGATTTTTTCTGGTCGCCGTCCGGTTTTTGTTCGCCGTTCTTGCCTTGGTTCTTTTGATCCTTGGACGAGGCGCCAGATTTTTTCCGGTTTTGCTTTTGCTGCTCTTTTTGCTTCTTTATTGCCCTCAGGGCCAGCTCCAGGTTGTACCGGGCGTTGGGGTTTTGGGGATCATGCTTGAGGGCCTGGCGGTAAAAGGCCGCGGCGGCGTTCATATCGCCCTTTTTCATGGCCGTGGCCCCCAGGTTGTAGGCGGCCTTATAGAGCAGCTTGGGGTCCCGGGCCCGGCGCAGCACGCTTGCGAAGGAAGCCCCGGCTTCCTTGGCCCTGCCGCCCTGGAAGGCCGCGCAGCCCCGGTTGAAACGGTAACTAAGCTCCTTGGGGTTCTCCATATCCAACCGGTTATAGGCCTGCTCGGCCTCATGGTAGCGGCCCGCCCGGTAAAGCTCATCCGGGCTTTTGCCCGCCGCAAAGGCCGCGGGCGGCAGCAAGAGGCCGGATAATGTCAGCGCCGCCAGCAAGGCCGCCGTCTTGGCGTCGCTCCTTTCCAGGATGCTGCCCTCCAGGATAAGCAGCAGCAGAGCAGCCAGAATGAACAAATAAAAGCGCTCTTCAAATATCCTGATCTTGCCGCTTTTCAGGGCCTGGTCCCGGGTGGCCTGCTTGATTCCCTCGAAATACAGGACATCCAAATCCAGATCACCGGCCACGGAGCGCACATAGCCGCCTCCGCTGCGCTGGGCCAAAGCCTTGAGCCCGCTTTCATCCAGCTTGGACAAAACCAGTTTGCCCGCCTGGTCTTTTTGGAAGCCTCCCTTATTTTCACCGGCTGGGATAGGGCCGCCCGCCGGGTCCCCCATGCCGAACACGAATATTTTGACCCCTTTGGCAGCGGCCCGGGCCGCTGCATCCTGGGCGCGTTTTTCATTGTCTTCGCCGTCGGTGATCAACAGCATCACCTTGTCGGTCTGCGCCTCAAAGTCAAAAGCCCCCAGCCCGGCATCCAGGGCCGCCCCCAGGTCCGTGCCGGGCACCGGGATCAGGCCGGGCTGCAAGGCCTTGATAAACATCTCCAAGGCCGCATAGTCCAGGGTCAGGGGGCATTGCACAAAAGCGGTCCCGGCAAAAGCCACCAGCCCCACCCGGTCGCCCCGCACCACTTTCAGAAAATCCACTATTTCCCGCCCGGCCCGCTTGAGCCGGTTCGGCTTGATGTCCTCCACCATCATGCTCCGGGACACATCCACCAAAAGCATGATGTCCACGCCTTTTTGGGTGACCTCCTGGAAGCGGCTGCCCCAGCGGGGCCCGGCCAGGGCCAGGATCATCAAGGCCAGGGCGCATAACAAGAGGGCGCTCTTCAGGTTGCGGCGCACCCTGCTGGCCGGAGGAGCCAGCCTGGCCCTCAAATCCGGATCGGCGTATCTTTGCAGGGCCCTGCGGCGCAGCCGGTTTTTCACGATGAGCAAAAAAACCAAAAGCGGCAGGCACCACAAAAGATGAAGCACCCAGGTGTTCGCAAAACTCATGGCAAAACCCTCAATACGGTGGCCCTGACGATCAATTCCAGCACCAGCAGCAGCAAGGCGGGAATCAAAAACCAGGTGTAAAGCTCTTCAAAATGAAAGAACTCCTTGACCTTGGCTTCGGTCTTTTCCTGCCGGTCAATCATACTGTAGATTTCAGCCAGCGCCTCGGTGTCCCCGGCCCGGTAATATTTGCCTTTTCCGATCGCAGCCACTTTGCGTAAAGCGCCCTCATCCAGGTCCACCCTTTGGCGGACCAGCCTGACCCCAAAGGGCGTACGCACCGGAAACGGGGCCGGCTCCGTGCCCCCCACTCCGATGGTGTAGATCTTAATGCCCAGGGCGGCCACCGCCTCCGCCGCCTGTTCGGGGGTCAGTTGGCCTGCGTTGTGGCGGCCATCCGTGAGCAGGATCAGCAGTTTGGTCTTGGCCTCAAGGTCCTTCAGCCTTTTGCCTCCGATGGCCAGGGCCGAGCCGATGGCGGTTTTATCGCCCGCCATGCCTATGCTGAGCCGTTTGACCAGATTAAGCAATAAGCCCTTATCCAGGGTGAGGGGGCTTTGGGTAAAGGCCTCGGCCCCGAACACCACCAGCCCCACCCGGTCGTTTTCCCGCTTTTCAATGAATTCGCTCACCACCTTTTTCACGGCGGTGAGGCGGTCCACCGGCTTGTCATCCAACTGAAAATCCAAGGCCTGCATTGAGCCGGAGGTATCCAGGCACATCATGATATCCACTCCCGGAGTCTTGATTTCCCGGGAAACATTGAACAATTGAGGCCGCGCCGCGGCCAGCACCAAAAGCACCAGGCAGGCCGCGCGCAGATACAGGGGGATGCGGCCCATCCAACCGCCGCCCGGTCCCGACAGGCGGGCCAATAGCCCGGCATGGGAATGGGTGAGCCCGGCGGGTTTCCGCCGAAAGCGCAATATGAACCATCCTGCCACCAGGAGCAGGACGGTCAGAACTGAAGGATAGGCGAACTGGAAATTCATGAACCCGCCTCCTTTTGCCCGGCGGGCTCCGGGCTTGGGGCGGTGTCATCCAAGTAGCTTATTACAGAGTTGAAGTCTTCTTCCTTGCTGGCCTGGCTGGGGGCCAGGTCAGCGAATTTCACCAGATCGGCCCGGCGCAGGATGGGCAAAAGCTCCCGGTCCCGGGAGTTGGAATCAAGCCGCCGGGCTATCTCTTCCGTGGTGTATTCCGCGGCTGGAAATCCCCGCAAGGCCCCCAGGTAACGCCGCAGGATTTCCGATATCCCGTAATAGTACGGTTTGACTCTGCCCTGCTCAAACCAGCCCTGTTTTTCCAGCTCCAAAAGCTCTCTGCGGGCCCTTTGGTGAGGGGGTTCGCCGGGCTCTTGGCCAAGGACTTTTTTGCGCCTTTTTCTCAGCCACCAAAACAAAGCCGCGGCCGCAAGCGCAACCGCCGAGGCAAGCCCGATCCATAAGAACCAATTCAGCCAGGAGGATTGGGTGGGGATGATGTCCTCCAGGGGCTTCGGCCTGGCATCCTCCGGCTTGGGACCCAGGTTGGAGAGCACTTGCAGGCTTTGGGCCGGAGCCTTCAGAGTCTGGCTTTTGCCCTTATCATCCTGGTAGCCCAAGGTCAGAGGGCCGGTGCTCCAGGAATCCAGGGAATCCACCAGCAATTTGATTGTGATTTTTCCAGCTTCCCTGCTTTGAGACAACATGGTCAGTTTTTCAAGCCCCCCGATCTTGGGCGGGTCAGGCAGGCTTGCCCCGGGTGGCAGGGCGTATTCCAGGGTAAGCAAGACGGTTTCACCCACCTTGGCCGAGGCATGGTCCAGTTTGGCCGTGAGTCTTGCCGGAGCGGATAAAGCGTCCCCCGGCGTCTGTTTGGACGGCGTTTTGGCTCCGGCCAGCGCCAGGCAGAGCAGCAGCAAGGCCGCCGCCGCCAGTATCTGCCTGCATACCCTCATGAGCGCTGCCTCCGCTTAGTGAAAAGGGCGGCCAGGGGCTCCACCACGGAGGCCCCGGTGCTGAGTTCGGCCAGATCCACCCCGTTGCGGTTAAGCAGCTTTTTAAGATCTTCATGCTGAGCCTGAAGATGATCACGCCATTTTTTGACTAATTTCCGATTGCCCGTATTGATGAGAGACACCTGGCCGGTTTCGGGATCACGCAGAAAAACCCTGCCCACATCGGGCAGGTTCTCTTCCGCCGGATCACTTAGCCGGATCACGGTCAGTTCATGCTTGCGCGCGGCAATGCTCAAGGGGATGTCAAACCCGCTGTCCTGGCAGTCGGAAATCAGAAAAACAATGGCATGCCGCCTGACCACCCGGTTGAGGTAATCCAGCACCGCCTTGATATCGGTGCCCGGCTCTTGGGGTTCATAGCTGAAAATCTCTTTGATCAGACGCCAGACGTGGGAAGCTCCCTTTTTGGGGGGAATGTATTTCTCCACCTTGGAGCTGAAAAGAACCGCACCCACCTTGTCATTGGTGCGGATGGCCAGAAAGGCCAGCATTCCGGCCGCCTCGGCCAGAAGCTCACGCTTGAACTTGTTGCGGGTGCCGAAAAGATGAGAGCCCGAAATATCCAGCAGCAGAATAACGGTGAGTTCCCGTTCTTCGTGGAAAACCTTGACAAAGGGCCGCCCGAACCTGGCGGATACATTCCAGTCTATGGAGCGGATGTCGTCGCCGGGCATGTATTCGCGCACCTCGGCAAACTCCATGCCCTGGCCCTTGAAGGCGCTTTCATACTGGCCCGCGAAGATATCGCTGGCCATGTGTCTGGTCTTGAAATGAAAGCCTTGGATTTTCTTCAAGAGTTCTTCAGAGAGCATTTAATGAGCCTCTATGTTCTGCGCATCGCCGTCCAGATGGAAGATTGCGGCACGATAATTCTTTTCACCTCATATGATCCGCCGGTTCATTCTTTTAAGTAGAGCGCCCTCAAAACAATATTTTGGTTCAAAGACAAGGCGGACGCGATTTTTTTTAAGCGCGGTATATACAGCAATATATGAGCATTCAAAAAATCGCGGCCAACCCCGTATTTGGGCCAAAAGAGCAGTTTTGCGGACTCTCCGTCAGGGCACCTCGATTCTTTCCAAAAGGCTTTCGATTATGTCATCGCTGGTTTTGCCCTCGGCCTCGGCCTCATAGCTGAGTATGATGCGGTGCCGCAGCACCTCGGGGGCGACCGACTTAACATCCTGAGGCGTGACATAGCCCCGGCCGTTCAAGAACGCCTGAGCCCGGGCCGCGTTGTCCAGCCAGATAGACGCCCGGGGCGAGGCCCCGTAGCTGATCATGGACGCCATATCCAGGCCGTGTCCGGCGGGATTCCGGGTGGCCCGGACCAGACTCACCATGTAATTAACCAGCTTTTCCTCGCAGTGGATCTGGTTCATGGCTTCGCGGGCCGCCGCCAGGTGGGCTACGGATATAACCCCCTTGATGGATTCACTGTTGGCGGAACGCATGCGGCCCACGATCTCCCTCTCCTCTTGGGCGGAGGGATAGTCCACCTTGATCTTCATCATGAAGCGGTCCACCTGGGCCTCGGGCAGGGGATAGGTGCCTTCCTGTTCAATGGGGTTTTGGGTGGCCAGCACCAAAAAAGGATCTTCAAGCCTGAAGGTCTGATCGCCGATGGTCACCTGCTTTTCCTGCATGGCCTCCAAAAGCGCGCTCTGCACCTTGGCCGGGGCCCGGTTAATTTCATCGGCCAGGATGATGTTGTTGAATATGGGGCCCTGGCTCACTTCAAAGGTTCCACGGTCGGGCCGGTATATCTGGGTGCCGTTTATGTCGGCGGGCAACAGGTCCGGAGTAAACTGTATCCGCTTGAAGGAAGTTGAGATAGCGGCGGCCAGGGCCTTTACCGCCGTGGTTTTGGCCAGGCCGGGCAGGCCTTCCAAAAGGATGTGCCCTTGGCACAACAGGCCGATCAGCATACGGTCCAGCAGATCCTTTTGCCCCACGATCTCTTTTTCAATCTCAGCCCTGATCTGCCTGAGCACCAAGCTCTCTTTTTCCACCCGCTCGGTGATTTCCTTTATATCCATAGCCCTGCCTGCACTCCTTCCGATTCAAAATTCGCAGTTAAGAGTTGAGCAGACTCAACCTGCAAAAGCGCCAGGACAAAACGGCGCCGGGGCGCCGCAATGCATCCCTGCTGAGTACGTTTAACGTTTTAATCACTCATTCGGTGCAATGCAACCTGGAAATTATTTTTTCCAGGAGTATAACATCTTAATAAAACAGTCTTTATATGGGTTGGGCTGCGGGAGGGGGACCGGGATGCCCCAAGTATATTACTATCTTCCATCAGTTGCGGCCTGCAACCCCCTGATAAGGTTTATTAAGGCTCCGGCCTTCATTCCCCTCCCGGCCGCCCGGTTCTGTTTACGGATTATTACAGCCTTTGCCCGCCCGGTTTTCTGCTATAACAAGTTAATTGGAGCATAACGCCAATAGGGTTCATGGGCCTTATAAACCCTATGACGTGCGGTGGAGACTGCCTTGAAAAGCCTGACCCTAAAAAGAAGCATCTTTATCTTTTACTCCATCTTCGGCTTGCTGCCGCTGGTTGCGGTCTCCTATATCACCCTGGTCTCTTACACCCGCTCCATAACTTCACTTACCGATCAGCACGTAACCCAGCTAATCCAGAGGGCCGGAACCCAGATGGAAAACCGCTGCACCGGGCTGTTCAACTACCTGGAGCTTTTGTCCAAAACGCCCTATGTGCAGCTGGCCTTTCTGCAATATCCCCAAGGGGGCCAGGGGACCACCGTGCGGGACAAGCTGGAGCTTTTCCGGCTGAACGCCCAGGCCTTTGACCGCATCACGCTCTACTCCACCCAGGGCCGGGTGTGGGCCAGCACCCCGGTTCACGGCCCGGCCCCCCGGGACCTGAGTCCTAAATCGGCTGACAGGCTGGTCCATTTCAATCTGTTCCAAGAGGTGAGCCTGGAACGGGGCGATGGGAGGTTTTTGGTTTATAAGGCGGTGTTTGACTATTACAAACCCCAGCGGGTGGTCGGGCTGGTCTGCGGCCAAACCAGCCTGGCCCGCTTTGTGGGCCTCATCAAAGACCTGGATTTGGGACCCGGGGTTCATAAAACCGTGCGCGACGGCCTGGGCCGGGTGCTTTTCGAGCACAGTCCGGCCAGTCCCGGCAATGAGAGTGCCTTAAGGGAGTATTCCACTGAACTGCCTTTGCTCAACTGGAGCCTGACTGCCCGCATACCGGAAAATGTACTGTATCGTGATGTTTATCAGGTGCGGGACCAGACCTTGTTCATCGCCGGTTTCGTGGCCCTGGTGGCGGTGCTGGCCGGTCTGGTTTTCAGCCGCCGGGCCACCAAGCCGCTTGAAGCCATAATACAAGGCACCAGGGAATTCGCCGCGGGCAACACAGAACACCGCATCCCCATGCCAAAAAGCCAGGAGACCCGGCGGGTGGCGGAGGCCTTCAACACCATGGCCGCCGAGCTGACCGAGCGCCAGAGCGAACTGGTGCAGGCGGGCAAGCTGGCCTCGTTGGGGATCTTGTCCGCCGGTTTTGCCCACGAAGTCCGCAACCCGCTAGCCGGAATCAAGACCAGCGCCCAGGTGCTGGAGCGCAGGGGCAACAGCCCCCAGGAGCGTTCCCTGGCCCGGGGCATATCCAAGGAGGTTGACCGGCTAAACAAGATCGTCGAGGATCTGTTGCATTTTTCCCGGCCAACCGAACCCCGCCGGGCGCCTTGCAACCTGCAGGATATAATCCAGCACAGCCTGAGCCTTTTGGAGGCGCGTTTCCGCCAGCGCCGGGTGGCGGTTGAAAACCGGGTGCAACCAGTGGTCACCCTGGCGGACCCCAACCAGGTTACCCAGATCATGATCAACCTTCTGCTCAACGCCTTGCATGCCGTGGAGCCGGATAAAGGACGCATCTTATTGGAATCTGAAGAACACGGGGACGGCCAGGCCGTATTGAGTATTTCGGACAACGGGCGGGGCATGCCCCCGGAGATCGTCTCCCGCATCTTTGATCCTTTTTTCTCGGATTCACAAGGAGGCACCGGCCTGGGCCTGACCATTGTGCAGACCCTGGTGCGCCAAAACGGCATCCGGCTGGAGGTGCAGAGCAGCGAGGGACTTGGGTCCACCTTCAAATTGACCTTCCACAGAGCCAAAGCGGAATTTTACGAGGTGAATAATGGCTGAGATAGCCTTGGTGGATGATGAACGCATACTGGTGGATTCCTTGAGCCTGGAACTCAGGGAAAGGGGCCACAAGGTGCGGCCGTTTTACCGGGCCGCCAGCTTTTTGGAATACATCAAAGACGGTGAACCGGATGTGATTTTGCTGGATTTGCGGCTGCCGGACTTGAGCGGCCTGGAAGTGCTCAGCCGGGTCAAGAGAATGCACCCCCGCATTCCGGTCATCATAATCACGGCCCACGGCAATGTGGACACCGCCATCCAGGCCATGAAGGGCGGGGCTTTCGACTACATAAGCAAACCCTTTGACCTTGATGAAATGGACATCCTGATTGACAACGCCATCAGCAATATCAAACTGCTGCGCGAGGTGGAGCATCACCGGCGCAGGGCGGCCAAACAGATCAAACCGGAAGACTTCATAGGCCAAAGCAAGCCGGTGAAAGACCTCATGCAGACCTTGCGCAAGCTCAGCCAGGTGGATAACACCACGGTGCTGCTCAGGGGGGAGAGCGGCACCGGCAAGGATTTACTGGCCAAGGCCATCCACAATCTCAGCGCCCGCAAGGAACGTCAGTTCATAGACATCAACTGCGCTTCGATTCCGGAAAATCTTTTACAAAGCGAGCTGTTCGGATATGAAAAGGGCGCGTTCACGGACGCCAAAACCCGCAAGGTGGGGCTCTTGGAACTGGCGGACGGAGGCACGCTTTTTCTGGATGAGGTGGGAGAGCTGCCCTTGTCTTTGCAAGTAAAATTGCTGCGTTTTTTGGAAACCCGTTCATTCAGGCGCATAGGCGGCACCTATGAAATCCAGGTGGATGTGCTCATAATCTCGGCGACCAACCGGGACCTGAAAAAAGCCGTGGATCAGGGGGCCTTCCGCGAAGACCTCTATTACCGCCTCAATGTGGTTCCCTTGGATGTGCCGCCTTTGAGGGAGCGGGGCGACGACATAATGGCCCTGGCCGAGCATTATCTGAACCACTTTTGCCACAAGTTCCGCAAACCCAGGGTGGAAATGGGCGAGGAGCCCAGGCAGGCCTTTTTGATTTACCATTGGCCGGGCAATGTGCGCGAATTGAAAAACCTCATAGAGCGGCTGGTGGTGCTGTCCACGGACCAGATAGTAACCTATGAAGACCTTCCCACCGTAATGAAAGAGGCCCTGGACAGCCATAAGGCAGCACCCCGCCCGGAAAGCAGCGCTTCAGCGGACCTGGGGGCCAAGCTGGCCGAGTATGAAAAAGGGCTCATAGAGCAGGCGTTGCAGCAAACCGGAGGCGTAAAGTCGGAAGCGGCAAGCATGTTGGGCATCAGCCGTTATTCCCTTTTGCGCAAAATGAAACGCCTGTTCGGGTAGCGGGCTGAGAATGTGCCCATGTGACTTAAGCGCACCCCGGCGTGCGGAATCCGCACACACGGCTGATCCCCCCATGCCTCCCAGCCCGGAGCGCGGCCTTGACCTTCGGGCATAATCCCAGCCAATCAAATGAGTTATCTAACAGCACCACTTTGTAGGGAGCTAATGGCTTTCCTGGCACAAGCCTTGCTCCATCCCTTTGTGCCGGAAACCCCGCCGTGCTTCACGGCGTTAGCTGCTTACCACCATAACTTGGAGGTTACGATGAAGAAAATGATTCTGGCTGTTTTGGCCCTGGTGCTGGGCCTGACCCTGTTGGCGGGTACTGCCATGGCCGGTCCCACCATGGATAAAATTAAGGAGACCGGGGTGATCAAGCTGGGCTTCAGGGAAGGCTCCATCCCCTTTGCCTTCATTGATCCCAAGGTGGGCAAACATGTGGGATTCAGCGTGGACATGGCCAACCTGCTGGCGGAATACCTGGGCAAACGCTTCGGCAAAAAAATAACCATCGAGCCCTTCACCGTAACCCCCAAGACCCGCATCCCCATGGTGGTGAACGGCACCGTGGATGTGGAGATGGGCTCCACCACCTACACCGCCAAACGTGAGGCGGTGGCGGACTTCAGCCTGATCTTCTTCTTCAGCGAGACAACCTTTTTGGTGCCCAAGGATTCGGGCATCAAGACCCTGGCCGATCTTTCCGGCAAGCGGGTGGGCGGCGCCCGGGCCACCACCAACCTGAAAGCCGTGCAGGAACTGGCCGATGCGGGTAAGTTCAAACCCGAAGCCATCACCGTGGTGGAGACTCATCCCCAGGGGATGCTGGCCCTCAAGAGCGGCAAGATAGATGCTTACACCACCGACCGCAGCCTATTGGAAGGCCTGCGCATGAAGGACGCCAATCCGGACAAGTGGATGACGGTTGACTTCGCCATCGCCTATGAGCCCTATGCCTACATTTGCCGCGAAAACGACTCGGACTTCCGCGACTTTGTCAACAACACCATCTTGTGGTCCATCAAGACCGGCAAGTTCTACGAGCTTTACGACAAGTGGATGGGACCCAAGGGATTGGTGCCCATCAAGATGTCCCCGGCTTACAAAGACTATCTGCAGATGATCGTCTACCCCATCAGCGACGGCTGGTGGAAGGCCAAATAACAACTATCCATCAAGGGGAGCCGGCATTATGCCGGCTCTTTGTCTAAGCTGACATTCCAGCGGGAGCAAGCGATATGGGCCTGGCCTATGAATTTGATTGGAGTGTGCTTTGGCGCGATCCCTACGGCATGTGGCTCCTGAAGGGACTGGGCCTCACCATCGTGATCGGGCTGGCCGCCTGGGTCATAGCCTTGGCCCTGGGCATCGCCATTGGAACCATGCGCATCACTCAATACCGGGTGCTCAGGTTTTTCGGCACGCTGTACGTGGAGGTGCTGCGCAACATCCCGCTTTTGGTGCAGATGTTTTTCTGGTTTTATGCCGGGCCCATGCTGTTCGGCGAGACCCTGGGCCGGGAAATCAACCGTATCTCCGGCCTGAATATATATGTGGCCATCGTCGGCCTGGGGCTCTACACCGCCTCCCGGGTGGCCGAACACGTGCGGGCCGGTTTCGCCTCCATCGGCAGAGACCAATACCAGGCCGTACTGAGCACCGGCATGAGCCAGGTGCAGATGTACCGTCATGTGATAATCCCTTACGCCATCAGGCTGATTTTCCCACCGCTCACCACTGAGTTCCTCACGGTGTTCAAAAACACATCCATCGCCATGACCATAGGCGTGGCGGAGCTCACCTTCCAGAGCTACCAGATAGACGCCGACACCTTCCACGGCCTGGAGGCCACCACCGGAGCCATGGTGATCTACCTTATCTTGGGCATCGTGGTTGTGAAGATCATGAATCTGATCGAGGCCAAGTACAAGATTCAGGGTCTGGTGGGGAGATAGCCCATGTTTGACGTCATAGCACGCAATTTCACCTTCTTGATGGGCGGACTGGGCGTAACCTTCCAGCTCTCCATTTTTGCGCTCAGCGGAGGCATCGTGCTGGGCATGCTGGTGGGGCTGGCCCGTATATCCAAGCGCCCCTGGGTTTATTATCCGGTTACCGCCTATGTGAATTTTCTGCGCAACATCCCCCTTATCCTGGTCATATTCTGGTTCTACTTTGTCATGCCCATCTTGGTGGGCACGGCCATAAACCCTTTCGCCTCCGCGGTGATTTCCTTCATCGTGTTCGAGGCCACCTACTTTGGCGAAATTTTCCGCGCCGGTTACCAGACAATCAGCAAGGACTTGGTCAATGCCTCCTACTCAACCGGCATGACCTACTGGCAGACCGCGCGTCACATAACCATACCCATTGCGTTCAGGCGCATGCTGCCCAGCCTGATCACCCAGTCCATAGTAACCTTCCAGGACACCAGCCTGGCTTTCGTGATCGGGCTTAGGGAGCTGGTGCGGCGGGCCTCCATCGTGGACAACATGGAGGTGCGCTCCATAGAGCTATACGGTTTTGCGGCTCTGGTCTACCTTGCGGTTTGCTGGGTGGGTTCGCGCATCAGCCGCCTCTATGAAGAAAAGAGCAGAAAGGCCAACATCCTATGATCGAAATTAAGAAGCTCAATAAATGGTTCGATGATTTCCACGTGCTCAAGGAAGTGAACGAAACCATCGGCAAAGGCCAGACCGTGGTGATCTGCGGACCCAGCGGCTCGGGCAAAAGCACGCTTTTGCGCTGCATAAACGGGCTGGAGCCTTATCAAAAGGGCGAGGTCATCGTGGACGGCACCTCGCTCAACGACCCCAAGGTCAACCTTTACAAACTGAGGGAAAAAATCGGCATGGTCTTTCAGCGTTTTGAGCTGTACCCCCATATGACCGCGCTGCAGAATATCACCCTGGCCCCCATGAAGGTACGCAAGTGGTCAAAGAAAAAGGCCGAGGATAAAGCCATGCAGCTGCTCTCCCGGGTGGGAATACCGGAAAAGGCCAATGCTGTGCCGGCCAACCTTTCCGGCGGCCAGCAGCAAAGAGTGGCCATCGCCCGGGCCCTGGCCATGGAACCCACCTATATGATGTTTGATGAGCCCACCAGCGCCCTGGACCCTGAAATGATCAAGGAAGTGCTGGACGTCATGATTGATCTGGCCAAAGGCGGTATGACCATGCTGTGCGTAACCCACGAAATGGGTTTCGCCCGCGAGGTGGCCGATGAGATCATATTCATGGATGAAGGGGCCATTGTCGAGCGCGGCACCTATGATGAGTTTTTCAACAATCCCAAGACGGAAAGGGCCAAACTTTTTCTGGATCAGATATTGGAGTAGCTTGCACCGGCCCGGCCAGCCGGGGCCGGATTGGCGCTTGGCGCTCTGGCCGGGTGGCCTGACCCGGCAAACAGTATGGGCGGTCATCCCAATAACCGGGAAGACCGCCCTTGTTTTTTCATTTGCTGTAAATGCCGCCCGGAAACCCGGCGGGTCTATTCCACCCGGTACTTCCGCACGGTGTCTTGGCTGATCTCCATGCCCAGGCCCGGACCCGATGGCGGCAGCATCTGGCCGTCATTTACGGTGATAGACTCAGTGAAAGCCGAGGCCACCCAGGGCATATACTCGATGGCTCCTGCGGTCATCACTCCGCAGGCCACATGGATGCTGGCCTCCATCATGTGGTGAGGCCAGATGGGCCTGCCCGCCACCTGGCCCAGGGTGACCACCTTTACCGTCTCGGTGATGCCGCCCAACCGGCAGACATCGGGCTGCAGGATATCGGCCGCGTCAGCCCTGATATAGGCGTCGAATTCATATACGCTGCCCAGGGTTTCGCCCATGGCGATGGGGATGTCCAGGGCCTGGGCCAAACGGGCGTGGGTGGGGATGTCGCTGGCCCAGGTGGGCTCCTCGAACCAGGCTATGCCCAGCCGCTCCAGTTCGCGCCCCACCCACAAGGCGGTGGGATAGTCCCATTTCTGGTTGGCGTCCGTGGCGATCCACACATCATCGCCCAGGGCTTTTCTCACCCCGGCCACCCGCTCTATGTCCACGCGGGGGTCTTGGTGGCCCATCTTCATCTTGACGCCCATCATGCCCTGGGCCAGATAGGCCTGCATGGCCTCCACCATCTCTTCCACGCTCATGTAGAGCCAGCCGCCGTCCGAACCGTAGCAGGGCGCGCTTTCCCGGCTGCCGCCAAGTAGCTTATACACCGGTTGGCCCAGGGTTTTGCCCTTGATATCCCAAAGGGCCAGGTCCACCGCCGCCTGAGCCTGGCAGACCACTCCCGCCCGGCCCACCGACTGCAAGCGCTTGTTCAGCTTGGTCCACAGCCGTTCGTTGTCCAAGGCGTCCTCGCCCTCCAAAAGGGGCGCGAAATCATCCTTGATCACGCTTTTGATGGCCTTGGCCCCGCCCAGAAGGGTCCAGCCATAGCCGGTGCCGCATATGCCGTCTTCCGTGGTTATGATGGCCAAGGGCATGTAGATATGCCCCACCGGTCCACCCTTCACTCCACTGGATGAACCGGACATCATGGGCCGGGGCAAGGGCATTTTCAACAGTTCGGCTCTAACTTCCTTTATCTTGGTGCTCATTTTAAATCCTTTTTATCCATTAAAGGGTTGGTTGCTCCCAGCTTCCAGTTGCCTTTTCACCAGGGGCTTAATGCCGCCGTTTTCCAAAATCTCCAGCACATAGCCGGTAAGAGGCTGGGCCTTTATCTTTTCGCCGCTGGTTTGGTTGTGCACAACTCCCTCTTCAAGATCCAAAAATATCTCGTCGCCCGGGGAGGCTTTGCGGGATATCTCCGGGCAGACCACCAGGGGCAGGCCCAGGTTTATGCCGTTGCGGTAGAATATGCGGGCAAATGATTCGGCCAGAATGGCCCCCACGCCCACGCCCTTCAAGGTGATGGCGGCCTGCTCCCGGCTGGAGCCGCATCCGAAGTTGGTGCCCGCCACTATGATGTCGCCGGGCCGGCACTGTTTTACGAACTCCGGGTCCGCGCCTTCCATGGCGTGCGCTTTGATCTCCTCGGGCTTGGTCAAGGCCAGGTGCCGCCCGGGATAGATCTGGTCCGTGTCCAGGTTATTCCCGAATACAAAGGCCTTGCCGCTAATTTTGATTTCCATTGTTTCACCTGCCATGATTATGCGAGGTATTCAGACGGATCGCTGATCCTGCCGTTCAGGGCAGCCGCCGCCACGGACGCCGGAGAGCCCAGATAAACCTCTGACTTGCTGTGTCCCATGCGCCCGGGGAAATTGCGGTTGGTGGAGGCTATGGCCCGTTCACCCTGGGCCAGTATGCCTTCATGCACCCCCAGGCAGGCCGCGCATCCCGGGCTGACAAAGGTGGCCCCGGCCTTTATCAGTATCTCCACATCCCCCTTTTGCAACGCTTCCAAATACACCCCGCGCGAGGCGGGCACCACAACGAAGCGGGTTTTGGGATTCACCTGCTTGCCTTTGAGGATCTGGGCCGCCACCGCGATATCCTCCGCCCGTCCGCCGGTGCACGACCCCAGATAGGCCTGGTCAACCTCCAGGCCCAGATAATCTTTTAGGGGAGAAACCCGGTCCACGCTGTGGGGAACCGCCAGTTGGGGGCCGATGGCGCTGACATCAAAGAAAAGCTCCTCGGAATACTGGAAGTCGGCGTCTGTCCGGGGGATTTCGTACCGGACATCCACCTTGTCCTTCAAAAAATCCAAGGTGGTCTTGTCCGGCTGGATATATGCGGTCTTGGCCCCCATCTCGGTGGTCATGTTGCATAGCGCCATGCGTTCGGACACCGACCAGGCGGACAGCACCCCGCCGGCGAATTCAACCGCCTTGTATATGGCGTAATCCGCGCCCAGTTCGCCGATGATGTGCAGGATCACGTCCTTGGAATACACCCCGGGCTTCACCGAACCGCTCAGGTTGATGCGCATGATCTCCGGCACCCGCAGCCAGAGATGGCCCGTAGCCATTATCACCGCCAGGTCCGTGGCCCCCACCCCGGTGCCGAATGCGCCCAAGGCCCCGTGGGTGGTGGTGTGGGAGTCGGTCACTATGATCAGTTTGCCCGGGTGGACCAAGCCCTGGTCCACCAAGACCTGATGGCACACCCCGGTGTTGATATCAAACAATAGCCCGATGCCCTGCTGGGCGCAAAACTCCCGCATCAGCTTTTGGTTCTCGGCCTGCTGGATGGTGGACGCGGGGGCGTAGTGATCCAGGAAAAAGGCGATCCGGTCCGGGGAGTGCACCTTTTCTCCGCCCATCTCCCGGAAGGAAAATATGGTCTGGGGGTACAGATCGTTTATCCCGGCCAGATCAATCCGGCAGTTGACTATCTGCCCGGTTGCAACCGAGGCCTCGCCCGCTGCTTTGGCCAAGATCTTTTCTAACGCGTGCATTTCTAACCTTTCATGTAGATTAAGCTATCAGGAGTGCCGGTTTTCCGTCTCCCGCCCTGCCTCGGCCCTCTTTGCCTGTGCTAGAAAAAAATTCCTTCAGGCAGCGGGACATGGAGGACCCTCGAAAAAACCAGATAGAAAAAGGTGACCTCGGCTAAGACAATCGGCACCCATACCAGATATTTGGATGGTGTTAAACGAACCCGGTTTTTTGCCAGGTAGCTTACAATCAGGAGAATAAAAACCGTGGTCGACACAAAGAACCCAAATACCGGCATTAAAAGCACCCAGGAGAAGAAGAGAACCCCTGTAACCATCCACCTGATATTTGATCCGTCCTTAAACACTAAAGCATGGGTTGGCTTGACTAACCCCTTGATAATTAAAACAATCGAAATGGCGGCCGTTATATAGATGATCGTCTTCGGGAAAATGATGCTCATCCAGGAGACGTCCCCGATTTCAAAATAAAATACCGCAGCGATCAACAGGCCAATTGATCCGCCTATGAAGTCGGTGTTTATTGCTTTATTCACCGCTAGCCTCCCCTACCTTTGCTTTACCCCGTTTAAATTTTTTATATACTGATGAAATAAACGGCCAGGCAGCAGATAAGACCATTAAAACGATAATAATGTGAGACAGGCTGTTTTCGAACAACCGCAAAATAGGATATGTATAAGCTTGGCCGCCCAGGATGGTCTGGACATAGCCGATTTCGGCAATCTGCCCCAATATCAGCCCTAAAACAATGGGGGCGGCCGCTACTCCTATCTGTTTGAACAGGTAGCCCAAAGTTCCCAGGACAAGCATTATTATGACGTCGGTATGGCTGTTTCTAAGGGCAAAAGTCCCTAATATTGTGGCCAGGCCGATGGTGGGCACCAGGAAGAAATACGGTGTGCGGAAAATCACTTTATAAATGAGACGGCCGCCGTATAACCCCACAGGGACCATCGCTATGGCCGCAAATCCCATGGACAGGATAAAGCCGTAGGTTAAGGTGCCGCTGGTGGTGAAAAGCTCAATACCGGGGCGCAAGCCATGCAAAAGCATAACTCCCAGTATCACCGCGTCGGGCGGGGCTCCGGGTATGCCCAGGGTGAGAAGCGGAACCATGCTCCCGGCCACGGTCACGTTGTTGCTGGATTCGGTGGCGACCAGCCCCTCTATCATGCCGGTGCCGTATTTTTCCGGCGTTTTCGAGGCCCTTTTGGCCTCGTTGTATGCGATCAGGTTGGCTACGTTGCCGCCTGCGCCCGGAATGATGGCGACTATCTCTCCGATGATGCATGACCTTATCAAGTTGCCCGGCATCGACAGGACCTTTCGGGTAGCCTTCCAAAAAGAGCTGTCGGCCCGTGCTTTCACATCCACGGCGCCCAAAGCGGTCTTTCCTCTTGCCGCCATGCTATATAATTCGGGCAGGACGAAAAGCCCGATCAGGGCGACGATCATGGCCACTCCGCCCTGCAGCACCGGCATTCCGTAAGTAAACCGCGTTTCTCCGCCAATGGGAGCCACTCCCATGGCCCCGATCAACATGCCCAAAGATCCACCCAACAAGCCCTTGGTGATGGAACCTTCCGACAGGCTGGCGATTAGGGTTACGCCCAGCATGGCCACCCAGAAATACTCGGCCGGACCGAACTTCAATGACAGCCTGGCCAACGGCGGCGAAAGCAATAAAAGGAACAGCACGCCGGCTATGCCGCCGATAGCGGACGATATGGTGGCAATACTCAAGGCTTCCAAAGCCCTGCCCTGTTTGGACAAGGGGTATCCTTCGAAAGCGGTGGCAATGGAGGACGGCGTACCGGGTGTGTTTACCAAGATAGCGGCAAATGATCCGCCATATATGGCGCCCATATACACCGCGCCCAAGGCGACCAGGCCATGCAGGGGAGGCATGCTGAAAGTAAACGGCAGCAATACCGCCAGGGCCATGGTCGCGGTCAGGCCGGGCATGGCCCCCACAAACAACCCAGCCGAAACCCCGGCGATTATTGTGAACAATATCACCGGGTCGATGAGCAGCAGCAAAGTGTCAAGCAACATAACCCTAATAGGCCTTTCAATTGTTGATTGCAGGCTTTTCCCGGCGTAGCGGCACGTGTGGAAACCACGAAACTGCTGCGCCGGGAAAAAACCGGATTACTTATTTCTTTTTGTTTTTGATGGAAGTCAGAACGTCACCATAAGCGGCTTTCATTTTTTTGACCAAAACCATAGCTTCATCACCCGTGGCGTAGGTCATGACGAAGCCCATGCCCAACTGCTTTTTGGCGATAATCTTGTTGGTTTCGGTAAAGGCTTTCGCCAGCTTGTCCATGATTGCCTTGGGAGTGCCAAGAGGAGCGGCCACGCCGCGGTAGGCTCCGCCCACGATGTCATAGCCCAGTTCTTTAAAGGTGGGGACGTCGGGCAGCGCGGGTACGCGCTCATCGGAGGCCACAGCCAGAGTATTGAACTTGTCCTGATAGGTTACGCTGACCATGGAATAGCTCATGGCGGCAGTCAGGTGCCCGCCCATCAGAGCCGGGATAATGGGGCCGGTTCCGGTATGGGGAACGTAGGTCAGTTTGACGCCGGCGGCTTTTTCCAAGCGCAGGGTTTCCAAATGATTGGCGCTGTAGGTACCGCTCCCGCCTACTGTTGCCGCACCGGGGTTCTTCTTGGCGTATTCGATGAAATCCTTTAAGGTTTTGATCTTGCTGCTCTTGGGAACCACCAGCGCGTTGGGGGTAAAGTGGAACCACATGATGACATTGAAGCCATCGGTCTTGTAGCCTGCATCCTTCCGCAAAAGCGGCTGGCCGATAATGTGCGGGATGTTACAGCCGATGATGGTGTATCCGTCAGGCTTGGCCGTACGCTGGAATTCACTCCAGGCTACGGCGCCGCCGCCACCGGGTTTGTGGGTAACATTGACGGATTGGCCAAGGAATTTCTCCAGGTGAGGCTCTTGCAGTCTGGCGGTCACATCGGACTCACCGCCTGGATTGAATGAAATAATGTAGGTGATGGGTTTCTCCGGGTACTCGGCCTGGGCTAATGCGGGCAACATCAGTGCGGCTGCTAGAGCCGCCACCATCATCAGCTTTGCAGCTAATTTCATTTTTTCCTCCATTCCTCATTTGTTTATGGGACCTGCCGGATAAGCGGCGCGGTCAGCCTGTCGGGTCTGGACCATCTTCCTTACTAATGCCAATTGTGTGCCAAAATGAACGGACCGCATAATATCCCTGATATTCAGGGAGTTTTATTTTTTTATAATTAGAGCTTGACCATAAAAGTTTAATTATGAAACATTATCGTTTCATAATTAAACTTATTATTCAAGGGCAAGATCATGAAACCGGTATTCATAATAGCTTCACACAGCAAAATCCACGAACTGGCCCATCAGGTTTCGGCAAAACACAGCGATGTCGAGGTCGCTTTCGGCCTATTGGATGAAGCGGTGCCCATCGCGCTACAGGCCGAAAAGCGAGGAGCGCAGGTGATCATCAGCCGGGGAGGCACCACCAGACTTTTGGAGCGCTCCAGCCTCACCATCCCGGTGGTGGACATTTCCGTTTCGCCCTACAATCTATTAAGAGCCATCCACCATGCCCGGGCGTTCGACCGCGTGGTTACGGTCATGGGCTTTTTCCGTATCATCAAGGGAGTGGAAAAGCTCGGCGGCATCCTTGATG
This sequence comes from Desulfarculaceae bacterium, assembly GCA_963675675.1. GTDB lineage: Bacteria > Desulfobacterota > Desulfarculia > Desulfarculales > Desulfarculaceae > Dethiosulfatarculus. The sequence continues at coordinate 2,819,492 of OY776512.1, forward strand.
TCAATCTGGAGGTTCGCGAGATAGCCAGCCGTAAAGATGCGGAGGACTTTGTGCGTCTGCGCATGGAGTCCGCCAATCCCATACAGATGCTGTTGGGAGGCGCCATTGCCGAACGTCTGGCCAGGCAATACAGCATCCCCACGGTTTTTCTGGAAACCAGCCGGGAAGACATAGAAAACGCGGTGAAGGAATCATACAAGCTATTGGAAGTCCGGCGCCGGGAAGCCCAAAAAACCGAACAATTCAAGGCCATCCTGGACAACATCAACCACGGGGTTATCGCGGTAGACCAAAAGGGCGTCATCACCACCTTCAACAAAGCGGCCGGAAAGATAACCGGTGTTTCCCAGATGGAGACAGAAGGCAAGATGCTGAGCCAGGTGTTTGCCCAGGGCTCCATTGGCCGGGTGATCGAGACTGGACGCCCCCATCTGGACCAGCTCATCAATATAGGGCGCACCATGGCGCTTTCCAACCAGGTGCCGGTGAAAGTGGGAGATGAGATAGTGGGCGCGGTGGAGACCCTGGAAGATGTAACCAAGATCAGGGAATATGAGAATGTCATCCGCCTGAAGCTGGCCGAAAAGGGCCACGTGGCCCGTTTTTGCTTTGATCATATCCTGGGCGACAGCCCCCTGATCAGAAAAACCAAGGCCCTGGCCCAAAAATACGCCGCGGTGGACAGCACCATCTTAATTGAAGGGGAAAGCGGCACCGGAAAGGAAGTGTTCGCCCAAAGCATCCACCAAAACAGCAGCCGCGCAAAAGGTCCCTTTGTAGCCGTTAACTGTGGAGCTATTCCGGAATCCCTTTTGGAAAGCGAGCTTTTCGGCTATCAGCCCGGCGCTTTCACCGGGGCAAGGCGGGGAGGCAAAGACGGCCTGTTCACCCTGGCCCACAGCGGCACCATATTTCTTGATGAAATAAGCGAGACCTCTTCCAACTTTCAAGCCACCTTATTAAGGGTGATCCAGGAGATGGAAGTGCGTCCCCTGGGTTCGGACCGGGTGATCCCCATTGATGTGCGCATCATCGCATCCACCAACCAGGTCATGAAACTGGCGGTGGCAGAGGGAAGGTTCCGCAGAGACCTTTATTACCGGCTGAACATTCTGCGCCTGATGATTCCGCCTTTAAGGCACCGCAAGGACGACATAAGGCTATTGGTCAGACAGTTCATAGGGCGCTACGCCGCCAAGCTGGGGAAACGCATATCCATAGACCGGCGCGCAATGTCGGCGCTCAAGCAATATGACTGGCCTGGTAATATCCGGGAGCTGCAAAACATTGTCGAGCGCCTGTGTGTGACCTGCGACGCCCATATAAATGGTGAAATGGTGTTGGAGGCGCTGAGTGATCTGGAGCCCGGCCCGGGCGGTTCCCCCGGACCCAGCATGGAAAGGCTGAAAAGAAACCACATGCTTGAAGTTTTGAAACAGTGCGGCAACAACAAATCCCTGGCCGCCAAAAGGCTGGGAATCAGCCGCACCACCCTCTGGCGGGAGCTGAAACAGAGCCGCCGGAATCCTGCCGGCCCCCTTCAATAAAGGGGCTTTAGCGGGCGCGGGCTAAGGGGTCCGGCCCTATTGATCATGATCCAGCCTGCGGGCGCCGTTAACGGCCGGCTCCTGGACGGTCCGGGGGGATTTTGTATGCCTTGAATTTTTTGTCCAAATAGGGCCCCAGGCTGACGGGCACGGCCTTGGGAGGCGGTTTTTTCGCCCCGTCGCAATTGTAGCGCACCAGCAAACCGCCTGGGGTTACGCCGCGGGGGAACCTGATTCCATAATGTCCGGTGTAATCTTCACTTTCGTGAAAAATCATACTGAAGCGGTCCCAGTGGTCGAAAAACACCGTATGATTCAACCCGGCCAGGGTGTGGTACAGTTCGCGTTTGTTTATGGTCCGGTCCGAATTGAACACGGCTCCGGGCACATTCACGCAGGTTCCGCCCTCCCGGGCCTGTGGAACCAGCCAGGCCGCATAGGCATAAAGCCCGCTGGCCGCCAAAAGACATGCCAAAACTTGAAACACCCGCCTGAATCCGCCCGCTGATTCCATGGCCAGGCTGATGAACAAGCCCAGCCACAAGAGCAGGGCAAGGGACAGAGGCAGGGCATAGCGGATTTCCTGCAGGGTTATGATGCGGGCGGTCATCAGGGTGCAGACCAGGGCGACGGCCAAAAGGCCCAGGCCCAGACGCCTGCCCAAGGGCGGCAGCTTGACAAAAGGCCATAGGGCAAATGCAGCCAGCAGGATTAAGGGCGTCAGCGGCGGTACATACCAGGCCCCCTTGCCTGCAAAATAAAGGGCCAGTCTGGAGCCGCTCAAAAGCTGGTATGCCTGGTTGAACAAAAGGCCGCTGGCCAGATCCCACCACTTCGCCAAGCTGAAAACATAGCTGGGCTGTCCGAATCCCCTGGTCAGAAATGAGATGATCCATTGGTGGTTCCAGGCCAGCAGGGTGGCCAGCCCCAGCCAGAATCTCAGATTCTTAAAGGTTTTCAGGCCTCCCACCATGAGGACCAAGAGGCCGAATCCGCACACAAAAGGGATATAGAGCCCGTGGGCCTGCCAAAGCAGGCTCAAGCCCGAGGCGCACAAAAGAGCTCCCCACCAATGGTCTTGGGACCGGGAAAGGCCGAAAAAGGCCAGGCCGATGCCAAGATATGAATAGGTGAAGGGATCTATGAAATGGCGGTTGGCGAAAAAGAAAAGGCCGGACAGCCCCACGACAGCGGTCACCACCAAGGCGGCCCGGCGGCCGAAATGCCTTTGCACGGCCAGTCCCAAAAACAGCAGCCCCAACAGGTTGCCGATGCTGGTATACCAACGCAGCTCTCCCACCGACAGCGGGAAAAAATGCAGCAAGGCGTATCCCGGCCAGGAGAAAAGGGCCTGATTGGCATAACCGGCCCAGGAGGGATTGAAATGGGCCCGCCAGTACCAATCCACCGCAATAAGCCCGTGGTGGGCCGAATCGCCGTCAAGGCCGGGCCAGTCGTTCAGGCCCGGGCAGTTGACCACGGCCAGGCTGGTCAGCAGGATAAGCAGGCTTTTGTGGGCCGCGGCCCAGGATTTGAGACGCCCCTGCCAATCCAGTGGATGCGGCAGCAGGGTCAGGCCGATACAAATGAGGGTTATGACCGCCATGAATAGAGTGCGGTTGGCCCGGTTCTGAACTCTAACATTGAGACCCCACAGGACCCGGCTGTCAAAGTCCGGTTTCAAAGGCCGGACTTTGGCGTTCAAGTCGGCAGGCAGTTCCAGCCTTACCGCGCTGTCGCCGCGTTCTTGAAAATGAAGCACCTCTATGCTGTGCCAGCCCGGGTCCAGTTTCACCACCGCGCTTTTCACAAAGGCCGGATGCAAGCCGCGGTGATCGATTTCCCGCAGGCCATCCACCAGCAGCAAAGACCCGTCATCGGAGCTCAGCTTGAATTCCACCTCCCTGGTCTGCTCCAGTTTGAAGGCCGCCACATGCCGGGTGGAGAAAAAATCCCGTTTGGTAAAGGGGTGGGAGCGGGTATTCATATTCACCCGGCTGCTGACCCAGATGTGTTCGGGCTCCTGGCTCCAGCCGGTTCCGTCATAAAACAGGCCCAGATAGCCGTTTGCGCCGGTCCGGACATTGGCCAGGTGCCATTCCACCACATCGGAACTGGCCTTCTGAGCCCAAAAATGGCTGGCCAGAGTCAGGATCAGCAAAGCGGCGGCCGCGATCCAGACCCCAGGTTTGGCAAGCCGCTTAAAATGAATCAGGTGCGGTTCGGGAATATAGAATCCCCGTTTCCGGGCGATTAGCCGGGAGGCCAAAACGGCAACACCCCAGCCCGCGAAACCGAGCCCCATTGACCACAAAAAAAGCCGCAGCCACGATCCGATGAAACCGTAATCCGGCCCCTGCCCCAGCCAGACCAAAAATCCGGCAAACACCCCGGCAAACTGAGCCCATGCGGCCAGGCGGAGAGAGATTCCGGATTGATCATCACTCTCCCTGGTTGATTCCCAAAGCTTATTCACTTGCCCTTCCCGCTGACTGATTCGGCAACCTTGGTTATCCGGCGGCTTAACAAAACATGAATTCGGCCAAAGCGGACCGGCGGTCTCATGGAGGTTGCGGCCTTTTCTGGTTATAGCACAGAATATGCGCAATGCCTGCGGCAGTTGTTACAAGCTGCGCAGCCTTTGCGGTTTCAGGCCAAGCATGATGCCTGGCCGCTCTAATTTCCTGGTAGTAAAATTCGCGTTGCCGGGGACCCCCCGCCCCCATCCGTCTTCATGGCTTTGCCATCCATTAAGCGCAGGGTCCTGCGGGCATAATCATTGGACGAAAGACGCCGCCGTTATTCCTGGGGTTCCACGGGCTCAGGCATCCAACATGTCCCGAACCGTCTTGAGCATTTCCGTCTTGTTGAACGGTTTGGGCACAAACGCGGTGGCGCCTTTGACCAGCGCGTCTTTCAATGGGCCGTAGCGGGAGTAGCCGCTGGAGATCACAACCTTGATTTCCGGGTTGATTGCCTGCAATTTTTCGAGACACTTTTGACCACCCATGCCAGGCATGCTGATGTCCAAAACCAGCAGGTCGATATCCGAACCAAACTCCTTATAAAGCTCTAGCGCGCTTTCCCCCGTATCCGCAGTTAACACACGGTATCCGTGGCGTATCAGTAATTCGCGGCCCAAATCCCTGATGGCCTCATCATCGTCAACCAGCATAATATTCTCATTGCCGCCGTTGATATTCTCTTCGTCCGCTTTATTTGAGCTCAACGAACCGCCCTCAAAGTGGACTGCAGGCAGGTAGATCTTGAAAGTGGACCCCCGGCCCACTTCGCTATGGCAGGTGATATGGCCTTTGTGGGATTTGATGATGCCGTAAACCGTGGCCAGGCCCAGGCCGGTTCCCCTGCCCACATCCTTTTGTGTAAAAAAGGGGTCGAAGATGTGGTCCATGGTTTTTTTGTCTATGCCTTGGCCGGTGTCCGAAACGGACAACAGGATATATTCACCCGGCGCAGCTTCAAGGCGCTGTTGGCTGTAATCTTCATCCAGGGTTATGTTCTGAGTCTCCAAGACCAAACGCCCCCCGTCCGGCATGGCGTCGCTGGAGTTTGCACAAAGATTCAGCAGCACCTGGGACATTTGGTTGAAGTCGGCATTGGCCGTCCATAAATCATCTTCCAAAAACAGCTCGATGCCGACCATCTTGGGTATGGTGCGCTCCAGCATGCGCTCGGTCTGTTTGATGACCTGATTCAGGTTGACCGGCCTCAGCTCCGGTTCCAGTTTGCGGCTGAAAGTCAATATCTGGGTAACCAGATCCTTGGCCCGGTCCCCGGCCTGCAAAATCTCTTTTAACGCATAGGGATTGGCAATCCCTGCCTCGGCGTCTTCCAGGCCCAGTTCGGAGTACCCGATGATTGCGGACAGGATGTTGTTGAAGTCGTGGGCGATGCCTCCGGCCAGCGTTCCCAGAGCCTCCATCTTTTGGGCTTGGCGCAGTTGGGCTTCTATCTCGGATTTAGCCTGCTCGACTTTCCTAAAGTCCGTAATGTCATCAATAACCACCAGGGCGGTTCTGGGCGGATTGGAGTTGATAATGGAGGTGGAAATCAATGCCGAGCGCTCTTCGGGACCATTTTGGCTTTTCAGTCTCAAAGAGGCTTCTATTTTATTGTGATTTTGATTGGTCTCAAATGTGGATTTTACAATTTCGCGGATTTCACACTCATTGCAGTTCTCGCCGAAACCGCACCCTGTGGATTCCTGGGAAAAGCAGCTATTGTTAACGCAGGTTTCAGTCTGCCCATCCCACCCTTCAGCTTTGTCTTTGCCAACTGCGATGAGCCCGGTTTTATTCATTTGCAATATTGTTCGGTTTTCGTTTACAAGCAACATCGCAGCCGGAGTATTGTCAAAGATGACCTGCAAGCGCTCTTTGCTTTTACGCAGCTTTTCCTGGTAGTTGATGTAGTTCAGAGCTACAGCCGCCAAATCACCGAAGGCCTTGGATATCTTGGCATCCCTTTTTGTGAAGCCACCGGGTTTGTTTGCCAGACCGATGTGCCCCACTGCTTTATCTTCAACAATCAAGGGGGCGACAAGCACGTTTTTCCACTCAGGCAGGCCCCCGGGCACGAATTCGATCCATCTGCTGGTGGTAAAATTGTTGTCGTAAACCACATCCTTGGCGCCGTATGCCACTTCCCATAACCCTTTGTTGGGCATGGGCAGGTTCGGATACACCGTGCAGTGAGGCCCGTCGGCATCAAAAAACCTCAACCCGTTTTCATCACAATAAGGTGCAAGAAGCGCGAAATAACCCGATCCGGCTCCGGTAAACCGCTTGCATATATCAAAAACCTGCCGTGCCGCCGCTTCGAATGTCCTGTGGGCTGGAATCGCCTGGGCAGCTTCCAGCAGAGCCGACACTTCCTTTTGCCTCAATCTGGCATCCTCCAGCGCTTCTGTCAGCTTGGCTTCGGCCAGTTTGCGTTCGGTGATATTTTGATAAAGCACATAGGCCCCCACATCCTGCCCATCGGCCAGTATCTGGCGTGCGATTATGGAAGTGGTTATCGTTGTGCCGTCCTTGGTGTTCCTGGAGGCTTCGAAACTGACAATTTCCCCCCGGCTGGTACGGAGGCCTTGGTTCATAGCCTCCTCACGAATTTCTGCGGGCACTAAAAGGTCATCGATTAATTGTCCTGCAGATTCTTTTTGGGTGTAGCCGAACATGGCGGTGAACTCTTGGTTTACCCGGACAATTTGATGATCACTGTTCAATATGGCTACTGCGACGGGCGAGACCTCGAATAGAAGGTTCATGTATGCGTGCTGAACCTTCAATTCGCGCTCGGCCTCAACCCTCTGGGTGACATTTTCGGCCACGCTCAGTATCCGTTTGACGGAGCCGTCGTGGTCATAAAGCGGTACGGTTCGATAAACCAGGTGCTGGTTGTTAAGAAAAATCTGGAAAGTTTGCTCTTTTCCGGAGAATGTTTTGAGGAAATGCTCTTTTACTTCTTCCGTCAGGCCGCCGTACACCTGTTCCAGCCGCATTCCCACAAACTGATTTGGGTCCAAGCCCTGTTTGTATAATTCACTTCCAGCGGCAAAACTCACTGAGAGGTCGGACTCAATGATACTCAGGTATGAGTTGGGATAGTTTTCCGCGATTTTTCGCAGCAAAAGTTCTTTTTCCCTGACTTCCTCCTCGGTCAGCTTACGGGCGGCCAGTTCCTGCTGCAAGGAAGCGGTTTTGTCCTTGATCTCATCCTCCAGTTCGCTTTGTTTCAAAAGGATGCGGCGTGAAAGCGGGCGCAGGGCTATCCAATATCCAATCAAGCAGATGACAAATGCAGCCAAAGCAACCAGCAGGACATTGGTCAGTTCAGCGATGATCGGAGCCCTGAGGGTGTTTTCATCATGACAGGCCACAATCAGCCAGGGAGTGTCCTTGACCGGAATAGCCACCCCCAATAAGCCGTCATGCTGAAACCAGCCGGACCGGCCCTCGCTGTGAGCCTGATAGGCGGCCTTCAAAACACCGCTCTTCAAATAGGTTTCTTTTGATTTTTCTTGATAAACCGGGGGGGAAATAACACTTTGAAATTTGTCCGCCAGGGGATAAACCAAAAAGCCGGCCGACCTGGCCTGGCTTTCATGAGCGTTGGTGGCGCCTTGAACTATATTTGTCAACTCGGTGGTTGAGACGGATATGATATCGGCCCCCACAAAGTTTCCCAGCCGGTCCTTGATGGGCGCCCGCACCCAGAGGTATTTTTTGCCCTGGTGCTCAAAAGTCTGGCCCAAAAGCACATCTTTTTTGCGTGATGGTTCCAGAGTGGCCGCCAGGGCAGGCGGCTTCACCCCAAGGGAGACGATTGTTTCCCCCAGGACATCCAGCCTGGTGATTCCAGCCACTTCCCCAGACAGCCGCATCGCGTCTTCAAGCTTGGGCGCCGTGAAATCCACCAACTGAGCCAGGGATATTTTCCTTTGATTATATTTTTGAAGCTCCTGGCGAATCCTGGTTCTGCTGGTTATCTGACGGGCCAAGTCCTTGGCCCGCATTGCCCATTGTGAAGCGGCTATGGACTGTCGCTCAATACTGGAAAAAAACTCCTTTACTACCTCGGTTGACAGATTGCGGTAAAGAGGAACCGCCACCCCAACGGCTACCGCTGTGACCATTATGGCCAGAATTATTCCGTGAAGCCCAAAAAGGCTTCTCCGTAACCTTGAAGCTTCATTCATTGCGAATCTCTAATAACAAGGATGTCAAATCATCATCGTTGTCAAATACGCTGTAAAAACCGGTTTAGAATAGCAGCTCAACCCATAATTTTCTGCGCTGAATCCAGCATGAGCACTTGCTATTGCTCATGCTCAATGCATCATAAAACCAGGGGCTGCAATCCCAACTCTGTTGGATCAAGATCTGTCTTGCGGGGCTGGCCTCTCTGGGCAGGCCTGTGCAGTAAAACCGCCGGCGGCATTTACTCATGGACATTCACGACGGAAGCGGCAGGAGAACACCCCCTGCCGCTTCTGTTTACAAGACTTCGAGAATATCCGGGTCAGAATCCATCATAACCTCGTCGATGTCAAGCAGAAATCCCAAGCTTTTTTGAGATGTTGTGCATTACCGCTCTTGAGCGGGGCCATCTGGCGCTTCAAAAAATGCTCCGGGGCATTGGGGTGTTCTTCCACTCGGTTTATTATGGTAACTTGTTTGATTAACCTGATTGCATTAATTAGCTCGATCACAAGCATTGTAATTTTGTAGAATGTATTTGGATTTCTGCTCCGGGTTTGGATGCCTAACCGCCAACCTCTTGATATCTTCATGAGATGCTGTTTTTGGGGGGTTAATAATATTGATGAAAATCATGCAAATTCTGGCTAGACTAATTTTATTTACGAACGTACTGGTCTGTGTGGCTTCGGCCTTGGCCTCCGGCCGGGAATTCCAGGGCTGCCGGTAATCTGATGCTGGATGAGTATATTGATATTCCCACTGGCAGCAGGTGACAAACCGTGCCGAGACGCCAAATTACAGTCCGGCTGGTTGAATTATTTGCAGGCCGGGTTAACAAAGAGCCCTGGTTCACTTTTTGGGTGGCCGCGGCAACCGGCCTGTTCACCTGCCTGTCCGTTTTTATCTTAACCCGTTGGCTGGCGCTTCCGGACACCCCTTCCGGCAATTACCTGTTTCACGACATCCCCTCCGGAGGATTGCGGGTTTTCCTTAGCTTTATCTTGCCTGCGGCATCATGCCTGCCTAGCTTGGCACACGCTGTCATGCTGGGGTTTCTGCCGGCATCAGGAGGCCGAACCGATCCCTGGCCCAGCAGGCTGGATCTAGTAGGCAGCCTGGCGCTTTTACTGCTGATTCCCCTGGCCCTTTTGTGGCGCAGCCTGCCCCATGCCTTTGTTTTGTGCGGATTGCTGCTGCTGGGTATTGTTGCCTTAAAGGGCGCCGCCCTGGTCAGGTCGCTTGCAAAATCCCTTGCCAAGCATCCTGGGGGCGGCAATCTGGGCCTCAGAATGGGGATGATGATCTGGCTGGCGGCGTTTTCGTTACTAGCCCCCATGAGTATTTGGGTCTGGCAAGCCTATTCGGCGGCAGGCGATGAAGTGCGCTATTTGATGATCACCCACTCTGTGGCGCACTATGGCACCAGTGATGTGCGGGATGCGGTGGCCCGTCAGGAATACCGGAAATTTTATACCGGGCCCTGGCACCCCAAGATGTCGTGGACTCTAAAACGCGCGGGCACCTACGCTTTTCACCTGATCATGGTTCCCGCCTACCTGGCAGGCGGCCGCCTGGGAAGCATGCTGTTCATGGCCGCCCTAACGGCCCTGGCAGTGGTCGGGCTCATGCTTTGGCTGCTGCGCTGCGGACTTTCGCCCCCGGCGGCAGGCGCGGCAGCCTTGCTTTGCATAGCATCGGTGCCTGTATTAAGCCTCAGCCAGCATGTTCTACCGGATGTGCCGGGAATTCTGCTCTTCACAGCGGGCCTCTTGGTTCTGCAGCGCTTTGCCAAAGCCCCTGTCAAAGCCTGGGCCGGATTGCTGGCCGTGGTGCTCGGGTTGATATTGCTCAAAAACCGTCTGGCTTTTATGGGCGCAGGTCTTCTGCTGGCCGGAGCGGTGGAACAATGGATCTGGTTTTACAAAAACCGCCGCAAGCTGGCTTATATCTGGGCCGGAATAAGTTTGTTCTCAGGCATTGCGCTGGCCGGGATCGCTTACTATTCGGACTTATTGCTTTGGGATGTGGCCAAATTCTGGGCGGTTTACCTTAACGATTGGAAAGCCGCCGCAAGTTTCTGGCATCCGGTTGGCGTGTTCTTGGCCGGAATGGGCCTGGACCAGGAACATGGCATACTTCTGCTTGCCCCCATATTCCTGCTGGCCCTGGCCGCTTTGCCGGCGGCATGCGTCCGCCTGCCCGGCCCCGCCCGGCAAGCCCTGGTTCCCGCCCTTTTTTACCTGGCGGTTTTGTGCTTCACCCGCTGGGGATGGTTCTATGGCGGCGACGGCCCTCCGGGACGGTTCATCACCGTGACCTTGCCCGCCTTTTCCCTGTTTATAGGCTTTGCCTGGCAGCACTTGCAGCAAAAGGGTTTGCGGGTGATTCCCATGCTTTTGGGCGGATTCACCCTCACGGCCAGCTTGGTCCTGACTCTGATCCCCTCGGCCCATTTCCACCGCACCACCGGCATGAACAAGCTTTTGGGCCTGGCCGGGCGCTGGTGGGGGCATGATCTGCACCACATGTTCCCCTCATCATTTGCAATAGACGCCTGGCTGACCCCCTGGCTGGCCGGCGGCGCGGTGCTGGTCTTGGGGCTGGGCTGGGCGGTTTGGCGCAGCAGCAGCACGCCATCGGAAGCCCGCCCGGCCTGGCGGGCCTGGGAAGCCTGGCTGGCCGCGGTGATAGTCGCGGGCTGCCTGGCAGCGCCTTTGAGCCTTTCTTTGATTTCACCCCCGGTTTCATTGGAAGCCGAACAGATGGACGGACATAAGGCCTCCCTGTTCGCTAAATCGGCGGGAAGTGACGGCATCATAGGGCGCAGCCTGGCCTCCGGAGGCGATGTTCATGGACGCATGTATTATCCCGGCGGAGGCCGGCAGTTAAAGGTGGTGGGATTTTGCGAGCAGCCCGGCAGGCTGAGCCTGCTGGTGAATGGCCGTTCGGCGGGCGAATTGGATTGCATCCCCGGCCAGCCAATGGTGTTTACGCTTTCCAGGCCTGAGTCCGGCTACCTGGAGCTTGAGCTGCGCTGGAACTCATGTGGAAAACGGTCGTGCTTTTTATTCATAGACCGCCTGAGGCTGATATAACCCGTCTTTGCCGGATGCCTTGCCAAACAAAATAGTTGCACAAATGAAAAGGCGCGCCGCCCGTCCCGGCAAATAATAATCCCATACATTTGGTGGTGTAACCCACCTAAATATTGTCATGAGTTAGTGTTTTCAAAATAATGTATGGTAGTATATTAGTTGTGTTGACGGCACAGATATTCCGGTTTATTATTCCTAAAATTGATGATTATCTGGGGTGATTAATATGTCAATGAATGTAAATCTTACCAGCAGGCTTCCCCTGGCTATTCAGATTTACCAAAAGCTGCACCGGGCGATCATCACCACGGAATTGAAACCCGGGCAGAACCTGTCTGAGCAGGAGCTGGCCTCAAAAATGAAAGTGAGCCGGCAGCCTATCAGAGAGGCCCTGATCAAACTGCGCGAAGCCGGCCTGGTAAAGATACTCCCCCAGCGGGGCACCTATGTTGCAGGTATTTCAAAAAAATCCATGCTGGATGCCCACTTTATACGGGAGGCCCTCGAAACAGCGCTGATTCTGGATGTGGTTGGCAAAACCGGCCCCGAATTTGAAAAACACATGAACCACATCCTGGATAAACAAGCCGACGCGGCTGTACGCGACGACTGGACGGAATTTGTCAGTTGGGATGATGCCTTTCATAAGGCTTTCGCCGAATTCAGCGGAAGGGATCGCACTTGGCGGGTGATTGAAGCGGAAAAGGCCCATCTCGACCGGGTCAGGTATTTGAGTTACCGGGGCCAAGAGCACATAGAGCAGTTGATTGAGCAGCACAAAAACATATTGGAAGGCGTGATGGCAGGCAGCCATGAACAGGCCGAAAAGGCGGTGCACGAGCATTTGAGCTATATCCTGCAGTCCATACCAGAAATATTTAAAGAACACGCTGATCTGTTTGAAGACGAAGACTAGGCGCCCGTCTCCGTGGGCCGGGTTAAATGATTTATGATTTCTTTATCTGCATCAAAGGAGTGAGATCATGGCGTTGAATGACATTTTTCAAGCGGTATTAGAATTCAATGAAACCAAAGTGGTTGAATTGGTCAAGGCCGAATTGGACGCGGGCGGCAAGGTGGCAAGCATCCTCAATGACGGACTGATCGCGGCCATGGACCAAGTGGGCCAGAAGTTTTCCGCCGGAGAGCTGTTCGTGCCCGAAATGCTCATGGCGGCCCAGGCCATGAAAGGCGGACTGGAGGTACTGCGCCCGCTATTGGCCGGTGAGGACGCCAAACCCCGGGGCACCGTGGTTATCGGGACTGTGAAGGGCGACTTGCACGACATCGGCAAAAACTTGGTGGCCATGATGCTGGAAGGTGCCGGGTTCCAAGTGGTGGATCTGGGCGTGGACGTTGACGTGGAAAAGTTCGTGGCCGCGGCCAAGGAAAACAATGCCGATCTGGTGGCGCTGTCAGCCTTGTTGACCACCACCATGCCGGCCATGGAATCTTGTGTGGCCAGCCTCAAAGAGCAGGGTGTGGGTGTGAAATCCATTATCGGCGGCGCTCCGGTCACCCAGGATTTCGCCGACAAAATCGGCGCCGACGGCTATGCCCAGGATGCTCCGGGGGCAGTGGCCCTGGCCCGTGGCTTGGCTGGCGTCTAAACAGCGGAGCTTGCGGCGGCCCGCCGGCAATTGCCCGAAGGAAGGCCGTGGAGCATAGCGCCCCCAACCGTAATTTAAATGGTTATAACCCTATTGCGTGAGGATGAGCCGATTCACTCCCTCACAGCAATTTGAAAGGAAGTTATAGGAGATGCAGCCCAAAGAAATTTTCCAGCTTGCCATGGCCCGGAAGGACGTGCCCCGAGTGCCTTATATAGAGACTTCGGTTGCGTTCGGGCTTTCCGAAAAGCTATTGGGCAGAAAACTTAAACCGGTCATGATCCCCCAGTTGGGCTGGAAGATGCGCAACATCGAGGATGAAAAGGAACTGGCCCGTAAACTCGGACGCCATGAAATCGCCGTGCGTATGACCGCGCCCACTTTCAGCGAGCAGCTGGTCGGAGCGGATGGCCATGTGTTTCCCGGTGAAGGGTTCATCACCGATATGGACAAATTCGCCGAGCTGTTCAAGCTGCCGGACCCGGAGGATGACAGCCTCTATGAAGGCCTGGCCCAGTATATAAAGGGCAAAGAGGAATTCCCGGTCATATTGTCCACCCGCATAGCTTTTCTGTCCGCATACATGTCCATCGGGTTCCAGAATCTGATGCAGGCGATGTATAACAACCACGAACTGATTGATGCGGTGATGTCGGCTTATGCCAACTGGACCGCAACAGTGATCAGACGCGCAGTGGATATGGGTATTGACGGCGTTCAAACCACGGACGACTATGCCTTTAACACCGCCCCGTTCATGTCGCCGGAAATGTTCCGCAAATGGGTGGCGGCCTATCATCAGGTGGCCATAGACGAAATCCAGGTGCCCTGGATTCTGCACACCGATGGCAAAATAGATCTCTTGATGGACGATCTATTGGCCATGGGCCCGCAGGCCCTGCATCCCATCGATCCCAACTGCTACGAGATCAGGGATTTCAAAAAGCAGTACGGCGACCGCATCGTGATCATAGGCAACGTGAATATCAACACCCTGGGCATGGAGACCCCCGAAGCGGTTGAAGAGGAAACCAAGGGGTTGATCCGGGACTTGGGTCCGCTTGGCGGCTGGTGCATCTCGGCCAGCAACTCGGTGCCGGATTATGTCAGGGCGGAAAACTTCTTGGCCATGACGGAAACCATCAAACGCTATGGGGCCTATCCAATCAATGTGGATTAGAAACCAACCCTGATTGCCAGCCGCAAAGGCCAAAGCTGAACCGCTTAGCCGGCTGCAAAAAACAGACATGGGCCGGGCCGTTGCCAGCAGGTGCTGATAATGGCCCGGCCCTGATTACGTTGAGATGAAAAATCACCCGGATTCCGAGCGAAGGCATCCTGTTTTCGCCCTGCCCTCTTTCGGGCAAATCACCCTTTCCCCAAGGTCAGGGGATCAATCCATGGTTTGCCTGGATTCGGAGCCGCGCCAAAAAATTCCGCTGGGCCGGCGTGAGACATGGGAAAAGAAATGCGCCGGAGGCTTATTAATCATCGACCTCGGCGTCTTGTTCAAAATATTCCTTATACTGCTCCGCGATGAACGGAATATGTTGTTTTATTCCGGATAGGTGTATTTTGACGGCCTTTTCGGCAGCCCGGGGATCGCGTTTTTTTAAGGCAGCCAATATATCCTGGTGCTGGGAAATAAAATCCTGGGCGCGCGCGATGCTGGGAGAAAGATAGCGCACCCGGTCCATTTGGGCTTTGTCCGCCTCCACCACTTCCCAAGTGCGTTCGTGACCGGTCTGCACGCAGACGGTTTTATGGAATAAGTCGTCAAAATGGAGGAATTTCGGCCAATCGCCCTCTTGGTCCGCTTCAGTCTGCTTATCTATAATGGCTTGCAGTTCATCAAACTGGGTGACATCCAGTTTTTTTATGGCTTCTTTTGCCACGGCTATTTCAATGGCTTCCCGGTTGAAGCGGGCGTCAAGCACTTCACGCACGGATATCTTGCGCACATAAGTGCCCCTTTGAGGCAATACGGTTACCAGGCCGGCATCGGCCAATTTGATAAAGGCCTCGCGGACCGGCTGGCGGCTGATCCCCATCTCGGAGGCTATCTCTTGTACGGAAAGAGACTGGCCGGGGCTTAGCTCCAGAGTCAGAATCGCCCTGTGCAACTCTTTGAATATCTGCAGTCCCAGCGGTCCTGGTTTATTGATTTTTAAAACCATGTCCGCCACTTTCGCACCGGTCAATCCCCCCACACGGCCACGAGGTCACCCTGGCTGTCGAACCTGAGCGGCTCCGGCTGGCTAACCGCCTTTAAATGCGGCATGTCTTTGACTTGCGCGGCCAGGGACTCCGAGACCGCCATGGTGCCGATGTCCATCGTGTTTTTGATCCAAACCACCTTTGCCTGGTGAGGCTCGACATAGCCCACATTGTTCAGGGCAATATTCAGTGCTTCGGTGTCCGTGGGCAGAGTGATGGGCACCGAGGCGGCCGAGGGATGCAATCCGCAAATGCAATTGATATCGGTTATGGATTTATCCATCTGATCCACCACCTTCTGATGGCAGAACTCAGCCATGCCAATTCCGGATGCATTGCCGTGGGTTTGTTCAGTGAGCCCCCTGACATATATACGGGTTATCCTGGGCGTCTCGGATGGGTCGGCCCGGTGGTCATTGTGTTTGCGCCCTATGACGTTTGTGTCCATGCCCGCGCCGGAGATGTTCTTGCCTATTTCATCGACGATTAGCAGATCCACTTTCGCAAAGGGGATGGAAGGCATCAAGGACTGGCTCAGGGCCTGCAGTTCCACTTCCCGCTGATAGAACTCCTCCGGCCTGACTCCGTGCAGCGAAGCGGTTTCATGATGCTGATTCTCCACCGTGGCCAGCCCGAAAGCCACTTTGCATTTCCTGATCACCTCCGCGCCCACCGCGGTGATGATATGATCCCATGAGTAATCCAGTATGGCCCGGTGATAGATCTGGGCGCCGTGGTGTTTGCCCATGCCGATGAGCATCATCTTATGGAGACCGGACTGTATGGGGCCGGAGAAACTGGTGTGGGGCTTCACCCGGTTCACCACCGCCACATGGTCGGCCTCAAAAGCGTGTTTGTCACAAAATACGGGCACGCCTTCGGGAGTCTCGCTCACCTGCACCACTTCCATGGAGGATTTGATGGGCGCTCCCAAATATTCCTCCGTCACCCCATAGCGCTGAACGATTTCCAGCTGCCCTTGCGCAGTGCCGCCGCCATGGCTTCCCATGGCGGGAATGATGAAAGGCGAAGCTCCCAGCTTTTTCAATTCGTCAACCAGCGATTTGACGATCAAGGCGATGTTCGCCACGCCCCGGGAGCCCACGGTCACAGCTATGCTGTCGCCTGGTTTGATGGTGTTTTCCAACCGAAGTGCGGAAATCTCCTTCGCCACTGCGGCCGGAATGTCCCCAACCACGGGCGCATCATATTTCTGCTCCACCAGCATGATCTTGGGGTACTGCATATTATTCACTTTTTCATGCCGCCGCAAAGCGGCGCCGCAACCCATTCAAGCAAAAAACGTTATTCCCAGTTACCGTCCGTCAGAACTTGGTGGGCAGCAACAAATCCGGCAGCGCGGTCACGAACCAGGGGAACAGGGTAATCATGATCAAAACAATAAATAAAGGCAGCAGGAAAGGCATAGTGGCCTTTATCACCCTTTCAAAGGGCATTCGCGACACCCCGGCCATGACAAAGAGCACCACCCCGAACGGCGGGGTCAAAAGCCCTATCATGAGGTTCAACACCATGACTACGCCAAAGTGCAGCGGATCAATGCCCACCTTGGTGATAACCGGCATCAGCACCGGGCCCAGAATCAGGATGGCCACCACGGGCTCCATGAAACAGCCCACGATGAGCAGAAACACGTTGATCACCAAAAGGATCATTATAGGGTCTGTGCTCATGGCGCCTATGCCCTCAGCCAGGGAAATGGTCAACCCGGAACGCATCAGGAGCCATCCGAAAAAGTTGGCCGCACAGACGATGAAGCCGATGGCCGCGGTCTCCTTGCAGGTGTCCACCAGGATTTGGCCCAGATCCCTGAGCGAAATCTCCCGGTAAACCAAAAGGCCCAAAACCAATGCGTAGGCTACTGCAACCGCAGCCGCCTCGGTGGCCGTGAAGTGGCCGGTCCAGATGCCGCCCAGCAAAATTGCCGGGGTCATCAAGGGCAAAACCGCAGCAAAAGTGTTGGCAAGGAAAAGCTTCATGGTGGGGAAGGAGGCGCGGTGGTAGCCTTTGCGATAGGCGTACCAGCCCACCATCAGCATGAGCAGTAAAGTCATTATCAGGCCGGGGACCACCCCGCCCAAAAAAAGACGGCCGATGGACTGTTCCGCCACCAGGCCGAATATAACCATGGGGATGCTGGGCGGAAAGATGGGGCCTATGGTGGACGAAGCCGCGGTGATGGCCACGCTGAAATCGTCGTCATAGCCGCCGTCGCGCATGGCCTCAAGCTCAATCTGGCCCAAACCGGCCGCGTCAACCACCGCGGCTCCGGACATGCCGGAGAAAATCAGGCTGGCCACCGTGTTGGCATGGCCCAGCCCGCCGGGCAAAAACCCGACCAAAGAACGCGCAAAATTGAATATGCGGTGGGTAATGCCTGCGGTGTTCATCAGCTTTGCGGCCAAGATAAACAAGGGAATGGCCAGCAACAGGAAGTTGTTGACTCCGGACTGCATGCGCTGAGCCATCATATCTACGATGATCCTGCCGCCAGATTCGCTCACATAACCCAGAAAACCAGCAATTCCCAAGCTGAATCCGATGGGGATGCCTACTAGGAAAAGAGCCACCAAACCAAGTGTTACGATATACAGTGTCATGCTCTAACCCTGCCTACTCTTGTTCAGCGGTCCCGAACCGCTTGGGAAACAAGTCTTTGATCAGATTAATCATCAGGTACCAAATCATCATCACACCGCTGACCAGCAGGCCAATATAAAGATAGCTCAGCCGCATCCAATCCATGCTGGGTGCGTAGAACAGCCAGTTGTTCAAGATGTTCTTATAGGAACTCCAGACGAATATGATTCCGAAGCCAATTATCATCAGATTGGATATGATGCTGATTATACGTCGCAGTGTAGGGGGCAACCGGTCTTTTACTATGGCAATTCGGATGTGCTCATTGTCCTTTATCAAGGTGGCGGCCCCGATGAAGACAATCCAGACAAATAAAAAGCGGGCAAGCTCTTCGGTCCACATGGATGAGATGAAAAATATATCACGGGCCAGAATCTGGTAGAAGGTCACTAAAAACATTGCGACTAAAAGTAGACCGTTAAATCTATCCACCCATTTTTTCATGAGATTAACCTCTCCAGAACCTTGCTGAAGAAGCCGCCCGCACCCGGCAAGGCGCGGGCGGCTGATGTCGCTGTCCGGTCAGGCACAGCTAAATTACTTTATATCTTTGACTTTCTGCAGAAGGCCCGGGACAAACAGGTTTTTGTCCAGCCAATCCATGGCCGGGGCGACCGCTTTGGCAAAGGCTTCCTTGTCCACCTCGATCACAGTCATGCCACCCTCTTTCACCAGCTTGGTGGTGAATTCGGCGTTCTTTTTCTCGGCCAGATCGTTGGCGTAATCGGTTGCGTCTTTCCAGCACTTCAAGATCAAGTCCTGGGTCTTCTTGTCCAGGGTGTTGAACCATTTCATGGAGATCTGGTATTTGCAGGCTGCGTAGATATGCTCGGTCTTCATCATGTATTTCTGGGCCTCATAGAATTTGAGGGACCAGATGGACTCGGGCGGATTCTCCTGAGCCTCGACCACGCCGGTCTTCAGGGACATGTAGACTTCCTGGAACGGAATGGGAGTGGGCTGGGCTCCCAGGGAGCTCCATACCTTCATCCAGGGTTTGATCTCAGGCAGACGCAGCTTGAGGCCCTTCACGTCGGCCGGGGTCTTGATGACCCGGTTGGCGGTCAGGTTGCGGGCACCGCGGTAGACTATACCCACGGTCTTTACGCCCATCTTCTTTAGCGGCACATCGTTGATAAGCTTACCGACCGGGCCATTCCAGAACTTCTTGAAATGGTCGTAGTCGCGCAGCACATAAGGCACCTCAAAGACCAGGTATTCCGGGAAAAAGATGGAGATGTCGCCGGAGCCCATGGCGCCCATTTCCAGGCCGCCGTTGGCCATGGCCTGGAAGATGTCCCGCTCACCGCCCATGGCGCCCAGGGGATGGATCAGGACTTCAATCTCTCCGTTAGAGCGTTTTTCCATCAGCTCCTTGAATTTAAGCTGTCCCTGATACACCGGAGCTCCGGGGCCGAAAGAAGAGCCGACATTGAACTTCATCTTGGCCATGGCGGGAACCGCCAATAGCCCAACGGCAAATATCGCAGCCAAAGCCACTACGACCAACTTACGTGACATACTTTCCTCCAACAAATTTTGTTAGTGTATTGGATTTTTAGATCCAGCCTATCCAAACGCAAGGCATACTTGCCTTCAAGGCCTTGCTTGCCAACCAACCATAAAGCACTAGCCCTGAGCAACCTTCCCGCAACATACTAGAATGTAAAATGTCAGTCAAACATATTTTTTAAATTTGATTCATTACCGCGCCACTGAATTGCATATCAGAGAATTACCTTTAAATTCAAACAAGTTATGCAACAAATTCAATTGTCGGCCTTGTCTGTCTCACCCTCCAAAAAAATTTTAATATCAAGCTCACATGTTAGGCCTAACCTATGCTATTATTACCTGATTGAAACTTGAGCTCATATCAGCGCTCTGTTAGATTGACAATATTTATTTATTTTATTTCAATATATTACGTTCATAACCCTAAACATAAGACATCTATAAGTTAACCAGTAGTTATGCATCTTAGATTTTTCAGTAAACAAACCTGAAAAGCTCTCTGTCCGTATCGGCTCCGGACCGGCCTATCAAAAAATACAGACCGGTCCCTTGAATAACCTGGTAAAAGTTAAAACGGGTTATATGAAAATCTCCGAACATCATTACTCAAACGCCAATAGCACAATAAAAGGGGGGCGGTAAGAAGCCACGGTCAGATCATGAAGCAGATAACCACGCCAAATTCCTTAATGAAGATAGCCTTCGACACCATCAAGAAAGCTATTATCAGCGGCGAGTTCCGGCCCGGGAACATATACAGCGAGCAATGGCTCAGCCAAGAAATGAGCATCTCCAAAACCCCCATCCATCAAGCGCTGCTGGATCTTGAGGGCAAAGGTTTTGTGACCATCCTGCCCCGCAGGGGATTTCAGGTAAACAAACTGAGCCGCCGGACTATCAGCAATATGTTCGAGCTGCGCCGCTCGTTGGAAAGAACCGTGCTGATAATCGTAACCCACAAGCTCAACGCCCAGGACATCCAGCAGCTGGAAGGCATTTTAAACCAAACGCCTCAAGCACGGAATCAGGGGGAATTCCTGGAGTATGACCGCGCCTTTCACCGTTATCTTGCCCGCTTAAGCGATAACGAATTCATCATAAACGCTCTTGATACGGTATGGGATCTCAGCGACTGGGTCGGAGGCGGAATCAGATATGGCGCTCAAACATTCAGCCAGATATGCAAGGAACACCGGAACATACTTGAAATGATGAAAATGGATAATGCGGAACTGGCCGCAGCCGCCATGATCAGGCACCTGAATTCCACCGAAACCCGGTTTATCAAAGTATCAATGGCGGAATAGCGGCCAAATCCTCCCTGACCCGGAAACCATGCCCCCATGCCGCCAGTGAAGGACACGGAGGCGGATTATCAGCGGAACAGGCGGCCCGGCGGTCTATTTCCCGGCCCGGCACAGGTGGCATGAGGCCGAATGGCCGCCGCCCAGACTGATCACTTCCGGCTCCACCTTCTCGCATATCCCGCCCAGTTTGACCGGGCAGCGGGTGTGGAAGCTGCATCCTGAAGGCAAATCCAGGGGGCTGGGTATGTCCCCTTCCAAAATCTGCTCGTCCCCGCCGGCCTGGGGCTCTGGACTGGGCACCGCTGAAAGCAGGAACCTGGTGTAGGGATGGGCCGGGTTATCGAACAGCTCATCAACCGGCCCCTCCTCCACGATCTGGCCCAGGTACATGACCGCCACCCTGTCGCACACATAGCGGATCACAGCCAGGTTGTGGGATATGAACAAATAGGTGAGGGACAGCTGTTCCTGCAGGCTTTCCAGCAGGTTGAGCGTGAGGGCCTGCACCGATACGTCCAGGGCGCTGGTGGGTTCATCCAGCATGAGCAGCCTGGGCTTCAGGGCCAAGGCCCGGGCGATGCCCACTCTTTGTTTTTGCCCTCCGCTGAGCTCATGGGGAAAGCGGTACATGTGTTCCTTGCTCAGGCCCACCAGCCCCAAAAGTTCGCAGACCCGGGAGGCCAGCTCCTTGCCCTTGAGATGATCAAAGATGATCAAGGGCTCCCCGACGCTTTTCAGGATGGTCTTGCGGGGGTTCAGGGAAGAATGGGGGTCCTGGAACACTATCTGCATATGGCGGCGCATCTGGCGCAGTTCTTCGCCCTCCAGGGCGTTAAGCTTTTTGCCCTGGAAAAACACTTCGCCGCTGGTGGGGTCCACAAGCCGCAGCACGGCCCGGGCCAAAGTGGTCTTGCCCGAGCCGGATTCCCCCACCACGCCATAGCTGTCGCCCGCTTCCAGACTGAAGCTCACCTGGCGCACCGCCTTCACCACAGTCGCGGTGCGCCTGAAGAGGCCCTCCTTGATGGGGAAATGCATGCTGAGATTGTTTACCTGCAGGATACTCATTATGAATCACCTCTGGCATCAGCGGGACGGCAAGCCGGGAACAGATGGCAGGCGCAGGCATGGTCGGGCTCAACCTGAGCCAGGATGGGTTTTATCTTGCGGCAGACATCCATGGCCTTTTTGCAGCGGGGCTCGAAACGGCAGCCGGGCGGAGGGGTGATAAAGCTGGGGATGCTGCCCGCGATCCCCTCCAGGGCGGAGTCCCGCTTTTTCAGTTTGGGAATGGAGCTCAACAGGCCTTTGCTGTAGGGGTGCAGTGGGTTGATGAAAATATTGTTAATCAATGCCGTCTCCACCACGGTGCCGGCGTACATCACCGCCACCCGGCGGCACAGCTTGGCCACCACTCCCAGATCGTGGCTGATAAGCAGGATGGAAAGATTGAAACGCTCCACCAGATCCTTGAGCAATCTTAGTATCTGCGCCTGTATGGTCACATCCAGGGCGGTGGTGGGCTCGTCGGCTATCAGCACCTCGGGATTGCCGGACAGCGCCATGGCGATCAGCACCCGCTGGCGCATGCCCCCGCTGAACTCGTGGGGATATTCCCGGATGCGGCGTGCCGGGCTGGGTATCTGCACCGCCTCCAAAAGCTCGACAGCCTTATTGCTGGCCTGGGTCTTGTTGAGCGGGCTGCCGTTTTGTTTGGAATGGCGGATGATCACGTCGGTCATCTGCTTTTCGATGCTAAACACGGGGTTCAGGTAGGTCATGGGGTCCTGGAAGATCATGGCGATGCGGCTTCCCCGCACCAGGCTGATCTCCTTGGAGTTCTTGGTCAACAAGTCCTCGCCCCTGAACAGTATCTTGCCCCCGGCTATGCGGGCCGGGGGGCTGGGCAAAAGCCCCAGTATCGACTTGGCGGTGATGGATTTGCCGCATCCGGTCTCGCCCACCACGCCCAGGGTGTCGCCCCGCGCCAGGCTCAAAGAGACCCCGTCCAGCACCTTGGCGGTGCCTTCGAAGGTGTCAAAATGCAGGGCCAGGTCTTGTATTTCCAGTATATTAGGTTCCGCTTGATTCATGGCCTAGCCTCTGCTCTGGGGGTCCAGGATATCCCGCAGGCCGTCACCCAAAAGGTTGAAGCCCAAAACCGTGGTGAAGATGGCCAGGCCGGGGAAAGTGGCGTACCACCACCATTCGGGCAGGAAATTGCGCCCCTCGCTGATCATCACGCCCCACTCCGGGATGGGCGGCTGGGCTCCCAGGCCTATGAAGCCCAGTCCGGCGGCGGCCAGGATGGCCATGCCCATGTCCATGGACGCCTTCACGATGATCACCGAGGAGCAGTTGGGCAGGATGTGGCTGAATATGATGCGGCCCTTTTGAGCCCCCACCGCCCGGGCCGCCTCCACAAAGCTCTCTTCGCGCACCGCCAGGGTGCGGCCCTGCACCAGGCGCACATAGCCCGGCCACCAAACCACGGAAAGGGCTATCATGCAGTTGACCATGCCCGGCCCCATGGCCCCCACCACGGCCAGGGCGAACACCCTGCCCGGAATGGATAGGAACATATCGGTGATGCGCATTATGGCCTCGCCGAACCAGCCCCCAAGATATCCGGCGGTAATGCCCAGGGGCACCCCGATTCCCATGGCCACCAGGATGATAATCAGCCCTATCTGAAGGGATATCCGGGTGCCCAGCACCACCCGGGTGAAAATGTCCCGGCCCAGCTCATCGGTGCCGAAAAGGTGGGTGGAGTTGGGGGCGGTGAGCTTCCGCTCAATATGCACCGTGCCGGTGGCATCCTCGGGAAACGGAACGATGGCCGGACCGATGATGACAACCAGCATGAACAGGCCCACGATCACGGCCCCCAGCATGGATGTGGGGCTTTTGCGGAACAGGTACCAGGATAGCTTGAGATCCCGGATGGAACTCTCCCGCTGTTCTTTGAAACGGGCCCAGGCGCTCTGGCTGCCGGTGTTTGATTCTGCGATTGTCTTGCCAGTCATCTGCCTTGCCCCTTATTCATAACGGACCCGGGGGTCCAAAAGGCCGTACAACAGATCCACGATCAAGGTGCTGACCATGAAGCTGAGGCCAATGGCCAGGGTCGCGCCCATGATGGGCTGAAAATCGGAGTACACCGCGGACTGCACCGCGTATTGGCCCAGCCCGGGCCAGTCGAATACGGTTTCAACCAATATGGTGCCGCCCAGCATCCATCCGAACCGGAGGCCGATCATGGTGGTGGTGGGGATCATGGCGTTCTTTAGGGCGTATTGCCCCACGATGCGCACCCGGCTTATGCCGTGGGCCTGCGCGCTGGTTATGAAATCCCGTTTCAAGACCTCCAGCATGTCCGAACGGTTGACCCGGATTATGCTGGCCAGGGCCGGAAAAGAGAGCACCACCGCGGGCAGGAAGATATGGGAGAGCGCGTCTTTGAAAGTGTCCCATTGCCCGGCCAAAAGGCTGTCAATCAGATACAGGTGAGTCACGGCGGGCGGAGGCTCGGTGAGCATGCCCAGACGTCCGCCGGTGGGGAAAAGGTCGAAATACAGGGCGAATATGAGCTGGAGCATCAGGCCCAGCCAAAACATGGGCACGGCCAGGCCCGAGACCGAGATCACCCTGGCCATATGGTCTATGGCGCTGTCCTTTTTCACCGCGCACAAAACCCCGAAGGGGATGCCCAGGATGACCGCCATCACCAGGGAGAACACCGTAAGCTCAAAGGTGGCCGGGAAATAGCGCACCAGATCTTTGCCCACCAGATGCTGGGTGCGTATGGATTTACCCAGGTCTCCGGTCACCAGGCCTTTTATGTACTCCGCATATTGCACATAAAGGGGCTTATCCAGACCGAATTCCTTGCGCAGAGTCTCCACCATTTCCTGGGTGGCGTCTTCACCGGCCGCCGCCCGGGCCGGATCGCCCGGAGCCACCCGGGCCACCAAAAAGGTGATTGTGACCAGCCCCGCCAGGGTGAGCACAATAAGCAGCAGCCTTTTGATTATGTAGTTTTTCATGCTTGACCCTGCTTGGGTTTCAGCAAAGCCAGGCGGGTGCATCCGCCCGGCTCTGCTGATTTAAAGGAGGGATTGCCTATTTTTCAATGTACAGGGGGTAGATGTCCACTTCACCGGTGAAGCGCAAGGGGCAGAAGGTGAAGCCCTTCACCCAGGTGCGCAGGGCGAACTGGCGGTCCTGCTGCAGACAGAACACCTCGGGGGCGTCTTCCATGATCATGTGCTGGATCTTCTCATAAATGGGGGCGCGCTTGTCCCAATCGGAGATGCTGCGGGCCTGGTCAATGAGCTTCCACACCTCGGGGTTGTTGTAGAAGCTGGTGCCGTAGTAACGGCCCCAGGATTCCTTGTGATACTGGTAGGCCACCGCGTCCGGGTCGTTGAATTTGGGCGTGGCGAAGATGGCCATCAGCGCCGGGCTGGACTCCACCTTGGCTCCCCGGGCGGTCATGTTGGGCCAGGTTAGAGGAACCATCTTGACCTTGATGCCGATCTTGGCCAGGTTGTCGATGAGCAACAGGCCGATGTTTTTCTCTGAATCCAGGCCCTGCACATAAACGTATTCGATCTCGAAACCGCCGTCGGGATGGCCGGCCTTTTTCATGTATTCCTTGGCCTTGGCCAGATCCAGGCGGTATGCCTTGGTCTTGATGTGGCCCTTGATGCCGATGGGTAAGGGGCTGTCTTCCAGGGCCGCCCTGCCGTTCAAGGTCTTTAACATGGCGTCATAGTCGACCGCGTAATTGATGGCCTTGCGGATGTTGATGTCTTTGGTGTAGCCGTTTTGGTTGTTCATCTTGAGGCCCAGGGTGGTGACGCCGGGATCGCTGGTCACATAAACGCCTTTATATTTTCTCAAAAGCTCATAGTCGTCGGCGCCAAGGGCCAAGGCTATGTCCAACTGGCCTTTTTGCAGGCCGATCTTGAGGGAGTTGGTCTCGCGGATCAGCTTGAAGATCACACTGTCCGGATGCTTGGGCGAAGGCCAGCCCTTCCAATAGTCGGCCACGGCCTTCATCTCATAAAGCACGCCGTGCTGCCAGCGCCCCTTGGAAAAGGGACCCGAGCCGGCCTCGTTGTCCTTGAGCCAACCCTGGCCATAGTCGCCGTCCTTTTCATGAGCCATGACCTGTTTCGGGTTCATGACATAGAACCAGGGCAGTACGGAGATGAAAGGAGCATAGGGGGTTTTTAGCTGGAACTTCAGGGTGTAGTCGTCCACCACGGTTATGTCTTTGACATCCAGCACCGCGCTGAGCATCCAGGCCGGGCCCTTGTTCAGCTTCAGGGTGCGCTCGATGGACCATTTCACGTCCTTGGCCGTGACCGGATCGCCGTTGTGGAACTTGGCGTTTTTCACCATTTTGATGGTCCAGGTCTTGGCGTCGGCGCTGGCTTCATAGCCTGTGGCCAGCCAGGGCTCCACCTTGGCGGGATTTCCCACGTATTTGAACAGGCCGTCATAAAAGGCCTGCTGGATCATGCGGCGGGAGTAGTCTGTTTTGTGGCTGGGATCGATGTCCGGGGCGGGCTGGCGGCCTCCGATCACCATCACCTTTTTGCCGTCAACGATCTGCAGGGCGTTGGCCACACCCATCAGACCCCACATGGCGCATAGCAATGCGGCCAGTCCAATTATCAAGACTTTCTTTTTCATAAATCCCCATCCTTTTTTATTAAAGTCAACAAAAAGATCGTCCGGGTCTTGATCCGGCGCCCGATTTAAGCCCGCGCCCTCTATTGCGGGGGGGGCCGCCGGGCGGTTATGCCTTTGCAGTCATGGCCTGGCCCTGGAGCAACTCCGCCACGGCGCGGGCCACCATGGAGTTGGCCACCACAGACGGCGTATTCAGAACTCCGGCCATGATTTTTCGGTGCACCTCATTATAACCCATGCAATGCAGCACCGTGAGATCAGGTTTGCGTTTGGCCATTTCACGGGCGGCCTCGCGCAGGTGTTCCGCATCTCCATACGGACTGGCGCTCACCGCCTCCACCCTGGGCGTGATATGGCTGAGGTTGTCTTTCACATGCTCCGCCTGCTCGGGCAAGGGCACAAACACGCCCAAAGTGCGTTCCGGCCCCAGCACGGCTTCCAGGGTGTGATCCACGATCCTTTGCGATTCGATGATGAGGGCCGAAGACTCAAAGACCGGAAATCTCCCGGTGCACAAAAGCAGGATAAGGTCCACGCCCTGCCGGTTGAGCTGGCCTATGCGCTCCTGGACCAGGGGCAGCACCTTGTCGTGGGAGATGATTATCTGGGAGCCGTCAGTCAGCCGGGTGACCAGCCGGTGCTCATCCCCCTGCGGGGCCATGGCGGCAAGCTCATTTTTGCTCAATCCATCCAAAGCTCCCTTTTCAAGCACCTCTATCCCGGGACTCCAAATAGAGGCCATATAAGGCATTATGTCACTGCGGGGCGACTGCCCCACAGTGATTACTCCCAAACGCGGCATCAGGCGCCGCCTCCGGTGCGCAGGTGATCCATGGAGCCATAAAGCTCCTGCATGCGCTGGTACTCTTCCGGGTCATAGAAGGAACAAGCCCCTGCGGTGAAGCTCTTGGCCACTTCCACGCAATAGCGGGCGGCCGACTCCAGGCTGCCGGGCATGTTGGCGCCCGTGGCGCTGCCCGCCACCGGGCTCTTGGCCGTGATGGCCACCCCCACCACCGGCACCTTGGCCAAAACCGAGGGCTGCAGGATGCTGTTCAAATGATAGACCCCATTGCCATAGGGTGTTATGTCCTGGGTGGTGATGGGGAAGACCACGGGATGATCGGCTGTAACCGACTCCTGTATGCGCAAAAGGTCCTCGCTGGTGCGCAGAATATACATGCCGTGCACCGTGGGGCTGATGGCGAATCCGGTGTGGTTGATTACCCGGTTGCCCTTGGTGGCGTCAACGCTGAGGATGGCGTCCATCTCCGGATCGATCTCCGCCGCCATCTGCTCGAAGATGCCCACCGGGCTGCCCATGAAGGGAGTGGGTTCATGGGGCTGGGTGGGGGCGTCGGGGCAGATGTGGGTGGAGATGATTACATCGCCGGGTAGAATATCGCCCCGGGTGCGCATGCGGGCAAGTTTCAAAGCCGCGGCCAGGCTTACCAAGGCTCCGTCGCCGTCCGATACCAGGCCCAAGGCCTCGGGGCGCGCGCCCAGGCCTCCCAGGGTGCCCAGGATTCCCAGGGTGGCAGAATCGCCGCTTGCGCTTTTGCCCTTGCTCCCGGGGATCATGATACGGACAACATCGGTCTTGCCCTTTTGGCCGTGCATGGTTTCGATTTTTATTTCAGGTATATCCAGGCCGTGAAAAAGCTCATGCAGCGATTTTCCGCAGGCCTTGGGATCATCCATCAGATCGCATATCGCCATCACTTCATTAAGCAGCATACTTCCCTCTGTTTGCAATAAGATGAGTGGGGCGGATTTCCGCATTCTCCCATTTTCCGAGTATCTATTTCATACCATCATTAATAAATAAGGTATTAGCTATATGTCAATAAAAAAAGGTTGAAAGTAATTATATGCAGAATCATATGATTAAGTTGACATTAACACAAATTTAATCCATTATTTTATGATAAGAAAATAATTTTATTACATATTATGCGGAAAGTAGCCAGCCAAACAGAATTTAGCGCCAAAATTTGGCACCATATTAACAAATTAATCTAATATCTATTAAAGTAAATAAAGTATTTCTAGTTCGAAACCGAAGATCATATTGGAGTTGGGAACCATGGAACTGATGAAAGCCATAAAGCAGCGGCGCAGCGTACGCAGTTTCACGCAAGAGCCGCTGAGCCGGGATCAGCTTATGCAGCTTCTGGAGGCTGCGGTCTGGGCTCCCAGCGGCGGAAACCGCCAGACCTGGCGTTTTGTGGTCGCCAGCCAGCCCGACATGGTGCGCAAGGTCAAAATGGTCAGCCCCGGTATGGGCGGCACGCCCGCGGCCGTGATCATCATCTCCCATGATATGGATCTGGTTGACCGCAAGGAAGGCAACCTGAGGCCGGAGTCCATTGCCAAAATGGATTCCGCCATGGCCGCGCAGAACATCCTGCTCAGCGCCGAAGCCATGGGCCTGGGCAGTTGCGTCATCGCATCGTTTCACGCCCAGGGGGTGTCCAAGGTGTTGAACCTGCCCAAAAGCTGGCAGCCTCATCTGCTGGTGAGCCTGGGATTCCCCGCCAAACGGCCCAACCCGCCCGCGCGCAAGTTTGAGGAACTCATCTGGTGGGAGAAATATGATGGATAAGAAAGCCCTGGAACAGAGCGTTTTCGAGCTTTGCGTGACCTCTCTCACTGCGGCCAGCGGCCTGATCAATGAGCCGCGCTCGTACGGGGCCTTGCGGGTGATGGGCATGATCCGGGATCTGGTGGAAATCCTTAGCGGGCACGGCCTTGCCAGCCCCAGGCTGGAAAAGATCAGGGAGCGCATTGTCCAGTCGGCTGAAGGGGGCATGTTGAGCGATGAAGAGCGAAAGGAATTCATTGATGCGCTGGTATTAGATTGCCTGGATCTGGCGGATTGATTAACCTGCAACTTCAACTGCTGCCTTGATGAATCACCCCGCCGCAAGCAGCAGGGCGGCAAAATAGGCAATGGTTCAATTGTGCAGCACCGCAAACGGCAGGGAACGCCCTTCTAAGGGGTTAAAACTCAGAGCAAAGGTGAAAAAATGGCCAAAACAAAACCCACTCGCACAACTTTGATGGATGATCTCAATATCGACATCATCCGGCACTTGGCCGACGGCCGCAAGACCTTCAAGGAAATCGCCCAGAGCCTGGGCGTTGCCGAAAATACCATACGCTCACGGGTGACCAAGCTCATAGACCAGGGCATTTTGCGCATCGCGGCCATGGTTAATCCCTCGGCTATGCCCGGGCACTACACCGCATATTTCGGGCTCAACACCATACCCAACCAGGCTGCCCGCATCGCACAGGAAATCAGCGAGCTGAAAGGCGTCATATCAGCGGTCTGCGTTACGGGGCGGTTCGATGTGATGTGTTTAATCCTCTTTAACGAGGAATACCGCATGCACAATTTCATGTTTGAAGAACTCACCAAAATACACGGCGTTACCGTCATAGAGCAGTTCCAGATATTCAAAAGCTACAACCACCGCTGCCGCTACGTATTATGAGTATGTGAGGGCGCAGGTTTTTGCTCAGCCGGATCAATAACCCCGGCTGCGGTCCGAAAAGGAGTTTTAAAAATGCAAATTACAAGGCTGGATAAATCGGCGGGCGAGGCGATCGTATTGGGCGGCGCTGTATTGGGGGGTGGCGGAGGCGGCTCCATAGAAGGCGGCATGGCCAACATGAACCTGGCTGTCAGCCTGGGGACCCCCACCGTGATTCAGCTTGATCAGCTCAATGATGAAGATCTGGTCATCACCTCTTCGGCCGTGGGCGCTCCGGCAGCCCAGGACAAGATGGTGCGCCCGGTGGATCATATCAGAGCCTTGAGCCTATATCAGGAAACCGACGCCAGGGGCTTGGCCGGGATCATCTGCAATGAAAACGGCGCGGGCAGCGGGGTGAACGGCTGGATAGAATCCGCAGCCTCGGGGCTTCCCTTGGTGGACGC
Organism: Desulfarculaceae bacterium; assembly: GCA_963675675.1. GTDB lineage: Bacteria > Desulfobacterota > Desulfarculia > Desulfarculales > Desulfarculaceae > Dethiosulfatarculus. The sequence continues at coordinate 2,849,815 of OY776512.1, forward strand.
GCCCAATAATGGCCGGGCCCACCCAACCGGTCTCATGGGGGCCATGGGCCTGCACCGGGTGGCGGGGTATGTCTCCCGCCAGACCGGAGTGGGCGGCAACCCGGAGTTGGGCAAATATCTGGAACTGGCGGTGCAAGGCTCCCTGCAGCATACCGCCAACCTGATCCGGGCGGCGGCGGTGGAGGCCGGTGGCCTGGTGGCGGTGATGCGCGATGCGGTGAACGCCGCCTATCTGAGGGAGAACGCGGCCGTGGGGGCGTCCGCCCATGCCATGCAGATAGGCCGGGCCATGCTGGCGGCCCGGGAAAAAGGCGCAGACGCCGTGATAAAGGCGGCGGTGAATGAACTGGGCGGCAGCATAGTCTGCAAAGGCAGCATCAGCAATATCGGCCTCACCACGGTGGGGGGATATGATGTGGGCGAAATTACGGTTGAGGGCGATGAAAAAATGGAACTCACCTTCTGGAATGAGTTCATGACCCTAGAGTGCAACCAGGAGCGCAGAGCCAGCTTCCCCGATCTCATCACCCTCATGTCCCTTAAGACGGGCCTGCCGGTGTCGTCGGCTCAAGCCAGGCAAAATCTTGAGGTCGCAGTGCTGGTGGCTCCCAGAGACAACCTGATCTTGGGCAAGGGGGTCTTGCTGCCCGAGACCATAGCCGAAGCGGAAAACGCGGTGCAAAAGAAACTTTGGGATGCATAGGCCGTATACCGGCAAAGGCAAACGGGCCGTGCATTCAGCCACCCGGAGGCAGACCGCGCCCTAGGTTCGAATATTAATCCCGGGGCCGGTTGCCCTCTGGCAGACTGGAGCAATTCATATCATGCATTTCACCCGGTCAAGGACTGCACAAAGTCCTTGATCTCTTTTTGATGCTTGAGGTAGCGCACACAGAATACGTGCGCGCTTTTGCAGTTCATGATGTGCAGAAAATATTCTTGATCCCACCATCCGGTGAGAAACAGGGTTTTGCGCACATTATAGGCCTTGAGCATGAAATCCAAAGCCGGTCTGATGTGCCCGTATTTTTTACGCAGCAAACCCATATCCGTGAAACGCGGATTTTGGTGGTTTATGTGCAACAGGGGGAACACCCCGCGGCGGAAGATGTACTTAACGGCCTCATATGGCGTAATCATGTCTATGAACTGGCCATGGGCCCGCCTGCGCAAGAGATCGCGCAAAGGCTCCGGGTCCAAAAAGGCTATCTCCTGCCTGTGGTAACCGCCGCGCAAATATGCTTGATAGCGCGGCCTGATATGTTCGCTCAACTCACCCATAATATATGATTTGATGTTGCGGTAAGTCCGCCGTTTATTCTTGGGCAGGCGTTTGACCCGCTCACTGAATTTTTGGCGGATTTCCTTGCTTCCAATCAGGCGCATGGAAAAGGCCCAGGAGAAGTGGGAGAACTGGGGCATGAAAAGCCCCGCCCCGCCCACCTGCATATCCCTCATGTGGGCGATATAGCCGAACATATCGTCAAACGAGACGACACCGCCTCTTTCCATCTTTGATAAATAATGGATATTTATGTGATATTGCAGGAAAGTCTTATCCACGTCCAGGCCGCTAATAAGCTCAAGCCGTTTGATGAAAATTTCCTGGAAATGATCGTATTCCTCCCGCCAGGGGCCGTCATGCAGAAAGATGATATCAATATCGCTGGTGAATCCGATGGCTCCGCTTCCTATGCCGCCGAACACCCCTATGAGCAACGGGGAGTCATGGATTCCCAGCTCTCCGGTTACGCGGTCGAAAAGCCTTTCGATCAAATTGATATGGGCGGTGGCGTAAAGCTGGGCGGTGGTGAATCCGCCGCCCCTGCGTCTGAGCTGCTGGCGGTAGATCATGTTGAGTTCTTTTTTGAAATCCTGCTCAATGGGGTCTTTGCCCTCGCCTACGATGAGTTTCAGCAACTTCAGTATTAGCGCCTGGTGGTCTTCGGTGATGGGGCCGCCGTCCCGGTGGCTGATCCAAAATATATCCTGGCCCTGGTTCTCGCCCGTAGCTACAAAAAGAGCCCGGTCTATGGTCACCCCGGCCAGGGAAAGCGCCCAGGACAGTTTGTGCAGAAGGCCGGTCTTGTTTGAAGTGCTTATGGTCAAAATCGCGTGATCGCCGCTGACCTCCTGGAACTCCGGCTCCAAAAGGTCCCGGATTACATGGTGACTCTTCTCCCAGCTGAATATCTCCTTTTCCAGGTTTGTGCGTCCTTTTAAGATGTCCCGCAATGAATCGGCCAGTTCGGTTTCCAGGGTTTTCAGGTCGTATTTGGCAGGCACCTTGATGCGGTACATATCCGTGGCCAGGCCTTCGCGGACCTGGATTTCGGCTTCTTCGATGCTGCAATTGTGGATGGTGAAATTCCCGGCCACCCGGCTGAGCAAAAAAGGCCGGTCCGGGGTGCATATAAAGCACAGGGCTTCGGTGCGGTTCAGGGGGGCAAGCTTCAAGCCCAGCATTATGGGGGTGTTGCTTGGAGTCATCCTGCCTGCCGGTTAATGCAGATTTATTTCTTTGCCGTTTTTTTCTTTTTCTTCTTTAGATTCTCCGCCAATATTTCTTTGGTCTGTTCCAGTTCCTCCTGGGTGACGCTTTGGCGCAGCTCCTCCATGCCCGCCATAACCTGGGCGAAGCGGATGCCTTCGGCCGCGCTTATCCATTCAAGCTGAAGGCGTTCAGCGCGCAGGCCCCACTTCTCCATGCGTTTCCAGATTTTTTCAATCCTTTTTTTGGTCCAGTGGTTGGCGTCTATGTAGTGGCAGTCTCCGAAATGGCAGCCGGAAACCAGGACCACCGGCGCGCCCTGTTTAAAGGCATGCCAGATGAATTTTTCATCCACCCGGCCCGAACACATGGTCCGGATAAGCCGCACGTTGGGCGGATACTCAAGGCGGGAGACCCCGGCAAAGTCCGCGCCGGCGTAGGAGCACCAGTTGCAGGCGAACACCGGGATTTTCTGCATGGGGGCGTGGACCAGGGCGGCCTCCACCTGGGCCAGGATCTGGGCGTCGGTGAAGTGAGTCATCTCGATGGCGTCAAAGGGGCACTCCGCGGCGCAGGTGCCGCAGCCCGTACAGGCCGCCTCCACCACCATCGCTCCGGTCTTTTTGACCTTATCCACCGTGATGGCGTTAAAGGGGCAGACCTTGGCGCAGATGCCGCAGGAGGTGCAGATTTCTTTGTCCACCCGGCTGGTGATGGCCTCCACCGTGATACGGCCCGGGGACATCAGACGGGCCGCCCGGGCTGCGGCCGCGGAGGCCTGGGTCACCGCTTCCTTGATGTCTTTGGGGCCTTCGGCGGTGCCCGCAAAGAAAATACCCTTGGTGGCCGCATCCACCGGCTGCAGTTTGGGGTGAGCCTCCAGATAAAAGCCGTCGGAGGTCTTTTGCAAGGAAAGCATTTCCTGCAAGTCATGCATATCAGCCGGAGGCACCAAACCCTGGGCCAGGACCACCATATCGGCCTGGTGCCGCTGCACTCGGTCCGTGGCGGTGTTCTCCACCACCAAGGTCAGGCTGTTGGTGGCCGGGTCTTCGGTCACATCTCCGGGCAGGCCCCGGATATATTGCACCCCCAGCTCCTTGGAGCGTATGAACAGATCCTCAAAGCCCTTGCCAAAGGCCCGGATGTCTATGTAGAAGACCTTGACCTCCATCTCGGGGTAATGCTCCTTGAGCATGATGGATGACTTGATGGTGTTCATGCAGCAGATGTTGGAGCAATAGGGATTGGCCTTGTCGTTGCCCGGCGAGCGGGAGCCCACGCACTGTATAAAGGCCACGGAGTCCGGGGCCTTGTGGTCGCTGAACCTCAGCACGTCACCCTTGGTGGGGCCGCCCGCGTTAATCAGGCGCTCCAGTTCCATGGAGGTGACCACGTTCACATAGCGGGTGTAGCCGTATTCATCCAGGGCGGTCGGGTCGTAGGGCACCATGCCGGTCGCCACTATAACCGTACCCACGCTGAAGCTGATCTCCTGGTCCTTGTCGTCGTAATTGATACAGCCTTTTTGGCAGACTTCCTTGCATTTGCCGCAGATCAGCGGGTTCTGGCCCAAACAATCCTGGGGGTTCAGCACATAGGCTGCGGGAACCGCCTGGGGGAAGGGCAGATATATGGCCCGGCGCGAGCTTAAGCCTATGTCAAATTCATCTGGTTTCAAAACCGGACAGACCGCTTCACATTCTCCGCATGCGGTGCATTGCGCCTCGTCCACGTAGCGGGCCTTTTTGCGCACCTTGACCTCGAAGTTGCCCACATAGCCCTGAATCTCTTCAACCCGGCTGGAAGCCAGGAGCCTTATGTTGGGATGCCGACCGGCATCAGCCATCTTTGGCCCGAGTATTCATATGGAACAATCCATGGTGGGATAGGTCTTGTCCAGCTGGGCCATGATTCCGCCGATGGAAGCCTCTTTTTCCACCAGGAAAACCTGGAAGCCGTTGTCGGCCAAATCCAGGGCGGCCTGGATTCCGGCCACTCCTCCGCCGATGACCAGGCTGCGCTGGAGCACCGGCACCTCCAGCTCTTCCTGGGGCCTCAAGAGCTTGACCCGCTCCAGGGCCATGCCCACCAGGTCCTTGGCCTTTTGGGTGGCCTCTTCCTTGTTGTGAGAGTGCACCCAGGAACATTGCTCCCGGATATTGGCCATCTCGAACAGATATGGATTCAGCCCGGCTTCCTTGCACATCGAACGGAAAGTGGTCTCGTGCAGGCGGGGGGAGCATGATGCCACAACCACCCGGTTCAGCCCATGTTCGGCGATATCATCCTTGATAACCTGCTGGCCGGGCTCGGAGCAGATATAGGCGTTCTCCCGCGAGACCGCCACCCCATCAAGGCCCGCCGCCCACTCCGCCACCGCTGCGCAGTCCACGGTGCTGGCAATGTTCAGGCCGCAGCGGCAAACATAGACCCCGGTCCGGATCTGCCGGTCATTGTCACTCTTGGCGTCCATAGTTTATCCTCTTATAAAAGCCCCGGCGCCCAAGATTATTGGCGTCAGAGCGGTTTTACAGCGACTCCGCCAGCACCTGGCTCAGATCCCGAACCTTGGGCTGGGGACTGCCCTCCGATTCCAGATCGCGCGCCGCGCAGCTCAGGTGAATCTGGCACTTGGGGCAGGCTGTGACCAGGCAGTCGGCCCCGGTGGCGCGGGCTTCGGCCAGGCGTATGGTCTGAAGCCTCTTGGCATAGCGGTCACAGCCCAAAAAGGCCGAGTTGCCGCAGCACCAGGCCCCGGGACCAAAGTGGGCCATCTCCACAAGCTCAGCCGATTGGCTTAGGAGCTGGCGCGGCGGGTCAAACACTCTGCGCAAGCGGCCCAAACGGCAGGGGTCCTGATAGGCCGCCTTGTGCGGACCGGGCCGGGAAACCTGGAATCCCTCCCGGGTGAGATATTCGCTGAGATGCAGCACTTCGGCCCCGGGCCAGTCAGCGTCTTGGGGATACAGGTCCGCCAGGGTGTGGGCGCATTCCGCACAGGCGGTGACTATGGTCCGGGCTCCCGAGTCGGCGATTTGAGCTATATTCAGCCCGCGCAAAGCTTCAAAGCTCTTCACATCGCCGCTGTAATACAGATCATGGCCGCAGCACCTTTCCTGATCCAGCACCACCGGTTCCACGCCCAGGTGGTTCAAAAGCCTCAGCGCCGCCTGCGGGATGCCGCCAAGGTCTATATCCAGGTAATCGAAATAGGCTTGCAGGTATGAGGAGCACCCGCTGAAAAAGAGCACCTCGCCCCTTTGGCTGGTCTTCAGGCCGGAGTTGATCCAGCCGGTCCGGTTCTGCTTCAGGTCCGGGGCGGCCTGCATTCTCATCAAGGCATGCAGGGAGCCGCCGTGGCTCAAATGGCCCGGCAATTCCAGCTCGCGCAATAAGGGACGCAGGGCGCGCACAAAGCCGGGGAAGTCTATGCCGTTGGGACAACGCTCCAGACACAGCCCGCAGGTGATGCAGCCCCAGACCACGTCTTGCAGGTATTGCGAGTTCAACCCATGGGCCAAGACTTCCTGGGCGGCCAAACGGGGAGAGAGCCTTTTGTCCACCTGGGCCAGGGGACAGGCTCCGGTGCATTTGCCGCAGTCGATGCATTGACGCACCTTGAAATGTTCTATGATGTCCTGCAATTCCCGTGATTTCACGGCTTCATGCTCCCGCCTGTGCGGCCCATGGCGTGGGGCCGCTGCGCTCGGCCTGGTCAAGTAACGCCCTCATCTGTTCAGCAAAAGCTTCACTGTCCGCGGGATCGGCCTCCAGCCAGCTCACCCGGCTTGAATCCAGGCCCAAAAGGTGCAAAAGCTTTGATATGCGCCCGGCTTCCTTGGCGCAGTGCTCCGGACCGGCGCCATAGCGGCACTCGCCGCCGGGACACCCGGCCACGATCACCCCCCCGGCTCCACGCTCCAAGGCGGCCAGGATCAGGGCGGGGTCTATGCGCCCGGCGCAGGGAATGCGCACCGGGTGCAGGTTTGCAGGCAATCCATCCCCCTTGGACTGCACATCCAGGTAGGCCCGCCAGGCCGCCCAATTGCACAAAAACGCCACCACCGGCGGAGGCTCATAAGATTGCATCCAGCACCTCCTGGTAAAGCGTCTGGTCTGATTCCGCCCCGGCTATGGCCCCGGTGGGACACACCGCCAGGCAACTTCCGCAGGCTATGCACAAATTTGGGTCGATGGCTGAAACCATCTGCCCTGCGGGGTTTTCCACCAAGCGCGGCGCGCCTTGGGGGCAGATCTCCATGCAGCTTCCGCAGCCCCTGCACAGATCAGCATCCACCCAGGCCTGCCCCCGGCCGAAGCCATACAACCCGGGGAGCAAACTCTCCAAGGCCTGGCCAGCCGCGGCCACACCCAGGGCTGAATCGGGCACGCTGGAGGCCCGGGGCCAGGCGGCCAGATAGACTCCCGGCACCGCAGTCTCCAAGGATGCAAAGGCCCGCCCGCCGCTCAAGGGCCTGCCCGCCACCAATGAGTGGCTGCGGTAAGGCAGTTTGCTGTATCCGGTGCTGCCCAGAATAACCAAGCCCCCGCTTAGAATCCGCTCACCTGACCCGTCATTCACCACAAGGCTGAAACCGCCGCAAACCCCTTGCAATTCCAGGGGGCGGCAAGCCTCCATAAGCGTCACGCCCGAAGCGATCATCTTATCGGCGTCGGCGGCGGATAGTTTGCCTTCATCCAGCAAGACCACTTCCCGGCCAGCGGCAGCCAGGCTCCCGGCGGCTGCCAATCCGGAATCCTCTGCACCCAGCACCAGGGCGGTGCGGCTGGGCTCCACCCGGGCGAAGTTTTGGGCCCTGCGCAGTTGCAGACCGTTCAACGCGCCGCGCAGCATGGCCCTGGCCAGGGAGGCCGCCGTCCGGGGTGCATCGGCATAGGGCAGCAGAATGGTGTCCCTTACATTGAGCAGGGCCACTCCGGATTGATCCTGCCCCGATTTCCTGAACAAGCCCTGTTTGAGCCTGATGCGCTGATCCGTGCAGGATTCGCATACAAAATCCAGGGAACAGCACGCGCAGGAACCCAGGACCAGGGCATCCAGGCCCTTTTGGGCCTTCAGCTCCTCTATGCGCAGGCCCGCCTGGGGATGACAGGCCGAGAGCAGCACTTCGGTGTGAGCCACCCCGGGCCAATCCCGCACCGGCTCCAACAGAGCCTCCAGCCCGCCGCCGGGCAAAAGGGTGTTGTTGCATGAGCACAAAAGCACCCCGATCCGCCGGGCTTGGGTTGATGCGCCGGTTTGCAACGGTGCGGCAGGCCCGGTCCAAACCAAATCCTGCACAGCCTTCATGGCCGCTTCCCGGCCTGCCAGCACCGCCTTGGCTGCGGATTGCTTATTGCCGAAACGCGTAATTTGGATGATCCTGTCAGACTCCAGCCCGGCCGGTGGCTTGCCGTCCGAGAGCAACACCCGCCCGAATTCCCAAACCTCTTCCTGCACATGGCGCAGATGATCTATGGCTCCCAGCTCACATGCATTCTGGCAGCTGTAGCATTCGGCGCACACCCCGCATTGCAAACAGCGGCGGGCTTCGGCCATGGCCTCTTCCGGGGTGTAGGCCCCGACCACCTCAGCGCAGTCATTGACCCTCAAGGACGCTTCGCGGTGGGGGCAGCTGCGGCGCTCCTCCGGCTGTATGTCACCGGGCAATGGCGGATAGTCTTCCCGGTCTTCCTCGGGCTCCGGGGGTATTGGGATGCTGGAGGCGTCCCGGCCCAGGGCCTGGCACACGGCCAGAGCGGCCCTGCGTCCGGAGGCCATGGCCTCCACCACGCTGGACGGTCCATTGACCAAATCCCCGGCGGCATAAACCCCCGGCAGGCAGGTTCCGTCCCGCCGGAGGTCCACGGTGCCTTTGCTGCCGAAGGGCAAGTCTTCACTGAGCACACAGGCTTGGTCCGGGCTCTGGCCTATGCTCACAATGGCGGTGTCGATCTCCAGCTTGAAGGTAGACCCCTCAATGGGCACCGGCCTGGGGCGGCCCGAGGCGTCTTTTTTGCCAAGCTGCATGGCCTGGAACTCCATGCCGCAAAGCCTGCCGTTTTTCCCGATAAATCCAAGGGGCGAGGCCAAAGGAACCAGGCTGGCGCCTTCCTCCAGCACCTGCTCTATCTCGTGGGGGTCGGCGGGCATCTCTTGTCTGGTCCGGCGGTAAAGGATGGTGACCTTTTCAGCACCGAAGCGCAGGCAGGTGCGCGCGGCTTCTATGGCCGCATTGCCCCCGCCGATCACCGCCACCCGGCCCAAGCCCTGGGGCTTACGGCCCCGCCACAGCCCGCTCAGAAACTCGACGCAGCCACGCACCCCTTCAAGGTCTTCACCCGGCATGCCCAGGTTGCGGTCCTGGGCCGCGCCGATGGTGAGTATCACCGCCGCGAAGCCTTGCTTTTTCAGCTCCTCTATCTGACCGGGCGATTGAATGGGATGATTCAGGCGCAACTCCACTCCCAGGGCCAATATATCCCCTATCTCTTTATCCACCACCTCCGCGGGCAGACGGTAGGGTGCTATGCCCTGCCACAACAGGCCGCCGGGCCTTTTATCCGCCTCGAATATGGTAGGCCTGAGCCCGGCATATATCAGGTCATGGGCCGCGCAGAGGCCGGCCGGACCGGCCCCGATGATGGCCACCTTTGGCCCCTCGCCCTTTGGCGGGGCGGGCGCAACGGCCTTTGAGGCAAGGGCCTCATCGCTGGCGAAACGCTTCAGGGAGCAGATGGCCACCGGGGCGTCTATCTGCTGCCTGCGGCATTCGGCCTCGCAAGGATGATGGCATACCCGGCCCAGCACCCCGGGCAGGGGATTGGTCTTTTTGATCAGGGCATAGGCTTCATCAAAGCGCCCCTGGGCGATCAGGGCCACATAGCCCTGTATATGCATGCCCAGAGGACAAGCCTGCCTGCATGGCGGGGTACGGCGTTTGTCTATCAGGGCCGTGTTGGGGGCCTGGCCAATGGTGATGGGCTGAGAGCCGTTCAAGCCGACCGGGCAGGCTTGCAGGCATTTTTCACAGCTTACGCATTCATGGGGATTCACCCAGGCCGCCTGCTGGCGCAGGGTGGCCTTCACGCCGTCCGCGGTGAGCTGATAAGAAACCGCCTTGGTCCGGGTGCGCAGGTCTATCATGGGATGGGCCCGGACAAGCTGCAGCACATGCCGATTCCAGCGCATATCTGTGGGGGTCTGTTTCGAGTGCGCTTGGCTGAGATCCGCCCGCTGGTCTATCAGCAGCACTTTGCCGCCCAGACGGGCCAGAGTCAGAGCGGCTTGGGCTCCCCCGGGACCGGCGCCCGACACCAATATAGTCTGCGGGCGTTTCATCAAGGCCTTGCCTCTTGCAAGGAATCCAGGCCGAACTGGTAACCCCGCTCCATACCGGCCAGGTTCTTTTTCTCCGTGCCCTTGGGCACAGAGGATTCCACCGCCTTTTGCAGGGCCTCTTTACTGGTAAACCCGCCGATGGCGGCTGAAAACCCCAGCATGATGATGTTCGCCATCATCCGCACCCCCATTTCCTCCGCAATGGCGGTGGCCGGGATGGAGTGCGCGGGCACTCCTTCCGGCAAGGGGGGGTCTTCGGGATTCACCAAACCGGAATCCAGGAACAAAACCCCTTCGGGCCTGAGCTTGGGCAGGTTGCTGCTGTAGCCCTCTTGCGACATGCAGATCAGCACATGGGGGTTGTCAATATAAGGGTACTCGATCTCATCATTGGATATGACCACCTGGGCGGCGCAAGCCCCCCCTCTGGCCTCGGGGCCGTATGACTGGATCAGAGTAGCGTTTTTTTGGTCGAAAAGTGTAGCCGCCTTACCCAGTATATTTCCGGCCAGGATTATGCCCTGGCCACCGAAACCGGTTATGATGATCTCAGTCTGTAAGCTGGAAGAGGCCATCATGTCTCCTTGATCAGTTGTTGGCGCATTGCCGGGGCCAATCCGGCTGGTTAATGGGCTCTGCATTCTTGTGGACCTGGCCATACACTGGCCTCTGGATGTCCACAAACTTTCCCAAGACCAGTTTTTTACCCTCTTCGATCACGGTCTGATCGGGGTGCACACCATTTTTGATCACACTGTTTTCGCTGTAGAGCCGGGTCATTTTCAGCGCGGTCCCCAGCCGGTTGCGCCGTCCAAAGGCGGTGGGGCATGGAGCCATCACCTCCACGAAGCTGAATCCGGGTTTCAACAGGGCCTCCATGAAGGCCTCGGCCAAGCGGCGCACATCCAAAGACAGCCAGCGGGCCACATAGACCGCCCCGCTGGCCGCCGCCAGGGAAGGAAGATTGAGCGGGCTGTCCAGGTTGCCATAGGGGCTGGTGGTGGTCTTGGCCCCGGTGGGAGTATTGGCCGAGACCTGTCCGCCGGTCATGCCGTAGTTCATGTTGTTGACGCAGATCACGGTCAGGTCCAGATTGCGCCGCGCTGCATGGATGAAATGATTGCCGCCGATGGAAAACAGATCGCCCTCGCCGCTGAACACGAAGACATTCATCTCCGGGCTGGCCAGCTTCAGTCCGGTGGCAAAGGGAATCGCCCGGCCATGGGTGGTGTGAAAAGAGTCCAGCTTCAAATATCCGGCCACCCTGCCGGTGCAGCCGATGCCTGAAACCACGGCGAACTTGCTGTAATCAATGCCGCTGTTCATCAAGGCCTTGATGCAGGCCGACACCGCGGAACCGATGCCGCAGCCGGGACACCAGATATGGGGGATGCGGTCCTGGCGCAAGAGCTCATCCTTGGGATGGTGGGGTTCCGCCTTTGGCTGGATGGGCTTTAGGCTCACGGCTTCATCCTTTCCGCCCGGCTTTTGGGCAGGCCCTTCACGGCCTCCATGATTTGTTCCGGCCGGTGGATGCCCCCGCCGGCGTGGCTGAGCAGATGCACTCCGGCTTTACCTTGTGCGCAGCGCTCCACCTCCAGGGCTATTTGGCCGAAATTCACTTCCGGCACCACAAAATCATCCACCCTGGCCGCCAGGTCCCGGATCAAATCCTGGTCAAAGGGCCAGACCGTGGTGAGCTTTACCAGCCCCACCTTCACCCCGTCCTCCCGCAGAAGCCGCATCGCCTTCAGCGCCGGACGCACCGAGGACCCGTAGGTCACGATGACGGTTTTTGCGTCATCCATATTCCAGGATTTGTGCTCCATGATATGGGGAGCGTTTTTTCTGATTTTCTCAATCAGCCGGGTCACCAGTTTTTCCTGATGCACGGCGTCGGTCATGGGGTAGCCGCGTTCGTCGTGGGTCAGCCCGGTTATGTGTATGGCATAGCCCATGCCAACGGTGGGCAATACCGGCACCAGGGACTCATCCACGGCATAAGGCAAATAATCCTCGGGAGGCTGGGTTGGCTTTCGGCGCTCCGCCACTTCGATCTGCTCCGGAGACGGTACGGTGACCCGCTCCACGGTATGCCCCACCACCTCATCCGCCATCACCAAAACCGGCAGGCGAAAGGTTTCGGCCAGGTTGAAGGCCTTTATGGTCAGGTCGAACATCTCCTGGGGTGATGAAGGGGAAAGGGCGATGATCTCATAGTGGCCGTGAGAGCCCCAACGGGCCTGCATCATATCGCCTTGGCCGCATAAAGTGGGCAGGCCCGTGCTGGGTCCGCCGCGCTGCACATTGACCACAACGCATGGGGTCTCGGTGATGATTCCCAGCCCGATGTTCTCCATCATCAGGCTGAAGCCGGGTCCGGAGGTGGCGGTCATTGACTTGGCCCCGCCCCAAGAAGCCCCCAGGACAGCGGCCATGCTGGCTATCTCGTCTTCCATCTGGATGTAGGTTCCGCCGATGGTGGGCAGCCGCCGGGCCATGGTCTCGGCTATTTCGGTGGCCGGGGTTATGGGGTAGCCGCCGAAGAACCGGCAGCCCGCCGCGATCGCCCCTTCCGCACAGGCTTCGTCGCCATTCATGAAATGTTCGCCGGTTAATACAGGTTGAGATGACAACTCGGTTCACCTCCTTGGACTGGCTAAGTTTTTCTACCCCCGGTTTCGCAGTAAATCGCAAACTCTGGGCAGACCTCCTGGCAAAACTCGCAACCCACACAAGCGTGGGGATTGGCAACATAAGGAGGGTGATAGCCTTTTTGGTTGAAACCCTCTGAGAGTTCCAGGGTCTGCGTGGGGCAGTACTCCACGCACAGGCCGCAGCCTTTGCAACGGTTTTCGATTATGCGGATAACTGTCTGAACTGGTGATGTTTGATCAAGCTGGAGGGGTTTTCGCCAATATCTCATGCCGCACACCCATTGCTGATAAGGATGAGCCGGATTAATCCACCGGCACCCTTGGTATTCTATTTCCTTAGCCGGGCATCCCCGGTCTGCTACCAGCGAGCACGTTCTTATTCAGCTGGACACACGTTAGCATCAAAAGTTTAAACCTTGCTTACACCGCAGGTCAATAACAATTTGTCATACATTATGACAAATTATTATTTATGGGCCAACAGGGCCGGAAAAATGACCGGCCTTGCCTATTCCAATTCCAACACAAAGTTTGCCGTTCCGGGCCTTTCCCTGAAGCCCTGCTTGGCGTAAAAGCCCCGCTGGTATGATTCCCGCGTCTTCCGGGTTAAAAGATTCAGGCGGAAACAGCCTTCTTGTTTCGCTCCATCCTTTAGCGCCCGCATCAAAGCGCTGCCCACCTTCATTCCCCGGTATGACTCATTTACAAAAAAATCCGACACATAGCCTTCCGGTCCGGGCAGATACAGGCAAGGCGCGACATGCCACACAGCATGCCCCACCACCTGCCCTTCAATTTCAGCCACCAGCAATTGGGTTTTGGTTTGATCAAACCCCTTAAGCAGCATGGCTTTTATGGCCTCCCGCCGCTCTTGCGGACTGCCGCAATACAGGTGAGGCCCCTCTATGCCGTCCAGGGTGTCGGCGATGGCCTCTGCATCCCCAAAATCGCCGGGCCGGATACTAATGTCTCTCACCCCTGCCTCCCCTTCAGAATAACCCTGGCATCCACAACAGACAGCCCGTCCTCCCGGGCGATCACGGGATTAAGATCCAATTCGGCTATCTCGGGATAGGCTTCCATGATGCGCGAGGCCACCATCAAAAGCCGCACCAGCGCCTCTTTGTCCACCCCGGCCTTGCCCCTGACGCCATCCAAAAGCGGAGCGCCATTCAGTTCGCTCATCATCTCCCGGGCGTCGTTTTCGCCAAGCGGAGCAACCCGGAAGGCCACATCCTTGAACACCTCCACCATGACCCCGCCCAGGCCGCACATGATCACCGGGCCGAACTGTTCATCGGCCTTCGCCCCCACGATCATCTCCAGCCCGGGGTCCGCCATTGGCCCGATGAGACATCCCAAAAGCTCCGCGTCCGGGGCATGCTCCCGGGCCGACCTGATCACATCCTCAAAAGCCCCGCCCACATCCTGCGCACAAAGGCCCAGCCGCACCCCGTTTGCCTCGGTCTTGTGCAAAATATCCGGAGATACGATCTTGCACGCCACCTTGCCCCCCATGCGGGCGGCCAGTTCCACCGCCTCTTGGGCCGAAGCGGCCAAGGCTTCCGGCAAAACAGCCCCGCCATGCAGGCTGAGCAGCTTTTTGGCCTCGGTCTCCAATAAGGCGTTGCGGCCCTGGGAAAGGGCGTTATTCAGGATCGCGCGGCCCTCCTCTAGGGCGCCCTTGCCCGGCTCCAGCCGGAAGCGTCCGGGGTCCTCGGGCTGCCTTAGATGCCGGCTGTACCGGGACAAAGCCCCGGCGCAGCAGGCCGCAATGCTCAAGGAATCATAGACCGGGACACCGTAATGGCGTAGAATTTCAATGGGGTGCGTATTATGGGGCGTGAAGATGCTGTGTATTATTATCGGCCTGCCAGAGGTTTGCAGGACCTGTCCCAGCCCATGGGCGGCTCTTTCCTCGTTATACTTCAGCTTGTCGGCGAAACGGATATGGTAGCCCCCGAACATCCCCACCATCATCAAGGCGTCTATTTGCTCATCAGCCAAAATCAGCTCGGCGCACTGGGCCAGCACATAGGGATTGGCGTCACTGCCCCCGGCCACATCCACCGGGTTGACCGCCGAGGCATTGCCGGGCAAAAGGCTCATAAGGCCTTTTTGGGTCTCGGGGTTCAGCTCCGGCAGGCTCAGCCCCTGATCGGAAAGCAAATCCGCCGCGATGGTGGCATGCCCCCCTCCGTCGGCCAGGATCGCCACCCGGTCTCCGGCCATCTTGGGCAGGCGGGATAAGGTCTGGGCCACGGGGAACAGGGCGTCCGGATTATCCAGAGCCATCACTCCGGCGGATTTCAGGGCGGCGGCGGAGACCGCCGGGCTGCCCGCCAGGGCCCCGGTGTGGGAGCCGGCCGAGCGTTTGCCGATGCTGGACCGGCCGCTTTTCAGCACCACGATGGGCTTTTGATAAGACGCCTTATAGGCCGAGCGCAAAAATTCCCGGCCCCTTGAAAACCCTTCGGCATACATGACCAGGGCCCTGGCCGAGGGCTCCTTGCCCAGATAATCCAGGTATTCGTGGAATTTCAGGTCTGACTCGTTGCCGATCCCCACATAATGGCTCAGTCCCTCCCGGGTGCGGTGGATGGCGTCCGTTATAAGGTGTAGGGCCATATTTCCGCTTTGGGTCAAGACCGCGTATTCACCCAGGGGCACGCCCCGCATGCCCACCAGATTCAGACCAGTTGTGAAATTGATCAGACCGTTGGTGTTGGGGCCGACCACCCTCACTCCCGCCTGCTCCGCCGCCTGAACCATTTGTTTTTGCAGCTTGCGGCCCTCTTCGCCGGTCTCGCTGAAACCGGCCGCTATCACCACTGCCCCGGCAACGCCTTTGCTTCCACAGTCCTTTAATATGGAGGGGATGGTTTTGGCCGGGGTGGTTATCAAGGCCACATCCACATCATACGGTATGTCAAGCACACCGGGATAACAGGTCAGGCCCAATAGCCGCTCAAGTTTGGGGTTGACCGGATAGATCCGGCCCTGATACCCGGAATCCAAAAGCGTCCTGACCGCCTGGTATCCCCTTTTGGTTTCATCGGTGGAAGCCCCGATAACTGCAACCGACTCAGCGTTGAAAATCCGTTGCATGACTCACCTCTGCTCAGTGGTTTTCCGCTTGGCCCAACCTCCCTATTTGCCCTTGAAGACCGGCGGGCGGCCTTCGGCGAACGAGCGCACCCCTTCATGCCAATCCTCGCTGGCCATGCATGCGAACACTGCATCCGCCTCCAGGGCAAGCACGGTTTCATAGTCAACGGCCGCGGGCTGCTGCAGCCTTTCCTTGGCCAGGGCCAGGGAAATGGGAGCCATGGCGGCCAATTCCAGGGCGAAGTCCATGGCGGCGGGCAAGAGCTTTTTGATCGGATAGTGGCACAGGGCCAACCCGATTTCAGCGGCTTGCGCACCGTTCAGCACTTTACAGGAATAAACCATCTCCTTGGCCTTTTGCAGGCCTATCAGCCTGGGCAGGTTCATGGTCACCCCGCCGCCGATAAAGGTGGAAAGGCTGGCTTCGGTAAAGGCCAGGCTGGCCGTATCGGCCATGAAGACAAAATCACAGTTCAGGGCCATCTCGGCCCCCGCGCCCCGGGCCGGGCCGTTGACGGCGGCTATGGTGGGCTTGGGAAAACGGTAAAAAGCCCGGCAAACCTCCTGGCCCAGCAGGATGTAAGACCGTTTGTCAGCCTGGGTGCGCTCACCTTTTGCGTGTTCTTTCAGGTCCGCCCCGGCGCAAAAGGCCTGCTTTTCCGCCCCGTCCTTAACCCGCACCGATCCCGTGAGGATCAGGCAGCGGACAGCGGGGTCTTGGCCTGACTTTTCAATAACCGAAAGCAGTTCTTGATACATGCCCTCGATTACGGCGTTCATGCGGTGGGGACGGTTCAACCTTATTACCGCCACATGGCCGGAAACTTCATAGATTATGTTTTGATAATCCATAACAGCCCCTTTCACAGACCCAAGCAGGCCGCATTGCTTTGAACGGTTTTTATTTGAAATAGTTTTGCACAGCCTCTTTTTCAAATACTCCCAATGGAATTGGAGCGATCGGCGGTCTCAGGTGCAGCTCTCCGCATTCGGCCGGTGTGCGGCCCCACAAATTGAGCAGCTCCCGTATGATGGGCTCGCAAACCCGCCCCTGGCAGGGTCCCATGCCCAGGCGCGACGGCTTAAGTTCGGTCAGGCTGCCGCCGGTCTTGGCCATGAACTCCTTGACTTTGCCAATGGTCACCCCTTCGCAGCGGCAGATTATGGTGTCGTCCTCAAGGTTTTTGAAAAGGCCCGCTTTGGGAATGGTCAACCCATGCAGCCGGTCCGCGTATTTTTGGAACGAAGCCATCTCGCGCAGCAAGGGGCGGCTTTTTTTGTCCAGTTCACCCGAAGGCTCATTGAGCAAATCGCTGACTGCGGCCATGGCGGCAAGCTGTCCGGCCAGGGCCGCGTAATCGGCTCCGGCCACCCCGGCTCCGTCTCCCGCCACCAGCACCTTGCCGTCGCTGGTGCGCCCGAACCGGTCACAGACCGGGCGCAACGCCCGCTGCAAGGGATCAAAAACGTGCGACAGTTCAAGCAGCCGGGTGAGGCGCGAGGCAGGCAAAAACCCGTGATTGACGCCCAGCACATCCACCATTAATTCCTGGCGCTTGCCGGACCGGGGGCTTCCGTCCCTGTCCAGGCCGGCCAGGGTGACCTGCTGCACCTTTCCATCGCCTTGGGCCGCGACCACCGCCTTTGAATAGTATATCGGCACCCGGTGGCTGATCAGTTGCCGCATGTAGTGGAATCCCTCGGCTATCAGCACCGAGCGGCTGGCGACCCGGCCCATCAGGGGCAGATATGATTGTCTCGAATTGGCGTCGCAGACCGCCAGCACCTCGGCTCCGGCTTCCACCGCCGCCGCGGCTGTGGCGAACAGCAACGGCCCGGCTCCGGAGAACACCATCCTTTTGCCCGGCAGAATCCGCTGATGCAGAATCATCTTTTGCAATCCGCCGGCGGTCATGATCCCCGGCAAAGTCCAGCCGGGGAAGGGGATGGTGCGTTCCTGGGCGCCTTCGCAGGCTATCAGCCTCCTGTATTCAAGCTGCTTCAAAGACCCGTCCTGCAGCAAATTCAAGGTGCTGGGGGCCATGGACGCCCAGATCAGGCAGTCATGGAAAATTTCCATGCGGTCTTGGTATTTCTCAAAGCGTTTTATCAGCGTCCTGCCCCGGCTTTTCCGCGCCGAAGATCCAGCCAGACCGCTTAGGCCCTGCCGGTATACCTGTCCGCCTTGAGCCGGATTCTCATCAACTACAGCCACCTTCAGCCCGGACTGAGCCGCATGGGCAGCCGCCGCCATTCCGGCCGGACCCAGTCCGGCCACCACTAGATCAAATGCAGAGTTCACGGTCTTTGCTCCTGGCCGGTGGTTACAGCCATGCCTTCTTTTACCGTGGTCTGGCAGGCCCTTACCCATCCGCGGCCTTCCACCTTGACCAGACAGCCATGGCATTGTCCGATGTTGCAAAAAACGCCCAGCTCGCGGCTCCGGTCGGCCTGCAAAACAAAAACCTGCTCGGCCATAAGCAGGCCTGACAAGCTTTCCCCTTCATATCCGGTCACATCCCGCCCGTTAAGTTTCAGGTTCACCTGTCTTCCCCTGTTGGCGGGAAGGCGGTGATTCTGTCCGCTTGCATCCGGTTCTTTGGCACTTTGGTTCATTTGAACCTCCCATAGGCAAATTCGCTCAAATCCTCGGGGCATTCACCGTCGCAGATCCAATCGGCCACCACGCGTCCCATATAGGGCCCCAGACAAAAACCGTGGCCGGAAAAGCCCGTGACCGCCCAAAGATTGTCATATCCCGGGACCCGGTCCACCACCGGAATGTCATCGGCGGTATAGGTAAGCAGGCCGGAAAAAGCCCGGATAATGTTTATATCCCTCAAGAAGGGAAATACTTCCGGGAAATCCCTCCCGGCATCCATAAGGACCCGGTAATCCAGCTTTTTATCTAAGCCTTTATTGATCGCGGTGCGAGCCCCGATATGGATGTTTCCGTCTTTGGCCTGGCGGGTGTAGCCGGTGTCCCAGCTTACGAATCCCGCTATCACCGGCGGCAAAGGCTGGGTGATCAGGATGCTTACCTTCTTGATGGTTAAATGCAGCCTGAGGCCCAGGTCGAAGAGCAGGCCGCCAGACCAGGGTCCGGCCGCCAGGATGATATTGCGGGCCCGGTAAATAGCTTTATCGGTCCTTACATACTTGACCCGGTCTCCATCGGGCTCCATCTCCAGGACCGGTTCATTGATGCATAGCTGCGCCCCGGCTTTTGCAGCCGCCCGTCCGATGGCCTTGGTCACCTTGAGCGGATTGGCCGTGCCGTCCGAGGGGCAGTAAGTTGCGCCGAACAGGGGGATATCCTTGGAAAGCATGGGCAGACGCTCCCGGGTCTCCTCCGGGCTGATGAAACTGACCTCAAGCCCCTGGGATTGTTCGCGCTCGACCCGGGCCTCCGCCAGGCTCAGCTCTTCGGGAGAGCGCACAAGTTTGATATTCCCTCCCCGGTCATACTCCAGGTCCTCATCCAGCACGGCATCCATTTCAGCCCACATCTGCACCGCATTTATGGCGGATGGGGTTTCTCTTGGATCGCGGTACTGCTGGCGCACCCCGCCTCCGCAACGGCCCGAGGCTTCCTCGCCAATGCGCCCCTTTTCCAAAAGCACCACTTCGCGGCCCTTCTCGGCCAGACGCCAAGCCGCAGCCGTTCCGGCGATGCCGCCCCCTATCACTAAAAATTCGGTCTCTACGGATGTAATAGACATCTCATGCCGCCCTTACCGCTAAATTGATCAGAACCAAAGGGGCTGGTCCCAAAGTTTGAGGGGTGTGCCCAATCCCATCTGTTTGGCGCGTTTGTAGACCGTATATCCCCAGGCAACATCCTCCATGCCCAGCCCGCCGGTGAGATAAATAACCGGCTGGCTCTCATCCACCCGGCCCGGCGTGCGTCCGGCGACCACCTCGCCCATCTCCACCACATCCGCATCGCTTAACCGGCCCTGTACGATCAGGTTGTGCAGGCCGTCATGAATGGGCATCTTGGCCTCGGGATCATGCATTTTCACCTCATTGCGCCAAGTGGTGTGCATCTTCCAGTTGTCAGCCACCGAACGCCCTTTACGCCAGAACTGCTCGCTCATGTTGGCCTCGGATGAAATCCCGAAAAAGGCTCCCGGTTTGAACCATTCCTCTTCAAAATAGGGCACAACGGTTCCCGAAGCGGCGGTGCTTACGGCGTCGCAGTCTATCACCGCCTCGGCCATGGAGTTTACGACATGGGCGTCAATACCAAGCTCCTCGCTCATTTCCTTGCAGAAGCTTTCCGCCTTGGGCACATCCAGGTCATAGACCCGGGCCTCTTTGAGGCCGGGCATGCCCACCTTCAGCGCCATAAGGCAGGTGCGGCTGATGGGTCCGGCAGCCACCACCCCGGCAATGCTGCCGTCTTTGGGGGCCAGATAGCGGGCGCCCAGGCCAATTGAGGCTCCGGTGCGCATGGCGCTGACAAGGTTGCCGTCCATGATGGCAACGGGCGCGCCGGTGTCGGGGTCATTCAGCAGCACCAGCAAAATGGATCGGGGCAGCCCCCGCTTTGGATTCTCCTTGTTGGAACCGTACCACTTGGCCCCGCACATGTGATAATCACCTCCCAGATAGGAGACCATGGCCATGAAACGGCGGTCCGGTCCTTTTACGGGCATGCGGGGTCCCCTGGCCTCTTCGGGAAAGTGGATCATCATGCCGTGGTGGTGCTGGGTGGGTCCGCCCATTAGATAGTCGCCCTCGCCCATGATGGCAAACGCTTCATCCATGGTGTCGACACATCCCGCCATGTCCAGAACCCCGGCCTCAATCATCTCCGGCTGGGACAGAAATAAAAACTCCACTTTTGAATCAGGCATGTTTCAACTCCTAAGCATTGACCTCGGGTCATGCGTGAATAATTGATTCCGTAAAGATTATATGAACTCACCCCGGTCCAGGATGAGTTTACCGTCCATATACACTCTGGCTTCGCGCACCACCATATCGCTGTGAATCAAAGTCTTGTGTTTGGCCATCCAGGAGCCGGGAAAAGGCCGGGCTATGCCAAAGCCGATGTGGCAGTTTCCCAGGGCCTTTTTCTCCTCCTGGGCGGTGCCGTCCCGCAGGCTGGCCGGGTTGACGCCCATGGCCACCTCGCCGATGATTTCCGCATCCTCGATGGTGCCCAAAAGCCTTCTAAGCTTGTGGGCCGGGGGCGAATCACCCTGTACGCCGGTGATGCGGCCGTTCTCAATAATCACTTCCACCGGGCTTTCAGCCAGTCCGGCGTATTCAATGGGGCCGTCGACCATGAGGCGGCCCGAGGCGCTGAACTCCGCCGGGGCGAAAAACACCTCGCCGTCGGGAAAGGCCGCCTCATCGCCCGGCGCGGTCGCCCAGCCGTCTTCCACCCGCACAAAGGGACCGTTGAATCCCGGTCCGTCATCGCCGGGTTTGGGTATCAGGGCCCTGAAATCGGTTCCGGCGTCTGTGGTTATGCGCAGCTCCAACCCCTGTTCCAAAGACGCCTTCAGCAATGCGGCCTTATCCCGTAT
Organism: Desulfarculaceae bacterium; assembly: GCA_963675675.1. GTDB lineage: Bacteria > Desulfobacterota > Desulfarculia > Desulfarculales > Desulfarculaceae > Dethiosulfatarculus. The sequence goes on from OY776512.1 coordinate 2,870,956, forward strand.
CCAATCGTAATCGGCCAGCGCCCCGCCCTGCATCATGCATTCCGGATCGCGCAGGGCCATGGAATAATAGCGCAGCTTTTTCTCTTCAAAGACCAGCTTGGTCTGGATCTCGGCCAATGAAGGGGCGAAACTGGCCCTGGTCAGTCCGATGGCCACATCCGCCCCGGTAAATGCGGCGGCCACGCTTTTGGGCAGCCGGTTGGATTTTTCGGGCTGGCCCCGGCGCGAGGGCATCATGGCTATGGAGTATTCGCAGCCGATCCGGGCCGCCGCCGCGGCCAGGGAGTAGGCCATCTCCAAATTGGATTCGGTGTCAACCACCAGAAGCAATTCCTCCTGGGGCTTTATGGCCAACAAACGGTGCACAACCATGTCGGCGGTGCGGGCCAAGTCTATAACCCGGGCCGTGCAGGACATAACACTCTCCCTTTATACAGCCAACTGGCCGTCTTTGAGCAAAAACCCCTTGTCCGTCTCCACGGTGCCGTTATAAAACACCATGTCTATGTGGATCTGGGCGTCCACCGTGCCGCCGTAGCCTCCAGTATTGCGCCCCAGGGCAATGTGTATGGTGCCGTAAGCCTTTTTTTCCTCCTCGAACTTGCCTTCCTTGCGGCTGGCCCGGTTGAGACCTATGCCGATCTCGGCAAAATTGTCCGCGCCCTCCACCCGGTCCACAATGTCCCGGAGCGCCCGGCCGGCCCGCATGTCGCCGGCGATGTCCACCAGCCGCCCCGCCTTGAAGGTGAGCTTCAAAGGGGTCGCCGGCTGGCCGATGTAGGCCGAGGGGCCGTCTATCACCACGATGCCTTCCGGGGTTCCCTGATTGGGGCCCAGGGATACTTCACCGTCTGAAAAAGCCCCCTCATCGCCCGGGCCTTTGGCATAGCCGCACTCTATGAAGGGCGCGGAATCACCCAGTTCGGCCTTCAAATCGGTGCCCGCCGGGCTGGTGAGATGGATTGTCCTGGCCCCGGACCAGGCCTCCTTGAGGCGTATGCCGTCCTTCATCATGGCCGCATAATCCGCGGTGGCCCCGCCTTTGGTCCATATATCCAGGTCGCGCAAGACCATGGACAGCTGGCGCAGGCCCCGTTTTTTGCGCATGCGCTGCACCACCGGCGAATAGCAGGCCGCCCCGGAAGCGGCGGTCAGGCCTATGAAGACGTCGGCGTCCTCCAGGCCCTTTTCAATAAAACGGGTCATGGTCAAGGAGGTCTCCGGGGGACGGGTAGGCATTATGACCATGTTGTACTCGGCCCCCACGCTCTGCACCACCCCGGCCAGGGCTTGCATCATCTCAATATCGGTATCCGGATCTCCCACCAGCACCACTTCCTCTCCGGGCTGTACGGCCAGAAGTTCGCGGACGATCATATCAGACGATTTTATGGCATCGACAATCTTGTTATTGGCCATATTTCACTCCATTTTTTGGATTATAAGGCCGGCAGGCCAGGTTTGGGGCGGGCCTTGGGGCCGGAATGCGGTCCCGGCCCGCAAAAAGCGCCTCATAGGATAATTCCCATTTACCAGCCATATGGCTAAATGATTGCTGCATTTTCCCCAATCCCGGCCCCGGGGTACCCGGATCAGTCAACCAGGAAGCAGGCGGCCTGTGAACCGCTTTGTTTTTGCATAAGCCCGGGCTCTTCTTTGCGGCAGCGTTCTTCGGCCATATAACATCGGGTATGAAAGCGGCAGCCCGGCGGGATGTTCTTGGCGCTGGGGATCTCGCCCTCCAAAACGATACGCTTCCGCTTGACCCTGGGATCGGGCACGCTCACTCCGGAGAGCAGCGCGCGCGCATAGGGATGAGTGGGTTTGGTAATGATGGTTTCGGTCTCGCCGATTTCCACGATGCGTCCCAGATACATGATCGCGGTGGTGTCGCAGATATGGCGGATCAAGGAAAGGTCGTGGGACACAAAAACCCCGGCCATCTCCAGGGTCTCTGTCAGCCGTCTGAACAGGCGCAGCAGCCCGGCCCGGATGGATACGTCCAGCATTGACACCGGCTCGTCAGCCACCAGGAAGGTGGGTTTGAGCACGATTGCCCGGGCAATGGCCACCCGCTGGCGCTGTCCGCCGGAAAGCTGATGAGGGTATTTGTTGGCATAGGTCCGGGCGGGCCGCAGCTCGGATTTTTCCAAAGCCCAGAAAACCAGCTCCTCCCGTTTGTCCCGGCTGGCCACCCCGTGTATTTTGAGTGGCTCGGAGATGCTCTGGAACACGGTGAAGCGGGGATTCAAGGATTCGTAGGGGTCCTGAAATATCATCTGGGCCTTTCTGTGAAAACGCAGCAGTTCAGCGCCCTGGTAGTGCGCTATATCGTTGCCCTCAAACAGAATCTTCCCCTCGGTGGGCTCATAGAGCCGCACGCAGACCATGCCGGTGGTGGTCTTGCCGGAGCCGCTCTCACCGGCCAGGCCCAAAATACGGCCCTGCTCTATTGAAAAACTGACCCCGTCCACGGCTTTGACAACGGGCCGTTTTTTGCCTGCCAAGGATGACAGCAGCCCGCCGCCGACCTCAAAGTGCTTTTTCAGGTTCGTGACCTTGATAATAGGTTCAGCCATGTTCAGCCCAGGCTCCAGTTTGATAAAAACAACATATCAGGCAATATCTTTCTTTTGCCAGGTGGTTTCCGTCTTGGCCTGCTCCCTGATCAGCGCTATATCCCCGGCCCGGTGGCAGGCGCTGAAGTGGTCCGGCCCGATCTCGGCCAGCTCGGGTTCTTCTTCTTTGCAAACCTCAATGGCAAAAGGACACCGGGGCGCAAAACGGCAGCCCGGCGGGGGGTTGATCAAAGAGGGCGGAAATCCGGGGATGGAGATCAATTCTTTGCGGGCGCCTTGCACATTGGGAAAGGCATTTTGCAGACCCAAAGTGTATGGATTGTAGGGCTCGTAAAAAATGGACTCGGTGTCGGCGTGCTCCATGACCTTGCCGGCGTACATCACAACCATACGCTCGCAGGTCTCGGCCACCACCGCGATGTCGTGGGTGATCAGGATCATGGCGTTATTGAGCCTGGCCAGCAGCTCCTTGATCTTGACTATGATCTGGTCTTGCACCAAAACGTCCAGGGCCGTAGTGGGCTCGTCGGCCAGAATCAGATCCGGCTCCAGCAAAAGGGCCATGGCAATCACCGCCCTCTGCTTCATGCCGCCGGAGAACTGGTGGGGATAATCCCGGGCTCTCTCCAGGTTGATTCCCACAAGTTCAAACACCTCGGCGAGCCTGGCCTGGGCCTGGGCCCGGCTGACATTGCGGTGGGCCCGCATCGCCTCGACGAGCTGGTTTCCCACCCGGGCCACCGGGTTGAGCGCATTCATGGCGCTCTGGGAGATCATGGCGATCTCCTCCCAGCGGTATTTGCGGATGTCGGCCAGGTTCAGCTTGGCCAAGTCCCGGCCGTTGAACATGATGCTTCCGCCGGCTATGTAGCCGTTTTTGGGCAACAGGCGCATCACGGCCTTGGCAATGGTGGTTTTTCCGCATCCGGATTCACCCACCAGGCCCAAGGTGCCTCCGGCCTGCACATTGAAGGTTATGTCGTCAACCGCCCGGGCTTCGCCTCTTTTGGTGCGGTAGTAGACCTTCAGGTTTTTTATCTCCAACAGGGCCATGGTTCTCTTGATCCCTTCAAATGGGGCCGGTCGCCTATCACTCCACCTTGAGTCTGGGGTTGACCACCTTTTCATAGGCCAGCCCGATCCAGAACGTGCTCATTACCAGGAGCACGATGCAGAGCCCGGGAGGCAGGTACCACCACCAGGCGGTGCGGAACATCTGGCTGGCGAATACATGGTGAATCATCTGGCCCCAGGAGACCGAATCGGGGTCGCCGAAGCCCAGAAAAGAGATGCTTGCCTCGGCAATCACCGCCCAGCCCACGGCCAAGGCGATGTACAGGAAGGTCATGGGCATGACGTTGGGCGCTATGTGGCGGTAGATAATCCTCAGATCCGAGGCTCCGGCCACCCTGGCCGCATGTATATAGGGCCGCTCCTTGATGCTGAGCACCTGGGCCCGTATAACGCGGGTGGTGGTCCGCCAGAACAGAACCACAATCACAATTATGACGTTCTGGATACCCTTTCCCAAAAGCGTCATCAGCACTATGGCCAAAGGCAAAAAGGGAATGCCGTAGGCAATATCGGTCAGGCGCATGACCACTTCATCTATCCAGCCGCCGTAGTAGCCGGACAAGAGCCCCAGGTTGGCCCCCACAAAGACCACCATCACAGCCGATATCAGGCCCACCACCACCGCGGTGCGCGCGCTGAGAATGGTTTGGGAAAATATATCGTAGCCAAAACGGGTGATGCCCAGCCAGTGCTCCGCCGAGGGGGTTTTGTCATCGGGCACCATGTCATATTCGTCAACTATGGCAAAAAAGGGGCCGTAGGGAGCGATATAAGGTCCGAATATGGCCAGCAGGATGAATACGGCCACGATGCCGAGGCCGATCAAGCTCAGGGTCTCCCCGCGGAATATCTCCTTTTGTTCATTCCAAAACCTCTTGATGCGAAATACGGCTTCGGACTGTTTTTCTGATTTCATGGCTTGGCCCTCCCTCAGCCGACCTTGACCCTGGGATCCAGGTACATGTAAAGAATGTCGGCCAGGAAATTTCCGATGATGACGATCGAGCCCAGGAACAAAAAGGCGGCCTGCACCACCGGGTAATCCATGCTGGACACCGCCTCCACCAGTTCCCGGCCCATGCCCGGCCAGGAAAAGACCTTTTCCAAGAGCACCTGGCCTCCGATTGCAAAACCCAGCATCAGGGGCGCTATGGTCACCACCGGCAAAAGGGCGTTGCGCAAGGCGTAGCGGAACATTATCCTCTTTGAGCTCAGGCCCTTGGCGTGCGCCATTTCGACAAAATCCTCATGCAGCACATCCAGAATCGAGTTGCGGGTGACCAGCATGGGGGTGGCTAAATAAAAAACCGTCATGGTGAAGACCGGCAGGAACAGGTGGTGGAAAAAGTCGGCGCTGAAGTATTTGTCAAAAAAGCCGGTGTAGAGATGGCCCGGAGTGAGCATCAGCCCTATAGGGAACCACTGCAGGTTGAATCCGAATATGACCAGGAATATCATACCCAGCCAAAACTCCGGAGCCGAGCGCAGGGCAAGGAACAGGGCGATGCCCCCTGTATCAACGGCTGTGGCCCGTTTCCAGGCCAGAATAGTACCAAAGATTATGCCCAGGCTCAGGGCGAAGCTCATGGATGTTCCCATCATCCATAAGGTGTTGACGATCTTTCCTCTCAGCATGCCCAGTACGGGCCGGTTGGTCCTGATGGAAATGCCGAACTCGCCCTGAAACATGTTGGCCATGTAGAGCACGTATTGTTCCGGCAGGGTTTTGTCCAGGCCGAACTGTTTGTGCAGCTGCTTTTGGGATTCCGCATCCAGACTGGGCCCGATGAACAATGCTGTGGGGTCCGCCGGAATGAGCCTGAACAGAAAAAAGACCAAAGTGATTAGCACCCATAGCGTGATCAGCATCAGGGCGAACCGCTTGAGAATATAGCTGGCTCTCATTATAGATCGACCTTATCCGTTGAAGCCGGCCGGGGAGAGATCATCCCTCCCCGGCCTGATTATCAGGATTTACTTCTTGCCCCAGGTTTTGGGGTGCTTTTCATAACGGTCAACCGTATCGATCCAGCGTTTGTCGTTTTCCGGGGCGGGATAATACAGGCGTCCCTGGTCATCCCATTCATAACCGGCCTTTTTCAATTCCTCTCTGGCCTTTTTCATGTCAAAGGGCCAGCGGTTGAGGCTGGTATTGTGCCAGAACTTGTTCTCGGGCGAGAGCATGGCGCCGGCCGGCACTGCGTGGCCTTCCCAGATCCGCTTGATCATGGGGTCAACCGGCACAGCATAGGAGATGGCCCGGCGGAAGTACACATCGTTGAAGGGGGCGATGCGGGTGTTGTACTCAAGCATGTACATGCCGAAGGTCAAGGGCGCGACCACCTGGATGAAGGGTTTTGCAGCCAGGCGTTTGCTTTGATCCGGGGTCAGCACCGCTGCGGCGCAGCCGTCCAGCTGGCCCTGCTCCATGGCGCCCACGATTGCCTCTATGTTACCGTAGACCACATGCAGGAAGCCCTCATTCTTGGGCGGATTGAAGTGCTCTTTATAGGCTTTGAGGCTCAACTCCTCATCCCGGCGGTAGTAGTCGAACTTGAAGGGACCGCTGCCCACCGGTTTGTCGTTGGCAAAGGTGGCGGGATTGTCAATCTTGCCCCAGATATGCTCGGGCAGGATTTGGACCTGGCAAAGAACCGTGAAGAGGAATCCGGCATCAGGCTCTTTCAGGGTGAAGCGCAGCTTGCCGGGGCCCTTGATCTCCACGCCGGCCACGTTTTCCACAAAGGACTTGAGATAGCCCGATTTGTTGGCGTAGCCGAATGAGAACTTGATGTCTTCCATGCGGACCGGTTTGCCGTCATGGAATTTCATATCGGTGCGCACCGTGACATCCAGGGTTTTTTCGTCCACCCAGTCGACTGCGGTGGCGGCCCAAAGCTGGGGTTTGGCGTCGGGGCCGATGCGCATCAAGGTGTCATAGATGTGCCTGAGCAGATACTGGTCGGTTATGAGCTGAGCCATGATGGGGTTGAGAGTCTTGAAGTCGGCCGGGCCGCCCTGACGCACAACCTTCTGGGCGCCGGTGGGCTTACAGGACCAGTCGAACCAGAAGCTCCAGGGGCCGGTTCCAGGCGCCATAAGCATGTCGGTGAAATTCTTTTTGTTATAGGCCCTGAAGATTTTGTGATGCAAAAACGCGAAGTGGGGCTGGCGCTCATAAAGGAACTTCTGGATGAAGTCCACGATTTCCTTTCTGTCCTTGGTCTGCAGCGCCACCTTCTGGGCGTCGGCCAATTTATCATAGGCCAAGTTCTGATAACCCGAAACGTTGATCCCGTCCCAGCCCGCGTTTTCCGAGTGAAGCATGGTGCGCAAAAACACATTGGGCTCCAAGCGGACCAGCATGGGCGACCAGTTGATGATGTAGGTGTCAAACTGTTTCGATCTAAAGGCCCTTTTGATCATCGCCTCGTATTTAGTCGGATCGTTGTAGGCTTCAAGGCCCAGTTTTTTCCAACTGGCGACAATCATCCTCTGCATGTTGTAGCGCTGGGGCGAATAATCAGCCGTGGTGCCCAGCAGCCCTATGGGCCCTACCAGGCGTTCCTTGGGTAGGCTCTTGGCCAAAGCGCCAAAGCTCAAGGCTAAAACAAGAGCCGCCGTCAAGGTGACTATGGAAAGTGTTCTCCAATATTTCACGATGCCCTCCTCCATGCTTGGAATTAATAACTCATACGTCCGGTTTCGCTTCGGGCGTAAAATGACCTATTAGATCTGTAACTTTTTTACCGATATTTGTGAAGCAACCTCCAAAAGTTCAGCGGCCAGTCGATCCCGTTCCTGCACACTGTCAAATTGATGCACCGGATAGGAGACTCCAAATGCCGCTTCTACTCCTTTGCCGTTTAATATAGGCGCAGCCAAGGTTTCCAGTCCCAAGGCCAGCTCCTCAGTGTTTATGGCATAACCCCGCGCTTTGGTCCGAGACAGCTCCGCCATGAATTCCTTTCGGTCAGTAATGGTGTACGGGGTGTGGCTCATAAAATCTATCTTCTCAACCAGCTGTGCAGCCTCATCAGAATCCATATGAGCCAATATGGCCCGGCCCATGGCGGTGCAGTCAACCGGTAGATGAGAGCCGACCGCTAAATCAAGATTGACCACATTTAGCGCCTTTATGCGCTCAATGTAGACGATGTCGGTTCCATCCAGAATGGCGCATTGGCTGGTCACGTTCCATTTTTCGGTCATTTCGACCATAGAAGGCAGAATACGGCTTCGCAGGTCCATACTACTCAGCAGATGCGCCCCCAGCTTAAACGCTTTGGTGGACAGATGATATCTCCTGGTGCTAGTCTCTTGATCCACATACCCCATATCGTACAGGGTGCGTATGTAGCGGCTTGCCGAACCGGTAGGTATTCCTACTGCCTTGGCAACATCGGTTAAACTTCTTGGCTGAGCGGACCGGCTTAAGTATTCCATTGCGGCCAATGCTTTGACCACAGATTTAATGAAATACTGTGATTTCACATGGTCCTTCGCTTCGCAATACGAAATCATTTTTCGCATTAATACATCGCCCGCTATCAGAACAAATCCTGCGGCCTGCTGTCAAGCATTGTTTTATAAAACCGAAAAAAGCCATGTATTAATGGGGTTTATTAGAAATATATTGATCTATCAATCAATAATATCGCATAATTACGCTGCAGATAACCGAAGTGAAATTCATAAGGAGGATATATGAGCCTGCTGACGATTGAGGTAAACCAAGAGATTTACCGAGCCGAGTTATTGGAAGACAAGGCTCCTCAGACCTGCGCACAGCTCAAGGCCAAGTTGCCGTTTGTAAGCCGTTTGGCCCATGCAAAAATCTGTGACAATGAAATCGTGGCCCAGGTCCCTTTTTTCATTGACCTGGATGAGAACATGGTTGAGCCCTGGGCGGGAAGCCTCGGTTTTTGGCGGCTGAGGCCCACCATCTGCATGTGGTACGACGACATGGAGCCTTTGGGGCCCACCAATCATTTTGCCCAGGTGACGGACGACCTGGAACGCTTCAAGGTCATGGCCCGGGAAGTATGGACAAAGCCGGGCGCTTTGGTGAGCTTTGGCTTGGAGGAAGCCTGATGAGCGCGGAAAAATATCAAGAGGCAATTGCGGCGATTACAGCCGGGCGGGAAAAGATATGGCTTGAACCTCCTGCTGGCCTCGATGCAATCAAAGGACGCCTGGGCGCCAAGGGGCAAAATCTGACCACCCTTATTTTTGCGGACAAGGACACCCACTCCATCATGAAATACCTTCACACCTTGCGTGATGCGGCGGCCGAAGGGGTGGATCTGGATGCGCTTAAGAATCTGGCAGTCAGACAGTTCAAGTATGACCAGAGGCGTTTTGTGAACTATTACCGCGCCAATGACATAGCAAGTGTTTTTGAAGCCGCCGCCGAAGGCGCGCAAGCCGCCGGGGATGTGGAGGAGTTCCGGGCCCTGACCGGTGAACTGCTGCTCTATGACATGAGGCTCAACTATTGGGTGGATATCAATATCCCCTGGCCTGAACTGGCCGCGAACTGTTAGTGGTCTGGGCTGATTTGCGGTTCAGGCTCTATTGGACCAGCATTCGGCCATACGGGCGCGGGCGGCTTTTATGTCAGCCGTAAAGGGCAAGGAGCCGTCCCGGGCCGAATCAATCTCCTGCCTGGCCTTGGCCAGGGCTGACTGCAAGGCGTTGTCTGCCAGCAGGCCCAGATAACCGGCCGCAGACAGGCCAGCCAGTCTGCCCTGAGCCTGGGCTACCGCCGCGCCCTCCACACCGGTGCTGCTGCCGGCCGCAAACAGGCCTTTTTGGGGGGTCTGCATGTCCGGGCCATGCAGCACGGTCCAGCCGCCCAACTGGGGGATATGGACCAGGGGACAGCCGCCCACCTGGGCCAGATCGGTGAGGGGCCTCAAGCCCGCTGAAGTGACCACGGCATCAACTTCATATTCGAATCCGCTTTCGGGCAGGGACACTCCGCCGGAACTCAGTGCGGACAAGCGCGCCCTTTGCACCCGGCCATTGCCCATAAGCTCCAGGGCGGCCCGTTTGGGCTGCGGTTTAAAGCCTCCCACCCCGATCCCGGCCGAGGGGTATACCTGCGCGGCAACTCCCGGCAGCGCCCCCCCTATCCTGGCCAGGGCGCTTAATAACGGCGACGGAGCCCAATCCGCCAGCCGGGCCATTTCTTTGACGGCGGCCTGTGGAGTCACCGCGCCAAACTGCAATCCGTTATCCGGCGGCAGCACCGGGCCAATGACCTCTGCCCCAGCTTTGGCCATGGCATCAGCCGCAGCCAGACAAAGCGGATCAAAGCCCACACAGAGGACCCTCTTGCCCGGCAAGACCCCGTGGCGGTTGACCATGGTCTGGGCCGCACCGGCGGTGATGACTCCGGGCATGGTCCAGCCCTGCATGACCAGAGGACGCTGCACCGCACCCAAAGCAAGGATCACACTGCGGGCCTTGATTCCCGCCGGGCAGTCCGGCCCGTCCTGACTAACCGGACACACCCCCATGAACCAGCCATGCTTGTTATCTCGGAAAAGGCCCCAGGCCATCACCCCGGTCAAGATCGCGGCCCCGGCTGATTCGGCCTGGGCTATGAGCTCATTGGCCTCAGCCGCTCCGTCTGAATAGCCGGTGGGCTTTTTGTGTTTCTGGGCCCAAAGACGCCCCCCGGATTCGGGCGCTTCATCCACAATCAGCACCCTTGCGCCGCGGGAAGCGGCTTCGAATCCGGCGGCCAGACCGGCCGGTCCGGCTCCAACTATGAGCAGATCAAAGGGCTGCCGGAGCGTTTCCACAGTTAACTCAGTGTTCATGATTGCCATCAGCCGTACTGTAACTCACCGGAAACTCCACCCGCATGCCGTCTCGCACGTTGAGGCGGCATGCCCTTTGGTCCTCAACTCCATCAACCGTTACCAGGCATTGCCCGCAATGGCCGATTCCGCAATAAACGCTGCGCTCGGCCCCGGTGAAAGGGTCACGGCCAAAGCTGAGATATCCATTCGCCCACAGCACCGCCGATAGGTTATCGCCGGACCCGGCTTCGATTAGGCGTCCATTAACCGTGATGCTGATCCGGTCTTGATCTGGGGGGGCGTCAGATATTGGCTTAGGCGTCATGGCTGGCTCCACTGAACCGGTCCGGGCTGAAAGGTTCAAGCAGCGGGTCAATGGTTCCCGCTGTTGCGTATTTGGCCAGCAGGCTGCCCACCGCGGGGGCCAGAGCAAAACCATGGGCCGAAAAACCGGCTGCCATGATCAGACCGTCAATCCCGCCAGCCGGACCCAAAGCGGGTATATGGTCTTCGCAAAAAGCCTCCATGCCCAGCCAGGCCCGGACAACCGGCACTTTGTTCAAGGCGGGGAAAATGCCGGCGGCCACCCTGGCGCTTTTGGCCATGGCGCCGGGAATGGTATCAGCCCGGTAAGTGGCCGGATCGACCTCGCCCGGCCAGCCCCCTCCGATCACAAACCCTCCATCGGGCGACTGTTTGAGGCTCAGCCCTTGGCCCACCCACGACAAGACCTGGTTCAGCTGTCTGGGCCGTTTGGCCGTGACCATCATCTGCAGGCCCACCGGCCTGAATGGCAGTTCCAGCCCGGCTCCGGCGGCCAGTTCGCGGGACCAGGCTCCGGCGGCCAAAACCACCCGGCCGCAAGGCATCTCTCCTTTATCGCTCACCACCCCGGCGACCCGGTCCCCGCTCATCATCAGCGACCGCACCGGAGTATGGGGCAGTATCTCCGCCCCCAGTCTTGCCGCGGCCGCGGCAAAAGCCGCAGTGGTCCTGATGGGGTCCGCCTGGCCATCGGTCGGGCAATAGCTTCCGGCGATCATCCTGGGAGACAGCCCCGGCACCAGTTCGTGCAGCTCTCCACCTTCAACCACATTGATATCCAGGCCCAAGGCCCGTTCGGCCTCCACTCTGCGATACAGTCGGTCCAGGGAAGCCTGCTCATGCACGCAGACCGTCATTCCCCTGCGCCGGTAGTGGAGATCGGCTTGCAGCTCATCCTCCAGGGCGGCCCAGATGCCTATGGAATGTATGGCCAGGGGGATCTCCGGGGCTTCACGGCCCTGTTGGCGCACCCCGCCCGCACTGGCCTGGGAGGCGATGCCGCTGGTTATCAGGCCGCGCGCCTCGCACAGCCTGACCTTGAGACCGGCTTTGGCCATAAAGTAGGCGCAGGCCGATCCGGCCACCCCGCCGCCCACGATAATAATGTCGGGGTTGCTCATCGCGGGTCCTCGTTGGTCGGTCCCCAATAAGCCTTGCTCACCGATCTTTCAGGTTCTGTGAATTCCCCGGCCTGGTCGGCCAGGTTTTTTAAAGGCAGGTTGCGCACCGGAGAACGCGCCTTGTAAGCTTCGGTGCCCTGTTTGCAGCACCCTTCGCTTTCCAAAAGCAGTTCAATAACCGGGGAACAGGTGCGGCCCTGGCAAAGGCCCATACCCGCCCTGGTCAGCTTTTTCACCTGGTTCACGGTCTGAATCTGGTTGCCGGCCAGGACTTCGCGCACGTCCCCGACTGTCACATTTTCGCAACGGCATACAATAAGTTTTGATTCGTTAGACATAGGCCCCTTCTTAACTACAAATTTACGCATAGTCAAGCAACCGTTTCCGAGCTGAAACGAAATTCAGGGGTTTTGTCTCTTAAAGCCCCAAAAGGCTAGCGCTGTCAGAGCCTTTTTAGCCGTAGGCTGATGCCCCCCTCTCCTGTTTTGGGTATATTTGATCATCCGCCGATCCCATATGCGCCTACGTCGGCTTAACTCTTTTCAAGGTGAATCTCATGTCCGATCCAGGCCGGACCAATTCCAAAGTCATTTTTGCGCTGTTTCTGGTTCATTTCAGCGGAGACCTGTACTCCTCCTTTGTACGCCCCCTGATGCCGCTTCTGGCTGACAAATTACAGTTGAGCCTGGCCGATATAGGATGGATCACAGGTATTTTCAGTCTGTTGGCCTTTGTGGTTCAGCCTACGGTGGGCTATCTGGCCGACCGCTTTCAGACCCGGTTTTTCATTTTGGGCGGAGTGCTGCTGTCTGCTGTGTTCATTCCCCTGATCGGCATAGTGCCCAGCGTATTTCTTTTGGTTGTGTGCATCGCCCTGGGCTCCATAGGAAGCAGCATGTATCATCCCCATGCCGCCGGGATGGTTCCGGTCTATGCGGGCCGCCACACGGGCTTTGCCATGGCCTGCTTCTGGATCGGCGGGGCTGGCGCATTCGGAGTGGGCCCGGTGGTCTGCACCTGGTGGGTGGACGCCAACGGTCTGGAGGCCCTGCCCTGGCTGGCGCTTTTCGGTGTTGCCTGTTTTGCGGTTATCTCTTTCATACTGCCCATGCCCCAAAACGAAGGACTTCGCTCCAAAGGCTTTTGGGGTTCTATAAAAGAAATCTTCCACGGCGTCTGGCAGCCGCTGATCTTCATCTGGCTGATAATTATGTTCAGGAGCTTTGTGCAGCAGTCCCTGATGACCTACATACCCATGCTGGCAGATTCATGGGGATACTCGCTGGTTTCCATCGGCGTTCTGATCAGCACCTACACCATTACCGGCTCTTTGATCGGCCTGGGGTCGGGCTGGCTGGCCGACCGTATCGGATTCAAAACCGTGATCAGGATAAGCCTGGCCCTGGCCACACCCTGCATCCTGGCTTTTTTGTACCTGCCAGGGGCCTGGGTTTATCTGGGGGCAATATTGGCCGGAGCCATGCTATTGGCCTCCATGCCGCTCACCGTGGCCCTGGCGCAGGAGATAGCCCCCAAAGGCCGCTCAATGATAGCCTCATTGATGATGGGCTTTGCCTTCGGTTTGGGCGGCATGCTGGTCCCCATTTCCGGCATGGCGGCGGAAGCCTGGGGAATCAGGCCCGTCTTGAGCGCGGTGGGTGTGGTGCCCTTGCTGCTGAGTTTCTTGGTGTTCAAGCTGCCGGGCAAACAGAAAACAGCCGAATAGCGGCCGGGGGATAAATCCGGCCCCAAAAAGAGCGGTCCCTATCGGTCAATTCTTTTCGATATCGGGATCAAAGGCGGGCTGGCTGAATTCCTTTTCAGCCCGGTCCGGGTCTTCGGCATTGTGCAGGATCAAGTTTCTAAGGTGCATATAGGTGTCCGGGTCCATGGAGACAAAATCTATGGCTGCGCCCTTTTCGGTGACCCGCACTACTTTCCCTTCCATGTGCAATAAGGGCCCTGCCATGGCGCTGGCGACTAGACAAACCGTAATCATGCAGTTTTGGCCGGGTTCTAGCGGCAGATCGCCCAGCACATAAACCCCCTTGTGGCTCAGGTCGCGGGCCTTGAGCCCCAAAAGCCGCGCGCCGGTGGCATGAATATCAACCAAGGCATCCACATTTATTCTGGTTCTTTTGCGCCGGTTATCACTCATGCGCCCTTCACCTTTAAAGAGTTATATTTTAAATATAGCATTCTATTATAAACAGGTTCAATCTTACCCCGAAAGCCTGCTATATTTGGTGCTGGCCCGCCGGACTGCGGCTGCCTTTTCCCAACACGCTTGCGGCCTGATCAGGTTATGGGTATGGTAAGTTTCAATAGGCTGGCCAGATATCCAGGCGAGCCGTTTTTTATCTATCAAACTCTAACTTAGGAGTAAATGGAGATGCAGACCGCACATCGCATGAGTCTGGTCAAGCCTTCGGTTACACTGGCCATCACCGCAAAGGCCAATGAGCTGAAAGCCCAGGGCGTGGCGATTATCAGCTTCGGACCGGGTCAGCCGGATTTTCAAACCCCGGACCACATCCAGCTTGCCGCCATTGACGCCATGCGCGCCGGACACACCGGCTATACAGCAGCCAGCGGTATTCCGGAACTGAAACAGGCCATTTGCGATTCCATAAAGCGGGATTACGGCCTGGAATATGCCAATGACAACATCAACGTCTCCTGCGGGGGCAAACACGCTCTTTATAATCTTTTCATGTCCCTTCTGAATGACGGCGATGAAGTCATCATTCCCGCGCCCTATTGGGTGAGTTATCCGGATATGGTGCTTTTGGCCGGGGGAAAACCGGTAATCGCGCCCTGCCCTGACACGGACAATTTCATACTGAAGCCCGAAACCCTGGACGCGGCCATCACCGAACGCACCAAGGTGCTCATTCTCAACACCCCAAGCAATCCCACCGGGGTGCACTACGGCAAGGAAAACCTCAAGGCCTTGGCCGAGGTGCTGCTGAAGCATCCCCAGGTGATGATCATCAGCGACGACGTGTACTTCAAGATGCTGTTCGACGGAGCCACCTGGGCCAACATCTCCATGGTGGAGCCCAAGCTCAAAGAACGCACCATCATCGTCAACGCCATGAGCAAAAGCTATTGCATGACCGGATGGCGCATCGGCTGGGCGGCGGCGGAAAAGGAACTTGTGGCGGCGGTCAACAAGCTGCAAAGCCAGTCCACCAGCAACCCCAACACCATGGCCCAGTATGCGGCCATTGCCGGGCTCACGGGCGACCAGGCCCCCCTGGCCAAGATGGTCGAAAGCTTTGATGAACGCCGTAAATATGTATTGGGGCGCCTGGAGGCCATACCCGGGGTGAGTTGCCCCAGGCCCAACGGCGCGTTCTATGTATTCCCCAACCTCAGCGCCTACTACGGCAAGAGCTTCAACGGCCAAAAGATTACGGGTTCCTTGGAATTATGCGCCTATCTCATGGAGGAGGCCCATCTGGCCGCGGTGCCGGGCGAAGCCTTTGGCGACGATAAATGCGTGCGCTTTTCTTATGTGGTGGCGCCCGAGGATTTGCAAGAAGGCTTCGACCGTCTGGAAAAAGCCCTGGCCGCCTTGAGCTGATCCGCTCTGAAAGCTAATAAAAGGAGCGTCCTTTTCTTGGGCGCTCCTTTTTGATAGCCGCTTGGCGCGGGGTGAATTCATCCTGTTTTCACCCCCGGCAACATTTTAAATAAACCGGCCGGACCGCCTTGGGGACCGCCGGCCGCCTGGCAAGATGCTTCTCAATTTCTCTGGGTGAAGCGGTCCTGGAGATTATCCCCCAATATATTCAAGGCAAGCACCAAAACAATGATGAAAAGGCCGGGGAATATGGTCAGATAGGGTGCGGTGCGGATGTAGGCCTTGCCCTGCATCAACAACAGGCCCCATTCCGGCAGGGGAGGCTGGATGCCGAAGCCCAAAAACCCCAGGGAGGATATGGCCAGGATCGATTTGGACAGGCCCAGGCTGGCCAAAACCATGATTGAGGGCAGGCAGGCGGGCAGGATATGGTGCCATATGACCCCCCAGCGCGACAGTCCGGACAGGCGGGCCGCCTTTATGTAATCCCGCTCCTTTTCAGACAAGGTGATGCCCCGCACAACCCTTGCGAAACGCATCCAGCTGACCACCACCAGGGCGAAAACCAGGTTGATGGTGTTGGGCCCCAGCACCCCGGCAATGGCCAGGGCGGCTATTATCTCCGGAAATGATAAAAACATGTCCGTGATTCTCATCAACAGATCATCCAGCAGCCCGCCTTCGAAACCGGCCAGCAAGCCGATCAAGACACCCAATGCCAGGGCCGAAGCCTGGATCGCCAGGCCCAGTCCGATGGATACCCGCGCCCCATGCATGATCCTGGAAAGCATGCAACGCCCCAAAGAATCCGTCCCCAAGGGATAGGTGAGGGACGGAGCGCTCAGTCGCTGCCTGACATTGACTTTCAGAGGATCGTGGGGGGCCAGATAATCGGCCGTCAAGGCCATCAACATGAAAAAAACCACCAGTATGAAAGCCATCCGGTTCAAAAACCTGGGCAAACGCTTTTGAGGCTGCTTTTGTGCGCCGGCTTGTTTAAACAGCATGATTCAGGCTTCTCGATAATGCAAAAAGTGGTTTGGCCCCATGATGCGATGACCTCGAATATCCCCCAAGGGGCTTGAGCATGTTTGGCATGGCGGTCACAGATTGATCCTCGGGTCCATCAGCTTGTAGCTTATATCGACCACCAGGTTGATAAACACGAACACGGCAGCCGCCAGAATCACCAGGCCCTGGATCAGGGGGTAGTCGTGATTGCTGACCGCGTTGACCATCAGAGCGCCCACCCCGGGCCAGGAAAAAATGGTTTCGGTGATGATGGCGCCCTCCAACAGGTAGCCGAACTCCATGCCGATAACCGTGATCACCGGGATGAGCACGTTCTTGGAGACATGCACCCCGATGACCCGCCGCTCACTCAATCCCCGGGAGCGCAGGCCCAGCAGGAACCCGGCCTGCAAGGCCTGGGTGGTGGCGGAGCGCAGAATCCTGGTGGTGTAGGCGGTGATTGCCGTGCCCAAGGTAAAAGCGGGCAGGATCAAATTAGACCAGCCGCCGCGTCCCATGGCGGGCAGCCAATGCAGCTCCACCGCAAAAACGATGATCAGCAACAAACCCAGCCAGAAATTGGGGATGGAAACCCCCAGCACGGACAGGGCCACTCCGGCGCTATCAATCCAGGTTCCCTTCTTGATCCCGCACAAAAGGCCCAGGGGCAGTGAAACGAGCAGGCAGATTCCACCGGCGGCCAGGGCCAGCTGCAGGGTGTTCTGCAGCCGGCTGATGATAAGCTCGCCCACCGGGGCGTGGGTGACCATGGAACGGCCGAAGTCGAGCCTGGCCACATGTTTCAGCCAGTTTATGTACCGAACCGCGAAAGGCCGGTCCAGGCCTTCATGCTCCCGTATCCAGTCTATGGTGGCGCCGTCCGCGTTGCCTTCGCCGCCATAGCGGGCATAGGCGATCTGCACGGCGGGGTCTCCCGGGGCCAGGCTCATCAGGGAGAAAGTCAAAAAGGAGACTCCCCATAAAACAAAAACCGCGGCCAGCAGCCGTTTGCTTAAAAAAAACAACATGGTTCTAAGCCAAATGACATGCTGTAAAATGTTGCGGAGATATCTGGCGAAGCTCCGGGGGCTCGGTTTCGCACAGGGCGATACGGCTGGGGCAGCGCGTATGGAATACGCAGCCCTTGGGCGGTGCCAGGGGCGAAGGCATCTCGTTGGACAGCACCACGCGCTCTTGCCGCCAAAAGCCCGGAGTGAGCACCGAAGACAGCAGGGCCCGGGAATAGGGGTGTTTGTGCCGGGTGAAAAAGAGATCGGCCCGGGCCATTTCCATGACCCGCCCCAGATAAAGCACCAATACAAAGCTGGCCATTTTTTTGACCAGGGCCAGATCGTGGCTGACCAGAAAATAGGTCAGGTTGTATTCCCTTCTCAGCCCGATCAAAAGTTCGGCCACCTGTTTTCTTATATGGGCGTCCAGGGCGCTTAAGGGTTCATCCAAAAACAGCACCTCGGGACGGTTTACCAAAGCCCGGGCCAGGCAGGCCCGCTGGCATTCTCCGCCCGATACTTCCGAAGGCCGCCGCTGCATCACCGCTTGGGAAATTCCCAGCCTGTCCAGAATGGGCCTCAGCAACTCTTTCCTTATGTGTTTGGGTTTCCCCTGGCAGCGCAAAGGCTCCTCGGCGGACCATTGCAGGGAGTGGTAGGGCGACAGGGAGGCCCAAGGGTCCTGGAAGACCAATTGGGCCCGGCGGCGCAGGGCCTGGTGCTTCTGAGCGCCGCTCCCGGAAAGGGCCGCGCCCCGGAAGTACACCTTGCCGCTATAGGGATGGAAGCCGAGCAGGGTCTGAATGATGGTGGATTTGCCCGACCCGCTCTCTCCTATCAGGCTAAAGACCCCTCCCTTGGCCACTTCCAGATTTACATCCTGCACGGCCTTTAACCGGGCCTTGGGCGCAAACCAGCTTTTCAATAGCGGGAACTCCACGGTCAGATTGCGTGCGGATATTAAAGATGAGCTGGACATGGCTTACAAAACCAGACTGGACGCCAACTGCTTGGTGTACGGGTGGCTGGGAGCTTCGAAGACCTGTTGGGTGGGGCCCTGCTCCACTATCCGTCCCTGGTGCAATACGGCTATGGAATCGCATACCTGGCTGGCCACGGCCAGATCATGGGTGATGAACATGATGGCGGTGCGGTTCTGGTCCCGCAGGTTCAATATCACTGAGATGATCTGCAAGGTGATGGTGGGGTCCAGGGCCGAGGTGACCTCGTCCAGGATTATGACCTGCGGCGAGGCGGAAAAAGACATGGCCAAGAGCGCCCGCTGCAGCATGCCGATGCTCCATTGATGGGGATACTGGCCCAGGCGGGCCGCGGCTTCCGAGATATCAACCATCTTCATCCAATGCAGCACCTTGCTTAGAAAAGAGGCCCGGCCCAGGCCCTTGGCTCCGTTTGCGGCCAGCACCTCGCGGAACTGAAAACCCAGGGAATAGACCGGGTCCAGGGCGTTTAAGGGGTTTTGGGGCACATAACCGATGAGCCGCCCCCTTAAGGGCATCATCTGCTTTGGAGTCATGCGGGTAATCTCCCGGCCCTGCAAACGGCAGGAGCCGGAGATTATGCGCGCCGGTCTTTCAAGCCGTAAAAGACACTTGGCCAGAAGGCTCTTGCCCGAGCCGGAGGCTCCCACCAGCCCCAGGATTTCACCGGGACGAAGCGATAAAGAGACTCCGTCCAAAACCTTTTTGGCACCTGCCGCCCGGGGGAAGTCCACGCAAAACCCGCTGATTTCCAAAATGGTTTCTGTACCGTACGGCCGGGGCTGGCTGTATGGGGCGGATGCGGGGCCAACCACCCGGCCGGGTACAGACTGGAGGGAAACTTTGCTCAAAACGTTCAGTCTTCTATTTTAATCTCGGGGGTGATCACATATATCTCAGCCGGGTGTATGCGGTAGTTCTTAACATGGCTCCATGACGCAGCCACCTTGGCAGTATGGAACATCACGATGACGGGACTTTCCCGATAGATGATTTCCTGAATGCGGTCATAAATCTTTTTGCGTTCCGCCGGATCAAAGCTGATCCGTCCCTTTTTGAGCAGGCCACCCAACTCTTTATTTTGATAACGGTTGTAATTGAGAGAGGATTCAGGCCCCAGCCAGGTGGTAACGAAATAATCAGGATCACCCTGGGGAGCGGAATTGGCCATGTACAGCACCAGATCCGCCTCATCCTTGCGTATCGCCTCCTCGCAGGTGGAGGTGGACTTGACAACGCGGATCTGTGAATCGATGCCCACCCGCTTCAGCTGGGCCTGCACCAGCTCCACCGTGGGGCGGAGCGACGGCCTGCCCTCATAGGTCCATATCTTCAGGCTCAGGGGCGCGCCCTTGTACTCCAAAACCCCGTTCTTATCGCTGTCAACCGCTCCTGCCTTGGCCAGCAGCTCCTTGGCCTTGGCAGGGTCGTAAGGGTAAGGTTTCAGCTTGCTGTTGCTCCAGGGCAGCACCTTGGGGAATACACTTGCTCCGACCACGCCGCCCACGCCGGAAAGCACCACATCCACCACTTCCCGGCGGTCAACGGCGTAATTAAGGGCCAAGCGGATATCTGGGTTGGCCAGCGGCCCCTTTTGCAGGCGGGTGATGAAATAGCAAACCCGGTTGGTCTCGCGGTTATGGATTTGGAAGCGCTTGTCACCTTTCACCCGCTGCACATCCATCTCGGGGAACTGGCCCAGCACATCCAGGTCACCGGCCTCGAAAGCCAGCATTTTGGCCTGGGGGTCCTTGTTGATCACAAAGCTCACACTGGGCAGACCGGCCTTTTTCCCCCAGTATCCGTCGAACCTCTCCACCACAACCTTTTCATCGGGGATCATAAGGGAAAATTTGAAGGGCCCGGTGCCGTATATGCCCTTGGGTCCGCTTTTGGGAGAAAGAATGCCCAGACCGGGATCAGCCAGCTTGTATGCAAAGGATGCCACCGGCTTTTTGGTCTCGAACCGCACCGTATAGTCGTCCTTTACGCTTATGCTTTTCAGGCCCAGCAGATTCCGCAGCCGTTCGTTGAAGACAGGGCTTTTTTCATCAAGAATTCTGGCAAAGCTAAACTTCACCGCTTTGGCATTGAGCGGCAAGCCGTCATGAAATTTGACGCCATTGCGCAGCTTGATCTCCCAGGTGGTGGGGGTCAGGTTACGGAATGATTCGGCCAGTTTGGGAACCAGCTTCTGGTCGAAATCCAGGACCAGCAAAGTCTCCGTCATACCGATTTCATTGCAATACCAGCCGTCCCAGCCCTTGGCCGGATCTGGCGGATTACTGTCCGGCCCCCAGGAAACCCCCAGCCGCAGGCCCTTTTCACCAGAAGCCAGAGCCAGGGCTCCCGAAAGGCATAAGCACACTATCAACACAGCCAGGGTAAGTTTAAACAATACAGATTTTTGCAATGGTTTCATGGCCACTATTCCTTTCATAACAAATCGAGTTTCAACGGGTGGCCGCTATTGTATTTCAGGTTTTGATTTAACTGCTGCTATCAAATAACGCGGCCCATGCGAGAACTGTATCCGGTAATCCAAGCTGCCGTGGTTTCTCTCAAAATCAAGTACGTCCTGAAGGTTATCCTGCCTAATATCATTAAAACCGGCTTGTCTGAGAGCATCAACAACCGTCTCTGGCGGGGCTCCATTTATATAAGGAAGCTGTTTTTGATCCCTGACATATCTCTTTTTCCAGTTTGATGGCAATTGTCTATCCCTGAAGGTCCGGATCAAATTACCGGCCAATGTTCTCATAATGCCTTCAAAATTTTTCTGGGTCCAAACACCGTCTATGATTAGAAGTACGCCGTTATCCTTTAAAATATTTTTCCAGGTTTCAACCGCCTTGTTTAGATCAAACAAGGTCCACATGATATGTCTGCAAACAATAAGATCCATGGACTCTTTTTCAAAAGGCGGCCTTTCCACATCGCCTTGTTTGAATTCCAGATCCATTCCCAGCTCGGCCGCCTTTTGCCGTGCCATCTCCAGCATGGCCTCGGACATATCAAGGCCGGTAACCTGATAACCGAATTTGTGAAGCAGCATGGCCATGTAGCCTGGACCGGTACCCAAATCCAGCGCCTTATTCCCGTTTTGCGGGGGCAGGTTCCGGGAAACCACCTTGCTCCATAAGCCGTATTCCTCGGCACTATTGAAACCGTGGCCGGTTTCCTTGGAGTATTCCCGGGCCCTGGTGTTCCAATACTTGCGTATACTTTCCTTTTCCGGTGAAAGCATAGTCAGCTCCCAAGCGCTTAATCACGCAATAACGCTAAAAATTATGCCTTCATGGCTAGTATTTATTACAGAGAATGATTGATTGAGGCGGGTCTTCGTGACCTGAATTTTGCGGAAGCATATCATGGACCATATTGGCAGTCAACTGAAATGGGCAGCGGGGGGTGATGAAGGTTGACCGGGCAGACGGTGTGGGTCAGATTGTTTATCAGGTGGGGAAATTTCCGGGGGACAATTTTCAAAATACAACTCATGGCTGGTTGAAGCTTAGGCATCGCGCCGGGAGACACCTGTCCGCCCGGCAGGTGAGGCAGGTGGCTGATGGAGAGGTCTGCATGGCCCGGGCTGAACTGCTGCCGCCTTGACCTCAATATCTTTCTATTTTCCAACTGGAGAGAGTAAACATGAAAAAAGTGAAAGTTATCATGCTATTTGCTCTGTGCATGGGAATCCTGGCAACACCATGCGCCGCCTGTGCAGATACATACACCTTCGCCATCCCCAGCACTCAGCCATGGACCAACACCAACATTTGGGTTGAGGCGGGTGATACCATAGAAATTTGGGCCAGCGGAAGCATCAAATGGGCCGATCCGGGCCTCTGGGCAACCCCCGATGGGATGCCAGGCATCTCAAGTGATTTGAGATACGTGGTCACCGATCCTTCAATTCCCCAAAATTCCCTGATCGGAAACATTGCCCTGAGCACCAGCTTCGCCGATGGCGCGGGTTTTTTTGTAGGGAGCTACTTTTTGGGCACGGTCCCCATCAGCGGCGCCCGTCTGACGGAGGGCTATTTATACTTGGGGCATAATGATGGAGCCATATATACGGACAGGTCAGGCTATAACAGCTATGGGTTCACTGGGGATAATTATGGAAGCTGGACCGTGGAAGTAGTCCATACAAAGGGGGATGTGGTTCCCGAACCGGCCTCCATACTGCTTTTCGGAAGTGCAATGGCCGGTTTTGCCGCCTACCGGCGGAGGCGGCGCAAGAAATAGCAGCGGAACCAAATACGGCGGTTCATGGCCTTGCTCCACGGAATCATGAGCACAGGCGAAAGTCATAATCCTGCCTGACCGGCAAGGCCATGAAAGCCCGCCTGACCGCCTGCAATAGGAACCAAAGCCACCGGGCTGGTCCGGCTAACCGCCGGCGTCTGCGTCTGAAATACGCTCGCCCAGATAAACATCTATCACGTTTTGGTCATTGGCAACCTCATCAGGCGTGCCGTCGGCAATCTTGCGCCCTTCGCTGAGCACCACCACCCGGTCCGACAGGTTCATGATAACCGGCATGACATGCTCAACTATAAGGATGGTCAGGCCGGATTGGTTAGCCTTTTTCAAAAGGTTGACTATGCCCTCGCTCTCTGTCTCGTTCAACCCGGAGGCGACCTCATCCAGGAGCAGCAGCGAAGGGTCCGTAGCCATGGCCCTGGCAATTTCCAGTTTTTTCCGCTCCGCCAGAATCAGCTGCCCCGCATTGGTTGAGGCCTTGTCGGCCATGCCGACGAATTCCAGGATTTCCATGGTCTTGTTCTTGAGGTTGGAGGTCCGGGCGGCCCGCCCGAAGGCGAGCCCCAGAATAACATTTTCCTCAACCGTGAGGCTATGGAACGGTTTGACCAGCTGGAAGGTGCGTCCGATGCCGGCCTTGCAGATACGGTGAGCTTTCAGGCCGGTTATATCCTTGTCCTTGAAAACTATACGGCCGGAAGTTGGCGCCAACAGTCCGCTGATACAGTTGAAAAGAGTGGTTTTGCCCGAACCGTTGGGCCCCACCAAACCAAGAATGCCGCCCTGCTCCAGGGTGAAATTGACATTGTTAACCGCAACCAGGCCGCCAAACGATTTTGTCAGGTTGTCGATTTTAAGCATCTGCTTCCACCTTCTTAGAGAACAGACGGCCGACCCTTTTGACAATCCCAAACAGGCCATCGGGAAAAACCATAACCGTGCCTATGATGACCAATCCGTAAATGATCAGGCGGTAGTTTTCCATGAACCGGAAACTCTCGCCCAGGAATAACAGCGCCACAGCCCCCAAAAGAGGTCCCAAAAGGGTGCCTTTGCCCCCGAACAGGGACATGGCCATTATTTGGATGGTATAGGCGATTCCGAACAGGGCCGGGGTTATGGTGAGGATGTAATGGGCGTAAAAGGCCCCGACCACTCCGGCTACAAAACAGCTGATAACTGAACCGATGAGCTTCAACTTGTTAACAGGGATGCCGGTGGTCGAGGCCGCGGTTTCATCATCTCTTATGGCTACATAGGCCAGCCCCACCGTCGAGCGTATGATCAGGCTGAGCACGATCATGGCCAAAACCAGGATGACGGTGATGAGATAAACGTAAGGCACCCGGCTGGCCCCTTCGAATATGGGCGGAATGCCCCACAATCCCATTTCACCCTTGGTCAATGAGGTCCAGGAGGTGGCGGTTATGCGCATGATCTCGCCAAAAGCCAGGGTGACGATGGCCGTGGAGTAAACCCCCATCCTCAGACAGGGGATTATGATCAGGCCGCCGATTATGCCGGCCACAACGCCGCCTGCAATAAATGAAGGAAAGAGCGCCCAGCCCAGCCTGGTTGTCAGCAGAGCCGAAGTGTAGGCGCCCAGCCCGAAGAATGCCGCATAGCCGAAATGGATCATCCCCATGTAGCCGTCCAGCATATTCCAGTAGGTGGCCAGCACTCCGAACATGGCCATCAAAATGAACAGATGAAGGAAATAATCGTTTCCAGTAATCCAGGGAGCCAACAGCCCGGCTGCAAGTATTACCGCCCCCAGGACAAGTGAGTTCTTCATGGCGTCCTCATCTCATTTTTCGTTGGATCAAAGCCCCCACCCCGGAGGGGTAGATGACCAGAACCAGTATCATGATGGCAAAGGCCACTCCGTCCTTGACCAGGGCCGAGACATAGGCGGCGGCCAGGGTTTCGGCTATGCCCAGGACAAACCCGCCGATTATGGCGCCTCCCAGGTTGCCCATGCCGCCGAACAGGGTTACGGCGAAGGCCTTCATGATCGGCACCTGCCCTACGGTCGGATAGGCGTAAAGATGCGGCATCAAAAGCACGCCGGGAATGGACACCAGCAATCCCGACAGGCCGAAGCACAGGGGATAGACCGTGTTGATGTTGATTCCGGACAACACCGCCGCGTCCTTATTCTGGGAAACGGCTTGCAAAGACAGTCCGAATTTGGTTTTGTTGATCAACGCCCAAGTCCCAACCAGGGTGAGAACGCTTATGCCGAAAATGATCATGCGCTCATAGCTGACCGAGAAAAGATCGATGTGCAGGCTGCCCATGATATAGGCCGGAATACCCAGGAAATCCCCGCCGCCCAGAATCAGGGCCAGATTCTGCAGGATAATCTGCAAACCCAGCGTGACCAGAATGACCGCAACCGACCAGTCCGGCAGCTTCTTGCGCACCGGCAGAATGAAGGCCTTTTCCGTGCCGAAACCGACCAGAAACATAACGGCCATGACCAGCAAAAGCAGCAGCCACAGCGGCAACTCAAAGCTGGTGACGCCAAAATAGGCCAAATAGGCGGCGATCATGAACATTTCCCCGTAGGCGAAATTCAGAATGCGCATTATGCCGAATATCAGGGTGAAACCCACCCCGATAACGGCATAGATGGCCCCTATGATCACCCCGTTGGTCAAGTGCTGAAAGAATAGAGAGTCGATGGCTCACCTCCCCAAATAGGCCTTTTTGGTTCTGGGATCGTTCAACAGATCCTGAGCCGCGCCTTCAAGGACGATGCGTCCGTTTTCAAAAACATATCCACGGTGTGAGACCGAAAGGAGTTTTTCCACATTCTGGTCCACCAGAATCAGAGTGACTCCTTCCTGGTGGATCTTTTTGATAAGTTCAAGCAGTTTGAGAACCACCACCGGAGCCAGCCCCAGAGACAACTCATCGAGCAGCAGAAGCTTGGGCCGGGATACAAGGCCCTTGCCGATGGACAGCATCTGCTGTTCACCGCCGCTTAGGCTGCCCGCCTTCTGCCTGCGCCTGTCTTTGAGGACCGGAAACAAGCTGTAAACCCACTCGAAACTCGAGGCCAGCTTTTCTTTGTCGGCCACGGTGTAGCCGCCCACCCGGAGGTTGTCCTCCACCGACAGGTCCGGGAAAATGCCCCTTTCCTCCGGAACCAGAACCAGCCCTTCGTTAACCCGCCGGTGCGGGGGCAGTTCGGACAAATCCCGGCCTTCCATGCTTATCTTGCCATGGGAGATGGACTTAAGACCCGTGATGCATCTTAAGAGGGTGCTCTTGCCCGCGCCGTTGGCTCCCAAAAAGGCCACGATTTCCTGCTCGCGGATCTTCAGGGAGAGGTCCCAAAGCACCTGCAGATCACCGTAAGCTGCGCTCAAACCATCAATTTCCAGAAGTAGCCTATCCACTCTGTCAACCTATCATTTCTGAGGATTCCTTTTTGCGGTGCGCACTCCAGAAATACGACCAGGTCACGGGCGCGGTTCTGACCAGCCGGGATTCATTGGGATCACTGACAAAATCGAGGACGTACGGGCCGTCGGTCTCAAAGGAACGGGCCACAGCCGCTTCGATCTCCTCCGGATCGGTGATCCTTTCGCCCTTGATATGGAATCCGGCTGCTATGGCGGCGAAATCCGGGGAAATGTCCTGGCCGGATTTAACATCGGTGAAACAGGAGCCAACGCTTCTGCCTCCGAAATAGACCCGCTGGAGTACATCCAGGGCATTGTAGCCGCCGTTATTGATAACCACCCAGGTGATGGGCAGGTTGTATTCCACCGCGGTAAGCAGGCTCTGAATGGCCATCAAGAATCCACCGTCACCGGCAACAGCCACCACGCGGGATGTTTCGCGGCCGGCCGCCACTCCCAGAGCGGCCGAGGTGGACCAGCCGATAGGCAGCACCCCGCCCACGATATAGCACCGGTCGTTTCCGGGCTGGCCAAGCTGCTGAAGCAGCCCGATCCTGGACCAGGAGCAATCCACCGTCATGATGCCGTCCTCGGGCAGCTTTTGCTGCAAGGCGGCCAAAATGCGCCTGGGGTTGATCGGTTTTGCGCCGGAGTTCATGTCCGGTACCAATTGATCCAGCCATTCCTTGCGCCCCTGGGCCAATGCAGTCAAACGCTCCCCAGCCGCATCCCGGCCTCCGTTCATCTGCTCGGCCAGAGTATTAAGCCTGGGCAGGGTCACCGAGGCGTCGCCGACGATGCCTATCTCCACGGGATAATTCTTGCCTATGATCATGGGATCAATATCAAGCTGGATAATTTTGCTTGGCGGTACCGCGATTACCTCGCCGTTCAGCCAAAGGGCTGTTTCCTCTTCCTCGAAACGGGTGCCCACCGCAAAAATCAGGTCGGCCCCGCGGACCAGGCTGTTGGCCAGCTTGGTGCCGTAGGAGCCTATAAAACCTGCAAAGCCGGGACAGTCTCCCGCAAAGCTGGTGGCGCCCATAATCGAGGACACAATGGGGGCGTCCAAAAGCTTGCTCAGCTTCACCAGGTCGTCACCGGTGCGTGACAGCCCCACCCCGCCGCCGGCGAAAATGACCGGAGATTCGGCGGCCAGAAGCATTTCAGCCGCTTTTATCAGCAGGTCATCCTGGCCTTGAGGGCGCCCCTGGGGGATGGAGCCGGTGGCTTGGATCACCGGCGCTTCCACATCCACGGTGTCCAGATCAAAGGGTATGTTGATCAAGACCGGCCCCGGACAACCAGTGACGGCCGCATTAAGGGCGTTGAGGGTGAACTGCGACATCAGCTCGGGATTGACGACCTTCCATGAGCGCTTGAAATTCGGTTTGAGGATGTAATACTGATCGTCAGGGCTGTTTAAGTCGACTTCCTCATAGGTTCCCTTGCCGGCGAACTGTATGGGAATATCGCCTACTATATATACGACCGCCGAGTGGTCCTGGGCAGCCGTGTTAATGGCCAGCTGGGCGTTCAAGGCTCCCGGAGCGCAGGTAAGGCAGACGATCCCCGGCCGTCCGGTAGCCCGGAAATAGCCGTCGGCCGCCATGCCGGCCACAGTTTCGTGGTGGCAGGAGACATATTCTATCCCGGCCTGCACCAGTCCGTCGATCAGGCCTATGTTTCCATGTCCGACCACCCCGAACACCTTCTCCACTCCTGCGCCTCTCAGCGTCTGTCCCAGAATCTGGCCGCAGTTTAGGCTCATCTCTCACTTACTCCTTTATTTACCAGGCCACTTTGGGCGAGCGCCCGGTTTGAACAAAATCGATCAGTTCTTCCATGGTCAACTCATTCAGGGCCAGTTTGGCGGTTGTGAAGCCTTCTTTCCAAAAATCGCGCCCGGTCATCAAAGAGGCCAGGTCGATGATGGTCCGGGTCGCCGGCGTGGGCACCCCGAACTGCTCGCCCAGGGAGGCGAAAAAGACCGCGCCATAAGGAATGTCCTCGTAAACATAGCGGTAGTTCATGGTGTCTGGAGCCTTTATCGGGGCGAACGCCTGGCTGTTCTGGTAGACCTCCAGCAAACTGGGATATAGCTTTTCGGCGTAGCCGAGTTTGAACAGCCTTTGAGTGGCCGGTATCTCGGCAAAGCCGAACGACCGGCATAAATCAAGCCGTTCCTCATCAAGTTTTTCACTGATCCTGACAACCGACGGCGAGGTTCCGTCGCGGTAAAACAAAAAGTCCTCTCCGGCGTGTTCTATCCTGGCCGCATTCAACAGCATCGGAGCCGGATGGGTGATCGGATTGCCATTGTTCAGGCTGACTTCAAGCGTGTTGGCCATGGGCTCAATGGCCGGGTAGAGCTCCGCCCACCTTTTGGCCTCGGCTTCGGTCCGCTCACCAGGGAACGAGGCGAAGTAAAGGGTTTTGGTCAGCAATGTGACCATGACCCGGCCGGGCTCTTGGACCCTGGCCGCGTAAGGCAGCGTGGCCAGGGTTGACACCAAGGGGCTTTTTCCGCGCTCCCGCAGAAATTTTGCGAACTCCAACGCCCCGCCGCTGGAGCCGGGGTTGAGCAGGATGGGCATATCATCCGGGACGATCTTGGCCAGATTAGCGGCGATGTTGCCATGGGCGAAACGGGCGGAAGCGACCATTATCACATCCGCTCCCGCGATCGCCTCGGCCATATCGGTGGTGGCTTTTTCCACCTCCGCGAACCCTTGCATAACTCCGCTGACTTCCACTCCACCCCGGGCAGCAATGCCTGCGATCATCTCTTTATTGATATCGCACAAACGAACCGGGAACCCCTTCAAGCCCAACTCCGCAGCAGCCGCCTGGCCGCCGTTACCCGCGCCGATGATTGCAACGGTAGATCTAGACATCTATACACACCCTTCGCATTTCCAAAAACAGACTATGGTTACAAGTGTTATTCAAACCTTTAAAAAAACATCTCAAACGCATCAGTAAACGCTGTGATGATAATCCTGCCCCGATCGCCAAGAGGAGTTGGAACATCCTTCCGGCGATCGGGATCTACGCAGGAGTTAATTCATAATCAGCCTATTCGGCGTATGCTTGGGGCCAGACAAGCTTCAGGCCGGTTTTCTGGAACTCAGCCACGCCGAACAATTTGTATTCCTTGCCCACCTTGGAAAAGTGGCTCTCGGGATCGAAAACGGTCCTCATGAAAGCGCCGGTGTAGTCGGTTTTGTATAGGGCCGCTGTCACCTTTTTGGGGTCCACGGAGTCGGCCCGTTTGATTGCCTGGGCCAATATATGCAATGAGTCGTATGGCATCATACTGGCTATCACGTCCGCCTTGGGGAAGGTTTTGTGAAGCCTTTTGGGCCAATCGGCGGCGTAAGGTTCTTTGACGTTAAAAGACCCGACCGCAAAGGGTCCGGCCATCATGGGGAATTCACGCGTCTTCTGGTAGTAGCCGCCAAAGATACTGGCCTTGACCCCGGCCTCGTACAACTGCTTGGTAATGGCAACACCCGCAGGCAGCGAGGTGATCTCGACTTTGACCACAGCCGGATTCAGCCTCTTGATTTTGGAGATTACCGGCAAATAATCGCTTTCCTTAAAGGGAGTCACCTCCTCCAAAACGATCTTCCAGCCCCGGCTCTGCAGATTCTCTTTCCATGTCTTTCCAACGATGCGGCCCCAGGAACTGTCCTCGTAAACCAGAGCTATGGTTTTTTCCTTGCTTTTGAGCTTGCCCACCTTGTTTGCCTCATCCAGGAATAAAAAGGCGCCTTCCTGCATCCGGCTCACCGGTATGTCACACATGAAAATGCAGCCATATTTATCCGGGCTGCTGGCGATCTTTTTACCGAGCTGGTCGCTTGCCGGTATGGCATACAAGGTCGGGATCTGGTATTTGGCCACCACATCCATCACGGCCAGCGCCACATGGCTGTTCACCTCACCCACCAGAAACTGGACTTTGTCGCGGCTGATCAGCTTTTCATAGGCGCTGACGCCCACCTCGGGCTTTGCCTCGGTGTCGGCGTAGACAAGCTCTATCTTTTTGCCCAACACGCCTCCAGCGGCATTGATTTCCTCGGCGGCAAGCATCATTCCATATTTCAGGTGCTTGCCTTTCTCCGCCGCCGACCCGGAGAAGGGAGCCGGCACGCCGATTTTGATCACGTTGTCTGCGGCCGGCGCCACGGCCGGATAGGCGGTTAATACCAAGCCCAAAACCAGGCAAGCCCACCACAATTTAGAGATCATGCCTCTTCCGATCATGTCCATATCTCCTTTTCTTGTTTTGGCTGAAACGGCTGAACGACCATCCCGCCAGGTGTTACCGCATTTCCTTATCCACTTCGTAAATTGTCTCCTCCATGGCGGCCAACCCTGTTTCCAGATGATCATCGTCGATGGTCAGCGGCATCAGCACCCTGATAACATTATCGAAAGTGCCGCAAGAGAGGAGGATCAACCCCTTTTCAAGCGCCAGTTGAATCACCCGGGTGGTCTCAGCAACAGCCGGTTCCTTGGACTGGCGGTCCTTTACCAGTTCCAGGCCAAGCATGGGGCCCAGGCCCCGGACCTGGCCGATAATTTGGAAACGCCCGGCCCATTCATCAAAGCATTTTCTAAGGCGGCGGCCCAGACCTTCGGAGCGGGCCAAAATATCTTCCTTTTCAAAAATGTCCAATACAGCCATTGCCGCCTGCAAGCTGACCGGGTTGCCGCTGTAGGTCCCCCCCAGTCCACCGGGGTGGGGGGCGTTCAGTATGCTCTTGCGCCCGATCACCCCGGAAAGGGGCATGCCCGCAGCAAGCGATTTAGCCACCGTGATCAAATCGGGCTCCACGCCAAAATGCTCCGAGGCGAACATGCGGCCGGTACGGCCGAAACCGGATTGGACCTCATCGGCAATAAAGACGATTCCGTGTTTGCTGCAGATGCGTGCCGTTTTTTGGAAATAGTCCTTTGGCGGTGTTATGAAGCCGCCCTCACCCAAAACCGGCTCGGCGATAAAAGCGGCTGTGTCCTCGGGCGCCAGTTGGGTCTTCAAAAATTGCTCCAGAAGATCGGCGCAGGCCGTGCCGCAGCCGGGATGCTCCAAACCCAAAGGACAGCGATAGCAATAGGGGGCCGGGATGCGGTATATCTCCGGCGCAAAGGGGCCAAAGCCTTTTTTGTATGGCGAAGCCTTGGCGGTCAGGGACATGCTCAAAAGGGTCCTGCCGTGGTAGGCGTGCTCCAGGGCGATGATAGCCGGCCGCCGGGTGTAATACCTGGCCGCCTTGACCGCGTTTTCTACCGCCTCCGCCCCCGAATTGAGCCATATGGCCATCTTGTCGTGGCTGCCGGGCGTTAGACGGCAGACTCTTTCCGCCAGCTTAAGATATGGCTCATACATAACCACATGGAAGCATGTATGGGTAAATCTGGCGGCCTGATCCCTTATAGCGGCCACAACCTTGGGGTGGCTGTGCCCCACGTTCATGGCGCCAATGCCCCCGGAAAAATCGACGAACTCTCTGCCGTCTACGGTCTTTATCACCGCTCCTGCAGCACTATCAGCGAACAGGGGAGTGATATTGTAGGGTCCTTGGGGAACATACGCGGTCCGCAGCTTGCTTAATTTATCGCTCATGTTTTCAGCACTCATATTATTTTCCGTTTATTTCATGAGGGTTAAACCGGCATACCGGGTTATGGTTCACCTCATAACCGACCAACTCGCCGCCTACGCCCTTGGCGGCCAATTCAAGAATCAAATCGTGCAGGCTTTGGGGCGGCAGATACACGGCCAGGGTGTGCAAACCGTTCGGCTGAATGAACTCATGTTCGCGCAGCACCTGCAAGCTGCGTTTTTTGATGAAGTTTTTAACATTGGCCACATCATATGGCTGACCGTCCTTGAGCACCAGACATGCTTCGCCTGAAGGTAGATCACCTGTGAAATCCTGATTGTTCTGGTTTTTCAACTTTTAGTCCTGCCGGCAGTCGCAATAGTCATCAAGGGCAAAATCAAAAGCGTCCTCAATCGAGAAACTGTTATTTTACAGAGCAAAAGCCGTACCAACGGGATAATGAAGGGAGGCAAGCCCGTATCCCGCTTGTAACACGGGGCTTTTTTAAAAATTGATTATTTGGGAATATTCCGGCAGGGGGAGGCGATATCGTCAAAAATGAAATTCAACAAAGGCGAAGCTAAATAAATTCTATATTTACAGTATATTATTGTATGTTTTTTATATTTGGATTGTTTTCAGAAATGAAATTGCAGAGTTGTTTTTATTATTATCGCCGTTTTCTGGTGACCGTGGCCTGACTGACCCCAAGGGCTTTGGCCGCTTCTGCCTGAGATCCGTATTTTTCCACCGCCAGGGCTATCATCTGGGCCTCAAACTCCTTCACCGCCTGCTTGAGGCTCTGGCCGCGCACCAGTGAGGGCATAAGACGTTTTTCTTCGACCAAGCCGTCGGGCAGGTCGGACAGCTCGATTGTCTGGCCGGGAGACATGACCACCAGCCTCTCCACTAAATTTTCCACCTCCCTTACATTGCCCGGCCAGTCATAGCTGGTGAGCACCTCCATGGCCGGACTGCTGATTACCTTGTCAGTCTGGAACCGGTGGTTGAGCCGGTTCAGAAAGTGTCCTATCAAAAAGGGGATATCCTCCTCCCGCTCCTTGAGGGGAGGCAGAAAAAGCGGCACCACTTTCAAGCGGTAGTATAGATCGCTTCTGAATTTTCCTTCCTTCACCAGGGATTCCAGGCTGATATTCGAGGCTGTGATCACCCTGGCATCGATTTTTTTCGGCTCGGTTGAACCAACCCGGATGATTTCTCCGGATTCAAGGAACCGGAGCAGCTTATGCTGGAGGTCAAGGGGGACATGGGCAACCTCATCCAGAAAAAGGGTTCCGCCCTCGGCCATTTCAAATAATCCAAGCTTGCCGTTCTGACTGGCCCCGGTGAAAGCCCCCTTTTCATAACCGAAAATCTCGGATTCGAACAATGACGCAGGGATGGCGCCGCACTCCACCCGGATAAAAGAGCTGTTTTTCCGGTCCGAGAATTGATGAATCAGCTGGGCCAACATGCTCTTGCCAGTGCCGGATGCGCCGGAAATCAAGACCGCCGAGTTGAAACCGGCCACATGCACGGCCGTATCTATTACCTGCCGCATGGCTGACGAGCGGCACACCAGGTTTCCGCTGGCCTCAATTTCGGCTTCCTTTTTCAACAGCTCGTGCTGGAACCGCTCAGTCCTGGCCTGGCTTTCCAACAGCCTTAGTCTGAGATTGTCCAGTTCGGTGATATCCCGGTCATTGGTCACCACCAGATCGATGCTGCCGTCTTCACGGAAAATGGGACTGCCGGTGACCAGAAGCTTTTTCCCGGTCCGCCTCGCCCTTTGAAAAATGGTCACCGGCCGCTTTTTCTGCAACACCTCCAAGGTGACCGACTGATCGATAATTCCTTCTGAGGTCAGTTCGCTGACATGCCGGCCTATCCAGTCTTGAGCCTTGATATTGTTTATTCTTTCCGAGGCGGGATTGAGCCGTAATATCCGCCCCTCCCCATCACAAATCCAAATGCCGTCATATGAGGACCCGAAAATGGCCTCAAGCTGTTGCATGATATAATGCTGAGTAGTCATTTTGTCCGGGATTTCACGGTATTTGCCTCGTCCGTGTCTCCATAGGGTTCTCCGAAGCGGGGCCGGCCGCCAAAGCACGCAAAAAAAAGCCTTTAAAATCAAAACGCTAACCGGCATGCCATGGTTATACTGAAAACCCAGAGGCGGTTTACACCCTCACTTCAAGTGCATGGTAATTCATCTCAGACTGTCCGGTCAACGGTGTTCGGCGTCAGAACCATTGAGATGGAGTCAAGGATTCTGTTAGCAGGCAGTCCTGATGCGGCTTGAAATCCGAAGCAGTATCAGATGAGCAGGCATTCAAGCGTAGAGAGCACGGCCGGGGTGTTCATTTTTTGAGGGAAAAACGGCCCTATAGCTTCAGATTCAGCAAAATCTGCAAGGCCCTGGGGTCAACCTGCATGCGGCGGAAATCCCCAGGCGGCTTGAACAGGGAGGCCGGCTGGGGTCCTGCTTTCACCTGGTGGAACAAGACCGCATATCGGCCCTGGGGGGCCTGGCCCTGGGCCTTGAGGGGAAAATCAAGTTTTTTTGATATCCAGGCCGTGCCCTGCCCGGCGTCCCGGTCATAAAAGCTGTATACATCGCAGACAAAGCCGGATACGGTCTGCACGCCGAGCTTTTTGCTGCCTTTGGGCAGGCTCTTGGAGCCTTGCCAAACCAGGGTGCGCCCTGCCACCAGATCAGCCGGTATCACGGTGTCATAGTAATAGCGCATCTTGGGCACCATGATCTGGGCCGCGAGGGTGCGTGCGTTGATTATGGTAACGATTCTGCCCAGTTTGGGATGTGTCGCCTCATGGCGAACCATGTCGCCCTTGACATAGGCCTTGCCCTTTAAAACCCCGCCGGCTCCCTCCATGACCAGAAAGCCTGAAAACTCCGCGGCGCAGGCCGCCAAGGAAAAACAAAGCACTATAAACAGGGTCAACGCCACACTGAGAAGTCTTAACGGTTTCATGGGCCGTTCCTTCAAATAGCTGGTTAACAGATCAACCGCTTATCCATTTTGCCGGCTGGGAATAACAACCTTTCATCTGATACGACGTATACAAAGTATACGCTCTTTCAGCCGTGGCGCGAAAGGCATGACGCGGAAAGGATGCATTCTTTGCAGACTTGCCGCGCCAAAACGAAAAGCCTGAATCCTTTTGACGCCCCGAGCGGGCCGCGGAGGGCATTAACCGGAGCAATCACGTAGCCAGAATCCTCGTAAAGATACAAGGAGACCGGTATGTCCCTAAACAGAATTACAAATGACGGCTGAAAATAGAAAAAATTATTGCTTACGCCAATGAGGTTCTGCCCAAAGCCGGTTCATTCATCTTCAAGATTGATTTCAGGATACAGCTTTTTGGTGCATTCCGGGCAGATGCTATGGGTCAAGTCCTTGTTGGTCGTTCTTTGAATATAGTTTTCCACGGCCTCCCAATAACCCTTATCATCCCGGATTTTTTTACATGCGGCGCAGATAGGTATCAGGCTGGACATATTTTTGATCTCTTGATCCGCCGAAGCAAGTTCACTCTCCATACGCTGGACGTTGAGTGTGATCAGACCGCCCATTATCAAAAAACAACCCAAGGAATAAAAGACAAAGCTGAATTCCTGCAGGGTCCCGGCAGAAAGAAAATCACTTATGTGCCCTTCCAACAGAGGCGTGATAGAAGCACGGACCACCGCCCAAAAAGACAGGAAAGCTAAAACCGTATTCAGCAGAATATTGTTGAATCCAAGCTGTGACCTTGCATTTCGCAACAACAAATAGAGGCTGTAGGCCAACAGCAGGCCCATGGCCAGAGATATCACCACAACCCGCACACTAACGTTTGGCTGCCAATAGGTGAAGTAAATAAACCCCACCAGCGCAACCGCCAAGACCATAAAAGGCAGCCAAAAACGGCAAGGTCTATCTAAAAATTTGATCAAGCCGATTGCCAGCAGAGCCGGAAATGCGATGATGCATAAATTGGCGGCCACTATGGATATCCAGTCAGGCGCGATGTGGCGAAGGCTTGTCAAGACCATGCCTAAGCCACTGAATACAAAACTGAATGTCCAGTAGTGAAAACCCGGATAGGTGAGCCGCGTCGTGGAAATGTAGGTCATTATGCCTGCCATGACTACACTATTCAGGCCAACCATCAGCGAAAGAGTGCGAATATCAAGAAAGCCAAGCATAATTAATAAATTTCCGGCTCAATAAGTCTACGATGAGGCTGCCGCAGCTTTCATGACGAAGAGTATTGTCAAAACCAAACAAGGTGACCAACAAATTACAAATTATGCGGCAGTTACCGCGATCTTCTGTTTCAGGCCGTCTGAAGCTTCAGGTGAGCCATGAGGCCCTTGCCGACGGCATCAAAAAGCCTTGTAACTTATATTCTAAGGTGACTTGTCACTGAAACCCCAGCGAAAACCAAAATTACTTTGATTTAAGCATGGTAAACAAGCTCTTTTCCCCCTCAGATAATCTGCGTCGCTGCGGTCTTCATACCCAGCAGACATCCGGCAGATACTGTGTGGCTAATCAAACTCCCGCATCAGCATAAAACCGCCGTGCAATATTTGCTTTTAAGCATATATCAAAAGTTTGGTTATGCAAACATACCTTGTTGAATACTGGTTTGCCGCATAATCCGGGGGTATATGATGGAATGCTTATGCGCGTAAAGCGCTATATGACCGGCAGCACCGCCTGGCCATTAGCCGGGGTCTTGGGGCGGCGGCCCTTCAATTCCGCCTGCTAATGCAGGTGGCAGGCCACTTGGTGGCCAAGGGCAACCTCTTTCAACACCGGCTCCTCCTGGCTGCATATGGGCATGCAATCCGGGCAGCGGGGATGAAAACGGCAGCCGGCCGGCGGGTTGATGGGGCTGGGCACGTCGCCCTGCAGCACCGTGCGGCTGCGCTCCAAGCGGGGGTCAGCCTTGGGCACCGCGGATAAAAGAGCCTGGGTGTAGGGGTGCAGGGGATTGCCGTATAGATTGCGGTAGGTGGTGCTTTCCACAAATTTGCCCAGGTACATCACCGCGATGCGGTCGCAAATATATTCCACCACGGCCAAATCGTGGGCGATGATCAAATAGGACAGGTTCATCTCTTTTTGCAGATCAATCAAGAGGTTGATTATCTGGGCCTGGATGGAAACATCCAGGGCGGATACCGGCTCGTCGCCGATGATCAAAGTAGAGTTGAGGGCCAGGGCCCGGGCAATGCCGATGCGCTGGCGCTGGCCGCCGGAAAACTCGTGAGGGTAGCGGTTGGCCTGCTCCGGAGTGAGTCCCACTTTCTCCAACAGACCCGCCACCGCCTCGTTTCGTTCCTTTTCCTGGTAAAGGCCGTGAATTTTCATGGGATCGCCCAGGATATTTTTTACGGTCATGCGCGGATTCAAGGACGAATAGGGGTCTTGAAAGATGATCTGCATCTTTTTACGCAAGGCCCGCATCTGGAGGCGGTCCATCCCGCTCATCAGTTCGCCTTGAAACCACACCTTGCCGCCGGTGGGCTCTTCCAGGCGCAGCACCGCCATGCCGGTGGTGGTCTTGCCGCAGCCGCTCTCGCCGACTATGCCCAGGGTCTCGCCTTCATCAAGCACAAAGCTCACCCCGTCCACCGCGTGGACCTGGCCCACGGTGCGGTTCAAAAGCCCTTTTTTGACCGGAAAATAAACCTGCAGGTCCTTGACTTCCAATAAGGTGCTCATGTCGCCGCTCCCATGGCTACGGAACTGGCGGTGTCCGGATCAAGCCAGCACCGCACCCGGTGATTTTCCGAAATATTCCTTACTTCGGGATAGCTCTGGGTGCAGGCGTCTATGCTGTGGGGACATCGGGGATGGAAGGTGCAGCCTTGGGGCAGTTCATATAAGGAGGGAACCACGCCGGTGATCTCCTGCAGCCTTTGCCGGCCAAGCTTGGCCCGGCGGCCCATGACAGGCACCGAGTTCAAAAGTCCGTTGGTGTATGGGTGCAGAGGATTTTCAAAAAGCTCCAAAGTGGAGCCTTCCTCCACCACCTTGCCCGCATACATGACCACCACCCAGTCCGCCATCTCCGCAATGACTCCCAGATCGTGGGTGATCATCAAAATCGCGGCCTGAAAATCCTGTTTAAGCTCCAGCATCAAGTCAATTATCTGGGCCTGTATGGTGACATCCAAGGCGGTGGTGGGTTCATCCGCTATCAGCACTTGAGGCTCACAGGCCAGGGCCATGGCTATCATGGCTCTTTGGCGCATGCCGCCCGAGAGTTGATAGGGGTATTCGTGCACCCTCTTTTTGGGGGAGGGGATCTGCACCTTGGCCAACATTTCTATGGTGTGGTCCAGGGCTTCCTTGTGGTGCATGCCCTGGTGGTTTTCAAATACTTCGGCTATCTGCTGCCCGATGGTGTAGACTGGATTAAGCGAGGTCATGGGCTCTTGAAAGATCATGGAAATGCGGTTCCCCCGGATGCGCCGCATCTCGGATTGGGACATACTCAGCAGATCGCGGTCTTCCAACAGAATCCTGCCGCCCACGATTTTGCCGGGAGGTTCCGGCACCAAACGCATGATGGAAAGCGCCGAGACCGATTTACCGCATCCGCTTTCACCCACCAGGCCCATGGTTTCACCAGCCATCAGGTTGAACGAAATATCGTCAACGGCCTTGGCCACACCTTCAAAGGTGTGGAAGTGGGCTTTTAAGTTTCTAACTTTGAGCAAAGGGTTCGGCTGGTTCACGGTGTAACGTGTTCTCTCTTTCAGGCTGTCGGTGAATGCATAAGGACTGGTCCTAGCCGGATACTAGCATGACAACAGGCCCTCGGCAAGCCTTAGCAATGGCAGAGGATAATTGATTAGATCAAATATTATTTCGGCTAATATTTTGGTTGTTTTGTTAAATCAAATTATAATTACGCCCAAAAAAATTTGTTTTTTTCAACAAAAACCGCAAACTATGCTTGCCCGCAACCGCCCAGTTGTATTAATATGATTTCGCATTTCCTCAAGATCATTAACTCAACGAAAGGAAGCTATCGATGAGAAAAATACTATTGCTGTGTTTGGTTTTGGTCTTCGCCCTGTCCGCGGGTTCCGCCTTGGCGGCCAGAAGCGGCGGCACCCTGAACTATATGGCGCCTTACGGCGGCGACCTGTTCGGTCTGGACCCTCATACTTCATCACGGGTGCAGGACTATCTGGTCGAGATGGATATTCACAAGGGTCTGTATAAATGGGACCCCTACAAAAGCGTGCCGGTTCTGGAACTGCCCGAAAGCGTAAAAGTTTCTGATGATGGCATGGTTTACACCTATAAACTGCGCCCCAATATCAAGTTCCACAATGGCCGTCAGCTGGTGTCCGATGACGTGATATTCTCTTTCAACCGCATCATGAAAATGAAGCCCGCTTCTTCGGCATCGCGCTTTATTTATATCATAAAGGGAGCCAAAGATGTCCAGGAGGGGAAATCCCAAGAAATAGCCGGTCTCAAAAAAATCGATGACCTGACATTTGAGATGACCCTTGAAAATCCGGTGGACCCCAAATACTTCCTGTTCTGGACCGCCGCCTCGATCCTGCCCAAAGAGGAAGTGGCCCGTGAAGACTTCGCAGTCAATCCGGTGGGCTGCGGTCCATTCAAATTTAGTAAATGGATAAAGGGCTCCAAGGTGGAACTGGTTAAAAATCCAGACTACTATATGCCCGGCAAGCCCTACCTGGATAAGGTTGTCTTCAATATCATGGGTGAATCGGCAGCGCGCGATTTGGCTTTCAAGGCCAAGGAGTTGGACGCCATCATCGTGGGCGCGGTGCATTACCCCGAATACTTGAAAGACCCGGTGATCAGTAAGAATATGGTAGAAGTGGCCGAGATGTTCACCCGCCACGTGGGCATGAACCCCAAGTTTAAACCCTTCAGCAACAAAAAGGTGCGTCAGGCCATCAACTACGCCATTCCGACTGACCTGATAATTAAAAAGGTTCTGAAGAATAAGGCATTCGCCCCCCGCGGATGGCTGCCGTCCTCCTCGCCCGCCTTTGATCCCAAGGGCAAAAAGTATGAATACAACCCTGAAAAAGCCAAGCAGCTAATGAAAGAAGCCGGTTACGAAAAGGGCTTCACCGTGGAAAAATGTCTGGGCACCGCCAACAAGTCCTGGGGCGTGGGCATCTATGAAGCCGCCATGCCGTACCTGAAAAAAATCGGCATCACCTTGAAGATCCAGCAGATGGAAGGCGCCGCCTTTGCCGAGCGTGTGCGCAATGGCGACTATGACATGTATATCTGGTCGATCGGTTCCGGCCCCAATACCTTGGATGTTTTGACCCGCTGGGTCTCCAGCACCCCACAGGCCGCGGGTAACTATGTTCAGTATTCCAATCCGGAGTATGACGCCTTGGTGAAAAAAGCTTCGGCCGAGCGTGATTTTGACAAACAGAATGAACTGTTCAAACAGGCCAACGCCATCATGACCGAAGACGCCCCGTTCTGGTTCTTCAACTACAACAAGGCCATTATGGCTTTCCAGCCCTGGGTGCATGGTATAGCCCCGGTGGCGGTCGAAATGATGTATCAGGACCTGACCGAGGTGTGGGTGGATGAAAAATCCCCCCGGGCCAATGCCAAGTAAAACCTGACCACATTGGGGGAGCCGATGGGCTCCCCCGGCTTTTCATAAAACTGCCGGCAGATGCAATCCCTCTGGACGTTTTCGGCCTTTGAGGTATAAAGAGGTCTGGCTGGCTGCTGATGTATACAAAAACCGACCTGACTATCTCATAAGCAGGTGGACCGTAAGTCAGACCGGGCGGGGCAAGCCCGCATCCGCTTTTTTATGAGATGGTTATAAGCACCTGGGGTGCAATCCATGTTCGCCTATGCCGTTCGCCGACTGGTGCAGTTCATACCTACCCTGTTGGCCATATCTTTGATTACCTTCGTCTTGCTCAATGTGCTGCCGGGCAACGCCGCTCTGATGGCCGCAGGGGACCAAGACCGCAATATCGACGTTCATTATATTGAAATGATGAAAAAGGACTGGGGGCTGGATAAGCCGCTTTATGAGCGGTACTGGATCTATCTCAAAGGTCTTGTCACCGGAGACCTGGGTAAATCCTTTATGCGCAGGGAGCCGGTGAACGGGCTCATCTTGGAACGCATGTGGCCCACCCTCAAATTAGCCATAGTAGCCATGGTTATTGCGGTTTCATTCGGGGTGCCCCTGGGATTTTATTCGGCCTTAAAGCGCGGCAAGTGGTCCGACACCTTCGCCATGATGGGTGCGGTTTCCGGAGTTTCCATGCCTCAGTTCTGGCTGGGGCTACTGCTAATGTATTTCATTTCAGTGCAACTGCGCTGGCTGCCTCCCCAAGGTTATGGCGATGGCGCTGTTGCCAACATCATAATGCCCTCCTTTACACTGGGAGTGGGCTACATGGCGCTTCTTGCCCGGACCACCAGGGCGGCCGTGGTGGAGATCCTCACCACAGACTTTATCCGCACCGCACGGGCCAAAGGGCTCAGCGAGCTTCTGGTTAACCGCAGGCACGTTATGAAAAACGCTTTAATCCTGGTGCTCACCACCGCCGGACTGCAGTTCGGCGCGCTCATGGCCCAGACCGTTATCGTAGAAAAACTGTTTTCCTGGCCCGGCCTGGGGTCCTTGCTGGTGGATTCAATCTTCCAGCGCGACATTCCGGTTACCCAGGGCTGCATATTGGCCATTATCCTGATCTTCCTTGCGGTCAACCTCATCGTGGACCTGCTCTATGGAGTGATCGACCCCCGAATCAAGGCTTCATACCGATGAACAAGACCGTTAGAAAACTACTTCTGCGCACCAACCTGCTGGTGGGCGGGGCAATCACCGCCTTTGTAATCATACTGGCCGTCTTCGCCCCTTTCATAGCGCCCTTTCATCCGGTGGATGACGCGGACCTGATGGTGTCCGATGAGCCCCCGAACCAAACCTACTGGTTCGGCACAGACAACCAGGGCCGCGACGTAATGTCCCGGGTGATCTATGGCGCCCGCATATCACTTTCAGTGGGCCTGATCAGCCAGGCCTTCAACACCATCATAGGTGTGGCCCTGGGTCTCAGCGCCGGCTTTTTCGGGCGCTGGTGGGATGACTTGGTTATGGGGCTGACCAACATTATGCTTTCCATACCCTCTTTGATATTCGCACTGGCGGTCATGGCCCTGTTGGGTCCCGGCCTGTTGAATGTGTTTTTGGCCTTGGGGTTCACCAACTGGTCCTACTCCTGCCGCATAACCCGCTCCCAGGCCTTGAGCGTGCGCAACCGGGAGTATGTGAAGGCGGCCCGGGCCCTGGGTTACGGCCGCACCCGTATCATGTTCACCCAGATCCTGCCCAATATCGTGGGGCCTATCCTGGTCATCGCCACCCTGGGCGTGGCCGGCGCCATCCTGCTGGAAGCCTCCCTGTCTTTTTTGGGCCTTGGGGTGCAGCCTCCCACGCCTTCGTGGGGCGGCATGCTTTCGGCTGCGCGGGAA
Organism: Desulfarculaceae bacterium; assembly: GCA_963675675.1. Classification (GTDB taxonomy): domain Bacteria; phylum Desulfobacterota; class Desulfarculia; order Desulfarculales; family Desulfarculaceae; genus Dethiosulfatarculus. Next base: position 2,913,318 of record OY776512.1, read on the forward strand.
CAGCTTTTTTCCGCGCCCTGGATATCCATCTACCCCGGTCTGGCCATATTCGTCACCGTGCTCGGCCTGAACCTGTTGGGTGACGGTCTGCGGGACATTCTGGACCCCCACACCAAGACCCAAAAATAATCAACCAATCAACTTCGGGAGGAGTTCCATATGCCCGGGCGAAATCTAGCTATCTATTCCGCAAATATCTACACCGGCATGCCAGACAAACCCTGGGCCCAGGCTCTGGGCATGGAAGACGGCAAAATAAAGGCCGTGGGAAGCAATCAGGAAGTCAAAGACGCCATGCCGGACGCCGAAGCCCTGGAGCTTTCCGGGCGCATGGTCACTCCCGGCCTGACCGATGCCCACTGCCATTTCATCAGCATGGGCCAAAGCCTCATGATGGTGGATCTGCGCAATCTGACCAGTCTTGAAGAATGCCGCCGGCGCATCAAGCAGGCCGCCGCCAAACTGGAGCCCGGGCAATGGCTTTTGGGCCGCGCCTGGAATCATCACATGTGGCAAGAGGCCAGGGAGCCCAACCGGCACGACATGGACGACATAGTGCCGGACAATCCGGCCATGATGGTGCGGGCCTGCGGACACAGCCAGTGGCTGAACACCAAGGGGTTGGAAACCGCCGGTATCGTGGCCGGGATCCCTGATCCTCCGGGCGGCAAGATTGACCGCGATGAAAACGGCCAGCCCACCGGAATGCTGCGCGAAGCCCGCCGGGTGGTCATAGCCCATGTGCCTCCGCCCACCAACGAGTACCTCAAAAAAGCCTGTCTTCTGGCCCAGGAACGCGCCTTGGCCTCCGGCCTGACCTGCGTGCACACCTATGAATCCCTGGCCGAGTGGCGGGCGTTTTCCGAACTGGAGCAAGAGGGCAAGCTGAAGCTCAGGGTGCATCATAATCTGCAGCATGCGGAGTTGGAGGAGATGTTGGAGCGCGGCATGCACCGGGGCTATGGTTCCGAGCGGCTCTGGGTGGGCCAGATGAAGCTCTTTGCAGACGGCTCCCTGGGTGCCAATACGGCCTTGTTGTTTGAGCCCTACTGCGACGATCCGGGCAACTGCGGCCTGCCCTTCACGGAACCGGAGGTCTTGAAAGAGCGTGTGGCGCTGTGCCACAAAAACGGCTTCAGCGTGGCCATACACGCAATCGGCGACAAGGCGGTGAGCAATTCTTTGGACGCCATCAGCCACGGCCGCAAAGAGTATCCTGGCCAGCGCCGGGACAGCGTGGACCATGTGCAGATCTGCCGCACTGAAGACTTGGAGCGTTTCAAGGAAATGGATGTGGTGGCTTCGGTGCAGCCGGTGTTTATCCCCACCGACTGGAACGTGGCCAGCAGCCGGTGGGGCGCAGAACGCTGCGAGGCCCACAACGCCTATGCCTGGAAAACCATCCAGGATATGGGCATACGCATGCAGTTCGGTTCCGATACGCCGGTGGAGCCCATCGAGCCCCTTTTGGGCCTGCAGGCTGCGGTGCTCCGGCAGACCACCGGCCTGGAGCCGGAAGGCGGCTGGCGTCCCCAAGAGCGTATGACCCTGGAAGAGGCCCTGGACGGATTCACCCGGACCGCCGCCTGGGTGGAGCATAAAGAAGGACTGCGCGGCGTATTGCAGCCCGGCGCACTGGCCGACCTCACCGTGTTTGGCCGCGACCTGAGCCAGACCCCACCCGAAGAGTGGCCCCAGATTCCCATAGAGTACACCATCATTGACGGCGAGGTGGTTTACCAAAAATAAGCGGGCATATCCGTATTGCCGGGCCGGCGGGGAGCTGTTTCCTTGTCCGGCCCTTCTTTTTTGGCGGCTGCATCCATCGCTTTGAAGCAGATTTCAGCTCCTTATATCACTGGGGCTTTTTCTGGCCGGCCCATGGGGCTGGTTTGTTCAGCCCCGGATGGAGGCATATCCCTTTTTTTCGCTGGATATTTTTCAAAAACCGGTTTCAAGGGCTTCAAGTGGATGAGCTTTTTGTGCATAATGATGAATTAGTTATATAAATTCGCTTTGGAGTGTAAAAGGCAAAGGAGTCTCCCATGCCCTTGGTAGATTTGAACGGCGCGGTGGACCTTCATGTGCATTCGTCGCCTTGTCTGTTCCCCCGCAGCATGGATGATTTTGCGCTGGCGGAACACGCCAGGCAGCACGGTTTGTCAGGGATGCTCATTAAAGGGCATTTTGAATCCACCGTGGGCCGGGCGTTTTTGGTCAACCAGATGACCGAGGGAGTCACGGTTCTGGGCGGTCTCACCTTGAACTATCATGCCGGCGGCCTGAACCCGGAGGCGGTGCAGTGCGGCATCAACCTGGGAGCCAGACAAATTTGGATGCCGACGGTGGATGCCAGGGCCCATGCCCAGGCATTTGGGCGCGTGGGCGGCTTTGGCTCCCAGGAATCGGGCCTGGAAAGCAGCCGCCCGGGCATCACGGTATTCGATGATGACGCCAATCTGAAAACAGAGGCAAAGCAGATCATGGAGCAGGCCCGGGACGGCGATGTTATCTTGGGCACCGGCCATCTGGGCCAGGATGAAGTGATGGCGCTTTGCCGTTTGGCAAGGGATCTGGGTTTTAACAAGCTATTGGTCACCCATCCCTATTTCACCTGCCCCAGGCTAAGCCTGGATCAGCAGAAAGAAGCGGTGCGCCTGGGGGCCATGCTGGAACTTTGTGGCGGGAATCTGTTTCCCCTGCCCGGGGTGGGCCGCTTGGAGGACTTTCTGGCTACGGTCGGGGAGATCGGCCCGGAGTCTGTTGTGCTTTCCAGCGATGCCGGACAGCCGCGCATTTCCTCGCCCCATGAGGTGCTGAGGGTCGTCACCCAGTGCCTGATGGACCGGGGGGTTTCCCAAAAGGGGATTGACCTTATGTGCAAACTGAATCCGGTAAAGCTGCTCAATATGTAATTCCTTTTCTGCCATGGGGGGTGCACTGTCATAATAGACCGGGCGGGGGATCATCGGGCTCAAGACCAGGGCAACAAGCGGCTTGTGCAGAGGATGCATGACGGATCTCTTCGATTTCACTAACCTATCCCCGGCAAAACCACATTTGCGAGTTGCCTTTGGCGCCGCACGTGTAATATATTGAAATCAGTATCAGACAGCATAATCATACCCGGACCGTCCTGAAACCGGATCAGGCGCCGGCCGGGCTATCCAATGAATCTGGATTGAGATGGAATTACGATGAAACCACAATCGGACACATTGCGCACTTGGCATAAAACGGCTTTTGCGGTTTTGTCCGTCTGGCTGATATGCTTTGCCACGGCTCCGTTCAGCCTTGTTTCTGCGGCCGTAAACGGCCCACAGGTAATGCTGGAGGACAATTACAACACCGAAAATAAAGGGGAAGCCCAGATCAATTTCGGGTCTTTCGCCAATTGGGATGTGGTGTCGGGCCAAGTTAACCTGAAGGGCAACACCAAAGGTGATATGTACCCGCAGCAGGGCATTTACATCGAGCTCAACAGCTGGTCCGGTGATCCGGTCAAGCTGGTTTCCAAACGGGCACTGGCCCTGGAGCCTGGACGCTACCGCCTGCAGATGGATTTGGGGGCCAGCCAGGTGGAATCACCCAAAAAAAACAACCAGGATCTGACCCAGTTCTTCGGTATGGAAGACCTGCCCGCGCCACCCAAAATCCCCAGCCGGGTGCAGGTGCAGCTGGGTCAGGCCTTCTTGGCCAAGTTCAACGTAGAGCCCGGCCAGCCTTTACGCAAGGTCAGCGTTGAATTCGAGGTGAGCCATCTGCAAAGCGTTCATCTGGAGATCAGCAAGACAGACCGCAGCCGCGGCGGGGTTTTGCTGGATAACTTGCTGCTGAATTTCACTCCGGCCAAAGAGGAAGAGAAAAAAGCGGCGGCGGAAGCGGCCGCGGTCCAGGAGACTCCACCGGAACCCGAGGAGGTCCGTCAGCTGGCAGAACTGAAACAAGCCCATGCCAAGGCCACCAAGGCGCTGATCATGCAGGGGAACGAAAGCCTGGCCGCAGGCAGCCTGCAATCTGCGGAAGCTTATTTCATGGCGGCCCAGACCCTGGACCCGGAAAACGCTCAGGCCGAAAAGGGGGCGCAGGCGGCCAGGGACCGTATCCAGGCCCAAAAAGAGCAGGAAGAAAAGACCGTATTGGCCCGGGCAGTGGAATTGGTGCGGAAAAGTGCGGAAAAAGGCGATCCCCAGGCCCAGCATATTTGGGGGATCATGCTGGAAACCGGTCTGCAATCCCCGGGCTTCAGCGTCGCGGCAGACCTGGTCCAGGCCAAAAAGTGGCAGCAAAAGGCCGCGGATCAGAAATATGCTCCGGCGGCTGAGCGGCTGGCCCTTTTGAATAAACCGGCCTCGCCCAGTGAAGAGGAGCAGGCCGGGGGTAATCCCGACAAACTGTTCGTCTTGGGGCTCAAATACTATGAGGGCAAAGAGACCGGCAAGGATGTGAGGAAGGCGGTTCATTACCTTAAGGAGGCCAGCAAACTGGGGCATGCCCGCTCGGCGTTCCTTTTATATGAGCTGTATGAAAGGGGGGAGGATGCGCCCCAGGACATTAAAACCGCCATTGAATGGCTGAAGCGCTCCGCCCAACTGGGAGACGGCCAGGCCCAGTATCAATGGGCGTTCGCCCTTCTGGAGGGTTTCGAAGAAGGAGACGTCAAAATCGAAACCGACTCGGCGGAGGGCCTAAAGTGGCTGAGTGAGTCTGCAAAAAACGGATATGACAAAGCCATACAGGAATTGCAGGTCATCAAGCGTTTGGTCAGGCCCATCGCTCCCCCGCCGGCCCCGAAACCGGCGGACGCCCCGTCCGGCCCACAGGGCGCAGAGGCTTCCGGGTCCGCCGGAGACCGTTTGACCACAGAGGTGAAAACGTCTGGGAATCTGGTAATAAACGGCAGTTTTGAAGACGGCACGGCTGTGGGCGCTTTCGCTACATTAAAGTCCGGTGAAGGCATGCTGCCCGGATGGCAGGTGTACCGCGGCTCCATTGATATGCTGGGCAGCTACTGGCCAGCCGCCGATGGCGAACAGTCCATAGATCTGCATGGCGCTTCCGGGGTGGGCTCCATCAGCCAAGCCATTCCCACCGAACCAGGCCAGAACTATGAAGTCAGCTTCGATCTGGCCGGTGATCCGGAATGCGGGGCCAACATACGCCGGCTGAAGATCGAGGCCGCCGACCAATCCTCTGAATTCGCTTTTGACCCCAAGAACAGCAGCCGGAAAGAACTGGGCTGGACCACCCATAAATGGCGCTTCCGGGCCAGGGAAAAAAAGACCATGCTGAAATTTGTCAGCCTTTCAACCGACAACAGCCTGTGCGGCCCCTTGTTGGATAACATTGTGGTACAAAAAACCGGTCCCTGACAAACCCCTGGGGACGGGCGCCGGCTTGATCCCGGATGCATGAAATAAAGCCGCTGCCGGCGTGTGCAGGCAGCGGCCGCTTTTTACTGAGGGGCAAAGTTTAAGGGAGACGCCGCTTTGCCCGAAAAAGAAACAGGGACTGCTAACCGGCTTACTTGGTGGCCAGGGTGCGGGCCAGCATATCCCGGCGTTCGGTTTCCTCCAACTCGCGCTGAAGCTGCGCCTTTAGCTGTTCAAGCAGGTTTTTGGCCGTATCCAAGCCGTCCCGGCGCTTATTAATGGCCACTTTTTTGGGCTGGGTTACCTGGCTGTCCGCCCGGTCCGCTTCCAGTTCGGCCACCTGGGCATGAAGTTCCGCCAGGAACACCTCGCTCTTTTTCATTTGCAGATCAATGGACTCCAAGATCGCCTGCCAAAAGAGCAAAGCATCGGTCTCTATCCAGATATCGTCCCCGCTGGGCGCAACCTGCCAGCCGCTCAAGCCGTGGCCGGTGGACGGGCTGATGCCCATCCAGTGCTCATGCAGTTTTTCCGAAAGGTCCTGTAAACGGCTCAAGTTTTCATTTTCCTGCCAGGCTAGCCCATTCCATTCTTTATATCTGCGGTCCCATACAACTTCGGGGGCGTCACCGGTCCATTCCGGCACCTGGATCTCAGCCAACCCGACCATATCTTTTATGTTATTAACCTTCTCAATGAATCCGGCCAGGCCCTGCAAAAGATCATCTTGTCCATCCCCGCCCGAAGCCATGCCCAGGGCGGTTAGGCATTGGCCAAGCCCCTCTGTCACACAGTCTAGGTGGCGGCGGTAGTCAGCCATGCTGTGCAATTCATCCATCTGGCCGTCGCGTAGGGTTTTGCCGGCATTGAAGAACTGCCTGGCGATTCTGCTGTAACGCTGCCAATGCGATCCCTTGAAGCCGATTTTGCCTATGATTGCCACGGTCCGCCAGGCTTCATCCGGCACCCGGCCAGAATAATCCTGACTTTTATCACTGCTCAGCACCCGCACATGGCGCACCGCGTCAGGAGTGAGCCCCTGACCCTTTTCCAGGGCCTCGGGGCTGAGGTAGACCTTGGCCACCGGAGAATCCGGCAGGTCGTCCCATTGCACCTGATAATAATGGGCGCTGGCCTGGGTGACCACGACCTGTGATTCCAGCTCGGAATAGTCCATTGTGCTGAAGGTGATCTGGCAATCCGTTTCCTTGTTGCTGGCCGTATAAACAAACTCGGCTTTTCCCACATCGTCTGTTGAGGCGTGATCCGGAGTCAAAACTCCGCCCTCCGGGTCGCTCACCCTGGTTGTAATATCCACCCCGCTGACCGGTTTGCCCATTCCGTCCAGCAACACTGCGGTCAAGGTCTCATGATCCCTGCCGTCCGCGTCCATGGTGCGGCCCGGCCAAAAAATATCCAGACTCAGTTCATTATCAATGCCGATTTCGGTGCTGCCCACCAACTCCTGGCCGTTCTTCAGGATTGTTCGGGCCAGCACGGATATTGAACCTGTGGTGGTTCCGCTGGGGGCGGTGAGTAAAAAGGCGGCGTCTCCTCCGGACGCCGAGATTATTTCATGGGCCGATAAGACAGCGTCCGTGCCCACGGGTTTCAGGCTGAGCTTCAAAATACACCCGCTGATCCCTTCGCCCCGGCCATCGGTGATCTGGGCTACGATTTGGGCCTGGGAGGTTCCGTCTGCATTCAGGATCGCGGGCTCGGCGCTCAGACTGATTGTCGGCTCTTGGATTTCTTCCGCTTCCGGTTCGGTTTGGGCGAGTCTGTCCAGGCTCAACTCAGCGGATGCGTCAGGGTGCCCCGGGCATACCGCTCTGGTCTGTATGGGTTGTTCGGAATTTGATATCCTGCTCAACTCCACGTACGCCTTGCCTTCTGTATCTGTAGTGCCGCTGTTGCTGCTAAGCTCACCCTGGTTGGAGGTAAAGGCCACCAACAGACCTTGGGCGGGCTTGCCTGTGGGGCCGATGACTTGCGCCACAAGCTTTATCTTGTCTGGTTCCCCTGGCTGCGCGGAATCGGACACTGTTTCATAGGTCAGGGTATAATTTCTCCCCTTGGATGGTCCGGGTTTTTTGCCGGTTCCGTTTTTTCCCACCGTTCCAAACAGGGACTTTGACTCCGGATTGGATGGGGGGACGGCGGGGGGCTTTGGCGACTCGGGGGCAGGCCGGGGTTTTTCTTTGGGGATATCAGCCAGTCTGGTTCCGAGTGCGCCCATGGTCATGGTGTGCCCGGTGTCTATTCTAGGAGAGGGATCATGGTGCAGTGTGGGTCCGATCCTCAATTCCGGCTCGCCCTTGGGGCGTGGGTTGGTCATGGCGGCCTGGCCGGACCGGTTGGCCGGTTCGGGCAGGTTGACAATCTGGCTGCCGCTTTTACGTCTGCCTCTTAAGAAAATGAAAAATACCAACAGACCGACCAACAGAATCAGGGTTCCGGCCCCGAAAATCAAAAGCTCATCCAGGCCGATGCCGCCCAGAAATGAATCCTCGGATGAAAATGCAATACGCAGATCCGAGGGCACTCTGCAATTGGAGCAGTCTGCCCTGAGCTGGAAAAAGACTCTTTTGGCGCTGCGTTCGGGCCAGTATCTGATCTTAATCACCCGCGAGGCACTGGGCGCCAAGTCAAAGCGCTTGAGCACTTCGGCGGTTTCCACGCCAGCGCCGCGGCTTCCGGGCCCCCGGGTGAAGCGCACCCCCTTGGCCGGCATGCTGCCGGTGTTGGTGATACGTACGGTGCCTATGGCGATATCCCCCTTGGCAACCTCCCGTTCAATAGACCCGATCATCTTCAAGGTCAATTGAACCTTTTCATCCTTGGGCCCGGCCGCTGTCTTGGCAACGGGTTTCGGCTTTGGCTCGGTCTTCAGTTTAGGGGCCGGCTTAGGCTTGGCGGCGGTGCTTTCCCGAGAAATGGGCTTGGCCGTCACACTGGGTGCAGGTTTCGGCGCGTGCGGCTGCCCGGCTAGAGAACCAGAGGTGGCGCCGGAGGAGGTCCCGGAGCTGGCGCTTTCACCGGGCCTGGTCGGAAATACTTCACCGGGTTTTGGGGCCGGGCTTGTCTGAACCTGGGATTCGGGCCGGACTTCGGCATGGGGCTTGTATTCCATCTCGGGCCGGGAAGCGGCTCCGGGGGAATACAGCGGCCCGGCCGGAGGCTGGGGGGCCGCGGGTTTGCCTGCGCCAGGCGACTCGCCTGGCTGCCCCTCCCCGGGTGCAGCCGCCGTGGCGGCCGGAGGCCTGGGGAAGAGGTCATGGCTTTTCATGGTCATGTTGAGCACCCGGGGCTGGGTGACATTATCGCAGGTAACCGTAATCTTGATCCGGTGGTTGCCCTTTTTGAGCAGTTTGAGGCTGAACTCAACCAGCTTGCCCTTGTTCTTCTCCAGGCGGTCAAGCTGCATCAAGGTGCCATCCTGCAATACCTTGGTAACCAAGCTCAAGGTGTAAACCGTGTAGTTTCCCTGCACCTTTCTGATCAGCCGATCGTACTTATTCGATCCATAATTGCTTTTCATAAAATGCACGGCGCCGGTGGGCACGGTTATGACCACTCTGGGCCACAGGGCGGGATACTTGTTACTGAAATTCTGCACTCTAAGGCGTACGTTTTGGATCTGGTTGGGATTCAAAATCATGGTCTTGGCCAGACCCTCTATTTCGGTCAGGCCAATCCGCACCGGTTCATATGCGTGGGCGGCTGCAAACAGTCCCCATAAAAAAACCGACAAGCCGCCAATGAGGCAACATGCGGCAATTTTATTAACTGATCTGAAAAGGGGCGGATAATACATGCACCAATCCTCGTAGAGCAAAGCAAAAAAATCCAAAACCGTCTAGAAACCGGCCTGTCATCAAAGTCAGCAGGAGAGAACTCCGCTTGCCGGCTTCACTGAGGTGTTTGATTTATTGACGTTCGAGCCGTACACCATGGTACACCCATGGCGCTTATATATGAATATAATCCGCTGCCGAAGCTGAGTCAAAGAGGATGTGCAGCACATTGCCGGTCAAAAAAGGAGGCGCTGGTGACAGCGGCGGCCATGACACTGCCCCGGTAGCGGACCCGGAGCAAGCCAGTGCCGCTTAAGTTTGTGTAATAAATAATAAAAATATGTTAGATTAGTGTCATCCGCCGCGATAACCGCTTTTGGCGGCCCGCCCGTCAAAAATGATGCCAGGGCAGCCTTGGACAGGGGGATGAGTCCCTCATCATATTGTTGAAAATTAGGTTTTCACTAATCATCAATGTGAAGTAAAATTAAAGTTTGTTTTGCAAGCTTGGTTCACAGCACTGAGTTCATCAACAAAGACTGCATCAAGGATCAGGCGGTTGGGTGCAGTATTTTTACCCCGGCTCTAACCAAAGCCCGCAAAAAGGAACGGTTTTTTATCATGTCAACCATTGTTTCCTCCAGGGCCGAAACGCAATTTGACTCCGCCTTGGCAGCCCGGAAATTGTTTGATGAGCTTGAGGCGGCCACCGCGGACCCCCATATTGGCATCACCAGAGAACCCTTTGGGCCTGGTGAAGCCTATGCGCTGGATATGTTTCAGCGCTTCAGCCAGGACAACGGACTTGAAACCGAGCTTGATCCGGTGGGCAATCTGGTGGTCACCCTTCCCGGCCAGGCACCGCAAAAGCCCTATGTGCTGTGCGGCTCACATCTGGATTCGGTGCCCCGGGGCGGCAACTATGACGGCGCGGCCGGTGTGGCCGCGGGTCTGATCTGCCTGGCCAGGCTTAGGTCTCTGGGGATCATCCCGGCCCGCACCGTAAAGGTCATATGCCTGCGCTGCGAGGAAAGCGCCTGGTTCGGAAAGGCCTATGTGGGCTCCAGCGCGCTTTTGGGCCAGCTTACCGAAGAGGACCTGGCCCTCAAACACCGCAGCCGGCCGGACTGGAGCCTGGGCGACGCCCTGGAATCGGTGGGCGCGGATATGGAAAGCATACGTTTGGGGCATCCCCTGCTGGACCCCAAATCCGTGGCCCGGTATCTGGAGTTGCATATCGAACAGGGGCCGGTGCTGGTCAGCCGGGATTTGCCCACCGCCATTGTGACCGGCATCCGGGGAGCCATCCGCCACAAGCATGTTGTCTGCAACGGCCTGCCGGGCCATTCCGGAGCTGTGCCCCGCTGGCTGCGCCGGGATGCGCTTTTCGCGGTGTCGGAGCTTATCCACACCCTGGATGAGCATTGGCGGGTGCTGATGGAGCGGGGGCTTGATCTGGTGGTTACCTTCGGCATCATACACACCAATCCGGACGACCATTCCATGACCCGCATACCCGGAGAGGTGGTGTTCAGCTTTGAGGTGCGCAGCCAGAGCATAGAGGCTCTAGAGGCCTTTTACCACCTAATGCAGACCGAATGCCGCAACCTGGAGAGCTCCCGCAAGGTCAAATTCGAGTTTGACCGCCGGCTTTTGTCCAGGCCGGCCAGGATGAATGAATCCATCATTGAACAGCTGCAGGCGGTTTCCCGCGAGCTGGGCCTGCCCGATGAGACCGTGCCCAGCGGGGCGGGCCATGACGCGGCCATGTTCGCCAACGCGGGGATTCCGTCCGGCATGATCTTTGTGCGCAACGAGAACGGTTCGCACAACCCCGATGAAGCCATGAACCTGGATGATTTCTTGCGCGGCGCGGATCTGCTTTACCATGCATTGCTGTCAGAACCCCGGCGCTGAAAACAGGAGTCCGTATGCAACCCACATTTCCCGATGCCAAGACCATTGCCGAGCTGACCGCCAAGATGCTGCTGGAGCTGGACGCGATTATCTTCAACTCCGGCCAGCCCTTTAAGTTCACCTCCGGCTGGGCCAGTCCGGTTTACATAGACTGCAAAAAGCTGATTTCCTATCCCCGGGCCCGGCAGATAATCATGAATTTCGCCGAGTCCACCATCTTGCGCGAAGTGGGCTTTGAATCCCTGGACGCGGTGGCGGGCGGCGAAAGCGCCGGGATTCCCTACGCGGCCTGGCTGGCGGACCGGCTCATGCTGCCCATGCAGTTTGTGCGCAAAAGAGCCATGGGCTTTGGACCCAGCGCCCAGATAGAAGGGGATCTGGCCCCCAATTCCAGAATACTTTTGGTGGAGGATCTGACCACGGACGGGCACAGCAAGATAAAATTCTGTAAAGCCCTCAGGCAGGCCGGGGCCAGGGTGGAGCACACCTTTGTGGTCTTTCAATACGGCATCTTTCCCCAAACCCAAGAGCTGCTGGTCAAAAACGAGCTGAAGATGATGGCTTTGGCTGATTGGTGGGACGTGCTGGAGGCCTGCAAAAAAGTCAACTATTTCGACCATAAAACCATCAGCGAAATAGAGACCTTCCTGCATGACCCGGTTGCCTGGTCATCCGCCCATGGCGGGGCCTTTGAGTTTCCCGAGGACCCATGGCCGTAATCCGTATCCCGGCCCTTGTTGGGCTTTTGATTTAATAAAACGGTAATTCCCTTTCGGCGTCTTGCAGGTGAAAACCCGGAGCCGGTGATCCGGTTTTTTGGGCCGGGCGGGTTTGGAAGACTGCGGCGGTTTGCGGGCTGACTTGACGTATCGGCCCTGCCGGGATAAATCTCCTGTGGCCGAAGGCATGATTGGAATTTCGCACACATTGAAAGGTTTAATATAGAATATGGACAACGCCCCCAAGGTGAAAACCCGTTTCCCCCCTTCTCCCACCGGTGACCTGCATCTGGGTGGAGCCCGCACCGCGCTTTTCAACTGGCTTTTCGCCCGGCATCACGGCGGAGAGTTTGTGCTCCGCCTGGAAGACACCGACCGCAAGCGCTCCAAACAGGAGTATGTGGACGCCATTTTTCAGGCCATGGACTGGCTGGGCCTGGACTGGGACGAAGGCCCCTATTACCAGACCAAGCGCATGGAGCGCTACCGCGAGGTCATTGACGGCATGCTGCAAAAGGGCCGGGCTTATTGGTGCCACTGTTCGCCCGAAGAGGTGCAGGCCCAGCGGGATGCCGCCATGAAGCTGGGCAAAAAGCCCATGTATGACGGGACCTGCCGGGACAAGAACCTGGGCCCGGCCGAGGGCGCGGTGGTGCGTTATAAAGGCCCCCAGACCGGAACCACCGGCTTCAAGGATGAGGTCAAGGGCTATATCGAATTTGACAACACCGAACTGGACGACCTGATCATCCTTAGAAGCGACGGCACCCCCACCTATCAGCTTGCAGTGGTGGTGGATGATGTGGACATGGGCATAACCCATGTTATCAGGGGCGACGACCACGTGAACAACACCCCGCGCCAGATTCAGCTTTATGAGGCCATGGACGCGGCCCTGCCCGTCTTCGCCCATGTGCCCATGATCCTGGGGCCGGACAAGAAAAAGCTCAGCAAGCGCCACGGGGCCACCAATGTGGTGCAGTACCGCGAGATGGGGTATCTGCCCGAGGCCATGCTGAACGCCCTGGCCCGGCTGGGCTGGTCCCACGGCGACCAGGAGATATTCAGCCGAAAAGAGCTGATAGCCGCCTTTGACCTGGACGCCTGCGGCAAGTCGGCCGCTGTGTTCGACCAGGATAAACTGGTGCACCTGAACCAGCACTACATCCAAAATGCCGCGCCGGAGCACCTGGCCGCACTGGCGCGGCCCTTCCTGGCTGAGCGGGGTATAGAAGGCTATGATGAGGCTGTGCTGATGGCGGCCTTGCCCTATCTCACCCCCCGGGCCAAGGACCTTAAGGAGCTGGCCGACTGGGCCGAGCCCTATCTGCTGGATGAGCCCGGGATGGACCCCAAGGCGGTGAAGAAATTTCTGAAACCCGCCAACGTCAACATTCTGGAGCGTATTTTGGGCATGGTGAAGGAAATGGGTGTGGATGATGCCCAAGCCCTGGAAGACGCTTTTCACAGCCTGGGTGAGGAATTGGAAGTGAAGCTGGGCGCTTTGGCCCAGCCCACCAGGGTGTCCTTGACCGGCCGCACCTTCAGCCCGGGAATTTTTGAAGTGATGCAGATTTTGGGGGCTCAGAAGGTGACAGAGCGGCTTGAGCATGCTATAGCATTGGCCAAAAGCCGTTCTTAGTATAAAATGGCGAACGGGCCCTACCTGCCTGGCCCAATAAAATGCTGGCGGATCGTCTAACGGCAGGACAGCAGCCTTTGGAGCTGCTTATCCAGGTTCGAATCCTGGTCCGCCAGCCAATAGTCTAGTACGGCCCTGCCTTCCGGCGGGGCTTCTTTGTGCTTGCCGCATGGCAAATCAGGTTATTTTGGCTGGGCATAACGCCCCGGTTCTATTAATATAGTAATCTATTAAAATCCACTGAACTGAACCACACTGAAAAGAGGGGACCATAGCGCCATGAAACCGGAGGAAACCACTCCTGCTTCCAACTTCATCCGCAATATCATCGAGGAAGACAATCAGACCGGGAAATGGGGCGGCCGGGTGGTGACCCGTTTTCCTCCCGAGCCCAACGGCTATCTGCACATCGGCCATGCCAAATCCATCTGCCTGAACTTCGGTCTGGCCAAGGAATTCGGCGGACGCTGTCATCTGCGTTTTGACGACACCAACCCGGTCAAGGAAGACAAGGAGTACAGCGAGGCCATACAGAAGGACGTCAGGTGGCTGGGCTTTGACTGGGGCGAGCATTTTTATCACGCCTCGGACTATTTTGGCCAGCTCTATGACTTCGCGGTGCAGCTCATCAAAAAGGGCAAGGCCTATGTGGACGACTGCTCGGCGGATGAGATCCGGCAGATGCGCGGCACCCTCACCGAACCGGGCCAAAACAGCCCCTACCGGGACCGTTCGGTGGAAGAGAACCTTGACCTTTTCGAGCGCATGAAAAACGGCGAATTCGATGACGGCACCAAGGTGCTGCGGGCCAAGATCGACATGGCCTCGCCCAATGTGCATCTGCGCGACCCGGCCATGTACCGCATCCGCAAGGCCAGCCACGACCGCACCGGGGACAAATGGTGCATCTATCCTTTGTATGACTACACCCACTGCCTGTCCGACTCCATAGAGGGGATAACCCATTCCATCTGCACCCTGGAGTTCGAGGACAACCGGGCCCTGTATGACTGGTTTTTGGATGAGCTGGAGGTTTACCACCCCCAGCAGATAGAGTTCGCCCGCCTGAATCTGGAATCCACCGTGATGAGCAAGCGCATACTGCTTCAGCTGGTCACCGAAAACCTGGTGGATGGCTGGGACGATCCCCGCATGCCCACCATAAGCGGCATGCGCCGCCGGGGATACACCGCCGAGGCTTTGCGGGCGTTTTGCGAGCGCATCGGGGTCGGCAAACGCAACAGCCTGGTGCCTTTGGAGCTTTTGGAACGGGCGGTGCGCGACGATCTGAATACCAAGGTGCGCCGGGTATTGGGGGTGCTGGACCCGGTCAAGGTGGTGATAGACAACTATCCCGACGCCCAGACCGATGAGTTTGAAGCCCCTTATTATCCCGACGATCCCCCGGCCATGGGCAGCCGCAAGATGCCTTTCAGCAAAGAGATATGGGTGGAGCGGGAGGATTTTCAGGCCGAGCCCCACAAGAAATTCTGGCGCCTGGCCCCGGGTTATGAAGTGCGCCTGCGCTGGGCCTATCTGGTTACCTGCACCGGATATGAAACCGACGGCAACGGAGAGGTCACGGTGATTCACTGTGACTATGATCCCGAAACCCGGGGCGGCGATGCGCCTGACGGCCGGCGTGTGAAAGGCACCATCCACTGGGTTTCGGCCCGGCATGCCTTTGAAGCCCCGGTGCGGCTCTATGACCGGCTTTTCAAGGTGACCAAACCGGGCAGCGAGCGGGATTTCACCGAGGATATGAATCCGGATTCCAAACTGCTGGCCCCCCGGGCCAAGCTGGAGCCTTCTTTGGCAGCGGCCATGCCCGGCGAACACTATCAGTTTGAAAGAAAGGGCTATTTCTTTGTGGACCCGGAAGATGGAAAAGATGGTGCTCCGGTATTCAACCGCACTGTGACCCTGCGGGATAATTGGGCTAAAATACTAAAGAAAGAACAAAATACGCCCGAGAAAAAGAATCGGAAGAAAAAGCAAAAACCGACTTCATGATAAGATTGCAAAAAGCACTTGACGGAATGGCAAAGAGCCGATAATTTTGGTGATCGTTAATGGCCGATCGTCTAACGGCAGGACTGCAGCCTCTGGAGCTGCCTATCTAGGTTCGAATCCTAGTCGGCCAGCCAAAAATATGAATAATTGCGCTCCCATCGTCTAGTGGTCTAGGATATCGGCCTCTCACGCCGAAGACACGGGTTCGAGTCCCGTTGGGAGTGCCAGTAATATTAACTGTTTAGCCCTGTGCATAGCCATCCAACAACTATCCGGCTACAGCCGTGGCTACAGTTCTCCTTTTAAGCCCTCCGAGGTATCACCTCTGAGGGCTTTGTTATTGGTTAACGATAGGTCCGTAGTTTGCGGCAAACTCTCCATTGCAGCGCGTAGTTTTTCCAATCCCAGACCCTGCAAGTACCGTGTGGTGGTGGTCGGGCTTTGGTGCCGCAATACCGCTTGGATAACCGCCACTGAGAGCCCCTTGTGGAACAGTATCGAAGCGGTCAAATGTCTGATGGCGTGGAAGCCAAATGGCTTCACACCGGCTTTTTTGCAAAGGCTTGGCATGAAGGTCCGCCTGGTGGTGAAGGGTTGGCCCAATATCTCTGCGTGGGCAGCAGACTCGTTTTCGCAGACAAAAACGTATTGGCTGTCCTTAAATTTCCGGGCATCCGCCCAGCACACTAATTGTTCCCGTAACTCAGGCACCATAGGCAGAGTGTCATGCTCCAGCGAACCGCCTTGACGCTTCCGGGTGCTGAGGCGGATGGTGTCTTTATCGAAATCGACGTCATCCCATCGGAGACGGAAAATCTCACCCCGCCTGGCGGCTGTGTAAAGCGCCACAGCCAACATCGTCCTGTCCTGACCTTGAGCCACATTGAATACACGCCAGTAATCGTTCACAGGCGGCACATAGCGAGGCTTCCGCACTTCAGGGAATTTCTCAATCTCAGCTATTAGGTTTGGCCTGGCCAACCCAAGATACTTAATGCCCCAGTTATAGGCCGCAACAAGGTTCTTGCGATCCTTGTTGGCGGCATAACCCGACCTGTTTTCGTTTTGCACCACCAAATAGTCCAAGACCACCTTGACTGTGAGATTCGACACCAAAGTTTCTGTGCCCACCGCCGCCAAGAAAAGCCGGAACATTACCCGCTTCTCACCATAGGTTTTGTTGGAAAACCTCGCCTGTGCATGGTCCAGATATTGTGTAGCCCACTCATGCATTGTCAAGCAATCCATGCGGGTCTTCGACCAATCCTCTTTTCTTTTTTCTGCTTCCCAGTCCAGGGCTTCCTTCTTGGTCGGAAACTCCTTGTTTCGGATCTTCCCATTCTTCTGCACCCTTGCGAACCATCTCCTCACCTCCTTTCCGTTCCGAATTCTCTTCCTCATAGTTGCCATACAATGCCCTCCTTAATGCGTTCACCACATTTACTTCGTAAAAAAGAATGCGGCTGCGTTGTCCCGGAAGGCGAATTCCGCCGAAAAAATAATAGTATTTCTGTAAGGTGCTAACGTTTACATCTAGTAGCTTGGCAAGTTTTTTTGCCGGTATTCTTTTACCCAGCTTTTGTTGTATTGTTTCAATCGTCATAACGGGTTTCCATTTTGGACGTTATTACATTTAACAGCTTGAGCAAATTGCTTTATAGGTATCTTTTAGCGATTAACACTTGGTACAATTCGATCTTTAGTTGGTCAAGGTTAATGAATATGACCGGCATACTGTCATTAATGGAACTCATTAGATATTCACTTGATTCCTCAACCCTTATCACCATGTACCTGGCGCTTTTATCGCTATCCCGTTTCAAAAATAGCAAACTTTGCTTTTCGAGAGCCAAGTCTTCAGGTATTGGCGAAGCAGCATAGCCCGGCCAACTTTTAACCACTTCTGCAAGTACGAGATCGGCTGTTGGAGCCCAAATGCCAAATCGGTCCAAGTTCATCAGCAGCATTATTTCAATCAGGTTTTGATAGCTGTATTTACGAACAGTCCCTTGGCCGGAAGCGGGCCATTTCGGCCTGAGATAACCTTTGACAATCTTGTATTGCAGCCATTGCTGCTTTACATTGGCGATCTCTTCTACTTCCTTGGTGGTGAATGATAGTTTCATCACTACGGCTATACTCCTGATCGGGACACACATTCAAATTGAGCCAAGTCAACTAGGTTAGTAAGTTCATATTATGGCATAATAATTATTTTTGCAAGCGCTTAATTTGTGATTACACAATTCAATATGCCTATCTATTTGAAATATATAATAAATCTAAAAATAATAATTATTTACAAGTAAGCGCCTGCTGAAATCAGATTCCCAGCACAATACAATGTTAAATACAATAATATCAGATATTTAAGCATTTCAATTGACTTGACTAAACCATTGTAACCTGCTATCATTATAGGAAATAGGTTACATGAGTCACCCGGCAGGCGTTTTGTCTGTCGGGTGACTTGCGTTTTGAGAACTGATCGTTCAAAGGAGGTTATGACCATGGCAGAGTCACGCACCAGCAGGAAGGCCAAAAGCACCACTCTGAACAAAGACTTCATCATGTCAATCGATGGTAAGGACTTTGTCACTTACCAAGGGCTGCTTGACCTGGCCCACCAGAAAGGCCTGTCCCGGATTGAGGTGGAAATCGTCCAGTTTCCCAGCATGGACAATGAGCACGTTGTGATAGCCCGAGCCGTGGCGGAAACCAATGACGGCGGCCTCTTCAGTGATTATGGAGACGCCAGCCCGGCGAACTGCAACGGGCGGGTAGCCCGGCACCTGATCAGGATGGCCTCAACCAGGGCCAAGGCGCGGGTGTTAAGGGATCTTACCAATGTTGGCATGACTGCCTTGGAGGAACTGGCTGATATCCCGGACCAAGCTTCGAGCCGCCAATCTGGTCGCCGCTACAAGCCCGATCCTGCCCAGGGCCAGGCCCAAGCTAAGCCTGGCACCAAGAAGCCAGCCAAGGGCAAATCACGGGCTTCAGCAGCACAGCAGAAAGCCCTGGCCAACTTGGCTTCCCGGCAAAGAATGTCGCCGGAAGACCTGAGTTCACTGGCCATGGACCTGTATGGCGTCAGCCTGGATGCCATCACGCAAAAAGATGCCGCATCGTTCATCAAGCATCTTCAGCAAGCAGCCTAACCCTTAGCTCCCAAACTCCATACCCAAAACCAAATCCGTAGTCAGCTCCAGCAAGGCGGGATTCGCCCAGCCGTGCATAGCTGCACCCAACCAATAGAGGAGTGAACACATGGACCTTAAAGAGTTGAGATCAAAAGAGCACTTGTCGGTTTCAGCGGTCAGATCCTACATGGATTGCAGCCTGGCCTACAAATTCCAGCGCATCGACCACTTGCAGGAGGAGGGCACATCAGACAACCTGGTTCTTGGGCAAACCATCCACCAGGCTCTGGCCGATTTCTATGCTGCTCTTAAAGATGGGAGCCTTATGGAGGCCGATGACCTCACCATGCTGTTTGAAACTTATTGGTCAAAAGCTGCCACTGGCCGGGAAGACATTGAGTATAGCAACGGCCATGATTTTGATTCCATGCTTCAGCTTGGAAAGAACCTGCTGGAGGCCTTTTTTGAGGAGCGGCCAGAAGAGGAGTCCACCGTCCTGGCGATCGAGGAGCCCTTCAGCTTTATGCTTGATGGAGTGCCCATTCCCATGATCGGGATATTCGATCTCGTTTTGGAGGACGATGACGGCGTCATCACCATAGTCGATCACAAAACCGCAGCCCGCGCTTACTCGGCCAGCCAAATTGATTATGATTACCAACTGACGGTTTACCAAATGGCGGCCAAGGCCATTGGCTTTGCCGACCGTGAGATATTGTTGCGGTTTGACTGCCTCATCAAGACCAAGCAGCCCAAATTCTGCCAATACTACACCACGCGTGACAGCTTGGAAGAAGCTCTGGCCGCCCGCAAGACCAAGGCCGTATGGGAAGCCATCAACAAGCAGGTTTTCA
This sequence comes from Desulfarculaceae bacterium, assembly GCA_963675675.1. GTDB lineage: Bacteria > Desulfobacterota > Desulfarculia > Desulfarculales > Desulfarculaceae > Dethiosulfatarculus. Next base: position 2,932,775 of record OY776512.1, read on the forward strand.
TCCCAAACTATGGCAACTGGAAATGTGGCTATTGCGACTATGTGTGGGCCTGCGAGGAATGGGCGCAAGGCCTGCGGTGCTAGACGGTGATGGGAATGCGAAAATTGCGGCTGAATCCCTACCAGCAAGGGCAATTAGACGCCCTATGCGGCCCCTATGCTATTGTCAACGCTCTTCGGATTGTGTTCCCCGGCATGAGCAAAGCCGAATGCTCGTACCTGCTGGCCCGCTGCATTGAGGAGTTGGAAGCCCAACCCCGGCACCGTGGATCATACGAGTGCGGCGTCAACCTGTGGGGCATGAGCCGTCTAATCAAGAATGTAGTTGTACCCGGCTATCCGGTGGCAGTGAAAAGGCCATTCAGAAACGAATCCAACCTGACCAGTCTCCAGCTTTGGAAATACCTGCTTGAGTATTTCGAGGCCCCAGGTACCCGCAGAGCCGCGATTATGAGAGGCATAATAGGTGGCGAGGATCATTGGACGGTGGTGTACGCAGCCACCCCGTCCAGGCTGGGCCTTTTTGATTCCTGCAACCGCCGCATCCTGCACAAGCACCGGTTCATGGAAAATGAAAAGGCCGCCGGCAAAGGCGACCTTTTATTTCCGGCGCAGGTTTTTATTATATCTCGTAGCAATTAGCACATAGGTGGATATTAGACTCAGCCAAGTATGGGCTGTTCAGCTAAATATGTAAAGATATCAATTTCAGAAATTCAGGTTTGCCCTTTTGGGACAGTTTTTTTGCAATATCAAGAGGGGTGTCATGATATGAGTACTTATATGTTGGATCAGCACCAGCCTCTAGTAAAATCTGTGTTGTTTTAATATGCTTCATCTTGATCGCCCAATATAGAGGACTATGTTTCTTTTTTAGGTTTACATTAGCGCCTTTGGATATCAAGTATTTACATATTATTGCTATTGTAACATCGTCTTCCGAATTTTTACAAACCGAAACAAGTGGATAACTTGATTGGCTTTTGCCGCCATTTGGATTTGCGCCATGCTCAATAAGTAGTTTACACAGAGGTAAAGACATGACATAACCAGCTACATCAAGAGGAGCAAACATATTATCACGGCCTAATATATTTACATTAGCTCCTTTCTTAAGCAAATATTCAGCGGCGGCAATATACTTGTCTGGAAGTGAAAACGGTCCTGTTTCCTTATGCGACATATAGTTACGTTCCCACTTCTCATAATATGCACCACCATAGGCAAGAATCATTAAAGGATATATATGATAAGTAACATTTTTGCCATCTATTTGCTTTGTGAGTTTTATGCCCAAATTTACAAAATCTGGATTGTCTTTTAAAATGCTTTTGATGGCGGTTAAGTTTGCTTCCATTAAAGCATTATAATAATCGGGATGTGATGGCACCCATTTTAAATCATTTTGTTTTTCTGCTGCACTAGTCTCCGTTATGGCTGAAGGTTCTGACGGTTTAGGTTCATTTTGTTTTTCTTTGTCAGATTCACTAAGCATGATCGAAAAAGTTATACTAAGGACAATAAACCACACCCAGTACCTCTTGTATATGGGCTTCTTGACTTTAGCAGATGCGGTCTTAGACATGATACTCCTCACTCACTGGTGTGATGTTAGTTAATTCATCCCAAATTATGCGACATGCGCACTCCAGTAGTTGCCAACCAAACATAACTCTAGTGGAATATGATTTTCGTATTACAATCACTAGTGTCCAAAATAGCTCACACCGGAACCCCGCTTTCTGTAATTTCAGTTGGTTACTGGTTGAAACCACATGTTTCAAAAACCAGGTCACCAAATGCTAGCACTATTAACAGACACGATAAATACTGGGCTTTTAAGATTTTACCCTGTCTGTTTTGGACAGTAGTGATTCTGGATAAAAAGGCTCATATTTAATTTTCAGTTGATTTGACGCAGTATTTTTTGATGACGGCCATGTTGGAGTACAGCAAGGCAGGGGGGCCACCAAAACCAGCATAGGAAATGAGGCGTTCACCTGGAGCATCCCAGCAATCCAGATGATTTTTACCGAATTTCATGATTACGCTAGGACCGTATCGTTTGGTGATTTTCTGATGGATAGAACGCTGGAAAGCATTAACATTGTGAATAGTCTGTGCACTGAAGCTGATTTTGTAAGCCATTAGCTGGTTTGATGCCGTCCAAAAAAATACCTCCACCTTGGTACCCGAAAAGCGGTAACCATCGTATGTATATTTGGTGACAGGTGCTTTGATACCCTTGCGCTTAATCGCAATTAGATCAGTTCTTGTTTCACCTAAGCCGAAAAATGGAGGGAAGATGCGAATGTAATTGACGCTTGGTGCGCTTAGCGGATGGACAACCTTGTGGCTAATTAGGCGTTGCTGGACCACATAGGGCGTATCAGCCCATAAGATTCCATTAAAGCTGAAAGCGTGGGCGCAATTATAGGTGAAAGAAGCGATGAAGAAAATAAATATCGGTAATAAGAACAAACGTGTATGCACATTAGACATAGCAAACTCCAATGGTAATTGTGCGCCAAGTGAAATGGTGACGAACCGTGTATCCACTCAAGCGCGACTACTGCGGGAGATCCTGGCTAACCTCGATACTTGGTACCGTGGTGTGTATTGCAATTTGAGTCCCTCCCACTTATGCCAGAATGGCTGACAGCAAATATATTATCTATATAAGCGTATAATAGCAAATTTATTTGCTTACGGTGAAATTCAAGCCGTCATATGCTTGCACCAAAAGGGTGTAAGCATGGACGAATACAATAAAATTCTCGGGCGGCATATCCGCAGTCTTCGTGTTCGCAGGGAGATGAGTCAGGAACTACTCGCTGAACGCGCTGGTCTGTCTATACAATATATCGGCTCGATTGAACGAGGTGTTGCCAACCCAACTGTTACATGTTTGGCTGGCATAGCTGATGCCCTTAACGTGAGTATGGTGGAGCTGTTTGATATCGAACATCTAGGGCTTGAGCCCGCCGTCCTCAAGAACAGAATAAGTTCATTTCTCGATAAGGCCGATGAACACAGGCTTAATCAAATCTATAAGGTGCTCGCCACATTACTCGAATGATATCAACCGCCTACAAACGCCTTTTTTAGATGAGTGTCGCTGTTTATCAAGTACACACTATACCTAAAATATTAATATAACTGATTTTATACGTCTTGACTTTTAGGATTTAGCACTCTATAGTGGGCCAGGTTTCAAAATGGCCACCCGTCTTGATGGTCTTTTCGAACGAGTAGGCCTAAAGCTTACGAAAAGATCCTTTTGAGTTGGCTACCTGGTGATATCGCCATCATCAGGCAGCCAACTCTTTCTTTTTTTCATTAACGCATAGCTGGAAGCAAAATGCGGGCAGGCATTTTGAGAACGCACACCAGGGCTATGGGCCATGCCTGCCTTATTGTGCACCTATGCCCGCTGCACAGGGAGTATTGCTCCAAGGTCAGTACCCAATTGTCAGTTGCATTTTTTATGCATCATCAATCCACACCACCATATGGAGGCATGTCATGAGTTGCGAATCCGATCACCGGCCCAATATCTGGGCACTCCGCCTGATTGAAATGGTCGCTGATAACCTGTCAATCTCAAACTCTGAATTGAACGTCGCATATAAGGATTGCCTGCGAGCCCTTCGCAAAAACACAAAGAGCCAGAAGCCCAAGCTCGCTTTGGTTGATTCGGAAAACCACCCGATTGACCGATAAGGATAGATGCTCTTGGCCAAATAGAGCTTAAGAGGTTCGCTGATAACGTCATTATCGTACCGACCATGAAATCTGACCTTCCTGATGGAACGGCTCCTTTTCATGCTCAGAAAACACAAAACGATTTGATGATGATTGCAGCAACCGACATCTGCAACATAGTTATGAGGCCGACCATATTCTGCCTGGACTTTGCAGACATACATTACCTGTTAACCAGGATGAAAGAATCCCGTGTTGGTTTCGGTTCAGCATCGGTTGGAAACTGTGCATTGGAGGCTTCCCAGATGGCTTTGGATAGCGTTCCTTTGGGTGAGCAGTCGGTGGCAGACTCCAAAGGAACGCTCTTTAGCAGCTCGAATTCCAGGTTTAGTTCTACAGACTGCTTTTTAGGAAAAGATAAAGTGACGGTATTTTCAATTGCTTCCATTATTATCGCAGGCAAGCGGACATTTTGGAACTCAAAGGAATAAATTAACCTGCCCCAAGCTCTAGATAATATAAGCTCTTTTCTTTTAGGCTGCCTAAAGATCAGATAACCCAAACCAATGAGATCCTCTTCAGGTAGGTTGTTTAGTATTTGTTGAGCCTCTTCTGGTGAAAATGAGTAATAGAAGTCTTTATTCAGGTCTTCAAGTATTACTGTTATGTTCTTACCATGTACCTTAATGGTCTCAATGCTGATACCTTGAAGTCGTTCATAGAAATACAATCCAGTATCATAAGGTTGTGGAATAGAAAACTTGTTATTCCTACCATAGCCTTGTTTTGCGGTGCCAATATTACGGTTTCTTTTAGTGTTATCAAGGACAGCGTATTTCATCTCATTCTCGAAAACAATAGGTTATGCAGTGAGGTTTGTTTTTATTCACCTATGCCGAAATTATGTAGTCTAGCTAAAACTCAACCTTATTGAATCAATTTACAAGCCCAATCAAAATGAACATTACATTAAGTATTTCTTAGTTTATGGACCTCACATATTGCCAATATTTCTTTCGTAATATTGACTATTCTAAGTTATTCAAAAGTAAAGGTTGGATTAATCTCTCACATACAGAAATGCCTATTTTATAGATTTCTTAACTCCGGTAAGAAAACGCATAAAACGATGCTATACCAAATATTTCCTTAGAAGTTTACCAAATTGGCCATAGTAAGACACAAAATAATCTGCGATATCTAAGGCTCCTTCGTTTATTTGAATATGTGGATTCTTGAATGACTTAACAACGGTAATATAGTCATCTTTATTTTGAAGATAGTTGCTACCTAGCATCCAAAATCCAATATTGGCACCACCTGGTGGTAATCCCATATCTTGTTCAAATGAGATAATATATTTCGCTATGTCTTCTTTTGATTTTTTATTACATCCTAAAGCACTTGCTGCTCTTTCAATCCATATATCAATTGGCTGAATTAAATGTAGATTATCTAACTTTTCTGTGAATGTTTTAGATGGATTTAGATTGCTACTCAACCAGAAAACATCTCGAAGATAAAACGACGCTATCTTATTACCTATTCCCCATACAGTTTTTAATTGGCGATGTGCTTCCAACAAGTTGTTATCGAATATTTTATTGAATGCCCAAATAGTTACTGTATAATTTATTCCATTCGATTTATCCCATGCAAATTTTTCAAGACTTTTTTTAGTGCCTGATGATGGCTTTAATGGATCAACTTTGTCATTGAATTTTATTTCTCGATTCAAGCAGTGTGTCTTAAAATTGTCCCAAATAGTTTCCTCTAGATTCGCTGCCCACCTCTCTCTATTTCTTAAAGGCTCCAAAACTAGATTTGCTATTTCTTTATAGCGAGAGGTGGCACCAGTAATGTTCCTTTCGTATGAATAGTTCTTAAGATGAATTAGCGAGTTATACCAATCACATGCTTCAGACAAACCAATTAAAGATTTCCTTTGTTGAATATTTGCCCAATAATCTTCAATTAATAACTGAAAAATATCTACCAATGCCATATTGACCCGTTTGCCTTTACAAAACATATCAATTTGTGAGTAATCCTTAACCAGCCGCTCACTCTGGGTACTGCCGTTATGCTTAAGATTTATTGCATTAGTCCTCAATTGACCTTTTCTACACTACATTAAGAAGTCTTGATTTTTTAAAATGCTCGCTTTGATACAGATACATTAAGTATGGTTGAAATTTTATTCTTACAAAATGTCCATATTTGGCTTAATATGTATTAATTATTTGCGATGGTATATATATACTTTTTAACATGTTACTGTGAATTAAATAGCCAGTTTATGACACCACTTAATCAGAATAAATATAATAAAGTTAAGGAACCGGCATGTGATGAAAATCAGCCCTGCAGGGCCTGTTTTCAGTGCTCAATTAATCAAAATTCAGCCCTGACAACTCAAAAGATTAGCTTTCATGAAAATCAAAACTAAAAACAGAAGTAAAAAATTCCGCCTAAGGATTATTGATCAGACTCTATCCAGACTCTCCTTGCAGCCTCTTTGGACATTATCCGTTTGGCGCTAATATCCATCATGACAAGGGGCAAGAGTTTGATGGCGGCAGCGTCATGGGAAAGCGCACCCGTTTTCCGAGGTTTTTTGGGCAGGTTCTTTTAGGCCGCTTCCATGGTTTCGGTCCGGTATAGGGCCACCCGGTTCAATTATTCCCATGCCCTGCCCTTTGCGCGGTTTGCTCTTTGTGCTTTTCCCGGCCTGGATCCCTGGCGGTGACGTGCGGCCTGGGCCCCAAGCTTTAAGTCACCATATATTCCCCGCCTGAGGCGCTCCAGCTGCCTGGCAATAATCTAATCAATCGGAAATGGCTATTGGGATGAACCTTTTGGTAATATCTGGTCCGAGGCCAAATGGGTTATGAGACAGACTGTCTGAAATAATGCATTGCCGCTCAAGCCAAATAACTGTAGGCCCATTGGTATCAATATGACCTGAAATCCCTTGACCTAAAAAAGGATTGAGATATATAATGTCACTTAATAAGTCTATACGTCAATTTATATGCGACGTATAATCTGAAGGAGCAATCAAATTGTCCCCAAAAGAATCAGGCAAATACTACTATATCGCCACCATTGAAAAGGCCCTGCGGGTTCTGGAGCTATTATCCGAAAATGGCGCCATGAAAGTCAGCGGCGCCGCCAAGCAACTCGGCCTCAACCGGGCCAACGCCCACCGCTACCTGGCCACGCTCAAAGAACTGGGCTACGTTGAGCAAGACGAAGATTCCCGCTACCGCCTGACCTATAAGCTGCTGGAGTTGGGGCTGAAATTTTCCGACAGCCTAAATGTGCTCAGCATGGCGCGCCCTTTGATGCTCCAGAAACTTGTCAGATTCAAGGAAACCGTGAATCTGGGCGAATGGACCGGCCAGAATATCATTCACATCGACAAGATAGAAAGCCAGGAAATGCTGCGTTTGGATTTGAATGTTGGCAGCAGCGCACCGGCTTACTGCACCGGCCTGGGCAAGGCGATATTGGCTTTTTTACCTCCCACCGAACTTGAATTATACCTGGACAAGGTGGAACTAAAGGCTTTCACCCCCTTGACTATCACGGATAAGGACTGCCTGACCAATGAATTGAAACTCATCAGGGGAAAAGGCTACTCGGTGGATAACGAGGAATTGGCCTCCGGTCTAAGATGTGTTGCCGCGCCGGTATTCAACCACAAGGGTTTTCCCAAATATGCAATAAGCATTGCCGGGCCCGCGGCGCGCATGACTGATGAAGCCACCGCGGAGATGGCTTCAGAGATTATGCAGACCTGCTCGAAGTTATCGGAGATGCTCGGCATGCCCAAGGCGTAACCCGGGGCCCATATTTACGCCATGCCGGAGAAGCGCCCATTACCCAAAAAGGCAAGCCGCCGGGGATGCCCCGCTCGGATTCCCCTGGCTGACTGATATCGTTACCAAAAAACATTAGCTGTGATTTCATCACACAACCATCAAGGCTTTGCTGATGCCAAAAGATGCCGACAAAAAACTGCTAGCCGAACTAGAGGTGATTTTTGGGGAAGACGGGCTGTTAAGTGAGCCCGAAGACCTCATCTCTTACAGCTACGACGCCTTTGTAAGGGAATTCAGACCCCTGGCCGTGGTTTTGCCCCGTAATAAGGAGCAGATATCCCGGGTTTTGAAACTGGCCAGCCAGGAGGTTATCCCAGTTGTGCCCAGAGGCGCCGGGACCAATCTCTGCGGCAGTTCTGTCGCCCGAAAAGGCGGTATCATCATATGCCTAAGCAGGATGAACCGTATTTTGGAACTGGACCCGCAAAACCGCCTGGCTGTGGTGCAGCCCGGTGTGATAAACGCGGACCTGCAAAAGCCCGCGCAGCGGCACAACCTTTTTTACCCCCCCGATCCTGCCAGCAAATCCATCTGCACCATCGGCGGCAATGTTGCCTTGAACGCAGGAGGGCCCAGGGCGGTTAAATACGGGGTGACCAGGGATTATCTTTTGGGGACCGAGATGGTCCTGGCTGATGGCCAAATTATCCGCACCGGCGGCCGCACCGCCAAGAACGTATCCGGCTATGATCTTACCGGCCTGATATGCGGCTCCGAAGGCACCCTTGGCGTGTTGAGCGAAATTACATTGCGCCTGATACCGAAACCGCCGGCGAGCGCAACTATCTTAGCTTGCTTCGCATCCCGGAAAGCAGCGGCCGGCACGGTTTCCAAGATCATGAGCCTGACGGACGGCACCCTGCCCGCAACCCTGGACCTGATGGACAAGGTCATCTTGGATCTTTTGGGCGACGGCACCCGGCTCAAACTGCCGGCGGGTTTGGAAAGCCTTTTGATGATAGAGGTGGATGGCCCGGAAAGCGCCATATTGGAGCAGAGCGAGCAACTGGAAAAACTGTGCTGGAAAACCGGCGCGGTAAAGGTGGAGCGGGCTTCGGATCCCCAAGAGGCCGAGGCCCTGTGGGAGGCCAGGTATTCATACACGGGCGCACTGTGCAAGGTCGCCCCCAACGTTCTGACCGAAGATGCTGTGGTGCCGGTGGATAAACTGCCTGAAATAATACAGGTAATCGAGCGGCTGCGTGAAAAACACCAAGTTCGGGTGGGCGTGGTGGCCCATGCCGGGGACGGCAATTTGCATCCCGAAATAATGACCGACGTCAATGACGAAAAGGAAATGAGCCGGGTGGAGGATTTCATCCGGGAGATGTACGAATCGGTCATAGCCATGGGGGGCACCCTCTCCGGAGAGCACGGCATCGGCCTTGGTAAATCCAAATATATGAAGATGGTGTGCAGTGACAGGGAAATAGACCTGATGCGCAGGATCAAGGCGGTGTTTGATCCCTTGAATATCATAAACCCCGGCAGTTTCCTCACCCAGGACATCTGATCCGACTGCCGAACAATTTACCATCCGGCTTTTAAAGACGGATCATGATGCTAAATGGTGAAACCAATGACCGATGCTTGTTCCACGCTGGAGTTGAACCGCTGCGTAAAATGCGGTCTTTGCCTGGCCCACTGCCCGGTTTATCTGGATCAGCTGACCGAAAAATCAGCGCCAAGGGGTAAGGTCCAACTCGCCAAAGCTCTGGCGGATGGCCGTCTGGAGCCCAGTGCCGGCGTACAGGGCACCTTTGCAAATTGCCTTTTGTGCGGGGCCTGCCATGCGGTTTGCCCCGGCGGAGTCTCCCCTGACCGCACCGTGCTGGACATACGCCGAAAGCTGGCTGAAGGCATGGGCCCTGCGGACTCATCCATGCGAATGGCCAATGCGATCCGGGATGAACACAATATCGCCCGGGAAGACAATACCGAGCGGGCTGAATGGCTTGAGGATATATTCGGTGAAGATGCCACACAGAATCCCCAGCCAGGCGCTGAAGCATTATTCTTCGTTGGCTGCGTGGGGGCGTTTTTCCCTTCGGTGCAGGTCATACCCCAAACCCTGGTGAATATTTTCAGCCGGGCGGGAGTGAGCCACAGCGTAATCGGGGGCCAGGAATGGTGCTGCGGGTTTCCATTGCTGGCCGCGGGCATGAATGGCGAACTGGAGGGTTTGATAGAACACAACCAAAGGCTGGTGGAGGAATTAAAGCCGCAAAGCATAGTGTTTTCATGCCCGTCCTGCCTGCGTATGTGGAAAACCCACTACCAAACCGAAATTCCGCTATACCATTCCAGCCAGTACATGGATCTTTTGATAAGTGAGGGGCGCGTGCGCCTCAAACCCATGCCGGAACTGAAAGTCACCTATCATGATCCCTGCGACCTTGGCCGCCACGGGGGGGATTTTGAAACCCCCAGAAACATATTGCGGGCCATACCCGGCGTAACCCTTTTGGAGATGGAAAAGACAAAGGAGCTTTCCTGCTGCTGCGGCGGGGGAGGCAATCTTGAAATGAACAATGCGGAATTGTCGCGCAGGCTGGCCGGTAAAAAACTTGAAATGGCCATGGAAACCGGAGCGGAGACCATCGTCACCACCTGTCAGCAGTGCGTGCGCACCATGTCCGGGGCGGCGGTCAGACAGAAATTGCCCCTCAAGGTGATCGATCTTACAGAGCTGGTGCTTTCAGCCCTTGATTATTAACCGGCTGACCATACTGAGCCTTGAGCTGGACGGCCCCAAGCAGGCCCAATCATATATATGCAGGCTCTAAACACAAAACCTTTTATCTTTGGGTGAAGAGTCATGGAAACCCGTCTGGAAAAGGGCTCATGGCAGAACTATTACCGCATCCAGCAGAACCTTGAGAGCGAACAGATTGAGGATGCGGGCGGAGCCGCTGCCCATGCGCTGAAATCTGTCCCGGATCTGGGCAGCCTGGAGGGGCGCACCGTGGGCATCACCGTGGGCAGCCGGGGCATAAACCGCATTGTACAAATACTGCATGCCTTGGCAGGTGAGATAAAGGCCGCCGGAGGCAAACCGGAGCTCATACCGTCAATGGGCAGCCATGGCGGCGGTGATATGAAGGGCCAAAGGGAAGTTTTGGCTGGGCTCGGCATCACTGAACAGTCTGTCGGCTGCCCCATATCCCAAAGCGCCGAACTGGTCCAACTGGGTTGCTTGCCAGATGGAAGCCCGGTTTTCTGCCACCAAAGAGCCATCCAGGTTGACAGCCTTTTAATAGTCAACCGCATAAAACCCCACACGGATTTTGAAGGCGAGATAGAAAGCGGCTTATGCAAAATGATGGCCATCGGCCTGGGAGGACATGCAGGCGCACAAGCGGTCCATGGCCGGGCAGCCGAAACCGGGCATCCCCAGACATTAATGGCCTACGCCTCATATCTGCTTGAACGGCTGCCGGTATTCGGAGGCCTGGGGATTGTGGAGAATTGGCGGGGGCGCACCGCCCACATTGAAATGATGCCGCCCGAAAAAATCATACAATCCGAAATGCGGCTTCTGGCCTGGGCCAAAAAGCGCAGCATAAAGCTTCCCTTTGATGAGTTGGATGTGCTGCTGGTGGGCGAAATCGGCAAGAACATCTCCGGCACCGGCATGGACACCAAAGTTGTGGGCCGCATTGGGGTGATGGGGCAAAAAGAGCCTCAACACCCAAAAATAAAATGCCTGGTGGTGCTTGGGCTTACTGCAGAATCCCATGGGAACGCCTGCGGTATTGGTCTGGCCGACCTGACCACCAAAAAAGTGGCCGACTCCATTAATCTATTGGCGACCGCTGATAATGCAATCACCTCTCTTTCCCCACAACAAGGCCGGATTCCCTGCGTTTGCCCGGATGACCGCTCTGTGTTGCAAGCCGCGTTTCATATGGCAAGCCCCAGGGGAGGCCGTAAGCTGAAAGTTGCCTATATCCAAAACACAGCCAAGCTGGACCGGATAGCGGTCTCCGGCGCCTTACTGGAGAGCCTGAAGAGCAATCCGGCTATTAAAATTCTAAGCGAACCAGAAACTCTTTGTTTTGATGAATCCGGCGCATTAATTAATTTCAACAGAGGTTTATAGAGGCGGAGAATTGATTTCCGCAAACTTTTTGCTTCATTCGTACGGAAAATCAACCCAATTCCCGACAGTGGCATTTTAAGCCCCGAATTGCTGACGGAACGAAAGTCAAAAAAGCTTGACCGGGTCCAAAATACTGTGCTATTAATTATGTCACATATAAAGTTTCTATGTCACATATTATGTGACTAAAGTAATTCAATGAATATCAACTACAGCACATCATGTTTCGCATCGCAGTGAATCATGCAAGACCAGAGAGCTTATAAGCCGCGCCTTATAATTTTAGTTTCTTGGAGTAACGGGTGAATACAATGGCTGAAGTAATGAAAAAAATACGGGATTTCATGGAGAAGCAAGGCATACCGGGCAGGGATGCATATGACCTGCCCACCTCGGCCAAGGCTTTTCAGGATGGAGCAAACTACCGCATAGAAATAGCAGGGGTAGAAAGAGCCTCCACCTTTGCAGCCATGCTGCAAGAAAGCAAGAAGCGGGAAGTTGTGGTGCATCGCGCCATTGCCGCTGTGGGCGGAGCCACCTACTGTGATTTCAGCGAGCTCAAGGACATGGCTCAAATGGGCCGCGATAACGGCATAGAGGTGGTCATGACTGTGGGCCACCGCAAAGGCTGGGATGTGGGCGCCAAGGAGATGGCTACCCCCGAAGGCTCCATGAACGGCTTCAGGCTGCGCGGTTCGGATCATATGTCTTATCACCTGGCCGATATAATGCGCTGCATCGAGGCCGGACACCGCGCTTTTCTGGTCTATGACGAAGGCGTGTTGTTTCTACTGAACAAAATGCGGGAAGAGGGTTTCATCCCGGTCAACACGGTGCTGAAGTTTTCGGTGTTTGGCGGGTATTGCTCCCCGGCCGGCGCATCGCTTCTGGAATCCATGGGTGCCAATTCATTCAACCCCTCTTCCGATGTAAGCCTGCCGATATTGGGCGGCATCCGCAAAACCGTGGATATGCCGCTGGATGTGTATATCTCCATTGTCGATGGTTTTGGCGGCAACTTCCGGGCTTATGAAGCACCGGAGATCGCGCGTATCGCCTCCCCTTGTTACTTTAAATTCGAGCCTGGCACATCTGAAGCAGACATCTACAAACCATGGGTGACTGAGGACTGGCACTGCAACCTGATCAAAGAAAAAATCAAGCTAGCCGCCATCGTGATGGAAATCATGGAGCGCATGGCTCCCGAATTGAAGACATCAAAAGCCGGTGCCGCGGACCTGGTGCTTCCGGAAGGCTAAGCTGCCAAGTGTCTCCGGCGGGATCCGTAAAATTTTTGGCTCAATGTTTCTTTGGTATTTAGCTAGTTAAAGCATTCACTTTAAACGTAACGATAACCAGAAAAGATGGCGGCAGATAGTGTTGCCGTCGGACAAAAGGAGTGAAAAATGCCCCAAAAAGTAAAATTAAGTTTGATGCTGGTGATTGTTTTATTGGTTTCATTACTGATAGCATCCGGGACCGCCATGGCGGCGAATGAGAACTTCCCCACCAAACCCGTATATCTGGTAGTTCCCTTTGGGCCCGGCGGCGGCACCGATGTGCCCGCGCGGGCCATCGCCAGCTGCGTAACTGAACTGCTTAACAACCAGCCCGCCATCGTGGTTAACAAACCCGGCGCCGGCGGTCTGGTGGGCCCGAAATACGTCGCTTCCCAGAAACCCGACGGCTATACCCTGCTGATGGCGTGGGGCGGACCGGAATACATCTTCCAGCGCCATATCAGGAAGCTGCCCATTGACACTTTCGGCGACTTCAGGCCGATCATCGGACTTCTGCGCTATTCATCCTGTATCGCGGTGCCCAAGGATTCACCCTTCAAGACCTTGAAGGATCTGGTGGAGTTCGCCAAAAAGAACCCCAGAAAGCTTAAATTCACCCATACCGGAGTCGGTGGCGAGCATCACATTAACGCCCTTAGCCTTATGAAAGAAGCTGGCATACAAATGGTGGACGTGCCCAGCGACGGCGGGGTCACGGCTCGCAACACCACTGCGGGCGGGCATGTGGATGTCGGTTTCTTTGCCACCTTCCTGACCCCCGCGGTGTCCGATAAAATCAGGGTGCTGGCTGTATCATTCCCGGTGCGCGACGAGATGCTGCCGGACGTCCCCACGGTGAACGAGCTGGGCTATAACGTGGTCAACGCGGTTGGTTTCAACTCCATAGCCGCTCCCGCCAAAACCCCGGACTGGAAAATCAAGATATTGTACGACGCCTTTGCCAAGGCCGTGCAGCACAAGGCCTATAAAAGGATCGTCAACGGCCTGCATTTCCAGATGCTGAACTGGGATCCGGAAGAGACCCTCAAGCAGATTAAAAAGCAGGATCAAATGTACAAGAAGCTGGCCGAAGATCTGAAATTGGCCAAGTAGTCCATAACTGGGAACGGTTTCCGCTTTAATAATCGGTGGCCGCACCGGCTCGGGAAAGTCTCCCGCTTTCCCGGGCCGGCTGATCAATAAAAGCCTATTCGCGTAGAGACGCCGCTATGAGAATCGACCGTTATATCGGCTTGAGCCTGCTGGCATTTTGTTTGATAACCTACTTCATTCTGATCCCGAATCAGATAGAGGTGGTTGACCTTGGCCTGGTGGGGCCCAGGTTTTTCCCCCAATATACAACGATAGGGCTTGCAATTCTGGGGGTGTTGCTCACCATATCCGGCTGGAATAAACCAAAACCGGTGCACGCCGAAAAGCAGTACCAGCGGGCCACCTTTCTGGTGATGCTCCTGGCCTTTGTCTATGTGGCGGCCATACAATACCTGGGCTACGTGGTTCCTTCCATTTTGGCCCTGATCTGCCTTATGAAACTGTATGGCGAAAAGATCAATTTCAAACTCACCTTGATATCAATCGCGGTTGTATTAGTGCTCTATGTGTTTTTCGCCAGGGTAATGAACCTGATGATGCCCAAGGGTCTGCTTTCTCCGCTGTTTGAAGCATTGATTTACTGAGGAGTCTTGTAGAAATGGAACAATTGAGCAACTTTTCCAGCGCTTTATGGATAATGCTCAGCGATCCTTTAATGATCGCGATTGTGATACTCAGCACCCTCAGTGGCATATTGCTGGCGGCGGTGCCGGGGCTTACCAGCACGGTGGGACTGGCTCTGGTGATCCCCTTTTCATTTTATATGACTCCGCTGCAAGCCATCGCCGCTATGTATTGCATACATAAAGGGGGCAGCTACGGCGGCTCCATACCAGCCATCTTGATGAATACGCCAGGATGCGAGGCCGCCGCCTGCACCCAGATGGACGGATATCCGCTCACCCTGCAAGGCAAGCAGGGCAAGGCCCTGAAAACCGCCGCAGTGGCTTCCGCCCTCGGTGATTTTATGAGCGACCTCATATTGATATTCGGCACGGTTTATCTAGCGCAGTTCGTATGGAAATTCGGCCCCATCGAAATGACTTCGGTA
This sequence comes from Desulfarculaceae bacterium, assembly GCA_963675675.1. Taxonomy (GTDB): domain Bacteria; phylum Desulfobacterota; class Desulfarculia; order Desulfarculales; family Desulfarculaceae; genus Dethiosulfatarculus. The sequence goes on from OY776512.1 coordinate 2,947,912, forward strand.
ATTTTCTTCTCATTGATGGTCATCGGCACCATCACCGGAGAGTCCGCCATAAAGGGCCTGATCGCAGCTTTGGCAGGGCTTTTGATAGCCACCATCGGCCTGGACCCCATAGTTGTAACCCCCCGCTTTTCCTTCGGCCTGATTGAGCTGGAAAAAGGGATCGATGTGGTGCCGGTCCTCATCGGTGTGTTCATCCTGTCTGAAATTCTGATGAAGGTGAACCAGGTGTATGGGAGAGTAGACTCGGGCAGCGCCCCCATAATCAAACCCTCATCCTCTCCCACGGATAACCGATTGACCATGAAGGAATTCAAACAGATACTGCCCACCACCTTTGGCGCCTTTTTAGTGGGCCAGGTCATCGGGGTTCTGCCCGGTTTGGGTGCGGCGGTTGCGCCGTGGATCAGCTATGGCCAGGCAAAAAACTTTTCCAAGAATCCGGAAAAATTCGGCAAGGGCGCTCTGGAGGGCATCGCCGCCGCAGAGGCCTCCAATAACGCGGTTTGCGGCGCCAACATGATGCCGCTCCTCACCCTGGGGGTTCCCGGCAGCACAGATGTGGCCTTGATGATGGGAGTTTTCCTGATTCACGGCCTCGAGCTGGGACCGCGCATATTTGTGGAGGACGCCCCTTTGGTATACGGAATTTTCGCCTCCGGCATCCTGGCCATAATCATCTATTTCTGCACCGGATTCTTTTTGGCCGAAAAAATAGGACGCCTCATTACTCATATCCCCGCCAGTATTGTGTATCCGGTGATTTTCATCATAAGCACAATCGGCACCTACGCGCTTTCCACGAATCTTTTTGACGTATTGATCATGATGATATTCGGCATAATCGGATTTTTTATGCGCAAGTATAATTTCCCGGTTCCGCCGCTGGTCATAGCGCTCATTTTACAGTCAAAACTGGAATCCAATCTGCGCAAGGCGCTTTTGATTGCCGATTATGATTTCGCCGTCTTTTTCACCCACCCCATTAGCCTGGTCTTTATTCTGCTGGGAATTTTGGTGCTGGGAGTGACCATTTATAAAACCTACCAAACTAAAAGAAGACAACGGCCGGCCTGAGCGGCTCATCTAAATAGGGCAATAGTGAATTCACCGCCTGATTGATAAAAGAGGTTGGAACATGAAAAACATCATAATGATCATGAGCGACAGTCTACGTTATGACCATATCGGTGCGCTGGGAAACGATTGGATAAAAACCCCTAACCTGAATTCGCTGGCCAGTCAAAGCGTGGTTTTTGAAAACGCATACCCGGAAGGGCTTCCCACCCTTCCGGTGCGCACCGCGCTTTTTACGGGCAACTACACACTGACCAACCGGTTCTGGCAGGGTCTGGTTCCCCAGGATGTCACTTTGGCCGAGATCCTGGATGAGCACGGATATGTTAACGGGCTGATTACTGACACCTATCACCTGGCCAAGCCCAACATGAACTATCACCGCGGCTTTCATTGCTTTGATTGGATACGCGGCCAGGAATCCGACGCCTGGAATGTGGGACCCAATAAATTTGATCTAAAAAAATACAGCAAACCGGCCATATACGATACCGTGGCCTACCGTCTGCTGGATCAGTATCTCCGCAACCTGTCCCTGATTGATTGGAGAAACCCCGAAGAGCGCTATGCCGCCCAAGTGCGACGCAGTGCGGTCAATTGGCTGCAACAGGCCAAAACCACCGGACGCCCCTTCTTCCTGCATGTGGACTTTTTCGATCCCCATGAGCCTTGGCTGCCGCCGGAGCCCTATAACACCATGTACACCGACCCTGACTATGATGGCGCGGAGATCATCAATCCCAAAGGCGGGCCCTCCGACTGGATGACCCCGCAAGAGCTTAAATACACCAAGGCCATGTACGCCGGGGTGGTGTCCCATGTGGATCATGAGATAGGCCGCTTGTTGGATTCCATCGAACAGATGGGGCTTTTGGATGACACCTATATCATTTTTCTGGCCGACCACGGGCACCCGTTTTCCGAGCATGGAATTATGCTAAAAGACGCTCGCAATCTATACAACGAGCTATTGAAGATTCCCCTGATGGTGCGTTTCCCCCAAAAGGAGCATGCAGGCAAACGCATCTCCTCCCTGGCACAGACCGTCGATATAGCGCCTACCATCCTGAGCCTGCTCTCTCTGGAAAAAGAAAACCGCTATATGCAGGGGGAGAGCCTGCTACCCCTCATAAACGGAGAACGTGACAAGATCTATGATTTTGTGGTCAGCGGTTTCTTCAACATCCAGGACCGCTGTCTGCGCAATGAAAAATACAGCTTCATATACCGCGATAACGCTCCCAATGAGTTGTATGACCAGGAAAACGATCCGGCGGAAAAGCGCAATCTGTGCGCCGAACTGCCGGAGATAGCCAAGGAAATGGAAAACGCCATCCCCAGGACATTCTGGGTGAGGATGCAAAAAGAGCATGGCCTGCAAAATCACTGGCCCATAGAGGGGACGGAAAAAACCTTTTTCCCGCCGGAGCGCTACTGGAAAAAGTAAGCTGATTGGGTTGGCTGTTCAAAGCTTATTAATCATGTGCACCGGCCCACGGTTATAGGCCGCGGGCTGGTGCATTTATTTGTTCTGGACCCCTGTTACGCTTGGTTAAACTCGGCCCGATCTATTTCCTGAGGCTGAACCGCCCCTGGTTTACCGGAGGCCCTTTTATCTGAGAGGATAGGGTCATGAGTAAACGAATCAGATATTCAGACGAGGTGAAGGAACGGGCGGTACGGATGGTGTTTGCGCATCAAGAGGAGCACGGCTCCCAGTGGACATGTATCAGCTCAATAGCATCCAAGATCGGCTGCACACCAGAAACGCTTCGGAAATGGGTCCGGCAATCTGAGCGAGACCAGGGACTGCGGGCAGGTCTGACGACATCCGAGCGTAAGGAGCTCAGGCAGCTCAAACGCGAGGTCCGCGAGCTGAAAAGGACCAACGAGATCCTGCGTCAGGCGGCGGCTTTTTTCGCCCAGGCGGAGCTCGACCGCAAACCGAGGTGATGGTGTCATTTATTGACCGACACCGCCATATCCACGGGGTCGAGCCGATCTGCGCATCTTTGCCGATCGCCCCGTCGACTTATTTTGAGTATAAGGCCCGTGAGGCCAATCCGAAGCGTCTGCCGCCCAGAGTGAAGCGGGATGTGTATTTGCGTGTGGAGATACTCCGGGTGTGGAATGAAAACTTTCAGGTCTATGGCGCTCGCAAGTTATGGCTGCAATTGAACCGTGAAGAGATCATTGTGGCCCGCTGCACGGTAGAACGTCTGATGCGCGATATGGGCTTATCTGGAGCTGTCAGGGGCAAGAAGTTCAAGACCACCACACCCGATGATGAAACTTCACAGCCAGCCGTCCCAATGAGCTGTGGATCTCGGACTTGACATACGTATCGACCTGGCAGGGATTTGCCTATGTGGCCTTTGTGATCGACGGTTTCGCCCGCATGATAGTGGGCTGGTGCCTGTCCAATTCCCTGAAAACAGACCTGCCCCTTACCGCCTTGGAGCAGGCTATTTTTGCCCGTCAGAACACTGGTCATCTAGTCCATCACTGGATCAAGGATCGCAATACCTTTCCATTCGCTACACCGAGCGCCTGGCTGACGCCGGTATTGAGCCAAGTGTGGGAAGCGTGGGCGATGCCTATGACAACGCCATGGCGGAGTCGGTTATCGGATTATACAAGACTGAAGTGATCAATAAAAAAGGTCCCTGGAAACATCGTCAAGCCGTGGAATTCGCCACCCTGGCCTGGGTGGATTGGTTTAATAACCGGCGCTTGCTGGGGCCCATTGGAAATATCCCACCCATTGAGCTGGAACAGATGTATTATCAGGATAAACAGAGTCAGGTCATGGTGGCTTGACTCAAACAAATACCTCTCCGGAAATACCGGGGCGGTTCAGATCAGCCAAGATGGCGGGGATTGCACATCGGTCCCCCCTCACGTTTTGCATAATAACGTCCAGTTGAAATCCATGTCAATGTTTATGAACCAGCAGCATTGCTGTCTGCGGCAGGAGGCTTGTTTTGCCTGGCAATGTTACCACGTTGCTTCAGATCATTGGAGCTGCCGCTATTGCAAGCAACCAATTAGCGCATAAATAGGGAGGCTCCCTTGATTCAGAGAGCTTCCCGCTTATTTGTTTGCCGCATCTGTTTATGATTACATGAATATTAGATCGAAGCATGCCTATCTCAGGATTGAGTTCATGTTTTTTCATCTTTAGCTAAAAACTGGTGCACCCCTGGCCTTTATCCAATTCCTAGTTCATACTTGTAATTAGTTACCTTTTTCAAAGGTGGTGCTGTGAGGATTTTGCTGGTGGAAGATGATAATAGGGCAGCAGCCTTTGTCACCCGGGGGCTTAGAGAGGCGGGATATCAGGTCGAACACACCTTGGAGGGCCGAGAAGGACTGGATATGGCCCTTAACCGGGACTACGCTGCCGCAGTGGTGGACCTCATGCTGCCTGGTTTGGATGGCATGTCGCTGATCGCCGAGATCCGGGGCCGGGGCAATGATCTGCCCATAATCATACTCTCGGCCAAAGGAGAGCTTGGTGACCGGATCAAGGGGCTGGAAACCGGAGCTGATGATTACCTTACCAAACCCTTCGCCTTTGCCGAACTCCTGGCCCGTCTACAGGCGGTTATGCGCCGGGCCAGCGGACAGCGGGAGCCCACCCGGCTAAAGGTGGCCGACCTAAGCTTGGATTTGCTTAGCAGAAAGGTTGAGCGGGCAGGCAATCCCATAGATTTACAACCCAAAGAGTTTGCGCTTTTGGAATACTTAATGCGCAACAGCGGTCGGGTAGTAAGCAAAACCATGATCATGGAAAACGTGTGGGACTACAACTTTGATCCCCAGACCAATGTGGTCGAGGCCCGGGTTTGCCGTTTACGCGGCAAGGTGGACCGAGGCGCTCAAAACAAGCTGATCCATACCATTAAGGGAGTGGGTTATGTCCTCAAGACTGAGTAAGATACGCAAAAGCTCACTCAGTTTCAGACTCACAATCTATTTCGCGGTATTTTTCACGGCTGCTTCCCTGTTGATCTTTATTCTGGCCTGGCTGAGCATCAGCCCAGGTCTATTACGAGATTTGGATGGCTTTTTATCCAGTGAAGCCAAGGAGGTGGAGGTACTCTGGGGACGTCATGGTCTGGAATCGTTAAAAATATCCATCCGCCAAGAAGCCCAGTCCCACGGGGTCAGCCAGGTCTTTTTCCGATTATTATCGCCGAAATTAAATGTCCTGGCTTATTCAGACCCTCGTCATTGGCAGGAGTTGGGGTTTGACCCCACCCTGATCAGCACATTATCCAGAAGGGAAAATGCCTTAGTAACTGTAAGCCTGCCGGGTGTCGGGAAGGAAGCCCGCGTGATCTACCGCCGCTTCAATGATGATCATGTGGCGCAGATCGTACACATCATCGCCCTAGATGAGTTATTCATGAGCTTTTCCAGGGGATTTCTGCTGGTTTGGGCCGCCATGTTGGTCACCGGCGGGGTGCTTTGCTGGCTTTTGATTCGCAAGGTCATGCAGGGTGTGGAACAGGTTTCCGCCGCGGCAGAGATGGTGGGCGGGGGGCATTTTGCCCAGCAGGTGCCGCCGGTCGGAGAAGGCCGCGAAATCAGGCGACTGGTGCAGGCCTTCAATGAAATGTCGACCCAGATACACCGTTTATTCGAAGAGCTCAGCCAGGTGACCAGCAATATTGCCCATGATTTGAAAAGCCCCCTCAACCGTTTGCGTGGCGAGGCGGAACTATTGCTCACCCATGGCGGAGATGAGCGGGACTGGCAGCATGCGGCAGCCATGGTGGTGGAAGAATGTGACCGTCTGGTCGGCATAATAGACACCATGCTGGAGATCGCCAGGGCCAACGCTGGAGTCACAGAACTAAAGACCACCACCCTGGATTTAGCCAGCCTGGCCATGGAGGCCTATGAACTTTTTGAGCCGGTTGCTGAGGATAAAAAGGTGCAATTTGATTACATAGCGCCAGACGGTCCAGTGCTGGTGCAAGGCGACAAAAGCAGACTGCAGCGTTTGATTGCCAACCTGCTGGACAACGCCATCAAATTCACACACGAGGGAGGTCGGGTGAATTTGGCGGTAGGCAGGCAAGGCAGGGGGGCCTTGCTCCGAGTGAACGACACTGGAAACGGAATTCCCCAGCCGGACCTTGCGCGGGTATTTGACCGATTCTTCAGATGCGACGCTAGCCGCGCCACCCCGGGCAACGGCCTGGGGCTAAGCCTGGTGCTGGCCATAGCCGACCTTCACGGCGGCCGGGTGGATGTCGAAAGCAGGCCTGGATCGGGTAGTTCCTTCAGCTTGTTCCTGCCTGCTTGTCCTCCAGATAGTTAATCCCCATATTGCCAATCGGTAATCTAGGAATAATCTTATGGTCAACTTGCTTTGTTAGCCTTTATCTAGCCACTTTAGGCAGACGGCAGTTTAACGGAGCAATCATGACCCCGCCAGTGGAGCTACAACGACGTGAAATATTAAGATTTTTAGGTCTGTGCGGCATGGCAGCCATCACCGGGGCAGCAACCTTGGGCAGCTACGTGCTGGCACCGGCCCTCAACAAGACCAAGGGCCGCTGGCTGGAAATGGGTAGCCTGGATGACCTGGAACTGAATCAGGTTCAGATGCTGGACTATGAATTCCTGGTCAAGGACGGCTGGAAGTCCCTGGCCCAGCGGGGATTTGTCTGGGCCCGCAACCAGGGTGAAGGCAAAATCACGGTCTATTCCTCCACCTGCACCCACTTGGCCTGCAACGTGGTTTGGAGTCAGGAGGAAAACGCTTTTTTGTGCCCCTGCCATTCCGGTCGCTACGACATCAACGGACAGCCCGTTGCCGGGCCACCTAGCCGGCCCCTCAACGTGCTCGAACATAAAGTGGAAGAAGGCAATCTGCTGGTCTACATGACCGCATGAAATAAAACAGTATAACCAAAGGAGCATTTATGAGGCGAATATTGCTGTTAGTGGCAGCGGCCCTGCTGGGGTTAGCCTTGTTCGCAGGCGCAACGGCTTGGTCGGAGTCTAAAATGACTCTGACCGTGGCCAAGGTGGATTCAGGTCCCAAGCTCCTGGATGATGCCTCTTGGGATAAGGCCACGGCCTTGAATGTACACTTTGAGGGCAAAGAAAAATTTGCCAACAAAAAGACTAGTGTAATCACCAAGGCGGTGCATGATGGGGAGAATATCTATTTTCTGTTCAAATGGAATGATCCCACCAAAAGCATCGCCAAGGGGGCCTGGCAATACGACGGTCAGAACTGGAGACACCTTAAGGGCAATGAAGACCGCATAGCGCTTTTGTTTGAAATCGAGCGTATAGACAAGTTCGCCACCAAAGGATGCACTGTGGTCTGCCATGTTCCGCCGGGCAAAACTGCAGCGGATGGCAAATTTGGCACCACCAGCGCGGCTCAGAAGGGTGATCTATGGCACTGGAAGGCCGCTCGCTCCGACCCCTGGCAGCACGCAGACGATACTTGGGTCACCAAGATCAGCAAGAAAAAAGGCGGCCGCAAGAGTGACGCCGGCTCCGGCGGAGACAAACGCAACCAGACCAAGGATAAAAAGAAACCCGCCATGATGCTGGCTCCAGGCAAGAAGCTGACCGCCAACGGTGTCCTTTTGGCAGAGAATGCCGTAGAGATTAAGGATTACACGACTTTTAAGGACGGCGCGGTTATAACCTTCCGCATGCCCAAAAAGCCGGGAGGCTCCCGGGGCGACATCAAGGCAGTGAGCAAACATGACGGCTCGGACTGGACTGTGATGCTATACCGCAAGCTTGACACCGGGCACGATGACGACACCGCCTTTAATACGCGTAAAAAGTACAGCTTCGCCATGGCCTTGTTTGACGACTCTGGTGATGAAGACTCCTATGACTCCGATGTGATGACCCTGAGCTTTGAACGTTAGTTTTTTACTCGGTTTCCCGGCCCCGCCCTGGATTGCTGGGCCGGGAAGCGGTAATTGAAAGGCTGCACCAGTGCGCTATATGGCTCCATCGCAAAACAACATATGGCAGGATACTGGCCTGGACCGCATCTTCCAGGCTCTTGGCGACATCAACTTACGCGCCGACGGCCTGACCTTCAGCCGCTTCAGCGGATCTTTGGCCCTGGCCCTGATCACGATATTGTTCACCACCGGGGTCTTCATGACCCTCTATTACACACCAGCGCCCGGCACCGCCTATGACAGCCTTGATTACGCCATATACAAGCTGCCCTTTGGTGAGATGATTCGGGGCATGCATCATTGGGCCTGGAATCTTTTGTTAGTGGTGCTTCTGGTGCATATGGCGCGCGGTATTTGGGTAGCCGCCTACAAAGCACCGCGCCAATGGGTCTGGGTGAGCGGCGCCCTTGTATTTCTTTTGTTGCCCGCTTTCATGATCACCGGAGATCTCTTGCCTTGGGATCAGAAAGGCTACTGGTCCACCCAGGTTCGCATCAGCATCATCCAATCGGTGCCCTTGGTGGGTGATTTTATTGCCCAGCTTTTGCAAGGCGGACCGCGCACCGGGATCGTAGCCCTTAACCGTTTTTATATATTGCATATCCTTTTTCTGCCTTTAATGTTAAGCGCGTTGGTGGCCTTTCATTTGTATGTGCTTTATCAAAAGGGGCTTAGCGAACCACTGAAGCATGACGGTAGCCCCTTACCCCACCGATCCGCCCTTGACATCCTGAACCGCTGGCTGGTTTTGCTGGGCATAACCACTATCCTGCTGGGTTTGGCGGCCTGGCAATGGCCGGCATCTTTCGGCGACCCGGCTGATCCAACAGATTCGACATTTGTTCCCAAACCCGAGTGGTGGGTGCTTTTCCTTAATCAGCTGGTGGCTATATTCCGGGGCCCTGCCACAGTGGTGGGCTCTGCGGTTATTCCAGGCCTGCTCGCAACAGGATTAGTCATATTGCCCTGGCTGGATAGAGAGACTTACCGCAGTCCAGCAAAACGCAGGACCTTACTTGTCTGCATAGCAGGCGTAGGGTTCTTACTGCTTGCGTTATCGGCACTAAGTTTTATGGAGCACTATGGCTAAATTGCGGAACTTAAATATTATTTGGGTCTATCTCTGCATATTTCCAAATTGGAAATCTATTAGATAATATGCAATTTTATTTACCCTCATGTAGCCTTATGAACATTTAAATACTCTCTGAAAGATACAAAATTGAATTCTAAAAGATTTAGCTTAAAATATATCAATTGAATCTTTAAGTAAGGTAGAATTCCAACATCTAACCTAAATGGTGAATCCCCCAACTCCTACATATCTCAAAGATCATTGCATTAGTCTTCACTTGACCATCTTTCAATACTACATTAAGAATCTGTAATTCCTGACCTATTCCAAAAGGCAATGATAGGATTATGATGCTTAATTCTATACGATCTCAAACATACATCCAGTATCTTTAAGTTTTCAATCCGGCTGGATTCTTTCGGATACCGCAACTAAGCATGAGCAGAGCCCTTAGCTTCATCAAGCACTTTACGGATTGTTTTAGCCAGATCCGCCTTTACAATCGGCTTATACGCAAATGCCTTGATGCCGATTTCACCAGCGTTTTCATCAGAAAATTTTTTACTGTACCCTGTGCACAGTATCACTGGGATATCACGCCGGATTTTCATTAACTCAACCGCCAATTTATCGCCGGTTATGTTCGGCATCGTCATATCCGTGATGACCAGGTCAAAATCATTGGTTTTTTGTCTAAACAACTCTAACGCCTCCACACTGCTGGTTCGAGTGGTAACCTGATATCCCAACCGTTCCAAAATCTCGCTGCCCAATTTGGTAATAGGCAGTTCATCGTCAACAAACAGAATCCGCTCGGTCCCGGTTGGCAGATCACTTTGCTCATATGGGCGAGAAAAATCACGTTTTTTGGTTACCGGCAAATAGATCGAAAAAGTTGTTCCTTTCCCTAATTTACTATCTACCGTTATCTTTCCGCCATGGCTTTCGACAATGCCCTGCACCAGTGAAAGACCCATCCCTGTGCCCTCACCGACTTTCTTGGTGGTGAAATACGGGTCAAAAATTTTCCCGATGACACTTGGCGAAATGCCGGTGCCGGTATCTGATACGGACAATTTTATATAATCTCCCTTTTTTAAGTTTACTGGAGTAGAAGGAAAGCCGGTACCAATCTGCACATCCCCCAAACTGATTTCCAAAACACCGATGTCATCTTTCATGGCATGGGCGGCATTGGTGCAAAGATTCATCAGTATTTGATGAACCTGTGTGGAATTACCCATAATCAAAGAGTCACTCTCAATGTTCTGCTTGATTTCGATGGTGGTTGGCAGCGATGAGCGAATAAATTTAAGCACCTCTTTGGTGATTAAATCAACCTGAATCGGCTTTACCTCTTCCTCTGTCTGCCGGGCAAAAGTCAGTATCTGTTTGACAAGATCTCTTGCCCGCTTTCCCGCTGTATATACCTCCTGAAGATTATCCTCCAGGTGTGTTCCTTTTTCAACATCATCAAGGGCCAATTCTGTATACCCTATTACGGATGATAAAATATTGTTAAAATCATGAGCGATACCGCCAGCCAGGGTTCCGACGCTTTCCAGTTTTTGGGCTTGTTGTAGCTGGGCTTCAAGGATTCTCTTTTCGTTCTCGGCCTGCTTGCGGTCATTGATTTGGGTCAGGTTGCCCATGTTGGCGGCCTGTCTTTGATACTGAATGATGGACGCCAAGTTATGCACCCACACGGTTTCTCCATCCTTGCTCTGGTGGCGGAACTCGTATTCAGGAGGTGCCGTCTCCCCTCTGGCTCTGGACAGGGAGATGTTCTTGACCATTTCCCTGTCCTCGGGATGGACAAAGTCCCAGTACTGGTGGCCAACCATTTCTTCCGGGGCGTAACCCAGTATTTCCGCGAAGCGGGTGTTCACGAATTTCAAAAGGCCTCCAACGTGGATGTAAATTCCGGTCAGAGAGTTCTCGGTGAGAAGACGGTAACTCTCCTCACTTTCCAATAGCGAAATTTCCATCTGTTTGCGCTTAGTGATGTCACGGATATTGCATTGAACTAAACTTGCTCTATCGACCATATAAATATCGGTATCGACAACTTGCCCAGTCTTATTTTGTATCGGAAAATCTTTGAAATAAAGAATGCCGTGCTCGTTCAATGTCTGCATTATTTCATTAACAGTACCAATATCATCCGAAACACCGATATCCCTTAAATCTTTCCCGATGCAATCCTCGTTGGCATAGCCCAACGTTGCCGTGATGGCTGGATTAGCATGGCGAATCTTCAATTCGTGTTTTTCGAGAAGCAAGATCCCGTCATCTGCGGTCTCAAAAAGGCGCCTGTAGCGCTCTTCAGAATCCTTCAGTAAGGTTTCTATCTCCTTGCGCGCGGTGATGTCCTCGATGGCCAGGAGGATGATCCGTTCCTTGCCTATCGCTTGTTCAATCTGCCGGGCATTCAACAGCATGACGCACCTGCCGATGGTGGCAAAATCGTGTTCAACCTCATATTTGTCAAAGCTGGTTTTTTCGGGAAGGATGGTTTCCAACAGTTCCCGCAGTTTGGGGATATCCCACTGTTTGTTTCCCAAGTCATAGATGAGTCGCCCCACAGTCTCTTCAGGCTTTACTTTGAATGAATCATAGAAACTTCGGTTTGCTAAGATAACCTTCAGATCTGAATCCAGCACCAAAAGAGATTCATGTATTGTCTCTACAATATCTTCGAATAACTGGTCCATCCGAGCCGTTTCCATAGTGTTTTTCTTCCCGCATCAAACCTTGGCTTTATTTTGTTGGGATAAATGGGGCTTTTGAATTGTCAAGAATTCTTGTAGTAAGCGAAACACCCGCCATACTCAACCATTGTCGCTGTATGCTTGATTTCTTGATCCTCAAAATATTTAATCATAGCTTGCAAGTAATTTAGTCAATAATTTTATAGAATACTAACCCTAGTATTAACCTCAGCTTCGCTCAAAATACTTCACAATCACACGTTATTGTTAAATACCGCATAGCACCCAGAGCCAAGGAAAATTGCTCCTGTAGTGAAATGATATCGCCAACCGTGGACGTTTATTCATTAGAATTCCCCACTATTTACAATGTATTCCGCCTCAGGCTAGCTGGTCAAGCACAATTTGTGGTTACTACTTAGACTGGACATCAAACCATTGTGTAATATAGGCTAAACCACAAAGGGGGGTTCATATGCCTATTACTGAGACCGCTTCACCTGCCAGCCCCATACACCATGATTACGCACAGACCATGTCCCCATTCGCGGGAGAACTGTGTTCCGGCTGGTATGTGATGCGTCTGCGGCAAGCGGGAGAAACTGCCTGACATGGAAAACCGATTCTTTGAACATCCCATTCTCAATTCCCCATACGAGTACCCTAAGCAACATTGGGAGCTTGATGCCCAGGGCCAGCCGACCCAGCAAATCATGGAATCCAGGCGGCGGGCCGACTTCATCACTCCCATACCCAAGCCCCGCAAACGCAAAGGCAAGAAGGGTAAGGGCAAGCAAGAGTCGCTGGTTTTCGATGAAGGCAAAGGCCTCTCTACCCAGGCTCAGCTATACGATCCCACATCCATCATAAATGATCTGCGACGGCAGGTTGATCAGTGGCGGGAGTGGCCCAACTCAAAGGACTGGCAAGTCACGCCGGAAACCGAGCGTCTTTTAAAGCATTGGCGGCATCATAAGTTTTCCGGCATCAGACCCTTTTTCTGCCAGGTAGAGGCGGTGGAAACCGCTATCTGGCTTACTGAGGTGGCCCCTAAGGCTGGTAAACGAGGAAAGAAGTTCCTGGAGCACCTGACCAACGCCAACAACGACGCCAACCCAAACCTCATGCGCCTGGCCTTGAAGCTGGCCACAGGTGCGGGCAAAACCACGGTCATGGCCATGATCATAGCATGGCAGACCATCAACGCCGTGCGGCGGCCTGGCAGCAAGAAATTCACCCGTGGCTTCTTGGTAGTTTCGCCGGGCATCACCATCCGTGACCGGCTCAGGGTATTGCAACCCAACGACCCGGACAGTTACTACGCCAGCCGCGAGTTGGTGCCGGGTGACATGCTGGCCGACCTGGAGCGGGCCAAGATCGTCATTACCAATTACCACGCCTTCAAGCTCCGCGAGCGCATGGAAATATCCAAGGGCGGCAGGTCGCTGTTGCAAGGGCGGGGCGAACCTCTGAACACGCTTGAAACCGAAGGGCAGATGCTCCAGCGGGTCATGCCCGATCTGATGGGCATGAAAAACATCCTGGCCCTTAACGATGAGGCCCACCATTGCTACCGCGAAAAGCCGGGCGAGGATGATGCCGGAGCCCTCAAGGGCGATGACAAGGCAGAGGCCCAGAAGAACAACGAGGCCGCACGGCTTTGGATAAGCGGCCTTGAAATAGTTGGGCGCAAGCTTGGCCTCAACCGGGTCCTTGATCTGTCGGCCACGCCGTTTTTCCTCAAGGGCTCGGGCTATGCCGAAGGCACCCTGTTCCCTTGGACCATGAGTGATTTTTCCCTGATGGATTCCATAGAGTGCGGGATCGTCAAACTGCCGCGGGTGCCCGTGGCCGACAACTTGATCAAACGTGACCAGATGCCCATATTCCGGGACCTATGGAAACACATCGCCAAGGACATGCCTAAAAAGGGCAGAGGCAAGGCAAAAGCCCTGGACCCTCTCAGTATCCCGGTTGAACTCCAAACCGCCCTTGAGGCCCTTTACGGGCATTATGAGGCGACTTTTAAGCTATGGCAGGAGGCCGATATCCCGGTGCCGCCTTGCTTCATAGTGGTTTGCAACAACACCTCCACCTCAAAGCTGGTTTATGATTACATCTCCGGCTTTCATCGTGAGAACGATGACGGATCGAGCACCCTTGAGAACGGGCGCTTGGCTCTGTTCAGAAACTTTGATGACCACGGCAACCAGCTTGGCCGCCCCAACACATTGCTGATAGACAGCGAGCAGCTTGAATCCGGTGACGCCTTGGACGATAAGTTCCGCAACATGGCCTCCGATGAAATAGAGCGCTTCCGCCGTGAAATTGTCGAGCGCACCGGAGACCGCCGCCAAGCTGAAAACATCTCGGACTCGGAGCTGCTGCGCGAGGTCATGAACACAGTGGGCAAGGAAGACCGCCTGGGTGGGTCCATACGCTGCGTGGTCTCTGTATCGATGCTCACCGAGGGCTGGGACGCCAACACCGTCACCCATGTGCTTGGCGTGCGCGCCTTTGGCACCCAGCTCTTGTGCGAGCAGGTCATCGGCCGGGCCTTGCGCCGCCAGTCATACGATCTCAATGACGAGGACCTGTTCAATGTGGAGTATGCCGACATCTTGGGCATACCCTTTGACTTCACGGCCAAGCCTGTGGTCGCTCCGCCGCAAAAGCCCCGCAAAACTGTGCAGGTCAAGGCGGTCCGCCCGGATCGTGATCACCTGGAAATCAGGTTCCCACGGGTGCAGGGATACCGGGTGGAATTGCCGGATGAAAGACTCAGCGCCGAGTTCAACGAAGATTCCGTGCTGGAGCTAAGCCCGGATATGGTGGGACCGTCCAACACTTTGGTTGAGGGCATTGTGGGCGAAGGCGTCAACCTTACCTTGGAGCACCTTGGCGATATGCGAAAATCCTCGTTGATTTTCCATTTGACCAAACGGTTGATCTATACCAAATGGCGCGATGCGGGAGAGGAACCCAAGCTTAACCTGTTCGGCCAGTTAAAACGAATCACTAAACAATGGTTGGACAATTACCTGGTCTGCAAGGGCGGCACTTATCCGGCCCAGCTCATGTATCAAGAGCTAGCCGATATGGCCTGTGAGAGAATCACCGCAGGCATAACCAGCAAGCTTGAGGGCGAGAACCCAATCAAGGCCGTGCTGGACCCGTATAATCCCACCGGCTCCACCATCCATGTCAATTTCAGCACCTCCAAGGAGGAGCGTTGGACAACCGATTCCCGTTGCTGCCACATAAACTACGTGGTTCTGGACAGCGATTGGGAGGCCGAGTTCTGCCGCGTGGCCGAGTCCCACCAGCGGGTAAAGGCATATGTCAAGAACCACAACCTGGGTCTGGACGTGCCCTACCGATACGGCTCCGAGAACCGCATATATCGCCCGGACTTCATCGTGCTGGTGGATGATGGCCATGAAGACCCGCTTAACCTGATAGTGGAGATAAAAGGCCGCCGCCAGGAAGACGCCAAGGTCAAAAAACAAACCATGGACACATATTGGGTGCCGGGAGTGAACAACCTAGGCAGCTACGGACGCTGGGCCTTTGCCGAGTTCACAGACATTTACGAGCTGGAAACCGAGTTCGCCGCTAAGCTGGAATCCGAGTTCAACAAGATGATAGATTCTGTCATTGCCCGGTCGGCGGATTGAGGAAGCACCATGGCCAAAAAGAAAATAGAGACCTTCACCCACGATGAAGCCTCGCGCACCAACATACCCACCGCCGAATATCAGTCGGTTATGGGCGACGATGAAAAAAGCCCCATCCGGGTGACCTATGAGCGCCGCAACCGCGATTTGGACCCGCAGCTAGTCTGGCGGGGCAAGGATGAGCAGGACTGGTCCGACCTGGTGGTGCAGGCCCCGCCGCTGTATATCCAGGAAAAGGTCCACCCCAAGGTTTTGATTGACGACCTACGGCGCATAAGCGACCAGCCTGATGAGGACGACAACCCCACCCCGTTCATGTTCTCCGACTTCAACGGCATACCCGACGAGGCCGCCAAGACCGAGTTTTATCAGCACGAGGCCAACTGGACCAACCGCATGATCCTGGGCGACAGCCTGCAAGTCATGGCCTCCCTGGCTGAACGCGAAGGCCTCAGAGGCAAAGTGCAGTGCATTTATATAGACCCTCCCTATGGCATCAAGTTCAACTCCAATTTCCAGTGGTCCACCACCAGCCGAGCCGTTTCAGATGGTAAGGCCGATCACATCACAAGAGAGCCTGAACAGGTGAAGGCATTCAGGGATACATGGCGGGATGGGATTCATTCGTATCTTACTTATTTGCGAGATCGGCTAACCCTTTCAAGGGACTTATTGACTGAAAACGGCTCTATTTTTGTACAGATTGGTGATGAAAATGTTCACCGTGTTAGAGTATTGTTGGACGAAATTTTCGGTGACAATAATTGTTGCGCATTAATTCAATATGTAACAACAAGTACGCAAGGTCGTGGAATTTTACCTATAGTTAATGACACGGTGTTGTGGTTTTCTAAGGATATTAATCGTGTAAAATATAGACAATTGAATGAGCTGAAACAATTTGGAATAGTGGGCTCAAAAGGCTACAGCTACATAGAAGAACAAAATGGAATGTCGCGAAGACTAACTAGTAATGATATCGCAAGGTTAATTGTAAGGATAGGAGACGAAAAAATATTTGCTGCGAGCGACATGACGTCCTCGCATTATAGCCTTTCTGAGCCAATAAATGCATTTGGTAAAAAGTATAAGAGTGGGCACAGATATTGGTCAACGTCTACAGAAGGGATGTATCGTCTTCTCAAAGCGAACAGGCTAATTCAAGTCGGTAATGGTCTAAGGTATAGACGCTATTTTGATGATTATAAAGTGTTACCCATAAATAATGTTTGGACCGATACAGGTGTTGCTGGCTTTACTGATGATAGAAAGTTATATGTTGTTCAAACGAATGAAAAAGTCATTCAACGCTGCATCCTAATGACCACCGACCCCGGCGACTTGGTTCTTGACCCCACCTGTGGCTCAGGCACCACGGCCTATGTGGCCGAGCAATGGGGCCGCCGCTGGATCACCATAGACACCTCGCGAGTGGCCTTGGCTCTGGCCAGGGCGCGTGTGATGGGTGCTCGTTATCCCTATTACACCTTGGCCGATAGCCGCGAAGGTCAGGTCAAGGAAGCCCAGCTTTCCCGCACCGAACCGATTTCCGCTCCTACCTATGAGAACATCCGCCAGGGCTTTGTCTATGAGCGGGTGCCCCATATCACCCTCAAGTCCATCGCCAACAACGCGGAAATTGACGTGATATGGGAGCAGTTCCAAAAGACTCTGGAGCCTTTGCGCGAGCAACTCAACCAAGCCCTGGGTACGTCCTATGAAGATTGGGAGATACCCCGCGAGCCCGGCGATCCTTGGCCGGAAAAGGCCGCCAAGCAGTTTGAGGCCATTCAGAATGCGGACACTGATAAAAAGAAGCTTAACACCCTTAAAAAGCTGAACGGTGAACTGGGCCGCTCCTACAGCTTGGATAACCTGCCAGAGAGCCCCTATGACCTTTGGAGCGATGAAAAGGCTATCGAGCTGCACGGCAAGTGGTGGGAGCAGCGCATAGCCCGGCAAAAGGAGATAGACGCATCCATCGCGGCCAAGGCCGATTATGAATACCTCTATGACAAGCCCTATGTGGACAACTCCAAAGTTCGTGTGGCCGGGCCATTTACCGTGGAGAGCCTCTCGCCCCATCGGGTCATGGGAGTGGATGAGAACGACGAGTTGATTGATCCCTTAAAGCCCGCCCCGGATCAGGCCGGAAGCCAGGAAAGCTTTGTGGATATGATCCTGGACAACCTGCGTACCGCCGGAGTCCAGCAGGCCCACAAAGAGGACAAGATCGACTTCCGCACCCTGGTTCCCTGGCCGGGTGATTATGTCTGCGCCGAAGGCCGCTATTACGAAGGCGGTGAGGAAACCGGCATTGAGAAACGCGCCGCCATACTCATCGGGCCGGAGTTCGGTTCCGTATCGCGGGCCGATCTGGTTGCCGCCGCCCGCGAGGCAGGCGACGCCGGGTATGATGTGCTCATCGCCTGCGCCTTCAACTATGACGCCCATTCGGCGGAACTGAACAAGCTTGGTCGGGTGCCCATACTCAAAGCCCGCATGAACGCGGACCTGCATATGGCCGATGACCTCAAGAACACCGGCAAGGGCAACCTGTTCGTGATCTTTGGCGAGCCGGACATAGACATCCTGGACGCCGATGACGGCCAGATACAGGTCAAGATCAACGGGGTGGATGTGTTCCATCCCAATACCGGCGAGGTGCGCAGTGATGGAGCCGATGGCATCGCCTGCTGGTTCATCGACACAGACTACAACGAGGAAAGCTTCTTCGTGCGCCACGCATACTTCCTGGGTGCCAACGATCCCTATAAAGCGCTCAAAACCACACTCAAGGCCGAGATCGACGCCGATGCCTGGGAAACCCTGCACAGCGACACTTCCCGGCCATTCGACAAGCCAGAGTCAGGCCGCATCGCGGTTAAAGTAATCAACCATCTGGGCGATGAAGTCATGAAGGTGTTTAGGGTGGAGGCCCGCCCGCTATTTTGATTTAATAAAGCACTTCAATATAAGTCACTATGGGGGAAGTATGAAGCTAGCTATTAATGTAGAAAACCTATTAAATGACGAAGAGATATCCAGAATCTCATTTGCACCCAAACACGGTGGATTACACTTTCCCACTTGGTACCCAATATTCGAGGATAAGCCGAGGAAGGTTGATTGCTTCACTAACCGTGCAATGAAGATTATTTCAAATGAACCGAATGGTTGCCAATGGTTACGATCATTAAAGCCAAGGTTAACGGATATCGACAACTTCGAAGATGCTGCAGCAGCGTTGGCTGAAGCACGCACCTATGCAAGCTTCCTTGAAGCTGGGTTCAATGTCAATCCTCTTACACCTCAATCTCAGCCAACTCCTGACTTCTCTGTCGATTGCGGAGATGGACCTATCACTGTTGAAGTTTTTGCGAAACATCAAGATGAAGCACAACGGGAAATATTGGATGATGTAGAGGCGGGGTTGACACCTGAGGGTGTGGAACAGCAAACAATTAAACTTGATGGAGCCAACCTATTGATCAGAACGTACGTAATCCAGCCGGCAGGCTCCCCAGATCCCAATAAACCACATGATAGTGTTCAAGCGAACTTGATTAGTCGGCTATGCGCAGTAAAACAAAACGAGGCACAACTGCCCAATAATCAAGCGTGTCTAGTGGTCATAGATTTGACTCGATTTGGACCATCTGCCGAATTCATATCCATGGACCATGCGACCCCTTTGATGTCAGGCACGAATGGATTGACTTCTGGTGGATTCTGGTATGCATTTTACGGATGGAAAGGCGCACCAATATTTGAAGATGATTTTTCACTTCATGAACGGATAGTGCCAATGGGACATGATGGTCGCTTCCGTTTAGGTGGGACGAAAAAAAGCAAGCTGTCTGGAGTGATATTGGTTGGAAACGGCAAGTGTGTTCTTTTTGAAAACCCTTGGGCAGTCAACAGGTTGCCAGATAGAGCACGAAAATATTGTGAACGTCTGCCTTGGTTCGATATATCACTGTCAGTGTGCGATTGGGTGAACGGCCACGCAACCAGGCAAGTCGAGCAAGGAAAGGAAATGATCGAATCGCTATATGGCTGGCATCAAAAACTAAATAACCTTGAGGGAACAGAGTGAGATTTGTATTGTGCAATTCCGAATAGCAGACACCTTCACCGATAGCCTGGCCAAACTTACCGGCCAGGAGCAAAAGGCGGTCAAGACCACAGCCTTTGACCTCCAGATGAACCCGGCCAGCCCTGGCATGAAGTTCCATAAGCTCGACCGGGCCATGGACCCGAACTTCTGGTCAGTGCGGGTGAGCAGCGATATACGGGCCATAGTCCACAAGACAGACTCCAGCATGCTGCTCTGCTATGTGGATCATCACGACGCCGCCTATAAATGGGCGGAGAGGCGCAAACTTGAGACTCATCCCAAGACAGGTGCCGCCCAGTTGGTGGAGATCCGCGAAACGGTCAAGAAGGTTATTGTTCTCCGCTATGTTGAGGAAGAAGCGTCAGCCCGGGCCAAGCCTCTGCTATTCAAACATATACCCGATGATGATCTGTTGCTTTACGGCGTGCCGCCAGAGTGGTTAGATGATGTACGCTGTGCCGATGAGGACAGCATACTGGAACTGGCCGAGCACCTGCCCAGCGAGGCGGCAGAGGTATCGCTGGACCTGGCCACCGGCGTAACACCTTCTTTTTCGCACTCAGATGAGCCTGGAGCCGATCCATTTGAGCACCCCGATGCGCTATACCGCTACCGGGCCATGAAAGACGTTGATTAGCCTAAACGGGCCATCGAGTACCCATGGGACAAGTGAACAATCTCGGGTATCAACTGTTTTACTCTTACTTCCCTTGTGGCCAGCTAAGCCAAGAGGTCTTACTACCGTAGATGCCGGCGGCACCGCATTTAGGAAAACGGCCTGGCATTCGGCCTGTCAATCCCTTCTGCAATGCCGGATTTGCGTGCAGAGAGGCGATTACAGTAGCCTCCGCCCAGGTAAAGGTCTGACCGTTTAAATGGCTTAGAAGGCAAATGGCGCATTTCACCCACAGGCAACCTCGAAAAGGTTAGAAAACAACCAAGACAGGTCTGGATGGTGATAATGTAGAATGGCTTCGCCCTGTCCATACACCGCGTCAATCCCGATCCATTGGGAAGGGCAAATGTGGCCAACCGTTTTGGCCGCGTCATAGAAAAGGTGCAGTGATTTGTTGGCCGACCTTCGATGCCAGATTGAGCGTATCACTTTCACCAGCGAAGACACTGGCTATACAGTTGCCCGCGTCAAGGTCTATGGTCGGCATGATCTGGTTACGATAGTCGGCAACCTGATGTCGGCCACTCCTGGCGAGGTTCTCAATCTGCAGGGTGAGTGGTCAAACCACCCCAAGTTCGGCGAGCAGTTCAAGGTAATAAAGTACCAGTCCGCAGTCCCCGCCTCTGTGCATGGCATCACCAAGTATCTCGGCTCAGGCCTGATCAAGGGCATCGGCCCGGTCATGGCCAAAAGGATCACTAAGAAGTTTGGTGAAGACACTCTGGAGGTAATCGAAGCTGATATAAACCGGCTGGTTGATGTGGACGGTATCGGACCCAAGCGAATCACCATGATCAAAAAGGCCTGGGCCGAGCAAAAAGAGATACGCGAGGTCATGGTCTTTTTGCAAGACCATGGGGTGAGCTCTGGCTACGCCACCAAGATCTTCAAGACCTACGGCAGTTCATCAATAGATGTTGTCCAGGAAAACCCCTACCGTTTGGCGACCGATATATTCGGAATAGGCTTCATTACCGCAGACAAGATCGCCGAGAAGCTGGGCTTTGATAAGGAATCTGAACTCCGAGCCCAAGCAGGCATCCTATACGTTCTTCATCAACTGGCCGATGAAGGTCATGTGTTCTACCCCTATGAGCCCCTCATCGCAAAGTGCCAAGAGGTCTTGGGCGTGGACCGCGAGATTATTGCTAATGGCTTTGGAACCATTTCGGACGAGGGCCGCATTGTCATAGAAGACCTTAATGAAAGGTTCGCCGATTTCCAGGAAAATAACAAGGCGGTCTATCTGGCCAAATATCATCTTTCGGAGACCAGCGTGGCGACCCGCCTAAACGGGCTTATCTCCGCCCCCAAGAGCATCAGGGAAATAAAGGCGGACAAGGCGGTTGAATGGGTTCAGGCGCAACTGGATATAAAGCTGGCGCCTCTTCAGTTGCAGGCCGTGAAGGCTGCTGTAACTGACAAGGTGCTGGTTATCACCGGCGGCCCCGGCACTGGCAAGACCACCATCATCAATTCTGTCCTCAAAATCTATTCAAAGCTCCCCATCCAGATCATGCTGGCCGCACCGACGGGTAGGGCTGCCAAACGCATGAGTGAGACCACTGGGTTTGAAGCCAAGACCATCCACCGGCTTTTAGAGTTCAGCCCCAAGCACGGTGGATTTAAAAAGAACGAGGAAGAGCAACTGGATTGCGACCTTCTGATTGTTGATGAAGCATCCATGGTCGATATCATTCTGATGCATCATCTTCTCAAGGGCGTTCCGGCCGGTGCCACGCTGATATTGGTAGGTGACGTTGACCAACTCCCTTCAGTCGGAGCAGGCAATGTCTTAAAAGACATCATTGAATCTGGCTCGCTGCCTGTTATCAAACTCACTGAAATTTTCCGGCAGGCCCAGGAAAGCCTCATCATCGTCAACGCCCATAAAATCAACCAGGGCCAGATGCCATCCCTTCGGCCATCTCCAGGCAAGCTGGATGATTTCTACTTTATTGAACAGCAGGAGCCAGAGGGTGCCCTGAACACCATTCTTGAATTGGTAGCAAAGCGCATTCCCGATAGATTCAATATAGATTCTGTTGAGGACATTCAGGTGCTGACGCCCATGCACCGTGGAAATGTCGGGGCGGGCAGTCTCAATATTGAACTGCAAAAAGCCCTAAACCCCAGAACAGACGGTCTGGTTCGCGGTGGCAAAAACTTCCTTGTCGGTGACAAGGTCATGCAGATCCGAAACAACTATGACAAGGAAGTATTCAACGGTGATATCGGTCGCGTCAGCCGTATTGATCTGGAAAGCCAGGAACTTTTTGTGACCATGGACGGCCGCGAGGTGTCCTACGACTTCAGCGAATTGGATGAGTTGGTCCTGGCCTACGCCGTATCAGTTCACAAATCGCAGGGCTCAGAATTTTCCGCGGTCGTCATGCCCCTTTTGACCCAGCACTATATAATGCTTCAACGCAACCTGCTCTATACCGGAGTTACCCGGGGCAAGAAACTGGTGGTTGTGGTGGGTAGCAAAAAAGCCCTGGCTATCGCTGTGAAAAATGATCGGACCCGCCAAAGGTACACTCTGCTGGCAAGAAGGCTCCAGCGTTTAAGCTGCACCCAAGCGGCTTTCTAATCCGGTATCATGCCCCTGGGCCACCCTGCCGGCGAACTAAAGACCCCGCCCCATAAGGAGCCCAAGGTATTTAAAAACAGATTCGAAAATTAGCTGCCGCAGCACCGCATACTTTGGGATCGTTATTTGAAGTAGCAACAATGTGTTGCCATAACTACTGGCTGGCATAGCCTATAAGATAATATGGAAATTGAAAACACACAGCCATGTAGCCACGGGTTTTTCCTAGTATATTCCTCGTCTATTAATCAGATTCATCACCAACAGCAAAGTGATCTTGGTCTTATCTCTGCTAACCTTCATTGAAAGCTGCCCCCGGTGGAGGCGTGCCAGCCCGAGACTCAAGAAACTTTGTGTTCATGTTGGCAGCATAGGCATACGACTTGCCGGTGGTCACCAAGGGCGAGTTTTATCCCCAAAAGCGACTCAACAAAACAAAAGCGGTGTGATGGGGTTTTTGTCTGCCTGATTCGGCGGACTCTTGTTCTAAACCCTTTTGTACCCACGTAACAGCCTTAAATGAGAGGTGTATTAATGGCGGATCAGCTCCAGGAGATAGTCACCGAGCCGTTACCGGTGTTTCCGCCTCTGGCCACGCTGGCCCCGGTGCCGCTGGAGCTTACAAAGCTGGACCCGCCGCCGCCGGAGCCCTCATTAATGCTGACGCCGCCGCCGCCACCACCACCGAAATAACCGCCGCCGCCGCCGCCGCCGCCATTAAGGCCGCTGGTGTTCCCGTCCCCGCCGGCGCCCGCCGAGCCAGCGCTGGCCCCGGTGCCTGCAGCGCCTCCGCTGCTGGTGCCTCCGTGACCATACAGGTCGCTGGTGCTTCCGGTGCCGTCCCCGCCGTCAGCCACCTCCGATACCAAGGAGTTTCCGCCGCCCTGGCCTCCTGCATGGAAATAGCCTGCGCCGCCGCCGCCGCCGGCCGCCACCAAAAGGCTGGCCGAGCCGCCGGGATATTGGGCACCAGTGGCCACATAGGAGCCGCCACCGCCGCCGCCGCCGCCATTGGATGAGCCGGTAGCTCCATTTCCGCCACCTCCATAGGAGCCGCCGTCGCCGCCGGTGGGCCCAGCAGCATCCCCGCCCGCACTGCCAACCGTGATGTACAGGGTTTGTCCAGCCAGGCCGCTGAAGGCGGCGGTGCTGGAGCCCCCCTGACCGCCTGTGGAGTCGGCGCTACCACCCGAAGCGCCCACCACGGCGATGGTGACGCTGGTGACGCCTGCCGGGATGTCAAGGGTGTATTCCCCCGGAGTGCTATAAGAATTTCTTACACCAGACTCGCCCGAAGTCTGGGCGTGTGCGGGCAGCACCCCTATCTGGACCACGGGTTTCAACCAGGCTCCGGGCAGCACGCTGCTCAGCACGGCTGCGCCTCCGCCCGCAGCCAGGGCCTTGATCAGTCTGCGCCGTTCCACTTTGCCTGGTAGCCGACTGTTTCCATTATGGCCAACCCCTTTCATACCTTGCTCCTGTCCCGAATGAAGTTTTTGAAGACATAGTGTTTCGACAAGTTCGGTACATTCTCCATTGTGACGATTTCTGGGAGAATCCCTTCTACAATCCCAAATTATGCGGCAGTAGCCCCGCTTCCACTTATGATTGGCTATTCTTAGCCTCGGCTGCGCCGACAGTGCACACTTCGGGCGCACTAAAGCCGCAAATTAACCTTATCTGCTTTTGTATGCTATTAAAATTGGGAAGAAATCTCGATTCCCCCAATTTAAGTACATATTAACCCAATTCAATCCTCTCGGTCAATCATCACCAAGCACCCGTTTCAGTTTGTACCCAGCACCGCCCTGTAGTCCTGAGCCAGTGGAAACGAGGAGCCACGTGCATCCACTAGGACGGACACTATGGGAGATCCTGGAGGCGGTTTTGATGATCCGCCGGTTCAACCACTCCGTAATCGCCAAAATACGCAGCCATGGCGCATTTTAGGGCCAACGCATCTTCCAGCAACCCTTTTCCTGGAAATCCCTGGGCGTTGATATCCGTGGCCGTTCCCGCACCTTAAAGATCAACTATCGGACATCTCATCAAATCAGGATGCAGGCCGACCGGCTATTGGCTCCCGAACTCACCGATGTGGATGGGAACAAGGAAAACCGTGGTGGGACAATATCTGTATTTAACGGACCCAAACCTACCATAAGAGTGTTGGATAGCCCTGAGACGGAAATAGAAGCAGTCAGTGCCTGGCTTGAGGAACGCATAGACGATGGCGTCCTGCCTCATGAAATAGGCCTCTTCGTGCGTTCGTCCGCAGAGCTAATTAGAGCCCGCACCGCTACCGAAAAGGCAGGCCGCCCATACCAAATTCTGGATGACAACCCAGAGCCCACTGCCGGGCATGTATCAGTTGGCACCATGCACCTCGCCAAAGGCCTCGAATTCCGCGCTGTGGCGGTCATGGCCTGCGATGATGAAGTTATCCCACTCCAGGACCGCATTGAAACCGTCTCTGACGATGCTGACCTGGAGGAAGTCTACAACACTGAACGTCACCTGCTGTATGTGGCCTGCACACGGGCACGGGATCATTTACTTGTGACGGGCATTGACCCGGCATCGGAATTCCTGGATGATCTGAAGCAATGACCTACGCAATCTATTACTCTATGGTGCAGCTACCATACGCCGAGTGCAGAGTTTAATGCCGTTATGGCGCGTGACCAACAGGCTTTTCGCAGTACGCACCGGTACGCTGATCAGATGGTTCCTTGGTGAGCGTTCTTTCGGTTCGTGCCTTTTGCCACGGTTCAACATATACAATATTGTTGGGATTGCACTCACGCCATTCTGGCCACTCTCCGGTTTCGATATTCTTCACGCAGTACTCACGGCGCTGCCCAAAACGCCAGCCTTTTCCCTTCGCCTTGCCCTTTTTGATGAATGACCTGAATCGGCATTGCAAGGTATCTGTTGTATCAAACTCATCACCTACACTAATTGGCTCATCCTGAATTTGGACTCCGATTGACTCCAGAGTACCCTTATCCCGAAGCCCGCCATAAGTTTGACTCCGGTCTATTCTTGATATTGAACCGCTGATTAGCCTAAGAAATAAAAGTGCCGCTTCGTCCAAGACAACTTTGCGATGATAAACTACTCTGAGCTTATCAACCCCAGACATCATAGTCTTTCGTCCATAAACATCTCTGTGGCATTCAAAGTAGGCGACTGGATGTAGTCCTACGCGGCAAGACCGAGGCATGGCAAAAACCTGCATTGAGTTAAGTATGTCAACCCAATGGCTTCGATGAGTGTAGCAACACAAGTCCTGTATTTCCTCTTTGGTTGGATTTTCTATCGGTATGAATCTGACAACAAACTCATCAGGTTCATCACCCTGGATAGAATAGACTCCTGCACTTACAAGTTCCTTCAGTATGGTTTTAGCCCAAAGATTTCGTGCTTTGGCATATTCGCTCTCACTAAGGTTTGGCCAGTTGTGTATCATGCTAACACCTGGCGCTGTACCCTTTTTACTATCTCTTGTTGAACCAACAAGGCCTGGCAATATTCCGTGTACATGAGGTTCAAATACTGTAACGTCAGATTCCGCTATAAGGTGAACAGTAGGATATTGTGATGGCGTATACCATGCCTTTTGATTTCGGTAATCGAAATGCTCTATTCTTTCGGAGAACAACTCAGTTATGAATTTGTCAGCCGCTTGTTTGTGGGCACTAGTAACTGAGTTGATAAACTCCTTAGCTGCTATTTCCAAAGACTTTTTATGAGCGGCTTTTCCCCATTGTGAACCGTTGCTTTGTTCAAGTATGGAAAGCAGAGACCCCCTAATACGGCTCGATACTATTGGTGGCAAAGTACCGGTCCAATGAACTACTGCACGTCGCCCAGCCTCTGCTGCTTCCCTATAACCATGAGAGTTAACAATACTCCATAAAAGCTTCGCTAGCTTCTTGGCGTGCCTTGTATGGTCGTAACGGCCACAATCTGGGCAAAATGGTTTTCCACACCGATAGGGCTTCAGTTTGGCTCCTTGTTTCACTCCGAATACCGCACAATTATCGACATTGTATACCTCTTGTTTGTTGAGTGTATCTGGAGCGAAGATTCCTGCTAGCTCCTTGCGGATTGGGTCCCATCTGGTATTCTGAAACATGTAAGAGACGTTATAATCGGCGCTATATTGTAGCCTAGTCTTTTGATATAGTTTCTGGTTTAGCTTTGATATGGTAACAGGCTCAAAAGTACCCAAATCAAACCCACAAATTGCCCGATTACCATTAATATTGACATTTCTTATATTGCTTTTTATTTTCCACAGATAACAAGATATAGCAATTTTTCTGCCAAATTCAATATTTCGAATTTGTCTTTCATCATTTTGGTAAGAAGCTTCGCCAGCATTATAGGATAAAGCCAGAGAGTGTTTTGTCATGGCGTACCTCACAAACTGAAAGATTACTGATTGCTGATTAAATGCACAAGACTAAACACGCTCAGCGTTATGGATCATGTTATTCTGAACCATCTCCTTGATATCGGCTTCGCGATACCGCACACATTTTCCCAAAGACACTGCCTTCAGCAATCCCCGCTTTGTGATGTTGCTCACATGAGCCGGTGAGCATTTGAACATTTCTGCGACTTCTTCACGCCTCAGCAACTTTTCCATAACCATAATCCATCTCCTTTTGCCTTCATGCCAAACATGATTAATTTGGCATTTCTAATCAGACATAGGCAATATGAGGCAGGCCTAAAAACAGTTCCTCTGCCTAAGCGAAGTTCGTTTGCGATAGTAAGGATGGCTACAGTTCTGGCAACAGTTTGTATTGCTTAAGACGTGTAAAATGGGCTAAAACAGCTCTGAAATAGCGGAATTCACCCTCCCCTTCGGCCTCTCACGCCGAAGACACGGGTTCGAGTCCCGTTGGGAGTGCCAAAAAAATCAAGGGGTTAGCCATCACGGTTAGCCCCGTTTTTTGCCGGGGTGTCCCCTCGGGGTGTCCCTTTTACCTATTTTCACTACGATACTTTCTGATCATATTTTCACCATTTCATCTTGATGTATCATAAAACCATTGGTTTTGATACGTGACTTATTTCATGATTCGAAATAACGTAGTATTTTATCATTGATTTATGATTAGACAACAGCATTAAACTCGCCTCTACAAGTTATGTAAAACTGGTGAAAAGCATACTTCGTGTAACATAGCATGGGCCAATAGACAGTTAGGTGTTAACTGGATACTCTGTCTCACCCTATCCGGTAATGTCTATCTGGTGAATAAACGGTCTATCCCTGACAAAGTCATTTTTCATAATATTCTCTTTTCCTATAGCTAAGCCACATTACTTTTTTGAAACTCTATTTATCAGATATATTCTGATGCATATTTCATCAAGGAAGCTTGAAGTTTTCTTCTCATTTGATTTGTTAACCTTCACGCCGCTATTGTACAGTTTTCCGAATTTGGAAAAATTACGTATAGTGATAGTATTAGTTATTCGGTGATTGGACTTTTCAAAGCTCTAGGCGTAAACTATAAATTCCCCTCTAACAAGTGAGGTGGTATATTATTTTCATACCACTGCATCTTCCGGAAGCTCTTGAGCGGGGCACCCGCCTTCAAGATATAGCACCTGTCCAGTTATATAGGCAGCCTCCTGGCCTGTGGGACTCAGAACCTCGCTTGACGATTATGCTTAAATAGCAATCTTTTATTGATTATTCATTCGAATTTTATGATCTTTCGGACAAAGTAAGATTTCTCAAATTGCAGCTCCAACTATGCCATAACATCTACAGTCTTATAACCTTGGATCGCAAGCTGCTGCTGGGCTGCCTCTGCATCTAGCCCCTCAAGATCGCTATTGGATGCCATAACATCTACGATCTTATAATCTCGGGTTGCAAGCTGCTGCTGAGTTGCCTCTGTATCCAGCCCCTCCATATATCTATTGGATACATCTCTTACGTGTTGCACTTTATCCTCTTTATCTTCGGGGTCACCCTCTACCAGCTCATCAACCACGGCCTTATCCAGTTTTGTCTGGTTATTTACTATTTTCTGTCTTACTTCATCAGATAATGGAATAGTTCGATCGAGAGGCGGGACCTCGTACTTACCATACAATCGTCCCAATTCACCCTGAAAACACTTCAGGTCAATCTCTGATTCTGCACTCGACTCTTCAGTGGAAGATTGTTCTAAGACTTCGGCTCTTTCTCCTATCTTACCCATCATCTGGCCTACCTGGGAAGGGGATATGTTTGCCTCCATCAGCTGATTGATTGCCTTAAGTGCCTCCCTCAGTCCAGCCTCAAGCGCAATTCCATCATATTCTATTCCCTTTTCTCGATTAAATAAGGTGCCTTCCAGTAAATTATTACCGGTGCTAAACTGACTAAGATCACCACTTTCCGAGTTTTGCTCAATTTGGTGACTGTTTAAACTAGCAGACAACACTTCAGCTAACACACTAAAATCAGATAAACCTTGCTCCAATTGGGTAAGCTGTTCTTCGTTTTGTGGCTCAGCTGAAATCCTATCAGCAAAACTTTGTAAGAGACCCTCCAGCATAGCTTGCATTTCACTTAGCAAACCAGCCTGCCAGCTATCTGCTGGCTCTGCAGGATCCTGCCTCTCCGCCATACCGAGACTCAAGACATCTGTAACACCAGTTTGCTGGGTATGGTAGGCATCAAGCTTCTTTGTAATCTCTTCTACAGTTTTTGTAATACCGGCGAGGGCCTTCTTAGAGAGTTCAAGCCTTTCAGAAAAAGATAATTCTTGTTCTGCTGCGGCAGACATCGTAATAAAATCTTCTGCAGCAATAGCACTACTTTGAGACTGGTTCAGCAAAACCTTGCCCTGGTCAGAAATTGTAGCCTTCACCTGGGATTCCACTGGAGCAAGCGCGCTTGCCTCCTCGGGAGGCTGTAAAGGGCTTTTTGTAAAGATATCTACACTGTTCACCCTGGCAGGCTGAACAGTATTTAATGTAACCATTTCAGTCAATTACGCCCCCCTTAACTTTAAAACTGAGACCTCTTTGCTTTCACCTCGCTATAGTACTTATCGGCTCCAACAAACAAAACTTAAATGGTCGTACCTAATAATCAAGCCCATGCTTTCAAAGAAGCGATTGCTAAAGGCATGGTTCATGTGGGAGGCACCGGCGTTCCACCGTGGGTCACGTCCGTTCATGGCTGATTGCCAAGATCTTTCCTTACTCAAGCCTATATCTCAAATTATGAGATAGTAGCTGCGAAGCAGCCTTTACCCGGAAGTTTGTGGCCTTGTTTACCCCGTCAGTACACTAATTTGTTGGAGACCTTGTTTGACTATCAGTGTGGGGTGAAGCCTGATGATAAAGCGACAATCCCCAAAAACGTCATTGCCAGGGCAAAAGAATTTATTCAGGCATTCAGATTCCAGTGCGTCAAACACCTTTCTTCTTATTCCATCGGTCAGGTGTGCAAACCGATTGGTCAATTATACAGAAACAAGCACCGGTTCTTTTAAAACATGAGAGAGAAGAAACGGCCCGATAGGCGTGTTGAACATCTGGATGGATAAACAGCAAATCGTGTCTATAGCCTTTATAAAAAAACACGGCCCCAACCTATTTCAACATAAGCAGGGACCGGGCGGATCGCGAATCGTGGTTTTGTTATTACAACTCCCGGTCAGTGTAGGTTATGGGCTGCCACCACTGCAGTGCCAGATTTATGCAAGGCATCTGCGGTGAGTTTCACGCTGTGGTGCTTGCCCAGGTATTTCATGGATTACTTGACCAGCGGGATATAGCAATTGGCATGGTTTGGGACCAGTTGCAAAAACATTTCCACATGATTTTCTGAGTTAACAATTCCGAGCCCATCTCTTTAAAACTACTCCTGAAAGGTGGTTCTGTATTTCGACCAGATATCCAGAGCAATTTTCATGGGTTTCATCATGGGTACGGTGTAGGTGGTTATGCCTTTGGAAAAAAGTTCTTCGCGGCATCGGTTTACATGGGGTGAAAAACCACGGGGGCTTATAACCAGTGGTTTGGTAAGCCCTTTGTTAAGCTCTGCCAGTTTATCGTTTATATATTCTGATAAAAAGGGAACCTGAAGATAGATTGCCGCAAGAATGATATCGGTATTGGGGTCCTCATCAACTATTTTGAGTGCGGCCATAAGCCTTTCGTCGTCACAGTTTCCAAATAAATCTAGTGGGTTTTTACCGATTCCGGATAAGATTTTTTGACGTTCCTCCTCATTGGGCACCCGGATATTATCTCTCAGTAAATTTTGAAGCTTTTGTTTGGTTTCTGACCCGAACTTTGCCAGTTCCATACCCTGCTCGGTGACTTGATCTGCCAAAAGAATGGCGGCACCACCACCTACACTGACCACTGCCACCTTGTTCCCCTTTGCTGGCGGCATGGTGGTAAGTATTGAGAAAACATTCACCAAAACCTTGGGATCTTCCGTGAGGTCTTCGATTAGAAAGAACTTAGCTCTACGGGAACAGGCGCGGAAGGCTTCTGCGCTACCGGCCATGGAAGCTGTATGGGAAAGAGTTGCCTCGGCGCCACCGCTCATACCACCCTTAATAACAATAACCGGTTTTGTTTTGCTTACCTCTTTTCCGATCTGCATCAATTTAAGCCCTTCGGAAACCCCTTCCAAGTAAATTCCAATGAGTTTAATATTGGGATCATTCCCCATGTTGTGCAGGATCTCCGGTACGCCCACGCTGCTGGCATTGCCACATGAAACCCATTTACCGATTTTGACACCACCTGCCTTGAACATTTCCAAAAGCTCTACGCCGATTCCTCCGCTTTGCGAAATTATACCTATACCCCCGGATTCAGTGGGTACCGCAGTACGATGTTCAGCCAAAAACATGGTGTTGAGGTGGGAGTGATTGTCTATAACTCCCATACAGTTGGGGCCAAGATAGGCAACACGATACTGTTCACTTAATCGTATCAAACGTTCTTCAACATTTTTTCGCCCTGCTTCCGAAAAACCGTCCGATACAATTATCGCCCCCTTGCCGCCAAGCTTGCAGAACTCCTCGAATCCCGCCATCGTTGCATCAGGATTTAAGGCAAAAACGGCCACATCCGGCGTCTCTGGCAATGTGTAAAAATTCGGATAGCATTTGTATCCCTGCACCACTTCCAGTTTCGTATTGATTGGAAACACCTTAGGTATTTTGGTGCAATTCTTAAAAATGATTCCACCCATAGTACCAGTGCGTGAAGCGCCCACGACAGCGATAGACTTTGCATTGAAAATATTATCAAGACTCTCTATTCTCCACTGCTCCAGCTCGTCTTGCTCGGCGCGATTCACCGGATCTCCGGCAATTACCCGGGCATCTACGAGGGCTACACCATTTTCATGTACAATTACCGGATTCAAATCGATCTCATGAATCTGCGGGTTTTCAGCCATCAGTTTCGAGATCTTAATAGTAAGGTCGATCACAGATTCCCGATCGTAGTTATCACCCCTATAGCCTTTTAAAACTTTGCCGGCAATGGTACGATCAAGCATCAGCTCGACATTCTCTTTGGCTAATATGCCGATTCCGGGAGCCACATCCTTGAGCAGTTCCACATATTTTCCACCTTGGCCCACCATGGTCACGGAGCCAAAAACAGGGTCCTGCATGGCCCCGATTAATATCTCGTAACCCGGCTTAACCATTTTTTGGACAAGCCAATTATCCGGAGATTGGAGTCCAGCCTTTTTCAGCCCAACCAAGATTTCTTCATGAGCAAGGCACATTTCGGCTTCATCACGC
Source organism: Desulfarculaceae bacterium (assembly GCA_963675675.1). GTDB lineage: Bacteria > Desulfobacterota > Desulfarculia > Desulfarculales > Desulfarculaceae > Dethiosulfatarculus. The sequence continues at coordinate 2,980,594 of OY776512.1, forward strand.
AGGTTCAGGCGGACCGCACCAAGATCGGATTTATGCACTATCTTTTCCGAGTTAGCCTTCAACACCACCGGGTATCCAATTTCTGCGGCAGCCTTTTTCAAGGCTTCCATATCAGCCACCAACCTACCCAAAACAGGAATGCCATAAGATTCCAAAATGCTACAGGTATTTTCAAATCCCAGCTGCGCTGAGGCACTCATGCCAATTCTCCCAATAACAAACCTGGACCTTTGGGTGTCCCGATTTTCAGATGAAAGGTTTAATAAAAGGTTGTGATCCCGGACCATTAACACGAAGCGGACCAGGCAAGAACTTTTTCCTGCTAACTAATTACAAACTCAAATCCCTTTTCGATGCCCTTTTGGTTCATCTCAAAGAATTTGTCCTTGCCTTTGAGGGCTTTTTGCATGCCCACAAAGGTTTCTTCCTTGCTCAAAAGGCCTGACTTGGCGCATACCGCACCGATCATTATCATGTTCTGGGAGCGGTCCGAGCCCACCTCGGCGGCCAAATCCACCAAAGGAACCCGCAGGACTTCCACATCATCCCGCTCAGGGCCCCATTTGATCAGGGATTGATTGAGTACAATCAAACCTCCGTCTTTCACCGAGCCTTCGAACTTGTCCAGGCTGGGGCCGTTCATGGCCACCAGGATGTCCGGGCGGCTGGCCACCGGCGAGGCGATGGGCTTATCGGCCACGCAAACCGTGCAGTTGGCGGTGCCGCCGCGCATCTCGGCCCCATAGGAGGGGAAATATGTAACTTCCAGGCCCTTATTCATGGCCCCATGGCTCAGAACGTATCCCATGAGCAATACGCCCTGGCCGCCGAATCCAGCAAATTGAGTGGCAACGTGCATGGCTTAACCCTCGTATCCGGTGGTGTCCTTGATCACGCCAAGGGGGTAGGTCTTCATCATTTCCTCGCCGATCCATTTTTGAGCGGCCAGAGGAGTCATCTTCCAGTTGGTGGGACAGGCCGAAAGCAGCTCCACCAGGCTGAAGCCCAGGCCGTCCATCTGGGCCTGGAATGACTTCTTGATAGCCTTTTTGGCCTTTTTGATATTCTTCACCGAATCCAAAGCGCAACGCTCAATAAATACCGTGCCCTTGCAAACGGCCAGCATCTGGGAAATATCAATGGGCGATCCGTCCCGCAGAGGATCACGTCCGCCCGGAGTGGTGGTGGCTTTCAGGCCGATGGTGGTGGTGGGGGCCATCTGGCCGCCGGTCATGCCGTAGATGGCATTATTGATGAAGATGGTTGATATTTTTTCGCCCCGGTTGGCGGCGTGGATGGTCTCCGCAGTGCCTATGGCCGCCAAATCGCCGTCACCCTGATAGGTGAATACGAATTTGTCGGGATGCACCCTCTTAACGCCTGTGGCCACAGCCAAAGCGCGGCCGTGGGGGGCCTCCACCATGTCATAGGCCAGGTAGTTGTAAGCCAAAACCGAACAACCCACCGGAGGCACACAGATGGCTTTATCGGCCAGGCCCAATTCGTCCACGCACTCGGCGATGAGACGGTGAGCCACCGAATGCCCGCAACCGGGGCAATAGTGGGTGTAGGCGTCGGTCATTGACTCGGGGCGCCCGAAAACTTTCTGGTATGCTGCTTCGCTCATATTTCAACCCTCCGGCCAACCTTGCCGTCATCAGCCAGGGTGGAAGTTAAAAAGGCGGATACGTCATCCGGAGTGGGAATGACGCCGCCGGGTACGCCAAAGAAGTAGATGGGGCTGCGCTCGCCCACACTGAGCATAACGTCTTCCACCATCTGCCCCATGCACAGCTCGAATACGGCGACTTTGCGGCCTTCGCCAGCCAGGTCCCGCAGCTGTTTTTTGGGATAGGGGTAAAGCGTAATCGGCCTGAACAGTCCGGCTTTTACGCCATTTTCGCGCAGGTCCTCTATGGCCGCACGGGCGATGCGGGATGCGCTGCCATAGGCCACCACGATGAGCTCGGCGTCATCGGTGAGGTATTCCTCATAGCGCATCTCGTTTTTGGCTATCTCGTCATACTTTTCCTGCAGCTTGAAGTTGTGGTCCTTCAACTCGCCCTGCTGGCCCAGCAGCATGGAGAAAACCCGGCGGGGTTCACGCCCTTTGGGGCCGTCCAGGATGTAGTCTTTTTTGGGCAGGCTGTCCAGATCCACCGGGTCCTTGAAGGAAACCGGCTCCATCACCTGGCCCATGAGACCGTCACCCAAAAGCATCACCGGAGTGCGGTAGTTGTCCGCGATATCAAAAGCCACCGAGGTAAGGTCGGCCAGCTCCTGGTTGCCGGCAGGAGCCAGCACCGGAGTGCGGTAGTCGCCGTTGCCGCCGCCCCGGGTGGCCTGGAAATAATCCGCTGCCGAAGGGGAAATATTGCCCAGGCCCGGACCCCCGCGCATCATGTTGATGATAACCGCCGGCAACTCCTGGCCGGCCAGATAGGTAATGGCTTCCTGCTTCAAGGAGACGCCAGGGGAAGAAGATGAGGTCATCGCCCGGGCGCCGGCCGCAGCCGCGCCCATCACCATGTTCACCGCCGCAATCTCGCTCTCGGCCTGAATGAAATCACCGCCCACTTCCCTTAAGCGCCAGCAAAGGTACTCGGGCAGTTCGTTCTGAGGGGTGATGGGATATCCAAAATAATAGCGGCAGCCCGCCCTGACAGCGGCTTCACCGACCGTGTCGGAACCACGCATTAACATCTTATCACTAGGCACGGTACACCTCTATGGCAACTTCCGGGCAGACGGTGGCGCACATGGCACAGCCGGTGCAGCCTTTTTTGCCCTCAACAGGGTTTTGGGTAAAATGGGCCGGACGGTAACCTTTGCGGTTTGGCGATTCGGCCTCGTCGATACACTTGCTGGGGCACACTATGAAGCATAGCTGACACCCCTTGCAGCGTTCTATATCAACTTCAATTTTTCCTATTGCCATGTTTTTCCTCTAAAGATCTAGTCAGTTAAATTGGCGCTTTAATCAAAGGGCAACTCAGCGATTAACTGCGTTGTAGTGTAGATATTGATTTTTGCGCAACTCATCTGTTGGAGTCAGTGAATCAACAAACCAACCCCTAAAATATCTTTACAAATATTAATCATCAAACAAAATGCATTGGGATAAAAACTGCGGGTTGAGCGATCCGAAACCAGCGGACCAACTAGGTGCCAGATGCTGGGCAACCCGCGTTTTCCGATTTATAGGCCCATCCCTAAACCACCATTTTACTGGGTAGCCATAGCGCCAACTCCGGGAAGATTATCAAGAGAATCATGACCAGTACGATCATAGCTATAAACGGCAGTGACCCGAAAACGGCGTCCTTTAAATCCAGCTCAGGTATCGCGGCCTTGAGTGCAAAGAGATTAACCCCCACCGGTGGCGTGATAGCGCCTATCTCCAAATTCAGGATAAGCAGGATGCCGAACCAGATCGGATCGTACTCCAACTGCTGTATGATGGGAAAAATTACCGGCATGCTGACTAGAATCAGGGCAGAGGCATCCATTAGCATGCCCATTATCAAATATGTAACCATAAGGATAAGTAAGATTACAAGCCGGGGAACCTCCAACGATCCTACCCACTCACTAAAGGCCTGGTTGATGCCGAAATAGGAAAATCCAAACCCCATGAAATTTGCGCACACGAATATCATGCTGAAAAAGCCCATGAAGCGTACACACTTCATAATGGCCAAGGCCAATGCCGAACGGCTCATTTCCCGGTAGGCGATGGCCAAAATAACGCCGCCGGCCAAACCTATGGCCGCCATTTCATTAACCCCTGCTAGGCCCGAATAAAGAGCAAAGAGAATCAGAAAAATTAACCCCACCGGTCCAAGCATCCAGGGCAAGGCTTCCACTTTTTCTGCCATGCTTGCCTTGGGGGACTTGGGAGCCAACTCAGGATTCAATTTTACTCTGATAAGGATGGATATAATGAACAATACAGCCATGATAACGCCGGGAACCAAACCCGCCATGAAAAGCTTTCCTATGGATTGCTCTGTTATCACGCAATAGAAAATGCCCGGAATGCTTGGGGGAATCAACATTGCCAATACACTCGCTGAGCAGGCCGATCCTGCGGCTAGACGGGGCGAGTATTTGTTTTTCAACATGCTAAGAATGCTGATCGGGCCAGTTGTGCCAGCAGCAATCATGCTGGCTCCGCAGATGGCGGCAAAAAAAGTGTTGCTCAATACTGTCGTTACAGCCAAGCCACCAGGCATCCAGCTCAACCAGCGCCGGAAGCCTTCGTACATGCGAAAGCCTATATTGGTCCTTGCAAAAATTTGGCCCATCAAAATAAATAGGGGAACGGCCACCAGAACTATTGAATTAAGTTTCCTGAATGTCATCATACCGAAAAGATTGAATACATAACTTACCGGTTCATCGGAAAGGAACAATAAGATCGGTATGAATGACAGGCCTAGTGAATAGTTAACCGGAATCCCCAAAACGAGTAATACGAAAAACAATCCAATAATGGTAATAAGGGCGGTATACCATTCCATTATTCACCGCCTTCCAAGCTGGCCAAGAATTTTTCAGGAGACTTAAGTCCCTTAATTGCCCTCACTGTGCATACCAATCCCGAAAATGTCAGAAGCAGGGCGCAGGCAGGCACGCCCGCCCGTTGGATGATTGTGGGAAATCCGGTCTCAGGATAATAGGCACCGGGAGCGGTTTTGGCGAAGAAGCCATAGCTAGCATCTAATAGTATAATCCCAAAGAAAACAGCGGAAAGTGAACTCAATATCAGGAAGCGGACCTGATTTTGGGGCGAAAGTTTTTCAGTGAGCAAAGTCACCCTAATCATAGCTCCATCGAGTTGGCTGTATGCCATTGGCAGCAGGAAAGTCCACATCACCATTATCTCAATGGTTTCGCTGGTCCATGAACCAGGCATGTCCAAATTGCGCATGATGAGTTCTTTCAGGGAAAGAACCACCATGGTGAGAATGATCAGCCCAGCCAGCATCGCGACCGATTTAACCACGCCGCCAAACAATTTTTCCAATTTAGCCCACAGCCCAGCATCTTCTCGGGAGCTTTGCATTGGTGTCGGTTTCATGTTTGTGGTCTCCAGTGCATGCGCATCGTATAAACGGACACGGCCCGCGAAGGGCCATGGCCGTTTATAACTCAACTATTGCTGGTATTTTTCCAGCACCTTTTTCAACTCAGCCCACCTTGCGGGGAATTTCTTTGAAAGCTCCTCATCCACCTTGGGATTCATCAGCTTTTTCCACTCGGCCTTGGTGGCATCATCCATGACCAAAAACTGTTTGATTTTCTGTTCCTTGATGAGCTTGTCTTTTAGTTCATCAACCTCAGCCCGGTAGGCGACAAAGAACTCCTTTTCCATTTCCCTGGAAACTTTGATGATATCCTGTTGCATCTTTTCGGGAAGGCTTTCAAACAAATCCTTGCGCATCACACACGGTACGCCTCCGATGACTGTGAAGGTGGAATTGCCCCAGAGGACATTAGGAAATACCTCATAAGTATGTGACTTGACGTACTGGCTGAATCCCAGAGTGCAACCCTGGATGATGCCCTTCTGTCCGGCCTCATAGACCTCAGTTGAACTCATTGACACACGCTCAGCACCCAGAGCCATGACCATTACCTTGCAGGCCACAATACCGGGTGAGCGCACTTTTTTGCCCCTAAAATTAGCTGCCGGATCTTTGGGATCAAATTCGCTGCTGAAAAACCACTCTTGTCCGTAACTAGTGAACATGGACCACAAATACTTGATATTATGGCTGTCGAATTCCTTGAACAAGACGGGAGCTGCATCACGAGCTAGTCCTTGTACTGCTTCGAACTTGTCCGGCACCGCAAAGGGCAGTAGCAGCACCGCTGCTGAGAAAGGATAATCCTCAGGTGTGTAGGCGGTCACCAGGTGAGTGGTGGCATCAATAATGCCAGCTTGGAGGGAATCGCTCATCTCCTTGGCCTTGACCAGTTGTTGCGAGGGGAAATACCTGAACTTGATGGCACCGCCGGTTACCTTGGTAATGGCATCACCCCACTTTTTGGTGAACTTTTGACGGATGTCTTTGTTTGAAAAAAAGGTCGCCATTTTAAGAGTAAGCGGTTTTTCTGGGGTGGGATTGCGTTTAGCCGCCTGGCTGGCCATCGGCAATATAAATGCCGCTGCCAGCGCCATGATTAGGGATAATATCAGCAGATTCTTTCTCATTTATACCCTCCTACGCAGTCAAAAGTTAAGGTTAGGATTACTCAATAAATATGCTTAACTTTTTTCATCCACCAAATTGAAGGAACACTCTATAACAGGGATATCGCCACCGGCATCTTTAAGCGCCAGTTGCCACAATTCATCAATGCGTGATTGATTACCCTCGGAGATATCCTTGGTACACATGGGATCGTTTGCAATGTCGAACAGCATGGCACGGCTAAGATCGGTCTTGCGAATCAGGCAGAATTCATCGGTGCGCACCCAAACGAACTCTTTGAAGATGCTGGTTGCGTAGTCACGGATTTTGTTCTGTTTGCCCTGGATCACCGGCCAAAAGCTGGTTCCCTCGGCATATTCCGGAGTATCGAACCCCATAATGTCGCAAACCGTGGGCAGGATGTCATGGTTCTGCACCACGGCATCACAGGATTCCCCGGCGGCGACTCCTTCCGGATGGCGTACCATCAGGACCAAGTCCATGAGGCAAGGCAGCAATCCACTAGGCATCTTGCCCGTGTAGCCGTTTTCGCCCAACTGGTGCCCGTGGTCGCTGACCACGCAAATGACCGAATTCTTGTCCAGGCCCATCAAGCGGACTTTGTCCATGAACTGACCGAACCACCTGTCCACCATGGTGACCTCGCTGGCATAGCAGGCCCGCATATACTTCAGTTCATCGTCGGTCATGTAGGAATGGTAGTCCGGGGTGTAAATCGGCATGAATACCTTGGTGCCTTCGAACTCTGGATCCGCATACAGTTTCCGATAATATTCGGGGGTGTCCCATGGCTCGTGCGGGTCAAAACAGTCCACGCACATAAAAAGATTTTCATTCAAATCCTGATAGTACTCTTCCAGCCAGCGCTCGGCCTGGGCGAACACTTGGGGCGCAAAATATTTTTCCTCGTACATTCTGTCAGCGGTATTGACCATGTTGCGCAACACCTCCCAGACCTTGGGATGGTTCAGATCTGTTTTATCGGTGAAGTACTCGGCCACTTCGGGATTTTTGCGAAGCAGGGAATGGAGGCGCATCATGTCCCATTCCTGTCCGCGCACCCAGTGCCAGGCATGGTAGCCCCGATGATAGTTCATACCAGGGTACATTTGATGGAGGCAGTCCGTGACCAATGCAGAGGTGAAATCGTGCTCATGGAAGAACTCTGCCAGGGTGGTGTCATCCTTGGCAATGGGGCTCCAGCCGGGGATGTTCAGGTTTTTGTCAGTGCCGTAGATATCTTGATAGGGATAGGACGCATTGTGGGGAACCCAGCGCTTAAACGGATACACCCTGCGTCCCGTCAAAGTGGAAGTCCTGAAAGGAAGGGTCGGCACCGATTCGGGATAGGCATTGGTGAAGCGTACGCTTTCCGCCGCAAACCGGTCCAGGTTGGGGGTCTGAATCCAATCGTTACCATAGGCGCCGACGTGATCCTGGCGCAGGGAATCCAAAATAACCAGTATAAAGTTCATTTTCTGTTCTCCATTTTCTATCTAACATCTTTGCTTGTGAAAAAAGTAACCAATGAGAAGCCTTGTTATTACGATTACAAAAAATCACAAATTTAGATATAGTTCCAATAGATAGTAACATAGCTCATATAGATTTAATCTATATGAGCCTTGAAACGAAAACCATGCTTAATTGAGTGATTAGGCCTGTTCTTTTTTTAGCCAGGCCAGAAAGGCTTTTGAAGCGGGGCTGAGGTATTTTTTCTTTCGGGTGATAATGCCGATTGGCAAATCCCCAAAATAATTATACAGAGAAATAACCCGCAAACGCTCTCTGTCGTGTTCGGTTAAGGCGTAGTCCGGGATGATCGATACACCGAAATCTAACTTCGTGAATGCTTTGACTGGTTCAAAGTGGTTTAAAACCAACAGGAAATTGATTTCGTAACCATTTTGTTTGAACTTCTGGATTACCAAGCTATTAATCGTGCTATTGGGTGGATAACCCACAAAGGGCAGTCTTGATATTTCCTGGAGACTGATATCCTCTCTGAGGTCAAATTGATTCCTCATGCTAGCGATAAGGCTCAGACTGCTATTGAATAAATGATTAATTTCATATCTGGTTACGGTCGGGTCTATATAGGCGATGCCAAAATCAGCATCACTGGAATCAATCTCTTTTTCTATCACATCGAGCATCCCACCGATCAATTCAAAGGACACCTTGGGATATTGTTTGGTGAAACTGGTGATGAAAGAAGCCAGGTAATGCACAATTAGGGCGTGGGTGCTGGTGATAGTGATCTTGCCGCTCAGTTCGGTATTCTTGTGGCTCAACCGTTCAGATGTCTCTTTCACACTCTCAAAAACGTCTATGGCATGATTGAGCATGTCTTGCCCTTCCGGAGTCAAGACCATCTTGCCCTGCGAGCGATCAAACAAAATCACGCCATAATGTTCCTCCAGGCTTTTAATCTGATGGCTGACAGTAGGCTGACGCAACCTTAGCACACGCGCGGCGGCAGACACGGTTCCGGTCTGAGCCACGTAATAGAAACCACGCAGCCACTGGATGTAATCGCCGCCAAACTCTTTGATCATTGAAATATTCTCCAAGCGATACCATCAGGTTTCACACATGACTGCAGAATATAGCAGGTGTCATGGGGAGGGCAAGAGCGGTGGTACGCTTTTGTTGGACAGGCAGGCGGCGTAATTGAGGATGATTTAGCCAGTCATGTTTAAGCCGCCTTTGGCAAGTTTGTAAAGTATGCCTCATCCAGAGGCAGGTCCTCCAGTGAGGGATGGGTCCGCTTAGCGTTTTAGAATCTGATCCAGTTGCTCAACCCCAATTTCAGAGTGATCACATTCTCACATTCGTTGATATAGACTTACTCATATTTTAGGGATAACCACAGCCTTTAGAGAAAGAAGTTGTCCACCCAGGCTCCCTTGCGTCATTCCGATGCAATCTGCACACCTACCACGATTGTTGACGCCCACCCATTCCAAGGCATGACGCCCACCTAATCCGAAGCATTGCGTCCAGTGATACCGGAGTGGATCGGGATGGTCCAAACCAGGACCTGCGGGAGTAGTTCGGAGTACGGTTGGTGGAGATGCAGCGTCATGGGAAGAGTGTTGCCTGCTGCGGCAGCGGGGCCATATGCGGGTTTCCGGATAGCTGTGCCAAGGTATGGGATCAGCGATTAGCCGAAGCCGTCGCCAGCGGGGCGAAGCGAATAGTAACGGTCTGCCATTACTGTAATCAAACTTTTGCCACCACCCACACCGAACATGATATCCAGGTGGTCACCTATGTCAGCTTGATAGCCCTAGCCATGGTGCGGGAACGTGAGGCCAAATATTTGAAATGGTATACGTGTGCCAACCTAGGAGTCTGTCCAAGTAATATTCACTATCAAATCGAATGAAATATTAATAATATGCAATGATAATAGTATGTTACGTGATATAGTCTTTTCATTATGAGTACACGATACAAAGCCTGCAACCGCGAACAGCAATATCTTTTGCCGCCTTCATTACAGGACTGGCTCCCCGAGGATCATCTGGCATGGTTCATAATTGATGTGGTGGACCAGCTTGACTTATCGGGATTTCATGAGTTTTACTCCAAGAGCCCCAAGGGCCAGCCGCCGTTTGATCCGGCTATGATGGTGTGTTTGCTGCTTTACGCCTATTGCATCGGGGTGCCCAGTTCGCGCAAGATCGAAAAGCGGACCCGTGAGGACGTGGCTTTTCGGGTGGTTGCAGCCAACCAAGAGCCCAATTTTAGGACCATCAGCAACTTCCGCAAGGATCATCTTCATTTGATGACGGATTTGTTTTTGCAGGTGTTGCGGCTCTGCCAAAAGGCCGGTTTGGTCAAGCTGGGCCATGTAGCCTTGGACGGGAGCAAGGTGAAGGCCAACGCATCCAAGCACAAGGCCATGAGCTACGGGCGCATGCTCAAAAGGGAAGCGGAGCTTGAGCGGGAGATTTGGAAGCTTTTTGAGCGGGCCGAAGCCGAGGATCAGTTTGAGGACACAAAATATGGTGCGGATGAAAGGGGCTGGGACCTTCCCGGCGAGGTCCGTTTCAGGAGTAAACGTCTGAAGACAATCCGCAAGGCCAAACGGGAATTGGAAAACGAGGCCAGGGAGGCGGCGCAGAAGAAGGCCAGGGACCGGGCTGAAAAGACAAAGAAAAACCATGGCAAGGAGCCTTCCGGCCCTGAACCGCCCGCGCCCAAGGATGCCAAGCCCAAAAGTGAAGCTCAAAAGAATTTCACCGATCCGGACAGCCGCATAATGAAATGCAGTTCCACTAAAAGCTTTGAACAATGCTATAACGGGCAGGCCGTGGTGGATGAGGCCGAACAGGTGATTGTGGCCGCAGCATTGACCCAAAGAGCGGACGACAAGGGCGAAGTGGGGAATATGCTGGTGGGAATGGCCTGCACTCTGGACCATATACCCAGCGGTATTCGTTTCAGCGCGGATGCGGGTTATTTCACCAACTAGAACATTTTGGACCTGGAAGAATTCGGCTTTGACCCTTATGTGGCCACCGGCAAGATGAAACATGATGAAAAGCCTTTGTCTGTGCGGGGACGGCCCCCCAAGGATATGACCGTCAAACAGCGCATGAACCGTAAACTGAGGACCAAAAAAGGCAGCAAGACTTACTCCCGTCGAAAGGTGATCGACGAGCCAGTCTTCGGGCAAATAAAAGAGGTGGACCCCATCGGTTGGACAGTTATGGGGTCTGATTAAGCGTGAGTTGCTGGTTACCCATATTGTTCAAATGGGCTTGATTGAGAGGCAGGGAGGGGTTTTGCTCCTTGCCGTCAATCAGCCTGTGCCTAGCTTCCGGCCAGGACTGCTTTTCCAGCCCATTGTGCACTTCCCAGGCGGTCTTGTAGCCCAGGGCCTGGTGCAGTCTCTGATGGTTGTAGAAGTTGATGTAATGACAGATTCCGGCCTTGGCCTCTTTTACAGTGCCGTATGCTTTGAGATAAACCTCCTCGTATTTAAGACTGCGCCAGAGGCGCTCCACGAAGATATTGTCCATGAAGCGGCCCTTGCCGTCCATGCTGATTTTAACTTTTCTGTCCAGCAATAGGCCGGTGAATTTGCCGCTGGTGAATTGAGATCCTTGGTCAGTGTTGAAGATGCCGGGCTTTTGCAGGTCCAGGGCCTGTTCCAAGGCTTCCACGCAGAAATCGGCGTCCAGGGTATTGGAAAGCCGCCAGGACAGCACAAAACGGCTGAACCAGTCCATTACCGCCACCAGGTACAAAAAGCCGCGCCTCATGGGGATGTAGGTTATATCGGCGGCAAACACCTGGCCTGGACGGTTGATCTCAAGCCCTTTCAAAAGGTACGGGTAAATCTTGTGCCCCTTGCCAGGACGGCTGGTATTGGGCTTTTGATAAATAGCCTCAATGCCCATCAGCCTCATCAGCCGCTGCACCCGTTTGCGGTTTATGGGCCTGTTAAGCAGCCGGCCAAGCAACTCGGCCATCTTGCGCGATCCGTAAAACGGAGCCTTCAGGTACTCGGTGTCGATCAGCTTCATCAGCTCAAGATCCTCTTCAGACGGCCCCTTGGACAGATGGTAATAGCTGGATCGGCTCACCCCCAGCAAACCGCATTGCCGGGATATGGACAGCTTTTCATTGTCACGCCCGATCATGGCCCGCCTTTCAGGCATGCTCAATGATCGAGCTTTCTGGATAAAAAACTGTTTTCAACTGTAAGCTGCCCGATCTGGCGATAGAGCTGATCCACAAGGGCGCTTTGCTCTTCTTTCTTGCCCCCGCTCTTGTCCATAAGTCCGGCGGCACCCTCGATCAGCGCCCTTTTCCAGGCATGTATCTGGCTGGGGTGAACCCCGAACCGGCTGGCCAATTCGGCCACCGTCTCATCTCCCTTGATGGCCGCAAGCGCAACCTTGGCCTTGAATGATCCGCTGTGTTTCCTGCGCGATTTGCTCATGTCCCGCTCCTTATAAAATCTGGTCCATTTTAGAGCGAAACTCTCGCTTAGCATACTGTCCAATTTTCGGGGTCCACCTCTAAAAGAGGCCAGGGGTTTGACCCGCTTTTTGTTGCGCGGCTTTGAAAAAGTCTCCCAAGAGTGGAAACTATGGTGCTTGACCCATAATATCCTCAAGATATTCCGTCATGGCGCGTATACGGCCTAAATGGGCCGCCCAGTGGCCGGGATACTGCCTGCGGACGCCAAAAAAGTAAGATAAAACCGGCAGGCAGGAGCGGATTGCAACAAAATTACAAAAATGACAACTTCAACCATGATTATTACTTGGACAGACTCCTAGATGCCATTATAGACGATGCCGCTATCAATATTGCGGAATCGCCGTTCAGTAGGCAGCGCATTGAACAGGTGCTCGAAAAGTGTTTGGTATTTAGGCTCAAACGATTCGGCCACCACCAGGCGCCTGAATGCATAAAATTACCTTGCGGTTTGCACTAATATTAAAGCTTGGTTTTATAGATTTTTACCAGTGCCTGATTATGGGATTGATTAGTATGCTAAGCCAGTGTCACTGATCTCAAACGTTCGATATTATTTCTTATTTGGGCAAGTTTGCATGATGCTGACCGCTAAATGACACCGTCGCGGTTTCTTTCTTTTTCAAATATATATTGGCACCTGTGATTAAGGCCATACAGCCGTACCAGGATAGGATTGCGTTTTGCTATATAAACCACTACGGTTGAATCCACAACTGACTGCTGATGCCCTGCTTATTCCCCAGTATGACATCACCTGAAAAACGGCTCTAAATAGTCCCTGTTGAACCAGTGGCCGTTGTTTCAAGCCTGCTCTAAGGTCTTTGTCTTCTTTGGGCTGACCTATTTCTAAGAAAGGCATATAACGGAGTCAGGATAAGTGACAATTCTCCGGCCAGTGCGGCAGCATCTCCTATATTGGCATGTTTGACTGGAACATATGATGGGCATATATCTTTGCTTAGCAATACATGAAATAGCCTTGGCCCTTGGGATTTGAAGCTTATAATGCCACCCCTGACACAACGTGCATTAGGCAACGATGAATCAAAGGGTCATCCACCCGCAACTTATACCGGTGAATAATCGTTTACTGATTTCATTCAGCGTCAAGGCGCGATGCCTTGCTCCATCAGTCTGCGCAATAAATCCTTGGGAGCTGTGAAGTGATTTGCCATGGCTTGCTGAGCCGCAGCGGGTTCATGAGATTTGACAGCATCATAAATAGCCTGGTGCCGCTTTAAAAAGCCCGGTATGTCCCTCATCTCAGACGGGATGCTGAGGCGGCGAATGCTATTTTGCACCGCACCGGCCAAACTAACCATCAAAAAGTTGAGCAACTGATTACCCGTGGCCTTGGCCAAAAGCTGGTGAAAAGCCAGGTCATGGGTCACGCCTCTATCAGGATTATAGGCATTGGCCTTGAGATCTTCCAAGTGGCCTTCCAACTCCACCAACTGCTTTTCACTAATGTTTTGAGCGGCCATGGCTGCAATAGGCGGCTCAAGAAGATTTCGAACCTGCAAGGCCTCCTCCAGCCCCTTGCCGTTCATGTTTACCGCCAAACGAAAAAAGAGCTTAAGAGGGTCGGCGCTTAGTTCCTGCACTGTGCTGGTTTTGCCCTGCCTGATGTCCACCACACCGATTGCGGCCAGCTGCTTGAGCGCAACTCTGATAACCGATTTGCTTACATTGAACGATTGGCAAAGCTCAGCCTCTGACGGCAGCTCGTCTCCAGGAACCAGGCTGCCGTCTGCCAGCATACCGGTAAGATGCCTCACCACCTCATCCGAAAGCCTGCCTCTTGGTATGCGCAATTGTTTGCCCTGGAACAAACTCTACTCCTTTAGGCGGAAATAACAATCAACCAAGTTTACTATTCCATTGTCCATCAGCCAACCAAAGAAGAATCACTTAACCAGTCCACGCCATGATCAAGACACTTCGACGATTGCACAAATAATATAACACATGATACTTATAAGTCTAGTGTTGACATAATAGAACTTATGATATAAGTTGACCTCAATTCAACTAGGACATTCGGGTTGCACAATGCAAGCCATAGTAAGGAGCTATTCAAAATGTCACCCCAAGTGCCCATGAAAGAAATCTGTGAACGCTACAAAAAGCTGTATAGCGGAGCCATCTACGATGTAATGGAAGAACTGGGCTACCCTGACCAGACCCTGGCGCCGGATCTTAAGCCCTTGGATCCGGACAGTGTTTTGGCTGGTCCCGCCTTTACGGTTAAGGGTATACCCGATCCCACAGCCGATCCCGAGCTTAGGGAGAAACGCATCACTCTTTTCAAGGCTATGAGCGATCCTTGCATTGATGTGCGGGATTGCAGCTTTGACACACGGGTTGCCCACTATGGAGAGATGAACGCCACCCTGGGCCTCAAGTACGGTTGCACTGGCGCGGTGGTGGACGGCGGCGTCCGCGATTCAGGCTTTTTGAAGAAAATGAAATTCCCCGTATTCTCACGCTTCCACACCCCAGTGGAGGCTTTGGGCCGCTGGAGCTACTACAAATGGCAGGTGCCCGTCAACATGCGGGGCATACTTAACGAGGTTGTTGTCGTCAATCCTGGTGATTTTGTGTTTGGCGATATCGATGGGGTGATCATTGTTCCAAAGGAGGTGACTCTCGAGGTGCTGGAGAAAACCGAGAAGATGGTCAATACCGAAAACAAAGCCCGTCAGGAGTACATTGAAGGAGATCCGGAAAAAGTCTATTTGAAATACAAGCGTTTATAACAGCACTATTAATACGCTAACAACAGGAGAGGATTGACATGAAACTGGCTAAGTTAGGGATAATCTTTATTCTGGTGGCTATGGCGGTCTTGGCCCTTTGCGGTTCCGCCTCTGCAGCTGATCCGGTCCGAGGCGGAGAAATCAAGGGTATCATGGACCTTGAGCCGGTCAGTCTGGACCCTATTTATGGCAATGCCGTAACCTCCGACAAGTTCGTATTCAACCTTTTCTATGAGTCGCTGTTCCAGATTGGTGAAGATGGAACTTTCTCAAACTGGCTGGCTGACAGCTACAAAGTCAACCAGGATCAGAAGACTATCACCATAACGCTGAAAAAGGGTATTTTGTTCCATGATGGCTCTCCGTTAAATGCTGAAGCTGCCGCTTGGAACATCAACCGCACCATTGATCCCAAAACCAATGCACCCCACTCCGGGGACCTGGGCATGGTCAAGAACGCGGAGGCGGTGGATGAATACACCTTCAAGATTAATCTGAAGACCACCTCCGCCTCCATACTCTCCGCTTTGGCTTTTGAAGCCGGCGCTATGATCTCCCCCACCGGCTTTAAAAAAGCCGGGGCCGCTGCTTTTGCCCGCAATCCCGTGGGAACCGGCCCATACAAATTTAAAGAGTGGGTGGGTTCGGATCATGTGACCGGTGTGCGTTGGGAAAAATACTGGCGTAAAGGCGTTGACGGGAAGGCCCTGCCTTATACCGATAAAGCGACCATCCGCTTCATCAAAAACACCTCTGTGAAAATTATGGAGTTGGAAGCCGGTAACGCGCATATCATCGATAACGTGCAAGTAAAAGATTTCAAGGCGGTGGAAGGCAGCAACAATGTGCACCTGGTAAACAGCCCCTTGAGCATCGCCCAGTACTTGGCAATGAACGTGACCCGTCCTCCTTTCAACAATAAAGATCTACGCATAGCCATCAACTATACCGTGAACCACAAGGCCCTGGAAAAGGTGATCTCCCGTGGCTATGGCCAGGTAACTCCTCTGTTTATGGGAGAGGGCGGCCTGGACTACTTCAGCGCCAAGGATGTGCCGGCTTACAAATTCAATCCAGCCAAAGCCAAAGAATATTACAAAAAATCCGGCCATAAGGGCCCCATTACCCTGGTCGTGATTCAGCGGGACCCCGACACTCAAATCGCCCAGCTTCTGCAGTCCCAGCTCAAACAGGTCGGCATTGATCTCAAGATAAGCGTGCTGGAGCGCAAGGCCTGGGTGGCCAAGGTGCTAAAGCTGGACTATGAGTGCGGCATCTTGCGCATGACCGGCCCCTCCCCCGACCCGGACATACTGTGGTCTAAATTTTTCGGTCCCAATGCCCGGTTCAATTGGGTCGGTATGAAAGATAAGAAAATCTTTGATGCGGTGGTCAACGCTGCGACTACCTTAGACCGTAACGAGAGGCGCAAATGGTACAAAGAGGCCACCACCGAGATGTTGAATCAGGCCTACTATTCCTTCTTGTTCCTCCGCCCCACCAAGCATGCTGCTTCCAAAAAGCTCATGAACCTGAAAAAGGAATACATGGGGTCTTGGTTGCTGTCTGACTGCTGGATTGCCAAGTAAGTACTAATGGTTAATCCATTGGGAGCCCCGACTTTTGGGGCTCCCAACACCACGTTAATAATTCCAAAAGGAGCGGTCGTGTCCGGCAAGTTTGGAATGGACCTTTCCAAGTTGATCAAAGAGCGTGAGGGACATGAACAGGTGGAGTTGCCGATTCCTGCGGCCGAGTTATGCGACCGGTACCAAGCCCTATTCACTGGCGCGGTAAATGATGTCCTGCGCGAAATGAATCTTTTACACCAGGCGCTGAAGCCGCAAATCGTGCCGCTTAGGGATGATATGGCGGTGGCTGGCATCGCATTCACGGTAAAAGGCTCCAAAAACATGACCATGGGCGACGACATGGATAAACGGGCCGCCATGCTGGACGATATCCATAAAGATGCTGTGGTAACATACGACACCTCGGACGATGATGAGTCGTCACAGTTTGGCGAGGTCATGAGCACCGCGGCCATGCAAAGAGGGGCCAGAGGGGCCGTCATAGACGGCGGCATCCGGGACACCAGGCAGATTTTGAAGCTTGGCTTTCCCGTTTGGTACCGCTACCGCACCAGTTCGGCCATGCTTGGGCGTTTTCGCATGATTGGCCACCAGATCCCCATTAAAATCGGAAATGTAATGATATTCCCAGGCGATCTCATCATGGCCGACATAGACGGGGCCTTGGTGGTTCCACGGCGTTTGGCCATGGATGTCCTGGTCAGGGCCGAACAAATCGTTGCCAACGAAGAAAAAATTAAGGATTGGGTGGCGGAAGGTTTGGAACCAGGCGAAATTGTAAAAAAAGGCGGCTATTTTTAAAAAGCCGGCAGGCTGTTTTTAATCTCCGTTTAACCGTGAACTGAATACAAAACGCGCAAATTGATATGTACGTTTACCTTATCCGCAGACTGGCCCAATTGATTCCCACGCTGCTCATCATGAGCATGGTGGTCTTTTCCCTGACCATGCTTCTGCCCGGCGATGCGGCGGACACCGTATTGGGCGAGTCCGCCACCAATGAGCAGCGCGAGCAATGGCGCGAGGATATGGGGTTGAATCAGCCCATATATGTGCAATACATCCGCTGGTTCGGCAAAGCGGTCCAGGGCGATTTGGGCCGTTCCATCAGGACCCAGGAACCAGTCACCCTGATGCTGGCGGCCCGGGTGCCCACCACCATCCAGTTGGCGGGGATGTCCATGCTGTTGGCCATGATCATCGGCATTCCGGCCGGGATGGCGGCGGCCAAGTGGCGCAACACCTGGATTGATGTGGGCTCCAGCTTTGTGTCTATGTTCAGCATGGCCATACCCTTTTTCTGGCTGGGGGTGCTTTTGATCATGGTTTTTGCGGTTAACCTGCACTGGGTGCCTCCTTCGGGACATGTCTCCTTGATCAAGGACCCCGCGAAAAACCTGCAACTTATGATCCTGCCCTCATTGACCATCGGCATGTCGTTCGCGGGATTGATAATGCGTCAAACCCGTACTGCTATGCTGCAGATCCTCATGGAGGATTATGTACGCACCGCCCGCGCCAAGGGGGCGTCAGAGGTCCGGGTGCTCATCAAACACGCTCTTAGAAACGCACTCATCCCCATCACTACTGTGGTTGGATTGCAGGCAGGCGCGCTTTTGGGCGGCGCGGTGGTGACCGAAACCATATTCTCCATCCCGGGATTGGGACGTATGGTGGTGGAAGGCATATTCGAACGGGATTTTCCCGCGGTGCAAGGGGCCATCATTGTGATCGTGTTGGCGGTGCTCACCGTCAACCTACTGGTGGACCTCACCTACACCTATCTTGATAAGCGTGTAAAACTATAGGACCTCAAGAAAAACCATGAGCAGCATAGAAGCAAATCCGACCCAAGACATGCCCCTGGCGCCCCGCAAAAAACGCGGTTTTTACACTCGCGCGGCCATACGCCTGTGGAAACATAAGCTGGGAAGACTGGGGCTCTTCGTGATACTGGGCATCACTATCTGCGCCATTTTTGCTCCGATCATCTCTCCAGATGACCCCACCTATGTGAATTATGATGCAGTTCTGGAATCGCCTAATGCCAAATACCTTTTTGGCACAGATGAAATAGGCCGCGACATAATGAGCAGGGTGATCTACGGGGCCAGGGTCTCTTTGCAAATAGTCTTCGTTGCCATAGCCATGTCGCTTGTTCTGGGTTCAGCCATTGGCCTGATAGCTGGATACTTCGGGGGCTGGATAGATGATGTGCTTATGCGCATTATGGAGGGGCTTCTGGCTTTCCCCATGATCGTTTTGGCTCTGGCCATCATCGCAGTACTGGGCCCCAGCCTGGTGAACGCCATGATTGCGCTGGCCATAGTTAATGTGCCCGGCTTTGCCCGGCTGGTACGAAGCCAGGTGCTGGTGGTTAAGGAAATTGATTATGTGCAGGCGGCCAATGCCATCGGCTGCACCAACTGGCGCATCCTGGTCACGCACGTATGGCCCAATGTGACCGGCAATGTCTTCGTCTATGCCTCATTACGGGGTTCCACAGCTTTGATAACCGAATCCGCTCTGAGTTTTTTGGGCCTGGGTGTACAACCCCCCACCCCGAGTTGGGGATACATGGTGGCAATTGGCATGCAGTATTGGCAGGAATGGTGGATGAGCTTCTTCCCGGGGCTGGCCATTTTCCTGACCGTGCTGGGCATGAACTTCTTTGGCGATGCCTTACGCGATGTGCTTGACACCCGCCTGACAGGAGAGAACTAGGCATGGACTGTAGGCGATTTGGGGGAAAGAACGCTATCGTCACCGGAGGGGGGCGGGATATTGGCAAAGCCATTGTCCTGCGTCTGGGAGCCGAAGGGGCCAATGTGGCGGTCAACTACAACAGCAGTGCTGATGCGGCCGAGAAGGTGGTATCTGAACTGCGGGCCATGGGAGTTAAAGCTTTTGGTGTTCAAGCTGATGTCTCGACCGTTGACGGTGTGGAAAAACTCGTCAAAGAGTCTTTGGCCGGGTTCGGGAGCGGCATTGATGTCCTGGTCCATAATGCGGGAGGGCTGATCGACCGGGTAAAGGTGATGGATATGCCCGATTCCCTTTGGGATGCTGTGATGCAGCTCAACCTGAAAAGCGCTTTTTTGCTGGCCAAGTCCGTAAAACCGAACATGTCTCCTGGGGGAGCAATCGTGCATGTCGGTTCGGCCGCGGCTCGGTCCGGCGGCGGTCTGGGAGCCGCCGCATATGGCGCCAGCAAGGGCGGTTTGCTGACCTTCACCCGGGGGTTGGCCAAAGAGCTTGCCCGGGAGAATATCCGGGTTAATGTGGTTGAGCCCGGCCTGATTGATACCAGATTCCATGAAAAGACGGACCCAGAGGTGCTGGCAAGCTTGGCTAAAGGCATACCGCTTGGGCGCATGGGCACTTCGGATGAAGTGGCTTCCGTGGTGGTGTTCCTGGCCAGCGATGATGCCTCCTACATCACTGGGGAGGCTGTCCAGATAAACGGTGGACTGGCGTTTGTATAAAGGATGAAATCCGGTATGGCACTGAAAGTAGTATTCCGCAACAAGCCAAATTCCGCATGGATTAAAGCCCTTGAAGCACTTGTTCCAACCCTGCCTGAAGCCAAACTGATCTATGATCTCCAACAGGCAAAGGACCAGACCCCACAGGCAGATGTGTTAATCGGCGGCTCCTTCAAACCTGGAGAACTGGAGCAGGCTAGAAACCTGAAAGCGGTGATAGTGCCCTTTGCCGGGGTAAACAAGCTGCCCCTGAAGATGCTGGCTGAAAAAGGTGTTCGGGTAGCCAACTCACACGGTAACGCAGTGACTGTGGCCGAAAGGAGTTTGGCAATGATCTTAGCTTTCCACACCCGGCTCATCCAGGATCACAATGATCTGATAAAAGGTAGATGGCATGGGGCCAGGGGGGCGCATTCAAACCCATTGGAAGACACCTGGGATTCCATCCGCGAGAAGACCTGCGGATTCATCGGCATGGGGGCCATCGGCTGGGAATTGTCCCGACTTACCGATGCCTTTGGGTGCCGCAACATAGCCTGGCGCAAACGTCCCAATGCGGCCAAGCCGGACTGGGTGGAAGCAGTTAGCAAGGATTTGGACTGGGTGCTGGCACAGTCAGACATGGTTTGCCTGACTATTGCCCTGACTCCGGAAACCAGGGGGCTGCTCGACCGGAAAAGGCTCTTGGAGATGCGGGGAAAATTCCTGCTCAATATCAGCCGGGCCGAACTGGTTGATGAACAGGGGCTCTATGATGCTCTGAGCCAGGGTGTGCTGAGAGGAGCCGGGCTGGATGTCTGGTACCGCTACCCCGACACCCCGGGAGATGAATGCAAACCTTCAAAATATCCCATACACAAATTACCAAACGTGGTGTTTTCACCTCAAATAAGCGGATTTAATCCATACGCGGCCCGGCGGAACATCATGTTTACTCTGGAGCAGATACAAACCTTTGTAAAAAGGGGCGAGCTTTTAAGCGAAGTTGATCCGGCATTGGGTTGCTGAACTATGAAGGCAGACTGAAAGACCAAAAACAAAGATGAATGATATAGAAATGACACAGGCAGCTATGAGTACATCCCAATCTCCAAAACCCTGCCAAGATCCGCTGCTAAAGGTGGATAACCTGGCCGTGGAGTTCCGCACCGAATACGGAACCATCATGGGGGTGCGGGAGGTCAGCTTCCAGATCAACCGTGGTGAGACAGTGGCTATTGTTGGAGAGTCCGGCTGCGGCAAGTCGGTGTCTAGCCTGGCCATCATGGGGCTTTTGCCTCATGTGGTCAGCCGCATTAAAAGTGGCAGCATAAAGTGGTGCAGGCCTTCTGGCCGGGTTGAAGAGATAACCAGACTCAGGCAAAAGGCT
This sequence comes from Desulfarculaceae bacterium, assembly GCA_963675675.1. Taxonomy (GTDB): domain Bacteria; phylum Desulfobacterota; class Desulfarculia; order Desulfarculales; family Desulfarculaceae; genus Dethiosulfatarculus. Next base: position 3,002,023 of record OY776512.1, read on the forward strand.
ATGCGCTCCATTCGCGGTAATGAGATTGCCATGATATTCCAAGAGCCCATGACCTCGCTCAATCCGGTCTTTACTGTTGGTGACCAGATCAGCGAGGCCATCTTGTTGCACCAGGACAAGAGCAAAACTCAGGCCATGGAACTGGCCGAACAAATGTTGGCCGATGTGGGCATACCCGAGCCAGCAAAACGCCTGGCAGCATATCCCCACGAGCTCTCCGGCGGCATGCGCCAAAGAGTGATGATCGCCATGGCGCTAACCTGCCGGCCCAGTCTTTTGATAGCCGATGAGCCCACCACGGCCCTGGACGTGACCATTCAGGCTCAGATATTGGAGCTAATGCGGCGCCTGCAAAGGGACCACAACATGTCTATGCTGTTCATCAGTCATGACTTGGGAGTGGTGGCGGAAGTGGCGGACCGGGTTATCGTAATGTACGCCGGACAAGTTGTGGAATCGGCTGATGAGGTGTCGGTGTTAAAGTCTCCCCGCCATCCCTATACCAAAGGCCTATTGAGCTCACTGCCCCGCTTGCTGAAACAAGGAGATGTAAAAAAGCCCCTGAACACCATATCCGGCAATGTACCGGACCCCAGCCTGCCGATTCCGCCCTGTGCGTTTGGGCCCAGGTGTAACTTCAAACAACCCCGGTGTGATGATAAACCCGGTCCTGGGCTTATAGAATGCTCGCCGGGTCATCTGGTGCGTTGCCATAACTGCGAAACGGCTTAGGGCTATGCAGCAAGAACAAAAAATGAGCAATACCCTGATTGAGGCGAAAGACGTCAAGGTTTGGTTTCCAGTGCGGGCCGGTCTGCTACGCAAGGTGGTAGCGAATGTCAAGGCGGTGGATGGGGTCAACCTGTCAATAACCAAGGGGGAGGTGCTGGGCCTGGTTGGCGAGTCGGGCAGCGGGAAGACCACTCTGGGCCGAGCCATGATAAAACTCTTGGACTGTACTTCCGGTGAAGTGAAGTTTGATGACATAGACTTGGGTTCTTTGTCTTCAGGCGAACTGCGGGCCATGAAACGGCGCATGCAGATTATCTTCCAAGATCCGTTTTCATCTCTGAATCCCCGTCAGACCGTGGGCGAGATCGTGGCCGAGCCCCTTATTGTGCATAAACTGGTGACCAGCCCCAAACAGATGGCTGACAAAGTGGGCGAGCTTTTGGAGACCGTGGGGCTGAGCAACGCCTATGCGGACCGCTACCCCCATGAGTTTTCAGGGGGGCAGAGGCAGCGCATAGGTATCGCAAGGGCCCTGGCCATTGATCCCGAATTCATAGTGGCCGACGAGCCGGTAAGCGCCCTGGATGTCTCCATCCAGGCCCAGGTGCTGAACCTTTTGGATGAACTGCGGATCAAGTTCGACCTCACCATGCTTTTCATCTCCCATGACCTAGCCGTAGTGCAGCATATCGCGGACCGGGTGGCGGTGATGTATCTGGGTCGTTTGGTGGAGATTTCAGACAAAATGGATATCTACATCAACCCCCAGCATCCTTATACTCGGGCCTTGATGTCCGCTCTCCCGGAGCCGGATCCGGAACTGCGCAAGGAGCGCATTATCCTGAGCGGCGACATCCCCAGCCCGCTCAACCCGCCCAGAGGCTGCGTGTTCCGTACCCGCTGCCAGTATGCAATCAAAGCCTGCTCCCATGAGACACCCGAACTGCGTGGGATTTCACCAGGGCACATGAAAGCCTGCATAAGGGACGATTTGTTTTAGACCTGTAGTCCCAATCACCCGAAGGAGATCAAAAGATGAAAATTGTTGATTTACGCGCACGCTGTGTGGCCATTCCTACCAATTGCCAGCTTCGGCACAATACCGGGATCCACCCGGGTTACTTCATGCGCACTATCTTGGAGATAATCACCGACGAAGGCATCATCGGCCTGGGCGAAGTTGGCGGCGGTGATCAGGTCGGCACTTTCAACAAACTCAAACCGCGCATCATCGGTATGGACCCGTTCCACTTAGAAGAGATCAAGCTCAAGGTGCTGCGCACCGTGTATTACATAAGCAACTCCCGCATATACGCCGCCATAGAGATGGCCTGTCTGGATATTCAGGGCAAGGCCCTGAGCAGGCCCATGTCCGACCTCTTCGGCGGTTCGGTGCGCGATCGGGTGCCCTTTATTGCCTATCTGTTCTGGCGCTACGACCGGCCCCAGGGCGGAGACGACACCAGCGCCGAAGATATGGCTGACTTCTGTGTGGAGTTGCATGAAACTCTGGGCGTCAAATCCATGAAGCTAAAGGCAGGGGTGGAGGACCCAGCTGAAGAGGTGCGGGTGCTTGAACTTTGCCGTGAGCGGTTGGGGGATGATTTCGGCCTGCGAATCGATCCCAACGGTTTGTGGTCGGTCAACACCGCAGTCCGTCTTGCCAAGCGCCTGGAGGCCATTGACTGCGAGTATTTCGAAGATCCCTCTTGGGGGCTTGAAGGTAACGCGGCAGTTCGTTCCAAGACCAGTGTGCAAATAGCTACCAACATGTACCCCAACAAGTTTGACGACCTGGGTCCAGCCATCCATATGGGGGCGGCGGATGTGATCCTCACTGATCTGCACTATTGGGAAGGCCCCAAGGGGGTCAAGGATCTTTGTGCTGTGTGCCGCACCTTCAACCTGGGCGTGGCCATGCATAGCGGGGTGGAGTTTGGGGTGGAACTGGCCGCCATGATACATACCGCCTCCAGCATCCCGGAAATGCATTTTGCCGGAGATGCCCACTATCACTATCTGACCGATGACATTATCGTAGGCGGGCTCATGAAGTATGAGGATGGGTGCATCAAGGTTCCCGAAGGTCCCGGACTTGGTGTGGAACTCGATGAAGACAAAATGGAGAAATATACCCGGTTCTACGCTGAAAAGGGAGACTACTACGCCCGTTTCCTGGTTGATGACAGAAAACCGGATTGGTACCCCATTATAGGCGGCATGTAGTTGATAATTCTGAATCGGTTTTAAAGCGGATTGATTGCCGTGGATGCGGTAAGTATTGCTTTTTGCGCAGCATTTTTGCTGGCCGTCAATGTCGTGCTCTTGAAGCTCTGTGTGGACCACAGCAATCCTTTCAGCGCCACGTTTTTGGTGACCGCTTTTGGATTGGTGCTCTTTTTGGGCCTCAGCCTATGGCAGCTGCCCTTGGATTTGTTTCAAAGCAAAGCCTTCTTTATCTTCGCAGCCGCAGGCATCTTTATGCCCTTTCTAGGCCGCTGGTCATTAATGCTGGGGCTTGAACGAGTGGGGCCGTCGTTAACAGCCAGCGTCACCAGCACATCGCCCGCTCTGGCAACCGTGCTGGCCGCTGTCTGGCTGGATGAAAGCATAAGTGTCGGGCTGGCCTTCGGCATTGGTGTGATCATATTGGGTGTATCCATAATCAGCCATAGCGGGCATGACAGGAGTAGGCGTATAGCGGTGTTCACCCCGACGGGCCTGCTTTTTCCCATATTGGCGACAGTCTGTGCGGCCATGACCTTCTTCTTGCGCAAGATGGGGCTGAACCTGATTGATTCACCGCTTTTGGGTGTAACCGGCAGCTATGTTTCTTCCACCTTGGCTTACTCACTGATTCTGAGTTTGTGCTCCAGCACCAGGCAAAACCTTGTCCTGCCCCGGAAAAACTGGATGCTTTTCCTGGCGGCCGGGATGTCTCTGGGGGCGGCCTGGATGCTATCTTATCAAGCCTTGGGTCTCTGGGGGCGGCCCTGGGGAGTGTAGCCTTGGTGGCGTGCATTCTGGGGATTCACCCCATATTCGTCCTGGGTATCAGCGCCCTGGTTTTGCGCAAGCAAGAGGCGATAACCAGGATGTCTGTGGGCGGCATTTTGATCGTCGCTGTGGGCGTATCCCTGCTGTTGCTCTCTTGATTACACCTTGCATAGGAAAACGGACTTATGGACTGCGCATTCAAAACTGAAGGATTAAATGTGTTGGTTGCAGCGGATGTTTACAAGCTATTCGCGGATTTGTGGCCAGGCCAGCATATTGGCGAATTGAATTGGATGCCCTTTGATCTTTCCGGTCCACGTGACGGGCTGGCGGACCTGCTGCCGGTCACTGATTGTCTGGTGACTATCTACCATGATCTGAAACCACAGGATTATGCCAAGGCTAAAAGACTGAAACTGATCCAACTACCCAGCGCCGGCCATGATTGCATCAATATTGATTTGGCCAAAAAGCATGGGGTTATGGTTGCCAACAATGGTGGCGCCAATGCCACCTCAGTGGCGGAGCATGCCATCATGTTGATGCTGGCGCTTTGCCGTCAGCTGTTGTTTCACCACAACACCGTAGTTAAGGGCGATTGGGTGAATCGCAAGTATCAGAACCAGGAGTTGCAGGGGAAACAACTAGGCATTATCGGATTGGGGAATATTGGATCCCATTTGGCCGGACTGGCCAAGGGGTTCGGCATGCATGTCTCCTATACCGACATTCGCAATTTAGATCTTGGGCTGACCAGCATGATCGATCTGGTTTACCTGCCACTTTCTGAGTTGCTGCGAACATCCGACATTGTAAGTCTGCATGTGCCTCTTACCTCGCTTACCAGCCATATGATAAATGCCGAGACTTTGAGCATGATGAAACCGAATGCCTGGCTGATCAATACATCCCGCGGGCCGGTTGTGGATGAAAAGGCCCTGGTTGAAGCCCTGGCCAAGGGGAATTTGGCAGGAGCGGGATTGGATGTGTTTGAAGTGGAGCCTTTGCCCGTAGATTCCCCGCTATTGCGAATGGACAATGTGGTGTTCAGCCCGCATTCAGGACCCAGCCGAGAATCCAGGGTGCGGATCTCAAATATGGTGGTGGAGAATCTCTGCCGCGTCAAGGATGGGGTTGAACCTCTTTATCGACTGGATATCTGAGTTAGGCCAAGGATTAAAATCTTATGGAACAAACCCAGTACATAACCGATGATTTTTTACTGAGTAATAAAGCAGCCCGGCGCTTGTATCATGAATACGCAGAGCCTCTTCCGATCGTTGATTATCATTGCCATTTGAACCCCACGTTGATAGCCGCAGATCACCGGTTTGATGATATTTGCGAGTTGTGGATCGAATGCGATCCATATAAATGGCGGGCCATGCGCATGAACGGTATAAAGGAGGAGTTCATCACCGGTGATGTCTCGCCAGTGGACAAGTTTACGGCCTGGGCGCATACTCTGCCGCGCCTTGCGGGCAATCCCTTATTCCATTGGTCCCATATGGAACTAAAGCGGTACTTCGGGATTGACGAGCTTTTGGGCCCCCACAATGCCATTGATATTTGGGACAGGTGCCATGCCCGGCTTGAACAAGCAGAACTGAGTGTGCACAGCCTGCTAAAAGAGGCCAGAGTGCATACAGTCTGCACTTCGGATGAATTGCTGAATAATTTGAAACCGCATAGTGAGGTCACCCGGGAGAAATGCGGTTTCAATCTGCTTCCCTCGCTCAGAGGGGATTCGATCCTGGCTATTCAAGGCTTTGGCTTCACAGATTGGCTGCAGCGCCCGTCTGATTCCACCTACGAAAATATCCAATCGCTTGATGACTATAAGCGGGCAGTTTGCAGCCGCTTGGATCGATTCCAGCAAGCGGGTTGCCTGCTGGCCGACCACAGCCTGGATCTATTGTTTTTTGAGGATGTGAGCGACAACGAGGCAAGGGGATATTTTGCCAAGGTGCTTAAAGGTGAATCTCTGGCACCCTTGGAACTGCAAGGCCTTCAAAATCATCTTTTGCTTTTCCTGGGAAGCGAATACGCAGCCCGCAATTGGGCCATGCAATTGCATCTTGGCGCACAGCGCCAGACTAGCAGCCGATTGCGCAGCCTGCTGGGGCCTGCCGGAGGCTTCACCTGCATAGGCAGCTGCATTGATATTGTACCCCTGTGCAGGTTTTTGGACAAGTTGGAGAGCCGAGGCGCCCTGCCGCGCACCATCCTCTACAACCTGAATCCCAATGACACTGAGATGCTGACATCCCTTTGCGGATCGTTTGTGGATGAGGGGGTGTCCTGCAAAATCCAACATGGTCCGGTCTGGTGGTACAACGATCACAAAGACGGCATGGAGCGCCACCTCACTGCGCTGGGCAACCTGAGCCTGCTTTCCCGCTTTATAGGCATGACCACCGACTCCCGCAGTTTTTTGTCCTATGTGCGGCATGATTATTTCCGCCGGGTATTGTGCAACCATTTGGGGCGCTGGGTGCAGGAAGGTCAGTTGCCGGTGGATTGGGTCTGGCTCGGTGAGATGGTGCGGGGGATCTGTTTTTACAATGCGCTTGAATGGCTTGGGATAAAGGAAGGAAAAATCTGAAATGGAATCAAGCATAAAAGGTAAAATTGCGGTAATAACCGGTGCGGGCGGCACCTTGTGTTCCGAGATGGCCCGTGAGCTTGCCCGCCTGGGTGCAAAGGTTGTGGTGGCCGGGCGCGGCTTGGAAAACACCAAGCAGGTCACGGATGAAATCATTGCAGAAGGCGGCCAAGCCATACAGGCGGTGTTTGATGTGACTGATATCTGTGCCATGCGCAAGGCGCGTGAACAAGTACGCACAGAATTCGGCCTTTGCCAGATCCTGGTGAATGGAGCCGGGGGAAACCAATTCTCTGCCATTACAAATGTGTCCCGTTATACTGAAGCCGAACTGGACAACAGCGACCCGGATATACGGGGGTTCTTCAATCTGGACATGAATACCTTTGCCCGGGTGGCGGAGATCAACCTCATGGGCACGGTCATACCCTGTCAGGTGTTTGGTGAGGATATGGCCCGGGCAGGAGGTGGTTCCATAGTCAACATAGCTTCCATGAACAGTTACCGCCCCTTATCGCGAGTGGGGGCCTATGGTGCGGCCAAAGCCGGGTTACGCAACTTCACCCAGTGGCTGGCCGATTATCTGGCGCTGGCCAATGTGCGGGTCAACGCCATTGCGCCCGGTTTTTTCCTGAACAAGAACAACTCCAAGCGGCTCCTGACCCCGGAGGGAGACTTGAGCCCACGGGGTGAGCAGATAGTGTCCCACACCCCTATGGCCCGGTTCGGAGAGGCCAAAGAGCTATTGGGTACGCTTAAGTGGCTGGTGGATGATGAGGCTTCCGGCTTTGTGACCGGTATCACCGTACCGGTGGATGGCGGATTTTTGGCTTGTTCCGGTTTGTAATCAAAGACTATCGTTTCTTCTTTGGTAATTGGGATTGCAAGGAAACCTGTTTCAAGCTCATTGAAGCATGGGCTCGATAAGATTGAATGCAAATAATACTTGCAAATCCTGATAAAAATACAAAATAAAATTGCGATTTGCCCTTATCGGCTACAGCTTTAACGCCCACCGCCAATCTATGATATAAACCTATATCGCCTCTTTCAATAATGGTGCTATTTCAACACTGACAGTAGGAAAAATATGTTTTAGTCGGAAGGAGCAAACCTTGTTTGCTAATGTTCGCACTCAGCTCTGATTATTGCATGCGTATTCTGACCCAACCCGCCCACCGATTACGATCAATGACGCCCACCCATTCCAAAGCATGACGCCCACCTAATCCGAAGCACTCCGCCCAGTGGTTACGAAGCAATCCGGCCACATTGTATGATTTTTGAAAGCGGCGCAGGATTAACGCGTTAGCGGTTAATCTTCACCCTCCATTGATAATCGATCATCAATGGAGGAGTGATGGCTGCCAAGAGTTTATCCATGCGCAATATACGAGAGGTCTTAAGGCTCAAGCATGAGTTTGGCTTGAGCCATTGCGCTGGATTCGGCCAAACGAGCCGAAGATACGCCTAGAAATTTAACGTAGGATTGAGGTAGGGCCTGTTAATCTAATTTTCTAATAAGGCGCAGGAGCATTTTTTTCTATTTGCATCCGCACCGCACGGCAAGCGCCATTCCTGCTCACCTTGGGGCCGTCTCTGCGAATGGTTTCAGAGGATTCGAGAGTTCCGAATGAGTCCTTATTTTACTGTCTATTTTTTGGCCATTTCAGCAAATTCTTGTCTCCTTTTAGCGTGAAACCTTTTGCTTTCTTGCTTCATCCGCCTAACCGATCAAAAGATCGGGTGCCGGGCACGGCGCAGGGCAGATGCCGATCAGATTGGCATTTTCGGCAAGGACGATTATCCGTTTGCACTAATAGCCCAGAGCCGTACGGCCTAGTCTTGATGGGAAAGAAGGTTCACATAATCAGAGTATTGAAAAAGCAGTTTCACAATTTGCTCCCCATGTGTTGAAATTCACGCAAAAGGCGTAGACAACTATGGACTAAATCCTTTCAGGAGACGGGACGAGAAATACCAGGACATGATTAATCTGAGAGAGGGATGATGCCTAGCTCAAAAGCCATTGAGAGGCAAAACCAATACCTCATTAAGCTTCAGCAGGACTTTCGGGTCGCGGCCGATTATATTGCCGCCGCCCTAGCCGAGCACCCGGCAGTGCGCAAGGTTGTGCTTTTTGGATCGGTGGCTGTGCCGCTTTGGAAAGAGGTTCCCCGTTTTAGGGAATACCGCCGTGCCGGGGTCGAGCTATGGCACGAATGCAGGGATGTGGGCCTGGCGGTTTGGGCGGATGACCTTGACTGCCTGCCCGCGTTGCGAAAATTACGCGTGGGCTCTCTGAGGGATTTGAATGAAACCAAAGGGTTGGGAATAGCTGACCATCAGGTGGAGATTTTTCTTTTTGATAGGGAATCAGCAGATTACCTGGGCCGACTGTGTTATTTCAACCACTGCCCCAGAGGGAACCGGGATTGCAATGCACCCGGTTGCGGAGACACACCCTTCTTGAAGAAATTGCCAGGGTTCAGGCTTAATAACGATGCCCTTGATCCTAAGAAAACTGTTATTCTTTACCCCTTCGAACCGGATTGAGATGATAGCTAGGTATTTTGATGGCAAGCTTAAGCGGCGCCTTCGACCATCAATTTGCAAGCCCCCACTCGCACTCCTGTCTAATTTGAGGCTGGGGTATTGATGACAACATGGAAACTGTCTGGGTGGAGTATGAAGTTGCAGGGGGATGAAAAAAAACCGCATCCCATGGAAGAGTTGCAAAATCTGCGGGAGGAGAACGCCCGCCTCAAGGCTCTGCTGAACAGCCACGGAATTGCGTGGCAAAAAACTACCGAGTTATCATCTGCACATACCCACAAGGAACCGTCAAAGGTTGCGGTTGCATACAGCATTGCTGACAAGATCAAACTTTTTCGCCATTTATTCAGGGGGCGCACCGATGTCTATCCCATGCGGTGGGAGTCAGCCAAAGGCAAGTCCGGTTATACACCGGCCTGCGGAAATGAGTGGAAGCCAGGTGTTTGCCATAAACCGAAAATCAAATGCGGCGATTGCCCCCAGCGCCAGCTTCTGCCAGTCACTGACCGGGTCATATATGACCATTTGTCAGGGAAACACACTGTTGGAGTGTATCCGCTACTGAAAGATGATCGTTGTTATTTCCTAGCCGTTGATTTTGATGGGGCCGGCTGGCAGGAGGACGCTCGCGCGTTCTTACAGTCCTGCCGTGAGTTGACTATCCCTTCCACCCTGGAGATTTCCCGTTCAGGCAATGGGGCGCATGCCTGGATTTTTTTTACAGATCCTGTTCCCGCCGAGGAGGCCCGGACGCTTGGGGCGGCCCTGATCAGCCATACATGTCAGCGCTCCCGGCAACTATCCTTATCCAGTTACGATCGCTTTTTCCCCAACCAGGACACGTTGCCAACGGGTGGATTAGGCAATCTGATCGCGTTGCCTTTACAAAAGGCGCCCAGGGATAAAGGGCGCAGCGTGTTCGTTGATGATGAGCTTCACCGCTACCCTGACCAGTGGGAGCATCTTGCCTCGATTCGAAAAATGTCCCATTCAGAGCTGGAAGAGTCGATCTTGAGAGCAAGTGGTGGCCGGCATCCCCTGGACGTTACGTTTTCCATCGATAATGATGACAGAAAACCATGGCGCACCATGGTCCCGCCCAAGGAGAGGATACCCGGTCCCCTGCCGGAATCGTTGCAATTGGTGCTTGCCAACCAGATATTCATTGCCAAAACTGATCTATCGCAACCCCTGGCAAATCGCTTGATCCGCTTGGCCGCGTTTCAGAATCCCGAGTTTTATAAAGCCCAGGCCATGCTCCTGCCGGTTTGGAACAAGCCACGCATTATAGGCTGTGCCGAGAATTTTTCCCAGTATATCGGCCTGCCCCGGGGTTGCCTCGGATCTGTGCTGGAGTTGCTTTCAAAAAACGGTGTTCGTGCGGATATACAGGACGAACGCTTGACGGGCAAAAAGGTTTCCGTGCAATTTAGTGGCACCCTCAGGAAGGATCAGAAGGCTGCGGTCCGGGCAATGCTTCGTCACGAGGCCGGAGTCCTGTGCGCACCCACCGCTTTCGGCAAAACAGTCACCGCAGCCGCTATGATTGCCCGCCGCAAGGTAAGCACTTTGGTGTTGGTTCATCGAACGCAGCTCATGCGGCAATGGCCAGGAGCGGTTGCTCAGCTTTCTTGATTTTCCGAAAGGAGGCTTAGGGACCATAGGTGGTGGCAAAAAGAAACTTACCGGAAACATCGACATTGCTGTCATGCAGTCCCTTTCGCGCCGTGATGATCTGGCAGACCTGCTAAATGGTTATGGCCAGATTATCATTGATTAATGCCACCATGTTTCGGCTTTTTCCTTTGAAGCGATTCTCAAGCAGGCCAAGGCCCGGTATGTCGTAGGATTAACCGCCACACCGGTGCGGCGTGATGGTCATCAGCCGATCATCTTTATGCAGTGCGGACCAGTACGACACAGCGCCGCCAGGCCGGTAGCCAGCCCGACTCAACTGGAGGTATGGCCGCAGTATTTGACTTGCCCGGAAACTCCCCGTGGGGCTTCGATCCAAGATACATTTCGCGTCCTAATCAACAACGAAGGACGCGATCATCGGATCGCCAGTGATGTACTTGAGGCTTATCGAGCAAAGAGAAAGATTCTTGTTCTTACTGAAAGAACCGGCCACCTGGAACTACTGCGAAACGCAATTGGTAATCGAGCCGAGAATTGATTTGTTCTTCACGGCCGATTGGGCAAGAAAAAGAGGGCCTCAATACTCGAAACCATTAATGGCTGGATGGTTCTTATCCAAGAATCCTGCTGGCCACCGGACGCCTGATAGGCGAGGGGTTTGACCACCCTCCCCTGGATACATTGGTGCTGGCCATGCCGATCTCCTGGAAAGGGACTTTGCAGCAGTATGCTGGCCGCCTTCATAGGGAACATGCCGGTAAGCAGGATATACGCATTTACGATTACGTTGAGAATGACCATCCGCAACTAGCCCGGATGTGGGAAAAGCGCCAGAGAGGTTATAGAGCAATGGGATATCGATTACGCATTGAAAACCGTTTTCTTTAGGCGTGTGTCAAACCTGAACTCGACTATTGCAAAACACCCAACGCACAATGCTAAGCGATATGGGTGTTAAAGGTTCTATTTCACCAAATCGGGGTGTTCGGTCTTGAGCCAAACTTGGATCTGTTCATAAAGGTTTTTGGCCAGCGCGTACATTTCGTCAGCCTCTTGATCTGACACCATTCCGGCCCGCTCGTAGTCACTGATATTCCTTTTTTTGCGGAACTGGTCAAACAGTAAGACTAAATCGGAGGCCAGGCCAATACTGAAGGCAAGGGATTGTATCACCCGGTAATGTTTATTTTATCTTCCCGCTCTATAGCCAAGGGCAGCCAAAGCGGTTACGGCGGTTTGGAGCGCCGCATTATAAGCTATGTTCAAACGCCAGTCGGGGCTTAATCCAGGGGTCAAAGCCTGTTCCAAATCCCGTTCCGCTATGCCCAATAGTTCACCAATTTCTTGTTTGCTGGACTTGTGCTCAGTTAACCAGCCGTTACTGAGCCAGTTTTTCAAGCTCATGTTCGTCTCCGATTAAAAACCATTTAGGCTCTTGCATGATGGAGTTGATGAAATGATGGCCATGCACCGCCTTGCTCGAAAACTCCTTAGCTGAATACACGGTGGGGTTTACCTCTCTGCCAATGGCTTCTTGTAAAGGCGAAAGAACGCTTACAATGTCCCGCAAGGTAGTGTTCCCCACGATTATCACATCGACATCACTTTGAGGCGTGGCCTCTCCCTTGGGTAAGGAACCAAAGACAAAAGCCACTTCAATCCGATCTGCTATCTGGGTGAGCGCCTTTTGAAGTAGAGAAGCGGCTCCGCTGGTTTTGAGCAGCAAGGAGCGTAGTTCAGGAAATACCGGGCATTCAGTGTCTGCCTGAAAATGTATTTGATTGCCCCGGCGGCTCCGGGTGACTATACCGGCCTCGGCAAGTTGTTTTAGTTCCCGCTGCACAGCTCCCTGGCCAGATTCCGTCTTTCGAGCTACCTCGCGAAGGAAGAAAGACCTTTCAGGATGGGATAGGAGCAGCCCCAAGACTGCTCGGCGGGTCTTGCCAAACAAGGCCGCGGCTATGCTGTCATAGGTTATTGAACTCATAATGGGTACATTAGTGACCTATTTGGGTACAGTGGTCAAGGTGGAATCACTCAGCACCTCCGGTTAATTCGAAGTTTCGATAGCCATAGCCGGAGGCCAATTCTGTGTGTGAATTTCGTCCAAAACTTGCCAAAATCACCCAAACGCGTCTATTACTTTAAAAGCATATTTGTTTTTATTTCAAATATTTATATTTAAATGAGAAGGTTGAAAGACCAAGGGTCTCTGCTTGGCAGTCATGAGGTCAGGGGTTTGATTTCTTTAGCTTCACCAAATAAATCATGGCGATACGATAGATGGCGTTACCCCATTATTTGCTATGTGAGACTCTTTGTGTGCTTTTCAGCTTTAGTTTCCAGGGCGGAATATTGGAGAATAGCATCCAGTTTTTAACGCCAAAACTTGGACGTAGGATTGGACGTAGCGGTATATTCACGCCGTACGTTTTCGAACAATCCGCTACTCATTCTTCATCCTGCCCCTATGTACGCTTGTAAAGCCTACTCAGGTAATTTCAATCAATTAGGAAAATTCTTACTAAGGCCCAAGCCCATCCCTTTGCGCAGCAAGGCGGCGTACCGCTCTTCCCTTTTTGATATGGCCGAAGCCTCATGCAGCACCTCATGCGTCCTTTCGAAAGGAAGCGCAATGACCCCCGAATCATCGGCCACAATAATATCGCCCTTTCTTATCTGCACCTCATTGATCTGGACGGGCAGGTTGATCCCCACGGTCTGCAAGGCCGGAGCGCTTTTTACCGGTGAAGCGCCGCAGCAATGCACCGGGAACTGCAAATCCACAATCTCTTTCACATCCCTGACGCAGCCGTTGACCACAAAACCACTTACCCCGCGTATTTGGGCCCTGAGCGCCAAAAGCGCACCGCAGGTGCACACGTCGAGCCGTCCGCCCACGTCGAACACGATCACATCGCCGGGCATGCTCAAATCATCTATGGCCTCGAGGTGAGCGGTCAATTTGCCGTTTTCGGCCGCCTGGTGGCGGGGCATCTGCTTTATGGTCAGTGCGAAGCCGGCGGTTCTAGGCTGGTGCAGAGACAATGGCTGTAAACCGGTGATAACGCCCCTGGGCACTTTGAGCTTGTCCATGGCGTCCGAGATGTTACCGGTGGGTATTTTTTGCAATTGCGCAATCAGTTCCATCTTGTTTATTTTGTCAGACATATAACCGCCCTCTATGCCAGCAATGAAGATCTCATATAAGGCACCATCAAAAAATCAGCACCACCGGTTTAACCAATGGTGCTGATGCATGATTCGCCACAGATTTTGACCCGGATGCCGTTAATGCGCCACGCATAATGAAATTGTGCTGGTCAATTATGCGGCCACGCAATGATATGCGGCGCCTAGCTTTATCTCTATCGTTTATCGTCAAAAAGCTGCAGATTCACCCCATTGAGCCCGTCAAAAAAGGCCAATTGCAGCCCCTTGGTCCTTTCAAAGGGTTCCCTGATAAACTCCGCCCCCTTTTGTTTTAGCTTCTCAGCCTCTTTGGCGATGTCATCCACACTAAAGGAAAGATGGTGGAAACCGGGTTTGCCCAGCCGCTCGTCGCCCGCAAAGGCCTCCACCTTGATCAGCTCAAGTTTAACGTCGCCCGCGTCCACATATATCGACCGGGGGCCCCGGCTGGTGACTTCCATTCCAACCACCTTTGTATAAAACTCTTCGGCAGCATCCAAATCTTCAACCAACAATGCAATCTTCCATATTTTCATTACCAGGCTCCTGTATTTGTACATTCATTCATCAAACAGCGCATAGGTTAGTTTTGGCCGTCTCCATTTGACCAGGGCGCAATAGCCTTGTATAAGCGCCCCGTTGCAGGCAACGGGACGCCAGAATTTGCCCTGACCCATAGACCGTCTTACCGGCAAGAACCGCATGCCCATGCAGGGCTTTGGGTCCAATATCCCATGGCTGTTTTCATGTCCCAGGCAACCAATTATCCCATGGGTCACAAAATAAACCGGAGTCAATCTGTTAAGGCAGCGGCACTCCCGGAGTCTTCAATCGGGTCATAAAAAGACCGTCAAAGCAGGCCATGAAAAAGGATTTCCAGTCGCTGCCGCCCCAGGCAAAGTTGGCGCATTTAAGCGGCACCGGGATTACGCCCAGATGATTGCCATCGGGATCGAAAATCCACACCCCACCCTTGCCGGTGCAATACACATTGCCTTCACGGTCAACCTTCATACCGTCGGGACGTCCCTCGACCACATTCCCGTCCACCTCGGCGAAAACCCGGCCATTGGTGATGGTGCCGTCTTCTTTCACATCAAACACCCGGATGTGGGTTTTATCCGAGTCGTTTATGTAGAGCAGGCTTTCATCCAAGGAGAAGGTGAGGCCGTTGGGAAGTACGAAATCATCAGCCAGCAGTGTGGTCTCGCCGGTGTCGGGCGAATAGCGGAATACCCCGCAATAATCCAGTTCCTGCTGATCCTCGATCTTGTCGATACGCAGACCAAAGGGCGGATCGGTAAAATAGATGCCGCCGTCGGATTTCACCACCACGTCGTTGGGGCTGTTGAATTTTTTACCCTGGTAGTTGGTGGCCATGGGCACGATGGTGCCGTCAGGTTCGGTTCGGGAAACCTGGCGGTTGCCGTGTTCGCAGGTGATAAGGCGTCCCTGCTTATCCAGGGTATTGCCGTTGGCCTTTCCGCTGGGGCTGCGAAATATTTCTATACCCTTTTCCTCAGACCATTTATACATGGTATCGGAGCGAAAGGCACTGAAGATAAGATAATTACCCTCGTGAATCCATATGGGGCCCTCGGCGGGCTGATACCCTTCTCCCAGTTTTTCCAGCTTCAGATCCTTTGGCACAATGCGATCAAAGGCAGATTCCATTGTATACTCCAAGTCCATCAAAGGTATTGCAGTGTGATTGTTTTTTATAACCGTAATTTACCTTTGATTAATACTATTTTATTTTAATATATGCAGCCTATCATTTACGGCTCGGTGACAACCTCTTTGCATAGTATCGGACCAGGTTCCACAATCATAACCTCGGGCACTGCCCCGTATTTTTCAGGCACTACCTTGGTCCATAAGTCAGATACAATGTAGTCTTGCAATTCTTTATCAGAATTGAAGATATAATATGCTCCCCAGGTGCCTTTTTCCTGGTTAGTCCACCAGCACTTGCTGAAAATAGCCGGCATATCCTTGAATATGCCATACCCGGCGGCAAACCGTTCCTTCCATTCATCATCGCTCATTTTTTTATCCATCTTGAACTCAACCCACATGGCTTTCTTAGCTTGGCCCATGATCAGATCCTTTCATATTATTCTTGTCATTAATTTTCAATTACACGTAATACAGCTATTTAATTCCCTTGGCTTTATCAAGCCAGTCCTTTGCCGCTATTTTGAATAGATTCAGGTTGGTAATAGAGAAGAATTGAGCCCCCTGTTTGGTAAAGCGCACCACGGTTTCGGGATCGTTGGGCGGCATGGCGCCAACGCCTATAATCTTGCCTGCGGCTCGGGCCTTTTCAATGGCCGTGCTGATAGCAGCTTCCACTTTTGTATGGGTATATTGCCCAGGCAAACCCATAGATAAAGAGAGATCCCCACGGCCGACCCAGATCACATCAATCCCATCTACTTCCAAAATTTCATCCAAATTTTCAATGGCACGTTCTTCTTCAACCATCGCGACGATCATGGTTTCCCGGTTGGCGGCCTCCACGTAATCGGCGGGAGCCATGCCGCTCATGCGGATGGATCTTCCGGCGATTCCCCTTTCACCCATGGGAGGGTATTTGGCCGCCCGCACCGCCGCCTCGGCTTCCTCTTTGGTGTTGCAGTGAGGGATAATGACGCCCATGGCCCCGGAGTCAAGGGCCCGCAATATGCATGCGGGAGTGTTTTCGTAGACCCTCACCATTGGCGTAATACCCACCAGTTCAGCCACCCGTATCATTTCGGCGTTGGTTTCTTCATTCATGGGCGCATGTTCGCAGTCATAATATAAAAAGTCATATCCGACCTGCCCCATGATCTCCACAATATCAGCTGAGGCATAGTCCATACGGACCCCGATCACCGCATCGCCAGCTTCCAGTTTTTGCTTAGTTTTATTGTAAAATGGCATTGTACATGTTCCTTTTTAACGTCATTAATGAGCTAACTGATAAGATGTAATAGCCTGCATCTCAGTTCAATTTCAGGATATTAATCGATTATAAATCGCTATGGTCCCCTATGGAATACATTCGGTATTTACATATGAATAATCATGCGAAGGTATCAATATATCCGCCATTTCATAAATTCGCAGCGCGGTTTGATAATTCTCCAACGCGTTGGTATGTCCGCCGGATGGTAACACCTTTACAAACCTCTTAAGGTCATCCGGCGGGTTGAAATTCGCCTTTATACAACACCAGCCCGCTATGACAGCTTTACCTTTTTCGGTATTCACCGAGACCGATTGCCCACCGGGAGAGTGGCCTGGGCTGGGCAATATCTCGATCCCTGATTCAATGGTGTGATAACCGTTTATGACTTGATAATCCAATCCCTTTAAAAGGTGCGGCGCGTAAGTGTTCGCAATAAAAGGATCAGGAGCAAATGCATATTTAAGCTCTGCTTCCTGCACCAGTACCTTGGCGTTTTTACATTTGTGGGCGTTGCCGACATGATCCCAATGCAGGTGCGTCTGGATAATCAAATCAACCTCATCGGGCTTAAGATTCACTTTTGCCAAAGCGTCTTCAAAAGACATTATGTCAACGCCAGTTTTTATCCCCCTGAACTGCTCACGTAGTTTTGAATCAGATCCGCTATCGACGATGATATTTTGAGTTGCGCCTTCAATATACCATATATAACTGGTGGACTTTGATTTCTTTCCATAGTTGCATCTATAGGTAAAAACCCCTGTGTCAATCTCACAATATGACATTGGCAAAGGTACTATACGATAAGTTTTCATATGCCTATCATCCTTTTAATCAATTGGGTTCCATGGGGTATATGTTTGCAATACACCCCATGGATCGCAGCAATTATATTTAAGCGATTTATTCGGAAATATAGTAATTGGGGAAAGCTTCGGAACGCTTTTTAGCCCAGAATTTAGGGAATTCCTTGGCCTTTATTTTCTGTGCGGTAGCTTCCTGATTTACCTGTTTCCAGGTCTCGGCAAGCTTCTTTTGTCTGGCCAACAGCGCCTTTTGATCCTTTTCATGTTTCGCAGTCCAAACGCCTTTTTCCTTAAAATATTTTACGCAGCCCTCATGCCAAGGAAACACCCCCGGCAAGTCCAGCATAGTCTCCATTTTGAATCCGGGCATGGCGCTATGGGCGCCTTTATAATATTCATAGGATTCATCAAAGGCCTTGGCAATCCAATAAGCGGTATTCTCGTCCAGACTGTCATAAGCCACAAACCAGGGAAAGGCTCTATTGGCCAAAGGAACCGGCTTATCCTTGGACAATCCAGCCCCACGAATCCCGGGCGCAGGCCTGTTAAAGGGCTCGATCTTTAGAAATCTTTTCCAGCCTTCTTTATCTTCCGGGGGCATGGGCAGCCAGTGAATGCCATTGGCGGAAGCCGCAAGCTTGGCAGCCGCGGAAGTAAAACTGTCATTGGGGCACATGTCAATGGTTCCAGCCAGCAAGGCATCATACATGGCCGTAAAACTGTGTACCTCTATCACTTCCGTATCCTTGAGAGACAAACCGGCAAAAGCCAAGGAGGCCCTGACAAACTGGTTGGGTGAAGGAGACGCCACAACGTGGGGAACCTTTTTACCTTTCAGGTCACCAAGGGTTTTTATACCGCTGTTAGCCCGTACGCTTATCCCGTATCCCGACAGTTTTGCAGCCTGCCAAACCATACGAATGGGCTGGGGGCCCCACTGCTGAATCGCGAAATCATACAGGCCCTCAGCCGCGAAAAACGCATCCGGCCCAAGGGCTGAAAAGTCGGTGTTTTTTACCCTCGTATTGAGCAGCCGGGCGATGCCAGTACCTGCGGGGATATACCTTAAAGTCACTCCCACTTTTTTCATTCCACCACCAGCCGCTGTCACGGTTATATATGCTGATGAACCAACATCATATCCCGACACTTTAAGCATGGCAGGCTTGGGAGGAGCTGCAATTGATGAAATTGCAAAGCTTGCAATTATCAGAAAAAACAGGACGAATCCTAACAATGTTTTTTTGAGTTTGATTCTACTAAACATTTCCAACATCCTTTCATGTCTAAATAATTAAGCATTGAGCATATCAAGCATATGTCAACGATTCACAACTCGGCTTTGCGGTTTGACAAAGTAAAGTAACGCTACACCTGAGAGCAAAAGTGCAACCCCCAGCAAATTACTTATCAGACCGGGCATGGCCAATAAAAATCCCGCTACTCCCATTGGTAGACGTGAATAGGCATTGAGTTTGCCATACCACATCAGATAACCTTCCAAACTGCCCGCGATCAGAATAACTCCGATAATACAGGTAACAATGGGTACAATCGTCTGCATAAATGAGGCCTGTAATATCAAAGCCGGTTCCAACACAAAAAAGAACGGTATCAAGTAAATAACTACTCCAAGCCGCATGGACTGCAGTCCGGTTTTAAGAGGGCTTGAACCCGCGATTCCTGCGGCGGTAAGGGAGGCCAAAGCCACCGGCGGAGTGATATAGGACGCCATTCCCCAGTACAATACGAATAGATGCACGGCCAACGGATTTAATCCGGCGGTTACCAGGGCGGGAGCCATCACAATAGCCAGGAAAATATAGCAGGCAGTAGTGGTCATACCGGTGCCTAGTATGAAGCTAGCCAAGGCACCCAAACATAAAAGAAGCGCAATATTCCCACCTGCCAAATTGATAATCTCTGACGAAAATGAAAACCCCACACCGGTCAATGACATACTACCCACGATGAACCCAATGCCCGCAACCATTCCCAATAGATTTGACATGGATTTAGCTGCATTGAGCACCAAACTGATAAAGCCTTTGAGGTTTAGTCTGGTTTTCTTTCTTAGCATGGCCAGGGCCAGCATGACCGCCGCTGATACAAAAGCAGCACGCCCTTCCAGACCCAGGAAAAGGAAATAGACCAGTGACAGAAGGCCGATCAAATAGGGCAAGACTTCCACAATAGCACTCTTCAATGAAGGCACCTGGGAAGGATCAAGTCCCTGCAGATTATGAATTTCGGCATAGCTATATACTTGCACATATAATCCCAGGTAATACAGCACGGCCGGGATGGTTGCGGCAAGCACGATAGCTATGTATGAGGTTTCTAAAAATGAGGCCATCACAAAGGCGGCGGCCCCCATTACCGGCGGCATGATGACCCCACCGGTGGAGGCGCATGCTTCTATTGCGCCTGCGAAATAGGCCGGGTAACCGGATCTTTTCATGGCCGGAATAGTGAAGGATCCTGTGCTGATAACATTGGATACCGCACTGCCGCTTATGCTGCCGAAGATGGCACTGGCAAATATGGCCACCTTTGCCGGGCCTCCCTTATGGGTGCCCAAAAGGGCCAACGCCAAATTCATGAAAGCATCACCTCCTCCGGCCGCCACCAGCACTGCACCAAAAAATAAAAACCCGATAACCAGTTGGGCAAATACCACGGTAAGCACACCTATAATACTGCTGCTGCTCAAGGCGTGAAATATGGCGGTATTCCACAGTGAAAATTGGGCGCCCTTTAAGATTCCCGGCATATAGTCGGCAAAGGTGGGATAAAAAGCAAATACAGTGGCAACCAAAAACAGGGCCATTCCGCCGGTACGCCGAAGAGCCTCTATAGTCACAATACACACGATAATTCCGATAATACCGATGTGTAACGGTGGCATCAGCTCATACCCTTTGTGCAGTATGTCATAGGCTTGAAAAGCAAGGTAGGTGGGCGCGGCAAACGCGGTTATGAAAAATATAATGTCATACTAGGGAACCCGCTTTTTAGGAGCATTGGCGGAGATGGGATAGATGATATAAACCATGGATATAAAACAGGCGATCAGACTGTACATATATGCGCTTAGAAATTCAAGCGAACCAAGCAGCCTTAGAACAAATATCTGGTTGAGCGCTAAAAACAACCCCAACAATGTCAACACGCATACTATAAATTTCCAGAAAAAGTTTAACTCTCTAAATTTGGATTTTTTAACAGTATTTTCGGCCTGTTTATCAGAGGCAGGTTTCATTGTTTACGGCTCCCAACTAATTAACACACCAATTAATTTATTTGGAATAGAGTACGTCATTTAAAACATTTAGCGATTAAAAAAATTGCGAACGTTCAATCACTTCAATCATTAATCTTTGAGAAGAAGCAATGTGTTTTTGCATTTCCTGATTTATTTTTTCGCCATTTTTTTGTTTAAGCAACTTGATAATGTTACTATGCTGTTCGTTGAAATTGCTCATAGTGGTTGGCACGGTAAGTGCCAAATAGCGGTAAGCATATGCCCTAACACGCAGATTGCTGATTGTGGTTTTCAAAGTCTCATTGTTGCAAATATTAATAAATTTCTCATGGAATAGATCATTAAATTTACGATATGTTCTATGATCATCCTTGCTGGCGGCAACTTTCATCTTTTCATTTATATCCATCAGGTAATCAAGATCTTCTTGGGTATACAAATTAACCGCGTTTTCGCAAGCGTATCCTTCCAGCAGTTTTAATAAATCGTATATTTCTTTAAGCTGTTTAATGCTAACTTTTGCAACATAGTGTCCCCTATTTGGAATATAGCTAACCAGACCCACACTATTTAGACGTCTTAAGACTTCCCGGATTATTGGCCGGCTCACCTTATATCTGTCCGCAAGTTCCATCTCGACCAGCTTTTCGCCAGCTTTGAACTCCATGTTCAAAATTTCGTCACGCAACTTAACTTCGATCTCTTCATGAAGCATCATTATAATTAGTCCGTTATTCCAGGTATTTATATAAGTTTGTAATAACTGTCCGTGATTTGGTAATATGATTATCAAAAATGAATACATAATTGTCAAGCAATTTATGCCTATAATCTGCCGTTATTAATCAACTACTAATTAAGTCTGGCTTTATGTATTTGAGATCAGGCGCTTTTGGGACAGTCAGCTAGCCACTGTTTCAGTTTGATTCGGTTTCCCTTGCCCAGCCGCAAGAGCAGGTTACGGCCCCATGTTTAGCATCCTGTGGATATTCAGGGGCATAGACCATGAGCTGCATTACATATTCAATACACGGCCCCGGCAGCAGGTGAAAGAACAGAAACGCAAAGCAAAAGGCGAGGTTGCGCAGTGTGGAACGCTCTTGATCATGCAGAGGAGACCAATGCATAAAGCCGGAGCTTTTTTTGTGATCTTTTTGGTGGTTCCTTTTTGGCAATCTGCTTCAACCCCGGAAGAGTTCGGTCTTATTTCCAGCCTTGCGCCTCCGGGTCTTTCCAAGGGATGGCCCCTTGGGGGGATTTCATCGGCTATGGCCTGGTCAATTAGGCCGCCTTTTTGAGGTTGAAGGCCATGGCCGAGAGCATAAGCTGCATGCCCATTTTGGCCACGCCAAGGTATCTGGCCCGGGCCAGGCCGTAATGTTTCTTCATGCTGCCAAAGGCCCTTTCCACTGATCCCCTTGCCCTGGAGATAGCACGGTTAACAGTCCGTTGGGCTTCGCTCAGTGGATGGCCCCGGCTGGCCTTGTACATGATGAGATCGAAGTAACCGGCCTCCTCCAGGCCGTATCGGTTGTCTGCGCCTTCCGCACCTTGGGCGGTGACCCCATGGTGCAAGTGGGTTTCTTCACCATCACCGGCGGCAAACAGACCCTGGCCGAGTATTGACAGCGGCTGGCCCCCTTGGGCCAGCCCATGCCTTGCAGCATCGCCGTTGGGAAAGTGCCTCCGGTTTCTGGCATTCTTTCCGAGGCCGCGACGCATGGTCTAGACGGCATCCGTTGTTCACGAAAAAGATCAGCCTGTCAGGCCACCTTCTTAGTTTGTACCGCATAAGACGGGCGCGTTTCGACCTGTTCGGCACCGCCATGGTTCTAGCAGGAGCGCCTCATTGAAGATCATGCCATCTGCCGGGTAAAGGAGAATTGCACGCCCAAACAAGGGTTATTGACACCGGTGACATCATGAACACGGCGGCCCATCCTCCACAGCCTGTTCTTTGCAAAGATCATATTAATTTCATATGATCAAAGTATGAATAAAATATATATGCGATTTCCCAGCAGATGTTGGCAATAGAACACAAACTATTGAAAATAATGATTTAAATTTACAATAAATATGTTTATTTTGAATATTACATATTTTTATCAAACATTTAAATGTCATATTAATGTAACACAAAAGTAAGTCACAAAACCCACTCGAATAACAACAGATTAACTATAAATATTTATATCTATTTAACATCACACATTATTTTATAATATATTTGCTGATAATCCCGTCAGATCAGCTAAATTAATATGTATGATGTTAGGATGTTTAAGCTTGACATGACCAGACTCTGGGAATATGGTGGGTGGGAATCGCAGGAAGATGGAAGCTAACAGCAAGTTTGACAACATTTTATCACTAAATTTCAATATGTTATAACCAACCGGCCACGTTACGGACTTACCCGACTGTTGAATTTTCTAACTCGGATTCTGTGCAGGGTACTGATAGCTGAGGAATGCAGGTATTTGCGAAACGCATCAGCCAAACTTTTTTCACCGCAGGCGCACCAGCCTGTACGGTGGAGATGCGAAAATGAGACTCAAACGTTTCAGCCCGGCCAGGCTGCCGTTACGGAACGGCTCATGCAAGAGCCGGGTTTGATCTGCTGTACGGCATTTCAGAACCGCCGTGGCCATCAATATTAGAACATAACTTTTTATTCAGAAATGATTAGTGATATGAAGGTCGAACAGATCAGGTCGTATTCGGCGCCGGAAAAAGTTGTTAATCAGTTCTTAAAGAATCTTGAAACCGGGGAAACTAAACCTGGCCAGAAACTGCCGACCCAAGAGCAGCTCGCACAAATGTTTGGCGTTAGCCGGTCTTCAATCAGGGAGGCGATGAATGCGCTTTCCATGATGGGCTATGTCGAGATCACCCGCGGAAGAGGCTCCTTTATTAGTAAAGAGTTGCCGACTAACACCTTTTCCGCTTTTCCAAAAGAATTATTTGAGGATGCAAACCTTTATCACCTCATGGAAATGAGGGAGGTGCTAGAGTGCTATGCGGCGGAAAAAGCATCCCTGGTTGCAAGTGAAGATAAATTAGCCGCACTCACTAACGCCTATAAAAAACTTGAAAAGAGTAAAGGTGATCTACGAAAATTTAAATCCACCGACTTGGACTTTCATGTTGCAGTTGCCAATGCAGCAAACTTGCCGGAATTAGGTGATTTGCTAAGAGGTATCTACAAAATATTCTATGAAAAACTTCCAGTTGTGTTTGTAACTTCAAAAGAAGAAAAGGTATTAAAATCCATCAATACCGCAAAGGGCGTTGTTGATTATATCATTAAGGGTGAGAGCAAACGCGCTGCAAGAAGTATGCGGGATCACTTAAGTTCTTATAACGAAGAGTTAAAGGATGAAATGCTTAAAGATGTAATCGGAAAATAAACAGTATTTTTAATATTAAAATAATTAATCAGCAAATTTTTCCTAATACATCTCTATATAATTAAATGATTTGATTGGACCTATTACGTTAGCGGTAATTAGACTGTCTGGCCATCATCGTGTGCTACTGCCAATGACACCAGCAGAATAGATACTTTTGAGTTCAGCGAATGTAGTTTGTACAGCATATTTAAGATTTAGCTGTAAATCTAGTAACTAAAGGAGGATAGCATGAACTTTAGGAGAGTCGTATTACTGATTATCGCTGTGGTCTTTACAATCATGTGCGCAACGGCTGCCGCAGCAGACGACCGCAAGAGTCTGGTGATAGCGGTGCAAAAAGTGACCAAGCACCTGGACCCTATGGGATTCAATGCCAACGTCAACGACCGTGTATCGAACAACTTTATTGAAACCCTGATCGGCTACAATTACAAGACGGGAGAATTGGAACCTTGCCTGGCCACGGAATGGCGCATGGTAAATGATGTTACCGTGGAACTGAAAATACGCAAAGGCGTGAAGTGCCATAACGGCGAGGACTTCAACGCCTATGATGTTGCTTATATGTTCGGCCCTGACCGTCTGATGGGCAAGAACGCTCCGGGGCATGCGGTGGGTTCGGTATTTTGGCCCACCCTCAAGGAGGTCAAGGCGATCGACAGCCACACGGTGCAGTTCATAACCACCAAGCCGGACCCGGTGATCCTGAACCGGCTTTCCGGTTTTGTGGGCCAGGTGCCTTGCGCGGACGCCTTCAAAAAAGCCAAAAGCTGGGAGCAGTGGGGGCTTTCGGTGGTGGGCACCGGTCCCTATAAGGTGGTTGAGAGCAAACCTTTGGAAGTGCAGCGCTTTGAAGCCTTCGACGGCTACTGGGGCAAAAAGGCTCCTTTGAAGAGCCTGACCTTCAAGGTGGTGCCTGAAACCTCGGCCCGGGTGGCCGGCCTTTTGGCGGGCGACTACGACATGATCACCGAGGTCAATCCGGACCAGTTTAAAAGCATTGAAAAAGACCGCAACTGCGAGATCGCAGGCGGTCCGGTGCGCATTAACCGGATACTAACCTACGATGAGCACAACAAGCTGCTGGCCGATCCCCGCATGCGCAGGGCCTTGTCCCTGGCCATAGACCGCCAGCTCATCTGCGACGCCCTGTTCGCCGGCAGAACTGCGGTGCCCAAAGGCATGCAGGATCCTTCCTTTGGCGACATGTTTATCAAGGACTTCAAGCCGGATTCATACAATCCCGAACTGGCCAAGAAACTCCTGAAGGAGGTTGGCTACAAGGGACAGGAGATCACCTACCGCTATCAGACCGGCTATTACGCCATGGAGGTGGAAACCGCCCAGACCCTGCAGCAGATGTGGAAGGCGGTGGGAATCAACGTGAAGCTGGTCCTCAAGGAAAACTGGAGTCAGATTTACGACGCCTCGGACGGCACCAGGGGAATCTTCAACTGGACCGCCACCGCGTATTATGCAGACCCGCTGGGCCAGTTGTACCGCATATTCGGTCCGGAAGGTCCCAAGCAGAACAGCCTGAAAACCTACGTCTCTCCCGAGATGAACAAGGCCTGCGAGGGTATCTTCTCAGTGGACAAGGCGACCCGCCAAAAAGCCGTTCGGGCCATGATGGAGGTCTACGAGCGGACCGACCCGCCGGGCACCTATCTGCACTATTTGCCCCTATTCTACGGCAAGCGCAAGAATGTGATCTGGAAGGATTCCGGAACCGCCTTCATGGACTTCAGAGCCGGCGGCATCGAGGTGAAATAGAGCCGGAGCAGTAATTGCAGACTTAGCGGGCAAAGCGCCGCCGACCAAGCCGGCGCTTTGCCCGCCATAAACCAATCCGGCAATGTGGCCAATCACCTACAAATGCTAAATCGGACATCCAATGGTGGAACCTCTGCTAGAAATAAAAAAACTCACGGTTTCCTGCAAGGATGAGTTTCAGCCGCTCAGGATCGTGCATGGGGTGGACTTTTCGGTCCGCGAACGTGAAATAGTGGGCCTGGTCGGGGAAAGCGGTTCCGGCAAAAGCCTGACCAGCCTTTCGGTGATGGGTCTTTTGCATCGGAACCTGGAAGCCGGTGGCTCGGTCCGCTATCAGGGCAAAGAGGTGCTCAGTCTCAGCGAAGATGAACGCACCGGCATCCGGGGGCGGGAGATCGCCATGATTTTCCAGGACCCCATGTCGGCTCTCAATCCGGTGCGCACGGTGGGCTACCAGCTGATCGAAGCTCTGAAGCTGAATGAAAACGCTCCCGCCAAACAGGCAGAACTCCAAAATCAGGCCATCAAACTGCTGCAGCAGGTGGGCATCCCAGACCCGGCGATGAGGCTGAAGGAGTATCCCCACGAGCTTTCCGGGGGATTGAATCAGCGGGTGGTGATCGCCATGATGCTGGCCAACAACCCCCGCCTGTTGATCGCCGACGAGCCCACCACCGCCCTGGATGTAACGGTGCAGGCCCAGATACTCAGGCTTTTAGTCTACCTGCGCCGGGAACGGGGCATGTCGGTGGTCATCATCACCCATGATCTGGGGGTGGTGGCGGAGACCTGCGACCGGGTTTTCGTCATGTACTGCGGCCGGATCGTGGAGAGTGGACCGGTGCGGGAGATCTTCTCCTCGCCGCGGCATCCCTACACCCATGGTCTTTTGAAGGCCCTGCCGCGCATCGACCGCAAACCCGAAGATCTGGTTCCCATACAGGGCCAGGTTCCCACCCCCGATGAGCTGCCGCCGGGATGCGCCTTTGAGCCCCGCTGCTCCAGGGCGACCAAAGCATGCTCGCAAAAGGTACCGCCATTGTTGGGAGACGACCGGCAGGTCGCTTGCGTCAATCCGCTGGACGGAAACAGATAAAAAGGGAAATCATGGCAGGCTTTGTTGAAGTTGATCAACTTTCATTTCACTACGATCTGGGCCGCACCAGTTTCCTGGGTCAGCGAAAGCTGCTTTTGGCGGTCAACGACCTTAACTTCTCCATCCAGGCTGGTGAAACCATGGGACTGGTGGGGGAGAGCGGATGCGGCAAATCCACCATGGCCAAGGTGATGATTGGAGTCCACAAGCCGCAAAAGGGAAGTATTAAACTAAATGGATCGGATCTGGTCAAACTGGGTCCCAGGCAATGGCGCGCGCTTCGCACAAAGGTGCAGTACGTCTTCCAAGATCCGCTTGGCAGCCTGGACCCGCGCATGCAGGCCCTGAACCAGGTGATGGAGCCGCTGGCCATTCACCGCGTCGGCAGCAGGCAGGAGCAAAAGGAAAAGGCCCAGAGTCTGCTGACGAGGATTGGCTTTCACGCCATACACCATGACCGGTATCCCCATCAGCTCTCTGGCGGGCAGAGGCAGCGGATCGTGCTGGCCCGAGCCTTGATCCTGAACCCCAGGCTGCTGATCTGCGATGAGCCGGTGTCGTCCCTGGATGTGTCCATCCAGGCGCAAGTGATAAACCTGCTGCAGCAGGTGAGGGAGGAATTCGGCCTTACCATGCTGTTCATCAGCCACGACCTTAGCGTCATACGCCACCTGTGTCACCGGGTGGCCGTGATGTATTTGGGGAGGATCGTGGAGCTGGCCGACTGCATGGAATTATTCGCCCGGCCGAGACATCCTTACACCCAGGCCTTGATCTCGGCGGTCCCCATTCCCGATCCCAACCTTGAAAGATCGCGGCAATACCTGGAGGGAGAGCCCCCCAGCCTTGTGCATCCGCCGTCGGGATGCCATTTCCACCCTCGCTGCCCCATAAGCCAGCCGGAATGCGCGTCGCGGGTTCCGGAGCTGAGAACCTTGAAAAACGGCACCCAAGTGGCCTGTAACCTGGTTAATGAAGAATCTGAGCCATGAAAATATTTATAGTCATAAGAAAACTTTTGCGGGCGGCGCTTACCGTTTTAGCTCTGGTCACCTTTGTGTTCGTGGTGTTAAGGCTGTCTGGAGACCCGGCGGTGACCATGCTTGGAACCGACGTATCCAACGACGCCTATGAGCTGTTCCGGCATAAGTGGGGCCTTGACCTGCCGATCTGGAAACAGTACCTCACCTATCTGGCGAATATTACCGAGGGTAATTTCGGCCCCTCGCTGATGGCCGGAGGCCAGGATGCGCTCAGCGTGATCCTGGACCATTTGCCAAAGACCCTGTGGCTCATGGGCTTGACCTCGTTTTTGGCCTTTGTGATCGGCATCCCTTTGGGGGTCTATGCTTCGCTGCGCCACAACAGCGGGGTAGACCGCATGATCATGACGGTCTCGGTGGCCAGCTTCAGCCTGCCCAACTTCGTCATCGGCATCACACTGATCATGATATTCGCGGTATTTTGGCAGGTGTTGCCCTCGGCGGGCAGCGAAACACCGTGGCATTACATCCTGCCGGTTCTAACCATGGCCACGGGCGACGCGGCGATTTTCGCCAGATTCAGCCGGTCCGCCATGCTCGAAACCCTGGGGGCCGAATACATGCGCACCGCCCAGGCCAAGGGACTGAGATGGGCCCTGGCCGTCAGGCGGCACGCCTTGCCCAACGCCGCCATCCCCATTGTCACCGTTGCGGGCTGGTATCTGGGCCGCAACATTGCCGCAGCCACCATCACCGAGAATGTTTTCGCCTGGCCGGGATTGGGGCGGTTGCTGGTGATTTCAGTGGAAAACCGGGATATGGCGGTGGTGCAGGGCATTGTCATGCTCATCGGCATCACCCTGGTAACGGCCAACCTTCTGGTGGACTTGTCCTACAGCTGGCTGGACCCCAGGATACGCACCTCCAAGAAATAGGATAGATCAACCTTGGCTGACATGGATTCAAATCACAAGATCAAGAAGTTGCGCCGAAAGCTGGCGCCGCCCAGCATATGCATTGCGGCCCTATGGGCTTTGTTGATGTGCATCACCGCAGTGGGCGCTGATTTGATAGCTCCCTATGATTATGAAAGCATCGACCTCAGAGCCCGTCTGGCTCCACCCTTCTGGATGGAGGGGGCCAATTCCAATCATCTTTTGGGGACCGACAACCTAGGCCGCGACATCCTGAGCCGCCTGATCTACTCCATCCGCACCAGTTTGCTGATTTCGGCGCTGGGCACCTTGATGAGCGCGGTAATCGGCTCAACCATCGGCTTTGCTGCGGCTCATTTCAAAGGATGGTTCTCAGAGGGAATACTTTTGTTGATCGATTTCCAGTCGGCCCTGCCCTTTTTGATACTGGCTTTGGCGGTGCTGGCCTTTTTCGACAACAACATGGTGCTGTTCATCGCAGTAATGGGGATCTACGGCTGGGAGCGTTATGCGCGCCTGGCGCGGAGCCTGGCCTTGACGGCCACGGCCCAGGGATATGCGGTGGCCGTCAACACTCTGGGCGCAAGCACAGGGCGCATTTACCTGCGCCATATCCTGCCCAATGTGGCCAGCACCCTGATCGTAAACATGACGGTCAATTTCCCCGAGATCATAATGGTGGAGACCTCTTTGAGCTTTTTGGGGCTGGGTGTGCAGCCGCCCAACACCAGCCTGGGCAGCATGGTGGGCTTCGGCCGTGAATACCTGTTGTCCTCCTGGTGGATAGCAGCTTTTCCCACCGCGGCCATTTTCATATCAACCCTGGCGTTCAGTCTTTTGGGCGACTGGGTAAGGGACCGGCTGGACCCGATCCTGCGCGAACACTGAGCAGGCGGGCTCCGGGCAGCGATGATCCGGACAGCCGGACAGGCAGGTAACTTTTTAAGAGAGCAAAAGGCCGGGGCAACGGCCAGGGTCTGGAGAAACCTATGCTGATTGCACAGATATCGGATTTGCACGTACAGGAGCAGGTGGGCGTCAAAACCGCCGGAGTGGATAACGACGATGGGATACTCAGCGCCGTCAAGGAGATAAACTCCTGGACGCCCTCCGTGGACTTGGTGATCGTGACCGGCGACGTCGCCCACAACGGCAGGCCTGCCGGGTATCGCCGGGCCGCCGAGATGTTGGAGCGGATCAAGGCCCCCTGGTATGTGCTGCCGGGAAACCACGATGAACAAGAGACTTTAAGGAAAATCTTCGCTGATCGGGACTACATACCGCAGGAGGGGGATTTCTGCCAGTATACGATTGAAAACTACCCTGTGCGCATCGTGGTCCTGGACAGCACGGTTCATGAATATCACCAGGGAGAGCTTTGCGCCCAGCGGCTGGCCTGGCTGGAAGAGCAGCTGCAAAAAGAGCGCGATAAACCGACCCTCATTTTCATGCACCACCCTCCGATCAAGACCGGCATCTTCTGGATGGACAGCATCAGCCTGCTTAAGGGTGCGGAGGAGTTTTCCGCAATTGTTCAGCGTCATCCCCAGGTGAAAGGAATTCATTGCGGCCATATCCATCGCAGCATCTTCTCCAGCCTGGGCAGGGTTCCGGTGAGCGTGGCGCCCAGCACCTGCTATGCCGTGGATCTGGATCTTGTGCCCGAAGGCAGGGTGGCCTTTGTCGCCGAGCCGCCGGGCCTCCACCTGCATCATTGGAACGGCGAACGTGTGGTGACCCATGGGGTCTTCATCGGGCGCAACGACCAACACCAGGACCTTATTCCGATGATGCCCAACTGGGAAGCGCGGCTGGAAGTCATGAGGCAAGGAAAGCCCACTCCCAAAAGCCTTTCAACCTACCGAAAATAAAGCGCAGCCCAACTGCTTGCAATTGGCTTTTTGCCATCAAGCTTGGCCGAACACACACATATCATTGAGGGGAATGAAGACCCATGGATTCTAGGGAAAGAACATTTTTGGCCATTGAGTGCCAGGAGCCTGATCGGGTGCCCATTGACTGCTGGCTTTCCAGCGGAGCCAAGCGGAAGATCAAAAGCCGGCTGGGTAAATCGTTTCAGGATTTCATGGATCATTACGATGTGGATTTACGCTACATCGAGGGTCCCGATTATATCGGCCCGGCCCTTGCGGCCGATGGCGACATCAGCAAAGACATTTGGGGGGTGCCCCGCAAGCCGGTGGAACTCATCTTGAACGACAGCGCGGGGACCTGGACCGAAACCTACAAGGAGGTCACCAAAAGCCCCCTGCAGGACTTCAGCTCCCTTGAGGAGATAGAGCGCTACCCGCATTGGCCCTCGGCCGACTGGTTTGATTACAGCACTATTGAAGAGCAGTGCGATGCCATAAGAGATCAAAAGAGGGTGGTGGTATTCATGGGCGATAGGCTCAACCGCTTCGCACAGCTCAAACCCGCCATGTACCTCAGGGGGGTTGAAAAGATACTGATCGACATGATGGCCAATCCCGAATTGGCTAAAGCCATTTTCAGTAAAATCGAAGAGTTTTATCTGGACTACGGGACCAGGATACTGGAGGCGGCCAAGGGCAAGATAGACATCCTGTGCACCGGCGATGATTTCGGCTCCCAGCAAAATATGCTGATCTCGCCTGTTATGTGGAGAAATAATCTTAGCCGGGGGTTTTCAAATTTCATAAAGCTCGGTCATGCCTATGGAGCCAAGGTAATGCATCACACCTGCGGGTCGGTTTTCAGCATCATGGAAGATTTTATCGACCATGGCCTGGATATACTGCAGTCGATTCAGCCTGAGGCTTCAAACATGGACCCAGGCGGTCTGAAAAAAAACTTTGGCGGCAGAATTTGTTTCCAAGGTGGCATTTCGATACAAAATATTCTTCCCAATGGAACGCCTGAACATGTGGAAGAACACGTGAAATACGTCTTTGAAAATATGATGGCCAACGGAGGATATATCGCATGCACTGCACATAATATCCAGGCGGATACATCAATCGAAAATATCGAAACATTGTTTAAATCTTATCACAAATTTGGGAGATATACGGTAAGCTAATTGTGCATATATAACGATAATATATAGGGATATTGTGTAAATATCCGTATAAACTCATCAGTGATAAAATTTGATTCGGTATCGTGGGAGAGTTTCATTAATCATCGGCATCTTTAAGCATTTAATGCAGG
Source organism: Desulfarculaceae bacterium (assembly GCA_963675675.1). Classification (GTDB taxonomy): domain Bacteria; phylum Desulfobacterota; class Desulfarculia; order Desulfarculales; family Desulfarculaceae; genus Dethiosulfatarculus. The sequence goes on from OY776512.1 coordinate 3,034,165, forward strand.
AGACAAGAGATGTTGGACGAAAGAACAGTATTTATTAATGGAAACTTTATACCATGGAACCAGGCAACTATTCATATCATGAGTCATAGTTTTGCCAGGGCATCGGCTATTTTCGAGGTGATCAGCATCCATGACACCAAACCGGGCCCAGCGGTTTTCAGGTTGGATGAACATGTTGAACGTTTTGCCAGGTCCGCCAGTTTGCTTAATTTCAACCTGCCTTTTTCAAAGGAAAAACTCCACCAGGCGGTCATGGAAACCATTGGCCGTAACACAATAACACAGGGCTATATTAAAATTGTAGGTTATCTTTCTAAAGTTGCATTTGGCATTGTACCGCCGGACAATACATTGGATATATTTATTTGTATCGTAGACCCTATAAAAGATTTAGATGGCTCCCCAACAATATTTGAAAATTGCTGCACAGCATGTTTAAGCAAATGGAAAAAACTTGATCCGCAAACGGTTCCCATCGAAGCTAAAGTATCGGCAAATTACCTGAATGGGATGATGGCCAAGCAGGAGGCGGCAAAGCGGGGTTTTGATGAAGCAATCATGCTGGACACCCAGGGATTTCTGGCGGAGAGCAGCATTTCTTCAGTGTTTTTCGTAAAGGACGGCAGGCTCATGACCGCGTCTCTGGGGACGGTTCTGGAAAGCATTTCCCGAAAATCGATCTTGGAGATAGCCAAGACATTGAACATCGATTCATTCGTGGGCCGCCTTCCCTCTGAGCTGCTTCAAGAAGCCGATGAAATATTTTTGTCCGGCACTATTTTGAAGGTCTATCCGGTAAAGAAGATAGAGGACCGCCAGTTGGACAACGCACCGGGACCAATTGCCAAAAGGCTTAACGATACAATTAATTCGATATTGTGCGGTGTGGAAGACCGCTTTAAACACTGGGTTTTCGTGGCGGGCGGTTAATGCCGCATCGCATTCTTTGGTTTGAAGTGTAAACAAGTCCTGCTTGGGTTTTTCAACTCAGAGCTGTCTGGCTGCAAGATATCTCAAATATGCCTTATCATTGTGGTGGGTCCGGCTTTCCCTCACAGAGAAAGCGGCCCACCACATGATCCATAAGGCCGATGGCATTGGCCAGTGTGTGACGCCCATATGCCTTGAGTGTTCTGATGCGGGCGGGTTGATTACTGATCTTGAGAAAATGCCAGCTTGTTGCTAAATGCCGCCCAACCTTCGTGAAATTTGCGGGCTGGGGCGTGAGGTGGAGCCGCGATGAGGCTGTTAATAAATATTGCTGCATTATATTTTTTAATAAATTCAAAAATATAATGCAGCAATAAGCGGGAACAAGGCGGCTTCATGCGGTCCAAGGTCTCACAGCCTGCTGCGGAATGGTTTATTTTTAATTGAATTCATCCATCAGCGATTGCATCCAGCCGGGGGTTTGTACGTCCTTTTTCTGGAACATCTCCGCGACATAGGGCTTGATATCCAACACAGGGCTCTGGTCAACCGCGTCCAGGCCGCTGACCGTAAGGACGTTTTCGCGGCATTCAAGCAGCTTGACGATGGTGACGAGCAAAGGATTGGGCCTTGCGGGGCTGTAGGTGGTGAATACACCCGTAAGGGGGAGGTCTTTACGGCCCATGGGATGCACCTGGTCCAGGGCGCGGCCCCCGTCGGGAGTCCTGTGCCCCCAATAGATGACCACTAAATGGGAGTAGTCCTCAATGCCCGACAAGAGCTTGGCCCTGGCGGGATCAATGATTATCTGCGAGCTCATTTGCTGAATTTGGCGCGCCTTGCGAAGAAAATCCTTGATTTGCCCCTGCATTTCCAACCCCTCCCGGTGGCTGAACAAAATGGGGTCCTTGATCTGGTTTTTCACCAATCCCACCGGCTTGAGGGTGATCTCTTGCAAAGTAAATGGAGTTTCCAACTTTTTCTCCTTTTTGTATTAAAGCTGAACATGGCCCTTTGGGCTCGTCCAGACCTCGCGGTCCCCGCTCTTTGGATGATCTGACGGACTGAGCTCAGGCAACCTTGAGCTTCATCATATATGTCTTGCCCAGATCCACGTAGCGGGTTTTTGCAAACCCATACGGCTCCAGGCCCTGGGTCAGCTCTTCCGGAGAGATGCGTACATGTTTCGGGGGCCCCCAAGGTTGATCTTCCTTTTTGCACTCGATCACGGCCAAGCGCCCGCCGGGTTTCAGCACCCTCCTTAACTCCGCAAAGGTGCCTTGCTCAAACTTTGGCGGGGGGAAGCTGTGCAATACCGTACAGATCAGGCAAAGATCAAGGCTGTTGCTTTCAAGGGGCAATTTTTGCGTGATATCGGTCAGGATGGTCTTAAGCTGACTGTAACCCAGCTCCGCCGCCCTGGCATCGAGCCGCTCAACAGCGGTTTTCCATTTATCCAGGGCGAATACTTTTCCCCCGGGCCCGACCAGCTCCGCCATACGCAGGCTGTAGTCGCCGGGACCGCAGCCAAGGTCCAAGACCAGGTCGCCGGGCTTGAGGGCCAGTTGCTTGAAAACCTCTTCTGGATCATGCATCCAGTAACTGCTGGGGCCCATGCCATGTGACCCGTGGCCTGCATGCCCGCCGCCTGTGGTGTGATAATCCGGCACGTCTTCTTCTCCTTTGCCCCCTCGGTTCAAAGATAATGAATAAACGATTCGATTTTGGCCTGATCGTTTTGGTTCTGGTTGCCGCCAAAGGCCAGATTCAAAGCCGTCTGCCCGGGGAAGCGTTTTCGCCCTGAATCCCCGGCTTTTGAAAATCTGCGCGAAAAGGCCCGAATCCCATCGGGGAAGCAGGCGTTGATCTCCAAAATGGTCAAAAGGTCTTCCATGATGCCGTCGAACATCTGCTCTTTCAGGCCCATTTCCTGCTGCCCTGCAAGCTAAATAGTAAAGGTACTTAACCATTACAACAAAAAAAATGTCATCACTCCTTCAAGCGTTCATCCACAACGCCCTCAATAACACCCAAAATCTTGGAGGTAGTGGCCAGTTGGGTTATCGAAAAGGCGTCAAGGCATTTGGCGATCTCCCTTATATTTTTGCTGTGATGCTCCTCATGGAGTTCGTAGGCCTGCCAACCAAGCTCGGTGAGAGTGAGTTGCAGCTCTTTGCCGCTGTGCAGTGAGGGCTCCTTGGTGATCAAGCCCTTTTTCTCCAATTTGCTGACCAGTTGGGAGGCGGCGCTTTTGCTGAATCCAAAATGGTTTGCCAGCTTGGTTATGTTTATGTCATCGACTTCACCTATGACCTGAATAGCATGCATTTCCTTGTGGGTTATGGCCGGTCCAGATTCAACCCGAATGGTGTCAGACTCCAATCGGTTGAATTTATTCAGTATCCTGTGAATTTTCCATGACAGGTCCACTGTATGTCTTTGCTTGCCATTCATGACAAAATAGTAAACTGGCTTAACTGTATTATCAAGCGCTATTTTCAAAGCTCGGGATTACCAGCCCGCGGGACCGCCAAAATAGCTTTGCCCGTGGGGCCCCCCTGAAAATGGGGTTGGACCCCAAATTTCGTACAGGCATGCCAGGTTGGTATGGCCCAAACTTCGAGGAGGGATTCAACGGCCAAGCGCCCTTTCCGCCAGAGCCTTCTTTTGCTCCGGAATAAACCCGTTCTCACCAAACAGGTCCCCGGGCTTTTCCTCTTGTCTGGGTCTGTCAAACACCCGGCTTATTTGGGTTTGGCCACAGTCTTCCCGGTGACCGCAAAAACCAGGTGCTCGGCCAGATTGGTGATGTGGTCGCCTATGCGCTCCAAAGCCCTGCCCACATGCAGCATGACCATCATTTCACCATGGCCCTCGGGAAGGCAGGAGGTTTCGTTTTGTATGTGTCTCATAAGCCTTGCATACAGATCGTCTATCTCCCGGTCGCGCTGCCAGATATCATTAGCGGCCTCATGGTCATAGCTTAGAAAAGCGTCTTTCACCTCTTGCATCATATCATGGGCGATATCGGCCATATGGCGGTGCAGTTTGAACTGGTCCGCAAGGTCGGTTCCGGCCTTGTCCAGCCTCAGGCCGTTGCTTGCAATATTGCTGGCATAGTCCGCAATGCGCTCCAGATCGGCGGCCATCTTGCCCGCGGCGATGATCCTGCGCAGATCGCTGGCCACCGGCTGGCGCAAGGCCAGGGCTTTCAGTGAATTCTCATCCACCGCGCGCTGGAGCCTGTTGATCTCCTCGTCCTTGCGCACAGTCTGGCTGGCCAGAATCTGATTCTGCGCGATAAGGCTCTCCATGGCCTTTTGCAGCTGCTCATCGGTGGCGCTCATCATGCGCATAACCAGCTGTTCCAACTCGCTCAATTCACCGTCAAAAACGGTGTGCGTTTCGACGCCCATCGGTTTTCCTTCTTTTTTCAGCATGCTATCCAAACCGGCCGGTGATGTAGTCTTCGGTCAGCTGATGCAGCGGGTTGGTGAATATCTGCTCGGTGGGTCCGATCTCGATCAAATCTCCCAAGTGGAAAAACGCGGTGCGCTGTGACACCCGGGAGGCCTGCTGCATGGAGTGGGTCACTATGGCAATGGAGAACTGGGTCCTGAGCTCTTGGATCAATTCCTCGATGATCGCGGTGGAGATCGGGTCCAGAGCCGAACAGGGTTCGTCCATCAAAATAACTTCCGGGCTGACCGCTATGGTGCGTGCGATGCAAAGCCGCTGCTGCTGTCCGCCGGACAGTGCGGTGCCCGGCTGATCCATGATATCTTTAACCTCGTTCCATAATCCCGCCTTTTTCAAGGACTTTTCTACCAGCTCATCGGTTTCGTCCCTGGTGACGGCGAGGCCATGGATACGGGGGCCGTAGGCTATGTTTTGATAAATCGATTTTGGGAAGGGGTTGGGTTTTTGAAACACCATGCCGATCTGGGCGCGCAAGGGCCCCACATCCACGCTGGAACCGTAGATATCTCCATGGTCCAGGGTTATGCTGCCCGTAACCCGGCAGGTGTCTATGGTGTCGTTCATGCGGTTCAAACAGCGCAAAAAAGTCGATTTTCCGCAGCCGGAAGGACCGATCATCGCTATGACTTCATTGCGGCCTATATCCAGGGTCACGTTTTTTATCGCCTGTTTGTCACCATAAAAGACGCCCACGTTTTCGCAACGCATACGGGGCTGATCCACATGGGGATCGCCCACGGTGCGGCGGTCTTCCCGGGGGGTCATACGGGGCGGTTTTGATGCGGATTTTTTTTGCTTTTCCAGATCCATAAGAGCCGCACTTTCCATTGAGGTCTCCATGATCTCACGCTTACTAAACCGGGACCGGCCTAAAGCCGGCCCCGGTTTTATCGATGAATCATTACTTAAGGATGTCGCAGCCGATGGTCTTGAGACCGGCGGCGGTGGCGCTGAATTCCTTGCGCTCGGCGTCAGGCATGGGAATCATGCCCTTGTCGGCCAGGTAGCCTTCGGCGCCCCAGGCTTTTTCGCTGGTGAACTCTTTCAGGTATTCGGCCATGCCGGGGATTTTGCCTACGTGGGCTTTTTTTACGTAGAAGAACAGAGGACGGGACACGGGGTATTTGCCTTCCGCGATGCCTTCAAAGGTAGGCTGCACACCCTCAATGTAGGAGCCCTGGATGGTGTCGGTGTTCTGGTCCAGGAAGCTGAAGCCGAAGATGCCCAGGGCATCGGCGTTGGCGGCCAGCTTCTGCACGATCAGGTTGTCATTCTCGCCGGCCTCAACATAGGCCCCGTCTTCACGGATGGTGTGGGCGATCTTTTGGAAGGCCTTTTTGTCTTTCTTGCGCAGAGCCGCAAGAAAACCGAACTTTTTGGCGCCGGCTTCCATGGCCAGTTCCACAAAGGCGTCGCGGGTGCCGCTGGTGGGCGGGGGACCCAGAACTTCGATCTTCACCGCGGGCAGAGATTTGTTAACCTCTTTCCAGGTCTTGTAGGGATTGGCCACCAGTTTTTCGGAGCCGGACGGGTCCGGAACTTCCTTGGCCAGGGCCATGAAGATGTCCTTGCGGGTCAGCTTCATGGGGGCGGCCTTCTTGGAATTGGCCATCACGATTCCGTCGTAGCCGATTTTGATCTCGACGATTTCCTTGACGCCGTTCTTGGCGCACTTGGCGCACTCGGATTTTTTGATGCGCCTGGAGGCATTGGTGATGTCAGGATGCTGCACGCCCACGCCGGCGCAGAAAAGCTTCAAGCCGCCGCCGGAGCCGGTGGACTCGATCTTGGGAGTCTTGAATTTGGTGGTCTTACCGAACTGCTCGGCAACCACGGTGGCGAAGGGGTACACAGTGGAGGAGCCCACGATGGAGATGTAGTCACGAGCCATTGCCATGGTAGCGCTCATGGCTACACAAAAGGCGGCAACGGTAAGAGCAGCCAAAATCTTTTTCGACATTTTTTATTCCCTCCTTAATGGAATAAATGTGTTTTCGACCTATGACACTTTTGTTTGTTTATCCAATTAAGCCGCCCCGGCCTCCGCCCGGGCGGAAACTGTTACCAACGTCTTTCAAACTTGTTTCTCAAAAAGATCGCGATGGCGTTCATGCTGATCAAAAAGGCCAGCAGCACGATGATCGCCGCCGAGGTTTTTTCCACAAAAGCCCTTTCCGGACTGTCCGCCCACAGGTAGATCTGCACCGGCAAAGCGGTGGAAGGATCGGTGAAGCCCCCGGGGATGTCCACGATAAAGGCCACCATGCCGATCATCAAAAGGGGTGCGGTCTCGCCCAGGGCCCGGGCCATGCCGATGATGGTGCCGGTGAGCACCCCGGGCATGGCCAGGGGCAATACGTGGCTGAAGACCATCTGCATCTTGGAGGCCCCGATGCCCAATGCCGCCTCCCTTATGCTGGGGGGCACCGCCTTCAAGGCCGCGCGCGCGGCGATGATGATGGTGGGCAAGGTCATAAGGGTGAGCACGAACCCTCCCACGATGGGGGTGGATCTGGGGAACTGGAAGAAATTCAGGAACACGGCCAAACCCAGAAGGCCGAACACAATAGAGGGAACCGCAGCCAGGTTGTTGATGTTGACCTCTATCATGTCGGTCCAGAAATTGATCTTGGCAAATTCCTCCAGATAGACCGCGGCCAAAATACCGATGGGGAAGGAAAGCAGCAGGGTGAAGACCAGGGTGTAGAAAGACCCGCTCACCGCGCCCCATATGCCGGCCAGCTCCGGCTCCCGCGAGTCACCCGCAGTAAAGAAGGTGGTGTTGAAACGCTTTTCTATGCAGTTACGGTTTTGCAGAATTTTGACCCAGGCGATCTGTTTGTCGCCCATGCGGCGCTCGGATTCAGCCACATCCCGGCGCACATTGCCCTTTACCAGCATATCCACGTCGTCATTGGCCGGAAGCCAAATGGACTTGGTCTTGCCGACCAAAGAGGGATCGGCCAAAACCATCTTACGCAGTTCAAAGGCCGCGCCGGGGCTGACCAGATTGTAAAGCTCGCGTTTATCCCCCCGGCTCTTCACGTCGGGGAACATGTAGCGCAGGGATTTCTTCACCAGACCGTTGTAGTCCGCGCTGCTCAAGTCATCACCCAGCACTTGGGGGGAAAACTCCACATCCAGGCGCACATAGGTCTGCCAAAAGGCGGAGTAGCCGGTAAAGGTGATGCTGACCAGCAAAAAGGCCAGAAAGCCCAGGCTGAGAACTATGGCCGTCACGCCATAGAACTTGAAACGGCGCTCCGCCGCGTGGCGCTTGGCCATTCCGCGCTTGACTATGTCAATGGGCCTTTCAGCCTTGTTTTGATCCTGGGGGCTCATGCCGGTTTATTCCTTGTCAAAAAATCTTTATATCCAAAAAAGAGCCAATAGAGGTTCCGGGGGATTGCCGGCGCCTACTCATACTGCTCCCGGTATTTGCGCACCGTGCGCAGGGCGATGATATTAAGGCCCAAGGTCACCAGGAACAGCACCAAGCCCAGGGCGAAGGCCGCCAGGGTTTTGGGGCTGTCGAATTCCTGGTCCCCGATGAGCAGGGTTACGATTTGCACGGTGACCGTGGTGACCGCCTGCAAGGGGTTGGCCGTCAGGTTGGCGGCCAGTCCGGCGGCCATGACCACAATCATGGTCTCGCCTATGGCCCGGGAAATGGCCAGAAGCACCCCGCCCACGATTCCGGGCAGGGCCGCGGGCAGCACAACCCTCTTTATGGTTTCGGATTTGGTGGCCCCCAAACCCAGGGAGCCGTCCCGCATGGCTTGGGGAACCGCGGTGATCACATCATCTGACAGGGAGGACACAAAAGGAATGATCATCACCCCCATGATCAGCCCGGCGGCCAGGGCGCTTTCGGAGGCCACATCCAGGCCCAGCATTCCTCCGGCGGTTCTTATCAAGGGGGCCACGGTCAGGGCGGCGAAAAAGCCGTAGACCACGGTGGGAATCCCGGCCAGGATCTCCATCAGGGGCTTAGCCACGGCCCTGAATTTCTTGTTGGCGTACTCGGACAGGTATATGGCGGAATACAGCCCCACCGGCACCGCGATTATCATGGCGATCAGTGAAATCATCAAGGTGCCCGCGAACACCGGGATGGCCCCGAAGGCTCCGGAAGAACCCACCTGGTCCTCGCGTATGGCCATCTGGGGGCTCCACTTGATGCCGAATAGAAATTCGCTGATGGGTATCTGCTGGAAAAAGCGTATGGCCTCAAACAGCACCGATAGCACTATGCCGATGGTGGTGAATATGGCTATCGAAGAGCAGGCGATCATCAAGATGGTGACCACCTTTTCCACCTGGTTTCGAGCCCGGAGCTTGAGGCTGATTCTGCGGTAGGTGAACAGCGCTCCGGCCATGGCCAGGCAGATGACTATGACGGCCAGTGCATTGGTGCTGATCGACTTCAGTCGCTTGTAGTGCTCGGAGGCCTTGATCACCTCCGGATCATTGGCGGACGCGGCTATATTGCCCTGGCTCATGTTGGTGATGTCGTTAATGATCAGGTTCAGGCGGTCCTTCGGCAGTTCCTGCATTTGGGCCGGAAGCTCCGACACCACCATATTGCTGATGATCTCGTTTTCCGCGGCCGACCATATCCCGAAGATGAGCAGGGCCGGCAAAAGGCACCAAAGGCCGGTGAGGGTTCCATAATAGAACGGCCGGGAATGTAGGTCCTTGAGCCTGGCTTTACTGCCTGCCACGCTGTGAGACCGCCTGAGACCCAAAATATATGCTGCCGAAGACAAAGCCAGGAGCAGCAAAATGACTAGTGCTTTACTATCCATGAAATAGAACTCTGTTAAGCTAGAGTTTGGTTTTCGCGCCGGGCCCGGGGCTGACGCCTCTAGTTTGGGGCCTTGGTGCACTAAAAAATTTTTGGTTCATCGCTCAAGGCTTCAACCTCGAAGCCTCGCTGAACCAAGCTTCCGCGTTCGAGTCATGGCTAGTATAGGTACAAGTGGCCGGGGGTTAAATAGGGGGGGGCTTGCGTTTGGGTTACAATAAAGTTGCAGCAGTGTTACAGCGTGTTATATGTAATTATTTCAATTAATTATATTGCAATATCGAACGATTGTTCGGGCCGGTTTGCCCTTGACTCAGCCCAAAAAAACCTCCGGGGGATACTTCCCCGGAGGCCTTGTAACAACGTTTGCCGCGCTTAATTAGGCCTGTTTCAGCTTGACGACCTCCTCTTTCAGGGCCGGCACGATATCAAAAAGGTCCGCCACCACCGAGTAGTCGGCCTTTAAGTGAATGGGGGCGTCCGGGTCCTTGTTGATGGCCACAATGACCTTGGATGAGCCCATGCCGGCCAGGTGCTGGATGGCCCCTGAGATGCCGCAGGCGATATAAAGGTTGGGGGTGACCACTTTTCCGGTCTGCCCCACCTGGTCAACGTGGGGACGCCAGCCCGCATCCACAGCCGAGCGGCTCGCGCCGACCGCCGCGCCCAGCGCTGCGGCCAGTTCTTCCAGGATGGAGAAATTCTCCGCCTCTTTCATGCCTCGGCCGCCGGACACGATTATCTGGGCCTCGGTCAATTCGATTTTGCCTGCGGCCTCTTTCAGGGTGTCCACCAGCTTGGTGCGCATCTGGCCCGCATCCGGGCTCACCGCCTCCACCGCGGCCTGGCCGCCGGTTTCAACCGGGTCAAATACATTGGGCCGCAGGCTGACCACCTGGGGGTCCTTTTTCAGAATCACATCGGCCAGCACCTTGCCCGCATACATGGGGCGGGTGGCCCTGATGCGGCCGTCTTCCACGGCCAGCTTGACGCAATCCACCGCCACCGACACCCCCAGCTTGGCGGCCAGGCGTCCGGACAGATCCTTGCCCTGCACGCTGGCCCCGAACATGATGGCCGCCGGTCCTTTTGCCCCGGCAAGTTCGGCGATGGCATTGGCATAGCCTTCGCTGGAGTAGGCGTCAAAGGTGTCATCGGCGGCATGCAGCACCTTGGCCGCCCCGTATTTGCCCAGTTCGGCAATGGCGCCGTCCGGTTCCGTGCCCAGTAAAACAGCGGTTATCTCCGCGCCCAAATCAGCAGCCACGGCCTGTGCGCCGGCCAGGGCCTCCAGGCTTACTTTCCGCAATTCGCCGTCTCTGTGTTCGGCGATCACCCAAATTTCCGACATATTCAAACTCCTTCACATGGAAAGGTATTTACGCGTGTTGGTTCTATGCCCTACAGCACCTTGGCTTCATCATGCAGGGCCTTGACCAGATTGGCGGCCAGTTCGGCCGGGGTCTCACCCTCTATGGTCACCCCGGCGGCCCGGGACGGCGGCGGGGTTATGGCCACCACTTCCAGGGCGTCTTCTCTCTCCAGTCCCAGGTCGGCCAAGGATTTTGTTTCAAAGGGCTTTTTCTTGGCTTTCATGATGCCGGGCAAGGAGGCGTAGCGGGGTTCATTTAGACCGCGCTGCGCGGTGAGCACCACCGGCAGGGAGGATTCCGTAACCAGGGTTTGGCCTTCAACAGGCTGGTTGGCCACCAGTTTTCCGTCTTTCACCTCAACTTTGGTCACCAAGGAAATCTGGGGCATGTCCAAAAGCTGGGCCATGGCCTGGGCCGTCAGACCGCAGTCATCATCAACCGCACGCTGGCCGAAGAAGACAATGTCGGCACTCAGTTCGCCCACAGCCTTGGCCAGTATCCGGGCGGCGAAAAGGGGGTCCGCCCCATAAAGGCCTTCGTCTTCGATCAAAACCGCCTTGTCGGCACCCATGGCCAGAGCGGTGCGCAAGGCCTCGGTGCAGCGTTTGGGTCCCGCGCCCACCACGGTGACTTCACCGCCGTGAGCCTCCTTGAGGCGGAGGGCTTCTTCCACCCCGAATTCATCATAGGGGTTCATCACCCATTTGATCTCGCTTTGGTCAATGGACTTGCCGTCAGGGGCAACCTTGATCTGGGTTTCGGTATCAGGCACCTGCTTGATGCAGACTACTAAATTCACGGTTCGTTCCTCCTTTTGTCCCCACATAGGGAGATTGTTCAACCGCCTCACCGGACGGATAGGTGTCTTACAGAGCGGTTGCTAACTTGATCCCGGGTTTTCTATGCCGCAAAGAAAAAAGCGGCTTATCTGCCGGGCTGCTTCTTCTGGCGAATAGTCACGGGCTGACGGCATGATCCAATAGCGGCTCATCTCGTCCAGCGCCCCGAAAAAGGCCCGCTTGAAAACTCCGGGCAGCACTTCCGGATTGAACAGTCCTTCTACTTGGCCTTGCTTGATTACCCCGGAGAGCAAATCAAGATATTCCCTGAATGGTGTTTTATCGTATTCCTTCATATACTTTGCGGATTGCCGTATTTCCACCTGGATTATCCCGGCCAGTTCCGGGTTGCGTTTTACCAGATCCAGATGGGTGCGGGCAAAGGCGGCAAGCTTGTCAGCCGGATTTTGCTCCGCATCCAAGGCCGCCTTCATCTCCACCAAAACACCTTGCATCGCCTGTTTGAACAGGGTTATGAGTATATCGTCTTTATTTCGAAAATACAGGTATATGGTTCCGTCCGCCACCCCGGCGGCCCGGGCAATTTCACTCACTTTGGCTTGAAAAAAGCCTTTCCGGGCAAACACCTTCACCGCCGCGCTGATTATGCGCTGGTGCTTGTCTTTGGCTTTGCTTTGGTCAGGTATATTGGGCATAGTTCTTATTAATAATGAATGAATTCTCATTCAAGCAGAGCTATCACGGCCCAAAAGCCAAGTCAATTCTTTTTGGATGCATGCCGGACCGGGAACCGCAAAGCCGGGGTCGCCTTATCAAGTCAGTGCCGGTTGCGTTTACGGTAACGCAGCACATTGCGGTTGTGTTCATGCAAAGATTTGGCGAAGGCGTGGTATCCGTTGCCCTTGGCCACAAAGTAATAATACTTGCTGTCTTTGGGCGACACCGCGGCCTTGAGGCTTTTGGCCCCGGGGGAGCAGATGGGGCCGGGGGGAAGTCCTTTATGAAGGTAAGTGTTATAAGGCGAATCCGTTTTCAAATGGGATCTGGTCAGCCTGCCCTCGAAATCATCCAAGCCGTAGATCACCGTGGGATCGGCCTGCAGGCGCATGTCTTTTTTCAAACGGTTGTGGTAGACCGAACTTATCTTGCCCCGTTCGGAATCTCTCACCGCCTCCCGTTCTATGATGCTGGCCAGCACCACTGTCTCTTCCATGCTGAGGCCTTTTTTGTCGGCCAGGGGCTTAAGGGGCTGCCAGACCTTCCAAAACTGTTCAATCATGGTATCGAAGATGGTTTCCACACTGAGCCCCCGCGAAAAGCGGTAGGTGCTGGGGAATAAATATCCCTCCACGCTGTCTCCCGGCAGTCCGTGACTGGCCAGATAGGCCGGGTCCTGGGCCACCACCCAAGCCGTTGATTCCTCCACCAGGCTGTTGGCGGCCAGCCGGGCGATGATCTGCTTTAAGGTGAAGCCTTCCGGAATGGGTATGGTGTAGGCCACCACCCGGCCCCGGCGCAGGATGAGTAAAATCTCCTCCAGGCTCACCGCCGGGCTGATCGCGTATTCACCCGCCTTTATGGGCCCATCATCCTCGGTCCACAAGGCGGCAAACAAAAAGGCGTAATAACTATCTATGATCCCGGACTTTTTCAGAAGATTGGCTGTACCCTTAAGACCGGTGCCCCGGGGGATATTAACTTTGATAGGCTCACCCCAGGGCGCGGCCCGCATATTCAAGATGGCGTCCGGGCCTTGCCAAACCGTGGCAGCGATGATGATCACTAGCAGCCCCAGGATCACCAGGGAGGCCTTCAGGAAACTCAATAGAGACTGCCCCCGGGTCGGGCGGGGGCGGTACCGGCGCGGAGGCCGGTAGGAGGGAATCATCTCCAGGTCTTCATCTTCGGCCACCCGGGCGTCTATTTCCAAAGATTCACCCAGTTCCGGGTTCGCGGCAAGATTTTGTATTCTGACAGCCGGTTCGGGCTGCTCGCGGGGCCTCAGCGGGAGGGGCGTTTGCGCGCTGCCGGCCTGTTCCGCCGCCTTGCGTTGGCCCTTTGACCCCTGCTTGTTTTTTGAGGGCGTGGAGCCGCTTTTCTGAGCCCGTCTCACAGTTGTTCACGCTCCCCATCCAAGTAGCGTTTAAGGATCAGGCTGGCAGCCAGCATGTCCACCACCTTAAGCCTCTTATCACGGGACACCCGGGCCGCGCTCAAAACCTCATCCGCCTCGGCCGTGGTGTTGGCTTCATCCACGAACTCAACCGGAAGGCCCAGCACCCTTTTCAGCCGTTTGGCATAGCGCCGGGCCTTTTCACCCGTGGGGCTCAACTCGCCGTTTGAGCGGCGGGAAAGCCCCATGACCAGCAACCCGACCTCATTTTCTTTGGCCAGATCGGAAATAGCACTGATATCCCGGTCCCGGTTTTTGCACTGAATCACGCTCAAAGGCTGGGCCAAAGTGCGCTCGGCGTTGCTCAAGGCTACGCCGATGCGTCTCATGCCCATGTCCAAGCCCATGACTTTTTGGTGCGCACGATTCTCCATTACAGCAGATTATGGTCTATCGAGAGCCGGCGGGCAAGTTTTTGGCGCACTTGACGCTAAGATGCACTCTGGGTAGTGTGGGTTATGAAACCAAAATTTGCAGGGGGCAAAGCATGAAAGAGCTGGTCTTGGGCACCGCCGGGCATATTGATCACGGCAAAACTTCGCTGATAAAAGCGCTGACCGGCATAGAAACCGATCGCCTGAAAGAGGAAAAGGCCCGCGGTATCACCATAGAGCTGGGATTTGCCCACCTGGACCTGCCCTCGGGGCAGCATCTGGGCATCGTTGATGTGCCGGGTCACGAGAAGTTTGTCAAGAATATGGTGGCAGGCGCCGCAGGCATAGATTTGGTGGCCATGGTCATTGCCGCGGATGAGGGCGTGATGCCCCAGACCCGGGAGCACCTTGATATCTGCCGGCTGTTGGGCGTGCAGCACGGGGTGGTGGTGCTGAATAAGGCGGATATGGTGGATGAGGAATGGCTGGAGCTGGTGACCGAAGACGTAACAGAATTTGTGCAAGGCTCTTTTCTTGAAAACGCCCCCATGGTGCCGGTGTCCTCGCTGACCGGCCAAGGCCTGGATGAACTGAAGGTCGAACTTGACAAGCTGGCCGCCAAGATCGCCCAGCGTCCCGCCTGGGGGCTGTTCCGCCTGCCGGTTGACCGGGTTTTCACCATGAAAGGGTTCGGCAGCGTTATAACCGGGACCTGCACCGGAGGCTCCATCGAAGTGGGCCAGGAAGTGTTTCTGTTTCCCCAGGGTCCCGGGGCGAAAGTACGGGGGCTCCAGGTGCACGGCGTGGAGGTCAAAGAGGCCTTCAGGGGCCAGCGCACCGCCATGAACCTTCAGGGACTGGACAAAAGCGAGATCCAAAGAGGCCAGGTGGTATCCACTCCGGGCGCCCTGCGGCCATCGTTGTGGGTCGATTTGGAGCTCAGCGTGCTGCCGGGCGCGCCCCGGCCCATCAAACAACGGGCCCCCATAAGACTGCACACCGGCAGCACCGAATCCTTGGGGCGGGTGCTGCTTCTGGACCGGGATCAGCTTGAGCCGGGCCAGACCGCATTATGCCAGGCCCGGCTGGACCAGCCGGTGTCCGTGATGGCCGGAGACCGCTTTGTGCTGCGCTCGTATTCCCCGGTAACCACCGTGGCGGGCGGTCTCATCCTGCATCCCCACTCCCGGCGCTACAAGCGCAACCGGCCTGAAATAATGGCGGATCTTACGACCCTGCGCTCCGGATCACCCGCTGAACGGATCGCCTTGCATGCCAGGCTGGCCGGCCTCAAGGGCATTGTGCCCGGTGATCTGCCCCGCCTGGTTCCCCTGCCGAACAAAGAGCAAAACAAACTCATCACCGAACTGATGAATACCCGCGAGCTGGTGCGCCTGGATAAGGAATCGGGCCGCATGCTCTACGGCCAGGTGCTGGAGGACTTATTGCAGCAGGCTTTAGCGCTGGTGGGGGAATTCCACCGGACCCAGCCCCTGAAAACGGGCATGCCCCGCGAAGAGCTGCGCCAGCGCCTGGGAGCGGATTTTGAGACCAAGCTCTTCAACCAGGTGGTCAAGCGCCTGGCCGATGGCGGGGAACTGGTGGCCGATAAGGATATTGTGCATCTTAAAAGCCACAAGGTCCGCCTGGCCGAGGATGAGGCCGAATTGAAGGCCCGCATAGAAAAAGCCTATGCGGATGGGGGCTTTACTCCGCCCAATCTGAAGGATGTGATCAAGGACGCAAACCCCAAACAGGCCAAGGAGGTGCTCGGTGTCCTGGTCGATGAAGGCGTCCTGATAAAGGTCAAAGGCGAGCTTTATTACAGCACGGAAGTTTTGAACCAGATCAAGGACCGCACCGTATCCTATCTTAAAGAGCATCAAAGCATAGACGCCCCAAAATTCAAGGAGCTGTTCGGCCTGTCCCGCAAATACATGATTCCCATTTTGGAGCACTTTGATTCCATCAAGCTCACCATGCGGGTGGGGGATGACAGGGTTCTGAGGGGGCAAGGATAGATTGGGGTGGAGGTTGAACAGTGGATGGTTGAGTTTGGCCTGTAGTCGACTAAGCATCTTTATGCAGCCTAGTCAGCGCTGCCCATCATCATATAATGCTCCCTGAAAGATGCTTCAATGAGCACCGAAGCACTACTGATTAAAACGTTGCTACTGGGCAATAGTGCGGGGTTCATAATGTCACGGCACATGATCTTTTGTTAGGGGGATTTCTGAGGGGCTGCAAGCTTTTGGATCATCCAAAAGCGATAAACCCCTTGGGCCGCCGGAGGCAATCTTAACTGATTTAATCATTTATATCTGATAGATAGTATGGTTAATTTTCTGATTGCAAAAAAAGATAAGAAAATTAATTTTCTTGGGGGGGATTCTGCGCCTTTTGAATGGTCAAAGCCCCAGGCTGCGGCAGCCGGAAGGGTCAGACCGTTATTAATCACCCAGTTTCCGAGATTGGATCGCGGCCATTTGCCTGTGGCGGCACGTCACCTCGCCATCCCCCCTTCTCCCCCGGCTCGCGAAAAACCCATCAAGATACGCCGACCCGCCTTTTTTATCTGGCAAGGCAAGCTCAGTTCCGGCCCAAGCTTAGAGATGAAGGAGCTGAATAAATAGCGACCGTTGTAGGTGGGCTGGCCGCAACCCAACCTCAACCATTTACTAATAAGCATCAACCCATCTCACGCCCGGTCCAAAAAATCCTTTAAGCCGGCATAGAACTGATCGGGGTTATCGTTCATCATAAAATGTCCGCTGTTGGCTATGGGTTTGGTTTCAATGGAAGCAAGGCGCTCCAAGTCCAGCTTGGCGGTGTTCTCCTCGCCATAGTAGTAAATTTTCTTGCAGGCAAGCTCTTTGAAACGGGCGATCAGCTCGCCGCTGTCCGTCCATTTGACCAATGACTCCGCGCTTTTATAAAAACCCAGCGGAGACGCCTCATCCAAAAAGAAACGCCCCTCCCCCAAAGACCCTGCCATCTGCTTGAATTCGGGCAGTATCCTTTCCACAAACTCCGGATAGGAAACACTGATTGTTTTGCGGCTTACCACTCCGCCGTCCACACTGCTCAGGTTTCCTTCCAGGTTTGCAAAGCTGGCTGCTCTGTTGAGAATTTCCGGCGGCAGCAATAATGCGATGGCTCCGCCCATGCTGTGGGCCACAATGTGAAACTTGCCCTCAAGGCGCTCTTTCGCAGCCCGTGCATAAACCTGGGCATGATCTTCCAGACAATAGGAGAAGCCCTCCGGTTTTGATGAAGCGCCGAACCCCAGGTAATCCAGGGCGAATATGGAATAATCCTCAAAATCCTGGTGCGACCATATGTCCCTGAAAGAATCCTTGGAGCAGCCCAATCCATGAAACAGCAATATGGTTTCGGGGCCGCGCTTTCTAAAAGCAGCCGCAACCCGGCAGATACGCCCGTGATAATCAATGGACAGTTGTGCGGTCTTCATGAAGGCTCCTTTCAGTTTTATCAGCGGAAATATCAGTATATGGCCCTTTTCAGCCTGAGCCCAAAGCCTTTTTGGGCGGCTTTATGCTTTCCTTCCCAGGCCTGCTCCGATAACCCCTTGAGAAGCTTGGTTGATTACGAAAGTCAATCCATGGTAGTGTAGGTGTTTGATAGTAATATCTACTGCCAAAATCTCCAGATGATTCGGAGGGGGCAAAGTGGCAACAAAGAAAAAGTTCGTTTATTTCTTCGGGGCGGGCAAGGCCGAAGGCAAGGCCCAGATGAAGGAGTTGTTGGGCGGCAAGGGAGCCAACATCGCCGAAATGACCAACATGGGCGTACCGGTGCCGGCCGGATTCACCATCACCACCGAAGTATGCACCTATTATTATGCCCACAACAGCAAATACCCTCCCGGTTTGAAAATCGAAGTCAAAAACGCCCTGGCCAATATTGAAAAGGCCATGGGCGCCAAATTCGGAGACGCCCAGAACCCGCTTCTGGTCTCGGTGCGCTCCGGGGCCCGGGTATCCATGCCGGGCATGATGGACACAGTCCTGAATATAGGCCTCAACGACAAGACCATTCAGGGTTTGGTCAAAAAAACCGGCAACGAGCGCTTTGCCTATGACGCCTACCGCCGCTTTGTGAATATGTATGCCGACGTGGTGCTGGGGATTAAACCCGAAACTGAAAAAGAACATGATCCCTTTGAGGAGCTTCTGGAAGCCAAGAAAAAGGCCCGCAAGGCCAGCTTGGACACCGAACTCAGCGCCGGGGATTTAAAAGAGCTGGTGGCCGAATTCAAAGCCATGGTCAAAGAGCGCCTGGGCCAGCCCTTCCCCGAAGACCCCATGGCCCAACTTTGGGGAGCCATAGGCGCGGTCTTCGGCTCCTGGAACATCCCCCGGGCGGTCTCCTACCGCCAGATTCACAGCATACCCGGGGATTGGGGCACTGCCACCAATGTGCAGGCCATGGTCTTTGGCAACATGGGCGAAAACTCCGCCACCGGAGTAGCCTTCACCAGAGACCCAAGCACGGGGGAGAACTACTTCTATGGCGAGTACCTGACCAACGCCCAGGGCGAAGACGTGGTGGCGGGAATCCGCACCCCCCAGCCTATCAACCGGGCCAAGCAGGTGCCCCGGGGCATGATGACCCTAGAGGACGAAATGCCCAAACTTTACAAACAGCTGGTGGGCATCCGGAGCAAGCTGGAAAAGCATTATAAAGACATGCAGGATATAGAGTTCACCATCCAGCAGGGCAAGCTGTGGATGCTGCAGACCCGCATGGGCAAACGCACCGCGGCCTCCGCCGTGAAGATCGCGGTGGATATGGTGAAGGAAAAGCTCATCCGGAAAAGAGAGGCCGTGATGCGGGTGAGCCCGGAACAGCTGGATCAGCTTTTGCACCCCAACCTGGACCCCAAGGCCCAAAAAACCAAGCTGGCCACCGGCCTGCCGGCCAGTCCGGGGGCCGCCGTGGGGCAGGTGGTGTTCAGCGCGGCGGATGCAGAGGCCTGGGCCGCCCAGGGCAAGCCGGTCATTTTGGTGCGCATAGAAACCAGCCCGGACGACATCCGGGGCATGAACCTGGCCGAAGGCATCCTGACCAGCCGGGGCGGAATGACCAGCCACGCGGCGGTGGTGGCCCGGGGCATGGGCAAACCCTGCGTGGCCGGGGCCGGGGATTTGGCGATCAACTACCGCACCGGCAAATTCAAGGCGGGCAACAAGCTTGTCAAAGAGGGCGACTGGATCACCCTGGACGGCTCCAAGGGTGCGGTGTATGCGGGCCAGGTGCCCAAGGTGGAGCCCAAGCTTACCAGTGAGTTCGGCACTTTCATGAAATGGGTGGATGAATTCCGCCACCTTAAAGTGCGCACAAACGCGGACACCCCCCACGACGCCGGGGTGGCCCGGGCCTTTGGCGCCGAGGGCATAGGGCTGACCCGCACCGAACATATGTTCTTTGAAGGCAAACGCATAGACGCGGTGCGCCAGATGATCCTGGCCGAGGATCATCTGGGGCGCGTGCAGGCGCTCAACAAGATCCTGCCCATGCAGCGCGAGGACTTTGTGGGCATCTTCAGGGCCATGAAGGGGCTGCCGGTCACCATACGCACCCTGGACCCGCCCCTGCATGAGTTTTTGCCCCACACCAAAAAGGAGATAGACGCCCTGGCCAAGCAGATGGGCGTCAAGGCAACCCGGCTCAAGGCCAAAGTGGAATCCTTAAAAGAGTTCAACCCCATGCTGGGCCACCGGGGATGCCGTTTGGGCCTGGCCTTTCCGGAGATTACCGAAGTGCAGGTCAAAGCCATCATGGAGGCCGCCTGCCTGGTGGCCAAGGAAGGGGTGCGGGTGCTGCCCGAGATAATGATTCCCCTGGTGGGCCATGCCAACGAGCTGAAACGCCAGCGCCAGACGGTGGAAAAGATGGCCGAAGCGGTCATGGAGTCTCAGGGGGTGAAAATAAAATATCTGGTGGGCACCATGATTGAACTTCCCCGGGCGGCGCTCACCGCCGACAAGATAGCGGAACACGCCCAATTCTTCAGCTTTGGCACCAATGACCTTACCCAGACCACCTACGGCATAAGCCGGGACGACGGATCGAAATTTCTGCCTTTTTACGTTTCGGAAAAGATTTTCGAAGCCGACCCCTTTGTGACTTTGGACCCGGAGGGGGTGGGGAAACTGGTGCAAATAGGCGTGGAATTGGGGCGCAAGACCAAGAAAAACCTGAAGATAGGGATTTGCGGCGAACATGGGGGAGACCCCGTGTCGGTGGCCTTCTGCCATAAACTTGGTTTGGATTATGTCAGCTGTTCACCCTACCGGGTGCCCATAGCCCGGCTGGCCGCCGCCCAGGCAGCACTTGCGCAAAGCTCCAAAAAGAAGTAAAAACATGCGGCGGCCTCCTTTCCGGAGGCCGCCGAGTGATTATTTATGCCCCGGAGACAATAATGATCCCCATTAAAATCGCCGGTACTGGCTCCTATGTGCCGGAAAAAGTACTGACTAATTTTGATCTGGAAAAAATCCTGGACACCAGTGACGAATGGATTGTCAAGCGCACCGGCATCCATGAGCGCCGCATAGCCGAACCCGACCAGGTGACTACCGACATGGCGCTGCCCGCCACCAACAAGGCGCTTGAAGCGGCAGGCATCACGGCCCAAGAACTGGACATGATCATCATGGCCACCATCACCCCGGATCATGCCTGCCCCTGCGGGGCCAATTATCTGCAGAAAAAGCTTAAAGCGCCCCAGGCGGTATCCTTTGATATTGCTGCGGCCTGCTCGGGGTTTGTATTCGGAATGGATGTAGCCAGCCGCTATCTGGAATCCGGAGCCGCCAAGAATATTCTTGTGGTGGCCGCCGAGATAATGAGCCGGGTGCAGGACTGGACCGACCGGGCCAACTGCGTACTGTGGGGAGACGGCGCCGGCGCCGCCGTTTTGCAGGCCGCGGAAGGCGCTCCCAGCCTGATGACCACATATATAGGCAGCGACGGGGCCAACGGGGAAAAGCTGCTGATGCCCGGAGGTGGCTCGCTCACCACGCCCATCAGCCATGAATCGGTGGACCGGAAAATGCACACGCTCAGGATGATCGAGGCCAACACCATGCTGCGGAATGCGGTGCATCATTTCAAGCAAAGCATTGATGTGGTCTTGGGGCGGTTTGACCTGAGCCCCCAGGATGTGGATTTGTACATACCCCACCAGGCCAACCTGCGCATGCTCACCCCTCTGGCCAAACGGCTTAAGGTGGATTTTGAAGATAAGTTCATGATCACCCTTAATAAATACGGCAACATCAGTTCCGCTTCCTGCGCCATTGCCTTTGATGAGGCCGTGCGCTCGGGACGCATCAAACCAGGAGACAAGGTCTGTTTCACCGTATTCGGCGGCGGACTCACCTGGGGGGGGGCATTGATACAGTTCTGAGCCGGGCAGCAGATGCGATTAATAATACCGGTGCAACCATCACTTTTTGGTTCACCGGTTTTTTTATATGAACTAATATAGATGTGCCTAGGTTTTTGCAGGCATGTCGCCAAACAAACATTAAGTGTTATATCCGCCCAGCATGCAAGGGTTTTTCTGGCATCATGCCTGATGAAATGTTAACTTCTTAGGTGTAACGCTTCTTATACGGCATCAGGGGAAACAATGCGCCTTCTGAAAGGTAAATGTTCGTTCTGGCTGATCCTGACCATGGGGACCTTGTTTCTGTCCCTGATGGCGCAACCGGCATGGACGGTCTCATTCACCCCCCAGAATTTGATTTACCCCACCCTGGTTATCGAGCAAGACCAGCTTCCTCCCCTGGACCTTACTGAAATCTACATCTCTCCGGCGCTGGCTACACCGGCTGAACCGGATGAAATAGCAGATGTGCTGCAAGGTATGATTTATTTTGAAAACCTAGAAAGTTTCAACATTTTCAGCGTTCAATTCAGAGGCTACATTCCGCTGAACCCAGTGGGACAGATACTTTTTATATACTCCGTTAATGATCCCAACTATCCGTTAAAAATGTATCTCATGCGCAGCACCAAACCAGGCGCCATATCCGCCCAAGGCTTCAGGTTCCTTCTTGCTCCCCCCCTGGTGGAAACCGTACGGGGAGTGACCTTGCCGTCGGAGTTCAGGGATATCGGGCGGAGCACTGCTCAGATACCCTCCAAGGAATCAGAATTTTTCTGGGGTTTTCTAACCGAAGATGCAGGATTGTTCTCGGGCAGCCCCTGGAATTGGAATAACGTGCTGCTCCGGGTTTTGACCATCACCGGGTTTTTATTATTGGTTTTTGTGGGCACCGAGGCCTTGCGTTATATTCTGGGATTCGGGAAATACCGGCGCGGCCGTAATGGGGGATAGCATATACATCTGTAATCAATAATATTTTCACATATAGTCCCAAAGCTGTTGTTCAGCCGCCCATTAGCGGCGGCCTTTCATGAAAAGGCTCTTGAGCCTGCCTGCCTTGACAAGCTTTCAACTGCGGCATATCATGCACAATTTCGTGGCCTCTGTCTTTTGGCAATGGTTTGTCCAAATAGGCTAATGGGTCTTGCCAAACATACCCGGTTGGTTATATGCTCCCCGCAGCCCAAAAAGACAACCAGGGGCTCCGGCCCTTGGAAATGTACGATTATGAACTGCCGTCTGAGCTGATCGCTCAGACTCCGGCCAAGCGCCGTGTGCAGGCCAGGCTCATGGTCCTGCCCCTGGATGGAGCTGAAATTCAACTAGGCAAAGTCGCATGGTTGCCTAATTTTTTAAAAGCCGGAGACCTTTTGGTGCTGAACCAGACCAGGGTGGTCCCGGCCCGGCTCAAGGCCAGAAAACCCACCGGCGGCGCGGTGGAGGTGCTGCTGCTTGACCCGGTGCACCCCCGCAGGGTGTTTGAGGATGGCGCGCAGGAATTGGAAGTCCTGCTGAAAAGCCACCGTCCCATGAAACCGGGGGAGGTGCTGCTTTTGGGTCAAAAGGCTGAGTACCGGCTGGAGGTGCTGGAGCGGGGTCCAAAGGGCCGGGCCTGGTTGAAATCTCCGGTCTCTGGTCTTTTTTTGGCAGAACTTTTTGGACAGACGCCCCTGCCGCCATATATAAAGAGACCTCAGGGCCCCGATCAATCGGATTTGGAGCGCTACCAGACCGTGTACGCCCAAGAGCCCGGGGCGGTGGCCGCGCCCACGGCCGGTCTGCATCTCAGCCCGGAACTCTTCGCCGCGCTGGCGCGCAGAGGCGTAAACACGGCCCGGCTGACCCTGCATGTGGGCTATGGCACCTTTGCGGAGCCTTCGGCTGACGACCTGGCCAGGGGCAAGCTGCACGCCGAATGGGTGGAAGTGCCGGATGAGACCGCTCGGGCCATAAATGACACCCGGGCCAAGGGCGGCAGGGTGATTGCGGTGGGCACCACCAGCGTGCGCTCTTTGGAGTGGGCCGCGGCTGACAACGGAATTGTGCAAGCAAAAAAAGGCTGGTGCGATATATTGATCGCAGAAGGCCACAGTTTTAAGGCGATAGACGGATTGATGACTAATTTTCACTTGCCCCGCACCACCTTGCTGATGCTGGTGGCCGCCATTGCCGGGCGGGAAAGGATACTTGACGCCTACCGCCTTGCGGTGCGCGAAGGCTTCAGGTTTTACAGCTTCGGCGACGCCATGCTGCTGGTATGAGTGAAGGCATGGATAAGCCGCGCTGCACATATAGCGAAAGTCACCGCGACGGGCGGGCCAGAACCGGAAACCTGGCCACCAGGCGGGGAGTGGTGGACACCCCGGCCTTTATGCCGGTGGGAACGGCCGGCACCGTCAAAACCATGCTGCCCGAAGAGGTGGCGGGCCTGGGCGCCCAGATTATATTGGGCAACACCTACCATCTTATGGTAAGGCCCGGGGTGGAGATGCTTAGCCGCATGGGCGGCTTGCACCGTTTCATGGGCTGGGACGGTCCCATACTCACCGACAGCGGCGGGTTTCAGGTTTTCAGCCTGACCGGGCTCAGAAAGGTGAGTGAAAAAGGAGTGGAGTTCCGCTCCCACCTTGACGGCGCTCCCATGGAATTATCGCCGGAGCGCTGTATTGAGGCCCAAGAATACATCGGGTCCGATATAATGATGTGCTTGGACGAATGTCCGCCGGCCGGGGCCAGCCGGGATTATCTGGCCAAGGGCCTGGAGCGTGACGCCCGCTGGGCGCAAAGGGCCAAAGCCGCCCGCAGCCAACGCGGCGGGGCCCTTTTCGGGATTGTGCAGGGCGGGGTGCATCCGGATCTGAGGGCCCAAAGCGCCGGGATGCTGATGGACCTAGGCTTTGACGGCTATGCCCTGGGAGGGCTTAGCGTGGGCGAGGCCAAAGAAGAGATGATGCAGGCCATTGCCGAAACCGTCCCTTTGCTGCCGCCGGATAAAGCGGTATATCTCATGGGGGTGGGTGAACCGGTGGATCTGGTGGCCTGCTCCGGGCTGGGGGTGGACATGTTCGATTGCGTGCTGCCCACCCGCATGGCCCGAAACGGTACGCTGTTAACCAGCCGGGGAAGGCTGAACATACGAAACGCCCGTTTTACCGAGGACCAAGGTCCGGTGGAAGAGGGCTGCGGCTGCTATACTTGCTCGAAATACACCCGGGCCTATTTGCGGCATTTGTTCATGGCCAAGGAAATCTTGGCTTACCGGCTCAACACTATTCACAACCTGTACTATGTGCTAGACCTTATGAGGAATTTGAGAGAAGCAATAGCTCAGGACAAATACGAAACCTTTGCTGGTGAGTTTTTTGCGCGGCTTGATGAAGACCCCGCATAAACCAGCTAGGGAATAAAACTCAAGGAGGAAACCATGTTAGATCTTCTCACAGCTGGCACAGCCTGGGCCATGGGCGGGGCCGCCGGTGGCGGCGGCGAGGGCGGATTGGGAGGCCTGCTGGCCGGGCCGTTGCCCATGCTCGTAATCATGTTCGGTATTTTTTATTTTTTGCTTATCCGCCCCCAGCAGAAACGCAACAAGGCTCACAAAGAAATGCTGGCCAACCTGAAAAAGGGTGACAACGTGCTGACCAGCGGCGGCGTCATGGGCCGCATCACCGGCATCAACGAGCAGATCGTGGTGCTGGAGATTGCTCCGGAAGTGCGCATCAAGGTCAGCCGCGGCGCGGTTAGCGGCATGGCAGGCGGAGATGCCCCGGCGGCTCCCGCTGAAAAGAAAAAATAAAAAGATTAACTTGATCATCAAGGCCTTTTGGAGATGGGCCTGAAATCAAACAGCCCCATCATCCAAAGGGATTTTTAGAGACTTGAAGCTCTTTAAGGAGGGTACCCTTGCCCAAGACTCTCTCCTATCGGTTCTTCCTGGTGGTCGCGGTGGTTCTGGTGGCGTTTCTATTTCTGATCCCGACCATGGGCGGAAAAGTACCCACTTGGCTTACCAGCGTGGTGCCCATCGAAGAAATCAAACTAGGCCTGGACCTGCAAGGTGGCATGCACCTGGTCCTGGAAGTGGACGTTAACGAGGCGGTCAACGCCCAAGTGGAGCGCAACAGCCAGGAGTTGCGGCGCAAAATGCGCGATGCCAAAATAAGGGCCCAAAGGCCCCAGGCCGACAAAAACGGCGGCATCAGCGTAGTGCTTCTGTCTGACAAGGATCTCGGCAAATTCGAGGATCTGGCGCAGCGGGAGTTCGACTACTATAACAAGGAATCCGAACAGGCCATGCCGGGAGGCAAGCTCAAGGTCACCCTGCGCATGACCCCCGAGTGGACCGCGGAAATCGGCAAACTGGCCTCCGAGCAGGCGCTGGAAAAAATCCGCAACCGGGTGGACGATTTGGGTGTGGCCGAGCCGGACATTCTGCCCCAGCCCGGGGGACGCATCCTGCTGCAGCTTCCCGGACTTTCCGATCCAGACCGGGCCAAGGCCATCATCGGCAAGACCGCGCTGTTGGAATTCAAGCTGGTGGACGATCAGGCCGGCGATCCCGCCCGTCTGACTAAGAACACGGTGCCGCCGGGCAGTGAGCTGGCTTATCTCCACAAGCGTGACCGCACCACCGGCCGGGTGATCAAAGAGCCCATCGTGCTGAGAAAACGCACTTTGATGACCGGCGACACCATCACCGATGCCCGCATGCAGTTTGATTCCCAGTACGGCGAGCCCTATGTATCCGTGGCCTTTGACGCCCGGGGCACCCGCCAGTTCGGGGATCTGACCACCAATAACGTAAACAAGCGCCTGGCAATCCTCATGGACGGCAAGGTGCAGTCCGCGCCGGTCATCCAAGAGCCCATCACCGGGGGCGAAGCCCGCATCACCGGCGACTTCACCCACGAAGAGGCCCGGGACCTGGCCGTGGTGCTGCGCTCGGGCGCCCTGCCCGCCCCGGTGTTGATCCTGGAAGAACGCACCGTGGGGCCCTCCTTGGGACGGGACTCCATCGAACAGGGCATCACCTCCATGGTGGTGGGTTTTGTGCTGGTGGTGTTGTTTATCGTGATCTACTACCGCATGTCAGGCCTGGTGGCCAATCTGGCCTTGTTGCTTAACATCCTGCTCATTGCGGCGGCTCTGGCGGCCATCAAGGCCACCTTGACCCTGCCAGGCATTGCGGGAGTCATTCTGACCATCGGTATGGCGGTGGATGCCAACGTGCTCATCTTCGAGCGCGTCAGAGAAGAAATCAGGTTGGGCAAAACTCCGGCGGCCGCCATAGAGGCGGGTTACGGAAAGGCCACCCTGACCATTTTGGACGCCAACATAACAACCCTGATCGCGGCTCTGGTACTGTTGCAGTTCGGAACCGGGGCGGTCAAGGGGTTCGCGGTGACCCTGAGCATAGGCATCGCCAGCTCTTTATTCACCGCAATCACGGTAACCAGGATGGTCTTCGATGTATTCCTTACCCGCTACAACCCCAAGAAGCTGAGCATCTAGGGGCCGAGAGTTCGGAGCTAAAATGGAACTGATTAAGCCCGGCATAAATATAAACTTTGTAGGAAAGCGTAAGCAGGCCTTTTTGTTATCGGGCCTGTTGATACTGATAACCCTGGTTTCCTTGATCCTGCACGGCGGCCCCAACTACGGCATCGACTTTGCCGGCGGCATCTTGGTGCAGGTCAAGTTCGACAAGGCCACCGACGCCCCAGCCATTAAAAAGGCGCTGACCCCCATCGGATTGAACGATTCTTTGGTGCAGCCCTTTGATGAAAACGGCCAGGAATACCTGATAAGGGCTGAGAAGGCCGGCCTCAAGCTGGACGGTCTGAGCAAAAATATCTCGGACACCTTGAAAGCTTCCTATTCAGAGGGCTTTGAAGTGCGCCGCGTGGAAATGGTGGGCCCCAAGGTGGGGGCCGACCTCAGGCAAAAGGCGCTTCTGGCCATCTTCTACGCCATTGTGATGATCGCGGTCTATATATCGGGCCGTTTCGAGGGCAAATGGACCCTGGCCATCATCATGGCCATCGTGCTGGTGGGAGCCACCCTTTTGGTTAACTCATTCATGGGTGATTCCGGCGGCGTGGTCTATCTCATCATCACGGCCATTGTGGTCACCGTGGCCGCATGTTGGGTGCTCAGGCTGCGTTACGCCATTGGGGCCATCGTGGCGTTGATCCACGACGTGGTGATCACGGTGGGCGTGCTCAGCGTGCTGGATAAGGAATTCACCCTGCCCATCGTGGCCGCGCTGCTGACCATCATCGGTTATTCCTTGAATGACACCATCGTGGTCTTTGACCGGATCAGGGAAAACCTTAACAAGGCGGGCAAATCCCCCGTGCTGGCCAAAATAGTCAACGAGTCCATCAGCCAGACCCTGAGCCGCACCATCCTCACCTCGGGCACCACCTTGCTAGTGTTGATCTGCCTCTATGCCCTGGGCGGCGGCGTAATCGAAGATTTCGCCCTGGCCCTGTTGGTCGGTGTGGTCGTGGGCACCTACTCCTCGGTCTTCGTGGCCTCGCCCATGTTCATGCTGCTGCCTGAAGGGAAACCCGGGCTGGCTTTCCTGGCTCCGCCGGAGAAAGAAAAACCCGCCCCCCAAAACGCCAAGCCCGAGAGCGAGGCTAAAGCCGCACCCAAGGCCCAAAAGGCCAGCAAGGCGGCCACGGCCAAAAAGCGGGGTAAAAAGCCCAAACGCAGAAGGTAGCCCCCAGCCCAGGGCAATCCTGCTATAATAATGCGGGAGAACCCAGGGCCATATGAGGCATCCTCTTGTATTTGCAAGATTAAGTAATTGCGAGGCCAGGAATGGGGTTCCATTCCTGGTTTCGCCCTTCATACAGATCAACCTGCCAGCCGGAGGGATTAAACCGCCATGGGTGAAATAATCGCCATCGCCAATCAAAAGGGCGGAGTGGGCAAAACTACCACCGCGGTTAATCTGGCGGCCAGCCTGGCGGCCAGTGAGCAATCCACCTTGGTGGTGGACTGCGATCCCCAGGGCAATGCAACCAGCGGCTTGGGCCGCCGGGTGAAGCCTGATACGGCCAGCCTGTATAAGGTGCTCATAGGCCAGGCCGAGCCCACCCAGGCTATCCTTTCAACGGACATCAAACACCTGGGTGTCATGCCCTCTGATGTGAACCTGTTCGGAGCCGAGGTGGAGCTTACCGGATACGAGGGACGCGAGCGCCTCCTTTCCGCCAAGCTGAGAGGCATAAGCCGGCATTTTCAATATATCTTCCTTGACTGTCCGCCATCCTTGGGGCTTTTGACCATCAACGCCCTTACCGCCGCCCAAAAAGTGCTCATACCCCTGCAGTGCGAGTATTACGCCCTGGAAGGACTCAGCCAGCTTTTGCACACCATATCCATGGTGCGCAAGAGTTTAAACCCAGGCCTGGGCCTGGAAGGCATTCTCTTGACCATGTACGACGGACGCAATAATCTATCCCGCCAGGTGGCCGAGGATGTGCGCCAGCATTTCGGCCAAAAGGTGTTTGAAACCCTGGTGCCCCGCAACGTGCGCCTTTCAGAGGCCCCCAGCCACGGCAAACCGGCGATCCTGTACGATGTCAACTCCAAGGGCGCCCAAAGCTATCTGGCCCTGGCCCAGGAATTCATGGCCTCCCGTAAGCGTGCTCCGGAAGGTGCGGCGGCATGAGTGCGGCGGACGCCAAGGGCGGCAAGAAAAAACCCCAGGCCCTGGGGCGCGGCTTGGCCGCTCTTCTGGGCGACAGCGACACCACGACCCCCCGTCAGCCCTTTGAGGCGGAACCGGGTGAAAAGATAATCCAGATACCCATCGAACGGCTGGAGCCCAACCCATATCAGCCCCGCCGGGAATTTGAGCCCCAGGCCCTGCAGGCCCTGTCCGATTCCATAGCCGAACATGGCGTATTGCAGCCTTTGGTGGCGCGGCCCCATGCCCAAGGCTACCAGCTCATTGCGGGAGAGCGCAGGCTCAGGGCTTCCCAGCTCGCCGGGCTCACCACCGTGCCCGCGGTTATACGCCAGGCCAGCGACGAGCAGGCCTTGCTCCTGGCCCTGTTGGAAAACCTGCAGCGCGAGGATCTGGGCCCCTTGGAAGAAGCCCAGGCATATCAGCGTTTGACTGATGATTTCAGCTTCAGCCAGGAGGAGATAGCCTCCGGTGTGGGCAAGGACCGCTCCACAGTGGCCAACGCACTGCGTTTATTGAAACTGCCCGGGTTCATACAGGAAGATTTAAGCGCCGGACGCATCAGCGCCGGACATGGCAGGGCGCTTTTGACCCTGGCCGGCAACGCAGCGGCCCAGCGCGCGGTCCGTGACCAGATTATAGCCAAAAAGCTGAGCGTGCGCGCGGCGGAAAAACTGGCCAAATCGGTTCTGACCCAGGCCGGCAGCCAGGCCAAGAGCCAGAGCCCCGCCGAACTGGAAAGCCAGGTTTATATCCAAAGCCTGGCCGAGGACATCGGGCGCAGCCTGGGAACCAGGGTGGATATCAAACGCAAGGGCAAAAAAGGCCGCATCACCATAGAGTTCTATTCCGACGCAGAGCTTGAAAAGCTGATCGAACGCCTTAAATAAGACCGGCTTCATGCACCTAGTAATTGACGGCTACAATCTCATACATGCAACACCGGAGTTTGCCTCCGCCCAGGCCAGCGGTCAAGGACATGTGGTTCTGACCCTGGCTTTGAAGCTTTACCGGCAATATAAATCCCATAAAATCAGTGTGGTGCTGGACGGCGGCCCCCAGCCCGGAGAAAGCCGGAGCAGTCTGAACGGAGTGCCCATCATCTATTCCGGCCCGGAACAGACCGCCGACGACGTGATAGCCCGCATTGCCGCCAGACACGGCCCGGGCATCACGGTGATAACCGATGACCGGGAGCTGGCCGGGCGATGCGCCAAAGCGGGCAGCGAGGTCATCAATTCGACGGAATTCTCCGACCGCCTGGCCATGGTGTTTATGATGATGGATGATATCGAACCGGCCGATGATGAAGAGGGCTGGGACTTCACCACCAAGAAAAAGGGACCCGGCAAAAGGCTCAAAAAATCCCAGCGCAAGAAAAACCACAAGCTTGATCAGCTGTAACGACAGCGTCCCCCTGCCCGCCCACCTTGACGGTTTTATTGATAAAACCAGGCGGGACTGCTCTTAGGGCCCGCCCGGCTGTCCTTTCAAGCCATCCCGGTTTCCGGATCAGCCCAGGGAGGGCCAGGTATCCGAGAGCCGGTAGCCTCCGGGCCAGGGGTCGCGGGGGTCCAGGGTGTGCTGGTGGGTGCCTGTGACCCAGGCCCGGCCCGAAATACTGGGTATCACCGCCTCCAGCTCTCCGCAAGTAGTCAAGGACTCCAGGCGGCAATGGAAACGGGCCCCGATCACTGATTCGCCAATATACCTGCCGCCCACATTTAACAGCCCGCGTTTTTTGAGCACCGCCAGACGGGCGGAGCAGCCTGTGCCGGTGGGGCTGCGGTCCAATTTACCCGGCTGTATGGTCACCGCATTCAGACCCACCAGAGCCCCATCCTCCTCTTTCAGGGGCGCGGTGATCTGGCAAAAGGAGATATGCTTCCAGTCCGGGTTCCGGGGGTGATAAAAGCCGAGCTGCTCTGTGGCCGCATTGGTGATCCTGATACCGGCCTCGGCCATGTCCCGGGCCTCATCCGGGGTGACGGCGAAACCCAGCTCTTTTGCCTCCACCAATACAAAGCTGTCTCCGCCGTATGCGGTGTCGACCTTCAGGGTGCCCAAGCCTTCCACCTCCAGTCTGGCATCCAGCTTATTCACAAAGGAAGGCACGTTATGGATGGTCACCCGTTCCACCTTGCCGTCTTTGCAGTCCGCCACCACGTTGATCAAACCGCCCGGAGCCTCCAGGGTGAGCTGGGTTTGGGGCTCCTGCATGGGCAATATGCCGGTTTCCAAAAGCACCGTGGAAACGCACATGCTGTTCGATCCCGACATGGGCGGGGTATGCACCGGCTCCATGATGATCCAGCCCATCTGGGCGGCCGGGTTTTTGGGCGGCACCAAAAGGTTGACATGGCGGAACACCCCGCCCCGGGGCTCGTTGAGCATGAAATTGCGTAGGGTTTCATCCCGGGCGATCCACTGGGACTGCTCCCACAAGGTGTCTCCCGGAGGCGGCGCCACCCCGCCCACGATCACATCGCCCACTTCACCCTCGGCATGGCAGCTTACCGTGTGTATAACTTTGCTGGCGTGCATAGATCATTCCCCTTTGTCCCATACTTGCATAAGCTGAGTGAACAGTTTAGCCTCCCGGCTGCACAGGCTCAAAAGCTTTTTGCCTTCGAAACCGGATTACTCTTTTCCCGGTTTTGCGCACCGGCCCAAGTGTGACATAATCAGGCTGGATTTTATCAGGGGAGCCGGACGGTTTGTCTGAATATGATTTTACTGGGATTGGGTCATGTCGAAAAACACCGCCTGGCCGGATACCGAACTTCAGCGCCTGATTTTTCTGGCCATGACCCCCGGGCGCAACGCCCGCGATGACGCTGAGTTATCGACCGGTTGCAGCAGGTTGAGCCCTTCAGGCTGGGACCGGCTTTGGCAGTTGAGTGAAAACCAGGGCGTAACCAGCCTGATTCACGCCAATCTGGGCTCCGCGGGTAGCCAACTCCCCGATCTGGCCCGTCAGGTGCTCTTGGGCCTGGTGCTCCGCCAGCGCCATGCGTCCCGTATTCAGCAAGCGGCCTTCGCGGAAGTGCTCAAGGCCTTGAACGCCGCCCGGGTTCCGGCCCTGGTGCTAAAGGGCGGAGCCTTATGCCACCTGATCTATGAGTCTCCCGCCTTGCGCCCCATGAGCGACCTGGACCTTTTGATTCCGCCCGGACAAATAGGCCGGGCTCAAGAGCTGCTCTTTGATCTGGGCTTCAACGGTGCCGGGGATATAAAGCGCCGCCAGGCCCGCGCGGACAGCATGCACCTGGAACCCCTCACCTGCACCAGAGAAGGGATGCGCCTGGCCGTGGAACTTCACCACAGGCTTTCCCGGGAGCAGATACCGGGGCACATAGGTCTTTCTGAGCCCGAATCGGACAGCATGGAATTCCGCTTTGGGGCGGACGGCCCCATCGCAGAGGCTCTGAGGCCTGAAAAAATGCTGTGGCATCTATGCCACCACCTGGTGGATCACTGCATTTTTTCGGTGCGGCTTTTATGGATGTGGGATGTCAGGGCCTATGCCGTCCGATATGAGGACTCCATCGACTGGTCCGCTCTGGCTCGGGAAATTCCCCTGGCGGCCAGCACCTTGAGTCTTTTGGACCAGGTGTGGCCCCTGCCCCCGGGCCTGCGGAGCTCACTGGGCCTCAAGGCCCCTCCCGGCTCCTTAACGCCCTCGCCGGACCTGCGCCAATGGCCAACCCCCTGGACCAAAGCAATGCGGGAAAAAGGAGCCTTGGCTTTTGCGGGCCAGCTATTCTTCCCCTCGGCCTGGTGGCTGAGGCTGTATCACGGTCTGGGAGCCCGTTCCGCGGTTTGGCCATACCGCTTTTGGCTGCATCCGGTTCACATGGTCCGGCGGGTCTGGTATTGGCGCAGCCACACTGAAGAGGATTAACCCGTCTTTTGTCTTAATCAGGCCTGATTACCCAATGCAGCTTTTTATAAGCGCATTACTCCCGGTATTCCACGGCAAGACGCCTCCACCACGCATTACAAAACCAAGCCCGGGAAATGCTTCCAGCGGGGCGCGGTCTATATGAGGCCCCCGCCGCCTTGAGATTTGAAACCGGCTACATCTTCAGGATCGAGAACTTTTTGAATTTCAAAGTGGTAGCCTCCCGGCCCCACAAAAAAGAAACACTCCAAATTGGCCTCGGGCACGGTTTTGATTCCGGAAAGCATCCTGATCCCAGTGCATTGCAGGCGCTCATGCCAGGGCTTTACATCGTCCACCACCATGGTGACAAGCACCGCGTTTTTGTCCTGGGCCTTATGATGCCCCCCGGCCTCATCCACGATGCCCAAGAAGCTCTCGCCAGACATCCGGTAGATCTTGGCAAACCCATGGTCTTCCACCAACTTTAGTTCCAGGGCCTCTTCCAGGAACTTGGCCGGTTCGGCCAGATCCTCGAAATACAAAAAGGTTGTTTGCGGCCTAAGGGCTGAAGGATGCATGAGTTCGGTTCCGTTGTTCATATTTAGATCCACTGGCGGTCAAGCCGGACGGTATGGGCCTTGCTATAGGCGTTTTCAATGTTTTCCGGGCCGTAACCGGCTTACGGGGCCGGTGATGTTCATGGCTGAGGCCGGGCGCTTATTTACCCGGCATGCAAAGTGCATTGTCCAGATCAATGGCCCGCAGGTCCAGCTTTTTTTTAGCGCAGGTTAAGAATGCGTAAAAGTGCTTATTATGATTATGTTAGTGGGATTTGGCGTTTTAAGGCTTAAATTCCCATTGGCAGGCAAAGGCAGCCCATGGGTTTCAAGCTTGAATCCCCACAGCCGCCCGCGCACAAACCCTGCAAACAAAAAAAAGAACCCCGCCGCCAATAGCGCCGGGGTCCCAAAACCATCATAAAAGCCGGATTTTTCAGGCCCGCATTTTCTCCAGCCCATCCCAGTCAAACACCACGCCGTGGCCGGGGCGCTCGGGCGGGGTGGCAAAGCCTTCCACAATGGCCAGGGGCTCTTCTATATAGCGCTCCAAACCAAAGCCGTGCACCTCCAGATAGGATTTATTGGGCACGGCGGCCAGCAGATGCACATGCAGGTCGTGCACTCCGTGCGAGGTGACCTTGAGATTATTGCATTCGGCCAGGTGAGCCACCTTTATCCAGGGGGTCACCCCGCCGCAGTTGGATACATCCGGCTCGGGGAACATGACCCCGTTCGCCCGGATCATGCGTTCAAACTCCTGGATGGTGCGGAAGTTCTCACCGGTGGCGATGGGGATGCCCCCGGTCTGGGCCAACAGGGCATGGCCCACCTCGTCTTCCGGCACCAGGGGTTCCTCGATCCAGTAAAGGTTGTATTCCCTAAGCGCCTGGAAAGCCCTCAGGGCATCATCCCTTTTCCATTGCATGTTGGCGTCGGCCATGAGGGGGAAGTTTTCGCCCAGATGCTTGCGCATGGCGGCCACCCGCGCCAGGTCCTCCGCCAACACCTCGCGGCCTATCTTCATTTTCTTGGCCCTGAAACCGTCAGCGATGTTCTGGTCGGTTTGGGCGATCAGCTCTTCCAGGGGCAGCATCAGATCAATGCCCCCGGCATAGGCCGGCACCTTTGGGTTATGCCCGCCCAAAAGCCGCCACAGGGGCAAACCGGTCTTTTTGCCCATCAGATCCCACAAGGCGATATCCACGGCCGCGATGGCGAAAGATGCTATGCCGCCCCGGCCGGGATAGTGCATGTTCCACCACATCTTCTCCCAAAGCGCCTCGATGCGGGCCGGGTCCTCACCCTGGATCATTCCGCTTAAGTCCCGCTCTATCATGGCGTGGATGGAAGCGCCCCCGTGGTTCACCGCAAAGGTGTAGCCCAGGCCCTGGGCCCCGTCACTGTCGCTTAAGCGCACCGTGACCAGCTCGAAATACGCCATGTTGCCGTGGGTGGAATCGGTCAGCACCTCGGGCAGTATGATGCGGTAATAATCCGATGCCACCTTGTCAATCTTATTCATAATATGCTTCCATTCCCGTTATCTGCCGGAAGGCCGCCCCTCAATCCGTCGCAGCGTTGGATTTTTTACTTTTCAGTTGTCTGCGTCCATGAGGCAAGGCAGGTTCACCCCCCTCATCAAGGCCCAAAGAGGCCGGATTTGCCTTTGCCGCTTTGCGGTAGTCCTCGACCAGAGACTTTAAGTGGTTTTTGATGGCCAGCTTGACATCGCCCAGGCGTCCGTCGGCCAAGCCCTGCACAATTGCATTGTGCTCATTATAGGTTTTATCACCCCTGGGGCCGATATTGTAAAAGGTTAGCCTTATCACCTGAGCCTGTGAATTGAGCCGCTTGTACCACTCCACTAAAAGGTTGTTGCCGCAAACGCTCACCATAAGCTCGTGAAAAAGCCGGTCATTTCTATAAGGCACCAGCCGTTCAGCCCACCCGCCCTGGTCATTGCGGACTTTGCCTATGACTTCGTTGTGCTCCCTGAGTCCCTCAAGCAGCCGCTCATCCACAGCGTTATTTTGCAGCGCCAAAGCGGCGGCTTCCAATTCTAAGATCTGGCGCACCTGCACCATTTCGATGACGTCACGCAGGGAGAACTGGCGGACAATGGAACCCCGGCGGGGAACGTTGATGATCAACCCTTCACCTTGCAGAATCAAGAGGGCATCCTTTACCGGAATCAGGCTGACCCCGAACTCCTTGGCCAAGTCAGCAGCCCAGATCCTTTGTCCGGATGTAAGTTCTCCATTTAAGATGCGCTCTTTTAAAAGGTCTACAACTTGATGGGTTAAAGTGGATGTCTGTATTCTATTTTTCTTTCGGGGCATGGCAAAAGGGCCGTCCTTTCGCATAATAGGGATATCAGTCCCACGAAAAAAGTCAAATAAGAAATATTGTATTTTTTATTAAGGTGTGCTACTCATCGTTTTCAGCAACTAACCAATAAAGGCTGGTGCGTGTCAACACCCTTTATTACTTGTAATTTCCAACTAGAGGAGGAGAAGCATGAATATTAATTTGAAACGGGGCGCCATCCTAACTGTGGCAATCCTGGCGGCTCTGTCCATCATGATGGGCGCTTCCGCTGCATTTGCAGCCAAAGAGCTTCGCTTTGCTCATGTCTACGAGGTGAAGACCCCCTATCATGAGGCCGCCTTGATGGCCGCCAAGGAATTGGAAAAGGCCACCGAGGGCCGTTATAAGATGAAGGTGTTCCCGGCCTCCTCCTTGGGTAAGGAAGTGGCAATCAACGAGGGTATCTCCCTGGGCTCCATTGATGTCATCTACACCGGTGTGGCTTTTGCCTCCCGCGCCTTCAAACCCGTTGCCATCAGCGACTATCCCTTCACCATGAGGGGCTATCCGCACTGGAAGGCCTACCGCGACAGCGCTCTTTTCAAGGAATTGTGCGATGGCTACAAGAAAGCCACCGGCAACCCCATCGTGGCCCTGACCTACTACGGCGCCCGCCAAGTGACCGCCAACAAGCCCATTTTGAAGCCCGAAGACATGAAGGGCCTCAAGATCCGGGTGCCCAACGCCCCGGCCTATGTGATGTTCCCCAAGGTGGCCGGCGCCAACCCGACCCCCATGGCCTTCAGCGAGGTCTACCTGGCCCTGCAGCAGAAGGTGGTGGACGCGCAGGAAAACCCCCTGCCCACCATCCAGTTCAAGAAGTTCTATGAGGTGCAAAAGCACATCAGCCTGACCGCACACATCACCAACTCCCTGATCACCATTGTCAGCGGCTCCCGCCTTAAGAGCATGAGTGAAAAGGATGGCGCCGCCCTGATCGCCGCTCTGAAAAAATCTTCCGCCTGGGCCTCCGACCAAATCGTCAAGGCCGAGGGAGAACTGGCCGACTGGTTCCGCAAACAGGGCGTGGAAGTGCACGTGGTGGACCGCAAACCCTTTATTGACATGGTCAAGCCTCACCTGAAGACCAAAGACATGCCTTGGCCGCCCGAAATCTACGACCGCCTGCAGGCCATCCCGGACGCCAAGTAGCAATAGAACTAACGTCAGACATAATCATATAGCTGGGTCAGGGGAAACACCCCTGGCCCAGATCTCACAATTATTCGAGGCAGTGGAGTTTTTGATCCCGAATGGGAACAAACAGCGCCCTCTATTTTTAAAAACTTCGCTTTGAGAAGAAGACGCCATGGAACAAAACAAAAAACACGAGGAGGCCTTAGACGATATCTCTGATATCAGATGGGTGGACGCTCCGGTTTTCATCATTTTTTGGGGCTTGCTCGTAATCGTATTTGTGCAGTTTTTTACCCGCTATGTTTTAAACAGCTCTCTGGGCTGGACAGAAGAGATAGCACGTTACCTTTTGATATTGCTTGGCTTTGTAGGTTCAATCACTTGCATTCGCAAGGGTTCTCACATATTTTTGGAGTTTTTCTACCGGTTTCTGCCCGCCAAGGCGGTGAAGATGCTGGTGATTTTCGTGGCGCTGTTAAATGCCGCCTTTTTCACTTACGCCGGTTTTGTGAGTGCCGAGCTTGCTTATAAAACCCGCTTTCAGCAAATGGTCTCCATCGAAGTACCCAAAGGCGTAATCTATTGGACTGTGGTAGCCGCCTGTTTTGGCATGGGTCTCACTGCGGCCTGGAATGTTTACCAGCAGTTCCGCAAAAAGAGCGATGAGGTCGTCCAAGAAATTGAAGAAACAGTGGTAAGCGGCAATTAAGGAGACCTCGCAATGCAATTAGCAATACTATTCATAATCGTTTTCGCCCTGCTTATCATCGGCTCACCGGTCACGGTGGCCTTGGGCGTGGGCTCTTTGGTATTCATATGGCTGGAAGGCACCCCGGATCTGGTGGTGCTGCACCGCATGATCCAGGGCATAGACAGTTTCCCGCTTATCGCAGTGCCGTTCTTCATCCTGGCCGGCCACCTGATGAACTCATCAGGCATCACAACCCGCATATTCGACTTTGCCAAGGCAATCGTGGGCTGGATGCATGGCGGCCTGGGACATGTAAATATCGGGGCCAGCATCATCTTCGCCGGCATGTCCGGAGCTGCGGTGGCCGATGCCGGCGGCCTGGGCACCATAGAAATCAAGGCCATGCGCGATGCGGGCTATGATGATGATTTTTCGGTGGGCATCACCGCGGCTTCATCCACCATCGGC
The DNA here is from genome assembly GCA_963675675.1 of Desulfarculaceae bacterium. Taxonomy (GTDB): domain Bacteria; phylum Desulfobacterota; class Desulfarculia; order Desulfarculales; family Desulfarculaceae; genus Dethiosulfatarculus. The sequence continues at coordinate 3,072,333 of OY776512.1, forward strand.
CCCATCATCCCGCCCTCCTTGCCCCTGGTGATCTACGGGGTCATGTCCTCCGCCTCCATCGGCGAGTTGTTCGCCGCCGGTTTTCTGCCCGGATTGATGATGGGCCTGTCCCTGATGATAATGGTGGCGATTTATTCCCGCATGCGGGGTTATCCCCGGGATGCCAGCTTCAGCTTCAGCAGGCTGTGGGAAACCTTTGTCAAGGCGTTTTTGCCCCTGCAGACTCCCACCATCATTATCGGCGGCATACTGTCCGGAGTCTTCACCCCCACCGAATCAGCCATTGCAGCGGTGGTGTACTCCATGTTCCTGGGCCTGTTCGTGTACCGCACCCTAACCTGGCGGCACATCCTGCGGGTTTCCATGGACACCATCGAAACCTCTGCGTCCATCTTGATGATCGTGGCCAGCGCCACCATCTTTGCCTGGATTCTGATAGACCAGCAGGTGGCCGTAATCCTGGCCGATGCGCTGCTTGATTTCTCCACCAACAAGACCGTGATACTGATCATCATCATGGGGGTGGTGCTTCTCATCGGCTGTTTCATGGAAACCATCGCGGCCATCACCATCCTGGTGCCGGTGCTGCTGCCCATCGCCCAAAAAGTCGGCATAGATCCGGTGCATTTGGGCATTATCGTGATCCTGAACCTGATGTTGGGGCTCTTGACTCCGCCGGTGGGCATGGTGCTTTATGTGCTCAGCAAGGTTTCGGGGGTTAAGTTCGAACAATGCGTGGTTGCCACGGCGCCGTTTATAGTGCCGCTGCTGGTGGTTCTGGGCATCATCACCTTTTTCCCGGAATCAGCCCTGTGGCTGGTGGAAGTGACTTACCGTGGCGGCTAAGCGGGGCCGGGTTTTGCATTTGCCCCTGACAAGAGCCGTATAAAACAGTAAAAATAATCTGTGCGTGGCCGGGCAGGCCCGCGCAGATTTTTTTGATAGAAAATCAGGCCGGCCAATATCCTGCTTGAAGCTGGTATGATCTAGCAGTAAGTATACTGAGACCTGGATTTAATACTTTCCCCCAATAACGGGAGGACCAAATGAGCGCCTTGCAATTCAAAATGAGCGACCTTCCACAGATGAAGATGGTTGAGCAGGTGTGGCAAGTGCCGCCTGCAATTGATATTCAAACAGCAATAGACCAGGCATGGGACGGCGTAAAAGACAAAATGCAGCCTCCCGGTTCCGGCCGGATTGCAGTTGGCGTGGGCAGCCGGGGTATTTCCAACCTGCCCCAGGCCGTGGCCGCCGTGGTGGCCAAGCTGAAAGGCGCGGGCTATAAGCCGTTTATCATCCCCGCCATGGGCTCCCATGGAGGCGCCACCGCTGAAGGTCAGATGGAGGTGCTGAGAGCCCGGGGCATCACCGAGGCCAGCGTGAGTGCGCCGGTGGAAGCCACCATGGAGGTGGTGTCTTTGGGCGAGGCCAAAGGTATTCCTTTGTTCATCAACCGAAAGGCCTACGAGGCCGATGGTTATGTGGTGATCAACCGCGTGAAACCCCATACCAATTTCATAGCCCCCACCGAAAGCGGCATGATCAAGATGATGGCTATCGGCCTGGGCTGCCAGCATGGCGCTTCCCACTATCACAAGCTGACCGTGGTGCGGGATTACGGAGAAATCATCGGCACCGCCGGGCGGGAGGTAATGGCCCGCACCAAATGCATCCTGGGCGTGGCCCTGGTTGAGAACCAGGATCATGACACCTGCGGCATCCGCATGGCGACCAAAGACAACCTTTATGAAACGGAAGTCGAGACCTTGAAATGGGCCCGGCAGCTTTTGCCCGGCCTCCCGGCGGACAACCTGGATCTGCTTATCGTGGATGAAATGGGCAAAGACATCTCCGGCGCGGGCATGGACCCCAATGTGGTGGGCCGCGAAGTGGCCTCCTGCGGCATGCCCCGCACTGAACCGGTGATAAACCGCATCCTGGTGCGCGATGTCACCGAAGGCAGCGAAGGCAGCGTGATCGGAGTGGGCACCGCGGACTTTACGGTGAAGCGCCTGGTGGACAAAATGGATTTTCACGCCACCAGCATAAACTGCCTCACCTCCTGCGCCCCCGAGGCCGGGCGTCTGCCCCTATACTATGACAACGACCAGCTTACCCTGGCCGCGGCTTTGATGACCCTGCGCCCCTGCACCACTGACGATATGAGGGTTGTGCATATCAAAAACACCCTTGACGTGAAAAAGGCCCTGGTCTCCAAAGCCATCTGGGCTGAACTGGATGCGCGCGACGATATGATACTGGGCTCCGATCCGGTGCCCTGGAATTTTGACAACGACAGCCAATTGATGTCGCCGCTGATGGATGACGAATAAAGATCAGGCAGGAGGACCCAAGTGGATAAAGAGCTTCGCCAACGCTTTATAGATATTGTGGGGGAGGAAAACTACACCGATCAGCTGATTGATTTGGTGAGCTACAGCTATGACGGATCGGAGTTGAGCTTCAGGCCGGAAGCCGCTATCTGGGCCCAAAGCACTGAGCAGGTAAGCAAGGTTTTGGCCCTGGCCAATGAGGAGCGCGTTCCGGTAACCCCCCGGGGCGCCGGAACCGGCTTGGCCGGAGCGGCCCTCCCCGGCCGGGGGGGCATAGTGCTGGATCTCTCCCGCATGAACAAGATACTGGATATCAGCCTGGTTAACCGGCAGGCCAGGGTGCAGGCCGGCGTAGTCTACCGGGAGTTGCAAGAAGCGCTGGCCCCGCTGGGATTTTTCTATCCCCCGGACCCGGCTTCGGGCAAGGTGGCCACCTTGGGCGGCAATGTGGGCACCAATGCCGGCGGGCTCAAGGGAGCCAAGTACGGCGTAACCAAAAATTATGTTCTGGGCCTGGAAGTGGTGCTGGCCGACGGCTCCATTTTAAAAACCGGGGCCAATTGCCTGAAATGCTCTTCGGGCTACAACCTCACCGGGCTTTTTGTGGGCAGCGAGGGGACCTTGGGCGTGATCACCGAAATCATTCTGAAAATACTGCCCGAGCCCAAGGAAAAGGCCACCGCCATGGCCACCTTTGACACCCTGACCCAGGCAGGCGACGCAATCGCCGGCATATTGGGTTCGATTTCCATGCCTTGCGTTCTGGAAATCATGGATGAGGTCTGCATCGACCTTTTAAACAAATACTCCAAGGATACATCCCTGCCCAAGGCCGAAGCCATGCTGCTGGCCGAAACCGACGCCTTTACCGAGGGTGAAGCCAGCCAGCAGCTTGACGTCATCATCGAGGTCATGAAAAAGCATGGAGCCAAAAACATCACCAAGGCGGAATCCCGGACGCAGGCTGAAAATCTGTGGACCGCCCGCCGGGCCATGGGCGGCGTGATGACCGCTCCCCGGGGAGCCTTTTTGGCCGAGGACGTCACGGTGCCGCCGGATCAGATCAGCGCCCTTTTGCGCGGCGTGCATGAAATAGGCCGCAAATACAACATCATCACCCCCACTTTGGGACACGTTGGCGACGGCAATCTGCACCCCGGCCTTTTGTACGACAAGAACGACCCGGACGAGTGCGAACGCATGGAGAAGGCCTCGGCCGAAATATTCAAGCTGGCCGTGGAGCTGGGCGGCACCTTGAGCGGCGAGCACGGCATCGGCGCGGTGAAAGCCCCCTTCATGTCATTGGAGCACGATGCAACCTCTATCGGGACCATGAGCGCCATCAAGGCCGCCTTGGACCCCAACAACATTTTGAACCCGGGCAAGCTGGCCCTGACCACGGGCTAATACCGGACCTTATGCGCAACTGCGCGTCAGCTTTCTGACAAAAAGCGCTGTGGCGAAATCCCAAGGGACCGCCGCAGCGCATCATTTATGGATATGGGCTAAAGGGCTATCTTACGGCCTCATCGACCATGGCCCGCTGATTGGCGAGGTTGACGTTGGGGGTGGTGCCGGTGCCGGTGGATAGCAAAATGCGGTGGCCCCGGGCGGCCTTTTTCACGTATCGGGTCTCGGCCCGCACATCTTCCGGCGTGCCGTTGAGCATGTTTCCGTGGGGATTGAGCCCCCCGAACAGCACGATCTCATCACCCACATTGTCGTAAAGCTCGTTAATGTCGTGCATATCTGATCCGCAGTGCCAAACCTCGGCCCCGGCCTGGAGCATGAGTTCCATATGCCGCTTGGAGTGACGACCCTCGTTGTGGTAGATCTTGATGGGCTCGGGGAATTCGCTGAAGACGGCTTTTTCAAAAGGCAACACCAGCTTCTCAAGGTGCTCGGGATTTATTTGGCTGGTGGCATGATCCGCAACGCAGAGCACCCTGGCTCCCCCCACGGCCTCGCTTTGCAGCTTGAGCCAGCCGATTAGAAGCTCGGTAACTATTTCCATGAGGTTTACGACCCGTTTGGGGTCCTGGTAAAGGCCCATGAAGAATTTGTCATAGCCCAGGATCAGCCCGGCCACCTCGGCCGGCCCCATGATGTGGATATAGCGGTTTGGGGGCAGGCCCTTTTGGGCCAGGCGCTCATTGATCAGCCGGTACTGGGTGAGCTGCAGGGGCATCAGGCCGGAGAGCCCGGCCTTGGGTTTTCTAAGGCGGTCGATCTGGCTGAACTCAGTCACCGAGGCGTGAATGTGTGGGGCTGTGTCCGGCAGCCACAGCATTTCACCGCCAAAGGCAGAGGCCTCCACCACCACGCCCAGGTCCGCAAAAAAGCCCGGCAGCAGGAAGGCGTCGGGAATCAGTTCGGCCAGCTTAAGCTGATTGGCCAGCTTGTAATCCACGTCAAAGTAAAAACGGTAGACGTCCGGTTCGCCTCCAATGGCTCCGAAATGGCAAGGGGCGTAATTCCAAATGGCCGGAATGGGGGGATGAGGCTCGGAGCCCCGCACTAAGTTGAATAGGTCGTCGTATGTGGGCATTTCTTCCTCTTAAGCAGTGAAAAGGCTGGTGGACGCAAATATAAACATGTGATATCTAAGATGCCAGCCAGAAAAACATATCTGAGCGCAAAGGTCAAGATCAAACAAAGCGGCATAAATTGCAGTGAGTTAAGCGATACTCTTGCGGACGGCCTGCGGCTGGCTTGATCGGGAAAGGCTAACCAATGAAGATTAATAAGGAACTCATCCGGTCCGCATCGAACAGGATTCAGCAGGCAGAGGTTTCTGTTTTGCCGGAATACCCGGTGAAGGTGCTGCAATTCGGCGAGGGAAATTTCTTGCGGGCCTTTGTGGACTGGATGCTCCATCAGATGAATAGCCAGGGCTTATTTCAGGGCCGGGTCCAGATCATCCAGCCCCTGGCCCAAGGAACCGTTGATTTACTCAACGCCCAGGACGGCCTGTACACCGTGCTTTTGCGCGGAGTGCAGGGCGGTGAAGTTAAGGAAGAGCGCCAGGTTATCCAATCCGTGGCCCAGGGCCTGAACCCTTATGAGAACTGGGCCGGATTCCTTGCCTGGGCGGGGCATGCCGAGCTGAAGATAGTCATCTCCAACACCACCGAAGCGGGCATCGCCTACCTGAATGAACCCAAGCCCATGTATGCCTGCCCCAGTTCGTATCCGGCCAAACTGTTGGCCTTTTTACTGCGTCGTTTTGAAGTGTTCAACGGCTCCCCCGCCGCCGGGCTTATGATCCTGCCCTGCGAGCTGATCGATAAAAACGGCACCAAATTAAAAGAAGTGCTGCTCAGGCTTTGTGAGGACTGGGAACTCGGAGAAGATTTCGCCGCCTGGCTGAATGAGTGCAACGTGTTTTTCAACTCACTGGTTGACCGCATCGTGCCCGGTTATCCCAATGAGGAAGCCGACCGGATTCAGTCCGAACTGGGCTATGAAGACAGCCTTTTGGTGGCGGGCGAGATATTCCACCTCTGGGTGATCGAGGGACCGGACGGCTATCAGGACGAGCTTCCGCTTACCCAGGCCGGACTCAATGTGGTCTGGACCGATGACCTCAGTTCTTACCGCGAGCGCAAGGTGCGGGTTCTGAACGGCCTGCACACCTCCATGATAAGCCTGGGGCTCCCCTTGGGTCTGGAAACGGTGCGGGAGGCCGTGGAGCATCCCCTTTTGGGCGAGTATCTCAAAAAGCTGTGCGCGGCCGAGATACTGCCCCATGTGGACCAGCCCCCCGCCGAAAGGCAGGCCTTTGCCGATGAGGTGATGGAGCGCTTCGCAAACCCCCATATCCGGCACCTGCTGGCTGATATCGCGCTCAACACGGTGGCCAAGTTCAAGACCCGCTGTCTGCCCAGCCTGATGGACCACTACACGACCGGGACCTCAGCCCCCGGATATCTGGCCCTGGCCCTGGCCGGAGTGCTGCGGCTTTACAAACCCGGCAGCATCGAGGGCGACCGCCTGCACGGGCTGAGTGAGACAGGCAGCTACAGCTTCCGGGATGATCCCGGCGTATTGGGCTGGTTCGCGGCCCGGTGGGATGAAACCGGAGAGGCGGATTCCAAGGAACTGGCCCGGCTGGTGCGTGAGTTTTTGGGCAATGAATCGTTCTGGGGCCAAGACCTGAACATATATGACGGATTGAATGACGCGGTGACCAGTCATTTGAATATGCTTATTAAGCACGGATCTACCGCAGCCCTGTCCGCCCTGGTAAAGTGATCGAGACGGATCTATGTGTTGGACCCGCAATTAGGAGGTGGCTTTTGTTCAAGCTTAAAACCGATAACTGCACAAACTGCCGTATGTGCGAGCTGGCCTGCGTGTGGGCCCATGAAGGTGTGAACGGCACCAGCACCGCCAGGGTGCGCATCGCCGATCACTGGCCCCAGCGCTCCGGCATAAAAGTTTGTCTGTCCTGCAAGGGGCATGAATGCGTGGAATCCTGCCCGGAAGACGCCTTGAGCTGGCAGGATTACGTGCATTTGGATGTGGACAAATGCGTCGGCTGTATGACCTGTATTGAAGCCTGCCCGGTGGGCGGGGTGCATTGGAACGCCGCTGCAAATATTCCGCTTATCTGCGACACCTGCTCCGGGGACTATTCCTGCGTAACGGCCTGCCCCACCGGGGCAATCACCTTGGGAGGGCGCTCATGAGTTTCAAAGGCGGATACATCGGAAAGGTTCTGGAAATAGATATGGGCAGCGGCCGGGTGCAGACCTGGGACCTGCCCGTGGAAATGGCTGAAATGTACCTGGGCGGCAAGGGCCTCGGAGCCCGGCTGCTCTATGACCGGCTGCCCGCGGGAGTCGATCCCCTTTCTTCTGAAAACATGCTGGTATTCGCCACCGGTCCCATGACCGGCAGCCGGGTGCCCAGCTCGGGCCGTTTTGAAGTCTGCACCAAAAGCCCGGCCACCGGCTTCTGGCTGGACTCCAATGCCGGAGGCTCCTGGGGGCCGGAGCTGAAATACGCGGGCTACGATGCCCTGGTGGTCACCGGAGCTGCGGATAAACCCCAGGTTTTGCTGATTGAAGACGATCATGTGGAACTGCTTGAGGCGGGTGAGCTTTGGGGCCTGGACACCCTGGCAACCCATAAACGCCTCAAGGAGCAATACAGCCCGGAACACAAAGTCACCTGCATCGGCCCCGCCGGCGAGCGCAAGGCCAATACGGCCGGCATCCTGACCGAGTACCGCTCCCTGGGCCGGGGCGGCTGCGGCGCTGTAATGGGCTCCAAGGGGCTCAAGGCCATCGTGGTGCGTGGCACCGGCTCCATAGAGGTCGATGACCCCAAGCTTTATGACCTCAAGATCCGCGAGGCCATAAACGAGCTGAACAACAATCCGGACACCGGGGGCGGCCGCCGTGAATTCGGGACCAACATGGTCTTGTCCGCCATGGACATCACCGGCCTGCATCCGGTGCACAACTTCCAGAAGACCGAGTTTGAGGGCACCGATACGGTTAATGAATTCAACATAGCCCGTTACTGGAAGCGCCACCGGGCCTGTTTCGGGTGCCCCATCCGCTGCAGCAAGATCGCCGAGGTGGACGAAGGGCCCTATAAGGGCTCCTACACCGAGGGTCCGGAATACGAAGCCACCTGGGCATTCGGCGCCCAATGCGGCAACTCCGTGGTTGAGGCCATCATAGAGGCGGAAAGGCTGTGCGATGAATACGGCCTGGACTCAATCTCCACCGGCAACACCATCGGCTTTTTGATGGAGTGCAACCAAAGGGGGCTGTTGAGCCAGGAGGAGATGGGCGGCCTGAAGCTGGAATTCGGCAACCATGAAGCCATGATACAGGCCGTGCATATGATGGGCAAGGGCGAAGGCCCGGGCCAGCTGTGGACCCAGGGCACCAAGGCGCTCTCCCGGCAGATCAAAGGTTCGGAGGATTTCGCCATCAATGTCAAGGGGCTGGAGCTTCCGGCCTATGATCCCCGGGGATCGACAGGCATGGCCCTGGCCTATGCCACCAGCGACCGGGGCGGCTGCCACCTGCGCTCCTGGCCCATCGGGGATGAACTTTTGGCCGCGGAAGGACGCCTGGACCCGCGTTCTTGGGATCAAAAACCCGCTCTGGTGAAAGCTCAGCAGGACTGGTTCTGCCTGGTGAATTGCTCCGGGCTCTGCCTCTTTGCCACTTTTGCCCTGACCCTCACCCAGCTGACCCCCTTGTTCAAGGCCCTGACCGGCATGGACGCACTGGGCGACGCGAACAAGCTTTTGGCCATCGGAGAGCGGGTGAACAATCTGGTGCGCCTGTTCAACCTGAGAGAAGGCCTGACCAAGGCGGATGACGATCTGCCCGCCCGCTTCAAAAACGAGCCGGTGCCCGACGGCCCCAACCGGGGGCGGACCGTGGACGTGGCTCCGGCAGTGCAAGATTACTATATAACCCGGGGATGGGATTCCGCCGGGGTGCCAACCAATGCGATCTTAAGTGAACTCGGCCTCAAAGGAGATGGCTAAAATGTTTTATCCCGAAGGTGTATTCCCCGCCATGCTCATGCCCTATGACCATGAAGGACTGGTCAACGAGCCCGAGCTGCGCCGGTATGTGGATTTTCTGATTGATGCCGGCCTGCACGGCCTGTTTCCCTTAAGCTCGGTGGGCGAGAGCGTGCACATGAGCCTGCCTGAAAAAGAGCGGGCCCTGGAGATCGTGGTTGATCAGTGCGCGGGCAGGTTGCCCATAACCCCCGGCGTGGGCGCCACCACCCCAAGAGAAGCCTGCCACCTGGCCAAAAAGGCCCAGGCGCTGGGCTGCCCGGCCGTGGTGGCCACACCGCCCTATTACTACAAGATATCCAATGAGGTGATGGAAAAATATTTTGAGACCATCGCCGACTCGGTGGACATCGGGGTCATCTTGTACAACATTCCCCTGTTCACCCAGCCCATAGATTATGACGTGGTCAAGCGGCTCAGCCGCCGCGAAAACATCGTGGGCATGAAGGACAGCAGCGGCAGCATGGTGGACTTCATGCACTTTATTGACAAGGTGAAGATCGCCGAAGGCAGGGTCAACTTCATGACCGGACGTGAAGAGGCTCTTGTGCCCGCCTTGTGCATGGGCGGCAGCGGATGCATGACCGGCACCTCGGGCATCCTGCCCGAGCTGATGGTGGCCATCTACGACAACTATATGGCCGGTGATTTTAACAGGGCCATGGAGCTGCAGCGCATAGTGCCCAACCTGGTGCGCACCATGTTTGCGGTGCAGTTCCCGGTGGGTTTCAAGGCCGCCGTGGGCCTCAGGGGCTTTGACATGGGCCCGCCCTTGCAGCCCTTGAGCGATGCCGAGGCCTACAAGTTCAGCACAGTCAAAGCGCGCCTGCGCATGGTGATGGCTCCGGCCATCGAACTGGCCGAGAGCCTGAAAAAGAGCCGAAGCGCAGCCTGATATGAAACGGAAAAAGAGCGCTGGGCCGGTTTTGGAGCAGCTCACACCTCCGGCCAGTCTCACAGACACCGCCAAAGAAACCCTGAAAAGGGCCATTATGAAAGGTGAGCTTCATCCCGGTCCGGTGTTCAGTGAACAGGCGGTGGCCGCCCAGATGGGCATATCCAAAACTCCGGTGCACAATGCGCTTTTGGAACTTGAAACCAAAGGTTTCGTCAGCATCCTGCCCCGGCGCGGGTTTGTGGTGAACCGCCTTTCCCAGCAGGAGTTGGTGGAGCTGTTCGAATACCGCAAGGCATTGGAATGCGCGGTGGTGGAAAATCTGACCCGCAACCAGGACCCGGACGGGCTGGCCCAGCTGCAAGCCTTGCTGGAGGAGCATCTGAGCAGTGACAATTCATCCGATTTCAGCAGGCTGGACCGGCGCTTCCATGAAAAAATGGCCGAACTGTGCGCCAACCGCTTCATCATAGAGTCATTGAGCAATATCTGGGATATGGTGGAATGGCTGGGGGTGAACAGCCTGCGTAATGCCATGAACGATGTGCATTTGCAAGACAGCGCAGACCGGATGGAGCATACCAGGCAGGAACACCAGGGTTTGCTTTCGGCTGTGGAGCAAGGCGGTCCGGCCCAGGCTAAAGCGGCGGTGCTGCACCACCTCAACCGGGTGGAAAAAAGATATTTGGACATGTGGGAAGATTTAAGCCCTGATCCGGGCAAGACAGGGTCTGAGTAAACGGAGGGCAAATTGAAATCATTGGTTTGTACCGAACCCAGCCGGTTCAAGATGCAAGAAATTGAGGCCCCCATTGCCGGGGAAGGCCAGGTGTTGGTCAAAATCAAATCCTGCGGACTTTGCGGAAGCGATATCCACGCCTTTCGGGGCAAGCAGCTTTTTTTCAGCTATCCCAGGGTGTTCGGACATGAACTGGGCGCAGAGGTGGCTGCCGTGGGTCCTGGAGCGGAAGGCCTGGCCGTGGGTGATGCGGTCTCTATACTGCCCTACATATCCTGCGGCAAGTGCATAGCCTGCCGCAAGGGCCGCCCCAACTGCTGCATGAATATCTCGGTGCTCGGGGTGCATGAAGACGGCGGTATGTGCGAATACCTGGCCCTGCCCGCGGACTACGCGGTGAAGGCCCCAGGGCTGAGCTGGGATCAGCTCGCCCTGGTGGAGTGCATGGCCATAGGAGCCCACGCGGTGAACCGGGCCAAACCGGTTCCGGGTGAATGGGCGCTGGTGATCGGCGCGGGGCCCATCGGCCTGGGTGCGATGGCTTTTGCCCGCCTGGCCGGGGCGAAAGTGATCGCCATGGACATCGACCAGGCCCGCCTGGACTTCGCCCAAAAACACCTCGGGGCGGAAAAGACCCTCAATGCGGGCAAAGATCCCGCCACCGCCCTGGCCAAGCTGACTGATGGCGAGAACGCGCCCTTTGTCTTTGACGCCACCGGAAGCCAGGCCTCCATGGAAAAGGCCATAGAATATCTATCCCATGCCGGGCGCCTGGTGTATATAGGCCATTTCCCAGGCAGCTTCAGCCTGGCCGACGGCGAGTTCCATAAACGGGAAACCACCCTCATGGGCAGCCGCAACGCCACCAAGGCCGACTTCGCCCAGGTGATCGCCGCCATGGCAAGCGGCGGGCTGAAGGTTGAGCCCCTCATCACTCACCGGGCGGAGCTTGGCGAAATGCCGGATTGCATCGAGGACTGGCTCAGTCCGGGCTCCGGGCTGATCAAGGGCGTGATCACGATATAGAACCGCCCACGGCACATAAGACCGTAATAGCGCCCCGCAGAATCCGTTTCTGCGGGGCGGTTTGATTCCCATTCAGCCGGTTTATTGCCATTATTGGTTTAGAATTCTGGGCATTTTAACCGTTTCGGTCTATTATTGAGGCTCTTGTTTCACATAAAGAGGCAGTATTTCATGTATTCACACAAGTCCGGTGTGTGCACAAAGCGGCTGATCGCTTTATTTGTAACCGTGGTATTTCTGTTGAGCGGTGCAGCGGTCTTCGCTCAGCAAGGCGGAGGGGCCAAGCAAGACTTGATTGCCAAGTGGTCCCAGGAAAGAATCCGGCTCAAGGAGCAGGGCTACAAGTACGTGGGAAACACCAATTCATATAAGTTTCACAAGATAGACTGCAAATGGGCCAAGCGCTGCTATAAAAACTGCCGGGCTAAGTTCAAGACCCGGGAAGAAGCGCTTGAGGCGGGTTTCGTGCCCTGCAAGGTGTGCAAACCCTGACCGGCCAAAGCGGTCAGTCCCCGTTTACAGCCCCTTTACTCCGCACCCAGGCAAGCGCAGTCTGGGTATGAAGCTCCACCCCGTCCACGCCGCACTGCCCCTCTTCCAGCTTGACCAGGCTGATGGCATCCATCACCGTCTTTGACTCCAGGCCGGCCGGCCGGCTGTTTTGAGCCAGGTCATTAAGCACCGCCTGCACCCGGTCCCGGGTCAGCTCGTCCAGCCCCTCCTTTTTCATCAGATCTTCGGCGGCCAAGGGTTCCAGATCATGCAGGATGGCCCCGGCCAGCACCACCCGGGGCTCGCCGCCTTCCTGCTTCATGATCAGCTTGGCCCGTTCCAGAATCTTGAGGCTTCGGCTTATGAGTTTCTGGTCATTTTTGTGGGCCGATTTCATGGCTTCGATAAGCCGGTCCATCAAGGATGCATCGCCGCCCTCCGCCGCCGCCATCACCTCTTTGGGGTCATAGCCCAGGCATTCCACCGCATGTTCGCACCATTGGGCGCAGCCCAGGTTCAGCTTGGGGTTGCGCACCAGCTTGCCGCAGTTGCAGCAGCGCCGGGTGGCGTCATCTTTGAAAAACTCAACTTCCTTGCCGCACTCCGAGCAGGGAATCTCGTAGATATCTCCAGGCCGCCAAAAGGCGGTGTCTTGACCGGGGCACATTGTCTTTCCCATGGTGCACCTCCCAATAAGGCCATTAAGCCGCCTCATCCAACTTTACGGGGCGCCGCTCCATCACATCGCCCTTGCGCCCCACCACCATAACCGTGGTTTCGGGGGCATAACCGGCCTTCTTTACGGCCTGCTGCGCAATAAAGATAAGGCCCCGGCAGCAGGGCACCTCCATGATGGCCACGGTCAGGCTCCTGGGCCTGGCCGTCTCAAGCACTGCGGCAAGCTTGTTGATGTGCGCCTCCGCGTCATCCAGCTTGGGGCAGGCCATGGCCACCGCTTTTCCGGGCAAGAGCTTTTGATGCAGGTCCGGATAGCAGGTTGCGGTGCAGTCGGCCAGCAGCAAGAGGTCGGCTCCTTTCAAAAAGGGCGCCTGGGGTGAAACCAAACTAAGCTTTATGGGGAAATGCCCCAATTGCGAGGCTTGCGGGCCGCTCGCCGAATTGGTCGCCAAGGGTTTCAGATCCAGATCGGCCGATCCGGGACAGCCCCCGGCGGCAATAGGCATGGGGTCGGGCTTAATACCTGCTTGTGATTCCCGCTTATTAGCCAGAAACTCTTCCACCGCCTGCTCATCAAAGGCTTCCGCCTCGCGCCTGATCACCTTGAGTGCGCCTTCGGGGCACTCGCCCAGACAGGCGCCCAGGCCGTCGCAGTACACCTCCTTAACCAGCTTGGCCTTGCCCTCCACGATTTGCAGAGCCCCTTCAGCGCACGCCGGCACACATAATCCGCAGCCAGTGCACTTTTCCTCATCTATCTCAATAATGTCTCTAAGTTGTGGCATCACTAACCTCGCAGGTCAAAATGGTGGCTATATCGCTGAGCCGGGTCTTGCTCAAGTAGCTGCGCACCCGGGAATCCACATCTCGCAACAGGTCGCCCAGCAAACAATCTCCGCTGCACACTTGCTTTTCCAGCAGGCAGTCTCTGCTTTGCAAGGGCCCTTCGGTAGCCTCATAGACCTCCAGCAAAGTGATTTCCCCGGCGGGACGGCCAATTGAGAAACCGCCCCTGGGGCCGCGTCTGGAGTTCACCAGTCCTTCCCGCCCCAGCCGTTGCAGCACCTTGGCCAAATGAGCTTCGCTCACCCCCAGGGTGGCGGCCATCGCACGGGCGGAAAGTGGACGCCCGCAATCTCCGGCCAATATGACCATGGTATGAAAAGCGAGGGATGCGGCTTCGGATATTTTGATCAGGCTTGACACTTGACCTCTCCTATTAAATAATTCAGGTACTAGATTACCTGAATTATCGGCCCATGTCAACACCGCCGAAGGGATCGTTAGAACCATTTAGGAATAATTTCTATTTAAACAGACAGATATGCATATATGCCCGAAGCTGCGGCGGGATATCTCAACCCCCGGCATCCCGGCGAAGGCAAACCGGACATGCATAGCGATGAATTTGGATTTCAAAAACCAGCGCTGCGGTTGACTATGGATTGAACAGGCCGCGAAGGTCAAAGCCCGGGTCCAGCCCCACCCAGGCAAAAGCATCTTTTTCGTTTCTGAAAACAGCTACGTCCGCATAAATGGCGTCAGCCAGAAAAGACCACATGCGGCACAGGCCGTAGTCCACATCACGCTTGACCAGAAGGGCCAAGCGGCTGAATTGCTGGGAGACATCACGGTTGCGGGCCAGCAAATCCACTGCAAATTGCATCTCTTGGCTGTTTAGGGTCAGCCCTGCCTGCCGGAAATCCGCCAATATGTTGAAGGATTGCCGGTAATCAGGATGCAAAATCACCTGATGCTGGCCCAAGATTAGGGCTTCGGAGCTTATCTTTCCAAAATATTCCAGAAAAACCACGCCCAACTCGGGACGGATTACAAACCTATGCTGCATTGAATCAATCATTGGAAGCATTGGGAAGAGTTTTATTTTCGCACTTTCCATCCTGATCTACATAACCGTGACGCCGTTAATGATATTCTGACATTTTCCGGCAAACTTGACTAATCTAATATGCAATCTTATGGCCGGAATATTCCCAAGCTGCATAAAAAGGAATCCGCTTTGCCCCCTGCCGGGGATTAAAACAGCTGTCCGCTTATCAAAAGCAAGACGGTCAGGGCTCCCAGGCCAAGGACCAGGGTGTATACCTCCAAGGTTCCTGAAGGTTGCCAGGGTTCATTTTCCGCCCTTTCCTCAACCTGCCAGGCTTTCCAGCCCATCCAGGCCAAAGCGGCTAACCATAGCCCGAACCAAACCACATTGGGAGCGGTGCTGGCTCCCAAAGGCAGGTTCCGGCCTATTTCGACTCCAAGAGCGCTTCCCAGGGCGGGCAGGAGCACTTCGTTATTTTGCAAAGTGGGGTGCAGATGGGGCAAAAAGGTGGCCAGCCAAGTGTAGCCCAGGGTGAGCGCGGCGGGCCCCGCCAGCGCCAGGCGGCGCCAGGGACTTGCCAGAGCCAGAGTGCTGGGCATCATAAACCATGACATTATTGGCAAGCATATCAGGGAAATACGTTCAGCATCCCCGCTCAGGCCCAAAAGCGGAGCCACCAGGCTGTGCAGATAAATCATAACCGGCAGGGCCAAAAGCCAGAGGGCGTCTTTTGGATGGCGGCGCAGGCGGACCGGCAGTCCGGCCAAGGCAAAGAGCCACACCGGGGCCACCAGCAGCAGGCGGCGAAGCTCCAGGCCAAAGGAAACAGGGGGCATGGCCTCCTGAGTGTGCCAGATCTGGCTGGCCGCCAGACCCGCCAGGGAGGCCAGAACCAAAATCCATCTGCTCCAGCTCACCCGCGCATAGCCGGCCTTCCATATTTCATACAGCCCCCAGGCGGATACCAGCGCCGCCGCCGGTAAATAGGCCTGGTCCAAAAGCCCCAGGTGCAGGCCGCAAAAAGGCGCCAGGCCCGGGCGTTTCATGCCCCACATGGCCAAGGCCAAAAGCAGCATTCCCAAAGCTTCCGGCCCCACACTCCAAAAGACGCTCCACACCGGAGCCGATGCCACAGCCAAGGCCGCGCAGACCACGGGAGCCAGCCGGCCGGAGCGCCATAGCCAATTGCTGATCAAGGTCAGGCTGGCGGCGCCGCACAGGGTGGAGAGTAATATGCCTCCAATGCGCCCGCCCACCAGGGTGAAGGGAGCCAATATGACCCCATAATACAGATTGCCGCCGACCGGCCGGGCATCCACCTTGGCCATCCAGTCCGGCAGCCAGGATAACGCCCCCTTCAGATAAGCCGCCTCCCGCATACCGAGAGGGGTCGTCTGCATCACCCACATGGCCGGGATTAAGAGCAAAACCCATACGCTCACCAGCAACCCCAGCCAAATAACGGTGTCTTCTTTTTTGGCGTCCGGCAGAATCTCGCCCGCCATCCAGGCCAGCAACACCCCCTTGGTGGTCCAAAGGGCCAGATAGGCAAAACCCAATGCAGCCAGGCCATTGCCCAGTTCGCGCCACAGAACCGGAAGCAGGATAAAGCCCGGCAGCAGCAAATAAGTGGCTGCATCAAGGCTTAATATGCGGAAGCAGACCACCACGGAGGCTTCATTGCGCATAGGCTGGGCCAGGCGGATCATAAGGCCCATGGCTGCGGTGGGCAGCCAGGTGGCCAAAGGCAGGCAGATGGAAGCAAAATAACCCAAACCGGAAGGAGCGTTCGGGCTCCAGCCCCACAGCGGCTGGGCCTGCTGCGGCAGCCCCAGATGATCCCACAGGGTATATAGCAACACCCCTGCGGTGCAGGCGACCAGCAAAGAAAAGACCACCTGCCAGAAAACCTGGCCAAGTGAATGTTCAGGGGTTTGGCTAAGCGGCTGAGCTAGGTTCATCAATTCCTCTGGGGCATAAGAATTGCCAACTCCCGGCGGTCAGCCGACCGGGAGACATCCATCATAATCATATACCCCTACAACGAATTCAACCGCCGGGTCAAATTAAGTATTCACAAGTCCGGTTGACAGGGCGGGGATACAGGGGTATGTTTTGAGCATATACACATAACCTTGGTTCGTAACCAAGCAATAAAAGGAGTACCGTGATGATAATAGCTATCCCGTCAAGCGGCCAAGGTGGACTGGAAGCCCCGCTTTCGCCCCATTTCGGACACTGTGATGTCTTCACCCTGATTGATTATACTGACGGTGAAATGGGAGATATAAAGGTAATGCCCAACGCACCTCACAGTCAAGGCGGCTGCATGGCTCCGGTGCTGGCCCTCAAGCAGGCCGGCGCCGAGGCCCTGATATCCGGCGGCATGGGCGCCCGCCCTCTGGCCGGATTTCAGCAGGTGGGCATCCGGGTGTTCTACAGCGAAGGAGCGCCCACGGTTGCAGCGGCCATGGAGCTTGTCAGCCAGGGTCAGATCCGAGAATTCGGCCCGGCTCAGGTCTGCGGTGGAGGCGGGGGTAACTGCTGAACCCACTGAGCGCCGGGGCCGCATAAACGAAATCATAATATGGAGGCCGGACCGCGCTCCGATCCTTAACATGCATTTTGCCTGCAACGAGGATTGGCGCGCAGTCCGGCTTTTCTTTTGGCCATGATCCATGCCATGGATCAAACGCCTTGACACTCCGGTAACTGCGTCTCAAATACCCAATGCATTGCACCCAGATATGGGGGCGATTGACGCCAACCGGCTCTTTCGCGCGATGCATGGGCCGATCCGGCAATCCCCGCATATTTTTATGAACATAAAATTTCAGGCTGATTTACTATCGATCCGTAAGTCTTTGAGCTTAAAAACGATTCAAAAATAAAAACAAAGCCATCAGACTTATTGCTCTGTCTTGCAATGCGTGGTATAAAATTTTTTGTGCATATGCAATCAATTCAGATCGGATTACATAGGTAATTTTTCAAACCCGGCATCAGTGCCCTTTTAAGAAAAATACGGTCTGACTCAGATTGCATCCACACACAAAAAACAGCGGTTGGATTGGCCGCAAACCAAAAAGGTGTTTGGCAGTTAACCAAACAGACGGATACCGGCTGGGCGTTGGAAAGCTCAAGCCATGGAGGAATCAAATGCATATAGTCAATTGGAAAAATGTTGAAGACATCAAGATCGACAAGTTCCCCTTCAAGGGCGAGATGCGCGAGGTGGTGGGCACCAGCGTACGCTGGCTGAGCAAGTTCGGCGATGACGGCAACGGATATCCCGAGTACGGCCTTAGGTTTTTCACCATCCAGCCCGGCGGATTCATCCCGATCCACAATCATTTCTATCATCAGACCATGTATATCCTGGAAGGCCAATTCGAGTGCTATTCCTATGATTCCGAGACCGAGGAGGTGACGGAAACCCGGCTGGTCAACGCGGGAGAGTCCGTATACATCGACAGCATGGACCCTCACGGCATGAAAAACATGTCGGACAAGGCATCCACCTTCCTGTGCTGTATTTGCAACGTTTATGAAGACGAGGGCATGTGAGGAGAAACAAAATGAAAATCGCAAATCGGATTAATGATTTTGAAGCCTATATGGGCACCGCCATGAACGTGATCCTCACCAAGATGCGTGAGGAGGGCAAAGACGTGATCAACCTGGGCCTGGGCGACCCGGACGTGGTTCCGCCCCAGGGCCAGCGCCAGGCCCTGGCCGACGCCTGCCTGGATGAGGGCAACCACCACTACCCCAGCTTCTATTCCCCCATGCCGCTGAAAGAGGCCATCGCGGGTTTTTATGAGCGCCAGTACGGGGTGAAGGTCGATGCCGAGACCGAGACCCTGCCGCTGCTGGGCTCTGCCGACGGCCTCTTTCACATCCACACCGCCCTTTTGGACCAAGGCGACATAGCCCTGGTGCCCGACCCCTGCTATCCGGCCTATGTGGCCGGGGTGCGGATCGCGGGCGGCCGGATTCACACGGTGCCGCTATTAAAGGAAAACGGCTTTTTGCCCGACCTGGGAGCCATACCGCCCGAGGTGGCCGAAAAGGCCAAGATGATCTGGGTGAACTACCCCAACAACCCCACCTCGGCCCACGCCCCGGCCGAGTTCTATAAAGAGCTTATCGAGTGGGCCACCAAATATGATGTGGCGGTCATCTCCGACAACCCCTACTCCGAGATCTGCTTTGACGGCTACTGCCCGCCCAGCTTCCTGCAGTTTGAGGGGGCCAAGGAGTGCGGCATAGAGTTCAATTCCCTGTCCAAGGCCTTCAACTCCTGCGGATGGCGCACCGGCATGATGCTGGGCAATGCCGACATCATGGCCGCCATGGCCAAGATCAAGTCGCATTCGGACCGGGGCATGTTCTATCCCTTGCAGGTAGCGGCGGCCAACGCATTGAATGGGGCCTGCGACTTCATGGGTCCGCGTAATCTGATGTTTCAAGAACGGCGTGACGTGGTCGTCAAAGGACTTAATGAGTGCGGCATCCAGGTGGAAGCGCCCAAGGCCACCTTCTATATTTGGGCCGAACTGCCCAAGGGTGTTGAAGTCTCCAAGGACTGGTGCTTCAAGGTATTGGATGAATGTGCGGTATGGATGATTCCCGGTTCCATGTATGGCAAATACGGGGAAGGCTACTTCCGCATCGCCCTGACCCATCCGGCGGACCGTCTGGGCCAGGCCATGGAGCGGCTGAAAAAATTCCTTTGCAAATAGCCGGTTTGCTAGACCGGCCCCCGGGCTGGTAATATTGAGAGGTGTGTGGCGTGACTGCCATTCACCTCTTTTTTATGTTATGGTGCGTTCTATATGCCATGAAATGACATATTGTCCATGAAAACCAGACGTTGGTTGGTGCTGCCTGTGTCACCGGATCATTTGCGGGGATCAAAGCATGACAAACAGAGGAATTTTAGGAATGGGAATTTTCGGCCGGAGCCTGGTGGGGCTCGTGGCCCTGGTGATTTTGCTGGGCGGATTATGCACTGACGCCGGGGCGCAAACTCCTCAGGCGGTGGCCGAATTGTATTTGGCCAAAGAAATATACAGCCTAGAAGGCTCTGCCGGACCCCAGAAGAAAATCATACCGGTCCAGATTTCAGCCGAAGGCCTGTGGGGACCTTTGCCCGAAGATTCCTGGGTCCTGGATCATTATATGAGTGAGTACCCGGCCGCCTCCGAATTGGGCGGCGGGCTGGGCCGGGACCCGGGACCCTACATTTTTCTTTCCGGCTACCAAAAGGCCGGAGTGCCGGTGAAACTCCAGATACATCTGCCCGCCTTGGACCGCATGGGCCTGGTGGAAAGCGGTTCTGAAGCGGAGCGGAAATATCAAAGCATCACCAGCGCCAAAGTAGACTTTGCAATCAAGGCATACAGCGCAAAGTCCAAAGACGACCCCAAAAAGCTGCTGGGCTTCAAGCTCGATCCGGATAAGGGCACGGTCAGCTGGACCCCCATGAGCATGGGTAAAAACGGCGCTCTCTTGGCCCCGGTGGTGTTGGAAGTGCTGGTCACCTTCCAGGCCTCTTTCGGGGTCAACATGAACGGCGTAAGCCTGCCAGGCTTTGACAAGCAGGAAACCTTCACCCGCCGGGTGGCCCGCCTTATCCTGCCCATCTGCGGCGGAGTGCTGAATAATCGTTCGCTGCGCTGCCCCGGACCGCCTGATCCCGCCATCACCTGGCAGGCAAAACAAATAGGGCCTTTGGGAATAGCCATTCCATCTCATTGGAAGGAAAAAATTACCTCTAACCACAAGAGCGCCTTTTGGAGTTTGGGCGCCACCCAGCCGCCCGAAGCTGGAGTGTTCGTGTTATTGGCAGGTTCCGAGCCCGATCTGATAGGAGATCTGGTGGAGGTTAAAAAGAACCTGATCAGCATCTCTGGCCATCTGGCCGACAGCTATACGGGCTGGTCGCCAGGCAAAAAGGCCCGGGCCACCTTCATCGTATTCCGCAACCGGCATGAAGGTCTGGTTTTGACTGCGGGTTTTGTCAGCACCTCTTGGAAAGAATACCAGCCTATCTTTGAAGCTATCCGCGGTTCGCTGAAAGTAAACAGCGCCCCCGCCCTGCCCAAGGTGGCGGCCGGTCTCCCCGGACCGGATATCGGGCTGTTGAAAGCCCCGGCACCGGCGCCGGTTGAAACCGTATCCGATACCGCTTTGAGCTTCCCGGATGAATCCCAGCCACCGGCGGCGGAGCCCAAGCAGCCCAAGCAAACTGAACCCGCGGAAGACAGTGTCCTGGCCTTCCCGGATGAATCCCCGGCTACGCCTGCCCCCGCAACGGTTAAAGAGCCCCAAAAAGCGGCAGAGGCCAAGCCGGCCCCTGCCCCCGCGCCAGCTGCACCCAAGCCTGTGGCGCCGCCCAAACCGGCGGCGGCTCCAAAAGCGGCAGCCCCCAAGCCTGAACAACCGGTTGCGGCCAAAGCCCAAAAGCAGCCCAGCCCGCCGGTTCCTGCGGCTCCCGCCGTGCCCCCGGCTCCTCCGGCTGCGGCTCTAAAAGTGCAGGCCCCAAAACCGGCAGAGCCTGCTTTGGTGGAGGAAAAAAACCTGGAAGAAGGCCCCGCGGCCAAACAGCCCGCAAAGCGGGCCCTGACCCGGGAAGAGCAAGAGATCCTGGCTTACGAATTATTCCGCAAGCTGAGCAAGACTCCGCCCGCCGACCTGGAAACAATCGAAAAGCTTTACCAAGAGGTCATGGATAAATGCCCTCTGACCGAAAGGGCCCAGATAGCCTATTGGCAGCTTTCCAATCTTTATCTGCAAGGCTATGAGCAGCCTCAATGGGAAAAGACCGTAGACCTCCTGGAACGCTTTTTGGAAAAATACCCGGATTCTCCAGGTGTTCCGCCTGTAACCCAGCGTCTGATCCAAGCTTATGAGGAATCGGGCAGCTGGTGTAATGCGGCTGCCCTATATGGCAAAACCGTGCCCGAGCTTAAAGCGGACCGGGAACAGGTCCGCGCGGTTTATTCCCAGTATGCCAATGCACTGTTCCAATGCGGCCAGAACGAGCACGCCAAACTTTGGTATCAAAAAGTGGTGGAGCTTGATCCGGAAGGCACCAGTCTGGAAGCCCGCGCCGCCATGGAGCAATTGGAGTATTTGGCCAAACACGCGGGGGCCGAAGCTGGGGCCGACCAGTCCGCGCCCTGGATGACCACGGAATCAGCGGCCAGCGCTCCCTGGCTGGATACAGCCAAACAGGCACCCGAAAAAGAACCGGCCAAACCCAAGGAATCTGCCAAGGCGCCCCAACCGGCCAAAACGGAAAAAGCCAAACCCGAGCCGGTCAAAAAGGATGGACCGGAAACCATTGAATTTTTCAAACCAGAGGTGCCCACACCCCTGAAGATGAGCCTGCATGTATTCAAGCCGGTGGTCTTTTTGGGTGAAAAGCTCAGGTTTGCCGCCAGGGTGCAGGGCGGGGTTCCTCCCTATACTTTCACCTGGAACAAAAACTACACCCGCACCATAGAAGAAAAGCAGCATAACGTAAACATGCCCACCAAGATACCGGGTAAAGGACCGGTGTTGGTCGAAGTGGTGGATGCGGTGGGACAAACCGCCAGCGCCCGGATCATGGTGGAGGTCAAGCACAAGGACATGGAGGATACCCCCATCTTCCAGCCAGCCGAGAGTAAGCCTAAACCCAAGCCTGCCGAGCCGGTCAAAGTGGTTGAAAAGCCCAAGGCTCCCGAGGCGAAGCCTGTTAAGCCTGCCGAGCCGGTCAAAGTGGTTGAAAAGCCCAAGGCTCCTGAGGCGAAGCCCGTTAAGCCTGCCGAACCGGTGAAGGTAGTAGAAAAGCCAAAAGTTCCTGCAGCGAAGCCTGTCAAGCCTGCCGAGCCGGTCAAAGTGGTTGAAAAGCCCAAGGCTCCTGAGGCGAAGCCGGTCAAGCCTGCCGAGCCGGTTAAGGCTGTGGAAAAACCTAAGGTCCCCGAGGCGAAGCCCGTTAAGCCTGCCGAGCCGGTCAAAGTGGTTGAAAAGCCCAAGGCTCCTGAGGCGAAGCCTGTTAAGCCCGCTGAACCGGTGAAGGCGGTTGAAAAGCCCAAGCCTCCTGAGGCGAAGCCGGTCAAGCCCGCTGAGCCGGTGAAGGCTGTTGAGAAGCCTAAGCCTCCCGTGACGAAGCCCGTTGAACCTGCCGAACCAGTGAAGATAGTAGAAAAGCCAAAAGTTCCTGCAGCGAAGCCTGTCAAGCCCGCTGAACCGGTGAAGGCGGTTGAGAAGCCCCAGGTCCCCGAGGCGAAGCCCGTTAAGCCCGCTGAACCGGTCAAAGCAGTAGAAAAGCCCAAGGCTCCCGAGGCGAAGCCGGTCAAGCCTGTTGAGCCGGTAACGGCTGTGGAAAAGCCAAAAGAAAAACCAGTCTTGAAACCGGTTAAGATTGCTGAAAAACCCAAACTCACCGAACCGGTGAAGGTTGTTGAAAAACCTAAGGTCCCCGTGGCGAAGCCTATTAAGCCCGCTGAACCGGTTAAAGTAGTTGAAAAGCCAAAGGCTCCCGAAGCGAAGCCTGCCGAGCCAGTGAAGGCTGTGGAGAAGCCCCAGGTCCCCGAGGCGAAGCCGGTTGAACCTGCTGAGCCGGTAAAAGTAGTAGAAAAGCCCAAGGCTCCCGAAGCGAAGCCCGATAAGCCCGCTGAACCGGTGAAGGCAGATGAGAAGCCCAAGCCTCCCGTGTCAAAGCCCGTTAAGCCCGCTGAACCTGTTAAAGTAGTTGAAAGGCCAAAGGCTCCCGAAGCGAAGCCGGTTGAACCTGCTGAGCCGGTCAAAGCAGTAGAAAAGCCCAAGGCTCCCGAGGCGAAGCCGGTTGAACCTGCTGAGCCGGTCAAAGCAGTAGAAAAGCCCAAGGCTCCCGAGGCGAAGCCGGTCAAGCCTGCCGAGCCAGTGAAAGCTGTAGAAAAGCCCAAGCCTCCCGTGGCGAAGCCTATTAAGCCCGCTGAACCTGTTAAAGTAGTTGAGAAGCCAAAGGCTCCCGAAGCGAAGCCGGTTGAACCTGCTGAGCCGGTAACGGCAGCTGAAAAGCCAAAAGAAAAACCAGTCTTGAAACCGGTTAAGATTGCTGAAAAACCCAAACTCGCCGAGCCGGTCAAGCCTGTTGAGAAGCCCAAGCCTGCCGAGCCAGTGAAAGCTGTCGAAAAGCCTAAGCCTCCCGAGGCGAAGCCCGTTAAGCCCGCTGAACCCGTTAAAGTAGTTGAGAAGCCAAAGGCTCCCGAAGCGAAGCCTGCTGAGCCGGTAACGGCAGCTGAAAAGCCAAAAGAAAAACCAGTCTTGAAACCGGTTAAGATTGCTGAAAAACCCAAACTCGCCGAACCGGTGAAGGTTGTTGAAAAACCTAAGGTCCCCGTGGCGAAGCCTGTTAAGCCCGCCGAGCCGGTCAAGCCTGTTGAGAAGCCTAAGCCTCCCGAGGCGAAGCCCGTTAAGCCCGCTGAACCTGTTAAAGTAGTTGAGAAGCCAAAGGCTCCCGAAGCGAAGCCGGTTGAACCTGCTGAGCCGGTAACGGCAGCTGAAAAGCCAAAAGAAAAACCAGTCTTGAAACCGGTTAAGATTGCTGAAAAACCCAAACTCGCCGAACCGGTGAAGGTTGTTGAAAAACCTAAGGTCCCCGTGGCGAAGCCTGTTAAGCCCGCCGAGCCGGTCAAGCCTGTTGAGAAGCCTAAGCCTCCCGAGGCGAAGCCCGTTAAGCCCGCTGAACCTGTTAAAGTAATTGAGAAGCCAAAGGCTCCCGAAGCGAAGCCTGCTGAGCCGGTAACGGCAGCTGAAAAGCCAAAAGAAAAACCAGTCTTGAAACCGGTTAAGATTGCTGAAAAACCCAAACTCGCCGAACCGGTGAAGGCTGTGGAAAAGCCCAAGGCTCCCGAAGTGAAGCCGGAGAAACCTGCTGAACCCGCGAAGGTTACAGAGGCCAAAACAGAAATACCCACTCAAACGGCCAATCCTGCTGAGCTACGAGCCAAGCTGGATGAAACCGCCAAACCGGATTCAGAGAAACCTAAGGAGCTTGATCCGGAACAAGCCCTTTTAGCCAAAGAGCTTGATGAACTGCAAAAAGAGCTGGCTGCGGTATTGGAGCGCGAACTGGCTAAACCGGTGCCCAAGCCAAAAGAGCAAAAACCGCTTCAGGTGGAGTTAAAAGTAGACCAATTAAAAGCCATAAAGGGCGAGGTTCTGACCTATACCGCCAAGGTGGACGGCGGAACACCGCCATACCGCTATGATTGGAAGCTAAAGTCCAAATCCACCCAAGACAGGGAGAAGCCTTTCCACACCGCCAAGATCAAGATGAATGTTGTGGGTACAAGGCCCATGAGCGTAAAAGTTACTGACAGGGAAGGCCGCACTGGCGAGGCCGTGGTTAAAGTCCAGATCAATGAGCCTCCCAAGCCTTTGAATGTGACGGTTAAAGTAGCAAAACCCAGTGTGCCCCAGGGCGGCCAGTTGCTGTTCACGACAACCGTTGAAGGAGGTCAAGCGCCCTACACCTATAAATACGGCAGCAAGAATCCCTTCATCCGCACCTCCCAGCATCCCAAGCACCTGGTCAAGTTCAAGATGCAAACACTTGGCGTGCGCCGCATGAAAGTGCAGGTGAAAGACTCCGAAGGCCGGGTGGGCGATGCCGTCGTCAAGGTGGAAGTGCTGCCCACGGACCAAGCTTTGAGTCTTGAGATAGATGTGGATAAGCCCAAGCTCAAACAGGGCGAAACTTTAATGATTACCACCAAGGTAAAAGGTGGAAAGCCACCGTACACCTTTTCTTACGGCAGCAAAAACCCCTATGTCGCCACCAAAGACGAGCCCTTGCACCGGGTGCGTTTCATCATGAAAAAACCGGGCGAGCGGCGCATGAAGGTAAAGGTGAGCGATTCACACGGACTCACCGTGGAAAGCTCCGCCACATTTACCGTAGTGACCGAATAACTAAGGCAAAGCCCGCCGGCAGACTGCCAAGGTGCGGTCTGCCGGTTTTTTTCGTTCCATTATCACCAGTCACCCCTCCGGTTTTCAACTGGCCTCTTCATCAGCCAATACACTGGAATAACTATCAGACCGGATTGGCATTGCTGACCGGATCAGCACTATCAGGCATCGGGCCAGGCTTGGCCGCTTAAGCATTAAGCCATTTTTCTTGCGGTTTTTTTGCCAAAGGCAGATTCTTTTTAATAGTATATAAGCTGGTGATACGGGCGCTGGATAGACCAAGGAGACCTTCAGGCGGTCTAAACAAGGATCGACTGAAATATTTTCTTTGTTGATGCGTCCAAATAACGCCGGGTTTATACTGCGGCAAAACCTGTGGCTGTCAGCTGGAGCCGGTTAAGTCCGGCGGGGCGGCGGGGCGGCGGGCGCGGTCCAGACGGACAGGCCCGGACAGCCGCCCGCAAGCCTGTAAGCCATGCAAAAATGGGCTTGCAGCCAATATTCTCATTAAGCAAGGGTCTTTGTTTGGCGCATACGCAAGCAAGGCCCTTCAGGCTGGCGCGGAAAGCGCCAGTTGAAGTTTTTTTGTGCGCAATCGCGCTTCACCTTTATAAAGGTGAGATTGCCAGATACCCACGCTGGAGGTTCACGGGATGAGGTGTAAGATCCTTACGAGTTTGTTGGTGATTTTAGCGCTGGTGATTTCACCACTGGCCTTTGCCCAAGAAAAAAGAAAACCGCTCAAGATAGAGGGCATGAAGGTGCTGCCCCTAAGGGTTCTCACCCGGCCTTATTCAAATATATACCAGGAGCCGGACGGCTCCTCTCCCACCGTGCAGGAAAATCTGCCCGCCTTTCAGCCTCTGTATGTCTACACCCGGCCCAGTGAGGAAGCCTTGGCCACCGGCTCGGGCTGGTATGAAGTGGGCAGCAATGTGCGGGGACAGGTGCTGGGCTGGATGAAAGGCCAGGATGTTTTCGAATGGAAGCAGACCATGTGTCTGGCCTACACCCACCCGGACGGCCGCAAACCGGTATTGATGTTCGATGGCAAAGAGACTCTTTTGGGCTTGGTCAATCAAGCTCCGGAAGAGCGCAGCGCCAAGGCCCAGGAGTTTTACACCGCCATCGACCAGAAACAGATCACTCCTGATTTTCCGGTCAAATCGGTGGAGCCCAAACAGGCGGTGGACATCAGCAAACAGTTTTATCTGTTGCCTATTTTGAATCATGAAGTCATAGAGCTGGATGGGCGCGAAGGGCGTCTTTTGCACCTGGCCGCAGTGACCGGGGCCGGCCCCAAGGCCCGCGAGTCCAGCGATATACGCAAAAACAAAGATTACCTGGATAAAAGCGGCGAAGAAGCCACCAAGGCTCCGGCCCAGATATTAAAACAGCTCAAGGTGGATTTGATTTTTGTTATCGACACCACCAAGTCCATGAAGCCTTATATTGACGCCACGCTTGATGTGGTGCGCAATGTATCCAAAAACCTCACCGAGTACCCTGATGTGGCCAGCGCGGTGCGCCTGGGCCTGTGGGGATACCGCGACTCGGTAAAGCATATTCCCAAAATAGGATACACCACCAAGAATTACACCCCCCAGCTGCAGACCGTGGAGGACTTTCCGGCGGTGCTTTCCCAAATGCAAGTCACCCCGGTGGATTCCTTGGACTGGAACGAAGATGTCTTCAGCGGCATAAGCGATGCCTTGGCCAACACCCAGTGGTCTGAAAACTCCATCCGCATAATAGTGCTGATGGGGGATGCCGCGGGCCACGAACCCGGGCACCCCCGCAACCTTTCGGGGCACAGTCCGGAGACCCTCAGGTCCATTGCCAGTGATTCATCGGTCTACCTCTTTGCTTTGCACATAAAGCCGGAAAAAGCGGTGCAGCACCAGGCTCCGGCCGAAGAGCATTTCCGGGCCTTGAGCGCCAACCCCGGCGCTGACCAGCCGGCTTATGTAGGTGTGATGTCCAGTGATATGGAAGGGTTCAAGTCCGCCACCAACGAAATAACCGTGGCTGTGGTGCGTCTGGTGGTGGCGGCCCAGGAGGCCGCGGCCAAAGCCGAAAAAGAGGCACAGGCGGCTGCGGCCCAAAAAACCGGCCCCAAGTCCGAGGGACCGGCTGATGCGCCTGCCGGCGGAACCGGACCGGCTGGTACAGGCGGCAGTGAAGGCGGTGAGCTGGCCGGAACCGGGCTGGCCACTGGCGGCGGCGATAAGGGTGAGCTGGCCGGAACCGGGCTGGCCACTGGCGGCGGCGATAAGGGCGAGCTGGCCGGAACCGGACTGGCCACTGACGGCGGCGATAAGGGCGAGCTGGCCGGAACCGGACTGGCCACTGGCGGCGGCGATAAGGGCGAGCTGGCCGGAACCGGGCTGGCCACTGGCGGCGGTGAAAAGGGCGAGCTGGCCGACTTGCTCAAATCCGGCGATCCTTTTGCCGACAAATCCCAGACCACCCAGGGTTCAGGGACCGTGGACCTTAGCGGGCAGTTGAAACCTCAGCCGGGCGCCGGCGGCGGTGAAGGCGGTGAGATGGCCGGAACGGGCCTGGATGACAAGGCCCCGGTGGAGGAAAAAGCCCGGGCGCGGGCCAACCAGGTCATCAGGGCGGCGCTGGTGCAATGGATCGGCAGCCAGACCAAGGCCTCCCCGCCCACGGATATCGTGGCCTGGGCCATTGACAAAGACCTTATCAACCCGGCGGTAAGCTCCTTGGAGGTGCGCCTATTGGTGAACAAGCGCCAATTGGACTCCATGCGCAGCGTGCTCAATGAGGTGATGGCCGCCGGTCTCCGGGGCCAGGTGGACGGTGATGATTTCTTCAACGCCCTGCAGGCCACATCAGCCGTGGCCGCCCGCGACCCAGACCGCATCAAAAACGCCAAGATCATGGCCCAGACCGGTTTAATACCCGAGTTCCTGATGAATCTGCCGTACCACAGCCGTCTGATGCAGATGAACAACGATCTGTGGGCCTCTTGGTCCGTGGATGAACAGGATGAGTTCTTAAACGAATTAAAGGCCAAGATAGAGGCTTATGAGGATATTCACGACCGGCCCGGCGGCTGGGTGATGCTCAACAAGGGTGATGACCCGGACGAACATGTCTACCCGGTCAGCCTGGAGCTTTTGCCCTAGGCGCCATGGGCGACCAAACAGAACAAGACCGTTTGCTCTATCATCTGGACGGAGTGAGCAAGGAGCGTGAAAAGGGCGGCGTGCGCTTCACCTTGAAAGTGCCCTATTTCAAGGTGAGGGCGGGCAGTTTTTTGCTGATCAGCGGTCCCTCGGGCTGCGGCAAATCAACCCTGCTTGACCTGCTGGGGCTGGTGCTGAGCCCGAGCGCCGCCCGGCGCTTCCGCCTGCGGGGAGCCGATGGCGCATGGAACCAGCTCGATGGGCTGGCCGATGCCGCCATGGCCAGGCTGCGGGGCGGCATCATAGGCTATGTGCTGCAAAGCGGCGGCCTTTTGCCCTATCTCACGGTGCGGGAAAACATCCTTTTGACCCGCAGGCTGAACGGCATGCCCGCAGACAAAGAGCATGCCCGTATGCTGGCCGCGAGATTGGGCATAGAGGCCCAGCTGGGCAAAAAGCCCGCCCATCTTTCCGGCGGCCAGCGTCAGCGGGTGGCCATCGCCAGGGCCCTGGCCCATGAGCCGGTGCTGCTCCTGGCCGATGAGCCCACGGCTGCGGTGGACCGGGAAACCGCCATGGAAATCCGCAACCAGCTGGTGGGGCTTTGCAAGGGCAGCAATACCGCTGTGGTATTGGTCAGCCATGATGCGGATCTGTTCGAGCCGGTGAGTGACCAGGTCTACGGCTTTGATCTGTTGCGCAGATCGGAAAATGACATAGTCTCCAGCTTGGTGCTGGCCAGGAGCGAGGCCCGGGCATGACCCGCCATCCCTGGATGATTCTGCGCCTGGCCTGGGCCGACCTAGCCCATGAATGGATATTGAGCCTCTGCCTGATCCTGGCCGTGACCGCGGTTATCAGCCCGTTATTACTTATGTTCGGGGTAAAGTACGGCACCATAGAAACCTTGCGCAGCCGCATCATCGCCGATCCGGCCAACCGGGAGGTTCGCCCCCAGGTGAGCAAATCCTTTGACCGCGCCTGGTTTGAGCGCATACGCTCCCGGCCCGAGGTGGCCTTTGTGGTGCCCCTGACCCGTCAGATTTCGGCTCTTTTGGATGTGACCCCTGTGAAAGGCGGCAAGGCGGTGCGTCTGGATCTGACGCCCAGCGGCAAGGGCGATCCTTTGCTATTGGACAACGGGGCTCCTACGCCCGGTCCGGGCCAATGCGTCCTGAGCGCCAGGGCCGCGGAGCTTTTGGGGGCCAAGACCGGAGACCGGCTGAAAGCCGCCGTAACCCGCCAAAGCGGCAGCCGCATAGAAAAGGGCCGGGTGACTCTGAAAGTCGCGGGGGTGTTGGGCGTCCGGGCCGGCAATCTGAAAACCGTTTACACCACGCTTGAATTTTTGGAAAAGGTAGAGGATTTCAAGGACGGGCGGGCGGTGCCCTCCATGAGCTGGAAGGGCGCGGTGCCAAAGGCCTATCCGGTTTATGACGGCCTGTTCCTCTGGGTGCGGGGCGGTCTGAATGCGGTGAAGCGGGCCATACTGATCAACAGCAGCGGCTTTAAAAAGGTGAGCCCGCTGACCAAGGCCGAGGCTTTAAAGCTTCATGGCCTGGAGCCTCCCACGGGCTGGGCGGCCTATTATCTGGCCAGCGGCAGTAGGCTGGCGGGCGCGGAGAATATCCAAGTGGTGCTGCGCAAACTGCGGGGCCGGGACGCGGCCCTGTTCCCCTGGGTGGACGGTCTTAAGGCCAGTCTAGAATCAGGAGATTGGCAGGCGGAACTCAAGGTCCGGCCCTATGGCCTGGCCAAGGGCTCAAAAGCGCCGCCTGATTACAAAAAGTTCGATTCATGGCCCGAGCCGGGAGCTTCGGCCAGTAAAAGCCTGACCGGCGCGCTGCCTGAAAAATCCCCGGCGCTCAAGGGCCCCGTGCAGTTCAATGGGCATGGCCTGTCTTTTGAAATAGCTCCCGGCCCCCAGACCCATGCGGGCGACGCTCTTTTGGTGCCTCCCCAGTTGGCCGGGGTGCTGCGCCTGGCCAAGGAGCGCGGCCTGGCCTTTGATCCGGTCAACCATGAATTCGTGCTGAAACGCCAGGGTTATGCCGGCTTCAGGCTCTATGCCGCCCGCATAGATCAGGTGGAGGCCCTGGGCAAAGAGATGGAGGCCGCCGGGGTGCCGGTGCACACAGAGGCCAAGCGCATCAGCGAAGTGACCAGCCTGGACCGCTACCTGAGCCTCATATTCTGGCTCATTGCGGCGGTGGCCCTGGCCGGGGGGGCGGCGGCCCTGGCGGCGAACCTGTATGGTTCTGTGCAGCGCAAGCAAAAGGAGCTTAGCATTCTGCGCCTGGTGGGCGTGTCCGGCGGCGGTCTTTTGGGCTATCCCATATACCAGGGTTTGACCTATGCCCTGGGCGGATTTATGGCTTCAACGGCCGTATTCGGCGCTTTGGCCTTTACCATCAACCTGCTGTTTGCCGACAGCCTGCGCCCAGGCGAGAGCCTGTGCCGCCTGCCGGCGGCCATATTGCTGCAAGCCTTGGGCGCCACCGCGTTGATTGCTCTGGCTGCCAGCGCCGCAGCGTCCTGGCGGGTTACCCGTATTGATCCAGCGGAGGCATTGCGTGATGAATAAATGGGTTATTTGTATTTTTATTGCATTGGTTGTGCTTGCCGCGGCCATGCCTTCCGGTGCCCATAACCCCATGCCCACCGAAGGCGATCTGATTCTGCCCCTGCCAAAGGGCCAGGAGATGGTGTTCCGCCCGGTGAGCCTGGGCTCCGGCGGCAACCTGTTCGCCTGGAAGCGCTTCACCCTGGGTGATCCCCACGGCGGATTCAAGGAAAGCCCGACCCAGGCAGCGCTTGGCGGGTCTTTTCTGCTGGATGAGGGGGGCAAGCAGGAATGGGTCTATTACCTGGGCAAATACGAAGTGACCCGGGCCCAGTACTACAGCCTGATGGAGCCGGGCCCTGATGCAAAGCCCGATGATCTGAAAAGCAATAAACCCATGAACAACCTTACCTGGTTCCAGGCCATCCAGTTTGTGGACCGCTTCAATCAGTGGCTGTACCAAAACGGCGCGGAGAGCCTGCCCAGCTATGAAGGCAATCCGGGCTTTGTGCGCCTGCCCCTGGAAGAAGAATGGGAGTTCGCCGCCAGGGGCGGAGCCAAGGTCAGCCCCGATGAGTTTGACCGCAAGCTTCCCTTCACCGGCAATCCGGCGGCCTATGAATGGTATTCCGGACCCAAGTCATCCCACAACAAGCTCAAGGAATCCGGCCTGTTGAAGCCCAACCCCCTGGGTTTGCACGATATCCTGGGCAATGTTGCCGAAATGACCATGTCGCTCTACCGGGTGGAGTATTACCAGGGCAGACCCGGGGGATTCGTGTCCCGGGGCGGGCATTATCTGACCTCGCGCAAAAGCCTGCGTACCTCGTTGCGCACCGAAGAGCCCTATTACCTCACCTCGCGCAAGGGGCCGCCGCGTCCCAATCAAAAGCCCACCCTGGGGCTGAGGCTGGCCATATCATCCGTGGTGTTCCCCAACCGCGGCACCGCCAAGCAGATGGCCACGGCCTGGGCCGACTACCGCCGGGGCGCGGGCGCGGCCACTCCGGCGGCGTTATCCACGGCTCCGGTGGCCGACCGCACGGTGCAGCACAGCCTGGAGATTGGCAAATACCTGGAAAAATTCAAGCGATCCTTGGAGGGCACCCAGCTGTCTTCCGATTCCCAAAGGCTGTTGGCCCGGGTGGAGTCATCTTTGGGTGACATTGAGGTGATCCAGCGCGAGGCCGAAGAGGATTCGGCCTATGCCTGGGTGAAGATCGCGGCCGAGCGCGGGTTTTTCCTGCACCTGGAGCTGAAAAAGCTGCCCACCATTGACCATTTGGTTAAAATAGCCAGGCAGAACCAACATCAAACCAAAATTAAACTGTATGAAAAGCGCAAGAAAGATTATCTTGCCAATATCGGGGGGGCATTGGAAAACTACTCCGAATCGTTCCGTCAGCTTGTCAATCTGCGGGCCGCCTCGGTTGAAAAGGGTTTCAAGCGCTACGAGGAGTTTTTAGACAAAGTCCGGGCCACCCCGAAACAGATAAACCTGGTTTCACTGGTCAGGCGGCACTATGGACAGTACAAAAAGACCCGGCGCACCAACCCGGAGCTTTGGCGCACCGAACTGGACGCCGGGACTATTAAATAAAAAAAACAAGTAGACCGAGGAAGGGGTAATTAAATGCGAAAACCACTTGTTTTGATATTGGTGGTGATCTGTGGACTAAGCCTTATGACCGGATGCGCGGGCACCCAGACCGATGCCGGCCGCACCAAGACGGAAGCCACCGCGGTTGGCGCGGGCGGCGGCGCTTTGTTGGGCGCCTTGGTGGGCGGAATCCTGGGCGGGGATGCAGGCTCGGCCCTGGCCGGCGCGGCTATCGGCGCGGCGGTGGGCGGCGTGGCCGGATATGCTTACGGCTCCCACGTGGCGGATGAAAAGGCCAAGTACGCCTCTGAAGAGGATTGGCTGAATGCCGCCGTGGCCAGCGCCAGGCAGACCAATATGGAGACCCAGGCTTATAACTCCCAGCTGCGCAACGATCTGGCCCTGCTGGAAGAGGAAACCCAGCAGCTGGCGGCGGATTACAGGGCGCGCAAGGTGGAGCGGGATCTGCTTTTGGAAGAAAAAGCCACTGTGCAAGCCAAGCTGAAAGAGGCCAATAAAAAACTGGGCAAGGCCAAATGGGAGCTGGAAAACCAGCAAAAGGTCATGGCCAATTCCAAGGGCGGCCGGGGCAATCCCCAGTTGAAAAGGGAAATCGCTCAGCTGAAAAAACAGATCAACGAGCTTGAGCAGCACACCCAGAGCCTGGCCGCCATGTCCCAGCTCATGTCGGTGTAAGTACGGGAGGATAGCCATGATCCGTAATATCTTTACCTTGCTTGTGATTACCGGCCTGCTTTTGGCAGTGGGCTGCGCCAACCAGACCACCGACCCCCGCAAGGGCGGTTTGTTCAGCTACAACCCCGAGGCCTACGAGCAAAGGCTGGCCGACCGCAAGGCCGAAAAGGAGCGCCTGGAGGCGGACACCAAGAGATTGCAGGAGGAGCAGACCACCTTGCAGGCACAGACCGAAGGTGCCAGGGCCGAACGGGATGCACTTTTGCAAAAAGTTGCTGACTTGGACAAGGATCTCAACCGCGTGGAGCGGCGGATCGCCCGGGTGCGGGCCAAGACCAAGGCCCAAAAGCACCAGCTTTGGAAGGCCCAGATAAAGCTTAAAGACACCAAGCGCCGCATTAAGGGCCTGAAAAACTGCCAGGCCACGGCCAAGGACAAGGCGGAATACGACCGCTTGCGCAAACGGCTGGATCAGCTTATGGAAGAGGCCGCGGCCTTGAGCGAGATTTAGTAATGCAGGCCAAACCGTCACCCTTGGCGGGCTGGCTTTTGGTTCTGATCCTGGGGCTGGGGTGGGGCGCCACCCCGGCCCCGGCTTATGCCGGCCAGACCGGAAGCAAGCCTGCGCTTGCCTCCCCACAGTTCATCATGGAGGCCCTGGAACTGATCAGCGCCCGGTCGTTGGCGCCCAAACCGCCCGCCTGGAAGGCCCGGGCGGCCCTCAGGGCCTATGTGCGCGGCCTGGACCGCTATTCGGACTATCTTAGCCCGGCGGAATACAATGCCTTTTTAGACCAGCAAAAAAAGGGCTATGCCGGAGTGGGCATGGACCTTTTCCCCGGAAAAGAAGGCAAGCTGATTTGTTTTCCCTTGGAGGGAGGGCCGGCCCACACCCTTGGAGTGCGGCCGGGGGATCTGCTACTGGCGGTGGATGGCCGCACCGTAAACGGGCAGTCGCCTTATGTGGTGAGCACCTGGATCACCGGCCAGGCGGGCAGCAAGGTCAACCTGACCCTAAAGCGGGCCAGCCAGCGCATGCTGCTGGACATCACCCGAAAGGCCCTCAAACGCCAAAACGTGTATTACAAAAGCCTTTCGGACGGCGGGGCTCTTATCCGCATAAGCGCCTTTAAACCCGGGGTTGCCCGCGAGGTGCGGCAGGCCCTGGCCAAATCAGCCGGAGCGTCCTATCTGGTTTTGGATCTGAGGGGCAATCCCGGCGGTGATTTTTTGCAGATGCTGCGCACGGCTGATTTGTTCCTGCCCGCGGACGCCCCGGTTCTGCAAATAAAGAGCCGCAAAAAACACACCCTGTTCAAGGCCAAGCAGCCTGCCGCCCCCGCCCCGGACCGTATGGTGGTCTGGCAGGATGAGGGCACGGCCAGCGCGGCGGAGGCCCTGAGCATGACCCTCACCTATCACCAGCGGGCCGTAAGCCTGGGCTGGCGGAGCTTTGGCAAAGGCACCATGCAAAGGGTGCATAAGCTGAAGGACGGCTCGGCCCTTATCCTGACCAGCGGACTGATCCAGGACCCGGCGGGCCGGGCCTATCATGGCCGGGGCCTGGCACCGGGTCATGCCTTGCCGGAATGCTCCACCAACTGCACCCGGCTCTTTGAAGAAAAAACCCGGGAGATCATGCAAAAAAACCCCTGAATACCGGCGGCCCATTCAGGACTGACACCTTAGCGGGGGGGAGGTCGGCCAGACCCCGCCCGGGATATGAAGGCGCTTTCCAATGGGTTGGGCGTGATCAAGGGCGGTGAGTTCTATTGGCCTGAGTGGGATGGGTATGTGAACCTGCCGGGACTTGTTTTTCAGTCCGGCAAACCGCCGGTCCCGATTAAATAAATCTATATTATAGATATATAATTTATGTAAACCC
This sequence comes from Desulfarculaceae bacterium, assembly GCA_963675675.1. Taxonomy (GTDB): domain Bacteria; phylum Desulfobacterota; class Desulfarculia; order Desulfarculales; family Desulfarculaceae; genus Dethiosulfatarculus. The sequence continues at coordinate 3,107,732 of OY776512.1, forward strand.
GCAAGGGCCTTTCTTTACACAATCTCGGTTCTAAGGTCTATGCCCAGCTTTTTTATGCGGTTGTACACCGTCATGCGGCTGATTCCCAAAATCCGGGCGGCCTCGGACTGATTGCCTTTCGCCTGCTGCAGGGCGCTGACAAGCTGGCTGCGCTCCGCATTGCCGCTGATCTTTTTGTCTGCGGGATCGCTCTTGGCGTCCCTGATGCGGTCCGGCAGATGCTCCAACCGGATAATGTCCTGCTGGCACAGCACAAATGCGTATTCAATGGCGTTTTTCAGCTCCCGCACGTTGCCCGGCCAGTTGTAATTCAGCAAGGTTGTCATGGCCCTGGATGAAAATCCGGAAATGGGTTTGGCGGTCCGGTTGCACAAATGATCTTTAAAACCCTGGGCCAGAACCGGTATGTCTTCTTTACGTTCCCGCAATGAAGGTACGTTTATGGGCACCACATTGATGCGGTAAAATAAATCCTCGCGAAAATCCCCCCGGCTCATCAACTGGGCCAAGTCACGGTTGGTCGCGGTGATAAAGCGCACGTCAATGTGGATCGGCTTATGGTCCCCAACCCGTTCTATCTCCTTTTCTTGCAATACTCTCAACAGTTTGACCTGGGTTGGCAAAGGCACGTCGCCTATTTCATCCAAGAAGATGTCACCGCCGTTGGCCGCTTCAAAGCGCCCGGTGCGGTTGCGCGACGCACCGGTGAAGGCCCCCTTGATGTGGCCAAACAGCTCGGTTTCCAAAAGGTTTTGGTTCAAGGCCGCGCAGTTTACTTTCACATAGGGCTTATTGGACCTAAGCCCCAGCTTATGAATCGCCCGGGCCACCAGCTCCTTTCCGGTGCCGCTTTCCCCCATGATCAATACCGGCGCATCGGATTGGGCCACGTTTTCGATCAGTTCAAAAAGGCGCAGCATAAGCACCGAGTGCCCCAATAGTCCGTGGAAACCGTCCTCCTGGATCAAGGAACGGCGCAGGCTGACAATCTCATGCTCTTTTTGCACCATCTCGCTGATGTCATTGAAGGTTTCCACCGCGCCCAACACTTTGCCATGGGGATCTTTCAGCACGGTGGCCCTTTTGAGCACCGTCACCACACCCCCGGACTTGGTGGTGATCTGGCAGCGTCTGGACACCACTTTGCCATCCACATAGAGCTGGCACCAGTCCCTGCCCGGACCCCGGCCAAAGTGCTGGCAGCCGTCACAATTCAAAATGGTGCAGGTTCTGCCGATCAGCTCACCGCCGGTGTAGCCGGTTATCTTTTCAACTACGCGGTTTGTTGAGATAATCTCACCATCAGGCGACATGATCAAAAGAGCCTCCTGCATGGTGTCCAATACGGTCTTCCAGTAGGTGGCCAAATCCGCGGACGGTTTATCCATATCAACTCCGGGCAACAGTTTACATATGTAAATTTACATTTTACACTGCTATTTGACAAATAAATTTCACACTTAAACATAACTATCTGTAAACTAAAAGTTTTCCTGAATCCACCCTCCTGGCATACTGTTTGCTTTTCGATGAACCCTTAGCGAACCTGTCCGCATGGGGAAAAGAAATGGCCGATTGTTTAAGTGAATTGAGCCCGGCTGAATTCAAAAGGCTGCTAAACGGTTTGGCCTTGATCAGCCAAATATACTGGGGGCCCACGCCTGAATTGTGTGCGGAACTCACAGGCCCGGCTGTGGTGGAAGAAGTGATGCAGTTATCCGGGGTCTTGGGTTCCAGTTCGGAAAGCGCCGCCCAAAACATATTGGCTTACCTGCGGCGAATTGAAAACCCCGGCATCCTGCATGACACCTTGGAGAGCGCTTATATCAGCCTGTTCGTTAACCATAAATGGGGGGTGGCGGCTCCTTTGTACCAGTCGTTTTATGAAGGTGACGGCGTGTTGATGGGCCGCCCGGCTATTATGATGCAGCAGCGCTTGGATCAGATGGGAATCGACCTGGCCCAAAAAACCGGCGAACCGCCCGACCATCTGTCCGTGGAGTTGGAGTACCTTTATTTGGTGCTGGAATCAGCTTACATGCATGATGACCCAAGCCTGTTGTCCCAGGCCCGGGAGTTTGCCTCCACAGAACTTTTGTCCTGGGTGGAGCTGTTTCGCACCCGCATACCGGATCACGACGATGCAAACCGGATGTACGGCGCGGTTACCGATCTTCTTCTGAGTATACTGAAACTTACGTCAGGGTGCGCCTAAACCATGTCTTCTGCTCAAGCCCGCAAGGTTTTTCCCCGAACAGCCGGCTGCGAAACAATAAACCAGAGTTGTTCCGTATATTTTATAGAGTATATTCAGGCTTTTATTTGGCTCCGGAATGAGACAGACTATTAGTTAAGCAATCATATTACTTGTGATTAATTACTTGGCGACAACTTCCCGAACTGCGCAAACTGGGAGATTCAGATGCGAATAGACCGCAGGGGATTTTTGACATTGGGGGCGGCGGCTGCGCTGACCTCTGCGCTTGGGAACGGCCGGGCGTTTGCTGGGGGTCCGGCCCAACAGGAGTATGGCTGTCTGGTGGACACCACCTTGTGCGTGGGCTGCCGGCTGTGCGAAAGCGCCTGCAACGCCCGCCACGGGCTGCCTCAGCCCGCTGAACCCTTTGACGAAATGGCGGTGCTGGAAAATCAGCGCCGCATGGACCACACGGCCTATACGGTGGTAAATAAGTATTATCCCAAAAACATAGGCACCCTGGTCTGGCGGCAGCGCCCCACCTTCGTAAAATTCCAGTGCATGCACTGCAACCGGCCTTCCTGCGTGTCCGCCTGCATCGTGGGCGCGCTGACCAAGCAGCCCAACGGGGCGGTGACCTATGATGCGGATAAATGCATCGGCTGCCGCTACTGCATGGTGGCCTGTCCCTTCCAGGTTCCGGCCTACGAATACCACGATCCCCTGACCCCCCAGGTGCGCAAATGCACCTTTTGTTTTGAATACGTGAGCAAAGGCCAGCTCCCGGCCTGCGCCCAGGCCTGCCCCCGCGAGGTGATCACCTTTGGCCCCAAAAAGGAATTACTGCGTTTGGCCCGCTGGAAAATGCGCAGCAATCCGGGCAAATACGTGGATCATATCTATGGTGAGCACGAGGTGGGCGGCACCTCCTGGCTGTACCTTTCCTCGGAACCCTTTGAGACCATAGGCTTTCCCAAGCTGGCCCCCGAAGCCCCGCCCGAGCTGACCGAGAGCATACAACACGCGGCGGTGGGCCAGATGATACTTCCCTTGAGCCTCTATGGCGCTCTGGGGGCCGTCATGTGGCTGACCGGATTTTTGAAACGCAGCCACGGTAAAGCAGAAGACGGTTCCGGCACGGAAGGAGACCAGTCATGAACGCGCAGCATCATCCGGCCGCGCCGGTGGAAGAGAAGTTCCTGACCCCCGGGGTGATGGTGCTTTTGGGACTCATGGCCATTGGCGGAGCTTTTATCATTGCCCGTTTCATCTTTGGCATCGGTTATGTTTCCAACCTCAACAACCAGTATCCCTGGGGCCTGTGGGTTGCGGTGGATGTGGCTACCGGCGTGGCCCTGGCCGCGGGAGGGTTCACCACCGGCCTTATCGCTTACGTATTCAACCGGGATCATTTCCACGCCATCATCCGCCCCGCCCTTTTGACGGCCATGCTGGGCTACACCTTTGTGGTGCTGGGGCTTTTAGTGGATATCGGACGTTACTGGAACATCACCAGCCCCATTTTCAACCACAACCCCAATTCGGTGCTTTTCGAGGTGGCCATGTGCGTGATGATCTATCTGCACGTACTCTACATCGAATTCATCCCCATAGTGACCGAGCGCTTCCTGGGCCGGGTGAACCTGCCCGGGCCCCTGGCCGGACTGAACCGCATTGTCGAGAAGGTATTGGGAATCCTGGACCGGGTGCTGGGCAAGGTGATGTTCATCTTCATCATCGCGGGCATTGTGCTTTCCTGCCTGCACCAATCCAGCCTGGGCACCTTGATGCTGATCGCCCCCCACAAGGTGCATCCCTTATGGAACACCCCCATTCTGCCGCTTCTGTTTTTGATGTCGGCCCTGGCGGCTGGCTTTCCCATGGTGACCTTTGAATCCCTGGTGGTGTCAAAATCCTTCGGGCGCAAACCCGAGATGGATGTCTTGACCGCCCTGGCCAAATACATGCCGATCCTGATGGGCATATACCTGTTTACCAAGCTCGGGGACATGGTCTACCGGCAAAGCTATGTTTACCTTCTGGACGGCAGCACCCAGAGCAATGCCTTTTTGGTGGAGCTCCTGGCCGGGGTGGCTTTGCCCTTCACCCTGCTGCTCTTCAGCCGGGTGAGGCGCTCGCCGGGATGGCTTTTTTTTGCCAGCACCCTATATGTGCTGGGCATAGTGCTTAACCGGATCAACGTATTCATCGTCTCCTATAAGCCGCCCTATGAGATATCCTCATACTTCCCGGCGGTGGGCGAGGTGTTCATCACCGTGGGCCTGATAGCGACTTTGATGTTCCTCTACCGGGTGGCGGTGTTCATCTTCCCGGTCCTGGGCGCACAGCCCAAAAAGATGTCCACCACCGCCCTGGTCCTGATCATGCTGGGCGGCTTGGCCATAAGCGGCATACTGGGCGGCCAGCCGGCCCAGGCCGCGGACGGCAAAACAAACCTGCCCAACCAGGCCGCCATCACCCAGATGATCGGGCAAGCCCCCCGGCTTTTGATGCTGGACAGCCCGGTGATCAAGGAACTGAGCGACGGTTTCGAGCCGGTGCGCTTCATGCACCGCAAGCACGCCGGAGTGGTCAAGGACTGCACCATCTGCCATCACCGCATGCCCAAGTCCGAAGGAGACACCTACGGCGCTCCTGTAACCCAGGCGGGCCTTATTGCCATGGATGAGCCCCCGGCCAAGTGTTCGGCATGTCACGGCAAGCCCTTTGATCCCAAAAACCTGCACACCCCGGGACTGAAAGGGGCCTATCACCGGCTGTGCATGGACTGCCACCAGGAGGCGGACCAGACCCCGCACCGGCGCGGCCCGGTCATCTACAGTTCCATGGTGCGCGGCCCGGATGTGCGTCCCCTGGACACCCAGGCCCCCACCGACTGCCTGGCCTGCCACGCCCGCAAGGTGCCGGACCATAAGGAACTGGTGAAGCTTGAGGGCAAGGTGGACCCACTCAGCGTCACCCAAAACTGCCTGAGCTGCCATGCCAAAGAGGGCGAGGCCATCTTGAAGACCTCGCATTGGAACTGGCAGGGGCCCTCGCCATTTACGGTGGGCCACGAAAAAAGGGTGGACCTGGGCAAGCGGCACAACACCATAAACAACTTCTGCATAAACCTGAACGGCAACTGGCCCCGCTGCACCTCCTGCCATATCGGATACGGCTGGAAGGACGCCGATTTTGACTTCAAGGACCCGGGGCGCATAGACTGCCTGGTCTGCCACGACACCACCGGGACCTATGAAAAAACCCCCACCGGAGCGGGCATGCCCAATAAAGATGTGGATCTTTTGAAGGTGGCCCAGAGCGTGGGACGGCCTTCCCGCCAGACCTGCGGCATGAACTGCCACTTTGTGGGCGGCGGCGGCGATGCGGTCAAGCACGGCGACATGAGTTCCGCCCTGGCCAAGCCCTCCCGTTCCGAAGACGTGCACATGAGCACCGGTGAGGGCGGCATGAATTTCCGCTGCCAGGACTGCCACAAGACCCGCAACCACATGATAAGCGGGCGCAGCATATCGGTGCCGGCGGTGGAGGGCGACCTCTCCTGCGAATACTGCCACACCGATGATCCCCATGTGGGCGGAGAGGCCACGGACTATCACCTGAACAAGCATTCAAAACACGTGGCCTGCCAGACCTGCCACATCCCGGAATATTCCAAGACCAACCCCACCAAGGTGCACTGGGACTGGTCCACTGCGGGCAAAAACCTAAAAGCCAAAAAAGACGCCAACGGCATGCCCGACTACAACAAGAAAAAGGGCAGCTTTGAATGGGTCAAATCCGGTAAACCCGAGTTCCGCTGGTACAACGGCACCGTGAAAAGGCATCTTTTGGGCGACCGCATAAAGGGCAAGGGACCGGTGGAGCTGACCTTGCCGGTGGGGCATAAAAACGACCCGGCCTCGCGCATATATCCCTTCAAGGTCCACCGGGGCAAACAGCCCGGCGACGCGGTGCACAAATATCTCATAGCTCCCAAGCTGTTCGGCGGTTTCTGGAAAAACTGGGATTGGGACCAGGCCGCCAAGGAAGGTATGAAGAGCGCCGGGCTGCCCTACAGCGGCAAGATGGAGTTTGTGGATACTGTGATGTACTGGGGCCTTACTCACGAAGTGGCGCCCAAGGAGCAGGCCGTTTCCTGCGCGGCCTGCCACAGCTCCATGGCTACAGGCCCGTCTTGCGGCGCATGCCACCAACCCAATGACAAGCTGGATTACAAAGAGCTGGCCAATCGGGGCTTCAAGCCCAAAGACGGAAGCCTGCAGATTGATTTCAAGGCTCTGGGTTATCCGGACGACCCCATGCTGAGCGGCGGGCGTTTCAAGCGCACCCTTTTGAATAATGCCTCCAAACAGGTCAAGGCGCAGTAAGCGCGGGAGATGAAGATGCCTGAGCACAAAAACGATATGCACTTATCCCGCAGGCAGATGCTGAAGCTGGCCTCTTTGGCCTCGGCCGGTGCTCTTTTGGGCGGACTGGCCCCCTTGGGCGGCTTGGCCCGGGCCGCCGTTCCACCAAAAATTCAGCGGCTTTTTTCGTCCTGCGACATATGCTTCAACAAATGCGGGCTTATAGCCCGGGTGCAGGACGGAGTGGTCAAAAAGCTGGACCCCAACCCCCACTTCATAAAATCCCGGGGCATGCTCTGCGCGCGGGGCAATGCGGGCCTCAGCCAGCTTTACGATCCCAACCGGCTCAAGTATCCCTTGCTGCGCACCGGCGAAAGGGGCGAAGGCAAGTGGAAGCGGCTCAGCTGGGATGAGGCCTTGGACCTGGCGGCCAGAAAGCTTTTGGAAGTGGGCGAGAAATACACCCGCTGCGGCGCTTTATTCATGGCGGGCAGCGATTCCCAGTCCAGCTTCGTGCACCGCTTTGCCGCGGTCTACGGCTCCTACAACGTGATCTCCCACGAATCCAACTGTCTGATCAGCCGCAACCGGGCCTTTTTGGACACCTTCGGGGTGGTTCCCATACCGGACGTCCTGAACTGCAAATACCTGCTCATGGCCGGGGCCAACCGCTTTGAGGCCCTGGTGACCCCGGACAGCATGGACATCATCACCGCCATGGAACAGGGCGGCAAGCTGGTGGTCATCGACCCCCGCTTCACCAAAACCGCGGCCTTGGCCCATGAATACCACGCCATAAAGCCGGGCACGGATATGGCCCTCATGCTGGCCATCAGCCATGTGCTGATCAATGAAGAGCTGTATAACAAGGACTTCGTCACCGGCCGCACCCACGGCTTTGAAGAGCTCAGAAAGCATGTGCAGCTCTACGGCCCCAAGTGGGCCGAGGCTGAAACCGGGATACCCGCTTCAGCCATCCAAAAGATGGCCCGGGAAATGGCCAAGGCGGCCCCGGCGGCCATGGTGTATCCCGGCCGGCGTAGTTCGGATTATGAGGATTCCACCCAGATCCGGCGCTCTTTTGCCATTGTAAATGCGCTCTTGGGCAACTGGGACCAAAAGGGCGGACTGATCCTGCCCCAAAAGATACAGACCGGCTCCATCCCTTATGAGGAGCCCTTTTATGAGACCAACCCGGACGACCGGGTTGATGCGGGCCGGGCCCAGATGATGTTCGACGAAGAGGGTTCTTTCAAGCACACCCGGGATGCGGTGATAGAAGGAGAGCCCTATCCCATAAAGGCCTGGCTCACCTACAAGACCAACCCCATGCAGACCGGGGCCAACCGGGCCAAGACCATTGAGATGATCAACAAGCTGGACTTCATGCTGACCATAGACATCACCATGAGCGATACGGCCTGGATGGCGGATCTGGTGCTGCCCGCGCCCAGCTATCTGGAAAGGCAGGACCCGGTCAACGCCTTCCAGGCGGCGGCGTCCTGCGCAGGTCTGATGATGCGGGACCCGGTGGTCAAACCCATGTTCGAATCCCGCCCGGTGTTCTGGATCATGAAGGAGCTGGCCGGGCGCATGGAGCTTGGGGAGCATTTTGATTTCAGCATCGAGGATCTGCGCAAGGCCCAGCTCAAAAACCTGCCCCAGGCTGCCGGGAGTTTCAAAAAGCAGGGGGTCTATAATGTGGACTACCCCGGTTACGGCAAGCACGCGGGCCAGAAATTCCGCACCCGCTCCGGCAAGGCAGAGCTTTATGTGGACCGCTACAAGGATCACGGTGTGGACCCCCTTCCGGTGTATAAGCCCCCCAAACAGGTTCCGGCTGACGGATTCCGCCTGGTGGTGGGGCGCAACGCCCTTATCACCCAGGGTTCCAGCACCAACAACGCCCTTCTGAATGAGCTGCAAAAGAGCAACCGGCTATGGATTCATCCCGCACCGGCGGCCAGGCTGGGCATATCCCCGGGCGATATGGTGGAGGTTGAGAGCCCCGTGGGCAGGCAGAGCCTGAAGGCCAGGGTAACCGAGGAGATCCGGCCCGATACGGTTTATATGCACAGCGGATATGGGGTGCTCTCCACCTGGCTGTCCAACCTGCAAGGCAAGGGCGGCTGTATTGTGGCGCTCCTTGAAGACAAAGCGGACCGGATCACCGGCAACATGGCCATGCATGAGACCATGGTCAAGGTGCTCAAGCTGCAATCCGAGGCGTAAAGGACAGGAATACCCATGAGCAAGCAGAACCCAAAAAGGCTGGGCATTGTAATCAACACCAAGCGTTGCTTTGACTGCAAGGCCTGCATGATGGCCTGCAAGGTGGAAAATAAGCTCCCCCAGGGATATTGGCGCAACTGGGTGCTGAATGACTCAACCGGCCAAACCAGGCGCAGCACTTTCCAGCCCGGCCAGTGCATGCAGTGCGACCGGCCTTCCTGCGTAGCCGCCTGCCCGGTGGGAGCCACCCATAAGCGCGCGGACGGCATTGTGGTGGTGGACGGCGATAAATGCATCGGCTGCGGCAACTGCGTGGCCGCCTGCCCCTACGGAGCCCGTTTTGTGGACCCGCGCTCCCACCTGGCCGATAAATGCGACTTTTGCGCCCACCGCCTGGCCAAGAACGAGCCTCCGGCCTGTGTGGAGACCTGCCCCACCAAGGCCAGGGTGTTCGGCGATTTGAACGATCCCAACAGCGAGGCCGCAAAAATGGCGGCAAGCCATAAAACTGTGAAGGTCATAGCGCCTCAATTCGACACCGGGCCCAATATTATATTCCTGGAAGGCACGCCTTTGTTGAACTGGGCCAAAACCCCCACCCTGCCGGGCGGCGTACACATGCCCAAATCATTCTGGGATCAAGGTTGACGGCCTTAGGCTGAATAGTTGGCATAAGGGTCAAGGGCAAGGCGGGGCACGGCCTTGTGGTCCGCCGCGCTTTTCCGCCCCTAGAAGGTTCCAAAAGCTGTCAGAGCGGCGGCAGGGTTTGTAGGGATATCCTCAAAACCTCTGCCGCCACGGTTGTCATTACAGGGGCGGCCGCAAAGATCCTTAGCGGACCAAGGCAAGCGGGCGGACGGGACGCATCAGCAGTTTTTGGCCAGCAGATCCTCCGCCCATTGAATGCGCTCTTTGATCAGCTCCGGGATGGGCAGCTCATAGGGACAGCGGGATTCGCACTCCCCGCACTCTTCGCATTCGCGGGCTTTTTCCAAAGTGGCAACCGCAAAACCGCCTGGCGCAATTGATTGCAAACCCATGCGCTTCACCGTGGCGGGCAGGCCCAGCACGGCTTGGATGGGAACCCCTTGGGGACAGGGCTGGCAGTAATCGCAGCGGTGGCAGAACTGTTTGCCAAACTCCTTTTGCAAGGCCTTTATGCCCCGCCAGTTGTCCTCGCTAAGGTCATAGTCCCCGCTTTGATAGATAGCCCAATTCTCATCAAACAGGGCCTTATCCTCCATGCCGGCCAGCACCAGGGTGCCGGGGTGGCGGAAGTTGAATTTGAGGCCCAGTTCCGCATTTTCCACCCAGCCGCCGGAAAGGGCCTTCATGATGATGACCCCCATGCCCGCCTCAAGCGCCTTGGGCATCACATGCTCTTCGGCCTGGGGCTCCAAAATGCCGTAGCAGATTAACAGGGTCTCAAACAGGCCGTCGTCAATGATGCGGTCGCACAGATCCAGGCTGTGGGTGGTGATTCCCACATGGCCGATCAGTCCTTCATCCTTGGCCTTCAGCAGGGCTTCCAAGGCCCCTCCCTTGCCTATGATGGTTTCGTAGCTCTCCAGGGTGCTGACAAAGTGGCACTGGTACAAATCTATGTAGTCCACACCCAGGTTCTTCAGGCTGGTCTCAATTTCGGACCGCATCTCACCGCCGTTCAGCTTCTGGGCTTTGGAGGCCAGCAAAACCTTTTTATCGGTCTTTTTGAGTGCCAGGCCGATGCGCCGCTCGCTCTCCCCATAGGCCCGGGCGGTGTCTATATAATCCAGGCCGTTTTCTATGCAGTGCAGCACGGTTTCAACCGCCTGGTCATCATCAACCCGCATAATGGGAATGCCTCCGAAACCCAAGCGGTGCATCTTCAGGCCTGTCTTACCCAATGTCATTTTTTCCATGTCTGTGCCCCTTTGCTATTTGGCTAAAGTTGAATTACCGCCTTGTTACGGGCCGACCATTCCATACCCGAGGTTCACTCAAGACGCGGTCTGGAGCTTTATCTCAACATTACCCACAGGCCAATGCCGCTGCAACACCCGCAGCAGCCCCACCAGCAAAACCGCCCCTATCAGCATTGCGGCTCCCAGCATCACCGGCGCGGATGACAGGCCGCTGGCATCTTTGGCCCAGCCCGCGACAGCCGGACCGGCCGTCATGCCGGCATAATGCCAGGTATAGAATATACCCAACCCCGTGCCCCGGTTGTCCGCCGTCACAGCCTCAGCGGAAAGCGCAACCAGGGCCCCCGCCGGTATGCCCGCCATCACGCCGTAACAGAGCAGCATGATCTCTGGAGCCATGGCCTGGGAAAGAGCCAGCATTGCAGCGGCGGAAAGCGTCAGGGTGAATACTATGGATGGGGTGATGCGTCCGAAATACTCCAATACCTTGCCCCCCAAAGGAACCGAAAGAAGCATGGTCCAGGTGGCCAGGCTGGTCAAGGAGCTGGCCGCGGTGGATTCGTAGCCCTTTTCGGTCAACACCGCGGGCAGGAAACTCACCAGCACTATGATGCTGATATTGAATAAAGACCATGCCACGCCGACAATGCTGATATGCACGAACTGGCGGCGGGGCAATCCGAACCGCACCCGGGTTTTTTCCTTTGGTCCGGCATGGGGAGGCTCCCGGTAGAAAACCGCCGTCAGCAGCAAGGCCAGAACAGACAGCGCCCCGACCGCATACATAACCCAGCTCCAGCCGTAGAGCTCAGCTATCGCTCCGTGGCTCAAAAGCCCCAATGATATGCCAATGGGCCAGGCCGACAGCATGACAGCCAGGGCGGTTACGATTTCCTTGTTTATGAACCAGTCGGTGACCATCTTGGTCAGGATCACATTGAAGAGGGTGCCGCCTATGCCGGTGATGATCCGTCCCAGATACAGGGCTTCCTTGCTTGCCCCCAGGCCTATTAAAAGTGCGCCCAAAATCATGGTGACGATACCGGTCATCAGCAGATTCTTATCCGTGACTGAGCAGGTCAACACGCCGCTGGGTATTGCCATCACCACCCCCGGCAGCACGTAGAGCCCTATCAAGAGGCCCACATCAGCGTGGCTGAACCCAAGGTCCTTGACCAAATAGGGCGAAACCGACGCCACGGATTGGAGATGATATCCCGAGGAAATCCGCACCAGAAATAAAATCAGCAGCATAACCCAGCGCAGCGGCATTCCCCGGCTCCTTTCGGCTGTTGCCAAACGAATTGGCGCACAAGGTGCAGCCGCAAAAAGCATCTGCGCCTGTGATCGGATCTTATTCTGTTTTGGGGGCAGGTTCTGGTGCGTGTCTGCATAAGCTTTTCCGGATGTTTTTCAGACTGCATCCGGAGCATATCACAAAATACCGTTTCACCTTCTATCACATAGGTCCGTAAGAAAACAGCCTCCTTGGCCCCAAGGGTCTCATTGTGGGCTAGGATTGGTTTTCCTTGCCTTCATCCAACACCCAGCGGGCCTCCTCGCTGCTCTCGAAAATATGGGGCGCCACATCGCGCTTGCTCAAGGCCTCACCCAGCTTCATGCGCAAAAAGGCGCTGGTGGTGTAGCGGGTGACTTTGGAATAATAGTTTTCCACCAGCCAGGCCACCATCCGGGAGTAGTCATCCAACACCCCGGGATCAATATAGAAATTGTCATAGTTTACAATGGTGTGAACCTTGCGCCCCAAAGGCTTCACAACCGCCAGAACGCCGTTTCTAACCTGTTCCACATCTTCCAGGGTACGGATGGCGTATCCTTCGAAGTTAACGAAAAACAGCTCTTCCGCCGCATTATAGGTAAGCCGCTCTTCCAGGGACATGGCCAGCATGGAGTCCTTGAGCCCCATATGCCCGGGCCGGAAGATGCGCTCATCCATAAGCCTGGGCTCACCCTTCATGATGGGAGTGAACTCCATCTGGTCCAGGATATCCCTTTGCAGGTCCATGCCCGGGGCGATTTCAACCAGTTCCAGGCCTCCTTCGCCCAGCTTGAAGACGCAGCGCTCGGTGACATACAAGATAGGACGCCCCTCCTTGGCGGCATAAGGCCCGCTGAAGGTCACATGCTCCACCCGGGGCACCATTTTTTTGGCCGCGCCCTCCTGCTCGATGATCAGCTTGCCCTCATCCACCCCCACCTTCAGGCCGCGGGCGGTGAAGGTTCCCATGAAGATCACCTTTTTGGCTTTTTGGGATATGTTGATAAACCCGCCAGCCCCGGCCAGGCGGGGGCCGAATTTGCTCACATTGACATTGCCCATCACATCGGTTTCGGCCATGCCCAAGAAGGCCACGTCCAGGCCGCCGCCGTCATAAAAGTCGAACTGGCTGGGCTGGTCTATGACAGCCTCGGTATTATAGGCGGCCCCGAAGCTCAGCCCCCCCGCCGGCATCCCGCCTATGACTCCGGGCTCCGCGGTCAGGGTCATGAATTCCAGCACCTTTTCCTCATTGGCCACATTAGCCACCCCTTCGGGCATGCCGATCCCCAGGTTGACCACGTTGTTGGGCTCCAGTTCAAAGGCCGCCCGGCGGGCGATTATCTTGCGGGGCCCCATGGGAATCTCGGGTATGCCGCTCATGGGCACCTTTATTTCACCGGAAAAGGAGGGGTCGTAGGGCACGGCGAAGGTCTGCCAGTGATGCTCCGGTTCGGCCACCACCACGCAGTCCACCAAGATGCCCGGGATCTTGACCTGTTTGGGGGAAAGGGTCCCCTTTTGGGCGATGCGCTCCACCTGGACTATCACAATGCCGCCGGAGTTGCGGGCGGCCATGGCCATGGCCTGGCTCTCCAGGGTGAGGGCCTCTTTTTCCATGGTGATGTTGCCTTCGGTATCCGCCGTGGTGCCGCGCAAAAAGACAATGTCGATGGGGCGGGGTTTGTAGGCCAGATACTCGCGGCCGTCAAACTCGATCAGCTCCACTATATCCTCATCGGTGAGCGGGTTTATCTTGCCGCCGCCGTTGCGGGGGTCCACAAAAGTCCCCAGGCCCACGTCGGTTATGGTGCGGGGCTTGTGGGCCGCGATATCGCGGTACATGTGGCTGATAACCCCCTGGGGCAGGTTGTAGGCCTTTATCTTATTATCCACGGCCAGTTTCTGCAGCCGGGGCACCAGCCCCCAATGCCCGCCTATCACCCGGGCCACCAGCCCCTCATGCCCCAGATGATTGAGCCCCCGCTCTTTGCCGTCACCCTGCCCCGCCGCGTAAATCAGGGTCAGGTCCCGGGGCTCGCCGGTTTCCAGGAAGCGCTCTTTCAAGGCAACCGCAAGGCCTTCGGGAAAGCCGTTGCCCACGAACCCGCCGGTTGCCAAGGTGTCTCCGCTGGACACCAAGGCCACGGCATCCTGGGCGGACACCTGTTTGGAGCGTTTGGCCCGGTCGGGCGGGGTGGAGCTGAACATCGGGTGCTTCGTGATTTTTTTGTCACCTGGGGGCATATTTAATTCCTCATGATTATCCAATAGTTATGATTAACAGCTCAAAGACTGTTGGTTTTTTGTCATGAAAAGAGGCTTAAGAATATCTGTGGGGGAAAAAGCCCAGCACGCCCGGTCTGCCCATGTTGCCACAAAGCCCTTTTCCTGGCAAGGCCGGGGGGGATTAGGGCTGAAGTCCGCTTTGGGGCGCTGGATTGGGAAGGCGGCGGCCCCGCCGAGGGGAAGAACAGCGGGACCGCCTTGACGGGAGGAGGTGTGAAAAAAGCTTTATATGTTTACTGCAGCCTAATAAGCCGACCGCTGCCTTTGATATTCCGGGTTACCTGGGGGTTGCCGGCATAATACACCGAGCCGGACCCTACTACTTTGACGTCCAGCTCCCGGCTTACTTTCAGCCTTGCATCACCGGTTCCCATGACCAACACCCGGGCCCCCTGACTTTTGAGGTCGGAGGCCAGATAATCACCGGACCCTTTGAGGCTTATGGACTGGGTACTTACCTGGCCGGCCAGGCGCACCCGGCCCGAACCCTTGGAGTGCACCGCGATCATCTGGGCCGAAAGCTCCATATTGGCATCACCCGAGCCCTTGATGTCGATACAAACCGTGGAAGCCTCCACCTTTAAGGATGCATCACCGGAACCCTTTATACTGACCGCCAGGTTCTCTGAATGCAAAGTTCCCTGGCCCAGCACCCGGCCGGAGCCCTTTAAGGAAATAGAGTTGATGCCGCCGACCACCAAACGCATTTCAAGCTTGGTGGGCGAAACATACGAATTCGGCTTCAGCCTCAGGTGGAGCACTCCGTCAATGACCTCGGATTCAAAAAATTGCATCAGATTGTCATCGGTGGTTATTCTCAAAGAATGTTCTTTGCCCTGGCTTATGTAAAGGATTCCCGGGCAGGAAGAAACCACTGAATGAAACTCGGGTATTTCACGCTCTTGGGTGAGCATCACTCCCGAACCTTTAATCATATCCATGCCGTTTATGATCCCGGGACTGCAGGCCGAGAGCAGGAACACCGCACTCAGGCCCGCCACCAGAGCCAGGGTGCTGATCACCCCATATTCCCGGGCTTTATTAATCAGCTTATTCATTATATGCAACATGTTCACAAATCCTTGTGACCGGTTTTTCTTTCATAACCACGTTATAAACCAAGTTAATTTTTCAGCTGCGCCCCTATTTAGCAAGCGCCGGGCCAACACCGGCTAATTCCATACTACACCAGTTAATTCAAGAACTTAACATAAATCATTCAACACAGGGCCGTCCCAGGTCTTTTGCTAAAGCGCATAAAAAATAGTCATTTTGACTCTCCGGTGTATATCTTCGCCACAGCAAATCAAACCGGGAAGACATACCGGCGTTGACACCCGTGCCGCACCCTGGTTAGAGTTAGGCTATAATGCCGGGCTGTCATGGTGGCCCCCGGCCAGAACCAAACCACAACGAAATTCAGAGGTAATTGCTTCATGGCCAAGATCGCGTTGGTCTTTCCCGGACAGGGTTCCCAGTATGCAGGCATGGGCCAGGCTTTTTGTGAAGCCAGCGCCGATGCCATGAGTATTCTAGACCTGGCTGAAACCAAAAGCGGCCTTCCTTTAAAAAAGCTGTGTTTTGAAGGCCCCATGGAAGAGCTGACTCAGACCGTCAATCTGCAGCCCGCCCTGGTTGCCCTGGACCTTATCTGCCTTAGCGCGATCAAGGATCAGGGGATCGAGCCTCATGCGGTGGCCGGCCACAGCCTGGGGGAGTATCCAGCCCTGGCTGCCTGCGGAGCCCTCTCTTATGAAGACTGTCTGAGCCTGGTTGTCTTACGCGGAAAATTGATGGACCGCGACGCGGGCAAAAACCCTGGAGCCATGAGCGCCATAATGGGGCTTTCCCCCCAAGAAGTAGCCGCCCTCACAGAAGAAATTGAAGGCGTGGTGCAGCCGGCCAACTTCAACACACCGGTGCAGACCGTAATCACCGGTGCCAGGGACGCGGTGAAGTCGGCCGGGCTCTTGGCCAAGGAGCGCGGGGCCAAGGCCATACCCTTGAAAGTATCCGGAGCCTGGCACAGCCCCTTTATGGCGGAGGCCCAAAAAGAGATGGCCGAAGCCATCGGTGGGGTCCATTTTCATGAACCGGTTTGTCTGCATGCGCCCAACACCACAGGACAGCCCACCGGTGACCCTGCGCTGATAAAGGGTGAGCTTATCAAGCAGCTGACCAGTTCGGTGCGCTGGGTGCAGACCGTGGAGGCCCTTTTGGCTGAAGGGGTGGACACCTTTATTGAATGCGGACCCAAAAACGTGCTGAGCGGCCTGATCAAAAAAACCGCGCCCAAGGAAACCGCAGTATTAAATTTCGACACTCCCGAAGGCCTGGACAAGGTGCTGCAGGCTTTGGGATAATTAATCCAACTGTCTATATGCATTCCCGATTCCCCCAGGATGCCGGGCTGCAAATAGAAAACCCACGCGGAACCTAGTCAGAGAGGTAATTATGGATGACGGCGGCAAGGGACCCCAAAGAAGGCTAAGCCGGGTTGCTCAGTTTGCGCAGAACACCCGGGCGGAGAGCGATTTTTTGGCCAGTGTGGATGAACTGGCCAAAGAAAATGCGGAACCCGAGCCGCCGGCCAGCCTGGGAATGCGGGTGCGGCGCTTCAGGGAGCAAAAGGAACTCACCCTGGAGGACGTTTCCAAACGCACCGGACTAAGCGTGGCCGAACTGGGCCAGATAGAAGATGATTTGGCCAATCCGGCCCTGGGGGTTTTGATCAAGCTGGGCAAGGCATTGGACATGCGCTTTGGCAGGCTCATAGCCGGCGGCGAGATAGTGCCCTATACCGTGGTCCGGGTGCCCCAGCGCGAGGATATCAGCCGTTTTCCCGCCTCCCGCCAGACCAGCTACGGTTATTCCTATGAATCCCTGGCTTCGGGCAAGAAGGACAGGGTCATGGAGCCGGTGATGGTCACCCTGGTTCCGGCCTGCAAGGATGTGGAGCCTTCCACCCATTCAGGCCAGGAGTTCGTCTATGTGCTGGATGGCCGCATGGAGGCGGTGGTGGGCGATGACATAGTGCTTCTGGAGCCCGGCGACAGCATATATTACGACTCCGGCCAGCCCCATCTCTTGCGCCCGGCAGACGATCAGCCGGTGAAAATCCTGGCGGTGCTCTCGGGAAATAAACCTTAAGCGCCAGTTTGATATTCAACAGCCGGCTCCGGGGTTCTGTATAAGGGCCCCGGAGTTTTTTGCTTTGTACAGCGGTTTGAATGCTGCCATATTTAGGCATGTCTTCACCTGTGCTCATAAATACCTCTGGCTTGATACTGCGTATCACTGAGATGAATGAAAGCGATGCGCGCATAGACGCCTTCAGTCCGGATCATGGGCGGATTTCGGTCTTGGCCAAGGGGGGCAAGCGCAGCAAAAAGCGCTTTTTCGGTTTGATCCTTGATGCCCAGGTGCTGGAGATGAACCTGCGGCAGACCGCCAAAGGAGGCGATCTGTGGCTGTTGGAGTCCGCCGCGCTCATCGAGCCCCATATAGGGCTTCGGCAAGACTACCGCCGTTTCATGGCCGCGGCTCCGGTGCTGGAACTCCTTTTGAGGAGCACCGCCCCCTGGGACTCCCAGGCGCGGGCTTATGACTTGGCCATGCTCACCCTGGAGCGCATGTGCACAGCCGGCATCCCGGCCGAGCTGGGTTCCGCCCTGCTTATCTTCTGTTTACGGCTGCTTAGCGAGCTGGGCTATGGACTGAACCTCACGGCCTGCGTGGAATGCCATAAGCCTTTGGAGGCCATCGCTTCTCCCCGGCTCTCCCTGGCCGGAGGGCTGGTCTGCGCCGGACACGGCCAGGGCAAGCCGGAAGTGGAATTTCCCCTGGGGCTTATCAGGGGCCTGGCCCGGGCCAAGGGCTTGGAGCCAAGCCAGCTGAAAAGGCTCAGATTCACCCTGGCTCAATCCCGGCCCGGCCTGGCTTTTCTGACCCGCTTCTGGCAAGAAACCGTGGGGCATGATCTGCTCAGCCTGGGGATTGCCATCAAATCGCTGAGGAGCGCTTGAAATGGATTATCTGGAACACCGGGCCTGTCTTGACAGGCTGAAACAAAAAGGGCGCGGTTTTCATAATCAACGCCCGCATGGAAACCTCCAACACCGCAGCCCGGGCGGGCAAGGGCATGGATACATGGAAGCATGCGCCTATCGCACCGCCATCTATTTGAAAAAGTAAATGGAATTTGAAAAAAAACTCCCGCCGGACCAGGTGAACCGGTCCCGGAAAAACCCCTTACGCATCCTGTTCAGCCTGCTCATTGTGGTGCTGATCATGATCGGCGGGGCATATCTGGTGCTGGGGTTTGCCGTGGATTTGGCCGCGCCCTTGGTCCCCTGGTCCTGGGAGAGCAAATGGGGAGACTATCTGGCTTCCAATATTGCGGATAACAGGCGCACCCCAGAGGAGCGGAAGCTGCAAGCCATCCTGGACCGGCTGGCCGCCAGCCAGAAGCCTTCCGAGCGCAAGTTCGTGGTGCACATAGTGGATGACCCCATGGTTAACGCGGTGGCCTTGCCCGGAGGGCATATCGTAGTCTTCACCGGTTTGTTGAAGCTGTTGGATGATCAAAAGCAAACAGCCTTTGTGCTGGCTCATGAACTGGGTCATTATGAAAACCGCGACCACATCCGCGGTCTGGGCCGCAGGCTGCTGCTGCAGATTATCACTTCATATATTCTTAGTGATAACAAAAGCTTGGCATCATTATTCATCCAATCGGCCGATGGTCTGGAAAGCAGGTTTTCCCAGTCCCAGGAATTCGGCGCGGACCGCTATGCCGTAAAGCTCATGCGCTGCGCCTTTGGCGGCGCGGAAGGCGCGGTGGAGCTTTTGAGCAAGCTGGCCGCCCGTGAAGATGCCTCCCAGCTGGCCTACTTTTTCGCCACCCATCCCCACCCCAAAGACCGGGTGGAGGACGCCAAGAAAATGGCGTCCTATAAGTCAAGGCTGAACTGTCCTTGACTCTAGCGGGCCGACTTATTTATGGGAAATGCGGCGCGGGTTTCTATTAGCCAGGTGTGACGATGCCGCTTAGGGCCAAGCCGTCAAAAATCATCTCCACGGCCAGAGCCGCCAGCAAGAGCCCCAGGATGCGGCTCAGTATTTCATTGCCCTGATCACCCAAGAATCTGGCCACCTTGCCGCTTATCATAAGGAGAGCCAGGGTGATGAGCATGATCAAGGCCATGATCCCGATGATCAGCCCCTGCATTAGGTACTCGCCCGGGACCCGCTTGATCAGTATCACCATGGTCAGGATGGAAGCCGGTCCGGCCATAATGGGCATGGCCAGGGGAAACACGGTCTGATCTTCCAGGCGGGATGAGGAGCCTTGATCCGGTCCTTTTTTGGGTCCCATGACCTTGCCCACCCCAAACAGAAACAGCATCACGCCCCCGGCCACTTTCAAAGCAAAAAGCCGCACTCCCACCGCGCGCAAAATATCATCGCCACCAATGGCGAAAACCAGAAGGATGCCAAAGGCGGTCAGCACCGATTTGACCGCCACCCGGTTGCGGACCGGCGCAGGTTCCGAAGCTGAAGCACCCGCAAAAACCACTGCGGTGCTCACCGGGTTCAGGGTCACAAAAAGCATGGCGAATGATTCAAGCAGCATTTCTATCATGATGTCTTCATTCTTTAAGGTTGGCCGTCTGCAAAGTGTTCCTTGAGCAGCTCCGCATATTGATGCTCCCGGACCGCTATCTCCACTTCAGCTTTGGTTTCACCCCGGCCCAGGCAATCAAACACTGCGGCCAAAAGCCCGTCCAGCTGGGGTTGCAACTCCCGGCCCGCCCGCTCCAGGCTGGCCAAGGCCTGCCAGCAGGGCTCGCCCTTGCGGCTAATATCCGCGCTTAGATAGTGCACATAGCCCGGATGGTTTTTACGGGCACGGGATGGGTCTTGGCCCAGGCTGTTCAGCCAGGCTTCCTGATCCAGAACCCCGGCTTCAAAGTGGGCCCGGTAGGCCGCCTTATCCCCCCCGGTGACGCTGAACATCTGACGGTCCAGCAAAAAAGCCGCCTTTTGCTCCAGCATGGGCTCCAGCATGGGCTCATTGCAGCGTATGGCGGTGCTGAGACTCATGCTGCCTTCATCCCTTATGGGGCTTGAGTTTTTCAGACGCACCCGGACCAGCCACCAGCCTCCTTCGGGTTCAGGAGTTCCGCCGAACCGGATCAGCAGATACACCACCAGGGCCGCCGCCAAAACCACCAGCAGGGTGCCCCAGACGCCGAAGCCCAAATAAAGAAAATAAAAGCAGGCTCCGGTGAATAGAAAGCTGACGACGCCCAGTATGAATTTTATCAAAGGCCCCAGCATGATTACCAATTCCCTACCTGAGCAAGACCTGACAAGCGCCGGAAAAACCACGGCGGGATCATTCAGCATCCCCCCGGTGATAGGGCAAACCGGCCAATATGGTGTGTGCCCGGTATAGCTGTTCCAGGCAGACCAGGGCGGCGATTTCATGGGCCATGACCACGGGGCTCAGACTCAGGGTCAGGCTGGAGCGCTCCAGCACCGCCGGGTCCAGGCCCTCGGCCCCGCCTATGATCAGCACCAGGCGGGATGTACCGTCCAGCCGGGCTTGGTCCAGGCTTTGGGCCCAGCCTTCGGAACTGAGCGCCTTGCCTTTCCGGTCCAAAGACCACACCGCGTCGCGGGGTTTCAGCCTGGCCAAAAGCCGCTGGCCCTCGGCCGCCATCAGAGCTTTGGGATCACTGTTTTTGACCGCCCGCTCCGGCTTGACCACCTGATGAGAGCATCCCCCGAAGTGTTTGAGACGCTTTAGGTAATCGGCCAGGCCCTCGGCTATGTAGCCGGCCTTGGGCTTGCCCACGGTCAAAAGGAGGTGATTCAAAACTTGAACTCCACCGGCTTGCCCTCTTTATCAAGCTGGATCAGCCAGGTTGCCTCGCCCTCAGCCAGAACGGCGCCGTCTCCGGCCATTGCGATGGTGGCCCTGGCCTCCGCCCTGCGTCCCTTGTAGGATACCACCTGGCCCTTGACCAA
This sequence comes from Desulfarculaceae bacterium, assembly GCA_963675675.1. Classification (GTDB taxonomy): domain Bacteria; phylum Desulfobacterota; class Desulfarculia; order Desulfarculales; family Desulfarculaceae; genus Dethiosulfatarculus. The sequence continues at coordinate 3,129,041 of OY776512.1, forward strand.
CAGCTCCTTATCCAGGGGCACCGGCTTTCTGAAGCGGCTTTTCAGGTTCACGGTGACCCCCTGGCCTATTTTCTTGAGCACGGCGTAGGCCATAATCTCATCCAAAAGGGTGCATATGATGCCGCCATGGGCGATGCCGGTCCAGCCCTGATAATGCTTGGCCAGGTTTATATTGCAGTAAGACCCTTCGGAGTTGAACTGCACCCGCATGGCCAGTCCGTGGGGATTTTCCTGGCCGCAGGCAAAACAATACGCATCATTCCGCAGCGGATCGCCATCCAATACACTCATCTATTGCTCCTTAAGGCCCAGGCGGGAGGCTATGTCCCGGGCGGTGACCCGTACAAAGCGCTCAAAGGCCAGCTCGGAAAGCTGTTTGCCCGGCCCGGGCAGTTCGTCAAGTTTTTCCGGCGCCGCGAGCTTTGGCAGGTTGACCAGCTCCGGCTTGGGAATCACGCCAAAATCCGGCGGGAAGCTGTTTTCAAAATACATCTGCTGGAAACCGATGAACTTAAGGTGATGGGCGGTGGCGTCCAAAATAGCCCGTTCGGATGGATCAATCACCCCTTCGGCCAATGCCTGCTTGAGCCCAGCCAGGCATTCCCCGCCCTGGGTGCAGACCACATGGCCGTGCCGGTTGGCGATCAGCATGCAATCCATGATCTCCTGCTCAGTGACCTGCACCACGCAGACCGCGTCAAATCCGGCCAGGCTGTTGTATTTGAGAGCCAGCTCTATCACCCGGGGCATGGAAACCGGATTGCCAATCATGGCGGCCTGGGCTACCGACGCAGTCACCCTGACCGGTTTCCACACCCGCTTATTCTTATCAGACTCCTGGTAATAACGGAACACCGGGTCGGCATGATGGCTCTGCACCCCCACCACCTTGGGCAGGCTGGTGATAATGCCCAGATCATACAGCTTCATGAAGCCGCTCATGACGGCCGAGATGTTGCCCGCATTGCCGACGGGGACCAAAACCGCCAGGCCGCTCAGGTCATAATCCAGATCCTGGGCTATTTCAAATGAATAGGATTGCTGGCCCAATATGCGCCAGGCGTTCTTGGAATTAAGCAGGGCCACCTGGTAATTGTCCGCCAGGTATTCCACCACTTTCATGCAGTCGTCAAACACCCCGGGCACTTCAAAGACCGCCGCACCGGCCCCCAAAGGCTGGGCAAGCTGCTGCGGGGTCACCTTGCCCTGGGGCAAAAGCACCGCGCTGGCCACCTGGGGGGCCAGGTAAGAGGCGTACAGCGCCGCCGCGGCCGAGGTGTCGCCGGTGGAGGCGCATACACTCAAGATGCGGTCCACCCCCTTTTCCTTGATCATGTAGTTCAAAAAGCTCAAGGCCGTGGCCATGCCCCGGTCCTTGAACGAGGCCGAAGGGTTTTGACCGTCATTTTTAAAGCTGAACTCCACGCCCACCTGGTCCCGCAGCTTGGCACAGGCCTTCACCAAGGGTGTGTGGCCTTCACCCAGATAGACCACGCTGGAAGGCGGAATCACCGGAGCCATGATCTCCTGGTAGCGGAAAATGCCTTTCAGCGCGGTGTCGTTGAGCATGCGCCGGAGGTCGAACAAACGCCGCCAATGGGAGCCGGGTTTTTGTTTCAGTTCATCAAAATTGCGGTCCTCTATGAGCAGCACCGAACCGCAGTCCGGGCAGGTGTAATGCAGCTCATCTATCTCCAACTCCGCGCCGCAGCCCAGGCAGCGGTAAAACAGTCCCGCGCGGGATACGGGCAGCAGGTCTTTTTGATCCCGGGCCTCGAAGTCACTGATATGCATGGCAGCTCTCCCAATTAATTAAGGACTGAAATATACGGTGGCTGTGGCGCTATTGTCAAATGCCGGGGTAATGACATATGCTCGGTAATGGGAGATAATACGGCAGCTAAGGAGGCTGGTATGAAATTCAAAGTGATCATTAGCATTTTGACCATGGTGTTTGCACTGGCGGCGGCCCCGGTTTGGGCCCTGGACACACCTGATCTGCGGGCGGCCTATAAGGCCTTTGGAAACGAAGACTATGCCACCGCCGTATCGTTATGGGAAAAATCCCTGGTCGGCACGGCCATGAATGATAAGGACAAGTCGCAGATACACCTGAATATAGGGCTGGCTTACGTGCGCATGGGCAAGCCCGAATCGGCCCTGCGCCACATGGATATCGCCATCGGTTTCAATTCCGACAATCCCGAAATACACGTGGCCAAGGCGGACGTCTTGTCCATGCAGGGCAAGCTCAGCCAGGCCATTCTGGAATACACCAACGCCATAGCCCTGGATGTGGATTTTTACGGGGCCTACCTTAACCGGGCCATTGCCTACAGCAAGGCCAAGAGCCTGCCTGCCGCATTGGCGGATTTTGACAAGGCCCTGCAGCTGGGAGCCCCCCCGCCCCAGGTCTACAATTCCCGGGGCAACGCCTACGAGGTAATGGGCGATCTGAACAAAGCCATGGACCAGTTCACCCGCTCCATTGAGCTGAATCCAGATTACCCCTCTCCATATTTCAACCGCTCCCGGATATATGAACGCATGAACAAGCTGCCCGAAGCCCTGGCCGACGCCCAGAGCTTTGCCAGGCTGGCCAAGGGCCACCCCTGGGCCGCCATGCGGATTGATCAGCTCGAAAAAAAGATGAAAAGCTCCACCCAGAGCGCCCCGGCGGCCAATTGATATAGCCGGCACAGGAGATACCGCCCTTGCATTCCGGCCCGCAATTTGGCATGGGCCGCAGTAAATGCACCCGGTCTGATCATGTGCCCCCAAAAAAAGAAAGGCCGTGCGTATAGAACGAACCACACACCGGACCCGATATGATAGAATATCAAGCGGTAAGGTTTTTTAATCCAGGAGGTTAACAGGGGCGGGGCCATCCCCAGCCGTGTATCTGGTCTGAGAAAGGCTACCGGGAATGGAAATCAGTGTTGAGCAAGAAAAAAACCAGACTGTCATCCAAATTTGCGGCCGCATGGATTCTCAAGGCGCGGCCATGTTCGGGGTGAGAACTTCCGATCTGGACCTGCCCCCAAACCCCAAAGTCATTTTGGACCTGAAAAAGCTTTCCTTTATCGGCAGCACCGGAATAGGAAAACTGCTTTCTTTTCTGAAGTCAATGACCCTGCGCAGCGGCGAGGTGACTATTATCAACCTCAACGATGATCTTAAATTCTTATTCCAGATTATGAAGCTGGACCGGATTTTCCAGATAGAGCCCGGATAGGTTCAGCCGGCCTCCCGCCGCCAAGCTTAAGCCCACCAAGGAAGGCAGGACCGAATCACCTGTGTGCCCATGCGGGCTAAATCAAGCGCAAAACCATCTCATACCAGGCCGCGCCGCCGTGGGTGGAAGCCGACAGACCCCGGTTTTCAAAACCAAAACGGCTGTAATACTCCAAGAGCTCTTCTTTACATAACAGCAGGACTGAATGCTTTGCGGCCTTGCGGCTCTCGGTGATGTAACGCTCCAAAAGAGCCCGGGCTATTCCCTTTTCGCGCTGGGCTGGCAGCACGGCCAGCGAGAAAACAACCTGATTGCGGCCTTCCGGGTCATGGCCGATAAGGGCCTTGAACTCCTCGTCACTGATATCATCCGAATCAGTGGCCCCGCTGTTTATATGGCCCACCAGCCGGCCATCCAGCTCCGCCACCCAAAAGCCCTGGGGATAATCCTTGATTCGTATGGCGATGCGCTCAAGGCTGGCCGCTTCCTCCGGCTCGAAGCTGGCCGACTCGATGCGGTGGCAGGCGTCCAGATCTTTAGCTGAAACTTGTCTGATGACCACTTGCGGCATAATGCGAAAATCCCAAATGAAAAAACAACCCGAATCGTGGTAGGTTGGCTTATAAGTTCTGCTCAGTCATTGCATAAGCCAGCAAGCGCCTGGCGTCAAGCAGGTTTTTTTATGCGCCTTGTCCGGGAGGTTACTTATGCTCAAACCCGCCGCAACCTGGGTTGCGATCTTGTCCATCGCTTTATTGACTGCAGCCGGCTCCTCCTCGGCCGCATGCAATTGGGGGGGGCGCTGGGACTCCAACTGGGGCATGCTGGCCTTGAGACAGCAGGGCGACAAGGTGGACGGCGCTTACCAGGGCGGACGCATCGTCATCGCCGAAGTGGAGGCTGACAGCATAACCGGTCAATGGGAGCGCGCCGACGGTAATAGCGGAGGATGGTTCCGCTTTACCATGAGCAAAGACTGCAACTCCTTCAAGGGGAAATGGGGCTGGGCTCCCCAAAGAACCGACCCCCAGGCCACGGGCTGGAACGGCAAACGGATTCAGCCCATCAAGCTTCTCCCCCCCAGCGACAAACCTCAAAAACTGGGCAAGAGCTCCGGCGGCGGCGGAGAGGCGGCAGTGGCCTCTATCCGGGGGTATGCCGTCAACTACGCGGATGGGAGCCTGCTTTGCTTTGCCAGCGATTATCCGGTCATGGAGGCGGCCTTTGATGAAACCGGCTGCCGCCCTTCAGGCCCGGGTCTGGCGGCGGTCTGGCGCGGGCATCATTATGTGAAAGACTGGCTGTTATATCTTGAGGTCCGCGACCTGAAAGCCCCCGCTCCGCCCCGGGAGCGCATAGGAATCGGATACACCGTCACCTTGAAAAACGCCCGTTTCACCGACGGCAAAAAAACCAAAACCATTGTGGTGTATCAGTTCCAAGGCATACCCAACAAACGCTATATCAAGGTGACGGTGCCCATTTCCAGCGAATAGGCCGGGCCCGGGCTATTTTGCCTAGCTTGCGGCTTGCCTTACCCGGATGGTGTGATATGTTAGGGGCATTGTAAAATCCGCAGCATGGGCTGATGCCACAAAATGCTGAAAACGCCCGCCAAGGGCTGCTTGATCAAGGAGCGTTTGCAATCGTGTCCGCAGTATTGGAGACCAATATTCCAGAAGCGCCTCTGCTGGGCAGGGGAAAAGTCCGTGACATGTATGATCTGGGCGAACACCTGCTGATCGTGGTCACAGACCGGCTATCGGCTTTTGACGTCGTCATGCCAGACCCCATACCCGACAAGGGCAAGGTGCTGAACCAGATCACCCTTTATTGGTACGAGAAGGTGTCGGACATCATCCCCAGCCACCTGGTGGCCCATGAAGTGGCTGATTTCCCTAAAGAGCTGCACAAATACCAAGACCAGCTCGAGGGCCGCTCCATGCTGGTCAAAAAGTGTAAGCCCCTGCCGGTGGAAGCCATTGTGCGGGGCTACATCACGGGCAGCGGCTGGAAGGATTATCAGGCCACGGGCAAGGTCTGCGGGCATGAACTTCCCCAGGGGCTGTTGGAAAGCGCCAAGCTGGAGCAGCCGCTTTTCACCCCCAGCACCAAGGCCGAGATCGGCGATCACGACGAGAACATAGACCTGGACCAGGCCGCCGGCATCCTGGGCCGGGAGCTGGCCGACAAGGTTTGCCGGGTGAGCCTGGATATCTATTCCCGCGGACGGGATATGGCGGCCCAGGCCGGAATCATCGTGGCGGACACCAAGTTCGAGTTCGGATTCCACGGCGATGAGCTCCTGCTGATCGATGAGGTGCTCACTCCGGACTCCAGCCGCTTTTGGCCGGCTGACGCATATGAGCCCGGCAAGGGCCAGAAAAGCTTCGACAAGCAGTTTGTGCGGGATTATCTTTTGGAGATCGGCTTTAACAAACAGCCGCCGGCGCCCGGGCTGCCCCAGAATATTATTGACGGCACCCGGGACCGGTATGTGGAAGCCCTGACCCGTTTGACCGGAAAAGGTTTGGACTAGCAGCGCCCCGCCACCTGTGTTAGCTTTCTAGATTCAAGGCTGCGGACCACCACCTAAGGAGGCAAGACGTGGAAGAAAAAGTAAAAGCGGCATTAGAGAAAATCCGTCCCGCATTGCAGCGCGATGGCGGTGATGTGGAACTGATTGAAATTACTCCTGATAAAATCGTTAAGGTTAAGCTGCAGGGAGCCTGCGGCGGTTGCCCCATGAGCCAGATGACCCTTAAGATGGGGATTGAAAAGGTAGTCAAACAATACGTTCCGGAAGTGCAGAGCGTGGAGGCAGTGTAGCCGTAACTGGCTCATTTAAGGAACAAAAGCCAGGCGCCCCCATTGCGGCGCCTTGAAATAACATGGGCCGAGAAAGTTTCAAGCACCATAACCCTTCCCAGCGCGCCGTTGCCGGGTCCGAGGCTGCAGATCCCATGGATCATGTGGTGCGGATTCTGTGCCACCGATGCAAAAACGATCTGGCCACGGTCGCCAATTTACTTGCCCTAAGAGCCGGTTTTGCCTCTGATCCCTTGGAGCTCGCCCATTCCATGGAAAGGCGCATAGCGGCTTTGAGCGCGGTCTACAGTCACCGTGCCGGACCAGTGGGCGACATGAATCTCAGAGGTTTGTGCCGCGAGGTTTGGCAACGCGCCCAAAATCCGGGGGAAGCAGTCCGGGTTTCAACCACGGATCTGCCGGATTTGGACTTGAGCCTCAGACTGGCGTCGCCTTTGGCCCTTTGGCTGTATGAGGTCTTTGATAACGCTCTTGAGCATGGTGCAGCCAGCCTGCTGCAAAGCGGTCTGGAACTGAATAGCGGGTGGCGGCAGGATCAGCTTTATCTCCGGGTGCGGGATTGGGGACCCGGCCTGGCGCCCGGCTTTGACCTGGAGCGGGATGCAGGCGCCGGTCTGAAGGTGGCCCAGGCGGTGGCGCTCTATGATCTTGGAGGGCGCATGGATTTGACAAATGCGCATCCCGGGCTCAAGGTCGAGCTTTTTGTCCCGGCCAGGGAAATAGACCACCTGAATCAGATGGAGTGTGGGGCCAAACCGGCGCATGGTGCATGATCATCATATTAGGGGGGAAAATACATGCATCTCAGAGTCTTGATTATTGGCAGCAGCAACCATGAGCAAACAAAGCCCTTCAGCGTGATCTTGAACGAATTGGGGCACCAGGTTGTGGCACAGGTGAACGACGCCGGGCAGGCTTTACTCAAAAGCAGTGAGCTGAGCCCCGACATGGTGCTGATGGATCTGGACTCAAAAGGCCTTGCGGGCTTGGATGCCGTACGCCGCATGAACCAGGCCGGCCGGCTGCCAATCGTGATCACCACCCGTGAGCCGAATCAGAAGCTGGCCGCCAAAGCAGCCGATGCCGGGGTTTACGCCTATCTGGTGAAGCCTTTGGATGCGGCCGTATTGGGGCCGGCCCTGGAGCTTGCCTACCTCACCTATCAAAAAGAAACCACCTTGGAACGCCAGCTGGTTGATCTCAAAAAGGAACTTATCGACCGCAAATACATCAGCCGGGCGGTGGGCAACTTCATGGACAACCAGGGTCTCAGTGAAAAAGAGGCCATGGAGATGCTGGAAACCCAAGCCCAGCTCAGCCGCATGAGTCCGGCGGAATTGGCCGCAAAAATAATAGACCGGCAAAACCAGGGGGAGAGCGGCGTTTGAGTTTTCCGGTTTTGGGCTGCTTGCCCATCCGGGGTGTTCAATGGCTCAAACGCCCCGGCCCGCGGCGGGCAAGCCCGTTCCCGCAAGGTTCAATCAAGCAGAACATCAAGCCAAAAACCATCAATTCCTCACAGATCAGCCTGTAAATGGCATTTGCTCCTATGCGGGCGCACAAATTGCCTGCTTTTGGGTGTAACAAAAAGACATAAAGAGCAAGGTCTTACTGGATTGCACCTGCCGCTTAGGCTACCATTGAAATTAATATAAGCCGGTTTTTTTAGGCGCCTCCGCCTTTGGCGGCTGCCATATTTCAGATTATGGGTTGCACTTATTCGGATAGGGGAAAAGGATGACTACAGCCAAACCGATGATGCGTAATTTGTTTAGCACCGCCATATGCGCTGCTCTTTTATTCGCTTTGGGCTGCAGCCAGGAACCGGAGAAAAAACCAGAGCCTCCGGTCCGCCCGGTGAAAATGCTCACCATCGAAAGATACAACGGTGGAGTGGAACGCAAATTCCCCGGCACCGTGAGGGCCAGCCGCCGCACCGACATGTCCTTCCAGGTCTCGGGCCCGCTGTTGGAGCTGAAGATCAAAGAAGGCATGGAGGTCAAAAAGGGCGATCTTTTGGCCCGCATCGATCCTCGGAATTTCGAAAGCGACCTGGCCGGGATCAAAGGCAAACTGGCCGAAGCAAAGGCCCAGCTCGCAGCCATGAAAACCGGAGCCCGTCCTGAGGATATAGTCATCCTGAAATCCCAACTAGCCTCGGCCAAATCCTCCTATGAAGAATCCAAAACCAACCTGGGCCGCATGAAACGCCTTTTGGAAAGAGGTGCGGTGGCAAAGGCCCGGGTGGACCAGGCCCAAGCCAGTCACGACGCCTACCTGGCCAAACTGCGCACCGCCGAAGAGAATCTGGCCAAAGGTCAAAAAGGCGCCCGGATGGAAGACATCCAGGCCCAGGAAGCCAACCTCAAGGCTCTGGAGGCCAGCCGGGACCGGGCCCAGGACGCCCTCGATGACACCAATATGGTGGCGCCCTTTTCCGGGGTGGTGGCAAAAAGGTTTGTGGAGCAGCACGAATATGTGCAGGCCAAACAGTCAATCTTGAGCCTGCAGGATATCTCCAAGGTGGAGGTTTTGGTCGATCTGCCCGAGAACCTGATATCCAGAATGGGCGAGGTTCGAAAGGGCGAGGTGGTCGCGACAGGCACGGTGCCTGCCAATCCGGGCATGGTGTTTCCCCTTCGCCTCAAGGAATTCGCCACCGAGGCGGATTCCAAAACCCAGACCTACCGGGTCACCCTGGTGATGAACCGTCCCTATGGGGTGAATATCCTTCCCGGCATGACCATGGAAGTGCTTGCAACGCCGCCAGACAAAACCGACAAGGGCTCCCACGTGGTCATCCCGGCCATTGCGGTTATGGGTGCCAATGACAATACGCCCTATATCTGGGTGATAGATAAAAAGGCCATGAAGGTGAGCAAGCGCCAAGTGGAAACCGGAAAGCTTACGGGCAAGGACCGGATATTCATCAAATCGGGCCTGAAATTCGGTGAAACCATCGCCGTAGCGGGAATGAGCAAGTTGCGCGAGGGAATGACGGTAAGCGAATACAAGATGCCTTAAGGAGTTGCCGTCATGAACATTGCGGAACTTAGCATGAAAAAAAGCGTGGTCACCTGGGTGGTTACTATTCTTTTGGTTGCGGTGGGCATGTACGCTTTTGACAGCCTCAGCCGGCTGGAAGACCCGGAATTCACCATCAAGGAGGCCACAGTCACCACTACCTATCCCGGCGCTTCAGCCATGGAAGTGCAGGAGGAAGTGACCAATGTCATTGAAAAGGCGGTCCAGGAGCTGGGTCAGCTGCTTTGGGTGGAATCCCGCTCCTCCCGGGGGCTTTCCATCGTCAAGGTGCGGATAAAGGACCAATTCGACAAACAGTCCCTGCCTCAGGTCTGGGATGAGCTGCGCCGCAAGGTGGGAGACTATCAGCGCCAGCTGCCTCCCGGGGCGGGTCCGTCCCTGGTGGGCGACGACTTCGGCGACGTGTATGGCATGTATCTGGCCATTACCGGCGAGGGATACACCTACAAAGAGATGTACGAATACGCCAAGATGCTGCAGCGTGAGCTTTTGAAGGCGGATGACGTAAAGCGCATCGTCCTATATGGTGAGCAAAAAGAAATCATTTATGTGGAGATGCGGCGCGACAAGATGATGGAACTGGGCGTAAGCCAGCAGCAGATTTACGCCGCCTTGGGGGCCAAGAATCTGCCGGCCGCATCCGGCAATCTGACCTTGGGAAATGAATACATACCGGTCAACCCCACCGGGGAGTTCAAGACCGTCGAGGATATGGGGGATTTACTCATAAAGGGCAGCGGGCAAGGCTCCGCCAGCCTGGTTTTTCTGCGCGATGTGGCTGATATCAAACGGGGTTACATAGACCCGCCCCGGAACCTGATGTATTTCAATGGCCAGCCCGCCATAGGCCTGGGCATCTCCACCATACTGGGCGGGGATGTGATGAAAATGGGCAAGTCTTTGGACAAACGCTTCAAGGAGCTGGAGAGCCAAAAACCCATTGGAATGGAGCTGAACCCGGTCTATCTGCAAACCGATGCCGTGGAAACCGCCATCGGCGGATTTGTGATCAGCCTGCTTGAGGCCATAGCCATTGTTGTGGTGGTGCTGCTCATCTTCATGGGGCTAAGAAGCGGCTTGATCATCGGTGCGGTGCTGCTTATCACCATCCTCGGCACCTTCATATTCATGCTGCTCTACGCCACCACCTTGGAACGGGTCTCTTTGGGGGCCCTGGTTATCGCCCTGGGCATGCTGGTGGATAACGCCATCGTAGTCACGGACGGCATGCGGGTTAAGATGTCCCAGGGCATGAAGGCGCTGCAGGCGGCCAAGGAGGTGGTGGGCCAGACCGGAGTGCCGTTATTGGGGGCCACCGCCATCGCCATCACCGCCTTTGCCTCTATCGGGACCTCCGACGACGCCACCGGTGAATACTGCCGCACCCTGTTCACGGTTATCATGATTTCCCTGGGCTTAAGCTGGGTGACCGCGGTCACCACGACCCCGCTTTTTTGCCGCGCCTTTTTGAAGACCAAAAAGACCGGTGGAGCAGATGGAGAAGAAACCAAAGACCCGTATGCCGGGAAGATTTTCCAGCTTTATAAAAAACTTCTAATCGCCTGCATCAACGCCCGCTGGGTCACGGTGGCTGCGGTAGTGGTTATATTCGCCGTTTCCTTATTTGGATTCAGGTATGTAAAAAACAGCTTTTTCCCGAACGCCACCACACCCATGTTCTACGTCGATTTCTGGTTCCCTGAAGGCACTCACATAAATGAAACCAGGGACATGCTGGCAGGCGCCCAAAAGGAGATTATATCCCGCGAAGGCGTCACCCAGACCACCACCACCATAGGCGGAGGGCAGATCCGTTTCATGCTCACCTACAATCCGGAGTACACCTATCCCAGCTTCGGGCAAATACTGGTCGGGGTGAAGGAGTACTCCAAAATCGCCAAGCTGTCCGACGATCTGCAAAACGATTTGGCGAAGATGCTGCCCCAAGCCATGATCAACGTGCGTCATGTCGCCCTGGGCCCCAGCACCGGGGGAAAGCTGCAGCTGCGCATAATAGGCCCGGACCCCAAGGTTCTGCGTGATCTGTCTGACAAGGTGGAGGCCATTTATCAAAATAGTCCCAGCCCCAGAGCCAAAGCGGTGCGCAACGAGTGGCGCGGGAAGATCAAAGTCCTCAGGCCCCGCATGGCCGAGACCCAGGCCCGCCGGGCGGGCATAGAGCGGCCCGATGTCGCCCAAGCCCTGCAAGCTGGCCTGGAAGGCACCCAGGCCGGTGTTTACCGCGAAAAAGACGAGCTTTTGCCCATTGTGGCCCGCTCGCCCGAATCCGAACGCACCGACATGGACAACCTTGGCTCCATCCCGATATGGAGCCCGGTGGCCCAAAAGATGATGCCCCTGGAGCAGGTGATCACCCGGTTCGACGTGACCTATGAAGACCCCTATATCTGGCGCAGGGACCGGCGCATGATGGTCCGCTTTCACGCCGATCCCAGGGAGGGCTTGGCCTCAGACCTTTTGAAACACGTAAAACCGCTTGTTGAACTGGCGCTGGGCGTGGACACCAAGACCTATTTGGGCGAGGAGGTGCCGCCGGATAAATTCACGGCCGACACCATAGCGGTGAAGGACAACGACCTGATACCATTAAAGGGCATGCCCGGCTACTACATCTCCTGGGGCGGCGAGGCCGAAGACTCGGCCAGGGCCATCAGCAGCCTGGGGGCCTCGGTGCCCGTCTTTTTCGGTATCATGATCCTGTTGTGCATCGTGTTGTTCAATTCGATCAAGAAAACCCTGATCATCTGGCTGTGCGTGCCGCTGGCCATCATAGGGGTCACCACCGGTCTTTTGATGTTTAACCAGCCCTTTGGCTTCATGGCCATGTTGGGCCTTATGAGCCTGGCCGGCATGCTGATCAAAAACGCCATCGTGCTTATAGACCAGATAACCCTGGAACTTAAAATGGGCAAGCCGCCATTCCAGGCGGTGGTGGATTCGGGGGTCAGCCGTGTGATCCCGGTATCAATGGCCGCGCTCACCACCATCTTGGGCATGATTCCGCTTTTGGCCGATGCGTTTTTCATCTCCATGGCCGTGACCATCATGTTCGGCCTGGGTTTTGCCACCATACTCACCCTGGTCATAGTGCCGGTGTTTTACTCGATATTCTACAATGTACACCGGGACAAGGGGGTATAGCCGGATTTGAACTCCGTCCCCGGCGCGGCATTCGGAAGTCAACTGCATGACTCCATAACGGGATGCGGCAAGGTGAACTACCGCCAGACTAAAAAGGAGATAATGGCCCGGCTGCGGGCTGGCAGCGCGGATATGTCCGGACTTGAGGAGCGCTACGCGGTGCGGGCCTTGCTGGGCTCTGTGGCCTCCCACGACCCGGGTGTCAAATGGCTTGCGGTCAGCGCCCTGGGCGAATGCACCGCCCGCATGGCGGGGCGTGATCCGGAGTCGGGACGCGAGATCCTTAGACGCATCGTCTGGGGGCTGAACGAGGAGTCCGGCGCGGTGGGCCTGGGTCTGCCCGAAGCCATGGGCGAAATCCTGGCCCGGCATGAAGGCCTGCGGGCGGAGTTTCTCAATTTGCTGCTCAACTACCTTTGCCCCGGGCACTGTTACCTGGAATTCCCCCCGCTGAATCAAGGGGTGATATGGGCTCTGGGCCGGGTGGCCCAGGTTGACCCGGCCGCGCTGATTGCGCGCGGCGCGGCTGACTATCTGACCCCTTTGCTTGACTCGCAAGACCCCCAGACCAAAGGATTGGCCCTATGGGCTTTAAGCAATCTGGGCCATGTCCTCAGCCCCGGGGAGCGCAAAGCCCTGGGCGGCGGCAACCCCGCTTTTTCGCTTTTCAGCCATGGACGTTTAACCACTGCCACCATAGCCGAGTTTTCAGCCCAAAAAAATCCTGCAATAAGAACCTATTAGATAATAGTAATCATTATTAATATTATCTCTTGGCATTTTTAAGTATTTAGGGCAACATATACCTAAAGGAGGTTAGGTCTATGGATGTTTTAATGCTTTCCCGGCTGCAGTTTGCGGCAGCCACTTTCTTTCATTTTCTCTTTGTACCGCTAACCTTGGGCATATCCATCCTGATTGCAATCATGGAGACAAAATACGCCGCCAGCGGAGACAAAGACTATAAGCGCGCCGCCAAGTTCTGGGGGCGCATATTCCTTATTAACTTTGCCATCGGTGTGGTCACCGGGATAACCCTTGAGTTCCAGTTCGGGACCAACTGGTCGCGCTACTCAGCCTATGTGGGTGATATTTTCGGATCGCTTTTGGCCGTGGAAGCCACGGTGGCTTTTTTCCTGGAGTCCACCTTCATAGCGATCTGGGCTTTTTCCTGGAACCGGCTTTCGCCCAAAGCCCATGCGGCCTGCATCTGGATCGTGGCCATAGCGGCCAATGTATCTGCCTTTTGGATCATCACGGCCAATGCCTGGATGCAGCATCCGGTGGGTTATGTGATCAATAAGGCCACCGGCAGGGCGGAGCTGGCGAGCTTTTTTGATGTGGTCACCCAGAAGTTCGCCTTCATAGAGTTCATCCACACCGTGAGCGGAGCCTACATCTTTGCAGCGTTTTTCGTGATGGGAGTCAGCGCCTATCATCTGCTTAAAAAAAATGAAGTCAGCCTGTTCAATAAATCCTTCCGCCTGGCCCTGGGCTTTGCGCTGGTGTTCTCCATTTTCGAGGTGGTGCAAGGGCACTACAACGGCTCGGAAGTGGCCGAGACCCAGCCCACCAAGCTGGCGGCCATGGAATCCCACTGGGAGACCAAGAAGAACGCACCCATTTATATGTTCTCCATTCCGGATGAAGAAAACGGAAAAAACCTGGTTGAAATACTCCCCCTGCCCTCCGCCCTGAGCCTGCTGGCATTCCATGATCCGGATGCGGAGGTCAAGGGCCTCAGGGAATGGCCCAAAGAGGACCGCCCGCCGGTGCTGCTCACCTTCGCCGCTTTCAGAATCATGGTGGGCCTGGGCATGCTGTTCATGGCGCTGACCATATGGGGCTGGTTCATCCGCGACAAAATCAAGGAAAACCCGCTGTTCTTGAAGATAATGCTGTATTCCATCCCCTTGCCGCTCATAGCCATACAGGCAGGCTGGATAGTTGCGGAGGTGGGCAGGCAGCCCTGGATCGTATACGGCATAATGCGCACCAAGGACGCGGTGAGCCCCATCGCAGCGTCCCAGGTGGGCATATCCCTGGCGGCCTTCATAGTGGTGTACGGCCTGCTTGGCCTGGCGGCTTACTATCTAATCATCAAACACGCCCGCAAGGGTCCAGAGCCCGAAAAGGCTTAAAGGAGGTGGACCAATGCTAGAAACTACCTGGTTCATGCTTTGGGGCGTACTGTGGGCGGTTTATTTCACCTTGGACGGCTTTGACCTGGGCCTGGGCACATTAGCGCCTTTTCTGGCCAGAGACGACCGCGAACGCCGCATCATGTACAACGCCATGGGGCCGTTTTGGAACGGCAATGAGGTATGGCTGATAACGGCGGGCGGCGTCACCTTCGCCGCTTTCCCGGGCACCTATGCCGTGATGTTCAGTTCCTTATACACTCCATTGATGCTCATATTGTTTGCCCTGATTCTGCGCGGGGTGGCTTTTGAATTCCGGGGCAAGGAGGATTTTGCGGGCTGGCGCAAAATCTGGGACGCATGCCTTTTCATCGGCAGCGCCCTACCCGCGCTTTTGTTCGGTGTGGCTTTTGGAAACATCTTCCAGGGCATACCCATTGACGCCGACGGCGTGCTGCAAGGCAACCTTTTCACACTTCTAAACCCCTACGGCCTGGCCGGGGGAGTCTTGTTTGTGCTGCTCTTTTTGCACCACGGCGCCCTGTGGCTGGCGGTGAAAAGCGAAGGCGAGGTGCATGAGCGGGCCGGAGCTTTCGCGGCCAAGGTGTGGCTGCCGCTCCTGATAGTGGCCGCGGCCTTTTTGGTCTGGACCGCCTTTGCCACCAAGCTTTACGGCAACTATCTGGACATGCCGCTTTTGTTTGTAATCCCGCTTTTGACGGTGGCCGGGCTTTTGGGGGCCCGCAAGTTCACGGCGGACGGCGGCTATTGGAAGGCCTGGTTCTCATCCGGCCTGACCATACTGACCTGCACCCTTTTCGGGGTGATAGGCCTGTATCCCAACCTGTTGCCCTCCAGCCTGGATCCGAAATTCTCCATGACCGTGTCCAACTCGGCTTCCACACCCCTGACCCTGAAAATCATGCTGGGGGTGGCCCTGGTCATGGTGCCCATCGTAATCATCTATCAGGCCTGGGCCTATAAGTTCTTTTCCCACAAGATCACCCAGGAGGACTTGGATTATGAGGAGGCGTACTGAGAGCCGGTCAAGTCTCTGACGTCCTGAGCATCCAGTGAAAAGCTAAGCCGGGAGCCTTGTGGCTCCCGGCTTCTTTTTGGGGAATGCTTAACTCGAAAGCCTTTCGCGGATAGTTATTTTCGGCCATCATTCAAGCCGCATTTTGTGATAACTTACAGGGAAAATCCCGCCCATTGACCGATAGCGGACTGTACGGACCGGCCCTATGGAGATGGACCTTTTTGCGAGCAATAGCCTCATCAAGGATGGCGGAGCAAACAGGGAGAATGAGATATCATGGACCCAAAAGCCAAATGGGAAGACCGGCTGACCCGGCTCACGGAACGTAACTGGGATGTGGAAGGCATCAGGGCCAGACTGGCCGGCTTTCAAAAAAACGGTTTTAAAAGCATAAAACCCGACTGGACGGACATGCTGGCCCGGCGGGCCGAGATACTGGACCTGGTGCAGTTAAGGGGGGAGGAATATGAATACCTGACCCATAGCTGCTCCAAAGGCTCTCTGTTAGCCCTGATGGAGCAGTTCGGGCTGGGAAGCTGGGAGCTGGTGCGGGCCATGTCACCGTTCCCCGGTTTTGGCATGACCGGCGGCATCTGCGGAGGGGTCACCGGCTGCCTGACCGCCTTTGGCCTTTATTTCGGAAGCGACGACCCCGAAAACTATGAAGGCACCGGACGGACCATGACCGCCGCCCGGGAATTCATCACCCGCTTTACCGATGAGCTGGGCACCATAAGCTGTCCCAAGCTGCAGGAGGGCACCATCTTTGGCCACTACTGGGACCCCAGGGCCAAACCTGAAAATTTTAAAGCCTTCATGAACAACTGGGGATATGAAAAATGCTCCCTGCCCCCGGGGATCGGGGCGCGCCTGGCCGCGGATATCATCCTCAATGGGTATGAAGCGCAGGCCTGAATCCGGCCCGGGCATGGGATGGGTGATCATTTACATATTTATTTAGGCTTCTTGGCTGGATGATATTGATCTGGTCCAGGTTTGCAGCCTGAACGCAGCTCTACTGCCGCCTTGAACCATATCCGCCCCGGCCACGGCCTCCGTTCAATCCACCAGGGGGCTGAGCTCCTCCAGTATGGGGTCAAGGTGCAGGTGGGCCTTTGCGTACACCTGGCGGCACAGCTTATGGTAAAAGCGGGTGTTTTTCAAATCGGGCCTGAACTCATCGGCCAAGCGGACCATTTTGGCCGCAGCCTCCTCATATGATCCGAACGCCCCCACCGCTATGCCCGCATTGATTGCGCAGCCCACCGCGGCGGCCCCCCTCATCTGGTTGCGCCGCGCAGGCACCCCGAACACATCGGCGAAAATCTGCATGAAGACATCGCTGTTGGAGCCGCCGCCAGACACCACCAATTGTTTCAGCGGAACCCCAAGCTCTTCAAACATCCGGTCCATGCTCAGCTTCAGAGTGAAGGCTATGCCCTCCAAAATTGAGCGGTAGATATGGGCCCGGCCATGGCGGCCGTCAAAACCGAACATCACCCCTTTACGGTACTCGGCCTCCGGCGGAGGGGCCCAGTCATGGATGGTGATAAGCCCCTCGCAGCCAGGCGGAATCTTTGCGGCTTCCCGGTTGAACACATCCTCCGGCGTGAGGTTTGCGCCCCTGGCTTCATCAATAAGGCCCCCGCCGAACTGGTCGCAGAACCAGCTTACGGTCCACATGCCCCGGCGCACCCCCATGCATTCGTAGATATACCTGCCCGGAACCGAGGCCTGAAAAGACCAGTAGTGCTTTGCGCTCCGGTTGTTTTCCCTGCCCTGGGTCATGGCTCCTATATATGTGCCCAAAGAAATCAGGCCGGCGCCCCGGTCCAATGAACCCGCACCCAAGGCTTCCACCGCTTTATCGTGGGCTGTGGCCACCACGGGCAGGCCCAAAGGAACTCCGGTCAGCTCGGCCGCCCCCTGGGACACCCGGCCCAGGATCTCGCCGGGGCGCACCACGTCAAACAGCATATCCCGCTCCACATTGCATGTTTTGTAAAGGGCCGGATCGCTGCTCCACTCCAGCTTGTCGTCATCCATGGGCCACCAGCCGATGTAGTTGGCGCAGGTGTCCTTGAAAGCTCCGGTCAGCCGGTGGGTGATGTAGCCGGAGCTGGTGGTTACATAACCCACCTGACCGTAAGCCTCTTCATGCTCATATGGGGTGTTCAGCCGTTTATCCATCCAGTTTATAACCGGATATGCCAGTTCACCGTTTTTCTTTAACAACGCCCGGCAGCATCGAACTATGCATATCCCCATGGCCAGGATATCCGAGGGGTCGTGCCCTGCCCGCCCGTACCGCTCCATGGTTTTTTTGAAGGCGGCCCGCAAAGAATCCCACAAATCGTCGTCCGGGTGTTCGGCAAGCTGGGGGGCGGGAATGGCTAATTTGCGCAGCGGCTGAACCCCCTGGCATATAATGTTGCCTTCAAGGTCAAAGACCACCACCTTGGAGCTCTGGGTTCCCACATCCACGCCCATCAGGTATTTGCCGTTTTTCATGGTGCAATCATCCGCTCTAAGTTGACCCCCAGCCGGAGCCGGGCCGTGTTCGTCCCTGTTTGCTTTGCCGCCCGGCCCTGACCAGTTTTTCAAGCTCAAGTAGTAAGGCCGACAAGTCCTCCACCACCCCCACCTGGGCCAGCCTGAATATGGGTGCTTCAGGGTCTGTGTTCACGGCCGCCAAAAATTCGCTGTTTTTGATGCCTACGCTGAAGGCGGCGGAACCCGAAACTCCGGCGGCAATGCACAGCTTGGGCGACAGGATAAGACCGGACGCCCCGATGAGCCGTTCCAGGCCGGTCCAGGCGTTCATCACCACCGGACGGCTGGCTCCCAACTGAGCGCCCAGGGCATCGGCTGCGCCGTAGAGCCGCTCCAGGTTGTCCCGGCTCCCCACCCCCTGCCCCAGGGCCAGCACCACTTCCGCCTTAGCCAGACCGGAGGGGGGGGCCTCCTCCGCCAGGGATGACTCTATTACCCAGTCCGCCGGAGCCTGGTGTAAGCCCTGGCGCAGCGAAACCGGACAGGCAGCCTCTTTCAGTTCAAGCGGTGCGGCGGGATTTTTGGCCGCAGCTATACAGCATGGGTTCCCCTGGAGCAGCAAGCGGGCCGTCAGGTTGCTGCCGTAGGCCGGCTTTTCCACTTGCACCTCATCTGAAGAACTTATGTACAGCCCTTCGACCTGAACGCAGGAGCAGCCCCCCAGCCGGCAGGCCAGCCGGGTGGCCAGTTCGGCGCCATGATCATCGCTAGGGAACAGATACAAGTCCTGGGGCTTTTTCCGGTGCATCTGTTCAAGCAGGCTCAGATGGGCTTCGGGCAAATGCGGGCTGTCTGTGTGAATCAGCTCGATGGCGCAAAGACCATGCGCAAAAACCGGGAAAGCCTGCGGTGTCTCGCCCTGGCTGATCAGCCACAGCTCCAGCGGTTCCGGCCAGGCCCGCAGACCCATAAGCAGGCGGTTCAGTTCGCCCGCCTGCTGGGTCAAACAGGCCGAATCCACATATAGCACCATGGCGGTTCTCATAGGCCGAGCCGCTCCCTGAGATAGTCTTCATAGAGCCGGAGGGCCTTTTCAGCCGGGTTCCCGCCCTCCAGCATGATGCACCTGCCTTCCGGCTCCGGCCGCTCCAGTCCCAGCAGGGTTTTGTCACCGCGCCCAAGCGCGGCCCCGTCAAGCCCCAGCCCAGAGAGCCTCAGCACGGTCAAGGGCTTTTGACCGGCCTGCATCCTGCGGCGGATATTGGGCGCCCTGAGAAAGGCGGCCTGAGGCACATTGCCGATGATCAGCACCAGGGGCGGGCTCACCACCCGGGTCAGAATCCCGTGGCAAGCCCGGCTGGTTACCTTTAGGCAGCCCGGCCGGTCCGCCGGGGCCAGATACATCACCTCCCGGATGCAGGGCCAGCCCAAGCGCTCGGCCAGCATGAATCCGGTCTGGCGGTTGTCGCCCACCCCGCCCTGCATGCCCAATAGGACAATCTGCTCTGTTTCGGATTTGGGCAAACAGGCTGAGATTATCTCGGAGACCAGGGCGGGAGCAAAACGCAGGTCTCTGCCTGCGGGGGGCTCGATGCGCACCGCGTCATCATAATCCACCGCGTATAAATGCCTCAGGAAGGTGTCGGCCCGGGGGCCGTCGATGGTCAGGGCCTCCAGACTGTTTGGCCCCGGACAGCTTTCCTTCAGGCGCAAGGCCAGTTCCAGGGCGCTTTCATCAAAGCAATTGAACTCCCGCTTTACATAACTCAGGTCTATATGGAGGTTCTCATCAGCCCGCCAGACCGCGCCCTTAAGCATGGCCGTATCCGGCAGGATTTTGAAAGCAACTGTGATCTTCATTTATCCACCGGGAAGATAGTGCCTGTGTTCATGATGCCATGGGGGTCAAAAGCGTCTTTTAGTCCTTTTAGGATGTAGTAGGCCGAACCGTGCTCCTGCCTGGTCCAGGCGGTGCGGTGCTTGCCGATGCCGTGATGGTGCACCATGGAGCCCCCCGCTTCCAGGGTCTCTTCCACGATCATGGCGTTGAGCGGCTCATGATATTTGCGTATCTCGTCTGCGGGATCGCAGTCCACCACATTGTAATCGTAGACAAAATACATGTTAGTCCCGGTCTGGTAGCTGTGCGAGGAATGGCCGCCCAGCATGGTCAGGTCGTCCATATGGGGGAATTCCCGCCTGATGCGCCCCAGGGCGTTTTCATAAATTTCATGGATGCAGCCCCAGTTGCCCGAAACCTCGGTGGTGAAACCCATGTTGTGGGTTTTGAGGATTTTTTCCCGCTCCGCCGCCACCTGCTCCGGCCCCCAGTTGAGCTGATTGAACCAGTTCTCTATGATCCTGGGGTCCACCGGCCCGCATTCCGGGTGTGCGGCTATGATCTCTTCTATACCCTGGCCGGTGGCCCGGCTGATGGGTTCAGGCCCTTCGGCCAGGAATATGAGCAGGCACTGGCCCGGCGCAAACTGGTCAAAGCCGTGCTGGGCGCCGTCTTCGGCGTCGTACAGGCGGGCCATGGAGGGGCGGTATCCCGCTGTGATCACCTCCCGCAGGATCTCGAAACCGGGTTTCATGCGGTCAAGGGCATAGCCATAATAGCGCAGGCTTTGGGGATAATAGCGGTGGAGCTTCAGGGTGACCTCGCTGATGAAGCATATAGCCCCTTCGTTGCCTATGATGACATGGCGGATATCCGGCCCGCAGGCGCGCCGGGGAACGCTTTTGATGCGGGCGATCTCGCCGTTGGGGAACACCGCCTCCAATCCGGACACCATGTCTTCTATGCCGCCGTACAGGGTGGAGAACTGGCCTATGCTGCGGGTGGCCACCAGTCCTCCGAGCTGGGCCAGGGGCTTTGACTGGGGGGAGTGCCCCACGGTGAGGCCCAGCTTGCGTACCTCGTCCTCCAGGGTCTGCAAGGGCACTCCGCACTCCGCCCTGGCCAGCATGCTTACGGGGTCTATCTCTATGATGCGGTTCATATCGGAGCCGTCCAGCACCACCGAGTTTTCCACGATGGTTTCAAGTCCGCCCTCGGTGGCCGACCCGCCGGTGCGGGGCACGCAGTTGATCCGGTTATCATTGCAGAACCGCAGGACCTCGGACGCCTGCCGGGCATCGGCCAGCCTCACCACCGCCGCCGGAAAGGGCAGCTTATACACCCCCATCAAGGTTTCATATTTTCGGAAGCGGTCGTGGCTGCTTTGTTTTAAGACCTCTTCGTCGGTGACAACCCTTTCCGGCCCGGCTATTTTCCTCAAACTTTCCTGGATGGCTTCTCTGCTCAGCGGCATGGGTTTCCCTTCAATATCTTGCCATGGATAGACTGGGTTTTATTCATTTCGGCCAAATCCTACGGGCACCCATGGTCCGGCAGATTTGCCCGCCGGTTGGTATGGGACCAAGGTTAACTTATCAAAGGGGATGCGTGTTTAACAATGAATCTTGTAAATCCCGGGGGCTTTTGGCCTGTCCGCGGCAAATAAACCGGAGCGCGGTCAGGCTCATGTCCGCACTTCCCCCGCCAGCCCGGTTGACTGAAAGGAATGCAAAAGCCTAATATACATCGAGCCGTATGGAGTCCGGCCTTGCGCGGTGAAGATTAAGTTTCCGGCTGGAAAGGAGCAGGCGCGAACACACCTTAACACCTGGGCGACCGGGGGATGGAGCCGCCAAAATGGGCACAAACGATTTTTCTTTGGATTTTTTCTCCTTAAAAGGAAAAACCGCCCTGGTGACCGGGGGCGACAGCGGTCTGGGCCTGGCCTTTTCCACCGCCCTGGCCAAGGCCGGAGCCGACCTTTTCATCCCCAGCCTGACCGATGATGGAGGCCAAGCCCTGGAAATGATCCGGCGGCAGGGGACCAGGGCCGCTTTCATGCAGACGGACATCACCCGCGACGGAGCGCCCGGCGAGATCGTGGATGCCTGCCTGGCTGAGTTTGGCGGGCTGGATATCCTGGTGAACAACGCCGGCATCTGCCGCCTGAATGACCTGCTGCATTTCGGACGCGAGGACTGGGACCCCATGATCCAGGTCAATCTCACCTCGGCATTTGAACTGAGCCATGAGGCCGCCCGTATTTTGATCCCCCAAAAGCGCGGCAAGATCATAAATATCTGCTCTTTGTTCTCGTTTTTGGGCGGGCTGTCCTCGCCGGCCTACGCCGCCAGCAAACACGCCCTGGCCGGTTTGACCAAGGCCTATGCGGATGAACTGGGCCGCTACGACATCCAGGTAAACGGCATAGCTCCGGGCTACTTCGCCACCGAACTGACCGCCGGAACCAGAAGCGATCCGGTGAAAAGCCAGCGGGTCCTGGATCACATCCCGGCAGGGCGCTGGGGAGAGACCATGGACCTTATGGGTGCGGTGGTTTTTCTGGCCAGCCGGGCCTCGGATTATGTTAACGGGCATGTGCTGGTGGTGGACGGCGGCTATCTGGTCCGTTAAGCGCGTTACAGGGCTAAAACATCCTATAAGCGGTAACCGCCTTATTGATGGGCTGTATATAGAAAGCTGACGGTCAACGGTGTACACTGACCATGCCCCTAATCATTCCAGACAATCCAGTGAGGCCAGCAGACCTTTGGAATTCAAAATGTGAGTTGAAGTGGCCCAAGATATCTCCATCAGCCATAAAAGCCTCCTGGCCCTGGCTGTTCCATTCATAGTATCCACCCTGACCCAGCCCCTATTGGGTGCGGTGGACACAGCGGTTATCGGAAGGCTGGACAACGCCTCCTACATAGGCGGCGTGGCCATCGGCGCAACCATCTTCAACACCATTTATTGGCTGTTCGGATTTTTGCGCGTGAGCACCTCGGGCTTTTCGGCCCAGTCGCTGGGCAGCCAAGCCTCCGACGATAAATACTTTGCTTATTTCAGGCCGCTGGTAATCTCCATAGGCATCAGCCTGATGTTTCTGGTCTTGCAAAACCCCATCAAACAAGCCGCCTTATTGATATATGATCCAGCCCCCGATGTAGCTCCGCATATCATCACTTACTTTGATATCGTCATCTGGGGCGCGCCCCTGGTGCTCACCGGGTATGTGAACCTGGGCTGGTTCATGGGCAGAAAGCTGGTCAGGGAAACCCTGTTTCTGCAGATCTCCACCAATGTTCTGAATATAGTTCTGGACCTCATATTCGTGCTGGCCTTTGAGATGGGGGTGATGGGCGTGGCCTGGGCCACCCTGCTGGCGCAGTTTTTCGGCTTTGTATTGGGATTCTACATCATTTCCACCAAACTCAAGCTTTTGAGCATCGCAAAATACAAGGCGGGGCTGCTGCAAAAATCCGCTATTAAAAAAATCATGGGCATGAACAGCGATCTGGTGATCCGCACCCTATGCCTGCTGGGCATGATCAACATGTTCATGGCCAAAAGCAGCGAGCTGGGAGTGGAGCTTTTGGCCGTCAATGCGGTTCTTTTCCATATCCAATTCTTTATCGCGTATTTATTCGATGGATTGGGCAACGCGGTCAGCGTATTTTCGGGCAAAAGCGTACAGGAAAAAGACTTGACGGAGTTCAGGCGCATATTCCGGATTTCCACCCAGCACACATTGGTTCTCAGCCTGACCCTGTCGCTGGCCGTGCTGATGTGGCAGGACTACATAATCATGTTTTTCACAGATTTGGAAAACATAATCCTGCTGTGCAAAAAATACATGATCTGGCTGGAAATCTTCCCGCTGGTTATCGGATTGGGACTAGTGTATTTCGGGGTTTATGTGGGGGCCACCTATGTAAGCCCGGTGAGAGACTCCATGCTGGCGGCCCTGTCCATTTTCGCGGCGGTGTATTTTGGCGTTGTGCCGGTGTGGGGCAATCACGGGCTGTGGCTGGCCTTCATTCTGTTCAGCCTGACCCGCAGCGTTTACCTGATTCTGTACAGGCAGCGCCTGGAGCGCAAGCTGTTTCAGAACCAGCCCGGATAAGCCGGAAACAGCCTGCAAAAACGCCGTCCCGGCAGCCGCAGATCAGCCCGCCGGGACGGCGGTCATTTATAAGCTGTATCCCGCCCGATGAGCGGGATCAGGCCAGCCCCATATCCTTGGCCTCCTCCAGCAGGCATTCCCGGATGATCTTCACACCCAGGTCTATCTCATCCTTTTCAATGATCAAGGGCGGAGCCAGCTCCAGGGCCTGGCCCATCAGCTTGATCACCAGCCCCTTGTCCATGGCCCTGAAAACGATGTTGCCCAAACGGTCCATGGGGAACAGGGCCTTGGTCTTTTTGTCCGTGGTGCAGTCGATGCCCAGCCAAAGCCCGGTGCCCCGCACCTGGCCCACAATGGGCACATCTTCCAGGGTTTTCAGCTGCTCCAAAAAATACCGCCCTATTTCATCGGCCCGGCTGACCAGGTTTTCCCGCTTCATGATATCCAGGTTTGCCAGACCGGCGGCGCAGCTCATGGGATGGTTGGCATAGGTGTGCAGGTGCTCGAAACAGTCCACCGGGTCGATCACCCGGTCCTGGCAGGCCACCGCCCCCAAGGGCACATAGCCCGAGCTGATGCCCTTGGCCATGGTTATCAGATCCGGCGACACCCCGAAATGCTCCAGGCCGAACCAGCGCCCGGTGCGCCCGAACCCGCATATCACCTCGTCAATGATAAGCAATATGCCGTAATCATCACAAATCTCCCGGATGATCGGCCAATACTCTTTGGGCGGGTCCAGGGCCCCGAAACCCTGCTGCAAAGGCTCGCCGATAAAGGCGGATATGGTGTCCGGCCCCTCGAACTCGATGATGCGCCTGAGGTCCCGGGCGCAGGCCATATCGCAGGAGGGGTACTCAAGATGCAGTGGACAGCGGTAGCAGTAGGGGGATTCCACAAAAACCCCGCCCGGGGTGAGGGGCTCCATGGACTGGCGCATGGGCAAAACGGTCCCCAGCGCCCGCAGGGCCAGGGAGGTGACCCCGTGATAAGCTCCCCGGCGGCTGATGATCTTGAAGCGTAGCGGATCGCCCTTGGCATGGTGATAGTGTTTGGCCAGCTTCATGGCCGATTCCACCGCCTCGGAGCCGTCGCAGACAAACAGGAAATTGTCCAGGCCCTCGGGGGTGATGCCTGACATCTCCCGGGCCAGCTTGAGGGCCTGGTCATTGGTGAAATGCATGGGCGTGAAATAGCCCAGGCGCAAGGCCTGCGCCCTGACCGCCTCGGCCATCTCCTCTCTGCCGTATCCCACGTGCACCGGACGGGTGACCCCGGCCGCAAGATCCAGGTAGGAATTGCCCTTATCATCCTCGACCCGGCAGCCCTTGCCCTTGGTTATCACCGGTATGCCCTTTTTGATGACTCCCTTTGAAGTCCGGCACAATATCAGGTTGGCATTGCCCTCGCCCGCGCTTATCTTTGCCAAAACCGCCTCCCGTTAACGGACAGAACCTTTTTGTCCGCATTCCGGCTGACCCCAGGCCCACGGCCCGCATGATCCGCCCTTGATAAAAATGTATTCAGTGCACTGAACCGGCTTCATCCGCACCGGCCGCAGGTTTGCGCCCGGCCGGCCTGCCGCGCCTTGGCCCGTGGCCGGGCGCTTAAACGAAAGTCAAAAGCCGCTTGGGGTTTTCTATCATGATATGGTCTATCTGCTCTTGGGTCATGCCCTTGGCCAGCATCACCGGACAGGCGTTACGCAGGATATGGTCATATCCCCAGCCCCCGTATTTGCGGCGCTGATGCTTGTTCCAGATATCCTGGCTGATCAGAATCTGGTCTATATAGCCCTCGTCGATCAAATCCATGATTTCGTTTATGCGCTGGTGGTCGGTGGGCAGGTCTATGTGGCGCTGGGCCAGGGGGTAATAGCCTTCGCGTCCGAACAGGTCGTATTCCAGGATCAAGCCGTTATCCAAAAGGCGCAGCCGGTTGTCCCGCCGCCGGACCCCCCGGTCCACGTGGTCAATGCAGGTGCGGGTGAGGTCCGCTCCGGCTTCGCGCATGATCTCCACCTGCTCGAAGGCGGCCTCTTCGGACTGGCCGGGATGCACATTCAGGTAGGCTCCGGTGGCCTTCTGGGCTTCCACCGCGGCGATGAGGGATTTTCTCTCCCTGGGATCAAGCGGCCAGGAGCCTCCTATCTCCCCAATGTATCCGGCCTTGATTCCGGTGGTTCCGACTCCCTTAGTGATGTCGTTTATGATCTCACTGGTGATGTCGTCGACGCTGAGGTTATCGAAATAGGCGGGCAGGGATACGGCCAGGTAATAGCCCGACCCCATGATGATGTTGAGGCCGGTTGCCCGGCTTATCCTGGCCAGGGCCAAGGGATCACGCCCCAGGCCGATGTTGGACATCTCCACCACCGACCGGCCGCCGGCCCGCGCAAAGTGGGTGAGTTCCTCTATGGCTTCGGCCTCGTCCAGCATAAGCAGGTCGTCCCGGTTCTGAAACCAGTGGTAGCGTATCCACCACAGGGTTTCCAGGCTGACCTTGCAGCGGGCCATATGCTTTTCGGTGGCCTCCTCGGCTTCCACCAGCCAGGCAGATCCATCGGAAACAATGTGTTCATGGGCCAGGGTCAGTCCCAGTGCATCCGGCTCCATGATCCCCAGCACCGATTGTATCTTGCCTTTCAGATCGGAAAGAGAACTCACGCGCACCCCTTTCTTTTATGGGTCAGACCGTCAAACCGCAGCCTTCGGCAGCGTTGCCGTCAATAGGTCAAGCGCCGCAAAACCGCCCTTATTAACGCCTGCACTCTGCCAACGGCCTGAATTAAAATACAATAGCAAGCCCAGCCGAGTCCACTGATTATTCCGGCTCGCCCTGGTAGGGATTAGAAAATCGAGGAATCCGGGAAGCCTTGAGCAAGCACCGGCGCAGATGGTATGCTGGATCTGATCTTTTTTGAAAAATCAAACCGGGGACGACACTCATGCATGACGCAATTTCCGCAGCACAATACCAGGTGGGCCTGAACATTCCAGCGGCCGTGGGCATGCCTGAAGAGGAAATAAGCACGCCCGCCTTGATAATCGATCTGGATGCCTTTGAAGGCAACGTGGCCTTTTTAAGAGATTACTGCCGAAAACGCGGAGTGCGCCTGCGGCCTCACGCCAAAACCCACAAATCTTTGGACATAGCCAAATATCAAATGCGGGAAGGCGGAGCGGTGGGGATTTGCTGCCAGAAAGTATCCGAGGCCGAGGTCTTTGTCTCCGGCGGAATAGGCGATGTACTGGTCTCCAACCAGGTGGTCGACCCCAGGCAGATAGATCTTTTGGCCCGGCTGGCCGCCAAGGCCAAAATGGGGGTTTGCGTGGATGACCCCGGCAATGTGGAGTCATTGTCCCAAGCGGCCGTAGGGCATGGCGTCACCCTGTCCTGCCTGGTGGAGATCGACGTGGGCATGGCCCGCTGCGGAGTGCCATGGGGACAGCCCGCCGTGGACCTGGCCCACAAAATCGCCGCGGCCCCCGGGCTGGAGTTCGGCGGCCTGCAAGCCTATCACGGCTCGGCCCAGCATGTGTTGGACTATGAGGGGCGTAAAGCCGCAGTGCAAAAAGCCATATCCCAAACCGCGCAAACCGTGAAGCTTTTAAAGGCCGAGGGGCTGAAGTGCGGAACCGTCGGGGGAGCGGGCACCGGGACCTATTATTTCGAGGCGGAATCCGGAGTGTTCAACGAGCTTCAATGCGGATCGTACATATTCATGGATGCCGAATACCGCCGGGTGCAAAACGCCGGCGGCGATCTGATGCCGGAGTTCAAAAGCAGCCTTTTTATTTACACCACCATTATGTCCACCGCAGCCAGCCAGGGCGCGGTTTGCGACGCGGGCCTTAAATCCCTCACCATCGGCCCCGGCCTGCCCCGGGTGCATGGACGCGAGGATATCGAATTCGTAAAATGCTCGGATGAACACGGCCAGATTTCCGATCCCCTGAAAAGCCTGCGGCTAAATGAAAAAATCAAGCTGGTGCCCTGGCACTGCGATCCGACCTGCAATATGCATGACTGGTTAGTGGGGGTGCGCAATGGCCGGGTGGAATGCCTGTGGCCGGTTTCAGCCAGGGGCCGGGTTTTTTAATGGTGTATTATATTTTTTTGATCCAGGCCATTAAACCGGCTGGGCCAATTAATCATGCTGAGCATAAAGGCGAATACTTTACTCAGCCTTACCGGCCCGGCCGGGCGTCTTTGCGATGCCGCCCACAGCACCGCTTAACTCACACGATTGTGCTTTTTCACCCCCTATTATGTAACTTTTAGGCGCAATCAGCGCCATCCCTCTGGAAACCTGAGCCCAAATCAGCCAGAATGGTTTGAGGTGCAGTTTTCAGGGGAGAGGAAATCCATGGCATTTCTGGGACTCAGTCCGCCCGCTAAAAAAATCATGAAACAAAAGCCCATGCTGAAAGTATGCTATGCGCTTTTGCCCTGCCTAGCGGCTTCCATCTATTTCTTCGGCTGGCGCTCTTTATTGCTCCTGGCCCTGATCACGGCTCTTGGGTTCATCACCGAAGCCCTGTTCACCTGGCGGGGGGGCAAACCGGTCACCACGGCGGTGCTGGTCACCTGTTTGATATTCCACCTTTCCCTGCCGCCCACCGTCCCCATATACATGGCGCTCATCGGGATTGTGGTGGCGGTGGCCTTCGGCAAAATGGCCTTCGGCGGGTTCGGCAAGAACCTGTTCAATCCGGCCATGGTGGGACGCTGTTTTATTTACATCAATTTTCCCTTTGCCATGACCGGCCAGTTCGTTGATCCCTGGTGGGGAGGCCTGGCCGGGCTTTTGGGCTGGACCCCGGGGGTGGATGCCATGACCCGGGCCACCCCGCTTATGGCGATGCGCGGCGGCGGCCAGGTGGAATGGCTTAGTCTGTTTTGGGGCAATGTCTCCGGCTCCATGGGCGAGACCTCGGCTATTTTGATCCTGCTGGGCGGGGCCTGGCTGGTGTATCAAAAGATAGCCTCCTGGCGTCTGGTGACAGCCTGCCTGATCGGCGGGCTGGCCACGAGCGCCGCCCTGTTTATCGGCGGGGCGGTCAATGCTCCGGCGCCCTGGACCTCCCTGGTGGCGGGTTCCTTCCTTTTCGGGGCCTTCTTCATTGTGACAGAGCCGGTTTCCGCCCCCAAAAAACCCTATGCCCAGTGGTTCTACGGGCTCATGATCGGCGCTCTGGTGATGCTGCTGCGCACCTACAGCAACTTTGCCGAGGGCATGATGTTCTCGGTGCTGATCTTGAACGCCTTCTCGCCCTGGCTTGACCGCATAGCGGCAAGCATCAAGCAGAAGAAACCCCAGCCGGCGGCGGCCAAATGAAGCATATCCGTTCGGTACTCTATATGTTCTTTATCACCCTGGTGTTTGCGGCCGGGGTGAGCGGGGTGAAGGTGCTCAACCAGGAGCGTATAACCCGCAACCAGGAGTTGAAGCTGCGCCGGGTGATTTTGAAGGTGCTGGATATAAAAGCCCCCGCCGGAGCGGATGATTCGGTAATGCTGAAGCTTTTCGACAAGCGGGTGAAAAGCGTGACCCACCAGGGCAGGCCGGTCTATGTGGGCTATAGCAAAGACGGCCAGAGCATAACCGGATACGCAATTCCGGTGCAGGGCTCCGGGGTCTGGGGCACCATTTACGGCATGCTGGCGGTTGGGCCGAAGGGCAAAGAGGTCAGCGGCCTGGCCTTTTATAAGCATTCGGAGACTCCCGGCCTGGGCGGGAGGATATCCGAGCCCTGGTTCCAAAAACAGTTCAAGGGCCTCAAACTCACCCGGGCCGGGGCGGACGGCAAGATATTCCACTTAAAACCGCCCGGCACCGGCACAGGGCCCAACGACCTTGACGCCATTACCGGCGCGTCGCTCACCACCGCCGCAGTGGAGAATTTTTTAAATAAAGAGCTGAATTTCTTCCTCACCAAGCTGTGGGGGACGCTGAAAGAGGGTAAGTAGCCATGCCCAAGCCGCCCAAAGCAGGCGTAATATTCAAAAACGGCCTGTGGACCGAAAATCCGGTGCTTAGGCAGATATTGGGTATCTGCTCCACCCTGGCCGTGACCAATCTGCTTTTGAACACCATGGTTATGTGCGCCGGGGTCATCTTCAGCCTGGCCATGAGTTCGCTCACGGTCTCTGTTTTGCGCTCCTACACCCCGCTGCAAATACGCATGATGGTGCAGGTTCTTATCATCGCCTCCTACGTGGTCATTGTGGATCTGGTTATCCAGGCCTATGCCCCGGATGTGAGCGAGGCCCTGGGACCTTATGTGGGCCTGATCATTACCAACTGCATCATCATGGGACGCTGCGAGGGATTCGCCAAGAACAATCCGCCCATACCTTCCTTGCTGGACGGCATCGCGGTGGGTCTGGGCTACGCCCTGGTGCTCATCGTCATCGCCTGCATACGAGAACCCCTTGGGTTCGGCACCCTTTTGGGCTTCAGGGTGATGCCGGCCGAGTTCACCCCCTGGACCCTGATGATCATGGCTCCGGGAGCCTTTTTCACCCTGGGCCTTCTGGTCTGGTTCCTCAAAGCCTTCTACCCCATCGTGGGTGAAGAGAAAAGAGGGCACTGATCATGGATATAAGCCCGGGCACCCTGTTTTTCGCGGCCATCTTCACCAATAACATCCTGTTGACCAACTTTCTGGGCCTGTGCCCCTTTTTGTCCATCAGCCAGGACCGCAACTCGGCCCTGGGCCTGGGAGTGGCGGTGGTCTTCGTCATGGCCAGCACCACGGCTATAAACCACCAGGTGTATAACCACATCCTGCTGCCCCTGGGTCTGGAATATCTGCGCTATATAGTATTCATCATAGTAATCGCCGCCTTTGTGCAGCTGGTTGAAATGGTGGTGGAGCGCTTTTTCCCGGCCCTTTATTTCGTGCTGGGCATCTTTTTGCCGCTCATCACGGTGAACTGCGCCATCCTGGGCGCATCCCTGTTCGCCATTATCCGGGGCTACACCCTTTGGCAGTCCTTGCTCTACGGCGCGGGCAGCGGCATAGGCTGGATGATGGCCATTGTGGCGGTGGGCAATCTGCGCGACAAGCTGCAAAAAACCGGGGGTCTGCCCAAGGGAATGGAGGGCCCGGCCATCACTCTTTTCATAACCGGTCTCATGTCGCTGGGCTTCATGGCCTTTTCCGGCATGATCCAGATTCAGTAGGGGGCCGGGTCATGTGGGAAATGCTGTCCGGCCTTTTGATCATAAGCGGTCTCGCCGCGGTCCTGGCTTTGCTCATAGAGATTGCAAAGCGCTATCTTTTGAACTATGGCGAAGTCAAGATAACCATGAACCAGGAAAAAGAGCTCACGGTGAACGGTGGATCGCCCCTTTTGTTCAGCCTGATGGAAGAAGGGATCTATCTGCCCTCGGCCTGCGGAGGCCGGGGCACCTGCTCGCTCTGCAAGGTGCGGGTGCTTGAAGGCGGCGGACCGGTTCTGCCCACCGAGACCCCTTATTTGTCGCCCGAGGAAATGGAGAATCACACCCGCCTGGCCTGCCAGGTGAAGTTGCGCGAGGACGTCTCCATCCAGGTACCAGAGGAATTGTTCCTGATAAAGGAATTCAAGGTGCGGGTGGCCGAGATCACCCCCAAAAGCTCCAATATCAACCTGATCCTGTTCACGATCCTGAGCCCGGAGGACGGCATCACCTTCAAGCCCGGCCAGTATGTGCAGCTTCAGATGCCCAAAGAAAAATCCGGCGGCGAGCCGGAGTACCGGGCGTATTCCATCTGCTCGGCCTGCGCATACCATAATGAACTGGAGCTGTTGATCACCTATGTCCCCGAGGGCGTGGTCAGCGGATATGTGCATAAAGAGCTGGAGGTGGGGGACGAGCTGACCCTCGTGGGCCCCTTTGGCGAGTTTTATTACAAGGACAATGAAACAGACATCCTGCTCATTGCCACCGGCTCCGGGCTGGCCCCCATACGCTCGATTCTGCAGCATATCGAGATGCAAGGCATAGAGCGAAAGACAACCCTGTTCTTCGGAGCCCGCACAAAAGATGATCTGATCTACCATGACGAACTTGTGGAAACCGCCTGGCGCATGTCCAACTTCACCTATTACCCGGTGCTGTCCCGGGCCACGGAGGAAGACGCCTGGGAGGGCGAGACCGGGCGGGTGACCAACCTTATCCAGAAATACATTCCCGAGGGCGCGGAAATAGAGGTGTATATCTGCGGCAACCCGGCCATGGTGGATTCCGCGGAGCAGGAGCTGGTGAAAAAAGGAGTGCCCAAGGACAAGATTTATTACGACAAATTCGCCTGATCCGCGTTTTCACCGATTAAGGCGGCTGACCGTGCAACGCTATCCGTCCAGCTTCCGCCCAACGCCCAGCACCCGTAATTGCGGCTGCCTGCAAGGGGTCGGTTTGACTTTTTCCATCCCAATGCGCTCTCACGCGTTCTACCCTGGCCAAACACCGCCTAAAAATGAGAATATAAGTTAGTCCGCCTGTCATGAAATGACCGGGCGGAGCATGGGTTCACCAACCCGCATATTTAACGAGGGTTTGGCGGCAATGAGCAACAAGCTGGTATTTATGGGGGCTATATGAAAAAAGTCCCGTCATTTCTTGGGGATGATTTGCGCCCAGGCCCGGCCCAGCCAGCGGGCCTGAGGCAATACGTCCGGCAAGCAAGCGCCGCAGGTGCAGCCTAAGCTGCATCGAGGCGCGAGCGCAGCCGGCAACGCAGCCTATGGACCACTGGCGCAGCCGGACGCGCAACCTTCGTGAAATATGCGGGTTTAAAAGGGGGTGTCAGATATGGATCAGATCGGGGCTCTGCTGAACAAACACACCGACATGGCTGGAGAAAAACCTCCCTTGGCCGAGACCCAAAAGGCGGCGGGTTCATTAGCGCGCAACCTACCGGGCTATCAGCTGATTCCCCAGTCGCTGCGCCACGTGGAGGCCGGGCTGGCCGGCATGGCCGATAAAGGCGACGAACAAAGGCTGCTGATATTCTGGCAGGCGGACCAGCAGCCCTATTGGCTGGACCGGTTCCAGGACACGGGAGAAAAAAGCGGGCGTTTGGGGGTAATGGACATGGCCTGCGATTACGCCAACAGCCAGGCCTTGGCCTCCCTGCTGCCCAACGGATACCCCCAGCTTTTGGGCACTGCATCCTCGTTCGGGTTCGGTGACCGCACCGGCCTGGCCACCCCGGGGCACATACAGGCGGTCCGGGATAGTGATTCACGCATGGCCCCCATCCTGGCCCAGCAATCCATCCGAGAGATGACTCGCACCGGCAGAACCCCCAAAGATGTGCTCAGCGACGCCTTTTGGGGCGCTTTCCGGGCGGGCTGGCAAGGAGCCTGGAGCGCGGACGCGGATCATCTGAAAGACGCGGAGGACATCCAGGCCACGGTGGAATCCGGTTTCGTGTTCTTCACCTTGGACCCTTCCGATCATGTGGACCCCACCGCGGACGATTGCACCGAAAGCGAGCTCAGGACCCGCTATCAGGCCATGCTTGATGACCGGGTATCCCAGGCGGACGCCCTGCTTCCGCTCTATAGGGGCAAATCATATGATCTGGATGGAGCGGGCATCAAGATCGCCTTTACAGAGGAAGGCCTGCTGCGGGCGGTGGTTAAATACGGCCGGGCCCTGGCCCATATCGACCAGATGAACCGCTATCTCAAAAGCCAGCTGGTGGGCCGCCGCGGCTTTGAGCTGGAAATCAGCGTGGATGAAAGCGAGCAGCCCACCTCGCTGCTGGAGCATCTGTTCATCACCCTGGAGCTGAAGCGCTTGGGGGTGAAATTCGTTTCCCTGGCCCCGCGTTTTGACGGCGATTTTGAAAAAGGCATAGACTACCGGGGCGACCTGGCAATACTGGAAAAGAGCCTGTCCGGACACGCGGCCATAGCCAAACAATACGGGCCCTACAAACTCAGCCTTCATTCAGGCAGCGACAAGTTCTCCATCTATCCCTTGTTTGCCAGGCATGCCGGCGGCATGCTTCACGTGAAGACTTCGGGCACCAGCTATCTGGAGGCCTTGCGGGTGGTGCTGCGGGTGGAGCCGCGCCTTTTCCGCCAAATTGCCGAGTTCAGCCGGGAGCATTTTGAAAAAGACTGCGCGACCTATCACATCTCCACCAGGCTGGACATGGTCCCCGAGCCGTCCCAGGTGAGCAACACCGGGGATCTTGAAAGCCTGTATCTGGATCAAGACCCGGGACGCCAAGTGCTGCACGTCACCTTCGGCTCGGTTCTGAGCGCCCGGGAAGGCGGCGGCGGCTTCCTTTTCCGGGACCGGTTCCGGAACGTGTTGCTCGAAAACCGGCGGCTGCATGATGAACTGGTGGCCCGGCACCTGGGCAGGCATCTCAGGCTGTTGTGAGAGGCAACGGGTGAAGCCGTGCGTTTGCAGGCATATAATGAATTTGCGGGCGCAAGAGCCCGGCCCATGGGGCGTGACGCCCCGGCGTTAAACCGTAAATCTGTCTGGAGCTATATTGCATGACGACTCCGATAAATCCTCCTTTGGTTTTAGCTTTGGATATTGGAACCAGTTCCATAAGATGCCTGGCCTTTGACAGCCAAGGGGTGCAGCTCAAGGCTGTGGAGGCCCGCAGGTGGCTGAACGTGAGTTCCAAAGCGGACGGGGCCAGCGAGATGGACCCGGATCAGCTGGTCGAGTTGACCGCCCAGCTTTTTGACGAGGTGATAGAGCAGGCCGGAGCCCTGGCCAGCGAAATAAGAGCCATCACGGTCTCCACCTTTGTGGGGAACCTTCTGGGGCTGGATAAGGAAGGCAGGCCCCTGACTCCGGTCATCACCTACGCCGACACCCGCTCGGAGCCCCAGGCCCTGGAGCTGAAAAGCGAGCTGGACGAGGATGAAGTGCACCAGCGCACCGGCTGCCGCATACATCCCAGTTATTCCCCGGCCCGGCTGCTCTATCTGCGCAATAACAGCCCCGGCCTCTTTTCACGGGTGAAGCACTGGATTTCCCTGGGCGAATATCTGGAGCTGGAGTTTCTGGGCGATTGCGGGGCCAGCTATTCGGTGGCCTCCTGGGCCGGGCTGCTGAACCGTTTGGAGCTTGATTGGGATCAAACCTGGCTCAGCCATCTGGACCTGGACCCGCACACGCTTTCCCCCCTGGTAGGCCAGGATCAGCCCAAACAGGGGCTTAAGCAAAAGTACGCCACGCGCTGGCCCGTCCTGGCCCGGGCGGCCTGGTATCCCGCCTTGGGTGACGGCGCGGCGGCCAATCTGGGCGCGGGCTGCGTGGAGCCGGATTGGGCCGCAGCCACCGTGGGCACCTCCAGCGCCATCAGGGTGGTGCTGAAAGCGCCGGTGCCCCGGGTGCCCCAGGGCCTGTTTTGTTATCAGGTGGATAAAAACCGCGCCCTTTTGGGCGGGGCCTTGAGCGAGGGCGGCAACCTGTTCGCCTGGCTGCAGGACGTCTTGCAGCTTCCCCAGGGCCCTGACCTGGACCAGGCGCTTTTGGATATGCCTCCGGCCAGCCACGGGCTGCACATGCTTCCCTTTTTGGCCGGCGAACGTGCGCCGGGCTGGCAAGGCGGGGTGCGCGGGGTCCTGGCCGGTCTGAATCTGGCCACCCGCCCCTTGGATATTCTGCAAGCCGGGCTGGAGGCGGTGGCCCTTAGAATCGCACAGGTACACGAGCTGCTTTGCGGAGCCCTGCCCCGGCCGCCCGCGGTGCGGGCCTCGGGCAATGCACTCACCATGTCGCCGGTCTGGCCCCAGATTCTGGCCGATGTGCTGGGCCAGCCGGTGGAACTGCCCAGCATGGGAGAAGCCACCGCCCGGGGGGTGGCGCTTCTGGCCTTGGAGCACATGGGTCTGGTGAAGCTTGAAGAGAGCGCTCCGCCTCCAAAGCGCACCTATGAGCCCAGGAAGGAAAACCAGGCGGTGTATCAGGATGCCCTCCAAGAGCAGAAAGAGCTCTACCGGCGCTTGTTCGCCACAGATGCACCGTTTGGAAAATGGTAAGCAAATAAACAATATAGATTAAACTGAAAGACACATATTTGCGCACCATCCCTATGGAGTTGCGCTCAAAGGGGAAAAAGCATGACTGGCAGCGGCTATACGGACAGGACTTTGGAACCGGGCGAAATCTTGGGCATTTTAGAAAACGGCTTGGCTGAGGTCAACCTGGACGGGCAGCGGGTTTTGGTGCTCACCCCGGACACCACCCGCACCGCGCCCCTGCCCATGATGGTGGATGCGCTCATTAACCTGATCAATCCCCGGGCGGCCAAGCTGGACTTCATGGTGGCCCTGGGCACTCATCCGCCCCTCAAACGGGATGAAATTCTCAACCTGTACGGTCTTGATGAAATCAAGGTTTCCGATTTGGGCATCGGCCTTTTGAACCACCGCTGGGACCTGCCCGGAACCCTCACCACCCTGGGCCGCATCAGCGGGTCCGAGGTGCGGGAAATCAGCGAAGGCCTTTTTGACAAGGGCGTGGACGTGGAGATCAACCGGGCGGTGCTGGATTATGACCGCATCATCATCCTGGGCCCGGTCTTTCCCCACGAGGTGGCCGGTTTCTCCGGCGGGGAAAAATACCTCTACCCCGGCATCAGCGGGGGCGAGATGCTGCATTTTTTCCACTGGCTTTCCGCCACGGTGACCTGCCCGCGCACCATCGGCATCATGGAGACTCCGGTGCGCAGGCTTTTGCGCAAAGCCGGCTCGCTGCTGCCCAAAGAGCTTTTGTGCATCTCCATGGTGGTGCATGACAAGCTTTCGCTGAACGGGCTCTATGTGGGCCGGGTGCAGGAGTCCTGGTCCATGGCCGCAGAGCTGTCGGGTAAAATGCATGTGGTGAAAAAAGACCGGCCCTATCACACCGTGCTGGGCTCCGCGCCCGAGATGTACGACGAAATCTGGGTGGCGGGCAAGGTTATGTACAAGCTGGAGCCCATCGTGGCCCCGGGGGGCAAGCTCATAATTTATGGCAAGCATATCAACAAAGTATCCCAGACCTGGGGAGAGCAGATCACCGCAATCGGATATCATGTGCGGGATTATTTCGCCGGGCGCCTGGATGAGTTCAAACAGGTTCCCCTGGGAGTGTTGGCCCATTCCACCCATGTCAAAGGGGTGGGCACCTATGAAAACGGGGTGGAGCGCCCCAGGGTGGAGGTGGTGCTGGCCACCTCGATACCGGAGGAGGTGTGCCGCCGCATAAACCTGGGCTATATGGACCCGGACTCCATCGATGTCAAAGAGTACCAGGGCCGCGAAGAGGAAGGAATCCTGTATGTGCATCATGCCGGCGAGGTGCTGCACAGGCTCAAAGATGAAAGCGGCATGGGGCTGTAATAACGCCGGGGCGCGGCCTTCCGGCATTGATTTGGCTTGAATCCCCCTGGATACCCTGCTGAGCTTGGCCGGGAAGGGTATGGGGGATTTGGGGATAATCAGCGAAGTGCGGAGTTTGGCCTGCGGCCAGCCATACACAGCATTACAACACCGACAGCGTCACTCACCGGTCTTAATAAATCTTAATCCAACGCGGTTAGTGGCAAGGAAAGCACTGATATTTAATAGATAACTTTATAACACTAACACCAAGGTTCATAACGTCATGGCACATGATTTTTTGCGAGTAGGTATTCCTGAGGGGTTTCAAGCTTTTTGATCTCAAAAAGCGACAACCCCTTAAGCCGCCGGAGGCAATAATAAATGATTCTATCATTTATATCTGATAGATAGTATGATAAATATTGTGATTATAAAAAGATAAGATAAGAAATTTTCCAGGGGGGATTCTTCGCCTTTTGGTAGTCAAAAGGCTCGCCATCCCCCCTTACCCCTCAGCTCGCGAAAAACCCATCATGATACGCCAACCGGCCATATATAGACAATAAGGCAAGCTCAGTTCCCGCCCAAGTCTGAAGATAAAAGGCCGTGCGAAAGAAAGATAAAGATGCTTAGCCGACTACATGCCAAACTCAACCATCCACATATCATCATCCCCGGCCTTTATCAAACCCCGGGTTTGCTATAAAGTGATAAGGC
Organism: Desulfarculaceae bacterium; assembly: GCA_963675675.1. Lineage (GTDB taxonomy): Bacteria > Desulfobacterota > Desulfarculia > Desulfarculales > Desulfarculaceae > Dethiosulfatarculus. The sequence goes on from OY776512.1 coordinate 3,167,012, forward strand.
ATCTGTTTAGAGGCGGAACGGCGAAAACCCCTGCCCGCGGATAAAAGACAAGGCAAATGGAAGCAAAGCCGCAGGAACACACCCGGTTGAAACGCATAGAGACCCCGCTGGGAGGGGTGGATCTGATGTGCGCCCGTTTCAGCGGCCAGCGTTTTACGCGCCACAGCCATGAACGCTATCCCCTGGGTGTGATCGAAGGCGGGGCCTTGGCTTTTTATTACCGGGGGGAAACCGTGGTTGCCCCCTGTGGCTGGGTGAACCTGTCCAACCCGGGCGAACCCCATACCGGTGAGGCGGCCCCCGGGCTGGCGGGCTGGGCCTACCGCATGTTCTATTTCGAGCGCTCCTGGCTCAGGATGGTCAATCGTGAACTGGGCGGCACCAACGCCGGGCTGCCTTTTTTCAAGACCGGGGTCATCGACGACCCCCAGCTAGCTGCCCGCATCAGAAGGGTCCATGAAAAGCTGATGGAGCAACCGGGCGATGCCCTTGAACAGGAAAGCCTGCTCTTGGACCTTTTGATCCGGCTGGTGGCCCGGCATGCGGACCACCGCCCGGCCTCCCGCAACCCCACCCAATGCCACGCAGCCGTTGCCCGGGCCCGGGATTACCTGGAGTCCGGGTTTTCAACGGATATTTCCTTGAGCGATCTGGCCGGTCTTTGCGGGCTGAGCCCCTATCACCTGGCCAGCATCTTCCGCCGGGAAACCGGCCTGCCTCCCCACCAATACCTGAACCAGGTGCGGGTGCGCAGGGCCAGGCAGCTTTTGGGCTCGGGCGCAGACCTGGCCGGCGCCGCCTTGGAAGCCGGTTTTTTCGACCAAAGCCATATGACCCGCCGTTTCAAGGAAGTCACCGGCCTCACCCCGGGGCGTTACCGCAAGTTTGTACAAGAAAACCAGTAAAAATCCCCCTAAGCTGTTTGCTAACCTTTAATGGGAGTCTGTTATGAGCACAGCCCGGGCCATACTCAGTTGTTGCATAGCCATGGCCATCGTGGGCAGCGGAGTGGTCATGGGCAAGGTGCTGGTGAGCGGACTGCCGGTGTTTCTGGCCTCCGGAATAAGGTTTTTTTTGTCGGCCCTGGTGCTGTTTCCCCTGGTTTGGTTCGGTGATGAAGGCAAAGCCCAGTTCAAGTCTCTCACCCGGGGGGATTGGCTGGGCATGTTTCTGTTGTCCTTATTCGGGCAGTTCATCTTCACCATATCGCTTTTGTGGGGCTTAAAGGAGACCGGCGCAATGGAGGCCGGAGTCATAACCGCCGCCAGCCCCGCGGTGGTGGCGCTTTTGGCTTTTGTGTTTTTCAAGGAAAGGCCCACGGGCCCGAAGCTTGGGGGTGTGCTGCTTGCCGTCTGCGGACTGACGGTGATCAACATATGGAGTCTGCCCGAAGGCGGAAATGCGGGCGGGGGCCGCCTATGGGGCAACCTGTTAATCCTGATTGCTGTTTTCGGCGAGTCCACCTTTTCGCTCTTGCGCCGCATGATCCGGCCCGAAGTCAGCCCCATGTTCATTTCCCTGGGCCTGTGCATTTGGGGGCTGGTGATGTTCGCGCCCCTGGCCGTTTACCAGGGGATCGGCTTCGACTTTGCAAAAGTGGGGCTGGATCACTGGCTGAGCCTTTTGTACTTCGCCCTGGTCTACACCGTGGTGGCGTACATTTTCTGGTTCCGGGGGGTGGCCCATCTGCAGGCCAGCACCGCCGGGGTGTGCACCGCCTGCATGCCGGTCAGCGCCCTTAGCCTATCATTCCTGATTCTGGGGGAGCCCTTGATGCCCCATCATCTGCTTGGGTTTGCCTGCGTGCTGGGCGCCATATATTTGATGAGTCTGGCTCAGAGATGCTAGAACGCCGCCCTAGTAGAGCGGCCTCTGCCCCAAGCTTCAGCGCCCCTGGGGTTTTTTCAGGCTCCAGGACATGGCCACCGCAATGGCGGTGAGCACGGCGCACATGCCAAAGGCCGGGCTGAAGCTGCCGGTCCAGTCGGCCAGATATCCCGCGATGGCCGGTCCCACCACCTGCCCGGCCCCAAAGAAAAGGGTGACAAAGGCAAACGCCCGCACCGCCCGCGAAGGCCCCATGTAGTCCCCCACTGCGGCGGCCATCACGGTGGGTATGCTCCAGGCGGCCAAACCGAACAGGGCTATAGAGGCATATAAAAACGCCCCGGGCAATGACAGGGCCACCAAAAGATAGGCCAGAGTGAAGGTGCCATAGGCGCAGATGAGCCCCCATTTGCGGCCCAGGCGGTCCGAGATGCCGCCGTACACCGGACCGGAAAAGAGGCTGAGCGCACCCACCACGGCCCAGAAATGTCCCGCCGCGTCCTGGCTGTACCCGCGTTCGTCTATCAAAGCGGTTACGATGAAGGTGGCGTACACCACATAGGTTGCCCCGAAGAAAAAGAAGATCATGCCCAGGCGCAGCATGCTGTTGCGGTTGGCTTTGTCATCCCGGGCCACATCCCGGCCTTGCCCCCCGGGCGGCTGTGCGGACCGGCCATAGGGTTCAAGGCCCTTGTCTGATGGATGATTTCTGATCAGCGCCGCAGCGGCCCCGGCGATAATCAAGGCTATGACTCCCATTATCAGCCAGCTTGCCCGCCAGCCATCCGCCCCAAATTCCGTATTCATATAAGGCACGAAAAACGCGGAGAATATTATGGCGAATCCGCTGCCGCCCACTATGATGCCGGCCGCGCGCCCCCGGGCGCTGTTGGCGAACCACAACGAAGCCAGGCCCATCATGGGCACATTGGCCAGACCCGATCCCACGCCTGTGATCAGATAGAACAGCATCGCCCAGCCAAAGTTCTGCACCTGGCTCATGAGAGCCATGCAAACCCCCACCAGCACCAGGCCCAGGGTTACAGATAAGCGGGGCTTCATATAGCGGTTCAGATAGCCTGCCAAAGCCACCGAAGCCATATAGCCCACAAAGTTGGAGGTGCTGATGAGCCCCATCTGGGAATAGTCCAGTTTCAGGGCTTTGCCCATGGCGGGCAGCAGCATGCCCAGGCCGAAACGGGCCAGGCCCAGGCAGGCGAACACAACCCCAAGCCCGGTGAGGGCCACCACCCATCCATAATGGAGGCTGCTTGATTCTGCTGTTGATTGACGGCTTTGCATAGAGCACCCTACACTTGTTGGCATGGTTCAGTCAAATGCCCTGAGGCCCGAAATGACCCCAAACAGGCAATTCATGCCTGACCGGATTGTGTTATATTGCCTCATTAAGCTGGCGGGACCGTTTTTGCAGCCTGCCGCTCCATGAAATGATGACTTGATTATATCCCCCGCCGCTGTCACCGCCGGGGCGATTATGCAATTATACAGTTTTTTCATTAAAGGAGCCTTATATCATGTCCGCGCCAAAGCTTCCCCCATGCGAGCACACCCCCCAAGCCTATACCGGCCCTTCGGCCCAAGAGGTGCTGGCCCTGCGCAGGCAACACCTCTCCCCATCCTTGGTGCTCTACTATCAAAATCCCATCATGATAGTGGAAGGCAAGATGCAGTATGTCTGGGATGAGACCGGCCGGCGCTACCTGGACGGCATCGGCGGCATCGTGACCATCAGCGTGGGGCACTGTCACCCCTATGTGGTTGAAAAGCTGAATGAGCAAAACGGCTTGATCCACCACACCTCGCCCATCTATCTGCATCCCAACATCGCCCAATACGGCAAGATGCTGGCCGATCACATGCCGGGCGATTTGAATGTGGTGTACTTCGTCAACTCGGGCTCGGAGGCCAACGACCTGGCCATGCTGATGGCCCGGCTCCATACCGGCAACTATGACATTATTTCCTTGCGCAACGCATACCACGGCGGCAATGCCTCGGGCATGGGCCTTACCGCGCACAGCACCTGGAAGCACAATTACCCCCACAGCTTCGGGGTGCACCACGCCATGGCCCCGGACACCTACCGAGGCCTTTACGGCCGTGATGACCCGCAGGCGGGCGAAAAATACGCCGCCGACATAGAGGACCTGATCCGCTTCGCCACTCCGGGCCGGGTGGCCGGATTCTTCGCCGAGAGCATCCAGGGCGTTGGCGGAGCCGTGGTGCTGCCGGACGGATACTTAAAACATGCCTATGAGCATGTGCGGGCCGCCGGGGGATTGTGCATCGCGGACGAGGTGCAGTCGGGCTTTGGCCGCACCGGAACCCATTATTGGGGATTTGAAACCCAGGGGGTGCAGCCGGACATTGTGACCATGGCCAAGGGCATCGGAAACGGCCTTCCCCTGGCCGCCGTGGTTACCACCTATGAGATAGCCGTCTCCATGAAAAGCGCCATCCACTTCAACACCTTTGGCGGAAACCCGCTGGTCTGCGCCGGAGGCATGGCGGTGCTGGAGCTGATCGACAAAGAAAAGCTGCAGCAAAACTGCCTGGCCATGGGCGCCCGTCTCATGCAGGGCTATGAAAAGCTGATGAAAAAACACGACCTCATCGGCGATGTCCGGGGCCTGGGCCTGATGACCGGCGTCGAACTGGTCAAAGACCGCACCAGCAAGGAGCCCGCCGGGGCTGAATGCGCCCGGATTTTTGAACGGGCCAAGGATCTCGGGCTGCTTATCGGCAAGGGCGGATTTTATGGCAACGTGCTGCGCATCAAACCGCCCATGTGCATAAACAGCGACGATACGGACTTTATACTGCAGGTGCTTGACCAGGCCCTGTCCGAAGTTTAGCGGATATGAAAAAGGTCGCCCTGATAGGTTATGGAGCCATCGGTCGCACGGTGATGCGCATACTGGAGTTTTACCCTGGCCAGAAGCCAGAGGTCGTAGGAGTAATGGAGCGTCCAGGTATGACCAAATCCACCAGGGAGCTTTTGGACGGGGCCGTGCCGGTGGTGGCGACCCTGCCGGAGCTGTTGGGCTTGAAGCCCGATCTGGTGGCCGAATGCGCCATCGGCGAAGTGGTGGCCCGGCACGGGGCCAAGGTGCTTGAGGCCGGATATGACCTGTTGATCATCTCCACCGGGGCCCTGGCTGACCCCGAATTGAATGAAAGATTGCAGGCGGCCGCACTCAGAGGGTCGGCCCAGCTCATGATCCCGGCCGGAGCCCTGGGCGGGGTGGATGCCCTGGCCGCGGCCAAGCTGGGCGGTCTGACCCGGGTGAATCAAAGCCTAACCAAACCGCCCGAGGCCTGGCGCGGCACCCCAGCGGAGGAGTTGGTGAACCTGGATGAACTGACCGGGCCGGTTACTCTGTTCAGCGGCTCCGCCCGCGAGGCCGCCTCAATGTACCCCAAAAACGCCAACGTGGCGGCCACCGTGGCCGCAGCCGGAGTGGGCTTTGATGAAAGCCAAGTAGAGCTTATCGCCGACCCGGGGATCGAAGGCCCCATGCACCGCATAGAGGCCAAGGGGGCCTTCGGCACCCTGCGGATGGAGATAGCCGGAGTATCCTTGCCGGATAACCCCAAGACCTCCCTGCTGGCCGCCTTGAGCATGGCCCGTGCCCTGATCAACACCTCAGCGGCGGTGGTTGTCTGACCGGGCATTAAACCTGTTTTTTCCGTGAAGTCAGCTCCCGGCTCATGCCGGTGAACATGGTGCGGGCGGACCGGGCCCTGCAGTATTTGAACTCCATCGCCGTATCGGGCCAGGCCCTGGTCATTTCCGTAGGGCGGTTCGACCGGAGGATAGGCGAGACGGCGGTCCAGTAAGCGGCTGCCCGACCGGTCGTCCCATTAGAAAACCCACTCGGCCTCCGGAGGCTTTTCCGGAGGCCGTGTTTATTTTGCACACCCAAAAGATGCCGGTCATCCCGCACACAGGCCGGTCCGAACCGGCCGGCAAAAGACCATCCTTCATGGATGCGCATGTAATTGATTAATGCTCTGGACCTGGTAACTCCTTAGTGCTAAACAGAATCTTGAGGCAAAAATATCACTTGGTTTCAGCCCGGCCGGCGGAAGCGGCGCGGGTAGACCTTCAGTAATAAGGAAAACCAGCATGGCTGACAAAATCATAGGCGTATTGGGCGGCATGGGCCCGGAGGCCACCTTGGATTGCCTTCATAAGATATTGGCCAACACCCAGGCGGAAATCGATCAGGAGCACTTGAGGGTGCTGGTGGACATCAATCCCCAGATACCTGACCGCACCAGCGCTGTTTTAAGAAACGGCGAATCCCCGGTGCCCGCCCTGGTCAAGAGCTGCCAAGGCCTGGCCGCGGCCGGGGCGGATTTTATAATCATCCCTTGCGTCACCGCGCACTTTTTTTACGACCAGTTCAGCAAACAAAGCCCCCTGCCCATCATTTCCATTCTGGATGTGGTGGTCCAGACCATCAAAAAGGACTATCCTGATTACAACCGAATCGGGCTGATGAGCACCGACGGCACCAAGCAGAGCGGCATATTCCAAAAGGCCCTGGCCAAAGAAGGCTTGGAAATTGTACTTTTGGATGATGACACGCAAACCGAGGTGATGAAGGGCATCTATGATCTGAAAAGCTCGCTGGACCCCGAAGTGAGGGTTTCGGTGACCCGGCGTTTCAGCCGGGCGGCCCAAACCCTGGTGGATAACGGAGCCCAGGCCGTCATTGCCGGGTGCACAGAGATTCCCCTGGCCCTGAGCCAAGAAAACCTCAGCGTGCCGTATTTTGATTCGCTCACCTTGCTGGCCCGGGCCGCTATCCGGGCTGCGGGGCGTGAACCCATATAATCACAGAATAATGTTTATCCAATGAATAGATACAAGGAGTGCAACCATGAATCTGGCTAAATTTCCCCGCAGGCGCTACACCCAAGGCGCCACCCCCATTGAGTTTCTGGAGCATCTGACCAAGGAGCTTGGGGGTCCCCGCATATACATGAAACGCGACGATCTTTTGGGCGGCGCGGCGGGCGGCAACAAAACCCGCAAGCTGGAGTTTGTGATGGCCGACGCGCTCCAAAAAGGCGCGGACACGGTCATCACCTGCGGTGCGGTGCAGTCCAACCATTGCCGCCTCACCTTGTCCGCCGCGGTGAAAGAAGGCCTTAAATGCCGCCTGGTGCTGGAAGAAAGGGTTGCCGGCTCATACAAGCCCCAGGCCAGCGGCAACAATCTGCTTTACCACCTGATGGAAGTGGAAAAAATCCGGGTGGTGCCGGGCGGTTCGGACATGACGGGCGAGATGGAAAAGGAAGCCCGGGAACTGCGCGATGCGGGCCGCACTCCCTATGTGATCCCGGGCGGCGCATCCAACGAAATAGGCGCTTTGGGCTATGTTGCCTGCGCCGAAGAGATGCTGGCCCAGCTTTTTGATATGGGGCTCATGGTGGACCGGGTGATCTGCGCATCCGGTTCGGCCGGCACCCACGCCGGATTGCTGACCGGGCTGCTGGGCAACAACAGCGGCATAGGCGTCGTGGGTGTGAATGTCAGCCGCACCAAGGAAGTTCAAGAGCCCATTGTGCACGATCTGGCCGTGCGCACCGCAGCTTATATTGGGCTTGAACAGGCCATACCCCGCGAGGCCGTGGTCTGCTTCGGCGATTATGTGGGCCAGGGCTATTCCATACCCACCGGCGGCATGGTTGAAGCGGTCAAGCTCTTGGCCAGCAAAGAAGCCATCTTGATGGACCCGGTATACACCGGCAAAGCCATGGACGGAATGATCGACCTTTGCCGCAAGGGCTATTTCACCAAAGATGAGACTATCTTGTTCGTGCATACCGGCGGAGCCCCGGCGCTGTATGCCTATCTGGACAGTTTCATGGCTTAGCCGTCCGGAATTGAATTAACTTCGCGCACACAGGAGCACCTTATGAACCAGCTTCCCGATCTGGCCGCAATCCAGGAAGCGGCCCGGCGCATCAAGCCTCATGTGCACCGCACCCCGGTGCTGACCAGCAAGTCCATCAACTCCATGCTGGGGGCCGAGGTCTATTTCAAGTGCGAGAACTTCCAGAAGGCCGGAGCGTTCAAGGCCCGCGGGGCCATGAACGCGGTATACGCCCTGGATGAAGAGCAGGCCGCCAAGGGGGTGGTCACCCATTCTTCGGGCAACCACGCCGGGGCCCTGGCCCTGGCCGCCCAGAAGCGGGGCATTCCGGCCCATATAGTGATGCCCAACACCTCACCCAAGGTCAAGATCGCCGCCGTTAAGGGCTATGGGGCCAATGTGCATCTGTGCGAACCCACCCAGGCCGCCCGCGAAGGCCTGGCCAATGAGCTTCTCAAGAGCACCGGCGGGGTGTTGGTGCACCCCTATGACAACTATCATGTAATCGCGGGACAAGGCACCGCCGCCCTGGAACTGATCGAGGACGCGCCCGAACTGGACTACATGGTGGCTCCGGTGGGCGGGGGCGGGCTGATCAGCGGCACCGCCATCAGCACAACGGCCCTTTCGCCCCAGACCAAGATAGTGGGCGCGGAGGCCGATGACGCGGACTTTGGCCGCCGCTCCCTGGAAAAGGGCGGCATAGTGACCCAGGATCATGCCCCCCAGACCGTGGCGGACGGACTGATGACCGCTCCGTCCCAGCGCACCTTCGCGGCCATGAGCAAGCTCTTGGACCGCATCATAGCTGTGCCGGACGCCGAGACCCTGGCCGCCATGCGGGTGGTGCTGGAGCGAATGAAGATCGTCATAGAACCTTCATCCGCAGTCCCCCTGGCGGCTCTTTTGTCCGGGCATCTCAATGTGAAAGGCAAAAAGGTGGGGCTCATCCTCTCGGGCGGCAACCTGGATTTGAGCAAGGTCTCAAGCTGGTGCCCGCCGCTGTAGGTGAGGGCTGCACACAGCAGCACAGCAGGCTGCCGCATGGCGCTTTTTTGGGGTTAAATGTTAAGCGGTTAATTTAAGAAAAGTTTGCAACAACTAAAGGGGCTCATCGCCGTTTCAGATAACCAAGCGAAGGAGCCCCTTTTATATATTCGTGTGCAACTGGCCAGGGCGGGCGCCCCCCTACAGTATCTCGCAGGCCCCTCCGCCGCAGGCGATGGTCTCTTCCAGCTTGGTGTTGTCCCGCTCCTCTATAAGCTCGCGGTAGTCCACCGTCACGTATTCCCGCCTAAGATCCTCCCAAAGCTTACAGTTGTGCACTCTTTTGAGGCAGCGGGTCATCTTGAGCATGTCGTCATCAAAGTAGTTCCGGGCGAATTTATGGGCCCGTCGCACCCAGTCCTTGCGGGCGTAAATCACCTTTAGCACCGCCTGTTTGACCGCCTTGGGCATGCCGGGGTCCAAAAGCGAGTCTATGTCGTGCCCCCTGCCCAAAGCCGCGTCGCAGGCCTCCCACAGGTTATCGTCAAAGGCGTGCATGCCGTCCACGATGAGCCCGGAGGACATGATGGCCCCCACCCCGTATTTCTGAACGGTCTCATCGGCGGTAAGCACTTCGCAAAAAGGCGCTTGGGGATAGTCCAGGTCCCCGCCGTCGGGCAGAAGCGATATGCCGGCGAAGTAGTTGCGGTTTTCAAAGATGAACTCCGCCACCTGGTCCCACTGGCCCTCGGGCACGGTTATGGTGTTTGACACGTTGTGGCTGAGGTAAGGCTTTATGCAGCGCTCCTCCCGCCTGCCCGCATCTATCCAATTGGCCTTGGTGATTTTGACGTACTCCAACAGGTCGACCGGCTTCAGCTGGTTGCGCACCTTGGCGTCCGGCCCTGCCTCTATGCAAAAGGTGATGACCAGCCCGTGGCCGTTGGGGTCCCATACGTTGCTCTCCACCGCCATGGGGTTTTTCTTTTTGAAAAAGCTCACGATGGCTTCATCGTCATTGGCCTGGGCTCTCCTGAAATAGCGCCGGGCATGATGGGGATGAATGCCCGAGCTGGTGCCCAGTATGCAGCTGGTGCTCCCAGCGGGCTTGATGCAGGTTGCCCGGGCGGCGGGATTGAGCCCGATGCGCCGGGCCACCTCGGCGTTGACCTCCAGCACCAATTCAGCCATGCGACGCTGTATGGCTGGATCAAAACTGATCTCGGGATGCTCCATCATGCCGGTCATGGAAACGCCCAAAAGGGCCTCGCGGCGGGCGATTTCGGTGCTCACCCCACCCAGGTAGTCGAAGCCGGTGTAGTCGGCCTGCAAGGTGCCCAGGATGGCGGCGGCCCGGGCGGCCTGGGCGAATTTTTCCTCGCTGTCCACCGCGCCCATGTTTATCTCGCACAGATTGCAGAAGGCCCATCCCGATACGCCGTCAAGCTGGGGATACAGGCCGATTTCCACACAGGGGTTGTAGGTGATGTCTATGTCGTCGGCCCATACAAAACCGGGCTCGCCGAATTCGCGCACCGCCTTCATGAGGGCCAGGAACTGTTTTTTGTCCGCACCGTCGCGCAATAAGAGCGCCGAGTTGTTGGAGCGGGCCCGTTGGGGATTTTCCACAAACCAGTTGCCGGTTTTGGCCCGGGCCATTTCTTCATCATCGGGCGAAAACAGGCATATGGTGGCGCTGCGCCGCACCCCGCCGGAAAGCACCGCGTCGGATGCGTGCATAACCATGTCATAGGCGTCGATGGGGCGCAGGCGGTCGCGCCCCTCATTGACCGCGCGGCTCAGCACCCCTCGGATGAGCTCCAGGCTGCGCCGCAAGGGTTCGGGCCCCGGGGCACGTCCGGTGCCGCCGGTGATGGATGAACCCTTGGGCCGGACCAAGGAATAATCAAATTCAATATTATGGCTGTGGTATTCGGGAAAAGGCTGGTTTTCGGCGAAATAGCTGGAGACCAAAACCCCCAGGGCATCGGCCCAGCCTTCTATGGTGTCGGGTATCACATAGGTGGCCGCCTCCCCAGTGGGGATCGCCACCCTGGGCAGCTTGGCTATGTGGTGCCACTGCACCGAAAAACCCACCCCGCACCCGCAGAGCAAAAGCCACAGGGCTTCTTGGAAAAAGCGGGGCCGGTCGCAATAAGAGGTGGTGCAATTATACATGCGGGCGTTTTTGGTCAGAATGGGCTCGCCGCCGAACTGCAGCGCCCGCTGGCTGCCCAGCACCTGGCGTTTCTTCATGGCCTGGCTGGTTTCGCGCAATAAGTCTTCCACCACCATGCCCTTGCGGGCGAAATGAACCCGGTGCATTTCCATGACCCAGTCTACTGCTTCATCAAAAGTTTCGCGGCGCTTGAGCTCGGGATTGTAGCGGCTGTAACGGCTGGCGAACACGTATTCCTGTAAATTGTCGAAACTCATCTGAAAAGCATCTCCATACCATATATTGTATAATCAAAAGCAAGTCCCACTATATATCCATTCTTATTAAGAATCAAACGCAAAAACGCATCTTGCGCCTTTTTAAGATAAAAAAGTGCAAAAGGCCAGGTTTCCAATCTGTTGCGGACCGGAAACCTGGCCTTGGATTAAATGTAAGCTTGTGAAGATTGTTACAGGATTATAGAGTTAAACCGGTCTTTTTTGCACCATATGCAGCGCTAACCGGCCTTAAAAACACCCGGCATCAAGTACGTAAATATGAGGCTCCGTTGGCGTCGATAACACAGCCTGTCATGTACTCAGTGCCCGGTCCGGCCAAAAAAAGCGCTATGCGGGCGATTTCTTCGGGCTGCCCTGCCCGGTTCAGGGGGCTTTGAGCCCGGATGGCATCGCCGTCGGGGCCATCCAGCACGATTGCGGCCATCTCGGTTTCAATAAATCCCGGGGCGATTGCATAAACCGAGATGCCGTGCGGGGCCAGGGCCTGGGCCAAAGACTGGCCCATGGCGTTCATGCCCGCCTTGGCCGCGCCGTAGGCCGGAGCGTCGGGCTCGCCCCTGAAGGCCCCCCGCGAGGATATGTTGATTATTTTGCCCCGCCTCTTTGGCATCATGGCCCGGGCCGCGTGATAACAAAGGTGGGCCGGGGCCATCAGATTGATATCAATGGTGCGCCGCCAGCTGTCGCGCCACTCATCAAAGCCGACCTTGGCCACCGGATGAAACTCCCATATGCCCGCATTGTTCACCAGGATGTCCAGGCCGCCGGTTTTTTGAATCACCTGTTCTATGAGCCGCCCCGCGGTGTCGGGCTGGGATAAATCCGCTTTAAGCGCAAAATGCCCGCTCCCCTCCATTTCGGCCAAGACAGCTTCCGCCTGGGCCCGGCCGCTGTTGTAGTGCAGGGCCACCCTGGCCCCCGATGCCGCGAACCGGCGGGCTATCTCCCGGCCTATTCCCCTGGAAGCGCCGGTCACCAATACGGTTTGGCCTGCAAAATCCTGTTTCATGATCCATTCCTTCGCGATGTTGATTTCAGCCTGTTCCAACCACGCGCCCCGCTCAATATGCAGTAACGGTATCCGGCCAAGGATTCCGGGCTGCGCCTGGCTGCAAGGATCATATCATAATCAGGCCCGGCCGGAGCAAACCGGCCGGCGCCCACGCTTATAGCGCAAAAACGCGCCGCCCTTAACCAAAGACGGCGCGCAGGTCTTCAGCTATCAAGGCAGGCCGGGACTTGGCTCAGCCCTGGCTCAGGATTTGAGCCACCTTGGCGCAGCGGCCCCGGCTGGCTGCATCGGCCGGGCTCATGCTGATATCGGCCGGCGAGGCCGCGCCCAAACCCAGTTCCACCGCCCGCGCGATCTGCTCCTGCCGATAGATCGGGGTGTTCATGACGGCCTCATTGCTGCCCAGCTCCTTAAGGCAGGCCACCCCAACCGCGTCAATGGCCACCCGGTCAGCCGCGCCCAGGAACACATTGCCCGAGACCCGCTCGCCGGTGGCCGGTCCGCCGTCCACAAACGCATCCACCCCGTCCAGGATGATGAGTTTGGGATCAAAGGCGGTGTTCAGCTCCGCTATCATGCGGCGCTGGTGGACCGAGCTGTGCAGCTCATTCATGTATTTGGCATCCACCGAACGGCTGGGCGCAACCCCCACGGCCAATTTAAGGGAAAGGGTGAACACGCCGCCGTATTGGTGGGTTTTCAGGCAGCAGGTAAGGGCCAGGTATTCGGCCTCCATCAGGGGGCGGGCCACCTTGAAACCCTTGGGCCAATGGTGTCCGGGCTCCTTGACCTTCACCCAGCCAGAACTTTTCAGCTCGTCAAAGTTGATTACCTTTACCTCCCGCTTTTTCAATTCGGGAAGAATGCCCTTTTCCTGCATGCACTCAAAAGTGGTGCGGCAGGAGCGCTCGCCCAGCGTGATGGATTTGGCCCCCCGGTCCCACAATTCGTCGATCATGGTAAGCAGGGTGTCGTTGTGAGTGGAGCCCGGAGCGGGGTCGGAGGTATTGAAATTGGGTTTAACGAATACGTCCTTGCCTTTGGGAGAGGCCAAAGCGCCTCCGGCCTCCAGGGTGGCCATGATGGTTTTCACGCCGTAGGGGCGGTCGGGCGTATCGCAGAAAGCAACCAAACTCATGTAATTCTCCAGTGCCGGTTGATCGGCTCAGGAATGGGGATTTATAGACATCCATGACACATAGGAATAATACTCAACTTGGGAGTCTGCAACCTATGCACGGCTCATCCCTAAATATTCCCTACTAATTTACCTGGTGCTTCTCGAATCTGCCAGCTTCACGGTTTTTCTTTACCGTGCCCGCGGTAAAAATCTGTCCACTCATGGCAAGATAGACTCCAGGCTGCAAGGCCTGCAAGGCCCCGATGGCGCAGCCCACATTGAAAGCAGCGTCACTGGACCTGAAACGGTAAGGGCTCATGGCTCCGGTGAACACGATTACCTTGTCCGGAATACCCATCAGCAAGCTAGCCGAAGCCGTCATGCCGTCCGTGCCGTGGGTGATCAGAATGTGGCTGTTGGAATCGGCGGCAACCTTTTGTTTGAGCAGCTCCCGGTCGTTGTCGGTCAAAAGCAGGCTGTCCTTGCGCACGATCTCTTCCAACTCGAAATCCAAGTCAACCTGGGCCTCGGCCAAAATGGCGGTGACCTGAGGCGCGCCCACCTCGTAATCGCTCATATCATCGAAATATATCTTGTCTATGGTTCCGCCCATGGTGAATATCTTAAGCTTCATCACCTGACCATCCCTTGTGATGTTTAATAAACCTGCATCGGATTTAATCCACACAGCGTTATAATATAAAACACTTTTTCCCTTGACTCAGCCAGATTGGGGCTTAAGGCAAAAAAAAACCGGCAATCAAGGTCATGCGCGTTTTGATGGGCGGGTAAACCTGCAAGAACTGAAATACTGCGCGGAGAAGGCCGCAGGGCATATTAAACACTTGATAACGAAAAAACCCGGCTTCACCCGGGTTTTTTCGTCCTATATCACAGCCGCATGGGCTGGCCTGCCGGCTGGCCGGTCTTATTGCAGCTTTTTATCCATAATCTTAATGTAGGTTTTGGCCCTAAGCTCCTTCAGCCATTCCTTTAACTTCTCCTGGCGGGCCTCATTTTCCAGTTTGGCCCGGATTTGGGCCTTGGCATCATCGCTCATGGTGATGATTTTGGTGCTGCGTTTTACCAGCTGCATGAAGACCAGACTGCCGGGAACCTCTATGACCTTGCTGAACTCGCCCTCTTTCAGGCCGATGAGAGCCTGGCGCATGGGCGGCAGCAAATCGGAAACCGCCAGAGGCCCCAGCATGCCGCCTTTGCCGGCCCCGGGGCCCTCGGAATTTTTGTTGGCCAGATCAGCCATGTTGTCTTTGTCCATGGCTTCCTTTTTAAACTCCTCGGCCTTTTTTTTGAGCAGTTCCAAGGCTTGGGGCTGTGCGTTGGCGGGAATCTTCAAAAACAGGGCCCGCACCGTGACCCGTTCACTTTCCACCGGTCCTTTGCCCTGCTTTTTCAGGTACTCGTCCACCTGGTTATCGCTGATCACCACCTGGCTGTAGACCTCCCGGGTAACGACCCGGTGCTTCAGCATATCGTCGCGCAGCCCTTCGCGGTACTCTTTCAAAGACACCCCCTGGCGGCTTAACCGGGCCCGGAACTCCTCTTCGCTCAGATTGTTGTTCCGCTTGAGACGGTCTATGTAGTTATCCATATCCTGATTCGATACTTTGAGTTTTAAGCGCCTAGCCTCCTTGATAAGCATGCGCTCTTCTATCAAGGTTTCCAGCGCCATGCGGCTTAACTGCGCCTGGCGCCTTTTTTTCTCGTGCTCATCGCGGGCCGGTTTCAAGGCTGAGTCCAGCCGGGTGATCATTTTGTTCAGGTCCTGAGTGGTTATCACATCTTCATCCACCACAGCCAGAATCCGGCTTACCACTTGTTGGGCCATGCTTGAAGATGCGGGCATCACCAGGCTAAGCAATATCAAAGATGCCAAACCAAACGTCAAAACTCTTTGCATGAAAATCAACTCCCAGTTTTGCGGGCGTTCTTAATAAACTCCGGATCGAACCATACCTCGGTTTTTCTGTTCAGCTCATTTATCCACCTGGTCGCCAGTTCCTGCTTGCGCTCATCCATAATTATCCGCTCTATGCTCTCGGATGCCTGGGCCAGGCTGCTGGTGCCGGCTTCACTCTTTTTATCGACTTTGATCACATGATAGCCGTACATGCTTTTATATGGGCCGGCCACCCGGCCGGGACGCACTCTGAACAGCTTCCGCTCCAATTCCTCGGGCATATGCCCCTTTTCCAGCCAGACCGCCTCGCCTCCGTTCAAAGGGGTGATGCCCAGCTCTTGGCAAATCTCATCCAGCGTCTTACCGGATTTTAGCGAACTCCGCACCTGGTTGGCCAGCTCCTTTGTGGGCAGTACCACATGTTCAGCCAAAATACGCTCTTTGTGGCGGAACTCCTCTTTATGACTTTCATAGTACGCTTTTATTTCATCCTCGCTCACCCGCACCTTGGTGGTCACTGCAAGATCCAGCATCTTGCGGGACAAAAGCTCTTCTTCAAGGATCTGGCGCCATTGATGATAGTCAAGCCCCTGCTCAGCCAAGGCCCGCTCAAAATCATTCGCTTCCATCTGGCCCCGCAATAAATGCTCTTCCCGCTCCAGTTCTTCGGGTTCCAGGCTGACTTTTTGTTTTTCGGCTTCTTGCAGTATGAGATATCTTTGGGCAATTGAGTCCAATGCGGCTTTGCGCAATTCCGGCGTAAGGGCTCCGGGGTCGCTGCCCAGCCCCATATAAGCCATTTGCAGACGCACCTCCTGCTTGCCTATCTTGGCGTCCCCCACCTTCAGCACGGTTGTGACCTCGGGTTCCTGATTACAGGCCACAACCAAGGCCAGACCCAACAGCACCCAGGCCGTCCGCAGCGCCGAACCAACGCGAATATTTAGAAAATTATCACTCATACCGTTGGATTTGATACCATCCTGAAATTAAGAATGCAAGGATTGAGGCATCAAGGAAGCCAGGAAGCTTTCCGCCTGTTCAAAAGCAGGCCTGTCCGGCTCCAGGCGCAGGCTCACCTGCCCGTCCGGATATACCTTGACCTTGCTTCTGGGATCAGCCGCCAGGGTCAATATGCGGTTCAAATCCACCTGGGGCGACTGGCTGAAATGCACCTTCAGGCTGTTTTGGGAAAGATCCAGGCGGTGAGCCCAAAGCTTGCGCAATAGATTTTTCAGCCTCACCGCGCGCAACAGATTGCGGGTGGGCTCCGGCAAGGGACCAAAGCGGTCTTCCAGCTCCCGGCCCAGGGAATTCAGTTCCTCGCTGAGCCGCATGCGGCCCAGGCGGCGGTAAATATTCAGGCGCACCTGGGCGTCCGGCACATAGTCATCGGCCACGCCGACCTTGAAAGCCAGCTTCAGCTCGGGCTCCGCGCCCTCTTTGGGGGCTTCCCCTTTGATGCGGGACACCGCTTCTTCCAGCATCTGCACATAAAGCTCATAACCCACCTCGGCGGCGCGCCCGCTCTGGGCTTCGCCCAGCATGTTGCCGGCCCCGCGTATCTGCAGATCATGCATGGCGATGGCGAATCCGGCCCCAAGGTGGGTGAAGTCCATCAGGGCCTTGAGGCGTTTTTTGGCTTCGCGGCTCAAGCTGGTTTCGGACTTGATGAATAGATAGGCATAGGCCTTTTTTTCCGAACGCCCCACCCTGCCCCGAAGCTGGTATATCTGGCTGAGGCCCAGCTTATCCGCATCATGGATTATGATGGTGTTGGCGCTGGGGATATCCAGCCCGGATTCGATGATGGTGGTGCAGACCAGGATGTCCAGCTCCTTGGTTACGAACTTCATCATCACCTTTTCCAGGGCCTTTTCACTGAGCTGGCCATGGGCGATCCCCACCCGCGCCTTGGGGGCCAGGTGGGCGCAAAGCTTGGCCAGGCGGCCCAGGTCCCTTACCCGGTTGTGCACAAAGAACACTTGGCCGTTCCGGTTAAGTTCGCGCTGCAGGGCCTCTTTCACCGCATTGGGCGTGAAGTTGGCCAGATAGGTCTTGATGGACTGCCGGTCCGCGGGCGGAGTACTGATGGTGGACAAATCCCGGATGCCCGAAAGGCTCATCTGCATGGTGCGTGGAATGGGGGTGGCGGTGAGGGCCAGCACATCCACCAGGCGGCGCAGCTTTTTCAGCCGTTCTTTGTCCTTCACTCCAAAGCGGTGCTCCTCATCCACGATCAACAGCCCCAGGTCTTTGAAAAGCACATCCTTTTGGATTATGCGGTGGGTGCCGATCACCACATCCACCTTTCCCTCTTTGAGCCCGGCCAGGATTTTCTTTTGCTGGGCCGGGGACTTGAACCGGCTTAATGAGGCCACCACCAAGGGCAGGTCCTTGAAGCGCTGGGCGAAGGTCTGGTAATGCTGCTCGGCCAAGACCGTGGTGGGCACCAAAAAGCCCACCTGCTTGCCCTGCATGGCGCTCAAATACGCGGCCCGCAGCGCCACTTCGGTTTTACCGAATCCCACATCGCCGCACACCAGGCGGTCCATGGGCTTGGGAGCGGTCATATCCGCCAGCACATCATCAATGGCCCGGGCCTGGTCCTGGGTCTCGGTGTAGGGGAAGGTGGCTTCGAATTCCTTGAAATCCTTGCCCGGCGGCAAAAAGGCATGCCCCTTTTGGAAGCTGCGGGCCGCGTACAGGTCCACCAGATCGCGGGCGATGGCTTCCACCGCCTTTTTGACCCGGCTTTTGGTCCGCTGCCAGCCCTTGCCGCCCAGCTTCTCCAGGCTGGGCTTGCCGTCATCGGGCGCACGGTATTTGGAGATGAGCCCTATGCGGTCGGCGGGCAGATAGAGCTTGTCCCCTCCGGCATAGCTGAGGTGCAGAAAATCTCCCTCGCTGGGCCCCACGGCCAGGACCACCAGGCCCTCATAACGTCCTATGCCGTGGTCCACATGCACCACCAGATCGCCCTCGTTCAGCTCATCCAAGGCCGCCAGCATGGCGCTCATGGAGGCGGCGGGGCGCTTGCGCACCACCCTGGGCGCGCCGAACACCTCGTCTTCGGTGACCAGGCTGAAGGCGGGCCGGTCCGGGGTGAAACCGCTGCTGAGCCCGCCCACCATCAAAAGCAGCTCTCCCGCACCATCGCCCCGGGCCTGATCCATGCTGGAGATCACCCGCACCCCCACCTCGCGCTGGCTGAACAGTTCGCTCAGGCGCTCCACCTGGGATTGGGAGCGGCAGACCAGGATCAGGTCGCGGCCCGCCAGGGATTCACCGCCGCGCCAGGCCAAAAACCGCTCCACCAAGGAGCCTTCGCCGCCCCGGCTGAGCTGGTCGTGCAGCCCGGTGTGGGTGCCTGCGCTCAGATGCATAGCCGCCGGACCGTCCTCAGCGGCCATCACGGGCAAAGCCCGCCATTCGACCCGGGGCCGGGATTCCAGGCGCTGCATGGTCTGGCCGGCGGTGCGGCGCAGGGCCGGTACGGGCAGCACCAGTTTGCCTTCTTCGCGGGCCTGGTCAAACTCCTCTTCCAGACTTTCGGCATCGGCCTTAAGCCTGGCTTCTATATCCGCCGGTTCTATCAGGGCGTGGCGGCAATCGGGAGGCAGGTAGTCAAACAGGTCGCCGGCGGGATCATAGAAAAGCGGCAAATAGGATTCCAGCCCGGCAAAGGGAGCCCGCAGCTCCAGGCGTTCCACCAAGGCTCCCAGGCGGCGCGCGGAAAGCCCTTCTTCCTGGGCCATGCGGCGCAGGGCCCGTACAGCCCTTTTACATGCGGACTCGGAAAGATCCACCGGGTGGCAGGGCAGCACCACGGCTTCCGATAGGGCAAGCTGGGAGCGCTGATCCTCGGGATTGAAGCGCCGAAGGCTCTCCACCTCATCCCCGAAAAACTCCACCCGCACCGGTTCATCCAACAGCGGACCGAAAAAGTCCACCACCGAGCCTCTGACCGCAAAATCACCCACCTGTTCAGCCAGGGAAACATTAGAATATCCACCGCGCAAAAGGGCCGCAACCAAATCGTCCCGCTCCAGGGCCTGGCCGGTCCGGATGGACAGCACGCTGTCCACCAGGTATTCGGGCGGAGGCAGGCGGGGGGTGAGGCCTCTGGCCGATGTGACCACCAATAGAGGTTCTTCCGCGGCCAGCAGCTCCCACATGACGGCCAGACGGCGGGCGGTTATCTCCGGCGGGGGGTCCACCTCCTGATAGGGTGAAACCTCATAAGCCGGATAGAGCCGCACCGGGCCGTCCCCCTGGGTTCCGGCGGCCAAAAAGAACTCCAGATCGCGCTGTAGGGTCTCGGCCATGGCCAAGGTCGGGCAGACCACCAGCCAGTTGCGGGGCTCCTGCAGCCAAAGCTTGGCCAGACAGAAGGCCCGGCCCGAGCCCTCAAGGCCCACCACCCGGGCGTGCTCATCTTGTTTAAGAGCCTGATACACAGATTCAAGCCTGGAGCCCATGGGCCAAACGGGGAGTTTATTTTCCGGATGTTCTAACATTTTTGTCCTGGGCCAGAGTTGGGTCTTATGCTTTGCACAATTTCCATATAATGGAATTTACTGGTGTATTGCCGTCACACAGTGAGGGGCTTTGATATTATTATCAAGTAATTATACAGACAGCTCATAATGCGTGACTGTTATACGTTATAAAAAAGTCCAATACATACACAGGCATGTCACAGATTAATCACACAAAAACACCGGCAGGGCCGGTAATTACAAACATATCCCATGCCAGGGCCGGGAGCAAGTATACAGGCGGCCTGGGACTTTGGGCCCAATTAGGTTATAATCCGGTGACGTTGCCAACATATGACCAGCAAGGAGAATCACTTGGGTTTAGAGGTATTTGTGTCCCGGGCCGGCGGCGGCCGCAATCAAGGCATGCGCTGCGCCTTATGTCTAAGCGCCCTGACCGGCGAGCCGGTCAAAATGGCCGGCCTGGTGGGGGAAGGCGTCCGCCCGCGTCCGGGGCTGGCTTTGGGAGCCCAATCCGCGGTAGAGGCCCTTGCCCGGATTATCGACGGGCGGGTTGAACTCAATGCAGATGCCACAGAGCTTTTTTTCGAGCCCGGCGCAGCCCCCCCGGGCGGCAGCTATGAGATATCCCTGAACCAGGACCCCCGGCTTGCGGTGCCTCTCTCCGACTTGGTTGAGATCCTGGCCCCCACCCTGGCCCGGGCCCAGGGAGACACCCAGGTCTTCATGGAAGGGGCTACCCACATACCGGCGGGTTTGAGCGGCGGAGTGCTGAAGCTGGCCCACATCCCCAACCTGAAATCAGGGGGGCTTTTGTCCCACTACTTGGAGATTACACCGGGCTTTCTGCCTTCGGGACGGGGAGAGGCCGAGCTGTCCATGGCTCCAAGCCTGGGGCTCAGGCCCATCAATGCCGTAGCCCCCTTCAAACCCTGGGAAGTGCGCATAGAGGTGCTGCTTTCGGGGCTGCCGGTGCATTTGGGCGAACAAGCCATGCAGGCGGCCAATGACCGGCTCAAGCTGCATAACTTAAAAGCCCGGGGCAACATCCGCCGGGCCTCCGCCGCTTCGGGCATGGCCCTCACCCTGGCGGCCCGATCCGACGAACTCACCATGGCCTTCGCCAGCCTGGGACGCCGGGGCGGACGGCCCGAAGCTCTGGCCGTGACCGCGGTGGAACAGCTCATGGCTTTTCTAAAAAGCGGGGCCGCGGTTCACAGCCGTCTGGCCGCGCCCCTGATTCCCCTGATGGCCGCCGCTCCGGGGGTCAGCCGCATCACCGTGGAGAACCTGTCGCCCGGCTTGCGGGCCGCCCTGTTGGCCGTGGAGGCCTTTTTCCCGGGGAGCACCCGGGCCGATCTGCCGGGCCAGGGCGAACCTGCCCGGATTGTAATCAGGGGGCAGGATTTATAAGCCCGCTATCTTATAGCCAAGGCAGTCAATTCAAGCATCGAGGCCCACCCCCGTAAGCGGTGTTTTTGCTCAAGCGCAAGGCGGGCGCTTTTTTGAAATGCGGAGTACGCATTTTTCGTTTGCCCGCATTTTCAATAATCGCCCAGCCCGGTGACGGGCCAAAAGGCGGGCTTTTCGGTTAGCGGCCCTTCCAAACGGGCTTGCGCTTTTCCAAAAACGCGTTAATGCCTTCCACGGCATCGGAGCTTTGCAGGTTCAGCAAGGTTGCCTGCCCGCAGCAGCGGTAGGCCTCGGCCTGGCACTGATCAAGCTGCTCATAAAAGGCCCGTTTGCCTATTGCCGTCACCAAAGGACTGGACTTGGCCAGAGTCCGGGCCAAATCCCGGCCCGCTTCCCTCAGCCCGCCCACCGAAACCACCTGGTTGATCATGCCCCAGCTTAAGGCTTCGCTGGCCGGGACCCGCCTGGCGGTGAGCAGCATTTCCATCACCCGCTTGGCGCCGATGGAGCGGGTGATGGGCACGGCGGCCAGAGTGCTGAAGACCCCCACCTTGACCCCCGGGGTGCAGAAACTGGCCTCCTGTTCGGCCAGCACCAGGTCGCAGCCAGAAGCCAAAAGGGTTCCGCCGGCGGCGGCCACCCCCTGCACAAGGGCCACCAGGGGCTGGGGGGTTTGGTTCATGGCGGTCATCAAGGCGCCCAG
This sequence comes from Desulfarculaceae bacterium, assembly GCA_963675675.1. Classification (GTDB taxonomy): domain Bacteria; phylum Desulfobacterota; class Desulfarculia; order Desulfarculales; family Desulfarculaceae; genus Dethiosulfatarculus. The sequence goes on from OY776512.1 coordinate 3,188,863, forward strand.
GTTATGGAAGTAGCCCTGATATTCCTCCGGGCTTTTGTCCAAGAGCTCATCCAGCCGGTGCCCCGAGGAAAAGTGCTTGCCCCGGCCTTCAAGCAGGACGACCCGCGCCTCTTTGGTCTCGCGCAGCTCACCCAGAGCCGCCCGCAGTTCAGTGATCATGGCCTGGCTCAGGGCATTGGCCTTGTCGGGCCGGTTCAGGGTGATCCAGGCCACAGGGGCGTCAATCTTCAGTTCTATTTCTTTGTACTTAGCCATGTTACACCAGCACCACGCTGGCCAGGACAATGGAGTCCTGAGCATCTGTAGCCGGAGCCTCGCCCCGCATTAAAGCCAGTAAGCCATCCTGATCCAGTCCTGGCAGACTGCATATCTCCAAAGCTATGCGCCTTTTCAGGGGCTTTAAGCGTCCCCCAAGCTCATCGGCCAGAATCTGAGCCTGGTCATTCAGCTCACCGGCCAGGCCGGCGCTCACGGGCTGGCTGGCCGCCTGCTCGATAATCTCCCCCAGTCCCTTTCGCAGACCGCTTAAAACGCCTGATTTATTGAGCGACCCCAGCAACTCCACCATAGCGCCGCCGCTCAGCCCGCCCAGATCCGGCAACACCATGCGGGCAACCCGGGGCGGCCAGGATAAGAACACAGGTTCTATTTCTTCCGCTCCGGCCGCGGAGCGCCTGCCGCTGGCCTTCAAGCGCTCAGCCAACAGTCCGGCGGCATCCGGCCCCAGGCACACCGGAACCGCACCATGCAGCGCCTGGGGCGGAACCAGCCGGGCCCAGGCGCTCAAACGGGGTTCCAGCATTTCCTCTTCCAGCAGACGGTAATCCGCCGGGGGCGCATCATAAGGCTGCACCTGGCTGAATTCCGCCGGGGCGGCGTCTTCCAAATCCAGCCCCAAAGAGCGGTTCAAGGCAGACTGCCCGTCCTCTAAGGCCTCATAACCGGTCTCAACATCCTGGGCCACAAGATCCCGCACATGGGCCAGATGCAAGAGCAGCTCCGGGGGATGTTCGGGCGGTAAGGGCTGGCCGCTGGAGGCCTGATAACTGGTTTTTATCTCTTGTATCAGGCTGCGTACGGTTTCCTTGGGCGGAGCGCCGGCCGAAACTCCGGCCTTCAGCATATCCAGATTGCCGGTGCTGCGCTGCACCGCGATCCAGTCTTCCCACTGGGCCAACAGCCTGCTCACCTCGCTTTGGGCCGCAGGGGATTTTCCCGCCGCCAGCGAGTCCACCGTCTCAATCAGTCCGGCTTCCAGTAATTCCGGCGCGCACCCGGGAGCTGTGGTTTGCGGCGCAAGCAGCATCCGGGTCTGCTCAAACCAGGGCAGAATATTATGAACCAGCGTCTTGGGGGGCGCGGTATGGGGAACAATCAAGGCGTTGGGCATGTCGGGCGACCTCACTTGACAAACCGGGCATGGATTAAGCGCCCGTTTTGAGTTATGTTTGGTTGATACAGGGCTCCACCACGGGACCCCTCAAGTAAGTTAATCATACCAAAGCGATTATGACAATGAGGCAACGAATATTCGATATGAAGCTGGATATCCACGGCACCAGCCTTTATCTGCTGCTGGAATCTTTGGACGCCCAGAATGGGGTTGTTGAGCTTGAGGCGGTGGAGGAGCTCTGGAATACGGACCGGGCCTTGCTGGATCAAGCCATGCGGGAGTTGGCCGGGCGGGGCATTATCGTCACCGAAGCGGGCAGGATACGCATACAGCCTTATCAGGCTTGGGATTGAGCTAAATCAGCGCAATGAGCCCTTCCAGTTTTTTCAGCTCATCATAGACCGCCAGCACCTGGGCCGCATCCTGCACCACCGGTTCCACGGTCACCGACATATAACGATTGTGCTTAGAACCCCTTGAACGCAGGTTGGTCGATGCATGCGCATCGCCTAGGCCCTTGGCCAAGGCCTCAGAAACCCGGCTTTCAAGATCATCGGTTTGAAAGGCGATTACCTTGAACATGTATGGTCCTGGAAAATCATGATGCTCTTCCAGGGTGGCTATGCTCACCGCGATGCTGGCCCCGCTTTTTGTGCTGTCTTTTTGGGTCATGGTTTCACTTTGTCATCATCTTCAAAAGTTTGAACAAATTAAGCCTTACGGCCATGGCGGTGCCAGTACGTGCGCTGTCGCAGTCAGGCGGATTGACACCGGGCCGTAATCGTGACAAATTACCACAGTTCTAGACATTTTACTATCCAGCCACCAGCGGGTGGAATAATCGAGGTGTTGCGTGACCAAAATACTCATGAAAGGCAGCGAGGCCCTGGCTGAAAGCGCCGTGAGGGCAGGCTGCCGCTATTATTTCGGTTATCCCATCACCCCCCAAAACGAAGTGCCTGAATACCTCTCGGCCCGCCTGCCGGAGGTGGGCGGCTCTTTTGTGCAGGCGGAAAGCGAACTGGCCGCCATCAGCATGGTTATGGGGGCTTCCATGGCCGGCGCCAGGGCCATGACTACGTCCAGCGGACCGGGGCTCAGCCTGATGCAGGAGGGCATCAGCTTTTTGGCCGGCCAGGAGCTTCCGGCGGTGATAGCAAACCTGATGCGCGGCGGCCCGGGCCTGGGCAATATCGCACCGGCCCAGGGTGATTATTTCCAGGCCACCAGGGGGGGCGGGCACGGAGACTACCGCTGCATCGTCCTGGCTCCCTCATCCGTCCAGGAGCTGTGCGGCTTCACCCTGAGAGCCTTCGAACTGGCCGATGCCTACCGCAACCCGGTGATCATCGCCGCGGACGGCCTCATTGCCCAGATGATGGAGCCGGTGGAACTGCCCCAGGCCCTGGACCCAAAGAGCTTGCCCCAAAAACCCTGGCGGTGGGTGGAGCCAAGGGCCGGGCCCCCCGGCTCATAGCCTCCCTGCACCTGACCCCCAGACAGCTGGAAGCCCATAATTACAAACTCATACGCAAATATGACGCCATCACCCGCCACGAAATAAGATATCAAACCTCGATGTGCGAGGATGCGGACCTGGTGGTGGTGGCGTACGGCAGCGCAGCCCGCATTGCCCATGAAGCCATACTGCGCATGCGTAAGCTGGGCTACCGGGCTGGGTTGTTCCGGCCCATGACCCTTTGGCCCTTTCCAATGGATCAGCTGAACGCCCTGACCCAGCAAACCAGGCATTTGCTGGTCTTTGAAATGAGCGGCGGGCAGTTGGTGGAGGATGTGCGCCTGAGTGTGCAGGGCCAGGCGGAGGTGCATTTTTATGGCCGCCCGGGGGGCGTGGTGCCCACTCCGGATGAGGTGGCCCACCAAATCAGCCATCACTATCACCGCGCCGGGCTGCTAAAGGCAAAAACCGCGGGCTGACAGGCAGCCCTTCTTGCGGTCCGGACCGTCCTGGCGGCTCTTAAACAGAACCGCAGGAATAAAAAAGAGGCTCGGGCCGGGATTGAACTGGGCGATGGGCCTGTTATATTACAACCTGTTATAATACAAAAAAACACCGGACCCTGGCCGCCGGCCGATGATGGGCCGGACCAAAGCGGGGCAAGGAGCAGACCCAATGACCGTCAAGCAAATTACCATTGAGATTCCCAATGAACCCGGCCAGATGGCCATTATCAGCGATCTTTTGGGAGAAGCAGGGGTAAACCTATTGGCGCTGTTCGTCTCCACCAAAACCCCCCAGGGCAGCGGCCTGATACGTTGTGTAGCCGATGATCCGGAAAAGGCGGAAAACATTCTGAACAGCAAGGGCTTTATTACCACCACCCAGGAAGTGGTGGCCGCCGAGACCCCCCACCATGCCGGCGGCCTGCTGGCGGTGCTGAATCCCCTGAAACGGGCCAGGGTCAATGTGGAGTATCTCTATCCCTGTATAGGCACCGGGGAAGCCACTATCCTGATCTTGGGGGTGAGCAAGCTCGAAGAGGCAGTGGACGCGCTGCAAAAGGACTGGATACGTCTGATCGGGGATGAAATTTACAGCTGGTAGGGCCCCCGGGGGAACCCCGGCCCTATTTTTAGGGAAGCGAAAAAACAGACATCCGCCGCCGGACTCCCGCTCTCGAGCCAGATAAAAAACAACAGGCGCCCCGCTAATGGGAGCGCCTGTTTTGTCACTTGGGATATGCCTAAAGCTAAGGCCTGTTGCTGCGGCCTCCGGATTCGAGATCTTCCAGGCCCTTATCATTCACATCAGGCTGTTCTTCCGCAACGGGCGCAAATAAATCCCGCCGGTCCACCACCCGGGATCTTTTGTCCAAATGTGGGTACTTGGCCAGCATTTTGCGGGATTTTTCCATATATCTTATGGCTTCATTGTAAAGCCCCACATCGGGATACTTGGTAATGACCTGTTTAAACCGCCCAATGGCCGCGTTGAACCTTTGGGTACGGTAGTAGAACTTGCCCACAAAAAGATCATGTCCGGCCAAAAGACGCTGCACTTCGGTGATCCGCGGCAGGGCCTTGGCCGACCACTCGCTCTTGGGGTGCTCCTTGCTCAGGCGGCGGAATGCTTTCAGGGCTTTGTTGGCCGGGGTCGGGTCCCGGTCCGCCGTGCTCATCTGTGCATGATAGGTCATGCCCATTTGGTAAAGCGCATAGGGCACGGCTTCGTTTTGGGGGTGCAGCCGGATGAACTCCTCAAACGCCGCCTCGGCCTCTTCATACCGCTTGGCTTTCAGGTAAGCGTCACCCAGGCGCAGCTCGGCCAGAAGCTTGAAGCGGCTGTAGGGATAGCGGTCCATGAGCGCTTTATACATGTCCGCCGCATCTTCATATTCAGCTTCCAGATAAAGCTGTTCGGCTTCATTGGCCAGCACCTGGGCCGGGGAGTCGAAGGCGGTTATATCATCGCTTTCTGCCCCGAAAAATCCACAGCCCGCCGCTCCCAGCAGGATAAGGCCGATGGCGAATGACGCCAATATGGTGTTGTATCTGATCATTAATGGTCTTCCAGATAAAGCTGAGCTTTGTATGCGGCCACAGCCCCCTCGCCGGCCGCCACCACGATTTGCCTCAAAAGTTTACAACAACAATCGCCCGCCGCATAGACCCCGGATAAATTGGTTTCCTGTTCGTGGTTGACAATGATGAATCCGGCCCCATCCATCTTGATCAGGTCGCCCCAGAACCCGGTCCGGGGCATGTTGCCCACAAACACGAATACGCCGTCAAGCTCCTGTTCGCGTTCCTGGCCGGTCTTGAGGTCTTTGACCCGCAGGGCTTTCACTCCGCCTTGGTCGCCCACAACCTCCAAGGGCTGGTGCGACCAGAGTATCTCCACCTTGTCGCTGTTGATAACCCGTTCGGCCAACACCGCGTCGGCCCGCAATTCATCGCGCCGGTGCACCATATAGACCTTGTTGGCAAAACGGGTCAGGAAGTGGGCTTCTTCGGCTGCGGTGTTGCCGCCGCCGATGGCCGCCACCACCTTGTCACGGTAAAAAGGAGCATCGCAGGTGCCGCAGTAGGATACGCCTTTGCCGGTGAACTCGGCTTCACCGGGAATGCCCAGGGGCCGTGGCTGGGCGCCGGTGGAGAGAATGAGGCTCTTGCAGCTCACTTCGCCCTTGCCTGTGGCCAGTATCTTGAGGTCGCCGTCGAGGCTCAGGCCGGTGACCTCGCGGGTCTCAATGGGCAGTTCAAACTTTTCGGCATGGGCCCGCATACGGTCGGACAATTCCCAGCCGGTGATCCCCTCCACATCGCCCGGCCAGTTTTCCACCAAATCCGTGGTGAGCATCTGTCCTCCTGGACTGAGCCCTTCATATAAAGCCACATCCAGGCGGGCGCGAGCGGCATAAAGGCCCGCCGTCAAACCAGCGGGCCCGCCACCCACGATTATCAAATCGTGATGTTCCATTTATTATAAGCAGTCCAAAAAGTTAGGATACTTTACCTAGGGCGCTTTCCAGATGACTCTTGGATACTGCGCCGGTTATCTGCTCCACCACCTCACCATCTTTGAAAAGAATCAGAGTCGGGATGGCCCGTATTCCATAGGTGCCTGGAGTTTTTGGGTTTTCGTCTACATTCATCTTGCAGACTTTTACCTTGCCCGCATATTCAGCAGCAAGTTCTTCCACCACCGGGGCAATGGCCCGGCAGGGGCCGCACCAGGCAGCCCAAAAGTCCACCATAGCGGGGATATCGCTTTTGATGACTTCAGCTTCGAAATTGTCGTCTGTGGCCTGAAGGACGTTTTCAGCCATCACCCTTCTCCTTCTGTACGCTTTTTTTTGGAAAACAGGCGGTATGTCTGTTATCCGCCGTTTTTGAAACTTATTACTGTTCTCAGACTAACGTTAACTATCAAACTCTAGACATGCAAATCGTTTTTGTCAATCAAACCCTGAATATCCAGAGTATTGACACCAAACCCAACCAAATCTAATATGGCTGCAGCCCAAAAAACCATGAAAAGATGGGGATAATGCCCAAAACAAAAACCTCGTTTGTATGTCAGCAATGCGGAGCCTTGAGTTTGAAATGGATGGGCCGCTGCCCATCCTGCCAGGCCTGGGACACCCTGGTGGAGGAAGTGCAGGAAAGCCCGGCCTTCGGTCCCCGGGGCGCGGAGCCCAAGGTGGTGCCCCTGTCCGAAGCCTGCCTGGCCCCGGAGCCCCGCACCAGCACCCGGGTTGCCGAACTGGACCGGGTCCTGGGCGGCGGTCTGGTGGGCGGCATGGTTGTATTGGTGGGGGGCGAACCGGGCATCGGCAAATCCACACTGATGCTGAAACTGGCCAGCCAGCTTGGCGGCCTGGGCATGAGCACCCTGTATGTTTCGGCCGAAGAGTCCATGCGGCAGGTGGGCCTCAGGGCCGAGCGACTGGAAGCCAGCCAGGATATGGTCATGCTGCTGGCCGAGACCGGGCTGGAACCCATCATGGAGGCCGTGAAAAAGGGAGGTTATTCCGCCGTGGTGGTGGATTCCATCCAGGCGGTGCGCTCAGGGGATCTGTCCGGAGCTCCGGGATCGGTGGGCCAGGTGCGCCACTGCGCCAGCGAGCTTACCCAGCTGGCCAAGGAAACCGGGGCCGCGCTTTTTCTGGTGGGACATGTCACCAAAGAAGGCGCCCTGGCCGGGCCCCGGCTTTTGGAGCATATGGTTGACACCGTGCTCTATTTTGAATCCGAGCCTTCCATGCGCCTGAGGCTCTTGAGGGCCGTGAAAAACCGCTTCGGCCCCACCGATGAAGTGGGGGTGTTTGAAATGACCGAACGCGGGCTGGCTCCGGTGGCCAACCCCTCGGCCGTGTTTCTGGCTCACCGTCCGGGCGGAGCCCCGGGTTCGTCGGTCTGCGCAGCCATGGGCGGATCGCGCCCGCTGTTGGTGGAGGTCCAGGCCCTGGTCAGCCCCTCGGGCCTGGCCATGCCGCGCCGCCAGGCATTGGGGGTGGACTCGGGCAGGCTCAACATGCTTCTGGCGGTGCTGAGCGTGCATGCCGGCCTGGATTTGAGCGGGCATGATGTGTTTGTAAATCTGGCCGGGGGCATCAAGCTGGTGGAACCGGCTGTGGACCTGGCCGTGGCCGCGGCCGTGGCCAGCTCCCTGAGCGGCAGTCCATTGCCCCAGCAGGCCATTTGCTTTGGCGAAGTGGGGCTGGCGGGCGAACTGCGGGCGGTGAGCCGCTCCCAGGCCCGGCTCAACGAGGCGGCCAGGCAAGGCTTCAGCCGGGCGGTGATGGCCTCGGGCAAAGCGGCCAAGCACACAGAGCTGAAAATTTCCAGCGCCCGCCGCCTGGATGAAGCGCTTAACCAGTTATTTGAGCGGTAACTGATTTACCCTTGCAGCCAAGCGGGATTTGTTGTTTTATAATTGAGATAATTATGCGTGCAATCATCATCATACTAAGCGCCGCGCTCATTTTTCTGGGTATGGCCGGGACTGCACCGGCCCAGCAGGGATCGAGCAACACCACGCCTCAGGCCCTCCAAAAGGAACTGGACCGCCTGCTCATTTTATACACCGACGCCCACCCCGATGTGCAGATACTGAAAAAGCGCCTCAAACGGGTTAAGGCCCAAAAGGAAATCGCTGAACGTCTGAAAAACGGCGAGATCACCCCGGCACAAGCCGATCAGGCTTTGGCTGAAGAGGAAGAGAGCACTCCCCCAAAAAGCTACCTGGTGGTGCCCAAAAAGGCCTTGCCCAGCCCCGGACAATAGTCCAATCCGTTCTCACCTGAGCAAAATATAGTCTTGCTTGGTGGCCTTTACCTGGTCCTTCAAAAAGCGCCTGAACTCGGAGCGGTATTTGGGCAGCCGGAATTTGCCCTTGATGGTTTCTTTGTTGCTAAGCTTGATCTGGCTGGAGGGTTCGAAGTAGGCCAGGGCATTTTCCTTGTTCAGTACAAAAGGATACTTACCCCCCATGAGCAGAAAGTAGCTGGCGATCAAAGAGCCGGTGCGGTGGTTGCCCTCGATGAAAAGCTGGGGCTGGCTCAATACCGCCACGTATATCTGCGCGGCCACCTTGTAGGTGGACTCATCTTTGTAGCTTTTGTACCAGCGCTTGATGACCTTGAGCTGTTTGTAGAAACGTTTTTCCGTGGCCTGGATGTGGGATGCAAACTCCATGCGTACCAAAGGGTCCCGGCCGCAAAGCACTATGTGGTTCAGCTCCAGCATATGGTCATGCCCGCCGGGCAGAAGATTCACCTTGTCCGCCACCAGATCATCCAGGTAGTGATAGGCCGTGACCATATTCTGCACCATCTGGTCGGTGAGATTCTCGCGCCTTACGCTGAGCTGTGCGTTGATGGAGTCAAAATTACGCTGCACCTCCAATAAGGAGGCCACGATATTGTCTATATTGAGCTGGTTACGCCTTTTGCTCATTTAACCGGCCCGGCGCTCCCTTGGCCCGCATGCTTCCGCTTTGGGCTTGGGCGGACTCTCTTTGACCCAAGGCGGTGAGCAGCCTTTGATGCAGATTGTCAAATCCGCCGTTGCTCATGATCAGGCACAAATCCCCGGGCTCAAGCTCGGCCAATAGTCCATCCAGCAATTGGTCGGTTTCCTCAAACGCCTTTGCCGCGATTTTTCGCTCATTGAGCTTTGCGGCCAGGGCCGCGCAGGAAAAACGCTCTTCGGGGTCAAGGCCCTCCACTCCGGGAGGCTCCCGCAGCATCACCAGGTCAGCGCCTTCAAAAGACCCGGGATACTCGTCTTTGAAAAAGTTGCGTTTGCTGGTGTTGGTGCGGGGCTCGAACACCGCAACCAGCCGCCCGCCGCCAGGATTCCAGCCTTTTATGCCAAACCTGGCCACCGCCTTTACGGTCTCCCTGACCGCCGTGGGGTGATGGGCGAAATCATCCACCAGCAGTACGCCGTCCGCGCGGCCCCGGATTTCCTGACGGCGCTTCACTCCGCCGTATCCGGCCTGCAATTCAGCCGCCTTTTCCGGACTGACCCCGGCCGCCGCCATGGCGGCCGCCGCGCCCAGGATATTGAGCGCATTGTGCTCACCCACCAGCGGTGTGTAAAACTCCAGGCTGCGGCCATCTGGAAGCCCCAGCTTAAGGTCCATGCCGCCCTGCCGGGCCGGTTTCAGATCCAAGAGCCGCCAATCCGCCCCGGGCTCGGCGCCATAAGTCACGACCTTGCAGCCCGCCCGGGCCGCCTGGGCCATGACCTCCCCGCTGCCCCGCCAAGCGACCAGAACCCCGTCCGGGGGCATCAGATCAATCAGCATGCCAAAGGCCCGGCGCACCGCATCCATATCCCGGTATATATCGGCATGATCGAATTCAAGGCTGGTCAACAGCGCGATCTTGGGCCGGTAATGCACGAACTTGGGGCGTTTATCATAAAAAGCGCAATCGTATTCATCGCCCTCGACCATAAAGCAGTCTCCCCCGCCCGCCTCGAAGTTCTTGCCGCCCTCCAGCATGATGCCGCCCACCATAAAGCCCGGGTCCAGCCCGGCCCGCATCAGGGAGCTGGCGATCAGCGCCGTGGTGGTGGTTTTGCCATGGGTTCCGGCCACCACAATGGAGGTGCGGTCCCGGATGAAAAAATGTGCCACCGCCTGGGGCAGGGAAAGATAGGGCAGCTCCAACTCAGCCAGGGCGGCCACCTCGGAAAACTTGGCTTGGATCACATTGCCCACGATCACCAGGTCGGGCCGGGGGCCCCGCCTGAGATTGTCCGGGCTGTAGCCTTGGGCCACCTGAATCCGGTTCTGTTCCAAAAAGGTGCTCATGGGGGGATACAAGGGATTATCCGACCCCCGCACATTGAGTCCCTGGCGTTTCAGGGCGGCGGCCAGGGCCCCCATGGCCACCCCGCCGATCCCCATAAGGTATATATTATTTATGCGCTCTGGCGCGAAGTTAAGATCCGATGACAGTTTATTCATCTTAATTTGTCTTCCCGGCGGTGCGGTCAAGGCCGCATCAGCTCCTTCCAGGCTAAATTGTGCACTTGGTTGCGCAAGGGTTTGATCTTTTGATTTTCGCGGCCATGGGCCACCCGGTTGCTCAGAAGCACCACCCCGCGGTTGCTGGGCATGTGCCACCACAAGCTGGTTCCGGTAAAGCCCAGATGGCCCACGGTGCCTTGGGGGGGATGATCCCCGGCGGCCGAGCCTGGTCCCGTGGGGGTGTCGAATCCCGGGGTGCGGGAAGACCCGGGAACCGTATGGTCCAATTCACACAAAAGCCGCACCTGCTGTTTATCCCACGGCCCCTCGCCCCGCCAGGCCCGGGCCAGTCTGTCCATTACCGCGGCCACCATAGCAGCGCTGCCGAAAAGCCCGGCATGGGGGGCCACCCCGCCCATGGCATGGGCGTTTTCATCCTCCACTTCGCCGTGGATCACGGGCCGTCCGGGCAATGGGCCGCAGGGCGCATGCGCTGTTGAGGCCAGGGCGGGTCTTGCTCCAAAGGCAGATAGACCGGTCCCTCAATATCCAATGCGCCATAGAGCCGGGCCAGGACTTTATCCAAACCGGTTCCCAGGGCCTGCTCTATTATGAGCCCCAGCAGCATGTAGCCCAGGTCGCTGTAAACCGTCTTGGTCCCGGGCGGATTCAATAAAGGCTCATTCATCAGCATGGCCTTCACGAGCCCTTGGCGGAGAGCGGGCGGATTCTTGAGCATCAGGGTGTAATAGGGCTGATAGGCGGGCAGGCCGGAGCTGTGGGTCATAAGCTGACGGATGGTTATGGCCTTTTTGTCCTCCGGCACCGCGTCGCCCCATAAATCACCCAGGCCGGCCTGCCAGGACAGAACCTCTTTTGCCGCCAAATCCAGCAGCAAGAACGCGGTTGAAAGCGGTTTGGTCAAGGAAGCCAGGTCGAACACCGTATCAGGATCAGCCCCGCCGGCGCTCCAGACGCGGGCCTGGCCGTCAACCCAAAGCAGCAGCACCATGGCCGGAGCCGCACCGTCCTGCACCGCCTGGTCCAAGACATTTTGCATGCTTTGAGGTTCAGGCAAGGTCCAGCCCCACTTTCAAAATCCCCGGTTCTTCTATGCGGGCGGCGGCCCCCACCGGCAGCACCCTGTTTCTGGGGCCGTGGCCAAAGGGCAGACCGCACACCAAGGGCACGCCCCACTCCCTTACCCGCTGTTCCACGGCCCGGTCCCGCTCGGGATTCACATAGCCATGAGCGCCAAACAGCCCCAGGGCCAGGCCCTTTATCCGGCCGGGCACCCCGGCCAGCTCCAACTGGGTCAGTAAGCGGTCCAGGCGGTAGGGCTGTTCATTGGTGTCTTCCAAGAATAGTATGGCCCCGTCAAAAGGTATGCTCCAAGGCGTGCCCATCAGATGGCAAACCAAGCTGAGGTTGCCGCCCAACAGGGGACCCTGGGCCTTGCCGGGCGTCACGGTTCTGCCCCTGAGCACATGGGGCCAGCCCGGAGCGCCCTTGATGATGCTCCGCACATCCTCCCGGCTGATCAGGTCCAGATGGGGCAGCTGATTCAAGGTGGGGCCGTGCAGGCCGATAAGGCCGTGCCTGGCCAGGGCCGCCAACAAACAGGTGATATCCGAAAAGCCCATTAAGCAGCGGCCGCTTGCGGCCATGGTTTCCAGATCCAAAAGCGGCAGCACCCGGCTGCTGCCGAATCCTCCCCGGTATGCCCAGACAAGCCCCACATCCTCTGCGCCGAATAAGCGCATAAGGTGCCGGGCCCGCAGATCATCGCTGCCGGCCAGCCACCCGTCGGCGGCGAAGATGCTGCCGTCCGCCCTCAACCTGAGCCCGGGGTGCATCTCGCCTAAAACCTTGAGCGAATTTTCAAAATAGCGGCGTCCAAAAGGGCTGGCCGGGGCAGCCAATCCTATGGTTTGGCCGGGCTGATACCATTTGGGAGAAATCATGCTGGTCATTGATTGCGCTGGTAGATCACCCGCAGCCCCTTAAGGGTAAGCAGATCGTCCACCTCCTCTATGCTTTTCGAGTAACCCGCAATCAAGCCGGCCAGGCCGCCGGTGGCCAACACCTTGCATTTGACTCCGCGTTCTTCTTCTATGGCATTGACCAGCCCGTCCACCAATCCGGCATAGCCGTACACGATGCCAGCATTCATGGAGTCAATGGTGTTTTTGGCCACCACGCTGACCGGTTTTTTGAACATCTCCACCCGGGGGAGCTTGCTGGCCCTTTGGAACAAGGCCTCCATGGAGATGCCCGCTCCGGGGCAGATCGCCCCGCCCAGGTACTCGCCCGCCTTGGAAACGCAGTCAAAAGTGGTCGCGGTGCCGAAATCCACCACGATAAGGTCGGTGGGGTACTCCTCATGGGCCGCCACCGCGTTGACAATGCGGTCCGCCCCCACCTCCTGGGGATTGTCGTACAAGATCGGCATGCCGGAATCCAGCTCCGGCCCCACAAAAAGCGGTTCTAAATGCAGGCTGCGGCGGCACAGCCCCACATAGGTGCTGTTGAGCGGCGGCACCACGGAGCTGATGATAACCCCTTCGATGGAGCCCATGGGGGTGGGGCTTTGGGCGAACAGGTTGGTGATCAGCACCCCGAGCTCATCGCCGGTAAGGTCGCGGTCGGTGTGCACCCGCCAGTGCGCCACCAGTTGTTCGTTCAGGTACACCCCCAATACGGAGTGGGTATTGCCCACATCTATGCATAAAAGCATGTCACGCTCCCAGCTCTTTTTGCACCACGGCCTTGAGTTCACCAGCCACATCATGCATCAAATCCGGGTCCAACGCCTCCACCATGATGCGCAATAGCGGTTCGGTGCCCGAGTAGCGCACCAAAATGCGGCCATTCTCACCCAAACGCTCCTCCTGGGCCTTCATTGCCTTGGCCAGTGCAGGCACCTCCGAGATGGGCTTTTTGTCCTTCACCCGCAGATTGATCAGCACCTGGGGCATTTGGGTCATGATTGACTTGAGTTCGTGAAGCGGCTGGCCGGTGCTTACCATCACGGTCAGCACCATAAGCGCGCTCAAGATGCCGTCGCCGGTGGTGCTGTGGTCCAGATAAAGCAGGTGCCCGCTCTGTTCACCGCCCAGGTTATAGCCTCCGGCCCGCATGGCTTCCACCACATAGCGGTCTCCCACCTTGGTGCGTAATAGCTTGATGCCACGCTCGCGCATGCACAGCTCCAGACCCAGGTTGGACATCACCGTGGCCACCACGGCCCCCTGAACCAGGGTGCCCTGATTGAGCATGTGGTTGGCGCAGATGGCCATTATATGGTCGCCGTCCACCAGCTCGCCCTTTTCATCCACCATGATGAGGCGGTCGCCGTCGCCGTCAAAGGCCAGACCGATTTCCGCCTGGCCGCTTCTCACCATTTCCTGCACCCCTTCAGGGTGCAGAGAACCCACGCCGTCGTTGATGTTCACCCCGTCGGGGCTCACGCCTATCAGCTTCAGCTTGGCTCCCAGTTCGCTCAAAACCGTGGGGGCCACTTTGTAGGTGGCGCCATGGGCGCAATCCACGGCGATACGCATACCGTCCAGGGTCTGGCCTGCGGGAAACGCCTTTTTCAAAAATACAATGAAGCGGCCCGGGGCGTCATCCAGGCGCGAGGCCTTGCCCAGGCCGGTTTCGGTGGGGCGGGGCATATGATGGCCGTTGCCGTTCAAGCAGGCCAGGGCGTTGGACTCTATCTCCAGCTCTATCTCATCAGGCAGCTTGTAGCCGTCCGGACCGAATATCTTGATACCGTTGTCGTAAAACGGGTTATGGCTGGCGCTGATCACGATGCCGGCCGAACTGCGCATGTCCTGGGTCAGAAAAGCTATGGCCGGGGTGGGCAGGGGGCCGACCAGGTGCACATCCACCCCCATGGATACGATTCCAGCCACCAGAGCGTTTTCAAACATATAGCCTGAAAGCCTGGTGTCCTTGCCTATGATTATCTTGGGCCTGGAATGGTGATGCTGCAGCATGGCGGCGACGCCTTGGCCAATGGCCATGGCCATCTCCACGGTCATGGGAGGCTCATTGGCCTTGCCCCTGACGCCGTCGGTTCCGAAAATCTTGCGGGTATCGGACATTTAGAATGCTTTCTATCTGGCTTGCCGCCAAATGGTTTATTGGCTTTGCTGGTCCGCGCCGTCCGCTGAAGGAGTGCGGTGCTCTTTGGCGCCGGCCCCAGCCGGCTGCTTGGGGGTCCCGGTCCCGCCGGTATCAGCCTCGGCGGGGCCTTTGGAATTCCCGGGTTCGGTGGATTCAGCCTGTTTGGCCGCCTCCTTGGCCGCCTCCTTGACCACCTCGGTGGTCTCCTGGGCGGCTCCCTTGGCGTGGGTCACCCGGCTGGGGGCATCTCCTGATTTGGCCGCCTTGGCCCTGACCGTCTTGATGCTCACCTTGGCCTGCACCTCCATGGGGCTGAGGCGCAGGGTGTGGTCGGTGGGAAGCTGCAGCGCCACTTTACGGCTCAGGTCTTGTTTGCGGCCTGATATGTCTATGGGCACGGTCCAGATCCAGTCCAGGTCTTTCAGCGACTCCCCGGGGCCGCTGGCCATCACCTCTTTGGGGGTGAACTCCACCTCTCCCGTAATGAATCCCAAGGCCGGTTTGCCTTTCAGGATGGGACGCACCGGGAGTTTTTTGTTTTTCCTGGGGACCAGGGTAACAGAAAGCCGGGCCGGGCTCACCCGGATTACCCGCACGCTGCCCGGCAGCCTCAGATCATCCGCCACCACCTGAAACACATGGGGCCCTTCACCCAGACCGGCCAGGTTCAGCACCTTGTGCCGGTCCTCACTGGCCGTACGCAGCACCAGGGAACTGGGGCCGAAAAGCCGAATTTCCACCTCATTGGGCACCTCACCCTTGACAACCAAGTCCTTGGGAAGGTTGGTGAGCTGAACCGGCAGCCTGATCCCCACCTCCGCGGTTTCCTGGCCCACCACATGGGCCCAGAGCCCGGCGGCCAGGGCCAGTGCGAAGAGTTTCAAAGACCAGTTGCGTAAGATGAGCCTATACACCGATCTTCCCCCGGAGCCAGGCCAGCCACTCAGTGTTTCCGGCCTTATCGATTCCCAAAAGCTGATGCAAGCGGCTGCGCAGCTCGTTGCTGTCCAGATCGCTTTGGAGCTTACCGCCCACGGCCAGGCTCACCCAGCCTTTTTCTTCGCTCACCACCACGCATACCGCATCGGTCTCAATACTCAAGCTCAGGGCGGCCCGGTGCCGGGTGCCCAGATGCTTTGCGGTCGGGATGCTGGCTGTGAGGGGCAATACGCACCGCGCGGCCGCGATATGGTCTTGACTGATTATCACCGCGCCGTCATGCAAAGGACCGGTGGTTTGAAAAAGCTGACTCAAAAGCTCCTGGCTCACCTTGGCTTCGAGCTGCACCCCGCCTTCGTGATATTCCGCCAGCCCTATCCGCCGTTCCAGCACGATCAAAGCGCCGGTGTAGCGCGCCGCCATGGTGGCGGAGGCGCGGACCACCTCTTCGGCGATGGAAGCCGGGTCCGAGCCTCCAAGGCTCCAGGCTCCACGTCCCAGGCGGGCCAGGGCCCGGCGGATGTCGCCTGCGAATAAAATGACCAGCACCAGGATCAAGGAAGACAAAAAAGAACTGATGATCCAGTTTACGGTCATCAGCTCCATCCAGCGGCTGAGCGCCAAGAGGGCCAGAATCACCAGAAGACCCATGAGCACATGCATGGCCCTGGTGCCCCGCACCAAGAGCAATATCTGGTAGATCACAAATGCAACCAGGATGATATCAACCAAATCCTGCCAGCGGATTTGGCTGAAGATGGTCCAAGTTTCGTGCATCACCCTCCCCTTCGCGGTTGCACCGGACTTGGTGTGTCAGCCTTTATGCGCTCATTTTAATCAGGCCCGCCGGATGGCGTCTGCCATGACCAGTGCGTCTTTCAGCGGAGCCACATCATGCACCCGCACAATATGGGCCCCGGTGAGTGCGCCGGCCACATGCACCCCGAGGGTCCCCCAAAGCCGCTCGGCCGGTTCGACCTTGCCGGTGTAATGCCCAATGAATGCTTTGCGGCTGGCTCCCAGCAACACCGGCATGTCCAGTTTCCAAAAACTGCTGAGCTCCTTTATCAAAGACAGGTTCTGGTCGAAAGTCTTGCCAAAGCCTATGCCCGGGTCTATCACGACGCTCCCGGCGGCGACTCCGGCTTCCATGGCCACCTGGGCCTGCGTCTTTAAAAACTCCGCCACTTCACCCAGAAGATCATCATAATGAGGTTCAACCTGCATGGTCTTGGGCATGCCCTGCATGTGCATCAAGATAAGCCCGGCCCCGCTTCTGGCGGCAAGGGCCGGCATGGCCGGATCGGCCCGCAGGGCGGAAATGTCGTTAATGATGCCGGCCCCGGCCGCAAGGGCCCTTTCAGCCACCTCGGCCTTCATGGTGTCTATGCTGATAAGGGCGTCCGTTTCTTTGGCCAATCCCTCTATGACCGGAATCACCCGGGCCAGCTCTTCGCTCAAGGGGATGGGATCAGAGCCCGGACGGGTGGATTCCCCGCCCACGTCCAGGATCTTGGCCCCTTCATTCCACAGCCTGATTCCCTGCTCTATTGCGGCATGGGCCTTGCGGAAAAGCCCGCCGTCGGAAAAGGAATCCGGGGTGACGTTTATCACGCCCATGATAATGGTTTCGGGCCCCAATTCCAGAGCCCGATCCATGATATGCCAGGTGTGGCGCGGCCTATTTAGATTCATCACCCGGTTCCGGAGTCTTTTGGTCCGCCTGCCGGTCCAGATGGGCCAGCTCCTCTTCGGTTATGGGTCCTTCGCCCTTGGCCAAATCAACCGGTTTTTGCTTCCGCACCGGCTGGTATTTGGGGGGCGGGGGGCTCTTTTTCTTTTCAGGCCTGGGTTCACCCTTGACTATGGCGGACACCTCGTCGCCGTCCAGGGTCTCTTCTTCCAAAAGCGCCTGGGCCAGATCTTCCAGAGCCTGGCGGTGTTCGGTTATCAAATCCAGGGCACTTTTATGCGCCCCGGTGACCAGGCTGTGCACTTCGTCATCTATGGCGATGGCGGTCTTTTCGGAATAGTCCCGGTGCTGGGCGATCTCGCGGCCCAGGAAGATATTCTGGTCGCCCTTGCCAAAGGTCACCGGGCCCATGGCATCGCTCATGCCCCATTCACATACCATCTTGCGGGCCATCTCGCTGGCCCGTTCGATGTCATTGCCCGCACCGGTGGTGATGCGGTTCAAGGCTATTTCCTCGGCGGCCCGTCCGCCCATGAGCACCGTCAGGCTGGCCACCAGATAGTCGCGGGGATAGGTGTGCCTGTCATCGGTGGGAAGCTGCTGGGTCAGGCCCAAGGCGCGCCCCCTGGGGATGATGGTCACCTTATGCAATGGATCGGTGCCCGGGGTGAGCAGGGCCACAAGGGCGTGGCCGGCTTCATGATAGGCGGTGACCTGTTTTTCCTCGTCGGACAGGATCAAAGAACGCCTCTCGGTGCCCATGAGCACCTTATCCTTGGCCCGCTCAAAGTCGTCATGCTCAAGCTGATCTTTATTGCTGCGCGCTGCCAATAGCGCGGCCTCGTTCACCAGGTTTTCCAGATCGGCTCCGGAAAAGCCCGGGGTCCCCCTGGCCAGCACGCCCAGGTCCACATCGGGGCCCACCGGGGTACGGCGGGTGTGCACCTTGAGGATGGCTTCCCGCCCCCGCACATCCGGGGTGGGCACCACCACCTGGCGGTCAAAGCGCCCGGGGCGCAACAAGGCCGGGTCCAGCACATCGGGCCGGTTGGTGGCCGCGATCAGGATTACGCCCTCATTGGACTCGAAACCGTCCATCTCCACCAAAAGCTGGTTCAAGGTCTGCTCGCGCTCATCATGCCCGCCGCCCAGGCCCGCGCCGCGATGACGGCCTACGGCGTCGATCTCGTCTATGAAGATGATACAGGGAGCGTTCTTCTTGCCTTGGTTGAATAAATCACGCACCCGGCTGGCGCCCACGCCAACGAACATCTCCACAAAATCCGAACCGGAGATGGAGAAAAACGGCACCCCGGCCTCGCCCGCAATGGCCCGGGCCAAAAGGGTCTTGCCGGTTCCGGGGCTGCCCACCAAGAGCACGCCCTTGGGGATGCGCCCGCCCAGGCGGGTGAATTTTTTGGGATCGCGCAGAAATTCTATTATTTCGGCCAGCTCTTCCTTGGCTTCATCCACCCCGGCCACGTCTTCAAAGGTAACCCTTTTGCCTCCGGGTTCGGTCTGCAAACGCGCGCGGGATTTGCCAAAGCTCATGGCCTTGCCGCCGCCCATCTGCATTTGGCGCATGAAAAAAATCCACACCCCGATAAGAAGCAGCATGGGCAGCCAGGAGATAAGCATGCTCATCCAAGGAGATTCATCCTCGGGCTTTACGATGATGCGGACTTTATGTTTGCGTAACAGCGGCATCAGCCCGGGGTCATCCGGGGTCTGGGTGCGGAACCGGGAGCCCGCCGCCATATCCGAACCGTTTGATAATTCACCCCGGATTTCTTTGCCTTGGATGATAACACTGCGCACCTGGCCTGCTTCCACATTGTCCATAAATTCGGAATAGGGCAGTTGAGCACTGGAGGTCTCGCCTTTGTGGAACATCTGGAACAATAGAACCATCAGCACACTGATGACCAGCCACAGTGCCAGGTTTTTGTAAAGGGGGTTCACTTAAGGTCTCTCTTTCCAAATCGGGATTCACCTACCCAACCTGATAAAATCATTCATTATATGGGGTCTCAGTATATGCGTGGTCCCGGTTTCTGTCAATCAAACGGGCGCAAATCCAGGCCCCTTGGCCCAGCTTTTTTCTCGCCCGTTCGGATACAGCCACACCGGCCACCCATAAGATGCCTTTATGATCGCAAACTAACGGGATGCGCGGCCTCAGCCAGGGCGGAACCTTACGGTCTATTAAAAAACGGTTCAAGCGTTTTTTGCCCGGCGATCCCATGGCTTGAAACACGTCCCCGCTTTGGGGCGGCCGCACGGTCAAGGGCCAGTCAAAGCGCTCGGCCGGCAGCCAGGCCAGGTCACCCGCCGACTTCAGCGCCTCGGGAGTGTGACCGTTCTCCACCAGCAGCCTTTGCCCGGTCTGCCCCAGTTCCACTGAACCGGGTTTGTCCAGCCGGGTGCTGAAATCCACCGGCTTAGTATCCGGCGACAGGCGCAGGCCGCCGTGCTCGCGGTAAGCGCAAAGTCCCAAAGGCAGGGTCAGCTCGCGGCCCGGCCCCCCGGACCAAAGCCGTAAAAGCTGTTCCATATGCCCGGCCAAAAGATGCTGCCCGCTGCCCAAAACATGGCCCGTCAGCCAGCGCATGAGACGCCCCAAAGCGGCTGGATGCAGGTTTTGCGCTTCATTATCCAATAGATAGCTAATGCCCTGCCGTCTGCCGTGGGCCGACCACATCATTTTGCATAGCGATTGCCAATAATCCTCCTCATCTTGCAGAATGGCCGCCAGACGCCCCAGGGCTTCATCCGCCCGGGGGTTGATTAGCTCCCGGGCCGGAGGCAAAATCGCGTGCCGCACCCGGTTGCGCAAGGGCCCCAGGTCCTGGTTGCTGGAATCGGACTGCCAGCCTTGATCCAACGCGAGCAAATACTCTCGCAGCTCCCGCCGCCGGATATGCAGCAAAGGCCGCCAGAGCAGCCCGCGGTTGGGCCGCATCCCGGCCAGACCGGTCGGGCCGCTGCCGCTCAGCGCCCGGCATAACAAGGTCTCGGCCTGATCATCCAGGGTGTGTCCCAGGGCGATGGCCTTTGCTCCCAGTTCGGCGGCCTTTCGGGCCATCCAGTCATGACGGGCGCGGCGGCAGGCTTCTTCCAGGGAAAGCCCGGTTTCAATCGGCCCCACCCGGTGCAGTATGAAGCCATGGCCCAAATCCCCGGCCAGCTTGCGCACAAAGTCCGCTTCCATATCCGCCTCGGGGCGCAGGCCGTGATTGACATGGGCCACGGTCAGCCGCCAGCCGTATTCCGGGGCCAGGGCATCCAAAAGGCGCAGCAGCCCCACCGAGTCGCCCCCGCCGCTGACCGCGACCAGCAGCGGACCGGGTCCGGGCGGATCGCCCGCCAGACGCCCCAGCAGCCCGGCGAGGGCGTTTTTCGGCCCGGACTCGGACCGTCCAGACTTGACGCCTTTATGGCAGGGGGATAAGCTCAATAAACTAACCTGGTATACACTGTTAAACTAAAGAGTGATGACATGGAACAACCCACTATCGTTTCAATCAATATTAGCACCCAAAGAGGGGTTCGCAAGACGCCGGTTGAAAGTGCCGAACTGATACCGGATCACGGCATAAAAACCGATGCCCACGCAGGAGACTGGCATCGTCAGATCAGCCTGTTGGCCGAAGAGTCCATCGACAAAATGAAAGCCAAGGGTGCGGATGTACATCCTGGTGATTTTGCTGAAAATATCACTATCAAAGGCATGGAGCTTTTCACTTTGCCCGTGGGCACCCGCATCAAGCTGGGCCCGGTGGAGACCGAAGTGACCCAGATCGGCAAAGAGTGCCATCATGGCTGCGAAATCCGGCGTCTCACCGGTGACTGCGTCATGCCCAGAGAGGGCATCTTTGTAATTGTGCTGAATCCGGGCAGCATAAAAATCGGCGACCCGGTTGAACTGCTCAGCAAACCAGTAGAGGTTACCTGATCTGTGGGACGAGTGCAGCAAATGAGTGGCCGGGGTTGTACGTATTATATGCGCGGCCGCTGCACCCGCACCCAGTCCCCCCAAGACTCTCAAGCGGCACGCTGCACTCTATTGGAAGCCCGGCGCAAGGTGGGCGCCCAAACCCTGGACCGTCTGGAGCGCATCAAAAAGCTGGGCGACCCCGATGACCGTGAGGTCGCCCGGCGGCATCTGATCCAAAAAAACATAGACGCCATAAACCGCCTTGAGTGCCCCAAATACGTGCCCTCACCCAAGGGCGGAGCGGTGTGCGCCCACCAGCATCTGGTCTATTGCCTCCATCTGTTGCCAGAGTGCAAGGGCCGCTGCGCCGACTACCTGAAAAGCCGCTTTGACGATAATACGCTCTCAAGAAAGCCAGGCCAATGAGCGCCGGGCACCGCAACCCAGCCCCCACGGTGGACGTGATCATAGAGCTGACCCACGGCAGCCTTTTGCGGCCCATAGTTCTCATCCAAAGAAAAAACGAGCCCCACGGCTGGGCCCTGCCCGGTGGATTTGTGGATTACGGCGAGAGCGCGGAGCAGGCCGCAGTGCGTGAAGCCCTGGAGGAAACCGGGCTTTTGGTGGAGCTTACAGCTTTATTGGGGGTGTACTCCGATCCCGCCCGCGATCCCCGCCAGCACACCCAGACCACGGTATTCATCGCCCGGTCCCATGGGACGCCCCGGGCCGGAGACGATGCACAGGATCACGGCGTATTCGGGCCGGATGAACTGCCCGCCGCCTTGTGCTTTGACCACGGCCTGATTCTGGAGCATTACCTTGAATGGCGCCAGGGCATCCGCCCCGCGGCCCCGGTGCAGAAGACAAGGAGATAGCCATGGACGATGGACGCGCCCTGACTACTGAAGAGCAAAAGGAGCTTTTGGGAATCGCCCGCCGTACCATAGAGGAGTGCGCCAAAGGAGGCGGCCTGCCCACGGAATCCAGCCGGTCCGAAGGCCTGGGCTTTGAGCGGGGGGCCTTTGTCACCCTGCACCAGTCGGGCAGGCTCAGGGGCTGCATAGGCAATTTCGTGAGCGAGGGGGCTTTATTGCAAACCGTGCAGTCCATGGCCCGGGCCGCATCCCAGCAAGACCCCCGCTTTCCCCCGGTGAGCCCGGCGGAAACAGCCGGTCTGGACCTTGAAATCAGCGTCCTGAGCCCGCTCAAAAAGATAGAGGATATCAACGAAATAGAGGTGGGGGTGCACGGTATTTACCTCATCAGCCCCAGAGGGCGCGGAGTGCTCTTGCCCCAGGTGGCGGTGGAATACGGCTGGGACCGGGACACCTTTTTGGATCAAACCTGCATCAAGGCGGGCCTGAATCCTGGCTGCTGGGCGGACCCCCAGACTCAGATACTCATTTTCAGCGCCCAGATATTCAGTGAAAAGGATCTGAATCTGTAGCGGGCCGCCGCGGTTGGAGCCGGACCGAATGCACCGGCAGGGATTCGGCCAGGTTCGGGCTTTTGGGCTTGGTTATGGAGATCATACCGTAATAAAGGAGCTCCTCTTCGAGCGCCGGGCCTGACCCAGCGGCAACCCCCGGTTTTCAATAGTGATTACCCTGGCCGTTCAAAGACAGTTTGGCATCCAGGGTTTTTCTGAGCTCCGGATATTTATCCGCCAGACGCTCCCGCACCAGAGGCGGCACCAGGGCGTTGACGTCCCCGCCCAAAGAGGCGGCTTCCTTTATGATGGAGGAACTGACATAGAACCATTTGTAGTCGGTCATCAAAAACACCGACTGCACGTTGCGCTCCAGCTTGCGGTTCATGAGGGCCAGCTGGAATTCAGACTCAAAATCGCTCATGGCCCGGATGCCCCGCAGTATCACATTGGTGTTGCGGCTCACCACATAATCCACCAGCAGCCCTTCAAAGGTATCCACCTCCACCCCATCCATGTCCCCCACCAGTCTTTCGATCATATCCACCCGCTCCTGCACGGTGAACAGGGGGCTCTTCTGGGGATTGATGGCCACCGCCATCACCACTTCATCGAATATTTCCAGACCCCGGCTCAGGATAGACAGGTGTCCCATAGTGATAGGATCAAAAGATCCCGCATAGATAGCTCGTTTCATGTGGGGTTCCCTTCCACTGGGCAATAATCCAAATCGTTGCAAACATCCGCCATGCTTTGCTTAAGGGGCCGATTCTCCAGACCGCCGAATGAAGCTCAACTCCGTCTGACCATAAGCCCTATGGTCAAAAAGGTCCAGTCCGTTTGGGATATTGGGCCTTTCTCTGGGTGAATGCTCCAGCACCAGACGACCTTCAGGAGTCACAATCCGCTCTATCATGCCCAATACCGCAGCCACGTGACCTTGGTCATATGGAGGATCGGCCAGCACCAGGTCAAAAGGCCCCTGCCGGACAATCCCCTCCTCAAGTGTGACCACACTGCCCTTGAGCAGTGTGCAGCGCCCAGCCAGGCCCAGGTCGGCTATGTTCCGCCGTATTACAGCGGCGGCCTCGCCCGAGCGCTCCACAAAAACACACCACGATGCGCCCCGGCTCAAGGCCTCCAGCCCCAAGGCGCCGGAGCCCGCAAAGAGGTCCAGCACCCTGGCCCCTTCCAGCTCCTGGCCCAGAATATTGAACAGGGCCTCTTTCACCCGGTCCGCGGTGGGCCGGGTGTCCCGGCCCGCAGGCGCCTTGAGCCGCCTGCGCACCAGCCTGCCGCCGGTGATACGCAGCATGGCCGGCTAGATATGCCCGTCGCTGAGCAGGGTTTCGGCAATCTGCACCGCGTTGGTGGCCGCGCCCTTGCGGATGTTGTCCGCCACCACCCACATATCCAGCCCGTTTTCCTGGCTGATGTCTTCGCGCAGGCGGCCCACATAGGTTGCGTCCTGATGCGCGGCCATCAGCGGGGTGGGATAAACCAGGTTGGCCAAATCGTCCATCAATTCCACCCCGGGCGCATCCATGAGGGCCCGGCGGGCCGCCTCCAGGGTCACTTTGTCGGCAAAGCGCACGTTCACGGACTCGGAATGGCTGTACTCCACCGGAACCCGCACGCAGGTGGCGCTGACCATTATGGAGTCGTCCCCCATGATCTTGCGGGTCTCAAACACCATCTTCATCTCTTCTTCGGTGTAGCCGTTATCCCCGAAAGAGGCGATGTGGGGCAAAAGGTTGCCCGCTATGCGCTGGGGATACAGCTTGGCTTCGGCCTCTTCCCCCCGGGCCAGGGCATCAAGCTGCCGCCTCAACTCGTTGATGCCGGTCTGGCCGCTGCCGCTCACCGCCTGATAGGTGCTAACCACGATGCGTTTTATGGGCGAAAGGTCATACAGCGGTTTCAGGGCCACCACCATCTGAATGGTGGAGCAGTTGGGATTGGCTATGATGCCCTTGTTTTTGTACTGGCCTATATGATGGGGATTCACCTCCGGCACCACCAGGGGCACCTCCGGGTCCATGCGCCAGGCCTTGGAGTTATCTATCACGATGGCCCCGGCGGCGGCTGCGGCGGGGGCTATCTCTTTACTCACCCCGCTGCCGGCGCTGAAAAGGGCAATGTCTATGCCCTCAAAGCTGTCCGGCCCCAGCACCTCAACCTGATGCTGTTTGCCTTTGCACATGAGCATTTTTCCGCGGGAACGCTCCGAAGCCAAAAGGCGCAGTTCGGAATAGGGGAAATCACGTTCTTCCAGACAGGTGAGCATCTGGTTGCCCACCGCGCCGGTGGCGCCGCAA
This sequence comes from Desulfarculaceae bacterium, assembly GCA_963675675.1. GTDB lineage: Bacteria > Desulfobacterota > Desulfarculia > Desulfarculales > Desulfarculaceae > Dethiosulfatarculus. Next base: position 3,213,656 of record OY776512.1, read on the forward strand.
ACTGCCACACGGTAGCTCTTGCTCATGTTAGTCACTCCTTAATAATAGATCATCGGGTTTGGCCGGGACCAAAGCCAGCGCTTACTGGTTACCGGTGTTTAATATCAAACCAGGCTGTAATTGCAAATCCTAATGAGGCCTTATCGTATAAAAACAAAGCGGATTCAGCCTGGCGTCAAACCATTTATATAAAAAACCGGGAGCCGCCTGTCAGCCGCTCCCGGTGGTTTTCGCTTTATGGCCGGGATCTAGCTACACGGCGGTGACCTCCTCGCGGGACATCTCTTTGCGTTTTCGGGCCGCGCGCCGTTTATCCATGAATATGGCCACGCCGGGTCCGAAGATTACATAGGCGGACATCAGCATAAAGCCCATGAACTGGGGCGCGATCGCCACCAGCCCGATGAAAAGAATCGCGGCCACCAGGCCGTTGAGGGATTTAAGCTGGGTAAAGCCCAGTTCCTTGAAGGCCAGATAGGGGATATTGCTGACCATAAGAAAGCTCAAGACGAAGATCATGGCCACAATGGGCCAGTAGTCCACCGGTCCCACATATCCCAGCTGCTCGGCAAAAAGCACAGCGCAGGCCACAGTGGAAGCCTGGGCCGGGATGGGCAGGCCCACGAAATTTTTGGAGCTTTTCTCCCCCACCTGCACGTTGAAGCGGGCCAGGCGCAACGCCCCGCAGGCCACCAGCAAAAAGGCAGCCAGCCAGCCCAAACGGCCAAAGGGTTTCAGTGCCCACATATAGGTCAAAAGGGCGGGACCCACTCCAAAGGCCACCAGATCGGCCAGGGAGTCATATTCCACGCCGAAACGGCTGGTGGTGCCGGTGGCCCGGGCCACCTTGCCGTCCAGCCCGTCCATCACCAATGACACCAAAATGGCCAGGGCGGCATTGAAAAACTGCCCTTCGATAGAAGCCAATATTCCGAAAAATCCCGAAAAAAGGCTTAACGAAGTGCACAAATTAGGCAGCAAATAGATGGCCTTGCTGCGTTCTTTGCCTGGTCCCGAGTGGCGCCATCTTGTCATTACAAATCTCCAATAGGGGTTACCCCGGCTTTTACTTTCTGGCCTGGGCTCACCCGGACAGGTGTCTCAAGCGGAAAATATATATCCAGCCGGGAACCAAATCTGATCATTCCGTAGCGCTCCCCCCGCATCAGATTACCACCCGGAGCCGCCCAGCATTCAATATGGCGGGCCACTAAACCGGCCACCTGGGCCACAGCCAGGGTTTTGCCCTCCTGGTTGGCCATCACCATGATCATGCGCTCATTTTTTACGCGCGACACCGCCCGGTCCGCCGGCATGAACCCCCCTGGAAGATGGGTGATGCTGAGCACCTTGCCGCTTATGGGCGCCCGGTTTACATGCACGTTAAAAAGGTCCATAAAAATGGACACCACCCGGCCCCGTCCACCGGGCAGTTCGGGGGCCTCCACCTCTTGCACCGCCACAACCTTGCCGTCGGCCGGGCTAAGCACGGCTCCGGGGTCTTCGTCCGCCACCCTTTCGGGATCGCGGAAAAACCACGCCATCATGGCAAAGGCCCCCCACAAGGGGATTGCCAATAGCCAAACGCCCAACGCGCTCGCGACGAGAGCCAGAAACAAGGCTCCCAAAACATAAGCCCACCCGCTGGGGGCTAGGGGCGACTTATCGAACATGGCTGTTATTCTCCGGCAAGGCCAAATCTGGTGTTGGCCGCCTTCCCCCGCCCCGGTCCCCCGAATGCTCAATTGGGGCAGGGCTGAAACACCGGAACCGGCCAGGCGCTAGACGGCCGATGCTTCTTCGCGGTAAGAGGCTAAAATCGATTCAATACGGTCGCGGCCTGCCAGTTTGACCTTTTTCAGCCGTTGGACTTCCATCTGCTCTTCCGCGCTCAGGTACACCCGGTTGCCGAGGTCATCCAACTGCTTTTCCAATTCCAGGTGTTCATGCCATAATCTGGACAATTCTTCGTGGGTTGGCAGCAGCCGCTCTAGTAGTTCAGTTTCTCGTTGTTCCATAACTTCACCGAAATGTTACATTTTTTTAACAAAAATACACGGATAGCCACTGCATGTCAATGCGCTACACAGCTTTTCACCCAATGAGGCTGCTGTATTTGGGGGCAATGGCTAGGCCGGGCGCGATGCTTAGAGTATCTGCTCAACGCCTCTAGACAGTGAAATCTCTACACTATCCGGTTTATTTACATCCAAGGTTGAGTAGCACAATCAGGGTTTTTCCAAACTGAAAACACAATGCACCGCAGCCGAAAAATCCACCTGGCCCGGCTCAACCGGAGTTGGGGCCACAGCCATGCGAAGCTTGGGTGCTGTGCTGTATGCCTCATGGCGGACGGATTTGCCGGTTGTGGATATGCTGAGCACCTTGCCCAGAGACATACCGGCCTCCGTAGCCAGGGCCTCCGCCTGGGCTTTGGCGTCGGCAAAGGCCAAGGCCTGGACCTGGCGTTTAACGGCGCCGGCCTGGGAAAGCCCGAAACTGATTCCATGGATATTGTTGGCCCCGGCCTGCAACGCAGCGTCTATCAGCGCGCTGGCCCCCTTGATGTTGCGGCTGGTGACCAGCACTTGATTGGAAGCTTCAAAGCCCAGATGCACGTTTTGCTTTTTTTTGGGGTCCCACTTTTGACGGGCATACAGGTTGTATCCGGTGGTCTGCATGCGGTCTTTTGGACCCAGCTTGGATTTAAGAGCCTGAATAACCTGATTCATGCGGGCTGCGTTCTGACTGGCGGCTTCCTGGGCCTGGGGGGCCTGGCTGCGCACCCCTATGGTGATCTTCACCATATCCGGAGCCTTGGACAACTCTGCCTGGCCTTCCACACTTATGCTGGGCAAAGCGGCCCGCTCTCCGGCCATGGCCGGCGCGGCCATGCAGGCACATAATATAATTAGCAATATCCTCAAACCCGGCATTTCATCCTCCCCATAAAATCATTGGTTGATACTGGGACGCAGGCAAGGCCCGGCAAATGATCAAACAGGCTTGTCCACACTTTATTTACGAGTGTCTCAAAGATATGCAAAAAACACAACGTCCGTGTACGGTTCCGCCATGATGAATTTTGCAGCCCTAAACCAGATCCCGGGAATCAATGAATGCCCCTGCACTTAACAGTCAGTTCAATCCAAGAGGCGGTATTCATCCAGGGGCAGGCCGAAGCGGATCTCCGCATCCGAGGGGCGCAGATAGCGCGGCTTCAGCTCGTGGGGCGCCAGGCCCTGGCCGCGCGCCAGGCGTTCCTCACCCAAGAGGGCCAGGAGCCCGGCCCGGGGGATGGCCGCCCACTCCGCCGCCAGGCGCGCGCCGGAACCGGCCAGCCGGTCCATGCACAGTTTGGCGCCGTCCCCCACCAAGAGGGCGGGGCCGGAAACCTCTTTGGCCAGGCGTTCGATGCTCATGGCCGCATCGGGGCATTGCCTTGCCAGGCTGTTGCCGTCGGAGCTGAACTTGGCCGCATACACCAGACCCCGCCGGGCGTCGGCCACCGCCCAGATATCGCCCGGAACATGCTTGACTCCCTCGGCCAGCACCCGCAGGGTGGACACCCCCGCGCAGGGGATGCCCAGGCCCAGGGCCAAGCCCTGTGCGGTGGCCAGGCCTATGCGCAGGCCGGTGAAATATCCCGGCCCCAAGGTGACGGCCAGACCGTCCAGCTGGGCCATCTCAAGGCCGCACTTTTGCATGAGAAAATCAATAGAATCCAGGAGCTGGCGGCTGGGGGTCTGCTTTACCGCCAGATGCATCTCGGCCAGAATGGCCCCATCCTGGGCCAAGGCTGCGCCCGCCGGCTTCACCGCCGTGTCAAGGGCCAACAGCGTCATGCCTAGCCGCCGGTGAAAAGACGGGTGAAATCGTTGAAAGTCACCAGCACGATGAGCAGGAGCAATAGGGCCATGCCCACCTGCTGGGCCTTTTCACGCACCGAGGTGCTGAGGGGCTTGCGGATGACGGCTTCGATAAGGAAAAAGAACAGATGTCCGCCGTCCAAAGCAGGGACCGGCAAGAGATTCAGCACCGCCAGGTTCACCGAAATAAGCGCAATTATAAACAAAAATGAATTAGCGCCGTTGCGGGCGGCGTCACTGGCTATCTGGGTGATCTGCACCGGGCCGCCCACGCTGTCCAGGGGCACCTTGGCCCGCACCAGGGCATTGATGCTGCGCACGATCAGGGTGCCGGCTTCCCATACCTGCACCCCCGCCATGGGAATGGCCTCCAACGGTCCGATATCCCGCACCGAAAGATTGCTGGAGGCCGAAATGCCCACCAGATAGCGGGTGCGCTCTTCGCCGAACAGGTCCTTATCCTGCACCACGTCCGGTTTGATCCTGAGGATCAGGCGCTCTTTGTTACGCAGCACCTCCAAAGTCAGACCATCGGCGCCATGTCTTTGGATCTGTTCAACCATCTTCTCCCAGGAATCCACCGGCTGGCCGTTCACCGCCAGCACCTTGTCCCCGGCCTGCACTCCCGCCGCCGCCGCCGGGCGCTCGGCCAGAACCCCGCCCACCATGGTGGAGATGGTGGGCACCCCGGCCACAATCATGCTTAAATAGAAGATAATGAAGGCCAGCAAAAGGTTGGACACCGGACCTGCCGCGACTATGGCGGCCCGGGCGCTTAATGGCTTATGCGAAAAGGAAACCGCTTTTTCCTCCTCCGTCACTTCATCACCGGGATTTTCACCCACCATGCGCACGTAGCCGCCCAGAGGCAGCACACTTAAACGGTATTCGGTCTCGCCTATGGTTTTGGACCAGAGCTTGCGCCCGAATCCCAGGCTGAAAACATTAACCCGCACCCCGCACAGGCGGGCCACCAGAAAATGCCCGGCCTCATGGAAAAATATAAGATATCCCAAACCCAGACCGGCCAGAATATAGCTAGTGACGGTTTCCATACTTACACCTTCACCAATCCAGCTTTGTTGTCCACCCAGGTCCTGGCTTCCTTGCGGGCCCAATCGTCCGCATCCAGCACCGCCTGCAAGGTTTCCAGCCCTCCGCCGGGCTGGCGCTCCAGCACCGCCTCCACGCATTGGGCTATTTGCATATAAGTTAAGTGCCCGGCCAAGAAAGCGCCAACCGCAACTTCATTTGCTGCGTTTAAAATACATGGAGCCGCGCCGCCCGCCTCGCCGGCCTCATAGGCCAGACGCAGGGCCGGGAAACGCACCAGATCAGGTTCGGCAAAGCTCAATTTGCCCAGGGCCCAGGGGTCCAGCCCCGGCAGATCCAGGGGCTGACGGGCCGGATAGTTAAGCGCGAATGCTATGGGCAGCCGCATATCCGGCGGACCAAGCTGGGCAATGAAAGATCCATCCACATACTCAACCATTGAGTGTACCAAAGATTGGGGATGCAGCACTACCTTGACTTTGTCATAGGGCTGGGAAAACAGCCAATGAGCCTCTATCACCTCCAGGCCCTTGTTCATCAAGGTAGCGGAATCAATGGTTATTTTCGGCCCCATGGCCCAGTTGGGATGAATCAGGGCCTCTTTCGCGGTCACCCGGGAGAGCTCATCGGCGCTTTTGGTGCGGAAAGGCCCCCCGCTGGCGGTCAGCCACAGGTTTTTGATGCTGCCCGGATCATTGCCCATGAGAGACTGAAAAAGGGCGGAGTGTTCCGAATCCACCGGAATCAGGGCAGCGCCGCATTTTTGGGCCTGGGCCATCACCAGCTCGCCGCCCGCCACCAGGGTTTCCTTGTTGGCCAGGGCCACGTCTACGCCCGCCCCCAAGGCGGCATAAGTGGGCAAAAGCCCGGCGGCCCCCACCATGGCCGAAAGCACTAAATCGGCCCCGGACTGCACCGCGCAGGCCTCGTAGCCCGAGCGGCCGTAGAGCACCTCGGTGGGCGCTCCCTGGGGAAGCATGCCTTCAAGCTCCTTGGCCTTTTGGGCGTCCAGCACCGCAGCCATAAGCGGCTTATGTTCGATGATCTGCTCGGCCAAAGCCTCCAAGGACCTGGCAGCGGCCAAGGCCACCACCTTAAAACGCCCGGGCTGGCGTTTGACCACATCCAGGGTGCTGGTGCCGATGGACCCGGTTGAACCCAGGACTGATATCCTTTTCATATCCACCACAGCACCTTAATCAAATAAACAGCCGGCGCGGCAAATAAAAGACCGTCCATACGGTCCAGTATCCCCCCATGCCCCGGCAGTATGCTGCCGGAGTCTTTGACCCCGGCCGACCGCTTCATTACCGATTCAAAAAGATCGCCCAATACGCTGAGCCCGGCCAGGATAAAAGCGGCCAGGATCACTTGCCAGACCGGTTGGGCGAAAACGCCGCTCAATCCGGTCAATGCGCCCAAGACGCCGGCTGCCGCCAGTCCGCCCCAAAAACCCTCCCAGGTTTTACCCGGGCTGAGTCTGGGGGCCAGTTTGCGCCTGCCCCAGGCGTGTCCGGCGTAATAGGCGCCCATGTCGGCCGCCGCCACGCTCACCACGCAAAAAAGCACCAGCAGGCGGCCCGCCTCAAGCTGGGCCAAAAGCAGCAGGCAGGCCAGGGGCAGAACGCAGTACACCAGCCCGAAGCCGTGCCTGACCAGGGCGCTCCGCATGGCTTTGGGCTCATTTTCCAAACTGAGCGAAACCAACGCGTTTACGGCCATAGCCGCGCCCAGTCCGCCCCATGCAGGTCCCGGCCCCCAGCAGGCCAGGCCCATGGTAAGCACGCACATGATCCGGTTGACCCCGGATTCCACGCCAAACGGCCCGGCCTCAAGCAGCAGGTCCAGCTCTCCCAGAGCCAGGACCGCGCCCAAAGCCAGAATCAAGGCCAAAAGCCAAACCGGTCCCCAGAGCACCGCGGCTGCTATACCCACAAACAGGGGCAGGCCGGAGAGCCAACGGTTTTTGTGAGCCGAAAAGCCCACAGGCTTATTCCCGGCAGCCGGATTGTCAGGCGGGGGTTCGGTCCCCCGGGGATGTTCGCCGGATTCCGGATTGGCCTGATTCATGAAGCAGCTCCGTTCATCTGCTCACCGGTCTTGCCGTATCGGCGCTGGCGGCGGGCATATTCTTTCAGGGCTTCAACAAGCTGCGCCTCTCTGAAATCCGGCCAGTATGTGGGGGAAAAATAGAACTCGGCATAGGCGCATTGCCATAATAGAAAATTGCTCAGGCGTTTTTCACCCGAGGTGCGGATCAAAAAATCGGGATCGGGCAGATCGTTTGTGTAAAGCCGGGATGCAAAAGCAGACTGGTCGATTTCATCCAGGCCCAGCCGGCCCGCGCCGACCTCGGCCGCCAGCATCTTGGCCGCCCGCACAATCTCCTGCCGGCTGCCGTAGGAAAGCGCAATGGTCAGCACCATGGATTTGCAATGGGCGCTGGCCTGTTTCACCGCGGCCAGGGTTTTTTGGGTGGAGCCGGGAAGGCTTTCAATATCCCCGATGGTGTTCAGGCGTATGTCGTTTTCGATTAAAAGATCGCGCTCGGAGTTTAAAAAACGTTCCAATAGAGACATGAGGGCCTTGATCTCGGCCTTGGGGCGGTCCCAGTTCTCTGTGCTGAAGGCATACAGGGTGAGCGCCTCAATGCCGAAGCGGCGGCAGGAGGTGACTATGGCCCTGACGCTCTCAGCGCCTTCCTCGTGGCCTCGGACCCTACGCCAGCCCTTGCTCTTGGCCCAGCGGCCGTTGCCGTCCATGATGCAGGCCACATGCCGGGGCAGCCGCAAGCCTTGCAGCTCGGGGGGTAATTCTGTCGGGGGAGTTTGTACGGCCATGTAACTTTGGCTGTCCGCCCCCCGTTTATTGGCGGGGGAGATTATCGCGGCCATGTTTTTTTTAGGCTGCCCGCTCTCCTTTAACAAAGAGGAGCGGGGATTCGCGCCTAAAACTCCATGATCTCTTTTTCTTTGGCAGCCAGATGCTCGTCCACCTTGGCCACGTATTCATCAGTGATCTTCTGGATTTGGTCTTTACCCTTGTGCGAATCGTCTTCGCTGATATCGCCTTCTTTTTGCAGCTCTTTCAGCATTTCGTTGGCATCGCGGCGGGCGTTGCGCACCGCAACCTTGGTTTCTTCGCCCATCTTGCGGACCACCTTGACCAGCTCCCTGCGGCGCTCTTCGGTCAAGGGGGGAACCGAGATGCGGATAACCTTGCCGTCACTTTGAGGAGTCAGGCCCAGGTCGCTTTTCAAGATGGCCTTTTCAATGGCTCCGCAGCTGGTGACGTCCCAGGGCTGTATAAGGATCAGGCGGGGTTCGGGAACGGAAAGGCTGGCCATCTGGTTCAGCGGTGTGGGGGCTCCATAGTAATCGGCCCGGATGCCGTCCAGCAACGCCGGAGTGGCCCTGCCGGTGCGCACCCGGTTGAACTCGCGCTCCAGATTGGCAATGGACTTGTCCATGGATTGTTTGGCGTCCTGTTTGGTATCTTCTATCATAGCTTATACCTCCACACGCGATCCGATCCGCTTGCCTAAAAGTACTTTTCTTATGTTGCCTTTTTTGAGCAGATTGAAGACCACTACATCGAGCTGGTTTTCCCCGGCCAGGCTGATGGCGGTAAGGTCCATAACCCTCAGCTTTTTGGCCAACACTTCATCATAGGTCAAAAGCTCAAGCTTTTTGGCGCTGGGATCTTTGATTGGATCCTTGTCATAAATGCCGTCCACCTTGGTGGCTTTCAAGAGCACCTGGGCGCCCAGTTCCTTGGCGCGCAAGGCCGCCGCGGTATCGGTGGAGAAAAACGGGCAGCCGGTGCCCGCCGCCAGGATGACCAAGCGGCCTTTTTCCAGATGGCGCACCGCCCGGCGGCGGATATAGGGCTCGGCCACATCCGGCACGTTCACCGCGCTCATGACCCGCACTTCCAGTCCGCGCCGTTCAAGAGCGTCTTGCAAAGCCAGGGAGTTGATCACCGTGGCCAGCATGCCCATGTGGTCCGCGGTCACCCGGTCCATGCTCTGGGCCGTGTTGCTCACCCCGCGGAAGATATTGCCTCCGCCGATGACCAAGCCGATTTCCACACCGACTTCACAGGCCGAAACAAGCTCTTCGGCCATATAGTCCAGGGCCGGGGGCGATATGCCGAAGGAGCCCTCTCCCATCAACACTTCACCGCTGAGCTTCAAAAGCACCCGGCCATAAGCAGGTTTGACTTCGTCCGCGCCGCCCACTTAGGACTGCTCGCCCAGCTGATAGCGCACAAAGCGGCGGATCTGCACGTTCTCGCCGGTCTTGGCCCGCATTTCGTTCAGAAGATCCTCGATGCTCACATCGGTGTCTTTCACAAAGGCCTGGCTCAAAAGGCATACGTCTTTTTTGAACTTGTTCAGCTTGCCTTCGATGATCTTGTCCACGATTTTCTCGGGCTTACCCTGCTCCAGCGCCTGGGCGCGGTAGATCTGGCGCTCTTTTTCCACCACCTCGGCGGGGAGGTCCTCTTCGCTGATGCAGACCGGATTGGTCGCGGCGATATGCATGGCCACATCCTTGGCGAACTGGACGAACTGGTCGTTTTTACCGGTGAAGTCGGTCTCGCAATTGACCTCCAGCATGACGCCCAGCTTGCCGCCGGCGTGGATGTAGGACATAACCTGCCCCTCAGAGGCGATGCGGTCGCCGCGTTTGGCGGCCACGGCCAGGCCTTTTTGCCTCAGCCAGTCCACGGCCTTGGACATATCGCCCTCGCACTGGGTCAGGGCTTTTTTGCAGTCCATCATTCCCGCGTTGGTTTTATCGCGCAGCTCTTTCACCATTGAAGCTGTGATGCTCACGGCTCATCGCTCCTTCTTTTTATACGGCGGGCGGGGGGCCTTCATACCTCCCCGCCCGGCGGTTAATCTGTATAAAGAATATTAAGCCTCGGGTTCAGCCGGTGCGGCTTTTTCCTTGGCCGCGGGCTCGCTGGCCCGCTTTATTATCACCTCGGGACCGCCGCTGTCCTCACGGCCCACCACCACTTCATCCATGCTTTCCGGCAGATCAACCTTCTGGGGCTTGGATTCGGGCCGGTCTTCCAGGCCGCGGGCCTCGCGCAGGGCCAAACCTTCATTGACCGCATCAGCCATCTTGCTGGCCATCAGGCGGATGGCCCGGATGGCGTCGTCATTGCCCGGCACCACGATGTTGATGCCGTCGGGATCGCAGTTGGTGTCCACCAGGGCCACGGTGGTCATGTTGAGGCGTTTGGCCTCGTTCACTGCGATTTTTTCCTTTTTGATATCCACCAGGAACATCACCGCGGGCAGCTTGGTCATATCCTTGATGCCGGCCAGGTTCTGTTTCAGCTTGTCCAGCTGGCGGCCCATGGAGATGGCTTCCTTTTTGGGGAATTTGGAAATTTCGCCGCTTTCAAACAAGCCTTCCAGCCATTTATAGCGGTCGATGGAGCGCTTGATAGTCTGGAAATTGGTCATCATGCCGCCCAGCCAGCGGTGATTCACATAGTACATTCCGCAGCGCTGGCTTTCTTCCATGATGATGTCGGCAGCCTGGCGCTTGGTGCCCACAAACAGAACGTTCCCGCCCTTGGCCACTGCGTCCACAGTGTATTCGTAGGCCTGTTTGAAGAGCTTGAAGGTTTTCTGCAAATCAATGATGTAGATACCATTGCGGGCCCCGAAGATATAGGGTTTCATCTTGGGGTTCCAGCGCCGGGTCTGGTGACCGAAATGGACGCCAGCTTCCAACAACTGCCGCATAGAAACGTCAAAAGGCATGTAATTCCTCCACTTTTGGTTAGCCTCCGCTCCCTTCATCCGGCCCTTTTGGAGTTTGGCCCACCAGCGTTTTTGCCAGCACCGGACCCACCGTCGGGGAGCGTGTGAATTAAGTAATAAACTGCTAAACCGCGCAAGAATATCATATCCCGTCTATGGCCGCAACCTAGCCGGGTGTGACGATTCTGCACTGGGTTAAGGATGTCTCCTTGCAGCCTACTTTACTACAATATCGGCTTGGCGACCAGTGAGCCAGGTAATATAGAAGGTGAGCGAAGCGTCTATTCACCAAGCTCCCATCTGTAACTGTCATTTCATTGTTGAGGCTTAACTCATGAAACCAAGATTGAAAACCATTACCATTTCTCTCCTGGTTGTGCTGGCCCTTGACATGGCAACCGTCCCTTGGACCGCCGCGAAAAGCACCCTGCCTGACGAGGCCGCATCCCGAACCGCAATTACCCCGGCCAACCAATTTCCTGCCAGCTATGCCCAGGCCCTGGCCCGTTGGCGGTCTGTGGATCAAATAAATCAATGGATCGGTAAACGGTTTATCTATGACAGCCGGCGAGCCCTGCTGCTTTCAGAAACCCAACGCAAAAAAAAACAGAATATGCCAATCGCCGCACCGGCTGATTTTTACCAGAATCCATTGGGAGTGTGTGTGGACCTAGCCCGCTTTGGAGTGGAGACCGCCATGCATATCGCTCCCCATAGAAAACCGGCCTATCTAATGATTGAATTCCAGCCAATCATAGTCCAGGGCAACATGCTGCGCAGGCACTGGTTAGCCGTATTTCAAAAAGATAGAGCTTTTTATTCTTTTGCCGATTCAAAACGGCCCGGGCACCTGGATGGACCCCATGCCAGCCTGGCCAACCTGGTCTCGGCTTATGAGTCCTTTAGAGGACGCGAGGTAATTTCCTATAAATTATTACAGGATTACCATAAGAAGAAAAAAAACAGGCAGAAAAGCCGTATGAGGAAAAGATCCGCGATGTAGGGGCTAATATTACAGTTTCCGCCTGCCCTCCAAAGACCGGGCCAGGGTGAGCCCGTCCATGTATTTGAGATCCCCGCCCACCGGCATGCCGTAGCCCAGCCGGGTGAGCCTCACCCCGCTGCCTTGCAGCTCTCGCACCAACAGATCGGCGGTGGCCTCCCCCTGGGTGGTGGGGTTGGTGGCGATGATCACCTCCTGCACCGGCCCGCTTTTTATGCGCCGCACAAGGCCTTGAAGCTTGAGCTGATCCGGGCCCAACCCCTGCATGGGGGCCAAGGGGCCGGCCAGCACAAAATACAGGCCCCGGTAGACCCCCGCGGCTTCCATGGCCGCAAGGTCCGCCGGAGATTCCAGCACGCACAGCTTATGCTGATCACGCTGGGGATCGGCGCAGATTGCGCACGGGTCCCGGTCCGCAAGGGTTTGGCAGACCGAACAGGTGAGCACCTCTTCCGTGACTTTTAACAGAGCCTGGGCCAGGGCGCGGACATCGCGCTCCCCGGAGCGCACCAGATGCAGGGCCAGGCGCTCAGCTCCCTTGCGGCCCACTCCGGGCAGCCGGTTCAACTCCCGCATCAGGTTTTTTAAAGCTCTGGGATAGGCCAAAGGGCTCTTCCATCAAACAGGTTGGGGATCAAAACCAACCGGCCCGCCCTGCACAGCCGGTCCGTATGGCGGACCCGCCGGATTACATCAGTCCGGGGATATTCAATCCGCCGGTAAGTTTACCCATCTCGTCCTGCATCATCTGGGCGGCGCGGCGCTGGGCTTCGTTGACTGCGGCCACCACCAGGTCGCACAGCATTTCAACATCATCAGGGTCCACCACTTCACGCTCGATGGAAAGGCCCACAAGCTCGCCCTTTCCGTTGACCGTGGCGCTGACCATGCCGCCCCCGGCCTGGGCCTGGACTTCGCGAGCCCCGATCTCCTCCTGCAATTTCATCATCTGCTGCTGCATCTTCTGGGCCTGCTTCATCAGGCCGCCCATGTTTTTCGGCATCATAGTGTTTCTCCAAATTTCATAAACAGGCCTTGCCTGCCTTCACTTTTTTGCAAGGCTCACTCCGCCTGGGGCGCGGTTGGTTTCAAATCAGCTATTTTGGCTTCAAATACATCCAAAGCTTCCATCACCACCGGGTCCTTGAGCAAGGCCTGGGCTGCCTTGGCCTCGGTTTCCTGCCTTTGTTTGAGCTTGGCCTGCTTTTCCGGGTCAAGGGGCGCGGCCACCAGGCTGGCCCCCTTTATACCGACAAAAAGCTCATTTAAGAACCGGGCGAGTTTGACCTCATTTTCCTGATTGCACAAGGGGCGCACCGCCGGATTGTCATCCAGGGTGACGGTGAAAATCCCGTCCTCAAAAGCGGCCCGCCCCCGGCTCATGAAAGACGCCAGCATCATTTCATCCCGGGACATGTATTCGCTGACCTCCTCCAGGGCGGCCTGGGGGCTGCTGATGCGCCGGGCGCCCGGCGGCACCTGGGCCGGGGTCTGTCCGGCCGCCTGGGAGCCGGGCGCGGGGCCGCCCGGAGCCGCCGAAGCCGGAGGGGCTGTGCGGGGCGGACGGGCCGGGGAAGGAGGCGGGGGCGGAGCATCTCCGCCAGCGGCAATGGCCGCGCCCAGGCCCCTGATCACCTCTTGCAGGCTTAAGACCGGCTTGATGCTGGTCAGCTTCAGGAGGGTCATTTCCATGACCAGGCGGGGCTGGGAGGCCCGGCGGAACAGATCCTCGGCCCGGGCCAGATGGTCGAATATCTCATGCAAGGTCTCGGGGCTCGCGCTCGCGGCCTGCTCGCGCAGGATGCCAAGCTCCTCGTCGGTCAGGCCGAACAGTTCGGCGTCGGGCGGGGCCGCCTTGGCCGCGGCCAGGTTCCGGAAATGCTCTTGCAGGGCGGCATAAAAGGCCTGCATCTCTCCGCCCGCCGCGTAGACCTGGGCCACCAGATCCAGCACCCTGCCCGCATCTCCGGCCAGCACGGCCTCAGCCGTCTGGGCCACCAGCTCCCGGTCCACCAGGCCCAGAAGCTCCACCACCTGGGCATGGCTCATGCCGTCCTCGCCCGCGCTCAGCACCTGGTCCAAAAGGCTCAGGCTGTCCCGCACGCTGCCGTCGGCTTCGCGGGCCATGAGCGCCAGGCTTTCGGGCGGCAGGGCGAAGCCTTCGGCCTCAAGTATTTTACCCAGATGGGCGGCCAGGGTCTTGGGCGGCAGACGCCTGAAGTCGTAGCGCTGGCAGCGGCTCAATATGGTAAGGGGCACTTTGTGCACATCCGTGGTGGCCAGAATGAAGACCGCGTGCTCCGGCGGCTCTTCCAGGGTTTTCAACAAAGCGTTGAAGGCCGCCTTGCTCAGCATGTGCACCTCGTCCAGGATGGTGATGCGGTAGCGGGCCGACTGGGGCCTGTAGCGGATCATCTCGCGCAGCTCCCGCACATCCTCCACCCGGGAGTTGCTGGCCGCGTCGATTTCCTGCACATCCACGCTGCGGCCCTCTTCGATCTCCCGGCAGTGCACGCATTTCCCGCAAGGGTTCTCGGTGGGGCCTTGCTCGCAGTTGAGCGCCTTGGCCAGGATGCGGGCCACCGAGGTTTTGCCCACTCCCCGGGGGCCCGTGAAGCAAAAGGCATGGGCCAGGCGTCCAGAGGCCAGGGCTCCAGCCAGGGTTTTGGAAATATGCTCCTGCCCCACCACCTCGCTGAAAGTGGCCGGCCGGTGTTTTCGGGCTAGTACAAGATAGCTCAATGCGGGGTCCTTCGGTATTAACTCTCTGTAACTATTAACTAATCACAAATAGCCGAATGTTAAACATATCACCAGGCCCATGGGGGTGTCAAACGTTGCGGATCACAGATCGCTCCCGGACCGATGGGTTTTTGCTTCACAAGGAAAAGCGAAGGCCCCGCCCATGGCGGAGCCTTAAGAGGGCCTATAGGTATTCCGGCCGCTTAACCCGTACCGGCCCGGCTAGCGCAGCTTCATGATAATCATGTTTTCCTTGTAACCCATTTTCTGCATGCGCCTCAGAATTTTTTTGGCGTTGGTCCGGGTGGTGCAGCAGCCCACCACGGCCCTGTAATACCTTTTGCCCTTGACCTTGGCTTGCCTGACTGACGCGGGCAGGTCGCGCGCTTTCAGCTTGTTGACAGCCTTTGCGGCTGTGGCTTTTCGCTTATACGATGCATAGAGCACTCCGTACTTGCCTTTCGGCTGTTTGGGTGCGGCAGCGGGGGGCGCTGGGACGGGTGCGGGGGGCAGCGGCTTGGGAGCCAAGGGCGCGGGTTCGATCTTGGGCGTTGGAAGCGGTTTGGGCTTGGTCTGGGCTATCATCTTGTCTTGCAGCGCGGTGCGGGCCGTCTGTATTTCGCTGATGGCCTTTGCACGCGGATAATCCAGCCGGTCCGGGCCGGTGCGGGCTTTTTCCAGCCCCGCGCGCCAGACCCTCATGGCCTGCATGTTTTGGCCCATATCGGCATACACCATGCCAAGGTTATAATATGCCTGGTACATGTTGGGATCTATGCGGATGGCTCTTTCCAGTTCCACGGCCGCCATGGCGAAATTGCCGGCCTTTTTATAGGTCATGGCGGATTCCCAGTGTTCGGCTGCGCTGGGGGGTTGCGGCGTGGCCGGTTTCGGCCCGCTTTTGAACCAGGAACATGATGCCAGTAAACCCACCAAAAGGACCAGCAGGCTGGTCAGTGCAAGCTTTCGAACAACACCCGAGTTACCCCAACTCATTTCAATCCTCCATCAGACAGGATCGTAACCGACCCAATTTTGCCAGATAGATTAGCACGGGGGGAATTTTAAGTCTATGGGCCAAGGCGCTATATATTGCGGTTACGATAAAAAGAACGCCCGGTGTAGTGCGTTTGTTCAATTTCAGCTTGGCACTCGGGCCTTAATCCGATTCTTCCGGATCACGCCCCCCGTTCGAGTCCGGCTGCTCGCTGCCTCTAAAAAAAGACACCAGCTTTCCGCCTGGTCCCGTATGCCCGGCCTTGGGGCTTGTTCCCGACCCCATGCGCTCCCGGGCCCAGCGCTTTTGGCGACGCTGAATCTCGCCGGGCTCATAAAAGTGCATCCAGTCTTCACTATAATGCCATACTTCCGGGGTGTTGGATTTAAAAGCCCATTCCACCTCGTCGGGTCCAAAGGCCGCGGGCCACACATCCTCCCAGCCTTGCAAGGATTCATTTTGCTTGGCCAGCTTCAGCAAAGGAAGCTGGTATCCGCCCCGTCTGAAATCCAAGAGCACCTGTCCGGCCATTTGCCGCACCAGATGGTCTTCACCCTCATCCATAAGCCGTTCCCCGATTATGCGGAATACATGGTCGCTCGATTCTGGATGATGCAGCGTGACCGCCGCCAGGCTTTTCATGGCCAGATCACGGGCCGACCAGCCCGCGGTTGCGTCCCTGGTCACGGCGGTCAAAAGCGGAAGCGCCGGGGGCCCCACCCTGCCCAGCATGGAGGGCAGCACTTCGGTAACCCAGTCGCAGTCAAAGGCATCGGACCAGCGCAGGGCGCTTATCAGCGGAAGCACGGCTTCTTCGCCGCTTCGATGCCCAACAATGAAGGTGGAGTGCACCACCGCCCACCATTCCGGCAAGTCCATCAGCCATGCCTGTTTGTCCATAACAAGCTGAGCCAGGTAAGGAACCACAGCATCCCGGCGGGCCAGTTCTTCCGCCGCTTCTTTGGGCAACCGGTCTTCCATGGTAAACAGAAGCTCACAAAGCTGCTCGTCATCTATGCCGGCGAAATCGGGTGATCTCATGTCGCCACCTCGCAAAAAAAAGCAGGCTCTGGCTTGAGCCAGGCCTTTATACTGACTATACCCCAAGCGTTTGGGAGTGACAAGAAACAAAGAAACACAAAAAAACACCTTAATCTTCGGACAAAAAACCAGTGCAAACCAGTATACAGCAGCCCTCTTTTTAATTTAAATTATAAGCAAACCCAATCCGGAACCTTTGACAACCTGCAGACCTTAGGAAATCCGTTATGCCCGTTGATGATCTGTATGAACTGAAGCGCCAACTAAAAGACCTGATTAAAGGACTTGACCCCGAACAGGTGTGGAGGCCCATCTATGGGCCCTGGGGCGAAGTTTTGGCTCCAGGCCTTGGAATTGACGACCGGCTGCTCTATTCCACCCCGGGAGTGGAGTTCAAAGACAAATCGGTGATCGACATGGGGTGCAACTTCGGGCTCTACACCTTCCAATTCCACCGAATGGGCGCATCCCGGGTGATGGGGCTGGACAAAGACGCCAAAGTAATAGAGGGCTGCCAGATTCTCAAGCGCATCCTGGGCATGGAACAGGTGGAGTTCCGCACCTTTAACATGGAAACCGACAGGTTGGAACAGGTCTTTGACATAAGCGTCATGATTGACGTAATAGGTAAAAATTTCATCCGCACCGGCCGCCTGCCCCGGTTTTTGGATGCCATGAGCCGGGTTGCCGGCAAAGAAATGTTTTTCACCATCCGTCCCATCTATTATTTGGAAAAGGCCCGCCTGGGCGATCCGGACGCCTTGAACCGCATCTATCCCGGAGGATATGTGCGGGGGGGGCGTTTCCATCTTCTGGAATTTGTACGGGATTATTATGCCCCCCGCTGGAGCATGCGCATACCCACCCCCGAGCAAAACTGGGCTTGGCACACCAAGTATCCCACCCACTTCATAAAAAACGCAGCCTGACAAACAGACCAATCCGTGAAGGAGACCAATCATGGCCATAGTTCAAGTTACCGTGGTTCCCATCGGCACCGGTTCCACCAGCGTTTCACCTTATGTGGCAAAAGTGCACAAACTGTTGCAAACCACTGATGTCACCTATCACCTAACCCCCATGGGCACGGTGCTGGAAGGTCCCCTGCCCCGGCTAATGGAGGTCATTCAAAAAATGCACGAAGTTCCCTTTGAGCAGGGGGCCGACCGGGTCATGACCCTGATCAACATAGACGACCGCCGGGACAAAGAGGCCACGGCCATGGGAAAGATAGCCAGCGTGGAGCAAAAACTGAAGGGCTGAACGGAATGCGACAAAAAGGCGTGATCATATCCAGCAGGAGGTGATTTTTCAAAACCGGATTTCAGCAGGCGGACGGGCGTGAATCCGCTCCGCCGCTCAGTCCGGCCTTTGGTTTTGGATATAATTTGGTTTTGGATATAATATTGTAATAATAAGAGCAGGAATCAGGAGGGATAGCCATGGGGGCCGTTTTCAAGGGCAAAGGTAAGACACCATTTAACTTGTGGATGGGGTTTGCGCCGCTGGCCTTGATCGGACTTTTGCTCCTGGCCGCCTGCGCCGTCAATCCGGTGAGCGGGGAGCAGCAGCTTGCCTTTATGAGTGAAGCCCAGGAGTTGCAGATGGGCGGGCAGCTCTATCCCCAGGCCGTGCAGATGTTCGGCGGCAAACCCCCTTATGATGAAAAACTGCAGATCTATGTGCAAAGAGTGGGACGCAGGCTGGCCAGGCAAAGCCACCGCCCCAACCTGCCCTGGGATTTCGCGGTGGTGAACGAGGGCATGATAAATGCCTTTGCTTTACCCGGGGGCAAGATATGCATCACCCGGGGGCTCATCTCCAAAATGCGCAATGAGGATGAACTGGCCGCTGTATTGGGCCATGAGATAGGGCATGTGACCGCGCGCCATGCCGTCAGCGCCCATGCCCGGAGCACCCTGGTCGGCCTGGGGGTGGCAGGTGTGGGTGCGGCCCTTTCGGGCGTGGGGCTCGGCCAGCCGGGAGCCCAGCTCGCGGGTCTTGCGGGCAATGTGCTCTTGATGAGCTATTCCAGGGATCAGGAACGCCAGGCGGACGAGCTGGGATATCAATACATGACCCGCTGCGGATATAACCCCAGAGGCATGGTGGAGCTTTTCGGGATTTTCCGGCAAGAGGAAAAAAACTCGCCCGGGGCCATCGCGGCCTTTTTCTCCAGCCACCCGCTCACCGATGAACGCATCAGCACTGCCAGGCGGCGGGTTGGGAGCAGCAGCCGGAATTTGACCGGCCAGCCCATGAAAACCGGGGACTTCAACCGGGCGCTCCAGGCCCAAAAAAGAAGAGCCCCGGCCTATGCCGCTTTTGACAAAGGCAAGGAACTGGCCGCCAAAAAGAAATATTCCCAGGCCGTGCAAAGCTTCTGGAAGGGCATCCGGCTTTTTGGCCGGGATGGCCTGATGCATTATGAACTGGCCCGCGCCTACTACAGCATGGGCATGAAAACCAAGGCCCGCAAGATGGCGGACAAAGGGGCCAAACTGAGCCCCAATGTGTTTATGATCAACGTGGTGGCCGGCGCGCTGAATCTGGAAACCAAAAGGCCCCGGCAGGCCATTCCCCATTTCAAGGCCGCCAACCGGGTCCTGCCCAATCATTCGGGCAGCAGGTTTCTTTTGGGCGTGGCCTATGAGCAAAGCGGCCGGAAAAGGGACGCCGTGCATACGTACCGCCAGGTGGTCCGTCTGGACCCGCAGGGCAAGGCCGGACAGGCGGCGGCATCCCGCCTGACCCATATGGGCTACAGGCCCTAAATGCGCAGGTTCGGGACTTGGCGGATAACCCGCTCCGGGCGTCCGAGGCTACCTGTTACCCGTATGCAGAGCGCAACTGTGCTCCTTCACCAAAAGTGCGGTTGAATATATGCCGAAGCAAAAAAACAGCAGCGACGCGGTCTCGCTGGAAACACCGCAGCTCAAACAAAAGCTGAGCCAAACCCGGCAGGAGGCAAAAACCCGCCAAGAAGGTTTGGCGCAAAACGGAAACGGCCGGGGGCTTTTCTACCAGCTTTTTGACAACGCAGCAGAAGCCCATTTCCTGATCAGCCATGATACCGCCCGGTTTGTGGAAGTGAACCAGGCGGCCTGCAAGCTGCTGGGCTACAGCAAAACCGAGCTTCTTTCCCTGGACCCGGCCAGGATCAGCCCTCTTTGCCCGGAGCAGATTCCAAACGGCTCTTTGGCCCAAAAACTTGAAAACCTGGGCTGCGTCACTTATGAGGCCCAATACCGGCGCAAAGACGGCAGTTTACTGGCGGTGGAGATAAACAGCAAGCTGATCGGGTACGCCGGCCGGACCTACTTGCACAATATGGTGCGCGATGTCAGCCGGTTCAAAAATCATGAAGACGCCCTCAAGGAATCGGAAGCCCGCTATAAGGACATGGTGGAAAGAATGCCGGCGGTGGTCTACGTCTCAAAGCTGGACCCGGGGCCTGTCATCCAATACATCAGCCCCCAAATTAAAGAGATCTCAGGATACGGCCAGGAATATTTCAAGGACAATCCGAATTCGTTTAGCGAAATGCTGCACCCTGAAGACCAGGAACGGGTTTTTGCAACTCTGTGCAATTGTATGAAGACCGGCCAAAAGCTGGCCGTTGAATACCGCATCACCCGGGCGGACGGCAAGGTGATCTGGCTGAGGGACCAGGCGGACTTCATCTATGATCCAGACGGCAGGCCGGTAGCGCTGCAGGGCGTAGTGATGGATGTCACGGTCCGCCGCCGGGCCGAGGAGCGTTCCGCGATGGAAGCCCACACCAGCCTGGCCCTGGCCAGGTTGGCCCGCAGGCTGATCCGCATCCCGGACATAACCCAGGTTTCCACCCTGGTCCTGAAACAAGCCCAGGAACTTACGGCCAGCACCTACGGCTTCATGGGTTATTTTGACAAAAAAAGCAGAAGGCTGAATGAAGTTGTTTCCAGCGGGGGAATCTGGTCCGCATGCGACCTGCCCAAATCCGGCTCCGGGTATGACAAAAACTGCGCTATTTGGGCCGAGGCCTTGCGCCTGCGTGAACCGGTGGTGTGCAATGACCTGAGCTGTGCTCACAAATACAGCGCTTTACTGGCAAGCGGGCAGGGGCTGGAGCGCTTCATATCGGTGCCGGTGCTTATTCAGGACGAACTGGCCGGTGTGTTGTGCATGGCCAATCCGCCCTCCGACTACACCGGGTATGACCTGACCATCATAGAGCGGATCGCGGCTCTTCATGGTCTTGCATTGCAACGTTTGCTGCTGGAAAAAGAGCTCTTTGAGGCAAAGGAGCAAGCCGAGGCGGCTAACCAAGCCAAAAGCCAATTTTTGGCTGCCATGAGCCATGAAATCCGCACCCCCATGAATGCCATCATAGGCATGACCGACCTGACCCTGGACCGTAACATAGGCCCTACCGAACGTGAATATTTAAACATGGTCAAGAGCTCGGCGGACCATCTTTTATTTCTGATAAACGAAATTCTGGATTTGAGTAAAATCGAAGCTGACCGGACGAGCCTTGAAAGCCAGGAGTTTGATCTCAAAGACTGCCTGGAAGACATCCTGGGACCCCATATCATGAAGGCCAGGGAAAAGGGGCTTAAGCTCGAGCTGAGTATGGACAAAAACATCCCGGTCAGGCTTTTGGGCGACTGGGGGCGTTTGAAGCAGGTTCTCTTTAATCTGGTGACCAACGCCATCAAATTCACGGTAACCGGGGGAGTGTGGGTGAATGTGGGATTGATCGAGCGCTCCTCCCGGCAGGCCACCTTGGATTTCAGCATCAAGGACAGCGGCATCGGCATCCTGCCTGAGCATATCGAGCATGTATTCGAACCCTTTTCTCAGGTGGACTCATCCAGCACCCGGCAATACGAGGGCAGCGGTTTGGGCCTGGCCATAAGCAAAGGCCTGGTCAAGCTTATGGGAGGGGAACTCAAGGCGGAAAGCGTCTATGGCGAGGGTTCCACCTTCAGATTCCAGGTGGCCTTGGGGGTGTCTCAAAGCCAAATGCCCCTGGCCCCGGTTCCCGCCCCCCCCGACACAGGCGGAACCATAGTCCGGGGACTCAAGGTTCTGGTGGTGGAAGACAATCTGGTGAACCAAAAAGTCGCCGCCACTCTCTTGGAAAAACAAGGCCACAAGGTGTGTCTGGCGGAAAACGGAAAACAGGCAGTTGAACTTTATGAAGAATCCTCCTTTGACATGATTTTCATGGATGTGAACATGCCGGTGATGGATGGGTTGGCCGCCACCCGGGCAATCCGCAACAAAGAGGCCGGGGGCCCCGGCCATGTGCCCATAATAGCAATGACCGCCCATGCCATGAAGGGTGACGAGGAGCGTTTTTTGGAAGCGGGCATGGATGGGTATGTGCCCAAACCGGTGGACCGGGATCAATTTTATTCAGTGGTGGCCCGGCTAGCGCCCCAAGAGGCCAGGGGTGCAGCTACTGAGGCGCCGGTGGAGTTGCAACCGGATGAGCCCCAGACGGAAAAGATCGACCTTGAGGAACTGGCCCTTTTATTACGCACCATAAGTGTTAAGCTCAAAACGTTTGACTGGCAGGCTTTGAGCGATCTGGAAAAGATCAAACGCATGATGGCCCACAGCCCCCATGCCGGTGCGTTTGTGAAAGTGGAAGAGCAGGTGAGGACCTATCACTTTGACTCGGCGCTCAAATCAGTGAATGATCTGGCTGCGTTCTTGAGCATCAAGCTGGAAAAAAGCAATGATGGATAGTACAGACAGCAAAGCCACCGTCTTGGTAGTGGACGATTTACCGCAAAACATTGACCTGCTGGCGGCCGTACTCAGCAAATCATACAATGTCAAGGTGGCCCTGGACGGACCCACCGCCTTGAAGATAGCATCTGCGGAGCCTCAGCCGGACTTGATCCTGCTCGATGTAATGATGCCGGGCATGGACGGGTTTGAAGTCATCCAGCAATTAAAAAACAATCCAGACACCTCAAACATTCCGGTGATCTTCGTCACGGCCAAGGATGACACCAAAGCCGAGTCTTACGGTTTTTCGCTGGGCGCGGTGGACTACATAACCAAACCGATCGTCCCCCTGGTGGTGCGGGCCAGGGCGGCCGCCCAGCTTTCCTTGAAAAGCCGTCATGATCTATTGGAAAGCAAGCTCGATCTGGCCGGAAAAATAATGGAAAACAGCCTGGAAGCTATCTTGATCACCGACGCCTGGGGACACCCTGAACAGATCAATAAAGCCTTCAGTCTGGTGACCGGATATCCGGCTGAAGAGGTGTTTGATTCCGATATCGACTTTCTGACCCCTTCCGAGCCCAGCGCCCAACGGATGGCCCACAACATGTGGCAAGCCCTGGAGCAAAAACGGGAGTGGCACGGCGAGTTTTGGAACCGTCGGAAAAACGGTGAGGCATATCTGGAATGGCGCAACGTTTTTCAGATCCGCGATGACCAGGACCAAATCGCTAATTACATCATGCTGTGCCATGACACTACGGACTTGCGTAAAGCAGAAGAAACCATCCGTTATCAAGCCAACCATGATGCTCTTACCGGGCTGATCAACCGGGATATCCTGCGCGACCGTTTGAAAGTGGCCATAGACCGGGCCTCCGCACGGGGCGAGAATCTGGCCGTGTTGAGCGTGGATCTGGATGATTTTGCATACATAAACGACAGTCTGGGCCACGTATTCGGAGACCGGGTGCTGAGGCATGTAGCACGAAGGCTGCAAGAAGCGCTCTTTGAGGAGGCCACAATATCCCGTCTGGGGGGTGATGAATTCATCGTAGTGCTGGAATATATAGATGGAGCCGAGCAAGCGGTGCGTTGGGCCAAAAAAATACAGCAGGTTCTGGGGCAGCGTTTGGCTCTGGACGGCGAAAACCTGTATCTCTCCGCATGCGTGGGCATCACCATTTGCCCCGCCGACGGCGTCGACCCTGATGCGGTGATAAAAAGCGCAGACCAGGCCATGCACCAAGCCAAACAGCAGGGCGTCAAGAGCATACAGCTTTTCACCCCCGCCATGAACGAGGCCACCGAAAAAAGGTTCCGGCTTGAGAATAATCTGCGCGATGCAGTGAATAACGGTGAAATCGTGGTCTTCTATCAACCCAAGATAGATGTTGCCCGGGGCAAGATCACCGGCATGGAGTCCCTGGTTCGATGGCAAAGGGAAGGCCGGCTGGTACCGCCTGTGGATTTCATTCCCCTGGCCGAAGAAACAGGGCTCATTGTGCCCATAGGACGCTGGGTCCTGGAAGAATCATGCAGGCAGGCGCTTTTTTGGCGGAACAACGGATATCCCGACCTCAAGGTGGCGGTAAACCTGTCGGCCCGCCAGGTCCAGGAGCCGGGGCTGGTGGATACGGTTAAAAAAGCCTTGAATAATGTGGGGCTGCCCCCCGAAGGGCTGGAATTGGAAGTAACCGAAAGCCTCATGATGAGTGGAGTGGAGATGGCCGAAGAGGTGCTGGGCAAGCTCAGTGACCTGGGGGTGTCTGTGGCCTTGGATGATTTCGGCACCGGGTACTCTTCCTTGTCATACTTGAGGCGTTTCCCGATTAATGCAATCAAGATAGATAAATCCTTTGTGGAGGACCTGCCCCATGATCCCGATGCGGCTGCGGTGGCCAGAACCATTATATCCATGGCCCACAGTCTGAAGATGGAGGTTATAGCCGAGGGTGTGGAAGATAAAGCCCAACTCGATTTTTTGGTCGACCTGGGCTGCCATCATGTGCAGGGGTATTATTACAGTCCGCCGGTCAACGCTGAAAAGTTCGGTGAGTTGCTGAAAAAAATGGGTTGATTCCCTAACAGGGTGCTCTTAAAACCATATTTTGGTTCAAAGACAAGGCGGACGCGATTTTTTAAGCGCGGTATATACAATAATATATGAGTATTCGAAAATCACGGCCAACGCGGTATTTGGGCAAAAAGAGCCGTTTATAGGGCGGCCTGCTAAGGCATTCATTATCTAGCGTCTGCAAGATGCAGGCGGTCTCAGGCCCGAAAAACCCCGTCAGGTGTGAAACACCGGCACACTGGGAAAACGGGTGTGGTCGGTGTGAGGGATGAAACGGGCCGCACTGAAACGGTTCATCAACTCCTGATTAACGTTCAGTTCCAGATAGGTCAAACGGTCGGTCACCGTTTCAACCTGATCCCGTGCTCCGGGATTCAACAAAAGCTCCTTGCAGCCGGCCAGAGATGAATTGCCCAACCCGATAAAGCGCTCAGGGGGCAAATCCGGCAGCATGCCCAGGGTGATAGCGGTGGGCGGATCAATGACATTGCCAAAGGCTCCGGCCACATAAAAGGCCGACAGGTCCTCAAACTCCATACCCACCTGCAACAGCACGGTGCGCAAAATGGTGTACATGGCCGCCTTGGAACGCAGCAGAATATCTATCTCCACCTCGTTGATGACAACCGGTTCGCCTTGGGCTTCTTGGGCGCTGGCCACCACATAGCCCAAGCCCTCGTCGGTCTCAACCACCCGGGGATGGCCTGTGAGTACTATGCGCCCGCGCATATCCATAACCCGGGTGAGATACATCTGGGCCAAAAGCTGCAGCACGCCGGAGCCGCAGAGGCCAAGGGGACGGGGCCTGGAGCCTTCGGCATCGGGAATGATCTTCAGGCTGGGTTCAAAAGTCGCCGGATCAATCGAGACCCCCTCAATGGCCCCGGGCTGGGCCAGCACACCCATGCGGGCGACTCCGCCTTCCAGAGCCGGTCCGGCCGCGCCTGCGCAGGCCAATAGCCAGTCCCGGTTGCCCACCACCACTTCGGCGTTGGTGCCCACATCCACCAAGATAGCCGGGTCTTGCCGCTCATGAAGCCCGGCGGCCACGATGCCGCCCACCAGGTCCCCGCCGAAATACGACCCCACATTGGGAAGGCACCAGGCCACCGCACCGGGCGCCAGTTCAAACCCCAGCTCCCGGGCGAAAAAAGGCGCGGGCCGGTTTACCACGGGTATATAGGGCTCGCGGCAGATGGACTGCACATCCAGGCCCAAAAAGAAATGGGTCATGGTGGTGTTTCCCGCGGCGCACAGCCCGGTTATCAAACCCGCTTCCCGACCCGCCTTGCTGCACAGCCGCGCAATAAGCCCGCCAGCCCTCCGGCGCAGCGACCCGCACAGCTCCTTGTGCACTTCAGGGTCAGCAGCCTTTTGGATGCGCCCCAGGATATCGGCCGCAATGCCGGTCTGGGGATTTAATATATTGCCCCGGGCCAATTCTTCACCCGTGGGCAGATCAACCAGGGCGGCGGCCAAATGGGTGGAGCCGAGGTCCAGGGCCACGCCCAGGCCTTCCTCCCCCCACAGCGAGGCCGGCAGCATTCCGGCCCGCCGGGCCAGGCCGGGGGCGGGATTCACCCCCGAGGTGTCGCCCGCCTCCAGGGCCACGATGACCGGTCCGCTTGGGCCGCTTGCCAGGGTGGCGGTGACCTTGTGGTCCGCATGCCTGATTAAAGCGGCAAAAGCCCCGGTGTCCCCAAGGCTCACCAAAGGCCATTCCCCGGTTTTGCGCTTAATCTGCTTGGCCAGACGGTCTATGCTGGCGGTGTTGTCACCCAGGCTGGGAGGGGTGAGCCCGCAAAAAATCTTTCTGAGCCCCATGGCGCTAGCGCTTTTTCAGACTTTTCGCATAGGCGGCCAGGCCGTTTGCCAGGGCCTGGGCCAGCCGCTCACGGTATCTGTGGCTGCTCAGACGGCGGTGCTCGGTGGGATTGGTGATAAAGCCCACCTCACAAAGCACGGCGGGCATGCGGGCGCCGATGAGCACATAGAAGGGGGCCTGTTTCACCTTGAGGTCGCGAACCTTGTAATTGGTGCGCAGCTTACGTATGGTGGCTTTGTGCAGAATACGGGCCAATCTATTGGATTCATTGATCTTTGAGTTCATCATAAGATCATTGAGTATAACCTCAAGATCGTTGATGGAGCGTTTGGTGGTGGCGTTCTCCCGAGCTGCCACCCGCATGGCTTCCTGGTCGGAAGCCAAGTTCAGATAATAGGTCTCAAGGCCGTTCAAGCGGTGGCTGGGGGCTGCATTTACATGCAGGGAAATAAACAGATCCGCCTCCCGGGTGTTGGCGAATGCGGTGCGGTCCTCCAAAGCCAAAAACTTGTCATTGGTCCGGGTCAGGATGACTTCACAGCCCAAGGCCTTTTCTATCCTTGGCTTGGCCAGCTTGGCTATGCTCAGGGTGATATCCTTTTCTTCAAGCCCCCGGTAATTGGCCCCCGGGTCTTTTCCACCGTGGCCCGGGTCCAGCACCACTTTTCGGATACCCAGGCCCAGCTGGGCGGCCAGGCTAACCTTGGGCGGCTTTTGAGTGGCTTTACCCCGTTTGACCTTATGGGCGTATCTCCCTTTTTTCAGCGTGGTTTTTCTGGTAACGGAGCGGGTGATCGTCTTGGCCTTTTCGCCAAAGCAATCCACCACCACCCTGAAGGGGTTGTCCAGGCTGAACACCTTGTAAGATGAAAGATTGTCGATATCCAGTACCAACCGCACGGTGTCTTTGCTGAATTGCCCCACCCTGGCCCGGATCAACAAGGAACCCTCGATGGGCATTGTTTCCTTCACCCCCGGGGTGAGCCGGGCTCCGCGCAGGTCCAGGTACAGCCGCCTGGGTTTGTTGGCCTCGGGATTTTTCTTGAGAAGGTTAGATTTATAGGGAACCGGGCGCTCCAGGCTCAAGACCACGCGGGTATAGCTGCCGGTGGACCAGTGCCGCAGGCTGCTCACTGCGGCCAGGCTGAGATCCAGCTTGGGTTCACTGGGCTCCGGTTTGGTGGTCTGGGGTTTGGCGGTCTGGGGTTGGGCGGGTGCTGCCGGGAGGGTCTTGACCCTTATGGGTGACGGCTTGCCCTCCGCGCCGTTCTTCTTGTCCTCCACCGGGTCGGGCCGGGTCAGCTTTCGTTCTATGGCATCCAGTTTGGCCTTGGAAGGCAGCACCATGTCTCCGGTGGGATAATCCACGGTGACTTTGAGATATGCCAGATAGGCCTGCTCCAGATCGCCTCCGCGCTCCAGCAGCTGGCCCAGGATGTATTGGGCGTCATCGGCCAGGCGGGAACGGGGGAAATGGTTCACCAGCCGTTTGGCCGCGTCCATCCCGGCGTAATAATCCGCCTTGCGGCTAAACTTCTCATAGGCCCCCTGGTGTATGCGGGCCATCCAGTAAAGGGAGCCGGAGGCATAGGGTCCTTGAGGATGAGCCGCGAAAATGCGGCTGAAACGGTCCGCCAGGCTGCGCCAGTTGCCGTAGACCTCTTCGGCGTTTTCATCGCCCATGAGCCAGACATAGTCCGCCTTGGCCCGGTCATAGGTGGGCTTTTCCCCCTGGGCCCAGGCGGAAGACAAAAGCGCCATTAAAAGCAGCAATGCTGCCAGAGCGACGAAGCTATGGGGTTTAGTCCAGCTCACTTTGCAATTCTGCCAAAAGGTTCAAAGCTTGTATAGGTGACATGTTGTCAATATTCAAGTTTTTAAGACGCTCCACAACCGGATGGCTTACGGGCCGGAAAAGGGCCAGCTGCCCTTGAGCGGGTTGTGCATGGCCGGCCGGTTCCGGGGTTTTAAAATCATCTTTTTCAAGGCCACTCAAAATTTCTTGAGCCCTGTCCAGCACACTGGCAGGCAGGCCGGCCAGGCGCGCGACCTGCAGGCCATACGACCGGCTGACCCCGCCGGGTTTCAAGGTGCGCAAAAAGGTGATGCGCCCCCCTATCTCCTTGACCGATACGTTGTAGTTCTTCACCCGCTCAAGTCGCTGGGCCAGGTCAACCAGTTCATGGTAGTGGGTGGCGAAAAGGGTCTTCACCCCCACCCCGTCAAGATCGTGCAGATGTTCGGCCACGGCCCAGGCCAGGGACAGGCCGTCAAAGGTGCTGGTGCCCCGGCCCACTTCATCCAGGATAACCAAGGAACGCGGAGTGGCCTGGGCCAGAATCTGACTGGTCTCGGTCATCTCCACCATGAAGGTGGAGCGGCCCCGGGCCAGATCGTCCATGGCTCCAACCCGGGTGAAGATGCGGTCTATGAGCGGGATGCGGGCCGAATCGGCCGGCACAAAGGAGCCGGCCTGGGCCAGCAGCACTATGAGGGCGGTTTGACGCAGGATGGTTGATTTACCGGCCATGTTTGGGCCGGTGATGATGATCACCTGCTGGGCCGTATCATCCAGCCATACGTCGTTGGGCACGAACCCGCCCTCGCCCAGCATGCGCTCCACCACCGGATGGCGTCCGCCCTTAAGATCAAGCTCGCCGTCCAGGGCCATCTTCGGCCGTACATAATCGCGCTTTTGGGCCAGTTCGGCCAATCCGGCCAACACATCCACGCCAGCCAGGGCACGGGCGCAGGCCATGAGCGGGCGGCTTTGGGCCGCCACCAAAGCCCGCAGCTCCTCAAACAGCTCCCGTTCCAAGGCGGCCGCCTTATCCTCTGCGCCCAGGACCTTTTCCTCCCACTGCTTCAGCTCGGGGGTGAAGTAGCGTTCAGAGTTGGCCAGGGTCTGTTTGCGGATAAAATAATCAGGCACCTTGCCCGCGTGGGTTTTGGTCACATCCAGGTAATAGCCGAACACCCGGTTGAAGCCCACCTTCAAAGACGGTATGCCGGTCTCGGCCCTGAGCTTGCTTTGCAGGCTGGCAATCCAGTCCTTGCCCTGGCCGGACATCTGCCGCAGCTGGTCCAGCTCGGCGTTGACTCCGGCGGCGATCACCCCACCCTCGGCCAGGGACAAAGGCGGGCTTTCGGCCAGGGTGCGCCGCAGCCCGGCGGCCAGCTCCTCCAGTCCGCCCAAGGCGTCCGCCTGCTGCCGGACCAAAGGCGACGCCAAGGGGGCCAGGGTGTTTTGCAGGCCGGGCAAAAGCTCCAGGGCATCGCGCAGGGAGGCCAGGTCCCGGGGACTGGCCTGGCCCAGTCCGGCCCGGCCCACCAGTCGGGCCAAGTCGGGAAGCTCTTTCAGCTGGTCAATGAGCCCACCCCGCAGCATGGGGTCGTTCACCAGCTCATCCACAGCCTGGTGACGGGCCTCTATGCGGGCCAGATCAAACAGCGGAAACCCCAGCCATTCCCGCAAGAGCCGCGCCCCCATGGGGGTGGCGGTCATATCCACCGCGCCCAATAGGGAGCCCTGGCGTCCGCCGCCCGCTATGGAGCGGAACAGCTCCAGGTTGCGCCGGGCTCCGGCATCCAGCACCAAGTGCCCTTCCACCCGGTAGAGCGCCAAGTCCTCCACATGGTCCGGACTCTTGCGCTGGGTCTCCTGCACCTTGGCCCAGGCCATGGCAGCGGATCCAATGGCCTCGGGAGGAACATGCTCCCATTCCTCGGGAGCCCGCCGGTCCAGGATATCCGCCGCCTGCCTTGGCGTGGGCGGCCTGCCCGGGTGAAGCGAGCGGGGCAGTTCCAAAAGATCGGGGCTGAGCCTGCTCAAGCCCGGATGGCTGGCCTGGCTTTCGGCCAGAACCAGTTCGGCGGGCTCCAGCCGGGCCAGCTCGTCATTGAGCGGCGGCCCCAAGAAAACCCGGCTGGCCCTGAATTCGCCGGAGCTGAGGTCCAGGCAGGCCAGGCCGACCTGATCCTTGCCGAAGTGCAAAGCGGCCAGAAAACGGTTGTCCTTGGGTTCCAGGTGATTGGGATCGGTAAACATGCCAGGGGTGATCACCCGGGTGATTTCGCGCTTGACCAGGCCCTTGGCCATTTTGGGGTCTTCCACCTGGTCTCCGATGGCCACCTTGTGCCCCGCCTCAACCATCTTGGCTATGTAGCTGTCCACCGCCCGGAACGGCACCCCGCACATGGGGGTGGGATCGGGGTCTTTTTTGTCCCGGCTGGTGAGGGCGATGGCCAAAACCCGGCTGGCTGTTTTGGCGTCTTCCTCGAACATCTCATAGAAATCACCCATACGGAAAAAGAGCACGCAATCGCCCACCTGCTCCTTGAGCTGCCAATACTGACGCATCATGGGTGTGTCCTTGACCGGGGCCTGGAGTGCGGCGTCTTGGGTGATGTTGGGCTGGGGCTGTGACATATACGCTACATCTTGTTATCGCATTGCGGCCTTAATACAACTTAACAGGAATTCAAAATCAATTCTAGCCTGGATATATCACAAAGGCGCACGGCTGCAAGGTTCGCCGCCGGCCAGCCGGCATAATAATGTTAACAGCTTAACCGATTAACATATATAACCAATAACGTTACAAGACGCCGGTCTCAGTCTTCCTTCACAGCATGGCGGACCATAGTTGCCACGATCAGGTGGTGAAAAGGCCGTATCAGGTTGAAGTATAGCGGACCCTGCCAGTTGCGGTATCGGACAATGGTTGCAAGATGCAGCAGCCCGCCCCCTTTGGGCGAAGGCTCCAGCAGCACCGCCATATATCCCATCAGGTGTTTGTCCGAGGCGGAAGCCACCCACAGACGATGCGGGCAATGCATTTCCACTTCCAAAAAACCCGCCTTCTCACCTGGGGTGACCGGAACATTTTCGGGCGTGTAATTATTACTGATGTCGAGATCTGCATGCAGCAGCCCCATGATCCGGGCCAGGTGCTTGCGGACGGTATAAAGCCACACCACCCATTTGGGCTCATAAGTTAAAATCCTGGCTACATAATTCAAAAGGGCGCCATTGCCAGCCTTAACCGTTTTGACATCCACGTGGTCGGCATCCGCTAAAAACGGCGCCAGCTCCTCCACTCTTTCAAGATATTTTGTTGTGACTTGTTTCAAGGCACTGTTACCCCCTGGATAACACCAGCCCGCGTCACGGCATCCGGACCGGTCAGCCATTGGCGGAGCTTGGAAAAGATTTATGGCCGGGTCATAGTATATACCTTTGCTCAGCCGATTCATGCATTTGCCACAGCCGCCCGCTTATTACACTGTATACAAATTGCTGGCGCTGAGCCCGGATATTTGTTAAAAGTGGCGAGTTAGCTTGTAAATTTAATAGAACAACCTTCACTTGGGAGGGAAGATTATGAAAAAGCTCCTTATTCTGACCGTGTGTCTGGTTTTCGCCCTGGCTTCGGTGGCCGCGGCCAAGACTTTCAAGATCGGGGTGACGGTCATTGTAGAGCATCCGGCTCTGAATTCCGATCATGAAGGTTTTGTCAAAGCTCTGACCGATGCAGGCATAACCGCTGAATATGATGTCCAGAACGCCCAGGGACAAATGTCCAACGCAAAGGCCATCGCGGACAAGTTCAAAACCGACAAGGTGGACTTGGTGCATGCCATCGCCACCCCCACCGCCCAGGCCGCCATAAAGGCCATCAAGGATATCCCGGTGGTCTATTCCTCGGTGACCAACCCGGTCAGCGCGGGCCTGGTGAAAACCATGGGCCCCTCCGGCACCAACGTGACCGGCATCAGCGATATGCTGCCGGTGGAGCGCCAGCTCAAGCTTTATGCCGAGATGATGCCCAGGGCCAAACGCTGGGCCACCATCTATAACTCCGGCGAGGCCAACAGCGTGGAGCTGGTCAACGTGGCCAAAAAGATATGGAAAGATATGGGCATGGAAGTGATCGAGGTGAGTGTTTCCAACTCCTCGGAGGTCTTCCGGGCCGCCCAATCCCTGGTGGGGCGCTGCGACGCCATCTGGGTGAACACCGACAACACAGTGGTCAGCGCCCTGCCCGCCGTGGCCAAGGTCTGCAACAGCAAACAGATTCCCCTGTTCGCCGCGGATGTGGACTCAATCACCAAAGGCGCCGTGGCCGCTCTGGGCTTCAACTACTTCCAGGTGGGCTACTCGGCGGGCAAAAAGGCCGCCGCTATCTTGAAGGGCAAGAAACCCGGCGATATTCCCAGCGGATACACCGAGAACCTTTCTTTGCACCTGAACCTCAAAAACGCCGCCCAACAGGGCGTGAGCATAGCGGACAAATACGTGAAGATGGCCGAAAAGGTCGTCAAATAAAGCAGCTTAAGGCGATTTAACCTTGCGCCCGGAGCCGGAACCGAAAGGCTCCGGGCGCGATAGCGTTTACGGTACTTCAACATGTTTCTGCTTAACATTATCCCGGGAAGCCTGGAGCAAGGCCTGGCCTACGCCCTGGTTGCCCTGGGCATCGCCCTGGCCTTCAGGGTGCTGTCCTTTCCCGACCTCACAGTGGATGGCAGCTTCCCCTTGGGCGGCGCGGTGGCGGCCCGCCTCATCATCGAAGGATGGGACCCCTATGCCGCCGCCTTCTGCGGCATGCTGGCCGGCTTTGCGGCCGGATGCATCACCGGGATCATGAACACCCGGCTCAAGATCAACAGCCTGTTATCCGGCATTCTGATGATGACCATGCTGTGGTCGGTGAACCTGCGCATCATGGGTCGGGCCAACACCCAGCTCATGACCGTGGACACCATATTCACCCCCATGGAAAACCTCCCCATAGACCGGGAGTGGCCGGTGATCCTGTTCTTCTTTGCGGTCTGCATGGCGGTGAAGCTTCTGACCGACCTGTTTTTGCATACCGAGTACGGCCTGGCCATGCGGGCCACCGGCGACAACGAACAGATGATACGTTCTTTGGGTCTTAATACGGACAACGCAACCGTGTTCGGCCTGGGCCTGAGCAACGCTTTGGTCGCCCTGGCCGGAGCCCTCATAGCACAGAACCAGGGATTTTCCGACGTGCAGATGGGCGTGGGCATGATCGTGGCCGGACTCGCGGCCATCATCATCGGCGAAGCTCTCATCACCCCCAAGACGGTCTTCCGGCTCACCCTGGCCGCCGTGGTGGGTTCTGTCATCTATAACTTCATCATGGTTTTGGGCATGCGCCTGGGGCTTCCCCCCACGGACCTCAAACTGGCCACCGGCCTCATGGTGGTGCTGGCTTTGGGCATACCGGCCTTAAAAGGCAACAGGTCCGCCAAAATCCATCTGAGAGGAGTATGAGCATGGCGGACAACATGCTGGTGCTCCAGGACATAACCAAGATATTCAATCCCGGCACCCAGGATGAAAAGCGGGCCTTGGACGGCCTGAGCCTTGCGGTGAAAGAAGGCCAGTTCATAACCATCATCGGCAGCAACGGCGCGGGCAAATCCACCCTCTTGAACGTGGTGGCCGGAACATTTCCGCCCGACGGAGGCTCCATACGGGTGGACGGCGCGGACGTCACCAAGCAGCAGGACTTTTTAATGGCCCGCCATCTGGCCCGGGTGTTTCAGGACCCCACCTTGGGCACCGCGGCCAGCCTGAGCATAGAGGAAAACCTCTGCCTGGCCGAGCTGCGCGGCCAAAAGCGGGGTCTTAGGTGGGGAGTGACCGGTTCCCGGCGCAAGCGCTACCGCGAAGTGCTGAAGGTCTTGGGCCTGGGCCTGGAAAACCGGCTCAAGGACAAGGTCGGGCTGCTCTCGGGCGGCCAGCGCCAGTCTTTGGCCTTGTTGATGACCACCCTAACCCTGCCCCGGCTGCTGCTTCTGGACGAGCATACCGCCGCCCTGGACCCCAAGACCGCGGCCAAGGTTATGAACCTCACCGACCAGATGATCCAGGACCACAAGCTCACCACCTTGATGGTGACCCATAACATGAATCAGGCCCTGGACTATGGCGACCGCATGGTGATGCTGCACCAGGGGCGCATTCAGCTTGACCTGGAGGGTGCGGAAAAGGCCGCCCTTACGGTCAGCGAAGTGGTGGCCAAGTTCGGCAAGAGCCTCAAGGACGAAACCTTATTGGCTGCGGAGTGCTGACCCTCATAGAGCGGCCGCCCAAAGCAAGCTCCTGAACACCGCACCCCGCTATAACGGCGGGGTGTTTGCGTTTGCCCCCCCTAGAACCCAGCCCGGACGAGTTGCCCCAAGTTCACCGGTCAATATTCCGGAACCCGGCTAGGCAGCGCCGCAAGACCGTACAATACCGGACCCTGACCCGGCGGCATAATTACCTGACCATTGGAAACAGCCATAAGGTTAGAATTATTCAGCCTACGGAGGAACCGTCATGACAGCATCCAGCCCCATGCTCACCCTCAGCCCTGCCTGGAAACAGGCGCACCCCAATGCCTGCATGGGTATTTTGGCCATGCAGGGGATCAGCCAGCCTCAAAAATCCCCGGCGCTGGAAGAGGCCAGCCGGGCGGTGGAGGCCGGGCTGGGCCAGCGCTTCTCTGACCGGCAAAGCATAAAAGGCCACCCGGTCATCCAGGCTTATGCAACGTATTACAAGCGCTTTAAAAAGACCTACCATGTGGCCGCCCAGGCCGAATCAGTGGCCTTGAAGGGCCGCAAAATCCCCCGCTTCGCCCCTTTGGTGCAAGCCATGTTCACCGCCGAGCTGAAAAACCTGATGTTGACCGCCGGGCACGATCTGGACCAGATGCTGGGCGGAGTCCGGCTGGACTGCTCCAGCGGAGAAGAAGCGTATGAGGCCATGGGCGGCAGACAGCAGACCCTAAAGCCAGGTGATATGTACGTAGCGGACCATGAGGGGATATTATCTGCGATAATCTACGGCCCGGCCGAGAGGGCGAAGATAAGCCGGAACACGGTATCGGCCTTGTTTACGGTCTACGGGGTGCCGGGGGTTGCGCCAGAGGCCATAGAGAACCATCTTAGAGATATGAAAGGCTATGTAGAACTTTTTTCACCCAAAGCCCTGACTGGGGAATTGGCTGTTTATGGAATTTGACAAGGGAGTTTTCAGCCATGCGTGATTTGGAAGACAAAATGGAGCGGGACGCCCTTTGCCCGGATTGCGGCCAGGGATTCAAGGTGTATCTGGACCGCATCGCGCCCCAAGACCTCAATACCAAAAACGGCAAGCTCAAGACCGAGTGTCCCCATTGCGGCTGCCGCGAGTGCCGTATCAGCGATCACGTGTAAGGTCTTTTTACGGCCCGGGTTTGCCTGCAAATCCCCATCCACCCGGATGCGGGCGGGGGCCGGTTATGGGTCACACAGGCCTGGCAGGACGGCCTGTCAGTTCATGGGCTGGCGGGGTTCGATGGTGTCCCAATGCTGGCAGCGGGGGCACTTCCAGCTCAGCTCATGGGTGACCTGGCCGCATTGGCGGCACTGATAGGCCGTGAGATCGGCGCCTATATGCTGGAGCAGTTTGGCGTAGGCCTCCATGGCCTCAAAGCGCTCATCCTTTTCAAGCAGAATTTCACCCAAAAGACGCTGGGCCTGCAAATGAGCCGGGTTCTGGCTGACCGCCAGCTCCACCAGCTTTAAGGCCTGCTCGTCCTCGGAATGCCCGCGGTAATATTGGGCCATGGCCAAAAGGGTGGCCTGATCCGAGGCGCCCACCTCTATCTCGGCCATGAACTCATCCACCGCGGTCTTGCCCAGGGCCTGTTCGGCTTTGGCAAGCCGGGTCACCACCAAATGAACCAGATGGGGCCGCAGCTGCACAGCTTTGCGCCATACATTCAGAGCCTTTTTATTGCGCGAGCGGGCAAGGTGCAAATCGCCCATATGCAGATACGCATCCAGGCAGCCCTTGTGCACGCTCATGGCCTGGCCGAAAAGGTCCTCGGCGGCGTCCAGCTGGCCCAGGACCAGCAGCTCCTTGCCTCTTTCGGTGCGGTAATGGGCCAGGACCTGGCGGTTATCCGAGCCGGTGAGCTTGTCCAGGCGCTTCAAGGTATCGTAGGCGTTGTCCCACTCCCGCATCTCTTCATAGAGAGTGACCATCTGGCGCAATGCTTCCACATGTTTGGCATCCATGTTCAAAACTTCTTTGAAAGCATCCGCCGCCCGGGACAAAAGCCCGCCCTTTTTGTAGTCCAGCCCCAGGTCAAACTGGGCCTGCAGTTTGATGGCGGTCTCCAGATGGGGCCGGGCGATGATATTCTGCCTGATGCGGACCGCGCGTTCTATCTCGCCTTTTTGCCTGAACAGGTTGCCCAAGACCACATAGGTTTCCACGGTGTCGGAATTGAGGGTTACGGCCCGGGTGAACTCCTCAATGGCCTGGTCGGTGTGATCGGCCATCATGTGAGTCACGCCTTTCAAAAAGGCGTCATCAGAGGGTGAACGGGGAACGGGGGTCTTGCCGCCATTTTGGTCGAGGCCTTTGTCCCGTCCCCGGCGGGAAAGAATCCAGCCTGCGATGAGCCCCGCCAAAAGCAAACCCGCGCCCAGCGCCGCCACCAGCCCGGTTATTTTTTGCCCGGCTAATACAAAAAGCTCCGTCTCCATCAGGAAAGGGCCTCTTTCTCCTCGGGGGTAATCTGAGTGGAAGCGGGTTCATCGTTTGCCGGCGCTTCTTCCCCGTGGTTATTTTCCACCATGGGTTCGCCGGTAATCGGCAGATTGCGCAATGAATCCAGCTCACGGCTCAAGGTATCGGCTTCCTTTTGGCTGGCCTTCACCATGCGCCGCAGTTTGAAACGCTCGCCCAGCCCCAAAAGGCTGGCCGCAAACAGACCCACAAAGAATGAAAGCATGATCACCAGATAGGTGGCGAACGGTGTGGACTCAAATTGTATGAACATAAGGTCCAGGCGTATCTTCAAGGGCTCGCTGAGCTCATTCATGTTCTGCACCATGAAGATAATGGCCAGCGCCACGCATCCCGTAATCACAATCGCTTTAAGATAAATCATCAGTTCTTTCCGTTCTGTTCCATGGCGGCAAAATGAGGTTTCAGTCTTTCATAGGTGGAGCGGATATGCTCCGGTATCACCCTCACGTCAGCCAGCACGGTTATGAAGTTCACATCTCCGTTCCAGCGCGGCACCACGTGAAAATGCAAATGCTGTTCTATGCCTGCACCGGCCACCCGGCCCAGGTTCAGGCCCACGTTGAAACCATCGGGATTCATCACTTTCTTCAAGGCCTTGGTGGCCAGCTCCACCCCAGCCAGAAGATCGCTCATCTCTTCGGGGCTCAATTCGCTTAAATCCGGCACATGCCGGCGGGGGCAGATGAGCAAATGTCCGTTGTTATACGGGAATTTGTTCATCATGGCCAGGCTGTACTTGCCCACGGCCAAAACCAGATTATCTTCACCCACCCCGTCTCCGGCCGCGCAGAATATGCAGCCTTGGGGTTTATCCTGATCCAAAATGTAATCGATGCGCCAAGGCGCCCACAGATTTTCCATCATCAAATACTCTTTGGCCGCTTTTCGCTGCCCCCAAGGCGCTTATGGCCCTTGGATATATTCTGACAATTTATGGAAAGATTACAAAGTTATTATTTTACCAGTGATCTGCTTATCTATCTCAAGCATCCCCACGGTGCCGCTTCCCCGGTATCCTTTGGAGACCGAGCCGGGGTTGAAATAAAGCACCCCGTTCTTTACATGGTTGGCCGGTATGTGGGAATGCCCGTAGACAATTGCGTCCACTTGTTCAAACTCGTTGCGGATGCGCTCTTCCAAGCCCTGGGGCGGGCCGTATCCATGTATGATCCCGATGTCATGCCCTTCCAGCCTGATCACCCTTTTGGTTGGCAGCATCTGGCCCACCGTGGCGTCATCCATATTGCCCGCCACCGCAACCACCTGGGGGCAGGAAAGCCCGTTCAGCACCTGCAGGGAGGTCAGATCCCCGCAATGGATCACCATATCCGCCTGGGCGAAAGCCTGGTCAAGCTGCCGGGCCAGTTCCGCATCCAGCTGGCGGACGTGGGTATCGCTGAGCACCCCGATTTTCATACCCAATCAACCTTTCATATACCGCCGGCATCCCACGCCGGGCTGACATTCCCGGAATAATGCCTCTCTTTCACAGTTCACTCAGAGTAAGCTCACCCCAGGCGGCCAGGTTTTCACCCATGACCAAAAGCCCGGCCTGTATCCCGGACACGGCCTGCAGCCACTCAAGAGCCGGCTGCATATCATCCGGTTTTTTCACCCGGTTGCCCAAAGCGGTGGCGCAGGCGTCGGCCAGGGCTCCGTCCGGGCTCAGCACCACCGCCGCGTCGGCCGCCCCGAAGGACAGGGAATGCCCCACGGTGCCGGACGAGCAGGCCATGCAAAGCGGCATGCGTTCAGGTTCTATCTTTATACCCAATTTTCCGGAAAGGGGCGAGGTTCCGGCATAAAGCCCCACAGTTATTTCCCCGCTCGCCATAAGGAACAGATCGCCCCCGTTCTCCACCACCACCTGGCTGCTGTGCTCCATGAGACTGCGGCCCACCGCCTGGGCGATCGCCCCGGCCACGGCGGCCATGGGCCCGGTGCCCGCGCTCAGTCCGGCGGCCAGCATGGCCCGGACCATGGGCGGAGCCATGCCGTCCATGGGCAGGGGGGTCAAAGAAGCGCCGAAGTCCGGGCGCTCGGCCAGATATGATTCCAGGACGCGGCGAAGGGCTAAAAGTTTCTCGAGAGCCTGATCATCCAGGCGCTTTTCGGCCGCGATCCATAAATCGCTTTCCTTGGCCCGCACCGTGAAGCCGCACAGGCCGCGGGGCTTGTGATCAAGCCTGTAGAATCTCTTTTCAAAACCATCGTTCATGGCAATCGGCCCCTCCCCGCTGCATCTTCAAGCCAAGGCCGGTTAATTCTATAGCCGGGGTTCATTGGCTGTCAACGCCCGCCCAGTGCTGACCGGACAGAAAAGTACAGCTAAAACGAGGCGATATAGCCCATTTTCTTGACTGGCGGCCCGTGGTTGGGCTAAATAAACCATTAGCGAATCTTTTTGGCGGGGAGGCCCCATGAACAGCCGGCGTTTGGCGCGCCTAATGGAGATCATCTGTGATATCAAGGCCAATCCGCGTCTTGACCCCGAAGAGATGGTGAAGCGTCTGAAAATCTCCCGCCGCCAGTTTTATAAAGACCGCGACTCTTTGAATGAACTCGGATTCAGCTTCCATTACTCCCGCAGCCGCTCCGGGTTTGTCATGGACAAGGAGCTGGTTTTTTCTGGGGGCTCCATGAGCCTGTCCGGCCTGTTTTCCATGATCATGGCCGTCAGCCGCCTAAACGGCCCCCATGATTTACCCCTGGCCCTGGCCGCTCTGGACGGGCTGAAAAACACCCTGGGCCAGCTTCCAGGGGAATTGGCCGCCTTGTTTGCCGAGGCCCTTAACCAGATCGTGTTCAAGGATGGATTCAAGTGCCGGCCCGAGGTGCTGTACGAGCTGTTGGAGGCGGTGGCCAATAAGCAGCTTGTGATGCTGGTGGAACGGGCCGGGGACAAGGACCGCCAGATCCAGCTGGAGCCCGTCCGCCTGTTGTTCCATGAAAACACCCTGCATGTGGACGGCATCGGCGGGCCCGGACGGGAGCGCGGACTCTTCAAGCTGGCCAAGGTGCGCCGGGTGCTGCGCATGGATTCGGCCCCGCAGCTGCCTTTTCCTACTTAATTAATTGATATGTCTATTTATTTATCTATATTACAACTTTGTTGCATTCCATTGCATATCGCCTGGAATAATTCGGCCAAAACCCGATCCCCCTACTTAAAATTTAGCTAAAGTTATGTTATCCTTCCCACATTCTCAAAGATATAACATAGCGATCCGATAGAATTTGGAGGTTCTTAGATGCATAAACCGGTAATCCTGTCCGCCTGCCGCACACCGGTGGGTGCTTTCAACGGCGCATTTTCCAGCCTGACGGCTTTGGATCTGGCCCAGGTAGCCATGAACGAATCATTAAACCGCGCCGGGCTCACCCCGGATGATGTGGATGAGCTGATCATGGGCAACGTTTTGCCCGCCGGACTGGGCCAAAACCCGGCCCGCCAAGCCTGCCTGCGCGCCGGCTGGCCGGTGGATATAGGCTGCATCACGGTGAACAAGGTCTGCGGCTCCAGCCTAAAGGCCGTGATGCTGGCCGCCCAGGCCATAGCCTGCGGCGACGCCGATCTGGTGGTGGCGGGCGGCATGGAATCCATGACCAATGCGCCCTATATGATGATGAAGGCCCGCAGCGGCTATCGCATGGGCGATGGCAAGATCATCGACTCCATGGTGCATGACGGCCTGTGGGACCACTTGAACCAATTCCATATGGGCATGTCCGCCGAAAACTGCGCCGAAAAGTGGAACGTAACCCGTGAAGAGCAGGACGCCTTCGCCCTGGACTCCTACACCAAGTCTCTTGAATCCCAGAAAAACGGTATATTTGACGACGAAATCGTGCCGGTTTCGGTTTCCCAGAGAAAAGGCGATCCCATAAAGGTGATCCATGATGAG
Organism: Desulfarculaceae bacterium; assembly: GCA_963675675.1. GTDB lineage: Bacteria > Desulfobacterota > Desulfarculia > Desulfarculales > Desulfarculaceae > Dethiosulfatarculus. The sequence goes on from OY776512.1 coordinate 3,254,283, forward strand.
GGCATCATGGAAACTTCGGCCGAAAAGCTGGCGCGTCTGCGGCCGGTCTTCAAAAAAGACGGAACCGTGACCGCGGGCAACGCCTCCACCTTGAATGACGGCGCGGCCTGCGCGGTGGTGGCCAGCGAAGCCTTTGCCAAGGAACGCGGCATCACCCCCATGGTGGGCATCGGCGCCCAGGGTGCGGCGGGCATCGACCCCAAGATCGTTCTGGCTGCGCCCATCTACAGCATACCCAGAGTCTGCAAAAAACAGGGCATCGGCGTCCAAGACATCGACCTGCACGAGATTAACGAGGCATTCGCCGCCTCCAGCCTTTCGGTGCAAAAAGAGCTGGGCCTGGACCCGGGCAAGATAAACATCGCTGGCGGCGCCGTATCCATCGGTCACCCCATCGGGGCGTCGGGCTGCCGGGTGCTGACCACCTTGATCTACAACATGAAGCGGAAACAAGCGGGCACCGGCATGGCCTCGCTGTGCCTGGGCGGCGGTGAGTCCGTTTCCCTGATCGTGGAGAATATGTAATCAGAAAAAAATTTCCTTTAGGGGAATCAAGATCTTTGGGAGTTGAATAGATGCGGAAGGATATTGTGATTTGCGGCGCAGCCCGTACTGCGGTGGGGCGCTATGGCGGAATGTTCAAGGACACCAGCGTGGTCACTTTGGGCGTGACTGCGGCCAAGGAGGCCATGAAGCGGGCCGGCATCAAGCCCGAGCAGGTCGATGAGGTTATCATGGGCAACGTGCTGGGGGCCGGTCAGGGCCAGAATGTGGCCCGCCAGGTGCAGATCGGCGCAGGCATTCCGGTGGAGAGAAACGCCTATGCCGTCAACAAGGTCTGCGGCTCCGGGCTCAAGACCGTCATGCTGGCCGCCCAGGCCGTGATGTGCGGAGATTCGGATATCGTGCTGGCCGGAGGCGCCGAGAGCATGTCCACGGCCCCCTATCTGGTGCCCAAGGCCCGCTGGGGCGCCCGCATGGGCGACGGCCAGCTGATCGATTCCATGGTTTTTGACGGTCTAACCGACATCTTCAATGGCTACCACATGGGCATCACCGCCGAAAACGTGGCCGAGCGCATGGGCATCTCGCGCGAGGCCCAGGATAAGTTGGCCTTTGAATCCCAGGAAAAGGCGGCCAGAGCCATTGCGGAAGGCCGCTTCGCCGATGAAATCGTCGATGTGGAAGTCCCGCAAAGAAAAGGCGACCCCAAAATCTGCAATGTGGACGAACATCCCCGGGCCACCACCATGGAGGCCTTGGCAAAACTGCGCCCCGCATTCAAAAAAGACGGCACCGTGACCGCGGGCAACGCCTCGGGCATCAATGACGGAGCGGGCTGCGTGGTGGTTACCAGCCGCGAAAAGGCCGAGGAGCTCGGCTTGCCCGTCATGGTCACCATCAAATCCTATGCCTGGGCCGGAGTTGACCCCTCGGTTATGGGCCTGGCTCCCATCAGCGCCAGTCAAAAGGCATTGGAAAAAGCCGGCCTGAAAGCATCCGATCTGGAACTGATCGAGGCGAACGAGGCCTTTGCGGCCCAGGCCGAAGCCGTTATCCGCCAATTGGAGCTGGACCGCAGCATCGTCAACGTGAATGGAGGAGCCGTGGCCCTGGGGCACCCCATAGGAGCCAGCGGGGCCAGGGTTTTCATCACCCTGCTCTTTGAGATGGCCAAACGCCAGGTTAAAACCGGCATGGCCACTTTGTGCATCGGCGGCGGCCAGGGCGTATCCATGATCGTGGAGCGCTAGCCGGCTGCTGGTGACAACGGCATTGACCCGACACCTAAATTGGAGGCTTATTGAAAACCCACATACCTTGGTATGCTGTGTTTGCCAATAAGCCTCCGTTTTTTTATAAGTCGAGGGTGATGCGCCGGCCAGAAGGCGGCCTCACCTGCCAGGCCATATACAATAAAGGCCGGCGCTTTGTATATTAAAAACCGGGAGATTTATCCATGGCAGCGGAATTTGTCAAATATGAAGCCTCTGACGGGGTGGCCCTGATTACCATAGACCGCCCCAAGGCCCTGAACGCCCTGAACCCACAGGTGCTTTCGGAAGTCAAACAGGCTTTTGAAAAGGCGGAACAGGATGACGAAGTCAGGTGTGTGGTCCTGACCGGCGGCGGCAAGGCCTTTGTAGCCGGAGCCGACATAGCCGAGATGGCCAAAATGAATGCCATGCAGGGACGGGCCTTCTCCATCAAGGGCCAGGCGATCCTGTCCTACATTGAAAACCTGGACAAGCCGGTTATCGCCGCAGTGAACGGTTTTGCCCTGGGCGGCGGCTGCGAAATCGCCATGGCCTGCGACTTCATATACGCCAGCGAAAAAGCCAAATTCGGCCAGCCCGAAATCAACCTGGGCATAGTGCCCGGATTCGGCGGCACCCAGCGCCTTACCCGCCGGGTGGGCCCGGGCTGGGCCATGGAGCTTTGCCTGACCGGAGCCGTCATCAGCGCGGCGGAAGCCAAGGAAATCGGCCTGGTGAACCGCGTATTCGCCCCCGAGGAGCTGATGGACAAGGTGATGGAGACCGCCAAGCTCATGGCCGTTAAAGGCCGGGCCGCCTTGCGTTCAGCCAAGATGCTGATCAACAATGGCCAGGATATGGACCAGGCAAAGGCCATCGCACTGGAAGCCGAGCACTTTGCGGTCAACTTCTCTTCCGGCGACCAGCAAGAAGGCATGAACGCATTCTTGGAAAAACGCGCGCCTGTGTTCAAGGGCATTGCATAATCAGGGATTGAGACTCCGCCTGTAACAGGCGGAGGTTTCAGTATTTGGAAGACTGCAAAGCGGTTGATAAAAAACAGCATTTATGACCAAGCCCAGGACGTACGCTTTTTGAAAAACGGAGCATACTCTCCAGTATGCGGGTATTATTAAAAAAATGGCCAAAGAAGCGATCGGGCCCAAGAAGCCTATTTTCGACAACCAGATAATAACACTGGAGACAATATGGATTTCGCCCTTACTGAAGAACAAAAACTGGTAAAGGACACCGCGGCCCGTTTCGCAGACGAGATGCTAAAGCCCCAAGCGGCTCAATTTGACCAGAGCCATGAGCACCCGGCCGAGGCCTGCGAAGCCTTGGGCGAGCTGGGTTTCATGGGAGTGGCGGTGCCGGATGAATATGGCGGCGCGGGCATGGACTACGTCTCCTATGTGCTGGCCATATCCGAGATCAGCCGGGGCGACGCCTCGGTGGGCGTCATCATGAGCGTGTGCAATTCGCTTTACTGCTTCCCCATTCAAACCTTTGGCAACGAAGAGCAGAAACAGGCTTTTCTTGCCCCGGTGGCCAGCGGGGCCAAGCTTGGCTGCTACGGGCTTACCGAGGCCGGAGCGGGCTCCGACCCCGGATCCTTGCGCACCTCGGCGGTTCTGGATGGCGACGAGTGGGTGCTCAACGGCGAGAAGAAGTTTATCTCCAACGGCGGCGTGGCATCCTATGCGGTCATCGCGGCGGTGACCGACAAACAGGCCGGGGCCAAGGGCATATCCAGCTTTATCGTGGATATGGAAAACACCCCGGGCTTCAGCGTGGGCCGGGTGGAAGAAAAGATGGGCATAAACGCCTCCAGCACCACGGAGCTGGTGTTCGAGGATGCCCGCATCCCCAAACAGAACCTTCTGGGTGAAGAAGGCTCCGGCCTGCGCCAGATGCTGACCACCCTGGACTCGGGGCGTTTGGGCATCGGCGCCCAGGCCCTGGGCATAGGCCGGGCGGTGCTGGAAGAAGCCCTGGATTACGCGCCGGGACGCGAGCAGTTCGGCCGGCCCATCACCCATTTCCAGGGCATCCAATGGAAGCTGGCCGACATGGCCACGGCCCTGGATGCGGCGGAGCTGCTTTTGTTGCGTGCGGCCTGGATGGAAGACCAACACATGCACTTTGAAAAACAGGCGGCGATGGCCAAGATGTTCGCCTCCGACGCCGCCATGAAAGCGGCGGTGGAGGGGGTGCAGATCCTGGGCGGTTATGGCTACACAAAAGAATACCCCATGGAACGTCACATGCGGGATGCCAAAATAACCCAGATATACGAGGGAACCAACGAGATCATGCGCTTGGTTATCGCCCGTAATCTGCTTAAAGGAAAATAGTGGAGATTATTCGATCATGCAGCTGGAGCAGATAAACAAAGTAGCCATGATCGGCGCGGGCACCATGGGTGCGGGCATAGGCCTGTGCTTTGCCCTGGCCGGGTATGATGTAGCGCTCTATGATGTTTCCCGAGAGCCTTTGGAGCAGGCCAAACACCGCATAGAGAGCTCCTTGAGCGCCTTTTTGGAAGAAGACCTGCTGGGCTCCGGTCAGGCCGAAGCAGCCCAAAAGCGCATCATAACCACAACTTCAATGGTGCGGGCCATGGACAAAACCCAGTTCGCCCTGGAAGCGGTGCCCGAAGGCATGGACCTGAAGCGCATGGTCTTCAAGAACCTGGAAGACCTGTGCACTCCGGACACCATCCTGGCTACCAATACTTCCGGACTGTCCATTACCCGCATTCAGGATTCATGCAGCCGCCCGGACAGGGTTTGCGGCATGCACTGGGTGAATCCGCCCGAGCTGGTTCCCCTGGTTGAGGTTATCAAGGGCGGGCATACCAGCGATGCCACGGCCCGGCTGGTCTATGATCTGGCCGGCAAGGTGGGCAAAAAACCGGTGATGCTCAACCGCGAGGTGCCCGGCTTCGGCGTGAACCGGCTGCAGTTCGCCATTGTGCGCGAGGCGCTGAATCTGGTGGAGCAGGGCGTCATGAGCCCCGAGGACGTGGACCGCACCATGCGCTATGGCCCGGGTTTCCGCTGGTCCTGGCAAGGCCCGTTGGAGACTGCGGACCTGGGCGGCTTGGATGTTTTCCACAAGATAGCCTCTTACCTGTTTGAGGATTTGAGCGACGCCAAAAAACCGCCGGCGTTTTTCAGCAAGATCGTGGAAGGCGGCCGGCTGGGCATCAAGACCGGCAGGGGCTTTTTCGACTATGACAACATGGACCGCGACGAAATCTTAAACAAACGGGACCGCTATTTCATCAAGCAGTGGAAGACTATTCAGGGTCTGAAGGACTCATAATTCGGCCATGGACCCAATCCAAGTAGCAGACGGACTGCGCAAAGGGGATATAAGGGCTGCGGCCCGGGCCATGCGCTGGCTGGACGACGGGGATTCCCGGGGCGTCAGCGTGCTGAAAAAGATCTATCCCCAAGCGGGCAAGGCCTATATTTTGGGGCTCACCGGCTCGCCCGGCGTGGGGAAATCCTCCCTGGTTGACGCCGTGGTGGGTAAACTGCGGGACCGGGACCTTACGGTGGGCGTGGTGGCGGTGGACCCCACCAGCCCTTTCAGCGGAGGCGCCATCCTGGGAGACCGGGTGCGCATGATGCGCCATGCCCTGGACCCGGAGGTGTTTGTGCGTTCCCTGGCCACCCGGGGGGCCTTCGGCGGGCTCACCCCTTCCACCCGGGCCGTGGCCACGGTGATGGATGCCATGGGAAAAGACGTGGTCATTGTAGAGACCGTGGGCGTTGGCCAGGATGAGGTGGAAGTGGCCGGACTGGCCGACACCACGGTGGTGATCACGGTGCCCGGAATGGGTGATGACGTGCAGGCCATAAAAGCCGGCATCCTGGAGGTGGGCGACGTCTTTTGCGTGAACAAGATCGACCGGGACGGCGCCGCGCGGGCCATGGCTGAGTTGGAAGCCATGCTGGAACTGGAGGGCCGGGGCAGCCGGGCCATGGGATGGCCGCCTCCGGTGGTGGGCACCTGCACCATAGACGGACAGGGGATCGATGATCTGATGGAAGCCATAGAGTCCCACCGCAAATGGCTGGCCCAAAAGGGAGGCCATCACCTGAAAATGCGCCGCCAACGGGGAGCGGAACGCGAGCTTATCAGCCTTTTGCAGGCCCAGGCCCTCAAACGTATCATGGACGCCATGGAACCGGGGCAGCTGAGCCGGATGGCGGAGCGCATGATCAGCGGGCAAGAAGACCCTTACTCGCTTTGCGATCAGGTCTTGGCCGGATTCGGAAGCCCGAACCAATCGTAAGAGGAGAAAACAATGCGCAAAAAACAGGTCTCACTGGGAACCCGCATCCGCAGGCAGAGAGAGAGCCGGGGCATGAGCCTTTCCAGCCTGGCCAATGAAACCGGGTTTTCCACCAAGTTTCTGGAAGACCTGGAAAACGGGGCGGTGCAGGCTCCGGTTGCCGCCCTGATCACCTTGAGCCGGGCCCTGGAGGTGGACTCCGGGGAGTTTTTGCGCAACGATGATGCGGTCAAGGCTGAAAAACGCAGGGTTCAGGCGGTGAAAAAGCGCACCGAACATTATTCCTATCAGGTGCTCAATCCGGATTCGGCCCATAAACATCTCAAGGGTTTCATGATAACCATAGATCCCAACACCCCGCTGGAAGGCCCCGGCTATCAGCACGAGGGCGAAGAGCTGCATTATGTGCTGAAGGGCCAACTGGAGGTGAAGGTGGGCGAGAATGTCAACCTGCTCCGGGCGGGCGAATCCTTGCATTTCAATTCCGGCCTGGTGCACACCCTATGCAACCCGGGTGACGAAACCACCGAAATACTGGTAGTGCTCTATACGCCCTAGTCCATCCCCAAGCCAGCAAGGAGAGAGCCTTGTCCTTTCAGCTCACTGAAGAGCAAGCCATGATCCAGACCATGGCCCGGGATTTCGCCCGCGAGCAAGTGATGCCCGGAGCCGCGGAACGCGACCGCGCCAAAGAGTTTCCGGCCGATATCCTGGCCATGATGGGTGAGCTTGGGTTCATGGGCATGATGGTGTCCGATAAGTACGGGGGCGCCGCGGTGGATACGGTGAGCTACGCCCTGGCCTTGAGCGAAGTCGCCTATGCCTGCGCCTCCACGGCGGTGGTGATGAGCGTGCACAACTCCATATGCTGCCACGCGCTGGTAAGCTACGGCAGCGAAGAACAGAAAAAGACCTGGCTGCCCAAGATGTGCACCGGGGAGTGCATCGGGGCCTTTGCCCTCACCGAGCCCCATGCAGGCTCCGACCCGGCCAATCAGCGCACCTCCGCGGTTAAGGACGGGGACCATTGGGTGCTGAACGGAGCCAAGCAGTTCATAACCACCGGCAAGCATGCAGGGGTGATCATCGTTTCCGCCGTAACCGACCGCCGCAAAAAGCACCGGGGCATAAGCACCTTTTTGGTGCCTCAAGGCTCACCGGGCCTTATCGTGGGAAAAAATGAAGACAAACTGGGGCTCAGGGCATCGGACACCGTACAGCTCATATTCGAAGACTGCCGCATTCCGGCGGATTGCCTGTTGGGCCGGGAGGGACAGGGCTTCCGGGTTGCCATGAATTCCTTGGACTGCGGACGCATCGGCATAGCCGCCCAGAGCGTGGGCGTGGCCCAGGCCTGTCTGGATGAAAGCATCGAGTACTTAAGCGCGCGCGAAGCTTTTGGCCGGATGCTCAGCGATTTTCAGGGGCTCAGGTGGAAGATAGCCGACATGGCCACCCGCATAGAGGCCAGCCGGCTCTTGATGCTGAACGCCGCGGCCCTAAAAGACCAGGGCAAAAAGTACACCCGCGAGGCCTCCATGGCCAAGCTGTTCGCAAGCGAAATGGTCAACTGGGTGGCTGCCCAGGCCATACAGCTGCACGGGGGATACGGTTTTTGCACCGAATACCCGGTGGAGCGGCACTACCGGGACGCCCGGGTGTTCACCATCTATGAAGGGACCAGCGAAATCCAGCGGGTGGTGATCAGCAACAACATCCTGGGCCCCCAGATCTGGAAGTAGGCGGACGGACTCTTAACCAGGCCGCAGGGTGATATAAACAATCCGCGGGCCGTGCCGGAATCAGCCTTAAGTATCCTAAACATGTATTTGACGTCTTGTGGGCCGCTAAAGCCATGAGGACGGACCAGAGAATATAGCTCTGAACAAGAAAGGACTTGATGTGATGGCGCTTGAGCAGAAAAAGAAATCGGATCTCAGGGCGGAAGTGAACGCAATCTGCCAGTTGCCCGACGGGGTGGACATGTTCGGCGTCGCCCCCATGGAGCGTTTCATGGACCTGCCCGAAAAAAACAGGCCAAGCGCTTTTTTGCCAGGAACCAAGTCGGTGATCGTGCTGGGCTCCCAGTTATTCGAGGCCTTGGCCAAAAAGCTCAGCACCCAGCGCAAGGTGGGAGAAGTATCCTTCAGGAACCTTTTCGATCACCACAACGCTATGGTGAACCAGGACGTATATCAAACCTCTTACCGGGTGGCCCGTTTTTTAACCAATCAAGGATTCACCTCCCTGCACCTGGGCCAGGGTCTGACCGATAACCGGGATATAAAATCGGCTTTCAGGTTCAAAAACGCAGCCTATCAGGCCGGTTTGGGGGTGCCGGGCAAAAACGGCCTCTTGCTCACTCCGGCCTATGGCCCCAGGTTCAAGCTGGGCGTAGTGCTGACAGAAGCGATTGTGGAACCGGACGAAGTTATGAACCGGGATTTGTGTGGAGACTGTGACATCTGCATCAAGGTATGTCCAACCGGAGCCCTGGCGGAACCGGGCGAAGACGGCCTGCCGGTGCACGACCGCTTTAAGTGCAGCGCATTCCAAACGGCCAACCAGGGTTGCGGCATGTGCATGGCCAAATGCCCGCGATGAGCTTATCCGGTTTTAAAGCCTGGATTTGGAGTTTTTCAGCTTTGGAGGACCGTTTTACCCCGCCTGCCCGAGCGCCATATGCCCCAGGAGGTCAGAAGGCCAAGGATTGAGAAAGCTCCCAGGAACCAGGGTGCGGATTCCCAGCCGCCGAATCCGCTTACCCATGCCGCCAGGGCGGGAGGGCCCGCCAACTGCCCCACCTGGGCTCCCTGCATGAGCAGTCCGTGGCTGGAGGCCGTCAGGGCCGGTTTGGGCGCGGTGGCCGTGGCGCCGTCAAAATTGGTGGCCGGAATCATGCCTCCGATCATGGCGAACAAAAGGCAAAGGGTGTAGCGCCCCGCAAGGCTCAGGCTGGAGTCATAGATTCCAAGACTGCACAGTCCTATGCAAATGAAACCCGATGTCAGCAGCCAATGCCGTTCCACACCGCGTTGCAGAAAAAAACCGGCGCAAAGATTGCCCACAACGTTCATGAGCAAAACCAAAGCCGTCATCCAGCCCGCCTGCACGGCTGACACCTGGTCCCCCTCAACCAGCAGCATGGGCAAAAAGCCCATCATGGCCAGTAACATCATGGCAAAGCAGCAGAAGTTCAAGGCGAACAAAAGGGGCTGCCCGGAGGCCGCGACTTCCCGCATATCCCTAGCCAGTTTGTGCAGGTCAAGCTTGCTGCCGCTTCCGGTTTTGGACAGATCCTTGGTGCAGGCCGCAAAGACAAAGATAAAAGCCAGGGCCAATCCCGAGTTTATCTGCCAGAGCCCGCGCCAGCCCGCAGCCTGTTGCAGCCAGGGAGACAGGACCATCATGAATGCAGCGCCCGCCGGCATGAAAGTGCCCCACACCCCCATGGCCATGCGCAGATCCCGGGGATGGGTTATACGCATGATCAGCACCGGGGCCGCCACCGCCACACAAATATAACCCAATCCCTCGGCCACCCTGGAGGTTAAAAGCAGCGAGGAGCCGTCGGCCATGGACCCGGCCAGGCTGCCCGCAACCTGGCACACCAGTCCGAAAATCAGCAAGCGGCGGTGCCCCCACCAATCGGCCACCGCCCCCGCGGCCCCCGCGCTCAATACGGCCAGTATATTAAGCGAGGAGATGACCCACCCGGCCATGAACAGGCTCAAGGAAAGCTCCACCTGCAATTGAGGCAGCACGGGCGGCACTTTACCCACAGGGAAAGAGGCCACCATTCCGGCGACCTGGATCAACAGCACCCGGGGCCAGGAGGTGGATGCACCGGGCTGGAAACCGCCCGGACTGTCTGAAGCGTGCGCAGCCATGATTTAATAGGTAATTTCGCCTCGTATGAAAAAATGACTAGCGTATTTTAATCCACAAGAGCTGCGCCGCATCCTGGCCGGGGTTCCGCCACTCGGCCGGTATCTCGCTGGACAGATAGATCAAATCCCCCTCCCGGGCGCTTTGCATCATGCCGTCCAATTTCAGCTCCAACCGCCCTTTCAGCACATAGCCCAGCTCTTCGCCCTTGTGGAGAAAAAAGTGGCGGTTCAAAATTCTGCCGCCCGGGATCTCCAACAGGTAGGGCTCGCCCCGGCCCGCAAAATCCATGGGCACGAAAAGCCGCGCGGACAGGCTGTCTTTGGGCAGGCCGCCCAGCTGGATGCTGCGGGAATCGCTCAGAGAATGGATAACACGGGCCGGGCCGCCCAGTCCGGACGAGAAAAAGTACCCCATCTCCACGTTAAGCACTTCGGCCAGCCGCACCAATGCGGGCAACGAGGGATGTATGGAGTCGCTTTCTATCTGGCTGATGGAACTTGCGGTCACCCCCACCATGCGGGCCAGCTCTGACTGGCTGAGGCCTTTTTTGGTGCGCAGGGCCTTGATCTTGGGACCCAGTTGCAAGGGCCGGCTGGAGCGCCCCTGGGGATGGAAGTAAACCTCCGTACCCCTGGTCCAGTAGGCGTGAGGGGTCTGCAGGGGGGGCTCCCGGTTTTCGGCCTTGATTACGCTGATACGGGTGGTGCCCCGGCGTATGGCCAGATCGAGCACCACTTGGGCGATCTGGTTGATCTGGGATTTCAGCCGCTGGGAGTGAGCTTCCTTTTCAATTACCCAATAAGCGACCGTATTTAGTTCATAAAGCCTGGGACACGCCCGCACGTAAAAGCTGAGCAAGGACTCCTCGGCTCCGCCCCAGATTTCTTGCATGCCGGTGAGGCTCTCAAAGACCAGGCGGACTTCCGGACCGTCGGGGGTTTCCAACTCCGCATGCAATGCGTAGATGGTCTGGCTGAACTCTTCCGGATCGCCTGGATTTTCCACACTGACCACCCGGCAGGCCAGATCACGGGCCTCCTGCTCCAGGTAGCGCCGGAAAACGCCGTTGCCCGCGCCTTTGCCGAATGTGAAGCAATCCATGATGACCAGCCCGGGATGATCCGCCAGGCTGCCTAGCTTTTTAATCAGATTTTTTGGAGAGCGGTCACAGCTCACATATATCATGGGACGCCCTTTGGCCAGGGCGTCTTTAATGAAATTGCAGCCAAACACCCAGGCCAAAGAGCCCGCATCGTCATACCACACCACATTGTCGCCCACATACATCCCTTCCAAAAGCTGCTCCAGATCAGGGATGCCTGAAGAGACCAGGGTGGGTTTGTTCATGATAACCTCCTCGACCGCCATACGGCTGGTCCAGGTTCCATAGCCATTATGCTATGTAAAGGAATAAATCAGTGATGCCGCCTATTAACATAAACGGCATCATATGCTGAAGCGTATGAGATCAGTATATAATAACATTGATTGGGACAGTTCGCCTGTAATGGCGCAATCACCCCAAAAGGGCGCGGCTATGCTTCCAAGTTAATGGTTGTGGTTATGCGGGCGTTGCCCTCCACCCCCATCCGCAGGGCCACCACGGGAGCGGCCGTTATCTCGCCAGGCTCCAGGGCCATCCAGCCCATTTGGGGATGGGAGCGGCCCCGGGCTATCCGCACCTCGGCGTTAGGGTCCGGACGCAGCCAGGCCCGGCCAAAAGACCCGCTGAGCACAATGCATCCTTCCGGATCGCGTTCCACCTGGGCCGAAGGGGGCAGGTGGAAAAACAGCTCGCAGGTGTGTTGCCCCAGGGCGCTGACCTGGTCCACCAAGTTGATTATGCCGGCGGTGCCGTCCAAAAACACCCGCCGCCGGATTTCCAAAGGACCGTCATGGGATGAATACCCGTCATAGCGGGCCACGCAAAAACCCTGCAGTCCGCTGGACTCCAGCCCCTCCAGGTTTACCAGCCCGCCCTCAGGCTCCAGCCCGTCCACCACCAAGGTGTTATGGGCGGCCCGGCTTTGCAGATATGGAGTAAGCGGGCCGCTGCCTTCCGGGCCCGGAGTCAGCAGCATGGGATGCCCGTCCACCGCAATGGCCAGACTCAAGGCGTCGTGGGAGCCGTACCCCTGCGCCTCCACCGTGCGGGGAGCGGTGCGCAGCCAGACGGTCAGGCGGTGTTCACCGGCCTGACCCGCCAAACCGCTGAGCCCGGCCGCCGGTAGATCCAAAGAGCCCAGATCCCCCCCGCCGGCCAATTGGCGCAAGACCTCGCCCACTCTGGGACCGAAAAGCCAATAAAGCCTTTCATCCACCACCCGGGCGGCCCGCAAATCCGGATTATCCAAAAGCACCGCGGCCAGGTTGGCGGACTGCGTGAAGGGGTCCACCGGGGCCCCGTCCAGCTCCATCAGGGCCCCGCCCGGGCTCCAGCCCCAGCAAATGCCGGCTCCCCAGGGCGGCGCGGAAGCCCGGCAAAAAAGCCCCAGATCCGTAAGTCCGTCCTCCAGACCCTCGATTTGGATTCCATTGTGCTTGGCCAGCCACAGCCCCAGGCTTCCCCAATCCGCGGCCTGGCGGACCTGGTCCGTGGGGGCCGGGCGGCTTTGGGGAGCTTTTTCACGGTAGCTTGATAAAGCGGGCCCCAGGATCGTTGTGCCCAGGCCCCACCATTGCGGGCTCTCGGGCAAAAAGGGCAGGCAGCGCCCCAAAAAGAGCAGCGCCCCGGAGCTGGCTACGTCGTCAGGGCCGTAAATGCCGCGTTTTGACTCCAAATCCTGGCTCAGCACCTGGCCGATAACCTTGAGCTGCAGGATCACCAGCATCACGGTCTCACTTTTCAATACGGCCAGATCACCCAAGAAACGCAAAGCCCAAAGCCAGTGCAGGGCCCTGAGGGCAAGATGGGATGCGTCCATCCAGCCCCAGTTCATCAGGGGCGGATTGTGGCGGCAGAACCGTTCCAGGCTGCGCCCGCAGGACATGGCTATTTTTGGATCGCCGGTGAGACGCCAAGCTCGGGCAAGGCGTAGCGAGCGCGCCCCGCTGATCCAGGCCCAGCGGTGATGCACTTCTTCCGGGGTAAGCTGCATTTGGCTGGAGGGGAGAGCGGCCTGATCCGGAAAGGCGGGCAAAAGGTCATCGGCCTCGCGGCGCACCCTGGCCATAAGCTCTATTCCGTCGAAATGGCTTCCGAAGGCCTGCAGGCTGGCTCTGTCCAGGGCCAGTGGCAGGGCGCGCTCCAGTTCCACCGCAACCCTGGTGGCCAAGCCGTCGGGCTGGCCCGCATAGCCGCATTCCACCAACAGTTGGGTTTGAGCTTCATTTCCCCCCAGCTGGTTGGCCAGTTTTGCCGCCCACTTGGACTTGGTAAGCTTTTCCAGCATGGATTTCAAATCAACCGTTTTCATGGTTTAGGATATTATCACAGGCTGACCCTTTTGCACGAAAGTTTAGGGGGTTAGCATTGCAAGTTTAAGCTACTTGTAATGCGGCCACGGCTCTGCTAAGTAATAAAAAAGGCCAGGCCGGAGAGCCCCGCCTGGGGCATATGGGATCAACTAGCTGACAATGCAACACAATCGCCGATCAGGAGATACCAGGCGGGCAGCCGCACTGGATTTGGGCTCCAACACCCTGCGTCTATTGGCCGCAGAGCTGGAACCGCTGCAAGTTGTTGTTGGCCCTATGGGGGCCAAACCAGTGAAATATTCCGTTCTGGCCCGGGGGCTGGCCACCCCGCGATTGGGGCGCGGGCTGACCCAAGGCGGCAAATTGGATGCCGGGGCCAAAAAGGCGGCTTTTGAAAAGGCCGCCGCTTTTGTAGCCCGGGCCCGAAAAGCCGGGGCGGAGCGGGTGTCGCTGGCCGCCACCCAGGCCTGCCGCAAAGCCGCGGACGGGGCCGGATTCGTGGCCGAGCTGAAATGTGAGCTGAAACTTGACAGCGCGGTCGTTCTGAGCGGGGAAAAAGAGGCGGCGCTTTCCCGGCTGGGGGTCATGGGGCATCTGCACGGCCCTCTTGAGGCGGCGTGGCTGGCTGATGTGGGCGGGGGCTCCAGCGAGATCATGCCCCTGGTAAATTCGTACGCGGCCCGGCCGGTGAGCCTGCCCCTGGGGGCGGTGTCACTCAGCGAGGCTTATGTAAATGGCGATCCGCCCACGCGGGCCGATTTGGCCGCCATGGCCCGGGAGGCCCGCCGCAGGCTGGAACCTCTGGCAGGTTTACCGGTGCGGCGGCTGGTGGCCACGGCCGGCACCGCCGCGGCCCTGGCCGGGCTGGTGCTGGGACTTGAGGAGTATCAGCCCGGGCGCATTAATAACCTGGCGGTAAGCCGGGAGGATTTGCGGGGACAGCTTGAGCGCTTGGCCGCCCTGCCCCTGGCCGCGCGCAAAAAAGCCCTTAAGTTCGACCCCAAGCGGGCGGACATCATTGTGGCCGGGCTGACCATCCTGGACGCGCTGATGGAGCTGTGGGGGCAAAAAGGGCTCACCGCCATGGATGCGGGGCTGCTGGAAGGCGTCCTGTTTGATTCGGTAGCTTAAAGTTTATTAATAAATAACCGCGTTAACCATATTGGTGCAAGGAGCTTAACATAGACATGGCCATTCAAGAGCCGGCATTCGGTTACACCTTTGATGACTTGATGCTGATGCCCGGGCACAGCCAGGTGCTGCCCAACGAAGTGGACACATCCACTCAGCTGACCCGGGAGGTGAAGCTTAACATCCCCATTGTATCCGCCGCCATGGATACGGTCACCGAGGGGGCCGCGGCCATCAGTCTGGCCCGCCAGGGCGGCGTGGGCTTTATCCACAAAAACCTTTCCATCGAGGACCAGGCCCTTGAGGTCACCAAGGTAAAGAAATCTGAATCCGGCATGATCGTGGACCCGGTCACCGTGGGTCCAGAGGCCAGCCTGCTGGATGTGCACGATATCATGGCCCGCTACCGCATCGGAGGGGTTCCGGTGGTGGAGGGCTCCAAGCTGGTGGGCATCATAACCAACCGTGACCTCAAGTTCGAAACCAACCTGAACCAGCCCGCCAAAGCCGTGATGACCAAAGATAACCTGATCACGGTGGATGAAGGCATCACCCAGGATGAATGCAAGGCCAAGCTGCACAAGCACCGCATAGAAAAACTTTTGGTGACCGATGATGACGGCAATCTGATCGGGCTCATCACCATCAAGGATATTGAAAAGGTGGTGAAGTATCCCCATTCGGCCAAAGACAGCCTGGGCCGCCTGCGGGTGGGCGCGGCCATCGGGGTGGGCAGCGCCGGTCTTGAAAGGGCCCAGGCCCTGATTGACGCCAAAGTCGACGTGATCTGCCTGGACTCGGCCCATGGCCATTCCCAGGGAGTGATCGACACCATCAGGGAGTTCAAGGCATGTTTCCCCGATGCCCAGCTGGTCGCGGGCAACATAGCCACCGCCCCCGGGGCCAAGGCCCTGGTCGACGCCGGGGCGGATGCGGTCAAGGTGGGGGTGGGGCCGGGCTCCATCTGCACCACCCGGGTGGTGGCCGGTGTAGGCGTGCCCCAGATGTCCGCCATAATGGAGGTGAACGAGATAACCCGGGCCGCGGGCGTTCCCATGATCGCGGACGGCGGGCTCAAATACTCCGGCGACATGACCAAGGCCCTGGCCGCCGGCGCCCAGACCGTGATGATCGGGTCCTTGTTCGCGGGCACCGAGGAGTCTCCCGGCGAATCTATCCTGTACCAGGGCCGCCAGTACAAAATCTACCGGGGCATGGGCAGCATCGACGCCATGAAACAGGGGTCCGCCGACCGCTACAGCCAGGACGCCTCCAAAAAACTGGTGCCCGAAGGCATTGTGGGGCGGGTCCCCTACCGGGGCACCATGGCCGATTCCATCTATCAGCTTGTGGGCGGGCTTAGGTCCGGCATGGGTTATGTGGGCGCGGCCAACCTGACAGAGCTGCACAAAAAGGCCCGTTTTGTGCGCATTACCCCGGCCGGTCTCAAGGAAAGCCACGTCCACGACGTGATCATTACCAAAGAAGCGCCAAACTACAGGGTGGATAGCTAGTGAGCGACATACACGCACAGAAAATACTGGTCCTGGATTTCGGTTCCCAGACAACCCAGCTCATCGCGCGCAGAGTGCGAGAAGCCCGGGTCTATTGCGAGATACACCCCTGCACCATACCGCTTGATGAGATAACCGCCTTTGATCCCAAGGGCGTTATCCTCTCCGGCGGCCCTTCCTCGGTGTATGAGGAAGACGCTCCCGCCGTGGCCTCCGGGCTGTTCGATTTGGGGGTGCCGGTCCTGGGCATATGTTACGGCATGCAGGTCATAACCCATCTATTGGGCGGCAAGGTGGCCCCCAGCTCCGAGCGCGAATACGGCCCGGCCAAGCTGGACATATCGGGCCAGGCGGGCCCCTTCAGGGATCTGGACATTTCAGACCAGCAGACGGTCTGGATGAGCCACGGCGACCGCATTGAGGAGCTGCCCCCGGGCTTTGTTCCCCTGGCCACCTCCGAGAACTCGCCGGTGGCCGCCATGGGCGACACCGGGCGCAAGCTTTACGGGGTGCAGTTCCATCCCGAAGTGGCCCACACCCCCCAGGGCGCGTCCATGCTGGCCAGCTTTGTATTGAGCGAGTGCGGCTGCAGCCCCACCTGGACCATGCACAACTTCGCCGACGCCACCATAACGGATTTCAAGGAGCGCCTGGCGGGCAAAAAGGTGATCTGCGCGCTTTCTGGCGGGGTGGATTCCTCGGTGGTGGCGCTTTTACTGCACAAGGCCATCGGCAAAAACCTGACCTCCATATTCGTGAACAACGGGGTGTTGCGGGCCGGAGAGGTGGGCGAGGTGGCCGGGCTGTTCCGCGAGGTCTTCGGCCTGAATCTCATCGTGGTTGATGCGGCCCAGACCTTTTTGGACAGATTGGCCGGAGTCTCTGACCCGGAGGAGAAACGCCGCATCATCGGCCACACTTTCATAGAGATATTCGAAGAAGAAGCCGCCAAGATCGGCGAAGTGGATTATCTGGCCCAGGGCACCCTGTATCCCGACGTCATAGAGTCGGTGAGCTTCAAGGGCCCTTCCGCGGTGATCAAAAGCCATCACAACGTGGGCGGGCTTCCCGAGCATATGCGCATGAAGCTGGTGGAGCCCCTTCGGGAGCTTTTCAAGGACGAGTGCCGAGAGGTGGGCCGGGAGCTGGGCCTGCCCGAATCCATCGTAAGCCGCCAGCCCTTCCCCGGCCCCGGCCTGGCCATCCGCATCATGGGCGAGGTGACCAAGGAACGCCTGGACACCCTCAGAGAGGCAGACCTCATCGTGCTGGAGGAGATGCGCAAAGCCGGCCTCTACACCAAGGTATGGCAGAGCTTCGCGGTGCTTCTGCCCATAAAGTCAGTGGGGGTCATGGGTGATTTCCGCACCTATGAAGACGCCATCGCCCTGCGCATAGTGGACAGCGTGGACGCCATGACCGCCGACTGGTCCCGGGTGCCCTATGAGCTTTTGTCCCGCATCAGCAGCCGAATCATAAACGAGGTGAAAGGGGTCAACCGGGTGGTGCTGGACATCAGCAGCAAACCGCCGGCGACTATAGAGTGGGAGTAGGGGATAATATTCATTTAGTTTGTGGAGGGGAAAAATGAAGAAGAAATTGACCATAGCGGACATTACAAACCCAACCCGCAGGGACTTTTGGACAAACCTCCATGACAAGGCTTTAAAGAGGACTGATTTACATGAAGAATATACAACACAACGCATAGGCAATTTCACTAAAGCAAAGGACAGATATGCGCCAAACCTTAGATGGGTATATGCGGTAACCAAAGAACTTACCTGGGTGGAGCTCAGCATCAGCGGTATAGACCGTTACGATATATTCGAGGCATTTGAAGATCAATCTTCGGAAATTGAAAAACGTTTAGGCTCAGATCTGAATTGGTACGGCTGCACTGACACTTCATACTGTTTGATAAAATTCGACCCCCCAAATGTTGGTGGATTGGATGATTTACAAAACCGGGATGCAAATCAGGATAAAGCCATAGAGAATATGATTAAACTGGAAGCTGCCTTAAGACCGGCGATATCACGGGCCTTTTCGGGTGCGGGTTGATATTTGTATTGGACTGCATCATAGCGCCGCCCCGAAACACTCTACGTCCGATTTAGTTGCGGCTATAAAATGCTAAATCTTTCCACTTGAATTTTATTCTCACTTTTTCGCGCCTGCACGATGTCATAGGCGGTCTGCATGCGCAAGAGGGTGTCCATCTTGACCCCGAACGCCTTTTCAATCCTTAATGCCATTCCAGGCGACAGGGAGGCATGCCGGTTGAGCAGGGTGGACAGGGTGGGCCGGGCCACCCCCAGCGCCTTGGCTGCGTCTGTCACCGTCAAACCAAGCGGTTCTATGATCTCCTGCTTGATGAACTGCCCTGGATGGCTGGGCCGGGCCATGCTGGTCATCTTTTAAAACTCCTCAATGATAATCTTCATAATCGAGATTGATAATTTGGTTTTCTTTATCATCAAAAACAAAAGTGAGTCTCCAGTTTCGGGACACGGTCAGGCTCCACGAGCCTTTACGCCTGCCGGTTAGTTGATGAGCCCGCCAGGTGGGAATTGCTTTCAGTTCATCAATATCCGACATCTCTTGTAAGTAAGATATTATGTTTCGAATCCTCTCAATATGTTCCGGGGGCAGCCGTGAAGAATCATCGCTCTCCATGAACCTACGCAACCCCTTATGCTTAACTTTGCGGATTTTCATTATTTAAGCATAGGTACTTTTGTGTAGCCTGTCAAGTTACACCTAACATAAATCCAGAAAATAATAATGCAATTGATCACTTCAAAACAGACTGTCAGTCCGGCATAATGAGTCATTGAACTTAAAAATGCAGGTTGTTCATTCCCATGCAAACCTTCGCCCCCATACGCCCCTTCGTTTCCAATCCTGACTTTGCCGCCCAGCGCCGGGCCGCCCTTAGTGGCCTGGCCGAGGCTGAAATAGATGCGCCCATAGCCGGGATCATCGCCGCGCTGAACCGCCTGCCCCACTGCTTCACCCTGCAATGCTGTTATGGGCATTTTTTATATCCCGGCCAGGCCGATGAGCACAATCTTGATCCCCTGCCCCAAGGGGCCGAAGGTATTGCACAAGTCAAATACCGCATCGCCTATGTGGCCTTGTGCCTGGACCAAGGCCCGGCCGGGCGCGGCCTTTTGGCGGATTTGGGCAGGATAACCCAGCTCGACCCTGGTAATATTCAACTGTGCTCCGCGGATTGGTTCTGGCAGCGGCAGGTCAATTCATTCGCCCTCCAGCTGGAGCCGGAGCGCCATAAGCATCGGGACACGGCCATGATTCCATACAGCGAAGCCGTATATCTGGAGGGGCTCAGAAAGCGTCTCTGGGCTGCGTTGGCTGCGCTGCTGAATAGATAACCGCAATCAGGGGGGAAGAACGAAAATGCGGGACCGCATCTGGATATCGTTTGACCTGATTGAAAGCAGGGACCACGCGGGCATGTACCGCTGGCTGAGCGTGCATGACGCCCGGGACTGCGGCCCCGGTCTGGCTTCCTTGATGTTCGTTTACCAAGACGACCTGGTGGGCGACCTGCGCCGGGAACTGGCCCGCGAGCTGGATCTGCGCACCGGCGACCGGGTGTATGTTATATATAAAGATCCCGAAGACGGTGAGGTGACCGGCCGTTTTGTCTTTGGGCAGCGTAATTTTAAAACCGGCCGGATTATGACCCGGCCCCTCAGCTTTACCCAGATGAACTAAATGAGCACTCCTTTCGTACACCTGCACACCCACACCGCCTACAGCCTGCTTGACGGCGCCATCCGTCTGCCCGACCTCATGAGGCGGGCCAAGGAACTTGACATGCCCGCGGTCTGCATGACCGACCACGGCAACATGTTCGGTGCGGTGAATTTCTATCAATACGCCTTAAAAGCCGGTCTGCAGCCCGTTATCGGCTGCGAATGCTATGTGGCCCCCGGCGACCGCAAAGAGCACAAGAGCCAGCCCGGCCAGGTGATAGCCTATCACTTGGTGCTTCTGGCCCGGAACCTGGAGGGTTACCGGAACCTGGTGCGCATGGTAAGCATGGGGTATCTGGAGGGTTTTTACTATAAACCCCGCATAGATCTGGAGCTGCTGCGCCAAAACAGCAAGGGGCTCATCGGTCTTTCCGCCTGCCTGCAGGGCCAGGTGCCCCGCCTTATGATGAACGACCGCCCGGAAGAGGCCGAGGAAGCGGCCAAGGTGTATGCGGACATCCTGGGTCCGGAAAATTTCTACATAGAGCTGCAAGACTCCGGCATCCCCGAACAAAAGAAGATCAACCCCGGCCTGATCGAGCTGGCCAACAAGCTTGGCCTGGGCATGGTGGTCACCAATGACTGCCACTATCTGAAGCGCGAGGACCACAATGCGCACGATGCGCTTTTGTGCATCCAGACCGGCAAGTTCGTCGCCGACACCGACCGCATGAGCATGGGCCCGGAGCTGTATTTCAAGAGTCCCGATGAAATGGGGCTCTTGTTCCCCGACCTGCCCGAGGCCTATGCAAACACCCTGGACATAGCCAAGCGCTGCGAATTCGAACTGCCCTTGGGCAATCTGCGTTTCCCGGTCTATCCCCTGCCCAAAGGTGAAACCGCGGAGCAGGTATTGGAGCGCATGGCCCGGGATGGCCTGGTCAAGCGCCTGGCCGAAAAGGACCGCCTGGGCAAAAAGTACGACAAGGCGGTCTATGAAGAACGTCTGGAGTACGAGCTGGATGTGCTCAAGAAAATGGGCTTTGCGGGCTATTTTCTGGTGGTGAGCGACTTCATCAACTGGGCCAAGGACCACGGGGTGCCGGTGGGGCCCGGGCGCGGATCGGCCGCCGGTTCTTTGGTGGCCTTTTCCATGCGCATCACCGATCTGGACCCCATCCGCTACGGCCTTATCTTTGAGCGCTTTTTGAATATAGAGCGCAAGTCCATGCCTGATATCGACGTGGATTTCTGCATGGACCGCCGTCTGGAGGTGCTGGACTACGTAAGCGAGAAATACGGCAAGCAGAACGTGGCCCAGATCATCACCTTCGGTTCCATGAAGGCCCGGGCCGTGGTGCGCGATGTGGGCCGGGTGTTGGGGGTTCCCTACAATGAAGTGGACCAGATCGCCAAGCTGGTGCCCGATGAGCTGAAAATGACCATTGACAAGGCTCTCAAGATGGAGCCCAGGATCACCGAACGCATGGATGAAGATCCCACGGTCAAAAACCTCATCGAGATAGCCCGCTCCTTGGAGGGCCTGCCCCGCCACGCCTCCACCCACGCGGCCGGGGTGGTCATCGGCGATGTGCCCTTAAGCGACATCGTGCCCTTGTATAAAGGCAGCAAGGACGAAACCGTAACCCAGTTCGACATGAAGTGCGTGGAAAAGGCCGGGCTGATCAAGTTCGACTTTTTGGGGCTCAGGACCCTTACGGTGCTTAATCTGGCCGTGCAGATGGTGCGCAAGAACCACGACCCCGATTTCAGCCTGGACGGCCTGGACCTGGAAGACCCGGCATCATACGAGCTTTTGCAAAAGGGCGACACCACAGGCGTATTCCAGCTTGAGGGCTCGGGCATGAAGGAGCTTCTGGTCCGCATGAAGCCCGAGGTCTTCGAAGACATTATCGCGCTGGTGGCTCTTTACCGCCCCGGCCCCTTGGAATCGGGCATGGTCACCGATTATGTGGACCGCAAGCACGGCCGCAAAAAGGTGGAGTATCCCCTGCCCCAGCTGGAGAAGGTTCTCAAGGAAACCTACGGGGTAATCGTTTATCAGGAGCAGGTGCAGGAAATCGCCCGCATCCTGGCCGGATACTCTCTGGGGGAGGGCGATATCCTCAGGCGGGCCATGGGCAAAAAGGTCAAGGAGGAAATGGACGGCCAGAAGGTGCGTTTCATGTCCGGGGCCGAGGAAAATCAGATAGACCCCCAAAAGGCCGACGACATATTCGAGCTTATGGCCAAGTTCGCGGGTTACGGCTTCAATAAATCCCACTCGGCGGCCTATGGCCTGATCTCGTTCCAGACCGCCTACATGAAGGCCCATTATCCCCTGGAATTCATGGCGGCCGTGCTGACCAGCGAGGTGAACAACTCGGACAAGGTCATGGCCCACGTGGCGGAGTGCCGCGAGCATAATCATTCGGTGCTGCCGCCTGATATCAACCAGTCCGGCAAGATGTTCACCGTGCCCCGCAAGGCCGGGGCAATCCGTTTCGGATTGGCGGCGGTGAAGAACGTGGGCGAGGGAGCGGTGGATTCCATTTTGGAAGCCCGCGAAAAAGACGGCGAATTCAAGGATATCTACGACTTTACCGAGCGGGTGGATCTCAGGAAGGTCAACCGCCGGGTTTTGGAAAGCCTGATCAAGTGCGGCGCTTTCGATTCCACCGGAGCCCACCGGGCCCAGCTGATGGCGGTGATAGACGAGGCCCTGGAGCAGGGCCAGAAGATGGGCCGGGACCGTGAATCGGGCCAGGCCTCCATGTTCGGAGCCTTTGTGGAGGCGGCCCCGGCCAAGGACTCCGCCCACGAGCTGCCCAATATTCCCCAGTGGAGCGAAAAAGAAACCCTGGAATATGAAAAAGAGGCCTTGGGTTTTTATATCACCGGCCATCCCCTCAACCGTTTCAAGGATGATATCAAGCGCATATCCTCGTATGACACTTCCAGCCTGGCTGAAATAGCGGACAAGAGCCAAGTGGCTCTGGCCGGGCTGCCCACCGAGGTCAAGGAGAAGATCACCAAAAAGGGCGACCGCATGGCCTTTGTGCGCCTGGAGGATCTGAAGGGCAGCGTGGAACTGGTGGTGTTCCCCAAATGCTATGCGGAATGCGCCGAGGTGCTGAAGGCCGAGCAGCCTGTCTTTGTAAAGGGCGAGATAGATAAAGACGAACGCGGGGTCAAGATCAAGGCCAACAAGATAGACAGCCTGGAACAGGCCTCCCAGCTCCAGACCACCCGGCTGATGATAAAATTGGGCAGCCAGGGTATGGACCGCGAACGCCTGGTTCTTTTAAAGCAGGCCCTGGGACGACATCCGGGCAATGTGCGGGTCATGCTGCAGCTCAATGTGCCGGACAAGGGCGTGGCAATCCTGGCCCTGCCTTCCAACTGCAGGGTGGCGGCCACGGCAGAGCTTAACGATGCGGTGCGGCAGGTGGTGCCCTCGTCCACGGTGGAGCCGGTGCTGGGCGGGGATTTCTAGCAAGCATCTTGCCCGGATTGCATCTTCTCGGATGCCGTTCATAAGCCGCAAGCCGGAACGGGCTTTCTTTATAACAGGCCCTCATACTGGCTGAAAATCAATACTCATGCCTTTGTCCGCCCATGCCGGGCCGGTTGGATTCCGCCCGGCTTGGCCCAATTCGGCACATCTTTGCTTGACTTTAGCGCCCGGGGATAATAACAAACCCCTATAGCATATGGGCTTATGTAATCAATCATATCTGGAGTGAATTAAATGGCCAAATTTCTGTTTGTACTGAGCCGGGGCCTGGAAGACCCCACCCGGGCCACCCGTTGTTTCCAGTTCGCCAAACTGGCCAAGGAAGACGGCAACGAAGTGGTGGTGTTTCTGGTCGACGATGGGGTGATCTTCGCCCGGGTCGGGGCCGCCGAGCACGTGAAGGCTCCCACCTCCGATGAGCTGAAACCCTATCTGGACTATCTGATCGAGCACGACACCCCCATCATGGTGTGCACCCCCTGCGCCAACAACCGCCTCATGGACCCCGCGGAATTCGTAAAGGGGGCGGAGCTGCAAACCGGCGTGACCCTGATCAATCTGGCCAAGGAGTCCAAGGTCTTCACCTTCTGACCGGCTGGGCATCCAAAAAACCGGCGGCCACCGGATGCGGGCGCAATCGCCGCCCGGTCCGCCCTGCTTCGGCCACGGTTTCATATGAACCAAAAAGACCTTTCCGGGCCGGGCCCGGAAAGGTCTTTAATGCTGAGTTGCGCTTGATATCTAGCGGTCGACCCTCCAGATCAGATAGGCCTGAATGAATTTATCCAGATCGCCGTCCAGCACGGCGTCCACATTGCCCATTTCCGCGCCGGTGCGGTGGTCCTTGACCAGGCGGTAAGGGGCCAGGACGTAGGAGCGTATCTGGGAGCCCCAGGCTATATCCTGCTGGGCGTCATGCTGCTCTTTTTTCTCGGCCTCCCGCTTTTGAATTTCGAGCTCATACAAACGGGCCTTTAGCACCTTCATGGCCAAGTCTTTGTTGCGGTGCTGGCTCTTCTCGTTTTGGCACTGCACCACCACCCCGGTGGGAAGGTGGGTGAGGCGCACCGCGGAAGAGGTCTTGTTCACATGCTGGCCGCCCGCGCCGCTGGCCCGGTACACGTCCACCCGAAGATCCCCATCCTTTATCTCGATCTCTATATCATCATCCACCTGGGGGGACACCTGCACCGAGGCAAAGGAGGTGTGGCGGCGGTGGTTGGAGTCAAAGGGACTGATGCGCACCAGGCGGTGAATACCGGCCTCGCCCTTGAGCATGCCGTAAGCCTGTATGCCGTCAACCTCCAAAGTAGCGCTTTTTATGCCCGCCTCGTCACCGTCCTGCAGGTCCAAAAGCTTCACTTCATATTCCTGGCGTTCGGCATAGCGGGTGTATTGGCGCAAAAGGATCTCGGCCCAGTCCTGGGCGTCTGTGCCCCCTGCCCCGGCGTTGATGGCCAAGATAGCGCCCCGGCCGTCATCCGGACCGCCCAGAAGCCGAGCGAATTCCAGGCGGCTGAGTCCCGCCTCAAGCTCGCCCAGGCTGGCTTCAACCTCTTTGGCCGAATCGGAGTCGTTTTCCTCCAGGGCCAGTTCCAAAAGCACCTCGGCGTCTTCCATGGCGCCCTGCATGCGCTGATGGGTTTTCAGGCCCTGCTCCAGTTCAGCTCGTTCTTTCATCACCACCTTGGCCGATTGCTGGTCATCCCAGAAGCCTTCCTTGGCCATGATCTTGTCCAGCTCGCCCAGGCGGGCTTGTTTGCCAGCCGGGTCAAAGATGCTCCCCGAGAAGATCCAGACGTTTACGCAATCCGATCAGTTCTTCTTTCAGTTCTTCAAACATCTACCCATCCTTCCTGAAGGGGGCCAAACCCGAAATCAAAATATGGCGGGCTGGGGCTGATTAGTCAATAGAGAGCTCCGCCTTGCCTGAAAACCTTGCCCTGGTTTGCCCGTTCGGCCTTTTTTTTTTAATACTCTCCACCATATTACGGGGATGAAAACCATCAGGATAAGAGCAACCACGAACGTGATATTACAGTGCTGTTTATAAAGGCGGATGGCCAGGCTCGAGTAATCTGCCTGATCCTTCATGCTCCCGCTTATACAGCCTTTTTGCGGCCTTTCAGCCAACCAATGAGAATCAGGCCCAAGACCAGGGCCAGGCTCACGGGCCCCACCAGATGGCCGTATGCCGTGTATACCGTGTCGATCTTCATAAGGGGCAGCTTTTCGGTGACCACCGCCTTTACGAAAAGCCCGGTGGGGCTGCTGATGCTGCCGTCCGGATGTATGAAGCCCGAGATGCCGCTGTTGGCCGAGCGCACGCAGGCGGTGCGGTTTTCTATGCTGCGCAGCACCAGATGGCTCATGTGCTGACGGCTGGCCGCGGTGCGGCCAAACCAGGCGTCATTGGTCTGGTTCACCATGAGCAGAGCCCCGCGTTTATGCTGCTCCCGGGCCAGCTCGGGAAATATGGACTCGTAGCAGATCAAAGGCCCCAGCTTGGCGGGCCCGTAATCTATCACCGATCCTTCTTTTCCAGGGCTGAAATCCTGGCTGACCGCCGCCACGGCCCGCACCCAGAAGAATATGTAATTGTAGGGCACGTATTCGCCAAAAGGCACCAGGTGCACCTTGTCATAAAAGCTCGCGGCCCGGCCTTTGTCATCCACCAGAAAAGACCGGTTGGTTATGCCGATCTTCTTTTTGCTTTGGTCCAGATAAACGCTGCCCATGGTTCCGGCCAGCACCGCCGCCTTATGCTGCCGGGCAAAATCCAGCATGGGCTGGGTTTTTTGCGGCTCGGACACCATGAAAAACGGCGCGGCGGATTCCGACCAGACCAAAAGCCAGGGACGCTCTGTGACCTTTTTGGACTCCTCGACGCTGAGCCGCACATGATCCATCACAATGGGCAGTTTCTTTTTTTCGTCCCACATATCCGGGATGAATACATCACCCTGCACCGAACTGACCGTAAGCTTGGGCGCGGCCTGGCTCAGGCTGCGCACCTGGCCGATCCGCATGTCCCCCCACAGATAGGCTCCGGCTACCAGCAGCAATGCGGCCAGGGCCGCCGCGGCCTCTTTTTTGCCCGGACGCTTCCCGGGCCACAGGCTGGCCCGTGCGGCCAGCATTGAATAGAGCGCCACCAGACCGGAGAGCCCGAACACTCCCCAGATCTCAGCGCTTTGCAATAGAGCCGGAACCGGCAGCCAGGCCTGACCCAGGGGCAGCCAGGGAAAACCGGTCAATATCCAGCTTTGAATCCATTCCGAGGCCACCCAGATCACGGGAGCGGTGAGTATGGGGCTTAGGCCCTTTTGCCGCAAATAGCTGACCAGGGCGGCCCAGACGCCGTGAAAGCAGCCCAGCACGAAACTGAACAGGGTGAGCGGCAAAAGCGCCAGGCTGAAGGGCACCTGGCCATAGTCCGTCATGGGGGCCATCAGCCAGTACAGGGTTGCCAGGCGCAGCACAATGCCGCTGGCCAGGCCGCACATCCAGACCCGGCCCGGGCTCAGGCTCCAGGTCAGGCGGGCCAGAATGACCAGGCCCGCAAAACCGGCCCATATCTGCTCCATGGGGGGATAGGCAAAAGACAGAAGTGCCCCGGCCAGCATTCCCAAACCGATCTGGGGCCAGCTTGGCCGGATGTTGTGCAGGTATCTTATGAGGTTCATTCGGTGGCCGTTTGCGCCGCTAGGACCTCGCGCATCACTTGCACCTTGGTGACCTTGCGCTCATCGGCTTCACGCACCAGCATGCGCACCGGGCCGTAACAAACCTCTTCTCTGGGCTGGGGGACCCTGCCCAGCAAGGTGGTGATAAAGCCGCCCACAGTCTCATAGTTGCCTTCGGGCAGAGACTCGGGCAGTTCAACCTCCATGATATCGGCCAGGTCATCCACCTCCATGCGTCCGTCCACCACCAAGGAGCCGTCTGCCTCTTCCTGGAAAAGGCTCTCTTCCTGGTCGTATTCGTCCTCGATTTCTCCCACGATCTCTTCCAGCACGTCTTCCATGCTCACCACGCCGGCGGTGCCTCCGTACTCATCCACCACCACGGCCAGATGGGCCTTTTTGCGCCGGAATGCGGTCAGAAGCTGATCCAGGGGCATTGCGGGCGGCACATAAAAGGCCGGACGCATGATCTGGCTAAGCTCCAGCTGGCCATCTTGGGAACCCCAATAGGCCAACAGGTCCTTGGCGTATATCAGCCCCACTATGTTGTCTGGATTATCTTTATAGATCGGGATGCGGGAATGGCCTGATTCGACTATTATATCAATTAATTGGCCAATAGTAGCCGAGGACGGGGCCATGGCCGTGTCCGTGCGGGGGACCATGACCTGGCTGGCGGTGGAATCATCAAGCTCCAGCACGGCTTCAATCATATCGCCTTCGCGCTGAGTCAGAATGCCCTGGGCTTCGCCTTGGTCCACCAATCCCTGAATTTCGGCTTCCAACTCCTGGCTGGAGGTGTGTTTGCCCCTAACCAAATACTTTATTCGGTCCAAGAGACTTCGTCGCGGCTCTGGTTCCAAGCCTTTTTCCTCCTTTGTCTAGCGGGCCACGTATGAACCCATAGTAATGTTTACGGCTCTGGACGGGCTGGTTTTGGCCTGCGCGCCCGGCCGGTTCTTTGGTTATCCGGGGAACTGCACCCCACCTGCCCTGCAAATATAACCTAGCATCCGGGCATTGACAAGTATGCGGCATAAGCTTAAAATTATGATTGCAGGAGTTTAATTATGGGCATTGAATTCGATCCGGCCTCATCCAGCTATTACCAGACCTCCTATACGGGGTCAGCCGCCCCGAAAGAGGCGGTGGAGAACGCCCCGTCCGAGATGGACGCCGTGGCGGTCGAACAGATGGAGACCAGTCCCAGGCCCGAGGAAACAGAGCCTGCCACTGAAATCAACGACCCGGCGGCCGAAATGGCAGCCGGCGGAGAACCGCCCCCTGACGTCCTGCTCGAGACCTATGAGACCAAGGTGGGTTCATTGGTTGACACCGTAATTTAACGAAAAATCAGGGTGGGCCTGCGCCATGCGGCCAGGCCGGATCGCCATCCCCGCGCCTCGTTATACTCACCGTCCTTGCGCCTCGTTGTGTCAGCCGCCCTCACGTCCCTTTTATTCCGGCCATGGGCCGGTTTTTTCGTGCTTGCATAATGTACTGACAACTCTAAATAAACAAATTATTTCCGCCCATATCAAACAACCCGGCGGCTTGGCCCCGCCTCAGCATATCCTCCACCGCCGCCGCGCCCTCCGGGCCCAGGTCCTCACTGAAATGGTTTACATACAGGTCTATGTGCTGCTGCACCACTTCGGGCTCCATCTCCTGGGCATGCCGCAATACATACTCCCGGCTGGCCTGGGGATGCCGCCAGGCGTACCTGATGCTTTCTTTTAGTGCGGTTTCCAGCACCCGGGCCGCCTCCGGCCCCAGATCCCGGCGCAACGCAATGCAGCCCAGCGGAATGGGCAGGCCGCTGGTCCGCTCCCACCATTCGCCCAGATCCCGTATGGCGGCCAGGCCGTAATCCCGGTAGGTGAAGCGGCCTTCATGGATGATGAGTCCGGCATCAGCCTCGCCCGCCTTGACCGCCGGCATGATCCGGCTGAATTCCATGGGCCGCACCCGGGGCGCTCCGCCCAGATACAGGCTGAGCAGCAGATGGGCCGTGGTCAGCTTGCCGGGCACCGCGATCACCGCCCCGCTCAGGTCCTGGCCCTCATCACCGCTCCGGCAGATCAAAAGCGGGCCGCAGCCCCGGCCCAAAGCCGAGCCGGAACGCAGCAGGGCGTATTTATCCAAAAGATGCCCCAGGGCATGGAAAGAAAGCTTGCTCAGCTCCAGCTCCGCCCTCAGGGCCCGGCGATTCAACTCTTCCACGTCAGCCAGAACCGGACTGAGCCTAAGGCCCGGGGCCTGCACCAGACCGTGCATCAGGGCGTGAAAGGCAAAGGTGTCATTGGGACAGGTGGAATAGCCAAACTTTATGGAGCGGGTCACAGGTTTTCTCCCCACCTTATGAAGGCCCGCTGGGCGGCCTGGGCCCCGGCCTTGACATCAAGATCGCGAGCGCCGCAGATGTTGCTCACACCCCGTACCGCGGCAAAAGGCACACCATAGTGCAAAGCCACCTGGGCCAGGGCGGCGCCTTCCATCTCTTCGATGATCACCCCCCAGCGCTCCCTGACCCTGGCCGCGGTGGAAGCATCTCCGCTGACCTGGTTCACGGCGGCAAAGGCCCCTTGCTTGATACCCGGATTGGCTCCGGCCAGGCTGGCGCAAAATTTCCGGTCCACCGGCAGGCGGTTGAACAGGCCATCCCCCCCAGCCTCATGCACCAGGGGCAGGCCGATCTTCTCCAGTCCAAACAGACGGTCAGCGGTCAGCACCCCGGAATCGGCGTGAACCGCCTGGTCAGCCAGGGCGGCCTGGCCTTTTTGCAGGCCGGACTCCGCATAAGCCCCGGCGCAGCCCAGGTTGAGCACCGCTTTAATCCGGGGATTATTCTCCAGGGCCGCGGTCAAGGCGCTGGCTGCATTCACCACCCCCATGCCGCTTATAATCAGCAGGACTTCCAGCCTCCCGATGGCGCCTGAATAAGCCCTGCGGCCGCCAATGGGAACCACTTCCTTTAGCCGGGGGATGATGAGATCAGCCTCTTCACTCACCGCGACCACGATGAGCAAAGGGCTGTAATTAGTTGATTTATTTTGCAGTTGCTTATCTTTTGGGATGTGACTGGCTGACATGGCTGCCCCCGGCCTACTCGGACTCCGGGTCTGCCTCTTGCTGAGAGGCCAATAGGGAATCCAGCACCCCGTTGATAAAGGCCGGAGCCTCTTCGGAGCTATAGCGTTTTGCCAGCTCCACGGCCTCACTGATGGCCACCTTGGGCGGTATCTCGCTGAAAAGCATTTCGTAGGCCGCAATGCGCAGCACATTGCGGTCCACTTGGGCCATGCGGGACATTTTCCAGCGGCGGCTCACAGACTCCACCTTGGCGTCCAATTCGTCAAGGTGCATGCCGATACCGGTAACCAGCCCCCGGGCGTACTTCCACAGGCGTTCCGGCGCTTTGAAATTGGATTCAAAGACCGAAAGCGCTTCACCCGCCGTGGCATGGCTGTACTCCATCTGATAGAGCACCTTTAACGCCAGCTCACGGCTTTGCCTGCGTTCACCCATGTCAGGCCGGATCGGGAAGCTGTTTTAAAAGGCTCGCCATCTCCATGGCGGCCATGGCAGCGTCCGCGCCCTTGTTGCCCGCCTTGGTGCCGGCCCGTTCGATGGCCTGCTCTATGCTGTCCGTGGTGAGCACTCCGAATATCACCGGCACCCCGGTTTCCATGCTCACCAAGGCCACGCCCTTGCTCACTTCGGCGGCCACATAATCAAAGTGGGGTGTGCTGCCCCGGATCACCGCACCCAGGGTGATGACCGCATCATAGCGGTGGCTGGCGGCCAGGCGTTTGGCCACCACCGGAATCTCAAAGGCTCCCGGCACCCAAATCACGGATATATCGTCACTTTCAGCCCCATGACGCACCAGGGTGTCTATGGCGCCTTCCATAAGCTTGGCGGAAATGAAATCATTGAACCGGCCCACCACCAGAGCTGCTTTCATGCCCTGGGCGGTCAGCTTTCCCTCTATAGTTTTGGCCATGTCTGTCCCCTCTCGGGTTATAAAAACAATTGATTGGACCAATAATAACAAACAACCGGAGAATATAAACCCATATTAATTCTAGACGATTTACAAAAATGCAAAGCTGCGCTCAAAGATGCTTTCCTAGGCAAGCATAACAGGGGCGCTTAACTGAAAAACCGCCGCATGCCTAATATCGCATGTGAGCCTTTTTCAGCGAAGCGCCCCGCGCCGCAGTTGGATCAGGCGGGCAGCTTTGTGCGCCGCCGATTAATCGGGCAGATGGAGAAGATGGCCCAGCTTCTGACATTTGGTGCGCAGATATTTTTCGTTTTCCGGGCAGGGCGGAATCTCGATGGGCACCCTTTCCACCACGGACAGGCCGTAGCCTTGCAGGCCGATCATCTTCTTGGGATTGTTGGTCATGAGGCGCATTTTGCCCACGCCCAAATCCACCAGGATCTGAGCCCCGATGCCGTAGTCCCGCTTGTCCGCCGGGAAGCCCAGGCGTTCGTTGGCCTCCACGGTGTCACAGCCTTCGTCCTGAAGCTGATAGGCCTTGATCTTGTTGGACAGCCCGATGCCGCGGCCTTCCTGGCGCATGTAGAGCAAAACGCCCTTGCCCTCTTCATCAATACGCTTGAGCGCGCCGGAAAGCTGGTCGCCGCAGTCGCAGCGCAAGGAACCGAACACATCGCCGGTAAGGCATTCGGAGTGCACCCGCACCAAAACCGGTTCGTCCGGCCCAAACTCGCCCTTGACCACGGCCACGTGTTCTTTGCCGTCAACTTCGTTTTGGTAGGCAACTATTCTGAAATGACCGTTTTCACTTGGCAGATTGGCTTCGGCCACCTGATGCACAAACGTTTCATTGCGCATGCGGTAGGCGATCAGGTCCTCAATGGACACGATCTTGAGGTTGTGTTTTTCGGCAAACACCTCCAGGTCCGGCATGCGGGCCATGGTGCCGTCGTCCTTCATGACCTCGCAGATCACCCCGGCGGGCTTTAATCC
Source organism: Desulfarculaceae bacterium (assembly GCA_963675675.1). Taxonomy (GTDB): domain Bacteria; phylum Desulfobacterota; class Desulfarculia; order Desulfarculales; family Desulfarculaceae; genus Dethiosulfatarculus. Next base: position 3,286,232 of record OY776512.1, read on the forward strand.
GGCCAGGCGGGACAGGTCCACACTGCCCTCGGTCTGGCCGGTGCGGAAAAGCACTCCGCCCCTGCGGGCCCGCAAGGGGAACACGTGTCCCGGGCTTACCAGGTCGTATGCGGTCACGTCATCGGCCACGGCGGTCTTTATGGTATGGGCGCGGTCTGCGGCGGAAATTCCGGTGGTGACGCCATGGCGGGCTTCCACGCTGATGGTGAAGGCGGTGCCGTAGGAGGCCTCGTTGTTGGCGGTCATCATGGGGAGCTGCAGTTTATCCACCAGGGGCGGGTCCAGACTCAGGCAAATGAGCCCCCGGCCATGGGTGGCCATAAAATTAATATCAGCGGGCGTGACCAGCTCTGCGGCCATGGTCAAATCGCCTTCGTTCTCCCGGTCTTCGTCATCAACCAGGATGACTTGTTTTCCGGCTTTTATATCTTCGATGGCCTCTTCAATGGTGGCCACGGGCATGATGTTCTCCTTAGAGAAAGGGTAAAGGGGTATGCACAAAAGCTAACTACCCCAAAGCATGGCTGCAAGCATAAAAAGCACGCCCGGGAACAGCCGTCCCGAAGCGTGTGAGCAACAGGGGAATAGCCTGCTAAACTATTAGAATCCCATACGTTTCAAGTCTTCAGCGCTGAGGGAGCCGCCGGAATCCGCAGCCTGTCCGGATTCGGCCCCCCCCGGCAGAAGCCTGGCCACGTATTTGCCAATCAGATCGGTTTCAATATTAACAGAGCCGCCCCGCTTGGCAAGGTGAAGGGTGGTTTCACTCATGGTATGGGGGATGATATTCAGGCTGAAACCGGTATCCGAAACCTGATTGACGGTCAGGCTGACGCCGCTGACCGCCACCGATCCCTTTTCCACCACAAATTGAAGGTGTTCGGGAGGTATTTCAATCTCCAGCAGCACCGACGAGCCGTGGTCGCTGAGCCTGGCGACTGTGCCGATGCAATCAACATGGCCGGTGACCAAGTGCCCGCCCAGGCGGTCGCCCAGTTGCATGGCCCGTTCCAGGTTCACCCGGACGCCGGTCTTGAGGCCGCCCAGGGTGGTGCGGCTGAGGGTTTCCGCGGATACATCCATCCAAAAGGCCTGGCCCTCCAGCTTGGTCACGGTGAGGCAGGCCCCGTCCACGGCCACGGATTCGCCCACAACCGCCTCGCTCACTGGCCAGGGCGGAGCTATCAGCACCCGGGCGTCCGGCCCCTGGGGGACCAACCGTACAATCTGACCCAAGCCTTCCACCAAACCGGTAAACATGATGCATCCTTGGCCCGCCCGGCCGCCGCCAAGCGGCGGCCGGGGCATTGGTTTATTTTTGCAGGCACTGCCAGAGCCCGAAGTAGGCTCCCTGGGGATCGCAGACAATCGCGAATCTACCAACTCCAGGCACATCCTGGGGGCCTTTCCATACCTTGCCCCCGGCCCCGGCCACCTTTTCGCACATGGCGTCTACGTCATCCACCTCAATATAGGCGGTCCAGCAGGTAAAGATACCCGGTTCCGGGGTGGACATCATCCCCGCACCGGGCTCTTTACCGGTGTTTGCCATTTTGTACGGAATGGGAGATCCGGGCATGTCGCTGATTTCCCAGCCAAACACTTTACTGTAAAAATCTACGGCTCCGTCCAGGTTGTGTGTGATTAGTTCCATCCAGCAAAAAGGATTACCCATGAGCTTCCTCCAGACATTGAGAGAAATAGTTATGGGCCGCTTGATGTACGGGCAGGCTGCAGGCCGGTGTCAGTGAATAATTTTACTATACATGAGTATATCATCACCCAGCCTGCGAAGCAAGGGCTTGCTGAGCCGCACCGCATCCGTCATCTTATCAAAACCCGGACCACCCAGCATGGATGGAGCCTGACTCCCCCCGATCAGCTTGGGCGCGAAAAAATACATTACCTCGTCCACCAGCCCGGCCCGCACAAACCCCCAGGCCAGCCCGGCCCCGCCCTCCAAGAGCAGACTGGTTATGCGCAGCTTGCCCAGTTCAACAAGCAAGCCGTCAAGGTCCACCCCTCCCTCCGCTCTGGGCAGGCGCAGCACCCGGGCTCCGGCATCCGTCAGGGCCTTTTCGCGTTCAGCCGGAGCATCCTCGCCGCAGGCGACCACGCACCCCCCGCCCGCCTCCGGGTCCAGCACCTTGGCCGTGGGGGGAAGCCTTAGCCCGGTGTCCACAATGACGCGCAAAGGGTCCCGACCGCCGGGTATGCGGCAGGTCAGGCTGGGATCATCTGCCAGGGCGGTGCCGCTGCCCACGCATATGGAGTCCAGCCAGTTGCGCAGCCTGTGCACATAGCGCCGGCTGGCCTCTCCGGTCACCCAACGGGAATGCCCGGTATGGGAGGCGGTCTTGCCGTCCAGGGTGGCCGCCGTTTTCAGGAGCACATGGGGCCGGCCCTTGGTAACGCTGGTGAGGAAAAAGCGGTGCTCTTCCTCGCAGGCTTCCTTCAGCACCCCGGCCAGCACCTCCACCCCCCGGTTTTTCAGCCATTCGCCTCCGCCCTGGGCCTTGGGGTTGGGATCGCTGGCCCCATAAACCACCCGGGTTATGCCCGCCGCATATATCCCCCGGCTGCAAGGCGGAGTCAGCCCGGTGTGGTTGCAAGGCTCCAGGGTGCTGTAGATGGTTGCGCCCTTGGCCGATTCCCCGGCCTGGGCCATGGCGTGCACTTCGGCATGGGGGGTCCCGGCCTTATTGTGAAAGCCCCGGCCCACCACTTGGCCGTTTTTCACGATGACCGCACCCACGGCCGGGTTGGGCGAGGAGCGGCCCAGGCCTTTGCGGGCCTGATTGAGGGCCAGACGCATGAAGCGCCGGTCTTGCCTGGTTTCTTGGGATGTAAAGGACATAGCGTCTGCGGACTAAATAGGGTTTTTACCGTTGGCCATCAGGTTTCTAAGCTCGGTCATGAACTCGTCCACGCTGCCGAAGTCACGGTATACGCTGGCAAAACGCACATAGGCCACGTCATCCACCTCGCGCAGCCAGTTCAAGACGGTCTCGCCCAGGTCCCGGGCCGGAATCTCGCGGCGGTTGTTCTCGGTAAAGCTGGTTTCCAGCCTGTCCAAAAAATCCTCAACCAGCTTCAAATCCACCGGGCGTTTGCGCAAGGAAAGCATAATGCCCCTTTCGATCTTGGCCCGGTCAAAGGGTTCTCGGGAGCCGTCCCGCTTGACTACATAGGTCTCCAGCTCCTCCACCCGCTCATAGGTGGTGAAACGCTGATCGCACTTCAAGCATTGGCGGCGGCGGCGGATCACCGAGGCATCCTTGCTGACCCGGGAATCGACCACCTTGTTATCCGTGTAATTGCAAAACGGACATCTCACGAGTCACCTCCCAGCTTGATCCCGATTTGCCCCAAAACCGTTTCCGGAGCCGCCTGCCCGCGCTTGGCCGCCTGGTTTTCCGCCTCCACCCAATCCTTCGGGTCCAGGTGGATTATACCCTTGCCCTTGGGCCTTATGACAACCTTTTCGATTCCGGCGTTGATAATCACGCGGCGGCACAACAGGCAGGGTTCGGGCCTTTCGATGGGATCGCCTGTGGCCACCTCCACACCGGAAAGGTATAAGGCGGCCCCCAGGGTCTGGGAGCGGGCGGCGTGAATCACGGCGTTCATCTCAGCATGAACGCTGCGGCAAAGCTCATAGCGCTGCCCTGCCGGCACCTGCAATTCCTCGCGCAGGCAGGTGCCTATATCAACGCAGTTGGCCACCCCCCGGGGAGCCCCGGCATAGCCGGTGGAGACTATCTGGTCATCTTTAACCACCACCGCCCCGTAGTGCCTGCGCAGACAGGTGCCCCGCCTGGCCACTTCCCGGGCGATGTTCAGATAGTATTCATCCTTGCCGGGGCGCTGGTTGCTCAAAGGCTAGCCTCCCGCCACACTGTCGATCTTGTCCACCCTTTTCTGGTGGCGTCCGCCCTCGAATTCTTGGCTCAAGAAAGTGTCCAGGATTTCAAAGGCTAGGTCACTGGGGGTCAGGCGCTCGCCCAGGCAAAGCACGTTTGCATTGTTATGCAAACGTCCCAGCCGGGCGTGTTCCACGGTGGGGGCCAGCACGGCCCGCACCCCCCGGAAGCGGTTGGCCGTCATGCACATGCCGACTCCGGAGCCGCAAACCAGGACTCCGGCGGGAACCCGGCCCTGGGCCACGGCCTTGGCCACACCCGCCGCATAATCGGGATAATCGGTGGATGCATCGCTGTGGGTCCCCACATCCTCCACCTCATGCCCTTTTTGAGCCAGGTATTTCTTGATGGCCTCCTTCAGCTTGAAGCCTGCATGATCGCTGCCCACTGCAATGTGCATAAGGTCTACCTCAGTCCTTGTATTGCCGGAATATCAAGCTGGCATTGGTGCCCCCAAAACCAAACGAGTTGGAAAGCACCGCATTGATTTTGGCTTCACGCTTCACGTTGGGCACATAATCCAGATCACATTCGGGGTCCGGGGTCTCATAATTGATGGTGGGAGGCATCACCTGGTCCCTTATGGCCAGGACGCTGAAGACCCCTTCCACTCCGCCGGTGGCGCCCAGCATGTGGCCGATCATGGATTTGGTGCTGCTCACCCCGATCTTATAGGCATGATCCCCAAACACCGCCGCAATGGCCTTGCTCTCCAGGGCGTCATTCAGTCCGGTGCTGGTGCCGTGGGCGTTGATGTGGTCGATATCCGCGGGTTCCATTCCGGCGTCGTCCAAAGCCATCTGCATGCAGCGTATAAAACCGTCACCGTCCGGGTGGGGGGCGGTCATATGATAGGCATCGCCGGTCAGTCCGTAGCCCACAACCTCCGCCATGGGGGTTGCCCCGCGCTCAAGGGCATGGTTGAGCTCTTCCAGCACCATGATGCCCGAGCCTTCGGACATGACGAAACCGTCGCGGTTCAGGTCAAAGGGACGGCTGGCCTTTTGGGGCTCGTCATTACGGGTGGAGATCGCCCGGGCGGAGCCGAATCCCGAAAGGGTGATGGGGGTGATGACGCTTTCCGCGCCGCCGCCCACCATGATGTCGGCGGTTCCGTACTTGATGTGGCGCATGGCGTCGCCAATGGAGTGCGAGCCCGCCGCGCAGGCGGTCACCACGCAAGAATTGGGCCCCTTCAGGCCAAATTCAATGGCCACCTCTCCCGATGCCATATTGCCGATCAGCTTGGGAATGAAAAAGGGGCTCACCCTGGCCTGGGGGCCTTTTTCCGCTATCTGGGCCGCGGTTTCTTCCAGGGTGTGCAACCCACCCAGACCAACTCCGATGATGGTACCCGCCTTCACCCCCATTTCATGGGGCAAAGGGTCGCTCAGCCCGGCCATTTGCCAGGCCATGCGGCAGGCTCCCACGCCGAAGTGGATAAAGCGGTCAAGGCGTTTGATCTGCTTTTGAGGCATCCAGTCTTCGGACTTGAAGTCCTTTACCTCACCGCCGATCTGGGTTTTGTACCCCGAAACATCAAAACTTTTGATGTGGTCAATACCGCTTTCCCCTTTGAGAATGCGGCTCCAAGTTTCCTCGACTCCGGTGGCAAGGGGCGTTACCAGCCCCACGCCGGTTACAACGACACGCCGCTGCACTATAAGCTCCTCACAAAACGGTTGATGCTTTTAATCTTTGCAGCCCATCATGATGCAACGACCACCGGGAGATAGCACTTGACCACCCGGCGGCCGCAAGGCGCACCAAACTGTAATCAAAAAGCCCGTTTACTTGCTCTGCTTCTCTATGAAGTCCCAAGCGTCCTGCACAGATTTGATCTGCTCGGCTTCTTCATCGGCGATGGAGATGTTGAAGGCTTCCTCCATGGCCATAATCATTTCTACCAGGTCCAAAGAATCGGCACCCAGGTCGTCCACAAAAGAGGCGGCGGGGACCACGTCCTCTTCTGAAACTGAAAGTTGCTCGCAGATGATCTGTTTGACTTTGGCTTTGATGTCTTCGCTCATGGTTAACTTACTCCCATGCGGTTTTTTTCGTGGCCCCAGGTTTTTCGGGACCGGTTTAACTTACATATACATCCCGCCGCTGATATGGACTACTTGTCCGGTCAGGTAGCGGGCCTTATCTGAACATAAAAATGCAATCACGTCAGCCACATCCTCGGGCTGGCCGCTTTTCTTCATGGGGATCATGGCCATCATGGCATCGACCGCCTTTTGGGGCAGATCCCTGGTCATCTCGGTTTCAATGAAACCCGGAGCCACGGCGTTGACCCTGACGTTGCGGGCGGCCAGCTCTTTGGCGGCGCTTTTGGTCAGCCCCATGAGTCCGGCCTTGCTGGCGCTGTAGTTGACCTGGCCGAAATTGCCGGTCTGCCCCACCACGGAAGCAATATTCACTATGGAGCCGCTGCGCTGGCGCATCATGATCTTGGCCGCCGCCTGGCTGCAGACAAAAGCGCCGGTGAGGTTCACCTTGATCACGCGCTCGAACTGCTCCAGGCTCATCCGCACCATCATGGCATCCATCGTGATGCCCGCGTTATTTATCAGGTTGTCCAGACGCCCATAGGTGGACACCAGGTGATCAACATACTGTTTCACCGCCTCCGGATCGCTCACGTCGAATTTCTTGCCTTCGGCGGTCGCGCCTTTTTCCTGCAATAGTCTTATGGTTTCATCAGCGGCTGAGTCATCCGGGTCAAAGTGGTTGAAAGCCACCACATCACCGGGTTTGGCCAGAGCCAGGCATATGGCCCGCCCTATGCCCCGTGATCCGCCGGTCACCAAGGATACCATTTTTTCTCCGCTCACCAATATCTCCTTGCCGTTATCGGGCGGCTCCGGCCATATTCCGGCCCGGTCTTGAACACCCGGCCGCCCCGGTTCATTTTGGACCGGTCATCCCGGGCGGTACTACCTTAACAAGGCCCGGTTTGTCAAGCGCCGCAGCCCTCCGCCCCAGCCGGTTACCCCCCCATAAAAGGCACCTAAACACCATACTAGAGGCGGGGGGGAATTCACAACTATTTAAATCAATAAGACTTAAGGCAGCGATAACAGATAGCTACCCCGCCCAAGTCCAAAAAATCGTCTAGCTGCGCACCGCCTCAAGCTTGTCAAGCATGGCTTGGGCCACTTCGTAAACATCCCCCACAATGCCATATGTAGCCACATCAAAAATAGGGGCCGATGCGTCTTTGTTCACCGCCACAATGGTTTCGCTGCCCTGCATGCCCACCAGATGCTGCACCGCTCCGGATACGCCCAGGGCGATATACAGCTTGGGGGCCACGGTGCGTCCGGTCTGGCCCACCTGATGGGCGTGGCCGATCCAGCCGTTGTCCACCGCGCCGCGGGTGGCGCCCACCACTCCGCCCAGGGCCGTGGCAAGCTTGCGCACCAAATCAAATCCTTCGGCGGCGCCCAGCCCGCGCCCGCCGGTCACGATGACCTCCGCGCCGGTCAGGTTCACCTGCTCGTCCACCAGCTTGACCACTTCAAGCACTTGGCTGGCGGATGCTTGATCCCCGTTTAGGCCGACTTCAATTAACCTGCCTGCAAATCCTTCGCAGCGCTCACCTTTTTTCATAACCCGAGGCCGTACGGTGGCCATCTGGGGACGGGAGGAAGGACACACGATGGTTGCCATTATGTTGCCCCCAAAGGCCGGGCGGGTCTGCAACAGATGCCCGGTTTCGGGGTCAATGGCCAGGCCGGTGCAGTCGGCGGTGAGGCCGGCTCCAACCTGGGTGGCCACTCTGGGAATCAGGGAGCGGCCAATGGCCGTGGCTCCGGCCAGCACGATTTCGGGCTTGTGCTCCTTTATCAGACGGCTGATGACGTCACCATAAAGATCGTCGTTGAAACGGGCCAGCCGCTCATCATCGGCCTGATAAACCACATCCGCGCCCATGGCGAAAAGCTCGGCCGCCACCCCGTCCAGGCCGGAGCCCAGAAGCACCGCGCCTACTTCGCATTCGCGGTCCGCGGCCAGGCGGCGGGCCTGTCCCAAGAGCTCGGGCACCACCTCGGGCAGCTCGCCCTCGCGCCATTCGGCAAACACCCATACGCCGCTTGCCTCCCTGGCCTGGGAATCGTCCTGCTCCTTTTGGGGCATGGAGATGGCCTCAACCGGGCACACATCCACACAGGCCGAACAAAGGGTGCAGCTGTCGTTCACCGTCGCTATATCGTCGATCAGCTCCAAAGCCTCAAAGGGGCATTCATCCACACAGGCTCCGCAGCCGGTACAAAGTTCCTTATCTATAATCACGCCCACGGTATCAGCTCCCCAGCATAATGACTTGGTTGTCGATGAGCTTTTGCACCACGCTTTCACCCATCTCCCGGTTGCCGCCTTCAAGCATCTCGCGTTCGCCGGAAGCCTGGGGCGCGAAAACCTTCACCACCTGGGTGGGAGAGCCGGCCAGGCCCACGTCATTGGGGTCAAGCCCCAGCTCGGAGACGCCGGCCACGGCGGGCTGATACTTTTTGGCCCGCATCTTTCCCTTGAGGCTGGGAGGCCGGGGCTCGCCCACCTCGCGCACCACGGTTATCAGGGCGGGCAGGGGCAGCTTGACCACGTCATAGCCGTCATCCATCTGGCGTTCCACCACCAGGCCGTCTTCTTTGATCTCCTTGAGAGCCTTGACAAAGGCCACATGGGGCAGGTTCAGGCGCCGGGCCAGGCCCGGGCCCACCTGGGCGGTGTCGCCGTCCACGGCCTGCTTGCCGCAGATGATCAGATCCGCTCCGCCCAAATATTTCACCCCGGCGGCCAGGGCGGCCGTGGTGGCCCAGGTGTCGGCTCCGGCAAAGGCCCGGTCGCTCAGCAAAAGCCCCTCGTTGACCCCGTAGCTTATGCACTCCTTGAGCACGTCCGCGGCCTGGGGCGGGCCCATGGTCACAGCGTGCACCTCGCCGCCCAGTTCCTCGCGGATGCGAAGCGCGGCTTCCAGGGCAAACAGGTCAAAGGGATTCAAGATTGACTCCACCCCCTCGCGCTTGAGGGTGTGAGTCTCGGGGTCAAGCTTGACATGGGCCGTATCCGGCACCTGTTTCACGCAAACAACTATTTTCATTTCAAGGTTTCCATTTTCCAGGTTGCCTGAAAACAACATTTTGATTCAAGGCCCAGGCGGGCGTTTATAAAAATGGAGCATGCTCCCAATGCATGCGAGCATTTCCCCAAAACATCCAACCCCGCATTCGGGCCAAAGGGAAAGTTTTTTTATAACCCGCTATTTTTTGAGCCCGTACTCTTTGTTCAGCTCCTGGCCGATGACGTTGCGCTGAATCTGGTTGGCGCCTTCGTAAATCTGCAGGATCTTGGCGTCGCGCATCATCTTCTCAACCGGATATTCCTTCATGTAGCCGTGGCCGCCCATGACCTGCACCGCATCGGTGCAGACCTTCATGCACATGTCCGTTGAGAAAAGCTTGGCCATGGCCGAAACTTTTGAGATGCCTTTGGCCCCTGAATCCACGAAGCGGGCCACACTGTAAACCAGAGAACGGGCAGCCTCTATGCTGGTGGCCATGTCCGCCAGCATGTGGGCCACGGCCTGGAAGGTGATGATGGGTTTGCCGAACTGCCTGCGCTCCTTGGCAAAAGCCACGGCTTCATCCAAGGCGCCTTGGGCCAGGCCCACGGCCTGGGCGCCCACCCCGGGACGGCTCATGTCCAGGGTGCGCATGGCCACGATAAAGCCCATGCCTTCACGGGCGATGATGCGGTCCGCCGGGATGCGGCATTCGTTAAAGATAAGCTCCCGGGTGGCGCTGGCCCGGATGCCCATTTTATCTTCCTTTTTGCCGTAGCTGAAACCGGGGTCGCCGTCTTCCAGGATGAAGACCGAAGCGCCCCGGGGTCCCTTGCTGCGGTCGGTGATGGCAACCACTGTATAGATCCCGGCCTCGCCGCCGTTGGTGATCCACTGCTTGGCGCCGTTCAGCACATATTCATCGCCCTCTTTGCGGGCCTCGGTTTTGATGGAACCGGCGTCGCTGCCCGAAGCCGATTCGGTGAGCGCGAAGGCTCCCAACTTTTCACCGCTGGCCAGCGGCGGGAGATATTTGGCTTTTTGCTCCTCGGAGCCGTACAGCAAAATGGGAAAGCAGCCCAGGAAGGTGGCCGCATAGGTGGTGGATATGCCAAGGCAGGCGCGGGAAAGCTCCTCCACCGCCACGACCTGCTCCATACAGCCGCCGCCCAGGCCGCCGTATTCTTCGGGCATAATCAAACCGAACAGATCCGCCTGGGCCATGGTTTTCATCAGATCATGGGGAAACTCACCGGTTTCGTCATAGTGGGCCCGTACAGGCTTGATGCGCTCTTCGGCGATCTGCCGGGCCAGTTCGCGTATCATCTCTTGTTCTTCGGTGAGAAAATAATCCATGCTCTTCCGTCCCTCCCTGATTTATTGCTTCCAGTATCACCCTGGGCAAGCTTGGCTTCAAACCTTAACGGCTTGCAGCCCGGCGTCTATTGGCCGTATCGCTTATTAATCAATCTGCTGCGGTGCATCCTTGTGATTATATGCGGAGCCGCTGTAACTGTCCCAGCCCTGGCTGAGCCTTGTGGTCACCTCTCCGTTTACGCTTTCAGTCGCCATGCGCACCGCAGAGGCTATGGCCTTGGGCCGCGAGTTGCCATGACAGATATAGCCCACCCCGTTCAAACCCAAAAGCGGGGCCCCGCCGTATGCCTCATGATCCATGCGTTGGGCCAGCCGTTTGAAGGACGGTTTCAAAAAAAGCCCGCCCAGCATGCCCGCCGGGGTGTCCAGCACCTCGGAGCGCATAAGCTGGTTATAAGAACGCAAAAGGCCCTCGGCAAGCTTCAGGCACACGTTTCCCACAAAGCCGTCACACACTACCACATTAATATCGCCGGAAAAAAGATCGCGTCCTTCTATATTGCCCGCAAAGTTCAAAGGGCTGTTTCTAAGCAGGTCATAGGCCCGCTTGACCACGCTGTTGCCCTTGCCGCCCTCTTCCCCTATGGATAAGAGGCCCACACTGGGTTTTTTGAAACCCAGTGCCCACTCAGCATATACCGAGCCCATGAACCCGAACTGAAGCAGCATTAGGGCGCTTGAGTCCATGTTGGCTCCCACATCCAGCACCACGGTGGGGGCTTTCAGGCCTGGAAACACGGCCGCGGCCGCCGGGCGGTCCAGGCCGGGCAGCCGTCCCAAAGAAAGCATGCCCACCGCCATGGTGGCTCCGGAGTTGCCCACGCTGACCACGGCATCGGCCTCGCCGCTGGCATGAAGCCCGAACGCCACCTTGATGCTGGCCCCGGGCAGATTCCGCACCACATAGGAAGGGCTGTCAGCCATCCCGGCCACATCGGGCGCGTAAACCAGTTCAAGTCTCCGGCTGGGAGCGCCTTGCTCCTTTATGTGGGGCTCAATCTCCGGAGAGCGTCCCACCAGGATCAGTTCCAGATCACTGGGGCCTTTTTTCAGCGCCTGGATGGCGCCGGCAACAACGGCGCCTGGCCCCAGATCTCCGCCCATGGCGTCAAGGGCGATGCGCATAACCGGCCTTTTGGCTAATCTTCCTGGGCCACTACCTGACGGTCTTTATACTGCCCGCAGGAGGGGCAGACCCTATGGGGCATCTTGGGCTCCCCGCAGTTGGGGCAGGCAGAGGGGTTGGCCAGGGAAATTGCGTCATGTGAGCGGCGTTTGCGGCCGCGGGACTTAGACTGTCTTTTTTTGGGTACCGCCATTTGTAAACTCCTTGAATAACATCAGCTCGCCTCCGTTTCTTTAGGCGAGGCGTTTTTTCATACTCACTGTATCTTCAGCCGGGCAAGCTTGGCCCAGCGGGGATCAGACTCATTTTTACCGCAAGTGCAGGGTCCATCATCCCTCGGTTTGCCGCATGCTGGGCACAGCCCCCGGCAGTCTTCCCGGCAGAGCGGGGCCATGGGCAAGGCCAGGGTCACTTCATCCCTGAGTGCGCCGCTCAAATCCAGCTCGCCATCGGTGTAGAAGCTTACGTCCAGGTCTTCGCCTTCCAGCTCCACCTCGTCACCGGTCTCTTGCGGCCCGGGCAAAAATACCACATCAAGCCCGCCTGTCACGGTCCGGGCAAACGGCTTTAAGCAGCGCGAGCAAACCAGTTCCAGGCTGGCCGCAAATTCACCCTGGGCCTGCACCAATCCCGGTCTGCGCATAAGCTTCAAAGACGCCTTGACGGCGACAGGCCCCGGGGTCACCTGGGGCCCCAATTCCTGCGGGGTAAAAGAGGTCTCCTCAAAAGAGACCTCCAGCCCCTTTTCGGGGATATCCTCTACTTTTACCTTCACGAGCCCAGCCTCGCCCCAAAAAAATGGGTGCGGCAAAAAAATCAAACCAATAGAACAAGTTAGGGCATAGCCTCAGGCTAGGCCTTGTCTAGAACTGGGGTAGTATACCACCAGGTCGGCACCACTACAAGTTCACGATCTTGAGCAATAAAAAGCGCTTGGGTTTGTTTGCCGGTCAATGTGCTGTTATAATTTCTACCCAGGCCGGGCTGGCTCACGCTGGTCACCGGCCCGATATATTTTTGATGAACCCGCACTAAGCCTGCGGGCAATATGCCACTAAAGGATTCAAGCGGAGAATTGAACCTTGTCACGCCAACTAATATCAAAACCGGGTCATGAGCGCCTCCGGAAAGAACTGGAGCACCTGCGCAAGGTGGAGCGCCCGGCCAACGTACAGGCGATTGCCGAAGCTCGGGCGCACGGCGACCTTAGTGAAAACGCGGAGTTCCACGCGGCCAAGGAGCGCCAGGCGGTGATTATGTCCAAGATTTCAGAACTGGAAGAGTTCTTGGCAACCTGTGAGATAGTGCACCCTTTACCGGCCCCCGACGGTCGGGTGGTGTTTGGGGCCAAGGTAACGGTCTATGATGTGGATACCGAGGATGAGACCACCTACCAGATCTTGGGACCGGCCGAAAGCGATCCGGCCCAGGGCTGCATCTCGCTCACCTCGCCCATCGCCCAGGCTCTGATCGGAAAAGAAGAAGGCGACGAGGTGAGATTCAAGGCCCCCGGCGGCCTGCGCACCCTCGAAATCGTGGAAGTCTCGTAAGGCAGATCAAAAAACAGCAATCCACCCAAACCCCCGTCCGGCACATGCGGGGGTTTTGTCATCTCAGGTACAGGTCTTGCGCTTATTAGAGATTTGGCTTGCCACCGGCGGGCCTGAATGCCTACACTCGGTGGGCGGATTCAAGTCACCGGCCGGAAGAGGCGCCCATGACCAGCATAAATAGTGGCAACCGCTTCACACTCCCCACCATACGCCGTATGGTGGTGGCTTTTGTGATGGGATTTTCCTCTGGCCTGCCTTTTTTGCTGCTCAAAGATCTGCTCAAGGCCTGGTTGAGCGATGCGGGGGCGGACCTTACGGTCATCGGCTTCACCACCCTGGTTGCGCTGCCCTACAATTTCAAGTTCATCTGGGCGCCCCTTTTGGACCGCATCTCCATGCCCTTTTTGGGCCGCCGCAGGGGCTGGCTATTGATTATCCAGCTTGCCTTGGCCGGCTCGATTGCCTGCATTGCTTTCGCTCTCACTCAATACGAACCCGGTCAATTCTCCCTGGCCGCCAAGGACAACACGGTATTGGTGCCCTGGCTGGTGGTCTATGCAGCCCTGGCCGTGGCGTTTTGCGCCTCCAGCCAGGACATTGTCATAGACGCTTACCGCCGGGAGGATTTGCCGGATAACGAGCTGGGCCTGGGTTCGTCCCTGGCCGTCAACGGCTTCAGGGTGGGCATGCTCCTGGCCGGTTCGGGCGGCCTCATCATGGCCGATTATTTTGGCTCCTACACCACCACCTATCTGATAATGGCCGCCTGCATGGGGGTGGGCGTAATAACCACTTTGCTGGCCCCGGAGCCGGTCGTGGAAAGAGACACCCCAAGGGGGCTGCGTGAAACCGTGCTGGCCCCTTTTCTTGAGTATTTCGCCAGGCCGGGGGCCGTCATCATGCTGGCATTCATTTTTTTCTACAAAGTGGGTGACGCCATGGCGGCCAGCATGCTCATGCCGTTTTACCTGGACCTGGGATTCAGCAAGACCCAGATCGGCGTCATAGGCAAGCTGTGGGGATTTTGGGCCACCATCGGCGGCGGAGCCCTGGGCGGCGTTTTGCTGGTCTGGTTCGGCATCGCCCGGGGGCTTTGGGTTTTCGGGTTTTTGCAGATGATTTCCACCGCGGGATTCGCCTGGCTCGCCTATGTGGGTCAATCCATCACCATGCTTACCGCGGTTATTGCATTTGAAAACCTGGCCAGCGGCATGGGCACCGCCGCTTTTGTGGCTTTTATGGCCGCCCAGACCAACAAGCGCTTTACCGCCACCCAGTACGCCTTGCTCACCAGTTTCATGGCGGTGCCGCGCGACGTGGCCTCGGCTCCGGCCGGGTATCTGGCAAAAATGATGGGCTGGGAAGGCTTTTTCATCTTCTGCACCTTGTTGGCCATCCCCGGCATGTTGCTGCTGCTCAAGTTCGCTCCCTGGCGGGAGGGTCTGAAGAGCCCTGCAGAAGTGGACAGCGACAAGCTGAAAGCCACCCTGCAGATCTCCGGCACGGCTCTTGCGCGCTGTATGGCTTTTGGCGCGGTGGCCTGTCTTGCGACCCGTTACATAATCGGCCCGTGGCTGGACCTTTACTACCGCAATGCGTGGGTGCTGGGAGTCATCCTGGGGCTTGGTGTGATCGCGTTCAGCGCCGCCAAAGCGATCAAAAAGGAACCCGGGAAAAACAGAGGCGGTAAAGCTTAACGCATCTCCAAATGGACGCGAACTCTGCAACCGGACGGGAACCTGGATTTAAACTGCGGCTTTAATAATATTGAGCGGCAGAGCTCCATACCTTGCCTGGCTGGCCGCCTCTTGGTAGACTCAGCAGATGGAATAAAGAGAATTAAGTTAATCTTATCAAAGGGGATTAGACATGCCCATGGATTGGACCCCGCCCCCCAAGGGAACAGGGGGAGGACCCAACGCCGATCTGAACCAGGTCTTGGATGAGGTAAAAAAGAGGCTGCCTTCCTTCAAACGTTCTAAAGGACTGGGAATCCTGGTCCTTATTGTGCTGTTTTTCGTTTTGGGCAGTTCTGCCTATTATACAGTGGAACCCGAGGAAACCGGCGTGGTACTGAGATTCGGACAATATGTCCGCGAGTCCGGACCGGGCCTGCATTTCAAACTGCCCTTGGGTATAGAGCAGGCCATATTAGTCAAAACCGGCCGCGTATTCAAAGAGGAATTCGGTTTTCGGGGCATAGGCCCAGGGGTGCGCAGCCGCTTTGCCGAAGAGGGTTATGCGGACGAATCCCTGATGCTCACCGGTGACCTCAATGTAATCGAGGTCAAGTGGATCGTGCAGTATCAGGTGTACGAGCCCCGGAAATGGCTCTTTGAGGTGGTGGACGGCCGCTCGGCCATCCGCGACCTAAGCGAATCGGTCATGCGGGCCATCGTGGGCAACCGGCTGGGCGAACGGGTTCTGACCACCGAACGTGTGGGGGTCGCGGCCCTGGCCCAAAAAAATCTGCAAGAGCTCTTGAATGAGTACCAGACCGGTGTGCGGGTGGTCACTGTGAAGCTGCAGGACGTCAACCCTCCCGGCCCGGTCAAGCCTTCGTTCAACGAGGTCAACGAAGCCCGCCAGCAAAAAGAGCGCATGATCAACGAAGCGGACGAGATTTACAAGCGGGAAATCGCCAAAGCCCGGGGCGACGCCGACCGCATGGTCAAGGAGGCCGAGGGTTACGCCACCGAACAGGTGAACCGGGCCCAGGGTGAGGCCACCCGGTTTAACAAGGTGCTGGCCGCATACCGCCGGGCTGAAAAGGTGACCAAACGGCGTTTTTATCTTGAAGCCATGGAGAAAGTCCTCAAACGCGCCTCCAAGGTATATGTGGTTGATGAAGATGTGAAGGGGCTGTTGCCCATGATGAATCTTGGCCGGGGCCAAGGCCAGGGCGGAAAGGCGGTGCAGCAATGAAATCCTTCCACCTCGGTCTGGTGATAGTAGTGATAGTGGCATTGTTCCTGATTGCCAGCCCGCCTTTCTTTGTGGTGCGGGAAGGCGAACAGGCCATTCTTACCCAATTCGGTAAACCGATTGGCGAGCCCTACAAAGAAGCTGGCCTCTACCTGCGCATACCTTTTATTCAGGATGTGCATCTATTTGAAAAACGCATCCAAAAATGGGACGGCAAGCCCAACCAGATCCCCACCCGCGATAAAAAATATCTCCGGGTGGACACCACCGCCCGCTGGCGCATAACCAAACCGCTTTTGTTCCTGCAGACCGTGGCATCCAACCGTGGCGCCATGAGCCGCCTGGACGATATCATCGATTCGGTGGTACGCGACCATATCTCCAACCACAACCTGGAGCAGTTGGTGCGCTCGGCCGGTTACGAGTTTGAAGAGGTGAAGATAGGCCGCCATGCCATAGCGGCCCAGATGCAGGCCAAAGCCAAGCAGCTCACCCCCAAGTATGGAATCGAGCTTCTGGACATCCAGATCAAACGTCTCAACTATGAAGAGAACGTTCAAAAACGGGTCTTTGAACGCATGATCTCCGAGCGTAAGCGTATCGCCAGCGAGCTGCGCAGCCAGGGTGGGGCCGACAAACAGCGCAAACTGGGCCAGATGCAAAAGGAACTGGCCGCGATCCGTTCCAAGGCCTACAAGACTTCCCAGGAGATCAAGGGTAAAGCCGACGGCCAGGTGACCGAGATTTATGGCGAGTCCTTTGGTCAGGACCCGGATTTTTATGCCCTGTTCAAAACCCTGGAAAGCTATGGCGATGTTCCGGTGGGCAAGAGCGATCTTATCTTGAGTACGGACGGAGACTACTTCAAGTACTTGAAAGAAGCCCGCTGAGCAGGTAAGTTTGGGCCGGATTTATTCCGGCCCGGCTCTTGACACCAGAGCCAGGCTTACGTATATTTGCGTTTTGTTTCGTGGGGTTTAGGGCTGTAAGTGCACCCGCGGTGTGACGCGGGAGGGTTTTGTGCGGCAAAACCCCGTTTTCATAGATAGTTTAGGAGCAACCAATCATGTACGCGGTAATCGCCACGGGCGGTAAGCAATATAAGGTGGAACCGGGCCAGGTGCTGCGGTTCGAAAAGCTTACCGGTGAAGTGGGAGACAAAATCGCCTTGAGCCCGGTCCTTATGGTGGGCGGCGAAGGTGAGCCCAAGATCGGACAACCCCATCTGGAGGGATCGGTCGCGGCCACAGTTCTGGAGCAGGGCAAAGCCAAAAAGGTTTTGGTAATGAAAAAGAAACGGCGCAAGGGCTACCGCGTAAAACGCGGTCACCGTCAGCCATACACCGCCGTTCGCATAGAGGCCATCGAGGCCTGATAGGGGACTAGTCATGGCACATAAAAAAGCAGGCGGTTCTTCGCGCAACGGCCGCGATACGGCGGGCAAACGTCTGGGCGTCAAAAGCGGCGAGGGCAGTCCGGTTACAGCCGGCAACATCATCGTGCGCCAGCGGGGCACCAAGATCCATCCCGGCCTGAACGTAGGCATCGGCAGGGATCACACCATCTTTGCCAAGGTAGACGGCCATGTGAAGTTTGAGCGCCTGGGCCGCGACAAAAAGCGGGTCAGCGTATATCCCGCCTAGTGCAGGATTTCTCACCGCCCCCTTTGTATTTTATAAGGGGGCGTAGCTGTGTTTAAGCGGCGGGGAGCATGTACTGACATGGGGCCCGGACCAAAGTCATAACAGCTAAGGCCAGGCAAGACGGAGCTTTTATTTCGTCTTTGCACCCGGTGGAGTTAAACGGCCAGGCAGACGCCATAATTTTCAGGCGTCTGTCCTGCCGTTTATTTTTTTGGTTACATACGGCCTGGAATGCGGTTTGATAGCAGCCAGGCAGGCGGAATCCGGCTTTTTCGCGGCGGGCGCAAACCGGTGTTTGGTGAATCATGAGATTTGTGGATGAAGCGGTCATAGAGGTGGCGGGCGGAGACGGCGGCAACGGGTGCATGAGTTTTTTGCGCCTCAGGTTCGTGCCCAAGGGCGGACCGGACGGCGGAGACGGCGGCCGGGGCGGCAACGTCATCCTGCGGGCCGACACCTCCATAGCCACCCTGGCGGACCACAGCTATCTGCGCCACTTCAGGGCGGGACGCGGGGCCCATGGCCAGGGTTCGGACAAAGACGGCCGGGCCGGGGAGGACAAGACCCTGCGGGTGCCGGTGGGCACCATGGTCCGTGATGTAGACACCGGAGAGTTGATTGCCGACCTGACCGAAGAAGGCCAGGAGGTCGTCGTTGCCGCGGGGGGGGACGGCGGCCTGGGAAACCGGCACTTCGCCACCGCGACCAACCGGGCGCCCCGCAGATCAACCCCGGGCTGGCCGGGCGAGAAGCGCACCATAAAGCTGGAGTTGAAACTCCTGGCCCAGGTGGGGTTGATCGGACTGCCCAATGCAGGCAAATCCAGCCTGATCCGGGCCATGAGCCGGGCCCGGCCCAAGGTGGCGGACTATCCCTTCACCACCCTCACCCCCAACCTGGGCGTGGTGCAGCTGAAAGACCGGCGCCCCTTTACGGTGGCGGATATTCCGGGCCTGGTGGCCGGGGCGCACAGCGGCGCGGGCTTGGGGCTCCGGTTCCTCAAACACGTGGAGCGCACCCGCATATTTATCTATGTAATAGACCTGCATGAGGGCGACCCCCTTGACCACCTCAACACGGTGCGTGATGAGCTTTTGGCTTATGACCGGGCCATGGGGCAGCGGGCCAGCCTGGTTGCGGCCAACAAGCTGGACCTGGATGACGCCCGGGAGATATACCCCATATTCAAAGAAGAGGTGGAGTCTCTGGGGCTGGACATATACCCCATAAGCGCCCAGACCGGACAGGGGGTCAAAAAACTGATTCAAGCGATTTACGAGGCCATGGCGGAACTGGATGAGGGGAAAGAGCAGCATGACCAACCGGCCTGATATATTCCGTACTGCAAAAAAGATCGTGGTCAAGGTGGGTTCGGGCGTCTTGACCAAACCCGACGGACTGGACCGCGAAAGGGTGGAAGCCCTGGCCGCCCAGATTTGCCGCCTGGCCCAAGACCGCCGCCAGGTGGTGCTGGTCTCTTCCGGGGCCGTGGCCAGCGGCCGGGCCAAGGTGGGGCTTCCCATGCGGCCCGGCAACATGCCCGAAAAGCAGGCCGCAGCAGCCCTGGGCCAGGCCGGACTGGTGCAGGCCTATGAAGAATCCTTTGCCCATTACGGCCGTCTGGCCGCCCAGATCCTGCTTACGGCGGATGACCTTACCCACCGGGAGCGTTACATCAACATCCAGAACACCTTCAACACCCTTTTGGAATGGAATGTGATTCCGGTGGTGAATGAGAATGACACCGTGAGCACCAACGAACTCCGCTTCGGGGATAACGACAACCTGGCCGCCATGCTGACCAACTTGTTGGGAGCCGAACTGCTTATCAACCTGACCAATGTCAACGGGGTCCTGGACGGAGACCCCCGGGTCAATCCCCAGGCCAGACGCATCCCCCTGGTGGAGCAGGTGAGCCCCGAACTGCTGCAGCTTTCCAGCGCCCAGCCCGGAGCGGTGGGCATGGGCGGGATGTTCAGCAAGGTGCGGGCCGCCGAAAAGGCCGCCCGCTGCGGGGCGCACACCATTGTGGCCAACGGGCTTATGAAGGGCATTTTGGACCGCCTGCACGCGGGCGAAGACCTGGGCACCCTGTTCACCCCCAAGCGCGCCCCCCTCACCAGCCGCAAGCACTGGATCGCCTTCACCGCGAGCCAGGACGGAGAATTGACCGTGGACCAGGGCGCGGTGGCCCCCCTGACCGTGGGCGGCAAAAGCCTTTTGGCCGTGGG
This sequence comes from Desulfarculaceae bacterium, assembly GCA_963675675.1. Taxonomy (GTDB): domain Bacteria; phylum Desulfobacterota; class Desulfarculia; order Desulfarculales; family Desulfarculaceae; genus Dethiosulfatarculus. Next base: position 3,306,078 of record OY776512.1, read on the forward strand.
CATCAGCAAGGTCAGGGGCTCGTTTCCCTCCGGCGGAACTGTTAGGGTACTGGGTCCGGATCAAAGAATCTTGGGCGTGGGAATCAGCAATTATTCCAGCCGGGAATTGGAACAAATCAAAGGCCTGCATTCCGGGGAGATCCACGAGCTTTTAGGCGATGAAACCAAGGATGAGGTTATTCACCGGGACAACTTGGCCATCTTCGGAGCTGAAGAGGAGGAAAACGTAGCATGTCTGTTCAATCGCTAGTCACCGGTCTGTGCCAGGAGGCTCAAAAGGCGTCACGGATATTAACCGTTGCCGGGACCGAGCAGAAAAATCAAATGCTCCTGAACCTGGCCGGCCTGCTTACCGGCCACAAGGCCGAACTGCAAGCCGCCAATGCCGAAGACCTGGAGGCAGGAAAGGCGGCCGGGCTCAGCGCGGCCATGCTGGACCGGCTCACCTTGAGCGACAAGGTTATCGCCTCCATGGCCCAGGGCCTCGCCGAAGTGGCCGCCCTGCCCGATCCGGTGGGTGAAATCTCCCAGATGCACAAAAGGCCCAACGGCCTCATGGTGGGGCGCTCCCGCATACCGCTCGGGGTAATCGGTTTTATCTACGAGTCCCGGCCCAATGTGACCGTGGATGCGGCCGGGCTGTGCCTCAAATCCGGCAACGCGGTGGTGCTCAAGGGCGGCAAGGAGGCCATCAAATCAAACCTGGCCCTGGCCGGGCTGATCAGCCAGGCATTGGAGTCCTCCGGGCTGCCCCAGGCGGCGGCCCAGGTGATCCCCACCACGGACCGCCAGGCCACCCTGGCCCTGCTCCAGCAGGAGGAGCTTTTGGACGTGGTGATTCCCCGGGGCGGAGAAGGCCTGATCCGTTTTGTGGCCCAGAACTCCCGGGTGCCGGTGCTGAAGCATTACAAGGGCGTATGCCATTTGTATGTGGACCGGGGAGCGGACCCGGTGATGGCCGCCAAGATCTGCATCAACTCCAAGGTGCAGCGCCCCGGGGTGTGCAATGCCCTGGAGACCATGCTGGTGCACGCCGATGAGGCCCAGACCTTTTTACCCCGGGTGGCTGCGGCCTTGCAGGCCGAAGGGGTGGAAATGCGCGGCTGCGAGCGCACCTGCGCACTCGTAAGTGAGGCGGTCCCGGCCACGGAAGAAGACTGGCCCGCGGAATACCTGGATTTGATTCTGGCTATAAAGGTGGTGGACAGCATGGATGAGGCCATGGAGCATATCGCCCGCTATGGCTCGGACCACACCGACAGCATCGTCACCCCGGACTACGCCAGGGCTCGGCGCTTTTTGAATACCGTGAACTCATCCGTGGTTTTGGTGAACGCCTCCACCCGCTTCAATGACGGCGGCCAGCTGGGACTGGGCGCGGAGATCGGCATAAGCACCTGTAAGCTGCACGCATTCGGCCCCATGGGCCTAAGCGAGCTGACCACCCAAAAATTCATAGTCATGGGAGACGGGCAGGTGCGGGCATGAACCATAAGGAGCGTGTGGCCGTTTTCGGCGGAACCTTTGATCCGGTGCATAACGCACACCTGAGAGCCGGATTGGAAGCGGCCGAGGCTCTGAATCTGGAAAAGGTGATTCTCATGCCGGTGTCCCAGCCGCCCCACAATAAAAATCTGGGCGCGGATGTGGAGCACCGCCTGGAGATGCTGCGGCTGGCCGTGGCCGATAATCCCCTTTTTGAGGTGAGCGACGTAGAAGCCCGCCGGGGAGGGCCCAGCTACACCAAAGACACCCTGACCCACCTGGCCGGGAAATACCCCAACGCACGGATTTTTTTCCTGATCGGGGCGGACGCCTTTTTCTTTCTGCACACCTGGAACCGGCCGGTAAAGCTTTTCGAGCTGGCCGATTTCGTGGTGCTGGCCCGGCCCAAATCCCCCCAAAGCGAGCTTCTGGACTATATGCGCAACCGGCTGCATCCGGACTTCAGGCAGGCGGAGGACGGCTGGGTGCGCCTGCCCAGCGGGCATGGCGCCCGTAGGGTGCCCACCACCCTTTTGTCCATCTCCAGCACGGATATACGCGAAAGAGCGGCCCAAGGACTTTCCTTGCGCTACCTTGTGCAGCCGCCGGTGGAGGACTATATTAACCGTATGGGTCTTTATAAAAATTTGAGGAGCCAATCTTGAGCGGCGAAAAAAACAAGCGCAAAAGACCGCCACATCCCAAAAGCACCAAAGAAACAGCGATGCTCTGCGCCGCGGCGGCATGGAGCAAAAAAGGCGAGGATCTGGTGCTGCTTGAGGTGACGGAGCTGACCGGATATGCGGATTATTTCCTGCTGGTCAACGGGCGTTCCACCCGTCAGGCCGCGGCCATAGCCGGAGAAGTGCGCCGGGTGCTGAAAAAGGCCGGTGTCAAGCTCTTGGGCGAGGAAGGTCTGAAAGGCGGCACCTGGGCGTGCCTTGATTACGGCGATGTGGTGGTGCACGTATTTCACGAGCCGGTGCGCCATTTCTATGATCTGGATTCCCTGTGGGGAGACGCCCCCCGCCTGGAGCCCGACGCCAAAGAGCTGGAAAACCTGATTCCGCCGGAGCCGGACAGTAAACCCCATTATGAAGACTGGGGAGATGATGACTTTGAATTCTAGGCCTCTTACCGCACTTATCATTCTGGACGGCTGGGGCATCAGCCCCCAGGTGGAAGGCAATGCGGTGCGCGGAGCCGCCACACCGTTCATCGATTCCCTGTTCGCCAAATACCCCCACACCCGTCTTGTCTGCCAGGGTGAAGCCGTGGGCCTGCCCAAAGGCCAGATGGGAAACTCTGAAGTGGGGCATTTGAACCTGGGCGCGGGACGGGTGGTGTATCAGGATATCAGCCGCATCAACCGGGCCATAGAAGACGGCAGCATCAACAACAACCCCGCCTTGAACCTGGCCGTCGGCGCGGCTAAGAAATCCGGCGGAGCCCTGCACCTGATCGGCCTGGTAAGCGCGGGCGGAGTGCATTCCGACCTGGGCCATCTAAAGGCCTTGATCAAGCTGGCCTGCGCCGAAGGAGCCCCCAAGGTAGCCCTGCACGCCCAGTTGGACGGCAGGGACACCCCGCCCGACTCTGGCGCGGGGTATATAGGGGAAATGCTGGATTTCATGGCCCCCCACTCCCAGGCCTGCCTGGCCAGCGTAGGAGGGCGCTACTGGGGCATGGATCGGGATAAGCGCTGGAAGCGGGTGCATAAATCCTGGCAGGCCATGGTGGAGGGGCGGGGAGCCCAGTTCCTTGACGCCCGGGACTACATCCGGAAATGCTATGAAGCCGGGGAATATGACGAGTTCGTCACCCCGGCGGTGGGGCTGGATGAAGCGGGCAATCCCCTGGCAACCATCAAAGACGGCGATGCGGTGATATTTTTCAACTTCCGGGCCGACCGCGCCCGGGAGCTGACCTGGGCCTTTAACAAGCCGGGCTTTGACGGCTTTGACACCGGGGTGCGCCCCAAGCTGGCGGCCTATGTCACCATGACCGAATATGACGAACACTTAAGCGTGCCGGCCGCCTTTCCTCCCCAGGAGATCAAAAACACCCTGGCCGAGGTTCTGAGCCGGGCCGGAAAAAAACAGCTTCATATAGCCGAGACCGAAAAATACGCCCATGTAACCTTTTTCTTCAACGGCGGCAGGGAAGATCCCTGGCCGGGCGAAGACCGGGTGCTGATTCCCTCGCCCAGCGAGGTTGACACCTATGACCAAAAGCCGGCCATGAGCGCCCCGGAAGTAAGTGACGAGGTCATCCGGCGTCTAGATACGGGTGAATACGACTTCATGGTGCTCAACTACGCCAATGGGGACATGGTGGGGCACACCGGGGTTTATGAGGCGGCGGTGGAGGCCATGGAGACCGTGGACCGCTGCCTTGGCCTTATTGTCCCGGCCATTTTGGAAACCGGCGGCGGCATCCTTTTGACGGCGGACCACGGTAATGCCGAGCAGATGATCGATCCTGTTAACGGCGGCCCCTATACCGCTCACACCGTGGAAAACCCGGTGCCGCTTATTTTGGTCGACCCCAAGCGCATTGGTCAGGAAATACAGTCCGGAGCCCTCAAGGACATCGCCCCCAGTTTGCTAAGACTGATGAATCTTTCTCAGCCTGCGGAAATGACCGGGACGCCGTTGTTCAAATAGACCCATCCGCCCGGTGAGCACACGGCGGACCGTCCCGGGCTTGATAACCGGTGAAGGCTTTGGCAATACTCTGGATATAGATAATGTATTGCAGAAAAAATACAAACAAGCCGCATTCCCGGGCCAGGGCCGCACGCAGAATCGGGGGGCGGGCTGTGATGAGGTGCATATCCTTCATCCTGGTCTTATTGCTGCTCATGCCGCAGACGGGATGGGCCGAAGATCTCACCTTGCAAAAAGAACGCGAGCTGGGCGAAAAAGCCCTGCGCGAGGTGCTGAAACAGGTTGAGCTGGCAACCGACCCCGATTGCGTGAGCTATTTAAGGGAAGTGGGCGCCAAACTGATCAAGAAGCTGGACGACCCGCGTTTTGACATCAAGTTTTATCTGGCTAAAAAAGGCGAAATGAACGCCTTTGCCCTGCCGGCCGGCAATATCTTTGTGTTCCGCGGCATCATCGAAAAAATGGAAACCGAAGGCGAGCTCGCCGGAGTGATGGCCCACGAAATGGCCCACGTGCACTACCGCCATATTGCGGAGCGCATGAGACAAAGCGGGCCTCTGTCGGTGGCGGCCATGGCCGGAATGCTGGCCGGAGTCCTGCTGGGCGCACTGGCCGGAGCCCCGGAATTGGGCCAGGCCGTAGCCATAGGAGCCATGGCCGGAGCCCAAGGCGCTGCCATGGCTTTCAGCCGGGAAGACGAGCTGGAAGCGGACTATTTCGGTTATAAGCTTATGACCTCGTGCGGTTATAACGGCGAGGACATGGCCCGCACCTTTTTGCGCCTGTGGAAGATGCAAAGGACCATGTACGCCACCCCGCCGCCCTATCTGACGACACACCCCACCAGCCCAAAGCGCATGGAGGCCATACAGAACATGGCCTACCGCGATCACCTGACTGCCAAACCTCAGGACAATCACCGTTTTTTGCGGGTGCGCACCCGGCTAACCGCTCTTTACGAAAACGAAGATGCCGCAGGCAGCCGCTTCCGCAATGAACTGCGCCAAAATCCCCGCGACCCATACGCCCTGTACGGCATGGGCCTGGTGAGTTTACGCACCGGAGACTACCGCATGGCTTTAAAAAGCATGCACCGCCTTGCGGGCATTTGGACGGATGACTCCAGCATCACCCGGGATATGGGCATCTGCTATCTGCATCTCGGCCAGCAGCAAAAAGCTCAGGAGTTGCTGAATGAAGCCTTGAACTCCAATCCGGGCGATCAGCAAACCCTGCTCGCCCTGGGCCAGAGCCTGACCCAGGAAAACCATCTGGACGAAGCCATCTTCACCTTGAGGCGGCTGTTGAACAAAAACCCGGACCTGCCTCAGGCCCATTACGACCTGGGCGTGGCTCTGGGCAAATCCGGACGCACCGCCGAGGCCTCATTGCACCTCGGCCTGGCCTTTAAGGGGCGCAAGAATCTCAAGATGGCCCGTTACCACCTGGATCAGGCGGCGCGCACCCTGGGCGACCAGCCCAAACTACAGAATCAGGCCATTAAGTTGCTCAATGAAATGGATGAAGAAAAAAAGAAACGGGAAGGGAAAAAGAAGAAACCGGAGGAGTCAAAACCTTAAAAGGCTCCCAAAGCCGCCCCTGGTCCGGGACTGACCGGAACAGGTCCGCACCCGGTTCCGGGCGGCTCGCACGCTTGACGGCAAAGCAACTCAGTGATCAAACAGGCGCATATGAACGCCACGCCCCGCGCAGACTCCCGCTTCCGGCGGGCATTGCAATATCCCCCCACGGCATATCCTATTTTTTTTCGGTCTGGTCGTAATGCGAAAACTGCATGGTGAATATGGCCCGGCCCTGGGTTGAAGAACGCAGGTCCGTGGAGTAGCCGAACATCTGCCGCAGAGGCACCGTGGCGCGCACCAGGCTGGTGGCTCCCCTGGGTTCGATAGCCTCCACCGAGCCGCCGCGGGCATTGAGATCCCCGATCACCTCGCCCACAAACTCTTCGGGCGACACCACTTCCACCTTCATCACCGGCTCCAACAGAGTGGATTTGCCCTGCTCCAGGCCGTTGCGCAGAGCCTGGGCGCAGGCCAGCCGGAAGCCCAGCTCGGTGGAAAGGCCGGGCTGATAGCTTCCCCCCACGATCTGCACGCCCAGATCCACCACCGGATAGCCCAGCACCGCGCCGCTTTGCAGGTTTTCCTCCAAGGTTTTGCTGAGCATCTCGCGGTATTCCGGGGGGATGGATTCCTGGTCCGCCGATATGCGGATGGTGTTGCCTCCGCCCCGGGGATTGGGCATCAGGGCCAGAGTGACCTCTCCCACCTGGCGGGCGCCGCCCAGATCGCGGTCAAAGTGTTCGGTGATTTCCACTTCCCGGGTGATGGTCTCGCGGTAGACCACCTGGGGACGGCCCACATTCACATTCAGATTGAACTCCCGGCTCAGACGGTGCACCAGCACCTCCAAGTGAAGCTCACCCATGCCGGAGATGATGGTCTGTCCGGTGTCCTCGTCGATGCGGACCCGGAAGGTCGGGTCTTCGTCGGCCAGCTTATCTAGGCTCAGGGCCAGCTTTTCCTGATCCGAGATGGTCTTGGGCTCCACCGCCACGCTGATCACCGGCTCATAGAACTGGATCGGGTCCAGCAGCACCGGGCGCTCCTTGGGAGTCAGGGTGTCGCCGGTGCTTGTGTTCTTAAGGCCCATGACCCCCACGATCTCGCCGGGCAAGGCCTCTTTTATCCGTTCACGCTTGTTGGCGTGCATGCGCAGGATGCGGGCCACCTTCTCGGTGCAGTCTTTGGCCGCGTTATACACCTCCGCCCCGGCCACCAGCTTTCCGGAGTAGACCCGCACGTATACCAGCTTGCGCCCCTGATCCATCTGCACCTTGAAGGCCATGGCCGAAAAAGGGGCCTTGGCATCGGCGTTGCGGCGCTCGGTGTCGCCGGTGGCGGGATTGATCCCTTCCACAGGGGGCACGTCCAGGGGCGAGGGCAGATAATCCACCACCCCGTCCAGGACCGGCTGCACCCCTTTATTGCGTAAGGCGCTGCCTGCAAAAACCGGCACCGCCTTCAAATCCAGGCAGGCCTGGCGGATGGCCGCCTTGATCTCCTTGGGGCTGAACTCCTCCTCGGACAGGTAACGCTCCATGAAATCGTCATCCGCCTCGGCCAGGGTCTCCATAAGAAACTCGCGTCCGGCTTCGGCGTCCTCGCTGAATTCAGCCGGGATATCCCCAACGCTCACGGTTACGCCCTGGTCATCAGGATCAAAACTCAAGGCCTGCATGCCGACCAGGTCGATGACCCCGCTGAACTTGTCCTCGGCTCCCATGGGAATGGTGACCGGCAAAGGGACCGCACCCAGTTTGGTGCGCATCTGTTTCAGAACCTCATCAAAGTTAGCCCCGACGCGGTCCATTTTGTTGATAAAGGAAATCTTGGGCACCCGGTAGTGGTCGGCCTGGTGCCATACGGTTTCACTTTGGGGCTCCACCCCGCCCACCGCACAGAACACCACCACCACCCCGTCCAGCACCCTCAGGCTGCGTTCCACCTCCATGGTGAAGTCCACGTGCCCCGGGGTGTCGATAAGGTTCAGCTGGTGGTCCCGCCATATGCAAGTAGTGGCGGCTGAGGTGATGGTGATGCCCCGCTCTTGCTCTTCTTCCATCCAATCCATCACCGCCGCGCCGTCGTGCACCTCGCCAATCTTGTGGGTGCGCCCGGTGTAATAAAGCACGCGTTCGGTAAAGGTGGTCTTGCCCGCGTCTATATGGGCCACAACACCCAGGTTGCGGGTTTTTCTTAATTGCGGATCGCCGGCCATGGTGTTCCCCAAAGTTTCTGCGGATTGAACAATAAAAATACGCCATTCGATTCACGATGGCGACTATATTATGTTTATAGTAATAAAGCTAACTGTCAACCATCATCCCCAACTCCCGCAGGCATAAGGAATATACGCACCATGCAGCCAAGCGGCAATACCCGATCTCGGCTTGAGCTGATTTATCAGCGGCTTTTTGAACATTTCGGACCCCGGCACTGGTGGCCGGCCGATTCGCCCCTGGAGGTGGCGGTGGGCGCGGTGCTCACCCAAAACACCAGCTGGCAGAATGTCGAAAAGGCCATCGCCAATCTGAAGCGGGCGAACCTGCTTGACCTGGAGGCCATGCGCGCCTTGGAGCCCCGGAAGCTGTCCAGCTACATAAAACCTGCGGGCTACTACAACCTCAAGGAAACCCGCCTGCGCAACCTTCTGGACTTGGTGGCGGACCGGCTTGACGGGAAGGTGGAAAACCTGGCCCGGCTTAAGCTGGTTAAAGCCAGGAATCTGCTCTTGGGAGTAAAGGGCGTGGGCCCGGAAACGGCCGATTCCATATTGCTCTATGCGGCCCGGATGCCCACGTTCGTCATCGACGCATACACCAAAAGGGTGCTTATGCGCCACGGGCTGGCCGGTGAGAAAACCGGGTATGCGGAAATGCGCGCCTTATTCATGGATCACCTGGAGAATGATGTGCAGTACTTCAATGAGTTTCACGCGCTTCTGGTCAGGGTGGCCAAATATCATTGCAAAAAAACCAGGTTTTTATGCGAAGGGTGCCCGTTGGAGGGCGTCTAGAGGGGATTAATCGAGAAAATGCCCGTTTGACCCCTAAAAATGCACTTTTTTGATTATAGGCGATTGACATTAACCTACTAGGGATGTTTCAATGTTTACAGTGTACAAACTTAAGAAGGGGTGGGGCTATGCCTAAAAAACCGATGACCAAGAATGACATGATTGATCAGATCGCCAAGGATGCGGGAATTCCCAAAACCGCGGCCAAGACTGCCCTGGAGACTTTTGTCACCATGTGCTCCAAGGAAGTCAAGCAAAACCGGCCATTCCGAGTGGCAGGCCTGGGCACTTTCCAGCTGAAGAAGACCAAGGCCCGCAAGGGTGTGAATCCCTCTACTGGGGAGCCCATCAAGATCAAGGCCAAAAAACGCATGGCCTTTAAGCCCAGTTCTCAGGTTAAAACCCTGCTGAATCCGGCCAAAAAGTAATAATAGTCCATCGACCCAGCTGATCCGAGTGGGCCTCGCTTCTTCCTGGGGGAAGGAGGAGGGGCCCGCTTTTTTTTCAGGCCAGGCCCAGCCCTACAGGTCACCAACATTCCCGGCCTGGGTGGCGGTCTGTTGCGATGGGTCCGCCCTTTTTCAGGCCCGGCCCGCTCTACTCATCATAAATATCACCGGCCTTGTAGGCCGCCCAGGTGGTTTCAAACCAGGCGTCCGTCTCCGGGAGGGGGCGGCAGGCCCGCCATGCATGGGTTACTTCCCCATCCGGCCCGGCCTGGGTTTCCAGCACCTTGGCCCGGAAAGATTTATCCTCCGGCATGAAACGCCACTCATCGCCCAGACGGGGCGATACCTTGCGGCCATCGGCACTCAGCACCAGGCTCGATCCCCGCGATCCCAAACCGGATGCAACCGCGTAGCCGCAGGCGCTCAAATAGACCAGATGGGCAAAGCAGAGCTGGCGCACATTCAGGGCGCTGGACAGCTCCGCCGGGTTTTTGCATGAGCAGCCTTGCCCCACAAGCTCACGCCACTGTTCCCGGGCCTCTTCCACGGCCCGGGCCAGTCCCTCTTTGGTGCGGATGTGGGCCCCGTAGCGGGTCATGCGGTTTTGCAGCCCGGCCAAATGCTCTTGCCAGCTCTTTGCCGCCCCCGCGCCGCGCCGGGTCCAGGCGGTCAAGGCCTCCAGCGCGGCCCGGGCTCTTTCTTGGCATGCGGCCAAGTCCAGGCTCCAACCCGTCCTTTTGGCCCCGATATATTCCGCCGCCCGCAATGAACCCACCTGGCCGGAGTTCAGGGCGCTGCCCCCCGGCCGGGTGACTCCGTGGCTGCCGTTCACCTCGCCCACGCAGAAAAGCCCCCGCAGGTTCTCGGATTCCCACCAATGATCACCGGCCAGGCCGCCGTTATTGTGCTGGGCGCAGACCGCGATTTCCAAAGGCTCGGCGGCCAGGTCTATGCCGTTAGCCTTATACAGCCCGTAGGCGTCCGGGTTCATGGCCAAAAGGCGCTTCAGCGGGGTATTCTGGGTGGCCTTGCAACGCTCCAGATAAATGCGGGCCTCTTCACTGAGGCCGGAAAGGCTGAAGCCTTGCGGGTCCCCGCGGAAATCCAGCCAGACCCTGCGGCCCTTGGTCACGGTCTCCTGATAGACCAGGATATCCACCAAAGACGACCCGCCCACCACCTTCAGGCTGTCAAAGGGCCATTGATAGCCTTTTAAAAACACCGCGCTGTGCATCCCGCCCGGGGCGTCGAAAAAGGGGCCCATGAATTCCGCGGCATCGCCGCCGTTTTGGTCCGTGCTGATAAAACGGGGCACCACCTGCATGAATGAGCCCGAGACGTTCCAGCGGAACTTTATGGAAGCCAGGCCGTATTGGGCCTCGGGCAGGTTGCGCGCCTTGGCTCCTGCCATGAGGGCCAGGCCTATGGCTCCGTTATGCACCTTGGGATACACGCTGGTTTTGTAGAGCCCGCCGGGGCCGCCCACCGCAAAAACCAGATTCTCGCATCCATAGGACTCCCAAACCGGCTTGCCGCCGGAGGTGTTCAGAGCCAAAAGGCCCGCAATGCGTTTTTGCCCTTCCTGCTGGATGGTGAGCAGTTCCACGGCCAGGCGCTTTTCGCGATACGGCGTACCCTGGCGCTGCATCTCCTTGATCAATGCGCGGCACATCTCGCGGGAGGTGTAAGGCCCCAGACTGGTGGCTCGCTGGCGTGGGTCATGATCGGTTTTATAGCCCACGAACATTCCGTGGGAATCCCGGGGAAAAGGCACGCCCAGGTTTACCAGGTTCATGAAGCCCCGCACGCTGGAGGCCGCCTCGGCCAGGGCCAGGTCCCCATGCATGGCCCCGCCGTCAAACAGGGCCCGGGCCATGTCCACCGGAGAATCCGGCTCCGCGCCGTAGATGCCCAGCTTGTAATAGGTCTGCTTGTCCGAACCCGTGTTGATGGAGGTGCCCATTTCAAGGCCTTCAGTGATGACCAAAACGTCATCCACCCCGTGATTAAAAAGCTGCACCGCAGCATTGAGACCGGCCGCGCCGCTGCCCAGGACCAGGGTGTGCACCTTTGTGAATGGGACCTGCTGACCGCCGCCGTCCGGTGCGTTTATCGCTATGGAATGCTCTTGCATCTTGCCTGCCTCCTACGGGTTTCCAGTCCCCACCGCATCAGCGATGCTTTTTAATCCGTCCTGCTTCAGCAATTTCAGAAGGCCTTTGTTGATGCGTTTCACCACACCGGGGCCCTCGAAGGCCAGGGAGGTCAAAAGCTGCACCAAGCTGGCCCCCTGTTTGATGTAGGCATAGGCGTCTTCCGGGCTGAAGATGCCGCCAGAGCTTATCACTAAATGCCGCTTTTTATCAATGCGCCGGTACAGCTGGCTGACCAGCTCCAGGTTTTTGGCAAACACCGGTGCGCCCGAGATGGCCCCGGGCAGGCCTTTATAAATATGGGGAGGCGTTTTTAGCCCGGTTTTTGAGGTGAAAGGTTGTAAATAAACCCGGCCGCCAGAGAGGATGACTCCACCTCCATGAGCATGGGCTCCATGGCCGCCACCCCGCCGTCCGGGGCCGGTTTGATGAAGATGGGGAGCTTGACTCCGCTTTCCTCAATCAGCCGGAGCGATAGACTCAGGTTGCCCGTTTTGGCGAACAGATCGGGTTCAGACGTATTGGGGCAGCTCAAGGTCAGCACCATATAGTCGCCAAAAGGAGCCAGCACCTTGGCCGAGCGCAGATAATCGGCCAATATCTCATCCCGGCCCAGGGCCGGGGCGCACTGGCCATGATTGGTGGAGTTGATGTTTATGCCCAAGGACACCGGCATATCCACCCATTTCAGGTTGTCGGCCACCCGGGCCGCGCCGGGGTTGGGGATGCCGTACCAGACCATGATGGCCCGGTCGGCTGGCAGGCGCCAGAGCCGGGGTTTGGGGTTGCCTGCCGTGGGCAGGGCCGATATGGAGCCGATCTCCACGCTTCCAAACCCCAAGGCCGCCAGCCCCCGCACCGCCTGGCCGGTCTTGTCGAACCCGGCGGCCTTCATTCTCAAGGCGGGGTGTTTTTTACGGCAGCAAAACGTGAAAAAACCGCGCGCAGGCCCGAAGGCCCCCACGCCGCCGGTTAGTGTCATGGCTGCATCGTGCACCGCTTCGGCGTCAAGCTTGAATAATAAGGGCCTGAGCAAGCGGGTGTACGCGCCCATGGAGTTTATCGCGTCAATCATCACGTCGGGGGCCGGAGAGTCATAGACCTTTATATTGGTGAGTCCGGTGGCCCCGCTGATGGGGGGGATGTCCTTTATCACCGTGTCAGTCACCATTGTCACCTCGTTATTCGCAGAAAAACTCGTCGGTGTGCTCCCAGGCCGGTATGCCCAGGACGATGGTCTTGAAATCGCCGTAGCCCCGGTGCGGGGTGCCGGGGTAGATCACCACGGTGGTGCCCGGTTTCAGCTCCACCACATCGTCGCCCAGCTCCATATGCCCTTCACCCTCCAAGATATGGTAATACTCGGTGCATTCCTTGTGATAATGCCTGGTGGAATCCTGTATGTGGGTGATGTGCAGGTTGGCCACATCGGTGTCGGACTTTTGGATGATGCGGGTGGAGCTGCCGCAGGGGCAAGGCACGGTCTGCGCATCACTGAGATTTTTCACCAGATATCCTTTTTCCCTGCTCATTTTTTCCTCCCGCCTACTGATACCTGTAGGCCTGGGTTGTATTCCGGTCGCGGTAGCCCAAACGGAGGGACAGCTCGCGCCCGGCGTGCAGCACCAGATCGATAAGGCGGTGCCGGATGGCTTCATCGGTCAGCCGCACCGCAGGGCCGGACAGGCTTACCGCGGCCACCGCGCGCCCGCCCGCATTGAAAACCGGAGCCCCGATGCAGCGCACCCCGGCTTCGTTCTCCTCGTCGTCCAAGGCGAAGCCCTGGCGTTTGACCTCAAGCAGCTGCTCCATAAGCCGTTCCGGATCGGTTATGGTGTTGGCCGTCATGCGGGGAAGGCCCTTTTGCTCCAATATCCGCCGCGCCCGTTCCGGCTCCATATTGGCCAAGAGCACCTTGCCCCCGCTGCTGGAGTGCACATGATTGCGCATGCCCACAAAGGACGCCATCTGCAGCCCCCGGGTGGCATAGGGGCTTTCCACCCGGTGGAGGTAGAGCATCTGCTCGTTGTCAAGCACCATCAGGTGAGCCACCTCGCCGGTGCGTTCGGCCAGGCTCCTGAGCACCGGCTCCGCCTCGCCTATGAGGTCTTTGCCCGCCGACACCATAAAGGCCAGGTCGTAAAATTTGGGTCCCAGGCTGTAGCTGTGACTGGCCGGGTCTTTTTGAGCAAACCCTTCCGCCACCAGGGTGGAAACCAAATGATGTGCGGTGCTCTTGTTCAGCTTCAGGTGCTGGGCTATTTGAGACAGGCTCAGCCCACCAGAACTATGTCCCAAATACTCCAAAACCATTAAACCCTTGCGAAGCGATTGTATGACACGCGATTTGACCATATCGAATTATTCTACCTATTTTAGGGGTATCTCAGCGATCAGCCGGCAGTCAAGTTTTTATATACAAAAAATATAACTATATGTTTTAATTAATATTATATTAATTTTTCCTGTGAAAAATCCATATTTGAGTTTGCAATAGCTTTTGCAGAAGTGATAAAGTGTATTTGTCGATCACAAATTAAATTTGATACTATCAAATTTTGCAGGTTGTGCAATCCAAATATTCTCGCAGCCCAAACCGGGTTTGCGGGATATGAATAGGCCGGCCGCCGGTCAAGCGGAATATGGCTGGCTGGCCATACCGCTCCCAACTGGAGAATCACATGCCGCAACCAGCAGAACTTATGGACAGCCTGCGGGCCAGGGCCCATGCCCCCAGCCCGGCCCAGGGCGGAATGGGAACGCCTGATCGCCTGGCAGGTGGGAGACGAAAAGTTTTTTTGGCAGACCGGACCCCGGGGATTGCAGCCCGCGGATGAGGGCGATCCCCAGGTTTCCCTGTCGTGCAGCCCGGAAGTCCTGGCCAGGCTGGCCTCCGGAGAGCTGCCGGTCTTCATCGCAATTTGGGCCACCGGCGATCTGCACTTTGAAGGCTCCTTTGCCGACGCCTTCAGGCTGGGCTTTATGTTCCTCAGCGACCGGCGCAAAAAGCGGGTGGTCTTTTTGGCCCACTGCTTTTTGAACGCCAACACCAGGTTTCCCGGCGGATGCGCATTCCGCGGGGCCACCGAACCTTTGATCCAGGTTATTCTGGAAAGCGGCGCGGGCGTGGTGCAGATGCCCTGCCCCGAAGAACGCTGCCTGGGCCTGGAAAAAGAGCTGTACGGCGAGGTGCCCGAAGCCAAGCTGCGCGCCTGTTTCCGCGATCTGGCCCAGGTAAGAGCCCGCATATCCCCGAGCTGAACGGCTGCCCAAAAGGCTGTCCGGTCAGGACCCCGGCTTTTGGCTGGGGGGTTTAACTTGTTTGCAGACCGCATTTTGGTTTAATCTTTTTTTAGACCGCAGGAGGTATTTATGCCCCAGAATAAAGTTGCTCTTGTAACGGGCTCCCGCCGGGGCATAGGCCTCGGCATTGGCCTGGCCCTGGCCAAAGAGGGCTTTGACCTGGTTTTGAACGGGGTTTCGCCCCAAGCGGACCAGGCCCTGGCCCAGGTGCGGGAACTGGGCGTGAGGGCGGAGTATGTGCACGGCGACGTCTCCAAATCCGAAGGCCGCGAAGCCATTTTGAGCCAGACCCGGGAGCTTTTCGGCCGTCTGGATATTCTGGTCAATAATGCGGGCGTGGCTCCGCTGGTGCGCGAAAGCATCCTCAAGGCCAGCGAGGAAAGTTTTGACCGGGTGCTGACCATCAACCTGAAAGGCCCCTATTTCCTCACCCAGGCCGTGGCCAACTGGATGATCCAGGAGAAAAAGGCCGACCCTTCCATGCGGCCCAAGATCATCACCGTATCCTCGGTAAGCAGCTTCACCGCCTCGCCCAGCCGGGGCGATTACTGCATATCTAAGGCGGGGCTTTCCATGATGACCAAACTTTTTGCGGCGGAACTGGGCCAATACGGCATTGGCGTGTTTGAAATCCGCCCGGGCATCATAAAGACCGATCTGACCGAGGCGGTGTACGAGGTTTATAATCAAAAGCTGGAAGAGGGTTTTACGCCCAACAACCGCTGGGGAACCCCGCAGGACTGCGGAAAGGCCGTGGCCGCCATAGCGGCGGACTATTTCCCCTTCAGCACCGGCGAATCCATTCACGTTGACGGCGGATTCCATTTACGGATTCTTTAGTTCAATCAAACGCCTTGCTTTTGCGGCGTTGTTTTTTCGGAGGCAAACAAAATGAACCTGGATGTGCTGGCCCAGCCGCTCAAGATAGGAAACAAAACCGCACCCAACCGGCTGGTGATCCATCCCATGGAGTGCAATGACGCCGACTCCAACGGCGATCCCAGCGAGCTCACCCTGAGACGCTATCAAAGACTGGCCCAGGGCGGGGCCGGTATGATCACCGTGGAGAGCGCCACCATAAACCGCATGAGCCGGGCCAGAAAGAACCAGCTGTGCGCAGCCGAAAAAAACCTGAAAGGCCTGACCGGCCTGGTTGAGGCCATGCGCAAGGAAAATCCCGATCCCTTGATCATCATGCAGATCAACCACTCCGGGGCGGTGAGCCATCCGGCTTTTTCCAAGGTAGTGAGCTATTACCCCAGCGGATTCCATGCCGAAGAAGAGATCATCGGCGATGCCGAGATAGCCCAGATCGCCGACTGGTACGTGACCTCGGCCAAGGTGTGCCGTGAGGCCGGGGCGGACGGCATAGATTTCAAGATGTGCCACGGCTACCTAGGCGGCCAGCTTTTGCGCCCGGCCAACACCAAAGAGGGGCGCTATGGCGGAAGCTGGGAAAACCGCAGCCGCTTTTTTGTGGAGACCGCCGAACGCATCAAGAGCGAGATAAACGACCCGGACTTCATCCTGGGCAGCCGCTTTTCATTTTATGAGGGCATTCCGGGCGGCTTCGGCACCGCCGGTCCCAATGAAGTGGCCGAAGACCCCACCGAGCCCCTGGCTTTCTGCAAGCTGGTGCAAGATGCGGGATTCCACTTCATCAACGTATCCGGCGGCATTCCGGCGATGACCGGTGAATTCACCCGCCCGACCAAGGTTTACCCCGAGGGGGTCTACCGCCAGTTCGGCTGGGCGGCCAAGGCGCGCCAGGCCGTGGACATCACCCTGATCGGTTCGGCCTACAGCTACCTGCGCAACGGCAAAAACAAGCTGATCGGCAATGACCCGGATAAAAAAAGCCTGCTTTACTGGGCGATCAAAAACCTTGAGAACGGGCATGTGAATCTGGTGGGCATCGGGCGGCAGTCTTTGGCCGATCCCCTGTTCGTAAAAAAGGTGCTGAACGGTGACTTGGACCAGATCAACTACTGTTCCGCCTGCGGGGGCTGCAGCCAGCTTTTGGGAGGCCAGGCCCGGGTGGGCTGCGCCATATATGACGGGTTCTACAAACAGGAGCTGAAAGACCTGCGGGCCGCCAAATAGGCCTGTTTGCGCAAAACGTATGGCTCCGGCCGCAGCTTTGGGGTTGATTATGCAAAGCTGCGGCTTGCTCTCCGGCCCGAGGTGTGGTTTATTCTGTTGAAAAAACCGCATCAATGCGCCAATAAGGTCTTTGGCGAAAATTATGATTTTAAATTAAATATTTTGGAGAAAATCATGAGCGTACTTGCCGTAAAGGAAAAGCCGGAACACGGATTTGACATGATCTCACTGGGTGAGATCATGCTGCGTCTGGACCCTGGAATAGGCCGGGTGCACACCACCCGCCAGTTCACCGCCTGGGAGGGCGGCGGCGAATATAACGTGGCCAGGGGCCTGCGGCGCTGCTTTGGCATGCGCACCGCCGTAGTCACGGCTTTTGTGGACAACGGGGTGGGCCGACTTGTGGAGGACTTCATCCTGCAGGGCGGAGTGGACACCCGGTTCATCAAGTGGGTGGACTTCGACGGCATCGGCCGCTCCAGCCGCAACGGCATCAACTTCACCGAGCGCGGATTCGGCATCCGGGGCGCGGTGGGGGTGTCCGACCGGGGCAATACAGCCATTAGCCAGATCAAGCCCGGCGACATAGACTGGGAGTATATCTTTGGCGAGGTGGGAACCCGCTGGCTGCACACCGGCGGCATCTTCGCGGCCCTTTCCGAGACCACCAGCCAGGTGGCCATTGAGGCCATGTCGGCGGCCAAGAAGCACGGCGTCATAGTTTCGTATGACCTCAACTACCGGCCCTCGCTTTGGAAAACCATCGGCGGCAAGGAAAAGGCCCAGGAGGTGAACAAGGAACTGGCCGGCTATGTGGATGTGATGCTGGGCAATGAAGAGGACTTCACCGCTTGTCTGGGCCTGGAGGTGGAAGGCCTGGACGACAACCTGAGCAACATCAAGACCGGCTCTTACCGCCAGATGATCAAGAACGCGGTGGCCTCCTATCCCAACTTCCAGGTGGTGGGCACCACTTTGCGCACCGTGAAGTCGGCCTCGGTCAACGATTGGGGCGCCATGATATATCATGACGGCGAATTCTACGAGTCGGTCATGCGCGAGAATCTGGAAATATTCGACCGGGTCGGCGGAGGCGACAGCTTTGCATCCGGCCTGCTTTACGGCCTCATGGAGCTGGACGACGCCCAGAGCGCGGTGGAATACGGCGCGGCTCACGGCGCCCTGGCCATGACCACCCCCGGCGACACCACCATGGCCCGTTTGGCCGAGGTGCAAAAACTGGTGGGCGGCGGCGGCGCCAGGGTGGACCGCTGAGACAGCCCCTTAAGCCTCATAGCGCCAAAGGAGCTTTGCCCGGCTGATCAGGCAATGACCCTTCCCACAAAAAAATCAACCCGGGACGCGGCATAAGCAGCGGCCCGGGTTATTTTTCCTTATCGGCTCCGGTTTCAGCCCCGCACCTGAGAATGAGAATCATATCAAGTTATAAACAGCGCCCCCTATAAGGGGCGTCCGGGTTTCCTAGCGGCGCTAGAACCAGCCTGATGATCCTTTATTTTCACAAATGGCGATAATGGGGTAGACGTTGAAATTAACCGTTTTGTATGACTTTTTCATCCGGGCCACATATACGGGCGATATCATCACCGGTTTGGTTTTGCAGTTCAAGCCCGGTTCCAGAATGTTGACATCCACCTCGACAAAACCCGGGGACTCTATGATGCGTTTTATGAGTACTTCATAGCCGTTGTTTTTCTGCACGCCCGCCGCTGCCACTAAAAGCATGTAACGGCTGAAGTCCACCTTGGGCGCCGGACCGGCCTTTTTGGAATAGCGTTTAACCTTGCGCCACATAACCTCCCAGGTCGCCTGATCCTGCACAGCCTGATATAGCGGCTTATTAAAACCGCTCTTGGCTTCATAAGCCACGTCCGTCCAAATTATGCGCACGCCGCCGGTCAGAAAGGGATGGTTGGAACTGCAGGCGGCCAGCAAGGCCAGCACCGCCGTTGTCAAAACAACCAAAAGCAGCCGTCTTAAATTCATTTCATCTCCCAAAGGGCCGGTATAAAAACTCAATCTTGATACAGGGGCCGCGGCCCGTTTCACCAAAAGGGCCGCAGCCGTAACCTTAGTCAATCATTGTATAACCCATTTAGAGTCTTGCAACAAGCCGGTTCACTACCAGCTTCTGCTGTATTGCCTGCATTCGCTACGCACTACAAAGCTCACCGGCTTGTCGATCCGGGGCATCACCACCATATGCACCGGTGCGGTCATCACCGAAGCGGTGAAGCTCCCCTGGCCGGGCCGCCTTTCATTTACCACTACTTTGAGCCGGCGCCCCTGGTCATAGATACCGTTTATGCGCACGCTGTATCCCCCGCTGGACTGCTGGCCCATGGAAGCGAACAGCACCATTTCATAGCGGAAATCCACCCGGGGCGGGCGGCCGTGGTGGTTACCCATGCGCCGCCATAGCCTTTGGTAGCTTCTCTGATCACGGATCACCCGGTAGCTGGGTCCATAGGTTCCGCCCTGTTTGGAGCTGATAAGGGTGCTGAACTGTATCATGGCGCTGGGCCGCTTGTAATAACTGCGGTTGTGGCTCACGGTCCGGTAGGTGTAGGTGTAGGTGTAGACCGGATGTACCGTAAATCTGTGGTAGGTGCGTAATATGGGGTAATTATCGCCGGGGCCGCCCATCCAGTATTGGGTGCCGGCCCGGCTGGTCTGGGGAAACATTATTCCCGCCGCAAAGACTGCGGCAATAAGACTGATTTGCATGATTTTTTTAAACATGACACTGCTTCCTTTCTGATGCCGCCGCATTTGAACCCTTTGCCGGGCGGCGGCCAAAAACCGGATTATTGCCCCCTCGGTAAGCAGCGTATACAAGGCTGCTGTTTGTTCTGCTTATTGGACGCCTAACTGCGGAGTCCTCTTTCCAGCAGGGCGCCCTCAAAACCATTTTTTGGCTCAAAGACAAGGCAGACATGATTTAATAAATGCAGTATACACAGCAAGATAAAAGCATTAGAAAAACACGGCCAACGCGGCATTTGGGCCCAAAGAGCAGTTTTGAGGGCGGCCTGCCAAGCCAGGGTGAAAAAAGCGGCTTGGCGGATGGATGCAGGCGGCCCGGACCATACCCTGCAAACAAAACCGCCCTCCCCTGTTTTGGGAAGGCGGTTTCATATCTGTCTGAAAGTTATATTTCATCCAGGTTACGGCCTAGTAGTGCCGGCTAACCCGCCGCTTGTCAAACTCGCGGTACTGCCAAAAATGAGGTTTCTTGTGGTAACTGCGGTGCTGGGCGTAAACTCTCGGCTTGACATGCACCCTGGGCAGGATGACCACCCGCACAGGAGGATTGTACTTGTGATACCGCTTTACATGCTGCACAGTATGGCCCGGGTACACCCGGATATGGATTCCGCCAGCCTGGCTAACCTGGGGAATCAGCATCCCAGCCGTCAACACGGCCGCCGCTAACCCTATTTGCATGGTTTTCTTTAACATGGCTACTCGTCCTTTCCGGTTTTGTTCCCGTGGTTATTGGGATCTTTTATGTTCTTCCTAAACTCAAAAGCAGTAAGTGCTTGGTTGCGATTCGTTTGATTATTAGACGCGGACCCTGAAATTCTCTTTCCAATTTGGAGCATAATATATTCAAAATTACTATTTTTTTAAATAATATTATAATGTTATACGTAATATGTTTTAGCGGGGAATGCCCCGGCGGCTGCCGGATCGGATTCGCCCCAAGGCTGGCGGGTTTTTTGTTATTTGGCTAAAAGCGCGAAGACGTGCCAGGCAATTCCGGAACCTGATCCTGGCGGTTCATGACGGGAGCTTAAAACAGCGGACCCCATGGCGGCAAAAGCCGCCTACCCCGGTCCGGGAAAGGCGGCTCGAACTTGAATTATTTATACAATATCCCTTTATTCCAGCACGGGCCGGGGTAAAAGTCCCGCCCCCTCGATGATTTCCCTTGCCCTGTGCTCCCACTCTATGGCCATCACGTGCACCCCGGCCACCCCTTCCATCTCCTTCAGCTCCTGGATGGTCTCTATGGCGATCTGGATGCCCTCTTTGGCCGCATTCTTTTTACCCGCGCCCTGCAGCCTCTTGATAATCTCATCGGGCACATCCATGCCGGGCACGAACTTGGACATGTAGCGGGCCATGCCCACACTCTTCATGGGGGTGACCCCGCCCATGATATAGCATTTTTCATGCAGCCCCATATCCACTGCCCGCTTCATGTATTCGCGCATGATGTTCAGGTTGTATATGCACTGGGTCTGCACAAAATCGCAGCCCGCATCCACCTTTTTGGCCAAACGGATGGGCCGGAAGGAGACCGGGCCGGCAAAGGGGTTGGCCGCCGCGCCGATGAATATTTCGGGAGCGCCGTCTAGGTCCTTGTCATTCAGGAGCTTTTTCTCATCGCGCATCTTTTTCATGGTGGCGATGAGCTGCATGGAGTCCAGGTCAAACACATTCTTGCTTTCGGGGTGGTCGCCAAAACGCTGATGGTCTCCGGAAAGGCACAGCACGTTTTTGATGCCCAGGGCGGTGGCGCCCAAAAGGTCGCTCATCATGGCGATGCGGTTGCGGTCCCGGCAGACCATCTGCAAGTTGGGCTCCAGGCCCATATCAACCAGAATCTTGCAGGCCCCCACCGACGACATGCGGACCACCGCGGTCTGGTTGTCGGTGATGTTCACGCTTTCGCAGATGCCCCTTAGATGCTCGGCCTTTTCCTTTACCTCGTGCACATTGTTGCCCTGGGGGGGACCCAGCTCGCCGGTCACCGCAAAATGCCCGGCGCTCAAAACTTTTTCCAGGTTGCTGCCGGATTTCATTGTTTCAAGTCCTCCCTTATCCGGGTTCGCGGACCGCCGTCGCGGGAAGTGAGCCAGTTCTTGATGGGCCAATGGTCGGCCAACTCATCCAGACGCCCCATCTCCTCCATCTTTTCCACTATCAGGTGCCACACGCAGTCCACATCCGGGCTGATCTCGCATTTGCCATTGGCCGATCCGCCGCAAGGCCCGTTCATGAGGCTTTTGGAGCAGCGGGCTATGGGGCACAGCCCGCCGAAGTTGTGCACCAGGCAGTTGCCGCAGCTTTGGCAGCGCTCCACCCAGACCCCGTGTTCGGCGGCCCCGCCTATGAAGGTGGTGTTTACGCCGGGAAACACCCGCACGTTTGGAAAGCGCTCGGACAAGAACTGGGGCCCCACCCCGCAGGCAATGCTCACAATGGCGTCATAGCTTTCGGCCACCTCGGCTATCTCTTCTATATACTCCGGATCGCACTGGCGCTCCAAGGTGGCCTCTTCCACCGTAGCGGGCTGGCCGGCTTTCTTGCGCGCGATGCGCAAAGCGGTGGCCAGGATGCCCACCTCCTTTTCGCCGCCCACGTTGCAGACCGTGACGCAGCCCCGGCAGCCCAGGACCAGCACCCTATTGCGGCCCTCTATCATCTCCAGAATCTCTTCCAGCGGTTTCGTATCCCCGATGATCATATAGTCACCTCGTCACTTGAGCGTTAGCGTCATGGGTCCGCCTCTTTAAGCCGCTTCATCCTTGGGCACCGGGCTGGGGCCCAATCCCTTGATTATCTGGGTAAACTCCCGGGCGATCTCGGCAAACCTGGGGCCTTCGGATGAACTCAGGTTGTACATGGCTACGCGCTCAGGCTCCAGGCCCAGAGCCTGCAAGGTCTTTTTTACATACTCGACCTTGCGCCTGGCCTTGAAATTTCCGGTCAGGTAATGGCACTCGCCCTCCAGGCAGCCGGCCACATACACCCCGTCGGCCCCGTCCTCAAAAGAGCGCAAGAGGTGCAGTATATCCACCCGGCCGGAGCAGGGTAGCTGGATCACCCGCACGTTGGTTGGGTACTGCAATCTCATCGAACCTGCCAGGTCCGCGGCTGAGTAAGCTCAATACTGGCAGCAAAACGCCACAATGGTCGGTTCAAACTCCGTGCCCATGGCTACACTCCCTTCTGAAAACAGCGGTATATGTTCAATTGCAGCGCCATACGGCGTTTGTTACTCATTGGCAGTCCGGGCAAAGGCCGCATGCTCCTTGGCCAAAATCTGGGTGTCCGTGAAGTGGTGCAGGGTTATCGCCTTGCCGGGGCACTCGGCCACGCAGGCCCCGCAGCCGAAGCAGGAGGCCACCTCTATGTGGGCCGCGCCGTCCTGTATCCTGGGCACCCCATAGGGGCAGGTGCGCACGCAGGTCAGGCATACCGAGCATTTTTGGGGATCAACCTGGGCCACCACACCGCCCACCCTGATCAGGTTCTTGGCCAGCACGGTCATGGCCCGGCCGGTGGCCGCCGACGCCTGGGTGATGGCTTCGTCCATGGGCTTGGGATAATGGGCCAGCCCGGCCAAGTACAGTCCCTCGCTGGCAAAGTCCACCGGCCGCAGCTTCATGTGGGCTTCCAGGAAGAAGCCCTCGGCATTGAGCGGAGTCTTGAACACCTCGCTGAGCTGTTTCACGTCATTGGGCAAAATGGCCGCGGCCAAAATCAGCTTGTCGGCGTTTATGGCTATATCGCGTCCCAGGACATGGTCCCGGGCCCTGACCGTCACCTGGCCGCCGTTGGCCGTCACCTCGGGCAGGCTGTCCAGATCGTGGCGCAGGAACAAAACGCCCAGCTCACGGGCGCGCTTGTAAAGGTCCTCGCGCACTCCATAGGTGCGGACATCCCGGTAAAGCACGAACACCTGCGCCTTGGGATTGCTCTCTTTCACCCTGACGGCGCTCTCCACCGAGTGGGTGCAGCACAGCCTTGAGCAATAAGGCCGCTCGGGAATGCGCGAGCCCACGCACTGGATAAAGACCACGGTGTCCAGGTCCTTGGCCAGGTCTGGATTGCCCTTCAGCTCCGCGTCAAACTCCAGGCTGGTAAGCACTGCGTCATGTTCGCCGTGCAGATACATCCCGGGTTTCAGTTCACGGCCGCCGGTGGCCAGCACCGCCACTCCGTGCTCCACGTCCAGGCTCTTGCCCAGGCCTTCTATGGTGGATATGAAGTTCCCCACAATGCCCTGGGCCCGGGTCACTTCGGAATTCATATGCAGGGTGATTTGCTTGTGCCCCTCAACCCTGGCGGTCAGCTCATCCAGGTAGGGCTGGATGAGCTCACCCTTCCAGGAATTCAGCACCAGATGGGCGTTGCCTCCCAGGGTGTCGGTCTTTTCAACCAGATGCACCGGATATCCGGCGTCCGCCAGGTTCAAGGCCGAGTTCATGCCGGCCACCCCGCCGCCGATAACCAGGGCCGATTTGTTGAGCGGCAGGTCCACCTGGTGCAGGGGTTCGGCAAAGGTGACCTTGGCCACGGCCATGCGCACCAGGTCCTTGGCCTTTTCGGTGGCCTTATCCGGCTCCTGCTGGTGCACCCAGGAGTTCTGATCCCGGATATTGGCCATCTCAAACAGGTACTTGTTCAGCCCGGCCTCCCGGATGGTCTCCTGGAAAAGCGGCTCATGGGTGCGGGGCGAACATGAGGCCACCACCACCCGGTTGAGCTTGTGCTCTTCTATGGCGTCCTTTATTTTGCCCTGGGTGTCCTGGGAGCAGGTAAACAGGTTCTCGTCGCTGAACACCACATAGGGCAGCGTGGCGGCGTATTTCTGCACCGCGGGCACATCCACCACCCCGCCGATATTTATGCCGCAATTGCATACGAACACCCCCACCCGGGGCTGTTCGCCCTCCACATCCTTTTCAATGGGGTATTCAACCTCTTTGGTAAGGGTGCCCCGCACCCCGGCCAGGGGCACGCCGGCCGCCGAAGCCGCCGCGCTGGCCTCCATCACCGCCTGGGGGATGTCCTTGGGACCGGCAATGCAGCCGCAGGCGTAGATGCCTTCGCGGTTGGTGCCCACCGGGGCGAATGAGCTGGTGTCGGTGAAGTTGTAATCCGTGAGGTCCACGCCCAGGCGCCGGGCCATGGCGATTGCTCCGGGGCTGGTCTCCAAGCCCACCGAAAGCACCACCAGGTCGAACTCCTCCTCTGTGGGCTGTCCGTCCTCGGTGGCATAGGAGATGCTCAAATTTCCGTTGGGCATGGGGTTTACGGTATGCACCCGGCTGCGGATAAAGCGCACCCCGTGCTCATCCTTGGCCCGGTCATAGTATTTCTCGAAGTCCTTGCCATAGGTCCGCATGTCCATGAAGAATATGGTGGCGTCCAGTTCGTCCGAGGCGTGCTCCTTGGCTATCACGGCCTCCTTTATGGCGTACATGCAGCAGACCCCGGAGCAATAGCCGTGGTCGCAGTGGTTCACATCACGGCTGCCCACGCATTGCAGCCAGGCGATGCGCTTGGGCTCCACCCCGTCGCCGGGCCGCTGCAAGTGGCCCTGATAGGGGCCGGAGGCCGAAAGCACCCGCTCAAACTCCATGGCGGTAACCACGTTGGGATGATTGGCATAGGCGTAAATGTCAAAGCTCGTGGGATCATAGGCGTCAAAGCCCGGGGCCAACACCACGCTGCCCACTTGCAGTTCCAAATCGCGGGGTTTTTCGTCATGGCAGGGCGCCTTGGCCTTGCAGGCCTCGACGCATTGCAGGCACTCGCAGCACACCCCGCAGTTCAGACAGCGTTCGGCCTCAAAGGCAACCTGGTCCGGCTTATAGCCCAGCTCGAATTCGGCGAAATCCCGCTTGCGTTCGTCCGCCGGACGGGTGGGCATGGCGGCCTTGGGATGCTTGGCGATGTTGTCCGGGATGGGGTTGTAGTTTTGTTCGTCCTCGGGTTTCAGGGCCAGAGGCTCCCGGTCCGCAGCCAAATCCTCGCCCTTGAACTGCCGCTCCATGCTGATGGCCGCTTCGCGCCCCGCGGCCACCGCGCCAATGGCGATCCAGGGACCGGTGACGGCGTCGCCCCCCGCATACACCCCTTCCAGGCTGGTGGCCATGGTGACCGGGTCGCTGGCTATGGTGCCCCGGGGACTCAGCTCCATGCCGTGGCCCTCGCCCAAAAAGCCCAGGTCGGTGCGCTGGCCAATGGCGGTTATGATCAGATCGCCAAACAGCTCCACCAGCTCGCAGGCATCGTCAAAAGTCGGGGCAAAGCGTCCCTCTTCATCAAACACTGCGGTGCATTCCTTGAGGTACAGCCCCTCGGCCCGGCCTCCGCCGGCCATGATCGACTCAACCCCCTTGCGGTGCACAAAGACAACGCCCTCTTCCAGGGCTTCTTCTATCTCCCAGGGGCTGGCGGGCTGCTCCTGGGCGTTTTCCAGCATGACCATGGTCACCCCACCCGCGCCTTGACGCAGGGCGGTGCGGGCAGCGTCTATGGCCACGTTGCCGCCGCCCACCACGATGACCTTATCCCCTTTTGGCACATCTTCGCCGAACTTCACGGCTTTCAGGTAATCAAGAGCGGGCACCACGCCTTCCGCGTCTTCGCCCGGCACCCGCAAATCAAAGCTGGCCGGAGCGCCCACCCCCAAAAACACCGCATCATAGCCGCTCTTCAGATCGCTGAAACTCACCTCGCCGCCAATGGGGGAGTTCAGCTTGATGTCCACCCCCATGGCCGCTATGTAATCCACCTCGTTTTGCAGGACGGCATCGGGCAGGCGGTAGGCCGGCACCCCGGAGGCCAGGGCTCCGCCGGCCTTGGGTCCGGCCTCGTAGATGGTGCTCTTGATGCCCCTGCGGGCCAGATGGTATGCGCAGGAAAGACCGGCCGGTCCGGCCCCCACTATGGCCACCTTTTCACCGCGGGGCTCCACCTGGGGCTGTTCGATGGAGCCTAGGCCCGCTTCATCAGCCACAAAGCGCTTGATATCCCGGATGGCGATGGCCTCGTCCACTTCCAGACGGCGGCAGGATTCCTCGCAGGGATGGGGGCAAATGCGCCCTATGCTGCCGGGCAGGGGCAGATCCTGCATGATGATGTTCAAGGACTCCCGGTACTTGCCCACCTTGGCCATCTGCACGTAGCCTTGCACGTTCAGATTGGCCGGGCAGGCGATCTTACAGGGAGCCCGGTCCAGTTTCTCGATGGCGTAGGCATTGGGAAAGGCCTGGGCGTAGCGCTTGAAGGTGGCTTTTTGGTTGTCCAGGCCTTGGTTGAACTCGCTGGGGATGCTGACCGGGCAAACCTCGATGCAGTCTCCGCAGGCGGTGCAGGTTTCCGGGTCTATATAGCGCGGATTTGCGTGAACCTTGGCGGTGAAGTTGCCCGGTTCGCCCTCCACCGACTGCACTTCGGCATTGGTGATTATCTCGATATTGAGGTGGCGTCCGCACTCGACCAGCTTGGGGGAGACGATGCACATGGCACAGTCGTTGGTGGGGAAGGTCTTGTCAAGCTGGGCCATGCGCCCGCCGATGGCCGAGCTTTTCTCCACCAGGTACACATAGTACCCTGCGTTGGCTAAATCAAGGGATGCCTGCACGCCTGCGATACCGGCGCCTACCACCATTACCGCCCCGACCTTGGCTTCGGGTGTCTGAGCCATATCTACCCCTTTTGTGCTGCTGGTTTTATGGGTTGGAAAACCTCCATTGCAGAAATGCCAGGCGGGGTTTGCCCGGCCTGAAAGACGCCGGGCTCAAGGGGCGCATGCGCGGGAAGACAAAGAGATGTTCAGGTGCTGGTTGGGCCGCCATCTATTACCATTTACAAAGAGGTTAGCACAAAACGAAACTGTTTATTGTAACTTTGTAAAAGGCTACACTAAACCTAGTTATATAATAGGAACAATAGCAAAAAAACCGCCCAAAAGGCAATACCTTCCGCACCGTCAGTTTACCTCCATAACCACACGGAACAGGGGGTTATGCATGGCCTCCCCCGACCCAAGATCACTAACTATTTGACTATACAAATAATTTACACTTGCCCCGGTCTGGACAAAACAAAAGCCGGAGGGGAATAAACCCCTCCGGCCTCGTCTGGTCTATAAGATCAGGCTGTCTTTAGAATATGCCCTTGATCTTGCCGGTCGCGGTGTCCACGTCCACGCGGCGGTAAGCCGGATTGGAGCCGGTTCCGGGCATCAGGCTGATAGCGCCGGCCACCGGCACCACGAAGCCCGCGCCGCCGTAGGTCAGGATGTCGCGGATCTGCAGCTTCCAGTTTTGCGGCACGCCCTTGAGGGCCGGGTTGTCCGAGAGCGACAGGTGGGTCTTGACCATGCAGGTACCCAGCTTGGACAGCTCGGAGTCCTTCTCGATGCGCTCGGCCTTCTTGGCGGCCTCGGGGGAGTAGTCCACGCCGTCCGCGCCATAGACCTCGGTGGCGATCTTTTCAATGCGCTGCCTGAGAGGCATTTCCAGATCATAGAGCAGTTTGAAGTCGTTCTCTTCGTCGCAGGCGTCCTTGACCGCGTCGGCGAACTCCAGAGCGCCTTCGCCGCCATGCTCCCAGTGACGGGACAGGGCCACGCGGGCGCCGGCGGCCTCGGCCAGGCGGCGCACCGTAGCGATTTCATTGTCGGTGTCGGTGTAGAAGGCGTTGATGCAGACCACCGGGTTGATGCCGGCTTTTTTGACGGTCTCGATGTGGTGCACCAAGTTCTTGCAGCCTTCCTCGACCCAGCCCACGTTCTCGCCCTTGTACTCTTCAGGCATGGGCTTGCCGGGGATCGGAATGGGAGCGCCGCCGTGGCATTTCAGAGCGCGGATGGTGGCAACCACCACGGCGCAATTGGGCTTGAGGCCGCTGAAACGGCATTTCAGGTTCCAGAACTTCTCAAAGCCGATGTCGGCGCCGAAGCCGGATTCGGTCACATGGTAGTCGCTCATCTTCAGAGCCACCCGGTCGGCCAGGATGGAGCTTTGGCCGATGGCGATGTTGGCGAAGGGTCCGGCGTGCACGAAGACCGGCTGGCCTTCCAGGCTCTGCAAGAGGTTGGGGTTCAAAGCCTCGGCCATCCAGGCGGTCATGGCGCCGGCCACTTCCAGGTCCTCGGTGGTCACGGGTTTGCCCTGCTTGTCGTAGGCCACCACGATCTTGCCCATGCGCTCACGCATATCGGCCAAGTCCTGGGCAACGGCCAGAATGGCCATGACTTCGGAGCTGACCGCGATGCCGAACTTGGAGTGCATCATGTAGCCGTTGAATTTGTTGCCCTCGTCCATGCCGATGATAATGTGCCTTAAGGCCTGGCAGCAGTAGTCGATGATCCAGCCCATCTCCACATTGGTCGGATCTATGTTCAGGCGGCGCATGCCGGACAGGCGGTCCAGCTGCTCGTCTGTGTAGTTGCGCTCATGCTGCATGCGGCTGGTCAGAGCCACCATGGCCAGGTTGTGGGCGTTCATGATGGCGTTGATGTCGCCGGTCAGCCCCAGGCTGAAGGGAGTCAGCGGAATGCACTGGGCCAAACCGCCGCCGGCGGCGGAGCCTTTCACGTTCATGGTGGGGCCGCCGGAAGGCTGGCGGATGGCCGCGGTCACGTTCATGCCGCGCTGGCCCATGCCTTCGACCAGACCCATGGTGGAGGTGGATTTACCTTCGCCCAGGGGGGTGGGGGTGATGGCGGTTACGTCGATGTACTTGCCATCGGGTTTGTCTTTCAGGCGGTTCAGAACCTTTTTGTAGTCCACTTTGGCTACATAGTGACCGTGCAGTAGAAGCTCATCTTCTTCGATATCCAGCTGAGATGCGATATCCTTGATGGGTTTCATGTACTCTTCCGCGGCCTCGGCGATTTGCCAGTCTGCGTGTTCTCTGGGGTCTGGGAGTCGGGACATGCTATTTCCTCCTTAAAATCAAAAAAATATCCAGGGAAGCAATAGGCTGTCCCTGTATCACTATAAAATTTGTCGACTTTCGGCCGTTGAAATGGCTATTCGCCAATATCATGTTTTGGCTAATTTGGTCAAGTGAAATGCAGAACTAGTTGACGCGAAGCCAATCTAAAGATAGTTTGGATTTCCGGGTATTGGAAAAACGACTGTCTATTTTTTTGCTCCGGCGGTTGAGTGCTGAGGTTGCTCCAAGAGCAGGCCCCCTTCCGCTTACTATTCTTAATCTGGTGTTTTCAAACCATTGGAGACTGAACATGTTTACCATCTTAAACAAAACGGTTCTGGCCCAGGGCACGGTGGTGGCCAACGACATCCACGCGCCCCGAATCGCGGCCAAAGCCAAACCGGGGCAGTTCATCATTTTGCGGGTGAACGAAACCGGTGAACGCATCCCCCTGACCATGGCCGACACCAACCCCGAGCGCGGCACCATAACCATAATTTACCAGGTAGTGGGCAAAACAACCGCCCTATTGGCCAGTTTGGAACCCAATGACGCCCTGACCGACTTGGTGGGCCCCTTGGGCACCCCCACCCCCATAGAGAAAAAGGGCACCATCATCTGTGTGGGCGGCGGAACCGGTGTGGCCGTTTTACACCCCATCACCCGCGGTTTCAAGAACGCAGGCAACAAGGTTATCGGCATTATGGGCGCCCGCACCAAGGATCTGCTCATCATGGAAAAACAGATGAAGGCCTGCACCGATGAGCTGTATGTCTGCACCGATGACGGCTCTTACGGCCACCACGGTTT
The DNA here is from genome assembly GCA_963675675.1 of Desulfarculaceae bacterium. Taxonomy (GTDB): domain Bacteria; phylum Desulfobacterota; class Desulfarculia; order Desulfarculales; family Desulfarculaceae; genus Dethiosulfatarculus. Next base: position 3,336,363 of record OY776512.1, read on the forward strand.
TGTCACCGACGTGCTGAAAGAGCAGATCGTCAAGCTGGGCGAGGAAGTCAAAGAGGCGGTCTGCATCGGGCCGGTGCCCATGATGAAGTTCTGCTCTCTGCTCACCAAGGACTACGGAATCCCCACCATGGTCAGCCTCAACGCCATCATGGTGGACGGCACCGGCATGTGCGGCTGCTGCCGGGTCAGCGTAGGCGGCGAAACTAAGTTCGCCTGTGTCAACGGTCCGGAGTTTGACGGGCACAAGGTGGACTTTGAGGAACTGGGCCGCAGGCTTACCGCCTATATGCCCCAGGAAAAACAGTCCATGGACGAATACCAGCACAAATGCTCCTGCCAAGCGCAAGAGTAATATAGGAGTAGCCGAAACATGGCCGACGTAAAAAAGAAAACGGAAAAAGTCCCCCGCCAGCCAATGCCCGAGCAGCCGGCCGAGGTGCGCCGCCGCAACTTCGATGAGGTGCCCCTGGGCTATAGCGAGGAATTGGCCAGAGCCGAAGCCAGCCGCTGTTTGCAGTGCAAAAAGCCCATGTGCCAGCAGGGCTGTCCGGTGGGCATCGACATCCCCGCCTTTGTCAAACACATCGCCGAGGGTGAATATCAAAAAGCCATCATGAAGCTTTGGGAGAAAAACGCCCTGCCCGCGGTGTGCGGCCGGGTATGCCCCCAGGAAGACCAGTGCGAAGGCAATTGCATTGTGGGCAAAAAAGACAAACCGGTCGCCATCGGCAATCTGGAGCGTTTCGCCGCCGACTGGGCCCGCAGCCAGCCCAACATCGCCCTTCCGCCCATCAAGGCCAAGACCGGCAAGAAAATCGCGGTATGCGGCTCCGGCCCCGGAGGCCTCACTGTGGCCGGAGACCTTATACGCAAGGGCCACGACGTGACCGTGTACGAGGCCCTGCATAAACCCGGCGGGGTTCTGGTCTACGGCATCCCCCAGTTCCGTCTGCCCAAAGAGATCGTGGCCCACGAGTGCCAATTCCTGGAGCGCATGGGCGTCAAGTTCGAGTGCAACACCGTCATCGGCACCACCATCACCGTGGATGAGCTCTTAAACGAGGAAGGCTTTGACGCGGTATACCTGGGCGTGGGAGCCGGTCTGCCCAAGTTCCTGCCCCGGGTGCCTGGCCAAAACCTCATGGGCATCTATTCGGCCAACGAGTACCTGACCCGGGCCAACCTGATGAAGGGCTATCTGTTCCCCGAATACGACACACCCCTGGCCAAGGGCGAGCACGTCTGCGTATTCGGCGGCGGCAACGTGGCCATGGACTCCCTCAGAACCGCCATGCGCATGGGCGCGGATGACGTCAAGTGCGTGTACCGCCGCTCCCATGAAGAGCTGCCCGCCCGCGCCGAAGAAATCCACCATGCCGGAGACGAAGGCATAGAGTTCTTGTTCCTGCATAACCCCATCCGCTTCATCGGAGACGACCAGGGCTGGGTGAAACAGGTTGAATTGCAGGAAATGGAACTGGGCGAGCCCGATGAATCCGGCCGCCGCCGCCCGGTGCCCAAAGCGGGCTCCACCAAGACCATAGACTGCGACCTGGCCGTCATCGCGGTGGGCGCCGGAGCCAATCCATTGATCACCAGCGCCACCCCCGGTCTGGATGTCAATGACTGGGGCTACATCGTGGCCGACGAGGAAGACGGCAAGACCAAAAAGCCCAAGGTGTGGGCCGGAGGCGATATCGTCACCGGCGCGGCCACGGTTATCCTGGCCGCCGGCGCGGGCCGCAAAGCCGCCGACAGCATCCACGCCTATCTGGAGTGGGGCTGGTAAAACAAATTGTCGGCATATCTGCTAGTTATCGGGGAAGCCTTTCAACTGCGAGGGGCTTCCCCTTTTTCGCGGCCGGGTCAACTTACAGCGCCGGGTTCCGCTTCATGGGCTGCTGCAAACCCGGCATCGCTCTCTTTGCTTGCACAAAAAAGGCTTCCCGGCTATATTCCAAGCCAACTCTAACTAATCAGTGGAACCATGCTCGACGTACAAAATCAGCGGGATCACCGCAATATAGGCATCGACAAGGTGGGGGTGAAGAACATCCGCTACCCGATCACCGTGCTGGACCGGGCCAACGGCACCCAACACACCGTGGCTCAGGTCAACATGTTCGTGGATTTGCCCCATCAGTACAAGGGCACCCACATGAGCCGCTTTATTGAGCTTTTGAGCGAATATCCGGATATCAGCCCGCGCAAGGTGCCCGAGATCCTGGAAGCCATGAAGACCAAACTGCAGGCCCAGTCCGCCCACCTGGAGGTGGAGTTCCCCTATTTCATGTCCAAGGAGGCCCCGGTGAGCCAGGCCCAGGGGCTCATGGAATACGGGGTGACCTTCCGGGGCAAACTGAACGGCGACGGCATGGACCTGGTGGTGGAGGTCAAGGTGCCGGTCACCACCTTATGCCCCTGCTCCAAGGAGATAAGCACCCATGGCGCCCATAACCAGCGCGGCATAGTCACCCTGGCGGTGCGCTTTGTCAAATTCATCTGGATAGAAGAACTGATTGAACTGGTGGAGGCCTCGGCCTCCAGCCCGGTCTTTTCATTGCTCAAGCGCGAAGATGAAAAACAGGTCACCGAACAGGCTTACGAAAACCCCATGTTTGTGGAGGACGTGGTGCGCGAGGTGGCCCGCAAGCTGGATAAGGACGACAACATCATCTGGTATGCTGTGGACAATGAGAATTTCGAGTCCATCCACAACCATTCGGCCTACGCCTATATCGAGCGGGATAAAAAGGCAGGATGAAGGATAACGGATATGCCTTATGAAGTCCCACCGCCGGAAAGCGAGCTTGTGTGGGATTATTTCAAATCCGGCGGGCCCGGAGGCCAGCACAAGAATAAAAACCAGACTGCGGTGCGCCTGACCCATTTGTCCAGCGGAATCACGGTCACCGCCACCGAGCGGCGCTCCCAGCTGCAGAACAAGGAAGCCGCCCTGGAGCGCTTATGCGACCGCCTGACCGAGCTGAACACGCCCCGCAAAAAACGCAAGCCCACCCGGCCCAGCCTGGCCTCGCGCCAAAAGCGCCTGCAAAGCAAAAAACACCGCAGCCAGACCAAAAGCATGCGCAAAAATGTGGACCACCAGGCTGAATAGCCGCCTTTCCAAGCTTTCCATATAGCCCGCCAGTAAACGGGCTAGGCCTCCCCGGTGAGGTTGGACAGCAGCCTTTCCAGTTCGTCTTCGGGAAGCAGGTTCTTTTCCAAAGCCAGCTCCCGCACATTGCGTCCGGTTTGATGGGCCTCATGGGCCAGGGCCGCGGCTTTATCGTATCCGATGGCCGGGGCCAGGAAGGTGGCCAAAGACAGGTTGCCTTCCACCGTGGAGCGCGCACGCTCTTCATCCACCTTCAGCCCGTCCACGCACCTTTCAGCCAGGGTTTTGGCGGAGGCGGCCAATAAGCCTATGGACTCAAGCAGGTTGCGGGCGATCAGCGGCATCATGGTGTTCAGCTCAAAATAGCCCCCCGCCCCGCCCAGCATCACCGCCGCATCATTGGCCATGACCTGGGCGGACGCCTGAATCACCGCCTCGCAGATCACCGGGTTCACCTTCCCCGGCATGATGGATGACCCGGGCTGGACCGTGGGCAGGATCAGCTCACCCAGCCCGAAACGGGGGCCGGAAGCCAAAAACCGTATGTCGTTGGCGATCTTGTGCAGGCTGACCGCGATAGCCTTGAGCGCCCCGCTGGCCATGACGCAGGCGTCTTTTCCGGCCTGGGCCTCGAAATGGTTGGAGGCCTCGATAAGGGGCATGCCGGTCTCTTTGGCCAGTCCGGCTATGACCTTGGCCGCAAACCCCGGCTCGGCGTTTATGCCGGTGCCCACCGCGGTTCCGCCCAAGGGCAGCTCATACAGGCCTTGCTGTGCGGCTTCTATGCGCACCATGCCGAGCTGGATTTGGCGGGCGTAGCCGCTGAACACCTGGCCCATGCTCAGCGGAACCGCATCCTGCAAATGGGTGCGCCCGGTCTTCACCACTCCTTGAAAGGCCTCGGCTTTTTGGGCCAGGCTTTGCCACAGTCCGCGCAGGGCCGGTTTAAGCTTCTGCTCCATTTCCAACAGCGCGGCCAAGTGAATGGCGGTGGGCACCGAGTCATTGCTGGATTGGCCCTGGTTGACATGGTCGTTGGGATGCACCGGCTTGCGTCCGCCCCGGGGGCCGCCCAATATCTCATTGGCCCGGCCTGCCAGCACCTCGTTCATGTTCATGTTGGAACTGGTGCCGGAGCCGGTCTGAAAAACATCCACCGGAAACTGCTCCAGGTGCGCGCCCCGGATCACTTCCTCCGCGGCCTGTCTGATGGCCTCGGCCCGCTTTGAATCCAAACCGCCAAGCTCCAGATTGACTTGAGCGGCATATTTTTTGATCCGGGCCAAAGCCTTGATAAAGGCCGGCGGCATGGGCTGGCCGCTGATGGGGAAATTTTCCACCGCGCGCTGGGTCTGGGCGCCGTAATAGGCATCCTCCGGCACCTGCATTTCACCCAACGAATCCTGTTCAGTCCGTGTGGTCATGGCAATCACTCTAAATTGAGGTTAAGGGCCATCCCCCGAGCGGCATTTTGTAAGCCAAGTGCTTTATGCCAAATGCAGCCGGAGAGTCCGCCTATGATTATACCTCATTTATTTATGAATCATGATTGATTAGCGGATTATATGGAGCTGTACGGTATTTCGTGAAGGTTTGAGTATAACCTGCGGCCCGCCATGAGCAGTATCTAGTCACACAAGCACGCTCACAAGACTTGATTTATCTTAATCTAACTTGTTTAGTGAAAATGAAAGTATTTCATCGTTAATGATAATTTCATATCACAAACACCAAGGTTCATAACGTCACGGCACATGATCTTTTGCTAGGGGGATTCCTAAGGGGCTGCGAGCTTTTGGATCATCCAAAAGCGATAAGCCCCTTGGGCCGCCGGAGGCAATAATAAATGATTTTATCATTTATAACTGATAGATAGCATGTTAAATATTGTAGATACAAAAAAAGATAAGATAAATTTTTCTTGGGGGGATTCTTCGCCTTTTGGTGGTCAAAAGGCTCGCCATCCCCCCTTACCCCCCGGCTCGCAAAAAAAACCCATCAGGATACGCCGACCGAGCTTTTCTATCTGATAAGGCAAGCTCAGTTCCAGCCCAAGCCTAATGATAATATGCCGTACAAAATTAAGATAAAGATACGTGTATGGCCTGGGTTACAAACTCAAACCTTCACGAAATATCTGAAAACCCCGTTTATGCCAAACATATTTTCTGGGTGATCCAGGTGCGGGCTTGTTCGACATCATTAAAGACCATGACCTCGCGGTTCAGCTCCGAACTCAAGGATTGATAGATCCTGGCCATTCCAAAACCGGCCGCGCTGTTCACCACCAAGGCGGTTTTATGAAAGGGACGCTCCATTTTGAAATTGGTTTTCAGGGTCTGAACCATGTTTGAGATGGTCTCATAATTGAGGTTGGGACTAATGCGGCAGCCGCTGAAATCCCACAAGTCCGGCCTGGTGCGTTCAGGGTCCAATACCCTGATTTCCTTTATTATCCTGATCACCAGTTCCGGACTGATGGCAATATCATCATCAAAGTCAACCAGGACGTAGTCCGCTTTGAGAACAATTTTCCATGGCGCCATACCAAGCCTCCCCCGCCCAGCCGTGACCCCAACAAACGCCTTGTTAAAAAAACTCCCTTTTACAAGCAAGACAACGCAATTTTTTATGGCTTTCCCACTAAGTCTACATAAAAACAGATAGTTACATAATACCCAAGCAACTGTCTAAACTGTATAAGCCTCACATGGCCATAGCATTGAACGCAATTCGACCCTGTTTGAATTTTCTTATTAACATCAAACGCTAATTCCCCTTTGAGCCAAGCTGTTTTTCGATCTCCCTTTTTAATTCATTAATATGCTTGGTGACCTTGATCTCTTTGGGGCAAACCCGGGTGCACTCAAAATGATTCTCACAGCCCCAGGCGCCATTGGGATTGTCGATGGCCTCCAGCCTTTGGGTTGTCTGCTGATCGCGGGAATCAAAGATGAGCCGAAACGCCCAGACCAAAGGAGCGGGCCCCAAAAAATCCGGATTTTCATTGGATACCGGGCAAGCCCCCACACAGCATGCGCACATGATGCAGCGGATGGCCTCGGCCAGCTTTTTGGAATCGGACGGATCTTGCAGGCGCTCCGCCTCCGGGGCCGGTTCCAGAGTTTGCAAATAAGGCTTCATCTGGCGCACCCTTTCCAAAAAGGGCGTTACGTCCACGATAAGGTCTTTTATCACCTTGAAGGTGGGCAAGGGCTCCAGGGTGATTTCATCGCCTTCCACGTCCTTCACCAGAATCTGGCAGGCCAGGCCGCAGCGCCCGTTGATCTTGATGGCGTCCGATCCGCAGACGCCATGGGCGCAGGAAGCCCGGAAGGCCAGGCTGTCGTCCTGCTCCCAGCGGATGCGGTTCAGGCAATCCAGGATGCGCTCGCCGGGCCGGGTCTCCACCTCAAAGCTTGCATAGCCGGGCTCTGGGTCCAAGCTAGGATCAAAGCGGTATATCTTAAATTTCTTCAACATGAAATAGCCTCCAACTCAGTAAACCCGGGGCTTGGGTTCGAAACGCATCAGATTGACCGGACGGTAACCGACCTGGGGTCCGTCCGCCTCCTGGGTCACCAAGGTGTGTTTCAGCCAGTTGTCATCATCGCGGTCCGGATAATCCTCCCGGGAATGAGCCCCCCGGCTTTCGGTGCGGTTCAATGCGCCCAGCACCATGGTTTCGGCCAGACCCATGAGCCCGTCCAGTTCCAGGGCCTCGATCAGGCTTTGATTAAACACCTTGCCCTGATGGCTTACCCCGGTGTGCCGGTTGCGCTCTTTCAACTCGCGCACTTCGTTTAAAGCCTCGCTTAATCCGGCCCCGGTGCGGTAGATGCCGCATTTGTCCATCATCACTTGTTTGAGCCGGGTGCGCAGCTCAGCGGATTTTTCCGAACCGCCGCCCAGGACCGCTTCCACCCGTGCCTGCACCCCTTCTTGGGGGTCATTGGGCAGGCCGGCAAATCCGAGATGGTCCAGATCCTGTAATATTTTGTGTCCGGCCCGGCGGCCGAACACCACCAGATCCAATAGTGAATTGCAGCCCAGCCGGTTGGCCCCGTGCACCGACAGGCAGGCGCATTCTCCGGCGGCGTACAGCCCGCCAATGGGGCTCAGCTCCACATCCAGCACCTGGCCCTCAGGGCCGGTGGGCAGGCCGCCCATGGCATAGTGGCAGGTGGGTTTAACCGGTATGGGCCGGTCCGCCGGATCAAGCCCCAGATAAACCTTGCAGAAGCTGGAGATATCCTGCAGCTTTTCAGCCAGCTTGGCCGCGCCCAAATGGGTCAGGTCCAGATGCACATAGTCCGATCCATCTATGCCCCTGCCCTCCTTGATCTCATTGTATATGGCCCGGCTCACCACATCCCGGGCAGCCAGATCCTTTATGGTGGGCGCGTAGCGCTCCATGAAGCGCTCTCCGGACTGATTCCGCAGGATGCCGCCCTCCCCCCGGGCCGCTTCGGTAATCAGCACGCCCAGTCCGTGGATGCCGGTGGGGTGGAACTGGATAAACTCCATATCCTGCAGGGGCGCGCCCGCACGGTGGGCGGCGTACACCGCCTCGCCGGTGTTGCCAAAGCAGTTGCTGGTGGTGGCGAAAACCTGGCCGAATCCCCCGGTTGCCAGCATCACGGCCCGGCATTCAAATAGGTGCAGCTCTCCGGTGGCCAGTTCATAGGCCACCAGTCCGCTTACCTGGCCCTTGTTGGTGATAAGGTCCAGCACCTGGAATTCTTCGTAAATCTTCAGCCCCCGGCCCAGGGCCTGGCCATAAAGGGTGTCCAGGATCACCCGGCCGGTGCGGTCCGCCGCATGGCAGGCTCTTTTAACCGCGGCCTTGCCGAATTCACTGGTATGCCCGCCAAAGGCGCGCTGGGCTATTTTGCCGTCCGGCCTCCGGTTGAAGGGCACCCCCAGATGCTCCAGCTCATATATGGCGCGGGGTGCATCCTCGGCCAGGATCTGGGCCAGGTCCTGGTCTGTGAGATAGTCTCCGCCTTTGACCGTATCAAACCAATGCCACTCGGGTGAATCCGGTTCCTCATTGCCCAGGGCCGCGGCTATGCCTCCCTGGGCCGCTCCGGAATGGGCCCGGGTGGGCAGCACCTTGCTGATTATGGCCACATCGGCTGATTCGCCGGCCACCAGGGCCGCTCTTAAGCCGGCCAGGCCGGAACCCACAATAACCACGTCATGCTTGAAAGTCATGGTTCTCTCATTTGGAGGATGGCGGTGTATGCGGCGGGACCCTAAAAAAGGCCCCGCCGCCGCGATGGTTCTGTCTGGGCCTAGTCTCTGTTTTCCATGGGCTCGAACTCACAGCCGATGAGTCCGCAGTAGTTGCCCACGTACTCGGCCTTGGGGCGGTAAAGTGCGGGCTTGCCCTGCACATCGCCGAATTTTTCCTCGATGGCATGGGCGCACCAGCCGGACACCCGGCTGATGGCGAACACCGGGGTCATCAGGTCGCGGGTGATGCCCATGACGTGATAGACCGGGGCGCTGAAAAAGTCCACATTGGGCCGAAGCTCGCCCTTGCCCTTCTTGGCCAACTCCTCCATGGCGGTGTCGTGGATCTGCTCCAGGATCTTGTACCACTTGGAGTTGCCGGTAAGCTCGCCCAGGCGCTGGCCCATTTCCTTCAAAATGGTGGCGCGGGGGTCCATGGTTTTATAGACCGCGTGGCCTATGCCCATGATGCGCTCACCCTGATCAAGCTGGCCGCGCACCCAGCCGGGCACATCCGGCTCGTGCTCAAGGTCCATGAGCATGCCCATGACCCTGGCGTTGGCCCCTCCGTGCAAGGAGCCCGAAAGTGCGCCCACCCCGGCCGACACTCCGGCGTAAATGTGAGCCCGGGTGGATATCACCTCGCGCACCGCAAAGGTGGAGGCGTTAAAGGTGTGGTCGGCGTGCAGGGTGAGACAGGTGTCAAAATCCCTGGCCAGCTGGGGGTCCGGCTTCTCGCCATGAAGCTGCCACAAAAAGTTGGCGGCATGTCCCAGTTCTGGATCGGGAGGCACCAGGTCCTTGCCCTGGCGCAGACGGTGGAAGGCGGCGGTCACCGCCGGGATGCGCGCCGTGAGGCGAATGGCTTTTCTATAGTTGGCCTCGCGGGATTCATCCTCCAGCTCACCGTCCACTGAAGCCAACAGGGGCACCATGCCCTGCACTACGTCCATGGGCACCGCGGTTGTGGGAATGGTCTTGAGAGTGTCTATGATGGAGCCGGGTAGCTCGCGGGCCTCCAGAAGGTCGGCCTCCATGACATCCAGCTTTTCCCGACCGGGCAGGTGGCCCAAAAGAAGCAGATAGACCACCTCGGGGAAACTGACCCGGGGCACCAAGTCTTCTATGCGGTAGCCCCGATAGATCAATACGCCCTTTTCACCGTCGATGAAACTAACTGCGGTGTCCGCAACCACCACGCCTCTGAGTCCTATATTTTTGACCTGTACGGTTTCAGCCATGGTTCTTATTCCTCCGGTCAATGGGGTGATCTGATTCAATCCATTGCCTATATGTTAAGTACCGATTTTCATAATTTCACAGTCAGGGCCGCAAATTCACCGGGCCCGTTGTGCGGGCGGCAAGTCTCACAAGAGCCACCCCCCATACCCATGCGCCTGTCTGAACTCATGTTTTTTTAATTCCATGGGGCTTATTCAATGCCGAACTTTTCTTTAAGAACCTTGGCCGCAAACTCCACATTGGTTTTGATGCTGGCCGCCGAGGCCGTCAGCTCAGCGCGCACCGGCTCCACATCAAGCTCGATGATCCCTTCCACCCCGTGGGGGCCAATGCGGGCAGGCACTCCGTAACCCAGGGATTTCACCGGGTCATCCGGGCCCACCAGGCCGTACTCATTCTCCAAGACGGCCACTACCGGCTGGACCTCACGCTCTCCTTTTATGATGCAGCGCAGCATTTCGCAGGCAGCCTTGGCCGGACCGGCGCTGGCCGACTGGCCCACTTCATTGACAAAGTGGGTGCCGCCCTTTTTGGCCAGGTCGATCACCTGCTCCACCTTTGCCGGGTCCACGCCCTGGGACACCATATAGTCCAATAACGGTATGCCGTTCACGCTGAAAAAGCGCGGGTCCGCCACCATGGAGTCGCCGTGGTCCCCAAAGAGCACCCCGTTGACATTGTGGCCGCTCAAACCCAGCACCCCGCTGATGGCCTGGCAGATGCGCCGGGTATCCAGATTGCCCGCCTGGCCCATGATATTGGCCTTGGGAAAGCCCGAGGCCTTCCAGCCCACCCAGGTCATGCAAGTAACCGGATTGCCCATGAAAACCAGCACCGGCAATTGGTCAGTAGCGCAGCTTGAATAAAGTTCCTTGATATCCAGGCAGGTGCGGGCGATAACCTCGGTGTTGATAGAGAGCAGATCATCCCGGGTCATGCCTGGCCGCCTGGGCACGCCCACCCCGATGAAGATCACGTCCAAACCTTCCATGTCGCAAAGCTCGCTGGTGCCCTTGAGACGGGGCCGGGTGGTAACATTGGCCTTGATATCCCCGATCCAGGCCTCGGCCCGGTTGGCGAAATCCCCCTTGGGCCTGGAATAAAAAACCACCTCCTTGCCCATATCCTGATGGATCAGGGTCAGCACTACATCACGGGAAACGTTTCCGAATCCCCAGACCCCCACCCGGTCGCGCTCCCGTTCTCTCTCGACCACGGAACAACTGAAAGTGTTGCTTGACATATCTCTGTCAGCCTCCATTTTATTGCAGCGAATTTCTAAATCCGGGATAAATGCTGAAAGCAGGACTGTCCTGCCCTGTATTAACGAGCCTGGCCCCACGTCAAGTATATCCCGCCGTCCCCTTATGCTTAATGATGATTTATATAGGAATAATTATCAATATTTTTTAAAACTAGATAGCCATGATCTTGCCCATTATTAAATTGTAAGGGGCCGTGATCGGGCCAGTCAAACACAAAAGGTTTTTAGTTTCAGGAAAACGTGTAGTTACGAAGGTGATCCACCATGCGCCGGGGGCCCGGCGGGGTGAAAGGCGGACCTTTTGGATCAAACGTAAACAAAGGCTAAAAAGCTTTTTGCTTGGCGAAAATCAGAAACTCCATATTTTTCATGCCCCACTCCAAGACCGCCGCGCCGCAGATCAGGGAGATCAAAGAAGCATAGGTGAAGCCGTATCCGTAATAAGCAAAGCCCATTTGCAGGGTGATCCAGGTGCCCAGGGCGTTGAGGCCCAAAAACAAAAGACTCAAAAACAGGGTGTGCCAGCGCAAGTCCAGATACATGATCATGATAACCACAAGCAAGAACATGCTCATAACCATGGAACCTATCATGGACACCCGTATCAGGCCTATGGCCATGGGCGTGAAATGCATCGCTTCAATGACCCAGGGGGCCAGATAAAGCATCAGGCCGGTCACGGTGCCCTGGATGATCAGCACCCCGCGCATGCCCTCACTTAACGCTTGAGACATCTCGCTCTTGATCTGGTGGATGGGGGCATAGGCCCTTTTCTCTGATATGGCCTGGAAAAACTCACGGAAGGATTCATAAAAATCGGTTTCTATCTTGATCAGAAAAAACCCCATGGAAGGCACCACGGTCAGATAGGCGATGAAGGTGCAGGTCTCGTACAGCCTGTAGCTCATGACGGCCCCGTTGATCACCTCGCCTTCATGGGACCACCAGAAGATCATCTTGTCTATCCACACACCGGCGTTCAGGAAAAGTCCGGTAAAGGCCAGATTCCAGTATGTTTTAAAGGCGCCGAAAAGCGGCCAGGCCACTTTCCCCCGGGGTTCGAACTCCACCAAAAGCCGGAGAACCAAGAGCATGACAATGATGATCTGGCCCAAAAGATAACCCGCCATAAGCCCTTCAATGCCCAGCTTGTCCCCAAGCAGTATGGATGCGCCCAGGCTGACCAGCGAGCCGAAGAAAAAAGCCGTGACGATGGAGCGGTATCCCTTGGCCGCGGAAAGAAACACCATGCCGATCCAAATGCAGCTTATGGCCAGATAGAGCATTATGCTCATCAGCTTGAAAACCAGGCTGGCCTCGAAAAACTGGACGCACCACAGGCCGACCAGGGTTTGTATAACCAGGGTGAGACCGGCCGAAGCCACAAAGGCGGGCACCGTTATCTTCTCATCTTCCACATAATAGCAGTCGGCCAGATAGCGGGTGGTCACCATCTGGATGGGCCCGGTTATGATGAGGGAAAAGGCATAGCAAAAAACCAGCATGGAACGGAAAAGCAGATGCTCGGGATCTTGCTGGTTCTGTGAGTAATAGACCCCCAGTCCGGCCAGGCAGAGCACGCTGAGCACCCAGGGGCCGGAGGATATCACGGTGGCGTAAAGATAGCCCTCAAGCTCACCGAAGATTGTGTTCTTGCGGATAAGGCGTCTAAGTTCAAAACCTATGCCAGCCATCAGGACCTCTCCCGCCCGGACCCGGGTTCCCAGTCTATGTAACCCTTGTAAATATCATGATAGGTCTGATTAAGATCCGCCTCGTTGTAATAGCGCCGCACCCTTTCCAAGCCGGCCTTGCTCATGGCCACACGCAATTCAGTGTCCCCGATGATCCGGTTCATGGCCCTGGCGGTGGAGCTGGGGTTTGCAATGCCGGTTATCAGGCCGGAAGGCCCCAGCTCGCGGTCTTGGGCGGTGCGTCCGTAGACCAGTTCCGAGCAGGCCCCCACATCCGAGGCGACCGCCGGAATGCCCGCGCAGTTGGCCTCCAGAATAACCAGGGGCTGGGCCTCGCTGATGCTGGTCAGCACGATTAAATCAAGTTTGGGATACCATTCCAGGATTGGCACCTTGCCTGTGTAATGCACCTTGCCTTTAAGGCCCAGGGTGTCGGTGAGACTGAGGCAATCGCGGTGATAGTCCTCGTCCTCATCGGTGGGGCCCATGATATAGAATTCAACCTGGGGATTTTTAAGACTCACCAGCTTGCAGGCCCTGAGGAAGGTCTTCACATCCTTGATGGGCACCACCCGGCCCACAAAACCAACCCGGAAAGGACCCTCTTTGGGGCCCGGGTCCGGCCCCAGGCCCTCGAACTTCTCCAGGTTGATCCCGTTGGGAATGATCTTGATCTTTTCTTTTGGGCAGCCTTCGGCTATTTCTATTTCCTTGTTGCCCTCATAAAGGGTTATCACCTCGCGGGACACATGATAGGTCATGCGGCTCATGGCCTCGAACATGCGTATCCAGTAGCGTTGAAAGGCGCTCAGCTCCCTTTGCACCTTGATCTCCTGCCGGTTGGACTGATAAATCCACTCAGCCTGGGCGATCTCTATTTTGCGCTCCTTGGTGTAAATGCCGTGTTCAGTGAGCATCAGGGGACGCTTGTGGATCAGAGAGGCGATCATGCCCAATAATCCGGCATATCCGGTGCTGATGGTGTGATAGACCCGGGCTTTCGGCTTCACCGCGTCGATAAGCTGAAACAGGGGCAAATGGGTAAAACGGTAAGTCCAGAAATAGTCTATGAAAGAGTCTTGGTTCTCACCGGGTTTGTATCGGTCCAGCACCATTTGCCAGGCCTGTTTGGAATAGATCATGTCATGGGTGGACATCATGCGCTCGGACGCCGGGAAAAGCAGCTCCATCAACATGCCCACAGCTTCACGGTCTCCGGCCCGCATGCGGTCATGCAGCTGGGCCATCCGCTTGATCATCAGTTTTTTGCGCGGTACGGTCCTCCGTTTGTTGTTCAGCTCATAGTCGTGGATATAGATGTGGTCCAGACCAACGAAATTGGGCGGAGGCTCATAGCGCATTTCCCATTCCTGGCTCTGGCTGGGCAATATGATTACCCCGCAGAAGGTGAGATCCGGCAGAGCGCTGATCAGATTGTGCACCCAGGTGGAGACTCCGCCGGGCACATAGGGGTAGGTGCCCTCCAAAAGCAGGCATACATCAGCGTCATAGCCGCCGTTATCGGTTTGGCGGTTTGTCATGCCACCCACAGCTCCGTGGCGGCCAAGGCCTGGCGGTCCGGCTTCTCTTGGCCGGCCTCCCGGCGGTAGTCCTCCGCCGCCTGGGGGATGTCCCCGTATTCACCCAAAAGGAACAGGGCTTCAGCCAGTCCCAAATAGGCCTCGGCGCAGGGGCCGTGATGCTTAAGATAAGCCTCGAAATACCGCCGGGCCCCAAGGTGGTCTTTTCCGATCAAACGAAGCCGGCCGAACATGAGCAAGGCTTCAGGGTTTTGGGGATCAGAGGCCAAAACCCGGCTCAGCGGTTGGGTGGCCAAGCCCACGTAATGATCCATGGCCGCTTCCTCCAAAAGCCCGCTCATCAGATAATCCATGGCGGCCCGTGCCTGGTTCTCCAGGGCCTCGGTATCATCGGGGGCCAGTTCCACGGCATGCATGGCGCTGCTCAGCTTGTCGCCCATTTCGTTGTCCAGCCGGGTCAGGGCCACATGGGCGTGCACCCGCATCTCCGGACTGGGATCGCTGCGGGCCTCTTTCAGAAGCTTTACGGCGGTGGGGTTTTTTATCTTGGCCAAAGCCGCAATCGCCCCCCGCCGCATGCCTGGGTCCTCGCTGTGCACCAAGTCGGCCAAGGGAGCCACATTTACCTGGTCGGCCAGATACTCGACCACATCCTGCACCTTGACCTTATCTTTACTCTGGTCGCTTTGGATGCTGATGTTGTGCTTTAATTGGGCCACCAAACCGGCCCGGCGGGCCAGGCCCGGCTGTAAAAAGGCAATCAGAGCCATGCCCAACAGCCCCAGCACCGGGAAAAACAGACCCATCAGCATGCTCACCAGGGCCAAGCTGGTTCCCCGCCGGTCCAGGTAAAGCCCCCGAACGCACAAAGCCCCGGCCAGCACCCAGCCCGCGTGCAGCCCCAGCAGCACAGGCAAATCCACGGGCCAGGCAAAAGGCAGCCCCGACGTCAGCCAGAGCGGGCGCCCGCTTATTGCCCAGAGCCAGGAGCCCACCAGCCCAAACTCGGCCCCTGCGCACACAAGCAGCAAAAAGCCGTAAATCCACCGTCTAGCCAAGGTTTTTCTCCATGCGCTTTTCGGCAATATCCAGCATCTGCATGTGATTCTGCACTTCCTGGGTGTACTCCGATGAACCAATCATGAGATGCAGTTCATCATCACTGTTTTTGTAAGGCTGGAAATGGAATGCATCTATTTCGCCGCTGATGCGTCCTTCCACTATATGCACCATGTTGCCCGGCGTAGCCGGGAGCAGCAGCACAAAAGTGTCCTCGCCCTTATAGCGGAACAAGAGGTCCACGTTGCGGATGGCGTTTTTGAATACGTTGCCCAAGACCGTCAGCACGTCTTCGGCGAGGCTCTCGTCAATCTCATCAAAGCGCATCACCTTTACCATGACCAGGGATAAAAGCATGCCGTAGCGCCGGGCCCGGGTGTATTCCTCCTCCAGGCGCTTGATCAGGTATCCCGGGTTGTAGGCTCCGGTGATGGGGTCGTCGATGTTGCGGTCTTCAACCTCCTTGTGCTTGCGCGCGTTGCTGATGGCGATGGAGGCCCAGTTGGCCAACAGGCCCACCATGCGCACGGTCTCCGGGGTGAATTTTAAAAAAGGCAGCCGGTGCACATTGACCATGCCCACCACCCCGCCGTTTTCCATGATCAGGGGCGCGGTGATCAAAATGGGATTGCGGTAGAGCTCGGCCAGGCCTTTTTGGGTTATGACCATGTTCACATGGGCCACATCGCGTTCAACCAGGGAAAAGCCCATGAGGCCTTCGGTGCTGGGAAGCTGCTTCGGCAGGGGCACGCTTCCTTCTTCATGGCTTTGATGCACCAAAAGCCTGAAGTCGCCTTCTTCCAGCAGATACACCGAGGCCTGGGTCGCCCCCAGGTTCTCCACCAAAAGTTCCACGATGCCGGGGTAGATGGAATCCTCATCCAGGCGGCGCAGGTTGTCCGCCGCCGTGTAGAGGGTTTGTACGGTCTGCTCCTGTCTGAGGATATTAAGCTCCAACTCCCGCTTGGCTTCTAGCACAGACTGATGGGCCACGCTCAGGTCCAAAAGGGTGTCTTCAAGCTCCTCCACCCGCGCTTCCAGACCAATCTCGTGGCGGTGGTGCCGCTCGCGCAGCTCCCCCAGGATCAGGCCGACCGCAACGAACATGAATGCCGGGGCCAGGCGTTCGAAGCTGAAAAACAGCATCCAGTTGGGCTCCGGGGAAGCGGCCCAGGTCCAAGACAGATATAAGAGCGCACACACTCCGCTGGCGGCCAATCCCTGTTTGAATCCGTAATAAACCGCCAGAGGCAGAATAAGTATCCAGTAGGGATGGGGTTCGGTGCCGTAAAAGGCGGGGCGCTCCGGCCACCACAACAGGTTGGCGGCCACCAAAAGGCCAAGGCCGACTATCAGCTCCAGATATGAGGACAAGCTTTTCAGTTTCGAGCCCATCAATCAGCCAATTCGCTCAAGGCCTCGGCGCAAAGCTCCGAGGTAAGTTGGCTCAAGGTCAGGTCATTGGTGCGGAATTTGTGCCCGCTGCGGGCCACGCTGGCGCTCCAGATGACCCTGTCTCTCTTAAGGTCCACCAGTTCCAGGACTATCCCCACGCTGGGCCGGTCGTACACCCCGGGGATGTAGCGGTATTCGGTCACGCCGCCCTTCAGCAGCATATCGGCTCCCAGTTCTTTGGCCGCCTGCATATGAGGCCCCAGGTCTTTTAGCTCTTCCAGCTCCAGTTCGCTGAGCTGCGTTTTGGCCAGAACCCGATCCATGCTTATCACCTTAAAAGAGGTGCGGCGCCGCAACTCCACCCCCAATATCTGGCCCACGATGAGTCCGGCCCGGGGATAGGTGGTCAGGTTGATCAAAGGAGCCACTGCCACCACCCGGTTTTTCAGGTCCGGTTTTTTGGCGCCCATATAACTGGATTTGGAACCCGCACAGCCCGCAGCCAATAGCGCCAGGACCGCCAGCCCGGCCAGCACCTTGAAAAACTTCATACACTCCCTCCATCCCCCCGGGCCTACATGGTAAATTCGGTTTCCAACAAAATGTTATGGGAATCACCCCCGCCGATGCTCTCACTGTCGTTGGTGTAATAGTATCCCGGTTTGAGCGATAAAAACGGCAATATCTTCCATCTCAGCCCAAGGGCGGCGTCAAAGGCGGTCATTTCCCGCCGTATATCCCTGCGCCCGCTGAAAGACCCCCAGCCGGTCAGATAGGAACTGAACTGACTCTCGGTGTACAGGCTCAAGCCTAAAGAATTCTCCTCCGGAGTGAGCAGCTCCTGGCTGAAGTCCTTCTCCTTGTCCACCCTGCTGTAGTACCAGGTGCCGCTCAAAAGAACATAGGGGCGGGCGAACAGCACCCGGCCCAGATTCAAAGAGCCGATCCAGCGGTCGGCGTAGTGCTCGTCTTTTTCCAGGTAATAGCGCCTGAACTCCAGGCCGTAGCCCAAAACCCATTTTTTTACCGCGCTGACCTCGCCTTCCAGCGCGGCCCGGTCCACAAGCCCGCCGCTCTCGGCGGCCAGCACCGGATCATCCCAGGGGTTGTTTATCTCAAAAAGTCCCTTGACCCTGGCTTTATCCGGCCAAACATAGCTGGCGTTCATGCCGTAGGACAAAACCTCCGGGCCTTCCAGGACCGGACCCGCCGCCGCCCCCAGTTTGAAGCGCGGACTGAAATCATACTCGCCTATGATCAGCACGGCCTGGTTTTGCTCCGAGGCCGCCGGGGAGCCCTGTTCCTCATCCCGGTGCACAAAGTTGCCCCGCCATTTGAGCCCCAACTTGAGTCCTTCGGCCACCGGCCCCATGAAGGCGATTTCGTTGCGGAAAAAACTGGTCTGGTGGGCCTGGTCCACATAAAGGGTCCGGGTGGTTAGCTTGGTGGAATGTTCCCGGATCAGCCGGGCCAGGTCGCGCCTCAGCCAGGGCTGATTGGGTTTTGTGAGCAGCGAACGCTTGAAGATTGCGATGGCTTCATTGTAATGGCCCATCTGAAGCTGAGCCCGGCCATGCTCGGCCAGGTAGTCCGCCCGCCTGGGGCTGTCTTTCAACAGCCCCAGCAGGATGGTATCCGCATGGGCGTATTCATCCTTTTGCATAAGGGTGCGGGCTTCCAAGAATCTCAGGCGGGGGTTGGCGGGAATCCGGTTTTTCAAAAACCCAAGCTCATGATCAAGCCGCTTTAGCTCTTTTGCTTCCAGAAGGGCATCGGCATAGTCCATGCGGAGGTCAAGGTTTTTGGGGTGTTTATTCACCAGTTGGGACAGCAGCTCAAGGCCCTTTTCAGTCTCTCCCCTTTTAAAAAACAGCGCGGCTTGAATGCGTTTGCGGTTCAGCTCATCCCCCATGGGGACTGGTAGCTGCTCATCGGCCTGCTCGGGGCGGGGCGCGGCCTGGCGTCTGCCCCGCTCCACCACATCGGGCGGCACCACCAGTGGGGGCCGGGCGCTTTGGGCCAGCGCGGTATGGCCCGGATTCAGGCAGCACAGGCCAAAAACCGTGAACAGCAAGGCGGTGATCACCAAAGCGCGCTTCATCGCCCGGTCTCCTTGGTTTGGGTCAACAGGGTCTGGGCCTTTTGGTATTCCAGCTTGGCCGCCTGTTTCCGGCCCAGCCCGCTCAATATTTCACCCAGCAGGAAATGGGCCTCATAATCCTTTTTACGCCTGGTGTATGCTTGCATGGTCAGCACCGCCCGGTGGGTCTGGCCGCTGGCCATCTGGGCCAGGGCCAGGTTTTTGAGATACTCAGGTTTGCCGGGAGAAGCCTTCACGGCCTTTGCAAAAAGGGCCTGGCCCAGGCGCGGCTGCCCGTGGTCCATGGCCATCCAGCCCGCCCGGACCAGCACCCCGGCCCCGGCTTTGCAGCGCAGGGTCTGGCGGCAAATGCCCAAGGCGTCCTTTAGCCTCTTTGCTTTGATATAAGCATCCGCCAGGTCCAGACTGCGGCCCGGCTCCAGTTTGCCCCTCCCATGGAGCCAGGCTCCGAGGCTGAGTATTATTTTTTGGTCGGAAGAGGCGATCGCGGCCTCAAAAAGTTCAAGGCGGATACCCGCATTTTCCGGCTCCAAGGCGGCCAGCTCTTTCAGCACCGCCAGCCTCCGGGCCGGCATGTCATGCCATGAATAGTATTTGGCCAGCTCCCGGCGTACGTCAGGGTCCCGGGGCCTTATGCGGGCCAGCTTTTCAAAAGCGGGCAGGGCCCGGAGCACCTGATCCGCGGCCACCAGCGACTTTCCTATGCTGCGCAACAAAGCCGGGCTGCGGGTTTTCTTCACCAGCTTGTGCAGATAATCAAAGTCAGCCTTTCCCGCCTGGCCGCCTTGCACCGCGTCCAGATAGGCCCGGAAAACTTCCGCATCCTTGGGTTTGGCCAGGGCCAGCTTCCGCAGTTCATTGACGCCTTGGGGCAAGGCCGGCTCTTCAGGCTCGGCTGGCGTTTCAAATTCAGCCGCCTGCGCGGGCTTGGATGTTGATTCTGGTTCGGCTGGCCCCGCGGCGGATGAAGCGGGCTGCGGCATAGCCGACTTTTCCGTCTGCTCACCCGGTTGAACCGTATGCGGTTCACCATCGGGGCTCTGCTCCGGAGCAGCCATGGCCAGCTTTGGCTCATCCTGCTGTTTCCATCTTATGGCCTCGTCAAGCCGGGCCATGCGCTCATGATAGGCCTTGTCCTTTTGCTTCAGCTCTCCCAGCTTCATCAGGGTTTCTTTGGCCAGTTCATAACGCTCGGCATTCCGGGCCAGATCAACCAAACGGTCGAGGTTTTGCGTGTCTTTAGGAAAGCGCCCGGCCCGCAGCAAGCGGGCGGAGATGACGTCTAGCGGATTTTCGGACCAGGATGACACCTTATATAGCTCCTCCCAGGCCTGATCCGAATCCGGCTTGATCCCAACCAACCGCCGCAAGGCCTTAAGGGCTCCGTCATAATCCTGTGACTCCAAATACAGCTCAGCCTCTGTACGGGCCAAAACAGGGTCTGCCGGATTCAGGCGGGCCACATCGGCCGCCATCCTGGTTGCGAGGCCGATCTGGCCGCCGAGGCGGTAAAGGTCCACCGCAATGCCCAGGATGGAATGCTGCCTTGGATTTTCCCGGGCAAGCTCCGTCGCGATCCGGGCCCCAATTCCCGCCCGGTCCTGTACGGTGGATTCCTGATTAACTTGGTCGGCCAAAGCGGCGGAACCGCCAAACGCCTGCAAGAGCCCCCCTTTATACCCGCGCCATTTTGCCTCGCTGCCCGAGTTTATGATCAGAGCCAGCACAGCTTCGGCGGCTGTACGGCTTTTCTTTTCCCGCCCCAGTAAGGGCTCCAGCCGCTTCAGCCCCGGCTCTATTTTACCCGAAGCCAGATAGAGCCCGCCCAGCCGGACGATGTTTTGCAGGTCGTCGGGTTTTTGCTCCAGCAGCTTCAGGCGCAAGGCCAGTTCATCATCCACCCGGCCCAGCTGCGAGTACAGCGACAGGAGCCATTGAACCAGTTCGGAGTTACCGGGCTGTAGACGCAGCAGGGCTTCAAGCACAGCGGCCAGCTTGGCGGGCTGATCCAGAACCTGGTAGAGATCGCTAAGCATGTCCAGGCCTTTTTTATCATCCGGCTGCAGCCTGATCTTTTCCTCCAGCACCCCGGCTGCCTTTTGGGGCTGGCCGGACCACATATAGACCTCTGCCATGCGCTGTAAATTAAGCGGCTTTTCATAGCTGACCCGCTCCAGCCTCTTCAGGTAATTAATAAGCTGGCCGGGATCGCCGCGCGCATCGGCCCGGCTGGCCCAA
Source organism: Desulfarculaceae bacterium (assembly GCA_963675675.1). Classification (GTDB taxonomy): domain Bacteria; phylum Desulfobacterota; class Desulfarculia; order Desulfarculales; family Desulfarculaceae; genus Dethiosulfatarculus. The sequence goes on from OY776512.1 coordinate 3,357,253, forward strand.
AAGCGCAAGGACATACGGTTGTCGCCCTCTTGCCGGGCGATGATTTCGGCCTGCTGGCTGGCCAGTTCGTATTCCCCGGCCTTGGAATACATCTCCAAAAGGCGGATGGGGAACGGAAACACGATAATGCTGACAAAGACCACAGCAATGCTGAATATGGCGTAATTTGCAGGCCGAACGATCATCGTTTGTTACCAGTTTACACTCACCTTGACATCGGCCGGACCTTTAAGTTCCAGACGGCCTTGGGCATCCACGGGGCCCACAGCCTTCCAGCCCGGCCCAGCTATCCTCGGCCTGGCCCGGGGCGGCAGACCGGCCAATATCACCGGGCCCTGCCCCCATCCCCGGTATACAAATGTCACCCTCCCGGGCTGGCAGTTCCAACCCTCGATCAAGCCGGACGCTTCAGCCAGGTAGGGAAGATCCGGTGCATCGGCCCCAAGGCATATCTCGGCGGCGCCCGCACCGATGTGGACATATAAGCTATCACCATAATAGCTGAATCCCTGCACATTTTTCGAGCGCTGCATATCTACTTTTTGCCTGCAATGATCGAAACGGATGCTACGCAGGTCTCCATGATCCTCAATTTTCCATACGCCATCGCCAAGCCGGCTGATGCGGGTGGACAAAAAACCCTGCACCAAGCGGTAGTAATGGCTTGCATAAATGGGGCTGGTGGGCTGTTTGCGGGCCCACTTTACCGCATACCTGAGGGCGTTCAAGGCCGCCAGGCGTTCACCGGCATAGAAGTGGAAATACAGGTTGATGGGGCGCAGGCGGCGGGGCCGGCCGGTTCTTTCAAAGGTCTGCACCACCCGGCGCTGCCCCCAGTAAGGGCCGGACCATAAATTGGTGTAGATGTTTTCATTGGCCATGGAGGTGTAGACCTGAAACCTGTCCCCCACCGGCAGGCCCAGCGGAGCCACCCCGGTAATGGAGGGGCGCGTGTTGTCAAAGATGCTGTCGCCTCCGTTCATCTGAGCCAGGCCCATATCCTCCGCCATGGCAATGGCCTCTGCCGGAGGGCGGCAGTTGCCGCTCCATAAAATGATCCGGCAGGGCTTGCCGGAAGGGGCCAGACTTTGGCTGATGTATTCCGCCGAGCCTTTGATTTCCTTTTCCAGGCTGAACTTGTAACCCGGTACTTTTATAGAATGGCCATAGGGCAAATCGGCTTCATCATCGGCCGATTCACCGCCTTTGGCGCTGGCTATGGCCTTGAGCCAGTGAAACGGGTGGCTGAAGGTATGGCTGGCCGGCTCCACATTGGGCAGGGCGAAGATGGACCGGGCCAGATCCACCACCTTCTGTTTGCCCTGGGCTTTGGGGTCCACCTCGCAGGTGATCACCGAGACCGTGAAGGGCAAATCCTCTTTTTTTAAAAGCTCATCGCGCACCACCGCACCGCAGGTGGCTCCCTTTTTGATGTGGGACATGGAAAGCAAGGCGTCGCCGTCGATGTGATTGTACCAAACCCGCCGCCCGCTCAAGGTGCTGACATCGGGTTTGGGCATGCCTGCGGTGTTGAAAGCACGGCCGAAAAAATAAAACGGGTCAATGTACCACTGGCTGAAACCGCTGCCTTTTTTGCGGTAAAGATAATAAGGCTCCCAAGCCACTCCCCCGAAGGGGGTGAGGCAGACCACCGGGCAATCGCTTTCAGGGTTGCTTTTGTGGCGCACCGAAATCAGCGCCTCATGCCCTTCCGCGTTGGCCGCATATCCGGGATGAACCGGCGGAAAGGCGGGAAGCCGCCGTTCAAAATTCCGGGCCGGTGCCTTTCCCGGACCATAAGTCAACAGGGCCGGGGTTTCCGTGTAGAAGCCGGTGCTTTTAAAACCCAAGGCGGCATTATAGGTTTGGATCAATTCAGAGGCCAGCCGCTTGCCGCCGGCGGCCTCGTGACTGGGTCCCAAATCGCCCAAGAGCACCACCTTGCGGCCGGATTTAATCTCCCGCATGATCCATTTCAAAAACGCTTCGGCCCGGGGTAATTTATGACTGATAAACTGCACCACCGTACCCCGGTAGCGCTCCATCTCCCGGGGACCGGGCAGTTTTTTTTGGGTGATATCCCGATAGGTGACCTTGAGGCCCAGGTGCTCCAATACGGTCTGCACCATGCGGTGCAGTTCCATATAGGCCAGGCCCGCATCCTCCCGCCCGTCATACAGGGCCAGGATGTCACGAGGCACCGGCTTTCCCTGGGCCAGGCCCGGAGCCGGCGCGGATGCGAGCATCAGCCAGAGGGCGAGCATGGAAAACAACCAAAGACCCATGCGCCGCAACCGGCCGGATGCTGACCGCCCGCCTGGATTATTCATCAATTGCTCTGGGCCGCGAACCATTGCCAGGTCTCCTTGAGCCCTTCGCTGATGGAGCTCCTGGCCGTAAAGCCCAAAATGTCTGTCGCCAGGCTGGGATCGCAGTAAGACTTGAGTATGTCGCCCTGGCGGGGAGGGGAGTATTCAACAGCCAGTTTTTTTGCGCTGGCCCGGGCCACCTCTTGGGCCAACTGATTCACCGTGGTCTTTATACCTGTGCCTACATTCAGTATGGCCCCCGCAGCCCGGGGGGTGTCCATGGCCAGGCAAAGGGCCCGGGTTACATCCCGCACGTAGATGAAGTCGCGCACCTGCTCCCCGTCACCGAAGACGATGAGCGGCCTGCCCGTCAAGGCCCAGGCCATGAACAGGGAGATTACGCCCGAGTAGGGCGAAGAAGGGTCCTGCCTGGGGCCGAACACATTGAAAAAACGCAGGGAAACCGTCTCCAGGCCGTACAGGTCCTGGTATAGCTGCCCGTAGCGCTCTCCGGACCTTTTGTGCCAGGCATAGGGGGAAAGCGGTTTGCCGACCATGGTCTCGGCCTTGGGAAAGCCGGGCTCATCGCCATAAACCGCCGAGGAACTGGCCATAAGCACCCGTTTCGCTCCCGCCTGGCGGGACGCCTCCAGCACCTTCAAGGTGCCCATTTGGTTCACCTCGGCTGAATGAACGGGATCTTCCACAGTACGGGGCACGCTGGCAATGGCGGCCAGATGAAACACCTGATCCACCCCTTTAAGCGATGCCTGCAAAAGGGTCTGATCACAAATATCGCCCCGGATCAATTCCACATCCTGTATGACCGGGACCAGGTTTTCTTCTTTTCCGGCGGAAAGGTCATCCAAAACCCGCACCTTTAGGCCGTTGGCCAATAAACGGCGCACCAAGTGGCTGCCGATGAAACCCGCCCCGCCAGTAACCAGCGCAGTAGAACTCGAACTCATCAAACTATTCCCTGGGATTATTCGGATGTATTCATGAATTTGCTCATGGACAAATGGTTTTTACCCTGGTGATGGCTATAGGACACTTGGTCCATTACCTGGTTGATTATGAACCAACCCATTTGACCCTCTGGCAGATTTTGCACATCGTCCGGATCAAAATCCAATTCGGGCTCTGAAAGTATCAGCCGCTTTTCACCTTCATCACATATATCGATCTTTATACACTGCCCCATGAGGCTGATCTGCACATCCACGGTGCCTTGGCCGTTGCCTCCGTAGGCATGTATGATGGAGTTGTTCACCGCCTCCACAACGGCAAGCTCCACCAGACCGGCTTCGGCGCGCGGCATGCCGCCTTGAACGCAGACCGCCTTGGTTGCCACACCAACGGTCCAGACAAAACGCAGCTCTCCGGGTATGCTTAAGGTTATTTCACCACGTTCATTCATAACACCTGCCGCTTAGGGAGCATGGGTTACACCCAGAGAGGAAAAAGCAATGCCCGGCAAAGCGTTGCAAGTCACGCGCAATATGTAAAATGCCGGCTGCCATGAATAAATGCCGCACGGGGCGCCGCGCTGCTGGCATCTGAAATATGCGGCAAAAAAACCGCTGCATTTCAGCCAATGATAACATTTGTATTCATAAACAAATAGATAATTCATTCCGGCCCTCGGATGTCCGGCCCTTGGGGCAGGACGACAACACCCAGTAACTGCGGCGTCCTATCCCGCCAGGAAGGCCAAGGACGCATGATAAACCGCAAAAAACATAAAAATGCCATTTAAATAATCGCCCATTTTCTGTTTAAATACCTGCTTTGCCGATGATTACTCAAACCATTGATTATGCTTAGGGGTAGGTTTAGCTAATATATTTAATTTATTGACAATTGTGATTGTATTTTCATAAGTTGATAAAAAGGTTGGCCATTATCTTTTATTAATCATATGGTCAACCATTTATGGAGGCCCATTTGGATCACATTCTGGAAAGACTTAAAGAACTGCTCTCCGAAACCGATCTCAACCCAGAGGGCAAGACCCGGCTGCCCAGTGAACGGGAGTTGGCCGAGGTCTTGGGGGTTAACCGGACCACCCTCAGGGAAAAGATGTCGGTCTTGGAGGCGGTGGGATTTATCACCCGCACCCAAGGCAGCGGCACCTATCTTTCCATGCCCCGGTCCAAGTTTTTGCAGTTCTACTTTGATATGGCCCTCAAACTGGGGTTCATCAGCATCCCCCAGCTGGAAGAAGTGCGCGAGATGATAGAGGCCGGCGTGGCCCGGGCCGCGGCGGCCCATGCCACCTCCGAAGACATTAACGCGCTGGAATACTTTCTTAATCAGATGATGACCGCAGGCAACACCCCTTACGGCAATGAGTTGGACCACGCTTTTCATATGCACCTGGGCACGGCCACCCACAACCCGGTAATGATGATGATCCTGGATGGGCTTGCTTTAAGCATGCGCAAGGTATTGCAGCACCGCCGCCGCGTCATCAGCCAGTTTCCCCGGGGCCTGGAAGTAGCCAACGACACTCACATTGATATTTACAAGGCTGTAAGGGATCAGAAACCGGACCAGGCCGAGGCCGCCATGAGCAATCATTTCAAGGTCTGGCGCAGAATCCAAGCGAACAACAGCACCAGCTAGGACTCAAGCGCAAATCGTCGCCCTAAGCGGAGACGGCGTTTGCCTTGCCGTCGGGCTTCCGGCCGGCGCCGGGGGTTTGAACCGCCTGCCCCGTCTCCGGCGCAAAAAAACGAAAACGGAGGAGTGCGCCTTATGTTGTTTCCGAGTGGGCTTATGGAGCCCACGCGGAGGATATCGTGAGGGCATAAACCTTGAACAGCGGTTACGGCCGCATATTCCAATATAGAGGTAAAATTTCATGTATTCTGATTTTAAAGCCATTTCAACTTATTATGACGCCCTATATGTAAACGATAAGGAATATTCGCTGGAAGCCGCAAAGGTGAAAGAACTGCTGGCCAAGCATGGCGTTCCCTCACCGGCCGATCTGCTGGTTCTGGCCTGTGGCACGGGAGGGCATATTCCATATTTCAAGGACCAATACCGTGTTTCCGGCCTGGACCTAAGCGAGGACATGCTTGCGCTGGCCAGAAAAAAGTTTCCCGAGCTCAAATTCCATTTCGGCAACCTGATCGATTTTGAGTTGGAGACAGATTTTGACGCCATGATATGCCTGTACGGGTCCATCGGATTCGTAAAAACCGTAGACAATTTGCGCGCCGCCATGAAACGCATCACCGCCCAATTACGGCCCGGAGGACTGGCCTTGATCACCCCTTGGGGCACGGTGGAGGATTTCAAAGACATTACCGTGGTGGATGCCATCGACAAACCGGATTTAAAAATCGCCCGTATGGAGCAGGTGCGCCTAAAGGAGCCAAAAATTGTGGAAGTCGCGTTCCACCACCTACTGGGGGAAAACAATGAGGTGACCTACCATAAACAATCCATGGAAATCGGCCTATTCTCGCGGCAGGAGTACCTGTCCGCCATGAGCGACGCCGGATTAAAAGTCGTGGAAGAATATACCGGAAGCGATGTGCGCGGCGGCGCTTACATCGGAAAAAGATTATAGGGCGAATTGACATGGCGTTTGTGAAATGCTTCATGCGCCAAAGCCGAACCATGCAAATTACGCTGAAGCAAAATACGGCGCGCCTGGTTTGCGGCGTTCCAGATTCAGGTCTGTTTATTGTCTGAGCCGCAAACTCAACCATCCACTGATTATTGAATATTTCACAAAAATGCCCTGGCCGGCGGTTCCGGTCAGGGCACTGACAATTGAATTCTTGACTGTGTGTCGGCTGTTATGCAGCAGCCTGAACGGTTATGCCGTCTGATTCATACTCTGGTTGAACTGATCCAAAAGACGTTTTTTGTCATCTGCGCCGATATTCTCTTTGAGCTTTTCTTCAGCGATCTGGGATGCAAGCTCCACAATCTCGGCGGCCAGTTCGGATTTGGCCTTGCGCAAGGACTGTTCCGCCCAATGCTCCGCCCGTTCGATAATCAGGTCGGATTCCCGTTTTGCCTGGTCAAGGATATGATCCCGCTCCTTGGCCGCAGCCCGGGCGGCCTGATCTTCAAACTGGACAAGCTCTTGGCCCAGGCAATCGGTCTTGCGCCGCAAGGCCTTCAGCTCGGCCTGGGCGGCCTTTCTCAGCTTGGTCACTTCATCCAGGTCAATGGAGACCAGATTGCGCTGGCCGTTCAGAAAGTCTATCAGGGGCTGCTTGGCCAGCTTATAGATCAAAAAAGCCAGAATCAGAAAATTGATGATCAGCCACACTTGATCCCAGATCTGGCGAAACGTTGACACTTCTTCGGCCTTGGCCCAGGCCGGATCAGCCATCAGCGCCATCCCCAGGGCCAGAAGGCCCCATAATGCCATACGCCGCATCAGGACACCTCCCTTCCCAGGATATTGCTGGCCAGGGTCAGAGCAACCCCGTGGGCCTCTTTTTGTATCTCCTGGCGGGCGCTGGCAATCTCTACGCTGATATTCCGGGTGATCTCTTCGGTGCGTTTGAGCGCGTTTTCCTGGGCGGCATTGATGATGCCCTGGGCTTCGGCCTCGGTCTCAGCTTTCAGCTCGGCAAGGCGCGCGCGCACCTTATGGCGGCCCTCACGCATCTGGGATTGATAATCTTCCCGCCCGGTGGCCACTTTTTGGTTGATCTCCTGCACCAGATGATGACCATCCGCCACCTGCAATTGGCGCTTCATCATAATCTCTTGAATAGGCTTGTATAAAAGCTTATTCATTATGAACATGAGCACCAGCAGGTTGATGATCTGGACCACTAATGTGGCGTTAATACTAATCATCTGCCGGGTTCCTTTCGGTCGGGCAGGCCGGTGAAAAATATTCGCTAAGGCTGATTTTCATGGGTCCGCCGGCATCCGTTCTCGTTTTATTCGCTGCCTGGCTCCCAATAAGAAAGCCAAGGACGCGCCGGATGGCTAAACCACAAAGATCAAGAGCAGAGCCACCACCAGCGAGTAAATGCCGGTGGACTCGCTGACCGCCTGGCCCACCAGCATGCTGCGGGTCAAAAGGCCGGCTTCCTTGGGGTTGCGGCCGATGGCTTCGCAGGCCTTGCCCGCGGCAAAACCTTCGCCCACGCCGGGTCCAATTGCTCCCAGACCCATGGCCAGACCTGCGCCCAAAAGCGCCGCCGCACGCACTATATCCGCGCCTGACAATTCCATTTTATTCTCTCCTCTAGATGACGAATAATAATACCAAAGCTATGATAAGGGAATATATGCCCGTGGATTCGCTGACCGCTTGTCCAACCAGCATCACCCTGGTGATAAGAACTTGATTTTCGGGTCCGCGGGCCACCCGTTTAACCGCATAGGCCGCCGTGATTCCCTCGCCGATGCCGGGACCGATGCCCCCGAATCCCATACAGAGGCCCGCGCTGAGCATGGCCGCCCAGGCCACGGGCGATCCGGTGGCGGTGTCCACGAAAAGCAGAATCAAGCTTACCAAAAAACCGTATATCACGGTGGACTGGGCCACGGTAAGGCCCAAGAGCATACTGGTGGTGATCTGGCCTTGCGCATCCGGCATCCGGGCCACGCCCCGGGCTGCTTCGCCGGCGGTAAGGCCGTTGCCCAGTCCGGGGCCTATGGCGCTGAGGCCGGTGGCCAAACCCGCGCCCAAAAGTGCCGCCCAGGTCGGATTGGCCGGTTTGCCGGTGAAATCCAGGAACAGCAGCAAAAACGCTATCACCAGGCCGAAAATGGCCGGAGTCTGGGTGACCGCCGCGCCCACCAGCATATTTGTGCGGATGACGCCGGCGGCGGCGGGCTGGCGGGCCAGACCTCCGGTGGAGGTGCCGGCCGGGATGCCCGATCCCAGGCCCGAGCCGATGGCAGCCAGTCCAACGCTGATCCCCGCGCCCAAAAGGGCGGCCCATGAAGGCCACAGGGGCAAGCTGCTGTAATCCATGAAAAGCAGCATGAAGGCCACCACCATGCCGAAGATGGCCGGGGTCTGGCAGACCGCCGATCCGATGAGCATGTTGGTGGTCAGAGCTCCGCCCACCTCGGGGTTGCTGGCCAGGCCCTGGCAGGCCTCGGCGGCCGGGAAGCCCGACCCCATGCCGGAGCCGATGGCCGAAAGCCCCATGGCCAGACCGCCGCCCAAAAAGGCGAACGCCATGATCAAAGGACCATCGGTCTTGACCACGAAGATGAGCAGCATTGCTATGATAAGTGCGAAGATGCCGGCGGATTCGGCCACTGCCTGGCCCACCAGCATGCTTTTCATGATGGAGCCTGATTGCCGGTCATTCGATGCTATGGCCCGTGAGGCGAAACCGGCTGCATAGCCCTCGCCCAGGGCCGCGCCTATGGCTCCAAAGCCTATGGAGAAGGCTGCGCCCATATATGCTGCGGCCTGTACCCAATTCTGGTCAGTGATCTCCATAAGTCACACCTACTTAGTCTGCACTGAGATATAAACGAGGGTCAGCATGGTGAACACAAAGGCCTGGATGGTGCCCACAAAAAGGCCGAAAAAGGCCATCAAAAAGGGCGGCAGCACTAGGTTCCAGACCAGGTTGCTCACAACCAGGATGATGATCGCGCCGCCCATGATGTTGCCATACAGACGGAAGGAGATGCTCACCACCTTGCTCAGCTCGCCGATGATATTCAAAGGAGCCATAAAGAACATGGGTTGGGCGTATTCCTTGGCATAGGTCTTGAAGCCTTTATTTTTTATGCCCGCATAGTGTGCGATGATGAACCCCACCACGCCATAGGCCAAGGGGGTGTTCAAATCCTTGGTGGGCTCGCTTAAAAAAGGCACGATTCCCACTAAGTTGCTCAGCCAGATGAACAGGAAGACTGTGATGACAAGCGGAAAATATTTACGGTTTTCACCATCCAGCGCATCGTTAACCAGGTTCTCAAAAGCGGCCACCAGGACTTCGGCCAGGGTCTGATAAGGCCCGGGCAGAATATCCATCTTTTTGGTGGCAAGATAGCCGAACCCGATCAGCAGGGCCATCACGATCCAAGACATGATGAGGGTTTCGGAGTTCAGCTCCAGGGTCATGCCCCACAGCTCACCCAGATTCCATTTGGGGATGTTGGTCAGCTCGTCCATGTGCTACCCCCGTTGTGATGCTGGCTCCCGTGGGGAACCCGGCTGGTCACGGCAGGTGCATCCGGCCTTGGACAAGGGGCGGAAGCCTGCATGATTCTGGCGTTATTGATGTTAAACAGGGTCTTTGGCAATGTTCTCATCCTTAATTGTGAAAAACAGTGCAAATCCCGTCGGTTTACATTTTGTCTGGCCCGGCTGACTTAAGATGACGCTTTTTCCCGGCGGTTAACAACAGCGCCTTACATCCCAAATCTACTGCCTGCGGCCCAGCCGATCAAGTTCATGCCGTGCAATAAATAATCCTATGGCAAGCACAAATCAAGGTTTTTTTGGTTCAATCGGAAACCGGCTGGAGGAAACGGATTTCGGTCGAACGCACCAAAAATAACGCAAACCTATATCTAAATCAATGCGTAAGATGGTAATTCAATCTGTCTACTGGGGTTTCAAGGCCCGGAAATTGTCGCATTTACTTCAAAATGCCCCGGCGGGGCGCCGAATAAAAAACTTAATAAAACAGCCGGAACGCCTTGGGCGCCCCGGCTGGCGGCTCTCGTACGGGACCAATAAAGCTTTGGTTTTATATGGGAAATACGGATTTCAGCTGTCCCAGGGCCCATTCTATCTCCTCTTGAGTGATGATCAGGGGCGGAGTCAGCCGGATGGAGTTTTCATGGGTCTCCTTGCACAAAAGCCCCTTTGCAACCAGGCTTTCACAGAATTTGCGCGCCCCGCCGGCATCGGGTTGCAGTTCCACCGCGCACATGAGCCCCTTGCCGCGCACTTCCTTGATGACCGGGCTTTTTATCCCGCGGAGCCCCTCCAGCAGGCAGGCGCCCATGGCCGCCGAATTTTCCACCATGCCTTCGTCGATGATGACCCGCAAAGCCTCACGGGCCACGGCGCAGGCCATGGGGTTGCCGCCAAAGGTGGAGCCGTGCTCGCCGGGCTGCAATACACCCAGCACTTCGGTGTTGCTGAGCACCGCGCTGACCGGGTAATAGCCGCCCGAAAGCGCTTTTCCGATCAAGGTGAGGTCGGCTTCTATGTCTTCGTGCTCCTCGGCCAGCAGCTTGCCGGTGCGTCCCAGGCCGGTCTGTATTTCATCCAGAACCAGCTGCACGTTGCTTTGGTCGCAGATCCGGCGCACTTCCCTGAGATAGCCCTCCGGGGGAATTATCACCCCAGCCTCGCCCTGGATGGGCTCCACTAAAAAGGCCACCGTGTTGGGATTGATGGCGTCCCTCAAGGCCTGGGCGTCGCCAAAGGGGATCATCCTAAATCCGGGGGTGAAGGGCCCAAAATCCATGCGGGCGGTGGGATCGGAAGAAAAGCTGACGATAGAGATGGTGCGGCCATGGAAGTTTTCCGAGCACACAATCACCTCGGCCTGGCCCGCCGGCACCCCTTTAACCTTATATCCCCATTTGCGCACCGCCTTGATGGCGGTCTCCACCGCCTCGGCTCCCGAGTTCATGGGCAAAACTTTGTGGGAGTTGGTCAATTCGCACAGGTCCTTGTACATCGGCCCGAGCTGGTCATTGCGGAATGCCCTGGAAGTGAGAGTCAGTTTATTTACTTGATCCAGAAGGGCTTTTTTGATTCTGGGGTGGCAATGCCCCTGGTTCACCGCAGAGTATGAGGCCAGGCAGTCCAGGTATTTGTTTCCCTCGACATCCCAGACCCACACACCCTGCCCCCTGCTCAACACCACGTCCAGGGGCTTATAGTTGTGGGCTCCGTAATACTGCTCCATTTCAATATAATCGGCTTGTTTCATGATCGCCTCATCTCACTTTTTTCACCTGCCCAGACCGGGATGATAGAAATCCGGCCCGGCGGCGCCACAGACGCACTGCGAGAGTTTTTTAGCGCGAATAGTGCGCCCGCCGCCGGAGCGCCTAACCGCAGCCGGCCCATATCATGGTTATAGGATTGATTGTTACACTATGTGGCTGGTGCGCACAAGAAGAGAAACCCGGGTTTAGAAATGCGGGATCGCCTCACAAATAGGGTTTCAGCGCCTCTTCATAATGCAGCAGGTCTTCAAAGGGCATCAGCATACCCATGGCCTGGTTCTTGGTGGAGATGCCCGCCTCCTCCACCGCACCCAAAGGGGTGAGGCCGCCGATAACCACCACGCCCACCCGGCCCGAATGAATGGGCACTTCCAAAAGCGGCTGGCCGGGGCGGCCCACCAGCATCAGACTTCCCAAACCCAGGCGCTGCATGCGGGCTGAAAGCCTGCGGGCCTGCTCGGCGCTGGGGGATGGGATTTCCCGGAAGCTGGCTCCCACCACCCCGTTACCGGTGACGGCGGCCTTGCTGACGCTGGTCATCTTGCCCTTGATGAAGATTTCCAAGGGATCAAGGGTGGTGGCGTTGTAGTAAATGATCTGGGTGAAACGGGCGGGTTTGTGCCCGATCATTTGCAAAAGGCCGCCGAACAGGGTCTGGGTGGGGATGCCCGCATCCAGAAACACCCCGTTCATGGCAAAAGAGCAGATGGTGGCCACGCCATAGGCGTCATCCGGAAGCTGGTGTTTGCCCAGGCGGCCGCCCGGCTCCACGATCTTGATGCGCGAACCCATGGAAAGCCCGGCGGCGAACACAGTGCGCATGTGGGCCGCCGCCTCATTGAAACGGTCGGCCTGCACGCTGGAAAGGTTCACCACCACCATGCCCTTGTTCTGTCTGATCCGGTAGGTCTGGCGGTAGGTGAGCGATTCTATCTTGGCCGCGATGAACCCCACCTTGTCCACCGCTCCGCCGTGCTCAAGCTCCTGGCGCCCCTGTTCGGTCAAGATGCGTCCCCGGCGGCCTTCGGGCCTGGTGAATCCTTCGGCGTCGGTGCGCTCCAGGTAATAGCGGATAGTGCGCTGGCTCATCTCCCGGCCGGCCAGGCTGAGGGCCTGGGCAATGCGGGTGCCGCCCAGGGGGCGGTCGGCTTCGTCCAGCACCCTGAGTATTTCCAAAATTTTCCTGCGGCTTCTCTCGTCCATGTTGTTTGCTCTTTCCATTCCGTTAGGTAGGCCAGCATACCGGCAGGTGGGGCTCTCGTCAAGTAAAAGATACGGCAATATTGCCGCTTACCGTGTTTATCATGATCATTTTATTATATTTGTATACAAAAAACGAAATTTATTAATTCCAGTATTATTGAGGGTAAATGTCATACAATTTGTGAATACCAAAAATATCCGGACTTGACAAGATGAGCGATTCATGGGATATATTGCCACTTGTTGCCGTATTTGAATGAAATATGCCAATCCTACCAATACGTAGCTTTACCCCGGACTTTAAGCCAGGATTAAGGTAATTTGATAGGATGATGTATCACTTTCATTCACCTTATCGAGAAGGACCATGCCTAATATCAGAATTGCTCAAGCCCAGATCAATCCCGTTGTGGGAGATCTCAAGGCTAACGCCTCTTTCATCGTCCGGGATATCAAGCGCGCCCGTGCGCAAGGGGCCAGCCTGGTCACCTTTCCCGAACTGGCTGTATGCGGCTATCCCCCCGAAGACCTCCTCATCAAACCCCGCTTTATAAGCGACTGCGCCAAGACCCTGGAGGGCATTTTGCCCCACACCCGGGACATCATATGCGTGGTGGGCTATCCCAAGGCGGAAGACGGCAAGCTCTATAATGCGGCGGCGGTGCTGTACGACGGCCAGATCAAGGCGGAGTACCGCAAGATCGAACTGCCCAATTACGGCGTATTTGATGAAATGCGTTATTTTACTCCGGGCGGCGGCTGCCAGTTCGTGGAACTGGACGAAATCCGCATCATGCTCACCATCTGCGAGGATTTGTGGATAGAGGGCAATCTTTGCGAACAGGCCGCCAAGGGATGCGCACCCCAGATATGTCTGAACATATCGGCCTCGCCCTTCCATATGGGCAAATACCCTTTGCGCCGCGGTCGGATCGTGGGCGGTTTCGCCCGCCGCACCAGCGCCTGGGTGCTGCATAACAACCTGGTTGGCGGCCAAGACGAGCTGGTTTTTGACGGCGGTTCGGTGGTGGCGGACCCCCAAGGAAATATTGTCGCCTGCGCCCGGCGCTTTGCCGAAGATCTGTTGATCAGCGATCTCAATGTAGCTCCCGAAAAGGACCTGGCCGATCTTTTGGAGATACACCGGCACATGAAGCCGTGGCCGGCGGTAATGACGGCCCTCGGCTCCCCTGCGCCAAAAAACGCCAAGACTGATATCAGCATTGTTGATGTCCCGGACCTGGACAAAACGGAGGAAGTCCACCAGGCCCTGGTTTTGGGCACTCGGGACTATGTGCGCAAAAACGGATTCAAAAAAGTAGTTCTGGGGCTCAGCGGAGGCATAGATTCCGCCCTTACGGCCGCAATAGCCGTGGAGGCCCTGGGCGCTGAGAATGTAAAAGCCGTCACCATGCCGAGCCAGTTTACCAGCGGCGAAACCTTGGGTGACGCCGGTGAACTGGCCAAAAACCTGGGCATCGAGCTGACCACCATTCCCATAAAGGCCATGCTTGACTGCTATCTGAAAGAGCTGGCGGGCCCCTTGGGCGGAGGGGATCTGGGCGTGGCGGGTGAGAACCTGCAGGCCCGCATCCGGGGCAACATCCTGATGGCCCTCAGCAACCACTTCGGCTATCTGGTACTCACCACGGGCAACAAGTCGGAAACCGCGGTGGGCTACTGCACCCTGTATGGCGACACCGCCGGCGGATTCGCGGTGATAAAGGACCTGCCCAAGACCCTGGTCTATGAAGTGAGCGAATACATCAACCGGCGGGCGGACCGGGAACTGATCCCCCAAAGCACCATAGAGCGTCCGCCCACCGCCGAGCTGAGGCCCGAACAAAAAGACACCGACTCCCTGCCCCCCTATGAGGTTCTGGATCCCATTTTGAAAGCCTATGTGGAACAGGACCTGGTGCAGGACCAGATTGTGGAATTGGGCTTTGACTCCGAGGTGGTCGGGCGGGTCGCCCGGCTGGTGGACCTCAATGAATACAAACGCCGCCAGGCCGCGCCCGGGGTGAAGATCACCCCCAAGGCCTTTGGCAAGGACCGGCGGCTGCCCATCACCAACCATTACCGGCCGGGGCAAAACTGATGCGGGCCCTGATCACCATACAGGATGCCGATGTGACCCCGGCCAATCTGGGCGCGTTCTTTGGCTCCCAGGGGGTGGAGCTGGTTATGGCCCGCCTCGATAAGGGCGAGGCCTTGCCGGAGGGTGATTTTGACTGTCTGGTGACCATGGGGGGACGCATGAATCCGGGTGAAGAGGCGGACAATCCCTGGATGGCCCCGCTGACCGCATCATTGCGGGAGTGGGCCCAGGCGGGGAGGCCTTTCATGGGCATATGCCTGGGGGCCCAGCTTCTGGCCTCCGCCCTGGGGGCCAAAACCGGTCCGGCCATGGTCCCGGAGATCGGCTGGCGCAAGATTGAACTGACCCCGGCGGCCCAAAACGACCCGGTTATGGCCGGGCTGCCCGAGAGCTTTTCTGTGGTGGAAGTGCACCGCTACACCTTTGAAATTCCCCGATGCGCCACCCGGCTTGCCACGGCCAGGGACTGCCCCAACCAGGTGTTTGCCTATAACAGGGCCTACGCCTTCCAGCCCCATATCGAAGCCACCGTGGAGCTTATAAAAAGCTGGTACGAGATCAATGAAGCCTGCCGGGATATCGTGCCCGGATTTGAAACGGATGGACCTGCCATGAAGGCCAATTCCGAGAAGATATTCCTTAATTTCCTGAATATGGCCAGGGCCGCATAGGCCGGGCCTGCAAACTACGAGGCGGCACCATGTATTTAAAGCGCCACAAAAAGATCATCCCCACCAGCAAAGACATCAGCGGATGCGGTATATCCGGCTTCATCTGCGAGGATGGCGCCCGGGTGAGCGGTGAGCACATCATGCGCTCCATCGCCAACATGCACGACCGGGGCAACGGCCTGGGCGGCGGCATCGCGGCATACGGGATTTACCCCGAAAACGCCGAACACTATGCGGTTCACATCATGTATGACGATATGGACGCCAAACAGGCGGCGGAAAAAACCATAGGCCGCTGGTGCACCATATTCGGGGATGAATCCATTCCCACCCGGCCCCATCCGGCGGTGCGCACCCGGCCTATCTTGCACCGCTACTTCGTGGATGTGCGGCCCGAGGTGCTGGAGATGTTCTGCGACCACACCGAGGATGAAGCCATGGTGGACCTGGTCATGCGGGTTAACCTCCAGGTGCCGGGCGCTTTTGTCTTCAGCAGCGGCCGCAACATGGGCGTATTCAAGGGCGTGGGCTATCCGGAGGAGCTGGGCGAGTTCTACCGCTGCGAGGAATACGAGGGCTATATCTGGACCGCCCACAACCGCTTTCCCACCAACACCAGCGGATGGTGGGGCGGGGCGCACCCCTTCAGCCTCCTGGACTGGACCGTGGTGCATAACGGCGAGATCAGCTCCTACGGCATCAACAAGCGCTATCTGGAAAATTTCGGCTATTCCTGCACCCTGCAGACCGATACCGAGGTGGTGGCATACCTGTTTGACCTTTTGGTGCGGCGGCATGAAATGCCCCTGGAGGCGGCCTGCCTGGCCATGGCTCCGCCTTTCTGGTCTCAGATCGAACACATGGACGACGACAAAAAGCAGCTTTTGACCGCCCTGCGCATGGTATACAGCGGCGCGCTTCTAAACGGCCCCTTTGCCGTACTGGTGGGCTATTCCGGAGGCTTGGTGGGCTTTAACGACCGCACCAAGCTGAGGCCCATGGTGGCGGCCCGCAAAGGCGACATCCTTTACGTGGCCAGCGAAGAAGGAGCAATCCGCGAAATCTGCGACAGCCCAGACACCGTATGGCACGCCACCGCCGGGGTTCCGGTGATCGGCAGGTTGAAAGAGCCCGAAAAAATTCTGGGCAGGCAAGGAGCCCAGCGCCTGGACAGCATGACCTGCACCCTGACCGGGGGCGCCAGCCGGGATGCGGCTCATCCGGGCAATTCCGCCCAGGCCGGTTTGTAAGATAAGAGGTGATAAACCATGGCAATTAACAGAGCCCAACTCAGCAAGCGACTGGTGCAGCCCGAATACACCATCATCCGCGATCCCAGCCGCTGCATCCAATGCCAGGTCTGCGCCCGGCAGTGCGCCAACGAGTGTCACGAATACGACGAGGAATCCAACCAGGTTTTGTCCTATGAGGAAACCTGCGTGGGGTGCCAGCGCTGCGCCACCCTTTGCCCCACCAACGCGCTGACCATCAAGAAAACTCCGCCCGAGTTCGCCCCGGACGCCAATTGGACCCCAGAGGTGATCCAGAATATCTACCGCCAGGCCGAGACCGGCGGAGTGCTCCTGGCCGCCATGGGCAACGACCAGCAGCAGACGGTCTATTGGGACCACATGCTCCTTAATGCATCCCAGGTGACCAACCCCAGCATAGACCCCTTGCGCGAGCCCATGGAGCTGACCACCTATCTGGGCAGCAAACCCGACAAGCTGGAGTTCAACTTCAGCGGGGGCAAGCCCAGCCTGGAGACCAAGCTGGCCCCCCAGCTCAAGCTCAAGACCCCCATAATGTTCAGCGCCATGAGCTATGGGGCCATATCCTATAATGCCTTTTCCTCTTTGGTGCATGCGGCCAAGGAAGCCGGAATCTACATGAACACCGGCGAAGGCGGCCTGCACCAGGATTTCAGGGACTATGGCGACAACATAATCGTGCAGGTGGCGTCCGGCCGTTTCGGGGTGGATATCGACTACCTGAACGTGGCCTCCGCCGTGGAAATCAAGGTGGGCCAGGGGGCCAAGCCGGGTATCGGCGGGCACCTGCCCGGCGAAAAGGTGGACGAGAAAATATCCCAGACCCGCATGATTCCGGTGGGCACCGACGCCATCAGCCCGGCCCCCCACCATGACATCTACTCCATTGAGGACCTCAGGCAGCTTATCTATTCTTTGAAGGAAGCCACCCGCTATGAAAAGCCCATCAGCGTCAAGATAGCGGCGGTGCACAATGTCAGCGCCATCGCCTCGGGCATCGTGCGGGCAGGGGCGGATATCGTGGCCATTGACGGCTACAAGGGCGGAACCGGAGCCGCGCCCACCATGATCCGCAATAATGTGGGCATTCCCATCGAGTTCGCCCTGGCCGCTGTGGATTCCCGCCTGCGCGAGGAAGGCATCCGCAACCAGGCCTCGATAGTGGCCTGCGGGGGCTTCAGGTGCAGCGCCGATGTGGTCAAGGCAATCGCCCTGGGCGCGGACGCGGTCTATATCGGATCGTCGGCGCTCATCGCCATCGGCTGCCACATGTGCCAGAAATGCTACACCGGTAAATGCAACTGGGGCATCTGCACCCAAGATCCATATCTGACCCGCCGTTTGAATCCCGAGATCGGAGCCCGCAAGCTGGTCAACCTTATCCGGGGCTGGTCCCATGAGATCATGGAAATGCTGGGCGGCATGGGGGTGAACGCCATCGAGAGCTTAAGAGGCAACCGCGATCATCTGCGGGGCATCGGCCTGACGGACCGGGAGCTGAAGATCCTGGGCATCAGCCTGGCCGGGGAGTAGGCATCATGACCCGAATCAAGGCAAGAGAAGAATACTGCATGAATTGCAGGCTCTGCGAGATCATGTGCGTGGTAAGCCATTCCAAGAGTAAAAATATCATAAAAGCCTACCGCAAAGAAAGGGGCACCCTGGTGCCGCGTATGCGGGTGGAAAAATCGGGGCACGCCAGCTTTGCGGTGCAGTGCCGCCACTGCGAGGACCCCACCTGCGTGGAAGCCTGTATGACCGGAGCCATGGCTATTGATCCGGTGACCGGCACCGTGGCGCACGACCCGGACCGTTGCGTGGGCTGCTGGATGTGCATTATGGTCTGCCCCACCGGGGCGATCCGCACCAACCCCCATCACCATGTGGTGGCCAAGTGCGATTTGTGCGTGGAGAGCGGAACCCCGGCCTGCGTGGAGGCCTGCCCCAATGAGGCTTTAATAATCGAGGACGACGATGAGTAGCGCACCTTATGTGATAGTAGGCAATTCCGCCGCCGCCATAGGCTGCATAACCGGCATCCGCGCTTTGGATAAAGACGGCCCCATCACCCTCTTGGCCAAGGAAAGCGAGCACACTTATTCGAGGCCGCTTATCACCTATCTGCTGGGCGGCAAGGTGACCGAAGAAAAGATGTATTACCGGCCGCTTGATTTTTATCAAAAGAACCGGATCACCGCCCGTCTGGGGGTGGAGGTGACCGGCATGGATGCGGCCAAGCGGCAGGTGCGCACCAGGGCCGGGGAGGAAATTCCCTACGGCAAACTGCTCATCGGTGTGGGCGGCGCGCCCTTTGTGCCGCCGGGCCTGAAGGGCGTCAAGTCCAAGGGCGTATTCACCTTCACCACCTGGCAGGACGCCCGCAGCATAAGGTCATATGTGGAACAGAACCAGGTTGAGTCCGCGGTGGTAGTGGGCGGCGGCCTGATAGGCCTGAAAAGCGTGGAGGCCCTGCTTTCCTTGGGCGTCAAGGTCACCGTGGTGGAGCTGGCCGGCCGCATCCTGTCCATAACCCTGGATCAGACCGCATCCAACCTGGCCAGTAAAGCGCTGTCCGAAAACGGGGTGGATCTTGTCACCGGCACCACGGTGACATCCATCCAGGCCGAAGGCGGCAAGGTCCAGGGCGTCACCTTGAAAAACAAAAAGAAACTGGCCTGCGGCCTGGTCATCATGGCCATCGGCGTGGTGCCGGACCTGGCCATGGTGCACCAAAGCGGGCTTGCCACCGACCGGGGCATTTTGGTGGATGACGGCTGCATGACCAGCCAGGACGGGGTCTACGCCGCGGGCGACGTGGCCCAGGCCACCGAGATTCTTACCGGCGAGCGCAGAAGCATCCCCATCTGGCCCAATGCATACCGCCAGGGATACATCGCGGGCATGAATATGGCGGGGGGCGACGCTGTTTATGAAGGCGGCCTGGCCATGAACGCGGTGGAGATATGCGGCCTGCCCACGGTCAGCGCGGGCCTGACCGCGGTCAGCGGCGATGAGTACGAAATACTGCAGAGCCTGGACGAGCTCAAGGGACGCTACAAAAAAGTGGTGTTTAAAAACAACACCGTGGTGGGCTTTGTCATGGTGGGGGATATCGAGCGGGCCGGCATATTCACCGGTCTGATCAAGGGCAAGGTGAACGTGGGCGACCGCAAGGGCAAGCTGATGGAAGACGAATTCGGGCTTATCACCCTGCCCAAGCACTACCGGGTGCCGGTGCAGGCCGGAAAGGGAGTGGTGACTGCATGAACATCGACACCAGCGGCATCCATTACAAGCAGGTCAATGAAGACATCCACGCCGCCCTCAAGCAGGGCAACCACGATCTGGTCCTGGATAATGTGCGCGGACAGCGCTATCTGGGCACCGGGCTGGGCTCTTCTGTAAAGATGACCATAAACGGGGTGCCGGGCAACGATCTGGCCTCCTTCATGAACGGGGCCCGCATAGAGGTCATGGGCAACGCCCAGGACGCGGTGGGCAACACCATGAACGCGGGCAAGGTCCTGGTTCACGGGGTGGCCGGGGACATCGTGGGCTATGGCATGCGCGGAGGGCGCATATATATAGAAAGCGACGTGGGCTACCGGGCCGGCATCCATATGAAAGCCTTTGAAGACAACTTCCCCGTGGTGGTGGTTGGCGGCGGGGCCCAGGATTATCTGGGCGAGTACATGGCAGGCGGGGTGATAGTGCTCCTGAATCTGCGGGATCGGGTGAGCCCGGTGGGGCACTTTGTGGGCACCGGCATGCATGGCGGAACCATTTTCATACGGGGCAAGGTGGAGCAGCGCCAGGTGGGAGCCGAAGTGGGCTTTGACAGGCCCAGCGATGAAGACTGGGACTATCTGGAAGGCGTTTTGGCCGACTATTTCCGGGAGCTGGCCATGCCCAAACGCAGCTTCGGCCCCGAGGAATTCACCAAGCTGTACCCCAAGAGCGCCCGGCCCTACGGGAATCTGTATTCGTATTGATATGGGATGGGGGTGGAATATGAGTCTGTTGCATGATATTCAAGCATCTGTGGTTCAACAAAGCAGTGATATTGGTTCCATTCTTCTGAAACTTCGGCTTCTTGCTTCACGACTTGGAAGTGTTCCTTTAGAAGAGTGGATAAAACACGAAACAGAAGGTTATCCGCGAGAATCAGAAGTTCCTTCATATCGGGTTATCGAGGTTAATTATTCGGGAACATTTTTTGGCCCGTACGGTTCTGGGATTAAAAATGCCCAATTGCCCCCTTATCTCATTGAAAAATTCGCAGGTGAAAGTTGGACAAAGTATAAGATGCGAGACAGCGTAGCAATCGTCGATGAGTTGCTGAGGAAACCTTCTGACAATGAAAGCGCTATAGGGATTGACGCATCTAATTTAATTTTGTTGCTGCAGGGCAAAATTTATGAAAACTACACATGCAATGACATACAAGCTCGTATTTCACAAACGTCAATAGCAGGTATCCAATACGCCGTACGAAGTAGAATCCTGGAGCTGACAATAGAGCTTGAAAAGTCAGTACCTGGAGTTTCTGAAATAAAATCCGGGCTTCCCGAACCAGAAACCAAAGTGAATACAGACAAAGTTACACAGATAACCAAACAAATTATCTTCGGAGATGTAACTACCATTTCAAATATTGGTCAGGGCTCACAGACCAATCTTTCAATTGCTAAACGTAACGACAAAGTTCTAATTGATAAAATTACAAGTGCTGGGATTCCAGAATCCGCCGCCTCCTAATTTGCTAAGATTGCTGCATCTGAAGAGCCGAGTAGCGCGGAAGACCCACTAGGTAAAAAAGCGAAGGCATGGTTAATTGAAAATCTGAAAAAAGCCGCAGACGGTACATGGAAAATAGGGGTGTCAGTTACTACAAAAGTGCTTACGGAGGCGGCTAAGGAATACTACGGATTAAAATAGAAGCAATCAAAGGGATGTATTCCAACCTGTTTTAGACTCGATATTTTCTGATTATAACATATTAAGTATAGTTAAGAGAAACAGCTATGGATTTCAGGCTGGCAACAGATCAGGATCTGGACCTTTTGGCCCAGTGGAATCACCGGCTCATCCAGGATGAAGGCCACCGCAACCCCATGTCGGTGGCTCAACTGCGCGACCGGATGAAAGGCTGGCTGGCCGGTGAATATCAGGCTGTGCTTTTCAGCCAAGGTGGCGAGCCCGTGGCCTATGCATTATATAGGGAAAGCCTAACGGAAATATATCTCAGGCAGTTTTATGTCAGGCAAAGCAAAAGACGCTCGGGAGCCGGCCGGATGGCGTTTGAACTGCTGCGGACCAAAATATGGCCCCTGGGCAAAAGACTGACCGTGGAGGTATTGACCGCCAACAAGGCTGCGGTGTCATTTTGGCGGTCGGTGGGGTATGAGGATTACTGCCTCACCCTGGAGATATTAGCCAATTAATAGATGCAGTGGCGCCGTTTAACACAGAAACGCTTGATTCATGCAGGGGCAAACAAAAAACAGCATCGACACCCCGCGCCTTCTGCTGCGCCGGTTCGAGGCATCGGACCTGGATGACCTGAACGCCGTCCTGGCCCTGCCGGAGGTGATGCGTTTTTCACTGAACGGAGTCTACACCAAGGAGCGCACCAAAAAATTCATAGCCGACAGGATAGCCGGTTACCGGTCCAAGGGCTATGGCCTGTATGCGGTAATCCACAAGGCGGACCAAAGGCTCATTGGCTACTGCGGCCTTATTGACCAGGAGATTGACGCCGAGCCCGAGGTGGAGGTCGGTTACCGCCTGCATCCGGATTACTGGGGCCGCGGCCTGGGAACCGAAGCAGCCAAGGCGGCGCGGGACCATGGATTCAACCAGCTTGGTTTCACCCGTCTGATTTCAATTATCGAAGCCGACAATCTGGCCTCGATCAAGGTGGCTTTGAAAAACGGCATGAAGCAGGAAGCCCAAACCATGTTCCAGGGCAAGGTGCCGGTGGATGTCTACGCAGTGGAAAAGCAGGCAGATGGGGAAAATCCCTAAGCCTTTGGAGTGAAAAAAAGTGGCTGCCATCATTATCCATGAAGCGGTTTTGGAAGATGCGGGGGATATTTTGAAATTGCAGAAAACCGCTTTCCAAAGCGAGGCCGAGCTTTATGACAACTTCAATATCCCGCCGCTTACTCAAACCCTGCCCGAGATAGAGGATGAGTTTAAAAAGCGGGTGTTCATCAAGGCAAGCCTGGAGGGGAAATTGGCCGGATCGGTGCGGGCCCATATGGAAAACGGCGTGTGCCACATAGGCCGCCTCATAGTGGACCCGGCCCTGCAGCGCAGGGGCATAGGCGCGCGGCTGATGCAGGCCATAGAGAAAAGGTTTGATTCGGCAAAACTGTATGAGGTCTTCACCGGGCACAAGAGTGAAGTGAATCTGGCCCTGTACGCCAAGCTGGGCTACCGGAGGACCAGGGAGCGCAAGGCCGGTGATTCCTTGAACCTGGTGTTTTTAGCCAAGCATAAACAGGGCTGACACCCAGAGGCGTATATTAAATACCGAGAGACCAGCCATAAAGGAAGCCAGTGACCTCCTGAAAACAAACCAGGAGGTGTTATATTGATTTTTGCATTACCTATAGGTATGTTTTGCTGTATGAACATACCAAACGGTAATAAACTTAAGGTATACTAAAAATGGCCCAAGAAAATTTAGCCAAAATATCAGCCTCTGAAGAACCAGAGGTAAGACGTGAAGTCCAGGAACTGAGCCTGCTATTTAAAATCAGCCAGGCCCTGGACAAAAGCCATGACATCAGAGAGGTGGTGGGGCCGGTCTTGAGCGCCACCGCCGAGCACATGGACATGCGCCGGGGGACCATCACCCTTTTGAACCGGGACACCGGGGAAATCATGATCGAAGCCGCCCACGGGCTCAGCGCGCAGCAGCGCAAAAGGGGCCGCTACCGCCTGGGCGAAGGCGTGACCGGCAAGGTGGTGCAGAGCGGCCAGCCCATGGTCTTGCCGCATATATCCCAAGACTCCCGTTTTCTGGACCGCACCGGCGCCCGCGGGGACCTGAAAAAGGAAGACATCTCCTTTATATGCGTACCCATCAAGCTGGGCACGGAAGTGATCGGCGCGCTCAGCGTGGACCGGGCTTACAAGCATGAGCATTCTTTGGAAGAAGACGTGCGCATGGTCTCGGTGATCGCCAAGATGATCGCCCAGGCCGTAAAGCTGCGCCAAACCGCCCGCGAGGAGGCCGAACGTCTGATCGCCGAAAACGAGCGTTTGCAGCGCTCCTTGAAAGACCGCTTCCAGCCCTCCAATATCATCGGCAAGTCCAAGGCCATGCAATTGGTCTATGACCAGATCAGCCAGGTTTCCCAAAGTAACGCCACCGCCCTGATCCGGGGAGAATCCGGCACCGGCAAGGAGCTTGTGGCCCATGCCATACACTACAACAGCCTCAGGGCCAAACAGCCCTTTATCAAGGTAAACTGCGCCGCCTTACCCGAAAGCGTGATAGAAAGCGAGCTTTTCGGCCACGAAAAGGGCGCTTTTACCGGGGCAATAAACATGCGCAAGGGCCGTTTCGAGCTGGCCAACGGGGGCACCATTTTCCTGGACGAGATCGGGGATTTGTCTCCCACCACCCAGGTCAAGCTTTTGAGGGTGTTGCAGGAAAAGGAATTCGAACGGGTCGGCGGCACCGCCACCCTGAAGACCGACGTGCGGGTGCTGGCCGCCACCAACCGGGACTTGGAATATTCCATCGCCGACCGCAGCTTCCGCCAAGACCTGTACTACCGCCTCAATGTATTCCCCATTCATGTGCCGCCCTTGCGGGAGCGGGGCACCGACATTCTGATGCTGGCAAACTTTTTCGCCGAGCGCTACAGCCAGACCAACCTTAAGAGCATCAAGCGCATTTCCACCCCGGCGATCGATATGCTGATGTCCTATCACTGGCCCGGCAATGTGCGGGAGCTGGAAAACTGCATCGAACGGGCGGTGCTGGTCAGCGAGGATGAAGTGATCCACGGGCACCACCTGCCCCCCACCTTGCAGACCGCCGAAGCCAGCGGTACGGTGCACAAGGGCACCTTGCAGGCCACCCTGGACAGCGTTGAGCGGGAACTCATCGTGGAGGCCCTGAAAAACTCGCGGGGCAACAAAGCCAAGGCGGCCCGCAACCTGGGCATAACAGAGCGTCTCATGGGTCTGCGGGTGAACAAGTTCGGGATTGATCCCAGGCGCTTCAAATCCCGGGTGTGAGCCGGAGCTGATTACGGATTGTTGATGCGCGCCTGCACACAGACTACCAAATGGTAAGAAACCATCTGGTCGGCCCGTTTTTAAGTAGTACTGAAATTAGGTTCAAAGACTTAGTCGAGCTATAACATTTTATTTTAATTGACTAAATAGTGGCCGACATCAGGCAGGCCCAAAGCATGGCATGTCAGCTGCACTTAGAAAAAGAGACAAAAACAATCCCAAAAAGCTACCATATTGTAGGCCAGTTTAGATGAAACTTACTGTTTGGTAGGATTTTATGCTCAGCCTGGTAATTTCTGGCCGAGATAATTTCAGGTAAAACAGCATATTACCAAAGCGCGCCGTTTTGGCCCGCGGTTTGCTTTAATATGCTCCAACAATCACGCGGGACCCGTGCTTTCAGCAATAGGGCCGCTATTGGCCAAAGCGGCCTATAACAAAAGCGGTGAACGGGTTCCCATAAGATCTTGCATTAAGGAGGTTTGAGGCATGGCCATGACTAAAGAAGAGGTCCTAAAAGCAGTAAACGACCAGAAGATAGAATTCATCCGCCTGTGGTTCACCGATGTGGTGGGTGTGCTGAAAAGCTTCGCCATCACTCCAAAGGAACTGGAGCTTGCCCTGGAAGAGGGCATGGGATTTGACGGCTCTTCGATCCAGGGATTCTGCCGTATCGACGAGAGCGATATGGTGGCCATGCCCGATCCCTCCACCTTCACCCTGCTGCCCTGGCGCGGCGGCAAGGTCGCCCGGATGTTCACCGATGTTTTGAACCCCGACGGCACCCCCTATGAAGGCGACCCCCGCTATGTTCTGCGGCGCAACCTGAAAAAGGCCGCCGATCTGGGCTACACCATGTTTGTGGGTCCGGAACTTGAGTTCTTCTACTTCAAGGATGCATGCGGCACCGAGATTCTGGACCGGGGCGGCTACTTCGACCTTACCCCCCTGGACGTGGCCAGCGACCTTCGGCGCGACACCATTAAGGCCTTGGAAGCCATGGATATCCCGGTGGAATACTCCCACCACGAGGTGGCTCCCAGCCAGCACGAAATCGACCTGCGTTACTCCGAGGCCCTGAAGATGGCCGACAGCGCCATGACTTACCGTCTCACGGTCAAGGAAATCGCCATGGCCCACGGCGTATACGCCACCTTTATGCCCAAGCCCCTGTTTGGTGAAAACGGCTCCGGCATGCACTGCCATCAGTCCCTGTTCAAGAACGGCCGCAATGCCTTCTTTGACGCTTCGGACCCCCAGAGCCTGTCCAAAGAGGGAAAATGCTATATCGCCGGCCTGCTGAAGCACGCCCCGGAGATCACCTCCCTGGTCGCCCAGTGGGTGAACTCCTACAAGCGCCTGGTGCCCGGCTACGAAGCTCCGGTTTATATGGCCTGGGCCCAGCGCAACCGCTCCTGCCTGGTGCGGGTGCCCATGTATAAGCCCGGTAAGGAAAACGCCACCCGTTGCGAATTCCGCTGCCCCGATCCCTCGGCCAACCCCTACCTGGCATTCGCCGGTATGCTGGCCGCCGGCCTGAAGGGCATCCAGGAGGGATACGAACTGCCCGCGGCCATTGAAGATGACATCTTTGAAATGAGCCCGGCGGAATGTGCCGAAAGAGGCATCGATTCCCTGCCCGGAAGCCTGGGTGACGCCATTGAGGTGACCGCCCAAAGTGAACTGGTCAAGGAATGCCTGGGTGAACACGTATTCGACGCCTATGTAGAGAACAAAAGGATAGAATGGGATGAGTACCGGGTTCATGTAAGCCAGTGGGAGTTGGATCGCTACCTGTCAGTCCTGTAGTCATAGTAAATATCCCACACACCTCCCTGGCCGGAGAGAACAGCGCGGGTTCTCTCCGGCTATTTTTTTTGGAGTTGATGATAATCGGCGGATGTTTGATTGTGCGGATGGCATATCGCCATCATCACCCCCCTCTCACCATCCTTTACAGTAGACCAGCGGTAAGTAGAGACTTCTGGCAGGATGGGAACCTGCGAGGGGGAGCTGCGTAATGCGGCTTAATGCGGAAGACCGGGTTTACCGAGAGCCAGACAGTCAAGATTCTGAAGGCGTTTGAGGCGGGCCGTACAGCCAAGGAGGGCTGCCGGTGGCATGGGGTGAGCAGCGCCACCTACTACAACAGGCTCACTCTCCCACCTATTCAGCCGTGCAGGCGGGGGCGGCATCTCAGCCCACAGGCCCGGGTTATCCGGTTCGGGTCCTCGGGCTCCCGGCGCCATGGTCCGGGAACTCATCTTGGCTTAAACGGCTTCGCCTAACGTCCCTTGATCCACGGGCTGCGCCCCCCCGGTGCACCACAGGCCACCGACGCCCGGGCGCACGCTTTTTCGCAGCAAAGAACGGCCAAATGGGCAATATCGCATCCCTGCCCTCTCCATATGTATTCCGGACATACTGGCGTCCCGGCGGGCATCTCCATGCCCAGACAGGGAGCCGGGGCGCAGTATGTAGTGTCGCAGACCACTCACCACTTCATGCCCATTACCAACACATTCCTGCAGCTGTGGGCAAGCGGCGCCGGTTGTCATTTTCCTCGAAGCGCACCAATGAGCAGGCAATGCCTTTTTGGCGACTCCCAAACCGCCTGTTGCAACGCCCATGGCGGCCGCTTATTGAGTTCATCGCGGCTGGCCACCCGGGAGAATGGGAACCATGAAGCTGCGCCGGACTCACCTCACCCAAACTCAATACTCCGACGGGTCCGTGGTGGTGCCATACGGGGTTGTGCTAAATTTGAACAGACCTGTGCCGTGCCACTGCAACCCCTTGTATAGACTAAGTCTTTCCTTAACAGCCGGGCCTGTTTCCTGGTCGATTATGGCCTTCAGCCCGGCCACCGTATCTGGGTTCTCCGCCGCAACATTCTTGAGCAGCAAGGGATCGGCCTTGGTATCGTAAAGCAGTTGACCGTCTCCCCAGATATCCGCGTTGTACCACCAGTTATCCTTGATCAGGCTCACCGCCGGACCATAGTAGATAGTTACATAGTCGCGGAATTTCTTCGCGGCATCGTTCCTGTCACTCCAGATATCCACTCCCTGGGACCGCTCCAGCGTCTTTGCGCCCGCCATATCGATCAGGGTATGGGGGAAATCCAGATCCCAGCAAAGCTTGCTGCATTTCTCTCCGGCGCCTTCACCCTTGGGGTGGCGAATCATTGCCACCAGATCGGCGACCGCCCGGGTCATGGGATGTCCTTGTTTGCCCACAATACCCCGGTCTTGGGGATCATGTCCCAGGTTATGCCCATGGTCGCTGATGATGCCCACCAGAGTGTCGTCCTGCCTTCCGCTCATTTTGAGGGCGTTCAGGAAGTAGCCGATCCAGTTGTCCACCTGGGTTACGCATCCTGCATAGTTGGCCTGGATTCTCTTCAGCTCCCTGGGGCTCATGACCTCCTTCCAATCCCAATATGGGGACTGGGCCATATCGGCCAATCCTTCCTCATCAGGATCATAGAGTCTGCGGTATTTTTTGGGGGGCATCCAGGGCTCATGGGGATCAAAGGAATCAATCACCAAAAAGAAGTCCTTGGCGTCCTGGTTCTGTTCTATCCAGCGAACGCCTTCTTGGAATACCTGTGCGCAGCTATATTGGGCGTCATGGGTTCTTTCGGCGTTGTTTTGCTTGTAAACCCTGATGAATTCATGCAGACCCTTGAACGACTTTCCCTTATCGTTCAGATGCTTGGACACTGCATCATCGCCAATTCTGGGGCCCGAGCGATAGGCGTCAAATTCCTGTCCCCGAACCCATTGCCACTCGTGAAATCCGCGATGGAAATCATGACGCGGCTTGAAAAGATGATAGCAGTCGGATATCAGGCAGCAGCGGTACCCCTGTTTCCTTAGAGATTCAGCTACAGTCTGGCACCCCGGAACGATGGGACCCCAGCCGGGCTGTCCCGATAAAACCTCCTGGTCAGGATTGAAGTCCGGATAGGGAAAAGTTCTGGTCAGGGTGTGCAAAGCCTTGCGCACTTGCAGCGTGG
The DNA here is from genome assembly GCA_963675675.1 of Desulfarculaceae bacterium. Classification (GTDB taxonomy): domain Bacteria; phylum Desulfobacterota; class Desulfarculia; order Desulfarculales; family Desulfarculaceae; genus Dethiosulfatarculus. Next base: position 3,386,019 of record OY776512.1, read on the forward strand.
GCAGGGACTCGGGATAGCAGCGGTCATATACAACCGACTGTGTTGCAAAGGAGTCCAGGTTGGGAGTGTGTATCCACTTATTGCCGTATGCACCCACGTGATCTTGACGAAGACTGTCCACCACAATCAGTACTATGTTCATTTTATTCCCCTTAAATTAAAGGAGCATCAAGCAGAATGCGTTTCAGGTATCGAAATGGTTTTAAGCCGATAGCAATTTAAGCAGTTCGAAAATAAAAACCACTCATGGTCGCATGAACATACTCCTGCTTGCTGCTCATTTGCCAATCAGTTTTCAGACCACAATATGTTCAAGTTCAAGACAACAAATATCAGTATTTATGACCGCCTCGTGATATGTCAGCGGCATATCCTTATTGTTATAATAGGTGCCCAAAATAGTCAGACACGATTGCATAGGTGTTATACCAAATTTTTTTGCTGATTCAGAATCGATATTCCTTGCGGTTATTCTTCGATTTACTCGTGTCAAATTCTCCCCGAATTGTTTCACAAGTATATTTTTAATTGAATTGAATTCCTCTGGATCATCAATATTCAACAATTCTTTATATTGTCGGTATGAAAAGAAATCATCAGCGAGTTGAATGGGGTCATCATTCACATATCTGACCCGCCGGATGCAGATCAAGGATTCCTGATCCGGGATTTGCAAGATATTGTTTATCCTCTTAACGGAAGCAATTTTTTGCTTGGATAAAAGGACCACCCTGGATTGTATATCCAGGTTTTCCAAAGCCTTCGAGATATCGAAGTTTTCCCCATTCAAAACCCATGAAACCTGAGGCCGCTCATCTACAACCGCCCCTCGTCTGCCGATCCTTTTGAGGGTGCCCTTTTCGATCAAAAGATTGAATGCCTTGTTTACAGTCTGCCGGCCTACTCCCAGATGGGCCGCGAAGGTGCCTTCGCTGGGGATTCGGGCGCCATTCGGCAAGTCCGCATCATCAATATAATTCTGAATCACTTCAACTAGTTGAGAATAAAGCGGCACCGGGCTGTCCTCACTTAGGTGACCTTTATACCGTGGTATTAACAACTCCTCAGAATTATGTTTGGCTCCCATCATTTCGATATCATTTCCTTATGTTTTATTGTACGTATTTACATGCATAGCAGCATACATAAAAAGTGTCAATATAGTTTTTTACAAATCAAGGCATTCAGTCAAATCACTTTTAATTTAAGAGTGTTATGTAGCCACCCATAATTAGGTAACCGGATAACCGAGGCCCTGCCGCACGCTGATGTGAAGTCAACATTTATCCAGCTTAGAGGAATTATCCATGCCGCTGCTGAACGCTCAGAAAGACATCCAATAAAAGCACCTGCCGTTCAGCCGTTCTTTACACTACCAACCGCAGCTTCCCCATAACATCGGGTCTGTCTTGCAAACCAAAGTTTTGCTGCAAAGCTGCCATCTAAAATCAAATCAGCTCTCTTTGCCGTTCAGGAGTCATCAGAGGAAAAAAATCAAGCCACACGGGCAACCTCATCAGGCTCCGCGTATCTTCAGATGATTATCTGCCTTTTGGTCATATCACCCACTTTCTCTGTCCCAGTATCCCTGCCAATTTCAGTGAGCACCGAAGCCGGCGAACACTGCTCGCATTGGTGTCTGGGACACCCATTCAAGCGCTATAATTACATCCGTTTTTTGTGACACTCACTTGGACAAAAACATCTTATGTTGCTTTAATATCATTAATTTATCGCAAGGCTTAATCGAAATCAACTATTATTATCATAGCCTTTTCAGGATGAAATAATCATAGATGATTTTACCTAAACTATTAGCACACAAGCACCGTTGCCATTTTATTTTTAAAACCATATTAAATAACAAATAATTTTTATAAGAGGAGGGAGCAACACTCCCCCCCCTTTTTTATAAGTATCTTTTTTAGACATACACAAAGTTATTGATGGTCTTAACAGTTTAATAATTATTTACTTGATGGCGCGAATGGCATCAATAATCTTTTGATCGTACCAACCTACTCCTTCTTTCATCTTTGAATAGGTGGCTTTAACCAGAGGCTCCCAGGCTTTGCGGTCCGGCTTCCAGGTGACTGTAACACCCTTTTTCTCCAGCCACTTGATGGCCTCGTCGTTGATCCTTTCACCCTCGTCAAAGGTCCGCATGGCGGCCCTGATGGCTTCCTCACGTATGATCTTTTGGTGTTTCTCGCTAAGGCTGTCCCAACGTTTTTTATTCATGACCATCAGCGGACCCATCCAGGCCCACTGCAGCTTATTATAGTACTTAATGGTCTCGTTCATTTTGTAAGACTGGCAGTTGGTGCCAGCTTCGATGGCGCAGTCGACCACGTTGGTCTTCATGGCCATGTAAAACTCAGCCGGGGGTAAGGTTTGGGGATGGGCGCCGGCGGTTGACCAGAAGTCAGTCCAAACCTTGATCGGGGCGGAAACGATCTTCAAACCCTTAATGTTTTCAGGCTTGTCAACCCTCTTTTTTACAGACTGCATGTCCCTGAAACCGGCGTTGAAGCAGGTAATAGGCTGCAGACCAACTTTTGTCAAGGATTCTGTCACTTTGTAAAATAAGGGACTTGAGATGAACTTACGCACATGTTCGTAGTCTCGAAACAGGAAGGGAAGACCAATATTGTCGATTTTTTCCTCATACCGGCCATACAAAAGCAATCCGCAGGTCCGGACATCTATAGATCCCTTCCGGGTCTGTTCCAAGGTGGCTACATCATCGCCCAATTCACCACAGCAGAAGTCTTTGAATTTTATTTCACCATTCGTCCTTTCGGTAACCGCCTTCATGAAGGGGCCAATACCATATTTGTATTGGAGTGATTCACGGTTCAAAAACCAGTAGTTGGTCAAGGTGACTGCACTTGCAGTAGATACTAAGAGCATAACTGCAATAAGTCCCAAAATCGTAGCACATAGGATACGTTTCATTTACCAAACCTCCTAACAATTTGTGAGTAAAGGCAATCGCCATCGTAAAGCCAATCGATATAGACTGACATTAAAGCCATTATCAATTTCCTAGTAATAAACGTGGTATAGCCATGGTAATAGGCTCGAAATAGGTGACAATAAGTAATACAATTATAAGGGGAATCAAGAATGGAATAATTGCGCGGAATATTTTCTCAACATTTACTTGCGCCACACCGCTAACAACAAATAGCGACATGCCAATAGGCGGAGTGATGCCGCCGATCAAAACGTTAATTGCCAAGAATACCCCGAAGTGAATCGGGTCTACACCAATATGCTCCATCAAGGGCAAAAATATCGGAACAATTAATAAAATAAGTGCGGCACCCTCAATGAGCGCGCCCAAAAACAACACCAGAATATTGAACATCAGCAGGATTAGCCACGGTTCCCTGGTGATGCTGAAGAGGTATTCACTCACCGTGTGAGTGAATTGTTCATTTATCAAAATCCAGGAGACACTGGCCACGGTCGACACAATAAACATTATCTGGGCAGTGGTTTTCATGGTGAATAAGAGAATTTCACCGATATCCTTTATTTTAATTTCCTTATATACCACAAGCCCGAGGAAGGCAGCATATGCCGAAGCAACAGCTGCTGCTTCAGTAACTGCGAATATGCCAAAGGCAATGCCGCCAACAATTATCAATGGCGTTAATAAAGGCAGGAACGCACGCTTTATGGCGATCATGAGTTCATTTAATGATGCCCTTTTATCACTGGGAAAATGATTTTTTATCGCCATAAAATAAATGAGAATCATCAGACCAAGGCCCATCAAAAAGCCTGGAATAATACCGCCTAAAAATAATTTTCCGGGACTAAGTTCAGTAACGCCTGCGATTAGCAGCATAGTGACGCTTGGTGGTATTACCGGTCCTATTGTGGAACTTGCAGCGGTTACCGCACATGAAAATGCAGGACTATATCCGCGTTCCCGCATGGCCTTGATTTCCACCTGACCCAAACCGCCGGCATCCCCTACCATAGATCCACTCATACCGGCAAAAATAATGCTTGCAACCACGTTTGCATGAGCCAAGCCACCGGGAACAGGGCCAACGACTAACTGTGCGAGACCAAATATCCGATCTGTAATTCCAGATGTGTTCATCAAGGTGCCACACAGAATAAATAAAGGAATTGCCAATAAAGTATAATTATCAATTCCGAACATCATCTTCAGAATGACGGTGTCAAGCGGATCTATGACCGTTGCATCGCCAAAGAAATATAGGGAGGAAATCGAAGCCAATCCTCCGGCGATGGCGATTGGCATACTTAGCAGAACGAACACTCCGAACACAATAACTAATGTAAGTATCATTGTTCGTTTGATCTCCCAAAGTAGGACAAATCCTCATGAGACATGCCAATTAATATTTCATAATCTTCTATTAGATGAGGTATCAAGTGGACAATCATAACCGCACCTGCTATTGGTATACCTGCGACCTTCCAAGCCAAGGATATTGGTATGGTTGTTAGCTTGCTGTCAACTGACTCAATTGTATTTGTGTAGCCGTAATACACCATAAATACAAAAAATAACAATGTACATAGGTGTAAAAATGTAATTAATATATTTTTAGACAAACCTCCAAATTTACCCACAATTACTCCGAGTAATATGTGTTGTTTTGACTTAAAAACAATCGGCACTGTCAAATATAGGGCAATTGCATATATCAACCTGATGTAGTCAAGGTACCAAAGCAATGATGAGCCAAACAAAAATCTAAGTGTGATTTGGGCTAAAAAAATTAATACAATTGATCCGAACAAAGGCACGACTACCATTTTACATAACGAATCTAAAAAAGTACTTAATTTCTGAATAATACCATTTAATGTTGTGATCATTTTATCACCTTTATATTAAAGTATTTTTTCAGTCAAAATACTAAAATGATACTTAATTCTAATTAATATCATTCAAACCCAAACATGTTTTTGCCATGCATTTTCAATGTATTCAGCTAATTTCCGAGGCATATTTAGGGACGGTGTATATTTATCAACTTTAGTTATTTCAACTCAATAGTGTTTTCTGTATTAAAGTTGACAAATCAAATTAATCAATCGAGCCTATTGTTAATTGTTTTTCCATGCTTTCCACCCGAATAAATTTTTTGGAATATTTCATTGCCTTGCCATGATTGCACCTGATTCTCATTACTGACAGCAAAGATGCATCACTTCTCAAAGGTATGTGACTGCCTTTGATCAATATAGCGCTATATCCGTTTAGCATTTGTTTATGCATTTATGGTTTCCGGACTCTATGAATTCTTTGTGTTCATATGAGTTTCTTGGCTCTTCTTGAATTAGCCTACAGGGTGTAGTTGCATAAATTATGATGTATCTAAATAGGTACATAGCAAAGTATGATAAAGCAGTCAACTAAATTCAGCATAATCTCTGTCAGGGGCAGGTAAATCCGTCAGCCATGGGCGGGTTTCTGCAGCCACGTAGAAACATTGGGAATGTTTGTCATTTTATCTTTGCGAAAATATGGACAAAATGGCACCGCCTCTTTATGTGAACGCAAAGCCAGCAATACGATCATCGAGGCTTTTGGGCTGGTCTGATTGGCGATACGCCATGAGCTTGGTGCTGCCTTAGAGCCCCAGATTGGCTCTGGCACAGCAGCGCCCCTTCGACCCGCAACCATAGTAAGAATAAAAAGGCTCACCTTGGAAGATGCACCTGTCCTGTTCGGCCACAGACTTTAGGTGGTGGTGTGTAAAAAGGCCCTGGATCAATGGCGCCAGCTGGCAGCAGGTTCAGAAGCGCTTCATGTAGCTGTAGCGAGATGCTCCGCAATCCCTGCCGGCTGATCTTTTGCCGTCCTGGAGTTCGGAGAGCGGCTGCCGGAATACGAACAGGGCATCAGGTTTGACTGTCTTTGAACAGGAATTCCGGGTACTGACGCCGTGAGCTGATTGAAAAAATCCGCTTGAGAACCACCGCCGATCACGTGCAGCAGTCTGATTGGACGGTCTTATACCAAGCCCGGTTCCTCTACATATTGATAACCGCCTTTACACAATTATCCGGCATGGTTGCCGCCCATTCAAACGCCTCGATCGCCTGTTCGAATTTGAATTCATGAGTGATGAAAGGGCTCAGATCAATCTTGCCGCTTGCCATCAGAGCCAGAGCCTTGGGATACATATGGGCGTAACGGAAAATGGTCTTGATGTTAGCCTCCTTGGCCTGGGAGGCCACAATGTCAAGCGGGCAGGGCTCGGGCGGCATCCCCACCAACACCACGGTGCCGCCGGGGCGCAGTTCGTCAAAAACCCCTTTGATCACCGCCGGAGCCCCTGAACATTCAAACACCACATCGGCCCCCCAGCCGGGCGACAACTCGTTTATGACGCTGTGCAAGTCCCGCTCGGACGTGTTGATCGGGATAATGCCCGGTATGGGGGCAAGCATATCCAATTTGGCCTGTTTGATGTCCGTAACAACAACCCGGCTGCAACCGCCGGACAAAGCCGCCAAGGCCGTAACCACGCCAATAGTCCCGGCACCCAGCACCAGGCCCAAATCCCCGGGCTGGATCACGGCTTTTGTGGCGGCATGCATGCCAACGGCCAGCGGCTCAACCATGGCCCCCTGGGCAAAACTCAAACTGTCGGCTATTTTGAATGTGAAATCAGCAGAATGCACAACCTCCTCCACCAAGCAGCCGTCTATGGGCGGCGTGGCCCAAAAGCGCACCTCGGGGTCTAGATTGTACATGCCGATTCGGGTGGCGAGGCTTCTGGGGTTTGGAATGCCCGGTTCCATACACACTCGGTCACCGGTCTTGAGGTGGGATACATCAGCTCCGGTTTCTATAACCACTCCAGCTGCCTCATGACCCAGTATCATCGGTTTGCGGACTACAAAGGGTCCAATCTCCCCATGGGTGTAATAGTGGACGTCGCTTCCGCAAATACCAACGCTTTTGATGGCGACCCTAACCTCATTGGGTTGCAGCACCCGGTTAATAGTCAAATCCTCAATGGCCAATACACCTTTTTCTTTAAGAACTAACGCCTTCATTGCATGCTCCTGGTAATTTCCAGTCCTGTTTATCCATTCATTACAGCTGATTGCTGCCTGTTTTCTTCGTTTGCCCCTAATTTCAAGGTCCACAAGCAAAATAAAATTATTATTAAATTTATTTTCAGCAAGTTAAGCCTTACAACACGCTTTGTTGCGATAGTGCGTCAATTAAGGTGGCTTTAGTTTTTCATCTTTTTCTTGTATGTATATACGTACATGTATACTAATGTCAATTATGAAATCAATAGGGGCATAAAAATGACCTGTCCCCCGAAAACGGCCCCAGAAATTGACTTAGTACAGCTGATCCTGAAAGAAGTGCTGGAGGGAAACCAGGGACCGGGCGCAAGCATTTATGCCGGAGCCGCCTGGCTAAGCCCAAATGACGTTTAACGCTTACCTCTAGCTTACCCCCAAAAAGCAAGACCGCAGAGCAACCCCAGCTCTACGGCCTAACCTCGTAAAATACCTTGGTACCTGGGGCGGGATTTGAACCCGCACGAGCTAGGCTCTGGGGATTTTAAGGCACGTTGTTTTTGAAAATTATCTTTGTTATATCAGACAGTTGGAAGTTTTTAGATATTAGCTGTGTACGCATATGTGTACGTTCAGCGTGTATTTAGTTACTGAAAATGGTGGGCATGGAGGGATTTGAACCCTCACGGCCAAATGACCTCGGGATTTTCGTACCACTACGGTTTTCACCGCCACGTGTACACGTGTTTGATGGTCTGGACTATCCCTTCACCATATTGCAGAAATGCAACTTAGGTGCCGCCCGTCTAGTCTCTACACCTTCCCAATTGCTTGGGTTTGGCTCGGGATTGCCAACCTAAACAGGTAAGGTTTCCCCGAATTTGAGCGGTTCTACTCCTAGCGTTTCCACTAAGGCACTCAATTTGCTAATATTATTAACTATTCAAGTCCCGTGCGTCTACCAATTCCGCCACACGCCCATATTTTCGAACCAATAATACAATCTTACCTCAGTTCATTCAAGTATTTATGAAAAGATATCAGGCCAAGCATCAAGACTGGTTGTTGAAAACACAATAATCATATGCTTTAATAACCTTTAAGAATATTTGTGGACCTTTGAAACATTGAATATTTCATGCTTAAGGTGGGGGTAACAATGTTAAACATAGTCTTAGACAGCAATGTAATAATCAATGATTGGCGAATGAGGGGAATTGAATTTCAACTACTCAAATGGTTTATTATAAATTGCAATGCCAAACTATTTGTACCACAATTAGTAATTGATGAAGTTACTAATAAAGCAAGAGAAAAGCTACAAAAAAGCATTAGACTTGCAAATAAAAACATCAAAGAAGTTGAACGCATTATTAATAAGCAGACAAATAGCAGAATAAGCATAATGCTACTTCTCAAACTAAAAAAAGAATACCGTTCATACCTGCTAAATTTTTTTGATGATTTAGATGCTAAATTGATAGCGCATGATGATATACCACATGATGTATTAATCAAAAGAAGCTTGTCCCGTAAGAAACCATTCAATAATGATGACAAGGGTTATAGAGACTCTATTATTTGGGAAACTATATTGCAAAGTATTGCAATATGCAATGCAACAACTATTTTCATCACAGATAATAAAAATGATTTCGCATCGAATAAAAATGCTAATATTCTTCATGATGACTTATTAGATGATTTAAAATCAAAAGAATTATCTAAGGAATCTGTGATTCTCTGTGATAGTTTGCAATCATTTAACGATAAATATGTTAGGCCTGAATTGGAAAGGGAAGATCATGTTAAGGACCAAATTAAACTAAACCAATATCCACATTTAAATATCACTAACTGGCTTAATGAAAACACTGATTTAATAATTTCCGAAATACATAATAAAATAGATATAACATGTTTAGGGTACTTTGATGATCACAAATTAACCTATATTGATTCCATTGATTTTCCTTCTAAATTTGAATTGGACAAAGTAAAACGAATTGACAACATAGACATATTGGTATCTTTTTCAGTTATATGTGAAATTGAAGCTTACTTTTGGATCGGTGGAAGAGATGAATTACCTGAATCAAACATGCTTCCATTAGAATTTGATTTAATGGTTGATACTGTCGAATCATTGATTAAAGGTGTAGAATTACGCATACCAAAATTTTATGGAAATTGTCTCTCTTGCGGACATCCAGTAATGTCAGATGCTGCTGAAACATGTACGTTTTGCGGCGTGGAATTATGTTAACAAGCATGTGATTATGAAATAAACTGTAACCAATTACCAGCATGTGTTTTGATTAATGTGAAGCTCAACCACTATCATTTACAACATGAAAGGGGATGCAAACTGCGGTTATTGAGCTTCACAATATTAGTTATCGTTATTGTGGTAAGTTTAAGCACTTAGTTGTGCGGTAGAACCTATCAATATGCGGATGTTGCACCAATCCATAGGCTGACATCAGCCCTACGGATGGAGCAAAATTTGACTCACTCACAGCATTGTAGACTTGCAGCGGTATCCATGGACACCAAGTCAAACCAGATTTTAAATTACCGGACTTGAATCCCACGGTGAAGCTATCGTCATTCTGAAACGTATTCATATACACTTTGATCTTACCACCTGCTAAAGCTCCAATCAGTGGTGTTGCTGGCATATTGCCTGTATCAAGGTCATGGTCAAGTGGTGCTTGAATAAAATTGCTCAAACTTTCGAAAATTGCGCAAACTGTAGGGCTTGCGATTACCCATGAAGCTCTACCCATGCGGGTACTGATAGCCACTTGGTTACATTCTCTAATCAGCTTATGATACAAAGCGGCATAGGCTTCCATACTCCAACGGGCTGAACCTGTATCACTTGTATTATCGAAATTCCATGCACCACTGGTTGCCGCTGATTTTATTGTATCAATGATTTGCAAATCCAGTTCCGCTACAAGTTCTTTGCTAAGTTCTGACAGCATTTCACTTCTAATGTCCATAGAGTGACTTGCCATTAGCTCATTCTGAACTTCAAGGCTCCACGAACTACGAATTTTCCTGTACTGTGCTGTGCAAGTCTGGCCATCCAACATCAATGATGCAGATGGAAAAGTTGTATCAATTCCAACCCGTTCGCTTGCAGTTGTGCTATAGCTCCCAGTAAAGTCTTTCTGGACGGCATTATAACCAAGTTGGCCAGTTCCAGCCGCATAAGCGGTACCGGTTACAGAATCCGTGTAAGCCTGATCCGCTACAGTCTTCATGTACATGACTTTCGCCGTACTTGAGCGCATCGGGACTGTGGCCACCACGTAAGGGGCCAGCAAAGACGGCCAAACTGATCTAACGATAGGTACAGCTAATCCATTCCAGCCGATACCGTCACTTGAAAATGTGCTTGTGTCTTCAGGTGTTCCACCGAAGGAACCATTAAAGAAGCTTGTGCCAGCTTCATTTAAACCTTCATTCCCGTGTTCAATCTGGTTTTCGATCATGATACGGGTTAGTTTTCTTATGTTAGGGTCTTTGATACCCTTGTTTGCATTTATAAGTTCTTCAACTTTAACTTTTTGATTTTCAGTCAACATAGTCTTATCTTATTATATTACTCCTTATTCCATATGTTTTTATATTGGTCCAAATCATCATCAAATGGGCTTTCATCCTTATTGACTTTTCCAAGTTCGGTAAATCCCAGACCATCATTTACCGATTTATTTGTTTTCATTTTAGATTCTCCACATTCTGGACATTCCAATAGGTTGCATTCTTTGGTTGATTCAATTTCATGTGAACACGATGGACAAATACATGTATGTTTAGTTGGTTCATCTTTTTTGCCTGATTCCTTTATGAGTAAATCAAACTTTCGGTCTACTTCTTCAATGGTTGCATTTTCAAGCATTTGAAGCATGTAACTTTGTTGGCTTGAAGTGAGCCCCTGCACTTTCTTGTATAAGTACAATTGATCACTTTCATTTGTTGTATTGTTTGAATCACTTGAATTAGAACTCAATTTTTTAGCCAGTGACACAAACTTTTGTTCACTTGTCAATTCAGCAAGCAGACACAGTATCAATGATCCTAATGCTTTATTGCTACCGGTCAAGTTACGGCTTGCAGTATTAGCAATAGGCCATGTATTCATGTCTTCAGATTCATTCAACATGCTTTCATCAACACGTTTATTGACAAGCTGAACTATCTTATCAGCTAACTCTAATGAATATTGTTCTTCTTTATGAAAGTCTTCAATCAACTTTGGTGTGCAGCCATCAACCCATTTAACAAGCTTTCTCTGTACATTAAATTTTTGTGAATCAGTGTATCCGTATTTGTCTAAGTAATCGGATAAATCGCTATTGATTGTGTTATTCATAATATGCCTTCTTAAAATATGTCATTCTCTATAAACAATTGAAATGTTGTGTCAATATATTGTTTATTGTTAGTATCTTCGTAAAAATTGAGTGCTTTATTACGCTGTCCAGCATTCAAATTGTGTATTGCACACAAATCTGATACGTAACAGTACATAGCTAAATATTGTGTATCCTGTCTCATTTCGTGATTTTCATAAATCAAATGTGTTATGTAGCCGTACAATTCTTTATTCATAAGTTCTTATAATCTCCTTTTATTAACCTGCATATCTTTGTCTTAGTTCTGTGTTTTCAGTATTTAGCCTTTTTTGCTCAAGTTCAGCTAAAAGCTGTTCACGGGTACCTTTAAACATAACTTTTTCATTTTGTGTTTTACCGTTTTCAACATTAGCTTTATCAACTTCAAGTTCTGCAACACGAATACGTGTTAATGCAACATACAAATTTGTAATCTGTTTGCCCAATGATGAATATATTAATGACAGTTTGTAATATTCTTTTTCATCCGCATCATTCATCTTATCTTCAAGGTCTTCCATTTTTAGCTGTAGTTGTGTAATTTGATTAAACAATTTTATGCGTGTTATGTCTTCTGTCATGTTCTAAAATCCTTAAAATAGATTTAAATAGTTATATTTAGTAAAGTAATAATGTTGTTAAATGCCTGTAAACTAACTTTGTGTCACACAAAACAATCTTTTGCCCACCCCCGGTAGGGTAGGGGTAAACATTCCCTATAACTATTTATAAATTTGGTGCTTAATTTTTTGGCTTACTGGCTGGTATTCACCATTACGCTGATTACGCATATACGCATATCAAGCGGCATATGCTGATATTAATGGTGTTCTACCCTGTCATGGGGTAAGGGATGGTTGGTAATAGTGGCTTAAAACCCAAATAAGACAGCCAAAAAACTGCACATACCCTACTGTGATTGTAGTTGTATATATATCTGGTTTTTTGAAATGAGATATATAATTTGACATAAGCTTTAGTTTTATTTAAATATATTGTCAATAACAAGGATGGTGATATATGGCTAAAAAATGTGATCCTGTATCCGCCTATGGCTATATCAGGGTGTCAAATGTGGCTGGCCAGCATACAGACAGTGTAAGACGCCAGTTAAGCGCCATTAAAGCTCATTGCAAAGCAAACCGGATAAAGCTTATTAAGACGTTTGAAGATATCGGTATATCTGGCACACTGGAGCATGACCAAAGACCAGCATTTGCGGATATGATGCACTATATAGAGCACAACGGCACCAAATTAGTTATCTGTGAAAATATTGACAGGCTATCCCGTGATTTGTTCATCCAAGAATTAGCCATTAGGGCCTGTCAAAATCTTGGAATTAAGATTATAAGTGTAGCGCAAGGGGATTTAACAGACATAGAAGACCATTCACGTATTATGGTTAGACAGATCATGGGTTCTATGATTCAGTATGAGAAAAATAAACTTGTTAAGCGTCTTACACAAGCCAGACAACGTATTAAGGATGAAAAAGGCAAGTGCTCAGGCGCAAAAAAACTTAGTGAGATCAATCCAGATTTGCTATCTACCCTGCTAAACCTGTACCGTAGGCCCAAAAAAGGGATTAGGAAATCTTACAGGGAAATAGCACGTGAATTAAATAATAAAGGATACCGCACAAGCAAAGGCAATGAAATTACAGTACAATATGTTGGCAATGTAATATCACGTCATAAAAAAGGCGCATACAAGCGGTGATTCAAATTTAATCATTCTACAAGTAAAGGGTTTAAAGTATGGATGCTGAAATAAAATATGAAAAGTGTTATTTATCATTTGTTGATATTCTAGGATTTACTGACTATGTAACTGCTGATAAAAGTGATGGGAGTTACCAAAATTCAGCAAATCAAATATTCAATTTACTTAATATACATAAAAGGACATTTAATTGGGAAAGTGAGTTATTAAACGGAACTGAAATTACAATCCCCAAAACATTTGTGATTTCAGATTCTATATTTCGAATACTAAAGGAAAATCAAATCAATTTTCAAATTTTAGATTTGTTAAGTGAATTGCACACTTTATGTGTTTTGCAATATGATATGATTAAGTATGATGTATTGGTTCGTGGTGCAATAACGTATGGAGATTTGTATTATGATGATGACAAAGTGTTTGGCCCTTGCCTTATAGAAGCTTTGGGTTTAGAAAAAAACAGAGCTAAGTATCCAAGGATAATAGTCACGAATCCTGTCAAAAATAATCTTGAATTTAGCGAAAATGTATTAAAAATAGATAGCGATGGAAGTTACTACTTAGATTATCTAAGAGTTGCATTCAAAATATTAGATGATGAAGAAGTATTATCGCATCATATGTCGGTCATAGAAAAGAAAATTGCTCAAGCTAGAAAGGCTAAAAATTATAGCTATATAGATAAATTAATATGGCTTGCAGACTATCACAATGATTTCATTGGTGAAATTTCTAATAAAAATAAAACCTTTGAGGAATTTTATTGCAAGTTAGATAACATATAAATTTATGTTGCTGAAATAGGGGCAGGCATCAAATACTCATTATTTGTTATATTTATTCCACAATTTTTTTACTTTGGTTACTAATTCATTATTTCTATTATCCACGTATATCATTTTATTTTTAACATCAATGTTGATTAAATGTTTATATTCGTTTTTCAACTCAATTAACTTACTTATAAGCCCTGCCAAATCCTCTTGTTTATCCGTAATCAAATCAAGCGGTAAAGAATATGGCCTATCTTTAACTTTACCAAGAACCGGCATATTTTTGATTTTTTTAGACGCAAGCAACTGTTTGATTTTAACAACCAATTCATCTAAATCGTATTCATTAAAATCAAATACATCCAAACGCTTAGTTCTATTTGAGGCATCAATACTACCTATTTCTTCATAATTGATTTTATTATGCAAAAGAAGTGTTTTTGTCAACTCCAGGGCATACTTATCATTTATTGAATCAAACAAAATAGAATCTTTGTTATGATCATAAATAACCTGCATTATTAAACCTCCTCTTTAAATAAACAAAAAACTAATTTTACTATAATTAAAAAACGTTATTTCAATTTCGTAAATCATACCATCCTTTTTGTCTATATTTCTCCATTATCCGCCTATGAAATATTTCTTGTGTATTTCCAAGCAGTTCAAAGACCGTGTTTGACCTTCCAACCGCCATAAAATTGTGAAACCATCTAACCATCTTTAAGTATGCTTTAATTTCTTCATTGGTCCAATATGGTCCAATATAAGAATTACTATCTAAGGTATCTAAAGGAATATATCTTTGTGGAAACAAGAATATGTTAGTATCATATGTCTCACCAATATGGGCGGCTAACCTCAATCTTTTGAAAAAATCCATTGGTCTATCATCAAAATTGAATAGCATGTATGCAAATACATTTGCCTGAATATTGTTTTCAACACATAATCTTGTAGCTTTCTTTAGATATGCATAATCATCTACTTCATCAAATGAAAATCTGATATATCTTGAGCCATTTGTGTTTTGACCGGCAAAAGGTATTGTTGATAGTAGTTTAGCTTTTCTATCAGTCAATTGGCTTGCATGTAACCCGTGTATATCAATCGGTAAATTAGTGTTTTTCAGAATTGAGATGTGATTTTCAAAGTCCTTAAATGACAAACTTGTAAAGTTTGAATCATACAAGACTATCTTTTTAGGTGTTGTCTCATTAAATGCAATTTCAATAGTTTGTTCAAAATGTTGATTTATATGGAATTTGCCTTCCATATCACCAACTGAACAATACTTACAACCTCTATTACATCCTTTCGTACTATGCAGAAATATGGTTTCCAGACCTTCATAACATGGTATTAGATGTTCAATTTCACTATATTGCCCTTGATGTATGTTTAAGTAGGAGTATTCCGCTTTTAGAAAGTCATGATTGAACGTTGCAAACGGACCACCAATCTTGATTAATGATGTTGGAAACAAGGAATGATAGTGTTCAATGATTTTTTTATATTTGAACCAATGATATGAAAATATTAACGAAATGAATATTATATCAGGTTCAAAATTATCAATAGCATCAATTTCTTGAACTGTTTGATATTCGAATCCGTGCACCTTGCACCAACGAATTAATTTAAGTAAGGCAAGGTTATCAAATTTACCTTGCCTTACTTTGACCAATAAAATTTTCATTTTATGCGGGAAAGCATAAATTCATCATCATCAATTTTCTTTATACGGAAAACATCACCTGATTTAACAGGTAAATCAATTGCTTTAAATTTAGCACCACTGACTGTCATTGCACCATTGCTATTGATTTTACATTCAGTTGAAGTTGTTCTACGTGTCTTTGTAATACCAGCATCTTTAAATGTTTGGTTTGCGGCTGCATTCATAATAGCATTTTTAGCGGTTGGTGCAGATACTTTGTATTTATCCATCAAATAATCACAGGTTTTACCAAAATCACCTTGTTCTTTGGCTATATCCAAAATTTCAGAACTTGATAGCGTGATGCCCTTCTTTGCTGCCATTTGCAAATCCTTTCGTTAATTAATTCGGATGATTATACTAAAAGCAATTTAATCTTGTCAACCTGCTATCTTTTTATACGGAATTCATTTTTCTGCTTTCGTTTAAGGTATTTATCTAACCACATTTGAAATTCAATAGTATGTTCAATGGCTTTCACCCGGTCCATACTGTATAGCTTCATTTTCCTTGAATGCGGGTTGTATGGGTTGGTTGCAAGCTGATCAGGATCACCCAGCCATTTCTTAATTTGCGTTAACGTCCAATTCCTATCTTCTATTAAATGTTGCTGACAAATATAATCTTCACTCATATTTCTATATCTCCATTTCATATCATTCAAATTTTATGTGCGCCTATGATTCACTACTTCGCAAGCGGCGCAATCCTCAACCATATAAGATATTTTTAGCGGATGAATAAGGAAGCCAAACAAAACGTAACGGCAAACCCCTATTTGTAACGGCATGTAACGGCAAAATTTTCTTGCCGTTACACACTTTTAGTCAATGATTATTAGTAGTTGCATTAGTTTTGTAATGTGTAACGGCATGAATCTATATAAAACAATTATTTTTTATTTATGTACTGATTATGTACTGTACATTTATTATATAGATTGTGGTCAGTTTGCGGTTACAGGTTACATTATTCATTTAAACCCCTATTATTACTAATCAAAGCATTGTAGCGGCAAGCTTTATTGTAAGTTACATGCCGTTACATGCGGTTACATTTTTGGCTTGCCTTCAAACCTTATAGTCAAGTCATTGCTAAACCCAACACCAACATATCCCTTTGCTGGATTCGTAAATCCTTTAATCCTAATCGCTTTATTCTTTAAACCTCTACTTGATAAGATTGCTGCAATTTTTCTGTTAAATGCAGGTTCAGTCAATTCAGTTACTTTTCGTCTACCCCAATCGATGCTGTTGAACCACGCAATATAGCATTTATATAGGTGCGTGGTGAAAACTCTATTTTTCTCATCAAAGATTAAGCATTCATCTATAAATTTGGTAATGGTTGGTTCATTGGTTTGTATGAACTCCTGTACTAAATCAGGATCACTTTCAGGTAGCTTGTATCCTGACTTAATAAATGCAATCAAACCTTGAAATACAAACGCCAGTAACGCTTGCCGATTTTCTTTGAATCTTTGCTCAAATATGGGTGATACGTCTTGACCGGATACACCATCTTTAACCGCTACCAGCAAGAACCTTGATAATATTGCCTCATCAATTGGTATTTTAGGTGAGTTG
Source organism: Desulfarculaceae bacterium (assembly GCA_963675675.1). Classification (GTDB taxonomy): domain Bacteria; phylum Desulfobacterota; class Desulfarculia; order Desulfarculales; family Desulfarculaceae; genus Dethiosulfatarculus. The sequence continues at coordinate 3,403,273 of OY776512.1, forward strand.
TTTAACTGGAATATATGGTTACAGATACAAGGAGCTTCAACTGTATCTTGGAATTTCGGATCCCATGTCAGGATATCCCTACCAGTAATCTGCTTGAAGATATCAGTACCTAACAAATAACCGTCAAATTCGGTACTGATATTCAAGATTGCTGTAAGCATTGATATATTATGATGTTTTTCACCCCATTTCTTAGGGGTGACACCTGAAATTGCTTTATTATCAAACAGACTTTGATAAACTCTACAAAGTACGCCTTTACCGTTGTTACCATTACCAATCAAGCAAAGTTGTTTTTTAATGTAAATGGATGGAACCAAACAACTACCTAAGTACTTCTGTACAGCTTCAATACCTTCATATGTGTAATAATCGTTAAAATACTTACCAATAAAAGTATTTTGCCAGTCAGTTACAAACAAATCTTTATTAAAATCAACTTCAAGGATATAGACTAATCCATCTTTCCTAAACCAGTTCGGTTCAAATTCAATATCTTTGCCGCTATCACGTATGTACAATGTGCCTGATGGAATAGCGATAGCTATTTCCTTATCCCAATCCGGATTTACTTCACGTTGCTTAAAATCCATTGTTTCGATGAATGAATATATTTCATTCCGATGGTCTGCCAATAGGTCAATACCATATTTTTTGAAGTATTTTTGAAAGTAGCTAAATACTTCTTTTTTAGTTCTTACTTTCCAATATTTACCAGACCAAACCCTTTGACATTGATTGATTACACAAAAATCATCAACAAACAATTGAAAGTTCTCATCAATCCATCTGATTAACAAAGTCTTGTCTATGCGTCCATTATCGTTAATAAAGTACAATCTGTGTAACGTGGCTGCATCTTTTATGGCTTTGTATTCTGCTTTCAAGCTAGAACGTCTAACTTTTTTCTTTTCTTCGTCTTTAGCTTTATCTAACGCTTTTTTATCTTTTTCGATATCAGCTTGAATAGCTTCATCTGTTAGTCCTAGTAAGTTCTTAAATTCAACTGTTGTTAGTTCATTAACGTCTTTTGCCATTTTGATTCGATAATTTCACTCCTTTGAATATTTTTTGATAAAAAGTTATGTTTTGTTGGAGTGAAACGATATAAATAAATGTAGTAAGCAATATATCATTTCATTCCTTTGATTGGGCAATCATGATTGGTTGCCCTTTCCTTTATTCAGCATTTTTTCATTTTATAAAAATTAATAAGCTTCCTTTCCATAATCTTCAGGTAAACACCCTTCTTCAATCATAAATTCAGTGATCAATTCTGTTATTACATGGCTTTTCGCCTTGAAATGCATTGCGCACCATTTATTAAAGGTTATGTAAATCGTTTCGGGCAGTACATAGCCGCTATTAACTTTCTTTTCCTTCATCTTTCTATTTTGCCTCCTTTGAATATGGTTTCCATGCACCTATAGATTTTAGATGCTGTTTAATCAGATGGTTTACAAGCTTGCTTTTGGTGATCAAAGCTTTTTTGCAGTATGCGTCAAGCAGTTCCAATACATGAATATCGTGGCTATATGTTGCCAGCCGTTTTGTCTTTTGCCTCATTTAAAAATATCCTCCATAACTATTTATAAGATTTAGCCCAAAACTATTTTTTTTGGTCATGTATTAGTATTTATATGGCGGAAAACGTTGTACTGTATAAAAACAGCATTTTTTTGAAATAAAAATATGTTACACTTTGATTTGCAGACAAATTTATTTATTGATGCGCTATTAATAAGAACATGATTGGATAATAGTCTAGAGCAGTGGTAAGGTATAATAATGTTGACATGTTCTAATTGTTAAGTTAAGGTGTATTAGCGGTTGCATGTAGATGTTAAAAATCGGTAGCAAATATCATTATAATTTTTAAAAAGGGGGTATTGGATGATGAGTTTTTCCGATTATATAACTAAATATGGCCTAGTATCTGTGATGATACCTTCTGATAATTCATCTTTGCATGACAAATTTAGAAATTATATGGAAAATGAAAAGGTTGTTGAGAAATTAGATAATATTAATACAACTTGGATAATTAGCTTCAATGATTCTGAAACATTTTCAGAATGTTCAAAAAAAGCTGAAAAAATTATTAGGCGGTGTGCAAAAAAGGCTAAAATTGAAGAAATAAATTATGCTATGGCCATACAGAAAAATAAACCAAAAGTTGAGGAAATAACTTCAATCTAGATTAGCCATAGCTGTGTAATATCAACATGCAGCCGCATGCAAACAATTACGCAAATTTGAAATAGGTATTTGGAGTTATGCATGTGTTTGGGACGGGTCACAGCCCCATATAGGCGTTATTCACAAAATGCCAGCTAATGGCCCCCAAATGCCCGTAAAACGGGTTTTTTCTTTGGGGTAGGCCTGATTAAGATTCAATCAATCTGATATTTCATTTTCAGGAAGTGCAGGAACTTCTACAGTTATCACTTCTGCATTATCATCATTTACTAAATCATCGAATTTAGCAAAAAGCTCATCTGTATTAACTTGGTGATTTGACTTGTTATTGACTATAAACATTCCAGAACTTGTTTTAAACCCTGGTGTTATTTTGGGTCCTGACCTCACAATTTTCTTTAAATCAGCAAACTTGTCTTGTTTTCTCATTTCCCTCCATTTTGAAACTGCATTACGAATGTAATCTTTTGGCGCTATATGACCGTAATGTTCATCTATCATTTTTATGCTGTTTCCAACTAGCCGTGAAATGGTAATTACAGGAACATCTTGCTTAATTTGATCAATGATAAAATAGCTTCTTGCTGAGTATAAACTTCTTTTTAGTCCTTTTCGGTCATACCGCAAATCATATTCAGTTAAAAACTCCCTAAACGAACCTGACCAACTTGTTGGTGTTGAACCATCTGAATATCTAAAGATAGGCTCATCCAGATTCCATATATCATCATCTGAAATATGATCTAAATCCGTACGTATATGTTTTATGTCAAGCAAATAGTCTTTAATTATGGGATTGGCTACCGCTTCCCTATCTCCGGTTTTGCCATAGATTTCTAATATCACGTAATTATCTTCAGTACCAGGAAAGGGTTCTTCTTTTAAGTCTGACCAATATAAATTTACCGCTTCATGGGGTATTCTTATACCGGCATACTTCGATAGCATAAACATTGCTTGAAGCATTGTTCTATATTCTTGTGTTTTAGGTTTCTTGCGTTTTGGCGTAACCCACTCATTTAAAGCAGGAACTAACCTGTTTTCCATTTCATTTTCTGACCAAGTTGGTTTTTTAACAAATTTCTTTGAACCTCTAATGGGCAAATCTGGAATATCTGACTTTTTAAGATGCTTTTTCTTAATAGCTTCTTTGAAAACAAGGCGCAATGCTCTCCAATGTTTTTTATATGTGTTGGCCGGAACGCCTTTTCTTCCATCTTTAAGCCACTTATCTTCTAAGTAATCCCTATATCCTTCAATATCACCATCATCAATAGCAATTGGCTTATTCCCAAAAAAATCTATAAGATGATTTTTGGTGATTGTTATGTAATGACTTGAATCTGTGAAAGTTCCGGCTTTTATACCATTTTCCATCTTTTTGATAGATAGGTTGGCGTAATGCTCAAACTTGTGGGTGGTAACTGGCTTGCCAGCCTTTAACTTAGCTTTATATTCAATGTACTGCTCAAGGGCAAAGTCTAATGCTTCATCCTTATCGTTAGTTTGTGTTGATTTTCTACATACCCACTTGACTTTTCCGTCAACCCTCATGCGGATACCCATTTGCAGGTGTTCACGCCCAACATCCTCAATCCTGATATCTTTGAAACGTTTCACAACAGCCATATTAGCCTCAACATTAGATTAGTGCTAAAATTGCCCACACCTAAAAAGTTGCATACAACCATAGTATACACTAAAATCATGCTTGTGTACGCTGTGTGTACGCTAAAAATAAGGCTAAAATGCTGTATAAAAAAGGCTAAATGATAGTAAAGACACTATTAATTGGAAGTTGAAAATTAAACATAAAGTGATTTTAAGTCCCCTGTGTCTACCAATTCCACCACCCAGGCGCGTTGTGGCTTCCAAATATATCATCTGCCCCCCACTTTTTTCACCGCATTATTTGATAAAAAGCGGCAAAAAAGACCTGGCCGGGGTGAATTGTTTCCTCTCACGCCTGGTATTTTGCTCCAGCCGCACCGTCCCACATCGGGCCAAACAAATCCATCTATATGTAATTATTTTACATTTATGCTTTTACGACTCGGCACGCATCCTGCAAGAGAACACAACACAATCAATCCAGCGGAGGCGATAGATGTCTAACCGGCAATATGTGCTCAATCAACAGGTGCTCACCCAGCCCAATTTAAGCCACACGGTGATACAGCCCCAAAGTTCGCAACTGGCCCAGTTAATCGAAACCCGGCTGGCCCAGGAAAACGGCGCGCCTTGCTGCGCCGCCTTACCCGGAGGGGTGGACCGGAACCTGCGCCCCAAGCTGCCTCCCATCGGCCAGGCCGCTTTGATACTTTACGTCTACCGGCGGGCAGTGGATAGCTATCCGCTCATATACACCACCTTGGCGTTGGCCAATCCAAACTAAACCTAAATAAGCCAGATGGCTTGACATCATGCCATGGGTGCGGTAGTTCCGGTTAGGGGCCGTCCTTGGCGGTCCACAACCAAATCAAAGGCAAGGTGACCGCGTGAAAGCTTCAGCCCCTGGCATGGCATCCCCTATTAAGCTATGTTCTCCGCTTAACGAACTGCAGATTAAATCCCAGGTGTTGTCCTTGGCCGCTCCGGCGGATAAGGCCCTGCGCGAAAATCTGGGCTCCCATGTGGATTATATAGATGAGGTGAGCAGCTATATCATCTTCAGCGGCGGCAAGCGCCTTCGGCCGGTGCTGTATCTTTTGGCTTGCAGGCTGGCGGGCGGGGAGCCGGACCCCAGACATTCCTCCATATTCGAATTTCTGCATGCCGCCACCTTGCTGCATGACGATGTGATAGATGAGGCGGGGCTCCGGCGGGGCCGGGCGGCCGCCCGAACCAAGTACGGCAACGAAGGCGTAGTCTTGGTGGGGGATTTTCTGTTTTCAAAAAGCTACAGCCTGGCCTCCGAGGTGGATGACGTACGTTTTGTGCGCGCCCTCACGGACTGCACCACTTATATGGCCGAGGGCCAGGTTCTGGAGCTTTTGCACACCAATGACCTCGAACTGGACACTAAGCGCTATACCGAAATCATCCGGGCCAAGACAGCCATCCTGCTGGCTGCGGCCTGTCAGATGGGCGCCATCTATGCCGGGGCCGATCAGGATGTGGTGCGGCATCTGTTTGATTACGGCATAGAGCTGGGCATCGCCTTCCAGCTTATTGACGACGCCCTGGATTACGTGGGCACCGAACACGAATTCGGCAAACCGGTGGGTCACGATCTGGCCGAAGGCAAAATCACGCTTCCTTTGATACATGTGCGGGACACGGCCCCGCAAAAGATAAGTGAAAGGCTTATGGCGCTGGCCGGCTCCTCCGACCCGGCTCAGCATCAAGAGGCCAAGGAAATAGTCAAGGCTCATGGGGGAGTGGAAGCCACCTACACCGAGGCCGCCAGAAGGGCCCTGAAGAGCCAGCAGGCCTTGCGTGAGCTGGGTCCCCAGGCCCTGGACGCCTCCGCCGCCGATCTTTTAATGTCCCTGCCCTGGTATGTACTGAACCGGCGGCACTGATTCAGTCTGCCGGGCGCAGCCGCCAGAGGCTGCGGTTCTGCATCCACGCCAGACTATATCGGACTATGTCAAGCTGCTTAACCGGCAGCGCCCCGGTTCTGCATTCTTTGTGGGGCGCATCCCTTCCTGGGTTTTCCGGTGCTGTGTCAGTGCTTCGTGGCTTTCGGCAAGTTTTCATGATCTTTCGGTAAGCTTTCGGCAAAAATACCGATATTTCAAAATGCCCTTTTCGGCTATTCAATTGAATTAATTAGCCATATAAGGAAACAGCTTCTTGGAGCAGCTTTTGCCCTATCCACCTCAAACCAGGAGGTGGATATGCGCAAAGACCTTATGGCCGTTATTCAAAAGGAAAACTCCCCCTTGTGCGGCCTGGTGGCCAATGCTCTCACCCAAACCGGCCACCGCCCCAAATACCGCTCATACCCCATAGAGAGCCCCATTCCGCCCGAAGATGCGCCCCCGCTCATGATCTGGGATCTGTGGGGATTCACCAACAGCCAGAAGCTCAGCCTGGCCCATAACCTGCAATATGAGCACAGCGGCCTGGTGGTGGTCTGCACCAAAAGCACGCCTTTGGACCATGAACTGCTGGGCCGCTGCGGAGCCCTGGCGTTTGCGGCCAGCCCCCACAACATTGAAGCGCTTAGTGTGATCATCCAGATAGCCCTGGGCAATTACTGGCGCCTGATCAGGCTGCAAGAGAGCCTCGGCCGCTCAATCGATGATCTGCAGGACCGTGATGATATCGAGCGGGCCAAGCGCATAGTCATGCGGCAGAAACAATGTTCCGAAAGCTACGCCATGAAAAGGCTGCAAGCCCACAGCCGCAACCACAATATCAAGCTCGGCCTTTTGGCCCGGCGGGTGGTTTCGGGCTATGAGCGGATCAACGGGACCTAAAGATCCGTCCATCTTGCTTTTCAGTCAGGCTTGGGCTCCAGCCTGGCATGTGACTTGACCCCGGCTTTGGCCTAACGTATTCTTCGGGGAGCGAGGTGTTTAATATTTTGGATCAAACCAGGGCAGAGCATAACCGCCCATCCTGCTATGGGGATCTGGGAACCGTGTTCCCCATGGGGCCGGACGGCCTGCGGGAGGTGCCCGAAGACTGCACCCGCTGCCCCCACAAGATCGAGTGCCTGCGCCGCGCCGTGAACCGGGGCGAGGGAGCCCAGGAGATAGGCGAACAGATGGCCAGACGGGAGCAGGAACAAGTGGGAGGGGTTGCCGGTTTTGTACGGCGCTGGTCCCGGCTCAAATCACAAAAGAAGGGCGGATCATGATCACAGAGCCCTATTGCCCCCATTGCGGCACCCGGATAGACCGCCAAGAAGCTAAACCGGACCATCCCGGCGGGGCCGTGCAATGCCCCACCTGTATGCAATACGTGAAGCTGCCGCTTCCGGAGCCGGAAGCCGGCCAGCCCCAAGCAGATCCTTTCAGCGTGTATTCTCCGGCTTGGGAAGGCCGGGGCGGAGCCCTGTCCGGCCTGTGGAAGACCATATGGCAAATGATGATCTATCCCCGGCGCACCATGGCCGCGCCCGGAAGCGGCAAACTCATGTGGCCGCTTTGCTTTGCAATCATCATGGGCGTTTTCGGCATGGCCGGCAGCAAGCTGGTCAACGTGCTTTTGGGCTGGGAAAAAGCCGGCGGGCTGAATGAACTGCTTGAATTCCTCAGCCTGCAGGTGGGCATGGTGGCGGCGGTGTTCATCGAGGCAGCCATTTTGCATTTCATGCTCTGGATAGTGCGCGGGGCCCGCAGGGGCTATCGGGCCACCTTCCGCGCGGTGGGCTATAGCAATGCCCCGGCCGTCTGCATGCTGTTGCCTGGGGTGGGTCCTTTTCTGACCTTGATCTGGTCTTTTTGCATACTGGTGGGCGGACTGGCCGGAGCCCACGGCATTTCCCGGCTACGCTCCGCAGTGGCCGCCTCGCTGCCCCTGCTCTTGCTGGTTGCCTTCATGGTTGGAATGGTGCTGATATTCGGTCTGGGCCTCTTGCAGGAAATCATGCGCAACCAGGGCCTGGGGCGTCTGTGGACAATATAGAGCCATACAGAGCCAGAGTCCGTGGCATTCAGATATCGTCATATGTTGACCTTTGCGCCCGACGGAGTTGCTAGACGTACAGCCTAAGGCAAAAGGCCGGACTGGGACGCGGCCCCGGACCGGCGTTCGGCAGCCGGGGACGAATCAATGGATGTGGAATTTGGCCGCCATGCGGCAGGAAATAATCCTTTTGGGGGGAATTCATGGGCATCAAGTGCAAGGAGTGCGGCTGCAGCGGAATCGGTGATGAAATTCGGACCTGCCCGGAGTGCGGGGCCGAACTGGATGTATCGGCTAAGGAGCCTCCGCCACAGGAACCCGGCCCAGACCGTGCCTCCCCGGCAGAGACCGGAGAGCCTCTTCAGGATCAAGGGCAGCCTCATGATGACCCGGCCATGCAGACCGAGCCCAAAACAGACTCATCGCCCGCTTTTAGCTGGTACCAGGGGGATGAACCGCCGCCCTCTCAACACCCCGGCCCTCCAGACAGCCTGTCCACCGAACCGGTGCTGGCCTGGGAAATGCCGGGAAATATCTTCCGGCGATTCTGGCTGACTCCCTGGCAGGTGCTTATCGAGCCCACGGCTTCCTTCAAGCAGATAGGCAAGGCCAGCTACTGGCCGCCGGTGAAGCTTGCTTTTGGTTCTGGATTATTTTATGTGGCGACCATTCCGCTATTTCTGTTTCTGCTCTATCTTTTGGAGCACAACAAGTGGCCATTGTTCGAGCAGATGAACTCAAACGATTACCAGGGCATCATAAAACATGGGGCCATGCTGGCAGCTTTTTTTCTACTGGGCAGCACAATATTCATCTTGTTTGTTTCCACAGTCATGGCAGGGTGCTTCCATCTATTCCTGAAATTGTATAAGGGAATCGGCCAGCCCTACATCGCCACCTACAAAGTGTTCGCATATTGGTCGTCAGCCCTCTTTATTCTTGACGGCATCATGGACCTTATAGTTTTGGATACCATAAAGGTTAACGCCTCTGGCTCCGCCAAGCCCGCCGGAGGGCTGCCCTGGTCCACCGTGATTAGCTGGCTGGGCTTCCTTATCATGCTCATTCCCCTGGTTAAAGGCATAGCCTCCGCTCACAGGACAAAAGTATCCAAGGCTATAGGAGCGGTATTGAGCGGCTGGGCCTTCTTCACTCTCGTCGCAATAGGCGTTGGGTCAATTTTCTTTGATATCAAATGGGGGGGATGAGGCAAGGGGGCCTTTGTCAAAGGGGAAGGGCAACGCAGCCCGAATCAAGCCGGGTCCCGCCCGCCTTCCAGGGCGAAGAACTCGGCCACGTCTTCCTTGCTGGCGGTGACCGGCGCCGGTTTGAGGGCCCGCAGAAACACCCGGCCGTAACCCTTGCTCCTGAGCCTGATGTCCAATACGGCCAAAAGCCCCCGGTCGTCGTGAGTACGCAATAAGCGGCCCAGGCCCTGGCGCAGGGAAAGCACCGCCTCGGGCAGCATGAGCTGGCTGAAGCCTGATTTGCCCTCGGCCTCCAGCTTGGCCATGCGGGCCGCCACCAAGGGATCGTCCGGCGGGCTGAAGGGCAGTTTGTCGATTATCACCGCGGACAGGGCCGCACCGGGCACATCCACCCCTTGCCAGAAACTGGCGGTGGCAAAGAGCACCGCCGGGCTTTCCTCCACAAAGCGCTCTAAAAGCTTCATGCGCGGGGCCTCGCCCTGCACCAGGCAGGTGAAGGGCAGGCGCGGAGACAGATACTGGCTCACCGCTTCCAGATTGCGGTGGGAAGTGAACAGCACAAAGGCCCGCCCCCGGCTCAGGTTGACCAGTTCTTCAACCTCACGCGCCACGGCGTCCACAAAACCCCGGTTCATGGGGGGAGGCATCTGCTTAGGCACATACAACAGGGCCTGCTTATCCAGCACAAAGGGCGTGGGCACCACCAGCCTGTCGGTGTCCTGGCCCAGCCCCAGGCGGATGCGGGCCGGTTCCAGATTGCCCGCTGCGGCCAGGGTTGCGCTGGTGAACACCAGGCGGCTCATCTCGGTGTAAAGCGCGGCCTCCAGATGGGGGCCCACTTCCACCGGAGAGAGATGCAAAAGGCTGTTATGGCTGTGGGCTTCCGCCCAGGCCACGCTCAGCCCGGGCACTGGCTGCGCAACGGCCATGAGGTCCTCGGCCATCACCCGGGCCCGGGCGGCCAGGGCCTCCTCTTCATCGCTGACCCCCAGCTCCGCGGCCAGGCTTTCCAGGGCCCCGCGCAATTCTTCGCCCGGCTGGGCCAATTCATCAAGATGGCGCTGCAAAAGCGAAAGGCTTCCCCGGCTGCCGGCCAGACGGCGCACCGCGCCGAACAGCTTTTCGCCCGCGTCCTGCACATCCGCCGAAGCCCGCATGATCTCGGCCCCGCCCCGGGATTCCTTGCCCAGGTCACGCAGAAAGACGCTCAGCCTGCGGGCGGACACGGTAACCCCGAAAATCTGGGTGGCCACTTCGGGCAGAAGATGGGCTTCATCGAACACCACGGCCTGATAGCGGGGCAGAGCCTCGCCGTGTCCTCCGCTTTTGAGCTGCAGGTCAGCCAGGAAAAGGTGGTGGTTGACCACGATGATATCCGCCTCCGCGGCCCGGGCCCGGGCTTCCATGAAAAAGCACTGATCCCGTTTTGGGCAGCGTCCGCCCATGCACTGCTCGCTGTTGGCGGTAACCTCGGCAATGATGGATTCATACAGCCCTTCGCCCCGCACCTGGTCCAGATCACCGCTGGCGGTGGACTGCACCCAAGGCTCCAAGATGGCCAAGCCCCGCCACGCACCGGGCAGGGAGAGGTCCGGCTGGCGGCTGAAGTCCAGATAACGCCGCAGGCACAGATAGTTGGCCCGGCCCTTGAGCACCGCCCATCTAAGGCCGGGATGCAGGGTCTTCTTTAATAGCACCAGCTCTTTTTGGCTGACTTGGTCCTGCAGGGTTTTGGTGCCGGTGCTCACCACCGTTTTGAGGCCCAAAAGCACCGCCGGGATCAGATAGGCCAGGGTCTTGCCGGTGCCGGTGCCCGCCTCCACCAAAAGAGGGTTTTCCCAGCATAGGGAGCTGCATACGGCTGCGGCCATCTTCTGCTGGCCGGGCCGGGGCGCAAATCCGGATAGCTCCTGGACCAACGGACTTTGGACGCCCAAACAGCGTTCCACAGCCTGAACGGCTTTTTGGATGTCAGAGGCATTTTCCGGCATTATTTACGGCAGGCTCCTAAAGATGTTCAAAAAGTCTTGAAACATAGTGAGATCAGATTGTATCTTGAGTCATAGCCCTTAACAAGAAAACAGCTTGTATTGCGGTTTTTTATAAAGGGCGCATTCAGGGTGTTGGCGGCTTCGGTCCGCGTTTATTCAATATGGTAGCTACCCAGCCAGGAGGATAAGATGCCAGTAAAGGATTGGATGACCACCGATCCCATCACTATCAGCACGGACACCTCGGTGATGCGGGCCTCGCAGATCATGCGGGAAAACAACATCCGCCATCTGCCGGTGGTGGATGAGGATTCCAAGCTTGTCGGCATTGTCAGCGACCGGGATCTGAAAGAGGCCAGCCCAAGCAAAGCCACTACTCTGGATGTGCACGAGCTATATTACCTTTTGAGCGAATTAAAAGTAAAAGACATCATGAGCCGCAACGTCATCACGGTGACCCCCAATGACACCATAGAGCGCGCCGCGGTCATCATGCTGGAGCGCAAGGTCACCGGGCTTCCCGTGGTGGATGAAGGAGAGGTGGTGGGCATCCTGGCCCAGGGTGACGTTTTCCGGGTGCTGGTGTCCATCACCGGCATCTACAGGGGCGGAAATTTATTCGCCTTCAACCTGGAGGACCGGCCCGGCTCCATTAAAGAGGTGGCCGACGTCATACGCGAGCACGGCGGGAAGATGGTAAGCATCCTGAGCTCCTACGACACAGCCGAAGAGGGCACCCGCCACGTGCATATCAGGGTTGCGGATATGCCCAAGGAAAAGATGGATGCCTTGCAGGCCGAGCTGGAGCATGAATTCACCGTGCTTTACTCGGTGCGTGACGAGCTGGAAGGCATCTAGAGTTCTGGTTGATATGAAACAAACCGGCCGCGCTCCAATAGGGGCGCGGCCTTTTTTTAGGCAGTACTTAAAGGCCCTCGGGCGCATGCACAATCCTGCGGGCGCGATTACTGCAAGCTGCTGCTGTCAGCGGGAGCGCCGCCTTTTTCTGGATCGGGCACAGCCTCGGTGGGCGGAGCGAAGGTTTCCGACTGCATAAAGTCTTCCACCGCTCCTCCGGTTTCGCCGCCGTCGACAGCCTCCGCCTGCGCGGTATGCACCTGTCCGGGGGCGGGGACGGCAGGTTCGGTGCCCGCCAAAAAGGCTTCGAAAAAACCGCCTTCCTGTCCGGCCGACACCGCCTGGCCGGTTTTTTTATCCACCCGCACAAAAACCACGCCCTCCGGTTCCGGAAAATCGGCCCGGGGCATATCCTTGAGCGCCTGACCCATAAATTCTTTCCAGATCGGACCGGCGGCGCGGCCTCCGGTTTCCCTCCGCCCCAGCGGCTTGTTGTCGTCCTGGCCCACCCACACCCCGCAGACCAGCTGGGGCGAGAAGCCCATGAACAAGGCATCGCGCAGATCATTGGTGGTTCCGGTCTTGCCGGCCAGAGGGCGGCCCAATTCGAGCATCTGGCGGCCGGTGCCGTGCTGCACCACTCCGCGCAAAAGCTGAGTAGTCAAAAAGGCGTTCTGGGGAGAAATGACCTGCTGCACCAATTGCTGAGCGCTGTATACAACCTCTCCATGGCGGTCGACCACTTTCTCTACAACCACCGGGTCCACCAGGCGGCCCTGATTCGCAAACACCGAATAGGCCTTGGTCAATTCCAGCAGGTTCATGCCGCAGGTGCCCAGGGCCAGTGAAAGGTTGGGGGCTATTTCGCTTTGGAAGCCGAACCGTTTTGCATACTCGATGGTGTATTTAAGACCCATGTCGCTCAGTATCTTCACGGTTACCACATTACGGCTGTGCTCCAGGGCGGTGCGTAAGGTGGTTGGACCATAGAAACGGCCTTCATAATTCTTGGGCTTCCACTTAACCCCCGGCCTGCCCGGATCGTCATAAACCACGGGAGCGTCCATGATGACGCTGGTCGGGGTGTATTTCTGGCTGGGATGGTTCAGGGCGGCCGAGAAGATGAAAGGTTTGAAAGCGCTTCCGGGCTGGCGGCTGGCCTGGGTTGCCCTGTTGAACTGGCTGAGGTCGAAATCCCGCCCTCCGATCATGACTCTGACCCTTCCGGTGCCGGACTCAATGGCCAAAAGGGCGGACTGGGCCAAAGGCTCCTGGTGAACCTTGACCATCCAGCTTTTGCCTTTAAGATCGTAGGATTGGGGGATCACCTGGATAACATCGCCGGGCCGGAGGCCTTTTTTGTACCTTTTTAAGAACTTCTCTTCATCATCTATCACCTTGCCCCGGGCGGCCCCCATGCGCACGGTAACATTCTGATACCCATTGCTCACCCTGGTAACAACGGCCTTTATGATTTGGTCCTTTTGCGCCCCGTTGCGGTCAACCGGACGGCTTTTGATGGCGTTCAGCTCATTCTTGCTCACTTGGGCGATGGGGCCTTTAAAGCCCTGCCGTCTGGTGAGGTCGGCCAGGCCGTGTTTTATGGCTTGTTGGCCCGCCGCCGTCATGGCGGGATCACAGGCTGTGTATACGGTCAAACCGCCGTCATACAGATCTGCCTGGCCGAATCTGTTCTCCAGCCACTGGCGCACATATTCAGTGTAATAGTCCGTATGGGAGGTGGCCTTTGGGTTGATCTGCACCTTGATTTGAGTATTGAGCGCTGCGGTGGCCTCTTCGGGGCTGATTTGGCCGTCGGCCAGCATGCGGCCTATCACGTATTCCTGGCGGGCCCGGGCCCGGCGCGGATAGCGCACCGGGCTGTAGCGTGTCGGGGCTTTGATCAATCCGGCGATGAGGGCGCCTTCCGCCAAGACCAGTTTGGAACAATCCTTTCCAAAGTAGGTTTGGGCCGCCGCCTGGATGCCATAGGCTCCGTGTCCCAGATAGATCTGGTTCAAATACAAATAAAGTATTTCCTCTTTGGTCAGGTACTTCTCCATGCGGTAAGCCAGCACGATCTCCTTGGCTTTCCGCAGCATGGTGCGTCTGGGCGATAGCAAAAGCGCCCGGGCCACCTGCTGGGTGATGGTGGAACCGCCCTGCACCACCCGTCCGGCCCTGAAGTTGGCCACGGCCGCCCGGATGATCCCCAGAACATCCACCCCCACATGCTTGAAAAAATCGCCGTCCTCAGCCGCCACAAAGGCGCCGATCACATCCGAGGGTATTTGATTGAGGGGCACCACATAGCGGCGCTGGTGAGAGAATTCCGATAACAGCCGGCCGTCTTTATCCAGAATTTGAGTCACGGCCGGAGGGCGGTAGTCCGCCAGCCGCTCTAACTGGGGCAACTGCTGTCCGATCCAGTACCAACCCCCAACGGCTGCGGCAATGCCCAGCACCCCCATTATCAGTCCGAATATAAACAAACCGAAAAACAAGCGCTTAGCCAGGCTGCGCTTGGGCTTTTTCATCTTATTGAAGTTGCGAGCCAAATTTGTTCCTCATTGGGGCGCCGGAACTCATGCAGTTTAAGCTTGTGAATGGGTTTATGCGCTTGTGTCGAATTGCATCTTTGATTCCGGACGTTTGGATGCCAGCCTGCCCCCGGTTGACCATAATTGCAGGGGCTGATAAAGTTCAACTGATTACAGCCACTTGCTTTGAGGTTTTATTATATACATACGGCGGCGGACAGGCAAATAAAGTGCATGAATTTTCCTTGGCCCAGTCCATTATAGACATTGCAGTCTCTCATGCCCGGCAAAACGGAGCCGGTTCCATCCGCAAGGTGGGCATCGCCTTGGGGGTGGTGAGCCATGTTGCTCCGGCATCCTTGAAATTCAGCTTTGATCTGGCCAAAGAGGACACCCCCGCCCACAAGGCCGAGCTGGTTATCAGACGCGTAGCCCTTGAGGCTTCTTGCAAAAATTGCGCGGAAACCTTTTTTTTGCAGACCAGCGAGTTGGTGTGTCCCCGTTGCGGCTCCAGCCTGATCCGGCTTTTAGGGGATCAAGAGCTTATGGTAGAGTATATCGAGGTTGACGATTAACAAGGTCGCTGCAGTTGTTAAATTTGAGTGAAGCGAAGATGAACTCAAGGAGGCAAGCTCCAAATGGCTGAGATAAGCATAGGTCGGCCTGTTCTGGAGGCCAACCAGAAACTGGCGGCCCAAAACCGGGCCAAGTTCGATGAGGCGGGCTTGAGAGTGCTAAACATGATCTCCAGCCCAGGGTCAGGCAAAACTTCCATATTGGAAAAAACCCTGTCCGGGCTGGCGGGCCAGCTGCGTTGCGGGGTGATAGAGGGCGATATTCAAACTTCGGAAGATGCCCGGCGCATTGCTGCGGTGGGTGTGAAGGCGGTTCAGATAGAAACCCAGGGCTCCTGCCACTTGGATGGGGCCATGGTGTCCCAGGCCGCCCAGGCCTTTGACCTGGATAACCTGGAATTATTGATCATAGAGAACGTGGGCAATCTGATCTGCCCGGTGGATTTCGACCTGGGCGAGGACATGAAGCTGGCGGTGCTTTCCCTGACCGAGGGAGATGACAAACCCAGCAAATATCCCCTGCTCTTTAAAGAAGCCGGAGTGCTTTTGATTAATAAAATAGATCTCTTGCCTTATCTGGATGTGGATTTGCAGCGTATCAGGGACACCGTGCGCGCCCTGAATCCAGACATCCGGATATTCGAGATATCCTGCAAGACCGGCCAGGGCTTGGATAACTGGTTCGACTGGCTGTTGAATTGGGTCCGGGGATAATCCCCGGTCAGTGGGCCTCGGCCCAGCTTTGCCCCCAACCCAGATCCACATCCAGGGGCACGGCCAAGTCCGCCACCCCGGCCATGACTTGGCGGATTCTTTCAGCAAATGCTTCAACCTCATCCGGCGGGACCTCGAACATGAGTTCGTCGTGCACCTGCAGGATCATCAGCGCCCGGGGAAATTCATCTTTGATCAGCTCATCCGCCCGCAGCATGGCCAGCTTGATGAGGTCCGCCGCCGTGCCCTGGATGGGGGTGTTCAGCGCCATGCGTTCGGCCCCCTCCCGGGCCATGCGGTCGCTGGAGTTGATGGCCGGCAGATAGCGCCTGCGCCCCAGCAGCGTGGTCACATAGCCCTTTTCGCGGGCCTGGATCAGATTGGCTTGCTGGAAATCGGCGATGCCCTTGTAACGCCCCAGGTATTTATGAATGATTTCCTGGGCTTCGTTGCGGCTGATTTTCTGTTCCCGCGCCAGGCGGAACGCGCTCATGCCGTAGAGCACCCCGAAGTTCACCGTCTTGGCCCTGGCGCGCATCTCTTTGGTGACCAGCCCCGGCATGATGTCGAACAGCCGGGCCGCGGTCTGGGTGTGCACGTCCAGGCCCTGGCTCAAATCCTGGACCAAAAGCTCGTCCTGGCTGAGATGGGCCAGGACCCGAAGCTCTATCTGCGAGTAGTCCGCGCTGAGCATCACCCGGCCCTTTTGGGGGATGAAACAGCCCCGGATGCGCTCGCCGAACTCGGTGCGCACCGGAATGTTTTGCAGATTAGGATCGGATGAACTCAGGCGGCCGGTGGCGGCCACGGTCTGGTTGAAGCTGGTGTGTATGCGTCCGGTCTCTGGATGCACCAAGGTGGGCAGTACATCCAAATAGGTGGAGCGCAGCTTGTTAAGAGTGCGGTAATTCAACACTTCAGCGGGCAACGGATGTTCTTGGGCCAGAAGGGTCAATACGCTCATATCGGTTGAGTAGCCGGTTTTTTTGCGGGTCTTCTTGACGTGCTTCAGGCCCAGTTCTTCAAAAAGCACCTGGCCAAGCTGTTGAGGGGAGTTGATGTTGAACTCGTGTCCGGCCAGCCGGTAGACCCGCTCTTCTATTTCATCGCAGGTGGCGCCCAGCTCTTTGGACAGATCCCGAAGCCCCTGCACATCCACGCCCACACCGTTCATTTCCACCCGGGCCAGCACATCCACCAGGGGCATTTCAAGCTCGCTGAAAAGCTCCGTGAACCCGTTTTCTTCCAGCGCGGGCCTCAGCTTTGCGGCCACTTGCCAGGTTACATCCGCATCCTCCGCGGCATACTCCGTGGCTCTTTTCAAGGGCACCGTGGAAAAGCAGATGTTCTTGCCGCCGGTGGCCTCCTCATAAGAAATCATGGAGCGGCCTAACAGCTCAGCGGACAAGGCTTCCAGGCTGTGGCTGTTTTTGCCCGGGTTCAGCACATAGCTGGCCACCATGGTGTCAAAGGCCATGTTGCGCATGACCAGTCCCGCCCGGGTCAGCACCAGGTAGTCATATTTGATATTCTGCCCGATCTTGGCCGGTTCATCCCCGGCCAGAAGAGGCGCAAGGGCCTCAAGAACCTCATCCTTGCCAAGCTGGGTCTCGCCTTCTTGCAGTTCCGTATGCCCCACCGGGATGTAAACCGCCTGGTTGTCCTCATAGCATAAGGAGACCCCCACCAGTTCGGCCAGCATGGGGTTGATGCTGGTGGTCTCGGTGTCCACCGCCACCCGGTCCGAGCGGGCCATGCAGTCCGCGACATACTGCCGCAGCTCATCAATTTGGGTAATGGTTTTGTAGTCCGTATCCACATGGACCGGTTTGATTGCGAACTGGTTCATTAAACTGGTGAATTCCAGTTGAGCCAGCACCGGGTTTATGACCGCGGGGTCCGGCGGGGTGACGCTGAACACCTCGGGATCGAACTTGACCGGCGCGTCCAGGCTGAGCCGCACCAGATCCCGGCTCAAAAGGGCCTGGTCTTTGAACTCGATCAGGTTTTGGCGGCGTTTGGACTGCTTCATGCCCGCCGCGCCTTCAAGCACTTGGTCCAAGGTTTCATATTTGGCCAGAAGCTGGGCCGCACCCTTGGGGCCGATCCCCGGCACTCCGGGCACGTTATCCGTGGAATCGCCGGTGAGGGCCTGAAAATCCACCATCTGCTTTGGCTCTATGCCCAGCTTGGCCCGCACCTCATCCACCCCCAGGCGGGCCTCCTTCATGGTGTCCCACATGGTGACCCGGTCGGTGATAAGCTGATACAAATCCTTATCCGCACTGACCAGCACCACGTCATAATCCTGTTGGGCCGCTTGCCGGGCCAGGGTGGCCATAAGGTCATCGGCTTCATACCCTTCGACCTCCACCGCGGGCAAGGCCAGCGCGGTGACCACTTGGCGCACCAAGGGGAACTGCACCTTCAGGGCCGGGTCCAGAGGCGGGCGGTTGGCCTTGTAGGCCGGATAAAACTCATGCCGGAAAGTAGGGCCCTTGGAGTCGTAGACCACGCACAAGTATTCCGGCTCGGCCTCGCGCATCACCTTCAAGAGCATGGTGATAAAGCCGTAAACCGCGCCGGTGGGAATACCGCTGGTGGTGGACAAATTGCGGATGGCATGAAAGGCTCTGTGTATATAAGACGATGCATCCAAAAGATATAGTTTGGGCTTATCCGCCACTGAAGGGCTCCTTATTTTGGGGAACGTTTTATTGTCTGCCGACTGTCTGACAGATTAGTAACGTTTTGTTGCCCGGTCAAGCATTGCATCCTGCCCGGCCCCATCATTTTGGGGGGTTTAAAAAAAGTCCTGTTGCAGTAGACTAGGCGGCATGGCATATCAAGCACCCACACCCGAAAAGATCATGCAAGGCCTGGAAAAGGTCCGCAGCCGGGCGGAAGCCGCCTTCAAGGAGGTGAGCCGCCAGTTCCCCCAGGCCGTATCCTGCAAACCAGGATGTGACGACTGCTGCCATGCGCTGTTTGACCTCAGCCCCATCGAATCATGGGCCATCGCCCTGGGCTTTCTCGGCCTGCCCCGGGCGCTCCGCCGGGACATCCAGCGCCGGTCCAAAAAGGCCGCCCGGGCATTTGACGCCGCCGTGAACCAGGCCTTCAAGCTCCAGGGGGAAGAGCGCCTGGCGTCTCTGAGCAAGGCCCGCATCGCCTGTCCGCTGCTGGACAAGGGCCATTGTGCGCTCTATGAAGAGCGTCCCATCACCTGCAGGCTCTACGGCATCCCGGTGGCCATAGGGGGCCGGGCCCGCACCTGCCGTCTGGCCGATTTCCAGCCCGGCCGAACCTATCCCACCGTAGATATGGAAAGGCTCTTAAGGGAGCTGGAGCCGCTTTCCAATTGGGCCGTAACCCAGATGCCCGAATTGCAAAAGGGCCGCCGGGATGTGGCCCGCACCATAGAGCTGGCCCAAAATTCAGCCTGATATCAGGCTGAAACATCCTTTCCTGCCGCGTTTATTAAAGCGCTGTTATCGGCTTGCCGCCCAAATATGCCCGCCCGTAAACTGCCTCCGCAGATAGCCCTTGAAATACCAGTAAATATATGACTATTATAATAGTTGCAATCAGTGCGGGAAGAGGTCCGGATGCAGAACCGGCCTTCATTTTTTTTTGGGGAGGAGAATACGAGGTGAGCAAGCGTATAACCGGCCGAAGTGATGATGTTTCTCACAACAATGGACGCAGAAAGCTGCTGAAGGCCCTGGGCGCCGGTGGAGGCGCATTGGTGGTCAGCGCCATGCTGCCGGGGCGGTGGATCAAACCCCTGGCGCGCATAGGAGTGCTGCCGGCCCATGCCCAGATGAGCAACGGCGGCCAATACATTCCCCGTTCCATACAGAGCTCCTGGCCGGTTCCCCAAGGAGTGATATCCATCACCATCACCGCCACCGGCGGCAAAGGGGGTGATGCCACTGGCGGCACCGGCGGATACGGAGGCCGGTCGACCGCCACATTCCCGGTCTCTTTCGGGCAAGTGATCCAGATCATATTGGGACCGGCCGGATCCGGCAGCTACCCCAGGCCTGGTGGAGACACCGGCTTGGGAGGGGATTACAACGGAGGAGACGGGGGCCAGGGCGACAATGCAGGAGGCGCCGGCGGCGGTGCGGCCACGGTTGTCAGAATCGTCGGCGGGGATACCCTCATGATTGTGGGGGGAGGCGGAGGAGGAGGCTATAATGCCAACGGCGGGCACGGAGCCGGCAGCGGCACTGCGGGTGATTACGTAGCAGGCACCAATGGCACAACTTCCGGCGACGGCCGTGCGGGCACCAACACCGGAGGGGCCGGCGGCACAGGGGGGGATGAAGACGGTCAGCCCGGCACCGGCCCCAGCGGCTCCCCGGCTTCGGCAGGGGGGGATGGAGGGGGGAATCATGATTATGGCGGAGGCGGAGGCGGCGGCGGCTATGGCGGAGGAGGAGGCGGCGTTGCCACCGAAGCTCCCGACGACGAACCCGGCGCCGGCGGCGGGGGATCGGGCTGGCTGCATAGCAGCGCCCAAAGCCCCAGCGGCTCCGTGGGCAGCCCAAGCGCCAACGGCGACGGCACCGTGACCATTACCTGGTGATATATCCTGGATAAGCAAAGAAAAGCCCCCGCCCGGATCATACCAGGCAGGGGCCTTTGATTTTTTAGGGGAAGAGCCGGCAGTGCGTGGCCGGGCGGCTATCTTATTATGCTGCCCGGGGCCATCTCCTCCATGGGATTGATGATGCGCACCCTATCATCGCTGACGCAGGCCAGGACCATTCCGTTGCTTGCCAGGCCGCGCAGCTTGGCCGGCATCAGGTTGGCCACCACCACCACCTGCTGGCCGACCATATCTTCAGGGGTGTAATGCTCGGCAAAGCCGCCGATGATCTGGCGGGGCTCATCCTCGCCCAGATCAATCTTCATCTTCATCAGCTTGTCGGTCTTGGGCACCGGCTCGGCCTCCAGGATCTTGCCCAGCTTCAGCTTCATCTGGGTGAACTGGTCAATGCTGATCATTCCTTCAGGAACCACCACTTGCTTTTTGGCCTTTTTCTTTTTTGCTTTGTCCTTGGCCTCGGCGTCTTTTTTGGCGGCCTTTGCCTTTACCTCGGCCGTATCCACCCTGGGGAAAAGCGGCTCTGGTTTTTTGGTCTGGACGCCTTCGCCGACCAAATCAAAGATGGACTCCAGACCGGTGAACATACCCGGCTTTAAGGGCTCCATGCCCAGCTGGGCGGTCATCTTGTCCGCCACCTGGGGCATAACCGGCGAGATCATCACCACCACACTGGCCAGAATCTGCACCAGATTATACATGACGTCGTCCAGATCCCGGGCCTTGGCTTCATCCTTGGCCAGCTCCCAGGGCTGGTTTTTGACCACATACTTGTTGCCCTCGCTCACCAGCTCCCAGACCGCGGCCAAAGCTTTATGGAAGCTGAGTTCGGCCATGCCGTCCAGGTATTTCTGGGCCGCCATCTGCACCATGAAGCGGGTGTCCAAATGGTCTTGGCGGCTGGGCAAAAAGGCGGGCACCACGCCGTTCCGGTAGCGGTGCAGCATGCTCAGGGCCCGGGAGAAGAGATTGCCCAGGTCATTGGCCAGATCCGAATTGTAGCGTTTGACCAAAAGGTCCTCGCTGAATGAGGCATCCAGGCCGAAGCTCATCTCGCGCATCAAGAAGTAACGGAAGGCGTCCATCCCGTACACCTTGGCCAGATCCAGCGCCGCCACCACATTGCCCAAGGTCTTGGACATCTTGGATTCGCCGATGTTCCAGTAGCCGTGCACGTTGAGGTGGTCGTACAGGGGCAGCCCGGCCGCCATCAGCATGGTGGGCCAATAAATCCCGTGGGGCTTCAAAATATCCTTGGCTATGAAATGCTGGGTGGCCTCCCAGTAGCGGGGCATCAAAGCGCCCTCCATGCCACCCAGCCCGGTCACGTAGTTGATCAGGGCGTCAAACCATACATAGGTCACGAAGCGGTCGTCAAAGGGAAGCTCTATGCCCCAGCTCAAACGCGACTTCGGCCGGCTGATGCACAAATCCTCCAAAGGCTCGCTCAAAAAGCTGAGCACTTCATTTTTGTAGCGTTCGGGACGGATGAAATCCGGTTTGTTCTGGATATGATCCCGCAAGGCGTCCTGATACTTGGACATCTTGAAGAAGTAGTTTTCCTCTTCGATCCAGGTGGGTTCGGTGCCGTGGTCCGGACATTTACCGTCCACTATCTCGTGTTCGGTCAAAAAGCGCTCGCAGCCCACGCAGTATTGTCCGCCGTATTTGGCCAGATAGATGTCCCCCCGGTCATAGACCTTCTGCAATACATCCTGCACCACCTTCACATGCTCCGGGTTGGTGGTGCGGATGAACTGGTCGTTGGTAATGGCCAGATTGGGCCAGGTGGCCTGGAATTTGCCTGAAATTTTGTCGGCAAATTCCTTGGGGGTGATGTTTTCTTTTTCCGCGGCCTGCATGATCTTCTGGCCATGCTCATCAGTGCCGGTCTGGAAGCGCACGTCTTTTCCGGTCAGCCGTCCGAAGCGTGCGAACACATCGCAGACAATGGTGGTGTAGGCATGCCCCAGGTGGGGTTCTGCATTCACATAATAGATCGGGGTTGTGATGTAAAGAGCGTTACTCATGAGCCTTGGCTTCCCTTCTTGCCTTTTCTTCTTCTTCCCCGGCTGCGCTCGGAGCCGGCGTTTTTTTCCTTGCTTAGACTTTGCTGGCCTGGTTTGGGCCGGATTTGGTGTTTGGGCCTTTCGGGCGGAGACGGTTTTTCCGGCGGGGTTTCGGGGTTAAGTTCCGCCAGCTCTTCCGGGGTGCCGCTCAGCTCACGCCCGTCATCCGTGAGTATGGTGACCTGACGCTTCAGCACGTTTTGGCGGATCACCTTGCCTTCCAGGTCCGGAGATGGCTTGAAGCGTTTGCCCAGTTTGGGCAGGCCGCGCTTCAGTGAATGATAAGCTTCGTATTCATAGGTCAGACAGCACATCAGCCTGCCGCACAGTCCGCTTATCTTGGTGGGATTTAATGAGAGGTTTTGCTCCTTGGCCATCTTCACGCTTACGGGTTCAAAGTCCTGCAAAAAGGTGGCGCAGCAAAGCTCGCGGCCGCAAGAGCCCAGTCCGCCCAAGAGTTTGGCCTCGTGTCTCACCCCCACCTGGCGCATTTCTATGCGGGTGCGGAAGCGGCCCACCAGATCGCGCACCAGCTCCCTGAAATCCAGCCGCCCGTCGGCAGTGAAATAAAAGATGAACTTGGAACGGTCGAACAGGGTCTCCACCTTGACCAGATTCATTTCCATGCTGCGCTGGGCGATGCGTTCCAGGCAATAGCTGAAAGCCTCGGCTTCCAGCTTCAGGTTCTCTTCCAGCTGCCGCAGGTCCTTATCGGTGGCCAGGCGATACACCCGTTTCAGTTCGGGAGCCTCGCCTTCCGCATCATCATCGGGCGGCGGTTCCATTATGGTGGGGGGGCGCACCACGACCCCGAAGGCCAGGCCCTTTTCGGTCTCCACGATAACCTGGTCATCAACGGCCAGCACAAAGTGCCCCGCATCGAAATTATATATCTTGCCGCCCTTATGAAAGCGGACGCCTACTATTTTTCCCATTATGGTTCGCGCTTTTTATCTGGTTACAGCACGGCATATGCCGCAGCCGGTGCTGCTATTCTACTGGGATTTAAACAAAAGGGCAGTAAAAACCTTATCATGTATCCGGAGCTTGAGCGTAAAGGGAGCGCAGATGGCCCAATAGCACCGTTATGGACAGCTCCGGCGCGGCATTGCCTATGAGCTGGGACTGAGCCTTTCTGATCCAACTGAAGGCATTCGAGGCCCGAGCCGGGTCTATTCCGCCGGCTCCGGCCAGCTCCAGCAAGGCTGCCTGGGGACGGTCCGCCGCGGTCACCGCAAGATCGCGGAAATACTGTGCCCACAGATCCAGGCTTTCGGCCAGCCCTTGGCGGTCGATGCGCTGACCCCGGTGCTCGCCCACCAATTCCTCGGCCAGGGCCCAGTCCTCCAGCGGCCCGCCCGGCTTGGCCAGATGGCCGGTGAGCCTGCCCAATTCCTCCATCAGCTTGGTTTCGTTCAGTTCCAGGGCCCGACCCAAAGAGCCCCCGCTCATGGCCGCCTTAAGCCTGGCCGCAGCGGGTTCAATACCCCGCCGGCCTAGCTCGTCCGCGATGAGCCCGCTGTCCAAGGGTGCGAAGTTCACCCGGCGGCAGCGGCTCACCAGGGTGGGCAGGATCTCTTTTGGGTCCTGCACCGTGAGCACCAGGATATTGTGGGGCGGAGGTTCTTCCAGGGTCTTCAAAAGGGCGTTGGATGAGGCGGGGTTCAGGTGCCCGGCCCGGCGTATCAGCACCATGCGGTAGCTGCCCGCAAAGGGTTTGAAGGAAAGGGTGCGGATCACCTCGCGCACTTCTTCCACTTTTATCTGGGCGCTGGCCTGACCCGAAGGCGGAGCCAGGGTGATGAAATCCTCGTGGGTGCCCACCTTCAGGCGGTGGCAATGATCACACACTCCGCAGGGGATTTCAGCCTGCTGCTCGCGGCAGTTGAGCGCGGCAAACAGGGCCCGGGCCAAGGTGCCCCGGCCGGTGCCGATGGGACCGGCGAAAAGATAGGCATGGGCCAGCCGTCCGGACCCAAGCTCCGCATTGAGCTGGCGCTGGGCGTGAACCTGGCCCGCTATGCCCCTAAGCCGCATGGCCCAGCCACCCGTCTATCACGGCTTTTGCGTGTTCCCATATCCGCCTGGCCACCTCTTTTTCATCCCGGCTGGCGTCTATGACCTTGATCCTTTCCGGCTCGGCTTCGGCCTGCTCCAAAAAACCCCGGCGCACCGCCTCATGAAACTCCAGGGCTTCTAGCTCCATACGGTCCAGGCCCAAATCCCCCTGCCGCTTGCGCACCCGGCCAAGGCCAGTCTTTGGGTCCAGGTCCAAAAGAAGGGTGAGGTCCGGCCAAACCGCTCCGCATACCCAGCGGTTGAGCCTACGCACCTCTTCCCGGCCCAGGCCCCGGGCGCGGCCCTGGTAGACCTCCGATGAATCGCTGAAACGGTCGCAGATCACCACCACGCCGTTGCTCAAGTGGGGCAGGATTTCGGTCTCCACATGCTGAGCCCGGTCGGCCAGATACATAAGCAGCTCGGCTTTTGGCGATATGGGGATCTGACTTGCATCACTGAGCAGCTGGCGCAAGGCCGAGCCCATCTGGTTGCCCCCGGGCTCGAAGGTGGTGCTCACGGGGAGCGGGATGCGCCCGATGCGTTCAGCCAACAGCTCAAGCTGGGTGGTTTTGCCCGCCCCTTCGCCGCCTTCCAATGTGATGAAGGGGGCGCGCTTATCGGCTGGTCCGGGCACCGGGTTAATCCCCTTTTCCGGAATCACCCCGGTCGAACAGGCTCAGGCCGGGAGGCGGCTCGGGGCAGGACTGCTCCCGCTCCTGGCCGGGAGCATCCAGGGGGCTGGGCCCCAAGTAGAGATAGCGCTCCAGAAGCCGGTTGTAGGGGCTCCAGGTTTCGCCGCAGGAGTTATCCGCCGCCAGCTTCAACATGGCCATTTTGGCGTCTAGGTCATCGGCGAAATGCAGGGCCATGGCCTCGGGGGTCTTGGGCCTTTTGGGGCTGCCGAACTGGTATTCGCCGTGATGGCTCAGGATAAGGTGAATCAGGGCGTCTTTAAGGGCGGCTGGAAAACCAGGCAGCCGGAGCAAAAGATCGTCCAGCATCTGCACGCCCTGCACGATGTGCCCCAGGAGCCTCCCCTGGTCGGTGTAGTCGATGGGCGGCCCCAGGGTGAATTCCTCCACCTTGCCCAAATCATGGATCAGGGCCCCGGTAATCAGCAAATCCCCGGAGAGCTGTTCGGGGTAATGCTGGGCCATGAGGCGAACCAGTCCGGCCACGCTCAGGGTATGCTCCAAAAGGCCGTGCAGATAGGCGTGATGTGCGCCCTTGGCCGCGGGGGCCCGCAGAAAGCGCCTTTTCAAAGAAGTGTCGTTTACGAAAATAAGCTTGAGCAACGCTTTCAAGTCTTTGTGCTTCACCCAGCCCACAGCCCGGGTGAGATTCTTGCTCAGCTCTTCAAATGGTATGGGGCTGGCCGGGATGAACAAAGCCGGGTCCACATCCGGCGCGGGTTTGATGTGGCGCAAGATTATCTGCCGGTTGCCCTTGAAGCTCTCCACTCGGCCCTGCACCTGCACCGGCATGCCGGGCGCAAGGCCCTCAAGCTGATCTTCGGCCTGATCCCACAGGCGGCCGTCTATCTCTCCGCTGCGGTCGCTCAGCTTCAAGGCCCCGTAGGGCTTGCCGGTTTTGGTGACCAATACCTGACAGGCGCTGAGCAATAAAACGCCCTCCAGGAGCTGGCCCTCGGCCAATTCTTTTATGGGTGCGCCGTCCATCAGACCGACTCCCCGGCCGCACGCACCGCGTTTTCAAACAGAGCCAGGCCCGCGCCCGGGGCCTGGGGGTCCAGCCCACGTCCCTTGCGCCTTTCCTTTTCCCGCAGCGCGGTCCAGGCGGGATGCTGGCTCATGCGGTAATAGCCTTCGGGATGGGGCATCAGGCCGAACACCCGGCCGGACAAATCGCATATGCCCGCTATGTCATTGAGGCTTCCATTGGGATTGGCCGGAAACTTGCCGCCGGCCGGTTTTTTGCCTCTGGCGTAGCGCAGCGCCACCAAGTTCAGAGATTCTATGGAGGCCAGGGTATCTTCCGAAGCCACGAACTTGCCCTCCCCATGGCGGATAGGAGCCATGAGCCCCGAAGATATGCCCTTGGTGAAGATGCAGGGGCTTTGCTCTTCCACGGTCATTTCCACCCAGCGGTTTTGGAAGTTTCCGCAGTCATTGGCAATCAGGGCGACAGAGCGCTCCCAGGCGTCTTGCAGGCGGGGCAACAGCCCCAGGTTGACCAAGGCCTGAAATCCGTTGCAGATGCCCATGACCAGCCCGCCCCGGGCCAGGAACTGCCTGAGCTGATCCCCGATATGATTGCCCAGCCGGGTGGCCAGGATCACACCGGCCCCATGGTCGTCCGCCCAGGCAAAGCCGCCGCCGAAAACCAGGATGTGATAATCATCCAGGCTTACGGTGGGTCCCTGGTGGGCGGTGCCGGTGAGTTCACTTATGTGCACCCGCCTGGCCCGGGCTCCGGCCAGCTCCAGGGAATGGGCCGTCTCATAGTCACAGTTAAGTCCGTATCCGGCCAGTACCAGCGCTCGAACCGTCATATCAAATCCCCAAAGCGCAGGCCGTAGGTCCTGCGCAGACCGTTAATGGGCTGGTCTATTACCGTATTGCCAGCCGCCTCAATCATCAGGCGCTTTTTGGCTTGCACCTTGCCCAGCAGAGAACAGGGCACACCTTCCATCATTTGCTCAAATTCTGATTGCCTTTTGGGGTCCAGGCTGACCACCAGCCGCCCGGTGGATTCGCTGAAAAGCTTGCTGAGGCTGCTAAAGCCGTCTCCCAGGGCATCCAGGCTGAGATCCAGGCCCAGCTCCGAGGCCATGGCCATTCGGCAAAGGGCATAGGCCAGGCCCCCCCGGCTTACCACGCAGACCGAGGCCAAAAGCTCCTGATCCAGAGCGGCGGAAACCGCCCGGCCCAGCTTCAGGCTGGCGGCAAAATCGGTCTGGGGCAGGTTGCAGCCCACATATCCCAGCAGGTTATACAGGGCCGATGCGCCCAGCTCGTCTTTGGTTTCGCCCAGCACATAAACCAGATCGCCGCTGACTTTGGGCTCCAGGGTCTGGGCCCGCTTAAGATCCGGCACCGGCGCGGTGGCGGTGAACATCATGGTGGGAGGTCCGCTGATGCGCCGGGCCACGCCATGGCGGTCCGGAATCATACCGTCCACATACATGGAATCCTTGCCCGATAGAAGCGGAATCCCCAAGGCCATGCAGGCGTCCTTGAGGCCCCAGCAGGCCCGCACCAGCTGGGCGGCCTTGTAGCGCCCATCAGGGTTGGCGGTCTGGTCATACTGGATGGAGGGCCAGCAGAAGTTATCCACCCCGCCCACCTGCAAGGGGTCCCCGCCCACGGCCAGCACCCGGCGGTAGCCTTCCTCCACGCTTGCCGTGATCATGTGATAGGTGTCTATGTCGCCGTATCCGGTGAGCAATACACTGCTCATGGCCAGGCCGGCCGGGCTCCCAAGCACCGGCTGCATAACCACCGCGTCCGCGTCCACCTCCTGGCGCTTGCCCACAAAGGGTTTGATCACCGATGTGCCCTGCACTTCGTGGTCGAACTGGCGGTTGATCCAGGAGCGGCTGCACAGATTGGGGCTGCCCAAAAGATCCAGGAGCAGACCGCCCAGGTCTCCGGGCTGTTTCAGCACCGGCTCGGCCAGGCCCCGGGCCCGGGGCGGCAGCCAATGGGCCTCGAACTCCCACTGGGGAAAGCCCTTTTCCAAAAACTCCACATCCACATATGCGCAGGTCTCGGCCCCATAGGAGAGCTTCAGTTTGCCGTCCGAGCTGAAAGCTCCTATGACTGTGGCCTCCACATTATGCTTCTCGGCCAGGGCCAGGAACGCTTCCCTATCCCCGGGCTTCACCGATACGGTCATGCGCTCCTGGCTCTCGGAGACCCATATCTGCCAGGGGTCCAGGCCCTGGTACTTAAGAGGCACGCTCTTCAAATCCACCTCGGCCCCGGGGCTCAGGCGGGCGCTCTCACCCACGCTGCTGGACAATCCGCCCCCGCCGTTGTCGGTGATATAGGGCACCAGTCCGGCGTCCCGGGCTTCCAGCAGAAAATCGTGCATTTTCTTTTGGGTGTAGGGGTCGCCTATCTGCACGTGCCCCGCCGGGGTGTGCTCGGAATAGCCCGCGCTGCTGGCCGTAACCCCGTGGATGCCGTCAGCCCCCACCCGGCCCCCGCACATGAAGATCAGCTCGCCCGGGCTGGTGGTCTTTTCATGGCTGGGGGCTCCGGCCACCACCTTGGGCATGACCCCCAGGGCGCTCACGAACACCAGGCATTTGCCCAGATAGCGGTCATCAAAGTGCAAAAGCCCGCTGGCCGTGGGTATGCCGGATTTGTTGCCGCCGTCGCGCACCCCCTCAATGACCCCGTCCAGCAGCCTTCGGGGATGCAGCACCGGGGTCAGTTCGCCGTCATAATCCCTGGGCCCCACGCAAAAGCCCCACATGCCGGCGATGAGCTTGCTGCCCAGGCCGGTTCCCATAGGATCGCGGTAGACCCCCACTATGCCGGTAATGGCCCCGCCATAGGCTTCCATATTGGAGGGGCTGTTGTGGGTTTCGCCGGTGATTACGTAATTATACCTATCATCCAGCTTGGCCACTCCGGCGTTGTCCCAAAGAACGCTGACCACCCAATCGCGCTGGGCGGCCAGCTCTTCGGTGGGGTTCTTTATGGTCTCTTTAAAGAGATTGGCAACTTCACGCTCTTCACCGCTCATCAGATCGCGGTAATAAAAGCGGCCGCCAAAGGTGTTGTGGTTGCAATGGTCCGAGCGGGCCTGGCTGACGTATTCCAGCTCCACATCGGTGGGGTCGCCCAGCCCCACCCGCTCGCGCTGGGCCCTTACTTCCGGATCATTGAAATAGGCCCGGATCACCGGAATGTCGGCCGGATTGAGGAACAGATGGCGCTCATCGCTGAGCCGGGCCAGTTCGGCGTCACTGGTTATGGAGAGGCTCTCCACCTTGGGGGTGTGGGCCAGCTCCACCTTGGGCAGCACAATGCCTATGCCCTGATCCGGGTCCCAGTCGGCCCGGGCGATGACCCGCCAGGACTGGATGATCTCATTGGCCAAAAGCTCCGCGCAGATGGCCCGGGCGTCCGCTTCATTGAGCTTGGGGGCCTCAAGCAGGTAGAGCCGGGAGGCGTACACCGCCTCGTCTTCCGCGAACGTGCGGCCCAGCCCGTCGCTCATGGCCTCGATGGCGGTGGAGCCTTCATTATCCCGCACCCCGGGCCTAAGCCCCACCCAAAGCGCCCAGTCAAATCCCGGCAGCACCGACTCGGCCAGGGGCGCAAAGGAGCTTATCTCCGTAACCGGATTGGTGAAAATGCGGTCCTTCACCAGTTCCAGGTCGGAGTCGTTCAGTTGGGTGTCAAAAGTCAGCACCCGCAACACGCGGGCTTTTTCTATCTTGAGGCCCAGATAGTCCCTGGCCTTGCTCATCAGGCCCCGGCCTGCCGGATCAGTCAATCCGGGCCGTAAGCCAATCTCTAATCGTTTGGACATAGCTTCCTTCCCCTAAGAAGGGTTCAGCTTAGCAGGGGGCTGAAAACTTGGCAAGCAAGAGGCGGTGTAAGCATCCTATTCGGACCCAATCCCCACCACATTTAGGCGTTTCGGGGCGCGCCGTTCAGAAAAGCCTCTTCTGGGCTCTGCCGGTGGGCTCAAGGTGAAGGTGCTCAAAGGCCCGGCGGGTGGCGGTGCGTCCGGCGGGAGTGCGCATAATGAAGCCCTGCTGAATCAGATAGGGCTCGTAAACCTCTTCCAGGGTATGGGCCTCCTCGCCCACCGAGGCGGAAAGGGTGCCAAGGCCCACCGGCCCGCCGTCGAATTTCTCTATGATGGTGGAAAGCAGCTCCCGGTCCAGCCGGTCCAGCCCGTTTTGATCCACCCCCAGGCGGGAGAGCGCATAGTCCGCCAGGCGCTGATCCACCTTGCCGTCAGCCTCCACCTGGGCGAAATCACGCACTCTTTTCAAAAGCCTGTTGGCCACGCGGGGGGTGGCGCGGCTGCGCCGGGCTATCTCCAGGGCACCTTCGTCATCCATGGAGAGGCCCAGGATGCGGGCCGAGCGGTTGACGATGAGGGCCAGTTCTTCGGGCGAATACAAATCCACCCGCACCTGCACCCCGAAGCGGTCCCGCAATGGGGGGGTGAGAAGCCCCACCCGGGTGGTGGCTCCTACTAAAGTAAATGGTGGAATGTCAAGCTTCACGGTGCGGGCGCTGGGGCCCTGGCCGATGACCAGGTCAAGGTGAAAGTCCTCCATGGCGGGATATAAGGTCTCTTCCACCACATGGTTCAGGCGGTGTATCTCATCCACAAAAAGCACATCGCGCTCACCCAGGTTGGTCAGGATGGCGGCCAGATCCCCGGCCCTTTCCAGCACCGGGCCGCTGGTGGCGGTCATCTCCACCCCAAGCTCGTTGGCCAGGATGGTGGCCAAGGTGGTTTTGCCCAGGCCGGGATGACCGTGAAGCAGCACATGGTCCAGGGCTTCGCCGCGCTGCCGGGCGGCCTTGATGAAAATGGACAGATTGCTCTTGGCCTCTTTTTGGCCCACAAAGTCCGCCAAGGTCTGGGGCCGCAAAGACTCCAGGGCCTGATCTTCCGCGCAGGGCTCCCCATCCACCAGACGGCATTCTTCTATATGGTCAGCCATGAAAATCCAGTTTCATTTCCGGGTCCGGGTAATGATTAACAGCCGATCCAATAGGGATCACGGCAGCCGGTTAAGTATATGCAAAACCAAAAGCCCCGGCATGTGGTCATTGACATTTGGCCTCAACATTCAGCATTTCCACGATTTGGGTGGGGTTTTGGCCGCCGAGTTCTTTGAAGCGGACCGGTGTCTTGGGATTGGCCGTAAAACATAATTCCTTGGGATCTTTAATGAAATTAACCACCGCCTCGATCACTTTGGCGCCTTGGGAGTCTTTTTCAAAGGCCGCCCCGGCCAGACCGACAAAGAAAATAGCCTGATTTTTCACCGCTTTCTCATCAAGTTTCTGCTTGGCCGCATAGCTTTTGAACAGCTTGGGCACCAGGGATTTGTCCGTATAGCGCAAGCGGAAGCTTTTCACGGCCACCTTATCAAGCAGGGCCATGACCTTTTTTTCATCTATCTGATCGAAAAATTTGTGGTCGATCTTCAGCCCCGGAATCTCCAAGGAAAAGGAGAAGGCCCCCATATCCGGCGCATCCAGCATAAAGTTTTTATAGCGGAACAAACCCTGGTTGAAGTCATAGTCCATATCCATGGTCAAATCGGCCTTGACCTGATCATAGCCCAGGTCCAGCATCTCTTTGGCTTTGGCCATCAGCTCTTTGGGCAGGCGCATACCTCTCACCTGGGTCTGGTGGCTTCCGGTGCTGGACTCCAGCTTGGTCAGGCTGGTCATTTCATCAAAAATGAATACGGGTTTGCCGTCCAGCGAAACTTCCAGGCCGCTCAGCTTGCCCTCGGAAGTGCAGACCGGCCAGCCGATCTGGCTGGGCTGGTCCGGGGGATAGTGGGCCTGGCTGTTGAGGGAGGCCAGCTTGATCAGAAGCTTCTTGTTGCCCGCCTCGATGCTTTGGGCGTCAAGCCGGTATTTGCCCTCCAGATTATTTTGCCAATTGCCCCGGCCGACCTTGAGATCGCCAAATTCCAGGGTTTCCTTTTTGGGTTTGCCGTTTTTGGTCTTGGCTTTGAAATGCTTGGTCAGCACTATGTTCTTAATCAGAAAGTCTTTGAATGAGCCCTGGCTTCCATCAGGTGAAAGGATTATCTCTGGGCAATAGGCCTGCTTGACATCAATCTTGCTGGCGCTGGATTCGATCAAGGCATCGTTGGTCAGCAAAGAAAAGCGGAAATCGCTCCACAGCCAGTCCCAGCCTAGAAGGGAGGCGGTATTCTTCTGCACGGTGGCCTTAACCTTCAGCTTGTCATCACGGAACACTATATCGCTGACGGTTATCTTGCGCCCGTCCATCACGGCCTGGCCATAGCTGATCTTTGGTTCATGGCCGTACATTTGCTTATACTGCTGTTTAACGGCTGGAATCAGCTCTTCATCCATGGAGGTCAATATCCCTGTTTGGATATGCTTATAGTAGCCGAAGGCCCCTCCGCCCAGAACAGCCAGAACTACAACCAGGACGATAATAAACTTTTTCACGATCGCTCCCTATTTACCGGTTATGATCCGCAGTGCCATTTTGATGATTTCCTCCACGGCAAGGCCGCCGCTTTGGTTCTGCATTGCAGCGGAAACCGCCTTGGCCGCCTTGGCCTCAGGATACCCCAGATTCATCAAAGCGCTAAGCGCATCCTCTGCCGCCGGGTCCGTTACGGCCGGGGGGGTGGCTCCACCTTCGCCCAGGCCTTGGGGCAGCTTTCCGTCCAACTCCACCAACAAGCGGTTGGCGGTTTTTTTGCCGATGCCTGGTATCTTGGTCAAACGGACCGCGTCTCCGGAGCGCACCGCCTGCCATAGCTGACCGGTCTCGATTCCACTCAAGATGGAGAGGCCCAGCTTGGGTCCCACCCCGCTGATACCGGTCACCAGGTTGAAGGTCTCCTTTTCAGCCTGATCCGAAAATCCGTATAGATGTATGGCGTCATCCCGCACAATGGTCTGGATTAAAAGCTGCACTTCCTGGCCGGGCTCGGGCAGATTGTAATAGGTGTTCAGGCTGACAAACACCCGGTAGCCCACTCCGTTTACATCCAAAATCAGGTGATCGGGATGGCGGGATACAAGCTGTCCTCGTAACTGAGCGATCATATTCATGCCTGCATAGGGTTGGAGATGAAGGTCTGGGTAAGCGCCGTGTCCCCAAACCTGCTTCACACGCTACTCAAGTATAGTTTATTTTGAGGTGAAGGTGGGCGGCTTTTAGCGGTTTATTCTGACTATGGGCCAATATCGGCGCATGGGGCGTTTGTGCATCAGAACCCTGGCGGCGCCCAAAAGGATTACATGGCCCTACTTCAACCTCTTTTGATCCAGTTTTCTGGAATGCATATGAGTGACGGCCACGGCCAAGGCGTCACTGGCATCCAGCGGCAGGTCCTTGGGGCACTTCAAAAGCCTGCCCACCATGGCCCGCACCTGCTCTTTGTCGGCCCGGCCCCCCCCCACCAGGGCCATCTTCACCGAAGCTGGGGGGTAGGCGAACACAGGCAGCCCCGCCTGGGCCGCGGCCAGCAGCGCCACCCCCCGGGCCTGGCCCAGTTTGAGCGCGGTGCGCACGTTCTTGGCCGCAAATACGTCTTCGGCCGCAGCCTCCGCCGGGCCATGCCGGGCTATCACTTCGGTCAGCCCGTCATAGATGATCTTGAGGCGGCGGCTGAATTCTTCCTTGGCCGGGGTGCGCACCACCCCGGCCGCAATCAAACGGGCCTTGCCGCGTCCAATTTCCTCTATGACCCCGTAGCCCGTGGCCAGGCTGCCCGGGTCCAGGCCCAAGATACGCAGCGGCATTGATCTGCGCTAGTCTTCCATCTGGGCCAGAATCTCGTCGGCTATGTCAAAGTTGGAATAGACATTCTGCACATCGTCGGCCTCGTCCAAGGCCTCCATGAGCCCCAAAACCTTGGCGGCCTCGGCGACGTCGCTCACCTCTATGGTGTTATTGGCAATCTTGGTCACCTCGGCGCTGGCGGGTTTCAGGCCTGCCGCCTCAAAGGCTTCCGACACCGAGCTGAAATCAGTGGGCTCACAGGTCACTTCAAAGACATCGCCCTCTTCTTTCACATCATCGGCGCCGGCTTCCAGGGCCAGTTCCATCAGCTCGTCTTCTTCCATACCCTCTTTTTCAAAGACGAACAGGCCCTTGGCCTCGAACTGATAGGAAACCGCTCCGGATTTGGCCAAAGATCCGCCCCTTTTGCTGAAGATGTGGCGCACCTCGGCCGCTGCCCGGTTTTTGTTGTCCGTGAGGCATTCGATCAGATAGCCCACGCCGCCGGGGCCGTAGCCCTCGTATACGATCTCTTCATAGGACACGCCGTCCAGATCGCCGGTGCCCTTTTTGATGGCCCGCTCTATGTTTTCCTTGGGCATATTCTCGGTTTTTGCCGCTGCCACGGCGGTTCTTAACCGGGGATTACCCTCAATATCGCCGCCGCCCATCTTGGCGGCCACGGTTATTTCCCTCATGATGCGGGTGAATATCTTGCCGCGCTTGGCATCCGCGGCGCCCTTTTTACGCTTGATTGTGCTCCATTTGGAATGTCCAGACATATCTGCTCTCCCTTATCCGGGGTCAGGGCCAAAAGGTTTTGCCCCCTTAACCGATCCCGGCTGGACGGGCCTTTTCCTTAAAGCCCCTACCCAGCAAGTATAATTCTCTGCTCCCTGCCTTGCTGGCGGGAGGTTTATGCGCTTTGCCCAAGGTGAAGCTGCGCTTCACAAGCCGGATCAGATCATCCACGCCCGCGCCGTTGTAGACCTTGGCCACCAGCACCCCCCCGGGCTTGATAAGCGCAAATGCCAGTTCCAGGGCCTTTTCGGTAAGCGCCACCGAACCGGCCACATCGGCGTGCACTATGCCCGTGGTGCGGGGGGCCACATCGCTCAAAACGGCGTCAAAAGTCGGGATCACGGCCCTTAAATCGTCCGCCCTCACTTCATAGAGGTCGGCTTCAATAAAGCGGGCGTTGCCGGGCAGGGCCACTCCCAGAGGTTGTATATCCACGCCCAGCACCCGGCCGTCTTTTCCCACCTTGCGGCTGGCATATTGCAGCCACGAGCCGGGATGGCAGCCCAGGTCCAAAACCCGCATGCCCCGGCGAATGAGTTGGTAACGCTTGTCCATCTCCTCTAGTTTATAGACCGAACGGGCGGCATACCCATCCCGTTTGGCCCGCTTGTAATAGGAATCTAGACTCTTGGCGTTACTCATGGCCTGACAAATCTAGCATAGGGGATATGTATGGGCAAGTACTTGGAGGCCCTAAATATTCTACCGGTTTAACCTGCGGCGTTCTGCGGCGCTGAAAGCCTTGCGCCCCGGGTCTGAAACCCATGAAAACCCCCGGCTAGAATTCCTCAAAGCCGTCAAGCTCCAATTCATCGAAAAAATCTTGGCCGTCTTTCTTCCGGCCGGATTTTGATTTTTTCCGCCCGGCCCCGTCCGACGAAGCATCAGAACCGGCTTGCCGCTCCAAATCTTTTGCAGCGCCCGCCTGGGGAGCCTCCAAAGCCGGAGTCGCGGGGGCCTGATAGTTCAGTTGCCCCACCTTGAAACGGGACATGTCATCGCGCAGTTCTTTGGCTGAATGGGCCATATTTTCGGCGGAACTGGCCAGCTCCTCCACCAGGGCTGCGTTTTGCTGCACCACTTTGTCCATCTGGCCGATGGCCAGATTTATCTCCTGGAGCCCCTGGGCCTGCTCCATGGTGCTGTTGGTTATTTCATTCATATTATCAGCTACTTCATCAATCTTGGCCACCACATCCTGCAAAAGTTTCCCACTCTCTTCGGCCAGCTGGTTGCCCAGTTTCACCTTGTCCATGCTGTCGGAAATGAGAGCCTTGATCTCCTTGGCCGCCGTAGCCGAGCGGCCCGCCAGGTTGCGCACTTCCCCCGCCACGACCGCGAAGCCCCTACCGGCCTCACCCGCCCGGGCCGCTTCAACCGCCGCGTTCAGAGCCAACAGATTGGTCTGGAAGGCAATTTCATTGACCAAGCCGATGATTTCTCCTATTTTCTGGCTGGACTGGCTGACTTCCGCCATGGCCCCTATGGTGCGCTCCACCGACTGGCCGCCCTGCTGGGCTATGATTGCGGCTTCCTGGGCCAGCTGATTGGCCTGGCGGGAATTTTGGGCGTTAAATTTCACATTGCTCGAAAGCTGCTCCACGCTGCTGGCGGTCTCTTCCAGGGCGGCGGCCTGTTCCTGGGTGCGCTCGCTCAGTTCCAAGTTCCCTTGCGAAATTTCATCGGTGCTTAGGGCCACCACTTCCGATGCGCCCACCACCCCGCGCACCGTGTCCGCCAGCTGTTGGGTCATTTTCTTCACATTGCCCAGCATTGCCCCCAACTCATCACCCCGGGCAAGGTGCTTTTGGGGTATGCGGTGGGTGAAGTCTCCCCGGGCCACGGCATCAAGCGCTTCAACCGAGGCGGCCAGCGGCTGTTTGATGATCCGGGTGATATAGAGCCCCAGGATGATGGCCAGTATAAATCCGGCCAAGACACCGGCAATAGAAATGATTTCCCCGTTCGCCGCGATTTCCTTTTTGCGGGCTATGATGAGCGCAATTTCCTTTTTCACCCCGTCTTCCAATAACCCCAGCTTCTGCACCATCTTTTGTTCTATTTTCATGGCCGCCAGCTGCTGGTCGGCCACCTCTTGGCTCAGACGGACGTTGTGGTCCACAGACGTGAGAAGCGCCAACCCGCTTGGCATAAAGGATTCCAGATGCTGCTTGGATATCTTCTCAACGATGGCCAGCAGTTGCGGGGTGTATTTAAGTTGCAGTTTTAATTGCGCTATCAGCTGATTGTGCCGGTCCAGGCTAGCCGTATACTCTTTTTTTATGGTTTGCAGCTCCACCAGGTCCCTGTTGGGGCCGTATTCACTCAGCGCTATGCGGGAACTGGCCATATTGAATTTGAGCTTTTGGCATAAGCCAGCCCAGGCGTATTCTTCGGCCATCAGGCTTTTAGCCGAAATGCCCACTTCCAGACGTTTGGAAATGCGCTGTTCATTCTTCGATTCCAGATCCCCGGCCAAAGCTATCATTCCGGCGAAGCTGGATTCCATGGATTGTTCGGCTTCCTTGCGGCTGTAATCCGCATGGAACATTTTCAGCTTGAGCCGGTTTATTTTGATGATCGCCGGGCCAAACTGGCTTTGGTGAAAAGCATTTGCGCTTTCAGTCAGACCGCGTAAGGTTTCGTCCTTGGTCGCGAAAAGGATTTCTCCGTCAATTTCCGAACCATCCAATATACCCTTGGCGTAGAGCGCAAATTTCTGCACCAGTTTCTGATGCTGGCTCCACAAATCATCCAGTTGGGCCTTGTTCTTGGCGCCCTGCATCTCCGCACCAAGCTCCATGTCAGACGCCAGAATGTGCTTAAGTTCCAGGGCGGCGGCCAGTAAAGGTATGGAACGGACAATATTATCGGCCTGGTTTTTCATGCGCTGCATGGAATAATAGGTGATTCCACCCACCACAAGCAGAATCAAAGCTACACTTATAAACCCCAGGGTTAGCTTGACTCCGAGACTCTGTTTGAAGAACATGAATTACTCCAAAATCATGAAGTTGCTTGGTATGCCGCCGGTTGGCTCAGAAAGCCCCTGATTGATTCGCAGCCCTGTTGTTCGAGGGTTCCCATTGAACCGGGCTGAACGGGCTTTTAATCCAATCAAAACAGGCAATCTGGACTTCTCAATCCTGTAAGGCCCCTACCAGCTCATTGACATCACTTATCTTTTCCTCAACGCAGAAAGCCTCAAGCTCCCTTACAATACGCACCCCGGAACCTGGGTCCATGAAATTGGCCGTGCCCACCTGCACCGCACTGGCCCCGGCCAGAAGGTATTCCGCCGCGTCCTCTCCGCTGCTGATGCCGCCCAGGCCCACCACCGGCAGATCAACGGCCCGGCTGACCTGATGCACCATCCTCAACCCCACAGGCTTTATGGCCGGTCCTGACAGGCCGCCGTACACATTGGCCAGCCGGGGTTTTCTCTTGCGTGCGTCTATGGCCAGGGCCATCAGGGTGTTGATCAGGCTCAGAGCGTCGGCCCCCGCTTCCGCCGCGGCCTGGGCCGAGGGCACCGGACTGGTTACATTGGGCGTCAGCTTCACCCAAACCGGCAGCCCGGTTTCGGACTTCACCGCCCGGGTCACGCCGGCCACCGCCTCCGGGCACACCCCAAAGGCCATGCCGCCGTCTTTCACATTGGGGCAAGAAACATTGACCTCCAGGGCGGATATGCCTTCTAGCCCCTCCATGGCCGCAGCCAGGCGGGCGAAATCGTCCTGACTTTCGGCATACAGGTTAACCACCACCGCCGTATCCAAGGCGGCCAAAAAGGGCAGTTTTTGGCTGACAAACTCCTCAAGCCCCACATTGGCCAGGCCTATGGCGTTCATCATGCCCGAAGCCGTTTCGCAAATGCGCGCCGGAGGATTGCCCAGACGGGGCTCCAGGCTTATGCCTTTGGTCACCAGGCCGCCCAGACTGTTCAAATCCAGGTAGGGTGCATACTCGCTGCCATACCCGAAGGTGCCGCTGGCGGTCAATACGGGGTTTTTCAGGGTCAGCCCACCCAAACTCACTTCGGTGAGCACCTCATCAGACATAGTCAATCTCCACAGCCGGCGTTATCAGGGACCTTGGCTTCATCTTCCCGCACCGGACACTTAGCAACAATTATCCTTCTCAAGCAGAGGACGGATGTGTATTGTGCCGTATTTATAACATTATATTAACATTTTCAAACAGATCCGGCTAAGCGACCGGTAATAAAAACCGTTCTTCAACTGACGGCTGGGCCCCTGCCCCATTGCAGCTCAAATCCGCTCCCAGTCTATGCGGGAGGCATTCATCACCGGGCCATCCTGGCAGACCTTGAAGTGCCCCCCGCCCGCCTTCGGCATGACGCAGCCCAGACAGGCCCCGATGCCGCAGGCCATGGGCGCTTCCAAAGACACCTGGCAAGGCACCCCCGCTTTTTCACACATGCGGACCACGGCCTTCAGCATGGGCAGCGGGCCGCAAGTCAGCACGCCCCCGGCTATGGGCAGCCTGGAGGCCAGGGCATCGGTGACCAGCCCCTTGCGCCAGCTGCTGCCGTCATCGGTCATCAACTCCCAGCCCTGGCTGGCCCGGCTCACCACAAGCTCCGATCCGGTGCGGGCGCCGTACACCGCGCCAAATGGAATTTTGCGCTCTTTCAGTTTTTGAGCCACAAAGCCCATGGGGGCTATGCCCATGCCGCCCGCCACCAGAACCGGATTATCCACGCCCAAATCATACCAGTGGCCCAAAGGACCCCACATCCGGAGCACCCAACCCGGAGGCGCCTGGCTCAAAAGCTTGGTGCCCTTGCCCAGCACCTTATACAGAATGAGCAGGTCGCTGCCTTCCACACCGGCCACTGAAAAAGGCCGGGCCAGGGGCGGGTCTGTGGAATGGCTCACTTTTAGCATCACAAACTGCCCGGGCTTGGCCGCCTGGGCCAGCCGGGGGGCCTTGAGGCGCAACAGGAAGATGCCGGAGACCATCTCCCTTTGGCTGCTGATCGTCGCTTTTATATTCAAATCAGTCTCCTGACCGGCCTAATTAAGGGCCACCACGGTTCCGAAGCGCCCGGTGAGCTTGTCCCGCCGGTACGAAAAGAATTCCTGGCGGCACTTGGTGCACAGGCCGGAGACCTCTATGCGCTCCCGTTTCACCCCGGCCTCTATCAGCTGGTCCACAGTCACCCGCCAAAGGTTGAAATAGTCAGGGCGGGACTGGTATTTGCTGAACCGCGGACCCAACTCGCTGGCATGGTTGATGAACTGCGCACAGCAGGGCCCCAGGCTGGGCGATATGGCCGCATACAGGGAGCGGGGAGACAGTCCATAGCGCTGACGCATGAACATCACCCCGGACCCCGGTAAATTGGTCACATTGCCGCGCCAGCCCACATGCAGGTTGGCCACGGCCTTGCCCGGCGCCGCCAGGATCACCGCCTGGCAATCCGCCTGCTTAACCAAAAGACCCACCCCGGGCTGATCGGTGGCCAGGCCGTCGGCATCCTCCAGCTGTCCGTTTTCGCTGCCGTCCACTGCCACAATCCTGGTGCCGTGCACCTGCTTGGCGTAGACCAGCCTGGGCAGCTCCATCACCGCCTGCAGCAGCTCAAGATTCGCATGGACCGAGCCCTTGTCATCAGGCCCCAAACCCAGATTAAGCGTGTCAAAAGGCTTTTTGCTCACCCCGCCGTTACGGGTGGTGACTGCATGTTTCAGGCCCCTGACCCGCTTGAGGGAGTCGAAGCGGTAGAGCTTTAGTCCATTGTGGTTCCAGGTTTCCATCAGATCAAGATAACGGGCGGCATATGCCTATGTCAAACCTGCTTTAAGCTAAAAAGCCCGTCCATTGAAATTACAGCCATATTTATTGATTACGGACCTTATCCGCCTGGTTAGCCATCGGCAAAACCTGGGCATCAAGACCGGAATCAGCCCCGGACAGCGCATGGCGGCCATATCGCCCATAGTGCGGAGTTTGGTTTGCGGTTTCACCTGGAAAGCGGAGGGGCTTGGACGAAAAGTCAGAGCCGGTGAAGGCCGCGACCGCGCCATCCAATCAAGCTGGAACGGGCATGCCTTGTATTAAAGGCAGCCGGATCAGTCGGGGGTTATTGGGCTTTTTCACCCGCCATCATAAGGCCGATGCGCTGGCGGGTGGCCTTTTCAATGGGCACCACGCCCATGATCTGGCCCCGGAACATAACCGCCACCCGGTCGGCCAGGGCCAGCACTTCGTCCAGGTCCTCCGATATGACCAAAGAGGCGGTGCCCTTGCTGCGCTGGGCGCAGAGGCGGTCGCGGATGTACTCGGCCGCTCCGATATCCACCCCCCGGGTGGGCTGGGCGGCTATGAGCACCTTGGGGTCGCTGGCCAGTTCCCGGGCCATGATGACCTTCTGGATGTTGCCGCCCGACAGGTTCTTAGTGGGAGTCTCCAGGCTGGGGGTTTTGACCGTGAATTCATCCACCAGCATTTCGCAGTGCTTTTGGATGCTGCCGAAACGCAAAAAGCCCTTGTTGCAAAAACGGGCTTCGCCGTGATCCAGCAGAATCAGGTTCTCCGAAACATTGAACTCGCCGATGGCCCCGTCCTTCATGCGCTCTTCGGGGACATAGGACAGCCCGTGCTTGCGGACCGCCTTGGGGTTTCCGGCGGGAATGGGTTCGCCGTCGATCAGCACCCGGCCGGATTTGATCTTGCGCAGGCCGCTGAGAGCCTCGGCAAGCTCGCGCTGGCCATTGCCCGAAACCCCGGCCAGGCCCATGATTTCCCCGCCGCGTATCTCCAGATTCAGCCCGGCCACCGCATCGCCGCCCCGGTCGCCGCCCACATAAAGGTTCTCAACCACCAGCCGGGGCACGCCCACCTGCACCACTTCTTTATCCGGGACCAGTTTCACATTCCGGCCCACCATCATGCGGGCCAGGCCTTCGCGGCTGGTCTCGCAGGGCCTGGTTTCGCCGGTAACCCTGCCGTTGCGAAGCACCGTGATGCGGTCGCTTAAGGCCATAACTTCGTGAAGCTTATGGGAAATGAAGATCAGGCTGCGGCCTTTTTCGGCCATTTGCCTTAAAATGTCAAAAAGGTCATCCACCTCTTTGGGGGTGAGCACCGCGGTGGGCTCGTCCAGAATCAGGATGGACGCATCCCGGTACAGGGCTTTGATGATCTCCACCCGCTGGCGCTCCCCCACCGCCAATTGCCACACCCGGGCGTTGGGGTCCACCTGCAGGCCAAAGGTCTGGGACAGCTCCTTGATGCGGCCCGCCACCACCTTGAGGTCCGTGAGCGGATGGCGGCTGGACCGAAGGCCCAGAGCCACATTCTCCGCCACGGTGAGGCTGGGCACCAGCATGAAGTGCTGATGAATCATGCCTATGCCCTGGGCGATTGCATCGGCGGGTGAAGAGAGCCTGACCGGTTTACCGTTTAAAAACACCTCGCCGCTGTCCGGCTGGTAAAGGCCGTATAGTATCTTCATCAGGGTGCTTTTGCCCGCACCGTTTTCGCCCAACAGGGTATGCACCTCGCCCCGGTACAGGTCGAAGTTTACGTCATCGTTGGCAATGACTCCCGGGAACACCTTGCCAATGCCGCGCATCTCCAATACCGGAGTTTCGTTGCCCCTATCCATAGATCAATACCCTCAAGGACTTGGTTGAACCAGGGTCCGGACAGGCGGCCGGACCCTGGCTGTTTGCATTCAATTCATGCGTTTAGTGGGTCTTGGTGATTTTGCCGGACTTGATGTCTTCGATGGCGGCCAGACCAACCTTTTTCACGTCTGCGGGCAGCTTGTACTCATCGTTGAACTCGATGACCAATCCGCCGTTCTTCAGGGTGAGGGCGTATTTCTTGCCGCCCAGCACACCCTTGTCCCGGTCGGCCAGAATCTGCCGGAGGACCACTTCCCATTTGTAAACCTGGCTGGCCACCACGATCTCGGGGGCCAGGCTTTTCTGGTTGGCCTGGGTGCCGAACCAGGCCACCCGCTTGGCCCGGGCCGCGCCGATCGCGCCGACCACCATCTGGGCGGTGCCGGTGAGCACGTCCGCGCCGGTGGCCATCAGGGCCCGGCCAGCCTCGGCCGAAAGAGCCACGTCGCTGAAGGAGCCGATGTAGTTAACCTTGGTCTTGATGCCCGGTTTGGTGGCCTTGGCGCCGGTCACGAAGCCGTCCACATACAGCTTGGCGTCTCCCACCTCTATGGGGCCTATAACGCCTACGCTGCTCTTTTTGCTCAAGACGGCGGCCATGGCGCCCATCACGTATCCGCCCTCGTCGGAGGCGGCTTCATAGGAAGACACATTGGGCAGGCCGAAGGTCTCGGCGGCGGTGCCCCAGGCAAAGGCGGTCTTGGGGAACTTCTTGGCGATTTCTTTTAAGGAGCCGCCGTACTGGGAGCCATGGGCGATGACCAGGTCATGCCCCTGCTGTGCATAGGCCCGGATGGCCGCCGCGGCATCCTCCACCACAAAAGTGCCGTCGGTCACGGCCACCTCAACCGGGCGCTCTTTTCCTATGGCCGCGATGCCGTCCATGATGCTCTGGGTAAAGGCCAGATCGTTTTTGGCGCTGGGAGCCACCACGGCGATCTTAATGGGTTTGGGGGTTGCGAAAGCCGCGCCGGCGGCCAGGGCCAGGGCCGCTACGGTAAAGGCCACTAAAACAAAGCGGCTGATTTTGTTCATGCGCATAGTCAGTTCTCCTTTTGGTTAAATTCAGCTTAATACAAATTGCCTCAAGCAAAAGGGGACAGCCCCTTGCTATTCTCCCCTGACAAACGGTTTGGTCAAGGCGGTGGGCGGTCTGAAGCGGTTGACCGCCACGGCCAGGGCCAATATGGTGATGACTGCCGGAGCCATGGCGGCCAGGTCCGAGGCGCTGCGGGGAATGATGCCCAGGGTCTTGCACAAAAGCACCAGGGCCGCCACTCCGCCGAAAACCAGGGAGCCCAGCATCACTCCGGTGGGCCGCCAGGCTCCGAAATAGACCAGGGCCACCGCGATGAAGCCCATTGAATTGGTCAGGTTCTGCTGGAAAATGCCCAGTTCGA
Source organism: Desulfarculaceae bacterium (assembly GCA_963675675.1). Lineage (GTDB taxonomy): Bacteria > Desulfobacterota > Desulfarculia > Desulfarculales > Desulfarculaceae > Dethiosulfatarculus. The sequence goes on from OY776512.1 coordinate 3,446,992, forward strand.
TAGCCAGCGAGGCTCCGGCCATGCCGGCCAGGCCGTTGGCTATGATAACCGTGGTGTAGCGCACCCGCGCGATGCTGGTGCCCAGGCTGTCCGCCGCTTCGGGATTCTCGCCCGCGGCCCTCAGGTTGAGGCCAAAAGTGGTGCGGTTAATAATAAAGGTCAAAAGCGGCACCAGCAAAAAGGCCAGATACACGATCAGGCTGTGCTGAAAAAACATTTCGCCTATCACCGGTATATCGGCCAGGCCCGGAATGAATATGGGGGAAAAGGGCATGATGGGCTGGGGGGTGCCGACCAGCTTCTGGAATAAAAGATCGCTCATGCCCAGCCCAAACAGGTAGATGCCGATGCCGCTGACCCCTTGCTTGGAATGCAAGTTCACGGTGATAAAGGCATAAAACACCCCGAACAGGATTCCCACCGCCGTGCCCAGCACCATGCCCATGAGCAGGCTGCCGGTCTTTAACACCGTGTAATAGGCCGCAAAGGCCCCCAGGAGCATGACCCCGTCAACCCCAAGATTGAGCACTCCGCTGCGCTGCCCCAGACACTCGCCCAGGGAGGCCAGCAGAAACGGAGTGGCCAGCCTGATGCCAGATGCCACAATGGCCGTAAAAATCGATAGAGTGAAAAGATCTTCCATGCCTAAAACCCTGTGACCTTTTTCCGTGCTTTTTGCATCAAAAAACCCGCCTGCCGCGCATTATGGCTCAAGCCATCTTTTTGCCGAATTTGAGCTGCATCCGGTTCTGAAAAAACTCCGAACTGATCACAAAAACCACGATCAGCCCGTTCAAGGCCATGCTCAGGGCCTGGGGAACCTGCAGGGCCCGCTGCAAGGCGTTGGCCCCCACCAGCATGCCCCCGAAAAGCAGCGAAGAGGGGATGGCCCAAAGCGGATGCAGGCCCGCGAAAAGGGCCACCACGATGCCGTTGAAGCCCGCGCTGCCGGTGAATCCTATGCTGGAGCCGTCGGTGACCATGGTGTGTGATTCGGCCCCGAAAACCAGTAGCGCCCCGGCCAGGCCCGCCATGGCTCCGCTCAGGGCCAGGGCCGAGACCATGCTCTGCTTCACCGGGATGCCCGCATAGCGCGCCGCATCCTCACTGAGCCCCACGCTGCGGAGCTTGAAGCCCAGGCTGGTGCGCCACAAAAGGCACCAGGCCGCCACCGCGGCCAGCAAGGCCACAATGAATCCGGCGTGCAGATTGGTGCCTTCCACCAGGGAGGGAAGGTCGGCGGACAGGGGCATGCGGGCGGTCTGGGGAATGCGTGTGCCGCGCTCGATCTCGGCCGGGTCCATCAGGGGGCCGCCCAGCAGATAGTTCATGAACTGCACCGCCACGATGTTGAGCATGATGGTGCTGAGAATCTCGTTTACGTTGAGGTAGGCTTTGAGCGCCCCGGCTATGCCGCCCCAGATGGCCCCGCCCAAAAGCCCCATGATCAAGACCAGGGGCAGCATGATGAAGCTTGGCATATCGGGCATGGCAAGCGCCGTGATGGTGGCAAGCAGCGCCCCCATCACCATCTGGCCCTCGCCGCCGATATTGATTACGTTGGCCCTGAAGGAGATGCAGATGCCCACTCCGACCAAAAGCAGGGGTATGGATTTGAGCGCAGTGAGGATGAGGCCGTCCAGGGTGCCGAAGGCGGCCACGAACATGGTTGCATAGCCCACAAGGGGATTTGCGCCCAGCGCGCCCAGCATGACGGCCCCGACCACTAAAGCCGAAAGCACTGCGCACAAGGGCACCAGCACCTTGAGCTTGAACTTATCCATGTTTTCGTTCTCCGCAAAAAAGAAAACCCAAATCCTCAAGCTCCCCGGTCCCGTCCTCTCGACATGGAATGGCGAGTTAAGCTAGTTTTGGGCCGCGACTTTTCCAGCCAAGGGCCCGGGTCTGTGGAGCCGGGCATCATCCCCGCTTGCATCCGGCGTTCCGATTGCGCTCCAAAGGATTTAAATGCCCGCCCATAGAGCCCGGTTCTTGTCACCCAATCACCCAATCCTCCGGCATTCCCGGCTGGATGTATTCAGCGGGCGGTCGCCAACGCCAACTAGAATAGCACGTGGTGCGTCCAGTTGTAATCAGAGTATGAAAATGGGCTGGGATCCTGTTGCGAACCGCCCCTTGAACCGCAGGTCATGGTGGCCGGCAGGAGCAGCCCCGGAGCTTGCCTGTCCCCAGCCCCTGCCGGCGGCGCAAACGGGCAAATGGGCATACGCCGCCTGGGTGCAAGCTGCCTCAGGTTATTAAAGAATGTTAAATAAAATTATGCTTGTCAACAAGTTTATTGTACGCAATCAACTTTTTTGTATTTTTGTGATCTTACTATGCTGGCAAGGATGGGGTTCATTTAATAACGGATTCACCCCCGCTTGACTTTAAGTCAAGCGGCGGCTGAAAGGGGATGGTCAGGGGGTGCGCTATTGACTGGGACCCAAACGCCACCCTATCCCCGGCCTCGGGCAGGGGAAGGGTTGGGGTCCCGGATGGCGGCTGGCCCTGATTCTAGGCGGCCAAGACCACTCTGTGATTGACCAGGGACATGGACTTGATATCCGCCTTGACCAGCATCTGCTCCCCATAAATGGAGACCAGGCGGATCTGGCCCTCATCCAAGGGCTCGATCAGATCCACATCCTCCAGGAGCAGCTCTTCGTTGCCTTCATTATTCAGCATATATGCATTGGCTTCACACATCGTTATACTCCTTCAGACCCTCTTTAATGATCAGGTCAACCAAATGGGGCAGGGGTTCATGTTTGACTCCCGCCACCACAACGTTCTCCTGGGTGAGGGGCAATAAGAATTTTTTGCCTCTCGCACAGGCCACGGCTTCGGCTATTTTCGGGGTGACTTCCCCCATCATGGCCTGGGCCAGCACTATGGCGATAGGCCCTATGATGATGTCGGCCTCTTTGCAGGAAACCGCAATGGCGTTCTCGCCGCTGGCTCCCCGGTTGGCGCCGGCCCTCATCATCTGGGAGGTGGCTATAGCGTTGGTGCCCAAGCCCCAAATCTCCACGCTTTCGCCATACTCATCCTTAAGCCGCTTTATGATCACGGCTCCGATGCCTCCGCCCTGTCCGTCTATTACGCATATCCTGAGCACCTTTATTCCTCCGGTTATTCAAGATACACCCCAAATCCACCCCAGGCAAGGTGACTTGAAGCTTGAGCCCCGGGCTGCCCTGTGCCATATATCAATCAGATGGTTGGTTGAAGGGAGTTTGTTTTGTGACGGCAACCTTGGTCCTATTGATGGCGGCCGCTTATCTGCTGGGCTCCTTGCCCAGCGGGCTGGTGGTTTGCCGGTCTTTCAAGGCCCCCGATCCCAGAGAAGGCGGTTCGGGCAGTTTGGGCGCGACCAATGTGGCCCGCATGGCCGGGATCGCCGCCGGGGTGATCACCCTGCTGATTGATGTGGCCAAGGGCGCGGCGCCGGTTTGGTTCGGTTTGAGCATGCTGGAGCCCTGGCAGGCGGCCCTTTTGGGCCTGGCTTCTTTTTTGGGGCATATCTGGCCGGTATATCTGAGATTCAAGGGCGGCAAGGGGGTTGCGACCTGCATGGGGGTGGTGCTGGCCTTTTGCCCCCTGGCCCTGTTGGGGATGCTCGCGGTATTTCTGGCGGCCTACCTGCCTTTTAGATTTGTATCCGTGGGTTCAATGAGCGCATCGGTCAGCGCTTCGGCCTGGCTTGCCATATTCGGCGCACCCGGGGCTGTCATATTCTGCACGTCCGTCATGGCGCTGTTGATCTTGTGGAAACACCGCGGAAATATCAATCGCTTAAAAAAGGGGGAAGAGCACCGGCTGCGGATGTGACCCGAAAAGACCGGGCTTATCATGCATCAATCGTGCGCCCGCTTAAAAAGCCGGCGGCCCTTGAAAAGCCTTTGGCCCGCTATTTTTTCAGGCCGAACAGCGGCATGGTATTGAGGGATAACAGAGTGCAATCCTTGTCATAATCGTTTCCGTAGCTGTGGGGTATGGTTGCTTGGTAGTGTATGGTGTCTCCCGCTTCCAGCCGGTAGGTCTCTTCCCCCACTTTGATCCAGCAGTTGCCCCTGATGACATAGGCCAAGTCTTCGCCGTCGTGCTGGTTCTGTTCGGCTTCATATCCGGCCGGAATCACCACAATGACCCCCTGGAACTGTGAACCGGGAAACTCCTTGGTCACCCGGGCGTAGCGCACCGGAGAGCCTTCAACCGAAAAATACTCCCGGTCCGCCTTGCACGACACCAGCCCGGTTCCCTCCGGGGGGCTGAGGAAATAATTCACCCCAACATCCAAGGCAGCCGCGATGTTGACCAAAGATGACAAGGAAGGCGAAGCCAAGTTGCGTTCCACCAGGGACAGAAAACCCACCGAAAGTTTGGTGTGCTCGCTAACTTCCCGTAAGGTAAGGCTTAACTGCTTGCGGCGCATGCGCACCGCCTGGCCTATGTGGACCTGCTTTGCCGGGCTGGAATCCGGGTTTGCAATTGAGGATGCTGCTTTGGAAATAGGAATCCCTCCTTAAATGAACAATCAGAATGCCTAGAATTTAATATAAATAAATCCAATATAATAGGATTAAAAAAAATTTAATGAGACCCCTTGTGATGAAAGGCCTGGATAAATCCGGGGTTACCGGCCCAAAACGCAAAGGGCTTTTTCCATACCCGGACTGGCAACCCGCCGGGGCCAGACTTATATTCTGAGTTGGCCGCAAACCGGCCCTCGGTCTGATTTGACTGAGTTTTTCTTTACCTGTAAATAAGTTACCCATCACCAAAACATTGGTGGCGAAATACTCTTGCAACAAACCGAACTTGCTGGTTTTGAAGGGGAACACATGTCCAAAGCATTATCTGAAGTGCAAGATGCAGCCATGCCTTATAAGGTCAAAGATATCGGGCTGGCTGAGTTTGGCCGCAAAGAAATAGAAATCGCGGAAAGAGAAATGCCCGGCCTGATGGCCACCCGGGCTAAATACGGCTCGGATAAGCCTTTGGCCGGAGCCAGGATCTCGGGTAGCCTGCATATGACCATCCAGACCGCGGTGCTGATCAAGACCTTGGTCGAGCTGGGTGCGGATGTGCGCTGGGCCTCTTGCAACATTTTCTCCACCCAGGACCATGCCGCCGCTGCCATCGCCGATGCGGGCGTGCCGGTTTTCGCCTGGAAGGGCGAGTCCCTGGAAGAGTATTGGTGGTGCACCAAACAGGCCCTCACCTGGCCTGACGGCAAAGGCCCCCATCTGGTGGTGGATGACGGCGGCGACGCCACCCTTCTGATCCACCGGGGCTATGCGGCCGAGAACGACGCTTCTTTCTTGGATGAGCCCACGGACGTTCAAGAGGTGCGGATCATAAACGCTCTCATCAAAAGGATTCTGGTTGAAGAGCCGGGCTTCTGGCACCGGGTGGTGGAAGAATGGCGCGGGGTGAGCGAGGAGACCACCACCGGGGTGCACCGCCTGTATCACATGGCGGAAAAAGGCGAGCTGCTGGTCCCGGCCATCAACGTGAACGATTCGGTGACCAAGAGCAAATTCGACAATATCTATGGCTGCCGCGAGTCCCTGGTGGACGGCATCAAGCGGGCCACCGACGTCATGGTGGCGGGCAAGGTCGCCATGATATGCGGATACGGCGATGTGGGCAAGGGCTCGGCCGAGTCCCTTTCCTCACAGCACGCCCGGGTCATGATCAGCGAGGTCGACCCCATCTGCGCCCTGCAGGCCCTGATGGCCGGATACCAGGTGGTGACCATGGAGGACGCCCTGCCCCTGGCGGACATCTATGTCACCACCACCGGCAACTGCAATGTGATCACCGCCGAGCACATGGCGGGCATGAAAGACCGGGCCATCGTGTGCAACATCGGCCACTTTGACAACGAAATCCAGGTGGCCAAGCTGGAAGCCTGGCCGGGCATCAAGAAGGTGAACATCAAGCCCCAGGTGGATAAATACATCTTCCCGGACGGACACTGCATCTTTCTTTTGGCTGAGGGGCGCCTGGTGAATCTGGGCTGCGCCACCGGCCACCCCAGCTTCGTGATGAGCAACTCCTTCACCAACCAGACCCTGGCCCAGATGGATTTATGGCAGCACAACTATGAAATCGGGGTTTACACCCTGTCCAAGAAACTGGACGAGGAAGTGGCCCGGCTGCACCTGAGCCATCTGGGGGCCAAGCTGACTAAGCTTACGCCCGAGCAGGCCGACTATATTGGGGTCACGGTGGACGGACCCTTCAAGCCGGAGCATTACAGATACTAATTGTCAGGCCGAATCCGGCGGCCAGCGAAAAAGCGACCAATTCCAGCCCGCCTTGGGGAGTTTTCCCCGGGGCGGGTTTCATTTTGTCATGGCGGCCTGCCCGGTCCCGGCCTAGTCTTGGTGTCCGGCCAGCTTGTTTTCCAGCCAGGTTTGATACTCGTCGCCCTGCATCAGGTTAGACAACTCTGCGCCCAAATTGCTGGGTTTGATCTTCAGAATCCAGCCCGCGCCATAGCAGTCACGGTTGATGGTCTCGGGCTCATCCGCCAGGGCCGGATTGACCTCGGCCACCTCTCCGCTGACCGGGGCATATAGCCTGCCCACCCACTTGCCGCTTTCCAGGGAGCCAAAGGCCTGGCCCTGATTTAGGCTGGTTCCGGCTTCCGCCGGCTCCACAAAAGTAACCTCGCCGGCCATTTGTTGGGTGAGGTCGGTGGCTCCCAAGACCACCAGCCCGTCCTCCACCTTGGCCCAGAAATGGTTGGCGTCATAGAACAGCTGATCCGGATAGCTGTATTCTTGTACGTGCATGTCTTTTTTTGTCTCCGTTGGCCGGGGAGGCATATGCACCCCGGATTGATATATGATCAAAAGGCCGCTGGGGCTCAATATAAGTCCGCTCTTACGGGTTGCCTTGTGTATTTGTATTTACCTGCCGGGGAGGGGCTTGGCAAGGGGCGGGGCAAGCATTGCCGCGGCGTTTTCATAAGGGGGGCGGGAGCGCGAAATCCACACCGGGGTCGGACCTGAACCTCATGAAAAATATTCGGGTGACAAAAACAGCCCCTTTGGCCTTGGCAGGCTGCCCGCAAAACAATACCTTGGTTCAAAGACAAGACAGATGCATTTTTCAAAGCGCAGTATATTCTTACAGATACGAGCATTGAAAAATGCAGGCAACGCCGTATTCGGGCCAAAAGAGTATTTTTACGGGCGGCCTGTCAGGGGCTCCGGCCCGGTCAGGACCTGTAGTCGATGTTCAGTGACACATAGTCGTGGTCGAGGTCTGTGGTGAGCAGCCAATAGGTTTCCGGGCCATAGTCCAGATCAATGTTTATGGCATAGCGCGGTTTCTTCATGATTTCAACGCACTGGCTCTCGGCCTGCTCACCCGTCCATTGCCCCTTTTCACAAATCACTGCATCGCCTATGGCCACGCTGCATTTCTCCTGCTCAAAGGGACGCCCCCGGCGTCCGGCCTCTGCGGCAATGGCGCTCAAGAAACGTCCCCAATAGGGATCGCCGGAGGCCAGAGCGGTCTTGCATAAAGGCGAATGAGCCACGGCATAGCAGTATTCCCGGGCCGCCTCCCGGCTGGGTGCGCCCGCCACCCGGACAAGGACCAGGTGTCCGGCCCCTTCCCCATCGGCCGCTATCATGGCGGCCAGTTCCTGGCAGATATTGACCACCGCTTCGGCCAGGCCGACCAGTTGGGGATCATTGGCCGCCAGCTCCTTATTTCCGGCCTCGCCGCTGGCCAGCAGCAGCAAGGTGTCATTGGTGGAGGTGTCGCCGTCCACCGTGATGCGGTTGAAGCTCACCTTGGCCGCGGTCTCCACCACGGTCTGCAGGGCCTGGGAGGTGGCGGCGGCATCGGTCAGGATGAAGGCCAGCATGGTGGCCATGTCGGGCCGGATCATGCCCGCGCCCTTGCAGAACCCCACCAGGGTGATTTCCTTTCCATGCACGGTGGCCTTGGCCTGGGCCATTTTCATATTTACGTCCGTGGTCCGGATGGCGTGGGCCGCGCTTTTCAGATTGTCTTCACTCAAGGCGGCCAATAGATCCGGCAGAGCCTTGACGATTTTGTCCGGGTCCAAAACCTGGCCTATCACCCCGGTGGAGCAGACCTGCATCTCCATGGGCTGGCAGCCCAGAGACTCTGCCGCGGCGGTCACGGTCTTTTCGCAGGCCTCCAGGCCGGGCTTGCCGGTGGCGGCGTTGGCATTGCCGCTGTTGGCCAGGATGGCCCGCACCTTGCCCGAGGCGGCATGGCGGCGGCTCACCACCACCGGGGCTGCGGCCAGTTTGTTCTGAGTGAATACGGCCCCGGCGTTAACCGGTTTTTCCGCTGCAATCAAGGCCAGGTCTTCGCGGCCGTCCTTGCGAATCCCGCAGGCCGCCGCCGCAGCCTTGAAACCTGCTACCGTGGCGTCAACCACATGGTCCTCTTTCAGGGGGGCCTCGCTCAGTTGCGGGGGGTACAGATGGAATTTCTCGGCCAGGGCGTCAAGCAGCATATATCAGCCTCCGAAACAAAACGGTGTTTCATGAATATTGTCCAGCCGGGGCTGGCTGGTATCAGTGGCTAGTATCCGCCATAAACGGCTCCAGGGCAATTCACCATATATGGCGCTTGACCCTGCTCTCAGCCCTCTATATAGTAGCCTCATGTTGCAACAAAGTCACAATTCAAACTGGCGGCTATTGGAGCCCACTCCCAAAGCGGCCCTGGCCCTGGCCAAGGAACTGACCCTGCCTGCCTGGGCGGCCCAGGTGCTTTGCCACCGGGGGCTGTCCGATCTGGCCGAGGCCCGGGACTTTTTGGAATCCAGCCTTTCCGGCCTGCCCGGCCCCGAAGGGCTCATGGGGCTGGATGAAGCCCTTGGGGTGCTGGTGCCGGCGATCCTGGCCGGCCAGGTGATCGGAGTTGCCGGGGATTATGACGCGGACGGGGTAACCTCCACCGCGCTCATGGTGGATTTTTTGACCAGCGCCGGGGTGGAGGTTACCTGGGACCTGCCCCACCGCATGGAAGACGGCTATGGCTTTTCACCCGAGGCCGCCCGGCGGCTGGCCCAGGCCGGAGCCCAGGTGGTCATCACGGTGGACTGCGGCACTTCGGACCTGGAAGGGGTCTCCATGGCCCGGCATCTGGGCATGAAGGTGGTGGTCACGGATCACCACCAGATACCCCCCGGCGAGCTTCCCCGTGCCCAGGCCCTGATCAATCCCCAGCAGGAGGGCTGCGGGCATTCCTGCCACCTGGCCGGGGTGGGGGTGGCCTTTTATCTGGCCGCCGGACTCAGGGCCGCGCTCAAGGATGCGGGTTATTTTGCTACCCATCCCATGCCCAACCTGCGGCACAGCCTGGACTTGGTGGCTCTGGGCACCATGGCGGACGTGGTGCCCCTTATAGGCTGCAACCGTATCTTGGTGCGCGAGGGCGTGCAGGTGCTGAACCAGATGCGACGCCCCGGTTTTAAGGCGCTGTCGCTTGTGGCCAGACAGCGCACTCCGCTGGATGCCCGCGACCTGGCTTTCGGGCTTGCGCCGCGCATAAACGCGGCCGGGCGCATGGATTCGCCGGATGACGCCCTGCGCCTTTTGCTGGCCAGAAATGAAAAAGACGCCATGTTTCTGGCTTCGCGCCTGGACCAGCTGAACCAGCGCCGCCGCGAGGTGGAGACCTGGGTTTTCGAGCAGGCCCTGAATGACTTGGAATCCAGCCCCGGCGCAGAGGACACCGCGCTGATCTGCCTGGCCAAAAAAGGCTGGCACCGGGGGGTGCTGGGCATTGTGGCCTCCCGGCTGGTGGAGCGCATAAAGCGCCCGGTGATGCTTTTTGCCATAGAGAACGGAAAGGCCTACGGCTCGGGCCGCAGCCTTCCCGGCCTGCATCTGCAAAAAGCCCTGGCCGACTGCGCCTCCCATCTGATTACCTATGGCGGCCATGCCCTGGCCGCCGGAGCATCGGCCCACACCGATGCCATCCCGGACCTGGCCCTGGCCCTGGACCAAGCCGCCCGATCCCAGCACGGCGGCGAGCTGGAAGTGCCGCCGTTCACCTTGGAAGTGCAAACCAGCCTGGCCGAACTGAAAGCGGGCGGCCTGGGCACCCTCAGCCGCCTGGCCCCCTTTGGCCAGGACAACCCCGAGCCCTTGATTTTGGTGTCGGGGGTGCGGGTTCTGCGGAGCACCGTGGTGGGAGGCGATCACCTCAAACTTGAACTGAGCCATGGCGGCGCCCGCATGCCTGCAATCGGATTCGGTTTGGCGGAGCGCAAACCAAAACTGGACGCTCATTTGGACCTGGCGGCCTATCCCCGCGTTTCCAATTTCATGGGACGCCAGGTGGAGCTGGTGATAAAGGATATGCGGCCATCGGGATGAGCGCCTGGGTGTAAATCAGCAGCCGCAGCAGCTGCCGCAGCCGCCATGCTGGGCGAATTCCTTTTCACTGGAGATAATGAATCCCTTGCGGATGCCGTCATCCACATAGTCCACTTCCACATCTCCGCACAGCTCGTACAGGTTGTCATTTAAAAGATAGGTCTGCCCACCCAGTTCAAACACGGAATCTTCCGCATCCTCCTCGCTGACCGTCAGGGCCAGCTTGGGTCCTCCGCATCCGCCCTCGTCGTGCAGAAAAATCCGCACCGGAGCTTTGAGGTTTTCCTGGGCCAGGGTATCCCGTACAAATTCTTGAGCCGCTTCGCTTATGGTCAGCATGATATGCCTCACTTTTTGAATTAAGGTGATAATCACCACCAAAAAGATAAGCATAATGATAGGAATTGCAAGCTGACATCCGGGTGCAGACGGGTTGCGCCTGAGGCGGATAAATCTATCGCGGGTTGATCAGCTCAATATGCTTTTAAGCAAAGCAAACAGCCGTTCTTGATCCTTAGGCGCGCATACCGCGATGCGCAGATGACGTTCGGTGCAGCCTTCAAAAGAAGCGCAGTCCCGTAAAAGCACTCCCCGGGGGAAGCAGACCCGGGCCAGTTCCCCCGCCGAAACAGCCCCGTGGGGCATGCGCATCAACAGATAGTTCACCTGGCTGGGGTACAGCTCCATGCCCAAAGCCCGCAGCCGTCCTGCCATGTCATCGCGCCACTGGCTCACCATCTCCCGGGTCAGACGGGCATAGTCTTCTTGCATCACGCAAAAAGCGCCCGCAGCCTGGGCCAGGGTGTTCACCGACCAGGGTTCTCCCCAAGGGGCCAGCTGCTCCACCGTTCCGGGGTCGGCCATCAAAAACCCCAGGCGCAGCCCGGCCAGGCAATAGAATTTGGTCAGTGAACGCAGTACCACCAGGCGGGGGTATTGACGGATTCTGGGGACTGACCAGGCGCGGGCCCTGCCTGGGGCGAAATCAATAAAGGCTTCATCCAGGATCAGCCAGGCATTGCGGGCCATGGCCTGTTCAAAGGCCGCATTCAGCACCGGTTCATCAGCCAGGGAGCCTGACGGGCTGATGGGATTGGTCATGATCAGGCAATCCGGTTCCCGTTCCCAGGCGGCTTCCAAATCTTCCATGGAGGGCGCAAAAGCCCGGCTCTCTGCCATGTAATGGGCGTGATAATTCCAGCCGGACAGCTCCAGGGCGCGGTAAAACTCGCCAAAGGCCGGAGAGAAGATCACGGTGTTTTCGGGTTTTAGGGCCCGGGTCACAAGCTGGATCAGGGCAGTGGAGCCGTTGCCGGGCAAGATGCAGCCGGGCTCCAGGTCCAGCCACCCGGCCAAGGCCCGGCGCAGCCCCAGGGCGCTGCGGTCCGGATAGTGGCAAATGCTCCGGAGTGCGTCGAGAATCACCTCATGCAGACCCTCGGGCGGCCCCAGGGGATTGAGCGAGGCGGACAGGTCCAATATGTCCCCCACGGCAAATTCCAGGTCGCGGCTGGCCCCCCAGATATCGCCGCCATGATGTGCGGCTGATTCGGGGTCGGCTTTTTTCGGGGCGATGCTCTTTGGCGGCATAACGGCTCCTGCTTGGCTGGGCGTTAGGGCGCAACGCGGGGAGGCCCCTCCCATGCCAAAGCGTGCGCCAATCAACCGCCAAGCATAAAGCAAAGGCGGGGCTTAGTAAAGGCCCCGCCCAAATAATATATCTCTAAGGTTTTACTGACAGATTTCACGCTCGGTGGTTCGAATCAATTCACCGTTTTCATAATGCTTTTCACGCACCAGGCGGCAATTGCCCCTGGTGTACATCGGTTGGGCCACAACCCGCTGGCTGCCGTTTTGGTTGGTATAGGCCACGGGCCGGTTGGTTTGGGCTGATTCATAAGCGGCCCGGTTGCTGATTTCTCCCAGACTGCCGCCCAGTATTGCGCCCAGGGTGCCGCCGATCACGCCGCCGCGCCAGCGGTTGTGTCTATCCAACAGGGCTCCGGCAGCCCCGCCGACTCCGGCTCCCACTGCGGCGCCCTGATAGCCGGCCCGCGAGGCGCAACCGACGACCGACAGAGCCAAAACCGCGCTCAACATAATCACCACCACCATGGTTTTCATGGCTTTCATTTTATTTCCTCCCTGCTGCGGCGCCCGCATGGGTTGCGCCGATAAGTCTGCTTTATTTCAGTGGGTTAAGACCCCACTCAAAAAACGCTTTTGACTTTATGACGCCAAGAAGAACATATAATTACATATTAAGCACAAAACGGAAAAAAAGCACATCGGATGCACGGAGGGTATTTTATGTGGATTTCTTTGGGGGGGCCGCCTTGAAATCTTGACGGCGCAGGGAATGACGGTTCATCTTCAGATACAGAGTTTTGGGATTGATGCCGCAATCCTTGGCGGTCTGGCCTATATTGCCCTGGTTTTTACCGAGCGCCTCGCTCAAGAAAAGTCTCTCGCATTTGGTTAAATATTCATTCAGAGGCATATCCATGGAAAACGGCAAGTCCTCCCCCATGCCGGGCGGGGCCGGGTTTGAACCCTGATCGGGCGGGGCCGAATCAGGCCGGGAGTTCCATCCCAACGGCTGCCCGGCCAGGGGCGTATCAGAGGCGCCGTAATCCGACAGCTCGAAACGGTCCAGCCTGTTGTTGGAGCAGAGTATCACCGCCCGCTCCATGCAGTGCTCCAGCTCCCGCACATTACCCGGCCAGGGATGCGCCATGAGCTGTGCCTGGGCGTTTTTGCTCATCGAATGCACCGGACGGTTGTATTTTGCGGCGTATTTCTTCAAAAAACTTTCCGCCAAAAGCAAAATATCCTGGCTGCGTTCTCTTAATGGGGGCAAAGGCACATGGATTACATGCAGCCGGTAAAACAGATCCTGGCGGAATACACCGTCTTTCACAGCTTGGGCCAAGTCGCGGTTGGTGCAGGCGATCACCCGAACATCCGCCTCCAGGCGTTTGGTGCCCCCTACCCGCTCAAAACTAAAATTCTGCAAGAATCTAAGCAATTTGGGCTGAAGAGCCAAAGGCATCTCCCCCACCTCATCCAGCACCAAAGTGCCGCCCTGGGCGGTCTCAACCCTGCCCAGCTTGCGGTTCACCGCCCCGGTGAACGATCCGCGTTCATGCCCGAAAAGCTCGCTTTCAATAAGGGTGGCCGGCATGCTGGTGCAGTCTATCACCACCAAGGACCGGTGGCGCCTATGGCTCACTTCGTGGATGCCTTGGGACATCATCCCTTTGCCGGTGCCGGTGTCACCGCTGATCAGTATGGTGGCGTCCGTGGCCGCTGCCGTGCGGGCCAGGCGGCAAAGATGCTGCATGCGGGTGTCGGCTGTTATTATCCCGGGCAAATCGCCGCCATGCTCCTGGCGCAGGATGGCCACTTCCTCTTCCAGGCGGCGTCTTTCCAGGCAGCGGTTAACGGCGTGCAGCACTTCGCCCTTGCTGAAAGGCTTGCGCAAATAATCGGCCACGCCCAGGCGCAGGGCCGTAATGGTGTCTTCAATATCGCTGAACGCGGTCATCAAAATATACTGGGTGTTGGGGTACTCCTTTTTCAGTTCGGTTACCAGGGCCAAACCGTCCTGATCCGGCATGCGCACATCACTCAGCACCACATGAAACTGGCTTTTTGCCATCAGCTTGGCCGCCTCGGCAGCCCGGCCGGCCAGAGTGACCTTGTAGTCGGGTTCCAATACCGACTTGATGCGTTCCAGGGTTGACCATTCATCATCCAGAACCAGCACCCGGTATTTGGAGCTTTGAGGGGATGTGGCCGTTATGGCCGGGCTGGCTTGATTCATGGCGTCTCAATCCGGTTTCAGGCAAACAAATCAATCACATTATGAACTTTTCCACCCCGCTTGACCAGACCCTTCGGCTTCAGCGCCCCGGGGAAAGTGCAATTGTGATCCGAATCCGGTTGCCGCGCATCAAAAAGCAACGCCGTGGCTGACCAAACTGAACCGGGCGCATATTGAAAACCTGAGCCGAATGCCGTGCAGGATTTATCAATAGACGCCCGATCATGATGAACGCCCCGGTTGCGGGCTGCTGATTTATCAATCAGAACGGTATGTCGTCGTCATCCATGGGCGGAGGCCCGCCGAAATCACCGCCGCCTCCGCCGCCCTGCTGGCCGCCGCCTCCATAGCCTCCGCCCTGCTGGCCGCCGCCTCCATAGCCTCCGCCCTGCTGGCCGCCCCCGCCGCCGCCTTGCTGGCCGCCGCCCAAGAATTGCACATCCCGGGCCACCACCTCGGTCATGTAGCGCTTGTTGCCTTCCTGGTCATCCCAGGTACGGGTCTGCAGACGGCCTTCAAGATAAATTTGGCGGCCTTTACTGAGGTAGTTGGCGCAGTTCTCGCCGGTCTTGCCCCAAACCACCACCCGGTGCCATTCGGTGCGCTCCTGCCATTCACCCTGTGCGTTTTTAAACGCTTCTCCAGTCGCCAGGCGGAAGGTGCATACCGCCGTACCGCTGGTGGTGTATTTCAACTCGGGGTCGGCACCCAGATTGCCAACCAGAATTACCTTGTTTACCCCGCGTGCCATATGTTTCTCCATATTATTGATATTATTGCTAATAACTGATGTTATTTCCAGTATGGCAGTCCTCTGGCCACCACCGGCCACCCCCCTGATCCACCAATTCCACGCTTTGGCTCAATCAGCCTGACTCTAGCACAGGCCCCCCAAAACCCGCAAGTTCCCCCTGACTCTTGACCAATCTGCTCAGGCATGCAATCTTTGCTCAGGAGCAGCCATGGAATGTGGCTGGTGTTCAGCAAACTTAGGGGCTTTTTTGCACCGGGAGATTTCCTTTGACAGCACCACTCAGGGTCCTGTGGTCGATCTGGTTCGCCATATGGGCCTTGTTCAGCACCGCGTTGTTTTCTTTCATATCCTGGCTGGTCATCAAACTGGGACAGCCCCAGGACAAGGCCCAGTGGGCCCCCCGTACCTGGGCCAGGACTTTGGCCTGGGGCACCGGATGTTCTTTAAAGGTGACGGGCCGGAACAACATTCAGCCCGGAGTGGCCTACGTGTTCGCCAGCAATCACATTTCCGCCCTGGACATACCTTTTTTGCAGTCGGTTCTGCCTTCCAACTTCCGCTGGTTGGCCAAAAAAGAGCTGTTCAAGATTTTTTTATTCGGCCCAGCCATGGCCAGCATGGGCTACATTCCCCTGGACCGTTCGGACCGCCGCGCAGCCATGCAAAGCGTGCAGGACGCGGCCGCCCGCATTTCCGGGGGGGCCAGCGTGGTGATATTTCCGGAAGGCACCCGCAGCCAGGACGGCAGCCTGGGCGAGTTCAAGTCAGCCGGCCTTTCCCTGGCCATAAAGGCCGAAGCGCCGGTTATCCCGGTGGCCATAAAGGGGCTCCATCAAGTGATGCCCCCCCACAGGCTGATGATCAGGCCCGGACCGGTCGAGATGATTTTTGCCGAACCCATTCCCACCCTGGGCATGAAGATGAAAGACCGGGGCGATTTGGCCCAACAGGTCAGACAAAAGGTGGCCGAGATGCTAGGCGGTGAAGCCCGATGAGTATTGATCCCACATCCGGGGGCAAGAAGCTCTTGAATTATATCCAGACCGGTCCCGAAAGCCTGCCCTGGCTGGGCGGCGCTTTGTTGGTGTGGCTGGGCGGGATAACCCTGATCCTGGTTCTGGCCGGTGGCATCCCGGCGGTATTGAATGCAGAAAGTCATAATATCACCAACCATTTCATGGGCGCCTGGGCGGCGGCCGCCGCGGTGTTTCTTTATTCCGCGGCCGGTTTGGGGGCATGGTGGCTGGTTTGGACCCTGCTGCTGGCCGGATTGATGCTGATCAAGGTGCGCCGGACTACTTCCTGGCTGGCCTTGGGCTGCGGCAGCCTGTGGCTCATCCTGGCCACAGGGGCCATGTTCGGCCTGGTGTGGACCCATTTGGGACTGGGCGGGGCCGGCGGTGCGGCCATCGCCCTGGGGTTATTCCGCCAAGGCGGCAGCCCCCTGGCCTGGAGCATCCCCGGCCTGATCGCGGCGGGCGGCCTGGCCGCTACGGTTTGGGCGGCCTGGCCGGTCTTGGGCCCCTATCTGGAGCCCAGCCCGGAGGAGATAGAATCCGCAATCTCAGAGCAGGAACAAGAGGAGCTGGCCGAAGAGGAGCCGGTCACAGACGGCAAAAGCGCCGATACAATATCCCCGCACGAAGCCACTCCGCCTCCGCCCCAGCATGGCCTGGGTGGGGGTGACGGTCTTGGCCTGGATGCGGACCATGACCCGGTTGTGGATATTCTGATAGATGCTCCGGTGCCACTGGACCCGGAGGTGGACCTGGAGTTTGATCCGGCCAAACAGGGCATGGAAGAGGATTCCGCCCCCGCCGGATTCCCAGAACCACCCGCGCCCCAAGCCGGGGCCCAAGCCGGCCCAGAACCCCCGGATCAGCCTTTGCCCGGGCAGGATGGTCCGGTTATCCGGCCCAGGCTGGAAGAACCCGCGACTCTTACCGATGAAGAGATGCCTCCGGAAAAGCCCGAAGACAGCCAGTTCACCTTGCCGGGCATATCTTTCATGCAGGAGGCCCGGCACAGGCGAACCGCTGAACATGATGATCTATTGCGGGACAACTCCCGTCTTTTGGTGGAAAAGCTCGAGGACTTCAAGGTAAAGGGCAAGGTTGTGGCCGTGGCCCCGGGCCCGGTGGTGACCATGTATGAATTCAAGCCCGCTCCGGGGATCAAGATCAGCAAGGTTTCCGGCCTGAGCGACGACCTGGCTTTGAACATGAAAGCCCGCTCGGTGCGCATCGTGGCTCCCATACCGGGCAAGGATGTGATCGGCATAGAGATCCCCAGCCCCCAGCGGGAAACCGTGTATCTGCGCGAGCTGTTGGCCTCGCCGGTGTACCTGGAGGCCAAATCCCATCTCTGCGTGGCGCTGGGCAAGGATATCCTGGGCATGCCGGTGGTGGACGACCTTTCGCGCATGCCCCATCTGCTTATCGCCGGGGCCACCGGTTCGGGCAAAAGCGTGTTCGTGAACACCCTGGTGCTTTCCCTGCTCTACCGGGCCACCCCGGACCAAGTGCGGCTTTTGATGGTGGACCCCAAACGCATCGAGCTTTCGCCCTATAACCATATCCCCCACCTGCTCTATCCGGTGATCAGCGATCCGGATCAGGCCTGCGCGGGCCTCAGGTGGGCGGTGCAGGAGATGGAAAGGCGCTATGAGCTTTTGGCCGCCACCGGGGTGAGGCACATAACCTCCTTTAACCAGCGTCTGGAGGAGCAGGGCATCACCGACCGCCTGGCCGCCATCCTGGACCCGGACGACCCGGATAGCTACAAGCCCATCCCCTATGTGGTGATTGTGA
The DNA here is from genome assembly GCA_963675675.1 of Desulfarculaceae bacterium. Lineage (GTDB taxonomy): Bacteria > Desulfobacterota > Desulfarculia > Desulfarculales > Desulfarculaceae > Dethiosulfatarculus. Next base: position 3,464,773 of record OY776512.1, read on the forward strand.
TCGACGAGCTGGCCGACCTGATGATGGTAAGCTCCAAGGAAGTGGAGACCCTGATCACCCGCCTGGCCCAAAAGGCCCGGGCCGCGGGCATACACCTGGTGGTGGCCACCCAAAGGCCCAGCGTGGATGTGATCACCGGCCTGATCAAAGCCAACTTCCCGGCCCGCATCTCTTTCCAGGTTTCCCAAAAGGTGGACAGCCGCACCATACTGGACCAGCAGGGGGCCGAGCATCTTCTGGGCAAGGGAGACATGCTTTTCATGCCGCCGGGCACCGCCGGAATCACCCGGCTGCATGGCGCTCTGGTCACTGACAATGAGATCGAGCAGGTGGCCGAATTTTTGCGGGCCCAGGGACGGCCCGACTATGATGAGCGCATCGTCCAGACCACGGAGGATGAAGACCAGGCGGGCGATTTCGAAGAAGAGGCGGACGCGCTCTATCCCCAGGCCGTCAGCGTGGTCACCCAAAGCGGCCAGGCCTCCATATCCTATGTGCAGCGCCGCTTGAGGGTGGGCTATAACCGCGCGGCCCGCATGATCGAACGCATGGAGCGGGAGGGAATCGTGGGACCCAGCGACGGCAGCAAGCCCCGCGAGGTGCTGATCAGGGATTGATCCGCCATGGGGCCCGGCGGCCGGCCCGCATGACTAAAGGGCTACTTGCCCGCCAAGGGAGCAACGCATACTTTGAACATAGCCTTCATAGCGCAAGACGGCATGGACTCCTTTTTGGGCGACCTGGAACGCGGCCTTGCGGCCGCGGGGCACCAGATCCGCAGCCTGGACCGCTTCGAGACCCAGCCGGTGCAGGAGCTGATGAACTGGACCGATGTATGCTGGCTGGAATGGTGCGGGCCCTGGGCGGTGCAGATATCCCGGTACGCCTGGAAATGCCGGGTAATCTGCAGGCTGCATGCGGTGGAGGCCTGGTACGACGAGCCCTTGCGCATGAACTGGGCCAATGTGGATGACCTGATTTTCGTGGCCCCCCACATAAGGGATATTCTGCTCGGACGCATGCCCGGCCTTGCGCAGCAGACCAATCTGCACACGGTGCCCATAGGGGTGGACCTGGAGCGCTTCAGCTACAAAGAGCGCACCCACGGCCCCAACCTGGCTTTTGTGGGTAACATCAATTACAAAAAAGGCCCCATGCTGCTGATGCACTGTTTCGAGCAGCTTCATAAAAAAGATCAGCGCTACAGGCTGCACCTGGCCGGTAACATCCAGCAAAAGCGCTATGAGTTTTATCTGCATCACATTATCAGCCGCCTCGGCCTGGCAGATGCGGTCGAGTTCCACGGCTGGGTGGATGACGTGGAGTCTTTTTTGGATGACAAACAATACCTGGTTGTCACCAGCCCCCTGGAGAGCGGCCCCATGTGCGTACGGGAGGCCATGGCCCGGGGCATCATGCCGGTGATACATAACTTTTTCGGGGCCGAACAGCTCTATCCGGCTGAATATCTGTTCAACAGCATTGATGATTTCGTTGAACGCATCACTGGGGCCCCGTATGACTCCAAAGCATACCGGGACTTTGTAGCCCGGAATTACGCCTATGAGGACTATCTGCAAAATATCCTGGGCATCCTGAACCGCTACACCCAAACCTGAATCAAGGAGCACCGGCCATGAGCCCGGACCAATCCCCCACCGCCCGCAGCATCATCACCCCGGTGCTGGATTTTTCAGACCACAGCGAATACAACATCCTCACTCTTCTGGATGACCTTGCCGGGGTGGAGGGCGAGGTTATCTGCATCTTCAACAGCCCGGAGGTGTTCGAGCGGCTCAAAGACCATCCCCGCATCACCCGTTTTTGCTACAACAGCCAGAACGCCGGGGTGGCCCGTTCCTGGAACCTGGGGGTCAACCTGGCCGAGGGCCGGGCCTTGCACATCATGAACGCCGACATGCATGTGGAGCCCGAAGCCGTCCTGGAGCTGGAAAGATGGCTCTTCGGCCTGGAAAAGGCGGTGATGGTGGGCCCCCAGGGCTCTATCCTGGATTTCAAAGAAATGAAGCCTCAGCGCTATTTCCAAAAGGGCCAATTTGACCAGGCGGTGCGCACCCATGATGTTTCGGGTTTTTGGTTCTGCCTGAATCATCAGCTCTATTTGCAGCACAAGCTGGCTTTTGACATCCGCTACAGCCCCTGCCAGTTCGAGGAATGGGACATGGGCCTGCAGATAATCCAGGCCGGACTGGCCTGCTACACGGTGCCGGTTCAGGGCTTTGAGCACCATTGGGGGGTCTCGGCGGACAGCGGGGACAGGGTGATCAACTACTTTGGCCGGGATGTGGTCCTGGGCCGGGTGTATGCCGAAAACCGGCGCAAATTCCAGCAAAAGTGGCAGGAGCTGTTTAAACGGCTCTGATACCCCCCGAACGGGGGCGCAACCCGGGCCAGGCGGCAGCCATGCGCCAAGTGGAGGGATTCAATGGCTTCTAAAAAAAACGGGCTGTATGAAAAAATCTATGCGGTGGTGGAGCGGATTCCATCCGGCATGGTGGCCACCTACGGCCAGATTGCCCGGGTGGCCGGACTGGGGGGCCAGGCCAGGCTGGTGGGTTACGCCTTACGCAATCTGCCTTCGGAGCGGGATGTGCCCTGGCACCGGGTGATCAATGCCCAGGGGCGCATCAGCCAGGGCTCCCGGGGCGAGGGGGTGAATATCCAGCGCCAGTGGCTGGAGGAAGAGGGTGTGGAGTTCGATCTCAAGGGAAAGGTGGATCTGGACCGGTTCGGCTGGGAAGGGGATTTATTTCCCCTGTAAACATGGGCGCGCCGGGCCATGCCTGGACGTGGCATTGCTTTAGGGTATAATTCCAGCCTGTTATATACATCTTGGAATAGGGGAAAAGGCCATGAAAGCATATTTGAACATGGAATCATCAGCCCTGAGCGGCTTTGCCCTGCAACTGCAAAAAGGGATGGATATCTGGTTTCAGCCGGGCTGCAGCGTGACGGAACTGGTTTGCGATCAACTGGGAATCCCCAAGGATTATCTGGACAGCCGGGTGCAGACCATATTTGTCAACGGCAAGGTGGTGGACAAACCCGAATCAAGCACCCTGCATGCCGGAGATATATTGACCCTTTCAGCCGCCATGCCCGGGCTGGCCGGAACCACCCTGCGCCGGGGAGGCCATTTGGGCGCATTCAGGGGGGGAATCACCCACGACGAGACCAAGGTTGATGATCCTTCAGAATGGGCCAAGCTAACCATCAAAGTATTCAACCTGCTGATTTCGGACCTGGCTCCGGTCATCCTGGGCCGGGGGGTGGCCATGGATAAGGCCCAAGCCTCAAACCTGTTCAATGGCCGTCCGGCTTCGTTCTGGGACTTGTGCCGCCAGGCCAAACTGGACGGAAAAGTCTTGAGCCCGCGGGAATTCGCCGGTTTGGGCTGGCTGGCCGGGGAAAAGGAAACCGAGCTGGTTGTGGAGTTTGTTTCCTGACATCCCCCGGAAACCGGCGGGCCTTCCTGTTGATCAGGCAGACAAGCCTTTTTGTAAAAACCCCTACTGGGTTTGGCATTCCCCCCTGAACAGACAGTCCATGACCCGGCAGTCGGAGATTTTTTTGTAGCAGGGCGTGTTGCCTTCTGCCTCTTGCACCGCCCAGACCAGCTGATCCTTGCGCATGCGGGAATAGTTTTTCACCTTAAGCTCCCGGGCAAGGATCCTTAGCTCCTTGACATTGGGCATGGGCAAGGTTTCGCTTGTTTGGGTCATGACAATCCTCCTTTGACCCATTAAGAAAAATCAAGCTCTAACTATATACTCATTTAAAAAATTGGCGACTGGCCGCCGGCCGTTTCCCAAACAAATGTAACAGCCAAGGGAGCCCCGAACCGTTTATATCTAATCGCAATCCGGACAGGCGGCGCCGGCGGGGCTCAGGCCGGGCGCGGGTTTGGGCATGGTGGACAACAGCTGCAAGACCTGTTCACCTCGGCAACCGCTGCGAAATACGGTCACGCCTTTGAGCCCCAGCTCGTGAGCCTTGAGATAGATGTCCCGCACCATGTCTTTATCCGCCTCGGCGGGCAGATTAATGGTCTTGCTCACCGCGTTGTCGGTATGGGCCTGGAAGGCGGCCTGCACCTTGAGATGGCTGATGGGCTCAAGCTCGTGGGCGGTTTTATATACGCGGGCGTCATCCGGATTCAGGCCGCTGATGCTGCCGGCTCTCCCGCTTTGCCTGAGGGCTTCCAGGTTGCGGGGGGTGTCCAGCTTATTTTTCTTGAGCAGCTCAAGAAACCCCCGGTGATATTCCACCAGCTTTTCACCCTCCAGCACCTTTTTCATGTGCACCAGGGCGAACAGCGGCTCTATGCCCGCCGAACACCCCATGAGCAAAGAGAGCGTGCCGGTGGGGGCTATGGTGGTGACGGTGGCGTTGCGCATGGTTTTTTCGTCCCGGCCCACAAACAGGCTGCGCTCAAAAGCCGGGAAGCTCCCCCTTTCCTTGCCCAGCTGCCGGGAGGCCTCCCGGGACGCAGCCCGTATGCGCTCCATAATGCTCCCGCCCAGACTTACGGCCTCATCAGAATCATATGGGATGCCCAGGCTGCATAAAAGATCCGCAAACCCCATCACCCCCAGACCGATCTTGCGGGTGAAAAGGGTGGCTTGGGCCACACGCCTTAGAGGGAAACGGTTTACCTCCAAGGCGTCATCCAGAAACCGCACCGCCAGGGCGGCGGCCTCTTCCAGGGCGGCATAGTCTATCCGCCCGCCCTTAAGGAACCTGGGCAGCACCAAAGAGCCCAGGTTGCAGGATTCGTAGGGCATTAGCGGCTGCTCGCCGCAGGGGTTGGTCGCCTCCAAGGGACCCATGACGGGCAAGGGGTTGGCCCGGTTTATGGCGTCATAAAAAGCCAGACCGGGGTCCCCGGTGGCATGGGCCGCCTCCACCAGCTGATCAAACAGTTCGGCGGCATCCACGGTCTTTTCCACCCGACCGCTTCTGGGATTGATCAGCTCCCAAGGCTTTCCGGCCCGCGCCCGCTCCATGAAATCATCGTCGGCCATGACCGACAGGTTGAAATTTTTAAAACGCCCCAGATCCCCCTTGGCCTTGATGAACTGCAAAATATCGGGATGGCTGGCCGAAAGCATGGCCATGTTGGCCCCGCGCCGGGCACCGCCCTGCTTCACCGCCTCGGTGGCGGTGTCAAAGACATCCATGAAACTGAGGGGTCCGGAACTGGTCCCGCTGGTGGTGGCGACCCGGTCCCCCTCGGGGCGCAGGCGGGAAAAGCTGAACCCGGTGCCTCCGCCGGATTTGTGAATCAGGGCGCTTTGTTTGAGGGTGTCGAAGATGCTTTCCAGGCTGTCTTTCACGGGCAGTACGAAACAGGCCGAAAGCTGGCCCAGTTTTTTGCCCGCGTTCATCAAGGTTGGGGAGTTGGGCAAAAACAGCCCCTGGGCCATGAGCTCAAAAAAACGGCGTTCAAATCCGGTGGCCAGGATCTGGCTGCCAAAGGCCAGCTCTCCCAGAGATACGGCCTGGGCCACCCGCTCCAGCATTTGGTGAGGAGTCTCCACCACCTGGCCGCCGTCATCCCGAAGCAGATAGCGCCTTTGCAGCACTATGGCCGCATTGGGTCCGAATGGTAGCTCATTTCCACACATGCTCCCAGTGTAATCCCCGGCCGCCAATTTGCAAAGTATTGTGTTGCCGTGGCACAGGGTTTACACATTTTGTGGTTGACCTCGCTAGACGACCGGTCTATTACTGGTCTATCTCAAGCGGGAAAACTCAATGAAGATATCCACCAGACACAGGATTTTGGAAGCGGGCGCGGTATTGGTGCATAGCCAAGGATTCAACCATACCGGCATATCGGAGGTGCTCCGCGCAGCCGGGGTGCCCAAAGGCTCTTTTTATTTTTATTTCAAGAGCAAAGACGATTTCGGCCTGGCCCTGATTGATCATTTCCGGGAACTTTTCGGCCGGATGGCCATGCAGTTTTTGGACGACCAGTCCCTTCCCCATCTTATGCGCCTGCGCAAAGTCTTTGCCTGGTTTCTGGATTATTTCGCCCAGCATGACTTTGAGCGCGGCTGCCCGGTGGGCAACCTGGCCCAGGAGATGAGCGACCTGAACCCGGCCTTCAGAAAGAGCCTCTCCGACGCCATCCAGGGCATGATCCAAGCCACGGCCCGGTGCCTGCGCAACGCCCAGGAAGCCGGTGAACTTTCACCCAGACATGATCCCGATGCACTCGCCCGTTTTTTGATCAGCGCCTGGGAAGGCAGCCTGATCCTGATGAAGGTGGAAAAAGGCCCCGGACCCATGGAGCTTTTTGACCGCATGGTATTTGACAACTTGCTGAAGTGAAACCCTGATTCGAGCCAGACCCCGGAATCGGTGTTTGTATGGCCCGAATTACAGTAGACCGGTCTATTATTCAGCACTGATCGTCTCTTTGGCCGGCTGACAATCCATCAAACAAGGAGATATGCATGTTTAGACTAAGCCACGTGCCCCGCGAAGAAGCCACCGGAACCGTAGCTCAGGCCTATGACCTGTTTCCCGAGGGCGTGCCGGTGCCGGTGCCCCTGATGATGTACAGCGCCAGCCCGGGCATCATGGAGGCCACGAGCGGCATTCTCCAATACTACATGGGGCATAAGGCCCTCAGCTTCCCGCTGCAAGCCCTGATCCGCTACCTGGTCTCCTGCCATGCCGGGCACAACTGGTGCGAACAGTTCAACGGCGCCCTTTTGAAACGGGCCGGCATGACGGATGAAGATCTTACAGCAGTGCAAAAAGACCCCGGTGCGGCGCCAATTGAGGATAATGAGAGGGCCATGCTGAACTTTGTGCTGAAGGCCGTCAAGGAGCCCGAAAGCGTGAGCCGTGAGGATATCGCGGACCTGAAGGCCCTGGGCTGGCAGGATTCGGATATCCTGGACGCAACCCAACTGGGGGCCAATATGATCGCCGGCCGCATAATGAATACGGCGTTCATGGATTAATCCGCCGTCAAACCACAGCGGCGAACCGCTTTTGCACGGCGGTTCGCCTTCTTTGTGGGCTTAATAGCCATTCGCATATTGACATAATCTTCACAAGCCAGCAAAATCGTTTAGACGGAGTGATTCAAAAAGAAACCGCTTCAGAGTGAAATCAAGGAATCAGCCGGTTATGAGCGCCATTACCGGTCTAACCCAAGTTCTAACCCTCTAGGGGGAGGCCCATGGACCTAGCACAATTAGTGCCCATTTCAGATCCCCTGCCCTTGGCTCCGGGATTTTTCTGGATTCTATTGCAGCTTACGTTTGTACTGCATTTGCTTTTCATGAACGCCATGCTCGGCGGCGGCTTTGTGGTCATGATGGAGGCCATCAAGGTACGCGGAGCCAGCACGCCGCCGCCCATCGGCAAAGAGCTGTACGACAAAATTCCCTATACGGTTGCATTAACCATAAACCTCGGCGTAGCGCCTCTTTTGTTCGCCCAGGTGCTGTACGGGCAGTTCCTCTATACTTCCACGGTGCTCATGGCGGTGCAGTGGCTGGCCATCTTCGCTCTTTTGATCGGTGCTTACTACGCCTATTACTATTACTATTTTTATCATGGCGAACTGGACTGTGCGCGGCTGTGGCCCCTGCTCCTGGCGGTGGTGCTGCTTTTGCTGGTGGGCTTTTTCTTCACCAACAACATAAGCCTGATGCAAAGCGTGCGGGACTGGCCGGAGTACTTCAAACAACCAGGAGGCAGCATCATCAACTGGGCGGACTCTTCCTTGATTCCGCGCTATCTGCATTTTGTGCTTTCGGCGGTCGCCTGCGGCGGCTTGTTCGTGGCCATCCTGGCCCACATGAAACGCAAAAAGGACCCCGAGGGGGCCCAAGAGCGCATCAACACCGGACTCAACTATTATGCCGTGGCCACCATAATCAACTTTGTGGCCGGCGGCCTTTTCATGGCCCTGCTTCCCAATGATGTGATGGCCCGTGCCTTTGGCGGCGGCAACTGGGCGGTGCTTCTCATGGCCCTTTCGGCGCTATTGGGGGTCGCCTCCATCGTCTTCGCTTTCAGCCGCGAAGTCTGGCCCACCACCTGGTGCCTGGTGATCACGGTGGTGCTCATGACCCTGGTGCGCGAGGCGGTGCGTCTGGCCTACTTAAAGCCCTACTTCACCCTGGACTCCTTGCCCATCAGGTCACAAATGTCTCCGGCGGTCCTTTTTGTGCTGGTCTTCATCGCAGGTGTGGCTATGGTGGTCTATCTGATCAAGCTTGCTGTGAATAGTGGAAAGGAGGCCGCCAAATGAATTTTCCGTACTGGGAAGTAAGCTGGGCCGGAAGCGGATTCTTCATTGCCCTGATTGCAATCACCCACGTGTTTATTTCGCACTTCGCGGTGGGCGGCGGCCTATTTTTGGTTTTGAGCGAAATGCGGGCCCGCAAAAACAATGACCTTGCCATGCTGGCCTATGTCAAAACCCACACCCGGTTTTTCCTCCTGCTCACCATGGTGGCCGGAGCCTTGACCGGAGTGGGCATCTGGCTTGCCATAAGCGTGTACAGCCCCGGCGCCACCTCGTTCATGATCCACACCTTCGTGATGGGTTGGGCGACCGAATGGGTGTGCTTCTTTGTGGAGATCGTGTCCCTTTATGTCTACTATCACACCTTTGACCGCATGGAGCCCGGCAAGCATATCTTCGTAGGCTGGGTGTATTTCATTGCGGCCTGGCTGAGCCTGGTGTTGATCAACGGCATTATCACTTTCATGCTCACCCCGGGTGACTGGATTCAGACCAAAAACTTCTGGGATGGATTTTTCAATCCCACCTTCGGGTCCTCGCTGGCCTTCCGCACCGCGCTATGCCTGGTGCTGGCCGGCATCTACGGGGTGCTGACCTCAAGCTGGCTCAAAGATGATGAGCTCAGACAACGCATGGTGCGCTGGTGCGCCATCTGGCTGGCCCTGCCCATCATAGGCGTGCTGATCACCGGCTACGGCTATCTGGAAGCCCTGCCCGCGCTGCACAAGGGCTTCGTGCTGGGCGGCTCGCCGGAGATTCTGCCCTACTTCAGGGCCTTTTTGTGGCTCAGCCCCATCCTGTTCGGCTTGGGGGTGGTGGCCATAATCAAACTGCCCCAAAAGGTGCAGGTGGGCCTTTCGGTTGCGCTTATGGTGCTGGGCTTCATGTACATGGGCTCTTTTGAATATATCCGCGAGGCCAGCCGCAGGCCGTACATCATTGGGGATTACATGTACTCCAACAATGTGCTCAAAACCGAACTGGCCAAGGTGCAAAAGGCCGGGGTGCTAAAGAGCGCAAAATGGGCGGCGCACAAAAATATCACCTCTGAAAACAAGCTGGCCGCGGGTAAAGAGCTGTTCAGCTTAACCTGTCTGCCCTGCCACTCGGTGGGAGGAGTCTTCAACGATATCCTGCCCCGGACCGCCAAATACCAGGATGTATACGGCCTGGAGGGCTTCATGTCCGGCATGGGCAAACTGAACAAGTACATGCCGCCCTTCCCGGGCAATGCAGCCGAGCGCAACGCGCTGGCCACTTATTTCGTGGAAGTGCTGGGCCAAAAAAAAACTCCGTAACTAAAACCCAGTCTCCGGCCGGACATTCGCAGACCAGCCTGGCTGCGCCGGCCGGAGACCCAAGCTTCCGCTTCGCCCCCGCCGATCCGAGGCTCAGCTTCCAGGCGGTCTATCCGGGCAGGCCGTCCAGGCAATTCAGACTTGCTTCATCGCAGACCGCAGTAAAAAAGATCAAGCAAAGTGCGGATAAAAAGCCGCCCTCCATGGCCATCACCAAAAGCCAGTACATCCTTTTGGCAGCCACCAACCAGAGCATGCATTTTCAGGTGGCCTCACCGGGCAAGATGGCCCTTTTGACCCCGCCCAGCAGAATCAGGGCTCAGCTGATCAAGGTGGGTGAACTACCCGAACTGATAACCGAAGGGGTTGAGCTGGAGTTCCTGCTCCTGGACCCACAGGACAAGCTGCACACCCCGGGCTATTGGAAAGAGCTGCAAAAATATTTCAAAAACCTGGGGGCGCCTTCCGGCAAGCTCACCTTCAATGCGGAAACCGGGCTTTTTGAATCCGCGCCCCTGGCCCTGGAGCCCTTTGACCAAAAGGGTGATGCACGCCCCTATCCCGCGTTCGGCATCACCGCCAAAGACAAGGCCAGCGGCCAAACCCTGGTCTCCACAGTGCTGACCACCGCGGTATCGGCCGAGATGGGTTGCGGGCAGTGCCATGGCGGAGGCAGCGCCCTGAACGGCGGCGGACTTTCCGCGGCCACGGTCAAGGACATGATGGAAAAGCATGACCGCAAGATGCGCAGCGATTTGGCCAGGCGTTCCGAGACCGAGCAGATCGTCTGCCAAAACTGCCACGGCGACCCCGCCATGGGCGTAAAGGGAAAAGAGAAGCTGCTCAACGTGTCGGCGGCCATCCACGGCCTTCATGCCGTTTATTTGAGTGACAAGGAAGAAGACGCTTGCCTTTCCTGCCATCCGACCAACGCGGAAGGCTACTCCCAGTCCTTACGCGGCATACACGCCCGCACGGAGGTGACTTGCGTGGAGTGCCACGGCTATTTGGAAGACCATGCGGCCGCCCTATTGAAAAAGGAGCTTGAAGCAGGCAAACCCGGCGCTGATATCCTTATCTCCCTGCTGACCCCCCGCAGCGTGGACTCGTTGAAAGCGGTAAAGGGCCGCTCCCCCTGGATAAACCAGCCGGACTGCCTGAACTGCCACAAGGGGTATAAAGAACCCGACGAAGCCGATTCATACAATAAATGGACCAAGGACAAACAAGGCCTGTATCAAAACCGGAAGGGCGAAACCGGAAGCGTGGCCTGCCTTTCCTGCCACAGCAGCCCCCACGCTTTGTATCCCACCTTGAGTAATAAAGACGCGGCCCAGCCCGTCCAGTATCAGAAGAACCTGTATCCCATGGGTTCCAACCTGAACTGCAAGGTTTGCCACACGGTGGACATGAGTGACGAGGGGCACCATGCCAACAGTCTGCGCAAAGTGCGTAACCTGGTGGAATAAAAAGCCTTGCGGGCCTAAAAATCATATAGGACGATCCGGCTTGGCTGGCGGATACCCGGCCCCTGGTGTAATAAAGAAACCTGATTCGCTTTGTCTGGAGCCTGAGGAGAAAAACATGAGCTTAATGCTGAACGCAATAAAACGAGGCATGGTGCTGGCCCTGGGCCTTATCATGCTGGCCGCGCCGGCTCTGGCCGAAACCCCGGCCCAGACCGCGGAGCGCATCCAAAAGCGGTACCGGGACATTGAAAGCATAAGCGCCAATTACACCCGCAAAAGTAAATTCGCAGCCTCGGGCTCTATATTCAAAAGCGAGGTGGAAGGCGGAGGCTGGATTGCCTGGGCCAAGCCCTACAGCCTGCGCCTTGACCAAAGGGAGCCCAAAAAAGAACTCATCGTAACCACCAGCCAGGGCATCTGGTGGGTGCGCGAAGAGCGCAGTCAGGCTGATCTTTATCCCACGGAACAGTTCACAGCCAACCTGCGCCCGGTGTGGGATTCTTTGGGCGGCCTGAGCAGCATAACCGACACCTTCAACCTGGAAAAGGCCACAGCCAAAGAGGCCGGCCTGGCGCCCGGCAGCCTGGCCCTGGCCCTGACACCCAAACAGGCCCGGGCGGACCTGAACCGTCTGGTGCTGTTTTTTGACACCGATTCGCTTTTGCTGAAAGGATTCAGGATTGTGAACCTGATCGGGGATGTGACCGATTACCGTTTCAGCAATATGGATGTGAACCCCAAACTGCCGACTTGGACCTTTAACTACTCCCCGCCCAATGAATACGCGATTCTGGACCACCGCTAACAGGGGCCTTATTGGAGTTCATCTTGCGTAATACTGTGGGGATCACGAAATTGTGCAATGCGTCTTCTGAATGTTGCAGCCTAAAACAAACAGGACTTTCCGGGATGAATCCCGCTGAATAATGGAAACCAGAGCCTTGCAACAGATAAAGGTGGAACTAAAGCGCCTGGAGCATAACCGGGACCTCCCCCTTCCCCAATACCAGACCGGGCAGTCCGCAGGCCTGGACCTGCCCGCCGCGGTGGCCGGCGATATGGTGATTGAGCCCATGCAGATAGCGGCGGTGCCCACGGGCCTGTCCATCGCCCTGCCTCCGGGTTATGAAGCCCAGGTGCGCCCCCGCTCCGGTCTGGCCGTCAAACACGGACTCACCGTGGTCAATGCTCCCGGCACCATAGATGCCGACTACCGGGGCGAAGTCAAGGTGGCTCTGATCAACCTGGGCCCAAAGCCGGTAACCATCAGCCGGGGCGACCGCATCGCCCAGATGATCGTGGCCCCGGTGAGCCGGGCCGAACTCATTGAAGTGGAAGAGCTTTCCGACACCGAACGCGGCGCGGGCGGCTTTGGCCACACCGGAAGATAACCAAACCCATGCCTCTATCCTTTTGTCTATTAGGCAGCGGCTCCAAGGGTAATTCAATCTATATCAGCGACGGCAACGGCGCCGTGATTGTGGACGCGGGCCTCAGCGCCAAGCAATGCATGCTGCGCATGGAGGCCCGGGGCCTGGACCCGGAGATGGTCCGGGGCATCGTGATCACCCATGAGCACACCGACCACGTAAAGGGGGCCCGGGTGCTGGCCAAGCGCCTCAAGACCCCGGTATGGGCCAGCCGGGGCACCTGGAAAGGCGTGGGAGATCTGGAGGGAGCCGAGCGCTGCCAGTTTCGGCCCGGCAAGGGATTCCGGCTGGGCGGCCTGGAGCTTCTGCCCTTTCTGATTCCCCATGACGCCCTGGAGCCGGTGGGCCTGGTGGTCCAGGCCAATGGCGTTCGTTTGGGGCTGGCCACCGACCTGGGCAAGGCCACCACTTTGGTGCAAGGCAGGCTGGCCGGCTGCCAGGCCCTGATCATAGAGGCCAACCACGACCCGGTGCTGCTCAAGGACGGCCCCTATCCGCCCTGGCTCAAGCAAAGGGTGCGGGGTAATCATGGGCACCTGTCCAACCAGCAGGGCGCCGAGTTGGCCGCCGGGCTTTGTCATGAGGGGCTCAAAGAAGTGGTGCTGGCCCATCTTTCGGAAACCAACAACGATCCGGCCGCAGCCCGGGAGGCCGCCCAGACCGCGCTCATGAAAGCGGGCTATGGCGGTGGGCTGCACGTGGCCGCCCAAACCCAACCCACCTGCGTGATCGAGCTTTAAGCCTACCTGTAAGTAATCGGCAGCCAGCTTCCAGGCCAACATCCCACTGAAGCGTTGCGTCCGGTCCTTCAGAATGGTATTGCCACATAGGTGTATTATTCTATCAAGACCAATCCGGCTTTCTATTACGGGATTGATACCGGCGGATCATGGAGGGGACAGGCAATGAACCGGCTGTTGAAAAATAAGCTGCTAACGGCCCAGCAGGCCGAAATCACGGAATATCATATCTACACCAAGCTGGCCGGTTTGGAGTTGGACCAGCAAAACCAAGAGGTGTTGCTGAAAATCGCCAGGGATGAAAAGGCCCATTACGAAATACTGAAAACCCACACCTGCCAGGAGGTTCAGCCTGATCAGCGCAAGATCCGGCGCTATTTTTGGATGGCCCGGGTGCTGGGCATAACCTTCACCTTGCGGCTGATGGAAAAAGGCGAGGGCATAGCCCAGGACTCATACGGCGTGGTGGCCAAAGAATTGCCCGAGGTGGCGGCCATTCAGCGGGATGAGTATGAGCACGAGCAAAGCCTCTTGGATCTTTTGCAGGAAGAGCGGCTCAAGTATGCCTCGTCCATGGTGCTGGGGCTGAATGACGCCCTGGTGGAGCTTACCGGGGCCATTGCGGGTTTCACCCTGGCCCTGCAAAACCCCAAGCTTATCCTTCTGGTCAGCCTGGTCACCGGCATATCGGCATCCCTGTCCATGGCGGCCAGCGAGTATCTTTCCACCAAGGCGGATGAAAGCGGTGAAAAAGATCCTCTGAAAGCCGCTGTTTACACCGGGTGCGCCTACGTGGTGGCGGTGGCGGTTTTGGTGTTGCCATTTTTGGTGCTGCCGACTCCATTCGCCGCCCTGGCCTGGACCCTGGGCAATGCGCTTTTGCTCATATTGGGATTCACCTATTACATATCCCTGGCCCGGAACAAGCCGTTTTGGCCCGCATATCTGGAGATGGCGGGCATCAGCATGGGGGTTGCGGTGGTGTCGTTCGGGATCGGCCTGGCCCTGCGCCATTTCGTGGGGGTGGATGTCTAGCTTAGGGCCAGCGGGCAAAGAACAGTTTGATCCGGTAAGTTGAGCCCAAGGGGAAAACCGTGCGGGCAGCCTGCCGCTCAGGCCGCCCCATGGCTATGCAAGATTATATTTTTTGATCTTGTGTAAAAGGGTCTTGCGGTCTATTCCCAGGGCCTTGGCCGTCTGGGTGCGGTGCCCATCCAGGCGCTGCAGGATCTCTTTGATGTGACGCTCCTCAAGCTGGGCCAGGCTCATAATTTCTCCGATGTGAACCCGGCTCACCACACCGATGGCCGCTTCCACCTCTTCTTCGCTGATCATGCTGCCGGTGGCCAGAATCACCAGGCGCTGCACCACGTTTTCCAGCTCCCGCACGTTGCCCGGCCAATGATGGCTGCTAAGCAGGGCCAGCGCCGGCGGGGCGAAACCGCGCAGCCCCACCGGGGCCAGACGCCGGAATTGATCCAAAAAATACCCGCATAAAAGGGGTATATCCTCGCGGCGGTCCCTTAGCGGGGGAAGCTGAATGGGCACCACATTAAGACGGTAGAACAGATCCTCGCGGAAACTGCCCTGGCTGACCGCTTGGGCCAAGTCCTTGTTGGTGGCCGCCACCAGCCTGGTGTCCACCCGGATCAGACGGTTGCTGCCCACCTGGTATATAGCCCTCTCCTCCACGGCCTTCAATAATTTAGCTTGTATATCCAAAGAGATATTGGACACCTCGTCAAAGAAGAGCGTGCCGCCGTTGCTCAGCTCGAACTTGCCGATTTTGTTAGAGTCCGCCCCGGTGAAGGCTCCCCGGATATGGCCGAACAGCTCCGATTCAAATAGGGTGGGAACCAGGGTGGAGCAATCCACCGCCACATAGGGGTAACGCTCCCGGGGGGAAACCTGGTGTATGCGCCGGGCCACCAGCCCCTTGCCGGTCCCGCTCTCGCCGGTCAGGAGCACCGTGGTGTCTGTGGCCGCCACCCGCTTCAGGGTTTGAAGCACCCGGTTCATGGCCTCGGAACGGGAAACGATCTCACCGGGCCTGCGGCGCTTCAGCTCCTCTTTGAGATAGGTGCGCTCGGCCTCCTGCTCCAGGTATTCCTTGGATTTGTTCACCGAACGCCTAAGCTCACCCGGAGTGAAAGGCTTGCTCAGAAAATCAAAGGCTCCCAGCTTGACGGCCTGCACCGCGGACTCCACGCTGCCGTATCCGCTGATTACAATGATCACGGTGCGCGGGTCCTGCTCGCGCAGCTGGCTAAGGAGTGACATGCCGTCTATATCCGGCATGCGAAGGTCCAAAAGCACCAGATCATAGGCCGATCCGGCGAATAAATTCAAACCCTGGGCCCCGTTTTGGGCGGAATCTATCTCATGCCCGTCCCGGCCCAGCACCCGGGCGCAGGATTGGATGATTGCAGGGTCATCATCAATAACCAATATTTTCAGAATTTTAGCCAAGCTAGCCCCTTTTCAGACAGTTTGTACTTTTTTTAACATTTGTTTAATGAATCCGTCAACCTATCCAGGCATTGACGAATCAGCGGTTCCAGGCTAGAAGTAAGGGCACTTGGAACAACTTTTTTAGTCTCCTTAATCCTTTTTATTTGGATACAAAATAAATGCTCGCCCAATCTCCGGCCCTAAATACAGACTTTTATGAACTTACCATGGCTGCGGCCTATTATGCCCATGGTATGAACGGCCCGGCAACCTTCAGCCTTTTCGCCCACGGCCTGCCCAAAAACCGCAGTTTCATGGTTTCGGCCGGTCTGGAAAGGATTTTGAAGTATCTGGAAGACTTCCGGTTCAGCCAGGAAGATATTGATTATCTGCATTCCTTGGGCCGTTTCAAGCCTGATTTTTTGGATTTTTTAAGCAAGATACGTTTTTCGGGCGATGTATGGGCCATGTCGGAAGGAAGCATTTGCTTCGGCGGCGAGCCCCTGCTGGAGATCACCGCCCCCATCATCGAGGGCCAGCTTATTGAAACCTACCTGATCAATGTGCTCAATCTCAACACCATGCTGGCCAGTAAAGCGGCCCGCTGCGTCATTGCGGCCCAGGGCATAACCCTGGTGGATTTCAGCCTCAGGCGCACCCAGGGGCTGGAGGGAGGCTTTGCGGCCGCCCGTTCATCGGCCCTGGTGGGCTTTCAAGGCACCAGCAATGTGGCGGCCGCCGCGGACCTGGGCATTGCCCCGGTGGGCACCATGGCCCACAGCTTTGTGGAGGCCTTTGGCGAGGAAAGCGCCGCCTTCCAGGCATTCATAGACAGCTTTCCGGACCAAACCGTGATTCTGGTGGACACCTATGACAGCCTTTCGGGCCTGAAAAAATCCATAGAGGCGGCCCTGGAAATGCGTAAAAATGGCCATGAGGTATTGGGGGTGCGCCTGGATTCGGGCGATCTGGTGGTCTGGAGCAAAAAGGCCCGGGCCATGCTGGATGAAGCAGGATTCCCCCGGGCCCAGGTAGTGGTCAGCGGCAGCCTGGACGAATACCGCATCGCCGACCTGATCCGGGCCGGTGCGGCGGTGGATATGTATGCCGTGGGCACCAAGATGGGATCATCGGCTGATGCACCCTATATCGACCTGGCTTACAAGCTGGTGAGTTATGAGGGACGGCCCACCTTGAAGCTCAGCACCGGCAAAGAAACCTGGGCCGCGGCCAAGCAGATATGGCGCTGCCTGGATGACTCGGGCCGGGTGCACCAAGATGTGCTGGGCCTCCGGGATCAACAGATGCAGGGCGAGCCCCTTTTGAAAAAGGTGATGCAGGGCGGAAAGCCTCTGGGACCGGCGCCGGACTGGCGCGCCGCCCAAAAGGTGTTCCAGCGTGACTTGGCCCGCATGCCTGAACAATGCCTGGGGCTGGGCACCACCTGCCATGTGCGGGTCATAGCCAGTAACGAGTTGCAGGAACTGCAAAAAAAGGCCCGCGTGCAGGTGTTGTCCAAGCGCCGCAGCTGATAATTCATTATTTATGACTTCGTTTCTATCTTCACGCCGGCGGGGTTATACCGGGGGCAAGCCCCGTTGCCAGTCGGGGTCTAGCAAAATCTGCTAAGCTTTTTGGCTCTCATGCTGTTTTCTTGGCCCAGGCGTGTTACCTTAAAAGTAACAATACATATTGATGGGCCATCAAAGCGGCATTGCCTTCTAACCCTATTAGCATGTATGGGGAGGAAAGCCATGAGCATCATAACGGTTTCCGGTGAAATGGGGTCATTGCGGGATGAACTGGCGGCGGAGATCTGCCGTGGCGGAAACATAGAACTGGTGGACAAACAAACCCTCATGGAGGCCGTGGAAGGGTTGGTGGACCTCTCACGGGATGAGCATCAGCTCTTGGCTGAGCAAGGCCCGGCGCTTTTGGACCTAACCCCCCGCCGCCGCAAGGTATTCAGCGCCTTTTTGCAGCTGGTGGTCATGCAGTACGCCCAGCGGGGAGGCGCGGTGCTGGTGGGCCGCGGGGCCAATTTTCTGCTGCGCTATGTGCCGGGCGTGCTGCGGGTGCGCACCGTGGCCCCCTTGGAGATACGGGCAATGCGCCTGGCCAATCAAGAAGGTCTGGACCTGGACCGGGCGCGCAGACTGGCCACGGTGGTGGATCAGCAGCGCAGGACCTATGTGGCCCATCTCTTCGGATCGGACTGGACCTCTCCGCTTAACTACGACCTTACCCTGAACACCGGACGGCTCACCCTGGAGCAAGGCGCCCTCACGGTGCTGGATCTTTCGGCCCATGAGGAATACCAGCCCACCAGGGACACCGCCCGCATCCTGAACGACATGGTGCTGGCCGGCCGGGTGCGCTGCGCCCTGGTGGAAAGCGTGTGGCTGCAGGGGCTGGAAGTTGAATGCCAGGAGGGCCATGTAGAGCTTATGGGCCATGTGGCGTCCGCGGGCGAAAAGGACCAGGCAGGCAAGATCGCCGAAGCGGTGGACGGGATCGCGGTGGTGAGCAACAAGCTGGAGGTAAGCCCGGGGCTGGCCCGCATGATGGTTTAGGCTGTCAGGCCTCATTCCTGAATATGAGCAAGCAATCCGCCCTTTTGGCCCGGCTTGGAACCGGGCCGGAAGGGTCTCTTCAGACCTGGCCGGGTTTGGGTGTCTTGACCGGTTTTCCCCCGCCGGGGCGTAAAGATCTGGCAGCCGCCCGATCTCATCGGTTTAAAAATCAAAATTAAGGATCAAATCCACCCCGGTGTCCCTGGCGGTGCCCACCTGGGAATCCAGGGACAGCCAATCGGTGAACTTAAGCTCCAGCCCCACGTTGCGGCTGCTTTCCGGGCCCAGATTTTCGCGGTAGTGCAAATAAAGGTTCTGATCCAGATATTTGCCGGTTTCCAGGTATGAACCCTCGCGGCCCGGTTCGGTGTGCACCGTGACCACATCCGGAGCCAGGCCCGGCCCAATAACATCCTGTATGGCCTGGGTGCTCCCCATGCCCACCAAAGCCAAGGCCTGGGCGGTAAGCTGGCGGTTTTCCTGGCGGCTCAGCTGATCCCGGGTGCGGCCAAAAACCATGCTGCTTAAGATATCGGCTTTACTCATCGGGGGCTGGGAAGTGAGCTGCAAGACGGGATCGTTCGCATAACCGCCCACGTTAACAAAAATCAGTACGCTCCCCGCCTGATGCTGGGCTCTGAGGGACAAGGCCGGGTGGGGCTCTTTCAGCCCCTTGAAATCAATTACTCCCCGGGCCTTTTCAAAGCTCTTGCCCCGCAGGATATAAAGGCCGTCCAATATTTTGATGCTGTCATGATAGGTCATGGCCCGGTGGGGCTGTTTCTTAAGGGTTAGGCCCCCGGCCAGCTTAAGCCAGCCCGGTCCGGCCTCGACCTTTTTGCCCTGGGGCAATTTAATCTCCACCCGGAATCTGCTGTCACCTAAAAAGCCCTTGGGATTCCAGATCAGGGGCTCTTTGGCCTGTTCAATGGGCGGCGGTTTTTGGCCCTTTTGCAGAATAACCACATCGTCAAGAGCCGAAGGCGCAGCCAAGCCCATAAAGATGTCCAGCTGGCTGGGCATGACCCAGCCGTCTATAACCGGTTTTTGCCAGGTGCCCTGGCAAGAGATAAAGGCCCCCAGCCGGGCGCGGCCCAGGCTGGGCAGAGTCAAAGAAAAATCATCCAGTTCGAAATCCCACCGGATATTGTTTGAGCCCCGCCATGGGAGTCCCACCCGGCCAAAACCCTTGATCCTGCCGTCCGATTGGGCTCTGAAGCTCTTTATATCCAGATAGGTGTCATGAAACTCCAGCTCGGCATTTATGTCTTGCAGCACCTGCTTGCTGGCCGCAATCTCCACCCGGCCGCCCGTCAGATCCGCCCAGCCGCTGATGCGGGGGGCCGTGGGGCTCCCGCTTGCTTTCAGCCGCGCATTTATGAGGCCGCCCAGGATATTCACCCCTTCCAGCACCGGCGCGGTGGCCTTCAGGGGAAGCTTTTCACCTTTGAGGGTTATTTCCAGGCCGCCGTTTTCCGACCCGGTCCATTTGGGCGGCCACAGGCTGAGGCGCCCGGCCAGGCCGCCGCTCATTTCCATTTGCGCCTGCCCTGCTTCACTCAAGCTGCCGTCAATGGAAAAACCGCTGTCCTTGCTGTATTTAAGCCGCCAATTGTATCTGGCCTGGGAACGGCCGGTCCAGGCGATGTCCCGCAGGCTGCCGGATGCACTTATCAGGGGATCATCCAGGCTGCCGGTGAGTATGGCCTGGGTGTCCAGTAACGACCCTTTGAAAAAGGGATCTTGGGGCAGCAGCCTGGAAATTTGGATGCCGGAGAGCCTTATGCCCGCCGACACCTCCCGGCCCTGCAGCCCGGCATCGAGAGCCGCGGTTTCGCCATTGTGCACCAACTCCAGGCCATTAAGCCGCCAGCCAGCGGCCGTGCTTTGCAGACGGGCCTGTTTTTTCTGCCGCCACACCCCCTCTCGGGCCAGGTCGAATCGCAGGCCCTGCATGGCGAATTCACGCCAACGGTCCCGGACCGCGCGGTTGAACAAGTTGGCCGAAACGTTCAACCCCGGGCTGTTGGCCGCAAAATTAAGCTGGTTGGCGCCCGGCGCCAGTTGGGCTTTGATTTCCACCCCGGACCAGTTGCGGCCCAAAGCCTGCACTTTGCTGCCCAAAAGCTCCAACCGCCCCTTGGCCGTGGTGTGGACCGAATCCAGCTCGGCCCTGAGGCCCAGCCGCCTTACCAAAACCGCATTGGAGCGCACTTTATTAAGCTGGCCCTTCAGGGTCAGCTTGCCTTTGGGGCTCACCGCCACTTCCACCCGGGACCCCTCAGTGCTCCCCGCCTTTGCATCCACCCCTTGGGCCCTGAGCATAAGGCGTCCCCAGGGGTTTTGGTTCAATGAATTGATATCCGCGTCAAGATTTACATTTCCGGCGCTGAAGCCATAGGCCTGCAGGTCACGGGCCAAGGCCTGGAACTCCATGCCCAAGTCATTCCAGCCGCCCCTTAGTTTGCCTTGGGCCGCCAGGTTGCTGTATTTCAAGGGCAAGGATTTGAGGTCCGCGGATTTGAAAGCCCGGCGCAGCGCCTGGGGTTCGGTGCTGCTGAGGTCAAAGGCCAGATCGGCCCTGCCGTTTTCAATCCGGCCCGAACCGGAGAGATGGCCCCAGTCACCCAGGGCATCGAGGCTTTTTAGGTCGAGGGATTTGCCTTTTAAACCGCCCAGCATACTCAGCCGGGACAGCTCCAGACCGGGCCGCACCTGTGAATCCTTCAGTTCCAGGGACACCTCCTGGGCCTGGCGGCCGCCCTGCAGCTTCATTTCTCCGTTCAGCTTCAGCCCATCCAGGTATTTTGGCAGGTATTCAACCAGGATGCCGGACCGGACCAAATCCGTAAACATGACCCGGCCGCTAAATTGGCCGGGCAAATAATCCCGGCTCAAGACGGCGCGGCCCGCAGCTTTGAGCTTGGCCCACGGGGTTACCAGATTGGACTCATGCACCACAAGCTCCATGCCGGGCCAACCAAAGCCCAGATGGGCGCTGCCTTGGCCATAGCGCGGGTGGTGCAGCATGCTCAGCTCGGCATCCGCGCCCAATCGCACGGAGCCCTTAAGCCCGCTTAATTCACCGCGTATAAGGCCGGTCACATCCAAAGGCTCGGGGTGCAGACCCCAGGCGGAAGGCTTCAGACCGTTGGCATCCAGGCGGATGTCGCAGGTCTGCTTGCGCCATTCAAGGATCACCTGGGCCTTATGCACCCTTTTTTGCATCTCAAGATCGCCCATGAATTCCATGCGCGGCCACAGGCCCCGGATTTTGACCTTCAGGCCCAAAGGAGCCACGGGCGGATTGGGCCAAAACCAATAGAGCGGCAGCCGGTCATAGGCGGAAAAGCCGCCCTTGGCATCCAGATTGAAGCGTATGCCCCCGGACCAGCTTACGCCCCCTGTGGTCCACAGCGAGTTTCCCCCGCATTCAACCAGGCCCTTCAGGCCGGAAAATCCCCCGGGCGTAACCAGGGCGCTGGCGTTCAGGATCTGCACGGGCCGGTCCAGCACGCTCAGCCAGGTCTTGGCGGAAAAGCTGCGCAGCTTGATCCTGAGCCCGCCGCCGTCCCATTCCACCCTGGCCAGGGCATGGGGCCCTTTGGCCCTGGTCAAAGGATCAGCCAGCGGACCGGGACGCAAAAGCCAGTCCGTCATCACAAAATCCCGCACCAATAACGACTTGACCGGCATGAACCAGCCTTGATCCCCAGCCGGTCCGGGGCCGGATCCTTTTGGCTCCCGGTTATTTGCGAGGGTAAGAGTTAATACAGGCGAAACCAGCTCCAGCCGGTTGATGGTGAGCCGGCCCTGCAGCAGGCTCCAGAAGTCCGGCTTTATTGTCACCCGGGCGGCGCTGAATAGCTCTGCGCCGCCCTGGGTCATGCGTAAATGCTCCAGCTCCAGCCGGTCAGCCAAGATGCCGCCGCTGGCCCGGCTGTAGCTTAAGCTGATACCGTTTTGCCTGCGCAGCTTGTCTTGAACTTTGGCCAGTACCCAATCCCGGACTACTCCCTGGTCCAGGGCCCACCATCCCGCTCCGGCCGTGAGCATTGCCAGAAGCAGCAAACCGGCCAGCCCCGCCAGGGTCCATTTCCATAAAGGGCGCATCAAAAGGCCTGCCCCACGCTGATATAAGCTTGCCACCGGTCAAAGTCGGCGTTTTCCGGCGGATTGAGCTGGTAGCCGATATCCGCCCTGATGGGACCCAGGGGGGTGTCATAGCGCAGACCGGCTCCGCTGGTAAAACGAAGCGTGTCCATGTTGCGGTCGATCTGTTCCCAGGCATT
Organism: Desulfarculaceae bacterium; assembly: GCA_963675675.1. GTDB lineage: Bacteria > Desulfobacterota > Desulfarculia > Desulfarculales > Desulfarculaceae > Dethiosulfatarculus. Next base: position 3,487,322 of record OY776512.1, read on the forward strand.
GCCCGCATCCACGAAAAGCACCCCGCCCAGCCCCTTTAGCACCTTTATAGGTTCAATGGGAAAGCGCATTTCAAAATTGGATTCAAAAAAAACTTCTCCCCCTATGGGGCTGCCCGAATCATCCAGAGGCCCCAGGTGCTGATAAGGATACCCCCGCACGCTGTCCGCCCCGCCCGGGAAAAAGCGCCGGATCAGCGGGATATTGCCGTCGCTGCTCAAATCGGCGATCATGCCGCCCCGCATGCGGGATGCAAAAAAAAGCCTGTCCCCCAAAGGAAGTGGCAATACAAAACTGAATTCACCCACCGGGCGCATGAAGTTGAGATCGGAGCCAAGGCTTTTCAAACTGAGTTCGTTTTGCAGTGAGAGCAATATCCCCTTGGTGGGGCTCATCACGGAGTCTCTGGAGTCATAGCGGATTCCGGCAGGAATGGAAGAAATCAAAAAGTTCTGAAGCTCCCCATCGGGGTCCGGCACCGTGGTTTTCAGCTCGGTCACCTTGGTGTTTTCCAGGTTGTAGTCAATGAACCAGGACCAAGGTTTGCCATAGCGGGACTGAATGCCGGCTCTTCCCAGCCAGGATCGGCTGGTGTAAGCTTCGTTCTCGCGCTGATTGCGCCCGCCTTCAATCCGCAAGGCGGTTTGCGGGCTGGGAAAATACGGCAGGGTCCAGTCGGCCGTCAGGCCCTGGTAGATAGAGCTCAGCTTGCCTTCAAAACTTAGGTCATCGCCCAGGCCCAGCACATTGCGGTTGGTCTGGGTGACCCGCAGCCGGAAAAGGTCCTCGGTTCCCCAGCCCAGCCCGAAGCGTATGCTGTGGGGATTTCGCTCTTGGATCACCAAACGTACCGGTATTTTGTTGCCCCTGGTCCTTTTGTATTGGGGCACAAAACTCACCGACCTGAAATAGCCCAGTTCCAGAAGTTTGCGCTCGCTTTTTTCCAGGGCATCCGGACTGAAGACCTGCCCCGGCCTGAAGGTCAGCTCCCGTTTGATCAGCTTGAGCGAAACCTTTTGGTTGCCGGTTATTTTCAGAGGGCCGAAGAAGACCTTTGGCCCCGCCTCGATCTGAAAAATCAGTTTGACTGCATTTTCATCCGGATAAGCCTGCACCTGGCCCAATACCCGGTGCAGGGGATGGGCCCTTTTGCTCAATATCCGGGACAGGGCGGATTTGGTTTCCTGATACAAAGACAGGCTGAACCGCTGGCCCGGCTTGGCCAGCAGACCGGGGCGCAGCCTGGCTTCCCAGGCCAGGGCCTCCGAAGGCGCCTTGAACTTGAGCTCCACAGAGCGCACCAAAGAGGCCTTGCCCTCCTCCACGGAGTAAATCACCGAAACCTGGCGCTTTTTAAAATTGCGCTTTACAGCGTACTTGACCCTGGCTTTAAAAAAGCCATGCTCTTGATAAAGCTTGATCAGGCGTCTTTGGTCCCGCCGGACCCCTTCCATATCAAATTTCGGATAGACCCCGGTCAGCAATGAACCGGGCCCCTTGGTTTCCAGCGCACTGCCGATGGATTTTTGGGATACGCCTTTCACCCCCACCAGACGCACCTGGCTCACCGTCCAGGCCTGGGACGCCGAAATCTTGGCGGCGGGCGCCTCGGCCTTGTGCTCCTGGGCCGGAGCCCATGAGGCCGCGCCCAACACCGAAACCCCCACCAGCAGTACAAAAATTCGCAGTGTTGAAAAAGACATATGTGACTACTAGACCGGCCTAAGCAGTGTAGATATCCATTTTTGGCAGTAGAGGACGATAATCCGCACAACGCTCATTTTGGGCCAACCGGCCCAATGGTGATAGAAAGTGTTCCACTTGGTAAAAGCCACCTTTTGTTATTCAGACGCAGATAGGCCATACGTTTCTTACCCTACATTCCACCCGCAGGTCAAAAACTCTTACGCCTGACCGGCCGGATTAAATCACGGCAATGCATCGCCTGAAGCAACGCCGCCGCCAGCGGACCGGCAAGCCATATATTCCCGAACTCCACAGGCAGGTTTTTTCAAAATTTCGGCCAATAATTCATCTGGCGGAGATTTGCAATACTCACCGGTGACCCAAGGATGGCTGTCAGCCCATTATACCTGAAATAATTAAAGATTCTAGGGAGCGTTCCGAATCGCCTGCCCCAGGGAAAAGCCGTGTGGCCGTCGCCAAATGCCTTTCGGGTGAAAAAAGCGATTGGCTCAAAGGCCCAAATCAGCTTAGAGTTGACGGGGAGGTTTGGATGGAAGAGAAGCCGTTACAACTTTCCGGGGCAAAATCCGCTGCATCGGAAACCGGACCGGAGCTTTGCGTAGAGCCCAGTCTGGAGTCCATGCCTCAAGTGCTGGGATATCTGGAGCGCCAAGGCGTCCGGCTGGCCATAGGAGGGCGCAAAATCCGGGCGGTGAACTCCGCCGGCGCACAGGCTTTTTGCGCGGCCTGCCTGACCGCCCATAAGGGGCTGGTCAGCGTGGAACTGGCAATGCAGCAGGGTATATTGCGCCTGAAGGTGGGGTTTTCGGGCAAGGGCAAGGCCCGGCCCTATGGGCTGGCTCCGGCCCTTTTCACCCCGTTGGGATGCCGGACCGTGCTTGAACAAGTCGGATACCGTTGGCAATGGACCGCCAGTTGGGAGCTGTAAGTGGAAAATAGAGCAGTTGCGGACCTTTTGAGCCAGGCCCGGGGGGAAACCCCGGCCGATATGGTCATTAAAAACGCCAGTGTGGTCAACCTGTTCTCGGGCAGGATCGAAGAAACCTCGGTGGCTTTGGGCGGCGGGCTGGTGGTTGGCCTGGGGGATGAATATGAAGGGCTTGAAACCGTGGATATCGCCGGGGCCTATCTGGTGCCGGGTTTTATTGACGGCCACATCCACATAGAGTCCACCCTGCTTTGCCCGGCCCAGCTTGCAAGGGTTATGGTTCCCCACGGAACCGGCGCCATAATCGCCGATCCCCACGAGATAGCCAATGTCATGGGCATTGACGGCGTCCGGGCCATGCTCAACGCCTCGGAAGGCCTGCCCATGGACTTTTTGTTCATGATCCCCTCGTGCGTGCCCGCCACCCATCTGGAGACCGCCGGAGCCGCCCTGGACGCGGATGCCCTGGAGCAGATGGCCTTTTGGCCCCGGGTGCTGGGATTGGCCGAGCTTATGAACTTTCCCGGAGCGGTAAACGGCGACCCATCGGTGCTGGATAAGCTGGCGGTCTTCAAGGGACGGCCCATAGACGGACACGCCCCTTTGCTGAAGGGCCCGGATCTGAACGCCTATGTGACGGCCGGACCCCAAAGCGATCATGAGTGCACCAACCCCGAAGAAGCCCGGGAAAAGTTGGAACGCGGGCTTTGGATCATGATGCGCCAGGGCACCACGGCCAAGGACATGGACGCCCTGTTGCCGGTGCTGAATAAGATCACCGAAAGGCGCTGCATGCTGGTGTCGGACGACCGGCACCCGGACGACTTGGCCCATAAGGGGCATCTGGATCATTTATTGCGCCGCACCGTGGCGGCCGGAATAGATCCCATTACCGCTCTGCGCCTGGTGACTCTCAATCCGGCCAGACGGTTCGGCCTTGACGGACTGGGGGCGGTTGCCCCGGGCTACCGGGCCAATCTGGTGGAGGTGGGCGACCTGAGCAGATTCAAGGTGAACCGGGTATGGCATCACGGCGACTTGGTGGCCCAAAACGGCCAGGCCATGGAATTCAGCGGTCCGGACTTTGACCAGGCCGCCCGGGACACCATGAACCTGCCCCAACTCGGCGAGGACAGTTTCAGCATCCCGGTGCGGAGCGGCAAGGTGAGGGTGATCGGCCTGAAAGAAGGCGAGATTCTCACCGAACACCGCATCGTTGAAACCCCGCAAAAAGACGGCCGGGTGGCGGCTGATCCCGCCCGGGATCTGGCTCTGCTGGCCGTGGTGGAACGCCACCACGCTTCGGGCCATATCGGCCATGGGCTGATTCAGGGCTTGGGCCTGAAAAAAGGGGCCCTGGCCTCCAGCGTATCCCACGACTCCCACAACCTGGTGGTATGCGGCATGGACCCCAGATCCATGCTTACCGCCGCCAGGGCGGTGGGCGATATGGGCGGCGGGCTGGCCGTGGCCTCGGGGACGGAGATGCTGGCCTCATTGCCCCTGCCCCTGGCCGGACTCATGAGCGATGCCCCATTTCCCACCGTGCTGGAACAGCTTGAAAGGCTGGATGAGGCCGCGGCCGGCGTCAGCCGGGCGGGTGAGCCCTTCATGGCCCTGGCTTTCGCCGCCCTGGCCGTGATCCCCCATTTACGCATCAGCGACCAGGGGTTGGTGGATGTGGGCAAGTTCGAACTGGTGGACCTATTTGTGGAGTGATCATTGGCCGATAACCAGGACAAAGACCTCTTTACCAAGGGTGACGACTATATCCGGGCCTGGCTGATAAGCCCCGAGCGGTCCCGAAAGGGTCCCGCGAGCTGGGGAGTCAGGGGCTTGCAGGTGCTTTACACGGCCCTGCATGCCTCATTGGCCGACCGGCTGCCTTTTTTGGCCAACGGCCTCACATTCATCACTCTCTTGGGTCTGGTGCCCGCCCTGGCCATAAGCTTTTCCGTAGCCAAGGGGCTGGGTTTCTCCGGAGCCCTGCGGGCGCTGATCATAGAAAATGAGCTTTTGGCCGGGCAGAAGGAAGTCATGGTCCAGGTTCTCAGCTATGTGGACCGCACCCAAGTGAGCACCCTGGGGATATTGGGCCTTTTGGCTCTGGTGGCCACTTTGATTTTGACCCTCAGCAGCGTGGAAGAAACCGTCAACCGGATCTGGGAGGTGAAAAACACCCGCTCCTGGCTGCGCAAGGCGACGGATTATTTTTCGGTCATGATCATTTGCCCGCTTTTGGTGGTGGGGGCGTTTGCGGCTTGGGCCCATGTATCCAACAACCAGATGGTGCAATGGCTCATGGGTGTGGCCGTGGTGGGAGAGGTCACCACCTGGGGCACCAAACTTTGGCCCATTGTCATGCTCAGCGCGGCCTTTTCTTTTGTCTACCTGTTTTTGCCCAACACCCGGGTGCCGGTCAGCTCGGCCGCCATCGCCGGAGTGATCGCGGGCCTATTGTGGTGGGCTGTGCAGAGCATTTATATTTCGTTCCAGGTGGGCGTAGCCAAGTACAACGCCATCTACGGCGGATTCGCCTCCCTGCCCCTGTTTATGGTGTGGCTGCAAGTCAGCTGGCAGGTGGTTCTGTTCGGGGCCGAATTGGCTCATGCCCACTATGTGGTGCGCCAGGGCCAGATGCTGCATGAAATGCAGCCGGCCCTGTCCGTGGCCCAGATGGAAGAGCTGGCCATGCGCATGATGTACCGCCTGGCCCTGCATTTCCACCGGGGCGAGGAACCCTGCACCATCAAGCAGCTGGCCCGCAGCCTGGGAGTTACCCAGACCCAAACCCAAGAAGCCGCTAATCTCATGTGCCGGGCCAGACTGGTGGTGGAGGCCGGTTCCGGGCATAATGAGCTGCATCCGGCCCGCAGCCTGGACACCTTGACCCTGGCCCATGTCTGGAAGGCTCTGCGCGGACCGGATGCCAAGCCTCCCCGGGAATTAGCCCAGGGGCTGGACGCCGATCTTATCAAACGCCTGCACGAGGTCCACGGCCGGACCCAAAAAGACCTGGCAGAGGTGACCCTTTTGGATCTGGTGCGCAACAGCCCCGCAATATGGTGCGAACCGCCGCAAGAATAAATACTGAATAAAGATACTGGATGATATCAACCCGGTTCAGGGTTTGGTGATCCTCGGCTTGCGCCCCGGCTTGATTTTGTCTTGAAAAGCCCCCAAAGCGCCGGTTCGCCCCCTGCCCCCCGACACCGGCAAGTCAGCTTAGGATCCGCAGAATGTCCCGCAACTCGGCCACAATATCCTGGCGGTCCCCCGTATTATCTTGCCCGGATTGGCAGCCTTGTTCCGGCGCCGGCTGGAAAAGCTCTTCCTGGCCGGGCTGAGCCTGGTTTTCCTCCTGCTCCCGTTTCTGCAAATAGCGTTTGGCCCCGGCCAGGGTAAAGCCTTTTGTGTATAGTAGCTCTTTCACCTGGCCCAGTTTTTCCAGGTCCGCAGCCTTATAGAGGCGGTGGCCACTGGGAGCCCGGGTCGGCCCCAGATGGGGAAACTCGCTCTCCCAGTAGCGCAGCACATGGGTCTGCACACCCAGATGCCTGGCCACCTCTCCGATACGGTAATAGGGTTTGGGCTTAAGCTCGCTCAAACAGCCTCCACAGGATCTTTCATACTATTGGCGCAGTGTGCCTCTAAACTTCTCCAGCAGCCCTTCCACCAGTTTATCATGCAGAGGCATGATCTCTTTTTCAGTCAGTGTACGTTCATTATCGCGGTAAGTGAACCTGAGACCCAAGGACTTTTGTCCCTTTGAAAGCGGTTTTCCGCGATACAGGTCAAAAAGTTCCACGCTGACCAGCCATTTTTTGGTCTTGTCACCGGCCAAAGCCCAGGCGGCGTCCAGCAGATCACCCGCGCCCACCGCGTCATCCAGCACGATGGCGGCATCGCGCTGCACTTCGGGAAAGCGGGGCAGATGCTCGAAGCGGCGGCCCTTGGGCGCCAGTTCCACCATGCGGTCAAAATCCAGATCCATATAGTACACCGCACGGTCTATATCATAGGCCTGGGCGCAGTCGGTGTTGATCAAGCCAATTTCGCCTATGGTCTCACCATCCAGTGTAACACGTCCCCATACATCCGGAACCAGATAAGGCGGCACCGGCCCGGTGGCTTCACAAACCGGCCGGGGCAGCCCCAACCCGGCGAACAGATAGTTCAGGGCGCCCTTTATCTGGGCCAGGGTGGCCGGACGCTCTCCAGCCCACCAGGACACCGGCTCGGCCAAACCGCTGATAACCGCGGCCAGGCGTGAGGGCTCGCTGGGCAGTTTCTCGCCCTGGCTGATAAAGACCTTGCCCACCTCGAATATGGCCAGCTGCTCTATGCGGTGGCCCAGGTTGCGGCGCGTGGCCAGCATCATGCCGGGCAAAAGGCTGGTGCGCAATACGGCCTGGTCCTCTGACAACGGATTCAACAGCCCCACCACCCGGCGGCGGGGGTCGTCGGCTTTCAGCCGCATATAGTCCACGTCCTTTTCGTGGGCGAACGAGTAGTTGATGGCCTCGTCAAAGCCCTGGGCGCTCATCAGGTCGCGCGCGCGGTCGCGGATTTTTTGGTTCCAGGCCCGGGGTTTGGCCGAGATGGGAGCCAGGGGCATCACCACCGGTATGCGGTCATAGCCCACCATGCGGGCCACCTCCTCGGTGAGGTCCACCGGCCGCTCCAGGTCGGGCCGGAAAGCCGGGATTTCAACCAGCAGGCTGTCTCCGTTTTCTTTCTCCTCCACGCTCAGGCCCAGGCGGGTCAGATAGCGCATGGTCTGGTCTTTGGACAGCCGGATACCCAAAAACTCCGCAGTGTTTTGCACGGAAAGAGGCAGCTTGGGGGCGATATAGGGTCTGGGATATATATCCAGCTCGCCCGGGGCCACCTGGCCTCCGCTGAGCTGGGCCATTAGCTGGGCCGCCCGCTTGGCCGCCAGCATGCAGCCCTCCAGGTTCACGGTGCGCTCGAAGCGGTAGGAGGCTTCGGAGTGCAGGCCCAGGGTTTTGGCGGTGCGCCGGATTGAGATGGGGTTAAAAAACGCCGCCTCAATCAACACCTCGGTGGTGTGATCTTTCACCTCGGAGTTGAGGCCGCCCATTACCCCGGCCAGGCCCACCGGCTTTTCACCATCCCAGATCATGAGCATATTATGCTCCATCTCGCGTTCCTGGTTGTCCAGGGTGGTGAATTTCTTTATTTCGCCCGCCCGGCGCACATCCACCTTGCCTCCGGCCATGTTGGCGAAATCAAAGGCGTGCAGGGGCTGGCCCCGCTCCATCATCACGTAGTTGGTCACGTCCACGATGTTGTTTATGGCCCGCACCCCGCAGGCCGCCAGGCGGTCGGTCATCCAGCGCGGGCTGGGGCCGATCTGGATCCCGTGCACCATGGTGGCCGCATAGCGCGAACACAGGTCCGGATCGCTTACCGTAATTTGGGCGCGTTCGCTGATCGGAGCGCCGGCGGTGCTGTAGCTGATCTCGGGTTCCTTTACTTCCAGGCTCAAAAGAGCGGCCACTTCGCGGGCCACGCCCAGCATGCAAAGCGCATCACCCCGGTTGGGGGTGATGGAGATATCCAGCACCTGGGTTTCCAGATTCAAGGCGTCAACCAGGTTTTGGCCCGGGGTGAGGCCCTCGCTGAAATCCATGATGCCCGAATGGTCGTCGGAAAAGCCCAGCTCCCTTTCACTGCACAGCATGCCATGGCTCTGCACTCCGCGGATCTTGACCGGTTTCACCTCCATACCCTCGCCCAGGACCGCGCCGGGCAGGGCCAGGGCGCTCAGCATGCCTTCGCGCATATTGGGCGCGCCGCAGACTATGGTGACCGGTTCGCCGCCGGCATCCACCTGGGCCAGGTGCAGCTTATCCGCATTGGGGTGAGGCTCCACGCCGAGCACTTTGGCGGCCACCACCTTATCCAGATTTGAAAAACGCTCGACGACCCCTTCCACCTCCAGGCCGGACATGGTGAGCATGTCAGCCAGCTCTTGAGCGGTGAGATCGTAATCAACTAATTCTTTCAGCCATTTCAGAGGTACCAGCATGACGGTATCCTTCGTTCTTCTATCAGGCCGCCAACCCAAACCGTGTCATCGGCCAGCCTTCATATCAAAAAAACAAACGCACGGATTGTCCAATCCCAAACGTGTTCACAAAAACCCGCAAGCCTAGAACTGGCGTATGAATCTCAGGTCATTATCAAAAAACATGCGCAGATCATCAATGCCCCACAGCAGCATGGCGATACGCTCAATTCCTATGCCAAAGGCAAAGCCGGTGACCTCATCGGGATCATAGCCCACGTTGCGGAATACATTGGGGTCCACCATGCCCGAGCCCAGGATCTCCAGCCAGCCGGTGTGGGAGCACACCCGGCAGCCTTCGCCGTTGCAGACCACACAGCCGATATCCACCTCGGCGCTGGGTTCCGTGAAAGGAAAGAAGCTGGGCCTGAAACGCACTGGGGTATCAGAGCCGAAGATCTGGTGCACAAAAGCGGTCAAAACGCCCTTGAGGTCCGCGAAGCTGATTCCTTTATCCACCATAAGCCCCTCCACCTGGTTGAACATGGGGGTGTGGGTGGCGTCGGAATCCCGGCGGTAGGTTTTGCCGGGGCAGACGATACGCAGCGGCGGCGGCTCGCTCTCCATGGCCCGGATCTGCACTGGCGAGGTATGGGTGCGCATAACCACGTCCGAGGCGATATAAAAAGTGTCCTGCATATCCCGGGCCGGATGATCCGGGGGCAGATTCAAGGCTTCGAAGTTGTACCAGTCCAGTTCCACCTCGCGGCTCTCCACCACGTCAAAACCCATGCGGGTGAAGATCTCCAGGATGAGACGCTCCACCTTGGTCACCGGATGCAAGTGCCCCATGCGGGGGTGAATTCCCGGCAGGGTGGGGTCTTCAACGCCGCTTTTGCGCCCCAGGCCACCGCTGGCCTGTTTGGCCGAGGCCGCTTCCACGGCCGCTTCAAGCTGGCCCTTGACGGCGTTCACCGCCTGGCCGAAGGCCGGGCGCTCCTCGGGCGGCAGGGTGCCGGTCTTGCGCAGCATGGAGGTCAGCTCGCCTTTGCGGCCCAGCCAGCGGGTGCGGACCGCTTCCAGGGTCTGGGCGTCCGCGGCCTGGTTTATTTCTTGTAGGGCCTTTGCTTCAAGGGCCTTCAGTTCTTCCAACATGGGGCTTGCCCTTTTCTCTTTATAGCCTATCAGGCAGATTGTCTTTGCCGTTCCCTCGGGATTCAGCCAAGGTAAGCAGCATTATACAAAAAAAAGGCCTTTTTCAATGAAAAAGGCCTTAATAGTCCCAGAGGACCAATCCAGTGCTTTGACTCGGGCCGGGCGGCTTAGCGGCTAAGCCCCCTGGGCCAAACGGGCGATGGCAGCGAAACCGGCGGGATCGCTGATTGCCAGATCGGACAGCACTTTACGGTCCAAGGCGACGTCGGCCTTCTTGAGGCCGTTGATAAATCGGCTGTAAGACAAGCCGTGCTCATGAGCCGCGGCATTGATGCGCACGATCCAAAGACGGCGGAAATCGCGTTTTTTGGCCTTGCGGTCGCGGTAGGCGAACTGCAGAGCGCGGTCCACACTCTCGGTGGCGGTGCGGTACAGAGCCTTGCGGCCTCCCACAAAACCCTTGGCCTGCTTAAGCACCTTGTTGCGCCGGCGGCGGGCCTTGAATCCACGTTTTACTCTTGGCATTTTTCAACACTCCTTCATGGGAAGCCGCCTATAGATAGGGCAGCATCCTCTTCACGCCGGCTACATTGGTGGCGTCAACAATACCGGATTTGCGTAGGCCGCGCTTTTGCTTGGGCGATTTGTGCCCCAACAGATGGCTGGCATAGGCCTTGTTGCGCCGGATACGTCCTTTGCCGGTGGCGCGGAAGCGCTTGGCCGCTGCGCGGTTGGTTTTGATCTTAGGCATGGCCTTATCTCCTTGTTTTATTTACTGGGCGGAGCCAGCACCATGGTCAAAAAACGACCTTCCAGTTTGGGTGTGCCTACCACAGTACCCTCATCGCCAACATCTTCCACCACGCGCTTCAACAGGTCGCGGCCAAGATTGGAATAGGCAATCTCGCGGCCCCGGAACTGGACTGTAACCTTCACCCGGTTCCGTTCGCCAAGGAATTTGAGAACCTTTTTCATCTTGAAGTTGAAATCGTGGTCCTCAATTTTGGGCCTGAATTTAATCTCCTTGATCTGGGTCTGGACTTGCTTTTTCTTGGCTTCCTGCAGCTTTTTAGCCTGCTGGTACTTGAATTTGCCGTAGTCCATCACGCGGCAGACAGGAGGATCGGCGCTGGGGGCCACCTCCACCAGATCAAGGGCGGCATCCGCCGCTATCTTCTGGGCCTCATCAATAGGTACTATGCCGACTTGGTTGCCGTCTCCGTCAATCAGACGCACAAACGGCGCTCTCACCATGTCATTCACCCTGGTGCGGTCTTGCTTGGCTATGGTCTAGTCCTCCACCTTCTATTTACGTAGCCATTTGTTAGGCGCTCCCGCCGGCAAGCTCAAACTAGCCGAAGAGTCCTTTTCTCTCAATGGGAGGCCGGGATTCCATTTTTATCAGCCCCAGGAACTCACTAAGCTCCATGGCGGGCAGATTCTTGCCGCTTCTCAAACGCGGGGTCATTTTGCGGTTTTCGACTTCATTATCGCCCAAAACCAGCATATAGGGCACTTTTTCCACCTGGGCTTCGCGGACCTTGGCGCCCAATTTTTCATTGCGCAGATCCAGCTCTACCCGCACCCCTGCGTCATGCAGATGATCGTATATCTCACGAGCCCATTCATCGGCCCGGTTGGTCACGGTAAGAATGCGCACCTGCTCCGGGGCCAGCCAAGCGGGAAAGGCTCCGGCATAGTGCTCTATCAGGATGCCGACAAAACGCTCCAAGGAACCCAATATGGTGCGGTGCAGCATCACAGGGCGCTTGTGTTCGCCGTCTGTGTCAACGTAAGTCAAGTCAAAGCGCTCGGGCATGGTGAGGTCGCACTGTATGGTGGAGCACTGCCAGCTGCGCTTTAGGGCATCGGTCAGATGCACGTCGATCTTGGGACCGTAAAAGGCCCCGTCACCCTCGTTCAGGGTCCATTCCTTACCGCTTTTTTCCAGGGCCTTTTGCAAAGCGCCTGTGGCCAGTTCCCAGTCCTCGTCCGAACCGATGGATTTTTCGGGCCGGGTGGAAAGCTCCAGTGAATACTCAAAGCCGAACATGTCCATGATATCAGTGACCAGGGACATGATGCCCAGGATCTCGTCTTCCACCTGGTCCGGGCGGCAGATCAGGTGGGCGTCATCTTGGGTAAAGGCTCTCACCCGGGTAAGTCCGTGCAGCACCCCGGATTTTTCATGCCTGTGCACCACCCCCAGTTCAAAGTACCGGATGGGCAGATCACGGTAGGAGCGCAGCTTGGATTTGTATATCATCATATGGGCCAAGCAGTTCATGGGCTTGATGCCATATGCGGTCCCATCGATCTCGGTGAAGTACATGTTCTCGCGGTAATTGTCGAAGTGGCCCGATTTTTCCCACATTTCCTGCTTGAGGATCTGGGGGCCCATAACCATGTCATAGCCCCGCCAGAGGTGCTCTTGGCGCTCGAACTCCTCTATCAGATAGCGCAGCATCATGCCCTTGGGATGCCAGACCACCATGCCCGCGCCCAGCTCCTCATGGAAACTGAAAAGATCCAGGGCCCGGCCCAATTTGCGGTGGTCGCGTTTTTTGGCCTCTTCCAGGAATTTAAGATGCTGTTTCAGCTCTTTTTTATCGAAGAACGCGGTGCCGTAGATCCGGCTGAGCATCTGCTTGTTTTCATCGCCGCGCCAATAGGCCCCGGCCACGCTCAGAAGCTTGAAGGCCCCCACCTTGCCGGTGCTGGGGATATGGGGCCCGCGGCACAGGTCCAGAAATCCGCCCTGTGAATAGATGCTCACTTCTTCATCGGGCAGGTCTTCGATAAGCTCCACCTTATAGGTTTCGCCTTGGGACTTGAACTCGCCAAGCGCCTGGTCCCGGGGCTCCATGCGGCGGGTGAAGCTGTGGTTGGCCTTTATGATCTCGCGCATCTTGTCTTCGATGGCCGGCAGATCATCCGGGGTGAAAGCCCGCTCGTATTCAAAATCGTAGTAAAAACCGTCTTCTATGGCAGGACCGATGGCTACTTTGACTCCGGGGAACAAGGCCCGCACCGCCTCGGCCATGATATGGGCGGTGGAATGGCGCAAAACCTCCAGGGCCCGGGGATCGCCCGGCAATAGAGGTTCCACCGGGCGGCCTTCCGCCACCGGAGAATCAAGGTCCACCGGATGGCCCTCCACCCAGGCGGCAACAGCCCGCTTGGCTGCTTTGGGATCACTTTGCGCTATGGCCTCAATGGCATTCATTGTTGGCCCAACTCCAGAGTAAGATAGAATAAATCAGCCCGTTATCAGCCCGTTTGCATCTCCGCCCGCGGCGTTCGCAAACCACAAAAGACCCTTTGCGCCCAGGCGCTCGCCATATGGAAACCACATGGAAGCCCCCGTCGCCGGGCCCATCGCCAGATGGCGCGAGGCAAAAAAGCTGGTAGGCTCGATGGGATTTGAACCCATGACCTCTACCGTGTCAGGGTAGCGCTCTCCCCCTGAGCTACGAGCCTAAATTCAAGAAACACTTATTATCAGTGTGTGGTGTCCCTGTCAAGGGTCCTGCACGGGATACAATACCAACTTTCGGCTCTGGTTGCGAGGGGCTGATTGCATGTTTTTTGACAAATTTTCAAATTTGCTCCCGCCAGGCATTCAAACCCGTCGCCGGCCATGGTTCAAACCTGTTTGTCAGGCGCATCCCCATATGCCGCGAGCTGCGCAGACTGTGGAGATTGTTCGGGCATGGCCGCGCCTTGCGGGTCCGGCGCGGCCTGCACGCAGTACGGTTCACAACCCGCACCATGCCCGCTGGGCGCCCAGCCGGACGCCCATATTGTCCGGGGCGTTGTGCAGGCCATCTCTCACCGGCATGCCTTGGCCTTTTTCCACGCCCGGCAATGCTTACTTGAGCACGGAACCCTCTATGGCCGGACCCACCAGGCGGCGGTAGCGGTCCAGCATGGAACCCTCCACCAGATTGGTGGATTCGGGCAGGGACCAGGCCTTCTTGCGTCTGGCCAGCTCCGCCTCGTCCACCATCAGGTCCAGCTTGGCCGCCGGGATGTCGATACTGATCCGGTCGCCTTCTTTGACCAGGGCAATGGGGCCGCCCAAGTAAGCCTCCGGGGTGACGTGCCCAATGCACGCGCCCTGGGTGGCGCCGGAAAAGCGTCCGTCCGTGACCAGGGCCACGGTCTTGCCCAGGCCCATGCCGATAAGGGCGCTGGTGGGCAAGAGCTGCTCGCGCATGCCCGGTCCGCCCTTGGGCCCTTCATAGCGGATCACCACCACGTCGCCGTCCTTTATACGGCCGCCGAAGATGGCCTCAAGGGCGTCTTCCTCGCGCTCGAACACCCGGGCCGGTCCGGAATGCACCATCATCTCCTTGGCCACGGCGGCGCTCTTCACCACGGCTCCGTCCGGAGCCAGGCTGCCGTACAGGATGGCCAGGCCGCCCTTGGGGCTGATGGGGCTGGCCACTTTATGGATTACGTCCTCATCCCGGATCGCGCAGGCTCCCACGTTCTGGGCCAAGCTCTGGCCGGTGACGGTCTGGCAGCCGCCGTGAACCAGGCCGTTTTGCATAAGCTCATTCATGACCGCCGGGATGCCGCCGGCCTGGTACATGTCGGTGGCGAAGTATTTGCCCGCGGGTTTCAAGAGAGTGAGGTGGGGAGTCTTCTGGGCCGCCTGGGTGAAGTTGTCCATGCCCAGCTTGATGCCCAGCTCCCGGGCGATGGCCGGCAGATGCAGGCAGGTGTTGGTGGAGCCTCCGATGGCCATATCCACCGCGATGGCGTTTTCAAAGGCCTCCGGAGTCATGATCTTGCTGGGGGTGATGTCTTTATCATGCAGCTCCACGATTTTCTGGCCGCAGCGCCGGGCAAAGGCCACCCTGGCCCCGTGGGTCGCCGGGATCAAGGCTCCGCCGGTGAGGGTCATGCCCAGGGCCTCGGTAAGCATATTCATGGTGTTGGCCGTGCCCATCATGGCGCAGGAGCCCACTCCGGGATCGGCGGCCTGCTCGAACTCGGCCAGATCGTCTTCGGTCATCTGGCCGCGCTCCACCAGGCCCTCCGCTTCTATCAGGTCGGTGTAGCAAACCGCTTTGCCCCTGAAACAGCCCGTATCCATGGGGCCGCCGCTGCATAGTATGGCCGGGATGTCCAGCCGTCCGGCGGCCATGAGCATGCCGGGGGTGATCTTGTCGCAATTGGTCAGGAGCACGATGGCATCCAGGGCGTGGGCTTTCACCATCAGCTCTATGCTGTCCGCGATGAGCTCGCGGCTGGGCATGGGCATGCGCATGCCCTCATGCCCGGTGGCCAGGCCGTCGCAGATGGCGATGCAGGGAAACTCAAAGGCCACTCCGCCGCCCTCGGCCACGCCCAGCTTGATGGACTGGCACAGGGTGCGCAGATGGGCATGTCCCGGCACCAGCTCGTTGAATGAGTTCACCACCCCCACCAAAGGTTTGTCCAGGTGCTCGGGCAATACGCCCATGGAATATAATAGGGAACGGTGGCTGGCGCGGTCCAGCCCCTTGGTCATGAGCGAACTGCGCAGAGGTCCCCGGGAATTGTTTTTACTTGCCATGCTTTCCTCTCCTTGCAAAGACCGCTGAAAAAATCATTTAGTAAGTGGGGTAAAACCCCTGGATCTCACCGCCGCCGGACACCTGCTCCAAAGCGGGATGGGCCCGGTTTGCGCACCTCTCCGGTAACGGCCTGGCAGCCCTCGATGATACTGCATTTTACGCCCTTGGCGATCTTTTTGGCCACACCTTCCGGAATGCACTTAAATACCATAGCGCAGACTCCGGCTTTGTCCAGGGCCGGGCCGTCCATCACCAGCCGGCCGGCTTCTTCGGTGGGTCCACGGGCCCTCCGGCCTCCGGCCTGGCGGCTCTTGAAGGGCATACCCCAACCACCAGGGTGTGGGGCGCGGCCCGGCGCACACCCTGGCAGAGGTAATTGCTGCTTTATTGAAATATCAGGACCGGCCGCGGACGGCTGTCGCTGTAGGGCGCCGCCTGCCCTCTTGCAACTGTAACTGCATTTAAATAGCTTCAGATTCAGTTCTCGTACAGCGCGCGGTTTTGGTCCAAGCTTGCTTGCGGGTTTTTAATAAAAAAACTGCAAATATATGAAAGAAATCCTGTGTCTGATCCGTTATTGAATCATATAAGGCTGATCTGGGGTCGAAGGTACTCGTGTATACATCCGATGTCAAGTTAAATTGCCATGCGATTTTATGGGTCGCATAGCGAACCAATAGAGTAATCAGGATGCATACGGAAATGATCATCCGCCCCGGATACCCGAGACAGCAAAGGCTTGCGCAAGGCAAAGAAATTCGGTTACATTGGAGTAAATCAGTAATCAACACCCTAAGGGGGCTAAAATGAAACGCAAAATAATGATATGTCTGGGCCTGGCATGCTGCATGATGATTGCGGCCTGCGCGCATTCCTTCAACCCCAAGATAAACAGATCAAGGACCATAACGGACAACTCCCAGGTAACCATAGACAATTCCACCAAAAGCACCACGGTGATAAAACCCTAAGGGGGCCAAAATGAAACGTAAATTATTTATTTGTGCGGGGCTTTTCTCTTGCCTGATGATCTCGGCCTGCGCACACTCGATGAACCCGAATATCAATAACTCCCAAACCATTACAGACAATTCGAGGGTCACGATCGATAATTCGGTGACCACCACAACCACTGTGATATCCGTGCAGCAACTGGTGCAGAAGATGGGCCAGCCCCACCGGGTGGAGCATCACGGCGTTCAGATTTTCTACATTTACAGAGTCGCGGCCAACGGTCAGGCCATGCCTCCCGGTCAGGTGGCGCGTCCGGTGGGCGGCAGCAGCAAGCTCACCTACTTTGACCCCGGCACCGGAGCGGCCCTCAGCCCCAGCGGCCAGCCCGGGCAGGACCAAACCTGTGAAAAAACCTTTATTATTGTCAAGGGCCGCGTGGTCGGCGAGCGGGGCTGCGTCAGATAGGCAAAGCAGCTTATAGGCCGGAAGGCCCGGACTGTCCCGGGCATGTCGAAGCATAAGGCTGACAGGCTGCACTAGGCAACGGCTTGGGGAAGTTTATCGGCAGCTTAAGCGGGCGCGTTTTGAAAAGCTCACCACAACCCGGTTTGTGGCCGGCTCTTTCAAAAAGCGCCCGCTCTTTTGGTAATCCCTTAAGGTGCCGGCTCTTATCAGGATATGGTATTGGTGTAGACAATAACTACATCGTTGACCAGAAGATATTTTTTGCGGCTCAGCGCGGGATTCCATTTACGAAGCTGGCCTACTTTCACGTTGTATTGCCGCGAAATACTGAAAAGAGTCTCGCCCCGCCGCACGCTATGCCGCACGACCTTGGTGCGGGGCTGGCTTATCCTGGGTTTGGGTTTGGTAAGCGTAAGCGGTTTGGGCCGCGGTCTGACGGGGCTTTGAACTGTCTTGGGGGAAATGGATGCAACCTGCACCGGCGGCCTGGCGGGGGCTGTGCCCATCCGGGACTGTAAAGAGGCTGATCCCATGGCGGCCAGAGAGCGGTTGAGGGTGATCCGGGTGGATTCCGCCGTGGCCTGGGCTTTGTCTGCCTTTTCTTGGGATATGCGGGCCGATGCCTGGGCCCGGCTGGCCATACTTTGGGATTGTCTGGCTGCCGCCTGGGCCAAGCTGGCGGCCTGGGATGCCTTCAAGGCGTTGGTTTGGGCATGGTTCAATAAGTCTTTGAACCGCTGGGCGGAGGCCGCGGCCTGGGCCGAGGTTGCCTGTGATGATTTGGCAAGTTTACCGGCCTGTTCGGCGTTCTTTTGGGCTTTGCCCACTTCCTGCAGTAAAGAGGTGAGCTGCTGATTCAAGTCCTCGATCTGCCCGCCAAGATCGGCCAGCTTGGCGTCCGCCACCGTGCTGCCGGTGGATTTGCTGTCCAGGCTTTTTTCCAGCCCGCTCAGCTTATTCTGCAAGCTCTGGTTCAGCTTTTCAGTTCTGGCCAGACGGGCTTCCAAGCCCTGCAACGCCCCTTGACCGGCCGCTCCAGTTTTCTGCCTGGCCAGCCCGGCTTCCAGCTCCCGCAGCTTTTTTTCCAGGCTCTGATTCAGCTTTTCGCTTTTGGCCAAGCGGCCTTGCAGGTCTTGCACCGTTTTTTGATTTACCGAACCGGCAAGGGATTTACCCAGTTTGGCTTCCAGCCCCTGCAGCTTTTTTTCCAAACCCTGATTCAGCTTTTCGCTTTTGGCCAAGCGGCTTTGCAGGTCTTGCACCGCTTTTTGGTTTGCCGTACCGGGAACCGGTTTGCCTATTTTGGTTTCCAGCCCTTGCAGCTTATTCAAGGTGCTCTGGCCGATTTTCTCACCCTTGGCCAGGCGGGCTTCCAAATCCTTGATGCGCTCGTCTTGCGCCTTTTGCTGATTGTTTTGCCGGGGCTCGGCCTTGGCGGCTTTGCCGTCCCCGATAAACTTTTGAACCTCTCTTAAACGCCGGTCCAGATTGGCCAGGGCGGTTTCAGTGGTGATCTGGGCCTTGATCGGTCCAGCCAAGTCCTGTTCCAGTTTGGTGGTGCGGCTGTCAATGAGTTTGATCTGCCCTTGGTTTTGCTGCTCCAGCGCCTTTATGCGGGCTTCCATCTGTTCCTTGATGGAGCTTTGAGTCTCCAATTTTTTGATCCGGGCCTCCAGCTTGGGAGCGGCCTGATTCCGCTTGACCTGTTTTTCAAGCTTGTTAATACGGCCTGAAAGGGCTGGCACCGTTTGGCCGGTGGGTGAGCTTTTGAGATCCTTTTCCCATTGCTGCAAGCGCTTGGCCAAGTTGGCGTTTTGCTTTTCAACCCCAGCCAGCTCGCCTTTCAGCTGCTTAATGGCGGCCAAGGCCTTTTCCAGTTCGGGGTTGGGGATTTGGGGAGCGGTGGGCTGGGGAGCTGCTGAACTGAGGCTTTGCACCCACATATTGGCAAGAAAAACAACCCCCAGGACAATCAATCCCAGGATCAACAGTTCCAAAGGGGACAGCCTGAAGCTGCGCCTTTGCTGCGTTTTGGTATTGGGAATTCCGGCCATGTTACCTCGCCCATTAAAAGAGGGCTGGCCCAAAGGTTGGCGGGCCTTTTACGGGGTCAAGCAGGATGCATATATGTACTCGACGCCCTTTGATTATTAAAGCAGCCTTGCGGCTGATGCCGAATCAAGCTGAATCGCGGTGAACCACCGCCCTGTCCTAACCGGCTCAGGAAAAGCCTCCCTTGGGAGCGCATGCGCCGGCGGTTCCGATGCCGCCGCCGGCATCTTGCACCGCAAAGCAGGAAAGCTGGCGCTTCACTTCCTTGGAATTGCAATGAGGACAAGTTACGCTTTCCTTGCTATTCATTACCAGGGTTTCGAAATCCCGGCCGCACGATGCGCAGCAAAATTCGTATATCGGCATGATGATCGCTCCCTAAGAAGTTTATACTAGCAAAGTTAATATACCGGAACGTTTTGTCAAGGCTTTTAACTGATGCCGAAAACCAACTTTTATCACCCAAACTCCTTATTTTTTAAGCGGTTGCGCCAATATGGCACCAGCTTGAGGGTCAACCGCCCTGCATGCTCATGCTCCATTTAAGCGCCATCTCCGGCCCGGGCCAGGAGGTAGTGTTCTTTGGCCAATATTTTCAGGCGGCTGAACAACTCTTTCAGCTCTGCTTTATCCGCTCCCATGCGGGCCAGCACCTCATCAACGCTACTGGCGCGCTCTTGGGCCAGGCAGGTCTCACTTAGAAGAATCATCAGCCCGCCGCTGGGCTTGAACCAAAACGGGTAGAGCCGGCAATACAGCGGGCGGCTTTGGCTGGGCAGGCGGCAGCCCTCCGGCCCCAAAAAGACGCAGCGCCCGGCCCGGTTCACCTTCAGCCGGTTCCGTTTGCGGTCCGGCATGGTCTGGGCAAACACCGGGTGCAGTTGCTTTAGAGTCCGTTCAAATTCAAAAGTGATTTCGTCCTGTTCCACAAACTGCCCCGCCTTGAGCCCGCTGGCCCGGGAAATGATTTTTATTTCTCCCGCAGTCAGGCCGAACATATGCTCTACATGGCATTGGCCCAGCACACAGCAGCCCTGTTTAAGCCCATGACAGCGCGCGCAGATATGAGGATCTGATTTATTCAAGCCAAACCGCCTCTTTTAAGTTGACCACATCACACAACATTCCTTATAGATACTATACAGTAAACAGTCTATACCAGACACGGCAACCGGCGGGGTTTGGGAGGATGCCGCGGGTTGATCAGCATAATTCAAGAAAGGGAGGGTATTTATAGCTATGTGGAACCCCGAATACGAGGCCATGCCGGTCGAAAAGATGCAGGAATTTCAGCTCAAGCAACTACAGGAGACCGTAGCCTGGGTTTATGAGCGCGTGCCTTTTTACAAGGCAAAATTCAAAGAGCTTGGCATGGAACCCGGTGATGTGAAAAGCCTGGACGATCTGGGCAAGCTCCCCTTCACGGTTAAAAACGACCTCAGGGACAACTATCCCTTTGGCCTGTGCGCCGTGGACATGAAAAAGGTGGTGCGGGTGCATGCCTCCAGCGGCACCACAGGCAAGCCCATCACCGGCCCCTACACCGCGGAAGACCGGGAGCAGTGGGCGGAATGCATGGCCCGCACCCTGGCCGGGGGTGAACTCACCTCCACCGACATCTGCCAGATTGCTTACGGGTACGGCCTGTTCACCGGCGGTCTGGGCCTGCACCAGGGGGCCGAGAAGATGGGCTGCACCGTAATCCCGGCCAGCAGCGGCATGACCGAACGCCAGGTCACCCTGCTGAAGGATTTCGGCTCCACCGCTCTTTTCAGCACCCCGTCCTATGCCATGACTATCGCTGAAAAAGCTGAAGAGATGGGGATTGATATTGCCGAACTGCCGCTGAAGGTGGGCTTGTTCGGGGCCGAACCCTGGAGCATGGAAATGCGCAACGAGATTGAGGAGCGCATGGGGATAACCGCTTACGATATTTACGGCCTGACGGAGCTGATGGGCCCCGGGGTTTCCTTTGACTGCACGGCCCACGACGGATGGCTGCACGTCAACGAGGACCATATCCTGCCCGAGGTCATCGACCCGGTCACCGAGGAAGTGCTGCCCATGGGTGAAAAAGGCGAACTGGTCTTCACCGCCATTCAGCGCCGGGCCATGCCCCTTTTGCGCTACCGCACCCGCGATATCACGGAGCTTAAGCGGGAGACCTGCTCCTGCGGCCGCACCCTGATCAAAATGCGCAAGGTCTACGGCCGCTCGGACGATATGCTGATCATCAGCGGGGTAAATGTCTTCCCAAGCCAGATTGAGTCCATCCTTTTGGATGTGCCGGAGGTGGAGCCTCAATACGTGCTGATCATCCGCAAAAAGGGCTATCTGGATGCCTTGAGCGTGGATGTGGAAGCCAGGCCCGAGGTCTATGAAATGGGTGATGAAAAGCTCAAAGAGGTCGAGGCCAAGATCGAAAGCCGCATCCGGGGCATGATCGGCATCGGGGTCAAGGTGCGCTGCGTGGCCCCCAAGGCCATAGAAAGAAGCGAGGGCAAGGCGAAGCGCGTGTTTGACGCCAGAAACCTGTAGACCGTTTTTTTTAAAAAGCCAAGGACCGGCTCCTTATACGGGCCGGTCCTTTTATGTCTGGACTGCATGATGACTGATAAAGAGCGCCGGCTCACTTTTTATAAAGCGGCATGCCCACGCTGTATGCGCCGCCCAGCTCCTCCCCAACCCCGAAATAGGTCCGGTTCTCCGGAGTGTAAACAATGGGGCGAAGCTTGTTTATATCTGGAAGCCCCTTGTCATTGATATAGGCCTCATCCAGCTTGATGTCCATCACCTGGCCCACAAACATGGTGTGCAGGCCCAGCTCGGCCACATGCACCACCTTGCATTCAACCGCCATGGGCCATTCATCCACATAGGGGGCCTTCACTTCGCTGCCCTCCAGGGCTGAAAGGCCGCAGGCTTCAAACTTGTTGACCTCCCGGCCGCTGGCAATTCCCATGTAATCGGTCTCGGCCAGAAAACCCTCGCAGGCCGGAATCAGGGTGAAGACCTGATTCTGCATGATCCAGCGGTGGCTGTAGGTGGCGGCCCGCAGACTGACATTTAGGCAGGGAGGTTTTCCGCAGCAGATGCCGGTCCAGGCTGCGGCCATCAGGTTGGGTTTGTTATCATCATCATAGGTGCCCACCAGCATAACCGGGGTGATGGGCAGCAAGGCTTTAGCCCCCAATGACTTTTTCATGTTAAGCTCTCCTTGGGTGGTATGGGAAAATAGCGTTGCCCTTTGCACGGCTGTTTTACCTTAGCTTAAAACAAGCTGTGAGAAAAAGCCAAGCCCCGGCTAAATAACCGGGGCTGCCATTCAGCCTAGTTTGCCGTCAGGGTGTGGGAGATATGAACGACTATCCCTTGCAGCGTATTCTGGATTTTGTGCGCCACGTGGTGCCCTTTGACACCTTGAGCGAAGATGCGCTCATGTCTTTGGTGGCGGAGATGGAGATCGCCTACTTCCCAACCGGCAGCGAAGTGTTCGCCCAAGGCAGCGAGCCCCCCGAATATTTGCATATCATACAGTCCGGCTCGGCCAAACTGAGCCTGCTGCAGGACCAGGGCGAAATGCTGGTGGATGTGAGGGCCGAAGGCGACGTTTTGGGTGACACCTCCATCTTGCAGGGCAATAAAGCCCTGTTTTCCTGCCAGGCCCGTGAAGACCTGATCTGCTATCTCTTGCCCGCCCAGGTGTTCAAGGACCTGGTGGCCACAAACCCGAATTTCGAGCGTCATTTCAGACACTCTTTGGCCAGGAACCTGCAAGCGGTGCAGGCCAGCTGCCACGAGGTGCCCTCGGCCTCCGGCGGAGCCGACGCGGCCAGTCTGGATGCGGCGCTCATGGGCTCCAGGGTCAGCGACCTGATGCGCCCCAAGGTGCTGACCTGCCTGCCGTCTACTCCGGTGAGGGCGGCGGCCCGCATGATGACCCGGGACCGGGTCGGGGCCATTGTGGTGATGGAATACGACAACACGCCCTTGGGCATCGTGACCGACAGCGATTTGCGGGCCCGGGTGGTGGCCGAGGGGGCGGACACCTCTCGCCAGGCGGCTGACTTCATGAGCCGGCCCTTGCACACCATAAGCCCCGACACCTTTGTATTCGAGGCACTGGTCACCATGAGCCACTTCGGAGTGCACCACCTGGTGGTCGCAGATGGCGGCCGGGTGGTGGGTATGGTGAGCGATCAGGATCTGCAATCCGTCACCGGGGGGTCACCGGTCACCGTGGCCCGGGAGATAGACAAATGCGTCAGCCTGCAAGAGCTGGTGGAGCACCGCTCCAAAATTGACCGGGTGCTGGAAATGATGCTCAGCCAGGGCGGATCGGCTCCCGAGCTATTGGACCTGGTCACCGAATACAACGACCGGCTCACCAGGCGGCTCATCGAACTGGTGCAGGCGGAGCTGTTGGAAGAAGGTTTCGGCGGCCCGCCGGTGCCCTTTGTCTGGCTGGCCTTCGGCAGCGAAGGCCGCAAGGAACAGACCTTGAGCACCGACCAGGACAACGGCCTGATATATGCCAACCAGCCGGTGAGCCGGGAGCGGGGGGTCAAGCGCTGGTTCCTGCACTTTTCCGAACGGGTGGTGGACGGCCTGGAGCTGTGCGGATTTCCTCTGTGCAAGGGAAACGTGATGGCCAGCAATCCGGCCTGGTGCCAAAGCCAGGATGCCTGGCAGAGCATATTCCACAAATGGGTGGCGGACCCCGAGCCCAAAAGCCTGAGGCTGGCCAGCATATTTTTTGATTTCCGCGGGATCTATGTGCAGGCCGATTTTGTGCGCACTCTATTTGAGGCGCTTCGGCAGGCAGTGGAGGGAAACCGGCTCTTTTTACGGTATATGACCAAGAACGCCCTGTACAATAAACCCCCGTTGGGATTTTTGCGCCAGTTTGTGGTGCACAAAGACGGAAAGCATAAAAACAAACTGAATTTGAAACTGAGCGGATTGACGCCCATGGTCGATGCGCTCAGGGTCGTGGCCTTGGAACTGGGCCTGACAGCCACCAACACCCTGGACAGGCTGGATGCGGCCAGTGATGCCGGAATTATCAACCGGCAGTTTGCGGCGGACTTGCACGAGGCCTTTTCCTATATAACATTATTACGTATTTCAAAACACTTGGATGACAGAGCCCGGGGCGAGCTTCCGGACAATTTCGTGGACCCGGACCAGTTCAATTCGCTGCAAAGAAAGATGCTGAAGGAAAGTTTCGGGGTGATCTCCAAACTGCAGGAACTGATGGAACACCGCTACCAAACCAGATCGGTGGCCTGAGACAACATCCGGCGGCCCGCTCAGCGGGGGCCGCGGACCAAGGAGAGTTAGATGCGGAAAAATATGGTGCTGATTAGCCTGCTCATCATGATTGGCCTGATTATTGCTCAAGGAAAAACAGCGGAGGCCAAGCCCGGCAGACCTCCCTGCCCCCCCAGCCCCTTTGCGGTCCTGGATAAAGACTCCAGCGG
The DNA here is from genome assembly GCA_963675675.1 of Desulfarculaceae bacterium. Classification (GTDB taxonomy): domain Bacteria; phylum Desulfobacterota; class Desulfarculia; order Desulfarculales; family Desulfarculaceae; genus Dethiosulfatarculus. Next base: position 3,511,665 of record OY776512.1, read on the forward strand.
CGAGGTCACATGGCAGGAGTACAGCAAATCTTGCAGCGACCAGGAAGCGGCGAAAAGAAACTTTGACGCCCTGGACCAGGATAATGACGGCGTGCTGGATAGAACGGACTCCCTGCGCCTGTTCGAGGGGCTGGACTTAAACGGCGACCGCAAGCTGAGCAAAGAGGAACTGAATAAGCGCTGGCCCGAAGGCAAAGCAAAAAGCGGCCGCAGCGACCTTAGACCGGACATGGATATCCTGGACCGCAACCGGGACGGTTCGGTCACCCTGGATGAGTTTGAAGCAAACTGGACCGGCATACCTTTAATAAGCTGGTAATCCGCAGCACACAGTGTCCAGGCCCGGCCAAGCCTGCACAATTCAAACGCCCGGCCAGCCAGGCTGGGCGCAGATGCGGCGTGAGGAGGCTGTTTGTCACTGCTAAAGGCAAAACTGCGAAACGCCATCACCCGGGCCAGGGTGCGCCAAAAGGACCTGCCCCGGGCCGCCTTGGCAAACCTGCTGGCCCTGGAGGGCCTGAAGCCGGAATCCCCGGCCACGGACCATAACTATGTAGTGCTGGACCTGGAAACCACCGGCCTGAACCGGCAGGTGGACACCGTGCTCAGCGTGGGCGCGGTGCGGGTGGTCAAGGGCCGCATCAAGGTGGGGGACAACTTCAATGAGTTTATCAATCCCGGACAGGCCATCCCGGCTGAATCCATAAAAATCCATGGCATAACGCCGGATCAAGTCAACAGCTCCCGGAGCGCGGATGAAGTGTTTGCCGATTTTCTGCCCTATCTGGGCGGCGATATCCTGGTGGCTCATCACGCCGGTTTTGACCTTCATTTTTTAAACCAGACCATGAACCGGCTGTATGGGTTTTCATTGCAGAACCTGGTGCTGGATACAGCCAGCTTGTGCAGGCAGGTGGTGCTTCCTTCGGACCCTTACGGCATAAACCGGCACGAGGGCTCCTGTTCTTTGGATTCACTGGCCGCCCGCTTTGGGATCGAATCTCCCGAAAGGCACACCGCCTTTGGGGATGCGCTGGCCACCGCCTTGATATTTCAACGCATACTTGCCCAATTGGAGCAAAAAGGGCAATGCAGTTTGGGGGAGTTGGCCCGCATGGCCGCGCTGAGCTGAGCCGGGGCAGGCGGGCCGGATAAATACGGCAGTAGGATTCTTGTGGGGGGGAAGGTATGCGGGGATCGCATGTCCTTATGGCTGCCCATGTGGGCAGAAGGTTCAGGGAACTCAGAGGAAATTTCAAGCAGTACGAATTCGCCCGCAGGCTGGGAGTTAATCAAACCCAGTACAACCGCTATGAGCAAGGCAAACGCCTGCCCCCGGATGAGATTATAATCCGGGTGGCCGAAACTTGCGGGCTGGAGCCCGAGCAGGTCATCTGGGGCGAAGGCTATGCGGCCCCTCAAAACCGCAATTCAGATCTTCAGAGCCTGATTGATTCCTTATCCCGGCTGGTACGCCTGCTCGATGCCGAAACCCTGGAAGATCTGTATGTGTACCTCAAAGAAAAATCGGACCACACCTATAAACTGCGCCGGGACCTTTTGTTGTCCGCCCAAAACGCCCTTGATAGAATCAGGCGGGAAACCGGCCCCGGCTGACCGGGCTGAGGCCCCTGGCAGGGCGCTGATTTAAGACAGGCGGCTCATCGCGGCCGGTGGGCCGGAGAACCGCGCGGTAAAGCGCGTTGCCCAAGCCGCCCGCTTTGGAACCCGGCCCGCAAAATCCCGTCTCCCATCTGCACGATTATTTCCCGGCCCCGGAGTCCGTGCCTCGCGGCCTGTCGCGTGGTATAAAGAAAATCCGCGGTTACTTGATTTGAGCAATAAAACCTGGGCAGTAAGGGGCGGATTGATGCCGGACCGTGAATACCATCTCATTTGGAACATGACCAAGCGGTGCAATTTCCGCTGCAAATATTGCTATTTTCCCCACCAGTCCCAGCCGGAGCCCGATCCGATCACAGCCGGTGAGATAAGGGCTTTTTTGGATGCAAGCGGACACAGCTGGGTGGTGGAGATGAGCGGCGGAGAGCCCTTCATATATCCCGATTTCGCCGGCCTGTGCAGCAGCATCACCCAAAACCACCGGATATCCTTGGACAGCAACCTGAGCCTGAGCGCCGAGATAGCCCGCTTCAGCCAAATGGTGGACCCGGCCAAGGTGGTGGATATTTACGCCGCGGTGCATATAGAAGAGCGCGAGCGTCTGGGACTGAAGGAGCAATTCACCGAAGACGTGCTGATGCTCAAAGCCAAGGGTTTCACGGTCAGCGTCAACTACGTCATTCATCCCACCTTGCTGGAGCGCTATGAAAAGGACCGGGCCTACTTTGCCGAGCGGGGCATCCGGCTTTTGCCCCGGCCCTTCAAAGGGATGTATCAGGGGGTGGACTACCCGGCGGGATACGGGCCCCAGGCCCGGGAGCTGTTTGCCAAGAAGCTGAAAGCGGGCAAAAAGGCCGTGTTCAATTTCCAGGGCATCCCCTGCGAGGCCGGACACCGCTTGATCCGTCTGGAGCCGGACCGGTCCATATTGCGCTGTCCGGGAGACCGCACCCAATTGGGCCGCTTGGGCCGGGATGTGCGCCTGCACCAGTCGCCCCAGCCCTGCAAGGTGCCGCGCTGCCCCTGTTTTGGCCCGGACTATGTGCGACTCACTCCCAGGCAGCAGACTTTTTTGGATGGCCTCAGCCACCTCTTGGCCGGAGACCCCGAAGGCCTAGCGGCCAGCATGTTCCAAAAGGTCCTGGCCGAGGAGCCGGAAGCATCCAACGCCCTGAACAACCTGGCCGTACTGCGCATGCGCCAGGGCGACAGGCCCCAGGCGCTTGAGCTGTTGAAAACGGCTGTTGCCCTCAATCCCTATAACAAGGTGTATTTGCTCAATGCGGCCGCCGCCTTGGCCGGGGCCGGTGAAGCTGTGGCCGCGAAAGAGCTGTGCCGGACCTATTTGACCCGGCATGACGACCGCGGCGTGAAGGAAATGCTGGACAAACTGCATCAAGAAGCCTTGCCGGAATTCCCCGCCAAGGTCTGCGTGGACCTGATCCCCGGCGACAATCAGGCGGATCTTTTCCCCGGTTCAAGCCAATAGAATTACGCATCCTTGCTCAAACGCGCCAACTTGTTATTATGCTTGGCATAAAATTCAGCTTTAAGCCAAAGGGCATGATGTGTATACTGGAGTGCGTTTCCAAGGGGTATGGGTCTTCATTAACGGCGGCAAGTGCACGGTATTGAGAGAAGTCAGTCTGAATGTCCTCCACATTTAATATACTGATGTACTCCCACGACACCTGGGGTCTGGGGCACATCCGCCGCACCATGGCGATCGCAAATCACATTCTTGATCCCAAGATCAACGTACTTATCCTGACCGGTTCGCCCATCGTGGGGCGCTTTGATTTTCCCGAAGGGGTGGATTTTGTGCGCATCCCCGGAATGATCAAAAAAACCAATGAGTTTTATATGCCGCACTCCATCCGGGTGGATGTACGCCACGCCATGACCATCCGCCAGGATATAATCGCGGCCACGGCCAGGGCCTTCCAGCCCCATTTGTTTATCGTGGATAAAGCGCCTCTTGGTTTGAAAAGCGAAGTGGTGCCCACTTTGGAGTGGTTCAAAAAAGAAAGTCCTGAATCTCAGGTGGTTTTGGGCTTAAGAGACATCATGGATGACGCCGAAGGCACCATGGCCGAATGGCGGGAAAAAAACATTTATCAAGTTCTTGCAGAGCTTTACACCGAAATCTGGGTGTACGGCGAACAGTCTCTGTATGATCCTTGCACTGAATACCAGATGGGGCGGGACATCACCGACAAGACAATATTCACCGGATATATCCCGCGTTATGTTCCCCGGCCCAGCCTTGCCGGGCGCATCCGCAAGGGCTACGGAGTGCGTCCGGATGAAAAGCTGGTCTTATTGACCACCGGCGGCGGCGGGGACGGCTTCGAGATCCTCGACGCCTATCTGACCATGCTGGAGCAGGCGGGCAAGACCCCCTTCAAAACCGCTCTGGTGGCCGGACCGTTTTTGCACAACGAAAAGTATAAAGAGATAGCCGCCCGGGCCAAGAACTGCGGGGTTAAGTTCTGCCGGTTCCTAAAAGGCATAGAAAAGGTGATGGCCGCGGCGGACTTGGTGGTGGGCATGGGCGGCTACAACACCATCTGCGAAATACTTTCCCTAAAAAAACCATCGCTAATAATTCCCCGCTCCACCCCGCGGCATGAGCAGGAAATAAGGGCCCAGGTAATGCACCGCAAAGGCCTTTTGGAGTTCATTCCCTGGAAAGAGCTTTCGCCCGAGACCTTGCGCGGCAAGATATGGACCATGCTGCAAGACCCGCCCGCACTGGCCGAAAGCATCGCCAATTTTCCCATGACCGGGTTGGAATGCATCCATAAGCGCCTGGGGCAATTTCGCAGCAAAATAAAATGAAATCCAATCAGTCCAAGGTGCTGGGCATGGTCTTGAAGGGCTATCCCCGCATATCCGAAACCTTCATATCCAACGAGATAGGCCTTTTGGAAGAGCGGGGCTTTTCCATCCACATATTCTCCATGCGCAACCCCAGGGAGAACTTCAGCCACAAGTCCATCAAGCGCATCAAGGCGGGGGTCACCTATCTGCCCTCCACCCTGTTCAGCAGCCTGCACCGCTTTTTCCTGCCCAACCTGCGCACTTATAGGAAAAACCCCCAGGCCTACCGCAAGGCCCTGGGCATGATGTGCCGCAGCTTTATGAGCAATAAAAAGGCCGCCAGCATCAAACATGTTCTGCAGGCCGGTTATCTGGTGGATCATTTGAGCGACGGCGGCGACGTGACTCATCTGCATGCCCACTTCGCCCATTCGCCCACATCGGTGGCCCGCTATGCGGCTCTTCTGGGCGGGCTGACCTTTTCTTTCACCGGGCACGCCAAAGACATCTACACCCAAAAAGCGGATAAGGTGGCCAAAAAGCTTGAGCAGGCCAGTTTTGCGGTCACCTGCACCAATTACAATAAGCGCTATCTGCAAGAGCTGAGCCCGGAAGGCAAACCGGTGCACTGCGTATACCACGGCATAGACCTTAGCCTGTTCTCATCCCGGGCCGACCGGGTGCAGACCAAACAGCCCTACCGCATCATGACCGTGGCCCGCATGGTGGAGAAAAAGGGGCTGCCCACGGTGCTGAGCGCCCTGGCCCTTTTGAAACAGCGCGGAGTACGGTTTGAATACGTGCTGGTGGGCAGCGGGGATGACAAAGAAAAAGTGTGCGCGCTTATTAAAAAGCTGGGGCTGGAGCAGTACACAACCCTGACCGGCACCATCACCCATGACCAGGTGCTGGAGCATTACCGGGCGGCGGACCTTTTTGTGCTGGGCTGCCAGGTGGCCGCCAACGGAGACCGGGACGGCATACCCAACGTTTTGGCCGAGGCCATGGCCATGGGCGTGCCGGTGGCCGCCACCACGGTGTCGGGCATTCCCGAACTGGTGCGGAACGCAGAAAGCGGCCTGCTGGTGGAGCCCAAGAACCCCGCGGCCCTGGCGGACGCCATGCTGAAGCTTTTGACGGACTTTGAGCTGCGGGCCCGGGTGATACCGGAGGCGCGCAAGACCGTAAGCCGTATATTCGACAACCAGCCGCTCTCCAGCAAGCTGGCTGAGATCTATGAGGCTGAGGGTCTGGGACCCGGGCAAACCCAGGTTTGACCCTTCCTCCTTTGCCTAACTACAGGCTCCGCCGCGTTTCTGATAAACTTGCCCCCAGGTTACGCAGCATTGTTTTGAGGAGTTTCGGCCATGCGCCTGGCCTTTTACGCCCCATTCAAACCCATCGGCCATCCCCGCCTGTCCGGCGATGTGACCATCGCCCGGGACCTTATGGGTTTTTTCAATGAGCGGGGGCACCGGGCCGAGGAGGTTTCATCCTTCAGCCTGGAATGGATATACTGGCGCCCCTGGCTCTGGCCCCTGGCCGCGCATCAACTGCGGGCGGCGCGCAAACGCCTGGACAGCCAGGGGTTTGACGCAATCTTGAGCTATCATTCCTATTACCGCAGCCCGGATCTGCTGGGCCCCTGGTGCAGGACGGATGACCGGCCCTATTTTTTGTTTGCGCCGGCCTATGCCACCAAAAACCGCAAGAAAGTCAAAACCTGGCCGGGGTTCCAGCTGAACCGCAGGGCCCTTCTGGCCGCCGATCATGTATTCAGCAATAAACGTAAAGACCATCTCAATCTGGCCCGCCTGGTGCCCCAAGAGCGCCTGAGCTATATTCGGCCCGGCATCCACACCGCCTGGTTTGAACGAGACCGGAAAGTGCGCGATGAATACCGCCAAAAGTGGGAGCTGGGCGATATCCCCACCGTGGTCAGCGCGGCCATGTTCCGGCCCGGGGTAAAGGTGGAGGGCCTGATCTGGGTGATACGCACCTGCGCCGAGCTGATGCGCGAAGGGCTCGAGTTGCGCCTTTTGATAGCCGGGAGCGGACCGGCCCAAGACCGCCTGGAGTCCCTGGCCCTGCACCAGCTGGGTGATGCGGTGCGTTTTTGCGGCTTTTATGAGCGCAGGCAAATGCACCGTTTCTACAGCGTGGGTGATGTATTCGCCTTTCCGGGCATCAACGAGGGATTGGGCATGGCCTATCTGGAGGCCCAGTCCTGCGGGCTGCCCGCCGTGGCCTGGGATCATGACGGGGCCCCGGAGGTGATAGAGCACGGGGTAAGCGGCATAATCACCCCATCATTTAACGGCCCCGCTTTTGGCCGGGCCCTAAAGCGCCTGTTGGAAGACCATAACATCCGGCGGACCATGGGTTCCAAGGCCCGGGAATTTGTGCGTCAAAAACACGAAATTAACCAAAATTACCGGACAATGGAAAACACCATGATCCAAATCTGCCGCCAGCGGGGGGAGAAAGCCTCATGAACAACGAAACCGTATTCGCCCTGATGCGTCACGGCCAAACCCTGGCCAACCGCGACAAGATCATCCAAGGCCAGACCGACAGCCCGCTCAGCCCCCATGGCCTGGAACAGGCAGAGGGCTGGGGCGCATCATTGGCCGGCCGGGGATATGAGCGGATTCTGAGCAGCGATCTGGGCCGGGCCGTGGAGACCGCCACTATAGTCAACCGCCGCCTGGGCGGCCTGCCCATGGAAACAGACCCCCGCCTGCGGGAGCAGGACTGGGGGCGCTGGACCGGACTCAGCATGCCCGGCCTGCAAGCAGACGATCCGGAGCTTAAGCGCCAGGAGGCCCGGGGCTGGGATTTTCGGCCGCCGGGAGGGGAAAACCGGCGCGAGATGCTGGCCCGGGCCCTGGCGGCCCTGGATGACGCAGCCCGGCGGCTCCCCGGCTCGCGCATCCTGGTGGTATGCCATATGGGGGTTATCAACTGCGTCATGTCCCATCTGAACCGGCAGAACTACGGTCCGGGCGACAGCTATTTCTGGAAGGGATATTACTTGCAGATCTTCAGCCACGACGGCAAGGCCCTGAAGATTCATGAACTCAATGTGGAGCTGTAAACGGCAGACAAGGTGACCCATGCGCGTGGTTTTGTATAGCCAGCATGTCCTGGGGGTGGGGCATGTATTCAGGGTGTTGGAGATTGCCCGGGCCCTTTATGGGCATGAGGTGTATCTCATCACAGGTGGGCCCGAGGTGCGGGTTCCCCTGCCGGAGCATGTAACCCATCTGCCCCTGCCCGGATTGCGCATGGATGAAAACTTTAGCGGGCTGTTTACGGTGGATGCCGGACGCAGCCTGGACGGGGTTAAGGCCGAACGCCTGGCCGCAATCCGGGGGCATTTACAAAAAATCAGCCCCCACGCCCTGGTGATAGAGCTGTTTCCCTTTGGGCGCAAGGCCTTCAAGTTCGAATTGCTGCCCATCCTGGAAGAGATACGCTCCGGCGGACTGGGCGGGCCCAAGGTGGTTTGCAGCCTGCGGGATATTCTGGTTGAAAAAAGCGATCCGGATAAATACGAAAAGCGGGCGCTGAAATGGCTGAACCGACTTTTCGACGCGCTCATGGTGCACAGCGACCCTTCACTGATCCCCCTGGACCATACCTTCAGCCGAGTGGACCAGATTGAGGCGCCCTTGATCTACACCGGCTATGTAACCCCCAAACCCGATCCGGCTGCGGGCAAAAGCCTGCGGGCCGAACTGGGCCTGGACCCCACAGAGCTTCTTGTGGTGGCTTCGGCGGGCGGCGGGGGGGTGGGCCGCGAACTGCCCCGGGCCGCCCTGGAGGCCAGTGAAATATTGCAAAAGCGGGTTCCGCACCGTTTTTTCGCCTTCACCGGCCCCTATGCCGATCCTTACGAGTTTGAACGCATGCAGAAACGGGCTTCCCGCCTGGACCGGGCCCGGGTGGAGCGCTTCACGGACCGCTTTCTGGATTATCTTTGCGCCTCCCGGCTGTCTCTCAGCCTGGCCGGATACAACACCACCTTGAATATCCTGTCCGCCGGCGTGTATGGGCTGGTGCTGCCTTTTGACCAGAACCGCGAACAGCGTATGCGCAGCGAGTGCCTGGCCCGGCGCGGGGCGCTGGGTGTGCTGGAGCCAAAAGACCTGGAGCCGGGCAGCTTGGCCCGGCGCATGGAAAAGGCTTTCATGCTGCCCAGGCCCCAGGCCCACGGGCTCAACCTGGACGGCGCTGCAAATACCGCTTTGGAGCTTGAAAGATTAGTGGGAGCCGGGCGATGAGGACCGCACCCTGCATATTGTGGCAAGAACCAGATCCAACAGCGGGGGAGCGTTTACCCGGGCTGATCGAAAAGAGCCTGGCCCGGGGCTCCGGAGCCTGCCGGGTGTTTTTCCGGGCCGATGATATCGCCCTGATTGACACGCAGTTCGTGGACCTGATTAAGCTGTTCAAAGGCCGTAAGGTCCCCTTGGGCCTGGCCTTGGTGCCCAAATGGCTGGATCAAAAATGGTGGGACCGGATCTTGGCGCTGTGCGGAGACAGCGGGCTGTGGACTTGGCATCAGCATGGCTACGCCCACCTCAACTACCAAACCCGGGGCAAGAATTATGAGTTCGGACCGGCCCGCAGCCCGGAGGAAAAAGAGCGCGATCTGTCCCGGGGTTGGGAACATCTGGCCAGTCTGGCCGGAAAACGCCTGAGCCCCATCTTCACGCCGCCCTGGAACCGGGTGGATTTAGAAACCTTGCAGGCTCTCAAACGCCTGGGTTTTGCCGCCATTTCACGCAGTTTGCGGCCCAAAATCCCCCCCCTGCCCGGTCTGATGGAATTGCCGGTGGCGGTGGACCCGCACACCAGAAACGAACCCGGCTCCGCCCAGGCTTATGCCGCTCTGGAAACTCAGCTGGGCGAGGCTCTGGCCTCCGGGCTTTGCGGAATCATGCTGCATCACCAGCTCATGAACCGGGCGGCCTTCGAATGGCTGGACGACTTGATCACCGCTTTGGTCCGGGTCCCCGGGGTTGAACTGACCGGTATGTCGGATTTGCTGGCCCAACAAAATTAATTCGGCGGCAACGGCTCCCAAACCCTTTTTTTGGTTTCAGACGGGAACCAATCCCGTTTACAATAAAAAGCACTATGTCCAAAGGCAGCTCGCAAAATAGCACAAAGACGGGCAGCGGCGGGATCAGCCGCCAGATATCCCTGCCCTTTTCCAAGTCCATTGAGATCACCATAAAGAGTCTCAAGGTGCGGCTTTTGCGTAATATGATCACCGTGGCTGCCCTGGTGCTGGCGGTGGCCTTTTTGAGCTATGTATTCATCAACACAGACCTGGCCAACGGCATTTTGAACATAGGCGGAGAAAAGGCGCTGGAGCTTTTGTCCGGAGCGGGTTACGACGTCAGCGAATCCACAAAGGAGATCGGGGCCAGCGCCAAATCCCGCTGGATCGTGATCCTGTCTCTTTTGGTGTGCACGGTGGGAATCGTCAATGCCCAGCTCATGAGCGTTACCGAACGTTTCAGGGAAATCGGGGTCATGAAATGCCTGGGCGCCCTGGATTCCATGGTGCTGCGCCTGTTTTTGCTGGAAGCCTTGTTTCAGGGCTTTATCGGCTCATTGGCCGGAGGGCTGGTGGGGCTTTTGGCCGCCATGCTGCAAGGGCTGATCCGCTTTGGTCCGGCCTGTTTCACAAGCGGCGTCTGGCCGCACATTTTCGTGTCTTTTGTTTACGCCGTTGGCATCGGCTGCCTTTTGAGTGTGCTGGGGGTGTTGTATCCCGCCATCCTGGCAGCGCGCATGAAGCCGGTGAAAGCGCTTTCCGCGGAGCACTAGAAGATCATGGTTGAGGAACACAGCATCGTCCGGGTCTTGGGCGTGTTCAAAGAATACCAGATGGGCAAGATGAAGGTGCCGGTGCTCAAGGGGGTTGACCTTGAGATCAAGGCCGGGGAATACTTGTCCATCATGGGGCCTTCGGGCTCCGGCAAAAGCACCCTGTTTAACATGATCGGAGGGCTGGACAAGCCCACCGGCGGCAAAGTGTTTATTGACGAGGTGGACATCTCCCAACTAGACGCCTATGAGCTGGCCTGGCTCCGAAACCGCAAAATCGGCTATATCTTCCAGACCTTCAACCTGATTCCGGTGATGAGCGCCCTGGACAACGTCACCCTGCCCATGATCTTTTCCGGCATGGACAGCGACTTGGCGGTGGAAAAGGGTATCGAGCTATTGAAGCTGGTGGGCCTGGGCGAACGCTTCCAGCATAAACCCCTGGAGCTTTCCGGCGGCCAGCAGCAAAGAGTGGCCGTGGCCCGCTCTCTGGCCAATGATCCGGCCATCATACTGGCCGACGAGCCCACCGGCAACCTGGACCTGAAGACCGGCGAAGAGATCATCGCCATGCTGAAAATGTTGAGCGATGAGCGCAGGGTAACCATCATCAGCGCCACCCACGATCACAAGATGCTGGCCGTAAGCGACCGGGTGGTCTGGATTCGGGACGGGCGCATTGACCGCATAGAAAACACCGCCGATCTGGAAATCAACATCGGCACCATTGAAGATAAGGACTATTGATCGGGGCATGCAGCGTTCGTCATTTACATCATGCCTGGTGGTCAGCTTTTTGCTGGCGGCTCTGTTGGCCCTTCCGGCCAGCCCGGCTGGGGCTGCGTCCGGATTCGACCCGTTTTCTTTTATCCAAAAACTCAGCAAGTTAGGAGACCGCAGCCTGGGGACGCCAGGCTATGACAAAGCCGCCAGGCTGGTGGAGAACACCTTAAAGAAATTGGCTCCCCCAAAAGGGCGCAAGATCGGCAAACAGTATTTTCTGGCCCCGGTGCGGCGGCACCAGGGCAGCAGGCTGATCATTACGGCCAGCGGGGCCGAACACCCCATCCGGCCCATACTGGGCAATGCCATCTGGCCGGGAACCGTGGCCGAACCGGGGCTGGAAGGCCCTCTGGTCTATGCGGGCCGGGGCGAACTGGATGATTTCAACGGCAGGGTGGTGGCCGGGGCCGTGGTCCTCATGGAGATGGATTCTGGCAAAAACTGGCTGAATGCGGCCAACCTGGGGGCCAGCGCCCTGATCTATCTTGACCCCGGCAGCGCAGACGGGGCTCCGCGCACCAGATTTGAAGACAAATTCGAGCTGACCCCCATAGCCTTCCCCCGCTTTTGGATGCCCAAAAAAGAGGCCCAAAAACTTTTCGGCCCCCTTGAGGCCCATAAAGGCGGCAACGGCGCGCCCAGCGTGCGGCTGACCAGCAACATAGCCTGGCACAATGCCATGGGGCGCAATATCTATTGCCTGATCCCCGGCAGCGATGAAAAGCTGGGAGAAGAGCTTTTGGTGGTGCAGGCTTATTTCGACAGCAAGGTCCATATCCCGGGGCTTTCGCCCGGAGCCGAAGAGACCGCGTCCCTGGCCGCTCTTATGGAACTGGCTGCGGAACTGAAGGCCAATCCGCCAAGGCGCCCGGTGCTTTTACTTATAACGGGCGGCCACGGCCAGACCTTGGCCGGCATGCGTGAATTCATCTGGTCGGCGTCCGGGCGCAGCCGCAACATGCGCAAAGCCCGCACCAATCTCAAAAAACGGCGCAATCAGGCCAGCAGGGTGGCGGACCTCTTAAGCCGGGAAAACCCTTTGGCTCCGGCGGAAAAAGATGACCAGGCGCTGTTGAACCAGGCCATATCCACATCCATCAAGATTGTGGTGGACAGGCTCAACACCAGGCTCAATGATCTTCGGCTGGGGCAGCGCATCCCCAGCACCGATGAACAGATCAAGATACTGGCCGACCGCAGGCTCTCCTTCCGCCGCCTGGGTTGGAAAGAGGATTACAGCAAGCTATCTGTTTCAGAGCATGAACTCTTGATGAAGCTGGCGCCAGAAGCCCGGGCCCGTGCCGCATTCAGCGCCCAGGACGCGGACCGGCAATACAAGGTGATCGACAGCGCCCTAAAGACGCGGCGCATTTCCGCCGGCCGGCGCATCGTGGCTTTGGTTTCCCTGGAGCTTTCCAGCCATGGCGGGGGCCTAGGAGCTTTCAGCCAAGGGTGGATGTATGATCTTTCGTCCAATATCGACCGGGCCCGCTCCTATATCAACATAGACAAACTGCTTAAGAAAACGGCCGAGGCCCACCAGGCCAAGGGCGGCGGTGACCTTTACCGGGACACGCTACGGCCCAATCTGCGCTACCCCTGGAGAAACTATCTGCCGGACCGGCCCTACCTTTGCGGAGAGGTTGCGGCCCTGGCCGCCTGGCCGGGTTTCAGCCTGGCCACGGTGCATGATGCACACCCCCGCCAGGGCACGCCCTATGACAAACCGGAATTCATGGACCTTGATTACCTGAAAAAACAAAGCGCCTTGGCCCGCGCCTTGATCAGAAGCCTGGCCACCGAACCGGTTCCCGAAGTCAATTTCCAGGCCCAGAAGGGTTTTGCCGAAGTGCATGGGCGGGCGAACCTCTTGCGCCAGGGTGAGCTTTTCCCGGATCAGCCCGCCGCGGGCGCGCTGATCCAGGTCTACCAGGGGCCGGACCGCTATTTCTACACCATGGTGGACGCAGTTGGCCAATTCAGGACCGTGGGCCTGGCCAACCGCAAGCACACGGTGCACAAAACCATTTTGGAGCCATACGGCTTTAACGACCAGGGACGCATCGTCTGGGCGGTGGACAAAAAGCAAACCGGCAAAGATGCCTACCGCATCAAGATGTACCGCTCCGACATGGAGACCTCCCTGGTCATGTTCACCTGCCGCCAGATCACTTTGTTCAACACCCTGGAGCCCCGCAACTTCACCTTCATGTGGCGCTTGGAACTCATCGACGGACGCACCGAAACCCAGCCCATGCGCTATTGGTACTCACGCCTGGACACCTGGCGCTCCAGCATCCAGTCCATATTCCTGGAGCCGGGGGCCTATCTGAAAGCCGCGCTGTCGGACACGGTTTTGGGCCGCAAGATGCTGCTCTTAAACTCCGGCCCGGATAATCCCAAGGGCAAGGGATATCCCATGGCCATCACGGCATTCATACCCTTCACCGCTTATAAAGCGGCCCAGGATATGTGGCATCTGTTGAACGCGCGCATAGAGAACCTGGAGCAGCGCGGGATATTCAACCAGCGCATCGGCCGTCTGCGGGATGAGGGCCAGAAGGCCCTGGCCGAAGCCAAAAAGGCCTACCAGGCCAAGCTCTATGGCCTGTTTTTCGGCAAAGCCCGCGAATCTTTGGCCCTGGCCAGCCGGGTTTACAACGACGTCAACAAAACCCAGCAAGACGTGCTCTTCGGAGTATTGTTTTATGTGGCCCTGTTCATTCCCTTCGCCTACTGCGTGGAGCGACTGGCCTTCGGCTTTGTGAATATCCACAAGCGGATCATCGCCTTCATAGGCATCCTGGCCATTACCATAGCGGTGGTTTATGCGGTTCATCCGGCCTTCCAGCTCACCTACAGCCCCCTGGTGGTGATCCTGGCTTTCTTCATTGTGGGGCTTTCCATACTGGTTTCGCTGATCATCTTCTTCAGGTTTGAAAGCGAGATGGTCAACCTGCAGATGCGCTCCAAGCATATGAAGGTGAGTCAGATCAGCAAGGGCAAGGCTTTCGCGGCCTCTTTTGTGATCGGGGTTAGCAACCTCAGAAGGCGGCCCATCCGCACCATGCTCACCTGCGCAACATTGGTGATCCTCACCTTCACCATCATGAACTTCACCGCCGTGAAAAGCACCCGCGAGCTGGGCAAGGTGCGCTTTTCGGCCAAAGCCCCCTATGAGGGAATGCTGCTGCGTTCGGTAGGCTGGCGCAAGCTTCCGGTGGAGACCCTGGCTATGGCCGGGGGCAGCTTCGAGAACCTGGGCGTGATATCGCCCCGGGTCTGGCTGGAGGCCGAAGACCGCACCCAGGGCGTATTCATACCCCTGGCCGGCCCGGGGGGCAAAATGGAAGCCATCGGCATGGTGGGCCTGGGATATGAAGAGCCCCGGGTGAGCGGCCTGGACCGGAAAATTCTGTCCCAGGGCCGCTGGTTCACGCCCGATGAAAAGCATGTGGTGATTTTGCCTCAACGCATGGCGGAGCGTCTGGGGGTGGTCCCGGGCCGCTCCGGATCGGATACGGTGCGTATCTGGGGCATGCCCTTCAAGGTTACAGGCACTTTCAAGCCCAACGCCCTGGAACAGAACCCGGACCTGGACAGCGAACCTTTGACCCCTGTGGTTTACACCAATGAACCGGGCAATGAAATCCTGGGCATGGATGTGGAGTCGGTGGAATCCGGCGAGGATATGGCCCTGTATCAGAGCCGCTATGAGCATGCCGACGGCAACCAGACCCTGATCGTGCCGGCGGCCACGCTTTTGGCCCTGGGCGGGGAGCTGAAGGGATTCGCCGCGGGGCTGAAACCCGGCACCGATGCCATGGCCCTGGCCAACTATCTGTCGGACCGTTTCGGCCTGATGCTGTTCCACGGCGAAAAAGAAGGCACCTCCTTGCACTATGCCGCCGACACCATAAACTACAAGGGCATGCCCAACGTAATCATCCCCTTGATCATATCCATACTCATTGTGCTCAACACCATGATCGGCAGCGTATTCGAGCGCAAACGCGAAATCGGGATATACACCTCGGTGGGCATGGCTCCATCCCATGTGGCCTTTTTGTTCATAGCCGAATCCGTGGCTTTCGCGGTCATGAGCGTGGTGGCGGGTTATCTTCTGGCCCAGACCTCGGCTTATTTCCTGGCGGGAACCGCGCTATGGTCCGGGATGACCGCCAATTATTCCTCCATGGCCGGGGTGGCCGCCATGTTCCTGGTCATCGTCGTGGTTCTGATATCCTCCATCTATCCATCCAAGGTGGCGGCCAGTATTGCCATTCCGGATGTGAACCGCTCCTGGAAAATGCCCGAACCAAAGGAAAACGAGCTGCTTATTCAACTGCCGTTCTTGATCAAGGTGCATGAGCAGATGTGCGCCGGCGGATTTATCTATGACTATTACTCCGCCCACAGCGACATTTCCCATGGTTCCTTTTCAACCGATAAGGTGGCCAGTGAATTTGCATGCCCCATTGACAAGGGCGGCCTGCCCATGGAAGGCATGCCGGACTGCTTCAGCACCAACTTCGTGGCCTGGCTGGCCCCCTTCGACTTTGGGGTGCGCCAGAGGGTGCGGCTTAATTTCTGCCCTTCTGAAAACTACGAAGGCTTTTTGGAGGTGCAGATTCTGCTGACCCGCGAGTCCGGCGAAAAGAACGTATGGCAGCGTCTGGCCCGTTCTTTTATCAATGACCTCAGAAAGCAGCTGTTGATCTGGCGCTCCTTGGAAGAAGACTCCCGCAGCAGTTATGAACAGCTTATGAAAACCCATCTTCTGGGCAGGCATAAAGCCGAAAGGGTGAAGTCATGAAGGGCCGCATAAGGCTACGCACCCTGATCACCGGCCTGATCCTGGGCCTGGCCATCTGTGCGGTTACGCCCTATAACAACGCTTACTTGGGCGGGGTGCATCTTTCCGGGGGACACTTTCCCCTGGCTCCCTTTTTCATCCTGGTGTGGATGGTCGTTGGTTTCGCCCTTATCACCCGCATCACCAAAAAGGCCCCCCTGTTCACCGGGCTGGAGATCTTGAGCACCTGGGCCATCATGGTGGTGGTCTCCGGCCTGGGCTATACCGGACTGGTGCGCACTTTCTTCGTCAACCTGACCGCGCCCTATTACTTCGCCTCCTACGGCAACCGCTGGTCCGAAGTCCTGCAGCCCATCCTGCCCAAATCGCTGTATCCGGCCAGCCCGGAAGCCGTGGAGATCATGTATAACGGCATAGAGGGCGGCCGGGATATGGGGTTTTTTGAACTCTTGTCCCGCATTCCCTGGGATGCCTGGATCACCCCGCTGCTGGCCTGGGGCGGATTCATCCTTTTGGCCTACTTTGTGATGCTCTGCCTGGTAAACCTGTTCAGCCGCCAATGGGTGGTCAACGAGCGGGTGAACTTCCCGCTATTGAGGGTGCCCCAGCTCATGGCCCAGGCCTTTGACGAACAATGGCTTTATGACTTTTTCCTGAACCGCTTTTTCCTCTGCGGGCTCCTGGCCACGGTCTGCCTGCATTTATTGAACGGCCTAAGCTTTTATTTCCCCGAAGTGCCCCCCATACCCACCTTGGTCCTGGCCGGGTCCTATTTCGGAAAGCACGGGCTGTTCGCCGGTTTTTACAAGCTCAAGATCTACATCTATCCCGCTTTCATCGGATTCGCCTTTTTGACCACCCGCCAAATCAGTTTTTCCTGCTGGTTCTTCTTCCTTTTGGGCGGCCTGGCCTATGGCGCCATGAGCACCTCCGGCCTGGCGGTGCCGGACGCAGCCTTGGGAGTGGTGTTCGGGCCCACCATGGCCCGGCCCGACGAGGCCCAGTCCATAGGGGCTTACGGCATCTTCTTCTTGTTCATCGTGTGGCTGGCCCGGTTCCACATAAAGGACGCCTTTGCCTGCGCCTTTACCGGCTGCAAGCCGTCAACCGGGGACGTGGAGACCGAATGGATACCCCTGGGGGTTTCGGTCTGGGGGCTGATCCTGGGCTTTTGCGGCCTGGTGGGTTTCGCGGTCATGTTCGGGGTGCCTTTTTTGGCGGCCGTAATGGTGATATTCACCTTTTTCATGATCATGCTGGTGGCTAGCCGCATCATCTGCCAGAGCGGCCTGCCCTATTTCACCCTTACCGCCGCACCCACGGACGGCATACTGGCCTTTATGGGTTCGCGCATTTTCGGCGGCCTGGGCTTGATAATCAGCGTGGTGATGCAAAAAGTGCTCTTTTTGGATATGCGGGAGGCCCTTCTGCCTTCCTTGTTCCATGGCGCCAAAGTGGGCGAGGGCTCTGACAGCAGACGGCTTTTGTTCTGGGGTTTCGCCCTGGTGCTGCTTTTGGGCATGGTGGTCAGCTTTGTTTCCATGCTGTTCATCAGCCACAAATACGGCATGCGCGAACTGGGACTGGACTGGGCCACCCGCACCACAACCGCGGTTTATGAAAACGCCCAGCGACTGATCGAGACCCCGTCGGAAGCCCGGGAATGGGTAATCGTGTTCAGCGTCATAGGCGCGGCGGTCATGGGCGTGCTGGTGCTTTGCTATCAGCGCTTCTACTGGTGGCCCATTCATCCCCTGGGATATCTGGTGGCCTACAGTTCGGCCATGCGCATATTATGGTTCAGCTTTTTGCTGGGCTGGCTTTGCAATCATCTGGCCCTGCACTATGGCGGAGCCAACCTGTTCAAGAAAGTGCGCTTTTTCTTTATCGGTCTTATCGTGGGCGATTTCATGATGGGCGGGGTGTGGGCCCTGGTGGGGCTTTTCATGGGTGAGAGCTACAATGTGATGCCGTTTTAGCAGGGCGGTGAAAAACTGTCCTTTTGGGCCCAATTACTTTAGTTGGGCGCTTTTTGAAAATACTCCCATACCGGCTTTGGTATGCTGCGCTTTTCAAAAAACCGCCGGCTTAGTGATTGAACCAAAATGTGGTTTTCAAAGGCTCTGCAATGATGTGATTAAAACGGCTATAAAAAGCGAAGCGCTGTTGGACTTAATAATATGTACGACGATAAAGAGCTGAAAGAATACCGGGATCTGCTCAAGGCCCCCACCAAGTTCGAGGAGGGTTTTGACTGGAAAACCGTGGTGGGCGCGGTCTTCATCGGTTTTCTGATGATGCCCGGCAGCATGTACCTGCAGTTGGTCATCGGCCAGGGCATCGGCCCCGCAGCCCGCTGGGTGACCATCATCCTGTTCGCCGAGATCGCCAAACGCTCGTATACCCAGCTCAAGCAGCAAGAGATATTCCTGCTCTACTACATGGCGGGCGCGGCCCTGGCCACGCCGTTTCAGGGGCTTTTGTGGAATCAGTACATCGTCTTATCCGACGCGGCCAAGATGCTGGGCCTGGTGGAGTACATACCCTCCTGGATCGCCCCCCAGCCCGGCTCCGAGGCCCTGGTGCAAAGGACCTTTTTCCACCGCGACTGGCTGATCCCCATGCTGCTCATATTCGGTGCCCAGGTAATCCAGCGCATAGATCAGTTCGGCCTGGGCTATGCCCTTTACCGCATCACCTCGGACGTGGAAAAGCTGCCTTTCCCCATGGCGCCGGTGGGAGCCTTGGGCACCATGGCCCTGGCCGAGTCCACCGAGGATAAAGCCAAGAGCTGGAAGTGGCGCGTGTTTTCCATCGGAGGCGTCATCGGGCTTATCTTCGGCGGGGTGTACGTAGTCCTGCCGGCGCTTTCCGGGCTTTTGTTCACGGAACCGGTGCGCCTGATTCCCATACCCTGGTTTGAATGGACCCATTACACGGAAGATGTGCTGCCCGCCGTGGCCACCGGCCTGCAATTCGATTTGGGCCTGGTTTTCATCGGCATGGTGCTGCCTTTCTGGGCGGTTATGGGCGGGCTGGTGGGCCTGGTCATCACGGTGATTGCCAACCCCATTCTGCATGACCATGGCATATTGCATCATTGGCACAGGGGCATGGCCACCGTGGAAACCATGTTCGCCAACAGCTTTGACTTTTACATGAGCTTTGCCATCGGTCTGGGGCTTACCATAGCCGTGGTGGGCTTTTGGCAGGTGGGGCGCTCATTCTTTCAGACCAAGGGCGAATCACGGCTGGATTTCAAGGCCCTGTTCAACCCGCCCAAGGGACGCGGGGATTTCAACTTCTGGATCAGCATAGGGATATACGTTTTCAGCACCATAAGCTATGTGCTGCTATGCGTCTGGCTGGTGCCCAACTTCCCCTGGATATTTTTTGTGCTCTACGGTTTTATTTACACCCCCATCATTTCATACATAACCGCGCGCATGGAGGGCATAGCGGGCCAGTTCGTCAGCCTGCCCCTGGTGCGGGAGGCCTCGTTCATCGCCGGGGCCAAATACTTCGGCTATCAGGGCATAGAAATCTGGTACGCCCCCATACCCATTCACAACTATGGCGAGGCCACGGTGCAGTTCAGGCAGATAGAGCTCACCGGCACATCCTTGAGGGGCATCATAAAATCGGAGATTGTGGTTTTTCCGGTGGTGTTCACCGCCTCTCTTTTGTTCAGCCAGTTTCTCTGGCAGCTGGCTCCCATACCTTCCGCGGCCTATCCCTTCGCCCAGGAGGTGTGGCATTTGCAGGCCCTCAACACCCTGTTGATGCAGACCTCCACCCTGGAGGGCAACTCGCTCTTCTTCCAGGCCCTGAACGTGGATTATGTGGCTCTGGGCCTGGGTCTGGGCTTGGTTATCTATGCTCTATTGAGCGTGTTCGGCCTGCCGGTGCTTTTGGTGTATGGAGTAGTGCGCGGTCTGGGCCAGTCCACCCCCCACGGCCTGATCCTGGAAGTGGTGGGAGCGCTTTTGGGCCGTTTCTACTTCTACCGCAAATACGGCTCCCAATGGCGGCAGTACGCCCCGGTGCTTCTGGCCGGGTTCGCCTGCGGCATGGGGCTTAGCGGCATGTTCGCCATGGGCTGCACCCTGATCCTGAAATCCCTGGGCCGTCTGGTGTATTGAGGATTTTGCCGCTTGAACTTTGCGGGATGATCAACGGATTCAAGATCCAGGCCGGGGATGTCAGCTCCGGCGCAAATAACGGTTTGCCATCAATCGGAAGCTTTGCCGGGCTCTATTCGGTCAGCAGCTTGGTGAGATTAGATAAAAGATCATCCAGCCGGTAGGGTTTGCGCATAAAGGCTTGGGCTCCCGCGTCGAGAACATCCTGCTCCACGGTTTCACCGGCATAGCCGCTGGCCACCAGCACCCGCACCCGGGGATCAAAGGCTATCAGTTCTTGCAGGCAGCGCATGCCGCCCATGCCCGGCATACCCATATCCATGATAATAGCGTCAATCTCGGAGCCATGCTTCCGGTAATGCTCCAGAGCTTCTTCACCGCTGATGGCGGTGCGCACCGAATAGCCCAGGATGCTGAGCAGGCTTTCAGCCACAGCCAGTATGCTCGGCTCGTCATCCACCAACAAGATAGTCCCTTGACCGCTGGTCATGAACTCCGGATCTTTCCGCTCAGGTTCAGGCTCGGCCGCATCACCCGCATAGACAGGAAAATAGATGTCGAATGAAGTGCCTTGGCCCTTTTTGCTGTGGCACACAATATGACCTTTATGGCCCTGCACAATGCCGTAAACCGTGGAGAGGCCCAAGCCGGTGCCTTTTCCCACTTCTTTGGTAGTGAAAAACGGGTCGAAGATCTGTTCCAGGGTGGATTGCTCCATTCCCTCGCCGGTGTCTTGGATGGTCAGCTTGACAAACTCCTTGGCCTGTTCATCCGGACTGAGCAAATCCTTTATGGTTTCTTCATCCCGGGTTACCGCCGATGTGCTGATGCTAAGGACGCCTCCATCGGGCATGGCATCACCGGCATTGGTTCCCAAGTTGAAGATCACATGCTCCAGCTGGCTGACATCGCCTCTTATGTGCCCGATGCCCTGGTCCAAAAAGGTATTCAACTGGATCATTTTGGGCAGGGTCCGTTCCAGGATGGCTATGGATCGCGCCACCTCCTGATTCAAATCCACCGGAACAAGCTTGGTTTCCACCTTGCGGCTGAAAGTCAGCAGACGGCCTACCAGTTCGCTGCCCCTTATGGTGGAGGTGTCGATCTCTTTCAAAAACTTCCGGTCCTCGGAGCTGCGCTCTCCCTCAAGGGACATAAGCTGCACAATACCGCTGATTGCTTGCAGTATGTTGTTGAAATCGTGTGCGATTCCGTTGGCCAGAGTGCCCACGGCCTCCATCTTCTGGGACTGCTGGAGCTGAGCCAGGAGCCTGGCTTTGTCGGCTTCGTCCCGCCTATGCTGGGTGAGGTCCCGAAACAAGGACAATATGGCGGGTCCATCGGCCAGGTTAACAAAAGTACCGACCAGTTCAATGTCAAGGATCTGTCCGCCAAGGTTTATCCAGCGATACGCCAAGGGATCTACCCCGGTTTCGCTTTGCATTATCAGTGCAGCCCGCTTTTCATAAATGTGTCTATCATCAGGGTGCACAAAGCCTATCAGGTTATTGCCAAGCAGGTCTTCCGCTCCCGATGCTCCAAACAGGTCAACCGCCCAGGCATTGGCATATACTATTTCGTTGTTCCGGTGCACAATGATACCCACCGGGGCCATGTCCGTAACCTGCCGGTAGCGTTTCTCGCTTTCCTTAAGATCGGCTTCGGCTTGTTTACGTTCGGCAATCTCCACTTCTAAGCGGCGCTTGCTTATCAGCAAGGATTCTTCCCGTTTGGTGACCTGTTGAGCCATTTCGTCAAAACGGGCGATTATCTGGTTCAGCTCCTTGTGCATCATTCCGCTGCCGGATGGCACCGGCTTCCCCTGGGAAAGGTGGTCTATGCGGTTGAGCAGGCTTGTCATGGGGCGCTTCAAAAGGCGGTTGAAGATCAGGCCGGTGAGTATGAAAAGAGTGGCCAGCACGGCGGTCACGGTCAGGCCTGCGTTGAGCAGCTGGTTGTCTATTTTATGCTGATGGATGCCGGTGGAGATCTCCAGCTCCAATGTGCCTATTTTTTTATCTTTGTGCATAATAGGCACTTTGCGTGAGATAGTGGGATGTTCACTGGGAGCCCAGCGCTCATAGACAATTTTCAAAAGCGAACCCTTGACCTTGAGCCTGACAAACAGATCGTTCCTGAACATAATGCGGGCCACGCGCCGCACCGCGTCCTCGTCCAGAGTCCAAAGCGGCTGCGACAAGCTGCCGCTCAAATAGGCCGAGTATTCATCCGCCTGGTTTTCAAGGTCTTTCCAGGTTTCTTGGGAAGTGATATAAAGCCTGACCGAAATGACCGCAGATGAAACCAAAAGCACACAGCCTACAATGGCTATGGTAAGGGTTTGTGAAAGTGAAAAACGGTCTGTCTGCATGCTCATTCCTGGGATATACCTCGGTGATGTTTATTCAGGGCCGTTTTATTTAACTCATTCCGCCAAGCGGAACAAAAAATCAACCTGCCATAACTTAAATAATACGGCAGAGTAACGGACAATGCCCGCTTATGATGGTTGGTGCAACAGACTGATTATCCAGTCCCCCCTAGAACGCTGATTACTTTTGAAGCGTCAGGTGATCTATTGATGTCCAGGGGGCTTGTCGGCGATAGCTGCGTTAATCCTCTTAATCACGCCCGGGTTCACATCAAGGCTGAACAACAAGTACCGCAAGTTTGCTGCGGGGGCGTCGCTTAGATTTTTCATTACCAACAGCTGGGAGAGATGCCGGTAATTGCGCATGACCCAGTTTGCCTCATCCATGTTCATGAGCATCAAATCGCAACGGCCCAGTGAAAGCATGCTCAAGAGGCTTTTCTGCGCGGCGGTCACAGTCTCAAGGTTTGGACGGATTTGTTGTATTATGCGGTCGGCCCAGGCTCCGTAGGAAAAGCCGGTGATCACCCCCAAGCGTAAGCCGGCGGTCAAGGCTTTTTCCAAAGCCACCTCATCGGGCAGCAGGTTGGATTTGTCCTTGTTCACAAGTAATACCAGAGGACTGTCCCGGTAAATAGGCAAGCTGAAAACCGCATATCTCTCGCGGTTGGGATTTTTGAACCAGCCCGGGCTGCAGTAATTGCCGCCACGCTCAATGGTGTCCAAAATGCGCCGGCTGGGCATATTTACAAAACGGTGGTCGATTTTGGCGGTTTGAAGAATCTTCCGGGTCAGTTCGATAAGAATGCCTGTGGGGGGCCGGCCATCTTGATGGATGTACAAGGGAGGCCGGTGAAAATACAGTATTTGAACCGGTTCGGCGGCCAAAGCGGGCGATATGCCTGAAAAGCAAAGCCAAAATAAGATGATGGCTGTTTTGTATGTCCGGAAAAGATGCATGGTCTGTCCCCGTCATTGCAGGCGGAAGCAAAGCGGTTTCGGCACAAATTAGGCTCAACTACGAAAAACAGAGTCCCATGCATCCTCAGATCGTGGTCCGGAGTCCGTTTTTCTATTCTTCAGAGTATCCAGATGCCCTTTGGTGTCCGTCATGAAGTCAAATATGCTTTTCATGGTTCACGGTGGACCGGGTTTTTACTCTTTTAAGTCCGGGGGGATGCCTGCTCATCTTTATTATATTCATATTATTACGTTTTTGTTGGCCTCGTCAATGGAGTTTTCCGGATCGGTTATGCTGCGAAATCCTCCCCAAAAGATGTTAAGCATAGAAGACGGCGTCACCGCAGCCTTCCGCGCCGGTCATGCTGCCAATGGCCCGGCTCACCGGTTCGGGTTCCAGAGTCTTAAGGTTGGGCCGGTGGCCTCAACGCCCCGGCGCGGCGTGGAAGAGCACCACAATAAACCCGGAGCGAAAAAAGCGTCCATTTCCGCTCCGGGCCTTGCCGCAAACAAGCAGGCTCACGTTTCATGCGCCAGGATCTGGGCCGGCTTCAGGGTGTTCCCGCCTTGGCCGGCACGGGTTATCAGATATTTCGCGGGTCATTGCCCCCGGATTTTCTGGGCCTGTTCCACTAACAGCGCTTTCAGGCGGTCGAGCGTAACCGGACATGACTGCATGGGGATGCCCATCCAGTCTGACATTTCCAGAATTTTCTCCGGATCCTCGGTCAGGATCTTTTCGCAATACCCAATACCGTCCAGCACCCTGGCCCCGCCGGTGTGCCTGGGGAAGTTTTCGTTGGCAACCGCCTGATCCCAGCCCTTGAACACATCATGGCGGAAGCGGACCCAGCCAGGGGTCATCCACCAGACCGGCTCGCCTCCGGCCAGTTCATCCCGCTCTTGTTGGGATGCCAGCATATCCATGCAATGTGTGGCTTGAATCCGGGCCACCCCGTCACCCAGCCCGCTAATGATCTCCTGCATGGTCCGGGTGGGCTCGGCGGCGTTGACATAACAGAATTTACCACCGTACACCACGATGACCTTGTTGAAGCGCTCTTTTGCCCGCTTCACAGCTTCGGTCAGCTGGAGTTCAAGCTCCGCGCAGTCCTGATGCAGCCCGGGGGTGGTGTAGATTATTTGACCGGCATCCAAAAAACCCTCGGATTTTAGACGGTTAAGTTCCGGGGCCATGGTGCCGCAAGCCACAATAGCTATGTCTGAAAATGATGGTTTGTCCAATTCCACATCTCCATGCCTCGTACCAGATGAGGCTTTGATTAGAAAAGCAGGCAGCTTTGCTCACCCGCCGGGCGGTCTGTTCCAAGTTCATGCTTTCCGGCAATCAGCCAAGACTGTATACCGCACAGACTGGTTTACCGCTAACCGAGTTATAGCAAGGCGCGTGCCAGCAAGGCCAGGTCCAAATTACCCGAGCCAAACTACCAGAACCGACAGGCCGCCCTCAAAACTGTGCTTTTGGCCCGAATACCGCTTTGACCGTGACCTTCGAAAACTCATATCTTATGGTATATACCGCGCTTTAACAAAATCACGTCCGCCTTGCCTTTGAACCGGAATATGGTTTCGAGGGCGTCCGCCAATAGCTTATGCGTCTAATAATTCCAGTTTTGAGATGGGCGTGCGATGGTGTTAACTGACGTTAACTTAAACAGCGGCATTGTTAACTTGGGCCTGTCCGGTTTATGACAGGCCCGGGTTCACGCGGATTTGCGGTGTTTCCTTGGGCGGGGGGTTATCATCACGGTGAACAGGGCGCTGATAACCAGGGCCAAGGAGCTTAACTCCCTCCAGCCCACTGCTTCACCCAGGACCAGCGCCCCGGTAAGGACCCCCAAAGGCGGGATCAAAAGCACCCCGATGGAGGCCAAGCTGACCGGAAAAAGGCTTACCACCTTGTAATAGGCCCAATGGCAGAACCACATGGGAAAGGCCACCACATAAGCCAGGGTCAGGACCGCTTTCAGGGACATGTTGAACAAAACATCAGGCGTTTCAAACACTGCGGCCCCAATAAAAACCGGAATCCCGCCGATCAGAAACATCCAGGCGACCACCGCGGAGATAGGCATGGTCCAGGGGCCGCGCTTGAACAAGACCGTTCCGGCCGCCCAGCACCAGGCGGACACCAGAAGGAGCAGAACCCCCACCGGAGCTGATTCAAAGGTTATCAGATCGGGGCCGATCAGCACGCCCAGTCCGGTCAAGCCTGTAACCAGCCCAATAATGCGCCGTTTGGTCAGCCGGTCATTGAGCAAAAAACGCCCCAGCACCGCCGCCCACAGGGGCATGGTGTATGCGATGATCACCGCCCGTCCGGAGGAAAGCAGACCCAATCCAAAAGCGGATGACAACTGCCAGCCGGTGACCATGAACAATGAGGTCAGGGCCAAAAGCTTGAGGTCGGAAAACACCAATCTGTTACTGACCCCGCTCAACCGGTTTATGACCATCAGCCCCAACCCGCCAAAGGACAGGCAGACGGCCCTGAAGGTCCAGGGAGTCAGCTCACCCAGCACGATTTTCATGGCTGGAAAGTTCAGTCCCCAAAAAAGGGTGATGCCGGCCAACAGGACAAAACCCAACCGGGGCAGAGATTCAGGGGCGCGGTCGGACAAAACCATATTCTCCTGGGCAGATGAAAAGCCGGTTTGATTAATCTGCTGCGATTGCCGCTTGAGTTCGCAAAAGGCCTTTCCGGCGGCCGTAATCCATCCACTGCGGCCTTAACGGCCGGCATCGTGTGATCATCAAGGTTACCTGGTCCGGGGGCGGGAAGCCATAATTGAATTTAAACAAGTGGCCGAAGTAGGCTATTTCAGCTCGACCGGCCCCGCCGGGGGATGCGGGCATGTTTGGAATCAGGAAGCCGCGGCCCGGGTTATGTTCAGATGCCTCCGGCAAAAAAACAGGAGCCGGCCTAAAATGACCGGCTCCTTGGTATATATGGCGGGGACGACGAGGCTCGAACTCGCGACCTCTGGCGTGACAGGCCAGCGCTCTAACCGAAGCTGAGCTACGCCCCCGCGTATTTTTTGTCTTTGCAGGCCCTGTAAAGCCGCCCTCTGTCACCTGGCTGCTTTGGCCCGCCCGCCCCTTTGGTTCGTCTATGCCGCCCGGTGAAAGTGGTAGGCGGAACAGGGCTTGAACCTGTGACCCCTGGCTTGTAAGGCCAGTGCTCTCCCAACTGAGCTACCCGCCCACAAATCCAGACTGCATCTTCTTGGGGCCTTATGCCCTTCTAACGTCGGGCAAGTTTATTTATCAATTGGCGGAGGTTCTGTCAATACAAAACCAACGCTTTTCACCCCCGCCAATAACTTAATGGGCCAAAACCTCTGTGGAGCCGGTGGTGCTGCTGCCCATGAGTTCAATGCGGAAGGGTTGGGTGTCCTGTTTGATGATGCTTTCAATGTCATCCGCGGCCAAAGCGAGCTTCAAAACCTCGTCCATGCTCTCCACCGGAATAAGCTCCACGTGCTTGAGCACCTTGGCCGGAATCTCCTTAATATCCTTCTCGTTATCCTTGGGGATAATGACCTTTTTTATGCGCACCCGGTGTGCGGCCATGACCTTTTCCCTCAGCCCGCCTATGGGCAATACCCGGCCTCTCAAGGTAATCTCGCCTGTCATGGCCACATCGGAGCGAACCGGTATCTGGGTCAGGGCGCTTACCAGGGCGGTGGTCAGGGTGATGCCCGCGCTGGGGCCGTCCTTGGGGATGGCTCCTTCGGGCACATGCAGGTGGAGGTCCACCTTGGTGTAGAAATCGTCCGGCAGCCCCAGGCTGCGGCCCCGGGAGCGCACGTAGCTGAAGGCGGCCTGGGCCGATTCCTGCATGACCTCGCCCAGTTTGCCGGTGATGTTCAGTTTTCCCTTGCCGGGCATGATCACCGCCTCGGTGGTAAGCACTTCGCCGCCCACCTCGGTCCAGGCCAAACCGTTGGCCAGGCCCACATGGTCGCTCTCTTCGGGCAGTCCATGGCGGAACTTGGGCACGCCCAGGAATTTTTCCACCCTGGACAAAGGCACCCGCACCATGCCTTTGCGGTCGTTTTTCTGTACCAGACGCTTGGCCGCCTTGCGGCAGATGGTGGCCAGTTCGCGCTCCAGATTGCGCACCCCGGCCTCACGGGTGTAGCGCTGGATCACCTCCAGGATAGCCCCGTCGCTTATCTGAAGCTGCTCCACAGTAAGCCCGTTGGCCTTGGCCTGCTTGGGCAATAGGTGACCCTTGGCGATGGCCAGCTTTTCCAGCTCGGTGTACCCGGGCAGGCGGATGATCTCCATGCGGTCCTGAAGCGGGGCCGGAATGGAATAGAGAGTATTGGCCGTGGTGATGAACATCACGCTGGACAGGTTATAATCCACATCCAGGTAGTGGTCGTTGAACGCGAAGTTCTGCTCCGGGTCCAAAACCTCCAAAAGCGCGGCCGAGGGATCGCCCCGAAAGTCGGTGGACATCTTGTCCACTTCATCCAGACAGAACACCGGATTGGAGCTGCCCGAACGGCGCATGGACTGGATTATCTTGCCCGGCAGCGCGCCGATATAGGTGCGCCGGTGCCCCCGGATCTCGGCCTCATCGCGCACCCCGCCCAATGAAAGCCGGATAAAATTACGGCCCATGGATCGGGCGATGCCCCGGGCCAGGGAGGTTTTGCCCACTCCGGGAGGCCCCACAAAACAGAGGATGGGTCCCTTTATCTTTTTGACCAAAGACTGCACGGCCAAATATTCCAGGATGCGCTCTTTCGGCTTTCTCAGCCCGTAATGGTCCTGGTCCAGGATAGCCTTGGCCTTGTCGATATCCAGGATATCCCGGGTGCGCTCGTACCAGGGCAGGGACATGAGCCAGTCCACATAGTTGCGCACCACGGCCGCCTCGGCGCTCATGGGGGACATCATTTTGAGTTTTTTCAGCTCCGCCCGCACCTTGTCGGCCGCTTCCCTGGGCATGCGCTTTTTGCTGAGCTTTTCTTCCAGCTCCTTGACCTCGCTTTTGAGGTCGTCTTTTTCGCCCATCTCCTTTTGAATGGCCCGCATCTGCTCGTTGAGATAGTACTCGCGCTGGGTCTTTTCCATCTGGCGCTTGACCCGGCCCTTGATGCGCTGCTCAAGCTGCAGGATCTCTATCTCACTGCGCAGAAGCTCATAGAGCTTTTCCAGGCGGGAATTGGGCTCCACTTGTTCCAGAAGAGTCTGTTTGTCTTCCAGCTTGATGGGCAGATGCCCCACCACGGTGTCGGCCAGCTGGCCGGGGTCCGTGATGTTGGCCACAGAGCTCAAAGTCTCCTGGGGGATTTTTTTGTGCAGCTTGGCGAATTGCTCAAAGGCGTTATTTACGCTGCGCACCAGGGCCTCGGATTCCAGATCCGGGGCAAACTCCTCATGCAGCGTCTCAAGCTCCACGATGAACAGGTCTTCTTCTTCCACAAACCGTTCAACACGGGCCCGGGTCTTGCCCTCTATAAGGGCCTTCACCGTGCCGTCGGGCAGCCTGAGAAGCTGCAGCACGGTGGAGATGGTGCCCATGGTGTAGATGTCCCCCGGTCCGGGGTCATCCAGGCGGGCGTCTCTTTGAGTGGCCAGGAAAATGGTTTTTTCATGGCGCATGGCGTGTTCCAGGGCCGCCACACTGCGGTCCCGCCCCACAAAGAGGGGGGCCACCATATGGGGGAACACGACGATATCTCGAAGCGGCAATAATGGCGCACGCATGGGAGGACCTTTCAGAGCGGTGGAGGGCCGCTTAATCAATTTGCCAAAACCTCGCACGGGAATCCCTCTTTAAACCGCAAAGGTTGTTAAAACAGAGCATTGAAAACCTAGCGCTTTCAACGTTCTGCAGGCCGCCAGCACGCCCGGTTTAGGCGTATTCGGCCTCATTTGAATAGAGCAAAATGGGCTGCTCGCCGCGCATGATGACCTCTTCGCCCACCACGCACTCACTCACGTTTTTCAGCGAGGGCAGCTCATACATAATCTCGAGCATGGCCTGTTCCAGGATGGAGCGCAGGCCCCGGGCGCCGCTTTTTCGCTTAAGCGCCTCCTGTGCCACGGCCAATAGGGCCTCGTCGCTGAACCTCAGCTCCACACCCTCGAACTCAAACAGCTTGGCGAACTGCTTGACCAGGGCGTTTTTGGGCTCTTTGAGGATGCGGATCAAGGCGTCCTCACTCAGCTCGTCCAGGGTGGCGACCACCGGCAGGCGTCCCACGAACTCGGGGATCAGGCCGTAGCGGATCAGATCTTCGGGCCGGGCCAGGGCCAGCACTTCGCCCAGGGGCATTTCCTGGTCGCGTTCATTCACGTTAGCCGTAAAGCCCAGGGTCTTGGCCCCGATGCGGCTCTTGACCAGTTTGTCCAGACCCACAAAAGCCCCGCCGCAGATGAACAGGATATTTGTGGTGTCCACCTTCACAAACTCCTGCTGGGGATGCTTGCGCCCGCCCTTGGGCGGCACCGAGGCCAGGGTTCCCTCGATGATCTTCAAAAGCGCCTGCTGCACGCCCTCGCCGCTGACATCGCGGGTGATGGAGGGGTTCTCGCTCTTGCGGGCGATCTTGTCTATTTCATCAATGTAGACTATGCCCCGCTGGGCCCTTTCCACATCATAATCGGCGGCCTGCAGGAGGTTCAGGATGATGTTCTCCACATCCTCGCCCACATAGCCCGCCTCGGTGAGCGTGGTGGCGTCAGCGATGGTGAAAGGCACATTCAGTATGCGGGCCAGAGTCTGGGCCAAAAGGGTCTTGCCGCAGCCGGTGGGGCCGATCAAGAGGATGTTGCTTTTTTGCAGCTCCACTCCGCCCATATCAACTTTGGCGTCGATGCGCTTGTAATGGTTGTGCACCGCGACCGCCAGAATTTTCTTGGCCCTTTCCTGTTCCACCACATAATCATCTATGATGTCTTTTATTTCGCGGGGTTTTGGAATGGACAGCCGGGTGGCGGCCTCTTCCTTTTGGTACTCCTCCTCGATGATTTCGTTGCACAGCTCTATACATTCGTCGCAGATGTACACCGAGGGGCCGGCGATGAGTTTTTTCACCTCATCCTGGCTCTTGCCGCAAAAAGAACAGACCAGGTCGGAACCCTTGCCGTTTGTCTTCTTACTCATTTAGGCGCTTCTCCACAGTTGTGGGATCATTAATCCTATTTCTCATCCACCTGGCGGTGGGAAATTACCGAGTCGACCACGCCATATTTATGGGCCTCGTAACCGTTCATGAAAAAGTCACGCTCGGTGTCCTCTTCAATACGCTCCAAAGGCTGACCGGTATGGTGGGCCAGAATCTTGTTCAGCTCCTGCCGGGTCCTTAATATCTCTTTGGCGTGAATGTCAATATCGCTGGCCTGTCCCGAATATCCGCCCGAAGGCTGATGCATCATAATGCGGGCGTGGGGCAGGGAGTAGCGCATGCCCTCGGTCCCGGCGGTCAGCAGCACCGCACCCATCGAAGCCGCCTGTCCAAGACACAACGTGCTTATATTGCAACGGATATACTGCATTGTATCATAGATGGCCATGCCGGATGTAACGATTCCGCCCGGTGAGTTGATATACAGGTTTATGTCCTTGGAGGGGTCTTCCGCCTCCAAAAACAGAAGCTGGGCAATGATGAGGTTGGCCACGTTGTCGTCAATTGGCGAACCCAGCATCACAATGCGGTCTTTTAACAAACGGGAGTATATGTCATAAGAGCGCTCGCCGCGGCTGGTCTGCTCGATTACAAATGGAATCATGGTCATATCTGAAAGCCTGCCTTCGTTTGAACGAAAAAAATTATCAAACCGGTATCACCTGCTTATAAGTATGCCTGAGAATTGTAACGGTCCCAGTGCTTTTTTCAAAAACACCCCAGCCAATATCATTATTAGCATGGGACTAGAGATAATCTGCGCACCCCGGGCGGCTGATGCAACCACGACCGGTTAAATTCCAGGGCCCGGTTCGGAAACGGAGCAGGCTGCAGCAAGCAATCCTTCAAGTTTTTGTATGTTTTCCTCAAATGAAACAATCGGCCGGGCCGGGCCCGGGCCGGTCCTCCAGCGATCTGATTGGCCAAAAAAGCCTGGGGCTGTCCCCACGACAGCCCCAGCCTTGATCATAGTTTCAACCTGTCAGATCCGCCGGGGTCATTTTGTGCCGCTTGTGCCGCCCCCCCCGGGAACGTTTTAGCCTTTTTCTTTAGTTTCCTCGGCCAGTTCAACGGGGTCGACCTGTTCAATATTAGCATTGGCCTTGATGGCCTGCAAAGTCTTTTGTTCCAACAGATGGGCGCGGAAAGAAGGCATCATGTTGTTGTGCTCATACATCTGCTTGAGGGCCTGTGCGGGCTGACCCACCGATTCGGCCACCTTTTCAAACTCGGCGTCCACATCCTCGTCTGTAACGTCAATCTCTTCCAGGTCGGCAATTTTGCCCAGAATAATCCCGGCCTTGACCTTCTTTTCCGAATCGCTTCTGAAGTCCTCGCGCATTTTTTCGTCGCTGAGGCCCGCCTGGTTCAGATCAAGGCCGCTTTGCTTCAGGCGCTCTTTAAAGTTTTCTATCTGGCCGGTGATTTCTTCTTCCACCAGTGAGCCGGGCAGATCGAACTCCACCAGTTCACGCACCTGATCCAGGATCTGGCCGCGCAGGGCCGCATCCTTTTGCTGCTCATAGGATTTTGCCATCTCCTCGCTGATGCGGGATTTCAAGGCTTCCAGGTCATCGAACTCCGGGCTGATGCTGCGGGCAAAGTCGTCATCCAGTTCGGGCAGCTTCTTTTCCTTGATTTCCTTGACAAAAAGCTTGAAAACCACGTCCTTGCCCTTCACTTTGGGGTCGGCGGCGTTTTCATCGTAACTCACGGTGGTTTCCAGCATGTCGCCGGGTTTGGATTTGACCAGGGCGGTCTCTATCTCGGCCTGGGCGGTTCCCTTGCCCAGTTCCACTTCAGCATTATCCGCCGCGCCGCCTTCCAGCGCCTCGCCGTCCACAAAGGACTCATAATTCACCACCACCACGTCTCCGATGGCGGCCGGACGCTCCACTTCCAGGGGGATCAGCACGGCCTGGCGGTCACGCATGGCCTCCAGGCGCTGGCCCACTTCCTCGTCGCTCACTTCCAGTATAGGCTCCTTGAGCGTGAAACCGGCGTAAGCTTCCTTTGCCAGTTCGAACTCGGGTTTTACATCCAGGGTAAGTTCAAAGGAGTAGTCCGCCCCCTGTTCGGGAGCCTGGAAGTCAAAGTTGGGCTGGGCCACCGGGAAGAGTTCCGCCTGCTGCAAGGCCTCATTATAGTTGTTGCCGATAATATCCTCGGCGGCCTGGGCCCTGGCTTGGTCGCCATAGTAGCGCTCCAGCACCGGACGCGGCACCTTGCCGGGGCGGAAACCTTTTATCTTCGTGGTTTTTTTGAGATTATTGTAGATTTTGTTAAATACCTTATCCACATCCTTGGCCGGTATCTCCACGGTGAGACGGCGCTCGACGGAGCTCAGCTCTTCGACATTGACCTTCATGACAATTTATCCTTTTTTATATGGCCACATACCCAGGCCCCAAGTTTTTGCAAAATAGAGCCTTATATCATCCCACCGCCCACAGTGCAAGCCTTTGGGTAACTATCTGTTGATAATACAATAAGTTTGAGGTTTCCCCGGAAGGCAACAAGGTTGCGGCCAACTTGGGCCGGATTAGAGCTCCAACACCATGAACCTTTGGGCCCGGGGATTGTCGCCGTAGTCCTGGGTGTCCTTGAAGCCGGCGCTCTCATAAAGCCGGTTGGCGGCGGCCAGCTTGAGCATGGTGTCCAGCATGAGCCGCTTGTACCCCCGGGACCGGGCCAGGTCTATGGCGGCATCCAGCAAAGCCCGGCCAAGCCCTCCACCGCGATGCCCCGGGACCAGGTACATGCGCTTGAGCTCGGCAACACCCGGCCCCAGACTGCGGACCCCCGCGCAGCCCACCGCGCTGCCCCCTTTCTTGACCAGGAGCATCCCGCCGCTATCGTAAATCCGCACCGGATCGTGAATATCCTTGTCCAGCGCACCGGAATCCAGGCTGATTCCCAGCTCATCAAAATAGTCCCGCATGAGGCTGCGCATGACCGGTGTGTCGCCCGGCTGAAAAAGCACCAGGCTGTAGCCTTTGCTTGACAGATGTTCAGGGGTCCGGGGTTGATGCTGGTTTTGCATGTCTTCTCTCTTTTGGCGGCATAACCAATATGTTTTTCTGACAAAATTAATTGACTTTGTCAATATTGTTGTCTGAAAAACTAATCTCCCCCGCAGAAGATCGGCCCCGGTTCTTTGCCCGGTCGCATCCAATGAACCGGGAATGCCCGCTCCCAGCCACACCTGACTGGCATTTTGGACAGCCATAAAAAACGGAGGGCCGCCCGGGCCCTCCGCGGAGGCCAATAGATCAAATCGCGGTTATTCGCTGGATTTGCCAACCCCTTTGCGTTCGTCGATATCGCCGGGATACATGACCGCATCATGGCCGCGCTCGCCGGTGCGGATACGGACCACTTCTTCCACCGGATATATGAAGATGAGCCCGTCTCCCTTGCCGCCGGTGCGGCCCGCGTTGATTATGGTCGTGATGGTTTCTTCCAGGTTGTGTTCGCTCAAGATGATGTTGATCTGCAGCTTGGGCAGCATATCCACCTGGTAGGACCCGGTGCGCCCGCTGAGGGTGATGCCCCCCTGGCGGCCCCGGCCCCGCACCTCAAAGATGTTCATGCCTTGAATGCCGATTTTTTCCAGGGCTTCCTTGACGTCAACCAGCTTGTCTTCCCGGATAATCGCTTCGATTTTCTTTAACATTTTAGATTGCCTCTTTCAATGCAGCCATGCTTGGCCGCTTTAGGAATACGCCCTCTCGCCGTGCTCTGAAAGGTCCAGGCCCACTTCTTCGGAACTGGGCTCAACCCGGATTCCGATGGTGGCGTCCAGGACCTTGGCCAAAACATAGGTGATCCCAAAGACGAATGCTATGGTGGCCGCCACGCTCAAGGCCTGGATGCCCAGCTGGGCCGCATTGCCATAGAACAAACCGGCCGCCTTGTTCACCGAAGGGGCCGCAAACAGGCCGGTGGCCAAGGCTCCCCAGGTTCCGGCCACGCCGTGACAGGCCCACACATCCAGGGATTCATCCCAGCCCAGCTGCTGGCGCATGTTGATGGCATAGTATGATAAAGGAGCCGCCACGGCGCCTATGATCATGGCCCCGATGGGGGTCACGTAGCCGGCCGCCGGAGTGACGGCCACCAGGCCGACCACCGCGCCGGTTGCGATGCCCAAAACGCTGGGCCGTTTGCCGTTCCAGGAAAGCAGCATCCAGGCCAAAGCGGCGGCTGCGGCCGCGGTGTTGGTGGTGACCAGGGCATTGGCCGCCAGGCCGTTGGC
This sequence comes from Desulfarculaceae bacterium, assembly GCA_963675675.1. Classification (GTDB taxonomy): domain Bacteria; phylum Desulfobacterota; class Desulfarculia; order Desulfarculales; family Desulfarculaceae; genus Dethiosulfatarculus. Next base: position 3,546,454 of record OY776512.1, read on the forward strand.
CGCCAGGGCGGAGCCTGCATTGAAGCCGAACCAGCCCATCCACAAAAGGCCGGCGCCCAATACGGTATAAGGAATGTTGTGGGGCTCCATGGGCACCCTCAAAAAGCCCTTTCTGGGTCCGATCACCATGGCAAAGGCCAGGGCGGAGTAGCCCGCCGCGATATGCACCACGGTGCCGCCGGCAAAGTCCAGCGCACCCATGGCTCCCATCCAGCCTCCGGCGCCCCACACCCAGTGGCACAGCGGATCATACACGATGGTGGCCCACACCAGGCTGAAGATCAAAAAGGCGCTGAACTTGACGCGCTCCACAAAGGCCCCGGTGATCAGCGCCGGGGTGATGATGGCGAACATCATCTGGAAGGCCGCAAAAACCAGATGGGGGATGTTGCCAGCATAGGGTCCGGGCTCACCGGTAACTCCGGCAAAACCAAAATATTTCAGATTTCCCACCAGTCCTCCGCCCAGGTCATCGCCAAAGGCCAGACTGTAGCCGTAGAGCACCCACTGCACTCCGATCAGGCCGATCATGATGAAGCTCAGATTCAGGGTGGAGAGGATGTTTTTTTTGCGGACCATGCCTCCGTAAAAAAAGGCCAAGGCCGGGGTCATGATCAGGACCAGTGCACTGCTGACCAGAATCCAAGCGGTATCTCCGGAATTGATGGGACTCGCCATATCTTGCTACCTCCGTGGCTATGAAAATGAATCGGGCTTTTTGCGGCTCTGAACACAAAAAGGCCAGGCAATTTGATTGCCTTGGTGATATATGAGCAAGGGCGGTGCCAAGCTGGATTTTTGGCTTAATTATTTGAAATAGCAATATAAACCACACCCTGCACCGGTAAGGCCCAAACATTCCTACCTGTGTGTAGTTCTTTGCCAAAGATCGAACCGCATTAGGCACCGCAAGGTAGCAAATGGAAAAGTTCAGCTATTTTCAATTGTTATGCGGTATAGTGTTTCAAAGGTACCGTTTGGTATGCTGCGGCTGACGTATCCTACTGTTTCGTAGGTTTGTTGGGGCGGCCCCGCGCGGCCCGCCTCGGGACGGATCAGGCGCTTTCAGCCCTCATTTGGACGCCGATTCCGGCCCGAGCTTGACGCGGGTGCAGCCTGCGGTATATACACAGGACTTCAGAATAATCACGCATGGAGGCAGTTGGTTTTGGCCATCAAGGCGATCAGAGGCATGAAGGATCTTTTGCCGCCCGAGGATATCAAGTGGCAAAGGCTGGAGGATACCGCCCGCAAGGTGGTTCGCTCTTTCGGGTTCAGCGAAATACGCACCCCCATTTTGGAAAAGACAAAGCTTTTTGTGCGCTCCATTGGTGAGAACACCGATGTGGTGGAAAAGGAGATGTATACTTTCCAGGACCGTTCGGGGGATTCTTTGACCATGCGCCCGGAGGCCACCGCGGCTGTCATGCGCTCCTATGTGGAGCACAAGCTGTACGCCCTGCCCGGGCCTCACAAGCTTTTCACCATAGGCCCCATGTTCCGCCACGAGCGCCCCCAAAAGGGACGCCTGAGGCAGTTCCACCAGCTCAACGCGGAGATTGTGGGCGATGAAGGCCCCTTGGTGGATGCCGAACTCATGGTGATGCTGGTGCAGGTGCTGGAGGCCTTGCAGCTTAAAAACGTCACCCTGGTGATCAATTCCCTGGGCTGCCCCGATTGCCGTCCGGCCTTTAAAGAAGCGCTGATTAAATATCTCACCGGGCGCAAAAACCTGCTTTGCGAGGACTGCCTCCGGCGGCTCGACAAAAACCCCTTGCGGGTATTGGACTGCAAAAGCGAAAGCTGCAAAGAGGCCTCGGTTGGCGCGCCCTCAATCCAGGACCATCTTTGCGGCGGCTGCAAAGACCATTACGCCCAAGTCAAGGACCTTTTGGGCCTGGCCGGGGTGAATTACACCGAAGATGACCGCTTGGTGCGCGGTTTGGATTACTATGTTAGAACCACCTTTGAGGCCCAGACCGGGGACCTGGGAGCCCAAAACGCGGTGGCCGGCGGCGGGCGCTATGACGGGCTGATCGAGATGCTGGGCGGACCGGCCCACGGGGCCATCGGCTTTGCGGCGGGCATAGAGCGCATGGCGCTTTTGATGCCGGATCTGGAAGAAACCCCGGCCCCGGATCTGTTCATAGCAGCCTTGGGCGAAGAGCCCAGGCGCTGGGCGTTTAAGCAGATTAACAGCTTGCGCAAAAACGGCCTGTGGGCCGAGATGATCAGCCAGGAGAAAAGCTTGAAAGCCCAGATGCGAAAGGCCGACAAGCTGGGGGCCAGGCATGTGCTGATTTTGGGCGACGCCGAATTGGAATCGGGGGCCGCCCAGCTGAAAGACATGGCCAACAGCGGACAAAAAGAAATCAGGCTGGACGCCTTGGCTGCCGAACTGGGTTTATAAAAAACCAGACCGCGCAACCCCCGTGGGGCATGAGGCAGTCTGAAAACCGGCACGGTTAATGTTGAATGAGGAATAGCAGGAGAGCGGATTTTGTCTTCCAAATTTGTCGATGAACTGAAGCGCACCCATAGCTGCGGCCAGCTTAGCCTGGAAAACGACGGCCAGGATGTGGTGCTCATGGGCTGGGCCATGCGCCGCCGGGACCACGGCGGCCTGATCTTTGTGGACCTGCGCGACCGCGACGGGCTCACCCAGGTGGTCTTCAACCCCGAGACCAGCGGCGGAGCCCACAGCCTGGCTCACGGCATCCGCTCGGAATACTGCCTGGCCGTGAAAGGAAGGGTGCGCCCCCGGCCCGAGGGCATGACCAACACCAATCTGGCCACCGGCGGGATTGAGGTCTATGTGGAAGAGTTCGAGATCCTCAACCGCAGCCAGACCCCGCCCTTCATGCTGGAGGAATGGATAGACGTAAACGAAAACATCCGCCTGAAATACCGTTATCTGGACCTGAGGCGTCCGGAGATGTACCAGAACATGCTCTTAAGGCATAAGGCCGCCCAGGCCACCCGCGGCTATCTGAATGAGCGTGGTTTCTTGGAGGTGGAAACCCCGGTCCTGACCAAGGCCACCCCGGAGGGGGCCAGGGATTATCTGGTGCCCAGCCGGGTGAACCAGGGCTCCTTTTACGCCCTGCCCCAGTCCCCCCAGCTTTTCAAGCAGCTTTTGATGATGGGCGGCCTGGAGCGCTACTATCAGATCGTGCGCTGTTTCAGGGATGAGGACCTCCGGGCCGACCGGCAGCCGGAGTTCACCCAGATAGACATCGAGATGAGCTTCATCAATGAAGAAGACATCATGGAGCTGGTCGAAGGCCTGTTCGCCAAAATTGTAAAGGTGACGACCGGCCGGGAAATGCAGCTGCCGGTGCCCCGGCTCACCTATGACGAGGCCATCGCCCGCTTCGGCCTGGACGCCCCCCACACCGGCTTCGGGCTCGAGCTCACCGATTTGGGCCCGGCCCTGGAAGGCCTGGAGTTCAAGGTTTTCCGCCAGACCCTGGACAAGGGCGGCGTGGTGAAGGCCATCAACGGCAAAGGCATGGCCACGCTTTCCCGCAAGGACTTGGACGACCTGACCGGCTTTGTGGCCGGCTTTGGGGCCAAGGGCCTGGCCTGGGTGAAGGTCAAGCCCGGCGGCGAGTGGCAGTCCCCCATAGCCAAATTCTTCGGTCCGGAGCACATCGCCAGGGTGAATGAGCTTCTGGACGCGCAAGAGGGCGACATCCTGTTCTTTGGCGCGGACACCGCTGCGGTGGTGCATGAATCCCTGGGACGCCTGCGACTGGAACTGGCCCGGCGCTTTAAACTGACGGACCCCAAAGAGCTGAACTTCGTGTGGGTCACCGAATTCCCCGTGGTGGAGTATGATCTCGAGCAAAAACGCTGGACCGCCATGCACCACCCCTTTACCGCGCCCCGGCCCCAGGATGTGGATTTGCTGGAAACCGACCCGGCGGCCGCCCGGGCCCGGGCCTATGACATCGTGCTCAACGGCTCCGAGGTGGGCGGCGGCAGCATCCGCATCCACAAGCAGGAATTGCAGGAAAAGATCTTCAGAACCCTGGGCATCTCCGAGCAGGAAGCCAAGGCTAAATTTGACTTCCTTTTGGAAGCCCTGACCTACGGGGCCCCGCCCCACGGCGGCCTGGCTGTCGGCTTCGACCGTTTGGTGGCAATCCTGGCCGGGCAAAGCTCCATCCGCGAGGTGATCGCCTTCCCCAAAACCCAAAAAGCCTCATGCCCCCTGACCGGGGCCCCCACCCAGGTGGAGACCCAGCAGCTTTTGGAGTTGGCTTTGCGCATTGACAAGGCGGAGCAATAGAGCGAATACGGGCTGTTTCACAAAAGAACCTTCTCTGCTCACGGCTGAATATGCAGTGATGATTTGATGGCGAACCCGACCCGGAGACGCCCCGCAGGATGAAAAATGACCTCTGTCTCCCAATTGTCGGCCAAACATATTGACAGAGCCCATAAACCATGCATAAGATTGGGCAAGCGGCATACTTGATGTGTGTTTAGCGGACTGCCTTGGTGCAACAGGGAGGGAGTGACCAAAAGGACGGTGCGGTAAAGTCCCTGTAATGGTAGGCTAGGGGAGTGAAGACCGACCGGGGACTGCAATCAGCCATCCAATGCTTAAGTCTCTTTCATTTGTCGGCTAATACAGGTTGCCGGTATTTCCGTTTAGAATAGCAGCTGATTTGGTCCAGAGTAAGGCGGATCAAAAAAGACTTGCGACATTTACCATTAGTAATACATAATTTTGCCCAATTATTTTGGGAAGGAGGAACTTGGGGATGAAGAAGCTGATTAAACTGCTACCTTTCGCGGCCATAATCTTGGCCTTGGCCCTGTCAAGCGGCTGCGCCAACTTGTGTGGCGTTGAAGAAGCAAAAGCGGTAGCTCCGCCTCCGCCTCCGCCTCCGCCCAAAGCCGTGACCGCAACGCCTCAGCCGATGACTCCCAGTCCGACTCCGGCTCCGGCGCTGCCCACCACATACACCGTGGAAAAATGCGATGATCTATACAGCATCGCCGCCAAGCCCCAGATCTATGACAACTGGTGCCTGTGGCCGCTTTTGTATCACGCAAACTCAGACAAGATCAAAAACCCCAACCGCATCTATGAAGGCACCGTGCTGACCGTGCCCAGAGGCGTCAGCGACGCCGATAAAAAGGCGGCTTGCGAGGAAGCCAAGAAATTCCCGAAATACATACCGCCCGCAGGCGCTAAACGCTATTGCCCGCCTAAGTAGGGGGCGCGCCAAAAGCAGCTAAAGCGCCCCCAGCCAAAAGCCCGGGGCGCATCTTTCAAAGCAAAAGACCTAAAGGAGACACCCCGATAAGGGGCGTCTCTTTTTTTTGTATACAAAGGGTTCGCCATGGAGGCGGACGCCTGCAAGCAACTGGTATGGCCGGGCGGGTCACGCCCGGACCGCAAGGCTCACAGGCAAAACAAGCAGAGTCAATCATCGAAGGCCTAAGCTGGATTCATGCATGAATGCAATAAACATACTTCACCGATAATTATAATATGATCAAGAAGGGCTCCATCCCCTCCTGATAAAGACAAAGGTAATCAAGATGGCCAAATGGAATCCAACCAGAGGACTATTGGATCACAAACACCAAGCGCATTTCACCGAGCTTAGGGAAACCAAACAGCCCCAGCTTTACAGGGACCTGTTTCCCTATGATCAAATCTGCCGCATAGACTTTGACCACAAGGTGCAGCCCCTCGACCCGGCCAGGGACATGCGCATCACGGACACCACTTTCAGGGACGGCCAGCAGGCCAGGCCGCCGTACAAGGTGGAACAGGTGGTGCGGCTTTATGATCTTATGTCCCGCTTGAGCGGCCCCAAGGGCCTTATCCGCCAATGTGAGTTTTTTCTTTATTCCAAGCGGGACAAAGAAGCGGTGCGAAAATGCCTGGAGCTGGACCGGAATTTCCCCCAGATCACCGGCTGGGTGCGGGCCAACAAAAAAGAGCTTCAGGCGGTTAAGAAAATGGGCCTAAATGAAACCGGCATCCTCACCTCGGTGAGCGATTACCACATATTTTTGAAACTCGGCCTGGACCGCAAAAAATGCCTGGACAGCTACCTGGGCGTGGTGAAAGACGCCCTGGATCTGGGCATAACCCCCCGCTGCCACTTCGAGGATCTGACCCGGGCCGACCTCTACGGCTTTGTGGTGCCCTTCGCCCTGGAACTGGCCCGCCTGCGCGATGAATCCAAGGTGGACATAAAAATCCGTCTCTGCGACACCATGGGCTTTGGGATCACCTATCCCGGCGCCGCCCTGCCCCGCAGCGTGCCCAAGCTGGTGCGCGCCATGATCGAAGACGCCGCCTGCCCCGGAGACCTGATGGAATGGCACGGGCACAATGACTTTCATAAGGCCCTGATCAACGCCACCACGGCCTGGCTTTATGGCTGCGGCGCGGTGAACGGCACCCTTTTGGGATTCGGCGAGCGCACCGGCAACACCCCGGTTGAGGCCCTGGTCATAGAGCATATCGCCCTGCACGGCAAAGACGGCGGCGCGGACACCCGGGTCATATCCGAGATAGCCCAGTATTTCACCAAAGAGGTGGGCCACCATATACCGCCCAACACCCCGCTGACCGGACGGGACTTCAACTCCACCTCAGCGGGCATCCATGCCGACGGCATGCTTAAAAACCCCGAAATTTACAACATCTTCGACACCGAGGCCATTTTGGGCCGTCCCTTCAGCATTGCGGTGACCGATAAATCCGGCGCGGCCGGGGTGGCCCATTGGGTGAACCAGCGTCTGGGGCTGAGCGGCGGCAAGGCGGTGGACAAGCGGCATCCGGGCATCCAGAAGATTTATCACTGGGTAAAGGAACAATACGATTTGCATGAACGCCTCACCACCATGGGCAACGACGAGTTGGAGCGCGAGGCCAGAAAACACCTGCCAGAACTTTTCCATTCTGAGTTCGACCGTCTGAAGTTCTGGGCCCAGACCCTGGCTGCGGACCTGGGGGCCGAGCTGATCGGAAGGCCCGAGATGAAGACCATGGCTCCGGCCATCATAGAACCGGTGCTGGTGGAATACCTGGAAAACAACCCCTTCATTCAGTTTATGTACGTGGTGAACGACAAGGGCTACAAGGTGACCCGCAATATCACCCATATCACCCAAAAGGCCAAGTACTCCCAGCACAGCCTGGAGGTTGACTTCAGCGACCGGGATTGGTTCGTAGAGCCCATGAAGGATGGCCGGGTGCATGTTACGGACTTTTACACCTCCAGGATCACCGGCGCCTTGTGCATCACGGTGAGCGGACCCCTCATCAGCGACGATGATGTCATAGTTGGGGTTCTGGGTGCGGATATCCGCTTCGAGGATCTGGCCAAGCTGGAGGCTCAGCAAAACGGAATTAACCCAATCATTGGCTGACCCTAAAGCGAAAACAGCGGCTTGACTCTTGACAAGGTTATGAGGGCAAACTATCCTGCTGGGAGTGATTCGATAAGTTGAACTGCTTTTAATGCGGCAAAGCCGCGTGGATTGAGACATAGGAGGAATACTGTGGCTGAGATTAAAGCACCCATGGGTGGCAAGGTCCTCAAGATTTCGGTTAGTGTCGGCGACAACGTGGGGATAGACGATGAAGTGGCAGTCCTGGAAGCCATGAAGATGGAAATGCCCATCCTAGCGGAAGAGGGCGGAGCCGTTACCGATGTTAAAGTTGAGGCCGGCCAGACAGTGGAAGCCGAGCAGGTGATGCTGGTGCTAGAATAGTCCCGGACTTTTGTATCCTAGGCATATGAAACTCCCCGCCTTTTGGGTGACACCAAAAGCCGGGGCGTTTTTTTCAGTCGGCCGCGCCCGCGGACCTGTGCCATGCGCCAGCCGGGCCGGGGGTTTGTTTCCCATCCTGGGCCGGGGCTTAAGGTCGGATCTGGAATGGTCAATTGAATATATCAAGTTCGGCACCCGCCTTCCGCGCACTGGATAATTTACATGCCGTATTCGATGAGTTGTTCCGGGTTTCAGGCGGATACGTTATCGTATCTTTGCCCAATTGATGGTGCGATGCCCGGCGCCGCAGAGACGGAGGCAGGGGCCCGTTTGCACACTACGGCCTGCCGCTGGAAAAACCCGGCGACCGCCATAAATGGTTTTTCAACCTTGCCCCGGCAAGGTAATTTAGGGAGCAAAAGGCCAAGCGGAAAAACGCAAAAATAGCGGAGTCGTTCGCCACGGGAAAGCCGAGGCCGGGTTTTAGGCGTGTGATCAGAAAAATACGCTTTCCAGGCGGCAGATACCGGAACCGCTGCACCCATACTCTATGGGCAGTGCATGAAATATAACAACAAAGGCGAACCCTGCTGAAACATCCGGTAATCCCATTTCCCTTGCTGCAATATCCAAATGTTTCCAGGGTTGATTTACTGATCTTACGAGCCGTTTCCACCGATTTGCGGGGCCTTTGCGCTTCCGCCCCCGGAGCAGGGGGTGAATCCCGCCCGACCTGGCCGGCATCTTAAAACCGCAAACTGGTATGAACAATTCCGCCCGCGGAAACCATGGCCGGAAGTGAATCACTTGACACCTTGTTTCCAAATGTGCAAACTCGGGATGTCCAACAGAATCCGTTGGATTGATTACAAGAAATGATAGATAGGAGAAGGCATGACACCTCAGCCAGCCACCACCAAGGAAAAGTTCGCCGAACTGGAAAGGCGTGATGAACAAGCCAAACTGGGGGGCGGCGAGCGGCGCATACAAGCCCAGCATGACAAGGGCAAAAAAACCGCCCGCGAGCGGATTGAAGATTTGCTGGATGAGGGAAGTTTCCATGAGATGGACCGTTTCGTGGTGCACCGCTGCCACGACTTCGGCATGGAAAGCAAAAAAATCCCCGGTGACGGAGTGGTCACCGGTCACGGCACCATAGAAGGGCGCACCGTATTTGTGTTCAGCCAGGATTTCACCGTATTCGGCGGATCACTATCCGGGCCCTTTGGCGAAAAGGTCTGCAAGGTTATGGACCTGGCGGTTCGGGCCGGGGCTCCCATAATTGGGCTCAACGATTCGGGCGGCGCCCGCATCCAGGAGGGCGTGGTCAGTCTGGGCTCTTATGGCGAAATATTCCGGCGCAATGTGCTGGCCTCGGGTGTGGTGCCCCAGATCAGCGCCATTATGGGACCCTGCGCGGGAGGCGCGGTCTACAGTCCGGCCATAACCGACTTCATCTTCATGGTGGATCAGACTTCATATATGCACATCACCGGTCCCCAGGTCATCAAGACCGTGACCGGCGAAGACGTGACCAGCGAAACCCTGGGGGGAGCCAAGGTGCACAACCGCACCTCCGGCGTGGCCCAGTTCATAAGCCCCAATGACGAGGCCTGTCTCAAGGATGTACGAACGCTATTGACCTACCTGCCCCAAAGCTGGAAGGAAAAACCGGCCTGCGTGCCATGTGATGATCCCATCAACCGCGACGCCCCCGAACTGGACGCCTATATCCCGGACAATCCCCGCGCCCCCTACAATATGAAAAAACTCATCAAGACCGTAGTGGACCAGGGCTCCTGGTTCGAGGTGGGCCAGATGTGGGCCAAGAACATGATAACCGGTTATGCCCGTTTCGGCGGAATGACCGTGGGCATAGTGGCCAACAACCCCATGTTCATGGCGGGATGTCTGGATATTGACGCCTCGCGCAAATGCGCCCGTTTCGTGCGCACCTGTGACGCCTTCAACATCCCGGTGGTCACCTTCGTGGATGTGCCCGGCTTTTTGCCCGGTGTGCAGCAGGAATACGGCGGTATCATCACCCACGGCTCCAAGCTCATCTACGCCTATTGCGAGGCCACCGTCCCGCTTATCACCGTGGTAACCCGCAAAGCCTACGGCGGCGCCTATGACGTGATGGGCAGCAAGCATCACGGAGCGGACATCAACTTCGCCTATCCCTCGGCGGAGATTGCGGTCATGGGGCCCGAGGGCGCCGTAAATATCGTGTACCGCAAGGAACTTGCCCAGGCCGAGAACCAGCAAGAGGCCTACGAGGCATTTGTGGAAGAATACCGCTCCGGGGTGGCTAGCCCATACCGGGCGGCGGAACTGGGCTATATAGACGAGATCATCAAACCACATGAGACCCGAGTGAAAGTGGCCACGGCTCTACAGGCCATGCAGCATAAACAAACCTTCCGCCCCCAGCGGCGGCACGGCAATGTTCCTATGTAGATTAGTAAGCTCCTGCGTCTGACGCCGGCTGGATGAGCCCTGCAAAAGCGGCCAAATGCGGGCGGCTAATGGATTCGTGAATATACGGAGAGTCCAAATATGAGCATCGACTTTCAAGACAAGCTGAAGGCCTGGCAAGACAAACTGGATGCCATGCTGGCCAAGCGCCCCGAGCGCAAACCAGAGTTCAGCACCTTAAGTGGACTGGGCGTGGACCGGTTGTATCTGCCCCCGGATGCGGGGGCGGACTATGAAGCCAAGCTGGGCCTGCCCGGCGAGTTCCCCTATACCCGGGGCGTGCAGCCCAACATGTACCGGGGGCGTTTCTGGACCATGCGCCAGTACGCCGGTTTTGCATCCGCGGCCGAATCCAACCGGCGCTACCGCTATTTATTGGAGCAGGGCCAGACCGGACTGTCGGTGGCTTTTGACCTTCCCACCCAGATCGGCTATGACGCGGACCACGAGCTGGCCCGGGGCGAAGTGGGCAAGGTGGGCGTATCCATAAGCTCACTGGCCGATATGGAAACCCTTTTCGACCAAATCCCCCTGGACAAGGTCTCCACCTCCATGACCATCAACGCCCCCGCCGGGGTTCTGTTGGCCATGTATATCGCGGTGGGCGAAAAGCAGGGGGTCGGTAAAGACAAGCTGCGGGGCACAATCCAGAACGACATCCTCAAGGAGTACACCAGCCGGGGCACCTATATCTTCCCGCCCAAGCCCAGCATGCGCATCATCACCGACATCTTCGCCTATTGCGCGGCAGAGGTGCCCAACTGGAACACCATCAGCATCAGCGGATATCACATCCGCGAGGCCGGTTCCAGCGCGGTGCAGGAAGTGGCCTTCACCCTGGCCAACGGCCTGTCCTATGTGCAGGCTGCGGTCGATGCCGGGCTGGAAGTGGACAAGTTCGCGCCCCGCCTGAGCTTTTTCTTTAACAGCCATTCCGACTTTTTGGAGGAGGTGGCCAAGTTCCGGGCCGCCCGGCGGCTGTGGGCCAAGCTGATGAAGGAGCGTTTCGGGGCCAAGAATCCCAAAAGCCTCATGGTGCGCTTCCACACCCAGACCGCAGGCTGCAGCCTCACCGCCCAGCAGCCCAAAAACAACATCATCCGGGTGGCCTTCCAGGCCATGAGCGCCGTATTGGGCGGCACCCAGAGCCTGCACACCAACTCCATGGACGAGGCTCTGTCCCTGCCCACCACCGAAGCGGTGACCATCGCGCTGCGCACTCAGCAGCTCATCGCCCATGAAACCGGGGTGGCCAGCACGGTGGACCCCCTGGCCGGGTCGTACTTCGTTGAGGATCTCACCGACCGTATAGAAGCCGAAGCCCTGAACTACATAGAGCAGATCGACAAGCTGGGCGGAGCGGTGGAGGCCATTGAGCGCGGCTTCACCCAGCGCGAAATCCAAAATTCGGCCTATGCCTATCAGATGGCGGTGGAAAAGGGCGAACGCGTGGTGGTGGGGGTGAATAAGTTCACCACTCAGGAAGACACCCCCTTGGACCTTCTCAAGGTTGATCCCCAAGTACAGGAGGAACAGGCCGCGGCCCTGGCCAGGATCAGGGCCCAGCGGGACAACGCGGTGGTTGAATCCGGACTGGCCGCGCTCAAAAAAGCCGCCCATAGTGAAGACAACCTCATGCCCCATATAGTGGAAGCGGTAAAGGCCTACGCCACCCTGGGCGAGATCTGCGACACCTTACGCGGGGTGTTCGGCGAATATCAGGCCCCCAAGACTATTTGACCTCCCGGAAGAGGATTTTGTTATGCGCAAGATAAGAGTATTGGCAGCCAAGCCCGGCCTGGACGGACATGACCGGGGCGTGAAGGTGATCGCATCGGCCTTGAGGGACGCGGGCATGGAAGTGATCTACACCGGACTCAGGCAAACCCCGGAACAGATCGTGGCGGCGGCTGAGCAGGAAGACGTGGATGTTATCGGGCTCAGCGTCCTGAGCGGGGCCCACAGCTATCTTTTCCCCCGCATCATGGAGCTTCTGGGCGAAAAGGGCATGGATGACGTCTTGGTCATAGGCGGGGGCATCATCCCCGAGGACGATGTGCCCGAATTGAAAAAGGTCGGGATCGCGGCGGTTTATGGCCCCGGCACCGCCACCGGCGAGATTGTGGAATTCATTGAAGGGCATGTGAAGCGGGATTTGCAGTAACAGGCGTGGAACGCTGATAAAAAGACGCTACTGCCCTTTTTCACCTTGCAGAACTAAAAAAAAACAACTGATCCAACAAAAACCGGACCCTGCCGTTTGCGCGGCTGCGGTCCGGTTCCTGTTTGGGGCCGGGGCCGTCCCCTAATGCTTGAAAGCCCGCTGTCCGGTGAACACCATGGCCACCGGAGGATCATTCTGGTTGCAGGCTTCTATGGATTCCCAGTCCCGCATGGACCCGCCGGGATGGGCTATGCAGCCGACCCCCTCGGCCAATCCCACATCCACCCCGTCCCGGAAGGGGAAAAAGGCGTCCGAGATCATCACCGAGCCGGGCAGCCCCGCTTTATCCTTGCGGGTTTGGTCGTCCACATCCTGTATATCCTGGGGCGATCGCTTGCCGGAGTGCACCTGATCTACCAGCTGATCATATTTAAGTCCGTATCTATCCCAGCTTAAGCGGTTGGCGTATTTGGTGTAGGCCTTGTAAACCGCGATGCGGGCGACCCCGACCCGGTCCTGCTCGCCGGTGCCGATGCCCACCGTGCAGCCGTCTTTCACATAGATAACGCTGTTGCTGGTTACGCCCTGCTCCACCGCCCAGCCAAAGACCACATCCTCCAGTTCTTTCGCGCTGGGCCGGCGCAAGGATTCATAGACCCTGCCCTGGTGCTCGCAGCGGGCGGGCAGCAGATCGTCCGCCGATTTGATGGGGTTGACGCTGCTGGTCTGCAGGATTATGCCTCCGTCCATCAGGCTCTTGATGTCCAAAAAGCGGTAATCCCGGTGTCCGGCCAGCCGGTCCATGCGGGGTATGCAAAGTATGCGCAGGTTTTTGCGCTGTTTGAGGATCTCAAGCGCGCCCTCTTCATAATCCGGAGCGGCCACTACCTCCAGATAGAGCTCGTTCATCATTTCGGCCGCGGTCTTGTCCACCGGGCGGTTGAGCACCGCCGCACCTCCGAAGGCCGCGATCAAATCGCCCATGAACGCCCTGTGGTAGGCGGTGGAGATATCGTCCGCCTGGGCCGCCCCGCTGGGGTTGTTGTGCTTCATGATGGCGCAGGCCGGGCGTTCGGTGATGTAGCGCAGGATATGCAGGGCGTTGTCAACGTCGGTGAGGTTGGTCTTGCCGGGATGCTTGCCGGCCTGCAGCATCTGGGATTCATCCACCGCGCTGATGAGCCCGTTTCCCGGCTCTATCAGCTTCACCTCACCCACGGACAGGTTGCCTCCCACCAACTCATAAAGCGCCGCTTCCTGGCCCGGATTTTCGCCATAGCGCAGGCCCTTTTCGATTAGCCGGCCATCGCTGTCCGCCAGTTTCCAGGTGCGTTTTTTGTAGCGCAGCACCGTGTCCCCGATGGTCAGGCTGACATCGGCTGGGAAGTGATCGTCCATAACGGTCTTGTACTGGGTTTTTATATCGGCCACTTGGCTGCTCCTTAAGCATTGGGGGGGATAAAGTTGGTTTATTTACAGGCACTCTAAAATGAGCCTGCCGTTTGGTCAAGCGGCGGCAGCGATTTTGCCGCCCACAGGGTGATTTTTCTTTTGATCATGCACTGTTATTGAGTTCCTATGTTATAAATAAAAAGAGGCATAAGCGGTAAACGGCTGTTTGATTTGGGGATATGACTGTGTGGCGCAACATACGCGGCTTAAAGGAGAACAGAAAAGTGCACTGCCGGCAAAAACTCACATTTATCATATTGTTGCTGATTGGGAGCATGGGGGCTTTTGGGCTTTGGCCCGGGCGGGCGCAGGCTCTGGACTCCAACTCACTTACCGACAATGTAAGCAGAGATGTCCAAAGGCCCTGGAAAGGCGACCTGGGCCGGATGATGAAGCGGCGCATCATCAGGGTGCTGGTCACCTACAATAAAACCAATTATTTCTTTGATGGGGCCCGCAAACGGGGCGTCACGGTTGAATTATTTGAAAAATACGCATCGGAGATAAACAAACGGTATAAAAAAGGCCATTTGAAGGCTCACATTTTGTATGTCCCCGTGGCCCGGGATAAGCTCATTCCCTATCTGATCCAGGGCAAGGGGGATATTGCCGCAGCCAATCTGACCATTACACCAAGCCGCGCGAAAAAAGTTGATTTCACCAATTCCCTGTCGTCCGAGGTAAAGGAACTGGTGGTGACCAGCCCCCACGGCCCCAAGCTGAGGCGCCTGGAGGATTTGAGCGGTAAAAAGGTTTTGGTCCGAAAATCCAGCAGCTATTACCAGAGCCTTGTGAAACTCAACGCCAAGTTCAAGAAAAAGGGGCTCGCCAAGATCAAGATAGTGCCGGCCAGCGAGGACTTGGAAACAGAAGATATTCTGGAGATGATCAACTCCGGCATGTTCAACATCACCATAGCGGATGATTATCTGGCCAATTTCTGGGCGCAGATATTCAAGGGCATAAAGGTCCACCATAATCTTTCCGTGCGCAAGGGGGGCAGCATCGCCTGGGCGGTGCGCAAAAACAACCCAGAATTAAAAGCCAGTTTGAACCGCTTTATCAAGCGCCACCGCAAGGGAACCTTGTTCGGCAACGTGCTGATCAAGCGGTACTACCGGGACACCAAGTTTGTGCGCGACGCCTTCACTCCCGAACACATGAAACGCTTTCAGGCCACCATAAACTTTTTCAAAAAATACGCGGGCATATATAAATTTGACTATCTCATGATCACCGCTCTGGCCTATCAGGAATCCAAACTGGACCAGAGCCTGAAGAGCCATGCCGGGGCCATTGGCGTCATGCAGATTCTGCCGGCCACGGCCAAGTCGCCCCCCGTGAATATCCCCCACATCCACAAGGTGGACCGCAACATACACGCCGGCACCAAATACCTGCGGCATATATATGATTCCTATTTCAAAAAGCACAAAAACATGACCGATGTGGACAAGGTGCTGATGACCTTTGCCTCTTACAACGCAGGCCCCACCAAAGTGCTCAGGCTGCGCCAGCGGACCAAAAAGATGGGGCTTAATCCCAACAAATGGTTTGGCAATGTGGAGGTGGCCGCGGCCCGGGTGATCGGGCGGGAGACCGTGCAGTATGTCAGCAATATCTTCAAGTACTACTTCGCATACCGCCAAAGCCTTATGCAGGCCTTGAATGAAGGAAGGGCCGGAGGGCAAGGGACCAAGCAATCAAACAGTAAGGGCAAAAGCAAAAAGAAATCCCGGAAAAAAACCAAGGCCAAGCCCAATAAGAAATAAGGCCAAAACCCGGCGGGCAATGACCTGGTGCAAACGAAAGATTAAGGCCGGGACATGGCGCGCCCCGGCTCCAGGGGTCAATAAAGCCCGCATACTCCGGGCGAGGGAGTTGCGGGCGGTATTTGGCTAGTTGCTCGGCCCAACAAAAACCGCACAACAGGGGCGGCGTCCCCCAGTAAGCCGGCGGTTAGCCTCGAAAGCGGCTTGTTTGGGCAAACATCAAAAACTCATCAAGCGGTCTTGTCGCTGTTGTCCTCGAGCTGTTCCTTGCCTTCTTCTTTTTCGGAGACCTTTTCCTGGTCCTTGACTCCGGTTTTGAAGTTCTTGATGGCTTTGCCCAGGTTGCCGCCTATCATAGGCAGCTTGCCTGCTCCGAAAATCAATAGAACGATAACCAGGATGATGAGTAGTTCGGGAACCCCGATTCCGCCAAGCATGTAGATCTCCTAATCTCTTATCTCTTGGATCAAACGCGTAAAAGCAGCAGACTTGCGAAATTCATTGGTGTGCTGCATAAACTCCAGCCAGGACCTCCACATTTCGGCCCATTGCTGAGTGTGCCAAAAGGCTTCGCGGTCTTCAAGACCTTCTTTGAGTCTTTTATAGGCCAGGTACTCTTCATGGCATGCGGGGCACATGGGCCACGGCGTCATGCCCGGCGCGGGCCCGCCTTCCAAAGCTACGCCGCAACGCGCGCAGCGGTGAGGACACATGCCGCATGACAATGCACCGGCCACGGCCTGAGCCCTGCGCATGGCACGCGCTTTGCGCCGCTTTTGTTTGCGGGCCTGGCGTCCGTTCAGGTCGATAACTTCGGCCATTTTTCACCTGTTCCTTCATCCTGGTTTTTACCAGGGCGCCCTCACCGGGTCAAGCAGGGTTATTATTGGCGCTCCTTTAAACCCTGAGAAATACTTTCACAAACCTGGCGGGCCGCAGCCACCGGATCGGAAGCGGTGCGGATGGGACGCCCCACCACAATGTGCGACGCGCCGGCCGCCATGGCCGCCTTGGGAGTCATCACCCGCTTTTGGTCGTCACCGCCGCCGCCGCCCATGCGGATGCCGGGGCACACCACCAGGGCCTCGGGCCCCAAGAGCGCCCGCATGGCCGCGGCTTCATGCCCGGAGCAGACCACACCGGCGCAACCCGCCTGCATGGCCAGTCCGGCCCGCAGCTTCACCAGTGCGGAAGGGTCTTGGAATTCCGGCGGGTAGCCCATGTTTTTGAGGTCTTCAGGGTCCAGGCTGGTCAGCACCGTGATCCCTAAAAGCCGGGTGGAGCCCAAATCCATCTCGGTGAAAATGCCGGGCTGGTCCGCGTGGCAGGTCAGCATATCCACCCCCAGAACCACCGCGGAGCGGGCCGCGCCCCGCATGGTGACCGGGATGTCATGCAGCTTCAGGTCCAGAAAAACCGCTTTGGCCCCGGCCCGTTTTACACCCGCCACGATTCCGGGCCCCTGGGCGGTGAATAATTCCAGACCTATCTTGAAGACTCCGACTTCCGAGGCCAGCATGCGGACCAGGCTGACGGCGGCTTCTCCGCTGTCCACATCCAGGGCGAAGATAAGATGATCGCGTGCATTCATTAAATTACTCTCCATACAGTCCTTGATACTCCGCCTCCCAGGCCGCAATGAGGGCCGCATCGGCGAAGCTGTAGTTGCCGTTTTGTGAAATGATGAAATGATCCAACAGCCTGACCCTCATAAGGCAGCAGGCCGCCACCAGTTGCCGGGTCAGGGCTTTGTCGTCCTCGGAGGGCTGATTGGTGCCGCCGGGGTGGTTGTGGGCGCAATAGATACCCGAGGCGTTCAATTCCAGCGCAATTTTCACCACCTGGCGGGGATACAATACGGTCTGGTTTACGGTGCCTTCGGCCATTTCCTTGCGGCCCAGCACCCGGCCCAGGGCGTCCAGGTAGATCACCACAAACAACTCGTTGGACAGGGGCAATAGCTGGCCTTGCAATGAATACAGCAGCATGTCGCGCTCCAGGGGCGCTTCCCCATCACTGAGCTTTTTGGATAAATAGAGTCGGGCCACTTCCGGGATCAGCTTCAGGCCCAGGATATTCTTGGGGCCGATGCCTTTCACCTGGCGCAATAGTCCGGGTTCGGCCTCCAGCACCCCAGACAGGGTGCGGAATTTATTAAGCAATTCCCTGGCCTGCTGTTTGCAATCCCGGCGGGGGGTGGCCAGGGTGAGCAGCAGCTCCAACACCTCGTCGTCCTTGAATTTCTGCAGCCCGTGCTCCAGGAATTTTTCTCTCAGGCGTTCCCGGTGCCCGGCTCCGGGATGGGGCGTTTTGGCCTGGGTCATGACCAGACCCCCGGGATGGGTTCCGCGCAATGGGGGCAGGCACCCTTTTTGAGCAGATTGCCCCGCACGCTGAACAGGGTGCGTCTGATCACAGCCCGGCCGCAGTTGCCGCAAAAAGTGGTTTCGCTGTCGTGTCCGGGAACATTGCCCGCATAGACATACATTAGGCCCGCGGCCTTGCCTATTTGCAGGGCGCGTTCCAAAGCGGAGACCGGGGTTGGGCCGGGGCCGGCCTTGCGGTATTTATAGCGCGGGGTGTAGGCGCTCACGTGCCAGGGCACCTTGGGTGAGAGCTGTTTTGCTATGAATCCGGCCAGTTCTCTCAATTCGGCCGGATCGTCGTTTTTCCCCGGAATGAGCAAGGTGGTCACCTCCAGCCAGATGCCCGCCTGATGCATGCGGACCAGGGTGTCCAAGACCGGCTGCAGATGGGCCTTGCACTCGTTTTGATAGAACTCATCGTTCATGGCTTTGAGGTCTATGTTGGCCGCGTGCAAAACACCCTTGCAGGCCTCCAGGCACTCGGCCGATTCATACCCGTTGGACACGAATACGTTCTTCAGGCCTTGCCCAACCGCAAGCTCCATGCAGTCATGGGCGTACTCAAAGTATATGGTGGGCTCGGTGTAGGTGTAGGCAATGGAGGCGCAGCCCGTGGCCTGGGCTTGCTTGACTATTTGAGCGGGAGATATTTCCCCGCCCCCCGGACCGCCCCCCGGGAAGGGCCCGCCGTTTTCCCTGGGGAACTGGCTGCTGTCCCAATTCTGGCAAAAGGCGCAGCGGAAGTTGCAGCCAACCGTGGCAATGGAAAATGAACGGGTGCCGGGCAGAAAATGGAAAAGCGGCTTTTTCTCTATGGGGTCTGGGCTGCCCCCAAAGGGCTTGCCCCATACCAGACTGTACAGGGTTCCCTCCCGGTTCTGCCGCACCTTGCAGATTCCGGTTTTGCCCGGGGCGATCACACAGCCGTGAGCACACAGGCGGCAGCGCACCTTTCCATCGTCCTGGCGGTCATACAGCATGGCTTCGTGCATAAGCGCTTTCCTTGAGCAAACTTCCATGTATGGCCTATTTTACCATGCTTTGATCCCTTTCCGGCTTGGATTCGGGCGGGTGTCCGGGGCGGTTTGATATCCATCGGCCAGGCGGCAAAAGACAGCCCCCCGTTATGGGAGGCTGATCATGCAGCATGGCGGCTCGATAAACCGGAAACACCGGTTGGCTTTTCGGTGCGCTTTTGGTTAAACCAGTGAGCTTCCATCCAGGCCGGGCGGGGGATCGACACCCAAAAGACTCATAAATGTCGGGGCCAAGTCAATCAGCCTGGCCCGATGCATGGAATCACCCAGCTGCTCCACCCCCTCGATGAATATGAAACCGCCGTCTTTGGTGTGCATGCCGGGCAGATCGGGATTTCCCACCAGGCTCGCAACATCCAAATTTGCCTTAAGATCGAAACCCGGCGCGGGCTCCAGGATCAGATCGGCCGCCTTTTGCACCTGGCTGCCGCTATACAACTCCTCGCGGCGGTGCACCTTGGCAATCATGCTTTGGCCGGTTTCCGGGTGGGACAGAGCCCCCAAGCGGTTGATCAATTCCTCCCGCAATTCCTCATATTGCTGACCGGACTGCACGCTGCCTTTTTCCTCGCGGTCTGCGAGGTTGATATAAATCCGGCCGGGCACCAGGCTGAAGGCCTTACTGGCGGGCAGCATGCTCATCAGCTCTTTTTTACCCGGCGGGAAAAGCAGATAGCCGTTTTCGCTCAGCCACCGGTTCACATAAACCAGGTTCTGGGTGCTGCAGGTGCCGTGCTGGCTGACCAGGGCCACCCTGGTTCCCTGGGGAAGCTCGGAAAGCAGCCAGCCGATATTCTCGTCCAGATGGCGGTAGTAGGTCCAAAACCCCTGGTTGACCTCTTGGCTCTTCTGGCTGTCTGTGGGCCAGAAGAAATAATTCAGGCGGTCGGCGGAATAAAGATGCAGATGGAAAAAATCCCAATCCAATTCCTGCATGAGCATGGCCGCGGCCTCGAAGCGGTGCCGCATCACATCCAGCAGGTTGACCAAAAAGGCGCCCTTGTCCTCCCGGGCCAAGGCGAGGTTTGCATCAATCTGATAATCCATCTCCATCAGCCTGGGGGCCAGTTCCATGGGATGGGTGGCTTTGGCCAGATCCGGGCTCAAGGTGTCGGCCACCATGATGCCGTTTATCTTCTTGGGCGGATAGGTGAGCGGCACCCCGATCACAACGGGCTGCAGGCCGTGCATGGAAAGCTGCTCCCACAAGGTGGACACCTTCAGGTCGTCCGCCGTGGGGATATGCACGCTGAATGGGTTCGGGGTGCGGTCCACAAAACCGAAGACCCCGTGTTTCCCCGGATTCACTCCGGTGGCGTATGAGGCCCAAGAGACCGAACTGACCGTGGGAAGCTCGGTTTCCAAGGGGGTCATCAGGCCATGGCCCAAAAGCTCTGCGATGAATGGCATTGCACCCCAGCCGACCGCCTGTTCTATCAAGGAGATCGGCACCGAGTCCAGGCCAATAACCAGCAAACGTTCTTTTGCCGGGCTTCGTTTGAAAAACTTATTTAGTATGCGCACTTAGAATCCCTTTCCCCGGGTACACATCCTTAGTCACCCACTGTAGCGTCCGGGGTATTTCAAGTCAAGCGTATAGCAGGCCTTAAGGGTCAAGAAACAGCGGAAAATTCATTTCTTTTGGCGGCGCAAAAAATTACAGGGTTTCCCTGGGTTTGGTGATATGCTTTTATAGTTTGGCCGCCATCCGGTGACTGTGAGCGTCCCGCAGGCGGCCAAACCCTTGACTTGGCCACCCTCTGTGGTACAAAGCTGAAGTCTTAAGAGATATTTATCTATCAGAGGAAGACCCATGAACTACAAGGATACCCTGAATCTGCCCAAGACCGCATTTCCCATGAAGGCCAATCTGCCCCAGCGCGAGCCCCAAATGCTCGAGCGGTGGGAGGAAATGGACATTTTTAAGCTGACCCGCGAGCATTCGGCCGGGCGCAAAAAATATGTGCTGCACGATGGTCCGCCCTATGCCAACGGCCACATTCACACGGGCACCGCGCTGAACAAAATACTGAAAGACTTCATTGTGCGTTCGCGCCAGATGATGGGGCTCGATTCGATTTATGTGCCGGGCTGGGACTGCCACGGACTGCCCATCGAGCACAATGTGGATTTGAAGCTGGGTTCCAAAAAGGCATCGATGACTCAGGGCGATGTGCGCCGGGTCTGCCGTAAATACGCCGAAAACTTCATCGACATTCAGCGCAAGGAATTCATGCGCCTGGGCGGAATCGGCGACTGGTTCGATCCATACCTGACCATGGCTTTTCCCTATGAAAGCATCATCGCCCGCGAGCTAACCCGCTTTTGGTTCAACGGCTCGGTGTACCGCAGCAAAAAACCCATCTACTGGTGCCTCTCCTGCAAGACCGCCCTGGCCGAGGCCGAGGTGGAGTACGACGACCACAAAAGCCCCAGCATCTATGTGGCTTTCCCGGTCATCGACGATATGACGGCCAAATATCCGGACCTGGCCGGACTTGAGGTCAACCTGGTGATCTGGACCACCACTCCCTGGACCATCCCGGCCAACTTGGCCGTGGCGGCCCACCCGGATTTTGACTATGTGGCCCTAAAACACGGCGATAATGCCTATATCATGGCCGAGCGCCTGGCGCCTATATGTATGGAAACCTTCGGCTTCACAGGCTGGGAAAAGGTCTGCGACATCGACCCCAAGGACATCGAAGGGCTGAAGGCCAAGCATCCTTTGTATGACCGCGAATCGGTGGGGGTGCTGGCCGACTATGTGACCTTGGAGGCCGGCACCGGGCTGGTGCACACCGCGCCCGGACATGGCCGCGAGGACTATGAGACCGGCCTCAAGTACGGTCTGGATATCCTGAGCCCCCTGAATGATAACGGGGAGTTTTTGAAAGATGTGGGTTACTTTGCGGGACAGAACGTGTGGGAGGCCAATCCCAACGTGGTGGCCAAGCTGGACGAGGTCGGCGCGCTGCTGGCCACAGAGGAGATCGAGCACTCCTATCCCCATTGCTGGCGCTGCAAGGAGCCGGTCATCTTCCGGGCCACCTCCCAGTGGTTCATCTCCATGCAGGAAAACGACCTGCGCAAAAACACCCTGGACGCCATCAAGAACAAGGTGCAGTTCGTGCCCAAATGGGGCAAGGACCGTATTTACGGCATGATCGAAAACCGGCCGGACTGGTGCATCTCGCGCCAGCGGGCCTGGGGCGTGCCCATAACCATCTTCATGTGCCAGGACTGCGGCGAACCGGTGCTGACCCATGAGATGGCCGAGAGCGTGCTGGATATCTTCAATAAAGAGGGCGCGGACGCCTGGTTTGACCGTGAAGTCCATGAACTGGTGCCCGAAGGCAGCATCTGCACCCATTGCGGCAGCCCCAACCTGACCAAGGGCAGCGATATATTGGATGTGTGGTTCGATTCGGGCTGCTCCCACGCTGCGGTGCTGGAGCCCCGCGAGGAACTCACCTGGCCGGCCGACATGTACCTGGAGGGCAGCGACCAGCACCGGGGATGGTTCCACAGCTCGATCCTGTGCGCCATGGGCACCCGGGGCACCCCGCCCTACAAGAGCGTATTGACCCATGGTTTTGTGGTGGACGGCGAAGGCCGCAAGATGTCCAAGAGCCGGGGCAACGTGGTTTCCCCCATGGACGTAATCAAAAAAACCGGGGCGGAAATCCTGCGGCTCTGGGTGGCTGCCGAAGACTACACCGACGATATCCGTTTTTCCGATGAGATCCTGAAACAGCTGGGCGACGCCTACCGCCGCATCAGAAACACCATGCGCTTCATGCTGGGCGTGCTGGCTGATTTCGATCCCAAGACCGATGCGGTCAAACCCTCTGATATGGGTGAGCTGGAGCGCCTGATGCTGCACAAGCTGCAGGTGTTGACCGCCAAGGTCAATACGTCCTATGAGGAATTCAGCTTCCACACGGTCTATCATTCGCTTTACAACTTCTGCTCGGTGGACCTGTCGGGATTCTATCTGGACGTCAGCAAGGACCGGCTGTACACCGGAGCCAAGAACGGTCTGGACCGCAGGGCCGCCCAGACCGTCATACACAACATCCTGTCGTCCATGGTGCGGCTCATGGCCCCCATACTCAGCTTTACCGCGGAAGAGATCTGGGATTACATGGAGGATGCCAAGGCCGAGCTGCCCTCGGTGCATATGGCGGTCTTCCCCCAGGCCGATGAATCGCTCCTGGACGCCGAGCTTGCATCGCGCTGGGAAAAGCTGGCCTCAATGCGCAACGAGGTCAATAAAGCCATGGATGTCGCCCGCAAGGACAAGGTGGTGGGCAATTCGCTGGAAGCCAGCCTGGAGCTGAGCGTGCCCGAAGATCTCAAGGAATTCGCCCGGGACCATCAGGCCGAGCTGGCCGCCATCACCATGGTGAGCGAGTTGACCCTGGTGGATGATCCCGGAGGTGACGCTTTTGCATCCGAATCCATAGAGGGCCTTAAGGTGCTGATCAAACCCACCAGCTTTGCCAAATGTCCCCGCTGCTGGAAGCACCGGCCCGAGGTCGGGCCGGATAACGAAGTCTGCGCGGATTGCCAAAAGGCCTTGGATTCACTGGCCTGATAGGGGGCTGCAGCTTGAAGGGTCGAATCAAACTTTTTGGCCTGGTCGCCTTGGCGGTGGTGGTCCTGGATCAAGCGGTCAAATACCTGGCGCTCAGTTATCTGGCCGCCGGGCCGGTAACCCTGATTCCGGGGTTGGCCGACCTGGTGCTGGTTTACAACCGGGGAGCGGCCTTTGGCAGCTTCGCCAATTTGGGGTTTGGTCCCAACTTGCTGATTGTACTAAGCCTAATCGCCCTGGGGGTGATTGTCTTCGTGCTCTTCAGCCAATTCGCAGCCAAAAGGACCATGCAGATCTGTTTGGGGTCTGTGGCGGGCGGCGCGGTGGGAAACCTCATCGACCGTTTCCGCATTGGCGCGGTGGTGGATTTCGTGGATGTCTATGTGGGCTCGTGGCACTGGCCGGCCTTCAACGTGGCGGATATGGGCATCACCATCGGGGGGGCGCTTTTGGCCTGGGGCCTGATCCGCAGTTCGGAATAGTCTTGCGCCCAAAACCGGCCCGCCGCCCGGCTATAACCCGAGACGCGCCGGGCTCAGGTTACGATTCAGCAAAGCCCCCGCGCTGTCACATGTTGGACTTGTAGACGCCGTGATACCGGTCTATGTTTATATTCCGGTTTAAAGCGCGAACCACCCGGGCTTTTTAGCCCGGCAACCGGCGGGGAGGCCTGGTTTGTATCCCGAATTGATATCCTTCGGCCCCATCACCATCCACACCTACGGGGCCTTTTTAGCCTTGGGCGTCGGTTTGGGCCTGTTTTTGATAAGCCGCCTGGCTCCCGGCAACGGCCTGGACCCGGACCGCATGGTGTCCCTGGCTCTGTGGGTGGTGGCGGCCGGTCTCATAGGCTCCCGGATCGTCTTTGTGATATTGGAATGGGAAAACTTCGCGGATTCTCCATGGCGCCTGCTCCGTTTTTGGGAAGGCGGCCTGGTCTTTTACGGCGGGTTGGCCGCCGGGATTCCCACGGCGTTGATATTGGTCAAACGCTGGAAACTTCCAGCCTTGCCCCTTTTGGACTGCTTTGCCCCCGCCCTGGCCCTGGGCCAGTTTTTCGGCCGTCTGGGCTGCTTTTCGGCCGGCTGCTGCTACGGCCAGCCCTGGGACGGCTGGTGCGCGGTGACCTTTGACCATCCTTTGAGCCTGGCCGCCACCGGCATTCCCCTGCATCCCACCCAGATTTATCACGCCGCGGAGCTCTTGTTAGTGTTCGGGGTGTTGATGCTGCTTTGGAAAAAGCGTACGTTTCCCGGCCTGATCATCTTCACCTACGGTTTACTGCACGGCGTATTCCGGGTGATCATTGAGCAGTTCCGGGGGGACTACCGGGGTGATCCTCTGATCGGCTCGCTCACCCCCACCGCGGTGTTTGCCTTGGCCATAGCCGTTTTCAGCGGCATAGCCTTGGTATACCTGTATCAGAAGCATAAAAAACAAGGAGTCTAGGATGGCTTACACGGCTGATATTGATATAAAAACCCTGCCCGAAGACCTGCAGCGCGCGGTGGCTTTCCACGGCCACCTCTGCCCGGGGATCATGATAGGCTGGCGGGCGGCGCGCGCGGCCCAAAAGGCCCTGGGCGTGGACGCCTCCAGCGATGAAGAGCTGGTGGCCGTGGTGGAAAACGACTCCTGTAGCGTGGACGCCTTCCAGGCGCTTTTATCCACCACCTTCGGCAAGGGAAATTTCAAGTGGCTGGACCACGGCAAGCAGGCCTTCACGGTCACGGCCCGGGAGCAGAACCGGGCGGTGCGCATATTTTTCAGGGGCGATCATTTGAAAGACAAGCGGCCCGACGGCTCCACCGACCGGCTGGCCTATATCAACGCGCTGTTGACCGCGCCGGATGAGGAGATCCTGCAGGTGACCGAAATGGACCCGGCCCCCCCGGCCATGGCCCGCATCGAACCCAGCCTCATATGCTCCAGATGCGGTGAACCCACCCAAGCCAGCCGCACGCTCAGCCTGGATGGCCAGACCGTTTGCCGGGCCTGCGCAAAGGAGCAATAGCCGTGAATCCCGTAGCCAGGTTTTTCTTTGAGGCCGGCATGCTGAAAAAAATACGCCGCACCGGATATCCTTTTTTGGGTTCGGGCGGCGAGTCGGTGGCGGACCATTGCTTCCGGGCCGGATTGATCGGATACACCCTGGCCCTTTTGGATGAGGACTGCGACGCCTCCCGGGTGGCGCTGATGCTCATGGCCCACGATCTGGCCGAGGCCCGCACCGGCGATCTGAATTACATGCAAAAACGCTATAACCAGACCGACGAGGAAAAAGCGGTGCGCCATATGTCCCGCGACCTGCCGCCGCTTCTGGCCGAAAACCTGAAAAGCCTGATAGACGAGTTCAACGCCTGCGAGACCAAAGAGGCCAAATTCGCCAAGGATGCAGACCAGCTGGACCTCATTGTGGAACTGAAAGAGCAGCAGGACCTGGGCAATGCCTATGCCAAGCACTGGATTCATTACGCCCTGAAACGCCTGCACACCGAGTCGGCCCAACGCATGGCCCAGGACATCCTGACCACCGACTGGACCGACTGGTGGTTTGAAAAACGCGACGATCTGTGGGTGCTGGAGAACAACGGGGAAAAGGCCTGACCCCCCGGACATAGCCTCAGTGTATTCGGTTTTATTAAGTGGGGATGCCCCCAGCGTCTGCTCTCCCCACAGGGGGTTAGGGTCAGATTCGCTTTTGGAACAACACCATATCCCTGCCGGGACCATTATGGCCCCGGTGCACCGGCACGCCGTCCACGCTGTCGGGTGAATCCAGAATCTCAAATCCCATTTTGCTGTGAAAGGCGATGGATGCCTTGTTGACCGGCGAGGTTATGCAGCTCACCAGACCGCGTCCCGCCTCCCGGGCGTTTTTGAAAAAGGCCTGATACATGCTGCGCCCCACTCCCGAACCGTGGTGAGCCGGATCAACCCCGGTATAGTGGATATAAGCCTCATCCTGGTTTTGCGGCGACATGAAGCCCACCACAAAACCGATGATACGGCCATGGTCATCTTCAGCCGCCAGGCTGGTATTGGCAAAATGATCCAAAAAAAGGCGCGGCAGGCCGGGCCCCATATCACGCCCGCCCCACCAATCATTCACCCGGCTGATGATGTAGTCATAATCTTCATTCCGCAGTTCCCTGATCCGCATGAAGGCCTCCGCCAATAAGAGAATGGGTGATTCGGCTTTTTGATATCACAGTATACAGTTGTGCTGCCCGCTGGCAATTCGGTTTGCAATTTGATCAAATTTATGATTGAATATGTAGTCAAATACATGGCTAAGGAGAACGGCACGGTCATGGACAAGGTGGGACATACCCAAAAGGCATATCAGGGCATCCGGCGGCTATTGTTCTTGAATGAATTGGCCCCGGGCCAGAAGATCACCATAAGGGAGTTGGCCGAACGGCTTAAAATGAGCCAGACCCCGGTGATTCAGGCGCTTAAGTGGCTGGAGTTTCAACAGCTTGTACGCCATGAGACCAACCGGGGCTATTTTCTGGAGCCCATCAGCATTCAGGAGGTGAGCGAGGTCTACGAACTCCGGGAGCTTATCGAGCTGTCGCTGTTGCCCAAGGTCATGGCCGACCTGACCCCCTCGGGCCTCAAAGCCCTGGAAAGCGCACTCAACGAACATTTGGAGGCCGCCCGGGGAATCTACCTGTATGAGCGCCTCAGCAAAGACATGGAATTCCACCTGGCCATGGCCCGGCTTTCCGGCTGCCGGGTGCAAGAACGCGCCTTGCGCAACCTGTTTGACATCCTTTACTTGAAATACGGGGCCAGCGTACTGTTCACCTCGTCAATGGATTCGGCTGACGCGGACCACAAAAACCTGTTTGAAGCCATCGGAAACAACGATCTGAAAACAGCCAAAAAGGTTCTTTCGGGCCACATAAAGCGGGTGAAAAAACACGTGCTGGGCTGTTTGAAGGAATTGGAGCGAGTGCGTAAACGAACCTCGATTTAGTTTGTATTGCCACTAACATCCGGCTTGAATCCGGTTGGGCTGACATGGAATGTGAGGGCAATGTTTCGTGAGGTTGCCACATTTATAGCCGCACTTGCGCTGTCGGCAGTTTGTTTTATTCGTATGGTGCAAACGGAAACTCCCGGATTGGGGATTCTCGGTGCCGGTTTTGGGCTTTACGCGCTTTACATGGTCACTGAAAAGTATTGGCAAAAGCAGGTGTTTATTAGACGGATTTCAGTTTGTCTGCACCGGAACCGGCTGATTATCATCTTGCTTTTTTACTTCATAGGTAGTGTTTTGATGGCAATACTGTTTGCTATCAATCCGGAGGATACGCTTCCGTTATTTATACAAATCCCTATGCTGGTACTGATGAGTTCAGGGATAGTTTTGATCATAATAATGATTTTCAGAGCCATTAAAGGACAGAACGGCAAGT
Source organism: Desulfarculaceae bacterium (assembly GCA_963675675.1). Taxonomy (GTDB): domain Bacteria; phylum Desulfobacterota; class Desulfarculia; order Desulfarculales; family Desulfarculaceae; genus Dethiosulfatarculus. The sequence goes on from OY776512.1 coordinate 3,574,502, forward strand.
GGTTCAGGTAGCGCCCGAACGGTCACTGGGAAAGAATTCCGGTTTGGATTATGGATATTCATACTAATCTATCAACAGAGGTTTAGACAAATGGCATTAAGCCTGATGGAAGGAAACGAGGCCATAGCCTGGGGAGCCTATGAGGCGGGCTGCCGCTTTTTCGCGGGCTATCCCATAACCCCGGCCACCAGCGTATTCAACACCATGCTGCGCCTTTTGCCCCCGGCGGGCGGCGTGGTCCTGCAAGGCGAGGACGAAATCGCCTCCATGGGCTACTGCATCGGCGCGGCCATGGCCGGACACAAGGCGATGACCGCCACCAGCGGCCCGGGAATCAGCCTATATAGCGAGCAGATATCCTTTGCCATCGCCGGCGAGGTCCCCATGGTCATCGTCAACGTGATGCGCCTGGGGCCCAGCACCGGTTCGGCCACCCGGGGCGCGGACGGCGACGTGCAGTTCATGCGCTGGGGCAACTCCGGCGGCTGTCCGGTAATCGTGCTGGCACCCAGCGATGCGGCGGACTGCTTCACGCTCACCATGCACGCCTTCAACCTAAGCGAAACCTACCGCTGTCCGGTCTTTGTGGCCTCCAACAAGGAGATCGGCCTCACCCGGGAATCGGTGGATTTCGCTTCTTTCGAGCGGCCCGAACTGAAAGAGCGCCTGATTGCGCCTCCGGATGAGGAATACCTGCCCTTCAGGCCCGCGCCGGGCAGGGATGTGCCCTATTTTCTGCCCATCGGGGGAGAGCGCCTGAGCCGCCAGACCTCTTCCACCCACGGCGAGAACGGCTATATCACCAACGTGCCCGGTGAGATCAAGGCCCAGATAGAGCGCCTGGAAAGAAAGCTCATTGGTGCGGTGGACGGCTTCAGCCACTATTCGGCCGACATGCAGGAAGGGGCCGACACCCTGGTGCTCACCTACGGGGTCAGCGCCCGGGCGGCCCGCCAGGCGGTGTACGACCTGCGGGGGCAAGGCAAACATGTCTCCCTGGCGGTGCTGAAAACCCTGTGGCCCCTGCCGGTGAACTGCATCAAGGATCTGGCCGCCGATGCCAAGCGGGTTTTGGTGGTGGAGATGAACAACGGCCAGTATGTGCGCGAGATTGAGCGCATCCTGCCGCACAAAAAGGTGGAGCATGTGGGCTATATGAACGGTTCTTTGATTCCTCCGGCATACATAAAGGAGGCGGCAAATGGCTGATTACACACTTTTAAACCACAGCCGCCCCCCGGTGTTCTGTCCGGGCTGCTCCCATGACAACGCGCTCAAGCTCTTGGACGGCGCTTTTGTGAACCTGGGGCTTAAAGGCAATCAGGTCTGCATGGTCTCGGACATAGGCTGTTCCGGCCTGTTCGATGTGTTTTTCAACACCCACGCCCTGCACGGGGTGCACGGCCGGGCCCTCACCTATGCGGCGGGCATCAAGCTGTGCCGCCCGGAACTGAACGTGGTGGTGACCATGGGCGACGGCGGTTTGGGCATCGGCGGCGCACACGTGATCCAGGCCTGCCGCCGCAACCTGGACCTGACCCTTCTGGTGCTGAACAACTTCAACTTCGGCATGACCGGCGGCCAGTGCTCGGCCACCAGCCCCAACGAGGCCGTGCTGGGCTCCGGGTTTTTGAACCGGCTCGATTTGCCCCTGAAAGTCAAGCCGCTTGCCCAAGCTGCCGGGGCTCCCTACGTGACTTCGGTCAGCGCCTATGACAAGGGGATCAGCGATATCATCCGGGAGGCCATCGAGTTCGAGGGGTTTGCCATCGTTGATATCCAGGGCCTTTGCCCCGGGCGCTTCACCAAGCGCAACAAGCTCACCCCCAAGATAATCAGCGAAAGGCTGGGCAATGAGCCCGGGGGATTGGTCGAGTACAACCTTCGCAAGGAATACGGCCGGAACTACCGGGAGCAGAGCGCGACCTTGCCCGTGGCGGCTCCGCCCATGGCCATAGAAAAGCGCTTTGACCCGCCCCAAAACAAGGCCCAGACCCTGGTGCTTTTGGGCTCGGCCGGCAACCGGGCCATAACCGCCGGCGAGCTGGCCGGGCTGGCCGGAATGCACGCGGGCCTTTTTGTGACCCAAAAGAACGAATACAATATCACGGTGCTGCGCGGCCCCTCCATCACCGAGCTGAACCTTTCGCCCGACCCCATAGGCTACACCGGCATCGAGCGGCCCAGCGTGGTGCTGGCCGTGGCCCCCGAGGGCGTGGAGCGCCGCCAAAAGGTGTTTGAAGCGCTCGGTCCGGATACTCTGGTCATAAAGGCCGCCGGGGTGGATATCCCCCAGACCGCCGGGACCGTGAAAGAGGTTGATTTTAAGGCAATGGGCCTTAAGAAGGTGGACTGGTCCCTGGCTTCTCTGGCCGCCCTGGCCAAGGAAAACCGGATCATCAGCAAAGAGATGCTGGCCGCGGCGCTTGAGACCCGTTTCAAGGGCAAGGTGCTGGAGGCGTCCCGGGCCGTGGTGGAAACAGTTTACAATTCATAAAGGCATAATCACGCAAGGAGCGAATATAATGGATTTTGAATTCAGTGAAGAGCTGCAAATGCTGCAGGAAATGGCGCGCGACTTTGCCAACGAGCAGATTGCGCCCAATGCAGACCAGTGGGATGAGGATGACTATTTTCCCCATGATGAAGTGATCAAGCCCATGGGCGAATTGGGCTTTTTCGGCACCGTGATCCCCGAACAGTACGGGGGCAATGAAATGGGCTGGATGGCCGCCATGATCCTCACCGAGGAAATAGCCAGGGCCAGTTCTTCTTTGCGGGTGCAGATCAACATGCTGGAGCTGGGCTGCGCCGCCAGCATAGTGCGCTACTGCAAAAGCGAAGAGGTCAAGCAGAAGTATGTGCCCAAGCTGACCAGCGGCCAATGGCTGGGCGGATTCGGAATCACCGAGCCCAATGCGGGCTCCGATGTCATGGCCATGAAATCCACCGCGGTGGACGCCGGTGACCACTGGGTGCTCAACGGCTCCAAGACCTGGATAAGCAACGCGGACATAGCCAACTGCGTGCTCTACTACGCCTATACAGACAAAGAAGCCCGCGGCAAAGGGCTGTCCTGCTTTGTGATCGACATGCTCAATGAGGACGGCACCAGGCCGGAAGGGATCAGCGTATCCCGCCTGGACAAGCTGGGTTCGCACAGCTCGCCCACCGGTGAGATTTATCTGGACAACCTCAAGGTGCCCAAGGAAAACATCCTGGGCGAGCCCGGCGACGGGGCCAAGATCGTATTCAGCTCGCTGAATCAGACCCGGCTTTCGGCCGCCGCCGGCGGAGTGGGACTGGCCCAGGCCTGCCTGGACGAGGCGGTGAAATACGCCAACGAGCGTGAACAGTTCGGTAAGCCCATAGCCAAGCAGCAGATGATCCAGGACCAGATTGCCCAGATGGCCTGCGAGATCGAATGCGCCCGGCTTTTGGTCTATAAGGCCGCCGTCCAAAAGGATGCGGGAAACCTGGGCAACACCTATGAGGTGGCCATGGCCAAATACAAGGCCGGTGAAACCGCGGCTTTTTGCGCCCAGCAGGCCATGCGCATTCTGGGAGCCTACGGCTATTCCACCGAATACCCGGTGGCGCGCTACTACCGCGACGCCCCCACCTATTTCATGGTGGAGGGCAGCGCCAATATCTGCAAATGGATTGTGGCCCTGGATGCCCTGGGCATCAGGAAGGCGAACCGCTGATGAGCTAAGGAGCGGGGCCAAGTTAATTCCCCGTCATGAGCCCATAAGAAAGGAATGTCGCGCGATGACCAAAAATTCTTGTCCAAATCTGCTGACCGATCTGCCCGGCCCCAACGCCAAGGCGGTATTGGAAAAAGACGATCGCTATATATCTCCGTCCTACACCCGGGGTTACCCTCTGGTTATAGACCGGGGCCGCGGTGTGGAAGTCACGGACGTGGACGGCAACATGTTTTTGGATTTCACCAGCGGCATCGCGGTGTGCAACACCGGCCACTGCCACCCCAAGGTGGTGAAAGCCATCCAGGATCAGATCGCCAAATTCCTGCACATGTCCGGCACCGACTTTTATTACTCCGTGCAGTCCGAACTGGCTGAAAAGCTTTCCAATATGGCCCCGGGCGATGAAGCGCGCAGAGTGTTCTACAGCAACTCCGGCGCGGAAAGCGTGGAAGCGGCCTTGAAGCTGGTCCGCTACCAGACCAAGCGCTCCCGCATCATATCTTTCTTTGGCTCCTTCCACGGCCGCACCATGGGGGCCTTGAGCTTGTCGGCCAGTAAATCCATCCACGAGCGGGGCTTCGCCCCTCTGGTGCCCGGGGTGACCCATGTGCCTTATGCCTACTGCTACCGCTGCCCCTACAACCTGAAGCAGGAAACCTGTGACACCTACTGTGTGAACTGGATCCGCAACGACCTGTTCAAACGCACCATGCCGCCGGAGGAAGTGGCTGCCATCTTTGTGGAGCCCATTCAGGGCGAAGGCGGCTATGTGGTGCCCCCCAAGGCTTTCCATAAGGCGCTCAAGGCGCTTTGTGAGGAATACGGCATCCTCTATGTGGCCGATGAGATTCAGACCGGCATGGGCCGTACGGGCAAGATGTTCGCCAGTGAGCATTTCGAGGTGGTGCCGGATATCTTCACTCTGGCCAAGGGCATCGCCTCCGGCATGCCCCTGGGCGCCATGGTGGCCAAAAAGGATCTGATGACCTGGGCTCCGGGCTCCCACGCCTCAACCTTCGGAGGCAATCCGGTGAGCTGCAGCGCCGCCCTGGCCACCATAGAGGTGCTGCTGGACGGTTTGGTGGAGAACGCCGCCAATATGGGCGCGTATTTCCATGAGCAGCTTTTGAATCTGCAAAAAGACCATGAAATCATAGGCGACGTGCGGGGCATCGGCATGATGCTGGGCATAGAGCTGGTCACGGACCGCGAGAAAAAAACCAAGGCGATAAAAGAGCGGGACAAGGTGGTTGATTTGGTCTTTAACAAGGGGCTTTTGCTCCTGGGCTGCGGAGAAAACTCCATCCGCTTCATTCCCGCCCTGACCGTTGGCAAAGAGGAGATCGACTGCTGCCTGGGCATTTTGGATGAATGCCTCAGGGAAGTGGTTTCTGGCTGATTCATTGTGCGAAGGACGCTTTATGGGGGCGGTTCGGCCCTCATGCGCAGCCTCGCTGATTTTTCCCGGAGATGAATAAATGCATCCCTATTTCAAAAAAATGCCCGGCTTTGGCAAAGAGCTGAGCGACAAGCGTAAAGCGGCCCTGGCCGCCAATAAAAAGGCCATTGATGAAGTTGAAGCGGGAATTGCCGCTGAGGTGGAGCGGGTGAAAAACGCCGGACTTCCGGCGGAGAAGATTCACTCCCGGGGCCAGCTCACGGTGTGGGACCGCATCGAATATCTGGTGGATGAGGGCAGTTTCAGGCCCCTGCACACCCTTTACAACCCCAAACAGAATACCGAAGGCACCACCGGGGTGGTGGACGGCCTGGCCCAGATCGGCGGCAAATGGTGCGTAGTGGCCGGTTTTGACAACAAGGTGCTGGCCGGGGCCTGGATATCCGGCCAAGCCGAGAACCAGCTGCGCCTGACTGACCTGGCCAAACGGCTGCATATCCCCCTGGTCTGGCTGGTAAACTGCTCGGGCGTCAAGCTCACCGAGCAGGAGGAAGTCTATGCCGACCGCCGGGGCAACGGCACCACCTTTTTCCGCCATGCAGAACTGGAGCAGGGCGGAGTGCCCATCATTGCGGGCATCTGGGGCACCAACCCGGCCGGCGGCGGATACCAGGCCGTCAGCCCCACCTACCTTATCGCCCATAGAAAGGCCAACATGGCCGTGGGCGGAGGCGGCATCGTCTCCGGCATGAGCCCCAAGGGATTTTTCGACCTGGAGGGCGCGGAGCAGCTCATTGAAGCCACCAAGCATTTTAAAGAGGCCCCTCCCGGCTCCACCCCGATTCACCATGATGCCACCGGTTTCTTTAAAGAAGTGTACGACACCGAGGAAGAAGTGCTGGACGCCATCAAAAAGCGCATGGGCCAGATGCCGGCCTACGATCTGGACTTCTTCCGGGTGGATGAACCCCAGGAGCCGGCTTATCCGGCGGATGACCTGTATTATCTCATGGCCTTCAACCAAAAGATGGTCTATGACTTTGACAACTGCCTGGCCCGTCTGGTGGACGGTAGCGAGCATATGGAGTTCAGGCCGGACTACGGTCCTGAGATCTATTGCGGCTTGGTCAAGCTGAACGGGCTGCCGGTGGGCGTCATAGGCAACCGCCAGGGATTTTTACCTCCCGGCTATCCCCAATATGCCGAGGGCCTGTATCCCGGCATAGGCGGCAAGCTCTACCGGGAAGGCCTGATCAAGATGAACGAGTTCGTCTCCCTGTGCGGCCGGGACCGCCTGCCCATCGTCTGGTTCCAGGACACCAGCGGCATCGATGTGGGCGACATCGCCGAAAAGGCCGAGCTTTTGGGGCTGGGCCAGAGCCTGATCTACTCCATAGAGCAGACCAAGGTTCCCATGATGCTGGTCACCCTGCGCAAGGGCACCGCCGCCGCGCACTATGTCATGGGCGGACCCACGGCCAACAACCATAACGCCTTCACCCTGGGCTGCGCCACCACGGAAATCTACGTGATGCACGGCGAAACCGCGGCGGCGGCTTCATTCGCACGCCGCTTGGTCAAGGAGCAAGAAGCGGGCCGCCCCTTGGAGCCGGTGATTGACAAGATGAACGCCCTGGCCCAGGAGTACACCGACAAGTCCCGCCCGGCCTATTGCGCCATCCGGGGCTTTGTGGACGAGGTGGTGCGCTTCGACGCCATGCGGGGATATCTGACCGCGTTTGCCGAGGCGGCATATCAAAATCCCCAGAGCATCTGCCCCCATCATCACCTGATCACGCCCAGGATCATCAAGGGCTGACCGGGAACTGACTGAGCTATTCTGCACGGGGCGGCAATTAAAAGGCCGCCCCGTGTTTTTTTATCTTTTCCTAATTACGCTTCGGGGCCCCCGAAGCGGTTTTTCCAAAACGGAACCGGTTTCCGCTCCTGTTGCAATGAATCGTAACGGTTGACAAGATAATCGCCTGCTTGATAAAAGGGGCGTAACATGCGCGGCGGCGTATCCCGGATCAGGTTGGGCGGATTCACGGCAAGCGGTTCCGGACCCGGGATATCAAAGGGACGCTGCCGGGCGGGTCAGCCATAAAAACCCCATGAATGACCGGAAATTAGGCTTGAAACCGGACCTCATAGGGTATAATGGATTCTGCTGTCCGGCTTGAGCGGCGGCTGAACTGGAGAGTAACAAAGGGCGGGGCCACGGGGCCTAGCCCCTTGCCGATAGCCAAATGACCGAAAAGCAAAAGAAATATTGTTTCCACCGGAGCAAAATGAATCAAGCATGTAAAAAACCCGCCCAAAAAACCTGACAAGTATTGGGGCTGGAGGTCTGATGCGGGGGTATGCCCGCAGCACCACCAGTATTAAGGTGGGTTTTTTTGAGGCGGTTTTGTGATTTTCTTCACATCGGCCGGAGCGGAGAGTGCAAATGGACAGTACCAAAGTCAGAGAACTGATGATCCCCTTGTCCGAATACGCCACGGTGAACTATGACGCGACACTTTATGAGGCAGTGATCGCCTTGAAAGAAGCCCAGGAAAAATACAACATATCTGAATATAAGCATCGGGCGGTGTTGGTGCTTGATAACAACGGCCAGGTAATGGGCAAGCTGAGCCAGAACGACATCATCCGCGGGCTGGAGCCGGGCTATAAAAAAATCGGCGACGCCAATCTGGCTCACTGGGGACTGAGCCGGAGTTTCATAATGTCCATGATGGAAACCCATGCCTTGTGGGCCGGAAGGTTCGAAAACATATGCCGCAAGGCCGGTGACATAAAGGTTAAGAATCTCATCTACACCCCACAGGACGGGGAATATGTGGATGCGGATGCCACCCTTGATGAGGCGGTGCATCAGCTGGTTATGGGACACCACCAATCGCTGCTTGTCACCGAGGATGAAAAAGTTATCGGAATAATAAGGCTTACGGATGTCTTTACCCTGTTCGCCAAAACCGTATCCGAATGTAAATAGAAAATTCTTGGCCATTTCATAAAAATCCGGCCGGGTGGCTATATACAATTCAAGGGAGATCAACCTCATGAGCCCTGAAGCTGTTTCTTCCGCAAAAAGCGGCATCAACTTCAAGAAAATCACCCCCATGTGCCTGGGGGTGGTGTTATTCATAATCGTATATTTTTCCCCTGCCTGGCCCGATGCCATAGATCCCATGGGCAAGCATTTTGAGCTGACCCGCGAAGGAAAAGGCGCTTTGGCCATTTTTCTTCTGGCTGGCACCTGGTGGGTGTTCGAAGTGGTGCCCATCGGAGTGACGGCCCTCTTGATCGCCTTGATGCAGGTGGTTTTCCTGATCCGGCCCGCCGGAGCGGCCATCAAGGACATGATGGCTCCTTCGGTCATGTTTATCTTCGCCTCCATTGTGGTGGGTATGGTTTTCACCAAAACCGGGCTGACCCGCAGGCTGGCCTACAAAATGCTGGTCATTGTGGGTGAAAAGACCAGCATGATATATCTGGGCTGCTTTGTGGTGACCGCGGCCCTGGCCCACATCATGGCCCACACTGCGGTGGCCGCCACCATGTTCCCCTTGCTGCTTGCCATCTACGAGCTGTACGACGAGGGCGACAAACAGACCAAATTCGGCAAGGGCCTTTTCATCGGCATGGCCTATGTGGCCGGAGCCGGCAGCATAATCACCCTGTTGGGGGCCGCCCGGGGCGCGGTCGCCTTGGGGTTCTATCAGGAAGTAACCGGAACCGCAGTGAGCTTTTTTGAGCTCACCTATTACATGTTCCCCGTGGGCTGGATCATGACCTTAATCCTGTGGGGATTCTTCATGATTTTTCTCAAACCGGAAAAAAAGGTGATCCCCGGTCTAAGGGAGAAGGCGGCCAGGCTCAACCAGCAACTGGGCGGAATCACCAAAAAGGAAGTCATGGCCGCGGTCATCGTTTTCGGCATGATAGCCGCCATGAGCCTGCGCTCATTCGTTCCGGCTTTGCAACCCATTGATAAAAGCGGCATCATCTTGATATCCACGGTGCTGTTTTTTGTGGTGGGCATCCTGGATATCAACGACCTGGAGTCCATCCCCTGGAACATCATCCTGCTCTTTGGCGGGGCCATGAGCATAGGCTTTTGCCTGTGGGAAACCAAGGCAGCCAACTGGCTGGCGGTCAATTGGCTGATCATGTTCCAGGAGGCCAGCTGGTTTGTCTTCGTGATGGGCATCGCCTTTTTTGTTCTCATCATGACCAACTTCATCATGAACGTGGCGGCCATCGCAATCAGCCTACCCGTGGCCCTGGTCATCGCCCCCTACCTGGGAGTGGCGGCCGAAGTCATAGTCTATTCCTCGCTGGTGGCCGCGGGCATGCCGTTTCTGCTCCTGGTGGGCGCGGCGCCCAATGCGATCGCCTATGAATCCAAACAGTTCACCAGCGGCGAGTTTTTCCTATACGGTATTCCGGCCAGCATTATCCTGATGGTGATCATTGGCCTTGTGGTCTATTTTGTGTGGCCCATGATGGGTATGTCGGTAACCATAGCCAAATAGGTTGGACGCATGATTGATATCGGAAGCCTGCTTGACCGCATCCTGGCCAGGGTAAACCTGAATCTGAGTGACATGGACTTTGACGTGGCCCCTTCGGTGCGGGGCATGGTCTCCATTGACGACCTGACCAAAAAAGGGGCCATGTGCGGCGTGTCCCTGGACCACAGCCTGCACTTCACCTTTGAAAACTCCGCTTTGGCCGGCAGCTACTTTCTGGATAAATGCGGAGTGAAAAACGCCATCGTATATGAAACCGATGTGCGCGGCGACGAGCTGAAAAGAAAAGGGCATGTGGTGGAGGCCCACGGCCACAAATTCACCCTTGATCAGGATGAGGCGGTCTACATAAAAGACAGCTTTTTGTGCCGGGCCCTGGTGCACAGCTTTTCCCATGATCCCCTGAGCCCTGAAACCTTCTTCATAGTGCAGACCGTGGCCATGCCCTGGGCCAATATACACGGCTCTCCCATGGCGGGCAGCTTTTTGGGCCCCGGCAGCACCATCGACCTCACCACGGTCAGAAGCTCGGTGGTGGGGCGCTTCGCTTATGTGCAGGTAGGGGAGATGACCCACCGCTACATTCCGGAGGGCCAGGTCTGGATCAATGAAGACCGTAATTTCGAATTCCGCTATCAGCACGAGCATGATGTGCTGGACAAATACATGTTTCATGAACCGGGCAGCATGCCCACCGGCGTAATCCCCGATTTTTTGGAAGAAAGGCAGAAAGCTTTCCGCACCGCATTCGCCGACCTGTTCAAGGGCAAGCAGCATAAGGTGCCCTCCGGGGCAGCGGTAAGCCCCTACTCCGCCCTGATCGGGGAAGTGAATCTGGAAAAGAACGTCTTTGTGGCCCAGCGCTCCTGCGTGGAAAACTCCTTTTTGGGCGCGGGCTCCAACGTGCAGGAAAACTGCTTTATCGTAAACTCCACCCTGGACGGCAACAACGTCACCGCACACGGGGGAAAAATCATCAACGCCGAGATGGCCGAAAAGATTTTCGTGGGTTTTAACTCGTTTTTGCGGGGCAAGGAAGACGCTCCCTTGAAGGTGGACCGGGGCTGCATCATCATGCCTCACACCATCATTGACCTGGAAGAGCCGGTGGAGATTCCGCCCGACTCATTGGTTTGGGGGTACATAACCAGGCCGGAGCACCTGGAATCCATGACCATGCCCCTGGACCAGTTGGACGGGGTCCAGGGTGATTTCAAAAAGGGACGCATGTGGTTTGACGGCTTGGGATGCAACTTTGTTGCCGCCTTCAAGCACCGCATTGAACATATCCTGGAGCTTAACGGGGCGTATTTTGACGGGCTTTCCGCCTCTGGCCACGCCCAGCGCTCCAGGACCATAGCCTTCAACTACATTCAGCCCTATCAGAACGGGCCGCGAAAAGGGCTGTTTCCGGAGCTGAGGATCAGGCCGTAGGCACTAGGCGGCGCAACAATCCGTCCATGTCTGAATGATTTCACAATGTGAGCCGGATGCTTATGTATGACAAACCAATCGGCGTCCGGCTCATGCCTTGGGGGGCGTGAATGCACAAAAACATAACATTAATAACCCTATTCTCCCTGCTTATGCTGGCCGCCTTTGCGTGGGTGCAGCCTGCGGTTGCGGCAGACCTGAAGACTGGTTTACTAGCCTATGCCACAAAGGATTACCAGACCGCCTTAGAAGAGCTGACTCCTTTGGCCGAAGCGGGTAATGACAAGGCTCAGGTATATCTGGGCATGATGTATGGTGGGGGGCTGGGAGTCAAACAGGATCATGCCCAAGCCTTGAAATGGTTTCGAAGGGCGGCCGAGCAGGATAATGACCAAGCGCTCTTCCTTATGGGCCTGAGTTATAAGGAGGGAATCGGAGTTGAACCAGACTATGAGGAAGCTGTTCAATGGTACACCGCAGCAGGGTTAAAAGGCCACAGCCAGGCCATATATGACTTGGCATGGTTAACGGAGCGGGGGCTGGGTGTACCACAAAGCCAAACAGGCGCTTTCAAGCTTTATCTGGCTTCGGCCAAAATGGGCAACCCCATGGCCCAATACGCGGCCGGTTATTCATATGCCAACGGCAAGGGCGTGTCCCAGAGTCACCGGGACGCCTATTTTTGGTATCTAAAAGCAGCCAAGCAGGGAAATGCTCTGGCTCAGTTGGCACTTGGTCAAGCATATAGCAAGGGCAGAGGGGTGAGCCAAAGTTACCATGATGCCTGCGATTGGTATCAAAAAGCGGCCGAGCAGGGAAATGCCCGGGCCCAAGTCATTCTTGGATTAATGATGACAGGAGTTCTCGGAGCTCCTGAATATGATGAAGCTCTCAAGTGGTTCAAGCTGGCTGCAAGGCAAGGAGACCGGAAAGCCTGTTTTTTCATGGCTGGTATGTACAGCAAAGGTTTAGGGGTATCCAAAGATCAAGACAAGGCCCTGTACTGGTATCAAAAAGCAGCGGAAAAAGGATTCGCCCCGGCCCAGCACGATCTGGGTCTCATGTACTATAACGCGGATGGTGTGCCCCAGGATTTCAAGAAAGCTTTTGGTTTGTTCAAAAAGGCAGCCGGTCAAGGAATGGTGGAGGCACATGGCATGCTGGGCGTTATGTACTTATTAGGCCAGGGAGTGCCCAAGGATTATCATCAATCCCTCATCCACGTCAGATACGCCGCTGATCGGGGAGACAATCCTGCTCAGCAGCGTATGGCCGCGGCATACCTTTCCGTAGAAGGAGTGAAGAGGGATTTGGTCCAGGCCTATTATTGGTTTGTCATCGCCACTAATGGTGCATCAGGCCAAGAAAAAAGTAAGGTCCTTGGCTTCCGCAACCAAATTAAAGGGTTATTAACCCCCGCCCAAAGGGAACAGGCTTTGGCCCAGGCCCGTAAATGGAAGCCCAAGGCATCGGTAAACATATTGAAGTGAGAGCCGGTTTCCCGGCGCTGCCCGGAAAAACAGCGCCGGTCGTCAGCAAGTGACCGGCCAAGCCGGTGTTAAAAGCCTACCGGCCCGCCGAAGATCAGCTATAACTCACCTCCACGCTGCCCAGGGGTCCGAAGTCGGCCTTGGCGGATTCGCCCGCTTCCAGGGTCATTATGTTTGTGGTGACTCCGGTGGTGATGTAATGGCCCTTTTTCAGCATCAGCCCCCGTGAATTCAGCTTGTTGGCCAGCCAGGCCATGACCTCCAGGGGATTTCCCAGCACCGCCGCGCCGGAGCCGGTCAGCACTTCGCCGGCGGAATGGCTCAGGGTGACGGTCTGGTCCTTGATATCCAGGCTGCGCCAGTCCCCTTCATAGACCCGGCCCCGCACCCAGCCGCCGTTATAGGCGTTATCCTGGGCCAGGCCCAAACCGCCCACCAATGACCAATCCCTGAAGCGGTGGTCCACCAGCTCCAGGCTGGGCAGTATGGACCCGATCTTGTCCGTAATGCTTTCAGTTGTGTAGGGCCCATCGCCCGCCGGTGCGTCCTGGGCCATTATGAAGGCGTATTCCGGCTCTATGATGCGCCTGGAATAATCGGCGGCCTTGAGATGAACCGGGCTGTCGAATATCACATTGGACAAAAGGCGGCCGAACACCGGGCCGTCCACCTGAAGCTGTTCCTGGGCCAGGCAGTTGGTGCAGGCCACTTTGTAACCCGCCACCCGGGACCCGTCTTTTTGCATCAGCATCTTAACAAGGGCGTCCTGCACCGCATAAGCCTGATCCAGGTCCCCGGCCTTTATATGGCTGGGCAGATCCTCAAATATCTCTTTTGATTCCCGCTTTGCGGCCAAAAACTCCGCCGCCTGTTTAATCCGGTCCACTATGGCTCCTATCCAAAGAATTTGTTGTTGATCTTGGCTGATCAAATATATCATCAAAGCCGCAACGCCTTGAAAATAGAATATCATAATGCATTAAAAGGAGATTGCAGCAGTTTTTTAAGGTTCCGGACGTCCTTCCCCATTGCGCCGCAGGCGCGGGGCTCTTACCATAGAGCCATGCTTTTTGCACAGATCATAGCCTTCATCCTGGTGCTGGTGGTTTATGAAGCCCACCATACAGAGATGCCCCGTCTGGACCTCACCGAAGCGGTTCTGGAGGCTCTTCTTTTCTTTTGCATGATATGGGTGGGGATTTCGCTGTGGGTGCGGATGTTTTTGCGCCGGATCTACGGCTTGCGCCCTCCCCTTGATCCGGGCAGGGCGGCCCGCAGGCTGGTGGCCCTGGCCCATGGCCTGGGTCTACTGGGTCTGGCCCTGATGTTCACCACCAGCGAACTCAAGGCCCACATAATGCAGGTGCCCTGGATAGCGGCTTCCCAGACCTTGTCCGGCGGATTCGCGGTGCTTTTGTTTTTCGCGGTCATGATCATGGTTTGGTACCTGGTCTATCCCGTGGAGCGTCAGGTACTGAACCAGAGCTTGCCGCGCTTGGGCTACGTCAAGGCCCAGGCCCGCTTTGTGGCCCCGGTGGCCTTTCCCTGGCTTTTGGTGTCGCTTTGCCAGGACGCCCTCATGGTGGGCTGGCCCGATGCGGCGGCCTGGCTGCGCACCCAGACCGGGGACCTGATTTTTCTTATCTTTTTCCTGCTGGTGCTGTCTTTATTGTTTCCTCCCCTGGTGCGGCACTGGTGGGGCTGCCACTCCTGGCCGGATGATGAGGTGCGCCACATAGCCCAGGAGATGCTGCGCCGCTCCCGGGTGAAGGTGACGGCCATACTCAGCTGGCCCATTATGGAAGGCCGCATGATCAGCGCCGGGGTGCTGGGGGTGTTTCCCGGGTTCCGTTATCTTCTGATTACCCCCGCCTTGGCCGAATCCATGAACCCCGAAGAGCTTGGCGGGGTCTTCGCCCATGAGGCCGGGCATGTGCATCACAGGCACATGGCGCTGTACCTGCTTTTTTTCCTGGGTTTTTTTGCGGCAACCTATGCCCTGAGCAGTGTTTTCAGCCTGATTCTGATGGGCCTATTCTATCTGCTTTCCTATTCCGACTGGGGCCTGGATCTGATTGTCTCGCCAAAGGACAATGAGCTTTTCAGCCTGGTGCTGGCCCTGCCCATGGTGCTGCTTTTGGCCTTGTACCTCCGCTTTATCATGGGCTGGTTCATGCGCCACTTCGAGCGCCAAGCCGATTTGTTCGCCATCGGCATCAACGGCTCGGCCGCTCCTTTGGCCAGCGCCCTGGAGACCGTGGCCCGGTTATCGGGCAATATCCGCAACCTTCCGTCCTGGCATCATTTCTCGGTGGCCCAAAGAGTGGATGCGCTCTGGCGGGCCCAGGAGGACCCGGGCCTGATACGGGCCGAATCCCGCCTGATCAAAAAGGGGTTTGCGCTCTATCTGATCTGCCTTTTGCTCATAACCGGGCTGGGATTCGGATTGAACAGCGCCGATTATGAGGCCGGACTGGAACGCACCCTGACCATGCGCTTATTGGAAAGGCAGGCCCGATCGGACCCCCACAATGCTGCTCTTTTCATGAATCTGGGGGTGTTGCGCCTGGAAAGCGGAGATGAGCAGGAAGGCCTGGACGATCTGGGGGCCGCCGTGCTGCTGGCGCCCAAAGATCCCGAAGTGATAAACACCCTGGCCTGGTTTCTGGTCACAGCCAAGGACCAGAGCCTGCGCAGGCCCAAGCAGGCCTTGATCCTGGCCCAAAAAGCGGTGGCCATATCGCCCAAACCCCATATTTGGGACACCCTGGCCGAGGCTTTCTGGGCCAACGGGCACTATGAGCGTGCGGTGGCCGCGGCGAGGACGGCTTTAAGCTCCAATCCAAAAGACAAGCTGGATTACTATCAAAAGCAGCTGAGGCGCTTTCAAATCGCCGCCAAGAAAAATAAGCAGCCCTGAGCAATCCTCCCTGTCCGTGCACCACACCCAAAACCGCTCCCCAATCCCCCGTTGTCTGTTGACATTTGGGCGGTGATGCTTCAAAGAATAAACTGATCCCGGTTGGATCCTTGAAATCAACAAGCAATTTCATGCTATAGCCAGAAGGAGACATCATGGCGCTTTTCGCCCAAAGGCTGGGCCGGCTGGAAAAAAGAAACGAGTTTAACATTACCGACCACATGGCAAAGGCTGAGGCCATGGGCCGGGATCTGGTGCGGCTCAACCTGGGTGAACCGGATTTTGACAGCGCCGAAAATATCAACGAATGCGCCATGGCGGAGATAAAAAGAGGCAACACCCATTACTGCGACCCGCAGGGGGTGATGCCGTTCCGCGAGGCGGTGGCCGGGTTCGTAAGCCGCACCCGCGGGGTGGAGGTGGGCCCGGATATGGTGGTGGCCACTGCGGGCGGCAAGCCGCCCATTCCCTTCAGCATGCTGACCTACGTAGACCCGGGTGACGAGGTGATCTACCCCTCGCCCGGATTCCCGGCTTATGAGATCTGGGCCCGGTATGCCGGGGCGGTACTAAAGCCGCTGCACCTGAACGAGGCCAAAGACTTCCGCTTTGACGCGGCCGATCTGGAACCCCTGGTGACCCGCAAGACCAAGCTTTTGGTGCTGAACTCGCCCTCCAACCCCACCGGCGGGGTGCTGAGCCGGGATGACCTCAAGGACGTGGCCCGGATCATGCTGGATAAGGCGCATCCCGATTTCCGCATACTATCCGACGAAGTATATGAAAAGATCATCTTTGACGGCAGAAAACATGAAAGCATCATGGGGCTGCCAGGCATGCGGGAGCACACCGTGCTCATGAACTGCCACTCAAAAACCTACGCCATGACCGGCTGGCGGGTGGGCTATGCGGTTTTGCCCACGGTGGAGGAAGCCAGGATGTTCCGGCTCTGGTCCATCAGCGTCTATTCCTGCACCCAGCCCTTTATCCAGATGGCGGCCCGGCAGGCCATCATTGATCCGGTCAACGACGAGATCATCAAAATGATGCGGGATCAGTTCGAAATGCGCCGCAACCGGATCATACCCGAACTCAACCGGATACCGGGCATCAGGTGCACCAATCCGGGAGGCGCCTTCTATGCCCTGCCCAATGTGGAGGGAGCCTGCCAAACCATAGGCGCAACGGAGTTCTGTCGCAACAACAAACAGGCCCCGGCCCCCGCCACCATGTTCCAGCTCTTCGCCCTCTATAACCACGGTGTGGCCACCCTGGACCGGGCCTCATTCGGCCGGGTGGGCATCGAAGGCCTGGAGTATGTGCGTATTTCCATGGCTTCATCCCTTGAGCAGCTCAAGGCCGGAGTGGAGCGCATGGCCGCCGCCGCTGAGGATAAAAAGGGATTCGCGGAGTTTATCGCTAAGCCTGATTTGTGGATGGAATAAAGGCCCTCCGGCTGCCGAACCGGACCCGTCCGGGCAATTTCAACGCATGAAAAAAGCCATGGCGGCTGCGCCCGGCTGGGGGCCTGCGCCCTTTTAGGGCTGTTTTTTGTTCAGCCAGGCCAGCACCGGAAGGGCGGCCAGGCACATCACGCCCATGGACATGAAGGCCAGGCCGAACCGGCCCATCTCGCCCATATAGCCTATGCCTATGGGAAAAAGCCCGGTACCCACCACGATGGAGCAGCCGGTAGCCACCGAGACCGCCACATTCCGGGCCTGGGGAGCGAAGCCAAGGGTCAAAAAGGAAAAGGCCGGAGCAAAAAGGCACACCGTAACCAAAGGCTGGGCGAAGACCATAAACCACAGCCAGTTTCCGGAGGCCAATCCAAGCATGAAGGTGGCAAATCCGGTAAGACCCAGGAACATGGCCAGGGCCTTCATGGCCCCTATGCGGTCGCTCACAATGCCCGCCGCGAACGCCGGCCCCAGGCAAAGCACTCTGGACAGGGGCAGGATCATATTCACGGTGGTGCGGTCCACTCCCTGCTCGAATACCAGATAGAGCGGCAGCATGGAAAAAGTGCCCAGGCTGGTGGCCACGGCCAGAGACAGCACAAGGGTGGCGCCCCACAAGGTGGGGTCGGAGACGACCTCCCTCAACAGCCTGGCCTTCAAGGCTTGGCCTCTGAAATCCCTTCCCGGACCGGAGCGCAGATAGACAAAAGTCATGATCACGGTCAGCCCCGCCATCAGCAAGGGAGCCACACGCCAGGTGGTGAAACTGAGCAGGGCCTCCGCTATGAGGGGAGCCAGAATGAATGACATATTGGGGGCCATCTCATGGATGCCCAGGGCCCAGCCCACTTTATGGCGTGGCACCAGGCTGGTCAGGGTGGCCATGCCCGAAGAGAAGTACAGCCCCGCCGCCATGCCGGCCACAAATGCTCCCCCGCGTAGAATATTGAGGCTGTGGGCATTGGACATGATCAGCATGGCGCAAATGATGCCCCCGCAAGAGCATAATATGGTTCTGCGGTGATCCAGCCTATATGAAATGAGGCCCGAAAAAAGCAGCATCGCGGTGTAGCCGAATGATATGCAGAAGAAGATGGTGCCCGCCTCGGTATGGGAAAAGCTGAGATCCTCTTCAACCACCGGCATAAGCGGGCCCAGCAAAAGCCTGCCCAGAAAACCCAGGAAAAAAACCCCGGTCAGGTAGAACACGCCTGAAACGGCGCTTCTGGACATTTGGGCCGTCTGGCCGTCGGCCATATCATCAGCTTGCATGCTTGCTCCAATCGGGCGGTGGGCGGCACAGCCAAGCTACACCCAAACCCTCCGCAGGGCAAGAGCGGTTCGCCTTTTCAGGCCCCGGCGTCTGACATGTCAGGGGCATGGCGGCGGCCCGGCGTCTGCTTATGAATCTAGCCCAGAATTCCCTGGAAACGGTGCATTCCCCCACCGCTTGCGGCGCCATACTTTTGACCCAACACCCTCCCATGGACGGTGATGTCACTAAAATTAGGTAACTGCGCCGGGCTCCAATTGACCGCCGGTCCAGGCTGGGATAGGATACGCATGTAATTTTCAGGTGATTCTCTTTGAAGGAGCAGAACATATCATGACCAGCTTGACGCCGCGTGAAGCAGACCGGGTAGAAATCGTGACTGTGGTTGATAACCTTTCTGACCTGCTGCTGCCCAGCGGACCGAATGTGGAACGGGCTCCGCGGGGCCCCAAGGGCATCGTTTCCACCAACACCCTTTTGGCCGAGCACGGTTTGTGCCTGTTGATCAAGGTTTACCAGGGTGACCAGATCCGCAATATTCTTCTGGACGCGGGCTACACCTCTGTGGCCGCGCCTCACAACCTTGAGTTCTTGGGGCTTAAGCTGGACAACCTGGACGCAGTTGTGCTTTCCCACGGCCATATGGACCACACCGGCGGACTGGTGAAGCTTTTGGGGGCCATTGATGATCCGGTGCCGGTGATCGCCCATCCGGACGCCTTTGCCGGGTCCAGATACTCGGTCACCCCGGCCGGTGCGCGGAACCTGCTTCCCATACAGGCCGCGCCCGATGAGATCAAGGCGGCGGGCGGCGAGCTGCGCCTGAACGCCGGTCCGGAATTGATCGCCGGGGACAGCGTGCTGGTCAGCGGCACCGTGGAAAAAACCACCGACTTCGAAAAGGGCATGCCGAATGCCATGGTGGAGAGGGACGGTGAGCTGGTGCAGGACCCCATCGACGATGACCAGTTTTTGGTGATGCGGTTAAAGGATCATGGCTTGGTGGTGGTTTCGGGCTGCGCCCATTCGGGCATCGTGAATTCGGTGCGCTATGCCCAAAAGCTGACCGGCATAGATCAGGTGTACGCCGTGGCCGGCGGCTTCCACTTGGGCGGCCCCTTGTTTGAGCCGATCATTGACCAGACCGTGCAAGAGCTGAAGGCCTTAAAACCACAGATCGTGGTGCCCATGCACTGCACCGGCTTCAACGCCCAAAAACGCTTTGCCCAGGAGTTCGGCTCCGGATTCATCCTGAACAGCGTGGGCAGTAAAATCACGGTGGGTGCGGCCCGCTAGGCTTGAGCTCCGCATAATTAATGAAACCCCAGCCCGGGCCATACGGCCCGGGCCTTTTATTGCATAGGGCAAAATGCATCCGGATTCGACCCCGCGGCCTGCTGACTGCGGATCTCACGTTCGCACTTTGACCTAATTTGCCGCACTAATACACATTTTGTAAAATCAATAAGTTATGAAATATCTTGTTTGCTGAAGTTTGCCATGCTGCTCTCTTGTTGTGTGCTTATTGCTTACCTCCCGCTTACCCAAGCGGGACAACTGCTAAAAACAGAAAGTTTATACAGGGAGCGATGATTTCATGGCCAAGCTTACAAAGAAACGGAAAGAAACAAAAATGCGACTGGAAAACCATCAATCACACTGTAGCTTGTGGTGAGTCAATGATATTGCCATAAAATATAACGTTACATTACGTGCGATATTAAAATGGAATAATACGAATAAAAAACGAATATAGTCAGGCAAAAGATAACTATATATCCTGCCCATTGAGTTAGCCTTTAGAAATTACGCTCTCAGGTAGCCACCATCGCTATATAATATAGCCTTTCCCCACTGCCCTTTTTCACTATGCCGGGGTACATCAATACAATTAATTTATTGCATAAGCACCAAGGTCATCGATATATAAACACTCAACCCATATCCTTCGCCCGCATTTCCCACAATAGCCAAGCAGTCCAAAGCCCCTGCGAAAGTCAGCAAAAAATCGGGGTTGACGGGGAGATTCTATAATGGAAAAATAAATATCCAATTCCGGGAGATCGGAATATCCACCTGCTTTTCTTGACAATGAGAAGCAAGTGATGCTGATAAGCTGCCTTAAAGCATCAGAAAGGATGCATTTCCGTATTCATCTGGGCTCTGAAGCGCTTACCAAAGACGGAGCTGCTACTACCGCATAATTTGGGTTGATTATTTTGGCTGACATAAACCTAGGCAAATCACCCATCAACATACGGACAGTTGTGTTTTTTGGGGGCTGGCTGCTGGGCTATTCACCGGCCATCAACACCTGGCATAAGGCGGATTTAGTTGATGTATGTTTCAGGTCGCTAATTCTTCCGCCATGTCTGGGTCTTTTCTCATGGCTGTTGCTCTGCGCATTGTCGATGATACTGGGCCAGCGTATAAAATCGGTCCGGGGGTTCGCCCTGCGCTCAAAATCCGAACTGATCAACTGGATAAGGACAGTGCCGGCCAGATGGCCGTTTTTTGTGGCGGTGTGTCTTTTGGGACTGATCAGCTATCAGCAGTACAGCGCATCTCAAAGCGCCAAGGATCATCTGCTGAATTATCTGCTGCCCAGGTGCGACAAATCCCGGCAGGGATTCATAGCCACCAGGCATCCTCTGGGCAACTGGTGCACGCCATCTTTGGACAGCGGAATCATACCCCGGATAAATTTCAGTTCTGCCAGGCATCCGAAGTACAACACCAGCAACTTCAATATGCGGTATCTCGGCTTGGTCCAGCTGAAGGAGAAAAGAAAGGTATCCTTTAAGCTGACCTGCGATGACGGAGCAGTGTTGCTGATTGACGGCATCCGTAGGATAAACCTGTTGGGCAGGCATCCGGTGCTGAATCAGCTTGAAACAGCCGAGTTGGGCAGTGGATGGCACAGCCTGGAGCTGCTCTATTTCCAGGCGGGCGGAGGGGCCGAGATAAAGCTAGCCTTGCCGCCGGATGTGCTTGAGGGCCTAAAGCCGGTGACGGGCGAATTGGACCTTCGAAAGCTGTGGCGTCTGAACCGCACTGCGGAAATCACCCGGAACCGTTCTGGATTGTTGTTCTGGATTTCATGCGTCCTATCCACTTTGCTGCTGATGCCTTACCCCGCAAGCCGGGGCCACGGGCTGATACGCTGGATCGGCTCCCATCTGAACCTGCTGATCTTGCTTAGCCTTTCGGCAATACTGCTGGTATTTCGACTGGAGGTGTTCCCGGGACTGAAAGGCGACGAGGCCCTGGTGGGTGATTCAGGCTTTTCACAGTATTGGTACGGGATTGCCGCCGCCAATATCAGCGACTGGGCCTGGTCGGACTTTAGCGCCAAACTCATATTGAACCTGCAGAAGGTTTTTTGGCTGAGCGTCGGCAATGTCAGAATGATTTCGGCGGTGTTCAACATCACCGGTCTGCTGATGTGCGCCCTTGCGGTGGAGAGGCTAGTCACAAAACGCGCGGCTCTGATCATGGTGCTCCTGGTGGGAACAGCCCCCTGGTTCCTGGGTTTTGGCCGGCTTACCCTGGAACTGCTGCTCACCAGCATGTTTATCTTGGGCGGCAGCCTGCTGGGCCTGGCTTTGGCCCGCAGAACTGTATGGGGCGGGGTCCTCATCGGGGCTTTTTTGGGGTTCGGCCTCATCATCCATGTCTGGTGGCTGCACCTAGCCGCCGGCCTGGGAACTGCTGCGTTTTTCATGCTGCGCGGCAAGCTGCTCAGATCAAAATCCTTTTGGGCCACGGCGGCGGTTTTCATTGCGGTAGGCCACACGGCGCTATTCAAACTGATCTCCGGCAACATGCACAACCCGACCGGGGACATCGATTTATTGCGCACCGCCATCGTAGGGCTGAACTCGCTGAAAGAACTGCCCGACATAATAAGCGGCAAAATGGTTTTGCTGCACTTCAACGGACAGCTGGCCGTTCCCATATACCCCTTGGTCCCCCTCCTTATCCTGGCACTGGTGTTCGTTTGGCCCTTCGCAAAAACGGGTACGCGGCACAGGCAAGTCCTGCAGTGGACCGGGCTGGCCTGTTGCGGGGGATTTATATGCCTGTCTGTGATCTCGCCCTGGATCAGGGACTATTATTACATGATCATCGCAGCTTTGATTTTTTTATGGTCCGCTGTATTTATCGACTGTTTGTGGGAGCGCGGCGTCAGGAAAATAGCTTTGGCGATTATGGTGGTCATGGCGGTGTACGGCGGAGGCATTTATCTAATAAACGGGCCTTTTAATTACAATCCTCCAATCAAAGAGGCGTACCAGACCGAACGGAGCGATCCAGCCCGGAATTATTGGAACAACAGCCAGAACTATTTCTTCAAGCACGAGCTGTATGCTGCCTTGGCCAAACTGGGCCGATCGTTCAGTGTTCTCAGTCTGTCCTTGCGCGCGCCTTTATGGTTTTTGGAGCGCACCGATACGGTGGGCCGGTATGGGCTTTTAATGGCCGACTATAAAAAAGACTCAGTCTTGCTGCTTTACTCCCAAATGAACCGGCACAGCCCTGCAACGTTAACCAAACGCTCCATGATCGAATCCGCAGGCCCGGTGGGGTTGCGCCCCCTGGCGCTACCCGCAAATTTGGCGGACAAGTACAAGGCTTATATCATACTGAAAGATATGAAAATCTAATCCAGAACCGAAAAGCTGTATCTGATGATCGGGCTTTTGGGACTCTTGGTTCGACTCGACGACGCAGAAGCACCGGGCTTTTTCCGGCTAACAGCCATTTTAATTTCAATCGCCGGAGTAATTTTAAGCCGATAGTTTTTGATCCATAATCCAACCGGTCTGCCCTTTGGCTCAAAACAGGAGCACGCGTTCATCTAGTTCCCATCCGAAAATGCCAGATTTGGAAGTTATGTCCCTGTTATAGGTATATTTTAAACTGTAGATGGGATTTGACCCCGCGGCCGGCTGACTGCGGATCAGAAATCCAGCGGGTCGGGGGTGTCCGGCAGCCGGGCCAGGGAGCGCCGGGTGCAAAAGGCCTTGAAACCGTGGGCGGGGGCCAGCTCCCGGTACACCTTGCTGGCGTAGTTCACCCCGTTGATATCCTGGGCATATTCCGTGATGAAAACCGGCAGGCGCTCTCTGATGCGGGCCAGGTACTCAAGATGTGCGGCCTGCCAGTCCGGGTCCAGCTTATCCATGGGCAGGTTGTAGCCCAAAGGATGCTCCCAGCTGCTGCCTGTATAGCTTCCGGTGTACCAAACCGATTCCGCTGAAAAGCCGTCAATGACCGAAGTGTAGCGTTTAGGATCGGCAAAGAACAGCTCGGGCGCGTTTTGGGCGATCATCAAAAAGTCCGGGCGGGCTTTGGCTGAAGTGCGGCGGGCGTATTTACGGATATCCTCCAAAAAGGCGAACATGGCCTTTTTGGGGTCCAGGTTTTGCTCCTGGGCCAGCTTCATAACCGTGGGATCGGAAAAGGCCTGCACCCAATCCATGAAGATGCCGTCGAATCCCGCCGAGAGCACCGCGTCCAGCTGGCTGGCCCCCTTATAGCCGCTGATCATGATGCGCCGCCAGGCCGGGCTCCAAAAGGCCACCGAATGGTTGTCCTGCCAGCCGTCAGGATCCTCCCCGGCTATCCATCCGGGATTGCCGGGCCGCCAGCTTTCATCGAAATACCAGCGCCATTTCTCGGCTTGGCCCAGGTTGACATAGGCCAGCACCAAGGGGTTCACCCCCCGGGTTTTCAGGTTGTGCTCCCGGATGCGCCGCACCATGCCCGCGGCGTCAAAGTCCCTGAGCCCCTTTTCGGTCAGCACCGGCTCCAGCACATACAGGTCATAAGGTCTGCTCAGCACCTGCCGGTAAACAGCGGGAGTCTCCAGCCCCTGCAGAACATAGGCCCAGTGCTTGACCTCAATAAGGGTCATATTCCGGATCTTCTGGGCCGGGCCAACCTTGGGCGCGGCCAGGGCTGCGGCAAAAATCACGATGAGGATCAGTTTATGCTTCATGTCAAACGCTTTAGTCCTGGGCGGCTTCCACCGGCTTGGGGTTCAAGGCCTTGATAAGGTCGGCCGGCCCCATCTCCAGCAAAAATCCCCGCTTACCCCCGTTTATGTAAATCACCGGCAAATCGGCAATGCTGCTTTCCATATACACCGCCAGCTCGGTCCGGGCGCCGAAAGGCGAAATGCCCCCCACCTGATAACCGGTCACCCGGTTTGCCTGCTGTGGATCGGCGGGCTGAATCGTCTTCACCCCAATCTCCCTGGCCAGAGCTTTGGTGGACACCTCCCGGTCGCCGTGCATCAGCATCAAAAGCGGTTTGTTGTCCTGGGTTACAAACACCAGGGTTTTAACCGTAAGGTGCTCATCCACCCCCAGCTCACGGGCGGCAACCCTGGTGCCTCCCCGGTCTTCATAGGCGTACAAGCGGGGAATGAAATTTATCTTTTTGGCGCGCAGGAACCGCACTGCGCCGGTAACTGGAGTCTTGTCTTTGGCCATATCCGCCCCGTCCGGGTGTAAATACCCTTTAAGATTTCACCATTGTGTAACGATAAAGCATATGGAGGAATATATCATGTCTGAACTGAAGCTGGTTCCGGGATTAAGCCGTCTTTTGGCCGGGATGAGCACACCCGGCAGTCAAGATATTGATGGCTGGGGACGCCTCGGCTGGGGAATGGCTTATGACCAGGTGAAGACCAGATATACTCAAGCGGTTGAAGATGGCCCGGATTTGAAGATTACCTCCACCAAGGGCGGGCAGCGCAAGGGATGGAGCCTGACCTTTGGTTTTGATGACGGCCGCCGGCTGAACTCGGTGACCCTGCGTTTTGAGGGCGGGTCGGAACTGTCCGATTTCAGCAAGATAAGCCGGGAGTTAAGCGCCCGGCTGGGCGCCCCGGCTTCCACCACCCAAACCAGCGCAACCTGGAACCAGGGCGGCAACACCTATGTGCTGAGCACGGAACCCGGCCAGGGTGTGGTTTTGAGCCAGTCCGTGTGAAACCCCCCGTAAAGGATTGCAAAATCCAAGCCCCAAAAAGCTCTATTATCTGATACGAAACCAACCCGGCCTGTGCTATGCTATAGTCCAAGAATATATCATCAAAGCATACTGCGCATCTTATTGCCGCCTGATCATGGCAAACCAAGTTCTGGACCCGGCGCTTTGGCGTATTTTTCAGGTAAGAATGCTATTTGCCAAACGTCAATAAAGGGAGGGCCCTTGTTTTTTGCCGGGTAAGTACAATAGGTGTGCTTGGCCCGGTTCAGGGAGCCATGCACGCTTTAAGGCAATAACCATAACTTAGATAAAGGTGAGATCATGCTGCGCAAAAATCAATCCGAAAAGGGACCGGGCGACCATCCTGTTAATACTTCCAACCCCATGGCCAGTTCAAACCCCATGGCCAGTTCCAGCCCCAGTCCCAGCCCTAACCCCAGCCCCAGGCCCAACCCCAGTCCCAACCCCAACCCCAGCCTCAGCTCCAGCTCTAACCCCAACCCAAGCCCCAGTTCCAGCCCCAGGCTGGCTGGAGCGCCCAAAACCACTGTGATTGGGGAAAATATTTCCATCAATGGTGATATCAAAGGGCAGGAAGACCTGATCATTCAAGGCTCGGTAAAGGGAAGTGTGGAACTGCCCGCCTACCATTTGACCGTGGGACCCCAAGGCCAGGTGGAAGCTGAAATCGTGGCCGCCAATGTGACAATTTCGGGACGCCTGGAGGGCAACATCAAATGCACGGATAAGGTGGAGATCACCAAGCAAGCCAATTTCTGCGGAGAAATCAAAGCCAAGCGCATCAGCGTGGAAGACGGTGCCTATCTCAAGGCCGCCATCGAACTTGAGCGTGATGAGCCCCCCAAAAAATCCAGTGCCCTTGCATCAACCAGCAGCACCCCAAAAGAGCCTTTGAATGTGGCTAAAGAAGCCAAGAAAGCAGAGTAACCTTTGCTGAGAGGCGCCATAAGCGCCGGGAGGGGCAAAAAGGCACGGGAGACTGCGACCGTAACCGTCTTGAAAAGCATGACTCTGGAGTTGTTCCACCAGAGCATGGATCAAAACGGACAAGCCGCTATCCTAGATTTAGGCCCGATTTGCGGCGAAAACATAAATCATCTGGCCATGAAGGTCAAGCGGTTGTATGTCTGTGATGTTTATAACGGAATTCACAGACGCCTTAAACAGGACCAGCCTCTGGACGATGAGTGGAAACAGCTTGATTTCGCTGACAATAGCCTTGACGGCATTTTGGCCTGGGACCTGGTGGACCATCTTCCGGATGAACAGGTGCTGCACCTGGCGAAAAAGTGCAAGGATATGGTGCGCCCGGGCGGGCTGGTGGCTATCATGGCTCATAGCGAAAAAAGCCTGCTGGAAGGGATAAACGCCTATGTCATCAGCGGCGGCAACCGGTTGACCCCCAAACTTCAACCCGACGTGAACCTGCCGGTGTTTATCCGGCAAAACCGGCAAGTTCTGAAGCTGATGCTTCCTTTTACCCCTGTGAAATCTTTTGTGTACCGGAACGGCATGCGGGAGTTTTTATTCCGCAGGCCTTAAGAAATACGCAGATTTAAGCGGGCAATAATCCATGATAACGATATAGATACAACCGCTTCCGCATGCTGGGCGGGAGCGGTTGATTGTTTTTTTCGCTTTGGAAATCAAAGGGAGTTGGACAATCACCAGGCGCCCGCTGGTGTTTTTTTAAGCTCCACTACTCCGATTGAGTTGCCGGGCTTGATAGTGCTACAATGGGGTAATTTACAGGGGCCCGCGGTCCAGCCGGATAGCTGAAAGACATACAGCGGGTGAAAAAAAGATTTGTGGTGCTATGTTGAAACACAAAGGATACAAGCATGAGTGATTTGACCAAGATGTCCATCGGCGCCAGAGTGAAAATGCTGCGCGAGAACCGTTCCATGGAAATGGAGCATCTGGCCGAGGAATCCGGCCAGAGCGTGGAGTATCTGATAAAGCTAGAGAATGATGAGTTCCGTCCCGCCGTGGCAGTGCTTTTGAGCCTGGCCAGGGCCCTGAAAGTAGACTCCATGCTGCTTTTGCAGGATACCGAAAAACCCCACCGCGAGCAGCGCCGGGCGGAGGCCGTGCAAAAACGCAATGAAAACTATGCCTATGAGCTGTTGGCCCCGGGGCATCTGCAAAAATTCCTCAAAAGCTTTTTAGTCACCATTGAGCCCGGCACCAAGCTGGATGGACCGGGGTATCAGCACCAGGGCGAAGAGTTCCATTATGTGCTGAAAGGCGAAGTGATAGTAGACGTGGAAGGCGCTTTGCACCATCTGCACCGGAATGAATCGTTGTATTTTGATTCCAGCAAGGTGCACAAACTGAGCAATCCCTCAGACGGGGTCACAGAGATTCTGGTGGTTTTGTACACCCCATGAGCAAAACAGGGCGCCATTGGCCGCCCGGGCTGTGCGTTTGGGATGAACAGCAATCTGAATCCGCCGCATGCAGCACCCGGTGTATTCAGAAGATTAGGGAAGGACAGGTCAAGGCCGCATCCGCTTTCATGAATTCGGATATATTGATGGCGCTGACCGCATAGCCCATGCCGTCCAATATCTCCATGGTGCGGGGGTAAGCCGCATTGGCCAGGACGGCTCCCCCCACGTTGAGCACATTGCCGGCATAAGGCTCCGCCGGGTGCACCTGCACAATTTCATATCCCGCAAAATGGCCGGGCTCCACCATGGCCGGATTCAGCAGCAGGCTTTTTTCATCAAGCGGGGTGACCGCGCTTTTCAAATGCAAACATCCTCTTAGGCTAATCCCTTCAACCGAATACCCCTTTGGGGCCAGGGCGCTACGCAAAGCCTCAATCCCCGCCCGGTTGCTGCGCCGGGTGAGCCCCACCCATATCCGCCTGCCCATACGCAATACATCGCCGCCCTCCAGCTTAGCCGGCGGATTTATTATATGCAGCTCACGGTGCTTGGCCAGTTCCGCGGCGATGGCCTTGGGCTCTTTTGCCCGCTCAGACGCGCCCATGGGGGTGATCACGGCCAACTCCGGGGTTATCACCGCGGTATCCTCCACAAAAACCCCGTCAGCCAAATCCTGGTTCACCTCAAGGTGGATCAATTCAACGCCTAGCGAAACCAGCCATGACCGATATTGGGCATGCTGGGAACGCGCCAGGGCGAGATCAATCAGCGGCCTGGGGGTAATACTGGTCAGGCACTGGGTGAAGCGGGGGGAAATCCGGTTGGTGACGGCGATCAATTTCATGCTCCGTGGGTGTTCAGGTTTCCGGACTAGAGTGTCCGGTTTTAATCATCTTCGGTCAAGTGTAATGCAATCCATGGCGCACAGTTTGTTTCCCGCCAGCGGCTCAGGTTTGTGTTAATATTAAACATAATTATTTCCAGCCGATGACCCATAGAATCGCCTGGTCTATTTGATGCAGCATTGTAATCAGACACATAATTCAAATCCAAAAACCCAGACATACGCATAAGCCTTCTGGGCCGGGATATTGGTTCTGCTCCCGGCGCCATCTAAAGCGTTGGCCGGAAACGGATGGAGATGGAGACCACAAGATGCAACCATTAAACCATCGGGCGAAATCATCCCTGCGTTCAAAAATGGTTCGGACCGCCTTGGTTCCCATGGGCCTGATGGTCTTATGGGGCGCGATTGTCTTTTTCAATATGAGAGTCCTGGTCCAGGACAGCTATCAGGTGGAACAGACCTATTCATCCATTGCCAAAGCCACCCACATAATGGCTCATGTAGTAAGTATGGAAGCCGGCCTGCGGGGCTATGCGGTCACGGGCAAGGAAAAGTTTCTGGAACCTTACCACAAGGCCAATCAAGTGCTGGACGGCGAACTGAACGAATTAAAACAGCTGGTTCTAGACAACCCGGTGCAGATTCAGAGGCTGGGCAGGATAACCCGCCAGATATCAACCTGGAAGGAAAGCTGGGGGGATTCGGTTATCGGACTGAGAAAAGAAATCAAAGAAGGAGCCGGGGCTGACGAAGCCATGCGCGGTTTGATCCAAAAAGGCGTGGGCAAGAAAATGTTTGATGAAATCCGAAAGCTTATCGCAGAGATGGAAAATAATCTGGGCCAAAAAGAAAACAATGAGTCCAGATTGCTGCTGTCGGTGATAGGCACGGATCTGTTGGACATGGAAACCGGCATGCGGGGCTATGTGATCACCGGCCGTCCGGATTCCCTGGAACCTTATGATGATGGTCTTGCCCGCCTGACCAAGCATTCCGAACAGTTTAAAGAACAAATACCGGCCAGTGAACCAAAGCTGGCCATGATGATGCGGGAACTGAACAGCCTGATTGAAAAATGGAAAAACGAAGCTGCGGCCCCGCAGATCGAGTTGCGGGGAAAAATAAAGAAAACCATGGTGGATATGGCTGAACTGATCTCCACCGAAGGGGGTAAACGCTATTTGGACCTCGTCCGGGAGGGGGTGGACGATTTTCTGGCCGCTGAAAAAAGCTTGCTGCACACAAGGCAGGTGCAGGCAAGCAGCACCAGAGACCTGACCATGTGGTCCGTAGTGCTGGGCAGCATTCTGACTCTGAGCCTGGGCGCGTTTCTTGCCTTCATAGTTTCGGGCTGGGTGCTGAGCCCCGTGGTCTCTTTGTCCCAATGGGCCCGGCAAGTGGCCTCAGGTGAATTGGAGCAGCATCACATCAATACCTCGGATGATGAGTTGGGGGAGCTTAATGCCTCCATAACGGATATGACGGGCTTGTTCGCTGATATTGTCTGGATGGTGGACCTGATGGCGCGCGGGGAAATCCCCGACCAGGTGAATCTGCGCTCGGAAAAAGACGAGGTGGGCCGGGCCATAAACGGCATGGTGGGTTCCTTTTCCAGCATAGTTGATCAGGCAAACGCCATAGCCAAAGGAGACTACTCGGCCGATTTGAAGCCGCGCTCCCCAAAAGACATTCTCAGCATATCCATGGCTAATATGACCCGCCAGCTAAGGGAATTCAAAGCCTCCAGCCAGGAGCAGAGCTACATCAAAACCGGTCAGGCCGAAATTGCCGAAATACTGCGCGGCGAGCAGGATTTGACCAAACTGGCCCAGAGTTCAATCCGCTATATATGCAAATACATGGGTGCCAGCGTGGGTGCGTTTTACATAAAGGATCAGGATGGCGCCCTGAAGCTGACCGGCGGCTATGCGTTCGTCAAGCGCGAGGGGCTGCCCGGTCAATACAGGCTTGGTGAAGGCATATTGGGCCAGGCCGCCTTGGAAGGCCGAACCATCCGGGTAAATAATTGCCCGCAGGATTATGTCAAAATCCAATCAGGCTTGGGCGAAGCCGCACCCATGAACCTCATCGCCTCGCCGCTTATCTATCAGGGCGAGGTGTTGGGAGTGGTGGAGATAGGCGCTTTCAAAGAATTCCGGGACATGGAAATCATCTATTTGGAAACCTGCTCCACGGCGGTGGCCGCTGCTGTACACACCGTCCGGGCATCCAGCACAATGGCCGAACTCTTGGAGCAAACCAGGCAGCAGGCCCAAGAGATGCAGGTGCAGCAAGAAGAGCTGCGGGTGACCAACGAGGAGCTGGAAGAACAGGCCAAGGCCCTGAAGGAATCCGAATCCAGGCTGACCGCCCAGCAAGAAGAATTGCGGGTGGCCAACGAAGAACTGGAAGAACAGGCCAAATCCTTGGAAATCCAG
This sequence comes from Desulfarculaceae bacterium, assembly GCA_963675675.1. Taxonomy (GTDB): domain Bacteria; phylum Desulfobacterota; class Desulfarculia; order Desulfarculales; family Desulfarculaceae; genus Dethiosulfatarculus. The sequence continues at coordinate 3,605,430 of OY776512.1, forward strand.
CAGCAGAATTTGATCCGCCGCAACGGGGAGCTTTCCGCCACCCAGAAAAAACTGCGGCAAAAGGCCTTGGAACTGGAGCAGGCCAGTCAATATAAATCCGAGTTTTTGGCCAACATGTCGCATGAACTGCGCACACCGCTTAACAGCATGCTGCTTTTATCTCAACTGCTGGCGGAAAACAAAAGCAAGAATCTGAGCGACAAACAACTAGAGTTCACCACCGCCATCAATTCCGCGGGCAATGATCTGCTGGCCCTTATTAACGACGTCCTGGATCTTTCCAAGGTGGAGGCCGGTCAGTTTGAAGTGAATATGGAGCCCATAAACCTGGCTCATCTCGCAGAAGGCGTCCAGCGTGACTTTCAGCAGTTGAGTGATGAGAAAAACCTATTTATCAAGGTGTCTTTGGCTGAGGGAGTTCCGGACAAACTGGCCAGTGATTCATACCGCCTGAAGCAGATATTGAAAAATCTGCTTTCCAATGCCTTTAAATTCACGGAACACGGCGGGGTGGAATTGATTATTCACCGTCCCGATCCCCAGGCGGACTTGCATGAATTCGGGCTTGATCCCGCACAGACGGTCGCCTTTTCAGTAAAGGACACCGGCATCGGCATCCCCAGGGAAAAGCAGCAGATTATATTCGAGGCCTTCAAGCAGGCAGACGGCACCACCAGCCGCAAATACGGCGGCACCGGCTTGGGGCTTTCCATCTCGCGGCAGCTGGCCAAGCTTTTGGGCGGCGGGCTGGGCATGGAAAGCGAATCGGGCAAAGGCTCGGTCTTCACTCTCTACTTGCCCGCCGGTGGCCCCCCTAAACAGACCGGGCAAACCATACAAGCCCCGCCGGAGCCGGTTCAAAAAGCCGAATCTGAACCCGGCGGGCCGGAAGCGGAAGCCAGCCCAAAGGCCCAGACCGGTTTTCCAGGGCAGGTCAAGGACGACCGTAAGAATATCAAGCCTGCAGACCGTTCACTGCTGATAGTGGAGGACGATCCCGGGTTTGCCGAGGTGCTGCTTGATCTGGCCCGGGAACGCGGTTTCAAAGGCATGGTCGCCGAGGACGGAAAAACCGCGCTGCATTTTGCGGATTATTATAATCCCAGCGCCGTGATTTTGGATGTGGGGCTGCCGGGCATGGATGGATGGACCATCATGGAACGGCTCAAGGATGATCCCAAGACCAGGCACATACCGGTTCATTTTGTATCGGGCCTGGATAAAGACATTGAGGCCATGAAGATGGGGGCCATAGGCTATCAGCTAAAACCGGTGAACCTGGATGGCTTAAGTGAAATATTCGGCAAAATAGAACAGGCCATCTCCGCCCCCATCCGCAAACTGCTTCTGATCGCCGGGGATCAGCGCCGCAAGGACAAGATCACCGGTTTGATAGGCAAAAACGGACTGGAGGTTGTGGTTTCAGGAGATACCAGCCAGGCATTCGAGACTCTCAGCCAGCAGACTTTCGACTGTGTGATATTGGATATGCACTTGAAGGGACGCGGGGCCTTTGAGTTTTTAGGCATGGTGAAGGGCAATACTGAATTGAGCCATACCCCGATCATCGTTTATTCGGAAAAGGATCTTTCCTGGCGGGACGAGGCCAAGCTGCGCAAAATGTCCGAAAACGTGGTGATCAAAAGCGCTCATTCCCAAGAAAGACTGCTTTCCGAAGTGACTCTGTTCTTGCACAGTGTGGAATCCAAATTGCCCGCAGAACAGCAGCGCATGCTCAAAATGGTGCATGACAAAGAAGCGATTCTGAAAGGACGCACGGTTCTATTGGCCGATGATGACATGAGAAACGTTTTCGCCATATCCGCTGCCTTGGAAGAACGCGGGGTCGTGATGCTGGCGGCCAAGAACGGCCGGGAAGCCCTTGCCAAACTGGAGGATCATCCCGAAGTGGAACTGGTTATCATGGATATCATGATGCCCGAAATGGATGGGTATGAAACCATGATGGAGATCAGAAAGGACAAAAAACACCAAAGCCTGCCCATCATCGCTCTGACCGCCAAGGCCATGAAGGGCGACCGTATGAAGTGCATAGAGGCCGGAGCCAGCGATTATTTGGCCAAACCGGTCGATATGGAAAAAATGATATCTTTGATGCGGGTGTGGCTGTACCGCTGACCGCCAATTGTGAAGTCTGCATGGATAGTGAACAGATAGAAATAAAGCTCCTATTGGAAGCAATCCGGCTGAAATACGGCTATGACTTTCTGGACTACGCCCACGCGTATATCAAAAGGCGCATCCGGCGCCGGAAAACCTTTGACGGTTTCGCCAATGTCTCGGAGATGATTCACCGGGTGCTCAACGATGAGTCGTTTTGGGAAACCTTGCTGAAGGACCTGTCCATCAACGTGACCGAGATGTTCAGGGACCCCGGTTTCTATCTGGCCTTGCGGGAAACCGTGTTGCCTGTGCTTTCGCGGATGGATTTCTTGAAAATCTGGCATGCCGGCTGTTCAAGCGGGGAGGAGGTCTATTCTCTGGCCATTATGCTCAAAGAAGAAGGTCTGTATGAACGGTCCCAGATATACGCCACCGACTACAATGAAAGCATCATTGGCAAGGCCCGCGACGGAATTTTCCCCCTGCAGGCCATGAGGCAGTACACAGCCAACTATCAAGCCGCAGGGGGCAAAAGCGCTTTTTCGGACTATTACCATGCCCATTATGCTTCCGCTCAAATCGACAGCAGCCTCAAAAAAAACGTTCTTTTCGCCGAGCATAACCTGGTGCTGGATTCGGTCTTCGGGGAAATGGACCTCATAATATGCCGCAATGTATTAATATATTTCAACTCAGACCTTCAAAACCGGGTGATTAAACTTTTCCGGGACAGCTTGAGCCCCGGGGGCTTTCTGTGCCTGGGCTCAAAGGAAAGCCTTCGGTTTTCAGCCTATGCCCAAAGTTTTGATCCGGTGGTGCTTCAGGAAAGAATTTACCAAATCAAGCCGGAATGATATGCTAGGCCACTCTGATATAAAGCTTGAAGCCATTGTGATAGGCGCATCCACCGGCGGGGTGTCGGCCCTTATGTCCATACTGGGAGCCCTGCCCGCCGGTTTTGGCCCCCCTTTGGTCATTGTGCAGCATCAAAGGCCGGATGCAAAAGACCGGTTGGCCAGGGCGCTGGACGGCAAGACCGCTATCAGGGTCAAAGAGGCGGATGAGAAGGAAAGCATTACGCCGGGCACGGCCTATTTGGCTCCAGCCAACTATCATCTGCTCATAGAGGATGACCGCACTTTTTCGCTGTCGGTGGAAGAGAAGGTTAATTTTTCACGTCCGTCCATTGACGTGCTTTTCGAATCCGCGGCGGATGTTTACGGCCCTGGGCTTTTGGGCATCATCCTCACCGGGGCCAGCATTGATGGAAGCCAGGGGCTGCTTGCGGTAAAGGATGGCGGCGGTTTGACCGTGGTGCAGGACCCTGAAAGCGCAGAAATGGATATGATGCCTCTGGCGGCCATCAAGACAGCCGATCCGGATTACATATTAAATTTGCACGAAATAGGTTGGCTCTTATCCGGACTGACTGGAGACCATGATGTCAGATCCCAGTAGAATCGAAATATTGATCGTGGATGACCGGGCAGAGAATCTTCTGGCCTTGGAGAACCTGCTGGAATGCCCAGAACTGAGCATTGTAAGGGCCCGTTCGGGTAATGAGGCTTTGGGAAAGATGCTGGACCATGATTTTGGCTTGGTTCTGCTTGATGTCCAGATGCCGGACATGGACGGCTTTGAGGTGGCCAGACTCATGCGCAGCAACAGCCTCACCCGGGAAGTTCCCATCATCTTCGTTACTGCGATCAGCAAAGAAAAGCGCCAGGTGTTCAAGGGCTACGATTCCGGTGCGGTGGATTATCTGTTCAAGCCGATTGATGCGGATATCTTAAAAAGCAAGGTGGCGATATTTATTGAACTGCACCGGCGGAAAAAGGCTTTGGAAAAAAGCAACCTGCGGCTGAAAGACGCTATGGCGGAGTTGGAGAAGGCGGCCAAAGAGAGGGAGGATAAAGCCAGGCTGGAAGGGGTCATGGAAATGGCCGGGGCTGCCTGCCATGAGCTGAGTCAGCCCTTGCAAGCCATCTATTGGGAGTTTGAGATGCTCACCATGCAACTGGAACGCACCCCGGGGCTTGAAAAAAAACTGGACTCCATAAATGCAGAACTCAAACGCCTGGGTGAGATGATTTGCAAAATACAGAATATCACCAGATACAGCGCAACCGAGTATGGCAGCAATTTGAAAATTATCGACATAAACAAAGCCTCAAACCGGTACTGAATCCGCCCCGGCCACAATGCGCTTTCACCCAGCGGCGCGTTTTTAACCATGATGGCCTTTTGGAACCCGGTCCATATCCAAGCCAGCCCGGACCGGGCGGACGCAGAGGCAACACCCGCCTTTTGAATCAGCCCCCCGAGACTTGGCAGCCGGATTTATGCAAGAATCATTGTCTGCCGAAAATCACCTGGCTTCCGCGGCGATGGCCAGAAAATTCCTGAACAGCACCAAACCGGGCCGGCCTGATATTTCGGGATGAAACTGCACCCCATAACGCATCTGTTCATCATTGGCCATGATCTCCACCTGGTAATAGTCTGAGCGGCCCAGATGGGTGTAGCCCGGCGGCAGGTCTATGCCTTCGGTGTGATCCTCGCCAAAGCTGCTGGGATTGGACAGCCCCTGAAGCAAGGGGTGCTCCTTTAAAAGCTCTATGGGGATGGTCTGGCGGCAGGCTTCGCCCCGGAATATGGAGGCTCCATGGGCCAGGCCCAGGGCCTGGTGCCCCAGGCAAATGCCCAAAACGGGCATGCGCAATTGGTTTATGAACCTGAACTGCCGGTGCAGCTCCGGTGCCTGGTCCGGATCGCTGAACAGACTGGGACCGCCGGAGATGATCAGGGCGTCCAGCCCTTGCCAATCCGACTGGTTGGCCCGGGCCAGGGGGATGATTTCCAGGCTGGAACCATCCGCCTGCAGCATTTCAGCTATCTGGGGGACTTTGGAGCTGCCGCAGTCGATCAAACGCAGCTTAAGAGGGTTGTTTTGCACTAAAGCCTCCACTTATTGCTAAACATTATGCGTTTTGACGGGTCCATGCCATCTACCGCCGCCTGCACCGGATTCTTTATGTCCGCCCCGCTTCAATCAGATCATCGGTCAGCCCACAGGCCGGACCGCAGGAATGGTACCAGATCTTGGTGCCTGGGTAACTCTCTATCACCTGCGTCATGGGCATGTGAAGCGGTTTGATTATCTTGGGATAAAGTCACGCATCAACACCGCCGGACGTTTCCAAAGGCGTGACCGATGGACCGCGGATATGAAGCCGTGGGGCGCTTCTGGCTTGCATGGGATTAACAGGGCGAACCGGGCCCAAAAAGGCCCCAGCCCGTTTGGATTAAGACCTTACTGCCTGACGCCGAAAACAAAGCAACGGAAAACGCTGCATGAGTGCAGCCCAAACATATGAAACGGATATGTCAGATCCAGGGCCAGCCCGGCCAAAATGCAAGGCTGCTGTGGATCAAGACCAGGCCATAAAGATTCGTCTTGTATGGCGTTATTCATTAACCCCACTCAATGGTGATAATACCATTGCCGGTCCGGGTGCTCTGCTGGCTGGTGCTGCCGCTGATGGTGTAACTGGAACCGCCGCCGCCGCCGCCCGGACCTGGATCACTGGTGGGCAACTCTTCCGAGCCGCCGCCGCCGCCATAGTAGCCGCCGCCTCCAGCGCCGCCGCCGTATACCCCTGCTGATGAACCGGCGCCTCCATAGCCCCCAAGGAATCTGATTCCCAAAGATCCACTGCCAGCGCCGCTGCCGCCGCTGCTGCTGGTGCCTCCGCCGCCGCCGTTGGCACCGGGAGACCCAGCCTGTCCGGAGCTCCCCCCGCCATTACCGCCGTTAGCACCGGAATCGTCGGCTGCTCCGCCGCCGCCGCCCGCCACGATCAGCGGTTCCACCGAGGGTGAGGAATTATAGTACGCCACTTTGGAGACTGAAGAACTGCCTCCGCCGCTTGCGCCTCCAGAGCCTCCGGTGCCGCCAGCACCTCCAAAATTACCGCCGCCGAGAGTAACAACTCCGCCAAAAGAACCAATGTTTGACTGGCCCGCACCGCCTACAATGATATAAAGATTTTCACCGGGAGTTACTGTAGCCGTGGCTGTGGCATAACCGCCATGACCGCCGCTGGCAGAACTGGTGGAGCCGCCCTGAGCTCCATAGGCTGTTATTCTTATCTCGGTGACGTTGTCAGGCACCGGCCATATCGGACCGTTGGAACTAAAGTAGTTGAAGGTTTCACTGCCTGAGGGGCCGGACATTTGGGCGTGAGCCGGCAGAACCCCAACCCGGACTAGGGGCTTTATCCATTGCCCCGGGAGCAGGGTGGTGAGGGTGACCGCCCCGCCGGCGGCGGTGATGGCCTTTAGCAGTTTGCGGCGCGCGAAAGCATTGGGGCATTGCTGAGTATTATGATTGTGACGGGTATCTTGATTTGGCATGTTTTGCCCCTTTTCCCCTCGCTTGGAAGATTTGGGGGTTGGCTCGAACTACCGGATATCAGACAAATTGACTATAAAAAACTGGGAAACATAATAGCACACCGATGGTTCTTTACACAATCTGGCAATGATGCCGATACTGTTTCAAGCCGACTCACCACACATTGCAAAGAAAGTTTCCGCATGGAACCGGAGCCCGATTCCACCATGCAACCGGAATAAGATCTGTGGCGGCCGGCGGGACGGCGGTAGAGCCGGACCGCCCCGTGCCCGGCCCTCAATGTTTTGATTGACACGGCCCCTGAAAAGTTGTTATAGTTTCAAATATGGTAATTTGTTTCATATATGAAATAAATTACCAGCGGCAAAATCTCCCCGTTTTGGCTGATTACCCCTCAATAGCTGCCCACCGCCACCTTCCCAGGCCAGCCGCTGTTTCATAACGGCCAGTGCGTCCCTTATGGGGATGCCCGCTTTTTATGATACTTAACCGAACCAAGGAGGAAGCCATGAGGAAGTTGGTTATTATTGGGGCGCTCGCCCTTTTGGTCATTGCCTTGGCTGTTCCGGCCCAGGCTAAATTTCCGGCAAAGGACATAACCCTTATATGCCCCTGGTCAGCCGGCGGAGGCACGGACACCATTTCCCGGGCCTTGGTCAAGAATGCGAAAAAGTATTTTGGAGTCAATGTAAATGTAGTTAACAAAACCGGCGGCATGGGGGCCGTCGGCATGGGGGCCGCAGCCACCGCGCGTCCCGACGGATACACCGTGGGCATGATCACCTTCCAGCTTTCCACTTATCAGGCCATGGGGCTGGCCAAGCTCTCCTACCGGGATTATGAATTAATTCAGCTGGTAAACCAAAGCCCCGGTTCCATCAGTGTGGGAGTTGATTCCAAATATAAGACCCTCAAGGATCTGGTGGAATATGCGAAGAAAAACCCCGGCATCGTGACTGTGGGACACTCCGGCGCGGGCAGCGCCTGGCACCTGTCCATGGCCGCCGTGGCCAACCAGATGGGGCTCAAGTTCAACTATGTGCCTTTCGACGGCGCCGCTCCCACCCGCACGGCCTTGATCGGCGGACATATTGATGTGGCCACCAGCGGCATAGATGAAATGCTGCAGCTTTATAAGGCCGGCACGGTCAACATATTGGCCGTGAACAACAACACCCGCCACGGAACCTTCCCCAAGGTTCCCACCTTTGCCGAGGCCGGCTATCCCAACCCCAATCCCATTCTGGACTGGCGCGGCCTGGGCGCTCCCAAGGGGACTCCGCCCGCGGTCATGAAAGTCTTGGTGGCGGGATTCAAGGGATGCTTCAACGATCCTGAGTTCCAAAAGCTGGCCAAGGAACTGGGTCTGCCCCTTACCTATGCGGACCCCGCCGGCTTCAAGAAGTTCTTGATAGGCATGGAAAAGACCCTGGAGCCCGCTTTGAAGGACGTAGGCCTTTATAAGCCTGCCAAGTAAAACCCATAACCCTTTGCCAAAGCGGCCGCCAACAGCTTTGGCAAAGGGGCTTTTTAAGGTGCTGATCATGCAGAAAACAGATGTAGGAACCGGCATCGGGCTTTTGGCCTTAAGCGTATGGGTGTTTTTCTTTTCGTCCCAATACTCCGAAAAGGCTGTATTTTTCTATGGTCCCAACTTTTTCCCTCAGATTCTGGCCGTGCTGATGGCCATTTGTTCGGGTGCATTGATATACAAGGGCGTCAAGGGACTGAATGAAGAGCCCTGTGACAAAATCCATGTCAAGGGCTTTTTGCGGATGCTGCTTTCCATAGCCATGTGTATTGCCTACTTATATGTAATGCAACTCATCGGTTTTGCTATCTCCACGGCAATTTTTTTGTTTTCGCTCATGACCTACCTCAAACAAAAAAATATTGTAATACGTGCAATGTCTTCTATATCGGTTGCCCTTATTGTGTGGTCAATATTCACCTATTTTTTAATTATTCCCCTTCCCACCGGGGAATTCAGTTTCACCTTTTAAGATTTGCATGCGAAATGATTTACAATCCTTTGAATACGAATCCGGATTAAAGATTCTGCCTTTAATGGGAAAAGGTGCTGGCCATGGATTTTAATCTGCTGCTAAACGCTTTCGGCACTGTGATGTTCAATCCGACCAATTTATTTTTGGTTTTCGTGGGAATAACAGCCGGAATTTTAGTGGGGGCTTTGCCTGGTCTCACTGCCACCATGGGTTGCGCCCTATTGATCCCATTCACCTTTGGCTTGCCCCCGATTCAGGGTCTTTTGATGCTCATCGGCATTTTCTGCGGCGGGATATATGGGGGCTCCATCTCCGGCATCCTGATCCGGACCCCGGGCACTCCGGCGGCGGCCGCAACTTTGTTGGAGGGATATCCCCTGGCCCAAAAAGGCGAGGGCGGGAAAGCCATCGGCATCGGCACGGTGGCTTCTTTCATCGGGGGAACCACCGGGGCCATAGTCATGACCTTTTTATCGCCCCAGATCGCCAAAATAGGCACCCGCTTCGGTCCTCCCGAGTTTTGCGCTCTGGCGGTATTCGGCCTAGGAATGATCATAACCATCAGCGGCCGCTCTCTGCTTAAAGGCATAATCAGCGCTTTGTTCGGACTGATGATGACCACAATAGGATTTGATCCCCTATCGGGTGTGCCCCGCTTCACTTTCGGCTCCCAGGAGCTGTTGGGCGGCATAACCTTTATTCCCGCCTTGATCGGCCTGTTCGGCTACGCCCAGGTTTTCCGCAATATAGAAAAGATGCAGATAACCGAACATGTCAAATCCAAGGTGGGCAAGGTGCTGCCCAAGATGACGGAAATCAAACAGGTGCTCAAGACCGCGCTCAAGTCGGGGATAATGGGCACATTCATTGGCAGCATTCCCGGCACGGGCTGTGATGTGGCGGCCTTCATTGCGTATGGCGAGTGTAAACGCTCCAGCAAACACCCAGAGAGATTCGGCACCGGAGTATTGGAAGGCGTAGCCGCCCCGGAGGCTGCAAACAACGCGGCCACCGGCGGGGCCATGATCCCCATGCTTACCCTGGGCGTGCCCGGCGACGCGGTTACGGCGGTATTGCTGGGCGCGCTGACCATCCACGGCATGCAGCCCGGACCAATGCTGTTCAAGGATCACCTGGACGTGATCTATCCCATATTCGCCGGCATGATCATGGCCCAGGCCGTGCTGCTTCTGGTTGGGCTCGGCGGGGCCAGATATTTCGCCAGGCTGATCAATGTGGACCGGCGCATCCTCACCCCGGTTATATTCTTTCTGTGCGTGGTGGGATCATACGCCATGCGCTTTTCCTTCTGGGATGTGGGCCTATCCCTGATCATCGGCCTCATAGCATATTTCATGGAATATCATGATTATCCGGTCTCGCCCATCCTGCTGGCGCTTATCCTGGGCCCCATGGCGGAGCAAAACCTCAGGCGGTCGCTCATAATCAGCCATGGCGACCCGATGATATTCTTCACCCGGCCCATATCCGCGGCCTTTATTATCTTGGCTATCGTAGTGTGTATAAGCTCTTACTACAGAATAAAAAAGGCCCAGCAAAAAATTGCCGAAGCCACCGAAGAATGCGGCCTTGCGAACCAGCCTGAATGACCTGAAAGAAAAGTCAGAGCACTCTTAACCAATCTGCCAACCGGTGAAGGGCTAAGTTTGCGGGATGAGCCGTTTTGTGAAAATGGCTTTTCCTGATCAATGCAAGCCTGCGGCACAACCTTCCCAACCGGATATAGCTGACCACGACAAAAGACGTGAAGCCCAAAGATAAAAACAATTCGGCGGTTTCCAGGTCTTGCCATTCTATATTGAGGATGCTGCCCAATGGTTTGAAGTAGGTGTCGATGGTATAGATCAAAAAACAGATGAAGAAATAAAAGCTGATAAACCAGTCCGGAACGCACAAGCTCACCAAATGGATACGTCTTATTTTTATCAGAGATGCAAAAACCCAGGCGAATGATCCATAAAACCCGGCCAATATATACATATCGAACAATCCGCGCCCGACAATATCCAGATTATGAAAAGTTATTTCTCTTTGAAGATTATGCTGTGCAAAGAATTCCGGGGTTTTAAAATCAAAAATGCGCTGCCCCCAACTGATCTCTTCTAGAGAGACAAACATGAATCCCAGAAACAATATGCAACAGGCAACACCTTGCATAACTAAACGCTGTTTGATCAGTTTAACGGCATTAATCAGGGAAAGTATTGCAATTATGAAATATAAGAAAGATTGTAAATACTCAACAATGCAATCTTCACTCACCAGCAATATATAGTAAGGCCTGAACCAAATCTTCATGCATATTAAAATTATGAGTAAGGCTGCTGAAAACCAAAAAACACTATTTTTCAGCCAGAATTTACGAAATAAATGATCTTGGGAGCACAGCCAGGCATCACCACGACGGATGGCGGCAAAGAACCGGGCCAGGGGGCTCCATCCCCGGAAAAAACAGGCAAAACAGATGAGCAGCAGGGCCAATGCGGCAATAAGAATGATCCGGACTGTGGACCGGGTCGTCCACCAAACTGAAAAGTTCGATAGCTTCACCGGGTGTATGTTCAGATCCTTAGCTGCAAAAACGTATTTCTCATCCGGGCCGGATCGGGTTTTGAGGGCGAGCCACCCGGCGCCGGCAAGGTTATCCACCTCCAAGAGCAGCAGGTGGGACCCGGCATCCAATTGCACCACGGCTTGGCTGGTGTTGCGGGCCGACTGTTTTTTCGCCTGATCTATGACTTTACGCCCGTCGATGCTCAAGTTTCCGAAATCATCGCATTCCAAAAGAAACTGCAAAGAGCTTGGCTTACGCAGCCGCAGCACCCCCGCGCCCAGGACAGAACTGTCAGGCCGGCTCACTTTCAATTGCGTCTGGGGGATAAGTTCGCGTCTGTATGATTTTCCTTTAAGATGCGGGCGTTCGAAATAATCGGCCTGTATGCCGGATTGGGCTGAATCGGCCGCGGGCAGAATGATCAGGCGCCAGATCAGGTTTTCATAAAAAAGCCCGCCGGTTAACAGTGCAAGTAAAACAAATGCCGCTAAGTACAACTGCCACGTGCAGGGTTTTCTCTTATGGTCCGGTTCTTGCTGCATCATACTGGTCTGACCGGGAATTCCGGTCACGCGCGCTATACGGTGCCCGCCACATTCCCTGTTTCATAAGATCCTCGATCGCTCTGGCGGCCATCAATGCGCATGCAAGCAGAAACCCCAAGACCGTCAACTTGCCTTACATGCCTTTTAATGTGCGGAAAATCAAGTGGAAAATTCGGATCCCCCATTTTCCGTACATATTATTCCTTTATAAATCCCCCCCGCCAGACTTCCGGGTTTCCATTTCCAGCCGCTAAAAGATAGACCAATAAACACAAGCCAGGAGGAAGCCTTCCATCCTGGCTTGCGCATGTTATTTTCCGCTTTCCCCGGGCTGCGGTTAAAAGGCTGTAAAGGCCTTTGTTAAACCCGGTGCGGCCTTGCACCAGGCAATCTTGCGAAGTGCGGCGCCGCCTAGAGCTGCTTATGGCAGAACCACCAGTCATAGCATTCATACTGATCGCAGCGCTTGGAAGCCTCCTCCTGGGACTGGGGAGGCGGAATGATTACCCGGTCCTTGATCAGCTCGTTTTCCGGCCAGTTGGCGGGAATGGCGACCTTGTTTTGGTCTGAAGTCATCAGCGCCTTGACAGACCTCACTATCTCATCGATATTCCGACCGATTTCCTGCGGGTAATACAGGATCAGCCTGATTTTGCCTTTTGGGTCGCCCACAAAAACCGCACGGACCGTATTGGTCCCCTTGCCGGGATGCAGCAGGCCGAGTTTGTTGGCAATGGCATCATTGGCTGCGATAATGGGGAAGGTGATCTTTACGTCCAGTTTCTCCTCTATCCATTCAACCCATTTAATGTGACTGAACACCTGGTCGACCGACATGCCGATCAGCTTGACCCCCATTTGTTCGAAATCAACCTGCCGTTTTTCAAAGCCCACGAACTCCGTGGTGCAAACAGGTGTGAAGTCAGCGGGATGACTGAAGATAATGAACCAGTTCCCCTTCAGATCGCCAGGCAGGTTCATTGGGCCATGGGTGGTCACGACACTCATTTCCGGAAAATCATCGCCCAAAAGCGGCATATTGATATTGTTTTCCACTTGAAATCCCTCCTTATTTTTTCAACAGCCCACAAATTGATAATCAACTGCATGTAGTAGGGACTTTACCGGATAAAAAACCGTAAAACAAATATTTTCAATCAGATAGGTAATACCGAAACTTGCGGGGCTTTTAGCAAGAAATACCCGATAGCAGCACGTATTGGGAAAATGCGGGGCATCCTGAGGCCGCTGCCTGGCGAAAAAAGCCAGGCATGCGGCAGCCCAGATCGGAATACTCAGCGGCGCCCTTTGGGACCTGCACGCCCTAAGGCGGCTTATTCCATGCCGGTTCTACGGGCTAGCAGGCTGGTACTGAATAGTCACCAGCATCTCGGTTACACCGGTTGCACTGAATCTAACGGTTCCGGATGAACCTGGGGTTGACACCAAAACAGTGGGCACGGAGCTGCCGATATTCAACACCGTACCGCCGGGCCCCACCGACCCCATGCTGCTTTTGGGAAAATTAAGGATTTGCTGGGCCGAAGCGCCATCATCACTGGAGAGCCAATTATTGCCGTCCAGGGTTCCCCGGATCACCTGCACCGTTACCGGCACCGAGGCGGGCAGTCCTGAAGTATCTCCGCCAAACTCCAGCCTCCATAGTCTGTAGTACGCTGAAGCGGGCGTCTCAATAATCCCGCCGCTCCCTGATACACTGTTTGGATCGAAGATATCATCTTCCGGCGTGCCCGCGGAAAATGTCAGATCAAAAAACGGCGTGCGGGCCTGCGGGTCCGGATCAGAATCCGAAGTCTGGGCATGGGCGGGCAAAACCCCGATCCGAACCACGGGCTTGACCCATCCGGCGGGCAGAATGCCGCTTAGTGCCAGGGTCCCAACCGAGATTCCCAGGGTTTTGAGCAGTTGCCGGCGCTTCATTTCAGGTGGTTTCGCCATGGACAAATACCTTATATTGGTGGTTATGAAAATTCGGATTTCACAAGCTGCGCCAGATCATTTTGATGGGACCCCATGCCAGCCAGGGAGCCTGTCAAATCATGGAGCGCCAAAATGAATTGTTGACCCGGCCGCCCCAATAGAACACCATTTTGGCTTGGAGCACTATCGGGCATATGTCCCATTTTGGGCCTTGCCTGCCGGTGGCGGCTTGAGGCTTTGAGCAAGCCTGAGGGAAAGCGGGGATACATAGAGTTATGTTTTCAAAAGGCGTGCAGGACTTTATCAGCGGACTGATCCATGCCGGGCATGAGGCTCCTTCTGATATGTTCAAAAAGCAAGCCCTGGGGCTTTTGGGCAATCTGATCCCGTTTGATGCGGCGCTCTGGCTGAGCGGCCGCACCACGGATGATGATGTGGTGATACACAACTTTTATGTCCAGGGCCTGCCCAGGGAGCTGATGGAATCCTGGGAGCAAATCAAGGGGCAGGACCGGCTGTTGGCCCATGTGCTGGCGAACCCCTTCATCACCTGCGACGCCAAAGAGCTATACGGCAAAAAGGAGCGCAGAAAATCCGAAGTCTACCAGCAGCATTCCGGGAAGTTCGGCATAGAGGCGGTGATCTGCACCGCCCTGCCCGACCCCAAGTCCGGCCTGATTGAGGGCATAAGCCTCTACCGCAGCCAGGCCGAGCCCGGCTTCAGCGAGGATGAGCGCGTGACCAAACAGGGTTTGTCCCCCTTGCTGGTGCAGGTCTGGCACCACAACCAGCTCCAGCAGCTCAAACATTCTTCCTGTGGTACGGATGAAGGGATCTTCGCCATCTGCGATCCCCAAGGCTGGATGCGCCACATTGAGGACCGTTTTATTGAATTTATCCGTCAGGAGTTCAAGGGCTGGCAGCCGCCCGAACTGCCCCAACCGGTCATAGCCTGGCTGGCCGAATCAAGCCGTTCCAGATATGAGGGGAAGGGATTCACCCTGCACTGCTGGGATCAGAGCGACCTTATTTTATTGCAGTTGCAGCCCAAAGGGGCTTTGGACATGCTGACCCCCCGTGAAAAGGAGGTGGCAAAGCTGTACGGCGCCGGGCTGACCTACAAGGAAATAGCCGCGGACTTGTTCTTGGCGCCAGCCACGGTGCGGCACCATCTGGAGTCCATCTACCGCAAATTGGACATATGCAGCAAGGTGGAGCTTATCCAGAGCCTGGGGCGTTAGCCCGCATATTTAACGAAGGTTGGGCGGCATTGAGCAGCAAGCCAGCATTTATGGGCCTATATAAAAAAAAGCCCCGTCATTTATTAGTGACAATTTACGCCCGGGCCCGGCACAGCCAGCGGGCCAGAGACAAGGTGTCCGGCAAGCAAGCGCCGCAGGTGTAGCCTAAGCTACATCAAGGCGCGAACGCAGCCGGCAACGCAGCATATGGACCGCTGGCGCAGCCGGACGTGCAACCTTCGTGGAATATGCGGGCTAATCCCGGCCAACCGCGGCATCTTGGCCATAACGAATCAGTTAGTTATGCATTTTCTATTGTCTCAGCAGCTCCTTGGTTAAACTGACCGCTGCACCCGCGTCCGCCGCGTATCCATCGGCTTTTATGTCATCGGCAAACTTCTGATTAACCGGGGCTCCCCCCACGATCACCTTCACGGTGTCGCGTATTCCGGCTTCACAAAGCGCCTCGATAACCGTCTGCATCCGGGGCATGGTCGTGGTCAAAAGAGCAGATAAGCCCAAAACATGAGGCCTGTATTCCTGCACCGCTTTGACAAAGTCTTCCACCGGCACGTTCATACCCAGATCTTTTATCTCAAAACCCACACCCTTGAGCATGGTGGAGACTATGTTCTTGCCTATATCATGCATATCCCCCTTGACCGTACCGATCAGGAACCTGCCTTCCCCCGCCTGATTGCCCCCGGCCAGATAGGGCTCCAAGAGTCTCGTGGCCTGGTTCATGGCCCGTGCGGAAAGAAGAACTTCCGGAATGAACGCCTCGCCGGTTTTGAAACGCTCGCCAATGACCTCCATGGCAGGCAGCATGCCCAGGTGCAGTATATTCCCCGCATCCGCCCCCTTGTTCAGCAATTCATTCACATGGGCTTCGATGGCCACCTGGTCACCGGCCAGTACATCTTTTTGCACTTGCTCAAACTCCCCGTGAAAAATGAATGCAGCGGCCATGTCCGGGCGCCCGTTTCCCGTGACTCCAACCGTTGCGGGCTTTTCCCTGCCCGCCTTCAAGGGAAGCACACCCTCGCTGGCTATGCGCTCGCCCAGGCGCTGTAAGCGCGTGAAATCCGCGCCGGGCGGTGTCGAGTCGGCCACCCCGAAGACTATCCCGGCGCCGGGTGCAACAGACTTAAAAAAGTCATCCAGGAAGTCCTCGAATTCTTGGTCGCTGGTGCTTTCTTTAAGAAGCAGATTGGAGGGGATGCCGCCGAAAATGGCCAGCTTATCAGACCAGCGTGAATAATATTCCGCAATCGTGACCTTGGTCATGGGATAGGGGCACACGGACTCGGCCACATGCATGCCGGAATCCCGGATCAGATCCATCAGCCCTTTGTTTTCACCGTCGCAATGACAGGAAACAATGATTCCCTTCGGTCCCAAGGCATCGGCTGCTTTTTTGATCCAGGGCGAAATGTCTTTGGCGAAATATTCAGGGTAGGTGATCATGTCGTCGAAATTGGCGCCCCAATAGACCGCCTCGGCCGGTGATTGGCCGATGATGTCAATGGCCTGATCGAAAAAAGACCCCAGGCTTTCAGCCAGGGCGTTGATCTCTTTGGAATAATCTTTGTAGTGAAAAAAGAAATCCGTAGCATCCACAAAGTATTTCTGGATGTGGTGCATGGGCGAGGCGGCCCGGCCCGACATGGTGAAGGCCACGCCATGCTCCCCTACTCTTTCCTGCAAGGCCTTGAAATCTTCCCAGTCCGGATACAATTTGAGATTCTCAAAGATATAAGCCACCGGGGCATAGTCTTTGCGGTCTTTCAGGACATACTCTTCAATGAATGACGCCGACGCGCCGGCGCGCCGCATCTCTTCTGTATACACCGTGGTGGTGCTGACCGATCCCTTGGGCGTATGGTAAGTGATCCTGGTGCGGCCGCCCGGCTGTTTGTCAACCTTGATGTCCAGTTGTCCGCCGAAGCGGTAGCCAAACACCATCTCCTTGTATGTCAGGATACCCAAAGCCCAATGCAGGTTATCCTCAGGCTTGCGGATTTCCTGATAGGCCGGGTTGATTTGGTGCAGTCCCCAGCCTTCGGCCAGCGCCACTTCAAAATGGTGTGCGCTGTTCCGGTATTTTTCCGGCAATGTGCCCTTGGCCTTGTTGGCCGCAAACCACAAATCCAGCCTGGGGGCAAATGGGATTTTATCGGGCATCCCACCCCGCATTGCGGTTAGCATTCGCTGCTTATCGGTCATCTTAAGAATCCCCTCAAAATCAAGGTGAGTGTTTTGCCGAAATATACATGAGCTTGAAAACCAAAGCGATCAAGCAGTTGGACGCGGCCCGCACGGCCCTGCACAGCTCCGGAAACCACCTTCCACCATTTACTTTAATTTTATGGGCTGCACGTGCAGCCCCCCCGATGCGGCTCCTGCCGCCAAGCCCGGCAGGGGCTAGGGGCTCCTCCAACATAGCGATTTTCTCCTGATGGACTTTGGAATAGCCCCATCTGCCGCAGGTAACGATGGCGGCCTGCCGGGAAATCAGGGCCATGCCTTTTTTGCCGCCCGCATGGCAGGCATACCATGCCGCCAGGATGCAGGAAGGGGGATTTACATCCCGCCGCCATAGGCTCTCTTTATTAAGAGTGTTTCTCTGCGCGTGATCCACTTTTCAGGATATAGCCATCTTGCCATTCTTTTTTAGCTTGGTGCAAGATTACACAGTAGTATTATTTTATTAAGACCTCGAAAATAGGCTCTAATCACTTCCATTTTTCTTTTATCGGCTCTTACAGGGGTTTTTCGTTTAAGTGCCAGCCAGCAAGCAACCGTATATTGCTAAATCATTATTGATTATTTGACCCTATGTAGGCTGCGGAGTTAATATATATCTATAGATCAAAAATGTTTAATATTATACCCGATACTGATTATCCGTAGTCGTATCTGTCCAGATTTTACAATAAAAATAAATAGCTAAGCTAGCAGTGCATATTTACAATCAATGCTCAAAACGGATATGAAGACATGGCTGAAATCGCAAAACGCCTCAGTCTGCCGTCGATTATAGGCCTAAGTTTAATACTTATATTTATAGTGCTTACAGGGCAATATACGCATGCCCAAACGCCCCCCGCAGCAAAAGTGAAGGAAGACCCTTCGCTGGCCATGTTCATACCCAATGAAGGGCCTTTTTGGAGAACCAATGCCCGCTTCGCCCATGCCGCAGCAAGCAGCTTGGGCGTTAATTTGCAGACTATTAATTTCAAGGAGAATACGGCCCAGCTTCTGCGTAAAGTAGAAGATGTTTGCAAGGCGGGGATAGACGGTATCATTTTCCCGGATTTCGGCATAGCCTCCGAGACCATTTTGAAGCTTGCCGAGAAATATAATGTGGGCGCATTTCTGATCAACGACGACATAAAAAATATTGATTATCTGCCCCGCACTAAGTACCGCAACTGGCTGGGAAAAATAATTCCCAATGATGCAATGGCCGGCGGCACCCTGATTCAGCAGCTGCTCCAGATAGCCGGGAAAGCGGGAGTCTCCCGTTTTCAGATTCTGGCCATAGAAGGTTTGCCCAGCCATAGCAATTCATCCGAACGGCTCCGCGGAATGAAAAATTTCCTGAAATACAATAAGCAAGTTGACTACCTGGAGGTAATTCCCGGAAATTGGGACCCGGCCACCGCCGCCAAAAGGTTCAAAGATAAATACAAGGAGAACCCCGCCATCAACCTGGTTTGGTGCGCCAATGACGACATGGCTCTCGCGGTGGCGGAAGCGGCCCGGGAGCTGAAAATCGTCACTCCGTTGTTCATAGGCGGCATCGATTGGAGCCCCCGCGCGATTGAGGCTATTGAGCAGGGAATAATACAGGTCAGCGTTGGGGGGCAATTCATAGAGGGCGTTTGGGCGGTTATTTTGCTGCATGACTACTTACAGGGCCGGGATTTCGCCGGGGATGGCACCAGCTTTAGCGTATCGATGTCGGCCATAACTAAAGACAATCTGCAAACCTTTTCCACCCTGTTCAAGGCCAAACTGGAGGGGGTGGATTTTCAGCGCTATTCGAAAGTTCACAACCCGGAGCGGGTCCAACGCACCTTTGACCTCATCGAGTTTGCCCGGAATTATGAAACAGAAAAAAAGAGCGCGGCATTTTTAAACAGTCTTTCGGCGGAGGAAAGAGATTTTCTCAAGCATAACAACAAGATAAAAATCGGCTCCATGGAGGCCTGGCCGCCGATGAATTTTCTGGACTCCGCCGGTGCGCCCAGCGGTTACGGCGCCGACCTTTTAAACGCCATCAATTGGCGGTTGGGCGGCCGGCTTGAAATAGTGCCGGGACCTTTCGCGGAAAACTATCGGCTGGTCAAGGATAAAAAGCTTGATGGGCTGATGGACATCACCCCAAAGCCTGAGCGGGAGCAGTTTTTCAACTTCACCCGCCCTTATATGAATATACCCCATGTGATCGTGGCCCGAAGCGGCGGCCCCTTTCATGCCGGGGAAAACAATCTTAGGGGCAAAACCCTGGCTTTGGAAAAAGGCTTCGGCAATGTCAAGTATTTCACCCAAAACTACCCGGATGTAAAAATCAAAGAATATCCAGATACTTCCCAAGCCTTGAATGCAGTGTCCATAGGCCAGGCCGACGCCTATGCCGGCAACCGGGCAGTGGCAGCCTGGATCATGGAAACGGAGTTGATCTCCAACCTGCAGGTGCAGGGCAGATTAAACAAGTCCGGCTCGATCCTGGCCATAGGAGTGCGCAAGGACTGGCCCATTTTGGCCGGCATCCTGGACAAGGCCGTCAAAGACATACCTCAGCATGAAATCAGGTCCATGAAACGCCGCTGGGCCGGCTTCACCGATCCCGTGGAAGACACCGGCCAGCTGAGCTGGCAGGAAAAGACCTTTTTGAAAGCCCATCTCAGCATGCGGCTGGGCGTGGCCCCGGATTGGGCGCCTTTTGATTTTATGGACAGTCAAGGCAAACACGCAGGCATATGTTCCGACTATCTGCGCATAATCGGCCACAAACTCGGAACCGAACTGACCCCGGTGAAAGACCTCACATGGACCCAGATGCTTGCAGAGGCCAGGGCGGGCCGCATTGATATTATATCAGCCATAGTGTCAACCGAGGAACGCCGGCAGTTCCTCCGCTTCAGCAGGCCTTACCTGAAAGTGCCCCTTGTGATCATAACCCGGGAAGACGCCCCATACATAGGCTCACTGGCGGATATTAAAGAAGGGGCGGTGGCGGTTGTCCGGGATTATGTCACCCAAACCATTCTGCAGGAAAAACACCCCGGGCTTGAGCTTATTCCGGAGGACACGGTGGAGCAAGCCCTGCGGGCGGTGGCCGAAGGCAAGGCCGCGGCCGCCGTGGATGCAGTTGCTTCACTGGAATACGCCAACCGCAGCCTGGGGCTTACTAATCTGAAGGTGGCCGCGCCCACCCCGTATTCATTAGAAATCGCTATTGGGGTCCGCAAAGACCTGCCGCTGATGGTGCCCATTCTGAACAAGGTGCTGGCTTCATTCACCGAGGATGACAAAAGCCTGATCCAGGATAAATGGCTGAAAGTCCGCATAGAAAAACATATCGACTGGGGTTTCATCATCAAGGCCGTGGTTTTGACCTGCCTGGTGGGCTTCGTTATCCTGGCGGTGATACTGATTTGGAACCGCCGCCTGGCAGGAGAGATCGCCCAGCGCAAGGCGGCCGAGGAGCGTTTCCAGACCATGGCGGCCCATGTGCCCGGCGCATTGGTGCAACTGAAGGTTCAACCCGGCGGGGAATGGGAGTACCTGTTCCTCAGCCAGAACTGCATAGACTTTTTCGGGTTCCCAGCCGAAGAGGTCATCAAAAACCGCCTGCGAACACCTTGGCACCCGGATGATAAACCCCGCATTGATAAGGATTTGTTTACCGCGCTGAAGAACCAGGAGGAGTTCAACCTGGTGGGGCGCACCACCACCAAATCAGGAGAGGTGCGGTGGACCCGGATCAACGCCTCGCCATCCAAAGGCGATAACGGGGAAACTATTTATAACGGCTTCATCTTGGATATCACGGACCGCAAGCTGGCCGAGCTGGAGTATCTGGCCAGCGAACGCAAAGTAAAAGCCATGAGCCAGGCGGCAAGCGACGCCCTGGTGATGATTGACGCCGGGGGCAAGGTGATGTTCTGGAATTCGGCGGCAGAGAGGCTTTTCGGCTACAGCGCGGAAGAAGCCATGGGCATGGATTTTCATTCCATGGCCGCTCCGGAAAAATATCATAAGGATATCAAGGCGGGACTGGCGCATTTTGCCAAAACCGGCCAGGGCAAGGTTTTGGGCGCCGTCACCGAGGCAACCGGCCGCAACCGTGCGGGCGAAGAATTCCCGGTGGAAATAACATTATCTTCATTTCAGATTGATGAGGAATGGTACGCGGTGGGTGTGGTGCGCGACATCACTAAAAGAAAGCGAGCCGAACAGGAAATCCGCCGCTCCCACGAAAACTTCCGCATAATCGCCGATTATACTTACGATTGGGAGGGCTGGCACGGCAAGGACGGCGCCTTGCTCTGGGTAAATCCGGCGGTGGAGCGCATCACCGGCTACAGCGTGGATGAGTGCATGGCCATGCCGGATTATCCGTTCAGCCTACTGCTGCCCGATGACAAGGAGATCTGGGAGAGCAGCCTGGCCCGGGCCTTGGCCGGTGAAGCGGGCAATGACGTGCCTTTCAGGGTGCGCCATAAAGACGGCAATATTTACTGGATTACCCTTTCCTGGAATCCCATTTTTGATCAGGAGAAAAAATTCTCCGGATTCAGGACCAGCGCCCGCGACTTCACGGAACGCAAAGAATCCGAAGATCAGCTTAGATTCACCCAATTCACGGTCGACAAGGCGGTGCAAAGCATCTTCTGGCTGAGTCCGCGAACCGGCAAATTCATATATGCAAACGACGCCGCCTGCCAATCCTTGGGCTACAGCCCAAGTGAACTGCTCAATATGACGGCTCCGCAGATTGATTTGGATCTTACAGAAGAAAAGCAAGCTGAGATGTTGAAGGCCCTGCATGACAGGCAGGTGGTTGAGACCCATTCCAGACACCAAACCAAAAGCGGCGAAATATTGGATGTTGAACTGACAATCTCCCTGGTAAGCCATGATGAAGAGGATGTCATAATCGCATTCGCCAAAGACATAACTAAACAAAAACAGGCGGAAAAGGATCTTTTGGAAAGCCAGCAGCGCCTTGACCTTGCTCTGGAGGGGGGCAATTTAGGCACTTGGGACCGCAGCTTCATTCAGGATGAAACAGTGGTTGATGACCGTTGGGCCAAGCTCATGGGACTTAAGCCGGGGCAAATTGACAACCCGTTTGATTCCTGGGTCAAGGCCATTCACCCCGACGACATAGAGCGGGTGCGCGAACAAGGCCGCAAGTATGTGGAAGGGCTGTCTGACCACTATGAGGTCAGTTACCGGATCGTGCTGAATGACGGAGAGGAAAGGTGGCAGATAACCAGGGGAAAGGCGGTCAGCCGGGATGAAAACGGCAGGGTGACCCGCATGGTGGGAACCGTGATGGACGTCACCGCCCAAATGCGGGCGGAGCGGGCGCTGCAGGAAAGCGAGGAGCGCAGCCGTCTTTTGCTGGCTTCGGCCGGAGAAGGAATCTTCGGAGTCGACACTGACGATCGGCTCACCTTTATCAACCCTACCGCCCTGGAGATGCTGGGTTTCAGCGAACCCGAGATATTGGGCCAAAAGGTGCACGAGTTGATTCACCACTCCCATGCCGACGGATCAACCTACCCATTGCATGAATGCCCAATGTATGGATCCGTCACCCAGGGGCAGTGCAACCGGGTAAATGATGAGGTCTTGTGGCGCAAAAACGGCAGCCACTTCCCGGTTTCATATTCAAGCACTCCGGTATCGAAAAACGGACAGCTCATGGGTGCGGTAATCACCTTCCGGGATATAACCGAGCAACTGAACGCCGAGAAAACCCTGCGGAGCTATTCCGACCGCTTGACCCTGGCCACCGCTGCCGGCGGCTTCGGGGTCTGGGAATGGGATTTGGCCACTGATGAAATCTCCTGGGACCAACGCTGCCTTGATATCTATCGCGCGGAACCGGGGGAGTTTAACTCCATGGAAGGCTGGCGCAATAAGGTTCATCCTCAGGATTTGTCTCTGGTGGAAAATGCGCTTGACCAGGCAGTCAACGACCAGGGCGAATACAATGTGGAATACCGCATAGTTTGGCCCGATAACAGCATTCGCCATATCAAGGTGGCAGCCTTGACTGTCAAGGATGAGGGGGGGAAGCTGGTCAGCATGATAGGAGTGACCTGGGATATTACCGACCGCAAGGAGGCGGAACTGGAACTGCAGCAAAACTTTGAAGATCTGGAACGCTTCAGCCGCCTGGTGGTGGGCCGCGAAGAGAAAATGATTCAGCTAAAAGAAGAGATCAACCATCTGATGGGCGATTTGGGCCGTGAATCGAAATACAAAATCGTCCACTAGGCCATTCAAGGCCCCGCCACCGATTTGCCAGATGGTATTGAACCGCCGGCGCTTGGGCGGCCTGCTATTTTGCAAACCGTGGTGAAATGCATAAGTGATTCATGATGCCCGTCTGAAACAAGGAGGATGGCATATGTTCAAAGAGGAAAGGGATTCAGCCAAATTTGAGTGGAGCATGATTGGCGACATCAATGAAGGACGGCCCAATCTGGGCGCAGTCATGGACGTTGCGGTATACCGGCTCATGCAGTTCACCATGCGTGACGTGATGATCCAAAAATATGGAGTGGAGGCTGCGGACAGCCTACTGTTTGACGCTGGAGAACTGGCAGGCAAAGAGTTCTGCAAGGCTCTGGTCACGCCCACTGACGACATAAACGATTTTGTCAAACAGGTGCAGGGCCTGCTCAAAGATATGAAAATAGGCATTGTGCGGGTCGAACAATTCGATCCGGAGACCATGAAGATAATTCTCACCGTGGCCGAGGATCTGGATTGTTCAGGTCTGATGTTGTGTGAAGAAACCGTATGTACATATGACGAAGGTTTTCTAAGCGGCCTTTTGACCCAGCACACCGGGACCAATTTCAAAGCCACGGAGGTTGACTGCTGGTGCACGGGGGCCCGGGTCTGCCGTTTTGAAGTGCAGCCCGCAGCCTGAGCGGCGGATGTATAATTTAAGACTGTTTCAACTATTCCTGACCCGGATGGCTGCGTGATGGCTGAGTTTAGAGCTGAAGATATAGATAAAATAAGCGAGCTGTTCTATTTTCTACTAAAGGGTCACGATCCTGGTTATATAGAATTGCCGTCCGATTACCCTGATAACGAAATAAAACAGGCGGTGGGCTACATCAACCGCTTTTTGGACGAATACAAGGCTGCCAGCGAGCTGATGGAGAAACTCTCCAGGGGCGACATCTATTTTGATCCGGCCCACAGCATGTTATCCCTTAATTCTTCTTTGAAAAACCTGCAGGCCTCTTTACGAAACCTGACCTGGACCACTCAGCAAATCGCCAACGGAGACTTCAGCCATGAAGTCTCGTTTATGGGGGATTTTTCCGCAGCCTTCAACCGGATGGCCAATCAACTCAAAAACTCGTTTGCCCAGCGGCGGGAAACAGCCGCCTCCATGCAAAACCAGATTAAACAACTGGCCCAGACCCGCCGGGCCATGCTCAATATGATGGAGGATCTGGAAGAGGCCAAGGCCAAGGCAGAGGCGGCCACCAAGGCCAAAAGCGACTTTTTGGCCAACATGAGCCATGAGATCAGAACCCCCATGAACGCCATCATAGGTATGAGCCACTTGGCCCTGAAAACCGATCTGAACCCAAAACAGCTTGATTACCTGGAGAAAATCCAGTCCAGCTCCCAGGCCCTGTTGGGCATCATCAACGACATATTGGATTTCAGCAAGATAGAGGCGGGCATGCTGAATATGGAGGTAATAGACTTTGTCTTGGACCATGTCTTGAACAGCATATCCAACCTGGTCAGCCTCAAGGCCCAGGAAAAAGGGCTGGAACTGCTGTTTGATATTGATCCCATGCTGCCCAGATCGCTGAAAGGCGATCCTTTGCGTTTGGCCCAGGTGCTTACCAACTTGGCAAATAATGCAGTAAAGTTTACAGAAAGCGGCGAAATCGTAATTTCAGCAAAAATAATCGAGTCCGGGGCAGATAAACTCAAGGTGCGTTTCAGCGTACGGGACACCGGGGTCGGAATGACTCCCGGGCAGCGTTCCAGGCTTTTCAAGGCCTTCAGCCAGGCCGACACCTCCACCACCCGCAAATACGGCGGCACCGGTTTGGGGCTCACCATCAGCAAGCGCCTGGTGGAAATGATGCATGGGGAAATCTGGGTGGAAAGCGAAGCCGGGGTGGGCAGCGAATTCATCTTCACCGCCGAGTTCGGCCTCGGCAATGAGCAGAAGCGCAAGGAGTTGGAACCCGATCCGGACCTGCGCGGCCTGAAAGTGCTGGTGGTGGATGACAATGACACCTGCCGGGCGATACTGCAAGGCATGCTGGAGTCAATGTCCTTTGAGGTGAGCCAGGCATCCGGAGGGCAGGAGGGGCTGGACGCTTTGCGGGCCGCAGACAAGGACAGGCCCTTTGACCTGGTGCTGATGGACTGGAAGATGCCGTCGATGGACGGGCTCACCGCCTCGGAGAAAATCAAGAATGCCCCAGACTTGACCAAGCCTCCGACCATCATAATGGTAACCGCATACGGCCGGGAAATGGTCATGTCCCGGGCTGACCAAATCGGGCTGGAAGGTTTTTTGATCAAACCGGTCAGCTCGTCAATGCTGCTTGACTCCATCATGGCCGCCTTTGGCAAGCAAGGCGCAGAAGGGCAAAAGACATTGCGGAAACAGCAAAAGCCAGCCGATGGCCTCAGAACCATCCAGGGCGCCAGCATTCTTTTAGTAGAGGACAATGAGATCAACCAGCAGGTGGCCCGGGAGATATTGGAGAACGCGGGGTTTAAGATAAGCATAGCCGGAGATGGCCGCCAAGCGGTGGATGCCGTCAAGTCCGCCAACTACCATGCGGTTCTAATGGATATTCAGATGCCGGTGATGGACGGCTACACCGCCAGCCGCCTCATACGCGCTGACAGCCAATTCGATGATTTGCCCATAATCGCAATGACGGCCAACGCCATGGCGGGCGACCGGGAAAAGGCCCTTGATGCCGGAATGAACGATCATGTGGCCAAGCCCATCGACCCTGATCAGCTGTTCGCTTCATTGGCCGCCTGGATCAAGCCCGGAGTGAGGGGATTGGAGTCCCTAGCCCCGCCGGTTGGAGCAGTCCCGGCGGGGGCAATCCCTACGCGGGGTTTGCCGGAGTCCTTGGAGGGCCTGGATATCCAAGGAGGTCTGGCCCGGGTGGGCGGCAATAGAGATCTGTACCGCAAGTTGCTTATCAAACTGCGCGATGGCTACGCCAAAGCGAGCGAGGAGATCAGGGAACTGCTTAAGGCCGCCAAAGGGGATGAAGCCGAACGCATGGCCCATAGCATAAAGGGTGTGGCCGGAAATGTGGGAGCGGCGCCGTTGCAGACGGCCGCGGCCGAATTGGAGATGGCCATCAAAACCGGAGAGACCGAAAGCCTGCCCGCCAAGCTGGAGGCATTCGGCCGGGAGATGGCCGTTTTGGTGAAGTCGTTGGCCGTGCTGGGCGCCGGAGAAGCCGCCGCGCCCTCACTCTCGATTGGCGGAACCCTTTCTTCAAAAAAAGAAATGCAAGGAGCTCTGGAAGAGATCCTGCCCCATGTAAAATCCCAAAAGCCCAAACCATGCAAAACGGCGTTGCAGAAAATAAACCAGCTGAACTGGCCCAACGAATACAGCATGGATATCATCGAACTTAACAAGCAGTTGAAAAAATACAAATTCAAAGACGCGCTGATGCTGCTGGAAACGATGCTTGAAAGGCTGAAGGAACCAAACTGATGGCACCCAAGGAACTGGAAGACTGCACCGTATTGGTGGTGGATGACACCGAAGCCAATGTAGATATATTGGTCGATGCCCTGGGCGATCTGTATGACGTGTCGGTGGCCATGGACGGGGAGTCGGCCATGGAAACGGTGGCTGAAGAGCCGCCGGACATTATCCTTCTTGACATCATGATGCCCGGCATGGACGGCTATGAGGTCTGCGGCAGGCTTAAATCCGATCCCGCCACCGCCAAGATACCCGTCATTTTCCTGACGGCAATGACCGAGATCGAAAACAAAACCAAGGGGTTTCAGCTGGGGGCCGTGGATTACATCACCAAGCCCTTCGAGGTTATGGAAGTGCAGGCCAGGCTGAAAACCCACTTATCCCTGGTTATGGCCAGCCGGGAATTGGAGATGCAGAACGAGATTCTGGAGATCAAGGTGCAAGAACGCACCTTGGAACTGGCCCAGACTCAGGATGTCACCATCTTCGGCCTGGCGACCTTGGCCGAAACCCGGGACAACGAAACCGGAGGGCATATCCTGCGCACTCAGCGCTACGTCAGGGCTTTGGCCCAGCACCTGGCCCAAAATCCCAAATACGCTGATTTACTAGACCAAGGAACCATAGATTTGTTTTTCAAATCCGCGCCGTTGCATGATATTGGCAAAGTCGGGGTGCCCGACGTCATCCTGCTCAAACCGGGCAAGCTTACGGAAGAGGAGTTTGAAATCATGAAGACCCACGCCGAACTCGGCTATCAAGCCCTGGTCAAGGCGGAGGAGGCCTTCAAGCTGGATACCAAGCCGAATTTCTTGGCCCACGCGCGTGATATCGCCTACACCCATCATGAAAAATGGAACGGCCTGGGCTATCCCCAAGGACTCAAAGGAGAAGATATACCGCTTTCCGGGCGCATTATGGCGGTGGCTGATGTTTATGACGCCTTGGTGTGCAAGAGGGTCTATAAGCCCGCCTTCCCTCACGACAAGACGGCGGCCATCATAAAAGAAGACAGCGGCAGCCATTTCGACCCAGATGTGGTGGAAGCCTTTGTGGCGCAGGAAAATGAATTCAAGCGGATTGCAAGCGAGTTTGAAGATCATACCGGATAAGCCGGGGACAAACTGGAAGTGTTAAGCTTATGATTCGGGGGCTGATTCTTCCTGCTGCGTGATAAGGCGAGAGCACTATCCATGAAACATATACTGATTCTGTTCGCGCATCCTGCATTCAGACGCTCCAAAATAAACGCGGCCTTGCGGCGGTCGGTGGAAGGTTTGAAGGGAATCACCTTTCACGACCTTTACGCGAGCTATCCGGATTTTTTGCTGGATGTGACCCATGAACAGCAAATGTGCGAAGAGCATGACGTAATAATTTTCCAGTCCCCCCTGTACTGGTACTCCACTCCGGCCATATTCAAGGAATGGATGGATTTGGTCTTGGAGCACGGCTGGGCCTATGGCGCCGCCGGCAATGCCCTGAAAGGCAAGACAGCCCTGCAGGCCTTTTCAGCCGGGGGAGATTTCAGCACCTTTCAGAGAGAGGGCCACAACCGCTTCTCGGTGAGAGAGATAACCTCGCCTTTTCAAGCCACCGCAAATTTATGCCAAATGCATTGGCTGCCGCCGTTTGTGGTATTCGGAGTTCACCGGGGCCTGTCAGAGAGCATGGTCACACGGCACGCCGAGGATTACCGGCATGCGGTCATTGCCCTGAGGGATGGGAAAATGGACCTGGACAAGGCCCGCCGCCAGGAATACCTCAATCTGGACCTTGATTCCATTATCAGCAAGGTGTGAGCCATGGAACATTTCTTACTGCAACTGCTGGTTTTCCTGGCCGCTGCAGTCATCGCGGTGCCCCTGGCCAAAAAATTAAAACTGGGTTCCGTGCTGGGCTATCTGATGGCGGGCATTGTGATCGGCCCCTATGGCCTGTCGCTTACCGGCCAGGTCGAAGAAGTGATGCATTTCACGGAATTCGGCGTGGTGATGATGCTCTTTTTAGTGGGACTGGAGTTGAAGCCCTCGCTTCTGTGGCGCATGCGCACCCCCATTCTAGGCATGGGCGGCTCCCAATTAATCCTTACCGCCGCCGCAATAGCACTGGCGGGCGCCTATTTTCTGCCCTGGCGCCATGCTCTGGCCATCGGCCTCAGCCTGGCCCTTTCCTCCACGGCCATTGTGCTGCAGACCCTGCGGGAAAAAGGACTCATGAACACCGGTCCGGGGCGCTCGATTTTTTCAGTGTTGCTCTTCCAGGATCTTGCCGTGATCCCGATCTTGGCCGTGCTGCCCCTTTTGGCAACCCTGGCGGTTCAAAGCGGCCCCGGCCATGATCAAGCCCTGTTCGACATCACTACTTTGCCCACCTGGCTGCGGCTTATCGTGGTGCTGGCGGCCATTGCATCCATCTTTGTGGCGGGCCGCTATGCCAGCCGTCCGGTCTTCAGGGCCATTGCCGGCGCCCGGGTGAGGGAGATTTTCGTTGCCGCGGCCCTGGCTTTGGTCATAGGCATATCGTTGCTCATGACCCTGGTGGGGCTGTCCCCCGCCCTGGGCGCGTTTATCGCCGGCGTGGTGCTGGCCAACAGCGAATACCGGCATGAGCTGGAAAGCGACATCGAGCCCTTCAAGGGGCTTTTGCTGGGGATTTTCTTCATCTCCATAGGGGCAAGCCTCAACTTCAGCCTGATAAGCCAAGAACTGGGGCTGATAGGGATTTTAGTGGCCGGGCTGATTCTGCTAAAAGCGCTGCTGCTGCTTATGACCGCCTTGATATTCAAGATGCCCTCCCATGAACGCTGGCTGTTCAGTCTGGCTCTGGCCCAGGGGGGCGAGTTCGCCTTTGTGCTCTTCCAGTACGCGAAAATAAATGGGGTATTGCCTCAGGAAATTACCGAAATACTGATCTCCGCGGTTGCCGTGACCATGTTTATAACTCCTTTGCTTTTCATCCTGCATGAAAAGATGATCGCGCCGCGCCATGAGGAGCAAGATTCCAGCCGTCCCCACGACGCCATAGAGCATAATGGACGCAAAGTCATCCTGGCGGGTTTCGGCCGTCTGGGCACCGACCTGGGGAGATTGCTCATCGCGGCCGGGATCAAGCCGGTCATCCTGGATTACAACGAGGGAAATGTCGATGTCTTGCGCGAGTTTGGCTTTGAAGTCTACTATGGCGACGCCACCCGTTTGGATCTTCTGCAATCAGCCGGGGCCGAGGAGGCCGAACTGATCATCATCACCCTGGGCGAGCATGAAAAGTCCGTGGAGCTGGTCAGGCTGGTGCAGAAGCACTATCCCCACCTCAAAATAGCGGTATGCGCCGCTGACCGCAGCGCGGCTTTTGAGTTCATGGACTTGGGGGTGGAAACCATACGCCGGGAGACTTTTGGCAGCGCCCTGTCCCTGGGCCGGGATTCCTTGAGGATCATGGGATTTGATCCCTACGAAGCCCACAAGATCACCCGGCTTTTCAGCAGAAAAGACGAAGAGGCCATGCCTGCGTTGCGCAGGATTCACAAGGAGGACCGCGAAAAGTACGTTTCGGAGTATCAGCAGCACAATGAGGATCTGGCCGTCTTGATGCAACGGGACCGGCAGACCGACATGGAGGAACTGGACAAGGCCTGGACGGCCCACAATCCCGAGACTTAAATCCGGCCTGCGCTGTAATCAGGGTTTATCAAGGCCATCATAACATAATGTGACAGGTTGAGTTGCCATAAGGGTTTAAGAAATACGCTGCTGTCATATCAATCATACGAGGACTAATGCGGTGGACAAAATTGCGCATAACAGGCGATAATCTTTTATGTATGCGAATCTCAAGCTATATCGTTGCGTAGGTTGACAGTTGCATGATGGGCTCTTTTTCGCCCGTACCGCCGGATACACCCAACAGGAAGTAGAACTAAATGCTGGAAGTTTGGATCAAAGATGTAAAAACTGCGCTTGGGCCCCTGTTGGACCCATCGAACCTGATCGGAGCGCTCTTTTATGCCGTGATCATATTCAGTTTAGGCGCATTGGCTTCTTGGCTGCTGGGAGTTCTTATACACCGGTGGGAAAAGCAGTTCAGGCGCTTATTCAGCGGGGTCGAAGAAACAGTTTGGCGCTTCATCCTGCACCTTAAATCCTTGATTGTCTTCCTTGTCGCCCTGGTGGTTTACGCTTCCTTGATTCCTGGCCTGAAAGGCATCCTGACCACCTTGGCCGCAGGGGCCGGGTTGACGGCGGTAATCATAGGTTTTGCGGCAAAATCCACGGTTTCCAATCTGATATCCGGTCTTGCCCTGGCCATATTCCGGCCAATCCGCATCGGTGACACTGTCACCATAGAAAACGAATACGGCATCATAGAGGACATCACCATCAGGCATACCGTTTTGCGCTCCTGGGAGAATAAAAGGATCGTCATACCCAATGAAAAGCTGGATAACACGACCATTGTCAACTATTCCCTCAATGATCCCAGGATGCTTCTGCGGCTGGAATTCGGGGTGAGTTACGATACGGACATCGACCTGGCCCGGCGCGTGATCCTGGATGAGGTGATGAAGTGCCCCCACAGGCTGGAGGGGACCCAAGCCCTGTCCGAGCCAAAAGTCAGGGTTGTGGAGCATGCTGATTCCGCCATCAAGCTAAGAGCCTATATGTGGACGGCCAATGTGGACGAAACCTGGTATGGCCGTTTCTGGCTTTTGGAGCAGGTCAAAAAACGCTTTGACAAAGAAAACATCGAAATACCATTCCCTTACCGGACCGTGGTTTATAAAAACGAGCTTCCCCCCGCCAGGCGCGAGGAGAAGGATCAACTGGATTCACTGCCCGGAAGCGACCCCGCCGCACAGTCTGAAAAGGCCTTGATGGTGCTCCCCCAGCCGGAAGCAACACCGGAAAACAAAAAAAGCCGCAAATCCGGCTTCATGAAAATGTGGGGCTTTTTGAAAGGAAAAAAAGCCAAAACCGCTTCCCCAAAAGCATCCAATGAGCAACCGCCCGGTAGTAAAGAACAGGAAAACAAATGAAGCTTTTTCTGGAATCAAAAGCGCGCAAAGCCGGGGCCGCACCGGGAGTGCTGCTCAGTCCGGAAGTGCCCGCGGCCCATCCGACCCGGCTTGCCAGGTTTAGCTATAGCGCTGATGAGTTTACCGAAGATGCGGACGTCAGCTTTGATGACGCCCTGAAGGCGCTGAGCGGCCCTGGCCGCCTGTGGCTGGATTTGACCGGTTTAGGCAATTCCAAAATGCTTCAGGATCTGGGAGCCGCCATCGGCATCCATGCCTTGGTGCTGGAGGACATGGCTTCTCCCGGCAACCGGGCCAAGGTGGAAGACCACGGAGATTACCTGTTCGTGGTGTTGGACGCGGCGCGGTGGGAAGCGGATTCCCTGAGCACAAACCAGATTAGTTTGATAATCGGCTCGGGCTTTGTTTTCACCTGTCACGACGCCGGAGAACCCGTATCGTTTGCGGCGGTGCGCGAGCGGCTAAAGAGGGGCAAGGGACGCATCAGGAAACAGGGGGCCGACTATTTGGCCTATGCACTGGTGGACGCCGTTGTGGATGACTATTTTTCGGTTTTGGACCAGATGGCTGAAAGGCTTGAAGATATTGACGAGAATGTGTCCGCCGGAGCGGACAACAGCATCCTGTCTGATCTACATCAGGCCAGAAGGCAGCTTATAGACCTGCGGCGGACGGTTTGGCCCATCAGAGACATGCTGCTCAGGCTGACCCGCACCGAATCAAACCTGTTTGCCGATGATGTGTCCATCTTCTTCAGGGATGTATATGATCATGTGGTGGAGATCAGCGACATCCTGGATTCTTTCCGGGACATGACATCCACCATTTTGGACAACTACCATTCCATAGCCGCCCAAGGGCTGAACGAGGTCATGAAATTCCTGACCCTGGTTGCGACCATATTCATTCCGCTGACTTTCATAGCAGGCATCTACGGAATGAACTTCGAATGGATGCCGGAGCTCAAGTACAAATGGGGCTATTTCATTGTATTGGGGGTAATGCTGCTGCTGTTTTTGGGCATGGCCGCATATTTCAAAAAAAAGAAATGGTTCTAAAAAACCTATTTTCGTGGGTAAGCCAGACCGTCAAGCAGCTTGATGGAGCTGTAATCCAGAATCAAATACTTTGCATGCCTGTAGTCTAATTTTCAGGCGTAGAATTTTTTTATGAAATCAGCCCTGTCTATGTATTTATACTGGCTGCTGACCGAAGCGATGGCTTCCCGGTTTTTCTGGTCACAGTGCTTGAACACAGCTTCATCGGGATCAAAAATCAGCACCGTTTCCAGCATGTGCCGGTAAAATTCGCGCAAGCGTTTGCCATTGCACAAATACTCGTTTGCGAATAAAAGGCTTTCCGTTTGACCGTCAGCCCATGCCGCCGGGACCGCCCGCGCTCCGCTTGAAATATATTCAATACCAAAACGGTTTTCATTCATTTCCATGATCAGCTCATAGAACGACAGAGGGTGTTTGTCTCATAAGAATATGCATTTGAAGGTCAAGTCACACAATAACCACTTATGGTTTGCCGGATTCTGAAGCTCAATCATGTTATGCGATAGACCGAACAATGGATCATAATGCAGGGACAGGGCCGTCAGGATATGAGATCTTATGCCAACGGCGTTCAGGATATTGACTGCAAAATTGGAAATATAGCCGCAGGTCAATATCAGCTTCCGCATCTGGGCCGTCTGGTAAAGAGCCTGAAAATCAAGCTGATTGTCGATGTTTCCATGGGCGTGCAGCCAGGCAATGCCGCTTAACAGATGAAGTGTATTTCCGTCCCACAACAGCCTTTGCTGCGCCCCGCCATCACAAATCCAGCGGTACAGGCCTCCCTGCTCCATCCTGTAACATCTGTTGTTGATTTCGTATATACCGGGAGCTATCAGTAACTGGCCGGGAACCGGTTTGGCCTTGGCGTTGCCGTCAGTCTCTTTCAGTCTCCAGGTTTGACATAAACAAGCCCGGTATACATCGGTTCGTGATTTGGTTGTGGATAAATCCGCCATAGCCGAAAACACCGCCGGGCCGTTTCGCCCTGATTCGCTTCAGCAAGACCCCATTAAGCACATGCCGCCAGTAAGCGCCAGGCGCTATGAATCAGTTCAAAAGATTTCAGCCCCACCGCAGATTATCAAGCATCAAAGCGGAAGGGATATAAGGTTGACGCTCATGCGTGGCTGGAACCCGGGCCGGGCCCTGTACCGGACCCGGACCGGGCGTTGGGCACTGCTATTGAATCGCCAGGTCATCCAGTCTCTCCAGGGTGGGTACGCCTTGCTTGTCCCAGCCCATGATGGAGTAATAGTATTTCCTGGCGGCTTCCATCTGGGCCGGATCAAGTTTCTCTTTGGGGTCTCCGCCCTGTTTGGCCTGATACAGGCGCTGGGGCAGCCGGTCGTCCACCTCGCTTTTGCCGCAGCGGATATTGTACAGCCTCAGCGCAGTGAGAACCCGCTCCGCCACCCGAAGCTGTTCGGCCTCGGTGGTGTTCCAGCCGGTCACATCCCGGGTTATCTGGGCGGCCATTTGTAAGCTGTAGGGCATGAAACCGCAGATCACCAGCGAGTCGAACAGTGCTCTTTTGCACATAAAGGTGTGGGCCAGACGGATCTTGGCCGGACCGGCGCTGTCATAGGGAGCCGGTTCAACGCCAATCGCCTGTCCGTCGGGCAGGGTGGTCATGCCGGAGCCGCCCAAGCCGCTGAACAAAACGTCTATCATGCCGCTCATATGGTCCGCGCCGGTGGGGTTTACCATGCAGCCCATGCCGAATCCCTTGCTGATCCTGGGTTCGTGCATGCCGAATTCCAGGCCTTTCACATTCATGGCAAAGGCCTCCGAGCCCTGGCCGATCTCTGCGGACATACGGGCGGTGCCCTGGGCCAGGAACGCACCGAACCCCCTGTTGTGGGCGATCAATTCAATGCATTCAAGCATGGCCTCTATGTTGCCAAAGCGCAGATCCACACCCCCGGTGTCTTGTTTGGTCAACAGGCCGTTTTCATAGCATTCCATGGCAAAAGCGATGCAAACGCCGGTGGAAATAACGTCGAGGGAGTACGCGTTGCAAAGCTGATTGGCATAGGAAACCGCCACCACGTCATCCACCCCGCAGCAGGACCCCAAGGCCCCCAGGCTCTCATATTCCGGTCCGCCGTACTCCGGAATCACCGGGTAGGGTTCATCCGCCGCAACGATCTTCTTACACTTCACCGGGCAGCACCAGCAGCCCTCCATGCCCTGGCGGATGGTATGCTTGATATTGAGCGCGGTTAGATTATAGGAGTTTGGAAATTCGGCGTCGCGGAAATTGCGGATGGGCACATTTCCCACTTCATAGAATTTCACCTGGGCCGCAGCGGTGCCCAGATCGGCCATGCCCGCCATCAGATTCATGTTGTCCACAAACCATTTGGCTGTGGCCTTGACCCCCGCCGGATTGGCCACCTTGGGGGCAGACCCCCCCTTGAGGGCAATGGCCTTCAGGTTTTTTGAGCCCATCACCGCGCCCATGCCTCCGCGCCCGGCAGCGTCGAACAGGCCGCACATGATGCAGGCGTAAAGCACCTGGGATTCGCCGCCGGGGCCGATCATGGAAACCCGCACTTTGCCGCCGCCCATTTCCTCCCGGATGGCCTCTTGGGTTTCCTTGGTCTCTTTTCCCCAAAGATGGCCGGCGTCCTTCAGCTCGGGCTTGCCCGCATCTATGGACAAATAGACCGGTTTTGGCGAAACCCCCTCGACTATGAGCAGATCAAAGCCCGCCTTTTTGAGCGCGGCCGCCCAATATTCCCCCACCTCGGACTTGGCCACTCCCTGGGTCAGAGGCGACCGGGCGCCCACGCAGTGCCGCCCGCTGCCCGGGATGGTGGTGCCGCTGATGGGGCCGGCGGCGAATATCAGCTTGTTGTCCGGTCCCAGGGGATCACAGTCGGGAGGCACCTCGTTCAGCAGGTAGTAGGCCACAAAGCCCGCTCCGCCCAAATAGCGGCGGCGTACGGTTTCGCTGATGGTTTCGGTGGTGAAAGACCCGGCGGAAAGGTCAACCCGTAATAGATTCCCGGTGTATCCCATGCTTTGAGCTTCGGCCATTTTTTCCTTCCAAACTGCGGCGCTCACCCGCCGCTGATAGTAAGTATCAATTCAATCTTATCATCAGCGCTGACGGCTTCGGTCATTTCATTTTCATGAATCAGCCTGTTATTGATAAACAGGTGCCATCGCGGCAGCAGACCGCCCCTGGGGTCAAGAATTTCATCTCGGGTCCAGGGGTGCATCTCAATGAGATTGTCCAGGCACTGGCCCACCGTGGCCCCGGTGCAGGTCAGCTTTTTGCAGTCATTCATGCGTTCACCCAGAATTTGGGGCAGACTGACGGTGGCCATGTAGCGCATCCCATGAAAAGCCGACGAGTTTTTCCGCGCCTAAAGAAGGGCGGCATCTGATATAGGCAGGCATATAGCCGTTATTTAAAGGGAAAAATAACGTTTTTCAGGGTACGTTTCTTTAATAGAACTATATCATCCGCAAGCAGAAC
Source organism: Desulfarculaceae bacterium (assembly GCA_963675675.1). Taxonomy (GTDB): domain Bacteria; phylum Desulfobacterota; class Desulfarculia; order Desulfarculales; family Desulfarculaceae; genus Dethiosulfatarculus. Next base: position 3,641,851 of record OY776512.1, read on the forward strand.
CTGCCAATTGACCGCTCCGCCCGATTGGGCGTGGCCGCCGCGGTACTTCAGGAGCAGAGTCCGGGTGGCCACCTGATTGAGCACCAGCACAAAGGCCAGGCCGGGCAGCAACCCGAAGGTAAGCAGGGATACGGACATGGCTATCAAACTAAACAATATCAGGCCAAAAGAAAAAACCAGGTTGTCGGCCGCCAGGGCAAAAGAGCGGAGCAGGGCCTTAAACACCGTCATGTCCAACCGGGACCTTATGGGCAGGTAATAGACCATGCTCACCCAGAACAGAGTGAAAAGAACCAGCAGGTTCAAAATCAAAGTAATGCCAACCAGCCTGGAGGCGTGGGTCATCAAAAAATCCGGAACACATTTCACCGCCAGGATCTGCCCATATAATACCGCCGATATGAGGACCGCTTCTTTCCAGGCTGTGCGGAATGCGGAAACAATGGAACCGAAATGCGGGTATTCGTATTCGCTGATCCCCTTGCAGACAAAGGCCCAGGCGGAGATTAGCCAGATAACCAGGTACAGTACGGCGATTTCGCTGATGGCGTAGTACAAGCCGCCGGGTTTCATCCAGTCGGGCAGGTACAGGTTCACAACCATGAGTAATGAGATGACCAGGTTGACGAACATGGCCTTGTAAAGGTTATCCCAATAGTCGAAAAACGACTTTTTGAGGACAAACCAGAACAGGTTAAAAGGCATTTATCGCACCTGATCTTAATAAGCTCTTTGATTTGTGCCGCCCAGCTTCCAGCCCAGACGGGCTGCACATCCCGCTGCCCAACCGGCCGGGCTAATCCAGCACCGACAGCTCTTCCCAAAGGTCAATGAAGTGATGGAAATTATCCCGGGCCTCTTGAGACAGCATGGGAAAGGTGGAATGGGCTGAAATCCCCAGCACCATGCGCTCCTTGCCGCCTTCAAAGGCCCGGCGGGTGTATTCTTCCAGCTCCTGCCTGCCGGCGGTTTCCATGGCATGCAGCTCAACATTGCCCATGAGGCACATGCGGCCCGCCGCCATCTGCTTGGCCTCCTTAAAGGAGATGTCACCGTCCGGGGGAGCCTCCACCGGCTCGAAGATATCCCCGCCGCGCTCAATAACCTGCTCCAGGCAGCCGCGCACATTGCCGTGGCAATGAACATGGGCATACGCCCCATGCTCATGGATCTTTGCTATTATCCTGCGCTCCGGCTCCTGCACCAGTTCCTCATAAAGCGCGGGAGAGCCCATGGGGGGGGTGAGCCATTCGCTGCCCCCGATCCAGACCAGATCAATGCCGCCCTTGGGTAAAAGCACATCCAGGGTGTCCAGGATGCGCTGGGTGCATAATTCGACCAGCTCAACTATCATTTCGTGATGCTTGAAAGACCAGATCAGGAAGTTTTCATACTTCATCATGCCGCCCACGCAAACCGCGGGAGAAGACACATATGAATACACAACGCGGTTGCCCACCTCATCGGGCGGTACGCTTTTGGGGTCCCATTTTTGGGCGTCGATGGGAACTTCCCAGGGGATGGAGCGTATCTTCTCCACGTCCTCCAAAGACTGCACCGGATACTGCAGGGTCCAAAGGGTTTCCACGGTCTCTATGCGTTTGGCCACTATGGCCTTAAGATCGCCCTTGGGCGTGCTTATCTTGCGCAGGTATTGATCTTCCGCATCATTGGAAACGTGCAGGGATTCATCAATGCATTGCGGAGGGATGCACAGATAGCGCAGGACTCCGGAGCAGACCGGGTAGTGCACAATAGCCTTGTCCGCCAGGCGGGCAAAAAGCTCTTCACGGAAAGGGTCCCGCCCCTGGAATTTATCCGGCCCTCCGCTGGGCAGGGACGCCTGGCCCTCCACCGTGGGAGCCACCAGTTTGTTGAAGGTCAGAATATCAAGGGGAACCCGGTCGTATTGCTTACCGGCTACAGCGGCCAAGAATCTCTCTCTGGGCGTCATCATCTTGCATAGCTCCTATATTTTCGCCAGCGGTCAAATGCCCTTACCGCTTTCGGCGTCGAACAGGTGAATCTGGCTGAGATCAATGGTGAACATCAGCTTGTCGCCCACCTTGACGGTTGAACGGGGATCGATGCAGGCGGTGAACTGGTCTTTGCCGCAGCTGGTGTCAATCACTATCTCGGAGCCCACCGGCTCCACCACTTCCACCTCAAGCTCAACCTGTGGTTTGCCTTCGCATTCCAAATCCATTCCGGCCTGGCAGATATGGTTGGGCCTTATGCCCAATACTGCTTTTTTTTCCTTATAGGGCATACAGCGCGAAGCCAGGTCGGGCGGTGCTTCCAGCATGAAGCAGTCTCCGGCCAGCGTGATCTTGCCGCCGTCTTCCATGATCTTGACGTCCAATAGGTTCATGGTGGGGCTTCCGATGAACCCGGCCACAAACAGATTGGCGGGGTTATTGTAAATCTCCATGGGTTTCCCCATCTGCATGACCTTGCCCTTGTTCATGATCACAATACGGTCTGCCAGGGTCATGGCCTCGATCTGGTCGTGGGTCACATAGATGATGGATTTGCCTATCTTGCGGTGCAGCTTGGCCAGTTCGATGCGCATCTGGGAGCGCAGTTTGGCGTCCAGGTTGCTCAGGGGCTCGTCGAATAAAAACACCTGAGGGTCGCGCACGATGGTCCGGCCGATGGCCACCCGCTGCCTCTGCCCTCCGGAAAGAGCCATGGGCTTTCTATTGAGCAATTCGGTGATTTCCAGGATTTCGGCTGCGGCTTCCACCCTTTCCTTGATCTCGTCTTTGGGGAATTTCTGCAGTTGCAGGCCCAGAGCCATGTTTTTGTACACGCTCATATGGGGATAGAGCGCGTAATTCTGAAAGACCATGGCTATGTCCCGGTCCTTGGGCAGGATGTCGTTTACCTTGCGCCCCGCGATATATATTTCCCCCTCGGTGATGGTTTCCAAACCGGCTATCATTCTAAGGCAGGTGGTCTTGCCGCAGCCCGAGGGGCCCAAAAGGACCACAAATTCTTTTTGCTCGGCAGAGATGTCAACCCGGTCTACCGCCAGGACATCACCGAATTTTTTTACGACACCGCGAAGTTCGACGTGGGCCAATTGGATACTCCTTATCGCTCATCTAACGGCAAATGAACCGCTATCCTTTGATGCCGGTGGTTACGATGCCCTGGATGAAATACTTCTGGGCCAGCAGGAACACAATCACCAAGGGTATGACCGTAAGCGCCGTGGCGGCCATTAAAAGCTCCCACTCGATGAGGTATTCGTCCTTGAATTTGGCCAGGGCCAGCTGGACCGTGTTCATGTTGTCGTTCATTACAATAACCAAAGGCCAGGTGTATTCATTCCAGGTGTGGCTGGCCTTAAGGGCGACCAATGAAGCGATAACCGGCTTGCTAAGGGGAATGTAGATGAGGAAAAACCTTTGAAAGGTGCTCATGCCATCCACAGTGGCCGCGTCATCCAGGGCTTTCGGGAAAGTCAGATAGAACTGCCGGAAAAGAAACACCCCGAAAGAGCCCGCCACATAGGGGGCTATCAAACCCATGTAGGAATCCAGCCAGCCCAGCCCGCCCTGGCCGGTCCAGTCGTTCCCGCCTGCAAAGGGTATGTATTTCAAGATTACGTAGACCGGCAGCATATTGACTTGGGGGGGGATCATCAAGCCGATAAGCGAGATGATGAACAGAGTGTCCCGGAAGCGGAACTTCAGCCTGGAAAAGGCAAAACCCGCCATGGAATTTGATAAAAGACTGAGTATCACGGTCCAGAAGGTCACATAGATGCTATTGAAAAAATACTGGGCCCAATCGCCCCGGCCCATGGCCTTGGCGTAGTTGGAAAACTGGAACACCTGTGGAATGAGGGAAAATTCCGCGTTTTGAATCTCCGCCGGGGTCTTCAGTGAGGTGCTGATCATCAGGATAAAGGGGAACAGCATGAAAAGTGCTACGATAACCAGGAGCACAAACCATATTTTTCTGGAAATAGAGTTCTGCTCTTGCATCTAGCCCACCTCCACGCTTTGCTCTTGGCTGCCATAGCGGAAGAACATCATGGTCAATATCGCGATGATAACCAGCACGAAGATTGCTTCGGCGGCCGCATATCCCATGGAGAAATCCAAAAACGCCCGCAGATATATCTGGTGAACCACCGTGGTGGTGGAGTTCATGGGGCCGCCCGCAGTGAGGATATTCACCTGCTCAAACACGTTGAAGTTGTTGATTACGCCGGTGACGAAAAGAAAGAAGGTGACCGGCCTCAGCATGGGTATGGTGACATAGCGGATCTTTTGCCACTCGGTGGCTCCGTCTATGGATATTGCTTCGTATAAATAGGAAGGAATGGTTTGCAGGCCAGCCAAATAAATGACCATGTAGTATCCGATGGATTTCCACACGCTCATGATGATGATCGAAGGCAGGGCCAGGTCTTTGTCGTTAAGCCACAAAAAGCCCTTGATTCCGAAGCTGGCCAGCACCCGGTTGATCAAACCGTAGGTGGGTTCGTACATCCAGAACCAGACCATGGATACGGCTACCATGGAAATGATATGGGGCATGAATGTGGTGGCCCGGAAAAACGCGGTGCACCTGATGCCTTTATTCAGCACTATGGCCAAGGAAAAACTCAGCACCATGGTGAAGATAACGGTGAAGAAAGTATAGATCAGGGTGTTCCAGACGGATTTAATGAAGAAACTGTCTTCGAATAAAATCAAGTAATTTTCAAAACCTATAAAGGTTATGTCGTTTAAGTTGAAACGGGTGAAACTCAAAACCAGGTTTATGAGGATGGGCGCCAATATGAAAAACAAAAAAAACAAAAAAAAGGGGGTTATGAATATGTAACCCGTATTGTCGTAATTGGTCAGCCTTTTGGAAATACGCATGATCTTGGCATCTTTCCGGTCATGTATCCGCTATGCAACGGTCCCTTGCCTTTGGAAAAATGCGGCTTTGCCGCCCTAGAACCTGACCTTGGGCGGCAAAGCGCGGTGAATTAATTATTTCAGATGCCCCATCCTCTTGAGCTCGGACCGCAGACCCTTGTCCGCGTCCATGAGCGCCTGCTTGGGAGTCTTGGCTCCGTTGATGGCCTCTTCGTAGGCCACCCGCAGGTACTTGTTGGCAATGGCGGTCCATGGGGTGATGGCCTTGCCTTTGCCGTATTTGATGGCGTTCAAGGTGGCCTGGTTGAACTCTGGGTCGTCCGCCACGAATTTTTTCTGCAGGGACTTGAGCACCGGCGCGATGGAAAGGTCCTTATAGCGCCGCCAGAACTCATCCGGAGTCATCATGAACTTGATGAATTTCCATGATGCATCTTTGTACTTGGTCTTGGCTCCGATGGTGAACAGGCGGTAGCCGCAAAAAGCCGTGGGTTTTGCCGGGCCCATAAGCGGCATGAAGCCGACTTTTTCCTTGAATGCGGGGTCTTCGCGGAAAACCTTGGCCAAGACGGAGTTCATCTGATAGCCCATGGAACCGTAACCCTTGGTGAAGGGGTGCTCCATCCACATCACGAAGTTGTGGGGTACGCTTAGTTTTTGCTGCCAGAGCTTCGCCATGAAAGCAAGCCCCTTTATCGCGCCCTCATCGGTGAAGGAGGGAACCTGTTTTTCTTCATCAATAACCTTGGAGCCCGCACTGCGCAGGAAGGATTCGACCAGGACCAAGGCCGGGGATGAAGAGGGAATGTCCACACCGGTAACGGTCACATTGCCGCCGGCGTCCCGCTGCACCAGCTTGTTGGCGTATTGTTCCAGCTCTTCCCAGTTTGTGGGAGGCTTGTTGGGGTCCAGGCCGGCTTTCTTGAAAAGGTCCTTGCGATAGACCGGAATAACCGGAGCCGGGAAGTAGCCCAGGCCCAGAAGCTTGCCTTTGTACTTACCCATCGCCAGGGCGCTTTCCATCAGGTCATCTTTGCCTTCCCATTTTGCATAGTAGTCATCCATGGGCAGGAAGTCGCCCTGTGCGCCCCGGGTGCCGATGTAAACCAAAAAGGCCGAAAACACATCGGGAAAGGTGTTGCTGAGCTTGGCCGCATTGAGTTTGGCCATTATGTCCGCAGAGTTGGGAGACAGTACAGTGTACTTGACCTTGATGTCCGGATTAATGGCCTCAAAGCGTTTGACCGCTCCGATGAAATGCTCTTCCTGGCCAGCCCCGCCGGGGAACCAGAAATTAATCGTGGTTTTGGCCATGGCCAGACCGGCGCTGCCAAACACCACAAGCAGCACTCCGATAAGTAGTGCAAATAAAACTGATTTCCTCATTATAAGCCCCTCCTCAAAAAAAATTATAATTTGCTGCCTACCGATACGCCGTCTTGATAACCCCGGACTTTTGCCCAAGGCTGTCTTCCATGAGTAAGTTGTTTTCTATGGGTAACAGGGCCACCCCCAGAATATAGCTGTCGTCTCTCAAGCTTGAGGGCAGAATGTCCACATCATCGATCCCATGAAACGCGTTGTCTTTGAATACCGCCTCTTTCAGATCGTCGATGAATAAATGCAGAAAGGCGGCTATCTCCCCGCCGATAATGATGCAGCCCGGATCAAAGGTCAGGATTATATTGCGAATAGCTATGGCCATATGGGTCACATAACGCCTGATTATCTCCAGCGCGGTCTGGTCTTGCTCAACCAGCCGTTTAAAAAAACCTTCCAGGGTGTCGACGCCTTGAGTTCTGTTCTGGTTATATTCGTCCAATAGCACCGAAGCGGAGGAGTACATGGACCAGCAATCCTCCAGACCGCAGTCGCACCTGCGGCCTTCAAATCCCACCGTCATGTGCCCCAGGATGCCGGCTTTCTTGCGCTGGCCTTTGTATAGCTTGCCGTCAAATATGATGCCCGAACCGATGCCCTGGATCAGTATGGAAATGAAGACCAGATTTTCTTTTCCCTTGATATCGCCAAACTTGTATTCGGCTAATGCGGCGGCGTTGGAATCGTTCTCCACATAGATGGGATAGGGGAACAGGTCCGTGTAATCGTTGAAATCCACATTCCGCAAGCCCAGCACCGGGGCGAATTCCAAGAACTTGGTTTCTTCATTTGTGGTGCCCGGCAAGGAAAATCCCGCCCCCAGGACCCTTTCGGACGGAATGTCATTCTCAGAAAGCAATTTGCTTACCGTTCTACTGATCATCTTCATCAAGGCGGACGGATTTTTGTAATTGACCTGGAGGATGGTGGTCTGGGCGGCTATCTCGAGGTCCAGGTTAACCACGATAATTCTAATCCGGCCCACTATGAATTCGATGCCTATGGAATAATAGGAGTTTGGCTGGAACCTGATCAGCCTGGGGCGGCGTCCCACCGCCACCCTGGAATAACCCGATTCCCTGGCATAGCCTTCTTCCACCAGCTGCATCACGTTTTTGGAAGTGGTGGGGATGCTCATGCCCAAATGCCCGGAAATGGCGTTTATGGTAAGTTCCCGCTCTTTGGTGAGCAGCGCTAATATCTTTTGGCGGTTGTCTGTACTCATTTTACCAATGGTCTGTAATCTGGGATTGCTAAACGCCGGAGAGGCCGGGACCGGTTTTCGGCGGATCTGGTTCAGCGCCCGCCAGCGGAAACCCCTCGCGGCTCCTTAGTTCACCGGCACTTAATTCAAGTATAAACCATCAAATCCACCGTCCGAAGATGCATTTATATAAAACATTGAAATTGATACAAATATACATCTATATTTATTAAATAAAGATATTATAAAAATTATTTTAAAATAGCAATAAAAAAAGCTATACTGTTTTCAAAAATGAGGGGCTCTGATTTATGAACCAAACGTGCCAACTAAATAGCGGGCAATACTCTCTGAAGGTTTCGGCCTTGGGCGCCCAGATGCTGTCCTGGAAGGATGCGGACGGCCAAGAGCTGCTGTTGAACGGCTCAAAGCTTTGGACCCACCCCGCGCCGATCATGTTTCCCATCGTTGGTTTTCTGCCCGGGGGGGCTATTATCCACAAGGGCAAATCGTACTCCATGCCCTGCCCCCATGGCTTTGCCATGCATTCCAGCTTTGAGCTGCTGGAAAAGTCGGATGCATCCTGCCTTTTTTCATTAACGGATTCAGAGGCGACCTGGGAGCTTTACCCCTTTAAATTCGAGATGCTGATCAGTTACAGCCTGGAGCGGAACCGAGTGGGGCTGAACTGCCGGGTGAAAAACCCGGGAGACGAGGTCTTGCCCTTCAGTTGGGGATTACACGCCGGTTTTGTCTGGCCTCTGGATAAAATGGCGCCCAAAGAAGACCATTACTTGCAGTTTGAATACGATGAACCCGCCCCCATCAAAAGGGTGCTGCTTAAAGACGGTCATGCATTTTTGCGGCCTGATGATTTTGGCAGCCCCATCAAGGGCAGACGCCTGTATTTGAAGGATCAGCTTTTTGAACAAAAGTCCATGATTTTGGACCGGCACAAAAGCAGATCCCTGATATACGGCTGCAACGGCGGCCGCAAAGAGATCAGCCTCATATTCCCGGATTTTTACAACCTGACCCTATGGTCGATCCCGGGTGAAAACTTCATATGCCCCGAACCATGCTGCGGCACCACGACTCCGCTTGGTTTCACAGGGGACATTATGGACAAACCGGGCCTGATTCATTTGGCCCCGGGTGCGGTGCGGGAATGGAACATCACCCTTGCGGTCAGCCGGACATCCGGATAAAAGGGGGTCTTGGCTGACTGTGTTTGGGGGAATAACTGGATACTTGGCGATAGAAGGGTGTGACTCATGAATGTCTTGGTTCTGTGTTCGGATTCATTTCGCAGAGACAATTTGAGCATCTACGGCGGCGGGGAAGCAAAAACTCCCAGGCTGGACGCACTGGCCGAGGTTAGCTGTGTGTTCGACAACGCCTACACCGGTTCATACCCCACCCTGCCCAACCGGGCCGATATCTTCAACGGCTACTGGCGATTTCCCAACGCGGGCTGGGGACCCTTGGGCGACGACATCACCCTGGCTCAGGTGATAAGCGATAACGGGGCCATGGCCCATTTGGAGTTTGACTGCCCCCACATGGCGAAATTCAACATGTACTATCAGCGGGGGTTCAGCTCATGGAACTGGCACCGGGGCCAGGAGGCGGACCTTTTGGCCCCCCCGAGCCTTTGCAGCGCCTTCCCCATGCCCGGGCAGGCCGACAAGTACCGCCAGGAAAAAGCCGCGGTGCACTCGTCCAGGCAGCACAAGGCCAACCAGATGATGCGAAAGCGGATGAACGAGGAAGATTTCTATCCGGCCGCCATCGCAAAACAAGCCGTCAACCTGTTGGCCTCCATGCGGAATGATCAGTTTTTCATGTGGGTGGATATGTTCGACCCCCATGAACCCTTTGATCCGCCCAAGCATTATTTTGATATGTATTTCCCGGATTTTGCAGGCCACGTTTATGACGTTCCGGTCTATGGACGCCAGGAGAAATACACCCGGGAGGAGCTTAAGGCCATCCGCTGCGCCTACCTGGCCGAGGCCACCATGGTTGATTTTTGGATGGGCTATATCATGGATTCGCTGGCCAGCCTGGGCCTCGATGACAACACCACCATAATATTCACCAGCGATCACGGCCTGGCCACCGGAGACCATGGCTATACCGGGAAAAACTGCCTCCCGCTGCACCACTACATTTGCAGGATTCCCTTGTTCATCTCCACCCCCCAAATGAGGCGGAGCCGGACCGGGCGGGTTTCCCGGGTCTTTGCCCAGCCCGTGGACCTGACCCCGACCATCATCGGGATGATGGGCTTCAATCCTCCGGCTGAAATGAGGCTAGACGGAACTTCCTTGATCCCCATTGTAAACGGTGAGGAGCGGGACATCCGTTCCGTGGCCATCACCGGCAACCCCAACATAGCCGAAAGCAATCTGGGCCCCGGCGGCCACCTTCGGGTCAGCACCACCGAATGGGCCTTGATCTATCCGCCGGTGCTGGTGGAGGACGGCATCAGAAGGCCGCCTTGCCTGTATGATCTGGTCAGCGACCCCGGCGAGAACAACGACGTTTTGAAAGACCACATGGATGTTGCTGAAAAGCTGTATGGGGAATATGTGCAGTTTTGGAAGCAATACAACCATGACGGCTCAGAACCCCACGTGCCGGCTCCCGGCTCTTTTGTGTAAAAGGACCGTGTGGTTATAGGGAAAAGCACCGGGGCCCCAAAAAAAATTGATCCGCCGGCCCATACAATGGGGCCGGGCGCTCAATAAGGTGTTGTTGGGCCGGGCGGAGTGTTCTAATATTTACCGGTAGCTTCGCTAATTACTCCTGAATGCCCGAGCCGGAGAACGCTGATATGGCCGACATCACCCCCCGCCAAAGAGTCTTGATGAGTCTGAACCACCAGGAGCCCGACCGGGCGCCCATGGATCTGGGCGGCATAAACAACACCGCCATGCACCTGAAAATAGAAACAGCGCTGAAAGAGCATCTGGGGTTTGAAGGCGGAGAGCCCGAAATCAGGGCGACCAACCAACTGGTGACCGTGGGTGACGAGCGCATTTTGGAGCATTTCGGATCAGACACCCGCAGCATCTACTTTGAAGAGGACCGGCCCTGGCAGGAGGTGGACCAGGGGATATATCAGGATCAGTGGGGCCTTCAGTACAAGATCAACCCGGACGGCAACTATTACAATTTCTGCGGCCATCCTTTGAGCCGGGCGTCCAGCGTGGAGGAAATAAAGGCCTACCGTTTCCCCGATCCCCGGGCCGAGGTACGGGTGGCCGGTCTCAAGGAGCGGGCCGAGTCATACGGGGGCAGATACTGCCTGGTCTTGGAGGGCATGCGCGAACCTATCTTCGGGACCCCAAGCTGGCTGCGGGGGCACACCCAGTTTTACATGGATCTGGTGGGCAACAAGCCCATGGTGGATGCGCTTCTTGACAGCGTGCTGGAATTTTACCTGGAGCTGACCGACTTTTTATTGGAGCGCCTGGGGCCATATCTGGATGTGGTCAAGGTGGGCGACGATCTGGGCACCCAGAACAACCTGATCATCTCCCCGGCCATGTACCGCGAGTTCATCAAGCCCCGCCAGAAGATTCTCTATGAGCACATCAAAGGCAAAGGGGATTTTAAGCTGCTGCTGCATTCCTGCGGCGCGATCCGCAGCATAATCCCGGACCTCATCGAGATCGGGGTGGATGCGCTGAACCCGGTGCAGACCACGGCCGGCGGCATGGACCCCGTGGAGCTTAAACGGGAATTCGGCCGGGATATCACCTTCTGGGGTGGCGGCATCGACACCCAGCATGTTCTGCCCTTTGAATCGCCCGATGCGGTGGCCCGGGAGGTGAAAAAGAACCTTGAGATATTCAAACCCAGCGGGGGTTATGTATTTGCCCAGATACACAACCTGATGCCCGACGTGCCCCTGGAGAATATCTTCGCCATGTATCAGGCCTACCGGGATCACGCGGCATATTAAGCCGGTTTGGGGCGCGAGTAAGAGCCTGGCATAGCCCTCCGGACCGCGCCCAAAGGCTCTGGCCGGGCCTTGACAGGGCCCGGTTCATCTATAATTTCCGCACCGGTTCCGTAGTCCTGACCGCCCTATCTCCCCCCAATCCGGTCTGGTTTTCACATTTAGTTGTGTCGCCGGGCCCGTATGGGTATAAAGTTGGGGATACTATTTATCTTTGGCGAGACAAGCATGAAAAGCAAAATCCTGATCAAAAACGCCGCGGCGGTGGTGACCTGCGACAGTGAAGACAAGGTGTTCACCGGCTGCGACATCCTGATAAACGGCCCGGCCATAGCTGAAATCGGCCCCGGTCTGGATGCCCCGGACGCCGAACTGATCGACGCTTCGGGATGCTTCATCTATCCCGGACTGATCAACACCCACCACCATTTTTTCCAGACCTTTGTGCGCAATCTTTTAAGCGTGGATTACCCCAACATGCTGGTGCTGGACTGGGTCCGCGAGATATACCAGATATTCAAGCGCATAGACGCGGACTGCATCTATTATTCCACCCTGGTCGCCCTGGCCGACCTGGTCAAGCACGGCTGCACCACCGCCTTTGACCATCAGTACTGTTTCCCGCGCCACGCGGGCAGGGAGCTGGTGGACCGCCAGTTTCAGGCGGCCGAAGAAATCGGGGTGCGCTATCACGCCGGGCGCGGGGCCAACACCCTGGCCATGAGCGAGGGAAGCTCCATCCCCGACGAGATGCACGAAACCACGGATGAATTTTTGTCCGACTGTGAGCGGCTCATAGAGGCCTATCATGACGGGGGCTGCTTCAGCATGCGGCAGATTGTGGTCTCCCCCTGCCAGCCCATAAACTGCCGGAAGGAAACCTTTGTGGAATCCTTGGCCCTGGCCCGGGACAAGGGGGTCTATCTGCACACCCACCTGGGCGAGGGGGAGAATGCGCCCATGCTGGAGCGCTGGGGCGTGCGCACCCTGGATTGGTGCCGGGAGTTGGGCTTTGTGGGCCCGGATGTCTGGTTCGCCCACGGCTGGGAGCTTACCCCGCAGGAGTATGAAGTCATGGCCCAGACCGGCGCCGGTCTGTCTCACTGTCCGGCCCCGGCCACGCTGGGCGGGTTTCATATAATAGACATTTCCGCCATGCAAAAGGCAGGCATGCGGCTCAGCCTGGGGGTGGACGGCTCGGCCACCAACGACAGTTCCAATCTCTTGGATTCTTTGCGCATGGCTTTTTTGATGCAGAGCTTCCACGGCAAGGAGCGCGGCGGCTCGCCCACTCCCTATGAAATGCTGAAGCTGGCCTGCAAGGGCGGGGCGGAGGTCATGGGGCGGAGGGATTTGGGCAGCCTGGAGACAGGCAAGGTCGCTGATCTGTTCATGATCAAGGCCGACCGCCTGGAATATGCCGGGGCGGTGCACGATCCGGCCAACTTCCTGGCCCGGGTGGGGGTCACCGGGCCGGTGGACCTGACCATGATCAACGGCAAGGTGGTGTACAAAGACGGCTGCTTCAGCGGCCTGGATGAGGCGGAATTATTCCACAAGGCCGAGGAGGTGTGCACCCGGGTGATCCGCCAAGGCAACCCGGCCTATGGGAATCTTTAAGAGCCCGGGCTGCGCCCGGTTTCCCTGCGAGGATTGGAAAAGCGGCATTGTTTGATACAGACAGCCGATCCCAAGCCGGATGGGTTCCGGCCGGAGGGCGTCTACTTTTTCTAACCACATATATTTTGGAGGAAGGTTGCAATGAATCGCAGCTTCTTTAAAGTACTCAGCTTAACCCTGGCCCTGGCTCTGGTAATGGGCCTGGCCGCGGTTCCGGCCCAGGCCAAAACCATCAAGGTGGCCCTGCTGCTTTCCGGCCCGGCCAATGACGGCGGCTGGAACGCGGTGGCCGTGGCGGGCCTCAAGGCCGCCGAAAAAAAATACGGCATCGAAACAGCCTATACCGAGCATGTCTCGGTGGCCGACTCCGAGGCCGCCTTCACCGAGTACGCCGCCCAGGGATACGACCTGGTCATCGGCCACGGTTTCCAGTACGGAGATCCGGCCGTGCGGGTGGGCAAACGCTTTCCCAAGAGCAAGTTTGTGGCCATAGAGGGCAACTCCTCATCCGACAACGCGGCCTCTTTCCGCATCGCCTGCGAGGAAGCCGGATATCTGATGGGCATTCTGGCCGCCTCCATGACCAAGACCGGCGTGATCGGCATGGTGGGCGGGGTGGAACAGCCCTCCATCGTGAAAGTGGTGGAAGCCTACAAACTGGGCGCCAAGGCCTATAAGGCGGACGTCAAGGTGCTGGAAAGCTATGTGGGCACCTTCACCGACGTGGCAAAGGGCAAAGAGGCCGCCATGGCCATGATCGACCAGAAGGCGGACGTGCTCTCGCACATCGCCAACCAGGCGGGCACCGGGGTCATAAAAGCCGCCGAGAGCAAGGGCCTGATGGCCACCGGAGATTCCTGGGACCAGAGCGTGATAGCTCCCAAGACGGTCATCTGCAGCACGGTCTACAATGTGCCCACCTTGGTGGTGAACATCGTGAAGCAGGTCAAAGACGGTACCTTCAAGGGCGGCATCTATGACCAGGGCATGATGGAAGGCGTGGTGGATATCGCTCCTTACCACGAATTTGAAAAGAAGATCCCCCAGGCCGCCAAGGACAAGATCGCCGAGCTTAAGAAAAAGCTGACCGACGGAAGCTTCACCGCTCCCTTGATCGAAAAACGCACCAAATAGCCTTTAAAAAATTGCCGGATGCGTCCTAACCGGCGCATCCGGCAGGCTGATCATGCCGGATGCATCGGCTCAGGGCCGCCAGCGGGCCATAATTAAACTCCTGTTTTCATTGTTAAGCATACTAGAACCGCGGACAAAGAGGTTTCATTGCCGCTTTTGAACATGCAAAAGATCTGCAAGTCCTTCGGGGGGGTTCATGCCAACCGGGACGTGGACCTCTGCGTGGAAAGCGGCGAGATACACGCCCTTTTGGGTGAAAACGGCGCGGGCAAGACCACCTTGATGAACATACTCTACGGCATCTACCAGGCCGACAGCGGCAGCATAAGCCTGCATGATGAACCCGTGCGCATCCGTTCGCCCAAAGAGGCCATAGCGCTCAAGATCGGCATGGTGCATCAGCATTTCATGCTGGTGCCCACCCTGACGGTCTCCCAGAACATAACCCTGGGCATAAAGGAAAAGGGCTATCCTTTCACCGACCGCAAGGAGGTGGACCGGAATATTTCCCGGCTGTCCGATGAATACGGCCTGGACATAGACCCCACGGTTCTGATCTCCGACATATCGGTGGGGGTGCGCCAGCGGGTGGAGATCATCAAGCTTTTATACCACCAGGTGGAGCTGTTGATCCTGGATGAACCCACCGCCGTGCTGACCCCCCAGGAAATAGACAACCTCTTCATTGTGCTGCGCCGCCTCAAAGAGGCCGGGCGTTCGGTGATCATCATCACCCACCGCATAGCCGAAGTGCAGTCCATAGCGGACAAGGTGACCGTATTGCGCGATGGTGAAAAGGCGGCCACCCTGGATATCGGCGAGGCCAGCGGCGGCAGGCTTTCCAGGCTCATGATCGGACGGGAGCTGAACAGCTCCTGCGCCGCAGGGCGGGAAGTCAAACCCCTTTCGGATGTTCCCCGCTTGAGCCTGAAAGACATCTTTCTGGCCGGGGAAAACAAGGACATCCTGAGCGGGATATCCCTTGACATAAAACCGGGGGAGATCCTGGGCCTGGCCGGGGTGGACGGCAACGGGCAAAAGGAACTGGCCGAGATCATAGTGGGCATAAGGCGGCCCGGCCAGGGCCGGGTGGAATTCAAGGGCCGGGACATAACCGGTCTGGGGGTCAGAAAGCGCAAGCGGCTGGGCATGGCCTATGTGCCCGATGACCGCCACCATGACGGGCTTATCCTGGACCTGGACGTTGAAGGCAACCTCCTGTTGAACACCCATGACCTGCCGCCGTTCTCCCGCTTCAAGTTCATGAACAGCAAAATCTGCCGCCGCTATGCCCGGCAAAAGACCGCGGGCTATCAGGTAAAGACCCCCGGGGTGGATACCCAGGTGCGCTATCTTTCCGGCGGCAACCAGCAAAAGCTGATCCTGGCCCGGGAGCTGCACGGAGAGCCGGAACTCATCATAGCCTGCCAGCCCACCCGTGGCCTGGATATCGGAGCCGAGGAGTTCACCCACAACCTGTTGATCGAGCAAAAATGCCGCGGGGTGGGCATCCTGCTCATTTCCGCCGACCTGGAACAGCTCATGGCCCTGAGCGACCGGGTGGCGGTGATTTTTGACGGGCGCATCACCGGGGTTCTGGAAAACGACGGCAACATAGACCTTGCCAAGATCGGCCTCATGATGGCGGGCGTGGAAGGAAGCGCGGCATGAGGCTGTGGCGCGAAATCATCTCCGCCGCCCTGATCCTGGCAGTAACCAGCCTGGTGGCCTCGGTCTTGGTCCTGGCCGTGGGCGGGGATATAGTCAAGGCCTTCAGCGCATTCTACAAGGGCATCATAGGCTCGTTTTACCACTTCACCGAGGTGCTGGTGCGGGCCACTCCGCTGATACTGGCCGGGCTGGGGGTGGCGGCGGCCTTCCAGGTCCGCTTTTTCAATATCGGAGCCGAAGGCCAACTCTATATGGGGGCGGCGGCCGCCGCCTGGGTGGGGCTCTATTTCCCCCCCATGCCGCTATACCTGCATTTGGGATTGGCCATGCTGGCCGGATTTTTGTTCGGCGGGGTCTGGGCCGTGATCCCGGGAGTCTTGAAAAGCCAGTTCAAGATTCCCGAGGTGATCAACACCATCATGTTCAATTACATCGCCATCAACCTGGTGGGCATCCTGGTTCGGACCCTTATGGCCGACCCGGACTCCCCCCTGCCCATGTCGCCCCGGCTGCCCGATGCCCTGCACATGCCGCTATTAGCCGAACCCACCCGGCTGCACGCCGGTTTTGTGGTCGCCCTGGCCTGCGCGGTGCTGCTCTATCTGTTTTTATATAAGACGGTCTGGGGATTTGAACTGCGCTCGGTGGGCATAAATCCCCGGGCCTGCACCTGCGCCGGGATCTCGGTGAAAAAGAATATCGTGGTTTCATCCCTGATCAGCGGAGGCCTGGCCGGGTTCGCCGGGGGCAGCGAGATTCTGGGGGTGCATGGCCGGCTCATGGAGGGCATCTCGGCGGAATTCGGCTATATAGCTATCATCGTGGCCTTATTGGGCAAAAACCATCCCCTGGGGGTGGTGCTGGCCGGGCTGGGCATCGCGGCCTTGCAGATAGGGGCCGCTACCATGCAGCGCCGGGCCGGAATCCCGGCCTCCATATCGCTGATCATCATGGGGCTTTTGGTGATATTGATCTTGAGCAAGCAGTATCTGATGAAGTATCTCATAAAGGACCGGGGGCAGTAGCATGGAATCCGAGCTTGCAGCAGCCATATCAGCCCTCCTGGCCGCATCCATCCGCATGGCCACCCCCCTGACCCTGGCGGGCCTGGGCGAGGTCTACGCCGAAAAAAGCGGGGTCTTGAACATCGGCCTGGAAGGCATCATGCTGAGCGGGGCCTTTTTCAGCTTCATCACCGCGTTCTACAGCCAGAGCCTCTGGCTGGGCGTATTGGGCGGATGCCTGGGCGGGGTCTTCATCTCCATGATCCACGGTGTTTTGAGCGTGCGTTTCCGGGTGGATCAGACCATAGCCGGGCTGGCGCTAAACTTCCTGGCCCTGGGCATGACCAGCTTTTTCTTCCTTATCGCCTTTGGCAAAACCACGGACCTGCCCCAATGCCCGGTGGCCCCCCAGATCGCCATACCCCTTTTGAAGGACATCCCCATCATAGGCCCGGCCCTTTTCAACCAGGACCCCTTTGTGTATGCCATGTACGTTCTGGTGGGCCTTTCTTACGTGGTTTTGCAAAAGACCGAATGGGGCGTGAACATAAGCGCCATCGGCGAGCATCCCAAGGCCGCCGACGCAGCGGGCATCAACGTGTTCAACACCCGCTATCTCACATCGCTGCTGAACGGAGTCTTCGGGGGGCTGGGAGGCTCGTACCTTTCCCTGGCACTTTTGGGCTTTTTCCAGGAGAACGTGACCTCGGGCAAGGGCTACATCGCCTTGGTGGTGGTGATCCTGGGCCGACGCCACCCGGTGGGAACCTTGCTGGCCGCCATAGTGGTGGGCGCGGCGGACGCCCTGCAATTCCGCCTGCAGACCACGGGCAGCGGCATCCCTTCCCAGGTCTTTAATATGTTTCCCTATGTGGTGACGGTGCTGGTGCTGCTTATATCCATAGGCAAAGACCGCACCCCCGCCGCCCTGGGCGAACCCTATGTCCGCAACAGGCGCTGACGGCACATGGGGGATGCACCGGAACCGGCTCCCTGATTCAGGCGGGATTGAGGCTTTTTAACCTAAGGACAATACGGTGGACAGAATATGAACCCTGATCCCAGGCTGGAAGACTACGCCATTCAAACCTACGAGAAACTCCGCTTTGCGGACACCGATCAGCAAGGCCACGTCAACAGCTCGGTGGCCTCCACCATGATAGAGACCGGCCGGGTCGAGGTGCTCTATGACCCGGCAAACCCCATGTACGGCCAGGACTGCACCTTTGTGCTGGCCAGCCAGACCATCAACTATCATACAGAGATCATGTGGCCGGGCCTGGTGGAGATCGGCGCCAGGGTTGCCCGGATCGGCAAAAGCTCCGTCGCCTTTGAATACGCCCTTTTTCAAAACAAAAAATGCGTGGCCACCGCCAGTGCGGTGGTGGTGCAGATCAGCGAAGCCACCAGGCATTCGGTGCCTCTGAATGCAGACTCCATAGCCCGGCTGGAAAAGCTCGGGGGCGGGGCCGGCTCATAAACCGCAAGCCAGCCCGAAGGGGCGCAGGGTTTCAGCCGGGGAGGGGCGGAGCCTGCCAGCTCCGCCCGGAGTCATCCAGACGGCACTCCGGCCCCGACAGACCTGGGTCTCATAAAGCCGCCCCGGCTCTCCCTTGTGCCTATAGAGCCTTTACCACCCGGTCTACAATGGAGGCGGTGTCCAGGTTGTACTTGGCCAAAAGCTCTTCCCGTTCCCCGATGCCGGGATAAAGATCCGGTATGCCCATGCGGTGAAGCCTGGCCGCCGATCCGTTTTGGGCCATGACTTCGGCCACGGCGCTGCCCAGCCCGCCATAGATATTGTGCTCTTCCAGGGTTACGGCCAGCTTGGCCTTGCCGGTGGCGGCCATAACCGATTCAGCGTCCAGAGGCTTGATGCTGGGATGATCATACACCCCGGCCGAGATGCCTTTTTCCTGCAGGATTTCGGCGGCTTCAAGCGCTTTATGCACCATATAGCCGGTGGCCATGAGGGCCACATCATCCCCCCCGCGCAAGGTGAAAGCCTTGCCCAGTTCGAAGCCTTCCCGCTTCACGGGGATCTGGAACTCGTTGCCGGAGCCCAGGCGGATATACACCGGCCCGGATAAACCCGCCGCGACTTCCATGGCCTGTTCCACTTCCCACTGATCCGCCGGGCTCAATACGGTCATGTTGGCGATGGCCCGGAACATGCCCATATCCTCCAGACAGTAATGGGTGGAGCCCAGGGGGGCCCCGCTGATGCCGCTCATGATGCCCACAACCACCACGTGAAGATTGTTGTAGCAAAGGTCCGTTCTGATCTGTTCGCAGCAGCGCAGGGTGGTGAAAGGGGCTATGGAGGTTATCCAGGGGCTCTTGCCTTCCAGGGCCAGGCCGGCCGACATGCCCACCATGTTCTGCTCGGCCACGCCCACGTTCAAGAAGCGCCCAGGGTAGGCGGTGGAAAAATCCGCCACGCAGCAGGTGTAGGCCAAATCCGCAACCAAAACCACGATCCGGGGATCGTCCTTGCCCAGTTCCACCAATTTCGCGCCGAATGCATCGCGGGGACTGAATTGTTCTTTTGCCGGGGTCATGTTCGATATACCTTTTTCTGCCTGCCGGTTGCGGCGGGATTAGGATTGCTTGCTAAGCTCTTCAAGACGGCACTCAAGCTGGCGGAAGCATTCCGCGGCCTGCTCGGAACCCGGGGCCGGGGCCTGGTTGTGCCACCAGCGCTGGTTTTCCATGAAATCCACGCCCTTGCCCTTGACGGTCCTGGCTATGACTACCGAGGGCCGGCCCGGACTGAAAGGAACACCGGACATCAATTCCACCATGGCGCCGGGGTCGTGTCCGTCCACCTCTTCCACGGCCCAGCCGAAACTGCGCCATTTGTCAGCCAGAGGCTCCAAGGCCATCATCTCCTCGGTGGGGCCGTCGCTAGACAGGAAATTGCGGTCGATCACCGCCACCAGGTTGTCCAGCTTGAACTGCGCCGCCCCCAGAGCGGCCTCCCACACCGATCCCTCGTTCAACTCGCCGTCGCCCAAAAGGGTGAATACCCGGTATGGCTTGGCGTCCATCTTGCCTGCATAGGCGCTGCCCGCGGCGATGGGCAGGCCATGCCCCAAAGAACCGGTGGCAAGCTCCACACCGGGTAATCCCTTTACCGGGTGGCCCCCCAGCTGGGAATCAAAAGCGTAATACTGCCGCAGGGTTTCTTGGGGGAAAAAGCCCCGCTCCGCCAGGGCCGCGTAAAGCGCCGTGCAGGCATGGCCCTTGCTCAAAAAGAACCGGTCCCTTTCCGGATGGGCCGGGTTTTCCGGGTCAAGCTTCAGCACCCCGAAATAAAGCGCCGCCACGATATCCGCCATGGACAGGGCCGGAGCGGAATGGCCCTTGCCCTTGCCGGCGATCATGGTCATCAGGTTGATGCGTATTTTCTGGGCAATACGCTTAAGTTCTGCCGGGGATGAGTTCAATTGCGAAAGCATCTGTTTCTCCAAATTAACGGCGGCAATCAAGCTGGTGGACCGGTCTGGTTGCCGCTGATCCATGGCCGTATGGGTTTTTTATCAACACTAGGATTGCAGGGTTTGTCTGTCAAGCCTAAACAAAGCCTGAATCCGCACCCGGAACAAACCGGATGAACAGGCGTGTCCGGGCTTAATAAATGGCCAGAGAAGAGGGTTGCCGGTGCTTGACGGGGCAACCGGGGAGGCGCTTTTCATTCAGTACTGATGCGGATTTTGGGATGGGACGGCCAATTCCGCAGCATGGAACTTCAGGCTTGTTTTTCATTCACTAACTTGTGGACGGCATCGGTGAGCTGATAGGTGTTTATGGGTTTGGGAATCAGCATAGCTATTCCATGTTCCCGGGCGGTTTGTTCAATATGATGGCTGAAATATCCCGATATCAGAATGATCGGCAGGTCTATATTGACTTCCCGCAAATGCATCGCAACTTCCAAACCGGTACGCTGCGGCATGGAAAAATCCGTAATAAGAACATCAAAGTCATCCGGATTGGCCTCTATGGCCTGCAATGCCTCTGTGCTATTGGTGAAGGACGTCACCTTGTAGCCCAGTTTTGTCAGGATCATCTGCATGCTGGCGGCTATGGAGGTCTCATCATCAACAATGACAATGCGCGCGTTTCCACGCTTGTAATGATACTCGTCCTTTTCAAGGGCCTGCCAGTCTTCTTGGGTGCACGGGAGTATGACGTTAAAAGCGGTTCCCTCGCCGGGTTTACTGTAAACCGTGATTATGCCCCCTATTTTTTTTACTATGCCGTGCACCACTGAAAGCCCCAGGCCGGTTCCTTCACCTTGTGACTTTGTGGTGTAAAAAGGCTCGAAGATATGGTCCATGATCTCCGGCGCAATACCGCGTCCCGTATCGGAGACCCGGATCAATATGTGTTTTCCCTGCTTGATCTCCGGATGGGTTTTTGTGAATTCTTCATCCACCATAAAGTCTTCAAGTTCCAGAGTTATAGTACCGACCTTTTCACCTATTGCGTGTTTTGCATTGGTGAAAAGATTCATTACAACTTGGTGTATCTGGGTAGGCTCCGCCATAATCGCCGCGTCACTGTTGATTGACGATATAATATCTATGGTAGCGGGTATGGTTGCCCTTAGAAGTTTGAGAGTTTCTTTTAAAACTAATTTGGGTGATAAGGGTCTGAGTTCAACCGTGGTCTTCCGGCTGAAAGTTAGTATTTGATTGACAAGTCCGCGGGCTCTTTCCGCGGCCACGATGATCTGTCTTATGTGTTTTTCATTCTCTTCATCTGTTCCGCCCGGCATTAAAAAAAGCTCGGCAAAGCCAAAGATGCTTGTAAGTATATTATTGAAATCATGTGCTATTCCGCCTGCCAATGTTCCTATGGCTTCAAGCTTTTGCGCTTCTTGCAACCGCTTTTCATACATTATCTCAGCGCTTACATCGCGTCCAATTGCAAGATAGCTCTGTATATTGTCCCGTTCATCCTTTAAGGGCACCATCATCACATCAAGATGCACTGGTTCAGAGGAATAGTTTTCTAAGGTGATCCGGCCGGACCAGGGATTCCCTTTTTCAAGCGACTCCCAAATATGACTTATCGATACATTGTTTGAAGTAGTAAGGTCCGGCTCGGTTCCCACAAGATCGTCAGTTTTTATGCCGATAATCTTTTCACACGCCGGGTTGGCAAACATTATCTTATGATCAGGCCCGATTTGTAAAATCATTTCCGATGAATGCTTGGTTATCTGTTTCATCATTGATAACATTTTTTGGATGGGACTGCTTATTCGACTGGAAAGCACCACAATAGTCAGAGTGGTGATTATTAAGAATATTATCGCGCTAATAAACATGTAAGACAGTACATTGTTTACCGGCAACAATATTTCATCCCGGCTCTGAGCAAAAACCGCGATCCAGCCGGTTAATTCATCCTTGGAATAACCGGCGATCATTTCCATGCCATTCAGATTATAAGAAGCAGTTCCATTGGGATTGGACCGGATTGCATTTTGAAAATCACTGGTGCCGGGTTGCTCAAAAAGATTTCGTTTTAGGGTGTATTCCTTTTGGGGATGTGTCAGTATCAAGCCTTTTTGATTTATCACAAAGCTGAAACCGGTTTTGCCTGCCTTTTTCTCTGAAATAGCCTTTGCGGTGAAATTAGTCTCAAAGGGCATGCCGATAATCCCCAAGAATCCTTTTTCATCCTGGATAGGAACAGATACCATAAAAATGGGCATGTCTGGTGTCGCATCCCCTCTAGGCCAATAGGGGCCAAATATGCTGGTCTTGCCTTGTTTTGCCCTTTGGAAATAGTCCCGGTCCGAAAGATTAAGGCCTTTCTGCTCCTTAAATCTGCTATCGGCTCTGATTGTGCCCATTTTATCGGCTAGAAATAGGTTGTAGAGAGACTTGCCTATACGTTCGCAAATCGCTTCCAGTTTGGTTTGAGCAAGGCGGTAGTCAGCGCTTTTGGATGCCTCTACCATGACGGGATCCACCGCAATGGAGGTCGCAAGCTCGATTTCCTTCGTAAGGATTACATGGATCAATTCCGAAGTATCAGCGGCGATATGGACTGCTCTTTCTTCAGTTATTTCCATAAGGGAGCTAGAAAGCTGTATGTATATGATGACGCCGGCAATCAGGAAGGGAATAAAGACGGCGGCAACGCCGCCTAGTATCATTTTGTATTTTAGGGAAATGCTCATAAGCATTCAGGGGGTTTTATCCGGTTGTAGATGTCAGAGCTAAGGCATAACCCCCACCTTGTTAAGACGAATGCCTGAATTAAGTGATTCAATTAATAATAGTAATTTAACCTCAAATTAATTATGCGGTAATTGCTGTATGTTGTCAATCTTACGGGATCGAGGCGGCTTTCAACTTCCAGACAGACAAATTATCTATATTCGGACTTGTGAAATGAAATGAAATCAACGAGTTAATCTGGGGCAGACAGTGGCGGCTTCAAGTTCAGCCAAATGACAGCCAATGCGATGCAGCATAAGCTGCCCGCTTGGTCCGGCAGGTTTTCGGCTGCAAAAGGCGGCCCGGATAGTGCCGCACTTCCAGGGAGCGCACACCGCCGGGAACCACGCTATGGACAAAGCGGGCGGATCGCCTCATGCAAAAGAGCTTCGGCAATCCGCCCGCTATATTTTCATTTAATCCAAATGGGCCCTGCCCTCTTGCGCCATCCGGCTCAAAAGTGGCCCCTATCCAGGGTTTTTCAGGTCAATAATGCCACCGTGACCGCATCCACAAATTCGGGTATTTCCGGCGGAGTGCGGCCCGACACGTGCTTTCCGTCAATCACCGCGGCCCAGTTTACGTCATAAACGCCGCCCATTATCTCCACCGCATCCTTGGAGGCCTGCCAGCCCGTGACCTTAACGCCCTCGATCAATCCGGCAGCCGCCACCGGTATGGGGCCGTGGCACAGATAGGACAGTATTTTGCCCGCATGGTGCGCGCTCTTCAGAGTTTCCAGCGGGGTTTGGGCTTCCACCAGATTCCAGGGGCAAAACGCGCCCGGAATGAAAAGCCAGTCGAATTCATTCATATCGGCCTGGTCCAGCTTTATCAGGCCGTACCGGTCCAGAGGGATTTCCTGCAAGGGAACCGATATGCCGAAGTTGCCCTGCACCACATCAAGCCCCACCAAAGGAGGCCGTGAGCGCACCACGGGTTCAAAGGTGGCCAGGGTTATTTCGGCCCCGCGGTAGAGGTACTCCATCAAAGGCACGCACAGCTCTATATCCTCAAAATCCTCCCCGGCTATTATCAGCCCCTTTTTGCCCGCCAGGCAGCCCTTGCGCGGGTCCTCGTACGAGGGATCGAAAGCCTTGCACAAAGCCCGCACAAACTCCGGGCTGTCAATGGTGTCCCGGGCGGTGACCAGCTTGCCGTCGCTGACCACCGGAGCCTCTACATAGTCGGCCACCTTTTTGAGCATGTAATCCGACAGGCAGTTTCCGGTGACCTTTTTTCCCTTCACCACGCCGGCCCGGATCAGGGGCAGCAGCCCGGCGCCGATTCCGGCTATGACCCCGTCTTTGGCGGCGACATTGTTTATGAAGTCCGCCACTTCGGCTTCAGTGACGATAACGTCGGCGGAGTGCCCTCCGATGACCACCACCGCGTCGTAATCATCCGGGTCGGCCTGTTTGATATTCTTGCCGGTGTGCTTAGAGGGCCCCATTACCGGAATGGGATCGACCGTGAGCCCCCACATGCCCACCACACCCTTATCCTTAATATTGGGCCTGGTGAATTTGTAGGTCACCCAGTCCACCAACAAGAACTCCAGCTCTCCGCCAAATTCACCGATGTATGAAGCCAGGTAATATGCCTGGAAATCACTGAACTCGCTGCCGACCACGCAAGCGATCTTTTTCCCGGTCAAGGGGCCCCGGGGCTTTTGCTGGCCTCCATAAGGGCCTTGCCAAACCAAGGCGGAACCATCCCGATCGATCTCAATGCCGGTTGATCTGGCTATATCCAAAGCCTCATTCGCTGTAAGCGCTGCCATTTCACAGCCTCCTTTTTTCCTTGCATTTCAAGCTCATGGCTATCTACATAGAAGCAGCTCAGGCGCATTTTTTCAAGAGCCGTTGCCACTGTATATCCACATTGTCCTGGAATTCCCGTCTGGCTTCAGCCGGCATGTTTTTGAAGCGGCCTTGATGATTCAGATAATCATGCGCACTCACCTTTTGGGGCATATCGCTCAGTTCCCAGCGGTCGCCGTCAAAGACCTCGTAAAGCGGAAACACCCTGCAGGCCACCGCTTCGGCTGCTATCTCTATGGCCAAATCCGGCTCATGCCGCCATCCGGTGGGGCAAGAAGCAAACAGATGCAGGAACTTGGTGCCCCGGATGGATTTTGCCTTTCTGAGCTTGGCGATAAGATCATCGGGGTAGGCTATGGAGGCGGTGGCGGTGTAGGGCACGCCGTGGGCCGCCATGATGGCCACCATATCCTTTTTCTTCTGGGGTTTGGGCGCCGAGGCCGGAGAGGTGGTGGTTACGGTATGTATCGGCGTGGCTGATGAACGCTGTATGCCGGTGTTCATATAAGCCTCGTTGTCGTAGCACACAAAAATTATGTCGTCGTTGCGTTCAGCCGCACCGGACAAGGCCTGTATGCCTATGTCAAAGGTGCCCCCATCCCCGGCCCAGGCCAGCACGGTTTCATCCCCGCGCCCTGCCCGGTCCAGTCCCGCCTTGAGTCCAGAAGCCGTGGCGGCTGTGGTGGCGAAAGCAACGGACATGACCGGTACGCTCAGGCAGGAATAGGGGTAGATTCCAATAAAGGTGGACCAGCAGCCGGCCGGCACCACCACGTTGGTCTTGGGTCCCAGGGCTTCCAGGGCATGGCGCATGGCTATGGCCGCCCCACAGCCCGCACAGGCCAAATGCCCGGGTCCCATGGTTTTTTCTTTAAGCACCGTATTCATCATGCTAGCAGCCCTGTCCAGATGGAATTACCGTTTGAAGTTTCATTCGTTTTTTCACCGGCCAGAATCTGTTTCACCTGGGCGGCTATTTCTTCGGGCACTATGTCTTTGCCCCCCAGCCCGGCGAAAAGGCTCCACAATTCAAGATCATCCCGCCTGCCGAAAAGCCCGGCTTTGATCTCCTGGCCGACGATGCCCCCCATGCCGTTTGAGACCCCTCTTTCCACCACCACAACCCGTTTGGCGGAAGCAAAGGCCTGCGCTATCAGATCCGCGGGAAAGGGGCGGAACAAGGCCAGCCGCATAGCGCCCACCGCATGCCCCTCATCACGCAGCTGGTCAACCGCGAGCCGCAGGGCTCCGGCGGCTGATCCGGCCACCACCAGAACGGTATCCGCATCCCCGGTTCTGTAAGTCTGCAGTGCGGGGCACGCGCGTCCGAATCCGGCCTTGTAGGCGTCCGAAGCCTTTTGCCAGGCGTCAAGCGCGGCCATGGTGTCGTGATGCCGGGCGTAACGGAAGGGGGTGTACAAATCGGCTCCGCATACGTTGCCAAAGGTCACCGGATGCTCCGGATTGAGCACCGCTTTCAGGTTTTTCGGTATGAAGGCGTCCACCGCTTCTTGCTCGGGCAGTTCCACGGCTTCGGAGGTGTGGGTCAGATAAAAGGCGTCCAGGTTGATCATCACCGGTAAAGACACCTCTTCAGCCACTTTGTAGGCCACGATGATGGAGTCCAGCACATCCTGGCAGTCTTCGCAGTAATACTGAATCCACCCGGTGTCCCGCTGGGCCAGGGAATCGGACTGGTCGCAATACAGATTCCAGGGCGGGGCCAAAGAGCGGTTGGCGTTCACCATGACTATGGGCATGCGCCCGTTGGCCGCATAGTGCAGCACTTCATGCATCAGGGCCAGGCCCTGGGATGAGGTGGCGGTGAAGGTGCGGACTCCGGCCGCCGCCGCCCCTATGCAGCTGGCCATGGCAGAATGTTCAGATTCTACATTCAGATAGGTGGCATCCAGATCACCCCGGCCTATCATCTCGGCCAGAGTCTCCACGATCACGGTTTGGGGCGTGATGGGGTATGCGGGCACCACATCCACCCTGGCCAGCACAGCGGCCTGCGCTGCGGTTTCGGTTCCTGTGAGTACCTTTTCCACGCTTATCTCTCCATGACAATGGCCCGGCGCGGGCATTCGTGGGCGCAGATACCGCAGCCCTTGCAGTGCATTTCGTCCACTTGCGGCTTTGCGTCCCCTTGGCCCAGGCTCAAAGAGACATCCGGGCAAAACACCAGACAGCGCCCGCACCGGTTGCAATGTCCGCAGGAGAGGCAGCGTTCCGCTTCGGCCAAGGCCTGGCTGTGGGATATGGCTTCAGCTTTGATTACAGCCAGGTCCGGCTGTCTTGCCTCAAAAAGCCCATAGCGGATATCTTCAGCTTTGACGGCTTTGTCAGGCTCGCCTGTACTGATCACCTCTTGCAGATGCTCCGTTTCCCGCTCAAGCCCCATGGCATGCATGGCTTTGAGAGCCAACTCCCTGCCGGCCGCCGCCGCCACAGCGACCTGGCTCGCTTTATAAGCTCCGGATGGGCATAATCCGGCTGCATCCAGCAGTGTTTTTGCGGTTTTCAACTTCTTGGCCAATAGGGCCAGACTGGCGGCGGGGGCGCTATCACCCCCGTGGGCGGTCTGATCATGAATGACCAAATCAACACCTTGCCCTATTTTGCCGGCATCCCCGGCTGCATATTCAGCCCCCAAAACAAACTTAACACCGGCGGCATTGCCAAGCCGTTCGACCTCCCGGGCCAAGATCCTGCCGGGCAGCTTATCCTTGGCCGTATCGTTCAGAAATCCCCCCGCTTGGTCCAAGGGATCAAGCAGAGTAACCTCAACCCCGGCCCGGCCCAAAAAATAAGCGGCGCTAAGCCCCAGCGGGCCCGCCCCCAGCACGGCGGCACGGCCCTTGCCCCCCTGGGCAGGGTGCGGCTCCGGATCTGGAGCGGCATCGGCCAGGTGTCTTTCCAGCTTCTGTATCTGCACCGCCTGATCCAATCCCCTGCGCAGGCACTTGGACTGGCAGGGGTGATAGCACAGCCTGCCGGTTATGCCGGGCATCGGGTTGAAATCCATGATGCGGGCCAGCGCCCCGGCGGCATCATGCCTGATAAGGTCATTGATGAAATCCGGGGAAGGCATCCCCAAAGGGCAGGCTTGCTGACAGGGTGCGGGCCGGTCCTTAATCACCGGCATCAGGTAACGCCACAAGCCGGTGCGGTTAAAACTCATATCGCCTATGGTGACGGGGATAACGGGAAGATCCCTCATTTTGGTTATCTCAGGTTTCGGGCTCACTTCAAACCTCCCCCCTATGAACCGCGCCATTGGCCATGCGGGCGGCTTCAATATTGGCGGCGACCTTCACCGGGATGTATTGTTCTATGGCGCTCAGCACATTGTCCAAATCCAGAGCATCATCCAGGCTGGAATAGGCCCCCAAGACCACGGTATTGACAATGGGCGAGGAAGCGGAGCCCAGGCCATGAGCCAAGGCCAGCTTTGTGGCGTCCACCGTTGCAGTCCGGAAATTTCCACTCAGGCCGAGATTACGGGGGGCCTGGGGATGGTTAAGCAATAGCAGGCCGTCATCGGCCAGTCCTTGGGTCAGGTCGATCATTTCCAGTAATGCCGGGTCCAGGGCAATCACCGTCTCTGCATTTTCGATGCGGCCCCTCCGCTGTATTTTTTTATCATCCACCCGGACATATGCTGAAACCGGAGCCCCGCGTCTTTCCATGCCAAAGGCCGGAAAAGCCTGCACCGAGTATCCCTGGCGGTAGTAGGCCTGGGCTAATATCTTGGATGCCAGCACCGCACCCTGGCCGCCCCGGCCGTCAATCCTGATTCCTCGCATCAAAACACCTCGCTGATGTTAAAACATCTCTGGCTTAGCTGTGACAAATGCCTTTACCGTTCTATTGCTGATCCGGTTAATTCATGTTTTTCGGGCGGACCCGGTCCGCCCGGCGTCAGCATGAAACTCCGCCGCAGGAAGGCAGAATGCATTACTTTATTAAATCCAGCAGAGTGAGCGGGCAGGCGCTGTAAAGCGCCCGCCCGGTTTTCCTCCGCATGCTTGGGCAAACTATTTGTGGTAGAAGTAGTCCACATTCTCCTTGGTAACCACGGTCACGCCGGTGTCCGTCCGCCAGGGGCACTGGGGCGCGCCGGCCTTTTCCCAATCCGGGAAGGCCGGGATGGAATTGTGCTTCAGCCAGTACAGGTAATGCAGGGCGGTCCACTCTTCCATTACGCTGTTCTGGGCCAGGGTGTATTCGATGGTGCCGTCCTTGATGTAGGGCAGCATGTCATCATCGCGGTCCATGGCCCCGACCTTGATTTTGCCTGCCTTGCCGGTTTCCTTCAGTGCGCGGGCGGTGGCGGCTCCGGCGGTGGCGTCGATGCCGATAATCATGTCAAGGTCAGGATGGGCCTGGATAAGCTGGCTACCCACGGTCAGGCCGTAGGCCGGGTCGGATTTCTCATCCACTTCAGCCACGATCTTGATGTCGGGATAGTCTTTGAGGATGTCCTTGTATCCGGCCACCCGGATGCCGTGGGCCGGGCTGGTGGTGGTCATGAAAGCGATCTTGCCTTTGCCCTTCAGAATCTCGGCGCACATCTTGCCGCCGGTGCGGCCCACGCCCCGGTTGTCCGGTCCGATGAAGCCGTAGCGCGCCGTGTCATCGTTGACGTCATGGTTCACGGTCACCACCGGAATACCCGCTTTCATGGCCCGCTTCATGGGCTCATTGAGGGACTGGTGGTCCGCCGGGAAGATCATGATGCCGGCGGGTTTTTTGACCAACATCTCTTCAAGCACCTTGAGCTGGGCCACGGGATCATATTCCACGGGCCCCAAAAACTCGGTTTTCACACCCAGGGCTTTACCTGCGGCCTCAAAGCCCTTACGGCCGTCAACCCAGAAGGCGATTGCGGTAACCGCGCAGAGCCATATGTAGGTTTCATCGGCAGCGTGGGCCGGGCGGACCATGCCGGGCGCAGCCATGCTCAAACCTGCGGCGCCCGCCGCAACCGCTGATGTGGTCAGAAACTGACGTCTTGAAAGTTTGTTCGTCTTGTCCTGGGACATAATCGACCTCCTCCTCTTTCTTTGCGTTAAAGAATAATTACGTTTCACTTTCCATCCGCGTAGTTATCATTTAGGCGCGTGAAGCCCCATTCTCTCCGCCAATTCAAAGGTGGTTACAGTCCAAGAGCCGTCTGTTTTTCATCAGGCCGCTCTCAACTTCCTGCGTGAAATCATGTCCAGGCTCACAGCCAAGGTCAGGATGGTGCCGGTGACCACACCTTCCCAATAGATCGAAACCCCAAACAGGGTCAGGGCGTTCGTGACCAAAGCCATGAAAATCAGCCCCAAAAGCGCACCGGCGATAGTGCCTTCCCCGCCGGACATGCTGGCCCCGCCGATCACGCAGGCGGCGATGATCCTCAGCTCCACCCCCGCAAATGCGGTGGGCACTCCGCTGGTCAAGCGGGCCATGGAGATTATTCCGGCCAGGGCGGCAAACATGCCCGAGGCTATAAAGGTGAAAAACACCACCCGCTCAACATTGATGCCCGAAAGCTTGGCCGCTTTTTCGCTGCCTCCCACGTAATAAAGCTGCCTTAGGGCCCGGCCCTTTCTGAGCAGGATGTCGGCTATCACCACGATGATGATCATGATCAGCACCGGAACCGGAATGCCCAGAATGCTGCCCTGGCCGACCCAGGCAAAGCTCATGGGCACGCCGATCACCGGACGGCCCGAGGTGACGCCCAGGGCGAAGCTTCTGGCTATGGCCATCATGCCCAGAGTGGCGATGAGCGGGTTCACCTTTATGCGGGTGACCACGATACCGTTAATCAATCCAGCCAGCCCGCCGACCATGATGCCGCCGATCACACCCAGGATCGGATGCAGATCCAGGCCGACCATCAGCCAGGCGGAGGCAATGCCGGCCAGCGCCATCACCGATCCGACAGAAAGGTCAAAATTGCCAGAGATCAGCAGCATGGCCATACCCACCACAACCAGCCCCTCCATGGCAAAACCGCGGGCGATGGCAATGAAGTTGGCCAGGCTGAAGAAATAAGGCGAAGCTATGGACATGATGGTCCCGGTCACCAGGATCAAGAGGACCATAGCCATTTCACGGATCTTCAACAGGTCCAATATGCTTTGTTTGAAACCCCTGTTCGGGCTGTCGCTATCAGGAACCGGGGTGCTAGTTGAGGTTTGGCTCATTTTTGAATAACCCTTTGGCCTTAAGGCCATTAGCTCTGATTGATATCCTATTAAGAAACCGCTTCGGCGTTGATGGCGCCCAAGGCGCATGCGCCCACGTTTTCTTCACTGGCTTCGTGGCAGTCAAACACCCGGGTCAGTTTGCCTTCACGCATCACCGCCACCCGGTCGCTCATGCCCAAGACTTCGGGCAGCTCTGAGCTGATCATGACCACTGCGGCTCCTTGGTCTGCCAGGTTGCGCAACAGCGAGTGAATTTCCGCCTTGGCCCCCACATCCACCCCTCGGGTGGGCTCATCGGCGATGAGCAGTTTGGGTTTTCGGGCCAGCCATTTGGCGAAAAGCACCTTTTGCTGATTTCCGCCGCTGAGACGGGAAACCGGCTGGGCGGTGCCGCGGCATTTGATGCTCAGCTTGCCGATGAATTCATTGGCCAAACTTTCCATACGGGCGCTGTTTATGAACAAAAGGCCGCTTATGGCCCGCAGGCAGCCAACCGCGGCGTTTTCCCGGAGGGACATCTCCAGAAAAAGGCCGTCCTCTTTGCGGTCTTCCGATATGTAAGCAATGCCTTCCCGCATGGCTTGGGTCGGGCTGGTGATCCTTATCGAACGCCCTTCCAAGATGATCTCGCCGGAGGAGCAGGGCTCTATGCCGAAGATGCCCCGGGCCAGCTCGGTGCGGCCCGCGCCGGTAAGTCCGAATATGCCCAGCACTTCACCGGCGGCAATAGACATATCCACTTCGGAATAACCCTTGCCCGACAGACCCTTAACCTGCATTAAGGTTTTGGTTTCCCCGCCGTTCCGCGGAGGGAACATCTGGGTCAGTTCCCGGCCCACCATCATGCGCACCACCTCGTCCTGGCTGGTTTCGCTGATGTTCAAAGTGCCCACCACCTGCCCGTCCTTCAGCACCGTAACCCGCTGAGCCAGGGCAAAGACCTCATCCAGCTTGTGGCTGATGTAGATTATGGCCACGCCCTTATCGCGGAGCATTTCCAGCACCTTAAACAAGCGGGCCGTCTCGCGTTCGCCGATGGCCGAGGTGGGTTCGTCCAATATAAGAACCTTGGCCTGACGCTGGATGGCCCGGGCTATCTCAACGATTTGCTGAATTGCTACGCTGTATCTGTACAGCGGGGTGCTGGGATCAACATCCACCCCAAAGGCCTCAAGGGCCTTTTCCGCCGCCCGGTACATCTCTTCGGTGCGGATAAGTCCTTGCCCGTTGACCGGCTGGGAATTGGTGAAAATGTTCTCCGCCACATTCATGTTGGAAAAAAGGGCCAGTTCCTGGAACACCGTGCTGATGCCCATCTGCTGGGCATGGTCGGGGTCGCGCAGTTCGGTGGGATTGCCATTGATGATCAATTCACCGCTGTCAGGCTGCAGAACCCCGGCCATAACATGCATCAGGGTGGATTTGCCGGCTCCGTTTTCCCCCACCAGCGCGTGGATCTCGCCAGGCATCAGCTCAAAGTCAACCTGGTTTACGGCCAGGGTGCCTGGAAACGCCTTGAGTATTTTGCGCGTCTGTATGATTGGTTTCATTAAGTTACATCCACGGCTGGCAGCACCGTGAATCACGGCCGCTGCCAGCCGTACGGTAATGGCTATTGATCAGCCAGATCCTTATTGCAGTTGACTATGACCTTGATGTTGTTCCGTTTGTTGGTGGTACATTCCACAAAGCCCTTTTCCACCACATCCTCAAGATCGATCCTGTTGCTGATCATGGGAGTGGGATCTATCCGTCCATCGGCCAGCATCTGGATAGCCTGGGGAAATTCGCCGCCGTTGTTCATGATTCCAATCAAGGTCCGTTCACAGAACACCAAGTCGTTAAGGTCAAAAGTGGCGGGCTCTTCAAAGATGCCCACCTCCACCACCCGGCCCAGCTTGCGGGTGCACTGCAGAGCCTGGGTCACGGTCTGGGGAACTCCGGCGGTCTCCATGGTCAGGTCCACGCCCAATCCATCGGTGCGCCTTTTAATCTCCTCCACCAGGTCGACTTCGGTGGGATCAATCACGTCGGCCCCCAGTTCGCGGGCCAGATTGGCCCGCATGCCCTTGCGCGCGGCCACAAACACCTTGTGCGCACCAGAATGCTGCAGCACCTGCCAGCTCAAAAGGCCCTGGTTGCCCGCGCCGATGACCAGCACGGTTTCACCGGGGGTCATATGCCCCCTGCGCAAGGCATGGATAGCCACCGCGGCGGGTTCGCAGAAAGAGGCCTTTGCATAGGACAGCTCCGACGGAATGTGAAACACACCACCCGTCGGCATGGTCACGTACTCTGCGAATACTCCATCTCTGCCCAGGCCCAAGTAGGCGCATTTGTCGCACAGGCTGAATTCCTCATGCCGGCAGGGCCAGCATTCTCCGCACCAGGTGGCGGAATCGGCGGTAACCCGATCACCGGGTTTGAACTTGGTTACGTCCGGTCCGACCTCTACCACCAGGCCGCTGAACTCGTGGCCTGTGATCAGGGGGGCGCATTTGCCGGTCAAGGGATGGGGCTCAATGGGCATAAATATTGGGCCGGCGGCATACTCATGCAAATCCGTACCGCAAACCCCTACCCAGGCCACCTTTATCTTAATCTCGCCAGGTCCCGGGCTGGGGGGCTCGGGAACATCTTCCACTCTGATATCCTTTCTTCCATACCAAACCGCTGCTCGCATTTTAATTCACTCCTCTCGCAGGGCGTTTAATCAGCCCTGAAATAGTCATCGGCATTTATCAATCCAGGCCGTTCATGGGTGACCAATATTCGCTTATGCAACCGCAATCGGGTGGACATGAGAACCTGTGGCTCCCTTGATCCGAAGCGGCAGGGCGATGAATAAAAATTCATACACCTTGTCTTCCGCCAGTTTGTCCAGGTAAAGCGCCTCCAAATGGGTGATGCCGTTTTCAACCAACAAGAAGGTGTGCACCGGAAGCGGCGGACCGTCCTCTGCAAAGGGCCACTGTTCCACCGCCTCGGTGTCCGAGCCCACCAGGGCGATTTTTTTGGAGGCCAAAAAACGGGCCCCGTCTATATTGGGCCCGGCCCCGTGGTTGGAATAGCGGGGATTATCCTCTTTCCAATACTTGGAAAATCCGGTGCGGATGATGACGGCGTCGCCCGGCCTGATCTCCACTCCTTGGGCTTCGGCGCATCCGGCCAGCTCCTTGGCTTCTATGCCATAACTGTCCGGCAAGACTTCCAAGCCCTTATAGGCGGTCATATCCAGCATCACTCCGCGGAGAATGATCGGCGGGAAATTTTCGGCCCCAAGCGCAGTGTAGCCTTGCCTGGTGATCACATCCTTGGCTTTGATTCCGCCATAAAGCTCGACCTCCCCATCCTTGACCAATCCGATGTGGGCGAGGGCGTCTATATGGGTGCCGCCGTGGATGGGGAAAGTGGTGATTTCATTGCCCACCGATGCCGGGCTAAGCTCCGGCATATCGCCATGACGCATATAAGGGGAAATTAGTACGGGCGAGTGCCCCTCCCAAAAGGGCATGCCCGGCTCCAGGATTTGTTCCAGGCTGTAAATCTCACCGGTTTTTATCAGGCCTATGAGTTCGGGGGTGAATCGAGGTGTGGGGATGGCTCCGAATGATTTGATTTCTCCGGCTTTCACCGGATTGGAGGCTGTTTTTTTACCATCAGACATTAACCGCTTCCTTTCCCGGCTTATTTAGATCTTTACGTTCGGCATTTCGAACGAAGTACAGTATTTCAGATAAAATATCAAAGTTCGATTTACGTGTAAACCATAATATGCTTAAATAAAGCGGTAATTTATTTTTTTATGAGGTTATATAATTAGTACGGTATTCTGGAAAGTGTATGTAATATCGAATAATACTTAGCTTTACAGTAGTTCAACTCACTGGTATTTTTACCAAACCCTATTTTTTGCAACATACCCAATAGAAGTGGGAGAATAAGTGCCCAGAGTTATCCCGTCTGTATCGAAAGCCCTGAAAGTTTTGGAACTGTTTCTGGATGATCAAAGACCTCTGTCTGTTCCGGAAATAGTTGATAATCTCGGGCTGCCGCGGACCACAACCCATGAATTGGTAAACACACTGATTCACAGCGAATATTTGCGCCGTGATGAAAATCAGTACAACAAGGTCTTCCTGGGACCGAAAGTCCTTGAGCTGGGAAGCGTTTACGCCAGCAAACTGGACCTCATAAATGAAGGCTATAAGTTAGCTGGGGAGATCGCCTCCAGATGTGATGAGACTGTGCAGATGGCAATACTTGAGGGTACAAACGCCATATTTGTAGCCAAGGTGGATTGCTCAAAAATGGTGCGCCTGGTTTCCCGGGTGGGATCAAGGCTGCCGGCGCACTGCACCGCCGTGGGCAAGATGCTGCTCTCAAGTCTTTCTGATTCCGAACTTGATGAACTGTATCAAGGCAAAGAAGATTTACCCAAGATGACCGCCAACAGCATTACTTCGTTGACCCAGCTGAGGCATGAGCTGGGCATCATCCGCAAAAGAGGCTTGTCATACGACGACTGCGAATCGAATACCGATGCCAGTTGCGTAGCGGCTCCGGTTTACAATCAAAGCGGCAAAATGGTTGCAGCCATGAGCATCTCCGTACCCCTCACCCGCATGAGCCCCTCCAGACAGGATAAACTGGCCGCCCTGGTCCGTCAGGGGGCGGAAAACCTGTCAAAAACTCTGGGGCACCGAATCTAAGCTGGCCATAATAAGGATATATCCCTTCATTGATGCACAAGCTCCAACGGGCCGTCCTGCCAGGTCGATTCCGGCGACATGCACCCGCCCACAACGCCACCGGGACCGATTAGCGCAAACTGGCCCGGGACATCCGGCCCCGGGTTGAAAACCCGTTTGCCGGCAAATGAACCCTGCACCGTATATGGATGCTGATTTGCCGCATGGTTGTCTGGAAAAGGACTAGCCGAAGTGAAAAAACCTGCGGTGGGGCCCTGGGCTTGGCCGCGGCATGATTCCGGCTATTTCTTGCGGTTATTCTTCCAGGGCTTGAATATGCTGATGAACAGCGTGACCACCAGCAATAAAGCCTGCAACGCACCGAACCACAGGTTCATGGCCTGGTTATAGAGATAGGCGGCATCCTTCAGGGCACCCAGGCCCAGTTTACCGGAAATGTTCATCATTTCAGTTTCCCAGGGCCCCAGGCAGAAGGTGCCGAACAAGATGGCCGCCACGGTCAGAATCCACTTGAATATCATCCAGCCGTGTTTGAAAAACCCCCAGCGGGTGAATATGCCGTAGAGCAGACCGGTTATCAAGCACCCGAAGGCCCCGGGCGCCACCACCACCGCCATATCGACATGGTGTATGCTCTGGTTGATGCCAAACAGCACTCCGCCGTCAGCCGGGTTTTCCTTGATGAAATAAAGCAGGCTCAGAGACACCGCGCCGCCGATCCAGCAGCATACCGTGAACAGATGAAAACCTTTCAGCCATTTCAGGCCGGTGGGTCCCAGTTTGCGCATGTTATCTCCAAACAGCAGCTCTAATCAAAAACCATTGCGTATGCCCGCACCGGAAAAGAAGCCGCCCCATGAAAACGCAAGGGCGCGGCGCTGAAGATAAATTCGCCGGCGGGCAAACCGCCCAGCCCGGTCAGGTTTTCCACTATGAGTATACCCTGTTTGAGCAGGTTTACATGCACCGGCCGGGTCGGATCTTTGGTGGAATCTATGATCAATACGTCAATACCGGCCAAGGCCGCGCCGCCGGCTATGAGGGTCCCGGCGCAGGCCGCGCTGACGAAAGGATGCCTGAAATACTCTTCAGCGCCCCAATAGCGGTCATAACCGGTGTGAAACAGCACAGCCTTGCCCCTGAGGTCAAGGCCCCTCAGACGCTCCGGCCCGATGGGCTCCCCGGGCCCGCAGTCCCGGCAATCCACCACCAGGCCGGGCAGCACCAGCTTGTCCAGATCCAAGCTGGCCACATCCCCCATACCGGCATGAAAATGATAGGGGCTGTCCCAGATAGGTGCCCAGGCTGGCCACGAACTCCACCTGGCTTATCTCGCACGAACAGCCTCTATAGCGCCCGGATTCGGCCGCCTCCTTATGGCTGAGCCAGGGCTTGGCCCGGGGGCTCGGAGCCGCGGAGCTGAAGCTGGGCATGCCAGGCTCCATGGGGTGGTTCAACTCCACCAGACGGTAGGCCGGCAAAGGCATTATGGCTCCCGGTTAAGCGGCAGGGTGACTGTGAAGGTGGAGCCTTTTCCCGGCTCGCTGTCCAGGTCTATGACTCCTCCGTGGTCTTCCACCACCTTCTTGACGATGGGAAGGCCCAGCCCGGTGCCCACAATATGCCGGGTGTCGGCGTTCTTGATGCGGTAAAACCGCTTGAAAATGCGGTTCTGTTCTTCCTTTTCAATACCCAGGCCGTTATCTTTTACGCTTATCTGAATGGAGCCGTCCCTGGCGCAGGCGCTCAGTTCCACCCGGCCCCCTTCGGGCGTATAGCGCAAGGCGTTGCTGACCAGATTATCCACCACCTGATGCAGGGCGCGGGGAATGCCCATCAGCACCGGCAGGTCATCCGCAACCTTGAAGACCAGGGTCTGCCGTTTCTTCCGGGCCTGGGAGTCGAACACTTCATAGCTGTCCCGCAGGATGGACGCCAGGTCCACCTCCACCGGCTTTTCATCAACTTTACCGTCCAGCTTGGCCAATGAAAGCAGATCCTTGCTCATGTCCACGATGCCCTGCACCCGCAGGATGGCCCGGTTCACAAGCTGGGCCTGCTTTTCATTCAATTCGCCGCACAGACCCCGTTCCAGAGTCTGAAGCTGACTGATCACCGACCCCAAGGGACTGGCGATGTCGTGGGCCACGGTGGATACATATTCATTTTTCAGGGCGTCGAGCTGTTGCCAGGCGGTGACGTCATTGCAGATGGCCACAGCGCCGATCAGGTTGCCCTGGCCGTCCATGAAGGGGCGGCAGTAGACATGCAGGGCCAGAGCATCTTCCGCCACGCCCAGGGTGACCCGGCAGGGTATGGTTTCGGTGCTGGCATCTCCCTGCTCCAGGATATGGCGCAGGGTTTCTATCACCTCTTGGCAGGGTATGACCTCTTCCACCTCCATGCCCCGGGGGCTTTCACCGTTCCAGCCCACCATTTTTCTCAAAGCCGGGTTCATCAGGGCCACCCGGCCGTCGGCGTCCAGCACCAAAACCCCATTGCTGGTGGAGTCCAGCACCAGGCGGGAGCGGCTCTTTTCCACTTCCATATCGTGCAGGGTGCGGGCCCTTTGCAACACCCGCTCGACCACATGGCGCAACTCACTGGGTTTGAAGGGTTTGGCTAAAAAATCGTCCGCCCCCTGCTTCATGGCCTCCACGGCCTTTTCCAAGGTGGCATAGCCCGTGATGACCACCATGGTCAGGTCGGGATGGGTTTCCCGGGCCCGGGTCATGAACTCCATGCCGTCCATGTTGGGCATCATCAGATCAACCAGAACCAGATCCGGATTGTACTGCTCCAAAGCGTCCAGACCCAGCTGACCGTCAGCAGCTTCGGCCACCTTCAGGCCTTCGCCCTCCAGCACCCTGCGGCAGGCAAAGCGCACCCGGTCTTCGTCATCTACAATCAACACTTTCATCTGTCTTTGAGCTATCACTTGATTTCCTCGTCATCCGGGTCAAACGGCCCGCTGCTGTAGTTGCGGCTGGTCAGGGCCAGTAGTTTTTCAGGCATTTCGGGCGGCAGGCGCACCAAAAAGGCGGTTCCTTCCGGTCCGGTTTCCTTCACCGAAATGGAACCGCCATGGCGGCGCACCGCCCCCAAGACCACGCTGAGGCCCAGGCCGGTGCCCTGCCCCACCGGCTTGGTGGTGAAAAAAGGATCAAATACGTTATCCAGGTTTTCCTTGGGGATGCCGGGGCCGGTGTCGCTCACTTCAGCATAGGGCCAGCCTTCCCCGTCCCGGCCGGTGGTGATGCACAGCCGTCCCTGGCCATTCATGGCATCCACCGCATTGGTAAACAGGTTGATAAAAACCTGGCGGATAAGCTTCTTGTCCCCGTAAACCGCCAAAGGCTCCGGGTGATAGTTGAACTCCACATCCACCTGCATGAAAAGGGTGTGATCCCGGATCAGGTCAAAGGCCTCCCTGACCAGCACTGAAAGATCGCCCTGCTCCACCTGAAATTCACCCTGGTGGCTGTAGTCCAAAAGGCCCTTGATGATGTCCCGGCAGCGTTCGGCGTCCTCCAGAATGCCGGCCAAATCCTCCTGCACCGGATGGTCCGGCGGCAGAGCGTCCATAACCAGATCGGTGAAGACCGTGATGCCGGTGAGCGGATTGTTAAGCTCGTGGGCCACGCCCGCGGCCATGCGCCCCAGTCCGGCCATCTTGTCCGACTGCACCACCTGCATGCGGGCCTTGGTGACTTCGTCCTCCATGCGCAGCCAGCTCCTGAGGTCGGTGTGTATGCCGACCGTGGCCACCGGGCGGTCATCCATATAGACATATGTGGAGTTCAGGCGCACCGGGACCTTTTCGTGATCCTTGGTGAAGAGAAAGGAATGCACCATGAGCGCCCGGCCCTGGTTTACCTGCATGATGTTCTTTATGCGCATCACCTCATCATGCGTGGACAGCATGCTGGTCTTTTGCCCCACCAGCTCTTGCACCGAGTAGCCCAACACGGTTTTTGCGCTTTTGTTGACAAACAGGATATTGCCGCCCAGATCCGAAGCCACCACCACCCCCACCAGCGAATCCAGAATGCGGGTCAGGAAGGCCTTGGCTTCGGTAAGCTGGGTCTCCAGGCGCTTGGCCTCGCTCACATCGTGGATGGATTCCATAACGCCCCAGACCGATCCGTCCGGGGAGCGCAACGGGGTCAGGGCGACTTCCTCCATCACCCATTGCCCCTGGGGGTCTTGGTGTTCGTGCAGGTTTATGCAGCCGGCCTTGCCGTTCAGCGCCTCATAGAACTGGCACTTGGTGTAGTCGCAGGGCTCGTCTGAATCGTGGAAGACTTTGAAACAAGTTTGCCCCACCACCTGATCCCGGGTGAGGCCGTAATGGTTCAAGAAAGTCTGGTTCACATCCAAAACCGCCATATTGGCGTCAAGCACCAGGGAGGGAAACGGGATCTGGTCGAAGATGCCCTGGTAAAATGCTTGATTCCGGGGCGGCGGGGTGGGGTTTGTTTTGGCCATGGCAGCGCTACTCCGGTGCACTGAAATACCGCCTCAGCCCATCCAGGGCGGCCGGGGCGTCATCCGGGACAATGGCGATAACCAGACTGTGTACGCAGGCTTCAATAAATAAAGGCGCGATGCCCGCAGCCTTTAAACCCGACAAAGCGGCGGACAAGATGCCGTAGCGGTCTCCGAAATGGGGACCTTGCAGATGAATCAGGGAAGCCGCGCGGGGCTGGGCGGAACAGTACAGACCCGCCTTTTGCAGGCAGGCCACAAGGTCATCCAGGCTGTTTTGATGCAAAAGGGCGCTGAGCCGCCAGTTGTCATCCTGGCGCCAGGTGCTTACCATGAACGCCCGCCCCAGGCCGGGGCCGGGCTTGAGCCGGTTCAGACAGGGCTGCAATTTGAGGGAGGGGCAGGTGATATCCAGAAGCACAAAACCCGGTTCGGCCTTGACCCCGTAGGTCTTGATGGGATGCTCCGCATATACCGCCACTGTCTCCAAACAGCACTCTCCTAGGGAGCTTGCACCACCGGCACTCTGGCCTCTTTGGGTGAGGCATGCACTGGCAGGTTAAACTCTTTGGCCAATACCCGGGCCGCCTGGTCGGCTTGGGCCGAAGACACCAACACCACGCAAGAGCTGAGTGAGCTGCTCAGCCCCACACACTTTACTCCAGCTTGGCACAAGACCGCCTCCAAGGCCAGGGGAAAGCCAAGTCCTTTGCCTCTAGGATATACGGTGAGGGAAACCAAGCCCTGGATAAGGCCGGGTTCGTCCAGCCCATGGGCCTGGGCTGCCTTTGCGGCCAGGGTGTAGGCGGTCATGGCTTGCCCGGCGCCTACGCACAGGCTGATTTCCAGACTTCGATCCAAAAGGCGTTTTTGAGCCGCCAGCGCCAGATTGATGCGCTTTTCGGCCACCCGGCCGAATAAATCCGCGGCGGCGGTCTGGCTCAAACCGCATATGCGGATCAGGGCCAAAGGATCGCTCATTTTTATACCGCGGATGGTGTAAGCCATAGCTTGCCACAAGAAGTGCAATAAAAGAATAGCGGGGCTTTAGCGGACGCCGCCAAACGCCGTAAAACCCCGCCACAAACTAATTATCACCAACTGCGGGCATGAAGCGCAATATGTTTGCTTCACACCCCGCCGGGGGCCACATGGCCGCTGTTCAGGCCGGGCGCCCCAGGGCCGGAGCCAAGCCCAAAGCCCGGGGACCGGCCCATCAGTCTCAGGCCAACAACTCGGCCGCCATATCAATCAGGCGGTCCATGTCCACCGGCTTGGCCAGGTACTCGTCAGCCTCCATCTGCATTCCGTCCACATGGGTGTAGCTGGTGGAGTTCACCGCAGAGCCCACAGCGGTAAGCATCAAAATGGGGATAGACCTAAGATCATCATCCTGCTTCATCTGGTCGCACAGCTCATAGCCGTTTTTGCGGGGCATCATAACGTCAAGCACCACCAAGTCGGGGCGTTTTTGTTTGATGCTCTCTTCTGCCTCGACGCCGTCGAAGGCCTTGCCAACCTCATAGCCTTTGGCTTCCAGGTTCATGGAGACGGTTTCCACCAAATCGGGATCGTCGTCCACTACCAGGATGTATTTAGGATCGGCCATTATATCCTCCTAATCGCTTGCGCCTCGGCCAGTGAACCCGTCACGGTGCCCGCTCCGGCGCAAAACACGCTTGATTACACCACAGGCCGGGGCAGCAGCCCGGAGCGCTCCATGATCTCTGGCATCTTGTGTTCCCACTCAATGGCCATGATATGCACGCCGGCCACGCCGGGGATCTCTTGCAGCTCTTGGATCTGCTCGCAAAGCAGCTTTATGCCCTCTTCGGCCTGGTTCTCTTTGGGCACCCCTTTGATGCGGTCCACGATCTCCTTGGGCACTTCCAGACCGGGCACCCGGTTGGCCATGTAGTTGGCCATGCCCCCGCTCTTGAGCGGAGTAATGCCAGCCAAGACGGCGGTTTTCTCGGTAAGCCCCATGTCAACCGCCATGGCCATGTACTCTTTGAACTTCTTCATGTTGTAGATGCACTGGGTCTGGATGAAGTCCGCCCCGGCCTGAACCTTTTTGGCCAGGCGCATCACCCGCAGCTCAAAGGGATCGCCAAAGGGATTTGCCGCCGCACCGATGAAGAGCTTGGGCGAGCCTTTCAGCTCCGCGCCGCTCAAGAAAGTGCCTTCATCGCGCATCTTGGCCACCATGCCCACCAGCTGGATGCTGTCGATGTCAAACACGCCCAGGGCTTCGGGATGGTCGCCGAACTTGGGGTGGTCGCCGGACAGGCACAGCATGGTGTTGATGCCCAGGGCGGTGGCGCCCAGGATATCGGACTGCATGGCCAGGCGGTTGCGGTCGCGGCACACCATCTGATAGTTGGGCTCCAGGCCGAGCTTCAAGGCGATAACCGAGGTGGCCCAAGAGGACATGCGCACCATGGCGGTCTGGTTGTCGGTGATATTCACCGCATCCACGATGCCCACCAGGTGTTTGGCCTTCTTTTCCACCGCCTCGACGTCATTTCCCCTGGGGGGGCCCAACTCGCCGGTTACCGCGAAGTGGCCAGCCGCGAGGACCTTTTCCAGATTGCTGTCGCTTTTCATGACATCAAGTCCTCTCTCACGATCTTACGGGGTCCGCCGCCGCCGCCGGTGCGCCAGTCGCGGCATTCCATGATCTTCAAATAATTGTCCGTCTGCTTGAGGGCCTTCAAGCGGTCCCAGATCAGCTGCCATGCGCAGTCCACATTGGGGTCGATCTCGCAGGCGCCGTGGTCCGATCCGCCGCAGGGACCATTGAACAGACTCTTGGAACAGCGGGCCACCGGGCAAATCCCGCCGGTGTAGCCCAATACGCAGTTGCCGCAGCCCCGGCACACCTCCTGCCAGACCCCTTGGCGCTCGCTGGCTCCGAAGAACTCGGTGTTCACCATGGGATAAACCGGCATATCCTTGTAGCGGGCCGCCACGGTCTGAACTCCGCAGCCGCAGGCCATGGAACAGACCGCGTCATACTGGTCGATGGTTTTGGCCAGTTCCTCTACATACTCGGGATCGCACTGGCGCTCCAAGGTGAGCTCGTCGATCTGGATCTTTTTGCCTTGCTTCAAAAAGGCCATGCTGAGTGTAGAGGCCAAAAGCCCCACTTCCTTGCGGCCGCCCGCGTAGCAGACGGTGACGCACTCGTTGCATCCCACCAGCAGTATCTTGCTGTAAGGTGCAACGTATTCCATGATCTCTTCGATCGGTTTGCGTTCCGCTGTGATCATGACATTGCTTCCTGTTTGTCGTTGAAAACGTGCATTTAACCCAACTACCGCGTTGTCTGGCTTTTGAAAACGCTCACATATTGATCAGTATGCTCCGCTTTGCAAAATGCATCCGCCTTGTCCTTGGGCCAAAATGTCATTTTGGTGCATG
The DNA here is from genome assembly GCA_963675675.1 of Desulfarculaceae bacterium. Taxonomy (GTDB): domain Bacteria; phylum Desulfobacterota; class Desulfarculia; order Desulfarculales; family Desulfarculaceae; genus Dethiosulfatarculus. Next base: position 3,685,608 of record OY776512.1, read on the forward strand.
CCCAAACTAGGCGGCAGACTTCGCCGCGCCCGCCTTTATGGGGTTGGGCCCCAATTCCCTAACCTTTTCCGTAAATTCAGAAGCCAGCTGGGCGAAACGCTCGCCCTGCCCGGCGCTCACATATATCATTTGAACCCGTTCGGGTTCGATTCCTATACCGGCAAGCTCGTCTTTTACATACTGCACCCGTTTGCTGGCCCGTACATTGCCCTTTTCATAGTGGCAATCACCGATCAGGCAGCCGGCCACCATGACGCCGTCCGCACCCTTTTGCAAGGCATGCATCAGATGCAGGGTGTCCACCTTGCCGGAGCAGGGGACCTTGATGATCTTCACGTTGGGGGGATAGCTGAGCCGCATGGTTCCGGCCATATCCGCCGCTGTGTAGGCGCAGTAATTGCAAGCGAACGTGACGATGATGGGTTCGAAATCCGCCATTAGAGGACTCCTTCCAATAGTGCGTCCGTAGCGCCCATTATCTGGTCGTCGGAGTAGCCTTGCAGCTGGATGGCTTTGGCCGGGCACTCAGCCACGCAAATGCCGCAGCCCTGGCACAGGCTGGGGTCTATCTCGCTGTAGCCGTCCGCGTTGATGAAGGGCACGTCAAAGGGGCAGGCCCGCACACAGACCAGACAAGCCGCGCAGTACTCGGGGATGACCTTGGCCACCGGGGTGTCCTTGGTCTTGCTGTGCTGGGCAAGCACCGTAAGCGCCCTTCCGGCGCTGGCCAGGCCCTGGGTGACCGCTTCATTGATGGACTTGGGAGCCAAAACGCTGCCTGCCATGAAAAGCCCGGGCACCGGGCTGTCCACCGGTTTCCATTTGATGTTATCTTCCAGCAAAAAGCCGGTGTCGTTGCGCTGCAGGCGGAATATGCTGGCAAGCTCCTCGGTGTCCTCATCCACAGCGACCTGGGGCACGCTGAGCACCAGCGCGCTGGGATTGACCACCAGCTGCTGGCCCAGGATCGGATCGGTGAAGCCCACGCTGAGCTCGTCGCCGTCCTTGGTCACTTGGGGCGGGTTCTCCGGTTCGTAGCGCACGAACAGGACCCCGTCTTCGCGGGCCCTGCGGTAGTCGTCCTCTCCGGTGTAGGGCATGCGCATATCGCGGTAAAGCACTATCACCTGGGCTTCGGGCTTAAACTCCTTGATCCAGTTTATGTTTTTCACCGCCGAACGGCAGCAGATGCGGCCGCAGGAGGGATTTTTTTCATTGCGCGAGCCCACGCACTGGATCATGACCACCGTATCCAGGGTGTCGTCGGAGCCGTCGCCCTTGGCCAAAAGCTCCTCAAGCTGGTACTGGGTCAAGATACGCAGGTCCTGGCCGTACAGGTATTCGGTGGGCTCATAGGCCTTGGCGCCGGTGGCCAGGATGGTCACACCGTGTTCGATCTCCTGGTAATACAGGCCGGGTCCGGACTGCACCCCGGTTTTGAAAGCGCCCAGCTCGCCGGAGTGATCCACCACAAAGGCTTCGCTGATCACCTCTATTTGGTCGTGACCCTTGACCGCCTCTATCATGGCCTGCACCTTGGGAGCCACCGGCGAGCCGTCCAGGCTGCGCTTCAGCTTCATGGCCATGCCGCCCAGCTCCTTGCCGCGCTCGATGAGGTGCACTTTCACGCCCTGGTTGGCCAGAGAAAGCGCGGCGCTCATGCCCGCCACGCCGCCCCCCACCACCATGGCGGTGTGGCCGATCTCCTGCCGGTAGGGATAGATGGGCTGAGCCGCCCGCACATGGGCCACGCTCATGCGGATCAGGTCTATGGCCTTGGTGGTGGCGACCGCCGGGTCGTTTCCATGCACCCAGGCGTCTTGCTCACGGATGTTGGTCAGTTCCAAAAAGGCCTTGTTCAGGCCGGTCTTGCGAACCGCATCGGCGAAGATGGGGCCATGGGCCCGCAGGGAGCAGCCCGCGACCACAACCCGGTTGAGGCCTTTTTCCTCTATGACCGCCTGCATTTTGGCGATTCCGTCTGCGGTCCAGAGATATTCCAGCTCCTCGACGTGATCCACACCGCTTTGCTTGCCCAGGGCGTCGATCACCAGGCCGAAGTCTATGACATTGCGCACCGTGCCGCCGAAGTCGCTCAAGAAGACGCCGACCTTGGCCTCCTCACCGCGCAGGTCTTTTTCCGGGGGATACTGCTCCTCCCGGCTTATTCCGGCCGGAGCGTCCAAATCCTCGCTGGCCAGGGCCGCAGCGGCCGATGCCTGCATAATGCTGTCCGGAATATCCCGGGGGCCCAGGCTCATGCCGCAGGCGTACACCCCTGGCTTGCTGGTGGCCACCGGTGCGAAGTCTTCCGTGGCAACGAAGTTGTAGGCGTCCAGGTCTATTCCCAATACATCAGCCGTGGCCCGGGCGTCGCAGGGGGCCACAAAGCCGGTGGCCAGGACCAGCATGTCCAGGCGGGCTTGCTGGGGCTGGCCCTCGGGGTCCAAGTACTCCAGGAGCAGTTCTCCGGTCTCATTGTCCCGGGTGACGGTATGGGGACGGCAGCGTATGAAGTTCACGTCCAGCTCGTTTTTGACCCGCTGGTAATACTGCTCGTAGTCTTTGCCCATGGGGCGCATGTCCATATAAAAGACCGTGGCGTCCAGATCATCGGCAAAGTGTTCCTTGGCCCAGGCGGCCTCTTTCATGGCGAACATACAGCAGATGCTGGAGCAGTAAGGCTTGGCCGGTTCCACCACGCTGCGGCTGCCCACGCACTGCACCCAGCCGATGCGCTTGGGCTCTTTGCCGTCGCTGGGACGGGCAAAGCGCCCGCCGGTGGGGCCGGCCGCGCTCATGATGCGCTCGAATTCCAGACTTGTGACCACATCCGGGAAACGGGTGTAGCTCAGTTGGTCCAGTTTGCTGGGGTCGAAAAGTTCCGCGCCGGTGGACAAAATCACGCTGCCCACCTCAACCTCGCGGGTGACGGCCTTTTGCTCCAGGTCGATGGCATCCGCCGCGCACACCTTGGTCCATTCGGTCTCGCCGTTCAGCTTTTCCTTGTCTATGGCGAAGGCCTGGGGGGTTGCGGTGGGATAGCGCATACAGGTCGGCGAACGGTGATCCAGCCCGGGGGTGAAGCTCACCGCGCCGCCCGGGGCGGCGTCAACACAGTCTCCGCAGGCGGTGCATTTGTCAACGTCTATGTAGCGGGGCTGGGTGGTTATGCTTGCCGTGAATTCGCCTTTTTGGCCTTCAAGGCTGTTGATCCGGGTCAGAGGCAGAACCTCGATGTCCAGCTCATAGCCGGTCTTGGCCAGTTCGGGCGAAAGGAAACATATCTGACAGTCATTGGTCGGGAATTGCCGGTCCAACAGGGGCAGATAACCGCCCAAACTGGGCGAAGAGTCTATAATGTAGACTTTTCGTCCGGCCTCGGCCAAATCCAGGCTGGCTTTGATGCCGGCGATTCCGCCGCCAACCACCAGTACCGAGTTGGCTTTTTTATTATCCATGAGTGACCTCAATTATCATACAGTGGCATCTCAGATTGCCGCCCGCCCCAAAAAATGGGGATCGGCTGGGCAGCCATAAATATCCGGCGGAGTCTTTTAGTAGCCGGCCGCGCTCAGTATTTCGGGCAGCCGGTCTTCCCAGCCGCTGCTCACCAAGAGTGCGCCGCCGCAAAGGGACTTGAGGCCCTTAACCGTTTCGGCAGCAATCTTGACGCATTCGCCGGGCCGGTCCGCAGCCCCGCGGATACGGCGGATGGTGTCTTCGCTGATGGCCACGCCGGGCAGGTTCTGATTGAGGTAGCGGGCCATGCCCACGCTCTTCAGCAGCATGACGCTGGCTATGACCGGCGCCCCCAAACCGGAGGCTTTGGCCATAAAGCCCTCAAAGGCAGCCAAGTCAAAGACCCAGGGAGCGATCACATAAGCGGCGCCCTTGTCCACGGCCTGCTTGGCCTCGCTGATGCGCAGATCGGCTTCGGCCTCATCGCCAAAGGGCTCCAGCCGCACGCCCATACAGAACTTGGGCGCGCCTTTCAGCTCGCGTCCGCCCAGATCGCGGCCCGCGGCAAGCTGGCTTACGGCTTCCACGAAACCGGGCACATCCAGGTCGTAGACCCCCTTGGTGTCCAGATGGTCGCCCATCTCCACCGGGTGGCCCTTAACGGCCATGACGTTTTCCACGCCCAGCACATGGGCACCCAACAGGTCGCCTTGCAGGCTGAGCCGGTTGCGGTCGCGACAGCAGAACTGCACGATGGGCTCCATGCCCTGCTCTTTGAGGACCACCGCCCCGGCCAGGGCGGACATGCGCATTACCGCAAAGTCCATATCGGGCAAAAGCACCGCATCGGCCCTGCCTTTCAGGTGGCGGGCGTTTTCAACGAATTCGGAGATATCCACGCCCTTGGGAGTGGTCATCTCGGCGATCACCGCAAAATCCTTGGATTTGATAATGTCTGCCAAGGCCATAAGGTATCCTTCCCCACCATGGTGTGGAATCAAACAGGAGCCCTAAACTGTCTGACAGTTTAGGCCGCCTGCATCTTATGTTTGGACAAGTCTTCCAATCGACGATAGGCCCACCCGCTGTCTTTCAGCGGAACGGGACCGGCTGCTTTTCCCTAAAAGGGAGTGTTTGTGCCTTGTTGCACACGTTTTATTAACCTTAGATTAAAGCGAAAGCAAGGCTTAATTTCAGGAAGTAAACCTATTATACTACAGGTGCTACCTGCCAATAGAACGGGTTTATCCATAAAAATTTCATTTATCTTAATATGTTATCCGAAAATTTCCAGAAAAAGACCCCAGGTGAGATCAAAATCTGCCAAATCAAGTTGTTCACCTGGGGAGCCTGGAGGAGAGAAATGTTTTTCAAACCAAAGCGCCGGAGCGCGGTTGTTGCCAAGTTTTGGGAGGCGGGGTGATTATCATGCTGTTGCTTGCTTCCGCCTCCGCTTCATCGATGCTGTAAACGGCGCTGGGTTTCAAAACTTGGCAGCGGCGGTTGGCCTAAATAGTGGTATACAGATGTGAAACCAATCAATCCGGTTGCATATGACTTGGCTGATCACTGCCCAAACAAATTCCACTCAACCGTTGCTGGCCGGGCTTTGAAGATGGCTTGAGCAGGCCGTTTGCGCTTTGAGCGCGGACTGCTTTCCAGGTCCATGGCTTCTGATCTGTCATGCTGCAGCACAGCGCATCAGGTTGATTAATCTGGATGCTTCGCGCCGCAAGCATGAACCGGAAAAGCAGTATAAGCCATCTTCAAGAATTGAGACTTTCATGCCTCAATACGGGTGATGATCCTGGTTACCCGCTGCTGTGAACTATTGGAGCAATTAATGTGCCAAGTCTTTTTGCATCTGATTTATCTATATGTAATCAAATAGATATTAAAATATCTCCTGTGCCGTAACTTGTGGCAAGGTCAGGCCAGCAAGTCTATCTGTCCGAATTCCGGGGACATTGTACGATCAGTTCGGACAATAATCCGATTTGTTCACACTTAGGACACAGAATGGCGGTGAATTTCAGCACGGCCAAAATCCCGCTGTATCCGGAGGCTGCGGTATCGTGCGGGGCGGTTATGTTGAAAGGGCCCCAGGCGGAAGCTCAAAGCTGTGTAATCATGATGCCCGCCTGGGGTCCCGGGGGAGGGAGGCTATTTTGCATTAATAAAGGAGCTTTGCTCCGTGCCGCTCTCAAAAGGGGCCAGGCTGGTGAGGGCGGCGGTGTTGTGCATGATGTTTGTCAAAACCGCCCCCACCTCATTGATGTCGCAATCCTTGAAGGTGAGAAAGCTTGGCCGGAGCAAATGACCCATTGTAACGGTGCTGTTGTCGCGGTCGGGCAGAATCACAATGGTGCGGCAATCTTGAAGCATCCACCCGAGATCCACTAACTCCATGAGGTTTTCGAAACTTGAGGGCATGAAGATGGCCAACGCAGGCCGATTGGACGGCGTGCGCAGGTTATATTCCAGGGATTCAATGGTGTCGCAAGCAATGATGTCTCTGGCCGGAACCAGTCTGCCAACCAGCCTGTTAAGACCGCCGGCAGTATCACTTCCCTGGGGGGCAAACAGTACCAACCTCATAAATCTCAAGCCTTCCTGACCAGTTACCAGATGTTAAATCAGGTTGATTGCTCTTGAACCCTGAGTATTCAAGCCCCGTGCCAAATGTGGTTTATTTTTATATAGTCAATAATTACTGATAGATGTTTTGTGAATACAAAAATTGGAATTGCAGAGGTATTAGTAATGCAGGGCTGCGGCGTCCCTGTTAGTCCGATCTGATAGGACTAAATCCGAATGGTTCCCAAAAAACTGCCCCCTGTTGTCCGATGATATAGGACTTTCAGCGCCGGTCTGTTATGCATCAGGCCAGGCGGTCTGGGTTCCGGGTGGAAATGTGATATTTTTTCAGATGATGATAAAGGGTGGAGCGGGAGAGCCCCGCGATCTTGCAGGCTTCGGCCACATCCCCCCCGCACTCTTTCAACAGCCTCAACAGATAGCGCTTCTCCGCTTCGGACGCTTCGGCTTTCAGGTACTCCTTCCAGGGCGGAAGCTGGTTCAGGTCTTCCCATTCCGGTTCAGGTTTCCTGAAGTCCTCCGGCGCTGTTTCCGGCTCCGGCTCCACGGGCTGGACGGCAGCCGCATCCTGGCCTGAATCCGCAGCCAGCGCAGAAGCCGTCCCGGGCGGTTCGGTCTCCAGGGGAGGTTTGGCGGAGTCTTTCTCCAGCGACGCCCTGGCTGAAGAGATGCGTATCCTCTCCGGCAAATGGTGCGGGAACAAGGTGGGGGATTCCTGGGCAGTGGCAATGGCCTGCTCCAGGGTGTTGACCAATTCACGAACGTTGCCCGGCCAGGAGTAATGCTTCAAGGACTCCACAAATTCTGTGTCAAAGCCCTTGTTGCGTATATCAAAACGTGAACAAATCCGGTCCACATGATGCACCACCAGATCACGCATATCATCCAGGCGCTCCCGCAGGGACGGCAGTTCCATGGTCAAGGAACGCAGTCTGAAAAGCAGATCCTTTCTGAAATTACCCTGCTGGGCCATCTCCTCCAGGTCGCGGTTGGTGGCGGCCACCAGGCGGAAATCGCTCTCAATCTCGCTGGTGGAGCCCAAGGGGCGGAAACGCTTTTCCTGCAACACCCGCAAAAAGGCCTTTTGCATGCTCATAGGCAACTCGCCCACTTCGTCCAAAAAGAGCGACCCGCTGTGGGCTTGCTCAATCAGCCCTTTGCGGGAGCGGTCGGCCCCGGTGAAGGTGCCCCGCTGGTGGCCGAACAACAGGTTTTCCACCAGGGAGTCAGGGATAGCCGCGCAATCCACCACCACGAACCGGCCCGAGGCCCGCTTGCTGTTTTGGTGAACCGACCGGGCAAACAGTTCTTTGCCGGTGCCGGTTTCACCGGTTATGAGCACGTTGGCTTCACTGGCCGAAGCCTGGGCCAAAAGATCGTAACAGGCCTGCATGGGCTGGGACTTGCCCACAATGCCTTCGCGCTTGAGGGCCAGGGGAAGCTTGGAGGATGATTTTTCTTTGCGGTATTGCAGGGCGCGGCTCAAGATAAGGCTCATGTCCTTCAGGGAAAACGAGCCTTTTTCCACATAATCCCAAGCCCCGCTTTTTATGGCCAGCTCCGCGCCGTCTGCATCGCCGGCGCCGGTGATGATGATCACTTCGGGCGCGGCACTGGTCTGTTTCAGCTTGGGCAAAAGATCAAGGCCGTTGCCGTCAGGCAGGCGCACATCCAGAAAAACCACGTCAAACGGCTTTGCAGAAGCCATTTTCCAGCCCTGATCCAGGGTGTGAGCCTCAACCGCAACCGTGCCCAGCTCTTTGGCCTTTATGGCCAACAGCTCACAAAACAGCTCATCGTCGTCTATGATCAGAACCTGTGCCATTGCCTACTCACCGGTCATGCATGAGCCTGGGGCCGGCCTTTTGCCGTCTGCGCCAAGCTTGGCTGTGTTTATATAGCCTTCACCTGCAGCCCAAAACGGCTGGTGTTTTTGCAAAGGATGGTGGCTGAGAGTTAAAGACGTGATTTAATTTTAACATGAATGGGTTGCTGTGTGGCCAAAAGATGCCGGGAAGGGCCTGACAAAGCCATAAAACAGATCAGTCCGCTCCGGACTGCGGGGCCGGAGCGGACTGGCTATTGTTGATGAGTGATGTGCAATGGCCGCTTGCGGCCATCCCATGGACTATGAGTCCATATGGGCTTACTGCCGTTTCGCCTTGTTGGCCTTGCGGCGGCGTACAAAGCCTATGAGGCCCGCGGCTGAACCGAACAGCAGCATGGTGCCGGGCTCGGGGGTCTCGCCTCCGGCTGAAGTTGTTAAGCCGGCCAGGGAGAAATCGTTGTCTGTATATCCATTTGTGATGCCGCTGTCGGCTTTAAAATTGATCTGGTCCACGTCCAGGCCAACGGCCACAGTCGAATACCCGTTACTCGCAGCCTGGGTGTTGCCGGCCGTGGCGGTAAATAACACCCAGTCGGACCAGACTGTGCCGGTGCGGGTTCGATACCAGCCCACTTCAAGCGCACTGTTTTCGTCGAACAAATCGCTTACCGTGAAACTGGTCAGGGTTGTTGTCTGACCGAACGTAACCGAGAGCGTTTCCACCCCCTCATTAAGTTCTGTATCAATTTCGTCGTTATCCCCAAGCAGGTCGATTCCGATGCCGTCCGGGTTCTGCCAGGTCAGTACTGGATCCCCAAGTGAAGCGGGGTCTACCAAGGCGTCCAAAACCAGCGACACGCCGGGGGCGCCGGGAATCGTGCCTCCCGTAAGGCTGGTGGAACTGAAAGACTGGTTTCCCGCAGCAGCGCTCCAAGCCGAATCTTCAAAATCGATGTACGCAGCTTGTGCGCCAGGCACCACAAGGGCCACTAGAAAAGCCGCCACAATAGCTATGAATACGTTTTTGTTCATCACTCCCTCCCATGTGCTTGGAGCTGGCATTGCCGTCGCAGTTTTTGCATTAAGCTGTTTGGGCGGTGTTTGATGTTAATTGTTTAAACAAGATGCCCAATCCGTCCATCAATGCGCAACGCTGTCACTCCCCCAATTAAAATAAGCCGGTGTCACCCGATTTTAGGGCAACCCGGCCATCTCTTATCTGTTGGAGATCCGTTGGCTTTCCGTCCCTGCCTCGCGGCTAGGTTTGGCTTTGACCTAAGGTTTGAATTCTTTCACTCGGATATTAGAGCAAATTATATGCCACAGGCAAGACATTCTTGCAACTGCAGGCAGATAATAGTGAATCATGCGGTTAATTGCAAGTAAAAACTAGAAAAAACATGTGAATGTTTTTTAAAAAAATAAATCATTTTCACCTCAAGCTGGCCAAGGTTATCACAGGAAGCACTTTAAAATTCGAAAATTCGAATGTGCAAATTTAAAATTCACAAATTTCACATTAGGCACGTGATGTGTGGATGCGGCCCGCTTTTGGGCGTGGGCTGATCTGTATCCGAAGCTAGATCCAGACCTTCTTGGATCAGCAGCAGGCCTTGTTTGGCCGCCTGCTGTTCGGCTTCTTTTTTGGATTTGCCTGACCCATGGGCGAGTTCCCTGCCCTGCACCACCAGGGCCACCCGGAAAAACTTGTCGTGATCCGGTCCGGTGGTCTCCAACAGCTTATATCGTGGGGTGACGTGGAGCTGCTCCTGCACCTTTTCCTGGATGCGGGTCTTGAAGTCCTTGCGGGATGCGCGCTGCATGGCCATGTCAAGCCGGGGCTCCAATAAGGCAATCACTACCGTTCGGGCGGCTTCCAGACCTCCATCCAGATAGATGGCGGCGAAAACGGCCTCCATGGCATCGGCCAAAAGGCTGGGTTTGTCCCGTCCGTTTTGGATGTCTTCCCCCCGGCCCAGAAGCAAGAAAGTCCCCAGTTCCAGACCCCGGGCGGCCTGGGCCAACTGGGCCTCATTCACCAAAGAGCTGCGGGCCTTGCTCATGGCCCCTTCATCAGATTCGGGAAACCGGCTGAACAAAAGCTGGCTGACGCACAATTCCAAAACCGCATCACCCAAAAACTCCAGGCGCTCATTGGAGTCATAATGATTTCCCGCGTTCTCATGCACATAGGATGAATGCATGAGAGCGTGATCCAACAGGCTAATATTACTAAAATTATAGCCCAAGCGCCGGCCCAGGCCCTGTAAATTCTTTTCTCTATCCGGCTGCATAATGCCACCTAGTATGCATCCAGCCGGCATGGCTGTCAAACCGCAGTGCTTGACGGGAGGCTCCGGCTCACGTAAACATGCCTTCGTGACTACTTTTAATGTGTTACATACCGAATGGTCCAATGGCTGGGGCGGCCAGGAAATCCGCATCTGGGATGAATGCCTCGGCATGGTCCAGCGGGGGCACCGGGTGGAACTGGCCGGCTGCCCGGATGGAAAACTGCGCAAGCGCTGCGAGGCGGACGGGCTGGTTTTTCATCCCTTGCCCATGGCCGGGCCATGGGACCTGTCCGCTTTGATGGGCCTCAGGAGCCTGATCAAACGGGGCGGCTTTAATATCGTGCATACCCACTCTTCGGTGGACTCCTGGCTGGGCGGCATGGCCGCGCCCCTGGCCGGAGCGGCCTGCATACGCACCCGGCACCTCAGCGTCAAGGTGAACACCAACCCCCTCAACATTGTGTACAAGCTGCCCAGGGCTGTGATAACCACTGGCGAGGCAATTAGGCGGCACCTGGTGGAGGACTATGGCCTGCCCGCCCGGCGGGTGGTGAGCATACCCACAGGAGTGGATACCGGGCGCTACAGCCCCGGACCGCCGGACCCCGAACTGTATGCCGAGTTCGGCATAGAACCGGGCTCGCCGGTGGTGGCCTATGTGGCGGTGCTGCGCTCCTGGAAGCGCCACGATCTGTTTTGCAAAATGGCCGGGGAGATTGCGGCCCGGCATCCTGAAACCCGCTTCATCATAGCGGGCGACGGCCCGATTAAAGATCAAATCGTCAAGCAGCTGGATGAAATGAAGCTGCGTCCCCGGGTCGTCATGACCGGGCACCGCGAAGATGTGGAACGTATTTTGAGGCTTTGCACGGTTTGTGTGCTATTAAGTGACAAGGCCGAGGGCGTTTCCCAAGCCGTGCTGCAGGAGCTTTCGGCTGAAAGGGCCGTGGTGGGCAGCGATGCCGGAGCCACCGCGGAGATCGTTCGGCATGAAAAAACCGGGCTCCTGGTGCCGCCCGGCCGGCTGGAGCCGGTGGTGGCCGCAGTTGAGCGCCTGCTGGATGACCCCGCACTGGCCCGCAGTCTGGGCAAGGCCGGCCGTAAAATGGTGCTGGCGCAATACGGGCGTGACGCCATGCTGGAGGCCACCGAAGCGGTGTATGTACGGGCGCTGGCCGGTGATATGGCGGAGGGTGCATGATGCTGTACTGGGCGGGAGGAGCTCTGGCCCTGGCCGGACTGGGCTTTTCACTGCGCTATACCTGGTGGCGGCGCCGACAAAAAGGCATTCCCATCTTGATGTACCACCATGTCACCGATGAATTGAACGGCACCTCTCTGCCCAAACTGCGCGTATCCCCGCACCGCTTCGCCAAACAGCTGGATCTTTTGCATAAGCTCGGCTATGAATCAGTCACCCTGAGCACCGCCCTGAGCCCCTACTGCCCCCCCAACCCGGTGGTCATAACCTTTGACGACGGCTACGCGGATTTTTTTGACCAGGCCTGGCCCCATCTGCGCTCCAGGGGCATGACCGCCACCGTGTTTCTGATCACCGGGGCCTTGGACGGCCACAACGATTTTGATCTGGACAAGGGCGAGCCCAAGGAGCTGATGCTCTCCCGCAATCTGGTCAAGGAACTGGCCGCCAGGGGGGTTGAATTCGGGGGCCATTCCCACACCCATAAAGACCTCACCCGCGTGGACGCCAAATCCCTGGTGCGGGAAGTGGTGGGCTGCCAGAAAGCCTTGAGCGATATCCTGGGACACCCCGCCCGGGTGTTCAGCTATCCCTATGGCAACTGCAATGCGCGCGCGGCCAAAGCCGTGCAGGAGGCCGGGTTTCTGGCCGCCTGCACCACCCGGCCCGGCCTTTTGAACCAGGGTGCGGACCGTAAATACACACCCAGAATAATCGTAAAGCGCAAAGATGATTTATTGGATCTGCGGATCAAACTTACCCGCACCCTTTCCACTGTGTAGTATGCTGTTCCCATGGCTACCATCAGCGCCGCTTTGATATGCAAGAATGAAGAATCCAACCTTCCGGCTTGGCTGGAAGCGGTGCACACCTTTGCCGACCAGATAGCGGCGGTGGATTCCGGCTCCACGGACCGCACCACAGAACTTTTGGATCAGGCTGGAGCGGTTTGGGAGCAGCGGGATTTCACGGGGTATGCCGACCAGCGCAACCATTGCGCGTCATTGTGCACTTCGGAGTGGATCATTTTTCTGGATGCGGATGAACGCCCGGACCCGGAGTTACAGGCGGAGCTTATCCGCTTCAAACAAGCGCCGCCGCCAAACTGCACCGCCTATGAGCTAAGCTACAAGGTGTTTTTCTTTGGCCGCTTTTTGCGTCACGGCGGATTTTTCCCGGAACATCATTTGCGCATGTATAAGCGCGGCTCTGCAACATGGCCCCAACGGGAGGTGCACGAGCGGTTGGAGGTCAGCGGACCGGTTGGCAGGCTGGCCGGATATGTGGAGCATCATTCTTATAACAGCATTGCAGACTACCTGATCCGCATGGAGCGCTATTCAGCCCAGGCGGCGGAGGAAATGCACGCACGGGGCAAGCAGATAAGCGGACCGGGAGCCTGGGGCCATGCGGCCTGGGCTTTTATCAGCCGCTACTTTTTGCGCCTGGGTCTTTTGGACGGCTATGAAGGCTATCTTGCTGCCCGCCTGGAGTCGCTCTACACCCTGACCAAATACTCCCGCTTGCGGGAATTGAACCTGGGTATAAAGGATTGATGATGAAAAGGCTCATCCTTTGCATAACCCTCATATGCTGCCTGGTTGGGTCGCCGGCCCGGGCCGACCGGGAATTTGAACAGTCATTGGACCGGGCGCGCATGGGGCTCAAGAACAATGATCCGGCCAAAACCCTGCAGGCCCTGAAAGACGCCACCGCCGCGGCCTGGGCCAGTTTTCCTTTCACGGCCCTGAATGTGCACCTCACCGCCGCCGCGCCCACGGGTTATGGCCGCTATGTGAAACGGGTGGACAATGTTTACCAGCCGGGTGAACCGCTGATCATTTACATGGAGCCGGTGGGCTTCAAAGTGGTGCATGACAAGGAAAAAGGGCTGTACCGCTACCGGCTCTCCGCCGACTTCAACCTGGTGGACGCCTGGGGCCGGGTGGTGGGCGGACGGCGCTCATTTGGCAGGTTCGGCGAAGAAACCCACCAGTTCCCCGACCGCTTCCCCCTCACCTTCACCATATCCCTGGCCGGACTTCCGCCGGGCAGATACAAGGTGGAGACCATCTTGCGCGATGTAATAGCCCAGAAATCATACACTGTTATCACTCCGGTGAAAATCCAGGGCCATTGAGCCCTGACGCTTCATGCCTGATCTGTGCAAGCCATGCCGCGAAACGGCGCCAGGGGCCTGGATGAGCGCCCCGAAAAGCATGGAGCCCCGCACGCCGCACTGGCTTGCCGGACCGGCGACCGCTCTCGTTGCAATCATATTCTCAGCCATGCTGGGTGTGCTCTATGGGTTTGGGGTGTATCTGTTTTCCATGCTGCTTCCGGATATGAAGTCTGATCTGGCCTTCAGCTACACCGGGGCGGGCTGGATAACCGGGCTATCCCACATCGGGTACTTAATAGGCTCTGTTCTGGCCGCCCCCCTGGCCCTGCGTTTCGGCGGCGGGCGGGTCTTGATCTTTTCGGTATGGTTTTCCGCTGCCGCCCTGCTGGGGCTTTCCCTGGCTCAAACCGGATGGATAATCAGCATTCTGCTGGGGGTGGGCCGCATGTGCCAGTCTCTGGCCTGGGTGCCCGTGACCGGACTGGTTGCCGAACATGTGAACCCCAGATACCGGTCCATGGTGCTGGCCTTGACCTGCAGCGGGGCATCCTATTTTATGATCATGAACGGATACCTGGTGCCGTATCTGCTGCATCACCATGGCTGGCGCAGCGTATGGCTGGTCTGCTTTGGGATTACCGCCCTGGCGGCCTTGACCGGCTGGCACTGGGTCCGGCGGCTGGGCATGATGAAGCGGGCGGGCTCAGCCGGCGGAGCGGCAACGGGTTCGGGCCCCACGCTGCCGGTCTCCCTGCTCATCCGCAGGCACTGGCGGATTTTGATCCTGTTCGCTCTGGCCGGTCTGGGCTACTGGCCCTATGCCATCTATCTTTCCCCCTATATCCGGGATGAGCTGGGGCTGGGGCTGGCGGCCGCCCAGGAGCTTTGGACCGTGGTTGGGGCCGCCGGCCTGACCGCCGGCCTGATCCTGGGTTTCATTTCGGACCGCTTGGGGCTCAGGACGGGCATGTCCGTGGTGTATGTGCTGAGTTTTACAGCCGGGCTGGTGATGTGCTTTCCACAGATGCGCTGGCTGTTTCCGCTCTCCGCCGCATCATTTGGAATCTCGGTGGCGTCCATCTTCGCCTTGCACCCGGCCTATCTGACCAAAACAGTCAGCCCCAAAGAATCGAACCAAGTGACCGGGGCGGGCTGCCTGGTTTTGGGCTTGAGCTCCATCGCCAGCAGCTATCTGGCCGGCTGGAGCCAGGGAATCAGCGGCACCTTTTTCTGGGCCTTTGCGGCCACGGCTGTGATTGCGGCCGCCGCGCTTTGCTTCACCTGGCTATTACCCAGCGAAAGGCAAGCGGCCTGAAGCTTTGTTTTCAGCCCGCTTGCCGGTGATTGTCAGAATTGTGCAGGATATACGCCCCAAACAGCAACAGGCCCGCGAACATGGCCAGGAAATACCAAGGGAACCAGCCCACCGACTCTATGAACACCCTGCCGGTCTCGGCGGCCTCCCGAAGGGCTCCGCCGTCTTTGCCCTTTAAATGGGCCAGCAAAACGGCGTACATGACACCTATCAAGCCGTAAGCAAGGTTGAAGGACAGCCCCTTGAAGCTGAGCACCGTGGCCCGCTGGCTGGAGCGGGTGATGCGGTTCAAGTAAAAACTGACCGCCATGGACACGAACTGCATCACCACAGCCAAAAGGAACAGCGGAGCCAATCCCCAATAGGGCCAGAAAAAGGTCATGCCGTACAGGCCCAAAAATGCCAGGGGCGCTATGATGAACAGGTTCTTTTGCGGAGTGAAGCGGCGCAGCATCAGCACGGCCAGCGACGGCACCAAAAGACCCAAGAGGGAGCGCGCCGAGCCTATGAGCCCATAGCTGGCCTCGGGCAGATCGATGAGCCGGAAATATTGGCTGTTCATGGTGCCCAGCATGCGCATTATGTGGTCGAAAAACAGCCCGCCCAGGATGATCATCATGGCGAAGGGGGTTTTCAGTATCCAGCGTCCGGCCTGGAAGGTGACCCGGAATGCCTCCTTGGAGATCTCCCATATGCCGCCGTCAGGGCTGCCGGCGGCATCAGACTGCGGGGCTGGGGGCTCCTTGATCTGCAGCACAACATAAAGGGTGCATAGAGCCATCATGAAGGTGAGAAAAAGCGGCAGGCGCAAGGTGACATCCTGGCTGAAGCTGATGCCCAGGCCCAGGTAGTCCGAAGCGGACTGCATCAGCACCGCGTCATACACCGCCGCGCCCAAAAGGGTGGAGCCGATGCGGGTTAGGGATTCCATGCGCACCTGGCGGCGCAGCACCAGATCCCAGTCCTCTTCGTTGCCCTCGGCCTTCAAGGAGTCATAGGCGATGGCCTCGTCCGCGCCGCTGGCCGCGGCCTCGGCTGCCCCGCTGAGCACCCGGTTGACCAAAAAGATGCCGAATAAAAGATCCGCATTGCCCCGGGGGGCGAAGCACAACAGGGCCAGCTCGATGACCATCAAGACCCCGGCCAGCACCATGAGCTTGCGCCTGCCGATCACATCGGCCAGAGCGCCCGAGGGCACCTCCAGGCAGACGATGGATACGGCCCAGGCCGCGTTCAAAAGGGCGAACTGGGAAAGACTCAAGCCGAAATCCAGAAACATGATGGCAAGGACCGGATAGTAAAACCGCGAGTTGAAAAACACCTTGAAGGCGATGAACAGGCGGACGTTTTTTATCTCAAATGGCGAGACGGTATGGCTCATGCTATTGAATATTACTCCCTATTTAAAAGGCAGGGTATCTTAGGGCATGCGGTCCGTCAATCCAATGGGGCGGGCCAAGCCTTTTTCCCCGCCGCCGGTCCCGGCCCAGACGGGCGCAAAACCCGTTTTGGGTAATCTTCGGCTTGGATACCGGCGGGTTGCCTTGAGTATCTGCAGTGATTAGATTGGGTGTAGGCCGGACCGCCCCGCATAACGCCTCGGCGGCTGGTGATTGGCGCGGGAGGTTGTATGGCCAGAATGATATTGGCGGCGGTTTTGATCCTTTTGGCAACGGGCCTGATCGGCTGCATGGCCCCCCGGCCCTTTGATGAAGCTGCCTGGCGTAAAAAGATAGAGGCCCAAAAGGTCAGCGATCTTTACGCCCCCCACAAAGACAAGGACGGCAAATATTTCAATCCCTGGCAGCGCCAGCAGCGGGGCGCCACGGACTTTTTCCGCTGGGTGCTGTCCCGAAACTCCATTAAAGCAACCAAGTCCCGCTTTCCTCCGGCTGAGCGCATCCAGAATGACCCGCTCTATCTGCTCGATCCCCAATCACCTCCCTCCATAACCTGGGTGGGGCATGCCACCTATGTGATCCAGATGGGGGGCAAGGTGCTGGTCACCGATCCTTTTTTCTCGGACCGGGCCCTGCTGCCCAAACGCAAGGTGCCCCCCGCCTTTGGCTCCGAGGCCCTGCCCCCCGGCCTGATAGTGTTGATCAGCCATAATCACTATGACCACCTGGATGAAGACAGCATCGGGGCCCTAAAGGATCAGGCCAGCCTTTTCATCTGCCCGCCGGGGCTGGGCGAATTCCTGCGCGGACTGGGGGCCGGGCGGGTTGTGGAGCTTGACTGGTGGAAAAGCCGCACCGTTGACGGGGTGCGCATCACCAGCCTGCCGGTGCAGCACTGGTCGCGGCGCATGTTCACGTCCGTCAACAGCAGTTTGTGGGCTTCATACCTGATCGAGGCCGAGGGCAAAAAGGTGTATTTTGGGGCTGATTCGGGCTATTTCATCGGGTTCAGGGAATACGGCCGCAGGTTCCCGGGCATCGACGCGGCCCTGATCGGGGTGGGGGCCTTTGCCCCGCGCTGGTTCATGCACTACGCCCACATGAACCCGCCCGAGGCCATCCAGGCCTTCAAGGACCTCGGGGCCCGCTATCTGGTGCCCAGCCAATCCGGGGTCCTGGCCCTGGGCGATGAACCGGCCTCTTACCCCTCCCATGTGCTGCAAAAGGCGGCGGATCAAGACCCCTGGCTGAAAGAGCGGCTCAAGGTGCTCCCGGTGGGCGGGAGGCTGATGCTGGAGTGAGGGGGGGCAGAGAGCAACTACCCAAAAAAAACTGGATATTGATAAGGGTGATAAGGGGCCGGCCCGAAGGCCAGCCCCCTAAGCGGTTAGTCATCAACCCAAATAGGCCATGCCCGGAGCCCGTATGCTCTGGCCCACAAAATGCGGCCGTTCTTGGTCCGACGCCAGGGTCTGAAGATCAGGCGCCTCCCGTTCTTCCGTTTGGACGCTTTCATGCGCGTCTCCTTCTCCAACTCTATATTTAGTTGACATTAGTACGGAAGAAAGCTAACTTATTGTTGTTATACAATTATAGCGTTTCCACACGCAAGGCTCTTACGGGAGGAGTTGGATTCACCCATTGAGCCTATTAAGTACTGGCCGTGGCGCTGCATCGCTGCGGCCAGTTATTTTTTAACACATCTAGAGATTTTGATCAAGTCATAGTAGTTAAAATTTTGCAATTATCTCTCTTGACACCAGCACCAGCTTAACTTACTCTATATTAGAACAGTTTAAAGGAGGAGTGTAATGGTCAGATCTATGACGAGAAGTCCCAAATACCCGTATATTAATATTAAGGATGCATTAGGTTATATTGAAAAATTCTACAAAAAAGAAAAAATGTCTGTCGCTGCAAGAGATGTGGCTTTTTTAGCTCTTGGATACTCTGGCAAGACCGGTCCCGCCACAAGAACACTTAGTGCATTAATACAGTTTGGATTATTAACTTCAAGCAGCCAAGGAGTTAAGCTAAGCGAACGAGCGATAGCATTAGTAACATATTCACCCGAAAAAACTGAGTATAGACGGGCGTTACAAGAGGCTGCTCTTCTACCCCCCGTTTTTCGAGAGATATACGAAAAATTTCCCGAAGCATCTGATGAGAATATCAAATATTATCTGACTGCTGAAAAGCAGTTCATAGATGAAGCCGCAGACAAAGTAATCAAAGCCTACCGGGTTAGTCGTGCAATCATTAAAGGATTAAAATCCAATACAGAACCACAAAACGTTCAAGTAAAGTCAGACAACGAACCGGAGATTGACGCGGGCAACGTGCCTGTATCTGATCAAAACCAATGCAACTCGCAGAAGAAAAATTTCGAGACAATCCGCCTACCGCTTCTCAGCAGAGGACTGGTTGCTGAGATAAACCTCATAGGAGATACAATTACAAGCAAAGATCTGGAGCATTTAGCGAAATACATTGAACTTATTAAGGAATCTTACACTCAAACTAATGAGGACTCATGACATCACGCTACCATCTCCGGCAAGGCTACGAAAGGGGCCTCAAAGGGTTTCGGCGTTTTCATGGCCACCGGGATAGCTTTGGACCAGCTATGCGCCGGGGCAACAGTCCACTTGAAATAGCGAAAAAGTTCCTTTTTTTCTATCTTGGGGCTTTTCCGCAAGAACAGTGAGACCAGTTTCCGTCAGTTTTGCTGCGTTAACCCCCACCATCAGGACACCCTCCAACAGCCAGGAGAGCAAACACGTGAAAGGCAGGAGAGGGGCTCATGGAGCGTCGAATACACTCCATGAGGGGGTTGTAGCCAGAAAGTTTTCTTTTCCGAACCGCTTATCCTCCCCCATTGACCCCTCACCCCCCATGGGGTAATACTGAACCCACTTATATTGCTTAATCTTTATGGAGGCGCGGAAATGTCCTTCCCCATCGTGCGCATGCGGCGCTTAAGGCGCAATGAAGCCCTGCGCGATATGGTGGCCGAGACCACCCTTACGGTTAACGACCTGATTTATCCCATGTTCGTGTGCCACGGCAGCGGCATAAAAGAAGACGTGGGCTCCATGCCCGGGGTGGCCCGCTACTCCGTCGACCTTCTGGTGGAGGAGTGTAAACGCATACACGGCCTGGGCATCCCGGCGGTGATCCTTTTCGGCATTCCGGAGAAAAAAGACCCCCTGGGCCGCGAGGGCTACAGCGATCAGGGCATCATCCCCATGGCTCTGCGCGCGCTGCGCAAACAGGTGCCCGGCCTGATCCTGATCTGCGACGTATGCCTTTGCGAATACACCGACCACGGCCACTGCGGCATTCTGGACATGGGCGAGGTGCACAACGACGCCACCATCGAGCTGTTGGCCAAGGCCAGCCTGGCCTATGCCCGGGCCGGGGCCCATATGGTGGCCCCCAGCGACATGATGGACGGCAGGGTGATCGAGATCCGCGAGGCCCTGGACGAGGCGGGCTTTGAGAACATGCCCATCATGAGCTATGCCGCCAAATACGCCAGCGCCTTTTACGGCCCCTTCCGCGAGGCCGCGGACAGCACTCCTTCGCAGGGCGACCGCAAATCCCACCAGATGGACCCCCGGAACGTGCTGGAGGCCCTCAGGGAGACCGCCCTGGACATTGACGAGGGCGCGGACATCGTCATGGTCAAACCCGCCATGCCCTACCTGGATGTCATCGCCCGGGTGCGCGACGAATTCGATCTGCCGGTGGCGGCCTATCAGGTGAGCGGCGAATACAGCATGATCCTGGCCGCCGCCCAGAACGGCTGGATCGACCGGGAGCGCTGCATCATGGAAAGCCTTATCTCCATCAAACGGGCCGGGGCGGACATGATCCTCACCTATTTTGCGCCTGATGCGGCCAAGATGCTGGGGGGCAAATAATGCGGCTGGCGCTTTGCGGACTGCCCACCAGCGGCAAGAGCACCATATTCCGGGCCCTGGCCGGGCGCAGGCTCTCCACGGGCAAGGGGCGCGATGATGCGGCCCAGGCCCTTTTGCCGGTGCCGGATGAGCGGGTGGATAAGCTTTCCGCCATGTACAAGCCCAAAAAAACCACCTATGCCCAGGTGACCTATCTGGACCCGCCCGCGCCGGTGGGCAAGGCCGACGATCCCACCGCCAAGCTGCCGCCGGAACTGGCCAACTGCGACGGGCTGATCCAGGTGGTGCGCAACTTTGACGGCGGCCTGGGCGCGCCGGACCCGGCCGGGGATTATGCGGCCTTCCAAGATGAGATCTTGCTCAATGACCTGATCAAGGTGGAGCGGCGTCTGGAGCGCGTCGCCATGGAACGCCAACGGGGCCGCGAGGTGGACAAAGAGGAAATCCAGCTTTTGGAGCAGGCCAAGGCCCATCTGGAGGCTGAAAAACCCCTGCGTGAGCTGCCCGGGGTGGGCGGGCATGTAAAGCTGCGGGGCTTCGGGCTCCTCACCGCCAAACCAGTGGTGGTGGTGGCCAACAATGATGAGGACGACCCCCGGCCCCCGGACCTGGGCGCGGAGGTGGAGCCCTTGGTGATCCGGGCGGATATCGAGGCCGAACTGGCCGAGTTGGACGAGGAGGAACGGGCCGAATTCATGCAGGATCTGGGAATATCCGGCTCCACCCTGGACCGGCTCCTGGCCGCCAGCTATGCGGGTTTGAACGCCATCAGCTTTTTCACCGTGGGCGAAGACGAGGTGCGGGCCTGGACCATCCGCTCCGGCTCACTGGCCCCCCAGGCCGCCGGGGTCATCCACACTGATCTGGAAAAAGGCTTTATCCGGGCCGAGGTGGTGCGCTATGAAGACCTCATGGAGCACGGCTCCGAGGCGGCGGTGAAAAAGGCAGGGCTCATGAAGCTGGGCGGCAAGGACTATGAGGTGCTGGATGGGGATGTGC
This sequence comes from Desulfarculaceae bacterium, assembly GCA_963675675.1. GTDB lineage: Bacteria > Desulfobacterota > Desulfarculia > Desulfarculales > Desulfarculaceae > Dethiosulfatarculus. Next base: position 3,706,753 of record OY776512.1, read on the forward strand.
TGCACGTCAGATTCAACGTCTAGCCCCGCTCCCCGGAGCGGGCCGGGCCGATGTCATAAGCAGAGAAAAACCGGCCGGGTCCACCCCAGCCGGTCCCTTGAGGCCGCAAATGCTTGCTTGCAGGATTTTTAGCAGGTATAGTCTTGACAGATAACCGACTTACCAATAAATTACAGTCTCTCGTGGCGATGTAGCTCAGCTGGTTAGAGCATACGGCTCATATCCGTAGAGTCCGGGGTTCAAGTCCCTGCATCGCCACCACCCTTTTTATCTTCCTGATATCACGGAACCTTTAAACCGGCAGACTCCCGGGAGCCCTGGAGTTCAGCGGGCAGGACGCCTTCACGTCTTTGGAGGAATTTTCAAGTTATACCGGTGCGTGCGGGGGTAGTGTAACCATTGAAGTTACAACTACTATGAGTACAGGTTTTGCTTACGGCTTCTGCTTGGCCGGCCCCCAGGCCTTTATCATTCCACTAAGGTCGCAGGCCACCACCAGGTCCCGCCACAGCACGGGCGATGCGGCCAGGGGAGCCTGCATATTCACCCGGGCCAGCACTTTGCCGTCCGGCCCGCAGACGTTGAGAGCCCCCGAGCGGTCAGCCGCCACCACTAATTGCCAGCCCAGGGCGGGCGCGGCGCTTACCGGGGCCTGCAGCCTGCGCCGCCACTTGATGCGGCCAACAGAGCTGTCCAGGCAAACCACTTCGCCGCTGAACAGTACGCACCATATGCGGTTTTGGCCCACCACGGGCGCGGCGACCGCCATGCCGTCAAGCTCCTTGCTGAAGATGGCCGCACCGCTCACCGCATCCAGACAGCTCAGCCGCCCCTCGCAGCCCATGACATAGAGACGCCCCTGCTGATATGCGGGCGCCGCCTCCACCTTCACCCCCAACTCCCGGCTCCAGGCGATTTCACCTGAAGCCAGGTCCAGGGCTTGCATCAGGCCTTTGGAGTCCACCCAGTAGACGCGGCCCTCCGCCTCCAGGGGGCTGGCCTCTATGGGGCCGGTGGCCGGCCAAGCGGCCTGGCGGTGCCCGTCCACCGGGTCCAGCCGGTTCAGATCACCGGCCAAGTCGGCCACGAACACCCCCTCGGAGCTTATGAGCGGGGTCGCGCTGACCGGCTGGGCCAAATTGAACTGCCATATCAGCGAGCCCGAGGAGGCATCCAGGGCGTAGACTTCGCCTTCGGAGGAGCAAAAAAGCACCGCCGTGCCCAGGGCCACCGGGGATGGGTGCATGACGCCTTCCGCCTGGTAACGCCACAGGGATTTGCCGGTCAGCAGATCCAGGGCCATGAGGGCTCCCTCCGCCGTGGCGCAAAACAGCTTGCCCCGGCATATGGCGGGAGATGCGCTGATGGGCGCTTCGGCGGCATGCCGCCAGACTTCTTTTAAGGGAAGACGCAGGCTGGGCAGAATGGCCCCGGAGCGGTCCGGTCCGGCATGCAGCATTGGCCAGTCTTCCAGCTCCTCCATGGTGGGCGGGGTGGCGGGGGCCGCGGCTTCTCCCGGTTCCGCACTCATGCCGCCCAAGCTTTCGGCCACATCCCGGGCCCGGGCCGGACGCCGCCGGGGGTCCTTGCGCAATAGCTTCTTCACCAGGGCGGCAAGCTCGTCATGCCCCAGGACGCTCAGGTCCGGGGGGGGCTCTTCGGATATGGCCCGCATGATTTCATAATCGCTGGGCGCATGATAGGGCCGCCTGCCGCTGGCCATCTCAAACAGCACGCAGCCCAAGGACCATAGATCGCTTTGGGGCAGGGCATTGCCTTTCAGCTGCTCGGGGGCCAGATAGGATACGGTCCCAGCCACCCGGGTGTGCAGGGGGTCTTCGCCCTCGGAAAGCCGGGCCAGGCCGAAGTCGGTCATCTTGGCCCGTCCCTGGCCGGTCAAAAGCACGTTGGCCGGTTTCAGGTCGCGGTGGATTATGCCTTTGTCATGGGCCGCGGCCAAGCCCAGGGCCAGATCGCGGCCCAGGGCCAGGACTTTTTCCATGGGCAGGGGGCCTTTGGCGATAAGCTTGTCCAGGCTGCCGCCCTCCATGAACTCCATCACCCAGAAGGGACGCTCGAGATAAAGGCCCACGTCCAGCACATGCACTATACGCTCGTGTTCCAGCTTGGCCTGCAGGACCGCTTCCCGGACCTGTTCGGGATCAACCGCGGCATGCAAGAGCTTGATGGCCCGGTACACCATGAGATCCGGGTGCAGGGCTTTATACACCGTACCGTAGCCGCCCCGGCCCAGTTCCTCGATTATCTGATATTTGTCCAGGTATTCCGGTTGTTTCATGCCAAGCGATCTTGCCTTGCGGTCCGTGGTTCAACAGCCTGCCGACACAGGGCCATGGACAATCATAACACCTCAAAGCCGTTATGGCTCAAAAGTCATACGGCAGAGCCTGTGTTTATCACCCCATGAGGGGCGGTTTGTCAATCGCCGGCCAACTGCGATGAGTCGTTTTTTTCATAACCGGTAGGAATTTTTATATGGAAAAAACAAAACCCCGCCGGAGTTCGGCGGGGTCAGTTACTTAATAAGGTAAGCTTGTGGATGCTACAGGGCCTTGATGAGCCCAAAAAACCTGGTCAGGACAACCGGCTCTTAATCCTTTTTATGATCCTGGCCGTCTGCCGGGGCGGCGTCAGCCTGGTCCCCGTCCTCAACTTCCGTGGCGTCTTTGCGCACCGCCGGGGCTCCCATAGGTGCGGTTTCATTACTCATTATGCGCTCGCCCAGGGCGTGGGCCGCTTCTTTACCCAGCCCGCCCAGGGTTTGGGCGGCATGGCTCAGGCGCGCGGCCAGGCCGGGTTTGGGGTCCAGACCTTTTTGCAAGGCCTGGGGCAGAGTGTAGACCATATCTTTTTTGGCCAGGCTGAAATGGGCCTCGCCCGGAGACGGGGCCAATATGCCGTCGGCTTCCCGTTCCAGTTCACCTGGCATATCGAATGCGGAGCGGGCTTCTTTGGCCACACGCTCTATCACACCCAGACACCGGCTGAGCTCTTGATAATCCACCCGGCATTGGGAGCAGTCCGCCATATGGGCCAGGGCTGCCCGGCGGTGTTCGGCATTCAGGCGTCCTTCGGCCAAGGCCAGGATATCGGGGTGTTGATCTTTCTTGTTCATGGCTACCTCCTTTGTGCAGAGAGCCAGCTGAATTGGGGCATCTTCTTTAGACCCTGCAGGCAGCGGCGGATCTGCACGCTCAGGGTGTTTATGGGCACCCCGAGCCTCTCTGCCATGGTTTCGTAGTTTTCCTCAAGCCCCAGTTTGTAACGTATGTAAAGGGGCATAACCTTGTTGCAATAGCCTGGCAGTTCCTCTATTGTGCGGCCCAGTTCTTTCAGCGCCTGGCGGGCTGCGGCCTGCTGATCCGGTTCCGGTTCCTTGCCCGGCATCTGGTCCCCAAAGGAGGCCCCGGCCAGGTCTTCACCCGAGATCGGGTTATCCAAGGAAACCTCGCGTCCGGTCTTGCGCAGGGCGTCTATCACCGCCCGGTCAACCGCCGTGGCCATGAACCCGTAGAAAGCCTTGGGGTTCTTTACCGAGTCCAGCCCTTTGTCCAAAAGCTTGACGCACACCAGCTGGGCCACGTCCTCAGCCATGTTGGGCAGCTTGCGCGATGCCCGTTTTTGGCACCAGGAGAAAAGATAGGCCCAAGCCTGCTCTTCCCGCTGCTGGCACCGTTCATATAGTTCCGAGCCTTTTATGGTCAACTCTGTGGTTGTACGGGCTCCGCCAGCTTCATCTGTCATGACTAAGCTGCGTGCTCCTTTCTTACATTTCAGACAATGAAAAAACGCACATTTAGCACAATAGGCCGGTCGCCTGTTTGGATATTTTTTTATATCTTATTGTAAATGCAGTATATTTCAAAATAATAATGCACGGGGTTTACATAGCGCCCCGTTTTCCGCCCGGCCACGTTCCAGCCGCGTGAGGTAATATACCCCATCAAGGCAAAAAATGACCGGTTTAGCATTCAGATGCTAATTAAGCCATTCCCGCCAGCTGGATTCAACTCCGGTCAGGCTGAGGCCATAGGCCGCCAGGGCCCGGTCCAGGCCCCCTGCAGCGCTCAGCTCGCTTATTAAATCCCCCAAACCATCGTCACCCATGATTTCGGCCAGGTATTCCACCAGGCTGTAGGACTGGCTATAGGCCAGGTCCACCAGGGCCGGAAGCTCCAGGGCGGCGAAATCCCCTTCAATGGCTTCCAGGGGCAGCAGGGCGCTTTGGGCCCGGGCGCGGGCCAGGATGCGCCGGTCCTTGGGAGTTTGATTCTGGGTCAAAAACTGGGCTAGACCCTCATCCAGCCAGCGCGGACAAGATCCGCCCGACACCCGGTCCACCACCAGGTGCACGTATTCATGGGCCAGGGCCACAAAAAGAAAGTTCGGATCACCTTTGGCCAGGTGCCCGGCGTCAAGCTCGATCATACCGGTATAGCGGGCCGCCGCCTGCAACCCCCCATCCTGGGCCAGTTCCGGCTTGATGACCACCCGCACCTCTTCAGGCCTGGTGCTCAAGCGGGCGTTGATCTGTTCGGCCGCCTGGGCCAGGGCGGCATAGGCCACCGAGACCAAGCCGTCATGCAGACCGGCGGTGAAATAAAAAATGAACTGAGCCACACTGAGCTGGGCCTCTTGCAAAGGCGCGGTGGCGCTGCCCCCTTGGCGCGCCCCCACCAGGCCGGACACCTTGCTGTAGACCTCCTGTTTGCGGGTCAGGCGTTCGTGGGCCTTGCGGGCGGGTTCATGGCCGGGATCGGCCTCCAGCACCTTGTTGATATGTGCCATGGCCTCACCCAGATCGCCCTGTTTTTCAGCCAGGAGGCCCTGGGCAAACCAGGTGCCGGGATGAGCCGGGGCCAGCCATGCCGCCCGCTGCACCGCCTCTTCGGCCTCGCGGCTGTAATCGCCGCTCAACAAAAACCAGGCCAACAGACGCTGGGCCGCCGCCTTTTTGGGTACCGCCCGGCTCCAGGCCTTGGCCAAAGATAAGCCGCTCTCAAAGGCTGCTTGGCTGTAAAGCCGCAATAATAGCCGCTCCAGTTCTTCGGGCAGCGCCTGTTCCACGTCCTGCACGCTGAAGCGCAGGGTGTACCCGGCCAGGCGCACCGTCTGCTCCGGGGTTATCCTGGCTTCCCGCACCCGCCTGCCGTCCAGCTTCAGCCCGTGTTTGGAACCCAAATCCCGGATAAACAGGCCCTGCCCGTTCAGACCCACTTCGGCGTGATGATGCGATACCGCCGGGTCATTAAGCCGCACATCGCAGCCCGTGCCCCGTCCCAAAATCCCGCCTTCGGGGGGCAGCAACAGCCATGCCGGAGGGCCCAAGCTGGCCCATAGTCCCATACGGATCACCTGCGCCACAAAAACACTCCCTTCTTCATAGACCTTATATCACATATATTAAAAACCGCTCAATGATCCTGGGCAGTTGTCTTTTGGGCCGGGCCGGAAAGCGTTTTTTCCCCTCCCAAGGAAAGAAATGCATGCCGGACGGCGTCAAGTTATTAACGACAACTTCCCGGAGATAAGCAGATGGTTACGCCAAAAGCACTGGCCAGGCAACTGGTCAAGAACATGCGTAAAAACTCCATACACCTGGTGAACCGGGTGCTGGCGCCGAACCTGTACCGGGTGCAGATGCCCGCGGGCTTCATGGATCATTGGTGGGCGCTTTTGGGAGAGCTGGAAACCGAAATGGCCGAGCATCTGCATGGAGCCATAGAGCGCTCGGGCTATTTGGAGATCACGGCGCCGGTGCGGGTTGAGCTGAGCGAAAGCCATGAACCCGGCAACCACCGGCCTTTTGTCTTATGCACTTTTGAGCGGCCCCAAAAAGAGCCCGCCCTGCTTCTTCCCTTGAGCGGCATGAGCCCCACCCACCCCTTCCCCCTGGTGAAGCCGGTGACTGTGCTGGGCCGGGGGAAGGCGGATATCAAGCTACCCCAGGACCGGACCGCCATATCCCGGCAGCACGCCCGCATCTATGGTCCGGACGACAGTTTTGTGATTGAAGACATGAACAGCGTAAGCGGCACTTTCGTGAATCAGCGCGCAGTGAAAGACGCCCCGCTGAAATCCGGCGACATCATAGCCATAGGTGATATCACCTGGCGCTTTGAGACCGAAAAAGGGATGGGCGATGTCGCCATATCCTGATCAAAACCCTCCCATGCGCTGGTCCGGGGTTGCCTTGGGCAGCCTGTTCTGGGCCTTCATGGGGCTGGCCGCGCTTTCCGCCGGTTTGGGAGTGGAGCAATTTTTGGCTAAAAAGGCCTATCTGTCTCCCATTAATAAAAGCATCCTCCTCCTCCTTTGGGCCTTGGCCGTGGGATTGGCCGCCGCACACATCAGGGGCAAGCAGGGTCTGGGATGCCTGCTCTTGGCCGGTCTCACGGCCGTGGGGGCCCATGCCGCGGCCTGGCTGGGGCTTTTCACCCGGAACGCGGTGGGGGATCAAGCGGCCGATCTGGCCTTTTTCACATACCCCGCCCTGGCGGCCTGCGGAATGGCCACCATAGCCCTGGCCCTGTTGCGCCATATGCGCATCCGCATCGACCCCATTCTGGCCGGAGTGCCCCTTATCCTGTTCAGCCTGGGCCTGACCCTGCTGCGCCGCATCGGAGTGGAATACGCCGGCCAGGGCCGCCAGGAGGTCATCAGCCTCTTGGCGGAACGCCAGCTTTTGTGGTTCGCCCTGGGGCTGGCCGCCATGGTGGTATGCGCCCGTCTGGCCACCCCCCACCGGCTGTCCCGCCTCACCCGCAGACGCTATCTGCTGCCCCTTTTGGCCGCGGCCCTGATACTGATTACCTGGCTGTTCGGGCCGGAGATCAACCAGCGCAGGCTGTGGCTGACCCTGGGGCCGCTTAACTTCCAGACCGTGGAGCTGATCAAAATACTGATGGTGCTGTTTGCCGCTGGGTATTTCAGCGCCGACCCCCGCAGGATTTTGGGCGGGCCCTTCTCCGGCGGCGGCGGCAGGCTGTGGGAGCTGGTGGGCCCCTACTCCATGATGCTGGGCCTGCCGGTGCTGGCCCTGATCGTACAGCGCGACTTCGGCCCGGCGGTATTGTTTCTGTGCTTTTTCAACTTCATGGCCTTTTTGGCCACCGGTTCGTGGTGGCTGCCCATATTTAGCCTGCTCTTGGGGCTTGGGCTGGGATTCGCGGGCTATGAGATGGAAACCCCGGCCACCCTTTTCACCCGTATAGCGGCCTGGCTGGACCCCTTTGCCACCAGCGAGCAGCTCACCAGGGGGCTGTGGGGCATTGCGGCCGGAGGCGCCTGGGGCGTGGGCTGGGGCGGGGGCAGGCCACATACCATCCCCCTGTCTTATTCAGATTTCGCCTTTGGGGCCATATGCGAGGAAATGGGCCTGGTCGGGGCCATGGTGGTCATAGCCCTGATGGGGCTTCTGGTCTGGCGGGGAATGGCCTTGGTACGCACTGCGGCCAAACCCCAGTCCGCCTATTTGGGCCTGGGTCTGATAGCCATGCTGGTCATACAGGCTCTGCTGGTTATGGGGGGGGTCAGCGGGCTCATACCGCTTGCCGGGCTCACCTTTCCTTTTGTTTCCTTGGGCGGTTCATCTTTGATCAGCAACATGGCCATGGTGGGAATACTTATGAGGTTGGCGCATGAAAACCATGATACCCAGGCATAGGGTGCGTTTGGCGGGCTTGATCCTGCTCTTGGGCCTTTTGGCCGTGGGAGGCAGGCTGGTCTGGCTGCAGGTGGTGAGCGCCGAAGAGCTTCTGGCCCGGGGTTTCGTGGATCAAAAGACCCTCAGCCTGCTTGAAAAACTGCGCACCGACGGAGTGTTGAGCGCCCAGGAAGACGGCCGGGTGGTGGTTGATGAGATGCGCCTCGATAAGGTGGTGCCCGACGCCTATATGGCCGACCGGGTGCGGCGCATAGCGGCCAAGGCCCGCATCCACCCGGGTCAGGACGGCTTTGACTTCCGCCTGGTCAAGGTCTCGGCCCCAAACCGGCTGCTGCACCGGCAAGTGGTGCTGAGAGGCGGCATTTACGACCGCCAGGGCCTGCCTCTGGCCACCAGCAAGCTCAACCAGCGGGACGGCAGCCAGAGCCGGGAATATCCCCTGGGGGCCGCGGCGCAGCCGGTGCTGGGCTTTTTTAACCCGGTGTACGGCTGCCTGGGGCTGGAATCCTATATGGAGCCCATCCTGCTCAGCCCCGATCCGGTAAACCCGGTCCGTTATCTGCTCAAGGGCCGCCGTGGAGTGCGCACGGGCAACAAGGTGTTCTTGACCCTGGATTCGGAACTGCAAAAAAAGGTGTATGACCTGTTTGATCAGCAGGCCGGGGCGGCGGTGGTTATCGATGTCAAGACCGGCGGCATCCGGGCAGCGGTGTCCGCACCCGCCTTTGATCCCTCCAGCGCGGATAGCAAAGCCTGGCTGGCAGCCCGCAACCAGGAGCGGGGCAAGCAGCTGAAATCCCGGGCCTGGGACCTGCTCTATGCCCCGGGCTCCACCTTCAAGCTGGCCATTGCAGCCACCTGGCTGGAATCCCAAAAAGGACCCATCACCCACACCCCGGCCCTGTATGTGGGCAAAAAGGACCTTTTGCTCAACATCTCGGAGATTACCGCCCACGGCAAGACCGATCTTTTCCGGGCCCTGGTGCGCTCTTCCAATATCTATTTCGCCCGCCTGGGGGTTGATTTGGGGGTGAAATCCCAGAAAATGGTTCAGCGCATGGGGTTCAATAAACCGGTTGACCTGATCCCCCAGGCTCCCGAATTGAAGTATCCGGTGGAGCCCAGCCTGGCTTTCGCCCACTACGAATACAAAACCGATGACCAGGGCAAGGTGTCCCGCGAGCTGAAACCCTTCACCACCTGGCGGCGGGACCGTAAGATAGCGGCCCAGTGCGCCATCGGCCAAAACCAGGTGCGGGTCACTCCATTGCAAATGGCTTCTGTGGCCCAGGCCATAGCCAACGGCGGCCTGATGCGGGAGCCCTATCTGGTCATGGGACTGGGCAATCCGCTGAACCAGGATTATTTCCGCCACCTGCGCCCGCCCCAGCCCCGCAGGGTGATGAAGCCCCAAACCGCTGAATATCTAAAAAGGGCCATGGCTGAAGTGATGATCAGCGGCACTGGGCGCAGCGCGCCGCGGCTGTTGATAAAGGGCGTACCGGTTCCCATCGCGGGCAAGACCGGCACCGCCGAGACCGGAGACAAGGATTCATCCACTCACGCCTGGTTTGTGGGTTTCGCCCCGGCGGATGAGCCCCGCTATGCGGTGGCGGTCATGCTGGAAAAAGGCGGACGGGGAGGAAAGGTGGCGGCCCCCTTTGCCGTCAAAGTATTAGAGGCGGCTTTGACGCCGGAAATCGAAATTCCGCATCATCTGACCGCGGACCTGAAAGGCAATAAATCATGAAGCTTCTGACCCAGTTTGACATGGCGGTGGGAGGAATGGTGGAACGCATGTTCAAACTGCACCGCAGCTTTCAGCCGGTGGATCTGGCCCGCCTTTTGGTGCGTGAAGTGATGCGCAACGAGCGCATTTCCCTGAAAAGCACCTATGTGCCCAACACCTATACTGTACAGCTTAGCGGATCTGACCTGGAGCGTCTGGAGCCTTTGAAAAAAGAAGTGCTGGGCGATCTCAATGAAGTGCTCACGGATTTTGTCAGCAGCCAGGATCTGGTCACGGTGGGGCCTTTGCGGGTGGAGATGGAAGCCAGTCCCGAGCTTGCGCCCGGGCGGGTGAGCATTGACGCCCAGTTTGCGCCGGAGAGTTGATTATGCATAGCCTGGGCAAGTACGTAAATTTGGAACTGGTGGGCCAGGGGGCCTCCGCCAAGGTTTACAAGGCCTATCACCCTGAGTTGGGGGTGTACCGGGCCTTGAAGGTTTTTTCGGCTTCGGACCAAAGCCGGGAAGAGCGTATCAAAGAAGCGGTTTCCCAGGCCGGGCTGGATCATCCGGGCATAGTCCGGGTGCTGGACTGCGGACGTGAAAACGGCATTTTCTATCTGGTGATGGAATACGCATCGGGCGGAACCTTGCGCCAGAGACTGGCTCAGGGGCCTTTTCCCCAGCCCAGGGCGCTTGACCTGGCCGGACAGGTGGCTGACGCCCTGACCAGCGCCCACGCCAGGGGCATCCTGCATCTGGATCTCAAACCGGAAAACCTGCTGTTTTTCAGCCCGGACCGGGTGAAGATAGGCGACTTTGGCCTGGCCCGCTCTTTTGATGAGCAAAACCCGATCACGGTGGCCGCCGGCACCCCAAATTACATGGCCCCCGAACAGCTCAACGGCCACCCCCAGGCAGCCAGCGATCTGTGGAGCCTGGGCTGTCTGTTGTATGAGATGCTGACCGGCCAGGTATGTTTTGCGGGCGAAAGCTTGCGGGAGATCCAGGCCGCGGTGAAGCGCGGACCCGGCGATATCAGCCACCGCCTGCGCGAGGCGGGGGTGGAGGCCCGGCCCGGCCTGGCGGATTTATTGCAAAGCCTGATGCACCCGCTTCCCTTGCAGCGCACCGCTTCGGCCGATGAAGCTTTAGGCCGCATAACCGGCCTTCAAAAGGGAAACGAAGCCTCAATCACCCCCAAGAGCGTAGACATACCTACTCAGATCATAAGCAACCACTGCATCGGATGCGGTGAACAGATACCCTTGGGCAGCGAATACTGCCCCAACTGCACTCCACAGACTCAGCCCCGGCCTGGCGACCCAAACGCCGAGAACCATGAACCCAAAAGTCCCCTCAAAAACAAACCCTCCTTAGTCAGGCCGGGTGCTGGTCTGTCCCGCGTGGCCGCACCCTTGTTGGGGCTTTTGCTGGCGGCGGGGGCCGCCTACGGCTGGTGGGCCTGGAATCAAAAAGAGACCGGCCTTCCCGCTCCGATTCCCCAGATCAGCGGGGAAGCCGGGGGCCGCTATGAATCCGACACCGAGATTCTGCTCCCCGCTTTAGTGCAGTCCAGCGGGACCCAGAAGAAAAAAAGCGGAGAGGCGGCCCCCAGGATCAGTTCCAAGGATCTGGCCTCTCCAAGCCCGGCCCCATCTCCCGACAGCAAGGCTAAGCCGATAGCCGCGCCGGTCCCGCCGCCGCCGGCCGTTCAGGCAATGCCAAAACCGCAGCCCCAGCCAGCCAAACCCCTCAGCCCTCCCAAGCCACCGCTGAGCGGGCTGGCCTCAAAGGCTAAAAGCCAGCCCCCAGCGCCGCCCGCAAGGCCCCGGGCCGTCTTGAAAACCGGACCGGCGAGCAGGCCCGCGTCCCAGTCCGCCAAACTTAACGCCCCCACCCGCAAAAGCGGAGCGGCAGCCGCCAAGCCCAGTCCCAAACTCCACCAAGCCAAGCCGCTGAAAAGGACTGCGCCCATAAAGGTGCGGAGAGTGAAGCCCAAACCCAAGCCCTCGACGGCGACCAGGTATGCGGCCAGGCGGGTAAAGCCGCGGCCCGCGTCAAAGCCCCAGCAGCGCGTCCAAGCCAGGGCCGCAGCCAAACCGGCGACAGCGCCCCGAAAACTGAATACGGATGAACGCAACAAAAAGGTGCTGACTTCTTTGCGGAGCCATATCCGCAACAATCCAAATCAGTTGGGCTCCCAGCGCAACCTGACCCTGTCCTATATGCAGCAGGGCAATTATCAGGCCGCCCTCAAGCAGGCCAGGGCCATCTTGAAAAACAATCCCCAGGATTTGGAAGCAAAGAACACCATAGCCCTGATAAGGGTGCTGGCGGCCCGGCAGGCCCGCAAACCCTGATTAGTCAAACTCATTCTTGGCATCGGCTGCCCATTTGAGCCAGAATAGTAAACATTGATCCTGGCTTGACACTGGGGAGTTTGCGCTATGGTTATGGACAGTTTTTGGATCGCCTTCGGGCTTACCCTTTTTGCGGGTCTGGCTACCGGGGTGGGCAGCGCGCTGGCGTTTTTCGCCAAACGCACCAATACCAGCCTGTTAACGGTTTCCCTGGGCTTTTCAGCCGGGGTGATGATCTACGTTTCGTTCGTGGAAATATTCGGCAAAGCCCAAGACGCCTTGGTGGGCTATTTGGGCGAAGGTCCGGGCACCTGGGCCACGGTGGGTTCCTTTTTCGCCGGAGTGGCCTTTATCGCCATCATTGACCGGCTGGTGCCCAGCATGGAGAATCCCCATGAGATTCATCTTCTGAAGCATGCCGAAAACCCCGGGCATGATCATGGCAAGCTATACCGCATGGGCACATTCACCGCCCTGGCCATCGCCATACATAATTTCCCCGAAGGCCTGGCCACCTTTACGGCCGCATTAAAAGACCCGTCCATAGGCATACCCATTGCTCTGGCCATCGCCATACACAACGTGCCCGAAGGCATAGCGGTTTCGGTGCCGATATTTTATGCCACCGGCAGCCGCAAAAAGGCTTTTTATTACAGCTTCGCTTCGGGCCTGGCCGAACCGGCGGGCGCTCTTTTGGGCTATGTGATCCTGTACAGCGCCTTCAATGATCTGGTCTTTGGAGTATTGTTCGGGGCGGTGGGGGGCATCATGGTGTTTATATCCCTGGATGAGCTTTTGCCCACCGCGGAGGAATACGGCAATCACCACTTGGCGGTTTACGGCCTAGTGGCGGGCATGGCGGTGATGGCCCTAAGTCTGCTTTTGTTCATGTAGTGGCTGCCTTTTTTCGTCCTGGAGAATCTCAAGATCTTCAGACGGTCCTGGGTACAACGAATACGGCGGCACCCCCCCAAATCAGTACAGTTGAGGACAGTTGGATATTTTGGGGTAGAATGCAAACAAAGAAAATCAAAGGCCCCGAACAAGGCGTTTTGTAAAGGAGTGACCATGAGCGAGAGCTATACCACGGATTGCCTGTATTTCACCCGGCCCGGCCCCAAGAACACCGGGGCGCTGATCAAGCACGCGGCCAAACGGGCCGGTGAACTGGGTATAAAGAAGATTGTTGTGGCCAGCGGAAGCGGGCGCACCGCCTATGGCGTTTTGGAGGCTTTTGATCTTGGTAAGCATGAGATTATCATGGTGAGCCAGGTGACCGGATTTTCCAAGCCTGACATGCAGAAACTGGAACCGGAAACCCGCCGGGATTTGGAAGCAAAAGGGGTGAAGATCGTCACCGCCGCCCATGCCTTCGGTGGAGTGGGCCGGGGCGTGCGCAACAAACTGGGCTCCTATCAGATTGACGAGATCATGGCTTTCACCCTGCGCATGTTCGGTCAGGGAACCAAGGTCTGCGTTGAGGTCAGCTACATGGCGGCCGACCGGGGATGGGTGTGCACCGACGAGGAGATCGTGGCCATTGCCGGAACCGGCTCGGGCGCGGACACCGCGGTGGTGATAGCTCCCCAGCCTTCCCACACCGGGATGGAGCTTAAGGTGAAGGAGATCATCGCCAAGCCGTACAATCCCTAAGAATGCCGGCGCAGCCGGACAAGGGCTGTTTAACTGACTAAAACATCTCTTCGGGGCAATAGTGCGGGATCCATAACATCACGACACATGATTTTTTGCGAGTGGGGATTCTTATGTGGTTTCGAGCTTTTTGATCTCAAAAAACGACAACCCCTTGAGCCGCCGGAGGCAATCTTAAGAGATTTAATCATTAATATCTGACATGCAAAGGCCAGGGGCGGGAATATCGTGGAAGCCTACCCCAAAGACCCGGTGCGGCCCATATCAGACCGGGAGGCCTATTACGGCCTCATGAGCACCTTTGCGCGTCTGGGATTTCAAGAGGCGGCCAGCCGGTCGGAGGCCAGGCCTGTCATGCGTTTGTCTGTCTGAGGACGCTTTTTCAGGCGGCTTGCTAAAAAGCCTCGCCCTAATGGACGTTATCTTCCTGTAAAACCCTGTCTATGTCCAAAAGGATCTTCACGTCGTCCTCAACCTTGGCCATGGCCTGGATATAGCCAGTATCAATGCCCATGCCAAAAGCCGGCGGCGGCTCCAGGTCTTTGGCTTCCAGGTTGAGCACTTCACTCACCGCATCAACCACCACCCCGGTCTGCACCTTGCCTGCCTCGCCTTCGGTCTCCAGAACCACGATACAGGTGCGTTCATTATAGTCCTTTGGTTCCAGGCCAAAGCGCAGTCTGAGGTCGATGATGGTAATGACCCTGCCGCGCAGGTTGATCACGCCTTTAATATGTTCCGCGGTGTGGGGCACATGGGTCACCGGCTGTATGCCGATGATCTCTTTGATTTTTAAAATGGGGATGCCATAATCCTGATCCGACAGCACGAAGCTCAGATACTTGCCTTCTTTTTCCAACATGGTCTTGCTTTTCTTTTCGGAGTGCTGGATGTCTCTGGCGGATGCCCCTGAATCGGCCAGGGATGATCCGGACTGTCCGCCGCAGGCAATGCGGGCGAAACGGTCATCCACAAACTCTTTCAAGTCGATGGGGGCGCCCACCCCCATGCTTTCAATCATATAGTCCTGCATATACTGCAAGTCATCCATGACCGGATACAGGTCATCGGTGCTGATCCCGTTGGGCTCGGTCAGCACGTTTCGCAAAACGGGTTTTTTAAGACCCAGTTTACCGTTCGGGTCCAAGAAAGACACCGCAATTTCCGAGGCTTGGTCCGGGCGGTTCTTTATGTAGCGGCCCGATTCCACCAACAGGTTGCAAAAATCCTGCATGGCTTCGGGGTGCTGGTCGATGACCTCCTGGCGGGCCGCCACCACGCAGCAGGGGTGATCCGGCCATACCTCCTTGCTCAAGAACTGCAGGTCGGCGATTCCGGCTGCTATGGCCTTGGTTCCCAAAGGTTCGGCCACCATGAAGCCCGAGGCCTGGGGATTGTCTTTTAAAAACTCGGGCATCTTGATGGGCGGAGTCACTTCGAAGCGCACGTTGATCACCGATTCTCCAGGCACCCCGGGCTTTAAACCCAATTGTGACAGATAACGGTGAGCGAGCATGTTGTGCACACTGAGACGGTGGGGGATGTAGAAAACGGAGTCCCGGAAAAAACCGGTTCCGGGCTCTTTGTAGTCCGCCGAGCGCCTGCGCACGAAAATACTGCCGTTTTTGTGAGCCAGCAGCACCAGTTTGATGGGCACGCCATAGCCGAAAAGATCCATGGCGATGGGAGCCAGCACCAAAGCCAGGTCTACTTCACCCTGTTCCAAGGCTGCCTGCACCTGGTTCCAGGACTGCATGCAGACCGTTTCAAGCTCAAAATACTTCGCATTCAGTTTGCCCTCGGCCATGAGGCTTTTAAGTACGCCTAAGGTGAGATGGTCGGTGATCTGGATATGGGCCGCCTTGATTTGCAGCTTTCCCTCGGGGGTGATTCTTGTTTTGCGGGCTTTGGGCGCGGAGTCTTCGGTGCCCGGGCTTTCTCCGGCCAGCGCTTGTTCCATTTTGGCCTTCAGATCATCCGGCGTGAACGGCTTGGAGACCAATCCGCTCACACCGGCGGCTTCGGCTTTGTAAACCTTGGAGCGCTCTCCCTGGGCGGTGGCCATCAGAAACGGCGTCTGGGCGTGGATCTGATTCGCCCGCACCCACACCAGCAGTTCATAGCCATCCATATTGGGCATGTTCCAGTCGCTGATGATCAGCTCTATATCATCCTGCTTGGACAACAGGGCAATGGCCTTTCCCCCATCTTCGGCTTCGACCACGTTTGTACAGCCCATGCGTTTCAGGATGGATAATTCCATATTTCGCATAGTTGTGGAGTCTTCCACCAGCAGGATTTTCAGGTTGGGTTCGAACGACATGGGGTTGTCCTCCGCAGATGAATTTGGTCAAAATGATGGAAATGCGGGGCATCTGCCTCCTCGAGTCTCATTCCATAATAAAGAAAAAAAGATGACAAAAGTTGAAAAACTTGTAGATGAGGAATATTAGCGGCAGTTGTGCTGTGAAAATGGGCTTGGCACCGGGGCCCAAAATGGAACTTCGGAGCTTGGCCCGGTTGGGTCGGCCTGCATCCCAAGACTCCAGCGTTTTTGTAGGATTTTAGCTGCCACCCTTGCACCCTGGCTACATCGGGTTATCCTTATAGCTGACTCTTAATACGATAGGAGATGGCTATGAACATTGAAATAGACTCCAACACACTGAGATATATCAAAGAAAACGGCGGCAACGTCACGGTGCAGCCGCCCCGTCCGGCGGTGGGCTGAGGCGGGGGAAGCAAAGCGCAGGCTGCGCTTACAGAGCCTCCGGACCATGCAAAGAAAAGCTATCTGACTCAGGATGTTGATGGTGTTGCAGTTTATTACCCCCCGGGGCTGATTCTCTACGGGCCGGCTATACGCATAAGCCTGGGCGGTTTTTGGCTGTTCAAGTGGCTAAAGCTGGAAGGAGTGGCCCCGGCGGAAGCCTGCGCATTCTGACAATTGCAAAGGATGCCAAGTTACAATTGACCTGGCCGTCCGGGCGTATTATCTTCTGAATGAAAACAGGAAACACAACCCTTAATTGAGGTATGGAATATGTTGAACGCTAACTCTTCTACTTTCGGCACTCAAAGCACCACCCGCCAACTGGAACTGGTCAATGCATTCATGCGCCGGGTCTACATGTGGATGACCGGCGGTCTGGCCCTTACCGCGGTGGTCTCGCTTTTGGTGCTGACCGTGCCCGCGCTGGCACAGCTCTTTTTCACCCAGACCCCGGAAGGCTATCTGCGCCCCTCCATGATTATCTGGGTGCTGTTCATCGCCGAGCTGTTTTTGGTCTTCAAACTGAGCGCCAGCATCCCCACCATGCAGGTGGGCACAGCCAAAGCCATGTTCATGGCCTATTCCGCCCTGAACGGAATCACGCTTACTCCGCTGCTTTTGGCTTACACCGGCGCCAGCGTTTTTCAAGCCTTTGTGGTGACCGCGGGCACCTTTGGCGTGACCACCATTTACGCCATGAGCACCAAGCGCGACCTCACCCGGATGGGTTCGTTTTTGATGATGGGCCTGATCGGGCTGATCATTGCATCAATACTGTTTATCTTCTTCCCCTCATCGGTGATGCATTTCGTGATCTGTTTGGTTGGCGTGGTTCTCTTCGTGGGCCTGGCCGCTTACTACACCCAGATGTTCCGGGGCATGGCCCTGCAGGCCGCCAACGAGGTGACCGCCACCAAGATGTCCATTTTGGGCGCCCTGAGCCTGTATATGGCCTTCGTGGGCCTGTTCCAGTATGTTCTCATGCTGCTGGGCAACCGCGAGTAAGCCTCCCTTTCTGCTGATCTGAATCAGTAATGATATGGCCGTCCGGTTAATGAAACTGGACGGCCAATTTATTACTATTTTCACAAGCATCTTGACATGATGCGGTATAAAGCTATAGTATTCTGTTGCTCGAAATGGCGCATTCTGATGGTATTTAGATAGTCCATTATTGTCAAGGAGTTACAGATGATTGAGGTTCGTTTCCATGGCCGGGGAGGCCAAGGTGCGGTAACCTCTTGCGAATTGATGGCCCAGGCTGCAATCGCAGAGGGACGTTACGCCCAGGCATTCCCGTCATTCGGTCCGGAACGGCGTGGAGCTCCGCTCCAGGCTTATCTGCGCATCTCCGATGAGCCCATCAAGCTCAGAGAGAAGATCTATGATCCAGATGTAGTAGTGGTTTTGGACCCCGCGTTGGTTGCTACCGGCAACGTGAAAGCCGGCTTGAAGGAAGGCGGCAGCCTGGTAGTCAACAGTTCAAAAAGCATTGAGGCTGTACAAAGCGAGTGCGGATTCAAAGGCCGCACCGCTGTGGTCGACGCCACCCTCATCTCCGAACAGGAGATCGGCGTGCCGATCACCAACACCACTATGCTCGGCGCCTTGGTAAAGGCCACCGGCTTGGTAAAAAGGGAGTCCATAGACGCTCCCATGAACGCCCGTTTCGGACGTTTGGCTTCCAAGAACCTGGCCTCCTTCAACCGGGCTTTTGAAGAGACCCAGATCAAGGAGTAATAATATGGCTGATGAAGGCCTGCAATCCTGGAAAGAGTTGGCTCTGGGATGTGCGGTGGTGGAGCCGGGCAGCAGCAAGAAGTTCAACACCGGCGACTGGCGCTCCCGCCGCAAACCGGTGACCGACCGCGAAAAATGTATCAAATGCGGCGCTTGCTGGATTCTATGCCCTGATATGTGCTACACCCCCGACCCAGAAGCTGAAGGCATGTTTATTTGGGACGGCTTTTACTGCAAAGGCTGCGGCATTTGCATAACTGAATGCCCTAAGAACGCGATTAGTTGGGTAGAGGAAAAAGAGGAGGATAAATATGGGCCAGCGTGTGGGGATTGAGGTAAGCCTGGCCTGTTCCGAGGCCGTCAAGCTTGCCAATGTTGACGTGGTTGCCGCCTACCCTATCACTCCTCAGACCCACATTGTGGAGCATCTGTCGGAGTTGGTGGCGGACGGTCACCTGGACGCCGAATTCGTACCGGTGGAGTCCGAGCACAGCGCCATGAGCGCCTGCATCGGTTCCTCGGCCGCCGGCGCCCGCACTTTCACCAGTTCAGCGTCCCAGGGCCTGGCCCTGATGCATGAAATTCTGTTCATCGCACCGGCCATGCGGCTTCCCATCGTCATGGCCGTGGCCAACCGTTCGCTCTCCGGCCCCATCAGCATCTGGAATGACCATTCCGACGCCATGGCCGAACGCGACATTGGCTGGCTTCAGTTCTTCTGTGAGAACGGCCAGGAGGTCATGGACCTTACCATAGCCTCATTTAAAATCGCCGAAGATCCCAGGGTCATCCTGCCGGCCTCGGTGAACTTCGATGGTTTCAACCTGAGCCACGTGATCGAACCCATCAATATTCCCAGTCAAGAGGAAGTCGACGCCTGGCTGCCGCCATATGAGCCCCAGCACAAGCTGGACATCAACGACCCCCGCTCCATGGGCACCATCGGTATGCCCGAGATCTACACGGAGGCTAAAAAGGCCCAGAGTCAGGCTCTGGTCGATTCCTACCCGGTGATCAAGGAGCATTGGGAAAGCTTTGGCAAGGCCTTTGGCCGCAGCTATGCCCCGGTCGACGCCTACAAAACCGACGATGCCGACACGGTGTTCGTGATCATGGGCTCCATGGGCGAAACCATCGAGACCGCGGTCAACGAGATGCGCGAGGCAGGCAAGAAGGTCGGTAAGGTTAACATCCGCCTGTGGCGGCCTTTCCCCACTGATGACTTCTTGAACGCCCTGGGCAGTGCCAAGAATGTTATTGTGATCGACCGCGCTACCGCTCCCGGTTCCGAATCCGGTCCGGTGGCCACCGAGATTAAGTCCATGCTGTTTGACAAGGGACGCTCCCTGTACGTGCAAAACTTTATCTGCGGTCTGTCTGGACGCGACGTAACCCGCAAAGATTTCAAGGCCATGGTAGATAAAATCGAAGCTGGCGCCGCCAGCGGCGCTCCCATGACCTGCGAGATGGTGGGGGTGAAAGAATGAGCATAGCAGCCAAAGCATTAGAGAATTTCGAGAAGATCAAGCCCAAGACCATCCCTGAGTTTGAGCCCTTGTCCAAAGGACACCGGGCGTGCCAGGGCTGTGCCGAGGTGCTGGCCCTCAGGCTGGCCGCAAAAGCCGTGGGCAAAGAACTCATCGCGGTGAGCGCCACCGGATGCATGGAAATCATCTCCAGCCCCTATCCCCAGACCGCCTGGGAAGTGCCCTGGATTCACGTGGCCTTTGAGAACGCGGCTGCGGTGGCCTCCGGCGTTGTGGCCGCTCGCAAAGCCATGATCCGCAAGGGCCGCATCAAAGATGATGGCGCTAAAGTGGTGGCCTTCGCCGGCGACGGCGGCACCGCTGATATCGGTCTGCAGGCACTAAGCGGCGCCCTGGAGCGTGGTCATGACATGACCTACATCTGCCTGGACAACGAGGCCTACATGAACACCGGTGTGCAGCGTTCCAGTTCCACTCCTTTCGGCGCCATGACTACCACCTCTCCTCCCGGTGAGAAGAGCAAGGGCCAGTTCAGTTGGAAGAAGAATGTGGCCATGATCGCTGCGGCCCATGGCGTGCCCTATGTGGCCACCGCCAGCCCGTCCCACCACCTGGATCTTATGAACAAGGTCAAGAAGGCGGTTACTATACCGGGTCCGGCATATATCCACATCTTCGCCCCTTGCCCCACCGGCTGGCGCTCCGCCCCGGACACCGCCATCCAGCAGGCCAAGCAGGCAGTTAACTCCAAGGTGTTCCCCCTGTATGAGGTGATCGACGGCCAGTTCATCCTGACCCGCGATATCAAAAAGCCAATTCCGGTTGCGGAATACCTGAAACCCCAGCGCAGGTTCAGCCATCTGAAAGAGGAAGACATCGCTTACATCCAAGAGAAGGTAGACGCCGATTATGAGCGACTGAAAGCCTTCTGCGAGGCCACCAAGCCCGCCGAGTAGACGATTAGAGCCATAAGGCGAAAAAACGGGCGGAGGCATGTTTGCTTCCGCCCGTTTTTTGTTTTCAACAGGCCGCCTCGCCACGCCTGGAATGGCCTTGGCGAAATACAGCGAGACGCCAAGCAATTGAGCTATTTCATCCAAACCCCCTATAAAGTAAGCGGACAAAGGCACAGGACCCGCCCGTTTACTTGGCGGATACAGAGCCGGCCGAATACTCTAGGTCCTATTCGGCCCGGTGCTTGCGAAACTCAAATAAGGCTGTTTTATACGCCGGGCTATCTCTCCAAGACCTGGACCACCTTGTCATCCTTGAAGTTCACTGTCATCATTCCCTGGTCTTTGGCGCCTTTTTCATGCTCCCAGCCTCTGTAATACATTATGTTTTCAACTTTGTAGGTCCAAGTCATCATCTTGTGGGCCCCGGCGGCCTTTTTGTAGGGCGCTCCCCAGGCCTTGATGACCTCCCGCACGGTCATGCCCGGTTTGACCAGCCCCCTGGACTCCTTGGCAAACTCATGGGCCTTCCAAACCCTCTCTGCCTCTTGAGCCGCCTTCACCTGTCTATCCTGGGGACTGCTGCCGCCGCAGCCGGCCAGCCAGGAGGCCGCGATAATAACCGCCGTAATTACAAAAGCAATTCTTTTCATTTGCTCACTCCCTCATAACCGGTGAAGCCGGCCGAACACACGGCTTGGATTAAGAATGTAACCCCAAGGGCTTCTGCTCAAAGCCTGAACTCCTTGCAACAATTCATTTTTCCTCATTTTATTGTACCCAAAAAACTCACCAAAAGGGAAGACAGTCATGGGTCCGCTCTCGCCCCTCGACATCCTCAGCCCAATTAAGGGTCAATCGGAGAATCAGCCAGGCCGGACTGTCCGCCCGGTTATTCGCTGCAGCGAAAAAAATCACCAAAAAATTCATGCAGCCAAATGATCGCAAGAAAAACCCTATACCAAAACCGAAATTCTATAACTGTAGGTAATGAATAATTATTTTATGCGTTTTTTTGATAATGGCCCAAATTAACGCTGCAATAACCCCTATTTGGAGCCCTTTGTGGGTTCAAAAAAAACCAATCAGGTTATTGTGCTGAGCAAAAGGCTGGTGTATACTCTTAACCATCGAAGGGGTCATCCGATGACTACTTCGAGCGGAGGCTGGGAAGCCGGTCGGAACCAGGATAGACGTGGGACCGGCCGTTGATGCCAGACTTAAAAATGCCCCCCACCCCCGCGTACCGTTGCCTTTAGTCATGAGCGCTATCGGTGGCGGTGCGCGGGGTTTCCTTTTTGTAATCCGTACTTAATCAGGACTAATATTACACCCAACGCCCAGGCATGTCTGTCCGGATATTCCCTGTGCTATGCCCCCGGTGATTCAGGCTTGAGGAAAAGCGCGCCCAGCGGAGGCAGGGTCAGCTTGAGGCTGTGGGGTCTGCCGTGCCTGGCGGGGCCCGATGCTTCCACCCCGCCCAAATTGCCCACCTCCGACCCCCAATATACCTGGGCGTCGCTGTTCAGCAGCTCTTGCCACAGACCGGGATAATCCACTCCCACTTCATAGTTCTCGCGTACCACAGGCGTGAAATTAAACACCGCCAGGACTTGGTCGCCTATGGCGCTCCCCTTGCGCAAAAAACAAAGAATGCTGTGGCCGCTGTCGGCGCAGTCCACCCATTCAAATCCCGCTTCATTACAGTCCAGCTCGTGAAGCGCCGGTATGTCCCGGTAAATCCGGTTCAGGTCCCGCACCAGATTTTGCAGGCCGGCATGGCTTTCATACTGGAGCACCTGCCAATCGAGCTGTGCGTCGTGATTCCATTCTGAGCGCTGTCCGAATTCGCCGCCCATGAAAAGCAGCTTCTTGCCGGGCTGGGCATACATATAGGCCAAAAGGAGCCGCAGGTTTGCGAACTGCTGCCAGTCGTCGCCGGGCATTTTATTCAACAAAGAGCCCTTCATGTGGACCACTTCGTCATGGGACAAAGCCAGGACGAAGTTTTCGGTGAAGGCATAGAGCATGCGGAAGGTGAGCTTGTCGTGGTGAAATTTACGGTGCACCGGATCATTGCGCATATATTCAAGAGTATCGTGCATCCAGCCCATGTCCCATTTGAAGCCAAACCCCAGCCCGCCCACATAGGTCGGCTTGCTCACCATGGGCCAGGCGGTGGACTCTTCGGCGATGGTGGTCACCCCCGGGACGTCGGCGTAGACATCGCTGTTCAAATCCCGCAGAAAATCAACCGCCTCAAGATTTTCATTTCCGCCATACCGGTTGGGAATCCACTCGCCATCCTTGCGCGAGTAATCCAGATAGAGCATGGAGGCCACCGCATCCACCCTGAGCCCGTCGGCGTGCATGGTGCGCAGCCAGAAGTCGGCGCTGGAGTATAAGAAACTGCGCACCTCGTTGCGGCCGTAATTGAATATGGCGCTGTCCCAATCAGGCTGATGGCCCTTTTTGGGGTCGGCGTGCTCATAAAGGTGGGTGCCGTCGAAAAAATTAAGCCCGTGCTGGTCGGTGGGGAAGTGGGAAGGTACCCAGTCCAGTATCAGCCCGATTCCGGCTTGATGCAGGGTATCCACCAGATACATAAAATCCCCTGGCGAGCCGAAGCGGCTGGTGGGGGCGAAATACCCCGTAACCTGGTAGCCCCAGGAACCCGTGAAGGGATGCTCCATAATGGGCATCAACTCTACATGGGTATAACCCATATCCATCGCATATTCAGCCAGCTGTGGGGCGATCTCCCGGTAATTGAAGCAACGGTCCCCATCATCCTTGCGCCAGGAGCCCAGGTGCACCTCATAGATGGACATGGGCTGGCTGAGGTGATCCGTATTGTTGCGGCGCTCCAGCCAATCGGAATCACTCCAGGCGTAATCCAGGCGGGCTATCCGGCTGGCCGTGCGGGGCGGAACCTCGCTCCAGTTGGCCATGGGGTCCGCCTTGTCCACCAGATAGGCCTTCCAGTTGGATTCAATATGATATTTATAGGCTTGGCCCTCTTGGGCTCCGGGCACAAAACCTTCCCATATGCCGCTGTTCCCCCGCTCGCGCAAGGCATGGCTGTGCTGATCCCAGCCGTTGAAATCGCCCTGCACATAGACTCCGTGGGCATTGGGCGCCCAGAGCGCAAAGTACACCCCTTCGGTCTCTGCCGGGCGGCCCGGATGAGACCCCAGCTTTTCATATAGCCGGTAATGCCTGCCTTCATTGAAAAGGTGCAGGTCGTCATCCGTGATGAGGCTTGTATTATGCCATACCTGGTCTTGTGGACCGCCCATAACCTTCTCCAGCTCAAATAGGCTTGAATTACAAAAGTGATATCTTCTCGCGGCCTTATACCACATGTATCCGTAACTCTACAGCTGACTTGAAAAAAAGGCTTGTAATTCTGCAATGGAACTCAATCAAAAAGGCTATTAATAGTAAAATTACTGTATTGAAGGCTTCGCCTTGTACTGAAGACCTCACCCTTAAGCCGAGTGATGCATGATGACGGCATCCCAACTGCCATATCCGACCCCCCAGACCTACCATAAGGCCGCCACCCGTCTGGAGCGCTGGCTGAAGGCCTGCGTCTTGTGTCCCCGCCGCTGCCGAGTGAACCGGCTGGCCGGTGAGCGGGGCTATTGCGGAGCAGCGGCCCATAGCGCCAAGGTCAGTTCGGCCCAGCTGCATTTTGGTGAAGAGCCTCCCATCTCGGGCAGTTCCGGTTCGGGCACCGTGTTTTTCGCGGGCTGCACCCTGGCCTGCCGCTTTTGCCAGAACCACCAGATCAGCCAGGAAGGCCAGGGCGAGGAGCTGACCCCCCAAGATCTGGCCGCCGTCTTTTTGCGCCTGCAGCTTTCCGGCGCGCACAATATCAATCTTGTCACCCCCACGCCCCATGTGGTGGTCATATTAAAGGCCCTGGCCATTGCCCGGGAGCACGGCTGCACCCTGCCCGTGGTCTACAACACCTCGGGATACGAGCGGGCCGCCGCCATCCGGCGTCTGGCCGGGCTCATAGAGATATACATGCCGGATTACAAATACTTCAGCAACCGGGCCGCCGCCCGGCTGAGTGATGCGCCAAACTATGTGGAAAACTGCCGGGATTCTTTAATAGAGATGTTCAGCCAGGCGGGCGGGATCAGCCTGGATAAAAACGGGGTGGCCTATAAAGGGGTGCTGGTCAGGCATCTGGTGCTGCCGGGCGGCCTGTCCGGAAGCCGGGAGTTATTGCCCGATCTAGCCGAATTGGGCGGCGAAGCGGTGTGGATCAACCTGATGTCACAATACCATCCCTGCCACCGGGCCTGGGACACCCCCGGCCTGGAGCGCCGCTTGACCCTGGATGAATTTCTGGAAGCCCGCGAGGCTTTGAGCCGTTCAGGCATCAAACATGGATTTGTGCAGGGGTTCAGTTCGGACAACGGAGAATATCTGCCGGGCTATACAATTTAGCAATTAAGTTTGACCCCGGGTCTTGCCAACAAAAAAGCCTCCCGCAAAATATGCGGGAGGCTTATTGTCTTCAGACTTTGTGCGCTGCTAACCCACGGGAGGCTTAAAGGACGATAGTCTCTTCCCGGCCCGGTCCCACGCTCACGATGGACAGGGGCGCACCGGCCAGCTCGCTCATGCGGTTCAGATAAGCCTGGCAGTTGGCCGGCAAATCCTCCCAGCGGCGGGCCTGGCTGATGTCTTCATTCCACCCGGGATGCTCTTCGTATATGGGTTTGAGCTTGCCCAGAAGCTCCAGGGATGCAGGCATTGATTCATGGCGGGAGCCGTCCGGAGCTTCATAGCCCACGCATATCCGCAGTTTGTCCAAACCGGTGAGCACGTCCAGCTTGGTCACGCAAAGGCCGGTGATGCCCGAAATGCGCACCGCATAGCGCACCACCACCATATCCAGCCACCCGCAGCGGCGGGGGCGTCCGGTGGTTGAGCCGAACTCGGCGCCCTTTTCACCCATCCAGTGTCCGT
Organism: Desulfarculaceae bacterium; assembly: GCA_963675675.1. Taxonomy (GTDB): domain Bacteria; phylum Desulfobacterota; class Desulfarculia; order Desulfarculales; family Desulfarculaceae; genus Dethiosulfatarculus. The sequence continues at coordinate 3,732,126 of OY776512.1, forward strand.
TTTCGTCTTCCAGTTCGGTGGGGAATGGTCCTCCGCCCACCCGGGTGGTGTAGGCCTTGACCACACCCATGACCTGGTTGAGCCTGGTGACTCCCACTCCGGAGCCGCAGCAGGCCGAGCCCGCCACTGGGTTGGATGAGGTCACAAAAGGATAGGTGCCGTGGTCTATGTCCAGGTGGGTGCCCTGGGCGCCTTCAAACAGCAAGGAGGCCCCGCCGGCCAAAAGCCGGTCGAGCTCCAAACCCACATCGCAGATATGAGGGGCCAGCCGCCGGCCGAAGGCCAGGTAATCCTCATACACCTGGGCCGCATCCAGCGGTTCTCCGCCGTAGTATTTGGTCAGCAGGAAGTTTTTCTGCTCCAGGGCGGATTCGATTTTGGACTTGAGCAGGGCGGGGTCCAGCAGGTCGCACATGCGCACCCCGCTGCGGTTGGCCTTGTCCTCATAACAGGGGCCTATGCCCCGGCCAGTGGTGCCGATGGCCGATTTCCCGGCGGCCTTTTCTCGGGCATGGTCCAGGGCCTGGTGATAGGGCATGATCACATGGGCCCGGTCGCTGAGGCGCAGGTTGCCGGGCCCCACGGTCTTGCCGCGCTCGGCCAAGGCATCCATCTCCTTTATAATCACCGCCGGGTCCACCACCACGCCGTTACCCACAAAACAGGTTTTGTCCTCGTGCAATATACCGGAGGGGATCAGGTGCAGAATGGTTTTCTCCCCATTCACCACCAGGGTGTGCCCCGCATTGTTACCGCCTTGGAAACGAACGATGCCCTGGGCCTGCTCGGTAAGCAGGTCCACAATCTTGCCTTTACCCTCGTCTCCCCATTGAGTGCCGACTACAACCATGCATGCCATGGCGTTATCTCTCCAGCCACTGGTTAAAAAGACCGCAAAAAAACCCAAAGTACCGTACAGTAATGGCGGAGCCTTGTCAATCAAAGGTAGCTGGCGGGTTCGGGTGGCGGCGTAATTCCTATGGGAGTATCATAATCATCTTGTTTAAAGACGGATATCCGCTGATTCGCTGGAGTTCAACCGGTTAAATTAACAGGGACATTTACTCATGGGACAAAATAATAACAATAATTCACGGCACTATGAATATGAAGCCACTTTCAACTCATCCAATCAGATCCGCTTGGATTGTGGAAACACATCGATAATAACTGAATTCACCACCGATGAAGACGAATTCCAGCCATCGCATATGTGCCCGGTTGAGCTCCTTTTTGCTTCCGCCTTAGGCTGAATGGCTACCGATATCCTGGCATTTTGCCGGGTACGTAAGATCGCAACGGATGACATCAAGGTATACCAAACCGTGGATTTCGACAAAAAGCACACGGATAATACACAAATTCAGCTGCAAGTGGATCTTCCGCCCGAATTCCCGGATAAGTATGTCAGGGCTTTGAGAAACTTTGCGAAACAATGCTTGGTCAGCAAATTGACTGTTGGCATGACGACGGAAAGCTATCTCTCCCCGGTGGTCACAAAAAGGACCGCTTGAAACGGAACCGCCCAAAGATGGAGGCGGATCTTTGTATGGGATGCTGCTTAAGTTGATAGCGCACACGGCCGAGTAAGACTGTTTTTTCTCCTGAATTACATGAATGCAAACTGGACTTTTTTATTACCCGCTTGGAATCTTCCCCTTTAACGCTTAACATAATAAATCATAGGTTTTTTGTTGGGTTAATTCAAAACCGGGGAGGTGCTATGGCGTCATTATTCAAATCAGTCGGCCTGGTGTTTGCCGCCGGTGCCTTGGGCGGGGTTATCAATGGTCTGGTTGTCTGGTTCTTCGGAGAAATGGGGATAACCGCCGCCGCCGGAGTAAAAATAGCCCCCGGCCTGACTCCTGCCATGCTTTATCCCCGGATAGTATGGGGCGGGATATGGGGTGTCTTGTTTCTGCTTCCCATATTGAAAAACGATATATTCTGGCGTGGGCTGATTTTCAGCATGGGTCCAACTATGGTTCAGCTTTTCGTGGTGTTCCCCGTGAAAGCCAATAAAGGCATGGCCGGGCTGGAACTGGGCCTTTTGACCCCTGCTTTTGTTGTCTGGTTCAACGCCGTATGGGGATGGGCCGCCGCCTGGTATCTGCGGGTGGCCAAGCAGTGAATTCCAACCGGGTGTGAATCGGCGCGGAACACCGACCCCGTAAGGAGCGGGACCTTTAGTGGCGGTTGATAATCCCGACACTCCGAATCAATCACCTACGGGATTTAACCGGCGATGAAGGCCGTGCCGGTCTTTTGGAGCGGGCGCCCCGGAGAACAGAAAGGGGTGTGCAAGGATATGGAGCAGTGGACAGGCTGGTTGGTCCGGCCCCGGGGCTGTTGGTGGTGATCCCGGCACTGAAGTTCTTGATCAAAGGCCGCCTATAGTTTAACGGAATCATGAAGGCTGGATATCAGAATAAGCGAAGCCAAACCTAGTTTGCTTGCAAGACGTCGGCATGTTATACTCTGCTCCGCTGATGCGGGAGTAGCTCAGCTGGCCAGAGCAGTGGCCTTCCAAGCCACTGGTCGCGGGTTCGAATCCCGTCTCCCGCTCCAAATGATTTCAATAAGTTACACACTGAAATACGGTGTGTAACTTTTTTGTTTTTAGGTATTCCCCAACACTATCCCCAACAGACAGCGCTAAATTGGCTTGACCTGGCTTCAGTGTAAGCTGCCACGCGAAATGAGAAACTGTGCCAGTCAAAATGAAATGGAACCGGCTGCATCCTAGGCGGCTCCCCTCCTTGTACGAACCTGTCCGTCTTGGTCGCCTTGGTTGGCTCAATCACATGTCCGAGATGAGACATTGACATGTAAAATCATTCGACATATGCTATTCACCAGTTTGGGGACATCTAGCCTGCCCATCCCCTAGTAATTGTTCAAACAAATCCGAATTTGGACCTTCTCAGCTTGGCTCACAACCCGATTGGGACACCTTGGGGCTTCGTCAGTTTCCGAACAGGTTAGAATATCCTCCAATCTGCTCCAGAACCTGTTTCATATTCATCCATGCGGATGAACAACCCAATAATGGCTCTTTTACTGTCGAAACATATGGAACTCAGAGGTGAACTCCGAAAACTGGACAGATTGCTAAGCGAGAGTTCCGCTCTAAAATGAACCAGATTTTGTAAGGAGCGGGACATGAGCAAATCGCGCAGGAAGCACAGCGGATCATTCAAGGCCAAGGTGGCTCTGGCGGCCCTGAAGGGTGATGAGACGGTGGCCGAGTTGGCCGGCCGGTTCGGAGTTCATCCAAGCCAGATACATGCCTGGAAAAGGTCATTGATAGAGGGCGCTGCCGGTCTTCTGGATAGGGGCGGGGGCAAGAAAGAAGAGCAAAGCTCCCTTGTGGATCAGCTGTACCGCCAGATCGGCCAGCTTACGGTTGAAAATGATTTTTTATCCAGAAAGCTCGATCACTGATTATGCCCAAAAGGCGGGCCATGATCGAGCGTGGCAATGCCAAGCTGTCCATATCCCGGCAATGCGGTTTGCTCAAGGTAAGCCGGTCCAGCTATTACCATCAGCCCAAAGGGGCGTCTGAGGTCGATTTGGAGCTGATGAAGCTGATCGACACCGAGTATCTGAAGGCTCCGTTTTACGGCTCCCGCAAGATGGCAGAGCTGCTTGGCCGGTTGCTGAATCGGGCCATAAACCGCAAAAGGGTTCAGCGCCTGATGCGGCTAATGGGTATTGAGGCCATTTACCAAAAGCCCAATACCAGCCGGCCTGGCAAGGGACACAAGATTCATCCGTACCTTTTGAAAGGGCTTGAGATCAACCGTCCCAGCATGGTGTTTGCCGCCGACATAACCTATGTTCCCATGAGGCGTGGTTTCCTGTATCTGGTGGCGGTGATGGACTGGTTCAGCATTCACCGGCGTGCTGCTGGATAAGAAAGTAAAAATCAGCATGGACGGCAAGGGCCGATTCATGGACAATATCTTCGTGGAGCGCCCCTGGCGGAGTCTGAAATACGAGGAGGTTTATCTGAAAGCATACGACACCGTAAAAGAGGTCAAGGCCGGAATCGGCCTATACATCAAGTTCTATAACTTTGAGAGAATTCACCAGGTCCTGGGCTACAAGACCGCCTGGGAGGTCCATAACGGACTGCAAAAGCAGCCATGGCCGGAAACAAGGGACTGGCTGATTGACGGTAAGGAGCAAGACCCCTCCCTGCCTCTCACTCAAGCCCATTTTAACAATATGTGGAACCAGGAACTCTCGCTTAACCTGACCCCATAATTGTCCAACCTATGGGGTCCACCTCAAACAAAGAGTTGCATCGCAAAGGTTCGCGTGGCATCCTCGAAAGCCTATCTCATCTCCAGGAACATGAACATGATGACATAACGTGAAGAGTTAGAGGCAAATCGGATAATGAGGAAGAACATTTCATCCCTCGGAGCACCTAAAACCAGATTACTGATTGTGGATCAGTCCTTACGGGATTTGAACGGCCATCACTATGACTATGATAACAGTGTGGCTGCAGCCGCAAGCGCCAAAGGATTATCTCCAATCATAGCAGCGCATCTTGAATTTGACAGGTCACTGGCCGAAGGTGGGGTTGTTATAAAACCAGTTTTCAGACATACCTGGAACGAGGTGAATCGGAGCCACCTGAAACAGGGCGTTCATCTTCTCCTGGCCAGCCTGCCCCATAAATGGTCTTCATGCCTTGTAAAGGGAATATCATCTTTGACAAAGCGGCTCTCAGCAGCCAATAACCAATCGGCGGTCCATGAACCAGATTTCGTGTCCTTTGGCCAAGAATTGCTTGGGCTAGTTGCTAGTGAGAATCTCGAGGCTTGGGATCACGTATTTATCCACACCCTGGCCATTTCAGAACTGCACGCCGTCATAGCAGCATTCAAAGAAAATGAGCGAATGCCCCACTTCCACTTTGTGTTGCGCCGGGATGCTGAGGAACCCACCGTACGTGAAGACCCATGGGGTGGCGTGGCTGGAGCCTTCAGGGCGATAGATGCCAATGATGCGATACGCAGAAAGTTTTCTATCTATGCCGACACTAAAGAGCTCTGCATACAATATGAAGCCTTGCATGATGGCATAAAAGTGAATCTGCTGCCGATCCCGCATGAACTCCCCTTTACAGTAGATCCCTGCGAATCCAAAAGAAGCAGCGAACCTCTTATACTCACCTATTTGGGCAATGCACGCACTGAAAAGGGCTTTCATCACTTGCCCGGACTGGTCAAAGCCCTGAATCGGAGCAGTCTGGTCTCCTCCCGCGTAAAATTTGTAATTCAGGCCAATTCAAGCATGAGCCTGGAAGAGGGCGTTATCCAAAATGCCCGCAAACAACTTGCCGCCTATAAACAAGACAACGTGCAACTCCTCCTGGGGCCCTTGAGCAGCACCGAATTCAGGCAACATTTATTTGAAGCGGACATTGTACTAATGCCTTACCAAGCAGAACTCTACCAACGCCGCAGTTCCGGCATCATGGTCCAAGCCATTGCGGCGGGACGTCCTGTGGTGGTGCCGGCGAATAGCTGGATGGCGAATGCTGCGCCGCCGGGGACATGCGTGACGTATGATGGCGCGGATGATCTCCCCCGGGCCTGCATGCAGGCAATAGAGAAGATCGAAAATCTTCGCCAGGCTGTTTGTGAAGCCGGAGAGGAATGGCGGAAACTTCATAATGGCGCAAGATTAGTAGATGTATTGTTGGCCGACAAATAGTTAATAATTCATGCAATATGGTCCAATCACCACGGGAAGAGCCGGCTTGCCAGATTTAGAAGAAATTAATTATGTTAAAAGCAGGATCAGAGGCTGGGCTAGGTTTCATTGACTTTCACTATGGCGGGTTGGTCTTTGGTTTGAAAAACTATCCAAAAGAGAGCGTTGGGCAGGCCCGGCCCTGTTTTTTGACCGCGATGGTGTTGTGGTCGAAGAAAATAACTATCTCTGCCGCGGCGAGGAGGTGCGGATGCTCCCCCATGCGCGAGGGATGATCACATGGGCCAATGAAGCCGCTGTGCCGGTCATTGTAGAAACCAATCAAGCGGATGTTGGCCGGGGTTATTGCGAATGGTGCGGATTTCGCGAAGTTCAAAAGGTCATTTTGGAATCTCTGAGCATAGGCGGCGCACACATACATATGGTTTTGGCCTGCGCCTATCACCAAGACGGCACCGCCCCTTATGCAATTGACAACTATGCCTAGTGCAAACTCAACCCCGGTATGATCCGGGCGGCACAAGAGACTATGGCTCTCGACCTTTCCGCCTCTTTGATCATAGGCGATAACATTTCCGATCTGATGGCTGGCCATGGATCTGGTATCGGATGGGGCGTTATGGTTGCAACCGGCCACGGGTATAAAAACATACCAAAACTGGATGCCTTTTCGCTGGCTCCCATGAGGTTTGCCAGCGCCAGCCACATAGGAGAGGCGCTGAACCAGGCCAAGGCAGATGGCTGGCGGCCTGTCAGGTAATTTGTAAATTTTCCTGTTCAAATCGTCCAGTTGAAGCTTGCCTGATTTTCACGGACGAAATTATCCGCATACCGGATGCTCTCGGGTGTGCCGATGTCGATAAATGGTGCGTTATGCACCAGAATCACCTGGATTTTTTCCCCCGCCTGTAAAAGCTTAGGGATTAAATCGTGTTCGATACTGCACGGTCCCTGCATTTGAAGCTGGTGCAGAACCTTTGTGTTAAACAAATAGATACCGGCATTGATATAACCTTTTCCCGATATTTTTTCCCGAAATGACAACAAACGTCCTTGTTCATCTAATTCCAGACTGCCATAGCTGGAAGTGTCCTCTTGATAAATGCCGATGATGCCTCCGGCAAGGTTATTGTTGTCAGCCAATGCCAGGATCTCAGGTACCCCGGCAAGGCACAAGCTGTCACCATTAGCAACCACAACCCATTCGCCGCACCCAACGAGGCAATTCAATAAGCCGCCACCAGTTCCCAGAGGCTCATTTTCGTGGCAGATGATGCGGGTAAGGCCGGGCATCGAACTGTCTTCGCACCATTTCCTGATCTGCTCACCTTTATGGCCGGTTGAATAAACAAAATGGCGCACATCGTGGGAGGCGAAAAATGCAGTCGGCCAATGAAGAAACGGTCGGCCGCCAATTTGGATCATGGGCTTGGGCACATCCGGGTATAGCTCGCGAATACGTGTGCCCTTGCCTCCGGCCAGTATCACAGCAGTTACATGAATCATTAATTTTCCAATAGCATTAATATCGGCTTACCCTTTGACAAATTGGAATGGCATAAGCATCGCCCTTTAATCCCATACTCAAGACATTGGGCTATGGAAAATCCCAGTTAATTTGCATAGGGCAGGAATAGTAACCACCATCAACCTTTTTTATCGGCATGAAGCGTTCAACGTCGACATAAGGAGCAAAAGTTGTTAAATGGTAGCCAATCAACCGTTTGCGAACCAATACGGACGCCTGACCATTATAGACGATGCCTGAGAATACATCAGGTGAACAGTCTAGACCCGCCGAGACTAGCTGATAGGCGAGCAGAAGCAAACTGTACCTGTTGTGGTGCCCGATATTGATGCAGTCGGGCGGCCCGCCGAATTCATGATAAGGTACGCTGATGCAGAGATAGCCATCGTCTTCCACAAATTCAATTAACCGTTCCAAGAATTGTCCGGGATTACGGATGTGCTCTAGAACGTGAGAACAATAGACCGCTCCGAATTTCCGGGTAAGAGGCAGGTCAAAGAAATCACCAAAAAAATCTGGCTTAAACGAGGACGAATTGTCAAAGTTAACCGAGTAAGTTTCCTTGCCCAGGTGTTTTGCCAATCCGATCTCGGCTCCCTCGCCGCACCCGACATCCATAAAAGAATCGAATGAACAATTGCGCAATAATTTAAGGATGGCGAGGTGTGGATGATTTACTGTTTCCGTGTGTTTCTTCCCGTCGATGGTGATCTCAAATTCAGTAGTCCAATGAGACCAGGGAAGCGGCTTTCCAGGGCGCAGCACAAACCGGGGATTCCGGTCTTCGGGATCGGCATATTCCCGGCCAATATCACGTCGAGGGTTATAACTATCATCACCCAGAATCGGATCACCCTGCACAGCATTATCATCGTTTGATATTGGATCACTTTGAATACTATTCTGATGCTTTTTCAAATCATTTTCCAGCTTCGCCAACCTAGCCTCAATGTCTCCAAAGCGGCTATGAATAAAATACGTTCCGGCCAACCGGCGGATAAATTTGATCAGTTGGTTTTTCATGCGTTAAATTATCCTCTTTAATGTATTAATCAACTATAACTTTTCCCCCGTCTCTTTGGTTTTTCGGATTTCATATGGCCAACCCGCTAATGCTTTAGGGCATTATCTGATTATTGCAGCTCGGCCAATAATTTTTCCACCTTTCTCCAGACATGAACAATGTGTTGGTGGGCCACAGACACACCGATCGGGAGAATAGCTGATTCAGCATCATTGGCCAGCTTTTCATTTTGTTCATTATGCTGCATCACAGGGTAAGCATGTACTGCTTCACAGACGGTAGCAAAGATATCCTGAAGTTTTTCATCTGTTTGCCTGAGAGATGGGAAATGATCAGTAGATGTATGGGTATGCCTCTGCCGTTTATCCAACAACTGCTCTGCATCAGCAAGTGATACATCGAGAAATTCTTCAAGGTCTCGAATGGTTTTTGAACTGAGTTCCTCAGCTATAATTGTCGTCGTATTTGGAAATGTGCGAACCCACCCAGCCCATAATTTAATATAATTGAGCCATGCGGAGATCTCGCTGCGCATACGATTATCATCATTAAAGTTTCCCAAGCGGGCATGGGATAACAGGGTTTGATCGGGGGAACGAATCAAGAAAATGTATTTTGCCTCCCAAAAACGAGCTTCATAAAAGCCGAGTATCTTCTCTGGCGCAACACGGGAAAAGTTGTATGAGGCGAAGGCCATCTTATCACCCACATATTCATAATGTTGTGCGGCCTGCCATAACCAATCATACCAGTCATGATCGACACCTGGCAGAAAGTCAGCAACATGAGTTCCTTTGTGAATCTGGTTGTTGAATCGTTTATGCTTGGAATTAAACCAATCACAGAATCTTTGGGCAGCAGGTATTGGTTCATAAAAATTAGCTTCTGCCAAAATTAACATATTGTCTGCCGTGTTGAGGATTTGCTGGGTTATGGTCGTGCTGGACCGCCCGAAACCGAGGATGAACACGGCGTTCTTGCCGATAGCATTACTTATGCGCACATCCGGCTCAAACCGGTGCCCCCCAAACGAAGACAATTGATCAATTTGCACAAGCCTTTCAAGCAAAGGATGATCTGCAAGAGGCTTTGACGCCGAATATTCGATCTGACGAGGGGCCTCTGTTGTGGTTTTGGCAAGTGTTTCAATAAGGTTTTTAAGTTCTTGAGGAGGGCATGCCGTGGTTTTGGAAAACTGTTCAAGAATAATATCTAGCTGCTGGGGGTTGGTTGTTGTAGTTTCCGAAAGTTTGTCAATGGCACAATAGATTTGCCCTAAGCTCCCCTCAAGAGCGTCAAAACGGGCGTTTATATGATTAAGCCCCACCAAAGCGCGGACGAAATTGAGTATCTTACGCTTCATTTTCTCTTGCCTCTTTTCAATTAAATGATCAGCTCGAAACATCCTTCGATAGTGTCAACGAAGGAAAGGACACCTTTCAGATCTGGCAGAGTATGAACACAACTATTACTCTGGATTTATTGCTTATATCCCAAATATCTATTCAAATCGGTGCCTCCGTAAGCATCAAAAGCATCCTGCACACGTTTGTCCCAATATATTGTTCTGTCTGTTCTCGACCCTGAATATGTTTGAGTTGGAACATCGATGCAAGAGTTCCTGAATTCTTCCCAATCACTGCAAGGAAATGAGATTTGGAGATAGTCGCAGAGATTTATGATGGATGCAGCAAACTTATTTTCATTGAATAAATTTTCGAAATTTACGATAAATATATCAGGTGCATTAATCCATCCAACAATCTTCTTTAACTCGTTGAATATGAATTCACCATGCGTCTCAAACCAGCAAAGCATCTTTTCCGGTCCTTCTGGAAGATCTCGCCATTCATCCGCTTTTTTGCCGCCCCGTTTTGTGCCCGCCAGCCAACGCATATGCGATACAACTACGTCTCTTAAATCTCTGCAGACAAAAATTTTTGCAAAATTGTTTAATAATTGAACTACATCGTTATTATAATGGAAATGGCCCACAACAAATTGACCTTCATGTATAAAGCTCAATGTATGATCCAATGCCAGACGGGTATCATAATCCAGAATATTGTCACGCTTTTGCTCAACTGTTTTATTTCTGTAATCGAAATAACCTTCTCCATAAGCATGAATTTCTGTGTCTATGAAACCAAGTTGAGATAATATTTTGCCCATTAGATAGGTTCCTGCCTTAGGAATGGATATTATGCTGACACGGCATCTTTCATCTGCAATTTCCGGGTTGAATGCTAATTCCTTATTGGGCAGTCTATAAAGCTGAATAGAATCGGTATGGGATGCTTCTTGATTGTTAAATATTTTATTTGAATCTGACAAGTTTTGTGAAATATCCTTCAATTCTTTTCGTATAATGTTTAGGGCAATAATGTTCTCTTTATGAAAAGCTGTTAATGACTCATTGATGTGCGGCAACAACCAAAGGTTGCGAAATAGCCGAACCGCCGAAGCCATCTTGCGCAAAAGCATGCTTGTCCGCCTGACATTTAATATCTAGATGTAATGGTTACATCTCCATTAGCAGCTCAATACCGCGCCGAATCCGCCTAATTTACCCTTTCAAGGCCATAATCCGCCCCAAGGACTTTTCGCACGCCTTCGGCCAGCGCTGTCTGGGGTGCCCACCCAGTCTTTGTTAGAAAGATGCCGGCATCCAGCGTTTTGTAGCCGGTGCCCTTGAAGGTGCCGGGGGGATAGACAATTTCCACATCCCATTCCAGCGCATCGCGTATGGCGCGCGCGCAGGCGTCGATTGTCACTGGGGTGTTTGAGGAGCAGTTAAGGCGCTCATTTTCAAAAGACGCGTCAGCCGCCAGTATCGCATCGATCTGATCATCAACATAAAGCAGGTCGCGTACGGTGTCCGGTTCGCCCCAAACGGTGAACCCGGACCTTCCTTCCCGCTTTTCACGTACCGCGCGGTCGATCATTCCGGTCATAAAATGGGTGCGGTCCTGCGCCTTATGATCATTGGGGCCGTATACAGTGGCTAGAATAAGATGAAGGTATTTCAGTCCATACTGCGAGGCATAACTCTCGCTGCCCACTGCCAGCAACTGCTTGGCCAGGCCATAGCCGCGTACGCTCTGATGCATGGGGCCGGATTGGAAATCCGTTTCCGCTATCGGGCGCTCGAATTCCGGGTAAACGCAAGAACTTCCGGTGGAGATGAGCTTGGCCTGGGGCTGATAAAGGCGCCAGGCTTCCAGCACATTCAGGTGCACCCGGGCGTTAATGGCCAGCAGCTCTCCCTGGATGTCATACTGCACTTGCCCGGTGCGCTGCCGGGTGATCAGGTGGAATATGCGGGAGACCCGGGGAGCATTTTTGAAGATTTGTTCAACCACATTCCAGTCGGCAAAATCTCCGCGGCTGCGGCCAATGGCCGTAACCGGCCATCCCCGTTCACTTAGAATCCGCAACATATGGGAGCCGAGGAAGCCGTCCGAGCCAAGCACCAGACAGGTTTCAGAGCTTGAGGGCATGGCGGTACCATCCCATGGTTAGTTTTATTCCCTTTTCCAGACTGGTGAAGTCAATTGATAATGCGTTTTTTATGCGCGAAGAGGTTGCAAGGCGCTTGGCAGGGCCAAAGGCCCCCGGTAAACCCGACTCAATCGGTTTTTCTACACACGCCGCCTGCAGACAGATTTGGGCCAGTTTAAGCAGGGTTGTTGATTTGCCCGTGCACAGATTGTAGGTCTTGTTGCACCCGCGTAGATCGATTGACCGCAAAAATCCTTCTACAACATCACCAACATAGGTGAAGTCACGTTCTACCATCGGGTCGCCGCGGATCTCGAAAACCGGCGCATCATTCAATGCCTTCATCACAAAGGCTGGGGCTACGTGAGCCTTTGCCAATGTGGTGCTGTCGTAGGGGCCGTAGGGGTTGGCCAAACGGAAGGTTATGCAATTGATTCCATATTGGCGGCGGTACAGTTCCGCCATGATTTCAGCCCAGCGCTTTGACCAGGCGTAGAATATTTCATGGGGATTGGGCGGCTCGTTCAGATCCACTGGCGCCGCATCATCCATCAGCGGCAGGCCGGCCGGGTAGACAGCCATGGAGCTTGCCAGGCGCAGTTCGGTAATCCCACGCTCAGCACAAAAGTGAAACACCCTCGCGTTGAGGTCGGCATTATTCAAAAGGATGTCGCTTTGGGTCATTTCCAAACGGCTGGCGTCGTAACGAAAGGCGGCCGCATGAATGACCACCGTCTCCTGGGGAAGCGGCGCTAATTTATCCAGTTCATCAATAAGGATGACACGTGTGCAGCCGGGCACCGACCGGGTTTTCCTGGTCACGCCGATCAGCGTTTCAACCCGGCCCCGCAAGGCATCGATCAGATTACGGCCCACAAAACCCGAAGCACCAAATAAGACCACGGCTTTGGTGTTGAATGTCATGCAATATCCGCCTTGCCGATCACCTTGAGCTCCGGAACTGGCACTATGAATTCGCCGCCACTCGCCAGGTAGGTGTGCTCCCGTTTGACAAATTCTTCGATAAAATTCCAGGCTAGCACCAAAAAAGCGTCGGGTTTTTCCCCTGCTTCATCAATGATCGGAATCCGGGACCCGGGCATCATATAGCCAACTTTCATGGGGTTGCGCTCGGTAGCGAGTTGTACTAGTTCGGTCGTGATGCCGAAACTGTTGAGCAGCGTAGCCCCCTTGGCCGGTGCGCCAAAGGCATAGACCGATCTGCCTTGGGCCCTATATCTATTCAGGAGTTCCAGCAGATCGTCCCGCAGCCTCCAGACCCTGGCGGCGAAATTTTGGTAGGTGGCAAATTCAGCATAGCCTTTTTGCTTTTCAGCCGCGTGTCTTTCCCGGACGCTGTCCTGAACTTTGCGCCTGCCTTTGGGGGCGACATGCACCTCAATGGTGCCGCCGTGTATGGGCAGCAGCCTGGTGTCAAACACTTCCAAATCGTGCAGGGCAAATAATGCTTCGATTGATTTCAGTGTATAGTAGACCAGATGCTCGTGATAGATTTGATCAAATGCAACATTATCCAGCATGCCGCCGAGATAAATCGCCTGCACTACAAATACGCCATCTTGGCCGATCAGTTTGTTGACGCCGCGGATGACGCTGTGCAATTCCTCTAGGTGGAAAAACACACCGGCTGCGGTCACTAAAGAGGCCTTCCCCTCCTTTTCGAGGATATCATCCGCAGTGTTTTCATTGAAAAAGCGAGCCCAGGTCGGCACATTTTTTTTCAATGCCAGATCAACCACGTTTTCTGCCGGGTCCACCCCTAGCACCCGGATTCCGAGGGGCTGGTATTGCGACAGCCAGGTGCCGTCATTGCTGCCAATGTCGACCACGAGTTCGCCGGAGCCCAGTCTATAGGTTGCCGCCAAACGCTCTGCGCTTTCCTTGAAATGCGCCACCAGGGTCTTAGTCGTGCCCGACACATAGGGATAGTCGGAGAACATATTCTCTTTGGGGATGGTGTGATCAATTTGCACCAAAGTGCAATTGGTGCAAAATCCGACCCGAAGTGGGAAATGCGGCTCGCGATCTTTCCCTTTTTCCTGTGGAATTAAGCGGTTACAGTGGGGTTGCTCGCCAAGATCAAGAAATTTCTCAACGGTTCCATGTCCACATCCCCGGCATTGCATGTTCAGCTTGGTCATTTTGATGCCGTCCTAATTAAGTTGCTGCGTTGGCATTCGAGTCTTTTGTCATACCTTGATGATTATGTTGTTTAGACCCTGTTTCGATTACCTTGTCCATTAGTTGCGCATATGCATCAAAGGAATGGTTGGCCTCTATCCACTGGCGCGACTCGGCAATCAAGCTTTCTCTTAGACTCTTTTTTGTTAGGAGGTCGGTGACACGGGCTGCAAAGTCCTCTGCATTATCCGATGACGGGATAGGGCAATCTTCCAAGTTACGTATTCCAATTCTCGTACTTACTATCGCCTTGCCATGAGCCATAGCCTCCAGAACCTTGACACTGAGGCCAGCCCCGCTTATCAGTGGGGCTATTACAATTTTGGTTCGTTTATAGAGCTTTGCAAGATCCTCAACAAAACCGAGTTTCACAACTTGGGGGTCATCAGCAACAAGATAATCTAGCTTATGGCAAACGGTGCCGGCAAGGTGAAGCTTATATTTCGGCAGGTGTTTTTTTAATACTTCGTTAAAGAACCAAGTTACACCTTCAACATTGGGGTTGTGCCAGCTTCCCACAAAAAGCAAATCGATGGTGTCCAAGTCGGTGAGTGAATTAGAGTATGTATCGCTTATGGGTGTTGTCGGCTCTGCTTCAGCCTTCTTTCCAAGTTTCGGCAGCACAATCCCACGCGGGCTTACATGGACGCGCTGCCCGAGATAGCGGCGAAGCAACTTCTCGTCCTCTTTACCTACGGCCATGATGCCGTCAAACGCCGTGAGATGACTGAGCTCTATCTCGAGGTCACGCTCGTTGACCGATCCATCGCCTACATTATTGATTTTTTGAAAATGGACTTTTTGGAAGCATTGGATATCATGGGTTTCGCACACAGTGAATGGCTTTTGCTGGTCAGCCAACTCTTCTTTGATAAGCTCAACCAGCGGAGAACAATAGACATAGTTGCAGAGTATGAGATCGAGTTGGCCAGCATTCAACCACTCGTGCATCTCCGGCCGGAGCTTGTAAAAACGCATATTTGCTATTTGTCCTTCAACCGATATGTCTCGCCGGGTTTCCTTCCACATCCGCCTTATGCCCGAGGGCTTGATATCTGCTTCGAAAAAGATGATGGAATCCGCTCCGAGTCCGCGCAGATTCTCCGATAAAGGTTCCGCTGTCTTGAGCTCATTTAACCAGCGGTAAATATCCGCAACCCATAACGATACTTCATAGCCGCGGGTCCGCAGATAGCGGATCTGGGTCTCAAGCATACGGTCGAGTGCCGAGCCGTGGCCGATATATTCATTGACAATAACTACAGCCCTGCGCGGGTAGGCTGATCGAATACCACCTTGGTGAATCCTAAGTGTTTTGAACAAGTTGGATGCCGTATGGTATTCTTTGATTCTCGGGACCGCAGCAATGGCCCGGGATTTGAGGTCGTCGAAATCCAAAACCGCCCGCTCCACGGCGAGTGAAAAATCCTTAGGCGCATCATAAATGCTGGCTCCCGCCGTGTCCGCCATGCTCGACAGTGTTGTCCGGTCGGGTACAACTACGGGCTTTCCATTTGACAGAGCCTCAATAAGCACACCTGAACTCCTGGCCCTATAGTCAAACTGGTTGTAGGGCATGAGTATGATATCACTTGAATCAAGCAGCTCCGCATATTGTCCGTTTGTTAATGGTTTCTTTAGTAGTGTCACAAAGTCCGAAGGATACTCCCCAAGCATCCGCCGCGTCTCATCAATACCAGGTTCAGCGCCTGCATGGTAATGATCACATTGAATAGTGAATCTGACACGGTCGCGGAGGGGGGACATGAAGATGTGCCGGACTGCAAATTGCAGATTCTGGAAGCCCTTTTCAGTCCTGGCGCTACCAAGGTATACAAGGTTCAATCGGCGCTTTTTGTCTATTGTCGCTGATCCTTCACCCAGCAACGCCGTGCTCATAATTGGTGGAATTGGTATCAGTACAGTGTCTATACCTGCACCTGTTTTGTACTGATTTTGTAACTCAGCTGTATCAACATAAAAATGGATCTTGCCTCCAAATAAGTCTGCCTCATCAAAATTGCTTAAAACTTTTTTTAAGGATCTTCCATAAACTGGCCTAGATAGCTGCTCAAAAAGATCACGCCTGAGAACTACATGAAAAGTCGGACGCTGAGAAGCTACCATACGGGTGATGATATCAAACAACTTGTCGATCTGTTCTACCCCAATCGTATGGATAAACACATCGTCTTCAAACGAAACTTGTTTCATTATTAAAAGAGACGTGAGCTGCTTTGAAAAGCAGTCCTTAAAGGAAAAATTGCCGATGTGAGGCGTAAAAAAATCAGAGCGAAAAGAAACTATAGCTAAAAAGAGGAAAACAAACGGAGCTGAGATAATTGACGCAACTGTACATATTAATAACTTTATTAGCTTTAAAAGGCCTGATAATAACTTATAAACTTTACATAATGTTTGTTTTCTTAGACCAGCGGCTACACCTATACCTGATATCAATTCCTTTACATATTGTGATTTTGTCGAATTCAAAGCCTTATAGATAGAATTCAGTATTACACCAGATGAATGCCTGGGTGCGAAAAAGAAACCAACTATTGAAAGAGCAAACACCTTGCTCAAAATGCTATCGGCAAATCTGATTCTAAGGTTACTGAATCCATGCCTTAAAAACCCTGGGATAAACAGGCTATTTGGGGTCGGTTTGTCAAACCAATTGACGGTGAACCAGGGATGCCAATGAATGCTCTCGCAATCAGTTGGTGTCCGTTTTTTGTTGAAGAGCATATTTGTGCCAACACTGACATCGCAACCCGCTGCCTCGGCGGCTTTGGCAATTGAAGTAGTATAGTTCAAGTGATGGCCTGCAGAGTCACTGAGTGACTGATCTAGAATTATGAATTTCTTTTTTTTACCATCGGACATAAATTATTTATAGCTCCTCTTCATTAGAGAATGGGGGATGGTCAATGTTGGCTTTCTTCATTGTTTGGTAATCAATACGATATTGATTGTAATGTACGCGTTCGCCAGGCAAGGGCTGGACACCCTTGCATAAATTTCCTTTTTTGCTTTTTTCATCAGCAACCCGTTTTCGGACTATCAGCTCTATTGATGACTCACCAATCGGGGTACATGTTTGGTCATAATGTGGAAGATTGAAGCGATAACTGCTGTCAAGAAGCTCTATTTTTACAATATCGGCTTCCCATCCGAGTGAAGAAAGATATTCAGTGATATTTATAGAGTCGGATGACCATGATTTCGGCTTGTAGATAGTGAAGGTAAACTTATGATCACTATTGTAGCGGCTGGGGAAAACGCCTTGCTCATAGAGATCTTCATCCGGCACTAAAATAATCAAATAGCCTCCGGGCTTCAAAATTCTAAACCAATTTTTTAATGCAACATATGGGTCGCGCATGTGCTCAAGGCAATGACTACTGTGGACGAAATCAAACTGGTTATCCTCAACACTCTTCATGTATTGAGCGTCACCATCACGAAGATCCCAGGTTCGGATTGAGTCGCATAAAGGAAAGAATTCTGAATAGAGTTTTAAAGGATCCGGCTGACCACCGATATCTATTCCATTTCCAACAAAGAACCTCCGAACAAACCGGGAGTCCTGTAATCTTCTAG
Source organism: Desulfarculaceae bacterium (assembly GCA_963675675.1). Taxonomy (GTDB): domain Bacteria; phylum Desulfobacterota; class Desulfarculia; order Desulfarculales; family Desulfarculaceae; genus Dethiosulfatarculus. The sequence continues at coordinate 3,749,717 of OY776512.1, forward strand.
GAATAGATTTACTACATTCGTGCATTTCGTCACCTTCTTATCTATTCGGGTATTAGCTGGAGTTTTATCTTCGTTTATTGGCATAATCATTATACCGCTCCAATACTTCTTGCACTTCTCCAAATGCCACCAACTCACCGCTCAACAGAAACATCGCCTTATTACACCATTTGCTTATGATGGCGTTGTTGTGCGAAGCCAGAACCAGAATACTGGAACTTGAAACGAAATCTTGCATCCGCGCCTTGGCTTTATCCAAAAAAGCTGCGTCTCCCGCCATTACCCATTCGTCCATCAAAAGTACATCAGGCTTAACGCTGGTGGCAATGCCAAAAACCAGGCGTATTCGCATACCTGCAGAATACGTCCTTAACGGCATATCAAGGTACTCGTCAAGTTCGGTAAATGCTTCAATCTCGGGCGCCAGCTTGGCCATTTCTTTGGGGCGTATGCCCATATAATTGCCGCGCAGCATGATGTTTTCACGCCCTGTCATATCTATGTTTACGCCGAGACCAACATCGAGCAGGGCGGTTATGCGTCCTTCCGTGTACACCTGGCCTGACATGGGTTCATAGATACCGGCAATCGCCCGCAGCAATGTGGTTTTGCCGGCGCCGTTGGGTCCCACTAGGCCTACCTTGTCACCGGCCTGGATCGAAGCTGAGATCTGTTTGAGCGCCTGAACATAAGGAGCTTTTCGGCTTTCCCGCAGAATCTTGCCTCCGGTTGCAGCTGAAACAAAGCTTTTTTTCAAGGAGCGGTGACCTGAGTGGAGGATCGGGTATCCGATCGACAGGTTGTCCAACTGGATAGCTGGCATGGCAGTTAAATCCAATAAATGATGTATTTGCGGTATCTTACAAACATCAACCAGATCAGGGAAACCCCCACCACAGCCGTTACCAGCGCCATGAAAACATGCGGTAGGGGAATGGGCGTATTCAAAAGCGGAGCGCGCAGCAGTTCAATAAAAGCAGCAAAAGGATTGAAGTGGATCACCCAAGACGGCACATTCCGGGTGCCGGGATGCCAGAGCACCGGCGTCAGGAAAAAAGCCAGGGTTAGAACACTGCTGATGATTGGCGCCACGTCACGGTACCTGGTGGAGATGATGGCCACCGCAAAACAGATCCACAGCAGGTTGAGGCACAGCAACACGAAACCGGGGATGATCAGCAACGTGTTCAGGCCGAGGGGAATATCAGCATAGATCATCACCACAATTATTATTGGTATGCTATGTAAAAAAACTATGGTGTTGCGGCACAGAACATGCATGATATGCATGCTTCGAGGCAGCTTAATCTGTTTCATCAATGGACCGGCATTTATGAACACCTTGCAGCTGTCATTAATGGACCCTGTTATGAAGCCCCAAACGACGATGCCCATAGTCATGGTCGGCAGATATACCCGGGGGTCGGCGCCAAAAAGGTTGGCATAAAGCGGCCCAAGCCCGGCTATGAAGATGCCGGTGGTTATGGTCAGCCAGAAGGGACCCAGCATGGAACCGCGATAGCGCTGCAGGATATCGTTCCAGCCCAAGTACATCCAAAACCAGTATAGGTTGATCGATTCACGCAAATCACACAAGGCTAGGTTTGAACGGGAAGGTTCCTCAATCCGCCAATTCTTTGCTTTGCGCTCGGCAGCCCGGGATGCTGTAGAGTCAGATCCGTCATTCCTGTTCTCACAACTCATTATTGCGCACCTTTACGTGGCCAGGATTATTGAACCGTGATGATCAATATCAATATCAATAAGATGGTGCTTATTCATCTTTTCAACAAAAACCGGCATCACTTCAGGCGGCACCACCATGAGTAAAAAGCCGCCGCTGCCGGCTCCACAAAGCTTTCCACCGATAGCGCCGGCATCAAGGGCGGCCTGATATAGTTCATCAATCTGACTAGAGGAAACCGTTTTGGCAAGCTTGCGTTTGGTCATCCATCCCTCGTGCATCATAGCCCCAAACTCTTTGACGAGCCGCTCGGGGTCTTCTCCCTCCAGGATTTCAAAGGCTTGCGCGGTCAGTTTGTACAGATGACTAAGTTCAGTATCGACTTTCATCTCCTGGGTTGACTTTATCTGTTCCTTTAGAACCTCGGAGGCATAACGTGTCAAACCGGTATAGATGAGAACCAGAGAAGACATTAAATAACGCTGACATTGGTAAGTCATTTGAACAGGCGTAATCTGGAATTGACCATTTACGAAATCAAATCGGTTCAGGCCTCCAAATGCGGCATGCAGTTGATCTTGCACCCCCACACGTTCTTGCAGCAAATCCCTTTCAACATGAATGGCAGCCTTACCAAGGTCAAGCCGGGACATCGGCTTGTCCTGCATCTTGGAGACCAAGTTGATAAGGCCCACGGTAAAGCTGGAGGAGCTGCCAAGTCCACTGCTGGCGGGAAGATCTGCAATTATGTTGATGTCGAGAGGGTCTTCTATTTTGTAGTAATCCAGTACGTTGCGTACGACTGGATGCTCCACTTCAACTATTTGGTTGACTTTTTCAAGCTTGCGATAACTGAGGCGGTAGCGATAGTCGATGATATTACTTAATTTGAGCACACTTATATAAACATACCGATTGATAGCCATCCCAATGACTGCTCCACGGTGTCGTGAGAAATATTCCGGGTAATCGGTGCCGCCGCCAAAAAAACTTACTCGGAGAGGGGTTCGGGAAGTGAGAAGCATAATGTTTCATCAGTCTATCAGAGCAGTTTATTAATAAATGTTCAAAACATCCAGGTCCAATGTGAAATCTGTGACGGTGACGAATATGAATCTCGGCTTTTCAAAGCGCAATTGTATCCCACATAATCCTTATAACCTGTCACAATAGCTAAATATTATCTCAGCAATCGCAGAGTTAACAGCCTTGCTCACGTGGTTTAGTCCCGGTTTTTTCAGATACATCCTGGGTACAAATCCGAATAATAATCATCCATTGAAGTGTAGCAATTTGTGAAAGCCTTTCCGACAGTGTTGCTCTGGCTATGGGTTATTCTGCCGGGGTATTTTTAGGTTGTGCCAGTGCCAGGGTCAGCAGGCTATGCGAAACCGCATTTTAGCCCCATGTGACAATTGCGTATAGTTATTTCCGGTTCCAACAACTGGCGTCTCCGAATCTATTGCACTGGTGTCATAATTTATGGGTAATAATACTATAACATCAGACATTGGTAAACGTATTGTTCCGTATCATTGTGTATCCGCGGATGAGTTCCCTAATGCCCATTTCAATAGAGTGGTCTGGCGACCAACCGGTCGCTTCTATTTTTTCGTTGGAAACAATATAATCCCGTTTATCCGGATCTTCACCGATCGGTGCGACAATATAAGTGAAATTTGGAATAATTTCCTTAATCTTCGCGCAGAGTTCAAGTTTGGAAAGATTGGCATCGGACAAACCGACATTATAAGGTTCGTTGTTCATCTTTTCGTAATTGTCCAATGAGTGTAGTACTGCTTTGCTGATATCGCGCACGTGGATATAGTTGCGTTTGAAATCGCCCTCGAAAATAATCAGGGCGCGGTCATAGACAGCCCGGTAGGTGAAATCATTGACCAGCAGATCCGTACGCATACGCGGTGCCATGCCAAATACAGTGGCTAAACGCAAAGTAATGCCATTGCCAGAATCAAGGATAGCCTTTTCAGATTCAACCTTAGTTACTCCATAGAGGGAAATCGGCTTTAGCGGAGTTTCCTCTGTGCAATATACGCCCTTTTCACCTATGCCATAACCCGAATTTGTTGTGGGGTAGACAATGCGCTGATCCTTGCTGACATGGCTGTTCAGCATAACCACTGCATCGAGATTAGTGCTGCGTGCGTTGAATGGGTCCTGTTTGCATAGTGGAGCTCCCACAAGGCCTGCGAACGGCAAAAGAATGTCGGATTTGGCCACAAGCCCCTTAATCAAATCTTCGTCCCGGGCATCGCCTTTGATCGGCTTGAAATTGGGATTGGCGCACATGGCTGCCAAGGCCGTGTCATTGCGGGCATATGTGTCAAGTGCAGTTACTACATATCCCCTTGCCAGCATCTCAGGAACCAATATTGATCCCAGGTAACCTGCAGCACCTGTGATGAGAACGCGTTGTGCCATACACCAACTCCCACAAAGACAGTATTAATGAAGCCCTTTAGTCAAGAAAACGGATACACTATGCCCCTATTAAATGCAACCATTAATAAATGAACCTCTCCGGCAGTATGAGGTTCCCACGAGTTGGTGAACAACTCTGTAAAAATGCCATGAAATGCCTGGGGGAAAAGGAGAGATCATTTATTGTCGCACTTCCATTATAGCCGCAATGAACCACATTATGCCGCGAGGCAGCTTAAAAATGACCATCAAGAAATGCTAACCTGCTGATATAATGCTTAAAAGAACAATTCAGCGAAATGTTCTTCGGTGCATCCAAGTGATGGATTCCCAAGGTGCCAAGCTTTCATCGGACACCGGTTTACCATTGATGCGTGAGCTTGAGCAGCGGCACAATGTCATCGCCCCAATCGTTAATGTCCTTAGGGATGTCCGTTCCACTTCGCATAACAAACATAGCTTGGTTCAGATGATCCGGCAGTGTGTCTACCAGATGGCTGCTGGGTTTGAGGAATGTAACGACGCTGATTATCTGCGGATTGATCCCGCGCTGCGGCTATCCTTGGACAAAGCCAAAAGCCTGGGAGTTGGCCAGTTGGATCTGTCTCGCTTTGAGAATGGATTTTTGGGCAATCCTTCCGGGCTCAGTGCCCTTGATGAAACCATCCTGCGTTCGGCGGATGCTTTGATCAAAAAGAAGGATAAGTACCGCTTCATCCTTGATGTGGATTCTACTGGAGACCCAGCCTATGGCAAGAAGGAAGGCTGCGAATACAAAGGCCATTTTGCTAAAAGCTGTTTCCTTCCCATTGTGGCCTTAACCGGTGACGGCGGTTGCCTTGCTGCCGAGCTTCGGCTGGCAATGTGCATTCAGCAGATGGAGTTCTGGATTTCATCAAACCCTTGGTCGGGCGGTACCGTAGGGGATTCAAGCCGTTCTGTTTCCGTGGCGATACTGCCTTCGCTTAGCCCTATGTTTACGACTGTTGCGAACAGGAGCACATCACCTACTTTATCCGGCTTCACATGAACCATACTCTGAAAAAAATCATGGAGCCCGAAATGAGCGCCCACCCGGTGGGCAGACCATCCAATTCAGGGCCAAAATTAAGCTTTTTGAGTTCCCCTACCGTGCTGGGCCCTGGAAGAAGCGGCGCCGGGTAGTATGCAAAATCGAATGGCACAATGGTGAGCTGTTTCCCAGAGTGAGTTTCATCGTGACCAACTCCACCCTTCCTGCCTGGAAGGTGGTTCGAGCCTACAATGGTGAGGCTAACGTGGAGAACCGGATCAAAGAGGCCAAGAATACCCTTCGCTGGGAAAAACCAGTTGCCACCGCTCTGAAGCCAATAAGGCTCGGTTGAAAATGAGGGCAGTGGCTTACAGCCTGCTGCACACGGTCAGGGAGTTCCACTTGAAGGGCGAGGAAGTGAAACGGTCAACCGAATGGATTATGCGCAGGATCATCAAAGCTGCTTCACGGATTTCGTATCATGGCCGGTGCTGGTGGGTGCACGTGGCTTCGTCATTTCCCTTGGCCCATCATTTCCGAGACATGCTGGGTATAGGCTGGAACGGGTACTCCAGATGATTGACTGCGAGGATTGAATTGGTTTACTATGCACTGAAATCGAGGGAATCGAAATTTTTCCCATATTTCGCAGCAATCAAGAGCAAGTAAGGCGACATTGTGGTCTTGGGGCATCAAAAAACTACACTTTTGGTGCTCGCCGTGGCTGAGAGGATCCTAACAAAAGTGGAAACACGGTAGCTGCCGTTCACGGGAGGGGTGCTCATTGCTGGGCACCCCACGCATAGATCCCAGCGAGGGGGACTACTGCACTGGGCTCCTACTTTGGGTAATGACGCAAGGTTAAGGTCAGGATAAGGATGCATGATGCTAGGCTATGGCAGCCAATGTCAAATCAATCTTCGCATACGTTCCCTGGTAAATCGATGACGCTGGCTCCGTTGCCGCAGCGTTCGAAACCAGAGTCGGTACACCTGGTAATGGAACGCACTAAGTTTACGTCCGTTGCATGGCACCCCTTAGTAACGGTAGTACCCAAGCAGGACGACTCTCAGCCATTGGCCCACCATCGGGATGGAGTAATGCAAACGGCGTCGGAGTTATTTCATGATATCGGTAAGTTTTGTTCTCATCTGCTTCCATATGGTCTGCCGAAACACCATAATATTTTCCTTTCTGGCTTTGCCGCACATGTGGGTGAATCCAAGAAAGTCGAAGGCCTCGGGCTTGCCGTCGCCTCGCTGCTTGCGATTATTGGCCGCATAACGACCAAACTCGATAAGCCGGGTTTTGTCGGCATGCAGGTCCAAATTAAAATTGCGGAATTGACCCGGCCCCAGAAACCGACCCCGGATATTGAGTTAGTATATGGGTAAACGCTAAGGTCAAAGATGATGAGGAGGCCTTGAGGAATGTCATCATCAATTTGGCGCTTCAGTATGGTCGCTATGGTTACCGGCGCATTACGGAAATGCTCAAGCAAGAGGACTTCTGGGTCAATCACAAAAAAGTGGAGCGCATCTGGCGTGACGAGGGGCTAAAGGTACCCAAGAGGCAGCCCAAAAGAAAGCGGCTGCAACTCGATGACGGCTCCTGCATAAGGCTCAGACCCCTGCTTCAAAACCATGTCTGGTCCTATGACTTCGTGACTGACCGTACTTATGACGGCAGGGCAATCAAGATACTGACCGTGATTGATGAGCACACAAGGCAGTGCCTAGCCATCAAGATGGCCCGCAGGATCAAATCTGATGATGTGCTGCACGCTCTGACTGATTTATTCGTGATGCATGGCATCACGGCACATATGCGCTCGGATATTGGAAGCTAATTTACCGCCAAGACGGCGCGGGGTATGCTGAACCGGCTGGGGGTGAAACCCCTTTTCATAGAACCCGGCAGCCCCTGGGAAAATGGCTATATCGAATCATTAAACGGCAAACTCAGGGATGAGCTTCTAGACCGGGAAATATTCTGCAGCATAAGGGAGGCTCAAGTCCTCATTGAGCAATGGCGTAAGGTGTACAACGCTATCAGGCCTCTTAGCTCTTTGAACTACAGACCGCCAGTTCCCGAAGTGATGCAGAGTGCTCCCTTTTGCTGACTTTGCCTTTTGGATGAAACTGATTGAACTGGAATCCAAAGAAGTCAAAAGCGTAACATAAAAAGTGGGGGCTCTTCTGGGGGCAGGTCATCTATCCGACGTTTTTTACCGGTGCACCATGATTGAGGATAAAATATGATACAGTCAAAATCTGATAAAATAACTCGGGTGCTATTATGGCATTGGGGCCGTAGGGGAGGTGGTCCCAACTATACATTTGAGTTGGCCAAGGCCCTGGCCAGCCATGAAAAACTGGAATTGCATCTCTCGCTCTCAAAGCAATCGGATTGCTTTTCACGCAGCAAGACGCTTGAATTGCCTGGGTTTCATGTGGACACCTATGAAGGAATTCTTTCTTTCCTCGTAGGGTCGTTCAGGTTGCACGGCTTGTGTAAGCAATTTTATAACTACCTGATTTCAAACAGGATAGATTTAGTCTATTGCACCATGACACATATGTGGAACCTTTTCATGCTAAAGGCAATCCGCAAGGCTAGAATCAAATATCTGTTAACTGTGCATGACGCAACCCTTCATCCTGGTGAGAACTCACTACTCCGACAAATGCTTATCGCAAAAGAAATCAGTAAGGCTGATAGATTGGTGACTCTTACCGATTTCGTAAAAAAAGAGAGTGTCACTATACATGGTTTTTCTCCGGAAAAAATCACCACAGTGCCCCATGGACCCTTCAGCTATGGAAAGAACCCATTGGTTAGTAAGAAATATCCACATAACGACCATTTCAATCTATTGTTCTTTGGCAGGATTCTTCCTTACAAAGGAGTGGAAATTTTAACGGAAGCATTCGAATTGGTCCGTAAACGCTACCCTGAAACCCGTTTGTTTATCAAAGGCCATGGTGAGCATTCGTTGGATTCAGCGAAGTTACGGCGTTTGGGGGTGTTCATGGATAATCGCTGGATACCAGAGGATCAAATCGAACCCGCCTTCAATCAAGCTCACTTATTGGTGACTCCCTATTTGGAAGCAAGTCAATCAGGTATTATTCCTCTGGCCTATGCTAAGGGCCTACCGGTGGTGGCAACACCAAAGGGAGGATTGATTGAGCAGGTTACTGATGGCTATACGGGTTTGGTTTGCCCCAGTTGTTCGGTGCCGGATCTTGCACAAACTTTGGAAAAGATCATCGCAAGCCCCTCATTGTACGAGCATCTCTCATCTGGTGCGTTAATGTTTGCCAAGAAGGAATTAGCTTGGTCAAATTTGGTCTGTAGAATTGTAAGAATAATCGAGGAGGATCCGGGCTAGAAGTGCCAATGTAACACGAGAGTGCTGAGCAGCGATCCTTGGATGATTATTAATAAAATTAACATAACTATTAGATATAATGTTCCAAATAATTGGATGGGAGCATTCAGTATATCAACTGGCTTGACTGAAAGGCTTACAGATGAGGTGAGACGCGATGTGGAAGGACTTCAATTCATGCTAAGTATAAAATAACCGATTAATGAACAAAAAAGCAGCAGGGGGAGGTGGACCCCGTCAGTTGGACAATTATAGGTTCAAGTTAAGCGAGAGTTCCGGATTCCACTTTTTGTTCAATTGGGCTTGAATGAGAGGCAGACAGAGGTTTTTATCCGTGCCCTCAATCATCATATTCCTGGTTTTCAGCCATGGTTGTTTGTCCAGGCCATTGTGGACCTCCCAGTCAATCTTGTAGCCCAGGGCCTGGTGAAGTCTCTCATAGTTGTAGAACTTGATATATAGGCCGATTCCGGCCTTGGCCTCTTTTACGGTGTCGTATGCCTTGAGATAGACCTCCTCGTATTTCAGACTCCGCTAGAGGCGCTCCACGAAGATATTTGTGATCCAGCCCATCTTTGACGGACACACGATTAAGTGAGTAAATTGCTTAACGGAGGTGTTCGATGCCATCACAAGAAGAATCAAAAGAAATCGCCACGCCGCCGGTTTTCGGCGGAGTTCAAGATCGAGGCGCTTGGGCTGGCCAAACAGGTTGGAGTGGCCGGTGCGGCCCAGCAACTGGGTCTTCATGAGTCCCAGCTTTACGCGTGGCGCAAGAAAGCTAGTTTTGAGGCCAGCCGCAGTGGAGTTGAAAAGGAACTAGCCATAGAAAACGCCAAGCTGAAGCGGCAGCTTGCCAAGCAAGCCCAGGAGATAGAAATATTAAGAAAGGCAAGCGCGTACTTTGCGAAAAGCCTGAAGTGAAGTACGCGTATATGTCAGGCAATACAGGCAAATATAGCATCAGCGCACAATGTGAGGTTTTTGGGGTGTCACGCAGCGGTTATTATGCCTGGCGGCATAGGCAGGCCAATCCCTGCAAGAGGCAGCTTTTCCGTGAGAAACTGGACCGTCGTGTGTTTGATGCTTTCCATGCCAGAAAGGGCCGTAGCGGGGCCTTTGAACTTTCCCTTGACCTTGCTGAAGGGGGCCATCCCTACGACCGTAAGACCGTGGCCGCCAGCCTGAAAAGGCAGGGCCTGGTGGCCAAGGCGGCCAAGAAGTTCAAAGCCACCACGGACTCGGATCACGATTTGCCCGTGGCTCCCAATCTGCTGGACCAGGGCTTCAGCGCGGATGCGCCCAACCAGAAGTGGGTTTGCGACATCACATACTGTGCGCCCGGCTCCCGGCGTTGGCATGGAGATGCCCGGCGGGACACGAGCATGTTCGGAATACATATGGACAGAGCAAGGAAGCGATATGGTCCATCTGGCCGCTCTTTGCTGCGAAAGAGCGTGAGCCCAAGCGGCGGTGACCCGCTGTACACTGGCGGGGTGACGCAGCCCGTGGGAAAAGGGGCGTGAGGCGAAGCCGTTAAGCCAAGATGCGTCCCCAGGCTATAGCATTGGAAGGTCGAGGAACACGAACCGGTTAATCCGCGTCTGTGGGTTGAAATGTCACCCCCGCCTACACGGCTTATGAGGCGGGATACGGAGAAGAATGGAATCATATGTAGGGATTTCATTCTCGAATGCGCGCCGTACAGGTATGGCGGCGGGCATGGGCCACGGGGAGAATGCAGCCAGACCGTGGAATCCGCATCGACTTGCGGCAAGCAAGGATAAAGACTGCGACCGGCGGCCTAACCAATGCGCTATTAGTCCGGCATGTGAACCGGGGAAGGCTTTTGAGGGATGCCAAGGGAGTGTGGCCCCGACGCCCCAAAAGCTGGCGGAGTTCCCGCAGTAGTCCGGGGCGGGGAAAGCCCGCCGCATGGCGAAGGGGAACAGTCTGAGCGGCTTGCTTTTCTGATTAGCTGACCGTAACGAGGTGAAGACCTATGATAATCAGCGAAATGCAGGGCAAGCTGGCCACTTGGGCCAATGAAGACGGCGGGCGGAGGTTTGACCGTCTTCTGCGGCTGGTTGCAAACCGGTCTTGGCTGCAAGAGGCCGCCCGGATGGTGCTCTCTTCCAAGGGGGCGCACACCGCCGGGATTGACGGAGTGGACAAGCGGGTCATGCAGGAATGTCTTGAGCAGCAGCTTGAGACCATCCGCAGCGAGCTTCTGGCTGGAACCTATCAGCCTCAGCCCGCCCGGCGGGTCTACATCCCCAAGGCCAATGGCAGGCAAAGACCATTGGGTATTCCCACGCTTCGTGACCGTATAGTGCAGCGTGCCATGCTCATGGCCATGGAGCCCATCTGGGAGAGCGATTTCCATCGCCTGTCCTATGGATTCCGGCCTCAGCGCAGCGTGCATCATGCGGTGCGCACCGTGAAGCTTCAGCTTCAGGACAGCACTTATGCGGCGGGACGCTGGATCATTGAAGGCGACCTGGCCAGCTATTTTGATACGGTGCATCATAAGCTGCTCATGAAATGCGTGCGGAAACGGATACGTGACAAGCGCTTTTTGTCACTGCTTTGGCGCTTCATCAAGGCAGGCCATGTGGATAAGGGCCTGTTTTGCGCGGCCAGCCGGGGTGTTCCCCAGGGCGGGGTGATCTCGCCGCTTTTGTCCAACATCATGCTCAATGAGTTTGATCAGTGGCTGGAGAACAGTTACCTGAGCAAAAAAGCCCGCAAGGACCGCTGGGCATGGAACTTCGGCATCGCCCGAAGGCGACCCGTCACTATCCGGGAGAACCGGCAATGGAAACCGGCGGTGGCTTATTGCCGCTATGCCGATGACTTCGTGCTCATCGTCAAAGGCAAAAAGGCCCACGCCAGGGCCATCCGGGAGGAATGCCGCGCCTTTTTGGAAGATGAACTGAAGCTGACTCTGAATATGGACAAGACCCATATCACCCATGTCAATGACGGTTTCATTTTTCTGGGGCACCGCATCATCCGCAAACCGGGGCCAAAAGGAACCATGCGCCCGGTGACCACCATACCCAAGGACAAATTCCGAAACTTCGCCGCCAGGCTGGTCAAGGAACTGTCCGGCAATTATAGCGTGAACAAGATCGACATGGTGGAAAGCCTCAACCGCCGCCTGGCTGGCTGGAGCAATTTCTACCAATTCACCGATTACACCGCCACCATGTACCGCAAACTGGATCACATAGTGTTCTGGAAGCTGGCGCACTGGCTGGCCAGGAAGTACCGGTGCTCGATCAAGAAACTGATGCGAAGGCTGTTTAAACGCCCTGCCGAGGGCCAAACCAAAACCTGGATGCTCTTCGGCAGGAGCGCAAACGGCAATCTGTGCGGCGTAGCCCTGAGATTGCTGGTCGGCAGCCCCAAGCGTCAATTCAGGTGGCGGAATCCCGAAGTCAATCCTTACATACTGAAGGACCAAAAGCGGAGTACCGTCACCTCGCGCTACCAAGATGTCGCCATGGCTATGGGCCGCGCTTAGATGGAGAGCCGTATGCGCTGAGAGGCGCACGTACGGTTCGGGGAGGAGAAGCAGGGAAATAGCTCGACTACGCCCTGCTTCTTACTCCACTGTGGACCGGTGAAGGCTGGCTGTATCTGGCCGTGGTCCTGGACCTGTTTTCACGCATGGTAATCGGCTGGGCCATGGACAAGCGCATGAAGGCGGGCTTGGTTTGTGATGCTCTACAGATGGCACTGTGGCGCAGGCGAATGCCCAATAGCGTGATGGTGCATTCTGATCGTGGCAGCCAATACTGCTCAAGGAAATACCAAACTCTGATCAAAAAGCATGAACTGATTTGCTCCATGAGCGCCAAAGGCAACCCTTTTGACAATGCCTGTGCCGAGAGCTTTTTCCATTCCATGAAAGTGGAACTGACCCACGGCGAAAGCTTCGACACCCGTGAAACCATGCGTCAGGTTGTGTTTGAGTATATTGAGGTGGACTACAACCGAACCAGGAGGCATAGTGCCAATGGACATATCAGCCCATTGGAATTCGAAATCAAAAATGTAGCTTAACTGATTGTCCGTTGCTCGTGGGCGGGATCAGGATTTCCGTTATATGACATTAAAGATCTCCTGCCGACCCACGGCCTTTTTGGTGCTTCCACGTTTTTTCCTGAAAGACGTAGGCCTATCCACTTAAGTCTCGTAAAGCCCAATATGTATATTATCAGCTTAATTGGCCCCAAAAGTTTTCCATGATTGTAGCCGTAAAATGGCAAAATCTCATAATCATATTAATCAACTAACGCGGGCAATTAGCTGAAATAACCGCTTTTATTATTCCAAACAAAAAACTGGAAAACCCACAGCCACTTGGCCATGGGTTTTCCTCAGCATGTTCCTGGTCAATTACTCAGATTCATCACCCAGCAGTAAAGTGATCTTGGTTTTATCCCTGCTAACCTTCATTTGAACAACCGTACCCTCAGGCGGTTTCACATCCCAAGAGTCCAGCAATTTTTTATTCAGGTTGATAGCACCCTTTTTGGTGAGCTTGGGCTGAATTTGGGAGGCGGCAGCACCCACTCCACCCTTACCTACGAATAAATCGGGGTAATCAGCAGCGGCTTTTTTGGCAAGTGCTTCCTTAACTTTGGTCCTGGCATAGGCCATGCTATCTATACCAAGCTGTTTTGCAATTTCACTGACAGGGATATTTGCGTTTACCAGTTCCATAAGTTTGTCTTCATCAACGGTTTTCCTGGCCATATAGGCAGCCTTTCTCTAAATGGTTGAGAGCCAGTATGTATAATCCATAATTGATAAGTCAGCTTTTCTGCTTCATATATACCAATGAAGTAGGTACAACGCAAATGATTCGCAAAGTATCTGGTAATCAGCAGGAATGCCTAAAACTAATTTCCGTTGAATATATTTGAGTAGTTCGGATTAAATTTATTTGCACCTTGTAGTATTAAAAAGGCGATCCAATCAGGAAAACAAATATTCTACTTCGAATTTAGTGAGGCAAAGGCAGGTGAAAGGTTTAATAATTATCTCATGGGGAAATTTTCAATATTTAAACGGGTATAATTTGTGAAAATTAAATTATTGCGGCTGGTTATAGGCAAATAATCCGTTAAATTGCTGTGTTCAAATACGTCACACACCTCGGAGAATTAATGTCGTAGAGCTTTCAGGACAAGGCCGATCAAGGCCAGTGCCGCAAAGGCCGCGCCTGCGTAAAATGTGAATGACGCGCCGAGGCGGTCCCACAACAGCCCTGCTGCGGCACTGGCGATCAACATGGCGATGCCACTGACCAAGTTAAAAAAGCCAAAGGCTGTGCCGCGCAAATCCACCGGGGCGGTATCAGCAACCATGGTTGCAAGCAACCCCTGTGTAATCCCCATGTGAAGGCCCCATAAAGACACCCCAAACATGACGGTAAGCCAATCGCTGTTTACGGCTAAAACCAGATCAGCTGCTATCAGCACAATCAACCCAAACGACAGCAGAGTGCCGTGGTTCATTCGATCCGACAGCCTGCCAAAGGGATATGCCGATCCCGAATAGACCAAATTCATGCCCACCATCACTAGAGGAACGTAGGCAACTGGGATACCTCCTTGTTGGGTGCGCAATACCAGAAAGGCTTCACTGAATCGTGCCAAGGTAAACACCGCGCCGATGCCGACCACCCACCAGTATGCTCCGCTCAAGCGCTTGAGGTTTTTGCGACGAATCGGATTGGTGCGTTTCCCGCCAAGGTTGCGCTCCGGCTCGCGTACGCCGAACAACAGTAGAGTGACAGCGAGCATACCTGGTATTACGGCGACCCAAAATATGGCCCGGAAGTCATTAGACCAGAGCAGCATCAGACCGACCGCCAGTAATGGTCCCAGGAGCGCGCCCAGCGTGTCGAGGGATTGGCGAAGGCCGAATGCCGCGCCGCGCACCTCAGAAGGTGTAATGTCTGCCACCAAGGCATCTCGCGGAGCCCCCCGCACCCCTTTTCCGACACGGTCCAGCAAGCGCGCCGCCAGGACTATACCTGCACTTGGAGCAATGGCGAACAACGGCTTGGTCAATGTGCCCAATGAATAACCACATACGGCCAATGCCTTGCGTTTACCAAAATAGTCGCTTAGCGCACCGGAGAAAATTTTTACGATGAGGGCGGTAGACTCTGCCAATCCTTCTATCAGGCCGACCATGAGAGTGCTCGCGCCCAATGTGCCGACCAGGAAAAGAGGCAGCAGACTATGGATCATCTCTGACGAGATATCCATGAACATACTCACAAAGCCAAGTGCCCATACGCTGGCCGGAATACGCCTGAGTGGCGTGTTTGATCTCATGACCTACTCTGAGGAACTTTGTTTCCGTCTAAAGCGGTTTTGCCGTTTGCGCCAGTAAATAAACACAATTAGGCTGCACCCGGTAACTAGAACCAAGGTAACCCACTGAAGGTTCTGCATCACAAACTGCTCGTTTTTGCCAAACCAGTAGCCAATGCCTGCAAGTACTGACACCCATATCCCTGCTCCAAGAACCGTGGCCACACAAAACTTAAGTATACCCATACGCGCCAAGCCTGCCGGTAAAGAAATATATTGCCGGATTCCTGGTAACAACCGGCCGATAAAGGTGCTGATATGCCCATGACGTTCGAAAAACCGATCGGCCTTTTCCAGGGAGCCAGGGCTGACTAAAAGGTACCGGCCATATTTTTCAAAGAATGGTCTCCCAAACCTCAGAGCGATAACATAGTTGAAAACCGCCCCCAGCAAGCTGCCCAATATGCCACATAAAATTACCATTCCGAGATTCATTTTTCCGCTTGCCGCCAGATAGGCTGCCGGAGGGATCACCACCTCGCTGGGGAACGGGAAAAATGAGGATTCCAAGGCCATAAGCACGATTATGCCTGGGTAACCCCACTGGCCAACGGTATTTACCAGCAAATCAACTAGTTGATGAAACATCTCTAAGGTTTACCCCTTATGGGATTATGCGCTCAAAACGGTAGCCGCACCGACCGCCACAAAACCCCACTTCGTCTATATCACGCTGATCTATTGGAAATACCTTACAGGAAAGAGGACGGCACGATCCGTAGATCATGCATCTTCCCTGTTTTGTCTGCATGGGACAGGTGAAAAGCAGGTTACAGCAAAAGCCGCATTGCCTGCATTCACCCTGACGCAGAAGAAGTTGGTCCTGAACATATTGCTTTTGGAAGTGTACCAACCAGAAACGCCGGGCCTTTCCGCTGATGTGGAGTAACCAGCGGGAATCGGATACTGTCCTGGCAGCAATGGCGGTCCAATGACTTATCAAAGAGGGTACAATGGAATTGACACCTAACCATCTGTGCAAACCTTGGTCAATAGATCTCATATCGATTCCCGCTGAAACATCGTTAACGATTTTAAGTCCGGACATACCAAGATCGGGTTCAATCGCGCCACAGGCGTGGAGCCCAATTAATGAGCGTCAGCAGCTACTCTTCATCATCTTCATCATTTTCGCCGCTGCCATTCTGGTTTATTAGACGGAACAACTCCCCATTATCGGCGTCAACCATTATCCAAAAAGCACCTCCATTGGTTGCCAATTTAATGCGGTACATTTTGGGATAGGATTCTTTTTGCAAAGCTCCTACGATTGTGATCCCGCCATACTGCTTTTCAACGATTGAAATTGAATCTTTTAAAGAAAGTTTAGCGGGTGAGGGGATTTCTTTTTGTTCGTCTGAAAAGCTTGAAAAGATGCCTCCTGATTCAGTTGTCAGAATCTTTCCCGATTTTGGATCGATCTTAGTCTCAATAATTTTTCCATCTTTCACTATTTTTATTTCACAGTTAATGGAATCTTCATTTTCCTTTCCTTCCACCTTAAAGGAAACCACTTTACCCTTTTGCTCATTTTCGACAGCTTCAATCATCTGCGGAATATTTACCGCATTTTTTTTCAAATAAAAAAATGCAGCCGCATCCTTTTTCATTTCATGTGCAGATGCAATGCTCAAGGGAAGAAGGCATGCAACGATGGCAAGAAAAATCGTAAGTTTATTTGCAAACATAATGTAACTCCCATCTTGTCATTAAAAGGTTTACCACTTCATTTGATTCAAGGAGACCAGCCTGATCATGCTTTGACAGAATCATAGTCAATAAAAATGAAGAAAGTATGAGCAGGTCGGCACCATAGATAAACACTGATTGGTGTCTAATGTGGATTTTTGAGTTAAGCACATAATTTTCCAACGTAAATTATATGGCTGACCTGCGGAGAGGCTGGTGGGATCCCACCGGTTGCGCTGGAGTGATTACAAAGTAAAGGACCCTGTCTAGTCGACAATTGATTAATGATATCAATTTAATCATGGTTGATAATTGACAGTGGCGGGACCGTTACAACGACCTCGACCAACCAATAAAACCCTACCATCTACGCCTTACCGCCAATCTGTTCGTCCTGTTTTTCTTTGGCAAGCTTTCTCTGCGCTTGGAAGTCACCGTTCCTGACTTCCTGAGCTGTCTGCGTGGCGGTCTCCATGGCTTCCTCGGCAGCCGCCTGCGCCGCCGAAGCTGCCTTGCCCGTCTCGCTGATGGTTGCCTTGATCCCTTCTGAAGGTGGATTAGAGGTCGATTCGTCCGGGATTTTGTCGGGAGCCTTTGGCTGGGTCGCCGATTGGGGGTGGTTTGTTGTGGTCGTCTGCAAAGGCTGACCTAAACTTTGAGTAATTCCTTGACTGTCCATATTATTCTCCCTGGGTTTTAGAGTTATGCCCATAGCCTCACCGAAGTCACTGGCTCTGCCTTATTCATGGGATATTAAGCAACTAAAATGAAGAAAGAATGAAGAGCTTGGTATCTTTGACAAACCTCGATTTTATATTTGTAGTGTTTGCAGATAGCCTTACAGATGATCCCGACGTTGTGAACTTCATCACGCCCGCTCGCCAGAGCCTTGCTCCAATTCAGCAAAAAATTGGCTTCATTCTTTCTTCATGTAGCGCCGCTACCATGCTACTCGGACAACGCTTCATCATGACCAGCAGGATCGCACTCAACCTGCGCTTAATGTCCTTTCTGGATTGGAGTTTTTATGCTTTGCGTTGAGGACTTGCAATTGCGAATTAATGGACGGGAAGTCCTTCAGGGGATTCAACTGCATCTGCAGCCCGGTGATATCTACGGTCTGCTCGGGCCCAATGGAGCCGGTAAATCCACCACCATATTTGCCTTACTGGGACTGCGCGCCCGCAGTGGCGGCACCATCAATTTGTTTAGCCATGATCCCATGGATCATGCCCTGGATATCCGCCGCTTGGTAGGCGTCATGCCGGAACAAGCCGGGTTTTATGGCTGGATGTCCGCCTTGATGTATTTGCGATGGTTTGCCCGCTTTTTTGAACGCCTGACGACCGACCAGGAACTAGAACGGCTCCTGGACAAGGTAGGTCTGAGGGAAGTCATCCATAGCCCCATCGGTTCCTATTCGCGAGGCATGAAGCAGCGTCTGGCTATTGCCAGGGCCTTGGTATCTAGGCCCAAACTGCTAATTTTGGATGAACCCACCAACGGCCTTGATCCCAAGGGAAGGCGCGAGGTTCATGACCTGTTGCTGGAGTTCGCGGCCGATCGAAAGGCCGGAGTGCTCCTGTGTACCCACCTGCTGGACGATGTGGACCGTTTGTGCAGTCACATCGGCATAGTTCATAAGGGACAAACCAGGGCTGAGGGCCGCCTGAGCGATTTGTTGAACCAAAACCTCGCCGGGCCGCAGTATCGTCTACGCATTGAATCCGGGCCGCAACCACCTAATCTTCCCGACGGAATCTCTTTAATCAGCAACCAGAACGGCTGGCTGCGGGTCAAACTGCGCTCTGGAATTAAAGGCGAACCATCCGCGATGTGGGCGGAAATGTTGCGGCGCGGCTGGCGTATCGAGGAGATTCGTTCTGAGGCCGCTGGTCTGGAGGAATTCTACCTGAAACTTACCAGCGAGCCTCAATCCATCCGAAAGGCCAAGCCTCAATGATGTCACCAGGCCAGCCGGGTATTGCTGGAGGCGCGAATCTTCACGTTTGCGGTCCATTTAGTCTCGCCAAGGCTCTTTTAATTGGTCTGGATCAATGGCGATTCCGGCCAATAGCCCACTTAAATCTGTAAGGAGAATGAACCATGGAAATCTCTCAAGATAACAATGAAAACCTGTTATTGAATAAAGTTCCGGAAGTCACCATTTTCTTCTGGATCGTAAAGATAATGGCCACCACCGTGGGGGAGACCGCGGCGGATTTTCTGAATTTCAATCTTGGCTTCGGACTTACAGGCACCTCCCTGTTCATGGGGGCGCTGCTCGCTGTGGCCCTCTTCCTCCAGATTCGCGAGAAACGCTATGTTCCTTGGATCTACTGGGTTTCGGTGGTTTTGATCAGCGTATTCGGTACGCTGGTCACCGATAATTTGGTGGACAACCTCGATGTGCCTCTGCAAACCACCACTTTGGTCTTCACTCTGGCCCTGATTACGACCTTTGCCGTTTGGCACCTCAGCGAAAAGACCCTTTCCATCCATACCATCTATACCCTACGAAGAGAGTTGTTCTATTGGGCGGCCATCCTGTTCACCTTTGCCTTGGGCACGGCGGCCGGCGACTTGGTTTCAGAAACCATGAGTCTGGGATATCTGACCGCAGCGCTGATTTTCGGCTCCCTGATCGGAGCCATCGCTTTGCTCTATTACCACCTGAAGCTTAACGCCACCCCGGCCTTCTGGCTGGCCTACATCCTCACCCGCCCCCTCGGGGCCTCCTGCGGCGACCTCCTCTCACAGTCGGTCAGCGATGGCGGGCTGGCTCTGGGGACTGTTGGAACAAGCCTTTCTTTCCTGGCGGTAATTCTTGGTCTGGTGACCTACATGACCGTGCGCGAGAGAAGAAAGGCCCTTCAACAAAAGTAACCTGTTCGGCGCTCAGCAGATAAAGCCCTGCCAAGGGCAGAGGCCTGTATTGGGCAAAGGGTTTGACCCTGTGGAGGCGTGACGATGAAAATTGTAATGAACATGGCCGGCCGGGAGACCGCGCAGATGCTGCGAAGCCAGCGCGGCCTTTGGTGGCTGCTGGCTTTCAGCATCCTTCTTTCGGCTTTCAGCCTACTTTTGATAAGCAACGCCGAACTCAGTTTGCTCGACAATGCCCAGATTGTCTACATGATGGCCGGAACCATCTTGGCCGGTGGAGCTTTGATCGCCGTTATTTTGGGTAGTGACGCCTACGCCGGTGAAAAGGAGCGAGGCACCCTGTTGCCTCTGCTCTGCGCGCCAGTCCATGCACCCGATTTACTGCTGGGCAAGGCGCTGGGGTTGTTAGCCGCATGGCTGGTCATGTATTTGCTGGCGCTTCCCTATCTGTGGGCTGTGGGCGCAGGCGGTCAGAATCTGGGTGCGGCCATGGCCTATCTGGCCCTGTTTGGAACACCCGTGGTGCTTGGATTCGGCTATCTCGCCATGGCGCTTTCAGCGCGCACCGGAAACGTCATGTCCTCTCTGCTCAGCACAACGTCTTTGCTGCTGCTGGCCGCAAGCCCTTTGCTGATCGGTCCCAGCCTGCGCGCTACCACCATCGGACGTGCTTTTGACGCCATAAACCCGTTCGCCGGCGCACTCAACACCTTTGACAGCGTGATCATCGACAGCGATCCGTTTTCAGCACAATTGCCGAGGCTTTTTCTGGAAATAGCGTGGCTGGCACTTTGTCTACTAATGGCTCGGCAAAGCGCAGCCCGTACCAATTTTTAGGAGAGTGATCATGCCAAAATTGAGTTCAGGCATGGTGGCCGGGTTTTTGCTTTTCTGGCTCACCCAGGCTGCGATTGCGGCACCCTTGATAATCGATTTAGCCCCTGACAGTAAAAACCCAACGGTATCCGTCATGGGGACTCGCAATCAATTCTGGAGCACTATCACAAATACGGGAACCCAACCCATAGACGGCTTGGTTGCCTGGATCAGCCTGGTGGAAATCGATCCCGGCAATGAACAACCAGTGGATCTGGAAGATTGGAGCGCCCACAAAGCCATAACCGGCGCCGCCCTTGGCCCCGGCCAATCTCTTAAATCCGCCTGGCCAATGCGGTTGATAAAGAGTGGAGATTACCGGGTAGTGGTGAGTGCCACCGCACGGGACAGCCATAACGTTTTTACAAGCCAAACCATCGAATTTCATGTCCAGCAAAAACCAATGCTGCAATCCATGCGTATTCTACCCGTTGCCGCAGGCATCCCCTTATTAATAATTGTTTTCATAGCATTCAGCAAAACCAAACGACATCGAAGGTGAAATGATAATGAAAATTGTAGCCAAACAAACCTTCAAAGTTTTATCATGGCTTATATGCGCATTGGTTTTAATGGGTGGAGTGAGATTTCTCTATTTAAGTTCACAGGGTAATTTTCACGCCATAACACCAAAGGAAGCCTACAGATCAGCCCAGATGGACAATACAGAGCTGGAGTATTATATAACCAAATATAAGATATCTACAGTGATTAATTTACGCGGTGAGCAAAAAAACGAACCCTGGTATTTCGACGAAGTTGAAGTTTGTCGGAAATATAATGTATTCCATTATAATCTTAGAATGTCGGCGGAGCAGATGCCCTCAAACGGCACAATCAAAGAGCTGTTAAGCCTTTTTATAAAAGCGCCGAGACCGGTACTTATTCATTGCAAGGCCGGCGCGGATCGATCCGGTCTGGCCGCGGCGTTGTGGAAAACGGTTATCAATGGAATTCCCAAAGATCAGGCCAAAAACCAGCTTACCATTTGGTACGGCCATATGCCATTCGGTCCGACTCAGGTGCTTGATGAGTTTTTCGAAAACTATTCTACCGACAAGTTGTCTTTGAATTATAAACAGATTCAAATCCAATAAACTTGGTGAAACCATGTCTTATGATTACCGGAAAGCATGGCATTGCCGTCCTGTTATAAAAAGATATCATTAACTTACCGGGAAGGACGCAGTGAAAATTCTACTGGTGGATGATGAGCCAGACATTAGAGATCAAATTGGCTCGATGCTTGCCAATCAAAAATATATAATCAATACCGCCAATGATGGTGAAGAAGCCTTGGATAGGGTTTTCGATGAGCCCTTTGATCTAATAATTCTGGATATAATGCTACCCAGAAAAGATGGCTTAACCGTATTGCAGGAGCTACGCCAAGCCGAGATTTCTACTCCAGTATTAATGCTTACTGCCAGGGGTGAAGTTGAGGATAAGATTAAAGGACTTGACCAAGGGGCTGACGACTATTTGAGCAAACCATTTTCAGGGGCTGAGTTGCTGGCACGGGTCAGAGCGCTGTTACGACGAGCAACCGAAAACATTGTTCCCGTCATGAAATCAGGAGATGCACAACTCAATACAGTTACTCGGGAGGTGACCGTTAACGGTATTCCTGTGCATCTAACACCCAAGGAATTCTCCATTTTTGAATTTTTACTCTACAATAAAAACCGCGTGGTTTCCCGTTTCAGCCTTGCCGAGCACGTCTGGGGCGAGGATTTCGACCCCTTCACCATGTCAAATTATATTGATGTACATGTCAAGAACCTTCGACGAAAAATTAATGATGCCTCCGGCGATATCATACGAACTGTTCGTGGTGAAGGATATATCATCAAGGAATAAGACTGATGAAAATCCGACATAAAATAACTCTTTGGATAGTCGGAACCGGCATCTTGACCAGTCTGGCATTTTCCTTGGTGGTGTTCTTGGAGATGCGGGAACAGCCATTGCAAATCCTGGATTCCCAACTTAATTTGACCTGTGATGCAGTCGCTAAAGAAGTTAGCAAAAATCCTGACTTCCTGGAGGCGCAAAAGTTTAACAGGACAATAATTGTACAGGGAAGCCGTTATTGGTTGAAAATTTACGATCCAATATTACAGCCAATTTACCAATCTGAATTGTCAAGAATTGTGGATATCCCATTACTTAGCAATAAAAGAAATCGTGCATATACGTTTGATGCGCATTTATTGAACAACGATGTAAACCATGGCGAAAAGGAAGAAATTGCTTTCAGGGTGTTGGTGGTAGAATTTCAGGTAGAAAATAACACCTATTTAATTCAACTTGCCAGTTCCATGGAAAAAATCGACGAAGAGATATCAGAGCTTTTAAGGGCATTGGGCTTTGGCCTTGCCCTATCCGCTGCAATTTTATTTTGCATAGGTTATTTTATGGCCGGACAAATTCTAAAACCTATCTCCGCCATAAATAGTCTGATTCTGAAAATAAATGAAAAGACCCTTTCACAAAGAATTCCATTAGGTAAAAGCCGTGATGAAATATTTGAGCTTTCGACCCACCTTAATAATATGTTGGACCGGCTGGAGTTTTCTTTTGCCCAGCAGAAACAGTATTTAGCCGATGCATCTCACGAGTTGAAAAGCCCCATTGCCATGCTCAGGTTATTCTTTGAAGATGCAGCTCAACATTCTGATCTGCCAGAGGTTTGGCAAAACAAGCTGGTCGGGCTGCAACGAAATTTATTGCGGTTAGACCGTTTGGTTAAGACCCTTTTAGCGCTTTCCGCTTTAGAAGTCAATGAATCGCTCAATGTCGAGAATTTTTGTTTAACCGAATTAATTTTATCTGTATTGGAAGATTTTGCTCCCCTGCTTCAGAAAACAAACATCCACCTTGAAACCGATATTCCACAGAACATTTACTTACAAGGTGACAAAGACAAAATACGCCGGGTGTTTATAAATATTTTCGATAATGCCATTAAATATAACTTTAACGGCGGTGAAATCAGATTTAACATATATGATGATGGTAAATCTGTTAAACTGTCTTTATACAACACCGGGCCTGGAATACCGTATGCTGACCGGGAAAAAGTTTTCGAAGCTTTCTATCGGGTGGAAAAGTCACGTTCAACCCATTATGGCGGTGCCGGACTTGGTCTGTCTATCGTGAAGAAAATTGTAAATCTCCATCGTGGTGTTGTTTCAATTGAAAGTGAACTTGGTGAATGGACGAGAGTTGATATCACGTTTCCTCTTACTTAAAATTCTCACAACAGGTCATTTATATTTATCTTAAAAGGGAAGATCATGTGTTTGAGCTGCCCGGGGAATATATCTTTGATGGGCCGCTATTCCTCGCCCAGCAAGGATTGCGTATGACCCCAAGGCAGTGTCGGATGGTCTGCGGATGGAAGGAATCAAATTTTAACCTCTCCGGCTATCAGGAAACAAAGACCTGCGGCTGGAGATCAAGTCCAACTACTGGCGTTATGAATATGCGTTCTTTGATTGCTTATGGCTTGCATAAATTTTGCAACATCAATTAGGAAACACAAGGAGATTAATGATGAAACCTGTGAGTGTTGTTTCGACCTTTCTGCTGTCGGCAATACTGTTGTTGAGCCTGTCTATGAATGCCGAGGCCCAAAAACAAAGGATCATCACTGGCTGTGACGCCGGAAAAGTTAACCGCCATTTCCAAACCTTTCCAAATGATGCATTAGGTAATGCCAACGATAGAGCATTGGTATGGGATGTGGCCTTTGCCAAGGGAAGCTATAAAGTATATATAACCAGCCTTTATGAATTCACTCCTATCATATTCATCAAGCAGCGCAATGACGGCAAATATATGCTGTCCGGAATCAACAGATCAATACAGCAAAAAAGATCTACAAGCTCTAACACTGTATATTATCAAAAAGAATTTTCTGTCCGCCATGCAACCGCAGTGTGGAATAACCATTGGCGGATTGTCGCTGCGCCCACGAGAAGCTATCAGAACACCCGCCACAAAATTAAGCTCACCATTAGACACGTAGGTTGTCCCTCGTCAGGCTCTTCGGGACCCAGGCAGTGTTGCCCGCCCGGCAGCACCCTGTCCACCGGTAGTGCTTGGGGCCTCGGAACGCAAAGATGCGTACGCCCCAATGGGACCACTGCTCCGTTTGTTCCTTGCCCCTAGTGAGCGGAAATCTATTCATTGGGAAATCGAATTAATGCGGCCACCGCAGGGAAAATCAGGTAGGCAGGCTGCTGCCCGCCTTTTCCATGCTGCGGTCAATCATGGCTGGAAGCCCTCTCGAAATCAGGCATATCACATTTAGGCCGCTTCCTTAGCTTGTGCGCTGTTGCGGGCGCGTTGCGGGTTTATTAGGCCGCCATTGCAACTGACGGAGGTGGCCCCATATTTGGGGCATGCCAAGCGGGAATAAATACGGAATAGTGCGGCAATCAGCGCCTCAATCTGTAGAGAAGGGCCCGGCTGCCGTCGGGCAACGGGATGGATAACATGGGGTCACCCGGTGAGCTTGCCAAAAACATCTCCCGGGCCCGGCCCTGGATTGCCCCATCGGAGACCCGGCCGGTTTTGATTACCAGATAATCGGCCCCGGCCAGGTCCTTGAAAAAGCCTTCCGGCTCCCGGCCGGGCTGCCAATGCTGGGGCTCAAGCACGCTTACCAACTCCACCGGCAGGCTTTCCGCTTTGGCAATGCTAGTAAAGGCGGTCTTATGAAACCTTGGAATGCTTGCCAGCACCCCCAGGCGGGCGCTGCCACCCGGCGCATCGGCAGCCACGGCCCGGATTAACCTTTCCAGGCCCCAATCAAGCGGCTGGGGCTGGCGGCAATAACCCGCACTGGCAGCGGTAAGCCTTGGCCGTAGCGGACCAAGCTCAAGCTGCCGGTCCTGATCGAACCAGGCCAGGCCGTGCCCCGCGCCCAGGAGGCAAACGAGAGCCCACACCAGCACAAGACCTGCCGCTCCGGCCCTCAGACCCCGCTCGGGCAACGCCTTGAGCCAGGCGAAAGCCAATAGACAGGCCGCCGGCAACAGGGGGTAATTAAAGCGCAGGTCTTTATTCAAAAGCAGCGAGAGCAAAAGATGCCCGCCCAGCAGCCAAAGGAGCAGCCAGGCGCTTTCCCGCCCGCGGCCCTTGCCTGCCGCCCAGATTACGCCTGCCAGCGCCATCGCCCCCGGCACCAGGAGCATTTGTTCGTTGAAGATGTAGCCGGGATATTGCAGCCATCCCGCGATGCTCCAGACCGGCGGATAACCCAGGGTCTCCCCATAATGGACCGCATCGGCAAAAAGGATTTTGAACAGGGTCACCGGCGAGTGCAGGTACCAGGGCAGGCTTAGGCCAAGGCAGATCAACAACGCCCAGCCCAGTGCCTTGTAATCCGGCCTGACGCCATCCCGGTGAATACGCCAGACGCACCATGCCACGGGGGCGGCTATCAGGGCCGGATAGAACCATTTGGCCAACATCCCCAGCCCGGCCAGGAAGCCCAGCCACAGCACGATGCGGCGGCGCTGCAAATAATCGCTGAGAATCAGCAAATAGATGGTCCAGCTCACGGTGGCGGCCAGGCAGATCTCAAGAAGCACCTCCCGCCCCAGCCCGGCGCTGACGGGCAACAAACCCAGCAGCACCGCCGCCGCCACGCCCAGCCAGCCGCCGATCAGCCTCCGCCCGATCAGCCAGGTGGCGAGCATCAGCCAAAAGAGCCAGAAAAGATTCACGGCGGCGGCATAACGTATGGACTCGCCGAAAAGGAAGAACTGCGCGGCAAGGGAAAGGTGAAAAAGGTAGGGGTATTTGATGGCCACCGAGAAGACCCGGGTCCAGGTGGCCGGGTCCGAGAGCACGATTTTATATTGATGGGCCAAAAGCCAATGATGGGCCTGGTCCCAGGCCAGCGGGGCCAGATCGCGGCCCAGCCACTCCAGGTTCAACCAGGCCAGGCCCAGGAATGCGGCCAGCAGGCAAAGGAGCTGTCTGAAAATAGAACTCTTCACGAACCGTACTCCCAATCCAGGCGGTCCAAGGTGCGGTTATGTGTATTGGTCAGGACCTGGTCTGACACTTTGTCCCTCCGATTATTACTGCACATTTTATTTTCAGCCAAGGCCAAATTGTATTTTGCCGGTCAAGCTGCGCAGCGGCGGTATTCCAGGCTGTTACCGGCTTGATTTTTTGCTTGCAATGGAATTCTGGGTTTGGCAATTTGTTTTCGATTTCATTTAACAAAACAAACCGTTATAGAGTTAAATAATTTATGCTGACTCTATCGGTCAACAGCCGGATGATGGGCTTGGAAGACCCCCTCACGGATGCCTCCCCGACTCCGGGGAATGAATCATCTAGTCGCCGGCAAGGCATAAGGTTGGCAAGATAGGCCCGTTGCAAGCAAGAATCCTTAACGGTAGAGGATGCCCCAAATAGCATGTCAAAGAACCCAACAAGCTTCGGATGGGCTGGCAACACACTGTGAGTGGACATGACCCAAGGCCGGACCTGGGTTGAACAGACCGCTCGGCTCACTGACTTATTTGTGGGCAGCCGGGGAATCAACGCCAAGATCATCTTTGACAGCAAAAGCCCCGCCGTGCCGCCATTTGACCCCGACAACCTGTTTTGCATAAGCAGCGGGCCCCTGGCCGTCACACCGGCGCCCAGCATCTCACACTCCTCTTTATCCGCTCTATCGCCTCGGGGCATCCTGGGCTTTTCCAGAGCGGCGGTTACTGGCCGGCGGAACTCAAGTTCGCCGGGTTTGACGGCATTATCATAAGCGGCCGGGCGTCATCGCCGGTTTATCTCTGGATTCATGAGGGCAAATTTGAAATCCGCGATGCGGCCCACCTGTGGGGCAGGGAAACCGGTCCGGCCCAGGCGGCGAATCCGGAGTTTTTGAAAAAACTGGCGCGCGGATTCGCAAAAACCTACCGTGAGTCATACCTGACCGATTTCGGAAAATACGGAACCAGCCGGACTGTGGGTGTGCTGCAATCCAAGGGCGCGCCGCCCTCTTATAGCTACAGCAGCATGGAGTTTCCCGGCTGGAAGGCCAAAGACGGCTACACCCTTGTATGACACCATGCTGAAGGGCCGCGACAGCGGCAGCCAGCACAGGCAGGGGCGCGGACCTCTTGGCGGCCTGCCCATGCCGGGCCGAGCCCCTGGCCGCAACCCTCAAACGCGGGGGCAGCTGGTCCTGCGGCTTGAAGCTGCTGCGGCTTGATCATCCCGCCCGGGTCAACTGGATCGAAGGCTCCAATTTCTTGCGCCAAATTGGTGATTATCTAACTGAAACCGGCCCGGACAACATCACCCTGCCTGCTTTGGCCGAAAAATGGGTTGCCAGCGGGGATCTGAAAACCTGGGGCTCTATCTGCGCAAGGGGGTGAAATTCAATAATGGTGATGAATTTAGCGCGGATGATGTGCTTTTTACTTGCGAACAATGGTTTAACAAAGAAATCGGCTCATCGATGAAGGGATTGCTTTCCTATTTCGGGGGAGCCCAAAACGTTGAAAAGGTGAATGATCATCAGGTGAGGCTTCACCTTGATGTTCCAAATACCGGAGTGCGGAACATTTATTCCATTATCCCGCCTTGATATTGAGCCGGAAGTTTGAGGGGGATTTCCCGAAACAGCCGGTTGGCACCGGTCCTTTCATGCAGGAGGAACAAGGCCTGATTACCCGGCTGGACGCCGGAGCCCTTTTGGGCTGCCTGCGCCGCATTGAAGACCAGACAGCCGAATACGGCCTGCCGGTGTCCTTGAGCACCGGACCCATGGCGGGTTCCATCGGGCCGGTAACCCTGGCCGGAAACCCGGTGCCGATGCATGCCGAACTGATGGCCATGATCGTGATGGCCCAGCTGATCAAACCGGGCGCCCCGGCTGGTTACTGCTCAACTCCCATCACCGCGGACATGGCCACCATGAATTTCTCGGCCGCCACGGCCGAGTCGGGCATGATGATGGCCGCCGCCCACCAGCTGACCCGGCATATAAAAGTCCCCAACTTTGTATCCGCCGGGTGGACCGACTCCAAGCTGCCCAACGCCCAAGCGGGCTGGGAGGCTGCATCCACCTTGCTGTTGGCCGCCATGTCCGGGGGCAACTGCATACGGCATGCCGCCGGAATTCTGGATTCGGCCATGACCGTGGCCTTGGAGCAATATGTTATAAGCAATGAAATCATAGGAATGGTCAAACGGGTGCTGCAGGGAATTCAAGCCAGCCCGGAACATATGGCCTATGATGTGATCAAGGCGGTGGGGACGGGTGGGCAGTTCATCACTTCCCTCCACACTCTACAACATAAGCGTACGGAGATGTTTGCCTGACATGGGGTGACCAACCGCAAGATGCGGGAGAAGTGGGAGGCCGGGGGATCGGCCGATGCCCGGGATACCGCCAAGAGTATAGCCAGGCAAATCCTGGCCGGACCGGAAACCTCGTGCATCGGCCCGGAACTGGACCGGTGGATTCGCAGTGAATTCGACATACGCCTATAATTCAGCGCCTGAACGAGGTCAGACCCGCCAGAAGTTCTTCCGCCAGATTTTTAACCAGAACAGCGATGCCGTTTTTGACTACTGCACGCAAAGCGGATCAGCCGCCGCCCGGACCAGAGAGTTGGGCAGTCATGTCTAGGGCGCATACCGGCATATCTGTGATAATACACAGACACGGACCCCTGCCCACGGAATCCGGGCGGATCCCGCCAAAGCCCCGTTGCCCACCACGGCCTTCGACGTGGCCGTGGAAGCCGCTATAATAAATTTTTTGCTCAATGTGAAGGCCGAGTTTGACACCACCTTGATATTCATTTCCCATGACTTAAGCGTAGTGCGTTTTTTCTCGGAATTCATCTGTGTCATGTATCTGGGCCAGATCATGGAGATCGGGCCGGTGGAGGCCATATGTTCTCCGCCCTATCATCCCTATACCGAGACCCTGCTCTCGGCGGTGCCAATTCCCGATCCCACCGCCCGGCAAAAGCGGATTCAGCTTGAGGGCGCCGTGCCCAGCGCCCTTAACCCGCCCTCGGGATGCAGGTTGAGCACCCGTTGCCCCACCGTGTTATGCTTGCTGATACGGAAATATGCAACACTACTCCGCCGGGCCATGTAATGGGGGATCACCGCATCAATTGCCATATCCCCTTGCCCGTCCTGAGGCAAATGGAGCCGGTAGTTCATTTTCACCAGTAGATAATTTCGGACCCGAAAGGGATTCACAAAAAGAGGAGAATTTAGATGTCTGGCCAAACCGAGTTGTGGACAAAACGCAGAAATGCAAGCGTGCCTCAAGGCGTGGGCAACATAACCCCCTTTTTCATCGCCAAGGCGGAAGGCGCGCTGATCACCGATGTTGATGGACGCGAATTTATCGATTTCGCAGGCGGCATCGGCGTGATGAACGTGGGTCACCGGCACCCCAAGGTGGTGGAGGCTGTGGTCTCCCAGGCCGGGGACTATCTGCATGCCTGCTTTCATGTGACCATGTACCAGTCCTATATAGAACTGGCTGAAAAGCTGAACCGGCTGGTGCCCTGCCGGGGTCCCAGAAAAACCATGCTGGCCAACTCCGGAGCCGAGGCAGTGGAGAACGCGGTCAAAATAGCCCGTTACCACACCGGCCGCCCCGGAATCATCGCATTCCGCAACGGATTTCACGGCCGCACCTATCTGGGCATGGCCCTGACCAGCAAAATCAGGCCGTACAAGTATAAGCTGGGTGCAGTCAATGCTCCGGGCATCTTCCGGGCAAGCTACCCATACTGTTACCGCTGCCCCTGGGGAAAGGCCTATCCGGATTGCCGCGCGTCCTGCGCAGACTCGTACTTTGAGATGGATTTTTTCAAACATCATGTGGACCCCGGAGAGGTTGCGGCCATAATCGCGGAGCCGGTGCAGGGCGAGGGCGGTTTCATATGCCCGCCGCCGGAGTATTTCAGCAAGCTGCGCAAAGTCTGCGATGACCACGGAATACTGCTCATCATGGACGAGGTGCAAAGCGGATTCGGGCGCACAGGCAAGCTGTTCGCCACCGAGCATTACGGGATCGAAGCGGATATCATCACCACCGCCAAGTCCATGGCCGCCGGCATGCCGATCTCTGCCATCACCGGAACCGCTGCCATCATGGATTCTGTGCATCCGGGCGGCCTGGGCAGCACCTTCGGCGGAAATCCCCTGGCCTGCCGGGCCGCCCTGGCCGTCATTGAGGTCATGCAGGAGGAAAATTTGGTGGAAACCGGCGCGGTCATGGGCCAGAAACTGCGCAGCCAACTGGAGCGGCTCGCGGAGGAATATCCGCTCATCGGTCAAGTGCGGGGTCTCGGCCCCATGCTGGCCGTTGAGCTGGTAAAGGACCGCGGCACCAAAGAGCCCGCCGCGGATATGGCCAAGGCCTTGGTGCGATATTGCCACCATAACGGCCTGATCATCCTGGATTGCGGCACCTTGGGCAACAACCTGCGAATGCTCGCGCCCTTGAATCTCAGCGATGAGCTTCTGCAAAAGGCCGTGGGCATTTTGCGTGAAGGACTGCGGGAAATTTCCCGATAGAGGCTTATTGTCTGGCGGGCGGCAAACTTCATCCGCCCGCCATTTTTATTCCTGCCGCCAAACCGAAAGCAGCCGGATTATCCCTTTCTTTTCAGCGGTTCCCGGCACGCAAATTCCGCATGAGCCGCCAATTTGCCGCACTTCATGAAAGAAAATCTAAGCCCTTAAATCCAACAAGGTGGTTGACAGCCACAAGAATATAAGACATCTATCAACCAAGTGTCGCGGTTTTACTTCGCCATTCGCAACATCCAGGTCGATATGAGGTGAGACCGGATTTTTCACTGAGACCAGCTGACAGTATATGGAAGGCTCAATGCCGCCCGCTCTTTCAGGAGAGATAAATTTGTTTAGACATCATTGCAGAAAGCTCCTTGGACGATTTCCGGAAAATGGGTATTTCCGTGTGCATTACGCCTTGCTAGCCGTAACGATCATTGCCGCAGCCTTTTTGCGTTTGTACAATTTAGACTATCTGGAGTTCAAGGGCGACGAGGCCCTGAATTCATTCAAGGCGCTAAAAATGGCTGAAGGCATCCACCTCCCCTTGACATCTGGCATGAGCTCCGTGGGAATCCATGAGCCTCCACTTTTCATGTACCTGCTGGCAATTCCATTTTTAGTTACGCCAAATCCAGTTTTCGCCACAGCCTTTATTGCGGTGCTCAATGTGTTGGGAATTGTGGTGTGTTATTTTTTGGTGCGGAAGTTTTACTCTGAAAGAGCCGCGCTTATTGCCGCCGCCCTGTATGCCGTAAATCCCTGGCAGGTGTTATTCTCGCGTAAGATTTGGACCCAGAATTTACTCGCGCCCTTTGTAATGCTTCTGGCTTATTTCATGTTCAGCATGGTTATAGAAGGGAAAAAAAAGCACCTGATCTACATGTTCATGGTGCTGGCTATTGTACTCCAACTCCATTTATCAGCCGCTTACCTTTCTGTGTTGGTTGTGGGACTTGTGGCATTCCGCTGGAAGCACCTGGAAAAAAGCCAGTTAATTATGGGTGTCGCTTTGCTGGTGTTGAGTTTCACACCCTATCTGATTTTCCAATTCCAAAATAACTTTGTCGATTTTCATGCCGCCCTTCGCATCTTTTTGAAAAAAAGTCCGTTTCATCTCGCGGCGTTCACAACCCCTTTTAAGCTTTTGACGACGACCGGCTTCGAGTACTCCTTGGGCCACGACTTTCCTATTTTCGAAAGCGGCGCCATCAGATTGGAGGTGTTGGACATAGCAGCCATGGGGCTGCTCTTTTTATCTATTGTTGTCCTGCTTCTGCATCGTACCCCACAAAATAAAATCCTGGTCTCATGGCTGCTTGCAGGCGCTGCCTTTATGGCCATCAGCAAGGCCGGCGTTCATAATCACTACTTCAACTCTTTCCATCCCATATTGATCATCAGCGTTGCGGTGGCGGTTGATCTGATCCTGAAAAAACTGCCCCGATATTGGAGGCACTGCATGGCTTTGCTAGTCATAGCTTTGGTTGCCTATCAGTTTAGCTTCGGGGTGTATTTTCTTGATTTTGTTAAAAATAGGGATTGCATACATGGGGATTACGGCCCCCCGTTTGCTTATCGGGTGGAATCGGTCCGCCGGGCGGTTAAAGAGTTTGGCCAGCCGAAAAATGACGCAGACCTGCGTAAAATGCATAACTCGAGCAAATACTGTGTTAAATGCGACTTCCAGGCCACGGCATTCATTGTGAAATATATGATAAAGAAATGAATCCCTTGATCGGCCTCTCGGATGAGCAGCGCCGGAATGGTTGATTTATTTCGTCTACCTTTGCCCAAAAACAGACGTCCACTAACTGAGGGCCGCCGCGTTCCCCGCTGGACGGCCGGACTCCGGATGGGGCATAATCTATGGACCTGCCAAAGGCGGCCTAAACATGACCGGTCGCGTCAGCCTTGATTACACCGCCTGCCCGTACCATAAGGGGGCCAAAACGCATATCAAAATAAAAAAAGGAGTGCGTCATGAACACTGAATTTCATTATTACATGACCTACTTGATCGCAGCAAAAGCAGGCTTTGACAGCAATGAAGCGGAGACCATAGCGTATGCTTCGCAGTATGTTGATGACAACGACATGATCTTTGAGATCGACAAAGACAAAAGCACCGCGTACCGGAATTACATCAGCCAGACCATGAATATCCTTAAGCCCAAACCCAAACTGTTCAGGATTTATCCGGTTTTTCATTTCATTCCCGGCGACCCCCAAAGCGAAACCGCCTGGCGCAAAGACGGAAAGATGCACTGGCTGAACACCACACCCAACAGCGCCAATGCCCAAGCAATAATCGATGCCGCCCTGGAAACCGGAGATCTCCACCGCATCGGCGTAGCCGTTCACGGTTTTGCCGACACCTGGGCCCACCAGAACTTTGTGGGCTATTTTGACGGGTTCAACGCCATGGGTTCCCTTTTGGAAAAACCTGCCCCGAACATAGGTCATGCCGACGCCATGCACAACCCGGATCTGCCGAGCCTGGTGTGGAAAGACGGCAGGTTGATACAACAACGGGTCGACAATAAGGCCCGGTTCCTCGAGGCCAGCGCCGAACTGCTTGCCAAGCTTTTCAAAATCACCGTTCCTGACATCACAGAGCAAGCCAGCCAAATTAAGCAAAACGAGCTTTGCGCGGATTTATCAAAGGCGATAGGTGAACGGGATCAGGGCAACCATTATGAAAAGGAGCGTATTGCCCGGTATACGGAGTTGGGTCTGAAGCCCGAGTATGGCGGAGCCGCGATACCGGAATATGACGCGGACGCCTGGTTTGATGATGCCGTGAATGAAGACGTGCGGGGGCTCCGGGACCGGTCCGATTTCACTTTGTGCCGCTGGGACTGCTGGACCGATGTTTACTCCTGGAAAAGCGGCCAAGACTACACCGGCTCAAATTGGTATAAATTCCAGGAGGCTGTGAAAAGCCATCAGGCGGATACCCTTTCAATTCTCATGCAGACCAATCTGAAAGGCCTTGAACTGCCCAAGATGTAATGGACGGAACCTTAAACGGAACGAATTTCCTGACGCATGAACACCAGGTAGCTTACGCCGAAACACACTATGGTGATGGCTATCAGCATGGCTATGTAGGGCACCACCACCAGCACTGACTGGCCGAGCGGCAAGGGGCCTTCAAAGCGCCTCATGGAAATCTGCTCCAGCTCGCCCACTATAACCAGGCTGGCGGTGGTTTTGCGCATGGGGTCCAAAAGGGTGGAGGCGGCCTCGGAGTATAGCTGCCCCGGGCTGAGCATGCTGACCGCCCTGGCCACCCGGGCATTTGCCACAACCTGTCCTATATGGTTTTGATTTTCCACCGGGGCCACCGCATCACTCACAATAGTAGCGCCCAATGCCATGAAAAAGCTGAAGAATATCCATAAAGCCAGGGCGCTGAGCGCACTTGATGCAGTGCTCCTGAACAAAATGGAGCACAGGATCGACACCCCCAGCCAAAAGGACACATAAAAGATCGAGAGCAAAAGATAGATGATCAGCCGCCCGATCTCCTCCGCCCCGGGCACCACTCCCAGCACATAAAGCCCCATGCCGCTCAGCATCAGCACCAGGGCCGTCAGCATCACCGACACCGTGACCACCCCGGCCAGGAACTTGCCGTTGATCACGGCATCCCGGTAGATGGGCTGGGAAACCAGCTTGCTCAAGGTGCCGCCGGCCCTCTCGCGGTTGATGGAGTCAAACCCCAGCACCAGACCGATGAGCGGGCCGAAAAAGGCTATGAACTTCACCAGGCTGAAAAAGTCCCCCTGGACAAAAAGCTGCAGAAACACGAATTTGTGCAGCAGTCCTCCGGAAAGGTTTTCCTTGATGCTCATGCCGGACATATAGGCGGTGATCAAGGACACCATCACCACCAGCCCCAGTATCAGCCCGAAACGTATGGAGCTGAAATGGTCGGCCAGCTCTTTGCGGAATATGACCCACATGGCCTAAGCCCTCTCGAAATAGTGCATATAAAGCTCTTCCAGCTTTCCTTCGCCACCTTCCAGCTCATCCATCCTGTGCTGGGCTATGAGCCGCCCCTGCATCATGACCCCCACCCGGTCGCAGATGCGCTGCACCTGATGCAAAAGGTGGGAGCAGAGCACCACGGTGATGCCGCGGTCCTTGCTCAGGCTGACAATGAGTTCAAGCATGCGCTTGATTCCGTCCGGGTCCAGGCCCAAGGTGGGCTCATCCAGATAGACCAGCTTTGGCTCCTTGACCAGAAGTTCGGCGATGCCCAGGCGCTGGCGCATGCCCCGGGAAAAGGCCCCCGCCAGCTTGCCGCTTTCCTTGGCCAGGCCCACCGCATCCAAGGCCCGATCCACCAGCCCGGTCAGTTTTTTGGGTGCCACACCGTTCAACCGGGCCACATAGCTGAGGTTTTCCGCGGCGGTCATATCCAGATAAAAGCCCACATTTTCCGGCAAGTAACCCACCTGGCGCTTTACGGCCAGGGGTTCGGTCAACGGATTGCGCCCCAATACCAAAGCCTTGCCCGCGCTGGGAGCGGTGAGGCCCAGCAGCATAAGCAGGGTGGTGGTTTTACCAGCGCCGTTGGGCCCCAAAAAGCCGAAGATTTCGCCCGGGTAAATCTCCAGGTCCAGACGGTCCACCGCAACCTGGCCGCCGTAGCTCTTGCTGAGGGCGCTGGTTTGGATTATTGCCTGCATGTTTTTAGCGCCTGCCGAAACGCAGGAAAGCCAAACCCAGGCCCAAAAGGGTCAGAACCACGATGGCCAGACCGATCCAGCCCCAGGTTGGGGAGGCCTTCACCGTGACCCTGAACTCCATGCTGGATTCGGCCTGGGGGGCCTTGGCCTGAATGGCCACGGAGTAATCCCCCACCAAAGCCTGCCCGGCCGGGGTTATGGCGGCCTCCACCTGCTTCAGTTCGCCGGGCTTCAGGTTGACCAGGCGAGGGGGTGTGAATTCAATTTTCCAGTTCTCGGGCTTGAAGGTGATGAAGTCCACCTGGGGCTGGGGCGCCGAGCCTTCATTGCGCACGTAAAATGAAACCCGGGCCGGCTGGGCCGCCTGGGTGGCCAGGCTCAACAGCCCGTCCGGGGTCATGGCCTTTATCTTGTGGGTGCCGCTCAGCTGCACCAAAAACTCGGCTTCGGCCTTTGCCTGGCCGCCCGTGACCTGCACCTTGACCGGATACTCCGCGGCCTCCGAATTGGGAGCGGGCAAGACCATCATACGCAAGGTGGCGGAGTCTTCGCCTTTGACCTTCAAAGAGGATATCTGTTTGTTCTCATAGGCTGGTTTGAAGGATACGGTCCAATTGGGGGGGGCCTGGGCCGTCAGGTCGAAAAGCTGTTCCTTGGGGCTACGGTTGCTAAGCTCCAGGGTGAATTCAAACGCCGTACCGGTGGGGCCCTTCAGCACCGGATAAGAGGTGGTCAGCTCCAGTTCTTTGCCTGCGGTTTTTGGTGAAACAACCTCTACAATGATGGCAGAGGTCCGGACAAAACTGCCGTCTTTGGTTTTGACTTCCACCGCAAATTTGTATTCGCCGGGCTTTGCCGGTCCCCCGGCTTGGGGCTGGGCCACCAGTTCCAGACTGGTGAAATCCGCCGCACCCAGGTATATGCCGCTAACGGTATGCCCCATGCTTTTGATGGCGGCGTTCCAGCCCGTGGGGACTTCAAGCGGTCTTGCCAGCATCATTTCATTTCTGCGGCCGGTGTTGATCACTATCAAATCAACCCGCAGTTTTTCTGTGGGGCCGATGCTGATGCCGGGATACTTCAAAGAGGCCTCCAGCCCGCGCTGGGGGCGCTGCTCCCATTTCATGCTGTCGTGGATCTGGACCATGCCTTCGGAACCGCCGGGACCATGGGCCAGCAGGGGGCATGCGTTGAACAGCAGGACCAGAAATAGAACCAAAGCGCCGAGTCGCGGCCGCGGCTTCATAGTTTCCTCCACACACATTGCAGTTATCCATGGGATGCAGCTCAGAGATGCAGCAGCACAAAAACCTTCCGTGCGGCAAAGCCGCTCAAACCGGAAGATGCGGGCGGCATGAGGGCTCTGCCCGCAACCCGGCCCGGCCCGGCCCAAAAGCCGTACCGGATTAACTAGGTTTTATCACTTGGTGATTTGTTTGCAAGGATCTTGACCGGAAGAAATTCATAAAAAAACGCCAAGGCGCGGTGTAACGCCTTGGCGTTGGAAAACTGCTCCACCAAACAGTTTCCCCAGCAGCTTCTTCAGACAACTTACCTGTTTAGCTCCCTAAAGTTGATTATCTAAGCCGCTTATCAGCCCATCAAGCCCCTGCCAAAAGCACCAAGGCCAGATCGGTCAGCGAATTGGCCTGGGCCAGCATGGCCACACCGGCTTGGGTAATGACCTGATTCCTGGACAATGCGCCCATTTCATCGGCTATATCCAAATCCGATATCCGGCTCTCCGCGCCCTGCAAGGATTCGGTCTGCACCTGGAGGTTCTGCAAGGTGTTTTCCAGCCGGTTCTGCAAAGCCCCCAGGTCCGCGCGCACCCGGTCCTTTTTCATGATGGCGCTTTCCAGTCCGGACAGGGCGTTTTGGGCGGCCGACTGAGTAAGCACATCCTTTGCGGCCCAGGTGGTGTACCCGCTGCCGTTGACGGTTTGGCTCCATTCCGCGGCCTCATCCAAAGCGCCCAGGCTGGGGGCAAAGGTTGTGGCGCCCTGGCCGAGGCCGACCACCGAACCGGCGCTAATTGTGGTGCCGCCGGAGCCGTAATCGATCACATCCCCGCTGGCGGTGACTATGCGCAACTGGTGGCTGCTTCCGGCACTGAAGGATTCCAAGCCCAGTTCATAGCCCATGTCATCGCCACGAACCGCCTTGGCTCCCAAATGGCTGCCGGTGGTGGCGGTCCAGTCCGAGGAAAAGCTCAAGGTTGCGGAGCCTCCGAAGCTGGTGCCCAGATCCGCGGAATCGCCCGGCTCTCCAAATGTTTCGTGATAAAAGGTTATGGTCGATCCATCTTGGCTGGCAACCGCGTCTATACTGCTGTCTCCCGCGCTCAGTTCGGAGTTGATGCCTTTGGTTATCTGCCGGGCGATGGTGGAAGCGCCGGATAATCCGCCCAGGCCGATGATATTGTTGACGCTGTCGATTCCTTCGGTGGTGCTGAAGGTGAACACGGTTCCGTTGACTGTCAGGGTCTCTCCCAGCAGGCCGTTGGAAGTGGCGCTGGAGCCCACGGTCAGGCTGGCGGTATACTGGGGACCCTGGTTGATTTCATTCACGATGCTGGAAAGGGTGTCGTCGCCGTCCACCGTCACCCAGCCATAGGTGTCCCAACTGTTTCCCCCATCGTGGCTGTACTGGATGCCGAAGGTTCCGGTGGAGCCGCCGGCGATCTGCTCGCTGTCTGTGGCAAGGTTGAGGCCTTGAGTGCTCCAGGCGTCGCGGGTGTCGGAGCTGCCCACCTGTAGGCCGGTTTGGCTGGTGGCCCGCAGATCACCGATATCAACATAGTAATAATCTTCCGCCGCGTTGTTGCCGGTGCCGAAGTGCACTTTCAGCCCCTGGCCGTTGTGCAGATCCCCCAGGGTGCCGTCAAGCAGCTTTACACCGTTGAAGTCCGTAGCCGATGCAATGCGGTCGATTTCCGAGGCCATCATCTGGTATTCCTGGTCCATCATGGCCCGCTGCACCGTGGTATAGGTGCCGGTGGCGGCCTGCTCGGCCAACTCCTTCATGCGGATCAGCTTTTCATCTATGATGGAAATGGCCCCCTCCGCAGTCTGCACCATGCTGATGGCGTCACTGATGTTTCTAAGGCCTTGGTTGAGTACTGCTATGTCGTGACGCATCAGCTCCCGGATGGCAAGGCCCGCGGCATCGTCAGCCGCATTGCGCACCCGAAGTCCGATAGAGAGCTTCTCCACTGACTGCCCTACTTTTCCATAAGTAGCGCTCAAGTTCCGGACCGCGTTGGCAGCAACCAGATTGCTGTTAATGAGCAAGCTCATGACGCAACTCCTTTTGCGTTTGGCCGCATTTTGTGGACAGGTCTCCTCTAGGAAACCGGGGGATAGCCATCCATGGTGATGCTTCAGCCTATCCGGGACCTGCCGGTTAGTGTTTTTCTTTCCTTTCCGGCCTTCCTTTGGCCGCCAAGCGCCCCCGGCGGCCGGAAAACCAGACTCAGGTTATACATCGGGTGATCAGCCGAAGGGCATGAGGCTTTTTTTGTAAAAATTTGAACAAATAAATACCGGCCTTTTCAAGGCTTGCATGGATTCGTTGCTTCGGCTTGCTGGAGGTGGAGGCTATTTCAAAAAGTGCTGATTACGGCCTGCTGCGGCCAACAGTCTTAACTTTTTCGGCCTCGCGTTTTTTAGACTTGGGCTGGTATTGAGCTTGAGCTGTCACCCAAAAGACACCGGCCGGTTAATCGGTAGCAGTGTTTTAATCATCCTAAACCGGGTTTGATCAAGAGTTGTCATGACCGGCTGATGAAGCTGCCAGTGATGTAATTCTGCGCGTGGCGGGCTGATGGCTATATCCAACACTTCACGGATAAGTCAATAATCCCAATCGCGCAATTATTCTGCTTCACGGTATTCCCCCGGCTCGGGCAGCATTTTCCAGGCTGCAATCCCCGCGGACAGGCTTATGAGGCCCACCACCCAGTAGGAGCCCGCAACCCCGAACCAGGCCACACAGCTCATGGCCAGCATGGGCCCCACGGTGCGGGCGGCGGAGACCACGGAGGTGTCCAGGCCATAGACCCGGCCCTCCTGTCCTATCTTGCTGTACCGGGCCAAAAGGGCTCCGGCCGAAGGCATGATGCCTCCCAGTGTGGCCCCCATGCCCATCTGCAAGGCCAGTATTTGCCAGCCCTCGGTGACAAAAAAGTGCAGCATATAGATCAGGCCGGATGCTATCAGACACACCCACAATACCAGCCGGTTGCCTATGCGGTCTCCGGCCTTGGCGGCATAACCGGCCCCCAGGGTATAAAATATTGCGTTTATACCAAAGGCCAAGCCTGTGAATGAGTTCATGTTTTCGGTTCTTCCGATGATGCCGATCACCAAAATAGGCAAAAGGGGCATGACCATGGAGCGCGAAACATGGCAGGCAAAGCGGGTGACATAGGTGACCAGCACGCCTTTACTGCTTAAGACATCGCGCCACCCCTGCCAAAACGAGACCTTTTTATCCTTGACGTGATCTTCGGGATTAAATTCTTCATGAATCCCCCGCCAGACCAAAACACCTCCGGCCAAAAGCGATCCTGCGGTGACCCAAAAAGCCATCTCATAGCCCCACCAGTCAGCCACCACGCCGCCGATGAAAGGCCCAATGGCTATCCCGCCGCCCATGGCTATCTGCAAAAGGCCCATGGCCCGTCCCAGGTGCTCCCGGGGGGTCACCGCCGCCACCATGGCGTTATTGGCCCCCATCACGCCCGTGATGGCCCCCTGGATGGCCTTCAGAATCACCAGTTCCTCGGCGTTGCGCACAAAGCCCATCAGGGCGATTATCACGGCTCCGCCGAACATGGCCCTTTCCACCATGATCTTGCGTCCGAAACGGTCCGCCAAATTGCCCCAGATGGGCGAGGCTATCATCATGGTGAAGGATTGGCCGGCATAGACCATGCCGGTCAGCAGGCCGACTCCCAAAAAGGTGACGCTGCCCAACTTTTCCACATAGAGCGGCAGAAAGGGAAAGGTGCTGGAAAAACCCACCGATGATACGAAATGGGCGATGAGGGTTATATATAAAGTCCGCTTCCAGTCGGGACGACCGTCATTCTGCTCATTAGCTGTCATGGCCTAATCAACCCCCGGTCAGGAATAATAGCAACGAAGGCAAAAGGGCAGATCATCCCACCGGTTTGCTAGAGATAGGCTACTGCAATCTCCCCGAACCGGCCACATTATTGAGGGCAAAAAAACATCCGCCGGAGCATTTTTCAGTCTCCGGCGGACACTTGCCTTTTGTGCAGAAATAAAGAATAAATTTACATTAATGGCTAATGTTTTCAAACAACTCCAGACCTTCGCCGTATGCCCGGCTGACGGCCTGCATGGCCCCCTGCCGGTCCCCCTGAGAGCTGAGTATCTGGGCCTCGGCCAGGTAGTGGCAGGGCCGGCTGTCTTCGGGCAAGGCTCCGCACACCAGGGAGGCCAGAAGCCGGCGTTCCTGCTCCCTGCTCTGGTTCAGGTAGGGCAGGGAATCATAGTGCATAAGCCTTTCTTCCAGGCTTTCGAAGGGGCGGCGGTTTGGGGCGGCCTCGGCCAGTTCGGAGCCCCGCAGCCGTGCCTGGGCCAACGCCTCGTCAAAATTGAACCGGGTCACCGGCAGGGGGGCCAAAGCCCGCATCTGCATAACCTGGAAGAAATGATACACCTGCCTCAGCCCGGAGATCAGGCCGTTGCCGGTGCCTCCGGCGATGGAGATGCCCAGGGCGGGCATGCCGGCCAAGGGGCCGGATTTGGCATAGACCCGGAACATCTTCAATATGAGGTATTTGATCAGGCCGCTGGCATCCCACCAATA
Organism: Desulfarculaceae bacterium; assembly: GCA_963675675.1. Lineage (GTDB taxonomy): Bacteria > Desulfobacterota > Desulfarculia > Desulfarculales > Desulfarculaceae > Dethiosulfatarculus. The sequence goes on from OY776512.1 coordinate 3,791,223, forward strand.
GACCGGAGTGCCCATGACCAGCGCCCCGCAGTTCAGGATCTTTTCGCGCAAGATATCAAAATGCTCATCTTCATAAGTGCACTTCAGGTTCTGGTGGCACACCCAGGGCAGGCAATCCTTGCAGGCCTCCACCGGATGCCGGGAAAGGTGCAGCAGTTCCGTATCCGCCCCTGCCTGGGCCGCGCCTTCCAGCGCCGCCCGCACCAACTGATTTGTTCGCCCCTCGGGGTTGGGGCTGCCCACGATGCCCAGTACGCTCTTGGCCTCACTCATGCCTCGCCTCCCTATTGCACCAGAGCCGCCTGGCGGCCCGGCCTTATGAAAACTCATAAACCATATGCATCCGGACCGCTCTCCCCGCCCGGCTCCCTGCCCCGGAGCAGTTGCCGCCCGATATACAATTATAACTCAAACCCTGGCCGGGGGCCTCACTCCGGACGCAGCTCCGGGTTTCAGGGTAAGCACTATGCCGCTGACCATGATCAGACCCGCCCCGCTGATGAGCTTCCAGGTAAGGGGTTCACCCAAAAACACCACTCCGAAAGCAGCCAAAAGGGGCAGTTCCAGGGTCATCAGCACGCCTGCCTGCGGAGCCCTCAAATGGGTGAAGCCCTGGTTCAAAAACAAATGGCTCAGCACTGAGGGCACCGCCATGACCAGAATCACGGTCCAGCCCAGCTGATCCACCGGCAGATAGGACACCCTGCCGCTGATGCCGTCGCTCAGCCAGGGCGCCAGGCAAACCAGGCTGCCCACCAGGCACAGGTAAAAATAAATGGACATGGGATGGTTATCCCGGGCCAGGCGGCGCACCAGGAGCATCACCATACTGGCGCACATGGCGGCGGTCAGGGCCAAAAGGTGGCCAAAGGCCAGGTTGCCCGCTCCCTGTTGGGGCCACAGGATTATGCCCGCACCCAAAAAGGCGATGCCGATGAAGGGCCATTCCTGCCTGCGGGTGGGTTCGCGCAGTATCCAGGTAGAGAACAGGCTGCCGAAAGCGGGCCAGGAATAGAACAGAATGGAGGCCTCTGATATGGGGATGGTCTTGAACGCCTCCACCATGAGTAAAAAACCGGCGACCCCTCCCAAGGCGCGGAGCACCTGCAAAAAACGGTGGGTGCCCAGAAGGTTTACCTTCAGTATGGGGGCCAGGATCAAGAGCACCAAGACCCCGAACATATAGCGGCTTACCCCGATCTGCCAAAGGGATAAGTGCCCGGTGCCGATTTTGGCCGCGGCGTTCATGGCGGCGTACATGACAGCCGCGGAGACGGTCCAGGCCGCACCCACTCCGGCGGAGGCTGCTTTGCCCTTTGAATCAGACATGTTGCCTAAAATCCTTGTTCAATGCCTGCTGGTCCTCTTGTGCATATGAGACTGCATCCATACGGGTAACCATGCTAACTTGTTGCTGGCTCTATGAATCCGGAATTGACCATACCGGATCGATTATAGTTCCGCCATACCCGCTTGGAAACCCCTCACGGGCAAAACCATGATCAGCCATGATCTTAACGTTGATTAAGGCGGGCCTTTTTCTTGCTGTAATCATTGCAGGCCTCAACCGGCCATGCACCCGCAGCGCTCTGGGAGCGATCCGCCGCCAGCCTCATAATAATTGATATTATCAAGTTTTTTGGGCGGGGTCCCGACAAATGGGGTAGACTCATTAGAGCTCAAGGCCCGCCCAATGCGGCCTCCGGCAAATATGACTATACAACCAAGATTGTATTGCAAACCTCAAACGAGCTGCTCTCCGTAATGGCCTTACCCAAAATATTCTATGGATGGTGGGTGGTAACAGCCTGCTTTATATTGAGTTTCTATGTAAGCAGTGTCTGTTTTTGGGGATTCACCGCTTTCTTCACCCCCTTGGTAAAAGAATTCGGCTGGAGTTATACCCAGATATCTTTCGCTTCCAGTCTTCGCGGTCTGGAAATGGGCATAATGGCTCCGCTCATGGGCATCACGGTGGACCGTTTCGGGTCCCGCAAAATAGTATTGGCCGCCGTGGTGCTGATTGCCGCCGGTCTTTTGGTGCTGAGCCAAACCGATAACCTGACCATGTATTATTTAAGCGTGATTTTTTTGGGTCTCGGGGCCGGCGGCTGCACCAGCGTGGTCTTTATGTCCGCCGTAGCCAAATGGTTCAGCAAGCGCCTGGGGCTTGCCCTGGGGATCATGGCTTCGGGATACGGCGCTTCGGGCCTGGTCATATACGGGGTTGTGCTGATTATAGACACCTTTGGCTGGCGCGAAACCTTGATCATCGAGAGCGTGATTATGCTGCTGATTGGGCTGCCCTTGGGGATGGTAGTCCGGGACAGCCCAGAGAAATACGGAATGGAGCCGGATGGGGCGGTGAGCCCTCCGCTTAAAGCCAATGAGACCAAACCGCCTGCGGAACCCAGCCTGGGGCTGCGGGCCGTATGGCGCTCCAAGCCTTTTATCAGCCTTTTCCTGATGGAGACCGTGCGGTACACCTCGGTGTCTGCGGTAAGCCTGCACGTAATGCCCTATCTGGAGAGCTTGGGCACATCACGCTCCATGGCTGGCCTGGTAGCCTCTGGGATACCGCTTTTCAGCATTCTGGGCCGGGTCGGATTCGGGTTTTTGGGAGACCGCATAGCCAAAAGCGTGGCCTATGCCACATCCCTGGCAGGTATTGCGCTGGGTCTTTTCGTGTTCGCCTGGGTGGGCGAAATCTGGACTATATTGCTCTTCCTGCTGCTTTTCCCGCCTGGGCTGGGCGGAGGCATGGTGCTGCGCGGTTCGGTAATCAAGGAAAGATTCGGCATGGCCGCGTTCGGCAGCCTGCTGGGGGCGGTGATGGGCGGAGGCGCCCTGGGGGGCATGATAGGCTCCACCCTGGCCGGATGGGGATATGATCACCTGGGCGGATATCAAGAGATATGGATTGCCTTTGCCCTGCTCACGGCCGTGACCACCTGGCTGGCCAGAAATCTTAGCCCCTTGTCCGACAAGCCCTAGGGTCCGCCCGTTGTATTGAAACCCAAACCCGCCGGGCAAGGGCGCACCGGAATCAGGCCCGCCTTTTGACCAAAAACCGGGCCGCCCCTGATGGGAGCGTCCCGGTTTCAATCACCGGATAGGAAACGGACCCGGCTATCTGGGCCAGGTGAAAATCCAGTCTTTTGACTTAACGGTGGAATGGCAGCTCACACAGCCCTTGGGCGCGCCGGACTCCATGACTTTTCCCTCGGGATCATATTTGGCCCAGAACCAATCACCGGCCGCGGGATTGGAGCCCTCTATTTTGTACATGGGGGTTATGGCCAGAAGGGTTTTCATGTCGGCGTCATAGTTTTCTTTGACCAATATGGAGCCGCTAGGCAGGGGGCGTCCTTCTTTCAGAGCCTTTAAAGCAATTCCGTTTACATAAAGCCTCAAATATTTGCCATGCGGGCTGGTTCCCGGATATGTGCCCATGTATCCGGGCATAAAGCTCCATTTGCTGTAGGGATCACTGTTGGTGATGAAATGCCAGAATGCACCCGGACTCACTGTCTTGGCGGACGTCTTGACCATGGAAGCCGCGGCTGCCAGGCTTGCCGCGGCAAAGACTATTACCGCAATCGGGATCACCCAGAATCGCAGTTTCATACCATCCTCCCCAGGAGCCGGTTGCACCGGTCCCGCTATCTATACTCAAATGCTGTCCACCGCCGCATGGGCCGCTTTTTGTATAGTCTCTTTATGAGGCCGGTCTGTCAAGTGCCGCACCCAGCTAAGCTGCTCATTATAGGATACTTAAGGTGACCGCCATCAAACCGTAAACACATAAGCCCCTTGAAACGCCCCATCCGCACGCCTATGGATCAACACCGTAATCCGCTATCGCGGACCCGCGGGATACGTATCCGTCCAGCACATCATCTTTCACCAGCTTTGGATCACGCTCTTTGGGCGGGCCGAACCCTCCGCCGCCGGGCAGCTTGATGGTGACTATGGTATCAGCCGGAACCTGGGTGCTGACCTTGGGTTCCAGCGCTATGCCGTTATTGGTTTCTATGCCGCCAATGAGGCCCGGTCCGCCGCCGTGCAGGCCGGGAGCGGCGAACTTGGTGCGCTCATAAAGGCCAGAGAATATATAGGGTTTATCGGTCAGCACCTCGATCTCCATGGTCTGGCCCAGTCCGCCCCGAAAGGTCCCCGGGCCGCCGGAATCGGTGCGCAGCTCCCGGCGGTGTATCACCAAAGGAGCCAGGGTCTCTATCACCTCCACCGGCACCCCCGCGACACCGCTGGGGTAGGCGGTGGCGGGCAGGCCGTCCTGGCCTTTCAAGGCTCCGGTGCCGCCCGAACTGAACCAGGTGAAGGAAAACCGCTCTCCATCCCTGGCCTTGCCTGCGATGTGGGTGTCCCACAGGCCGTCGAACCCCGGGGCCATGATTTTGTCCGGCAGGGCCTGGGCGAAGGCCCCCATCACCGCCGAGGGCAAAAAGTGCCCCACCAGATGGCGGCCGCCCACCGCGGCGGGAAACTCCGCGTTGAGGATGCATCCTTTGGGCGCGCTGACCTTTACCGGCCTGAAGCTGCCTTCGTTGTTGGGCACATCGGGCGAGATGGCGCACTTGATGCCGTATGTGGTGTAGGCCACGGTGTAGTTCAGGCATACGTTTACGCCCAAGGGCACCTCATCTGTGGTGCCCGTAAAATCCACCGTGAGATGATCTCCCCGGATGAGCACTCTGGTGCGGATCACGATGGGTTCATCAAAGCCGTCAATGGTCAGGGAGTATTCATAGTCGCCGTCCTTTAAGGCCTCTATGCGGGCCCGCATGCCCGCCTCGCTGCGGCCGATGATCTCGTCGGACAGCTCTTCCAAATCGTCCAGGCCGAATTCATCCAGAAATGATATGAGCTGCCGGGCCCCCACCTCATTGCCCACAATCTGGGAATGCAGGTCTCCCAGCACTTCTTCAGGGGTGCGCACATTGGCGGCCAGAATTTTCAACAGGGTCTGGTCCGGCTCGCCCTTTTGATGCAGTTTCATCACCGGGATGAACATGCCTTCTTCATACACCGAACGTGAATCGGCGCTGAGTCCCCGGCCCCCGATATCCAGGGCGTGGCAGGTGTTGGCGAAAAACGCCGCCAGCCTGCCTTTGTGAAACACCGGCGTGGTTATGGTTATGTCATTCAGCTGGGATGCGGTTTTCCAAGGATCATTGGTGATCAGCACGTCCCCCGGGCTCAGGGTCTCAAGGGGGTATTCCTTCAAGATATGCACCATGCCGGTGGCCATGGAATTGATATGCCCCGGGGTGCCGGTCACGGCCTGGGCCATCATGCGTCCCCGGCGGTCGAAGACTCCGGCGGAAAGGTCTCCGGCCTCTCGCACGATGGAGGTGAAAGAAGAACGCATCATGGCCGCGGCCTGCTCGTTGACCGTGGACAGCAGGCGGCTCCACATAATGTCCAGCACTATCTGATCCATGTCTATTCTCCCCCGCCCGGCTCCAGGTCCGCAATTAAGTTGCTGGCCCCATCCACCTTTATCAGAGCCGGACGGTTGATCACCACGGTGGACTCCCGCTCCTCGATCACCGCGGGACCCTCGAAGGACTGGCCTGCCCTCAAGGCATAGCGGTCATACACCGGCGCCGGTGCGTATGCCCGGTCCGCGGGCAGGTATATTTCACGCCGCCCCTTGAGGGCAACCTCAAGGCCCCCGCCGCCCGGCGGAGCGCTGGGCAGGATGAGCCGGGGCCTGGGGCCCTGGGCTATCACCCGCCAGGACACAGCATCGATGGGAGAATCCGGCATTATATGGCCATACAGTTCTTTGTACACGGCCTCGAAATTGGCCTGTATCCGGGGCGCGGATTCCGGCCCCAATTCCCCGGTCGGGATGGGCACCCGTATCTCATAGCCCTGTTTGCGGTAATGCATCTCGGCAAAGCGGCGGCAGGTAACCTGATCCGCCGCTATGGTGCGGCTGAGGGCCTTTTTGCCCTCGGCTTCCATCTCACCAATCACCCGGTTCACTTCCTCCCAATCCAGGCCAGCCAGAGGACCGGGCCGGGTGCGGATGTAGTCCAGGCTCAAGGGCGCGGTCAAAAATCCTATGGCCGAGGCCACTCCGGCACCCAAGGGGTAGATCACCCTTTTGGAGCGCAGGATGCCGGCCACTCCCTGGGCATGCACCGGTCCGGCCCCGCCAAAGGCGAAAACCGGCATGCGGGTCACATCCTTGCCCCGTTCTATGGCGTGGATGCGGGCCGCCGAGGCCATGGATTCATTGGCCAGCCGGTGTATGCCCCAGGCCGCCTGCATGAGATCAAGGCCCAGGGGCCGGCCTATCTTGTCTTGAATCACCCCCTTGGCCTGCTCCACATCCAGGCTCATGCCGCCGCCCAAAAAGAAATCCGGGTCCAGATAGCCCAAGACCAGGTCCGCATCCGTGACCGTGGGCTGTGCGCCGCCCAGGCCGTAGGCCGCCGGACCGGGCTTGGCCCCGGCGGAGTCCGGCCCCACAATCAGCCTGCGCATGGCATCCACCCGGGCGATGGAGCCGCCGCCGGTGCCGATCTCTATCATCTCTATCACCGGCACCTTCACCGGCAGGCCGCTGCCCTTTTTAAACTGATACTGCCGGTCCACCTCAAACTCCGAGGCCACGGCGGGCTCGCCGTCCGAGATGAGACAGGCCTTGGCCGTGGTGCCGCCCATGTCAAAGGACAAAAGGCTGTCCGCTCCCAGCATGCGTCCGTAATGGGCCGCGGCCAGAGCCCCGGCAGCCGGGCCGGATTCGATGAGGCGCACCGGTGCCTGGATGGCGGTCTCCAGCTCGCAGACTCCGCCGTTGGACTGCATCACGAAAAGATCGCCTTCAATGCCCTGCTCACCAATGAGACGCGAACGCAGACGCCTTAGGTATTTCTCCGCAATGGTCTTGACATACACATTGGCCAGGGTGGTGGAGGTGCGCTCATACTCCCTGATCTCCGGCACCAGCTCGCTGGACAGGGTGACGGCCACCCCGGGCAGTTCCTGGGCCAGGATGCGGCCCACTTGTCGCTCGTGGCCGGGGTTGACATAGGAATGGATCAGGCAGACCGCCACCGCCTCAATCCGCTCATCACGAAGCGTCTGGGCCAGGGCGCGCACCTCGGCCTCATCCAGGGGAGTGCGCACCGAGCCGTCCACCAGTACGCGTTCGTTCAGCTCAAAGCGCAAGCGCCGCCGGGCCAGGGGCCGGGGCCTTTGCATATAGAGGTCATACATGTCATAGCGGTGTTCGCGGGCAATCTCGATGGCGTCTTTGAATCCTCTGGTGGTGACCAGCGCGGTGCGGGCCCCTTTGCGCTCTATCAGGGCGTTGGTGAACAAGGTGGTGCCGTGGATCAGGTGGGAGACCGCCTTGGGATCGGCCCCGGCCTGGGACATGACCATGCCCACGCCTTCCAGCACCGCCTGGTCCGGCTGGTCGGGCGTGGTCAACACCTTGCCCACCTGGAACAGGTCCCCCTTTTCATCTATCAGTATGAGATCCGTGAAGGTGCCCCCGATATCAGCCCCGATCCTTAGCTCCATGATAAACCCAACCCTTAACTCTATTAACTTTATGGCATTAACTTAGCACATTGCCGCCGGGGCCGGGTATTTTATGCCGGCCCGGTCAGGCTTATGAATCCACGCCGGCCTCTTTGTGAGATTGTGCAGAAAGCGGTTGACTCGCGGGGCCGGACTATAATATATTCTGAATATATTATAGGGGAAGGCCTTGATGTCCAATAAATACCCCAAGCTGAACCTCAATGAGAAGGCCTACCGCCTGATCAAGGACCGCATAATTTCCCTTGGATTGGCCCCCGGGGTGCTGATCGATGAATCGGGCCTGGCCAAAGAGCTGGGTATAGGCCGTACGCCGCTCAGGGAGGCCATAATCCGCCTGGTTGGTGAAGGGCTCATGGAGAGCCTGCCGGGCCGGGGGCATTGCGTAAAAACGGTTGACCTCAATGATATCAAGGCGCTTTTTGAGGCGCTGGTGATAGCCGAACGGGCGGCGGCCTACCTGGCCGCGCAGAGGATCAGCCCCGATGAAATAGAGGACTTAAACCAAACAAACCGGAAACTGAAAGAGGCCATGGCCCTGCGGGACTATCTGGCTGTCACCAGGCTGAACAGCAAACTGCACCGGGTGATCTACACCGCGGCCCGCAATCCCTATCTGTTCTCATCGCTGAACTTCATCCAGGGGCTTTCCCAGCGGCTGGCCTACTTGTGCTTTATGAACCAGGGCGATACGGCGGAGCTGGACCGGCACAACAAGAAAGTCAGCCGGGATCACGACCTGATAGTAGAGCTGCTTACAAAAGGCGACGGAGCGGGCGTGGTTGAAGCCTGCAAACGCCATGTGGAGCTGTTTCACCAGCGGGTGTCCAAATATACCAGCCCCGGCGGTATAGAGCTGGATCTGCTCCTGCCCTGACCGCTGATCAGGAGGCGTCAATGCAAAACACCATACGCCTGGGCGTGGACACCGGCGGCACCTTCACCGACCTTTGCCTGGTAGATGAAGCGGGCGGGCAGGTCCGGGTGGCCAAGGTGTCATCCACCCCCCATGATCCGGCCGAAGCGGTGATCAACGGCATCAACCAGCTGGTGGAAAGGGGCGAGCTCACCCCGGAGCAGATAGGCTTTTTGATCCATGGAACCACGGTGGCCACCAACGCGCTGCTGGAATCCAAGGGCGCGCCCACGGCCCTGATCACCACCCAAGGCTTTGAAGACGTGCTCTTGATCGGCCGCCAGTCCCGACCCAAGCTGTATGATTTTTGGGCCCAGCGCCCCAAGCCCATCGTGCCGCGCTCGCGCTGTTACGGCATCCCGGAAAGGGTGCTGCATGACGGCCGGGTGCTGCGGCCCCTGGATGAAGATGCGGTGATAAAGGCCCTCACGGATATAAAGGCCCGGGGCATAGGCTCCATTGCGGTCTGCCTGATCCATTCCTATGCCAACCCGGCCCATGAGGCCCGCATAAAGGAGCTGGCTGCGCAAATTCACCCCCAAGCCATGGTGACCATATCCTCCGAGGTCTTGCCCGAGTACCGCGAGTACGAACGCATGAGCACCATATGCATAAACGCCTATGTTATGCCCAAGGTGAACACCTACGTGGCCCACCTGCAAGAAATGCTGGCCGATATGGGGGTGGGTTCGGAGCTTTATATAATGCAGTCCAACGGCGGGGTGATAACCGCCGCCACCGCCCGCCAGTCCTCGGCCCGCACCGCGCTTTCCGGTCCGGCCGGAGGAGTGCTCACCGGGGTGATGCTGGCCCAGAAGCTCAACCAGCCCAACCAGATAACCATAGACATCGGCGGCACCAGTTCGGATATCTGCCTGATAGACGCGGGCCGGCCCAACATAACCACCGAAACCGACATAGAGGGCTATCCCATCAAGCTGCCCATGATCGACATAAACACCATAGGCGCGGGCGGCGGCTCCATAGCCTGGATAGACCCGGGCGGGGCCTTGCGGGTGGGGCCCGAGTCCGCCGGGGCCGCGCCCGGTCCGGTCTGCTATGGCCGGGGCGGCCAGGTTCCCACGGTTACGGACGCCAATGTGATATTGGGCCGCATAAACCCGGACTATCTTTTGGGCGGGCGCATGGAGGTTGATCTGGAAAGCGCCAAGCGGGCGGTGCATAAGGCCATCGCGGAGCCCCTGGGCCTGGACCTGATGACCGCCGCCGCGGGCATCATAGAGGTGATCAACGCCAACATGATCCGGGGAATACGCCGGGTATCGGTGGAGCGGGGTTACGATCCCCGGGACTTTGCCCTGGTGCCTTTCGGCGGAGCCGGACCCCTGCACGGCGTGGAGCTGGCCCGGGCCCTGAACATGACCACCATAATCGTACCCACCCACCCCGGCATCGCCTCCGCCGTGGGCATGCTCACCGCCGATGTGCGGCACGACTATGTGCAGACTTTCATAGCTCCGCTAGCGGAAGCCGACCTGGCCAGGCTGGGCGGCATCTTCGCGGATATGGAGGCCAAGGGCGCGGCCCAGCTTGAGAGCGAAGGCTTCACGGGGCCAGCCCGCAGGCTGAACCGCAGCGCGGATCTGCGCTATGCGGGCCAGTCCTACGAATTGAGCCTGGAGCTGCCCGGCGGGGAGCTGACCCCCGGGGTGATGCTGGAACTGACCCAAGCCTTCCATAAGCGCCATGAACAAGCCTATGGCTATGCCAGAAAAGAAGCCGCCGTGGAGCTGGTCAACCTGCGCCTCACCGCATTGGGCCTTTTGCCCCAGGCGCAAGGGGACGAAGTCTGGCCCGCCGGGGATGCGGAGCCCGAACCCATCGCGGTGCGCCGGGTGTATTTTGACGGCGGGCTGAAAGACACCCCGGTCTATAACCGCGGCCGGATATTCCAGGGCAAGCGCATAAGCGGACCGGCGGTGGTGGAGCAGCTTGATTCCACCATAGTGATACCGCCGGGCTATCTGGCTTATATCGAACCTGGGGGCAACATGATCATTGAGGAGGCCCGAGCATGATGCAGATGGACCCCATAACCCTGGAAGTCATGCGCAACGCCTTCCAGTCAGCCGCGGAGGAAATGGGCGCGGCCCTGATCCGCACCGCGCTTTCGCCCAACATCAAGGACCGGCGGGACTGTTCCACCGGGGTCTATTCAGCCGGCGGCGAACTGGTGGCCCAGGCCGAACACATCCCCCTGCACCTGGGTCTCATGCCCTCGGTGGTGAAATCAACCCTGAGCATATTCCCGGTGGAGAGCCTTGAGCCCGGCGACGCCATCATCACCAACGACCCCTATGTCTCCGGCTCCCACCTGCCGGACATCTGCATAATCTCGCCCTTTTTTCATGAAGGCCGCTGCCTGGGCATCGTGGCCAACCTGGCCCATCATGTGGATATCGGAGGCATAGCCCCCGGCGGAATGCCGACCATATCCACCGAGATATTCCAGGAGGGCATCCGCATCCCGCCCATCCGCATCATGCGCGGCGGCGAACTGGCCCAAGAGGTCATGGCCCTGCTGGCCACCAACGTACGCACCAGCCGGGAGCTGGTCGGGGATATCCAGGCCCAGCTTGCGGCCAATAACGTGGGACAGCGCAGGCTCCTGGAGATAGTGGAGAAATACAACCCGGACCAGGCCGCGTTCTACATGGACGAGCTGGTGGCCTATTCCGAACGGCGCATGCGGGCCCGCATCAAGGAGCTGCCCATCGGGCGTTTTGAGTTTGAGGATTATCTGGAGGGCGACGGCATTACGGATGCACGGCTCACCATCAGGGTCGGCCTGGAGATAAACCCGGACGGCATCCTGGTGGATTTTACCGGCACCTCCCCTCAAACCAGGGGTTCGGTGAACTGCACCCGGGCGGTGACCCTGGCCTGCACCTATTTCGCCCTCAAATCGGCCATAGAACCGGAACTGCCCTCGGCCGGGGGGACCTTCCGGGCGGTGGAGGTGATAACCCCGGAGGGCAGCCTGCTCAACCCCAGGTTCCCGGCCCCGGTTTCCAACGCCAATATCAACACCTCCCAGCGCATCGCCGACGTGGTGCTGGGCGCCTTGGCCCAAGCCCTGCCCAAGCAGGTGCCGGCGGCCTCCAGCGGCTCCATGGGCCTGTTCACCATCGGCGGACTGGACCCGCGCAGCGGACGCTATTACTCCTATGTGGAGACCTACGGCGGGGGGCAGGGCGCCACCTGGAACCAGGACGGCATGGACGGGGTGCACACCAACATGACCAACACCCGCAACACCCCGGTGGAGGTGATCGAAATCGCCTATCCCCTAAGGGTGGAGCGTTACGGACTGGTCCAGGACACCGACGGCCCCGGACGCCAGCGGGGTGGTTTAGGCCTGACTAGAGAGCTGGTGGTGCTGGACCACGCGCCCGTCATGAGCTGGGGCAGCGACCGTCTTGAGCTGAGCCCATGGGGCCTCGAAGGCGGCGGAAGCGGCGGCGGGGTTTCCACTTGGCTGGAGAATCCGGACGGCGCAAAAGAAAGCCTGCCCAGCAAGGTAACCCGGGAGGTTGCGCCGGGCTCCAAGATAGTGCTGCGCACCGCCGGCGGGGGTGGATACGGACCGGTCGGGGAGCGCGACCCCGAAGCGGTCAAACGGGACCTAGCCGAAGGATTCATCAGCCCGGAGCGGGCCCAAACCGTCTATGGGGCCAAGCCGGATGCATAATATTCACCTGGCTGTGCTAGGAGATGCTTTACCGCAGCGGCATAAATATGCAATAAATTAGTTAGCAGGGTGCTCCTAATAGCATATTTGAGTTCAAAGACAAGGCGGACGTAATTTTTAAAGCGCAGTATATACAATAAGATATGAGCATTCGAAAATTGCGGCCAACGCAGTATTTGGGCCAGAAGAGCTGTTTTGAGGGCGGCCTGTTAGTCCATGCAGTAATACTCGAGCGCACAAACCAGCAACAAGGAGGGAAAAACCGTTCCCTCGTGGGTGCATCTGTGAACGCCCATGCCGGAGCGGATCAAGAATACCGCACTATAAACCCCTATCATTCAACAAATGGAGGAGAAACCATGAAGCTGTTACGCATAACCTTGTTAGCCCTGTTTTGCGTCGCACTGATCGCCGGGACCGCCATGGCCAAGACCTATAAATGGGATATGGCCAATGAGTATCCGCCAACCTCGATCCACGGCGAGAACGACCAATTCTTTATCAAGGCGCTGGAGGAATCCGCGGGCGGTCAGATCAAGATCACCTACCACCCCGGAGCATCCCTGGGCTACAAATCCAAGGACCAGTTCGATGCGGTTACCGACGGCGTGCTGCCCATAGCCGACACCTATGTCGGCCCCCTGCGCGGCATAGACCCCATCTTCCTGCTCTCCTCCCTCCCCTTCATGGCCAAAACCATCGACCAGGCCAAGGTCCTGTTCGAGGTTTCCCGGCCCTATTATGAGAAAGTGCTAAAAGACAACGGCCAGATACTGCTTTACGTTTCCCCCTGGCCGCCGTCCGGCATATGGGCCAAAAAACCCATCCGCACTTTGGCCGAGCTGAAGAACCTCAAGATACGCACCTACGACCCCAACGGCACCATCACCTTCAAGAACGCGGGCGCGGCCCCGATCCAGCTCTCCTGGGCCGACGTGGTGCCTCAGCTTGGCACCGGCGGCATCGAGGCCGTGTTGACCTCCGCCGAAGGCGGGGTGTCGGCCAAATTCTGGGACCTGCTTTCCCACTTCGTGGAGATCAACTACTCCTCTCCCCTTAACATGAGCCACATGAACGCCGACGTATACAACAGCCTGCCCAAGGACCTGCAGAAAAAGGTCATGGAAGCTGCGGCCAAGGCTAATGATTTTGCCTGGGCTGCCGCCCAGAAGCGGGTCGAGCAGAACTATAAGGACATGAAGGCCAACGGCATGACCATCGTCACCGACGTGCCCGATAAGTTCAAAGACGCCCTGGCCAAGGCCGGCAAGGAAGCCGCCGAGCAATGGATCAAGAAGATGGGCCCCGAAGGCAAGAAGATCTTGGACGCCTACTACAAGAAAATCGGTAAGTAACCTGAGTTAAAGGGCCAAAAGCCGGGGCGCCGCCATGGCGTCTCCGGCCGGCCCATTGCCTTTGGAGTTGATCATGATCTCCACCCTGGAGCGCATTTCCTACCGGCTTGCCAAGCTGGCCGCTTATGTATCGGCCGCCATCCTGGTTTATATGGTTCTCCACGTGCTGGTGGAGATATTCATGCGGGTTTTCCTGGCCAAATCAACCTATGTGCTGGACGAATTCGTGGCCTATTCCACCGCGGCCATAACCTTCTTGTGCCTGGCCTATTCCATTCACGACAACGCACTGATCCGGGTGGGCATGCTCCTGGAGAGGTTTCACGGCAAGGCCAGGCTGGCGCTTGAGATATTCGGGGTGGGCCTCACCCTGAGCATTGTGGGCGTGGTCACCTATTATTTCTGGACCAAGACCTTTTGGCGGGACTTGTCCCGCGGCCGCCTGAGCGAAAGCATAGCCGAGGTCCCGCTTTGGATACCCGAGATATTCGCGCTCATAGGCCTTTTGCTGTTCGCCCTGGAGCTGTTAACCATGTTCTTAAGGCTCATCTGTCATGGGCTTCCGGAACAACGTACCATCATTATTGAAGAATAATAGGAGGATGCCGCTGTGGAAGCCTTTATGAACAGTCTGATCCTCCTGGTGCTGATGATGTTTTTCCTGGGCACCGGAGTCTGGATTTTCGGAGCCCTGATATTAATCAGCATCATCAGCCTGTCGCTGCTCTTGGGATACCCCCTGGACCGTGTAGGGGCCATTATGGTCAAGCGTCTCTATGCCGCATCGGGGAGCTGGGAGATAGCCTGTATCCCGCTTTTCATGTGGATGGCCGAGATCATGTTCCGCACCGACATATCAGAGCGCCTCTTCAAGGGCCTGGCTCCCTTAGTGGACAAACTTCCGGGCAGGCTCTTGCATACCAATGTGGTGGGCTGCGCCCTTTTCGCGGCGGTGAGCGGTTCATCCACCGCCACCACGGCCACCATAGGCAAGATAACGGTCACAGAGTTGCAGAACCGGGACTATGACAAAAAGCTCAGCATCGGCAGCCTGGCCGGGGCGGGCAGTTTCGGCCTGATGATTCCGCCCTCCATCGTGTTCATCATCTACGGCATCATCTCCGAGGAGTCCATCTCCAAGCTTTTCATAGCGGGCGTACTCCCCGGGCTGTTACTGGCGGGTCTCTACTCCTCCTACATTATCGCCCGCTCCCTGGCCACGCCCGGCGTGGCCCCCCGCATGGAAGAGCACTTTGACTTGAAACGCTACATACAATGCATATTCCAGCTCATGCCGATTTTGATTCTCATCTTCATCGTGCTGGGCTCGATATACACCGGCATTGCAACCCCCACGGAGGCCGCCGCGGTGGGGGTCGCGGCCGCCCTGGTCATGACGGTGGTACTCAAGCAGATGACCTGGAAGGTTTTCATGGACTCCATCATGGGGGCCTTGAAAACATCCTGCATGGTCTGCTCTCTTTTGGCCGGCGCGGCCTTTCTGTCCACCACCATGGGATTTTTGCATGTACCCCAGGACATCTCCCGGGCCATTGGTGAACTGGGGCTCTCGCCCTGGGGGCTCATGATCGTGCTGGGCGTCTTCTACACGGTTTTGGGATTCTTTTTGGACGGCATTTCCATAACGGTGATGTCCCTGCCCATCTGCCTGCCTTTGGTGGTGGAGGCGGGGTTCGATCCCATCTGGTTCGGGGTCTTTTTGGTGGCCATGACCGAACTGGCCCAGATCACCCCGCCGGTGGGGTTCAATCTTTTTGTGCTGCAAGGCATGACCGGGCTTTCCATCGGCTATGTGGCCTGGGCGGCTGCACCTTTTTTCATCATGATGGTCATCGGCGTGGTGATCATCACGGTTTTTCCGGAGATAGCCCTGTGGCTGCCCCAATTGTTACTAGGAAAATGAGGTAAGGGATAAAATGACTCTTAAAGCGCTGATCAACGCCAGGATAATTGACTGCACCGGGGCCGATCCCATTGAGGGGGGCGCGGTGATCATAGAGGGTGAACGCATCAAAGAAGTCCTGGACATCCGTCCCGGCAGCCTGCCGGATGAGACCCGGGTTCTGGACTGCCGGGGCCGCTGCCTTACTCCCGGCCTGATAGACTGCCATGTGCACGTAGGATCGGTTGAAGCGGACATTGCGGGCCAGATGCGGAGCAATTTCCCCAGTTACACCGTGATTCACGCCCTGAAAAAAATCCAGGAATCCCTGGACCAGGGGTTCACCGCCCTGCGCGATGCGGGCGGGGCCGACTTTGGCTATAAAAAAGCCCTGCTGGAAGGCAGCATTCCCGGCCCCCGGCTCTTTATTTCCGGGCGCATCCTTTCCCAGACCGGCGGCCATGCCGATTGGCGCCTGCCCGCCGAGACCTATCCCCCGGTGGAACATGCGGCGGGCTGGTCTTCCAGCGTTGCGGACGGGGTGGATGCGGTGCGGAAGGCCTGCCGGGAAAACATCCGCCAGGGGGCGGATTTCATCAAAATCATGGCGGGCGGCGGGGCCATGTCGCCGTCCGATGAGATAGACACCTCCCAGTACAGCATGGAAGAGCTTAAGGCCATTGTTTTTGAGGCTGAAAACGCCGGAACCTATGTCGCGGCCCACTGCTATTCGGACCGCTCCATCCAAAACTGCCTGAAAGCCGGGGTGCGCACCATAGAGCACGGCAACCTGATGACCCGGCCTTCGGCCCAAGCCATCAAGGATGCGAAGGCCTATCTGGTGCCCACCATGGTCACCTATGAGAAACTCTCCGAGCTGGGCGCGAACTACGGGGTGCCGGCCTATAACATCGCCAAGATCAACCAGGCCTTGGAAAAGGCGGTGTCATCCTTGGAGCTGGCCTATAAAACCGGATGCAAGATCGGGGCGGGTTCGGACCTGTTGGGACCCATGCAGATATATAAGGCCAGGGAGCTGGAGCTGCAGGCCCAGGTGATGGGCAATATGGGCGCGCTCATGGCCTCCACCAAGACCAACGCGGAGATCATCAAACAGGCCCACAACCTGGGCACCATAGAGGCGGGCAAGCTGGCCGACCTTTTGGTGGTGGAGGGCGACCCCTTGCGAGATATCGGCCTGTTCCAGGATTACCAAGCCAATCTTTGCCTGATCATGCAAGGCGGCGAGGTGTATAAGAACCAGTTGTAGCCGGTATGGGCCATCGGCCCTGGCTATCATCGGCTCTGGCTATTGTCGATATCAGGCGTCCGGCCGGGTCCGCTGTGGGATATTCCTGGCATTGTCTGCATTGCGGGCCGGTCGGCACTTCTGGCTGCCCCCCAAACGCCGCGAAATTACCGGGAACCGCCCCCAAGGCGGTTCCCGGTTTGCAGCTTAGTCACCAAGCCCACGCACAGCTTAGATCACCCTGGTCAGCAACTCTTCCCCGGCAAAATGCCGCCGCATATTCTCCGTCACCAGATCCCCCATGGCCTGGCGGGTGCTGAATGTGGCGCTGCCCATATGGGGCTGCAAAACCACATTGGGGAAATCAAACAGCTCGGGGGGCACATTGGGCTCATCCTCGAACACATCCAGGGCGGCGCCCCAGATCTTGCCCTCCTTGAGAGCCTTGATCAGAGCCTTTTCGTCTATCAAAGAACCCCGGGCCGGATTCACCACCGCACCGTCCGGCCCCAGGGCCTCCAGCACTTCGGTGCTCACCATGTGGCGGTTTTCCGCCGTGGCGTTGCAGCTCATGCAAAGCACATCGCATGCCTTGGCCAGCTCTATTATCGAGCCGTAATAAGGCCAGTCAACCGGCTTTTCGGCAACGTCGAACCAGGCTATCTTCATGCCCAGGGCCTCAGCCCTTTTGGCTACCGCGCCGCCTATGCGCCCCAGGCCCACCACACCCAGGGTCTGGCCCTTGACGCTCCGGGTCAGGGGCAAATCCGCCTGGGGCCACTTGCCCTCGCGCACATGCCTGTCCCCTACATGCACCTTGCGGAACAGGCAAAGCAAAAGCCCGATAACCATATCGGCCACATCATCGGTAAGCACATCCGGAGTATTGGTCACCGCGGCCCCGGCCTCTTTGGCCGCGTCCAGGTCGATCTTGTCATAGCCGACCCCATAGCTGGCCACGATCTCCAGATCGGGCAGGGCCCCGATCAGATCCCGGTCCGCGCCCAAATGTCCGCCGGTGACTATGGCCTTGATCCCAGCGGCGGATTGCTCCAAGTAGGCTTTTTGGTCGGGTAATTCCCACCAGTGCACCACATCATAATCCTGATGCAGGGTCTTCATCACACTATCCATCAATTCACAGGTCAACAGGACTTTCGGTTTCATATAACTCCGCCTTGCGTCCATAAGGACTGCGCTAAGAGGGGAAAGGAATCTGGCACATGCTCGGCATCAGCATTTTTATTAGTCTCAAATTCCATAGAAGTCAATGGGTTGTATCATATCGTGGCCAGCCGGCCTTTGCTTTTTCAAATGATATTTCCATAATACGGAAATATTATCCATAAACTGGAAAAACCTTGACCCCTAAAGCCAGCAGGGCTAACATATAATCCAAATTTCAGATTAGGTATCCGAATAATGGAAAAACAAACCTCGCTAGTCAAAGCATTCCAGATCCTGGAGAGCCTGGCTCAGGACGGCCCCATGGGTCTGAACACCCTCTCGGCCAAGACCGGCTTTCCGGCCTCCACCGTGCACCGGATATTGGCCACTTTGGGACACCTGGGCTATATCCGCCAGGAGAACGGAACCAGGCAATATGGGGTCAGCCTCAAAATGCTTGAGCTCACCCAGGGACTCCGGGAAGACCTGGACATCATCACAGTGGCCCGGCCCCTCATGCGGGAAGCCATGGAGGCCACCGGCGAAACCGTAAACTTGGTGGTCTTCGAGGGAGCCGAGGCGGTCTATGTGGAGCAGGTGAACAACACCCGTTCGCTTTTGCGCATGTTCACCAAGGTTGGAGCCAGGGTGCCGCTTTACTGCTCCGGGGTCGGCAAGGCCTATCTGGCCCACCAGTCCCAGGACAAGGTGCTGGAATACCTGGCCCGCACCAGGATGAAGCCTCTCACCCGCAGCACCATTACGGACAAGGCCGGCCTGCTCCGGGAGCTGGACCGGGTGCGTGAGCGGGGTTTTGCCAGGGACCAAGAAGAAATCGAAAACGGGGTGGCCTGTGTGGCTGCGCCCATTTGGCACGCGGGCAAGGTGGTGGGCGGGCTTTCCATCTCCGGCCCCAGCACCCGGGTGACCGATGAGACCGCCCCCGAATTGGGCCGGGAGGTCATGCGCGCCGCGCTGGAAATCACCAAAGGGCTGGAATATTTGGACAGCCCGCTGGATTCGGCGGTCCGCTGAGGCCGTCCGGCAAAATATAAACAAACCGCATCCGCACCAGATACGCCATATAGGTCCGCTGGGGGACAAGGGCTTTGGCTGATGGATACAGGATCAAACAGGATGCGGAACCACCACAGTGAATCAAGGAGGGATTGAAATGCCTAAGATGACGGCCATGGACGCGGCGGTGCACATTTTGTATGATGAGGGCGTACGCAATATATTCGGAATCCCCGGCGCGGGCATCCTGCCCTTTTACCAGTCCATGCAAAACCACGGCAAAATCAAGCACTACATCACCCGGCACGAGGAAAGCGCCATCCACATGGCGGACGGTTACGCCCGGGCCATCAATACGGTGGGGGTTTGCGCGGCCACTTCTGGCCCCGGCGCTTCCAACTTCGTAACCGGGCTATACACCGCCCAGGTGGATTCCATCCCCATCCTGGCCCTGACCGGCCAGAACGTCACCGCCCAGCTTGGCCGTGAAGCCTTCCAGGCCGTGGATATCGCCGAAATCGTTAAACCGGTGGTGAAAAAATCCTACTGCATCAAGGATGCGGCCCAGGTTCCCTGGATATTCCGCGAGGCCTTCAAGATCATGCAGGAAGGCCGGCCCGGCCCGGTGCTGATCGACCTGCCCCTGGATGTGCAAAAAGGCCAGATAATTTATGATCCCGAAGCCGATGCCAGGCTTCCCATCCTTAACATGGCCCCGGCGGCCAACCAGGTGAAAAAGGCCATGGACCTTTTGATGGCCGCCGAGCGCCCGGTGATGCTCCTGGGCGGCGGTGTGATCTGCGCCGACGCCTGCGCAGAGTTCCAGGCCCTGGCCGAATACCTCAAGGTCCCGGTGGTCACCAGCTACATGGGCAAATCGGGCATCGCCCATGACCATCCCCTGATGGCGGGGCATGTGGGCATCCAGTGCAACACCCGCTCGGGCAACCAGACCTTTTTGGAGAGCGATTTTGTGCTGGCCGTCGGCGCGCGCTTCAATGACCGCCACACCGGCGACATGGCCACCTATGTCGGCGAGCGCAAGTTTGTGCACATAGACATAGATCCGGGCCAGATCGGCAAAAACTTTGTGCCGGAGATGGGCATTGTGGCCGACGCCAAGGCCGCCCTGACCGCCCTTTTGGACGAGGCCAAAGCCCGCGGCGGAGCAGCCGGGGCCAGCGCCTGGGCCGCCAAGGTGCCGGAGCTGCGCACGGAACTCAAGCGCAAGATGGACTATGACGATGTGCCCATAAAGGCCCCCAGGGTCTTTAAAGAGCTGAACGAGTTCTTTGATGATGAGACCGTGTTCGTGACCTGCATCGGCCTTAACCAGATCTGGTCCGGCCAGATGCAGGAAATCAGCAAACCCAGGCATTATTTGGACTGCGGCGGGGCCGGTCCCCTGGGCTGGGACCTGCCGGCCGCCATCGGGGCCAAGGTGGCCCGTCCGGATAAAAGTGTTGTGCAGGTGGTGGGCGACTTCGGCTTCCAGTTCTGCATGGACGCCCTGCCCGTGGCCGCTCATTACAAAGTGCCCTTTGTGATCTGCGTGCTCAACAACGGCTACCTGGGCCTGATCCGCCAGGCCGAAAAATACATCTATGACATGAACTATGAAGTGCAGATATGGTACGACGGCATCAATGAAGGCCGTGGATTCGACTTCGTCAAGTTCGCCGAGGCCTGCGGAGCCAAGGGCGAGAGGGTGTTCGAGCCCGGAGACATCAAAGCCGCCCTGCAGCGCGGGCTGGACAGCGGGGAGCCCTATGTGATTGACATAATCCTGGAGCGCGAGACCGATTGCTCCATGGGCGTTTCCATTGGCGGAGTGAAGGAGTTCGAGTAGAATTCTAATATTCGCGGGCCGCGACAGCCGGACCCTCTACCCATATAACATTGTTTGCAAGGGAGATATAAAAATGTCAGACGCCGTAACCCGGGCCAAGGAGCTTTTGGCGGGTTTTAAAGGAGAAAGCTACTCCTATGGAGTAGGTGTTTTACATAAGGTTGGTCCCATAACCGCCGCCCTGGGCAAGAAAGCCATGTTTGTGGGCCCTGTCGAGTTTGATTGGTTCAAGCCTCTTGAGACCAAGGTGCTGGGCTATCTGGAAGAGGCAGGCGTTGAGGTGGTGGACGTGGTGAACGGGGCCAAACCCAACGCGCCCTTCGCCGATGTCTACCGCATCCATTCCCACATCATGCACAAAAAGCCCGAAGTCATAGTGGTGATGGACGGCGGCTCCTCCATCGACGCCTGCAAGTGCGCCGCGGCCCTGGCCTCCTTGGGCGACATCACCCCCGAGGTGGACCCCTTCTTCGGAGTGGGCCAGGTGACCAAGATCATCGAGGACAACGGACGCGGCCCCATCATGCCGGTGGTGGCGGTCATGACCGCGGCCAGCTCCGGCGCCCATCTGACCAAATACTCCAATATCACCGACCCGGTGGTGGGCCAGAAAAAGCTCATTGTGGATGAGGCCATCATTCCGCCCGCCTGCCTGTTCGACTATGAGGTCACCAACAGCCAGCCCTTGTCCCTGACCCAGGACGGGGCACTGGACGGCATCGCCCACTGCGTGGAGGTCTACTTCGGGGCTCCGGCGGATATCGAGGAAAAGGCCAAGGACATCTGCGTGACCGCGCTGGATCTTTTGATTCCCAGCGTCATGAAGATCACCGAAAAGCCCACGGACGTGGACGCCCGCATGCAGCTGGGCATGGGCACCGACCTGGGCGGCTACGCCATCATGGTGGGCGGCACCAACGGCCCCCATCTGAACAGCTTCAGCCTGATAGACGTCTTGAGCCATGGCCGGGCCTGCGCGGTGATGAATCCCTATTATGCCGTGTTCTTCGCTCCGGCCATTGAGCAGAAACTGCGCGTGGTGGGTGAGGTTTACAAGAAACACGGCCTGATAGACGCCGATTTGAATAGCTTAAGCGGGCGCGAACTGGGCCTTGCGGTTGCCGAAGGCATGGTCAGCCTGTCCAAGAAGATCGGCTTCCCCACCTGCCTGGAGCCCGTGCCGGGCATGACCCGCGAGCATATGGAACGCTGCCTCGCCGCAGCCAAAAATCCGGTGCTGGATATGAAGCTCAGGAACATGCCGGTTCCGCTATATGCCGAACTGGTGGATGAGTACATGGGCCCCATTCTGGAGGCGGCCTGGTGCGAGGACTTCAGCCTGATCAAGAACATGTCCTGATCAATTTTTCGGGGAGTCCTTTTTCATGAAGGACTCCCCGTTTGCAGCTTTAACAGGCATGCAAAACGTATTGTTGTCTTTGATTTTCTTACCTGCAGCGTCTTTGGAAAACGGGTTTGAAACCTCAGCCGCAAAATAAGCTGATTGGCCGGGTCAAAGAACTGCGCCTGATCGTGACCGCATTGAAAGCGGGACGCCATGTGCTTATCGAGGGCCCGGCCGGGGTGGGCAAAACCCGTCTGGCCGTGCAGGCCGCCGCCGATCTGGGGCGCGGGGTGATCCGGGTTGACGGCGATGAGCGTTTCAGCGAAGACAAGCTTACCGGCTGGTTCGATCCGCCTTTGGTGATCAACCGGGGCTATTGCCCTGATGCCTTCGTTCCCGGCCCCCTGCACAAGGCGGTCAGCCAAGGCAGCCTTTTATTCATCAACGAGTTGAACCGCCTGCCCGAAGGGGTGCAGAACGTGCTTTTGCCGGTGCTGGATGAACAGCGCCTGGAGGTGCCCCGGCTGGAGCCCCTGGAGGCTGCTCCCGGATTCGGGGTGATCGCCACCCAGAACCCGCGCGAGTTTGTGGGGGCCAACCTTTTGTCCGAGGCCTTGCGGGACCGCTTTGAGCTTTTGCAACTGGATTATCAGAGCTTTGGCGAGGAAGAGGAAATCGTGCACCAGATAACCGGCCTGAACGGAGGCCCCCTGGTCAAGCAGGCGGTTTTCATCACCCGGGCCACCCGCAATCACCCCATGATCAAACGGGGGGCGAGCGTGCGGGCCGCAGCCAGTCTGGCGCTCATCGCCGAAGGTCTGGGCGGGGTGGAGCATATCCAGGAGGCCGCGGCTCTGGCCCTGCCCACCAGGATTGAATTCACAGATGACCTGGAAAAAGACCCCAAGGAACAGTTCGCGCTTTATGCGCAGGACATAGCAAAAAAAAAAGACCTCGGAGGGTGACCCTGGTTCAGGGCATGCCCCCCAGTCTCACGGCCGGGCCGGAGCGGCCCCTGGGCAACGCCGCCGGTGTCTTTATGAGCCCGGATTGGGACCATATACGCAAGCCCCTGGCCACCCAGCCGGCCAAGGAAGCCCTGAAAAGGCTGGTTCTGCCAAGGCTGCGCAGACGCCTTAGAAGGCTGAATCCGGGTAGCATAGGGCGGACCGGCTCCGGTGTGCTGCCCTATCAGGGCGGACCGGGGGAGCTGGCCTTGGAAGCCAGCCTGGAAAGGCTGGCTCCAGGGCGCATGCCCAAACGTGAAGATCTTTTGGTGTATGGCAGAGATGAGTCCGTGCTCAACTTGCTGGTGCTGCTGGATACAAGCCTCAGCCTTTCGGGCCAAGCTCACATCCCCGCGGCGGTGGCCGGGGCGGTGCTGGCCCGGGAATCGGCCATGGCCCGGCTGGCCCTGGTTGCCTTTCACCAGGAGGTGGAAACCGTTGTCCGCTTTGGCCAGCGCGTGCATCCCCTGGAGGCGGCCTATCGGGTGTTGCGCCTCAAATGGGGGGGCGCAACGGATCTGCACCAGGCGCTTTGCGCCGGGCGGAAGATAATGAAAACCAGACCGCCGGGGATCACCCACACGGTGCTGATCACGGATGCCGAGCGCACCGCGGGGCCGGACCCCAGAACGGCGGCTGAACAATATAAAGGACTGCATGTGCTGCTGATCGGCCGGAGGAACCTGGGCCTGGCCCGGGAACTGGCCCGGCTGGGAGGCGGCGGCTTGAAACAGGCCCAGGGTTTGCACGACCTTCCCCAGGCGCTGATGGACTTGCTGGCTGGTCTGGCAAGGCCGGTTTAGGAGGCAAAACAAGTTATGCTGGATGACCGTTTGGTTCAAAAATTCAAGGATATCGTGGGCGGGGAATATGTGCTCACCAGCGATATGGAAAGGACCCTGTACAGCTATGACGCCTATTTGGTCCCTTCCCTACCGGACCTGGTGGTGGTCCCGGCCAACACCGATGAGGTCAGCCGGGTGGTGGGGCTGGCTCATGAAAGCGGCCTTGCGGTCACCAGCCGGGGCGCGGGCACCAGCCTGACTGGGGGGCCGGTTCCGCTGAAAGGCGGGGTGGTGCTGCATTTTTCCCGAATGAACAAGATCCTGGACATAGATGTGGCCAACCGCACCGCAACCGTGGAACCCGGAGTGGTGACCCTGGATTTGCAGAACGCGGTGGCGGCCAAGGGCCTGCAGTACGCGCCCGACCCGGCCAGCCAGAAGACCAGCACCTTGGGGGGCAACGCGGGGGAAAACGCGGGCGGACCTCACTGCCTTAAATACGGGGTGACCACTAACCACATCCTGGGCATTGAGGCGGTGCTTTATGACGGAACCGTGGTGGATATCGGCGGCCCGGCCATGGAGATGCCCGGCTTGGACCTGGTCGGGGTGCTGGTGGGCAGTGAAGGCACCCTGGCCGTCACCACCAAGCTGATCCTGAAGCTGATCCCCCAGCCCGAGGCCATCAAGACCTTGCTGGCCATCTTCGGCTCCATCAACGACGCCAGCAACACGGTGAGCGCCATCATTGCGGACGGCATAGTGCCCGCCACCTTGGAGATGATGGACAACACGGTGATAAAGGCGGTGGAAGAGAGCATGAAGGCCGGATTCCCCCTGGACGCGGCCGCGGTGCTGATCATCGAGCTGGACGGATTGAAAGACGGCTTTGCGCGCCTTTCCGCCCGTATCCAGGAGATTTGCGAAAAAAACAAGGTCACCGAGCTGAAGGTGGCCCAGAGCGCCGAAGAACGCATGGCCCTTTGGGCCGGGCGCAAAGGGGCCTTTGGAGCCATCAGCCGGCTAAGGCCCTCCTACCTGGTGGCGGACGGCACCGTGCCCCGCACCAAGCTGCCCGAGGTCTTGAACAAGGTGATGGAACTGGGCCGGGAATACGGCCTGCAGATCGGCAACGTGTTCCACGCCGGAGACGGAAACCTGCATCCCCTTATCCTGTTTGATTCCCGCGACCCGGAAGAGACCGCCAAGGTGAATGAAGTGGGCAGCAAGATACTCAAAATCTGCGCCGAGGCCGGAGGCACCATCAGCGGCGAGCACGGCATCGGCTTTGAGAAGCTGCACGAGATGTCGTTTATCTTCAATGACGCCGACATCGCATTCATGCGCAAAATGAAAGAGGCCTGGGACCCGGCGAACCGGCTCAACCCGGGCAAAATTCTGCCGGAAGCGGCCCAATAGCCAGGAGGGGGAGGAGAAACATGGACACACATAGCTTGAAAAATGCCCTTTCCGGGGATGGGGTTATCACCGATCCCGGCCGGTTGGCGGGGCATGCAGTGGATGGCGTCACCCCCCAGGCGGTTGTCGTTCCCGACAGCGTGGAAGGGGCGGCCCGGGTGATCAAATGGGCCAATGATAACGGGGCCAGCGTGGTTCCTTTGGGCGGCGGAGTCCTCAAAGGCGTGGGCGGCAAGCTCAAGTCCGCGGACATCGTGCTCAGCACCGCACGCATGAACCAGATCATAGACATAGACCCGTCCAACCTTACGGTTACGGTGCAGGCCGGGGTGATTTTCGGGGATTTGCAGGATTTGGTCGGCGGGGTGGAGAACCGCTGTTTCTTCCCGGTGGGCGGCGACCTTAAGACATCGGCTGACTTTTTGTGCTCGGACCGGAATTACAAGGGCGCTTATGTTCCCCTGGACCCGCCCTGCCGGGACCGGGCCACCATGGGCGGTATCCTGGCCAGCAACCTCACCGGCCCCCACCGCCTTAGGAACCGCCTGGTGCGGGATCTGGTGCTGGGAGTGCGCTTCATATCGCCCACCGGCGAGATTATCGGCATGGGGGGCAAAACCGTAAAGAACGTCAGCGGCTATGACATGTCCAAGCTGATGATCGGCTCAATGGGCTGTCTGGGCCTGATAGCCGAACTCACCATACGCCTATTGCCCCTGCCGGAGAAAAAGGCCGGCATCGCGGCCGGATTCTCCAGCCTGGAAGCAGCCTGCGGCTTCGCCCAAAAGGTGCTGGATGTGCGGCTTCTGCCCACCGCCCTGGAGATTCTCAACCCCGCCGCAGTGGACTATGGCGCAGTGGAAGGCCTCAGCCTGCCCAGTGGAGGCTATGCCGTGGCCATGGGCCAGGCCGGATTCACGGAGGAAGTGGACCGGGAGGGAGCACAGCTCATTCAGATGGCCCAAGATTCCGGAGCCCTGGCCATAGTGCAGATGGACGCCGATGATGCGGAATTCTTCTGGCGGGAGGTCACGGACGATCTTTTGGAAAACGCTTCGGTGCGCTTCAAGGCCAACTACCTATTCAGCGGCTTTGCAGAAATGGCTGCCGCGGTGGTGCGGGCCACCGAGGGCCTGGAGGCGGCCATCAACGTATCGGCGGGCAACAATGTGACCCAGGTGAGCCTGGTGGCGGATGATCCGGAAGCCGCCGCCAAGGTTGCGGAGGTACTAAGAACCAAGGCCCGGGAGCTTAAAGGCGGGGTCTTTATGGAGACCGCCACGCCCCGCATAAAACAGGCGGTGGACGCCTGGGGGCCGGAACGCTCTGATGCGGGGCTCATGAAGAAAATCAAGCGGAAGCTGGACCCAAACGGGGTCTTTTGCCCCGGGCGCTTTTTGGGAGGGCTGTAAATCATGAATATTCAAAAGCTGAGCAAGCTGCATTATGAGGAAGTGGCCAAATGCACCCGTTGCGGTTTCTGCCTGCCCGAGTGCCCCACCTACACCGTGAAGCGGCTGGAAACCTACACCGCCCGGGGGCGCAACGCCATCACCCGCGCGGTGATCGAAGGCCGCCTGGAGCTTTCGGACGACCTGGCCAAAGCGCTGTTCACCTGCCTGGGCTGCGGGGCCTGCACTGTGGCCTGCTTCCCTTCGGTGCAGACCCGGGACGCGGTCTGGGGCGACCGGGCGCTGCTGGCCGAAAACAACCTGCACCCGGCCATAATGGATAAACTGGCCGAGAGCCTGAACGAATACCACAACATCAGCGACGATGATCCCGAAGACCGGGCCGAATGGGCCGATCTGGCCGACCGGCTCCCCGAAGAGGTGCTGGATAAGGAAAAGGCCGAGATCATCTATTTCGTGGGCTGCGTGGCCTCTTACTTCCCCATGGCCCAAAAGATACCGGCCAATCTGGCCCAGATCATGTACGGGGCCGGGCTGGATTTCACGGTGCTGGGCGGGGATGAATGGTGCTGCGGCTTCCCGCTTCTGGGGGCGGGCAAGCCGGACGAGGTGAAGGCCATCAAGGCCCACAACCTGGAAAAAGTGAAAGCCACCGGAGCCAAGCAGGTGATATTCGCCTGTCCATCCTGCTATCACACCTGGAAGCATCTTTATGACGCCGATGTGGAGCTGCTTCACGCCAGCGAGCTGTTAAACCGCATGGTGCTGGACGGAGCTTTGAAGCTGAATGAAGTGAATATGAAGGTCACCTACCACGATCCCTGCGACCTGGGGCGCAACTCCGGGGTGTATGAAGAGCCCCGCGAGGTGATCAAGGCCATTCCTGGCATTGAGTTCGTGGAGCTGCCCACCAACCGGGGGCTATCGGTGTGCTGCGGAGGCGGAGGCAATGTGGAGATGGTCGACCCCGAACTGAGCGCGGCCATAGCCCAGAACAAGATTGACGCCATCAAGTCAACCGGTGCGGATGCGGTGATCAGTTCTTGCCAGCAGTGCCTGCGCACCATCAAAACCCGGGCGGTGCGTTCGGGTGAGAAAGACCTCAAGGTGATGGACCTGACCGAACTGGTTTTCATGGCCCTGGGATAACGGGAGCGAATCAAATGGCCGTCCGGCGATGCGGGTCCTGAACCCCTTAAGCCGGACGGCTTTTAATAATCCTTTTTGTTTTCTGGTATTATAATTCACCAGCCCAACCGGACCTGCTATTATGTACCGGTGCAATACCGGCTCGTATCGGGATGCGAGCTTTTCAAGCCGGGTGAATGAAACCGGGCTGATTTATTGAACACAAACAAGCAAGGCAAACAAATGAATCGGCAACTCAATAGATTCATCGCCTCCCCGCCCCCACCAGCCGTTTAGGGACCCGGGCAGCCTTGGGGCGCCTGTTTCTTTGCCGCCACGGGCGGCCGGAGCAGAGGTGCGCCTGACGCCTGGATTCCGCACCCCATCTAGACATTTCTCATAATCCGTGAATGCAATCGGCGGCAGGTCCGCAGCCGGGTTCTCAAGTCCGGCCTCCAGGGCCACTGCCGCATATACCCCACAGCAGGGAGCCCTCAAAGCCATACTTTGGCTCAAAGACCAGGCGGGCGCGATTTGATAAGCGCAGTATATACAATAATATATGAGCATTCGAAAATCACGGCCAAAGCAGTATTCGGGCCAAAAGGGCAATTTTGAGGGCGGCCTGACAGAGGTGCACCTTATGAATGCAGGTAAATCAGCGTTTGCATTAAACGCTGCGGTCTTCTTGTTGATGTTGGGCGTGGGCATGATCACCGCCTTGTTACCCGGCCGCGCAGTGACCCTCAGCGGGTCCAGCGCCGAGACCGGCATGCTCGCCTCCGCCTTGGCGGTTTCCTTTTTAATAGTGATGCTGCCCCTGGGCAGATTGGCGGACCGTCTGGGCCCCAAGCCGTGGCTGGCGGCGGGCTATGCCCTGGCCGGAATATCCGGGATTTTTTATTATTTTGCCGAATGCGTGGAACTGATCTGGATGGGACGGTTTGTGCAGGGCCTTGGCGAGGCTCCGGTCTGGGCCCTGGCCCCGGCCCTGCTCGCTCTGCTGCAGCCCCCCAACCTGGGCCATTTTTTGGGGCTGTATAACGCAAGCCTCCATATGGGGCTGACCCTGGGGCCCTTGACCGGGGTGCTTTTGTCGGGCTGGATGGAACCCCGGAACCAGTTCCTGGTCTTCAGCCTGCTTTGCTGGCTGGGGGGCGGCCTGATCGCTGTCTGGGTGAAGGACATAAAAGCCCGGCCCCCCAGTCAAGCCAGTGCTACCGCACCGGCCTCTTTGGGCATCCGGCTGAGTCCGGCCAGGCTGTATCTGTTGGGCGGGGTGGGGCTCTACGGCTGCGCTTACGGCCTTTCCCTTACGGTGCTGCCCGCTTTTTTGCTTGAGGCCAAATCCTTCGGCCAGACTGAAAACGGGCTGTTTTTCTGCCTGCTCTACCTGGGCATGAGTCTGGCTCAAGCTGCGGCCGGGCGCTTCAGCCAGTCCCGTTTCGCCAAAAAGCTGGGCGGCCTGGCCATGGCCCTGGCAGGCTGCGGATTGTTTTTGATACCGTATCTGCATGGCTGGCAAATCCTGCTTTCGGCGCTGGCGGCCAGCTTGGGTCTGGGCGCATTCGCGGTATGCTCGCTCACCCGCATGAGCGGCTGGGCCGGCAGCGGGCGCAAGGGGGCGGTGTCGGGCCTCTATTACCTGGCCTGGGGATTGGGCTATTTTTTGGGGCCATTGAGCTGGATGCGGCTGACCGGGTTGGCGGGCGGATTCCATACGGCATGGGCGGCTTTTGCATGCTGCCTGTTGGCTTATGGACTGGCCGCCGTTTTGGCCGCCCGGTCCGGGGAGGCGCAGTAAATAAACCGGCTGCGGGGTGCTGATGCTCCGCAGCCGGTTCTAACTTAGCCGCATAAAAGCCTTTAGGTGTACTGCATCAGTTCCAATTCCACACCGTCGGGGCCTTGGATGAAGCTGACCATCATGCCCGGACTCATCTCCACGGGCTCCAAGGTCACCTTGGCCCCGCGGCCGCGCAGTTCCTCCACGGTAGCCAAAAGATCATCCACGGTGACGCCGAGCTGGTAAGCTCCGTAGCGGTTGTTCCCGCTTAAGGGTTCCACCTCGATGCCTTCTTTGGGAGGCGAAAGGGACAAGGTCATGTCGCCGAAGGCCAGGCGGGTGATGGGCATGCCGGGCACACCACCCCTTTTTACCACCTCAAGGCCCATGACCTCGGTCCACCATTTTTCACTGGCTTCAGGGTCCACGCAACGTACATGGATGTGGTCGTGCTTGTAATTCATCTCGGCCTCCTCACACATGGAAATGTCATCGGTTTATTATATATCAATACACTTGCCATTACTTGACAAAGGGCAGTATGTACGGCCCTTCGGGGATCACCGCCACCCGGCCGTCCTTACCGGCGCTTCGGCTGATGGCCGCCATAAGCGCTTCTTTGTCGTCTATGATTTCCACCCCGGTGAGCCTGCGCTCGGCAGCGCTCAGGCCCTGGGTGAAAAGCCGCACCGTGCCCCGGCGCATGGGTTTCACCTGCTCCTCGGTCTGCCATTCGTCTATGGCCGCGGCGGTCTTGGGAGCGATGTCGGCCATGAAACCGTCCATGCCCAATTCGACAAAGCGTTTTTGGGCCTCCAGGTATTCTGGGGAGCCAAATCCCTCGCTGATCTCGCTGACGATGAAGATATTCCCGCCCTCTTGCAGTATCTCCATGGCCCCCACCATGCCCTTGACGGTCTGGTAATAGGTCTTGTCCAGGGGATATCCCGCGCTGGAGGTGATGACCGTATGGTAGGGCCGGTCCAGATACACCTCGGCATAGGGCCGCACATATTCCACGGCCTCAAGATGGCTGGCCTGGATTTCGCCGTAATTCACGAAACTCAGCTCGCGGTGCTCCGTGATCACCGTGTTCACGGCCAGGGCCCCGCCCAGCATCTCGACCACGGCGATCTGTTCCTCGTGCAGGGGGTTGCCCTCTATCTGGCAATTCACCGCCTTGGGATGCCCCATGAAGGTGTTGGTGTGGATGCGGCGAATGGTGTCCTGGTGGGCCACGCCCGGGGTGATGACCTTGCGCCCGCCGGAGTAACCGGCCATGAAATGAGGCTCCACCAGCCCGGTGACGATGCGCAGGTCCGCCCTGGCGAAGCGCTTGTCTATCTTCACCACGGTGCCGCGCCCGGTGACGCCCAGCTCCACATGATCCCCGTCATTGCGGGCGAAGTGGTTTTCCACCTTCACGGTGTCCATGACCCAATCGGAGCCCACCAGCTCTTTCAGCTCATCGCCTTCATTAGGCCGGTGCAGGCCGGTGGCCACCAGGACCGTGATCTGCTCCGCGCTCATGCCGCCGGCCATAAGCTCTTTTATGATGATGGGCAAAATAAGCCCATTGGGCACCGGCCGGGTTATATCGCAGATCAGGATGCAGGCCGAATTTTTACCCGCCGCCTCTTGCTGCAAAGTCCCGGAGCCAACCGGATTGGCCAGGGCGTCCGCCACCGCCTTGGGGGCGTCACCCACCACCGGCATGGATTTTTTATTGATTACATCAACCTGCCATTCATCGGGCAGGTCAAGCTCAAGGCCTTTGCGGCCATAGCTCATATTTACTTTCATCTATGTTTCTCCCATGCAGCAAACGCTGCGGAGGCTTTTACACATCAAGCTGCTGATGGATAAGCTGGGTTATGTCCATGACCTTCAGCTTGACCTTGTTGCGCCGGGTATGGGTGGCCATGGTGCGTACGCACTGCTGACAGGCGCTGATCACCGCGTCGGCCCCGGTTTCCAAAACCTGGTCGATCTTGCGCTTGGATATCTCGGCCGACAGGTTGGCGTCTATCATCTCCAGGTTGCCGCCGCCGCCGCAGCACTGGCATTCCTTTTGATTCTTGGCCAGCTCCACAAACTCCACCCCGGGCAGCATCTTAAGCACCTCACGCGGGGCGCGGTACTCACCGGCTCCCCGGCCCAGGTCACAGGGGTCATGATAGGTTACCTTGATCTTCTTTTCGCGTAAGGGGACCTTGCCCTCTTTGAGCAGTTTCTCCAAAAACTGGGTGGCGTGGAAAATCTCGAAGGGGTGGTCATAATGCTCGCGCCACATCTGATAGCAGGAAGGGCAGGCGAACACCACCTGGGTGGCACCCTTTTCCTTTACCGCCTCTATATTGTGCTCGATAAGCTCCTTGGCATGGTCCAGCATGCCCGCGCCCAAAAGCGGGAACCCGCAGCACCATTCCTCTTCGCCCAAAAGGGTGAAGTCCACCTGGCTGGCCTGCAGGATCTCGGCCAGGGCCACGGGAATCTGCTGGGCCATGGGAAAGAAAGCCGCCACGCAGCCGGTGAAGTAGACCACCTTGGCCGAGTCTTTCACCAGCTGGTCTTCGGGCTCCTCGTCCATGTCTTCGGTCCAGTCGGCCCGTTCTTCGTTTTCTTCGTCAAAGACGTTATGGCTGCTTTCCAGGTTATCCTTGATCATCTGCACCTTGGAAGGGGCGGCCTGGCTTTTGTTCAGATCCTGGCGCAAAGAAAGCCAGATATCCTTCAGCTCTATGCCGGCCGGACACACCAGCTGGCAATGGCCGCACAGGGTGCAGCGGAAAACGGTGTCCGCGTATTCCTTCAGCTCCTCTTCAGAGGGGTCCTTGTAGCCCAGAAATTTCCACAGCCCGCCCATACGTCCTTTCATGATCCTTTTTAGGGCCTGTATGCGGTGCACGCCGGACAGGCTGCCGCTGCCCGAGGCCTGCACCGCCGGGCATACGTCGGCGCAAATCTGGCAGTTGGTGCAGGCATCCAGCGAGAAAATGTGCTTGGCGCTGTAATCCTTGTTAGACACTTTTTTGTTCCTTCTCAGGCGCATGCCTCCAGGGCCGCACCCCGGAGGCATGTTTATCCCTTAATGATGATGCTCTTTTTTGGCTGCATTGACCGCGGCGTTTACCGGGGCCATGATGATGTGGAACATGCGGCTGAAAGGCATGTAGACCACGAAAGCCCCCCATACGGCCGCGTGCAGATACCAGGCGTAGGCATAGGCTCCCGGAGAGCCGCCCACGATCTGGCTGAAGGCGTAGCCGATGAAGGCGAACTGGCTGCCTTCGGGCCAGCCGGTCATGGCAATGCGCATGCCTTCCAGCATGAAGCCCAGGATGACCACGCCGCTCAAAAGCCCCAGGGCGATGCGGTCCTGCCCGGGCAGGCCTTCAACGGTTTCGGCCTTGTCTTTGCCCATGCGGCGCACAACCGCCAGCACCACCCCCAGGATCACCAAAGCTCCGGTCGCATCGAACACAAAGGCGGTGAAGGGATGGTTTTTGTCAATCAGCGCCCAGGTGTAGGGGCATTCGGTGTTCCACAAAGACATGATCAGTGTAAAGATCCCCAGGTTGAAGCGGATCATGAAGGGCCAGAAGATAAGGGCGTGTATGGCCCAGCGCCGGGGATCGCGCGCAAACAGGCTCTTTTGCAAGAGCCCCTCCATTATCAACGCCCGGATGATCTTGGGCAGCCTGGCCGAGAAAACGGCCCCCGCGGCCCCGGCCAAAATGGCTCCGATGCCGCCGCTTGCCCCAGAGGCCCAGAGCGTCATGGTCATAATGAAGGCCGCGATAAAGAGCAGCAGGGTGACTATGCTGACGGTGTCACCCGCGCTGAAGGTGGCGGTGTGGCAGGGCATGCACAGGATGCTTTTGGGGGGAAGCACATGGGCCGCGGCTCCCACCTTGTTGCCCTGGCTGTGGCAGCGGCGGCAGGACTCCTCATCCCCGGAGCCCTCCTTGAAAAGCATGTTGTGCACCTTGCTGACTCCGGTGGTTTTTATTCTTTGGTGCACAATGTTCCCGTTTCCGGTCTTGACCGCCTGCACCCCGTCCAGGTGGCAGGCCTCGCATGACACCCTCAGGTGCGCGTCTCCGCCGGCGGTTTTTTCGTCGTGCCGGACCTCATGGCATTTGGTGCACTTGGTGTGCTCCTGGTCCGCGTGGCCGTATCCCGCCGCCTTTTCATGGCACTCAAGGCAGTCAAGCCCCCCGTGGCCGTTGGGCTGCATCTGGCCCTTATCCACAATGGGCGCGGATTTGATGGCCGCGTCACGCTTGGGGCCGTGGCAGGTGAAACAGAACCGGGTTATCTGTTCCCGGCGCTTGGGGCCGGTTTGGGCCAAAGGCGCCGTGTGACAGTCCCAGCACTTCTGCTCCTCTGCGGACGGCTGGGGCAGTTTATCCTGCTTGCCGTGGCAGGCGGCGCACTGGGTGTGCCTGGGTTTGCCGGCTTCGAATTCGATATCGCTTTCGGTGCGCTTGATCAGGTGATGTGGGTCATGGCAGGTGTAACAGCGCTTATAGCCTTCTTTCTGGAAATCGCTCAGCTTGCGCCCCCGGTGCCGGTTGTTGTCCATCAATTCGGCAACCACCTCTTCATGGCATTCGGCGCAGCGCTGGGGGTCGAAGCGCTCGGCACGGGTCTGCTTGGTGTTGTCCGGGTTGGGATGCCGCTCTTGCTCTGCGACATCGGCGTGGCACTCCAGGCATCCCATCTCGCCATGGGGAGAGGCATGAAAGCGGTCCGGCTGTATCAGCCAGCCGGCATGAGAGCTGTCCGTGGAGGTCCAAAGCAGCGCCCCCAACAGGACTGCAAGCACAGTAGTCAAATATTTCAATCTATTGCCCACTGAAAACCAATACTCCAATCAAAACAGCCATCCCTTTAAGGCGGCCAATTGAGCCGAAGCCCCAGCGGCAAACCGCGGGGACCATTGGGTTCCGGGTGAAGTTTCAGGCCAGCCGCGACCCAGCACAGCCGGTTATGTGATTCTTTTAGACCATCCAGTAAGGCTAGACAGGCTGCATAAGTGTATCCATACCGCTTTGGCAAGGCAAGCAATATGTGAACAAAACCCCTAATTGGTCAGGCCATACTATCTATCTCTATCTTGTTGAAATAATGAATTATTTACGGTGATTCCCTGGCCCCGACCTCCGGCTGGACGGACTGGGCGCAGATCGGCAAGGGCTTTTGGCTCCAATGCCAACCCCGGCCCCGCCTGCGATAGAGGGTCAAAAAAAACTTACCGTTGCTGCAAAGCGGCCATACACGTCTTATTATGAATTTAATAGAATAGTTACTATTCTTATTAAGGGAGATGTAAAGCTATGTTTGAAAAAGTAAACCTGGTATTGCTGGGCCTGCCCCTGATCGCGGCCGTGGTCGTGGCGGGCTTTGTTTTTCACGGTTCAACCGGAGCCGCCCAAACCAAAGCGGACAAACCGCTTCCTTTTGACAAAGTGGTCAAAACCGACGCGGAATGGCGCGAAATTCTCACCCCCGAGCAATATTACATCACCCGCGAAAAAGGCACCGAGCGGGCCTTTACCGGCCAGTATCACGATCACAAAGGCAAAGGGGTGTATGCCTGTGTGGCCTGCGGGCTGGAGCTTTTCAGCAGCAAGTCCAAGTTTGATTCAGGCACCGGCTGGCCCAGCTTTTATGAGCCCATTGCCCCGCCCAACGTAGCCGAAAACGAAGACAACAGCTTTTTCATGCAGCGCACCGAGGTATTGTGCGCCCGCTGCGACTCCCATTTGGGCCACGTATTCAAGGACGGGCCGCCGCCCACCGGGCTGCGCTACTGCATCAACTCCGCGGCCTTGAAATTCGTTCCCGCTAAAGAGG
This sequence comes from Desulfarculaceae bacterium, assembly GCA_963675675.1. Lineage (GTDB taxonomy): Bacteria > Desulfobacterota > Desulfarculia > Desulfarculales > Desulfarculaceae > Dethiosulfatarculus. Next base: position 3,826,719 of record OY776512.1, read on the forward strand.
CCAAGTAGCCATGGGAAAGCTCATATCCAAAATAATTACGGCGCGTTCCATGATCCGGGTAGCCGGAATAGCGGCCCTTGCCCTGGCCCTGGCGGCAGGAACGGCCCTTTTGCACGATTCCAAAGGTGACGCCATGCAGAATACAGCCCTTAAAACAGCACCAACTCCTCCGGCCATTGAAGCCATGCAGCCCAAAAAGTTCTCCACCGCAACCTTTGGCCTGGGCTGATTCTGGGGACCCGACTCCCGGTTCGGGAGCATCCCCGGCGTGATCCGCACCCGGGTGGGCTATGCGGGCGGCAAGACCCTTAATCCCACCTACCATAGTCTGGGAGATCATACCGAGACCATTCAGATCGACTTTGATCCCCGGGTGATCAGCTATGCGGAGCTTTTGGATATTTTCTGGCGTGAACACCAGCCTACCTCCCGGCCCTGGTCCCGGCAGTACGCCAGCATTATCCTTTATGCCGATGAGGAGCAGAAAAAGCAGGCCGAGGCCGGCAAGGCAAGGCTCTCAAAAAGCAAGATGCAAAAGGTGTATACCGAAATAGCGCCTTTGGAACGCTTCTATCCGGCCGAGGACTATCACCAAAAATACACCTTGCGCAATGAACCCCTGCTGGCCCGAGAGCTGCTGAAGCTGTTTCCCGATCCGGAGGCCTTCAGAAATTCCACCGCGGTGTCCAAGGTAAACGGCTATCTGGCAGGTTCGGGAGATCCGGAGCTGTTTGCCAAGGATCTGCCCCTGTTGGGGCTCAGCCCCGGGGCCCAGGAATATCTGGCCCGCCGCTTCAAGGCCCGAAACCATATTTTGTGCACTTAGATTTTAAGTGCGTCCTCATTTTGAGTCTTTGGCTTTTGGCATTTTTGCTGCCATACTTCTAGGTGCAGCTAAAGGCTTTTGATGAGGATATGTGATCATGAAAAACAAATGCAAAGCCTCGGTGCTGGCCTCGCTGATCGGAGACGCCCTGTCTTTGGGAGTGCATTGGGAATATGATCCTGAACACATCATGAGGACCCACGGCAGGGTTAACACTTATCTGGAGCCGGAGTCGGGTTCCTACCACAGCGGCAAAAAGGCCGGTGATCTGACCCATATTGGAGACCAAACCCTGGTTCTGCTGAACTCGGTATCCCAAAACGGCGGATTCAGTCTGGAGGATTTCGCCGGGCGCTGGCAGAAACTTTTCAAATCCTATTCCGGATATCTGGACAAAGCCACCCGCAAGACCCTGGAGCATTTTTCCCAAGGGTCCGACCCCGCCGCAGCGGGTTCCGATTCCATGGAGCTGGCCGGAGCGGTCCGCATAGCTCCATTGATATGCGCGCTGAAATATGACCCCGGCGCTCTGTTCCGGGCGGTGCGCGAGCAAACCATCATGACCCATAACCACCCCGCCCCCCTGGCCGCGGCTCATTTTTTGGGCCGCACTGTCTTGAATGTGCTCCAAGGACAGGAACCGGTGCCAGCCATGCAGGAGGCAGCCAATGAGGACTATGGCGCCGCCCCGGTTGCCCAATGGGTGCGGATGGGGCTGGACACCGTGGACAAAAAGACGGTCACCGCCATCACCAGGCTAGGGCAGGCCTGCGGCACCGCCAACGCCCTTTCAGGGGCTGTTCATTTGATCGCCAAATATTCCGATGACTTATCAACCTGTCTGGTGGAATGCGTCATGGCAGGGGGAGATTCGGCCTCCCGGGCCATGGCTGCGGGCATGGTGCTGGGAGCCTATTTGGGCACGGAGTACATACCCGAAATGTGGATCAACGGACTGCGGGCCAAAGACCGCATCATGCAGAGCCTGGAAGCTTTGTAGCCCGGCCTTTCAAGCGGTGCTTCCTACCCGCCGCATCCAAGGGTGCGGCGGGTTTTTTCCGCCTCGGGCAAGATGCTTTACACAAGGCAACACTAGAGGTATGTTTCAAGCTTGAAAAGCATGCGATGCAATTTATTGTATAAAAGAACCCTGTTGAACTTCGGATATAAATACCTGTTTTGTAATGCACAGTGCATGCAGTATTATTTGAGCAGCTTATGTGACAAGGCCCCCAAGCCTTACTTGGACCTGATGAGCTGATTTCCTTACTCTGCCGATATATTGAGAAAGGTAACTCTTAATGCCTCGACGCCTCTCCCGCAAACGTAAACCGGTATGGCGCGAATACCTGGAAGCCATTATCTGGGCCTTGATCTTGGCCATGATAATCCGCACATTTGCGGTGCAGGCATTCAAGATCCCCTCCGGCTCCATGAAGCCCACCCTGCTCATAGGCGACCATCTTCTGGTAAGCAAGTCATCCTATGGAATCAAACTGCCCTTCACCGACCAGACCATAATACCGGTGGGCGATCCGGAACGGGGTGATATTGTGGTGTTCCGGTTCCCCGAAGACCGCGACAAGGACTTCATTAAGCGCATCATAGGCCTGCCCGGCGACCGGGTCGAGGTGAAGAATAAAGAGGTGTTCATCAACGGCAAGCGCATAAGTGAACCTTGGGCCCATTACAACGACCGGCTGGTTTTGCCCGCCGGAGTGCAGCCCAGGGACTATTTCGGGCCGGTGGAAGTTCCCGAAGGCCACTATTTCGTGATGGGCGACAACCGCGACGAATCATATGATTCGCGTTTCTGGTTCGGGGGCAAAGGGGGCTTTGTGCCCCGCAATGACATCCTGGGCAAGGCCTTCATTATCTACTGGTCCTGGAAGGGTGATTCCTTTGGGGTTCGCCTTGAAAGGGTGGGTGACATAATCCACTAGCAGGGCAGCATGGCCCCCCCGGAATCTATTGCAGCGTCCAGCACCAGCCGGGCGCTGCTTTCCTTTAGGGGAGCAAAAACCAGACTGGCTTTGCGCCCCGGCAATAAAGAGCCGAAATGATCCGCCTGCATGAGGGCCCGGGCTCCGTTTATGGTGGCCATACGCAAAAGGTCCTCGGAGGGGACGCCCGGCGTGTGTCTACGCAAGGTTTTCAACTCGGCCCAAAGGGACAGGTCGGGAGCCGAGGCCAAGGAATCCGTGCCCAGGCACAGCCCGGCCCCGGTCTGCAGGAATTCTTCCACCGAAGCCATTGATCCGGTCAAGCCCAGATTGGAGCGCGGACATACGCACAGCCAGGCCCCCAGCCGGGCGATCCGTTCGGCCTCGGCATTATTCAGCTGCACCCCATGCACCAGCAGGGTGCCCCCGTCCACCACGCCCAGGTTGATCAGGTGCTGCAAGGGACGGTCCGCGGTGAAGCCGAAATTGTCCACATCCAGGCCGCGCCCCTGCAAAAAGTCCTTCAGCCGCTTCCCTTCGCTGCCGGCCCCCGCGAAAAACTCCATTTCAGCCCGCGATTCGGCCAAGTGAATGCAGAAAGGCAGGTTCACCGCCCGGCCTTTCAGTTCCTTAATGCGCCCGGCCGGAATGGAATAAGGGGCGTGAGCGGCCACGGCATTGGCCTGGAGCACCCCTTTATGCCAAGCCGATGATTCGTTTTTGGGTTCGCTGCGGCTTGGCCCGAGGGCCTCGCCAAAGGAAACCGCGCTCACCCCGGCCTCCAGCCAGGCATCCACGGCCCGGCCGGTGTTGGTGATGTCTCCGGCCAGGGCGACGCCGGAATCAAATGAAACCTTGGCAGCGGCCAGGGCGATTTCCCCGGCCTGCTCCTGGTCATGTCCCGGACGCCGGTTGACCAGGCGGTCCACCCAATCCACGAAATCACCCCGGGGCGGCACCTGACCGGCCAAGAAGGAAAGCTCCAGATGGGTATGGGCATTGACCAGGCCGGGCATGATCAGGCCCGGTTCATGCTCCAGCTTTGCCGCTCCGGCAGGGGCACGGTCGGCGACACCCTGTATCAAGCCGTCCCGCAACACCACCCAGGCATTGCTTTTTAAGCCCTGCTCCGGACACCAGACCCAATCCGCCCTGTGGGCCACGGTCTGTCCCTGCTCTTTTGTCGTCGGCATAAAAACGACCTCACACCAGTGGCTTATTCGCTTTGCTCATCCGGAGCGGAGACTAAGCGCCAGCGTCGCCGGCAATAGACCAAAAATCCGGTATGGGCCTTCATCTGATGCTCGGGCCGCACCGAAAGCTGTTTAACATGCCAATAACGCTGCAGGGTTTCAAAACTGTTGATCATGCAAAAATACTTGTTTACGCCCAGGGCTTCCACCAGGCGGCTCACCTGGGTGATGCTGGGAATGTAGGCCACCCAGATTCCGCCGGGCCGCAGACAATCCACCACCGAACCGATCAGGTCCCAAGGTTCGGGCATGTCGCTGATATAGCGGTCCACCTGATAAGCGGCCAGGCTGTCTTCCACCGGGTTGCACAAGACGGGCTCCCAGCGCTCCGCGTAGTCTTCGCCCAGGTAAAGGGCGATATTCTTTTTGGTGCGGTTGAGATGGTCCTGGCGGATGTCACAGGTGATGAGCCGTCCTTCAGGCCCCAAGGCCCGCATCAAAGTCATACTGAGCGCGCCGTGGCCCGCGCCGATCTCCATAACGCTTTGCCCGGGATAGACGTCCGCATAATGCAGGATCAGGGCCAGGTCTTTGGGGTAGATCACCTGAGCCGACCGGGGCATGTTCATAACCAGCTGCTCCAGGCTGGGCCGGAACACCAAAAAACGCCGCTTGCGCCTGGGAGTCTGGTAGAGCTCGCCCTCGTGAAGCTCGAAGAAATGCTCGCTGGGCACCTCCTCATCCATAATCCTTATGCCTTCGCCCTCTTCCCCCAGGGTGACCAGGTATTGGCGATCCCTGCCGTCTATGAACAAAAGCACTTCGCCGCTTTTGAATTTTCCCTCGCCGCTTATCATGAAACCTCCGATACCGCCTGACTCAGCAGGCCAGACGGGCCAATCCGTCCAATCATGTGGGTTATGCATCTTTACCCGGATTGGCCTTTAGAGGCAAGCATTTCAAAATGAACCCCGCCCAAAATATCCCGGCTTGCCTTCCCATGGCGGAAAAAAGATCGTTGTTGGCAGATAACCCTAAAGATTGTTAAAGTATCATGAACGGTTAGCCGTCTTTACTGGGTATCTGTAAACCTTGGGAGCTTGGACCATGCCAAACCACCTCTTGGAACAATCCGGGTTTAATCAACTGGCCAAAGCCCGCCACGGCTATGTTTTATACAATCAAAACGATGTGTACATCGGCCGCTCCATCGCAAAGTACGGCGAGTACAGCCAGGGCGAAATCGACCTTTTGGAACAGCTCGTAAATCCGGGGGATGTGCTGATCGAGGTGGGCTCCAACATAGGCGCCCACACCATAGCCCTGGCCCAAAAAGCCGGATCGGCGGGCCGGGTCTATTGCTTTGAGGCCCAAAGGGTGGTGTTTCAAACACTGTGCGCCAATATCTCCTTAAACAGCCTGACCAATGTGGAGGCTTTCCACGCCGCTGTATCAGATGAAAACGGCCATGTGCTCATGCCGGACATCAACTACAAGATGGAAAGCAATTACGGCGGGGTGTCGGCTGAACAGTTCGGGAGCGGAGCCGAGGTGCCGATGGTGCGCCTGGATGACTTTGTACGGCCCCCGTCACTGAAAGTGCTGAAGGCGGATGTGGAGGGCATGGAAAAAAAGGTGCTGAGCGGCGCTCAAGGCCTGGTAAACCGGTTCCGGCCCTTTTTGTATGTGGAGAACGACCGCCGCGAAAAATCCCCCGGCCTGATCAGCATGATGCGTGATTGGGGCTACCGGCTATACTGGCATTTGCCCCCGCTTTACAGCCCATCCAATTTTGCCCAAGAGCAGGAAAATCTCTTTCCGGGAATCGTATCCATTAATATGCTGGGCGTGCCCGCTGAGATCAATATGGAGATCAGCGGGCTTAATGAAGTGCGGTCGCCTGAAGACTACCCATTAAGACCCAAACCCGATGATGCGGGCGATTTCGAATCATAATCTTGGGATACCGCCATGTTAATAGAGCATATAGCCCTCTGGACCCATGACCTGGAGAGGCTGAGAGGTTTTTACTGCCGCTATTTCAGCGCGCGCAGCGGGGCGAAATACCATAACCCCAAAACCGGATTCGAATCCTATTTTCTCAGCTTTGATAGCGGCGCACGCCTGGAGCTGATGCAGATGCCCGGCATACCCAAAGACAGCGCGGCCCCACAGGCCCAGCGGACCGGGCTGATTCATATAGCCATACGGCTGGGCAACCCGGAGGCGGTGGACCGTATGACCGCCCGGATGCGCCAGAACGGAGTGCCGGTGGTCTCCGGTCCGCGCCGGACCGGAGACGGCTATTATGAATCATGCATTCTGGACCCGGAGGGCAACCGGGTCGAACTTGTGGCCTAGGCCGCTTCCGCCCCTATCATGTGCACATCCCGCTGGGGATAGGGGAAGCTGATGCCTTCCTCATCGAAGCGGAGTTTGATCAGCTCGGTCAGGTCGGCCTTTGAACCGAAATAATCCCCTCCGGCCACATAGGCCCGCACGGTCAGGTTCACGGAGTTGTCGCCCAGCTCGGTGACCAAAAACGCGGGAGCCGGGTCTTTCAGCGCCTTGGGATAATTGGCTACGATATCGGCCAGCACCTCTTTGGCTTTTCTGATGTCGTCGTCATAGCCGATGCCCACCACCAAATCGCAGCGCATCACCTCCTTGACTGAAAAGTTGGTGATCTTGTTGTTGAATACGCTGTTGTTGGGCAGGGTGACCACCCTTCCGTCCGCGCATTTCAAGGTGGTGTTGATGATGCTGATGCCTTCAACCGTGGCCACGGTGCCGTTGGTCTCGATCAGGTGGCCCAGCTTGAAAGGTTTGAAGACAAGAATCATGACCCCTGCGGCCAGGTTTGACAGATTACCCTGTAAAGACAGGCCCACAGCCAGGCCCAAGGCTCCCAATATGGCCACCAGGGATGTGGTCTCGAAACCAAGCTGCTGCAAGGCCGCTATGAGCACCACCGCCATAAGCAAAAAGTTCAGGGCGCTAGCCCCGAATGATATGAGGGAGTCATCAGCGTTGCGGGCTTTCAGTATTTTGGTTATCAGCTTAACGCAGTACCTCACGGCCATACGTCCCAGCACAAATATAACCACCGCCCAGAACAGCCTCAGGCCGTACATGGCCAAAAAATGTTTAACCTCCAACAGCCCGGTGCCAACCAAACCCATCGTCGAACTATCCATCACAACCTCCCGGATAAGAGTGCATTTGAAAACCGTTATTATATATACCTTATATGAAGCCTCAAGAAGCAGAAGTATGCAAGCCTGGCGTGCCGCAATATGCGGTATTATTTTTGATATTGGATTTATTTTTATCGGGAGCCGCAGCATGAGTTTCAAGTCACCCGCAAAAAAACCCGGTCAGCCGAAAGAACTGCATGAAGCTTTGGACAGAATCAAGGAGCTGGAGGCCCAGATCGAGGCCGGCAGGCACCGCTTTGATGCGGCCATGGAGGCGGAAGAACTGGCCAAGTCCATAATCATGCAAAGCCCGGCGGTGCTGTTCAGGCGGGTTGCGGATAAAGAAGCCCAGTTGCTCTATGTATCGGACAACATCAGCCAATGGGGATATTCGGCCCGCGACTTCCTGACCGAAAAGATCAATATTCTGGATATAGTGCATCCGGATGATCTCGCAAGGGTGAACGCTGAAATCCATGAGTACATGGAACGGGGCCTCAGCGAGTATCAGATGGAGTACCGCATACTCACCAGGGACGGAAAGATGCGATGGGTGTATGACCGGACCATTGTTATCTGGAGCCCGGAGGGTGAGAGGCTGTACAACCAGGGGCTGATGATCGATGTCACCGAACGCAAGCTGGCCGAACTGTCCCTGGTGGGCAGCGAATCCAAGCTGCGGCGCATCTTGGAGACCGCGGGCGAAGGTTATGTTTACATGGGGCTTGATCTGGTGTACCAGGACGTCAACCAGGCCTATTGCTCCATGCTGGGCTATTCCCGGGATGAGCTATTGGGCAAGACCACCTTTGACCTGGCCACACCCGAATTTGTCCAGTACCTGCAGACCAACCGGGAAAGCCTGCTTTCCGGCGAGCAGCGTTTGATAAACGGTGAACTGGTGGCCAAGAACGGGCATGTGGTGCCGGTCTTGATCCATGCCAACACCCTTTTGGATGAAGCGGGCAGACCCATGGGCAACGTGGCCTTTGTGACTGATATGACCGAGCCCAAAAAGGCCCTGGCCCTGGCGGGCGAGGTGCAAAAAAGCCTGCTGCCCAATACGCCTCTAAAGGTCAAAGGCTTTGACATTGCGGGAAAATCCGTTTCTTGTGAAGATGTGGGCGGCGACTACTTTGATTTTTTCCATGGCGTCTGTGAACACCAGGACAATGTGTGCGTCACGGTGGGGGATGTTTCAGGCCACGGTGTGGATGCGGCCCTGCTGATGGCTGCGGCCCGCTCTTTCTTGCGGGCCCGGGCTCAAAAGCCGGGCGGCATGGCTGAAATCATACAGGACCTGAACCGCCATTTGGCCGCCGACCTTTTCGGCTCCGGCCGCTTCATGACGCTTTTTGCCCTGGCCATCCGGCCAAAGACCGAAAGCCTGGCCTGGGTGCGGGCCGGGCATGACCCCGCCCTGCTCTATTCGGCCAGCCAGGACAGCTTCACTGAATTGGGGGGTGAAGGCCTGCCGCTTGCGGTGGATGGGGAGACGGTTTTTATGGAATCGCACCTCTCCTGTGTGGAGCCGGGCACGGTGGTGGCCATCGGCACCGACGGCATATGGGAGGCCAGAAACCTTGCCGGCGAGATGTTCGGCAAATCCCGCTTCAAAAAAATCATCCGGCGGCATGCCTCCAAAAACGCCCAGGACATACTGAACGCTGTGTATGATGAGCTTGAGCTTTTCAGCAACGGAATGAAAAGCGAGGACGATATCACCTTGGTGATAGTCAAGGCGGCCGAATAAGGATCAAACCGGTTGCCTTCACCAGACTGTCGTAAAAAAAACAACCACCTACGTAATAAATCCTATATGATAGCTATGAGACGCAGCCAAACAGCCACCAGGAGCGTCAACCCACATTTTCCAAACGGGGGACTAATGCCCCCAAGGAGGGTGATATGTCCAAGGCCCCCTCATTCAGCTTGGTGGTGTTAAGCATCTGCGCATTAGTGCTGACTCTGGCCATTATCATCTTGATCAAAGCTCAGTAATCCGGAAACGACTCGACTTCGGCCGGGGTGGCAACAACCCGTTTCAGCCGATGCCGCTCTGCACCGGCGGGCGCACCACCACCAAAATCATCTTGAAAGGTTCATCGGCATCCAGGGCGTGAGGGACACCGTTGGGCATGGCCACCACCTGGCCTGCCCCGACTTGCATCTTCTCATCACCGATCGTAACCGTTGCGGCGCCGTCCAGCACTTGCACAAGGGCGTCAGCCGACACGGTATGGGCGCTGATGCCCTCACCTTTGTCAAAAGCAAACACGGTTATGCTCACCCCGGGGTTCTGGCATAAGGTGCGGCTCACCACTTGACCTTCGGCGTAGTCAACCATACCGGCCAGATCTTGCGGCTTACTGAAAGGTATGTTTTTCAAAAGCTGTTTGTTTTCCATTAGTTGCCCCTCTCTTTGCGGGGGGGTTGTCATCAACCGTTTTTTAGCCGGGCCAGCACCACAAACAATCGCAGCTGGCAGCGCCAGGCAAAGCCTGCCTGCCCAAAGGCATGGCGGATCAGCTTTTTTTACCCGGCGATTCGACCCGAAGAACCTGTCTCTGGACCGCCGGCTACTGTTCCACCATGTGCTGAATGTTTAACAGTTTTTGGCGCACGTCTTCCAAAGTTGCCATCAGGCTCAGGCTGTGGTTGGCGAATATAGAAGCCCGCGAGCCATTGAGCACCATGAGCGGTTCAAAGTTGGCCAGGGACAGTTCGGCCAGGATATTGGTCATAAGCTCATCGGCCCGCTTGAGTTTGAGGATCTCGGCGAAATCATAGTTGACCGCAGCCAGCACATGGCGCAGGGCATAGGCCACCCCCCGGGCATGATAGAAATTGTCATCAATCTTCCACCAGGACACCTCAACCTTTTTGTAGGTCTCACCCTCGGTATAGCGGTCGCCCGCGGTCTCTTCGCTGAGGCGCTCGGTCCAGTCCCGGGGGGCGTTGGACAGCCGGGTGTTCTCGCCGCCCAAAAGGCTGGTGAGCTGATCCAAAAGCTCGATCAGGTTGTCCGCCCGGGGATAGAAATGGCTATCCCGCTTTTTGAGCCCGTCCCGGTAATCCTTGAGAGCCTGAATACCGCTTTGGTATTTGGACTCGGCCGAGGGGAACACCCAGAAGTGGGGATTGTTGCTGAAATCGGTGAAAGCCCGGTCGGCATGGGCGTCTATCTTGTCCGTGGTGCGCTGGCGGGACAGCTTGTCCCTGAGCACCCGAGTTGAATAGCGCAGCACCTCAAGCTGGCCCAGCTGGAAATTCTGGGGATTATCCAGCCAAATGGTGGGATAGACCTTGTCGTTGGGCAGCCAGGCCGTCAAGAGCTGATCGCCCAGTGTGATCAGGGTCTCGGTGAAAACCACCCCCTGAACCGGCTTTGCCGCCCCTTCCCGGGCGTATGGCGCCAGAGGATCGAAAAAAGGTGTAAAGGCCCTGAAATATGCATGGAGACAAATGACCGGAGTGGCAACCAGATAGAGCACTATCAGCAACAAAAGCCCCCGGCCCAGACGGCCCCCGAAACTCGACCCGGAGGCAAATGGATTTATCAGACGCAGTTTACTACCCTTGCCGCTTTTTACGGCATTTTCGCTATCGTGCATGTGTGTTCCTCAACTCCCCGCTTTAATCCGCCCGCTCCTTTCGTCACCTTCCTACTTTGCATGCTAATTACTATCCTGGCGGCTGGCAAGCTGAAGTTCGGCCGGACGCGTCATATTCCGCCCGGACGGGCTTATGAACCCGCCCTTATCCGGGCAATCAGATTGGTGGTGGAAAGCCCCTCCACCAAAGGTATGCTGAGCACCTCGCCGCCCCGGCCCCAGACCACATCGTTGCCCACGATGGTTTCCGGCGGCCAGTCCCCGCCCTTGACCAGAACCTCGGGCTGTATGATTTTAATCAATTCGTAAGGGGTTTCCTGCTCGAAGATGCAGACCAGATCCACGCAAGCCAGGGAGCTGATCACTTCGGCGCGCTCGTCCTGGGGCACCAAAGGACGGCCGGGGGCCTTGCCCAGGGTTCTGACGCTTGCGTCTGAATTTAGGCCCAAGACCATGAAATCACCCAGCGAGCGGGCCTCATTCAGATAACGCACATGCCCGGCGTGCAGAATATCAAAGCAGCCGTTGGTGAAAACCACCTTGCCGCCGCCCCGCCGCACTTCTGCGCAGCGCTCCGCTGCGGCCCGCCAATCCACAATCTTGTTTCTGGTGTCAAACTGCATCTTTATTCTTCCCCAGGCATTTCAACGCTTTCATCAGGTTCAGGGTCCTTGCCCGCCCGCACCAGGGTGAGCGCACCCACCCAAACCGCCCCGGCGTATTTAAGCTCGGCGGCGCATTCGTTCACGGTGGCCCCGGTGGTGAATACGTCGTCAATGAGCATCACCCTGGCCCCTTCAATACGCTCCAGGTATTTATCCCGCACCTTAAAGGCCTGAGCCACGTTTTGCCGCCGCTGGGCGGGACCCAGCCCCACTTGGGGCCTGGTGTGGCGTTTGCGTATCAAAAGGTCCGGTATCATTTCAGGCAAAGCGAGCTTTGCGCCCAGCCGCAAAGATTGGTTGAAACCCCTTTTCATCATCCGCAAGGGGTGCAGAGGCACCGGCGCGGCCAGATCGGCGCCCTTGAGCCAGCGTATTGGGATAGACTCCGCCCATAAACGGGCCAGGCCCGCACCGGCCGAGACTTTGCCGTAATACTTGAATCCGCGTACCGCCCGGGCCAGAGAACCGGTATGAAGGCCCAGGGCCCGCGCCCGGTCAAAGGCCGGCTGACTCTTGCGGCAGGCCGGGCAAAGTTTATGGGATTCAGTGGCCGGCTGGGGCCTGCCGCAGATTTGGCAATAGGGCGGTTCTATGAAACTCAACTCATCAGCGCAGTGGGAGCAGAAAAGCTCGCCGGGGCCGCAAGGCGCGGAGCAGGCCGCGCAGCCGGGGGGGAAAGCCAGGTTTATCAGGGCATTGCCGAGCCGCGCGGCTCCCCCGGCCTGCATGATCTAGCCTGCACTTCCCTGATGCATGGCCATGGTCCGGACCGGTGTGGCCGCCGCCGTCCGCATCCTAGGCTTTCCCTTTTTGGGCCAGCACCGTCTTTTCATAGTACTCGCGCATATCCTGAACCGTGGCGTCTTTGTGTATGCCTGGGCAGCTCTCCTTAGCGTCGTCCAAGGCGTCCTGGTCTTTCAGCATGCCCGGGAAAAAAGGCCACAGGCGGCAGATCTCCGGCTTGGCCTGATGCACCCGGCAGCCCTCATCACCCAATAAAGAGCACACCCCTTCAGAATTACAGACCACTTCCCACACATCCCCCCGGCGCATTAGGTGCCTGCGGATGAATTCCTCCACCTCAAGCCCCACCAGACCGGCGGCGGCGGCAAGTTCGCTGTCTTTGAAATAAATACCGCCTTCGCCGGTGCAGCACACCTTGCAAAGTTTGCAGTCGAAAGGTTTATGGGGCATCCGGGCATCCTGTTTTTTGCAGATTCGGGCAGCAAAAATGAAACCTGGCCCGAGCCTACCGCCAGCAGTATTAATTCGCAAGGCTAATCAGCATAGCATCAGGGGAGTTCAGCCCCCAGGAGGGCAAACAGGTTTTTTTTAAGATAGTTGATGCTCTCCATGGCCTGTTCCCTGGCCTTGGGATAATGGCGGCCCCGCAGCGTGATGTCAGGGTCCAGCAGGTGGCGTTCGTCCTGGGGCACTTTGTATTTCAGCCTGAATTCATCCGGAAGACGCTGGGGCAGTTCATCTTCCCGGCCGCAGATGATGGCCCAAACCAGGGTCCAGGCCCTGGCTACGTTCACCAGGTGATAGCCGCCTCCGCCCAGGGCTATCCAGCGCCCCCGGGCAAGGCTCCTGAGCTCGCGCACGGCGCGCCCGAAACCGTTGGTGGTGAGGTTGAGGTTGGCCAAGGGGTCTGCGTAAAGGGCGTCAGCGCCGAGCTGGGTCACCACATAGTCCGGCTTGAATGCCTCCAGCACCGGCGGAACAATTTCAAAAAAACAGCGCAGATAAAGCTCATCATCGGTGTCGGGCCACAAGGGAACATTCACGGTGTATCCCCGTCCGTCATCCTTGCCCATTTCCTCAAAGCTCCCGGTGTTGGGGAAAAGGGTCGCCGGGTGCTGGTGCAGGCTGACCGTAAGCACCCTCGGGTCGTCATAAAAGGCCCATTGCACCCCGTCGCCGTGATGCACATCCAAATCCACATAGGCAATGCGCAGCCCGTCCCGCACCAGCTTGCGGATCAACACCGCGGCGTCATTCACATAGCAAAACCCGGCCGCCCGCGCGGTCAGGGCATGGTGCATGCCCCCCGCCATGTTGAAGGCCGAGGGATAGCCCCTTTTGGTAACCAGGTCCCCGGCGGTCAGCGAAGCCCCGGCCAAAAGAGACGACCATTCGAACAGGCCTTCGAAGACCGGATTATCCCCCTGCCCCAGGCCATAGGTGCCCCACCCCTGGGGCATACCACCGTTGCTCAGTTCCTTCAGGGTCTCCAGATAGCGCCGGTCATGAAACAGCAGCAGATCCTCCAGGCTGGCCGGAACCACCGGATGGGAGGGCTGGTCCATGCCCACCATACGGATCAGATCGTAGGTCATGCCCAAACGTCCGATGCGCAAGGGGTGCAAGGGGCCATAATCAAAGCCCAAAAAATCTTCGGTGTATAAAAATCCCGGCTGGGGAGGCGGCGGTGGAGCGTGCATGGAGTATGTTCTTCCGGCTAAAGTTTCAATGGCTGAGAAGCATAACAGCCAAGAGAACTATTAGCAACATTACCGCATAGATAAAGGCTCATCCGGTTGACAGGCCCCGGGCCGGGTGGTAGACTTCGCATCCTGTTTCGGGGCATGATTTACCGGCCCCGTGGTCTTTTTGACGGCCGGGGAACAGCTACCTTGGCCGGGGGGAGAGGAACATGACTCTCAGCCAGAACATTGACGCCGATTTCAAGGCGGCGATGAAGGCAAAAGACCCGCTGGCCACCTCCTGTCTGCGGCTTGTCCGGGCGGCGCTGAAAAACAAGCAGAAAGAGCTTTTGCGAGATCTGGAAGAACCCGAAGAGCTTGGGGTACTCAAAACCCTGGCCAAGCAGCGCCGGGATTCCATAGAGCAGTTCACCAAGGCAGAGCGCCGGGATCTGGCCGATCAGGAAACAGCGGAGCTGGCCATCATTGAACGCTACCTGCCCGCCCAGATGGATGAAGCCGGCATCAACGCCGTTTTGGACCAGATTTTCAACGAGCTTCAGCCCGCCGGCCCCCAAGACATGGGCAATGTCATGAAAAGCGCCATGGCCCGTTTCGCGGGACAGGCGGACGGCAAACTGGTCAGTCAGATGGTTAAACAGCGTCTGGTCAAATGATAAGCCTAATCAGCCTTTCTGTAACCGTGGGGGATCGGCAAAGCTCCATTGACACTCCTAAGTCTTTTGAGTTTTGAGCTTGAACCGGCAGGAATGCCATTCGATCTGGGCAATCTGAGATGATTAAGAAAATATCTTTCATTTCGGTATTCATGGGATTTTGCCTTGTTCTCGCCGGATCTTGCCTTATGGCGTCTTATCATGACGGGTATATGCCGGGCTATATGGCTCTGACACTGGAATCTATCGGTTTGGATTCGGTAAAAGCCCATGAAAAAATATATCAGGCAATAAAACGAAGCCCCAAATACCGCCAGCCGACCGGCAGGGCTAAAGCCGGAGCGGACCTAGGCGGCAAGGAATGCCGGCCGGCCATGGCCGGCGGTCCCGAAGTTTTTACCCGGCAGCTTCCCATGCACGTCATAAGTTAGCTTATAGGAGTAACCGACAATAATAACAGGGGAAAATGCAAACCGGACGGAGTCGGCAAGAGGGGCGGAGTTGAGCGGGACAGATACAATAAAAGAAATAGAGAGCTCTGAATGAGTCCTGAAGTGGATTTCAGCCAAACCGAACCGGATGATAAACCGGCCTATCCTGCAAAAAGCAGGGACAGCCAAGGCTATCGGGGTCCATCCGGCCGCCGTTATGCGGACCTGGTCTGCGACCCCCAGAGCCAGGAGGCCCTGGAGTTCCCCCAGCTTTTGCAGGCCGTGGCCCAAAATGCATCCTCCTCCATGGGCAAGACCCGGGTGGCAGCGCTTCAGCCCTGCGCTCACCGGCCCACGGTGCTGCGCAGGCTTAGGCGCCTAAGCCAGCTGCGTGAACTTATCAGCCAGGCCGGAGAGCCCGGGCTGGCCGGATTGACCGACATCAGCCCCTTTTTGAACCGCCTGGCCGTTGAGGGGGCCTTTTTGCTGCCCGAGGAGCTGGAAGAGCTGGCCCAGTTCATTTATCTGGTCAATCGGGCCGCCGGTTTTCTGGACCAGGCGCCCGAAGAGGCGGAAGAGCTCTTCCGCCTGCGCAACCGCATCACCCCCCTGCCCCAGCTTGCCCGCCGGGTGAAAAGCGTGGTGGGTCCGGGCCAGTCCGTATCCAGCAAGGCCAGCCCCGCCCTGGCTTCCATACGCAAAGAGCTGGCCGGCCAGCGCGAGCGCCTGCGCACCCAGCTTTCCGGCATGTTCAGCGAGCCGGGCATGGGATCGGTCTTCAGCGACCAGGTAGTGACCCAAAGGGCCGACCGCTATGTGCTGCCGGTCAAAGCGGACGCCAAGGGGCGCATGAAGGGCATCATCCACGACACCTCGGGCTCCGGGGCCACCTGTTTCGTGGAGCCGCTCGAAGCCATAGAAGGCAATAACAAGCTGGCTCTGCTGCGCCGCCAGGAGATGGAGGAAGAGGCCCGGGTGCTGCGCGAGGTCGCCCGGGAACTGGCCGCCAACATGCAGCCCTTGACCGAAGATTTGGAGGCCGTCGGCAAGCTGGACGCCCTTTTGGCCCAGGCCAAGTTCTGTGAACGCCTGGATGCCTGTGAACCCCAGCTCACCACGGGCTACACCCTGGATTTGGCCCAGGCCCGCCACCCGCTTTTGGCCTGGCGGGCGGTGCAGGGCAAGGGACCGGCGGTGCCCATAACGGTGAGCATGGACCCGGCCACCTCGGTGCTGGTGATCAGCGGAGCCAACGCCGGGGGCAAAACCGCCACCTTGAAAACCGTGGGGCTTTTGTGCCTGATGTCGATGTGCGGCCTGCACGTGCCCGCCATGAGCGGTTCCAGGCTGCCGCTGTATCCCATGGTGCTGGCCGAAATCGGCGACGAGCAGGACCTCAACCAGGAGCTGTCCACCTTCACCGCCCATGCCGGACGCCTGGCCTGGATGCTGGAGCAGGCGGGCGAGGGCTCCTTATTGCTCATAGACGAGCTTGGCAACGGCACCGATCCGGGGGAAGGCGCGGCCCTGGGGGTGTCTTTGATGGAGGAATTCATCCGCCGTCAATCCCGGGTGCTCCTGACCACCCACTTTCACCGCATAAAGGCGTTCGCGGCCTTGAACGATGGAGTGGAAAACGTATCCGTGGCCTTTGACAGCAAGAGCCGCCGGCCCACCTATCAGCTGCACTATGGCGCTCCGGGCTTCAGCGACGCCCTGGAGGTAAGCCGGGACCTTGGCTTCCCGGCCCGCATCATTGACCGGGCCCAGGAACTGGTCAGCGGTGACGAGCGGGAAACCGTGGCCCTTCTGCGCCAGGCCAGGGACGACCGCCAGGCCGCGGCCCGGGAACTGGGCGAAGCCCAGAAAGCCCGCCTGGCCGGTGAGGAAAGCAAGCGCCAGGCCAAGGAGTTCATGAAAAGGGCTCAAAAAGAGCGCGCGGGCGCCCAGGCCGAGGGGAAGCGCCGGGTGCGCCAGGTGGCCAAGCAGCTGGAAGAGCGGCTGAACCTGCTTTATGAAAACACCAAGGAAGCCCGGCAGCAGCCCCAGGCCCCCAAACACGGAAAGGTCAAGCAGGACCTGTACGCCGCCCGGCGCGAGGCCCTGAAGCAGGTTGATAACGCCTTGGAGCTAAAGGGCAAATCGGCTTCGGCCGGTGATTTAGGCGGCCAAAGGCTGAAAGCCGGCATGACGGTGCGGGTAAACAATCTCAATCAGGAAGGGGTGCTCCTGGAAGACCCCGCGCCCGGAGCGGAAACGGTTCCGGTCAGTGTGGGAGTCAAGGGGGTGCGGGTGCTCACTCCCCTTGAGGAGCTGGAGCCCTTGAGCGCCCAGCCCCAAAAAGTCCAGCCGGCCAAGGCCAGGGTCAGCGTGCAAGCCTCGGCCGGAGACGGGCTTGATCTGAAGCTGATCGGGCTTACGGTTGACGACGCCATTCCCCTGGTGGATAAAGCGCTTGACCAGGCCCTTTTGGCCGGACGTCCCACCCTGCGGGTGGTGCACGGCGTGGGCACCGGACGCCTGCGTAATGGAGTGCGCCAGTATCTGAAATCCCACCCCGCGGTGACCGGCCTGAGCAATGAAGAGGTCAAACGGGGGGGCATGGGGGTTACGGTGGCCAGATTGAGGCTATAGCGCGCACGCGTAAACGGGACAACCGCGCCGGTTTGGTGCCGGCCAATAAGTTGCAAAGGAAACAATACTTTGTTCATTGATCCTAACTTTGCAGATGTTTCAATAATTTTCCGGCCTGTGGGGTGGCGGGATCGGCTGTCACACGGTATAGACAGAGCATCCAGCGAGTCCAAATGAAGCTCCGATCAATGATTTATCTTCCGGTGACGGGGACTCCGGCGTTAATATGCCAGCCCACCAGCATCTCAGGGGTGTAATGGAGCAATATAAAGGACGCATACCCCAAGAAAAGATCGACGAGGTGAGACTCGCCGCCGATATCGTACAGGTGGTGGGCTCACGTACACGCCTCAAGCAAAAAGGGCGTGATTACTGGGGTTTGTGCCCATTTCACGGAGATAAGGACCCCAGCTTCAAGGTGGACCGCGAGCGCGGCACCTGGTATTGCTTCGGCTGTTCGGAGGGCGGCAGCGTATTCAACTTCGTAATGCGCGCCGAAGGCGTCAGTTTTCCCGAGTCAGTCCGCTACCTTGCAGACCGATTCGGGGTGGAGCTGCCCCAGCCTGAATTATCCCCCGCCGAAGCCAAAGCCCAAATAGAACGCAAAACCCTGTATGAGGCATGCCGCATGGCGGCCCAATTCTACAGTGACGCCCTACGCAGCAATTCGGGCAGTGCGGCCCGGCAGTATCTCACCCAAAGCCGCCGCTTGACTGATGCGGCCATGGAGGAATGGGGACTGGGCTGGGCTCTGGATGAATGGGGAGGCCTGAAGCGGCACCTGCGCAGCAGGGGAATAGGGGAAGACCTGGCGCTCAAAGCCGGCCTTTTGGCCGAAAACCAGGCCAGAAGAAGCATTTACGACCGCTTCCGGGGCCGGGTGATGATCCCCATCAAAAACCGCACCGGACGGGTGATCAGCTTTGGCGGCCGCATCATGGGTGATGGCGAACCCAAGTATCTGAACGGCGCGGAGTCACCCCTTTTCAAAAAGAAATCCAACCTGTTCAATCTGGACCGGGCCAGCAGCCATATGCGCAAAAAAGACCGGGCTTTGGTGGTGGAGGGCTATTTTGACGTCATCGCCTGCGATGTGCACGGCTTTGGCGAAACCGTGGCCCCCCTGGGCACCGCCCTCACCGCACAGCAGGTGCGCCAGCTCAAAGGCCAAGTCAGCCAGGTGGTTTTGGTGTTTGACGGCGACCAGGCAGGGCGCAAGGCGGCCACCCGCTCGTTGCCCATCTTCCTGGAAGAGCAGATGGTTGCCAAGGTGCTGCTTTTGCCCCAAGGCGATGATCCGGACAGCTTCTTGATGGATCAGGGGCCGGAAGCCCTGGAAAAAATGCTGCAAAAAGCCCGTCCGCTTACCGAGATGGTGATGGATGGCATTGTGGAAAAGGGCGACATGGGCAGCCCCGAGGGGCGCTCCGCCGTGGCCAGGGAGGCGGGCAAAATAATAAAGCAGCTGAAAGACCCCATGGTGCGCTGGTCCTACCTGGAGCGTCTGGCCCGGCAGGTTGGCCAACCGGCCGGAGTCGTGGCGGACCGCCTGGGCGTGGTGAGACCCCGGGGCTCCCGGGTTCCGGTGATAAAAAACCGGACCCGCAAAGCCGCATTCGACCAGGACAAGAGCCTTTTGGAATTCGCGCTCTGCGATCCCCGGGCCGCCAGCGCCCTGGCCGGCGAAGGCTGTCTGACTTGCTTTGACAGACCGGAGCACCTGGCCATCGGCAAAGCCATTGCCGACTGTCTGAACCGGGGGGTGGAGCCCACCCCGGATGCGGTGAGCATGGCCCTCGAGGATCAATCCTTGGCGGGGCTGGTCGGCGAACTCACCGTATGCGGGCCGAAGTTGAAACCGGGTCAGGCCCTGGAGCAGGTGAAGAGCCTTTTGGCCGCGCTCAAACGCAAGCGGCTATTGGATGAACGCCAGGCCCGGCTCAGGACGGTGAAGACCCAAAAAAACGGGGACGAACCCCCCGCGACCATTTCTAGTGGTGTTTGAGAAACCGTAAAAAGGAAGGGGCTATGCTCAAAGACCAGAAGCTTGTCGATCTGCAAAAGCTGATCTCTCAGGGCAAGGCAAAGGGTTATCTTACCTACGACGAACTCAACGATGCATTGAGCCCGGAGGTAACCTCGCAACGAATGGATGACATGATCATGGTGCTCGGTGAAATGGACATCGAGCTGATTGACAAGGCGTCCACGGCAAAGGGGGACGACGATGACAACGGTGATCAAACCCAGGACGAGGACGGCCCGGACAGCGAACCGGAGATTTCCACCGAGGACGGCAGAGTCAACGACCCGGTCAAGATGTATCTCAGGGAGATGGGGCTGGTTTCCCTTTTAACCCGCGAGGGTGAGGTGAAAATAGCCAAACGGATAGAAAAGGGCGAGAGACAAATCATCGCGGCCATCTTGGAGTCTTCGTTCTGCATCAAAGAAATTCTCAAGCTGGGCGCGGCGTTGGAAGAAGGCGTCCTGCAGATACGAGACGTGGTGCGGGATATTGACGAGGAAGAAAGCCTGGAATCCCAGGAAAAACGCCGCATAGATTTTCTGAAAATCATTGAACAGGTGCGCCGCCTGGACAACCAGAACACCAAGGGCTATGAACAGCTCAGCAGGCGGGAAAATGGACTCAAGCCGGAAGACAAAAAAACGCTCCGGGCCAAAATCAAAAACAACCGCAAGAAGATAGCCGATCTCTTGTCCGAGGTCAAGCTGGACAAGAAGATGGTGGACGGGCTGTGTGAATACCTGCGCCTGCATCAAACAAGCATCGAGCGATCCGAAGGTATGATAAGCGTGGCCATGATGGAGTCCGGCCTGCCCAAGGGCGATATCACCAAACTTTCACGCAAAATAAAGGCTGCCAAGGGCAAAAAATGCGCCTTGGGCAAATGCCGCTGTTCAACCCAACGCCTTCTGGAGATTTCCGAAACCCTGAAATCCTGCCGCCAAACCATCCGCGATGCGGAAAATGAATGCAAGATGAGCTCCGCAAGCCTTCGCCGCTTGAATATGCGGGTGAGTGAGGGCAAACATCTGGCCAAAGCGGCCAAGAAAGAGCTGGTGGAGGCCAACCTGCGCCTGGTGGTGAGCATTGCCAAGAAATACACCAACCGGGGGCTGCAGTTTTTGGACCTGATCCAAGAGGGCAACATCGGCCTCATGAAGGCGGTGGATAAGTTTGAATACCAGCGGGGCTATAAGTTCAGCACCTATGCCACCTGGTGGATACGCCAGGCCATCACCCGGGCCATCGCCGACCAGGCGCGCACCATCCGCATACCGGTCCATATGATAGAGACCATAAACAAGCTGATCCGCACCAGCCGCTATTTGGTGCAGGAGTACGGCCGCGAGCCCACCCCGGAGGAAATCGCCGAAAAGATGGACTTCCCCTTGGAAAAGGTGCGCAAGGTGCTCAAGATAGCCAAGGAGCCCATCAGCCTGGAAACTCCCATCGGCGAGGAGGAAGACTCCCACCTGGGCGATTTCATAGAGGACAAAAAGGTGGTGAGCCCGGCGGACGCCGTGATCAATCTAAATCTGTGCGAGCAGACCAGAAAGGTGCTGGCCACCCTGACTCCCCGGGAGGAAAAGGTGCTCCGCATGCGCTTTGGCATCGGCCAGAAGGCGGACCACACCCTGGAAGAGGTCGGGCGGGACTTTGACGTCACCCGCGAGCGCATCCGCCAGATTGAGGCCAAGGCCCTTAGAAAGCTGCGCCACCCCAGCCGGGCCAAGAAGCTGAGAGCCTTTATCGAAAACTAGCCCGGGATGCTTAAATTCAGCGCTCTTTAATGTGGGATATGCACAGGGCGCTTTTGGAAAATGCCTGCTGCTTTAGGTGCAGGGTTTTCCAAAAGCGCCCTGTTTTTTCATGCAGCCGCCATGAGACCGGCGGCCGGGAGCCTCCCGGCTTTTTGGGGCTCACGGGCCGGACCCGGCCGGCGCCGCCAAACGGGGCTGAGGCGAAAAAACGAGGGGTGAGGCAAGCCCGGCAGCAGGCTAACAGAAGTGCCGGTGCAAAAACACAAAACTGATGGCTGGGCTCCCCGCTGTCAACCGAACAGGGGCGCGGCTGCCGCCGCACCCCCAAAAAGCCTAAGAAGCATGTTCGGCCCGTTTTATTTGTCCTTCATGTCCACCAGGGTTTCTATGACCGAAGGATCGGCCAGGGTGCTGGTGTCACCGAAGTCCGCATCATCTCCCGAGGCCATTTTCCGTAAGATGCGGCGCATGATCTTGCCCGAGCGGGTCTTGGGCAGGCCGGGCGCCCAGTGCACCACGTCCGGGGTGGCTATGGGGCCGATCTCCTTGCGCACATGGGACACCAGCTCCTTCTTTAGCTCGTCGGTGGCCTCATAGCCCACCTTCAAGGTGACAAAGGCATATATGCCCTGGCCCTTGATATCGTGGGGGAAGCCCACCACGGCGGCTTCGGCCACGGCCTCGTGGGACACCAGGGCCGATTCCACCTCCGCGGTGCCCATGCGGTGGCCCGAAACGTTGATTACGTCATCCACCCGGCCGGTGATCCAGTAATAGCCGTCTTCGTCGCGCCTGCAGCCGTCACCGCTGAAATAGAAGCCGTCAAAGTCAGAGAAATAGACCGTTTCGAAACGATCATGGGAGCCGTAGGTGGTGCGCAGCTGGCCGGGCCAGGGGGCCTTTATGACCAAGCGTCCCGAGACGCCGTTGCCTTGGATCTCTTTGCCCATCTCATCCACCAAGGCGGGCTGCACCCCGAAAAAGGGCAGGGTCGCCGAACCGGGCTTGGTGGGGGTGACTCCGGGCAGCGGAGTGATCAGGATGCCGCCGGTCTCGGTCTGCCACCAAGTGTCCACGATGGGGCAGCGGCTTTCACCCACCACCTCGTTATACCAGCGCCAGGCCTCGGGGTTGATGGGCTCGCCCACGGTGCCCAAAAGCTGTAAAGAGCTTCGGCTGTAGCGGGTTACGAACTCATCGCCCAGACGCATGATGGCCCGGATGGCGGTGGGCGCGGTGTAGAAGATATTCACCTTCCATTTGTCCACGCAGTCCCAGAAGCGGCCCGCATCGGGATAGGTGGGCACGCCCTCGAACATCAGACTTTGAGCCCCGTTCAATAGCGGACCGTACAGGATATAGCTGTGTCCGGTTATCCAGCCGATATCGGCGGTGCACCAGTACACATCGCCGTCGTGATAGTCGAAGACGTATTTGTGGGTCAGGCTGGTGTAGACCATGTACCCGCCGGTGGTGTGCTGTACGCCCTTGGGTTTGCCGGTGGAGCCGGAGGTGTAGAGGATGAACAGGGGGTCTTCGGCGTCCATCCACTCCACCTCGCACTGGCTGGAAGCGCCGGCCATCACCTCATGATAGTAGCTGTCCCGTCCTTCAACCATGTCGCAGTCAATGCCGTTGCCCGGGCCGACCCGCTCCACCACGATGGCGTGGGGTACATCCACCCCTTCATCCGCCGCGCCGGAGAGGGCTTCGTCCGCAATCTGTTTCAGGGTGACGGCCTTGCCGCCCCGGAAAGTGCCGTCCGCGGTGACCAGCAGGGAGCATTCCGAGTCCACGATGCGGTCTTTCAAGGACTCGGCGCTGAATCCGCCGAAGACCACCGAGTGTATGGCCCCGATTCGGGTGCAGGCCAGCATGGCTATGCCCAGCTCCAGCACCATGGGCAGGTAGATGGTCACCCGGTCGCCCTTGCCGATACCATAGCTTTTCAAGACATTAGCGAACTTGCATACCTCGGTGTGCAGTTCCCTATAGGTCAGCACCTTGTCCTCGCCCGGGGTGTTGGATTCCCAGATCAAGGCAGGCTGATCGCCCCTGGCGTCCAGGTGCCGGTCCAGGCAGTTGTAGCAGAGGTTGGTCTTGCCGCCGATGAACCACTCAATGGAGATGGGACCCTTGGACCTGGCAAAGTTGTAGGCCCACACCTTGTCCCATTTTTTCTCCCAATAAAACTGCCCGGCCGCATCACCCCAAAAGCCCTCGGGGTCGTTCACCGAGCGGTCATACATCTGTTTATATTCATCCATGCTCTTGATGTGAGCCTTTTTGACAAACGACTCCGGGGGATAATACAGTCCATCTTTGGCAAGCACTTTGTCACTCATGTTCGACTCTCCCTCCATGCAGCTTAAATTGGTCCTCGCACCTTGGGCGGTGATTCACCTAAGGGTGGCGGCGGCCCGGCAAAGTCCGGTCTTTTAAAGATCCGGCCCCTCCCGGTTCACCAAGCGCCGGAGGTGCGCACCAAGTCCCTGAAGGTTGACCAGCCGCCCTTTTCCAGCCCCCGCAAAAAGGAGCAAAAACAAAAAGGCCGTGGTCATGGCGTCGCCCAGGGCGGTATGCCGCTCCGGCACCTAAATATTATAACACTCGGCCAAGGTGTTCGGGCTGCACCTTTCGGCTCCGCGTCTTCCTTCATATGGGTCAGGCTCCATCAGGGCCGGCCGGCGGATCAGCGCTGTACCGGCCGCCGGTTTTGCAACTTGAATCCAGAGCCGCTTAAGCGCCCGCAGCCGGGGCTTATCCGGTTTGATCCAAATCCCTTTTGACCGGCTCCGCCCCCGGCCAATACTTATAAAGCTTCAGTCAAGAAAGGATTCACCACCGCATATTCCGCTTTGCCCTGAATCAAGGTCTCCAGGTGTTAGGGATGGGAAATAACCTGCCTTAGCTATACATCCTAAACAAATTGCCCCTTTATTGGCTACCATTTTAAACCCCGCAACAAAAAGCGGCCCCATGGGGCCGCCGAACCGGTGAAGCAATGGCACTGGTCTTTAATCAATGAAACATATCCGCCACGCCCAATTCGGTTCTCAGCCATTGGCCGATTTCCTGAGTCAGGGCGTACACACCCTTGTGCCCTCCCCATTCCTGCACAAACTTCCGGGCCAGGTCATCGGGAAGCTGGATAATGGCCAGTTCTTCCGCGCCCCCGGTGTTCCGGCGCACCAGGTGCACCTCCGGCCCGGATTCCCAATAGTAGACTACGAAATAAAAGGATACGTCGTCCTTGGACTTCACCATCCTGACCCCGTGATTCCAGCCGTTGCCCCATTCCAGATACAAGGACACCGCCTTTTCCGGAGTCATCTCCCAGTCTATTTCATTGATAAGGTCCTGATCTTGCCTGATATCCTGTAAACTCAGCATTGATCCCTCCTGAGCTTTATTAGTAATAGTTATTATTAATAATAAAGACAAGACAGCCGCATTTCAAGCCTGAAAACCCCGTAAGGCAAAAAACTATCCGGCCAAGCAAAGCTTTCCGCTCCGGAGCGCCCGGGACTTGGCTATAAAAGCACACTATGGGTAGACAGGGCGGGCTCAAACTATTTATAGTCAGACAGTGTTGACTTGGTTCAGGTTCCCGGCTTTGCAGCCTCGGCACGTCATCCTCAGTCCGGCCAAGCCCCCCGCTTGGTTCATTAAAAGGGAGAAAGCGAAGCGATATGGATTACTCACCTTACCGCCTGGTAATGGCTGGCTTGTATCAGGGCCGCAAGGGCCAGCGTCCGCCGGTGGCCAACCCCACCTCCATCGTGTGCCACGGTTTGCTGGACGCCGCAGGGGTCCGCTTCCCCGAAGCTCATCTGGACCCAAGGCTGATGGCCGACCTTGCCCTGGCCGGACACCAAGTAGCCGGCTTTGACGCCGTGATGCCGGAATACAGCGTGGACCAGGAGGCCTGCGCCCTGGGCTGTGACATAGACTGGGGCGACAACGACAGCATGCCCACGGCCAAGAACGCACCCTTTGCCGGTTTCGGCAAGGTGGATGTGCCCCAGGCTCTCATGGAAAAACCCTCCATGAAGGTGGTGCTGGACGCCCTTGGCCTTTTGCGTAAAGAAGTGGGCGGCCAGGCCGCCATTATCGGCAAGGTGATGGGCCCCTGGACCATATCCTACCACCTTGCCGGCACCCAGAATTTTCTGCTGAACGTGGGCTTGGGGGAATACGACCAGATCCGGGCCTTCATGGACCAACTATTGCCGGTGTCCATCGCCTTTTGCAAGGCCCAGTTCCAGGCCGGAGCCGATATGGTGGTGCTGGCCGACCATGCCACCGGGGATTTGGTTTCAGCCCGGCACTATGAAGAACTGCTCTTGCCTTACCACAAAATCATCAACCGGGAAGTGGACGGTCCGCTTATCCTGCACGTATGCGGCGACTGCTCCGACCGGCTGGAACTCTTCGCCGAAGCCGGATACCACGCCTACCATTTCGAGTATCAGGTGGGGCCGAAGCGGGCCGTGGAAACCGTGGGCGGCCGCATGACCCTTTTCGGCTGCGTGAACAACGCCCAGACCCTGTATCAGGGCAGCCCGGAGGAGGTTTACAATCAGGCCCGGGAGATCATAAAAGCCGGGGTGGATGTGTTATGCCCCGAATGCGCCATCCCCCTGGCCACTCCGCTGGAGAACTTGAAAGCCATCGTGCAGGCCGCGCACCAAGGCTGGTAAGAAGGCTGTTTTGTGGATTTATCACCCAAATAGAATCTTGAAAGGGCAGTGTGATGAGCGAGACCATACAAGCCATATCCCGCACGGTTATCGAGCGCCAAAAGGACACCATAGAAGATCTGGTCAAAAAGGGCCTGGATGAGGGCCTCGGCCCGGATGTCATCATCAACCAGGGCCTGGTGGGAGCCATGGATGTGGTGGGCAAGCAGTTCAGCGACAAAACCATCTTCGTGCCCGAAATGCTGGTTTCGGCCTTCATCATGAAAAAAGGCCTGGACCTGGTCAAACCCCTTTTGGTGGGCGATCAGGCCCAGAGCCAGGGCGTTGTGCTCATGGCTACCGTAAAGGGCGATCTGCATGACATCGGCAAAAACATAGTCTGCATGATGCTGGAAGGCGCAGGGTTCAAGGTGATTGACCTGGGGGTGGATATCAGCGTGGATCAGCTGCTGGACCAGGTGGCCGGGCATCAGCCCCAGGTGCTGGGCCTTTCGGCCCTGCTCACCACAACCATGCCGGAGATGCAAAAGGTTGTCGAGGGGCTGGAAGAAAAGGGAATCCGCAATGAGGTCAAGGTGATCGTGGGAGGCGCTCCTGTGGACCAGGGTTTTGCCGACAAGATCGGAGCGGACGGCTACGCCGATGACGCCGCCCAGGCCGTAACCCTGGCCCGCTCGCTTGTATAGCATGTCTTTGGCTAAACCCCGCCCATTCACCCCCATGAGCTGAGGGCGGATGGGCGGTTATGCACTCAGATAGAGACTGGACCCGGCCGGCATGGCCCACTCAGATATGCTCCAAAATCTCCATGGGGTGGTCTATCAGCACCTTCGCCCCGGACTCCCGCAGCTCTTCCGGGGTCCTGAAACCCCAGGTCACCCCCACCGCGAACATTCCCGCCCGGTTGGCGGTGTTCATGTCGATGGAGGTGTCGCCCAAATAGGCGAATTCGGAGGGCTCGTAGCCCATTTCCCGGGCCATTTCAAAGGCTGCCGTGGGATCGGGTTTCACCGGAATCCCGGACCGGGCGCCGTAAACCAGCTTGAACCGCACATCTTTTAGAAAATAACCGGAGGTTTCCACGGTGGCCGCGTGAGGCTTGTTGGACAAAATGGCCAAGTCCAAACCTTTGGCAGTCAAGCTGTGCAACATCTCGGGCACCCCGGGATAGGGCCTGGTCCTGTTGTTCCATTTATGTTTGTAGACCTCTTCGAAGCGCTGCACATAATCCGCGATCATCTCCGGCTGGCGCCGGTCGGGAGGCAGAGTGCGCTCCACCAGTTTGACGATGCCGCTGCCCACAAAATAGCGGTAGGCATCCTCGGGATGGGTGGGATATCCGGCCTCTTGCAGCACCGCGTTCACAGAATCAGCCAAATCGCCCAGGGTATTCAGAAGTGTGCCGTCCAGGTCAAAAACCACTGCTTTGAATTTCATGCCTTACCTTCAATCCAGAATTGCAACCGCCCGCACCGGCGATCCGTCCGCGTTTTTAAGCTTCAAGGGCTGGGCGCAAAAAGTAAAGCCGCCCGGGGGCAGCTCGCCCAGCCCGCACAGGTTCTCTATTAATACCATTCCCGCGCCCAACAGGGCCTGGTGAATCTCTGCCGTCGGGGGATGGGTGGGGTCCGGGCTGATCATATCCAGGCCCAGGCCCTTCAGGCCCAACCCGGCCAGCCATTGGGCGGCGGCGGCGGACAGCACCGGATAGTCATGAAAATAGGCCTCCCGGCCCCACCTTGAATCCCAGCCGGAATGGAGCAGCACGAATTCAGCTCCATCCAGATCTTGGGCCTTCAGATAGTCCCGCGGCACCCGCTCTTTGCTGAATTGCCGTATATCCACCACCCGGCCCGGCCCGGCGAACCGCTGCACCGGCATGGCGTCCAGGCAGGCCCCCCCGCTAATCATGTGGGCCGGGGCGTCCATATGGGTGCCGGTATGGGAGCCCATCACCAGCTTGTGCTCACAATAACCGCACTGTTCAACCGTGCATACGGTATCCAGGCGCGGAGGATTATCGCCGGGAAACACCGGCATGCCATCTTCAATCACATGGCTGAGATCAATCACCCGCATTTCAACACCGTCCTTGGCAAGCAACCCTCACGGCTGCAAAGGGTACAGCATAATTCCCTTGTGATCCAGGGTGATTGAAAATGACGCCTTCAAAGCTTCCAGATAGGGGCTTTGGGCGGCCGGGCGGCCGTTAATGATTTCCAGCCTGAGGCCGCGGACAGGATTCACCCTGCGGGAGACCAGATGCCGCACCGGGGCCAGGATGGCGGATAGGTCCGGATCATCCGGGGGCGCTGATATGCGCAGCTCTTTGCCGCTGCGGTAAGAGACCAATACGAGTTCCGCCCCCCTGAAGGCCAGGTGGGTTCCCGCGGCCCGCCGGGGCAGAATCCCCCTCAGCCCCTCCAGGCCCAGGCCGCAGGCCGAGGCCGGGTCCGAAGCCGCGAGCCAGAATATAGCCCCGCCGTCCCGCTTTATCCGGTTCAGCTGGGGCAGTATCTGGGGCAGAACGAATTGAGGGCCCGGCACGCCCTCAAAGAAATAGCCCGCCATCACTTCACCGGAAAGCTCCATGAGCCTCAAGGAACGGAACACCTCGCGCCAGTTGAAGCCGGGCGCTTCTTTTTTGAGCAGCTCCCGGAAGACCACCCCATAACGCTCCAGAAGTATGCGGGCCCGCTCCCGAGCGCGCTCGTCTTCTTCCAGGGGGTCTCCGGCGGGGGCGGTATTGGGCACCAAATGCCAGTCACCGGCCAGGGGCAAACCGGCCTTGAAGCGCCTGAGCCTGGGCCGCGCTCCCCGGCGCGGGAAAGGAGCGGCCTCCAGCTTGGGCGGCTGAAAGCGGTTTTCGATGCCCTGGCGCAGGGCGGCGAAGGAAGTATTGCTCACCCGTCCGGCCCAGACCCCCTGCCACAGCCGCCTTACAATCCGGGCTGGGCCCAGGCCGCTGTTCTCCATCAGGGTGGTCAGATCGTAGCGGGCCTGGGGGTCGGGGAACAGTGACGCGGGATCGGGCTCCGGCGGGTCTTCACCCCCGGGCAAGAGGTCCAGGTCATCCCCAAAGCAGAAAAGCACCTTCTGTTTACCATGGCCCAGCCAAAGAAGATCGTTTTCGGCCAATATGCGGTCCAGCCAGACCCGGCGGTACCCCTTTGCCCGGGCGGGCAGGATGTCCTCTTCCCAGGCCCCGGCCGTCGCGGAGAGGCAAACCAGCCGCTCCAGGGCGGGAGCCAGGGCGTCTTCGGCCTCACCCGCCCCCAAGAGGCCCTGGCGCTGGGCCAGCCAGACCGGCAGCCATCTGAGGGCCAAGGGCTCAAAGGCGGGCCTGGCCTGTGCCCGTGCCAGGCGCAGGCATATCTCGAAGTTCTGGGCATCGCAGACCTGAGTCCCACCCACTCCCGCCACCAGCTCACCGGTGATCAGGGACTTGGCTTCGCTCAGCCCTTCCAGGGCTGGCTCCAACTGCTCCAAACCCATGCCCAGGGCATCGCTGACCGCCCGGGGGTTCAAGGGGCCGTAAAAACTGAGCCACTGGCCCAGGAAATTTTCCAGGGCGGCTTCGGTCTGCCCGGGTTCGGGAAGCCGGGCTTGGGGAGGCCGGGCCCCCTCCATCAAGGGCGCGACCGTGCAGTTTTCCCCCGCCTGCCGCCAGGCCTCCAGCAGCCGGGGGTTTCCTGCCAGGCCGCAATCAAAGGCTCATGGGCCCGGGGCGGAATCAGGCGCACCAGGCTGGAGCCAAGTTCCGCCTCCAGTTCAGAGGGCCGCAGGCCCGAATCCCGCTCCATGGCCTTAAGCAGGTTTTCCCACTCGGCCAGGGGCAAGGCCTGGCGCTCCACCAGCCAGTCCCACAACTCGTCCGGGCTCTCCGGGGCATAGCCGCTTTGCAGGCGCTGGCGCTTGGCCAAAAACCCGCGCACAACCTCCGGCTCCAGTTTGGGGCGCAGGCCGGGGTTGAACACGGCCTCGCTCAACAAATCCTCGCTGAGCCCGGTCTTGCCCATGCCCTCCGGAGTGTCGTCCTCGTACATGTAGAGGTTGGTCAGACGCCAGGCCATGGTCTGGGCCAGGGGGCTCATGCGTCCGGTGCGGGCCTGGCTCACCTGTATGGCCCCGCTTTCCAGCTCGGCCAGATGCATCTTCAGGGCGTCCAAGTCGAACTCGTCATGCAGACAGGCCCGCCAGGCCTCCAGCATGATGGGAAAATCCCCGTAGCCCTGCACCGCGCCCAGAAGCTTTTTACCCCGCAGACGGTTCAGCCAAAGGGGCATGCGTTCGTTGAATTTGCGGCGGCTCAGCAAAAGAGCCCGCCCGGCGCACTCCCGGAACTGGGCCCCGAAGATGCCGCTGCCTTCCAGACGGCGGCGCAATAGGTCTTCCAGCCGCGCTCCGCCGACCAGAGAAAGCAGTTCCCCGGCCTCCATCTCATGGGGCAGGATAAGGTATATGCAGTCATTGGCCGCGAATATCTCCAGCCGCGCGCCAAAGCGTTCATCCCAGGCCGCCTGCAGGGCCAGGGCATAGGGCCGGTTCACCCTGCCCCCCCAGACCGTATGCAGGACCGCCTGATAACCCGGCCCGCCCTGGGGACCGGCCTGCACCAGCTCCACCAAGAGGTGATGCCGGTGGGGCAAGGGCCTTCCGGTAACCTCGCGCTGCCCGCCAAGCAGCTTCTTCAGCCCGGCCAAGGCGGCGTCGTCCAAAAAATAGCGCCGGGAAAGTTCCTCCCAAAAACCGGGCTCATTGAAACGCTCTTCCGCTTCTTCCAGAAATTCGGCCAGGCGGGTGCTCAAATGATGATCCCGGCCGCTTAGCTCGGCTCGCCAAAACGGCGGGGCCAGCTTACCGGACCTACCCGGGCTGACCAGCACATCGTCGTGGGTTATGCGGTCGATGCGCCAGTTCTGGGCCCCCATGGTGAAAACATCGCCCACCCGTGCCTCCCAGACGAATTCCTCGTCCAGGTCCCCCAGGCGGGCCGCCCCGTTCATGGTACGCAGGTGAAAGTAGCCCCGGTCCGGGATGGTGCCCCCGGAAAGGAACAGGGCCATCTGGGCCCCCCTGACTATGCGGGCCGTCCCGGCCAGCCGGTCCACCGAAATACGGGCCTTCAGCTCCCGCACCCGGGCTTCGGCATAGCGCCCGGCCAGCATGTCTATGACCAGATCGAACTGGCGGCGGCTCAATTTGTGAAAACACCAGGCGCAGCGCACCCGTGCGTACAGCTCGTCCAGATTCCATTCCCGGGTGCAGAGCATGGAGACCAGCACCTGGGCCAGGACATCCAATGAGCCCCGCACCGGTTTAACCTCTTCCAGGTCGCCGTCCATCACCGCCCGGGCCAAGACCGCGGCTTCCAGTATGTCATGGCTGTGGCTGGGCTGGAAGCGGCCCCGGCTGACCTGGCCCACCTGGTGGCCCGCCCGGCCCAGGCGCTGAATGGCCGCGCTCACCGCGGGCGGCGACTGCACCAAGAGCACCTCTTCCAGTGCCCCGATATCTATACCCAGCTCCAGGGAGCTGGTGGCCACTATGGCTCTCAGCTCACCGGCCTTGAGCCGGCGCTCAACCTCGCGGCGGATTTCCTTGGATAAAGAGCCGTGGTGGGCATAGGCCAAAGGCTCCGCCTCGCCCTGGTTGATGAGATGGGTCACCTTTTCGGCCAGGCGGCGGGAGTTGACAAAAATCAGGGTGGAGCGGTTGGCCCGGATGGATTCTTTGAGCTGCTCCACCAAAGGAGCCCAGATGGATTCCCCCTGGGGCAGTTCAACGCCTTCGGGCGGAAAGCGCACCGTGATCTCATGCTCTTTACCGTGGGGCGTGGTTATCACTTCCACCTTGCGCGGCGCATATTGGGGCGTCGGGGGCCGCCCCTGCATCTCATAGCCCCCCACCAGCCTGGCCACCAGATCCAGCGGCTTCACCGTGGCGGAGAGGGCCAGGCGCTGGAATTCGCCGGATAGCAGGGTCAGGCGCTCCACCGCGCTCATAAGGTGCACATCCCGCTTGCCGCCCAAAACCGCATGCACCTCATCCAGGATCACGGTCTTGAGCCCGGTCAAAAGCCCCGCTCCGCCTTGGGAGCTTAGGAGCAGATTCAGGCTTTCCGGAGTAGTGATCAGGATTTCCGGGGGATGGCGCAGCATCTGGCGGCGCTGGGATTGAGGGGTGTCCCCGCTGCGGGTGAGCACCTTTATATCGGGCAGGGTCTCACCGGCAGAAGCGAATTCCTCTTTCAGCTGGGACAGCGGGGTGAGCAGGTTTCGCCTGACATCATTGTTCAGGGCTTTAAGGGGTGAGACATAAAGCACCCGGGTACGGCCCAAGGGCCAGCCGCCCTGGATGAGCTGATTAAGGGCCCACAAAAAAGCGGTCAGGGTCTTGCCGCTGCCAGTGGGCGCGGAAACCAGAAGATGGCTGCCGGAGGCGATCCGGGGCCAGGCCAGGGTCTGCACATCGGTGGGCCGGCCCACCTTGGCCCGGAACCATTTTGCAATAAGCGGATGGAATATGTTCAGCCCGTCCGGTTCCATGCCGCTTTCGCCTCCCCCGGCCCCTATGATTCCTTATGGCCGTACTTGTTCATATAACCCCGGGGAGTGATCATCTTGCCCTGGTGGGCCAAACTCTGGGCGTTGCCGATTATGATTATGGTCTGCATATCCACCTCGGCCTCTTGCGCCGTGGCCAGGGTGAACAGCTCCACCCGCTGGCCCTCCCGCCGGGCTTTGTGCACCACGCCCACCGGGGTATCGGGGCCTTTGTGTCCGCCGATGATTTCAAGGGCCCGGCCATACTGCCAGGGACGCCCCTTGCTCTTGGGGTTGTATAGGGCCATTACCAGGTCGGCTTCAGCCGTGAGGGCCAGACGCTTTTCGATCAGCTCCCAGGGGGTGAGGCGGTCACTCAGGCTTATGCAGGCGAAATCATGGGACAAGGCCGCACCCAAGAGCGCTCCGGCCGCCGCCACCGCGGGCACTCCGGGGCATATGCGGATGCTGAGTTCGCCCTGCCCTCCGCCCAGGCTGAGGCCCCGGGAGCGCACCAGCTCAAAGACCACCGGAGCCATGCCGAAGATGCCAGAATCCCCCCCGGAGACCAAAGCCACCCTCTCCCCGGCAAGCGCCAGGTCGATGGCCTGGCCCGCCCGGTCCAGCTCCTTGGTCATGGCGCTTTTGATCACCTGCACTTCAGGACCGATAAGAGAGGCTATCTGCTCCACATAGGGCCGGTGCCCCAGCACTACGCTGCAAAGCGCCACCGCCCCTTGGGCCTCCTGGGTCATAACCTCCACCCCGCCGGGCCCCAGGCCTATGAGATAGAGACATCCCCGGGTTTGATCAGCGCCACCGCGCAGGTCGCCTTGGCGCTTTTGGTTTTCTCCGCCAACAGCTTCCCCCCTTTGGACGCCAGTATGGCCGCCGCTTCGCATACGCTCTTAACTCCCATTTTCTCTTCCACCCGGGCGGAGGGGTTGGGGGCCTCCACGGAATTCAGGGCGGTTTTGCCGAAAAACTCGGTCTTCAGGTTCAATTCGCGGGCTGCTTCCAAAAGTCCGGCTTCACCGCTCTTGGCCTCAATGCTGGCCAGCCTGTCCAGCGAGAATAAGGACAGGTTGTTTTCGGTGAGGGTCCTATGCAGCAATTCCTTGATCTCCTCTGCGGTCGCGCCCCGGCGGCAGCCCATGCCCGCCGCCAGGCAGCGGGGCCTTATCACCAGCCAGCTGCGCGCAGGCTTTTGCCCCCGCCAATCCACCCACACCAAAGGACCGGTCTTTTCGTGCGCGGACGGCGTGCTTGCAAGGCGCACAAAGCGTTCATGCCAATTGCCCAGATGGGGCCAGAGCCAGCCCGCCGGGTCCCAAAGGCCCACCTTGCGCCCTTCCAATAGCGCGCCGCTAACCCCGGCCAAGGCGGGGATATTCTCAACCCCCATGTCCAGGTTCCTGGCCAGCATCTCCAGGCTGGGAAGCCCGGCCAGATCGGTTGCGGTGGTGATTACCGGCTGTGCCCCCAAAATGGCGGCAACCTCGCCGGCCAGGCGGTTGCCTCCGCCCAAGTGCCCGGAAAGCAGGCTGATGCAAAAGCGCCCCGCTTGGTCGCAGACCACCACCGCCGGGTCTTTTGTCTTGTGCTGCAAAAGCGGTGCGATAGAGCGCACCACAATACCCGTGGCGCCAAACACCACATGGCCGCTGTACCTGGCGAAATTTTCAGCCAGGGCCAGGCTGATGCGCTCAAAACCGGATTCCCCCGGTGCATCCCCGGTCAACCGGGTGGGCAAAAACAGCTCCGATCCCTCGAGGCTCCGGTGGAGCATGCGGGAAAGCTCCGCCCCCTGGGGGGTGAGGGCGTACACCGCCACCCTATCGGACTTTTGCGGACTCAAGGCCGCACCGCCTAAAACCCGCTGATCAAATAAACGGGGTTCAACGCTTTTAAATATTCCTGGCCGGCCAGATCCTCGCCCCGGCTGACCTGCATATGGATGGTGCGCACATTAAGGCCCGCCTTGGACATGGCCTCCCGGGCCACGGCCAAAGACTCCAGGCGCACCACTGCGGCCACCACCCGGCCTCCGGGTTTCATCAGTCTTGCCGATTCCGACACTATCGCCCCAAGGTTCTCGCCCCCTCCGCCCACGAACACCCGGTCCGGCTGGGGCAGATCGGCCAGGCCCTGGGGCAGATCCGCCTCCACCACCTCCAGATTGCCCACCCCAAAGCGGGCCCGGTTGGTGCGTATTTGCTTAATGCGCTCCGGCCTGCGCTCCACCGCCACCACCCGGCCATGACCCAAAAGCAGGCATGCCTCCAGCCCCACCGATCCCGAGCCCGCGCCCAGATCCCACATGGTCTGTCCGGGCTCCAGGTCCAGGCAAGAGAGCGCGGCGGCCCGCACCTCCGCCTTGGTGATGAGCCCGTTCTCATGTGAATATGCGTCTTCGGCCGCGCCCAGCTTCAGGGTCTCCGGGGTTTCCTGCCGCTCCAGGATAACCACATTCAGGGGTGCAAACTGCTTCAGGGCAGCCTCGTCCAGGGTGTAGTCGGCGTGGTATTCGTCATCCGCGCCCAGGTTTTCAAAAACCCACATGCGCCACTGGTGCTGGTCCCGCTGCAGCAGCATGCGGGCCAGAGCGTCCGGGCTGTGGCCGGGATCGGTGAGTATGCCTATCCAGTCCCGGGTCCGCACCGCGGGCCACAGATGGCCCACCCCCCGGGCATGCAGGCTGATCAGGGCTGCATCCTGCCATGGATGCCGAATGC
Organism: Desulfarculaceae bacterium; assembly: GCA_963675675.1. Classification (GTDB taxonomy): domain Bacteria; phylum Desulfobacterota; class Desulfarculia; order Desulfarculales; family Desulfarculaceae; genus Dethiosulfatarculus. The sequence goes on from OY776512.1 coordinate 3,862,094, forward strand.
GGGAAAAGGCGGTCTGGATGGAGCTTACATTGGGGAAAAGCCGCACCCGCTGCGCCCCCAGGCGGTTGGCCAGGGTCCCGGCCAGGCTGAAGAAACCCGAGTCGCCCGATACCAGCACCACCACCCGGTTTTCATCGGCCATGGTGCTGATCTTGTCCACAAAGTCGCTGAGTCCGGCCTCGAAGGGCAGGCGCATGCCCGGGTGATCCGGAAACATATCCAAAAGCCGCTGTCCCCCGGCCAAGATCTGGGCCCGGGCTATTTCCTGCCGGGCTGCACGGCCCAAATCCTGGGGGCCCATGCCCAGGGCGATTACCTTGATTGCATTTAATACGGTCATATCTCTAATCCCTGCTGAAAAAGCAACGATCCATCATAATCCAGAATCGCGCCCCACACATCCAGTTTATATTTGCCAAAGCGGCGGGCCTGTTCCATCATACGCGCGCCCACTCCGGCTACCAAGTCCAGGCGCTCCCCGTCCCGCAGCATTTCCAGGGCGTGGCGGGCGGTGTTGGCCGTATGCACATTTTCAATCAATCCCGGCCCCGCGCCGTCCTCCCCCAGCCAGGCGGCCAGTTTCCGCACCACCAGGGGAGATTTGTGGGCATGGGTGCATTCCAGCCCCTGAGCCTGTTTTACGGCCTTGCCAAAGAATACCACCAGCCCCAGCCGTTTGACGCCCTGGGCCGCAGCCTCGCTTAAGGCAAAGCCGAAGTAGTCGGCAATTTGAATGAAAGCCAGATCCGGCAGATCCGGCCTCAGGGCCATGGCATGTTTTTCGCTGCGGCCTCCGGTGGTCAGCACCACCTCTTTAAGGCCTTCGGCCAGGGCCACGCTGAGAGCGCTCTTTATGGTGGCGGTGTAGGCCTCATGGCTGAGGGGCTTCACAATACCCGAGGTGCCCAGGATCGAAATGCCCCCCACTATGCCCAGGCGGGGATTCAGGGTGCGCGGGGCCAGTTCTTCGCCTTTGGGCACCGATATGGTGACCTTGAGGCTGAAGGGCTTGTTTAAGCCGGACTGGTTCCAGACCTCTAGCAGGGCCTGGCGGATCATCTCGCGGGGCACCGGGTTGATGGCTGGCTCACCCACCGGCACTTCCAGTCCGGGCAGGGTCACCCGCCCCACCCCCTGGCCGCCCATAAGCTCCAGGCCCGGTTTGCCTTCGCCGATCTGGACCAGGGCGCATATCTCTGCCTTATTGGTCACGTCGGGATCGTCGCCCGCATCCTTGATTACCGAAGCCCGGGCGCTGACGGAATCAATCAGCCCGCATTCATGCACCGGAATGCTCAAGGTTTTGCCTATGGGCAGCCGCACTTCCACCGCTTCGGGGGCCTTGCCGCCGGTAAGCAGCATCAGGGCCGCCTTGGCCGCGGCGGCCGCCGAAGTGCCCGTGGAAAATCCGGTGCGTAGGCGTTTTTTTGCCATGGCAGCCCCCTATGCCTTTCCCGCCCGGCGGCAGGCATCCACAAAGGCCGGAGCCAGTTCCGGATTGGAGCCCAGGTGCAGGTGCACATATGAAGCCAGGGTGTTGCCCAGGCCGAAGCCCATGGTTCCGGGCAGGGGGCCTTTACGCCCCGCGGCCCGGTAGACTCCCCGGCTGAAGCCCGGGGCGCTGCCTATGCCGCTAAGCTCTGAATAATGGAACTCATGGCCCCGGGCCTTGACCCCCGCCGGGCCAAAGGGAGTGTCTTTAGTAAACTCCACCTCGCGGTAGCCCAAGGATTTGAGCCGGGAAAGCATGCGGGTCCTTATGGGCAACAGTCCGGCCATGGGATAGAGGTTCCCCTCCAGGTCTTCCAGGGTCTGGCCCAAAAACATCATGCCGCCGCATTCCGCGTAGATGGGCATGCCTTGTTTGCCTAAATGGGCCACATCCTCACGCAAGCTCCGGTTGTCCGCCAGGCGGGAAGCGAACAGCTCCGGATAGCCCCCGCCCATATACAGGCCCTTTATGCCGGGGGGCAGGGATTCGCCGTTTATGGGCGAAAAATACACCAGCTCCGCCCCGGCGGCCTTCAGGCGGCGCAGACTCTCGGGGTAATAGAAACAAAAAGCCTGGTCCTTTGGCACCGCGATGCGCACGTCTTTGGTAAGAATCTCGGACGCTCCGGCCATTGGGGAGGGCGGCGCCAGCTCGGGCAGGGCTTGCAGCAGCCGGTCCAGATCCACGCCCTGCTCCAGCCAGCCGGCCAGGCGCTCAAAGGCATCCGGGCCAAGCCCGCTCTCCTCGGCGGTGACCAAGCCCAGATGGCGCTCGGGCATGCTTATCTCGGGATTGCGCAAAAGCCCGCCCATGAGCGGAAGCTCGGGCAGGGTCTTAAGCGCCTCGCGCAGCATCTCCAGATGGGCCGCACTGCCCACCCGGTTGGCCACCAGCCCGGCCCAGCTCAGCTTTGGATCAAACCGTACAAACCCCAGGGCCAGGGCGGCCAGGCTGCGGGCCATGGCCTTGGCGTTCACCGTAAGCAGCACCGGAAGCCCCAGCCATTTGGCCATCTGGGCCGAAGATCCCTCCTCGCTGGAGCCCGAAAAGCCGTCATAAAGCCCCATGACCCCTTCCACCACGCAGACATCCGCATCCGCGGCATGGCGGTCGAATATGGAGCGGTTTTCGGCCCGGCTCAGCATCCAGCCGTCCAGGTTGTGGGAAGGCCGGCCCGTGGCCAAGGCGTGATGGCCCGGGTCTATGAAATCCGGTCCCACCTTGAAAGCCTGCACCGCAAGACCCCGCCTTTTCAGCGCCGCCATAAGAGCCAGGCTCAATGATGTTTTGCCCGCACCACTGTGGGGTGCGGCTATGACCAGGCCTTTCATGTCGGGTTTCGCTCCCAAAACGGACTAACAATTTGCACCGCAATATTGCGATCAACAATCAAAGGTCCACCAACGAACAAATAAATATAACACGAACCTCAAGCCCGGTCCGGCTACGGGTTTTCATTCTTCCCTTGCCCCTCTGCCCATTAAGTCCTAACTTGTTGTTTAGGATATTTTTGATATAAGTTTAAAAATCCTCGATTTATATTCAATTCCAGCTTTGGAGCAAGAAGGCATGGAAAAACGCCATAAGTTTTCGATCTGGTATGTATTGTTGGGCATTTGGTTTGTGCTTATCCTCAACAATATGCTCTATGGCTACCTTGGACCCCAGCGCATAGGGTATTCGGATTTTCTGGATAAAATCCGTAAAGACCAGATCAAGGAAATGACCATCGGCAAGGAAATGATCTCCGGGGTGATGCTGGATGAAAAAAACAAGGAAGTTCCGTTCAGCACGGTCCGGGTGAACCCGGAGCTGGCCAAGGAGCTTGAGGGGCACAACATCGCCTTCAAGGGACAGGTGGAGTCCACCTTTTTCAGAAACCTGCTTTCCTGGCTTATCCCCATCGGCCTGTTCTTTGCGGTCTGGTATTTCATGATGCGCCGCATGGGTCCTGGTTCCGGGGTGATGAACTTCGGGGCCAACAAGGCCAAGGTGCATGCGGAAAAGGATATAGCCACCCGCTTTGAAGATGTGGCCGGGGTGGATGAGGCCAAGGCCGAACTTGAAGAAGTGGTGACTTTTTTAAAGACTCCGGAGCGCTATTTAAACCTGGGCGGCCGGCTGCCCAAAGGCGTGCTTTTGGTGGGGCCCCCAGGCACCGGCAAGACCTTGTTGTCCCGCGCCGTGGCCGGGGAGGCCGGGGTGCCTTTCTTCTCCATATCGGGAAGCGAGTTCGTGGAGCTGTTTGTGGGAGTGGGCGCGGCCCGGGTGCGGGAGCTGTTCAGCCAGGCCAAGGAAAAGGCCCCCTGCATAATCTTCATTGACGAGCTGGATGCTCTGGGCAAGGCCCGCGGGGTGAGCGGCATGGGCGGGCATGATGAGCGCGAGCAGACCTTGCAGCAGCTTTTGGTGGAGATGGACGGCTTTGATCCCCGGGTCGGGGTTATCATCATGGCCGCCACCAACCGGCCCGAGATTCTGGACCCGGCCCTGATGAGAGCCGGGCGTTTTGATCGCCAGGTGCTGGTGGATAAACCGGACCTCAACGGCCGCCTGGCCATCTTGAAAGTGCATGCCCAGCGTATTGTGCTTGATTCCGGGGTGGACCTGAAAGTGCTTGCCCAGCGCACTCCGGGCCTTTCGGGCGCGGATCTGGAGAACATTCTCAATGAGGGTGCGCTGCTGGCCGCCCGCAAGAACCACACCGAAGTACGCATGGAGGACCTGGAAGAAGCGGTGGACCGCATCATAGGCGGGCTGGAGAAAAAGAACCGCGTGATCAATGAAAAGGAAAAGCGCATTGTGGCCTATCATGAAACCGGCCACGCCCTGGTGGCGGCGCTGACTCCGCAAGCGGATAAAGTGCACAAGATATCCATCATCCCCCGGGGCATCGCGGCTCTGGGCTACACCGAGCAGCGCCCCACCGAGGACCGTTACCTCATGACCCAGACGGAGCTTTTGGGCCGTTTGGACGTAATGCTGGGGGGAAGGGTGGCCGAAAAGGTCATCTTTGGCGAAGTGAGCACCGGCGCGTCCAACGATCTGCAGCGGGCCACCCAGCTGGCCCGGGCCATGATCAGCGAGTACGGCATGGGCGAGACTTTGGGACCGGTGACCTACACCCGGCGCAACCAGCCGGTATTTATATCCAGCGAGGGGGGCATGGTCTCAACGGCCCAGGAATTCAGCGAACAGACCGCCGCTGCCCTGGACGGGGAGCTGCAGGATTTGTTGAATTCCCGCGAACAAACGGTGTTGAAATTATTGGAATGCCACCATGAGCTGATGGAGCAGGTCGCGGAAGCCCTTTTGCAAGAAGAAGTGCTGGACGGCACGGAGTTCATGGCCATGGTGAAAAAAGCGGGGGCAAACAGCGCTGAATGTGAATAATCAGGAACCAAAAGCAATATAAGCGTCCGGGCCGGTTTTTGGGGTATAATTTCTGAATTTGGCCCGGACGTTTTTTTACCGGAGGTCCAGACTTGCAATCATCCGAGCGCAACATTCTTACCGTAAGCTGTTTTGGGCATTTTCTCAGCCATTATAATATGCTGTCTTTTACTCCCTTGCTCTTGCCCCTGACCTTGAGCATGCAGCTGGAGCTGGCCGAAGTGCTGGAGCTGACGGCCATGATGTATTCGCTGTTTGGCTTGAGTGCGCTTTTGTGGGGCCCCTTGGCCGACCGGGTGGGCGCCCGGGTTTTGTTTGCCACTTATTTCGCGGGCGCAGGGGTCTGCGGTATTGGCGCGGCTTTCTCCACATCCGACCCTATCATGTTCAAATACTGCCTGGCCGGACTGGGGCTGTTTTCCGGGGTTCATCACCCGGTGGCCCTGGGACTGATCACCAAGGGGGTTAAGCGGGTGTCCGTGGGCATGGGTTATCACGGAATGGCCGGCAACCTCGGGCTGGCCCTGGGACCCTTTGCAAGCGGCCTGCTCAATTGGGGCATCGGGGTGCAGGGGGCCTATATAGCGGTGGGCCTTTTGAACTTCGCCGGTCTGGCGCTTCTTATGCGTTTGCAGTTGCCCGAGGAGCCCCGGGATGAGCATTTGGAGGCAGTGGAGCCCGTCCCCCATTACTGGAGCCCGTTTTTGTATGTGCTCTTCATCCTTTTATTGGGCGGGACGGTCTACCGCATGACCACGGTTATTCTTCCCGCTCTAGTGGAATTGCGGGCTGCGGATTTCTTCGCTTATCTGGGGCTGGACCAGTATTTCACCCTGACCGTGCTGGCCTCCACCACGGTGTCGCTCTTCTATCTGTTCGGCATGGGGGCTCAATACTGGGGCGGCAGGATCGGCGAGCGCTTTGACAAACGCTATGCCTATCTGGCCTTCAACCTGACGGCAACCCCGTTTGCCCTGGTCACCTTCTGGCTGGGCGGGGGCTGGCTTTTGCTGGCCAGCTTTTTGTTCATGTCCGTCATGGTGGGCTATCAGCCGGTTGAAAACACCCTGGTGGGCAACCTCACCCCGCCCCGCCTGCGCTACTCGGCCTTTGGGGTGAAATGCGCCAGCACCTTTGGGGTGGGCGGGTTCGCGGTCTGGCTGGCCGGCGTGGTGGAAAAGGGCCACGGCATCCAGTCTGTGCTGCCCGCGGCGGGAATCTTCACCCTCTGCGCGGCTGTATTCATAGTGGGCCTCATCGTGCTTACCAACAAAATGTATAACAAAAAACCCCAGGCCGGTTGATGAGCAGGGTAAGTCTCATCCGCCAGACAGGCTACCAGGAGTCCGGCCTGAGCCAAGCTCTTACGGCCGCCATGGAGCCTTTGGGGGGCATGGAGCGCTTTGTCAAGCCCGGGCAGACGGTTTTGTTAAAGCCCAATCTCCTGGATGCGGCCGCTCCCGATAAATGCCACACCACCCACCCGGCTGTGGTGCGGGCGGTGGGGGCTTTGGTGCAACAAGCCGGAGGCAAGCCTATTATTGGCGACAGCCCGGCCATTGACCCATTCAAAAAGGTGGCCCGGGTCTCCGGCATGGCTGATGCGGCCCGAGAGCTGGGCGTCGATCTGGTTGAGCTGAGACACCCCACCCCGGCCAAGCCCCCGGAAGGCTCTTTGTACGCCAGTTTGGAGATAGCCCGCCTGGCCCTTGAGGCCGATGTGGTGATCACCCTGCCCAAGCTCAAGACCCACGGCCAGATGCTCATGACCCTGGCGGTGAAAAACCTTTTCGGCTGCATTGTGGCCCAGCGCAAAGCGGCCTGGCATCACCAGACCGGGCTGGACCGCATGGTCTTCGCCTCTTTATTGATGGACATATACGGCGCGGTGGGTCCGGGGCTGGCCATTCTGGACGGGATCTGGGGCATGGACGGCAGGGGGCCGTCCAACGGAAACCCGAAGCATTTCGGCATGCTGGCCGCCTCGGCCAATGCCCTACATCTGGACCTGGCGGTATGCCGGACCTTGGGGGTTCCCCTGAAAAGACTTCCCTTGTACCGGGTGGCGCTTGAGCGCGGAATGATCAGCCAAGACTTAGGCCAAATTGAGCTGGCCGGGGACGCCCCGGACAGTTTCAGCCGGGATTTCGATCTGCCCAAACTGGATACCATGCATATCCTGCCAAGCTGGATAGACAGCCTGGCCCGGCATCATCTGGTGGCCAAACCGGTGCAGATAGAGGAGGACTGCGAAGGCTGCCTCAAATGCATGCGCATCTGTCCGGCAAAATGCCTCAGCCTTGAGGGCAAAAAAGCCAGTTTTGATTATGACGCCTGCATCCGTTGTTATTGCTGCCAGGAGGTTTGCCCCCAAAATGCGATCCGCTTCAAACAGGGGCTCTTGGTGCGCATACTCAACCTGCTTGGACGTTAACCCGCCCCTCCGCACAACCCCTGGCGGTCTGGCAGCCCGGGTGAATTACTCATGGGGGTTTAACGGGGGAGATTCATCCAGGCCCGGTTTGCGGGGCCCACAACCAGAACACCCGACGCTTTCGCGCCGGGTGCCCTGGGGAAAAAGAGAAAAAGGTACTTTAAGGAGGAAGCAACATGTGTGCCAAACACGTTATCATGAAACCTTTTGTTTTTTTACATTCAGTTTCAGCTTGTTAAACCAACCCTGATCTTTTTTGTTTTATGGCCGGATTTTGCGGGTTCAAATTTCTATACTCAATTTTGTAATGCTAATTCAAAAATCTGTACCCAAATTGTATTTTCAGCTTGCCAAGCTATCTTCCATAACGCTTTGGGCGGGGGGTTCTTTCCAAACCCGAAACCATCTATGGAGCCATGAAAGAGATCCCGCCCCGTATCTGTTTATTACCAGGCAAACCCCTTGCCGGACGGTGAGCTAATGAAACCCCGAATCACAGTATTTCCCCATGCGGAATCCCTGGCCCGAAACGCGGCTGACAGCATCGCCAATTTCTGCCGCCAGACCGCCAGGAGCCAAGGCCGGGCCGATCTGGTTCTTTCCGGCGGCAGCTCGCCGCTGGCCGCCTATGAGCTGCTGGCCGCCGAGCCCTATGCCGGAATCATGCCCTGGTCCTATCTGAATGTGTTCTGGGGCGATGAGCGGGCAGTGCCCCCGGATCACCCCCAGAGCAACTTTGGAGCCTGGCTCAGCCACGGCGGCAACAAATGGCCCCTGCCCCCCAAACAGGTGCACCCCATGCCGGGCCATATGGGCGCGGAGCAGGGGGCTGCCTTGTATGAGGATATCCTGCGCAGACGCTATGGCCCCTCTGCCCAGCCCCGGTTCGACCTGGTGCTTCTGGGCCTGGGCCCGGACGGGCACTTTGCATCCCTGTTTCCTCATGTACGGGCCTTGCAGGAAGACAGCGGCTGGGTCGCGCCCATCGATGCGCCCAGCCGCATTGAGCCCCACCTGCCCCGCATAAGCCTGACTCCGGCGGCCATAAACGGGGCCAAGCGGGTGCTGTTTCTGGCGGCCGGGGCCGGCAAGGCAGAAACCCTGGCCCGCATTCTGGGCCCCGGGGCCAAACCGGACCCGGCTCTGCCCGCCTCAATGCTGCGCCCCAAAGGCGAATATTTGTGGTATTTGGATGAAGCGGCGGCCCGGCTTTTGTGAATCCCTTTCCGGCAGACCGGCCCTCTCCGCCCCCTTGGCCGGGCCGCTTCCGCGCCGGCTTGACAGGGCCGATCCGCGCCGCTAATCTCACCGGGACAGAGACTCTGTCCTTTTGCCCAACCGCCAAGAGGAATACCGCATGGACCGGGCCGTATACCGCTCAGAACTGCTGCTGTTGATCACCGCCGTTATCTGGGGCACCGCCTTTGTGGCCCAGCGGGTGGGCATGGAATATATGGGGCCCCACACCTTTAACGGAGTGAGGTTTCTGCTGGGCTCCTTGGTGCTGATTCCCATAGCCTTAAGAGAGCCCGGGCTGCACCCGGACCGAGAGCTGCTGCCCGGGTTCATGCAGCAAAGGCCCCTTTTCTGGGGCGGTCTCATGGCGGGTCTGCTCTTATTCGGCGGCGCGGCCTTGCAGCAGATTGGATTGGTTTACACCACAGCGGGCAAGGCCGCCTTCATCACCGGGCTATACATCATAATCGTGCCCTTCCTGGGCCTGTTTTGGGGCCAGCGCATTCCCATATGCGGCTGGCTGGGGGCCCTGCTGGCGGTTGTGGGACTCTATCTATTGAGTATCACAGATGATTTCAGCATAGCATTCGGGGATTTGCTTGAATTGGCCGGGGCTTTTTTCTGGGCCGGGCATATTCTATTGATCGGATGGCTCTCCCCCCGCATGCAGGTGGTCCGCTTGGCCGCGGCCCAGTTCATGGCCTGCGCGGTTTTCAGCCTGCTTGCCGCCCTGGCTCTTGAAGAGATCAGCCTGGCCGGACTCTGGGCCGGCGCCCCGGCCATTGTTTACGGCGGGGCCATAAGCGTGGGCGTTGCCTATACCTTGCAGGTTGTGGCCCAAAAGCACGCGCCGCCCTTTGCCGCCGCCATCATCCTGGCCATGGAAACCGTGGTGGCAGCTCTCTCCGGCTGGCTGATTCTGGATGAAGCCCTGAGCCTGAAGGCCGGGTTGGGCTGTGCGCTCATGCTGGCCGGCATGATCACCGCCCAGGTGCGTCAGTCCGGATAGATTTATTTGGGAATCATATGCCATGCTTGCGTTTTATGGCCAAACGGGCGTCTCAACAGTGCTATAACAAGAGCATGACTGGCAAGCAACGCTTTCACGCCGTAATGACCGACGCGCCGCTGGACCGGCCTCCCTATTTTGAGGAGGGCATCAGGGATGAGGTGCTTGCGGCTTGGCGCTCCCAGGGCCATGACCCCCAAACCCGGCTGGCCAAGCTGCCTCCGGCCGATCCCAGAATCGAGCTGCAGCCCGACGTATTCCCCCGGCCCCTTTTCAAAGACCATGACTGGCCCACCGACGCACGGGGCCTGAAGCGCCTGGCCAAGCGCCTGGACCATCTGGACCCGGAACGCTATGGGGACGATTGGGCCGCCCGGCTCGAGGCTTGCCGGGAGCCCGACGCCACCGTCATGCTGCGGGTGCACCGCGGTTTTTTCCAGGCCATGGGGGTCTTTGCCTGGGGGCGTTTTAACCAATTGATGAAAATGATGGTCTGGGAGCCCGGCTTTGTGCGCCGATCCCTGGATATCGTGGGCGATTTCAGCGCCCGGCTGGCGGAGAGGGTGCTTGATCAGGTGCAGGTGGATGCGGCGGTTTTCAGCGAGCCCATCGGCGGAAGCTATGACGCGCTCATCTCACCCGGCATGTACCGTGACTTGATCCTGCCGGGCTATGAGCCTTTGATGCGGGTTTTGAAAAGCCGCGGGGTGAAGCACATCATCCTGCGCACCTATGCCAACGCCCGGGTGCTGGTGCCCGAGATGCTCAAGTTCGGCTACAATTGCCTGTGGGCCTGTGAGGTCAACCTGGCGGATATGGATTATCTGGAGCTAAAAAAGGAGTATGGACGGGATCTGAAGCTCATCGGCGGACTGGACCTGGACGCCATGCGGGGATCAAAACAAAACATACGCCAAGAACTCACGGCCAAGCTGCCCCCGCTGTTGGAGCTGGGCGGATACATTCCCCTGGCCGACGGAAGGGTGCGGGAGGACATGCCGCTTGAGAACTACATCTATTACCGCAGGCTGTTGGCCGAGCTTACTCAATCCGGCATGTGATTCACCAGGGCATCGCGGGCGTCTTGCACATCCTGCATGATCTGGGCCTTGAGCCCATCCGGCCCGGAGAAACGCTTTTCCCCCCGCAGAAACTGCACGAAATGCAGCTTGATAGGCTGGCCGTATAGGTCGCGCTGGAAGTCCAGCAAGTGGGTCTCCACATTAAGCCCGCCGGCGTCAAAGGTGGGATTCTGTCCAATGTTGGTAACCCCTTTAACCAATCCCCCGTTTTCCAATTCAACCCATACCGCGTAGACCCCGTCGCCCGGCAAGAGCTCATCAGCCACCTTTATATTTGCCGTGGGAAAACCAAGCAGCCGTCCGCCCCGGCCATGACCGGCCACCACTTTTCCGGCGATGCGGTAATAGCGGCTCAAAAGCTCCTTGGCTCCGTCCAGGTCCCGGTCCTTTACAGTCTGGCGCACCCGGGTGGAGCTTATGGGACGGCCTCCCACCAGCACCGGGCCCAAGATGTGCACCAAAATATTGGCAGCGGCGCCTTTTTGCTTTAATAGCTCCAGGTCGCCAAGGCCCTTGTTTCCAAAGGCGAAATCATAACCCACCACCACTTCTGCAACATGGATGCGGCCCACCAGTAGCTTGTCCACAAAATCGTCCGCGCTAAGCTTGGCGAAATGGGGATCAAAGCGCACACAAAGCGCAACCTCCACCCCGTGGGCGGCCAAAAGCTCCATCTTCTGCTCCAAAGGGGTGATAAGCGGCAGGTTCACCGCGGGCCGCAACACCCGCATGGGGTGGGGCTCAAAGGTCATGGCCATGGGGGTGCCTCCTATGGCCCGGGCCCTTTGGCAAACCTTGTCCAAGAGCGCCTGGTGCCCCTTGTGGACACCGTCAAAATTCCCAATGGTTAAGACCGGTTTGGCATAGCGTTCCCGCAGTTCTTCCAACCCGTTGAGCACAATCATCTTTGCAGGTTCTCCCATCAAAAAAATCTTTTCGCGCCCAGGAGTCTATCGGGTTACAAAGCCCTTGACAACCTTATGACTCGAATATAGAATTCCCCACGTTCGTGACAGCGGATTTGCCGAAGTGGCGGAATTGGTAGACGCGCTAGGTTCAGGGTCTAGTGTCTGCATAGACGTGGGAGTTCGAGTCTCCCCTTCGGCACCAAAAACAACATAAATGTTCGTAATCACACGAACTTTCTGATCACTGACTCCTATTAACCGATTTTCACACAAACTGGTGATACAATCGGAGCCAAAATGGGAGTCAGTTGTCGTTTAAGCACCCCTTCTTGTCTTGTCAAACACGGAAGCATCTACTACTTCAGGGCGGTTGTCCCGGCTGATCTGCGTCCCCGCCTCAAACAGCGCGAATACCGCCTGTCATTGCGCACCGGGTTCTTGACCCAGGCCAAAACCATGTCTATTTCTATGAAAGCCAGGTTATCCACCCTATTTCATCTAATGCGGCAGGAGAGGGAGTTAATGGCGGGACTCAGCGACCAGCAGATCAGGGAGATAGTCCACCAGTGGGTTAAGAAAGCTCTGGACCAGTATGAAGAGATACGGCTCAGGCGGCCCCAGCCCTGGTCGGCTGAACAACTCACCGCATACCTGAACAGCCTTGATGACGATATCGAGGTTTATAAGGAAAAGTTGCTGCAAGGCCATTATGATCTGGTGGAGCCAGGTGCCCTGGAATTCCTGGAAGAAAGAGGCCTCCGGGATATCCCCAAAGAATCGCTTGAGTTCCGCAAACTGTGCTCATCACTGCTAAAAGGCATGATCGCTGTTTTCATGCAGGAAAAAAGAAACGCCTCGGGCGAAGGCCTGGAAGATGAGCTAGATTTAGTACTGGACAAGTGTCTAGCTAAAGACTCGCCGACACCAACAGCGGGACAAGACCTGGCCAGACCGCAAATTCCATTGAATGATGCGCTTGAATCCTACAAAAAAGAAAAAATTAGCCTGGGAGAATGGAAAGGAAGAACTGAGGCTGATATGAGGCCACGCCTTGACTTGTTTGTGGAGGTAGTGGGCAATATCCCCATCAGTGCCTTGAGCAAGGAAGAAATCAGGAATTTCAAGCGGGTAGTCGAGCACCTGCCAGCACGCCGCAGCATTAAACAGAGGTATAAAGTCAAAAACCTTGATGAAATGCTGGCCATGAAAATCCCCGAAAACGACCGGATGTCAAACAACACCATTGGACAATACTTCGGCGCGGTTGTCTCATTCCTGCTTTGGCTGAAGGCGAATTACGATGATATCAGCGATGGGCTTACCGATGTCTTGAAAGCACCACCGGTTCAGCCAGCCGATGAGCAACGTAGTGTTTTTACTGAAGATGACTTAAGAACAATCTTTCAGGCCCCCGGATATAATCCTGACAATTTCAAGCAGACTTACAAGTTCTGGGTTCCCCTGATCGGGCTTTATAGCGGCATGCGCCTTGAAGAGATTTGCCAGCTAGCCATTGATGATATCAAACAAATTGATGGGATTTGGTGTTTTGAGGTCAACGATGAGGGAGACAAACGGGTTAAAACCAATGCTTCTAAACGTTTTATTCCCATCCATCCCAAACTCATTGACGAGCTAGGCTTTTTAGATTATGTGGAAGCCATCAAGAAAAAAGGTTCTGATAGGCTGTTCCCCGAATTAAAAAAACAAAGCAACCGGTATTCTCATTATGTATCACGCTGGTTTAGCGGTACTTTCTTACCCAGAGCTGGCATCGGGAAAACCGGTGGGAAAAAAGTCTTCCATTCATTCCGGCATACCTTTGCAAACACCTGTAAGTTGGCCGGGGTACCAGAAGATAAGGTGGCTCAACTGTTGGGCCATAATACAAAAGAAAACATAACCTACGGCAGATACGGCAAAAAATACCCTCCTGATATTTTGCTCAAGGACGTTGTCTCCAAGGTGGATTTTGACATTGACCTGGAACAGCTAAAGAAATCAAAACATGTCCGAGGGAAAACCCGGGCCGATAAAAGGTTACCAGGGAAGAGAAGATAGCCTCCCTCAAGCCGTAAGGCTATCGGGAGGCCATATCTAATTCACCAAACCCAGGATTTCGCCACCGACCTTTTGCAGCCGGTGCGATGATTCAGCGGGAAGGGCATTATACTGGGCACCCTTGGTGTAGGCGTTTACCACGGCCCACATGTTCTGTTCGCTTTCACCCTGCTCCCAGCCCCATCCCGCAGCCTCGGTCTCTAACTCATTGAGCTGAAACTGCCGGTTGAAGGCCTGCATGGTGGCCGGCGGATCATCTACCACGCTATCCATGGAGATTTGGATGCGCTCCTGGGTTACTTGCCTGCCCTGCTCCGCGTTGACCAGCAGTTCCGGTAGCCGTTCCAACACCGTATCCGAAACATGCCGGAACGAACCAGCCACCTGCTTATCGGTGATGATCAGGCCGTTGGTGCAGACCAGGCGCAGGAAGTAGGCCGATACCGAGAAGCAGGATAAACCCACTTCGGAGTTGCTGACGCTGACCCCTGATTTCAGCCGATCTGAAGAGACATCGATTTCTGAATTCCTATCCGGGATGCCTAGACTCATGAAGTTCTTATCCAAGCTGACCTGGACCCTGGTATCTAGGTCATATCCGTGCTGCTCCAGGGCGTCCAGGACCGCGATGTTATCCACCGGCTTGTAACGGGGCGTGAACAGGGCTCTGACCTCGCGGCCATCTAAGCGGAAGAACAGCTCCCGGTTGGACTCGTGGGCCAGCCAATACTCCAGCTGCTCGGCCTGAAGCTCAGCCGGGCACCGGGTCAGATAGGGATATGGTACGTTCAAACGGTTGGCGATTGCCCGCTGGGCCAGGGGGCGCATGCCAAAGCAGCGCTCCCCGATTCTTACCGTATCCAGGCTTTCAAAGCTGATCTGGTCGACCGGAACCAACTGATCATGGTGATTGGCCGACATGGCAACCACCTGGTCCATGACATCACCCAGGGTGATCAATGACATGATATTACTCCTTATTAAATTGTGTGGTTTACTCAGGCATGGCGGGGCAAAGGTTTTGCATCTGGCTATTGGGAGGTACGAGATCCGTACTAACGCCGTTATTACTGCTTTGGGGCTCAGCCTGTGGTGGAACAGCGTCCACTTTGTTTTGGATCATTCAGATGGGGGCTATGGAATAGGTGGAATTAATAGGATCAATCGGAATCCTGAAATTAACCTGGCCCATCAACTCCACTAACGCGCAGGCTGATTTGGCCGATTCCACTACAGGAAATCCATTCCACTTGTTGCTTAAAACATCGTTTCAGGCCTGTACAAAGGCATTTTCAGAGAAATGGATTCAATTCCACCGTCTAATGGATGCAATTGGCTGATCCACTCCAATAGGATTTGGTGCTGGACACGAGGACGGATTCCGTGTTTCCAGAGGCCGTCATTCCACCTTGCCAGCGAACCAATCCTTACAGCGCGAGGCAAATCCACAGCCCTTGCAGCGCCAACTTGCATCGTTGGGGATGAAGACGCCCTTCTGGATGCCATCCCAGACCGCCAGGATTTTACGCTTTGCGGCCATGAAATCAGCGTCCGACCTGGTGGTGTAATACTGGATGAACTTGGGGACCTTGGTTTTAACCAGGCAATCGAAACGCAGCAGCACATCACGGTTGGCATGGCCGTCAGCCTTGGCCGCCATGTGATAAACCGTCAGCTGGAAGCTATCATCGATCTCACGGTCGCTGTAGGCCTTGGCGCAGGTCTTGTGATCCACGATGGTTATCACCCCGGCCTCGTCTTCAATCACCAGATCGAATACCCCTATGATCGGAACCGGCAGGCCATCGAGCCCGAAGGCAAATGGCTGCTCAATGCCAAGCACCCGGCAGTTTTCCTTGGGTACCTCCTGGTGAAATACGACCAAGAGGGCTTTCCCTTGTTCAAGCAGCAATTCAGGGCCACTGCCCCCCTTAAAGCTGACCTGGCCGGGTCTGTAGGCCACGCTCTGCCACTTCTGCTCAAAGGCAGCCATGAGCTCATCCACGGGCATACTGACGCCCTGGCCCAAACAGGCATAGTATTCTGCCAGGCAGGCGTGGATGGTGGAGCCAAATACCAGGGCCTCGGGATTGGACTCGGGCTTGGCCTTATCCACCTTGGCAAAGCGGTAGGCCAGGCCGCACTCGACATACTGATTGATGCTGGAAACTGACAAATGCGGGCTTTTTCTCAATTCCTGGAGATTCAATAGACACCTCCTTATAAAGCGAAGCAGCCTTCGTTTTTTAGGCTGATTTGGTCGCACTGGTCCCTGACCGGCTGTTCGCGGTCTGAGTGGCACCTTTTGTTATGTGGGGTTAATTACGCGGCTTGCTGAAGCATACGGATGAAGTTACCGGCCTGGTCGGGGTTCAGTCCCTGCACCGAAACCCCGAACTGTTCCCTGGCCATTTCCTGAAGCTGATCTTCGGCAATGTCACGGCGGCGGCACAGGTTGTCAATGGCCCTGGTTTGGGCTTCGCTCATCACAACGCGGTCCTGAGAAGCCTTAGGGCGGCCCTTGGGAGGCGTGCTAGGGTTTGCAGGCCTTTGGGTGCCCAGAGTGAGAACCTCAGGCTTTTGCTCGGCAACCACATCGATTGCATCACTCATATCCATGAGCTCATCCACCGAGGTCATACCAACGTTGGTGAAATCCCGCAGCGCCCTGGCTTTGGCGCGGGTGGAGGCCATGCGCAGCAAATGACGCCTGACCTTGGAGTTGCAGTTGGCCGGGTTGGCATCACCGATATCACCATAGAATTGGCCGTCCTTACCCTCGGCCACCGCCCGAACCACGGCGGTATTGTCATTTTCCGCTGATGGATACTGCAGGATTTCGGTCTCGACTCTGACCAGGCCGCTTTGGTGGGCGGCATGCAATAATCCGGTGTAGGTGACAAAATCCTTACCCTCAATGGTAATCACGAACTTGGGGTCAAGAGTGGACTTGCTGACAGCACTCGTATTACTTTGATTTTGAATCATATTTTTTCCTCCGTTTTTCTTGGATCTCTTCATAAACCCATCTAAGAACCTCGATTCCAACTCTGACAATCACATCAGGCCATCTCATTTATTCTCCTTGTTAAAAATGTGTGATGTATTTGCAATGCCCATAAAAACAAATGAGTTGCATGGTCAGGTCATAACCATGCAACCCATCGGTATTTAATATATATATTAAATAGTGAATAGCAGAAGGCTGCTATGAGCGCTCATTTTTTATGAATAAATTCGAAAGAAACTGTATTCCAAATTATCTTCAATCAATCGCTATGCCATACTTTTTCTTGAGTTCATTGATTCCGGTAAGCCATTGTCGTTGTAATTTCCTGCCCATGCTAAATTTTTCATTTGCCTTAGAGACTATTTCTGCATCTCCCTTTTCGATTGCCACCCTCAAAAGTGCATAGCCGTCAAAAAACCTATCATAAGCTTCAATATATAGACCATGGAGTTTTATCATTACAGGAGTGTTGACAGATATATCGTCCACAATAACGTTCAACAGTTCTCTACATTTTGGCAATACTGTCTCATCTAAAACTTTATCAACCCGCTCATCATTATCGTAGTTTTCGCCTGTAACAGAATCAAAAGTGTCCACTATATCTGATTCAAGTTTAGCAAACTTTGGAATTTGATTGCTGATGTAATCAATAAACTCATCCTTCACCGGATCGGAACTACCACATCCAAACAATGCGAGTACCACGATAAGCAAAACACCATATCTGATTGCTTTATTGCTAAGTGTCATTAAAACATTCCCCTTACACCACAAGCGCTATCCAGCCTGCAATCCCAACATGTTTAATTCACACAAGTCAATTACTCTTGCTTATTGCCAAGCATATTCTCTGACATTGTTTGTAACAATTTCATTATCGGCCAGATAATCAAACAATCCATTTAGAAATGCCAATGCTTTTTCATCTGGTAATACTCCCATTCCAATTCTGATGAGCCCTATCACTTCATTATTAATTTTTAGCTGATGGCCCATATATGTATACCCAAGACATGTGTCAAGTTCTGCAATTTCTAACAAGTCAAGTTGGTTAATAAATGCTTTCCCCTTTGGCCCCTTAAAAAGCCAGGGACACACACTGGTAAAAATTGAATTTTTAAGAGTAATAAAATGAATGCACTTATTTGTAATTACCAGTCCTGTAAATAATCCTAAGATCGATCTTCTATTCAACATTACTAAAGGAATTTCATCCGAATCCATTTTTAAATAGAATTTTTTATGTTTGTTGAGGTAATCAGCTGAAATGCTATTTAGGCAATAAATGCTCTTGCTTTTTGGCAGGCCACAACCTTTGATGAAAGATATGATAACGTCCGTTAAATCAACGTTGCTATTTTTGCGGTCATTGATGACCAAGTAATCGTTTTTGTCCCTCTGCATATCTGGCACCCTCTCCTATTAATGTACTAACGCGTTAGTGACCATTTTAACCACGGGCTTAGCATTGCCAATTTGGTAGGTATGCTATTAAAGCGACAGGAAGGGGCTATCTACAGGGTGAGCACGGTGGTAGTCCCCCGATTCCCTTAGTACGCCACGCCCTGGGCCGTTGGCTAATCAGTGACATCATATTTCAGCCGTGAATCCAACTGTGTCCCCCCAACAGGGCACATTTCTGGTTACCCCTCTCACCCCTTTCCACCTTCCTTTAGATTGATTAGTTAGCTAAATTCTGTCTGTTGCACCATATATTAAGTCTGTAGGACGGTTTTATCAACTATTATCGGTCCTTCAGACTGTTCATTCATGCCTTCCCTTTTGCGAACATGGTCCCATTAAAACCGCTTCGCAAAGGGAGAGCATTATTTTGGATACAAAACAACTGGTTGGGGCGCGGATCAAAGCTCTACGTATGAAAAAGGGACTCACTCAGGAAGAACTGGCCGAGGTGGTGGGGATCAATCCCAAGTATCTCAGCGGCATCGAGCGCGGTAAAGAAAACCCTACCTTTAACACTCTGATTAGTTTGGCAAATTCACTTGAGGTGGACTTTAAGGAGATGTTCGATTTGTTGGAAGGCGAAGACCCGAAGCATGGTAAGGAATACGTGCGGGGCTTGCTTGACAATGCCAGCAATGACCAAAGCAAGCTTATATACAAGGTGTTGAGGGCGGTGCTGGGGTAACTGGCCGTTGCCCTCGTAGCTAAGTCTAAATTGAAAAGACGAGCTAGTCGTTAGGGCTTCAAGCCCTTTCCCACTCTGTAGGCTCCCCTTTGGTGTTCTTACTGGACTAAGCGCCTATCTGTCAGTTAATATAGGACAAGTCATTTCGAGGGGGAAAATGCATCCACCACTAACACTGTTATTATGTGCCGCATGCTATGGGTTAGCCAAAGCAGGCAACGCATTGATTGTGTATTGAGTAAAGTGGATGGTTATTTGCTATTGGATATTGTCGACATGATCCCAATGTACACAGAGCCGTTTAGTTCTGTTTTGCTTAAAGATTCTATTTAAAGCGTGAGTTCTGGCTTGCTCATGCATTATGCAATAAGTGTTTAGTTTTACCACCATAACATGGCTGATCTCCAGAGTGAGTATCCTTGAAATCACCGAAGTTAAATATTGCAATAGAATGTTTTAATCAAATTGACCAGTGACAAAAAAGTTACTTTCTTGAGTTTCACTGATTTATCAATGCATATTTAGCATATTTTGCCAAAATAATTATCTTCTTATTTACTAATTAAACATAAAACTATAGGTAAATACTTGTGCCAGTAGAATGGAATAAAATACGTACCTGGAATGGTTCACAGGAAACAGCATTTGAAGAGCTTATATGCCAACTGGCTAGATATGAAAATGTCCTTATGGGCAGTCGATTTATAAGAAAGGGAACTCCTGACGCTGGGGTTGAATGCTTCTGGGTTCTGCCCTCTGAAAAAGAGCTAGGGTGGCAGGCAAAATTCTTTACATCATCACCGACTTCAAAGCAATGGGGTCAGGTAGACTCCTCGGTCAAAACCGCTCTCGACAAGCATCCCAATTTGAAACATTATACCGTTTGTATGGCGGTTGACCGGGCTGATGCCAGGCAAGAAGATCAGACCTCATTTCTCCAGCAATGGGAAAGCCGTGTAACCAAGTGGGAAGGATGGGCAAATGAAAAAAGAATGCAGGTACAGTTCAAGTATTGGGGTACCCATGAAATAGCGGTAAGGCTAGCTCGCGAAGAACATCGGGGCAGGAACTACTTCTGGTTCAATGCGGAACTATTTACACCAAATTGGTTCAAAGACCATCTGGCCGAGACATTACCTGCCGTTGGTCCCAGGTATACGCCGGAATTGAACGTCGAGTTACCCATATCCTCTTTGTTTGATTCCCTTTCAAGATCATCGCTATTTTATGAAAGGTATCAAAAAGCTTATGGAGATATTGGCAAGGCTTGGTCAGAATTCAAATCCCCCACTCTAAAGCAGGATACTTCTGAAGCATACGATAGCCTGAATCAGCAAATTGTACAGGTAATCAAGGCAGCTAAGGTTCACGATGGGCCAGGAATGGGCAGGATTGACTGGTGCAATCTACGGGATCTGGCTCGGGCCACACTCAAACTAACCTCTGAATTATCTAGCTATACTCATGATCTTGAGAAAGATGCAAGCCAAATTGAAGGTGATGAAAAAGCAAAAAAGGAGGATCAGTTCAGCGGTCACAATCAATATGAAACTGCTCGTTATTATCTGCGCAGATTAGATCAAAAACTTTATGCGTTCATTGAGTTCACCAAGTCTGATGATGCAAAGCTAGCGAATGATCCAAGGATGCTGTTGGTAAGCTCTGCTGGTTTGGGAAAAACACATCTATTGTGTGATGCAGCGAGCAATCATATCGAGTCAGAAGCCCCGGCCGTTTTGCTTTTGGGAATTAGATTCAACCTTGATGAGCCGTGGGGGCAAATATTGCGCATGCTCGGCTTGTCCTGCAATAGAGATGAGTTCTTGGGAGCCTTGGAGGCGGCAGCTCAACTCGCAGGAAAACGGGCCATTATCTTAATAGATGCGTTGAACGAAGGCCCAGGTCGAAATACGTGGGAGAGTTATCTTCCCTCTATGCTGGAATGTATTGCCCGTTATACGTGGATTGGCTTGGTGGTCAGCGTCCGAGACACTTATGAAGAGTTGATATTTCCCGAGGGGTCAATACACGGCGATTTAACCAGGATCGTACATCATGGATTTGCCGGGCATGAATATAAGGCTGCCAAACAGTTTTTCGAATTTTACGGCATAGAATTACCCACAACTCCTATACTGGCTCCCGAGTTCCAAAGCCCTTTATTCCTCAGAACTTTTTGCAAGGGCCTGCATAACCAATCCCTTACAAAAATACCTCCCGGGTTATCCGGAATAACATCTATCTTCAATTTCTTTCTTGATTCAATAGATTTAAAACTGTCCAAACCTGCTTTATTGGATTATGACCCAAGGGACCACCTAGTGAACAAGGCCATTCAAGAACTTGCCTTGTGGATGGCTAAAGAGGGTAAGTATGGTATCCCACGGTCAGAGGCCCGAAATATATGTGATCGGATTCTGCCAAATCTGGGCTTTGAAAAATCCTTGTTTCGTAATCTAATCTCTGAAGGGGTTCTCTTCGAAACCATACAATATATTGGTGACGGGCAGCATCAGGATTTAGTTACCTTTTCCTATGAACGTCTGAAAGACCATTTAATCGTAAAAGCTCTGCTTGAACAGCGTGAACCCCAGGAAAACCCCAGGAATCTATTCACGAGTGATGGCTCGCTTGGCAATTTGTTCGCTGATCGTATGGCTTGTTTGCGAAATAGGGGGTTATTGGAAGCACTTGCCATTCAAGGACCTGAGACACTCCAAACTGAATTATTTGAACTCCTACCTAACCTGAAAAATGATAATTCAGTTTGTGAGGCTTTCATCGAAAGCCTAATTTGGCGCGATCCCAAAACCATCTCTGACAAATGTCTCGAATATATCAATAGTACATTGTGGCCGGAAGGCTACTATAAAAGCAAGCTGGTAGATGCCTGGCTCACAATAGCTCCCAATCCTGGGCATCCTTATAATGCAGATTTCCTACATAAAAATTTGATCGCTCGTGAGATGGCGGTACGCGATTCGTGGTGGTCCATATATCTGTTCCATGGTTATGACGAAGAACGCTCCTCCATTGTCAGCTTAATAGATTGGGCGTGGGCGAGCGAAAGCAAAACACATATTTCAGATGAATCTATTCGCCTGGCGGGCAAAGCGCTGGTTTGGTTCCTAAGCACATCCCATCGTTTCCTTCGGGACCGGGCCACAAAGGCCCTGGTAAATCTTTTTACTGATCAGATTCATGTCTTGTGTCAGGTGATTCCTGATTTTTCAGAAGTAAATGACCTCTATGTGCTGGAGCGGCTATACGCGATTGCTTATGGATGTGCCTTGCGAAGCACTGATCTTGAGGCCAAGAAAACTCTTGCACAGCTTATATATGATTTGATTTTCAAAGAAGGAACGCCTCCATGCCACATCCTGTTGCGGGACTATGCCAGAGGTGTTGTTGAAGTCGCTCTTCGTGATGGGTTGGAGTTAAATGATTTTGAGGCAGAAAAGATTCGGCCTCCGTATAAAAGCGAATGGCCGCTAGAAATTCCATCAGAGGAAGAAATCAAGGAACTTGGCAAACGCAATCCAGAAACGCCCGATAACGAATTAGCTTTTCACACTATCTTTAATTCTGTCACGGGTTTTGGAGATTTTTCCCGGTACATACTTGGCTCTGACATGCGGGGTCTGTATTGGACAGAGCGCAGGTTGGAAATCCCACCCAAACCAACTCCAAAGCAACAATACGAAGCATTTGTCGAGTCACTTACAGTACGACAAACAAAGGCTTGGGACCGATATTTGGAAACAAGGCAAAAAGCGGAGTTTTATGGCAGTTTAGAAGAATCTGAAAAATCCGATATTGATGGCCACAAACTTAACGATGATGATCTTGCAGCTGTTATTGAATATGTTGAACAAGATTTTCGCAAAACCATAAAAAAGAAAAAGACAGCGCTATTCAATGAAGTGGTTGTTCCATACCTCAATGCTCCCTCGGGAGAAAAGGACATACCTGCTTATCCGGTCGTGTATGCACAAAGATGGATACTAAAAAGGGTGCTAGACCTTGGCTGGACCGTCGAACTCTTCGGTAGATTTGATCGACGGGTTTCCCCACATGGCAGATCTTCCCGTAAACCTGAGCGCATGGGCAAAAAATACCAATGGATCGCCTGGCATGAATTTCTTGCTCATGTAGCTGATAATTTGGAGTATCGCAAGGATTCATGGTCAGATGAATCAGAAATTTATGATGGACCATGGCAGGTTAACCTTCGAGATATTGACCCGTCATGTGTGATCAAGGGTACTGATCATACAGAACTTGAACCTCATTCGACAGCATGGTGGGCTCCCTCATCATTTACTGCTTGGCATGACGAACAAGACGAAATCCTGTGGAGGAAAAACCTAGACCTGTTGCCATCCATAGAAAAACTGCCAATCGTGACTGATCCTAATACGGGCCGTGAGTGGCTCGTACTGGATTGTCTCTACAGCTGGGCCGAACCTACTCCGCCGGAAGAGAGCGACTATTCTTTTTCCCAACGCAAAATCTGGTACATTCTTAGGAGTTTTTTGGTTAAAGCAGATGATGAAAAAAACCTTTGTGAGTGGGCGAGAGATCACAATCTGGTTCGGAATAGGATGCCGGAGTCGCAAGGTTGGTCAAGTGTATTCATGGGAGAGTATTTTTGGGCTCCAGCCTTCGGGCACCTAAACACCCCTTATCATCACCACGATGGCTGGACAAAAGGTCATGATGATGAGTTGCCGTGCGAGGTTTTGGTTACTGTGGATGAATACCTGCAGGAAGACGCTGGGTATGATTGTTCCATAGAAAAGTCAATTTCCATGCATCTGCCCGCAGACTGGATCGCGGCAACAATGGGACTGTCATGGCGTGGGGTGGAGGGGGCATTTTTCAATAAATCTGGTGGACTTGTAGCTCAAGACCCCTCGATACGCCAAGCTGGTCCACGGTGTTTATTGATGGACAAGGCGATATTCTGCGACTTTCTTGAACGGGAAAATTACCGTCTCGTGTGGACTATGACCGGAGAAAAAGACATCCTTGATTCAAATCAGGATGACTGGCCAGGACGGATGGAATTGAGCGGCAATATGCGATTGGAAGAAGGCAAGCTCTCCGGGGAAGTGACAGCGTATTGGAGCACAGTAGGCCCAAAACAGACTGAATTGGGCAAGATATTTATACCCTGACCCAGATCTTAACTGATTTTCTTTACGAATCGGGGGAACTTCATGACCTTTCCTGATCAAAGCCACATCAATCGTATCCGCGATGCTCTATGGAATCGCCCAGAGAGTGGCGCTTCTGTGATGGTTGGAAGCGGATTCAGCCGTAATGCTCAAGAAGCAGGGCCAGGTGCTCCAAAATTTCCTGTTTGGCGGGATACTGTAGCCATGATGTACAAGGAACTCTATCCTGACAAAAAAGGCGATAATCTGAAGCGAGCTTTGAATAGAGTATCAGGTAACAGCAATTATCTGCGCCTGGCCCAGGAATATGAAGCCGTCTTTGGACGGGAGGCTTTGCATACATTTATTAAGAAAAGTGTACCGGATAATGAATACGTGCCCGGCGATCTTCACGAGCGTCTGCTAAAGCTCCCCTGGCGAGATATCTTTACTACCAATTGGGATACGCTTTTAGAACGCACTCGCGTTGATGTAGTCGAACGGGCTTATGGTGTAGTGCATATTATGGATGAAATTCCATCAGTTCCAAAGCCGCGCATAATCAAACTACATGGATCGTTTCCAGCATATATCCCTTTTATCTACACTGAAGAGGACTTTCGCACATATCCGGCCTGCTTCGCCCCCTTTGTCAACACAGTTCAACAGGCAATGATGGAAAGCGTATTCTGCTTAATTGGCTTTTCGGGTGATGATCCAAATTTCCTGCAATGGTCTGGATGGGTGCGGGATAACCTTGGATCTTCAACACCAAAAATCTATCTGGCTGGCTGGTTGGACTTGTCCACGCACCAGCGCAGAATGCTTGAAGATCGCCATGTGGTGCCAATTGACCTTGCAAAGCATCCGAATGTCAATAGCTGGCCTGATCATCTACGCCATCGCTTAGCAACTGATTGGATACTCCACACATTGAAGCGTGGCCGTCCCTATGATGTGACCGATTGGCCAAAACCAAGGGATTGGAAGCGCGAAAAAATTCCAGATAAATTGCGTCCAGTTGAAGTTGTATCATTTAAAGAACCACTTAAGGATCCAAAGCCTCCTGGTCCGGGCGACAAACTGGCTAATTCACCTGAACACGTTAAAGCATTGGCCCATAGTTGGAGACACAACCGTGAAGTCTATCCGGGTTGGCTAATAATACCTCCTTCGAAATATCACTTAATTGAGTACTATATGACCGGCTGGGAGGCCGTGATCATAAAATCCCTACCCGAATTGCTTACCGTTGAGCGATTAATGGTACTGCGGGAGTTGGTTTGGCGGAAAGAAAAGCTCCTAGAACCTCTGACTAACGATATAGAGCAGGCGATTCAAGCAGTATTACAAGAAATTGACTACCAAACCAAAACAATAGCCGGGACTGAAGAACTGTCTCGCAACTGGATAGAGATTAGAGAGTCCTGGCTTCACTTGGCTATGGCTATGCTTACTGTGGCTAGACAGGATTTTGACCGGGATACTTTTACTTACCGCTTAGAATGCCTCAAACCGTTTAATGATGATAATCCTGATGTAGCCCACTTTATCCATCATGAAAAATGTTTGTGGGCGCTATTTGAACTTGATTATGCAGCCTTGGAAGAATTATTGAATGAATGGCGAACCGAAAACTGCGACCCCATTTGGATGACCCGTAAGGCCGCTATATTGAACGAGGTTGATCGTGAAAATGAAGCGATTCGGCTTATTAACCAAAGTATAGCCATTACCCGCAAAAACACACGAGAAAATTCGTCACTCGCTGGGCAATCAAGAGAAGGATGGACTCTGTTACAGGCAGCTGCAATTGAGCGTGGCTTTCGACAATTACCTGTTGAAAAAGTCGAAATACCCTCCCCTTTCAAACGCTTGAAAGAGCTTTCTGCGCTACAATGCGACGCATTTGGGCAAAAGCAAGACCTACTTGATGATTTACAGGGACGT
Source organism: Desulfarculaceae bacterium (assembly GCA_963675675.1). Lineage (GTDB taxonomy): Bacteria > Desulfobacterota > Desulfarculia > Desulfarculales > Desulfarculaceae > Dethiosulfatarculus. Next base: position 3,887,980 of record OY776512.1, read on the forward strand.
GTTGATAAAAAGCAAAAAACTCTATTTGATTTAGGTGCTCGCCCAGGAAAAACAGTCGACCTATCCAATACACAATATAGGAATTGGATCAACGCCCACAGGGCAATTAGGCTTTGTGAAGTTGCTGGCTTGCCGCCATCAGCCGCCCATGTCGCAATAGGGTCTGACCTGCTGAAACACGCAGCAGAAACCCTGACCATTTATAACTATCAATTTGCTGCCCGTTTAGCTTTGCGGATAGCTAACTCCGAAGATGACGCCGTCTTTACTCACGTTTGGAGTCGCGCCCGGATGGCGATGCTATCAGACGATGCAGTTTCAACATTAACCAGCCTCGTTAAAAGGGCCATAGATCATGTAATACCTGAAGCCACAAGCCCATCGGGAAACTTCAATTTTTGGGTAACACGATTACGTGTGCTTTTAGAAGCTTTATCAAGGCTTGTTCTGCGCCTTTCCCCTGCCGATGCTGAAGTAATATTTAAGCGAGCGCTGACTTATTGCAACACACCGATACTTGCTACACATCTCTGGCTCAAAAGAGCCACCAATAACCTGTTGACTCGCGCATGGGAAGCATTGCCCCCACAAAACCGGGCTGGATTTGTATTCGATGTGCTAAGTTCACCAATTGCGGGATTAGACGGACTAGAGAATTGCGAGCGTGATTGTCCTGAACCTGGAGACCTTCTTCCAGGTGATGCTGATATTCCGGTACCGGAACGAAACTCAGAGACAGAAGAACGCTGGGTTGAGATCGTTCAATTGGTATTACGTGGATTGCGCAGTACTGGAGAGGCAAGAAGAAGAGCGGCCAGGAGACTCATCTCGTTATCGGTGTGGAACCGGTTGACAGATCAAGAGAATGAACAATTGGCGCAAGCTTTATGGAATGTTGATTTCGATGATGAATGTGCAATGCCCAGTGGAGCATTATCATATGACTGGGTTTTTCTATTGTTACCAGAACCTGAGCCCTGTATTGCTGAAAAACACTTTAGGAAAAAATGGCTTAGCTCACCAGATCTGCCCGCGAATGTAGTAGTGGGCATGTATTTTACCCAGGTGGCGCATGCGATAATGGGGTTAAACCATCATAAACAAGCTCTGGTTTTGAATGATGATGAGCGGTCTAATCTCTCTAGCATTGTAGATGTATGGATTAATGATCCAGTTGTACCTGACAATCACCCAACTAACCTTTTTGGAAAGCCCTATGGCCATCGCACCGAAATTGCTGGCCTTCAACATATCCTTCCAAAAATCAATTTGCCATCCGAGTCCGTAGAGAAACTCTATGCCAAAGTTATGGAGCTGAATGAAACTGGAACGCCAGCTTTCCAACTATACGCTGGACTTGCCAAACTATGTCCCAGCAGAATTGAAAATATAATCGAGTCTATGCGCGTTAATTTGGTTTCAGATACTATCGAAAAAGCAGAAAAAGCACTTATCGGCCTAGAATATTGGATTAAATGCGCCACGGATAGCAACAAAGAGGTTCCTAACCCGCCAATGGGGCTTATTCAGGAAATAGGCATCTCAATTGCTTCTCGCCGCAAAGGAATCCTGATGCGATCACTCTTAACAGCATGTTGGATTTTCCAAGAAGGCACTCATGAATATCGTGAAGCAATAGCTAAGTGGATTTTGCACGGATTAGACCTCCTACATGTGGAACTTGACTATGGTCGTGAATTCGAAGATGATAACCTCCTCAATCAGGTTCCAGAATTGCGCTGGGGTTGTGCCCATTTAGCTATGGCCATGTCGAAAGGTGAGTACAGGGATAATCCAGCAGTAAAAAAATGGTTGGATATTCTCAATAATGATCCACTTCCTGAAGTAAGGTATGCAGAAGCTCCAAATATTAAAACTAGTGCATAGAGAATTAATACTTCATATGCCACTGGCAACAAATTCTTAACTCCATAACTCTAGGATCGTGTATGCATTTTTGGGAATTGGCCTTCAAAAAGATCTTATCCTTGCCTTGAATGTAAATGAAATAAAAGCTACAACATCATGCAAGTATTGTTAATGCTCAAAAGTTTGATGAATCGACAGTTAGAATGAGATTCTAATATCGACCAGTATGACACAACATGTGAAAAGTTAATACTCTGAAATCTTAAATTATTTTTCAGCGCTACTTTAACAGCCCAACTATTTAGTGATGAATATAGAAAAAAATCTTGAGCAGGAGATCACGAGTGGTTTGACTGAGCTTCGACGCCTCCTAGGAGCTTGTTCTACTTATTCTGTTGCACAGTGGAGCTTCACGTACCATATGAGTACAGCGCACAGCTCCGATCCCGCAGGCCATCTTGTATCTCCTGCCAAACAGATTCCTTTTCTCTTAGCTGTTCTGCTCTCTGGACAAGAACCAGAGAACCCTGTTGATTTTGATGACGATAAATGGGATCTAGTCAAACCCATTCTCGATAATCTGTTTTTTGCCTACATGTCCCTATACATGCCCTCTAAGGAGGAATTTGGAAAACTAGCTCCAGAGTGGCATCGAGTGCGTGAAGTGGCCATGTTAGCTTTTCTTCACTACTTCAATAGTGGGTTGTTAGCTTCTGTCCATCAAGTAGTAGAGCGCGTAAGGCTTTATTTGGCACCATTCGACGCAGAGCTATCCACAGCACTTGGAATCAGCGCTAGCCAAGCAATCGCTATTTGTCAGTGGATAGCCGATCAACTGCAAAAATCTCTGGACGACCTTCAAGTGTCGGTACGTGCAGAACACAGGGAGCGACTTATAATTTTAGACAAGGTACAGAAGGAGGGATTGTCGCCCGAGGCATTGGAGGAGGCCGTTTGCGACCCATCGTACCTAGAAAAGGCCGAGAATCTGATTTCAGGTATGAAGGATCTGGGACTTGTTTCTCTCCCAAAATTGGAGGCAGCCTTTCCTGGAATAGCTGGCATTTTCTGGGACCAATTCTCAGTGCAACGCGGAGAAGCCCCGGAAATCAGTTACCCTACAGAAAAAAGCATCTATGAAGTAAGACCGTTGATTAGGGTCAGCGACACAGAAGCCTTCTGCCCATTAATAAACGCGCTTTTTAATGCCGTACTTCTTGTGGGGGAACAGACTCTATTACAGAATAGTGTCCGCGATAGATTTCTTCGCTCAAGGGATAAGGCGTTGGAAAAGGAAGCGTTAACAAAAATAAGATCCTTCCTGAGCCCTAAGGCGTCTATCTGGTTCGAGGTATATGAGACCCCCGACTGTCAATACGAGCATGACGTGATTGTGGTTGACGAAGGCTTGTTTCTACTAATTGAGGCGAAGGCTGCGCCGCCAATCGAGCCGTTCCGGGACCCAGACAAAGCGTTCATACGACTTAGAGACGCGTTCAGAGCCGATAAAGGAATTCAGAAGGCCTTCGAACAAGGTAATCGTATAGTTCGAAAATTGAAGGCCGGTAAAGCTGTACCACTATACGATGCGCGGCGCTGCGAAGTTGGCCGTCTTTTGCCAGACCACACAAAGCTACCTATTGGTGTCTGCGTGACTCGTGACAACTATGGGCCGCTTGCTACAAACCTTGCACTTCTGCTCGAAAAGGATGCAAGCGACTCTTATCCTTGGGTAGTCAACATCTTAGATCTCGGTAATCTTGCTGAAGCTTGGTCCTATTTCGGCTGGGGACCAGCTGAACTTAGAAAGTATTTGGAGCAACGAATCCAACTCAATGGAAAGTTATTCTCCGATGATGAGCTCGATTACGCAGGTTTTTTCATCAGGCATGGCAGTTTCGATTCTGCAATTGAATCTCGCGCTGATATCCTGCAACTAAATCCTGAATACTCAAGCCTCTTTGATAAAATCTACTATCATTTACACATGGATGGCCCTCCTGTTACGGTAAAGCAAACTGAGCCTGTGCTGACAGACCTCAAACGCTCACTTGCCGACGGTGAACCTTTTTTTGTTGAGAGTGGAGGACGCACTCTTCAAAGTAAAAAGATCGGTAGGAACGAGCCTTGTCCATGTGGATCTGGGAAAAAGTATAAGAGATGTTGTGGAGCCATTCATTAAAGTGTCATTATGGTCCAACTTGTGATTGCATGGTGTTCACCAATTATGATCTTTTATTAGATTTTTCCAATTGAAAAAAATTCAAGACTGCTGAATGAATTCTTGAAAGAGTCCAATTCAATAATTATTATCCTATCTTTAATTTTAGCATGACCGTAGATATTCAATATTTGTGGCCATACCATAACTATTACCAGCAGCAGGGATCACAATAACGGCGTTATTGCACGATTCTAGTCGATTAAACTGAACTCGTAATAACAGTGTTATTATTTTATTAGTGTTCATCCGAAGATATTAGCAAAGTTAACCATCTTCAATATAATCAGCATGTTGCAAAAACCACTAGTTGGCAAAGCATATGAGGCTAGGTGAAAATTGAAAACCCACAGCCCTAAAGCCATGGGTTTTTCTCAGCATATTCCTCGTCAATTAATCAGATTCATCACCCAACAGCAAAGTAATCTTGGTCTTATCCCTGCTAACCTTCATAGCCACTGGAGTTCCGAATGACGGTTTCACATCCCAAGAGTCCAGCAATTTTTTATTCAGATTGATAGCGCCCTTTTTGGTGAGCTTGGGCTGGATCTGAGTAGCACCAGCAACAATGCCGCCCTTACCCACGAATAAATCTGGGTAATCAGCAGCAGCTTTCTTGGCAAGCGCTTCCTTAACTTTGGTCCTGGCATAAGCCATACTGTCGATACCAAGTTGTTTTGCAATTTCGCCAACAGGGGTATTTGCATTTACCAGTTCCATGAGTTTGTCTTCATCAACGGTTTTCCTGGCCATATTGGGCAGCCTTTCTCTAAAGGGTTGAGGATCAGGATGAATATTCAAAAAGTAAGTACTCGATCTTTTCTGTTTCTTATATACCGATTAAATAGGTATAACACAAATGATTCGCAAAATGTTTGGTAATAATAAGACGGAATGGGTAAGCCTGATTTGAATTGAAAGTGTTTGAAGGGTTCGAATTGAATTATCACTCTACGGTGTCAAACAGCAATCCAGGTAGGAATACGAATTTTACTTCGCTTTTATGGGTACTAGGGAATGTCATGATGAAAACTGACGTTTTATCTAACGATAACACCTCGGCCTTTATATGGTCAGGTCCTACATTGACTCTATTCGCAAAAAACGTCGCCCTTCTACCTAATTTAAATTTAAGGGTGTTTTGGGCTTTAGCATTGCCAAATATAAACAATTGACTATAGGCTACAATTTTTAGTAGGATGTCACATGCGTGGGGAACTCTTTAACATCCATCTTTCGACTTCATCAGAATACCCCAACTTTTGGATAGTGAATATCCCACCTGCCCCCTATAGACCCTTTATAAAACTAATGTGCTGAAGTTCGCCTAATTTAGGATTGTATCTGAATATTAGATATCATGTGGATTTAAGGCTTGATTAGTGATTTTATACAAGCGTGGTTACCTGATTATTCAGATATCGTGTGTAACGATGACTTTGGAAAATGTAAATCAGAGTTAGCATGCCTGATTTTCGAAAGGTCTATAGCAGCCAAATACCAAGCCTGCAAAAGAGTATGGCATGTACAAAACACAACTTACCTGTGAGTTAAGGCTGAATTTAGTAGATTATGTATTATTTAATATAACTATATTTAACAATTGTCATGCTGAATGAGAAATATTATGATTGTATATTCAAAAATAACCTCTGATAAAAAATATTCTCCAACTTCTGATGCTACTAATTGTTTTTGGACACTGCCTATGGATTTCAATGAAATTTCAGGGCAATCAAATTTAGGCATCTTACAAAATATTTTATTAAATCAAGAAATCCAGGAGTGTACAATCAACTTAGAGGAGGTCACATGGGCTGATCCTGTTCCACTTCTTTGTCTTGGTTTATTACTGGCAGAATCGCGTATTGAAAAAGACCGAATAACAATTAACCTTGGGGATATAGATAATTATCAAAACAATAGGGATCATCTAATATTTTTAAAATTTTTTGCAACACAGGGTTTTTTATCAACATTTGGACATTATGTAAATTTCAAATACAAAGGGAGAGATGAACCAGACTTTGATGTTGCTAATTTGTCTCTGCGGCTTTCTCATATTTCAACTCCTTCCTATTTCCACAATGCCGAATGCATTGATGCACGGATTATTCCTGTACAACATTATGAAAACGATTTGCCCGCCCTACAGAGTAAAGTAGATGAATTATTCGATGAAATGAAAGGCCGGATAGATCAGACATCTATTGTTGCTGATCCTTTATCATGCGAAGCTCTTTACCAGAAGGTGCGCAAAATATTATTTGAATTAATCCTTAATATTGCCGAGCATTCTCATCCAGACGGTAATAAATGTTTCGCTGGTATTTATGCACGAGTGCGTGCCGCCAGACCGCCCAAACAGAGTGAAGCCACAGCATGGTGCGAACTATTTGACAAAAAAACAATTAGCCTGTACGGCCAAAGCACCTTTAGCCCCAACCACTATGCGGAGTGGTTTGAATTGTATATTTGTGATACTGGAGTTGGTCTTACAAGTAACATTGAAAACTGGTCTGCGCCTGAAGAGGATGTAGAAGCTATTGAGCAACTGGAAAAGGCACAGGGAAAGAAAAACCGTTTCGAATCAATCTGCAGTAGAATATTCCGTGCATCTTTTTCGTGCAAACCAAGGCACGATGATACTCGTACTTCTGTTACAGGGCTACGCCATTTAGGTCATCTTTTAGAATTGGATAATGATCATTGCCGTATGTACTCGTACGAAAAGAATCACTCAGGGTGTTGGGTAGGCGAGCATCACCCTTGGAAAGATGATAACACATACTCACGAAAAGATATTTCTCCATCAATAATATCGCAATCTTTAAAGTATGGTCATTTAATTCCAGTTACTGGTACTGTTTATGCGTTTTCAATGCAGCCCAGCAAAGAAAGTGAAATCCCAAAGCAATGTATAAGCCCGGGAATCAAAGAGCGTAAAGAGATAACAAAAGCACTTCAGTTATTCTCTATCTATGAGGATAAAGATATTAATATCGCTTGCTTTGATCGTCGTACAGATAATAACTGTTTTGCTCCGGAACCGACTAATTTAAAAGAAACACCTTATGATGTTATTGTTTTGCGACCTCCTGAAACCATTAATAAGGTAGATGTTGCATCGTGGTTGGGTTTGGTCGCTGGTACAAGACAAGTGTCTTCCAAAATTTGTTGTAAGAATTTGTATATAGTTGATATAAGTACTTATCAAACATTGATACTATATGAGTTATTAAGACATGTTAATGTTAATATAAATACAGTTATTAATTTATTTATTGTTTCTGACCATTGGGATATTTGTTGTTTATCGACCAGTAAAGGTAACGATAAATTCACGCCAGAGCCACAGAAAGCTCAAGATGTATTTCGAACCCGAGATGATTTTGATAGTTTTTCAATGGCTGATCTTGCTTTACTGCTTCGCCAGATGGATTCTACTATTTTTTGGGAATCTGACTCTCCAACAGGAATGAACCCATTTTTCGAACGATCAGTTATATGGAAAGAAAGCATTGACCTGGATCAACAGATCACCCTCCCTCGATATCTTGATTTTCCTGTCGCCCTTATCAATCCACCTCAATACGATGCCTGTTTAAGAGCCATAAAAAGGTGCTTAGCTTTATTTCCAGGACATCGACCAAAGCCTGCCGATGATCTCGTCCTGTCTCTTGTCAGAGAAGCGGCGATATCTAGCCGAATTGAACCGGGACATCCTGAAATAATAGTGGGCAGTATTGTTGTTACTGGTAAAACACTTGAACGTTGGGTTAAAAGCGAAGGACAAAAGGTACTGCATGTCTTTTGTCATGCTGAGGTGGGCCAAACATTTTCAGTTAAACCTTTGGTCGCTTTACTTTGGAAATCATCGCTGCCAGGTCATGCTAGTAAAAAACAAAGGCACGATGCGCAGCCTTGGCGTCGTATTACTAACACATCCTACATAGCCCGATATGGTGAAAAATCGGTATCGGTTCTCCGATATCGACCAAATCAGGATGGAAGTCTGGATTTTGACAAACCTTATTACGAACGATCTCCTGAAAATACATATAACGATTTTAACCGGCTTCGTATTCTTAAAATAGGTCATTGGCATTATGGGAGTAGACATGACTTATTGACAATTAATATGAGGCTTGCCTTTCGTTTCTCTTTTCAGGAACTAGGACCATTATATATTTGGTTGCAGAAACAATTTAAAACCTTTTTTGTTGGCTCGCCTTCCGCAAAAGCCCAGTTTTTGGTTTATCCATCTCATCCAGTTACTGATACACTATTTGACAGCATCAGGAAAGATTCAAATTTTCGAAATATGTTGCCTGAAGGTGGTATGATCCCTATCAAGTATGTAGGTCGAAAAACAGTTTCTCCTTTATTGGCTTCATATCTTGTTAAAGAACGTATCAAACATATATTGACCAAATATGGTTGGCAAGAATGGAGTGTTGTTCTTTTTGATGATGGTACAATCAGCGGCAAGCATCTACGGGAAACTACCCAGTTATTGCAAGCTATGGGCGCTAAGAAACCTGTATATCTGCTCGTAGTTTTGGATCGCTCTGGGCTTCCTGTACAGGAAAAAGTATTTAATAATTTTCTTAAAAGACACAAAAGATTTTGGCGCTGGGATGTTCCGGGTTTGGGCAGTCATGGAAAATGTTCGCTCTGTAAAGCTCTGGCCGTAGCGGAAACTTATTGTGACCGGAGTTCGTCGGACAGGATTTCCCGACGTCTGAGGAGTTGGATAGAGATATGGAAACTTCGCGATGTTGATACTCAATGGTATCATGGTAGTATTCAAACAACCAGTAATATTGATCCGCCACTTGAAATAACATTTGGAGTCGATCCAAGACGCTCAATAAACGGTAAACCAATAGAAAAACGTTTGAAATTCACAAACGCTACAGCGGCGACTTCACTTGTTATGGAATTAACGCGTCTCACACCGAGGATAGATGTTGCAGTAAAAAAAGCTGAGAAACTTAACCAAAACTATCCTGATGCAGCCCTGGAGTTACTCACTAGCCAGCTATTCCTGTTTATGGATGAAATGACAGAAAGTGAAATTATTGAAAGATATAAAAAACTGCTTGAATGGCTATGGGGGAGACAGGAAGAGACAGTTTTTACCGCTTTTGCTGGCCTAAGTTTTACACTGCTAGAAAATATATATATAAGAGATCTGTGGGTATTTGCTCGCAAATTAATTGCAGAAACTGTGATGGGTAATATCGATGTTATCTTTATTGTTTCATATCTTTGCAACAGGTATGAATTACTGACAAAAGATAAATACGTTCTCGAAAAAGATGCTGGCGACATTGAAATCAATAACTATCTCTCACTTGAGAGGCCCGCTGATGCAGAAAAACATATTGCAACCCTACTAGCTCTTTTTATAAGCAACCCATATCATCCAGATCGTGCAGAAACCCATAAGACTGAATTCAAACAAAATTTAGATGATTTAGCTAATGGCAAAATTGACAACAAGTCAATTAAAATGATTAATATAATAAATAATTTAAGACAATTGTATGGAATAATAAAATGTCTATCGCAAGATTTGTTCGTGTTTGAAATTGACTATTATGAAATAGATAAGCTATTCGAATATACTAATTGTTTGACTTCATCTGAAAATACTACAAATTCATATGGCAATAAGTTGCACTCCTATCTTTATGGTGATGAATCAGGAGTCATCAATAGAATAAACAAATCAATTTTATCGCATATTGATAAATCGACCGACTTCAATAGAGTGGTTTCAGATACTTTGCAGGCTATCGAAAACAAATGGGGTAAAATAGTAACAAAAAAAATAAATTATTACCAAAAAACTGGGAAACATTTAAGCGGAATTAAATTATGGGTTTCTTTAGAGGAAAATAGTAAGAAAGCAATAGAATGGAATAATCATATACCCATCTATCATCAGTCGATAACAAATATTGATAATCAAAAATGGTTTTATTGCGATTGTTTTTACAAGAGTGTAATCGAGTATATTTTTGCTAATGCATTGTATTCATCTTCATTAATATATGATCCATTTAAAGATAGCAATACCTCTATAGAACAAGCCCACATGTGGTGGAGGATAGAAGATGAAAATGATGGTGATTATCTTATATTTGAGGCTGCAAACAAAACTGATAATAGAGAAATAAGGCTGGGACAACACTCGGCTATTGCTTGCATAGAGAGAACAGGTGGAAGCGTCAAAGCATGCGTTGACAAGCTGAGAGGAATTGCTCATACTAAACTTTATTTGCCAAAATTTCGATATTTCTTAAGGAGATAAGTGTGAAACACAATATATTAATCATTGATGATGAGTGGAGTGATAGGCAAACTGCTTACGATAAATTTGCCGAGGAGATAAAAAAAAGATATTCAGGTTTTGAAGTCGCATTTGTTTATCAGAAAAAAGATGACAGGGTTGATCTAAAGATGAATTTAATGCAAAATAGCTACTCTGCTGTAATAACAGATGCCGTATTAACAGGAATATGGAAAAATATATCAATACGTGATGTTGTAGAGTTGGTGCCGGAAAAAATGCCGATGGCAGTCGTGAGTGACCGATGGGATCAAACTAATGCTCAGGAATTGATGTATGCATGGAATAAACCAAATTGCAGAACATTTCTTCACTGGAGAGACATTGACATTAAAGATGAGAAGCATAAACATGATTATAAAATTGGACAAATCCAATATGCCATTCAATCAATTGTCTATATGTTGAGTGACAAAGAAAAATTGGATCCACATCTCAATCTTTCCCCAGATGAGGATATACGCATTGTTCATATTTCTGATCTTCATACAAAACAAATTGGAAGTGAACAAAACGAGGACGCTGTTCAGAGAATCTTCAACAAAGCACAAACATGTGCAAGGGCCATATTAAAACATTGGCAAAACAAGCTTCCCACTTTTTTAGCTTTTACCGGTGATGTTAGCGATTATGGCTCACCATCCCAGTATGAAATGGCACATAAGTGGATACAATATTTTTACAAATGTCTTGATCTAGGCAAACTCCCTGCCAAAAACATATTGTATGTTCCTGGCAACCATGACGTTAATATACGCCTTGCATCTTCAGCAAGAGTTAGCATTAGCTTTGGTAAATCTGGTGCAATAAATACAAAAATTGCAGCCAACATCCAACAACCAGAATTGATTAAATATGCCTATGTTCCTTTTAATAATTATTTATCAAAAATAACTGACTGCCCTTTTCTGGATCAAGATATTGATGCAAATCAATTTGTCTGGCTTGAATTACGTTTCAGGCATTTAGGGATTATTTTTTATGGAATCAACACCTCTGTAGCAAATGCATCCGGTCTTCCAGATCGAAAAATTAATGTTGAGGTGCTACGCCGCCTTGGTGAGAAGCTAGGTGAATTCGCATGCAGAAAAAACGAAGACAATCTTCCTATTGTTATTGGACTTGGACATCATTGCCCTGTGGCAGCTGCGGATGATGGTGCTATAACAAATTTAAAAGATTTTGAAGAATACATGCAGGGTAACGGCAAAACTCACATATTTTTACATGGTCACTGCCATGAAAATATCATTCGGGATTCAAGTATAGGTGATGAAAGACTAGTTATAAGTGGAGCACCATCCTTTTCGCAACCTGCGATTGACCGTCCCGAAGATACTTTTCGCGGCTTTAATTTGCTAACTTTGGCCAGGCAAAATAATCAAGTAAATTCACTGACGGTTCACTCATTTGGCTGGTTAGGTACTACAGTGAAAAGTATTGGATCTAGGTCATATTCATTGCAGAACCAAAATTTTATTGAAACACTACAAACTATCCAATAAATCAATTTATAGGGTTATGCACTTGACTGGCGTTACCACAATATGTTGTGGTATGACATGGAAGAATATCCGAAGACCGTGCTTGAGTTTGAGAAGAGATTTGCAACTGACGAAGATTGCAGGGAATACTTGTATTCTCTGCGGTGGCCGGAGGGCTTTAGCTGTCCACGCTGCGCCGGGAGCCAATATTGGCAGATGAAGGGTGGTCTTTACCGGTGTGCTCAGTGTGATTACAAGGCATCCGTATTGGCGGGGACCATATTTCAGGACACCAAACAGCCTCTACGTCTTTGGTTTCGGGCCATGTGGTATGTGGCAAGCCAGCGGCATGGGGTGAGTGCTAAGAATTTGCAGCAGGTGTTGGGGCTTGGCAGCTACCGGACCGCCTGGACTTGGCTGCATAAGCTGCGCCGGGCCATGGTGAGGCCAGGGCGCGATAGCCTTTCGGGAATGGTGGAAGTTGATGAAACTTACATAGGTGGAAAGAAGCCAGGAAAGGCTGGGCGCGGAGCAAGTGGGAAGACTCTGGTTATGATCGCGGTGGAAGATAAGGAAGGTAAAATCGGCCGTGTACGCCTAAAAACAATACCTGACGCATCTGCCGACAGCCTCAATGAAGCCATGCTTGCTTGTGTGCAGCCCGGCAGTGGTGTCCGCACAGATGGCTGGCCAGGTTATGCGCAGCTTACTGAGAAGGGATACGTTCACTCAGTAGTTGCCAAAAGGCTTTCCCATGACGAAGAAAATCTCTTGCCCTTGGTCAAAAGGGTTGTCAGCTTACTCAAACGCTGGTTGCTCGGGACACACCATGGGGCAGTTCGATCTTCCCACATGGACTATTATCTGGATGAGTTCACTTTCAGATTTAACCGCCGAACCTCAAAATCCAGGGGCATGCTGTTCTATCGGCTGGCTCAGCAAGCTGTGGCCATTGAACCACTGCTTGGAAAACAGATCAAAGGTGGAAATCTGGATTCATGAAACACAAGATGTTGTACCTACGCCAAACAGGTGCATAACCCTATCAATTTAAATGTCCTAGACGAGAAAAGCGTTTACAGTTCAAGACTTTAAATAGCTGAGTCACGGCCATCCGGTTAAGATGGATCAAGCCAAAAGAAACATCTTAACTGAAAGGAAACACCATCACTGTACATGCCAGGGATGTACTCCATTCCAGACCTTCACGCATGGCCTGAAACCTTATCAACAGTATGTCCATGAAAACCTAGAAAACGGGGAAGCTGTATAATAACCTAAAATCATTTTGCCCGAAGGACCAACTGTAAACGCAATTACTGACCAGGACACATAAGTATCAAAATTTACTAAAGCAACGATCCATCAATCTTCCTCAACACCTTAGGATGTTTTTTCGTATCATAATCCTCAACACGTTCCACGACAAACCAGCCAGATTCTATAAAATTCCTTACCTGTATCAGTTCATCCAAAGCAGTGACAACACCATCATCCTTCAATTTTGTTTTTTTGGGTTTGATCAAACCATACTTAAGCATTGCTCTATGTATGGCTTTACCTATACCCGTAGCATCTGAATTCCTGATTTCACATTTCAGTCCTGGTTCTCGTGGAGTATATCCTGTCCCCATAGGTGTTGTGTCACTTGAGAAATAATCAATTGGTTTGATTCCACGTGGTTTCCATCCATTATCCTGAGCTAGTTGCAACAAAAATTGCCAGGTGATGATTTCCAGCATTATCCTATTACTAGGATTTCTAAGCAGTACATACATGTTTCCTCCAAATTTGGTGTGAATATTAGTAATAAGAGCGATATGGCAATCAGTAGGTATTTCATTGTCCAACTCTTGCAGATACATTCAGATCAATTGCTTTCTTGGTATATTCCTGCAATACATCCTTGATTGATAATGCAGTTGGCAAATCAATTGAACACGTAAACGGTTGACCATCTACAGCAATATTTATGATCACTTTGGTAACTTTATTGCTTTCATCATAATCCTCATTAAATTTGAGCGACTTAAGTTGGCTTTTATATGCTGATATGGTTGGATCAGTTTTTATTTCAAAGGTTTCAGTTTCACTCACTCTGCCATTTGAAATCAGACTAATTGTTTCACAGATAGCAAAGCATTGACTTGGTTCCAGTCGGAATATGACCGAATTATTCAACATACCACTCTGATCACTGAATTCATCAGAGTCTTGCTTAGGGTTAATAGCAAAGAATATGTAATAATCTGGTATTGGATTTATACTTGATTGGCTCAATGATGTGGACATAATGCAATTATCTGCTTTAAACCATTGGGCATTCAATGTGATTAAGCCATTATTACGTTTATAGGCAAGGTTGTTTCTCATTTTCATTCTCCATGTCTTGAAATTGTGGTTGAGTTAGGGAAAAATCAATCATTTCTCGAATTACTTGTGCAATGGATATCTGGTGGATATCCGACAAATATTTTGCTTTATCATGCTGTTCTTGTGTAAGTGCTATGGTTATTGGTCTTGGAAATCTTCTAATGTGCATAAATACCTCCATTTTAATTTGTTTTGATTTAGCATCAGTTTAGAGTTTGTCCTGATGTGGAGAATTGAACGTTGATATGGATTTATGCAAATGAAGGCAGAAATTCATTGATCCTGGTCAAACCAGGATTTTTGGGTGAGTTGCTGATTTATGGTTAGGTAAGGAAAAAGCGAAGTCTGCTTCGTTTTTTAGTCATATTTGACTAAGCATCATATTCCATTTGGATTCTATGGCATACCAAAGAATGTCTATTTTGCATCCCCACAAGTATGAGATTGTATTAGGTGGAATTAGGAGTAATCCAGGAAATTGACTTACGTGTAATATGTGGACAAACTTAATAGAAGAGGTAACACATCAGTGACACAATGACACTTTCTGTATCTATTTTTTACTATATATTTTTTATTCTACTTCTTTCAGTGTAGTCTAAAAAGATAGAAAAAAGTGTCATATCTGTCATTCTGTCATTATGATCCACATACCTACTATCTCATTGTTGTGAGAAGGTGAATTAACCTTAAGCATTAAGATGTATAGAACAGGAGTGTTACCAGTTTTTTGCCCACTGATAACACTCCAGATATTTTAGTTAATCTATTTTAGTCAGGATGATTAATCTTTGATTGCTTTGCCTAGTATATTCAACTTTAATACCAATCTTCTCAAATACAGGAATTAGATTCTTAATCATTCTGGACATGGAGTTTACTTTTTTAGGCCAATCATCAGGTCGTTCATTTTGTTTTTGATTAAGACAATCAAATAAATAGCTTGAGGTACCAATAAATTTCCCACTGTCTATACTTTCAAGAAGAGATATAATTGCTCTGATCAATGAATTTTGCTCACAGGACTCTCCAGCTATCATTTTCTGATTCTTACTATGCTCTTTAATAAAATGCCCATGTTCCCAACCCAATCCTGATTCAGCAGCTGTAATCCATTTGCTTGGTTTTGCCATGCGCGGTAAATTGGTAATCTTCAAATTAGGGTAGTTCTTTAATGCAGCTGATATAATACTACAGATGGAACCAAGTAGCTTTGGATGCAGGTTATCAAATTTGTCTTTTATTTCATCGTCACCTAAAAAGCCTATATCTTGCTGTAGTCTCTCAAGTTCCACATTAAGAACTCTATCTGCTAAATCACCACGAATTACACTGCTATTTACCCCACTGATAATAATAGGACGGCAAGCATTGATTACATATTCATCACCGTCACTGTAGTTCTCTTTCACACTGTAACTTCCACCAGTGGATAATCTACATAATGCATCGCTTTCTTCATTTGTAAGTCCTGATAAGTTATCAAAGCTTTGAATTCTTGATTGTCTTGCCGAAATCATCAATTCACGAGTATTTCTGTGAAATGCTTTTAAGTTAGCCCTGGATGGATCAATCAAGGAATGAAGTAACCTGACTAAAGTGCTCTTTGCGGAACCTGGCGCTCCATGAACGGATAAAACAAAATAGGGACCATCAGACAGAAAACAATTTATGATCCACCCTACAATCATTGTCCAGTAATGATCATCTGAACAGTTGATTACTGACTTCAATAAATTTAAGTCATCACCGGTTGCTTTTTCATCTGGCAGGGGTAGTGGAACCATATTACCCGTTCGGATAAACGGTACAGGAGATTTAGTAACTACCCGCCAACCCACTTCATCAATTTCAATGACTTTCCAGCTTTCATCACCTAAATCCAGATATATTTTACCATCGCAGTGAGCAATTCTTACATTCACCTCTTTACTAACACCTTTAGACAATGCCTCAGCACGTAGTATTTGCCTAACCTTTGCCATTGAATAGTTGCTCAAAACACTTTTGTATTCGTCATAGTAGATTCTGTTTATATGATCTTGAAACGCTGGACTATTTAATTCAAGTGTAACAAGCGCGTTGTGATAATCTAATCTGGCGTAATAAATTGAACCACTTCTAAATATCTCAACAACAACAGGATCAAGCAATCGCAGTATCTTTGATATTTCTTTTTCACTATCAGATTTTAAATCGTTGATTACTTCCGACTTGGCCTTTTCAATCTGCTTTTCTAACCATCTTCCCTTAGTAGACCCCTTTTCTCTATATTTGGCACCAATAGGAAAATTATTAAAAATAGTGAATATATCATTCTTGCTAACACCTTTGTTTATACACTCTTTGATTACCCTCCATATTTCTTCGGACCGTTTGCCTACTGGAATCATACTATTGATTGCACTCTTAATATTTTTTGAAATGCCTAACCCATCTATGTTCAGAACTATACTTGCCTCATTTGTAACTTGGCAATCAACATCATCATCTGTTGATAAATCCACAAATTCAATTTGGCTGGAATCATTTCTTGCTTTGTCTTTCAACCATTTGGGAGCTTCAACAATAGCAATATCTTTTTCAATAAAATAAGCCGTTTTGGTTTTAGGATGGATGGAGCCTGGTGCTATTACAACACCTCCCATACCTCTAACGTCATATCCTGCATCGCAATCTTTGGTTTTACTTCTATTTCCATAATCGCACCCATCGTTTGGATAGGTGTAGTAAAGATGTCTACCGCCACGTCCTGTTTTAACGGTAAAAGTATCTGGAATATCTAGAGCGTGTTTTTCACTGAACTTTTTGAATTTCAATTCATCGTCTATATCCAATGCAAGAATGCCATTTGATGGTCCACAGGTGACAGCGGCATTTAACAGAGTACCGTCATAATCAATATAATCTCTTTCATTAAATTGTCTTTTTTCTATACACCATCTCTGCCAACCTGATTCAAATGGACTTTTACCCCTAGCAGGAATCAATGTGAATCCATGCTTGGTTGCTAAGCTTTTAAAGTATTCAATAGTTTCACTTTTTGTCATTTTCCTTTCTCCTAAAGCGTTTCACTTTTAATTTCGATTTGCCTAAATTGATTTTCAATTTCTAACTCCATTCATTAGTGAATTTTCAAAATCTATTGATCAATCCAATTATTTAGTTTTGATTTTCTATCCTATTTCATTACGCATTTCCTCCTGTTTATCGCGATCATCCAGTGCTATCTCAACTGCATCACGCATGAATTCTCCAAGAGTTAATTTTTCAATCTTTGAGATGGATTTGATCGCGTGATACATTTCATCGGTCATAAAAAACGTAACTGCGTTTTTATACTTTCGAATTTTCATATTTACCTCCAAGGTAAGCTGTTAATTTATAGTTTGTCCTAAGGGATAAAAAACGGAACCTATAGGTTCTTAAACCCAATGCTAGTTCCATAAAGTTTGTTGTTGATTCAAAATCTCAGGAGAGCACATTTACGGGTGCTATGACGGATTTGGAATAGGGGAATCTATGCCAAATTCGATATAGCTATAGCTATGTCGAAATTTAGCCATTGCAGCTGTCTTCATGATCATCTATAGTTTGTAGGACTGATGCAGAATAGTCCAATGCGCTTATTGACAATATTGTATTAGTCGAGGTATCTATGGCACAGATAAGAAATTTGCCAGAACCTTACACCAGTAAAAAGGTTAATGAGATAGCTGACAAAATAGAGCAAATACATGATGAGGATATTGATACTAAAACAATAGCAGGAATGATCAGACTGACTTACTTCTTGATGTTGAATTCATCGCAGGTCAGGAACTTGAAAATCAAAGACGTGCAAGACATATTAAGCAATAGGACTCTGGAAAGTATTGCCAAACTTAATGGCAGGCTGAATCCGTCATTAGGTCAATACAAAATACCGGGTGAAGTCATTGACTGCCTAAGTGATCATCTTACCCATTTGAATAATACATATGTACACCTTGATCCTGAATCACCTTTATTCCCAAAGTCAGGAAAAAAAACCTATTCCAAGAGCACCTTGTATAATCACTTGGGGAAGATAGGTGGATATAATTTGGAACATCTTAAAAGATCAGGATTGGCTTATTATGAGGAATATCTGCAAAAAAGCGGTGTCTCAGAAAATGAGATGTCAAAGCTATTGGCGGATTGTGTGGGATTGAGTGAAAGGCAGGTAGGATATTTGAGAGATGGCTGCATGCCTGATGCTGGGAACAGAGGCTATAAAATATCATAGGCTAATAATAAAATATTTATTTGTAGTTACGCCTTGATATCGACATCAGCATCTATGAAGGCGGGGAAAATCGCAGGAAGAGAGAAAAGGCTATATGAACAATTGGTTTACAATAGATAAAATTGACAAGGCAACTTATATTATCAGCGAATACCGTCATTGGGAGGAAACGCATTGTTACCTTCTAAACGGTTCCGAACATAGTCTATTGATTGATACCGGGCTTGGGATCTGTAATATCTATGAGGAAGTCACCAAGCTGACCGATAAACCGATTATCGCAGTGGCCACCCACATTCACTGGGATCATATTGGCGGCCACAAATACTTTCCAGACTTTTACGCTCATGAGAATGAACTGAACTGGCTTAGCGGAGAATTCCCGCTGACCATGGAACAGATTAAAGACATGGTTGTTGACCGCTGCGACCTGCCGGAACGTTATGATGTAAATAAATACGATTTCTTTCAAGGTAAGCCGACAAGGGTGCTAACGGATAATGATCTGATTGATATTGGCGATCGTGCTGTCCAAGTATTGCATACCCCCGGTCATTCGCCGGGGCATATGTGTTTTTGGGAAAACGAGCGCGGTTATCTTTTTACCGGGGACTTGGTTTATAAGGATACGCTATTTGCTTACTTCCCGTCCACCGATCCAGAGGCTTACCTCAACTCTCTGGAGCGGGTGTCTGCGCTGCCGGTAAATCGCGTATTCCCGGCGCATCACACTTTGAATATTCAGCCAGAGATTCTGATCCGAATGCGCGACGCTTTTCGGCAGCTGCAAAGTGAGGGCAAATTGCATCACGGCAACGGAGTCTTTGATTACGATGACTGGGCTGTATGGCTATAAAGGTCAGGGTTGAAGATGCAAATGCCAATTTGCGTGGGGTATGGAATAAAGAAAAGCGTGAAACGAACGTTTGAGGCGGAGAGGTCCAGAAAATCGATGATAAAAATACTCAACTGTGATATTGTATTTGTGTGAAAAGTACAAAGCCTTCACACAAACTCAGGACTTAATAGGACAAACTTAGGTTAATTTAGGTAGTTATATCAGACAGTTGTAAATAAGTGCCGAGCGAAAATTCTATTCTCCCCTTCGGCACCAAAAAAGGAATTGAGCCGTAATCCTCCTGGGTTACGGCTTCTTCTTTTTGGCCGGGTGCAGATGTGGAACACCCAGCCGACCGGCTTGCTCCTGCCCAGGGTTATGGCCTCTCTTTTGCGTATCGTGTGAAGTCCCTTTAATGCCTCCATGAGCTGGTCCGACATATCAACCCGCCGAACCCGCCCGGTTTTAGTTTTGCTCAAAACTCCGCCCTTGAATGAGCGCTTCACCCGAATGAAGCGGCTTGATGTAGTTCTCCAGCCACAACCCGGCGTATACAGCGAAGAGCGGGGCTAAAGGCTTCTCCACTGGTTCGTATTGACCCAGCACCAGCCTAGCCCTTATCTCTTCCGCCACCTTCTCGGCCACCTTTTTGGGACCGACCTTTTTGCTCCGCCTGATTCCCTGGTGAGAAATGAAAACCCACCATTCATCCTGGTTTTAGTTGAAACGTCGCAGTATTCCGCCGCGCTCTTGATGCGAAACCATCCCTTCATGACCTGGCCTCACATATGGAGGCCCAGCGGTGAGATGGCCGTTTTGCTGCCTGGGCTGGACGGACCGATAGGCCCGAACAGCACCGCTGCCGTTAAGTTGGCTGAGTTTTTTAATTTCCATCACTAGCCCCTTTGCCCGACCTGACGTCGGTACTCAAAGGGAGCCTTGGTGGCATTCTATGATAGGCTTGTTTTAAGATAAAGCTTTAATTTAATGGACTAATTAATTGATGGTGACCACCCCGGCCTCATCTTCAATCACCAGATCGAATACCCCTATGATCGGAACCGGCAGTCCCTCTAGTCTGAAGGCAAATGGCCGCTCAATGCCAAGCACCCGGCAGTTTTCCTTGGGCACCTCTCGGTGGAATACAGCCAAGAGAGCTTTACCTTGTGCGAGCAATGATTCAGCACTGCTGCCTTCTTTGAAGCTTACCTGGCCGGATTTCTGAGCAACACTCTGCCACCTTTGCTCAAAGGCAGCCGTAAGCTCATCCACTGGCATATTGATGCCATTGTCCACCCCGGCATAATACTCAGCCAGGCAGGTGTGGATGGTGAAGCCGAACACCAGAGCCTCAGGATTGGATTCGGGTTGGGCCTTATCCACCTTGCCAAAGCGGTAGGCCAGGCCGCACTCGATATATTGGTTGATGCTGGAAACAGACAAATGCGGATGTTTCCTCAATTCCTGGAGATTCAATAGATGCCTCCTTATAAAGCGAAGCGGACTTCGTTTTTGGGTGGATTTGGGCGCACTGGTCCCTGACCGGCTGAATGCGGTCTGAATAGCACATTTTGTTTTGTGGGGGGGATTAAGCGGCTTGCTGAAGCATGCGGATGAAGTTACCGGCTTGGTCGGGGTTCAGTTCCTGCACCGAAACCCCGAACTGTTCCCTGGCCATTTCCTGGAGCTGATCTTCGGCAATGTCACGGCGGCGGCACAGGTTGTCTATTGCCCTGGTTTGAGCCTCACTCATCACCACACGCTCCTGAGAGGCCTTTGGGTTGGCCTTGGGAGGGATGCTGGGATTTGTAGGCCTTTGATTGCCCAGAGTGAGAACCTCAGGCTTCTGATCGGCAACCATATCTATTGCATCACTCATATCCATGAGCTCACCCACTGAGGTCATGCCCACGTTGGTGAAATCCCGCAGCGCCCTGGCCTTGGCGCGGGTGGAAGCCATTCGCAGGAGATGCCGCCTGACCTTGGAGTTGCAGTTAGCCGGGTTGGCATCACCGATATCACCATAGAATTGACCATCTTTTCCCTCGGCCACCGCCCAAACCACGGCGGTATTGTCATTTTCCGCTGACGGATATTGCAGGATTTCGGTCTCGACTCTGACCAGGCCGCTTTGGTGGGCGGCATGCAATAATCCGGTGTAAGTGACAAAATCCTTACCCTCAATGGTAATCACAAACTTGGGGTCCAAACTGTTCTGACTCATGTCTTTTTCCTCCGTTTTTCTTGGATCTCTTCATAAACCCATCGCAGAACTTCAGTCCCTACTCTGACAATCACATCAGGCCATTTCATTTATTCTCCTTGTTAAAAATGTGTGAGATATTTGCGCTACCCATAAAAACAAATGAGTTGCAAGGTTAAATAATAACCATGCAACTCATCGGTATTTAATATATATATTAAATAGTGACAGGGCCTTGCCGCTGAGCGCTCAACTTTCTTTTTGTTCACACAGGTAATCAGTTGGTAACTACATTATACTTTTTCTTAAGTTCATTTAATCTAACTAACCATTTCTGCTGAAGTTGCCTCGCAAGATTAAATTTACCGTTTGCCTTTGGGGCTATTTCAGAGTCTTTCTTCTCAATAGCGATTTGCGACAGGACAAATCCATTGAATAAAGTATCATAAGCATCAATGACTATGCTGTGAAGCTCAATTATTTCCGGATTGTTGAATGCGGTGCTAACATTCTGTAAGATGTCGACTAGTTTACGACTTTTAGGAATTATCATTTCACTTAAAGCTCTATACAGCACTATATCATTTGTATAATTGTCACCTGTTACAGAGTCATAGGTATCGACTACCTCTGATTCAAGTTTTTCAAACTTGGGGAATTGATTGTTAATGTAGTCGATGAGCTCATCTTGTGCCGTATCAGAGCTGCCACATCCAAACAATGCGAGTACCACGATAAGCAAAACGCCATATCTGGTTGCTTTCTTGCTAAGTGTCATTAAAACATTCCCCTTACACTACAAGCGCTATCCAGCCTGCAATCCCAACATGTTTAATTCACACCAGTCAATTACTCTTGCTTACTGCCAAGCATATTCTCTGACAATTTGTTTGACAATTTCATTATCTGCCAGATAGTCAAACAACCCGTTTAAAAATGCCAAGGCTTTTTCATCCGGGAGCACTCCCATTCCAATTCTGATGAGCCCTATCACTTCATTATTAATTTTTAACTGATGGCCCATATATGTATACCCAAGACAAGTGTCAAGTTCTGCAATTTCTAACAAATCAAGTTGATTAATAAATGCTTTCCCCTTTGGCCCCTTAAAAAACCAAGGGCACACACTGGTAAAAATTGAATTTTTTAACGTACAAAAATGAATGCATTTGTTTGTAATTACCAATCCCATGAATAATCCTAAGATCGACCTTCTATTCAACATTACTAAAGGAATTTCATCCGAATCCATTCTTAAATAGAATTTTTTATGTTTGTTGAGGTGCTCAGCTGAAATGGTATTTAGGCAATAAATGTTCTTGCTTTTTGGCAGGCCACAATCTTTGATGAAAGATGTGATCACATCAGTGAGATCAACTTTGCCGTTTTGGTTATCATTGATGATCAGGTAATCGTTTTTGTCCCTCTGCATATCTGGAACCTTCTCCTATTAATGTACTAACGCGTTAGTGGCCATTTTAACTACGGGCTTAGCATTGCCAATTTGGTAGGTATGCTAATAAAGCGACAGGAAGGGACTATTTACAGGATGAGCACGGTGGTAGTCCCCCGATTCCCTTAGTACGCCACGCCCCTGGGCCGTTGGCTGATCAGTGACATCATATTTCAACCGTGAATCCAATTGTGTCCCTCATTCCCGGTTACCCCTCTCACGGCTTTCTACCTTCCTATAGATAGATTAATTAGCTCTGTTCTGTCTGTTGCACCATATATTAAGTCTGTAGGACGGTTATTTCAACTATTATCAGTCCTTCAGACTGTTCATTCATGCCTTCCCTTTTGCGAACATGGACTCTACAAAACCGCTTCGCAAAGGGAGGGCATTATTTTGGATACAAAACAACTGGTTGGAGCGCGGATCAAAGCTCTACGCATGAAAAAGGGAGTCACTCAGGAAGAACTTGCCGAGGTGGTTGGGATCAATCCCAAGTATCTCAGCGGCATTGAGCGCGGCAGAGAAAATCCTACATTTAACACATTGATTAGTTTGGCAAATTCACTTGAAGTGGATTTTAAGGAGATGTTCGATTTGTTGGAAGGCGAAGACCCGAAGCATGGTAAGGAATACGTGCGGGGCTTGCTTGACAATGCCAGCAATGACCAAAGCAAGCTGATATACAAGGTACTGAAAGCGGTGCTGGAGTAGTGACCATTATGATTACCAATGTGGAGTCTGGATGATTCATTTTTATGCAGTAATGAAAATTTACCATGTTCTAAAAGTCTAGCTCTTGGGGGTATTCGTTGGGGATACTGAGAAATGGGCAGATAAAGGGGGGGCGGCACAAACTCCAAGTGCCTCCATTAGCTTTGCTGGTTGAACCCGGAGAAGCAATTATTGGTAGGATTGTGGTTTGTGGAAAATCAAAGAATCCAGCTATCTGTGAGGCTGTGATTTTTAATATCTTGAAGACTATCGGACGTTGCGGTAAGCATCTTAAATTTTTGATAACACCTGGTGGCTACATTGAATCACTATTGCCGATGCCCTGGCGAGGTTCTAATGGGTGGGAATCAAAGGGGTCTGATTTAGAAGGTTTAATCAAGTATGCCGAAATTGCTCTAAACAAAATCCTTACGAAACGAGTGCGCAATGCAGCCGAGGGTAAAGTTGATGTTCTGACAGTTGGCATTGATCTTATGAACGCTGGAAGCTATGCGCATGCTGAATTAGTTGCTATTTATGAATCCGCTAGTAAGCGTATCCGGTGGACAGGTAAATCCTATCCAACGCAAAGTCAGGAACGTCATCTCATACAAGTAGCTGACCTTTCCACACACTTTCTTAATCTTGCTAACGAAACGGTGCTTGTTTTAGGTTGTCATGATTTGAACATGTTCAGCCCAAGAGCCCGAGCAAATCAAAAGGCTGGCAGCGTTCGAAGACGACGTTGTAATATGATGCGAAACCTTACTCACAAGTTCAACCCAACAGTTGTGCTACACCATCCGCATAATACCGTTTCTCCGATGACCTGGAATGTGGGTTGGGTTGGAGTTGAGCGGGAACTACCCAATTTAAAA
The DNA here is from genome assembly GCA_963675675.1 of Desulfarculaceae bacterium. GTDB lineage: Bacteria > Desulfobacterota > Desulfarculia > Desulfarculales > Desulfarculaceae > Dethiosulfatarculus. The sequence continues at coordinate 3,912,641 of OY776512.1, forward strand.
GCATGGGCATCAGGTATAGCATATTTAACTGGGAGCGAACTAAATACAAAAGAATTATATAGGGTATTGGATAGAACGCACGGGCACATGCCTTCAGTTGATTTTATCGTTTTAGATAAGTGAATTAATTAATCTATCATCATCCGGTATCTGATAGTCTTTCGCTCAGGCTTCATTTACTTTACCAATCAGACATCAAACGCTTTTCACTGTCTTAAGAATTGACTTGATTTCTAAAAAATAATGATGGATCATTATCAAGATTATTTAATATGTCAACCCACATTTTCGTTTTCACACAGAAATATTATATTGGTATAATTTGAATATTTTAATGCAAATGACCCTGGATATATTGAGATGGCGTTGTGGCACACAAGTTTAATCAAAGGATTATCTACCCTAGTTTAAATCAATTTAACTATCCTGTATGATTAGTAATGATCCACATATAAGGATTTTAGTAGATGAAAATAAGAGGTGGACCCCATCGGTTGGACAGTTATGGGGTCTGATTAAGCGTGAGTTGCTGGTTACCCATATTGTTCAAATGGGCTTGATTGAGAGGCAGGGAGGGGTTTTGCTCCTTGCCGTCAATCAGCCTGTGCCTAGCTTCCGGCCAGGACTGCTTTTCCAGCCCATTGTGCACTTCCCAGGCGGTCTTGTAGCCCAGGGCCTGGTGCAGTCTCTGATGGTTGTAGAAGTTGATGTAATGACAGATTCCGGCCTTGGCCTCTTTTACAGTGCCGTATGCTTTGAGATAAACCTCCTCGTATTTAAGACTGCGCCAGAGGCGCTCCACGAAGATATTGTCCATGAAGCGGCCCTTGCCGTCCATGCTGATTTTAACTTTTCTGTCCAGCAATAGGCCGGTGAATTTGCCGCTGGTGAATTGAGATCCTTGGTCAGTGTTGAAGATGCCGGGCTTTTGCAGGTCCAGGGCCTGTTCCAAGGCTTCCACGCAGAAATCGGCGTCCAGGGTATTGGAAAGCCGCCAGGACAGCACAAAACGGCTGAACCAGTCCATTACCGCCACCAGGTACAAAAAGCCGCGCCTCATGGGGATGTAGGTTATATCGGCGGCAAACACCTGGCCTGGACGGTTGATCTCAAGCCCTTTCAAAAGGTACGGGTAAATCTTGTGCCCCTTGCCAGGACGGCTGGTATTGGGCTTTTGATAAATAGCCTCAATGCCCATCAGCCTCATCAGCCGCTGCACCCGTTTGCGGTTTATGGGCCTGTTAAGCAGCCGGCCAAGCAACTCGGCCATCTTGCGCGATCCGTAAAACGGAGCCTTCAGGTACTCGGTGTCGATCAGCTTCATCAGCTCAAGATCCTCTTCAGACGGCCCCTTGGACAGATGGTAATAGCTGGATCGGCTCACCCCCAGCAAACCGCATTGCCGGGATATGGACAGCTTTTCATTGTCACGCCCGATCATGGCCCGCCTTTCAGGCATGCTCAATGATCGAGCTTTCTGGATAAAAAACTGTTTTCAACTGTAAGCTGCCCGATCTGGCGATAGAGCTGATCCACAAGGGCGCTTTGCTCTTCTTTCTTGCCCCCGCTCTTGTCCATAAGTCCGGCGGCACCCTCGATCAGCGCCCTTTTCCAGGCATGTATCTGGCTGGGGTGAACCCCGAACCGGCTGGCCAATTCGGCCACCGTCTCATCTCCCTTGATGGCCGCAAGCGCAACCTTGGCCTTGAATGATCCGCTGTGTTTCCTGCGCGATTTGCTCATGTCCCGCTCCTTATAAAATCTGGTCCATTTTAGAGCGAAACTCTCGCTTAGCATACTGTCCAATTTTCGGGGTCCACCTCTGTTTGACTATCTAGCGCACAACGGAATTGTGATAGCCACTACATTATCCGACAGTTGATCTTTCAGGGGCCGGTTGTCAGCTTAGGTCGCGGATATCAGGCCGCATCCTGATAATTACTCAGCATCTTTCGTAATGCAATGGCGTAAAACTCATCCTAGATGGTCTTGGGGAAGCGCTCGCTGATGCCGTTGGTCTGGGGATGCTTGGCCTTGGTCTTGGTGGGGCAGATGTCATTCAGCGCCAGGAAGAATTTCATTTTGTCGAGTGTTGGCTCTCGGATTAAATTGACTGATATTTCCTGATTATTTTGTCCTGCAGAATGGCTTCCAAGTTAATCTGACCGATTTTCCCAGATAGTTTGATCCCTCTTTAATTTTCTGGCTCATGGCGGCGCTCTTTCTTTGTTTGCATTCATGAGGTTTCAGATCAGTTCAGTTGAAGCGATGCGGACATGTTCAGCCGCCACCATTTGGGATTTTTCCTTTGCGGCGGCAATGAGAGCGCCCCTTGCCAAATGGTTTGCCCTCCTGAAGAGGCCACCTGAGCCTTGCTGTATGGCAGTGATTGCCGCGTCGGCAAACAGGTTCTGCTTTACGCCGGCCACCTTGAGGTGGTGAAGGATGTAGGCTTCCATGTCTTTTTTTGACACGCCCATAAGGTGTGTCCTGGCCACCACCCTTGAGGCCAGGGGCAGTGAGGTTCTGTAGATCAGCAGATCTGCCAGGTTGTTTTGCCCGGCCAGGATGATGGGCAGAAGCGGTTTTGAGTCGCCATCAAACTGTGTGATGGCATGCAGCTCGGCGAAGACGTCCAGGCGCAAGAGGGATGCTTCATCGATGATGAGGACCAGTTTCTTTTTTTGTGCGGTGCTGATTTCCCTGACCTGACGTTTGATGGTCCTGGTGAGCACGGCCCTTGAGGAGCTTGCGGTGTCGATCTCCAGCTGCGAGCAGAGCTGACGGTAGAGCTCCAGTATGGATCCGGCCGATGCGGTGATCCACAAGGGGTGGTATTCAGAAGGGTGCAGGCGGCTTTTTGCCCATCTCAGGGCGGTGGATTTGCCGCTGCCCACCTCGCCGGTGACCAGGGCCAGCCCGCCCAGGCCCAAGGCGTAGTCAAAACGCTCGGCCACGCCCATGACTTCGGGAGTCTGCATGATTTCATCCGGTGTTATGTTTGCTGCGAAGGGCTCTTTTTTGAAGGCAAAGAAGGCGCGGTAGTTCTGTTTCATGATTTGGCCACCTTTGATTTTTTACCGACCAGAAACAAGCTCCCGCCCGCCGGAGTGTTTTGCTGGCTTTCCTCCAGGTTCACCAGGTTATTTTTGTTGCGTTTGACCCTGGCATTGACCGCCAGGTCCAGGGGGGCCAGAAAGCCGTGGGAGCGGTTCTGCAGCCTGACTTCCACTCTTTTGGGGTCGTGCTCGTGATAAAGCAGGGTGACCTGCTGCCCGATCAAGGGCACCGGGGCCTCATAGAGCTTGCCATTCAGCGAAACGGTGCGGTCGGTGGCCACCCTTCTTCTGGCCCTTTTGCGGAAGTAATCCTCCAGGTCATTGGGGGCTGGTCTAATGCACTCCATTTTTTCGGCAAAACGCTTCATGGGCGCCTGGCCGATACCGCCGTGTTTGCGCTGGTGATAGACGTCGCTTATCCAAAGCTCCAGGGCCTGGTTGATCTCATCCAGGGTTTTGCCCATAAATGCGGGCAGAAACTGCATCCTGACCGTGCGGAAAAACCTTTCGATCTTTCCCCGCCCCTGGGGCTTGTAGGGTTTGGAGTGGATCAAGGCGATGCCCAAAGAGGCGCATATTTCCTCCAAATGGCGCGATCTAAAGGCCGGCCCGTTGTCCACATAGAGTTTTCTGGGCAGCCCCCGTTTCAAAAGGGCCTGCCTTAAGGCGTCCAGGTAGCTGTGCAGCCTTTCGGTGGTGTAAAATTCGGCATGGGGGATTATGCGGCTCATGTCGTCGATGAAAGCAAACAGATAGGTCTTTTTGTTTTTGCCCCCCACTTCTCCGCCCGCTTGAAGCATGGGCCCGTGCATGGCGTCGCTTTGCCACAAATCATTGGGCAACTCGGCTTCGAAACGTCTGCGGTCCACAGGCTGGGCCCGGCCCCTATTCATGAGCTTTTGGCTGTGCAGAAAACGGTACACCGTCGATGGCGCCAGCTTGGCGCCGCTTGATATCAGGCCCCGCCTTTCCATCTGCTCCAAAAGGGCCGGTACCGTAATCCGCGGCATCTCCCGCTTCAGCCGGATCAGGGCCCCTGCCGTGTCCTCATCAATGGCCCGGCTGCCGCCACGGTCATTGCGGCCAATGGGCATCAAAGACTCCAGGCGCTGGCCGCTTTTTTGATAAAGCCTGATCCAGCGCAGGATGGTGGCCCGGGACAAACGGGTGCGGCCACAAAAGGGTATCTGCCAGCTGCGGGCGCACTTGTCTTTAAGTAGCTTCTCCCGCTCGCCGCGCTCAAAGTAATTGCGGGTTACAAAGTCGCTGATCACTCCGAAACGGAATATTGCCACTTGCTTTTTCTGATCCTCGGTCATGAAGATTCCTCCTTTTGGGGTTTGCATCTGCTCTAACCCCAAAAAAAGACCCAAGACAGAGCACCCTTGGGTAGGCTCATCAAAAACCGATCGGACTTGCAGATTGAATGCAACGGCTCACCGCCGCCACGCCATGGCTGACTAAAAGATCAAAGGCTTCCAAAAGACCGCCATGCCAGGATGGGCCCAGGTGAAACCGGATCTGCTTCACAAGACCGCTGAGCCAATGACGCTGCCGGGAACGGGGAAGACCAGGATTCCAGCGGCCCTGCAAAAGGCGGCTGCTGATGCTTTGACGAATGCATGCCTTAGATGCCTGGAAACGGCTGAAGTAGCCGGCAGGACGCATCTTATAAACGCAGCCGCAGTCCGGGCAGCGATAGCGCTTGAGAAAAAGAGCTTCGGTGTAACCGTCGAAATAGGCCGTAACATAACCGTGGCCCCAGATCCGCACTGAGTTACAGCGGGAGTATTCCGAGGGACGGGGCCAAACGTAATCTCGGCCCTTAACGAAAATCTGCTTGACGCAAGCTTTGACAAAAAGTATCGATGGGTGAAGCCTTCTGGGGGGTATGCCCCATTTGCGCCGGGGCGAAGAGTGCTTCCTCACTCCTTGCCCCAACCTATTTTGAGCCAATAAAAACCGAACCAAGTCTCAAAGCTCAAAATACTCCGGCAGCAAGGCCACTCCAGTCAAGCCATTCTGAAAGAAAACCTCTGGTTACTGATCATTTATTCCGAAAGCCAACAGGTGGGCCTCCAGCGAGCCTGGGTCCGAATAAGGAACAAAGCCGGCTTGGATGATGTCCACATTCATGACCTGAGGCACACGTTTGGTGCCACAGGGGCTGGGGCAAGTCAGAGCCTTCACATCTTGGGCTCACTCTTGGGCCATAAACAGAGCCGAACTACACAGGTCTATGCCCACTTGGCCCAGTCACCACAAAAGAAAGCAGTTGACGTCATCAACGCAAGGCTTAAACGGGCCATGGAGCAGGAACCAGAGCAAAAGGTTGTGCCCATCCATGGGGGCAAGAAATAGATTTGTTTTTCAACTTTTGGCGCGGCTAGGTTCTCCCTCGAAAAGCCGGGTACCGCACCTGGCCTGCCGCACTCTTTTCAATGTGGACAACACGCGGGGAGGTTCTATGCCTCGGAAGAAAACCTATCCGGGAAAATTAGCGGGCTATTTGCCCAGGTTCAAGCCTCATGACGAAAATGAGAAAATTGAGAAGGCTATATCCAGTAGCTTCCAGCAAGAAGGTATCCATCTTACTGATGAAGTATTTGAACAATTGAAGCAGGATATTGGATTATTCTTCTACAACCGAGCAACTGAAGTACAAATTCCAATTTTGCAAGAAATCAAAAATCAGCTTGAAAGAATCAATAAAGCTGCTGCGGAATTCTATGATCTATTAAAAAATATGGACAGATTTACAAAGCACGAAATATTACGGCATGGGTATTGGACAACAGGGCAAATCATGCCTCTGAGTAATAGGGTGGGGATGAAGGAAGCCAAATTATGGGAGGACGCAACTTTTAAAACTATGTTGGAGATTGAAAACAGGAAGTCTAAACAAAAACCTGACTACTTAACGCACAATTTGATTTCATCTATCGCAGACGCATATGAAACAACAAAAAAAACTGCAGGGATATCCTGGCAATACTCAGAACCAGCAGGACCATTTTTTCGTGTTGTTTTGGGTTTGTTTGATGCACTGGATATTAAATATCACTCCTCAGTAGCACTTGGAAAACACATAGACAGAACACTGAAAAAAAGGAAAACTTATCTCAAATCAGAAAAACCAAAGAGAAATGATAAACATATACTTTTAGTAATTTTAAACGTAGAAAATCCGTTTTTTACAAGTACATCTCCTATCCTTAACTTCCGTCAAATTGCCTCGTAAATCACTCCTTATTTCAGCCTTATACTCCGAATAGAAGTTAAAACACCTATTTAGCAATCTCTATGACCAAACAATATCCCTTTTAGGTACACGATTTGTCCATACGAAAATGTCTGGCAAGTTGTAGTTATTGCTGCGATGATTAACGTATTAGTACTAACTGGATCGCGGGGAGACCCCGCACCACTTCAACAGGGAGAACAAAACAATGCATCCCCTTCTTAATACACAGCAAGCAGCAGATTCTTTGGGATTGAGCCGCCGGACTCTGGAGCGCTGGCGTTTGGAGGGTAACGGTCCTGTTCTTGTGAAACTGGGCAGGCGGTGCCTGTACAAACAGTCAGATCTTAACGCATGGGTGCAATCCAACCTTAGGCGCAGCACCTCAGATCCTGGCCAGGCGGTGGCCTGATGTCCGGACTTGTCCTCAACTCAAGCCATTGGAGCGTATACTCCTGCGGCCCATCCTGGCCCGGCTGGAATGGATGCGCGAACGGCACCTATACCACCGCGCTCTCAGCCAGTGCATAGACTGCCTGCGGTATCTAATCGAGGCCTAACCGTGCATCCCCTGGAAGCTGCAGAACGCTATGTTGCCCGTGGCTGGCCCGTGGTGCCCGTGGCCAAGGGCGGCAAGCGGCCAACTTGCAAGTGGAAGGGTCTGCAAGCCAGGCTTAACACCCCTGAAGAGCTTCTGGCCGCATTTGGCAACAACGGCGTGAATATCTCCATAGTGACCGGGGCCTTCAGCGGCCTGGTGGTTCTGGATGCAGACAGTGAACACCGCAAGGCTGAGCTGGAAAAGCTTCTGCCGGACGGTCTTGAAACCCCGATATGCAAAACAGCCCGTGGGTGGCATTACTATTTCAAGCATCCCGGCAACGGCCAAAAGATTCCCAGTAAACCCTTGATCGAGGGGCATTTGGATTGCAAAGCGGACGGCGGCCTCGTGGCCGTACCCCCAAGTGAGGGTAAGCAGTGGGTGATTGGTCTACGTGATGTGGCTCCGGCAAACTTACCTGGCACGATTCTTGATCTTATTAACTCTTATAATTTTTCTCTTAAATCTTCTCTTAATAATACTCTTTAGAGCAAGCCTGATGCCAAAACTCTGAATTTTTCTCAAGGTTCGCGAGATTCCAGCCTGTTCACCGTTGCCAAATATCTCCGCAAGGGTGGTGCTACCGAAGCAGAATCCGCACAACTGCTTGCCATAATTGATAAATCATGCACTCCACCATTCCCGCCTAATGAAGTGTTGGCCAAAGTTCAAAGCACCTACCAGCATCAAGAACAATCCGAAATAAGCCTTGCCGAACGTATCCGAGATTGGGTGTTGTTGACACCTGGTGACTTCGTGTCGACAGATGTTGACTCCAACCTTGGCTTGTTGACACGTGTTGACAAGGTTGATCGAGCCAAGATCCTGGGTCGGTTGATTGATGAAGGTCTTGTTGAACGCGGAAAGAAGCGAGGCCATTTCCGGGTTATCGACCAGTCAGACGAAATTATTGACTGGGAGCATGCCGAAGTCGGGGGCGGCCTACCCCTGCGTTGGCCACTTGAGCTTGAAAAGCGTTTCGAGGTGATGCCCGGCTCTGTTGTCATTGTTGCTGGTGAAAGCAACGCGGGCAAAACCGCTTTTCTGCTCAACGTGGCCCGTCTAAACCTGGACGCTTTCCCAACAGTCTACTTTTCCAGTTCCAACGAGACCAACGCCCGCACCCTGAAAAAGCGCCTGACCGCCTTTAATGAGCCCATAGATGTCTGGCATCCTATGAAAGCAATATCCCGCCCCGGTGACTATCAGGACGTTGTAAGGCCTGATGGTCTGAACCTGATTGACTACCTAGAGGTGCACCAGGACTTTTATGAAATCGGCGGCAGGATAGCTGCCATTGCAGAAAAGCTAAATGAAGGCGTGGCCGTGGTGGCCTTACAGAAAAATCCCGGTTCAGACTACGGGCGCGGTGGCGCTATGACTATGGACAAAGCCACAGTTTACCTATCCCTGCACCGTGGCGACCTGGACACAAAAGAGCCCCACACCCTAAAGCTACCGAAAATCAAATACCCCTTAGTTGACTATGCAGATAAACCCATCCGCTTCAAGTTGGCCGGCGGCTGCCGGTTCATCCGTTCGGATGATCTGTTAGGAGGATGAAGTGTCAAGATGATGGGGACATACCGTTTAAAGGAGGTTGAGGCCGTGACCAAACCAAAGAAACCCGCTAAGTAGAATACCAAAGCTGAGGCACCCGCCAAGCTTGATACCAAAAACGACGCCAAGCTTAAAACACAGATAGAGCGGATCAAGGCCAGGGAAGGTGACCGGGGCAAGGGCCCTCGCTTGGAACTCGAACCGGGTGAAGGAAGCATCATCAAGTCCAACATGCCGGATGACGACCTTGAGAACGCCCTTGCGCTTTTCGACCTTGCGGGCACAGCCAACCTTGCATTCGCTGAGCACCTCATGGGGCAGATAGTCAGCTTTGCAATAAATCTGGAGCAAAAGCCGGGTAAAAATCAAAAAGCTGTCAACGCCATTATGGGGGCCGTGCACGGCTTGGCTCCCAACGATGAGGCCGAAGCAATGCTCATCTGCCAAATGGCGGCCTGTCAGGGGTATGCCATGAAATTAATGACCCGGGCAGCACATACGGATACTTTAGTCGTGGCAGAATCCGTTGTGAATATGGCCAACAAGCTGATGCGGACCTACGTCGCCCAGATGCAGACCTTGGCCAAGTACCGGGGCAAGGTTTCACAACAGAAGGTCATTGTGGAGCATGTCAACGTTGAGGCTGGCGGGCAGGCAGTGGTGGGCGCGGTCCAGGCCGGGGGGAGGGGGGACTCAAGATGAAGAGTGAGAAACAACCTCATACGCCCTGGATTCTTGGTCTTGAAGCCGCACGAAAAGCTCCCCGGTGTCAGGCGAAAGCAAAAAGCACTGGGCGGCGATGCCGACAACCTGCAGTTACCGGTAAGCGTGTTTGTAGGGTACACGGAGGGGCTAAAGGTGTAGGTGCACCCAAGGAAAACCAGAACGCCGTAAAACACGGCTTCTACACGGCGCAAGCCAGGAAAGAGCGGAAGTTGGTGCAGGCTTTGTTGAAGGGGGCCGGCGAGTTGCTAGAGCAGTTAAAGTGAAATTGGCAGATAGGGAAAGGGTCTCACTAAAAAAAAGAGAGGAACCTGACAGATACTCATTTGATTTATCAACTGAGCCCATGCATGATGCATCGACCGCCCCCTGCCCCCAACGGTTCCTTATTTTTAGGATAACAGGACATAACAGAAAATGATAACCCCATCATCAACCGGAAACTCCAGAAGGTTGACCGAGAGGATTGAGTTGGTTTACTATGCACTGAAGCTGGTGGGATATCTCTCAAATAAGTGTCACGGATTTACTCCGCCATACGTCTCTCATTTACTCCGCCATATACATATTGGTTTACAGCAGCACCGGTAGTCAAACCTTTGATGAGGAATTTAATTATTTGTTCCTGCTCGGTGGTGACATCGGCGAGAACGTCACCTATACAGATTTGACCCTGAGCAGCGATTACCAGGGCCCGGAGGATTCCTCTGCTGCCCCCGAACCTGGAACTTTGCTGTTGTTCGCTTCCGGGCTGGGGCTGGCCTGGAGCCGCATTAAGGGGAAAAAACGCGCCTGATAGCCGGTTCAAAAAAGGCCCCTGCCTGTTGAACGCCAGGAATCGGGAAAAGTGGGGGGATATTTCCACCGCTTCTGTCAGTTTCCTGCTGCCTAATCAACGAAAGTCAAGCAACATGAGCCAGCCAGGAGAAATAAGACCCTCCTGGCTGGTATTTATCAGTTCTCTCCTCTTGCCGAAACCGGTATTCCGCCCCTCCCCCAGGCCTGTTTTATAGATAAAAGAGGTAAACCATGGCAACCAGAACCGCTATGTACACCAGACTGAGCATTCCCCCGATTTTGATGTAGTCCTTGGTGATGTACTCGCCCGGCCCCATGTAGAGGGCGTTCACCTGGTGTGTGGGCAGGATAAAAGAGTTGGAAACCCCCAGGCCCACCACGATGGCGGCCACCCGCGGGTCGATGCCGAGATGTCTGGCCAGGGAGACCCCAAGGGGCACCAGCAGGGTGCAGGCGCCCACATTGGAGATAACCAAGGTAAAGGCACCGCTTAGACAGGCCAATACCACCAGCAGCAGCAATGGGGACATCAAAGAGCCCAGCCCTTCGATGATTCCCGTAGCTATCCACTGGGCGGTGCCGGTCTGGTCGACTGCCATCCCCAGCGGAATCAGTCCCCCTAGCAGGAACACAGTACGCCAGTCAACCGCGTAATAGGCCTCGCTGATGGTGATCACCTTGAATATTATCATGGCCACTGCGCCGGCCATCAGGCAGACCGATAACGGTATGGGGTTATATGGCAGTTTTTGAAAATAAAAACTTGATATGATCATCAGGACCAGGGCCCCGGCAAAACACAATAAGGCGCTGCGGGCTTTTTCCGGCTTGTGGTACTCGTGCTCAAAGGGCGTGATGAGTATCAGGTACTGGTAAATCTTTTGCAGTTCCTGCAAATTTTCCCAGGTACCGTGCAAAAGCAGGGTATCGCCGGACTGCAGGGGCTGGTCTGCAATATTCTGGTAATGGGTTAAGCCGGTTTGATGCACCGCCAGCAAAGTTACGCCAAAGGATTCTCCAAAACGCAGGGTCTTGACCGTCTGACCGATCAAACTGGAGCGGGGCGAAACAACCGCCTCAACCAGCCCGGCCCAGGATCGGTTGAACAAGGTATCCTTGAATAATTGAGGTCCTTTCCTCAATTCCAGCCCGTAGGCGTCCACAAAATCTCTGACACCGCTTTCCTGTCCATAAACGCACAGCGCGAATCCGGGATGAATGCTCATGTCTGAAACCGGAGCCAGCACTTTGGTGCCATCCACGCGTTTTATGGCCACAATATTTATCAAAAACCTTTTTTGAATTACCCCCACTTCCGGGGGCAGCTCACCCGGCTGAAAATCCCTGGGAACGAAAATTTCAAAGGGACCTGAAATGGCCGGGTAGGAGAACAGGGGCCCCTCTTCTGCTATATTCGATGAGCCTTCCTGAAGTTGCGAGATTCGAGTCGAGGCTTTTTCAAGAAAACCCATGCCAACTGTGGAAAGATAACCGATCCCGCCAATCACCAGGGCCAGGCCGATGGGACTCAACTCCAAAAAGCCGAATTTGGGCATGCTCTGAGGCAGGATGTCGTTCAGCAGGATAAGGGGGCTGGTGCCTATCATGGTCAAGGTGCCCCCGAGTATGGCAGCCATTCCTATGGGCATGAGCACCCGGGAGATGTGAATCTTCAAGCGGTCACTGGTGACTGACCGGACGGCAGGCAAAAACAGCACCGCCGCGCCGGTGTTTTGCATGACTCCCGATATGGCTGCGATCAAAGAGGAAAAGGTCACCACCAGCCTCGAGGTTCCCTTGCCGACAAAGCCCAACATGGGCTGCACGATTCTGTGCACCAAACCGGCCCGGTTTAAACCGTAGCTGATGATCATAACGCCGATTATGGCAATCACCGCATTGCTGCTCAGCCCCCTAAAGGCGTCCTTGGCGTTCAGCAGCCCCAATTCAGGCAGCAGCACCATCATGGCAATGGCTACCACGTCCACCCGTACCCACTCCACGATAAAGAGAAAAACCGCGATGGCCACAACCGCCAGCATCAGCAGCTTAGTGTAAAGATGGGTATCCACGTTAAACGGAATGGCCACTATTCCCACGTCCTCTATCTTGCCGCCGTCCTTGCCGGTCAGGTTACCCATGATGTCCAGCCAAAAAAAATGCTCACCGGTCTTGGTGCGCGATTCGACTTCATATCGAATATTCTTGGTCAGAACCTGCTCCGCCCCGGGTTCTTGAGCGTAGAATTTCACCAAAAGGTGATGCCGAGGCCGTTCTGGATGGTTTTGATCAACAAATGCTATCCCACTGTTTTTCGGAGTGGATATCCAAACGGTCAGAGGATTTTTTACGTTGCGGTCCCACGACAGCCCAGGGCTGCCCCCTTTGGGACTGGACACGATCGCCTTCAATTGCAGGCTGCCGCTTTCCCCGGCAATCAGGGCTCGGCCGGAAGGCTCCAGTTGAATGGTTATGTTCTTGGGAGCCGGTGCGGGGGCACTGTGGTCTTTGGGCATGGCCGCGGTTGAGGGAAGCGCCTCCTTTGAATGCTTGGCGGGGAGGCTTTCGCCGGAAATGGGGGTGGATATCAGCAAAATTCCACACAGAAAACAGCAAATCAAAATGAAGTTTTTATTGATCATTTGGCACTTCCCTACTTCTGATTACCTTTTAATGCTTTGGCGGGTTGACAATTTCCGGTTATCAATAACTAGACCGCATTTTCAGGTATCTTCGAATATGTGTGTATTTCAAGATGATGGATGCCCGGCATGTCCTTGCGGATCTGGGCCACTTTTTGGTCCGGGTTTTGTTGGGTCAAGCCATCTTTTGGTATGTAAACCACCACATTACCGTACTCGCAGGTAACCCCAAGGTCAAAGTACTCATCCTTGAGCATGTTGGCCTTGACCCGGCAGGCAAGGGCCAGGTCGTCCATCTCGCGCTGGCCATCCTTGGTAGTCTGGAAACAAGGCAGGTTGGCGGTCTGTACTATGTACTCCACCGCGTCTTCGACCTTAATTGATTTGATGTGGATAACCAAGTCGTAGAGCGAGGCATCCCAGGGGTCCGTATTGAACAGATACTGAGTCCACTTGCGCCGCTCCTCATCATCAGCCAGCAGTCTCCTGCGCGCTTCAGTTTCGCTGATGCCTTCGCGTTGCATTTCGGCCGCAACCCGTTCATCCAGATCGGCCAAAATGCGGATCTTCACCACGTGAGGCACAACCCCGAGCAGCATGTGCCCAGCCAGGCCGTGATACACAAGGTTGTCGCCCTGGGCCTGATCGGCAAGCGCGCTTTGGATATAGGCCAGGTAGAGCTGTTTGTAGTGGGTGAATCGATTTAATATGGAGGGTGCGTCGTGTATAGCGCTCACCAGTTTGATCTCGGGGACATTGAAACGGTCAGATGCATCCAAAAGAACATCCCGGCTGGTTATCCGGTAGTTCAGGCGCTCTGCCACCTTTTCGGCTACTTCCCTCCCTTTGCTGTAAGAGCCGCGAGAAATTGTGATAATCGCCATTTTTGCCTTTGCCTCCCCCGGTCAGAATGCCGCCCTGTCTTCACCGCATTTTGCTCGGCCTGCCTGCGGCGAGGTCATGGGCGTATTGCTGAGCCGGTAATAATTGTCTCATTATTATTGATTGGGCTGCCCGAGGATGATCCATCCCCTGCTGATGGTCACCCCAAACCACCTCCTTTTTATTAGGCGGCCCACTTGGGGCCGTTTGCTTTCAATGCCGGGTTTCTTTCGCCGCCTGGATCCGGTGAACAGCAAGGCATCCCGGATGAAAAAACCCGAATCAGGTTGGCCGCATCCATCACCGCCCACCGTAATATGTCCTCTGTGCCCTTGCCCCTGCCAAATACAAATAGGCTGCGTCACAGGACAGTACATTTGCTCCTGTCTTCTGTGCTGAAAAGAGACTGCAAACGGAGGGCAGGATATTGGCCGTATTGCGTGGTGGAGGTTGATGACCTGCTTGTACAAGAAGTCAGGCTGCTCCACCCCGAGGAACCGTGTTTTCATAATACTCCCATTGGGTGAAGCGTCAACGGTATTGGGGATCAGGTTTAAAAATATCTAGTGCCGTGGTGGGAGACTCCACGCCCCTTTGGGACAGCGCCTCCGGCATGACAGGCTATTTGGGCTTGCGACGGGTTGGCCCAACTGGGTGAGGTGATCCCACCCACGAACAACGGACAATCAGTTAAGCTACATTTTTGATTTCATAGTCCAATGGGCTGATCACTTCTTGTCGCTGTCGATTGTGGCCTTCTTTCCCTCACTCCACATCTAGAAAATCAAATCGACCATCGCTAAGTAGATTTTCTTTGGCACGTTCCGCATTTTCACGAACTTGAGAGTCATCTGCATTCAAACCTGCTTTTAGAATGGGTTTAGCCCTGTCAGCCGAAACGTACAGATGCGGGCCTTGGCCCAAGGCATCAGTAATTTTCGCAAAGCACTCAACGACTAATGATAGGTGATATGGAAGCAGCTCACTTAAGGTATCTACCTCCATGGAGCGTCCCACCTCCTTTCCAACTCCTATGTCAAGTATCTTTGAGTAGGAGAGCAAACGCCACTCTGGGTCCAGGCATTCCGCTTTCAGCCAAAAGGTGAAATTCTGGAGTTCTATCGGCTCTGCGGCTTCAAGACGCCATTCAAAAAAGGCTTTGGCACGTTCAACCAACCCCTGGTCAGAGGTGGACCCCGAAAATTGGACAGTATGCTAAGCGAGAGTTTCGCTCTAAAATGGACCAGATTTTATAAGGAGCGGGACATGAGCAAATCGCGCAGGAAACACAGCGGATCATTCAAGGCCAAGGTTGCGCTTGCGGCCATCAAGGGAGATGAGACGGTGGCCGAATTGGCCAGCCGGTTCGGGGTTCACCCCAGCCAGATACATGCCTGGAAAAGGGCGCTGATCGAGGGTGCCGCCGGACTTATGGACAAGAGCGGGGGCAAGAAAGAAGAGCAAAGCGCCCTTGTGGATCAGCTCTATCGCCAGATCGGGCAGCTTACAGTTGAAAACAGTTTTTTATCCAGAAAGCTCGATCATTGAGCATGCCTGAAAGGCGGGCCATGATCGGGCGTGACAATGAAAAGCTGTCCATATCCCGGCAATGCGGTTTGCTGGGGGTGAGCCGATCCAGCTATTACCATCTGTCCAAGGGGCCGTCTGAAGAGGATCTTGAGCTGATGAAGCTGATCGACACCGAGTACCTGAAGGCTCCGTTTTACGGATCGCGCAAGATGGCCGAGTTGCTTGGCCGGCTGCTTAACAGGCCCATAAACCGCAAACGGGTGCAGCGGCTGATGAGGCTGATGGGCATTGAGGCTATTTATCAAAAGCCCAATACCAGCCGTCCTGGCAAGGGGCACAAGATTTACCCGTACCTTTTGAAAGGGCTTGAGATCAACCGTCCAGGCCAGGTGTTTGCCGCCGATATAACCTACAGTGCGCCCGGCTCCCGGCGTTGGCATGGAGATGCCCGGCGGGACACGAGCATGTTCGGAATACATATGGACAGAGCAAGGAAGCGATATGGTCCATCTGGCCGCTCTTTGCTGCGAAAGAGCGTGAGCCCAAGCGGCGGTGACCCGCTGTACACTGGCGGGGTGACGCAGCCCGTGGGAAAAGGGGCGTGAGGCGAAGCCGTTAAGCCAAGATGCGCCCCCAGGCTATAGCATTGGAAGGTCGAGGAACACGAACCGGTTAATCCGCGTCTGTGGGTTGAAATGTCACCCCCGCCTACACGGCTTATGAGGCGGGATGCGGAGAAGAATGGAGTCATATGTAGGGATTTCATTCTCGATTGCGCGCCGTACAGGTATGGCGGCGGGCATGGCCACGGGGAAAATGCAGCCAGACCGTGGAATCCGCATCGACTTGCGGCAAGCAAGGATAAAGACTGCGACCGGCGGCCTAACCAGTGCGTTATTAAGTCCGGCATGTGAACCGGGGAAGGCTTTTGAGGGATGCCAAGGGAGTGTGGCCCCGACGCCCCAAAAGCTGGCGGAGTTCCCGCAGTAGTCCGGGGCGGGGAAAGCCCGCCGCATGGCGAAGGGGAACAGTCTGAGCGGCTTGCTTTTCTGATTAGCTGACCGTAACGAGGTGAAGACCTATGATAATCAGCGAAATGCAGGGCAAGCTGGCCACTTGGGCCAATGAAGACGGCGGGCGGAGGTTTGACCGTCTTCTGCGGCTGATTGCAAACCGGTCTTGGCTGCAGGAGGCCGCCCGGATGGTGCTGTCCTCCAAGGGGGCGCACACCGCCGGGGTTGACGGGATGGACAAAAAGGCCATGCAGGAATGTCTTGAGCAGCAGCTTGAGGCTATCCGCATTGAGCTTTTGGCTGGAACCTACCAGCCTCAACTCGCCCGGCGGGTCTACATCCCCAAGGCCAATGGCAGGCAAAGACCATTGGGTATTCCCACGCTTCGTGACCGTATAGTGCAGCGCGCCATGCTCATGGCCATGGAGCCCATCTGGGAGAGCGATTTCCATCGCCTGTCTTATGGATTCCGGCCCCAGCGCAGCGTGCATCATGCGGTGCGCACCGTGAAGCTGCAGCTTCAGGACAGCACTTATGCGGCGGGACGCTGGATCATTGAAGGCGACCTGGCCAGTTATTTTGATACGGTGCATCATAAGCTGCTCATGAAATGCGTGCGGAAACGGATACGCGACAAGCGCTTTTTGTCCTTGCTCTGGCGCTTCATCAAGGCAGGCCATGTGGATAAGGGCCTGTTTTGCGCGGCCAGCCGGGGCGTTCCCCAGGGCGGGGTGATCTCGCCGCTATTGTCCAACATCATGCTCAATGAGTTTGATAAGTGGCTGGAGAACAGTTACCTGAGCAAAAAGGCCCGCAAGGACCGCTGGGCATGGAACTTCGGCATCGCCCGAAGGCGACCCGTCACTATCCGGGAGAACCGGCAATGGAAACCGGCGGTGGCTTATTGCCGCTATGCCGATGACTTCGTGCTCATCGTCAAAGGCAACAAGGCCCACGCCAGGGCCATCCGGGAGGAATGCCGCGCCTTTTTGGAAGATGAACTGAAGCTGACTCTGAATATGGACAAGACCCATATCACCCATGTCAATGACGGTTTCATTTTTCTGGGGCACCGCATCATCCGCAAACGGGGGCCAAAAGGAACCATGCGCCCGGTGACCACCATACCCAAGGACAAATTCCGTAACTTCGCCGCCAGGCTGGTCAAGGAACTGTCCGGCAATTATAGCGTGAACAAGATCGACATGGTGGAAAGCCTCAACCGCCGCCTGGCTGGCTGGAGCAATTTCTACCAATTCACCGATTACACCGCCACCATGTACCGCAAACTGGATCACATAGTGTTCTGGAAGCTGGCGCACTGGCTGGCCAGGAAGTACCGGTGCTCGATCAAGAAACTGATGCGAAGGCTGTTTAAACGCCCTGCCGAGGGCCAAACCAAAACTTGGATGCTCTTTGGCAGGAGCGCAAACGGCAATCTGTGCGGCGTAGCCCTGAGATTGCTGGTCGGTAGCCCCAAGCGTCAATTCAGGTGGCGGAATCCCGAAATCAATCCTTACATGCTAAAGGATCAAAAGCGGAGCACCGTCATCTCGCGTTACCAAGACGTAGCCATGGCCATGGGCCGCGCTTAGATGGAGAGCCGTATGCGCTGAGAGGCGCACGTACGGTTCGGGGAGGAGAAGCAGGGAAATAGCTCGACTACGCCCTGCTTCTTACTCCACTCCCCATGAGGCGCGGCTTTTTGTACCTGGTGGCGGTAATGGACTGGTTCAGCCGTTTTGTGCTGTCCTGGCGGCTTTCCAATACCCTGGACGCCGATTTCTGCGTGGAAGCCTTGGAACAGGCCCTGGACCTGCAAAAGCCCGGCATCTTCAACACTGACCAAGGATCTCAATTCACCAGCGGCAAATTCACCGGCCTATTGCTGGACAGAAAAGTTAAAATCAGCATGGACGGCAAGGGCCGCTTCATGGACAATATCTTCGTGGAGCGCCTCTGGCGCAGTCTTAAATACGAGGAGGTTTATCTCAAAGCATACGACACTGTAAAAGAGGCCAAGGCCGGAATCTGTCATTACATCAACTTCTACAACCATCAGAGACTGCACCAGGCCCTGGGCTACAAGACCGCCTGGGAAGTGCACAATGGGCTGGAAAAGCAGTCCTGGCCGGAAGCTAGGCACAGGCTGATTGACGGCAAGGAGCAAAACCCCTCCCTGCCTCTCAATCAAGCCCATTTGAACAATATGGGTAACCAGCAACTCACGCTTAATCAGACCCCATAACTGTCCAACCGATGGGGTCCACCTCTGCCTAGGCTAAATAAGATTACCACTAGGGCCGATATTAAAAGTGTGGTAAATACTAACCTCATATCTTTCCTCCATTCGCTCGCCGTGATCTATTTCTCATAAACTCCTACGGCTATTGTAAGGATTCCGTTATGCAACTTTGAAGATATAGCATATCAATCATAATGGTCAAAAATACATGCTCAATTCATATAAAAGTCGCTTTCGGTATACAAATTGTATCTTTTATATGGCCTAAACTCCACCTTACTAACCCAAATTTAGAGCGCTTTACAAACCGAGTAAATCATGGATTCTGATTTATTTGTAACTCACTCACCCGTTTTGCGATTATTTATTTTTAGCAAGTATATTTCTGAAATTACTCCTAGCTTCATAGCCATATATAAAGACATGGCTATAGGCAGCCCCATGCCTGTACATCGCACGCAACCGCAATTTCCATGATTTCCATTTAGAAATGCTAAAGCCTTTTTATCCGGCAACAAATTTACTCAGGTTCTGACGAATCTTAATACGTTATTATTGATTTTTAGCTGGTGGCCAACACAGGTAAAAGCATAGCAAGTATTAAGCTCTGCGATCTCAAATGGAACTATCTGTTTATCCTCGTGACCGCTATAGAGCAAGAAAGCTAATCTTCAACTGTTGTGCTCAAGAATGACCCGATCGAATGCAATTCTCGTCCTTCACAGTAAGGCTGAACTTCTGCCGTAACAGGTGGACAGCTTGCCATGGCACTTCGGCTTGAAGCCCATCGGGCCAGGATTAGACCTCATCCTCAAGGGCGTTGATCGGCTCCGGGGCTCGCATTTGTCATATTTTATCCATGGTCAATTAGTCATTTAATAAAAGGATTGGTGCCGCCCGGTATCCCTCTAATCCGATATACTTTTTTCCGTTCCCCGCAGCCTATGGGGCCGGTCTTTTCCCAGGTATTAAAATGCTTGCGGTTTTTTATTTATGATGCCTCATACAGGGAATGCCCAGCTTAGCTTAAAGAATGCTCGGACCATATTCCTCGGCCGGCCGATTTGGTATGCATGCGTTAAGGGCCACACTGCTGAGCCTAACGTTGTCCAGGTATATATGTTAAGTTTACCACAATCAATCGTCCTTAATAATTACATTGGATCATCAATTATTGTTGTCCGACGCATTGAATAAATTGTGAGTAAAGGTATACTGTTTTACACATGTGATAGCTATAATCTATTTTCTATCGATGAACTATCGTGCTCGTTCTGAATCTGTGCTGAACTGTTGACATGAGTGAATTGAGAGCAGATAAAAAGCCCGTTGTGCTAATCCGCCGCGATTTCCACCTTCACCGGTGTGCCAGGCTCAAGCGTAATTCATATAGCTGCCATATATGTCAGGATATTTGTCCAGCCAAAGCCATTGAATTCAATGAAACGGGCCCTGTGCTCTCCACCGGCTGCTTGGGTTGCGGGCTGTGTATTTCGGCCTGTCCCAACGGCGCCTTTGGGGACCCTTTCAGAATCGCCGTCACGCCCCCGCGCGATCATTATTTCTGTTCCGGATTGTGGCCGGAGGGCCCTGTGGGTTCAGCCCGTCTGAGTGAGCCATTCATTCCCTGTGCGGGTTCCGTAACCCTTTCCACATTGTTTCAGCGCTGGTTTGAAGGCACAGCTGCCCTGAGGATCATCACCGGAGACTGTGCGTCCTGTTCCTCCCAGGCTGGACGGGACTTGTTTGAAAAAGAACGCGCCATTATTTCCCAAATGCAAGGATGTATCGACGGGCCTGAATTCAAATTGGAAATCAACCGGGCCACCGAATCCGAATTGGCCGAGGCGAAGGCCCTCCGCGCTGGCCTGAGGCGAAAAAGACAAAAAGACGCCGAATTTTCAAGACGGGATTTGGTGTTCGGCTTCCGCAAAGTGTTCCAGGCCGCCAAAGGTGATGCGGCCCCTGTGCTAACCCCTCCCAGAACCATGCCCAAAGGCGGCGAAGCCCTGCCTGGCCGGGAATTGATCCGGCAATATATCCGCAATAATCCTGAAAAGGAGCTGGCAGGGGTCAAATCGGACTATTTCCATAGAATAGAAGTGGGCGACCAGTGCCGGCTATGCGGGGTGTGCACCCGGGCCTGCCCTTCCGGAGCCCTTCGGCTACAAAGGGAAAATGACAGGCTTTCGTTATGGAAAGAACAGGCTCTTTGCAGCGGCTGCGGCCTGTGCCAGCAGTTATGCCCATGTTCCGCTTTGACTGTAACCTCGGGGCTGGATATGTGCGAGGTTGCTGCCGAGCCTGTCCGGGCCCAATCCCTGCCCCTGATCACCTGCACCTCGTGTAACAGACAATTCATAGACCATAACGCGGGACCGGTTTGCCCGGCCTGCCAAAAAAACCAACATCTAATGAACGACGCGTTCCGTCTGATATGGGGAGAAAACACCGATGCCAGCTAAGCCTGACCTACCGGACCGCCTTGGAGAATGCAGCCTGGATTCTCCCGGCTTTCACAGTCTGCGCGAGGCAGTATACACCCTGCTCGCGCATTGCTTCGGATTGGAGATAGATCGGAACGCCTGGGCGGCTTTGGGCCAGCTCAAGGATATGACTGAAGCATATCTGGACTGCCTGGGCGGACCGGACCACCAACTGCAGCAAGAGGCCGCGGACCTCGGCCAGCTCATAGGGGAACTCGCGGCTGGCGGCGGCGAAAAGCACCTCCTGGATCTGGCCCGGGAATATGCCTCCAGCTTCCTGGGGGTGGGCCCGAATACGATCCCGTTATGCGAGTCGCACTATACGGACAGCAATCACGCCGGCCAGGACAGTCCGGCCCTGAGGGTTAGAAGACAGTATCAAAGGGCGGGATTGACCAGGAGCGAAAGCTTTAATGAACTGGAAGACCATTTGAGCATGGAGCTTTCCCTTATGGCCCATCTCAGCGCACGCAGCAAGCAAGCCGCTGAAAACAGCCCGCACGAGGCCAGGGAACTGCTTGAATGGCAATCGGATTTCATACAGGGGCATCTTCTGAACTGGATTCCCGCATTCAGGAGCAAGGCTGCGCAGATGTCACCTGCAGGGTTCTATGCCAAAATTGCTAGTTTTACCGACCGTTTTCTGGAGCTGGAGGACGCCTGGATCGTTCAAGAGCTGCAGTCGATTCTACATGGAAACACAGAGGCACCCCAAAAATTGACAATTGATTGACCCAACCTAGGGCTTTATTGCCCATCGGACAAGAGGAGGTTACTTAATGTTTAACAGGGCGATACCCCGACGCACCTTCATGAAGGCTGGCGGTAGTGGCTTGCTCGCGCTTTCCCTGGGGCCAAAATTCCTGGTGCCGGAAGCGAAAGCCCAGACCGCCGCCGAGCCCAAGGCAGAACTGGGCTACACTTTTTGCGATGGCTGTAACCACGTGCCATTCTGCGGCATCCAATTTCATCATCAAGATGGCCTGATAACCAACGTTGAACCTTGGGAGGGGTATCCCGCCGCTCCAATCTGTTCCAAGGGCTATGCCACCATGCAGCGGCTCTATAACCCAAAACGGCTGAAATACCCCATGAAGCGGACCAATCCCAAGGGTTCCTCCGACCCCGGATTCGTCCGCATCAGCTGGGATGAGGCCTATGATTCCATCATCAAGCAGATCAACCGCATCAAGGAACAGTATGGCCCCCACTCGGTGTTTTTCTATGCCGGCGACCCCAAGGAGCCCAGAGCCGCGATCCAGCGCCTGGCTGCGGTCTATGGCTCGGTCAACTACGGGTGTGAGAGCTCGACCACCTGCCGCAGGTCCGCCATGCTGGCCGAGTTCCTGACCTATGGCTTCGGCACCATGGGCAATTTGCCCAGCGAGGAAACCAAGGTCATGCTGGTCTGGGGAACTAACCCAGCCTATTCGGGCCAGCCTCATATGTGCCATGGCAAGCTTATGGATGCCAAGGAGCGCGGAGTCAAGTTCATTGTGGTCGACCCCAGGATCACCCCTACGGTGAGCACCTTGGCCGACATTCATCTCCAGGTCCGTCCCGGCTGCACCGCCGCCCTGGCAGCGGGTCTTATGCACGTAATCTTCAAGGAGAATCTTGAAGACAAGGAATTCTGTGCAAACTACATTCACGGCATAGAAGAGTTGAAGGCTTATGTGGCTGATTTCGACCCCAAAAAGGTGGAAAAAATCACAGACGTGCCTGCCCAGCTCATAATAAACGCCGCCCGTTTGTACGCCTCAAACGCTCCGGGCGGGCTGATGACCAACGCCCAAGCCACCACCCACGATCTTAACGCTTGCAACAACCATCGCGGGCTGCTTATGGTTCCGGCCGTCTGCGGTTACATTGATGTGCCCGGCGGTATCACAAAACCCACCAACCCATTGGAAGGCATGGCCGGCCCCTGGGCCAATGGACCGCCCAAATTCTCCATGCGCAAACAGAGGCTGGCTTGGTCGGAGCATCGGTTGGATGCCAAGTATTACCCGGTCTGGGCCGAGAAGATTTGGGAGATCCAGGGCAACCACATCGTGGAATCCATCAACGAAGGTAAACTCAAGGCCTTTTTGGGCTGGGGGCTGAACCTCATGATCTGGCCGCAGTCCCATGAGTATATGGAGGCCTTTGACAAGCTGGAATTCACCATGGCCGTGGATTATTTCTACCGCCCCTGGACTCACAGCCATGTGGATGTGTTGCTGCCAGCCGCCATGAACTATGAACGCCTGGCGCCTTTTGCGGTGTTTGGCCGCACGGTTTACGCCCGCACCCCGCTCAAGCCCCAGGGCGAGTGCCGGGAGGACTGGCAGATCGCCTTGGAGTTGGGCACCCGCCTGGGCCACGGCAAGACCTGTTTCAACGGAAATCCGGAAGCGGCCTGCAACGAGATCCTCAAGATGTGGAACCTGAACTACGACGATCTGCGCATGGCCCTGCCCAAGGGTGTAACCGTTCCGGCCAAGAAACCGGAAGCCTTTGAAAAGCACAAAAAAGGGGTCAAGTTCGGCACCTCCACCGGAAAGATAGAGGCGGTTTCCGAGGTGCTCAAAAAGCATGGCTACCCGGCTCTGCCCGAATACAAGGAGACCATGCCGACCAGTGAGGAATATCCCCTGATCCTGGTATCCGGTTCCCGGGTTCCCTACATCACCCACAGCAAGTGGCGCAAGGACTCCCCCTGGCTGCTTGAATTGCAGAGTGAACCGGTCCTGACTCTCCATCCCAAGGATGCCGCCGCACGCGGCATCGATCGGGGCGATAGAATCAGCTTGAAAACCCAGTGGGGGCAGATCGAGGTAGTGGCCAAACCGACCGTCCTGATGAAGGAGGGAGTGGTCGGCATGATGCATGGGTGGGCCAAAGCTAATATCAATGAGCTGATTCCCAGGCAGTTCGACCCGATTTCGGGCTATCCGCCCTTTAAAAACACTCCGTGCCAGGTGGTGAAAGCTTAGCCCGACCTGCTTAAAAAAAAGGGATGATTGCAATGCCTAAATACGGAATTATTGTAGACTTGAACCGGTGCACGGGCTGTATGACCTGTGTCATAGCCTGTAAAAAGGAAAACTTGACCCGGCCTGGTGTGAGCTGGAACAAGATTCTGGAACTGGAAAACGAGCTTTCCGATTCTATAGTGTTCATAAGAAACGCCTGCATGCACTGTGAAGATCCGCTATGCGTGCCTGCTTGTCCGGTGGGGGCCATAAAAAAGCGGCCCGACGGAATAGTGATTATTGACCAGAATGAATGCGGCGGATCAGGAGACTGTGTGCAGGCGTGCCCCTATGGCGCCATCACCATAACCCCGGAGAAAAAATACTTCCCGGGTGACAAAACCCACCTGGATGATCTGGCCACGGGCCACCGTAACCACGAACCCGGCCTGGGCTCCAAATGCACCATGTGCGTCCATCGGGTGGACAAAGGGCTCCAACCGGCCTGTGTGGCGTCATGCCCTTCCAAGGCCATGATTTTCGGCGACATGGATGATCCTAACAGCGAAATAAGCAAAAGGCTGACGGAAACTGCTCCCCTGCTGGCTAATAAGGGGACCCATCCCAAGGTCAACTACATTCTGCCGCGCAATAGGGCCAAACGGGTGAACTTCAGGGTGCAGGAAAACCCCGCCATGATGCGCTTCTAGCCTGATACGTACACGTTCTGTGAATGCGGTTCCGGCTTTGGCCGGAACCGCATTTTTTTATTCAGAGGAAAATGCTTCCACCACTGACAATGTTATTTTATGTTGCCTGCCATGGTTTAGCCAAAACAGGCAACCGGGCTGCCTGATCTACTGAATGTCAAAGACAGGCGGGGGAGGCTCCGAAACTAACTTTCTGCCGCCGCATTGTCATATGGGTTGGCCTCACCGGTCATGGAGCACGGCTTTATGTACTTAGTGGCATCTCATGGACTGGCACTCAAAGAAAATGCTGTCCTGGAGGCTGTCAAACACCATGGATGCTGGTTTTGCGTGGCCGCCCTGGAGGACGCTATCACAAGGGCACCACCGCTTCACAACCTGGTCGCCCGGCTCCAGCACCGCCTGGAACAGGCTGTACAGGGCGTTTCCCCCTCCACAGCTGGCCAACACTTGGTCCACGCCATTGCCCAGGCCGTAATCCTGCTTGATGGTATGGCATATGGCCTGGCGCAGTTCCGGTACTCCAGCGGCGGCGGTATATCGGGTTTTCCCATCCCGGATGGCCTTGAAGGCCGCTTCCTGGATATATTTCGGGGTGTCGAAATCCGGCTCGCCAACCCCGAAGCTGATAACGTCGGCGCCGCTGGCCCTCAGTTCCTAGGCCTTGGCGTTGATGGCCAGGGTGACCGAAGGCTTGATATTTGCCAGTCGCTATGAAGTTTGCATGCCTCCTCACATGAACAAGGTTCCAAAGTTAAATGCTTCAGGCGGGAAATTTTTCCCGCCAATCGCCCTAAGGCAGGTTAAATAAAAATTTCAGTCCTCCGCGGTTATGCCACTTCAAACTTGATTCCCTGGGCCAGGGGCATCTCCCCGCTCCAGTTTATGGTGGTGGTTTGCCGCCGCATGTAGGCCTTCCAGGCGTCCGAGCCCGCCTCGCGGCCTCCCCCGGTGTCTTTTTCCCCGCCAAATGCTCCGCCGATTTCCGCGCCGCTGGTCCCGAGGTTGACGTTGGCGATGCCGCAATCCGAGCCCTGGTGGGAGAGGAACCTCTCCGAGTAGCCAAGAGAGTTGGTGAAGATGGCCGAGGACAATCCCTGGTCTACCTGGTTTTGAATCTCTATGGCCTCCTCCAGGGTGTCATAGCCCACCACATAGAGAATGGGGGCGAAGGTTTCCTCCTGCATGACCTGCAGATCGCGCGGCGCTTCCACTATGGCAGGCTGCACATAGTGGCCGCCTTCCAGGCCGGGCAGGCTGAGCGTCTCACCGCCGAAAACGATGCGTCCGCCGTGGTCCTTGGCCTGTCCGAGCGCGGCCATCATGTCATCAACCGCTCCCTGATCGATCAAGGGCCCCATTAGGACGCCATCTTCCAGCGGATTGCCCACCTTGACCTGGGCATAGGCATCGGCGAGAGCGCTCAAAAAACGCTCCTTGATGTTGTTATGAATGATGATCCTGCGGGTGGAGGTGCAGCGCTGGCCTGCGGTGCCCACCGCGCCGAACAGCACCGCACGCAGGGTCAAATCCCAATCCGCATCCTCGGTGATGATAATGGCGTTGTTGCCGCCCAGCTCCAGGATGGAGCGGCTCAGCCGGGCGGCCACAGCCTGGCCGATCCGGCGGCCCATGGCGCAGCTTCCGGTTGCGCTTATCAGGGGCACACGCCGGTCGTTGATAAGACTTTCGCCCACATCCTTGCCCCGGCCGATCACCAGGTTGAATACGCCGTTCAAATCATGCTCGTCCAAAATGGGGTCTATAATATTTTGCACGGCGATGGCGCAAAGCGGCGTTTTGGAGCTGGGCTTCCAAATGATCACATCCCCGCAGACCGCCCCGATGAAGGCGTTCCAGGCCCAGACCGCCACCGGAAAGTTGAACGCGGTGATCACCCCCACCGGGCCCAGGGGGTGCCACTGCTCGTACATGCGGTGGCGTGGGCGCTCCGATACCATTGTCAAACCGTAAAGCTGGCGCGAAAGCCCCAAGGCAAAATCTGCGATGTCTATCATTTCCTGGACCTCGCCCTCGCCCTCGCCCTGGATCTTGCCCATCTCCAGGGAGACCATACTGCCCAGGGCCTTTTTGTTGGCGCGCAGCGCATCGGCGATTTGACGGATCACCGCCCCGCGTTCGGGAGCGGGAATCATCCGCCATTTGGCAAATGCCTGCTGAGCCTTGTGCACTATAGCTTCGTAATCCGCGGTTCCCGCCTGAATCACTTTGGCAATGGGCCGTCCGTCAATGGGTGTGTAGGATGTAAGCTCCGGACCAGAGGTTTCGAGCCAGCCTTGGCTGGTTCCGGTTGAGGCTCCATAGTTGAGATTGTTGATTCCCAGATCTTTTTTAATAGCGTCCATATTAACTCTCTCATGCTTTATTGGGTCATTGCTCAGATTATGCGGCATCCGCCGCGATCCTTATTTTCGGGCCAACCGAAGCCCCACAAAGGATCATTTGTGGGTTCCGTTTTCTGGGTCAGATAAAAACTGTCCGGGTTTTTCCCCCGATGCAATACGAGTGTCTGGGGATCTGAATGTTTCACGCGCAAGGTGCCCCTGGTCAGGTCAACCCGCAGAATTAACCCCAGCCAGCCTGGCATAATCACCCCCTTATCGAATACAGGCAGCGGTGCGGCTAGAGTCTGCGGATAATTTTAGATCATTTATTTGATCAAATTTTAAATTGAATAATATCATTACGGCTATGCCCGGTCAACGCCCCAGTCTCGGCCGATGCCGAGATATGAAGCGCGCCGGTCTTGCTGAAGATCTTTTTTTGCTGGAGGGCGGAGGCGTGCCTCTACGAATCGGGTATTCCTTAAAAAATCAAGGTAACCGCCGGTCCGGATGGTGCTCGGCCACCAGAGCCAATACAGGTCGCAGTGGTTCTATAAACGTTCGGCGGCCTCCCGGGCTGACCGCACCGAATATGCATTGCAGGCTGGCTCGATATTCAGAGCGCGGTCCAAATGTGACAAATAGATCATTTTCATCTGAGTTTTTTTCAGGTGATGGCCTAATCAAACCGCAACTCCATCAGCCGCCGTGCTGGTGCACGCAAAAGCCGGCTCTTTGCAGTTGTTCCTGACGTTTGCGGACCATTTCCATGTCCGCCTTGAGTGACGGATCCAAGTTATAATCTCGATTCAACGCCCTGTATTTTCCGAGTCCCAGGCGGTGGTAAGGCGGCAGATCGATCCTGCCCCGCCATTGCAGATGCGTCAGGAAATCCAATATGACGTCCCAAGCCTCGCCGCGGTCGTTGATCTTGGGGATCATGGGCATGCGGATCATGACCTGGCAAGGGTCATCTGTTTCTTATCATATACCAGGTGCTCGATGGCTAATAAGGAGTCCCCCCAGGGTTGCCGCGATGGAATCCCAGCAGATTTCCCCCTTCTGCCGTTCAACCCGCTCCTTTATGCCGCAAAGCCCCTCTTTCAAGACCGTCTCATAATCGGGCGTGATGTTCCCGATGGAGGTGGCGTGTCCGCCCAAAGTGGTCAACCCCGCGGCCATGGCGGTCTTCATCTCCTCGACCAGGCGCTGGTTGACGTACTCTTCAACGCTTTTGCCCATTCAGGACAAGAACACCTCCCGTAAAGATGCCTTCTCCGTTTCACTGATCGCCAGCCGGTCCGCTTTGCGGGTGGCGGAAAGGTCCATTTACCGGTCCATCCATTGCCAGCCGAATTCCGGGGTGACAATGGCGCCGCGGTCCTTTTCCGCAGCCGGTGCAACGCTCGCGGTCGTGGATGCGCATGCCGTCCCCGAACCGAACCGCTTCATTGGGGCGCACCCGGGCGCAATCCTGGCAAAGCGTGCAAAGGGATTGGTTGTAGGACACCTCCGGCGCCTGGCGCTGGGATTCCGGGTTGGAACACCATTGACACGTTAAGGGACACCCTTTGAAGAAAACGGTTGTGCGGACACCCGGGCCATCGTGGATGGCATAGTGTTTGATGTCGAATATCATCGCTGTGAGACTCACTGTTATGCTCCGTGGGCCGTGCGCTTGATTATCTCGTCCTGCACATACTTTGCTCAGGGTGACGAAATAATCACTGTAGCCGGCAACCCTGACGATGCGGTAGGCCGCACCATGCATGTTTGTGGGGCTTACCAGTATCTCACTGAATTTTTTTACTATTTTTCTGGCGAACCTATCCACGCGGTCATCGTTGTTGCCAAACTTGGGAGCTTTGCTCCAAAAAAACATGCAGATGGTGTTTCAGGACCCGGGATCTTCCCTCAACCCCCGCCGCAAAATATGGCGTATCGTCTCAACACCCTTAAGGGTTTTTGAAGAGGGTGATTGGAAGGCGCGCCGCGATAGATTTCCGGCCCTGAACCGCAAGGCCCGGGCCGGAAATTTTCTTAAATGTTTTGCCGCCGTCTCAGGTGCGGGGTTGAATGCCGGCCCCTATAAATAGCTCATCAGGATATTTTCCAGATATTCCTGGCGTCCGCTGACGGGTTGTGGCTCTCCGTTTTCCAGCACCCATTTCTCCAAAGAGTCCAGGTTCTCCCTGCCTTCCATGATGCTGCGGCCCATGCCGCCGTCATAGCCCGCGTAGCGCCGGGATACGAAATCATCCAACAAGCCGTCTTCCCCAATCTGATGGGCCATAAGCAGCCCCCGGGCAAATGCGTCCATGCCGCCTATGTGGGCGTGGAACAAGTCCACCTCATCCAAGGAGCCCCGCCGCAATTTGGCGTCGAAATTCAACCCGCCCGGGGCCAGACCGCCCTGCTTGAGCACCACCAACATGCACTTGGCGGTTAGGATGGGATCTGTAGGGAACTGGTCGGTGTCCCAGCCCAAAAGCATGTCACCCACATTGGCGTCTATGCTGCCCAGCTTGCCGTTTATGGAAGCCACCGTGAGATCGTGTTCAAAGCTGTGCCCCGCCAAGGTGGCGTGGTTTGCCTCCACGTTGATTTTGAAATAATCGATCAGGTCATATTCCCGCAAAAAGCCCAACACGGTGGCCGCGTCAAAATCGTATTGGTGCTTGGTTGGTTCCTTGGGTTTGGGCTCTATGAGGAACTGGCCGGTAAAACCGATGGACTTGGCGTAATCCACCGCCATATGAAGGAAGCGGGCCATCTGTTCCTGCTCCCGTTTCATGTCCGTGTTGAGCAGGGTCTCATAACCTTCCCGTCCGCCCCAGAACACGTAGTTCACCCCGCCCAGCTCATGAGTGGCGGCAATGGCGTTTTTCACCTGCAAGGCGGCATGGGCGAAGACCGCGGGATCTGGGTTTGTGGCCGCCCCGTGGGCGTAGCGAGGATGGCCGAACAGGTTGGCCGTGCCCCAAAGCAGCTTGACTCCTGTCTCGGCTTGCAACCCGGCGGCCAGTTTGGTCATCTTTTGCAGGTTGTCTATGGATGCGGCCGCGTTATCTCCTTCCGGGGCCAAGTCCCGGTCATGAAAACAGTAGAAGTTCACTCCCAGCTTATGGAAGAACTCGAATGCGGCCCGGGCCCGGTTCTCAGCCTTTTCCATGGGTGATGCCCCTTCATCCCAGGGCCTGAAGAACACCGCCTGGCCAAAAGGGTCCATGCCCGCGTTACAGAAAGTGTGCCAGTAGGCCACCGAGAAACGCAGGTGCTCGGCCATGGTTTTGTCCCCCACCATGCGTCCGGCTTCATAGTATTTGAAAGCCAGGGGGTTTTTGGATTCCGGCCCTTCAAAAGAAATGGGCTCTGTAACTTCAGGAAAAAAGCTTCTCATATTTTCACCTCTTTTCTTTGCCAGGCCTCTGCCGGGCCAGCCGGGAATCTTTTTATTACCCACCCATGGAGATCACCGGGTTGCGGTAAATGTTCTGAAGCACCGAACAGGCCGCGCCCCGAGCCCAATTGGTGTCATCCCATTCCTTGATGATGATAAGGTCTTGATCCAAAAACGCCCGGTTGAGGTTTTGGGTCATGGTATGTGACATGTGATCAAACATCATCCCCCCCAAACGGGCGTATTCACCTGTGATTATCACCCTGGCCGGATTGAATACCTGGATCAGGCCCGCCACTCCCAGGCCCAGCATCTCCCCGGCGGTTTTGAAGATACTCAGCGCCGCGGCATCCCCGGATTGGCCCAGCAGGATCAGCAGTTCCATGCTGAGGTCCTTGGGTTCGAGTTGGGGCCAAGCCCCTTCTTGGAGCGCCTTTTGAGCCGTATGCAATATACCCCGGCCTCCGGCGTAAGCCTCGACACAGCCCCTTTTGCCGCATATGCAGGGCGGGCCGTCCGGCCTCAGCACCACATGGCCAAACTCGGCGCCTATGCCCCGGTTGCCCCGGTACATTTGGCCATGCACCACAATTCCCATTCCCAGGCCCTGCTCCACGGAGACCACAATGAAGTTGTCAACCCTGAGGCCGTGGCCAAACCACTGCTCTCCCAAGGTTATGGAATTCACGTCGTTTTCCAAAAACACCTTGAAGGAAAAGCTGGCCTTGAGCAGGCGTCCCAGGTCCGGCACCGGGCCGTCGGTGAGCGGGCTCCAGTGGATATGCCCGGTTTGCCAGTCCACGAATCCGGGCAGGCCGACTCCCAAGGCGGTGATGTTTTCCAATTCCAAACCGGCCATGGATACGCAGTTGCGCACCCCTTGGCTTATTACCCGGTTCCAGTGCTCTATGGGATGCCGCACCAAGGAAACCGCCCTGGTTTCGGAACTCACCACTTCGCCCCGGAAATTGACCACCACAAAACTGACTTGATTGACGGAAATCTTGACGCCGGCCACATAGGCCGCGGCCGGGTTGAGTTCCAGCATGACCCGGCGGCGGCCGATGCTTTTACTGGGGGTGGTGGGTTTTTTGCTGATCCAGCCTTCTTCTATGAGTCCGGCGGTGATTTTGGTGATCAAAGAGGGGCTCAGGCCGGTGCGTTCCGCTATCTCGATCCGAGAAACCGGTCCACTCAGCCTGATTTCGTCCAAGATCCTGAACCTGTTTAAGGTTCTGAGATCTGCCTGATTAAGGCTGGACACCTTGATCGTGCTCCATTCAGAATGAAGAGATATATAACACTGTATTAAGGTTAGCCCGTACCCCGTAAATGCGGGACCCAAAAAGGCACGGAGTTAATTTACAGCAAGAAATAATACTTGCAAAGCAAAGAAAAATCTGACAGTCTCAAAATCGTAAAAAAAGAAGAGAATGCTGTAAATTTGGCCGTTTGCGCCCGTATCATTACTGCATCCGCACCTCAACATGACGGCTTCCGGCGCAACAAACTGTTATTGCTTGTGTAATCACTTAGCCAAACTCAAAACAAAATACGAGGAAAGATCATGATTGAAGCCGGGAATGCTGGACTAGCCTCCGCCAAGCCCCGTTATGGCATGATCGGCGGCGGTGAAGGCTCCTTTATCGGCGACGTGCACCGCAGGGCCATCGGCCTGGACGGCAAAGCCCAACTGGTTGCAGGTTGCTTTTCCACCTCCTATGACAACACCCTGGCCACGGGCAAGGCCCTCGGGCTGGACGAATCCCGGCTGTACGAGAGCTTCGCGGACATGGCCAAGGCCGAAAGCGAACGGGATGACGGCATAGATTTTGCGGTCATCGTGACCCCCAACCATGTGCACTACGCAGCGGCCAAGGCCTTTTTGAAGGCGGGCATTCATGTGGTATGCGATAAACCTCTTACTTTCGAGGAATCAGAAGCCCAGGAGCTCTCCGACTTGGCCGAGGCCCAAAAACTGCTTTTCTGCGTGACCTACACCTACACCGGATATCCCATTGCCAAACACGCCCGGGAGATGATTCTCAACGGCGATTTGGGCGCAATACGCTTTGTGAACGCGGAATATCCCCAGGACTGGCTGGCCACCAAACTGGAGGACACCGGCCAGAAACAGGCCGATTGGCGCAACGACCCGGCCCGCACCGGCAAGTCCAACTGCGTGGGCGATATAGGCTCCCATGTCGAAAACATGGTCTCTTTCATGACCGGCCTCAGAATCAAGCGCCTCTGCGCCCGCCTGGACACCTTTGTAGAGGGCAGGCCCCTGGATGACAACGCCTGCATAATGCTGGAATACGAGGGCGGAGCCAAAGGGCTGTACTGGAGCTCCCAGATCGCGGTGGGGCACGACAACGGGCTCAGGGTGCGGATTTACGGTGAACATGGAGGCCTGGAGTTCAATCAGGAAAACCCCAATCATCTCACCGTGACCCATCTGGACAAACCCACCGAGATTATTTCCCGGGGCCGCAACGAGCTTTATCCCGAGGCCATGAAGTACAGCCGGATTCCGGCCGGGCACCCCGAGGGTTATTTCGAGGCTTTTGCCAACATCTACTCTGCCTTCAT
This sequence comes from Desulfarculaceae bacterium, assembly GCA_963675675.1. Lineage (GTDB taxonomy): Bacteria > Desulfobacterota > Desulfarculia > Desulfarculales > Desulfarculaceae > Dethiosulfatarculus. The sequence goes on from OY776512.1 coordinate 3,945,425, forward strand.
CGACGCCCTCAAGAAGGTTCAGGAAGGCGGCGAAATATCATACAACGAACTGGACTTCCCCAGCGTGAAGGCCGGACTGGACGGCGTGCGCTTCATAGGTAAATGCGTGGAGTCTTCCCAAAAAGGGGCGGTTTGGATCGATTATAAATAGGGAGAGGATCTAATGCCTAGACCAGTTACCCTGTTCACCGGCCAGTGGGCCGACTTGAGCTTTGAGACCATTTGCGAAAAAGCCGCCTCCTGGGGCTATGAAGGCCTGGAAATCGCCTGCTGGGGTGACCATATGGATGTCCGCAAAGCGGCGGATGAACCGGGCTATGTGGAAGAAAGAAAGGCCGTTCTTGATAAATACGGCCTTAAATGCTGGGCTTTGGGCGCCCACCTTTCCGGGCAGCTGGTGGGGGACGACTGGGACCCCAGGGTGGACACCTTCGCTCCGGCCGAGCTGGCCGGAAAGCCCGGGGAAATAAGAGCCTGGGCCATAGAGGAGTCCATCTATACCGCCAAGGCCGCCAAAGCCATGGGCTGTTATGTGGTCACCGGCTTTTTGGGCTCGCCCATCTGGAAATATTTTTATTCCTTCCCGCCCACCACGGAAGAGATGATCGAAGAAGGCTACCAGCGCATCGTGGAGCTGTGGACGCCCATATTCGACCAATACGATGCCGAAGGGGTGAAATTCGCCTTAGAAGTGCATCCCACAGAGATAGCCTACGATCTTTACACCACGGAAAAACTCTTCCAGGTGTTTGACAACCGCCCCACCTTGGGTCTCAACTTCGACCCCAGCCACCTTATCTGGCAGGGCGTTGACCCGGCTTTGTTCATCAGGGAGTTTGGCGACCGCGTTTATCATGTGCACATGAAAGACGCCGCTGTCACCCTGGACGGCAAAGCCGGAATCTTGGGCTCCCATATTCCCTTTGGCGACGTGCGCCGGGGCTGGAACTTCCGCTCGCTGGGACACGGCCAGGTCAACTTCGAGGAGATCATCCGCGAATTGAACAATATAGGCTATTCCGGCCCGCTCTCGGTGGAATGGGAGGACAACGGCATGGAGCGCGAATTCGGGGCCCGGGAATCGGCCGATTTCGTGAAAAAAATGAACTTCTCTCCGTCCGACGTTGCCTTTGACGGGGATATGAAAAAATAGCCTTTGCCACAGCGCATACAACGCGGATAGGACCTGAGCTGCCTTAGTCAGGCGGGAGATTATCGGCCGAGATGAGTACCGACCAAAAAATCGGGCTGCTCACAGCCGTGGATATCGTCAAAGAATTTTCCGGGGTTCGGGTGCTGAACCAGGTCAACTTTGAGCTGTCCCCCGGGGAAGTCGTGGGCATCATCGGCGAGAACGGCGCGGGCAAATCCACCCTGATTAAGATAATCAGCGGCATTTACCAGCTCACCTCTGGCAGCCTGAAGCTGAACGGCGATCAGGTTGAGATCAGATCACCCCTGGCCGCCAAGCGCCTGGGTATATCCACAGTGCCTCAGGAGTTCAACCTGATCGGCACCATGACTGTTTTTGAAAATATCTATTTGGGCAGCGAACTGGTGCGGGGGGGCTTGCTGGACAAGGGCGCCATGCGCAAGCGCACCACCGCGCTGCTGGATGAACTGAACGCGGACATTTCGCCCGACGCCAAGGTGGATGACCTGGGTGTGGCCCAAAAGCAGATGGTGGAGATCGCCAAGGCGCTGATTCACGATTCCAAAATCCTGATCCTGGATGAACCCACCACGGTGCTGACCAAACAGGAGGTGTCCCTTTTATTCTCCCGGGTGGCGGATTTGAAAGCCAAGGGGGTTGCGATAATCTTCATCTCCCACAAGCTGCATGAGATATCTGAAATCTGTGACCGGGTGCTGGTGCTGCGGGATGGCGAGCAGATCAGCCTGACCCCCGCCGGCGAATTGGACGAGCACGAAATGGCCCTGCGTATGGTGGGGCGCGAGCTCACTCAGCTTTTCCCCCAAAAGACTGCGCCCCAAAAGGATGTGGTGCTGGAGGTGGAGAGCCTGACCATGGCCGGCATGGTGGAGGACGCCTCGTTCAGGCTCCAAAAGGGAGAGGTGCTGGGGGTGGCCGGGCTTTTGGGATCGGGGCAAACCGAATTGGCCGAGGCCGTAATGGGCTTCAGGCGCTATTCCCAAGGCCGGATCATGGTGGGCGGCCGGCCTCTGCCCAAGCTGCGCCCCCAAGACTCCATTAATGCGGGTGTGGCCTATTTGTCCGAAGACCGCCAGGGCAAAGGGCTGGTGCTGGGGTTTGACATCCCGGCCAACATAACCTTGACCACCCTTAAGAACTATGGGCGTCTGTTGATCAACCGCAGGGCGGAAAGGGCCAGGAGCGACGAGTATGTAGGGCGCTTCAACATAAAAGCCGCCTCGTTGCTCAACCAGCTTCAGTATCTTTCGGGCGGAAACCAGCAAAAGGTTTATCTGGCCAAGTCCATGGATATAGAGCCCAGTATTTTGATCCTCAACGAACCCACCCGGGGAATCGACGTCAACGCAAAACGCGAGATATACCATTTCATAAACTCCCTGGCTGCCAGCGGTATCGCCTGCTTGATCATCTCATCGGAAATGGAGGAGATCATAGGTCTGTGTTCGCGGGTGCTGGTCATGCGCGAGGGCCGTATCACCGGCGAGTTGACCGGCGAATCCATCAGCGAGGAAAACATAATGCTGTACGCCGCCGGATTGAAAGCTGACTATCAAATGCAGGAGGCCATGGAGGCATGAAAGCCAAGTTCGAGTTCACCAAGTATGCTCCTTTTATGGCCTTGGTGCTGTTGTTTATCTTTTCCTCGTTCGCCAGCGAGTATTTCCTGAACTTCCGCAATATCACCAACATACTGCGCCAGTCGTCCTACACGGGCATCATCGGCCTGGGTATGACCTTTGTAATCATCTCCGGCGGAATAGACCTTTCGGTGGGTTCCATGGTGGCCCTGGTCGGCGGGCTGGCCATAATGTTCTTGAACTACATGGGCGGAGGGGCGGACGCTATCGTTGGGGCCATTGCGGCGGCTCTGGTTTTGGGGGCCATAGCCGGGGCGGTCAACGGCGTTTTCGTCACCAAGGGGCGCATAGCGCCCTTCATAGCCACCTTGGGCACCATGAGCATATTCCGCTCCCTGACCCTGTACATATCCAACGCCGGTGAAGTGCGTTCGGCCAGCGAGCTTTTTCCCTCCATCGGATCGGGCTATTTCTTGAGCATCCCCATTCCGGTCTGGATTTTCCTGGGTTTGGCGGCGCTGTTCCATATCCTTTTGCAGCATACCCGCTTCGGACGCTATGTATGCGCGGTGGGAGCCAATGAGAAGGTGGCGGTGTATTCGGCCATCAAAATCAACCTCATTAAGTTCATGACCTATGTACTGACCGGGGCAACGGTGGGGGTGACCGCCATCATGCTTTCGTCAAGGCTCAATTCCCTGTCATCATCCAACGCCGGCGTGTTCTACGAACTGGACGCCATTGCCGCGGTTGTTATCGGGGGCACCTCGTTGTCGGGAGGAAGCGGGTCCATTATCGGCACGGTGATCGGAGCGGTGATACTAGGCATGATCAACAACATGCTGAACATGATGGGGGTGTCACCCTATCTGCAAGGTACGGTAAAGGGCCTGGTGATAATCTTCGCCGTTCTGGTGCAGTATAAACGAAGCCAAAATTAAGGCTGACAGAGCAGACGCAATAAAAAGGAGGAGTTTAGATGGTCAAGAAACTGATGGTATTGGCAATGGCGCTGGTGTTCGCGCTTTCGGTGTCCAGCGTCTTTGCGGCCGACAAGGTCAAAATCGGCGTATCCATTCCCAGCGCAGACCACGGCTGGACCGGTGGTATCGTTTGGTGGTCCCAAAAAGCCATCGCCGACTACAAAAAGGCCGATCCCAGCGTGGAGTTCTTCTTGGTTACCGCGGATTCCCCGGCCAAGCAGGTTGGGGATGTGGAAGACCTGATGGTGAAGGGCATCGACGCCCTGGTGATCCTGCCCCACGACTCCGCCCCGCTGACTCCCATCGTAGCCGAGGCCTACGCCAAGGGCATCTATACCGTGGTGGTGGACCGCGGCCTGACCAAGCCCGCCCAGGATGTCTACATTGCCGGTGACAACCCGGGTCTGGGTAGGGTTTCCGCCCAGTGGATGGCCAAGGCCTTGGGCGGCAAGGGCAAGATCGTTTCCCTGGAAGGCATCCCCTGCGTGATCAACACCGAACGCGTGGACGCTTTCAAAGCCGTCATGAAGAAGTTTAACGACATCGAGATACTGGATTCCCAACCCGCCTACTGGTCCACCCAGAAGGGCCTGGAGATCATGGAAAACTATCTGCAGAAATACCCCAAGATTGACGCCGTATGGGCCCAGGATGACGACGTCTTGAAGGGTGTTTTGCAGGCCTACAAAGAGTCCGGCCGCAAAGATATCAAAATCTTCCTGGGAGGCGCTGGCTCCAAGGACATCGTGAAGATGATCATCGACGGCAATCCCCTGGTCAAGGCCGACGTTACGTATCACCCGTCCATGGTGGCCACCGCCGTGTCCCTGGCCGTCAAGGGGGTCAAGGGCGAGGCTCTGACAGGCTTCTACCAGAAGAAGATCCCCTCCAAGATCATCCTGTCCGCCGAGCTGGTCACCCCCGAGAACGCCAAGGACTATTACGAGCCTGAGTCCATCTACTAACATAAAACTCTGCCTGATTTGGGAAAACATCCATTTGGGTGTTTTCCCTTTCTTTTCTGCCTGGCGCCAACTCATTGCATGTGCAGCCCGGTGATGCGGGACTCCCGGACATCCTGGTTAGGCATTTGATTATTCAAAAGACAGCTTCCGGACCGTGAGGGTGGACTTGGATATCAGTTTGCTTTCAAGCTGCCGCTATGAAAGCAACCCGGTGCGCTCCGCTTCAAAGGGTCCGACGCTTGCCGGGATTACCCAAATCCCCCATATCAATTAAAAGATTGCTTGACGTGTGGTTGGGCCGGATGCATACTTGTATACAAGGATACAGTAGTTGCAGGGACTTGTTATGCTTAAGCCTTCACAGCCTATTGGCCAGCAAGTATATGATTTCGTATTGGAAAATATACTGTTTGGCCATTTCGCCCCCGCAGAGCGCATAACCGAAAACAACATTGCAGACCGCCTTAATGTCAGCCGCATGCCGGTTAGAGATGCATTCAAGCGTCTTGAGCAAGATGGCATTTTGGAAAGACTGCCCCAACGCGGCATGAGGGTGACCATAGTAACCGCAGAGTTGGTCAAGGAGGTGTTCGGCATTCGCCGGCTATTGGAACCCTTTGCCGTTGAGCTGGCCTGTGAAAACCGGGACCAGTCACACATTATCGAAATGCATTTCATTGAGGCGCGCGCCAAAAAAATTCTGCAAAACCCCGAAGCCATCAGCCCGGAAAACCACAAAGAACTCTTTGATCTCAATACGCGTTTTCACGATGTGATTTGCCAGGCGTCAAAAAGCAGGTATCTGATGCGTTTGCTAAGCAATATGCGGCATGCGGTTTTGCGGCTTCGCTGGATGGGCATGCTGCGGGCCGAGACCCAGCAAAGTGTTTGGGAAGAGCACGGAAAACTCCTTGAATGCGTTAAGAATAAGGACATTAAGTCTGTGGGTTACATTATGCGCGGCCATATCGACAAGGCCGCCGAACATACTATTGCAGGCATTGAATCCGAATTGAAACAGGAGGCTTAAATACGGTTTTGCCGATGCTTTTCGGCGCAATGGCCCTGAGCATGAAAAGGAGCCCCTTACCGGCTGCCGAGATATAGAGATGATACCCGGATTAACCTTAAACAAGGAAATTACTTACAATGGACGACCTCAAAATTATCGATGCCCATCATCATTTCTGGGACCCGCTGGCTAACTATTATCCCTGGCTGAGGGATGAGCCAATGATCCCTTTTCGCTATGGAGATTATTCTGGGCTCCGCAAACCGTTTTTGCCCGATGATTACTTCGCGGCGGCCCGTGACCACAAGGTGGTCAAGACCGTCACCATGGAAGGCGAATGGGACCCCGCCGATCCGGTGGGCGAGAGCCGCTGGATTGAAAACCTTAATAAAAAGTTCGGATTCCCAAGTGCCCACGTGGCTCAGGCCTGGCTGGACGCGGATGATGTGGAGGAAGTCTTAAAGGCCCAATCAGATATAGACCTGGTGAGAAGCGTCCGCCATAAACCACGCGTGGCGCCTGGCCCGGATCGGCTGGAGACCGGTGTTCCCGGTTCCATGACGGACCCCAAATGGCGGCGGGGTTACGCCATGCTGGCCAGCCACGGATTGCATTTTGACCTGCAGGCGCCCTGGTGGCATCTTTTTGAAGCAGCCGATTTGGTAGAGGCCTATCCTGAAACCACCTTAATTCTCAATCATACCGGATTGCCCGCGGACCGCAGCCAGGAAGGGCTGGCTGGCTGGCGGGCCGCCATGAAGGCCTTGGCTTCCATGCCCAATACGGTGGTTAAAATTTCGGGCCTGGGGCTGCCGGGCAAGCCCTGGCTGCTTGAGGACAACCTACCGGTCATCAAGGACACCATTGAAATATTCGGGGTGGAGCGCTGCATGTTCGCCAGCAACTTTCCGGTTGATGGGCTGGTGGCCACACTGGACGCCATCTTCACGGGATTCAAACAGGCGGTGGCCGATCTGCCCAGAGAGGATCAGGAAAAGCTCTTTCATGACAATGCAATGAGAATTTACAGGTTGGACGCCTGATGGAAAACAAATCCGGCTTGATTTCAATCAGAATAAAGCGCATAAACCCTGCTTGGGCAAACGCTGCCATGGCTGCGCTAAATGCAGGGTGAATGCAGGGTGAATGCGCTTTAAGGTGTGGCCGTCCCGGCCGAAACCGTTAACCCGCGTGAAATACGCGGGTTAACGGCTGCTAAAACTTAAACTGCAATCTGCTAATCGAAATTATGCGGAATCAAGAGGATCACGCTTAACCGCAACCAATGACCAAAACCATGCCTTCCCCTACGACGGGCGAATCCAGTCCAGGTATTCCTTCACCCCTTTTTCGATGTCATAGTCGGGCGCATAACCCAGTTCGTCACGCAGGCGGGTGCAGTCCAGGCTCGGTCCACGGGGCATAAGCAGACCGGGGCCGATGTCGATATCCAGCTCCACTCCGGCGATCTTGGCCACGGTTCGAATCAAATCGGGCAGCGGATGGCACACCCCGCTGGTCACATTGTATTGACGGTGTTTCGGGCTATTGGCTTCGTAGACCAGACGGATTGCCTTGGCGATATCCTTCGTATAGGTGAAATCAATCATCTGATCAGCGCCCGCGGGCAGGCCGACCCGGGTTTCACCGGTCAAAGAGCCGAAAACCGCCTTATACATGGGGTACAGTTCCGAGGGCAGCCGGCCGGGACCGTAGGCGAAGTACACCCGGACGGCCCGGAAATCCAGGCCGAACTCACCGGCATATTGCAACCCAAACATTTCCGAACTGGCCTTGGCCGCGCCGTAAAGGTCCGCTGGGGTCAGCGGGTCGCCTTCTTTGGGAATATCGCTGCGGACGCCGAAAACCGACCCGGAACTGATATACACAAAACGTTCTATCCCGAAGATCCTGCACATTTCCAGCATGTCCAGGGTGCCCATGACATTGATTTGAACGTGATGCCGGGGTTTGGTGGCGAAATAGGGACCGCCCATCAATCCCGCTATGTGGATCACCCCTTCGATCTTGCCCTGATGCTCTTTGAAAAGGCGGACCACCGAAGCGTTATCGATAACGTCCGCCGATACAAACTTGATCCGGTCGGAAAAATTCTCCAGGTAGCTGAGTTTTCTCGGGTTATGGCCGGTTACGATGACCTCGTTGCCTCTGGAAATCATTTCGTGACAGACCCACGATCCGATGTGTCCCAGACCGCCGGTTACTAAAATAGCCATTATTTCTCCTTCATCAAACCTTCGCCACCACTCTCGCGCAGGCGCCCTCCGCCCCGGACACCTTAAGGGGCAAGGCGAACAGCTCCACCCGCTTGGCCGTCAATTGATCAAGCCCGCAGAGATATTCGATCAGATAAATCCCTTTGCGCAATAGCTGGTCATGGGTCGGCATTTCCTCAGCCGATGGATGACGGTCCGGTATCTCACGGATGACATAATCCTGCGGGAAATCAAACCCCACCGCCTTGATGGACAGCCCGGCCAGCCAGGCCGCCGCCTCCTCATTTACAAAGGGCGCATCCAGCCAGTATTCGCGGGAGGTGTAATCCCGCTGGGTGTCCCAGGCGGTTTTCAACAGAACGATGTCTCCCTTGCGAACCTGGCCGGAGCGGTCTTTTAAAAGTTCCGGGGTGATTTCCTGGTTGGGCCGGATCGGGGTCAGATCGACCACGGCTGCATCCCCGCAGATATCTTCAAGCATCAGCTTGTCTATATTGTCCCGCCCGGGCTCGATGTGCAGCGGCGTATCCACATGCGTAAAGGCATGCATGCCGAGTTCGACGGCCGTGACCCGAAAGGGGTCGCCCCTATCGAAATCCTTGACGACTTCGAGCTTTTGCGGCCAGCGCCACATGGGTTGGATCGTCATGCTCAGATCGATGATCTGCATTTTATTCCTCAGCCAGCCGCCGAATCAATTTGGCCGCCCGGTAGGGGTTGAAAACACCGCACATGCAGGGTTTGAACAAATTCTCGGCGGCCTCTTCCGGGGTTAGTTTGCCTTTTTTCACCCGGTCAACCATTTTTTTGATCAGGTTCACCGCCACCATACCATGTCCGCACATGGTCTGCAGCTCAACGATCCCCTGTTCCGGAAGCCTGGCCTTATTACCCCAGCGTCCCAAAGACTGGTTTATGGTGTGCGGCTCAAGACCGGAAGCATGGGCGCATTTTTTCACTTCGTCAAACAGGCCCGAGACCACCACCGACATGCCCAGGTCGGCCTCCTTCATTTTCTTGAGCAGATCGATCAGGGCCTCTTGATCGTTGAAAACGGCGTGGACCACGGCGCGGTCTTCCACATTCGCCAGCAGGTTTTCAAGCCCGCCCTGGTGGTACTCATTGCCCAGGCGGCAGTCTCCCAGCTTTATAGCGCCTGATTCCCTGGCCATTTCCAAAAACCGTCTGAGCTTGGGGCCGGAGCCCTCATGGTTGATGTCCTTGGACGGCATGACCAGCACCACATAATCTTTCTTTAACAGTTCCTCATCCGATCCCAGCCGATGTAGTGTATGTGTCATTTCTAAAGGTCCTCCTGTATCAATGGCCGCCCCAGGCCCAGGTTGGTCTTTCCGTTGGGTGCCACCCACAAACCGGCGACATCGATGTATTTTCGCGTGGGATTAGAACCGTCCGGATCCAGACGAGTGGCAACCTCGACGGTGAAGACGCAATCGACTTCTTTCTCCACTTTTTTCAAAATTTCAAATAGTTCGGGCAGCTGCTCGATTTTCACGCAAAATTCGAGAATCGCCGAAAGCACCTTTTCATTCAGCAGTTCCTCTTTAAATTTCCCGCTGGTCTTATCGGCCATCATGCTGGTGGTCGGATTAACCTTTTCGAACTCGACGTTCAGCTTGGCCACCGCCAAGGCGATCTTTTCAACATCGTAAATCCGCGCCCCGGTGATGGCGCGGCCGACCTCGATTCCAACGCCCGCAAAACCCCGCTTGAACCGTCCGGTGACCTCGTTGGTCTTCATCTCTTCAGTGCCCCGGCCCGAAATCCCCGATTCTTCCGCAATGGTTAATACATCGCTCATCAGGTAGCGGACGGAACGCGGATATTCGAGCGGCTGCCGGTATATGGCGTCCTCGGGGCAGTGGGCCGACCTTAAGCACACCCCACATTCGGCGCACTCGTCAAAATCGATCACTGCGTACCGCTTGCTCAACTTCTTGTCCTCACCCGGCACTTTTTCACGATCCATCAGCTGAATCGCCTCCACCGGGCAAAACGGCACGCATATGCCGCATCCTATGCATTTTTCTTTGTTTATCAGCATGGTGTATCCTTATCTAAAACGGTTATCCCTCGTTTAACCAAATCAACTCATGATCATCTATCCAAGCCCCGAAGGCCTTGGTTTGACCGCCCAATGCCCAGGTGTAATGGGTTTCATGTCCGGGGCATGGGGCCAGAAAATGGTACCCTTTGGGAACGTCGAAAATTTGCCCATGGCGAAAAACCCGCACCCGGGCGTCTTCCTTGGCTGCGGGATCGTCATAAATTCCGCCCAGAATAAATCCGCTGTCAGGCTGGAAATTGAAATAGTACAGCTCTTCCAGGTTAGCCTCGTCGGGATGATTGTCCTGGGTGTGCCGGTGCGGCGGAAAACTTGACCAGTTTCCCGGAGGGCTTTCGCTCTCTCCGAGTATCATGCGGGTGGCGGGCCCGTTTTCCCCCATGGCGACATGCACCTGCCGTTGCCAATCGGATTTCCCGCTTGCTATGGTCTGCACCTGTTCCGGCTTCACATGTTCCGGCGGCGCATACTGATCCGTCGGCGCGGTGTAAATAACCGCCTCAAAGGGTTCCTTGCGGCAAATCACTTCGTATCGGCTGCCAAAGGGCACATAGACCATTTCAGGTTTGCCGCCGAATATGTTTTCACGGCTGCCGACCGGATCAAAAGACATGCTCGTTTCGTCCGGCAAAAATATGTTTATTGCGCAAGTGCCCGCAAGAACGTTGATGACGTGTTCCTGATCACCGGTTTTTAATATTTGCGAATCCGTCTTCCCAAATTCCATCTTGAGCAGGCTCAAAAAAGCCGAGGTCCCTGCATCCGGCGAGGCCAGTGTCTGGATTTTTTTCATATGCTTATCCTTTCCACCCATTTTAGTCATCACGCCTTTCAATCATGCGGTGCAAGACTTCCTGCAAACGGCTGGAATCCTGGTTGGCCATCCCCTGGCTGACTGCCATGTTGAAGTACTGAGCCACGGCATTGGTGGCCAGCAGGGGCAGGTTCTTCTCCCTGGCCGAGGTGACGATGATATTGACGTCTTTCCAGAGCTGCCCCATGCCGCCGGGTGAATCGGTGTCTTCAATAATTGCCTTGGACAAAAGAGTGAAGTAGTCGTTGCCCCCGATGCCGCTGCCCACAACCTCGCAGACCTGTTTTGGGTCTGCTCCGGTTTTTTCAGCCAGGGTGATCAGCTCGATGGTCGCGGCGTGTATGGCGCAGACCAGAAGCTGGTTGCAATGCTTGACCGCCTGGGCCATGCCGGGCGCTTGGCCCACGTTGGTGATTTTGCCGATCATTTCCAGGTGGGGCCGGGCCCTTTCCATTATTGCGGGCTCAGCGGCGCATATCAGGGTCAGGGTGCCGTTCTCCAGCCGGGCCGGCCCTCCGGTAAAGGGGCAATCCACAAAATCCACCCCTTTATCCCGGCAGCTCTCATACACCGCCTGCAGGCTGCCCCGGTTGATGGTGCTCATGCATATGACCAGGGAGCCGGGCGAAGCACTTTGCAAAACGCCTTTGGGGCCGCTGACAACTTCCATGACCTGCTCATCGTTCAGCACCATGACGATGATCACAGAGGCCTTTTCGGCCACTGCCCGGGGACTGTCCACATGGATGCCGCCCAACTGGCCAAAAGCTTGGATCACTTCGGGACGGCGGGCATATCCGATGACCTCATAACCCATTTCCATAAACCGTTTGGCTGCGGGCATACCGCAGCGGCCCAGTCCAATAATTCCTAAACGTTTATCCATTTGGACTCCTTATCGATTAACTGCTAAAACAGTCCGGGGATCCACAAGGTTAGTTGCGGAATATAGGTGACAATCATTAATGCAATCAGCAAAGCCAACAGGAACGGCCACAATTCCTTGAGCACGCTTTGTATGGATACCTTTGCCACATCGCTGGCCATGAACAAGGCCAATCCCATCGGGGGGGTGATCAACCCGATCATCAGGTTGAAAACCACCACGATGCCCAGATGGACCGGATCAACCCCGGCGGCCACCACCGGCGGCGCCAACATGGGAACAATCAAAAGGGTTGCCGTGGTGCTGTCCAGGAACATCCCGACAAACAAAAGGAAGATGTTAACCATGAGCAGCAGGGTCCAGGGATTTTCACCGAACACCATTACGATTTCGCTGAACATCCGGGGGATTTTCTCCACAGCCAAAATCCATCCGAACAATGAAGCCACCGAAACGATGATCAGAATGCCGCAACTCGCTTTAATGGATTCAAAAGAAGAGTGGATAAAATGTTTCCAGGTTAATTCGTGATAGACAAATTTGCTGATGAACAAAATATAAATTACGGTGATGCTGGCCGCTTCGGTTGGGGTGAAATAACCGGACACCATGCCGAACACCAAGAAAGCAGGCGCCAGAAGTGCGGGCAGCGCCGGCATAAAATCCCTGAAAATTTCAGACAGGGTCGACCATCTTTCTGCGCGGGGCAAGTTTCTATAGTGTGAGACAAAGCCCGTCACCAACATGAGAAAGACAACTGAAATAAAAGCGGGAATAATTCCTCCCAGCAACAGCTTAACCACCGAAACGCCGGCAACGGCGCCGTAGATAATGATCGGAATACTAGGTGGAAAGATAGGGCCGATGGTCGAAGAGGCGATTGTGACCGCGGCGGCAAAAGGCCGCTTGAATCCCTTGTCTTCCATGGCTTTTATTTCAATCTGGCCCAGTCCGCCGACATCAGCCAGGGCGGCCCCCGACATTCCCGCGAAGATCAGGCTGGCGAAAATATTCACCTGGGCCAGTCCGCCGTGAACCCTGCCTGTCAAGGTGTCGGCAAATTTAAATATCCGTTGCGTGATGCCGGTTGAATTCATCAAGCTGCCAATAAATATAAAAACCGGAACCGCCACCAGCGGATAAGAATTGAGCGCATAGTGCAATCGTTGGGAAATCATCTCCATGGGAATCTGGTTAAAAAGGACATAAAGAATCGCCGGTAAAGCAATGGCCAGCACCACTGGAGCACCAAGGATGAATAAAACGAAAAATCCGGCCAGCACCAAAAATCCCATTATCCAAATCTCCTGTAACAGATACCAATCACATGGTAGCCGTTTGTAAATCTGCTAGTGAATATCATATGCGCCTACTAATAAATTTCTTTAACACACGGTTTTCATTTTTTTAATATAGCGGACCAAAATGACCAGGCTCTCCAGGGTAACCAGAATAAAACCGATAATCGTAGGCAGGAAAAAGATCCAAAAGGGAATACCCAGCGCCTCGGTGACGCCGTAACGGTTGCGAATCGTGGCGATTACTGCGGAAAAGGAGACCACCCCGAACACGCCCACAGCGGTAACATGCCAGATAAGCTCAAAAAATATCTGTACTTTCCGGGGAAACCTGGAAAGAATATCATCCATTTTAATATGGCCGCCCTCTTTGGTGGTATAGCGCAGAGAAATAAAAACGCACCAAATCAGGCAACAGCGAACCACTTCGATAGTCCCGATAAAAGGCGACAACGACAGGGCTCTTGTGGACACATCCATAACAATAAGAATAATCAGCGAATACAGAAAAATAACGCCGAAGTATAGGTCCATATTGCTCAAGATCTGTTTGAGTCTCAAAGCAATCTCCTTTGAAAAAGGAAAACGTCTGCTAAAACCATTTTTTGAAAAGCATGCCGCCGTCCTTTTTAGCAGAATTATTTCTTATAAATCTGGACGACGCCCCGGAAAAGGTCAATTGTTAAACATTAACAATTGTATCTTTTCTTCATGAAATTCAAATGGAATATTTCAGGTCCGATGGATTGTTTAAATCCATCGGACCGATAATATTTTTATTTTACAGCTTGTATTTGTTTAATATAATCCGCCCACTTGGCGAAATCCTTATCTCTTTGTTTTACGACTGCGGCTCTGATGCTTGCCTTGTCAAGACCGTCTTTTTCCTCGATGATGGTCATGCCCTTTTCCCGGAACTTGTCCTTGAAATCAATTTCGGCCTTTTTGGCCAATATGGTTTCATTGGCAATGGCCTTGGCCATGCACTCTTCGAAAATCTTACGGTCGCTTTCGGATATTTTTTGCCACACGTCTTCGTTGATCACTACAGGCAGCAAATCAAGAATGTGCTCTGACATGATGATATATTTTTGCACCTCGTAGTATTTGGCCTGCCACTGCTGCTGCAGGGGATTTTCCTGGCCTTCGATCAAACCGGTCATAAGCGCGGTGGACACTTCGGCGATATCCACCGGAACCGGAACCGCGCCCATTCCCTTGATGGTGGACATCCACAAGGGCAGCGGAATGCCCCGGATCTTGCGGCCTTTCAGATCCTTCACCCCATGCACCGGGAAATTGGTCGAAAGGTTGCGGTAGCCCCGGGTGAAACAACCCAGCACCCTCATATTGCCCCTTTTGATCAACTCTTTGTTCATTTCGCGCACCAAAGCGGAATGCTGGGGGCTGGAGGCCTTCAAACCATGATCCATGTCACGGTAGATATAGGGCAGGCTGAACACGGCCAAATCAGGATAATATCTGGCAAAGGCTGCGTGAACGTGATGGCACATTTCAATGGTGCCGGACTTGGTGCCGTCGAGCATCTCGCTCATCCCGCCCAACTGATTCGCAGGATAGACTTCGATGACGATTCTGCCGTCCGTCGCCTCCTTAAGGTATTTGCCCAGGTTTTCGGCAAACCGCTGCTGGGGGCTTTCCTTGGTTTCGACGTGGGCGTATTTAATAATCATCGGCTTGGCGTTGGCCTCGCCGGGTATCCCGGCAGCACCAACCAATACGGCAAAACAAACGGCGATGGCTAATAAAACTCCAAAACGTTTCATACTGTTCTCCTTATTGGTTTAATATCCTGATGGAAACGAGTAACATCCTCGCTCGTAATCTTCCGGATGGCTTACAGATCCAAGGTTGTGCACGTTCCGGCAAGATTAAAGAAAAAGCGATCCCCAAACGCCTGGGCCAGGCGCATACAGCCAACTGGCCCGGTGCAATGGGAAACACCGATTTTCTGAATGTCCAAGCGCCTGAATTCCTCAATGGTCTGCGCAATTCTTTGGTCCGACGCACCGACCAGATGAGTGCCGCCGATAACGGCATATATCTTTTGGCATCCGGTCAGTTCCTGTGCATGCCTCAAGGTGTTGACAATTCCCCGGTGGGCGCACCCGGCAACGATGATCAGGCCCCGCCCGCTCTTAATAAACAGCGACTGGTCGTCCCATAAGGGGTCCGGAACCAAGCCGTCTTTCGATTTGACACAGGCGCCTGCGTCGATCGCCTCATAGTCCGTCACCATGGGCACTTCGCCGCTGGTAACCATGTTTTCAGTGAGCCATACCGGTTCTTTGGTCAGATTAAACGAAGCGCCCATGGATTCGGCCAATTCTCTTTGATAGGGAATGCCGACATGCATGTTCTTAGACCCGTCTGTCGCCTGCCAGTATTTCGGAGCCCAAACATCCGGATGGGCGATGACCTCAACCGGTTTTTCCCGCATTTCCAAAAGTTCCAGCAGACCGCCTACATGGTCTATATGCCCGTGGCTGAACAAGATTTTATCGACATTATTCATGTCGACCCCCATCACCCTGGCATTGTGCGCGGCCACACCGCTCGCCCCGGTATCCACCAGCACGGTGATATCGTCCATTTCGACCAGAATGCTCAGACCCCACTCAGCCAGCAGTTTCAGCCAGCTTGCCGAATTCTCAGCCAGCGTCGAAATTCGTATCTGCATTTTTTCTCCTGTGGTTTTCCTCAATCATTTTATTACTATAATAACTGGTTGATTACTAGGTATAAGCCAGGGCCGGAAGCCATAAAGCCAATTGCGGCCAGAAAATGATCATCAGCATAACTATCAGCTGGATAATGACAAATGGGATCACGCCCCGGTAAATGTCCTTTAATATAACACCCTTGGGAGCCACGCCCTGTAAGAAAAAGATGGTCATGCCAACCGGAGGGGTTAAAAACGATGTTTGGAGCGTCACTGCAACCAGAATAGTGAACCAGACCAACACCGGATTGACAACGTCCTTGGTGCTGCCCATGTCCAAACCCAGGGTGGCAATTACAGGGGTCAGAAGGGGCATGAAGATAAGACAGATTTCGATCCAGTCCAAAAAAAAGCCCATCAAAAACATGGCGAAAAGAACCACGGTTATGGTGCCGTATGGACCGAATGGAAGACTTAACAAGATACCTTCGATAAACTCGTCGCCGCCAAGCATTCTCAGAATCAGGGCGAAGGCCTGCGCTCCAAAGAAAATACCGAAGATATAACCGCAGGTTTTGAAGGTCGCAATGTTGACTTCCTTGAATACCTGGAAGTTCAACCGTTTGTTGTACCAGACCAGCAGGGTTGCCCCGATCGCTCCCACGCCGCTGGCTTCGGTTGTGGTTGCAAAGCCGGCGAAGATGGAGCCCAGCACCAATATAATCAGCCCGGCCGGCGGGACGATTGTTTTTAGAACATCAATGAACACCGACCAGGAAAGATCACGGCGATTTTCAGACAAAGGCAGAGATGACGGTCTGACCAAACCGAAAACGAGGATATAGGTGATATACAAAAGGCCCAGAATAACGCCTGGGACCACGGCTCCCATAAACAAATCGCCGACCGATAGACTCACCTGGTCAGCCATGATGACCAGCATAACACTGGGGGGAATCAGTATTCCCAGGGTGCCGGAAGCCGCAACAACACCCAGCGCCAGTGACTTGTTATATCCTTGCTGGAGCATTACCGGAAGCGACAAAACCCCCAAAAGAACCACCGACGCCCCGATAATGCCTGTGGATGCGGCCAGAATAATCCCGATTATCGAGGCGGTTACAGCCAAGCCTCCCCTGACCTTTCCAAAAAGGTCCTGCATCGCTTTCATCATATCTGCGGCAATACCGGAGGAGTCCAGCATAATGCCCATATAGATGAACATGGGAACGGCAACCAGCACCCAGTTGCCAACCAAACCGAAAAACCGGCCGATTATCATCCCCAAAACATTAAAATCCAGACCGGTTGCGGTATCTAAATAGATATCGGAAAGGTAGCCGACCGCGGTGAAGATAAGGGCCACCCCCCACAATACGAAGGAGATGGGAAATCCGGTAAAAAGCAGACCAATAAAAGTCAGGAACATCAGAATAATTAGTATTTCGTTAACTTCCATGGCCGGTACGCCCTTTAGTGCCTGGTGTGTGGAAAATGATCGCAACCGAACGGACTATCCGGGAAAAGGCCGCTGCGATAATAAAGGCGAAGCTGACCGGGATCGCCGACTTTATCAGCCATCGCCAGGGCAGGCCCATGGGATGCGCGGATTTTTCGCTTACCCGCCAGGAGCTCTCGACAAAATCAATGGCATGAGGCATCAAGGCGATAACCAGCGGCAAAGTCAAAACCAGGGTTCCGAACAGTTCGATATAAGCCTTTTTTTTCAACGAAAAATGCTCATGCAATAGATCCAGGCGGACATGGGCGTCGAGAACCATGCAGTACGGCACGCCAAACAGGATGCAGACGCCATACAAATGCCACTGCAGCTCCTCCATCCAGATTTTTCCTTCGTCCAGGGCGTACCGTAAGATCACCTGAATTATTATGGTGATGACAAGAGCAGAATTCAGCCAAGCCAGCGCGTTACCCAAACTTCTGATAAAGCCATCTATTTTGCGGCAAATACTGGGTCCGGTATCAGTGGTTTCACCCATCGCCATAATCCCTAAGCCGTTTTCGCGGCTGCAAATTGTATCCCGGCACAATCCACTTCATCGGCCCTGGCATGGAAAGCAGGGTGGCTGCCTTCCATGCCAGGTGGATGGGAATAAATGCCTGTAAGCTTATTTTGGACCGACTTCCCGGGGTAAGTAGGAAAGACGGCTGTAGAATTTATAGTTGGCCCTGAACGCGCTCAAGTCTTCCCATACCTTTTTGAACATTGCATCCTTGGCGCATTGCTCCTGGACCACTTCATCCCAGGCCTTTTTGAAAGCGTCCAGCAACTCCTTTGACCAGTACATGTTTTTCACGCCGTGCTTTTCGGCATTTTCTTTCATCACGGCCGCCTGGCTGCCTTCTCCGATGGCCAGCGTCTGTATCAGTGTGGCCTTGATGCCCATTTCAATCAGGGTCCGCTGCGACTGGGACATCTTGTTCCAGACATCCTTATTGATCAGCAGTTCATCAAAAGAGGCGATCTGGTGCCATCCGGGATAGTAATTGTACTTGGCCACCTTGTAGAATCCCTGGCTGGCGTCGACCACAGGGCTGGAATATTCGGCCGCATCGATGGCCCCTTTTTCAAGTGCGGCAAAAATCTCCGCCGGCGGAGTCATTGTGGCGGAAGCGCCCAGCTTTTCCAGCACCGGGCCCCCAAGGCCGTAAAAACGGATTTTCAGGCCCTTCATATCTTCCAGAGTTTTGATTTCTTTGGAAAACCAGCCCGAAGTCTCCGGCGGAACCAAAATCAGGGGGAATACTTTTACGTTGTACCCAGCCTTGTCGTAAGCTTCCTGCCAGAGTTTCAAACCGTTGCCATACAGCATCCAGGAAACGTATTCCGGTCCTTCAGGACCAAAGGGAACGCTTCCGAAAAGCGGTGCGGCCGGAACTTTTCCTTGCCAGAAGGCCGATGCGGAAAAGCCTGCTTGAATCTGTCCCTTGGAAACCGATTCCAGAATCTCCATGGGGGGAACCAGCTTGCCGGGGTCATAAAGCTTGAAAATGACGTTTCCGTCGCTGGCCTCTTTCACCATCTTTGAAAACCAAACCACCGGTTTTCCCAGCAAAGGAACCGTGAGGGGAAACAAGGACTGGGTTTTGAGAAGCACCTTTTTAGCAAACACCTGTTTGGCCGGCACAAATATCGCCATTGTCATTAAAAAAATCAGGAAAATAATCAGCGACTTTCGTTTCATCTCGATCCTCCCTTATGTCTGTGTTGCCCTGTTCATCGTACTGAACGCCGTTCCTTAGGAAATCTTTAGGTTCCGGCCCGTTGACTAGACAAAAATCTTGCAATTCCAAATATGGTTATGTATGTATACATGTATGCGGTGATTTGTATGTACATGTATTCTTTATGTTGTGTCAAGTGAAAAATGTTGTTTTTTGCAATGTATTAACAAACGCAACTGATTTGACAATTATATGTAATTGTGAGATTTTTTTAGATTATACTTGATATGGATCATGGGACAGAATGGCCGGACGGCGGTTGCTTTGGGAGAACTAACTTAGTAATATTTTGTTAAAAATAGTATTTCTATATAATGTTCAGGGATTTTCAGGAGCTAAACTCTGAAAAGGGCTTTTACGGCCTGATTTAAATCATTCGGCCCTGATGGATTTCCAGGGAGTCACAGATTTTATAGCATATCTTTTTAATGGTAATTATCGGTCCTGGCAGTAACATGATGACAACGGCCAATTGTTGGCGGTTTAGGGGATGAAAAGGCCGCCTTTCATGTCAAATACGGTCTGGTCCGGGTGATCTGGTGGATGAGGCATTTCTGCTGGCAGCGGTTTTTGAAAAAATGAAATACTAGCAGCGATTTACTCTGGATGTTGATTTCGCTGAAGATCCTGCTTATGGCAATCGGGAAGATTGCGTTACAATTAAAATTCCGCGATTACCGCAAAACTTTTATGTAAAGGAGTCAAATGGTAATTAATCAATATCACACCGGTTTACCGGTCCGGCCGGCGCTTTCCCTTGCTGATCAGATTTATGAACGGACCAGAGAGAAGATTCTCAACGGCACCTTTAAGCCGGGTCAGCGGGTGCACGAACTGGATGTGGCCGAATCCGCGCAGACCAGCCGTACTCCTGTACGGGAGGCTTTCCGCAGACTGGAACAGGATGGTCTGGTTGAAAGAGTCCCCCGGGGAGGGGTCCGCGTCATCCGAATGGACTGGGAAACCATAAAAGACTTGTATGAACTGCGTACGGTTTTAGAAATGCACGCCATAGAGTTAGCCTGCCAACGGATTTCCCTTGAAGAAATCATCACCTTGAAGCGGACCAAGGCGCAGGCGATGGAACTATTGAATGCAAAAGAAATTAAAAAAGAGGACCTGTTAAATCATTTCTTGGAGTTGAACACCGAATTTCACGACACCATCTACCAGTCCACGGGTTCCCACTTTCTAATTAACATCATCAATAAATTACGCGGCATCATGATGGCCATGCGCTCGGTGAGCCTGCAAGCTGAACAAGGGCCCAATAATGCCTGGGAGGACCACTGTAAGCTTATTCAACACCTGGAAAACCGGGATGCCGCGGCCGCCCGGGAGCTGATTCAAAAGCATATTCAGAATGCCGCGGTGGAAGCCCTTTCGGTAATGAAAAAAATGTAACTCCCCCAAATTTATGACAGCCGGAAGTTAACCGGGTGAGCAGGCCAGAAATCACCTGGCCATGAAGGAGGCCCGCAGGGTCCGGCCGGATGACGCGCCGCATATTCCTGAGGATTTGTCTGGGTGATCCTTACTCCCGATTTGAGCTGATTATTAAGGCGGCCCACATAAATCGCCGGGGGTCGGCCACGCTCATATCATCCATAGCCAGCCCAGTTTCCAGCCGGCAGGTTTCAGTTATAGGATGCAAGCGCCAAGCGCAGCCCGCTATTGTTTGGCCAACGCCCTTTTTAGCCACGCATAAATTCTTCTTTCAGAATGCGGTCGTAGCCATTGGCGGATAAATTCCTGGGGCTTATTATGGTTGAATAAGGGCATACGGTGCTTGATAAGTCTTAATTGATAAGTAAGTGGCGGATCCAAAACAAATACGTTGCGGGGATTCAAGATATATACAGTTTCAGAAAAACCCGATGCGTGCATCAAGGAAGCGTTGCACCTGCTAATTATCTGTGCTTCCAGAAAATAATTGAGTCCCTTCAAGTGAGTGCAATTCTCCTCTGGTAAATCCAAGCCGAATTCAGGATATTTGTTATCCAGCCGTTCGCGGTCGTTGCCTTTCATTTTTACTTTCATTCCGCAAACCAGGACATGACATCCGAACTCATTTATAAGGCGATTAAAAGCATTTTCCACTCTTTTTTTGGCTATTTCAACGGTAGGTTGACCAAAAGGGCTTATGGCGCCTCCCGGCCTGCGGTAACGCCACAAAAACCCAATGACCGGCTTTTGAAAAATGCGTTCGTCTATCGCGTTATCACGCAGCACCATTTTCATGTGTTCGACGCCGTACGGGCTTAGTCCAACTTGATTTTGAGGACTTAATGGGAGCAGAAACTTTATATATTGCCAGGGTAAATTAATAATATTTAAATCAATTTTATCAGAAATCCCAGTCGGCAGATTAGCTATTACGTCATCTTGCAGTTCTTGATCACGTACTTGGAACTGATAGAATCTATCAACATTATCATCCACCAGATCAGTCCACATTCCAACCTTATCTGCAAACGATAAGTCAAGGACTTTAAATGAGTCATACCGGACTTTGCTGGCAAAATATAAATGCAGATTCCAGTCAGGATTTTTATTTTTTAGATACTTTAATGAAACTATTTGTTCGAAATAATCTCCATAAGCTCCATGTAATATGCTAGCTACTTTGATGGCCATATTTCAAGCTCTTCTTCCATACTAAAGATTTTATTGATGTTTGGATTCACCGGCTTTTTCAAAGAAGTGCTCACCCTTGCCCAACTATTCAGTCCGGCCGCTTTCATATTGCAAAAATTATTTGCAGGTGGAATAGCGTCAAAAACCGGTTCCGCAAGAAAATATTATACAGCCTTCCGGGCGGAGCTGGACAGGTTTTTGCCTTGTCAACAGATTGAAAGAGAGAGCTGCATTCCATATATATCTTGGTTGGCCGGTCCCTGTTGTATGCCAGGATGGCTGTCCAGACCTGGGCATGCGGCCTTTCCCACCCCCTCCAGTTGCGAGGCCAAGTCACATTAACTTCCGGCGGCACCTGCGGTCTACGAGGCAACTCAAAGGCAGGAGTTGGAGGGGTGGAGCCGTTCAAGGACTCTTCCCGCGGGATTGAGCAGGCGGGCCGGGATTGTTTTACCGGCATCAGAGGACCCTTCGCAGAGGATCATTCACAAGCGCCCGGCAGCCAAGCCAAAAGATCAACACATTGGTGCAAAACCATAATAAACAGCCCGACCCTTTTAAATGGACCGCTGCCGCAGATTCAATCTTAAACATAATTGCACGCTGTTATAATGTTATTAATAGGACCCTACACCAGGCTTTTAAGCTGGCCGGCCGTTTTAAGCATAGCCTCCGGCTGTCCTAAAGCGCAGCGCAGATGTACTGGGTTCACGCCTGGCGCCGAGATGCTGCAATCAAGGAAAGGGATGAGCAACGCATAGGAATGACGACTGGTTTTGTAATTGAACCACCATATTCAATGAGGATTTTCATGCCATTGATATTCCAAAGCAAAATCTATCAAGCAATCAGCCCGGGTGCGCTTATGGGGATAACCCATAAAAGGTGGAGGCGTTTGCTGGCGGAAAACCATTTTGAGGTGGAACCGAAGCACAGGCCGCGCATCATGCTTCTGCATGTCCTCAGCCTGTTCAACTCAATGGCCGGTTGGATGGAAAATCTCCTTTTCGCATCAGCCTATCGTAAGATCTCAGTACCCCCTCCCCTGTTCGTGCTGGGAATCGCGAGAAGTGGAACCAGTTTTTTACATAATCTTTTGAGCCAGGATCACAGATTTTCTTTTCCCAACCTATATCAAATCCGAAATCCTCACACCTTCTTGTTAACAGAACCCATTATATCCAGACTCACTAATTTTCTGATTTCAGGAAAACGTCTGCAAGACAATGTCGCCATATCCTGGAACACCCCGGATGAGGATCAATTTGCCATCATGCTATTCACATTGAAGGAATCCTGTCTCGGCAAGTTATTCCCGAAAAAACGTGATTATTATGAAAAGTTCGCAACTTTCAACGGCTGCACCCAAGATGAAATAGACCATTGGAAAGAAGCCGTGGTGACATTTTTGCAAAAATTGACATGGAAAGACAAGCGGCCTTTGGTTCTGAAATCTCCTTCACACACGGGCAAGGTCAGGCTGCTTTTGGAGTTGTTCCCCCAAGCCAAGTTTATTCACATCCACCGCCACCCGTACGATGTTTACCGCTCGGAGACCCAAGCTTCGAAAAGACTCCAATCTATATGGGCCTTTCAGCACCCTGTCCATGATCCCATCGCAGTGTGGACCAACAGTTACAATTCGTTGTACGAGGCTTTTCTTCACGATAAGGAATTGATTCCACCAGGGAACTATCACGAAGTCCGATACGGGGACCTGGTTCAAGACCCAATTAATCACATACGAGAAGCTTACAAAGCCTTGGACTTGCCTGATTTTGAATTGATTGAACTTGATCTCGCAAAATATGTTGAATCGATCAAGAACTACAAGAAAAACCGCCATCCCGGATTAACTGCCGCGGAAAAAAAACGAATCCATGAATCCTGTCGCCATATTTTTAAATTGCATGGTTATGCCAAATAGAATTATCAATCCTATCCGTTGTTAATCCGTAGCAGGTTTTGAATTATCAGCTGAACCTGCGGCCCTATTTCCATACAGATTATTTTTCTTGATCCTGACATATATAACGTCTAAACCGCTTTATTACTGCATGTTCTCTTTTTTCTTTGTTGTCCCCCAAAAACAGCGGCTAAAATCACAGCTCCAACTAAAAAGCACA
Organism: Desulfarculaceae bacterium; assembly: GCA_963675675.1. Lineage (GTDB taxonomy): Bacteria > Desulfobacterota > Desulfarculia > Desulfarculales > Desulfarculaceae > Dethiosulfatarculus. The sequence continues at coordinate 3,969,152 of OY776512.1, forward strand.
AAAAGCTGCTCAACACCCCGGCCGCAAAGAACGCGATAGCGCCCCCAAAAGCTGAAATACGTTCCCAACTTGCGAGGTTTGTTGACAAATATCCAACAAATGCCACCTCCAGGGCCCACAAACAAACTATGCAAGACACAATGCCTATTACTGCCGCCCAAGGCTCCATTGGGCGCAGCAGAAACACCGGACAATACACAAACATAAAGGGCACCAGCATTCCACCTACGGCTGCTTTGGTGGCTTCAATAGATGATGCTAAATAGGGCGCACCTGCCAACTTGGCTGCAATCAACGCCAGAACAGCCACGGGCGGGGTTAAAAAGGCGAATACCCCGAAATACATTGTAAAAAAATGCGCCGACTCGAATGGGACCCCCATTTTCACCGCCGCGGGCACCGCAAACATGGATACTATGAAATATGTGGTCAGGGAAGGGCCTCCGCAGCCCATGACTATGCAAATCACCGCTATTATCAACAAGGCCGGGAATAAAAAACCGCCGCTCCAATCCTGAATACCCGAAGCCAGTTTGACCCCCAACCCGCTCATGGTTACGGTGGCCAATATCAAGCCCACGCACGCGGTCGAAGCCGCTATGCCCGCCCCTGCCTTGGCGCCTTTTACAAAACCTTCGGCATATGCCGCTATTCTAATTTTCTTCCCCCGCAACCATGTCTGCACCAGCGATACCGTTATAGAGCTGACAATGGCCCAAAACGCCACGAACATAACACTGTAGCCCATTATGAAAAGTGCAAGAATGACCATAAAGGGGGTGATAAAAGCCGGCAGAGCAGCGAGCAAGCTCTTCATTCCGTCTTGGCCTTGCGCTGAATTATCTATGCCCAATTTGCCTGCGCAAAGATAAACATAAAGGCCGGTAGCCCAGAAATAGAGCAAGGCGGGTATCAGCGCCATTGCGATGATGTTTAGATATGGAATACCAGTGATGCCGGCCATGCCAAAGGCCATGATCCCCATCACCGGTGGCGTTATCTGCCCCCCATTTGAAGCCGCCGCTTCGATGGCGGCAGCCTGGGCGGGCCGATAACCTGCCTTTTTCATCAGGGGAATGGTGAATGAACCTGTAATAACCACATTGGCGGCGGCGCTTCCAATGATGGACCCCGCCAAAGAGGAACTCACAACCGCTATTATGCCGGGGCCTCCCTGCACCCTGCCGGCAACTCTTTTGGCCAGCAGCATAAAAAATTCCGTGCCTCCGCAGCTCTGGAATACTCCGCTGAACAGCACGAATAAAAACAGATAATTGGCCGATGTGGGCAGCACCACGCCAAAGATGCCGTTTTGCAGGCCGATCCCCAGGTTAGCCACGGTTTGCGCAAAGTCCATGCTGGAGCACCGGAAAGGTTCGGGCAGGGCGTGGCCCACCACGGGATAGAGCATCACAATAAGTGACAGCACCGGCAAGCTCCAGTCGAATTCGCGGCGTGTTGCCTCCAGCACCAGCGCGATCAAGACGATTCCCACCAGCAGGTCGAGCGGAGTATTGAAATACGCCCGCTGAACCAACTCCCGCCAGTTGAACTGAATGTACAAAAAACAACTCAGGGCCAATAGGGTCAATATAAAGGTGCAGATGCATCCTAATCTGCTCACAGACTCATGGCAGTGGCTCAGAAAAACCAGGCTCAGGGCAAACCCCAGATGTGTATTGAGATAGGGTGTAACATCCTGCAAAGGGGCCTGTGAGGAAATCATGTGGTACAAGGCCATGCCCAGTCCCAACACCACCACACCCAGGCGCACTGTACCAACGATGTTTACACCCAAAACCCTGGCCATATATCACCCATCGAAAAATGAAACATTGGTTTTCCCGCAAAACCATGGCAAACCATTGCTTGCGGTCGGTTTATGCGTCGCGGACCTGCCACCTCGCAGCCTGACGCGTCGGGGATGGTATTTCCCGCAGACGCCTCTCAGCCTGCCGCGGAGAGTTTCATATCAGCTATTGGATGGGGATGATCCCTTTTCGCTTGAAAAAACTGACTGCGGCCGGGTGATAGCTTGACTCCGGAACGCCCATGCCTGCTAAGGTCTTTTGGGATATGCCAGCGGCCAACGGTGTATAGTTTTTAAATTTGTCCGCGTTTTGGCAGGTCACCCGCAGTATCTCGGCGACAACCTCATCGGGCATGCTCTGGTGGGCGCAAAAACCCGACAGCCTGCCAAGAGCGCCCACCTGCTGGGTCTGCAAGGGCCCATATGTCTTGGGCGGGGTTCTGACATACAACAGGGGGTGTTTTGTTTTTTGTTTGAAGGCGTTAACCGCTTCCTCGGGGAACGAAATAAAGTAGGCGTCCTTGGTGGCCGCCAACTGCCTTATAAAGGGGCTGGATTTCAGGGTATTGGGCCACTTCACAAGCAGAGCCCCGGTATAGCCCACATCCAACAGGCCGTCACGCAGACGGTCTGCCATTAGTTTACCGCCGGCATATTGCTGCTTGAGGCTTTTTAAATCAACCCCGGCCAGGGTGAGTATCTCTTTGTAGATCAATTCCCGGCTTTTGCCCGGTGAGGAGTCAAAGCATACCCTTTGTCCTGCCATATCTTTAAGGGTCTTGATATTAGGGTTCAGGGTAACCAGGCCGTCAACCCCCATTCCGATGAAAAACACGAACTTGAATTCATTGTAGTCGAAATCAAAACCGGCAAAAGCGCCCAAGCCCCGCTTGGCGCTCCAAAGCTCCCAGGGGTCGTTTAGGAATAAATAGCTTTTGCGCTTTTGGGGGTTTCGCACCAGGGTTTTCATATGTATGGCCGCGCCCCGCCCTTCCAAAGCCGTGGCCTTGAGCCATGTGCTGTTTTTGTTGATCAACTCGGCCAGGGCCACCCCTATGGTGTAAGTGGAGAACCCGGCCGGCAGCGTGGAGATTTCAATGGAAAAGGGTTGGGCGGCCCGAACACTTGGAGGCCACAGGCTCATGACTGTCAGCAGAACCAGAACGGGTAAAGCACTCACTTTCAAAACGCACTTCATTTTGTTCCCTCCATAACAATTTAGTGCTTTCTTCATTGAGCTGTGCTTGTGTGGGGTTGGGAATGATGGACTTCATCCTACTTTGTTTATGATCAGAAATAAACTGCAAATATATTGGCACAAGGCCAGTCTGGCCGGATGCAATGGCCTCATGAATCAATTGACCAGCCAAATATAGGCGGGATAGTATGCCCGAGGGTGGAATAACAAAAACTTTTGAGCTACTGATTAAGGTGCAAGATTCCAGCCCTGATTGCCTGGGAGTTCGGCCGCTTTGCACTATGGCCGTACACTGGATTACGGGTGCAGGGGGCTATGCGCTTGGCGCCAACTATACGGAGAATTTTTGAGGGGATTTTCAGGGAATATTGTCCGATGGGGATTTAAGATCGATGCTTAGTCTCTACGATATTGCGGTTGGTTTGCGTTTCATCTGCCAAATACCTTATTTTTTCAGATCGCCCTGGACAAAGTCCTCAGCTCTGAGCGCCATGCAAACGCGTCTGAGAAACCGGGATCAGACCTTTTTACAAATCGCCAGGCAATCGATTTACTCCCACCAGCGCGGCCCCTATGCCCGGCTTTTGAGGCATGCGGGGCTGAAGTTAGCCGATTTGGAGGAATTGGTGAACAAGGAGCAATTGGAAGGGGCGCTAAAAATCCTTTTTGAAAATGGGATTTTTCTGACAGTGGATGAGTTCAAGGGGCGCCGGCCGGTGGTGCGGGGAAGCCTTTCCATGCAGGTTAATCCCGACTTGTTGCGCAACCCGAATTCCCGCTTCCATGTACCGGCCCTCACCAGCGGCAGCAGGGGTAAGGCCACACCGGTGCTGCAGGATCTGGAATTACTGAAAACCAACTCTTGCGCCACTCTTTTGGGACGCAATTATGCGTACGGAAAAGAATGGGAGCAAGGCATTTGGTTCGTGCCGGGGGGAATCCCCATGGGCGCACTTTTAGCTAATTGCTTGAACGGAATGGATTATACCCGCTGGTTTTCCCAGGTGGACCCGGAATTGCCCGGCATGCATTCCCGCTATCGCCACAGCGTCAAAGTGATACGCTGGGGCGCCGCGCTGGGCGGGCACCGGCTGCCCAAGCCTGAGTACGCGCCTGTGCAGGACCCCCAGCCGGTGCTCGACTGGATGCAGGAGGTTTTGCGCAGAGGCCAAAGGCCGCATGTTGTAACCCTGGTAAGCTCGGGGGTCAGCTTGAGCAAACTGGCCCGGGCGCAGAAGGTGGACCTTACCGGAGCCGTGCTGACCTTGGGGGGAGAGCCCTTCACGCGTGCCCGGCATAAGAGGGTTTCGCAAACCGGCGCCCGGGCGATTCCCGACTATGGCGCCATGGAGGTGGGTTATTTCGGAAGCGGATGCCTCAATCCGGTTGAGATTGATGAGATACATGTGCAATCCGACCGCTTTGGCCTGATTCAAGCCGGTGCGGCCGGCGCGGCCCATGATCTGCCACCCAAGGCGCTTCTTTTCACGCCTTTATCAACAAACGCACCCTTTGTGATGATCAATTGCGGCACCGGCGACATGGCGGAGCTAAGTGAACGGGACTGCGGTTGTCCCTCCCACCGGTGGGGATGGAACAAACATCTCAACTCCATCACCAGCTACGAGAAGATGACCGCAGGCGGAGTCGCCCTTTTGCAAAGCGACCTCAGCCAGGTGCTGGAGGAGGTACTGCCGGCCGCCTTTGGGGGCGGACCCACGGATTACCAGCTTGTGGAAGAGGAAGGGCCCGGAGGAGATCCCTGTCTGAGGCTTTTGGTCAGTCCTATCATAGGCCAAGTGGACACCCGGATTGTGCGGGATACATTTTTACAAGCCATCTCCAGGGGCGACGAGGCCTATAAACTGATGAGCCGCATGGTGCAAGAGGCGGATTATCTAAAAGTGGAAAGCGCCTACCCCCGCATTACAACCGGGGGCAAAGTATTGCAAGTGGCAAAAAGGCACCCAGAAATGTAGGAGCGCCGCGGCGATTTGTAATATTCATATTGGAAGAAGTCCACAGTAGTGAAAAGCGGCGGTTGCAGTATGATTTGGGGCCTAAAGCGTATTGCAGCCGGACCTGTCGAGCAACCCGGGCGACCAAGGGATGCCGGCCAAGCCCCACCCATTGAGATTATCAAACTCAACCATCTAATATTATAGCGTAAACTTTAATTTCATATGATCCCGGGCTGTTGCATCCCGGATTATACGCTCCTGCGGTGAAACTTGCGTGCACTTGGAGTATATATGGGGTCATGAATTTTCAGGTTGTCAAAAACAGATTCGGCCCGGATGCGATGGCTGTGCTCAAAGGCATTTTGAGCCTTTTTTTCAGCGCCGCAGTTTTTTCCATATACGGCTGGATTGTAAAGGCAAACAAAGAGCTGGTCACAACCTGGGATGTTGGTTTTTTCCGCTGGCTGTTGGGGGCCGTCGTTATCTACAGCCTGTTCAAGTCCGGCAGGCTATCAAATCTGTGGGGCAAACACAAATTTCTGATTGCCGCCCGCGGCCTGGTCAGCACCATCACCTTTTTATGCATAACCGCCGCCACCCAGATGATTCCCTTGTCACAGTCTACGGTATTGTTTTTCAGCTGCACCATGTTCGCCGCCTTAAACGGCATTTGGCTGAACAGCCGCAAGGTCTATCCCCTGGAATGGCTCCTGGTGCTGGGAGGATTTGCCGGTGTGGTGCTGGTGCTGAACCCCAATGGGGCCAGTTTTGAATTGGGGCTGGGGCATTTTTTGGCCCTGGGGGCCGCATTCGGAATGGGCCTCTCGCTGGCCATGGTAAGACGGCTCAGCGCTGATAATTCTCCGTTCACCTTGTATTTTTATTTCTGTCTGGCTGGGGTGCCCGTATCAGCTTGGCCTGCTGTGCAAAATATAGATATGTCGTGGCTGCACAACGGGGCCCTGCCGGTGCTCCTTGCAACGGCCGTTTTTTCCAGCATGGGCCAGCTTTCCGTAAACCATGGTATGCGTTTTGTGCCAGCTCACACCGGAGCGGTGCTGCTCTCAAGCCAAGTGGTGTTTTCGGCCATCATAGGGGTTGCATTTTTTGATGAGGAACTCACCTGGTCTTTAATATCCGGCGCGGTATTGATTCTGACCTGTGGGGGATTTTTGTCCCGTAAAAGCAAAAAGGCTCCCAAGAGCGCCTTGGAATCCAGCCCAACGGCCGGCAGCTCCGACTCCACCTGAATGCGCGGCCCCACAGTCGGCCAGAGGCTGCACAAATAAAGCTCTCTTATGGATTGAATCAATTTGGGTAGGTGTGCTCTTACGAACGCAAGCACATCTTCCAGGTTTTCAGAAAGATAATATTCCATTCAGCCTATTCCAGGCACCCGGGATACACATCTACATTCCGTTACATTCCGTGTGCGTGAAAATAAATTTTTCTTTTTTCATCTAACCGTATATTCGTCTTGTCATCCCGCCATATTGCAAATGGTTATTGCCGCATTTTTCGTATTAAGATTTTTTTAAGGTGCTTATAGTATCCTCTAATATGGGGTGCCTTTAATAGCAACTTGTTGCAATTACACATTTTTTTATTACAACCATCCTTAGTGTGGTAATTTGCCGCAATATGTGTGTATTAAATCATTTTTGGATGTTGACATGATAAAATTACAAATTGATTACATATTGAGACTATCAAGATATATATTTTTATACTTCATTTTAGTCTTTTCGATTTGCAATTCCAATAATGCAATTGCACAAAACACCAATTGGCAATGTTTTCATGGAACTGGCGACAATGAAATATCTTGGTCAAAAATCGAAACGGCAAATGATTTAGCGAAACACACAGCATGCAATAATGCTGAAAAAAAAGCAGTAAAAGCTGGCTGTAAAATAATAGATGCACATAACAAGTTTGCTGATGATGCATCTTGTAAGCCCGCTCATTCCGGTAGAAATGCACCTTATTGGTGTAAGAACGCCTCATGTTATATAAAAGCCAGAAATTGCAATTCATCTGGTGATTTTGAATCTTCCGGCAATAATTTTGAACAAGAAGTAAAAATAAAAATCATCAAAGAATTAATAAAAAAATCTTTGCCGAATATTAACCCAGGTCTTGACTTCAATTCAGTCTGGTCAAAACTATATCCCAAGATAATAAAATATAAATTACTTCCAAGTTCTATAAGAGGTTTTCTTAAAGTATATCAGAATTATAAAGTAATATTCAAAGACAACAAAGCCAAAATAGAACAGCAAGTAAAAATGATAACCGGTATACAGGGACCAGCGGAAAACGTATTTATTGATATGATCGACGTAATGCAGGATGAAGTGGCGGCCGAGTCACCATATCTATCCAGCCATGTCTATAATTCCGTGCGAATCAGCAGACCGGCAATCGGCTGCGCGATAAAAAATAAAATGTATTGTGTGTTAAAAAAATTTCAAAGTCAATGTATTGTGCTCAATGCAGCTCCTATCGGTGATCCAATTAGATTACATAAACATATTTATGATTGCGTCAAAGTTTGCGGCCGAGGGTATAACAAGTGCTTGCTGACCAGAGAGAATATTGCAGAGGATCAAGATCCTCAAGACAAGCAAGACGATAAACCTTGGTATATGTGTCACTCGGGTGATGAATATATATGCACACAAGATACTTACGAATGTGATTTTGCAAGTGACGCTGTGAAATGCGACAAACATAACGGGTGCCTCATGTTGTTGATGGCAAAAAAGGCCGAAGATGAGGATGATAAAAATAATAAACCTTCAAAATCACCTCAGTTTAACGCAAGTTCCGAAACACTTGAGCGCCAACTTCAGGAAAACCGGGATTATGATGCAAAAGCTGCCGCTGAAAGCCTCGAATTGAGAGAGGAATATAAGCGCAAACGAAGACTCCGGGAAGAACAAAGAAGAAGACAAGAAGAACAACGCCGGCGCAGGCTGGCTGCGGAACGTCAACGAAGGCGTGAACAGGAACGAATCGACGCCCTGAATCGCCAAAGGGCGCAAATCCAGCAGAAACTGGCGCAACTTAAAAGCAGATATCAAGTGCTGGGCCATGTTGAAACCGAATCTTCCAGATTGGTTATACAGGCCTGGGATCATGGCCATGAGGATGGTGATAAGGTTGCAGTTTATATAAATAATACAAGAGTGATTTCATCATTTGATTTACGAAAAAATAAACGCAGAATCACCTTTAACTTAAATAATGGCATAAGTGTAATTAAAATACAGGCATTAAACGAAGGATCTCAATCTCCCAACACCGCCTCATTCGAGGTTTTAGATAATAATAAAGTAGTAATGTATAAAGGATGGGACTTATATAAAAATCAAAGCGCTGTTTTGTTGGTCCTGCGCAAATGATACTGGAACTTAGGCTTTTTATGACTGGGGAGGTTTAATTATGATCAACAAGAAAATAGTCTATGCGATTATATTACTAGCTATGCTCATTGGTGCGGGATGCGCCCCCACGGCAAAAGATCTCGGCATCAAGGCGCATGAAAAAGGCGATTATCTAACAGCCATTAAACAATTCGAAAAAGCCTTGCGCGAAAACCCTTCGGACGCCGACATGCAAAACCGCCTTTTAGTTTCCCAGAAGGCACAGGAGAAGCATTGGGAGGATCAAGCATATAATAATTGGCACCAAAATGATTTGGATCAAGCATTATATTTTTACAAATTGGCGTATAGCGTGCGTCATAACGACAAATATTTAATAAACATTGAATCAGTCAATGAAAAAATAGCTTACCTGGAAAAAGTGACCAAAAAAATCAGAGAGATGCTTTCAGAAGATTATGATCAAGCAGTTGCTATATTTGAAACCATTGAAAAAGAATATTCACAAACCACAAAGGTGGAAATAACCAAAAGATTACTGGAACAATTTACAAGAAGTCCGGCTTATGCAAGGCAACTGATCAGAAAATCCAGAGACTATTACAACAAACACAATCTTGTAAAGGCTCTCGAATTATGCAGGCAAGCATTGTCCATAAAAAATGACCCAAAATATATTGCGGCCATTGCCAAGATTGAAACTGAAATCGAACACATAAAAACCAAAGTCATAAATATTACCGAACTTGCAAAAAGTAATCTACCTGAAGCTAAACAGCAATACGCCGTGATAGCGCCATATGGCGTTTATATTGAGGAAGTTAATGATGCAGCTAAGTTTATTTCTCAACGGGAAGGCAATCTTAAGAGACAAAAAGAATTAAGAGATGAAGCCGCAAAATTATATGCAAAAGATGAGCTGAAAAAAGCCCGTGAAGCTTGTTTGTGCGCATATAACATTGAACAAAACACTATACACCTTGACAGAGCTAATCAGATAGGCGATGAAATCAAACGAATTGAAGACATGGCATTAAGTATTGCAGGGGTTATTCCGAATAATTTAACCAAAGCGAAAAAGCAATTCAAAAAAATATCCAAATACACCGGTTGCATTTATCAAGTAACCAATACCCATAATCTGATTCTAAAACAAGAAGCCAGCATAAAGATTAAAAAGCTGCTTCAGTTAGCTTTATTGCAAGCTGAGGCTGGCAAACACAAAGAAGCCGACAAATATTTGCGGCGGGCTTTTAACAAAAGCAGGTCCACCCAAGACGTGCTAAACAGTCAAATAGTTGAAGCTCAGTATAGAATAATGCTGCGCAAGGCCATAAGTGAAAACAGCACCGGCCAGATAGAGGAATACGCCTCGCAAATACTGACGAAATCTCCCGAAGATAAAGAGGCGCTCAAAGCGCGAAATCTTGTGAACGAGTTGAAGATACGCGACTATATGGCCAAGGTGGATAAAATCACCGTGGACAAAAACCTGTTGCCGGTCAGCAAGATGCTGCAAGCCGCAAAAATGTACTGCAAAGCCGCTGCTTTGGATGACAGCGAAAAAGCCGGGCACAAGGAAAATTGTAAAATTTTAAAGAAAAACGCTCACGACAAACTTGTGCAGAAAGCCAGCAGAATAACCCAAAAAACCAACGGAAAAGGGGTTGAAGCTCTGATAGCGTTTTTATACTCCGCGGCCGCCGGCATATATGCCCAAAACGCCGATGCAGCCCAAAATGCCGAACTTTGGACAAAACGGGCCAGAGAAAGGTTTAAGGACAACCAGTTCCGCATAGACATCAGCCACAGCGACACCAGCGATGAACACATCTATGAGCTACACAACCTTCTGCAAAACATTGCTTCAGATATCATGAATAATTACAGCAGCCAGCGCGGCCACCCCATATCCGTTGATATAGACGTGGTTCAGGCGGTCAGTGGCCCGGGAAGAAAAACCAGCGTAAATTATGTCAACTCGGTACGCGCCGATGTTGAGCATAACGTTCTCAATCCTGAGTATCAGCGGGTATTGGATAAATTGAACCGTGCAGTTGAGCAATCGCAAAGCCAGCAGGCAGAAAACCAGAGACTCAGATCGAGCAGAGATAAAACGAAAAAGTTTCTTGCAGCGTTAAGCACTTCTGCCAACACCATGCAGATTATGCATCTAAGAAGCACCCTTAACCGGACTCCTCAATATATAGATGTTGTCCACAAAACACCATACCGGTTTGAAGTGTATGACCTCGAATATTCCCTGCATACCAAAATCGTGGTTACCGCAAAATCCGAGGACACCGGGATGCAGCAGCAGTGTTCTGTTGATAAATTCACCCGGCAAACCACCGTGGGCACGTCACATGTGGACGCCAGGGATGCCAATGGCCATCAAGAACGTATCCACGACCCCATCGACTTTGATAAATTGCTCCAACCGATTGAAGATCCTTTGAAACAATGTATTAGAAAGGCAATTGACGGTGCTATATCCAAATGCCAAAGCGCCATTAAGCGGCAGTACAGATCATACCAGGCCCTACATGATATCGATGGCGATGTTATGCCGAATCATGACTTTGTAAATGAATTAAACGATTCTATCAAGAGCGTTTTCCGCAAACATATTGAAGCAGACTATGCACTGCTTTATCAATATATCAAATAATCAAATCACATAACGACATTTGCTTACGGGGTTATTTCGGGGAACGACAAAGGGCTCAAAAGGAATTATAGATGTTAAAGTCCATGATCAAACTTGGATGTTTACTGCTGACTTTTATGTATATTTGGCTTTCGGCAGGAGCGGCCTGGGCCGCACCTCAAAAAAGTTATCGCACCAGTATTGGCATGGATTTTGTGCTGGTTCCGGCTGGCAGCTTCATGATGGGTAATGAGAAGCCATTCCCCGCAAAAGCAGTTCCGCACCGCGTTGCTCTCAGCCGCCCATTTTATATGCAAACAACCGAAGTCACCCGGGCCCAGCATGAGAAGCTGATGGGCGCAACACCTTGGAAAAACAAGGACGCGGTCAAGCCGGACTGTGGCGATTGCCCGGCGGTCCGGATGTTCAGGAGTTCATTCGCCGTCTGAATTCAGGCCAAAAAGCGGCAGATACCGGCTCCCCACCGAATCTGAATGGGAATATGCGGCCCGCGGAGGCAGCCAGGGCGTCTATGTATTTGGAACCGATCTGTCAGCTTTGAACCAATATGGCTGGTATCAAAAAAACACAGCTGAAGCCGGGGAAAAGTACGCGCATCCGGTCGGTTTGAAAGATCCGAACAACTGGGATCTGTATGACGTTTATGGAAATGTTTCCGAATGGGTGCAAGACTGGTACGGTGAGTATCCGGGCGGCAAGGTTACAGACCCGCGCGGGCTCGGTTCAGGCACCCATAGAGTTTTTCTGGGCGGCAGTTGGTCCGACACCTCCCTTGGCTGTCTGTCATCTGACCGGGCCAAAGGCAATCCAGCGGTTAAACGCAATAATCTGGGCTTTCGTCTGGTGCGTGAAAAATAAAGACGCGTCTCGTGCAGCCCGGTTGTTTATGTAGTTATGTCTCTGCCATACATTAGGCCAGGCTTCCATTAAACTTAACCATGAATACAAAGCACGGATTTATTACTTTTGGCGACAAATCTTAATTTTTCCTTAATTTTAAAATAAGGCAAAAAAAATCAAACCATTGATTTTCCTATTTCATGAAAAGTGCGGCCCTTGACGCCAATGGCGCGGGCATAATCCCTTTTTGCAGATTCAGCCTTGGCCGGCATATTCAGCTCCAAATACATGCGGTATCTGATCTTATGCAGGTAGTCGTGAGTGGGATCAAACTGTAAACCCATTTCAGCGGCGGCCAAAGTTGTTTTCGGATTCCGGCATTTCTGGGCCAATTCAACCCAGGTCAAGGCAGCATCTGTAAAAAGCATCTTGCTGTCCTTACTCCAACTGTATCCGTCCGGGAATTCCTGCAGAAGGCGTCGCACTCTTTGAAAACATAATTCCGCATCCCACCAATGCTCCATCCTAATCAAACCCAGAGCCTCTCTGGCCTGCTCCTCCAAAATATTTTGGTCAACATTCACATGTCTGAGCGAGAGAAAACCTGCTCTGTTATACAGGTAATGTTTGGCATTAGGCTTATCCATTAAGGATGCAAAACGGCTGCGCAGTTTGTTTATGTGAACATAAAGATTATTGCGCGGGTCCTTCATCTTATCGGGATTTTCCCAAATATACTCAATACATTCCTGAATACTCACATTGCGGCCAACCCGCACTAACAGTAGTTTAAATAATTTTGCTTCCACCCCGGGCAGTTCGCTTAAATCCACAAATTTCTCTTTTTTATGTGGATAATATATCTTTTGTTCAGCCAAAGACACCTTCAAGCGTAAAATCGGAGACCCGTCTGGTAATAAGCTGAAATTAAAACGTTGACGCAGTAATGTTTTGATAAACGAAGTGGGCTTTTTCCTGCTGAGATAGAACTCCATAAGCCGTTTCATAATCCCAGAATCCCAATAATAAAAATAGATATTTTGGTGCTCCCGCATGCATTCAAGCATGGCGGTAATATCCGTCAAAGCCTTATCTGGCTCGCCCAAGTCAAGATACAGATTCGCCCTGTAGGCGTAAGTCATGGGACGCTGATATCCATCCTGCAATGATATGGAACGTTTAAGAATACAATCAAACATTCTAAGTGCCTTGTTGTGCTCACCGGTTAAAGACAAAATCGCCGCATATACATTGTGCGACATTAGGATGAAAATTGATCCCCCAGCTTTGGCGCGTAATAACAAGGCCTTTTTCATTGCCTTTTTGGCTTCATCATGATTTCCGGACAAGACCTGGGCCATGGCGGAATATTGCCAGCATAGTGAGGAAATATGCGGACTTCTGGCCACAACATTCATTTGAAGGCTTTTGTGTGCCAGCTTTTTCACTTCATCATATTTAGCCTCAGCCAATAACAGGTCCATTTCAAAAATCTTCGCGAACCCCACCATGAACGAATCGGAGCATAACGCAGGAAAGCGGGTGACTATTTCGTCAACCAAAGAGTAGTAATAGTCTGCAATACCAAGCATCTCGTAAAGGTTGCCAATGAATCCTATTATAAAAAAACGGGCGGATGGATTTATTGAGACATCATTTATCTTAAAGAGCTGTGATTGCATTAGATCAATCACTTTTCTGGTGTTGCCGATGAATTTATAGGCATAAAGATTAGCAAAAAAGAACTCCAAAGGCTGTTCACCCCGGTTTTGTTTGGAATAATGCTCCTTTAATAAATCGGTGCAGCGAATGGAAAGATCATAGTTCGAACTGCTGTAGGCAATGGTGGGCGGCAGCAAAAAGGCGCAAGGCGCAGCCAGTTCAAATACTGTTTGGTCGTCATTTTGAAGTATCTTCTCGGTAAGATGGGCTACCCTATGCGACACCTTGCGCATCTTCCGTAAATCAGCGTTTAATAAAAGCAAGTAGTTCAAAAGACCGAGCCCTGCAATCAGTTCAGCGGTGAGGCTCTTGTTTTTCCGGGCCAACTGAAAAGCGTGCTCTAAAATTGTTACTGCTTTTGTGGTGGAAGCGAATAATATTGAAAATCCATAGAGGGCTGACAGCCACTCATCGTCCAACAAGGTCTGTTCAGGGCAATCCGCCAAACTGTCCCGGACGATATTCAATTTATTATGCATTAATAATTTTGATCCATTTTCCCGCATAAAAACAGATACCTGTTTCCAGTTTTTGGAAAATGCCATTAACAAAAGCGAATCTTCAAACTTGCCGTTTTTTTCAAGCCATTTACACGCTTGCTTATTGAATTGCTGTAGGTTTTGTTTGGAAATATTTTCACGTATGAATGAACGCAAAGTATCCTGGAATAAATGGTGATATCTAAAGTATTCAGAATCATCCGTTTGATATGAAATAGTAAACAGGCCTGAATCACGTAAGCTCTTTAGTCTGTGTCTGACGTCTTCCATACCCAGATCAACAAGCATCTTGCTTGGGATATCTTCAAGCTGAGCCAGTAAAGCCAAGCGCTTCACGATCTTTTCAGGCAGTCCCCTAAGGCATTCCTTGATGAAATACTGATGGGATTCATCGCTTGTCTTCAGCTTATACCCTTTGGCGAGCTTACATACTTCTCCTTTTAAGAGAACGACACCGGCGGGCCAGCCGCCTTCGGTTGTTTCCAATAGCAGCTCAGCCTGGGCCGAATTCAGATCCAGATTAAAATGCGACCGGTATAATTCCAGTATCTCCAATTTATCGAATTCCAGTTGGGTTTGATTGACCAATAAGCCTTCCCACATGCTGAAAACAGGGTTTTCGCCTATAGTAAGTTTTTGCCTGCTGGTTATCAGAAATCCGTATTTGTGCGGCGACAAATCATAGAACAAGCGCAACATGCTCAAAGATAAGGAGCCGTTCAGCAAATGAACATCATCCACAAGAAGGCTCAGGGGTTCGGCTGCCAAGGCCGCAAATGCCGGCTTGAATGATTCTTTGGCGGCAAGCAGGGCCTCATCCGGAGTCCCGCTGCTCATCAAGGGACGAAGAGTTTTTTCCATGGCCAGGCCTGGTTGCAAGGGGTCCAAGGCTTTGAGCAGTTTGCCTGCAAACTGAGCCGGGCTGCGATCAACCGAAGTGCACATCACATGCGCAGTGGGCCGCCCTGCAAACTCTGCAACTTGCCGGGCCGCTATGCTTTTGCCGTATCCCGCTCCAGCGCGGAACAGTACCAGCCGTTGATCCCCCTCGGCAAAGGGCCGGCAAAATTCCAGAATATTTTTTCTTTTGATCGTCGGTTCGGACATTGCAGGCATAACTCCCCCAGACATGGAAATCAGATCGTAGATCCAGCATCCGCACGTTGCTTGCTGTCAAGCAATGGCAGTCCCCTTCCCCCAAGTTCAAAAAGCTCATCTAGGTCTTATAAATATACTGTTACAGTCAACATATTGTTTTTATTAATTAATATATCAATTTCTACATTTTAGATATTACTAAGAAATGAACAAAAGTGTCAAGCTGGGCTGCCGAAGGTGTTTGAGCTTCCTCCAGTATGCTGTGGAGAAGACCAAGTTTAGCAATGAGCAGATAGCGATTACGTTGCGTCATGCCGGGATAGGGGCCCGGGTAGCCGGGGTGCGCCCCAAAATGGGCATAATTGCGGCCACATTTCACGAGTGGAATAAAAAGTCCGGCGGCATGGGTGTGGCCGGGGTCAGGCGTTTGGAGCGGTTTGAGGGAGAGAACCGCCGCTTCAAAAGCATGGTTGCCGAAAGGTTGATGATCTTGCTTTGCGCAAACGCATCAGGGAAATGGCCAAGACCAGGGTCAGGAAGGCAGTGTCAAAAATCTCTTGCTTTTATTTTTGGAGGTCTGTGCTGTACTTGTGAACCAACCGGCAAAAGAGCGATCTCCAGGTCAGGCAGGGCTGGCTTGACTTCGGGCAAGGACATCTCGGGCTGTATATGGTTGAGCATATGGTGTATTTCTCATTTGGTCACTGAAGGCTTTCGGTTGTTTTTAGCATGACTGGTTTTACCGGGGGTCTGGGGGGCAATAGGTCCATTTTGTATTTCGGAACATGTTTTCGCAGAATATGGTTGATGAAGGAACCGCAAATCCTGCCCTGGCATGCGCCCATGCCGGCGCGGGTGAAGCGTTTAAGCTGCCTGATATCGCTCACCCCGCTTTGGATGCGGCCCATCAATTCCCCCATGGTGATTTCCTCGCAGCGGCACACCAGGGTTGAAGGTTCGGCCAACTCATAAAAACCAGGACCGGGCCTGCAATATTCCCGCATGGCCCGCTGCAGCTTAAGCACCTTTGTCAGCCTGAGCCTGATGGGAATCATGGTTCTATCGGCATCGTTAGAATTGATAAAGCCCAGATCAGCAGCGGCCTGGATACCGGCAATCCGGCCTTCCAGCCAGGCCGCATGGGAGCCGGACTGGACCACGCCGTCACCCACCGCGAAAACATCCTTCACACTGGTTTTCATGCCCGGGTTCCGCTCAAGCACAAAGGTGTCGAATTGGGGCGTATATTCAGCCGCCGCGCCAAGGTGGCGGGCGATTTCATTGGAAGGCAGAAGCCCGTAACCCAGACAGACCGCGTCCACCGGAACCCACTCAATACCACCCTTGCGAGGCCTCCACTGGTCATCCACCCGGGCGATGCCGGCTTCCTCCACCCTACCGTCTCCCCTGGCCGCCACTATAATGCGGCGTGGCCTGATACGCACCCCCGCTTTAAAGATAGTGGCAAGATATTGGGCGGCTTCACTTATGAGTTCCGGGTTGCGCGCCAGGCCGGACAGCAAACCAGGACCTGCCGCCAAGCTCCCGGCCTCCAGGATTCCGGCGATTTCCCCCCCGGCGTCTACGATCTGCTTGGCCAGGGCCAGCTGCAAAGGACCGCTTCCGGCCAACAGGATCCTGCTTCCCGGCAAAATGCCGTGATCCTTCAGCATGCGCTGAGCCCCGCCGGCCGTAAAAACCCCGGGAAGGGTCCATCCCGGAAAGATCATGGGCCGGTCATAAGCTCCAGTGGCCAGAACCAGTTTTTCATAGGTCATGGTCCGGGATTCTTCCGCCTGGGTGTAGGCTAGGGTGTGCTGATCGAACCCGCCCCAGACCACGGCTTCCTTTTTTATCTCGATCTTTTCGCCAAACCGCTCGAGATTGCGGACCAGCCATTGGGCTCGGCTGCGATGAGCGGCGCTTAAAAGCTTAGGTCCTTTTCCCGACAATGACCGGTATATCTGGCCCCCCAAGGCGCTGTTTTCATCCAACACCTGTACTGAAGCGCCATAGCGGGCCGCTTCTATGGCGGCGGCAAGTCCGCCGGGACCGGCCCCGACCACTGCGATATCACATCGGTTCATGACTATTTCTCCGGAAGGGGCAAGCCTTTCTGGCTTTTCACTCTCATCCCTTGGCGCACCACGGTTTTACAGGCTTGGATATTGGGAATCCCGTCAATGGATACCAAACAGTCCTGGCATATGCCGATGCCGCAAAAATACCCGCGCGGCTCCTTGTTTTTGGGTGTGATACGCCAAGCCAAAACGCCGTGACGCATCAAAGCGGCGGCCAGGCTTTCTCCTTGGTTGACTACCAGAGGTTGGCCGTCAAATTCAATCTCTATGGTGAGAACTTGTTTTATTGCCTCACCGCGTTCAGATGGGGGCATAAAAGGTCTCCTATAAGGGCCGCTTGGCCTAATTCCATTAAACCGCCGCAATCAGCAAAGTGGATAGCCGGAACCTCGCGTTTGCCTCACCTTCATGATTCCAAAGGGAAAAAGCAGGCGGCCTTGGCTCCGTCGCCAACATCTTGCAAGCCGGGCTCTTCTTGGGAACATCGCGCGCGGGCATATTGGCAGCGGGTGTGGAAGCGGCAGCCTTTTGGCATATCCGCGGGATTGGGCACATCGCCTTGCAGCATTATCCTATGGCTTTTCTTTCTGGGGTTCGGCACCGCGATAGCCGACAACAGCGCCCGGGTGTATGGATGCGCCGGGCGTTTGAAAAGGATTTCTCCCGGCGCTTGTTCCATGATCTTGCCCAAATACATGACTAACACCCGGTCGCTGACGTATTTGATCACCGCCAGGTCATGGGAAATGAAGATATAGGTCAGGTTCAGTTTTTCCCGGATGTCATCCAAAAGCCTGAGAATCTGTCCCTGGATGGAAACGTCCAGGGCTGAAACAGGTTCATCGCAAACCACCAATTTGGGATTCAGGGCCAGGGCCCGGGCAATGACGATTCTTTGCTTTTGCCCGCCGGAAAAGCTGTGGGGGTGGCGGAAAATGTCATCCCGCCCCAGGCCGACCAATTCCATGAGTTCGAGCACCCTGTCCAGGCGGTCTTGCTTGGAAAACCCGTGCACGGCCAGAGGCTCCGACACAATTTCAAGCGCGTTCAGGCGGGGGTTTATGCTGTCGGAAGGATCTTGAAATACGATTTGCAGATCGCGTCTGGCCTTGCGCATCTCTTCCGCTGAAAGGTTCAACAAGTCTCGGCCCTGAAACATGACCTGGCCGCCAGAGGGTTCAATCAGGCGCAGCAAAAGACGGGCCAGGGTGGATTTTCCGCAGCCGGATTCCCCCACCAGCCCGACCACCTCTCCCAAGCGGGCCTCAAAGGAAACCCCATCCACCGCCCGGACCTCACCGGTTTTTTTCTTTATCAGTCCGGATAAAACCGGAAACCGTTTTTCCAGATTTTGGGCTTTCAGTATGATTTCAGAGCGGTTTTGCGGCATGGGTCAATTCCTCTCATCCGCAGCCCGGTTTAACCAACATGCCGACAGGTGTCCATCCTTGACCGGCATCAGCGGGGGCTCCCGTGACCAACAACGTTCACTAGCCCAATCGCAGCGGGGAGAAAAGCGGCAGCCGGTGGGCATTTCGGCGAGCCCGGGCACGTTGCCCCGGATCACCTCCAACTGGCCTTTGACGGTTTCCAGGGTGGGAATCGAATTCAAAAGGCCCTTGGTATAGGGATGCTGCGGCGTCTCGAATATATCAAAAACACTTCCGTTTTCCACAATGCGCCCGGCGTACATCACAACCACCCGTTCGGCTATCTCCGCCACCACCCCCAGGTCATGGGTGATCAGCAATATGGCCATGCCAAGCTCATCACGCAACCGTTTCATGAGATCCAGCACCTGAGCCTGGATGGTCACGTCCAGAGCCGTGGTGGGTTCGTCGGCTATTAAGAGCTGGGGTTTACAAGCCAGCGCCATGGCAATCATCACACGCTGTTTCATCCCGCCGGACATCTGATGGGGGTAATCTTTGATCCGCTGAGCGGGGTTGGCGATCTCCACCCGCCTAAGTTCCTCCACCGCCTGGTCCAGGGCCTGTTGGCGTCCCGCGCCCTGGTGAATCTGTATGGCCTCTGCGATCTGGTCGCCAATGGGGAAAACCGGGTTGAGCGAGGTCATGGGCTCTTGAAAAATCATGGATATCTTGCAGCCGCGCACACTGCGCATTTCTTCATTGGAAAGACCAAGCAGGTCTATTCCGTCCATCATGGCGCTGCCGGCCACCACTTTTCCCGGAGACTGTATCAGGCGGAGCACCGATAAACAGGTTACTGATTTACCTGAACCCGACTCGCCCACAATAGCCAGAATTTGACCTTTATTGACCGAAAACCCCACATTTTCTATGGCGGGCAGCATCCGCCCGTTAAGCAGAAAGCTGGTGCTGAGGCCATTGACTTTCAGTACAGGCTCATTTGTGTCTATTTCACAGGTGCGGTTCACAGCATATCCCCATTCATGGCCATATCTCGGGATAGCGCTCAGCCACCCAATCCAACCCGAGTTCCGCCAGCAGCTCTATCGTGGGCACTCCCTGCTGGTCGTAATTCATCATCCGGTAGAAGGATTGCCTTGCCTGCACGAAGTCCTTTGGGGACAACCGCTTTCCCGCCAATGGTCCCTTGCTGAATGCCTGGTGGAAACGGTCAGGCAAAACTTCATCTTCCGGATTGAGGCCCCGGGCGATATTGAAAGCCCGGGACATGGTTATGGATCTTTGGGCCACCCTGAAAAGCTCCACCGTGGTGGTATTCCAGCCGCAATTGAGATTGATGATATCTCTCAATTGGGCCGGGCCATAGGGCATGAACATGCACACCACCGCACAATCGGCCAGATACCGCCAAGTCGAGGCGTATTTGAAAATGGCAAGCTTTTTCATATCCAGGCTTTGAGGATCAAGAGCGCCGGAAAAGCCGAACTCCGCCATGGCGCCGGGGCCGCCGGCCACCGCAGTGTCATGCATGTTGTGCATGTGATCCGCCCCGGTGACGGACATGGCGTAACCCAATCCCAGGGCGTACTTTTGCCTGGGTTCGTGCATGGGGATTTCCTGACCGCGGACGTGCATGGCCAACCGGGGCGCTTCGCCGCCTATCTCAGCAGCCGCCTGTTTGACGCCCAAGGCCAACAAGCGGCCCAATCCCCGCCCATTGGCGATCTTTTCAATCAAGGCCAGCATGCCGGCGCCATCGCCGAAGCCCAGTTTTTGCCCGTCCAGATCGGATGGCGCGATAAGACCTTTTTCCGCGCATTCCATGGCAAAGGCCACAACCCCACCGGTCGAAATGGTGTCGAGACCATATAAATTGCATAATTCATTGGCCTTTAGCACTGTGGGCAGGTCTGAGACCCCGCAAAGCGAGCCCAATGCCGCGAGAGTTTCATATTCAGGGCCTCCGGTTTCGGGGCCCACTTTATATTCGCCGTCCAGGGTCACTTCGGGCTTGCAGCGCACCGGGCAGGCAAAACAACTGTGTCTGCCCGAGATATAGCGCTCCTGAATCATGGCCCCATCCAGTTCGCTTGAGCCTTCAAACATTCCTTCCCGGAAATTGCGGGTGGGAAGGGCTCCGGCTTGATTCATGAATTCAAATAAACCGGCGGTGCCCAGACTGTGAAAGAGCCCGTTCGCGCCCAGAGCCTTTTTGGTGTTTTGTTTGGCAAAAGCGGAAAGACCCTCCGGGTCGGCCAGGGGAATTGGATTGGCCCCCCGCACCGCAACTGCGCGCAGGTTTTTCGAGCCCATGACCCCGCCTATGCCGCTACGCCCCACAAAATGACGCAAATCATGCACGACACAGGCGAAGTGGACCCCGTTTTCTCCGGCGGGGCCGCACTGGGCCACCCTGATCTTTGAACCCAGCTCGGCGCGCAGGGACCGGTCCACCTCCAAGGTGCTCCGGCCCCAAAGGTGCCCGGCATCCTTTATTTCCACCGCGCCGTCATTAATCCAGATGTAGCAGGGCGCCTCGGCCCGGCCTTTGATAATCAAAGCGTCCAGGCCTGCCTTTTTCAGCTCCACGCCCCAAAAGCCGCCCGCTTCCCCATCTCCGAAACCATTGGTCAGGGGGGACAAAGCGCCCACACTGTGGCGGCCCGATCCGGGAACCGGTGAACCGGTCAGCACCCCCGGCGCGAAGACTATTACGTTCTCGGCATCAAAAGGCTTTACAGCGGGCCACACTTCCTGCAGCAAGGCATGGGCGATAAAACCGCGTCCTCCGAGATAGGTTCTGTAGAACAGCTCATCGGGCCGCATAATATCCACGGCGCGGCTGCTGAGGTCAACCCGTGCAATTTTTCCGCAGTATCCCATAAACAAATACTCCGCATGCGATCAAAGCAGGAACGGCAGGTCGCCGTCTTGGGTGAAGTCCCAAGACAGTTCACCCTCTTTTTCAGCACCGGCTTCGGCCAGCA
The DNA here is from genome assembly GCA_963675675.1 of Desulfarculaceae bacterium. Taxonomy (GTDB): domain Bacteria; phylum Desulfobacterota; class Desulfarculia; order Desulfarculales; family Desulfarculaceae; genus Dethiosulfatarculus. The sequence continues at coordinate 3,990,803 of OY776512.1, forward strand.
CCTCATCCAAAAGCGCGGGAGAGACCGCGACCTTTTCCAGATTCAGGGTATTACGGACCCACATGATGCGCGCTTTGCCGGGGTCCGGCCTTCGGCAGGTCCGGACGGCATACTCAAGAGCCTCCCGGTCATTTTCGCAAACCACCGGGCAGCGGGCCTTTTCTGGGGTCCCCGAGGTGATCGCGTTGGTATAAGTGTATTTCCAGTTGATTTCATCCACCAAGGCCCGCAAGGCAAAGTCTGCCAAACCAATTCCCAATCCATTGCCGCCGCCTCCCGTGGCCATCCTGCGGACGAAGATCCGCCCGATCTTGGGGCTTTCGGGTTCCGGCTCGGCTATGAACATGCGGCGGCCTATCACATTGGGGTCCATCCCAACCCCGCTTATCTCTTTGCCCATCTCGTCCACGATAAGGATGTCGATCTCCCGGCTGGGCAGACGGGCCATGAGATCCTTGGCCCGCTTCAATAGCTGTTTTTCCATCTCAAATATGCTGGCGGCGGGAACTGCCACAACATCCGCGGTGCCGTGGTTGGCGTTCTCCAAAATAGCGACTCCGAAACGTATCTTACCGGTGTCGATAAACAGCTGGGCCAGCCGTGAAATGACCCGGTTGTAGCCCAGATCCATGACCGCCTGGTGGGCGCTCTTGGCTCCGTTGTGATTTCCCAGGCCGATGACCGCCATTTTCATCATGCCGCTTTCAATGGGGCCGTCAAAACCCGAGTGGGGTTTGACCCGGTTGATCAGAACCACACCATCCGACTGCCAGGCGATTTTATCCATGTGGAGGGGAACACCGTCGGGGGAATGACCGATAAGCTCAGTTTCCATGGAAGCCTTAATGGGCATTTCCACTGATTCTTCGGTTACGCCCAGGTTCTGCAAAACGGCTGTTTGGCCCTCGGCGGTGGCCCCGCCATGGCTGCCCATGGAAGGAACCACAAAGGGCTCACTGCCCAATTCACGCAAAAACTGCCCCACGGTGTGCAGGATTAGCGCTATATCGCTGATACCCCGGCTGCCGGCGGTCAGGGCTATTTTCGCGCCCTGATAATCCCCGGGTTTCAGGTTCAGCGAAGCCAAACCCTGACGCAGATGCGCCCGCACATTCTCCAGCCTGGGCGCAGGCTGCTTACGCTTGATCAATGTTAAAGCAGGTAGATTCATGGAATTTCCTAACCACTTATTTTATCAGTCATTCCAGAGGCATTTGCAGAGAACTCCGAGAGGGGCGCTTAAATAAACGGCCCCTCGAAGTAAACCTCTATGGGGTCCTCGAAGTTGACGGTCTCGCCTTTGGTCACCGCTCCGGAAGCAGTCATGATGGCCAGCTCCAATAATTCCTGTCCGGCTTGTTCAACGGTTTTGGTGCCATAGAGCACTTCGCCTGATGAATAATCCATATCCTTTTCAGCCCTGGCATAGGTGTTGGGATTGCCGGTGATGGTATGCATGGGAGCCACCAGACCGGGATTTATGGCCGAGAGCGGCGGGTCGATTTCAGGCAGCTCCTGGCCGCCTAGCTGGTAAAAGGTCATTTGGCAACCGGCGGCTACCATGCTGATCATCAAAGAATAGGAGGACATCCAGGCGTCCATCATGTATACACCCGGACTTGCGGGCGGCTGGCAATAATCCAAAATCCCTTGCAGCGGCCTGGTGCCGGTCTTGATTATCGCCCCCAGAGATTTCTCTTCCAGGGTAGTGATGCCGGCGGCGATATTTTCCGGAATCGGATTGATGGTGCGGATGTCTTCGCCGATGCTCGCAGCCATGCGCTCGGTGGCCTGAACCGTATCCAGCAATTTCCGGCGCACCTTTTCGGAAACCGCGCGCTCTGCCAATACATGTTCGGCGCCGATCACCTCCATGGTTTCTGAAAAAATCAGGGTGCCTCCGGCATCCACCAAAAGGTCCGCCATGGCCCCAAAGGAGGGGTTGCCGGCAATGCCCGAAGTGGCGTCCGAATCTCCGCATTTAACCCCCACGCACAATTTACTTATGGGGAAGGGTCTGCGCAGGTTGCGGCTGGCTTCGTGCACCAGACGCCGGGCCTCGATAATGCCTTTTTCTATGGTGGCATGCATACCGCCTTCTTCGGCTGTGATCAAGGTCACTAGAGGTTTGCCGCTGGCTTTTATGACCGGGGCTATCTGGTCAATCTGATTCTCAGGATAGCCATAACCGTTCTCCACTCCCAGCAACACCACCGCAGCCACGTTGGGATTGGTGGCCAGTCCGGTCATGAACCGGACCAGGCGGTCGCGGTCTTTTTTGGTGCGGCCATATTCACCTGTGGTTATCAGGGCCTTGGTGCCGTTCACCGCGGTGTGAATGCGGTGAGCCATCAGGTTGCAAACCCTGGTCGCAGGCAGAATCAACACATGGTTGCGGACCCCCACCGAGCCGTTCGGACGTTCATACCCCATGAATTCACGCATTGTGGGCCCCCGTTCCATCAGCCCGCAGGCCGCTCACATTGTGTACGTGCACATGCTGCCCCTTTTGGATCGCCGCTGTAGCCTCGCCAATGGCGTGGCCGTACTTAATAATCCGGGCGCCAACGGGTATATTCGCCAGCGAGAATTTATGTCCGAAAATGATATGGTCGCACACCTGGATATTTCCTTCGATGGCGCCGTTCAATTCATAAGTGTCTCCACTGGCTCCATCTTCCAACACCACAGCCACATTATCCTTGGGGCTGAGCACTATTGCCTTTTTGCATACACCGTCATTTTTAGTCATGATGTGAATCGATCCCATCTGAACCGGGTTGGATCAAAAGAAGGTTTGTGATTCATTAACAGTTCGGATACCAACCTGCCCACGCCAGGCGCCAGGCAGAAGCCATGGCCTGACATGCCGGCCGCCACGAACAGGTTTGGGTGGAGCGGGCTGAAGTCCAGCACCGGGGTCTTGTCGGGCGTCCAGGTGGTAAAGCCGCTCCAGGTTCTAATTATGCGGAGGTTCTTTAAAGCCGGGATCAGCTTGCCCAGCCGGATGAACTGCCGGAAAGCCTGCAGCGGAACCTCGCGCCGATGTACATCCGTCGCTTCGAATACATGGGCCCCCAGATGGATGTTGCCGCATGCCGCCTGGCGGGTGTATCCGAACTGCTCGCGGTAAATAAACTGGCTGTACATCGGAGCCACCCTCTCGGTTACGGCCACGCAAGAGGCTTCAACCCGCAAGGGCAGCGATAGGCCCAAGGGCTCCAGCATGCCCGAAGTCCACCCCCCGGCGGCCAAGACCGCCTGTCCGGCGCGGTAGTCTCCATTCGCGGTTTTGATCAGAACCGATCCGTCGCGGCGGGGGATGATCTGCTCCGCCATGGTATTTTCAAACAGCGCCACACCTTGTTCGAGAGCAAGCCGTCGCATTGCGCGGGCCGCCAATATCGGGTTGGCATGTCCATCGCTGGGGCAAAATGAGCCACCAACTATCAGATCAGCGTTAAGCCAGGGACACAGCTCAAGCACTTGATCCTGATTTAACCTGATGGTTTCCAGGCCAAGCTCATGCTGCCACTTATCCTGCTTGTCCATGAACTCCAGGTCTGATTCCTCCAGAGCCAGGCGAAGGTTTCCTTTCTTGACATATTCAAAATCGGTTATTTTGGCGAGTTCGGTCCAAAAATCAACGCTGGCCATGGCCAAGGGGAGTTCGGCGGGATTCCGATTTTGCTGGCGCACGCCGCCGCCATTTCGGGAAGAGGCTTCGGTGCCCGCTTCACTGCGGTCGAATACGGCCACCGCCTTTCCTCCTTTGGCCAGATGATACGCGGTTGACAGACCAATAACCCCTCCGCCGACGATCAGAACATCAAAGTCTCCAGCTCCGGCTTGGACTGGCGGCACTAGATAGATCTTTTTTTCTGGGTTTGTCATTACCGTCTCAACTGCGGGTCCAGCATGTCCCTGAGACCGTCACCCAAAAGGTTCAGCCCCAAAACCGCCAGCATGATCACCAAACCGGGTGACAGGGTGAGCCAGGGCGCAATACGCATATAGTTGCGGCCTTCGCTGATGATGGCCCCCCAACTGGGAATATCCGGCGGCACTCCCACCCCCAAAAAACTCAAGGCCGCCTCGGCCAAAATGGCATAAGCGAACACAAAGGTGGCCTGAACCGCCACCGCCTGGAGGCAGTTTGGCAATATATGTTTGTAGAGTATACGGAAATTCTTTGCCCCGGCGGCCCGGGCCGCCTCCACATAACCCAGTTCACGGGTGACCAGCACCACGCTCCGGCATATGCGGGCCGTGCGAGGCGTGTAAACCACCCCCAGGGCCACGATTACATTGGCCAGCCGCGGGCCCAGGGCCGCCATGATGGCAATTGCCAAAAGTATGCTTGGAAACGCCATCAAACCGTCCATGACCCGCATGATCAGGTTGTCAAACCGTTTGTAGTAGCCTGCAATTACGCCTATAACGGTTCCCAGAACCGTTGCCAGCAGGGAAGACAGGATTCCGGCGGTCAAGGACACCCGGGTCCCGTAAATAACCTGGCTGAGCACATCCCGGCCGAACCGGTCGGTACCGAACAGGTGCGGCAATTGCGGCGCTTTCAGCCGCCGCAGCGAATCAAGCTGGTTGGGATCAAACGGTGAGACCAACGGCGCAAAAACAGCGATCGAAATCAGAACCAGCATCACTGCTCCACCAACCACGGCGAAACGGTTCTTTTTCAGAATTTGCCAGTTATGGCTCAGATTTTGGATAAAACTGCTCACAGGATGGGCCTCGGTTTAGTCATAAGATACTCGGGGATCAATCCAGGTATAGATGATGTCCACCAGCAGGTTGATCAGCACACAAGCCAGGGCGATGACGATCATGGCGCCCTGAATGGTCGGATAGTCGCGGCGCAGGACCGAACCGATAATCAAGCGGCCACTGCCGGGAATGCCGAATACGGTCTCTATCACCACCGCGCCTCCGAACATGATCGTGATGATGACGCCAAGCACGGTGATGATGGGAATCAGGGCATTGCGCAAGGCGTGTTTGTAAACCACCTGGCTTTCCTTGACACCCTTGGCCCGGGCGGTCCGTATGTAATCCATGCGCAGAACTTCAAGCATGGATGTGCGGGTCATGCGGGCCACCAAGGCCGCCTGACTGAATCCCAAGGCAAAGGCAGGCAGGAATATATGCCTTAAAAACCCGAGCAGGCCTTCACTGATCGGGGCATAGCCCGCCACCGCGAACCACCCCAGGCTGACGCTGAATATTAGAATCAAGTTCAGGCCAAGCCAGAAACTGGGCATGGACATTCCCAATAATGAAATGGTCATCAAGGTGTGGTCCAGCATGGAGTTGTAGCGCGTGGCCGCGTACACCCCCAATGGCACTCCGATCAGCACCGCGACCAAAAATGAAAAAGCAACCAGGGTCAGGGTGGGTTCAATCCGCTCGAAAATCGCCGTCAGAACCGGGCGGTGCAGGAACAAAGAATCACCCAGATCCCCTTGCACAGCCCTGGACAGCCACTGGACAAACTGAATATGCAGCGGTTCATTAAGCCCCAGTTGCTCGCGCAGCTGCTCGATGCTTTCCTCGCTGGCGTACTCACCCCTGATCATCCGGGCCGGATCTCCGGGGGTGATGTGTATGAGCAAAAAAGCGATCGTGGCAACCACCAGCAACACCGGAATCGACCCGAACAACCGCTTAATGATGTAAAGCAGCAAGCCTTGGCTCCCGTTTTATGCCGGGGGGCGGGGAATCCCGCCCCCCAGCCATTGGCTATTTTTCGATCCAGACATTCCAGAAGAAGGGGTCGGCATGGGGAACCAGGCCCTTCAGCTTGGGGCTGATCACGTGCAGAGTGCCGGTTTCACCGAAGGTAGCCAGGGGAACCTGTTCATAAAAGAGAGCCTGTAACTGGCCCCAAATCTTTTTGCGCGATTCCATATCAGGAGTGCGCCACAGTTTCTCGCGCAGTTCCTCTTTTTTCGGGGTGTCCCACCAGCCGGGCCAGTTGGGGTCCAGGGCAATCCACATGGAGGGATCTATGGTGTTGCCGATACCGGTGGAGAATATCTCGTATTTGTCCTTTTGCTTGCGCAGGGTGGATACCTGGGCCCATTCCAGAACCTGAAGATCCACCTTGAACCCCGCTTTTTCCAGATGGGGTTTGGTGGCCATGGCCGAGGCATACATGTAAGGATATTGTTTCGAAGTCAGCCAGCGGATGGGCTCGCCCTTGTATCCCGCTTCCTTCAGCAGCTTTTTGGCGAGTTCGGGATTCTTTTGGTTGTATTTGTCGGCGCCGGCCTTGCTGCCCCACACACCCAAGCTGGTCATCAGGCTGGGCGATACTATATAGAGCCCCTCGATGCCGATGGTGTTGCGCATGATGTCATCGCAGTCCAGCGCGGCGATGAAGGCCTGGCGGACTTTCTGGTTGGCAAGCGCTCCTCCCTTGAGGTTCATGCGGGCGAAAACCGTGATCCGGGGCATGACCACCACCGGGACCAGACGATCGCTGTCTTTGAAGCGGGGATATTCATCAAAGTTGACCGCTTCGGCAAAGTGCGATTCACCCGCCTCCACGCTGGCGGCGCGCACGGAGGGGTCGGGCAGGAAGTTGAAATATATCTCGTCGACGTAGGCGACCTTTTTACCGGCCAGGCCAGAGGGTTCCTCTTGGCGTGACACATATTTGTCAAACCTCTTCAGCTTGATGTGCTGATCCGGCTTGAACTCGACGAACTGGAAAGGACCGGTGCCGATGAATTCCTTGAGCTGGCCGTTACCCGCCCTTTCGATGGATTCTTTGGGATAGATCCAGGGGTTGGCCGACTGATTGATGCCCAAGAGGGTAATGATCGGGCCCACCACGTTCTTCAGCTTGAATTCCACCACGTACTTGCTGGGCGCGGTGACGGATTCCACGTCGCTAAAGAGTTTTTTACCCGCACCCTGCTTGTCGCCCCAGCGTTTCAAAGACGCTATAACGTCCTCGGCATCCAGTTCGCTGCCGTCATGGAACAAAACGCCTTCCCTCAGTTTAATCTTCAGAGTAAGGCCGTCTTTGCTCATCTCATAGCCCTGGGCCAGCATGGGCGCCATTGCGAACTTCTCATCAGGCGCGAACAGAGTCTCGTTGGTCTGATAGAGAATGCCATGGGTGGTATGCGCCGTTGTCCAGTGGCCATCAAGTGTGGCCGGTTGTCCGACCGCAGCAACCTTCAACACACCTCCCTTGACCGGTCCCGTCGCTCCCGCGTACATGCTGAAAGCAAGAACCAGGCAAAGTGACAAGCATAGTAAAAAGACTTTTTTAAGCTTCATACTGCCTCCTAACTTGAAGTAATATTTGTTTTAAAGTTACTGGGGTCACAATCTAAACAAGGCAGAACACCACTACCGGCCAGCCCAGCGTTGGAACGCCGCTCAGCTGGCGCTGGGGCTGGGTGGTGTGCGGCCGGTGGTAAAAACTTGACATATTATTGAACTCAAATTAGAATCAGATATCGAATATCGGATACGATATCAAATTCAACACACAAGTCAAGCATAATGTTTACGCAGGATTTTCACTTAAACAATCTCTCGAATCATCCAAGGGGTGTTAGTTGATGCTGCAAGCAAAACCTTCGTTCAATAGAGACGTCATACCTCAACAGGTGTATACTCATCTTCGCAAGCTCATCTTGGATGGTGTGGAATTCAAGGCAGGCGACAAAATAAACATAGATCAGCTAAGCAATGAATGGCAAATAAGCAAAACCCCCATCCGGGAGGCCTTGAAGAACCTGGAGCAAACCCAACTGGTCAAATATTTACCACGCAAGGGCTTTTTTGTGACCAGCTTGGATTGGAACGAACTTATGGAAATGGCTGATTTGCGCATCGCCTTGGAGGTTCATGCGCTTTTCAGGGGGTATGACCGGATCGACAGGGAGAGGTTAAAAAGGCTGCGCATTGATTTTATTAAGCAGCACCAGGTTCTGACTGCTGCGGGCGAGGCGTCGCCGTATCTGGACGCGGATGAGAAGTTTCACACATTTATCGCGCATTCCTCAGGAAATAAAAAGCTAATTGAGATTTATACCACCATGCGCGGTACCATGAAATACATGCGCGTCCGGGATACATTCCATTCGAATTCGGAAATGGGGGCGACTCTGCCCGAGCATTTGGCTATTATCGATGCTATTTTGGCGGATCAGCGTGAGATGGCCTTGAAATTGATGCAAGAGCATCTCATCAATGTGTATGAGCGTCTTAAATCCAACAATCCTCATTCTGTACAATCATATTGATTCATTTAGTCTCTCCCGGTTATGTTTGATTGAGCAACTTCAGATTTGTCGTGAATCCCGATAGACGAGAGAATCGCTTAACAGAGGTGATCTAGGCCATTGCAGAACAATCAGGAACGGACGGGTAGACGGCGCTACTCTGTAGAATTCAAGGCATTAATTGATCTTTCCGTAATCCTTCATGGTTTCCAAAACATAGTCCAACTCGGATTCCAGGGTGTAGGCATGCAGTGAAAAACGCACCACGCCTGCATCCATAAGCGAGACTCGGATGCCGGCGGCGCTTAAGTAGCGCACCAGATCCGCTGGCTCGGGAACCCGCAGTACAGTAATATTGCTCAACTCCTGGTCTTCTGGGGGGGATATGACCTGGAAACCCAACTCGCGAAGACCTTGGTTCAACCTTTTAGTTAAAGATAGAACCCGCTGTTCAATACTCTCCACCCCGGAGTTGAGCAATAAATCAATTGCCGCTCCCAAGCCGTAGATGCCCGGGAAATTATGAGTGCCGCCCTCCAGACGCCTGGCATCGGCAGGGTCCAGAATCTTTATTCGCCAGTCTTCTCCTTTATCCACCGCGAGCATCGGAGACATGCCTGGACAAGGATTTATCAAGCTCTTTAACAAATTGCGGCGGCAGAACAGAAAACCCGCCCCCGCCGGGCCCAAAAGCCCTTTGTGCCCCCCGCAGGCCACAGCGTCCACATCCCATGCTTCGGCCATCAGACCCAAGGTGCCCAGACTCTGGATGCCGTCCACCAAGACCGGCACTTCCACCTGATGGCAGCGCCGCGCCAGTTCCTTTAAATCCACCCGGAATCCCGAACAGAACTGAACCGACGATATGGCCACGGCACGGGTGTTTTGATCTATGTGCGAACAAACAAGGTCCACAGGCAGACGGTAATCAACGGCCTTAACTATCCGCACCTCCACGCCCTTGGTTTTTTGATTCAACCAGGGGTACAGGTTATTGGGGTGCTCCTGGTCGGTCACCACCACATTTTCCCCTGGCTGAAGGTCCAGCCCTTGGGCCAGGATGTTCAGGCCTTCCGTGGTGTTTTGGGTAAAAGCTACGCCCGAAGGATCGGCATCTATCAGCTTGGCAATGGCAAGCCGCACCCCGGTTATTTCCTCGGCCCACACCTTTTTGTCGTTATCGCCAAGGCTGGCCCTTGATAAAAGATCGTATACCGCCTGGCGCACCGGGTCCGGCAACAAGTTATTGAGGGCGACATTCAGATAAATCTCATTATCCAACACCGGGATAGATGCTCGAAGCTTTTCAAACCATTTCATGTCAACACCGCCAAATGTGAGATTAGGTACCGATTACAACATGGCTCGTCATGCGACTTAGCAGGCTGATCACCGATAACGACGCCATGAGGCTGGTTTTGGGATTGCTGGAACTTGGCACAAGCTCGCATTCAGTCTTCAGTCTGCCAAAATCGCCTTCGGCCTCCACCGTGTGGGAATTGAGCTTGGTGTTTGGGTCCGCATATATTTTGACCTCGGTCCTTTCGGGGCCCAATCCGGCCAGACTCAAGGCGGCGGCCACATTGACATTGGCCGGGAAGGCTGGCACCGCCTGCAGCGCATTGCCCGAAAACACCAGGGTTTTCTCCTTCACAGTCTCCAGGTCTATGCCGTTCTCCTCAATGTAGGGAGCCCCCATCAATCCCCTGGGTGGTTTACAGGTGGTGATGGTGACCCGGTCCAGGCCTTTCAGCGCCGCCGCCTTGACCATATCCAGCCCGGCAAGCGCGCCCGAGGGCACATGGATGCGACACTCCTTTTCTTTTGCCAGGCCAAAAAACTCATCATAATGGTCCAAAAGCGCGCCCACGCTCATAACCAGGATGTCTTTGCCCGCCTGTAGGGTCCGGCGGATAATCTGCGGAGCCGCTTGGCGCCAGGTGGCCTCCACCACCAGGTCCGCAGCCTTGATCAAATCACCGAGCCCCATCCCTACCGGGCCGACTCCCAGATCCTCGATTAAGCTATTCAGCCGAGCGTCATCCAGATCATTGGCCGCCACCAACCGGGCGGCCTCCAAATCTTGAATTAGAGCCCGGCAGATTTCACTGCCTATGGCTCCGCATCCCACTACCCCTACTTTCAACATGTTATTTTCGTTCATTATTTCCGCCCGAAACTCGACCAGCTTCCAGCCAATTGTTGATTAGGCATCTTTTAGTGCAATATCTGACTTAGAAACAGTTTAGTCCGCTTATGTTGGGGATTGTTGAAGAACTCATCCGGCGTATTCATTTCCAGAATGCAGCCCTGGTCAATGAAAATCACCCTATGGGCCACGGTTTTGGCAAAGCCCATTTCATGGGTCACCACCAGCATGGTCATACCTTCCTGGGCCAATTCCACCATCACGTCCAGCACCTCTTTGACCATCTCCGGGTCCAGCGATGAGGTGACCTCGTCAAAGAGCATGATTTTGGGTTTCATGCACAAACTGCGGGCTATGGCCACCCGCTGTTGCTGGCCGCCGCTGAGCTGGCCGGGGTATTTTTTAGCTTGATCGGCGATATGGACCCGGTCCAAGAAAAACATGGCCGTTTCGACGGCCTTGGCCTTGGGCGTCTTTTGAGCCCAGATGGGCCCCAAGGTGAGGTTTTCGAGTATGGTCAGATGAGGGAACAAGTTGAATTGCTGGAAAACCATGCCCACTTCACGGCGTATGGCTTCTATGTTGCGCAGATCCTTGGTCATCTCCAAGCCGTCCACGATGATGCTGCCTTGTTGATGCTCCTCAAGGCGGTTGATGCATCTTATCAGGGTGGATTTGCCCGACCCGGACGGGCCGCAGATCACTATGCGCTCACCCCTTTTCACTTCCAGGTTGATGCCTTTAAGCACGTGGAATTCGCCGAACCACTTGTGCATATCACGTATTTGGATGATCCCGGTTTCGGCTTCGGGATGGCTTATCGCGGTATTGTCCGGCATGCCTTCTCCTCGCAATCAAGCTCTTTTTTCGGAGTCTGTGCTCAACTCACGTTCCAAGCGGCGGCTGTACTGGGCCATGGAAAAGCAGATTATGAAATAAATGACCGCCACGAAGACATAGGCTTCACTGCTGAAACCCAGCCACTTGGAGTCGGTGAGAGCGGTTTTGGTGGTATTCAAAAGATCCAGCAGAGCGATCATCAATACCAGTGAGGTGTCCCGCACCACCCCAACGAAGTGATTGACCGTGGGCGGGATTACAATTTTCAAAGCCTGGGGCAGAATTACTTTTCGCATGGTCTGAAAATAGTTCAGGGATATGGAGGCCGCCGCTTCGTATTGCCCCTTTGGCATGGCCTGCAAGCCCCCCCGCACCACCTCGGCGATATAGGCCGCAGTGAACAGAATGATAGCGGCCTGGGCCCGCAGCAGTTTATCCACCACCATGCCTTGGGGCAACAAAAGCGGAAACATCACCGCCGACATGAACAGCAGGCTGATAAGCGGCACCCCGCGGATCAGCTCTATGTAGACCACGCAACACACCCGCACCACCGGCATCTTTGAACGGCGGCCCAGGGCCAGAAATATGCCCAAGGGATAGGCGCCCAGGATTCCTATAATGGTGAGGAACAGGGTAAGGGGAAGGCCGCCCCATTTTTCGTAACTGACCGGACTGAGCCCCAGAATCCCACCGGCCATCAGGCTGATAATGACGATCAGCACCCCACTCCAGATATAGACCAGCCTGCGGTGCCAGTTGCGCCGGTCGCGGGTGTACACGAGAGCGCACACCAGGATGATCAGCACAACCAGCGGGCGCCATTGCTCACCATAGGGATAGAAGCCGAAAATAATGAAACGCAGCTTTTCCTTGATAAAGGCCCAACAGGCCCCATGCGCCACCCGGCAGGAGGCGGGGTCGCCGTTTAACACCGCTTCAAAGAAAAACCAGTTCAGCAGCGGGGGTATGATCAGCCAGAGCAGATAGACCAGCCCCACGGTGATCAGGGAGTTGAGCCAGCTGTTGAACAGATTGGCCTTTATCCATCCCCGCCAGCCCACCCGGACTACGGGCGGCTTCAGGGGGCCGGCTTGGCTGAGGGCAGGACTGTCCATTATCCTATTTTTCCACCAGGGCAATTTTTTTGTTATACCAGTTCATTAAAACCGAGGTCAGCAGGCTGAAAAACAAGTACACTGCCATGATCAGGGCCACGCCCTCCACGGCTTGGCCGGTCTGATTTATGGTGGTGTTGATCACCGCCACAAAATCGGGATAGCCGATTGCTATGGCCAGGGAGGTGTTTTTGGTCAGGTTGAGCATCTGACTGGTCAGGGGGGGCACTATCACCCGCAGGGCCTGAGGCAGCACCACCAGGCGCATCACCAGGGTCGGCTTGAGCCCCAGGGAACGGGCGGCCTCGATCTGGCCCCAATCCACCGACTGGATGCCCGCCCTGACTATTTCAGCGACAAAGGCGCCTGTATAGAGTACCAAACCCAACAGCAGGGCAGTGAATTCCGGGGTGACGGTGCTGCCGCCCCTGAAGTTGAAGCCCTGCAAAACCGGAATGTCCCATTTCAAATGGGCCCCGGACAAGAGCCAGACCAAAAGCGGCAGGCCCAGGAGCAAGGCGGCGCTGCACGAAAATACAGGGAACAGCTTACCGGTTTGGTCTTGACGCTTTTTAGCCCAGATCCGCAAGAAAAGAACCAGTCCCACAGCTGCAACTAAGGCAATAAATACATACGAATAGCTTGGATGGCTTACGGGAACGGGGAAAAAAACTCCCCGGTTGCTCAGAAAAACCCCCTTGATGGGGCTTAGAGCGTTGCGAAGCGAAGGCAAGGTCTCATTGACCAGGGCATACCAGAAAAAGAGCTGCAGGAGCAACGGAACATTGCGCAGGGTCTCTACAAAAATTCCGGCCAGTTTGCGCAACAGCCAGTTCGAGGATAAACGGGCGATCCCCACGAAAAGACCGATCAGCACCGCCAGGAATATCCCAATGGCCGAGACCCGCAGAGTGTTCAAAAAACCGACCAGAAGCGCCCGCCCGTAGGTGTCGCTGGCCGAATAGTCGATAAGGCTCTCGCCTATGGAAAAGGATGAAATGGCTCCCAAAAAGCCGAAGCCGCTGGCAACCGACTGTTTGGACAGGTTGTTCTGGGTATTTTGGAAAAAATAATACCCCGAGCACAGGACCAAAAGCATGAACAGGCCCTGGAGCATCAAGGAACGCTTGTGGGGATCATGCCACAATTGGTTAAGGCCAATTGCAATTGACGTGTTTGTATGCATAACCTTGCGTTCCCTTGTGCACGCCTTTTATAAGGGCCCCCCGAAGGGGGCCCGGTCCATTTTGCTTTTTAATAGCTCGGTCTTTTGGGTTTAGCGGAAAGGCGGCGAGTACATCAAACCGCCTTGGCTCCACAGCTTATTGAGTCCGCGGTCCAGGCCCAAGGGGGTGTTGGGACCTACGTTGCGCTCATAGCATTCGCCGTAGTTGCCCACCTGTTTTACAATGTTGTAAGCCCATTTGGGGTCCAGGCCCAAGGCCTTTCCGATTTTGGGGTCCACGCCCAAAAAGCGCTTGACTTTGGGGTTGTTCGATTTCAGGAAACTATCCACGTTTTCCGAAGTGATGCCCAGTTCTTCGGCGTTAATCATGGCCCAGAGCGCCCAACTGGCAATGTCAAACCACTGGTCGTCGCCGTGGCGCACCGCAGGGGCCAAAGGCTCCTTGGAGATGACTTCGGGCAACACCATGTAAGCGTCGGGATTGGGTGTGGCTATGCGACTTCCGGCCACCGATGAGCGGTCGCCCGCGATGCAGTCGCAGCGGCCGTTGAGAAACGCCTTGTTGACTTCGTCATTGCTGTCGAACAGCACTTGCTTGTACTTCATTTTGTGTTGCGCGAAATAATCCGCCACGTTCATCTCGGTGGTGGACCCGGGCACCAGGCAAAAAGTGGCTCCGTCCAGTTCCTTGGCGCTTTTCACTTTCAGAGCCTTGCTCACCAGGAAGCCGGTGCCGTCGTAAAAGATCGGGGTCAGGAAATTGGCTCCCAAGGAGATGCCCCGGATGGCGGTATGGGTGGTGTTGCGGGCCAGGATGTCGATTTCGCCGGACTGAAGGGCCGTAAAGCGCTGGGTTGAGGTCAAGGGCACATACTTGACCTTGGATTTGTCCCCCAATACAGCCGCAGCCAAAGCGTGGCCGAAGTCCACATCCAACCCCTTCCAAACCCCTTTACTGTCCGGGTAGGAAAAACCGGCCTGGCCCGAGTTGCATCCCACAACCAGGTATCCGCGTTTTTTCACGGCGTCCAACGTCCCGCCGGCAAAGGATAGCGCCGCGGTCAGCGTTATAAGTAAAATCAGAGTCACCAATATTGTCATCAATCGTTTCATAACAGCCCTCCTTTAAATAGACACTAGATCAGGTTTTGCTCAGCACCCTGGTTATCGAATCCCACAGGTGCATTCGCATGGTTCATCCGAAGATCCAAAATGACTCGATGGCCAAGAGGTAAAGGAATATTTTCATCAACTGTGATTGCCCGGCCTTGTGGAGTGAGATATGGATTATCTGTGGCCAAGCTGCCTGGCGGGTTGCCCGGAAGGGGTTTTAAGGGCAAGCTTGGTCCAAGCAGACAACACGCTTTCGTAATATCATGGAAATCGCGCTTGGTAACCATTGATCCCCCGCAATCAGCACAATCCAGCCGGAGTTGGTATAAAGGTGTCAGTCTCTGGCATTGTTGATCCAGTGGGGCTGTTTCGTTGCCCGTGATGAAAAAACGCCTTTATCTATTCTGGATTTCCTCATCGATTCTAATTTCCTTCAAATATGCATAAATTGTAAATTTGGAAAGCCCCAGCTTTCTGGCCACCCAGTCGACTGAGTTTTTAATAAGAAAAACCCCCTTTTTATCCATATATTTCAGCAGTTCGAGGTAATCGTCTTTTTTCATGTGTTCAGGGAGTTTTCCGCTTTCCGCAATGGTTTGAGAAATTATGTGGTCTAGAATATCGAGTACATTGGAGTTTTCTATTTCAATGTCATGCTCGGATTTGTCTGCATCGTTTTTGATAAATGTCAGGTTGTCAATGGCGTTGGCAATCAGGCTAAGGCTGGTGATATCAAAATTGATACACAGGGCGCCAATTACCTCTTTTTCGGTATTTCTTATGACCATCGTGGTCGATTTGACGGCTTTTCCCTTGATTACCGAACTCTTGTAGTTTGTTAGGGCATCTTCCTGAAAATCAGGTGAAATCAGTACATCCAGGACCAAGTCCCTAATGCCGTCACCAACTTTCCGGCCGGTCACATGGCCGTTTTCCACATAAATCACCGATGATTTGGGGTTGGTGAGGTCGTGCAAGACAACTTCACAGTTGGTTCCAAAGGTGGCTGCAATGCCCTTTGCGACCGCCACATATGGATCAAGCGCCGGATTTATACGTGTATTTGTTTTCATGCTGCAACATTACCATACAAAATTTTATTACCAAATACAAAAATATTGTATGGCCAGATTTTTATATGCCAGACCATGCAATAAGCTGATTAACATCTTGATATTTTTATTTAATTGGCTTTAGGGAGGACATGGCTCCGGTGCCGCAGACTGTTGACACCCTCGGAGCAAGGCAGGCTTTGCAGCCCTTTTGAAAGGGATTAGGTGCGGAATGCACCCTACATACGCCGCAGGGCGGGATGGATAACGTATTCTATTTTTCGCTTTTATGAGGAGGCGGTGGTTTCCGTCTGGTGAAATGGGAATTGCTCAGATTCACCCACACCAGACGAAAGGACAACCACCTTAAAAAAGGATAACACTAAAGAGCTTGGCCGTATTGTACATATCGATGAGGGTAAGATTAGTAGTCATCTCGATGAGATGGTCAGAGGCACCGTGGAGCAGGCTTTGAATGATCTTCTGGACGCCGAGGCCGACCGGCTGTGCAACGCGCCCAAGTACGCCAGATAATTTTAACCCAAACGTGGAGTCCATATTATCGGAATGATACGATGAAAAACTATAGTGTACCGGTAACGTGTAACTAAAATGTGAAATAAGTAATTCAGATGCTACGGGTATAGGAAAAGCCATATATAGGGCAATGGTTAAGCATGGATTGATCAAACCAAAGAAGATGAAATTGAAGGATGACGGTGTTATCACTGCTTTAGATGAATTAATACAGGTGAGGAATTTTATAGAATCTGGCTGGTTTGTTGTGGAACGTGTTGAAGAGTATGATAAGAAAAAGCATCCTAAGGTGTTGAGGAAGATTGATGGATCGCTGTTGCAAGGGAATGCGAACTAACTGTTTGACAGGGAAGCAATTAGTTCGCCCCTTAATTCTTAGAAACAAACTTATACCTAGTTAACGGTAGAAAATTGATGGGAGATTTTATTGGCAATTGAGGCCAGTATCCATTCAGGAACAAGTATTCCACCAACAATGGCTACATTCTCGACCCCAGTCAATAATTCCTTATCCAAGGTACATTTAGTGTCATATTTTACAGTATTATGATTCACTTCAATACAAGTTTCATATAGGCTAGACGATACACCACCACCATCATCAATCACTATGGCCATATCAGCCTGTAAAGCCAAACCGACTGCCTCTTCAAATCTCTTTTTGCAATCAGTACAAATAGTATCAACAACGTGCACTGAAGGGGCTACTTGCCGTAACTCTTCAATAAATTTTTGCCAAACCTGTGCCTTGCCGGTGGTCTGAGCGATGCATGCCCAACTCCTATCCGGCTGAATGATATCATCTTTGATTTGAGCAAGTTCTTCTGCAATCAAACTATGTCTGCCATGCTTTGAAGCTGCATTAAGTGCAAACATGCAATGCTTATTTTCCGGTTTGCCGAAAACAATAAGGTCGTATCCCTTTTCAGTCAATTCATCTGCGGTTTTGTCCATTTTTTCCATGAATTGGCATTTAACACTATGGATGACTATATTGCGTCGTTCTAACTCAGTTTTTGTCTCCAATGGAATACCACGGTGGCCAATAGCCAGATAGGTTCCACTTGGAACATCGATATAGTCGTTAACCAAATTGACATGCTGTAAATTGGGATAGTGTTTAAAAAGTTCCGGATCAGCAGTTTCGATTCTATGTAATATATCCCAATCAGTATTTTTGACATGATCATTGTGCGTACAGCAAACAGCAACTTTTTGGCCACTGGAAATCAGCTTATCAATTTCTTGGTAAGCACGTTTAATAGCAAAGCAAAAGCCTGAATTGGCAACTATAATATTCATAATATTATCCCGTTTCATTAGATATAATATGGCTTAAGTCTGTTTCAACAGTTAACAACTCCATCCATCTTACTCGTGGAATTAGAAGTTTTTTTCCTGATAGGAACAACATGGACCGCCTGATGATTCTCATTATTAAAATTGATGATTTTCACTTCGATTCCAAATACATTTTTAAGGCTGTTCTCGTTTATTACCTCTGCGGTGCGACCGACAATACCACCTTTGCCGTTGGCCATGAGTAATGCCTTGTCAGAAATTGACAGGGCGTGATCCGGAAAGTGTGTGGTCATGATGATGGCCAGGCCATGCTCTCTGGACAACTTTTCCAGTAAGTTGAGGATGGCAGCCTGATTTTTAAAATCCAGATGTGAGGTGGGCTCATCAAGTAAGAGAGCCTTAGGCTCTGCCGCCAGTGCTCTGGCAATCAGGACGAGCTGAGCCTCTCCGCCGCTGAGGTTGGTGTATGCTTTGCCCTTCAAATGGGAAATACCCAATTCTTCAATAGCCTCTTCGGCAACCGCCGTATCTTTTTTGGTAGGGGATGAAAAGAGTCCGATGTGTGGAGCCCTGCCCATACGAACCATTTCAAGCACGGTGTATGGGAATGTGGAGTCATGGGCTTGCGGTATGTAACCCACCTTTTTACCGATATCGCTCCATCGCATGCCTGTAATCTTTTGCTCATCAACCGAAATCTGGCCCTCGGTTAGTCTATGTAAGCCGTTCAGACATTTCAAAAGAGATGTTTTCCCGGTCCCATTAGGCCCCAAAATACTCAGGATTTCACCTTCCGTAATGGAAAACCCTATGTTTTCAAAAACATTATCGGAGCCGTTATAGCTGAAGCCAGCGTCAGCAACCTTGATTGTTATGCCCATCGGCCACCGGTCCTCCTCAGCAAATAGGCGAAAAAGGGCGCGCCTACAACTGCTGTTAAAATACCAAGCGGAATCTCCGCAGCTGTGGCTGATCTGGCGATATCATCAATGATCAACACCGAGAATGCGCCAATAGATACGCATGCGGGTAATAGCACTTTGTGGTTGGGCCCGACCAGCATTCGGCCTATATGGGGGATGACCAGACCGATCCAGCCCACCATTCCGCAGAGTGATACCGAAGCTGCGGTTATCACGGTTGCTGCGATGACCACTGTCCAGCGCAGCCAAGTTGTGTTGACACCTAGAGATTTAGCTTCTTCCTCGCCCAGAGATAGTATATTGATTCTCCAACGCAGGGCCAGCAAGACCGCGATTCCCAGCAGAATTGGCGGGGCTCCCCACAATAAATCATTATATGTAGCGCCCGCTATGCTGCCCAGGAGCCAATACACGATGGCGGGCAGTTGCTCCTCGGGGTCTGCCACGGTCTTGGCTATGCCGATCATGGCCTGGAAAAATGCCCCAATGATCACACCGGATAACACCAGCATCAATAGAGACGATCCGGTTTTAAGCTTGCTGATCAGATAGGCCCCAACCACAGCCACAAGGCCAATCCCGAATGATATGGATTGCACCACCAGAACCGCGCCGGAAATCAAAATTCCCACACAGGCCCCGAATCCAGCCCCTGCCGCCACGCCCAATATGCCGGGACTTACCAAGGGATTACGGAAAAGGCCTTGAAACGAGGCCCCGGCAATGGCAAGGCCGGAACCAACCAGCATGGCCAAGAGAGCCCGGGGAAACCTTACCTTCATAATGACGGTCTCTTGAATACCGGTCCAGTCCGGCTCCAGGGGAATGAGGTTGGAGGCCATGATGCTAATGGCCTTTGCCGGAGTTACGCCAAATCTCCCCACGCAGAGGGAAACAATGAGGCATACCAACGGCAATATTACCAGCGCGATCACGATGGTCTTTGCCGTGTGTTTTTCGGCAAACTCTTTGGGATTTTCTTGTTTGGCTTTGAGCCGCACACCCTTCACTTATACGACCTCCTCCATATTGCGCCAATACTGTTTTGAAAAATTATATTAAAGTTAATATTTATATAGAATCTGCTTGGCCCAAATGGACTATTTCAGCTTGTTATCCTGCTGTTTATTTTTTGTCGGTCAAATATTCCGCAGTCCACTGGGTTAGGTATTGCAGTTCCGCTTAATACCTCCCAGTTTTCTGCGGGGTTATTAATTCTAGCCCAAGGTCAACTACATCCCCTTGGATGAAATCGGGTTCAATATCCATTTAATCTCATCATCCGAGAGGGTACAGTTAAAAAACTTTAGTAGCAGTAAAGGAGGAACACCGCAGGCGTAGTGTCCTTGAGTGCTACTTATGATTATAATTAATTGATATTATAAGCTATATCCGTGATCTCAACTTAGGTACGCAAAAACAGGATGAGCCGGAAAAAGGCTTGCGGCCACGATGCCAACCGCCTTTGACGAGGCAATGCTGAGTCTGCCCAGGCAAAGCGAGGCGATGAGTACCAGCAATGTTAGGATCAGCAGCACAAGAACCTTGATTATGGACAAACGGATTCTCTTGGCTGTCTGCTGGTTATACATCTGTGCATCGGGCCGCAAACCCTGCATATATCATTTCTCCCCAACTTAAGGCGCGCTCTTTCGGATGATGTTATCCCTCGGAAGGAATGGGGTTAAGTATCCATTTGATCTCCTCATCAGAAAGCTCGTACTTGTAAAATTTCGAGTAGAAATCCTTAATTTTATCCTCGATGGTGTAATCGCTGAACAGGCCGGGGTGAAGCTTTTGGGCCACCCACCAAAGCATCAGGGCGGATTCGACGTTCCAGGGGCCCCAACGGTAGGTTCCCAAGGGCACTTTGTAAACTTGGCCTTTTTTCACTGCCGCCACCTGGCTCCACTCCTGGCCTTTTATCCGGTTCTCAAAGAAGTCTTCAGGCATGTGCTTGGTGAAGTTGCTAATGAAAATGACCTCTGGATTCCACTCCAGAATCTGTTCCATGGTGGCATTGGTCCACTTTTTCACCGGATAATTGGCACCGGCTACGTCATACCAGGGATAGGGCGCTATCCGCAGTTGATCAACATTATAGAGGTGGATGGCCATGGGCTTGCGATCTTTAGGCAGCTTGGATGTCCTAGCGGTCAAGGTGTTAACCGCATTATGGTATTCGGCGATGAATGCTTCAGCCCGTTTTTCTGCACCCAGGACCTTGCCCACCAGCCTGAGTCTGTGTGGAACTTCGTTGATATCCTTTTGATTGGTGGCGCTGATCACTGTCAGGCCAGCCGCTTCCATTTTTTCTATTTCCTTTTTCTGTTGCGTCCATTGAAAAACCACATCGGGATTCAGCTTCAGCAACTCCTCGACATTAACCACAAACGAGCCCAGTTCTGAAAAATCCGAGTTGACATCCATGATTCCCGGGGCCATTTTCTTGACCATGGAGTTTCCAGCCGCCACCTTGGCAGAGGCATGCATTCCCGCCAGCCGTTCGGCGGATGCATCCAATGCCCACACTATCTGGGCATAGGGAATGCAAACAGCCACCACCCGCTTCACCTTTGCAGGCACTTTGACAGCAACCCCCCGGTCATCAACCACGGTTCTGGTCTCACCCGCATAGCTCATTGATGGGGCGATAATTCCCATGCAAAAAACAGCAATTAGAAACATAACCCCGAACCTGAAGAACCTCATTACACAGCCTCCTGATTTGTTTCCTAACGGCCCTAAGCTTTATCCCGCTGGATGTGCCAACTCGGACTACTGTACTAGGCCTTGTTTAGGCGCTTCGCTCCAAGTGATGCAGCTTGGTGTCGCAGTTAAACTTTCTGGGGAGTGATGGAAAAAAGAATCGGGCAGGATATCTGTTTATTACCTTAAATGACGAACCTGGCCTGATCTCATTATCCCGCTCCCAGAACATAATGAAACCGGTTACCTACAGGCAGGTCTCCTGACTGAGGGCTCGAACGATCGCGTACGGCCTTCCCGCCTTACTTGAAGGCAGTGGCATGAAGGTACACTGTCTCGCCCATCACAGTGCCTGGGGGCGCGCCGGTCTTGCACCGGCTTCCCTATTAAGCCTCATGGCACCTGTAGACTATGTGTGGATTTGATTACACGGATTTAGAGCTAGTGTCAATCATTGGGAGCTAAATCCATTTAGGATTTACTAATATAATGATTTTGGTTATTATATTAACAGGTTGTCGCCTAACAATGTTTTATTGGGCATTGACAAGGGTGCGTTTGGACACAAAGAGCAAAACAGCTTGGTATTGATAGTATGGCCTATGCCAGGACCAAGGTGAAGGAAGCGCTTGCAAAGAAAGCTGCCGCTGATTATCCCGATTTATTCGTAGGTAGGGGCGGAATTGGAGCTGTCGCTTCCCAGATCCAGCCAAATTCACCAAAAAGGGCGCTATCAGTCTGAATAAGAAATTGCTGGACTCTTGGGATGTGAAACCGTCAGTCGGAGCCCCGGTTGCAATGAAGGTTAGCAGAGATAAAACCAAAATTACTTTGCTGTTGGGTGATGAATCTGATTAATTGACGAGGAACATGCTGAGGAAAACCCATGGCCACTTGGCTGTGGGTTGATTTTAGTTTTTCACATCGCCCAAATGAAGATTCAAACTAGCATCTATTTGTGTCAACGTGCTGATTCTATAAAAAATATATCTTTTTACGTACTTCAGTTTAGCATCTAAAACCTAATAACACCGTTAGTGTGGATTCAGATTAATAATCAATCTATTGGTGTGCAATAACGCCGTTAGTGCTGATCCAGGTCAATCATCTGTTGTCGTGCACTAACGCCGTAAGTGTAGTCTCCGCTGTTTGGCAGGCATGGGCATACCAGGGCTTGAAGGCTTCTTTCACGGTCTGCTTGCCTGAGTTTCCCCCGGCGGCCCTCAACCAAGGTGTCATATAATTCTTCATATTTCTGAAGGCGGCTGGGGAAGATGTAGCCTATGGGGGCATATACAGACAATTTGAGCATAGATAATTGGGAGAAGATTTCAATAAAGTCCATTACGTCATCACGATGGGTAAGTGGACAATGAAACGATAAAGGCTTTCGGCGCACAGGAAATTTTCCTATATCACTGGTGTCATAGAAAGTCTCAATGTGCTTTCTGGACCTGGCGATTGTGACGCTGTCCAGTAGTTCAAAAAAGTCGAAATCCAACTCATTAAGCATGGCGCTGGCGGTTCGGTTTTCAGGAGCTAATTTGGCCCAATGGTTAAAAGATTTTTGTGCGCTTCGGAATATTTCTTCAATGCTTCGGTTGCCACGCAGTTTCTTGGCTAAATTTTCTGAATCACCCTCATAGGCCAAGGCAAGTTGATTGCGTAGATCATTGAATCGATTATTGACAGGTGTTGCCGAAAGCATTAACACTTTTGTCTTAACACCAGCACGTATCATTCTGTTCATCAATTATTGATAGCGGGTCTCACAATCTTTATAAGCATCGTTGTTTCGAAAGTTATGAGACTCATCAATGACCAATAGATCATAATTGCCCCAATTGACTCTGTTTAAAGGAATGCCAAATGACTCACCAGAACTTCGGGACAAATCTGTATGGCAGAGCACATCGTAATTGAATCGATCTTTAACTAAAATATTGGTTGTTAGATTCCTATTGAAATTGAGCCAGTTATCGGCAAGTTTTTTGGGGCATAGAACCAGCACGGCACGATTGCGTAGCTCATAATATTTAATAACAGCTAGATCCTTGAATGTTTTTCCAAGTCCAACGCTGTCAGCGAGAATACACCCATTATAGGTTTCAAGCTTATTTATGATGCCAGTGGCTGCATCCCTTTGAAAATTGAATAGTTTATTCCATACTACGGTGTCTTGATAGCCTGTTAAATCATTAGGCAATACGTCTTCATCAATATCATTTAAAAATTCGTTAAAAATATTGTATAACACTTAAAAATAAATGCGTTCAGGTGAATTTTCTTGGTAAACAGAAGCTATATAATCACATATTGTTGTGGTAACGTCTTCTAATTTGTCAGGATCATGCCAAATTTTATTGAACAATTCCAGGTAAGTTTTGGTGATGCTAGGCTCATCAATTTTATTTACAATACTTGAAATGGCATCACTTGGTTGGTAGCCAAGGTCTACAGCGCTAAATCCATTGAGAGGCATATAGGTGAAGTCTTTGTCATCACCATGGATGCAGGCAAATTGCTGCATTGCTGACTTTGTTTTATTAGATCGAAATATTGCCTTTTGCCTTATCCAGTCAGCGCACTCCCTTGCAATAGCCTTTTGAGTTAGTTTGTTGCGAGAACTGCCCATGGTGAAGAAAACCTTGAACAGCATGGTGCTGTGAACGGGGATTTTGGAAGCTGATCCTGCCTGGAGTTGGAAAAACCTCTGATCAAGGCCAAGTGAGGCCTGCCATTGCCCTTCCCCGGCTTCAGGATCACCCAACTTTTTGAACCTTTGCACCGGGTGCATTTGCTAAGGAGCCGCCCTAGCCGCGCAATGTTCAAGAACCATTCTTGAACACAAGCGCAAACCGGGCCTTATATGCCTGCTTTGCATAACCTACCGTGATCGTTGGTTGTCAAATGCACCGAAATCAGAGCGCAAAATAAGTGCTGACCGGCCCATGCACATAGCAAGAGTAAATTATAGCCATCCTGAATAATGCGCGACCGTGAACCTCAAGGAAGAACCCTGGGCTGCGGCTAACAAGATACTTAAGGGGGAGGACAATTGAGAGTTCAACCATACAGCCCCTCTTATTGAAAATAAGTATGT
This sequence comes from Desulfarculaceae bacterium, assembly GCA_963675675.1. Lineage (GTDB taxonomy): Bacteria > Desulfobacterota > Desulfarculia > Desulfarculales > Desulfarculaceae > Dethiosulfatarculus. Next base: position 4,015,096 of record OY776512.1, read on the forward strand.
CTTGACCCTTTACTGTTTTTATCTTACGATACATTAATCAAAATGTGGGGTTATAAAACAAAGGCCGTTTATTCTAAGTCATTAATATTTGCGACCCGATTCATTCATTACCCTGTATTGGCGGGGACGTTATGAACACACTTGATAAAGTGAATATTTCTCAATTTATCTGGTACTTAGTGCCTGGATTGGCTTTAACCTTGTTCGTACTGTTGCCAGTTCTTTTCCTTTTGCCGGAACTGTTGAAGTTGTATTTCACTCAACTGGGTACCATTGGCTTGCTGCTGATTTCCGTAATTGGCGGTTTCATTGTTGATGGCCTAAGGCTATATAGGTTTAGGCCATTTTATAATAAAACCAAAACTAGTTTTTTTAAAAAGCTCCAATCCGAGATAGGAAGTGACCTAAACCCTTACACAATACTTTCCGCTATACAGGATGTTGCCACAGAATCGAAATTCAGTGGATTTAATCTAAGGCATGCCATTTGGATTATGCTTGGTCATCTTACCGTCCTTTCAGTTATTGAGGGTTTATTTTGGGTTGGTTATGTTGTATGGATATTATGCCATGAAGAGAAATGTATAAAGGTTATTAACTTAACCATGTCTTACAATAAAGCTCTTGTTCTCTATATTTGCATGGCAGTCGTTTTTTTAGCTATTGGTTTGAGGTTCGGGTATGTGTGTATGAAAGATCAAGAAACATCTAACGAAATGTATTTGAATTTTGCTATAAAACAGAAAGACAGAATTAAAAAGCTGATAGGGAACTAAATAGTTAGATCGGCGCACACTATTATTAGGTTTTAGCTTATTATATGCTCCTGGTAAAAAGCGGAATTACATTATGCCTATCCTAAATGATGAAGATCATAAAGTGCAGAGTTACACCAAAGAGGAAATTGATTTTTTCCCAACTATCGGTATAAAGCTAACGGGCAAATGTAGGCATAGTTGTCCTTTTTGTTGTGAGCCAGACCGCCAACAAAATGATGCACCCTTGGAAGCAATGTATCTAATTTTGGATACAATAAAAAAAGCGGGTACCAAGAGACTTTGTTTCACTGGTGGTGAACCATTGCTGTACCCCCATATTAAATCAGTTTTGCATCATGCACATGAACTCGGTTTTTACAATTTATTGCTAACAACTGATGGGGAGTTATTGATTAAACATTTAGATGATATTGGTTCTTTGGTGAGTGCGGTACGTTTTAGTGTTCACGGGTTGAATGCTCATCATGACAGCGTGGTTAATTTCAATGATTCTTTCAAAAACATAGAAACCGCCTGTAAAATATTAGCAACTAAAAATATCGAATCAAATGCAACAACTGTTGTGACAAATGAGAATGTATTCACCCTTGATGATATTGCAGAATGGTGTGTGGACACAGGAATAAAAAAATGGTTTCTTTTTGGATTGCTACAAAGCGGTTTAGGTGCTGCTTACCAAAAAGAACATGGTATTGTAAAGGGGGAGGATATTAGAGCAAAAGCGGATTGTATTAGAAAACAATGTGGAGACCAACTTGAATTAATTGTGTATGAATATGAGAATTCCGCCGAATGTATTTTGATTTATGGTGATGGTCGGGTAGTTATTGACCCTTCGTTTAGCTCTGGCGATAATTGTCAGGAAGTAATAGGTAATATATTAAACGAGTCACCGCATGTGATTATGGCTAAATTTAATAGTAGCTCCGATAATATATCTGGGTATGGCAATCATTTATGCAAACTTGGCCTCAAATGAGTTGTTTAGCATTTAATCTAGCTTATTGGTTTAAAACATATTAAATATTCAACAACTTTTTTCCGCTTAGCCCCTCCATGTGATTGATGATAATTCGAAGTTGCATATGACTTTATAATGCAATTCCTATTATTTTTAACCCCTTCTATTACATCCATTACGTTTACTGCGGCAGAATCAGAATAACTCCAAACTACTACCCAACCTTTCGCCAAACCACCAAGGATTACTTTTGAAATTTCATCAATTATCTTTGCTTTTACATGGGTATTAAATCTGGACGTAAATCGCTCTTTCGGTAAAGGAGTTAGCCCAATGCCATTACAAGATGGGTAATCGTAATTGGCTAACGTTTCTAATACATGGTAATATCGACTGTAATCCTCTCGTCTATATGGAGGATCCAAGTATACTAATACTTCAGAACCAGTTAACGATTTTTCTAGCTCATCAAAAGTAGTTTGCCACGGTCCCCCAGCTATTTTAATTGTCCTATTAGTTTTTTCACTGTTTTCAGCTAAATCCATTAGTCTTACAGTAAATTCGTTCACCACAGATAATGACCGTTTTGAAACAACATCACCAATGTTCCTAACGGTTATACTTGATGCGCTTTTGACACGTGGTTGTGCAAAATGCCCTCCATAGGTGGTGCCTAATGCGCTGACAGATGCGGTTAAAGTTCCAAGAGCCCATCTACGATCATTATCGCTTTGAAGATTGTTTATGGCATATCGAATACTATCAATTTCAATTGCCTGTCGTAGTCCAAAGTAAATATTCGCAAAGTAGCAGGTAAAAAGACAGAAAGGATAAAGCGTGCTATCATTCTGCCTTTTAATAATCTCAGATGATGGATGCCAATGTCCATCTTTTTTGTTATTAGCAAATGTAGGGTAATCGTTAATTAGTCTGCGGTATTCATTGACTAATTTATGATCTATTTCCTTATGAAATAAGTCGTTTTCCAGTTCTACCCAATCATATGTAGATTTAACAAGGTTATCGTAATTTGACTTGATGTGTGATCGCATTGAATTTAATATATCTTTAGCATGATTTCGCGTGAAACCGCCTCCCTGAACTAGTGCCAGATTTCTACAGAATGATAAGGCATCAGAAGCGCATGTGTGCCAAATCTTGTTAAAAGCTGCAGACATTGCTCCTGAGCCGCACATTACATCAATAACAGTTGCAGTGTCAGGTATTATAGATGATACATTTTCAATAATGAAACCTGCTAGTTTTTTCTTGTTTCCCATATATTGTGCTGAATGGGCAAATTTGCTTAATTGTGTTAGATCGGTGTTTTCTGCTCTCAGCAATTGCTTGGTCGCATATTGTAATATCTTATTCGATTTGCTGTTGATCCTGCTACCGTTAAAATAAGTTAGACTGGTAAATTCGGTTAATAATTTGTGGTCTGGTTCAGGTTCAATATTAACAAGATTGCGAAGGCCTGCCACAAGTAATGGAGATACTTCGCTATCTTGATACGGCAATTCTATATATGTTGATTCATTTAACCAAAATTCATCGGAAAAGAATAAATTATTTATCTTGAATCTTTCTGTCTCTGATTTGGATTGTATTGTGAGTGTTGGAAGGATCAATAAAATGTCTTTGACTAGTGCGTAATGGATGCCATCAGATGTAAATATTGGCAGTAGTCCTAATCTAATAGCATATTCCAGGTTTTTTTCATTGATGACTTTATTTAAGATCGATGATACATAATCCGATATTCTATCCATCTCGACAAAGATTGTGGCGACACTACCTTCATCATATAAGTCCTGTTTATCATGCACGATCTCTAAATTGTGTTTGATCAAACCTGCTGATATGTTTCTTCTTGATGGTGCAACTTGTGCAAGAAGATGATTTGCTTGAACAATTAAATTCAAAACTTCAATAGCACCCTCTAATACCCCCCTGCCTGCAATATAGGTGCTATTTTTTTTGGCTAATGTAGATGCGGACTTAACTGCTACACCTATTCCGGACCATTTTAACATTTCTGCATCGTTGTCGTTATCACCAATCGATAGCACCCTGTCATTGCTGATTGACAGGCTCATGCATACATTTTGTAGCGCAACCCCTTTATCTACTCCCTTCGGTTTAACCTCAACATATGAACTGCCGATACTGCATGTGATTCCTTCGATATTACATAAACAATCTAAAACATCGTGTGTTTTTAGATTAATATTATCAACATGTATTACTATGGTTGATGGCAAATGATAGATATCAAAATGGCCCCAATCGTTCCAATTAACTTCCATACCATTATGTTCTAACTTAGGCCTATCAAGAGATGACCAACCAATTGCATACTCTTCAGCACCTTCAACACTCAACTGTTGTAGTGAGTAGGCAATTAGCTTAACTCTTTTCCCGCTTAATACTGAGAGAATCTCTTTAAATGATTTTTCTGGTATAACTTTTTTGTCAATAACGTTCAGATTCTTATAAGTAGTTACCCCACCATTATACAAAACTAGCGGGGTGTCTTTACGAATCATTTGCATACTATCAAGTATATCACGCACACCATAAAAGGTTCGTCCACTGGCAATGGTTAGTTTAGTGTCACCATAGTGCCAGTTTGCCAGCTGTCTTCCTAATTTAACGACCTTTTTAGGAATTTTAGTACCAGCACCTTCCAGTAAGGTTCCATCAAGATCAAGCGCAATTAGTTTTATTCGTGAAAACTCTCTAAGTATGGACAGATCACCAGTGTTATCTTTGAGAATAGGAAGCAATCTAGGCATTGGAAATAAAGTAAATGTGATGGTTTATATTTCTCGACGCAGACCTAGTAGTATAGCCTTTACTTGTTATATAACAATCCTCAACAGTTCCAAAGGAAGCAAGACATTGTTGCACTTCATTCTGTGAAATTAGTCCGGTATCAGCATAATGAAACACTAGCAAATCAAATGATGCAACATTTAGTAAATTCACAAGAGCTGTCTTGGCTTTGCTTGGGCGATTGAAATCAGATGAAATATGGAATCGTTCAGGCATCCCCGACTTACCAGTTACAATTGGATTGGTTTGAAGTGCGATTGTTTCGGGTAAATGATAATATCGAGCATAGGAACGTTCATTATAAGGTGGGTCTAAATATAGGACGTTAAAATGGCGTCTTTGAACCAAATCAAGTGCCGGTTCAAGATAGCAATATGCTTTAACCTGCTTAGGGATCGGTTTAATTAGTTTGAACGTGAAATTATTTAGAGCCTTTCTATGCCATTTTTTTAAATATGCATAATACGTACCCGCTGTATTAGCGACCCGATCCATACTATCTATGAGAGAGGCAAGTAATACTTTTTTTTCATCTTCGCTGAAGAGCCCCAATTCAGACCAACGATAAAATAAACCAATGCATGATGCTATTTTTTCTGCATTTAAGTGAGTAAAAAATTGTCTTCTATGCGAATATTCATCAACAAACCAACTATCAGGATCATTGACTGAGTTGATGTACCGAACCAAGTCGTCAGTATTATCAAATCCAAAATGATTACGAAGTTTTCTAAAAGAACACTGCCTGCTCCGCTTCACTCGTGCAATTTGAAAAAAGTGTGCAAAATTGAGAATGTCACCAGTCCAGACTGTGTACCCTTTCGACTTGAAAAAGGAACCAACGGAACCAACCCCCCCGAAGGGGTCGCAAAAAGTGCCATCCATTATGTGTTGGGACACCAAATGGTGCAGATATGGTAGCGTTGAAATTTTAGACCCAAAATATCGCATAATCCGAACCGCTGTGGGGTGGTCGGCTTTGCTCCCCATGTGATGCAACTAAACTGTTGATCCTGCATCCCTTCCTAACAATTAACATCGCAAAGGGATTATTAGCTCCACAGGAGATCGATGCCTGCGCCGTTCCCACATAAATAGGATAATTAATATGTTGCTATACTCCTACACAATCTATATGTGAGTCAACCAATCTATTGAAACTCACGCTGACGATATCCTTTAATGTAATTTGGCAAATCTCTGAGCAATATGCAGCTATTCCATCGTGCTGCGTCGGGTACCGAAGGGGCTCTTGATTGCCTTGAGTAGAAGTAATTCCACAAATACTTGACCTTAGCTTTCCTATGAAACTTCGGTGGCGACAAATGCAGTCCTTCATCTTAGCATATATGCACCATTGGTGTAGGTGCCAGAAGAGAGGCTGGATCGCTTATAGACGCGTCAAGGCCTGGGTATTTCTAGGCGCACAATAGACGGCGCTATTCATCTTCACCTGCAACCTAAAATAAAAAGGACCTAGGCCAAACAGCCTAAGTCCTTGATATCTTTGGTGGAGCTGAGGGGGATCGAACCCCTGACCTCATGACTGCCAGTCATGCGCTCTCCCAGCTGAGCTACAGCCCCATTGCGAGGTCTATTTCTAACAGAGGCGGATTGAGTTGTCAACGAATCGTGCACTTTTAGCCGATCTAATCCGGAATAGCCGGTTGACTAAGCTTGATTTTGCGTGATACTGTGATTTCAGTAGCTTACATGAGGTTTGGTAATGAGTCCCGCTTCACGTTATTTCAACCGGGCCCTGGTTTCCGGAAGACCGTTCTACAGGTTTTTTCAAAAAAAAAATCTGGAGGTGGATTTTAACGACCTTCTGAAAATTCTGGAGTTCACCCATATCGCCGTAGGTCTTCTTAATGCATACCGCGAGGACTACCCATTGGTTGAGCCGCGGGAGCTGATTCCTACCTTTGACGCGCCGCTTATTGAATACAAAAACCTGCCCGCCTTCAGCATGGCGGCCTTTGACCGCCCGGTGAGCTATCAGGACGAGGGTTTCCAGTTCGATTTACTGGAAGATGAGGGGCGCCCATTTGACTCCAGCGTGGCAGCCAACAACCGCCAGGTGCTCAGGGAACGCCTGCCCAGAGACCAAATTGGCTATATGGAAGCCTTTTTGGGCCGCAAAGGCATAACCTCCATACCCCGCTACCACCAGGTGCTGCCCCTGGTCTGCAAAATGGACCGGGGCCATGTCATAGCCCGCAATTCACAGGGTGAATTTTTCATGTGCGGCGTATTCGCCTCCTTCCCTTCAGATCTTGATGGAGAAATAAAACGCTTCGGCAGGCACATCAACAAATTCAAATCCGGGGATAATGATCAGTACGCAGCCAACCGCCAATTTGTTTACCGCTTTTTGATGGAGCAAAGCGGATTCAGCATTTGCGGCGAGCGCCACACCTCCGCCGCTTTGTTCGCCCGGCGTTTGATGCGCCGACGTGAACAGTTTGTGGTCAAGGTGCTGGGGGCCAGCGACCGCACCATCACCAGCTTTATCCCTATGGGCGCAAAAGGCCGTTTGCCCAGAGTGGAAAAAGTAGCCCTGGTGCAGGCCAGGGATCTCAGCCCCGATAATGAACAGCTTTTGGCCAAGGGCGGTTTTTACGTGGACCGCGGACGCCGGGTGGTGATTTTGAAGGTGGCCTATCAGCAGCACGCCTATCACAAGGACAATGTGCTGGAAGACCGCGCCTTGTCAGTTGCCCAGCAGGAGGTGATTCACCCCCGCAGCGGGGAGACCATATCGGTGGACATCCTGGGCATCAACCAGGACCGGCTCTTGGCCCTGAATGACATTGTGCGGGGCGAGTTCCAAGGCAGCATAGTCTATAAAAGAAAGGAGCAGATCTCCAGCACCCGGGAGATAAGCAACCGGCTGAAAGTATTATGCTCATGGCTGGATAAGCACCGTCATATCCTTTCGGATTACAGTCCGGACAACTTCGAACGCATCCAGCGCATATTGCACAGTTTCATGGATTCCCCCGAGCTTCTGGAAGATTTCTACCGCAATGAAGACTTGGTGGCTCAAGTGCGCGCATCCATGGCGCACCTCAGGGTGGCTCACCGTCTGCGCCTGGTGGAAAAACTGGTGCATAACCGCTCCGATGCCAGCGGACGGCAATTGCAGCATGTGCATGTGCTCATAATCCTGGTGCATTTTCTGGCCCAGGAAGGGGCCGCGCTTTGCCGGAAGCATCCGTCCAGCCTGCGAAAATTGCTGAGCCTGTGCCGTAAACAGCTGACAAATCCCTACATAAAAAGACGATACCTTTCCCGCCCCCCCCGCACCGCCATGGAACGGGAAATGATGGGGGAACACCGCCTTTTGACCCGGCTGGTTGACCGCTATGAAAAACAACTGGGCAATTGACGCCGGTCTTTCCGCCCTATAGACTGCACCAAGATGCCTAAAAAGACACATTGATTCTTGTTGGAAAGGTTAACGCAGCCGTGACCCAGCATTGTGGATTAATAGACAACTATGGCCGCCACCTAAGCTATCTGCGGCTCTCCATCACCGATTTGTGCAACTACCGCTGTCAGTACTGCATGCCCACGGGCGGAGTGCCCAAACTCCAGCATGCCGACATCCTCACCCTGGAAGAGGTGGCCCGGGTTACCAGGATGGCGGTGAAGATGGGAGTCAACAAGATCCGGCTCACCGGCGGGGAGCCGCTTTTGCGCCGGGACCTGAAGGTGCTTTTAAAAGAGCTTGATTCCATCCGCCCCCGGCCCGAGCTTTGCATAACCACCAACGGCTTTATTTTGGAAAAGCACCTGGAATCTTTGGCCCGGTACGGGGTGAACTCAATCAATGTCAGCCTGGACAGCCTCAAACCCGAGCGCTACGGGCTTATCACCGGCCTGGGGCCGGAAAAGGGAGCCCATGCCTTTGATAAGGTCTGGCGGGCCATCATGGCCGCATTGGATATGGGAAAATTTTCGGTGAAAATCAACCAGGTGGTGCTGAAAGATCTCAACCATGAAGAGATTCTGGATTTCGCCCGCCTGACCCTGAAGTATCCCATCTCGGTGCGCTATATTGAATACATGCCGGTGGGACGCCACACCCCCTTTGCCCAAGACCGTTTTTTCCCCGCTGACCAAATAGACCAGATACTGAACCAACTGGGTCCGCTCAGCGAGATACCCAATGGTCCCAACGACGGCCCGGCCCGGCGGCTCAAGGTGCCGGGCGCGCCCGGAGAACTGGGTGTGATAAACGCCATATCCAGCCATTTTTGCTCGGCCTGCAACCGCTTGAGGCTGACCGCCGACGGCCGTCTGGTCCCCTGCCTTTTTTCCGAGACCTCATATGATATCCGCAAGCTGCTCCGGGCGGGGGTCAGCGATTCGGAATTGGCCGAAGGCATCATGGAGGCGGCCCACAAAAAGCCCTCCAGCCACCATGTGCAGCCACTGGCCCATGCATCGTCGGGATGCCAGATGTCCCGCCTGGGAGGCTAGGCGGGCGCTCCGGGGGATGCTTTTTTTAACCTGGCCCCTGGGTGGGCGCTTCTTGAATACTCCGGCGGTATTTTGCAGGCGCCGCAAATAAAAACACCCGTCTGCCAATTTAACCGGGATGATGTTTCCCAGGTGGCCATGGCTGGTGCATTACGGGTCTGGGACCCGCAATTTTGGGTTCAGGTTCTTGTAAATTTCCAACCCAATGGTGCGGCCAGCCTTTATGGGATAGAATGAAACAGCCTCCATCCGGAGATTTGACTAATGTCATTGCTGGCATTTGAAAAAATTGCAGAACGCCGCATTGCCGAGGCTGAAGAGCGCGGCGAATTCCAGAATCTGGAAGGAAGCGGCAAACCCCTGCAACTGAGCGATGACTCAAATTTGCCCCCCGAGCTGCGCATGGCCTATAAGGTGTTGAAAAACGCCGGCTTCACTCCTCCTGAACTGGATCTGCGCAACCAAATCGTACAGGTGGAAGACATGCTGGCCCAGGCTCCCGACGAGCAAAGCTACTATAGGGCCTTAAGAAGGCTGAACTTCCTGGCCATGAAACTGGATGCGGTCCGCCCCCAGTCAGCCCTGTTGCAGGAGCACCGCTATGCCCAAAAGGTGCTTGACCGCATAGCCAAAAAGCCCAATCCAGACAAGTAGGCCAAAGCATGGCCCGCCCCTTTGACCTCATTCCGCCCAAACTGATCCGCCAGGGCCCCCCGCCTGATGAGGCCAGAAAAGAGCTGATCCTGTTTCATGGAGCCTGGCGCGGGATCTGGGCCTGGCAGGGCTTGGCCGGACCCTTGAGTTCCGCCGGGTACGGCCTGAATATGCTGGAGTTGCCCGGACACGGCTTAGAGGAGAGTTGGCCGCTGCCCAGATTCACCAGCCTCAAGGATTATGCCGATTATGCCGCCCGGGCCGCCGGCGCATTGCATAGGCCGGTTTTGATCGGTCATTCCATGGGGGGCTGGATAGTGCAAAAGCTGTTGGAGGTGACGGACTTGCCCTCGGTGCTGCTGGCGCCGCTGCCCGGCTCCGGTCTGCCCTTCAAAGGCTTGTTGCACTTTGTAGCCACCCATCCCACCCAAGCGTTTTGGAATCTCATGGGCCGCTCAATGTCCTTTGAAGATGATGAACGCGAACTGGGTGAGCCCTGGCGGGTGACCATGGAGATGGGGTTGGGGCTGGTGCGGGCCAATCCGCGCAAGGGGCTTTGCCCCAGGCTGGTGGTGGCTGGTGATCAGGACCCCCTGATCCCCCCCGAAGCGCTGCTCCGGCTGGCGGACCGGCTGGGAGCGGGCTATGAATTACTGAGCGGTTATTCACATTTGCTGTGGCAGGAAAACGATCCCGGTCCGGTGGCTGAATTGCTACTGGATTTTCTAGCAGAGCTGAGCTGAAAGGGACTATCGGATATTTCGTGAAGTTTTGAGTTTGGCCTGCAGGCGGCCACGGACATCTATATGGCTTTATCCGTATTTCCAGCCGGGCAACAGAATCTCCCTGAAAGATGCTTCAGTGAGCACCGAGGCGTCACTGAATAGTAAGATGCAACTGGGCAATAGTGCGGGGTCCATAATGTCACGGCACATGATCTTTTGTTAGGGGGATTCCTAAGGGGCTGCGAGCTTTTGGATCATCCAAAAGCGATAAGCCCCTTGGGCCGCCGGAGGCAATAATAAATGATTTTATCATTTATAACTGATAGATAGCATGTTAAACATTGTGGTTGCAAAAAAGATAAGATAAATTTTTCTTGGGGGGATTCTTCGCCTTTTGGTGGTCAAAAGGCTCGCCATCCCCCCTTACCCCCCGGCTCGCGAAAAACCCATCAGGATACGCCGACCCCCCTTTTCTATATGAAAAGGCAAGCTCAGTTCCAGCCCAAGCCTAGCAATAAGATGCCGTGCGAAATATAGATAATGGTGCGTGTATGACCTGGGTTGCAAACTCAAACCTTCACGAAATATCTACGGGTCCCGATTTAGCGGCATAACAATAAATGGCGTGTGGGCCGGGATTATCTTTGGCGGCCATGCGCATCCCCGGCACGGTGCTTAAGCGGAATGAATTCATGCTAGCCGCGCCGCCAAGCAAAAGCCGGCAGCCGCAAAACTGCGGCTGCCGGCTGCAACAGAGGCTAAGCTGTATTTAGCAGGCTTGTCAATACGGCATGGGAGTCCGGGCTTTGCGCCCTTACGGGCTGCCCGCTCCGGACCGGCCCTTAACCGTCGCTCTCCGCGGGAATGCCGATGGGAGGAGACGGCGACCATTCCACGGCCATCTGCTGTGCTTTGCTAAGCTCTTCTTCGGTCATGAGCTTGGCGATCCTGTCCCGCAATGACTCCGCTTCTTCCAAGCCGGTGGCGGCGGCCAGGTTCAGCCACATATGGGCCAAAAGCTTGTCTTCTTTTACTGACTGCCCCTTGGCGTACATGTAGCCAACCGCAAACTGGGCGGGGCCGTAGCCTTGTTCCGCCGCCAGGGAGAAGTGCTTGAATGCCTGGGCCATGGACTGGGGAACCCCCGAGCCCCGGGAATACATGTATCCCAAGGTGTAAAGCGCCTGGGCATAGCCCTTTTGAGCCGAGAGCCGGAACCATTTGGCGGCCTCGGTAAAGCTCTGCTCCACCCCGCGGCCCTTGTAGTACATGAGGCCGGTGTTGTATTCCATTGCCTCTTGAGGAAGTTTTTCGGCCTCATCCATCTGTTTTACCGGAGCGGCGGCCGGAGGCGGACCTTCACTTAAGTTCTTAAGACTGCTGCACGCGGCAAGACCGATAACCAGTATAACGGCCATTAAAGCCAGCCAAAGCCGGGGCGTCTTCAGGCTTCCACCAATCACCAATTTTTTCATTTTTCATCCACCAGTTCGGCTATCAGCCAGATAAAGAAGTGAATCCGGGAGTTTCCATTGATATCAATCATTATGGCCAAGTGCATATTTGGGGTCAAGTCCCAGTATCAATATGCCCAGGATATAAGCAAAAAAAGGCCCTGTCACCATCTGACGGGGCCTGTGTAACGCCTGCCTGCCGCCTTCTTACTTCTTGGCCCCGCCCGCCGGTTTGGCGGGTTTGGGGCCGCCTTTGACCGCGGCATCCCCGGCCAGGCTGCCGGCCTCTTCCGCCTCTTTTTTACGGGTGAGCAACAAGCTGATCCGGGCGGCTTTTTCCGGGTTGATAGCGGCCATGACCTTTCCGGCCTGACGGCTTTGCATATGGGAGAAAATCTCCACCGCCATTTGGTCATCCAGCTTGGAAATCACAGCACCGGCCGAATCCGCCCTCATGTTGGACAGCACCTTGACCAGCTGCTGAACGCGTTTCATGCGTTCGCTGCGCTCGGTCGCCACCAGCTGTTCCAGAGCGGTTTGAACTTTTTTCAGCTCGGCAATGCGCTGGTTGACTTCATCCTTTAGTTTGGCCAGCTCTTCACGCTCCCGGGCCAAGCGCTGCTCTTCCAGGGCCAGGGCCTGTTGTTTTTCCTCAATCAGTTCCAGGATACGGGGATTCATCGCCGGCTGTCCGCCAGCTGCCGGAGGCTGCTTTTGGGCGGTTTCCTGATCTGTTTTAGGGGGCTGTGAAGCGGGGGAGGAGGCCTGGGCCAATTGCTGGGGCTGTTTTTGCTCTTTAGCCTGATTCGGGGCCGGCGGCTTGGACTGGGCCTGAGCCTTGAGAATGGTCTTGGCCGGCTGCACCCCCGCCGCCACCGGCTGAGGCCCCTGGCTGAGTTGGGGCCAGTTCAGCACCAAGGCGAAAACCAGCGCGGTGAATTTGATAGCCACACCGACGCCCAACAGGGTGCGCAGTCTCCATATTTTCCGCTTCATTGGCTGTCTCTCCGTAAATACCCGCTGGCCGCCGCCTCATCCAGCAGCTTTTGTTCAAAGGCAAGCTGTTCTTTATTATACCGGGCCAAGTGCTTTTCCTTCAAGGTTTCCAAGACTTTGCGGTCCCTGGTCGCCAGCAGGAGCTTTTGGCGGGCTTTTTCGACCTCATCTTTTAAAAAAGGCAGCCGGGATTGCTCGCGCAATGACTGCAGCCTCAATACCGTGGCATATTCATTGGCCAGTATATAGTCCTTGGCGGCTATGCCCTTCCCGCCGGTTATCTGCAGTTCGGCCCGGGCGCGGGAATGCTCTTCTTCCAGCCAGCGTATCTGCTCCTCGGCCTGGTTCCGGGCCCGTATTTTTTCAGCGCAAAAATTCTTGGCCAGCTCTTCCAGATGGCGCCTGTGTTCCAACACCGATTGCAGTCTGAACTTAAAAGCCATTATTTACGCCGCTCCTTGGCTTTTTGCATCAGGGTCAAAAGGTGCTGGCGGCTGGCCTGCAAATCCGCCCTTTCTTCCGTGGGCTGGGTCAAAAAGCGGTTGATATCGTCCATCATGGTCAAGGCCTGGTCCAGGGTGGGATTGGTGCCCTTGGCATAGGCCCCTATGTTTACCAGATCTTCACTACGCCGGTAGACGGACATCAAGGCGGCCAGGCGCTGCTGCGCCCGGCGGATTTCAGGCGGATTCAGGTCGGGGTTCAGACGGCTCACCGACCCCAACAGCTCCACCGCCGGAAAGTGCTGCCGGTCGGCCAGGTCGCGGGTGAGAACGATATGCCCGTCCAGGATGGAGCGCATGGCGTCGGCCACCGGCTCGGTGACGTCGTCCCCCTCCACCAGCACCGAGTATATGCCGGTTATGGAGCCGCTTTGGGGCGTGGTGCCCGCCCGCTCCAAAAGCCGGGGAAGCTGGGCGAAGACCGAAGGCGGGTAGCCCTTGGTGGTGGGGGGTTCGCCCACACTCAAGCCCACTTCGCGCCCGGCCAGGGCAAAACGGGTGACGCTGTCCATCATCAAGACCACATCAGCGCCCTGGTCCCGGAAGTATTCCGCCACCGCGGTGGCCAAAAAAGCCGCCCTGATCCGCAACAGCGCGGGCTGGTCGCTGGTGGCCACCACCACCACGGAACGCTTCAGCCCTTCTTTGCCCAGGTCGCGTTCTATGAACTCGCGCACCTCGCGTCCGCGCTCGCCCACCAGGGCAACCACGCTGACATCGGCCGAGGTGTGGCGGGCCACCATGGAAAGGAGGGTGGATTTGCCCACCCCGGACCCGGCGAAAACCCCCATGCGCTGGCCCTTGCCTATGGTCAGCAGCGCGTTGATCACTCTTATGCCCACATCCACCGGCTCGGTGATGCGCTTGCGGGTCATGGAAGAAGGCGGGTTGTTGTATAGGGGGTACAGTGCCTCATAAGGATATTCGGGCTTTCCGTCCAAAGGCAGGCCCAGGCCATCTATCACCCGGCCCAGAAGCTCCGGGCCGGCCTTGACCATGGCCGCCCCGCCGGCCTGGGACACCGCGCAGCCCGGGCTGAGCCCCCGGGTTTCCGCATAGGGCATTATGAGCATGCGCCCGCCCCTGAAGCCGACCACCTCGCCCAATACCGGTTCGCTGCCCGGGGGGTGCAGATACACGCCTTCCCCCACCGGCAGCACTATGCCGCTGGCCTCGGCCACCAGCCCCACCACCTGGGTCACCCTGCCCAGCACCAGAAGGGGGTCGGCTTTGCTTAAGCCTTCATGGTATGCGTGCAAAAGGCCTGCGGCTTTCATGGCGCCCCTTTACCGGCTGGGTGGCTTTCGGGTTTGGGATGCGGAAGCGGACAGATCCTCCAAGTCTTCCCAATCATCCCCTCCGGCGCCTACGCCGGGAAGGCCCGGTGAACCGAAATCATCGGGGGTGACGGTGGGTTTGCCTTGGGACGCCTCTTGGCGCATGGCTTCCACGCCCGGAGGCGTTTTGGCCAGCAAGGTTTCCAGGTCCAGACCTTCGGAGCGCTGGGTCAAATCGTCCAAGACCTCAAATATCCGCTGCCTTCTGGTCTCCAGGCCGCCTTCCACCTGGGCTTCCGCAGTGTTCACCCGGCAGTCCCCGGGGTGCACCGAAGCATCCGTAACCAGGTGCAACAGCTTCAAGGCCCCCAGCCCCTGCTTGATTTGGGGCGCGAATTCTTCCACCACGTCAAGGTCCGCCGGGTTCAAGGTTAGTGTGAGGGCGTCGGACTCGCTGAGCTTCCGCACGCAGAACCTGGCCACCTGGCAAACCAGCTCCGGGTGCACCGCTCCTTCCATCAGCAGGATTCGGTCCACCACCGCTTGCACCAGGGCGATTATCTCGTCTTCCATCCCGGCCAGCACCTGGGTCTTGAGCCGTTCCAGAGCCTCTACGGTGCGGCCCAGATTATCGCAGGCCGCCATGATCTGGGCGCTGGCCGCGGCCTTGCCCTCCGCCACGCCTTGCTCATAGCCCTGTTCATAAGCTTCCTTTTTGATGGCCTCCACCCGGGATTTGGCGTCTTGCAGCTCGGCCTGGGCCTTTTCGGTAATGGCCTTGGCCTGATCGGCGGCCTGCTTGCGCGGGTCCACCACCTTGCCGTCCACGAACAAAGCATGAAAATCGCTGATGCCGTTATGGGCTCCGGGGGCCCTTTCCCGCTTCCGCCTGCCCCGGGGCGGGTCCAGCTCATTGAGCTTAAACAGGGTGGGCTCGGTCCCGCTTTTAGTCTTGGGGTCAGACAAGGGTGTCCTCGCCTCCGCGTCCGCCTATGGCGATTTTGCCTTCCTGCTCCAGGCGGCGCGCCACCTGGATTATCTTCTGCTGGGATTCCTCCACCTCGGAAAGGCGCACTGGGCCCATGACCTCCAGGTCTTCCTGGATCATGGCGGCGGCCCGCTCCGAGACGTTGCCCAGTATCTTGTTCTTCAGTTTTTCGCTGGCGGTCTTGAGCGAAACGGTCAGGTCCTCGTTTTTCACTTCCTTTAACAAGGAGCGGATGCCCCGGTCGTCCACCGCGATGAGGTCTTCGAAGACGAACATCAGATTGCGGATCTGCTCGGCCAGTTCGGGGTCGTCTTCCTCCAGACGGCTGAAAATATGCTCCTCGGTGGCCTTATCCACATTGTTGAGCATCTCGGCCACGCTCTCCACGCCGCCCAGGCGCTTGGCCTCCAGGCCTTCGGTGGACAGAATCTCTTTTTGCAATACGCTGTCGATGACCTCCTCCACGATGCCCGGGGGGATCACCTCCAGGTTGGACATACGCATCACCACGTCGTACTGCAGGTTTTCAGGAAATTCCTTTACAATTTCAGCGGCTTTGATCTGGGGCATGTGGGCCAGGATAACTGCAATGGTTTGGGGATGTTCGCTCTTTATAAAGCCGGCCAGGGTTTTTGAGTCCACATGCTTGATGCGCTCAAAAGGCACCGGCTCTTTGGCCTTGTCCAGTTCCTCAAAAAGGCCGCTGGCCGCGTCTTCACCCAGAGCCAGGGCCATGGCCCGGCGGGCGGTGGTGTCGCCTCCGATCATGGGCCCGATCTCGCTTTTGAGCTTTTCCAGAAACTCCTTCAAAAGAGCGTCCACGATGTCGGCGTTCACCGACTCCAGGTTGCTCATGGCAATACCCACATTGCGGATCTCTTCTTGATCCAATTGCTTGAAGATTTCGGCGGCGAACTGTTCGCCCAATGTGGTGAGCACAATAGCGGCTTTTTGCACCCCTGTGTAACTGTCAACAGCGGCCATAACAATCTGCTCCTTGGCTGACTGGCAGCCAACTCCACGGCTTTACCGACCCGCCAAGAAGCATTTCGCCCCTTGAATAAGCCGCCCGCGTTTTATCACCGGTCTATATGGTCCTATAACCTGATTATCCCCTTAAATGGCCCACAAGGCCACACTATATAAAGGGGCCGGTTCCCTCGGTCTTCAAGCTCCCACAGAGAGCCTTTGCATCATCCAGCCCCGTCGGGCTAGATTTCCCTTATCCAGGCCCGCAGCACCGCCGTGGTTTTTTCCGGGTCTTGCTGGGCCAGAGCCAAAATCATATCCCGGGTGGTCACCTTGCGGGGAGTGGTCATGGCCTCCAACATTTCGGGCTCGCCTTCCAGTTCCTGGCCCGAGGCCAACTCCTGGCCCGGTCCCACCACCACCTGGCGCACCCGGGCGCCCGAGGGTGTTGTGGTGATCGCTCCGGCAGCGCCTTGCTCAGCCACCGCAGTGGCCCGGCTGGTGAAGTATTTAATCAAAGGACGCACCACGAAAAGGAAGAAAAGCAGCACCAGAGCCACATTGAGCGCCGGTTTGGAGTATTTTTCCACATAATCCATCCAGCCCATGACCGCTGCAGTGCCCAGTTCCTTGGGCAGGGCGAAAGGCACGTTGACCACGCTGATCTCATCGCCCCGCTGTGCATTGTATCCCACCGCCCGACGCACCAGTTCGGTGATCTGGCGCAGCTCTTCTTGAGCGCGGGGGGTGAAGGTGCGGGTCACTTCGCCTTCGGGGCTGGTGGTTTCCTTATATGGGCCGTCCAGCACCACGGCCACGCTGAGGCGCTTGAGGCCTCCGATGCCGGTGGTGGTCTGGCGCACGGTATTGCTGATCTCGAAGTTGGTGGTTTCGTTCTCCCGCTGGGACTTGGCCGCGCCCGCAGCGCCGCCGGCGCGGTTGGGGGTGGCGTTTCTCTGGGCAAGATCAAAACGCTGATCCGGCGACCCGCCCGGGCTGCCGGCTGAATCCTGGCTGGATTCGCTGCTGCGGGTTTCGGAACGCACCGCCACCTGGTCCGGGTTGAACAGCTTTTCGGTGGTTGTGGTGCGGGTGAAATCTATATCAGTGGAGACCTGCACCACCGCGCCGCCCGGCCCCACCACCTGCTCCAGCATGGATTTCACCTTGGCTTTCAAGGCGCCTTCTATGGTGCGCTGGTATTCCAGCTGGCTGGCGGTCATGCCGGCGGGAAATTCCGCGCTGTCGGCATCTTTTTTGAATAACAGATTGCCCTGGGCATCCACCACGGTCACCCGGTCCGCCGTAAGGTCCGGCACCGCGCTGGCCACCAGGTGCACTATGCCCTGGATCTGCTTCTGGTTGAGATTTCTGGAGCCGCTCATGCCCAATACCACCGAGGCCGAGGGCTTTTTCTCCTCTTCCACAAACAGGCTTTCCTGACCCATGACGATATGCACCCGCACCGTGTCCACGGCTCTGAAGCTGGCTATGGTGCGGGCCAACTCCCCTTGCAGGGCGCGTTGATAATTGATTCGCTGCACGAAATCGGTGGTGCCGATTTTTACCTCGTTGAAGACCTCAAAGCCCACCCCGCTGCCCTTGGGCAGACCAGCGCTGGCCATGGCCAGACGGGCTTCATAAAGTGATGCCTGGGGCACCTGAATGGTGGTACCTTCGGCCTCCAGCTTGTAGGGGATTTTTAATTCTTTTAACTGCTCCACCACGCTGGCGGCGTCACCTGGGTTCATGCCGGAATATAGGGTCTGAAAGTCCGGTTTATTGAGCCAGAACATCATAGCCACAAAGCTGGCCATCACCAGGGCCAGGACGGCAAAAAGGCCCAGGCGCCTTCCGGTCGGCATATCCGCAAAGGCTTGGCGGTAATGAGTCAGTGTGGGTTTTTTCTGTTGGTCTGCCTCGGCCATGGCCTTGTCTCTCCACGCTTTTCTAAAGTTCGGATTTTTTTCAAAGCGTCTTTGTTTCCACGCATAATAAGGTTGCACCTTGAAAAGCCATGAATATTAAAAAACATGTACATCTTTTCAAAATGCAGCCAACGCTGTATTTGGGCCCAGGGGCCGTTTTCAGAGGCGGCCGGTTAGAAGTTCATACGCATGACTTCCTGATAAGCTGTCATGAGCTTGCCCCGCACCGCCATGAACATCTGAAAGGCTATGTTGGCTTCTTCCACCTGAATCATGGTCTCGTGCATGGTCTTGCGGCGTCCCACGGCCAGATCCTCGATGGCCTGATCCGCTTCCAGTTTCATCTGGTTCACCTGGTTGAAGGCCCCCACCAGCGAGTCTTTGAAACTTTTGGTCCCGGTCTCTTCCGGCTCCACCTTGGGAGTGAGGCTGTGCAGGGAGCCGGGATCTATGCCGTTTATGTTTCCCAGGGACATTGTCGAGCCTCCTAGCGCAGAATATCCAAGGATTTAAGAGCCATGCGCTTTGCCGCGTTCACCGCGGTAACGTTGGCCTCATAAGAGCGGCTGGCGTTAACCATGTTCACCATTTCGGTGACCACATTCACATTGGGATAGAGCACATAGCCGTCTTCGTCCGCATCGGGATGGGGAGGGTCATACACCTTCCTGAAGTCGGACTGATCTGGATAGATGCCGTCCACCACCACCCCTTGGCGGGGGTCTTTGCCCGCGGCATACTCCGGACCGCCCGTGGCCGCCTCCAGATGACTGACAAAAGGCTGGGCGCTGAATACGGTGATCTGGCGCCGGTAAGGCCCTTTGATGCCATTCATCTTGGTGGTGTTGGCGTTGGCCAGGTTTTGGCTGATGATGTTCAGCCTGGTGCGCTGGGCGCTAAGCGCGCTGGCGCTGATCTCCATGGAGCTGACCAAATCCATGTTTTATCCTCCTGCCTTTTCTGTGATGGCCGATTTGAGCCCCTGAAACTTTTTCTGCAATAGCTGCACCATGGCGTTGAACATCAAGTTGTTCTCCGCCAGCCGGCTCATCTCGATATCCAGGTGGACCGGACCGGTGTCCACGCTCTCGGCCTCCGCGTATTCAAACGGACGCGACTCCGCATAGGGCATATGGTCCGGATGGGTCTTGGCCAAAGACGCGGGCAGCACTCCGCCGTCCAAGGCGGTGCGGAGCTGTTTTTGGAACTCCAGATTACTCCCCCGGTAATTGGGGGTGTCCACGTTGGCCAAGTTGCGGGAGATGAAACGGTGGGAATCAACCCTCCTGTCGAGCGTGGCTTCCAACAGGTTGGTTGTTTGGTCAAAAAGTTTTATGGGCACCATTTGGTTACTCCTTAAATCTTCTGCCGAGGCTTGCTGCGCATTTTTTATGCAAGCAGCGTGCCAGTTCCCGTTTCTTCAATTTCCACGGCCAAATGGAAAATATTCTGGTTTTTCAGCATGTTGTCTGAAAAATTTCTCAAAAGCCCAACATCGCCCGCTTTGTATTTGCCTCCATCCAGGTGGGCAGGAAATTCCTCCAGTAAAGAAAACAGGGTTAATTTTGCTCTTTAAAAATCCTCGCCGCTTTCAGCCCGGCCCCGGTTGGCCGGCTTATTCCGTCTTGCCTTCCTTATATTCATTGAGCTTGTTGCGCAAAGTGCGCACGCTAATCCCCAATATCTTGGCCGCATGGGTGCGGTTGCCGTCAGTGTGATCCAGCGCCCGGTCTATCATCAGGCGCTCGGCCTCCTTTAAGGTGGGAGGCAGACCCAGGGCGTCCGCGCTGCCGCCTCCGCCCGCGGCGGATGCGGCCAGAGGCGCAGCCATGGCGTCTTCGAATAAAAGCGCTTCGGGCGTGACCACTCCGCCGCTGCTGAGCAGCACGGCCCGCTCCATGCTGTTTTGCAGCTCGCGCACGTTTCCCGGCCAGCTTTGGCACACCAGCAGCCTTTTGGTGTCTTCACCCAGGGTGAGGCCGGGGCGGTTGTTCTCGGCTGCATAGACTTCCAAAAAATACTGCGCCAAAAGCAATATATCGTCAGGCCTCTCCTTGAGAGGCGGAATCTTAAGCGGAATCACATTAAGGCGGTAATACAGATCTTCCCTGAACTCGCCCTTTTTTATGTACTCGGCCATGTCCCGGTTGGTGGTGGCCACCACCCGCACATCCACCGGCACCGGCCTCTTGCCGCCCACCCGGTCCACTTCGTTTTCCTGCAAGACCCGCAACAGCTTGGCCTGCAGGCTCACAGCCATCTCGCTGATCTCGTCCAGCAGTATGGTGCCTCCGTCGGCCAGCTCGAACTTGCCCGCCTTGCGGGTTACCGCCCCGGTGAAAGCGCCCTTTTCATGGCCGAAAAGCTCGCTCTCCAAAAGACCTTCCGGCAAAGAGGCGCAGTTGACCGCCACAAAGGCTCCGCTGCGGCGTGATGAGTTCTCATGCAGAAAGCGCGCGAACAGCTCTTTTCCGGTGCCTGACTCTCCGCTGATCAGCACGGTGGCCTTGGAATCCGCCACCGCCCGGGCCATCTCCAGGAGTTTGCGGATGCGGGGATCATTGGTCACTATGGGCCGGTTCGGTCCGCCGCCGTGGGTCTGGGACTTTTTGATCCGCAGCATGCGGGCGGCCACTTCCTCCATGAGTTCCACCGTCACCGGCTTCAAGAGAAAATCCGCAGCCCCGGCCTGCATGGCCTCCACCGCACCCTTTACGGAGCCCTGGCTGGTGAGCACCACCACGGGAATGGCCTGGTTCACCGCCTTGACCCGGCGCAAAACCTCCATGCCGTCGGCCTCGGGCAGATTCAAAGCCGTGACCACTAGGTCGAAAGTGGGGTCGTCTTCCAACATGGCCAGGGCGTCTGCGCCGGAGGTGGACACCTTGATCTCATAGCCCGCCCGGTTCAAGTAGCCGGCCAGTTTTTTGACCAGTTCCTGATCCCCGTCTGCGACCAGTATGCGTTTTACTTCACCGGATAACATCGCAGCTAATTGCTTTCAGACTCTTTCAGCCCCTGAAAGATCATCCCCTTAAGAAAAAATGTTGTGCCATTCAGCCTTGTTATTATACTCCCAATCCGGGACCCTGGCCATTCGGGCAACGGATGTGAATCATTAATGAGCCGAATAAGTTAGCCTCTTACGCCGGGACCGCCTTTATTTACCCACCCGGACCAGGCTTGGAGCCAGTTTCATGTCCTCCAGATGCCTGACGGCCATGCCGGACCAGGGCTCCACCCGCAACTGGGCAAGCTTGCGCCAGACCCCCACGGCCCCCTTGAGGTCGTTTGCCTCCTGTTTGGACTGGGCCAGGCAGTATAGAGCCTGTCCTTTTGCCTGGGTGCTGGAGGCGGCCTTTTCGGCGGTTTGGTAAAATTCCGCCGACTTATCAACTCTGCGGGCCTTCACGGCCACCCCCCCGGCATCCATGGCAACCAGATAGTGCAGGGCTTTGCCGGTGGGGGAAGAATCAGCTTCCAGTATCTTGGAAGCCCGCTCCAGGGAGTCCAGGGCCTGCAGTGGCTTATTGAGCTTGTCAAGGGCCAGACCCATGGCATAAAAATCCTTAGCCGCTTCGGTGCCTTCGGATCTCTGGCTCACCGCCAGTTTGAG
Source organism: Desulfarculaceae bacterium (assembly GCA_963675675.1). GTDB lineage: Bacteria > Desulfobacterota > Desulfarculia > Desulfarculales > Desulfarculaceae > Dethiosulfatarculus. The sequence goes on from OY776512.1 coordinate 4,037,272, forward strand.
CTTTTCCACCGCCGAAGCCGGGTCACCCGTTTTGAGCAGGGCCCGGCCCAAAATGGAATGAGCCTCCACAAGGTCCCCGCCCTTGAGGTCCTGGGTGACATCCTTTCCCAAAAGCCCGGGAATCCCTTTGTATTTGAAGTTTTTCAGGCGCACCCGGGCCAGCTTCAGCTTTATGGGTGAATCCACCACCCCGCGGCTGATCAGTTTGGTGTAGAGGTTGTCCGCCTCTTTGTACCAGCCGCTTTGTTCATACGCCCAAGCCAGCATCTTTAGCACCCGGTCCCCGTTGGGCCGGGTGAGGGAGCTTTGGTGCTCCATGTAGGTATTCATTAATTGCAAGGGCTTGTTCTCGGCCTGCAAGCGCTCCAGTATGCCCAATACGACCAGATTGACGGTGTAGGATATCTGGGGCTTGAAAACCGTTCCGGGGTTGTCATGGAGCAAGCCGCTGAGCATTTCCAGAGACTGCTGATATTCCTTGCGTTTGTAGTGGTATACCCCCAACTTCAGGCGGGCCAGTTGCCCCACTTCGCGTTGGGGGTGGGTGTTGGCTATGTCGCGGTAGGTCTTATAAGCGTCCGTGGTGGCTTTCACCTCGAAAATTTCATAGGGATGCTCGCTTTTGACCGGGGATTCAGCCAGCCGCAGACGGGCCACCAGGGCCCCGTCGGTATCCGGGAACAGGTTCACCACCCGGCGGTAGATATCCTTGGCGGCCAGATGGTCGTTTTCGAACTTGTAGGTGTCCCCCACCCTGGTGAGCACAATGTCCGCGTCAGGCAAGTTGGGCATTATATTGAGAGCCCACAAAAAATAGGCCCGGGCCTCCGCGTATCTTTTTTGCTGGAAATCAGCCTCTCCGATGTAGTAGAGCAGTTCCGGTTCTTTGATGCGCAGCTCCGGGTCGCGCCGGTCCATATCCTTTAGAAGCAGGCTGGCCCTTTGAAAACGGGCCATGCTGAACAGAGCCTGGGCCTGCCCCCAGTCCGCGTCCTTGCGGTAACGGCTGCCGGGAAACCGCTGGGCCACCTTGCGAAACTCCTCCAAGGCCCGGGTTACCTTGCCGTCGTTCAAAAAGGCCTGCGCCCTTTGCACCAGGGCAAGGGGCACATATTCGCTGTCCGGATAATCCTCAACCACCACCTCAAAATATCCCGCGGCCTTATAGGGCTCTCCACCCAGCATGGCGGCCCGGCCCATCATCAAAAGGGCCCAGGGAACCTGATCCGATTTGGAATGATTATCTATTGCCTTTTGGTAGTGCTGCATGGCCTCGGGATAAAAAGGCAAAAACTTCCGCTCGTGCATATTGAAATAGGCATCCGCCAGGCGGAACTGGGCTTCAGAGACCAGGCGGTGTTTGGGATAGCTCTTCAGAAAAAGCTCAAAGGCCTCATAAGCCTGTTTATAGAGCCTGGAATCAAACTCCGCCTTGGCTCTTTCAAAGGCTCTGGTTCCTTCCGCATCCTCTTTGCCGGCAGCGCCCAAAAGGGCGGCTTGGGGTGGGCGCACTACCGGCCCGGGTTTCCGGGCTTTTTCCTTTTGCTCTTGGCTCTCCGCCTTGACCACCTTTTGGATCACTTGGCTGGTGCTGGGACGGAGCACGGTTCCATTGCTTGAGCCCGGGCCGATTATCACACTGGCCTGCGGCGGCGGTTTGACGGACTGTGCGAATTTCTTAAACATCGGTCCACGGGGGCGGGCCGTGGGCGGAGGCGGGGGCATGGGGGGAATGCCGCCCTGGGCAAAGGCGGGATACCTGGGATTGACCCGTGCGGTTTTGGCCTGGGGAATCTCCGCCGCCGGACGCCGGATAATATCGCTGAGTTTGGGGAGAGCCTTTTGGGGCATGGCCGGAGCCCTGGCCGCCGCCGGTTCCGGGGCGGTTTTAGCGGTGGACATGGTTTGGTGTGTCTTAGCCGCCGGGGGCTCTGTTCTAGGCGCCTTGGCGGGCTGGCTTATTACAATGGCCCCGGCTGCGGGCAGGGGGGCTCCTGCCGCCTGATCCCGTGGGGGCTTCGGCATGGGCAGGGCGATCCTGCGGGCCGGTGCAATTTGGGCCGGCTGTCCACCGGCAGGAGCCGCTTCGGGCGGGGTAAGCGCCGTAGCCGGGTGCTGCACGGCTGGGGCGGCGGGCTGCTCCGGGGCGGTCTGGGCAGGCGGCTTTTCGGCCGAGCCGGTGTCCGGGGCCTGGACCGGGGGGGAGGCGGGCCCTGAAGATCCGGCTCCGGCCGGCTGGATTTTCATATCTGCCTGGGGCTGCACCGCCGGGGACTCGGGCATTTCCATATCCGGGGCTGGAGCCTGTTCCGGGGCCTGGTTCGGCTTGGCTTGGGTTTTCTGAGGCGGCTTGTCGGTCACCTCAATATCCAGCACCACCTTTTTGCCCTGCTGAAGGGTGAACAGCTTGTGCTTGTCCAAATAGCCCTTCAGGCCTATTTCCAGGCGCAGTGGATCTTTTTGAATCACCTTGATGCCGCTGATCCTGCCGTCCGGGTCCGCTATGGCGGCGCCTTCCTTGAGCCGGCCGCGCTCCAGGCTCAAAACGAGTTTGCGGCCGTCCTGGGCCAGATGGGTGCTGAGCGGACCCTCGCTGTCCAGCACAATGCGGGTGTATTCGGCATGGGTGCCCCGCCGGATGCCCAGCACCAGGGGCGGCGGATCAAGCGGAACCTCCGGTTCCCGGGCTGACCCGGCCGCTTGGGGCGGGGCCGGTTCGGCTGCCGGACTTGGCCCGGGCTCTTCCGGCTGGGCCTTTGCCTGGGGTGCTGTTTCGGTTATTGGAGTCTGGACCGGGGGCGGGGCCGCCGGTTCCGGTTCCGGCGGAGGCGGTATGATGCCCTTTGCCACATGCATTGGGGCCTGCGGCGCTTTTCCCGGCCCGGCCGGGGTCTCGGGTCCGGCCTCGGCTGCGGGGGCCTTCGGCTTGGGCGGCGGAAGAATGGGAGGCGCCGCCGTCTTTGAGGGACCGGCGGGGATTTCCGCCTTTGGTTCTGGAGGTATGGCGGCAATCACGGTCTTGCCCGGGCTTATTTGGGCTGCCGTTTCGGGGGCGGAATCGGCCTGTTTGGCAGGGGGCTCCGGTTTAGGCTGCGGCGCGGGAGGCGCAAGCGGGGCATCGGCCTCTGGCTTAGCCTTTGGGGCTATTTCCCGGCTGTCCGCCTTCTTCGGCGGGGTTGGCCTTGCGTCCGGCGCTGGTTTCGCGGATGGGAGCGCTGCTTCGGTTTGGGTTTCAGCAGGCTCCAGCCGCACTTCGAAATCCGGCTGGCCGCCAAACTCCAGGGTGAGCTTGTGGCTCACCGCCTCGTAGGAAGGCAGCACCGTAACCCCGGGAGCCCGGGTTTTTATGAATATCACTATGGCGTCCGGTTTAACCTCGGACTTGATTTCTTTTAGCAGGCGGTCGTTGTTCACCGATGGCAGGTCAGTGGCCAAGTGGGCGTTGGGAAGATGCAGGACCACAGTCTGGGGTCCGGCCAAGTCCACCCGGAACTTGAAGGTGCCGTCGGCCTTGAACACCAGTTTGCTGTCCTGCTTGCCGCTCTTCAGCCGGATGCTGTCCACCACATAGGCATCCGCCGGGCATACAGAACCAAGCAGTAAAGCCAGCATAAAAAGAGCAGAGCACAGGTATTTCAGTTGCGCAATAATGGCAAGGCTCCTAAGCCAGGTTTTAAGCGGTGTACGTCTTTATAGATGCAAACTCAATGCCAAGGGTTTTCCGCCAAATCCTCCCTGCCTCCGGGCGCCTTTATTCCAAATATATTGCATGTCTAAGGAATTGCAACCCGCACCTTGCGGCGCGCCGCATATTCCATGGGGACAGCCAAGCGTCAAAATATCGACGCCACAAGGTATAAAGCGCCAGCAATCCCGGCAGATTATTCCGCCGTCTGAATTGTCAGTTTCCCTGCAAGATAAAAATTCGTGCATCGAAGGACAGGAAAAATCAGCCCCGATCCTTTGAGCACGGCAAACGCTGAAAGTCAGCAGCCACTGCACCGCAGTCACCCCAAAGAAAGCAAAGCCCCGGGACAAATGAAAACGGTCTATTGCATTCAACCCAGGCCCGGGTCAAGAGCTGGCCATGGGCCGGGTCAAACCCTTTTTCTTGATTTTTTCCACCAAGGTGGTGCGGTTGAGGCGCAATAGTGCAGCAGCCTGGTTCTTCACCCAGCCGGTGCGCTCCAGGGCTTGGGTTATCAACACCCGTTCATACGCATCCACCTGGGCATTGAAATCAACTCCGTCCTCGGGCACTTCCAGGCTTATCAAGCGGCTTTGGGGGCTTTTGGCCCTGGCGGTTTCGCCCAAAGAGGAAAGCATGTGGGCCGGTAAATCCCCGGGCTCCAGCACCGGGCCGTCCGCCAAGACCACCATGCGCTCCAAAAGATTCTCAAGCTCCCGCACATTTCCCGGCCAGTCATACCGCGTGAGCAATTCCAGGGTGTCGGAGTGAATCCGCAGGCGGTTCATGCCCGGTCGCCGGTTGAGCTGTTTCATAAAGTGATCGCATAAAAAGGGTATGTCGCTTCTGCGCTCCCGCAGAGGCGGCAACAGCATAGGCACCACATTGAGCCTGTAGTAAAGATCTTCTCTGAAGCGGTTTTTCTTCACGGCCTGCTTCAGATTCTGGTTGGTGGCCGCGATGATCCGTATGTCCACATCAATGGTGCGGACTCCGCCGATACGCTCGAAACAATGATCCTGCAAAACCCGCAGCAGCTTAACCTGCAGCATGGGTGACATCTCGGCTATTTCATCCAAAAAGACCGTGCCGCCCTCAGCCAGTTCGAATCTGCCCATGCGGCTTTTCACCGCCCCGGTGAAAGCTCCCCGCTCATGTCCGAAAAGCTCGCTTTCCAAAAGGTCCTCTGGAATGGCTCCGCAGTTCACCGGTATCAGAGGGCGGGAGCAGCGCCGGGAAAGATGATGGATCGCCCGGGCGGCCAACTCTTTGCCGGTGCCGGATTCCCCCATGATGAGTACGGTGGCGTCTGTGGCCGCGACCTTGTGGATCAGCCGGAAGACCTCCTGCATGGCCTGGCTGTGGCCCACAAAATCACGCATGTCAAAGGCATGTCTGCTGAAGATTTTGCGTTCGCTGCGGATGTCCGATGGGGCCTGGCACCCCAGGCATCTGTTTACCGCCTGAATAATGTTGTCCCGGCACCCATTTTTGTGCAGATAGTCATAGGCCCCAAGGCGCATGGCTTCCACTGCTTCTTCCGGCCGCGCTTCCCCAGTCATGACCAATAACTCTGTATCGTGGAAGTGATCACAAATCTGCAGGGCAACCTCTTGTGCAGAAGGAATTTGCCAGGAAAGCAAAACTAGATCATAGAACTGACTATCCAGTCTATGGCATGCCTGCACATAACTACTCACTGCATGCACCAAATATCCGGCATCAGTGAGCATACCGCTCAGTTGATCAACATGGTCTTGTATATTGTCCACCAGAAGAATGGATGATGATTTATGAGCCTGACCACGCACCATATTGACCTTTTCCCTGATTCGGTTTTGGTTAACAAGGGAGCGTTACATATTTATTCACATCTTCATTAATAGGCAAGTCAGTAATTTTTTGCAAGAGTAAAAATTCTGAAAGTTCAATATTATGCACTTGATAAATGTGTAAGATGTGAAAATATCCAAATACCGGGATCACCCCAAATCAAAAGTCCGGTCCGTGTTAATGGAATTTCATGTGAGTGTATCGGGCTTCATCTTTGTAATCTTCAGAGGCTAAATACAATCAATTTTTTTAATTTATATTGCAAAGACAGCAAAATATGAGGCGGACTGATTTTTGTCTTGTGCATATTGGTAATATTTTATGCTTAATAATCAAATAATTAAAGTGGCTATAGCTCTATCGGGGAAGGGACGCCCCCGCAACGCTTGGCCATGCAGCCTGTCAGGCGGAGATGTGGGGCCAGCCGGGGCGGACCGGCGGAAAGCCGCACCGGATAATCCGCGGGGAACCACCTGCTCAGGATGGAGCGGAGGCGAGGCAGCTTGTAAGCCGAAAGCGGCCCGGTTGGATCTTACTCCATGCGGCTAAGCAGGCCGGAGATAAGGCGGCCCAAATCCTCCCCGGCATTCTCGGCGTTTTGAATCACCAAGTCAATGGGGGCGGGCTGCATGTTCTTTGGGTCGTTCATGTTGGCTATGGCCGAAAAGCCCGCTATGCGCAGGCCGTGATGTTTGGCCGCGATGACTTCCAGCACGGTAGACATGCCCACCGCATCGCAGCCGAATCCCCGCAGCATGGCGGTCTCCGCCGGAGTCTCCATGCTGGGGCCCTTGAGGCCCACATACACCCCTTCATACAAAGTGATGCCTTCATCCGCCGCGGCCTGGCGGGCCAGGTCCATATATTGCGGGTCATAAACCTGGCTCATGTCCGGGAAGCGCTCGCCCCACTCATCCACGTTTACACCCACCAGGGGGTTCTGGCCGGTGAAGTTCACATGGTCTTTGATAAGCATGACTTTGCCCGCCCGCATGTCCAGGTTCAGGCCGCCGGCCGCATTGCAGAAGATGAAAGAGTCAAGGCCCAGCTGGCCCAGCGCCCGGATGGGGAAGGTGATCTCCTTGGGGGAGTAGCCTTCATAGAGGTGGAAACGCCCGGCCAGGGCGGCCACGTTTTTGCCGGCCAGTTCACCCAGTATCAATTCCCCGGCATGGCTCTCAACCGTGGAGACCGGGAAATAGGGGATGTCCCGGTAGGGAATCCTGGCAAGGGTTGTGATCTTGGAGGCCAGCCGGGAAAGACCGGTGCCCAGGGTTATGCCCACCCGGGGCGCGAAATCCCCTCCGGCTTTTTGCCGGATAAACTCCGCCGCCTCGGCGACTTTTTCGGTTTGCTGCATTTCGGCTTCCAATTCCCCAATTGTGCAAAAAAACGGCATGAAGTTTTAAATAATAGGCAATTTATCTGAAAGAAATCAAATTTTTTGCTGTCTAACCTCTGTTAATCTCTGCATTTGTATAACTCGGATTTATTCTCATGAACTAAATGCTTGACATTTTTGTAAATGTCATCACACTTCCGCGCATGTTACACAGAAGTAAGGAGATTTGTATCTCCACCCAATATAGCCGGCCGCCCCGGCTGCGGCCCGCGTTGAGACAGTCGCCAAAGGCATCACAGTTGCCGGCCAAACTTAAAGGTTTGAGCCGGTTACATCTGTTTGGCCCTGCGGCCTTGACGGCGGTTTTGGTTTTTGGGCTGGCATTAGCCCCGCTAAGCTTCCATGGCGCCGGTTTGAGCATAAGCCGGGCCAGCGCCTTGGAGGTGTTCCAAAAGCCCATGAACCTGAAGCCGGCCCTGGGCAACCCCGGCAAACCGATTGTGCTGGCCATGGCCTTCAGCGAACCCGGGCCAAAGTTCAGCATCAGACATGGAATCAAACCGCTCAGCAGACCGGCCGGAAAAGACGACCCCAACGGCCCGGGCAGTTTGCCGGATATCGAAGTGCTCCAGCGTTTTTATTGGCCCACGGTCAAGGAAATGGCCAAGCGCTACAAGATAGACCCCAGCCTGATAATGGCTTTGATTCAGGTGGAAAGCACATTCAACCCGGATGCCGTGAGCAACCGGGGGGCCATGGGCCTTATGCAGATTATACCCAGCACCGCAGAGCATCTGGGGCTGGTGGCCCCTTTTGATCCGGAGGCCAACATTGAGGCCGGGGTGCGCTATCTGTCCTGGCTGAGCAAGGTATTCAAGCGCAATGAGCGTTTGATCCTGGCGGCCTATAACGCCGGCCCCACCGCGGTCCGCAAAGGCAGCCAGGCATCCAGGGCCCGCGAGGTGCGCCAGTATATCGCCAGGGTGCTGAAACAGCGCAGGTATTTCAAGCGCCGTATTGCCCGGTTTTAGATAATCCCCCAACGGCCCGGTTATTGAACCGGCCTATGACCTAAAAGACCCGCCGCCCCAATCCGGAGCGCGGGTGTTTTTTTGCCCGTCGCCGGCGATTAATGTAATCAGGGGCCGCCGGGGCTTTGCGTCGCCCGGTCCCGCCGGTGCCAAACACCCCTGGCCGCTTTGGATCAATCACGCACGAACCCCGGGATGGCGCACCGCCACCCGGGGTTTGATATGTGCAGATTTTTTTCGTCCTGATGAGAGACTAGCGGCGTTGATGCCTGGTACGCCTCAACAGTTTACGATGCTTATGCTTGCGGATCTTCTTACGCCGCTTCTTTATGACGCTACCCATGGTAATCCTTCCTCAATTATCCGGAACTCATCGTATATATCCGATCGGGCGGCTTAGTGCAAGTTAAAATCCCCATCTAGCCCTGCTAAGTTTGAATCCCCGCTATTTGGCCGCTATGGCTTTTACCCGGCCCCGCTCCGTGCTACATTTGCATACTGAACCTTCATATAGCAATGGAGCTGGCGGCACAATGCACAGGTTGAGCATCTCAAACGGCACGGTTCTCTGCATGGACCAGGCGGGAAAGATAATTCCCAACGGGGCGGTTGTAATAGAAGACGAGCGCATAAGCTATGTGGGGGCCATGGGAAACGCCCCCAACCAAGACGGTACGGCGCTCGACGCCCGGGGGGGGTTGATCCTGCCCGGACTGATCAACTGCCACACCCACGCCGCCATGACCCTCATGCGGGGCATGGCGGATGATCTGCCCCTGGACAGATGGCTCAATGAGCATGTCTTTCCGGCGGAGGCCAAGCTTAACGGCCAGGCGGTCTACACCGGGGCCATGCTGGCCTGTGCGGAGATGATCAAAAACGGGGTCACATCCTTTTGCGACATGTACCCCTTCGCCCCCCAGGTGGCCCAGGCTGCGGACGATGCGGGCCTGCGGGCCGTGGTGGGCGAGGTGCTGTTTGATTTTCCTTCGCCCAACTACGGTGAAATCGAAAACGGTTTTGCCTTGAGCCGGGAGCTTATCACCCAATACAAGCAGCATCCCCGGGTGCGGGGGATCATCATGCCCCATGCGCCCTATACCTGCTCGCCCTCACTTTTGGAAAAAGCCGGGGCCATGAGCCGGGAGCTTGATTCGGACCTGAACATACACGTTGCGGAAACCTCATTCGAAACCGGCCAGATAATGGAGCGCTACGCTAAACGCCCCCTGGACTATCTGGAAGCGGCGGGCATTTTGAACCACAGGCTGTGGATAGACCACGGGGTGGATTTCACCGAGGATGAGGTGGCCCGCATATCCCAGGCCGGAGCCCGGGTGGCTCATTGCCCGGAATCCAACATGAAGCTGGCCTGTGGAGTTGCGCCGCTGCCCCTGTACGCCAAGTACGGCGTGGCCCTGGGCCTAGGCACCGACGGTTGCTGCTCCAATAACGACCTGGATATCCTGGGCGAGATGGATATCTGCGCCAAGCTGCACAAGGTGCACAGCCTGGACCCCACCGCCGCACTGGCGGAATATGTGCTCCGCATGGCCACCAGCCAGGGTGCGGCCTGTCTGGGCTGGGAGGGGCTGGGGGTTCTGGAGCCCGGGGCTCTGGCCGATGTGATAGTGATAGACACCGACAAGCCCCACCTGACCCCCATGTACAACCCATACAGCCACCTGGTCTATGCGGCCCGGGGATCGGACGTAATACACACGGTCTGCCACGGCCAGGTGCTCATGAAGGACAGGGAGCTTACCCTGATGGACGAGGCCCGGACAATGGCCAAGGTGCAGGAAACCGTTAAGGAGTTGGGATATGGAACCTAGCATTGATCTGCGGGTGAGCGGCGGTCCGCTCTGGGCCGGTGCGGGCGGGTTTTGGCCACGGGGCGCGGTGGAGATATCCGGCGGCGTGGTGGTTTATGCCGGGGATGCGGCCGGAGCCGGCGCCTCGGAGGCCAGGCGTGAGCTGGATGCGGCGGGAGGGCTGATCATGCCCGGCCTGGTCAATGCCCATTGCCATGGGGCCATGGTGCTTTTCCGGGGCATGGCGGATGATCTGCCCCTGGAGCAGTGGCTGCAAAATGTCATGTTTCCGACCGAGGCCGCCTTTGTCACGGAAGATATGGTCAACGCCTGCTGCCGCCTGGCCGCGGCTGAGATGCTGCTTTCCGGCACCACCTGTGTGGGCGATGCCTATTTTTGCATGAACGGCGCGGTTCCGGCTTATGAGGAGTCGGGGATGCGGGCTGTCCTATCCCAGGGGGTGATAGATTTTCCGGCCCCCGGGGTGCCCGAGCCGTCCCAAAGGCTGGTGGTGGCCCGTGAGTTTATAGAGAACTGGCAGGGGAAATACTCCCGCATCATTCCGGGTGTGTTCGCCCATTCGCCTTACACCTGCTCAGCGGACACCCTGACCGGCGCGGCGGATCTGGCCGTCGGCCTGGATGCGCCTTTTTTCACCCATCTTGCCGAAATACAGTCTGAAAACGCCATCATGCAGGATCAGTACGGCTGCCGTCCCACCGAGCACCTGGCCAGACTGGGGGTGCTGGACAAGCTGACCGCCTGCGCCCATGGGGTTTGGCTGCAAAAAGAAGAGCTTGCGGAGCTGGCGGCGGCCGGGGTGGCCCTGGTGCATTGCCCGGAATCCAACATGAAGCTGGCCAGCGGGGTGGCCCAGGTGACGGCATGGCATGAAGCGGGGGTGGTCTCCGGGATGGGTACGGACGGCGCGGCCAGCAACAATGATCTGGATTTGTTCGGCGAGATGAAAAGCGCGGCGCTGCTGGCCAAGGTGAGCGCCCTTGATCCCGCCGCTCTGCCTGCGGAAAAGGCCCTGGAAATGGCCACCTCGGGATCGGCCCGGGCCCTTGGCCTGGAGCGGACCGGCAGGCTGGAGCCAGGCTATAGCGCAGACCTGGTGGTGCTGGATCTAAAAAGCCCCAACCATACGCCCTGGTATCAGGCCGCATCGGCCCTGGTCTATGCGGGCCGGGGGGCGGATGTGCGCCATGTGGTGGTGGATGGAGAGCTTGTGGTGCATGACCGCCGCCTGTTGACCCTGGATCTTGATGAAGCCAAGGCCAAGGTGCGGGAGCTTGCCCGGAAGGTTGCCCTAAGCATAGGCTAGAATGATAAAGTAATTACTTTAATTTTATCGCAAGGCGGCCCGCTTTTCATCCGGCGGCCTGGAGGATCATATCCACGGCCTGGGCCGGGTCCTGCGCCTGGGCAACGCCCGGGAGATCCCATGAGCCCAGGCTGATCACGGGCTTGCCGGCTTTCAGGGCATGGCCTATCTCGGACAGGGTTCCGGCCCCGCCGCTGACCGCAATGGCCCCCAGGCCGCTAAGCACCACCAATAGGTTTCTGGCCTGGCCCATGCCGCTGGGCACCACCACCGTGCAGTAGGGATTGGCGGAAGAAGCATTTATGCCTGGCACTATGCCCAACACAAAGCCTCCGGCTTCGGAGCAGCCTTGGGATGCGGCCTGCATCACCCCGCCCAAGCCTCCGCAAACCACCCCATAACCCCGCTGGGCCAAAAGACGGCCTACTTCATGGGCGTTTCCGGCTGCCTGGGGCGAGGGGGAGCCCGCCCCGATCACGCTTATCAGTTTGATGGGCTCCATGATCCCTTTCAGCCCCGCTGCCAGCCGTGTTCGCCTATCAGGTCCACAAAACGGCAGCCGCCCAGGTCTTCTTCAATGTAATCATCCCCCTTTTTGGTCACCCGTTTGAGCCTTTGCACGGTATGGTCTCCCACCGGCACCACCAAACGTCCGCCTTCGCCAAGCTGCTTCAACAGCGGTCTGGGCAGCTGCGGCGCACCGGCCGTAACCATGATGGCGTCAAAGGGGGCCTCCTCTCTCCAGCCCTGGGTTCCGTCGCCCACCCGGAGGTTCACGTTGAAAATCTTGAGCTTTTCCATGACCTTTTGGGCCTGTCTGGATAGATCGTTGATGCGCTCCACGGAATAGACCCAATCGGCCAGCCGGGCCAAAATAGCGGTTTGATATCCCGAACCGGTGCCGATCTCCAGCACCTTTTCCGTGCCTCTCAGCTTCATGGCGTCGCTCATCAGAGCCACCATGTACGGCTGGCTTATGGTCTGGCCTTGGCCGATGGTCAGGGGGCGGTCCTCATAGGCTTGGGAGACCAGGGCTTCATCTACAAACAGATGCCGGGGGATGTCGCTCATGGCCGCCAATAATTTGACATCACTGATGCCCCGCCCGGCTATCTGGCCTTCCACCATGCGGCGGCGGGGTAGACTGTAACCATAGGAAGAATTCATGGCATATCTTAATTGTTCATAGGTTTCCGGTTCCCGGCCCCGCCTGCGGCCACTTTGGCCCAGGTCAATGGGGCTGATGGGCTGATTAAACCATTACCTGAACCGGATAGGAACCCCGAATTTGAGGCGGGGCCCCATCCGTATGCTTTTACTTATAATTTTATGATGACGCCCGGAAAGGAAAAAGAACAAAACGGCTTTGGGCATGGTTTTGCCGCCGGGCGGCGGCGCATTTAATATATGTAACGGTTCAGAAAAAACCCCCGGGTCTTTTTCTTTTTGTCCCTCCGTGCGTCATAGGTGGACTCTTGGGCCGGCTGCTGTTCGGGATGGTCGGCCGGCTCGGCCAAAGGCCCCAGGGGCTCTTGGGGCATCACAGGGTTTTTCTTGTCCCGGCCCAGCACATAAAACACAATGGGCCGCCGTTTGGGTGCGCCGCCCATTTATTTACGCCCCCCTTCATCCGCCGGCTGCCACAACTCCAGCCAGGCCTTTTCGCCTTCGTGGTCCAGTTCCGCACAAGGAAAGCGGCTGCCATGGCTCCAGGCCGGTGGCATATCCAGCTCCACCCTGACGGATTTGGTGATCATGCCCTTGCCTCGGCAGGCCGGGCAAAGCACCCTACCGCCCAGGATCATGCGTTCGCCCTTGCCCCCGCAATGACCGCAGGCGGCGTCTTTGCGCAGGGGCAGGCTGATGGTCCGGGTCCGTCCGCTGATTTCGACCCGATAGACCAAGCCGCAGGCCCGCCGCCTCACGCCCAGAAGACGCCAGCGTACGGGGTGCTTTTGGTTCGCGGCATGGCTTTGGCCCGGGCCGGTTGGGGGAGAATCCGGGCCTGCGCTCAGGCCGCCGCCCAGGTGATCTTGCAGCACCCGGTAAGCCCGGCTGATGCGGGATATCATTACCCCGCTGGCGCAAGGGTTAAGGTCCGGGTGGCTGGCCTTGGCCAGACGGCGGTAGGCGCTTTTCACCTGTTCCAAACCGGCGCCGGGCGGAAGGTCCAGATCCAGGTAGGCTTGGTCAAGGTCTGGATTCAGGGACATGGAATATAGGTCTCCTCTGCGGAGGGGCAAACGCCTCCGCCTAGACCATCCCTGCTGCAAGGCCCATTGGCCCCCGGCCTTCCCTGGCCGTTTATTGACATAAAATTTAGGTGGCCTGGCGCTGCGCGGCCGGGGCTTGGAAAGGTGCCCGGACCTCGCCAGGAAACCGTCTACAAATACCTGATCGGCAATTTTGTTTTTCGGCTTTAGGCTTTTTTCATTTTTTTTACGGTTAGCCCGCACATTTCACGAAGGTTGCGCGTCCGGCTGCGCCAGCGGTCCATATGCTGCGTTGCCGGCTGCGTTCGCGCCTCGATGTAGCTAAAGGCTACACCTGCGGCGCTTGCTTGCCGGACGCCTTGCCTCCGGCCCGCTGGCTGTGCCGGGCCCGGATGCAAATTGTCCCTGAGAAATGAAGGGACTTTTTTATATGGGTCCCATAAATACTAGCTTGTTGCGGAGTGCCGCCCAACCCCCATGAAATATGCGGGCTAGAGTCGCTGGACAAGGATCGCAATTAGAATAACGGCAAGCAGGCAAGCCAGCCCTCCATAGATGAGAATGCTCTTAGCCAGGAAGGGCGTCTTCTCTGAAGGTGGGCCGGGTTCCCAGTCCAGTTTTCCTTCCCGGTCGGCCTGTTCCTTAAACTGTTTGATTTTTTTCTTTAGATACAGACACGTTCCCAGCGGGTTTAACATCATGCCCCCCCTTCAAGGCTATTCCTCAGGCAGCTTGCCGATGTATTTCCTGTAGCCGATGGCCGCACCCCAGCCCACCAGGGCCACCAGGGCCAATGCCGCCAGCACCGCACCCAGATAAAAGGCCCAAGGCGGCAATGAATCGATAAAGGCCTTCACCTGTTCGGCCTCCATTTGTCAGGCTGCAATTGCTGCATGGAGCCATGTTAACCCAGGCCGGCCCGCCTTGCAAACCATACGGGCTTGACCTGGGGCGCGCTCCCGGCCTAGATTGGGGTGGTTGATGATATCAAGTGGAGAGGGTGATAAAAATGGCTCAAAAATTATATGATCCGGTCCGGACCGGACGGCCCATGCGGGTGGCGGCTTTCATGTCCGGCAGCGGCAGCAACGTGGTGCAGCTGTTGGAGCGGGGTTCGGGGCACTATGAAATTGTATTCATCTTCAGCGACCGCACCGACGGCAAATGCAGAGGAGAGGCCATAGCCCATAAGTATGGACTGCCCTACTTCGCTTATGATATCAGACGTTTTCATGAAATCGGCGGACTCAGCCGCAGCGTGGCCACTGAGCAGGGCATGGCCGCCCGCAAGATCTATGACCGGGTGGCGGCCCAGCTGACGGAGGCGTTCCGGGTCGATGTACTGGCCCTGGGCGGCTACATGAGCTTTTTGACCCTGCCGGGGGCGGTCAATGTGCACCCGGCTGACCTCTCCATAATCGATGACCGGGGCATGCGGGTTTTTGTGGGCGATAACGCTGTGTATGACGCCATCTGCGCCGGACAGACGGAATTGCGCTCTTCCACCTTGTGGACCGATTTGGGCGTGGATTCAGGCCCCCTGCTTATGGTAAGTGATCCGGTGCCCGTGGAACTGCCCGCGCCTCTAAGTGAGCTGCGGCGGGAACCCGGACGGCTGGCCCCTATCTGTGATGAGCATCAAGAGCGACTGAAGGAAAAGGGCGACTGGGTCATCTTCCCCCTCACCCTGGACTTGATGGGTCAGGGCCGTTTGGGCATCACCGACCAGGGAGTGGCGGTGCTGGACGGCATCGAATATCCCAAAGGCATACGCATGAGCGATATCTGAAACCGGTGCGGATTTTGCCCGGTTCCCATGCCATGGGGCGTTTTGATTGGCACGAGCGGGTCCGCATCCATTGCGGTTTACAGGTTATACGGTTGAATTTACGGATCAAAGGATACTGAACCATGAGCGAAAAGTACGATGCCATAATCATCGGGGCGGGAATTATAGGGTGCTGCGTGGCCTTCGAACTGAGCAAACGGGGTAAAAAGACCCTGAATCTTGATAAGCTGCCCACCTCCGGCTATGGCAGCACCAGCAACTCCTGTGCTATCATCCGGTTTCACTACTCCACCCCCAACGGCGTGGCCACCGCCCGGGAAGGATACTATTACTGGCAGGACTGGCCCTTCTATCTCGGCCTGGGCGCTCACGATCCCAAAGGCCTGGCCATCTACCGCAACACCGGATGCCTGGTGTTCAAGACAGAAACCAACCACTATCTGAGCCGGGTCATGGCGGCCCTGGACGATCTGGGGGTGGCCTACTTTGATCTGGAGCCCGAAGAGATAAAACGCTACATGCCCCATGTGGACCTGCAGGCCTACTATCCCCCCAAGGCGAAAAGCGATCCCGCTTTCGGCAAACCCTCCGGCGGCAACATATCCGGAGCCATCTGGGTTCCCGAATCAGGCTATGTGAATGACCCCCAGCTTTCCAGCCACAACGTGCAGGTAGCCGCCGAGGCCGTGGGCGGCAAATTCCGCTTCAATGCCGAGGTCGTGGATATCTTGAAGGAAAACGGCAGAGCCTGCGGGGTGAAGCTGTCCGACGGCAGCGTGATCAAATCCGATGTGGTGGTTAATGTAACCGGGCCTCATTCCAACAAGATCAACCGCATGGCCGGAGTGGAAGAGGGCATGAACATCAAGACCAGGGCCCTCAAACAGGAGGTCTGCCATATCCCCGCGCCCGAGGGCGTCGACTGGGGCAACTACGGCTACATAATCTCGGACGGCGACATTGCCTGCTACTCCCGCCCCGAGGTGGGCAACAACGTGCTGGTGGGCTCCGAGGACCCCGAATGCGACCGGCGCGAATGGGTGGACCCCGATGATTACAACAAGGGCTTCAGCGAGCAGTGGACCACCCAGAACCTGCGCGAGGCCCAGCGCATGAAGGGCCTGCCCGTTTTGAACCAGCCCCAGGGGGTGACCGACCTGTACGATGTGGCGGATGACTGGATTCCGATTTACGATAAATCGGACCTGCCCGGCTTTTACATGGCGGTGGGCACCAGCGGCAACCAGTACAAAAACGCCCCGGTGGCCGGTGATATGATGGCCGAGCTGATCCTGGCATGCGAGGCCGGACATGACCATGACAGTGATCCTTTTGTCTATAAAATGCGCTACTTGAAACGTGACTTCAACATGGGTTTTTATTCCCGCAAACGCGAAATCAACCCGGACTCCAGCTTTTCGGTGATCGGCTGAACGCCTGTTTTATCCAGCGGCCAGAAGCGCCCGGCGCACCCCAAGCGCCAGGCGCTTTGTTATGTCACGCCCGGTTGGTTTTGGTTCATGCCTCGCCTTTGGGGCCAGCCCCAATTGCGGCTTGTCTAATACGGCTCAAACAGGCTAAGATCGGCATTCGTGGATTAACCATCCGGTATTAAGGGGATTACTTGTGAAGATAAGCAAAGCCGAGCATTTCACCGAACAGATGGAGCTGACCAGGCCCTACCGCATTGCGGGCAGAACCTTTTATGACGTGGAAAACCACTTCGTGATTCTGGAGGCGGAAAACGGCCTCAGGGGTTATGGCGCGGCCTCGCCGGGGGGGAGCGTAACCGGTGAGACCCTAGCGGATTGCGCAGCCGCTCTTGATCGGCACCTTGAAGAGCTGGTGCTGGGCAAAGACCTGCGCCGTCTGCCCGCCTTGATCCGGGAGCTGCAGAGCGTGCTCACGGGCCGTCCCGGGGCCCTGGCCGCGGTGGACATGGCCTTGCATGATCTGGCGGGCAAATACCTGGATGCACCGCTGGTGGACATCCTGGGCCGCAGGCACCAAAGCCTGCCCACTTCCATCACCATCGGCATTTCATCGGTGGAAGAATCCCTGGCCGATGCGGAGGAATACCTGGGCATGGGTTTCAGTATTCTGAAGGTGAAGATCGGCGACGATCTATTAGAGGATATAGAGCGGCTTAGCAAACTGCGCGAGAAAGTGGGACCGGCCATAGGCATCAGAGTGGACGCCAACCAGGGTTACAGCCTGGATGATCTGCTTGTCTTCCATGAGCGCACCAAAAAACTGGAACTGGAGCTGATAGAACAGCCTATAAAGGCCGGCCTGGTGGAGCAGATGCGGGGTTTGCCCGGGGAGTTGAGGGCCATATGCGCCGGGGATGAGAGCCTGAAAGATCCCCGGGACGCCCTGGCCTGCACCCACGAACCCCGGCCCTTTGGCATATACAACATAAAGCTGATGAAGTGCGGCGGGGTGAATCCGGGCCTTTTCATGGCCCAAACCGCCCGCCTGGCCGGGATACAGCTCATGTGGGGCTGTAATGATGAAAGCTGCGTGAGCATCGCGGCGTCCCTGCACACCGCCTTGGCTTCCCCGGCCACCCGCTTTTTGGACCTGGACGGCAGCCTGGATCTGGGGCGGGATTTGTTCAAGGGCGGGTTTGTGCTGAACAACGGAATGCTCAGCACCACGGATGCGCCCGGCCTGGGCGTCACTCCATTGGACTAGCAAAGCATATTCTCGGGATTTGCCCAAAAGGATTAGACATGCCATCCACAGCAATGGTGATTACGGAAGGATATTTGGACGACGACCACGGCAAGACCGCCCATGGCCTCATCCGGGGTTCGGAGCGTTTCAAGCTGGTTGCGGTTTTGGATTCCAAATTCAGCGGCCGGGATGCCGGAGAGGTCCTGGACGGAGTGAACCGGGGCATTCCGGTTTTCGCAAGCCTAGAGCAAATGCTCGAAGAACTGCCCGAAAAACCCCAATACGCCATTGTGGGCGTGGCCACCGAAGGCGGCAAACTTCCGGATGCCTGGCTGCCCATTCTGGCCCGAGCGGCGGGTCTGGGCATCTCATTGGTCTCCGGCATGCACAAGCTTTTGGGCGCTTATCCCGAACTGGCCGTAGCCGCAAAAAAATCGGGCGCAAGGCTGGTGGACATCCGCAGGCCCAAGCCGGTGGAGGAACTGGCCTTTTTCACGGGGGAAATCTATCGGGTGCGCCCCCCCCGCATAGCCGTATTGGGCACCGACTGCGCGGTGGGCAAGCGCACCACCTGCCGCCTGACCATGGAGATGTGCCGCGAAGCGGGCATCAAGACCGAGATGATCTACACCGGACAGACCGGCTGGATGCAGGGATATCCCCACGGTTTCATCCTGGACGCCACCCCCAATGATTTTGTCAGCGGCGAGCTGGAAAAGGCCGTTGTGGCATGCGCCCGGGAGCTTGAGCCGGAGCTTATCCTGCTGGAGGGCCAGTCCGCCCTGCGCAATCCCTTTGGGCCCTGCGGAGCCGAACTGATCCTGTCCGGCGACGCCAAGCATGTCATATTGCAGCACATGCCGTTCCATACCTATATAGAGGGGGTGGAGCGTCCCGAATGCCGCGTTGCGGACCCGGTGGATGAGATAGAGCTGATTAAGATGTTTGGAGCCACGACCATTGCGGTCTGCTTAAATGGCTGGGGCGGCAGCCCAGCGGAGCTTAAAGCCGCTCAAGAGGAGCTGCAAGCCAGGCTGCAAATCCCGGTAATCCGGCCCTTGGAGGAAGGGGTGCAAGCCCTGCTGCCCGCAATACGGGGCATTATCAAATAGAGGGGCGGGCTTTTTACCTAAGCCTTCCGGAAGACAGGATCAGTTGCGCGCCGAGGGCTGGGGCCATGGCATGGAAGCCAGGCGGTTATTCTTTTTCAGGGATTTGACCAGGGCGATGATATCTTCGGCATGGTCGGAGAAAATAATCTCCCGGGCCGCAAGCCGTTTTTGGGGCTCCAGGCTGTTAACCCAAAGCTCGAATTTGCCGTTTTGATGCAGGCTGGTCCAGTCATGGTGCACGTCCTGGACCCGCACCTGAACATTCAAGGTGCGCAATAGATCATCGGCGGTCAGCTTGAACCTGGGGAGATTGAAATCCAGCATGAAATCCCGCAGACCGCTATAGGTGTCGGGCCCGTATTTGCCGTCGATGCGGCCCGTGTAATATCCCAAAGTGCGCAGATTGAGCTGGTATGCTTTGATCTTTTCCTTTTTTTGGCCGCCGGATTCGAAAAAGGCGGTGCGCAAAAGGTCGTCAATCTCCAGGGGACTGGCCGGTGCGGTGAGCGGTCCGGGCAAATTGGCCTGGACGGCCGGCCCGGGATCTGCCTGATTCGCCATCGGGGCCGCTTTACTGTCCAGCACACTGGCACCCTTCATGGAGGATATGCCGCTCACCAGCCCCACCACCAGCAAAAAGGCTATAAGCAGGGTGATTCCCATCCTGGCCGGCATGCGGCTTTTGGCCCTTCCGGCGGGCTGGCCGAAAAGCTGGCTGCTTTGCTGCAAGGTCAAGCCGCAGACCGTGCAATACCCGTCCAGTCCGATGACCCCCAGGCAGGCGTCGTCTCCGCAGGGTATCCTGCCATCGGGCCGGAATCCGGAATGCTTGCCCTTAAGGGAAAGGCTTGCGCCGCAATTTCCGCAAACCAGTCCGGGGCCGAAACAAACCACCCGGTTGAGGTGCAGGCAGCTTACGCAACGCACCAGCACATGCGGATTGTCAGATCCCGCGGCGACGGTCGCCCCTGATCTGGATTGATCCTGTTTGGCGGGAACTTCCCAATCCTTGCCCCGGGGGCAGAGCAGCTCATAGGCCAGATTAAGATCTTTAAGTTTTTCGGTGGCTCTTTCACGCAACTCCGGCTTATTGCCGAACCGGTCCGGATGCCACACTTCAACCAAGGCAAAATAGGCGTCCCTGATTTGTTTTGGGCTGGAATGAGGGACAACTTCCAGTATGTCGCAAGCTTCTTGTATGGTCATGGGCAGGTGGCTCGAAAAGAAACGCCCTTTTAGGTTCATATTGTACGGTCAAATCCCGGCCATCAACCCCTAATATTATCCCAGGTCAGGCCTTTTGCGCCACCGTGTATGTGCAAAATAACTATGAAATCCTGTAACGCCCCGGGGCGGGCTGGTTGCTGCCCGGGGAAATGCAGTTTGCTGGCCAATTGTGTTAACCTATATCCGGCCTGCTGATTGTGAAATCGGGCGGGTTAAGCGTTTTTGTTATTTACCGGCCTCATCACTATTATATGATGGTGCACGAATGTTTTATTAATCTGGAATTTGTACACTCATCCCCTGGAGCAGTCATGACTCATCGTGAAAGATTGATGGCCGCGGTATCCCACCGGCAGCCGGACATGGTGCCCCTTGATTTGGGCTCCACCGTGGATTCCAGCATTGTGGTGGAAGGCTATGAAAGACTTGCCCGCCACTATGGCATGGAGCCGCAGATTCAGCTCACCAACCAGATGATGCGCACCGTAAAGCTGGAGGAGCCGGTTCTAGAGGCGCTTGACATAGACACCCGGGGAATATTCATGGGTGCGCCGGATAGATCCCCGGCCAAGATTGTAAGTGATTACGAGTATATCGATTTGTGGGGCTGCACCAGGGTGCGTCCAAAGGGAGGTTATTATTTCGACCAGGTTGAGTTTCCCCTGCAGGGCGAGCTTAGCATTGCCGATCTGGCCAAATATCCCTGGCCCGACCCGGATGATCCGGGCTGGATCAGGCCCCTAAGACAGCAGCTTAACTGGATCAGAAACCATACGGACTGCGCGGCGGTGCTGGCCGTGCCCGCCCCGGTGGTGCACCCCACCCAATACCTGCGCGGCTTTGTGGACTGGTACATGGATTTGGTCCGCGACCCCAAACTGGTCGAAGCCCTTTTTGATGCGGTGTTTGAGGTCAATCTTCAGGTGTGCAAGAACATCCTAGCCGAACTGGGCCCGGAGGCTGACATCATCCTGACCGCGGATGATCTGGGGGCCCAGAACGGTCCCCAGTTCAGCATGGAGCACTATAACAAGCATCTGAAGGAGCGCTACCAAACCTATTTTGGCACTATCCACGATATGACCCCGGCCAAGATCCTGTTCCACACCTGCGGTTCGGTGGCCCATCTGATGGATGAACTGATCGGGGCGGGAGTAGATATCATCAATCCCATCCAGGTTTCCGCCGCAGGCATGGACCCGGTTGAGCTGAATAAAAAGTATGGCGGCCGCATAGCCTTTTGGGGGGCCATGGACACCCAGAGGGTCTTGCCCCACGGCAGCGTCGAGGATGTGAAAAACATGGTCGAAGAGCGTATAGAACAACTTGGCGAAGGCGGCGGCTATGTACTTTGCGCGGTGCACAACATCCAGCCCGACGTGCCCACGGACAATGTGGTGGCCATGTTTGAGCACGCCCGGGAGTATGTGCCCTCGTTCATGAAGGGATAGCCGGGCGGTTTTTGACGCGTCCTTTTGGTAATCGGCTTAACGGGTGCTGGGCTAAGTTTTATTTTCGCGATTATATACTTAAAAAACCCAAGGTCCGCCCAAGCTATTCGGCGGGAGGGTTTTTGGCGGCTTCAGGATTAGGCTGATGGGGGTGGCGATCCTTTTGCTTTTTCTTTGGGGGTGTGTTCAGTAGGGTTCTTACCACTCTCTCGAACGGAATCCCCTCCGGTTGGGGAGACCTTTTTGACTCTTTTTTTTGATTTTTCATCATCTTTTGCTCGTTTGTTTTTTGCACCATCAACAAACCCATCCACCTCCACCATGCTCTGTGTTCTATATTTTGCAGGAAGCGCTATGGTTTCCGGGGCCAAAATGGGTTTAGTGCCCAACTTTCCAATTACATCAGCTTTGTTTAGGAAATCGGGGTCGGTTGTGATAAATTCGCTGCATTGTCTATCAAGGGCACAGGCTAAGTGTACGCTATCATATGGTTTTAAATTAACGCCGTCTTTCCACCTAAAATCGCGTGCTCTTAGCACTATCCTCAAATGCGGCTGAATCAGCGTTACCCCACCCTTACCCGACGTAAGCAGGCCCTTAAATAGTCTCTTAACCTCTTCATTGTGGACCTTATTGTCGTCATCATCTCTTATAAATAAAGCTTCGGTCACGGTAAGCATTGAGGTAAAGACTTCAATATCGCCAGCCCTGCTTGCCTCTAACATTTTTTTATAAAACCACACTTGGGCTTCAATAATTTTGTTTTGAGATACCCCCATTTGGTGTTGGGCCGCATCTATAAAACAAGTAGTATCGAAATAGACTTTAAGTTTCGATTTGTTTGCCATTCCCACGCAACCCCCTGACGTATTCCGCAGCCGTTAGCCCCTTGGTGAGGTTAGGGGCACACCCAAAGAACTTTTCAAAATCTTCATTGGAGAAGGTTTCGGCTTTTTCAAGTTTGTCTACTTCAATTTGTTCTATTTTATCCTCGTCCACACTGGCCATTATTTGGCCATAGACATGAATAATGCCGTCATAGGTCTCGGTGAGTTTGCTTACTTGGAGATGTAGATCTGGGGGGTATAAGCATTTAATGGTGGTGTCCGCAGAAGAATCTCTTAGCCAAAACCATGGCTTTTCACTGGGCCTAGAGGGCTTTAAAAACCAGGAAACAATTTCTCCCTGAACACCCCCATAATATTCGATAACTTCAGCGTCCACCGGAAACGTAGGGATATTTTTTACCTTTTCTTTGGTTACCTCAAACCATTTCTTGCGTTTTCTATTTTTCCCATATACGCCTATCCGAACAACCTCACCGGGTTGGGTGGGTGCCACCACACCGGCGAATTTTTGGATGGTTTCTGGCTTCAATCCACTGTTCTGAATGGCATTGGAATTACCCGAAACCACTATTTTTATTTTGGATTCGCACTCACCACCTTTTTCGTCGCTTACTTCATCGTCATACTGAATATCATAGGCAACGCACCCATCTTTAAAATTAGACGCTACCCATTTATCAGGGTCGGTGTCTAGGCTGACGTCACCGGCCAAAGAAGAAAGAAAGGATTGAAACCCATTAGAAAAACTAGCCAGTTTACTAAGGGGTATTCCTCTTTTGCCCTTATTTAATTCTACTCGAAATTTTATTTGGGCCATTTCTAAGCCTCTCCCGCTAAGGGACAGGATGAGTCCCGGTACATAAGCCGCTTCCCCTCTATGCCGCGCAATGCAACCACAGTGCGCTCAACATCATCACATTTGCGGTTATTGTACCTAAAGTCGAACTCGCCCACATAGCGCCGTAGATGCTGAGGGCCGCAATGCTGGTACACGCCAGTCAATCCCCGTTTCAAAATGCTGAAATAGCCCTCAATGGTGTTGGTGTAGATTGGCCCTCGGCTGTACTCACCTTTAGAGTGACATACAACGCTGTGGGCCGTAAAGTCCTTTTCTAAGCCCATATAAGCACGAAATTCGTCAGTTACTACGTGCGTATCACACTCAACCTGTTCTTTAATTATGGGCTTTAGAGTTGCGGCGTTGACTGCTGGCACATGGAAAGAACGCACGTTTCCATCGCGTTCAACCAGGGAAAATATCTTTTCCTTGTGTGCCGCACCCCTAGCGCCCGGCCATTGCTTGCCCTTGTTTCCCCAATAAGTCTCGTCGGCCTCAACATACTTGCCGGATCCACCCAACTTATCAGTGAATACGGGATCGGACATGGCCTCTCGTATCCTGTGAGTCATAAACCACGCGCTTTTGTAGGTGATCCCTAGCATGCGGTGAAGCTGATGGGTGCTGATTCCTTTTTTGGAGGAACAGAGTAAATAGGCGGCCAGCAGCCACTTGTGTAGGGGGATCTTGCTCCGCTCAAATAGCGTGCCCACGGTCACGGTGAACTGCTTGCGGCAATTACCGCACTTCAACAAGCCCTTCCTGTGACTCTGTCCTTCAAGACGGTATATATTTTCCGTTCCGCCACAATGAGGACAGACAGGACCACCGGGCCAGCGAATACTTTCGAGGTACTCGCGGGCACTGTCCTCGTCTTGGAAGTGCGGTGATTGCATGTTATTCTTGTTCTTAGCCATGGCCTTGATGCTCCATCATCAGGGTTTTGGTTAATCCCTGCTTCAAGTTGCCGCTTGTTGCGGGGATATTTATATCCTAGCAATAGTGGTTGGGTTTGTCAAGTATATAATCGCGTTTATTTTTACACCCAGCGCTCGTCTTTAATTAAGCCAAGAGCCCTATGCCGCCGGAGGGTTAGCCATACGCGCCTTGACGCACTCGGCCAGGCGTTTGACCGCCACTTTGAGCTGCTCCCGGCTGGGATAAGAGAAATTCAGCCGCATGCGGTTATGGTCCGGATTCTCGCCGAAAAAGGCGTCGCCGGGCACAAAGGCCACTTTAAATTTTAGGGCGTCGTAAAACAGTTCGTTGGCGTCTATCTCTTCGGGCAGGGTCAGCCAGCAGAACAGCCCTCCCTCGGGCTTGGTCCAACTCACCCCCATCTCGGGCGGGAAGTTCTCGCTCAGGGCGTCCAGGAAGATCTGCAGCTTTTCGCGGTAATAATCCCGGCAGCGCTCCAAATGCCCCTGCCAGTTCATTTGGGTCAAAAACGCGGTGCAGATGTCCTGGTTGTACCTGGGCGTGTTCAGGGTGCTGCCCTCCTTGATGCAGGTCATCTTGGCGATCACCTCGGGCGGGCCGATGTTGAAGCCCACCCGCATGCCGGGGCAGAACAGCTTTGAAAAGGTGTACAGCCCTATGACATGCCCGCCGCCCATCTCCTGGTCCAGGCTGTAGAGCGAAGGCAGTATCCGGCCGCTGTAATACAGCCCGCGGTAGGGGCTGTCTTCGATGACCGGGATATCATAGCGGCGGCTCAGCTCCAAAAGCGCCCGGCGTTTTTCAAGGCTCATGCTGATGCCGGTGGGATTTTGGAAGTCCGGAACCACATAGATGAATTTGGGCTTTTGGTTGATGCGCTGGTAGGCCTTCAACATCTCTTCCATGGCAAGAAGATTGGAGCCGTCGGGCTCCAGGTCCGCCCCGGCGAATAATGCCTTTTGCATCTGAAAGGCCACTATGGCCCCGGCAAAGGTGGGACGGTCCAGCATCACTATATCCCCGGGATTCAAAAAAAGCCGTCCGGCCAGGTCGAGACCCTGCTGGCCCGAGGTGGTTATGAGCAGGTTTTCTTCCGAGACCGTGGAGCCGTCCGCGGCCAGGTAATCCATCACCGCCCTTTTCAGCGAGTCTTCACCCGAGATATCGCTGTATTGCATTATAGCGGCGGCGCGGGACTCCAGCAGCCGGGCGGATGCTTCCTGCATCTTGTCGGTCTGGAACATCTCGGGAGCCGGCAGGCCGCCGGCCAGGGAGATGATTCCGGGATCATTCAGGTACTTGAACAGCTTCCCGATTGAATAGCCTTGAAAATCCTTCATATTCAGCGCGTAACGCGATTCCCAGCTTGACTGCATGATTCCTCCAACCTGCGTGTGGTTCACCCGGCCAATTGTACGGATAGAAGTCTTTCAGCACAAGGTGTCCTTTGGGAGTATATTGATTCATTTTCCTTGGCCAGAGTCCGGATTGGGTTATACTTCAATTGGCTTTTTTTCAAAGGAGAGCTTTGGCCGTGAGGAATTGTTTCCGTTTCCAGTGCCTGTTTGTTCTGATTTTGGCCTTGTCTTTGGGGGTTTGCTTCAACTTGTTCATGCCCCAGGGCATCGGCTGGCTGCCGCCGGAGATCAGCTCACCCCTGTATGAGACCATTGGGCCGGGTGAGGCCAGAAAGCTCTGGGAAAACGGGGCCGCTTTTGTGGATGCGCGTGACGCCGGGCATTACAAGGTGGAGCATGTGAAAAAGGCCCTCAATCTGCCTCCCGAAGAGTGGAAGCGTATGTGGCCCTTTTTTGCAAAGATGGTCAAGGCCGCGCCGGCGGTTGTGGTGTACGGCGGCTATTTCAGCCGGGCCCCGGAAGCCAAGGTGGCCCAGCTCATGCGGCGGGACGGGCTGCCGAAGGTTTATGTGCTGAAAGCGGGCTACACTGAGCTGAAACAGGCCGGATATCCGGTGCGTGAACGCATCAAGAAGAAAAAAAGCTCATGAAGATGATTTGTGAGTTTATATCCCTGGGCTGCAGGGGCTATTTGGCCTGGCTGTTTATCTATGCCGCCTATGACAAGGTATGGTGGCCGGCGGCTTTCGCCCTGGACATGGCCAAATACGATCTGCTTCCCATATGGGTGGTCAATGCGGCCAGCGCGTCATTGGCCTGGATGGAGATTGTTTGCGGCGGCCTTTTATTGATCGGCCTCATGCACCGGGCGGCCGCCTTTTGGGTGGCTGTTATGCTGACCATGTTCACCGGGCTGATGATATACGCCGGGTTCACCGGAGCCGGGTTCGACTGCGGCTGTTTCCCCGGCCAGCAAAGCCACCCCGCCGGGTTCCAGGCCGCGTTGCGGGATTTTTTCATGTTGCTGCCCGCCCTATGGCTGCTTTGGAAACCGGGCGCCTGGCTGAAAATCTACCCATAGGATCAAGCGCATGCCCCGGCCTTCCCTTTGCCGCCCAAATGACGACCTGTGCTGCTTCGCCTGCTGCCCGCCCATCCGCCCGGCGGACTATGAGCATGCGGACCACAAACAATCCCTTAAGCGCCAGTTCAGCCAAAACCGGGAGGCCTTTTTGGCCGGTGAGCTGCCCGCAAAGCCCATCGTGGGCTTTTCCTGCCCGGGGCTGGGCTTTTTGGATTCCAGGGGCAAGAATGTGGGGTGCCTTTACCACCCCGCCCAAAACCAGGGCAAAGACTTGCGCACGGCCACCGGTTTTCAGGAAAAATGCGCCCGGGAGACCTGCCCGGCCTGCCGCGCCTTTGACCAGCTCTCTCCCCAGGCCCGGGACCTCCTGGTTAACCTATGCCGGGGCATGGACAGTTTCCGCTATTCCAGCATGAGCCGCAATCCGGTCATGCGGCTTTTGGCTTTCGGCCCCGGCGTGGCGGAGCAGGCCGCTTTGCTGGTCCGTGAGCGCAAAGAGCTGGAAGAATGGCTTTGGCTGTATGAGGCCCCGCCCGCCTGGGGGCACCTTTTGGAACGGATAAGCGAGGCCAAAAGCCCCCGGGAGTTTTTGCGCAAAGACCTGACCAGCCATATGGCGGATCTGGTTTCGGAACTGCGGCGCTCAATAATGCCGCTTTCCCCCCTGGGCGGAGGGGAGCCGATTCACCGGTTGTGCGGCGAATGGGAGGCCCGTTTCTGGCGCGAGGTCACCGGGCAGGAAAAAGCCAGCCGAAGCGGGTTGACCCGCTGGCGGGAGGCATTGAAGCGGATTGTATCAAAGGCCTGACCCGCAAATTTCATGAGGGCGGACGCGGCTAGTCCTTGAGGTTGATGGCCACTTGCAGGATTTCATCGCTGGTGGAGATGGCTTTTGAGTTGGCCTGAAAAGCCCTTTGATACTCAATCATGTTCACCATCTCCTGGGCCATGTCCACCGTGGAAAGCTCCAGGGAACTCCCGTACACCAGACCGGTTCCCACGTCTTGATCGCCCGGAGCCGCCAAGGTGGGATCTCCGGCCGCATCGGTGGCCCGCCACAGGTTATCGCCATAACGCAGCATATCCTCGGGGCTGGTAAAGGTGGCGAGGGCCACCTGGCCCATGGTCTGTTTGCGGCCGTTGTTGTATTCTCCGGTGATATAGCCGTAGCGGTCCACCTCGACTCCAACCAGGTAGCCTGCGGAATCGCCGTCGCCATCCACAAAAAACACGGAATAGGCGCCCGCCTGCATGGTGGTGGAGGTGGAGTCCTCAGGGATGAAGTCTACTGCCACGGACTGGGTGATGGTGCTGGTCTCCACCAGGCTGGTGTCCGGGTCTATGGTTGCGTAGTCAAATGCAAAATCGAAAGTCTGGGTGGCTTCATTGGGATCAATGGGAACACCGTCGATAGCGGTTCCGGTTTGGGTGAAGGAGTTGAAATCCAGACCCAGGCCGGCACCCAGGGTGTTGGTTCCCAAGGTGATTGTGGCCGTGGCCCCGGTATCATTGTGGAGCAGGCGCAACGACCAAGTGCCGTCGGCGTTTTCATAGGTTTCGGCATTCACCAATGAATCGTCTGAGCCGTCCCGCCCATTGCTCAGACTGGCTCCGCTGAGCACCACATTACCGGCGGTGTCATCCGTTGCCAGGCTGACGTTTCCCGCCACGCCGGAGAGGTTGTTGCTGATGTATATATCGCTGCCCTGGGCTTCGGCCCGGTAACTGGCGTGCGCGTTTATCTGAGAGGCCAGATCGGCGGCCTGATCCTCCAGGGTGGCGGCGCTGTTAACCGTGAAGCTGTGCACTCCGGCCAATGTAACAACGCTGCCCGCGGCGGCCAGGTCGCTCAAATGGACCACCCCGGTGGCATAGTCTCCGGCGTTCATATTGCTGGCAAAGGCGGTCAAGGTGGTGTCCACATCCGCCACCACCCCGTCCCAAACCTCTATGGCCGCCGATTCGGCCCCCTTGCCATAAATCGTGATCTCGCCGGTTCCATCGTGATGCGCATAATAAGCGCGGGTGGGATCTGAGTTGATGGCGTTGGCCAACTCGGTGGCGGCTTCCTCTTTGGTGGAGGTTCCGGCGGAGGTGTAGACATCACCTCCTATGGTTATCTGAGCCCCTACGGCGGCGGGTGTGGAAAAAATGATCCTGCCGTTGGTTGTGTAGCTCTGCTCGGTTCCACCCGCCGTGAAGTTGATGGTTTCACCGATCCGGTCGCTCACCAACTCCCCGACCCCGCTGAAGGATTCGGTGGATACGTAAATGTCCCCCTGGTCGATTGCAGCCGTATCGGAGGTGCCCACCAATTGCCCCTCGCCGTCAAACTGCATATAAAACGTATTATTGGGCGTGGCCGGGTTGGCCACCGCCACCCCGTTTTGGTTTTCATAAACCGCCGCCTTCCAGACCGCACCGGTGGTGGTGCTTCCCATCCTCTGGAAATAGATGCGCATTTGGCGGAGGTTGTAGTCCGCGTCATAAACATTGAAGGACAGAGCGGAGTTGTATGTGTTCTGGTCTGTGGGGTCTATTTCCACGCTTTGGGGGAATATGGTGGTGTCTTCCGCATTCAGGTTCAGACCCAGATCCACATTGGTGGTCGAAATGCCCGGTAAATAGCTGGTGTCGATGGTCAGGTCGACCAATTCGCCCTGATCCACCACACCGTCTGTGGCGCCATAGCCCTGCAGTATAAAGCCTTCCGGGTTGACCAGATAGTTTTCACTATCAACAATAAACTGCCCGGCCCGGGTGTACATGAGGTTGCCTTCAAAGTGGGGGTCTTCCACAATGAAGAAACCGGAACCGCTGATGGCCAGATCCAGAGGATTGTCGGTGTCCTCCAAAGCGCCTTGCAGCATCATATTCCGACTGCCCGCGACCGAACCGTTGCCGACCTGCGACGAGCTCGAGCTGCCGGTGGCTATGTTGTTGTACAGCAAATCTTCAAAACTGGCCCGGCTTGATTTGTATCCTGCGGTGTTGGCGTTGCTCAGGTTATCGGCTACGCTCTGCATGCCGAGAGAAAAGGCCTTGATGCCCGCCACTCCGTTCCACAAAGACCTTGAGTACATGATATTAGGTCCTTTTTGGGCTTGTGATTGGTCCGCTTGCCTATAACTGCATATTGTCCTGCCGGCCTGTTAGGGGCGTGCCTCGCCCCGGCCGTCTTATCGTGTCGCTAATACGCGGACATACTATTGAACTCAAATAGCAAGCAATCCGGGTGCCAAAAAATTGATTTTTTTATCAGTATATTTATCAGGTAGTTATGGATGGGGATGCCGGATCCGGTCCGGAACCCGATAGGAAAATTTTGCCTTAAACTGCTATTTTGGCAGGGTAAACAGCGTGTTGGCCGGTCAGTTGCAGCCCGGCCGCTCAAAGGCGGGATTAGTCTTCCCGGTCCGTATCTTTGAAATGCAGCCCCTCATAGGGCTCCAAGAAACGTCTGCGCTTAAGCATGACTCCGCCCAAAACGATCAGGCCCAAGCCTCCTCCGAAGAGCAGGAAATAGAACACTCCGGTGGTGGCCATGCCTCCCTGTTCCCAGGCTTTTTCAAACATTGAAGCCCAGATCACCACCCCGCAGATCAGCATTGCGGTCCCGACCAGAACCATAATGAATCCCACCACACGACGCATTGATTAGCCTCACAGGCTGCAAAGCCAATACCGCATGGCAACTGCGGCGCCCGGCGGCTTTGCAATTATACAATAGACGGCTTTTTCACTTTTTGTCTTGCTTGCTTACGGCTGCCCGCCGTCACTTTTATATTATCATTTACGAGTCCAAGATACAGTTGATTATGCCATGGCATGGAAATTAATATGCGTTTTTGTAGAAATTGCGTCTTGAGCGCCTTTCATGCAAGATTCTGCCGGACAGGCAGCCCATCAATATATGATAAGACAAACACCCCTGGGTTGAAAAGCCCTCATGGGTCAAAAAGGCTTGCGCCGCGTGTCCCGCAGCGACGGCGGGTGCTGCGCGCCCCCTGCGATGCCATGGCGATATCGATGCAAAGTTGCAATGCGGTTACATTCTCTACAGGATCATTTAATAAAAATGGCCTTAAAAGACAGCAAAATCATGAAATTCAGCCCACCTACAGGATCACCGGCCCGATGAGGCCTCTGCATGCCGGCTTGCTGCCCAGATTAGGATTGGAAGTTATCCAAAACCTGTTTATCCTAAATACACTTTGGAATCTTTTTGCTTACGGGAGGATACAGGCCGGATGCTGATTCATGTGTCTGATACCGGATGTAATTTGAGGCCCAAAAATCTCTTCATATTGGCTCTGTTTCTTTCCTTGCTGGTCGGCCTGTCTCCTTTGGCGCAAGCCCAGAATCGGGATAAACCGCCGCAAAAAACCAAAAATGGCATTCACATAGCTCCTCCCGTTGAGCTGGTCAGCGCCCGGCCCTCCAAGATAGTAAAGACCATCAGCGGCTTCACCCGGGCCCGTGCCCGCATGAAAGTAGTCAGCGAGGTGAGCGGACGCTGTCTGGCCGTGCTGGCCGATGTGGGCCAAAAAGTGCCGGCTGACGGGGTGATGGCCAGGCTGGATGACACCTTCACCCGTCTGGAGCACGAGGCCAACCTGGTGGAGCAAAAACGCATCCGCACCCGCCTCAATTATTGGCAAAAGGAAGTGACCCGCTACCGCCGCCTGGTGCGGGCAAAAAGCGAATCCCAATCACGGCTGGACAGCCTGGAGACCGACCTTGTGCAGGCCAGCCTGCAGCTAAAAGCCCTGAAGACCCAGGGTGACAGCCTGGCCGAACGCCTGAGCCGCTATGTGATCCGGGCTCCGGCGGGCTGGCGGGTGATCACCCGCAGCGTGGAGCCCGGTCAATGGGTGGCCACCGGCGCGGTGCTGGCGGAATTGGGGGATTATGACACCTTGTTGGTGCCCGTCGCCCTGAGCCCGGCCGAGTACCAGGCTTTGAGAAACATGGAATCTCCCTACAGGCTCTGGGCCCCATACCAGAACAAAACGGTGGAGGCCCGCATCGAACGCATCAGCCCGGCCTTTGATGAGCACACCCGCAAGACCAAGGTGGAGCTGGCCATATCCGGCGGCCTTCCCGAGATGCGCGGAGGGGTGCAGGTGGAAATCGAGCTTTCCATGCCCGATCCATCGGGAGCCGTGCTGCTGCCGGCCCGGGCCCTGGAGACCCGTTACCAGGAAAAATGGCTTACAAAAGAAGACGGAAGCCAGGTGCGGGTGGTTGACCTGGGACCCGGACCGCAAGGGCTCAGGCGGGTGGTCTCCAAGAAGGTGAAGCCGGGCGAGCGATTCCGCCTGATGAAATAGTATGACCACCGCACAGCATCCGGCAAGGCGGGCCGCATAATTGAAAAACCTAGCAGGCCGTTGAAAAACCATGCAGAACCTTATCCGAGCCTTTCTGTCCAGAAGCGTTCTTTTAAACCTGATCTTCATTTTGATGATCGTGGTTGGCTCCTTCGCCCTGCTGACCTCGCCGGTGGACCGCTACCCCTATGTCAATATGGGCAAGGTGGTGATAAGCAGTTTCTTCCCCGGGGCCTCGCCCGAAGAGGTGGAGACCCTTGTCACCAAAAAGATAGAAGACGCCCTCGACGACCTTAAGAATGTGGAGTTCGTGCGGTCCACTTCCTACCGTCAGCGCTCGGCCGTGGTGGTCAAGTTCGTGGATGACTCCGACTACCAAAAGGCATATGACGAGTTGCGCTTCAAGGTGCTGAGCGCGGTGGGGGAGCTGCCCGATGAGGTGGACCCGCCCAGCTTTACCCTCATAGATGTGGATATCTGGCTGCCGGTGGTGAGCGTCGATCTATTGGGGGACCGTTCCAACCGGGCCCTCAGCCTGATCGCCAAGGAACTCAAGATCGCCCTCCGGCAGATCCGGGGGGTGAAGGAAGTCAAGCTGGACGGCGAGCGCACCCGGGAGTTTCATGTCTTTGTGGACCCGGACCGTTTGGCCCGCATGGGGGTCACCTTTGACCAGGTGGCCCAGGCGCTCAGCGCCGCCAATCAGTCCATCCCCGCCGGAGAGTACAAGTCCAAAGGCGGAGAGTTCGTCATAAAAGCCGACGAGCGCTTCCGCAGCGTGCACCAGGTGATGAACACCGTGATCAGGGCCGATGCCGACGGGTCATACCTCAGGGTCTCGGACGTGGCCAGCGGGGCGGGCCTGGGCTACCGCGATCCGGTGACCCTGGCCTCGGTGAACGGCCAGGATTCGGTCTCACTTTCCCTGATCAAGGCGTCGTGGGGAAACGTGCTCTCCATCTACGAAGACGCCCGAAAGGTGGTGGAGCGCTTCCGGCCGGTCTTGGAGCGGGAGGGAGTGCGGGTGGCTTTCACCCAGAACAACACCACCCGGGTGAGGGATTCCATACGCACCCTGGGCTGGAACCTGGGCGTGGGCGTGGTGATGGTGTGTTTGGTGATCTGGTACGTGATGGGCTTAAGAAACGCCGTCATCACCACCATCGGCATCCCCTTCAGCTTTTTGTTCACCATGGTTTTCATGAAGATCACCGGCAATTCGCTGAATGAAATCACCCTGTTCAGTTTTGTGCTGGTCAGCGGCATCATAGTGGATGACGCCATAATCGTGGTGGAGAACATCTACCGCCATGTGCAGCAGGGCGAAAGCGTCAGCGACGCCATCGTCAAGGGCGCCGCCGAGGTTTTCATGCCCGTGGTCTCGGCCACCCTGACCACGGTGAGCGCCTTTTTGCCCATGTTGATCATGACCGGCGCCGTGGGCGAATTTTTCGCCCTCATCCCCAAGGCCATCAGCTTCGCCCTCTTGGCCTCCCTGATCGAGTGCCTGGTCATGCTGCCCCTGCACTACCGGGATATCGGCCCCCGCAAGGGCAAGGGGCGCATTATTCTGGAAGACGGCAATTTTGAAAATGAAGGCGTCTTGATGCGCCTGGTGCGGGGCGGTTCCATACTGTGCCTGAAGGGCGCGCTGCGCATACCCTGGCTGGCCCTGTTTATAATCTTTATGGTTTTCCTGGCTTCCCTGGCCGTGATGGGGCTCAGTTTGAGCGGCAAGTCCCAGCTCATCAAGATCAAGTTTTTCCCGGACGACTACTCGATTTATTATGTGCAGCTCACCGGGCCTTCGGGAACCGCCATAGAAAAAACCCACGAGCTTATCAAAAAGATATCCAAGTTCATCATGGCCGACGGACCCGGCATGGCTGAATCCGCCAAGGGCTATGCCGGATTTGTGGTGAGCGAGGATTATGAGCCCGTCTGGGGCTACAACATGGGTAATGTGGTGGTCACTTTGCCCGCCAAGGCAAAGCGCACTTTCGGCGACGCCCCAACCCTCTTGAAAGAGATGCGCGAGCGCTTGAGGGTTTTTGAAAAAGACGGGGTGAGCATCAAGCTGCGCCCGGAAAAGGACGGACCCCCGGCGGGCAAGGACCTCAATATCCGGGTGGTGGGAGGAAATCCGGAATCGGTGGAAGGCCTCAGCCGCGAAGTGGCGGGGTTTCTGGCCAGGCATGTTCAGCTAAAGGAGCAAGTGGTTGATGTGAACGATGGCCGGGGCCAGCCCAGCCGGGTGATCCGGTTCAGGGTGGATGCCGAAAAAGCGGCGGAATACGGGGTGCCGCCCTCCCGGGTGGTTCAGCTTTCGGCGGCGGCGTTGAATGGACGCTATGTGGGCAAGTACCGCCTGGTGGATGAAGATGTGGACTGCAAGCTGAAGGTTGATCCCCAGGCCATAGAGGGCCCGGAGTCGGCCCTCACCCTGCCCCTTTTGGAGCATGCAGACGGACCGGTGCGCCTGGGCGACCTGTCCCGGATGGAAGCCTATGTGGACAGCGGCGATTTGAACCGCTACCAGGGTGAGCGGGCCGTCACCATCTCGGCCAACCTGATCCCCGGGGCCAGGGTGAGCGTGCCCCGGGTGGTGGAGCTGGTGCGCCGGTATTACGAGACCATACAGTCCAAATATCCCGGGGCCTCCCTGGGCTTTGGGGGCGAGTTCGAATCCACCCGCAAATCATACCAATCCCTGTCCTTTGCGTTTGTGATCGCCATCGGCCTGATCTATCTAATCCTGGCCAGCCAGTTTCAGTCCTATATTCAGCCCGTGATAATCCTGACCGCGGTGGTTTTCGCCCTCATAGGGGTTATAGTGGGCAAGCTGGTCAGCCAGAGCCTGTTCACCATAAACAGTTTCATTGCCGTCATCGGCGTGGCCGGGGTGGTGGTCAACGACGCCCTGGTGCTGATAGATTTTTTGAACCGGCGCTATGCCGAGCTGAAGGACCGCCGCACCGCCTTGTTTCAGGCGGTGCATATCCGTCTGCGGCCCATTTTGCTCACCACCCTGACCACCACCTTGGGCCTGTTGCCCATGGCCGTCGGCATCCCGGAATATTCCCTGGTCTGGGGCACCATGGCCACCACCTTTGTCACCGGGCTTTGCACTTCCTCGCTTTTGAGTATCGTGCTGGTTCCGGTACAATGGAATATCCTGATCAAACGCAGGGAAAAGCGCGCGGCCAAAAAAGCCGCCAAGCGGGCGCATGAATATACCGGCGCCCAAAAAGTCAACGAACCATGAAAAGCCCTCGGGCTTTCACATAGAGGCCGTTATGTCCAACCAGAAACCACTCAAAAAACCCCCCTGGCTGCGCCGCCGCCTGCCCGCCTCGGGCAAGGGCGCCATGGTGTACCAGACCTTGGATGACCTGCATCTCAACACCGTGTGTGAAAGCGCCATGTGCCCCAACCGGGGCCAATGCTTCAGCGAGGGCACCGCGACCTTTTTGCTCTTGGGGCCGGACTGCACCCGTTCCTGCCGGTTCTGCGCGGTGGATAAGGGCAAGATAAAACCGCCCGATCCGGATGAGCCCCAGCGGGTGGCCCAGGCAGCGGCCCGCTTCAAGCTGGACTATGTGGTGCTCACCATGGTCACCCGCGATGACCTGCCCGACGGCGGGGCCGCCCTGGTGGCCGAGAGCATCACCCGCATCAAGCAGGCCCTGCCCCATGTTATGGTGGAGGCCCTGATATCGGACCTGGGGGGCGATGAAGCCGCGCTCAACACGGTTCTGGCTTCGGAGCCCGAGGTTTTGAACCATAACCTGGAGACCATACCCCGGCTTTACGCCACGGTGCGTCCCCAGGCGGTCTATGAGCGTTCGCTGCAACTGCTTTCCCGGGCCGCCCGGGCGGGCTTCATCACCAAATCCGGCCTGATGCTGGGCCTGGGCGAGGAACTGGACGAAGTGGCCGTGGTCATGGATGACCTTTTGGAGGCGGGCTGCAAGATACTCACCCTGGGCCAATACCTGGCCCCCAGCAAAAAGCATCTGGCCATAGAGCGCTATGTGGAGCCGGACGAGTTCGACCAGCTGAAGGCGCTGGCTTTGGGCAAGGGTTTTTCCGCCGTGGCCAGCGCGCCCTTTGTGCGCAGCTCCTTCCGGGCCAAGGAGCTGTATGAATCCGCCCTGGGGCCGGAGAGCGCCTGACGCGCGGACGACTTCCACCCCCCGGAAACAAACCCGGCGGTCCAAACGTTGCATAGGTATGGCCCGGTTGTGCTATGATGCCTGGCCAAGGGGAAGATCTGCATTCACCCACATAAATACCGCTGGCATTGATCCGGGGGACCTATGCGACCGTTTCAGTTATCCAAACCATATGGAGCAGGCTGGCTCGGCCTGCTGATATTGAGCCTGGTAATTCTGTTGTGTGGCTCCGCTTTTGCCCAAAGGGGAGCGGGTGGAGTGGTGTCCGGACCGGGCTCTGCGGCCAAGCAGCGCCGGGTGGCCCTGGTCATCGGCAATTCAGGCTATGCATCAAAGCCGCTGCTCAATGCGGGGCATGACGCGGCGGATCTGGCCCGGGCGCTCGAGGGCCTGGGCTTTGAGGTGACACTGAAGCATGACCTCAGCCAATCCAAGCTGAAATACGCCATAGACCGCTTCGGCAAAAGGCTCAAGAAAAGCGGAGTGGGCCTGTTTTTCTACGCCGGACACGGCATCCAGGTGGATGGGGAGAACTACCTGATCCCCCTGGGGGCCAACATATCCGAGCCAGAACTGGTTGAGTACGAGGCGGTGAACGCCGAGCGGGTGCTGGCCTGGATGCGCTCAGCCAAGAACGCCTTGAACATAATGATCCTGGACGCCTGCCGCTCCAATCCCTTTCCGGCGGTGTTCCGGGACGGCGGCGCGGGCCTGGCGGCGGTGAAACAGATGCCCCGGGGCTCCATAGTATTGTTTTCCGCCGCGCCGGGAGAAAAGGCCGCGGACGGCCAGGGGCGCAACAGCCCCTTTACCCGGGCGCTCTTGGCCACTCTGCGGCAACCGGGACTCACGGCCATGCAGGCCTTGCAGAGCGTGCAGACCACGGTCTACCGCAGCACCGGGGGCAAACAGTCCCCTTGGCTGCAGAACAGCCCGCTGATGGGCAGGTTTTACTTCCAGCCTGGCAAGGTCGCGGATGTGACGCCTCCGCCTCCGCCGCCTCCCGATCCCAAACCGGCGGCCTCGGCACCTCCGCCTTCATCCGGTGTGGCGGACCTGCATGTGACCACGGAGCCCAAGGAGGCGGTGGTCTATCTTGACGGCCAGCGCAAGGGGCGTTCGCCCCAGACCTTCCAGATGATCCCTGCGGGAAAGCATAAGCTGGCAGCCCGCAAGGGCTACCTGGTGGCGAAGCAGGATATCTCCCTGGCCCGTGACGACCTGAAACGGGTGCATCTGAAGCTGGAGCATGAGAAGGGCGATCTGCGTCTTTTCAGCCAGCCTTCTGGGGCCATGCTTAGTCTTGACGGGAAGCAGTACAGCCCCACGCCGGTGCGCATAAAGGGCCTCAAGGCGGGGACCCATAAGGTGGTTCTGAGCAAGAGCCAGGGCAATGATTATTACGCCTACAAGGGCGATCTTTTGATCAAGCCGGGTTCCAACCGGCAGACCCTGCAGCTTACCAAGAGCCAGATTCCCGGGCGCATAAAGAACGGCCTTGGCCAGGAGTATGTCTTGATCCAGCCGGGCAGTTTCATGATGGGCAGCCCCTCGAATGAGCCAAAGCGGGACGGTGATGAGACCCAGCACCGTGTGACCATATCCAGGTCATTTTATATGCAGACTACGGAGGTGACGCAGGGTCAATGGCGGGCTGTGATGGGGAATAACCCGAGTTATTTCAAGGGCGATGACTTGCCGGTGGAGCAGGTGAGCTGGGATGATGTGCAGGGGTTTATCCGCAAGCTGAACGCCCGGGAGGGCGGCAACAAGTACCGTTTACCCACGGAGTCGGAGTGGGAGTATGCCTGCCGAGCGGGAACCACCACACCCTTTCACACCGGCAATAACATAACCACGGATCAGGCGAACTATAATGGAAACTATCCCATGCCCGGCTACGGCAAAGGCGAGTACCGGCAGAAGGCCTTGGCTGTGAAAAGCTTCCGTCCCAACGCCTGGGGCTTGTATGACATGCACGGGAACGTATGGGAGTGGGTTCAGGACTGGTATGGGAATTACCCATCAGGTTCAGTAACCGACCCCAAAGGCCCCGGCAGTGGTACTCAACATATGTTGCGTGGCGGCTCCTGGCTCAACAACGCCTGGCTCTTGCGCTCTGCGAGCCGCGGCTGGCTCAACCCGGTCAACCGGGACTTCTACGTAGGCTTCCGCCTTGCCAAGGATAAATAGTTACACTTTGAACTTTTACTCTTTTACACCTTATCCGGCGGCGAAGCCGCCGGCCGCGTAGGCGCCAGGTAGCGGCGGCAGGCTTTTATGAGCCGCCCGTTTGCGGGCGGCTACGTATTTTTTAGCATCCCCTGGGGAGCTTATGCGGCGGCGGGGCGTCCCGCCGCTTTTCCATCCCTGCTCTTCTTCCCCCTACATGGGGGCCTTGAACAGCTCTTCCACCTGCTCTTTGGTGGAGCGGCGGGGGTTAGCCTTGTGGGTCGGAACGCTTAACACCTCTTCGGTCATTTCGGGCTTGAGCTCGAAATCCAGGCCCAGATCGTCATAGCTGAGCGGTACGCCGATGTCTTCAAAAAGCATCTCCACCGCCTCGGGGGCCAGGTGGCAGGCCTGCTGGGGAATCAGCCCGCTGACGTCCTCATCCAGGGCCGCCGCTATTTCGGTGAATTTTTCAGGCCGGGCCAATAGATTGAAGCGCATTACGTAGGGCAGATAGAGCCCGCAGGCCTTGCCGTGGCTGACGTGGTAATGCGCGCCCAATGGATGGGCCAGGGCATGCACCAGGCCCAGGCCCGCATTGGTCCAGCCCATGGAGGCCAGGCTGGAGGCCAAAAGCATGTTGCCCGCGGCCTCGGTGTTGCCGGGGTCGGCCACCATGGGGCGCAGCCAGCGGGAGACCAGGCGGATGGCCTGCAGGCACAGGGCGTCCGACACCGGCTGAGCGCCCTTGGTCACATATCCCTCTATGGCGTGGGTCAGGGCGTCGGCCCCGGTCTCGGCCGCGATATGCCAGGGCAGCCGGGAAAGCAGGTTGGGGTCCAGCACCGAGAACTTGGGCACCAGTTCGGACCCGCGCAAAAAGCGCTTCATCTTGCCTTTGGTGTCGGAGATCACCGCGACGGTGGTCATCTCGGAGCCGGTCCCGGCGGTGGTGGGCACCGCCACCAAAAGGGGCATGGGGTTTGTCAGGGCCTTGCCCTTGGTATAGTCCAATAGATCGCCCTCGTGGCTCACCCGCACTATGACGCCCTTGGCCGCGTCCATGGGGCTGCCGCCGCCCAGGGCCAGGACCCCGTCGCAGCCTTTTTTACTGTACAGCTCGCCGGCCTCTTCCACGCACTCCACCGGGGGATCGGGGGGGGTGCCGTCATAGACCTCATATGCCATGGCGGCCTCGTCCAGCACCGAGGTTATCCGGTCCAGGATGCCCGCTTTCACCAGTCCCTGGTCGGTGACCAGCAAAACCTTTTTGCAGCCGGCCATGATCTTGGGCAGACGCTTGACGCTTCCGGGACCAAACTGGATGGCGCCTGGGTTACTGTGCATGAAAAAGGAAGGAAGGCTCATTTTTATCTCCTAGTGACAGGGGGGCTGCTTTGGCGGCCGAAGGCCGGGCCGCTTGTCTGGTTTGTTGTATGTATCAGTTATTCCGCCCCATGGCCAGCCCTTTGGGCCGCCGGGGCGGAGCAAAAAACGGTACGGATTGAAAGGGCCGCCAGATGGTTTCTGCATGCCAAACCCGGCTCAATCCAGGATTACTCCGTCTTTCATCCGCACCGTGCGCCGGCTGCGCGCGGCCAGCTCCCGGTCATGGGTGATCAGGATCAGGGAGGCTCCGCTTTGGTCCTGCAGGTCAAATAGCAGGTCCATCACCTTGCGGCCGGTGGCTTCATCCAGGTTGCCGGTGGGCTCATCGGCCAAAAGCAGGCTGGGCCGGGCGGCCGCGGCCCGGGCTATGGCCACCCTTTGCTGCTCGCCGCCGGATAACTGGCCGGGGTAGTTGTTCAGCCTTGGGGCCAGGCCCACTGCGTTTAAGGCGTCCAGGGCCAGACCGCGGGCTCCGGCCTGGCCCGCAAACTCCAGGGGCAGGGCCACGTTCTCAAGGGCGGTCATGGTGGGCACCAGGTGAAAGGACTGGAAAACCACCCCCACCCTGCCCCGCCTGAAACGGGCCAGGGCGTCCTCGTCCAAAGAGGAGATGTCCCGCCCCGCCACCCTTACCTGGCCGGAGCTTATCCGCTCCAGCCCGGCTATCACCATGAGCAGGGTGGTTTTGCCCGCGCCCGAAGGCCCCACCACGGATAGGCTTTGACCCGCATCAAGGCTCAAGTCCACCCCGCGCAGAACCGGCACCGGCCCCGAGCCGCCGTTTAAGGTCAGCTCCACCCGCTTAAGAAGAACCAGTGGTTGTGCTACAGTATCCATGGCCTTAGTTTATAGGGCATATGGAGTTTGGCAAATACCCGGGCTTAAGAGCTGGGAGCGATTAAGTGAATCAACTGATCATGAGTTGGAGCCTGGCTGTCGTGCTGTGCTGTCTGACCGCAACCTTTAGCTTGGCCGCGGCGGGAAAACCGGTGCAGATAATCGCCCTGGGCGACAGCCTCACCGCCGGATACGGCATCGGCATCCATAAATCCTTCCCCTCCCGCTTGCAGGAGATGTTCAGGGCGGAAGGAATACCGGTTCGGGTGATCAACGCCGGGGTGTCCGGGGACACCACCGCCGGGGGCCGCTCGCGGCTGGACTGGGTCCTGGGCGGCAACCCCGGGGCCAAGGCGGCCATCCTGGCCCTGGGGGCCAACGATATGCTGCAGGGCCGCAGTCCGGAGCAGGCCGAAGCCAACCTTGAGGCCATGATAAAAAGGTTTCAGGCCAGGGGCGTCAAGGTGCTGCTTTGCGGCATGCTTGCCTCCCGCAGCCTGGGTGAAGACTACAAAAAACGCTTCGACGCCATATATCCCCGCCTGGCCAAAAAGCACGATCTGATGCTGTACCCATTTCTGCTGGAGGGCGTGGCCGGGGACCCCGGCATGAACCAGGGCGACGGTATTCACCCCAGTGCGGCCGGAGCTGAGCTTATGGCCAAAAAACTGTATCCCATGGTGAAAGAGCTGGTCAGGCCTTTTATGACTAATCCATAAAGACCGGCTCCGGGGGTGCGATTCAGCTTGCCACGATCCGACATTACGGTATGCTTGGCTTTCGTTACGCCAAAAATGCTTCCCAAATTGATTTTTCCAGCCGAAGATCCACAGAAGCCAATCAAGGGAGAGGGTGATGTTGTCGCGTTGGTCACAACCCGGGGGCTACCGGGAAGTGCTCAAAATAGGCCTGCCGCTGGTGGTGAGCATGGGCTCGGCCACCGTGATGCAGTTTACCGACCGCATCTTTTTGAGCAACTACTCGCTGGACACCATCGCCGCGGCAACCCCGGCGGGCATGCTGTCGTTTTTGTTCGCCTGTTTCTTTTTGGGCGTGGTGAACTATGGCACCGTATTCGTGGCCCAGTACACTGGTGCGGGCAGGCCAGGACGGGTCTCGGCCTCGGTTTGGCAGACCCAGTATTTCTGTTTGGGAGCCGGTCTGATCCTGGCTGCGCTTTCCTTTACGGCAGAGCCCATTTTTTCCATTTCCGGCCACCCTCCGGAGGTGGTCAAACTGGAGATCATCTATTTTAGGATACTTACGCTAGGGTCCTTTTTCATGATCATTCATGCGGGCATGGGCACCTTTTTTGCCGGCCGGGGCGTCACCCGGGTGCCGGCCTCGGTGAACCTTATCGGGGCCGTCTTCAACATACCCCTTGACTATG
The DNA here is from genome assembly GCA_963675675.1 of Desulfarculaceae bacterium. Taxonomy (GTDB): domain Bacteria; phylum Desulfobacterota; class Desulfarculia; order Desulfarculales; family Desulfarculaceae; genus Dethiosulfatarculus. Next base: position 4,079,141 of record OY776512.1, read on the forward strand.
CCTTGATAAACGGGGTTTGGGGATTCCCGGAGATGGGCATTGCCGGGGCCGGAATCGCCACCGTATCCGCCTGGGCTTTGATCACCGTGCTTTACGCACTGTGCATTCTGGTGCCCAAGTCTCACAAGCGGTTCGATTTCTTGGGCAACTGGCGCTTTGACCGTGAACTGTTCGCCAGATTCATGCGATTCGGCCTGCCCGGCGGGGTGATGTTTTTTACCGAAATGCTGGCCATAGCCATATTCATGTTCCTGATCGGCCGTTTGGGCAAGGTGGAACTGGCGGCCAGCAACATAGTATTCGCCCTGGACACGGTGGTGTTTCTGCCCATGATCGGATTCCATGTGGCGGCCGAGGTAATGGTGGGCCAGGCCATCGGGGCGGGAAAACCCGAGCAGGGGGTGGTCTCCACCAACAACACCCTGCAGCTAACCGTGGCCTATATGGTGTTCATGGCCTCGTTTTTTGTGATAATACCCGAGACCCTTATGGATATATTCCGCCCCGGCGGCTACAGCGAAGCGGATTTTCTGCCTGTCAAGGAGATCGGGGTGGTATTGCTTCGCTTCGTGGCGCTCTACAGCCTGATTGACGGGCTGAGTTTGATCTATGTGGGCGCGATCCGGGGTGCGGGTGACACCCGTTTTGTCATGCGGGTGATCTTTATAGTCTCAATGTGCACCATCACCATACCGGTTTACCTGATGGTGGAAGTGCTGCAGTGGGGCCTCTATCCCCCCTGGGCGTGTCTGACGGCATACATAGCCCTTTTGGCGTATATTTTCCGAAAACGCTTCCGTTCCGGAGAATGGAAGGAAATGCGGGTCATAGAGTTCTGACCCGCTCGCCTGGACAGCCGCCCGCCCCCCGGTCCGCCGGGGGGCTTTTTGCGTCCGCCAAAGAATGCGGCCCCTTTATCCGGCGGCTGTTTATAGGACCATCCCGGCTTGCAATCAGTTACAATATTTCATTATTCACTAAAGCCGCAAATATGCACACGGAGTTATGCATGCATTATGACGTTTTGATCATCGGCGCCGGGCTGGCCGGAATCTGCGCCGCCGCCGCCGCCAGCGCTGAAGGCGCCCGGGTGGGAATAATCGACAAGGGCGGTATCGGCCTGGGCACCAACTCGGCCATCGCCCATGCCTTTTTCACCACTCCCACCCCGGACTATGCCGCCGAGGATTATATTCAAGCCGTACTCCAGACCGGCAAAGGCATCAACAGGGTCAGCCGGGTGCGGCGCTTTGCCCGGGAGATACCCGGGGCTTTGGAGTTCGCCCACCGCCGGCTGAAGCTGGAATTCAGCCAGCGCGAACGGGGCCACATCGTGGAATCGCCCAAGCCGGAGGAAATCAACGGGGTGGCCATGATGAGACAGGCCTCGGCCGGGCTGAAGGCCCTGCCCGGGGTGAGCATCCTGGCCGGACGCCAGGCCGTCCGCATCCTCAAGCGGGAAGGCCGGGCTTGCGGGGTTTTGGTTCTCGATAAAGACGGAAGCTGGCAGCCGGTCATGGCCGCGAGCGTTGTCCTGGCCACCGGCGGGTTCGGGGCTATTTACAAGCACAACGACAATATGCGCTCCAGTCTGGGCCAGGGCTATTATCTGGCGGCCCAGGCCGGGCTGGATCTGTGGGACATGGAGTTCGTGCAGTTCTACCCCCTTGTGATGAACCAGCCCGGGCTGCCCATGTTCATTGTATATCCCGGCTATCTGGACGGAATCCGCCTGAAAAACGCCCAAGGGGAGGATCTTTTGGCCAAGTACGGGTTTTCCGACCTTAACCAGGCCATAAACAAAATGCGGGACCAGCTGTCCGTGGCTCTTTTTGAAGAAAGCGCCAGCGGACCGGTAATGCTGGACTTCACCCGGGTGGAGGGAGACTGGTCTGAAAAACCGCTCTCTTTACTGCAAAGGCTCAAGTATGATTTTAAAAACAAACCCTTTGGCCTGATGCCCGGAGCCCATTTCACCATGGGCGGACTGAAGGTGGATGAAACGGGGCAGAGCTCTTTGCCCGGGCTCTTGGCCTGCGGCGAGGTTTGCTGGGGCATGCATGGAGCCAACCGCCAAGGCGGAAACGCGCTCACCGAGTGTCTGGTCTCCGGAATGCTCGCCGGGCGGGCGGCCGCCCGGGCCGCAGGTGAGGCGAAAGAGCCCGGCCCGTGGACTGACGCCCTGCCCCCTGAGCCGAAGCAGGAAACCGGCGGCCTGGGGGCCAGCCGGGCCTTCCTGGCAAAACTCAGGGGAACCGCCTGGCTCCGGGCGGGTGTGTTGCGGGACGCCCCGGGCATGGAAGCGGGGCGGGCCGAGGCCGCCGCTCTGGTGTCGGAGGCGGACGCCCTGCCCGCGGCTACGGTGCGCCAGCATGGAGCCAGGGAAAACGCCAAGGCGGCGGCTTTCTGTCTGAGCGCCGTATTGGCCTCGGGACGGAACCGCCTGGAAAGCCGGGGGGCCTTTTTGCGCGGGGACTATCCCCAGCAGGGCGGGGAAGGCTGGCGGGCCAACTCCAGACTCAGCTATGACCCACAGACCGGGAGTTTCCGGGTGAAATACATTCCGCTAAAAGAAACCGAGAACAGATCATGAAATACATAGACCAGAGCACTTGGCCCCGACGGGAGATATTCACCTTTTTCAACGCCATGGACTACCCGCATTTCAATGTGTGCGCCATGGTGGAGATCGGCCCTCTATACCGCGCGGCCAAGGAAAAGGGCCAGTCCATATCCCACACCGTGCTGTATGCGGTCTGCAAGGCGGCCAACCTGGTTCCGGAGATGCGCCACCGCATCCGGGGTGATGAAGTTGTGGAGCATGAGTTGGTGCATCCTTCCATAACGGTGCTCAACAAGCAGAACCTTTTCGGGTTTTGCGAGGTTAAATTCACCCATGACGTCAAGGCCTTTTTGCAAACCGCCGCCCGGACCATCGAGGCCGCCAAAACCATGCCCATTGACCTTTCCGATACCCCGGGGCGGGATGACTACCTGTTTGCAACGGTGCTGCCCTGGGTGCGTTTCACCGGCACCACCCATCCCATACACATGAACCCGGTGGACTCGGTGCCCCGCATAGCCTGGGGCAAGCATCAAAAACAGGGCGATTCGGTGACCATGCCCCTGTCCTTTCAGGTGCATCATGCGGTGGCCGACGGGTTTCATGTGGGGCAGGTTTTCAAGCACTTTGAAGAGATAGTTCAAGAAGCCGAAGAGCTTTTGGCGGAAGTATAGAAATGCAAAAGGACCGGCTCATTTATCCAGGGCGCACCTTTTGCTTTACTCCGGCCCTTTGGGTTACGTATAAAAATAGTAGGAGGTGCTGCTGAATCCCGTAAGAGCCCAGGCATTTTTACAAAAACCGGAACCGGCGGCCCAAGCGGCGTACGCATCCTTAACAAGAAGTTATATAAGCACACACGTCTAATTTTTTTGGAGGGTGAAATGCTGAAAAAAGTTGTGGTGATCCTGGCTGTAACGGCCTTGGTCTTGGGCCTGGCCCTGGGCGCGGGCGCATCGGGCAAAAAGCTGAAAGTGGGTTTGGTATTTGATATCGGCGGCAAGGGCGACCAGTCCTTCAACGATTCGGCCTACCGCGGCCTGAAATGGGCTGAAAAGCTGGGCATCTCCCACGTGGAGATCGAGCCAGGGGCTGATGCCGACCGTGAAACCGGCCTCCGAATGATCGCCAGCCAGGGTTTTGAGCTGGTCATCGGCGTGGGCTTTTTGTTTACCGAGGCCATCAAGGCGGTGGCCGATGAGTTCCCCGACACCAAATTCGCCATCATCGACGGCTTTGTGGGCGACAAGAAAAACGTGGCATCCCTTTTGTTCCGGGAGCACGAGGGCTCGTTCCTGGTGGGCATCATCGCAGGCATGCGCACCCAGATGGATGACAAGCGCAAAGTTGGATTCGTGGGTGGCATGGACATTCCCTTGATCCACAAGTTCGAGGCCGGCTATAAGGCCGGTGTGGAATACGCCTTCCCGGGCTGCGAGGTGTTTGTGGACTATGCCGGCACCACCCCCACCGCATTCATCGATCCGGTGAAGGGCAAGGAACTGGCCCTGGCCCAGTATGACAAGGGCGCTCATGTGATCTATCATGCCTCCGGACTTACCGGCGCCGGTGTGTACGAGGCCGCAAAGGAGAAAAAACGCTTTGTGATCGGGGTGGACTCCAACCAGAACCACCTGGGGCACATAGAGGCAACCGGCCAAAATCTGGGCCTGACCAGCATGCTCAAGCAGGTGGACGTTGCGGTTTTCTCCCTGATCAAGGATGTCAAGGAAGGCCATTTCAAAGGCGGCGTGAAAGTCCACGGCCTGGACCATGTGGTGAAGTTGGACGGCAAAACCTACCATGGGGTTTACTACGCCATGGACGAATACAACAAGGACCTGGTCACCAAGGCCATGCTCGACAAGCTGAAAAAGGCTGAAGTGGATATAATAAACGGCGTCATCAAGGTGCCCGAAAAATAAAAGACGGCCCATGTAGTCAACCTTCCCGGAGGGCCTGATAAGGCTGCTCCGGGGAGTCCTTTTCCTGCTTTTCATGCCTGGGGCATGTTGTGGCTTCAGGCATCCGGAGTCGCCGTCTTGCCTGAGTACGCCGTGGAAATCAGGCATGTCACCAAGACCTTCCCCTTGGTGACGGCCAACGACGATGTCACCTTATTGGTGGAAAAGGGCGAGATCCACGCCCTGGTGGGCGAGAACGGCGCCGGCAAATCCACCCTGATGAACATACTCTACGGCCTTTTGAGCCCCGATTCCGGCAGCATAGCCATCAACGGCAGCGAGGTCTCCTTTTCCGGCCCGGGCGAAGCCATCGCCCAGGGCATCGGCATGGTGCACCAGCATTTCATGCTGATTCCCCCCCTGACCGTGGCCGAAAACGTGGTGCTGGGACAGGAGCCCAGCAAGGCCGGATTCGTTGACCACAAAGCGGCCAACCGCACGGTTCAGGAGCTTTCGGACCGCTACGGGCTCATGGTGGACCCAGCCGCCAAGGTGGAGACCTTGAGCGTCGGCATAGAGCAGCGCATCGAGATAATCAAGGTCCTTTACCGGGGTGCGGAAATACTCATCCTGGACGAGCCCACCGCAGTGCTGGCCCCCCAGGAGGTGGACGAGTTTTTCGAGATCCTGCGCGCCTTGAAAAAACAGGGCAAGACCATCATCTTCATCACCCACAAGCTGCGGGAGGTCATGGCCATATCCGACCGGGTCACGGTGATGCGCCGGGGCAAGGTGGCGGGCAGCGTGGCCACGGCCGAGACCACCAGCGACGACATAGCCACCATGATGGTGGGCCGCCAGGTGCTTTTCAGGGTGGAGCGGGGGGAGGCTCAGCCCGGTGAGGTGGTCCTGGAGGTGGACGGGCTAAAGGTGGTTGACCAAAAGGGGGTGTCAAAGCTGAACGGCGCATCGCTTACGGTGCGCGAGGGCGAGATCCTGGGAGTGGCCGGGGTGGAGGGCAACGGCCAGACCGAGCTGGTGGAGGTGATCACCGGACTCAAAAAGCCCCAAAGCGGCGCGGTGCGCCTGTGCGGACGGGACATCACCGGGCTTTCGCCCCGCCAGGTGCGCGAAAGCGGCAGCGCCCATATTCCCGAAGACCGGCACCGCCGGGGACTGGTGCTGGACTTCAGCGTGGCCCTGAACGCCATCTTGGGCATTCACTACTTAAAGCCCTTCATCAAGCACATGGGCTGGGATGTGATGAATAAGGGGCCCATAGAAGAAACCGCCAAACGGCTCATTAAAGAATTCGACGTGCGGCCCCAGGATCATGAAAACCTGGCGGGCAACCTGTCCGGCGGCAATCAGCAAAAACTCATTGTGGCCCGGGAGATGGACCAGAACCCCAAACTTTTGATTGCGGCCCAGCCCACCCGGGGCATTGACGTGGGCTCCATAGAGTTCATCCATCAGCGCCTGATCCAGGCCCGGGATTCGGGCAAGGCGGTTTTGGTGGTGTCGGCTGATTTGGAGGAGGTGCTCAATCTGGCCGACCGGATAGCGGTCATGTACGAGGGCCGCATCGTGGGTGTGTTGGACCCCAGTGAAGCCAGCGAGGAAAAGCTGGGCGCCATGATGACCGGCGGGGGCGGCGAGGGGGGAGGCGGCCAGTGAAAAAGCAAAGCCTGACAGCCAAGCTGGCCCGCTCGGAAGCCTTCATGATGGGCATTGTGGCCCCCATCGTCGCCGTGGTTATGGCCTTTGTGGTTTCCGGGTTCATCATTCTGGCCTTTATCACCACCTATTCTTTGAATGATGAGACCCTTGGCAAGATGGCCCGGGCCGGAGTTCCACCCCAGGTCGTCAAAAAGCTGGACCTTATCTCGGGCAAAGACTTCACCCAAAAGGACGAGTTTATAAAGGCGGTCTCCCAGGTCATCGGCCAGAAGGTTTTTAATCAACATAAAGATGCGATCCTTGACCAGAGCCTGATCCGCGAAAATCCGGTGCACGTTTACAACGAAATATTCAAGGCCGCGATAAAGGACCGCAACGGCTGGGGAAATGTGCTCTACCGCGCCACTCCCCTGATATTTACCGGTCTGGCCGTGGCCCTGGCCATACAGTGCGGGCTGTTCAATATCGGCGGCGAGGGCCAAATGGTGATTGGAGGATTCGCCCTGTCCTGGGTGGGCTTCAGCTTCACCGGGCTGCCGCCTATAGTGCACATCCCCTTGTGCATCCTGGCGGGCATGCTGGCCGGGGGTTTGTGGGGCGCCATCCCAGGCTATTTAAAGGCCACCCGGGGGGTGCACGAGGTGGTCACCACCATCATGCTCAACTGGATCGCGGTGGCCCTGATCCAGTATCTGACCATGGCGCACAAGCCGCCGGAGTCCTGGATACCCCATACTTATAAAATAGCCCAAAGCGCCCAGTTCTCCCGCCTGTGGGTATACCTGAATCCTTTGGGAATAGATTTCGCCCGCAGCAACATGGTCAACACCGCCATCATTCCGGCCCTGATCGCGGTGGTGCTGGTCTGGTATCTCCTAAAGCGCACCAAGCTGGGCTATGAAATCCGGGCGGTGGGCTTCAACCCCACCGCGGCGGAATGCGCCGGCATCAGCGTGGCCAAGAACACCGTCCTGGCCATGGGCATCAGCGGAGCCCTAGCCGGGCTGGCCGGGCTGAACCAGGTCATGGGCTACAAGCACCGCTTCATGTACGGGATCTTCGAGGGCCTGGGCTTCGACGGGATTGGAGTGGCCTTTATCGGGCGCAACAGCCCCTTCGGGGTGGTGCTGGCCGCCATTTTGTTCGGAATCCTGGATCAGGGCGGACTGGCCATTGACGTATCGACCAAGGTCCCCCGGGAGATCGTATTGGTGCTAAAAGCGGTTATATTGATCTTCGTGGTGGTGGCTGTGGAAATCACCAAGCGCATGATGAAGCGCATGCGCAAGATGGAGGAAGCGGCATAATGGATATGGTATTGGCCATCGCGGCTTCCAGCATACGGCTCAGCGTGCCCTACGCCCTGGCCGGACTGGGCGGGCTGTATTCGGAACGATCCGGCGTGGTGAACATAGGCCTGGAGGGCCAGATGCTGGCCGGGGCCTTTGCCGCCGTGGCGGTGACCAATCTGAGCGGCAGCCCCTGGTCCGGGTTCATGGCCGCCATATTGGTGGGTATGCTGTTGGGCTATATCCACGCCGTGGTGAGCGTCACCTTCAAGGCGGACCAGATAGTGTCCGGCCTGGCGGTCATCATCTTCTCGGGCGGCATGACCGTGTTTTTGTCCTGGCTGTTTTTTGACAAGACCCAGATCAAGGTGCTGCACACCCTTGAGGTGCCCTTTTTGTATTCCATACCCTTTTTCAAGTCCCTGTTCGTCCAGATACCGCCCCTGGTGTTTCTCACCGTGTTCATAATCATAGCTTCCCATTTCATTATCTTCAAAAGCGTATTCGGCCTGCGGCTGCGTTCGGTGGGCGAACACCCCCAGGCCGCCGACACCCTGGGCATCAACGTAACCCGGATGCGCTACATGGGAGTTATGATCAGCGGCGGGCTGGCAGGCATGGCCGGGGCCTATCTTTCCTTGGAGCATGCGCATTATTTCGTGAAGGGCATCAGCGGCGGGCGCGGCTTCATCGGTCTGGCCTCCATGATCTTCGGCAAGTGGACCCCTCTGGGCACCGGCGGGGCCGGGCTTTTGTTCGGTTTCGGCGAGGCCTTGAAACCCTACCTGCCCAAGGTGGTGCCCTCCCAGTTCATCGACATGATTCCCTACATCCTGACCATACTGGTCTTGGCCAGCGCCATAGGCCGGGCCACGCCTCCGGCCAAGGTGGGCGTGCCCTACGTGAAGGAGTAGCCGTCCTCAACGGTATAGAGGGGGAAAGAATGGAAGACCCAAAAGCTTACCAACTGGCACAGAAAGGTATGGCGGATTTGAAGTCTGCTGTCTATCGATTGCTAACTACTGCAGGCGATAATGGAATGAGGAATGTTGATATCGGGCTAGCACTTGGAATCTACCAGGGACATAAAGGCCACGAAGGACACATTCCCAGAACCGTTCTTGCGATTATGGAGGGTGAGGGGACAGTAAAACAAGACGCTGAAAAACTATGGCACCTAGCTAGAAAGTAATAAGGTTTCGACCATATTCCAGCCAGAAATGGTGGCAATAGGTTTCTAGCAGAAACGGCCGCGGGATAAACCGTATCCCGCGGCCGCAATGGTTAGATATTTGTACTACCGGGCTAGTCCGGCACCCTCATGAGATAGAACACATAGCCATAGTACTGGCTGTATTTTTCAAAAAGCGCTATCTCCCGTCTGGCGGCGGCCACTACCTGGGCCAGGGCGCTGTCCGGTTCGGCTTGACCTTCCAGCTCATCCAACCGGGGCCGCATGGGGGCCCAATATTCCTGCAGCCAGTCCTCATCCTCCAGGATGAAATGGTCCAGTACGTCATATCCCGCCCCTTGGGCGGTGTTGACCGTACTCGCTAAATCCATCATGGCCGGATAGTTGGCCTCCCAAAAATCCAGCACCTCACGGGGCGCTCCGGGTTTCAGCCAAGTGCACTCGCTGACAGCCAGCAGTCCGCCCCGGCCCAGCCAGGGCCGGCACATCTTAAGGCCCTTTTCAAAGCCGGTGGCAAAGATGGCCCCTTCCCACCAGATCAGGTCCCAGCTATTGGCCGGATAGGCAAGACTGTTTAGGTCCGCCAAAAGGGGTTCGATCAGATGACCAAGGCCGCGCTCGCGGGCGTCGGTCATGAGCTGATCAAGAAAACCGTCGGAAAAGTCCACCGCCGTGATCTTCACCCCCAGCTTTTCCGCCAGCACCAGGGTTTGCTTTCCCGGACCGCAGCCCAGGTCTATCACCCGGGGTTTATCCGGCAGGCCCGGCAGCATGCTCAGGGCCTTTAGGGTGTTGCGGTCGCTGCCCGGTCCGCCGCGCGGCAGGCCGTGGTGCAGGGTGAGCAGTGCCTGGATATGAGGGTTCTTTTCAATATTATTGTCGTTCATCAGCTTTATTCAGCTCCATTATTTATCATGCAATCAGCATAAGAGCCGCAGCTCCGGCCGGTTGACCGGGGCGGGGGCATAAGCAGGGCTTATGGCATAAACCCTGGGCAAGGTCTGCAGGCGGAAACTCACAAGTATCTTTCTAGTCAGCATAAAATCTCCATTTTGAATAAATGCATTTTTGAGTGTGCTCTGTTTTATTACAGAACAGATTAAATTCAAGCCCGGTCCAGCCCAAAGGCTTCCTTCAGGGCTTTGGCGGCAAGGTCCAGGCCGTTTTCCTGTGCGCTCAAGGCCTCCATGCCGAAAAAGAGGTGGATGGTGCCGGGAAAGCGTTTGTATTGTACCAATACGCCGGCCTCCCCAAGGGCCTGCGAGTAATCCTCGCCGTCACTGGTCAGAACGTCATGCTCCGCCGTGATGACCAGGGCGGGGGGCAGCCCCTCCAGGCTGGAGGCCAGAAGAGGCGATACCAGCGGGTCTTTGGCCTCATCAGACTCATTCAAATAGCACCCGGTGAAAAACTGCATGCCCGATTTGGTGAGCAGAAGGTCATCGCCGTATTTGGCATAGGTGGGGCGCTCAAAACCGGATACGTCGGTGGCCGGGTAGACCAGAAGCTGCAGCTTCAGGGCCGGTCCTCCCATGTCCCGGGCCATCAGACTGACCACCGCGGCCAGGTTTCCCCCGCAGCTGTCGCCGCCCACCGCAAGGCGCCCAGGGTCCAGGCCAAGGCCTGCCGCGTTTTCATATAGCCACACCAGGGCGTTAAACGCATCATCCTTGGCCGCCGGGTACTTGTGCTCCGGAGCCAGGCGGTAACCCACCGAGAAAACCGCACAGCCTACGGCCAGGCACAGCTTGCGGCACAGGTTGTCGTGGGTTTCCAAATCACCCACCACCCAGCCTCCGCCGTGGTAATAAACCAGACAGGGCAGGCCTTTGGCCTCACTTGGCCGGTACAGGCGGCAGGGGATGTCAGCGTCCTTATGGGGCACCATGTGTTCCGTCACCTGGTGAATTTTCCGGGTGGGGCCCAATGTCCCTGTGATGAAGGGATTGCGCAGGCCCCGCAGCTCCTCGGTGGAGACTTCCCACATAAGCGGGCCTCCGGCGGCCTTGACCTCTTTGAATATCTTCTCGATTTCCGGGAGGAATTTCAGATCATCCATGCCAACCCCTTATTCACTATGAGTGTAGAAATGGTTATTAAACGCAGCCCGCACCGTTTGATATGAAGAGCGCGGGACTGCCGGTTGATTGCCTTGGGCCAGCATAGGAAAAACTAATGATCATGTCAATTGGGGGTGTTGCCCGCACTCCAGGCAAAGCAGCTGCGCCCGCCTGCCTTGGCTTTGGGGATGGTGCATGCGGCCACGACCTGCCCCGATATGCCTCATTTTTTTAGTTGACAATTTATTGTCAGGCTGATTATCATATCGTATAAATTATATATAATATATTAAATCAAATAGGTATTAATGTGTAAATTAAATCGTTTACATGTAATTTAATAAAGGAGAAAAAATGCGTAAGTTTATCATCGCACTGGTGGCGGGCCTCTGCCTGGCGGCATTCGGCCTGGCCGGCATCGCGGGCGCGGCGGATTTTCCGTCCAAACCCATTTATCTGATCGTGGGCTATAACCCTGGCGGCGGCACGGACATGAACGCCCGCGCCCTGGCCAGCGCGGCCACCGAGTACCTGAACAACCAGCCCCTGGTCATCGTGAACAAGCCCGGCGCCCAAGGCCTTTTGGGTCCCAAGTTCGTGGCCACCTCCAAACCGGACGGCTACACCCTGTCTTTGGGCTGGGGCAACAGCGAGTTCACTTTCGGCCAATACCTGATGAACATCCCCTTTGACTGGAAAAAATTCAAACCGGTTATCGCGGTTAACGCCCTGACCTCCTGCCTGGCGGTCCCGGCAAACTCTCCTTTCAAGACCGCCCAGGAACTGGTCGATTTTGCCAAGAAAAACCCCGGCAAGCTGAAATGGACCCACACCGGGCGCGGCAGTTTCAACCATGCCAACGGCTTGGATCTTATGCGGGTAACCGGCATCAAGATGACCGAGGTCCCCAATGTGGGCGGGGCCAAGACCAGAAACCTGGTGGCGGGCGGCCACGTGGACTGCGCGTTCTTTGCCAGCTTCCTGGCCCTTTCGGTGCCTGACAAGGTGCGGGTGCTGGGCATTGCCTACCCGGAACGCGACCCGGCCTTCCCGAAAGTTCCCACCTTCAAGGAGATGGGCATCAACATCATGGACGCCCACGGTCTTTTTGGCATCGGGGCCCCTGCCGGCACCCCCGACGACAGGGTCAAAACGCTTTATGAAGCCTTTAAAAAGACCATGGACCATAAAGCGTTCAAGCGCATCGCCCAGAGCCTGGGCTTCGTGCCCCTGGCCTGGGGGCCGGAGAAATTCGCCGCCGCCATCGACAAAGACAGCAAAAACTATGGCGAGCTGGCCAAGAAGCTGAAAAGCAAATAGTCACTTATAAATTGCTATATCGCGCGCCTCCTTTTTTTCAGGGAGGCGCGCATGATTGACGGCGAGGTTATTTTATGCGGGCCAAGGAGATAAAACTGGGCATCTTCATGGTGGCCTTTTCCCTGCTTTTGCTATTGTGGCTCATCCCCAGCAAGGTTGAAGTTTTCGCCCTGGGCACCTTCGCGGCCGGGGAGTTGGGGCCGCGCTCATTTCCTTACCTGATGGCCGTGGCCATCGGGCTGCTGGGCATTGGGGTTTTATATACGGCCAACCGCAAACCCCCGGATTCCAGAGAAGCGGCCATACCTAAAGACGCCTTGCTGCGGGTAATAGGGGTCTTGGCCTGTTCGGGGCTTTACTTGTGGCTCATCACCCTGTTCGGCTACATGCTGCCCACTTTCCTGGCCACCATCGCCTTTATGTATCTTTTCGGCGAACGCCGGGTCTGGCTGATGATCCTGATCGCGCTGGTCACGGCGGTCTTGCTGTTTTTAATCTTCGGCAAGGTGTTTCACATGCTCATGCCCAGAGGATCGATTGAGTTTTTCTACGAGTTGTAGCGGGAAAGGCCTTACAAAATGTATCAAATAGGTTTATTGGGCGAGGCCTTCATTTCCATCTTCACCCAGATGGACGCCCTTATGGGCGTGATTCTGGGGTCCATCGTGGGGTTATTGCTGGGGGCCACTCCGGGACTCACCGCCGTGGTGGGCATGGTGCTTTTGATCCCCTTCAGCTTTTATATGTCGCCTTTGGCGGGCATCTCCATGCTTTACGCCATCCACAAATCAGGCAACTACGGCGGTTCCATCCCGGCGATTTTGATGAACACCCCGGGCAGCCCCGCCGCGGCCTGCACCCAGATGGACGGCTACCCCCTCACCCAGCAGGGCAAGCAGGGCAAGGCCCTGAAGGTGGCGGTCACCGCCTCGGCCCTGGGCGATTTGATGTCCGACTTTGTGCTCATCTTCGGCACGGTATACATCGCCAATGTGGTTTACGCCTTCGGCCCGGTGGAGATGGCCGGAGTCCTTTTCTTCTCGCTGACCCTTATCGGCACCATCACCGGCGCTTCCATGCTGAAGGGTCTGTTTTCCACGGCTTTGGGGCTTTTGATCGGCACCATCGGACTGGACCCCATGCAGGCAACCCCGCGTTTTTCCTTCGGGCTCACGGAGTTGGAAAAGAGCCTTGATGTGATCCCGGTTCTGGTGGGGGTGTTCGTGGTCTCAGAGGTGCTGATCCAAATTGAAAAGCTGGTCAGGGATAAAAACGCTTCCTGCGTGGCGCCCCACAGTGACAACCCGGCGGACAGCAGGCTCTCGGCCAAGGAGTTCAAAAGCATCCTGCCCGCCACCGGACTTTCATATCTGGTGGGGCAGGTGGTGGGAATTCTGCCCGGTCTGGGCGGCGCGGTGGCTCCCTGGATCGCCTACGGCCAGGTGAAAAACTTTTCCAAGGACCCCGACAGGTTCGGCAAAGGGGCTCTGGAAGGGGTGGCCGCCGCCGAAGCCAGCAATAATGCGGTCTGCGGCGCGAACCTGATGCCCATGCTCACCCTGGGGGTGCCGGGCAGCACCGATGCGGCCATCATCATGGGCGCATTTTTGATCCACGGCCTGGAGCTGGGGCCGCGCATATTCAACGAGCAGGCTCCTTTGGTCTATGGCCTTTTCGCCGCCGGGCTGATCGCCATCGCAGTCTACTTTGTGATAGGCTTCTTTTTGGCCGAAAAGATCGGAAGGATGATCACCGCCTTTCCGCGCCGGATCATCTATCCCATAATTATGATCACCTGTTTCATCGGCTCATACGCACCCAACACCAGCCTGTTTGACGTGGGCCTGATGATCGTTTTCGGCCTGGTGGGGTATATGATGCGCACATTCAAGGTGCCGGTGGCACCCATGATCATAGCCTTTTTACTGGCCTACAAATTTGAAACCGCGCTCAGGCAATCCTTGGTCATGGGTGATGGCCCCCTGGTGTTTTTGCAGCATCCCATCTGTCTGGCTTTCATCATCATGGCCCTGGGCACCATCGCTTTTACATCATACAAAAACGCCTCCAACAAAAGGAAGCGGCTGGCAAAAGAGCAGCAACAAGGGGGAGCCAAATAAATGCGCATTGAACGGATAGAAACTCTTAGCCTGGAGGTGACGCCTAAAGGCAACTGGGTATTGGTGCTGGTTCACACCGATGAAGGACTGACCGGCCTGGGCGAGGCCAGCCAGAGCGGCAACGACGCGGGCCTGATCCATTACATATCCCAGCTGGATGAAAGATTGAAGGGCCGCGACCCCGGCCGCATAGTTCCCTTGTGGCGGGAGCTTTGCCAATACCGGCATGGCCGGGTGGAGCAGACCGCCATAAGCGCCATAGAGCAGGCGCTTTGGGATATCAAGGGACAGGCTCTGGGCGCGCCGGTCTATGACTTATTGGGCGGGGCCCTGCGCAGCAAGATTTTCCTGTATGCCAATATCAACCGCCATGTGGCCGACCGCAGTCCGGCCGGTTTTGCAAAAGCGGCGGAAACCGCGGCCAAACAAGGATTCAAGGCCGTCAAGATGGCCCCCTTTGATGAATTGAACGCCTTTGACCGGCCCATGACCGCTGGCCGCGCCTTGTGGAAAAAGGGGGTTGAGCGGGTGCGTATCGTGCGGGAGGCCATCGGCCCGGATATCGAGCTGGCCGTGGACTGTCACAACCGCTTCGAGCCCGCCGAGGCCATGCTGGCGGCGGAGGCTTTGGCCGAGTTTGATCTGTTTTGGCTGGAAGAACCGGTGGACGATGCCTTCCCCGAACATCTGGCCAAGGTGTGCGCGGCGGCGCCCATGCCCACGGCTGCGGGCGAGAGGGCCTTCGGCCTGGGCGGCTTCAGGCATCTTTTATTGCACCGGGTGGTTGATGTAATCATGCCTGACGTAAAACAGTGCGGGGGCATACTGGAGCTGCATAAAATCGCCGAAGCGGCCCGGCTGAACCGGATTCTGGTCGCGCCCCACTGCCCCTCGGGCCCGGTGTCCGCACTGGCCAACGGCCATGCCTCTGCCGCCATGGCCAACTTCTACCGCCTGGAATATGCCTGGGGCGAGGTTGACTGGCGGGCCGAACTGCTGGACCCGCCTGAGCTGATAGAAGACGGCTGTTTGATCCTGTCGGACCGGCCCGGCTTGGGACACACCCTGAACAGGCGGATTTTAACTCAACACAAACTGTAAGAATGGTCCCAAAAGCGGTATAGTCTGTCATGGGGCAATTAGGCCGCTGCTTGGCGGACAGCAAGCCCGGCCGGATCAAAGCAATTAACCACGGCCCATCAGCCGGACAAGCGCCATATGAGAAAAAATCTGGGCGATACCATATACACCCGGGTGTGCAACAGCCTGCGTGATGGCATTATCAGCGGGGAGCTGGGTCCCGGCCAGCGGCTCAAGATGACCGATCTGGTGCAAAAATTCGGCATCAGCTCCATGCCCATCCGCGAGGCTTTGCAAAAACTGCAAGGCGAGGGTTTGATCACCATAGAGCCCCACCGGGGGGCCAGGGTGCGCCAGGTGGACCAGGATTTCGTGAGCATGGTGCATGAACTGCGCACCACCATAGAATGCATGCTGGCCCGGAAGGCCGCCTCCAATATCACCGAAAAGGGACTGGCCGAGCTGGACAGGCTGCAAGATGAGTATGACCGGGTTGCCGAGGAGGGCGGCGCGGCCAAGGTGGTGTCGGTGAATCTCAAATTTCATGCCCTGATCTATTCGTTCGGCAAAAACCAGGTGGCTCTGGAAGCTCTCAACAATCAGTCTTCCTTGTTCCGCGGTTTGCGCACCAAATATGGTTATTGCGCCGGGCGCACCGAGCAGGCCAGCCGGGAGCACCGGCGGATTATCGAGGCTCTTAGAAGGCGGGACCCCGAAGCGGTGGAGAAATGCTTGCTGGAGCACTGCACCAACGCGGGGCAAGAGTTCATCAGGCTTTTGGAAGAAAACCAGCGTCTGGCCGCAGGCGGCTGACAAACAAGCGCTGCCAATCCAAAGGAAACCTGCCTGTCTTTAAAGACGAATCATGGTCCCAGGCCGGCTCCGGCTATGGGCGTTTTTTATGCTATAATTAAATATAGAAATATAACTATCAGTATTTGTTATACTTTCGGCGGCAAATATTTTGCCGGACAAGGCTGTTCCTGTGGGGTTAACGAGCAGAGGCAAGATTTTTTTACTGACCCTGGGGCTGTTGCTGGCCCTTTCCCAGTGCGTTTGGGCCAAGGGGAAAATAACGGTTCATGCAGTAAGCAAATCCCAAAAGGCCGAAATATCCGAAAGGGAAAAGGGCTGGAACTATACGCTGGCCCTCAAAATGCCGCCGGTCCAGGACAAGGTCAGCATAGACGGCAGAACCGAATTCTACACTTTTTATTGGGACACTGACGGCAAGCATGTGGGCAAGCGGGTCACCTTCAAATGGTACCATGACAAAAACCGGCTCTATGTAAAGCCCAATCAGACCACAGTGTATAAACGCCTCAAACAAAAACCCGCCTTTGCCTTAAGCGTCATCTGGTCGGCGCCGGGGTCTTGGGGCATGTTCAAATCATCTTTGGGCCTGCCGGGGGCCATGGGCCGCAGCGAATGGATGAAATCGCGCTGCTACGGCCCCAGGGTGGTTAAAGTTTTTGATGAGTCCGGCGAGTTGCTGGCTGAAAAACAATTCGGCATCTATCCAGAGGGCCGGCAAATCTATTGAGCTTCCGCCAAACCCACCCAGCCAGTTAGGTTTAACAAAAAAACCGGCGACACCGGCTATGCCGGCGGCGCTGATTTGTTGATTGACAAGTTATTGGCAGGTATTCCTGAGAAATGATAGTATACTAATAATTATCGCAAAATATTGAGGCTGTGGTGAACGATATATTGAAAAACATTTGGGCCAAAATAATAGGTCCTACAGAGCAGATTGAGCTAAGACGGATTGCTTTAACTACCATTATATTCTGTATCATAACCGTAGCCGCTCTGCTGTTTTGTTCTGATATATTGCTTGGCCTTGGCCCAAAACATTATGGATTATCCTCTTCCGTCACTCTTATATTCCTATTACTATTCCTGGGTATTAAAAAATCCATTAATTTAAATGTGATCATTTGGATCTTCATAGTACTAATATTTGTCATAATATTCTATGTCTGGTACATGATTGGCGGAATATCCAGTGTGAGCCCACTGGCTGCTCTGGCATTTTTTGCTGCAATTCCAATTATTTTAGATGGACGCTCCAGGATTTTTGTGCTTCTGGCTCTTGTTGCTTTTATTTCTATTCTATTTGCAATCGAAACCGCCCATCCCGACCTGGTTCATATGTACGATACCAGATTGAAATTTATATCTGACTCCTATGTGTGTACGATCTTCATAGGCAGCGGGATTGCAATTGGCATTACCATGATAGTGAAAAGTCATAACCATCAGCGCTCTGTGATTGAATCGCTTAATTTTTCCCTGACCGATGCCAATAAGCTTCTGGCTGCCCGGAATGAAGAGCTGCAAAAAGCCATGAAGGAAATCAAAACTTTAAAAGGCATCATACCAATTTGTTCACACTGCAAGAAGATACGTGACTCCAAAGGAGACTGGAAACGGCTTGAAGAGTATATTCAGATGCATTCCGATGCCGAATTCAGCCATGGCCTTTGTCAAGAATGCGCACGCAAGCTTTATCCTGATTTTGGAGCGGATGACGATTGACCGGATGATTAACCGGTGCTGAAAGGTTTGCCCGCCGCTGCCAGCTCGTCCGAAAATTTCCGGCTGGCTGCCGCCCCGCCGGCCATCCCCCCACATGCCCTTTTGGTCCACCCCGCTGAGAGAGTCCATGGTCTCATCCGGGCTGCGCCCCTTGGGATGCGGCCGGGCGCTCAGATGAACATGTCCAGGCTGATTTTTTGACCGGGCTTCAAAACTATAAAGTTTTCATTGTCATAGGGGCCTTGCAGCAATTTGCGGAAAAAGCCCAAGCCGCTCTTTATCTCTTCGTATTCCTTGCCGAAAAAATCGCAGTTTTGCCTGGTGCGCCTGCGCAGGGCTTCAAGGTCTCCCACCTTGTTATCTATCAGGCAGAAGTGGGTGTAGTTACGCAACTCCTCGCGCATGCACCATTCAGCCCGCTCCATCCCCAGGCGGGGGGCGTAGTCTTCCTGCATGCAGCCCAAAGGGTCCTTGCCCGTGGCCATCCAGCCCTGGGTCATGAAATAGGTGCCGGGCTGCTCATTAAAACGGCGCATGTACTCGGCTGGAGACCCCAAAAAAAAGGACAGGCAGTCGTGGGCCCGGGGCGCCACCAAACCCTGGGGACCGGCCTTCAGCCCCAACAGGCCATTGGAGCAAAGACCGTATCCCAACAGCACCGGACCCGCATCCGCCGGTATCCGGTCTATTTCGGCCTGGATCAAGCCGGGCATCTTGGCCGGGGTCTGGTGCAGGCCCTGATCCAAAAGATGAAGCTCAACCCGCATTCCGGCTGAAGCGGCTTCCAATTCAGCCTGCATTATCTTACAGGCGACAACGTGCATTAGCTGGCGTTTGTTTCTAACAGACATGGCGCGGCACCTTTTTATCCGCTTTCTGGCGGAGGTGTTCTTATCAAAGCCGGTGCGGAACTTTTTTGCCCGGCGGCTGGGGATATGCCCCGCCGCCGTTTTATGGCCGGCATTGAATCCGGACGAACCCTGGAGGGAGCATTTTCATTTGCGGCACAGGTAATGCTGGTTAAAGGGATCAAAGGGCATTTCCACCAAATCCACCCGCTCAAAACCGGCTGCCTCCAGCATGCCCAGCGCGGTTGTTGCGCCCCACATCATGCCCAGCCCGGCCCCCTGGTCCTTGAGCCCCACCGGCATGCAGTGCATCAGGCTTACCGCATACAAAAACGGACCCAGGGGATGCTCCAGGTTGTCTGCATGACGGCTGCCGGCCTTGATGTCTATCATGGAAAACAGCCCTTCGGCCTTCAGCATGTGCCGCACGCTCAAGAGCGCCTTGTGGGGCCGGGTCTGGTCATGGATGGCGTCAAAGGCGGTGATGTAGTCAAAGCGCTCAACCCAGTCCGGATTCTGGTGCAGCGCGGCGGCGTCGGCCTCCTGATAGCTCAGGTTGGCCAGCCCCTGATCCTGGGCGGCCCGGCGGGCGGCGCAAATGGCTGTGGGGGATATGTCCAGGCCGGTTATGCGGCTATTGGGAAAGGCCCGGGCCATGAGCAAGGCGGCCAGTCCGGTTCCGCAGCCCAGGTCGCAAACCTCGATGCCGTCCTGCAGGCGCTCCAAAAGGCGGCCTTCATCCACCGAGGGCAAAAAGGTCTGCACCAGGGTCTGCCGGTGCTTGGCGTCGGCAAGCTCGGCCATGAAATCCTGAAACCGGGAGTAGCACTCATAGCTCACCCCGTCACCGCTTATAAAACCCCGCTCCACCGGGGCTTGGGCTTCTGTGGCAAGCAGGGGGATTTCCTGGGTGTAAACCCCCAGGTTCAGCTCCGAGCCCCGCACCAGGCAGGCCGCGTGCTCCGCAGGCAGCAGGTAGCGCTCAGAGCCTTTGCTGTCATGGTCCAGTTCCACCACCTGGCCGCAGGCCATAATCCCCAGCCATTCCCGCATATACCGCGGGGACACCCCTGCCCGCTTTGCCAGTTCATCGCAGGAGCGGGCCTGGTTCTCAGCCGCCATGGCTTCAAAAAGGCCCAGCTTGTAGCCCATGGCCATAGCCAGATTGAGCGCCCCCAGATTCAGGATCTGGGTCATTTTTTCCTGAAACCGTTCCTGTTTAAGTTTGGAATCCGCAGTCATGTCCGCATCCTCATTTTTTGGGCAAGAGCGTTTGATAAATGCCCTTATACACCTGGGGGCTAGTGGGCTCTAGGCAAAAACCGGGCAGACGCTCCAAGCAGGCGGATATACGCATGGAGTAACCCTGTATGGTTTGGGCGGCGCCGGCTTTTTTTCGCCCTGGGCGGCTGAGTCATGAACACAGCTACTTATTTCCGCTTACGCTGCGGGCACGCTTTCAGGGCGGGGTTAAGCGGAAAACCACCATAAGTTTGTGCTCCACGAAATTTAACAATATGAAATCAAAAATTAAATTTGCGTGAAATATTGATACATGCTAATTGGATGCGTTGATGAATTCAATGCAAATGGTGAGTATTCTTATGGTTTATCAACCCAAAACACCTAGATAACGTCTGAAAAATTGAAAGATGTTTCCCTGTGATATCGGCAGGAAGATAGGGTATGATCGTGCGTAATGTTTCGATGAAATATAAAGCAGCCGATATTGGCTTGGTTCCGGCGCATGGTGTTCATAACAATAGTTTTCAGGCCGGTGCAGGATGCGCAGGTTGAATTTTCCACATCTGAATTGCAATCAGCGCTGCGGTGAAAATGAAAAACCTGTCCGGTATTACAGCCCGTCTTGGACAGCTGCAGTAAAACAACGTCTCATGAATAATCATGTTTTGACACTCTCAAAAAATGGAGATTAACCAATGGCTATAATGGTGATTGGGGGAAACGGATTTGTGGGGTCCCACGTTATTCGGGAATTGATCAATCACGGGCAACGTCCGGTTTGTTATGATCTTTCCCCGGCGTCACCGATTCTGGAAGACATGAAAGGGCGCTACGATTTTGTCCAGGGCGATGTCCTGGATATGGGCCAGCTTATAAGAGAGATGCAGGAGCGCCAGGTGGATCGGGTGGTGTGCCTGACTTCCATGGTCACCTTCGCGTCTCAAAACAACCCGGTTGCGGCCTACCGGCTGAATGTCGGCTCCACCCTCAATGTTCTGGAAGCCGCCCGCATTCTGCCCATCAAGCGGGTGGTCTATGCCAGCTCCCTGGCGGTGTACGGACGCACCCCGGAAGGAGAGCCGGTAAAGGAGGATTCGCCCCTTAAGCCTTCATCTTTGTACGGCGCCACCAAGGTTTTTTGCGAAGAACTGGGGGCGGCCTACAACCGCGACCATGGGGGCAGTTTTGTGGCCATCAGGTTCCCGGGAATGTGGGGGCCGGGCCAGGGGCTGCTGATGAAGGGCAAGTCCTCCATCTACGGCAGCGGCAAATTCGCCGATGTGGTGGAGAAGCCCGCCCGGGGGGAGAAGGCGGTCATACCCGGGCTGCCGGATAAATACGAGCTGCTTTACATCAAGGACGCCAGGAAACTTGTGCGCCTGGCCGCCTATGCCGAAAAACCGGCCTTTCAGGCCTACAATGCCGGTTGCGAAAGTTTCAAATCCATGCAGGAAATAGCGGCTTTGGTCCAAAAGCAGATTCCGAAAGCTGAAATTGAGTTCGAATCCGGGATCAGTTTTCCCGAGGGATTCGACTTCGCTCTTCCAGCCCGGTCTTACCTGGACATCGGGCGGGCCCGGCAAGACCTGGGCTATGAACCCGAATTTAAACCTCCGGAGGCTGTGCTGGATTATTTGAAAAACCTGGGCTGAAAGGTTGCGAACACAGCCAAAAATCCCCTGTTGAGGAAATCAGAAAGGAAACAGACGTCATCATGGATAAGAGTCAGATAGAAAAAATCAAAGAAAAAGCATATCAGCTGGGTTTTGAAAACGAGGCCAAATACCGGGGCTGTGGCCAGTGTGCGGTGGGCGCGCTGCAAGACGCCCTGAATATTGACGACCCTAATGTTTTCAAGGCGGCCTCCGGTTTCGCCGGCGGGATCGGCCTGGCCGGCGACAGCGCCTGCGGGGCCTATGCCGGGGCGGTTATGATTTTCGGCCACTACCTGGGCAGGGAAAAAGACAATTTCGGCGATCCTGAGAGGGTCCGGTTTGATTCTTTCGCCATGGCCAAGCGTCTGCATGACCTGGTCTTGGAGGAGTTGGGTTCGGTTAATTGTCACAATATCCACAACAGAGTCTACGGACGCCCCTATTATTTGTGGGACCCGGACCAGATGACAAAATTCGACGAAGCGGGCGGGCACACCACCGGCTGCCCCAAGGTGGTGGGCACTGTGTCCCGGCTGGCCATTCAGGTTTTAGAGGAATACAAATTCATTTAAGGTCTTAAGCAGACCGCTGTGCGGGAGACGCTCCGGCTCCCGCACAGATTACGCGGGTGCTTGATAAAACTGCCGGAAATTTTCCCAAGGCCGCAATAGATTTTATAAAAGCGGTTTTTACCGGTTTCAGGAGGCGGACATGATCTTCAAAGGCAAGACCGCGGTAGTTACAGGCGCGGCAACCGGTATCGGGTTAGCCATCGCAGAAAACCTTGCCGCTCATGGGGCCTCTTTGCTTATGAGCGACATTGATTTGGAGCGGGGCTCCGAAGCCGCCAAGATGGTGGCGGATAAATACGGAACCAGCGCCGCGTTTGTCCAGGCGGATTCCTCCAAACGGGAGGACTTGGTCAATTTGATGGAGCAGGCCCCCAAAAATTTCGGCTCCCTGGATATGCTGGTCAACAACGCGGGGATATGCCCGGTGACCCCCTGGGACCAGCTCCCGGAAGAGGAATGGGACCGGGTTTTGGCCGTAAACCTGAAAGGCGTATTTTTCGGGTGCCAGATCGCGGGCCAGATCATGAAAGGCCAAGGGCATGGCTCCATTGTCAATGTCTCTTCCATTTCCGCACGAACCGCCCGTAATGTGAGCGCCCATTATTCGGCCTCCAAGGCCGGGGTGATTGCCGTGACCCGTTCTTTCTCCATGTGGCTGGCTCCGGAGGTGCGGGTTAACGCCGTGGCCCCCGGCCCCATTGACTCTGAGATGATCCGGGCCATGCCCAAGGAAACCCGGGAATGGATCACCGCCCAAGGGCTTTTGGGCGGCATCGGCCAGCCGGAGGATGTGGCTGACGGAGTCGGGTTCCTGCTTTCCAATAGCGCCAAGCACATCACCGGCATCGTGCTGGATATCAACGGCGGGCAATACTTCAACTAACAGGCCTTGAAACCATATTTCCCGCAACTGGCCCCCCAAAGCGAAAAACGGAGGCGGGCGCATCCGGCCCGCCTCCCCGATAAAGCTCCCTGATTTATTAGATAACTTGCGAACGGTCTCAGTGCTTAAACTCCTCCGGCACCGCCAGCGCGGATACTTTTCCGCTTTTGGCTTTGCGCCACAGGGCCCAAACCAATGAGGCCAGGGCCAGGGCCAGAAGTATGGCCGCTATGGGGCTGGTGACAAATATCATGGGGCTGTCATTGGACAGCAGCAGTGCGGTGCGGGTGTTGCGCTCCAGGATGGGTCCCAGGATGAAAGCCAGGATGAAGGGTGGAATGCTCATCTTGGCCTTGCGCATCAGATAACCCAAAAAGCCCAAAACCAGGAACAGCTTCAGGTTGAAAATGTTGAACTCTTCGGCATACACCCCGATCACGCAGCATACGATCACGCCGGGGAAGAAAAGGGCGTAATCCAGGTTCTTGAACAGCTTGCGCACCACGGCGATAAAGGGCAGCGCCACCACAAACGCGCCGACAAAATCAATCATCAAAAGCAGCACAAACAGACCGTAGATAAGTTCGGGATGCTCCTGCATCAGCATGGGCCCGGGTATCATGCCCTGCACCATGAATGCGCCGTACATCACCGCCGCAGCCACGCTACCCGGGATGCCAAGTGTAACCAAGGGAATCAAGGATGAGGCCGCAACCGCATTGTTGCCCGCCTCGGGGGCCGCGATGCCCCTAGGATCGCCCTTGCCGAATTGGGAATCCGGGCCGGCCGAGCGGCGCGCCTCGCCATAACAGACAAAGGCGGTGGTGGTGGCTCCGATGCCGGGCAGAGCGCCCAACAGAGATCCCACAAAAGAAGAGCGCAAAAGGTCCTTTAAGCAGATTTTCAGGTCCTGCCAGCGCTGCCGCATGGAATACGGCAAAAGAGTGACCCCTTGTTGTGCGCCGGAAACCTTGAGGCTTTTTACTTTTTCGGCCTGGCTGAAGACCTCGGAGAGGGCCAGCAGCGCAATGATGGTGAGCACAAAGGGCACCCCGTTATCCAGATCTTCTATATCAAAGACATATCGCCGGGATGCGCTCATGTTGTCCAACCCGACTATGGCCAGCATCAGGCCCATGGTGATGGACATAAAACCCTTCCAGATATCCATGCGGCTGTCTCCCAGCAGGGTGATGACCGCGGTCAGGGAAAACAGGATCAGGGCCGCGATCTCAGCCGGTCCCAGCAATAAGGCCACTTCCGCCAGGGGCGGAGCCGTAAATATCAAGAGCAGGTTGCTTATGGTGCCGCCTATCACCGACGCCCACAGGGCTATCTCCAGGGCGCGCTTTTGGTGGCCCGACTGGCTCATGGGATAGCTGTCCAGCGCAGTGGCCGCCGCCTCCGGGGTCCCGGGGATATTGAACAAAGTCGCGGTGATCGAGCCTGCATAGGCCCCGCCTTTGTAAACCCCCATGAGCAGACAGATGGCGAATAGCGGGTCCAGGGCGAAGGTGAAGGGCAGAATCAGCACCATGGCCGTAACCGCCATTACGCCCGGCACGGCCCCGGCCACCACGCCGATGGAGTAGCCGATGATGATGGCGAGTAAATTCTGGAATGTGACCGCAAACAGGGCCCCGTTCCACAGGTTTGTGAAGATATCAAGCATCAGTGTCGCCCCCTCACCTTATAACCGCAAAGATCAGGTCTTCCAGCGGGCCTTCCGGCAGCGGTGCATTGACCAGGTAGAAAAGGGAAAATACCACCAGGGGCAGTATCAAACTGAAAACGGCGACCTTTTTTAAACTCGTGGCCGCAAAAATGTAAGTGGCGCAAAACAGGAAAATTATGGTGCCGAGTAAGAATCCCGCCCATTCCATGGTGAAAATCCAAATACCGGTGATGCCCAACAGGCTCAAGGGACGCCAATAATACTCCCAAAAGCCTGCGCGGCTTTGCTCTTTGGCCGCTTGGGCCAGCTTTTCTGTGCGGTAGAGCAAAAGGCCCTCTCCCCAATAGGCCAGGGCAAACAGGAGCAGCATGGTATTGATCAACGCGGGATATACCATTGAACTGCCTTCAGCCACCACCTGGGTGGGGATCAGGTAGAAATAGTTGAACATGCAAAAGGCGATGATTGCCGACGCGAAGGAAATTTCCGACCGCGCGTTCATATGATGCCCCATATTCCGGATACCGGCCCCGGTCATGAACCGGGCCTGTCTCCTTTAAATAGTCATCAGCGCAAACCGGCAAACTGTGGTCCGTCCGCCGGAATGATATCCGGCGGACGGAATGCCAATACCGGTTTGGCTAAAATTTTTTCAGGCCGACCTCTTTGAGTATGCTGCCCCAGGTCACCCAGTATTCATCACACAAGGCGCGGTACTTCTTGCCGTCCAGGTAGTCGATGCTTACGTAAAGCTCTTCCTTGGCCTTTTTCTGAACATCAGGCTGCGAAATGGCATAGTTGATGGCGGCTTCCATCTTGGCCCGGGCGGCTTCCGGGGTCCCCTTGGGGAATACGGCGCCCAAACAGGAGAACTGGGAGAAATCATAGCCCATTTCTTTCAAGGTCTTGGTGTCGGGGGTCAAGGGGATGCGGTTGGCGCTCATGATGGCCAGAGGCTTCAGTTTGCCGGCCCGGTAGGAGGAGACCGAAGCGGTGGTGGAGGTGTTGCAGGCCTTTACATGGCCGCCCAGCACCCCGGCAACGGATTTGGGGTTGCCCTTGAAGGGTATGGGGGTCATCTTGACTTTTTC
The DNA here is from genome assembly GCA_963675675.1 of Desulfarculaceae bacterium. GTDB lineage: Bacteria > Desulfobacterota > Desulfarculia > Desulfarculales > Desulfarculaceae > Dethiosulfatarculus. Next base: position 4,104,859 of record OY776512.1, read on the forward strand.
ATGATTGGCCAGCCAGGCCACGCCCAGGTGATTGGTGGTGCCCAGGCCGGGGGTTCCATAGGTCACCTTGCCCGGGTTTTTGCGGGCGTAATCCACGAACTCGGCCAAGGTGTTCCAGGGCGCATCCTTTTTCACATACAGGATATAGTCGTAATGCATGGGTGACGCAATATAGACCAGTTCCTTGGGATTATAGGTGAGTTTGCGCATCTGGGGGATGGTCACCAAGGTGGGCAGGTTGGCCCAGGACATGGTGTATCCGTCGGGTTTGGCCTTGCTGAGAGCTGAGATGGACACCGCTCCGCCGGAACCGGGCTTGTTGATCAGGACCATTTTCTGGCCCAAAGACTTTTCCATATAGGGCGCGATGGTACGCACGAACACGTCGGTGGTTCCACCGGCGGAAAGCGGAATGTAAACCGTTATGGGCTTTTTGGCCGGATAATCCGCCGCCAGGGACGCGGATACCATACCTGCCGCAACCAATAAACATACAGCCAACACCATTAGTTTTTTCATCGTCTAAGCCCTCCTTTTCAGGTTCACTGAGTAAAACAAAATATTTGTTACCCGTTAACGCAGCAGATAGGGGATCTCCACCCACAAGGCGTCCGTTGGGCATTCCACTTCACACGGCAGGCAGAACCAGCAGGTGCGGTACTTGCCAAAGGGTTTGCCGCAGGAGTAGCAGCGGCCTGCTTCGGTGCGGGCCTGCTCCTGGCTGAATGCCTGTTCGATCTCGCTGAAGTCCCCCTGGCCGCCCAGGGTGTTCCAAACCGGCCGCTGCCGCCGGGTGTCTGAACCCCTTGCGGTGTCGATGTCAAACTCGGTTTCTATGGGGCCGGGGTAGCTGCGGCCATAGGACAGATGCTCGCCTGTGAACAGGCGGTGCACGCTCTCGGCCGCCCTGCGTCCGGAGGCCATGGCCTCAACCGCGGTGGAGGGGCCGCTGTGCAGATCGCCGGCCGCAAAGACCCGTTCACGCCCGGTCTGCAGGGTGATTTCATCACACTTGGGAGCCTCGCCGCCCAAAGGGGCCAGGTCGCGGTCCTGACCGATGGCCACGATCACGGTATCGGCCGCAAGCTCCTTGAGGCTGCAGTTGTCAAAGGTGGGGGCGAAGCGGCCAAAGGAGTCGAACACCGCCAGACAGCGCTGCAATTCCACGCCGCTGACCTTGCCGCCCTCGCTCAAAATGCGGGTGGGGCCCCAGGCCCCGTCCAGCTCCACGCCTTCCTGTTCGGCCATGGCCAGGGCATCGCGGCTGGCCGGCATCTCGCCGCCGCTCTCCAGGCTGGCCGCGATGACCTTCTTGGCCCCCAGGCGCAGGGCGGTTTGGGCGCAGTCCATGGCCACATCGCCGCCGCCGATCACCACCACGCTGTCGCCCACCTTCGGGGGCTCGCCCTCGCGCACTTTGCGCAGGAAGCTCAAGGCGTGGTGAACCCCCTCTGCGTTTTCGCCCTCTATGCCCAGTTCCCTGGTCCGGGGGCACCCGGTGGCGATGATGACCGCGTCATGCTCAGCGGCCAATTGATCCAGGGTGATCTCTTTGCCCAGAGCCTTGCCGCCCTGGAACCTGGCCCCCATGGCATCCAGCCGGGCGAACTCGCGCTGGGTGACTTCGGCGGGCAGCCTGAATTCCGGGATGGCCCAGCGCAGCATGCCGCCGGGTTCGCGGTTGGCGTCATAGATGGTCACCGCGTGACCCCTGATCAAAAGATCCCAGGCCGCGGTCATTCCCGCCGGTCCCGAGCCGACCACTGCGCAGCTCTTGCCGCTTATGGGAGCCATCTCGGGCAGGGGCAGCTTGCCGCCCTCCACCTTGTCCGCGATATAGCGCTTAAGCGCCCGGATGGCCACGGGCTCATCGCCCTGGGCCCCCCGGTGACAGCCCGCTTCGCATTGGGCCGAGCAGATCCGGCCCAGGATGGAGGGGAAGGGCAGCTCCCTTTCCACCATCTCAAGGGCCGCCTCATCCTCTCCGCGCAGGATCATCTGCACATAACCCTGGCAGTTCACCCCCAAAGGGCAGGCCTGGCGGCAGGGGGCCAGCTTCATGCGCAGATTGTCCAGGATGCAGGTTTCCACGCATTCGCCGCAATATATGCATTTGTCCTGGTCAATGACGATGTTGTCCGAGAGAGCCTCTAATATGGTATTCCGCATGCTCATACCCCTCACTTCGCCATCTTGATTATTTCTTTATGGCTGATATTCACTTCACCAGGAGCCTCGCCCTTGGTCAGCACAATGTGTTTTTTCCAGTTTTCATCATCGGTTTTCGGGAAATCGCTGCGGTAGTGCCAGGGCAGCCAGCGGCTTTCGGTGCGTTCCTTGGAAGCGATTCCGGAAAGGGTGGCGCACTGGATGATGTTCTCCACCTCGTAGACCTTGAACAGGTCGTGCTGGTCCCGCACATAGACCATCTCATTGAGTTCCGTGCGGAAACGGTCCATCCACCACAAGAGCCGGTTAAGCTTGTACTCGTTTTTGGGCGGCCGCAGATAATCGCTGATGATGCGCCGCACCTTGTATTCGAACTCTTCGATGGAAACCGGGTTCTTGGCCTGATCCATGCGGGAACCGCGTTTATTGATGAACCCGGCCACCTTGTCCCGGTTGAGCGGGGGCAGCTCATTGGATTTGGCGTATTCGGTGGCGCTCTCGGCCGTGATCTCGCCGTAGACCAGGGCCCCGGACAGGTGCCCCCTTGCGCAAAGGCTGGTGTCCCCGGCCGCATAAAGGCCGGGCACCGAGCTTGCGCCGTGCTCGTCGATCCTCACCCCGGTCATGCCGTGGCCGCCGCACAGATAGACCTCGGTGGGCCAAAGCTCTATCTCGCCGGTGCGGAAGTCGTTGTCCCTTCCGGCGTGGAAGCGCTCGCAGGCCGGACGTTCGGTGGTGAAGAGAATCTCCTCGATTTCCCTGATTTTGTCCTCGGGCATGTGATCCATGCGTATGCGCATGGGCCCTGCGTGATCAAAGAAGTCCTCCCGGCACATGGTGGTGATGGAAGGGTGCTCTTTGTCCCGGCGCTCGTTAAAGGCGTTTAATAGATGCGCGCCCCGGGTCAGGGTGATGTATAGCAAAGGGGCGTTGATATCCTTGGTGATGTAGTAGTAAAGGGTGTATTCAAACCCGGAAAGCTCCGCGCCCGCGTTATAGGCCAGGCAGTAGCCGTCGCCGGTGTTGCCCGGAAAATCATACACCCCGTACAGATTACCGTTGCTGGGCAGGCCGAAGCGGGCGGTTCCCCCGGCGCTCAAGATCACGCTTTTGGCCCGGATAACCATCATTTCGCCGGTGCGCACGTTGAGCGCGATGACCCCGGCGATTTTGCCGTCCTCCACCAGGATCTCGGCGGCCATGTGGCGGTTGATCACCTTGGCCCCGCCGTCCACCATGCGCTGATGCAGGATGGTTTTCAGCTCGGGCTCTTTCATGGTTACGCAGAATTTGCCCTTGGGGTGCACCTGCAAAATCTCGTAATTGCCCTCTTCGTCCACCGGGAAACACACGCCCCAGTCAATGAGTTTTTTCATGACGCCGTAGCTGCGCTCGGCCATGCGGTAGTTCACCGGTTCGTCCATGATGCCGCCGCAGGCTATGGCGTTGGATTCCACATACAGCTCCGGCGAGGAAACCCCGGGGATCGCCACTATATTAAGGGCGTCCATGCCCCGTGCGATACAGCCGGAATATTTGGCGTCGCCCTTTTCCAGCACGATGACTTCCTGGTCCGGATTGGCTTCTTTGGCTCTGATTCCGGCCATGGCCCCGGCGCTGCCGCCGCCGACCACCAGCACATCACACTCTAAAACTGGGTAATCGTAATTCATTTAGTACTCCTGATTATGAAAAGCCTGATGGCCGGACCTATTCGCGAATAATCTGCCGCCCATTTTTGGTCACGCAGTAGCCCTCCCGGTATTCGTAGATGGTTTTGCGGGTGGTTATGGCCAGCATCTCCATGCGCAGAACCGGAGTCTCCTGGGCCACTTTCAACAGCTTGGCCACTTCAGCATTGGCGCCCACGGCGGAAAACCCTTCCTTGGTTTCCAGGGTGGGCATGCTGTATTTCCCTTCTATCAAAAGATAGAGGGGTATTTCATCCAGGGTTTGCACGGTCAGGCGCTCAAAGCCGGGCAAAAGGTCGGCTACAAGATATGAGGTGACAAAGGTCACCGGCTCCGGGCCCAAGTGGAACAGGCGGTCGTACTTGAACAGGCTGACCTCCGGGTCAAGCCCCAGTTTTTCAGCCGCTCTGGGGTAAGCGCCCAGGCTGGGCTTGGCCAAACTGCGGATGGTCAGGGCGCATATTTCCTGGGCAAAACCCTGTGCGTAGCGGTAATAGCGCAAAGAGTCGGTCTGTTCCGCCGAGTTGTTGACAAAGGTCCCCCTGCCCTGCACCCGGACCAGAAAACCCTGTTCAACCAAACCGGCCAGGGCATGGCGCACCGTGCCCACGCTGGTTTTGTAATACTCCGCCAGGGCCCTTTCGGTGGGTATCCGGTCGCCGGGGGACCAAGTTCTGTTTTGTATGGCCCCCAGGATATTATCCTGTATTTGGGCGTATTTGGGTTTTGGGGTGGTGGATGTGAAATGCTGCCGGGCATCCATGTTGGGCGTAATTCTCAATTGTTTTGTCCAATTAAGGTTTTGCACGCGGTGCGTTGTTAATAATTAAACCAATCCAAGATGCATAATGCTAGATACAGCTAACTGATATAAACATATATAGCAATTTTACACAAGAGAAAATCACCCCACCCAAAATCAACCACCCCGCCGCAAGCGGCGAGGTGTAAAAAATAGTGTTGGTTCAATAGGATAGCGACTCAAGCGGCGTAGAATGCCCCGACATAAGGGATCCAGGCGGAGGCTGGGTAAAGCTTAATGAACTGAGCTGGGCGGCCTGCTATATCCACCTTTCCCGGTCCGGCCAGGCCTTTGCCAGCGATTCAAACACCGGGTCCAGGCTGGCCCCGGATTTCAGTTCTTGGGCCAAACGCCCGGGCGCGCCGTTAAAGGCCAGATAGGATAAATCATCCATGCGCATGGGATAGACATAGCCGTCCAGGTGGTCGCACTCGTGCTGCAGCAAAGAGGCCAGCACATGGCGGGCTTCAAGCTCTATTCCCCGTCCGGCCAAATCCTGGAAATTCACCTTGACATGGGGCCAGCGCGGCACCCGGCCATGCAGGCCTGGAATGGACAGGCAACGTTCCCAGGCATAGGTCTTTTCGGCCGCAAGCGGGGTGACCACCGGGTTGCACATCACGGTGTAATCCATGGGCTCCACCGGCGCGCCTTGCGGGATGCGCTCCGCCGGCATGCGGAACACCACCAGGCGCAGGCTCTCATGCACCTGGGGCGCGGCCAGGCCCGTGCCGCCTATATCGGCCAGGGTCTCTTTCATATCATCGACCAGGCGGGCTATGGCGGGATCGGCGGGATTCTCCACCGGCTGGGCGGTCTTTTGCAATACCGGGTGCCCCAATAGGGCTATCTTCAAAATGGACATATTCTTTCTTGCTCCCTTATTTCACCCTGCCGCGGTTCCGGCGGGCAGCAGGCCGGGGTGACGTGTATTGCTCCGGGATGCTCCGTCCCCTTACTCCGGAATTATTTTATCATGCCCCAATTTCGAACAGCTTGTAAAGGTGGTCTGCGAAAGCGGCGTTGCAGCCCAATACCAAACCGCCTTTTTCAATGAATTCCCGGCTGGCGAACGGGGTGCACACGCCGCCCGCTTCTTGCACCAGGAGCAAGCCAGCCAGGCAGTCCCAGCTATTAAGCTCCATTTCGTAATAGGCCTCGACCCGGCCCGCTGCCACCAGGCTGAGTGCCAGGGCAGCCGATCCCAATCGGCGGTATTCGGTGTGATGCCGGGCCAGGCGTTTTATGGTGTCCAGATGGGGTTCAACCCCAATGCTGTGGGAATAACCCAGAATCACCAGGCTGCGTTCCGGGTCCGCCTGACCGCTGACCCGTATGGGCTGGCCGTTGCAAAAGGCCCCCGCGCCGGAACGGGCGCTGTACATGCGGTCCTCAACCGGTTCATAGATGAAACCCAGCTTGGCTCCGTCCGGCTGATAGTAGGCAATGGAGATGCACCACAAATTGATGCCTCTGACAAAATTGGCCGTGCCGTCTATGGGGTCCACCACCCAGGTTCCCTGGCCGAAACCGGTGCTGCCGGTTTCCTCGCCGAAAAAGCCGTCATCCGGAAAGTGCTCGGCAAACCGCTTGCGTATAAGCATTTCCACGGCACCGTCAGCTTCGCTGAGCCAGTCCTGGGTGCCCTTGGTGGTCACCTGGAGCTCGCCGTTTTGGGCCCGCTGGAAATATGACAGGGCCAAGGCGCCGGCCTCCCGGGCCGTTTCAAGCCCCAACTCCATTCTTGCATCCAATCCTGCACTCATCCCGTTCACCGCTTTCTGGCCGTTAGTCCCGTCCTGGTAGGCGAAAATTGCATTTAAGCCCTAAAATAAAAGGCGGTCAACCGGCATGGGCTGGCCGCCTGGCTTATAAATTGTATCACCGCCGCACCCCGGCGGCATTATATTAGGGCGATGAGCGTCTAGAAGTCTTCCGCTGTCCAGGGGTATGGCTTTCGCTGCCGGAGTTGGCTTTTGTTTGGCTGCCAGCCGTTGCGCGGGCTTCGATCCGGTTTTCCCCCGGCCGGCTGAATCACCATTGCCTGTTTCATTCCCGCCCTGGCCCACCATGCCGGCCAATTCGCTGACATAGGCTTCCCATTGATTCCTGCAATCTGTCCGCCCCCAGCCAAGCGGTCAGGCCCAGTCCCAAGGGCAGAATGATCATCACGATAAATCCCATGCGAATTTTGGTGGTTATTCTACTGTGAAGCATGCAATCCTCCAATCAGGCCGCTGGAAGGTCAATCAACAGGAAACTAAATCTACTTATATAGTAATATTTACAGGTGATTAACTTAGTATAACTCATAACCAAACAGATTTATATTATTAAGCTAAGTGGTATTTAAGCGGTTTTGGCCGGTGAAATTTTCCGCCCATGGTGTTTCCGATGCAGGGCGGGCTCCCGGAATTTATCCCGGAGGTCTTTAACCTTGGAGCCATTGGGGAGAAACAGGCGTTATGGCCGGTCAGCCTTGAATTTCATCAAAGGAGCTATAAAGCCCAAGCCAAGTCAATAAACCAGTTGACCTGATCACAGCCATTTTTGCGGCCGTGAAACGGATTGCAGGCATAGAACCGGCTTGGGTCTATTGAATGATGCCTTCCCATCCGGGCGAGCGCCGGGCGCATCCTGACAGCATTAGCATACACCCGCAGGACCATGTGGGGTTTCACATGATTTTCTTGCCGGACGCTGTCCGGAACTTGTGAAATTTCCGGGCTATTTAAAGATGTCAGCCCGGGAATACTGCGGGGGAAGCTTCACCTCGGCCAACAGTTTCTTGGCCGCATGATGCGGCCAATAGGGGTCCCAAAGCAGGGTCCTGCCCAGGGCGACCAGATCGGCCCGTCCATTGGCCAGAATCTCTTCGGCCATTTCCGGGTTGGTGATAAGACCCACCGCCGCGGTCGGGGCCGGGGCTTCTTTGCGCACCTGCTCGGCCATGGGCACCTGATAGCCAGCATGGGGCTTGATGGGGAGTCGGCTGGTGATTCCCCCGCTGGAGCAGTCGATAAGATCCACCCCCAGGGGTATCAATTCAGCCGCAAGCCTTACCGAGTCCGCAACAGTCCAGCCGCCCTCAATCCAATCAGTGGCCGAGAGCCTGACCAGTAAAGGCAGATCTTCGGGCCACACTTGGCGAACCGCCGACACTACTTCTTTCAGGAACCGGCTCCGGTTTTCAAAACTGCCGCCATACTCATCATCACGCCGGTTGGTCAGGGGGGAAAGAAAAGAATGCAGCAGGTAGCCGTGGGCGGCGTGAATTTCCACCAGCTTGAACCCCGCATCAAGGGCGCGCTTCGCCGCGGCCCTGAAATTATCCGCCTGATGAGCTATCTCCGGCGCGGTCAATTGGCGGGGCGCGGGCTGGCCCGGCTCCCAGGGTTCAAGGCCGGGGCCGACTGTCTGCCAGCCGCCATCTTGAGGAGGCAGATAAGCGTCTCCCTCCCAGGGCTGGCTATGGGATGCCTTGCGTCCGGCATGGGCAAGCTGGATTCCCGGAACCGCCCCCGCCTGGCTGAGAGCCTCCGCAATCTTAGCAAAGGCCGCCTTTTGTTCATCATTCCAAAGGCCCAGGCAATATGGGGTGATGCGTCCGGCCGCCTCCACGGCGGTGGCCTCGGCCATGACCAGTCCCACTCCGCCCACCGCCCGGCTGAGCAGATGGGTAAGATGCCAGGGGCCGGGTATGGAGTCCGGGGCCCAGTACTGGCACATGGGAGACATCATGATCCGGTTGGGTATGGTGATGCCCCTTAGGGTCAAGGGTTCAAACAGTCTGGGACGCCGGTATTTCCTGGTTTGGCTCATATCACTTTTCCCTTGTTCTCAATAAGGAAGCTCCAGGGCTGGGACCGGGTATTCCGCCATGCCGATTGATTTCGCCCGGAGTCTGGACCATAAAAAGCTCCATAATCAGGCCCTGCCTCGGCAAACCGCGTGGGAGCATGCCTTTCTGCATTCAGACTATGGTGATTACCACATTTCCCCTTTTGTGCCCCTTTTCAACATACCGGTGGGCCTCCGCGATCTTTTCCAGGGGATACTCCCTGTCGATCACCGGTGTCAGGCTTCCCTCTTCGATGAGTTCTTTAAGAAACAGCAGATCCTCTTTCAACTCAACCGTTGTGCCTCCGATGACCTTTTTCCCGCTGGTTATGGAAACCCACAGCCCCTTGATCAAGGGCAGCGGCGACATATGCACGGACCGTAGATAAACCCCCTTTGGCTTCAAGGCTCTGACGCTGCCCCCAAAAGGGCTCTTGCCCACCGTGTCGAACACTATGTCATAGTACCCGCTCCGTTTAGTAAAATCTTCAACCGTGTAGTCTATCACCCGGTCCGCGCCCAAGCTTTTCACCATTGCCAAGTTGGCCGTGCTGCATACCCCGGTGACATCAGCGCCAAAATATTTGGCCAGCTGCACAGCATAGGTGCCCAGGCTTCCCGAGGCCCCATAAATAAGCACCGATTGTCCGGCCCGGATGCCGCCCTTTTTGAGAAACTGCAAGGTGGTGTGCGCGCCGAAGAAGACGGCGGCGGCCTGGGCGAAGCCCAGGTTTTCCGGCATGGGGGCCAGAACCGCGTATTCAGGCAGGCACTTATACTCGGCGTACCCGCCGCTGCCGTAATCGAATGTTGAACCGAAAACCCGGTCGCCCGTTTTGAACAGGCTGACATCCTTGCCGGTTTCCTCTACAACACCAGCAATATCCGCCCCCAGGATATTGGTCTTCTTGGGCCGTGCCAAGCCGAAGAACAGCCTCACCAGGAAAGGGTCCGCCTTTCTGAGGCGCACATCCGCCGAACTGACCGTGGTGGCGTGCACCTTTATCAATACTTCGTTGTCTTTGGGGACTGGCTTTGCAAGGTCTGTTAAACGCAAAACCTCCGGGGGGCCGTATTGTGTGTAGATAACCGCTTTAATTTGCATCTCTCCAAGGTATATCCATCGCAGGCGCTTAATTATAGCATATGGAAACAAGTTTTCTTCAGGCCCGGAGCCGGGCGGTGAGGGAGCATAAAGGCGGCCGGGTCCATGGGGCCCGGCCGCCTCTTGAACTTAGGTGGCAACGGCTTTTTAACCGGTCGCCGCGCACTGCGTGATTATTTGGCCGTGCTTTGCAGCACCTTGGTGGCTGTATCCAAAATGCTCTCCGGGAAACCCACCAGAGGATAGATAACCAGGAACTCCACCAGCCAAAGCAGAACCATGGACAGGAGGAAAAGCCCGAATCCGTATTTGACGAAATCAACTGCCTGGATAACCCGCTCATTGGTGTCGGGGTACACCCCCAGGGCGAAGGTCAGGGCATTGGTCGGCGAACCCACCACCAGGAAGTGGGCGTAGGAGGAGGCCAGGGCCACAGCAAGGCCGATGGCCCAGGGCTCACCGGGCACTTGGGTCATAATGCCCATGGGAACCACGATGGGACCGATAAGGGCCACCGTGGCAGCGTCCGACATGAAGTTGGTGACCAGACCCGAGAAGCCGGACATGCCCAGCCACAGGCCGAATCCCTGGTCCATGCCAATCTGGGTGAGGCCGCCTAAGAAAGTGGTGGCCAGCCACAAGGCTCCGCCGCTTTCCTTTAACAGGGCTCCCAAAGTGAGAGCCCCGCAATACATGAACCAGGCGTTGAAGGATATCCGCTGCAAAACCTTTTGAAAATCCACCACCCTGAAGATAACCGGCACCACAATGGCCAATAGCGCGGGTCCGCCCAGCCCGGTGGCCTCTCCCCCGAATATCCACAAAAGCACGATGATGGAGAGCATGAGGGCGGTCACCCACTCCCCATAACCCATTCTGCCCATCTTACGGGTTTCTTCCTTGATCCGTTTAAGGCCGGGGGTAAGGTCGCGGGTCTTTATCTTGGTGCTGAACAGGCTGACCATATAGAGCAGGACCATGGCGCCGCCCAGAGGCACCAGGGGCCACCCGTATTTCATCCAGCCGAAATAAGTGATGGGGATGCCGTAATCATTGAAAAAGCCCATCATGATCACATTGCGTCCGCCGGCCGAAGGGGTTCCCGGCCCGCCCATGTTCAGGCTGAAGCAGAGTGCGAAGAGCAGAAACTTGGCCAAGGCGGGATCATGCACCACTTTGCCATCGGGACTGTTGGCCGCCACCGACCCGTAATAGACCGCCATCAATACCGGCACCATGAATGAACACATGGCCGGTGCGGAAAGAAATGAACCCACGATGGACATGCTGACGCAAAGCACGATCATGGGCACCCAGAAGCCCCTGGTCCAGCCCAAAAGCCACACCGCCAGGCGCTTGTGGAAACCCACCTCCACCACAGTGGCGCCCAGGGCGAATACGCCCAGCATGAACATGGGGGCGTCGCCCGCAAAGGTTTTTCCGATCATGTTAAAAGGCAACAGGCCGAACATGTAAGCCATAAGCGGCATCATGATGCCGGTAATGCCTATGGGCAAAGCTTCCACCGCGAAAAAGACCACCGCCATGGGAACCAGCCCCAATACGATCATGGTTTTGCTTGCGGCCTCATGCACGTCGGCTGCGATCTCCCAGCCGATCATTTTTTCCACGTAACCGTATTTTTGCAGCACCTCAATCAGAGACTGCGGAGCGGGCATCAAGAATCCGATTATTATGAATATGCCGAACCCAATGCCGACCCACATTTCCTTTTTGGCAAAAATTCCCGTTTTTTCTCCGTGAGTGTCCATCTGAAAGAAACCTTCCGCTTAACCGTATTAACCGGCTTTTTGGCCAAACCAGCTAGAACCGCTACAAAAAGAGCCCAAACTATGTTTCAGCTATCGGACTGCAAATATGGTCAAAGACGTCTGATAGACGCAACACCCCGACTACGGCGTCATCCCTGGTCACCAACAGTGAATTCTGTTTGGGAACCACTATCCGATGTATGGCTTCGCCCAGCGAGGCGTTCTCGTCAATGTAAAATCCCTCATCGGGAATAACCATGTTGTTCTTGACTTTTAGATGTTTGGCCCGGCTGCAGTAATGCTGGAAGGATTCATTCCAAAGCATATTGTCTTTAAAGGTGGATTCCAGAAATTGGAGATTAACCCCATGGCGCGAAACCAAGTCCACCTTTTCAATTTGCTGATACCGGGGTTCCAAGGCCTCCAAAATATCAAACATGGACAGCTTGCCTATCACTTTTTGGTTTTCATCAAGCACCAATATGGCCCGGTGCCGGTAGGGGAACCGGCTGAACGCGGCCTGGGATTCTTGCAGGGCGATGATGGCGGTGTGCAGGTCCGCATCCTGCGAGACCACCGCATACTCGTTCAGGGGCACCATCAGGTCTTTCACCTTTATTGATTTCACTTTGGAACCTTCCCATCCATTAAAAGCGTCTGCCGGCTCTTTTTGTTTCACCCGCGCGAGGCTGCCAGGCGGGGAATATGTAAATGCCGTCACTCATTATCGCCGATTAAGCCTGAGCAGGGGGCAGGCAAGGGCCCCGTCGGCACCCGTTTGCTTTTCCGGGACTAATGGGCAACCACTTTAGCTAGCACGTTTCATTCTTATACGTCAATAGGTTAGCCCCTGTCAGCCCGGTGGCTGTATCCAAGCCCTGCAGAATGCGGACCGGCAAAGGCGGCCCGGGTTCCATGGGGTGCGGTGAGGGGGAACAACCCCGGAGAATTGAAAAGGTGGTGTTTTCCGGCGGGGCGGGTTTCCGGGCGCGTGGCGGGAGTTCACCTGCAAACTTATCGTCCGCCTGGGGGGCCAGGCAGAGCGATATAGGCTATAGACAGGATTTGGATTTCAGGCCGACATGCCTTTGGGGCGTGCATTCATTTTTGGGGGCATGGTGAGAGCCGGCGGGTTTTAGGCAGTGGTGCAGCAGGCTAGGGTTTCAGCCATGGCCCGGTCCGGGCATCCCCCGTGCGTGCCGGTTGGGCGCTGGCTTCCCTGGTGGGACGCCGGACAACAAACCGGGTTTGTCATACGGGCCCCGGGGGCTGAATGCTCCGGCGCTCCTTGGGGATGCTGTTATTAAGCGGGCCTGTTTTTTCATAACTTGCGGTCACCTGGCCATTAGCAGGCTTTTGAAAAACTGCTCTTTTGGCCCAAATATGGTTTTGAGAGCACCCTGTCAGGGTGTTGACTGCATACGCTTTTTACCGGTGGAAGGAGTCATGTTCCAAATTCTGAGCCATGGACCGGGGTGAAAAAATGAATCCGCCTGTTATCTCTGTTTGGCCCAAGTGATCTCGGGCTAGTCCTTCAGCACCGAGCGCGGCGAGGACATTATGCGCGACACCTTGGCCTCCCAAATGCGCTCTTCCTGCTCTTTTTTGCGTGCATACGCCTTGTTCAGCTTTGAGACCAGTTCGTCTATATCACATGGTTTCATGAGATAGTCGTAGGCCCCCAGCTTCATGCCCTCCACGCCCGATTCCACCGAGGCGTGGCCGGTTAGCATGATCACCTCGGTCAACGGCTTGATCTTTTTGATGGACCGCAAGGTTTCAATGCCGTCCATGCCGGGCATCAGCACATCAAGGATCACCACATCAAATTTATGGTCCTTGATTTTTTCCAACGCCTCTTCGCCGCTCAAGGCGACCGACACGGTGTAGTCGCGGTTGCTCAGCCGTTTATTCAGGTAATCAGCGAACTTTTCCTCGTCATCCACTATCAGGACACGAGTCGTCATTTTTTCACCTCCTCCGTTTGGGGATTTATAGGCAACTGGATAGTAAAAGTGGTGCTGACACCCTCTTCGCTATCCACAAAAATGTCTCCACCCAGTTTTTTCGCGATGCCATAGCAGATGGCCAATCCCAAACCTGTGCCTTGGCCAACCGGCTTGGTGGTGAAAAATGGGTCGAACAGCCTTTCTTTTATATTTTCCGGAATGCCGGGGCCTTCATCATGCACCTTGATTTTTACGAAATTGTCATGTGCCTCGGTGATAACGGTCACGGTGCCGCCGTTTTGACTGGAGTAGTGGATGGCGTTGTCAATGAGGTTTATCAGCACTTGCTGAATCTGACTGGGATCGCTTTTGATGGCGGGCAAGGCGCTGTCGAACTGTGACACCACCTTGACCTTGCTGGTTTTGGTCAGAATCCGGGCGTAATATTTGATCAGATCGCCCGCCATTTTGTTCAGGTCCACCTCAACCACTTTGGCGTCAACCCCCCGGGCGAATCCCAAAAGTCTTTGGGTGATATCCTTAGCCCTGAAGCTCTCGGAGATAATGTCCTCGAACACTGTATAAATCTCTTTGCGGTGCTCCTGGTTGAGCGGCTCGCCTTTTTTGGCGGCCATGTCCATGACCTCTTTGGCATAACCGGCCGATTCGCTGATTATGGCCAACGGGTTGTTGATCTCGTGGGCCAAACCGGCGGCCATTTTGCCCAAAGAGACCAGCCTGCTGGTGCGGGACATATGCTCTTGGATCATGTCCCTTTGTCTGTCGGCTAGATGAATCTTCTTGACTATCCAGTGGGAGGTCCAGAAAGCCACCACGCCCACAACGGCCACTGCGGTGAAAAACAGATACAGGCCCACGCGGCGGGCATTGTACAGGGAGATGAATTCCGAGGTGGGGTCCTCGGCCACCATGAGCAGCCAGCGGTTGTTATTCAGCCATCCGATAGCGGTGAACATGGTGTGGTCGAACACGGTGGCCACCTGCCCCACCGCCAACCCCCCGGGTTTGGGTAATGATATGGTGTTTGGGTCGATTGGCTTGCTGTCTCCCTGGTGCAGTTGCAGGGTCTTGTCACCCTTATACAGATACGCGTTTCTGGTGGCGCCCAAACGGCCGGATTGCATCAAGCGCTTGAAGGTCTCGGTATCGATGGTGGCCCTTAGATACCAGGACGGAAGCTGAATGCCGTCCGTACCCCGCACCGCTATGGCCAGGTGGGGGACATTGCGGTAGCCCATGAAAACATCACTGATATAAAGGCCGGTTTCGCTTACCTTGCCGAACCACTCGGTGTCGGAATAGTTCCTGCCCTTCAAATCATAAGGCCCCACATAGGCTATCTGGCGCCCCTGATCGTCTATCACGCCCAGGTCCACAAACGAGTCCGAGACCTGTTTCATTACCGAAAACAGGTTTTCCAACTCCGGCTGGACGTCTTCCAGGCTCAGGTATTTTATGCGGGCCAGGGTCTGAAGATAGGCCACCCGTTCAGTCAAAAACACCTCGATGGCCGTCCGGCGCTTTTCCACCACCCCCTTGAGGTTCTGCTCAACCGTGGCTCTAACATAGGTTTGATAATAATTGTATATAGTTCCAGCCACGATGGACAGGGGAAGGCACACCACCAGCAGCATCAGCACAAATATGGTGTATTGGAGCCTCTGGTAATATTTCTGGTAGGACTGCTCCCGTTCGGCTGGGCTCATTGGGGTTTCTCCATGTCCGTGCTGTCGTCGTATCCCATGGAGTAGTCGCCCTGCATGAACAGCTTGATATAGCGTTGAACCATTTCTTTATTGTACATGGTCACATCAAGCTGGCGGGAGCACCCCATCAGGCGTCCCAGCATGCGTAGCTTGTCCTCCATCTGGCTTTTGGGAATTCTTTTTATGCGGGCATTGATCAGGTCGTCTTTCTGGTCCACCCAAAAATCGCAGCGCCGCAGCACTTCATGGATGAATTGGGCGCGCCGGGTGCGCTTTTCTAGCCGGGCGGCTCCGCCCTTGAACCTGAATGAAATGTAGTTCTCGTGCTCATCATCGCCCAACAAAGCGTCCACGATGGAAAAATGATATCCCAGGCGTGAAGAAAAATTCAGGTAGTTGCGCGAAAGAATCGCATAGGAGCGGTCGCCCAGCTTTCTTTCGTACTTGGCTCCGTCGAACATGGTGTTGGCGAAAACGCTCATGAAACCGCGGAAGTCTATCGGTATATGCCCCGCCCAGCGCACCCCCGGAGTGGTCATCCCCTCATAAAGGGCCCTCATGGGCACGGAGGCGATATCCGCAGGGTCCACTTTCCGCCCCGTTACATGCTCGGCAAGACCTCCGCCCAGGTCGATTATGTATATATCCAGGGGGATTTCCGAACGCAGCCGCTCCACCTTGCCCCGGCCGGTCATGTGGTCATCGTTGATGTCGAACATGGAGTTGATCGCCTTTTCATGGGCAAAGCGGATAATGTCGTGAATGGTCCTCACCGATTGGGGGCGGAATGAGGGATCGCGGGGATTGGTCAGATTCAGCGGAGTGACATATTGCAGAACCTCATCCAACAAATTCTGCAAAGGAGAGGGCGAAACCTTTTTTTCCTGTTCATGCATGAGACTGGCGGTCTTGAGCAGGGGCTCGACCTTGCCGGGGAAGATGGCCCCGGTAAAGGCGTCCAGGGTGATCTTTTTTTGGGAAGTAAGCAGGTCGGCCTTAGCCATGGGGCAGCCGATGGCAAGCGGCACATCGAACTCCCGGGCGATGATGGCCAAATGGCCGCTGGTATTGCCCCTTTCGGCTACAACCGCCGCCGCCTTGGGCAGGATGTTAACCAGGTCTGGAGCTGTATTGCTCACCAAAAATACCGATCCGGAAGGCAGGTAAGCGGTTCTGTCGGGGTGCCTCATCAAAACGGCTTTGCCGCAGGCGGCCCCGGTGCTGCCCACTTTGAGGTTCTTGATCAGGGGCTCGTCCGCCTTGGCCATTTCCTGCCAGGGGTAATAGTCCGACCAGTTCAGGACAGTCGATTCCAGGTGCAAGGGCCGGCATTGCACAATATAAATACGGCC
The DNA here is from genome assembly GCA_963675675.1 of Desulfarculaceae bacterium. Classification (GTDB taxonomy): domain Bacteria; phylum Desulfobacterota; class Desulfarculia; order Desulfarculales; family Desulfarculaceae; genus Dethiosulfatarculus. The sequence continues at coordinate 4,121,266 of OY776512.1, forward strand.
CTGGTCATCCAGACACCATTCCACATCCTGCGGAGCGCCGAAATAGTTTTCCAGTTGCAGTCCGAGTTGGGCCAGTTGGGTCAGTTGCTTGTTGTTTAGGCAGGGCTGGTCGCGCAGCTTCTCCTCCACGTCCTGGCGCTTGGTTCCCCCTTCAGAGTCCAGTTTGAGCATGAAAGATTTGTGCCCGTAGACCGCCTCCACAATGTCGGGCGAGTCGTCTTTTGAAACCTTGAACACATCCGGGGTAACGCTGCCTTCCACAGCCAGTTTGCCCAAGCCCCATACGCCGCTGATATGCATGAAGTCGCTTTGTCCTTGAAAATCCTGGGTGAACATGACTCCGGCGGCCTTGCAGTGCGTCAATTCCATGAGCAGCACCCCCATGGGGCAGAGGTCCTGGTATATGCCTTTTTTCATGAAATAAGTCAGCACCCGGGGGGTGAATTTGCTGGCCACCACCTGTTTGTAGGCCTCCCCCAGGTTTTGGGGCAAGGGATTCAAGATGCTTTGATATAAGCCCGCAAAAGTGGATTCCGCTTTATCCTCGCCCACCGCGCTGCTGCGCATAACCACCGGCACCGGATGGTTTCCCGGCTCTTGCAGCTGATAATAGGCGTCCTCTATCAGCTGGCTTATTTCCGAGGGCAACTCGGCCTGCATTATCAGGTTCTGCAGGCGCCGAGATAGATCGAGCAAGCCCTTGCTGTCGTCCGGATCAAGCAGCAGTAGTTCCTTGTTGATATGTTTGAACAGGTCATTGTGCTCTAAAAAACGGGCATAGGCGTGGGTTGTCAAGGCCATCCCGGGAGGAATTCTCACCTCTGGAATCCGGGCGGCTTCACCCAAGGCCGCAGCCTTGCCGCCCAGTTCCTGGGCCATATGGATATTCGCCTCCGCCAGGGACACCGCCAGCGGACCGGTGCTTTCGTGGGGCCGCACCTCCAAGGTGGCGGTGAGCTTCTGCTCCAGGCTGGTGAATGTTTTGTCCAGCGCTTTGTATTGGCCGTCGCTGATGAAATTAAGGTTTTCAACCAGACGGTAGACGTTGACCACCGTGCGGGTTATCAAAGAGCGCAGCCTGCCCAGGCTTATCCATTGGTTTTGCTCCCTGATATCGCTTAGCAGGCTTATGGTCTCCAAAACCTCGTTGTTGCGCTCCAACAGCTCCCTGAAAGTCTGGTATTTCAGCCGGAAAGCCCGGTGATCCTCCGCCCCTCTTGAAGGCCTTGCCATTTTTTTCAAAAAACTGAACATGCCTTTAGTTGCGCCTCAAATGGTTAGGGTGCAGAGTTCACGCTTAGCTTTGTAGCAAAACCTGTACCAAAGAACGGGAAATGATCCGGGATGGCGTTTTTGCCTTATGCAAAGGATGGCGTCCAAATAAATTGCGTGAATGCAATAGATTATGCATTTCCCCCTCATCCCGGCCCCGGTCCGGCTCCGCCAAGTTTCCCCGTCTGTGGGAAAGGCTGTATAAAAGCGGCAAAAATATGCCGTTTAATCCTAAAGATCAATTATTGTTAGCCTTTGCGGAAGCGTTTCAAGGACAGACTGTTCCGGGCGATCATATTGCGCAGATTTTCCGGCAACAGGCCGGTGCCGGCCTGGACCGATTCAAGATCGCCGCGGGCTTTTTGCAGGTGGTGCTGCAGGTAGGTCTTTTCAAACTCGGCGATGAATCCGGCTTTGGCCGCGTTCAGGGCCTCTGAGAAGGGCTGATCCAGGGAGACGACGTCAATGGTGAACATGTGAGAGCTCAGGCTGTCAAACTGGGCCAATCCTTCGGCCTCGATCACCTGGCCGTTGCTGAGCAATAAGGCCCTTTCCAGGGTGTTTTCCAATTCACGCAGATTGCCGGGCCAGTCGTGCGCCAAAAGCCACTTGACCGCTCCGTCGCTGAGCCGCACTTCTTCCTTGTTATGAAGGCGTCCCAGTTTTTCCAGGAATCTGCCCGCCAGCGGTATGATGTCTTCGCGGCGGGCGCGCAAAGGAGGAAGCTGCAGGATTATGCAGCCCGTCAAAAAGGCCAGGCGCTTTTCCAAACTTCCCTGATCCGCCAGATCATCCCAATTGCTTTCCGTGGAGGCCACCAGCTTTACATCCGCGCTTTCCAGGTGCTGGGTGTCGGCAGGCCGGAAACGGCCCTGCTCCAGCCATTGGGCCAGGCGGTTCTGCAAGGTGGGGGGTAAAAGCTCCAAATTGGCCAGATTCAGGGTGCCTCCTTCGGCTGAAGCCAGAATGCCTTGGGACTCTTCGCCCTCCGCATCCCTTTGGCCGAACAGAAGGCGCTCCATCTCAGGCTGATCAACCGTGGCCAGGTCAAGACTCAAAAAGGGACCCGAGGCCCTGGGGCCGTTGAAATGGAGAGCCCGGGCCAGAAAGGATTTGCCGGTGCCGAACTCCCCCTGCAATAACACCGGCGAGCCGCTGTTGGCCGCTATGGCGGCTTTTTTGCTGAGCGCCTGCATGCTGGGAGCGTGGCCGGTCAAGTTTTCCAGGCTGTACTTGTCGGCCAGGGCTCTGCGCAAGGCCAGGTTTTGCCGGGTGAGGTCCTGAAGCTTGATCACCCGGTCCAGCACGGCCATAAGCTCCTGATTTGCAAAGGGTTTGGTTACAAAATCTGAAGCCCCGTGCTGTAAGGCCTCGACTGCGGTGCCGACCGTGCCGTAGGCCGTGACTATTATCACGTCTATTTGAGGGTGCCGCCGTTTTATCTCCTTCAACAGAGACATACCGTCCATTCCCGGCATGCGCAGATCCAAAAAAACCAGGTTGTACAATTCGCGTTCCAGCAGGGGCAGCACCTGTTCCGGGTGGTTGGCCGCGCTGGCTGCGTAGGGAGTGTTCTCCAGGACCAGGCGCTCTATCAGCTCTGTCATATAAGGTTCATCATCGACAACGAGTATCTTGATATCCATCAGCGGTTCCTTAATAAAAATCAGCACATGATGAAATCAGCCCGAAACGGCCGGCGCTTTTCGCGGCGGGCCGTCTGCGGGGACCGGCAGGCGGATGACAAAACAGGCCCCCGCCGTCTCCTGGCATGCATTTGGGGCGTTTTGCACGGCGGTGATGGTTCCGCCGTATTCGCGCAAAATGCCGTAGGCCACCGAAAGCCCCAGCCCGGTGCCCTGGCCCACCGGTTTGGTGGTGAAAAAGGGGTCATAGATCCGCTCCAGGTCTTCGGGGGGGATGCCGGGGCCGCTGTCCTGGAAAATCATCTCAACATAGTTTTGCGAGTCTGGCAGGGTGCCGTGCATGCTGCCTTGCAAAGGCTCTTTTTGCCTGTGGCTGGCCGATATGTTGAGCATCCCGCCTTGTGGCATGGCGTCCATGGCATTGGAGATAAGGTTCAGAAAAACCTGCTGGAGCGAGGAGTCTTGGGCCCGGCAGCCGGGCAGGGAGGCAGGCAGGTCCAAGGCCAGCTCTATGCCCTTGCTTTTCAGCACCGGCCGCACCGTGTCCAGCACGGCGTGAAGCCCGGTCAATAAATCGCATTTGCCGCCGCCGAGTTCCGCCAGCCGGGTGAAGTTCAAAAGCCCGTCCACAATGCGTTTGCACTCCGCGCCTTGTTCGAGAATAATGCCCAGTTCCCGGTATCCCTTGAAATCTTCGTTGGCACCGTCTTTGAGCAACTGGCCAAAGCCCATCAGGATGCCCAGGGGATTGTTTATCTGGTGGGCCACGCCGGCGGCCAAGAGCCCCAATGAAGCCAGCTTTTCGGTGTGCCACATGTGTTCTTCAAACACTTTCTGCTCGGTCTGATCACGCATCAGCAACAATACCCTGGGCTTATTTACTCTGGCGGCGGCCAGGGATTTCATATGGACATCCATAAATCGCTGCCGCCCTCCCATGAACAGGGGCTCCAGGTTACGGGCGGACTGCCCCTTTTCCAGCGCGGTTTGGAGCATGCCCCGCATGCGCGCCGCCCCGGCCTGGTCCAGGTGTTCTTCGAAATACTTGCCCTCAATTTCCTGAAGGCTTGCCCCCAGCATATCCAATCCGTACCGGTTCATGGACAGATAGCGGCCCCGGCCGTCCAGGGTGCAAATAAACAGGTCGCTGTGATCCAAGAGGGCCTGATACGTCTGGCGGGACTCCTCCAATTGGGCGGAACTGCGCTCCAGGCGCTCCCGGTTTTGCCGGGTCCAGGCCCTGGCCCGCAGCAGCAGGTGGCAGCTTGCCGAGGCGCAGATCAAAAGGGCGGCCAAGGGCAGGACCCAGGACAAATACGAAGGCTGCACCGCCGGGCCGTTTTGCCAAGACCACCAGAACCCGGCCATGGCCAAAAGGAAAAGCGCAGCCAGATAATACAGGATGAAACCGAAGTTCACGGCTTTTCCTCCCGGGGGCTCCTTTTGGCGCGGCCATTGTATTTGATCCCGTAATCGCTCATCTTCTGGCGCAGGGTGCGCGGTTTGATCTCCAGCAGCTCGGCTGTGAGGCCGCGGTCTCCATCCGTGGACTCCAGGGCCCGGGTTATAAGCTCTTTTTCCACCCGCTGCCTGGCCCGCCAAAGCGGTTCTATACCGTGGCTCACCGGCTTGGGCGGCGGGATGCTCCGGCTCACCTCCTCTTCGGCCAGGCCCATTTCACCATCCAGAAAATCCTTGGGCAGGTGTTCCAGCTGAATGGTCTCCGAAGCGGCGATGATGAACAGCCGTTCCATGAAGTTCTTCAGCTGGCGCACGTTGCCCGGCCAATGATAATCGGACAATAGGCCCATGACCTGCCGGCTTACCTTCACCCTGGGTTTGCCGTGTAACAGGGCGAAGCGGTCCAAAAAATGCTCCACAAAATGGGGGATGGCCTCCCGGCGCTCCCGCAAGGGCAAAAGATTGATCGGAATCACGTGCAGCCTGTAGTATAGATCCTTGCGGAAATTGCCCTGGCGCACCTCCATGGCCAAGTCCTTATTGGTGGCCGCAACGATGCGCACATCAGCCTTGATCGGTCTTTGCCCCCCGATGCGCCGGAACCAGCCGTCTTCCAGAATCCTCAAGAAACTCACTTGGTTTTGCGGTGATATCTCCGACACCTCGTCCAAAAACAGGGTGCCTTTGTGGGCCTGTTCGAATCTTCCCTTGGACTGGCGCTTGGCTCCGGTGAATGCGCCGGCCTCGTGGCCGAATAGCTTGCTTTCAAAAAGATCGCCGGAAAGGGACCCGCAGTTCACCGGCACGAAACCCTCGTCCCGGCGGGGGCTGATCTGATGGATAATACGGGCCAGAAGCTCCTTTCCGGTTCCGGACTCGCCAGAGATGAGCACGCTGGCCTCATAGGCGGCGATCCTTTTCACCAGCTGCATGACCTCGCGCAGGTGTTCGCTGGCGACGACATACTCCTGGTAAAGGTCGGGCTGCAAGGGATGCAGCAGGGTTATGTTGTCTTGCTTGGCCAATTAAATCTCCCAGCCAAACCGCCCGGCTGAAGGGCCCTGTCCTGGGTTGCCCTTAAGGTAAGTATCCTTTAGCGGCAAAAATATGTCAATTTGATTCCAGCACCATAATAACCGGCAAAAATATGCCGCTTATTTGCGGTCCCCGAGGGCTATTCAGATAACTAACTAAAATAATTACAATATTAAATTATCTATAGTGGTATGCATATTGCTCACTCTTCCAGCTGATTGAAACGCTCACACGGCCTGGAAACGGAGGACTGCATGTTTAACATTTTCCTTCCTGTAGCTGACATGAGCATCAACCTGTTCCTGATATTGGGCATCGGGGGCTTGGTGGGCTTTTTGTCTGGATTGTTTGGCGTGGGAGGAGGCTTTTTGCTCACTCCCTTGATGATGATGATTGGCATACCTCCGGCAGTGGCCGCGGCCAGCGATTCCAACCAGATCGTGGCCGCAGCCGCTTCCGGAGCCATGGCCCACACCCGCCTGGGCAACGTGGATATGAAAATGGGGCTCATCATCCTGGTGGGCGGCATAGCGGGCGGAACCGTAGGGGTTCAGGTGGTGAAGGTGCTCAGGCAGCTGGGCAACTTCGAATTCGCGGTGAAGCTGGTTTATGTGCTTATGCTGGGCGGAGTCGGCGGGGCCATGTTTGTGGAAAGCCTGCGCAGCCTGCGCAGGGGATCTTCCTCCGCAGAACCCGAAGCCGGTGCGGGCATCATGAACCAGCCCAAGTTCAGCGCGTTTTTCAACAAGCTGCCCCTGAAAATGCATTTTAAGAAATCCGGCTTGCACACCTCGGCCATCTTCCCCTTCACCATTGGAGCCATGGTGGGTTTTTTGGCCGCTCTCATGGGGGTGGGCGGCGGCTTCATCATGGTGCCGGCCATGATCTACGTCATCGGTATGCCCACGGTGGTGGCCATCGGAACCGACCTATTCCAGATCGTCTTCACCACCGCGAACGTAACCTTGCAGCAAGCCATCACCAATCACACGGTGGACATCGTTCTGGCCCTGGTGCTGCTGGCCGGCTCCACGGTGGGAGCCCAGTTCGGGGCCCGGGTGAGCAAGGTACTGAAAGGCGAGCAGATCCGTGTTTTATTGTCCGCCATCGTCCTGGTGATGATGTTTAAGCTGCTTTTCGATCTGCTGCTCACTCCGGACAGCCTGGTGGGATTCATTGCTGCCAAGGGAGGTCACTAATGGGCAAAAGGCTTATGATCAGGTCCTTGGCGGCCCTGTTCCTGGTCGCCGTTTCGGTTAACCTCTGCTTTGGCGCCCAAAGCGCCATGGTGACCGACCACAGCCAGCAGAAAATCGAAGTGGACGTGCGCTTCCACGGAGAAAAGATTTACTTTTTCGGCACCGTGCCGGACCCCGGGGCCGAGGTGGTGGTCAAACTGGTGCCCGTCCATTCGGCGCCCATCAAGCTCATACGCAAGGGCAAGGTGGTTTTGTTCTGGATGGGCACCAAGCAGTTCGAGCTTAAGAACCTGCCTTTTCTTTACAAACTGCATTCATCGAAACCGCTCAAGGATGTGCTGACCCCGGAATTGGCCTCCAAACTGCGCCTGGGATACCAGACCTTGAAGGACGACATGGAGCTGCACCGGCTGAGCGGCAGCGAGGCGGACGACGACCGGGATGTCATGTTCAACGGGTTTGTGGGTCTGAAGGAAAAGGCCAACCTCTACCGGGTGGAGGAAAACCGCATCCGCATCACCAAGGGGCGTCTTTTCGAGCATTATTTCACTTTTCCCGACAAGGCCAAAGAGGGCGACTACCTGGTGGAGTCCTATGCAATCAAGGACGGCCAAGTGCTGGCCCAGTCCCAGGACAAGATCGCCATAAGGAAAGTGGGCGTAACGGCCTGGCTTTTCCGCACCTCGCAGGAAAACGGATTGCTCTACGGCATCATCGCGGTGGTGGTGGCCTTGTGCGCCGGCCTTTTGGTGGGCGTGTTCTTCAAAGGAGGTGGTCACTGATGTCAGGTTCGGCAGCAACCAGAAAGGTCATGGTGGCGGTGGACGGCTCGCCGCCGTCCCAAAACGCCCTTAAATACGCGATCTACACCGCCTCGAAATTCGAGGCCCAATTGGTCGTGTTCTATGTGATCGAAAGCGAGAAAGTCGGCTACTGGCGCTTTATTGACGAGCATTTCAAAAAAGAGCTTCTGGACAAGGCCAGGCAGGTCATCTCTGAAGCCGACAAACTGGCCACCGAAAACGGGGTCGCCTTTGAATCCCAGCTGGTGGAAGGCACCCAGCCCTATGAGGAAATCGTGAAATACGTGAGCAATAACCCCATGATCCTAACCCTGGTCATGGGAGACCATGGTTTGGGGCTCACTGACCGGCATCTTTTGGGCAGCACCACCGAGAGGGTGATCAGGCTCATCTCCAAAAAAGGCCTGCCGGTGGCGGTTACGGTGGTTCCCTATGTTGAGCCCGACAGCCCGGCCTGTGAATTGTTTGCAGGCCCGCTTTGCGTCTGACGGCGCTATAGCGCCCCTGCGCTTGTTCATATGAACCGCTTTGCCGGGACCGGTGATCGGGGAGAAAAGCTATTCAACCCCGGCCGTAATAAGCTGAGGGAACGGATTCCTTTGAGGGTAATCGTGATGGCCGTCTGGCCGCTGACGGGGTCATGCTTATGAATGAGCAGCGGGTTGGAGATCTCATCAAACAGGCCGAAGAGCCTAAATGGATTTCCAGCGGATCATTGGTAATTGAGGCCGTTGGCCGCATGTGCGCACAGTTGGCCAAAGGGCAAACGCCGCTACTGTTGGTGGTGCAGCAAAACAATAAGCACCAAGAGGTGTTAGGCGCCCTAACCCTGGACAGCCTTTTGACAAAGCTGGAACCGCCCAGCCTGGCAGATGAAAAGGAGCTGCCGATCTTTTGGCAGGGCCAGCTTACTGAGCAGGCCCGTGAACTGTTCAGTAAAGAAGTCGACACCGTAATGGTGGAGCTGAAACACGCCTTGAATCACAACAGCACCCTGATGGAGGCGCTGCACTTGATGAACTCGCGGGGCACCAGCATCCTGGTCGTGGTCAAGGAGGATCAGATGGTGGGGGTGCTTACCCGCAGCCACCTCACCCGCCAGATCCTGAGTCTGGCGGGTTGCTGAGCGGTGTAGTGAAAAGAGGCCTGAAGGATTCCGAACCCACCGGCTGCAGCGCAATTTGCGATTATTCCCCAATATAGCCGCTTGAATTATTTATTCTAACCATGATGGTGGATGTTGTGCAGTTTTTAAGAAATTTGAAGAATATTCTGGGTTCCCACGCCCAGGTGTATATGCTGGTGCTGGGGGTGGCGGTGGGCGCCCTGGGGGGTCTGGGCGCGGTGGGCTTCCGTATGCTCATAAGCATGCTGCGCACCCTGTCCTATGGCGGCGACGGCAATTTTTTGAGCGTGCTGGACGGGCACAGCTGGTGGTTCCGCCTCCTGATTCCGGCCGCGGGCGGGGCCGTGGTGGGCCCCATGATCTATTTCCTGGCCCGCGAGGCCAAGGGGCACGGGGTGCCCGAGGTGATGGAGGCGGTCACTCTCAAGAGCGGGGTGATCCGCAAGCGGGTGGTGGCCATAAAATCGGTGGCCAGCGCCCTTTCCATAGCGGTGGGGGGCTCGGTGGGCCGGGAAGGCCCCATTGTGCAGATAGCCTCGGCCATCGGCTCCAGCGTGGGCCAGATCCTGAAGGTGTCCCCGGGGCGCATGCGCATCCTGGTGGGCTGCGGAACCGCGGCCGGCATAGCGGCCACCTTCAACGCGCCGCTGGCCGGTGTGATGTTCGCCCTGGAAGTGATCCTGGGCGAATTCGCCATATCCACCTTCAGCCCCATCATTCTGAGCGCGGTGATCGCCACGGCGGTGAGCCGCCATTTTCTGGGGGATGTGCCCGCGTTCAGCGTACCGGCCTATGAACTGGTCTCGGCCTGGGAGCTGGGCCTGTACGGGCTGCTGGGGGTGGCGGCCGGTCTGGTGGCGGTGGGTTTCACCACCCTTCTCTACAAGGTGGAGGATGCGGTGGACTCCATCAAGTTCCCCGAGTACCTCAAGACCCCGGTCATGGGTTTTGTGCTGGGCGCCTTGGGCCTGGTGTTTCCCTATGTGCTGGGGGTGGGCTATGAGGGCATGGAGCTGGCCTTGGAGGGTAAACTGGTCTGGTGGATGCTGTTCGCCCTCATGGCGGTCAAGCTTTTCGCCACCAGCCTCACCATAGCGGGCGGCATGAGCGGGGGCATCTTCGCGCCCAGCCTGTTCATCGGAGCCATGCTGGGCGGCGGATTCGGCTATATGGCCCATTCGTTACTTCCGGACATCACCGCCGGGGCCGGGGCCTATGCCATCGTGGCCATGGCGGCGGTGGTGGCGGGGACCACCCACGGCCCCCTGACCGCTTTTTTGATCCTGTTCGAGATGACCGGGACCTACACCATAATCCTTCCCTTGATGATCACCTGCGTGATCGCCACCCTGGCGGCCCGCACCCTGCGCACGGAATCCATCTACACCCTGAAGCTGGTCCGGCGTGGCCTGGACATCCGGGCGGGGCGGGAAATGAACCTGATGCGCTCCTTGAAGGTGAAGGAGGCCATGTGCCGCAAGGTGGACAGCATCCACCCGGACATGAAGCTGGGCGAATTCCACGACTTGGTGATCCAGGAAAAACACGCCAGCTTCCCGGTGGTGGACAAGGAAGGCCGCCTGGTGGGCGTGGTGGGCCATGCGGACTATGCCGAGCACTTCCGGGACCCCGCGCTTTGGGATGTGGTGGTGATGCAGGAGCTGGCCAGCAAGGATGTGGTGACGGTCACCCCGGATGACAGCCTGGAGGCCGCGGCGGACAAACTGGCCAAAAAGGATTTCGCCACCCTGCCGGTGGTGGCCGGGCCGGACAACCCCGCCCTGGTGGGCATTATCAGCCACCGGGACATCATCTCCTATTACAACCGCCGTTTAAGAAAGCAGGAGCTGCAAGGCTAGCCCTGCCCCGGCAGGCACGCATTCCGGGTCATAATTTTCGGGCTGTCCGCCAATTAGTCTGTGCATCATCCGTTTTGGCCCTCGGGCTCTTCACCCCGGGCCACGGCTTCAAAAAAATCTATCTGCTCTTGCATGCTCATGGCGCTGAACCGGCTGAAGCTGCGTCCCTGGCCCAGACACACATTACAGCGGCTGTCCGAACAATGCTGGCATTGGCGGCAATCCGGGCAGGGATGTTTTTTGTTGGCGCAGTTGGTCATGATGCCTCCAGCTGGGGGCGCCTGGTGTTTAAGCTTCATATGAAAACCATAAGACCTCCGGAACCGTTTGACCACCATGGGGGATTTTTGGCGGAGTTTCATGAGAAGCGGCCCAATAAAAAACTCCGGGGCTTGGCAGCTCCGGAGCGGGTGGATTTTACAAAAATTTATCCTTCCCTACCCCGCCTGGGCTATCTCCTCATCGCTGAGATAGCAGGCCGGGTCCGGAGCCCACAGATCACCGGTGGCCGCCTCCGCCCGCACCCGGAAGTTACCCCCGCAGATATCCAGCCAGCGGCAGGTGGCGCAGCGGCCCTTGACATGGGGGCGTTTATCCTTGAGCTTGCCCAGGATGGGATGGCTGGTGTCGGACCAGATTTCACTGAAGGGGCGATTGCGCACGTTGTCCAGGGTGAGATGGCGCCAGAACTGGTCCGGATGCACGCTGCCGTCCCAGCTCACGCAGCCGATGCCCCGGCCCGAGGAGTTGCCCTCGTTCCACTGAAGCAGCTTGAGCACCTCGGCGGCCCGCTCCGGGTCTTCTTTCAGCATGCGCAGGTACACATAAGGCCCGTCGGCATGGTTGTCCACCGTAAGCACTTCAGGGGTGCGGCCCTTATCAAAGAGCCTTTTGGTGCGGTCCATTATCAGGTCCAGAAGGTTGCGGGTGCCCTGGTGGTCCAGATCCTCGTTTATCAGGCTGGAGCCCCGGCCCGCGTAGACCAGGTGGTAGAAGCACACCCGGGGAACCCCTTCGGCCTCCAGAAGGTCAAAAACCTGGGGAACTTCCGCGGCGTTGTGCTTGAAAACCGTGAAGCGCAGGCCCACTTTCAAATCCACCTCCAGACAGTTGCGGATACCCGCAAGGGCTTTTTGATATGCGCCCTTGACCCCCCGGAAGCGGTCGTGCACCGGCTCCATGCCGTCCAGGCTCACACCCACATAGGACAGCCCCAGCTCTTTCAGCTCCTTGGCCTTGTCCTTGTTTATCAGGGTGCCGTTGGTGCTGATCACCGCCCGCATGCCCTTTTTGATGGCGTAGTCCGCCAGTTCGGTCAGATCGGGACGCATCAGGGGCTCGCCGCCGCTGAACAGCAAAACCGGTGAGCCGTAATCGGACAGATCGTCTATCATGTTTTTGGCTTCGGCGGTGCTAAGCTCATCATCGGCCGGACCCAAGGTGGCCTGGGCGTAACAGTGCTGGCATTTAAGATTGCAGGCCTTGGTCATGTTCCAGACCACCACCGGCTTTTTGTCCTGGCTGAACTGCAAAAGATGGCTGGGCATTCTGTGCGAGCTCCGGCCATAGCGCAAGGCGTCGGAGGGTTCCACGGTGCCGCAGTAAAGCTTTGAGATGCCTATCATTATCTATTCCTTCAATAGCAGGGCCCGGCGCCGGTAAATGGCGTATTGTCTTGCCGGGGGTGTTTCTGGTTTGTATCTGAAAGGATAGCGCTTTTTTGCAAATTGTCGATAACCAGCACCCGGTGGGAGCTTAAACATCTGCCCTCCGAAGGGGTTTTCATGTCTGTGCGGTTGCCATTTGGGAATAAAAATCGTAATAAATGCATAAGGATTTTGCATGGAGAGGTGATTTATGAAATGTGGACGCTGCGGACAAATTATCGAGCCTGGGGAAGAACACCAACACGCCGGCATGGTTCTGTGCGATGATTGCTACATGGATGCGCTGAGTCCGGCCAAAGCCTGCGATCCCTGGGCGGTCTATACCGCCACCCGTCTGGGTCATCAGGAATTGACCCCGGCCCAGGAAACCATCATGACTATTTTGCGTGAAAAGGAAAGGGTGCTGCCGGAGGAATTAAGGCAAGAAGCCGGGCTGGAGCAAAAAGAGCTGGAAAGGGAGCTTGCCACCCTGCGCCATCTGGAGCTTATCAGTGGAGAGCTCGGCTCTGACGGCCAGCGTTATGTAAGCCTGTTCAACCAAAATCGATCATAGGTCCGGCCCCAGCCCGCCTGATCGGGAGGTCTAGCTAAAAATGTTTTTCTCCGCACCGGACCCGGCCAAAGTGGGGCTCAAAAAGCCTCATGTCAAAAAGGGCCGGATCGACCAGCGATATGCCTTCAGGGGGGCTTTGAAGCCCTCCGTGTCAGGCGGTGAGTTCAGCGCGCCATACGCCTTCTATGGCGCCCACGAGTCCAATATCAGCGGCGGGATATTCAACGGGGACATGGCTTTTTACGCCGCGGAGCTGGCTTATGTGCACGGCGGCACCTTCATGGGGCGCAGCGCCTTTATGGGGGCCATAAAGACCCGGGTGCGGGGAGGTGATTTCGGAGGGCAGTGGGCTTTCAACGAATCCAAGAGCACCCTTATAGAAGGCGGGGTGTTCAGCGGCGCGGAAGCCTTTATTGAGGCCCAGGAACTACAGATCACCGGAGGGCGCTTCATCGGGCCTTTGGCCGGTGTGTCAAGTGTGGGGGTCCAGATCACCGGCGGCGAGTTCAGCGGCGCGGAGCTGCTCAAGGGCAGCCGGGACGCCCTGGTGGTGTGTGAAAAGGTGAGCGGGGCGCGCGCCTTTATGGAGTCCCAGGACATCTGGGCGCTGGTGCAGGGCGAGATCACCGAGCTGGGCCCGGTGCAGAGCGGGGTTATCGCGGCTAAGCGCATAGAAAGGGTTTTGCTGAATGGTGACAAGCCCCAAGAGCTGACCATACTGGCCGAACAGGTGGCTGAGGGGGTGGAGCAGGTCCGCATCCTGGAGCCCGGCAGCCTGCCCGAATACGGCGGGGACCCCGGCCGGGTCCTCAAAACATTGCAGGAATTGGTGGAGAGTCTGGATTGAGTGCGGCCGTGCATAGCGGTTCCGGTGCCATTCTGCTTCCGGTGGCGGGCGGCAAGGGAGGCATAGGCAAATCAGCGGTGGCGGCCAACCTGGGCCTGGTGCTGGCCCGGCTGGAGCACCGGGTTATCCTCATGGACGCCGATTTGGGCGGCTCGGACCTGCACAATCTATTGGGGCTCAAAAACGACCTTCCCGGTCTGGGCGAACTGCTCACTCAAAAGGACCTGGCTTTGGACCAGGTGGTGCACCCGGTGCTGGAAAGCAACCTGCAATTCGTGCCCGGCGACGCCATGCTGGTGGCCACGGCCAATCCCAGTTTCCAGAAAAAACGCAAGCTGTTAAACGCCATCCGCAAGCTTTCGGCGGAATATGTGCTCTTGGACCTGGGGCCGGGCACGGCCATAACCGTGATGGATTTTTTTTTGGTGAGCCCGCTTTCACTATTGGTGATGCTGCCCGAACGGCCCGCCGTGCTCAATGCCTTCAACTTTTTGAAAAACGTCCTGTTCAGGGTGTTGGAGCGATCCTTTAAGCAAAACAGCAAGAGTGAGAAGGTGCTGGCCCAATACCGCGCCCGGGGCAGGGGGCCCGGCGCCATGAACACCCGGTCCCTGGTGGACGCCTTGGATGACGCGCTCCCGGGCAGCGGGAAAAAGGCCTGGCAAGAGGTCTCCCGGCTGCGGCCCAAACTTTTGCTCAACCGGGCCCGCCGGGTGGATGATTTCGTATATGCCAGCCAGCTTGAAGGCTGGGTTTCGGAGGATTTGGGCATCAAGGTGGAGGTGCTGGGGCTGCTGCCCGAAGACGATGTGCTCAAAGAAGCCGGGGCAAAAAGCGTGCCTGCCTTGGAATTAAATCCCCGGGCCCCTTTTTGCCGGGCCCTGACCCAGGTGGGGCTCAAGCTGGCCCAGTGGGCGGGCAGGCCCATGGAGTGGGCGGCCCACAGTTCCTTTGGGGACAGCTTCACCCGGTCGGCCACGGAATACGCCCCCATGTTTCCCCCGCCGGGCTCCAAGGTTCCCACCCGGGCCGAGCTTGTCAAGCGCCTGCGCTATCTGGAGACTCAGCTCAAGGACTGACCCCCGCCGGTCAGATCATGCCGAAGTAGGCTTTTTCTATCATTTCAAAGTTGAGCCGCACCTGATCCGGTCCGTTCACCACCGGACCATGCCCCGGCAGCACGGTGTCCAGGTCCAGCTTTCCCACCTTGAGGATGGAGTCTTTGAGGGCCTGGCCGTCTCCGCCGGGGAAATCCACCCGCCCCACGCCTTGGGCGAATATCAGGTCGCCGCTGAACAGAGCCTTTGCGCCGGGCATATGCAGGCACATATGGCCCGGGGTGTGGCCCGGGGTGTGAATCACCTGGAATTTTTCCTCGCCCAGTTCCAGTTCGCCTTCATCCAAAAAGATATCAATGACCAAATCCGCCGGATTCATGCCCATCATGGAGGCCAGCTTTTTGCCCTCGCCTTCATAAAACTCCGCCTCCAGCAAGCCCATGGCAAGCTTGGCTCCAGTGCGCTGCAGCATGGCCGCCGCTTCCATATGGTCGGGATGACAGTGGGTCAGCACCACCAGGTCAATGGCTTCCCGGATGCCGTCGGCGGTGAGACCGTTTTCCACGTGGCCATAGAGCTGGGCGTGTCCCGGATCTATCATCATGGTCTTTTGGCCGCAGCGCACCACATAGGTGTTGCAGTTGTTGGCCTGCATGCTGGTCCAGGGGTATGCATAAATGGAATCGCTAAGCTGCATGTGCCGCTCCCGGTTTGAGATTGAGGGTAACCGAATGTAAAGTGTGAACCGGCGGTGCGGCGCTGTCAAGTGCGCCCCGGGTTATGGCATAATGATCTGGACCCAAAAGACAATTAAGGACTTTGGCGGGCCGCTGAGGCCGGAAGCGAGAAAGCATGGCTTATATCAATGTGCAAACACAGTCCCATTCCCAAGCGGTGGATATCACCACCGAGGTGCACAGGATGGTGCTGAAATCAGGCGTCACCCGGGGATGGTGCGAGCTCTTTGTGGTGCATACCACCGCGGGCATATGCGTGAATGAGGCCGCGGACCCCGACGTAATGCGGGATGTGCTGGATTCACTGGACCGGCAGGTTCCCTGGAAGCACGGCTACCGCCATTCGGAGGGCAACTCCGCGGCGCATATAAAATCAATCCTGGTGGGCCCCAGCGTCCGCTTGCCCATAATGAACTCCCGCCTGGCCCTGGGCACCTGGCAGGGGGTGTTTTTCATGGAGTTTGACGGACCCAGGCAAAGAAAGGTCTTGCTGGAGATATCCAGTTTATAGCGGGGTGCAGGCCGGTCGGGAGTTGAGTAAAAGCAAAGACGGCGGTCCCAACCGTAAGTTGTCGAAAGGAATTTTCTCAAACCGCCATGATTTCTCTGATGCCTGCGTTTACCAGGGCGGTAATGGGGTAAAAGATCATGGGTTTGTCATAGACGGGCAGCAGGTGTTTTGTTGGTGACCCGGGTCAGCGGATTCAGCCGGCTGCCCAACCCTCCTGCCAATACGATGCCTTTCATGTCTGCCCCTTTTGGAAACCAGGACTTGGGCTTTGATAAAAGACCTGCGCCAGATACAATCCCCCTGGGGGCGCTTTGGGACCCGCATAGATACGCTTACCAGCGGCCAGCATTTCATGTAAGTGATGCGCTTGCAAGTCCCCCCTTCCGATTTGGCTGAGCACCCCTATGAGATTGCGCACCACGTGGCGCAAAAAACCGCTGGCGGTTATCTCCACGCGCCACATGCCCCTTTTGCCCACCAAAAGCCTGGCCGAACTGATGCGGCGCACCGTAGTGCCCTGCACCTCGCTGCCCGCACTGGACAAGGCGGCCATATCCCGTTCGCCGATGATCCCGGCCAAGGCTTCCTGCACCGGGACCGGGTCCAGGGCTTTTTTCAGGGCCCACACCCGGTTGGGCAGAAAAAGCGGGGCTTCGGCTCCCGGCCATAGGTAATAGAGGTAGGTTTTGGCCTTCACCGAGTAGCGCGCATGGAAATCCGGGGGCACTTCACCCAGGGCGCGCAGGTGCACTTGGTCTTTTAACAGCGCCCTCAGACCCGCAGCCATGGGGTCAAGCCCCAGTCTGGAAGCGGTGCTGAAATGGGCCACCTGGCCCAGGGCGTGCACTCCGGCATCGGTGCGTCCGCTGGCCTGGATGCGGACGGGCTGGTCGCACAGTTTACCCAAAGCGGCCTCCACCAGGCCTTGCACGGTGGGCCGCCCGGGCTGCACCTGCCAGCCTGCGAAGCCGTCCCCGCAGTAGGACAGCACCATGGCCAGGCGGCGCTCCGGGCTCTCAGATGAGGGCGCATCCAAAAAGGGCACGTCATGGGGCGGAAAGCGCCCCATGAGCATATGCAGCAGTTGTTCTTCTGTCATGGTCGGCTAACCGCCCTGGGTTAAGGAGTCAGAGCCAAATCCATAAGCCCCGCGGTTTCATCCAGGCCAAGCATCAGATTGGCGTTCTGCAAGGCCTGGCCGCTGGCCCCCTTGGTTATATTGTCCAGGGCGCTGAATATTTTTATGATGCCGCTTCTGGGGTCCGTGGCCAGGCCCAAGGCCACCGCATTGGTGCCCCTGACCTCCTTGGTGGCGGGCAGCCTGCCCGGCTCCAACACCCGCACGAAAGGCTCGTCCTGATACGCCTCCTGCCAGGCCTGCATCATATCCCGGGCATCGGCGCCTTCCAGGCCGCGGACATAAATGGTGGAGAGTATGCCCCGGTCCATGGGCAACAGGTGAGGCGTGAAGCAAAGCCGCACCGGCTCGCCCGCTGCCAGGCTCAGCTCCTGCTCCATCTCCGGGGTGTGACGGTGCCCTTCCACCGCATAGGGCTTGAAGTTGTCATGCACTTCGGTGTGCAAAAAGCCCACTTTGGCCTTTCGGCCCGCGCCCGAGACCCCCGAGGCGCTGTTGGCGATGATGCCCTGGGGTGCTATGAGCCTGCCCCGCAAAAGCGGCAGCAGCGGGATCAGGACGGAGGTCACGTAACAGCCCGGATTGGCCACCAGGCGGGCCTCCGCCACTTCCTGGCGGTAAAACTCGGGCAACCCATACACGGCCTGGGATATCAGCTCCGGGGCGCAGTGCGGGCAATACCAGGCCTCATACACCGTTTGGTCCCGCAAGCGGAAGTCCGCCGACAGGTCCACCACCTTGGCCCCGGCATCCAGCAGGGGGCCGGCCGACTCCATGGCGGTCTTGTGGGGCACGGCCAAAAAAACCAGATCTGAACCGCTGGCCAGGGCTTTTGGGTCCGGGGCGCAGAATTCAAGATCCACTCTGCCCTGCAGGGCCCCGAATAACGAATCCACCTTTTGGCCCTGATATTGCCGCGAACTGACCGCACTTAGCTCCAAATCAGGATGATTGGCGATCAGCCGCATCAATTCCACTCCGGTGTAGCCCGATCCTCCCATGATGGCCGCTTTCAACATAGTCAACCTCTCTTGCTTTGGATGGTCATTGCTCCCCAAGGGGCACGCAATGAAACTATGAGTCAATTAAGCCTTTACAGTCAAGCCGCCCAACCCTCGTGAAATATGCCGGTTAGGGTTTTGTTTTTGGTTGCAGGCACAAAAAAAGGGAAGGCCAAACGGCCCTCCCTTGGGGAATACTGTATGAGCAGTCCGGCTTAACGCTTGGAATACTGGAATCGGGCGCGGGCGCCCTTCTGGCCGTACTTTTTGCGCTCTTTTTTGCGGGCGTCCCGGGTCAGGAAACCGGCTCTTTTGAGTACGCCGCGGAATTCGGGATTGTACTCCAAAAGCGCGCGGGCCACGCCATGGCGCATGGCGCCGGCCTGGCCGGAGATGCCTCCGCCCCGTACTGTGGCGACGATGTCGAATTGGCCCAGGGTCTCGGTCAGGGCCAAGGGCTGGCGCACCAGATTGCCGTCGGTCTCGCGGCAGAAAAATTCCTCTAAGGGCCGTTTGTTGACCGAAATCTTGCCCTCGCCGGGAGTTAGCCAGCAGCGGGCGACCGCCCTTTTCCTTTTGCCAGTACCGTAATAACGTGCGTCGGCCATATCACTAACCTTCTATCGTCAGTTCTTGGGGGTTTTGAGCTGTATGGGGATGCTCGGAACCGGCATACACCTTAAGCTTTTTGATGAGCTTGCGGCCCAGGCGGTTTTTGGGCAGCATGCCCCAGACCGCTTTTTTGACCAGCTCTTCGGGTTTTTTCTCCACCATCTTGCTGGCAGTCATGCTTTTGATGCCGCCGGGATAGCCGCTGTGGTGGTAATAATTTTTTTGGTCCCATTTGCGGCCGGTCATCTTCACCTTCTCGGCATTTACCACAATGATGAAATCACCGGTATCCATGTGGGGAGTGAAGATGGGCTTGTGTTTGCCCCTGAGCCGCCGGGCCACTTCGCTGGCCAGCCGGCCCAATATCTGGTCTGTAGCGTCCACTACGAACCAGCCGCGTTCTATATCCTGGGGTTTGGCGCTGAAAGTCTTCATAATTATAAACGAATCCTGCCATGGCCTTATATAAGGCCGAAACAAAAACAAACAAAACCCCGCGCATCGGGGCATCGTTTCACTGAATTGTGAACCGAGCGAGCAAGTATTTATAGGGGAGGCTGGGCTGCTTGTCAAGTTTTAATCAAAATAAGACAGCCTGATCCTCCAAATATACCGCGATTACCCCTTCGACCGATCCTCAGCCGGCCTGCACCCCCAGATATTCCGGGGCCGCCCCGGCGTCTGTCCGGGCGCCTGCTGAGTCAAGGCCGCTTATAAGGCGCACAAAGATCGGCTCCAAGGCCTTGGCCCAGGCCGGACAATCACGGAATGTACCAGTAATTCACAATACATTATAGGGGAAAACCCCGGACAGGGCAATGCCGCACCGGGGTATTTTGCATATTCGGCCGGATTATCAGTTTGATGAAACGCCGTGCCCGAAGATGTCGCCGAAGCCCTTGAGGCTGAAGACTACCCACCAGCCGCTTTGACGCAGGTCCTGGTCCGTGTAATAAGCCCTTATGCCCCAGCACTGGCCTTCGTAATTCACCCCCACGGTCTGTTCAAAGTTTATGTTTTCCTCAAAGTCCCGGATGATCTTGTAGCGCAGCGACCAGGCCTTGGTAATGGCAAGCTTCAGTTCGGCGCTGATCTGGTTGTCGTCTTCATAGCGCCAGATGTAGTCCAGGGTGATGGAGTCGCCTCTGAAGTCTTTGGCCGACAGCTCGGTCTGGAAATATTCGAATTGGCATTCCTTGGGGTCCCACGAGGTCTGCGCCTGCCAGTAAATCCAGTCGGCCGGGTCCAGTTCAACCCGGGCCACAACGGTGCCGAAGGGATCGTTGTCTCCGTCCTCTTCCGAGTCCATGTATTCATCCAGGTCAAATTCCTGGCTCAGGTTTATCCGCAAAAATTCTCTATAGATCGGTCCCAGTTCGCCGGTTTTGGGATCTTTGTCGATAACCTTGCTGGTGAACGAGTTTTTGAATCCATATGAAAACACGTTTTTCCGGGTTTGGTCCCCGCGCCGGGCCAATTCGCCGATATCCCCCTCTTCCACTTCAGGCCTATAGCTCCAGTTGAAGAAAGGCCGCAAGGCGTGCTTAACCTTCAAGGGATTGGCCGCACTCCCGAAATCAAACACCCTGTAGACATAAGTCTCTGAGTTGATTTGGGTATTCCAGCGGAAGGTTGCACCGGCCTTGGTGTTGTCCTGGTCTTCGGTGTCGTTAAGCTCCACCGAATAAAAACGGGGGGCGATGGTGAACTTCGGTTCCACGGACAAAAAGTCGTTAAAGTTCAAGGGGAAATACAAGGACGGGGTTATGTCGCTGATATGGCCTGTGGAGCCTTCCTGCCGCCAGTAATATGAATAATCGGAATTCATTTGGAAGTACAGGCCGGTGTTGCCCAAAGCCTGCCGTGAAGCATCAAAGCTCAGGGTAGGCAGCTGCTGCATGGTTTCTTTGTTGTCGTTGGTGCTGGCGGTGTTTTCGTAATACAAGAAGGTGCCGTTGAATGAAGACCGGTTCCAGGTGCGGGAGATATTCAGACGGTTGGTTCTGGTGAGTTGGTTTTTGGAATCCAGCTGACGGCCGAACCAGCGGTCGAAACGGTTGGCGCTTTCGTCGTATCCGCTGTGCCCATAGGTGAACTCCTGCAAAAAGTCCTGGTCGCTGGGCAGGTCGACGTCCAGGGTCATTTTCAGACGGTCGGAGAAAAGCATCTGATCCGCCTTGGCCCGAATCCAGTAGCGTGAATCATAGGCCTCGGCATTTTCTCCGGATTCGAACAGCTCATCACCTTTTTTGTCGTCAAACAAATAATCGAACTGAACCATGCCCTTGCTGTTGGGGTCCAGCATATAGCGCCCTTCGATACCGGCGTCCCAACCGCGCTCGGACATATAATTGGCGATCAGGGTTATGTCGGCCGATTCACCCAAAGTCTGGAAAAACGGCAGTGAAACCACCACGCCGTCTCGCTTGGAATTACCCACATAGGGCAGCAAAAAGCCGGATTCCCTTTTTGATTTGGCCGGAAACACGGCATAGGGGGTCCAGAGCACAGGCAGGCCGAACACCCGGAAGGCGGCGCCCTTGGCCACGCCGTAGCCATCCACGGTTATTTCCATCTCACCGGAGGTAAGCTCCCAGTTGGGTTTGGAGCCGTCGCAGGTGGTGAAGCCGCCGTCATACACCTTGAAGGTTTCCTTGCCGGTTTTTTCCATTTCGCGGCCACGGACATAATAGTGCCCGGATTCGATGTAGATCAGGCCTTTGTAGATTTTACCGGTGGCGTCCTGCATGTTGACGATCATGCGCTCGCCGGTCACCACCTGGCCCATGCCGGTGAGGCGAACCTTGCCGCTGGCTTCGGCGATCATGGATTCTTTATGGATTTCAACCCGGTCGGCGTATAGGCGCAAAGGGCCCCGCACCAATTCAACTTCGCCCTCGGCTACGTATTTTTCGGTCTTGTGGTTGTATTCCAGTTTGTCCGCGCGGATATCCACGGGACTCTTGGTGTCGATACGAACCAGTTCGTTCATTGCAAAAGATGGCATTGCGCTAACCGCTATGAATAACCCGGCTAACAAAGCGGTAAAAAACAGCTCAGCCAAACGACCGATTTTGCTCACGCCTTCCTCCTTGGATGCCCTAGGTTGAACGCCACAAAGGGCTGTGTCCGCAGCCTAACAAATAGGGCAGATTTAGTAAAGTATTTGCTCATACTCTTGGGGAGGGGAATGATGTTATTTTTTTCGCACCCAGGCCCAAGACGGATTTGCGGCGGCGCCGGGGCCAAATTAAAAGCTCAGACCAATATCCCACGGGCTTCGCCCACGGTGAACAATGATCCGCTTATTAGCACCACGCCGTCCGGTCCGGCCAGCTTGCGGCCCAGCTCGATGGCCTTGGCCAGGTCGGGCTCCAATTCATAAGGGACTTTTGCAGGCATGGCCTCGGCCAAAGCCCGGGGCTCCGCCGCCCGGAAATACTGCGGCCTGGTCAGCACCACCTGGTCGGCCGCCGGGGTCAATATGTGCAAAATCCTGCCATATTCCTTGTCCGCCATTATGCCCAGCACCATTACCAGGGGGGAGCGGCCGTCTCTTATCAGATCCAGGCTCTCAAACAGGGCACGGGCGGCGGGTATGTTGTGGGCCCCGTCCATCCAGATGGGGGGCTGTCCTTCCGTGTGGGGCAGTTTTTCCAGACGCCCCGGCCAGCGCACCTGGCCAAGACCCGCCTGGAAGTGCCCGGGGGTCAGGCCGTATCCTTTTTGGGCGAGCAGTTCGCATGCGCCCAGAGCCAGGCTGGCATTGAGGGGCTGATGCCTGCCCACCAGGTTGGTGCGCAGGCTGTTGAATTTCCAGCTCGGACCAAAGAGGCTGAAGCCGCCGTCCGCCTTGCGCCGGAGCCTGAGCTCCCGGCCCCGTCGATAGATGGGGGCGGAAAGCTCGGCGGCTCTTTTTTCTATGACCTCGCGGGCCGGGCCGGGGGCCACCCCGTGCACCAGGGGCACGCCCCGTTTGATGATGCCTGCCTTTTCATAGCCCACCTTGGCCAAGGTGTCGCCCAGATATTCGGTGTGCTCCAGACCGATGTTGGTAATGAGACTCACCAGGGGGCTGCATACGTTGGTGGCGTCCAGCCTGCCGCCCAGGCCGGTTTCCATAATGGCCAGCTCCACCCCCTCTTGGGCGAAATATAAAAAGCCCATAGCGGTGACCACCTCGAAAAAGGTGGGCACTTCGCGCTTGTCCACCACATCCAGAACCTGGCGGGCCAGCTCCACCACCCGGGCTTCGGTGATTTCTTTTTGCCTTATGGTGAAGCGTTCGGTGAAGCGCACCAGATGGGGGCTGGTGTACATTGCCACCTTGACCCCGGTCTGCATGAAGGCCGCCTCAACCATGGCCCCCACCGAACCCTTGCCGTTGGTCCCGGCCAGGTGCAGGCAGGGTACTTTTTTATGGGGGTCGCCCAGACGGCCAAGCAAGAGTTCCGTGGAATTGAGCCCCAGCTTGATGCCGAATTTTTGCAGCCCGAAAAGCTCATCGAGGGTCTTTTGATACTGATTCACGCCCATCCTCCCGGCCAGGTATGACGAGGGATATTACCACATGGTTGATTTATTGCGCTAAGCGGGGAGGGTGCAGCGCAGTCCGGATTCATTTTCGATCACCAATCCCCGTTCCAGAAGATAGTCCAGGTTTTGGTCAAAGATCAATTTCATATTACCCTCAAAGTATAACCCACACACCTCGGGATACCAGGGAGAGTTATACAGGCAAGTTTCCAAGGCCCCCCGCTCCACGCCGCCCTGCCGCATGATGGTGTAAAGCATGATTTTGCGCACCTGGTCCCGCCCCATGAGCACCGGGTCTTCGATAAACCGGGCGATGCGGGCCCGGCATTTTTCTATGGCCGTCTTTCCGTCCGGGATGATGGGGCCGTGGCCGGGGTAGATGGTGGTCACCGGCAGTCTTGCCAGGCGTTCAAGGGTGTCCGCCTGCCTCAGCGGACAGTCCAGACCCTCGATGCGGCTGGTGAGAACCCCGAAATCACCGTCCCAGGCCGCATCCGCGCTGATCAGCCAGCCGGTGTCCGGCGCAAAAAGGCAGATCTGCCCCATGCCGTGGCCCGGGGCGTGGATCACCTGCCAGTCCAGGCCGCCCAGTTCCAATAGTTCCCCGTCGGTGAGCCCCCGCTGGACCGCAAAAAAATCGGCCTCCTGCTCATAGTAGCGGTACCAGGCCGCCCAGGAATTTCGCTGATTGATGAAATGCTTATCAACTTCATGCATGGCCACCTGGCAGCCGGAGCGGGCCGCGATGCGGGAGTTTCCCCCGATGTGGTCGCAGTGGGAATGGGTGGAGATCAAAAGCCGGGTATCTTCTATGCGGGCCCCGGTCTCTTTGATGAGGCGTTCGGTTTCCGGCCAGTCTGGATAGTATCCGCTGTCCAGGATTACGGTCTTCTGGCCGGTCCCAACAAAGTGATTGCCGTTCAGCCATCCTCTTTTGATGAAATAAAAACCGGGGGTGATCTGGTGAATGCGGGGGTCCATGGGCGGTCTGTCCTAATCCTGGCTATTGGCTAAAAGGGCACTCCTTCAACTCCCTGCGGCACGGCTTCCAGCTTGGCGAATTCCAGCATAAGTACCTTAAGGCCCGCCGGGCCTTTGAAATAGACCATGATTTTTTTGTTGCCCTTATAGCCCATGACTTTGCCCTGGCCGAAAGTGGCATGTTTGACCAGAGTGCCCGGGGCAAAGGGTCTGCCCTGGCTTTGGCTGCCCCGCGAGGCCGGGGCGGGATCGGGAACATCGAACACCCTGCCGCCCGGGCCTTGGGCCTGGCTGTAGAGCCCTTCGGGCAGATCCCGCAAAAAGCGGGTCAGGTCCATAAGACGCCAGCCGCTGTTCTGGAAATACTGCTCCCGGGGCGAGAATATCTGGAGGCTTTTGGCCGCCCGGGTGCAGGCCACATAAAACAGGCGGCGTTCCTCTTCCACCGCGGTGACGTCATCCAGGGCCGGGAAGGTGGGGAAATGCCCGTCGCAGGCCCAGATCACAAACACATGGTCCCATTCCTGGCCCTTGGCCGAATGGGTGGTGGACAGGGTGACCGGGTGACCTTCGGGACCGCCGGTCTGGCCGTCCGGGGGATCGAGCACGGTCTCGGCCAGAAACTCGGCCAGGCTCTGCCCTCCGGCGGCCAGACCGGGCAGCTCCTCCAGGTCTTTCAGCCGCCGGGGATAATCAGGATAGTTGGCCTTGCAGATGGGCTCGTAATACTCCATCACCGCTTCCAGCATGGCCAGGGGCTCATGGGGCGGCTGGCTGATCCTCTGCATCAGCCCGGCCAGCTCCATCAGCTCCGGCCTTTTTTGGGCCTGGGGGGCGCTGGCCATGCGGGAAGCGTACTGGGCCTGGCTGCCTCCGGCCAGCATGTGGGCGATGATGGACTGGGCGGTTTTGGGCCCGATGCCCGGCGCCAGGGTGAGCAGGCGCTGCCAGGACAAAAAGTCCTGGGAGTTTCCCACCACCCTCAAGTGGCTCATGACGTCTTTGATGTGGGCCAGTTCCACAAAGCGGATGCCGCCGTATTTCACAAAAGGTATCTGCCCGGCTTTCAGTTCGCCTTCCAGGTCGAATGAATCCCGCCCGCCCCGGAAAAGCACCGCGATATCCTCGGGCCGGGAGCCTTGCACCAAAAGCTCTTTGATGCGCCGCACCACCTCGCGGGACTGCTCTTTCTGCTCCCGGGGCCGGTGCAGCTCCGGGGTGGGGCCGCCGCTCTTTTCGGTGAACAGGTCCTTATCAAAGCGCTCGGCCGCCTGGGCAATGACCTGGTTGCTGAGGTCCAGAATTGGCTGGGTGGAGCGGTAGTTCTGGGTGAGCTTCACCACCCGGGTGTTTTTGAACTGGGAGGGAAAATCCAGGATATTGCGCAGCCGCGCCCCCCTGAATGCATAGATGGACTGGGCGTCGTCCCCCACCACCATCAGGTCCCGGCCCGGCCCGCCAAGGAGCCCCAGGAGACGGGCCTGCACCGCGTTGGTGTCCTGATACTCGTCCACCAGAAGATGCCTCCAGCGGCCTTGCAGCTCTTCGCGCAGCCCCGGATTGGCGGCCAAAAGCTCTTCGCAACTATAGAGAAGGTCGTCGTAATCGAGCAGGTGCTGGCTGCGTTTGGCCAGGGTGTAGGCCCTGGCCGCCGCTTCCAGCTTGTCCAAAAGGGGCATCCAGTGAGTGTAATGCTGCTCCAGGGTGTCTTCCAGGCTCAGCTCCAGATTGCGCGCCTTGCTGATGGCCGAGGCGATGGAGCCTCCCCGGGGAAAGCGCTTGTCGCCCTTTTCCTTCAGCCCCAGCTCGGCCACCGCGCTGCTGATGATCTGGGCCTGGTCGGCAGGATCGATGATGGTGAAGTTGCGGGGCAGATCCACTTTTTCCGCATAGCGCCTGAGCAGCCTGTGGGCCACGGAATGGAAGGTGCCGCCCTCCACCGCCCCGCAGGCCGGGTTCAGGTCCCGGGCCCGGCCCAGCATCTCCGCTGCCGCCCGGCGGGTGAAGGTGAGCAGCAGAATGGCCGAGGGATCAACCCCCAACTCCACCAGATAGGCCACCCGGTGCACCAGGGTGCGGGTCTTGCCGGTGCCCGCCCCCGCGATAACCAGGGTCGGCCCGGCGGCCAGGCTCACCGCGTAGGCCTGGGCTTCATTCAGCCCGGCCAGAATTTGGCCAGTGCCGCTCATGGCTATGAGTCCTGAAAGAATGCGGCGAGCGCGTCCACCAGGGCGGGGATGGTGTAGGCCCGGGGCATCAGGTGCACCGTGAGCCCGGCCTCTTGGGCGGTGTCCCGGGTGATGGGGCCTATGGCCGCTATCTTGACTTGGCCGCTGGCGGACATGGCCCGTAGCTGCCCCCGTCCGGCCTCATCCAGAAGCCCCAGGGCATTGGTTACCGTGGAGCTGGCCGAAAAGGTTATGGCGTCCAGCCCCTGGTCCAGGACCGCCTTGAGGGCCTGGCCCGCGCCCTGGGGCGGTTCGGTCTGGTAGGCCGGAACCACATCCACCAACGCGCCCCAGTCCCTGAGGGTGTCGGGCAGGACCGGTCGGGCTTCCTTGGCACGGGGCAGGAGCACCCGTTTGCCTTCCAGGGATTCACCCGAAAGCGCCTCCAGCAGCCCTTCGGCCACAAAGGTTTTGGCGGTGAGGTCCACCAGCAAGCCGCGCTGGGTCAGGGCCTGGGCGGTGGCCGGGCCTATGGCCCCCAGCTTGAGCCCGGCCAGGGCGCGGACATCCCTGCCCGCTTCATTGAGGGCCTCAAAAAAGCCGTCCACCCCGTTGACGCTGGTGAACAAAAGCCAGTCGTATTCATCCAGGCTGCGCACCGCCTCTTTGAGCGGCCCGGCGTCGCCGGGGGGCTTTATGGCTATGGTGGGTATCTCCAGCACATCCGCCCCCAGGCGTCTGAGGGCTAGGCTGAGCCGCGAGGCCTGCCCGCGGGCTCTGGTATTGAGTATGCGGCGGCCAAACAGGGGCAGCTTTTCGAACCAAGCCAGCTCGGATTGCAGCCCGGCTACATCGCCCACAATAGTGATGGCCGGCGGCTTGATGCCCGCTTCCTTGACGGCCCGGGGCAATTCGGCCAAGGTGCTGACCAGGCTCTGCTGTTTGGGGGTGGTGCCCCAGCGCACGCAGGCCGCCGGGGTGTCGCCCGGCTTGCCCTGCTCCATGAGCTTGGCCGCGATGTTGGCCAGGTTTTTTATGCCCATCAAAAAGACCAGGGTGCCTATCCCGGCCAGAGCGGCCCAGTTGATGGTGGATTCGGTTTTGCCGGGGTCCTCGTGTCCGGTTACGAATGCCACCTCGGTGCTGCACCTGCGGTCGGTGACCGGGATGCCGGCATAGGCCGGAGCCGCGATGGCCGAGGTCACCCCGGGAACCACTTCAAAAGCTATGCCGCGCTTGAATAGATGGGAGGCCTCCTCGCCCCCCCGGCCAAACACAAAGGGGTCGCCGCCCTTTAGTCGGGCGACCACCTTGCCCTCTTGGGCCAAGTCGCCGATCAGCCTGTTGATGTCCTCCTGGCCCATGGTGTGGTCCCCGCCCTTTTTGCCCACGTAGATGCGTTGGGCATGGGCCGGGGCCAGCTCCAAAAACTCGGGATTGGCCAGATAGTCATACACCACCGCGTCGGCTTCATTCAGGGCCCGAACGCCTTTCAAGGTGAGCAGTTCGGGGTCTCCCGGACCGGCTCCCACCAGATAAACCTTACCGGGCATTATTTGGTCTCCCGGGAATAGACTTCGTCCAATATTTCTTTGCCGCCTTGGGCCAGAACCTGTTCTGCAATATCCACCCCCAGTGCGGCCCCATCGGCTATGTCCGCGCCGCCGGCTTTGCGGATGATGCGCGAGCCGTCCAGGCTGGCCACCAGACCTGTGAAGTTCACCCGGCCGTCCGAAATGGTGGCATAGCCCGCGATCGGCACCTGGCAGCCGCCTTCCAGCCGGGCCAGAAAAGCCCGTTCGCACTCCACCGCCCAGGCGGTGGGCAGGTGATTGAGCTTTCTTACCAGGCGGTTGGTGAATTCGTCATCAATACGGGTCTCGATACCCAGGGCTCCCTGCCCCACTGCGGGCAGCAATACCTCCGGCTCCAGTAGCTGGGCCTTGATATCCAGGCCCAGGCGCCGGATGCCGGCCGAGGCCAGCACCACGCCCATGATGCCTTCGGCGCCGACCTTGGCCAGGCGGGTGCCCACATTGCCCCTTACGGACACCATCTCAAGATCCGGACGCCGGGCCAAAAGCTGGGCCTGCCGCCTCAGGGCGCTGGTGCCCACCTTTGCCCCTTGGGGCAGGTCCATGAATTCCACGCCGTCCTGCCCGATGAACACATCGCGGGGGTCTTCCCGCTCCGGAACTGCGCTGATGCCCAATCCCCCGGGCAGTTCGGCGGGCATATCCTTCATGGAGTGCACCGCAAGCTGGGCCGCGCCGCTCAAGAGGGCGTCCTCAATTTCTTTGACGAAAAGCCCCTTGCCGCCCACTTTGGCCAAGGGCACGTCCAGGATTTTGTCACCCTTGGTCTTGATGATGGAAAGCCGCACCTCTAGGTCCGGGTTAAGCTCCCTGAGCCGGTCCGCAACCCAACCGGCCTGGGCCAGGGCCAGCTTGCTGCCCCGGGTGGCTATGCTTATCTGTGGCATATGACCTTGAAGTTCCCGTGATCAATGGCAGGAGGAGCAGGAACCGCCCGAACAGGAGGCGCAGCCCGAATTGCTGGAGACCATTTTGCCGCCTTCACCTTTATGGGCGAATCCGCTCATCAGGCGCTCCACCTTGGCGCTCTCACACTTGGGGCAGTTGACTTGTTCCTTGCTGTTGAAGACCAGGGTTTCGAATTCCTCGCAGCAGTCACAGCAGCGGTATTCATAGATGGGCATTTTTATATCTCCTTAAAAGCGCCTGAGAGGGCCGAAAAAAACCCTTCCGGGTTGCATCATGCGTCTGGCCCAACAGGACAAATGGCGCTTATTTATTTTATGCCCCGCCGGTTGGGGCGGAGCGGCTTTATTGCACTGTTTTCTTATATGTATGCCCTAAAAGCGCGGCTGGCAAGTTTTCACATGCCTTCGGTCACCATGGCCAGCAAAAGCGGCAGATTGATCTCATGGTGGCCGGTGATGGAATAGCCCTTGCCGCCGGTCAATACAGGCCGGTGGACCACATTGGTCTGGGGCCGGTAGTGCCGGATCATATCCATATTCACGGTGGTGAAGTCCTTGACCTCATTGCCCAAATTGCGGGCCGCGCTCAAGGCTTTGAGGAACACCTCGGGCAGCATCACCGCCGAACCGACGTTGAGGTACACCCCTCCTTTGAGCTGGGCGACCTGGCTTATCAGCAGGCGGAAATCAAGGTGGGAAGCCGCGCCGGTGGCCGCGCCGTCAAAGCCGGGGTGCATGTGGATGATATCCGCTCCTATTGATACATGCACCGTGAGCGGAATATCCAGCCGGGCCGCGGCGGCTTGCAGGCTGAGATTTTCATGGGGGCAGCCCCCGGCCAGGATGGCCTCACCCACCGCGCGGCCCAGCCCGGCGTCCCCGCCCGCCTTTACGGCCTCCGCGATGAACTCGCCGGTCTGGCGGGCGGTGCCGAAGCTGCCGTCGGCCAGGGCTTCGGCCACGTCCTCGGATGTATGGCCGGAAAGGGCTATCTCTACATCATGGATCATGCCCGCGCCGTTGAAGGCCAGGCCGGTTATGATGCCCTGTTCCATGGCCGCGATGAGCAGCGGGCTGAGCCCCACCTTGATCACGTGGGCGCCCATGGCCAGAATCACCGGCCTCTGGTCTTTTCTGGCCTGCACCATGGCCTTTGCCACCGCTTTCAGGTCCTCGGCGGCCAAAAAACCGGGCAGGGTGTCAACAAATTCGGACAGGCTGCCGCCCTTTTGCCAGGGGCGGCCCAGCATTTCATGCTCCACCTTGGAGGGCCGCACCTCAAGATCGCACAGCTTCAGTCCATTGAGATCGGTGGGTTTGAGGCTCACTTGACTCTTCCAAACAGTTTCAGATCCACCAGTTCGCAAATGATATGCACAACCAAAATGTGTATTTCCTGAATGCGCGGGCTGGTTACGGCCGAAGCCGGGGTCTTTATCATCACGTCGCAAAGCTCATCCATGGGGCCAATCTTTCCACCGGTGAGCCCGATATTCAGCATGCCCTGGGCGCGGGCGGCCTCAAGCGCCTTGATAACGTTGGGTGAACCCCCGGAGGTGGATATGCCCAGGGCGATGTCGCCTTTCATGCCCAATGCCTTGATTTGCTTTACGAAAACCTGATCAAAGTGATAATCGTTGCCAATGGCGGTGAGGGCGGAGGTGTCAGTGGTCAGGGCCAGTGCGGGCAAGGGAGGGCGCTCCAGCATAAGGCGGTTGGTGAACTCGGCCGCCATGTGCTGGGCATCGGCGGCGGAACCGCCATTGCCGAAAATCATCAGCTTGTTGCTCCCGGCCATGGCCCCTGCGATCATCTCCGCCGCCTGCACCACCGGCTCCAACCCTTGGTTCAAAAACTCCTTTTTGACCTGGATGGAGCTTTCCACACAGGCGAAGGCATGTTCCAACATATGATTCCCTTCCTCTGTCAGACTGTCTGTCAGTCAAGCAGTACAAAACCGTAGCGGTTTTGCTTATCGTCCTTATGCTTCAAGGGCTCGCAAGGCAGCCCCAGCTCGCGCACCGTTTTGTAGACGTCTATGCCATAGGCCTGTTCGCAGGGGCGCACCTTTTCCGGATGCAGGCAGCCCCTTTCGGTATCTGCATAACACTTCTTGCAGTAATCGCAGGTCCGCATGCCAAAGGCCCAGTAATAGCCGTCTACAAAGGCCTGGCTTTCCAGTTTCAGCACCATGTGGCTCAGGATGCGGGTCTCGTGGTGATGCAAGAGCAGCACATGCTTATAGGCCCGGATAATCTCCACCGCGTCATCAAAGCCTATGCCCCGGGAGCCGCAGCGGATGCTCTCGCAGCGTCCGTCAAACTCGCAGCCCCAGCGGCATTTGAGCAGGGCC
This sequence comes from Desulfarculaceae bacterium, assembly GCA_963675675.1. GTDB lineage: Bacteria > Desulfobacterota > Desulfarculia > Desulfarculales > Desulfarculaceae > Dethiosulfatarculus. The sequence goes on from OY776512.1 coordinate 4,152,332, forward strand.
CGCTTGTCGAAGTGGATTTGCTTGGAGCTGATCAGTTTTGCATGCACAGCGCCCAGTTTAAGGGCCAAGTCACGGTACTTTTCCACGAAATGCCTCCGCTTAGAATGGTGCAGCGGGCGGTCAATGTCAAGACCGCCTCTTTTTGGGTTTCGTGCGCCGTCCGCTGCGCTCCTTGAGGATCAATTTCAGGGGGCTGACGGTCAGCCCCACGGCCCCGCGCAGCTCGTTAATCAAAAAGCGGCGGTAGGAAAAATGCACCCGCTCGGGGTTATTCACCATGATAACCACGGTGGGCGGCCTCACCGCCACCTGGGAGGCGTAATAGAATTTCAGCCTGCGGCCCTTGACCATGGGCGGCTGATGCTTGGCCAGGGCGTCTTCCAGGTACCGGTTGAGCTGGCCGGTGGGCAAACGCTTGTTGTACTCATTGAAAACCTGGTTCACGGTGGGCAGCAGATTTTTGACTCCCTGGCCCTTGAGGGCGCTGGTCGTGATGACCGGGGCCCAGGGCGCAAAGCGCAGGGCGTATTCCAGGTCCTTTTTCAGCTTTTTCTGGGCCTCGGGTTTGCCTTTGAGCAGATCCCATTTATTCAGCGCCACCACCAGTCCGCGCTGGTTTTCCACCGCCTGGCCGATCACCCTCAAGTCCGAGTCGGTCACTCCTTCGCCCGCATCGATCAGGCACACCGCCACATGGCAGCGGTCGACCGCGCGCAAGGAGCGGAAGACGCCGGCCTTTTCCAGCTTGGATTTAACCTTGCCCTGGCGGCGTATGCCGGCGGTGTCTATCAATAGATACTCTTTGCCTCCAAAGCTGAAGGGAGTGTCCACCGCGTCCCGGGTGGTTCCGGCCACATCGCTTACCACCACACGGTTGCCGCCCACCAGGGCGTTGACCATGGAGGACTTGCCCACATTGGGCCGCCCGGCCAGGGCCACCCGGATGGTGATCTCCGCCTCTTCGGCCTCGGGGTCGAACTCCCCTTGCTCCTCCGGCTCAGCCATGGGCGGCAGGATGCCGAATATCTCGTCCAAAAGCCCATTCACCCCATAGCCGTGGGCCGAGCTTATGAAATGCAGAGGATCAAGACCCAGGGCGTGGAATTCTCCGGCGGCGGCCTCATGTTCGTATCCGTCCACTTTGTTTACCGCGGTGATCACCGGCTTGTTGGTTTTCCTCAGCTTGTCGGCTACTTCATAGTCCATGGGGCTGATGCCCGCCCGCCCGTCAGCCAGGAACAGGATCAGGTCCGCCTCTTCCAGGGCAAGCTCGATCTGGGCGTGCACCGCAGGGGCGAACTCCATGTCTTCGGGCGGATCGAATCCGCCGGTGTCCACCAGGGTGAAGCTGCCTTCATCCCGGTCCACCCGGCCATAGAGCCGGTCCCGGGTCACCCCGGGAAAATCATCCACCAAAGCCTGGCGGCTTTTGGTCAGGCGGTTGAACAGGGTCGACTTGCCCACATTGGGGCGTCCCACTATGGCTACCATGGGGATCATATAATCCCTCCTTTATATCTTCGGCGACCGGTCCGGAAGCTCGTTCAATAGAGCCTTCCAGGCGGTGAATTCGGCCATGGCGGAATGCCGGGCCATTAAACGCAGGGAATTCAGGGCCGGAGCAATATAAGGTATGAACTTGGTTTTGCCCTTGGTCCCACTCAAAAAGGCATAGGCCCCCAAGGCCTGCATCAGGCGTGAAGCGCTTACAAAGGGCCAACCTTGTTCGAACCGCTGCACATCAAAGGGCCCTTCCGCCTGACGGTATTTCAAATATGCTTTTTTCAGCTCCAGCCGTAAATCCCAGTCCAGGTTAACATACGGGTCGTGCAATAAAGAGGCTAGATCATACTGGGCCGGGCCCAGGCGCGCACCCTGAAAATCAACCAGCGCGGGGCCGGCCTGGCCCCATACCACATTGCGGCTCTGAAAATCACGGTGCACCAGGCCCTTGGGGCCCGCTTCACCGGCCCGGTCGCATAAAGCGAGCAGTTCATCCACCAGCCTTTTGGGCAGGGCCCGCTTATAAAGCCCGCAGCACTTGACCGCGTAATTCTCAATAAAATACATGATTTCGTGCTTAAAAAGAAAATCCGGGCTTAGCCGGTCCCCGCTGAAACACACGGAGAGGTCAAAGTCTTTAGCACCCCGGGCCTGGAGCCGGGCCAGCATCTTCAGCACCGGCAGGTACAGCTTTTCAATTGCCTTATGATCATCACCCAGGGGCAGCACCTTGTCATGCAAAAGATCCCGGCCCAGGTCTTCCATCAAGAAAAAGCCCTGCTCCATATCAGCCGCCAGCACCCGGGCCACGGCTATGTCCAGCTTGGCCAGGTGTGCAGCTATGTAGCGCCAGGCCTGGTTCTCCGGCTGATTGTACGGGTTGACCATGCCCACCAACCGCAGACCCTCGCCCTCTATGCGCAAAAACAGGCGCTGGGAACCATCCGGTTCGATGGGCTCGATCTTCATGTTGGCCGGGTCTTGGCCGGGCCAGACCGAATCCATCCAGTCATGGAACCAGGCGGCCACAATCTCAGACATGGGCTCCCCCTTCTATCTGGCCTGTGGCCCTGTAACCATCTCCCAATACAGCCCCCTTTACCTTGGCTCCCTTCAGCACCCTGGCTCCATCCATAAGCAGACAGTCTTTTACATAAGCTCCGGATTCTATGAGGCAGCCCGCGCCCAGCACCGCAAAGCCTTCAACCCGGGCGCCGGGTTCCACAACCGCCCCCGGACCCAAAACCACGGGACTTGCGGGCTGCAGGTGCTCCATCCCTTTGGGCGGCGATGCGATCAGGTCCCGGTGCAGCTCCCAAAGCTGGGCCGGGCTGCCCAGATTTTCCCACCAGCCGGATATTCCCATGCCCAGCACCTTGCGTCCGTCCCGGATGGCGGCCCGCAATGCGTCGGTCAGATTGGAAAACCCCCTTTGGGGCAAATAATCCAAAAGCGCGGGATCAAACACCCCGGCATTGGCATAATTGAGCCAGAGCGGCGCATCATCCAGCCCGGCATCGCCCTTAAAGCCCAGCACCCTTTCCCCATCCATGGCCACGGTGTTGAAGCGGGCGTCATCCACCAGGGCCAGCACCGCAACGGCCCCGGTCTTGGCCTGGTAATCAAAAAGCTCCATGGCGTTGGCCGCAAAAAGCACATCCGCGCTGACAGATAAAAAAGGCTGCGGCCCCAGTTTTTCCCGCGCCGCCGCCAGCCCGCCGCCGGTGCCCAGGATCTCCGGTTCATGGCTTTGGATCACTTCCATGCCCGATAGCCGGTTTTGGACCATAAAATCAGCCACTTGTCCGGCCAGATGATGGGTGTTGACCACGGCCCGCCTGATCCCCCATGCGCTTAAGCGTTCCAGCCAATGGCCCAGCAAGGGCCGGTTCATCACCGGCATCAGGCACTTGGGGCGCAGTCCGGTCAGGGGCCGCATGCGGGTTCCAAAGCCCGCGGCCAATATCATGGCGCTGCTCATATCCTGCATCTGTCTCCGTTACCAAAATGCCGTATCGGCATATCACCCAAAAAACCTGTCTGATGCCGCCATTGTTATCATAGCAGATATCCCCCGCGCCATCTTAGCTTGACTAATGCTTCAAGATCAGGAGTAATTGGGTGAGTAAGCCACGCGAGGAAAAAATGTCTCAAATGCTCAAGAAAACATGCTCCCTGGTCGTCATTCTGATGCTGCTGCCCATAAGCGGGTGCTTTGACTATGAAGTTTTTCTGACCCTGAACCAAAAAGGCAACGGCAGCCTGGCCATAGAGCTGCGGGTGCCCGCGCGCTGGGGAGGCGAGGACCAGTTGCACCGCCTGAACAGCATCGTGCAGCCCAAGCCCACCCGCAAAGCATCGATGACGCGCGGGCGTGTGGTCTTGCGGGAATCCGCCAAGTTCCAATTTCTGGATGAGGTTTCAGCCCATAGGGTGCTTTTTAAGATCACCACTTTGGACAAAGGCATAGCGGGGCTCACCGATTTCACCTACCGGATCAGCGTGACCCTGAAACCGGTGGACGGGGATTTGCCGGACCGGCTCGTGCTGCCGGGCCGAGAGGAAGAAACCCACAAACTGGGCGAGCGTAAAAAACTGGATGCGGCCCAGCTGAGGGCCCAGACCCTGATGGCCCGCACCCTGAAAGGGCATTTCATCATAATGCATCTGAAGCTGCCGGGCTCTGTGAGCGGAACCAAACCGGTTGTGGCGGGCTCCAAGATTGTTCAAGCCAAGCTGAACAAAAAAACTGGTGAGGTTTTCTGGCGGGTCCCGGTGAGCGCCCTGGCTGCGGACAAGGTGCGGCACAATCTGACCTTTGTAGCCGATTTCTCGGGCGATCTGAAGTTCAGGGCCGAACGGCACGAAAGCATTGAATCACGCCATCCCTAGCAGGCCACCCTGTTAGGTGATTCGCAATCAGCCCGGCATCCGGCATGTTGAACAGGATGAGACATGGCAAACCATCTGCGCAAGGCACTGGCCCAATCCTTTGTGGTGGGCCTATCGGACTTTCAGCCCAGCCCGGCCGAACTGGAGCTTTTCAGCCGCGAGGGCCTGGGCGGGGCTATTTTGTTCGCCCGCAACCTGAACCCGAATGAACCGGCCCAGGCCTGGGAATACAACACCCGGTTGGCCCGGGCGGCCCGGGAAGGCGGGCATGCCCCGCTTTTCATCATGATAGATCAAGAGGGCGGCAGCGTGGCCCGGCTGAAGACCCCCTTTACAGCCTGGCCCGATATGGCCCTGTTGGGCGCTGCGCCCCCGGCGGCGCTGGAAGCCCATGGCCGCCGTATGGGCGCTGAGCTGGCGGGGGCCGGATTCAACTGGGATTTGGCTCCGGTGGTGGATGTGCATGCCCTGGCGGACGGGATCATGGCCCGCCGCAGCCTGGGTTCGGACCCGGCCCTGGTGGGGGGGCTGGCCGCGGCCTACATCCGGGGCATGCAGAAAAGCGGCTGTCTGGCCTGCGCCAAGCATTTTCCCGGCCTGGGCCGCACCACTCTTGACACCCACACCGACCGCCCGGTGGTCGGCCTCAGTCGCCGGGAGCTGGATGCAATCGAACTGCCGCCCTTTTCGGCCTGCATCAAGGCCGGGGTGGCCGGGGTCATGATCTGCCATGCGGTGTTCAGCAGCCTTGATGGGGACAATCCGGCCTCGCTTTCGGTTCCGGTGATCCAAGGGCTTTTGCGCGGGGAAATGGGTTACAAAGGTTGTGTGGTCAGCGATGATCTAGAGATGGGCGCGGTGGCGGCCAGTCTTTCGCCCGATGAGGCGGCGGTGCGGGCCTATCTGGCCGGCTGCGATATTCTGCTGATCTGCCACCATGCCGAATATGCCATAAGCGCATTGGACCGTCTGGAGGCCATGGCCAAGGATGGCATGCTTTCAATGGATCACATTCAGGCCAGCGCCGGACGCATTAAGGCCCTGAAGCAAAACCTGCCTTCCGCCCCGCCGCCGTTAACGGAGCTGAAAAAAAAGCTCTACTGCGATTAAAGATACAGCTTGAGTGCGCCGATAACGTAGGTGGACGGATATTTGTCAACCACGAGGCGGACGTTGAGCATTAGGGTGATTTATAAGACGCTGACAAATGCACCGGTTTTGCTGACCCCCAAGGGGCGTATTCAGCTGGACCCGGTGCTTAAGGAGGCGAAAAAGCCGGACTACACCCGGCCCATGGGGCTTTATGAGGGCAGCCAGCATTCGGGGCTGCGCCTCAATGTGCGCCGGCTTGAGCAGGACCGGGTGCTGAAAGAGGCCCGCGCAAAGATAAGCGCCCTGTCCCAGACCATTGACCAGCTTGATATGCCCCAGACCGACAATATCCTTTTGGAAAAGACCGCCAGCAGTTCCAAACCCCAGGCACTCAGCCTGGAAGCGGACCGGGAGGCCGACACCTCCGCGGTCCATACCTTGAGGGTGCATTGGCCAGCCGCCGGACGGACCATTGACTCCGCACCTCAAAACCCGGTGGGCGAGGTCAGCCTGGCCGACGGCGAGCACCAGTTCACTATGGTGATAGACGGCGCCGAACACACCTTGAGCGTGAATGTGCACAACACCCCGGGAGAGGTGGACACCCAGGAGGATGTGCTAAGACGCCTGGCCCGGGAAATATCGATACAGGATTCCCGGGTGGCCGCGCGGGTGGAATACGGCGAGACCGACGCCTATGACCCCAATCCCCGCTCCCGCCCCATGGACCGCACCGCCACCTTGAAGGTGTATTCGACCCAGGAAGGCGAAGGGGTGGAGTTTTATTTTGAAGATGCGGACGGCGGCGGCCTGGTGTCGGAATACGGTTTGAATCTGGCCCGCCCCCAGCGCTCGGCCAGGGTGGAGCAGGAAGGGGCCTTCCGCCTGCAGAGCACCAACAGCATCAGCCTGGACGACGGCCACGTGACCGGTGAGATCTACAGCGACACATCAGGCGCCGTGGAGGCGCCGGTGGACTATGCGGCGGAAGTGGTGCCCGCCGGGCTTAACCGGCTCATCGGACAATACAATGACCTGGTTGATTATCTGGCCTCGCACAGCGATGTGCTGCGCCCCTCCCTTTTGGACCGGGTGACCCGTCCGGTGCAGGAACGGGCCCGGGAGCTGCCCGGGATCGGGCTGTACACCAATGCCAGGGGTTCCATCAAATCCGGGCCGGAGTTCGAAACAAAGGCGCAATATAACTATGGCCAGGTGCGGGAAGTGCTGCTGGATGAAGGGGGCTGGGTCCAGAACCTGGACCTCAAGCTGGATCAGATCCTTGCCCTGGAAGAGGACGCCTTTGCCCTGCCGCTTAGCGGCGCGGACCAGTTCGAGGAGCGCCGCCGGGCCTGGGCCTTGGTGGACAGCCTTTCCAGCGGAATAATCAACGGTTACACCTGACAGGCCGCCCTCAAAACCGCTTATTGCAAAGCTGCCCTTAATAGCTGCCGCAATAAAAAAAGCCCCCAACCGGAATTACCCGGCCGGAGGCTTGGTTTTGGCCTGTTAACGCCGGCGGCCTAGTCGTCGAAATCGCCTTTTTCGCCTTTATCCGTATCCATGGCGGCCGCCTTGGCCCGGATCTTTTCCTCGGTCCACTGGGCCGGGTCTTCGCTGCGTTCAGTCTTGGGGCCCAGGTCATGGGAACCGGCTTCCAAAATGGCCTCAATGCCCAAATCCGCGGTGTCGGAGCAGTTAAACACCTTGGTCAAAAGGTTATAGACAAAGTCTTCCACCGCCTTGATGCTTCTTTCCCGCACCTCTCTTGGCTGAGCCAAAAGCTGGTTTTCAAAAGGCAGGTTCAGTTTTTTGTAGTCCCCGCCCTTGATGCCCTTTTCGTCGGCATAGGCCTTCATCTTGGCCCACAGCTCTTCGGTCACGCCCTGGCCTTGCAGCTTGATGAAGTCTCCGTTGGAGTCCACTTCGGCGTTGCCGAATTCATTCACCTTCACCCCCCAGGAAATCATCTGCAGGGCGGTGGCCACGTTGGCCTTGGTGGTCTGGGTTTCGGCTGCGATGCGGGCCAAACGGGCGTTATCGTTGCCGCTGGTGCCGTGCTGAGCGCCGGACACATTGTAGGGTTTCAGCGCATCGTGGATGCTCCGGGTAAGGTCGACATGGATGCCGTGCTCAGCGCTTTGGATGCCGTGTGCGGTACCGTTGTTGAGCGCGATCCAGTCGGCGAAGATGCCGTGGGCATTTAGCCCCTGGATCAAAAACAGGGCTTCTTCGGAAGTGGACAGGCCGGTTTGGCCTTTGATCTCGCCTACTTCGGTTTCCAAGCCGGCCCAGGAGGGGATCAAGGGCGCCAGGACCAGGCTCTTGATCAGGTTCTCATCATCAGGCAGATGGCTGGCATCCACCGCAAGGGAGGTGATGCCCGCGTCAAACAGGCTGGGAATCTCACCCTTGGCCTGCTCAAAGTCGGCTTCGTCCTTGATGCCGTAGTGGTCGGCATGCACCGCCACCGGCACCGTGATGCCGAACTCATTCATCTGCTGGTCCACCCGGCGGGCCAGGTTCCACATGTTGGTCATGCAGTAATTGGACTCGCTTTTGGCAATCTCGATGATCACGGCGGCATTGGCCCTTTGGGCCGCCAGCAGGGTGCCGGTGATGGCGGGCAGATTGCGTCCGTTGGAAGCAATGGTCATGGCCCCGCCCTTTTTGCGCATGGCCCGGTCAATAACCTTGCCGCTTACAATCAGGGCTTTGGAGTTGGGGAACAATTTTTTGACGCTGGGCGGCCGGCCGATCTCCAGCGCCCGATTGAAATCAGCATTTGATACCGCAGGCGACATAATAAAAGCCTCTTTTCATTTAATTTATCGAATACTATTGGAGTGTTTGTGTCATGCTGAAATATACAAGGCCGCTCACAACATCTCAAGGCAAAGATTGGTCAACCAGTTAAATTAATTAAGTATTATTAATGTTTCCCGTGCCTGGCCCACAATGCAAGCTGGGCCATGAATCACAGGCCAAAGAGCCCCGCCCGGCAGCTTGGCTCATATGCCGCACTTGGGGCGGATGTGCCGGGCCAGATTTCAGGCGCAAGCCTAAGTGATGGAAGTTAATGGACAACCAGTTAATACGGCCTTGCTCCCGCCCGCCGGTTCAGCCAGGGATGCCATATTCTTTACAGTTTTTATGCACCCTCATGGTGACTGCGGAACCGGTTTTAGGCCGTGCTATCATCGGCGGAGTGGGGATCGTCCAGCCTGCCCTCTTGGGCCAGGATGTCCAGTTCTTCCAAGGCTCCCTGCAAAAGGTCCACCCGGGCCTGCACGGGCAGCAGGCGGTCCACGAAAATGTAGTAGGTTCCCTTGAACCAGCACAATCCGCTTTTCAGCTTGAGTCCGGCAAAACTCAGCCGCTCGTAAGCCAGCTTAACCCCCCGGGCCTTTATTTCTTTTTCAAGCTCCTCCAGGAGCATCTGCTTTTTGGTTTTTCTAGCCAAACCTACCCCATATCTCCATCGGATTCTTCCAGGCCTTCCAGATAGTCCCGCACTGCGGGAACCAAATATACCTGGTCCAGTTCCATGACGGCCTTAAGCGCCCTGCCCAGCTGGCGGGAGCGCCCGGCCGGACTTTGCCGCCGTTCCACAAAAACCACGCTTTTTTGTCCGATCCGGCAAAGCCCCCCCCGCACTTTGTAATGATCTTCATCATTGAGATATTCCAGGCGCACCTCCACGCCCAGCTTTCCCGCAAGATCGGTGAGCATCATCCAGAGTCTTTGGGCGTCCATGGCTTTTATTTAATTCGGGCAATAAAGGAGCTTTTATATTTGGTCTTATCGTGCAGGCGCTGCGCCTGGGCCTTGGCCTTGGCCAGGCTTGTGAAGGTGCCCACACATACCCGGTACCAGCGCTGCCCCTTGACCTTGGCCGGAATTATCCTGGTGGTGTAGCCCTGTTTTTTCAAATCATCGGCTATGTTAGCCGCGCTGGATTTTTTTCTGAAAGACGCCAAGCAGACCCCATACACCTTGCCGCCGGGCAGCCCGGCTGTCTGGTCAAGCTCGGGTTGCGCCTTAGGTTTCGCCTTTGGCCGGGCTTTTGGTTTCGCTTTTGGCTCGGGCTTTGGCTTTGCTTTGGGTTCGGGCGGCGGCTCCGGCGTCTGTACCAAAGGCCGGGCCGGAAGCGGAGACACCTGGGCCGCTTCGGGCTGGGGCTGAGTCTGCGCCCCGGCTTCCGGAGCGGGGGCCGCCTCTTTGGGGCCGGCGCTGTAAGAGCCGGTCAGGGCCTGGGGCTGGGCGCTGGGTTCCTGGGCCGTCGGAGCCGGAGCCGCAGGGGCGTCCGCGTCCGGGTCCGGCAGGGCGGGTGGCGCAGGTTCGGGTGCGGGATTGGGGGTTGGCGGCTGGGGCTCAAGTTGGGCCTGGGCCGCAGGCTGCGCCTGAGCCTGTTCAGCGGATTGGGGCTGCTCTGCGGGCTGAAGAGGCGCCGGGGGCCGGGGAGGTGCGGCGGGCTGATCAAAAGAAGGGCCGGTGGGCCTCTGACCGGCCGGGGTGGTGGGGTCGCCGGAATCCGGATCTCCTCCTCCACCGATCATGCCCACGGCGATAAAGGCCAGCATAAAGACAACAAACGCCGCTGCGCTAACGCCAAAACGCAGACGGTCCGTCTTCCAGAGTTTTGGCAGTTGAGGGAAAACCCGGCTGCGCACGATCCAGCGGTACAAAAAGGTCAAGGCAGCCAAAAGCGTCAAAACGCTCAAGGCCAGAAGACCTAATATGATTGCTGTCATCATGCCCTAACCCTCCCGTATTTCAGTTGAACTAAGGTAGCATTCTTGTACGGGCCTGACAAGCCCCGGGTGCCCGGGCGGGGCGCCAAAAAGGTTTTTCACATGCACACAAATAGTGACGGGCGCAGCCCTGCAAACTGGCATGAAAAGTGCAGTGTATTTTTGCGCAGGTAAAACACAACTCAACCGAGGATACCCATGAAGCGATCTTGCCACGGCAAACTGCGCAGCTTTTATGATGAGGCTCTGCTTAATCCGGAACTGCTTTGCATGAATTGCGCCCGAACCGCCTGGAACCGAGCTGGCTGCCGCTGTTCGGAGCAGCGGAAAGAGGATTGCCTGTACTTTGCAAGAGACATGATCATAGAACTGGCCCGCCCGGCGAAAAAAGCCCGGGCGGCAGCATCCAACGCCGCCAGCGCTGGAATCTAGCAACCGTGATTTGCATCGTATATGGGCGTTATGTGGCGTCGGACCTCAATGGAGGTGGAGGCCATGTTGGCAGATGTGAACCTTATCAATCCTGTAAACGGAAATCCCAATTTGGAGAAATCCCGCATTAAAAGCCGCCAAACCGGACGCAAGCGCGTGGTTCCCAAACGCCAGAATCCAGACGCCCAGAACAAGGAGGAAAGCAACCCCAAAGAAAGCGGCAGACTGGAAGTTTATGCCTAATACGCAGGACGTTTTTTCCGCTTTAATGGTTTTTTGACCAAGCAGGCAAAACCTGACAGGCTAGATCCAACAGGATGTTGTTAAGCGGGGCCTTATAGCTAACGGTCATACGATATCCGCTCCGGACAGCACCTTGACGAACCGTGTATAAACTTCCTCGTCAAAATGCCCCTTCATCCCATCTTTCATTAGGCTTAAGGCTTCGTAAGGGGTCTTGGCTTTAGCATATGGCCGGTCTGTGGTCAGGGCGGCGTAGACATCACATACAGAAATCACCCGGACCGCAAGCGGCATCTCCTCACCGCAGAGCCCTGTGGGATATCCGGTGCCGTTCATTTTTTCATGATGAAACAAAATGCAGTTGATAGCGTCCTGATTGAGCGGCAATGTTGAGCAAAGCGCCACCCCTTTTAAGGGGTGAGCCTTCATGATTTCGCGCTCTTCGGGGCTCAGCAGACCGGGTTTTTCCAATATGGACCTATCCACTGCAACTTTACCCAAATCATGCAATATCGCTCCCAGCCCGCAGTAAAAAAGCTGGTTGCCGTCTATGTGGTATGTATGCAGCAGGGCCTGGCTGAAAACAAATACATGTACGCAATGGCTCCAGGTGTAATAGTCGTGGGATATGAAACTGGCCATGCTTTTAAAGGATTTATCTTTCAGAAGGTATTTGGTTCCGGCCCGGACGAATTTGGCGATTTTCTGAAAACGCTCCCGGGGCAAGGTGCCGGGCAGCCGGGACTTGAAAGTGTCCTGCATAACATCGACAGAGGCCGAATAAAAGACCCGGGACCGCTCCTGAAAGGGCAGGTCGTCATTCATCAGAAAATTGCCCAGATGATCTTCCAGATAGGTCTCGAATTTTGCGCGCTGTTTGGTGTGCACATATACTTCCTGCACACCGTTTTGATGAAGGCGTTCCAGATGGTCGGTGCTGAACGGTTCATCCGGATGGGCATAGAGCATAAAACGGCCGTTGATCTTTAAATAGATGCCGAATTCCCCTTTGGTGCTGGGGAACATCATCAGCGGGGAGACCGCAAAATAAAAGCTGTCTTCCGTACCGGGTTGGTATTCCGTACCCATTACTTTTGCCGCACCAGTTCTTATTTGAACTTGAAGATATTACACCTAATTTCTATATACAGTCCGGCAAATTAATAAGCAATCTTAAATGCAATAACACAGCGTTATTATGCTGCTCTCAAAGGAGCGCTGAAAACCACGGTCCGGCGATTCTTTCATGTTTGCATTTGGGGCAACGGCCGGGCGGGCTCAGGCGGGAACGCTCTTTAAAAATAAAGCCGCAAGCCTTGCACACGGCCGGTTTTATCTCAAGATTGCTTTTGAGGCTGCGTTTAAGATGTGAGATGTGATTCAGGGCGTCATGGGGATTCAGCAAAAGGGTGCTGCATATCTCATCCAGGCTCAAGGGGTTGTCTTTGATCAGCGAGGCGATGTTTTGCCGTATGGTCAAGGCCATGGCGGCCTCCCGGACTTGCCTGGGACAGCCGGTCTGGGATCGGAGCCGGAACAATTCGCGACACGAACCGCACCGCTTACCGCTGCTTCCTCCCGGATCTGACGGGGTTCACGGCCGTCCGTCACACGGGCGTCCGGCTCCGAACCCAGACCGGCTGTATACCTGGTTCATATGTAGGCCGCCGCCGCTGATAGAGGCGGCGTTAAAAACAAGATAACAGGCCACGGCTGAAAATAAAGGTTCAGGCGCAAAAAAATGCCCCTGCACCAGGCGGACCGGCGCAGGGCATTACTTTATTTTTGCAACCAAACACGCCCGGTCACAAGGCGAGCCGGGCGGCATCAATGCTGGTCTAGCTGTCTACGCGTTCTTTCAGTTCTTTGCCAACCTTGAAGAAAGGTAGCTTCTTTTGGTTTACCCTGATGATCTCGCCGGTTTTGGGGTTTCGCCCCTGATAACCGTCGTAATCTTTTACCTTGAAGCTGCCAAAGCCCCGGATCTCCACGCGATCCCCGGATATCAGCGCCTCCTCCACCGAACCAAAAATGGTGTTTATTACCATCTCTGCCTTTTTGATGGTGAGGTTTTCGGATTTGGCCAGCGCTTCGATCAATTGAGACTTATTCATGAAAGAGCACTCCTTAAAAAACAAAACCATGCGCCGTGTTGTTGCGATGTTTGATAATACGCAGTTGCTAAGTGTCTGTCAAGGGTGAGCTTTAAGGGTTTCCCCCCTTTTTTTTTTACACCGGACCTTGCACTTTTTATGGCCGGCCCCAAGCAGCCGGCGGTTCGCAACAGCAGGCAGACAATCCTGCACAACCTGCGGCGTCCATCTCCACGTAAAAGACGCGGGACCCGGACAGGTTTATGCTCCCCAAACCCAAAGTATGAAAATACTTACTCTTCCACCGGTAGCGAAATACCGGGCGCCGTGTCAAGGTAAAAAGTGCTCTACCGCAATTATTATGGAAAATACTCGACTTAGGCAAACCATAGAGATATAGTCCTTACGTCCTGGTGAAAAGGAGCTTTTGGCATTGATAAGTCATGTCCAGGCCTTTGTATTGGGAATCGTGCAGGGTCTTACCGAATTTTTGCCCGTGAGTTCTTCGGGGCATTTGGTATTGGGGCAGCACCTTTTGGGCCTAAATACGCCGGAGCTTTTATTCGATGTATTGGCGCACGTAGGCACCTTGCTGGCTGTGGTGTGCTATTTCCGGCAGGATTTGCTGATGATGCTGCGGGGGCTGTGGACCGTGGGCGCCGAGGGCCGCCAGGGCAGGCGACTGATCTTTTTGGTGGTGGTGGGCAGCATACCGGCCGGTCTGGCCGGATTTTTTTTGAAGGATTATTTTGAAGCACTGTTCGCTTCTTTGCTGGGTGTCGGCTCCGCTTTGTGCCTCACAGGGGTCATCTTGCTGTTAACCCGTTCGGCCAGTTTGAAAGGCATCGGATTAATGCGCTGCGGAGCGGGCCGGTCACTCTTGGTGGGGGTGGCCCAGGCCATGGCCATTTGCCCGGGAATAAGCCGGTCGGGCGCTACCATTGCCAGCGGTCTCTTATTGGGGCTGGACCGCGGATTTGCGGCCCGGTTTTCTTTCATACTGAGCATACCCGCCATTTTGGGCGCCCTGGCCCTGCAGCTGTTGAATATGGAGGCGGGGCAAGTTTTGCCTGTTTGGCCGCTCATTATAGGGGCGGCAAGTTCCGCCCTGAGCGGATATGGAGCCTTGTATCTTTTGGTAAAAATTGTAAACCAGGGCCGGTTGCATGTCTTTGCCCCTTATTGTTTTATGGTGGGCGGAGCCGCTGTGATCTGGTCTTTTTTCGTTTGATCTTCGGACCGGAGGCAAGATGTATAGCGTAATCATGGCGGGGGGCAGCGGAACCCGTTTTTGGCCTGAAAGCCGCCATAAAAAACCCAAGCAGCTTTTGGCCCTGGCCGGAAGCCGCTCTTTATTGCAGCAGACCGTGGACCGCATGGAGCCCATGACTCCGCCTGAAAGGGTGCTCATTGTGACCGGACAGGTTCATGCCGAAGCGGTGGGCGAACAATTGCCCGCGCTCGAAATGGAGCAGGTATTGGCCGAACCCATAGGGCGCAACACAGCCGCCGCCGCCGGAGTGGCTGCGGCCTGGGTGGCCCAAAAGGACCCTGCGGCGGTTTGCCTGGTGCTGCCTTCCGATCACCTCATCACCGACGAAGCCCTTTACATGGAAACCATGCGCAAAGCCGCCCAGGTGGCGGCCAAAGAGGATGTGCTGGTTACCCTGGGGCTGACGCCCCAGTATCCGGCCACCGGCTTCGGGTACATCGAGATGGGTGATGTCAAGGATGATACCCCCCCCCAGGTGTGCCTGGTGGAGGCGTTTCATGAAAAGCCGGATCTTGCGACCGCCCGGGAATACCTCATGGGCGGCAGGCATTTTTGGAATTCGGGCATGTTCGCCTGGCGGGCCGAAGTGCTTTTAAATGAGATCAAAAACCATCTGCCCGATCTTTACAGCGGCCTGATGGAATTGGCCCCAAGCTTGGGAACCGCCCATGAGGCCGAGGCCATGGCCCGCATTTATCCCCAACTGCCTTCCATCAGCGTGGATCACGGGGTTTTGGAACGTACTAGGAATCTTAGGGTGGTCAAGGCGGATTTCGGCTGGTCCGACGTGGGCAGCTGGGAGGCCATGAGCGAGCTTTGGCCGGCCGACTCCAACGGCAACGTCAGCAAGGGGGGCAGGCTATTGGCCATGGAGTCAGAGGGCTGCGTGGTCAGCGCGGGAGAGCGCCTGGTTACCCTTCTGGGGGTGAAAGACCTGGTGGCGGTGGTCACCGATGACGTATTGATGGTGGTTCCCAGGGATCGCTGCCAGGAAGTCAAACAGGTGATAGACCAGCTGAAATCGGACGGCCTGACCGATTACCTGTAATCCGGCCCAATAATAAACAAGGATAAGATTGCTTTGCTTGATTCCATCCGTATTTTAATACACGGCCTCAAGGACTGGATGGTCCACTTCGCCTTTACGCCCTACGGCGACTGGGCCCTGTTCGGCATCGCCTTTGCCGAAAGCTCCTTTTTCCCCATTCCTCCAGATGTATTGCTCATGGCCCTGGCTGTGGCCAATCCTCAAAGCGCCATCTGGTACGCCGCCGTCTGCACCGCCGGTTCGGTGCTGGGCGGCTGTTTTGGTTTCGGCCTGGGGAAATGGGGCGGACAGCCGGTCCTGCGCTGGCTTTACCGCTTCAAGCTGTTCAACCGGGAGAAAATCGCCCTGGTGGAGGATTACTACCAGCGCTATGATGTCTGGGCCGTGGGCGCCGCCGGGCTCACCCCCTTGCCTTACAAGGTCTTCACCATCACGGCCGGGCTTTTCAACCTGAATTTTCCCCGCTTTTTGCTGGCCAGCCTGCTGAGCCGCGCCTTGCGCTTCTTTGCCGTGGGCGCTTTGTTCTATTTCTTCGGAAAGCAGATCCAGGCCTTTATCGATGAATACCTGGGTATGTTGTCAATAGCGTTTTGCGTGCTGCTGATCGGGGGTTTCTGGGTGATAAAAATAATGGGAAAGCGGGCCCATCAAAACAAACAGGCGAATAGCCAGAATTCGGTTTTGGAGGATCAAGGATGAGTGTTCCGGGCGCCATGAGGCTGGAGCCGGTTTTCTTAACCAAGGTGTGGGGCGCCGATAAGCTGAATCATCCCCTGGCCGAGGTGTACGATCCCCGGCCCAAAACCGGCGAGATATGGCTGGCCAGCGACCGGCACCACATCACCCCCATCGCCCAGGGGCACTACAGGGGCATGGGGCTGGATCAGGTGGTGGAACTGGAGCGGGAATGGATTCTGGGTCCGGCCTTGGGTCCGGGCTTTCCCATCCTGCTTAAGATCCTCAGTGTGGGCGCCTGGCTCAGCGTGCAGGTGCACCCCAACGACAGGCTCGCCAAAGAGATGGAGGGCGAGCCCTGGGGCAAGAGCGAGGCCTGGTACGTGCTGGATGCCCGGCCCGGCGCGGAAATAATCATGGGGCTCAACTCCGGCGCGGCGGCCTGTTCGGTGGATCAGGCCGTGGCCGGAAACAAAATGCTGGAGATCTTGGCCAAGGTCCCGGCCCGGACCGGAGACCTGTTCCACCTGCCCGCGGGCATGGTGCACGCAACCGGACCGGGGCTGACCGTTTTTGAGATACAGCAGTCATCCGACGTGACCTACCGCTTCTGGGACTGGGACCGCCTGGGTGATGACGGAAAACCCCGCGAGCTGCATCAGCAAAAGGCCATGCAGGCCATGCGCATATCCGGTCCGGGCCAGCCCGGCAAGGCAAGGCCTCTTTCTCCCGGGGTGACGGAATTGGTCGCTGACCCCCACTTCGGCTTGCTTGAATACCGCATGGGGGCTCAAGAGCGGCTCCAGGTGGAGGGCGGCGTGATGCGGGTTCTGTTTGTGCTGGAGGGCAACGCCAGCCTTAGGTGGGATGAGGAGGAGCCGGTGCGGCTGGAGCCGGGCCAAAGCTGGCTGTTGCCGGCCGGGATACAAGGCTGGACCCTCACCGGCGGGGCGGACGGCGTCACCCTATTGGATTCCACCCCCCGCGCCTGATTGGAACCTATAAAAACCGACAGCATGTATTCGAAGGGATGGAGCAGATGCAATCCAATATTTTCCGTGAGTACGACATCCGCGGAGTAGTGGACCAGGATTTTGACGACCAGGACATAATCACCCTGGGCAAGGCTATCGGCACCTATCTGGATTCCCATGGCGTGAAAAAAATCACCCTGGGCCGCGACTGCCGCACCCACGGCCCCCGGATACGCCAAGCCCTGGTGGAGGGCATGCTCTCAACCGGACTAAACATCCTGGATATAGGGGTCTGCACCAGTCCGCTGCTTTATTACAGCGTGTACCAGTTCGAGGTGGAGGGCGGGGTGATGATCACCGCCAGCCATAATCCGCCCGAGTACAACGGCTTCAAGGTAATGCTGGGCAAAACCACCATATACGGGGCGGAGATCCGCAAGCTGTATGAAATCGCCCAGTCAGGCGGATTCACCGCCGCTTCCGGCGGTTCGCTGACTGAAGTGGACGCCATATCGCCCTATCTGGACTATGTAGCGGACAATATCAATATCGCCGGTCCGGTGAGCCTGGCCGTGGACGGGGGCAACGGCACCGCCGGTCCCATCGCCATTCCCCTGATGGAGCGCCTGGGGCTTAAGCCGGTGAAATTGTACTGCGACATGGACGGCAATTTCCCCAACCATGAGCCGGACCCCACCGTGATGGAGAACCTTACCGACCTGATCAAGGTCGTAAAGGAGCAGGGTTTGGACTGCGGGGTGGCCTATGACGGTGACGGCGACCGGGTGGGCGTGGTGGACGAAAAGGGCCAGGTGATCTATGGGGACATGCTTTTGGCCATTTTTGCCCGCAGCATAGTCAAGGAGCACCCCGGCGCCACCATCATCGGCGAGGTGAAGTGCAGCAAAAACCTGTACGACGATATCGCCAAGCATGGCGGGACCCCGCTCATGTGGCGCACTGGACACAGCCTGATCAAGCAAAAGATGCTGGAAACAAAGGCCCTTCTGGCCGGCGAGATGAGCGGGCACATATTCTTTAAGCACCGCTGGTTCGGCTTTGACGACGGCATCTATGCCTCCATGAGGCTTTTGGAGCTGATGTCCCAAACCGAGCAGCCGCTCTCCCAATGGCTGGCCGATCTGCCCGCCATGGTCTCCACCCCGGAGATTCGGGTGGAATGCCCGGACGAGATCAAGTTCAAAGTGGTGGACAAGGTGGTGTCCGACCTCAAGGCCAAATATGACGTGGTGGATGTGGACGGGGCCCGGGTGACCTTCCCGGACGGCTGGGGCCTGGCCAGGGCCTCCAACACCCAGCCCGCCCTGGTGCTGCGCTTCGAGGCCGAGACCGAGGGGCGTCTTGAACAGATCCGCGATATTGTGGAGTCCACCATCGAGAACGCCAAAAAGGCGCTGTAAAAGACCGCCCCAAAGTGATGTGAATAAACCGGACCAACGAAAAGACCCCAGCGGAGCCGCCCGGTTCCGCTGGGGTTAATCATGCCGTCAAAGCGTGCGGCGAATTACTTTTGCATCAGGTGCACCGCAAAGCCCCCGATTTCATCTTTCAGGTAAATGAGCTTGGGCGTGCCGTCGTCGGACAGCTTCACGCTGTCGGGATTGAACTCCACCCCCTGGCGCTCCAGGTAGGCCCGGGCCCGGGGCAGACTGTTGACCCCGATCGCGAGATGGCCCTTGGTACCATGACCCTGCTGCTTCATGATTTCAATGGCCGGGCTGGCGAAAAAGCTCACCGGCAATTCCTCCAACCCGAAGCTGAACAGGCCGTTAAAGGCATTGGCCGCACCGGCGGCCTCTTCTTCACCGCCGGTGTTGATGCCCACATGGGAGAATTCAAAGCCCATGATGGCGGTGATGGCTTCTTTGACCAAGGCCGCGATTTCATCAAAGCGCCCCTCGCTGATCAGGTTGGCTTTCACCATCCAGCTTCCGCCCACCGCATGGATAAAGGGCTTGCTTAAGTATTCGTTGGCATTGCCCGCATTGACACCGCCGGTGGGGATGAATTTTACCCCGCCATAGGGTGCGGCCATGTCTTTTAAAAACTTTACGCCGCCCGAAGATCCGGCCGGGAAGAATTTCAGCACCTTGAGACCCCGTTCCAGGCCCTGTTCGACGCCGGAGGGATTGTTGACCCCGGGTGTGACCACGATGCCCTGCTCAATGCAATAGTCCACCACCTTGGGATTGAAGCCGGGGCTGACGATGAACTTGGCCCCGGCTCCCACGGCGCGCTTCACCTGATCCACGCTCAGCACGGTTCCCGCGCCCACCAGCACCTCGGGCAGCTCCTTGCTTATGTTGCCTATGGCTTCCTCGGCCGCATCGGTGCGGAAGGTGATCTCGGCCACGGGCAGTCCGCCTTTCAGCAGAGCCTTGCCCAAAGGCACCGCGTCCTTGGCGTCCATTATCTTCACCACCGGAACCAACCCGTATTCGCCCAGTTGTTTTATAACATCGCTCATATTTCACCTCTGATTTGAATAATAAATAAATTGTCCTCAAAAACCGCATCTCCAGGCCCTGCGGTTTTTTTGGGATACTCCAAAAGGATTAATCCGCGGCCATCTCCTCCGCCCAATGATCCACCAGGCCGGCCGGGGAATACACGAACATCATGGTCATGTCTTCATCACCGGTGTTTTCCAGGCTGTGGGGCAGATTGGGCGGAATATGCACCGTGCACACCGCTTCAACCGTCCGGGATTCATCCCCCACCACCATGCGTCCGGTTCCCTCCATGATGGTGTAGGCTTCTTCATTGGCGTGAGCATGAAGCGGTACGCTGCCTCCCGGTTTTATCACAACATACCCCACTACAAAGTTTTCCGCCTCCACCCCGCCCGGCCCCAGCATTATGCGGGTGGTGCGGCTGGTGGGGAAAACCATGGCCGGTGCATCCTGCAATGCAACTATTTGCATCTTCATCCGCCCTTCCGCGGGGCTCTCCGGTTGTGGCCGGGCCGCATGGCTGGCGCCAAGCCTGTCCGCGCCTAGGTGTACCGGGCCAGATCAAGCACCTCGCCCGGCTCCAGGGGCACCACCTTGACATCCGGGGCCCGCTGTGTGCTTAAAGCCAAAAATTCATCCGCGGACTGGGCCACCATGGGAAACGAGCGGTAGTGGATCGGTACGCAGATCTTGGGCTTCAATAGGGTCAGTGCAAAGCTGGCCTGGTTCGCGTCCATGGTGAAGGTGCCGCCTATCGGCAAAAAAGCAAGGTCGATGGGGTAGAGTTTGGCGTAAAGTTCCATTTCACTGAAAAGGCTTGTGTCTCCGGCATGATACACGGTGTCCCCATCCGGGGTGACGGCGATATTTCCCATGGCGCAACCGGTATCAGAGGGATGGAAAGCCGGTGTGGCGTATATATCCAGCCAATCCAGGTGGGTGCCTCCGCCGGGCAGGTAGCCCCGTCCCGAGTTCACCACCTGCTCCAAAGGGAATCCGTCGGCTATGATCTTGTGTACCGATTGCAGCGGACCGCCCAGCAGGGCTCCGGTTTTTTTGCAGATGGCGGCCGCCGAGGTCATGTGGTCAAAATGATGATGGCTGAACACCACCAAGTCCGCCCGGTCTATATCCGCAAGCTTAACCACCCCGGCCAGATTGCCGTCATCTTCTGTCCAGGGATCAAAGTACACCACCTTGCCCCCGGCGGTGACGAATTCACACATCGCGTGGCCCAGCCAGCGAACCGTACCTTTTGCCATGATCTGTCTCCCAATGCTTAGGCTTGGCGGCCGGGTTTCATCCATATCCCATCAACCGCTTGCTGCTGCCTAGGCAGTCTAACAAAGTTTAGGGGTCAATTGAACCCGGCATTACATAGATTTTGCAAATAAAGCGGGATGTTTTCCCGCCAGCCAGGTTCTTGAGCGCCTCAAAGATTTCGGGCGCTTGGGTTTTTTGGGCCCGTAAAGCTTGGTTTACATCAGGATAGCTGACACAATGGTTTGGCACAAACCAGCAACCCTCCTGGCCAGGCAGCCGATCATGACCGGCGGAATATGATGCGAAAGACCGTGTTACAGCTGACCATAAGTCTGGGTATCAGCGCTGCATGCCTGATCTGGCTGCTCAGCCGGGTGGACCTGGCCGCCCTGGTCAAAACCGTTATCACGGTTCATCCGGCTTACTACATCGCCGGATGTGGCTTTATCGCGCTCATGTACCTGATCAGAGCGCTGCGCTGGCGCATTGTGCTTAGGCCCTGTGGGGACTGCGGGGTGAAGGGGTTGTTTTCGGCCAACACCATTGGATACATGGCCAACAACATCCTTCCGTTCCGCATGGGCGAGCTGGTTCGTGCATATTCCGCCAGCCAAATCGTGAAGATACCGGTTTCGGCCGCCTTGGGTTCCATCATGGTGGAGCGGGTGCTGGATGGGCTGGGATTGTGCTTGATGGTTTTTTTGACCCTTTTATTCATGGAGCCCGATCAGGCCAACCAGTATGTTTCCACAAAGATCATGAGCGCCAGCGCGGGTCTGTTGCTGGTGCTGTTCTTGGGTGTGCTTGCGGTGCTTGTCTGCTTGAGCACATGGCCCCAAAAAGCCAGCAGTGTGCTTTGCGGGCTGGCGGGAAAAATATCCAAGAGGATGGCCGAATGGCTGGAGCGGGCCATCGGGCAGTTCTCCATGGGCTTGGTCTCCTTGCGCCGATTGAACGATCTGCCCATGCTGGTCTTCTACACCCTGCTTATCTGGCTGAACACATTCTTTCTGCATCTGGTGTTTTTGCCCGCGCTGGGTCTGCCCCTGGACCCGGTGATGGCCTCTTTGGCCATGGTGGGGGCCAACCTGGCCTTGACCATTCCGGCCGCGCCGGGCTATGTGGGCACCATGCAGCTGGGGCAGGTTGCCGCCATGATGCTTGGCGGCGCTCCCCAGGCCGTGGCCATTGACTACGCCATGGTGGGCTGGGCCGCGGTGTATTTTCCAATCACCATAGCCGGGCTCGCCGAGATGTGGCGGCAGGGCATGTCGCTGGGCGGGCTGAAGCGCCGGGCTGCCGAGCTTTCCGGCCAAAAATAATAGGTTCCGTATGCTCCCGTATTGAAAAGCCTAAATATGCAACCGGCTGCCTTATCAATAAAAAATCGTTGTATTTTTGTGTAAAAACAATAAAATAGTAATTATTCCATATAGCCCGCGTGAGAGGGTGCCTAATATGCCTGGGGATTCACAAAGCTTTTAGGTAGCGGAATACTGGATCGCAGTGGTTACATTTTCGGCTTGGAGCGTGAACTCCCATGGAGCGGCTTACACGTATGCGTGGCTGGATTGTGTGTATCGGTTTGCTGGCGGCGCTGGCCTTATGCGGGCCGGCGGCCGGTTTTGCTGCCGGTCAGTCTATAGATTCACTGGAAAAACAGGCCCAGCAGTTATTTGAGCACCGGGAAGATATCGCCGCCGCTCAGCAGGCCATAGGGGCCTATCAAAAAATCCTGCAGATCGACCCGAACCATGAACTGGCCATGACCCGGCTGGCCAAGCTGTATATATGGGTGGGGTTCCACAAGGGCGAAGACCTGGAAATATATAACAAAGCCGTGGATATCGCCGAAAAGGCGGTCCAGCGCCATCCGGATAAACCGGGTCCGCGCTACTGGCTTGGGGCGGCCTACGGCCTCAAGGCCACCGCGCCCGAAACCGGCTCTTTCACCTGCCTATCGCTTTTGGAACCCATTGAGAACCAGATGAAAACCCTGATGGCCATGGACCCCACCTACGAGTTCGGCGGAGCCTGGCGCGTATTGGGCCGTTTGAACACCAAAATGCCCTTCCTTTTGGGCGGGGATAAAGACCTGGCCGTTAAATATCTGCGCAAGGCCATTGAAGTTGGACCAAATTACTACCTGAACCACCTGTATCTGGCCGACCTGTTGAACCGGCTGGACCAGCGCGAAGAAGCCTTTGCCCTTTTGCGCCAGGTGGTAAAGGGCAAGCCCATGCTCGGCTTCGAGCCCGAAACCCGGCTTTGGCAGCGCACCGCAAAAGAAGAGCTGTTCAAATCCGCCAAGCTGGGCGTCAGCCGGATCAACTGACCCGAAGGCCGTAGCGGACTATTTATTGCGGCATGCTGCGCCTGCGATGCTGTTTGAATATCAAGCCGGGCCTGCCGCGGGCGAAGCGGCCCGCATCCCCCCGTTTACTTGCTCAGTCCCAGCCGGTATACTACCGCAACCAATAAGCTTCTTTGTTGAATGCCCCTCATGCGGGAAAGATTCCATGCCTGAAGACGTGTTTGTGGCCCAGCTGGATTGCCGCCATTTCATTGGCGAGAAGCCTTGTAAATATAAAAGGCTGTGCAAAGACTGTCCCCACTATGACCCCATGGGGACCCGCATATTGATCATCAAGCTGGCCGCGGTGGGTGATGTGATGCGCACCACCAGCCTGCTGCCCTCTTTGCAAAAAGCCCACTCCCGCCTGCATGTCACCTGGATCACGGACAAAAGCGCCTATGAGCTGCTCTTGGCCAGCCCCGGCATAGACCGGCTGATGTCCTACAATTTGGAGAATCTGCAGCAGCTTTTGAGTGAGGAATTCGATCTTTGCATCTGCCTGGACAAAGAACCCCGGGCAACGGCGCTGGTTCAGAAAATTACAGCAAAAGAGAAAAAAGGCTTTGGGCTCAGCCAATGGGGCACCCCCATGCCCCTGAATCCCGAAGCGGCCTACGCCTACCGCCTGGGCCTGGATGATGATCTCAAATTTCATAAAAACCAGCTCACCTATCAGGAGATCATCCACGGCGCGCTGGACCTGCCAGGCCCCATGGAAGCCTACAGCTTCAAGCCGACCGGCCCCGCCCAGAGCTATGCGGACGAGTTTTTTTCCGCCCGGGGGCTGAATCCGGACAAGACCATAGGACTCAACACCGGGGCGGGGCCAATCTTCGCCCACAAGGCCTGGCTGCCCGAGCGCTTCGCCGCCCTGGCGGACTGGATACGGGACCAGTTGGGCTTGACCCCGTTGCTTTTGGGCGGTCCGGTGGAACGGGAGCTTAACCAGGGCATTGCAGCCATGTGCCAAGGCCCGGTGGCGGACAGCCGGGGCAAGCACGATCTGGTGCAGTTCGCGGCTTTGGTGGGACGCTTGCGCATGATGGTCACTTCCGATTCGGTGGCCATGCACCTGGCCCTGGCCCAGAAAGTACCCAGCCTGGTCCTGTTCGGCTCCACCTGCCCCCAGGAAATACAGCTCAACGGGCCGGGCCGCCTGCTGCGGGCCGGACTGGACTGCCAGCCCTGCTATAAGCGCACTTGCGACCTGAGCGAACACTGCATGGCCGCCATATCCCTGGATATGGTTAAAAAGGCAGTGCGGGATATTCTGGCGGAGCTTGATTCATGAAAATCGGCGTCATGCTGCGCCACCTAAGCGACACCCTGGGCGGGGTGGTGGGCTATTCGCACAACCTGATCCAGGGATTTTTGCGCCAGGGCCCCGAGCATGAATATCATCTGTTTTATGCAGACCGGGAGCGCATGGGGAGCTATGGCCAATACGGCAATGTGACCGAACATGTGCTGAGCGCGTCAAACAAGTTTGTGTGGGACCAATGGCTGATGCCCCGGGCGGCCAAAAGGCTTGGCCTGGACATCATATTCAATCCCAAGCTGAGCGTGCCGCTGATCTCCTCGGTGAAAAGGGTGTTCGTGCTGCGCCCCGAGCAGTTTACCCAGCCCGAGCTGTTTCCCTGGACTGATCGGCGTTACTTTAAGTTTTTCATCCCGCGCTATTGCCGGGCCTCGGCAAGGGTGATTGCGCCCACCGAGCAGGCCCGCCAGGATATCATCCGCTATGTGGGCGTGGAGCCGGAGCGCATGGTTACGGTGCATGAGGCCTGCGGGGAGCACTTCTTCAACCCGCCCGCGGAAGACGAAGCCCGCCGGGTGCGGGAAAAATATGATCTGCCGGAGCGCTTTGTCCTCTTCGTGGGCGCCCTGACCCCTTTGAAGAACTTCGAGCGTTTGGTGGAAGCTTTTGCCCGGGTCCAGCCCAGGCACGGCCTGAAACTGGTGGTGGTGGGCTTTGGCCGCTGGAAGTTCGAGCAAGACATGGCCTTTGCCAAAAAGCATTCCGTGGCGGCGCACTTGCATTTTCCGGGCTTTGTGGATGATGAGGATCTGCCGGCGGTATACCGTCTGGCGGCCTGCCTGTTTTTCCCCAGCATTTACGAAGGATTCGGCATACCTATCTGTGAAGCCCACGCCACCGGCTGTCCGGTGGTCACCACCAAGCGGGGCTGCTGCCCCGAGGTGGCGGGAGACGCGGCCGAACTGGTGGACCCCTATGATGTTTCCGATATGGCCCGGGGCCTTGATCTGGTGCTGAGCGATCCAGATTTACGCAACCGCATGGTGAATCTGGGCAGAGAACGGGTGCAGCATTTCCGCTTTGACCGCTGCGCCCGGGAGACCCTAGAGGTGTTCTCCTCGGCGCTTGAGGACTAGCCCGCCCTGCAAGGCTTTTTGGCATACCGTGAACCAATAGGAGGCTTTACTCTCTGGCCTCCAGGTCGGCTTCATCCTCATTATAGATCAACGGGGGATTTGCCTTACCCGCCGGTGCGGTTTTAAGGTGCTTCGGCCCGGCCGGAGGTGACGGCTCTGTAGCCATCGACCCGGCAGCGGCTTGCGGGGGCTTTGGGGGTGCGGCGTCCGGCGTTTGACCGGCGGCTCCGGCAGGCTTGGATTCAAGTGGGCCGGGTTCCATGGGGGTTATGCTGCGGGCCGCCCCCTGCAGGTTGGCCAGCCTTTGCTGATAGTACAGGGAACCGGGGCTCAGGTTTATGGCCTGGCGCACATCGGCGATGGCCTCTTTATAGCGGCCCAATTCGGCCAGGGGAAAGCTGCGGTTGAAGTAAGCGCTGGCAAATCCGGCATTCACCAGAATCACCAGGCCGAAGTCCTCCACGGATTTTTCGTAGTTCCCCAGCTGAAAATGTGTGATGCCCCGGTTGTAGATGGCTTCCACAAACCCGGGTCTGGCTTTGAGCGACGAATTAAAGTCCTCCAGGGCCCTTTCATGCTCGCCCAGTTCGGCGTAGGCGTTTCCCCGGTTGTTATAAGCTATTGAAAGGTTGAGCTTGTTTAGCTTGCCGGAATCAATCGCCCGGCTGTAGCGTTTTATGGCCTCCTGGTATCGCCCCTTATCGGCCATGCTGCGGCCGGCGGTCAGGTGATTCAGGGGCATCTCGGCCTCCCAGTCCTGCAGCTGCTGGGCAAAAGACGCCTTTGGGGCCATGATAAGCAGCACGATTAGCCCGGCCAGAAGCCAGGCAGTGCGTAAGGTTGATAGCATATGGTCTATGGTTTCTTTTTCTTCGCCGGGTTGTTTATGTGGTATTTACTGGTTTTGGGTTTGTCATAAGGGCTTTTTTTCTGGATGTAGCGCTTTGGAATACTGGTGATGGTTTCACCGGTGTAGACCACCTCAAGATCCTTGCCTTTGATCTTTTTAATGTGTTCCAAAGCGTCGTCATCCCAGTCGGGATGCGGGGCGCCGCTTATGAATAAATCGCCGCCGTTATCCGCCAGAATCATGCCGTATTTTTTTAAACAGCGCAAAATAACCTGTACGGGTTCCGGGAAAGGTTCAATGTCGAAGTCAGCCTTGAGCCTCACCCGCATTCCCATGGGGGGCCGGCTGGGGTGCTTGATGGTTGAGGCCCAGTGAGTGGCGGGCAGTATAAAGGCCCTGCCGGATTTTTTCACCGTAAAGCGCAGGGCGTGGCGGATTTCTTTTAGCAGGTAAACTTCTTCATAGCGCACCAAACCGGGGAAGATGGGCAAACCGGCGGCGTCAGCCGAGGTCCAGCCCAGAGGGCGCAGCTTGTTGCTGGTCAAATCCCATACGGTGCCTTGCAGGGCGGCGAACCCCGGGCTTCTTCTTTCGGTTTTATAAAGCTCATACAGCTTCATCCGGTCATAATGAAGCGCAATAATGTGGGCGTCGCTTTTGTTGGGTGCGCCCGTGCCGGTCTCTCCTTCTATGGGGGCATCCTGGGGGATGTAATACGGACCCGGTTCACTTTCGGATTTCCACTTTATATCCACCGGAATCTGTGGGACCCCTTCACGGATTACGATAAAGGGAATCCCGTGAGGTCTTCCTTTTTTTAAGGCGTGGCCAAACACCACAAAACGCCTGCCCGATCCGAAATCCGCACGGAGTTTGGTATGAATGCCAATATTGGCCAGCCAGGCCTGGGAGTTTGGGTGCACCGGCAGTTTTGAGATGTCCTGGTTCCAGGGGTTATCCGGAGGCAAGAGCTGGATGGGCAGCCTTTTCCCTTTGTAAATCACCACGCTTTTTCCCGCATCGGGCGAAAAACGCTTGTCGCCGGCCAACGGAGCCGCCCGGCTGCTCACATCAAGCGTTTTTTTGAGGGTGTCCCAGGGGCCCCATTTGCCGTTGGCAAGGTATGTGGGGAAAAAACTCCACTGCCCTTTCATATCCAAAATCTTATAGACATTTATGCTGATGCTTTGGCCGGGCTCAAGCTTCCATCCCAGATAGCAAAAACCAAAATCACGGTTCAAAGCCTTGCCGCCGCTTTTGGACCGCCTGCGGGTTCCCACAAACGCCCCCGCCTTGGAGTCAAAGCGAATCGTGCTTTGCCCGACATTCCGCAAGGTGAATTCCACCACAACCTTGTCCCCGATGGCAGGGTTGGCTGGCGCCTTGACCTGGAAACCGGACAGCTCCAGGCCTTCGGGGGAAACCGGCGCCGCCTGTACGCAGTCTGGAGCCAGCCACATAGTAAACAGAGCTAGACAAATAGTCGTGAACTTTAGCAAAGTGTGCATTGCGGATATCTCCGTAATCCTCCCTGGCCGGCATTATCCGGCCAGATTAGCCTATCTGGCGCAGAAGCTTTTTGGCCTCTTCTTTTTCCCTGAATCCCCCCGGGCTGGATAATGCCTTTTGCAGGTACTTTCTGGCTTCGTCGCTACGTCCCAATTTTAACAAAATGGCCGCCATATGATAATTGAATGCAGGACGGTCGGGATTCTGGCTCAAAGCGTCCCGCACTTCTTGTATGGCGCTGTCATAGGACCCGCGCAAATAGAGCACCCATCCCAAGGTGTCCAGCACAAAGGGGTTTCCCGGAGCGATCCGCTTGGCTTTTTGAATCAAGGGCAAGGCCTCGTTCAGATTTGCATCTCCTCCCTGACGGGATAAAAGATAAGCCAGATTATTCAAGGCGGGCACATAGTCCCCATTTATCCTCAATGCGGTTTTATAGTCGGTGATGGCGGCATCAAAGTCACCCAGCCTTTCGTTTACGTCTCCGCGTGAAACCAAGGCTTCCAAATTATTGGGCACCAGCTTGATGATCTGGTCAAGGTGCTGTTTGGCTTCACTGAACTTGAGCTTGGATTGGGCCACCACAGCCATACCCAGCAGGGCGCCGGGATATTTTGGGTTAATGGATAAAGCGCTCTGGTATTCCTGGTACGCCTCATCGGTTTTTTTCATGGCGCGGTATAGGTCGCCCAAGAGCGTATGGCCAAGCTCTTTCCTTTTTAGCTTGGGCAGCTGCTGCTTGACCCGGCTGATGGTTTTTTCCGGGCTTTTTTGCGACATATAAATTGCGGCCAGCCGGGCCAGGGCTTCCATCTGATTGGGATTGTTGGTCAGGGCATTTTCCAGGTTTTGTATGGCCTGCTCCGGTTTTTTGCGCATCTGATACAGACCGCCCAGACGCAGGTAGCCCAGCGCACTTTTGGGAGCCAGCTGGATGATTTTCTTAAAATCCTGCTCAGCCTGAGCAAAGTTGCCCTGGACCAGATTATAGCGGCCCCGCCGTTCCAGGGCGGGTATGCTTTTGGGGTTTTGGTTCAGCACCACGTTAATGTGGTCTATGGCCCGGTGGGGCTCGTTGGCGGCCGCCATCAGCCCCGAAAGCACAAAGCGGGTGCTGGTGTCGCGGGGGTGCCCTTTTATAATCTTTTGCAAATCCGCAATGGCCAATTGGCGTTTGCCCTGCCGGATATAGGCCTGGGCCCGCCAAAAAAGCAGATCCCGGTCAAAGGGCAGCGAGTTCAGCACATCGGTAAAAATGGATATCGCGTTTTCGACATCGCCCTTCATCAAAGCCAGCCGGCCCATCAAAGTCCGGGCTTTGGGGTTTCCCAGCATTTTTTGGGGCATACCTTCCAATATCTTTTCAGCTTGGGCCAAATCGCGTCTTTCAAGAGCCAGCTCGGTCATCGCAAGCTTGGGCATAATGGAGTCCGGCTCAATTGTGCTGGCCTGCCTGAAATAGGCTTCCGCCTTGGCAAAATCTCTCCGCAGGGAGTAGAAACGTCCGGTCATCAGCAAAGGCCAAATGGATTTCGGGTCTTGGCGGATTGCATCCAGATAAGCCTGCTCGGCTTTGTCCAATTGCCTGGTGACCATATACAGCCGGGCCAAAGCCAGGCGGTAGCGTTCATCGTCCGGATATTTGGCCATCAGATCCAGAAGGCTTTTTTCGGCCTCCTTGGGCTTGAGCTGGCGCATCAGCATTTCAACCAGCATCATTTGTAAACGGGGCTCTTTGGGGTGGGCTTCCGAAGCCGAGCGCAGGGCTTCAACCGCCGCGTCTTTTTTGTTCTGGCTCATATACAGACGCACCAAAAGAAGCTTTGGCGTCATGAGCTTGGGGGCCAGCTCGATTGCTTTTTTGTACTCTTTCTCCGCAGCTTCCGGCTGTTCTTTTTGCAGATATAGTTGCCCAATCAGCATGGGGATGTCAGCCCGCTTGGGGGCCATCTGCTGCGCCTTGATCAGTTCTTTAAGCGCCTGCTCCGGATTGTTTTTTTTGGCCAGGATTTGTCCGTACAAGACCTGGGCGTCCACGTTCTTGGGATCGGCCTTCAGAACAATCTGAGCCCTCTCCAGGGCGATGTCCACCTGATTGCCCAAAAGCGCGATCTGGCCCAAGCGCACCTGGGCATCCAGGTTGTCCGGGTCCAGGGTTACCGTGTTGAACAACAGACGGTAAGCCTGCTTGAACTCATTGAGTTTGAGATAGGTCAGGGCCAGGCGGTAATGCGCCTCCGCATAGCGGGCGTCTTTTTTCAGAGCGTTGCGGAATTCAATGGATGCTTCGCGGTATTTTCCCTGCTTGAAATACTCCAGACCTGATTTCAGGTCATCTTCTTTGTCGGCCAAGGCTGCTGTGGGGCATATCAATATTACCAATGCGGCTGTTACTAACCATGCGGCGATACGTCTGGCCGCCTCCGATTTCCACATGCTTGCCTCCTTTTTATCCAATCGTCCCCGGTTCACAACCCCGGGGTTTTTCATTACAGGTTGCATAGACTTGCTTGGTATTGGCAGGCAGTTGATAAACTGCTTTTTTGGCCCAATCGCTGGGTTAGGCGTGTTGCAAAATGCTCGTATCCCCCTGCATACACAGCACCCAAAATAAATTGCCCTGTTATTGACCCAAAATGTTGATTTCAGCTCCTTGCCAGTTCAGCAGCCGACTATGAAAAGACATTATGCCTTGAATAAGGCTTTAAATCCATTAATCTAACTCACAAGTAATTTTATGCGCCACTTTGTGTATAACTTTTCAAGTTGCCGTTACTTTTTGGAATTGGACTGGGGTTCCAGCATAAAGGCCAAAAGACCCGCCGGGCTGCTGGTCAGCCCTTTTCCTTTGCTTATTATTATCCGGTTTTCAAGCATCTTGACTTGGTATTCAGCTCCCGGTTCAAGCCCCGCCACCAAATGGCGGCTGCGGCCGGCGGGATAGCCGTAGGCCATTTCTTCCTTATCCAGAGGACTTCCCAATTTTACCACCACAACCCTTGGCCAGGCGGAATCCATCACCACCAGGCCTGCAGTATTCCCGCTGGCTGTTGGCAGGGGCCGTATACTGGGTGATGGCGGATCATCGAAGCCTGCCGGTATCAAGGCGGTTACCATGGGGCGTACGGATTTGCCATCCGGGTCGGAGCCAAATTCCACCCGCCAACGGGAAAGCTCACCAGCCTGGCCTTTCGGCGGATAATTGCGCCCGTTCACCCAGGCATCTGCATTGTTTTTCCGCCCAAAGACATACATATTGGGATTTTGAGGCATTACACTGATGATTTCCAGGTTTGTGGCTTGCCCCTTATAAATTATCCGGTCGTTTTTCCCTTGATAGCGGCCCGGTCCGATTGATTGCATAGCGCCGGGAATTTCCGGTTTTCCCGGCAGATGGGCCACAAAGCGGACCTGGGCCTTTGTGCGGTTCAATGAAACGTCATCAACCACAACCACCAGATTGGCGGATGACGGGTCTTGCGGGCCTCCGGGCAGCAGGTGAATCACATGCCGGACCACCCGCCTTGCCTTATTGGTGCTGCCTTGATAGGCCGCCGTGGCGTCGCCTTTGGCATACTGGAAGCGCAGCTTGGACTCCGTGGCGGTTATCTTGCCCAGTTCATATAGCTTTTTGAATTTGTTGTAAGGAGACTCGCCTTGATCCCAGCCCGAAGAAGTCCAGGGGGCAGCCACTATGGTGCCGTCTTTTGAGTCAAAACCGGAGAAAGCGCGCTGGCCGCCGTCATTGGCATAAGTCCCCTGCGGTTTGTTGCCGGCGCGCATAACCTGCCAGGAATACTCATCCGGATCGATGATGCGCAAGGTGTTCTGCGCTATGCTCCTGGCAGCATAGTTTAACGCGTGCGAGGTGGCGAAACCGTCGTAGGCCCCACCGGGCGGCAAGAGCATCTCGTTTTTGAATAACTGCAGTGAGGCCGCATTCAAATGTTGACGGGCGGCAAAATGGGGGCCGCAGCTGAATTTGAGCCAGGTAGCCCTTTGCGACCAGTCCGAGCGCATGTACACCCGCCCCGCATCTTTTGCCAGCCAAACACGTGGAGCCGTAACCAGAGGCTCTTGGCGCAACAGGGGCTGAAGCCAGACAAATTCCAAGGCCCTGACGTGACGGTTGATCATTGCAGGCCGCTGACTGTGCAAAACCCAGGCTTGCGCCCAGCCCGCCGAGGGTTCATCCGGCAACAGCGCCGTCAGCATAATCAGCTGCAAGCGGGAGTAATCGGCGCTCAACACCGGGTCCAGGCTGCGGTCGCCGCCCGGCGCAATGGGAAAATAACTCAACCCGTTGCGCCTTTGCACCCGGGGCAGGGCAGTAAACATCAACTGCAGCATGCGGTCTTTATACCAGTCAACTCCCGTGATCAGGTCCAAGCCCTTGGCTGTTTTAAAAGCCGCTGCGCTTTCTATTATGTGCAGGCCTGCCCTGGAGCCGGCCACAACATCCTCGAACCAGCCTCCGCCTTTACCCAAATTCTGCAGGCAGGGGAGCAAATGTTCTTTATACCTGATTTGCAGGGCTTGTTTCCACAGGCCGGCCGCCCGGCTGTCCTGTCCATCAGCAGCCAGTCCGGCCAGGGTCATCATCCTGAAAAGCGCAGCGTTTTCGCCGGTAAAACAACTGTAGTTCAGCCTGCTGAACCGGGAGGTTTGGTTGACCAGCCAGTTGGCGACTTTTTTACGTTCTGTTTCGCTAAAGGCGTCCCAGGCCCAATCCAGGGTCAGCGCCACCTGAGCCACCAAATCGCTGGCCGCAAAAACATCGTTGGGCAGGTTTATGTCAACCGCCTTCAGGGCGCAGGCCTTGGCCAGATCGCCTTGAGTCTTGGTTATGCTGCTGCTGACGTTCTGGCTGATCATGAGATAGCTTAGGGCCAGGCTTGGCCCGTCTTCGATCAAAATATTGTTTCTTGCCGGTTCCCGGCTCCAGTCAAGTATGTTAATCCACCAGGGATTAAGGCGCTGGATTAGTTTGGTCAGTTCAACAAGCCGGGAATGGTTAATAAAAATGCCAGGGTGCCTTGGCTCTGTCTGGACCGGTTTTGCATCCTGGGCCCAGACCGGGATGGCTGCTGCACATAAGATGATGATAAAACAAAGTTGCTTAAAGGCCCTTTTGAGCATCAGCCGATCTCCTCTCCACGCTCCAGAGCATGTATCATTTGCACCATTTCCCAGCAATTGACAAACCGCACCTCACAGCCCCATTCCGATCGCAGCCCGCCTGTCATATAGCGCAGCAAGCGCAGCATGGGATTTCCCATCAATGCCTGATGATGCCTTTCCGGGGCACCGTGGCTGTGAAGCTTCAAAAAGCCTATATGCTCGGCTCCTTTCACGGTTGGGGCATGCCTAAGCCATACCGGAACTCTTTCGGGTCTGGGCGGATAGTGCGCCCCGAGATCCGAACATTCCAAGCTGGGGAAGAAACCGCGCTTAAGCAGTTTCCAGTTCAGAGCCAATACGCCCTGCACCATGAGAAGGTCGCCTGTGGGCCCGCCTCCTGACCGGACAGGGGTTCCCTTGTCATGGCTCTTGGGCCGCTGCGGATCGTCTGTGGCGTAATATATGGAGTTAATGGTGCTGGTTTGGCAGGAATCCGGTGCGGAGGGCATGGTGAAATCCGCATAACATCCGGTCCTTTTCAGCACCAGCAATTCATCGTTTACTCCACACCAGCGCCCGTCGGGCCGGGAATTGTCCAGGGCCCAGTTACCATGTATGAAACCGTAGGCCGGCCGCCCAGTCAAGGGGTCGCGGCGCAGCAGGTTATGTTTTTGCACCAGAAGTTCAGCATAGGCCCCCAAACGGTCTTCCAGTTGGGCCGAACTGTCATTGTCATGGTGCAGATGCACCTCAACGGCTCCCAATCCTTTTGAACACAGGCCCGCCAGCCGATCCAGAATTTTGGGATCATACTCTTCCAGGGGGTAAAAAAAATCCCGCTGGGGGGGCCTGCCCCGGCTGTCGGCCACCTGTGCGCACAACCGGGGCCATTTTTCTTCCCATGCGGCCAGGCGGGACAAGGCTGTGGCTTGGTCGGCCTTGCCCCAATAAGGCTCGAAATGGTCCGCAATCGCAACGCAAAGCAGCTTGGGCGGTGGAGTGGTCTTGATCCTGCGTTTCAGGCTGTGCGCCAAATAGGAGGCTAACCATTTCTCCGCCGCATATTTCAAAATGCATATATCCAGCCGCCGGCTTGCCGGCTTCCATAAAGAGTGTGAAAAAAACCTCAGTGATACATCTTCACCGCACACCGCAGGTTTAAGCGTTGAACAAACCCCACAAGAGCCGGACCCCAAAATAGAAAAATACGATAAAAATCATCGTGAGCACGGTAGACCAGGCGATGTGTCTGAACTCGAATGGGTTATCGATATATATACCCTGATTATCCATGGCCCTAAGCGCCGCTACGGCCAAGGCCATTAAAAGATACCCCTGGAATTTATAAGTATGGCTCAGGAAAAAGGCGCACACATGCCAACCTATAAGGGACCCGATCAGACCGTTTACCAGAAAATACAGTTCCGGCGGCCCTCTGGGATCTTTCCTGAGAAGCCAAAGGTCACGGGCTGTTGAGAAGAACAGCATAATCCAGAGAATGGCGCCGACCAGCCCGGTTTCGGCCAGGGCCAACACAAAAGAGTTATGCGCGGTCCGGTAATGGTGTTCGGTGAAGCTGCCCTTGCCCATGCCCACAATGGGACTTTGCTTGAGCATGTCCAAACCGGCGGACCAATGGTCCAGGCGGGAGCGGGCGGAGCCTTCTTTTGCATCAACGGCGTCCATATCCATGCGGGGGATGGACAATAACAGCGTAAAGACGACTACGAGGACTAATACTGATGCAGTCAAGCCAACTCTTTTGTAAAAATAATACCAGAAGACAGCGGCCAGGCCCAAGAGGCCGCCCCGGGAGCGGGTGAACACCACTCCTGTGATAACCGGGATCAACACTATAATGCCGGTCCACATGGTGGGTGATAAAAAGCCGCGGTGGATGAAGGGCAGCAAAAACGGAATCCATATCACTATGGCCAAAGCCAAGTCGTTGGGGTCGGAAAAAATACCGATTCCCTTGGCTTGCACCACGTCACCGTGCGTGAGGGCGCCAGCGCCGGCCAAGTCGGTGCCGGTGTAGAACTGTATAATAGCTTGCATGGCCAGTGCGGAGGTGGCCAGGATGATCACCCACAATAAAAGGCGTATGCGGGGAAAGGTGTCTGCCGTTAAGATGACCAGATAGAAAATGATGGTTATTCGGGCAAAGTCCATGAAGGCCTGCAGGCCTCCTCCCATCCAGCCATTTGCCACCACGGTGAAGGAAATCCATATCCAGAATATGGCCAGTATCTTGTTGGTGGCGGATCTTCCCAAGGCGAAGCTGGTTATACGGCCTTCCAAAAATGCGGATGCAATACACAAGATCGCCATTACATCCAAAATAGGCCAGGCCTTGACCGCCTCCACAAACTCCTGGGGCCGGATCATGACGATCAGGATATAGATTATGGTGAAAAAATAACTCAACTATTCGTTCCCTTGGGGGCCGATGCGCCCAAAATTGCATCACCAGCCATCAGCCATGCCATCAGACGTTCAGCCGAGGGGCGTCATGGTCAAACTCCACCGTTAAATCAGGGCGCCTGCGCTCTGCCGGGCGGAGGGAAAATCTTGTCTAGACTGGGTATCAGCGCAGCTGCGAATTTGATTTGTCCCTTAAGCACATCCATGCCCGGGCTCATGGGGGTGATCAGCCTAACCAGCGCTCCATCGTTACGATTTTTAATAATACCATCCAGCAACAAGGATAAGCGTTCCCAATATTCACTGTACTGAATATCGCCGCGCCCTTGATACCAGTATAAAGTGCTCACCTTGGACAGGTCTTTACTCATCACGATATGGTTGACCAGACAGGTGGCGCCGTTTAACGGCACTTCAACCTGGCTGCGTTTTTCGATGATCCATCCGCCACCCGGCAGACAGGCCCGGGGGGAATGCACCATTTGCCCCTCTTGCTGGAATCCGAAATAAGCCACGAACAGCGAATGGATTGTTCCTTCCGGGGCCCGGTAATTCCTTAGCAGGTAGGCTTGGGGTTTGAGAATTTCAATGGTGTGCTCATCAAGGGGGCGATCCTTACCCACGGCCTGCATGGCGCCGATCTTGGACTCCAGAGAGCTGAGCGGCATGCGAAGTTTTTGGGGCGCCACCTCCTTGCCTTTTAAGATCCCCAGATAGCAGACAATCAAAAGCACTGCGGCTGCGGCCAGATATACTGCTCTACGTAGCGGCATCACTTTTGAGGCTCCGTTTTTCGATCAGTTTTTTTACCAATAATGTGATGCCGGCCAAAAACACAAAGGCAACCATGAAGACCGCCCAGCCCACAAAGTCATGCATTGAACCTTCCACGGCTTCCTTGCCGATATACTTGGCCAGAACCCCGGCCAGAACCACCCTGACCGCGTTGGTGGCCACAGTAACCGGCAAGACCAAAAACACTATGATTATCTTAGAGATGCGGTTTGGCAGCATCAGGTATGCCAGTATGGTGCCCGCGGCCAAAAGCGAGATCAGGCTGCGCACTCCCGAACATGCATCCACCACATTAAGAACTATATAGGGCAGATGGATGATATTGCCTTCAACCAGAGTGGGGGTGCCCATGCTGTGCAGCATCCCTCCGGCCAAGGAAGCCGCGATCAGGCGCAGGGGAAAGGCCACCGAGTCATAAACCACATAAGGCAGCGGAATCATCAGTATCAGATAGGCAAATGCAAACCACAGCATTTTGGCCACGGGCCAGCCCCAGCTCAGAAGCACCAGGCCCCACAATACCGGAATCAAGCTTATCCGCTTCAGGAAAAATTCGCTTGCCCAATATCCGGTCGCCAGCATCGACATGCCAGCCAATATGACCACATAGCCCCAGGGGTTCGGATTGCTGACCGACCGGGCCAGTGAGTCCTTGTGGCGCCAGATTAAATATGCGCTGACCAGGGGGATCAGTATGCCGTGGGAATAATTGGGGTCGTTCCACCAGTTGTCAAACATGGATGCAAGGTGCGGGGCGTATATCCAAGACAGAACCAGCACACAGGCGGCCAAAGCGGCCCATTCAATGGGGGCCATTTTGTAGCGTTCTTCTTTTGATCGGGCCATCAGCGCCCGCCCTCTTTCAGGATCAATATTTTAATGGTTTGCAAAAGGATCATGATGTCCATGCCCAAGCCGGCATGTTTGATGTAATACAAATCATAGTTAAGCTTTTCCAGGGAGGCAGACAGGGAAGACCCATAAGGATAGCAAATTTGAGCCCATCCGGTTATGCCCGGTTTGACGTTATGCCGCTCGTCATAAAAGGGCAGCTCTCCTCTCAGCTGCTTTACGAAATGGGGCCGTTCGGGCCTGGGCCCCACAAAACTCATATCTCCTTTGAGCACATTCCACATCTGGGGTATTTCATCAAGCCGGCTCTTCCTGAGAAAATCACCCACCCGGGTGACGCGGGGATCGCCTTGCTGGCTCCAGACCGGTCCCGATTCCGATTCGGCGGATTCCACCATGGAGCGGAATTTGTATATAACGAAAATCTTGCCGGATTGCCCCACTCTCTCTTGCCGGTAAATCACCGGCCCCTTGCTGTCCAGCCGGATCGCAATCATGGTTCCCAAGGCCAAGGGAATTGACAGTATGAGCCCCACCGCGCTGAGCAGAATGTCAAAAGACCTTTTGGTCAGGGCCTGGAGCCGGTGAGTGGTAAACCCGGTGGGTGAAAAAACCATCCAAGACGGCCTTATCTGCTCCGAAAGAATCCGTCCCGCGACATCCTCGTAAAAATCTTCCCCGCTTTTTATGGGCACCCCCAACATGCGGCAGCGCAGCAATTCGTCAAGCGGCATGCACCCCCGCTTTTCATCCATGGCCACCACAATCATGTCCACCTTGTAATAGCGGACCAGACCCATGACGCTGTCGCTGGAGTCGTGCAGGGAGGCCCGCAAAACCCTGCTCCACGCTTGCATTATGTCGGCCTTTATTTTGGATGCCTGGTCTGATTTTTGCTGAGCGTCCTCTGCATCCAGGATGCAAACCACATGATACAGATTGTCGGACCGGGTCGTCAGTTCCTCTAATATGGCGCTGAGCAGGGAACCGGACCCGACAATAAGTATGTTGTTGGTAAACAGCTTTTGGGTTAGAGCCCAGCCATAGCCCACACGCCAGACAATTACCAGGCCCAGGATGAGAAAGAAGCTGAGCACCATGACGCCCCGGCCCAGGAACAGGCGGGGAAGGATGTAATAGATCGCGGTCAAGGCCACCATGGCCACGGACAGGCTTTGAGCCACCCGGGTTACGATCCAGAAAAAACTGTGGTTTTGGCGGAAATTATAAAGATCGAAGTAGTAAAAGGTTATTTCGATGACAATGGGCACCACAAACATGCGGTGCCAGGAATACTGCCAGGTGAACAACTCGGACGCGTCGGCCACCCTGATGTAAACCGCCAGCGCGGTGGCCACAAAAATGATCAGGGCCTCCCCTACGAAAAAACCTATAATATAGGGAGAAGTTCGGCCTGAATGTATCATTGGGAGCCTAGACCCCTTCGCCGCCTACCGGTCCGATGCTTGCGGCATCGGATATGGCGGAAGCCCGGTCGTTGAGCACAAGGCCAATAATGCGTTCTTCAGGCAAACGGCTTAGTGAGCGCATCACCACTTCCCGGTCGGTTGTTCCGCTGGCGACCACAAAGATAATGCCTTCCACCCACCGGGCCAGCACCGAAGGATCGTCCACCGCCTGCACCGGCGGGCTGTCCAGAATAATATAACGGTCGGAGTATCTGGAGCGCAGTTCCTGCAGAAGGCCCGCCATCTTGTCAGTGGCCAACAGTTCCGCCGAACGGTGCGATGGAGTGCCCGCCGGGATAACGCTCAGCTTATCCACCTTGGACCAGTGAATAACGTCTTGAACTTCCGTGTTTCCGTTTTCCAGATAATCGGAAAGCCCCGGACGTTCGGGGACTCCGAATGTGTGGCCCTGCACCGGCCGCAGCAGGTTGCAGTCTATGACCAATACATACTGCTGCAACCCGCGGGCAAACGAAACCGCAAGGTTGGAGGCCAAAAGGCTGGAGCCTTCACCGGGCACCGAGCTGGAGACCATCACGATCCGCGGGGGGTCGCCATGGAAGGGATAAAGCAATTGGGAGCGCAGAATGTCTATGCGCTTGCCCTGGGGGCTGTAGGGAGCATAGAGGCTGACCAGGCGTTCGCGGTCAACCTGGCTTATGCGCCGGCGGCTTTTGGCGCTCAACTGTTTCTTTTGGGGCTTTTTTTTGCGCTTCGGGCTCGGCTCCAAGACCGCATCGCTTTGGCGCTTCTGCTTCAAGGCTCTGCGGCTGGCCTGATCCGGCTCCAGAGGTGAATCCGGTCCGGTTCCGGTTCCGGGAGAAATCGGATTTTCCAGGTCAAGTATGTTGCCGCTCGGCCCTTGGCCCTTTGAATTTTTTTTGTTATCCATGACCGCCTCCTTGCGCGCGGGCGTTATTTGAAGGTATGTACAGGGTCGGGCCCCAATCAGGTGGTCTTTTTCTTTTTGGTTGTTCGGGCTTGGCCGCCTTGGGGCTTTTATTGGGAATGACTTCGTCCGGCACCACGATGGCTGCCTGCTGGCGATAGCGCCACCAGGCTCTTTTGGCGTACTTGAGCCCGCCAAGGCTGAAAAAAGCGGTCCCGGCCAAGATTAAAAGCACTGCGGCCACGGCCATGCCCTTGAGGCTGAAAACCACTCCGGCGGCCCGCCTGATCATTCCCCGCTTCGGCTCTTCCCCAGCGTCCTCAAAGTAGTCGTCCGCTTCCAGGTCCAGGGATCTGAGTTCCAGGGTTTCCGGCTGTTCCTTGGGCCGCATGGCCGCCTTTTCGGGCCTGGCTTCAGCTTGGGGCTGGGGCTTGTACTCCAAGTCCTCAATGGACATGGTGGGAATTCGGCGGGGTTTTTCAGCTCTCTTTGGCTCGGCTTCCGGCCCGGAGCCGGTTGGGGGCGCGGCGGTTTCGCTTTTTTCCAGGGCTGAAGCATCCAAAATGGGGGTGACGGGCGCATATTCAGCTTCGGCCCGCTCTGCCTGATCCGGCTGAGATTCCTGGAGCCCGGTTTCGGCGTCCCCGGCGGATGAGCCGGGCATCATTTGATCGGCCTGGCCCAGTATGCTTAACAGGGGAGCGCTTTCCGCCACCAGGCCGACCATTTCCGGGGTGACTCTGGCTTGGTTGCGTTCAAAGGCCAATTGCATGGCTTGGTCGCAAATCGTATTGATCAGGCGGCAGTTCCCCTGGCTGGCCCGGTACACTTCAGCCAGCGCCGCGGATTCGAAAATATTTTTTTCCGCTCCAGCCGCTGACAACCGGTGCCTGATATAGGCTGATGTTTCAGCTTCGTTTAAGGGCCGGAGGTTGTGAAAACGGCGCAGCCGTTGTATGAGGCCTTTGGATTTGGACTGTTTGAGCTGGGTCCGGAATTGGGGCTGAGCCACCAAGATGATGTTCAAAACCTTGGTTGGGCCGTCATCCTGATTGCTCAGCAGTTTCAGCTCTTCCAACAGATCAAGGTTAATGGACTGGGCTTCGTCCATTATGACCAATACGGATTTGCGTTCCTTTCTGCATTCAACCAGATACTGCCGGAACGCACTCAGGAATTCCTCTTTGCCCGCGTAAGGGCCCTCCATGCCGAGCTCTAGGGAAAGCAGGTTGAAAAAATCCAGCGGGTCCAGCTTGGGATCGGTAATTACCGCACTGATCACCTCATGGGTCAACTGCATCAGCAGCGCCATTATCAGGGTGGTCTTGCCCTCCCCGGAGCGCCCCATCAAAAGCGCCCAGCCCTCTCTTTGCTTGACGGCATGCAGCATGGTGCCGAGAGCCTTTTGCTGATCCTGGCTCAGAATCAGAAAATGAGGATCATGCACATTGGCGAAAGGGGTTTTGTATAAGTCAAAATGATCCGTATACATGGATCAGATCCCCAAGCTGATTAACTAATCAAACTCTTTATGGTGTTTTTAATCAAGACGTCATGGTCGTTTATCAACAGATAAATCGTACCTAGCAGCCCTAGGAATATTAATCCGTAAATGACGATTAATATAGTATTTCTGGTTCTCTTCAGAGCCACCTCGCCCCGGGAAAGCAGAGGCGGCATCACCACCAGGACCGGGAATTCGGTCATGCGCTCCACATTGGCCACCGAGGTGAATGAAGTGTCGATAAAGTGGAAGCCGAATGCAATCCCCACGGCCAGGGCCAGAGCGCCCGCAAATGATATGGGCAGGGCCTTGTTCACGTCGGGGCGGGAAGGCTTATCGGGTTTTTGGGCCGGTTCAACCACCTCAAACTGCTCGCCGCGCTGGGTGCGTTCCAGGTTGGCGGCCATGTTGGCGTCCAGCCATTTGGACTGGGTCTTTTCATAAGAATTTTTCAGGACCCTGTATCCGCGCGACAGGTTTTCCAAAGCCTCGCTCACAGCCGGACCGGCGTCGATGCGGGCCTGGACTTCCAGCATGACCTGCTTGACGGCCTTTTTGTCTTCTTCATATTGCTGGACGCGCTTGCGGCCCTCTGCTATACGCTCGGCATGACGGCGGATCTGCTCCCGCAGGTTGCCTATCTCCAACTCCAGGGTAGCATCTTTCATGCCTACTTCACCTTGCTGCTCTTCTGCTTGTTTCAGCTTTTCCTTTTTTTGCTTTTCAGCCTTGGCCAGGTGTCTTTGCAGCCTCAAAATATCCGGGTGGTTCGGCTTGTAAAACACCCTCAGACGTTCGATTTCTTTTTTTATGGCATTTGGGTCGGTCTCCCCGACCGCATCTCCTCCGCCACCGCCGCCGACCTGCTTGCGGGCATAGGCTTTTTCAATTTCCAGATGCTGCAAATTATTGCTGCTGGTAGTCATGGCGTATTCATTGTAGTTGATCTGGTTGCGTTCGACTTCCTGGCTTCTGGTGATCCTGGCGATTTCGTACTGCAAATTCTGAAGCTCAACCAAGTTCTTGTCTTGAGCCTCCGGCAGTTCATGCAGGTGCTTTTGCTTGAACTGGGTCAGTTCGGCTTCTTTTTCCTCCAGGTTTTGGCGCAGCCGGTCCTTTTCCCGTTCTAAAAAGCGGGCGGTGCCCACCGCATCCTGTTCGCGGATTTTCAGGTTGCTGTCTACATAGAAAGAGGCCAGAGCATTGGCAACGTCAGCTACCTTGTCACGATCCGGGTAGTTGAAGGTTATGGCAAAATAGTTCCGGTTGGTTATTTTGATGACTATTTTTTGCCGCATCCCGTCCGTGACGTCGGTGGGGGCCTTGGTCTTATTCTCCTCCGGATACAAGTCAAAGCGGTCAATCAGCTCTTTCAAACGCGAACTACTCAGCACTTGTTGAGTAATTATCTGGAGGCGCTCTTCGATGCGGCTGGTTATGGTGGCCTTGACCAGTTGATCAGGCACTTTCTGGGGCTGCACCACGACCTTAGCTGTTGCTGAATATTCCTTTGGCCAGAATATGCAATATGCCACTCCGGCTGCAAGAACCAGCAGAAACACCGCCATGGCCAACACCCAATAACGGCGGAGAATGAACAAATACTGCCTAATGTCTATTGAAGAACCCTGCATAGCATCACCACATGAAATCGTGATAAGTGGTAAAAATTAGTGATATTTCGTTCCGAGACCTGGACTCATCTTTAAGAGTATCCGAATCCCGGTAGTCCACCTTATATCTAAGCCCTAGATTTGAGTGTTTGGCAAACTGCCAGTTGATGCCGGTAGTTGCCGAATACGTCATCCTCTCACTATAGATATCAGTTGCGCCTGTTGCGTCAGTTGTGATTATGTCGTTTGTTTGCAAGGGATTTTCATAGATTATGGTGCATGTGGTAAAAAAAGACCAGTGCTGCATAAAATCCCAATTAAAGTCGACGCTGGCCCGTGAAGTATTGGTCAGGCCCGCATCCTGCCCTTCGAAGTTAAGATCGTTTAATGCCGAACTAAACCTTCCGGCCACGGACCAAGTTTGGCCGGTGTATCTTATATATGCAGAAACATTGGGATAAACATCTCCCGCTGCTTGATTCAAAGTATCATTTCCGTCTATGTAATCCGCCCCTATATGGAGACCGGCCTTGGTGACAGAGTTAAATGCCCAATCAATTCCGGTTGTAACCCCATAAACATCATAATCCTTGGCGCCGGCAATATCCACGTCGTCCGTGTCAACCCGGGTCACGGTTCCGCTGATGCGCAGGAAAGCTTCCCGCTGGGGGCCGAGCATCCGCACCATACCCACCCGGGCTCCGACCGTGGTTTTGTTCTCCGACTCCTCAAAAAAGGAGCGTCCGCCCTCCAAGGAGGCTTCGGCCCGCCAATTAATGGCCACACGGCCCTGTCCCTTGAGCAGGACTTTGTGGGAGGTGTTTTCCGTGGAGGCGTCGCTTTCAAAACGGCTCCATTTGAAACTGTACT
The DNA here is from genome assembly GCA_963675675.1 of Desulfarculaceae bacterium. Lineage (GTDB taxonomy): Bacteria > Desulfobacterota > Desulfarculia > Desulfarculales > Desulfarculaceae > Dethiosulfatarculus. Next base: position 4,195,694 of record OY776512.1, read on the forward strand.
GGGCGCTTGCCATGTCAAATTCACCCCAGCGGTACTGGGTGGCTGCAGTGGTGGTGTTATTGTAGCTTTTGGTGCCCGGAGTTACGGTTGAGAGCGGCTGGCCTTCAATATCGCGGTCTATTACATCGTAGGTTGCCACGGTGCTGTTGGCTATGTTGCAATTGAAGCGGGGCGAAAAAGCCCTGTTGTAAGCCAACTTTATATTCACGCTTTCCAGATCGCTTTCATCCGCATGCAAAAAATACTGGGTCCAGCCTGCTGAGGCGTTGGCGCTGAAGTTGTTGCTGGCCGGACCCGCCGAAACCTGCAGCGAAGGTGTCACCTTGAAAAAAAAGTCTTCTTCCCCGGTGCGGAATTTGACGTTGTCTGTAAAACCCAGTTCCGTGGAAAGCCCCGGTTTGATGCGGTTTGCATCCGCAGGCCGAGCAAAGAGCAATATGCACAGCAGTGCAATGGCCGTTAACCCAAATACACCACACGACCAAAGAATGCCTCTTTGGCCGTTATCCGGGCATATCTGAATTGGGTGGCGCTTTCCCATAAGCTGTTAGTGCACAGGCCTTTCAAATGGAATCAAGATGCGCGGGCCAGCTGTTCCGCTCAACTTGGCGCGTTGAATATCAATCAAACCGGATTGTGAATAAGCCTCGTCTTAAAAAAACCGGTATAGCCTTGAAATAATATCGCCCCGATAGGTTTTGTTTCCGCGGTCGATATCTGCCGGTCAAGGCACGATAACCACGTCACCAGGCTCCAGGATTATATTCTGGGCGTCTTTTTCTTTTCTGTCCGCGCTGTCGCCGTCAATAAATTTATCATAGTCAAATACATAAATCGTGGTATCCGGGCCAAGACCCCGGACGATCTTTACCTCGTTGCGGTCGGCCCATTCATCGAATCCACCTGATTCCGCCAGGGCCTGCAGAACGCTGGTGGGCTTGAACATGGGATATGTCCCCGGAGTATTGACATGGCCGACCACGCTGAAGCTGTGGCTGCGCGGATTTTTCACCGAGACATAAACCTTGGGGGCTTCAACATAAGTGAGCAAAGCCTTGGTGATGGCCGTCTTGAGCTGCATTGGGGTGCGGCCTTTGGCCAAAATATCATCCACCAGGGGAAGGGAGATCCTGCCGTCCGGACGCACCAGTATATCGGTCCGGGACAGAGCGTCCTCTCTCCAGACAATGATTTCCAATAAATCACCCGGCCCCATGATATAAAGATCCGCCGTACCGGAATATCCAGGCACAGGCAGAACCAAAACCATCAAAATGGCGGTAACAAACAAAAGCCTACTGAATACGGACGCATGCATGGTACACCGCTTTCCTTGCCTGGCAAAAGAGGCGCCAAGATTTCCCAGTTTACACATTTTTCCCATTAACCCCATAATAAGTGTCAGCAGAATTATAATGCAAGTTATAATCCTTGGATTTTTTTATTTATTTATGATTTAAGCCTGTATCGGGCCGATGATCTTGGGCCCGTATTCAAATTTGCCTGGAATCAACCCCCAGATATCTCATGCTCAATTTGATGATACCCTCAAAGCATCATCTGGACTGTGCAGGATAAGATAGCAAAACCGGTCAGTTTGGTACAGTACAAATATTTAAGATGGATAGTTTGGGCTCCGGGGTTCCTCTGAAGGGCAAACCGGGGTATCTTTCACCCAGATGTCATTGCCTTTTATAAAGTAGTAAAAAAGCTATAAAGCGGCCGCGCAAGGCGGGTCGGGGAACCGGGACGCTTGGCCAGGCCGCGGCAGGCCGCCCAACGGCCCTATCGGGCTTTTCTGTTCCTCATTTTTTTTGGGCCGCTCTTTTGAGCTTGTCATACCAATAAGCCCGTTCCTCTTTATTGAAGCTTAGCCAGAATGCGCAGCCCATAAATATACCGGCCAATACCGCCCCCATGAGGATCAGCTCAAGCCAGGTGCGGATTGTGACGGAATAAGCCAGGGGAGCGTACAAAACCGCCGCAGCCAAAAAGGAGAGCCAGCCCCTTAGGATGGATTTGGTCCACAAGCCGGCCAAGGAATAGTCCAGCTGTTTGCAGCAGTAGCGGGGCACGAAAAACGGACGGATTAGGGACATGGGGAGGGCGAAGCTTATCGCAGCTCCAAAAACGCCGTAAAGGGGGATCAGAGTAAGGCAGGCCAGCAGAACCAGCACGGCCTCCACCAAGCCCATTATGCCGGCATAGCGATGTTTGCTGATAGCGAAGAGCAAAGTATTAACGACAGAGAAAGGTGCTGTAACAAAGAGAGCCGGAAGCAGTATGTAGACGATATGCGCAGAAATCCTGAACTGGTCTCCCACCCACAAAACTATGAAGGATTCAGCCAAAAACAGCAGCATTATGCTGATGAAGCTGCTTATCAGGGTTATGTAGAATGTGGTTTTGAAATACAGATCCTGCAATTGGCCCAATTTTCCTGTGGTGAATAAGGCTACAAAGCGGGCGTGGATTACAGAACTGGCTTTCAAAATCGTAGCGTTTTTATACTGAATCAGACGGAAGCCTATTGCGAACTGGCTTACGTTGACCGGCCCGTGAAACGAGGCCAGAAACAAAAGCGGAAGCTGATTGCGGACCTTGTCACCCAGGCTGTTCATCAGCACCCCGGAACCGTAGGCCAGCATTTGTTTCATTACAACCCAGTCCCATCTCATGCCGATTGAATCGGGAAAGGGAAACTTTTTGCAGGCCACCAAGGCAATTACCGCCTGATTAGTGAATTCAACCAGGGTGAAGATCACGGCCAGGGTCACCAAATCGGGCTCAAGGGGCAATATGGTCAGGATCAAGATGAATTTCAGAATCTGGGCCGCGGAGTAGATGATGGAAGCCAAGTGATACATCTCGTTGGCCAATATCCGGGATTCGAAAACCCGGGCCGGGAACTGCAAAACCTGGCCCAGCCCATAAATAATCAGTGCCCGCTGGAAAACCGGAAGGATTTCGGCGGGCAGTTCGAAAAGCCAGGGCGAAACATATGCAATCGCCAGATACACGCAATAGGCCAATAAGCCCATGATGCTGTAAATGGACAGGGCCTCTTTGCTGAACCGGCCCGCTCCGGCAAGGTCTTCCTCCGCAACGTGCCGCGCCATGCGGGTGTTGATGGCCGTGGCTATGCCAAAGTCCAAAATGAACAGAAAAACAGACAAACTCACCAAAAAGGCCCAGGCGCCATAGCCGGCTGCGCCCAGGCTGTTGATAATCAGCGGCGCGATGACCAGCCCGATAAGCATGGTCAGCAAGACGCCGATCCATTCGAATATGGTGTTGCGTACAATCATTCTGTCTACATAAGTTCTTTCAGGGTCATTCGGGCAAATGCAATTGGCGCCGCCGGTCAGCCGATGGTTTGCCTGTAAATGGAGAGGTAAGCCTCAGCCATGGCCCTGACCGAGTAGTTTTTCAGCTGCAGTTCCCGCGCCTTTGCGCCCATGTTTCGGGCCAGACCGGGGTCTTTCATAAAGCGGCACAATGCGGCGGCCAAGGCCTGCCAGTCTCCCACCGGGACCAGATACCCGGTCTGGCCCTCGATCACCAGCTCGGCCATTCCTCCGCATTCGGTTCCAACCACCGGCAGCCCGGACGCCATGGCTTCTATTATAGACATGGGCGCGCCTTCGGTGCGGGAGCTAAGGCAAAATACATCACCCGCATTGAGCAGTTCGGGTATATCGTGCCGAACCCCCAATAAACAAGTCCGCTCCGCCAAGTTGAGTTCCGCAGCCAAAGATTCCAGTGCGGCGCGCTCCGGTCCGTCGCCCGCAAACAGCAGGCGCAGCTTGTGGCCCTGCCCGTGCAGCTCGGCGGCGGCCTTCAAAAGGCAGGGGTAGTCCTTTTCCACCACCAGCCTTCCAATGGTGATCAATACGGTTTCGTCATCAGCTATGCCCAGCTCCGCTCTTTTGCGGCCCCGCCGCACGGGGTCCGGCCTGAATCTCTCCGAGTCCACCCCGTTGGGCACCACGGATATTTTGCGGGCGGGTATTTTGTGCTCACTGGCTATTTGCCCGGCCACTTTCTTGCTCACTCCGGCAATGCGGCTGCTCATGCGGGCCGCCACCCAACCCGCCCGGAATCGCGCGGCGTAGCGGGGGCTGGTGCCGTGGCGGGTGAAAACCACGGGGATGCCCTGGGGCCTGGCGGCCAACCCGGCGTAAAAAGCAGCCAAAACATTGTGGGCATGCACCAGGCTCGGTTTTATGCGGTTGAAGCGCCAGCCCATTCTTAGGGCCAAGCCCAGATCAATGCCCGGTTTTTTATGGAGTTCGATCAGCCGGACCCCCAACTCCTTGACCTGACCGGTCAGTTCACCGCCCGCTTCAAAAACCAGTACGCTTTGTTCAAGGCCCTGGCGGCGCAAGGCTTTGAGAAGATTAAACACAACCATCTCCTGCCCCCCTATGGCCAGGGAGGGCACCACCTGCACCACGTGCATACCAGCGGTATTCTGGGGAGCTTTCATATCTATCCTAATGGTGCGGCAGAGCCGGGATCAAACACCATGCAAACGGGACGGCCGCAACGCCGCCGGGCGGGGTTTGGATGTTTCCCCGGCTAGTTCCATTGCAGGCCGGTCCGGCCTTCCCCTTGGCTTGCCGTTCACGCCCAAGGCCCGGGGCTAATCCGGCGGCAAGCCGATGGTGACGCGGGTTTTGCCGCTTTGGTTGGTTTCCAGTTTCTCCACCTGCACGATTTCCAGTTTCATGCCCGGCAAGACCTTCAGGGTCTGCTTTTCAATCTGGTCAATGGTGTAAGCATCCAGTTCGCCATTGGGTATCAGCCGCACTTCCAAAACGTCTCTTTTTTTCTGCACCACCTGGAAACGGCGGATGGCGGGGAATTCCTTTAGTAAATGCGGAAAGAACGCACCAGTCAAAGGCTGGCCGTCAACCCTCCGGATTATATCCAGAACCCGTCCTTCAATGGAATTAAGCAAGGGCAGCTTGCGGCCGCAAGAACAGTCCTTGGCCGACCAGGCCGCCAGATCGTCATTTTGGTAACGGATAAAGGGCTGGGCATAATTATGCAGGTCCGTGATGACAACCTGGCCGCTTTGTCCGGGCGGCGCGGGTTTGCCGCGGTTAACTATTTCGACCATCAGGTTTTCAGAAGATACATGCAGGCCTTCATGCTGATCGCATTCCATGGCTATCAGCATGAATTCACGGCTGCCGTATGACTCGAAAACCTTGCAGCCAAAGGCGGTTTCAATGGTTGCCCGCTGGGTGTCATAAAGCTTTTCGGCCCCCACTATGACAGCTTCCAAGGGATGTCCGGGACGCCACCCGGCGTCCAATACATACTGCGCAAATATTTCGGCGGAGGTTGTGAAACAGATCAGCACCTCGGGCCTGTAGCGGTCTATTAATTTGCACAAATGCTTGAGCCGTTCAGGGCTCAGGTCAACATTGATGAAATGCTTTTGGCGGATCAGGTTTTGGTGAAGGCTGTGTTTGAGCTTGGCCAAGAAGGGCTTTGCATATATATCCCCGCCCCAAAGCAGCATGTGGCGGCGGCCGTTAACGGCTCCGGCCCAGCCATAGCCCCTCCTGCTCATAGCGACGCGCCATTGGTCCGATTGTCCGCAAACCAAAAAGCGCAGGGGCTCGCCGCTGCTGCCTCCGGTTGCCTTTTTGTAGGTTCCGGCGGGCGTTTTCGAGCTGATGAAATCTTCAGGATTCGCCATCAGCTCCTGCCGGGTGATTATGGGTAAAGGCTCAAGGTTTCGGGACCGGCAGATGTCCTCGACCCCCAGCCCGTTTTGCTTAAAAAAACGCGAGTAAAAAGGCACGTTGGATTTGGCATGCTCCAAAAGCACGGCCAGTTTTTCCCATTGCAGGTCTTCCAGCTGGTCTTTTGTAAAATACTGGCTTTTGCTGATAAAACGTTCTATGCGGGGAAGCTGTTTCCCTCGGGAAAATTCGTACGCCGGTTCCAGAACCTTCTTCCAAAGTGCGGAATAAAAAGAGTGACGCGGCAGCATGCAGGATTCTCCTAAACACTCTGGCAGGACTCTGGCAGCGGCCTATACCGGGCAGCCGGGGTGCAGTTTGGTTTTTGCCATCCGGCCATAAAAAGTGTGCCCCATAAAACAAAGTGTGGCGGGTGGCTTTGTCATAGCTGCATCATTGCCCATTTGGGCTCGGCCCGTCAATTGGCATTTTGCCCGGCCCTATATGCAAAGCCGGACGGTGCAAGGGACGGTCAAATCAGGCCCAATTCACTGTGGCGTTTTCAATGAGTGCGCTGACCGGCTCCAGGCCGTATGGCGAATTCTGCTCAATGGCTTTTAATACCGAACCTCCACCCGTGAAAAAATAATACTGGGCATTATCCAGAACCGACAAATACAGGCCGGGGCACAGGTCTTTGAACTCCTGCAATGTGTCACCCCCGCCATAGAGCTTCTTGGCCCGGCGGTTGGCGTCTATGGTGTTGTCCAGAGCGCGGGAGCCTTCCGTGAAATGGGGGGTGAATCCCATGACCGCATTTACAAAGATCGTGTTTGCCTCGCTTATGATCTGCGAAACCCGGGAATGATCGAATGACAGGGGATCAATGTCCAGAATATAGCCCAATTCCTGGCCGGATTTGAATTTTGTAACATCAAGAGTGCGGTATTTCCCCGGCTCCCGGCCCAATATGTCGCTTTCCACCACGAAAGGCATTTCGATAATTTTTCCTTGTTTGGCATCCATGGCGACAAGGTCCCGGGCTGCGGCTATATCCGACTCCTCCACGCCGGCGATGCGCACGCCGTATTTGGCGCACAGGTAGGTATTGTAGATCACTCCGCCCAAAATAAGCTGATCCACCTTGTCGTAGATGGCATGCAGGGGACCTATTTTGGTGTCGTATTTGGCTCCCGCCACAACAGCCAAAAACGGGCGTTCGGGCTCCAGCACCTTGGCCAGATTGACCAGTTCATTCTGTAACAGCCATCCCGCATATGCCGGCAGGTGTTTGGTTACGTCAAAGGTGCTGGCGTGTGGCTGCCACGAGCCGAATGCATCGTTAACGTATACATCGGCCAGGCCGGCCAGTTGCAGAGCAAAGCCGTCTCTGGCTTCGCCCGCCGCCTCTTCACCCCCGAACCAGCGGGTGTTGGGCAGGTAAAGCCCGCTTACCTCGCCTTTGCGCAACATGCGAATAGCATGGTTTATGCTGGTGTCCACGGCGGAGATGCCTCTTTCACCTGCCGGAAACTCTATTGCCATGAATTTGCCATGCAGCTTGGATTCGAGGTAATTCACGATCGGGCCCACGCTTGTGTTGGACCCTATGTCTATCAAGCCGGTTTTCTTGTCCCTGGGGCGGCCCACGTGGGTCATCAGAATGGGCTTGCCGCCTTGCGCCACAATGTAAAAAAGAGTGCCGATGGTGCGGTCGATTCGGAAAGGATCTCTGATTTCGCCTTTCTTAACCACATTGTGGTCAAAGCGCACCAATACCACCTTGCCTGCCAAATCCGCTTGTTGTACCAGTGGTAACCGGGGATCCAAGGGAGATTCATCCATGAGACGCCTCCTTTGAGTCACAGATCTTGTTTTGTGAGCGGTCCAGCCGCCCTCCCCTTAAATCCGGAGAGCGTTTGGTATGAGCCAGTCCGCCATAGCCTGAGGCTCATGCTGTATTAATAATACCGCTGATCGAGCTCTGCGGCTGGCATATTTGCCCTCATTTCGTGCTCAAGGCCGCCCGGCGGGGCCGAAGGGTCCGGCCGGGCCGCTGCTTGTCAGGGCTGGAGGTGATGAGACCAAGGCCTGCTGTTCATGGCGGCGCACAAGGCCAAATGGGACAAGAATGTCAATCCGCCTTATTCCGGCTATGAGGCGCACATGGCGGCGATGCGGAGCCGGTTGTGTGCTGGCCGGCCACGCCGCCGTGGCCAAGCGGCCCGGTTGAGGGAAAGAACCAACGCACCGGCATCAATTCCGGCTTGTCTTTGATCCGGCAGGTGATTAATGACTTAACAACGATATCATTTCAGGGTTGAAATACTTATGACATCCGGCCCCATGATCAGCCTGGCATTTTGGTTTTTGTCCACATACCAGCCGTGATAGAGCACCAAATCCGGGTGGTTGTCCAATGAGTTGAAATCGGTGACGGCGACCCCCCGGTCAGCCGCCCGCTTAGCGCTGAAAACTCTAACTTCATACCTGGTGCTGTCTTGATAGGAGTGCTTTGCAACCTGCATCAGGCTCCAGGCAAGATCAGGCTCCAGGCTATGAGTCAGAATCAGCTCCCGTCCAATGGCTTGGTTCACAAGACTTGGCTTGCTGACCTTGCGCACCCGGTTTTCTGCTCTTTTGGATTTGGATAGAAAACCAAACACGTGATCCTCCTTGTGGCTAAATAGGAATCAACACGCAATCAGGACGATATTTAAGGTCTACTTCTTTTTGAAGATAGCTCTCCATCCAGTTACAGGCTGCATTAAAGGCCGGGCGATTTTGCTAACCATGCCCGCTGGCTCCGTTACATAAAAAGCCCCGGGCTCAATCCGTTTTACAATTACCAATAATTTGGACAGGTCACGGCGGCGGCAAACCACGTAAAGCTCATACACCGGGCCGCTTTTGCCTTCGCCTTCGAATGTGGTAACCCGGAAACCAGCTTCCCGTATTTCCTCCGCCATGTCGAGGCCGTTGTTCCGGTTTATGATACGGACGCCCACGCAGCCAAGCGCAAACCGCTTTTCCAGCTTGATGCCCACCACATTTCCGGTGGAAAATCCCAAGGCATAGAAAACGCCCAGTATCGGCTCCTGGCTGATCTGGCTGATGACCGCAGACACCACCACGAGCCATAAGCTGATTTCCATTAGACCAAGGAAGAAAGCCACCACGGTGCGGCCATGCACTATGGCTATGGTCCGCATGGTTCCTGCTGAAACATCGGCGATGCGTGAGACGAATATTGCCAAACCCCATACCAGGGTTGTGATCTGTATTTCCATGTTGCGCTCCTGGCTCATTGGCAACGCCAACGGCCATTAAAAACTCCTCAAAATCAAGTCCATACCGTCAAAGCCCAAAATCCCTTATGGTGCTGACGGCATAAAAAAAAAGATGGACGCAAACCAATGCGCAATGGCCCGGTTTGCGGCCTGCTTTGGGTAAAGCAATTCCTGTGCCACTAGATATATTATTGAAATTATGTAGTTTATGCTGCGATGTTCACCGCAGGGAAATGCCATTTCCTAACTCTGCACCAATAAACTGAAACCCTGCTTCAGAAAAATCGCTTTCGGCCATGGTTATGAGGTGTGTAGAGGGCCTTTTTTAGGTGTGGGGCACCTGGATTCTGCTAAAATTCAGCAGACCATAAACGTTGGGCGGTGACATGAATACAATTTTGCTTGCCTCGAAAAACCATCAGGCGGTTTGTGTATTAGACAAATTTCTCCGCGAGAGCTTTGTGGTCGGAAAGGTGTCTTCACCCAAGGAATGCCTGGCGGTTTTACGGCAAAGGCGGCATGACGCCTGCTTCATTGATTTGGATTTCATCATAAAGGCCGGTCCACTTCAGGATTCACAAAATATTGAGGAAGCATTACAGGTGGTTATGGAATGCAACCCGGACATACCCCTGGTAGTGCTGTCTGATTCCGAGCACCTCAGGCTGGCAGTGAGGGCTATCAAGGCCGGAGCTACGGATTATCTTTGCCACCCCATCGAGCGCCAGGAGATTGATGGGGTTATCCATAGCCTTTCGGAAAGGCTGTCAATACAGTCTGAACTGGACTATCTGCGTTCCAGCTTTTGGAAGACGGAAGCCGAGGATTTGGTGCGCACCCGGTCACCCAAAATGCGCGCCCTGTATGAATCCGTGGAGGCTGTCGCCCCCACCAGAGCCAATATACTGCTCCATGGCGAAACCGGTACGGGCAAAAGCCTTTTAGCCAAGCTGATCCATTTACACAGCAGCCGTGCGGATGAAGCGTTTGTATCCGTGCATTGCGGATCAATCCCCGACAACTTGGTGGAAAGCGAACTATTTGGACATGAAAAAGGTTCCTTCACCGGCGCCGAACGCCGTAAACTGGGCCGTTTTCAGGTGGCTGACGGCGGAACCATTTTTTTGGATGAAGTGGGCACCATCACCCCCAATGCGCAGATTAAGCTTCTTCAGGTTCTGCAAGAGGGCAACTTCACCCGGGTTGGCGGCGAGCATGACATTTCTGTTGATGTGCGCATAATAGCAGCCAGCAACGAAAACTTGAAAATGAAGACAGACAACGGCCAATTCCGCCGGGATCTGTACTACCGTTTGAATGTTTTTCCCTTGGATTTGCCCAATCTGGTGGAGCGGCGTCAGGATATACCGCATTTGGTCAACCACTTTCTGAAAAAACTCAACCAAAGATACGGCAAAGATATCAAATGGGTGGACCCTGAAGTCTTGAACGCCTTTCAAGGTTACGACTGGCCCGGAAACATCCGGGAGTTGGAAAACCTTATGGAGCGGGCCTATATTCTGGAAAAAGGAAGGTGTCTCAGCAGTTTTGGTTTTCCCGCCGAAATGATGGCCATCACCCCCACAGAATTATATAAAGATAACGATATGGGCGAGCACAGCTTATCGGATGTGCGCAAAAGGGCCGTAGAGGAAGTTGAGTACCGCTATCTGGTCAAAATCCTGCAAGAGCATAAGGGCCGCATTGAAACTTGCGCCGCTCACGCCGGGATCACAACACGGCAACTTCATAATTTGCTCACAAAGTACGAGTTGAAAAGCAAAGACTACCGCTAGCATCCGCCGGAATATTCCCTGCAACTCACCACATCGCACCTCGGCCCATTGAAATATTTATGATTCGCAGCGAAGTAAGGTTTCCGGGCCCGGTAAAAGCTGAATAATCAATTCATCTATATATCTATCTGATATACTTGAAGTTTTAAGCAAACACACTCCTTTCGGCCAAAACCCGAAAATCATTTCCGCCAACCCATCATGAAATGCCATTTCGCGCTTTTGGATTTATTGCAATTTAGCCTTTAATATTAGTTATTTATCTGTTGGCATGCAACTTGCTTTGTCCCCGGTAGCGAATAATATTCGTCCCTTTTTTCTATATTGACGGGCAACAGGATTGAATAAATAAGGATAACCGCCACATGTGAAATCTCTGGCAGAAACTGATTCTGAAGCAATGAACAAATTACAGTAATCTCGCTGCAAGTTAGGCGTGGAACCGATCGATTTCATTAATGCTGAAATGTGTTTAAAAAAAACACTCTTTCACTTGTGGTTGGGAGAAATGAAATGAAATGAAAAATTTTACTAAGAAAATTCTGAATGTTGCGCTGATATTATTGATGGTTATTGTGTTGGCCGGCCCGGCCATGGCTGACGTGGTAACCATGACCGGCAAAATTATTTTGGTTGAAGATTATTTAATGCTGGACGCCGGAGACAAGAAATATTTTTTGGACGGTGAAGTGGAAGATGATTTGATCAACCAGGAAGTGGAAGCCAAAGGCACAGTGGAAAAAAACTCTGACGATAATGAGTTTCTGGTTATAGAATCAATAGGGCCGCGGACCAATTAGGCCGAGGCCTTTCCGGTATGGGGAAGCATCCGGACAGTTTGATCAGGATGGCATAAAGGAAACTGGCAAGAAATCTCAATCCTGCATATGCAAATCACTCAATGTGTGAGTCGAGATGGCCTGTGATGAAGAACATGTGGACAGCGTGCGCGGCCTATTAGTCCCAATGAATTGGGCAGCAAATGGCAATGTTACATGCTTTGGCTTATCCGCTTTTGGTGAGCTTGAGTACATATTGGAATTCCCTGAAGGAACTCCATCTTATGCACCTTATCTCCGCAAAGAAGTTGAGGTGCGAGGCGTGATAACATGCAGGGGCAAAGGGAAAAGAGTTATTAAAGTTAATCAAGTAACAATTGTCAGGAAGTAGGAAAATGAAAAAAAGCATATTTGGAACTATTTGTGTATTTGCATTGAGTCTGGTTTTTGTTATATCGGCTAATTGCCCCAGCTTTGCAGGCAAAACAGGCAAGCAAACCGTAAGCAAACCTGCTGCCAAAACAGCTCTCAAATCCACCAAAGCCAAAAAGAAAATTAAAAAAGTCCGTATAAAAACCGATGCAAATGTCAAAAAGGCTCAACTCGCCTTGATAAAGGCCGGATACAAGATAAAGGCTGACGGCATTTTGGGTAGATACACAACAGGCGCGCTGAAAAAATATCAAAAGAAAATGGGTTTGAAGATCTCTGGCAGGCTGGACAAAAACACCAAGATAAAAATGGGCTTCTAGGCAAATTCAGTTTTTACCTTACCGGGTATAAGAACGATATCAGGAGTCTCTTCTTTTGTAACAAATCTGCATAATCAAGATGTATGTAATGGCGGTGAATATGCAAAAACAAAGCAATACAAACAGCACATTCAGTGGTGTTTTAATGCCGTATCAAAATAAGTCATCAAAGGGGGAGACTCCAATCCTGTGCCTGATTGGTTCATCGGACGAAGAGTTGTTGGTGAAGGATAAAACAACGTCTGGAGCATTAAGCGAATACGTATATGAAAGAGTGCTCATTGCCGGCACGGTCAGCCTGCAAAACGGCAGAAAAATTTTGTCGGCCAAAAGATTCGAGCCGCTGCCGGAGCCGGACTACGACAACCTGGGCTGGGACCAGGAAGAATATTAAAATTTGGCCACAAAAAGGCACAGTATAGATTCCAAACAAGATGACCCGCAGGTAACTATGGAACTTGAAGATCAGACCAGAATTTGCATTCAATGCGACCGGGTTTTCACAATTAGCAAAAAGGAGAGGGAGAGATACGAATCATTTGGTTTTGATCCTCCCTTGCGCTGCCCTGAATGCCGTAAGCACAAACAAAAAAGCGCGGCTCCGAAAAAGTGGACCCCGCGCCAGAGAAGACCACGCAAGGATTGGGATTACGAAGAATAGCGAATGTTTAAATGATGATTCACCCAAACGCGCAACTAATAATTCTATTTGGAGATGAGAAAAAAAGATGCCTAAAAAACCAATGACTAAATCAGATATGATCACCGCCCTGGCCAAAAGCGCCGGCATAACCAAAAGCAAGGCCGAAGATGTGTTGGCATCTCTTATACACACTTGCTGCAGTGAAGTGCAAGACGGAAGGCCCTTCAAAATTTCCGGGCTGGGTACTTTCACATTGAGAAGCAGCGCGGCCCGTAAAGGTGTCAATCCTTCCACCGGCGAGACCATGGATATTCCCGCGTCCAAGCGTATGGGCTTCAAGGCTTCGGCAGCAGTGGCCAGCATGCTTAATCCCGAGTCGAAAAAGTGACGGGAGCGGCAGCATGTTGTTCGCGGATTATTAAATGTACCTATGGTTGCCGGATATGAACACCTGCTCAAGGCTCACAGCCTTAAGAGCAGAACCCAAAAGGGGTAATTAGTGAAAACATTAGCAAAAAAAGAGCATGTTCCGCAGGAGCAAATCTGGGGCCTTGCATCAAGCATAGATGTATATGACTGCGATCCTGCCACCATCCGCAACGCGGACGAAATCAAGCGTTTCGTCATTGAACTTTGCGACCTGATTGAAATGAAGAGATTTCAAGATACTCAGGTGGTTCATTTTGGCGAGGATGAAAAGGTGGCGGGATTTTCCATGGTGCAACTCATAGAGACTTCTTTGATTTCAGGTCATTTCGCCAATCTCACCAATACGGCCTATCTGGATGTCTTCAGCTGCAAGTCTTACGATCCGGATACCGTAGCCTCATTTGCCAAGGAATTTTTTTCCGGCAGCCACGTCAACACTCAGGTTAATCTCAGGTTCTGAAGATGAGCCGGGTGCGCATAGTCGAAGATGTTGATGAGTGCAGGACTCTTTGGGATCAAGTGATGCCAAAACAGGTGATCACTGATTTGTGGGAGGTGCGCAGCTGTTTCCAGCGCCACTTTCAGAATCCGCTCCGCTTCATCGTTAAAGAAGAACATGGAATGGTTCTGGGTCTTTTGCCTTTGAGCTGGATTAAAGAGTCCCATTGCCACGGATTTTTTCCCGGAGAGACCTGGCAAGGCGCTACCTGGCTGGAGCAGAACCGGATTTTTGCCATTGGTTCTTGGGGCCGGGCGGACATGTTGGCCCACTGCCCGGGCCCCTATAATTTGCGTTACGTGAACTGGGGCAATTCACCGCAGTCTTCGAGACTGGAAGTCGACGAGGTCGGCTATCTGTTCCATCCGCCCGCATACGATTACAGGATGGATAACTATTTCAGCAGTTTTTCCGGCAAGTCTCTAAAGCAGATCAGGCGTGAACTGGCACAGCTTGAAAGCCATGGTGCAAAGTACAGATACGGCCGGTTGGCCGATTTAGAGCTCATGCTGACCCTGAATCGGGCAAGATTCGGATGCGAATCGTATTTTAGTGATCCACGCTTTGCGCAAAGCTTCTTGGACCTGGCCGGTTTGCTGGCCGAAAAAGGCTGGCTCCGGGTCGTAACCCTGCTGCTGGGTGGGCAAGCGGCGGCGGTTGACATGGGCTGCGTTTACAAAGGCACATACACCTTATTGGCCGGAGGCACCAATCCAGATTGGCCCGGGGCGGCCAAAATGATGAACCTTCACCAGATGGAAATGGCTTGCCGCATGCGGGTTAGGGAAGTGGATTTTTTGTGCGGTGATTTCACCTGGAAGAAAAACTTCCACCTGGTGCCCAGGCCGCTATATAAGATTTCCAGCCCGTCAGCCGCTTTGGGTAATGACGCCCCTGCCGAATACCAAGCAGCCTGAAATGTCTGACTTGAAGGTGTTGGTGGTCGGAACCACCGATGACTACATAGAGAAAATCCGTCAGGATTTTCCCGGCCAGGCGCTTTTTCTCACTGAATCCTCAGAGCGGGATAAATCCCAGTATCCCAGCCCGGAGCCGCCGGAAGAAATAACTGCCGGTTTGGAACAACCCGGTAAAGTGGTGGAACAGCTTTGGCTGCATTTGCGCAAGTGGGATCAGCGTCTTTGCGGGATCACGGCTTTTGACTGTGAGTCGCTGCAGCTTGCCGCCCGCATTGCGCAGATCTGGAAGATCCCATATCCCAGTCCAATGGCGGTGGAGCTTTGCCGCGACAAGCTCCGCAGCAAAGAGGCCTGGCGGCAGGCGGGGGTTCCCTGTCCCAAGGCTGTGCGCCTGGATATGCCCGGCGATGTGTATTGGCTGTGGGAGTGGATGGAATCCCCGGTGATCCTGAAACCCAGAAACGGCACCGGCGGCGAATTTGTATTCCGCTGCCAAGGGGCCCAGGAGTGCAAGGAAAAGCTTCAGCTTATTTCAGACGGCTTAAATCAGCGCTCATATCACCGCCTGTATCACAATGTCAAATCCATAACAGGCGGAACCGGGGCCGGAATTGTCATGGAGGAGTGTATCGAGGGTGATGAGTTCAGCTGTGATTTTGTGATCAGGAACAATACGGCCACCATTATCCGTATCGCCCGCAAATACAAAGCCCCCAGCCAGCCGTTTGGAACCATCCGGGCTTATTTAGTTCCGGCCGGGCTTCCCCAGGGGCTGTCCAAGGACAGATTGGAAGAAATCCTGAAAAAGGCCGCAGAAGCCCTGGGGCTTGAACAGGCAATCTGCATGGTGGATTTCATTGTGCGCGGCAAAACGCCCTACCTGTTGGAAATGGCCCCCCGGCCCGGCGGCGATTGCCTGCCGGATTTGATCCGGATGGCCAGCGGTTTGGATATGCTTGGCCTTAGCCTGGATCTGGCCAAGGGAAAGCCTTTGGACAAAGTGCCCGGAGCCGCTTGGCGCACCATGGTCGGCCTGCGCATGTTCAGTTCCACTGCGGGCCAAATCGTGGATTTGGATGCAAATTCCTTGAAGCGTGACCCGAGGGTGCTGCAGGTTGAGCTCAAACACCGGGCCGGTGACATGATTACATTGCCTCCGCTGGATTACGACAGCCGGTTATTGGGGCATGTAATCTTTGAGCCCGACTCTCTGGAAAACCTGGAGCAGGAGTGCCAGGAACTGGAATCCATGCTCAGCCTGGGATTGGAGCAGACCGGATGAATGCAGATAACCAAAATCCTCACCCCCTCGGACAATCAGTAAACCTGAAAGCCCCGTTGCTCCCCCGGAAGGAACTCGAATCCTACGTGCAGGCTTTTCTAAAGAGGAAAGCCGAATTCCTGGGCGCGGCGGACGGGGTCGGCTCTCCGCTGTATCTGTTCGACCGGGACGCCCTCTTGAGCGGCGCACAGCGGTTCAAAAACGCCTTCAGCTCCCTGATGCCTGACTTGAAGATTTTTTTTGCTATGAAAAGCAATAATTATCCCGGGGTGGCCGAGGCGCTCACTCAGGCCGGTCTAGGGCTTGATGTATCCAGCGGATTGGAGCTTACCAGCGCGCTGAAGTTAAGAAACAATCAGATAATATTCAGCGGACCGGGCAAGACCCCGCAAGAGCTGGACCTCGCCGCCGCCCATGCCGGCCGGGTGACGGTTCTGGTGGACAGCTTTTCCGAGTTGGACCGTCTGGAGCATGCCTCAGCTTTCAACGGAATCCAAATGCGCGCCGGGGTGCGGATATGCAGTGAAGAAAAGGGGATGTGGCGCAAGTTTGGAATTCCCTTGGATGAGCTTCACGGTTTCGCGCGCAAGGCCGCCTCTTGCCCCCATGTGGATCTATGCGGGCTGCAGTTCCATACCAGCTGGAATCTGGATTCATCCGCCCAAACCAAATTCTTGAAGCGTTTGGGGCAGCACCTGGCGGGCTTTGATCACTCACTCAGATCCCGGTTTAAGTTCCTGGATATTGGGGGCGGGTATTGGCCTGAAACCGGAGAATGGCTGCAACCGCCTGATTCATCCCCGCAGCCAGGCGCCCAAGACCTTGAATCAATGTCTCCGTTGAAGCATTACAGATTCAGCTCCCAGGCCATAACCGGTTTTGCCCGGAATATTTCCCAGGCCTTGAACCGGCATATTTTCCCGCTGCTGGATTGCACAATCTATACGGAACCCGGGCGCTGGCTGTGCAATGGGGCTATGCACATATTGCTGACCGTGCTGGATAAAAAATCCCCCGATATGGTGATAACCGACGGCGGCATAAACCTGATCGGCTGGGAACGTTTCGAAACCGACTACGCCCCGCTTATCAACCTGTCCAGCCCTTCCATAAATGAACAGGCCTGCTGGGTCATGGGCTCTTTATGCACGCCTCATGATATATGGGGATACAGCTATTTCGGGCAAGGCATCCAGCCCGGCGACCGGCTGCTGGTGCCGGATCAGGGCGCGTACACCTACAGCCTGCGCCAGTCGTTTATCAAGCCGTTGGCTCCGGTGGTCAATTTGCGCAAGTAGAACCCGCGAGCGATTGTTCCGCGGGGGTTCTGAAGGGTGTCTGAACATTGCCCAGTTCAGGTTCATCAGGCCGTTATGAAGACTAAATATAGTCTTCAACCTCAAATTCAAGGGCTTTCAGGCTGAGCCGCACGTCAATTAACAGAAAAATCGCGGACATGATGATGCCCAGTGTGCTCATCAGAAACAGAATAGTCCCGATGCTCCTCAAATCCACCTGGAATAAACTCATCGCCAAGAGGATGGGAATAATCATGCTGCTTGTCAGTATGCTGAATGAAATGGAAACAATGGAATTCCGCAGGATTTTGCTTCGGTTGAACAGGATTTTCAGTTCCACACGCTTTTTTTCATAGTCGAGGCGCTGTCCGTCACTGATTTTTTCGACGATCATCCTCGATTTATCGATGGTCCTGCCCAGCCGGTTGGTGAGTGAAAGCAGAATCAGGCCCACTCCGGATATCAAAACGATGGGGGAAATGCATGACTGAAGAAATGTTACAAATATTTCAATGGGTTCCATAAGTTGCCGCCGTTTCTTGGCAGACCGCCCTCAAAACCGCCCCTTTGGGCCAAATACCGCATTGGCTTTGAACCACAATATGCTTTTGAGAGCACCCTGTCGGGTGACTGTAAATTGTGCCAAGCCTTAACGGTGCAGTAAAACAAATCCAAACCAAATCAGGCAATGAAGCCGGCCGCTTTCAACTGTTTGCATTGGCAAACAAGACTGCCGCCTGCCCATCAAGGCCAGTGAAGCTGAATACGATAGCACTTAATCGCAATCTTTCAATAGCCCCAGGGCCTCTTTGGCTGTGCTTGCCCAAATCTTATTTATGAAACCCCCTCAGAGACACCGGGGCGCAATATTCATCCCCCACCGCCCATGGTCTTCCGGCCAAAGGGGATGCCCAGCTTTCTCATTTTGTTACGCAAGGTGGAAGGGTTCAGGTCCAATAGTCCGGCCGCACCTCCGGCCCCCTCCACTTTTCCCCCGGCCATGGCCATAACCCTGCCGATATGCTCCCGCATCATCCCCCGAAGGGTCAGGTCCTCAGCGGGCCAGGCAGGGGCGCAGTCCGGCCGCAAAGAAGGCGAAGCGGCGGATTGCCCGATGTCATCGAAATATAAGGGACCGTCCCGGTATATGATCAGGGACCGTTCCACGGCGTTCTCCAACTCCCGCACGTTTCCGGGCCAATCATATTCCAAGAGCCGGTCCAAGGCTCCGGGAGCCGGAACCGGCACGGTCAGAAAACCCAGTTCGCGCAACTTTTTTTGGATGAAGTGCTGGACCAGGACCGGGATGTCGGCCTTGCGTTCCCGTAGCGGGGGGATGGCAACCGGGAACACCCGCAGGCGGAAATAGAGATCGCTCCTGAATCCGCCGCTGGCCGACAGCAGGTCCAAATCGCGGTGGGTGGCCGCAATCACCCGGATATCGGTCTTTATGGGCCCGGCCCCGCCGATGCGCTCTATCTCCCTTTCCTGAAGGACCCTGAGCAGCCGGACCTGGGCCTCCGCGGGCAGCTCGCCCACCTCGTCCAGGAATATGGTGCCGCCCTGGGCCCTTTCAAAGAGCCCCCGCCGCATCCTGAGGGCTCCGGTGAAGGCCCCCTTCTCGTGACCGAAAAGCTCGCTGTCCAAGAGCGAAGGCGGCAGGGCCCCGCAGTTAACCTTGATGAACGGCCCCTCCCGCCTGGGCGACAGGCTATGGATGACCCCCGCGATGACCTCCTTGCCGGTGCCGGTTTCACCCAGAAGCAGCACCGGGCTGGGCAGGGGGGCCACCTCGTAGACCATCTCCATGACCCGTTTCAGGCCGAAATCGGCTCCGATGACCTCCTCTCCGGCCCCGCTCCGGAGCTGGGCGTTTAAGAACCGGTTGTCATCGGCCAGCAGCTCTTTCATCCTGGCCAGCTCCTGGTATCTCAGAGAGTTGGCC
Organism: Desulfarculaceae bacterium; assembly: GCA_963675675.1. GTDB lineage: Bacteria > Desulfobacterota > Desulfarculia > Desulfarculales > Desulfarculaceae > Dethiosulfatarculus. The sequence goes on from OY776512.1 coordinate 4,215,026, forward strand.
AGGGCGATGGCAAAGGGCTCGTTCAATTGGGCCAGCAATTCGGCCTGTTCCCGGGTGTAGCGGCCCCGGCCCGCGGCGTTGACCACCACAGCCCCCAGCTCTTTTTCCTCAAGCCTGAGGATCATGACCAGGGCGCTGGACAAAGGCAGTTTCAGGAACCGGGCCACCGCCCCGCCTATTTCATTGGCCTGCATGTCCGGAAGGTTCCAAAGGTGGGGCAAGTCACCGCTGCCATCGAGCTGCCTCCGGGACCCGGCGGGCAGGAAAAAGCTCTCTTCAGGACAGCTGCCGCCCAGGGGGGTTGCCCTGGCCACGGTCCTCATGAGGCCCAGCCCCGGTTCATATACATAAAGGTTCACCGCATCGGCCGGGAGGTGCTCCTGCAGGCACCTGAAGGTGGCGTAAAGGGATTTTTCGATCTCCAGGCTGCCGCATATGCGCAGGGTGGCTTCGCGGAAAAAGTTATGTCCCTGGGGCATCACAATAACTCCAGTCGTGTATTAACTGTCACATTAGGCATATTACAGCCGCATTTGCCAGTTTATTATGGCACATATGATAGTTTATCTTTTTTCATACATACAACATGCTGTAATTGCAGGAACAAGATCTTTGGCCCAAGATTTGCATAATCATGGGGTGACACCGGATCAAAAAAGGATATCAGATGGCCTGGGTCGAAGTGATCAGATTGCGCATCCCGCTTCAGGAGAGGACGCAGCCTCTAAAGGAGCTGGACGCCCTGCTGAAGAACTGCGGCCGCCCCACTGAGCAATCCCCAAAGATAAAGGCCTTTTTGGGCCTGAAACCAGCCTGCGACATCGCCCTGGTGATTTCGTGGCCCGGTGAGCGTCCGGGGGACCAGCCCAGCCCCCTGTCCGCAAACATCTCGGCCCATCTGAAAAAATACGGCCTGGTCAACAATTCGGCCTGGATCGAATCACAGCCGGCCCATTGCTCTCAAACGGAAAAAAAGGAGACTGAAGATGAAGATCCTGTTAGTCAACCCTGAACAGCACGATACTTTTTTCAGTTACAAACACGCCCTAAAACTGGCCCTGAAAAAATCGGCCCTGCCTCCCCTGGGCCTGCTCACGGTGGCCTCTCTGCTGCCCGGCGAGTGGCCCAAAAAAATGGTGGACCTGAATGTGGAAAAGCTGAAGGACTCCGACCTGGAATGGGCCGATATGGTCTTCATCAGCGCCATGATCATACAAAAGCAATCGGCCGTGAAGGTCATCGCCCAATGCAACCGCAAAAAGGTCCCGGTGGTGGCCGGGGGGCCTTTGTTCACCCATCTCTATAAGGAGATTCAAGGGGTTGATCATTTTGTCCTGGGAGAGGCCGAGGAGGTGCTGGGAGATTTTATGGCTGATCTGGAGTGCGGCGGGGCCAAACCCATCTACCGGGCCGAGACCCATCCCAGCCTGGCCAAAACCCCGGTTCCGGCCTGGGATCTGATCAAACCCCGTTATTACCACTCCATGGCCGTCCAGTTTTCCAGGGGCTGCCCCTTTGACTGCGATTTCTGCGACATAGTGCATTTATTCGGCCGCAAATCCAGATTCAAGAGCGTGGACCAGATCCTGGACGAACTTGAAGCCATCCGCAAAATGAACTGGCGGGGCGAGGTCATGTTCGTGGACGACAACTTTATCGGCAACAAGGCCCAGGCCAGAAAGCTGCTCATGGAGGTTGCGGCCTGGCAGCAGAGACACGGCTACCCCTTCAGCTTCAACACCCAGGCCTCGGTCAACCTGGCCCAGGACCCGGCCCTGATGGATCTGATGATTCAGGCCAACATGACCGGGGTCTTTCTGGGGATCGAGAGCCCCTCCTACGATTCTTTGAAGGAGTGCCATAAAGTGCAGAACCAGGCGGTGGACCTGAAGGAGGCGGTCAGGACCATCCAGAAGCACGGCATCTTGGTTTCCAGTGGATTCATCATCGGATTCGATTCCGACCCGGAATCCATTTTCGACGACCAAGTCAGGTTCATTGAACAGGCGGCCATCCCCACGGCCATGGTGGGGTTGTTGTCGGCCGGGCCGGGAACCCGGCTTTTCAAGCGGCTGGACAAGGAAGGCCGCTTGCTGAGCCTGCCCTCCGGAAACAATACAGCCGATTTGGGGGCCCTTAATTTCATCCCCAAGATGAACCGCGAGAAGCTGATCGCGGGCTACCGCTCGGTGCTGCAAAGGCTCTACGAACCCGGGGCCTATTACAACCGGGTTCTCTCCAGCCTGGAATACTGCCGTTCCATCGGCATCCACCAAAAACTGCCCCGGATTTCCGAAAGCCTGCGCCTGGCCCTGACCGCGGTGCGCATTTTCTGGCGTTTGGGGGTCTTGGAATCGGGACGCTTTGCCTTCTGGCGTTTTTTATTCAAGGCCGGAGCGGTCAATCCGGTCAAGCTGGTTTCGGCCTTGAGCTTTGCGGCCGTGGGGTATCATTTCAAAAAATGCACCTTGGAGTTCGTAGGCTCCGGACCGGGAGCATAGGTCCGGCGCTCAAACCGGGCCGGGGTTTGCATCCCGGCCTTCATAACAGGGGTCTCCTGCTGATCCGTGGGAACGCCGATTGAAGATCCCGGCCATTTGGGGATAAAGCGGTTTAATCGTTTGGGGCCTGACACCCCCGCATACCCCGCAGCTTTCTGCGGGGTGTTTTATTTTCTTCCGGTTCCAGCAAAACCCGGGGAACAAGGTTTTGCATTACAGCCTATTAGCATAAGGGGCGGTTTGTGCTATGATGCCAGGCGATGAAGCGCTGCATCCGCTGCAGCCTGCATATGAGGGGGCGGCTTGATGACTGCATTCACCACCAAACCAGCCCGACAATTACTGATAGCGCTGCTGACCGTTGCATTGCTGGGGCTTTTTTGCGCCTCCGCTCTTGCTCAACAGCGCGGCATGGGCGGAGTGGTGCGGCTCAAAAGCGGCGGCATCATCAAGCTTTATGACGACTACCAGACCCTGGTGATCGGGGTGGGCGACTATGAGCACTGGCCCAGGCTGCACGGCGCGGTGCGGGACGCAAAAGAAGTGGCCCAGGTGCTGCGGGATTTGGGATTTAAGGTCAAGCTGGTGCTGAACCCCACTTCCTTCCAGCTCAAGAAGCTCTTGAGTGAACTGCCCTATGACCTGGGTTTTAAGCAGGACCGGGGGCTTTTGATCTATTTCGCGGGCCACGGCGAGACCGAGGTATTGGCCAACAAGAAGAAGCTGGGCTATATACAGCCCGCTGATGAACCGTGACCTCAAGGGCTTCGCCCGCACCGCCGTCAGCATGCAGGATATTGAATCCCTGGCCCTCAAAATCAAAAGCCGCCATGTTTTCATGGCCTTTGACTCCTGCTTTTCGGGCTCCATCTTCGCTCTGGGCCGGGCCGCCCCCGCCTACATCACCAACAAGGTGGCCAAGCCGGTGCGCCAGTTCGTGACCGCGGGCAATGAGGACGAAACCGTGCCGGACCGCAGCATGTTCAAGCGGGTGTTCGTGGACGGCGTCCAAGGCGAGGCGGATCAGGATAACGATGGCTACATCACGGGCAGCGAGCTGGGCAGCTACCTGCAAAAGCATGTTGTGACCTACACCAACGACGCCCAGCATCCCCAGTTTGGCCGCATAAGGGACCCGGACCTGGATAAGGGCGATTTTGTTTTTGTGCTGGCCGGGGGCACAGATACCGGGCCAGACCTCAGACAGCAGAGGATAAACAAGCTGCTTAAAGAGGCGGAGGCGTTTTTCAGCTCCGGTGATCTGACCACCCCGGAAAGCTCCAACGCCAAGCAGAGATACCGGGCGGTGCTCGCCCTTGACCCCATGAACCAAAAGGCCCGTGCGGGCTTGAAAAAGATCGTGGGTAGGTATGTTGAATGGGCCCGGGCCCGGTTTGAAGCGGGGGATTATACCAAGGCAGAGCTATATCTCAAACATGCCGAACAGGTGCGTGAGGGTGATGAGCGGGTGCTGGCGCTTAGGGATGAGCTGAGAAAAGCAAAGGAGCGCGATGCCTCGGCTTCCGCACCGTCCACAAAGCCATCCAGAAGCCAGCGCTACAGCAAAGACCGCGATGGTGTAATCACGGACAACAGCACCGGCTTACAATGGTATGTAGGACCGGACCGGGACACCAACTGGAATGATGCCGAGAAGTGGGTGGAAGGGTTGAGTGTGGCCGGTGGCGGCTGGCGCATGCCGTCCAGAAGCGAGCTGAGCGGTATCAGCCAGAAGGATGCACGGAGCGAACACCCGAGATACTTGCCCCCCGTTTTCAATATCTCCGGCTGGTGGGTGTGGTCGGGTGAGACCTGCTACGACTCGGGAGCGTGGGGCTTCAATTTTGACAATGGCTTGGAAAGTTGGAACTCCCGCGATTCCTCATCCAGGTGGGGCATTTTTACCTCCAGCGGCTGCAGGGTTTTCGCGGTTCGGTCCCGGCCTTCCGCACCGTCTACAAAGCCATCCAGAAGACAGCGCTACAGCAGAGACCGCGATGGTGTAATCACGGACATCCGCACGGGTCTACAGTGGTATGTGGGCCCGGACCATGGTACCGATTGGTACGATGCCAAGAAGTGGGTAGAGCACCTGCGAGTGTCCGGCGGTGGCTGGCGCATGCCGTCCAGAAGCGAGCTGTGCGGTATCAGCCAGAAGGATGCACGGAGCGAACACCCGAGATACTTGCCCCCCATTTTCGAGACCTCCGGCTGGTGGGTGTGGTCGGGTGAGACCAAGGGTTCCTCCGGCGCGTGGGGCTTCAATTTCGGCACCGGCGAGGAGTACTGGAGCGCCTGCTCCCCCGACTTCCTCTACGGGGTGATCGCGGTTCGCTCCTGGAGATGATTGGTTATCTAGTGATTTGATTCTTTTCATATTTGGGGTCCAGGGTCATTTTTGTCTTCCACAGAGGGACAGGTGCGCGGTGCAAAGACCGCGCACCTGCCTTCTTTTTTCAGCCACCTGTTGCGCAACTTTCAGACCAAACGGGCCTAACAGCCTATAATGCCGAGGGGCCCGTCCGGCTCCGCCCCCGGGTTATTTGCCCGGTTTGCTGCAGCCGTACCAGTTTTTACCGTACCCGGTCCATGCCTTGAGCTTGCGGGTGCCGGGCGGGCAGGGCAGCGCGGGCATGCATTTGCCGCACCTGGGATTTTTTCCGCACCATATCCTGCAGTCCTTGAGATTTTTTTCGGAGGCTTGGCGGCGTTGCCCCGGCTTACTGCATGCGTACCAATTCTTGCCGTATCCTGTCCAGCTTTTGAGCTTCTTGGTGCCGGGCGGGCAGGGCAACACGGGCAGGCACTTGCCGCAATTGGGGTTTCCCTTGCACCAATTCTTGCAGTCCCTGAGATGGTCTTTGGAGGCCTGGCGGCGTTGTCCCGGCTTGCTGCACGCATACCAGTTTTTTCCGTATCCGGTCCAGCTTTTGAGCTTCTTTGTGCCGGGCGGGCAGGGCAGCACGGGCAGGCACTTGCCGCAATTGGGGTTTCCTTTGCACCAATCCTTGCAGTCCCTGAGATGGTCTTTGGAGGCCCGGCGGCGGGCGCCCGGCTTGCTGCATGCATGCCAGTTCTTGCCGTAGCCTTTCCAGCTTTTCAGCCTTTTGGTGCCCGGCGGGCAGGGCAGAAGCGGCAGGCACTTGCCGCATTCGGGATTACCCTTGCACCAGTTTTTGCAGTCTCTTTCGTGGCGTTTGGATGCATCTTTGAATTTGCCTGCCTGGGCGGGCCAGGCCAGCCCAAGAATAAGGCCCACGCAAAGGGCAGCCAAGACCAGCTTTGGCAGCGGTTTTCCATATTGGAGCATTGTTTTCCCCACTTAGTAAAAGGATCGGTTTCCCGCCGTTTATGAAGGCCGGTGAGGTTCGGGCTGACGGCGGACTAAATAGCCCGGACCTCAGGCTGGATGCGCACATACGCTGCACAGGTCATGCAGAAACTGGCCGTAATGCCCTGATAGGCACAAGCGTTATATCTGTATTATAGCAAGGAGACTTTTGCAAGATCAAGCAATGCGGTCAGCCGCCGTCCCGGCCTGTGGCGGGCGGATGGATTATTGGCCTCTGAGGCTTTATAACCGCCGCCCGCCGGTTGGGCGGACGGCGGCTGTGATGCGTGGTCTGGACTAAAGCACGGTATCCTTTCTGGCTTTCAGGTTCTGTATTCGGGTGTCGGCTGTGATGGCGGTGTCTTTTGCCTGATAAGGTTTATCGGCATAAAACTTGGCCAGGTAATCCGCCATGGCCTTTTGCTCCCCGATAGCGCTGTGCTTAACATCCTTGCCCAGCTTGTTGAAGGGATAGCCGTCGCCGCCCTTGGCCATGAAGTCCAGGGTCACCACCCGGATGCCGCGCGATGGGTCGCCCACCACCTTGCCGTCCTTGACCAGGGCCTCTTTGGCTTTGCCGTCCTGGCCGCAAAGCGCCATGGAAACCACCCGGGAGCCCGCGGGCTTTGAGGGATCAAAGCTGAAGGCAATGCCGCCCACCTGGGGGAAACTTCCCGGGGTGGCCCCCACCGCCCAGGCGGCAACGCCGTGTTCGATCACGGCTTTAAGATCCTTTACGCTCAAGGTGAGCAGGCTCAGCCGGTTGTTGAAGCGCAGGCTGCTTTCTATATCCAGCTGGGAAACCCAGCCCGCCTTTTTTCCGGCCAGGGAGTTGGCCTGGGGAGGGCCGTAAACATAAGAGCCGGCCTTTTTGATAACCGAACCGATGGACTCCCTGATGCCACCTCCGTTCTTGATCGAGACCGCCACCTTGGGATCGGCCTGCCTGGCCGCCCACAGGTTGGCGTCCGCGCTCAGATTGCCCAGGTTGGTCTCCTGGGTGCGCACCGAAACCCGGGCGCCGTTCAAGTACACCGCGCTCTGGCCAAAGGCCTTGCCGTCTTTTTCCATCACCACCTTTTTGACAGCGCCGGTCAGGGCGGCCACCTTGGCGCCCATGGTGCCGGGGGCAAGGGCCTTATCCATGCCGCCCCAAAGTCCGGCGACCACCTTTTCGGTGGTCGCGTAGGCTCCGCAGTCGGCCGCCTTGATGGATTGGGGCAAAAGCTCGCCGGCGTCGCTGAAGCTGGCCGTAAGCCTGCCCACATAGGTGTACTGCCCGTCGGTGCTCACAATGGCCACCGGCTTGCCGTCCGCATCCTTGGCCATGAGCGGATAGCCGCCCGCAGGTTTATGGCCCGGACGCAGGCCCCGGGCCACATCGTCCGCGTCCGCCAACAGGGTGTCGGAGCCTCCGGCGATTATAACATCCACGCCTTTGAGCAAAGCGGCCAGCTTGTGCTCAAGCTGGATCTGCTGCAAGTGGGAGGTGAGGACGATGATCTTGACGCCCGCCTGGGCGAGGGCGTCTATGCGGGGCTGGATGATCTTGGCTAAGGCGGCCATGTCATTGGTGCCCCGGCCCGGGTCCTTGATTTTGGTGGCCCCGGGGCTGGAGATGGTCTCCAGCATGGGGGTGGTGCCGCCCACGATGCCGATCTTCACGCCGTCCAGGTCCACCACGGTGCCCCAGGAAATCTTGGGGGCCTTTTGGGCCGCGGCCAGATCGGACATGCTGGATGCAAAGGCGGTGTTGGGCAACAGCTTATCGGTATACAGTTTGCTCAGATTTTTATCGCCGGAAAAATCCAGGTTGGCGCTCAGGTAGGGGAACTGGGCTCCCAGCCAGCGCACCTCGGTCTTGCCCTTTTTTTGCCTGATGTCCGGGGCGATGATGTCCTTTATGGGACCGGTCCCCAGGTCGAACTCATGGTTGCCCATGGCCGAGGCCTGGAAACCCATGATGTTCATGATGCTGATATCCACCCGTCCCGCGCCTTCGCGGGCGTCTTTGTTGTTCAGTTCCTTGCGCAAAGCGTCCCTGACTGATCTGTCCGCCGAAGCGGTGAAAAAGGGACCGGACAGGTAGTTGTCGCCGGCGCTGATGATAAGGGTGCGGGGCTGGGTTGTTTTCAGTTTATCCACCACCGCCGCGAAATTGGGGGCGTGGCCGATTGCCGCCACGCCCCCTTCCAGGTCGGAGGCATGCAATATTTGTATGGTGGTTTCGGCCTGTACGGGCAGGCTGAATAAAGCCAGGCCCAGGCAAGCGGTTAGGGTGACTATCCAAGCTTTTTTCATCATATCCATCTCTCCCCTGAGTTTTGTTTACAGGCTTTGTATCGGCTGTCCTTGCTCCCTAGCGGCGGCTGCCGCCCGGCCCAAGGTCCTCACACGGCTGCATGAGCTATGCCCCAAAAGCAATTTATCACTGGAAACACGGGATAAGTTGAAATCGCATCACTAATAATAATGGTACCCCTTTCTCATCTCTGACACAATCCATGATGCGTCACCGCCAAGGCGGCAATCCTTGCACCAACGGCTCGCTGAGAATAAGCTGGTCTAAAGTGTTTTCGTACTCATGCGCTTGTCCATATTAGGGCATGTTTGTCATTTGACCAGATACAGATAAAAAGGAGACTTCGAAAATGGACTCCATCCAACTTATTCCCATCGGTCATGTGGTCTCGGGCAGAAAAAAACCGCAAGACGACAAATGGGACAGTGTTCCCTGCTCGATACATATTGACACCGAGCAATTTTCCCAGGAGGCGCTGGCGGGCCTGTCGGATTTTTCCCACATAGTGGTGATTTATTACTTTCACAAGGTGGACCCGGACCGGATAGAAAAAACAGCCAGACACCCGCGCAACAACCGGGATTGGCCAAAGGTGGGCATTTTCGCTCAGCGGGGGAAAAACCGGCCTAACCGGATAGGCGTGACGGTATGCCGCCTGGAACGGATGGAAGGTGAAGTGATTTATGTCAAGGGACTGGATGCAATCATGGACACGCCTGTTTTGGACATAAAACCCTGGTTCACTGAATACGGCCCCCGCGGAGAAGTCGCGCAACCTTCATGGGTGACAGAGATAATGAAAAACTACTGGTAACACACCCGGACTTGCTTCAGCTGTGTGACTCTTGGACATCCTCTCAATCCAGCACCCATGGAGAAGCCGTGGGGTTTGCCGGGATGAGAGTGGTTGAAAGGGTGCACAACAGCTGCATCAAACCCGTTCTTACAGCTGATGTCAGACCGGGCCAACGACACAAACGCGGCCAGCATGAACAGCAGTGTCCGGTTCATGACATCGGTTCGGGGCAGGAACCCGGTCTCCCGCCGGGCTGGACTGGCGGGGCCCCCAGCAGCTCCAAGCCGGACTCCATGTTTTGAAAAATTTTTCATGCTTTACCAAAAAACATAATGTTTGTTTGACCATGGAATCAAGGTTGAGCTAATATGGCGGAGTCGCGGAGGCCGGATATTCAACCCTACCCGCAGGCAGCCCGTATTTTTTAATATCAATTCTGAGATATCCGCAAAGTGGCTGCACATATTTCTCTGGCCGGCCGTTTAGCCCTTTTCTGGTGAATGGGGAATGATTTCACACTTCTGTCAAATCTAAAATGAATAACCCCGCAGCAAGCTGCGGGGCATCCAGTAAAAAAGATATAAACCAAGCAAGCTTAGGGGAATATAAACTCGAGCGGTTAAATATAGTTTTGGCATGTCAGCTTAAACCCATGAATCTATGGTCCCTATATAATGATCAGGTTCAACTAAATTAAGGCAAAGGAGATGTCCAATGAAATTCAGGAAATCCTTCATCTTTGTAGCGCTGAGCTTAGTCTTGCTGTGTCTTATGGCAGGATCGGCCATGGCCGGAAAAGACAGCCTGACCTACGCCATTGACTCCAAATTTGCATCCATGGACCGCTACTCCACCACCCAAACCTTTGTAAACAACCTGCATTTCATGATCAGTGACGGCATCGTGCGCCGCAATGTGAAAACCCTGAAGCACGAACCCGCCCTGGCCGAATCCTGGAAACAGCTGGACTCGGTCACTTGGGAATTCAAACTGCGTAAGGGCGTGAAGTTCCACAACGGCAACCCTCTCACCGCCGAATGCGTGCGTTTCACCATCGTGGACTGGATCTTGAATCCCGAGCGCAAAAATCCCAGCAAAGGCTATTTCCGCTGGGTGAAGGAAGTAAAGGTCATTGACGACCTCACCTTCCAGATAATCTGCGACGGTTTTTATCCCATTGTGCTGGACCGCATGTGCTTCCTCACCCCATATGATCCGGCCCATGTGAAAAAGTACGGTGAGCAGGTGGCCGAGATCCCCATGGGCACCGGACCCTATAAGTTCGTGAAGTGGGACCGCGGCTCCCAGCTGCAGATCACGGCCAACGAAAACTACTGGGAAAAGGGCCTGCCCTATATCAAGAACATCACCTTCCGGGTGATTCCAGAGCTGTCCACCCGGGTGGCGGAGCTCAAAAGCGGCGGCGTGGACCTGATCGTCAACGTGGACCCGGACAAAGTCGGCCAGGTGACCGCTGACAAGAACCTGAAGATCGTCTCCGGCCCCATCGCCCGCACCATCTTCTATCAGTTCGACAGTTTCGGCCGCGCCTCCAAAACCCCGGTGATGGATGTGCGGGTGCGCAAAGCCATTTTCCACGCCATCGACCGCCAGGCTATCGTTGACAACCTGCTCAACGGCTACGGCAAGGTGACCAACGGGGTTTGCAACAGCTTTTTGTTCGGTTATGACGAGAGCATCAAGGGATATGAATATAATCCCGAAAAGGCCAAGGCCCTTCTGAAGGAAGCCGGCTATGAAAAGGGATTCGATATTGATATCTGGCAATACTACGGCGTGCAGAACCTGTTCAACCAGGCCGCCATGGATATGCTGGCCCAGGTGGGCATCAAGGTGAAACTGCACGACTACCGGGGCAACATCGGCTCGGTGATCAAACTGCGCAACACCGGCAAGATAACCGGCATCGGAAACTATGGCTGGGGCACCGGCTTTGTGTTCGACGCGGAGGGCATCATGCCGTCCTGGTTCCGCAAAAAGGAATCCAAGTGCTACGCGCCCGACGACCAGATCGACGCATGGCTGACCGAGGCCCGCGAGACCGAAGACCCCGCCAAGCGCAAAGAGCTTTATGTCAAAGCCCAGAAACGCGTCGTGGAACAAGTCTACTGGATACCGCTTTTCCTGAAGTACCAGATCAACGCCGCCCAAAAAGATCTGGACGTGGCCGTAATGCCCTATGAGTACATGCTGCTGCAGTACGCCAAATGGACCAAGTAAACTGAGCTCATCCCGGACCGTGCAGCTTAATTATCAAAGCCGCACGGTCCGGGCGGCGATTATGGCCTTAGCGCAAATTTCCGGATGGCGGCGCCAATCACCAAACCGGCCATAATGCATGAGGCAAACAACCCAAACCTGTTCCGGATTGGCCCTTAAATGCGCACATACATAATTCGACGCTTACTGCAAGCCATCGGGGTCTGCCTGGTAATATCGGCGATTTCGTTTTTCCTGCTGTTTCTGAACACGGACCCCGCCCTTTTGCTGCTGCCGCCCGAGGCCGAGATGGAGGACATCGCCCAGTTCAAAAAGGAAATGGGCCTGGACCGCCCGGTGATCGTTCAATACTTGTCCTTTTTGGGCAAGGTGGTGACCAGCGGCGATTTCGGGGACTCGTTCGTGGCCAAGATTCCGGCCATGCGGTTGATCAGGGAAAACTTCCCAGCCACCCTTAAACTTGCCTTGGCCTCCCTGATTTTCGTTAATCTGATCTCAATTCCCATAGGCGTTTTATCCGCCATAAAACGCTATTCTTTGATGGACAATTGCGCCACCTTCATGGCCCTGGTGGGCCAGGCCCTGCCCCTTTACTGGTTCGGCATCATGCTGATTATCATATTCGGGGTGTGGCTCAAATGGCTTCCCATATCGGGCTCGGACAGCATAGCCCATCTGGTGCTGCCCGCCGTCACCCTGGGCTCCTGGATACTGCCCATCAACATGCGCCTGGTGCGCTCGGGCATGCTGGACGTGCTTAATCAGGACTACATCCGCACCGCCCGGGCCAAGGGCCTGGCCGAACGTAAGGTGCTGGTGAAGCACGCATTCAAAAATGCGGCCATCCCTTTGGTGACCGTCTTGGGCATGCAGACCGGGGCGCTTTTGGGTGGGGCGGTGGTGACCGAGACCGTATTCGCCTGGCCCGGGCTGGGCCGCCTGGCGGTGGATTCCATCCGGATCGGCGACTACCCTGTGGTGCAGGCCATTGTGGTCATCTTCGCCATGTTCGCCGTTTTGGGAAACCTGATCGCCGATATTCTGGCCGCTATCATTGATCCGCGCATCCGTTTGGAGTGACACTCGGTAACCGGCTTCATCCACTGATGATCTCAAGCTTAGAGGAAAACATGTCCCAGAGCGTAGAAACATTCACCGAACTCACCGCGGCGGAGGAGGCAAAGCCCAGCACCTTAAGTCTGGTTCTGCGCAAGATGTGGTCCCTTCGCCTGGGGGTGTTGGGCGGCTTTTTAATTTTGTGCATCGTATTCACGGCGCTTTTTTGCAACTGGCTGGCGCCCCACGATCCCTATAAACAGAATATCATGGCCCGCCTCAAAGCCCCCATTTGGATGGCGAACAGCAAAGCGGGCCATCTATTGGGCACCGACCACCTGGGGCGCGATCTTTTGAGCCGCATCATGTACGGCACCCGGGTGAGCCTTTTGGTGGGGGTGTCGGCGGCCATTGTAATGGTTCTCATCGGAGTCACCCTGGGGCTTCTGGCCGGTTTTTACGGGGGCTGGGTGGATTCGGTGATTTCGTTTATGGTCAACAGCATGATGGGATTTCCCTTCATACTACTGGCCATGAGCCTGGTGGCCGTCTTGGGTCCCAGCCTGCAAAACATAATCATCGCTCTGGGTTTCACGGGCTGGCCGGTCTTCGCCCGGGTGACCCGGGTCGAGACCATGAAGTTCCGCGAACAAGAATTCGTGCTGGCCGCCTCGGCCCTGGCCCTTTCCACCGCCCGCATCCTGAGACGCCACATCCTGCCCAACCTTATGCCCAGCATACTGGTCTTGGGCACGGTGGAGGTGGCCCGGGCCATCATCCGCGAATCGCTCTTGAGCTTTCTGGGCCTGGGCATCCAGCCGCCCACTCCCAGCTGGGGCATGATGCTGGCCGAAGGCCGGGACTACATGCTGCTGCAATGGTGGCTGGCCGCCTTCCCCGGACTGGCCATCTTCTTCAGCGCCTTGGGCATAAACCTTTTGGGCGACGCCCTGCGGGACCTGATTGACCCCCATTTGAGGAAAAGCTGATGGGCGCGAATAATAACAATGGCTACATGCTCAAGGTGGAGGGGCTGAAAAAACATTTCCCCATCCGCAAGGGACTGTTGCGCCAGACCGTGGGCCAGGTCTATGCGGTGGACGGGGTGAGTTTTTACATCAAGCCCGGCGAAACCCTGGGCCTGGTGGGCGAATCGGGCTGCGGCAAGTCCACGGTGGGCCGCTGCCTGGTGCGGTTGTATGAGCCCACCGCGGGCAAGATCATATTTCAGGGAAAAGATGTCGCCGGATCCAGCGGGGCCGATCTGGTCGACCTGCGCACCCGCATGCAGATAATTTTCCAGGACCCCTACTCGTCCTTAAATCCGCGTATGCGGGTGAGGGACATCGTGGGCGAGGCCTTGCGCTTTCATAAGCTGGTGCCCCCGGATCAATGGCGCGAAAAGGTGGCCGAACTGCTGGCCGCGGTGGGCCTGCAGGCGGACCAAATGGCGCGCTATCCCCATGAGTTTTCCGGGGGCCAGCGCCAGCGGATCGGCATAGCCCGGGCCCTGGCCATGAACCCCGAAATAATAGTGGCCGACGAGCCGGTTTCAGCCCTGGATGTTTCCATTCAGGCCCAGGTGATCAACCTTTTGGAGTCTTTGAAAGATAAGTTTGACATCTCGTACCTGATCATCGCCCACGATTTGAGCGTGGTGGAGCATGTGAGCGACCGGATCGCGGTGATGTATTTGGGCAAACTGGTGGAGGCGGCCAGCGACCGGGAGCTATACACGAATCCCAAGCACCCCTACACCATGGCCCTGATGGAAGCGGTGCCGGTGGCCGCCGCCGGAGGCAAGGCCAGGCGCCTAAAACGTAAAATGCTCACCGGAGATGTGCCCAGCCCCATAAACCCCCCGTCGGGATGCCGCTTCCACACCCGCTGTCCCATGGTGATGGATATATGCCGGCATGAAGAGCCCGCCCGGACCGAGGTGGCCCCGCGCCACTTTGTAAGCTGCCATTTGCATACGTGATATATGGAAACACTTCTAAGCATAAAAGACTTGAGGACCTACTTCTTCACCCCCGAAGGTGTGGTGCGGGCGGTAGACGGAGTTGATTTCGATATCGCCCAAGGCAAAACCCTGGGCATTTTGGGTGAGTCGGGCTGCGGGAAAAGCGTGACCGCTCTTTCCATCATGCGCCTGGTGGCCGATCCGCCGGGGCGCATCATGTCCGGCAGCATCGGTTTTGGCGGCATGGACTTGGTGCAGGCCTCCATGCCCCAGATGCGCGAGATCCGGGGAAACAAGATATCCATGATCTTCCAGGAGCCCATGACCTCGCTGAACCCGGTCTATACCGTGGGCGATCAGATCGCGGAGACATTCGTCACCCACCAGGGCATGTCGCTGAAAGACGCCATGGCCAAGTCCGCCGAGATGCTGGGCATGGTGGGCATCCCGGCTCCAAATAAGCGGGTGCACGAATTCCCCCACCAGCTCTCCGGGGGAATGCGCCAGCGGGCCATGATCGCCATGGCCTTGGCCTGCCGGCCCCAGCTGCTCATTGCCGACGAACCCACCACCGCCCTGGATGTCACCATCCAGGCCCAGATACTCAAGCTGATTCTGGAACTGCAAGAGGAATTGGGCATGGCGGTGATGATGATCACCCACGATCTGGGGGTCATCGCCGAGGTGAGCGACTCGGTGGTGGTCATGTATGCCGGTGAGGTGGTGGAGTACACCCCCATAGACACCCTGTTTACAAACCCCCAGCATCCCTACACCATCGGCCTGATTGAGTCCATACCCAAGCTGGGCCGCAAGTTCACCGAGGGCAAAAAGGATCTGAAGGAGATTCCGGGCATGGTGCCCAACCTGATCCGGCTGCCCCCGGGCTGTCTTTTCGCCCCGCGCTGCGGCCATGCCATGCCCAAGTGCAAAGAGTCCAGGCCGCCTTTGTTCAAGATCAGTGATGTACATGGCGTGAAATGCTGGCTGGCCGAGAGTAATATTTGATCCCAAAAGCCGCTTGGCTGCTTGATGGATTGGGCCGCCAGGCCCTCTATTAGGTACGCCGGGTGGCCTAACACAAGCAGGGAGGCTGTGATGAGCGGTTCATTTGATATACTTATAAAAGGCGCTAATGTGGTGGACGGCCTGGGCGGCCCCGGCCGGCCGGCTGACGTGGGTATAAAGGACGGGCGCATTGCCGCGGTGGAGCCCGGTCTGGAAGCCCGGGCGGACAGGCTGGTGGACGCTGGCGGATTGACCCTCTCGCCCGGATTCATAGACATACATTCCCATGCGGATTTGTATTTGATGCAGAACCCCGGCAAGGCCTACAAGCTTCGCCAGGGAGTGACCACGGAAGTGTGCGGCAACTGCGGCATGTCCGTGGCCCCCTTGAATCCCGAACGGACCGAGGAAGTCAAGGCATATGTGGGCTCCAGCATGGGCTGGATGGAAGACCCCTGGCGCACTTTTGCGGAATACGGCCAGCGCATGGACGCCTGCGGGATGGGCACCCATGCCGCCTGCATGGTGGGGCACGGCACCATCCGGGCGGCGGTGATGGGCTTTGATCCCGGTGCGCCCACGCCCAAACAGCTTGACGCCATGAAGGAGCTATTGGCAAAAGCCCTGGACGACGGGGCGGTGGCCATGTCCTCCGGCCTGATCTATCCTCCCGGGGTCTTTGCCCAGACCGATGAAATGGTGGAGCTTTGCAAAGTGGTGGCGGACAAGGGCTCTTTTTACGCCACCCACATACGCAATGAAACCAACCAGGTGCTGCAGGCGGTGGAGGAGGCCCTGGAGATCGGCCGCCGCTCCGGAGCCCGGGTGAATATCTCGCACCTCAAGATCATGGGCAGGCCCAACTGGCACCTGGCCGGCCAAATGCTGGAGCTTTTGCAAAAAGGCTCTGAAGAGATAGAACTCACCGGAGATTTCTATCCATATCTGGCCTCGTCCACCAACCTTTTGACCCTGCTGCCCTCCTGGTGCATGGAGGGCGGGCTGGCTGAATGCCTCAAACGCCTTGAGGACCCTGCCCTGCGGGATAAGATCCTGACCGGCATAGAGCAGGGCCGCATTTCCTGGATCGGCTATGACAAGGTGGCCATTGCGCGGGTGAAGTCGGAACGCAGCCCCCGGATGGAGGGGCGCACCCTGGCCGAGCTGGCCCGGGAGGCCGGACTGCCCAACAATGAATTCGTCAGGACCTTGCTTTTGGAGGAAGACGGCGTGGTGAATATCATCAACCACGCCATGGACCAAAAGGTCCAGTCCGGCTTTATCAAGCTGCCCTTCGTGATGTTCGGCTCGGACGGCCTGCCCCGCTCGGGCAAGCCCCATCCCCGGGCCTTCGGCACCTTCCCCCGGGCCATTGCCCATCATGTGCGGACCTTGGGCGATTTGACCCTGGAAGACGCGGTGCGCAAGATGACCTCCCTGCCCGCCCGGCTTTTGGGCTTCAAGGACCGGGGCGTGATCGCTCCGGACTACACGGCCGATTTGGTTCTCTTTGATCCCGACACCATCGCCGACCAGGCCACTTTTGAAAATCCCCGGCAGCATCCGGTGGGTATTGATATGGTGTTCATGAACGGCCAGGTGGCCCTGGACAAGGGCGAACCGGTGGAGCGGCATCTGGGGCGTTTTCTTTCCCCAGCATGAGGTTGCCGGTCCGGTTTAATAGGAGCCGATAGGTTAAGATAAATCGGCCCCGCGGC
Source organism: Desulfarculaceae bacterium (assembly GCA_963675675.1). Lineage (GTDB taxonomy): Bacteria > Desulfobacterota > Desulfarculia > Desulfarculales > Desulfarculaceae > Dethiosulfatarculus. The sequence goes on from OY776512.1 coordinate 4,231,942, forward strand.
ATCAGTGCCGCGGGGCCGATTGGTAATTCATGCGGCGGAGACTTGCGGGCCGGGGGGTTGCATCCCGCCCAAAAGGTCAGCGCATCTTCAAAAACGGGGTCCGGGCCGGATCAACCACGATGGCGTCCAGACCCTGTTCCTTCACATAGTCCAGGCCCGCCGGAGTGGTGATGAACCTGGCGCCCCGGCCCATAACCAATCCTTGATGCATTATCACCTGGCCGTTGGCCACTGCGGTGACCGGTTTGAGACGCTCCAAGTCCACAATGCTCACATCGGCGTCATTGCCAGGGCTCAGGCTGCCCTTATTGCCCAGGCCGAGGATGCGGGCCGGATTGAAGCTGGTCTTGGTTACAAACTCCTCCAGGCTCAAGGCTTCGGTGCGCACCAGGGCGAGGCCATGGTCCACAATGGAGTTGCGCGGTATGCCGCCGCCGTCGGTGGAGATGCAGTCCACCACAAAAGAGCCGTCCGGGCGTTTGGCCGGAGCCAGCACAAAGCGGGCGTCCGGGGGGTTGACCCTGAAGCTGCAGCCCAGGTTGCCCTCACGCCGCCGCCAGTATTCCAAGGCGTCCGGGCCCGCCGCCAGACCCACCACGCCTCCAGCCTCCAGGTGCAGCATGGCCCAGCCCTCAAGTATGGCAGCCTCCATGCCCGCCCGGTTGGGCTCATAGCCTCCCTGTTTGAGGCAGGTGGCGGTGACCAGGCTCGCCGGTTTGCCGTTTGCCAGGCGGGCGCTGGTGCCGTTTATGCGGCTCAAGTATGACTCTGAACAGATATTGGGGTTTTCCTTGAGTTTGGCTATGACGGTTTCCGCTTCGGCCGCCGGGGTCTTTTTGAGCCCCCGGCAATAGGAATTGACATGGGCCAGGTGCAGGGGACGCCCCTGGGCCAGGCCGATGGCCTCCAAGGCTCCGTCCAGGTTTGAACCGGTGGCGCTGGTCCCGGCATGAATGGATACATATGCGCCCTCACCGGCTGCCGCTTCGATGCTGCGGGAGGTGGCTTCCGGAGTCAGGGGGAAGTGTCCGCCCAGGATCTTCAGACCTATGGCCCCATGGGCCATGCAGTCCCGGGTGAGGTCCTTGAGTTCGGCCATGCCGGGGTCGGGGCCGCTCACGGTTTCACCGGGCTGCACCTTGTGGATGCAGGCAATCGACAGCCCCGCGCCGTGATCTTTGGCCCCCTGGATGGCATCCTCCACCGGTCCGGACATATCCAGGGCGCAGGTTACTCCGGCCAGAGCCATCATGCGGTGGCCGAACTTGGCCCGGAATGCAGAAGCCACATGCACATGCAGATCTATGATCCCCGGCAGTACATGCAGGCCTTTTGCATCCAGACATTGGCCTGCCTTGTCCGGGGCGATGTCTTCGGAAACTTGGCTTATGCGGCCATCCTTGATGGCAAGGTCCATGGGTGAGTGGATGTTATTGGCCGGATCAACCAACATACCGTTTTTGATCAGCAGATCGCATTGGGCGCTCATGGCGCATTCTCCCGGTTCGGGGTTAATATGTAGTTGCCATAAGTTTGCGTCATGGTATCAGGCTCTACCGTGTCAGTCCCCAGGTTGCCGAATTAAGTAGGTTTTTTTCAGTCGTTTAAGCGGGTGGTGAATTCAACCGTGAACCCGTCGGGCAACTGGATGAAAATAATCTGATTGCCTTTATTGGGTCCGGCATCCACGGTCAGGGGGCTGGGGGAAAGGGTCTTTATGCTGGGGTCAAAGTCTTGGCAGGCCTTGGCCGCCGCCACCACGTCATCCACCACCAGGCAAAGATGCACGCTGCCCACATCCACCATGCGGGGTTTGTATGTTTTGCGGTCCGCCGGTGCGGAATAGGCGATCAGCTCCAGCTGGTGGCCGGGCCCGGCGATATAGGCTACTTCCACTTCCGCCCCGGGACAGCCGGTCACAAAGGATTGGTTCTCGGATTTACGGGGGTTGCGGTCCATCAGTTCAAACCCCAGGACATCACAGAAAAAGTTGATCGAGTAAGTCAGGTCTTCCACGGTGATTCCGGTATGAAACATTCTTTTTACGGATACGCTTGCCATTGTAATACTCTCCTGATTGGTCATGCAGTGGTATTGATCCGGCAATTATACACGCTCCGGCGCATATTGCAGGCAGGCCCGCAGGCTGAACCTGTGGCAGCCCTACGCCCAAAAGCAGCTTCCTAGCCAAGCTCGTTGCGCAGCAGGGCTATTTCAAAAGCGCCCCGCTGGCCGGAAAGATCCATGCTTTCATCACCCAGATAACGGTATTCGGCCCGGGAATCCAGGTGGGCCTTCAGCACCTGTTCATAGGCCTGGCAGCGCACCCGGTCGCCCAAAAGATACACCCGGGAGCGCATATGGGGATAGCCGCTCTTGATCGCCCGCAGGTCGGAGGCCGCCACGATGCCTTCCAGAAAGGCCAGGCGCTCATTGGGGGTGCTGCCCACCAGCACGTCCATAAACCGCACGATCATCCCGGTGCGCAACAGCCCGTACTTAAGTCCCGCCTCCACTCCCTGTATGAGGCTTTCCAGCGGCAGCCGCTCCGGGTCCTCTCTGGGCAGGGAGCTGGTCAGTAAGGAACGGTTGCGCAACGCATCGAATATCTGGCCGCTCAAGGTGGTGAAACTGCGGCTGATGCGCCCCTTTTGGTCAACATCTATCAGCTTGGTGTGGGAGCTCAGGAAGATGAAGCTGGCCGGGGCCTCAATGCCGTAAAGCTCCATGGCCCCCATGACCTGGGTTTCCTCCCCCCGCATGAAGTCCATCTGGCACCAGGCCTCCAGGCCCTCCCCCTCCACCCGGTTTTTTATGCCCGGTATGAAGACCACCGGGGCCGGGCCGATCTCGGGCATGCTTACCAGCTGGCTGTTGCGGGCCAGGTCCTCCTTGCTAACCGGAGCAATGAGATGGGGGATTTCCTTGAGTCCGATCTCAGAGGTTATCATGCCCGAAGAAATGAGCAGCTCCACCGCCGACGGGGGCAAACCCAGCCGGTCCAAAGCCTGATTCAACAGACCGTGCAGCCCGTCCAGCAGCACTTGGCGGTCTCCGCTGGCGGCCCGGTCTTTCACCCCAAAAGCCCCCCGGGCCATGGACTTGGCCTCGCCCCTGGGGTTCATGAGGGTCAGACGGGTGTTGGTGGTGCCCATGTCGATTACGGCGATGAGCCTTTCGGTGCGGTCATTATCAGCCATGCGCTTCTTCCCCTGGGGATCATGGACCGGCCGCCAAGCTCCATCGGCAGCCGGGATGCCTGGTCCGGGCATGAGCCGGCCGGGCCGGGCGGCTGTGCGGTCATGGCCGCCCGGTCCCGGCAGGCGCTTGAATACCTTCAGCCTACAAAAGGCCTATACCGGTCAGACCCTCTTTCACCTTGGCTTCTATCTCCTCCGACACCGGGGTGTAGGGCAGACGGGGATAGCCGCCGTCAATGCCGCGCATCTTCAAGATGGCATGGCAGGTGGGCACCGTGGGTCCGTATTTCATTATCTTGCGGGCAAGGAGCACCTTTTCCTGGGTGGCCATGACCTTTTCACGGTCGCCCGAAAGATATTCCTGATAGAACTGGGCCATGAAGTCCGGATAAACGTTGGCCAGGCCGGTGACCGCGGCTTGGGCGCCCGCATCAAAGGCCGCCACAAACACCGCTTCGGTGCCGCTGATCAGGTTCATATCGGGAAAGTCCTTGAGCGCCATCTTGGTGAGGTAGTAATTGACGATGTCAAAGGTGCTGTCCTTCACCCCGGCCAGGCCCGCTTTGGCCAGACGCACCAGGACCTTGTCCGAGATCTTGTAGCCCGAAGCGCCGGGATTGTCATAGAGGAACACCGGCAGATCCAGCGCATCAATCAGGCTCTTGAAGTGGGTGTAAACCGCCTCATCGTCATGATGCACATAGTAGGGGCAGATGGCTCCCACGCCCTTGGCCCCGTGCTCCTGGGCATGGCGGGCCAGATCCACCGTGGTTACGGTGTCGGCGGTGCCCACGTGCATGATCACCGGAACCCGGCCGGCCACCTGATCCAAGATTATCTCCGCCACCTTTTTGCGTTCGCTGATGGACATCATGGGACCGCTGCCATAGGTGCCGCAGGGATACAGGCCCTGGACGTGAGGCACTATGAAATCCACGATTTCACGGGTTCCTTTTTCGTAGATTTGGCCGTCCTTGGTGAAGGAGGTCATGATGGGGGGGATTATTCCTTTGAAATCCTTGGCTTGCATTTTTTATCTACTCCATGTTTGAGCTTTATGCGGCAGTCCTGCGCTGATTTATCAAGGACAGCCCATTAACGGTTAACAGTTTCTTCACCTTTGACGAAGCTGATGAATTCGGGGTAATCGGGCAGGGTCTGATAAGGGCCGCTGCCCAAAACACAAAAAGCGCCCAGGGCGTTGCCCCAGCGAACACATTCCTGCAAGGGCCTTTCTTTCAGCAGTCCGGCCAAAAACCCGGCTGCAAAGCAGTCCCCGGCCCCCATGCTGCTCACGGGTTTGGGAGTCTTCACCGGGGGCAGGTGCACCGGGTCCTGGCCATGAAGGGCCAGCAAAGCTCCTTTTGAACCCTGTTTTATGACCAGATTCGCAATACCCATGCCATGGGCCCGCTCTATGGCCTGATCCAGGTCCGGGCTTTCCATCAGCAGCATAAGCTCCTGGTCCCCGGGCAGCACGTAATGGCTCTTTTGCATCATGGGAATCAGGACCCGGCGGGACTCGGCCAGATCCATGATTTTCAGACGGAGATTGGGATCAAAGACCAGGCTGCGTTTATGCTCCAGGGCGATGCGTATGTATTCTTGGGAAGCCTCTTGGGCCGTGGTGCTTATGGCGGAAGTGATACCGGTGAGATACAGATAGCGGGCCGAGGCCATATATTCCGGGTCCAGGTCCGCCACCGAAAGGCGGCTGGCGGCTGAATGGCGGCGGTAATAATAGCAGCGGGGGTCTCCCATACCCGCCGACTCCACGAAAAACACTCCGGTTTGGGCATCGGGGTCCATAATCACCCGGGAAACGTCGATCCCTTCGCCCCGGATGGTGCGCAGGATCTCATGCCCGAACTCATCATCACCCAGCCTGGAGAACCACCCGCAGCTGAAACCCAGCCGGGCCAGACCGATGACCACATTGTCCTCGGCCCCTCCGATCCATTTTTTCAGCAGCCGGTTTTCCCGGAACGGGCCGGGCTCCAGGGCCTCGAAGGCCATCATGGTTTCTCCCATGGTGAGTACGTCCAGGCTGGGCTTGGGGATGGTGTGGCTGTGATCCATGCTCAACTCTCCGCTGCTTGGGCGCCGCCGGGTTCCGGATGACCCATGGCCGCCATGATTTTTGCCCTGGTTTCTTTTAGCTGAACCAGCACCGGCTCAAGTGACTGCTCATCGGGAAAATCAACCACCGTGCCGGTTATGCTCAAGGCGGCCAGTATGCCCGCCTCCCGGTTCTGGATGGGGATGCCTGCGCATATTAAATGGCGTTCGTGCTCGGAATGATCCACCGCATATCCCCGCTCCCTGATACGGTCCAGTTCCTGGCGCAGGTGATTGGCGGTGCAGATGGTGTTGGGCGTGAATCTGGTGAGCCCGTGGGTGTCTATGATGTTTTGCACCAGCTCGGGGCTGGAATGGGCCAGCAGGGTCTTGCCCTGCCCGGTACAATGAGCCGGAACCACGGCCCCCACCCGGGAGATCATCTGCATGCGGGTCTGGGGCTCGGCCTTGGCTATGATCACCACCTGAGCGGCTTCCAGGATTCCAAGATGCACCGTTAGGCCGACTTTCCGGGACAGAGCTTCCATTTCGGGCAGGGCCGCTCTGCGCAGGCGCTGTTCGGGCTCCACCGAACGGCCCAGCAAAAATAGATTCAGGCCAAGCTCATAGCGCGACGGCTTGGTTTTACTGAGGAAATGATTGCTGACCAGCACCGCCAGGATGCGTGAAAGGGTGGACTTGTTATAGCCCAGTTCGGCTTGCAGTTCGCCAAAGGTCCACTTGGGCTTTTGCTTAAAGAGCAACAGGGCGTCCAAGGCTTTTTGGATTGTGGATGCGCCTTGTCCGTTTTTAGTCATGCCATTTCATCCAGGCTGGATTTGTTTCATGTATAGAAATGAGAATACTATTTTTTGCTATGCTAGGATTTAAAACAATCTGTGAATAAATAATCTCACTAATTTGTTTTATTATTTGAAACACTAAATCATTATATGGGCAATTTGCAGCTCTGTCAAGATCTATCTGAAACCAATGCAGTTATTGGGCATATATGGCGAATTGAAGCTGCAATCCAGCGGCGGGGTGGCTTTGCCCGCCGGAGACTCCCGGGCGGGCGGGTTTACAGGTTTTTTGGGCCGGAGCCCGTATGGGTCGGCCCCCATGGCCGGATCAGCAGCCGGCGGCGGCTCCATCGCGGCGCATCTCGGCCACTCCCTGGAATTCATCCCTGGTCCGGCAGTGCAATACAGAGTGGATGGCCCCCAGGTAAAAGGAGTGATCCTGTCTGGGAGAGAACTTGCGCGCCCGGCTCCGCAGATATTCCACCACCTTGGGATCGAAGCGCCCGGCCTCCATGCTCAAGATTTCTTCGGGGGAATAATGCAGCCGGGGACGCTGCATGGCCTCGCTGATGGGCAGGCCGCCGTCTATCACGTGAACCAGAAATTGGGCCACGGTGGACAGTATGCGCTCGGTGCCCGGGCTGCCGGTGACCAGCCAGGGTTCGCCCTCGAGCATAACCATGAGGGGCACCACAAAGGAGGCGGGACTGCCGCCGGGCCGCAGGTAATTGGGGTGGGCGAAATCTGTGGTGTTACAATCCAACAGGTAATCATTGTATAAAAAGCCCAGCCCCTCGGCCGCCGCCTTGGAGGCGTAGACCAGGTTCACCGACTGGGTGACGCCCACCGCGTTGCCCCATTTGTCCATGGCTGAAATGTGGGTGGTCTGGCCTCCCGGGTCGCCCGGCCTGGCCAGGCTTTGGGGCAGATGCTCCAGGGCGTCGGGGTCATGCAGGATCGAGTCAAGCTCCGCCTGATACTCATCGGGGTGCTTGGGATTGGCCCGGCGCTCCAGAAGCACGCTGCGGATGGCCAGGGCCAGATCCCAGCAAGCTTGGGGGTTGTCCTGCCGCCAGTGCTCCCCGGACTTGCGCTCCAACAGCTTCAGCAATACAAACAAACTGCGCCCCGCCGCCGGGGGAGGGCCTGATATGATATCAAGGCCCCGGTAGGACGAATGCAGCGCGGGCCGCTCCACGGGCCAGGGAACCTGGGCCAGGTCGGCATAGCGCAAAAAGCCGCCGTGGGTCCGCATGTCCTGATCAATTTTACGGGCGGTCTCTCCCTGGTAAAACGTCTCCGGCCCTTCAGCGGCCAGGGTTTCCAGAAGGTTGGCCAGGTCCGGCTGTTTGAAAAGATCGCCCTCGGCATAGGGCTTTGTGGGGCTTTTCAGAAAATAATGCGCTCCCGATCCCGAGGGCACCTTGGCGAAGTTGGGCAGCTCCCTGGCCTGCAGCCTGTGCTGAAGCATGGTGATCCGGTAGCCCCCGGCCGCTGCGGCCATGGCGGGTTCCACAATCTGGCTCCATTTCAGCTTGCCGTAATGGCGCACCATGTAGCCAAGCACCGCCGGGGTGGTGGGCACCGAGGTGGCCTTGTAGCCCAGCTTGACATCCTCTGCCCCGAATTCCTCCAAAGTGGCCAAAGCCGGCACCCTGCCCGCGCCGTCCAGGAAAAAGCTGCGGCCATCCATGTGTAAGAGGGCCATGCTTTGACCGCCCAGCCCGCTGGCCTGGGGTTCGCACACCCCCAGGCACAGGGCCGCCGCCGCCGCCGCGTCCGCCGCATTGCCGCCCATTTGCAGCATGGCGGCCCCGGCCCGGGCCGCCTGGGGAAAGGCCGCCGCCACCATCCCCCCTCCGGCCCGGGAGCATTTGCCGTCGGGGGTAGCCTGAAAGCCCTGTTCAACAGCATCGATGTTCATGCTTTTGGCTCCTTTCAGCTGTGCAAAGGTTCCCTCTAAGAAGGGCTTTTGGCCAAATCCGAAATCATCAAAGCGGTCAGGGCTGTGCGTTCGGCCAGACTTTGCCGGTTGATGTATTCCAGTTCGCTATGGTCATTGCCGCCCACCGGCCCCAGGCCGTCCAGCACCGCGGCGCCTTGGGCTGCAATGAAATTGGCGTCGCTCACACCGCCCCGGAACTCGTGCTCCAGTTCCATCCCCAGCTCTGCGGCGGCGGACTTCAGCTTCCCGAACAGGGCCAGGTTGGCCTTGGAGGCCGGCATGGCGGGCCTGCCAGTGATCCTCTTGATATGAGACTTGGTTCCCCTCACTTGCGCTTGGCTGGCCAGGCGGTCTATCTCACCAGTAAGTTCAGCCTCGGATTCCGCATCCGGCAGCCGTACATCGATCATGGCTTCGGCGTAATCGGCGATAACGTTGGGGGCCGTGCCGCCTTGAGCCCTGCCCACATTCAGGGTGAAACCGGGCTCCAGGCCGTTCAGGTCTTCCAGGGCGATGATCTTGTGGGCCAGTTCCAACAGGGCGCTTGACTTGACCGCACCGGGATAGCCCGCGTGACCGGCCTGGCCCTTGATCGTGAGCATCAGCCCCAATTTGCCCTTGCGCCCGGTGACCACCCGGCCGCCTTCACCGCCGCATTCAAACACCAAGGCGGCGGCGCTCTGGTCGGCCAGGCCCTTGATCACCGGAGCCGAGATTGGGGAGCCGGTCTCCTCGTCGCTATTGAGCAGGAACCTCAGCGGAGTATCCGCCAAGAGCCCTTGTTCGTTCAGCAGCTTGAGGGCGAAAAGCGCCACCACCAGGCCGCCCTTCATGTCCGCCACCCCGGGGCCGAAGCACTTGCCGTTTTCACTGCGGAACCAATTGAAATCGCTGTCCACCGGAAAAACCGTGTCCATATGGCCGCAGAGCAGGATATTGCCGGAGTCTCCTGCGGCTTTGGTGGAGGCGGTGAGCAGGTCGCCGTGTTCAGGCTGGGGCGCTTTAGCTACCTCCAGGCCGATGGCCGCAAGCTCACGTTGAAAAACCCGGCCTACGGCGTCCACCCCGGCCTTGTTGGCGGTGTGGCTGTTGATCAGCACCACCTCTTCCAAAAGGCGGGTCATCTCATCCAGATGCTTGTTGGCCCAGTCCAATGCATATTGCCCGGAAAACATAAAATCATCCTTTGTGCCGCTTAAAGGCGAAGTCATCATCCGCGGCATACAAGGCCGCATCGGCGTCGGGGTATGAGGCTATCTCCCCGGACCAGGGCTTTTTCAAGGTGATCATGCCGTCTTGCACCTTTACTATGTTGCTGCGGTGCAGGGGAACCTTGCCCCCGGCCGTGGCTATGTAGCGCGGTATGGCGTCGCCGGATATATTGCCGTACATGCTCTCCACTATATCCTGCCCCACTTCCAGCGGCACCCGCATGTGAGTGTATTGGGGATTGCGGTATGAACAATTGAATACATAGTAGGGACGCACGTGAGCCTCGTGGATGGTTTCGCAAAGCTTCCACATCTTGGTGCGGGTGTCGTTTATTCCCCGGAGCAGCACGGCCTGGTTCATCACCGAGGTCACCCGGCGGCTGATTTTTCTGAAGGCCTCGGCGCTTGTGGGGGTGATCTCCTGGGCCGTGTTGATCTGGACCACCACCCGCACCGGCCCCTTGTCATCGCTGGCTTCCAGGATGTCCAAAAGCTCGTCGTCCACCCGCATGGGCGCTGTGAGCGGAATACGGGTGCCCAGGCGTTTCACCTTCACATGGCCGATGCTGTCCAGTTCCTCAAGCAGCCAGGCCAAGTGTTTGTTGGGCAGGGCAAAGGCATCGCCGCCGGTGACCAGCACGTCCCGAATCAGCTCGTTACTGCGGATATAGTCCAGAGCCTCTTTATAGGCCTCTTTGCCGTACACCTGATCGTGGCTGCCGATATGGGCGATGCGCAGGCAGTGGGTGCAGTACATGGCGCACATGTTGGTCGCTTTTATGGTCAGCACCCTGGGGTAGAACTGGTCCACCAGCCGGGCCGGAGAATGATCCGATGCCACCGGGGGCAGTTCTTCGCCCACGTTGTCCACCATCTCGGCGGTGGGCACCGATTGCAGGAGCACCGGGTCATTGACCGTCCCGGGCATAATAAGGCTGGCGTAATAGGGCGTCAGCCGCATGCGGTAGGTTTCGGTCACCCGGGTGACCTCGGCGATGGCTTCACTGGGCAGCTCGATGCATTTGGACAGGGTCTTCACATCGTTTATGCGGTGTTTGAGCTGGCCTTGATAGCTGCTCCATTCCTCATCATTCATGCCCAGGGCCTGCATGATGCGGGCCCGGTTTTCCTGGATGCGCCCCCAAAGCTGTATCCCGCTGGGGGCCTCGATATCCTTATTGGCCATATATTCGGCGATCCGGGCGCTGGCCTGCTCCTTTATGGGCACGGCCTGAGCCAGGCGTCCCCCCAGGGTTACGCCATGCTCGTCTATTGATGCATGGTGCACGGCCAGGCGGGCCAGGTCTTCATAATTGAAGCCAAAGGCCTGGGGAGATATGCTGGATGAGTCCTTTTGCTCCAAAAGGCTTTGAAAAAAGTCCAGCACCGGTTTGGTAAGTTTCTCTTTTAGGGCGGCCTGGTATTGGGTGTTGAGCCGGGCGGTCAAGCCGGTGTCCCCGCTTTCGCCCTGATAACCCTCCAAAAGCCGGTCAAGCAAGTCCTTTGTGAACCGATCCAATTCATATTGGCTCATGGTTTTCCTTCCACGGTGAGCATTGATTATGACTGCCGGGGGTCCAATACGTCCCGAAGGCCGTCCCCCAGCAGGTTGAAGCCAAGTACGGTGAGGAAGATGGCCGCTCCGGGGTAGACGGCCAGCTCCGGGTTGATCTCCATGAAACCCCGGGCTTCGTTGAGCATGCGCCCCCAGGACGGAGCCGGGGGAGGCGTGCCCAGGCCCAGAAAGCTTAAGGCCGCTTCACCCAAAATGGCCGAGGGCAGGGTCAAGGTGGCCTGCACGATTATGGGGCTTAGGCAATTGGGCAGGATGTCGGAAGCTAAAATGGCCCAACGGCGCTTGCCCAGGGCCCGGGCCGCCTGCACATAGTCCAGGCTTTTTTTCTGCAGAACCGCCGCCCGGGCGATCCGGGAAAAACGGGGGATGGAAACCACCCCTAGGGCTATGACCAGGGAAGGTATGCCCGGCTGCAGCACCGAGACCAGGGCCAGGGCCAGGAGTATGCCCGGAAAAGCCATGAGCGCGTCCATGGCCCGCATGACAGAGGAGTCTGTCAGGCCGCCCAAATAGCCCGAGGCCGATCCCAGGGTCACGCCCAATAGCAGGGCAATGCCGGTGGCCATCAGCCCCACCTTGAGCGAGATGCCCGCACCAAAGGCCAGGCGGGCCAGGGTGTCCCTTCCCCGGTGGTCGACTCCCAGCCAATGTTCGGCGCTGGGGCCCTGCAAGGCGCCCCGGATATTCATTTTCACCGGGCTGTGGGAGACCAGGACAGGGCCCAAAAACGCCACGCCCAGAACGAACAGAACCAGGATTGCCCCGGCTACGGCCAGTTTGCGCTTCAGAAAACGGCGCAGCATTTTGTTTTTTGTTGATGCCATGTTTTCCATCGCGCGCCGGGAGGCGAAACACCCCCCGGCGCGGCTCGGTTATTCAGCCAGCCACACGTTGGCCAGGCCGCCGTCTTTCAGGGCCAGATCGCCCTGTTTGGAGAATTTGAAGTTTTTCACTTTTTTGAGCCAGGCATGGGTCATGGGCAGCATGCACAGCATCACAATGGGATGCTCTTCATTGGCGATCTTGTAAACCTCGGTGTAGATGGCCTTGCGCTTGGCCGGGTCGGTCACCGCCCGGCCCTGCTTCAGCAGCTCTTCGATCCGCGGATTGGTGTATCCGCCGGCAAAGTAATTGGCCGGGCCGTCCTTGGAGTAGAAGCGGCCATAGCGGGCGTCCGGGTCCGAATACCAGCCCGCGCCGGATACGGCCAGATTGTACTCGTATTTTTTCATGCGCGGTTTCAGGGCCGCCCAGTCCACCGGAGCCAGCTTGCAGACTATGCCCACCCGGTCCAGCTGATCCTGCACCACTTCGGCCCAGGGCAGAAAGGCCGGCTTCACCTCCAGGGTCAGGTCTATGCCCTCGGAGTACCCCGCCTTTTCCAAAAGTTTTTTGGCCTTTTCCGGGTCCGCGTTTTTGCGCACCTGGCCGGGCATGCGCCAAAATGAGTCCTCACCCCATGTCTGGTTGGCCACCCCGCCGAACCCCCAGGTGGTGGCCATCATGATCTCTTCGCGGTCGATGGCCGCCTCTATGGCCTGGCGCAGATGCACATTGTTCAAAGGGGGTTTTCTGGTGTTCATGATGAGCATGCGCCAATTGACCCCTGGATTGATGCTCAGCTCAAAGCCCTTATCCTGTTCCTTGCTGAGCTTGGGCAAAAGCATTTCGGGCAATCCGTGGGTGATATCCACCTGGCCGGTGCGCAATGCGGTCAGGCGCACCGCATCATCGGGCAGAGGCTTGAAGACAATGCCGTCCAAATAGGGCAGATCCTCGATCCAGTACTCGGGGAATCTCTCCAGCACCAGGCGGTCGTTTTTGATCCACTCCACAAATTCAAAGGGACCGGTGCCCACCGGATGAGTTACTTTTCCGTCTTGAGTGACAGACTCTGGAGGAATGACGGCTGCGTACACCCCCACCAGATAGGAAAGAAACGGGCTGAAGGGGGTCTTCAGCTTGATAACCACCTGGTATTTACTGGGAACATCTATGCTGTCGATTATGGACAGGTTCTTGCGCCGCCGGGAGCCGGTCTTGGGGTCCAAGATGCGTTCCAGGCTGAACTTGACGTCCGCCGCCTCCATCTCGCGGCCATTGTGGAACTTGATTCCCTTTTGGATTTCAAAGGTGTAGGTCTTACCGTCGCCGCTGATGGTCCAGGACTTGGCCAGCCAGGGCACCGGGTTCAGTCCCTGGTCATAGTTCAAAAGGCCCTCGCAGACCTGCCCCAGCACCCAGCCGGTGCGGTCTCCCTGGATAACATGCGGGTCCACCCCCACGGTGATGCTCTTGGAGGCGATTCCATATTTAAGGGTGCCGCCGTATTTCGGATTTTCAGCCAAAGCCGCCGGGGCCAGAGCCAGGCACAATGCGGCCGCCATTAGCCACATAAACACCTTTTTCATTTGTGTCTCCTCTTTTTCGGTTACGGCCAAACGGAGCGGGCTCCGCATTAATTGTCAACCTCCCCGGGCATCCAGGCGCACCCGGGGATCAAGCAGCCGGTAGGTGAGATCCACCAGCAGGTTCATCACCACAAAGATCAATGCAGCAAAAAGCACGATGCCCTGCACCAAAGGATAGTCCCTCTCCAGCACCGCCTGCACCGCCAGCCTGCCGATGCCCGGCCAGGCGAAGACGGTTTCGGTGATCACCGCGCCGTCAAGAAGACCGGCGATCTGCAGGCCGATAATGGTTATGGTGGGGATCAGCGAATTTTTGAGCACGTGCCTTAAAAGCACCACCCGCTCTTTCAGCCCCTTGGCTCTTGCGGTGCGCACATAGTCCTGTCTGAGCTCTTCCAGCATCTCGCTGCGGGTGAAGCGGGTGAGACTGGCGGCCATGGCCGTGCCCAGGGTGATTGCGGGCATGATGAGATGCAAAAAGGCATCCCAGGGGTCTTTGAAAACCGGTGTGTAGCCCATGGAGGGCAGCCAGCCCAAAAACTGGGCCAGGAACAGAATCAGCATGATTCCCAGCCAGAAGTTGGGAATGGATATGCCGCCAAGGCTGATGCCCATGGCCATGTAGTCCGCAACGGTGTTCTGGCGATAGGCGGCTATTATCCCGGCCGGAATGCTTATCAGGATTGCGACAAATCCGGCGGACAAGGCCAAAAGCGCGGTGGCGGGGAACCGGGCCAGGATCATATGGGCCACCGGTTTGTGGGTGATCACCGATTTGCCCAAATCGCCTTGCAGTATGTTGCCCAGCCAATAGAAATATTGCACGGCGACGGGCCGGTCCAAGCCCAGGTCTTTGCGCATGGCCGCTTCCACCACCGGGTCGTCATGGCCCTCGCCCATGATTACATCCACCACATCGCCGGGGATAAGATGGATCAGGCTGAACACGATGATGGAGACCAAAAGCAGCACCGGCACAAGCTGGGCCAGGCGTTTGACTGTGTAGCGCCCCATGATGCCTGCTTTCAGGCCTTCACCCGGGGCAGCCCGGCGGGGGCGGTGTAGAACAGGCTCCGGCTGAGGTCCACCACTTCATGGGGCACATTACCGGCCTTGAGTCTTTTGGCCCCGCTGCCGGTGGTGAGAAGGTTTCCTCCCCCGCCCACCACCACGCCGTCCGCCATGATTATGCGGCCCGCGCATACCGTAAGCAGGGGGCGGCGGCTTTGGGCGTCCGCCACCACCAAATCCGCGTCCGCCCCGGGAGCCAGGCGTCCCTTATTCACCAGCCCCAGCATCAAGGCAGGGGCCCAAGCGGTTTTCAAGACAAACTCGGCCAGGCTCAGAGAGCCGAAATTAACCAGGGCAAGGCCGTGGCTTATGAGGAAGTTGCGCGGAATGGCGCCCCCGTCCGTGCTCAGGGCCGTGACCCCGAAAAAGCCTTGCCTGGTTTTTTCGCTGGCGCACAGATAGGCGGTGGAACGCTCATTGACCGGGAAGGAGACCATGGTCTCAAAGTTAACCTCTTTTAAATAGGCAATCCCCTGCTCCGGCTCCAGGTAGATCACGCCCGAGGGATAGGCCCGCTGCACCCGCATGTGGCCTTCTTTAGCCGCGGCCAGCAGGCCGTCCCGGTCCGGGCTGTAGCCCCCGGATTTGAGGCAGGTGCGGGTCACATGGCTGCGGGGCTGGCCTTGTTCATTGAGCCGGGACCAGCAGCTGTTCAAGGGCCCCATGTGGGATTCGCTGACCAGATGGGGCTTTTCTTCCAGGGCTTTCAAGGCCAAAAGGCTTTCTTCGGCCGGGGAGCCGTGGGTCAGGCCGCGGCAGTAGGCGTTCACGTGGCAGATTTGCAGCCGGTTCTTTCCGGCGAAATCCAGGGCGTCCAGCATGCCGTGCAGGTTGGAGCCGTTCTTGGTGCTGCCGCAGTGGAAGGCGGCATAGCAGCCCGCGTCATTGGCGGCCTGGATGGCCGCGCTGGTGGTTTCCGGGCTCAGGGGCAGATGCCCGCCAATGAGCTTGACCCCGAAGGCCCCGTGGGCCAGGCTCTTTTCCACATAGGCCTCCACCTCGGAGCTGGGGGCGTTCTCCCCACTCAAGCTGCCGCCCGGAGTAAGCGCGTTCAGGCAGGCCACATTGATGCCGCTGCCCCGGCTGGCCATATTCTGGATGACGGATTCCACCGGGCCCGCGCAGTCCAGGGCGGTGGTCACTCCGGCCGTAGCCAGCATGGGAAAGCCCACGGCCCTGACTTCCGGGGTGAGGTGCACATGGGTGTCTATGAGCCCCGGCAGCACCAGACGCCCCTTGGCATCATAGACCTGCCGGGCCAGATGGGGGCTTATCTCCGGCTCCACCCGGGCCACCCGGCCGTTTTCCAGGGCAAGGTCAAAGTTTCCTTCCAGCCCGCTGGCCGGGTCCACCAGATATCCACCCTTGATCAAAAGGTCAAAGGACGCCATAACATTTACCCCTTTTTCTTTCCCAAAATTGCGCGGGGGTCGAACATGTCCCGCAAGGAATCGCCCACCATATTGAAGGCCAGTACGCTGAAGGTGAGGGCAAGCCCGGGGAAAAGCGCCACCCAGGGGCTTTGCAGGATGTTGTCCACACCTTCGCGGATAAGGTTGCCCCATGAGGGGTCCGGCGGGGTGACCCCGAAGCCCAAAAAGCTCAAGGATGCCTCCATACGGATGGCTCCGGCAATGGAGAGCGTCCCCATGATGATCAGAGGGCCTATGACGTTGGGCAGGATATGCCCGAAAGCTATACGCAGATCGGTTGCGCCCAGGGCTTTGCTGGCCGAGACGAAGTCCAGTTCGCGCAGCGCCATGGTCGGTCCCCGGGAGAGCCTCACATACTGGGGCACATGGGATATGCCGATGGCCAGGGCCACATTGACCAGCCCCGGCCCCAAAAGGATAACTATCATAAGGCCCAAGAGAATGGACGGAAAGCTTAGGGCCACATCCACCCACCAGGACACAATACGGTCCACATAGCCCATCTTATAGCCCGCCATGAGGCCTATGGGCACCCCGATGCCGATGGATACCAGCACGGAAAGCACTCCCACCAAAAGAGCCGGGCGGGAGCCCCAGATTATGCGGGTCAAAAGGTCGCGCCCGAACTCATCGGTGCCCAAAAAATATTCCGGCCCCGGGTCTTTGAAGGCATCCAGGATATGCTGCTCGGAAAAGCCGTAGGGCGATATCACCGGAGCCAGCACGGCCAGGGCCACAATCAGCAGGATCACCACAAAACCGCTGAGCGCGGTCTTGTCCTGCCTTAAGACCTTCCACATTTCCTTTAACAGGCCGAAACGCGGTTCAGCCTCAATATGTCCGGCGGCTGAACTAGTCATATTTCACCCTGGGGTCAAAGAGGGAGTATGTGAGATCCACCAGCAGGTTGACTATGACCACGATGAAGGCGAAGACCATCAATCCCGACTGGATCAGGGTGTAATCCCGCTGGGCTATGGCGCCCAAAAGCAGCTTGCCCAGTCCGGGCCGGTTGAACACGGTCTCGGTGAGTATGGCCCCGCCCAGGATGGTGCCCATATAAAGGCCGATGGCGGTTATCACCGGGATCATGATGTTTTTCAAAACATGCTTGAAATAGACCTGGCGCGGCTTCACCCCCTTGGCAAAGGCGGTGCGCACCCAGTCCTCGTTGAGCGCCTCCAGCATGGAGGAGCGGGTGAGCCTGGTTACATAGGACGCCTGGATAAGCCCCAGGCTGAGGGCGGGCAAAATCAGCTTGTAGATATGCTCCCAGAGGGTGCCCTCCCTGATCTGGTGCAGCACCGGGAACCAGCCCAGGTGAATGGAGAACAACAAGAGCAGCAGCACTCCCAGGTAAAAGGCCGGGAAGCTGAATCCAGCCAGGGCCACAATACGGCTCAAATAGTCAATGACCGAGTTTTTGCGGATGGCGGCCCAGACCCCCAGGGGGATGCCTATGAGCGCCCCAATCAGGGTGGAACTGACCGCCAGATTGAAGGTGTAGGGGAATAGAGCCCATATCTGGCCGGCGATGGGCTTGTTGGTGATAAGCGAGCGCCCCAGGTCCCCCTGGATCAAACCGCCGATGAAACTCCAGTATTGGTCCAGCAGGGGGCGGTCCAGGCCCATTTGGCGGCGGAATACCTCCAGGGCCTCGGCGGTGGCGTGATCGCCCAGCACCACAATGGCCGGGTCCGAAGGAACCAGGCGCATGGCCATGAACACAATGGTGGCCACGGCCCACATTATGGTCACGGTGGTCAGGATTTTTTTTATGGCGTATAAGCCCAAAGAAAAAACCTCTGGCTGCCCGGGAGGCCTTCCGGCCTAAGCGAGACGGCCTCCCGGGCGGGTTAATCAGTCCGCCTACTTAAGCTGGCTCTTTTCGGTCAGCTGATAGAATGAATAGCTCTTCTGCTCAAAGCCCTGGTCCAGCTTCTTGCTCTTGGCCATGGCGTAAAGGCGGGTGAAGAGCGGGAAGGAAACACAGTCGCCCTTGATCTGCTTTTGGGCCGCCTCCCACATCTGGATCTGCTTGGCCTGGTCCAGTTCGAAGCGCGCGCCGTCGATGTACTTGTCCACTCCGGGCAGCGCCTCCCCATAGTGGGAGAAGTTGACGATGGCGGTCTTTTTGCCCACTATGGAATCGGAATGATAGAACTGGGTCAGGTAGCGGGTGCCGGTGAGCGGATAGCGGTAGGCCCCGTAGATGACCACCGGATTGGCATCCTTGCGGATCAGCTTGTGATAAGTGGGGTGATCCACCACTTTCAGCTCCAGGTCCACCCCGATTTTTTTCCACATCTCCTGAATGATCTGCATGGGGGGCAGGTATATGCCCGAGTTGGAAATATTCATGGAGAGCTTTAAGCCGTCCTTGAACCCGGCCTCTGCCAACAGGGCTTTGGCTTTTTCAGGATCATAGGGATAGCGCGCCACCTTATCGGTGTACCCCACATAGCCGCTGGGCAGGGGGCTCACCTCGGGCTTGGCCACGTCCTTGCCCAGGTACTTCACCATCAAGTCGCGGCTGATGGCGTGGCACAGGGCCATGCGCACCTTTTTGTTGTCCAGGGGCTTTTGGGTCAGGTTGAAATGCAGCACGAACATGTTGGCCGGGCTGGTCAGGTTGACCTCAAAGCCCGCCTTTCTGGCCCGGTCGATCCATTCCTGCTTGGCCGGGATGTTGATGGCGTGCACTTCGCCGTTACGAAGGGCCAGCTCACGGGTGGAGTTGTCCGGCATGAAGGCGACCACCACCTCGCTAAGCTTGGGCTTTCCGCCCCAGTAATCGGGGTTGGCCACCAGAGTGACGCTCTCGCGGGGTTTATAGGTCTTGTACATGAAGGGGCCGGTGCCCACGGGATGGTATTTCAGATCCTTGCCCAGCTTTGCGGCCGCCTTTTTGCTGATGATGTATCCGAACCGTTCTTCCACCATCATGGCGGGCAACACCGGATAGGGCTGGTTGGTTTTGATCTGCACGGTGTAGGGATCGACTACGCTCACGCTCTCGATTGCCGCGATGGCTTTCCGGGTGGGGGAGCCGGTCTTGGGGTCCATGATGCGGTCCAGGGAGAATTTCACGTCATCGGCGGTCATCTCTCCATAGCCCTCATGCCACTTCACCCCCTTGCGCAGATGGAAGGTCCAAGTGAGCTTATCCGCGCCCACTTCCCATTTTTCGGCCAGGCCGGGACGCAGTTTGGCTATGTTTATTTCACCGTCGGGATGGCGGCACAAGGCCTGATAAACCAGGCGGATGATAGGCACTTCCCCGATCTTGTTGGCGAAATGCGGGTCCAGGGTCCCAATGTCCGCCACTCCCACCGCCAGGCGGGCGGTCTGGGCGCCCACGGCCAGCGGCGCCAGGGCCAGGCAGAATACCACTGCAATCAGTAAAGTTTTAACCTTCATCTTTCCCTCCATTTACTGGAAAATGACATGCAGCCTGGTGGCTGCCGTTTAACTCTTTCAGTGACGGCGTTTGGTTTTTGCATAAATCCTGGGCATAGGGGCAGCGGGGGTGAAAAGTGCAGCCGGAAGGCGGGTCGATGGGAGACGGCACATCGCCGCCCAGTTTGATTTGACGCTTGGTGTGTTTGGGGTTGGCCACCGGCACGGCGGACAAAAGCGCTTCGGTGTACGGATGCCGGGGTGCGCTGTAAATCTCCTGTGAGGGAGCCAGTTCCACAATCCGGCCCAGATACATGACAGCCACCCGGTCGCAGAGATGGCGCACCACGGAAAGATCGTGGGAGATAAAAAGATAAGTAAGGTCAAAACGCCTTTGCAGTTTGACCAGCAGGTTCAGGATTTGGGCCTGAATGGAAACGTCCAGGGCGCTGACCGGCTCGTCGGCTATGATCAGTTTGGGATTCAGGGCCAGGGCCCGGGCTATGCAAATCCGCTGGCGCTGGCCGCCGGAGAACTCATGTGGATAGCGCCTTGCGTGCTCGGGGCGCAGACCCACCAGGCTGAGCAGCTCCGCGATGCGTTCGGTGCGTTCGTCCGGGCTCAGCAGCCCGTGGATTGCAAAGGCCTCGCCCACGATGCGGCGCACGGTTTTTCTGGGATTGAGCGAGGAATAAGGGTCCTGGAATATGATCTGCATATCCCGTCTGAGGGTGCGCAGCTCTTCATGGCCAAGCTCCAGCACGTTACGCCCTTCAAAATGGATCTTGCCCGCGGTGGGTTCTATAAGGCGGAGAATGCAGCGGCCCAAAGTGGTTTTGCCGCATCCGGATTCGCCCACCACGCCCAGGGTCTCCCCGGGATTCAGGCTGAGATCCACCCCATCAACGGCATGCACAAAGGATGTCGGCTTTTTGAACAATCCCCCGCTTAAGGGGAAATGCATCTTGAGGCCTTCTACATTTAATAAACTCTGTTCAGCCATGGAGCCAGCACCTCACCTTGCGGCCGCCGCCAAGATCAAACAGGGGAGGGGCCTCCGCCTGGCAGCGCGGCATGGCCTTGGGGCATCTTTCCTGGAAACTGCAGCCCTGGGGCAGTTCCAGAAGACTGGGCACCATGCCCGTGATGGTGGGCAGGAGCCTGTCTTCGGGCACCGGCTGGTCCAGGTTGGGAATGGAATTCATCAGACCCACGGTGTAAGGATGCCTGGGGAATTCGAAAAGCCCTTCGACCGGGGCTTCCTCCACCAACTGGCCGGTGTACATCACCACCACCCGCTGGGCCATTTCCGCCACCACTCCCAAATCATGTGTGATGAGCATGATGGCGGCGCCAAAGTCATTTTTCAGATCGTTCATGAGGTCCAGAATCTGGGCCTGTATGGTTACATCCAAGGCGGTGGTGGGCTCATCGGCTATCATGAGCTGGGGGCTGCAGGCCAGGGCCATGGCGATCATGACCCTTTGCCGCATGCCGCCGGAAAGCTGATGGGGATATTCCCGGGCCCGGCGCTCCGGGTCCGGAATGCCCACCTTGGCCATCATCTGAACCGCCATCTCCATTGCTTCGTGCTGGGAAACATCCTGGTGCAGGCTGATGGCTTCGGCCACCTGAAAGCCGGCCTTGAACACCGGGTTCAGGCTGGTCATGGGCTCTTGGAAGATCATGGAGATCTGATTGCCCCGTATATGGCGCATCTGCTCATCGCTGAGCCCGGTGAGTTCTTTGCCGCCAAAACGGATGCTTCCCTCGACGATACGGCCGGGCGGGGATTGGATCAGGCGCATCACGGACAGGGCGGTTACGCTTTTGCCGCATCCGGATTCGCCCACCACGGCCAGGGTTTCCCCGGCGTTGATGCACATGTCAACCCCGTCCACCGCCTTGATCACGCCCTCGTCGGTGAAAAACTGGGTCTTCAGATTTTCAATACATAGCAGGGATTCAGACATGTCTTTCCCGCAAGATAACACCCGCCAAGATCCGCGGATTTTTTTATTACAAGGTAAGCAGCAATAATTATGCCATGCTTTAACTATCTGATAATACATATTATGATCTATAAGTTCTGATTTTAATAGGAACTTATATATCCGGTTAATGAAATAAACTGGGAACTTGAAGTTCCGTATTTGCTGGTACAAGCATAAATGCAAACGGCAAAGTTTGGATGAAAATAAGTTAATATTATTAAAGGTATAAAGGGATAAGCAGAATATTTCATTGAGCAGGCTGATATTAGATGATAAATATCGGAACTATTAATTCCGGTCAAAAAAGAAACTGATTGCAAATACTGAATTATATCAGTTAATTACAGTTGGCATGTTCATTGCTCCCTTGTTTGGCGCACCCTATCAGCAGGAACTGCATGAATTCTAAGGAAATTGAAGACCGCTTCGAGACCAGGGCCGACGGCAAAGCCGCCTATGCCTTGAACGGCATGGTCGCCACGGCCCATGAGCTGGCCACCCAAGCCGGGGTGGCCATGCTGGAGCGCGGCGGCAATGCGGTTGACGCAGCGGTGGCCGCCGCCTTTGCGTTATCGGTATGCGAGCCCCAAGCCAGCGGCCTGGGCGGCCAGAGCATGGCGGTTTTGCACATGAACGGCCAGACCATCGCCATTGACGGTTCATCCCGGGTGCCCGCCCGGGCCCGTTGCTCCAAACTGGGAGAGAATGAGCGTTTTTTGGGCCACCGCGCGGCCACGGTTCCCTCAACCCCGGCTGTCTTGGGCTATATACATCTAAAATTCGGCAGCCTGTCCTGGGCCGCTATCCTTCGGCCCGCGGTTGAACTGGCCCATGAGGGTTACCAGCTGACCATGCTTCAATGCGCCCTCCAGATGAGAGAGTTGGATGCCTTTGAAAACGTGGCGGGGGGCTCCGGCGCCCTGGCTTTTTTGAACGGGGGCAGGCAGCCATATGAAGCGGGCCGCATCTTTAAGCAGCCTGATCTGGCCCAGGTGTTGGAACTGCTTGCGGACCAGGGTCCCCGGGCTTTTTATCTGGGCCCGATCGCGGAACGCATAGACGAAGACATGCGGGCCAATGGCGGTTTCATCCGGGCCGATGACCTGGCCCAGATTCCCTGGCCCATCGAAAGGCCATGTGTCATACGCAACTACCGCGAGGTTCAGGTGGCCACCATGCCGCCGCCCGGCGCGGGCCGGGACCTGCTCCTGGTCTTGATGGCCCTGGGCAACCTGGCCGCGGGCTTTTTGGCCCAGGGAACCCCCAGCGCCTATCATTTCATGGCCGAAACCTTCCGCAAGGCCTTTTTACAGCGCCGTCAGCATCCGGTGGGGCCAAATCATTATCTGCAGTCGCCGGACCGCATAATGACCAATCCGGATTTCGCCCGCTCGCTTGCGCTGTCCATCCAGGCGCATATGGATGAGCGGCTCCCGCTATCCGACCCTCCAGCAGGCGGAGGAGAGACCACCCATATTTCAGTATTGGATGGGCGGGGCAATGCCGTCTCGTTGAGCCAGTCCATTGAATCCATTTACGGGTCCAAGGCGGCGGCGGCCGGTCTAGGCTTCATGTATAATAACTATCTCAACACCCTGGACACCATGGACCCCAGCCATCCCTATTATCTGCGCCCCGGAGCGGTGCCTTGGTCCTCGGTGGCGCCTTCCATCATGTTTTTGGATGGCAAGCCCTGGCTGGTGGTGGGGAGCCCCGGCAGCGACCGCATCTATTCATCCATCGCTCAATTCATGGTCCACTTGGTGGAGGGCGGCAAATCGCTGTTTGAGGCCATGGAAATGCCCCGCCTGCATTGCTCCTTGGGCGGAATGATCAGCCTTGAGGCGGGCCGTTTTGACCCCGAGGTGGTTGAGCATCTGACTAGGCTGGGCTATGAAATCGACAGGCGGCGGGACTTCGCATTCTATTTGGGGGCCATAACCGCGGCCATGAAGTGCCGCACCAGGCCGGGCTTCATGGGGGTGGCGGAAATCCGGCGCGACGGCCGGGCCGCCGGCCCGGGCTAGTGGGAGTGGATATGAACGATCCCGGCGATATCAACATGTTCAGCATGGGAATGCGTGCGGGTTTGAGCTATTTGGATGAAGACAACTGGAGCAACGATCATCTGGATCAGCTCCAATGCCGGTCCGGCCTCATGCAGCAAATTCATGAACAGGTGCGGCTGGTGTCGCCCACCCTCACCACGGTTTTGTTGGGCGGCGAAACCGGGACGGGCAAGGGTTTTCTGGCCCGGCAGATCCACTTGAATTCACAGAGAAAAGAACACCCGTTTGTCAGTGTGCATTGCGGGGCGATTCCTGAAACCCTCATAGAGAGCGAGCTGTTCGGGCACGAAAGGGGGGCGTTTACCGGAGCGGTGAAGCGTAAGCAGGGCCGCTTTGCCCTGGCCAACCGGGGCACCATCTTTCTGGATGAGATAGGCACCGTAACTCCCGCGATCCAGATCAAGCTGCTGCAGTTTTTGCAAGACCACACCTTCCAGCCGGTGGGCAGTGAAAAGATACTGGAAGCCGATGTCAGAGTGGTGGCGGCCACCAACTCCGATCTTGTCAAGATGGTCCAGGACGGCCAGTTCAGGAGCGACCTGTTCTACCGTCTCAACGTTTTCCCTCTGCACATACCGCCGCTCAGGGAACGGCGCGAGGATGTCCCTTTTTTGGCCAACCTGTTCATTAAAAGGCTGATCCGGATATTCGGAAAAGAAATCAGGGGATTAAGCCTGGAAGTCGAGCAGGCCATGCGCTCTTACGAGTGGCCGGGCAATATCAGAGAGCTTGAGAACCTTTTGGAGAGGGCCTTTATACTGGAAAAAGGCGGAGAGTTGGGACCGGGCAGTTTTCCGCCTGAAATTTTCAAAGAGGAATGCGTTTTTCCGGTGCTGGACCAGGAACGCCTGCCGACCCTGGGTTCGTTCCGCAGCAAAGCCGTCGAGCAGATAGAAATGCAGTACCTGGTAAGGCTGCTCAGCCATCACCAAGGACGCATAGCGCCCAGCGCCGCCACCGCGGGCGTCAGCACCCGCCAGCTTCACAAGCTGATGACCAAGCACGGGCTCCGCAAAGAAGAATTCAAACCCATAAGTAAAAAATAGCAAACCGGGCTTCACTTTGTGGATCGGAAAACGGTTTCAAAGAGATTGGTTTTGCGTTTATATTAAAGGTCAGCCCAAAAACGGTTTCAGCGGTGTCCTTAAAACACGCTTTTTCTCCATCCAGAATGTTGCTATGCGCGGCGTCAAAAATATTTGCTATAACCGCCGCTTATAAGCGCGCCATGGACGGCGCGCCGGTCGCGCAAGTGACCGCCATCTTGGATAAAACCACGTTTTTATCCCGGATGGGTCAAAAAAGTTCATGGACGTACTTTTTTGACGTTATGTATATATAAACATGATGGCCATGGTATGTCTTTCCTGAGTGTTAAATTGAATATCCGGCAAAAAACAAGGGGGCAGCCAGCCGGCTGCCCCCTGTTGGGTGCTTTAAGCCAATAAATGATTATTAGAACACGAACTGAAAGCGCAGACCGAACATCCACTCGTCACCGGCGTCAACACCGGTCTTGGGCGAATCGCCGTAGTTGGCGTAGCCGATCTCGGGACGCAGGGTCAGGTTGGCATGAAGCTTGTAATCCATGGTCACATAGCCTTTGAACTGGGTGGTGCTGTCATCGGCCCAGCCATTGGTGCCGATCCACTCATCGTTCTCGATCAGAACGCCACCGAAACCACCGGCCAGCTTCACAGGACCGGTCTTGTAGGCTACCTCGAGGTAGCCGCCATAGCTTCTGGAGTCTTCCACATCGCCGTTGGATTTGATGACCACATCGTCATAAGAGTTGGAACCAAAGTCATTGGCGCCGTTCTGGGAATAGAAACCGTTGGCGGAAATGGTCACGGGACCAAAGGTTGCCTTCACGGGCAGGGCCACGTTATAGGCGATATAGCTGCTGTCGCCGCCGTTCGGACCGGTTTCCCACTGGTAGTTAACCACTGCGATCGAAGGAGCTAACTGGAACATGGCGAATTTCAGATCACCGGTGATGTGCAACTGGGGCAGGTACCAGCCGAAATCCATCGCACCGCTAACGGCATCATCCTGGGGCTCGAATATACCAACCTGTACGCCGAAGTTGCCTTCACGCCATTCAAGAGCGATCATGGGCATACGGCCAAAGTACTGCAGACCGATACCACCAGCAGTGAGGTCGGTCAACCAGGAAGAATGGCCGATGACGGTGTCACCAGCCCAGGTGTAGTTGTTACCAGCCACAATCTTGCAATTGCCGATCTGATACCAACCAAAGACGGGCCGGCGGGTGATGGTGCTTCCCAGCCCCATCTCGATACGCACACCCACCTTCTTGTCTTTGCTGGCGAATGTAGCCCGGAAGTACGATGAACTGGCCACATTGAAGAAACCGCGAGTGGTAGAGTCGGTACCGTTGTCGGTAAGCTCCTCACTGGAATAGGTGTAACCGAAATCGGTGCGGACCCTGGCGCCGAATGTCACGTCAAAGGCGGATGCAGGGATGGCAAAGGCAGCCAGCATAGCTATAGCAAAAGCTACCACCAAGCACTTTTTCATTTTACTTTTCTCCTTTTTCTCCTCAATAAAGGATTGTAACTGACGCTCCTTTATCTCCATTTAACAGGTCTATACGTGACGGTGTTCTGGCACCGCCGTCTTCCAGTTCCCGTATGCACCAGCACCCCAAGTGTTTTTGCGGGACCTGTAAAAACCATTTAGTTACAGCTGCGGTGCTATAGAAAAATCATCAGCACCATTAACCCTTTTAGAAATCCAAATATAAATAGAATATTTAGTTATCTTTTGGGCGTATTCGTCCATCTCACCGTATATAAAGCCAGTCACGCTCACTTTCTTACGGTTCTTGTATTACCTGAGAAGCTTTTCCATATAAAACTTCTATTTCAGGCATAATTTAACTGTCTCATTATCCGGTTTAGGGTATATAGCCACTATATAGTCAAGCAAAAAGTGGAGGGAAAATGAGAATAAAATATTTAACCGGCGAAATGGCCCGGCTTCACAACATATCAAAGCAAACTTTGATTTATTACGATAAGATAGGTCTTTTCAAACCCAGTACGACAAGCGGTGAGAACGGTTACCGCTACTACACCTTGGACCAGTTTGGGGACTTGGACGTAATTTTGTGCCTGAAAAAACTGGGAATGACTCTTGATGAAATCAAGAAATATCAAAATCAGAAATCCTCGACAGAACGCATTGCGATCCTGGAGAGCCAAGAGGATGCTATCAACCGTAAAATCGAAGACATAAACAGCACCAAGAACCATTTGGAGTTTATTGTCGGCACGCTCAAGTCCCGTTTGACCACTCAGCCATTCAAGGTGGGGGTAAGGTGGATTCCGGAAAGAAGAATCATAAAAGGATCTATAGATTTTCCGCATGACAAGCATGCACTTGGATTGGGCATAAAAAGGTTTTTTGAAGATAACCGTAAGCAGTTTTATATGCATATCCATGAGTTGATGGTTTGGATACATTTTCTGGAGTCCGGCGAGGAGAAATACATGTCTATTGGCTTTGAGGTTGAAGGAGAGCAGCGGGAAATTTTGCCCGCGGGGCTCTACGGATATATTTATCACAAGGGTTTTATTGATAACATGAACCAATCGCATAAGAAACTGAAGGAGCATATCGAGGCTTCAGGTTTCAAGGTTGCGGGCGAATGCATAGGAAAGATGATCTTGGGTTCTCTGGCAGTATCCAGCCGAAACGAATATATAATTGAAATTCAGATCCCGGTTTAGGAGGTTCGGGGCCTTAAAGTGCGCGTCTGATATTCCGTCCGGAGCCTGAGTCTCTTTGGCCGCACCATGAAAAAAGGCCCCGGCGGGTTCAATGAGCCATGCCGGGCGCCCCTGTAACACCCCCCAATCAAGCCGCCTGGCCGCATGCCATAGGGCATGATTGAACGACCGGTTTTCGGGCTTCCCGCTTTTTATCCGGAACAGGGCATTGTCCCCAAAAAGGTTGTGGGCGGGCATGCCGCCAGAGCAAACGGCTTACCCGCCCGGGTTAGAGGTTAGGAGGTCAGCTTGCAGGGCCTATAGGGGCGGGCGCTCATACGGCGCAAACATTATAAGCGCCGCCCCATCTCCTGCTTGAGGCCTATCCCATGGCCGCACCGCCGGTCTCGCCGGTGCGAATGCGTACTGCCTCTTCCACCGGCAGTACGAATATGACGCCGTCACCAATTGTGCCGGTGCGGGCGCCTTTGAGAATGGCGGCTTTGCATGGCTCCACAAATTCATCATTGAGACCGATCTCAAGCCGTACCTTCTTTATGAGGTTAACTTCCATCTCTACCCCGCGGTAGGTTTCGCTGAATCCTTTCTGGCGGCCGGAGCCCACTACATTGGTTACCGACATATTGAATATTTCCGCTTCATACAAGGCCTGCTTGACTTCGGTAAGCTGTTCCGGCTTTATGTAAGTTATTATAAGTTTCATAGCAGTATCCCTACTCCCTTTACCTGGTGGTGAAGATCTGGAAGTCCGCGTAGGCTTCCATGCCGTGTTCTTCGATGTCCAGACCGCGGATTTCTTCCTGTTTTTCCACCCTTAGGCCGTTCATGGATTTCACGATAACGAAGACTATAGCCATGCAGGCCATGGCGAACAGCGCGCAGGCCGCTGTGCCCATGATCTGGATTCCCAGCTGGGTGAACCCGCCGCCGTGGAGCAAGCCGTCCATGCCCAGGCCCAGAGCTTTTTGACCCCATATGCCCACCGCGATGGTGCCCCACATGCCGTTGAAGCCGTGCACCGGGATACAGCCCACCGGGTCGTCCACGCCCATCTTGTCCAACAGGGTGACGCCGAAGACTACTATCATGCCGCCTATGCCGCCGATTATGATTGCGGCCCAGGGGCTGACCACGGCGCAGGGGGCGGTGATGGCCACCAGTCCGGCCAGCGCTCCATTCATGGCCATGGTGAGGTCTGGTTTGCCGTATACGGCCCACACGCAGAACAAGGCGGCTGTGGTGCCGGCAGCGGCGGCCAGGTTGGTGTTGATGGTGATGAGCGCTATGGCTCCTGCGTTGTTTATGCCGTTGGCCGCCAGCTGGGAACCGGGGTTGAATCCGAACCAGCCGAACCAAAGGATGAATACGCCCAGACCGGCCAGGACCACGCTGTGTCCCGGAAGCACCCGGGCTTTGCCGTCGGGGCTGTATTTGCCTATGCGGGGACCCAGGAACATGGTGCCAACCAAGGCCACCCAGCCTCCGGTGCCGTGCACGATGGTGGAGCCGGCGAAGTCAAAGAAGCCCATCTTGCTGAGCCAGCCGCCGCCCCAGGTCCAGTGGCCTATGATGGGGTAGACGATGGCGGTCAAAATGGCCGTTGCAATTAAATAGCTGGTGAACTTGGTGCGTTCGGCCATGCCGCCCGAAACTATGGTGGCTGCGGTCCCGCAGAAAACCGCCTGGAACATGTAGGCGGCCCATACCGGAATGTTGCTGTCCTTTAAGCCGGACAGCCCGAAGCCGGAAAGCCCTATGAATGAATTGCCGTCGCCGAACATGAAGGCGTAACCCACAATGAAATACAGCAGGCTGGCCAGGGCGAAATCCATGAAGTTTTTAGCTATGATGTTGACTGCGTTTTTGGCCCTGGTCAATCCGGCTTCCAGCATGGCGAAGCCCGGCTGCATGAAGAAGACCAGATAGGCTGCCAAAAGCACCCATATGGTGTCAAGGTCGTTGACCTTGACCTTGGATGGCTCATCCTGTGCAAAGGCGCTGGTTGCGAACAACAGCACCATGCCGGCCAAGGTGATCAGCCAAATCAGTATTCGCTTAGGCATTGTATGGTTCTCCTTTCCAGCGCTGGGCTGTATTAATGCCTCCAGCCTGCTGGACTAATTGATCCAAGCCGTAAATATTCCGGCTGGTTTTCAAAAATTCCGGCCAAGTTGTCTGACTTGGCGCCTCGATTTCCACTGCCTCCCGCCTGGGAGGCTTATGCTGCAAAAAAGCAACGGCCGTTGGCAGCCCAAGTGGCAAGGTGCGTGCCATTTTGAATGACTGATAGAAAATGACTGATTTAACATGCTGTATTAAAAGAATAAAAAAATGTTCCCTCAGGTAGAACCCGGGAGATGGGGAGGTGCTTGGCCTCATACCATGGGGTAGGGTTGATAATGTGGTATTACCAAATGGTAGGTTTATCAAAGCTGTTTAGGGGCCGGTGTAACTGTCTTTGACTGGATATATCCGGTATAACACAAATAAAGACTTATATAACAGCCAGTTACAATATTTACCTGCAAACAAGCCCTGTATGGTCCGCATTTTGCTCTAGAGCAGCATGTTACACCGAGCTGCGGAGGGAGCATCGTGAACGCAGAACCCGCCCAAGTTGTGGCTTCGCGCCAAATAGATATAGATTTAGACAATATAATAAAAAAGCGCAGTATCGCGGCCCACTTTCAGCCCATCGTCTCCATGCGGGAGCGCGAGGTGAAGGCGGTGGAGGCCCTGTGCCGTGGGGTGCATCCCGACACCGGCCTGCTGGTTCCGCCGGCGCTGCTCTTCGGACTGGCCCGCACCGAGGGCAATCTTCTGGCCCTAGACCGGCTTTGCCGCAGCAAGGCCCTGGAGACCTTCAAGCAGCTTGGCGGCCCCGCCCGGGAGCTGATGCTTAACCTTAATCTGGAAGCTTCATTGCTGGACCTGGGGGTTTTGGGCTCCAATTATCTGGTCAATGCGGTGCGCCTGCTTGACCTGGACCCCCACCGCATCGTGATTGAGATAGTGGAATCCAAAGTGCGAAATCTGAAGGCTCTTAAGCAATTCAGCCAGGACTACAAGCGGTTCGGGTTTTTGATAGCCCTGGATGACGTGGGTGCGGGATATTCCGATCTGGCCCGCATCGCGGCCATAGAGCCGGACCTGATCAAGATAGACCGGGGACTGGTGGAAGGGCTGGACCGCAGCCTTCACCAAAAGGAGGTGGTGCGGTCCTTGATTGAGCTGGCCCACCGCATCGGTGCGCTTACCATCGTGGAAGGGGTGGAGTGCGAAGAGGAGGTGGTCTGCGCTTTGGATCTGGGCGCGGATTATTTGCAAGGCTACTATTTCGCACAGCCGGGCCAGAGCCTGGACCAGCTGGAAACCGAGTGCAACAGCCGCATCAGGGCTGTGGCGGCCTACTATTCGGGCTACAAAAGGGACCGCATAGTACGGCGCAAGGAGCTTAACCGCGAGTTCGCGCAGGTGGTGGAACATCTGGCCTCCCAATTGAGCTGGGACGGCGCTCATGAGTTTGGCCGGGTGCTGGATGAGCTCATAGGCCTGAACAGCGCTTTGGAGTGCGTGTATGTATTGGATGCCCAGGGCGCCCAGATCACCGATACCGTTATCAATCCCTACCGCCTGGCAAACCGGCGCAAGGGCATCTTCAAACCGGCGCCTCTGGGCAGCGACCAGTCCTTGAAAGACTATTACATCATGGCCCGGGCCGAGCGCCGAAAATTCATATCAGACCCGTATATCTCCATGGCGTCCGGCCAAAAATGCATCACCATAGCCGCCTCGTTCCGTGACCAGTCCGGTGATGAATTCATCCTCTGCTGTGATTTCGCCCTGAAAGGTGAATTGGAGCGCCTGGTGTGAGCCGGCCCTATTAGTGATGATCCGGTTCGGAATCCGTCCGATCTCGTGTTATGCTCTTAAGTGAGGCAATTCGAATTCTAACCCGGAATTAAGCACAAGACTCCGGGCCTCACGCGGAGGGGTCATGGTCACTCTGATTGTTGCGGTGAGCCTATCCATTGGCATCTCCGCTTTGTGTTCCTTGCTGGAAAGCGTACTGTACTCCACCCAGGTAATCACTCTGGAATCGGCCGCGAAAAGCCATAAACTGCTTGCCCGGCAGATGCAGACACTCAAAGAAGAGGTGGAAAAACCGCTTTCCGCCATCCTCATTTTGAACACCATAGCCAACACCGCCGGAGCCGCCTTGGCGGGCTGGGCGGCGGGGCAGGTCTGGGGCTCCAAGTCGTTGTGGGCCTTCAGCATGTTTTTCACCCTGGCCATACTGTTCTTTTCAGAAATAATACCAAAGACCGTGGGCGCGGTGCATTGGCGCGGATTGTGGCGCTATTCCCTCACCCCGCTGCACATCATGATCTTGATAAGCCTGCCGCTCATTTATGTCATCAGGGTGCTTACCCGCCTCATCACCAGGGGCCACATCGACGCTCCCCTGGTGAGTGAGGATGAGATCCTGGCCGCTGCCAGGCTGGGAGCCCAAGACGGCGAGATCAGCGAGCTGGAGCATGATCTCATAAACAACATCATCAAGCTGGAGGATGTGCGGGCCTCGGACATTATGACTCCGCGCACCGTGATGTTCAGCGAAAAAGGCAGCCGCCAGCTGTCCGAGGTGGCCGAAGAAGCCCGCAGCTGGCCCTACACCAGGGTGCCGGTCTATGGCGAGGACCGGGAAGACATTCTGGGCTATGTACTCAAATACCGGGTGCTGGCCAAGGGCCAAAGCGATCCTGACACGCCTCTGCATGACTTGGCCGAAACGGTGCGCTATGTACCGGCCATGGCCAATGCTCTCTCCCTGTTAAGCACCTTTTTGCGCAACCGCGAACAAATGTGCCTGGTGGTGGATGAATGGGGAGGCATAGCCGGGCTCATCACCTTGGAGGATGTTTTGGAAACCATGGTGGGGGCCGAAATCATGGATGAGTCGGACCTGGTGGCGGATATGCAGGAGTTGGCCCGGCTGCGGGCCAAAAAGAAACTGGAGCCCAAACCCGAGTAGCAGGGCGCCCTGCCCGGCTGCCCTGCCGGTTTCGGCTTAATGGCTTTCATGCCTGCAAATGGCAGCCGGACCCCATCACCCCCGTGCAGGACCTTTATGCAATACTACTTAGGTAGGAGTCCGGGACTGATCAGCCGTCAATGGGGCGGTCCAAGTTTCTCAGCCCCATAACCGCGCCGCCTGCTCTTGGTGCTCGTACATGAGCCGTTCAATATCCAGCCCCGGAACGCTTCCCGCCTCGACCCGCCATTCGCCCGCTATCATTACATAATCGGCCCGGTGGGCTCCGCAGAGCACCAAGGCGGCCAGAGGATCGCCCGCCCCGGAGAAACGCAGCTCGTCCAGTCTGAACAGGGCCAGGTCCGCCTGTTTGCCCGGGGCCAGCACGCCCAGGTCATCCCGGCCCAGGCAGCGGGCCGAACCCTGGGTGGCCCAGCGCAGGGCGTCGAGGTGGCTCACCTTGGACGAGCCATAGCGCAGCCGGCCCAGAAGCATGGCCTGACGCACCTCCTGAATGAGGTTCGAGCAGTCCGACGAGGCAGACCCGTCCACCCCCAGGCCCAGGGGCGCTCCGGCGGCCTCCAGCTCCAAAGTGGGGCATAGACCCGAGGCCAGCACCATGTTGGAACTGGGACAATGGCACACCCCCACCCCGGCCCGGCCCAGCCGGTCGATTTCCTCCTCATCAAAATGTATGCCGTGGGCCAGCCATACGTCGCCGCCCATCCAGCCCAGTTCCTCCAGGTAATCCAAGGGGCGCATGCAGACCGAATCCAGGCAGAACTGGGTCTCGTCATTGGTTTCGGCCAGATGGGTGTGCAGCCGCACCCCGTGTTCGCGGGCCAGCAAGGCGGTCTGGGACATCAATTCCGGGGTCACCGAAAAAGGAGAACAGGGAGCCAGCGCGATCTGCACCATGGAGCCGGGCCCGGGCTGATGATACTTCGCTATGAGACGCTCGCAATCAGCCAGAATGGCGTCCGAATCCTGCACCACGCTTTTGGGAGGCAGTCCGCCGTCCTCCACGCTCAAACTCATGGATCCCCTGGTGAAAGCGCTGCGCATGCCCAGGGCCTCCGCCTCGGCGATCTGCAAATCGATGGCGTTTTCCAGGCCATGGGGAAATACATAATGGTGATCGCTGGCCGTGGTGCAGCCCGAGAGCAGAAGCTCGGCCAGGGCAAGGCGGGTGGACAAGGATATCATGCGCGGAGTCAGCCCGGCCCATATGGGGTACAGGGCTTGCAGCCAGGCGAACAGCTCTTTGTCCAGGGCGGCTGGATGGGCCCGGGTCAGGGTCTGATAGAAGTGGTGATGGGTGTTGATCAGACCGGGCAGCACCACATGGCTGCTGGCGTCAAACACCCGGGCGCACTCCGTGGCCGGGGCTTGGCCGCTGGCCAGGACTTCAACAATAACGCCGTTTTGCACGGTCAGCCCTCCGCCGGCATCCAGCTCCGGCGGCGTGAATACGGCCAGGGGGTCTTTAATCCACACATCAGCCATCAAGGGTCCTCCAGATTGTTTTCAGGCCAGGCCTTTAGACCAATGATAGCAGGCTGGCCGCCGCCCTGACCGCATCATTTCCACAAGCACCATGAATGGGAACCTTGACCCGGCTCCGCCCGGCATCCCTTTAGCCAGCGGTTTTGGCTCATGCTATAATAATAATTGATCAACACACGAAAAATTATTTCTTACAAATAAACAAAAATTTGGTTGACATCAACTTTTTTTAAATTAATAGAATAGGTATGAAAAAGAATCAGCTAAAAACTCTTATTCAGATGGCCGAAGGCATGAGGGCCCTTTTGGGGGACCGTTGCGAGGCGGTGATTCACGACTTCACCAATATCAGCAAATCACTGGTTTACGTATCCGGGGATATAACCAACCGTTCGGTGGGGGCCCCCATAACCGACATGGCCTTCAAGCTGCTGAACGAGTTTGGCGACGATGTGCCGGACAAACTGGGCTACAAAAACATCACCGATGACGGCAAGGTGCTCAAATGCAGCACCATGTTCATCCGCGATGAAAAAGGAACCGTGGTGGGCAGCTTCGGCATCAACTACGACGTGACCGACTTCATAAATCTTTCATCCTTGTTTTCAGAATACACCAGCTGGAGCGGAGGGAATGGAGTCCAGCATGCCCGCTACGCCCATAACATGCGGGAAACCATGGAGTCTCTGATTGATCAGGCGGTGGCCGAGTATGGCAAGACCGCCGCCGCCATGAAGCGGGAAGACCGCAAGGAGATCGTGGGCAAGCTGGAAAAGTCCGGGGTCTTCATGATCAAGGGCGCGGTGCAGTATCTGTCCAAGCTCCTGGGCACTTCCCGTTACACCATATACAGCTATTTGAAGGAAATACGCGGCAATTAGCCGCACGCTTCCGCCCTCATTGCAACTACCCCGGCGATAGCCAGCCGGAATAAATAGACGACCGGGATTTCGGAGGAAACAGCCAGATGAAACAGATCGACCCCAACAAAATAAACGAGCTGGCCCAAGGCTATGAAGCCGATATGAGCAAATTTCTGCGCGACATGATCGCCCTGCCCAGTGAAAGCTGCGGTGAAAAAGAAGTCGTATTGCGCATCAAGGAGGAGATGGAAAAGGTCGGCTTCGACAAGGTGCAAATAGATCCCATGGGCAACGTGCTGGGCCATATCGGAAGCGGCTCCCACCTCATCGCCATGGACGCCCACATAGATACCGTGGGGGTCGGCAATATGGACAACTGGGAGTTTGACCCCTACAAGGGCTTCGAGGACGCCATGTGCATCGGGGGGCGCGGAGCCAGCGACCAGGAAGGCGGCATGGCCTCCATGGTATACGCGGGCAAGATCATAAAAGACCTTGGCCTTACGGGCGACTACACCCTGGTTATGGTGGGCAGCGTGCAGGAAGAGGACTGCGACGGCCTTTGCTGGCAGTACATAATCAACGAGTTGGACTTGAAGCCCGAGTTCGTGGTTTCCACCGAACCCACCGACGGGGGCATCTACCGGGGACAACGGGGCCGCATGGAGATAAAGGTGGAGGTGGCCGGGGTGAGCTGCCACGGTTCGGCTCCCGAACGGGGGGACAACGCCATCTTCAAAATGGGCCATATCCTCACCGAACTGGAAGAGCTGGGCCGCAATCTCAAAGACGACGATTTTCTGGGCAAGGGCACCCTCACCGTGTCCGAGATTTTTTACACCAGCCCGTCCCGCTGCGCGGTGGCTGACGGCTGCACCATCAGCGTGGACCGCAGGCTCACCGCCGGCGAGGATAAAGAGCTGGCCTTATCTCAAATCGCAAACCTGCCCGCGGCCAAAGCGGCGGAGGCCAAGGTCTCCATGTACACCTATGACACCCCCTCATACACCGGGCTGGTGTACCCCACGGATTGCTATTTCCCGGCCTGGACCGTGGATGAGGATCATGACGCGGTGCAGGCGGCGGCCCAGACCTATCGCACCCTGTTTGAAACCGAACCCCGGGTGGACAAATGGACCTTTTCCACCAACGGCGTATCCATCACCGGCATGTTCGGCATCCCCTGCATAGGCTTCGGTCCGGGCAAAGAGGCCCAGGCCCACGCGCCCAACGAAAAGACCTGGAAGGCCGACCTGGTGCGCTGCGCAGCCTTTTACGCGGCCATGCCCCTTATCTATCTGAACCGGATCAAAGGCTAGCCCCCATGGGTCGTCTTGCGGTCATAGCCATCGGGGGTAACTCTCTTATCAAGAGCAATAACGCCCAAAAGGTGGAGGACCAGCACGACGCCATCCGGGAAACCATGCAGCATGTGGCCGACCTGATAGAGATGGGATATCAGGTGATTGTCTCCCACGGCAACGGCCCCCAGGTGGGCTTCATCATGCGCCGCTCGGAAATAGCCCACGCCGCGGTGGGGATGCACCCGGTCCCCATGGTCAACTGCGTGGCCGACACCCAAGGCTCCATCGGTTATCAGATACAGCAGACGCTGTTCAACGAACTGGAGTCCCGGGGCCTGCCTGGGGGCTGCATCACCCTGGTGACTCAGGTGATGGTGGACCCGGCCGATCCCGGATTTTTGAACCCCGCCAAACCGGTGGGCAGCTTTTTTGATGACGCGCAGGCCGACGAGGTCCGGCGGAACTTTCCCCACTGGGTCTTGAAGGAAGACGCCGGAAGGGGCTGGCGCAGGGTGGTGCCTTCTCCCCGTCCCATTGAAATCATCGAACTGCCGGTGATCCGTGCGCTTATGTCCGGCGGTTTCAATCTGGTGGCTGTGGGCGGCGGAGGCATTCCGGTGATGCGCACCCCCGAAGGGCTGATGGGAGTGGATGCGGTGATAGACAAGGATCTGGCCTCCAGCATGCTGGCCGATGAGCTTGGCGCGGATCTTATGATCATATCAACCGCCGTGGAGCGCATCGCGCTGAGTTACGGCAAGCCCAATCAAACCGATATCGGCCACATGACCGTGGCCCAGGCCCGCAACTATATAGCGCAGGGCCAGTTTGCTCCGGGCAGCATGCTTCCCAAAGTGGAGGCGGCCTTGGAGTTTTTACAGGCCCCGGACCGGGAGGTCATCGTCACCTCGCCCGAATATATAAAAGACGCGGTGATCAAAAACATGGGAACTCATATTACGGTGTGAGCTTTTTGCTGAAAAGTATATAATATATTAGTGATATTAGGAGTTTTTAAAGATGGACCGTCTTAGAGTTAAACATTTGATCAAGAAACTTGCCCACCTGAACTACCGCGCCATGCACCAGGATGACTTTTTGCTAACCTGGGACAAAAGCGATGATGAGATCCAGGCTGCCTTTCTGGTGGCCGAAATTTTGAGGGGATTGAGGGAAAACAATATCTCCTGCCGCATATTTGACAGCGGCCTGGGGGTGAGCATCTTCCGGGACAACTCCACCCGCACCCGGTTTTCCTTCAGCAGCGCGTGTAATCTTCTGGGCCTCAGCGTGCAGGATCTTGACGAGGGAAAATCCCAGATAGCCCACGGCGAGACCGTCCGCGAAACCGCCAATATGGTTTCGTTTATGGCCGATGTGATCGGCATCAGGGACGACATGTATATCGGCAAGGGCAACGCCTACATGCGCGAGGTCGCCCGGGCCGTGCAGGAAGGATATGACGAGGGCGTGTTGGAACAACGTCCCACCTTGGTGAACCTGCAATGCGATATAGACCACCCCACCCAAAGCATGGCCGACATGCTGCACCTGATCAATCATTTCGGCGGGGTCAAGAACCTGAAGGGCAAAAAGCTGGCCATGAGCTGGGCCTACAGCCCCAGCTACGGAAAACCCCTTTCGGTGCCCCAAGGGGTGATCGGGCTCATGACCCGTTTCGGCATGGATGTGGTACTGGCCCATCCCGAAGGCTATGAGGTCATGGCCGGGGTGGAAGAGGTGGCGGCCAAAAACGCGGCCAAAAGCGGGG
Organism: Desulfarculaceae bacterium; assembly: GCA_963675675.1. Taxonomy (GTDB): domain Bacteria; phylum Desulfobacterota; class Desulfarculia; order Desulfarculales; family Desulfarculaceae; genus Dethiosulfatarculus. Next base: position 4,269,346 of record OY776512.1, read on the forward strand.
GCAGCTACATCAAGACCAATTCCATGGCCGAGGCCTTTGAAGGCGCGGACGTGGTCTATCCCAAAAGCTGGGCCTCCTATGCGGCCATGGAAAAGCGCACCGAGCTTTATGGAGCCGGGGACTTCGAGGGCATAGCCAAGCTGGAAAAAGAGCTTCTGGCCCAGAACGCCCAGCACAAGGACTGGGAGTGCACCGAAGATCTGATGGCCAAAACCCATGGCGGCGAAGCGCTCTATATGCACTGTCTGCCCGCGGATATCACCGGGGTAAGCTGTAAAGAAGGTGAAGTGGAAGCCAGCGTCTTCGAGCGCTACCGGAAGCCCATGTACAAGGAAGCCAGTTACAAACCCTACATAATTGCGGCCATGATGCTGCTGGGCAAGGTACGCAACCCGGCCGACAGGCTGGCCGGGCTTCTAAAAGCCGCCGCGCCCCGCATGTCATAAGCTCTAACTGCATGGGGAGGCTTCCTGCCCCGGTCCTCCCCTTGCCATAAAAATCCAGGTGGTACACTTATGATCACCTTCAGACTCAACGGAAAAGAATTCAGTTTCGCAGGAGACCCGAAGACCTCCCTGCTGACCTATTTACGCGAAGAAATAGGGCTCACCACGGTAAAGAACGGATGTGACGGCCAAGCCGCCTGCGGGGCCTGCCTGGTGGAGCTGGCGGGCAAACCGGCCTTTGCCTGCTCCACGCCCATGAAGCGGGTGGAGGGCAAAGACGTGGTCACCCTGGACGGTTTTCCCGAAAAGGTGCGCCGCACCCTGGGCCGGGCCTTTGTGCGGCAAGGCGCGGTGCAGTGCGGTTACTGCACCCCGGGCTTTGTCACCCGGGCCAAGCTGCTTTTGGAAAACAATCCCGACCCCACCCGGGAGGAAGTGGTCAAGGCGCTCAAAGCCCACGTTTGCCGCTGCACCGGGTACGCCCGCATCGTGGACGCGGTGTTGGAGGCCGCGGCCGCCTTGCGCGAGGATCGCGAGATTGAATGGGAGACCGGCGTCGGCATAGGGAAATCATATCCCAAGGTGGAGGCCTATGATAAGGCCCTGGGCAAGAGCCCCTTTGTGGATGACCTGCGCATAGACGGCATGCTGCACGGAGCCCTCTTGTTCAGCGAGCATCCCCGGGCCAGGCTGCTTTCCCTGGACTGGTCCCGGGCCGCGGTCCTTCCCGGAGTGGTCCGGGTGATCGGGGCGGACGACATCCCGGGCCAGCGCCATCAGGGCCTCATCGTGCCGGATTGGCCCATGTATGTTGCCGTGGGCGAGACCACGCGCTATGTGGGTGATGTGCTTTGCTGCGTGGTGGCCGAAGACCTGGAAACCGCCCGCCAGGCCCTTAGGCTGATCCAGGTGGAGTACCAGGTGCTGGAGCCTTTGACCGACCTTTCCGAAGCCGCGCACAGCGATATCTTGATTCACGAGAGCGGCAATCTTCTGAAGGAAACCGTGATCCAGCGCGGCCGGCCGGTTGATAAGGTTTTGGCCGGATCAGCCCATGTGGTGGAGGGCTCTTTCAGCACGCCTTTTGTGGAGCACGCCTTTTTGGAAACCGAGTGTTCCATCGGCCTGCCGGAGGGAAAAGGCGTGAAGGTCTATTCCCAGAGCCAGGGAATATTCAAGGACCGCTTGCAGATAGCCTCCATACTGGGCCTGGAGGAAAAACAGGTCAACGTGGAGCTGGTCTCCAGCGGCGGAGGCTTTGGGGGCAAAGAGGACCTGTCCGTGCAGCACCATGCCGCCCTGGCGGCATACCTGTTGAACAGACCGGTGAAGGTGCGTCTCACCCGGCCTGAATCCATCCGCATGCATCCCAAGCGCCACGCCACCCGCATGCAGTACAAGGTGGGCTGCGATGAAAAGGGCATGCTGACCGCGGTCTGGGCCCGAATTGTGGGCGACACCGGGGCCTACGCCTCGGTGGGCGGCGAGGTGGTGGCCCGCACCGGCACCCATGCCTGCGGGGCCTATCACGTGCCCAACGTGGATATCAAGGCGTCGGCCTATTACACCAATAACGTACCCGGTGGGGCTTTCCGGGGCTTCGGGGTGAATCAATCCAATTTCGCCCTGGAATCCATGCTGGATGAGCTGTGTATAAAAGGCGGCTTTGACCGCTGGCGGCTGCGCTATGACAATGCCCTGGATGAAGGGCTGATGAACACCACCGGCCAGCTCATGGGACCCAGGCCGGGGCTGAAAGAATGCCTGCAGGCGGTCAAGCCTCATTATGATTCAGCCGGACATGTGGGCCTGGCCTGCGCCATAAAAAACTGCGGCATCGGCAACGGCCTGGAGGAAATCAGCGACACCAGGCTGAAGGTGCTGGCCCCGGACCGCATTCTTCTGTTGCACGGCTGGTGCGAGATGGGCCAGGGGGTGCACACCGTGGCCCGCCAGATCTTGTGCGAGGTGGCCGGGCTGGATGACTCGGTCGAGATCGTGATCGAGTCCGCCACGGCCCACGAAGTCATGGGCGGGGTCACCACGGCCAGCCGGGGGACCATGCTCCTGGGCAACTCGGTGATCATCGCGGCCCACAAGCTGGCCGCGGACCTGAACGGACACACCCTGGCTGAGCTTGTGGGCAAAGAGTATCAGAGCCGGTTCGTGGTCGACTGGACCACCACCCATGATGTGAAAGGCCAGGTGGTGAGCCATTTCAGCTATGGTTTTGCGGTCCACCTGGTGATTTTGGATGATCAGGGAGGCCTGAAGAAAATCTTTGCCGCCCATGATGCGGGACGGGTGATCAACCCAACCCTGTTCAACAGCCAGGTGGAGGGCGGCGTGGTGATGGGTTTGGGCTATGCCCTAAGCGAAAAGCTGGAGCTGGAGGGCGGCAGGCTCAAATCCGACCGCATGGTCAAGCTGGGCCTTCCCAGAGTGGCGGACGTGCCGGAGCTGGAAGTACTGCAGATAGAATGCCCCGACCCCATAGGCCCTTTCGGGGCCAAGGGCGTGGGCGAGATCGGCAACATACCCACTGCCCCGGCCATAGCCAACGCCTTTACGGCCTATGACGGGTTGCGGCGCTATGATCTGCCGCTCGAGCCTGTAAAGAAGAACATTACATCCCCCAAGGCGGGATAGAAGGGTTATACCTGATGGCGTTGTACCTCAAAGACGCTACTTTTTTGGATTGGCGGACCCTGGAAGTCAAGGAGTGTCACCTCAAAGTGGAAGAAGGGGCGGAGGGCGGATTGTCCTTTCCCCCCTCGGTTCTGGCCGGGCCGGGTTCCAAGGACCGCATTATGGACTGCAAGGGCAAGCTGGTGACCAAGTCCTTTGGCTGCGGGCATCATCACATCTATTCCACCCTGGCCCGGGGCATGCCCGCGCCGGCCAAGGTCCCCCAGAATTTCACCGAGATCTTGGAGTATGTATGGTGGCACCTGGACAAGCGCCTGGACCGGGCCATGATCGAATCCAGCGCCCTGGCCGCCGCCATCCACTGCGCCAAAAACGGGGTTACCTTCGTGATCGACCATCATGCCTCGCCCTTTGCGGCGGCGGGCGCTTTGCACACCGTGGCCGAGGCTTTCGACCGGGTGGGCATTTCCCACATGCTCTGCTATGAGCTTTCGGACCGCGACGGCGAAGCCTCCACCAAAGAGGCCTTGGAGGAAACCGATTCCTTCCTGGCCGGGGGGCGTCAAGGCCATGTGGGCCTGCACGCCAGCTTCACGGTGGGCGACGGGCTGCTCAAGACCGCCATCAGCCTGGCCCAAAAGCATAACACCGGGGTGCACGTGCATGTGGCCGAGGATATGGCCGACCAGAAGCATTGCCAGGAAACCTACGGCATGCGGGTGATTGAGCGCTATGCAAAGGCCGGGCTTTTGGAACTGCCCGACAGCATCCTGTGCCACTGCCTGTTCCTGGATGAGAACGAAAAAAAGCTGCTCAAGGACTCCGGAGTATGGGTGGCCGAGTGCGTGGAAAGCAATCTTAACAACAACGTGGGCGCCACAGGCTATGACTGGATCATGGACCGGGTCATGCTGGGCACCGACGGCTTGCACAGCGACATGATCCGTAGCGCCAAAGCGGCCTTTTTGGTGGGACAAAGCCTGGAGGGCATCGGCTATGACGCCGTTTATGAGCGTTTCCGGGCGGTGCACCGCTACGCGGTCCAGGCCGGGGCCAAGGGCGACGGGGACAACAACCTGGTGATTATGGACTATGATTCGCCCACCGAGCTGACCTCGGACAACTTCTATGGCCACTTTTTATTCGGCCTGGAGCCCAGGCACGTGCAAAGCGTCATCGCCCGGGGCAGGGTGATAGTGGAAAACCGCAAGGTGACCGGGGTGGATGAGGCGGAGGTGCTGGCCGAGGCCAAAGCGCGCGGCAAGCTTTTATGGGAGAAGATGGGCCGGCCCGTATAGGGGGACGCCCAACCAAGGCCTTTGGCGCTTTTGAAGATACCCGCATATTGGTTCCATGGGCTGCGCTCTTGTTGCAAGGACCGGCCCTGTCCTTGAATCAAGGCATGGTTTTGAGGACACCCTGATGGAATTGTCTTGCAGTATGATTATTGGAGAAGACTCTCATGGCCAACGACAGATTCTGGACCGGCGACCTTGAAACCCTGCTCAAGTGGGCTCTGGCCGGTGAGGAACAGGGCGAGATATTCGGCATCCATAAGAACCTGTTCTTTGTTCCCAAGCCGGACGACCCCTTCCGCATGGGGCGCTATGGCCAGGTCTTGGAAACGCCCCTGGGTGTGGCCGCCGGACCCCACACCCAGCTCAGCCAGAATATCCTGGCCGCCTGGCTATGCGGGGCGCGCTATATAGAGCTCAAAACGGTGCAGGTCCTGGACGAGCTGGAGGTCACAAAACCCTGCATCGACATGGCGGATGAGGGTTACAACTGTGAGTGGTCCCAGGAGCTTAAGCTTGACCAGTCCTTTGATGAATACCTGAACGCCTGGATCATGGTGCATATCCTCAGAGACCGCTTGGGCTGGGGAAAGCCGGATGAGCTGGGCTGTATATTCAACATGAGCGTGGGCTACAACCTGGAGGGCATCCAGAGCCCCACCGTACAGCGCTTTTTGGATCTGATGGGGGACTGCTCCGAGCAAAAGGCCGCCAAGATAGCCGGGCTGGCCAAGTTTTATCCCCGGGCCGCGGAGCTGGACATCCCGGACTGCATCTCCAATAACCTCACCATCTCCACCATGCACGGCTGTCCGCCCCATGAGGTGGAAAAGATAGCCCGCTATTTTGTGGAAGAGCGCCGCCTGCACACCACCATAAAACTCAACCCCACCCTTTTGGGGCCCGACGGGGTGCGGGGCATCCTGAACCGCAGCCTGGGCTACAGGGTTGAGGTGCCGGACCTGGCCTTTGAGCACGACCTCAAATGGCCCGACGGGGTGAAGATCATCCGGGCCATGCAGGCTTCGGCCAAAACCGCCGGGGTGGATTTCAACCTGAAGCTGACCAACACCCTGGAGACCAGCAACCGGGACCAGAACCTGCCCGATAACGAACAGATGGTTTACATGAGCGGCAGGCCCCTGCACGCCATCAGCATCAACCTGGCCGCCAGGCTGCAAAATGAGTTCAAGGGCGGGCTGGATATATCCTTTTCCGCCGGGGTGGATGCCTGCAACTTCACGGACACCCTGGCCTGCGGCCTGAAACCGCTGACCGTCTGCTCCGATGTGCTGAAGCCGGGCGGGTACGGGCGTCTTTCCCAATACCTGGAGCTTGCCGCCCGGGCCATGGCGGACCGGCGGGCCGGCAGCCTGGAAGAGTTCGCATCGGACGGCGGCCAGGGCTCCGCCTTGGATAACCTGCAAAAATACGCCGAAAAGGTGGTGCAAAATCCCCGCTACGCCAAGGCGGCCTATGAATACAACACCATAAAAAACCGGCGGCCCCTGCCCTTTTTCGACTGCGCGGCGGCTCCCTGCGTCATTGAATGCCCCGCCGGTCAGGAGGTTCCGCGCTACATAGACTATATTGCCCAAGGCCGCCTGGATGATTCCCTTGCCACCATCATGGCCACCAACCCCTTCCCCAATATGCAGGGCAAAGTGTGCGACCACAAATGCCAGTATCAATGCACCCGGCTCAACTATGACGAACCCCTTTTGATCCGGGAGCTTAAGCGGGCGGCGGCGGAAGGCGCGCGGGGCGGAGCGGATATAAAGCCCGCGGCGCCCAACGGCAAGAAGGCGGCTGTGATCGGGGCGGGTCCCAGCGGGATGTCCTGCGCCTATTTTCTGGCCCTGGGCGGCTTTTCCGTGGAGCTGTTTGAAACTAAAGCCTTCCCCGGCGGCATGGCGGCGGATGCTATCCCGGCCTTCCGCCTGGATGACGCCGCCTTGAAGCTGGACCTGGAAGGCATATTGGCCCTGGGGGTGAAGCTGCACACCGGGGCCAAGGTGGATGCGGACCGCTTCGCTCAGATGATCCGGGATTATGATTACATCTATATCGCCGTGGGGGCCCAGAAGAGCATCAGCCTGGATATCCCCGGCATGGACGCGGGGCACGTGTTCGACCAGCTCGGTTTCTTGAGCGCGGTGCGACAGGGAAAACAGGTGGATCTGGGCTCCAAGGTGGCGGTGATCGGCGGGGGCAATTCGGCCATGGACGCAGCCCGCGCCGCCAAGCGCCTGGTGGGGCCGGACGGCCGGGTGAGTATAGTCTACCGCCGCACCTCCCATGAAATGCCGGCTGACCGCGAAGAGGTCCTGGACGCATTGGAAGAGGGCATAGAGCTTTTGGAGTTGTGCGCCCCGGAGCAGGTGGTGATAGGCCCGGAGCGCCTCACCGGCCTGGCCTGCGCCCGCATGGAGCTGGGCGGGCTTGATGCCAGCGGGCGGCCAAGCCCGGTTAAGGTGCCCGGCTCAAGCTTCACCCTGGAAATAGACAGCCTGATTCCGGCCATCGGCCAAAAAGTGGTGCTGGACTTTCTGCCCGGCGGGGAGCTGAAGATCGATCCCTCCACCTGCCGGACCGGCCTGGACCGGGTCTATGCCGGAGGCGACGCGGTGCGGGGGGCCTCCAGCCTTATCATGGCCATAGGCGACGGGCAAAAGGCGGCCGCATCCATACTGGCCGCGTCCGGGGCGGAAGGGGGCCGGAGCATATCCCCAGCCGAGGACCGCGAGCCGGACTGGGATGCCTTAAAGCTGAAACAGGCCCGGCGCATGCCCGGGGCCAGGCCGTCCCGGCGCGCGCCGCTTGAGCGCCTGGACTTTGCCCTGTATGTGCACAGCCTGGATGAAAAGACGGCCCGGGCCGAGGCCCAGCGCTGTCTGCAATGCGATGTTTTTTGCAACATCTGCACCACGGTCTGCCCCAACCGGGCCAACATCGCCTTTGAAATGGGCCGGGTGGTGTATCCTGTGCAGACCGCCCGCGCAGAAGGGGGCCGGGTGGCGGTTGAAACCTTGGACCGGGCGGTGGCAGCCCAGAAGTACCAGATCATCAACCTGGCTGATTTTTGCAACGAATGCGGCAACTGCACCACCTTCTGCCCTTCGGCGGATGCGCCCTATCTGGATAAACCCCGCTTTCATCTGAGCCGGGACAGCTATGAGTCCTCGGACCGGGGCTATTACTTCGCATCCCCGGACCGGCTGCTTGGCAAGCTGGATGGCGGCGAATGCAGCCTTACGGGCAAAAATGGAGCCTATGTGTGGGAAAGCTCCCTGGCCAAGGTAAGCTTGAATGACGCTTTTGAAGCCACCCACGTGGAGTTCAACGAGAACGTGGACGGGGCCGTGAGCCTTGAGCCTGCGGTCCGGATGGCGATGCTTTACAAGGCTGCCCGTAAAGCGGTTCCAGTAAGTTTTTCCATGGGCTTGACGGGCTGAGGCAAGGTTGAAGTATATACTGGAGGAAATTCTTTTCCAGGATGTGAGAATCATATGGCTGTAGGACAAGAAACCATAAGAGTGGACGGCGCGGCCAAAGTGACGGGCAAGGCCCGCTATACAGACGACTTCCAGATGCCGGGCATGCGGATAGCCAAGTATTTTCGCAGCACAATCGCCCATGGCCGGGTGAAATCCATTGACGTGTCCCGGGCCAAGGCCCTGCCCGGAGTGGACCGGGTCTTCACCTATGAAGACGTGCCGGACATCATGTTCCCTACCGCCGGGCATCCCTACTCCCTGGACCCGGCCCACCAGGATGTATCCGACCGTCTGCTGCTCACCCGGCATATCCGCTATCACGGGGATGAGATCGCCGTTGTGGTGGCCCGGGACGAAGTCACGGCCCGCCGGGCCCTGGATTTGATAACCGTGGAGTACGAGGAGTATCCGCCCCTATTGAACAGTAAGGATGTGCTTGCTGAAGGGGCGCGGCGGATTCATCCGCAGAGCGGCAATCTTTTGGCCCAGCACGGCTTTACCACCGGCGGAGACGCCGAAGAGGCCAAGGCGGCCTCCCAGCATCTCATCAGGGGCGAATACAGCACCTCCATCGTGCAGCACTGCCACATGGAAAACCACACCGCCCTGGCCTACATGGACGATCCGGAGCATGTGGTCATCATATCCTCCACCCAGATACCCCATATCGTGCGCCGGATAGTGAGCCAGGCCCTGGACTTCCCCCTGGGCCGCATCCAGGTGCTCAAGCCCTATGTAGGCGGAGGCTTCGGGGCCAAGCAGGATGCGGTGCTGGAGCCCATGGCGGCTTTTCTGACCATGGCCCTGGGCGGGACTCCGGTCAGGCTGACCTTGAACCGTGAAGAGTGCATGGTGGGCACCCGGGTAAGGCATCCTTTCGAGATGCAGGTGGGGCTTGGGCTCACGGATGAGGGCGAAATCAAGTTCATTGATTTTGACGCCATTTCCAACACCGGGGGATACGCCTCCCACGGACATTCCATCCCCGCGGCCGGTGCGGCCAAGGTGCACTACATGTATCCCCGGGCGGTTTACCGCTGCCATGCCCGCACCATCTACGGCAACATACCCACCGGCGGAGCCATGCGGGCCTACGGCTCCCCCCAGGTGCATTGGGGCCTGGAATGCGCCATGGATGACGTGGCCGTAAAGCTTGGCCTGGACCCCATGGACCTCAGGCTGAAAAACGTGGCCCGCCCGGGCGACCTGAACTCCCTGTCGGGCAAGAAGATCCTGAGCTGCGGACTGGTGGAGTGCCTGCAAAAGGCCCGCGAACTGATCGGCTGGGATGAAAAAAGGGCCAGCCTGGCCAAGGAGCAGACCGGCCCGGTGCGCAGGGGGCTGGGAGTCTCCAGTTTCAGCTATACCTCGGGGACCTATCCGGTGTGCATGGAATCAGCCGGATGCCGCCTGATCCTCAATCAGGACGGTTCGTTCGCCATGCAGGTGGGCGCCACCGAGATCGGCCAGGGCGCGGACACTGTATTTTCCCAGATGGCGGCCAAGACCCTGGGGGTGCCGGTGGGCTGGATTCGCGCCGTATCCACCCAGGACACTGACGTAACCCCCTTTGACACCGGAGCTTATGCCTCCAGGCAAACCTATGTGGGCGGCCAGGCGGTGATGCGGGCCGCAGACAGGATGCGCACTAATATCTTGGAGTATGCCGGACTCATCAGCGGACACAATCCCGCTGATCTGGATTTGGCCGAAGGCTGCATAGTCTTTGCCTCCCAGCCCGGGACCCTGGTCATGAGCCTTAAGGACCTGGCCATGGACGCCTACTATGACAAGGACCGGGGCCGCCAGCTTACCGCCGAATGCTCCTACAAGACCCGCACCAACGCCCCGGCCTTTGGCTGCTGCGCGGTGGATCTGGAAGTGGATTTGGAGCTTATAAAGGTCCGCATCAAGGAAATATACAGCGTGCACGATTCGGGCAAGATCATGAATCCCATTAATGCCCGGGGCCAAGTGCACGGCGGCATGGCCATGAGCATCGGGGCGGCGCTTTTTGAAGAGCTTTTGGTGGATGAAAAAACCGGACGCATCCATAACAACAACCTTTTGGATTACAAGGTCCCCACCATCATGGATGTGCCGGACTTGAACGCGGCTTTTGTGGAGCCCTTCGAGCCCACCCATCCATACGGGGCCAAGGCCCTGGGCGAGCCGCCCATCATCCCTCCGGCCCCGGCCATAAGAAACGCCATTTTGCATGCGACCGGGGTGGCCATCAATCATATGCCCATGAGCCCCAAGGTATTGTTCAAGGCTTTCAAATCCGCGGGTCTGATATAAGGGAGCTGAATCATGTTTGATATCGAAAGCTATCAAAAAGCGGAGACCGTGGCCGAGGCGGTAGGCCTGCTCAAGGACAACCCCCTGGCCCTGGTGATCTCGGGCGGCACCGATGTCCTGGTGCGGCTGCATGAAGGCAATAAAGCCTACCGCCACCTGGTGGACATACACGGCTTGGCCGAGCTTAAGGGCGTGGAACTGCGCGCTGACGGAAGCATCCGCATCGGAGCGGGCATGACCTTCGCCCATCTGGCCGAGCATCCTCTGATTATCGAGCATATCCCCATCCTGGCCATGGGGGCCGGATCGGTGGGCGGACCCCAGGTGCGCAACGCGGCCACCATAGGCGGCAATCTTTGCAACGCCGCGCCTTGCGCGGACAGCGCTGCGCCTTCGCTCTGTCTGGAGGCCAAGGTGATGCTGAGCGGTCCGGAGGGCGAGCGCCTGGTTCCGCTAAAAGAATACTTCACCGGAGTGGGGCAGGTGGCCAAGGGCCAGGCCGAGATCATGACCGGCCTTCTGATCGAGCCCGCCGACTATCAGGGCTGGAACGGGCATTACATCAAATACGCCACCCGGGGGGCCATGGACATAGCCACCATAGGCTGCGGGGCCAATTTGAAGCTGGAAGACGGCGCAATAGCCGCGCTCCGCATGGCTTTCACCGTGGCCGGGCCAACCCCCCTGCGCTGCTACAAGACAGAAGAAATGGCCCGGGGCAGGCAGGCTGATCAGGCCCTGATCGGCCTGGTCTCGGATAACGTGCTGCAAGACCTTATGCCCCGGGATTCCTGGCGGGCCTCCAAGGATTTCCGGGAGCACATCATAAAGACCCTGGCCAGAAAGACCCTGAGCGAAGCCCTTATTGGGGCGGGAGTGGAGCTCTAAAATGCTGCGTGAAATAAACTGCAAGGTTAACGGCAAGGCCTTGAGCCTGACCATAGACGTGCGTAAGTCGCTGGCCGAGGTGCTGAGAGAGGCCGGTTACCTGGGCATCAAGCAGGGCTGCGGGGTTGGAGAGTGCGGGGCCTGCACGGTGCTGCTGGATGGCGAGGCCGTGGATTCCTGCATCTCGTTGGCCGTATGGGCCGAAGGAAAGGAGATCCGCACCGTGGAGGGCGAGGCCAGGGACGGCAAATTGAGCAAGGTGCAGCAGGCCTATCTGGACGCCGGGGCGGTGCAGTGCGGCTTTTGCACCCCGGGTATGATCATGAGCAGCACCGCCTTTGTGGAAAAACACCAGGGCCAAAAGGTGACCCGGGAGGATATCCGCCGGGAGCATGCGGGCAACCTGTGCCGCTGCACCGGGTATGAAACCATCATCCAGGCGGTGGAAAGCCTGCTGGATGATGGGGATGCCTGATATGGAGTTCAGGTATGTCTGCTCGGAGTGTGGCCAGCGCTTCGAGATCACCCCGGAGCTGAAGGTCTGCCCCCAATGCGCCAAGGAGCAGCAGGCGGACCAGCCCTTGCGGGGCGTCCTGGAGGTGGAGCTTTCGGGCCAGGCCGGGCCGGACTTTGGGGTGCATGATCTGCTGCCGGTGGAGCGCGCCTATTTCCCCCCCATCCCGGTGGGCGGCACCCCCCTTTGGGAGCCGCTCAATCTGCGGGAGGAGCTGGGCCTGCCCGGGCTCTATATAAAGGATGACGGCGCAAACCCCACCAGTTCGTTCAAGGACCGGGCCTCCTATCTGGTCTCGGCCTTTGCCAAACTGCACGGAATAAATGAAATCGTGCTGGCCTCCACCGGCAACGCGGGTTCTTCCATGGCCGGGGTGGGCGCCGCCGCCGGACAGCGGATAACCCTGTTCCTGCCCCACACCGCGCCCAAGGCCAAGCTGATCCAGGCCTTGCAGTACGGGGCCAGGGTGCACCGGGTGGAGGGCAGCTATGATGAGGCCTATGAGCTGTCCATGCAGTACAGCCGCCGCTTCGGGGGCATGAGCCGCAACACGGCCTATAACCCCATGACCATCGAGGGCAAGAAGACGGTTTCCTTGGAACTGTTCCATGACCTGGGCAATAAGGCCCCCGGCTATGTGTTCGTGGCCACCGGGGACGGCTGCATCCTGGGCGGGGTGTATAAAGGCTTCAAGGATTTACTTAAGCTGGGCCTTATTGAAAAAATGCCTTGCGTGGTGGCGGTGCAGGCCGAAGGCTCCGATGCCTTATGCCGGGCCTATGAGACCGGGAGCTTTGAGGCCAGGCCCAGCCGCACCCTGGCCGATTCCATCAGCGTTGATGTGCCGAGAAACGGCTTTCATGCCCTCAAACAGCTTAAGGAGCATGGGGGCCGGGCTGTCAGAGTGAGCGATGAGGCCATCCTTGCGGCTCAAGCCAGGCTGTCCGCCGGCAGCGGCTTGTTCACCGAGCCTGCCAGCGCCGCGGCCTTTGCCGGATTTTTGAAGATGGCCCCAGAGCTTGATGCAAGGGACTCTATTGTGGTGCTGGCCACGGGCAACGGCCTGAAAGACGCCGCCACGGCCAGCCGGGGGGTGGATGTGCCCCAAAAGGTGATCAAGAGTTTAGACCAGATATAACTTGCTGAAATTATACTAAATTAATATATAGGAGTTTAATGTGTTAGACCTTACCATCAACAGCGAGATACAAAAAAGCACCATTGACTATTGCCGCGAAAAGGGCATCACCCTGCCCACTTTCGCCATGATGAAAAACCCGGAGCTGGTGCCGGACAAGATCAAGGACACCTTAAAGGGCGTGGGCCTTTGGGATGTGCACCCGGCCAACCTCTACCGCATCACCTGGAAGAACGAGCCGGTGGAGAGCGGCGGGCTTTTCGGCGGGGTCAATCACATGATCCTGCCTCCGGAGCTGACCGGGTGCAAGGCCACCATCATAGCCATCACCGGGCGCCATTTCCCCACCGGAGCCCACAAGGTGGGGGCCACCTACGGCTGCCTGGTACCCCGGTTGGCCACCGGCCAGTTCAACCCGCTGACCACCAAGGCGGTCTGGCCCAGCACCGGCAACTACTGCCGGGGAGGCGCGTATATCTCCGCCCTGTTGGCCTGCCAGGCCATCGCCATTTTGCCCGAGGAGATGAGCCGGGAGCGTTTCGACTGGCTCAAAACCGTGGCCGGCGAGGTTATCCCCACCCCGGGCTGCGAATCCAACGTTAAGGAAATATTCGATAAATGCTGGGAGCTTCGCAACTCGGGCGAGGATCTGCGCATCTTCAACCAGTTCGATGAGATGGGCAACCCCATGTGGCACTATCATGTCACCGGCGCTGCGGTGGAAGAGCTTTTGGGCAAGTACCTGACTCCCGGCAAGCGCTTTGCGGGCTATATCAGTTCCTCGGGTTCGGGCGGCACCATGGGCGCGGGCTATTATCTCAAAAAGATATTCCCCGGCTCCAAGCTGGCCGCGGCCGAGGCCCTGCAATGCCCCACTCTTTTGCGCAACGGATTCGGCGGCCACCGCATAGAGGGCATCGGCGACAAGCATGTGCCCTGGGTGCATGACGTGAAAGACACCGATTTTGTGATCGCGGTGGACGATGAGGTTCCCATGCGGCTCTTGCGGCTCTTTAACGAGCCCACCGGCCGCCGGGCCCTCAAGGACAACGGGGTGGACCCGGCCCTGGTGGACAGCCTGGACCTGCTGGGCATCTCCGGGGTGGGCAATATGATCGCCTCCGTCAAGTTCGCCAAGTATCTGGAGCTGACCGAGAATGATATCGTGGTCACCATCGCCACCGACTCCATGGACCTTTACGGCTCCCGCTTGGCCGAACTCACCGCCGAGCGCGGGCAGTACGGCGAACACGACGCCCAGCGCGATTTGCAGCTTGTGGACTGCATCGGCATCGACAACATGAAGGAGCTTACCTACTACGACGCCAAGACGGTGCACAATCTCAAGTACTTCACCTGGATAGAGCAGCAGGGCCGGGAGGTCTCCGAGTTGAACCAGCAATGGTACGATCATGACAACTATTGGTACAGCACCTTTGACCAGGCCGGCCAGATTGATGAGATAATCCAGGACTTCAACGCCAAGGTGGGGCTTTTGTAGCCCGCACAAACTCAGTTGTGTATTTTCACCCCCCTTGGCTCACGGGCCGAGGGGGCTTCTATTTGGGGTTCCGGGCCGTATTCCTAAAAACTAATTGATGATTTTCCCTTCCATGCACAGCATAATAAAACTTTCCCAACCTTCAAACTCTGGGAGCCGCAAAATAGATGGAAGCCCTCAAACAGATGATATTGGAAAAGGGCCAGGTTAGAAACGAAAACGTGCTGGCCGTGGACAGCTTCATCAATCACCAGCTCGATATCCCTTTGATGGACAAGATGGGCCGGGAATTCTGGGCGTATTTCAAGGACCGCGGAGTGACCAAGGTGCTCACCATTGAGGCTTCGGGTATAGCGGTGGCCTGTTTCACGGCCCGCTATTTCGAAGTGCCGGTGCTCTTTGCCCGCAAGACCCCTTCGCTGACTCTGACCGCCCAGGAAGATAAATACTTCGCCGAAGTCCATTCCTTCACCAAGCAGGTGGATAATCAGGTGTTTGTGAGCAAGCGCTACCTGAGCCCGGAGGATACGGTTTTGATAGTGGATGACTTTCTGGCCCATGGCCAGGCGCTTTTGGGCTTGGCCGAAATAGTCAAACAGGCCGGGGCCAAGCTGGCCGGGGCGGGCATAGTGATTGAAAAGGCCTTTCAAAAAGGCGGTGGTTTGGTGCGCGAAGCCGGCATCGAAGTGCACAGCCTAGCCCGGATCGCATCCATGAAGGACGGCAAGGTGGAGTACGTTTGATCCGCCCGGGGCATATGGGGAGCAAGACGGGGAGATATGTCTAGTTTGCTGATCAAGGGCGGCACGGTGGTAAGCGCTTCCGGGCGCTGTGAGGCGGATGTATACGCCCAAAACGGGAGCATAAAAACCATTGGCAGCGCCCTTAATATGCCGGCGGATGAGGTAGTGGACGCATCCGGGCAATATGTTCTGCCCGGAGCCATAGACCCCCACACCCACCTGGCCATGCCGTTAAACGGGTATTCCTCCCAGGATGATTTTGAGACCGGCACCGTGGCGGCCGCCTGCGGGGGGGTGACCAGCCTGATCGACTTTGTGGACTGCAGGCCAGGTGACAGCCTGTATGAATCCATAGAGCGCAAAAAGTCCCTGGCCAGGGGCAAGGCGGCCCTGGACTATGGCTTTCACGGAACCATCATCGAGGACCGGCCCGAGCTCATCGCGGAGCTGAAACCGGCCTGCCTGGACTATGGCGTGCCCAGTTTCAAGGTCTACATGGTCTATGACATCAGGGTGGATGACGCCGCCATCCTGCAGCTTTTGGCCGAAGCCAAAAAGCACGGCGCTCTGGTGCAGGTCCATGCCGAGAATCCCGCTGTAATTGACTATATGAACCGGGTGCTGGCCCAAAAGGGCAAGCTGGCCCCTTATTATCACGCCAAGAGCCGCCCCAACCTTTGCGAGGCGGAAGCCATCCACCGCATGCTGAAGATGGCGGAGCTGACCGGCTCCCGAGTCTATATCGTGCATCTTTCCACCGCCGAGGGGCTGGAGCATATCAGGCGGGCGCGAGAGCGCGGAGTTGAAGTCTATGCCGAGACCTGCCCGCAATACCTGACCTTGACCGAGGAACTTTACAAGTCGCCCGGCTTCGAGGGTGCAAAGTATGTGTGCTCGCCTCCCTTGCGCACAGAAGCGGATAACCGGGCCCTGTGGTCAGGCATCCGAACCGGGGCCATACAGACCCTGGCCACGGACCATTGCCCCTTTGACTTCCATGGCCTGAAAGACAGGTTCGGCACCGATGATTACAAAAAAATTCCCAACGGGGCTCCGGGCATAGAGACCCTTTTGCCGGTTATGTACACCGCAGGGGTGGCCAAGGGCCGCATCAGCCTGGAAAAACTGGTCGAAGTGCTCAGCACCAATACGTCCCGCATATTCGGCCTGCGCAGTAAGGGCGAGATTGCGGTGGGCAAGGACGCCGACCTGGTGGTCTTCGATCCCAAGCAGAAATTCACCATCCAAAGCGGTAAGCTGCATATGAACGTGGATTACACGCCCTTTGAAGGCTTTGAGCTTGAGGGCATGCCCTCCCTGGTCTATTCGCGGGGCCTGAAAGTGGCCCAGTGGACCGGCAGCCAAATGGAGTTCTGCGGAAAGCCCGGACGGGGCCGGTTCCTAAAGGGTCGGCCGCTGGCGGGTGGGGTCTGAGATATTTCGTGAAGGGTTTAGTATGGCCTGCGGCCAGCGAAGCAACTATATTCTGTCTGGTCAGCGCTGCCCACCCGCCATATAATACTCCCTAAAAGATGCTTCAGCGAGCACCGAAGCACTGCTGAGTAAAACAACGCTACTGGGCAATAGTGCGGGGTTCATAACGTAATAGCACATGATTTTTTGTTAGGGGGATTCCTAAGGGGCTGCGAGCTTTTGGATCATCCAAAAGCGATAAGCCCCTTGGGCCGCCGGAGGCAATCCTAAATGATTTAAACATTTATATCTGATAGATAGTATGATAAATATAGAAGTCATAAAAATATAAGAAAAGAATCTGTTCAGGGGGGATTCTTCGCCTTTTGGTGGTCAAAAGGCTCGCCATCCCCCCTTACCCCCCGGCTCGCGAAAAACCCATCAAGATACGCCGACCCGCCTTTTTGATCTGATAAGGCAATCTCAATTCCAGCCCAAGTATAAATATAAAAGGCCGTGCGAAATTATGATAAAGATACGTGTATGGCCTGAGTTGCAACCTCACACCTTCGCTGATAAACACAAACCCATCACATCCGGTCTACAGCTGCTTTTTCAGCTTCTCCAGATTGACACGGGCGAATTCCAGATCGGGGTCCATCTCCAGGGCCTGCTCATACATGCGGCAGGCCTCTTCGGTTTGCCCCAAATCCCGCAGATTGCTGCCTATGTTGGCGTAGTTGATGGCATCGCCCGGTTCGATCTCTATGGCCCGGCTGAAGGCGGCGATGGATTCCTGATGCTCTTTGAGCATGAAATGGCAAAAGCCGATCAGATTGAACACCTCTTGATGAGGTTCGGGCTGTTTGGCCGCTTCATTGAGTGACTCCAGAGCCTCGCGATAGCGCCCCAGATCCTTCAGGGCCACCCCGCGCTGGGTATGGATGCTGGCTTCATCCTGGGGGGGCGGATTCAGGCGCAAGGCCCGGTCCAGGGCTTCCAGGGCCTCTTGGGGCGAGTCCAGGTTGATCAGGGCCAGGGCCTGGAAGAAGGGCAGGTAATAGGACTCCCCGGCGATCTTGGCCATGTCTCCCAGGACCTTTTGAGCCTGCATGGGATTGTCCAGCTGGCTGGCCAGCTTGGCCGCGTGGAAAATCACGTCGGTTCCCGTGGTGCGCTCAGCGAAATGAGCTCCGGGGATGATGGTGTAGACCGCGGGCACCCGCAGGTCGGGATGGCTGATATCCATGGTGTAGACCGACAAATTGCGCTGGGCCAGGGCGGCCACGCAGGCTTGCACCTCGCCGTATATGTCGTTCTGGCATACGCTGGGCAGGCTGTCCAGGGCCACAGTGCCTGCGGATTGAGTCACGTAGGAGGCGTCTTCCAGGCTGGCGAACTTGGGTAGGGCGCTGACCATATAGCTGGTCGCCAGGTGGAAATCTCCGGCAAGCTGGGCCACTTCGGTAAGGGCCCGGATCAGGGCCTTGGCCGGATCGCTGGCCGTGCCCGCAGTATAAACTATCTCGCTTTTTTCGGGAAAGGTGGAGGGGTCATAACACAGGGCCGCCACGCTGGGAATGCCCATGCCGCAGGTGAAATCCTTTAGGAACACTTCAATGCCAGCAGCGGTGAACTTGCTGATCAGTTCAAGCGCCACCGGGTCTTTCACGCTGGCGGGGTCTATAGCTGGGGTGGGCCGCCGCTCCAGGCTGACCAGGGCCGAAATGTGGCGCTCCACCACCTCGCACAGGCTCTGCATCACAGCCTCTTCAGGGCAGTTGCCCGCCGCGGGGCCATTGTACTCATTGATGGCGTAAAACCAGCCCAGAGGCAGGCTTTCTTCGCGGCCCCTGCTCAGGTTATATGCCCGCACCCAGGTTTGGGGCAAAAGGTCAAACACCTTTTTGGCCCGGGCGAGATCATCTTTTGGGTGATGGACCGATGCGGCCGCCTGCTCAAAGTCCATCACCGGCTCCGGGACCTGGTCCGCGGTGAGCACAGGCAGGTCCGTGGTGCGGATGAAGCTGAAGAAGCTGTAGCGTTCGGCCAGTTCCATCAGGGCGCTGGCTTCGGCCTGGGCCGGGCTGGCCCCCTTGCCCATCTGTTTATTGGTGTTGGTGATCATGCTGGCCTGGGGAGAATACAGGCTTATGTAAACCGGCACATCCAGGCGGCCGGTGTCAATGCGCATGGTCTTTTGGAGCACCTGGGCGCCCAAGCGGGCAAAGCGGCCGCGCACCCATTCCACGGTCTGTTCGGGGGTGCGGGTTTTGTCTTGTTCAACAGAGTAGGTCTTGGGGGTGGACTTTAAATCTATGCCCGCCGGGCGCAGAAGGTTTGGCACGTCTGATCACCTTAACATTATTTTGTGCAAGTAAGATAAAAAAAGGAAGGTGCCAGCCCACAAGGGCCGGTCACCATCCTTTAATAACCTGTCGGTTTGAACGCCTTGGTTATTAGACGCAGCCGGTGGGTTTGGCCAGGCCAGCCATCTTACAAGCTCCCTTGCCCGGACCGCTGGGGAACAGCTCATAGATTTTTTTGAGCTTGAAGCCAGTAACCTTGGTCATGATGCGAACCATGGGGGCGATGCCGTTTTTCTTGTAGTAATCCTGGAGGTAGTTGATAACCTTCCAGTGCTCATCGGTAAGCTCGGAGATGCCCTCCTGCTCTTTTACGAAGTGAGCAAAATCCTCATCCCACTTTTCGGGATCGGCCAAGAATCCGTCTTCGTCTACTTCCCAAGTCTTGCCTTTGAAATTGACACTCGGCATATTGGGTTTCCTCCTTCTGTGCTGTTCATCGAACTTTTATGAGTAAAATGTTCTATCCTAGATCAAAGAATAGTAAGTGTGTATCAACAAGGTCCAGTGCTGTCAAGAGAAAAAGGAACAAGCCCGCGCTGCATTTGTGATGGAATTAAAGCCGCTTATACCATACGGAAATTCCATGCTACCGCGTTAGCCAAATAAATCAGCCGGTTTGGCTAGTTGTGCATATGCAAGCAGGTTCAGTTTTTCCTTCCTGTGATCTTCAACATATCTGGTCCAATTGCCGGATAACCTTACAGGAAACTCTGCACCCGCGCCAGATTGTGCTGCAGGCGTTCCAGCTTGCTCTGATTTTCCGCGACCTTGTCTTTTTCCTTTTGCACCACTTCCTCGGGGGCTTTGGACACAAAGCCTTTATTATTAAGCTTTTTTTGGCTTTTGTTAAGTTCAGTTTCCAGCTTGGCGATGGACTTAGTCAGTCTTTTCTCCTCGGCGGCGAAGTCCACCAGACCGGCCAGGGGAACATACAGATTAAGGCCCGGAAGTGCTGCGGAGGCGGACTTTTCCGGCGGGGCTCCGCCGTCCAGGTAAGCGATACCGCTCAATTTGGCCAATGCGCCGAGGTGGTGGCTGTGCTTTTCAAAAAGCCCCTTCACTTCGCCGTTTTCCGGAGCCAGAATCACTTCCAGGGCCTGGCCCGGAGGTATGCCCATCTCACCCCGGATATTGCGTATGGACCCGATGGCGGCCATCAACAGCTCCATTTGGCTTTCGGCCGCGGGGTCGGAGCCCTGGGCGTTTTTAGGCGGCCAAGCCGCCTTCATGATGGAGCCCTCGCATCCGGGCAGCCGGTGCCAAATCTCCTCGCTGACAAAGGGCATGATGGGATGCAGCATGCGCACCAGGCGGGAGAACACTTCCGCTATGGTCCGCCGGGCCGCCGCCTGGCGGGCGGGGTTTTCCTTGTCATAGAGCGAGTGCTTGCTGAGCTCCACATACCAGTCGCAGAATTCGTGCCACACGAACTGGTACACCGCGCCGGCCGCGTCGTTGAAGCGGTATTCCTCTATGCCCGAAGCCACTTCGGCGGCTGCGCGTTCGGCCCGGCTGATGATCCAGCGGTCCTCCAGGGTGGGTTCCAGGTCCTCACCGCCGGTCAGTCCGCCTTCCAGGTTCATCAGGGTGAAGCGGGCCGCGTTCCATATCTTGTTGACAAAGTTGCGGTAGCCCTCGATGCGGCTTTCACTGAGCTTGATGTCCCGGCCCTGGGCCGCAAAGGCGGTCAGGGTGAAGCGGAAGGCATCGGTGCCGAATTTATCAATCACCACCAAAGGATCAATGACGTTGCCGGTGGACTTGCTCATCTTCTTGCCGTGCTCATCACGCACCAGGGCATGGATATACACGTCCTTGAAGGGCACCTCGCCCATGAACTGAATGCCCATCATCATCATGCGGGCCACCCAGAAGAACAGGATGTCGAATCCGGTGACCAGACAGGATGTGGGATAGAATTTTTTCAACTCCGGGGTTTCATCGGGCCAGCCCATGGTGGAGAAGGGCCACAAGGCGCTGCTGAACCAGGTGTCCAGCACATCGGTTTCCTGCTCCAGGGCCTGGCTGCCGCATTTGGGGCAGGACTCCGGAACGGTGCGGCTGACTATGACCTCGCCGCATTCGCAGTACCAGGCCGGGATGCGGTGTCCCCACCAAATCTGGCGGCTGACGCACCAGTCACGGATGTTGGTCATCCATTCTTCATAGGTCTTATTCCACTGCTCGGGCACTATGCGGGTGTCGCCGGTCCTCACCGCGTTCAGGGCCTTTTCGGCCAGCGGCCCCACCTTAACGAACCACTGCTTGCTCAAGATGGGTTCCACCATGGTGTGGCAGCGGTAGCAGTGTCCAACCGAATGGTTGTGGTCTTCGTGTTTCACCAAAAGCCCCTGGGCCTCAAGGTCTTCCACCACCTTGGCCCGGGCCTCAAAGCGGTCCATGCCCCGGTATTCGCCGCCCTCTTCGTTGATCACGCCGTCGTCATCCATGATCCGGATGGCGGGCAGGCCGTGTTCTTGGGCCAGCAGGAAGTCGTTGGGATCATGAGCCGGGGTGACCTTCAAAGCGCCGGTGCCAAAGTCCAGGGAAACATAGCGGTCGCGGATTATGGGAATCTCCCGGCCCATCAGGGGCAGGATCACGGTGTCGTCGGGCAAATCCGCATATCGCGGATCATCCGGATTGACCGCCACCGCGGTGTCGCCCAGCATGGTTTCAGGCCGGGTGGTGGCCACGGTGAGGTAGCCCTTGCCGTTTTTATAAGGATACTTTATCGACCACAATCCGCCCTTGACGTCTTCGTGCTCGCTTTCCAGGTCGCTGAGCGCGGTGTGGCAGCGGGGGCACCAATTGATAATGTAGTCGCCCTGGTAGACCAAGCCCTTTTCATACAGCCCCACGAAGACCTCGCGCACCGCGCGGGAAAGACCCTCATCCATGGTGAAGCGTTCGCGGCTCCAGTCGCAGGATGCGCCCAGGCGCTTGAGCTGATTGAGTATCTTGCCGCCCTTTTCCTCGCGCCACTGCCAGACCCGTTCGATGAATTTTTCACGGCCCAGGTCGTGGCGGGAGAGGCCTTCGCTGGCCAGCTGCCGCTCCACCACATTTTGGGTGGCGATGCCGGCATGGTCCATGCCCGGCATCCAAAGCACCTCTTTGCCCATCATGCGGGCGTAGCGGCACATGATGTCTTGCACCGTGTTGTTAAAAGCATGGCCCATATGAAGCTCGCCGGTAACGTTGGGCGGAGGAATCACTATGGAATAGTGTTTATGGGGGGACTCGGGATCGGCCCTGAAAAGCCCTTCGTCCTCCCAATATTGATACCAGCGTTTTTCAACCTGGCTGGGCTCGTATGATTTATCCAAAATCTCCGAAGGCATGTTCCGTTCTCCACATGGGGCGTAATAGCCTATGTTTCGGTCCGTTTAATCAAGACCGGTATTAACACACAAAGGGCGGCGGGCCTTGCTCGCGGCCCTCCGCCCCGATCCGGCCCGCCGGGCCGGAAACTTACTGTACTACGTTATCCGATGAAATGCCAGAAGCCCGCTTTATGGCCTCTATCTCCTGGTCCACCTTGTCGGCGATTATCTTGGGCAAAAGCTCAGCCACCGCCTTTTCAATCACTTCGCGGGCCACCCGCTCAAAAATCTCCTCGGCCTTGGCATCATCCAGCCCTGCATCTTCCGCCTGGTCCTTGAGGCTGGCCGCCACCGCGCCCGCCACTGCGCCGGCCGCCGCCGGAGCAGCAGCCCCCTGCATCTTGGCCAGAAGCACTTCCAGATCGTCACCGTCCGCGGGCGCCTCTGCAGCCGCTTGTTCTTCATCCGCATCCGAGGCTTCAAGTTCGGCC
The DNA here is from genome assembly GCA_963675675.1 of Desulfarculaceae bacterium. GTDB lineage: Bacteria > Desulfobacterota > Desulfarculia > Desulfarculales > Desulfarculaceae > Dethiosulfatarculus. The sequence goes on from OY776512.1 coordinate 4,291,917, forward strand.
AATAAAGCGTTCAGCTCTTCATCCGGAACTTCGTGGGGTATCTCCTCGGCAAGCTCCACCGGTCCGGTATCTGACGCTTCCCCTTCTTCCAGTCCGGCCAAGAGAGCATCCAGGTCATCCTGGCTCAGGTCGCCTTCCGGTACTTCCTCGGCGGCTGAGGCCTCTGCCGCCGGAGCCGCTTCCTCTTCTTCCAGCCCGGCCAAGAGTGCGTCAAGGTCATCCTGGCTCAAGTCGTCTTCCGGCTCTTCCTCGGCGGTTGGGGCCTCGGCCGTAGGAGCCGCTTCCTCTTCTTCCAGCCCGGCCAAGAGTGCGTCCAGGTCATCCTGGCTCAGGTCGCCTTCCGGCTCTTCCTCGGCGGTTGGGGCCTCGGCCGTAGGAGCCGCTTCCCCTTCTTCCAGTCCGGCCAAGAGTGCGTCCAGGTCATCCTGGCTCAGGTCGCCTTCCGGCTCTTCCTCTGCCATTGGGGCAGGTGGAGGCGTATCAGACCCGCCGCTGTCGCCGCCCAGCTCAGCCAATAAAGCGTCCAAGTCATCGTCATCGCCGCCTGCGGGAGCGGGCTCGGCTGCCTGGGATTCGGAGGCTGGCTCCGGTGGACGCGCAGCAGATCCGCCGCTGTCGCCGCCCAGCTCGGCCAATAGAGCGTCCAGGTCATCGTCAGCGCCGTCAGCGGGAGCGGGCTCGGCTGCCTGGGGTTCAGGTTCGTACGCCGGGGCTGGCGGAGGCTCAACGGCCCCGCCGCTATCGCCGCCCAGCTCAGCCAATAGAGCGTCCAGATCATCGTCAGCGCCGTCAGCGGGAGCGGGCTCGGCTGCCTGGGATTCGGAGGCTGGGGCAGGCGGGGGCGCAGCAGACCCGCCGCTGCCGTCGCCCAGCTCAGCTAATAGAGCATCCAGGTCATCGTCAGCGCCGCCTGCGGGAGCGGGCTCGGCTTTCTGGGGTTCAGGTTCGTACGCCGGGGCTGGCGGAGGCTCAACGGCCCCGCCGCTGTCGCCGCCCAATTCGGCCAACAGGGCGTCCAGGTCATCATCACCGCCAGGTGGAGCAGCCGGAGGAGCAGGGGGGGAGGGTTTGGCCGGAACAACGTCGACCAGATCGATAATGTTCGCGCCGGGAGGCGGCTGCGTCTTGCGGGCCAAAATATCCTCCATAAAAAGATTACCGGTTAATGAAAACCATTAACACAGCAGGTGTTTTGTGTCAACTATTGCGACAACTTGCATGGTATCGCCCCGCCGTATAGCTCCCTACCGCCAAGCATAGCAGACCAGGTTTGCACATTGCGGCGGCGCCCCACGGTTCCACTTCAGTTTAGCAGCCCTTGCAGGATTGAGACGCCATTTTGTGTTTAAATCTTGCCGCTAAATAATGGAAGTTAAGGACCTGTGAAAAACAGGCGGGTCTCATTCAGGCAGGCATCAATTGGAAAACATATTGAAACAATTGATGTTTTATTAAAATATATGGATAAGAAAAGTGGTCAGTCCGCCAATTGTTCGGCCAGCCTGTGCACAAAAGCCAGATTACGCCGGTCCGCCCATGGTGAGTCTTTCGGGGTTTCCATTACTCCCGGGCTGCTGGCCAGCCTGGGATCGCGCACCAGTGCGGCGAATCCCTTCCGGCCGATGCAGCCCTGGCCCAGGTGGGTGTGCTGATCGCGGTGAGCCCCCAGGCCGTGCACGCTGTCGTTTAGATGCCACAACCGCACCAAGCTCAAATCCAGAATCCGGTCCGCCTGATTAAGGAAGTCCTTCACCGCCGCAGGGGCGGAAAGGTCATAGCCCGCTCCCCAGGCATGGGCCGTGTCCAGGCAAAAGCCCGCCGCCCGGCCTTTGAGCGCATCCCGCATCCGGGCCAGCTCTTCCAGGGGACCGCCCATATGTCTGCCGCCGCCGCAGGTGTTTTCCAGCCAGACTTCGACCCCGGGTTCGGCTTGGTCCAAAGACAGGCCGACCGCCTCGGCCACCCGCATCACGCCCCAGTCCGGGCTTTCAGGACCCCTCGAGCCGGGATGCACCACCACCGCCGCCGCACCCAGGAGCCGGGCCCGCTCCAGCTGTTCGCTAAGTCCGGCGATGGACTTTTGCCACAGCTCGTCATCGGGGCTGGCCAGGTTGATCAGGTAAGGCGCGTGCACCACCACCGGGTCCAGCCCGGCCCGTTTCACGGCGGCGCGGAATTCCGCGGGTTCCTTTTCCTTGAACTGGCGCTGTTTCCAGCCCCGGGGATTGCCGGAGAATATCTGCAGACAGTCCAGGCCCCAATGCCCGGCCAAACGGGCGGCCTTTGCCAGACCGCCCGCCACCGAAAGATGTAGACCAAATTTCATTTATAAAATTATCTACTTAACCAGAGGAAGCACCTCGCGGAATTCATCGGTTCCGGCTTTGCGCAAAAGCTCGTAGATCACCATCTCGGTGGTGGTAAGCTCGCAGCCCGCCTTTTCCATGCGTCTTATGGCGATTTCCCAATTGTGTTTGGAGCGCGAGGAAACCGCATCCGTGATCACCTGCACCCGGTGGGTCTTAAGAGCGACCAGCGCGGTCTGAAGCACACAGATATGGGATTCTATGCCGCACAGAATCAGGGTGGCTTTGTCCAGATCCGCGATGGCCTGGCTGAAGTCCGAGCAGGCGAAACAGTCAAAGGTGATCTTGCTAACCACCGGGCTGCCCTCCAAGGGCTCCATTATCTCCGGGATGGTGGGCCCCAGCTTCTGCTGTTCGGTGAGCACCACAGGCAGGTCTATTACCCGGCTGAATGCGGCCAGCCTGATGAGGTTATCGGTACACGGTCCTTTGTCGCTCATCACCCGCATCAGCTTTCCTTGAGCGTCGATGATAACCAGCACGCTGTCCTGGCGGTTTAGCAGGGGATCGGCATAGGGCATGGTCTTTATTAACTCCCTCCAATGAATCCGGGGCGCTGACAACCGAAAAGCTTTGGTTGCCCTTTGGGTCAGCTCATGGTCTGCTGAGAGGTATCCTCCTGATCCTCTTCAAAACAGGCCCCGCACCAGGGGCAGAAGTTGAAGCTGAAATCGTGCACCGTTTCTCCGCAGTTGGAGCATCGGGTCACCATATCATTGGAGCAAAAAGGGCAATATACAAAGCTTCCGGCTCCGCGCCTCACCTCTATGGGCAAGGCCTCCCACTGCTCGGCGCAGGCTTCTTCCTGACAGACTTTTTCTTTGCGGGCGCAATCGGACATGATTATATCCTCACATTCTATATACATTATGAATCAAGCAGTTATATTTGGCTGAGTATATCACAGCCGTCCATGGGGGGCGATACGGACCGCTTTACACCCGGCCTTTTGAACTTTATACTTTTCCGGCGGAAAACCGTGAAAATTTATGCAGTCCTTAATGCAATATAAGACTCCCGCGGCCTGGGGCTACCCTTTCGGCGCCCTGGTGGGCCAGCAGGATATGAAACGGGCCTTGCTGCTCTGTGCGGTGGACCCCGGCCTGGGCGGGGTTTTGCTCACCGGGGAAAAAGGCACCGCAAAATCCACCGCCGCCCGGGCCCTGGCCCGTCTATTGCCTCCCATCAAGGTAATGCCCCACTGCCCGGTGGGCTGCGATCCTTTGGGGCCGCTTTGTCCCGCCTGCGCCCGGGCTGACAAGTCCGCACAGCCCCTCACCCGGCCCACTCCGTTTGTGGACCTGCCCCTGGGAGCCACCGAGGACCGGCTCTTGGGCTCCATAGATCTGGGGGCCGCCATCAAGGAGGGAAGGCTGCGCTTCAAGCCGGGCCTTCTGGCCGGAGCCCACCGGGGAATTTTATACGTGGACGAGGTCAATCTTCTGCCGGTCCATCTGGTGCATCTGGTGCTGGATGCCGCCGCCTCGGGCCAGGTCCGCATAGAGCGCGAGGGCATCAGCTACAGCCACCCGGCCAGCTTTGCGCTGATCGCCTCCATGAATCCCGAGGAAGGCCCTCTGGGCCCCCAACTCACCGACCGTTTCGGCCTGTGCGTGCGGGTTAAGGGCGAAAAGAATCCGGCCCTGCGGCGGGAAGTACTTACCCGGCGTCTGGCCTTCGATTCCGATCCGCCTCTATTCAGCCAAAGCTGGGCGCAGGCTGAAGCCGAACTTTCGCGCCGCATCGTCCGGGCCCGTATGCGGCTGAGCGAAACATTGTTGCACCCGGACGCAAAAATGCGGGCTGCCGAGTTGGCCATGCAGTCCGGGGCCCTGGGCCAGAGGGCGGAATTGGCCATGGCCCGGGCGGCCCGGGCATTGGCGGCCTTGGAAGGGCAAACTGAAGCCGGTCCCGAGTTGGTGGAAGAAATTAAGGAGCTTGCCCTGTATCATCGCAGGCCGGCGGCCCCAAAAGTTGAGGCGGCGCCCCATGCCCGGGTGGTGGACGGCCCCGCAGCCAACCAGACCGCAGATCCGCCGAAGGCGGTGCGTCTGGAGCGCGGCGGCCAGGGACAATTCACAGGGCATAAGGAAGGCGAGACCCGCACCCTGTATGTCATGCCCCCGGATGAGGTGAAGCCGGTGGCCACCCGGGCCCCGGCCCGGGAAGGCACCAGTTTACGGCAGGCGGGACGGCGCAGGGCCCGCCAGAGCCAGGCGGAACGGGGGCGGTATCTGCGCTCATCCGCCCGGCGTCTGGGCAGACCCCTTGCCCTGGACGCCACGGTGCGGGCGGCCGCGCCCCATCAGATTTCCCGCCGCACCCCCGGCGGGCCGGCTCTGGTGGTGCGGGAGCCGGATATACGCGAAAAGGTGCGGGCGTCCCGCCGGGGGCGGCTATTGCTTTTCTGCGTGGACGCCTCGGGCTCCATGAACGCCGCCGCCCGCATGCGCACCACCAAGGCCGCCATTCTGGGGCTTTTGACCGAGGCCTATGTCAAACGGGACCGGGTGGGCCTGGTGGCCTTTGGGGGCAACCAGGCCACGGAGCTATTGCCCCCCACCTCCAGTGTGGAGGTGGCCCGGCAAAGGCTGGCCGAGCTGCCCACCGGCGGTAAAACCCCCCTGGCCTCGGGCCTGGCCATGACCGCCGCCATTTTGGAACGCGAACTGGCCCGGGACCCCAAACTCACCCCCCTGGTGGTGATCCTCACCGACGGCAGGCCCAATGTGCCCCTGGACAGCCAAAAGGCCGCCCAGGCCAAGGCGGGCAACAAGGGCGGCGGCTGGGGCGATGGCTGGGGCGACGGGGGTTACGCCGACCGGGAGGTGCTGAACCTGGCCCGGCTCATGGCCCGGGACCAAAGGCCGCGCTATGTTATTGTGGACACCGACACCGGGCATTATCATGAGATCAACCTGTGCAGGCCCCTGGCCCAATACCTGGGCGCGGTCTGCGTTAGCCTGGGCAAGCTGAGCACCGAAAGGGTGCTGGATCTGGTAAAAGCTCACTGGTAGGAGATGCGGATGAATCCCAAAGACAACCAAGCCCCTCTATATCCTTTCACCGCCTTGGTGGGCCAAGAGGCCATGAAACTGGCCCTTTTGGTCAATGTGGTGAACCCGGCGGTTGGCGGGGTTCTCATCCGGGGTGAAAAGGGCACCGCCAAATCCACCGCGGTCCGTTCACTGGCCGAGCTTTTGCCCCAGCAGGAAGTGGTCGGCGACTGCCCCTATTCCTGTGAGCCCACCGATATAAAGGCCATGTGCCCCGTGTGCGCTAGACGACTTGCCCAGGGTGAGGTACTGCCCGTGGAAACCCGCACGGTGCGGGTGGTGGAGCTTCCGGTGGGAGCCACCGAGGACCGGCTCCTGGGCACCCTGGACCTGGAAAGCGCCCTGAAGGAAGGCCAGACCCGTTTTCAGCCCGGCATCCTGGCCGCGGCCAACCGCCAGGTGTTGTACGTGGATGAGGTGAACCTTCTGGATGACCACCTGGTGGATGCGCTCCTTGATGCGGCCGCCATGGGGGTCAACACGGTGGAGCGGGAGTCTTTGAGCGTGAGCCACCCGGCCCGCTTCACCCTGGTGGGCACCATGAACCCCGAAGAGGGCGAGCTGCGTCCCCAGCTTACCGACCGCTTCGGCCTTTGCGTGCAGGTGAAGGGCCTGGACGACCCCATCGAGCGCCAGGAGGTTATAACCCGCCGCCTGAATTTTGAAAGCAATCCCGAGCGCTCCAGAAAGCGGTTCGCGGTGGAGGGGCGCAGGCTTACCCGGCTCATCGCCAAGGCCCGTAAAATCCTGCCCCGGGTGAAAGCGGGACCGGACATCCTGGAGCGGGTGGTCAGCGTTTGCCTGGGTTTGGGGGTGGACGGCCACCGGGGGGATTTGACCCTTTTGAAAGCCGCCAACACCCTGGCCGCCATGGACGGCCGCAAACAGACCGCGATCAAAGACGTGGACCAGGCCGCGCTCTTGGCCCTGCCCCACCGGCTGCGCCGCCGCCCCCTGGCCGAGATGGATTTTGATATTTCCCGCAAAATCAAGCTGATATAGGACTATATCTGGGCGGGATCATCGTATGGGCCAGCAAAATCAGCCTTTAGCGGTAAATTTGCGGCCCCCGCCGGTTTAGCCTGCGGTCCGGCGAGCGGAAAAATTCTGTGCGGCCATATGGTTCCAGGCATGGCCATGACCGTTGCAATATGCCATAATCTTATAAATGAACCGGGGCCAAATCCGGCCTTTTGGATAAACGAGGATAAGCAGTCATGAGTAAGCTTTGCTATTTGTTGTGCGCCCTTTTGGTCTTCGGGCTTTTCGGCTGCGGAGGCGGCTCCGACAATCCCCTGCCAGAGGTGGTGCGTGCATATGCGGACAAGCCAACCATTTCCGTGATCCTGGAGGACATGAAAGAGGATGGCTCGCTTTTTACCAGCTACTGGCAAAAATTCCGTATCCTGGTGCCGGATGATAAGCTGCAAAAGGATGCTGAAAAGTCCAAGGAATCCGCGGTGAAAAGCCATATCACCGACTGGATGGAGGTTACGGAGAACTGGTATATGCGCCATGCTTCATATTTGGGCATGACTCTGTTCAGCCGCAAAGACGGCAAAGTGGACACCCACAAAGGCCCTCCGGGGTATGAATACGTGGGAGACCCGCGCTATGGCCGCTGGCGCACCGACAGCTCGGGAAACCGCATGTGGGAGTTCTTTGCGGGCTATGCCATGATGAACATGCTGTTGGGAAACCGCCCGGTTTATCATTCCTCCTACCGGGACTATCAGTCCTACGGCGGGATGGGGCGGCCTTACTACGGCCCCAAAAACAAGCAAGGCGGCACCAGCTACGGCACCACGGGCAGCGTAACCCAAAAGCAGAAGCCAAACTTTTATTCGCGCAGCATGTCCCGTCAGGCTGCTGCAAGGTCTGGTTTTTCACAACGAGTTAACAGCCGTGTCGGGCGCAGCTCTGTGGGCGTGCGCGGCCGCAGCGGTGGAGTTGGAAAATAGCCATGTTCTGGAGCAGTTTGTTTTCGGCGGTAGTGTTGCTCGCGGGCTTTTTCGGGGTGTTCTATGTTGGCAAGCTGGCCAATGACCGCCTGCACCGCGAGTATAATTTATTGCATGAACTGGTGGAGCGGGACAATCCGGCCATCGCCCTGGCCCTGGTGGGCTATTACGCCGGGCTGGTGCTGGCCATCGGCGGAGCCATCGCCGGGCCCGCGATCAGCCTTTGGTGGGACCTGTTCTATTTGATTATCTACGGGCTCATCGGCGTGGTGCTCCTGAATGCCTCCTGGTATGTCTGCGATTGGGTCATTCTGCGCAGCTTCAAGGTAAGCGACGAGCTTGTGCGGGATCAGAACCAGGGCACCGGCGCCGTGGTGGCCGGGGTCTGTGTGGCCAACGGCTTTATCCTGTTCGGGGCCATCAGCGGTGAGGGCGGAGGCGTTATCACCGCCCTGGTCTACTGGATCATGGGGCAGATAATGCTGATCATCGCCAGCTTGATCTATGACCTGATCACGCCCTACAGCATCCATGATGAGATCGAAAAGGACAACGTGGCCGCCGGCGTGGGATTTGGCGGCGCTTTGGCCGGCATGGGTGTGGTGATCGGCCTGGCCGGAGAGGGCGATTTCATATCCTGGGGCGAAAACCTGCCCGGATACCTGCTCTATGCCGCCTTGGGTTTGGTGCTGCTGCCGGTGATACGCTACATTACCGACAAGGTGCTTTTGCCCACCGTGAGCCTGACCGATGAAATAGTCAACCAAGAGACCCCCAACCTGGGCGCGGCCTACATTGAGGCCTTCGCCTATGTCTCAGCCGCCTTTATCGTCTATTGGTGCGTATAGGATCAATCTCCGCCGGGCTGGTGCTGAAGACCGCCATCTTCGTCACCGGCCTGGCCGGCATTGTGGCCGAGTTCGTGCTGTCGACCTTGGCCACTTATCTTTTGGGGGACGCGGTCTTTCAATGGACCGTCGTCATGTCCCTGATGCTCTTCGCCATGGGCCTGGGCAGCCGTCTGAGCAAGATCTTCACCGTGCGGCTTCTGGAATGCTTCGTGGCGGTGGAGTTTTTGCTTTCCCTTCTCTGCGCTTCTTCGTCCATGGTGTCCTACGGAATGGCCGCCTTCACCCAATATTTGAACCTTTTCATCTACGGCATGGCCATCTCCATCGGACTGTTGATCGGCTTGGAAATCCCCCTGGTCACCCGGCTCAACCAGAGCTATGAGGAGCTTCGGACCAATATAGCCAATGTGATGGAAAAGGACTATTACGGGTCGCTTCTGGGCGGGCTCCTGTTCGCCTTTTTCGCCCTGCCCAAGCTGGGCCTGACCTACACCCCCATTGCCCTGGGTTCGCTCAACTTTCTGGTGGCGTTTTCGCTGCTGATCAGCTTCCGGGGGCTGGTGGGGCTGAAAAAAACCATGCTGGCGGCGTCCTGCCTGACCGGCCTGGGGCTGATCGGCCTAGCTCTATTCGCCAAGCCCGTCATCATGTACGGCGAGCAGCACCAGTACCGAGATAAAATCATCTATTCCGAGCAGAGCGCATACCAAAAAATCGTCATGACCCGCTGGCAGAGCCATTATTGGCTATTCATCAACGGCCAGGAACAGTTCAGCACGGTTGACGAGGAACGCTATCACGAACCCTTGGTGCACCCGGTTATGCTGCTCAGCGCCCAGCATAAGCGGGTGCTGATCCTGGGCGGGGGCGACGGTCTGGCCTTAAGGGAGATATTCAAACACCCCGGGGTGGAAAAGGTGGTCCTAGTGGATCTGGACCCGGCCATGACCCGCCTGGCCAAAAAACACCCGGTGCTGGTGGAGCTTAACCGGGCCTCCATGCGGGACAAGCGCGTGGTGGTGGTGAACCGGGACGCCCGCAAATTTGTGGAGCAAAGCAAAGAGCTGTATGATTTGGTGATAATCGACTTGCCCGATCCGGATAGTGTGGATCTGATGCATCTTTACAGCCGGGGGTTCTACCGCCAGCTGCTGGCCCATCTGAACCCCGGGGGGCTGATGGTCACCCAGGCGGGCAGCCCGTATTTCGCCCCCCAGGCCTTCCGCTGCATCTTGAAAACCATCCGGGCCGCGGGCTATGCCGCCTTGCCATATCACAACCAAGTGCCTACCATGGGTGAGTGGGGCTGGGTTCTGGCCGGGCGCAAGGGAGAAACCAGTCCGGCGGAACTGGGTTGGCGTTTTGCAAAAATGCCGCTTAATGGGCTTGCCACCCGTTTTCTTAACCAGGACGCCGCCCGGGCCATGCTTCTTTTCGGTAAAGGAATTTGGGAGCCTGAACGGATGGAGGCCGTGGAGGTCAACACCGAGCAAAAGCCTGTGTTGACCGGCTATTACCGCCAAGGGCGTTGGGACGTATACAAGTAATGAGCCGTATCACCCAAAACCTCAAGCTGGCTTTCATCGTGGCGGCGCTGCCCTGGTTGGTGTATTTGGCTGACTTTCTGTTACCTCTGGACCTGCGCTGGTTCGGCATACACCCCCGCCAGACCATGGGCCTACCCGGAATCGTGCTGAGCCCGTTTTTGCATGCGGATATCAACCACCTTCTGGCCAATACCGGCGCACTGTTCACCATGAGCTTTTTTGCGCTGACCTATGAGCCCAAGCGCTTTTTTTCCGCTTTGACCGTCATGGTTCTGGTGACCGGCAGCCTGGTCTGGTGCTTTGGGGGAGGATCGGCGGTGCACATCGGGGCTAGCGGAGTGGTCTTCGGCCTTTTGGGCTATCTGTTGTCTCTGGGCATGTTCCACAAAAGCCTCAAAGCCATCCTGGCTTCGGCCCTGGTCTTTTTCCTGTATGGCGGGGTTATGCTCAGCCTTTTGGTTTATGTGCCGGGGATTTCCTGGTCTTCACACTTCTTTGGATTTTTGGCCGGGGTGCTGACCGCCTGGCTGTTCAGGAAATGAATATTTCCTCAAAAAGAGATGTTTTCCCCACCGATTGCACAGATATTATATTGAATCAATAGGCCTTTTGACACCCCGCTCAATGCTGCGGGGTGATTAATCAAACCGCGCGCTTGGTTTGAATGGCGCTATGGTTCCTGACTGGCGCTTAACAAAAGCTCCAGTGCGCTCTTGGCTTCCTCGTCATCTGGATGCTCCTTCAAGATAACCAGGAAGTGCTCCCGGGCCTCTATCAGCCTGCCCTGTTCGAACAGGGCCCAGGCAAGGGTGCGGCGCAGGCCAAGACGGTTGGGGTCCAGTCGCACCGCCCGTTCAAAAAGCTTCACGGCCTGGTCCAGGTCGCCGTTCTGATAAGACTTCAGACCGCTGCGGTACAGGTTGTCAACCAGGGTGCTCATGCCGCCGGGACCTTGCAAGCGGCCTTGGTCTTGGCCCTGGGCCTTTGCGGGGGCGCTGGATGTGGATTCAGCCGCACCCTTTCCGGCTTTGGCTGCGCCGGCCTTGGCCGGGGCGGAATCCTCCCGGGATTTGTCCCGCAGCCTGGCAAGCTGATTGCCTTTGCTGGGTTCCGGCTTCTGGCCGGACTTGGTCTTGGGCTCCACCGGACCCGAAACAATGATCTCGGTTTTGTCGACCGGCCTCTCAGGCACGTCAATACGGGAGGACGGTTTGGACTCAAACACCCTGCTTGTGCCGCGTTTGGTTTCCGGCTCCGGCTGGCCCAGGGGGAAGGGCAGCAGTTTGAGTATCTGGTCCAGAATGGATGCCTTAGGTTTTTGGGCCTCCGGGGCTTTGGCCGGACCCGTCTTTTGGTCTGAACCGGAATCCGGCTTAGCCGCGGGCTGCGCGTCCGGATTTTGTTTTCTTATGGCCAGCTGCCGGGGCTTGGCTGCTGATTTGGCCGGCACCGGCTGCTTGCGCACGGCTATCTGCACTTTGGCAGAGGGAGCTTTCGGCTCTGGCGGAGCCTGGGTTTCTTTCTGCTTGGCTGCCGTCTCGGCCCGCAAGGGGGTTTCCGCCTTGGGTGTCTCCGCCTCCACTTTGGGCATCAAGGACTCCTGCCCGCCCTGGTCCATCCGGGGAGCCTTGGCCGTATCCGGCGCAGGAGGGGCAGACGGTGCAGAGGACGCATCCGGTGCAGGGGCCGCAGACGATGCCGGAGCCGTGGATGCGCCGGGAGCCGGGGCCGCGGGCCGGGGCGCTTCCGTGCCGGGTTGACCAACGTCCTCGGCCAGGCTCTGGGGCTTTGTGGCCAGGGCCAACTTGGTTTCCTCCTCAGATTTGGACGGCTTACCGGCCTGTGCGGGCTTTTGGGGCCGGTCTTTTTCCTTGGGCGCCGGTTTAAGCGCGGGACTGGCAGGGGCCGGTTGCGGGACACTCTGAACCGCGGGCGCGGGTTGAGGCTTTTTCGCGGCCGGCTGGGGCTCTTTTTGATTGGAACGCAGGGCAAGCTGAGTCTGGGAGCCGGGCGGTTGAGACTGGCCGCCCGGCTTTATGGGGTTCACCAACGGCGCAGGCGGTTTTAGAACCTTGGGCCACAGTTTCCAGGCTGCGAACACCCCCGCAGCCGCCAGAACCAGCACGGCGCAGAATATGGCGGCCCAGGGCAGCCAGCGTTTTTGAGCCTTGGGTTCTTTGGGCTCCATAAGCTCGGCCAAAGCCACTCCGGGCAGATAAGCCAGCTCCGGCACCCGGCAGGAGGGGACCTTGAGGCGCAGCTCTTTTGGGGACCCGGCGGGCAGCATTTGGCCGGCGCCCCAGGCGGCCAGGCGTTTTTCAATCTGGACATGAGCCTTGGGGTCATTAAGGATAATCACCACGTAGATGGGGGCTGAAGGCCCGCCCGGAGCCAGCCCCTGCTCGTGGCGCTTAACCTGTTCCCAAAGCGCTGCATTAATGCTCATGCCGTCACCACAATTAAAAACGCCCCCAAAACACTTTAAGGTTTGAAAATCCGCCGGTGATAGCCGGCGGTTTGAAACCGCCGCTCTTTTGTCTTATTGAAAAATCATACCTTTGTTTTTTGAAATATCAAAGCCGGGTCCGGATGCATTCCCCAAATACAATCAGCTGCGCCCGAACATGCTCAATAATCCAATAGATGGGCCGTGTTGGCATATTGCCGGTCCGGGATGCTCACCCGGGCCACCCGGCGCACGCCTGAAAGCATATCCCAGAATTTTTTTTCGGCCAGATTGCTCACCCCCACCCCCACGCCTTTGGCTGCATGGATGAAATGCCCGGAGCCCAGATAGATGCCCACATGCACGGTTTTGCCCCTGCGCTTGAAGATCAGGATGTCACCCAGCCGGTATCTACCGTCTTTCACGGCCTGGCCGGTCTTGGCAAGAAAATAACTGCCCCGGGGCAAGGTTATGCCTTGGGCTGCGAACACCGCCTTTACAAACCCCGAGCAATCCACCCCGTCCTTGTGGTCTCCGCCCCAGCGGTAGGGAGCCCCCAGCCAGGTTTTCATGGTCTTATGCAGGCTCTGGCCGCTTATGGAGGGCTGCTTTTGGGGAGCGGCTTTGGGGGCGGGGAGCGGCCCGGCAATGGGTTCATCATCAGGGGATGCTTCCACCGCCGCCGTGGGCTGGGGAGCGTCCAAATCGGTTACCTTTATGCTGGATTCAGGCCCGGGTTCCGCCAGTGCGGCGGTTTGGAGGGAGGCTGGCGCTTCGGTTTTTGTGAGCGTGGATGCCTCTATTTCCGGCTCCACCCCGGGGCCGGGCTTGGGGCCGTCGACGGAGGATTCTTTTCCCAGATATTGCTTCAGCGCGGCCTGATGCTGCGGCATTTCGTTAAGGCAGGCCTGGATCACCAGTTCATGGGCGGCCTTGAACGGATCTTCTCCCTTATCAATCCGGCTGCTCAAGCTGCGCCCCAAACTCACAAAAAAACTGGCCTGCCAGTCTGTGTCCAGGGCGTTTTGCAATAAATCGCGGATCAGGTCTTCACTGATTCCGGAGGCTTGCAGCCGCTCCACCTCCAACAGCCCCTTTTGATGCCAAGCGGATTTTTGCTCTTTGGTAAAAAGCTTGTTCTGGCTGACCGCGTGGCGAAAGTCCTGCACCAAACCGGATTTCACCGAGTCCGCCGCCCTGGCTGAAAAGGGTGATCCGGCCAGGACCAAGAGGATTAAAAACCATACCTTAATTAAAAAGGACGGCTTCAGGCGCGGTATGCCGTCCGGAGTGGTTGTCACGCTCAACATCCAGGCCTCCATCTTTGGATGCCTACATGACGCCGTAAGCAGGGGTTTTCTTTCCTCTGATTGCCTTGGACCTGCTCATGCGTCCGCCAGCCGACACTGCCAGTCGGAAGCAAAGAGATGAACCAAAACAAGATTACAATGTCCCCATTATGCCAAAAAGGAGCGGTGGCGCCCTTTCGTTGGACAGGCAGTCGGCGGAAAATACGCTACTGTAATTCCTATGAGATCTCCCCACTATACGGCTACTTATCAATATGTTATCATATTGTAACAATGCTTTTAGCATGTACACGGTTTTGATTGCCCGCGTAACTACAGGTTATTGCTAAACAGGGGACAGATATTCCATAAGCTTGGACGCATCGCGGTATTTCAGAAAGGATATTCTCAGCTAGACAACGTTATCGTTAACTTTGCTCCTGCCAAATTCGTTTGCCAGTTCAGATTGTCAATAAGCATGGAAAAAAGTGCTAAGTACAATATCAATGCAAACATCGTAAGCCCATAAACAGGCATCCTTTTGATTCTCCAGACAAACAAACAGTCTGGAATTTAAAACACAGTCATAATACTGAAATTTAATGATGCCTTACCAGCAAGGAGCAGTGACAATGTTTCGCAGATCATCACTCAAAGGCAAAATGCTGATAGGAGGGGTGCTTTTAAGTGTCATCCCGTTGGTGTTAGTGGGTGTGTTCTCCTATTGGGAAGCCGCTGACGGGCTTCGCAAAGAAGGGTACACCAAGTCTTTCAAGCTGGCCGAGATTATGGCAAAATCCACTAACACGTTGCTGACCGAAAAGCTTAACTTAGTAAAATCTCTTACCAATACGCTCACGGTCCAACAAGCGGCCGGTGCCGGACAATCCGAACACAGCCCAAAGCCAGCTGAAGTTCTCGCTCTTCTAAGTAACATGCTCAAGAAAATTAAATCAGAATCCGGCAAGGATTATGAGGCTATATTATTTGGCGGTCCCAAAGGAAAGGTTGTGGCCGACAGCGAGGACGGCAAATATAAGGGCATGTCAATAGCTGAACGGGGATATTTCCCAAAAGCCGTCAAAGGCCTTGCCGGCGTGGGCGAGGCCGTCAAATCCGCCGGCACCGGCGAGCCGGTGGCAGCCGTCTGGTCGCCTGTCATGTCGGGCCAGAATGAGTTTAAGGGCGTCCTGGTCCTGATTGTGCGCACGGATATTTTTTCCGCTCAGATTGCCGGAACCAAGCTGGGTAAAACCGGCTATGGCTGGATGGTGGACAGGAAGGGCTATTTTGTGTCCCACCCCAACCCCAAAAACATCCTGACTCTGACCATCAAAGGCCTCAAGGGGATGGAGGCCATAACCGAATCCATGCTGGCCGGCAAGTCCGGAGTGGAAACCTATATTTTCCAAGGAGACCATAAAGTTTGCGGTTATGCCCCGGTGCCATTGGCGGGCTGGTCCATCGGGGCCACCCAGAACACCGAGGAATTCATGTCCGTAGTGGATTCCATACGCAATAATGTACTCATGATAGGGCTGATCGCCCTGGCGGCCGTGGTGGTGATAGTGTTGGTTTTCGTCACCGGGCTTTCCAAGACCATGACCCGGATCGCAAACGATCTGGGCTCCGGGGCCGATCAGCTTGCTTCGGCCTCTTCAGAAATCGCTTCATCCAGCCAGACTTTGGCCGAGGGAGCCTCGGAGCAGGCCGCTGCTTTGGAAGAAACTTCATCCACACTGGAAGAGCTGACCGCCTCAAGCAAAGACACCGCCAATGTCACTGCAGAGGCCAACACCCTGATGAATCAGAATATCACAAAAACCACCCAATCATTGCAGGCCCTGAAGCAGCTCACCGGTGAAATGGACCACATAGAGGAAGCCAGCGGCGAAATCGGCCATGTTACCAAGACCATTGATGAGATAGCTTTTCAAACCAATTTACTGGCCTTGAACGCATCGGTGGAGGCGGCCAGGGCGGGGGAGGCCGGAGCCGGCTTTGCGGTGGTGGCCGATGAAGTGCGGAGCCTGGCCATGCGGGCGGCCGAAGCGGCCAAGGGCGCCCAGGATCTTTTGGGCAACATGCAGGTCCGCATTGTGGACGGTGCGGCGGCTTTGCGCAAGATGAGTTCGGATTTTGAAGGCATAGTTCAATCGGCTACCACCATGGGTGAACAAACTAATTCCATTACCGAGGCCAGCCAGGAGCAGGCGACCGGAATAGAACAGATCAGCAAAGCGGCCTCCCAAATGGATCAAATGACCCAGCGCATGGCATCCAACTCGGAGGAGTCGGCTGCTTCGGCGGAAGAACTGGCCGGCCAGACCGAGATGCTGCGGGGTGTGGTGGTTTCGCTGCTTTCAGTGGTGTACGGCGAGAAAAAAGGCGCGGCATCAAGACACGCCCCCAAAAGCTCCTCCCGCAAAACCGGGGGTATTATGGGCAAGCTTAAGCTGAAGCGCGGCTCCAAGGGAGGGAAGGACGATTCCGACAAGGCCCTGTTGACATTTGATATTGACGACCGGGCCGAGTTTTGAACCCCTTAGCGGGAGCGCATTTCCCGCCGCCTGCGGCGCTGCTTGATTAAACCAACAGGCTTTATGACACCCCGCCGCCTGCGGCGGGGTGCTTCATTCCCAAAGGGTTCAGTAATAATTAAAATGCCGGTTCAGCCCCCCAGATAGGCTTTTTTGACCTCGGGGTCATCAAGAAGCTTTTTAGACTCCCCTTCCAGTACGATATTGCCGCCCTCCAGGACATAAGCCCGCTGGGCGAACTTGAGGGCCAGTCGGGCGTTTTGCTCCACCAGCAAGATAGTGGTGCCCTCGTTATTCAATTCCTTGAAAGCATCGAACATGCGCAGCATCAATAAGGGAGCCAGTCCCATGCTGGGTTCGTCCAAAAGGATCATCCTGCGCCCGCTCATATAGGCCCGGGCCACGGCCAGCATCTGCTGTTCGCCGCCGGACAGGGTGCCTGCTTTTTGGTTCTTGCGCTCTTCCAGGCGGTTGAACACCTCGAACATGCGTTTGATGTCCTTGGGTATCTGGTCCAGGTCCTTACGGGCGAAGGTGGCCAGCTTCAGGTTTTCCATAACCGTGAGGTTGCCGAAGAGCCGGCGGCCCTCCGGCACATGGCTGAGCCCCAGCTCGCTCACCACCTTATCCGGGGTGAAGGCGCTCAGATCATGGCCGTCAAAGGTGATGGAGGAGCCCTTTTCCCAGGGCACCAGATGGCTCACAGCCCGCAAGGTGGTGCTTTTGCCCGCGCCGTTGGCCCCGATGATGGTAACGATTTCGCCCGCATCCACACTGAAGCTGAGTCCGTGCAGGGCCTTTATGTTCCCGTAGCTGACGCGCAGGTCTTTCACTTCAAGCAGCATCAGGAAATATCCTCCTCACCCAGATAGGCCTCTATCACCCTGGGGTTGTTCTGGATCTCCTCCGGGCTGCCTTCGGCGATGATCTCGCCAAAGACCAGGGTCTGTATCTGGTCGCACAGCTCCATGACGAACTTCATGCGGTGTTCGATCAAGAATATGGTGAGATCAAACCGTTGGTGCACATCCCGGATGGTTTCGATCACGTGGTCCAGCTCATCGGGAGTCATGCCCACGGTGGGTTCATCCAATAACAACAAGCGGGGCTCCACCGCCAGGGCGCGGGCCATCTCCACCTTGCGCTGAGCGCCATAGGGCAGGTTGACCACGTTTTCTTTGGCGAACCGGGCCACCCCCATCACTTCCAGCAGGTGCATGGCCTTTTCGGTGAATTCCTTTTCCCGGCGGTTGCGCTTGGCGGTGCCGAAAAAGGCTCCCGCCAGCCCGTAATCTATCTTGGAATACTGGGCCATCTTGATATGCTCCAGGACCGACATATGCCGCCAGAGCTGCAGGTTCTGAAAAGTGCGGCCCAGCCCCATGGCCGCAATCTCATAGGGCGCGGGGCACTTTTTGGTTTCTCCGCAGATGATCTCCTTATTGAGCCAGTATATCCTGCCCTCGGTGGGCCGGTGCACCCCGGTTATGAGGTTGAATATGGTGGTTTTGCCCGCCCCGTTGGGTCCGATCAGCCCCCGCACCTCTCCTTTCCTGATCTCCAGGTTAAAGTCGTGCACCGCCCTCAATCCACCGAAATAGTGGGTCATCCGGTCCACTTTCAGGATGGTGTCTGCATGCATCACGGGATCGGCCATCAGCCCACCTCCTTTTCATCCCGGGGGCGCACAATATCCTCCATATGGAATTCCTTGAAGGCTATGAGCCCGGTGGGCCGGAAGATCATCACCAATATGAGAAGCAGGGGAATGATGATCCATTTCCACATCTCCAAGGGCCGCAGGGCTTCGCCAAGAATGCTGATGCTCACCGCGCCCACTATAGAGCCGTAGACCGAGTTGAGCCCCCCGAAATAGACCATGGCCAGCACCTCTGCCAGCTTCTGTATGCCGAAGGTGGCCGGGTTGACATAGCGCAGCACATGAGCCAGAAGCGCCCCGCCCACCCCGGCCCAGAAGGCCGCGAACATGAAACCCACCATCTTGGTGCGCTTGGTGTCCACGGTCATGGATTCCGCCGCGCCTTCGTGGTCGCGCACCGCGTTCAGGGCCTTGCCGAAAGTGGAGTTCACATAGTTGTTGATCACCCAGATGCAGAACACGGCCACTATGAAGACCACCGGCAGGGTGGCGTAGTCCGGCTGTCCGGCCATGCCCCGGGGGCCGCCCACGAACTCCAGGTTCTCTATGGCCGATTTTACGATGAACAAAAAAGCCAGACTGATGATGGCCAGATAATCGCCCCGGGTTTTAAAGGAGGGGATAGCCACCAGTAACGCGCCCAAGGCCGCCACCGCCCCGCCTGCAAAAAGCGCCACCGGAAACATGAAGGGCCCCAGCCAACCCGGCAAAAGGGCCGGCCCCAAAAGCTTGTCCGTGGAAAAAAGCCCCACGGTCACGATGGAGCCGCCATAGGCCCCCAGGGCCATGAAACCGGGATGGGAGCATGAGAACTCGCCCAGGTAGCCGTTTATCACATTGAGGCTCAAGGTTATCATGACCGCAATAAGGGTGAGCTTGGCCGTAAGCAAGCGGTAGTCGCTGACCTCGCACCAAAACTGCAGGATCACATGAAACAGGGCCATGTGTAACAGGGCGCTGGCCAATAGATTGTTCATGAGGGCCCGGCAGATGCTGTTGGCCGCCCCGGCAAAAAGCTTGCCAACAATAAATACCGGCAATACATAGATTAGCGCGACATAGATCGCCACCTGGGGTATGGGGAGCAGCTCAACTACGCCGTGGGACAAAAGGGCCACGGATTTCATCACCAGTATGACCCCGAATATGGCCGGCACCTTGCTTAGCCCGATGGCGTTGGCCAGCTCCAGGCCCACGACCGCTTCCAACACCACAGCCACCAATGCTCCGATGAGCCAGCTCAATACCGGCACGGTTTTGAAGGAACGCCGGAACCAGGACCGGCGGCCCGTTTGATCCGGCGATTGCATGCTGTTTGCTGCCATGCCCACTCCTAACTCAAATATTGCCAGCGGCTACGAATCTCCGCGTAATATGCCAACTCAAAAAAAGCCTTTCCCATCACCGGCTCAGAGCCTCAGCTTGGCGCTGTGCTCTTCGCCAAAAAATCCGTGGGGACGGTAGACCAAAATCAGCAGGATGATGGAGTATGCGATCAGATCCCTCAAGGTGGACGGGAAGACCATGGGAACCATCACCTCGATGAAGCCCAACAGATACCCGGCCAGGCAGGCCCCCAGGACCGAACCGCGCCCTCCCAGGATGGCCGCCACAAAGGCCTTCCAGCCAAAGACTATGCCCATATAGGGGTCGAGCACCGGATAGGCCACCCCAAACAGGATTCCGGCCGCTGCGGCCAGGGCGGAGCCGATGGCGAAGGTAAGGGCCGCGATGGTGTTGATGGATACGCCCATCAGGGGAACCACCACATAGTCGTAGGCCATGGCCCGCATGGCCATGCCCCATTTGGTGCGCTTGATGAACTGGTGCAGGGCGATCATCAGGGCCAGAGAGACCACCACGATCATGATTTTCTTGTTGGATATGTACACCCCGCCCACTTTGTAGATGGAGGTTTTTATCAGGGCGGGGAATTTATAGCGGCTGGCCCCCAGTGCGAGCAGGTTGCCGGTCTCCAGAATGATGCCGATCATAAGGCCGGTGATGGCGGCCGACGCCCGGGGGGCGTCCCGCAGGGGCCGGTAGCCTATGCGCTCCACCAGCATGCCCACAAAGGCCGTAATAAACATGCTGATCAGTATGGTGAGCACCAACACCAGCCATCCGGGCAGGGCGATGGCTCCCAAGCTGGTCAGGTACACCAAAAGAGCGGCCACTCCCAGGCCCACGTAAGCCCCCACCATGAAGATATCGCCATGGGCGAAGTTGAACAGCATCAAGATGCCGTAAACCATGGAGTAGCCCAGGGCGATCAGGGCATAAAAACTGCCCCATTGCAGGGCGTTGACCAGATTTTGCATCAATAGTTTGATATTGAAGAGCGCTTCCATGTAGCGAGCTCCCGCCGTGAATAAAAAAAGCTGGGCTGGATATATCGCTCCACTATTTGGCTGAATCCAAACCATGGAGAACCCGCCCGGCGCCAGAACGGGCCGGGCGGGGCGTTTTCTTTAATCGCTAATGGATTAGGGGCAGACCGACTTGAAGAACTCGAACTGGCCCTGGTCGTTGATCTTCACGATAACCGCGCATTTGATGGGGTCGCCGTCTTCGGTGAAGGTCATCTTGCCGGTGATGCCGGCATACTCTTTGATCTTGGCCATTTGGTTACGTACTGCGGTGCGGTCCTTTTTCAGATCGCCGGAAAGGCCGCCGGTGTTCACGATGGCCTGCTTGACCAGGCCCAGAGCGTCCCAGGTCAATGCGGCCACGTCGTCGGGCACATAGCCATGTTCTTTCTGGTAGCGGTCGATGAAGGCCTTGGTGGCGCCCTTGGCTCCGGCTGCGGCGTAGTGGGTGCTGAAGAAGCTGCCGTAGCAGGCCTCGCCGCACAGCTTTACGGTCTCGGCCGAGCCCCAGGAGTCGGAACCCACGATGGGTTTGTCAAAGCCCAGCTCGCGGGCCTGCTGCACTATGAGGGCCACCTCATTGTAATACTGGGGAGTAAACAGGACTTCGGCGCCGCTTACCAGAATCTTGGTGAGTTGGGAGCTGAAGTCGGCATCCTTGGTGGTGAAGCTTTCAAAGGCCACCACGCTGCCCGGGCCGTGAATCTCTTCCCAGGCCTTTTTGAAAAACTCGGCCAGGCCCTTGGGATAGTCGCTGGCCACGTCATAAAGCACCGCGGCCTTTTTGGCTTTGAACTCCTTGGTCACAAAATTGGCCACCACAGGTCCCTGGAAGGGGTCCAAAAAACAGCCCCGGAATACGTAGGGGCGGTTTTTGGTGGTGTCGGGGTTGGTGGACCAGGGGCTGATCATGGGAGTCTTGTAGTTGTTGGCCACCTCGCCGGCGGGAACAGCCTGTTTGGAGGATTGAGGGCCCACGATCATAAGCACGTCGTCCTCGGTTATCATCTTGGTGTTGGCTTTGACGGCGGACTCGGCCTTGGACTCGTTGTCCTCTATGACCAACTCAACCTGATAGGTCTTGCCGCCCACCTTGAGGCCGCCGGCCTTTTTGATGTCAGCAAGCCACATCTCCGCAGCGAACTTGCTGCCCTCGCCCACCTTGGGGATATCGCCGGTCATGGGTGCATTGATGCCCACCTTGATGACATCGGCGGCCAGGGCCGCAACGGGCACCAACAGGGTCAAGGCCAGTATGACAACCAAAATCTTCTTCATCCCGAACCCTCCTTATGCTGAACGGAAGTTTTTGCGGCCAATATTCACGACCGCAAACTATTGAGCCCCGGCGGATGTTAGGTCTATGCAGCCACCCAGGGCGGGTAACCCATAACTCTAGGGCGATCTCTGAGGTTTGTCTTATTTATGCTGCCACAACAAGAGGTGATCTGTAAAGCCCAGCAGACCCCATGAGCATTGGATATGTCAAGAAAAATAGTGAAAAACCGCCCGGCAGAACTCCGGTGGCACCCGGCTGCAAACAAGCCTTTCAGCCAAGCTTAAATAATCAGCTCATACAGCCTTCCGGGTTAGCGCCGCTTAAACCTCGCTTTCACGGTCCAACATTCTTTAGCGGTTGACAAACCCCATGGCCACTATGTAAGGATGATATATAGGAATACCCGCCGTTTTTTTCAACATGCGGCCATGTGAAAACCGGCGGTTTATGAGTTAGCGACCTTTCAGTGGGAGAGAGTCCGGCGCACATGGTACGCGGGACCGCCGAAGGTGCAAGCCAGGCTGGTGTCAGCAGGGTGAAACTCTCAGGCAAAAGGACTGCTGAAGGAACCAACTCCTGGAGAGAGTCCCTGCGCACATGCGGGATGGGACCGCCGAAGGAGCAAGCCCTGAACAAGGGGTGTATCTCTCAGGCACCGTGACAGGAGGTCCGTAATCAACGGGCCTCCTTTTATTTTTGGAGGCAAGACCAAGGAGCGGGTAATGAGCAAGAAAACTCCCATCAACCCATGGCATGCCGCGAACGGGGGCAAGCTGGTGGATTTTGCCGGCTGGGAGCTGCCGGTGCAGTACGGCGGCGGAATCATCCATGAACACCTCACGGTGCGAAAATTCGGCGGCCTGTTCGACATCTGCCACATGGGCCGTTTTTTAATCTCCGGCCCCGGCGGGCTGGACTTTCTGGAGCGCAGCCTGACCAACTCCGCGGCCAAGCTGGCCGTGGGCGAGGCCCAGTATACTCTGATCTGCAATGAGGAGGGCCGTCCTTTGGACGACGCCTTCACCTACCGCCTTAAAGAGGATGAGTACCTCTTGGTGGTGAATGCGGCCAACAAGGATAAGGACTGGGCCTGGCTGAACCGGCTTGACCTGGGCGGCGCTTCCTTGGAGGATAAGAGTAGCGAACTGGCCATGATCGCGGTGCAGGGTCCCCAAACCGCCCGGCTGCTCGCCGGTCTGGCCCGGGACGGTCTGCCCGCCTGGAACAAACGCAACGGAGGCTGGATCACCCTGGCCGGGGTGGAGTGTTTCGCCTGCCGCACCGGATACACCGGTGAGCCGGTGAGCTATGAGCTCTTTATGCCCGGGGATCGGGCCTTGGGCCTGTGGACCGAACTGGCCATTCAAGGGGCCGGGCTGGGCGTGGAGCCCGCCGGACTGGGCGCCCGGGACACCCTGCGCCTGGAGGCCGGTTTGCCCCTGTACGGGCATGAATACAGCGAGGAGCGCCCGGCCCTTTCGGTGCCCCTGGCCCGTTACGGCATGGACCTTTATGAAGGCCGTCCGGATTTTCCGGGCAAGGCCGCGCTTATGGCTCAGGCCAAGGAGCTTGCCGAGGGCAAAACCGGTTTGGTGCCCCAGAGGGTGCTCAAGATCGCGGGACCCGAAAAGGGTATGATGCGTGAGGGCTCCCAGGTCTTGCAGGAAGGTGAGCCGGTCGGGGAGCTGACCAGCGCCACCATGGTGCCTGCATGGCTCTTTGAAGGCGATGAACCCGGCGATGAGAGCGGCAAAAGGCTCATCGGCATGGCTTTGGTTGAACGAAAAGTTAAATCCGGCCAGACAGTCGAGGTAAAATACCGTAAGCGCAGCCTGGAAGCCAAGGCGGTAAGCGGATTTATTGCATACGCCGGAGATTATGTCCGGCCCAAACAGTTTTAACAGACGCATTTTTGTAAGGAGTGAATCATGGGTGAGAGCAATGTGGTGGAAGGCCTGAAGTATACCAGCGAGCACGAATGGGTGAAAATCGAAGGCGGCCTGGCCGTGGTGGGGCTGACCGATCATGCCCAGGCGGCTCTGGGCGATATAACCTTCGTGGAGATGCCCGAGATCGGCGACGAGGTTGAGCAGATGAGCGAAATGTGCGTGGTGGAATCGGTCAAGGCCGCGGCCGATGTATTCGCGCCGTTGTCGGGCAAGGTGGCCGAAATAAACGAAACCCTGGACGATGAACCCGGACTGCTCAACAGCGATTGCTACGGAGCGGGCTGGCTGGTGAAGCTCAGCGGCTTTGACAATGCTGAGCTGGATAATCTGATGGACGCGGGGGCCTATAAGGAGCTCCTGGCTTCCGGGGAGTAAACCATGAATTTCGTACCCCACACCGCCGAGGACCGGGAGGTCATGCTGAAGGCGATGGGTCTAAACAAGATGGAAGACCTGTTCAGCATGATACCCGGTGAACTGCGGGCCAAAAGCTGGGATTTGCCCGAGGGCATGAGTGAGCCCGAGGTGAGCGGGCATCTGGCCAAGCTGGCCCAATTGAACGCCACCGGCCTGACCTGCTTTTTGGGCGGCGGATTTTATGACCACTACATTCCGGCCGCGGTGGACGCCGTCATAAGCCGGGGCGAGTTTTACACCGCCTACACCCCATACCAGGCCGAAATATCCCAAGGCACCCTGCAGAGCATCTTTGAGTGGCAGACCGCGATCTGCCGCCTGACCGGCATGAAGGCCGCCAACGCCTCCATGTACGACGGGGGCACCGCGATCTATGAGGCCGCCATGATGGCGGTGCGCAAAACCCGGCGCAAAAAGCTGATCGTCTGCACCTCGGTCAGCCCCATTTACCGGATCATGCTGAAGTCCTACACCGTGAGCCTGCATCTGGAGCTGGTGGAGGCCGATGTCACGGACTTGAGCGAGCTGGAAAAGCTGGTGGATAAGGACACCGCCGGGGTGATCCTGCAAAACCCGGATTTCTTCGGGCGCATCCACGACTACAGCGGGCACTTCGACCTGGTTCACTCGGTCAAGGGCCTGGGCATCTTGAGCACCTATCCGGTGGCCTTGGGCCTTATCAAGACCCCGGCCGAGATGGGCGCGGACATAGCCGTGGGCGAGGGCCAGTCTTTGGGCATACCGCTCAGCTTCGGCGGCCCCTACCTGGGCTTCATGGCCACCACCGACAAGATGCTGCGCACCATGCCGGGGCGCATTGTGGGCCGCACCGTGGACACCGAGGGCAGGACCGGCTATTGCCTCACCCTGCAAACCCGCGAACAGCACATCCGCCGCGAAAAGGCCACCAGCAACATATGCTCCAACGAGGCCCTGTGCGCCTTGGCCGCCGTGGTCTATTTGAGCCTCATGGGAAAAGAAGGCATGGTGGAGCTGGCCGAACTGAACATGACCCAAGCCGCCTATGCACGCCAGCGCCTCACCGCGATTCCCGGGGTGGAATTGGTGGATGACGGCCCCTGGTTCAATGAATTCCGGGTGAAACTGCCGGTGGACGCCCGGGTGGCGGTGAGCCGCATGATCGAAAAGGGCATCGCCAGCGGCTTCCCCCTGGGGCGCTATTATAAGGACCAGTCCAATAACCTTTTGGTGGCGGTGACTGAAAAACGCACCAAAGAGGAGATAGGCTATCTGGCCGAAGGATTGGAGGCGGTCTTATGAAAACCATATTTCAAAAAAGCAAAAAGGGCCGCCGGGCGCACAGCCTGCCCTGCTCCCGCATAACCAGCGAGGTATGCGAGCTGCATCCTTTGCCCGAGAACATGAAAAGAGCCAAACCCGCCGAACTGCCCGAGGTGGCGGAAGTGGACGTGGTGCGCCACTATACCAACCTCTCGCGGCTTAATTTCGGGGTGGATGTGGGCACCTATCCCTTGGGTTCCTGCACCATGAAATACAATCCCAAGTTCACCGAGGTGGCCAGCCGCCTGCCCGGTTTTGCGGACCTGCATCCCCTTTTGCCCCAGCTCAGGCGGGGAGGGCTTCTGGCCCAGGGCTCCTTGCAGGTCATTTATGATCTGGAGCAGCTTCTCAACGAGATCACCGGCATGGACGCCTTCACCATGCAGCCCATGGCGGGGGCTCACGGCGAGCTGACCGGCATCATGCTGATTGCGGCCTATCACCAGGACAAGGGCAACAAAAAAACCACCATCCTGGTGCCGGACTCCGCCCACGGCACCAACCCGGCCTCGGCTGCGGTGGCGGGATACCAGGTGGTGACCGTGCCCAGCAACGATGAAGGGGTCATGGACCCGGCGGCCTTCAAGGAAGCCCTCAATGACGAGGTGGCCGGCGTGATGATGACCAACCCCAACACGGTGGGCCTGTTCAATCCCTACATCAAGGAGATAGCCGACGCGGCCCACGGGGTGGACGCCCTTCTGTATTACGACGGGGCCAACCTCAACGCCATCATGGGCTATGCCAAACCGGCGGACCTGGGCTTTGACATAGTGCACCTCAACCTGCACAAAACCTTCGGCACCCCCCACGGCGGCGGCGGCCCCGGTTCCGGCCCGGTGGGCGTGGTGGAGCGCCTGAAACCCTATCTGCCCATATCCCGGGTGGAAATGCGGGTGGACGGCACCCTGTTCCTCAACTACGAGCATCCCAAATCAATCGGCTATGTGGCTCCCTTCTACGGCAACTTCGGGGTGGCCCTGAAGGCCTACGGCTATATCCTGGCCCTGGGCGGCGAGGGGCTGAAGGGCGCCAGCGAGGATGCGGTGCTCAACGCCAATTATCTGAGGGTCAAACTGGCCGATCACTGGAAGATAGCCTTTGACAGGCCCTGCATGCACGAGGCCGTTTTCAGCGCGGAAGACAAGGTGGCAGAGCATGGGGTTTCGGCCCTGGACGTGGCCAAGGCGCTCATCGACAAGGGCTATCACCCCCCCACCATCTATTTCCCCCTGGTGGTGAAAGAAGCCCTGATGATCGAGCCCACCGAGACCGAGTCCTTGGAAAACCTGGACGCCTTTGTTGAGGCCATGAAGGAAATAGCCGAAGAGGCGGCGGCCAACCCGGACGCCTTGCACGCAGCCCCCCGGACCATGCCGGTATCCCGGCTGGATGAGGTGGCGGCTGCCCGCAATCCGGTGCTGGTGGAGCCGGAAGAGTAATTTTAGATAGCGGAGGAAGCCTGCGGTTGCGGGCTTCCTCCACTTCATAGGGTTTATATGTGTTTGACTTGTATTTCCCTGTGGTTGTCAAGGTGAAATACAAGTTAAAAAAACATTGTGACAACATCAACAACGAAAATAGTAATAAACCATAGACCGCTTGGCATCAGGAGCTATTGTGTTGTCGATAAGAAACATAGATCCTATAAGAAACAATATTCTTTTGGATACCTGTGCTTTTGATCCAAAGTATTCCCCTGAAGATAAAGCTTCAAGAGAATTGTTTGAATTATCTAAGAATGGAAAGATTACGTTAGTTTTAGCTCATTCAAATCAAAAGGAAATTAGCCATCCGAATACACCAAGTTGGGTTAAGCAGGAAGCACAGCGGGTAATATACACTTTACCCACCCCTTTAATAGAGGAAGAGCGAAACCTCAAAGAAAAAATTTTATCCATTTTGACTGGCGCTGGTAAAAAGAAAAACATGCTTGAAGATGCAGATCATATATTCGAGGCTTCAAAATATGGTCCGTTTTTTGTGACTACAGATAAGGGGATTTTGAAACGTAGAGACGAAATCCGTAACCTTTGCAACGTTGAAATTCTGTTACCCAGTCAAATATTAAATATCATTAATGGTTATTCTAGATAAGCCCATATGGTGGTGTGAGTTATGACCTTTGATTTCGTAATCGTGGGCGGAGGCCCGGGCGGATACACTGCGGCCTTGCGCGCCGCGTCCCTGGGCGCCAGCGTGGCTTTGGTGGAAAAGGAAAATCTGGGAGGCGTTTGCCTCAACTGGGGATGCATACCCACCAAGGCGCTTTTAAAATCCAGCAAGCTGTTGGAACTGATGCAAAATGCCAAAGCCTATGGCCTTAGCTGCGAAAACCCCGGCGCCGACCTGCCCGCGGTGATCAGCCGCAAGGACAAGGTGGTGAGCCAGCTCCGCACCGGCCTGATCAAGCTATTCGAGCAGCGCAAGATTGAGCTGATAAACGGCCAGGGCGTCCTTATATCCCCCAGCCAAGTGAAGGTCAGCGGACCGGAAGGGGAGCGGACTATCGAGGGCAGGCACATCATCTGGGCCACCGGCGGCCAGGTGGTGGAGCTGCCCAGCCTGCCGGTGGACGGCAAAAGGGTGCTGGATATCCGCCAGGCCCTGGACCTTAGCGAGCTACCCGCGCATATGCTCATCGTGGGCGCGGGGGTGATCGGCTGCGAGATGGCCCAGTTCTTCAGCGGCCTGGGCTGCAAAATCAGCCTGGTGGAGCTGCTCCAGCAGCCTTTGGGCGGCTGGCTGGACGCCGATGTGGAAAAGTTGGTCGTGCGCAGCTTCAAAAAGCGCAAATACAAAACTTACTTCGGCCAGAGCGTCACCAACCTGGAAGCCGGGGACGGCGGGGTAACCGCCACTCTGGATTCGGGCAAGAGCATTGAGGCCGACGCCGTGCTGGTGGCGGTGGGCATGCGTCCTTTCAGCGCGGGCATGGGCCTGGAGGAAGCCGGGGTCGAGCTGGGCCGGCGGGGCGAAATCAAGGTGAATGAGCATGCCCAAACCAGCCTGGATTCAGTCTACGCCATCGGCGACGTCACCGGCTTGCAGCCCCTGGCCCATTTTGCGGCCCATATGGGGTTGGTGGCGGTGCATCACGCCCTGGGGCGGGGACACGCCGAACTGGACACGGAGTGGGTTCCCAAGGCGGTCTTCATAGAGCCCGAACTGGCCTGGGTGGGTCTGAGCGAGGCTGCGGCCAAAGAGCGCTACGGCGATGTGTTGACCGGCTCCTTCATGGTTCGCGGTTTGGGGCGGGCCACGGCGGAGGGCCGCATCGACGGCCTGATCAAGCTGGTGGCCAGAGCTGAGGATAAGGTGCTGGTCGGGGCTCATGTGTATGGAGCCGAGGCGGACGGGCTCATAGGGGAAGCCACCCTGGCCCTGGCCCACGGCATCACCCTGGAAGGCCTGGCCAACACCATTCACGCCCACCCAACCTACGGCGAGGGCCTGATGGAAGCGGCGGAGGACGCCTTGGGGCTGCCCATTCACGGGGCCTGAGCGGACCCGGCTCCGGCTGCATGAATCCCGGTATGATGTGTGAGGCCGGCCCTGGTGCGCGGGCCCGGGCGGGCGCACCCGGGCTCTCCATGGGCGGCGGATACCATAGGCCCGCATCCGGCCCTATAATGATAAAGCGCTGTTCACAGCCTGGGCTGCAAACTCAAACCTCCATTGATAGATCTAAAACAGCCAAGCATATCCCACCCAAAACGGCCTGCTTGGCGGAACCGGCCCGCACATTAGACTGGCGGGTGCGGGCATCCGTACTTAGCTTAGGTGATAGAGACGCCGCCCGGATTGAGCGGCGCTGTTCTGTCTTACAAAGCCAGCGAGGATTGATATGCAGAAACGTGAAGATAATGCTAATCAAGGCTGCGGTTGCGGATGCGGATGCGGGGAAGAAGCCTCATTGCCGGTGAGCCGACTGCCCGACTGGGCCTCTGCGCCTGACGACGCGCTGGTGTGCCACTGCGGAAAAGTGGATAAAGCCGCCATCAAAAATGCGGTTCAGATGGGTGCATACACCATTCCTCTGGTAAAAATCATGACCGGAGCCTGCCGGGGCAATGACTGCGAAACCCTGAATCCCTTGGGGCGCAGCTGCGCTGCGGACATCCAGGAACTGATCCGGCTGTATCACCAAGGTCCGCCGGATTTCATCACAAAGAGCAGCTGCTCTTGTTAAGCAGACAATAACGGCCTTATCCGCCTTTTAGGGCGGAAGCTGATATATCACGGTTGGAGGCACAACATGAAAATAGCGGTAAGCGGTAAAGGCGGAGTGGGCAAAACGACCTTCAGCGCCCTTTTGGCCCGGTCCTTGGCCGAGCGCGGCATAGGGGTTTTGTGCGTGGATGCGGACCCGGATGCCAACCTGGGCCAGGCTCTGGGCTTCCCGGATTATGAGGGCATCACGCCGGTGGCGGACATGAAAGACCTCATTGAGGAGCGCACCGAAAGCAAGGGGCAGTCTTTGGGGCAGTTTTTCAAGCTGAATCCCACGGTCAACGACCTGCCCGAAAAGCTCAGCGTGGAGCATGACGGGGTGCGGCTCATGGTCATGGGCACCGTGAAAACCGGCGGCTCGGGCTGCATCTGTCCGGCCTCCACCATGCTCAAGGCCCTGATGACCCATATGGTGCTCTTGGGCAAAGACGCCCTGATCCTGGACATGGAAGCGGGCCTGGAGCACCTGGGCCGGGGCACCAGCCGGGGGGTGGATTTTCTGGTGGTGGTGGTGGAGCCGGGCAGGCGCAGCGTGGACACCGCCGGGACCATCAAACGCCTGGCCGGCGATTTGGGAGTAAAAAGAATCCTCTTGGTGGGCAACAAAGTGCGGGACGAGCGGGACAAGGAATATCTGAAAAAGGCTCTTAACGGATTTGAATTTTTGGGTTTTCTCGACTATGACGGGGATATTATAGAGGCGGACCTCAACAGCGTCTGCCCGGCCGAAACCGCAAAAAAGGCCAAGGATGCTGTGGGAGAGATGGCTGACCGGCTGCTGGCTCTCAAGGGCTGAAGCCGCCCGCTTTTTTTGTTGTTCACAGGATTGACGGTATTAAGCCAATACAGCTTGTTTGGGGCCGTATTGGTTTAGTATTTCTTGGCGGCTTAATACCAACACCGAAAACGTCCGGCCGGCATTATCACCCGGGCACACATCAATATCCGCCCGTGAACCCGAGGGGCCAGCGCCGCGCTTTTTCCTGCAATACCAGCCAGAACCTGCGCGCAGTATCATGGCCGGGCGAGAATGAAATAACGGCGCTGGCTGCGTATGCCAAGCTGCGGCTGGGCCGTGAATAAAAACCCGCCTTATCATTTTGGGGAAATGTTCAATAACTCATTGGGAATTTCTAACTTTGCGAGTCCTTAATATCGTCAACCATTTGTTTTTAAAGCCTGATGGCTTCAAGAATGTTGACGGTTCCGTACTCGCATGGGCCTTTCACCCATGCCCATTTAGGGTCTTCGACTACTAGAAATAGGGTTTCGGCCCTATTTCAATTTCAGCCAAAAGAAGTTTACATTTAGGCCAGCTAAGTGGTATCGAGGCGGTTTAGTACCCTCCATCGAGACACCCAACGTCTGCCTCAGGCTCAGCGATTCACGGTTCGGAGTAAGATTGACTCTGTAACCTGAAGTAAAAATGCTGAATCCCGGACACCCGGGTTCACATATATAAGCTGGAGGGATCTCGTGAGTACAAGCTGCCCTGCCTTCAGTCCGTGCGCCTGTCATGAAAGCGAATTCAGCTCCGAGCAGATTTCCCAGGTCAAGCAAATCATAGACAGTCATCAGGATAAACCCGGATCACTCATACCGGTTTTGGAGGATATACAAGAGGTTCTTGGCTATCTTCCCAAGGAAATTCAAAAAGAAGTGGCCGTAGGGCTTGGCATCCCCCTGAGCGAAGTTTACGGGGTGACCACCTTCTACCACTTTTTCACCATGGTCCCCCGGGGCCGTCATCTCATCCGCTGCTGCCTGGGCACCGCATGCTATGTGCGCGGCGGATCCAAAAACATGGACAAGTTGATCCGCATGCTGCAGATCAAGCCGGGAGAGACCACCGACGACCGCAGGTTCTCCCTGGAAACCGTCCGTTGTGTGGGCGCTTGCGGTCTGGCTCCGGCCCTGGTGGTGGATGAGGAAACCTTCTCCCAGGTCAAGCCGTCCAAGCTCACTCAGATACTGGAACAATTCGAATAAAGCCAGGAAACTGGCGTGCAATCATTAAAGGGGAAAAGCCCATGGAATGCCTTACCCCCGAATCTCTGCAGCGGCTGCAGCAAGATGCGGCACGCAGGATAGCGGACCGTTTTCGGCACGAACACGTCGATGGACAGCCCGGTCATTCCTACCATCTGCTGCTCTGCGGAGGCACCGCCTGCCACGCCTCCTCCAGCCTGGAAATAAAAAGACGTCTGGAAGAACTGGTGACGGCCAGGGGCCTGCAGGACAAAGCCATCATAGTGGAGACCGGCTGCAACGGCTTCTGCGCCCAGGGGCCGGTCATGAACGTCTTTCCGGGCGGGATCTTCTATCAGTTGCTCAAGGTGGATGACGTTGAGGAGATCATCGACCAGCATGTGATCAAGGGTGAACCCATCAAGAGGCTGATGTACCACGACCCCAAGACCGGCGAGGCCGTTCCCCGCTTGGTGGATATCCCCTTCTTCGCCTTACAGCATGCCCGGGTGCTGCGCAACCGCGGCCTGATCGCGGCCGAGGAGATCGAGGATTACATCGCGGTGGACGGCTACCAGGGGGCATGCAAAGCCCTCATGCATATGAGCCCCGAAAAGATCGTGGAGGAGGTTAAAACCTCCGGGCTGCGGGGCCGCGGCGGGGCCGGATTTCCCACCGGACTCAAGTGGCAGTTCGCCGCGGCCAGTCCGGGCGAGGTCAAATATATCCTCTGCAACGCGGATGAGGGCGATCCCGGAGCCTTCATGGACCGCAGCGTATTGGAGGCCGACCCCCATTCGGTTCTGGAAGGCATGATCATCGCGGCCAAGGCCATCGGAGCCCACCAGGGTTACATCTACTGCCGGGCCGAGTATCCCCTGGCCGTCAAGCGGCTGAACATAGCCTTGAACCAGGCCAGGAGCCACGGTCTTTTGGGTTCTGACATCCTGGGCTCCGGATTCGACTTTGACATCGAGATCTACCGCGGAGCCGGCGCCTTCGTCTGCGGTGAGGAAACCGCCCTGATGACCTCCATAGAGGGGAAAAGGGGCATGCCCCGGCCGCGGCCGCCCTTCCCGGCCCTGCAGGGGCTGTGGAAAAAGCCCACGGTGCTTAACAACGTGGAAACCCTGTCCAGCATTCCCCAAATAATCATGCGCGGCGGGAAATGGTACGCAGAACTGGGCACCCAGAAGAGCAAGGGCACCAAGATCTTCGCCCTTACCGGCGATATCAGGAATGTGGGGCTGGCCGAGGTGCCCATGGGAATGTCCCTGGGCACCATCATCTTCGACGTGGCCGGGGGGATGCTCAAAGGCAAGAAATTCAAGGCGGTGCAGTTGGGCGGGCCTTCGGGCGGCTGTGTGCCGGCCACCCACCTCAACACCCCGGTGGACTACGAGTCCATCATGCAGCTGGGGGCCATCGTGGGCTCCGGCGGCATGATCGTGATGGATGAAGACAAGTGCATGGTGGATGTTGCCCGCTTTTTCATGGAATTCTGCGTTGATGAATCCTGCGGAAAATGCACCCCCTGCCGGGTGGGCACCCGGGAGATGCTGGGCATCCTCACCCGCATATGCGGTGGCCAGGGCAAGGAGGGAGACATCGAGGCCCTGGAAAAATGGGCCTCCATCATCCAGAACACCGCCCTGTGCGGCCTGGGCCAGACCGCGCCCAACCCGGTGCTCTCCACTCTGCGCTATTTCCGCCATGAGTACGAGGCTCATATCAAGCAGAAGCGCTGCCCGGCCGTGGTCTGTGGAGACATCTTCAAGGCCCCCTGTCAGCACGCCTGCCCCATCGGCATGGACATCCCGGCCTATGTGGCCCTGGTGCGGGCGGAGCGGCTGGAAGAGGCCTACCAGGTGCTTTTAGAGACCAACCCCTTCCCCAGCGTCTGCGGACGGGTCTGCGAGCACCAGTGCGAAAGCAAATGCCGCCGGGCCAGCCTGGACCAGCCGGTGCACATCAGATTCCTGAAACGCTATATAACCGACTACGCAGACCGGCCCTCAACCACGCGGATGCGCATCACCAAAAATGAAAAGGTGGCCGTGATCGGAGCCGGACCCAGCGGCCTGACCGCCGCACGCGGCCTGGCCCAGCGGGGATATGCGGTCACGGTATGGGAGTCGCTGCCCGAACCCGGCGGCATGCTGCGCTGGGGCATCCCGGCTTACCGCCTGCCCCGCGACATCCTGCGGAGGGAGATCAAGTCTATCCAGGCCCTGGGGGTGGAGCTGCGCTGTAACGTCCAAGTGGGCCGCGACATCTCCTGGCAAGAAATAAAGGACCGCTATGACGCCATCTATCTGGGGGTGGGCGCTCAGAGCAGCACCCCAATGGGCGTCGAGGGCGAGGATCTGGACGGGGTGGTGGGCGCCATTGAGTTTCTGCGTCAGATCAACCTGCAGCCGGACCTGAAGGTGGGCAAAAATGTGGCCGTGGTGGGCGGAGGCAACTCGGCCGTGGACGCGGCGCGCACCGTGCTTCGCATGGGGGCCGAAGAGGTCACCATGCTCTACCGCCGCCAGCAGGAGGACATGCCGGCTCAGGTGGAGGAGATAGAGGCCGCTCTGGCCGAAGGGATAAAAATGGAGTTCCAGGTGGTGCCCGTCCGCCTGAACAGCAGCAACGGCAGGCTGGAAAGCATCACCTGCCAACGAATGGAGCAGGGCGAATTCGACCGCAGCGGCCGCCGCCGCCCGGTTCCGGTGGAGGACGGCGAGTTCACCATCGAGGTGAACCAGGTGATTACCGCCATAGGGCAGAGCACTGTACTGGACTTTTTGCCCCAGGCCGGAGAGCCCGGAGTCAGCACCAGCGACCGGGGCCTGGTCAAGATCCTGCCCGACAGCCGCACCCGGATCGGCGAAGCCATGATATTCGCGGGCGGCGATGTGGTCACCGGCCCCTGGAGTGTGATCGGCGCCATTGCGGCCGGCCACTGGGCGGCCCAGGAGATAGACGCCGCCCTGCAAGAGTCCAAGGGGGTCTTTGTACCCGAGCCGGCAAAGGAACGCCGGTTCGACATCCCCCTGTTCATTGATGGGGATGTCAAGGAATCCTACCGGTGCCACATGCCCGAGTTGCCGGTGGAGCGCCGTATAGACAACTTCCGCGAGGTGGAGCTGGGCTTTGGGCCGGAAATGGCCATGGCCGAGGCCTGCCGCTGCCTGCGCTGCGACTACCAGGAGGAGGAACCCAGCGCCGAACAGGCTGAAGCCGTCTGAATCCGGCGGCCCGGTCTGCAGGCAACCCCTCGAAAAGCCGAGGCAAAAGGATAGCCCATGGAAGCGCAAAAGGAAATAGTCCTCAATATAGACGGTCAGGAAGTGCGGGTGCCCGAAGGTTTCACAGTGCTGGAGGCGGCCCGCCAACACGGGGTGAATATTCCCACCCTCTGCCATCATGAAGCCCTCACCCCCTGGGGAGGCTGCCGCCTGTGCCTGGTGGAGGTGGATGGCGCACCTAGGCTGGTGGCCAGCTGCGTCACCCCGGTGCGCATGGGCATGGATGTGGTGACCTCCAATGAGCGCATCATCGAGGCCCGCCGCACCATCCTGGAATTCATGTTCGCCGAAAGGGGCCACTACTGCATGGTCTGCGCCCAGAGCGGCGACTGCGAACTACAAAACCTGGCTTATGAGTATCAGGTGGATCACCTCAGCGTGCCTCCGCTTGAGGATAATTATCCCATTGACGCCAGCCATCCCGATCTGGTGATTGACCACAACCGCTGTGTGCTGTGCGGACGCTGTGTGCGCGCCTGCCGCGAGCTGGCCGGCCAGTCGGTGCTGGATTTCCACAACCGGGGCGGGCACACCGTGGTGGGGGCCGACATGGCTCGGGACCTGGGCGAGTCCAGCTGCACATCCTGCGGGCTTTGCGTGCAGGTCTGCCCCACTGGCGCAATCTACAGCCGCTACCGCACCCACTATGCGGTCAAGGGAAAATCCAAGCTATGGCAGGAAGTGTCATCCTGGTGTCCCCAGTGCGGCCAGCTCTGTCCGGCGGTCTATCAGGTCAAGGATAACAACCTGCTCAAGGTTGAGGCCCCCTTGCCCGGCCAGGAGCCGGACCTGGTCCAGATGTGCCGCCGGGGCAGGTTCGATCTCTTGAAGAGCCGGGCCCCGCGCCTGGAGCATCCCATGGTCAAGGAGCAAAACGGCCAATGGCGCCGGGTCCCCTGGGAGCAGGCCCTGGAGCGGGCCGCCGCCGGGCTGGGTTTGGGCCGGGAGCCGGTATTGGCCCTGGCCTCCAGCGGCTGTTCAAACGAGGAACTTGCCGGTTTCAAGCGCCTGGCGGAGCAATCCCTGCCTGAAAGCCGTCTGGACACCCTGGACGGCGGACATTTCCGGCTGATCCAAAAGGCCACCGCCAAGCTCTCGCCCGACTGGCAGGAGCCTGCCTGGGATGACCTGAATGGAGCCGATCTGATCTTGCAGCTGGGAACCGACCTGGAGCGGACCCATCCTTTGGTGCGCTCCCTGATCCAGCGGGCGGTTTTGCAAAACCGGGCCGCATGGGTGGTCATGGGCCCGGAAAACCAAGGCAGCCTGGAAGACGCCCTGCATCTCAAGGTTGCGGAGCCGGAGATCGCCAATTGGCTGGACGAGCTTATGGCACGGTTGCCGGGCGGCCCCCAGTCCGCAAGGCTCATTAATGATCAACCCGGCGCGGACCAACTGGACCGGCTGGCCGCGCTTTGGCAAATAGCCGACCGGCCCATGATCGTGGCCAGCCCCAGCCTTTGCGGGCTCAAAGAGCCGGCGGTCCTGGACTCCGCTCTGGCCCTGGCCAGAATCAGGCTGGAGCCTGGCCGGGCCTGGCCCCTTGTCATCCTGAAGCCGGCCGGCAACAGCGCGGGCGCATGGCAAATGGGAGCGGCCTCGGGCCAGGAGCTGAACGGCGCTAAAAAACCCAAGGCCGGGCTGCTCATGCTCTCCGGGGAGAACCTGTTGGATAATGGATGGCCGGAACAACTGGCCGGGTTGGAGTTCATAGCCGCGCTCACCCCATACTTCAGCCCTGATCTGGCCCGGCTGGCCCAGGTGCTGCTGCCCCGGCCCATCTGGCTGGAGTCGGAGGGCACCTACGCCAACAGCGACGGCAGCAAAAGCCGCACCCTGGAGAAGGTCCTGGAGCCACCGCCCCAGGTGCTTCAAACCGTGGAGGCTCTGGCCGCACTGGCCGACAGCCTGGGCCGGCGGGGCCGCACCCGGCCGCAAGAAAGCGCCTGAAGAATTAACAGGGAGATGCAAGCAATGGCAAAGCCAAAGGTTGCCACAGTCTGGCTGGAATGCTGCTCTGGCTGTCATATGTCATTTTTGGATCTGGATGAGAAGATCATCGACGTTCTGGCCTCCATAGAGCTCACCTTCAGCCCGGTGACTGATTTCAAGGATTATGATTTTCCCGACGTGGAGCTGGGCATCATCGAAGGTGCGGTGGCCAATGAGGAGCAGCTGGAGATAGCCCATAAGCTGCGCGAGAAATGCCAGGTGCTGATGGCCTGGGGCGACTGTGCGGTTTTCGGGGGCATTAACTCCATGCGCAATCACCTTCCGGTGCAGGCCGTGCTGAAAAGGGGTTTTGTAGACACCGAAAGCACCCAGGCCGGCGCGGTTCCCAATGATCCGGCCCTGCCGGTGCTGTTGCCCCAAGTGCTGGCCGTGAACCAGGTGGTGCCGGTGGAGGTGTATGTGCCCGGCTGTCCTCCCTCGCCCGAGGCCATCGGCTACTGCCTGGGCGAGATCCTGGAAGGCAAGATTCCCAAACTGCCGACCGGCGTTTTACACTTCGACTGAGGAGGTCGTCATATGGCCGTTAGCAGATTAACCATAGACCCGGTCAGCCGCATAGAAGGCCATGCCAAAGTGACCGTCAATCTGGATGACGCCGGCCAGGCCGAGGACGCCCAGCTGCACGTCACCCAGTTCCGGGGCTTTGAGGCCTTTTGCCAGGGCAGGCCCTTTGAGGAGATGCCGATCATCACCCAGCGCATCTGCGGGATCTGTCCGGTCAGCCACCAGCTGGCCTCGGCCAAGGCCTGCGATGCCATCCTGGGCCATGAGATACCCGCCGCCGCCAAGCTTTTGCGGGAGCTTTTGCACATGGGCCAGGTCATCCAGTCCCATGCCCTGCATTTTTTCTATCTGGCCAGTCCGGATCTGCTTTTGGGCTGGGATGCCGATCCGGCCATACGCAATGTGGCCGGGGTGATCGGCAAGTTCCCCGAGGCGGCCACCCAGGGTGTACAGCTGCGCAAGTTCGGCCAGGAGATCATACAAACCCTGGGGGGCAAAAAGGTGCATCCGGCCTTTGCAGTGCCCGGCGGGGTCACCAATCCCTTGTCTGAAAACGACCGTCAGCGGCTCTTGACCGGCTTTGCCGGGGCCTATGCCGGCTGCGAACTGGGCCTTGATCTGGCCAAGGACTGGATCATGGGCCACCTGGACGAAGTCAAGCGATTTGCCAATTTTGACTCGCTTTACGCCGGTCTGGTGGATGACAATGGATATGTGAACCTCTACCACGGCGAGATGCGCATCGTGGACAGCGGCCAAA
This sequence comes from Desulfarculaceae bacterium, assembly GCA_963675675.1. GTDB lineage: Bacteria > Desulfobacterota > Desulfarculia > Desulfarculales > Desulfarculaceae > Dethiosulfatarculus. The sequence goes on from OY776512.1 coordinate 4,329,723, forward strand.
ACACTCTGGTCCAGTTCGCGGGCGATGATTATCTGGATTTTATTGCCGAGCGGGTGGAGCCCTGGTCATACATGAAGTTCCCCTATTACAAGGCCATGGGCTACCCCCAGGGGCTCTACCGGGTGGGCCCGTTGGGCCGGGTGATGGCCTCCAAGGGATTCAGCACCCCCCGGGCGCAGGAGGAACTTGAGCAATTTCACCGGGTAGCCCAAGGGCAGCGTGGGGCTTCTTTGCTGTTCCATTACGCCCGTTTGGTGGAGCTCTTATACGCCCTGGAGCGGGCGGAGGACCTGCTCAATGATGAGAACATATGCAGCAACCAGGTGTTGGCCGCCGGCAACCCCAGCCGCAGCCAGGGGATCGGAGTCATAGAGGCCCCCCGCGGCACCTTGATCCACCATTATCAGGTGGACGAAAAAGGGGTCATCCAAAAGGTGAACCTGATCGTGGCCACCGGTCACAACAACTTGGCCATGAACAAGTCCATAAGCCTGGTGGCCCGGGAATACATAAGCGGCGGCCAGGTCAAGGAGGGCATGCTCAACCGGATCGAAGGGGCCATCCGCTGCTATGACCCCTGCCTGTCCTGCGCCACCCACGCCCTGGGCCAGATGCCGCTCAAGGTCCAGGTCAGGAGCGCCGATGGAGAGCTGCTCCATCAGCTGCAGCGACCTTAGGGAGCTCAGGGCCCAGGCTCGCGGGCGGCTGTGCATTGTGGGTTTTGGCAACCGCTGGCGCCGGGACGACGGCGTGGGCCCCTGGGTGGTGGAGGGGCTCAAGGGGGTTTTACCCCCCATGGATCGGCTGCGCCTGCTGATCCGGCCGCAGCTGGACGTCGATCTTTTGGACGAGGCGGGCTGGTGCGATTTATTGATCCTGGTGGACGCCTGCGTGACCCGCCTGGATAAAGGCATAGGCTGGTCCCGCATAGAGCCTGACAAGGCAAGGGCGCCGCTGGTGATCCATAGCCTGGAGCCTGAGTTTCTGCTCGGCATGGCGGCCATGCTGCACCGGCAGATCCCGGCTGCCTGGCAGGTCTCCATCCAGGGCGAGGACTTTCGCCACGGTGAGGGGCTTTCCGGTCCGGTCCGGTTAAGGGCTCGCCACGTGATGGCCGATTTGGTTAAAATTGCCACCGGGGAGGAAAAAATATGAGCGCCGGTCAAGACATTCTAATCATTGACGACGACCGCGACCTGGTCAATTCGGTACGCACCATCCTGGAGAGCCAGAACTACCGGGTGCGGGCCGCACACAATGGGAAGGAGGGGTTTGAGCAAATCCAAAAGCAAGTCCCCGATCTGATAATCCTGGATGTGATGATGGCCACGGACACCGAGGGATTCGACCTGGCCTACAAGCTCAGCCGGGACGCCAAATTCACCAATATTCCAATATTAATGGCCACCGCCTTCCCTCAAAAGATGGCCGAGCGGGGGCCCTCCAGCTTCCAGCATATACTGGGTGAAGACTGGCCGGTGACCCAGTTCATGGAAAAACCCATTCAGCCCAACGAGCTTTTAAAGGCGGTAGCGGATCTTTTGGCCTGAGAGGCCCGCCATGAGAGTCGGATTTGACCTGATAAAACAGCAGATATTTTTCCGGAGGGAACTGCAGGAACGGGTCTATTGGTTTATACAGCTCAGATGGTTGGGGGTTTTGGCCGGCCTGATTTGCGTGGGGGCGGCATACCTGTTGGGCCTAAAGCTCCCGTTCATGTCCTTGGGCCTCATCCTGTTAAGCGTTGCGCTTTATAATCTGATATTTGTCAAAATCGGCGCCCGGCTGGAATCCCTGGCAAACCACGATGTACACCCCTTTGAGATTTTCGCTCATGTTCAGATATCCATGGATCTTCTGGCCCTTTACCTGTTGGTGATCTTCAGCGGGGGTCCGGCCAGCCCCTTGCAGCTGTTCGTGGTCATGCCGGTGGTTCTGGCCGGGATTTTACTCTCCAGGTTGAGCTGCTATGCCTACGCACTGGTGGCGTCGCTGGCCCTGGGGGGGCTGGTGGCCTGGCAGCAGATCTGGCAGCCCGCCCTGTGGCAGTCTGACTCCAGCCTCGCCTGGCTGGGCGTTTTCCAACCCTTGAGCACCCTGGCCCCCTGGCTGTCAATTACGGCCGTCATTGCAATCACCGCCTATCTGATCAGCGCGGTCAAGTTGAGCCTGCGCTCCAAAAGCAAGGATATTCTGACCATATCCAAGCAGCTGGATGAGAGCAACAGCAAGCTCACCTCCCTGTATGAGATGATCAAGGAAATCGACGGCCACACCAGCCTGCAGCAGCTCATGGACTCGGCCACCCGCCAGGCGGCCCGCATCATGGGAGTCAAGGCCTGCTCAATCAAGCTTCTGGACCCGGACCGGCAGTGCCTCAGATTTGCCTCCACCTTCGGCCTCAGCGAGGATTATCTGGGCAGCGACTGCATCAGCATTGAAAAAAGCGTGGTCAACCGCCAGATAATCGAAGGTTCCATGTATTCCATCGGCCAAATAGACGAGGAGAGCTATTTCCAGTACCCGGAAAACATCCGGAAGGAGGGCATCTCTTCCATGCTCTGCCTGCCCATGAAGGCCGGGCAGAAGATTCTGGGGGTTTTCTGCGTATACAGCGGCCAGCCCGAATTTTTCGGCGAAGCGCAGGCAGGCTTTTTTTCCCTGATGACCGATCTGATCTCCCTGGCCATGGAGCGCCTAAACCAGGAGGAGGCCCGGACCTGGTTCTTGAACAAAACCGCCCACCAGCTGCGCTCGCCCCTTAACGCGGTCATGACCATGCTGCAGGTGCTGGGGGATGAATACCTGGGAGCGCTTGAGCCAAAACAAAAGGAGACCATCGAGCGCTGTCAGAAACGCCTTTCCATCTTCCTGGCGATCATAAACGATCTGCTTAAGCTGGCCGCCGAGGGGGAAGGCAAGGCGCGCTTGCAGATGCTCCCGGTTGACGCGGAAGAGGTGCTCAAGACCCTGAAGCCTCTTTATCAGAGCCAGGCTGCCGCCAAGCGGCTGGACCTGAGCTTTGAAATGCCCCTGCCTTTGCCCAAGGTGAGAGGACAGACTGGATTGCTGGACGACCTTTTCGGCAACCTGATATCCAATGCGATCAAATACAGCAATCCCGGGGGCCGGGTGAAGGTTCGCCTGGCCGCACACTCACCAAACCGGGTCTTGTTCCAGGTGGAAGATAAAGGAATCGGCATTGCCGAAGAGGATTTACCCCGGTTGTTTTCCCAGTTTTTCCGGTCCGCCAATGCCAGGGAGATGGTGGAGGAAGGCACCGGCCTGGGCCTGGCCATAGTCAAAGCCGTGCTGGACCGGCTGCAGGGTGAAATCAAGGTGGAGAGCCGGCCCGGCAAAGGCACCCGCATCACTTGTCTGCTGCCGGCGTCCGGTGCCGGGGATGAAACCGGCATGGCGGAGCCTGGCCAAGGCCGGGATTGATCCGTGGGCCGCAGACCGGCTGCATGGTTGAACATTTAGCGGATGCACCCTTGAAAGGCGGGGTAAAAAATTGGATGCCCACCCCCGAATCAGTCAAGCACAGGTCCGCCCCCCCAAGGCGGCGTGCGGTTGCATTCGGGTGCGCGCCCTGATCAAGGGTATGGTGCAGGGCGTGGGCTTCCGACCCTATGTATTTCGCCTGGCAAGTGAAAAGGGCCTTGCCGGCCAGGTGCGGAACGAGGGCCGCGGGGTGTTCCTGGAGCTTGAGGGGCCCCAGGATGCGGTGAGGGAATTTTTCGAGGATTTGATCCCCCATAAACCGCCCTTGGCCCAAATAAGCAAAATAGAGCAGGAGCAGATAACGCCGCTGGGGCAGCGCGGTTTTTTGATCATGCCCAGTCAAGCCTGCCAAACTCCCCAGACCCTTATCTCACCCGATGTGGGCATCTGCTCCAACTGCCTGAGGGAGCTAAACGACCCCGGCGACCGCCGCTTCGGCCACCCTTTTATCAACTGCACCGACTGCGGCCCGCGCTACACCATCATCAAGGGTTTGCCTTATGACCGGCCCCTGACCACCATGGCCGGGTTCAGCATGTGCCCCCAATGCGGGCGGGAATACCATGATCCCAAAAGCCGGCGCTTTCACGCTCAGCCGGTGGCCTGCCCCCAATGCGGCCCCCGGCTGTGGCTGAGTGGACCTGACGGCCGCGAGCTGCCCGGCGATCCCCTGGCCGGGGCCGGGCGGCTTTTGAGCCAGGGCCGAATCCTGGCGGTCAAGGGCCTGGGGGGATTCCATCTGGCGGTGGATGCATGCAATGAAAAGGCGGTGCTGAGACTCAGGCAGCGCAAGCACCGGGAGCAAAAGCCCCTGGCGGTCATGGTGCCCGATCTGGCCGCGGCGCGCGGCCTGGTCAAACTGAACCAAGCCGAGGCCGAGCTGCTCGGCTCGGACAGGCGCCCCATCCTGCTGGCCGCCTTGCGGACCGGCCATGGGTTAGCCCCCGGCATCGCGCCGGGGCTTGACCGACTGGGCGTCATGATCGCCTACACCCCGCTGCATCATCTGCTGTTAAAGGCCGGTCCCCGGATACTGGTCATGACCTCGGGCAACTTGAGCGACCAGCCCATTTGCACCGGCAACCGGGAGGCCCTGGATGTGCTGGGTGAGGTGGCGGATTATTTTTTGCTGCACGACCGGGAGATCCAGAGCCGCATCGACGACAGCGTGGCCATATCGCTCAGGGGCCGGACCCGGGTGCTGCGCCGGGCCCGGGGATACGCGCCCCGGCCGGTGCACCTTCATACGCCGGGGCCCCGGGTGCTGGCTTTGGGGCCGGAGCTGAAAAACACCTTTTGCCTGGCCAGGGGAGACCAGGCCTTCCTGTCTCCCCACATAGGGGATTTGCAGGATGCGCAAACCCTGGAGTTCTATTTGGAAACCCTGCGGCGCATGCGGGACTTGCTCAAGATCGAGCCCCAGGCCCTGGCTGTGGACCTGCATCCCGACTATCTGTCAACCCGCCAGGCTGAGCGCTTTGCCGGCCTGCCCGTGATAAGGGTGCAGCACCACGCGGCCCACGCCCTGTCGGCCATGGCCGAGTCGGGCCTGGAGGGTCCCATAATCGCCCTGAGCCTGGACGGCGCGGGCCTGGGCCTGGATGGCTCCGTATGGGGCTGCGAGATAATGAAGGTGGGGCCGAACGGATTTCGGCGGCTGGGCGGCTTGCGCCCGGCTCCCCTACCCGGCGGGGACAAGGCGGCCCGGCAGCCCTGGCGCTCGGCCGCGGGACGGCTCTTTGCCGCCCTGGGGCCCGAGTGGCATGGACACATCCCCGCCGCCTTATATAGCCATATCAGCTCCCGCTGTGAGCCGGGAGGCCTTGAGCTTTTCAACCATGTGATGGCAAGAGGGCTTAACTCGCCTGGGTGCTCGAGTCTGGGCAGGCTGTTCGACGCGGCCGCGGCCATCATTGGTTTACGCTATGAAGCAGCCTATGAGGGCCAGGCGGCCATGGAGCTGGAAGGCGCGACCCTGAGGGGCGAGAGGGGCCGTTATGCTCTCAAGGTTGGCTATGGTTCCGGCGGGGCGGACACCTGGCTCGATCTGGACCCTGCCCCCATGTTGGAAAGCATGCTTGATGATCTAAAGTCCGGATGCTCAAAAGGGATTATGGCGGCCCGGTTCCACAACGGCCTCATCATGGGTCTGGCCCATGCCGCGGTCAGGGCGGCCAGAGCGCATGGCTGCAAGACCGTGGCGCTCAGCGGCGGCTGCATGATGAACCGCCGCCTTTCAGTCGGGCTGAGCCGGGCCTTGGAACAGGAAGGCATGGAGGCCGTATTGCAGCAGGAAGCGCCCTGCAATGACGGGGGTGTCAGCCTGGGTCAAGTCTTGGCCGCGCGCCTGGCCCTGGCCGGGGGCGATTTGGACATCTGGGCCAAACAAAACAATTAAAGGAGAAAATCATGTGCCTGGCCATACCCATGAAAGTGCTGTCCATCAACGGCGAAACGGCCGAGGTGGATCAGGGCGGGGTCCGGCTTGAGGTGAGCCTTATGGTGATCGATGTCATGCCCCGGGTGGGTGACTATGTCCTGGTGCACGCGGGATTCGCCATAAAATGCATGGACCCCGAGAGCGCGGCTGAAACCCTGGCCCTGTTGAATGAATTAATTCGGGAGCCCAGGCCCGGCGGAGAGCGGTTTGAAACATATTGACGAATACCGCGATCTTGAGCTGACCAAGCGGCTGGCCCGGGAGTTGCGGGACGATATGTCGGGCCATGAGGGGCAACTGCGCTTCATGGAGGTGTGCGGCACCCACACCATGGCCATGGGCCGCTACGGGATCAGGCAGATGCTCCCCCCAAACCTGGAGCTGATTTCGGGACCGGGCTGCCCGGTATGCGTCACCCCGGTTCCGGAAGTGGACCGGGCCCTGGAACTGGCCATGAAGCCGGGAGTTATCCTGGCCAGCTTTGGTGACATGATGCAAGTACCGGGAAGCAGCCTGAGTTTGGGCAGGGCCAGGGCCCGGGGGGCCCGGGCGGCCCTGGTCTACTCCGCCTGGGAGGCGGTGCGCCTGGCCAAAAACCACCCCGAGGACCAGGTGGTCTTTTGGGGGGTGGGTTTTGAGACCACCAGCCCCACGGTGGCCGCCTCGCTGCTCATGGCCCGGGATCAAGGGGTCAAAAATTTTTCGGTGCTGGCCAGCCACAAACTGCTGCCTCCGGCCCTGTCCGCACTGCTGGATTCCGACTCCCTGGATCTTCAGGGATTTCTGCTCCCCGGCCATGTCTGCGCCATCATCGGGGCCGGGGTGTTTCAGCCCTTGGCCGGCATGCGCCGCATGGCCTGCGTGGTGGGCGGATTCGAACCGGCGGACATCCTGGGGGCAATGTTGATGATGGTGAAGCAATGCCTGTCCAAGGCCCCGAAAGTTGAGATCCAGTACCAAAGGGCGGTCGCCTTCGGGGGCAATCCCAAAGCGCTGGCAATTATGAACCGGGTGTTTGAGCCGGTTGACAGCCTTTGGCGCGGACTGGGTCTGATACCCAAAAGCGGACTCCGGCTGAGGCCGGAATTCAGGGACTTTGACGCGGCGGACAAATTCGGGCTGCCCCCCGCCCAAACCCTGGAGGCAAAGGACCCGCCCGGTTGCTCATGCGGCCAGGTGCTGCGGGGCCTGATGCGCCCGCCCCAATGCCCCCTTTTCGGAACCGCCTGCACTCCGGACAGCCCGGTGGGGCCCTGCATGGTCAGCAGCGAGGGGTCCTGCGCGGCCTATTACAAGTACGAGCGCACCCAATGAAGGAAGAACGCATCATACTGGCCCATGGCGGCGGCGGCCGGTTGGCCCGCGAGCTGGTGGAGTCGGTCTTTGTGAGCCGCTTCGATAACCCGCTATTAAACCGGCTCAACGACGGGGCGGTGCTTGATATTTTTGGCCAGCGCCTGGCCATGAGCACCGACAGCTATGTGGTGAGTCCGCTGTTTTTCCCGGGCGGTAATATCGGCGATCTGGCCGTTAACGGAACTGTTAACGACCTGGCCATGTGCGGAGCCCGGCCCCTGTATCTCAGCACCGGTTTCATCATTGAAGAAGGCTTCGGCCTGGCCGAGCTGGAGCGCATTGCGGACAGCATGCGGGCCGCGGCTGCCCGGGCCGAGGTGGAGATAGTAACCGGTGACACCAAGGTGGTGAACCGGGGAGCCTGCGACGGGCTGTATATCAACACCGCGGGTGTCGGCCTGGTGCCCGCCGGGGTGGATTTGGGCGGTGAAAAGGCCAGGCCCGGGGACGCCGTGATCATCAGCGGCCATCTGGGCGATCACGGCGCGGCCATCTTGTGCCAGCGCGAGGGCCTGAATCTAAGCGCGCCAATCCGCTCCGATTCCGCGCCCCTGGGCCATATGGTGCATGCCCTGCTGCAAAAAGCGCCCCAAACCAGGGCGCTGCGCGATCCCACCCGGGGCGGTTTGGCCGCCATCCTGAACGAGATCGCAGCGCAGAGCCGGGTGGGCATGGTGATCGAGGAAAAGGCCCTGCCGATCCTGCCGGAGGTGCGGGCGGTCTGCGAACTGCTGGGCCTGGACCCTTTGTATTTGGCCAATGAAGGCAAGATGACGGCCATCGTGCCCCCGGAACAGGCCGGCGCAGCTCTGTCCGCGATCCGGGAAAGCCCCCACGGGGCGCATGCGGCTATCATAGGCCAGGTCACGGCCCGGCGGCCGGGCCGGGTGGTCATGCGCACCGGTTTGGGCACCGAGCGGGTGGTGGATATGCCGGCCGGCGAACTGCTGCCCCGGATATGCTGAGCTCGGTCCGGTTGGGTTTTGTGAGGTTGGGGCCTCACCTGCGGCTTATGTTGGCAGCCGGGGAAACACCCGCATAAAAGCGAAAAACAAAGTACGTTATCAGAAAAAGAGCCGCTTTATTAGACACCAATTGAATCGTTAAGCTTGCCCAGGCTCAGAGAGCTTAACCCCAATATACGTAATGATAAATGCCGCGAGGTTCAAGGATTGTTACATAGTTGTTGAGCGGGTTGCTTTCAATGTTTTGTTAAGAAGTATAAGATTTTATATTTTGTATATTTGTTTAACTTTGCTTACTAATCTTGATTTTCTGATAGAACCAAAAGCCAAAGATAACAAATTTATTTTTAAGCTTATAAATCAAAATTAACAATTACTGTCTATTATTGTTTAGTATAATCTCCATCGACAAATCAAAAGCAAGTGGAGGTGTTTTACTCACACAGTAATTTGCTACAACCCATACTCGGTCCTTAGTTTATCTTTGACTTTTTCGAGATAATCGGTTCCCTTAGCTACTTTATCATTACCCCCGAGTTCTCTGTATATGTCATAACAAACATTAATGGCGGCATCTATCGCTGTATTATCTAGACTTACTTCGTCAAGCTCTGCAATTTTGTTATTACTTGGGTAAATACTATTGGTTTTTATGCAAGACAAACAATACATAACATAGAATTTGATATCGCTATTTTCTGCCGTTTCGTACTTTTTGATCTCTTTTAATCGCAACTCTACGGCTCGTCCCCAAGAAGCCACAGTAAAATAAGTACTTAAAGCGTTATTTTCATGAAACAACTTTTTATACGAATCATCATTTTCCAGTAATGTAGAAGGTCTTGCTCTGGCAGTGTCAGGCCGTTGAAGAAGAACTGACATTAAACACTGAGATATGAAAGGAACGCTAATGATCTCTTTAGGTTTCCTTCCTTCATTTTTGTAATAGTTTTTTCTGCGATCGTAAAATAAACCTCTGGGTTTAAAGTAATTTTCAATACTTCTATGTATATTGTCAGTTGCTCTTAAAAAGGATTTTGGTATAGGTGTTTGGCTGTTTGTGGCTCTAATTATTCTATCACGAGTTGCTTCATCTTCCGGAACAATTACTCTCAGAAGCACAGCTCTTTCTTCAGTCTCAAGCCTTTCTGGATTAGTAGTAAAAAAACGATGGATTTCAGACGATGTCTGTAAACCATTTACGATCTGAGGGTTATGAACAATTAGTTCTTTTCCGCCTGGGGTCGTAGCATCAGTTCCAATAATTGTTACACCATTGTTTAGCCACCAAAATTCTTCTTTATTTTGTTCAGAAAGAGTAGCCTGTATTTCCTTATTTACGTTATTTTTGCCTTGGTAATCTCTAACGTTAGATTCAAAAATATGCCGTATCAATTTGCCATTTTCATCAGAAATAAACCTAAAATAATCTTTGATATTAGAGAGTGCTACAAAAACTTTTTCTGATGTTGACAGTGGATTAGTAACTGTAGGCAGCCTAAATACTTCATTAGGGCGTTCCTGGCTCAACGCCAAAAGATCTTTTGCACCCACAAAATCAACAGTAACTTCGGAAGTAGGAAGCATTTCCTTCACATCCTCTGTGAGATCCTGAGCTTGCCTTCTAACATTTTGATGAACGTCCGCACCCAACGAAGTATAATAAAAAAGAATTTTTAAAGATGGTCGCTTTGTCAACAATGAAACATATGTATTCTTAAATAGCTCAAAAGAAGAAAGTACAGACTCATTGTACCGACCAGAAAACTTATCTCTATCAAATTCTAAATCTAATAGATTTCTACAGAGTCTTGAAAGCTTTAAGAGTGCATCTTCGCCAAATCCACTTTCTTTTTTACTCTGAATAATTACAAGTTCAACATCAGGATTTTTTTTGAATTTTTCTTTTACGTTTGAATCTTCTTTAATTAAATCTCCATTTACAAAAACATAAATAGAATCAGCACCACCGTCTAAACTATCTCCAGCAATGCCAGACTTAATTTCATCATAGCTAAGCTCGTATCTTTTCAAAACCTGAACTGCTGAGTAAAATTCAAAAAACTCACTTTCGGTAAAAGATTCTTGAAATTCATCAGCCTCTTGTTTAAGTAGTTCATTCAACAGAATTTGATCATTATTTGGCATGACCCACTCGCCCTCATGGCTTATGATTAGATATTAGACAAACCAATACGAAATATTAATGTTTCTTTTTGATACATCACAAAAAGCAGTAAGAGTATACATCTAATTCGACAGGTGGCTTAATAATATTTCCATTATCTTTCAAGCTATCTTTCTAAATATTAGTAATCGAATTATTCATCCAGCCTAAATTCAACCTTTCTAACCCCAATCTTCACCCTGGCTGTTGCCGTCATGCCAAAGACCACTTGGGCAATCCTTGAAAACGCCGCTTTCAAACCCTCAGCCTAAGCAGCCTAAGCCCCGCACCCGGGCGTCCGCTGTTAAGGACCGGTTCCTTGAATCTATTTATTAAGATGATTGTTCCCCCGGGTGATGCGCTCAGAAAATATGATAACATATCCCGGTTTATGCGCGGGATATTTTTGTGTGGGAGGGTGCCCTCGGCCGGTGGCGGAGGAAACCCCGCTCTTTCCCATCCTCTATATCAAAATGGATCAACGTACTCTGTCGGGCTTTGACTGCTTGGACTTAACGCCCCCCTTGAAAGCCTCCCTTGAAGGGGGGCGCTGTGAGCTATTTATTTTTGCAGTCGTTGCACTGATCAGTTTTGTCATAAGGCAAGGTGTTTGATTTGTGCCAGCCCGGCGCCGGATAATGGTTTTTTGAGCAAGATGTTTCCCAGTGATAGGTGTCGCTGCCGTCTTTGTAATAATAGGGTGGTGATGGCTTGGACATATGGCTCCCTCCAATTAATGAGATAAAAAAAGCCCAAATCCCGCCGGGCGCAGGAATTGGGCACTCATGACCATCTTATTTACATGGTGCGTTACATAGAAATCAGCCTGAAGTCAAGCGGTTACTCCTCACCTTTCTCGAATACGATGTCTCCTCCATCCGCATCAACCTCGATCACATCACCGTCGCTGAAGCTGCCGTCCAAGAGCTTCACGGCCAGGGCGTCCTGCAGGTTGGTTTGGATGGCCCGCTTAAGGGGCCGGGCCCCGTAGACCGGGTCATAGCCCAGGGCGGCCAGGCGCTCTATGGCCGCTTCGCTGACCTTCAGCTTGATGCCCCGCTGGGCCAATAGATCGTTGAGCCTGCCCAGCTGGATGCGCACGATCTTGGCCAGGTGCTCTTTGGTGAGCGAGTGGAAGATCACCACGTTGTCCACCCGGTTCAGGAACTCGGGCTTGAATTGCCGGCGCAGTTCGCCCATCACGGCGGACTGCATCTCGTCATAGTGCTCCTCGCCGCCAAGCTCCTGTATATACTGCGATCCTATGTTGCTGGTCAGGATGATGATGGTGTTGGTGAAGTCCACCGTGCGCCCCTGGCCGTCGGTCATGCGCCCGTCATCCAGTATCTGCAAAAGCGCATTGAAAACATCGGGGTGGGCCTTTTCGATCTCGTCGAATAACACTACGGCATAGGGCTTTCTGCGCACCGCTTCGGTCAGATAGCCGCCCTCCTCATAGCCCACATAGCCTGGAGGGGCCCCGATCAGACGGGCCACGGTGTGCTTTTCCATGAACTCGCTCATGTCCAGGCGGATCATGGCCTGCTCGTCATCGAACATGAAATGGGCCAGGGAGCGGGCCAGCTCGGTCTTGCCCACTCCGGTGGGGCCCAGGAAGATGAAGCTTCCAATGGGCCGGTTGGGGTCCTGCAGGCCGGAGCGCGCCCGTCGCACCGCGTTGCTCACCGCGGTGATGGCTTCCTCCTGGCCCACCAGGCGCTCGGACAGGCGTTCCTCCATGCTGAGGAGCTTTTCGCGCTCGCCCTCCAGGAGCTTGTCCACCGGTATGCCGGTCCACTTGGCCACCACCGAGGCCACGTCTTCCGCGTCCACCTCTTCTTTCAGCATGGCGCCCTGGGCCTGCATCTCTTCCAGATCAGCCTGCTTTTGGGCCAGCTCTTGCTTGAGCTGGGGCTCAAGGCCGTATTGCAGCTCCGCCGCCCGGTTGTAATCGCCCTCGCGTTGGGTGCGCTCTATCTCGGCGGTGAGGCTGTCCAGGCGTCCTTTGAGCGCCCGGATGTCTTCAATGACCTGCTTTTGGTTCTGCCAGCGGTCGCGCAGCTCTCCGCGCTCCTTCTCCAGTCCGGCGGCTTCGGCCTGCACCTTATCCAGGCGGCGCTTGCTGCCCGCATCGGTTTCCTTTTTCAGGGCCTCGGCCTCTATGGTGAGCTGCATCAGCTTGCGCTCGATGCCGTCCAGGTCGGCGGGCAGGGAATCTATATCTATGCGCAGCTTGCTGGCCGCCTCGTCGATCAGGTCTATGGCCTTATCGGGCAGGAAACGGTCGGTGATATAGCGGTTGCTGAGCGAGGCCGCGCTGACCAGGGCCGAATCCTTAATGCGCACCCCGTGGTGCACCTCGTATTTGTCCTTGAGGCCGCGCAGGATGGCTATGGTGTCTTCCAGGGATGGCTCGGCCACCAGCACCGGGGCGAAACGGCGCTCCAAAGCGGCGTCCTTTTCTATGTTCTGGCGGTATTCCTTGATGGTGGTCGCGCCCACGCAGCGAAGCTCGCCGCGGGCCAGGGGCGGTTTCAGCATGTTGCCCGCGTCCATGGCTCCCTCGGCTTTGCCCGCACCCACCAGGGTGTGCATCTCGTCGATGAACAGGATGATGCTGCCCGCTGCTTCGGTAACCTCTTTCAGCACCGCCTTCAGCCGGTCCTCGAACTCACCCCGGTACTTGGCGCCGGCGATCAAAGCGCCCATATCCAGGCTGACCACCTGCTTGTTTTTGAGCCCCTCGGGCACATCCCCGGCCACGATGCGCTGGGCCAGGCCCTCCACAATGGCGGTTTTGCCCACCCCGGGCTCGCCGATCAGAACCGGGTTGTTCTTGGTGCGGCGGCTCAGGATCTGGATCACCCGGCGGATCTCCTCATCCCGCCCGATCACGGGGTCAAGCTGGCCCTTGGCCGCTGCGTCCGTAAGATCCCGGGCGAAACGCTTCAAGGACTGGTACTTGTCTTCCGGGTTCTGGTCGCAGACCGACTGGGTGCCCCTGATCTTCTGCAAAACCCCCATGATGGCGTCCAGGGTGATGCCGTGGCTTCTGAGGATATCGCCCGCCGGGGTCTTGGCCTGGCTCAGGGCCATCAAAAGGTGCTCCACGCTGGTGTATTCATCCTTCATGGCGTCCGCGTGGGCCTCGGCGTCGTTTATGAGCTGCACACCGGCCTGGCTGAGCTGTGCGCCGCTGCCGCCGCTCACCTTGGGCAGCTTGTTCAGTCCGTCCGCAACCGCCATATCCAGGGCGTGCCGGTTAACTCCCAGTTTGCCCAGGATCGGTTTGGCAATTTCCTGGCTGACTTCCAGCATGACGGACAGTATATGGAGAGGCTCTATCTGGGGATTGCCTTTTTTGTCGGCCAGCCCCAAGGCCCCCTGCAAAATTTCTTGGCTCTTTACCGTGAGCTTATCCAGCCTCATAACTTTCAAATGCTCCTTTATCCGTAGGGAATTGTGTCTTTCAGCTAAAAGGTAAGTTCAAAGGAGTGCTTGTCAACGGGGGGCCAAAACAGTTTTGGACAAAGCCGGTGCGGTCCCTTGTTTGCCTGCGGGGTTAAGAGCCGGATATCAGGGCCAAGGATTTTGTGCGGCTTTGCCTTCCGGCTGAGGAAGGCCGTCCGGGCTCTGGATGTCTTGCGGCATGGGCCGCCGGAGGGGCGGGGCCGGTTTGGCTCGAGGGCGGCGGTCCCGTGTTCCCGGGCGCTTGGCCTTGCCAAAAAGCATACCCGGAAACCGGCGTCAAGGAATGGCGGACGAAGCTGTCAGCCCCTGACCAGGGCCACGGCCCAGGAGGCGAGGCGCTGTCCGGAGCGCACCAGGGCCCCGCGCACCGAATAGGTGTTTTCATCTATCATCATCATGGATTCACTGCCCGCGTACATGCCGTCGGCGGAAAGATACTGCACCAGTATGCAGTCATCCACCATGGCCAGGCTGCCTTTCAAGGTGCCCAGGGCGGGGCTGTGGCTTTGCCAGGGGGTGCCCAGGGATTCTTCCGCCACCGGGATCATTTCATAGCGGCTGGTGTAGCGCACCATGGGGTCAGAGTGGATATCCATCACCCCGTCAATGACCCAGATGGTGTTGCTGTGCTCCACGGTGGTCAGGCCCGAGGCCGTGAGACGCCGGCCCCTGTCATCGAAAAAAGAGCCTTTGGCCTTCCAGGCGGCGGGTTCGAATAAAAACGGGTGTTTCATAGAAAAGCCTTATGGTTTGAGGGTTGCCGGTGCGGCGTTTTCTGATGATGCGCTTTTGGGGCGATCAAGGCCATTCTATCACCACCTGCGCCCGGGTTGGAGCCTAATCGTTTTTGTCCAGCTCCCTTTTCAGCCAGAGGATCTGGCGGGCCATGCCCCTTAAGGCCCGCACTTCGGCGCTGGAAGGCTGGGCCCGGTCCAGCACGTTCTTGAATGGCCTGAAGAAATGATCCGGGTTATCGGGCAGGTACGAACCGATAGCCACAAGGGCCTGTTTAAGATGCTCCTTCAGCCCGTCCAGCTCGGCCAGGCTGGCGGCCTTGCGGGGCATGGCCTTGGCATGGCCCTGGCTGTTCAGGGCCGCCATGCGCACCTCATAGGCCAGCACCATTACGGCCTGGGCCAGGTTCAGGGAGCTGGCCTGTGCGGTGGGTATGCAGGTGGTGAGCGAACAGGCGTCCACCTCCTTTGTGGTGAGCCCCTTGTCCTCCGGTCCGAAGACCAGGGCGACCTTGCCGCCCTGGGCCCGCTCTAGGGCCTGGAGGGCGGCGGACCGGGGAGGTATCAGGCGTCCACGTTTGCTGCCCTGCCGGGCGGTGGTGGCCACGGCCCCCATACAATCGGCCAGGGCGTCATTCAGACTGTCATGCACGGTCATGGCCTCCAGGACGGGCTGGCCCTGGGCGGTGGCCATGCGCTGCATGGGATCGGGCCACAGTCGCTCGGGCGCGGTTACCCTCAATGCACCCAGGCCCATGTTGGCCGTCACCCGGGCGGCCGCGCCTATGTTTTCGGGAAAGCGGGGCCGCACCAGCACCACCACAATATTCTCTAATAAATCCAATGACACGATGATTCGTCCTTTGTCCCGGCTGACTTGCCGTACAGCATATAGCCAGATAATATAGCGTATCTGGGTGCCGCAACGCTAATTTCACCAGAACCCAGCCATCTTTGAGGTAAAGGACATGAACGAACTGGATATCGATATGGCCTGGCAGAATCTGCGCCAGGCCGTAAACGATCTTGAAAACATGAACGGCGACATGAATGTGCTGGTGGCCACCATGGAAGCCGGGGTGGAGCTGCTGATGGATTTTCCGCCCCGCCAAATAGTGGCCAAAGCCGAAGCCTCCGAGCTGCCCACCCGGGCCGTGATAAGCTGGCTGGTGTTCGAGTCCGGCCGCATAGAGGGCATTGATCCGGCCAAGGGCCGGGCGTTGAAGGATTTCTGGAACGGTCAAGCGCCTGAAGACCAGGCGGTTATGAAAGCTCCTCCAGGGGCCGGACTCTACTGATAAGCAATTTCCCACAACCTTACATTCCGGTGTGATTGCGGGTTGACAAACCTGGTGCAGTTCTGCTATTTGTGTATCCTGTATACAGTACACGTATATGAAACGGAAATTCCCGGATGGCCTCGGGCTGGTCCGGGACGAGCATAAACGGCTGACGAAAGAGCTAGGGATATGACTCAACTGATGCAAAGCTTGCGGGTAAAGGAGCCCGGCCGCTGGTGGTGGTGCGATGCATTCAGGGGAGGTGCGCCCTTCTAGCCGTCTGCGGCAGAGGAAAAGAAATAAAGCGGGCCTCCCCCACAGGGGAGCCCGCTTTTGGTTTTTGATAACGACCCTTCCCAAGAAAAGAAAGGACCTGACATGGAGCAGAAAATCATCACGTTGAGCCAAGCCGAAATTCCCCGCCAGTGGTACAACATCCAGGCTGATATGCCCACGCCCTTGGACCCTGCCAAACACCCGGTCACCGGCCAGCCCGTGGGTCCCGATGACCTCAGCCCCATTTTCCCCATGGGGCTCATTCTGCAGGAGGTCAGCACCGAGCGCTATATTGATATCCCCGAAGAAGTTCTCAAGGCTTACACAATCTGGCGGCCCTCCCCTTTGGTGCGCGCGCTGGAACTTGAAAAAGCCCTGGACACCCCGGCCAAGATTTTCTACAAAAACGAGTCGGTCAGCCCGGCGGGCTCCCATAAACCCAACACTGCGGTTCCCCAGGCCTATTACAACAAGGTGGAAGGCATCAAGCGCATCGCCACCGAGACCGGCGCAGGCCAGTGGGGCAGCGCCATGAGCCTGGCCACCAACCTGTTCGGACTCACTTGCACGGTTTATATGGTCAGGGTCAGCTTCGAACAAAAGCCCTACCGCAAATCCATGATCCAGCTTTGGGGCGCCGAGATCTTCCCCAGCCCCACCGACCGCACCAACAGCGGCAAGGCCTTTTTGGCCAAGGACCCCGACACCCCCGGCACCCTGGGCATGGCCATCAGCGAGGCGGTGGAAGACGCTGCCACTCACGACGACACCAACTACAGCCTGGGTTCGGTGCTGAATCACGTCTGCCTGCATCAATCCATCATCGGCGAAGAGGCCATCAAACAAATGGCCATTGCGGGCGAAAGTCCGGACGTGGTGATCGGCTGCATCGGCGGCGGTTCCAACTTCGCGGGCATCAGCTTTCCTTACATCCGCGAAAAGATCAACGGCGCCAAAATCCGCATTGTGGCGGTGGAGCCCGCCTCCTGCCCCTCGGTGACCAAGGGCGTATTCGCCTATGACTACGGCGACACCGGCGGTAGCGTTCCCATGCTTAAGATGCACACCCTGGGCCACGGCTTCGTGCCTCCGGGCATCCACGCCGGCGGGCTGCGCTATCACGGCATGGCCCCCCTGGTAAGCCGCCTCACCGAAGACGGACTGATCGAACCGGTGGCCTATCCCCAGGTGGACTGCTTTGAATCGGCCATGCTGTTTGCCAAGAGCGAGGGCATCATACCGGCTCCCGAGTCCAGCCACGCCATACACGGGGCGGTGGTGGAGGCCATCCGGGCCAAGGAGGAAGGCAAGGAAAAGACCATCCTCTTCAACCTTTCCGGCCACGGCCATTTCGACATGAGCGCCTATGATGCATTCTTGGCCGGTCAACTGAGCAATTACGAATATCCCAAAGAAATGGTTGACGCGGCCCTCAAAGACCTGCCCACAAACGCATAGAATCAGCCTTCCGGGCCCGGCCACGCCGGGCCCGGAACCCTTCCGGCCTGCAAGCCCTTAGAATTTTGTGCTTGCCCCCCTAGCCCGCAGCGAAAATCGGCTTACTATATTAAATAGAATTATCGCGTGCCCGGCTTTTTAAAATGGCAGGAGGGATGCTAGACTGATTTATTGCCGGGTGTATGTTACATCCTATTTGGCAGTGAGAGCTATTAAGGAGGGAGTCATGGGCGTAATCGCAATTTCCAGACAAGCGGGCAGCCTGGGCGAGGAGATCGCAGGCATCGTAGCGGAGAAGATGGGCTATAAGCTGATGACCCGTGAGGCGGTGCACAAGCTGGCCGTCAAGTGTGATGAGTCATATAAGGATGCTTGCTCATTATATGAAAATGAAATGGCCAAAGGTTTTTGGGACCGTTTTTTCTTCAATAACCCGGCCAATGCCAGTCTTTTTGAAAACCTGAATTACGAAGTGGCCGCACAAGGCGATGTGGTGATGCTGGGCCGCGGGGCCCAGATGGTCTTTTCCGATCTGCCCGGCATCGTCAAGGTCCGGATCGTGGCTCCCACCGAAAAGCGGGTTGAGCGCATTATGAAAAGCCAGGGACTGACTATTGAGGAGGCTCAGAAGTATGTCCGCTGGTACGACAAACAGCGCCGCTCCCTGATCGAATCGGTGTTTGAGCACAATTTGTCCGATTCCAGCCTGTATGACCTGATCTTGAACACCAAGGCGCTGAATGCGGGGGCCGGGGCTCAGATTATCCTGGATGCCGCCAAAGAGATCATCGGTTCATCCGATCAAAATGAGCTTAGCGCCATCTTGTCCTCCCGGGCTCTTGTCAAGAAGATAGAGTCCCAGGTGCGCCGTGAACTGATCTTCCCCTATCAGCGTTCATTCGAGGTGGAATATCTGGGCAAGGGTTCGGTGCGTTTGGTGGGGTTTGTTTCAGAGCATGAAAGCAAGCATAAGGCCGAGGAGATCGCCAGCAGCTATCCTGAGGTCAAAGAAGTGGTCAATGATCTGACTGTCGCCGATGTTATGTATTGATGCTTTGTTAACCAAATATGTACTGAGTCAAGGGGCGCCGCGAGCCGGCGCCCTTTTGACAGCATTGGGCAGCAAGCTGGAGTAAGCTAGATGTCATTGGTTTTGTTACGCAAGCTGGACAACCGCTTTCAGGCGGATGTCTGGTGCGAGGCCCTGGAGCGCTCCGGGGTGCCTTATTTGATCCGCACCTACCAGGATACCGCCTACGATTCTTTGTACGTAACCCAAAAAGGCTATGCCTCTTTGTTTGTGGAAGATGCCTGGCTGGAGCGGGCCAAGCAGGTGGATCGCGATCTGGAGGCCAGCTCCCTGAGCAGGCCGGGTGATGAAATAGATCTGGCCCGGCGGATGGATCATTGCCTTTTGGACCCGGTGGCCGGTATGCCGGAGCTCAGGCAGTTTGTCAAAGAGTGTCTGGAGATGGGCTGCGCTTCGGCTTGCGTGCCGCCCTGGCTGGTTTCCAAGGCAGCCCCCCGTTTGGCCGGCAGCCCGGTGGCGGTCTGTTCGGTGGTGGGTTTTCCGACCGGCTGCGAAACTTCAAAAAGCAAATGCCTGGAAGCCCAGGAGCTGGCCGCGGCCGGAGCCCAGGAGCTGGATGTGTGCCTGAACCGGGGCATGGTACTGGAAGGCCGCATTGAACAGGCGGTCGCAGAAATGCAGGAAGTGGCCCAGGCCGCCGGAAGCGCGATTATAAAGGTGGTGCTGGAGGCGCGGCTTTTGGGCCCGGATGCAGCCCGCCAGGTTACGGAGGCCTTGGCCGACAGCCAGGCCGTCAGCCTGGTGGCCAGCGGTTCCGGAGTCTACGGACCGGCTGATCCGGATACCGTAACCCAGCTCCGCGAGGCCGTGGGCGGCATGATGGGGGTGAAAGCCTCCGGAGGCATAAGCGGCCTGGACAACGCCATAGCCATGATAGAGGCCGGAGCAGACCGGATCGGCAGCAGCCGGGGGTATGACATCTGGCGGGAGGCCAAAAGGCGTTGGCCCCCGGAAGACTGATCGTTCTGGGCCTGGACGGTGTGGGCCTTGAACAAGCTTTGGATTTGGCCGGGCAAGGCGTGATGCCGAACCTAGCCGGTCTTTTGCGCCGGGGCGAGGCCTGGTCCACCACATCTGTTTTGCCCGAGGTCTCCCCGGTGTGCTGGGGCAGTATGTTCAGCGGCGTGAATCCGGGGGAGCACGGAGTGTTCGGCTTCGGGCTCCCGGAGCCGGGGGAATACCGGGTCAGGCCGGTGGATGCTGCGGGTTTCAAGGCTCCCCGGATTTGGGAGCGCATGTCCGCCATGAACCGGCGCTCTGTGGTGCTGAACGTGCCGCTCACCTATCCCGCACGGCCCATTGTGGGGGCAATGGTCAGCGGCTTTGTGGTGGTCTCCCTGGAGCGGGCGGTATATCCCCCGGCTTTGTTGGATAAAGTGCGGGAATGGGGTTATCAGCCCGAGGCGGATATGGACCGGGGAATTAAGGACCCCCAGGCGCTCATCCAGGACCTGAAACGGGTGATAGAGACCCGCCTTAATCTATTCGAGCAAATGCTGGAAGAAGAGTGGGAGCTCTTTGTCGCCGTGGTCACCGACACCGACCGCATCAACCACTTTTTTTATGACGCCCTGATTGCCCCGTCCCATCCCCTGCGCGGGGCGGCTCATGATCTTTTCAGGCGCATAGACGATTTTATCGGGCGGATGTGGAGCCGGGTGTCCGCTCAGGTCAATAACGGTGAGGTCTCCCTGCTGCTGGCCGCGGATCATTCATTCGGCCCCATTGAAAGCGAAGTGTATCTTAACCGCTGGCTGGTTGAGCGGGGTTATCTCAAGGTAGAGGGCGAACCGGGCCGGGAGCGCATCCTTCCCGGCAGCCTGGCCCTGGCCCTGGACCCGGGGCGCATATACCTGCACACCAAGAAGCGCTTTCCCTTTGGGCATTTGGCTCCCGGTCCCGAAACCGATGCGCTGCTTAATCAAATAGTTGAAGAAATGCTGTCGCTGAAGCTGCCGGACTCCGGCCGGGCTGCGGTGAGCGCGGTGCACAAAAAACAGGCCATATACCATGGGCCCTATCTGGATGAAGCTCCGGACCTTGTGGCCCAGGCGGCGCCCGGCGTCAGCCTTCGGGCCGGTCTGGGCATGCCTTGGGTTTTTGGCCGCAGCCACCTTCAAGGCACCCACCGGCCCGATGGCGCCCTGGCCTTGTGGCTGGGGCCGCAGCCCGCCCAAAAGCCCGCCAAGGTGCAGGGGTTATATGATATCATGGCCCGCACTCTACACCTGAACTGACTTTTGGAGGCTTGATGCGCACCTCTGGCCTCAATGCCCGCGTTGTCGGCGCCATGCTTTTTTTGGCCTTGGTTTGGGGTTCAAACCCGGCCGTGGTCAAGGTGGCCTATCATGACTTCAGCCCCATATTCATGCTGGGGCTGCGTTCGGTCATCTCCTCGCTGCTCATGGCCGCCTGGATGACTTATAAGGGCGTGCCTTTGTTTCCCTCGCCCCGGATATTGAAACACGGGGTGGTGATCGGGCTTTTATTTGGCACTGAATTCGCCTTTCAATACACCGCGTTGCTGCTTTCCAGCGCATCCCGGGTCATTCTGCTGGCCTACACCGCGCCCTTTTTCGTGGCCATAATGGCCCATTTCATCCTGCCGGGCGACCGCTTGAACCGCTGGAAGGCGGCGGGCCTGGTCATGGCTTTCGGCGGCATCGCAGTCTTGTTCAACAAGGGGCTGCAGGGGTTTTCGCCCCAGGCGCTGCCCGGGGATATCCTGGCCTTGTGCTCGGGCTGCGTCTGGGCCTGCACCACGGTGTATCTCAAAAAGAACCTGGCCCAAAAATCCCACCCCATGCAGACCGTCTTTTATCAGCTGTTTTTTTCCATACCGCTTTTGTTTGGCTTAAGCCTTATTTTTGAAGACACCCCGATGACCGGATTTTCCCTGGCCAGCGGCATGTCCCTTTTCTATCAATGCGTGGTGGTGGCGTTCTTCAGCTTTTTGGTCTGGTTCGGCCTTTTGCATAAATATCCGGCCAGTCTGCTGCACGCTTTCACCTTTATCACTCCGCTTAGCGGGGTCTTGATCAGCGGGGTGATTCTCCTGGGGGAGCCTTTCAGCGCCAATCTGGCCCTGTCCTTGGTCCTTGTTTGCGGCGGACTTTTGATGGTCAACCGCTGACGATACAGGACTAAGCGTATAATATATTGATATCATTTATATAATGCTGGGATTTGCTTGCAAGGCGCTATTCGGGGTAGAATCTAACAAGACTAAAGCTAACAAAAAGGAGTTTGAGGTAAACCAGATGCTCGATCCCGCCCAATCCACCCCGTTGGAGTTGAACGATTTTTCAAGCTATATTCAATCCTGCCTGGACTTGGCCAATGACTGGCTAAATGAATTCGACACGCCGGCTGAAGTCGGCAAATCCCAAGACGAACTGAACAAATACCCCAGGCTGGAGCAACTGAGCGAACCAAGAGATATCCAGGTTCTGGAGGAGCTGGCCTCCCAGGCCGAAATAGACCAGGTGAAGCAAGTCTTGCTGGAAGGCGGTGTATTTTGGGAGCATACCTGCGCCGGAGAGGCCACCCGCCTGGGCCTTGGCACCAAATATCTGCTGAACCCGGCCTTGGACCTGAGCCCGGAGGTGCTGGGCCGGATTCTGGGTGAAGACTATGAGCTGAAGGCGGCTCTGGAGACGTTGCGCTCCATCACCCTGGGCCGCAGGCATATGCTGCAGCTTGCCTGGGATCTCAGCCAGTTGGCCGACAAAGCCGGCAAGGACCCGGCCAGGGTGCTGGCCAAGCAAAGCCTGTTGGTCATCATCAACGAATCCAGCTACCAAACCATACTGGAAGACTTTTTGGAGGCGGGCTTTTACGGATTTGACCGGCGCAATGTTTTTTTCATGGTGCAAAAATCTTTTTACGGCATGAACCGCAACGGAGGGGACTGGTTCTATGACACCGATTCCCCCAACCGGCTGCACAACCATGGGCAGATGCTCATGCAGACCGCCATGGACAACCAGGTCTTCCGTTTGGATGAATCCAACCGGCCGGATTATCTGACCTGGCCGGAATACCGCATGGTGCTGGGCGAGTTCGACGATAAGGTATCCTTCAATATAGAGGACCTGGATTACCTGAAAATGTCCCTGGATTTCGTCGGGTTGGCTGCGGCTCAAAAGCTGTCGGACCAGGGCTACCGCATGGTCATGGAGGTGGTGGCCAACAACCCGGACGACCCCCAAAAGGGCGGCCTGTGCGCCTGGGACCCGGAGCTCAAACGCAACGTGATGATAGAATACTTCCAGCTGGCCGGACTGCCCAACCGGGATATCACCTATCTGAACCGCAACATCAACCACTATCCCTATCCGGCTCAGAGCATCACCGCTGCCCGGGATTACGGTTTGCCCATGCCGGTGACCGTGAAGGGCGGGTACGTCTATTATCAGCCCATCCAGGGCGACGTTAATTTTCTGGTCAAGACCGCATTCGTGAGCCGGGCTCAGATGCAGCCCATCAAGGCCTGGAAGTCGGGACCCAACACCGCGGCCGCCCTGGAGGCCATGGCGGAACAGGAAAACCGTCCCGGATTCCTCAAATGGGCGTCGGAACTCACCGGTCTGAACCTTTGATGCCGAACCATGCCCTATACAGTTGATGTAGCTTTGGCCGCGCCGCTGTGGCGGGCCCTAAGCTACGCAGTGCCAATTGAGCTCGTCAATTTAGTAAAGCCCCTTACGCGTTTATTGGTGCCCCTGCGCGGCGGACAGAGCCTGGGATTCGCCCTGGGAAAACCTGTGGTCGGGGATGCCAGCGGCCTTAAGAACATATTGGATATATTGGATGAAGTGGAATCAGCCCAGGCCTGCCCAGGGGAGCTGCTGAACTTTTATCAAAGAGCGGCCTCGTATTATCAAACGCCTTTGGGGCAGGTGCTGGCCTGGAGCCTGCCTGCCGGTCTGGGCACGGCCCGGCCCAAGGGCGGTAAAATCCCCAAATCCGAAATAGAGTTTCATATATCGGCCCGCCAGGGAATGGCCAAGAATCTGCCCCGTGTGGGCACCCAGGCCGACCGCTTTTTACGTATCCTGCAAAAGGATGGACCCAAACCGCTTGCAGAATTACGAAAGACGTTTACGCAAGCTGGCGCCCTGGCAAAGCGTCTGGAGGCGGCGGGCTGGGTGGAAATACACCAAAAACCTCTGGTGCGGGACCTTTTAGGCAATCCCGTCAGCCATGAGCCCCCTCCCGAACAGCTCAATCCTGACCAGACCGCGGCTATAAACCAGATACATACAGTAATGGACTCGACTGAATTTAAAGCATTATTAATGTTTGGCGTGACTGGGTCCGGTAAAACCGAAGTGTATTTGGCGGCATGCGAAAGGGCCTTACATAAAAAACGGCAAGCCTTGATCCTGGTGCCGGAAATAGGCCTCTGTCTGCGCCTGGAGGGGTTGATCAAAAGCCGGATGGGGGCGGAGCGGGTGGCGGTGCTGCATTCCGGCCTCACCCCGGCCGCCCGCAGGGGCCAGTGGATGGCCATTGCCCGGGGCGAGGTGGATGTGGTGGTGGGCGCCCGCTCGGCGGTTTTCGCCCCCTTGAAGAACCTCGGGGTGATATGCGTGGATGAGGAGCAGGACGAGGCCTATAAGCAGGAAGACCGTTTTCGCTATAATGGCAGGGATTTGGCTCTTTTACGCGGCCAGGAGCAGAGCTGTCCGGTGGTGATGGGCACCGCCACCCCCTCCGTGACCACCTGGCACCGGGCCCAAAGAGGCGACTATGAGCTGATTACCCTGCCCCGGCGGGTCAAGGGGGCCGCCCTGCCCAAAATGTCGCTGGTTGATTTGCGGGCATCGGGCAAGTTCAAGGCCGGTTTCCTGTCCAGCCAGCTTTATGAGGCCCTCAAGAAAACCGTGGCCCAGGGCAATCAGGCCATACTTTTTTTGAACCGCCGGGGGTTTGCACCGGCTCTTTTGTGCCCAAGCTGCGGCAAGACCATCGGCTGCCCCTGCTGTTCATTGAGTCTCACCCTGCACAAATCCGGCGGACGCCTCAACTGCCACACCTGTGGATACACCCGGCCCTTGCCGCCAAAATGCCCCAACTGCGGAGCCAAGGGCGAAGAGCTTAAACCCCTGGGCCTGGGCACCGAGGCGGTGGTGGAGCGTCTGGCCGAGCTGGAGCCGGGGTGGCGCATAGCCCGTCTGGACCGGGACACCGCCGGAGATGCGGCCGGGCTGCGCGAGATTCTGGGCCGCATAGCCCATCATGAAGTGGACGTGATCGTGGGCACCCAGATGATCACCAAGGGTCACCACTTCCCCAGAATCAGCCTGGTGGGGGTGCTCTTGGCCGACCAGGCCCTGGCGGTGCCGGATTTTCGGGCCGCTGAGCGCACCTATGTGCTTATCACCCAGGTTGCGGGCCGGGCAGGGCGGGGGAGCAGCTCCGGCCTGGTCATGGTGCAGACCTATGATCCGGACCATCATGCGGTGCGGGCCGCCCTGGCCCACGATCCGGAGGCCTTTTACACCGAAGATCTGGCCGAGCGCCGCTTTTTGGGATATCCGCCCTTCATGCGTCTGGTGTCCCTGCGCCTGGAATCGGCCCGGGAGCAGGCCGCCCAAAGCGCCGCGGCCCACCTGGCCCGGCACCTCAAGCTGGCCCAACAACACCTTGGCGTGAAGGGGCAGGTCATGGGACCCGCCCCGGCTCCGGTGATAAGGGTGCAGTCACGCTTCCGCTATCTGATCCTGCTGAAATCCCCCAGCGCCGCCACGGCCGGCAAGGTTTTGCGCCTGGCCCGGCACAACGCCGGAGACCTGCCGGGCAATGTGCGCCTCCGGGTGGATGTGGACCCCTTGACTATCAACTGAGGATAGCTATCTTTTATACTACTTAAGAGGTAGGGTTGAGGCGCGTCCGACGCTGGTGCCGGATATTCAAACGAGCCTATAACCACAGGCTAACTTACCGAATAACGGTTCATTGTGCGGATGAAGCCGTGAAATAGCAGTCAAGCTGCAGAGGACTTGATTCACATGCTGCTGGAATGGATGAGAGAATGCTGGTCGCTTTTTCTGGACTCGGCCATATATGTGCTGTTCGGCATCGCCGTGGCGGGCATGATCCGGGCCTTCATCAGTCCCGGCAGCGTGGCCAACCACTTGGGCAAGGGCCGGGTGAAGCCCGTGTTCAAGGCCGCTTTATGGGGCATACCCCTGCCGCTCTGCTCCTGCGGGGTGTTGCCCGCAGCCGCCAGCCTGAGAAAGCAAGGGGCCACCACCGGGGCCACCACCTCATTCATGATCTCGACTCCCGAATCCGGGGTGGACAGCATAGCGGTGTCCTACGCCCTTTTGGACCCTCTGTTGACCATTGCCAGGCCGGTGTCGGGGTTCATCACCGCCATAGCCGCCGGATTGGCCGAAACCTTTTTTAATAAAAAGGGGCGGGAACAAGAGATCGTTCCGGACCTCACCTGTCCGGTGGACGGCTGCTGCGACGGCAAGGGCTGCCCGGATGAAGTGCACCGCCACCACCATACCGGGGGTGAAAAACTGAAAGCCGGCATGAGCTATGCCCTGGGCGAGCTATGGGGGGATCTGGCCGGGTGGTTCTATATCGGCATGCTGCTGGCCGGGCTGATTACGGCCCTTTTGCCGCCCGATTTGTTCAGCTCCTATCTGGGGGGCGGTCTGGGCACCATGCTGATAATGCTGGGTGTGGGCATCCCGATCTACATATGCGCCACTTCCTCCACCCCCATAGCGGCGGCCCTGATCCTGAAAGGGGTGAGTCCGGGTGCGGCCCTGGTCTTTCTGCTGGCTGGGCCAGCCACCAATATAACCTCGCTGACCGTGCTCTACGGAGTTTTGGGCAAAAGGGCGACCGCCATCTATCTAGCCAGCATATCGGTTATGGCGGTGCTTTGCGGCCTGGCCCTGGATTGGCTGTACGGCGCTTTGGGCATAGACCCCAAGGCAATCATCGGCCAGGCTGGCGAGCTGGTGCCCTTGTGGCTGAAGTGGGCCGGGGCGGTTTTGCTTTTGGCCATATCCGTCAAGCCTCTGTATCTGCAGATTAAATTCATGATCGTCAACAGGGGTCGGGGCCATGATCATCATGACCACGGCCATGACCATGGGCATGGGCATGATCACGCCGATGGGGAGCAAAAGGCTCCGGCTGCCTGCGCGGGCTCCACCTGAGGCTGCTCCCATTAGGACCGGGCGTCCTGATCCAACAACCGGCGGGCGGTTTTGATCATCCGGCCGCAGCATAACCATGGCGGTCTTTGGTTCCGCGCCTTGCGTTCGCGGCATTTTAAGTGTGACATCATCCGGCAGGCGGTATCATAAATGAGTCGGCATAAGCCGCCTGGCCGCAAGCTGTTGCGGCCTCTACCGGATTGGCGCTGTTGATTACCAGGCTGAATTAATGGGGAACGCATTAATTGGACTTCAAACACGCCCAGCATCATCCCGCCCGCGCCCTGCCCCATATGGATGATGTTAAGCCCGGCCGGGACGGCAGATGGGCGCTGATCATCTCGGTGGCGGCGCCTCTATTGGTGGCGGGATTTCCCTTGCTGGATTGGATCATGGGCGTTCCGGGCGCCTCCCGGGAATGGCGCGAGCCCTTTTCCATTTTCTTCATAGCCATTGTGCTGGAGGCGGTGCCCTTCATCCTGCTGGGCGCTTTTTTGTCTGGCATCATGGAGATATGGCTGCCCGCCGATCTGCTCCCCCGTCTGACCAGAAAGGCCGGCGTCTGGGGCCTGCCGCTGGTGGCCCTGGCCTCGCCCCTGTTTCCGGTCTGCGAGTGCGGGGTGGTCATGGTGGTGCGGGGATTGATGCGCAAGGGCCTGCCCCTGCCCCATGCCATCGTATATCTTTTGGCCGCGCCCATCCTGAACCCCACCGTATTGGCCTCCACCTATATCGCATTTCAGGATTGGAATTATCCTTTTTATCGTGCCCTGGGGGGGCTGGTGGTGGCCCTGGGGGCCGGTTTGGTTTTCAGCCTGCTGCCCCAAGGCAAGCTTTTCAAATCGGAACCGGCCGGTCCGGGGGCTTGGGATGAAACCTGCGGCTGCGGACGGGATCATGCCGCGCAGCCGGTCTGGCTGAGCCGCTGGGGCCGGGCCGCCGCAAGGGTGTCCAGCGATTTCTTGGATATGCTGCCCTATTTCCTGATCGGGGTGAGCATAGCCAGCGCCATGAAGACCTTCGTAGACCCCGACGCCCTCACCAGGCTGGGTCAAGGTCCGGTGACCGGTCCCGGGGTGATGATGTCCACCGCGTTTATTTTGTCCCTCTGCGCCGAGGCCGATGCCTTTGTGGCCGCTTCATTCATTGAATTCGATTTCCCGGCCGTGATGGCCTTTCTGATTCTGGGCCCCATGTTCGATATCAAGCTCCTCATGATGTACCGGCCCATATTCACCTGGCAGACCGTGTGCCTGCTGGCCGTTTTGGTCTGGCTGGGCGTGGCCTTGTTCGTCTCCCAGCTGGGGATTGTGCCATGAGGGCCTGGCTGCAAACCCATGGCCGAGCGCTTTTATTGCTGCCCTGGATAGGCTTTATCCTCGGCCTCTTGATCAGCGGGGCCTACACCGAATATGTGGCCCGGTGGCATATTTATCTGCAAATCACGGCCCTGGGCCTGCTGGGCTTCACCTTCGCGGGAGAGGTTATCCGGGTCAGGCGGGCCCGGTCCGCAGCGGATCTGCCCGGCCAGCACTGCGGGCACGAGCATCACTCCCACGGCGCTCCGGTGCGCCCGGCCCTGGTGCTGGCCCATCTGGCCCCCATGCTGATATTTCTTGCGGTGGGGCCGCTCCAACTGGGCCTGGACCCGGACCTGGACCACCCCACGGATGTGGCCAATCTGGGCCAGCCGGGTAATCCGGAAAAGGCATCAACCCTATACACCCAAGACGGTTATGAGAAGACCGACCTTTTGCGCCTGCACCAGGGTTATGCCGACAAAAAGGAGCTGCCCCAAAAGGTGTGGCTCTTGGGGCAGTATTACTCCCTGTCCGATGAAGAGCTTAGAAAAGACACAACCGGGCTGAAGGAAAAGGGAGTAAAAAGCTATCTGTTCCGGTATCTTATGGTGTGCTGCGCCGCGGACGCCCGACCCCTTGCCGTGGGGCTGTTGACCGATAAACCCCTGGAATTGGGGCGTCAGGCCTGGGTGGAGGTGAAGGGCCGTCCCGTGATCTTACAGGGCGACAAGCCATTCATGGCGCTTAAGCTACACCATATCAAACAGGTGCCCAAACCCAAGCTTCCCTATATTTACGCATTATTCTAACCACCAGAGCCCGGGACTGCTGCAACATGAAAAACGGCGATCTGACCACAGAGCCCATTCCGCGCCTCATCAGGCAGATAGCGGTGCCCAGTACGGTGGGCTTTTTCTTCTACACGATGTTCAATATCGTGGACACCTACTTCGGTGGGCTCATCTCCACCGAAGCCCTGGCGGCCCTGGGGCTTTCTTTCTCCATATTTTTTCTGATCACCGCCCTGGGAAACGGGTTTTCCATCGGCAGTACGGCCCTGATCGGGGCGGCCCTGGGCGCGGAGGATATGGACCAGGCCCGGCACTATTCCATCCAGGCCTTGGTCTACAGCATATTATTGGGCCTTGTGCTCACTGCGGCGGGCCTTTGGCTTTCGCCCCTGGCTTTCCGTTCCCTGGGGGCTGAAGGGGAATACCTGAGCATCTGCCTGGCCTATATGGACCGCATCTTCATAGGGGCCCCCCTGTTCACTTTGAACTATATGTTCAGCGCCATCCTGAACGCCCAGGGCATGACCAAGCCCTTCCGCAATTTTCTTATCATTGGTTCGGTGCTCAATGTGGGCCTGGACTATTGGTTCATCTACGGCGGGTTCGGTCTGCCGGCCATGGGGGTTGCCGGCATCGCCTGGGCCACCGTGGTGGTGCAGGCGATGGGAGCTGTGCTTCTGGGGATAACGGTATACAAGACCGGCATGCTGCAGGGCATCAGTCCGCTTGCGGTGATCCCCAAGCCCAAGACCTATCTGGAGATCACCAAACAGGGCCTTCCCGCCTCCATAAACAGCCTGACCGTGGGCCTGGGCATATACCTGATAAACTATTTTATTTCCCTTTACGGCCCGGTGGGAGTGGCGGCCTACAGCGCAGCCATCCGCATAGAGCAGATAGTCCTGATGCCCTCCATCGGGCTGAACACGGCCAACCTGGCCATTGTGGCCCAGAACTATGGGGCCAAAAAGTTTGAGCGCATCCCGGAGTCGGTGCGCAAAACCCTTTATTACGGGGCCTGGATGATGATTCCCGGTGGGGTGCTGGTCTATTTTTTGGCTCCCTGGATGATGAATCAGTTCACCACTGATCCCCTGGTAGTGGAACAAGGCGGCGATTACCTGCGCATTGCGGCCTTTATGCTCTACTCATACGTGATCCTCTACACCAATGTTTCGGCCCTGCAGGGCCTGAAGCGCCCCATGTTCGCCCTTTGGGTGGGCCTGGCCCGTCAGATTGTTGCTCCGGTCATAGTGTTTTACTTTTTCTGTATCACCCTGGATATGGGTATATGGGGGGTGTGGTGGGGCATAGCCCTGGTGACTTGGTCCGCAGCCCTGTTTGCCTGGTTTTATGCCCGCAGGCTTATTAGCCGGGCCCTGGCCCAAGAGGCCTCGGGAAAGGCCCCGTAATGCTGGAGCGGACTTTTCTGCATATCAGCGGGGTGGGCGAAAAAAAGGAGCGCCATATCTGGAAGCGCGGGGTGCGCGACTGGCGCGGCTTCATGGACAGGGGCCGGGAACTGCTGCCCAAGGGGCTTTTTGAACTTGGCAGGCCGGTGATAGAGCGCAGCCTGGCCGCGCTGGAATCCCCCCACGGCCTGGCCGAACTGGCCGCCATGATCCCCCGGGCCGAGCACTGGCGCTTTTGGCCGCGCTATAAGAAAATTTGCTATCTGGATATCGAGTGCGGCGGCGATGAAACGGAATGGGGCGGGCTCAGCGTGGTGGGAGTCTACGACGGCGCAAAGGTGCGCCAGTTCATCTCGGGCCGGGATCTGGATGAGCTGAACCACGCGCTCATGGACTTCGATATTGTGTGCACCTTTGCGGGCAACAGCTTTGATCTGCCGCTCCTCAAACAGGTGATGCCCCAGATGCATATTCCGCCGGTGCAGATAGACCTGCGCTGGCTCATGAAGCGCATCGGCTATAGCGGAGGACTGAAGCGCATAGAACGTGAACTCAAGATCGGCCGCCCGGCCGGGGTGCAGGATATGGACGGCTATGGCGCGGTGGCCCTGTGGCGGGCCCATCAGGCCGGGGAACCCGGGGCGCTGGATAAGCTGCTCACCTATAATGCCTGTGACGTTATGAATCTGGAGCCGCTTTTGAAATTGGGCGCAAAAACCCTGGGCGGGCGGATGCTGGACCGGGCCGGGCTGAGCGGCTGAGGGCTGATTCCATAAGGGATTATGGAGCTTTTAAAGGCTCTGCTTGGCCCCGGCCGCCCCGTCGTGGTAGAAAGGTCTGCAACTGTGGAGGTGATTCATGCAAATAATAGAAGGCGTGCGGACCAAACAGCTCAAGGTGATCCCCGACGGCCGGGGCAGGCTCATGGAGATGCTGCGGGCCGATGATGATATCTTCGCCGGATTCGGCCAAGTCTATCTCACCACCACCCTGCCCGGCGTGGTCAAGGGCTGGCATCTGCACAGAATGCAGACCGACAATGTGGTGTGCGTTTACGGCATGATCCGTCTGGGCCTGTATGACGACCGCAAGGACAGCCCCACCTATGGGCTGGTCAATGAATTCTATCTGGGGGTGCACAATCCGCTTCTGGTGCAGATTCCACCTCTTGTCTATCACGGATGGAAATGCGTAAGCGTCGAAGAGGCCATGATAGTCAACACGGTGACTAAGCCATATGACTATAAAAATCCGGATGAGTACCGTCTTGACGCCCACGACAACCACATACCCCTTGACTGGGCCGGCAAAGACGGATAAGCCCCTTTATATAGACGGCCAGAAAAGCTGGATTTTTAGCGGGTTGCGAAATGTGCTAAGTTGATATTCTTAGGTGTGTGTCGGAACTCCACCAGGCCGCGGGTGCCTTTTTGAAGCATGGCGGCATCTGGAAAGAGCGTATTCAATCCGGCCCATAGCCACCGTAACCTTGGCCAAACAGGACCAGTTATGCGCAGGCGCAAAAGCCGCAACGTCTTTTTGGAGGCCACTCCCAGGAAGGGAGGCGGGCTCTTATTGCAATTGAACGGAAAGCTGCGCCTAAAAAACCTTGAACGGGTCCTGGTGGAATTCGACCGGGTCATGGAGCGCAAGCCGGCCATCGTCGAATTGGATCTTTCCCGGCTCCGCTATCTGGACAGCGCCGGCGCCCTGGGGCTGGTTCTCATGCAAAAAAAGGCCGCCGGCTTGGGGGCCGGCCTGACCATAAGCAATGCTGCCGAGTCCATTCAAGGCATCATAAAACTGATAGACCCCGACTCCCTGGATTCCAAACCCATAATTTCCCTGGACCGCAAGGGAAACTTCATTGAAAAAATAGGCGACGGCGCCCTGGATATGTGGGCGGATTTTGTGGGGGTGGTCGGTTTTTTGGGTGATTTCCTTTTCGCCCTGGCCAAGGCTGCCATCAATCCGTCCCGCATACGCTGGTCCGAAGTGGGGCTCTACATGGAGAAAGTGGGGGCGGACGGCCTGGGCATCGTGGGGCTGATAGGGTTTTTGCTGGGCCTCATCATCGCCTTCATGTCCTCCTTGCAGCTTCGCACCTTTGGCGCGGATGTATATGTGGGGCCCCTTTTGGCCCTTGCCATGGTGAGTGAACTGGGCCCCATCATGACCGCCATTTTGGTGGCGGGGCGCTCGGGCTCGGCTTTTGCGGCCGAGATCGGCACCATGAAGGTCAACGAAGAGGTGGACGCCCTGGCCGTGATGGGGTTTGATCCCATCAATTTTCTGGCCGTGCCCAAGGTGGTGGCGGCCATGATGGTGGTGCCCCTGTTAACCCTTTATGCGGACTTGACCAGCATACTGGGAGGGCTTTTCGTGGGGGTTTTCAGCCTGGATCTCACGCCCTTCACCTATCTCAAATCCACCCTGGACGTCATCACCCCAACCGAGGTGCTGAAAAGCATGATAAAAAGCGTAACTTTCGCGGTGCTGATAGCAGGCATCGGCTGCCAGCGGGGTTTTGTGGTGCGGGGCGGAGCCCAGGCCGTGGGATCGGCCACCACCTCGGCGGTGGTTTCGGCCATGTTTCTGATTATTGTGGCGGATTCGCTGTTCGCCATCGTATACCATTACCTGGATTTATAAGTTCAGCCATGGCTGGTCCGGACTATATCATAGAGGTGGACGGCCTGGTGGCCCGCTTTGGAGACAACACGGTGCTGGAAGGGGTCAGCTTCAAGGTCAGGCGGGGCGAGGTGGTGGTCATCGCGGGGGGATCGGGCTGCGGCAAATCCACCCTGTTGAAACATTTGATCGGCATTCATGAACCGGCGGCGGGTAAGATAGTCGTAAATGGAGTGGATGTGACCCGGGCAAAACCGCCGGAGCTTAACAAGCTGCGGCGCACCTTCGGGGTTTCATTCCAGTCCGGAGCCCTGTTGGGTTCTTTGACCGTTTTGGAAAACGTGATGCTTCCCATGCTGGATGAACGGAGGCTGAAAAAATCCACCGCTACGCTGCTGGCCAAGACCAAGCTTTCCATGGTGGGCCTGACAGGATACGAGAATCACTTGCCTTCCGAGATTTCGGGGGGCATGGTTAAAAGAGCGGCCTTTGCCAGGGCCCTTGCCCTGGACCCGGTGGTTTTATTTTTTGACGAGCCCTCGGCCGGGCTGGACCCCATAACCAGTGCGGGACTGGACCGCACCATCAACCGCATCAACCAAGGGCTGGGCACCACCATGGTGATAGTAACCCATGAACTGGCTTCGATCTTTGCGGTGGCCCACCGGGTGATCCTTTTGGAGAAGACCGCAAAGGGCATAATCGCCCAGGGCTCTCCCGCTCAGCTCAAGGAGCAGTCCAGTGATCCAAGGGTGATACATTTCTTTTCGCGCCAGGCGGAGGAAGACTGATGGCCCGCAAGGCCTCAAAATTCAAGGTGGGGCTTTTTGTGATCGTGGGACTGGCCATGGGCCTGGGGGCTTTGGTTTATCTGGGAGCCAGCCGGTACGGTGAAGACGCCGACGTGTATGTGTCTTATTTTAATGAATCCGTACAGGGGCTTAGCCGGGATTCCGTAGTCAAGTATTTGGGTGTGGACGTAGGACGGGTGACTGCCATTGGAGTTGCGCCGGATAACAACCTGATCGAAGTGGAGATGCAGATCAAGTTTGCCGGGGGGCTGGGAAAAAACATGGTGGCCCAGCTCCGCAGCGCGGGCATTACAGGCATAACTTTCGTGGAATTGAACCGCATGCAGCCGGGCGAGCCGGATGTATCGCCCCAGCTTTCCTTTGCGGCCGAATACCCCATCATACCCTCGCGTCCATCCAAGCTGGCTCATATGTTCAACGTGGTGGAAAAAATCGCCCGCGATCTGGAAACCATCGATTTCAGAGCCATGGGGCAAAATATGCAGGGGGCCTTGGCTTCTGCAAGAACTCTTTTGGACAGTGAAGAGCTGAAGAGCTCCTTGAAAAGCGTGGCCGGAGCCACCTCCAAGCTGGAGACCATGATCACCCGTTTGGATCAAGAGCTGAAAAAGGCTGATATTTCCGGGCTGATTCAATCGGTGAGCCTGGCCGCGGAAGAAGGCAAAACCATGATTACCGAGGGCAGCGAGATGATGCGCCAGGGCCAGGTGGTCATGAAGAAGGGCCAGACCGTTATGGACAGCCTGAATCTGGCGGTGGAAGAGGCCCGGGGTGTTGTTGCCGAAGTGAAGCTTGAGCTTAAGGACATGAAGCTGCCCAAGCGCTCTACGCAGGCCGGTCAAGTGCTGGATAACGTGAATCTGCAATACAACCGGCTCATGACCAGCCTGATCGGCGCGGTGGATAAACTGAGTTCCACCATCCAGAACCTGGACCGGCTGGTGGGTCGATTGGAAAACAATCCCTCTGATATAATCTGGAGCAAATCGCCTTCACCCAGAAAGCTTGACTGAGGCGAAGCATGAATCCAGGCAAGGCTGTAAAAATGCACATATCCAAGGCATGGTTTTGTATGATGTTTCTGCTGGTCTGCCTGCCTGCCTGCGCCGGGCAGAACAGCTCCAAGATCATGGTGCGCAGCTGGGTGCTGGAGTATCCGGCCCCCCCGGCGGGACAAACCAAGCCCTTGCCCGCCGCCATCAGGCTGAAACGCTTCGGGGCCGTGTCAGGATACACCGGCAAAGAAATGGTCTACCGCCCGGACTCCAACGAGCGCGGGGCGTATCCCTATAACCGCTGGCTGCTTAGCCCGGGCGACATGACGGGCGATCTTCTGGCCCGGGATTTCAGGGCTGAAAACAGTTATCAAGCGGTGTTCGATCAAAATCAAAGCGGCCGGGTACGTTTTGAGCTGGAAGGCGGGGTGCTGGAGTGCCTGGAGCTGAACCGGGCCAAGGGCTGGCAGGCCCGGCTGGGGGTTCATATCACCCTATTAGACCTGAAGCACAACAGCCTGCCCCAAAGAGTGCTTCTGCAAATGGACTACACCCACACCTCACCCATTGCCCAAAGGGGGGCCAAGGGTCTGGCCCAAGCCATGAGCCAAGCGGCCCGGGCCATATCCCAAAAGGTGCGTGCGGATGTTTATAAGGCCATAGCGGCCAGGATTGATTAGCCGCTTTTTCTGACCGGCGGCGGTGGAGCAGCCCGGCATGAAGCCCCGCACCATCCGCTTATCAGCCATTTGGGCTGCGCTTATCCTGCTTGGGGGTGCCTACATGGCCTTCGGCGTCGATGCACTGATCAATTCCCAGCTGTTTTATCCCGAGCGCACACTGGCGGCCCGTCCCGATCAATTGGGCATGGCCTATGAGGATCAATGGATAGAAGCAGCGGACGGGGTCAAGCTGCATGCCTGGTGGATTCCGGCGCCCCGGCCCAAGGCGGTTCTGCTTTTTTTTCACGGCAACGCAGGCAACATATCCCACCGGCTGGACAATCTGCGGCTCTTGCACGGTTTGGGCCTGAGCACCCTGATTCTGGACTACCGGGGTTATGGCCAAAGCCAGGGCAGCCCGGATGAAAGGGGTTTTTACCTGGATGCCGCGGCGGCCTATCTCGCGGCCCGGGGACGGGCCGCCAAAGCGGGACTCCGTTTGGTGGTGTTCGGGCGTTCTTTGGGCGGAGCGGCGGCGGTGGCCGTGGGCGGGCTTGAGGGGGTGAGCGGGGTCATCCTGGAATCCACCTTCACCAACCTGGGTGATATGGCCAAGGCCGTATTTCATCTGCCCGGTCTGGACCGGGCGTTTAAGAGCCGTTTTGATTCGGAGATGCGCATACCCGCCATCACCGCTCCCCTGCTGTTTTTTCACGGAGACCGGGATGATATAGTGCCCCATGAGCTGGGCCGGCGGCTGTTCGATTCGGCCGGCGGTCCCAAGGAGTTCATCACCCTCAATGGAGCGGGGCACAACGACACCATCATGGTGGGCGGACAGGATTATTTAAATAAAATCGCATCGTTTGTGGACAATTTGCCTATGCCGGCGGGAGCAGATGATTCATTGCGCTGAAAAAGACAGGCCAACCGGCCAATTAGACGGTAAATTTTCAGCGTCAGATTAACAATAGGGCGCCGGTGTAATAGCATGGTTCAGTCTCTGAGCAAAACCCCATATTCCCCCGAAGCCAAGGGCCGCCGGGTCACCTGGCTGGGGCTCTGGGTCAACCTGGTTCTCATCGGGCTGAAGACCGCCGTCGGCCTATGGGGCAACTCCAGAGCGCTTTTGGCGGATGCGGCCCATTCGGCTTCGGATTTGGTCAGCGATATTCTGGTGCTGGTGGGCCTCAAACTGGGCCGGGCTCCGGCCGATCAGGAGCACCCCTGGGGGCATGGCCGGGTGGAGACCCTGGCCAGCGCCTTGGTGGGGGTCAGCCTGCTGGCCGCGGCCCTGGCCATAATGTGGGATGCGGCTAACCTGCTATGCGCCCATGGAGGGGACCGTCCCGCCGGACTGGCCATCTGGACGGCGGCTGCCGGCGTGCTGATTAAAGAGGCGCTGTACCGCTACACCTTGGCCGTGGCTAAAAGACTTGAAAGCCCTCTTTTGAAGGCCAATGCCTGGCATCATCGCACGGACGCCCTCTCCTCCCTGGCGGTGCTGGTCGGGGTGGCAGGGGCTGCGCTGAGTCCAGCTCTGTGGCTTTTGGACCCGCTGGCCGCCTTGATAGTGGGGGTAATGGTGTTAAAGGCCGCGGGCTCCATCATCTGGCAGTCATGCCGTGAGCTGGTGGACACTTCCCCCGCTTCGGACACCATCCAAGACATCGAAAGACAGGCTGCCGGCATAACCGGAGTCATGGAGGTGCACGACCTCATGGTGCGCTCAGCCGGGGGGCGGCTTTTGATAGAACTGCATGTGGTGGTGGACGGCTCTCAATCGGTCCGCCAGGGACATGCCATCGCCAAACAAGTGGAGCACCGCCTTTTGGACGGCGCAAACCGGGTGGCCCGGGTGACCGTGCACGTTGACCCTGATCCCTGATCCTCTCCTTTTATAAATTCAGTTTTGACCAACAAGCCTGGCTGCCGACAGCCGGGCTTTTTTTGACTATCCGGCCAGGAATAATCCCGGGGCGGGCGCGGCTGCCTCCTTGAACACCAGCCCTGAAACGCCGGGAGCTGTTTCGGCGAGCTGTTTCCGGAAAACTAATTGTGAGTTACAGCGCTTTCGCTGCTTCATTCATATCTGCTATTCAGCAATACAACGGACAGACACGGGCTGAAAAGGGGCCTTTATAGGGCAAGCTTTTCCGGCCAGGCGGCCCCCGCCGTCATCCCCAGCGGTGGGCAGGCCCGGATTAAGATCGTGTTGAATTATTTTTAGCCTTTATGGTTATATTTTATGCAGAAATTGACCATATTGGTCAATAAATTTTACGGGTGTAATCATTAGCAATCGAAAGGAAAGAGGAAGCCATGACTGGCAGTGGACCCGTTAATGAAGATGTAGAAGCACAGCTTCCCGACTGGATGAAGCAGATAACCCCCAAGGACCTGCCGGAGGTCTACCAGGAGATGGCGGACATCATTGGGATGGAGGCCACGGTGCATCTGGCCCGGATTTATGCCGGCACCAGCGTTTATTTTCCCAAGCTTGAGCGCTCGTTGACCGCTTTGCGCAATCGTTTGATCGTGAGGGAATATGATGGCTCCAACGTAAAGGGATTGGCCCGTCGCTGGGGCTTGTCCTCGCGCCACGTCCGCTACATCGTCAACACCCTGGCAAATCAATGATCTTTCATCCGATCCAGCGCGAAACATGGGTGTGAAGGCACACCATTTCGCAATAACGTTTTGCGAAGCCCGCATATTTTTGTCTTTGCACTGAGTTCCAAAACGGAACCAGGTCCCCCGGCGGGGGGATTGGCACAATAGATTCACCACCGGTTATGGCTGCCGTTTGATCAGGTGCAGCGGCTTATGAGCCCCTGGATCAGGGGAACTGGTCTGCCCACACTCCCGGGTCCGCAACCCCTCGGGGATGCGCATGGTCAAAATCCACTATATTATGTCTGTGCCGGGCTGGGGTTTGCAGCCACTTGACAAGGGGCGCAAGCCATGCCGTAATTGGGCCGGTGTCAGCCTTAGGCCCAGGTGCGCCGAAAGGCGGGCAGGGCGAGATTAACAAATTGATATATTTGGACTATGTGATTTTTAACTGAAAACAGCGGTTTAAAACATAATATCGAAAGGACGATAAAAAGTGGAACGCACCTTGATTCTTATCAAACCTGATGCGCTGTCCCGCGGTTTGGCGGGTGAAGTGCTGGGCCGTTTTGAGAAAAAAGGCCTGAAGATAGCCGGAATCAAAATGATCCAGCTTGATGATGCTCTTTTGAAAGAGCACTACAGCCATCTGGCCGACAAGCCGTTTTTCCCCACCATTGCCGAATTCATGAGCCGCACCCCGGTTATAGCCATGTGCCTGGAAGGCTTGGAGGCCGTGGACGTTTGCCGCAAACTGTGCGGGGTGACCAATTCCCGCAATGCAGATCCCGGCACCATCCGGGGCGATTTGGGCATGTCCATGCAGTGCAACCTGGTGCATGCCAGCGATTCGGTGGAG
Source organism: Desulfarculaceae bacterium (assembly GCA_963675675.1). GTDB lineage: Bacteria > Desulfobacterota > Desulfarculia > Desulfarculales > Desulfarculaceae > Dethiosulfatarculus. The sequence goes on from OY776512.1 coordinate 4,368,726, forward strand.
ACCGCCAAACAGGAAGTGGCCCGGTTCTTTGCGGATGAAGACCTGTTTGACTATGAACCCGCGCTCATCAAATTCCAGTACGCCGCCGACGAGCGTTGATAATGCATTCATAAGGCCCGGGTGTTTCATGGCGCCCATGCCCCAAGGGGATGGTCATGAAACATGCCGGACCGGGTCGGCTTCCGATGGGTCATAATCCGCTGTCAGCCGCCCGTTTTCCTTTCAGCGGCTGCTGAACATCCGCATTGTCCGCCCCTGCTATTGCGCCGTAACCCGCAAACACCTTAGGCTTTATTGAAACATTTTCCCATAAGGGCATAAAAAAAAGCGCAAGTGATGTTACACTAAGGCCTAGTCAAAGGGTTCTTTTCGGTTCACAGACGGTTGAATGGAGGCGGTGTGCGGAGGTTTGCAGCCTGATATGAAATACAGAGTCAATACACTCACATTTGTTTTTACCTTTTTAATTTGCTTGGTAATTGTCCCTTCTGTCGGCCCGGCTCAGGCCTGGGCCAGCCAAAGCGTCCAGCCACACTATTTGCCGACCATCCCCAAATCACTCACCCTTTGCGGGGAGCCGGTCCCCCTGGACCAGGATTTTGTGGCCGAGCAATTGGACCGGGAATTCAACATTTCGGTTCATGACGAAGCCCAAGTGGTGATGTGGCTGAAAAGGGCGGCGCGTTATTTTCCCTATATCTCAGAGCAGCTGAAAGAGGCCGGCCTGCCCGATGATCTTAAATATCTGGCCGTAGCCGAAAGCGCGTTGTTGCCCAAGGTGCGCTCCCATGCCGGAGCCGTGGGGTTGTGGCAGTTTGTCAGGGGCACCGGGCGGCGCTATAAACTGAGGCGGAACCGGTATTTTGACGACCGCCACAATCCCCAAAAGGCCACCAGGGCCGCGGTGGCTTATCTAAAAGACCTGCACGAGATGTTCGGGAACTGGGCCCTGGCCATGGCCGCCTACAATTGCGGAGAAAGACGGGTCAGAAACGCCATAAAGGATCAGGGCAGCAAAAACTACTATCACCTGTATCTTCCCCGGGAAACCATGCGCTATGTGTTCCGCATCATGGCGATTAAAATTATAATTCAAGACCCCAAAAGCTTCGGCTATGCTCTGCCCGAAAGCCAGCTTTATAAGCCCAGGCCCACCAAAACCGTGACCGTATCCCTTAAGCGGAGCGCCCATTTGCGGGATATTGCCAAGGCGGCGGGCACCAGCGTCCGCATGATGCGGGAGTTGAATCCGGAACTGCGCGGCATGAGAATACCCAAAGGCAGGCACCGGCTCCAGGTGCCCCCGGGCAGCGATTTCAACTTGCCCAAAAAACTGGAGCTGGCCCTGAATAAAGCGGCCCCACAGCCCGAAAGCAGCCGTTATGTGGTGCAAAGGGGAGACACGCTTTCTTCAATCGCCAGAAAGAACGGGGTTAAAATCAGGGATTTGAAAAAGGCCAACCGGTTGAGGGGCTCCGTGATCAAACCCGGGCAGAAACTGATCATACCGGGCAAATAAACCGGGACCGGCACAGGCCCCTCGCGGATCAACAAGAGTAGGCCGTTGGCGGGCGAAGCCGGCATTTTTTGGGGGTGCATGTGGAATTTTGATGAGGAATTGAAAGGCGCAGCTTAATCCCTGTTTTTCAGCCGGGATCGTCACATCATTTCTAATTTTCTTGACATGATATGCCGGGTGCCCTAAATATCAGTGTCCATCTAACCATATTTCCAGGCAAACACCATGGACAATTTGGATAAAAAAATCATCGCCCGCTTGCAGGGGGATATTCCGCTGAGCAGCCGCCCCTTCGCCGGTTTGGCCCTGGAGCTTGGGATCAAGGAAACCGAAGTGGTGGAACGCATCCAGGCCATGGCGGACCGTGGAATCATGCGCCGTTTCGGAGCCACCTTGCGCCACCAGCGTTCCGGATTTCCGGCCAATGTGATGGTGGCTTGGAACGTGGCCGAGGACCAGGTCGAAAAAGTGGGCGAGACATTTTCTTCATTCCGGCAGGTGAGTCATTGTTATTGGCGGGAGCGTTGCGGAGACTTTCCTTATAATCTATATTCCATGGTTCACGGCCAGAGCAAAGAGGAATGCCGCCGGGTGGTGGCGGAAATGGCCCAAAAGAGCAGGCAAAAAGACTATGCTTTGCTTTTTTCCCAAAAAGAGCTAAAAAAAACCTCCATGCGTTATTTCGAGCCCCATACTGATGGAGAATAACAACTCTAAAAACAACCAGATGCTAATCCGGTCTAAATAAGGGAGCAGCGAAAAATGACAGGCAACCGATCTCAAGAGCTTTGGGCCAAGGCCCAGAAAGTGATTCCCGGTGGGGTTAACAGCCCGGTGCGGGCCATGAAGTCGGTGGGCCAGACTCCACCCTTCATCAAATCGGCCAAGGGCTGCCGCATCGAGGATGTAGACGGCAAAAAATACATAGACTATGTGGGCTCTTGGGGACCCATGATCCTGGGCCACGCCCATCCCGAGATATTGGAATCCATTACCCGGGCGGCTGAAAAGGGCACCAGCTTCGGCGCGCCCACCGAGGCGGAAGTGCTGTTGGCCGAGCTTTTGTGCCGCATGGTGCCCAGCCTGGATAAGGTGCGTCTGGTGAACTCCGGCACCGAGGCCACCATGAGCGCTCTGCGCCTGGCCCGGGGTTACACCGGACGGGACCTGATCGTCAAATTCGACGGCTGTTATCACGGCCATGCCGACGGCCTTTTGGTGGCGGCGGGTTCCGGGCTGGCGACTTTGGGCATACCGGCCTGTCCCGGGGTGCCGGCCCCCATGGCGGAATGCACCATCGGCAGCCCTTTCAATGACCTGGAAGCCCTGAAGAAACTGTTCGCCCAACGAGGTTCGGAGATAGCAGCCGTGATCGTTGAACCGGTGGCGGGCAACATGGGTGTGGTGTTGCCAGCCGAAGGCTTCCTGCCCGGACTGCGCCAGCTTTGTGATGAATCCGGGGCATTGCTCATCTTCGACGAGGTGATCACCGGATTCCGGGTGGCCATGGGCGGCGCCCAGGAATGCTTCGGCATCACCCCGGACCTCACCTGCATGGGTAAAATCATCGGCGGCGGCCTGCCCATGGCGGCCTACGGCGGTAAAACCGAGATCGTGGATCATCTGGCTCCCGACGGCCCGGTCTATCAGGCGGGCACCCTTTCCGGCAATCCCCTGGCCACAGCCGCCGGGCTCAAGATGCTGGAAATGCTGGCCGAACACGGAGTCTATGAACGCCTGGAGCAAAAGTCAGCCATGCTCTACCAGGGGTTGGGCGAGCTGTTGACCAAAAAGGGCGCGCCCCATTACGGCCAGCGCCTGGGCTCCATGTTCACCTACTTCTTCACCGAAGGACCGGTGACCGACTACGACAGCGCCGCAAAGAGCGACACCGAGGCCTTTGCCCGCTACCATGCGGCCATGCTGGAGCAGGGGATCTATCTGGCCCCCAGCCAGTTCGAGTCAACCTTTGTATCCTTGGCCCATGAGGAAGAGGACCTGGAGCTTACCCTGGCCGCCGCGGCCAAGGCCCTGGACCAGGCGCTCTCCTAGGAGCCGCCTGCCGGATGGAGTGGCAAAAATACCCTGTTTTTTCCTAGGGTTGGATCAGATAACCGGGGGTGCGGAGCAAGCACAAAATTTCTTGACTCCGCACCCCCGGCGTGTTACCAATGTTGAGCCGCATGTGCCCTATGGCACAAGGTAGGTGAGCCGATGCGGACCAGCCCGGAGCGGGTAGTTGTGCGGGACCAAGGTTTTGCCTGCCAACATTTTAATATTGCTGGTGAAATCCAGCGCCCATATAACTGGGGACGGCATTCATGGGCCGGTTCATTAAGGAAGAAACCCGGCGTTATGTGAGACTGCTCTCCCGGGTTAGTTCCATGGGGATTGCTATGGCTTTGTCCATAGTGATCGGTTTGGCCGCCGGCTACTATGTTGACAAGTGGCTGGGCACCGAGCCCTGGGGCTTTTTTGTGGGGCTGGCAATGGGGATTGTGGCGGCATTCAGAAACCTATACATCATCGTGCAGCGCTCCAGAAATAAATAGCATGGAGGAGCGTGCCGGTGATACGCAAAAGCGGGGCGCCCATGAGGAGCCCGGGGAAAAAGGCTTGAGCCAAATCAACCAGGAATTGGCGCCTGAGCAGGCCCAGATAGTCAGAGCCCTGTGGAAGAGCATAGCGCTGGTAAGCGGGGTGCTCATCGCGGGGTCGTTTGCCTTGGCGGCCTGGTTCTCCGCAATGAGCGTGACCATAGGGGCCCTTACGGCCGTGGTGAACTTCGCCATCATGGGCAGGGTGGTCAAAAAGGCCATCCTCTCCGGCCAGCGCGAAGGCATGATGATGCGGGTGTTGGCCAAATACTATATCCGCTTTGCTGCCACCGCCGCTTTTTTATGGCTGCTGATAGCCCAGGGCTGGGCCGACCCCCTGGGGCTTATTGTGGGCCTCAGCACGGTGGTGATCTCGCTTACGGTCTGGGGCCTGATCAAGGCCCGCCGCCTCTGGAGCTAGCCGGGAACGGCGGAAGGGCGGAAGGGCGGAGGCCTGGGTAATAAACTTGAAAAGCCGCCTTATGGGCGCGCAGATCGATATAACGGCTGGAAATGGAGCTTGGGGGCAATCCCCCCAGTCAATATAAACCGCGAGGAGGCCTAGAGGATATGGAACACCCGTTCATGATCATAGTGTGGCTTTTGGATCAGCTTCACATCGAAGCACTGAGCCATTTCGCCCACAATAATCCCCACGTGATCTACTCCTGGTTCGTGATCATTCTGCTCATTGTGCTGGCCAAACTGGCTGTGGGCGCGGTGAAATTGATTCCCACCGGCGGACAGAACTTTTTCGAGGTGGTCATCGGCGGCCTGGAGGATTTCGCCGTGGACCTCATGGGTGAAGAAGGCCGGCCTTATTTCCCCCTCATCGCAACCTTGTTCCTCTACATCCTGCTCATGAACTGGATGGGCCTGATTCCGGGCATGTTCTCCTCCACCGCCAACGTGAACACCCCGCTTTCCATGGCGCTCTGCGTGTTTATCACCACCCACTATATTGGCTTCAAAAGCCATGGCGCCCATTATTTGAAACACTTCGTGGGCCCCATGCCCGCCCTGGCTCCCTTGATGATCCCCATCGAGCTGATCGGGCACTTTGCCAGGGTTATGAGCCTCACCTTCCGTCTTTTCGGAAACATTATGGGTGAGGACTTGGTGGTGGCCATCCTGTTCATGCTGGCCGGTTATTTCTTTGCGCCCCTGCCCATGATGTTCCTGGGCGTGTTCACCTGCTTCGTGCAGGCTTTCATCTTCAGCCTGCTCACCATGCTTTACATAGCGGGCGCGCTGGAGGAGGCCCATTAAAAGCCGCAGCGGCGGGGCCGGGCAAAGGGAGCCCAAAACGAACGCCGCTAGGGATAAAATACGAAAATAAAGCTTGTATAAAGGCACACATACAAGGGAAGAAGGCAAACCGCTACTTTTTGGAGGACTATCGATGAAGAAGATTTCCGCGATTGTTATTATGGCCATGATGTTCGTTATGGCTATGGCCGTAGTCGCCATGGCCGCCGATGGCGTCAAAGTTGAAGCTGCCAAACTGTTCTGGGTGACCGTTATGACCGCCGGTTTCGGCATCGCCATTGCCGCCTTCGGCACCGGCCTGGCCCAGGGCAACGCCATCCGCGGCGCCGTTGAGGGCACCGCCCGCAACCCCGAGGCTTCCGATAAGATCACCGTGACCATGCTTATTGGTCTGGCCCTGATCGAGTCCCTTTGTATTTACGCGCTCGTGGTCAGCCTGATCCTGATCTACGCCTACCCCATGGCCGAGCCCGTAGCTAAGTTCCTGGGCATGAGCTTGTAGCAGCGATAGTAGTGGCCGGGCCATTGCGGCCCGGCCACTTTTCTGCACTGAAATGTGCAAGTGATCACAATCACAGAGGTTTGGGATGAAGTTCCTGAAGATACCCGCCGCCACCATTACCCGCCTGTCCATCTATTCACGGGCATTGGAAGACCTTTTGGAAAGCTCCGAACCGGTGGTCTCCAGCCAGCGCCTGGCCGAAATCTGCGGAGTGAATCCGGCCCAGATACGAAAGGACTTGGCCTATTTCGGACAATTCGGGGTGCGGGGAGTGGGATATTATGTAAAGGAACTGCTGTTTGACATAAAAAAGATCCTGGGCCTCAACAAGCAATGGAACCTGGCCCTGGTGGGCGCCGGAAACCTGGGCTGCGCCCTGATCGCCCACGAAAACTTCCTAAAGCAGGGATACCGCTTTGTAGCCGCCTTTGACTCCGATCCGGACAAGGTTGGCCTGAAACTGTCCAACGGGCTCACCATCAACCACATGAACGACCTGGAAAGGGTCTGCCGCGAGACCAACGCGGAAATAGGCGTGATCTGCGTGCCGCCCGATTACGCCCAGGACGTGGCCGCCAAATTCTTCAGCGTGCCCCTTTTGGGCATCCTCAACTTCGCCCCGGTCCAGCTGCAGTGCGAGGGCTCCGGCTGCAAGGTGGAAAACGTGGACTTCACCGTGAAGCTGGACAACCTAGCCTATCACCTTACCGTGGGGTGAAGTAGACGCCGAAATTTCTTCTGCTGTTTCGCCCGAACCCGGTCAGCCATAGCGCCTGCAGAACCGGCCAACTTCAGCCATGCAAAATGGAATCGCTGTGCCGGCAAGTCAAGTTAACTATTTTCAACCACGGTGTTTTTTGGTTCCGCTCCAGGCCGGTTATGGTTCAGCCACCAGATCAGCGCGGCGGAGGGCAGCACGCAAAGCGAGGCCCAGGCGGCAAGCCCGGGCCGGGGGATTTCATCCGGCACCGCATAAATATAGATCAGACAAATTATGTTTGGAACGTTGGCAACCGACTGCGCTACTATCAGACTGAACCAGCGCTCTATTTTCGAGGTTCCGGTAACCTTGCTGAGCAATATTGAGCTGAGGGCTGTCGCCGCAAAGAGCATATAAAGACTTGCCTGGAGGGATTCCGAACGCCAGCTGGAGTCTTTGACATAGATCGTGATCAAACATAAGGCGACGCCAACCGAATGGACCACAGCTCCACTGATAAGCCAAGGCCATGAGCGGCTTAAGGGAAGACGGGCGCCTGCGGTATCTTGTTTCCCCCCGTCTGCAACCACAGCGCCGCAAATTCCCAAACATACCAAGCTGATAAGCCCCGGAAGGTAGAAAAGGGGATGGCCCGGCTTGGTTTCAGCGCCCGGAATCGAATAAAACAGAACCAAGGCAAGAATCAGGGTACTCAAGAACAGGCCCAGCAGGTTGAGAAAACAGAATAGCCGTACCAGATTGTAATATATTAAGACTGCCAGCAGAATCAGCGAACCCAGTAAAATTGCGGCGGCTTCCACAATTGCCCCCCTTCCATTATAGGCGCGTTCCCCGCCGGTTTCAGCGGCGGGCGGGGATCGCTACTCACCCCAGCACCCTCTTAAGATACTCCCCGGTATAGCTACAGTTCGAGGGCTCCGGCTGCAAGGTGGAAAACGTGGACTTCACCGTGAAGCTTGACAAACTGGCCTATCGCCTACCGTGGGGCGAAGGCGAGAGTATCCAAGCAGCCGGGTTAAACAAGGATGAGCATGAGCAAGGCTATCTATTTGGAATCTGTCCAGGTAGCAATAGCTCTGCGGGGGTGAGAATCCTGAAATTGTGGTTTTAAGAAGATCAAGCCGCAACGGGTTTGGCATTGATGCAACGTCTTCAAAATAAATCCCTACAGCCTTCTTTTTATCTTGATAGTATTTTTCATACTGTTCTTTGCTTATTCCGGCGATTCCTCCTACCCGTTGCCATAGCTTATGTGGTGGCATTTCAACTATTTTTTTGATCTTAAAACTATACATTATCGAGCTTATCGGGGAGGTTACGTAAATGATTGCTGTTGCTCCCGTGTCTACACGGGGGCGACTTTTTCTAAACTCTACCTGCTTAGTCCCGTCGAGTATTTTCTCTACATACTCAGGGTGGATAGATATGAGTAGTGTTCTTTTTTTCATACTAAGCTACACCCTTATTGTAGAAATACTCAAACAGATCTCTGGATATCCTGATCGGATTTTGAATTTGGTTTTTTTTACCATCATACTTTTTCAAAGCCTGTTGTATCGTGCTCCAATCAATTGGAGAGTTAAATTGTTCAGTACGACCAAAACAAATTGCCATGATTTTTTTGCTATAATCACCTTTTGCTAGCTCAACTACTTGTTTGAATTGATACACACCAAGCCTCTTGTACCTGTTGTACAGTTTCTTTGGAGTGTCAAACTCAATATGTGTGACATATGAGCAGGCGCGTAAAGACATAGATTCTGGGTATTCATTAGCCTTGCTAATATACCAGATGACCCTAGCTGGTGCAGTCTTGAGTCCTCCATGACGAGTAGATTTATAGTAGACATTCTCAATATTGAAGGAAAGGTCCGGGTCTGATCCGAATAAATTCGAATCAGCCAGGCCGGTATCGAAAAGGTCAATAGCCCATCGAGGCTGTATTGGTACGATATAGCACGGTAAATCATAATCTTTGATTTTAAGTGGCCACAGATCTTCTTCGAGTTTGCGGTCGAAATTCAAATTTATTGGGGCCTCGATGCTATACGATAAATAATCTTTTAACTGCGATACAGGATACTTATATCTATTTAACATACAACTCATATTAGATAACAAAGTGTATAGATCTGCTTTGCTGGCAAAACCTCTGACAACAAGTCTAGAGTAAAAGTTGTTTGTTTTCAGAAAGTTAAACAATCTTAGAGCTTGAATTACTTCAGGTTGAACAAACGAATCTTTCATTATTACTAAAACTTTTCCCTCGCGAATCGCTGTCCAAAGGGATTGACACACTAAATTAATCGCTAGAGTTGGTGCAAATGAGGTTTTTACCACACGCATCAATTCAATGGATAAAATATTCTTATCTTCTCGGCCATAAACAACTAAGGATAAGGGACGTTTCGACTGATCTTTAACTATTTGGCTTCTATATATATTAGGTTTTGATTGATAATAGCTAAACTTGTTTAGAAATTGTTTTTTTCTTTCTCTTTGTGAGGAAGCTTGAAAATAGAGGTTTAGATTAGCTTCCTTAAAGTTGACAGAGTTCACCTTGAGCAATGTACCATTAAGCCTCTTGGGGCTATACAAATGTTCTTGCTGTATCTCATGGGTTCTGGTTATAAATTCGCTCGGCCGGAAGACGTTAACACCGATTGCATCATAGATGGCATCACTTTTTTCGTATATTGCTCTGTCTTTCGTTAGAAAAGCATCAACACCTGCCGCCTTTGAGTATGCAATATGCTTTAGATCCGTTCTGTCCTGTTCGGAATTGACTTCTGTAAAAATAGAACCTAACTTCTCCATGATTGGTTGAACCTCGGATGGTTTTCCCCTAATTTGTTGATACTTCCGCAAAACTTCTCTACGTTCTTTTCGTTTTTCCTTGTTTTCGATCCTATTAAAATCAAGAAAGATAGCAGGTGTTACGCAAAGCTTTATTTCGTTTATTAACCAATCAGAATGAAGCGCTCTTATTTCTTGGTCAACTTGATCATCTTTATTTTCGAGGCTAAGCAGGATGTTTGTGTCAATAGCTACTAGTAGCTTTGTGTCTTGCCCTGGTACTTTATTGTACGTAAAAAGATCAGGATGGCCATGGCTATACCACCAGTAGGTTAATGGTGCTTGATCATAGCCTCTACCGGTTTTTTCGCTGATAGGTATAAAACCAAGTTTTGGCCAAAGATTTGATGCCGGGAAATCTTGGCGGCAGTATAGCCCTATACCATCAAAGTCTATAGTTTTATTTATAAGATTACTAAATAGGTGTTTTGCAAGCCCATTGCCGCGCCAGTCTTTAGCAATACAGAGATGGGTGATGGAAATACGATTTCTTGTGACCCTAAAAAGTAAATAGCCAACGCACTGGTTGTCCTCGTTGATAACACCATCAAGGGTGTTTTTATATGCATATTCAACAAATGCTCCTTTAGAGAGAAAACCCAGGTACCTTTTCGATTTATTATGCAATAATAATACATCTTCAAGAAAAGGCGAATCTGGAGTTATTTTTGTGATATTCATAACAAAAAACCGGTCATCCCTTGTAGGGTGACCGGGCTTTCATGACCTCAAGTATTAAATACCTACATCTACCCCACGTTAGTACCGTAATACAAATAGGAGGTGGGTGTCAAACTGCTACATATACTACCCCAGCACCCTCTTAAGATACTCCCCGGTGTAGCTGCCCTCGGATTGCGCCACCTGTTCCGGGGTGCCGGTGGCGATAACCCGGCCGCCCATGTCTCCGCCTTCGGGCCCCAGGTCGATTACGTAGTCAGCGGTTTTGATCACATCCAGGTTGTGCTCTATGACCACCACGGTGTTGCCCTTGGCCACCAGGCATTCCAGCACGCCCAAAAGCTTTTCGATATCCGCGAAATGCAGGCCGGTGGTGGGCTCGTCCAGAATGTAAAGCGTGCGGCCGGTGGAGCGCTTGCTCAGCTCCTTGCTCAGTTTGACCCTCTGGGCCTCGCCGCCTGACAGGGTGGTGGCGGGCTGCCCCAGGCGGATATAGCCCAGGCCCACATCCACCAGGGTTTGCAGCTTGTTTTTGATGGCCGGTACGTTCTGGAAGAACTCCAAGGCTTGATTGCATGTCATATCAAGCACCTGGGATATATTTTTGCCTTTGTAGGCGATCTCCAGGGTGTCGCGGTTGTAGCGTTTTCCGTGGCAGACCTCGCAGCGCACATACACGTCGGGCAAAAAGTGCATCTCGATCTTTATGATGCCGTCGCCATCGCAGGCCGGGCAGCGCCCCCCCCGCACATTAAAGGAAAACCGCCCCGGCTTGTAGCCCCGGGCGCGGGATTCCGGGGTCTGGGCGAACAGCTCCCGGATGGGGGTAAAAACCCCGGTGTAGGTGGCCGGGTTGCTGCGCGGGGTGCGCCCGATGGGGCTCTGGTCAATGTCTATAACCTTGTCCAGGTGCTCCAGGCCCATGATGCTTTTCACCGCCCCGGCCCTCTCCTTGCTGCGGTAGAGCCGCTGGGCCAAGGAGCGGTACAGGGTGTCCAGCACCAGAGTGGATTTGCCCGAACCGGATACGCCGGTCACGCAGGTGAACACCCCGATGGGAAAGGCCGCGTCTATCTCCTTCAAATTGTGCTCGCCGCAGCCGATCAGCTCCACAAACCCACGCTTGGGCCGGCGGCGTTTTTTGGGAATGGCGATCTGTTTTTTGCCCGAAAGGTATTGCCCGGTCAGGCTTTTGGGGTTGCGCATCATCTGCTTGGGGGTGCCGTTGAACACCATCTCGCCGCCGTGCCGCCCGGCCCCGGGGCCCATATCCACCACCCGGTCGGCGGCCAGGATGGTGTCTTCGTCGTGCTCCACCACCAGCACCGTGTTGCCCAGGTCCCGCATACGCATCAGGGTGTTCAACAGGCGCTGGTTGTCCCGCTGGTGCAGGCCGATGCTGGGCTCGTCCAGCACATAGAGCACCCCAACCAGGGCCGAGCCTATCTGGGTGGCCAGCCGGATGCGCTGGCCCTCGCCGCCGGACAGGGTGCCGCTGGTGCGGTCCAGGGTCAGGTAGTCCAGGCCCACGTCCATCATGAACCCGAGCCGCTGGTTGATTTCCTTGAGCACCTTTTCGGCGATAATGGTTTCCCGCTCGGCCAGCTTGAGCTCATTGAAGAACCGGCTGGCCTCCCGCACCGAAAACCTGGTCAGCTCCGCAATATTTATACCGCCTACTTTAATGGCCAGCGAGGTATCGCGCAGCCGGGAGCCGTTGCAGGAGGTACATGGCTGGGAATTCATGAAGCGGCTCAGTTCCTCCCGACGGCCCTGGGAGTTGGTCTCATGATATAATCTTTCAAGATTATTGACGAAACCTTCCCATCTCCTTTTGAAGTAGTGCTTGCGCTCCCCCTTGTCCAGCGTGAATTCTATCTTTTCCGAAGTGCCGAACAGCAGTTTGTGGCGCACCGGGTCGGGCAGATCCTGCCAGGGCTTATAGAGATCGAACTCCAGATGGCCGGCCAATGCTTCAAGCATTTGATTGAAGTAATCGCTGTCCCGGTTCTCCCAAGGCTTCAGGGCGCCCTGTTTGATGCTCAAGGTTTGATCGGGCACCACAAGGTCTGGGTCGAAAAACACCCGCTGCCCCAGGCCGTCGCAGACCGGGCAGGCCCCTTGGGGGGAGTTGAAGCTGAACATCTGGGGAGTGAGTTCGGGCAGGCTCACATTGCAGCGGTCGCAGGCCAGGCGTTCGCTGAAAAGCTCCTCCCGGTCCGGGCTGTCCCCGGTTCCGTGTATCCAGGCGATAAGTGCGCCCTCACCCATTCTGAGGGCGAGTTCCACACTATCGGTCAGCCTGCGGCTCACCCCGTCCTTTATGATGATGCGGTCTATCACCGCTTCAATGGTGTGTTTTTTATTCTTTTCCAGCTCCGGGGCAATGGAAAGCTCGTAAAGCTGGCCATCCACCCGCGCCCGTACAAAGCCGTCTTTCAGCAGGCGCGCGAATATGTTTTTGTGGGTGCCCTTTCGTTGGGTCACGATGGGGGCCAAGAGGGTCAGCCGGGCGCGTTCGCCCAAGGCCGCCAGTCCGTCGACGATCTCCTGGGGGGAGCGGGACTGGATCACCCGGCCGCAGGATGGGCAGTGGGGGGTGCCCGCCCTGGCGAACAAAAGGCGCAGATAATCGTAAATCTCGGTAACCGTGGCCACCGTGGAGCGGGGGTTTTTGCTGGTGGTCTTCTGCTCTATGGCTATAGCCGGACTAAGCCCTTCTATGGACTCCACGTCTGGTTTATCCATGCGCTCCAGAAACTGGCGGGCGTAGGAGGAAAGCGACTCCACATAGCGCCGCTGCCCCTCGGCATAGATGGTGTCAAAGGCCAAGGTGCTCTTGCCGCTTCCGGACAGGCCGGTGACCACCACCAGCTTATCTCTGGGAATCCGGACGTTTATATTCTTAAGATTGTGTTGCTTGGCGCCGCGCACCACAATTTCTTTTAGCATTTCACACTACCGTTCAAGGACAGGTTCGTTGATAAGCCCGTCAATAATATACTAAACAAAAAACTCAACATCAAGGAATAAGGCTATAGGGTACCATGTGACCCAAGGACGGTCACATGGCGTTTTGAATTAATGCTGTAGCGGGCTTCAGGCCGGGCTGTTTTCGGCCGCGTTATTGGCCATTATAACCGCCATTTTGACGGCCTCCTTCAGGCTGGCCGGATTGGCCTTCCCCTTTCCGGCCAGATCATAGGCGGTGCCGTGATCCACGGAAGTCCGGATGATGGGCAAGCCCAGGGTGACGTTGACTCCATCCTCAAAATGCAGCAGTTTCAAAGGGATAAGCGCCTGGTCGTGATACATGCCCACCACCAGGTCAAACTCGCCGTTGGCCGCCCGCCAATATAGTGTATCAGGCGGATAAGGCCCGCTAGCCCGGACCCCCATATTTTGAAGCTCCTGCACAGCCGGGGTGATGAAGGCCTGCTCCTCGTCACCGAACAGCCCCTCTTCACCGGCATGGGGATTCAGGGCGGCCACCGCGATGCGGGGGCTGGCCATGCCCATATAGCGCTGGAAGGCCTGGTGGGATACCCAGCCCACCTCGACAATGGTCTTCTGGTCCAGGCGCTCCAGCATTTCCCGGATTGAGCAGTGGATGGTGGCCAGCACCACCCGCAGCCTGGAACCGGCCAGCATCATCACCGGACGCGGGGTGTCGGTGATGCGGGCCAGCATGGTGGTGTGCCCGGTGTCCGTATAGCCGGCCAGCTGCAGGGAGTACTTGGAGATGGGCGCGGTCACCATGGCCGCCGCCTCGCCGGCCAGGCACATCCGGGCCGCGGTTTCGATGAACGCCCCGGCCTGGGCGCCTCCGGCCTTGCTGGGGCTGCCGGGGGTTATCTCCGCCCCTTGTCCCGCCTCCACCAACTCAACCCGAGGCAGATCAATATTGCATGCCAGGGCCCCGGCCCTCAGCAGCATGGAGCGCCCCACCACCACCAGATCGCACAATGAGCGGATTTCCTCATCAGCGCAGATTCTGGCCACGATCTCCGGCCCGATGCCCGCCGGGTCGCCCATGCTGATGGCGATCCGGGGTTTTGCTTCTATATTGCTCATGGTTCTATGCTTTCCAAAAAAGACCTGCCGTTTCAGTAAAATTATTTTCCTGGCAGCAAAACACCCCTTCCCGGTCCGGGAAGAGGCGGCGCCGCAGCCGGTGCAAAAAAATCAGTTATGCATCTCGTAGCGGAAGGCCAGCTCCAGCCTGGATTTGATCTCAGGCAAAAGCACTTCCCTAAGCTTGGTGGACATCCGGTTAACATCCTGGATGGTTTCACCCAACACCGTGCTGATGTAGTTTACAAAAGCATCCAAGGGGTCTCCCTTGTCCCCGTCGATATACCAGTCCACCCTGGCCAGCACGTGTTTCAAAGGGTCGGCGGTGGCATCGTAAAGGTGGTGATAGCTCAAGGAAAAACAAGGCAGCAATAAGCCGCGCAACAGTTCGTCTATGCCCTGGCCCTCCAGGCGGGCGTCAAGCGCCAGCTGTTCAAGGGCATACAGGGCGATGAGCACCGGCAACTCCTCTTCCAGGGTATTCAGCAAAATTTCCCGCTGTTTTTTCTTCATGCCCCCTGCGGCTTCATCGGTCATTCTTTTAGCCTGCTCATTTACATCCCGGGCCAAAAGGCCGTAGATACGCAGGCAAAGCCGGTTCAGGCGGTATAGATCCTCCGGATTGGCCGGAACCTCACCATTGGTCTCGAATACTACTTCAGCGGTTGGGCTAACGTTCAATTGGCATTCCTTATTTTGGGAGTATATTTTTATTTTAGCTTTTGGTTTGCGCCCGGGCAAGCCTAACCGCCATGGGTCCCGGTTTATCTTTGGATTGCATCCTGTGACAATAAACCGCCCTGCCGCAGGCGGCGGGGAATACACCACCCATGGGGTTCAAATGGACGATGGGCGCATTGGGCGGACCGCTCGGGGGGCAAGGAGCAAGTTTACAAATCCTCGCCGGACAGGTTGATGATGGGCTGAGCCATGCTGTATTTGATCCCGGCCCTTTCGCACTCACGGAACACCTCACTGAAATCGCTCCGCTGTGAAGACGGAATGGATATGAACACTCTCTTTATGTGATGCTTGCTGATCATATGCCCGATATCCTTATGGTTTCCAAGCACCGGGATGCCATGGATCAAGACGCCCTTCTTGGCCGGATCATCATCCAAAAAACCAACCGGCACAAAGGGATACTGGGGATTGTTCCTCAGTTCCCTGAGCACAAGCTCCCCGCGGTCTCCGGCTCCCAAAATCAGCACCGGCGCCCCCCGTCGGTGGGATACTTTCTCCCTGAATACCCGGATTAGGGAGCGCACCCCGGCTATTAACAGAAGGCACAAGGCCAGGTCCATCACCAATACAGCCTTGGAGTGGGCCGCAAAGTCGCCCTTCAGCAATAGCAGCAGCATAAAGAATAAAGAGCCGCTCACGCAGGCTTTAAATATCTGGACCATATCGTGAATGGACACATAGCGCCATTCGCCCTTATACAGCCCAAACAGCCAAAACACGGCCATCTTTATGATCAAGATCCAAGGCAGGAGCTGAGTAAGCAGCAGGGTGTTCTCATCGGCAAGATGGGTTTCGAAACGCAGCAGCCAGGCCCCGGTGTAGGCTGCGCTGATCAAAAGCAAATCGGTCAAGATCTGCAATATCTGTTTTTTATGCATGATAACCCCGTGCAGGATGGGGCTTTTTATCCATTGGCGTTCGCGGGAGTCATAGACTTTTACATCGCCCAGATATATGCCGAAAAACACCAGCGGCAACACCAGAAGGATTATCATCACCGCAGCCACCAAGGGTTCGGAGTAGCGGGCCAGCAGCAAGGACACCAGACCGCCGCAGGCTGAAATGGACAACAGAAGCAATACCGCCTTGCGCTCGCTGAATCCCAAAAAGACCAGCCGGTGGCTGGAGTGGTCCCGTCCGCCCCGGGCAATGGAGCGGCCATGGCTGGCCCTTTGATATGACACCAAGGCGGTGTCGAAGATCGGGAGCACCAGGGCCCCCACCGGAACCAATAGGGACATGAGAACATGAGAGGCTTCAGCTGTGGTATTGGTGCTGAGCACCGCAAGTCCGCTCAGCATGAAACCTAAAAATAACGAACCGCAGTCCCCCATGAAGATCTTGGCCGGATTGAAATTGTAAATCAAAAAGCCTAAAGACGCTCCACAGAGCATCAGTGCAATATGGCCTATATGGCTGAAGCCGAATATATAGGCTCCGGCGGCCATGGCGGCGCTGGCCACAAAAACCGTGCCGGAGCTGAGCCCGTCCATATTATCCAGGATGTTCACCGCGTTGGTGATTCCCACCAGCCAAAGCACGCTAAGCGGAACAGAGATCCAGGACCAGGGTATCACTTCCTGGTCGAGCTTTATGCCCAGGTTGACCGCCGCTGCAACCACCAGAAGCTGGTATAGAAACTTAACCTGGGGCTTAAGCTCATATATATCATCCCACAGGCCGATGCCGAACATGGCTGTGCCGCCCAGCCAAAGCGCCCACTTACTGAAATCATGGGGACCGGAAAAGATGAAAGCCAGACTGAAGCCCAGATAAATGCCCACGCCTCCGTAAATCGCCGTGGGCGATTTGTGCCAGCGGTCTTCCCGCGGGGCCACCACCCAGCCCTTTTTGCGGGCCAGCTTTATGATGGCCGGAGTGATCAGCGCAACCAGAACCAGGCTAGGGAGGAAGTATTCCAGCATGCGTTTGGGTCCTGTCTATATCCTGGGCGGTAATAGGCCTTTGGCGGTTCAATTTCCGGGCTGAAGCTTTTTTAAAAGCCTACCACATTCATATCTGGGAATTTGGGAGAACGCCTGGAAAAAGTTAACCAGAAAAAGGGATTATTTGTGCAAGTTGCCATGGGTCAGCGCTGACGGAAGTATTCAATAACTTTCTGTACGATTTCCTCTAAGCCGGTCTGGGGCGAAAACCCCACCAGCGATTCCAGCTTGCCGACATCCGGCACCCGCCTTTGCATGTCCTCGAAACCCTCCGCATAGGCTTCATCATAGGGCACATACACGATTTCCGAGCTGCTTCCGGCCATTTTCTTGACTAAGCGGGCCAAGTCACCGATGGTGATTTCCTGCCGGCCGCCCAGGTTCACCACCTGGCCCACGGCCTCCGGGCAGTAAGCCAAAGCGGTCAGGCCTTTAATAATATCACCCACATATGAAAAACAGCGGGATTGGGTGCCGTCTCCGAAAACGGTGATGGGTTGGCCCATGAGGGCTTGGCGCACAAATCTGGGCAGCACCATGCCATAGCGCCCGGTCTGTCTGGGGCCCACGGTATTGAATAGACGCGTCACCACAACCGGCGTCCTCCGGGCGCGGTAATAGGCAAGGGCCAGAAATTCATCAATGGCCTTGGTGCAGGCATAGGCCCAGCGCGCCTTGCTGGTGGGGCCCAGGACCAGATCGTGTTCTTCGCTGAAAGGCGTGTGGCCGTTTTTACCATATACTTCAGAAGTGCTGGCCAGCACAAATTTTGTACGCCTCTTATTGGCGATTCTGAGTATGACCTCGGTGCAGCCCACGTTGGTTTCTATGGTGCGCACCGGATTCTCCACGATGAGCTGCACCCCCACCGCAGCAGCCAGATGGTAGATGATGTCCGCCTGCCCGGCCAGTTCATCCATCAAGGATTCATCACGTACGTCTGCGATGGTGTAGCTGAAATCAGGGTGGTTTTTCAAGGTGTCTAGATTGCCAATGGAACCTGTGGAAAGATCATCCACCACATGCACTTTTTGGCCGTGGGCGATAAGATGTTCTGCCAAATGGGAGCCTATGAACCCGGCTCCTCCGGTGATCAGGGCGCAGGCAGTCTTGGGGGCTGATTGATTCATAACCGAGATTTAATAGCTGCCTTTTTTTCAAACGGCGCATGATGAATAATAGGTTCTACTTAACAGCCATTTGTGCGCAAGTCAACTAACAGCTCGAGAGTTAATCGGTCTTTTTTGATTCCCAAGGTGAGCCGGCAAATCTTGATGCCGCCCGCCGGGGTCAAAATAGAGGATTACATTGCTCAAGACCGTATCAGATATGGGCCAAAGAGAGAGCGGTCAAAAATCAGGGCTATGAGTTCCAGCCCTGATCTGGAGGGCTTTCTTGCAGCTTGGCGGCCAGTTGCCGGCCGCATTGTCTGCAAAAATACCCTATCTTGTCCCCGCTGGGCAGAACCAGAAGCAGTTTACGCGCCACAGGCTGGGCCCGTCCGCAAGCGGGGCAGAAAAGCTGGCTGGCCTCCAGCCCCGAAAAACTGGGTTCGGTGGCATCCGCCATCAGGTCTTTATCTCCAGCTCCTCCATCAGGCGCTCCATGTAGTCCAGCAAAAACCTGGTTTGGGTTTTGCTGGCGTATCCGGTGCAGGAGCAACGCAGGCTTTCGCTGCTGCGGACCAAAAGCTCCAGCCGCAATGAATCCTCTTCCAGCAACAGGGTCACCCGGTGGGGGCCGCAGGATTTGGCATGCCCGTTTTGCTCGGCCGTCAGGATGTCCGGCGGAAGTTCAAGCCAAAATACGCCGCCCAAAGCTGAATTCTTTAAGGTCCGGCCCAGATGCCGGTCCAGCTTCTTAAGGTCCCCCGGGCGCAGTTCGTCATATACGATGGAACGCATGATCTAGTCTTGCTCTTTCGGGATCTGGTCCCAGCGCTTTCCCCAGATGAAGGCATCCACCACGCCATAACACCAGATAGCGGCCCACACCGCCAGCAGTATCATGATCCAGTCAATGCCCTGGCTGAAGAGCTGGTCGCTGAGGGCCTTCCATTTCTGGCCCTCCGGCGCATTGTATACAGCTGGAATGGAGATGGCCCGGTTCAGCTCCTTTAGGGCGAAAAACAAGCCCACGGCAAAGGTCAAGCCCGAGACCAGTATCAGGGCGACCGCCTTGGCGGGCTGCCGGTTTATGATCTGACCCACTCCGGGCAGGATGAAAGCCGATGCCAGAGGCGCCAACAGTTTCCGCTTTATCATTTATCTGCCGTATTGCTCCAGGTATTCATCCAGCTGTTCCAGCTGGTCAAGGGACAAAAGCTGGAATTCATCTTCAATAAGGACTTTCAGCCCCTCTTGATGCAGGTAGTCCACCGCCTTGCGCACTCCCAATAGCGACCAGACCGGCAAGCCGGATTCTTCCGTGAAGGCGGCCACCGCATCCCGGCCCTTTTCCCCTTCCCGCACCCGGCCTTTTTGGTCATACACCGCCTGGGTCTGTTCCCGGTCAACCGCCAGGGCAACCCCCATGATCTCCATTGGCCTGGCCAGCCTGGGTTTAAGCCAGTTCAGCTTTTTTATCAAGTCCAGCTTGGTGGTCATGGAGGTGCCCACGTCATCCAGGATCAAGGTCTTGCCGCCTTCCAAGGCTGCGCCGGTTACAAACAGCATGCCATGGCCGGTGGCCTCGCCGTGGGTCTTGGCTTCCTTGCGGTCATAGTCATACGCCACGTCACGTCCGAACTTCTCATACAGGGCGATGGCCGCGCCCTGGGCTATGGCGCTGCCCTTGTATGAGGGGCCCACGATAAGCTGCACCTCATCGGCCATGCCGGCATCGTCAATCCATTCGGCGAAACACTGGCCCAGCTGCCAGGCCAGCCGCCCGGTGCGGAAAACCCCCAGGTTGATGAAATATGGGGTGGGGCGGCCGTCTTTCAGGCGCAGGCCCTCTTTGAAAAACAAAGCGCCGCTTTCGGCCAGCAGCCTGGCCAGGCGCATTTGGTAGTCTTTCATGCTGTTCTCCTTAAAACCCGCTGGAATTTCCCGGTGCTAATCCAGTTGAGCCAAAATCTCATATTTATCCACCAAATGGTGGGGACGGTAGGACTCCTTGGCCTTTTTCAGGCCGGCCAGTCCCAGGTCCTGTTCACGGTTTATATACTCTATTTCCGCAAACGCTTCGGATGCAAACATCTGGTTTATGGCGGCATACAGGCCGGAAATCTCCGGATTGGCCTTTTCGATGTGAATCACGGCGGTCGTGGGGTTGAGCATTTCCCCAAAGGAGAACGCCTCCACCTTTGCGTCGACCAAAATCACTCCGCCCAAAAAGCCCAGCTCCCCACAGTGGCTGATGGCCTCCTGCACTGCCCAATCTTCGTTCAAAAGACTCAAGTCGCTGGGGCAGTCCCTGAGGCGGCACCAGTCTTCCTGCATGCCCAATACATCCTGCGCCTGATTGAGATCAAGATTCAAATATTGGTAATCGTTGTTTTTTTTGAAATTATTAAGATGGTTCTTTTTGCCGTGCAGCTTGCGGCCTGCCAAAGAGATCAAACGGCTGGCTTCATATACATAGTCGCTCTGGTCCCGGTTCAGCTCCACCCGGCAGCGGCTCTGGTCAAGCTTTTCCACCAGGGACTGAGGCGCCCGGCTTATGCGGGGCTGGCACCCGGCGGCCAAAAGGTCGCGGCTCATGGCGTCAACTGCCTCCTGGGCCCGCCCTGGGCCGGTGGGAGGCAAACCGAATGGGGCTCCATCCACCGGATGCTGCACCAGCAAAAGCCTTCCATGGGCTTCCCGCCATTGGGTGCGGTAATAGTGCCTCCACATGAAAAGATTGGTAAAGGTTAGCTCGGAAGTCTGGGGCGGGTCGGCTGCAAGAAAGGCGTCGATAGCCTCTTTATCAGCCAATTCCAGAGGTTTATAGGCTTCAAGTTCAACAGCGTCCTGTTCAGTCACCGTATCCATCTCACCAAGGCTGTCAAAAGGTTGCCATCCAAAGTTGACTACACAAATACCCTATTTGGACGCCGGGGCCAAGAAGTATATGGAATTCAAGGCCAGGCCTTTGTTTCTTTACGATAATCCCCCTTGGCGGCGATTGACAAGACGGCTGTTTTCTGGGATATTTTCAGCCTGCAATAAATTTGTGAAGGACCAAAAAATTATGAGTAATGTGCAATCCGTTGATCCGGAGATGTTTGAACTGATCGGAATGGAAGCCCGGCGCCAAAGCCGGGTGCTGCGCCTGATCGCTTCAGAAAACTATGCCAGCGCGGCGGTCATGGAGGCATCGGGTTCTTGCCTTAATAATAAATACTCTGAAGGCTACCCCAATGCCCGCTATTACCAGGGTCAAAAAGTAATCGACCGGATAGAAAATCTGGCCCGGGAAAGGGCCAAGGCCTTTTTTGGGGCCGAGCATGCCAATGTGCAGTGCTATTCGGGCAGCCCGGCCAATATGGCCATATACCTGGCCGCCTTGGGCCCCAAGGGGCGTTCCATGGGCATGGACCTGGCGGCGGGAGGCCATTTGACCCACGGGGCCAAGGTGAGCTTTTCGGGCAAATTCTATGATGTCAGGCAGTACGGCCTGCACCCCGAGACCCACCGCATAGACCTGGATCAGGTGCGGGATCTGGCCAGGGAGCACAGGCCCGGGCTCATCTTTGCGGGCTGCTCGGCCTACCCAAGGGTGGTGGATTGGGCGGCATTCGCCGAAATAGCCAAAGAAGTGGGCGCAATCCTGGCGGCCGATATCGCCCATATATCAGCTCTGTGCGGCACCGGCCTGCATCCGGCGCCATTCCCCCACGCCGATTTTGTCAGCACCACCACTCATAAAATCCTGCGCGGCCCCAGAGGCGGCATGGTCCTTTGCAAAAAGGAATACGCCAAAAAACTGGACAGCGCGGTTTTTCCCGGCCTGCAGGGCGGTCCTCACAACAACACCACCGCCGCCATAGCGGTTGCGCTGAAAGAAGCGGCCCAGCCGGAGTTCCGGCAATACTGCCGGCAAGTGGTGGACAATGCCAAGGCCCTGGCCGAGGCAATGATGGAACAGGGTTTCGAGCTGGTGACCGGGGGCACGGATAATCATCTGATCCTGGTGGATTGCACCAGCAAGGGTCTTTCGGGCAAGGAGCTGGCCGTGGCCATGGACCGGGCCGGATTGATATGCAATTACAACAAGATCCCCAATGATCCCCGCTCGGCCAACGACCCTTCGGGCATCCGCATGGGCACCCCGGCGTTGACCTCCCGGGGCATGAAGGAAACCGAAATGCAGGCGGTGGCCCGGCTTATACAGCGGGTGGCCCGGCATCCCCATGATGAGGACAAACTCAACACCATACGCAATGAGGCCGAGGAGCTGTGCAGATCTTTTCCAGTTCCGGGGCTCACAATTTGAAGTACAGGATTTTCTACCAATAAATAGTTATTGATATCAAATAGATAAATAATTTGAACCCTCAGAGGCCTCTTTGAGGGTTCAAATTTTTGTACCACTGTGAATAAATTTTTTTGAGACCCGCAGACTAATGTTCATATATCTTGCTGATATTATTATCAATATCTTATAATCAAGCATTTGACGCTGTTTGGCACGCTTGTTGCTCCAGTAAAAAGCGTCCCAAACCTTTTCTCCTTTTCCTGGATTGCGCCGGTGCCAATTTGGCCCCGGCGCAATTCATTTTGCATATGCAAAACATTTTTTTGCCGGGCAGGCAAAATACATAAAACCGTCTTGGTCCGGTCTGCTGCCCGCAGCGGCCAGCCTTATTGCAGGCCCCCAAAAAAAGGCGGACCTCCTGTGTGGAAATCCGCCTCTATCCGTCAATTTTATTGATTTAGATTATTCTGATTTTTCCTCTTTGCCTTCTGCTGGCTTTTCGGCTTCGGGCTCGGCGGGAATCTCTTCCAAAGAGGCCAGCTTGGCCTTCAAGTCAGCCACTTCCTGCTTGTATTTATCAACCTCCTGGGGGTCGGCGCTGAAAGGCTCACGGGCCGCCTCGAGTTCCGCGCGCTGTTTGTCCCGGGCTTCTTCCAGCCCCAGATAGGTGGCCAAGGCTCCGCCCAGCAGCAGGACCACCGGAATGCAGCCCATGATCACCACAATAAACTCATCCCACCAGGCGATCAGGCTAATAATGCCCAACAATAAAGCAACCAGACCACCCATCAAAGCAACCATCTCGTCCTCCTTGGGAACTTGATATCAGAAAAGCCCCCTTGGGGGGCCAAAACAGTTTTTTCCGGCTCCACTACTCTGATTTAGCACGAGAGCCGAAAAAGTGTCAATCAACAAGCTGATATTGGCTGGCGGATGATGCCCCGCCGGCCCATTGATTCTGGTGATAATACATACCCAAAAACTTGATTCGCTAAATTTTTTCGGCTCCATAATCCCCGGCCCGATTAGAGCCCGCTTATTTGCGCCAGGCCCCGGTAACCACCGTGTCCGAAGCTCCCAAATCCATAAGAAGCCTTTTAAAATCATCCGGTTCCGGCACCCCGAAGAGCTTAAGGGCCGGTTCATCCCGGCCTTCCACATAGATATAAACGTGGGCCACCCCCAGCATGCGCTGAGTCAGACCCCGGCGGGGGTCAATGCGCCGGATGTCGCTGATATTGACCGAAGTCTCCTTTTGCCGGGGAAAACTGGTTGCGGCGCTGAGCGTATCCTGCGACACCCGGTATTCATTGGTGTAGCGCTTGATCAGGATAAAGGCCAGGAACAAGGTGCCCAACAGCTGCCATACGGCTTCGGGCAAGGCCGTATCGGGATTGAAACGGGGCCCGAACCAGAGCAGCAGCCAGCCCAAGGCGTAAACCGTAAACGCCTTCCAGGCCGGTTTGAAGCGCCTGTATGTCTTGAACAGGTTTTCTTGGCTCAAGATAGTGACTCCTAATTTTCCAGCGGGCCCGGCCGGGGGGTCAGCCCCAGAGGCTCCGCGTTATTAACGATCCGTCCCGGGTGGCAGTAGATGTTCAAATCGCTTTTTCGGGCGAATCCGGCCAGGGTGACGCCCAGCTGCATGGCCGAGCGCACTGCGGGGCCCGAAGGCGCAGACACGCTGACCATCACCGCCAGCCCGGCCCGGGCGGCCTTGAGCACCATTTCCAGGCTCATGCGCCCCGAAAAGGCCGCGGCCCGGATCTCCGGCAGGCCGCCGTCCAGCCAGGCCATGCCCACCGCCTTGTCCAATGCATTGTGCCGACCTGCGTCTTCGGCCAGATATTTCAGCCCTCCCTCTTGATCAAAAAGGGCCACGGCATGGGTGGCGCTGGTCAGCTCAAAGGTTTTTTGCCCGGCCATGAGCCGTTCGGTGAAGGTCAAAACCTGCTCGAGCTCCAAGGTATACCTTGCCTCGAGCGGCTGGGCTTCGGCAGGCCCCAAGGGTCCGCCGCCTACCGCCTTGATGCCCGGATCAAAAGCCCGGCCGCCCGGCACTTCCAAGCGGACTTCGGCCCGCCCGGGGTCCCACTTGGCCGGGACTGGGGGTGCGTCGGGAGCCACCCAGCCCATGGTGACCGCGAAACCCGCGGCCAATTCCACCTCATGGCCGGGGGTGGCCATGAGCACCGCGGCTTCCTGGCCGGCCATGACCAGGCGCAGGGGAGTCTCCTCCACCATGCGGTCGGCCCGCACGCTCCATTCGCCGTTTCTAAAACTCCATATATTCCAACCGGTGCATTCAGCGCTCATTCCCCAATGTTAGGCGAGAACTGCGGGCGGTGCAAATCTCTTTTCATAATGTAAGTTGCTTTGGAAACATGACCTTGACGTCAACTTGCGCCCTGGATATAAATGCTGCAAGCAATTGAAGAATGGTAATCAATGAACACAGCCTGTTTACATAAACCCATTACCGGCAGGCCGGGGCATTTGTGCGCCTTTATCCGGGGCGGTGATGCTGATGGGTGAACGCGTCAATGACATCTGGCCCCGTCTGGGCCTGTACCGCGGTCTTCCCAAGCCCGGCCCGGCCCCGCGGGTTTGGCTGCAGGCGGCCAGCGTGGGCGAGGTGGGCGTGGCCCGGGCCATTGCCGATGAGCTCATGGAAATCTGCCCCCGGGTGAGTTTGACCGTAACCACCAGCACCGGCAAGGGCCAGGATGAAGCCAAAAAGGCATTCGGCCCAAGGGCCGTGGTGGCCCGCTTTCCTTTGGAGGCCCCCTGGGCCGTGTCCGCGGCGGCCCGCAAAATCAGGCCCCAGGTCTATGCTTCCGTGGAAACCGAAATATGGCCGGTGGTTTTCCGCAAAGTCCAGCGCATGGGCGCGGAGCTGCTTCTTTTGAACGGCCGTATAAGCCCGCGCAGCTTTCCGCGCTACCTCAAGATAAAACCCCTGCTGGCTCCAACCATACGGCGTCTCAATGTCCTGAGCATGATAAGCCCCACGGACGCCAGCCGCATCATAGCCCTGGGCGCGGACCCCGAAAGGGTGCGGATAGATGGCAATGCCAAGTATGCCGGACTGAGCGCCAAGGTTGATGACGCCCTGCTGGACCTGCCCGCAGGCAAGCTGGCTCTGGCCCGGGCTCCCCTGATCGTGGCGGGCAGCGTGCGCACCGGAGAAGAGGCCCCGGTTCTGGCCGCCTTCAGCCGGGTGCTGGAACGCCATCCCGGGGCGGTGCTGGCTGCCGCGCCCCGGCATGTGGAAAGGGCTCCGCGCTGGATGGAGACCAGCCGCCAGCTTGGGCTCAAGGCTCAGCTCTGGAGCGGCCTGGACCAACGGCCCCGCAAGCCGGACTGCAATGTGGTGGTGGTGGACGCCATGGGGGTGCTTTTCGCCCTCTACGGACTGGCGTCGGCCGCCTTTGTGGGAGCCAGCCTGGTGAAGCTGGGCGGGCAAAATCCCATGGAACCGGCGGCCTGGGGAGTGCCGGTGTTTTACGGCGAATCCATGGAAGATTTTGCGGACGCCGCACAAATGCTCAGCTCAGCCGGCGCGGCGGCGGTGGTCAGCGACAGCGGGGAGTTGGGCCGCAGCCTGCTTTGGACCCTGGATTATCCAGGCCAGGCCCAATCCATGGGCCAGGCGGGCAAGGAAGTTGTTCAAAGCTGGTCCGGTTCGGCCCGGAATGCGGCCCGGCTCATAGTCGAAGCCCTTGAGCGCAAGGGAGCGTTATAAATGCATGGTTCAGCCAACCCCCAGCCGGAGACGGTGAAAAAGGCCGACCTTGAACGCCTTGCAGCGGAGCTGGAGCCCCGGGTCCTGGAGCGCATCAAGGATGCCGCCCGCACCTGGGCGGAAGTCAAACAGCGCGGAGGCAAGGTGGTGGTGGCCACCGGCTCCGGGCCCAATATACATGAGGGGGTGACCACGCTGATCGCCGCCTTGATCCAGAGCGGCATGGTGGACGGGGTGCTCACCTCCAGCGCGGTGGCCGGGCATGAGATGGCCGGAGCCCTGGAGAGGGTGAAACGGGTGGAGGGCGCGCGCCTGGGCCTGCCCCTTGAGATGATGCCCTCGGACGGACGGGTGGAGGCGGCGCTCATATCCAGGGAGCGCCTTGCCCAGATAGCGGCGGATGTAGAGGTGGACCTGGAATACTACCGCCGTCTTGTCTCCGCTCCGGGCAAGGAGATCATCAAGGTGGCGGGCAACCTGGCCTATCCCACCGGCCCCTGGCTGGAAGATGCCGCCTTGGGCTATTTGCCTGCGGCGAAAAAACAGGGGCGCAGCCTGGAGGCGGTGGCTGGCGAGGGCTGCCACCCTCTCACCATGCTGGGAGCGGCGGCCCGCAAAAAGGCGCCCTGCCTGGTGACGGTGCCCCAGCTGGTGGGCGGCGGAGCGGTGGGCCTGGCCATCGGGGACAGCATAACCATCAGCCGCCGTTCCGAGCTGGTGGCCCAAACCCTGGATTCGGCGGACCTCATCATAGAAAGCGGCCTGGCCCTGGCCCAGGAGATTCATGACGGCCCCTTCGAGTTGTTCACCGGCCATGGGCTTTGGGCCCGCAAGCGGGGCGAGCCCACCTTTTCTTTGCGGGACAAAAAGGTGGTGCGCATCGATCTGGACCCCCACATAGAGCGTATCTGGAACATGCAGCGCCAAAAGGAAGCCGTCAGCCAGGCTATCCACACGGGCAAACCAAAAGCCGTGGGCCTGGGGCTCCCCTTCCGCATGGAGTTCTCCGGATTCGCCCGCATTCCCGGGTCATTGCCCATAACCGCAGACCTGGGTATGGTTTGGCCGCTTATGGCCGGGCGGGCCGCGCATCACTTGGGTGCCGATCCGGCGTTTATGTGTTACAAACAGGGAACCGGGCTGGGCGAGAGCCTGAGGGAATTTATCGTTCAGCATGTAACCCCCATGAAGTTTTCAAACGACATGACCGGCCGCTGACCGGCTGGCTAAGGACAACTCTAAGCATGGCCAAAAAAGCCCTATTGGTTTTGGAAGACGGCGCCAGCTTCAATTGCCGGGCCTTTGCCGGGTCCGGCGAGGTGAAAGCCGAGGTGTGCTTCAACACCGCCATGAGCGGCTATCAGGAAGTGCTCACGGACCCTTCATACAGGGGTCAGATGGTGACCATGACCTATCCCCTGATCGGAAACTACGGCACCAATCCCCAGGACGTGGAGAGCCTGGGGGTGCAGGTCTCGGCTTTTCTGGTCAAGGAATACATAGATTTTCCCAGCAACTTCCGCTCCACCCAGAGCCTTAGGGAATACCTGGAGCAGGCCGGGGTTATGGGAGTCGAGGGCCTGGATACCAGGAAGCTCACCCGGCATTTGCGCATCAAGGGTGCCATGCAGGGGGTGCTGTCCACAGAGGACCTGAACCCTGAGAGCCTCAAGGCCAAGGCCAACTCCGGCCCCGGGTTGGTGGGGGTGGACCTGGTGAAGGAGGTCACCTGTCAAAAGGCCTATCTGTGGCAGGACGGCCAGGTGGGCGAAAAGATCGACCTGACAGGCGAATTTGATCCCGAGGCCATATGGGCCAAGCTGCCCGGCCGCTACAAGGTTGTGGCCCTGGACTGCGGGGTGAAGTTCAATATCCTGAGGAAGCTGGCCGCCCGGGACATGAAGGTCCTGGTGGTTCCGGCCTTCACGGATGCAGCCGCCATCAAGAAGCTGAATCCTGACGGGCTTTTTATGAGCAACGGCCCCGGCGACCCGGAACCGGTGACCTATGTGGTGGATACGGTGAAGGAACTCATGGGCAAGCTGCCGATCTTCGGCATCTGCCTGGGCCATCAGATGATCGGCCAGGCCTTGGGCGGCAAAACCTTCAAGCTAAAGTTCGGCCACCGGGGGGCCAACCAGCCGGTGATGGACCTGGCCACCACCAAGGTGGAGATCACCAGCCAGAACCACGGGTTCTGCGTGGATCATGAATCCATAGTGGACCCGGATGTGGTGATGACCCATATAAATCTGAATGACCGCACCCTGGAGGGCCTGAGCCACAAGAAGATCCCCATATTCTGTGTGCAGTATCACCCCGAGGCCAGCCCTGGCCCCCATGACGCGGACTACCTTTTTGACCGGTTCATCAAGATGATAGACAGCGGCCTGCCCCCCGGAGCTGCGGCATAGGTGATCTCTTGGCGGGTTTTTCGCCACCCGCAATTCTTTTTCTTTTAAAAGAGGCTCAAAAGTGCCCAAACGCGATGATCTAAATAAAATCATGATAATAGGCTCGGGACCCATCGTAATTTCCCAGGCCTGCGAATTTGACTACTCCGGCACCCAGGCGGTCAAGGCCCTGCGCGAGGAAGGGGTGGAGGTGGTGCTGATCAACTCCAACCCGGCCACCATCATGACCGATCCGGAGATGGCCGACCGCACTTATATTGAGCCCATCACCCCGGAGCTGGTGGCGGCGGTGTTGGAAAAGGAGCGTCCGGACGCTCTGCTGCCCACCCTGGGAGGCCAGACAGCGCTGAATACCGCCCTGGAAGTGGCCCAGACCGGCATCCTGGAAAAACTGGGCATAGAGATGATCGGGGCCACCCCCGAGGTGATAAACAAGGCCGAGAGCCGCGAGCTGTTCAAGGCGGCCATGGACAATATCGGCCTGCGGGTTCCAGAAAGCGCCATCTGCCGCAGTATGGATGATGTCATGGCGGCGGCGGACCGCATCGGGTTTCCCCTGGTGGTCCGTCCGGCCTTCACCCTGGGCGGCACCGGCGGCGGGGTGGCCTTCAACACCCAGGAATTGCGGAATATTTCTGAGTTCGGCCTGGCCGCCAGCCTCACCACCGAGGTCATGATAGAGGAATCGGTGCTGGGCTGGAAGGAATATGAGCTGGAGGTGATGCGCGACAAAAAAGACAACGTCGTGATCATATGCTCCATTGAGAACCTTGACCCCATGGGGGTGCACACCGGCGACTCCATCACCGTGGCCCCGGCCCAGACCCTGACCGACCGTGAATACCAGATGATGCGGGACGCCTCCATCGCCATCATGCGGGAGATCGGCGTGGAGACCGGGGGCAGCAACGTGCAGTTCGCCATCAATCCGGCCAACGGCGATATGGTGGTGATCGAGATGAACCCCCGGGTGAGCCGCTCCTCGGCTCTGGCCAGCAAGGCCACCGGCTTCCCCATCGCCAAAATGGCCGCCAAGCTGGCGTTGGGCTACACCCTGGATGAGCTGCCCAACGACATCACCAAAGAGACCATGGCCTCTTTTGAGCCCACCATAGATTACTGTGTGGTGAAGATACCCCGCTGGACTTTCGAGAAGTTCCCCGGGTCCGAAGATGTGCTCACCACCTCCATGAAATCGGTGGGCGAAACCATGGCCATCGGCCGCACCTTCAAAGAAGCTCTGCAAAAGGGCCTGCGCGGCCTGGAGATAGGCCGGGCCGGGCTCATAGGCGACGGCAAGGACCCCGAGGCACCCGGCGAATCCGGCCTGGAAAAGCTCAAAGACGCCATACACGTACCCAACAGCCAGCGCCTCTTCCAGGTGGCCCAGGCCCTGAAAGCCGGGGTTTCCATTGAAGAAATACACGAGCTTACCTGGATAGACCCCTGGTTCCTCTTTAACCTCAAACAGCTTACGGACTTCAGCTCCAGGCTGGAAGAGCTGCGGCCCTGGGGGGCGCTTGAATCCAGCCTGGATAAGCTTGACGGAGATCTTTTCCGCCAGGCCAAGGAGTGGGGTTTTTCCGACAAGCAGATCGCCCAGGCGGTGGGCTCCAGCGAGCTTTTGGTCCGGCAGCGCCGCAAAGAGCTGGGCATCAATCATACCTACAAGCTGGTGGACACCTGCGCGGCCGAGTTCGAGGCCTACACCCCCTATTTTTATTCCACTTATGAAGACGAGGACGAGTGCCGCGCCGGAGACAAGAAAAAGGTGATGATCCTGGGCGGCGGTCCCAACCGCATAGGCCAGGGCATAGAGTTTGACTACTGCTGCGTGCATGCCTCCTTTGCCCTGGAGGAGTTGGGCATTGAGTCCATAATGGTCAACTCCAACCCCGAAACCGTCTCCACCGACTACGACACCAGCGACAAGCTGTATTTCGAGCCCCTCACATTGGAGGATGTGCTCAATATCATCGAGAGCGAAAAGCCCTACGGCATCATAGTGCAGTTCGGCGGCCAGACCCCGCTGAACCTGGCCGTGCCCCTGGAAAAGGCCGGGGCCCCCATCCTGGGCACCCCACCGGACGCCATCGACCGGGCCGAGGACCGGGACCGCTTCAGCGAGCTGTTGAAAAAACTCAAGCTGCGCCAGCCCAACAACGGCATGGCCACCAACTTCGACGAGGCCGTGGCCATCGCCGAGCGCATCAGCTATCCGGTGGTGGTGCGTCCCAGCTATGTGCTGGGCGGCCGGGCCATGGAGATTGTCTATAACCAGGCCGACCTGGAGACCTACATGCACACCGCGGTGCAGGCCAGCCCGGACCACCCCATTTTGATAGACAAATTCTTGGAAGACGCCATTGAGGTTGACGTGGACGCGGTGTGCGACGGCGAGACCTGCGTGGTGGCCGGGGTCATGGAGCACATCGAGCAGGCCGGCATCCATTCGGGCGATTCCGCCTGCGTGCTGCCGCCCTGGGAGTTGGGCCGGGCCATGGTGGATGAGATCAAGGACGCCACCAAGGCCCTGGCTTTTGAGCTGGGAGTGCGCGGCCTGATGAATGTGCAGTACGCCATAATGGGCGGCCTGCTTTACATCCTGGAAGTGAACCCCCGGGCCAGCCGAACGGTTCCCTTTGTGAGCAAGGCCACCGGGATTCCCTGGGCCAAGGTGGCCACCAAGGTCATGGCCGGGGTGAGCCTTAAAGAGCAGGGCATCACCAAGAGCGTGGAGCCGGAGCACATCTCGGTCAAAGAAGCCGTGTTTCCCTTTGTGCGCTTTCCGGGAGTGGACCCGGTCCTGGGGCCCGAAATGCGCAGCACCGGCGAGGTGATGGGCATAGACCGCACCCTGGGCCTGGCCGTGGCCAAGAGCCAGCTTGCGGCGGGCCAGATTTTACCCACAAAGGGCACCGTGTTTGTGAGCGTCATGGATGAGGATAAAGCCAAGGCGGCGCCCATTGTGCGTAAGTACTTCGAACTGGGATTCAATATAGTGGCCACCACCGGCACCCAGCGCTATCTGGAGATGGAAGGTGTGCCCTCCAGCCAGGTGTATAAGGTCAGCGCCACCCGCAGGCCCAACGTGGTGGACCGCATCCGGGACGGCAAGATCGACTTGGTGATCAACACCGCCGTGGGCCGCGGCTCCACCCGGGACGCCTACGAAATCCGGCGTACCGCCATAGACCGCGGCCTGCCCTATATAACCACCACACCGCTTGCCCGGGCCACCGCCGACGCCATAGAAGCGCTTATCGACGAAGAGCACCTGGGCGTGAGAGCCTTGCAGGATTGGTACGGCAGCATGAGCTAGAAGCGGGCCGGGGCCATGAAGGACGGCTTGTCACTTAATAATTGGGATGATTGCCCATGAGACAGTTGGAATACGACGGACCCAAGGAATCCTGCGGCGTATTCGGGGTGTATGGACACCCCCAGGCCGGGGAGCTAACCTATTACGGGCTCTACGCCCTGCAGCACCGCGGACAGGAATCCGCCGGCATCGTGGTGTCCGACGGCAAGCATTTCACTGAAAAGCGCGACATGGGCCTGGTGCCGGACGTGTTTTCACCCCAAGACCTGGCCCGCTTAAACGGGCATATCTCCTGCGGTCATGTGCGCTATTCCACCACGGGCTCCTCGGTGCTGGCCAATGTGCAGCCCTTCATCGTGAATTTTTCCGGCACCACCATGGCTCTGGGCCACAACGGCAACCTGGTAAACGCGGCCAAGCTGAAAATGGGCCTGGAGCGGGAGGGCTCCATATTCCAGTCCACCATGGATACCGAGGTCGTGATGCACCTCATCGCCCGGGGCATGGACAAGAGCGGATTCAAGCAGGCCTTTTTGGATGCGCTCAAACAGGTGCGGGGGGCCTACAGCTTCCTCATGATGACCGAAAACAGGCTGGTGGCGGCCCGGGACCCCCAGGGATTCCGGCCCCTGTGCCTGGGCAGGCTGGAAGACGCCTATGTGGTGGCCTCCGAGACCTGCGCCCTGGACCTGATAGGGGCCCGCTATCTGCGCGATGTGGACCCCGGCGAAGTGATCTTCATGGATGAAAACGGCATGGAATCGGTCAAGCCGTTTGAGGAGCAGCGTTGCGCCCACTGCATCTTCGAGTTCATCTATTTCGCCCGGCCCGACTCCAACATATACGGCCAAACCGTATACACGGTGCGCCAACGCCAGGGCGCCCAGCTCGCCGAGGACCATCCCGAGATCAGCGGTGATTTTGTGATGCCCTTCCCCGACAGCGGCAACTACGCCGCCCTGGGTTATGCCAAGGCCACCGGGCTTCCCTTTGAGATGGGCATGATCCGCAACCACTATGTGGGCCGCACCTTCATCCAGCCCAGCCAGAGCAGCCGGGATTTCGGGGTCAAGGTAAAGCTCAATCCGGTAAAGGAGCTGATCAAGGGGAAAAGGGTGATAATCATCGAAGACTCCATCATCCGGGGCACCACCACCATGGCCAGGGTCAAGAATATCCGGGAGATAGGGGCCAGCGAGGTGCACATGCTGGTGGCCTGCCCTCCCCACCGCTTCCCCTGCCATTACGGCATCGATTTTTCCACCAAGGGCGAGCTTATCGCCTGCAAACACAGCGTGGAAGAAATCGGCAACATGATAGGTCTTGATTCTTTGAATTATCTTTCCATTGACGGGCTCTTGAAGAGCACCAAGGCCGGCAAGGATTATTTCTGTCTGGCCTGTTTCGACGGTGACTATCCGGTGGAGATCGACCCCGGACAGCACAAGTACAGCCTGGAGTGCTAAGTGTCTCAATATTTGAAAACCGCGAAGGATGTCCTGGAGCTTGAGGCCCGGGGCATTTTGCAGCTTAAGGATAGACTGGGTGAAGGGTTTGAGAAGGCGGTAACGCTCATTCTGGAAAGCAAGGGCAAGGTGGTCACCACCGGTATAGGCAAATCCGGAATTGTGGGCCGCAAAATCATGGCCACTCTGGCCAGCACCGGCACCACGGCGGTTTATCTGCATCCCGTGGAGGCCCAGCACGGGGATTTGGGCGTGGTCAGCCGGGGGGATGTGGTCTTGGCCCTTTCCAACTCCGGCGAGACCCGCGAACTGGTGGAACTGCTGCCGGCCTTGAAGGAGGCCGGGGCCAAGCTCATCGCCTTTACCGGCGGCCTTGAATCCGCCCTGGCCCAGGCGGCCGACGCCGTGGTGGACTGCAAGGTGGAGCGCGAGGCCTGTCCCCTGAACCTGGCCCCCACCACCAGCACCACCGCTTCGCTGGCCATGGGGGACGCCCTGGCCGTGGTGCTGATGGAAAACCGCCATTTCAAGGAAGATGATTTCCGCGCCCGCCACCCGGCCGGAAAACTGGGTGAGCGCCTGTCCCTGACCGTCAGCCAGGTGACGACCCTGGGCGGAGACCGGACCCCCAGCGTGGGGCCCGAGGCCAGCGGGGCCGAAGCCCTGAAGGTGATGGACCGGGGTGATATAGGCACGGTGCTGATCACCCGGGGCCAAACCCTTTTGGGCATATTCACAGATGGCGACGTGCGGCGCAAGCTGCTTGAGGGCGTCAACCTGGCCGAAACTCCGGTGAGCCAATTGATGACCCCCGATCCTTTATGCATCCACCCGGATGACAAAGCGGCGCACGCCCTCACCATAATGGAGTCCAAGCTTATCACCGCCTTGCCCCTTGTGGATCAAGACGGCCGGCTTTTGGGGGTGGTGCACCTGCACGACCTTTTGGGCCGGGGAGAGGTGAGCTTCAAAGCATTGGCAAATGGCCGCGGCAGTTAATATCTTTTCTTAAATAGTGTCAGAATATGTTGTGAAGAACCTACTTGTTTGGTAGATTTTCCTGAATTTCGTTCATTGTTTTTTGTGCTTTAGAACCCAAACCGCTGGGCTGCAAGTCTCCTGGAGGTTCCGTGTCCAAGGACCAGAAACCCGATTTTGCCAGCAAACTCATAGAGTTTCTGGCTTCGGTCAAACTTAGCTTTTTTCTTTTTATCATCCTGGCCGTCACATCCATTGCCGGAACCGTGCTGCCTCAAAAGGCCCAAACCCAGCTTTATCTGGATAAATTCGGCAAAATGGGTAACCTGATCATCGGCCTGGGCCTGGATGACGCCTATCATGCTCCCTGGTTTGTGTTCCTCCTGGCGCTCTTGGCGGTGAACCTGATCATATGCTCCCTAAAACGCCTGCCCGCGGTGGTCAAAATCGTGAACAAGGACCCCCACTTGGATCTGGAGCGCTTCCCCCAGCCCAACGAAATCCTGGACTGTACGGGCGATCCCGCCGAGCTGGCCTCCAAGGCCGAGGCGCTGTTGAATTCCAAGCTTTCCACGCCCCTTAGGGCTCAAGCCGCGGAGGGCATCACCGTCTTCGCCCAAAAAGGGGCCTGGACCCGCTTCGGGGTCTATGTGGTCCACGCCAGCGTGCTGCTCATTTTCGCGGGGGCCATCATCACCAATATCTGGGGCATGAACGGCACCATGGTCATTCACGAAGGCCAAAGCGAAAGCCAGGCCGAGCTGGATGGCGGCGGGAGCTATCCTTTGGGATTCAAGGTGCGCCTGGATAAATACACCGAAACCTATTATGAGAAATTCAAGAACACCCCCTCCGAATTCCGTTCGGACCTGGTTTTCATAGAAAACGGCACGGAAGCGGCCAAGGCCTCTCTAACCATGAATCATCCCTTTGAATGGGGCGGGATCACCTTTTACCAGTCCTTCAGGGGCCAGAGCCCCACCGAGTTCAAGGCCCGCATGATCCAGGGCGGCGAATCTCACGAGGTTGATCTTCTTTGGCGCAGATGGACCAAGCTGCCCGGCGGGGTCTCGGCGGGCATCATGGAATTCCGCGATAAGATCAACATGGGCGATAAGTACAATGGGCCCTTTGCCCGCATCCTGATGCAGGACCCGCAGGGCCGCAAGCATCAAATCTCAGCTTTTGCCCCCGGTTTCAAGATTCCCGCAGCCATGGGTGGTGATCCCCACGACATCAGGTTCGAGATTCTTTCGGTCAAAGTGGGCTGGTACACCGGTCTGCAGGTCAAAAACGACCCTGGAGTCTGGTGGGTGTGGATCGGCTGCGGCCTGATGGTCTTGGGCTTTATCATCACTTTTTACGGCTCGCACAAAAAAGTGTGGATCCGGGTGACGCCCCAAAAGACCGGGGGCTGCCGGGTGGAGCTTTCCGGCAGCATAAACAAAAACCGCCCCCAAATGCGGAGACTGCTCTCGGGCCTGGCCATGGCCCTGAAACCTCAGGCCCCAGGGGAGGAATAAATCAGTGCATCAGATAAGCCAAGAGCTTTTCAGCCCGGTAATGTTCGCATATTTGGCGGCCTCGGTTTTGTATTTGTGTTATTGGGTTTTCAAAAGCGAAGCCATTGGCAAAGCCGCCTCGTGGCTGACCTGGGCGGTGTTTGCGGTCCACAGCGCCATGATAATCCTCAGGTGGCTGGGTTCATACGAGCTGGGCCACGGGCACGCTCCTTTTTCCAATTTCTTCGAATCCTTGGTGTTTTTCTCGTGGACCATTGCCCTGGTCTATCTTTTGCTGGAATGGAAAACCCAGATGAAAGGCATCGGGGCCTTTGCGGTTCCCCTGGCCTTTTTTGCCTTGGCCTATTGCGCGCTGGAAAACCTGGACCCGGAGATAAAGCCGCTGCTTCCCGCCCTGAAATCAAACTGGCTGATTGCCCATGTAATCACCTGTTTTTTGGGCTATGCCGGTTTCGGGGTTTCTTGCGCGCTCGGCTTCATGTACCTGTTCACCAAGCAGGGCCCCATTCCGGACAATCCCAAGGCCATGCTCCTGGATGAGTTGATCTATCAGACCGTGGTCATCGGCTTCATCCTGCTTTCCGCCGGCATAATCACCGGCGCGATCTGGGCGGACAGCGCCTGGGGCCGCTATTGGGGCTGGGACCCCAAAGAGACCTGGTCCCTGATAACCTGGCTGGTTTATGCGGCCTTTTTGCACAGCCGCTATCTGCGCGGCTGGCAGGGCACCCGCCTGGCGGTGTTTTCCATCATCGGCTTTGGCTGCGTGGTCTTCACCTTCTTGGGGGTGAACCTGCTCCTGGCCGGACTGCACTCCTATGCAGCAGAATGAGGCGGCCCGGGCTGAACCCGTGACAGAAGATCAATGCATAGGCTACTATTCCGATTGCAAATATTGATTGTCTGCAACGTGTTTGCGCTCCGAAACCCATCGCGGTTTTAGTTGAGAATTTCCTTGACCGGCCTGGGGGATTCCCAGTAATGGTATAAACACGACCAACCGGTCGGTCTTGTTTTGAGGCCGGGGCGGGTGTTGTCCCCGGGCTAGCCCATGACTCAACATGTATTGCTGTAAGCCCATTACGCGATCCGTACAATGATTGGAGGCCTTTCATGCCGTTACGCACCAGGGAAGAATACTTGGCGAAGTTGAAGGCAATGCGTCCCAATATCCACAAGTTTGGGGAGCGCATTGAAGATGTAACCACCCATCC
Source organism: Desulfarculaceae bacterium (assembly GCA_963675675.1). Taxonomy (GTDB): domain Bacteria; phylum Desulfobacterota; class Desulfarculia; order Desulfarculales; family Desulfarculaceae; genus Dethiosulfatarculus. Next base: position 4,405,700 of record OY776512.1, read on the forward strand.
GGCAACCCGCCGCGCCGTCGAGGCCCACTGCCGCGGCCTTGACGCCGCCCACAATCCCGAACTGGCCGATCTTTTCACCACCACTTCAAGCCTCACCGGCGAGACCATTTTGCGCCACACCTCCTTGATGACCACGCCGGAGGAGATGATTTATAACTCAAAGCTGAAACGCGAAATGTACCACCAAAGCGGCACCTGCGTGGGGGGCCTGTGCGTGGGCTGGAACGCCATCAACGTGCTGTGGTCGGTCACCCATGAAGTGGACGAGGCCATGGGCACCGATTATCATGAGCGCCTCAAGGCGCACGTGCTGGAAATGCAGGCCCAGGGGACCATGGGCGCGGGCGCGCTCACCGACGCCAAGGGCAACCGCAAGCTGAAACCCCATCAGCAGGCCGATCCGGACAGCAACCTGCACATCGTGGAGCGCCGCGATGACGGGATCGTGATCCGCGGGGCCAAGGTGATGATCTGCGGCACCGCTTCCAGCGATGAGATATTCCTTATGCCGGGCAGCGCCTACGGCGAGCCGGATGCGGATTACGCCCTGGCCTGTGTGGTGCCCCGTGATGTGGAGGGCCTTACCATAGTGGAGGCCCGGCGGCCCAGCGACACCCGCGACCTGGAGGAAGGGTTCGACAATCCCAATGAGGCCGGCGTCACCCAGGCCTATCTGTTCTTCGAGGATGTGTTCGTACCCACTAAGCATGTCTTCCTGGCCGGGGAATACAAATTCACCCTGCCTTTGATCACCCGGTTCACCTCTACCTACCGCTCCTGCATCGGGGCCTGCGTAGCGGGCCAGGGCGACATGATGGTGGGGGCTTCGGCGCTCATCGCCCGGGCCAACGGCTTAAGCGCAAAGGTGTTCAAGGATAAACTGATCCAAATGGAGACCAATAACGAAACCACCTATGCCATGGGCATCGGGGCAATCGCCCTGGGAACCAAGCACCCCAGCGGGGTCTGGCTGGCCGACACCCTCACCGGCCACACCAACAAGATCCATGTGGCCACCCTGCCCTATGAGACCAAGCGTCTGGCCCAGGAGATAGGCGGCGGCATCGCGGAGACCGGCTGTATTCCGTCGTACAAGGATATTGAGAATCCCGAATACGGTCCCTTGATCAAGCGCTTTTTAAAAGCCGGGGAGTGCTCCGGGGAATCCCGGGCCCGCATCGCCCGGCTGATCGAATGGCTGACCCTGGGCGGCGGAGTGCCGGGCTGCATGCACGGCGGCGGTTCCCCCGACGGCGCCCGCATGGTGGTGTTCGGCCTGACCCCCTTGGAGAAGTACGCGGCCACAGCCAAAAAGCTGGCCGGAGTGGACGAGGAAGTTACGGAGCCCGCTAAAAAATAGACCCGCTTGCGGCGGGAGACCCATGGTGCAGGTTTCCCGCCGCAAGGCTGACTTTTTATTATGCTATGGCCTGGCGAACAAGAATGCCTGCGCCAGGCCTTTCCCAATTTGGCCCCATGAGGTGAGAGCTTGACTCTGAAAGACAAAATAATCCAAGAAGCATTGAGGCTCTTTTCACTCAAGGGTTTTCTGAATACTTCCATTGACGATATCCTGAGCGCCGCCGGAGCCTCAAAAGGCGGGCTTTACAATCATTTCAAGAGCAAGGATGAACTGTTTGAGGCGGTATTGATCAGGGCCCGGGGCATCTGGCAGGCCAAGGTATTGAAAGATCTTGACAAGCTGCATAGCCCCTTGGCAAAAATCCGTCTCTTTTTGGATAACTACCAGAGACTGTATCTCAAGGACGCGGAAAATATCCCCGGAGGCTGCATCTTCATCACCTTGGCGGTGGAACTGGACGACCAGCGGGAGGACTTTGCGGCGCAGCTGCAAAAAGGCTTTGACGGAGTGAAACGGATAATCCGCCAGATGCTGGAAGACGCCCGCGAGGCCGGAGAGCTGAAGCCGGAGGTGGAGCCCGAGGCAATGAGCGAGATGATCTTTGCCAGCATGGTGGGGGCCTCGGTGCTCTACGGCATGCAGAAAAAGGACTCCACCTTGCAGCGCAGCTTTGCCCCCCTTTTGTCTTATCTGGATGACCTGGCCGCCTGACCGCACCCGGCCCGGCTGGCCGGGCGCGGCCCGTTTGCAATTACAGCCCGGTGTCAAATTCCAGGGTCTGGCCCTTGATCACCTCCACTCCCTCGCCCACCGGCAAGGGCTCGGCCATGCCCTTAACAGTCACCCACAAATCATAGCTTCCCGGCGGAACCGGGATGGCCCGCCAAATCGGCCAGTCGTTGTCAAAGCGCCGGGCCACCGAGATGGCCTCTTCATCCGTCCCGGCCTTGGTAAGCTTCCAGGCCCGCACATCGGAACCGGACGCTTTTTTAAGCTGGATGCCCGAATCCAGGGTGAAGGTCGTGGTTTTCCCCGCGATGATGTTTATCTCGGGCGCCATGATATGGGGCTCCTTGTTGCGGCCCAGCACAAACCCCAGGCTGTACCTGCCGGCGGGCAGAGGCCTGGTTCTGAATAGATAGTAGTTATTATCGCCCGGCAGGTGGCGCAGATAAGGCTTTCCGCTGTCCAGGTTCACCAAATCCAGGCCCGAAACGGTATCGCCCAAAGGCTTGGCTATGTTTACGGCCAAAGCCCCCAGTTCGATTTTGGCGGTCTCGCCGCCCGCCACCTCGTAAACGCCTATGTCGACTACATCCGGCTTGCGGTAATTGGTGTTGGCATAGAGCAGATACACCTGGTATTTACCCGCCAGCAAGGGATGGGTCCCGGCGGCCTTTTCAGCCTCTTTGACGGTCTTATTGTCTTTGGCCCTGACGATGCGCACCCCCGCCAGGGTCCGGGCCGATCCTTCGGGCAGACTGATGCTGAGCTTGCCCAGGCGGGATTTGGCCTTGGTCTTTTTGGTCTTGGCCTTTGCCACCTTTTGGACCACTTCTTTTTTCACGGTCTCAAAGGCGGCCAGGAGGCTGCCCGCGTCGGAGGCCGCGAAAAATTTGCCGCCGCCGGCTCCGGCCAGGCATTCAAGCTGCTTTTTACCTTGCTGGTTCACATCAAAGCCAACGACATGCAAAACGAATTTGATTCCGCTTTGCTTGAGGCTTTTTATGACCGCGCAGGGGTCGTCATTGCAGGTTTCCATACCGTCCGAAACCAGCACGATGGTGGTCTCGTTCTCCTTGGTTTTCAGGGCCTCGGCGGTCTGCCTGACCGAACTGGCGATGGGGGTTTTGCCCTTTGGGCTGAGCGCCTGGACCTTGGCCAGAAGCCCGGTCCGGTCCTGGCTGCCCGGCTGCACCAGGGTCTCCACGTCCTGGCAGTCACCTTTGCGGCGGTGCCCGTATGCCACCAGTCCCACCCGGACCTCTTTAGGCAGGGCCGGCACTATCTGGGTCATCACCTCTTTTGCGATTTGTATTTTGTGCTTGCCCGCGGCCTGGCCCCACATGCTGCCGGATGCATCCAGAATAAACACTACCTCGGGAAAGTTGGTTTTTACCGCCATGGCCGGAACGGCCAGGGCCAAGATGAGAACCATGCTCAAAGCGATATTCCACAAAGGTTTTTTCATGCTTAGACTCCCGCTGTTTTTGCTGCCCATTTTTGGTTTTTGAATTGACCTGCAAGCTGCCCCGGGGTGCCGCCTGTCTCCAGGATTACCGTTTATATGGCCCTGAATAGTGTTTTCATTTGACGTATGAAAACGATTGTTGTTTCCTCGTCATTTTGGCCCATTATGTCCGTCTTTGCAGTTTCCCTTGGCGCCAGGCTCCTTTCATATGAGCATAACCGGTTTTTTCACCAGGAATATTGGCAAGATAAAAGCCCTAATATTAACAGTATCAGTATGCCACAAGCCGGTTTTTGGGGTCAAACTGGATCATGCAAGCAACGTCACCCATGCATGCCCATCTGTGGCTTGCTCCGGTTTTGCGTTTTATGCTAGCTTGCAAAAGCGCCGGTGATGATAGCCTGAATAATCAAAAGCATAACAAGCCGGGAGCGGTATAAGGTAGTTTGCGCAAAAAGGCAACTCCCGTGGGGTGGTGAGCTTCCGAACCACGGTTTTTGGAGCCAGACCGGTAAGCCGGGGTGATTTCATATTAAATTTCTGATTGTCTGCTGCGAATATTACATTGTTATGAAATTAAAGGGATTGATCAATAATGCCCGGATTTGAATTTTCCCAGGGAATGTCTGAAATTGAAGCGGTCATGAAATCTTTAGGAATTTGTCCCGGACAGACAATCCTGGCCGCAAGTTGCGGCAATGGTTGCATGGCCGAGGTTTTCTCTGAATTGGACTGAGGCCGGTCGGATTCACCTGCGTTTCTTGATATGCCAACTCATGATCAAATAGTGAAAAATCACCCTAAAATGCTTTCGGAAAATCCAAAGAATCCTATTTCGGCGCCAGGTTTTGAACGCATCGAGTTTTTTCGCAACGGATTGACCCTGGCCCCTGAACCGGATGACAGGCAGCCGGGGTTTGCCTCGCTGGTTTTGAAAACCAGGGAAATATCGGGCTTCAGGGGATGCACCTGCCCTTCATATAAAAAAAAGACCTGCCGCCACATCCTGGAGCTGACCTCTATTTACAAATCGTTTCTGGATAGATCCGGCGGCCGGCAGCCATATGATTTATTTGAAACCAGCCCTTGGGCGGAGTTGGCCAGGGTTCTAAGCCAAAACGATAGGGAAAAACCCGGAACGGTGTCGGCTGAAAACGTCAGCCAAAAAGAGACGGGCTTCATCAGGGTTCTTTCATCCCAGAATAAGGAGATGCTGCGTTACTATTCCCCGGGCCAAGACGCCATCTTGCTGTTGGACCGCTTGGGCAAACTTCCCGGCGATGGCCCGGGAAAGCTCCACGGCCGCTTTGAAGCCCTGGAACACCTGGCCCGGATGACCTACACTCCCTACGAAAGGGCATTGGCTGAAAAAGGATTCGACACCAACAGCACCTCATTTCAAAAGGGTTTTTGGCACAGACTCGCCTACCATGGCTATCACGCCCACGGAGATTCCGGTCTGGTATTCAATCCCTCGGTAGATGAAACAACCGGTGAATTCAACCTCATCGTGCAGCAGCTTGGGGGGATGGATCTTTTGCGTCTGAACGTTCCGCGCGGTTTGGTAAAGCAGATTCTAATGGCTTTGGGGGACCGCCTCCCCACTCAAAACGGCATGGGGATTCATCCCGTGCCCCTAAAGTCCATATTCAAAATAAGCGCCACCACCGAGTTGGACCTGGATATCCGGCCCATGGTGCGAATGCTTCAAGAAGACGGCGAGGACTACTACCTTGACCGGGAGGGCCTGGAGCGTTTCATATACGGAAATCTGGTTTACGTCAAAGAACTGGGCGTGATGGCCGAATTGGAGCGTCCCGAAGGGCCGGAGCGCAGGTTCAAGTCCCCGGTCAGGATGACCCTGAAAAAGGCTCAGGTTCCCGGCTTTTTGGAGGAAAACGCCCGGGAGATAAAAGAAAGAAAATATCTGGTGGATCAGGCTGTTAGGCGGATTGCAATAGAGAAGCAATTCGACCGGGTGGAAGTGGGGGTTGAGGCCTTGGAGCGCGACTGGTGCTGGCTGGATGTGCGCTATGGATTCGGCAACCAAAGCATCTCCCTGGCCGAAGTCATCCAAGCCAAAAAGGAAGGCCGACGCTATGTGAGCATCCCCGGCGGCTGGGTGGATTGTCAAGCCGAGGCCTTTGGTGGACTGGATTTTTATCTTGACCGGGAGCTTGACGGTGCCGAGCGGGTCAGATTGTCCCGCATGGACCTGCTGAGGCTGAAGGGAATCAGCGGCAGCCCCATGAAGCTGACCGGAGACAAGGAGCGCGCAAGGCTTCTGAAGCGGTTGATGGAGCTAAAGCCGGCCCGGCCCAAACCAGAACTGCATGGGCTGAGCAGCGGCCTGCGGGGCTATCAGGAAACCGGACTCAACTGGCTGCGTTTTCTGGCTGAAAACAGCCTGGGCGGCCTTTTGTGCGACGACATGGGTTTGGGCAAGACCCATCAGGCCATGGCCCTTATGGTCAGCCTGTTGGAGGATGAGAGCGACCCCGGGCCCATGATGGTGGTCTGCCCGACCACTGTTTTGAGTCACTGGCTGAACAAGATAACCGAGCATGCGCCGGGTCTGGCGGCATGGGTGTATCACGGCGCTCAACGCGACCTGGCGGAGGCTCTTAACGGCCGGGGCGTGGTGTTGACCTCGTACGGCATACTGCGCAATGACGCCGAGGCATTAAGCCGGGTGCCATGGGGCCTGGTGGTGTTCGATGAGATCCAGCACCTGAAAAACCCGGACACCAAGTCCCACCAGGCGGCGCGCGGGCTGCCGGCCGCACAAAAAATAGGGCTCACCGGAACCCCCATTGAAAACCGGCTGGAGGAGCTGAAAGCCATTTTCGATCTGGTTTTGCCCGGCTGCCTGGGCGCGGACCGGGAATTTCAGGACCGGTATGTAAAAACAGCCAATGGGGACGGCGCGCACCGGATGCGGGATCAATTAAGACGTTTGGTCTCACCTTTTGTGCTGCGGCGTTTGAAAAGCTCCGTGCTCAAGGAATTGCCCCCCAAAATAGAAGATATCCGCACCTGCCCCTTGAGCGAGGATCAGGTCAAGTTGTACCGCGACGCGGTGAGCGGCCGGGGCAGCCAATTGGCGGAACTGGTGCGGCGCCGGGACCGGTCCATCCCCTACATGCATATATTCGCGCTGCTCAATTTACTGAAGCAGATATGCTGCCATCCCGCCTTGGTGAACGGCGACTGGGAAAACCACCGCCAGTATGAATCCGGCAAATGGGATCTTTTTGAGGAGCTTTTGGAAGAGAGCCTGGACAGCGGCCAAAAAATCGTGGTCTACAGTCAGTACCTGGACATGATAAAAATCATTGAATCTCATCTGTCGGACCTGGGGGTGGGCTGCACTTCGCTAACCGGCCAAAGCCGCAACCGGGAAGCCATCATCGCCGAATTCAATGAAAATCCGGATTGCCGGGTGTTCGTGGGCAGCCTGAAGGCGGGCGGCGTGGGGATTGACCTGGTGGCGGCATCGGTTGTTATTCATTATGACCGGTGGTGGAATGCGGCCAGGGAGAACCAGGCCACGGACAGGGTTCATCGCATCGGGCAACGGCGCGGCGTGCAGATTTTCAAGCTGGTTACCGCCGGCACCCTGGAAGAAAAGATATCTGCCATGATCGATAAAAAGAGGGGTTTGATTGAAAGCGTCGTGCCGGAGGATGACTCGGGATTTCTTAAAGGGCTTGATAAGGAACAAATCATGGAATTGATTTCCTGGGCCGGCCGGCCCTTGCCTGACCCGGTCTCAAGATGAAGGCTCATCAACCCGGCTGTTATCCCGCTCCAATACTGTCCGCATAAGCATCAATATACGGAAATTTTCTTTTTATGCGGTAATGGCCGCGGCCCCTCCCCCGGAAGACTGCGGCCGTTTCAAGGCTCCGGCAGACCGGATCATGCTTTTTTATCTGATTCAGGATCCAGGATGAATGGAGCGGGCCGGGTGTTTGATGCTTCATTGCATGTGTCTCCCAAGCCGCAGGTCCCGCAGCCGCAGCCGCAGCTCTGGCCGGGCCGGGGTTTAAGATTGCGGCGCAGCCTGGCAAATACATAAATCGCGGCCGCAAGCACAACCGCTCCGGCTATGATGCTCTGCCACATATCAAACCTCCGATCGGCTCTATTGTTTTAGCCCAGGCCCAAGAGCTTTCCGCCCTGGTAAATGATGAAGGCCAGAACGTAAGCCGAGGCCGTGGTGTATATAATGGAGAATAGAGCCCATTTCCAAGACTTGGTCTCACGTTGTATCATCACCACCGTGACCAGGCATGGTGCGTAGATCATTACGAATATCATGAGCGTGAAGGCCTTGAGCGGGGACCATCCGGGCTCCTTGGCCAAGCGCTCGGACAAGCTGGCCGATTCTTCCGCATCCACCACGCCCAGGCTGTAGGCCGTGCCCAGGGTGGAGACAATCACTTCCTTGGCCGCGAAACCGCCCACCAGAGCCACGTTGGTGCGCCAGTCAAACCCCAAAGGATCAGTCAAATAGGTGAGGCTTTGGCCGATGCCGCCCGCGATGGTTCCGGCCAGACCTTTTTGGGCCATCTCCTTTTGCAATTCCTGCTTGGCCTCCTGGGTCTGGGCCTGCTGAATGCGCTGCTCATATTGGGCCGCTTGATCTGCGGGCATGCCGGGATAGGTCATCAGGGCCCAAATCAGGATGCTGACCCCCAGGATTATGGTTCCGGCCTTTTTGACATACTGCCAGGTGCGCTCCCAGGTGTGGATCATGAGCCCCTTGATGGTGGGGGTGCGGTAAGGGGGCAGCTCCATGACAAAGGGGGCCTGCTCCCCGCCCAAAAGAGTGGAGCGCAGTATCTTGGCTGCTGTAAGGGCCAAGCCCCAGGAGATAATAGTCAGCCCGAACAGGATCATGGCCCTTTGCCCCGCGAAAAAGGCCGAGATCAAAACGGAATACACCGGCAGCTTCGCCCCGCAGTTCATGAAGGGAATCACCAATATGGTGGCCAAACGGGCCTGGGGGTCTTTCAGGGTGCGGGTGGCCATGATGCCCGGCACCGCGCAGCCGCCGCTGATGCCTCCGCCCACGATAAGTCCGATAACCGAGTTGCCGTGCAGCCCGAAGGTCCTCAGGACCCGGTCCAAAAGATAGGCCACCCGGGCCATGTAGCCCGAATCTTCCAAAATGGCGATGGCAAAGAACATGAACATGATAAGGGGCGCAAAACCCAGCACCCCGCCCACGCCGTCTATTACTCCGCTGACCAGTAAAGAGCGCAGCACCCCCTCGGGCAGACCGGCTTCCAGGCCTGCGCCCAGCCAGCTAAACAGGCCCTCCAGCCAGCCCACCGGCACCTCGCTGGCCCAGAACACAAACTGGTAGATGCCGTAAAGCACCGTCAGCAAGAACAGCGGCCCAAAGAAACGGTTGGTAAGCACCTGGTCCACTTTGTCGGAAAAATCCACCCGCATTTCTATCTCGGAGCTTACGGCTTTACGGGTGATACCCGTTATATAGCCATAGCGGTAGTCTGCTATGACCGATTCGGGATCGTCGTCCAGGGTGCGTTGCAGATGCTGGCTCACCCGGTCCATCACGGGCTGCAGCTTTTGTTTGAGCGCCTCATCCAGGGCCAGCTGTTCCATGACCTCGGTATCGCGCTCCAGGCATTTCACCGCCAGCCAATGCGCCGAGATGAGGCCCTGCCGGGGCTCCCGGCCCTGCAGGATGTCCCGCACCTCGCTCAAGGCCTCGTTGATATCCAGGCCGTAGGACAGCTCCAGGGGAATCCAGGGTTTGTGCTGGCCCGCCACCTGGACGCAGACCTCCAATAGCTGATCCAGGCCTTGCCCCTTGCGGGCCACCGTGGGCACCACCGGGGTGTTCAGGGCTTTGCTCAAAGCCTCCAGGTCTATTTTTATGCCGCGCTGCTCGGCCACATCCATCATATTGAGGCAGATAACCAGGGGCACACCCAGTTCCAAAAGCTGCACCGCCAAATACAGGTTGCGCTCCAGGTTGGATGCGTCCACCACATCCACCACCACATCGGGCCGTTCGCCAATCAGGAAATTGCGCGCAACCAGTTCTTCCAAAGAATAAGCCGTAAGGCTGTAGGTGCCCGGCAGGTCGACAATATTCAGAGTTGTTCCTTCAAAGCTGACCACGCCGGATTTTTTTTCCACCGTGACGCCCGGATAGTTGCCCACGTGCTGGTGGGCGCCGGTAAGGCCGTTGAACAGGGAGGTCTTGCCCGCGTTGGGGTTGCCTGTCAGGGCTAATGTATAGGCTGGTTTACCCATTGAACTCAGCCCAGCTCGACCTTGATAAAGTCAGCTTCATTGTTGCGCAGGGTGAGGTTGTAACCCCTGAGTTTTATCTCTACCGGGTCCTTCAAGGGGGCCCGCCCGATGACCATGATTTCGGTGCCGGGAACCAGACCCATCTCACGGATTCGGCGGCCCAGTTCGCCCTTGGCTCCCACCCGGATCACTTTGGCCGATTGCCCGGGTTTCATTGCACGCATCACCATTTGTTCAGCCATGTTGTTTCCTTTTGGGTCGTGTTAGCACACTTTGAAAAAATAAGGCTAGGCTAACATCCGGTCAAGTAAAAATCCAACTAATTTTGTAGGTTTTAAACGGTCCTCGCTGTCCGGTTCCGGTTATAACTTGCTAACTACCTAGAAAGATAGTCATTAAAGGTGGGATCACAAGTGGGTTAGGATTCAATTTGACTGACCATCACTTTTTGGGCCGCCCCTCTGCCCAGGGCAATGCGGGTGCCCCTCACCGCGACCACCAAAGGTCCGCCGTTGGAGCTGATCACCGTCAGCTCGGTGCCCGCATTGAGCCCCATGTCGCTAAGATGCTTGCGGGCCCGTTCGCCTCCCCCGATCCTTTGCACTTTCAGCTTTTCGCCCGCAGTGGCCATGGATAGAGGCATGGCGGGTTCCCGGGAGGCCAGACATTTGTTGCACAGGCCATAAACCTGCAAGCGGTGGCGCAAGGGATGAAAACCCATCTCCTCCATGATGCGGTTCTGGAAGTCCTCCAGCTCGGGATGGTGAAACTCCTTTATGGACCCGCAGCGGGTGCATATAAGGTGATCGTGGTGCTCATTGAGATGGCGGTGTTCATAGCGCGAGGGGCCGTCCAAAAAACGCCGCTGGTTGGCCAAGCCCAATTTGGTCAACAGGCTCAAGGTTTCGGCCACAAAGCCGAGCTCCAGATCAATGCCCACAGACCGCAAATGCTCCTGCCAGCCCTTGGCGGTGTGGTGCTCTTCACTGTTCAAAAACACGTCAACCAGCTTCAAGCGGTCTGAAAGCCGGTCCATGCGCAGTTGGCGCATAAGGTTTTCGAATTGCCTGAGTTCTTCCAGATGCAATGTGGGATTTGCTGAGTTTTCCATTGTTGCCGCACCTTTCACCCCAGCTAAGTTATCAGCGCGGTGTCATAACTGCAACCAGCCCCGTTGGTTTTTTTCATAACCGCCTCACAGAAATTACCCCGCCGGATACAATCCGGCAAGGGCGACCGTCCGGTTTGATATCGGGGCCGGGCATGCCGCTCCGGGGGCTCTCCATGAAATGGCGATGCCGCTCTATTCTAGTTTACATGTGCTTTACACTTTTGCTTTACAAGTTAACGTTTAGTTTGCGGCATGCTTTGGTAATAAAACAATAAAAATATTTGATATTAATAAGTTGTCCATATCGAACTGTATTGGCAAGTGATTTGCTAGGGAGAATAGCCCTGTGCAACAATATACTGTATTCATCTCAATCAGGAGTTGATGATATGAAAAACCAGCTATCGCGCCGCAGTTTCCTCATGGGCGGCGCCGCCGCGGTGGGGGCGGCCGCCGGCCAGGCTTTGATCCCCAATTTGGCTCAGGCTGCACCCGGAGGGCAGTTGACCACGGTCTTGGACTTGAAAAAGTGCATCGGCTGCGAAGAGTGTGTGGGCGCATGCCGCGAAAAGTGGCAGTCCAGCGTGCCGGACCCGGTTGATCCCATTCCCAAGATGTATCCCAGCCGGGTGCCGGTGGAAGACTGGTCCCAGAAAAAGGACGTGCAGGACCGCCTGACACCCTACAACTTCCTGTATGTCGAAATGCTGGAGTTCGAGTACAAGGGTGAAACCCGCGAGCTGTATATCCCCCGCCGCTGCATGCACTGCACCAACCCGCCCTGCACCAACCTGTGCCCCTTTGGAGCGGGCAGGGTGGAAAGCAACGGCATTGTGCACATAGACGAAGACATCTGCCTGGGCGGAGCCAAATGCAAAAAGGTCTGCCCCTGGCATATCCCCCAGCGCCAAAGCGGGGTGGGCATCTACCTGGATATACTGCCCAGCCTGGCCGGCAACGGGGCCATGTTCAAATGCCATCGCTGCCGCTCTTTGGTCAAAGAAGGCGAAACCCCCCGCTGTATAGAGGTGTGTCCCGAAAAGGTGCAGTCCATAGGCCCCAGGGATCAGCAGATTCAGGCGGCGATCGCCCTGGCCAAAAAGCGGGCCGAAGAAGACGGGCGCTCCGAGAGCGACTATGGCGACTATATCTACGGCCTGGTGGAAAACGGAGGCACCAACACCCTTTACGTCTCGCCCATTCCTTTTGATCAGGTCAATAAAGCGGTCATGGCCGAGCACAAGCGCATCGCCAAGGAAGAAGGCCCCCAGAAACGTAAATCCAACCGGGGCAGGCCTCATATGGGGCGAGTGGCAAACTCCATGGAAAATGAGGAGAACCTGGCCTGGGCCTTGTTATTGGCTCCGGTGGCCGGTGTGGCCGCGGGTGTCGGCAAGCTTTACAGCGGAGTGAAAAAGGCTGCCGGCCAAAAAGGCCAGGACGGCCCCGGGTCAAAAGGAGGTGAAGCATGAGCCGCCATGATTATTCCCCCGGCGGCAAGCTGCCCGCCGTGATCTGGCGCATACTCTTGGGCGCCGCCCTGTTCAGCGGCTTCGGGCAAATGCCCATAACCAAGCGCTATTACATCGCCGATTTGCCCCTGATGGGCTGGGCCGCCGATTTTTTCGTGGTAAGCACCATGCATTATTTGTCCGCGGCGCTGATCCTTTTCATGCTGGCCTGGCGTCTGGTGCTCAGCCGGGGGCTGCTTGACCAGCGCTGGTCCTGGGGACCCCGGGCCAAATGGACCTTCACCCTGCTGGCTCTATTGATAATCAGCGGGGCATTCAAGGCCGTCCGCAACACCGGATTCTTCCTGCCCCCCGCTCTTCTGGTCATATTGGATTTCATGCATCTGGGCAGCGCCGTGGCCATGCTGATCACCATGATCGCCAGCCTGTTCCGCTCAAAACCCCTGCCCCAAACCTGATAGCCCATGTAAGGTTGTTTTGGCTGATGGGATGGATGCTTAATAGCGGGCGTCCATCCCGTCGGCGAGGGCTGATTCAATCCATTCACCATAATGGCGGCTTACCTCCCCGGGCTTGACCTGAGCTTTGCAACCTGATAGGCTTTGCAGTCGGCAAAAATAAAAACATCTGCAATATCCAACTGATAGCCAAAAAGAGGCTTATTGTGGCCAAGAAGATTATTTCCCTTAAGGTGAACGGCGAGCCCTATGAGCTGGCGGTTGATCCCTGGCGGTCCCTGCTGGATGTGCTGCGCGAAGACCTGAACCTTGGCGGCGTCAAGGCGGGCTGCGGCCAGGGCGAGTGCGGAGCCTGCACGGTGCTGGTTGACAATAAAGCGGTGAACGCCTGCCTGTATCTGGCGGCGGAGGCGAACCAGCGCGAGGTGATGACCATCGAAGGCCTGGCCCCGGACGGCCGGAGCCTGCACCCGGTCCAGGAAGCCTTCATCGAGTCCGGTGCGGTGGGCTGCGGCCACTGCACCCCGGGGCTGATAATGAGCGCATCCCATCTGCTTTCCCGCAACCAGAATCCCAGCCGGGATGAAATCAGCCAGGCCTTGAACGGCCATGTCTGCCGTTGCGGCGCTCCGGCCAAAGCCGTAGGGGCCGTGGAGCGGGCCGCCCAAAGCCTGGCCCCGGCAAAGGGGGAATAAACATGGCCCAGCCCCGTTTCGAACTGCACCAGCCCACAGAGCTGGATAAAGCCCTGGATATGCTGGCCATGTACCGCACCAGCGTGCGGGTGCTCAGCGGGGGCACTGATCTGATGCCCAAACTGCGCTCCGGCGAGCTGGATGTCCTGCATGTGGTGAGCCTCAACCGGGTGCGGGGTATGCGCAAGGTGAACTGGATGGATGAGGACGGCCTGGTGATCGGGGCCAATGCCCGCATCGCCGAGGTGGCCGCCAGTCCCGAAGCTAGGGAGTATTATCCCGCCCTGGCCCAGGCCTGCGCGAACATGGCCACCCCCCAGGTGCGCAACCTGGCCACCGTGGTGGGCAATCTGGCCTCTGGCGACAGCCGGGCCGATTGTTATGCTCCGCTATTGGCCTATGACGCCAGTCTGGTGGTGGTGGAGCGGGGCTCCAGGCGGCAAGTGCATTTGAGCGATATCCGCACCGGGTCCGGCGGATTTGATATGGAGCCCTTCGAACTGATAGAGGCCGTAAGGGTTCCGGCCCCGCCCCAGCGGACCGGGTCGGTTTATTTGCGGATCAGCCCCCACGGCAAGGGGGGCAGAACCTGCGTTGGCGTGGCCGCTTTCCTTTCCTTGGATTTACAGGGACGCATATTGAAAAGCCGCCTGGCCTTGGCCGGGGCGGCGCCGGTTCCGGTGCGCTGCTTTGAGGCTGAAGCCATGCTGGACGGTCAAGCGCCCGAACCGCAGCTTCTGGCCCGGGCGGGGGCCTCCTGCGTGCGCGCGGCAAAGCCCCTGGACGATATGGCGGCCAGCGCCAACTTCCGCCGTTTGTCCGTGATGAACCTGGCCAAGCGGGCCATTGATTTATGCGCCGAGCAGATAAAGGGGTTGAAACATGAGTAATTGCCACAGCGCCCCCCAAACGGCCCGGGATCTGGTGCGGGGCCGCTGCCAAATGGTTGGTGATATCAAGCTTCCCGGCATGCTGTATGGCCGCATGCTCTTGAGCCCGGTCAGCCGAGGCCGGATCAACGGGCTGGACCTGAAAAAGGCCTTGGCCATTCCCGGGGTCAAGGCTGCGCTGGGGGCGGTCGACTGCCCTCCGGACAGCTTGGAGCGGATCGCGGCTGAAGAAGCCTCCTATGCCGGGCAGCCGGTGGCCGCGGTGGCCGCCTCCAGTCCGGAAATTGCGGAAAAAGCCGTGAATTCCATTTCCGTTCAATATGATGAGATGACCGCCTTGCTGGATTGGGATCAGGCATTGGCCGAAGCAGAAAACCTGGTTTCACACACCGAATCCAAGGGTGATCCGGACGCGGCCTTTTCCCGGGCGGCTTTGGTGCTGGAAGACTCCTTTGAGCTGCCAAGCATAAACCCGGTGCCTCCTGAACCCTGGACTTGCCTGGCGGAGCCCAGGGGCGACGGGCTGACCTTATGGACCAATGTTTATTACGAGGACGAAACCGATATAGAACTGGCCTCCGGCGAGCTGGCCGACTGCTTGGGGCTTGAGCCCGACAGCGTTGAGCTTATCAGCCTGGCCCGGCCCAATAAAGACTTCTATTCCTACGAGCTGCAATCCTGGGAGCTTTACGCCGCCGCCCTGGCCCTTGAGAGCGGACGCCCGGTGCGCATGGCTCTTTCCCGGAGAGAGGAATCCGCCCTGGGGCCGCGCAGCGCCGCAATGAGGGTGCATTCCAAGCTGGGCCTGGATAAAGAAGGCAGAATTCTGGCTCACCGGCAGACCTGGGACTTGCAGTGCGGCGTGGACCTTTTGTCTCAAGAGGACCTGGCCTGGCTGGCCATTTCGGCAAACCTCTTGTACGGCGCACCGGTCTATCAGCGCACCGTACGCGCCGTAGGCGGAAACCTGCCGCCTTACAATGTGCTGCCGGGCCTGGGAGCCCTGGCCCCAAGCTGGGCGCTGGAAAGCCAGCTCAACCAGGCCGCGAAGGCTTTGGGGCTTGATCCTCTGAAGGTGCGCAAGGCTAATCTGTTGGAGCCTGGAGCCTGCCTGGGTCTGGACCCATTTGAGGTGGACGACCCCGGGCTGTTGGAGTTGTGCGAGGGCGATCTGGCCGAACTTTCCGCTGAAATCGGCGAGCCGGTGGTTCTGCCCGAGAACGCCTTCAAGTCCTGCCTGGACTATGCAATTGAACAGGGCTGGGGCGCGGATGATGCAAAGAGCCTGGCCTGTTTCGCCGCCTGGGGCGGGACCGAAGACGATGTCGCCCTGTTCTGCGGGGTGCTGGCCCTTGAAGCCGGCATTGACCCGGATACTGCGGAGCTGAAGGTGGAATCTTTGGAGCTGGTGCATTCCGCAAATCAGGAGTGTGACTTTGCCCCGGCCTTGATCATGGGCCTGGGCATAGCCCGCACCGAAGACATGCAGATTGAAAAGGGGAGGGCGATGGCCAACAGCCCGGCCTCTTACCGTTTGCCGCTTTTGGCGGATCTGCCCTGGATTAAACAGACCGGGCTGGGGAAAAACCCCGAGGGCTTCACCTGGGCTCCGGGCGGGGCAGTGGTTTCCGCCCTGGCCGCTGCGGTGCATAAAGCCTGCGGATGGGTTCCCGGCCGGATGCCCTTGGCCCCGGAGCGCATCTTGCGGGGAATGGGCAAGATTTTGGGTTAGCCGGCCGGAAAGGCCCCGCTTAAAAGCCCAAAGCCCGGATGCGGGATCAGCTTGGCCTGATAGACAGCTGTTTTTTATAAGCAAAGGATAAGCAGGATGAAGGTGGCGCAATAGATTTGATTCAGCATTTGACTAATGAACTGTCCGCCTGCTTACACAACAGGGATTGATTTATCAAATGACCAGTCAGACAGATGCCCAACTTCCCATGGGGTCCGGCGAAACCATCCTGGTGGTTGATGATGAGCAGATGCTGCGCACCATGGGAAAGTTCATGTTGTCCCACGCAGGCTATTCCGTGCTAGAAGCCGAAAACGGTGAAAAGGCCCTGGAGCGCTATGATGAGAACTCCCAGGTTATCCAGCTGGTGCTTCTGGATTTGACCATGCCGGGAATGGGCGGGGTCCGGTGCCTGGAAAAACTTCTTGAAATAAACCCTGAGGTCAAGGTGATTATTTCCAGCGGCTATTCGTCCGACGGCATGCTCGCCAAGTGCCTGGAGATGGGGGCCAAAGACTTCATCGGCAAACCGTCCAGCAGGGCTGATCTTTTAAAAACAGTCAGAAAAGTCCTGGACATGTAAACCGGTCAAAGCCGACCCCGCCCGCAAGCCGCCCAAACAGCGGCCCAATATTCCGGGTTGCGCCGTGACCGCCAAAGCGCCCGGGGATATTGGCATATCAGACGGCAGATGCCTCAGTGGGGGGATTACTGGCGTATGCTGGTCAGCATGAATAGGCCGCCCAGCCCGAAAACGCCGTTTGGCAGCCAGACCGCAAGCACGGGGGGAAGCACCCCGGAATAGCCGAAGATGGAGCGCACATAGCTGAAGCTGACCCAATAGCCCAGGGCCACGCCGAAACCCACGATGATTCCCTGGGCCAAAAAGCGGCCCTTTTCCTTAAAGAGAGCTAGGGCGATTCCCCAAAGGGCCATGAGAAGACATACAAAAGGAAAGCTCAACTTGGCCTGCAGGTCCACCCGGTACCGTAAAGAATCATAACCTTCCAGCTCCACCTTGCGTACAAAGCGGGCCAGTTCCGCAAAACCCATTTCATTGCTGGGCTTGGCCAGGCTGCTGAAGTCCTGGGGAGTTTCAGGCAGGTCCACATTACGGGTTTCAAAGGTGGCCGCGGATATGCCGCCCCCGGGCAGCAGGCTTTGATACAGGCCGTTATGCAAGACCCATTTGCCTTGGCGGTAAACCGCCTTTTCCGCATCCACCCGAAGCACCATATTGAAATCCTGATCAAAGCGGTGATAGACCACATTGTTGAGGGTCTGCCCCGCCGGGTCGAATTTGCCTATGCGGTAGATGGAGCTCTGGCCCTTGTACCAAAAATTCTCTTTATGATAAAAACGGCCCGGGCGGCCCTCAACCAATTGATTCCAGATGTAATTGGTGCGGGCCTTGGTTTTGGGCAAAACGGTCTCATTCACCAGGGTGGCGGCCAGGGCAAGGGTTACGGCCAATAGCAGGATGGGCACACTCAAGCGGAACAGGCTGATGCCCGAGGCTTTCACCGCTACGATTTCGTTACGCTTGGCCATGAGCCCCAAGGTCAGCAGGGTGGCCAGCAAAACGGCAAGAGGCATAAGCAGGGAGGCTATTTCCGGCATCTGCAAAAAGAAAAAACTCATCATGGTGCCGGCGCCTACGTTAGCCTCCTGGAAATTATCCACCTTTTCAATAAAATCGAATATGGTGTAAATGCTTATGAAGCAGATCACCAAAAAGAAAAACATCTTCAAAAATTCGCGGGCTATGTAGATACTGAGGATGCGCAAAAGCCTATGAACTCCGTAATTGCAGTACTTTCTGCTTCCCGAACGGGTGTCACACCGGAGTTTATAGTTCTATGGCTGGGTTGTAAAGGAGTGGTTTGAAATGAACCTCAGGCAAGAGTTGGAAGCCCTGGAAGAACGGAATCTATCTAGCCATGCGGCCCTTTCCGCCCAAAGCCGGGGCAGACTGCATCCGGAGCCGGAATGCTCCATGCGGCCGGCTTTTCAGCATGACCGGGACCGGATTCTATACAGCAAATCCTTCCGCAGGCTCAAACACAAGACCCAGGTCTTTTTGGCTCCCACCGGAGATCATTACCGCACCCGTCTGACCCACACCCTGGAAGTGAGCCAGATAGCCCGCACCATATCGCGGGCCTTGAGGCTGAATGAAGACCTGACCGAGGCCATCAGCCTGGGCCATGATTTGGGCCATACTCCCTTCGGGCATGCGGGGGAAGTGGTGCTCAACCGGATCATGCAGCCCGAAGGGTTCCGGCATTATGAGCAGTCCCTAAGGGTGGTGGATTATCTGGAGAAAGACGGCAATGGGCTGAACCTCACCCATGAAGTGCGCCAAGGCATAGTGTCCCATTCCAAGGGCAAGGGGCGTTTCATGCCCCGGTCCGGCATCCAGGGCGACCTCACCATGGAGGCCATGGTGGTGCGGGCGGCGGACATCATGGCCTATGTGGCCCATGACACCGACGACGCCTTGCGCGGCGGGGTGATACGCCGTGAGGATATGCCCCCGGAGGTGACCCGGGTGTTGGGCGGGCGTATCAGCCAGCAGATAGACACCATGGTGCGCAGCGTCATCGGCTGCACCCAACAGGAAAGCATATTATGCATAGATCCCGGGGTGGAGGAGGCCATGTGGCGGCTGCGGGATTTTTTATATGACAAGGTCTATGACAACCCGGAAGTGCACAGCGATTTCATCCGGGCCGAAAAGATAATCCGCGAGCTGTTCGACCGGCTCATGGTTGACGATAAGCTGTATCAAAAATACATAGGACCGCCCCCCGAAGAAACCAAGCGCCGCCGGGCCCTGGCTGATTACATCGCGGGCATGACGGACTATTACGCCATGGGGCTGTACCAGAAAATCTTCTGGCCCCGGCCCTGGGCCGGCATGGGCCGGGGCGAAAGCGGACCCCGTTTTTAACCCGCATATTCCACGAGGGTTGCGCGTCCGGCTGCGCCAGCGGACCGGAAAACCGCCTTCCGGAAATGCGGGGGGACTTGATTCTTTCGCGGCGGGCAAAATCATTCCCTCGACCCATTGGGTCCGGGCGATGGGCCGGGTTTTTATGACCGCCTCCGGAAGATAAAAGCTAGCCTTGGGTTTCCAGGGTTTCTTTGATGGTGTTGTAGATACGCCGGAAGGTGTCGTCAAAGGCGGCCACGCTGATACGCCCGGTCTCGATATACTTGATGGTGATTTCCTTGCTGGCTTTCAGATAGGATTCCTGGCGCGGGCTCAGGCGGTGGTCGAAGCTGGGGGGTTCCTGTTGGTCGTTCTTGGGATTCTTGCTGGCCATGGTCCCGCTCTCCATGCCTTGGCAGGCCGCCCTCAAAACTTCTTTTATGGCCCAAATACTGCGTTGGCCGTGATTTTCGAATGCTCATATATTATTGTATATACTGCGCTTAAAAAATCACGTCCGCCTTGTCTTTGAACCAAAATATGGTTTTAAGAGCACCCTGTTGGGGCTTTAATGAGTTGCCTGCACGCCGCATCGGCTGTGCCTGCTTTCCCGTGACGGGTCCGCCGACAGGAAGAAGGCACACTTACATCCCGGCGGACCCCCCGGCCCGGCGCAAAACCCTTGGGCCCAGCCCCGGCGTCTTGTCTAGATACTTAGCAGGCTTGGGGGGTTATGGCAAGAAAACTGGGAGCCGGAACGGCAAGATGCTATAACTGGAGCATGGAAATCCAGAGAACAGAGCGGCCGGTCCGCCTGCTGCCCGAGGAAGTGGCCAACCAGATTGCGGCCGGGGAAGTGGTGGAGCGCCCGGCCTCGGTGCTGAAAGAGCTGATGGAAAACTCCCTGGACGCCGGAGCCGGACGCATCGGGGTGGAGATAGAAGCCGCTGGCCGCCGCCTTATCAAGGTGGTGGACGACGGCTGCGGCATGGGGCCGGACGATGTCCTGATGGCCCTGGAGCGCCACGCCACCAGCAAGGTGGCCAGCGCCGGGGATCTGGCGGCGGTGTCCACCCTGGGCTTTCGGGGCGAGGCCCTGCCCAGCATAGCTGCGGTGAGCCGGATGACCCTGCGCTCCCGCCGCCGGGATCATGAGTCCGGCAGCCAGGTTTTCATCAATGGCGGCAGCCTACGCTCGGTGGAGGAAGTGGGCTGCCCGGCGGGCACCCTGGTGGAGGTGCGCAGCCTATTTTTCAACACCCCGGCCCGGCGCAAATTCCTGAAAAGCGCGGCCACCGAGAACGCCCACCTGGCCGAAGTGCTGATCCGTCTGGCCCTGGCCCGGCCCGAGGTGGCGTTCCGTTATTCCAACGGAGGCCGGCTGGTCTATGATCTGCCCGCCAGCCAGGACCCGAAGGTGCGGGTGGCCTCGCTTTTGGGACGCCAGACCGCGGCCCAGATGCAGGCAATTGAACAGGAAAGCGGACCGCTTCGCATCAGCGGCTTGTGCGGACTGCCCTCCGTAAGCCGCACCGGCTATGACCAGGTTTACACCATGGTCAACGGCCGCTTTGTGCGCGACAAGGTCTTGCTGCACGCGGCGGGGGAAGCCTACCGCGACTGGCTGCCCACGGGCCGCAGGCCGGTATTGGTGCTGGGCATAGAGCTGGACCCGGCCATGGTCGATGTGAACGTGCATCCGGCCAAGACCGAGGTGCGTTTCAGGGAATCCCGCCAGGTGCATGACGCCTTGGTGGAAGGCATCCGGCGGGGTCTGCAAAGCGCCATGACTCCGCCAGCCGAAAGGCGGCCCCCTGCCTCCCCCGGCCGGACCGCTCCCACGCCCCCCCAACGCCCCGATTCGCCCCCGCCTTGGGGAGGCGAGCTGTCCCCGGCCCGGGCCGCCCAGGACATGCCCCGGTCCGCTCCTTGGGCGGCCCCCCAACCGGTCCCGCAGCCCGATCCCTCCCAGGCCCCCGCCGTTGCACCCAGGCGTCCGGCCATAACCTCCCTGCCGCCCTCCGAAGCCCCGGCCGGCCCCTCGCCGGCCAAGGCCCTTTTTACTCCGGTGGGTGAAATCGGGGTGATAGGCCAGCTGCACGGACTCTATATCCTGTGCTCCACTCCCCAAGGCCTGGTTATCATTGATCAGCATGCGGCCCACGAGCGGCTTTCCTATGAGGAGCTGAAGCAGGGGCTAAAGGACGGCGGCATGCCCAGCCAGGGGTTTTTGGCTCCGATTACCCTGGAACTGAGCCCTTCCGAATCGGCCTGGGCCGGGGAGCAGGCCCCGGACTGGGCCAGGCTGGGGCTCCATCTGCAGCCCTTTGGGGGCAACACCTGGCTGATCGAAGCCGTGCCGCCTCTTTTGGCGGGCAAGGACCCCGGGCCGGTGGTGCGCGATCTGTTAAGCGAGTTGGCCAGCTCCGGGGTGAGCGCGGCCACGCCGGAGTTTTTGGAGTTGGCCCTGCGCACCATGGCCTGCCACAGCTCCATACGTTCCGGCCAGCGCCTGGGCCGCGGCCAGATGGAGCATCTGATCAACCGTCTGATGAAGCTTCCCCAGCCTTTGACCTGCCCCCACGGCAGGCCCATCATGCTGCTTATCAGCGCCCGCGAGCTGGCCCGCCAGTTCAAGCGGGGCTCGGAGCCGGGCCGCTCATGAGTGAAGCGCCCCTGATAGTGTTGTGCGGGGCCACCGCCGTGGGCAAGACCGGAACCGCCATAGAGCTGTGCCGCCGACTGAACGCTGAAGTGGTGGGGGCTGACAGTGTGCAGATTTACCGGGGCCTGGATATCGGCTCGGCCAAGCCCACCCCGGAGGAAACGGCCCGGGCCCGGCATCATCTGGTGGATGTGGCCGATCCGGATGAAGAGTTCGACGCGGCCCGTTTCGTGCAGCTGGCCGACCGGGCCATAAAAGATATACGGAACCGGGGCAAAAGGGTCATCGTGGCCGGGGGAACCGGGCTTTACATCCGGGCCTTACTGCATGGCCTGGCTCCCACTCCGGCGGTGGATGAGGCCTTGCGCAGGCAGATATCGGATCAGTGGGAAAAAGCAGGCAGGGAGGCCATGCATGCCCGCCTGGCTGCATTGGACCCGTTAGCCGCGCATAAAATCCACCCCAATGACCGCCAGCGGGTCACCCGGGCCCTGGAAGTATGCTTGAGCAGCGGGCGTCCCATGAGTGAGTTGTGGGATGCGCACCGCTTCAAAGAGGTGCGTCACTCCCATGTGCTTGTAGGGCTTTTGCGGGAGCGGGCCGAGCTGAACGAACGCATTGCCCTAAGATGCAGGCTCATGTGGCGCCAGGGCATATTGGATGAAGTGCGTGGGCTTATGGCCCGGGGCTTTGGGGCTCATAACCGCTCAATGCAGAGTTTGGGCTACCGCCATGCCCTGATGTGCCTTGCCGGGGAGCTGGATGAAGAGGCGGCCCTGGAGCTTATGATCAAGGACACCAAAGCGTATGCCAAACGCCAACTTACTTGGTTTAGAGGGCTTGACGGTATACACTGGCATAATCCTGAGGATATCGCTGGAATACTGAACCGGGCCGGGTGTAAGGCCTGACAGGGAGAGCAGATATGAGGCGCTTGCTGACAGTTCTGGTGCTCATGGCCCTAATGTCGCCGTCCGTTGGGTTTGGGCAGGAAGAGATGGTGAACCTGGTGGCCCTGGGCCGGGCCCCGCTGGACAAGAGTGAAGCCACCGCCAAAAAGCAAGCCGTGGATGACGCCTTGAGCCGGGCCGTGGCCCAGGTGGCCATGCAGATGGTGGACCCCGCCACCTTGAGCGCCAAGCTGGATGTGCTGGAAAGAGCCATAATCTCCCAAGCCCCCAGATTCATTACCAACTACAGCCATCAATCCAGCGGCAAGAGCGACAAGGCGGTTTTGGCCCTGGTCAAGGTTAGCGTAAACAAAAGCGCCTTGAACCGGGCCCTGGCCAGCGCGGGCTTGCGCATCCTGGCCGAAAGGCTGCCGGAAACCTTGGTGCTGGTCAGTGAAGAGACCAGTCCGGGTCGTCCGCCGGTGTTTTGGTGGTCCGGCCAGCCCGGAGTGCCGCCGGTGCCCCTGCCGGTCGCCCAGGTGTTGAAAAGCCAGGGCCTGCCGGTCATGCAGGCCGCGGGCCTGAAAGAACAGATCGGCAGCGAAATGCGCATCGCCACCCTTTCCACGGCCCAGGGCCTGGAGCTGGCCCGGTCTTTTGGGGCCGGAATGCTGCTCATGGGCCGGGTGCGCACCTATCCCTTGTTAAGCCAGCCCGGCTCCGAGCCCCAGCCGGTCGCCCAGCTCATCATGCTGGACGTGGCCCAGGGCACGGTGATGGCCATGGAGGAGGCCAGGGGGCCGGTATACACCCAGACCCCGGGGCCCCAGGCGGCCCGTGAGGTGACTCAGGCGGTGGAGACCGCGGTGCGCCGCCTGCTGGAAAAAGTAGTTTCATTCAGTCCGGAATTGGAGACCGGCGGCAGCGAGCTGCTCTTGGAGATAACCGGGGTGCGCTCTTTGGCTGACACCATGCGCTTTGAACAGGCCCTAATGGGCCTCACCGCCATGGTGGAAAGCTTCAGCCAGGAGAAAATCGGCGCGGGCTGGGCCAGCTACCGGCTCAAGCTGAAGGTCCCGGCCTCCCAACTGGCTGACAAGCTTTTGACCCAAAACATGGGCAACTATCTTTTGCAGGTGTTGGAACTGAGTCCTGAAAAAATGAAGGTGGAGATAATACCCAGATAAGATGGGGTGATGTGGATTAATCAGTGAATGATTGAGTATGGCCTGCGGCCAGCAATGGTCCTTTATGCTGCTCAGTCAGCCCTGCCCGCCAGTCATATAATCTTCCCTGAATTATGCTTCAGTGAGCACCGAAGCACAGCTGATTACAACATCTCTGCTGGACAATAGTGCGGGATTCATAACATCACGGCACATGATTTTTTGCGAGTGGGGATTCTTAAGGGGTTTCGAGCTTTTTGATCTCAAAAAGCGACAACCCCTTGAGCCGCCGGAGGCCATAATAAATGATTTAATCATTTATAACTGGCAGATAGTATGTTAAATTTTTTGGTTGCAAAAAGATAAAAAGATAAATTTTCTTGGGGGGATTCTTCGCCTTTTGGTGGTCAAAAGGCTCGCCATCCCCCCTTACCCCCCGGCTCGCGAAAAACCCATCAAGATACGCCGACCGGCCTTTTTTAGATGAAAAGGCAATCTCAGTTCCAACCCAAGTCTAAAAATAGAAAGGCTGGAAAAAGAAAAAAATTCTCGTATCAAGCCTGAGTTGCAAACTCAACCATTCACTGATTAACATATACCTTTTGATTTCAGCCCTTTTGCCGCGAAAGCGCCATCATCTTATAAATAGGCAGCCCTGCGGCCAGGGCCACGTCTTCGGTGGGCAGGTGTTCACCGACCGTACGGTCAAACAGTACATTGCCGTCGGGCGGAAATTCGTCGTCACCGGCCCAGAGCTGTATCAGGATGGGTATTTTGGGAAACGCCTTCACCACCATGGCCACGTCGGCGCTCTGTCCCTCCGCCGGAACCCCTCCCACCAGAGGGGCCAGATCAGCCAACAGCTTCGGCCGGTTGCCGAAAAATCCGGTCAGGGGGGCTTTGGCTCTCTTCACAAAGGCGGCATAATAAAACTCGCCGCTGGGCACCTCGCGGTAGGTGATCCATTCCCCTTTGGGCTCTACCGGGCTGGCTCCCACCAGGTAATGCATCACCAAAGCCTGTTCGGCCAGGGGAAGCTCGGGCCCATCATCCAAGACATCAACCGCAACCGGGTCCCGCTCCACTCTCAGGGGGCGGCCGTAATAGGAAAGCGTCAAGCTGTCGCCGTCTTGTGCAAGTTCGGACCCGCTGTTTTCGGCAATCAAAGCAAAATCCATCCGGGCCATCTTTTCAGCGGCCAGATCAAAGCTCATCTGGTAATCGTCGACCTTAGCCATTAATCACTCCTCAAAAAACGGGTGGCTATGATGCTACCTTGATACGGCCCTTGCTGTCGAGGCTTCCAGAGCTGATTTCCTAATAATACCCCAACAAAAAAAACGGGCGGCATGAAAATAGCGCCCATATGCGGTTTGCTGGCCGGTGCAAGACTTGCGTAAGCCAAAATGCGGCACTATTATGGAAATGCTAGGCTGCAAGTGGGTTTTGTGCAAATGCAAATAGCGGCCGGCAGAGGCCGCGACAGTCACATATTAGAGGGGATAAAAGGCCTATGAAGATCACCCGGCTGGCACATATAGGAGTGGCGGTCAAGAACCTGGAGGAGGTCGCCAAGGTCTACACTGAAACCTTGCCGCTCGAAAAGAACCACGAAGAGGCTCTGAACGGATTGCTTACCGGGTTTATCCCGGTGGGCGGCACCAACATCGAGCTGGTGCAAAGCACTCAAGAAGGGACCGCCATTGATAAGTTCATTGAGAAAAAGGGCGAGGGTATACACCACATCGCCTTTGAAGTGGATGATGTGTATGCCGCCTTTGATGAGCTTAAGGCCAAAGGGGTTCCAGTGACCAGTAAAGCCCCCTATGACGGGGCTCACGGGGCCAAGGTGCTGTTTATTCACCCTAAAGTGACCCATGGAGTACTGATAGAGCTTTGCCAATACCCAGAAGGTCATGAAGATTAAACGAATTTCAAACGAGGTGTAAGCCATGTGGGAATATACGGATAAGGTCAAAAAGTATTTTCTGGAGCCTGTCAACATTGGTGAAATTGAAGACGCCGATGGTGTGGGCGAGGTGGGTTCCCTGGCCTGCGGCGATGCGCTCAAGCTGAGCTTCAAGCTGGATGATGAGGGCAAGGTTGCCGACGCCAAATTCCAGACCTTCGGCTGCGCCAGCGCCATTGCCAGTTCCAGCGTGCTGACCGAGCTGATGCAGGGCAAGACCCTGGAAGAGGTGGAAAAGATCACCAATCAGGACATCGCGGATGCCTTGGGCGGCCTGCCTCCGGAAAAGATGCACTGCTCCGTCATGGGCCAGGAAGCCCTGGAGGCGGCCATAGCCAATTACCGGGGCCAGCCGGTGCCGGTGCAAGAAGAGGGCGAGGTCATCTGCCAGTGCTTCGGGGTGACTGATGCGGAAATAGAAAAAGTGGCCCTGGCCAACAATCTCCACACCGTGGAGGAGATAACCAACTATACCAAGGCGGGCGGCGGATGCGGCCAGTGCGTGGATAAGATCGCCGAGCTTCTGTCCCGCATATGGCAACAGCCCATCGAGGCCAGCGGCATTGAAATCAAGCAGTCCGAAAAAAAGCTGACCATCTTGGAAAAGATCAAGCTCATCGAAGAGACCCTGGAACGCGAGGTGCGCCCGGCTCTCTTGTCGGACGGCGGGAACATAGAGCTTATTGATATTGAAGGCGACAAGGTGAAGGTGGCGCTCAGGGGACGATGTAGCTCTTGTTCGGCCAGCCAGGCCACCTTAAGCCAGTTCGTACAGGCCAAGCTGCGCGAATTTGTAGAGCCCGACCTGGTGGTGCTGGAGGTGAAGCCATGAACGCGCAGCGCGTAGTCTATATGGACAACAACGCCACCACCATGGTGGCGCCCGAAGTTAAAGAGGCCATGCTCCCCTATCTGGAGAACCTCTACGGCAACCCAAGCTCCATGCATTATTTCGGTGGCCAGGTGGAGGCGGACCTGAAAAAGGCCCGCCAGCGCATGGCGGACTTGATCGGGGCCGCGCCCAATGAGGTGATCTTCACATCCTGCGGAACCGAGAGCGATAACACCGCCATAAACTCGGCCCTGAAAACGAGTCCCCACAAAAAACACATCGTGACCACCAGGGTTGAGCACCCCGGTATTTTCAATTATTGCCAGGTGCTGGAAGCCCAGGGCTATCAGGTGACCTTTTTGCCGGTGGACAAAGACGGCAACCTGGACATAAAGCAGGTGGAAGAATCCATCCGGGATGACACGGCCGTGGTCTCCATCATGTGGGCCAACAACGAAACCGGCGTCATCTTCCCGGTGGAGGAGATTGCCGAGATGGCCAAGGAAAAAGGAGCCATCTTCCATACCGACAGCGTGCAGGCGGTGGGAAAGCTCCCCATCAACCTGAACGAAACCAAAATAGACATGCTTTCTCTTTCGGGCCACAAGCTGCATGCGCCAAAGGGGGTGGGAGTCCTGTATGTCAAAAAAGGCACTCCCTTCGTGCCCTATATCCTGGGCGGACACCAGGAGCACGGTCGCCGGGCGGGCACCGAAAACGTGCCCTATATCATCGGTTTGGGCAAGGCGGCCGAACTGGCCATGGAACGCATGGACGACGAGAACACCCGGGTCAAGGCCCTCAGGGATAAGCTTTCCAGCGAGCTTTTGAAGATCGAATCCACCCGCTTAAACGGCGACAAGTTCGCCCGGCTGCCCAATACGGCATCCATCAGCTTTGAGTTTGTGGAGGGTGAATCCATTTTGCTGCTTTTGAGCGATCTGGGCATCTGCGCCAGCTCGGGCTCTGCATGCACCTCGGGCTCCTTGGAGCCCAGCCATGTCTTGCGGGCCATGGGAGTGCCTTACACCGCGGCCCACGGGTCCATCCGCTTTTCGCTAAGCTATTACAACACCGAAGAGGAAGTGGATTACGTGATTGAGCATATGCCAGGCATCATTAAAAAGCTGCGCAACATGTCGCCTTTCTGGCAGCAGGCCCAGCAGGCCGCGGCCTGCGCAACCCCGGGCTTTGTGGAGCCTTGAGGGCTGTTATTTGTATGACCGGATTCTGATTCAGGCCCTGCTCACACAAAGAGCGGGGCTGTTTTGTTATTCATCTCAGCGCAAAGATAGAGCCGGAGCTGATTGCGCCTCAGCATCATCAAGGACAGCCGCCAATGGAATCTTTTTCCGGGGAACTGGCCATTTCCACATGTTGGGCCTCCAAGGGGGTATCCTCGGGGGCAGAGCTTCTGGACCGGATCGAATCCACCGGACTCAACCGCCTTGAACTGGAATACCGCATCACCTCTCCCATCATGCAGGAGCTGTTGCCCCTGATCAAAGAGCGGGGTTTCACGGTATCCAGCCTGCATAATTTCTGTCCGCTGCCGCCCCGGATGCCGCCCCAGATGGCCAGCGGGGATTTGTTCAATTTCGCCAGCCCGGACAAGGAAGAACGCCTCCTGGCAGTGCGGCACACCACCCGCACCATGGAGCTGGCCAGCGACCTGGAGGCCCGGGCCGTGGTGCTTCATCTGGGCTATGCACCCATGGAAAAGGACCGGGATGTCACCGAAAATGCCGCCCAAAAGGGCGAGCTCACCCCCGCCGCCGCCGCCTTGCTGGAACAAAGGGCGCAACACAGCGCTTTATGCGTGGATATGGCCAGCTTCACCCTGGAAAGGCTCATCCCCCGGGCCGAAAGCCTGGGCCTGATCCTGGGTCTGGAAAACCGCATCCGCATTCACCAGGTCCCCAACCTGGATGAGTTAGAGCAAATACTTAAACGATTTGAAGGCTCCCCCATGGCCCCCTGGTTTGACCTGGGCCACGCCACCGTACAGGCCAACGCCGGGCTGGGTCCGGCATCCGGCTGGCTGGAGCGGCTGGGACCGGATTTTATCGGCTGCCATCTGCACGATATTAAAAACGAAACAGATCACCTGGCCCCGGGTGAAGGCGATGTGGACTGGCCCCGGATCATGAAGGCCCTGAAAGACGTGCCCCTCAAGGTTTTGGAGATAGCCGCCGGAGCCGAGGCGGAGAAGGTGAGAGAAGGGAGCGAGCTGCTGGAGGGGCTCATTTCCTCACGGGGCAGCCAAGACCTGCGGGGGAGAAGCCGCTTCTAGCCCGGAACTCGACTTTTACGGTGATATTATTCAGATTGCCTAAAGGCCCAGGTACAAAATATTCTTTGGGGGAATAGCTTAATTTGCAAGGTGGCGATTTTTATCTTCAATCAAAAACTAATTTGAAAAGTTAATGAAACGTCCATGCTAATACCAACTGTCCGGGCGGCGTAACACTTATCCATCTGGAAGAAAATAAGGATCGCGTAATTGGCACCTGCTCAACCTCTTTAATTGAATATCTCTTCTGAAATCGGAAACCCCAACCAACTCCTTGGAAATCAAAAAAGGGGGGGAAACCATCCCCACTTTTTTGTCTGGACAGTCCTTTTTCACCATCTTCACGGCCGGCACCAAATCTGAATCTGCGGAAACAAGACATAAAACATCATATTCGTCCCGATAGGCGCCCCGCAGTGCATAAAGGCCAATGTTCACATCGGTGTGTTTTTCCTCGTGTCCTATGTAATCAGAATTACAAACGGGGCACTTGCGGTCCTTTACCTTGAACTTCCCCTTGATTACCGTAACGCCTTCGGCTTCTAATGCACTGATATAGTTTTGATGACGTTTGGCGGGATCTCTCAGCCAATATGCTACCGCGGTGAAGCAGTAAACCCCCGCCAGCTCTTGTTGCTGCTTTAGGAAGGATTGAGCCAGAGCCCGATAGTCAAGCCAAAGGTATTTTCGATAAAGGGGCGGCTCTTCTTGGACAGTTGATCCTATTTATCACTCTAATTGAGTTTGTTACATACGTTCTGTAAATTCCGCATCCGCCACGTTATGCTCCCAGTCTCGACCGCCTCTTTTTGCTTCTCCGGGCGGACGCTCCAGCAAAACACCCCACAAAGCCGGTCTTTGGCGGCCCGGGGTTTTGGGCCTCCCGGCCTGCCTCCCGGCAAAAATAGGGGAGGCCCCCATCATGGGAGCCTCCCTAAAAATTGGGTCTATGACGGATTACTTGTGCTCGGTGAACTCCGCATCCACCACGTCATCGTCCTGGGGCTGGCCGCCGGGCCGCTGGCCGGCGCCTGGATCAAAACCGGCCCCTTGACCAGCTCCGGGCTGTTGGGCCCCCGAGGCCGAGTACAGCGCCTGGGCCATGGCATGGCTGGCGGTCTGCAAGGCCTCGAACTGGGCGTCCATCTGGGCCCGGTCCCCACTCTCCAAGGCCGCCTTGGCGTCTTTGAGCGCGGTCTCCATGGAGCCCTTGGTTCCCTGGTCCAGTTTATCGGCGTTCTCCTTCATCAGCTTTTCGGTCTGATAGATCATGGTGTCCAGCTTGTTCTTGGATTCCACGTTTTTGCGGCGTTCGCTGTCCTCGGATTCGTTGCGCTTGGCTTCGCTCACCATGCGCTCCACCTCATCTTCGGAAAGGCCGCCCGAGGCCTTGATCTCTATGGACTGCTCTTTGCCGGTGGCCATGTCCTTGGCGTGGACGTGCACAATGCCGTTGGCGTCGATGTCAAAAGTGACCTCGATCTGGGGCACGCCCCGGGGCGCCGGGGGAATCCCGCTCAGCTGGAAGTTGCCCAGCGTGCGGTTATCCTTGGCAAATTCCCGCTCGCCCTGCAGAACGTGGATGTCAACCGTGGTCTGGTTGTCAGCCGCAGTGCTGAAAGTCTCGCTCTTTTTGGTCGGTATGGTGGTGTTGCGCTCGATGAGCTTGGTGGTCACGCCGCCCAAAGTTTCGATGCCCAGGGAAAGCGGAGTGACATCCAGCAGCAATACGTCGTTCACCTGGCCGCCCAAGACGCCGCCCTGGATGGCCGCGCCCATGGCCACCACCTCGTCGGGGTTGACGCCCTTGTGGGGCTCTTTGCCAAAGAACTCCTTGACCATGGCCTGCACTTTGGGAATACGGGTGGAGCCGCCCACCAGCACCACTTCGTCCACCGCATTGGGGCTGATGCCCGCATCGGATAGGGCGCGCTTACAGGGCTCCAAGGTGCGCCGCAGCTCGTCTTCCACCAAGGATTCGAATTTCGAGCGGGCCAGTTTCAGGTTCATGTGTTTGGGGCCGCTCTGATCCGCGGTGATGAAGGGCAGGTTGATGTCGGTCTCCATTGAGGAGCTCAGCTCCATCTTGGCCTTTTCTGCCGCCTCCCTGAGCCGCTGCAGGGCCATGGGATCGGTGGAAAGGTCTATGCCGTTGTCCTTTTTGAACTCGGCCACCAGCCAGTCGATCACCTTTTTATCCAGGTTGTCACCGCCCAGATGGGTGTCGCCGTTGGTGGATTTCACCTCCACCACCCCGTCACCCACTTCCAGAACGCTTATATCAAAGGTGCCGCCGCCGAAGTCGAAGACCGCAATGGTCTCGTTGGTTTTCTTGTCCAGGCCATAGGCCAGGGCCGCCGCGGTGGGCTCGTTGATGATCCGCTTCACCTCCAGGCCCGCGATCTTGCCCGCGTCCTTGGTGGCCTGGCGCTGGGAATCATTGAAGTAAGCCGGCACCGTGATGACCGCCGCATCTACCTTTTGACCCAAGAAATCCTCCGCGGCTTTCTTGAGTTTGCCCAGCACCATGGCGCTGATCTCGGGCGGAGAGTAGTCTTTCCCCTGCACCTGAACTTTCACCGCGTCGGTGCCGCTCACGGTGTAGGGCACCTGCTTGATCTCCTCGCCAACCTCGGAATGGCGCCTGCCCATGAAGCGTTTTATGGAATAAACCGTATTTTGGGGATTGGTCACCGCCTGGCGCTTGGCGCTGGCTCCCACCAGTCTTTCGCCCTTGTCGGTTATCGCCACCACGGAGGGCGTGGTGCGGCTGCCCTCTTCGTTGGTGATCACCTGGGGTTCGCCCCCCTCCATTACGGCCACCACGCTGTTGGTGGTTCCCAAGTCAATACCGATAATTCTTTCACTGCTGGCCATTTTATTTTTCCTCCAAAAACCTTATTTCGAGCATGGACCGCATAACGGCCCAGTTTGTTATAACCAACCAACGGGTTCCGGCTCATTGCAACCGGAGTGCCAATTTGTTCATTGACTGAAAAGTAATACCGGCTCATTGCGTGTCAACCCCTGTTAATGCCTGGGGAAACTCTTTTCAGCTTTTTTTGGGGGGTTATGCTGAAAACACATTCCTTCACACAAAGCCCAAACCAAGCAATCAGGCGGGCGGGACTGGACCCGGAGCATTCGGCTGCTTAACTTTATCAACCAGGGGCCGGCGAAGGCTCATACAAACCGCATAACAGGGAGTTTGAACATGACCGTCAAAGTTCACTTCAGTTCTCGCAATTGGCATGGCGCGGGGAGTCTGGGCCGGATGCTGGATCATCTGGCCAGGGAGGTCCAGAGCGGCTCCTCTGCGTGGTCTCCGGCG
This sequence comes from Desulfarculaceae bacterium, assembly GCA_963675675.1. GTDB lineage: Bacteria > Desulfobacterota > Desulfarculia > Desulfarculales > Desulfarculaceae > Dethiosulfatarculus. Next base: position 4,437,987 of record OY776512.1, read on the forward strand.
GTTGACATTTTTGAAACTTCCGATTCGGTGGTTATGGTGGCGGAGGTGGCCGGGGTTTCCCGCAAGGACATTAAAGTCATCATAGATGGAGATGTGGTGCGCATTTTCGGAAGCCGCGAGCCCACGTGCTGTTCAGGGGGTGCGCGCTATCACCGCATGGAAATGGACTCGGGTTCCTTTGTGCGCTCATTCCGGGTGCAGGTGCCGTATATCAGCCAGCAGGTTCGCGCCCAAATAGAGGACGGCCTGCTTTATGTGATTCTGCCCAAGGCGGACCGTTAGGAAAAAACATCTGCGCCTGATTGGTGGTGAAACATGGCTAGTCAAGATACGGTTTGGAAATTCAGTTCGGACGGGCCCATAGATGTCAGCGTGATCAGTCTTTCCGAGGATCAGAAAAACGCTTTGGAACAGGGGCCCAATCTGCCTGATGTATTGCCCATACTTCCAGTAAAGGACCTGAGCCTGTTCCCCCGCATGGTGCTTCCCATGCTGCTGGATGAAGAGCGGCTCTCACCTTTGGTCGACCATGTGGTGAGCGGGGGCAAATTGATGGGCCTTTTATGCCTGAAACCCGAGGCGCATGCCGAAGATCTGGAAAGGCAGGATCAGCTGCATGAAATCGGGGTGGCCGCCCTGGTGCTCAAGATGGCCAAGGCGGACGACGGGAGCATTCGCCTGGTATCCCAGGGCGTCAGCCGCTTCAAGGTGCTTGAGATAACCCAGTTCAAGCCGTTTGTGCTGGCCCGGGTGAAACATATGAGCGACCTTATCAGCGACGATTTGGAGACCCAGGCACTCTTGACCAATGTGCGGACCCAGTTCAGCAAAGCCCTGGAGCTGGCGCCTCACCTGCCCAATGAGCTGCAGGCTCTGGCTGCCAGCGTAAACGACCCCGGAGCGCTCTGCGATATGGTGGCCAGCACCCTGAATCTGAGCCCCGAGCAGCGCCAGTCCATCGTGGAGGCCATCGAGGTAAAGGAACGCCTAAAACGCATCACCGATCTTATCAACCATGAAATAGAGGTGATGGAGCTGGGCTCCAAGATTCAAAGCCAGGTGAAAGAGGGCCTGGACAAAACCCAGCGGGAATACTATCTGCGCCAGCAGCTCAAGGCTATCCAGGCGGAACTGGGCGAGGGCGAAACCAGCGAGAATCCCGAAGTGGCCGAGTTCCGGCGCAAGCTCGGCGAAAAGGATTTACCGGAAGAGGTGCGCAGCGAGGCCGGGCGCGAGGTGGAAAGACTGGCCAGCATGCACCCCTCTTCCAGCGAATATCATGTCATCACCACCTATCTGGACTGGATAGTAAGCCTGCCCTGGCACGAGACCACCGAAGACCGGCTGGATATCGCCGCAGCCAGAAAGGTGCTGGAGGCGGACCATTACGGCCTGGACAAGGTCAAGCGCCGCATCCTGGAATACCTGGCGGTGCGCAAGCTCAACCCGGATGTGAAAGGGCCCATCTTGTGTTTCGTGGGTCCTCCCGGAGTGGGCAAAACCTCACTGGGCCGCTCCATCGCCCGGGCCATGGGCCGGGAGTTCGTGCGCATATCCCTGGGCGGGGTGCGGGACGAAGCCGAAATCCGGGGGCACCGGCGCACCTATGTGGGGGCGCTTCCCGGACGCATAATACAATCCATCCGCAGGGCAGGCAGCCAGAACCCGGTCTTCATGCTGGACGAAGTCGACAAGGTGGGCATGGATTTCAGGGGCGATCCCTCCAGCGCCCTTTTGGAGGTGCTGGACCCGGAGCAGAATTTCAGTTTTTCGGATCATTATCTGGACCTGCCCTTTGATTTGTCCAAGGTGATGTTCATCACCACAGCAAATGTGCTGGAGACCATACCGCCCCCCTTGAGGGACCGTATGGAGGTTATCGGAATCATGGGCTACACGGCCTCTGACAAACTCAAAATAGCCAAACGGTTCCTGCTGCCCCGGCAAAGGAAGGAGCACGGGCTCAGCACCAGGCAGCTGCAAATCACCGACGGGTCTCTAAAGCTGCTCATAGACTCATACACCCGGGAGGCCGGACTCAGGAACCTGGAGCGGGAAATCGGTTCGGTGTGCCGCCATGCCGCCGGCCAGATTGCGGAAGGCACCGCCCAGAAGGTGAGCGTCACCAAAGAAAAAGTCATGGAGATTCTGGGCCCCGAACGCTTCATCAGCGACACCAAGCTCAGGACCAGCGTGCCCGGGGTGGCCACCGGGCTGGCCTGGACCCCGGTGGGCGGAGACATACTCTTCATCGAGTCCAGCGCCATGCCGGGCAAGGGCGGCCTGACCCTCACAGGGCAATTGGGAGATGTGATGAAGGAGTCCGCCCAGGCCGCGGTGAGCTATGTGCGGGCCAACGCCGAAAAGCTGGGAGTCGATCCGGATTTCCACTCCAAGTTGGATCTGCACATCCATGTTCCGGCCGGGGCCATACCCAAGGACGGTCCCAGCGCCGGGGTGACCATATTCACCTCGCTGGTAAGCCTGTTGAGCGGCAATGCGGTCAAACCCACCATCGCCATGACCGGAGAGATAACCTTGAGGGGCATGGTGCTGCCGGTCGGCGGCATAAAGGACAAGGTGCTGGCCGCCCACCGGGCGGGCATAAAAAAGATTCTTTTGCCAGAACGCAACCGGCGGGACTTGGAAGAGGTGCCGGAAAGTGTTAAGAAGTCCATTAAGTTTATTTTTCTAAAACGCATGGACGAGATCTGCCGGCATGCGCTGGACCGTAAAGTGGACAACCGCCGCAAAGGCAAAACCAAATAAACCAAATGAATAAACCTCCAAAGCTGCCCAATATCCGCCGCAAGATTCCAACCGTCCGCCAGCCCTGGAGGGGCAAGGGCTTTTGGGATCATTTGGGCATGGGCGAGTTTTGGGCCAACCTCTCCCTTCACCTGGCGAAAAAACGCTTACCCCGCCTCAGGATACCGGCCATTCCCGGCACCAACATCATGCAGCGCTATCTCTTCATGGAGATGCTGGGCCCCTTTACGGTAAGTCTGATAGTGGCCACCTTTGTCTTGTTCATCGCCAAAGTGATAGAGCTGACCAATATGGTGGTGAGCCGCGGAGTGGGGCTGGATGTGGTGGGCCGGCTTTTACTCTATGTGATTCCCTATTTCATGGCCCACAGCATCCCCATGGCAACCATGCTGGGCGTGCTCTTGGGTTTCATGCGCCTGTCCTCGGACAACGAGATAACCGCGCTGAAATCCGCCGGCGTGAGCATGAAGCAGCTATTGGCGCCGGTCATTGCCCTGGCCGCCATCACCTGGACCCTGACCATGGCCTTCACCATCTGGGCCATGCCCTGGGGGCAAAACAAGTTTGAAAACCTGGTCTTCGAAGTGGCCCAGGCCAGGGCGGACCTGGCTCTTAAGGAAAGGGTTTTTTTGGATGCGGTCTCCGGTTTGGTGATTTACGTCAACCGTTTGCCCGCGCCCGGCGCCATGGAGGACATCTTCGTGGTGGATGAGCGGGACCCGGGCAAGACCTATACCGTGGTGGCCAAGCGGGGCAAGATATTCCCGGCCAAAAACGACAAGATCACTCTGCGGCTGTATGACGGCACCATCCACAATGTGGCCAAGGACCGCAAGACCGCCCAGAACGCAAGCTTCAAGACCTACGACGTGGCCATTGACGCCTCGTATCTATCCAAGGCCCAGCGCGACCAGGAGAACAAACACGCCAAGGAAATGTATCTATCCGAGTTGTTCGCCCAGCTTGACCAACACGAGCCGGGCACCCGCAAATATTTGAAGGCCCAGATAGAATTGCAGCAGAAATTCGCCTTGCCCCTGGCCTGTTTTGTCATGGCTTTTATCGCGCTGCCCTTGGGCACCCACTGGAAGAGCGGGCGCTCTTGGGGGGTGGGCATCGGCCTGGTGGTGTTCATGGGCTACTATCTGCTCTTTTCCTTGAGCTGGAACCTGGGCGACACCGGCAACTATCCCCCCACCCTCGGGGTGTGGCTGCCCAATATCTTGTTCGGGCTGGTGGGCCTTATGCTGTTCCGCAAAGAGCTGAAGGAAAAGCCCTTCCCCCTCCTGGACAGCATAGACCGGCTGCCCCAGATGGTGGCCTCTTTCGTCCAGCGCGGCAGCCTTAAATCCCGCGGTTCCCGCCAGAGCGGGCAGCAGTAAGCCTCCCCGGAGGAATCCTTCTTGTCTTATTGATCCGCAGTGTCCGGTTCAGACCAGATCCCGTTTTTTTTCAGGCCCCGCTCCACCAGGCGGGCCCAGACCCAGCCGCAAAGACCACCCCAGAGCATGCCTGTAATCACGTCGCCGGGATAATGCAAGCCCAGGTATATGCGCGAGTAGCTGACCAAAAGGGTCAAGGCGACCAATACCGCGCCCACCCGGGGAGAAAAGCGCATCACAAATAGAGCCGGACCCATGCTGTTTGCGGCATGAGCCGAAGGCAGACCCATGGCTCCCGCCGCCTCTATGATGCTTTGAGCGGTGGATATGTGCCAGTCCGCCCCGAAGCAGTAGCGGATGCCCTCCAAGGCGGCATAGGGGCGGGCCCGCTCCAGCCAGGGGCGCAGAATCTGAGTGGTGACCGAATCGGTGAACACAAAAAGCAAGCCCAGCCCGGCCAGCAGAAACGCCCCCTTCAAGCGGTAGACCACCAGCAGCCATATTGCGGCCAGGACCACCGGAATCAGGGGTATCAGATTGCTGATCCAGGGCATGACCAGATCCAGGCGGGGGTTATTGAGCTTCAGGTTGATCAGCTTAAAAAGGGCCCGGTCCCAACGGCCCAGCACCCGGATGAACTTGGGAAGCTGGGTCCGGCTCCAATCATCCTGCATTTCCTCCAGCATGAGGGCGATATTGCGGCCGGCCCGCAGGCATTCCGGGGAGCTGAGCCCCCGCATATCCAGCCAGAAATTCCAATCCAGAGCCTGGCCGGGAGCGGCGGGCAACAGCACGGTTTGGTGCCTGTGGGCCAGTCTTTTTGCGAAGGCCCAGGATGAGGTTTTCAAAATGTAAGGCACGAAATCCGAATCCAGAGTCTTTTCGATGATGGCCTCAAGGTTGATGAAATTGGCTCCTGGCGCCAGGCGGATCATGTCCTGATGCACACCCAGCCCCCGGGCTATCGAGATGCGGCGCTGTCTCCACATGGTCAGGATCTGGCCGTGATACTCGCCTTTTGCCTGATCGGTCAGCACCTTGCAGGCGGCCAGCCAAAGATCGATCTTGAAGCCCTTGCCGCTGCGCTGGGTTTCCTGGCGGGCCGCATCGGTCCGGATGCGCTGGCAGGTGCCGAAATCCGCGTCATCCTCCAGGCTGAGGCCGTATCTTTTGGCGTTGGCCTCGCGCTCTTTCTTCTTTTTAACCGCGTAGAGCTTATCCAGCGCAAAGCCGGAGTGCATGGCCACATAGGCGGCCTTGCCCGCGGAAGGGCCCAGATAGTCCCCAAAAGAATATATGCCTATGGTGTTTTTGGGCGCCCTGGCCATGAAGCTGTTGAAATACTTCCAGCGCCCGGCCCCTTGCCAGAGTGAGATAACCATCAGATTGGGGCTTTTTTTACGCAAGTATTCGGCCATGAGGTCCAGGCTGGCGGCGTCCAGCGCCCTTGCTCCCGGGCTGGCCGGAGCAACCATCACCAAGGCTTTCAGCCTTTTGTTGTCCAACGGCCAAAGATCCCTTTTGCCCAGGTGCCTGCCCTTGTCGTTGGCCTGTGGGGTGAGGTGGATGATCTTGTGATCGCCCAGTTCCAGGTCGGCTTGGCGCAGGGGATTAATGGGCCCCAAAAGGGCAATCAGGGAGGTGGGGCGGATTATGCCGTTTTTCTCCAAGGTGCGCCAAACCTGGGCCATGGCGGTGCGTGCGCTGGAAAAGGGAATCACCTGCAGGCCCCGCCAGTCAAGCTTGCCTTTATGCAAAACCTTGTTCAGATGAAACAGGCAGACCTGCTCCACAACCCAGTCAAAGTCCGAGTCCCGCCCCATGGCGGCATCCAATACGCCCGTCCAGAGCCGGTCCGGGTCTATGCCCAGCTGGCGGACGCAGTATTCCTGGGCCTGCCTCAACAGCTCCAGCCCGGCGTCGTTTTTGGCCCGGGCGGCATAGCGGCGGAACCACTTGCCGCCCCCGGTGCCGCTGACCACTTGCCCCATATCGTCGCCTGCCCGGTTGTCCCTGGCCACGTAGGCGACGAAGCTGGCTATATGGGCCCGGGCCTGCTGCAGGCTGAGGCTGAGATAATTAGGGCTGGAGCCGGACAGCTCCATAACCCTGGCCGTGTGGCCCGCCGCCCGGGCCTGCCCGGCGCTCTCGCGGGCTATGGCGCGCAGCTGATCCCAGGCCGCAAAGCTGTTCTCCGGCCGTTTATCCTCTGCGGCCCAGCCGTCATAGGGCATGATCCCCAGGCAAAACAGCAAAACCAGCAGAATCAATCCCGTTGTGCAATTTGGATTGTGCAGAAACCGGCCCAATCGAAGCTACTCCCGCTCGGCATTTTTTTCTTGCGTGAATATAGCATGATTTAGGCTTGAAAGCCTCTGTGCTTTGGTCTTGCCTAAAAAGCCCAGGCATGGTAACCCACAATCGGTTCTCAACCAGGAGTTGCGCTTGAGCGAAGCAGACCGAAAACAGGATCAGATCCGGTTCCCGGCCCCAGAACGGGCCGGCTTGTGGATGTTCTTGCTCCTGGCCGCCTTGACGGTCTTCCGGCTCTATTACGCCCAGCTTGTGCCCCTAAGCGAGGATGAAAGCTATTATTGGGACTGGTCCCGCAGGCTGGCCTGGGGTTATTTCGACCAGGGTCCTTTGGTGGCTTGGCTGATCCGCTGCGGCACCTGGCTGTGGGGAGACAGCCCGCTGGGGGTGCGGTTCAGCGCCATCATGCTCAGCTTGGGCATGAGCCTGATTCTCTACGACCTGATGCGCCGGATGTGGAAAGATAAGGTGCTGGCCTTCTGGTCCGTAACGGCCATGAATCTCAGCCTTTTGTTCAGCGTGGGCGCGGTGCTCATGACCTATGACACCCCCCAGGCCTTTTTCTGGGCATTGGGGATGTACTTCATCATCCGGGCGGTCTTTGAAGGGCGGCCCGCTTTCTGGTATCCCGCCGGGGCTGCGGTGGGTTTGGCCGTATTAGCCAAGTATTCAGCCGGAATGCTGCCGGTGCTCACCCTTTGCTTTTTGGTTTTCAATCCCGGAAAACGTTTCTGGCTCAAACGCAAGGAGCCCTGGCTGGCCTCGATCCTGGCCGGGCTCATCATCCTGCCCAACGTTCTCTGGAATGCGGGCCACCTCTGGGCCGCCTTCGGCAACACCCTGCGCCATGCGGGCAAGGGCGAGTTCAACTTCACCGCCTTTGAATTCATCGGAGCGCAAGCGGGCCTGATCGGCCCCATATGCTTCGGGCTGATGGTTTGGGGTCTGGTCCGGGCTTGGCGCATGGCCCGGAAGGGGGACTCTCTCATGTCCTTCTTGCTTTGGACCTCGCTGCCGGTGCTGCTTGTTTTCACCTTATTATCCGTCCAGAGCCGCATGCAGCCCAACTGGCCCGCCATGGGCTATCTGGCGGCCGTGCCGGCGGCCTCCGCCGCCCTGTGGCCCCTATTGCAAAGGAAAAAGCTCTGGCGCCGCTGGGCCCTGGCCGGTCTGGCCACCGGCCTGATAGTGCTGGTGATAGCCCTGTTCCCCTCGCCCTTGATCACCGCCCTGGGTAAACCGGCGCACAATAACCCCTGGTCCAAACTCTATGGCTGGGACCGTTTGACCCCCTTGATCGAAAAGGCCCAAAAAAACTGGCCGGGCCCAAAACCGCCGCTTTTTTTCTCCCTGCGCTATCAGCTGGCCGGAAGCGTGGCCTTTTATGCTCCCGATAAGCCCCGGGTCTACACCTTTTTCACCAGTCCAAGCGGACGCCTTAACCAGTACGCCTTGTGGAGCGACCCCCGCAAGCTAATGGGCGCGGACGGAATCCTGGTCAGCCTGGGCAAACGGGACGATATAGCCGGGTACTTCCAGCGGGTCGAGCTGGTCAAAAGCACCCATCTCCCCGGCCCCTGGGATGGTCCTTTGCATCACGTATCCATTTATTATGTTTTCGGTTTTTTGGGCAAAGACAAGCGCCCGCCGGAATATCTGGAACTTTTGGACCGCAAACCCCCGCCCTAAAAGCATGCAGCTATAGTGAATTTTACAGGCTAGTCAACTCCCTCAACCGGCAGGTCTATGCAGAATTCCGCCCCGCCGCCGGGCGCATTGTTCACCCGGATAGCCCCTCCGTGCTGGTCCACGATGGTCTGCACAACACTTAGGCCCAGGCCGTTTCCCTTCTCGGCCTTGGTGGAAACAAAGGGCTCGAAAATGCGGCTCATAAGCCTACGCCGTATGCCGGGACCCTGATCGCGGACCCATATCTGCACCATTGAGCCGTCAAGGCTGGACTGGGTGGTGACGGTGATGCGGCCGCTCAGCTCCATGGCTTCGGCCGCATTGAGCACCAGATTGAGCACCACCTGTTGTATTTGACTGGGGTCCATGCTGGCCCGGGGCAGGTCCGGGTCCAGTTGCAGTTTCAGCTCTATCTTTTTAAAATCATCCCGCCTGCGCACCAGGGCCAGACTGTGTTCTATCACCCGGTTCAAACTGGTAAGGCTCCTTTTGGTGACGCTCAGGCGGGCGTAATCCAAAAGGTTGGATACGATTTCCCGGCAGCGCATGGCTTCGCGGATAACCACGGCCAAGTCATCCAATAAGGGGCTTTGGGGGGTGGCGGAGTATATATCCGCCCGCATCTCTTCGGCAAAGGTGAGGATGCCGGTGAGGGGGTTGTTTATCTCATGGGCCACGCTGGCCGCGATCTTGCCGATGGCCGCCATCTTCTCGGACTGCAGAAAGGCCCGCTCCAGGCGCTTTTGCCGGGTGACATCGCGGCTTATCCCGCACAGGCCCACCAGATCCCCCTTGTAGTCAAACACCGGAAAGCGCACCGTGTCCAGATAATGCTTGGCCCCCTTAAAGATCATGGTTTCATCTGAGCGCATGGCCGAACGGCTGGCCAGTACGGCGCGGTCTTTGTTGATGATGAGTTGGGCCAGTTTGGGTTCGAATATCTCATGGTCGGTGCGGTCGATAAAATCCATGGGGCTCATGCCCACCATATCGGCCGCCCGCTCATTAATCATCACATAGCGCCCTTCGCGGTCCTTCATGGTGATCATGTCCAGGGCGTTTTCCACAAAATGGCGGAACCGAAGCTCGCTTTCCTGCACTTCGCGGGCCCTGACCACCAGTTCATCAATGGGCCTCGCGGTCTCCACCACATATTCCAACCCCCCCTCTTCATTGAATATTGGTGTGTAGATTATGCGGAAATAAGAGTGGGACCAATCCTTATGGGTGCCCATGTAGATAAGCTGGCGGGCTTGGCCTGACCTGATCACATCGTTTAATGAACACTCATGTTCCGGATCTTCGGGATTGTGCCCCTGACAAAAGGGGTCCTCGAACAATCCGCCCGGAAACAGGTCCATGCTGTTAAGGCCGGTGAACTCGTGCAGCCGGGCGTTAAACCATTCCACCTGCTTGTCTTTGTCCACCACCACCACCGCATCCGGCAGTGAATCAAAGATAAGCTGCAAGCCCAAATGCTCCTCGCTGAGCTGGGTCTGCATGGCGGTGCGGGCGGTTAGCTGGGCCTGCAATTGATCGGTGACATCCTCGATGTCATGGAAAACCCGGGCCATCACATGATCCAAAAGGCGCAGATTTGGCGGAAGCGCCTTTTTCAGCTCAGCCAAAAAGGCATCGCTGCCCACCAGCTCCACCACCATTTCCAGGCCGGGCAGAGAGAAAAGACCGCCGGTATGGGTCCGGGTTTCTATGCCCGACTCGCGCGCCGTAAGCATGCCCGGAGCATCGGGCAGGGGATCAACCACGCAAACAATATCCAAGGCCAGGTCTTTCAGACGGCCCAGGCGATGGAGTTCCAAAAGACTCCGGCAGGCGGCTCCCCCCCCTATGATGATGGTCTTGATTTTATTCATGACACAGTTGTAGTCTCTTTTGGCCGGACCCGGCAAGTCTTCAGACGGAAAAATATGACCGCATCATTTCGCCGCGGCCGTCCCGCTGAACCCGGTTCAGTTGATCCTCTTCCGGAATTCCGCCAGATGAGCGGCCAGGGCCTCCGGCCCCCGGTAACCCACCAGGGTGAACTCGGGCAGGAATTTGCCGGTCTTGTCTATGAAGATAAGGGTGGGCACCCCCCGGATGCGCCATTTGGCGGCATAGGGTTTCAGCTCCGGCGAGGGGCCCTTGGTGACGTCGGCCTTAAGGGTCACAAAGCCCGCCATGCCCTCGATCACCCGTTTATCCGGAAAGGTGTCGGCCTCCATCTGCCGGCAGGGAGCGCACCAGTCCGCCGCAAAATCTATAACCACCGCCTTGCCGTCGCCGGCCGCCTTCTCAAGCAGGTCCGGGCTGAATTTCTGCCAGGTTATCTCACCCGAGGCGGGGCCCTCGCTCAGCACCATGTGCCTGAGGGTGGGGGTGGCCATCCAGAAATAGGCTCCCACCGCAATCAAAAGGGCCAGGGCTCCCAGACGTTTGACCAACTTGAATCCTCCTTGACCGCTTTTGTCTATCAGTCCCAGATAGACGGCTCCGATTACCGTTACGGCGCTCATGATCCAGAAATAGGGTTTGGGCCCCAGCAGAGTCTGGGCCACGTAACCGGCCATCAGGACCAAAACCACGCCAAAGAACTTGCGCACCCATATCATCCAGTCGCCAGCCCGGGGCAGACGGGCCAGGAACCCGCTGAATACGGCCAAGATGGACAGGGGCAAACCCAGGCCCAGGCTCAAGAGGGCGAACAGAAGCAGGCCGTAGCCCAGCTCGCCCACCCGGGCCACATGGGTCATCAGTCCCACCACAAAGGGCCCCACGCAAGGCGCGGCCAGAATGCCCACGGTCAAGCCCATGACTAGGCTGCCCAGCATGCCGGCCCGGTCGGTGGCGGCCAGGCGGTTCAGCGAGGAGGGCAGACGTATTTCCCAAAGCCCGAACATGCTGCTGGCCATGATCAGGATAATGATGGTTACAGCCCCGGTTACCCAGGGATTGGTGAGAGCCTCGCCCAGCATGCGCCCGCTCAAGGAGACAAAGGCACCCAACACGGTGTAGGTGAGCACCAGGCCGGCCAGGTAGACCAGAGAATGCATGGCCAGCATGGCCTTGGCCCCACCGGAGCGGCCCCCGAAATAGCTCACGGTTATGGGTATCATGGGGAAGACGCAAGGAGTCAGATTAAGGCCCAGTCCACCCAGAAAAACCCCCAGCAGCACCCACCAGAAGGATTCTCCCGCAAAGGGGTCTTCCTCTTGCGGTGCTTGCGCCGGAGCGGGATTAGGGGCCATTTTCGCATTCATGCCGATCTTGAGCCGCTCCAAAATGGCCCGCAGCATCTGGGGATGCATCACCTTGGGGGTTTCGCCTGCCGCCAGCACATTCATGGGGAAAGAAAAATCCACCTTCAGCGGCTTTTGGATCTCCATAATGGGAGCCAAAAGCGAGCCTTCAAGCCGGTGAATTCCGGGTTGCAGGCTGGCCGACACCGTGACCTTGAACTCCATGAGCACAATGCCCGTGTACGCCCCGGCCTCTTGGGGCCTGGGGGCCAGATTCAGTTCCGTGACCTTGAAAGCATCTTCGTTTTTTATGGCATAGCGCAAGGATTGGCCGGAACTGGGGGGGGCCAGAGACATTCCCTGGGGCAGGCCCATCACCACCGGTATGGACAGGGTCTCCCCAGCCGGATAACCGCTCAAAACCGGGATGAGGGCCATCTCGATCTGGGCGGCATCGGAATCCGGTTTCTGCTGAGCCTTAGCGGGGTGGAAACAGAACAGGCCCAACGCCGTCATAAGGAGAAGCAGAACTGTAAACAAGGACAATCTAGATTGATTTGGCATGAAATCCAGCCTGGGTAAAAACCGTAAAGATATAAGGTTGTTCAATTAGCAATCGTAGGCAGAACTTAAAATGTACCTTTGGCTTATATAGCGGTCAAACGAAATATTCCAATTAATTGACAGACCGGGTTTTTGTCTTGAATGCAATATTGGAACTAGTCACAAAATGCGGTTTACACCCCTGCTTCCTTTTGATACATATAGAATGAATAAATAGACTAAACCGGCAACCACTTGAAATTATTGTGTGCAACCACCCTAGGGTTTTTTATGAGACGCTTTTGGCTGATCGCCGCTTTTTCCGTGCTCATTTTCAGCGCGGGCTGTTCCGACCCATTTGACTTTGTGCGTTCCACAGAGCAGCCCCCGCCCGTGAAGCAAACCGAAACACAAAGCCAAGAGCTGGACCAGGAGGAAACCAAGGCCCAGGTGGTGCAGGAACTGCAGCAGCTCGGTGAAAAAGAGCTGGCGGCCGAAGAGCAGGAAACACCCCCGAAGCTGGCTGAAAAGGCCAAGCCCACCCATGATATTCCCATAACCATCAACAGCCAAGTCACCAAGTGGATCAAATACTTCCAGACCAAAGCGCCCAAGCGCTTCAAGACCTGGCTGGAGCGTTCGGGCCGCTACACTCCTTTGATGCGCTCCATTTTGAAGCAATACGGCCTCCCCGAAGATCTGGTTTATCTGGCCATGATCGAGAGCGGTTTTTCCAACCGGGCCTATTCCAGGGCCCATGCGGTCGGTCCCTGGCAATTCATACGGGGCACCGGGCGCCGCTATGGCCTGAAGATAGACTACTGGGTGGATGAAAGACGAGACCCGGTCAAAGCCACCCATGCCGCATCGCAATACCTGCGTGATTTATATGCGGAATTCGATTCCTGGTATCTGGCGGCGGCCGCTTATAACGCCGGCGAAGGCAAGATACGCCGGGCCATCAAGCGGTATAAAACCGAGGATTTCTGGTCCATGAGCACCAGACGCCGCCGTCTGCTCAAAAGCGAAACCAAAAACTATGTTCCCAAGATGATCGCTGCGGCCATCATTGCCAAGCAGCCGGAAAAATACGGATTCCATGGGGTAAAATATCAAAAGCCCCTCAAGGCGGCCCAGGTCGTGGTGCATCCCGGCACTTCCATATCCATTTCCGCCAAACTCGCCGGGATCAGTTCCAGCCAGCTCAGGGAGCTCAACCCGGAGTTGCGCCGCTGGTGCACTCCGCCTTCCCGGGGTATGTACAAGCTGAATATCCCCGGCCATAAGGTGGATTCGTTCCAGACCCGCTATGCCGGATTGGCCCCCCAGGAACGCCGGGCCAGGGAGGAAGCGGTCAAATTTCATGTTCAAAGGGGCGACACCCTGGGCGGCATCGCCCGCTCGTTCGGGGTAAGGGTTGCCGATATACGGGCCATGAACCCCCGCATCGATCCCAGGCGGCTTCGAATCGGACAGGTGGTTTATGTACCGCCAAGCAAATACAGCGGACGCTATCCCAAGCGGGTCAACGGCGCATCCCGAAGCAAAAAATCCTCCCGCTCCATCTTTGCTGCGCCCAGCAGCACCAAGCGCCGCGTATCCTACACCGTCAAAAAGGGCGACAGCCTGTGGACCATTGCCCAGGTGCACAAGGTCGACTACCGGGATATTAAACGCTGGAATAAAAAGAACTCCAGCCAGCTTAAACCGGGCCAAAAGCTGGTGCTCTATGTGCCCCGCGCCAAAAAGAAACCCGCCCCAAGCCAGCCTGGTCCGGCCAAACCCGCAGCCAAAGACCCAACCGGAGGCGAGCCCGCCAAAACCTATCATATAGTTAAAAAGGGCCAGAGCCTGTGGACCATCGCACGCCTTTACGGGATCGATCACAAAGATCTTAAAAAATGGAACCGGAAAAACTCCAGCCAGCTTAAACCGGGTCAAAAGCTGGTGCTTTATGCACCCAAATCCAATACGGCCGGCAGCACTTCCGAACCTGAAGAGAAGCTCTTGGCCAAAGCGGAAATCCAGCCCGCCGTCCAGGCCGAGCCCGCCCCGGCCGCTACCTATGTAGTCCGGCGGGGGGATTCGCTCTGGAAGATTTCGCGGCGCTTCAAGGTGAGCCCGGCCGCCATTCGCCGCTGGAACAGCCTGCGCGGAAACCGGATCACCCCGGGCGATGTTCTGACCATAAACAAGTAGGCCGTCAAACAGTGACAGCCGAACCGCGGCGGGGTATTTTTCTGGCGCCCAACCACGTCAGTGCTTATTTTTGGGGGAGAAACATCTGGACCCACGGCGAGTTGCGGCACTGCGGGGTATAGGCATGAAAGCCCGGCTGGCGGACTCCGGGACGGATTTTTTGAGTCTATGAATTCACCGCCCGGCGCACCCGGGTTCCCTGCCTTTGACTTCACCTTGGACTCCGGGCCGCATTTCCAGGTTTAGCAATAAGGCCGGAAAGAGACCCTTTCATGATTGCAAATAACAAACTGACCATGCATCAGGCAACCGGACCGGCGGCCATTGCCCTGTGCCTGGCGGGATTGATGATCGTTTTTTGGTGCGGCGGCGCATATGCAAAAAGCCTCCAGGAGCCGCCCAGCCTGGTGGGAATGCAAATAGACCAAGCCCGCAAGATTTTGAAACAAATGGGCTATAACATTAAAGAGCACCCTTACGCCACGGTCTTGCCCGGCCAGCACAAAAAGGTAATCGCCCAGCGCTTGGGCCCAGCCAAAAGGCCGCTTTTTGGATCGTCGGAAAGCAGGTTGCTGACCGGCGGCGGCAGTGGCGATAAAAATCTGGTCGAAGTCTGGTACTATGATCTGAACACCCGCCAGCGGCCTCCCTTGCCCGCCTCCCAGCCCAGCAAGGCCCAGCAGGCTCCAGAGGAAAAAAGAGTCATCGTACCATTGGTGATGGGCCTGCCCCAGAACCAGGCATCCGTACTCGCCTTGAGGGCGGGATTGAGGCTGGCAATAGTCAGCAGGATATCTCCGCCGGCCCCCTCACTAGACAATACCATTGCCCAACAGGCTCCCATGGCCGGAACCTCCGTGCCGCCCAACAGCCAGCTGCAAGTGACTCTTTATGAAAACCAAGAACTCAGAAACAAGATAACGGCTCCCAAGCGATCGCAAACCAAGAAAACCCAGCCGGAGCCAAACGAAAAACAAACAAATTGAGATAGACCGGATAGCGGGAGTTTCGGCCCGGGGGCTCCGTTTCAGCCCTAGAAACAGAAATGGGCCGGAAACCGCAACCCCTGCTCCGAGGAGCGCTATTCCTCCAATTCCATGAGGGCCTTTACCAAGATCGGCTGGCCGGGCTTTTTGCTCAACACCTGGCGCAAGAGGGAGACGGATTTGTCCGCCTGGCCGGTGGAGGCGAAAAAGCGGGCCACTTCGGCCACCAGCTCCCAGTCCCCCTTTACCACCCCCAAACGGGCCGCCTGCAGGATATCGGCGGTTCCCTCCTCGAAACGTTTGAGTCTGAACCGCAGCTTACCCAGGTTAAAGCGCAGCCGTCCCGATTTGGGATCGATGGCCAGTCCCTGTAAATATTCGGACTCGGCTTCTGCCAGCAGCCCGCGGGAAACCAGCACCAGGCCCCGGCGGGAATGAGCCTCCACCAAGGCGGCGGCCTTGGCGGCTTCCACATCGCCAAAATCCTCCTGGGCCAGGTCGTCCCTGCCCAGGCCTTTACATATCTCCTTGATTGCCACCTGATTGGCAGCGTCGCGGCCGTCACTCAACACGCTGTACATAAACTGGGCGCGGGCCTTGGTCTCGCGGCCCTCGCAAAGGTACACCCCCCCGGCCTCCCGATGCATCAGCTTGGCCGGGAAGGGGATTTTCAGCTCCGGCCAGCTCTGGGCGGTGTGCATGCGGTTCAATTCCTCTTCCGCACTGGCGTCCCGTCCTTTGCGCAAATAGGTTTGACCGGCCAGCAGCATTGCATCCAGGCGATCCCGGTCTTCACCTTTTGAGGCCTTGGGATCGTAGGCCCGCTGAAAATCCCGGATAGCCTCCTCGAACCGGTTCTGGGCCAACCGACTCTTGCCCAAGGCCACATTGTTTGCAACCGGTTTTCTTAAAGGCTTCAAACTGATGGCCTTCAAAAAGGCGCTTTCGGCCTCGGCATATTTCCCCAAATTCTGCTGTAAATGGCCCAGCATCTCCTGGCGAACCGCGTTTTCGGTGCCTTGAAACTGCATGGCCCCTTGCACAATCTCCAAGGCGGACTCCAAATCCCCGTCCCGGAAAAGCGACTGGGCCAAGGCGTCATAGGCCCTTAATAGTTGAGGATTTTTTCGTATGGCGGCCAGGTAGATCTGTCTGGCCTCCTCCGCGTCCCCGCTGGCTTCCTTCACCTGGCCCAGGGAGACCATCGCGGCCAGGGCGCTGGGGTCCAGCTCCAGAATCCGGGAATAAGTTCTTTCGGCATCGTCAAAGCGCTGAAGCCGGAACAAAAGCCCCCCCAGGCCGAACAAGGGCCAGCGCGCCGCCGGGCGGTTGTGCACGGCGGATACAAACAAATCCACCGCCAAATCAAGTTGGCCCTTCACCTCACACAGGCGGGACCGGGCGGTGACAATGCGTTTTTCCAAGATCAATTCCAGGCGGCGGGACAATTTTTCCGGGCTGACCGGTTTAGTAAGATAGGAGTCTTGCTGCTCCTCGGCGGCTTGGATGACCTTGGCGTCCAGGGTTTCAGCGGTCACCATAATGAACACCATGTCCATCAGCCCGTCCGTGGCGCGCACCCGGTCAAGAAGCTCCAGCCCGTCCATGCGGGGCATGTTCCAGTCCACCAGCGCCAGGTCCGTGTTCAGATCCCGCATATTGCGCAAAGCGGTCTCGCCGTCGGCGGCGCTGTGAATCTCTTCAAACCCGGCTCCCCGCAAGGCCTGGGTGAGCAGCAGCCGCATGGTCTGCATATCGTCAACCACCATGACCGAGCCGGAACGGGCTTCTATGCGCTCCAGCCGGCTGACTTCCCGCTCCAGCTGCTCAACGGTGGCCTTGAGAGGCTCCGGCGTCAAAGGAGCCGGTTTGCTGCTGTGGCCTTCCGCCATGATCCTGTCTGCTAGCCCTCGGCCAGGGGCAGGCGCAGCTTGAAGACCGCGCCGCCGGTCCCGGCATTTTGGTAGCTGACCTCCCCGCCCAGCAGACCGGCGGCCCTCTGGCAAAAATACAGCCCTATGCCGCTGGAGCCCTTGGAGTGTCTGCCTTGGGCGAAGCGCTCGAATATCTCATCACCCAGCGCAGGGTCCACGCCCTGTCCGCTGTCAGCCGTCAGAAAAACCGCATTGCCGTCCTTTAGGTCCAGCGACAGCTTCACCCGTCCCTCGCCGCCTTGCTCCGGCGACGAAGCCCGGATCGCGTTTACTAAAAGGTTGACCAGAATACGTTCCACCAGATCTTCATCGATGCGGGCGTTGGCCTGGCCTTGAAAATCAAATTCTATCCCCACCTGATTCAAGCGACAGATGCCCATCAAGCGGCCCACGGTTTCTTTGGCCAGGGCGGCCAGATCCAGGGGAACCGGATTGACGGGCATATCGCCCCCATCCATACGGCTTATATCCAACAGATTGCTGATGCGCCGCCAAAGCAGTTCCAGGTCGCTCTGGGCCAGATCCAAGAGCTGGCCGCTCTCCAAACCGGAAACCGGAGCCGGATCCGCCATGAGGTTGAGGATTTCCTTGACCCCGGTAATGGGTGCTTTCATATCATGGAAAACCATGTACATCAGGTCATCCTTGGCCCGCTGGCTGGCCTCCAAATCCAAAAAGGCCTTATTAAGCCTGCTGTGCAGGGCGCTGAAATTCACCTGGTCCGCCACTTGGCCCGCGATGCCCTGGGCCATCTCAAGGTCTGTTTCGTCGAAATAACTGGCCCCCTGCTTGTCGGACAGGTTCAGCACCCCCACCACCTGGTCCTTAACCATGAGCGGCAGACTGATCAGGCTGCCGGTGCGATAGCTGCTCACATCCCCCTGGCGGCTCACCTCATGGTAGCCGCTGTCTTCCACCGCCTTGGTGTAGACCGGGGCTTTGCGCTTGACCACATCGGTGCTTATGGTGTGTTCCTCCAAGGAAGTGCGCATGCCTATCAGCCCGGAATTGCTGGCGGCCTTCACCACCAAAGCATCGCCTTCCAGCAGCAGCAAGCTGACCTTTTCCGCATTGGTCAAACCGGCCAGCACCTCCACGCAGTTCTGCAGCTTTTCGCCCAGGCCGCCCTGTGCGCCGGCCAGATGAGCGGACAGTTCCACCAGGGATTTCAGGCGCTGGTTTTCCCGCACCAGGTCTTCATGGGAGCCGGTTGAATCAGACATCGCATCCTACCTTGCCATATACGGCCTTATGTTTCGGCCCGGATTCCGCCGGTCAGGCCGGTTTGGGCCCAGACCGGTATATCCTAACCTCTTTTTGTGGGCAGGAGCAAGCAGGCTGTGGAAAGGGCAGGTAAATCAGAGGGCTGGTGAAATCCGGCCGGGGCGCATACCGTCATCGTCCAGGTCCAGGGTCATGAAATCCTCGGCCAGCCAAACCGGGCCGCTGAATCTGCATTTCACCATTTCAAGGGCCCTGTTCCGGTCCACAGTGCTGTACAGGTGGCTGAGCAACATGCCTTTCACCCGGGCGTCCGCCGCCAGCCTGCCGGCCGAAGCGGGAAAAAGGTGTCCCGCTTTGGGGGCGTCGTCACTGCCCGCGCAATTGGCTATCAGCAGATCCCCGCCCCGGGCCAGTTTCAGCACGGTCTCACAGGCCGCGGTGTCACCGGGATAAACCAGGCTTTGGCCCCGGAACTCAAAACGGTAGGCCAGGCTGGTCGTTATATGCTCAGCCTCGGCGGTTTTGATGGTCAGGCCGTCTTTTTCATAGGTTTGGCCGGGCTGCAAGAATATTTTTTCAAGGGTATCGGAGTCCGGGTCTATCCACGGGCCATAAACCCCGGCCAGGCCATCAAGTATTTGCTTGAAGTTATTCCTGGCCAGCAGGGTGATCCGGGCCTGGCGGGAAAGATTGGGGTCATATCTCAGGGCAAAGAGCAAAGGCAAAAGATCGGCCATGTGGTCCAAGTGGTGATGCGTCAAGCATATCATATCGATATCAGAGATATTTACACCACAGAGCATGGCCTGGCGCAAGGCGCCCTGGCCCATGTCCAGCATGACGGTCTGGCTCCCGGCCTGGAGCAGAAAGGCCGGCGAAGAGTGCGCGGACCGCATTTCACAGGTTCCGGAGCCCAATATGGTAAGCCGCATCCCCATCTCCCTGTATTGGCATGCAAGCATTATTTTAGTGTTTGCTGCAGCCTCCGGCGTAGATCCTTGAGCAGATAAGCCGGCACTTGCAGATTGCCCCGGCCCCGGCCAAGCTGGATATCCGGCTTTGGTCCGCCGTGAAAATCCGAACCCCCGCTGAGCCCCAGATCCAGGCGTGCGGCCAGGCGCACCAGCCAGTCCGTAAAGCCCCGGTCATGCTCACTGTAATAGGCCTCCACCGCCTGCATGCCCAGGTCTTTAAGCTCCCTTATCAGGGTTTCCAAATACCCCTTGCCCGCCGCTATCAGCCCGGGATGGGCAAGAGCCGCCATGCCCCCGGAGGTCCGAATCAGGGAAATAGCCTGGGCCGGTCCCATTTTTTCCTTGGGCGCATAGCCCTTTTTCCCCGGGCCGATAAAGCGTTTGAAAGCCTCGCTCCGGTTTTTGCAGCGCCCCGATTCCACCAGCCATTGGGCGAAGTGGGCCCGGCTGATCAAATCAGCCCCCGCAAGCCCCGCCACCTCATTCAGGGTTATTGGAATTCCTATTTGATTCAAAAGAATTATCATCTTCTCATTGCGGCGGCTGCGGGCCTGCTTGAGCCGCTCCATGGCCCGGGCCAGTTCCTCATTTTTGTGATCCACGAAGAGCCCCAGCATGTGTATACCGCCAGATAAACCCGCCTCCACGCTGATCTCCAGGCCCGGAATCACTTCAATGCCCAGCTTTTCCCCTTCGGCCAAAGCCTCATCAAGCCCGTCCAGGGTGTCATGGTCGGTGATGGCCACGGCTTTTAGCCCGTCATCATGGGCCAGGCGCACCAGCTGGCCGGGGGTATAGGTGCCATCGCTGGCTGTTGTATGGGTGTGAAGGTCTATCAACTCCAAATCAGCGCCATCCGATCTTTTCATGAACCGCCCATCCATATTAACAAAAAACGTCCAGACTCCAACATGCAGAGTCCGGACGCTTTGTGTCTTTATTAGCCCGGCTTAAGACAAAATGTCTCACGAGCCCGAAATTCCGTTTTACTGCTCGCGGGGTTCGATCATCCCCGGCCGCCGCAGCGGCGTTGCTAGGCGCCGCTGTTTTTCCGGGCCAGACGCAAACGCAGGATGGCCCGTTTAAGAGCGGTCTCGGCCCGTACATATTCATGCTGGTCACTGCGGGATTTTGCCAGACGCTGTTCGGCCCGCTCCCGGGCCCGCTCGGCCCGGTCAAGGTCGATTTCTCTAGCCATTTCGGCACCTTCTGCCAAAACCGTAACCTTGCTCCCGGTTACCTCGGCAAAACCGCCGTCAATGGCCACGTACTCGTCAGAACCCTTTTCCTCACGATAGCGCATCTCGCCGATGTCCAAGGCGGCCAACAACGGTACGTGACCGGCCAGAACTGCAAACTCACCGTCGATTCCGGTGCAAACCACCACCTCGACCGGTTTGCTTAACAGCAGCCTTTCGGGCGTCACTACTTCAAGAAGTATAGATTTGGCCATGAGATCTCAATCTCACCTTACTTTTTTCAGAGCGTAGAGAACCAATCGCTCCCAGGCCCTGTTAAGTATTAAGGCCCCGCCCGGCTTTACAAGGCGGGGCCTTATTGATCAATCCTGGCTCTGGCCAACTAGGCCGAGGCCATCTCTTCGGCGCGGGCCTGAGCTTCCTCTATGGAACCCACCATATAGAAAGCCTGCTCGGGCAGATCGTCGTGCTTGCCGTCTACGATCTCCTTAAAGCCGCGAATGGTGTCTTCCAGCTTGACATACTTGCCGGGCATGCCGGTAAAGGTCTCGGCCACATGGAAGGGCTGGCTGAGGAACCGCTGGATGCGGCGGGCGCGGCCCACCACCAGCTTGTCTTCTTCGCCGAGCTCGTCCATGCCCAAAATGGCGATAATATCCTGCAGGTCTTTGTACTTCTGCAGGATCATCTGCACCTGGCGGCTTACCCCGTAATGCTCTTCACCCAGATAGTTGGGGTCGAGGATGCGGCTGGTGCTGTCCAGGGGGTCCACCGCGGGATAGATGCCCAGCTCTGAAATCTGGCGGCTGAGCACCACGGTGCCGTCCAAGTGGGCGAAGGTGGTGGCCGGTGCGGGGTCGGTCAAGTCGTCCGCGGGCACATACACACACTGCACCGAGGTAATGGAGCCCTTGTTGGTGGAGGTGATGCGCTCTTGCAGCTCGCCAAGGTCGGTTCCCAGGGTGGGCTGGTAGCCCACCGCGGAAGGCATGCGGCCCAAAAGCGCCGACACCTCCGAGCCCGCCTGGGTGAAGCGGAAGATGTTGTCGATGAAAAGAAGCACGTCCTGGCCCTGCTCATCGCGGAAGTACTCGGCGGCGGTCAGGGCGGAAATGGCCACCCGGGCGCGGGCCCCGGGAGGTTCGGTCATCTGACCGTAGATCAGGGCCGATTTATCGATAACCCCGGAGTCCTTCATCTCGTGATAAAGGTCGTTGCCCTCGCGGGTGCGCTCACCCACGCCGGCAAACACCGAGATGCCGCCGTGCTGCATGGCGATGTTGTGGATCATCTCCATCATGATAACGGTCTTGCCCACGCCGGCGCCGCCGAACATGCCCATCTTGCCGCCGCGGGGGAAGGGCACCAGAAGGTCGATGACCTTGACACCGGTCTCAAGCACGTTGACCGAGGTGTCCTGCTCCACCAGACTGGGGGCCGGGCGGTGAATGGAAGTGGTCTGGCTCATGTCGATGGGACCCAAGCCGTCCACCGGGCGTCCCACCACATTGAGCACCCGGCCCAGGGTGGCTTCGCCCACCGGCATCTGGATGGGCCGGCCGGTGTTCTTTACCTCAAGACCGCGCTGGAGGCCCTCGGTGACGTCCATGGCGATGGTGCGCACGGTGTTGTCACCCAAGTGCTGGGCAACCTCGACGACCAGGTTGTCTTCCTCGTCGTTGATGGCGGGGTTGGTGATCAAAAGGGCAGTGAGGATGGCGGGCAGCTCACCCTCGAACTCCACGTCGATGACGGGCCCGATGACCTGTTTGATCTTGCCAGTTTGCATAAGTTAGAGCCTCCATGATTCTAGAAGCGAATCAAACTTTTATTCTTTCGCCCCCTGGATGCGCCTGGTTCAGCCCTCTGCCGAACAATGCGCCCCTTGGGCCGGGTCTATACTGTGCTGACCTTAGCCGGCCTTCAAAGCCTCGGCTCCGCCCACGATATCCATAAGCTCGGTGGTTACCGCAGCCTGGCGGGCCTTGTTGTAGACCAGGGTCAGGTTGTCTATCATCTCTTTGCAGTTCTTGGTGGCGTTGTCCATGGCCGACATGCGCGAGGCGTGCTCGGATGTGGAGGTCTCCAAAAGTCCCTGATAAACCTGCACATTCAGATAGCGGGGCAACAGGTCCACCAGAATCTCTTCGGCGCTGGGCTCGGTCAGGTATTCAACCTTGCTGCCGCCGGTTTCTTCCCCGGAACTGGAGTCCGGCGCAATGGGCAGCAACTTTCTCATCATGGGAACCTGGCGGGCCATGGATTCGAAGCGGCAGTAAACCATGTAGACTTCCTGCACTTCACCGGCCAAAAAGGCATTAAGCCCTATCTGGGCCACCTTCAGGGCCAGGTCAAAGTCCACCACATTCATGGCGCCGGGCATTTCATTGGCAATTTCCACCTTGCGCCGTCTGAAGAACTCCAGACCCCTGCGGCCGACCACAGAGAATTCAACCTCCTGGCCCTTTTCCTTGAACTGGGCAATGGCCTTGTTGGCCTGGTTTATCAGGTTCACATTGAAAGATCCGCAAAGCCCGCGGTCGGCGGTCAGCAGAATGAGGCCGACCTTGTTCACCTGTTCAGGCACCGCCAAAAGGGGATGGATATCAGCTTCCACTCCCTGGGACAGACTGGCCAGAACCTCTGCGAACTTGTCGGCGTAGGGCCGGAATTTCTCGGTCTTATCCTGCACGCCGCGCAGCTTGGCCGCAGCCACCATATTCATGGCTCTGGTGATCTGCCGGGTCTTTTTGACGCCTGAGATCTTGTTTTGTATGTCGCGAAGTGATGCCATTTCGTCCTTCTTTGACCCTCAATGGGCCGCATATGGTCTCAAATATTCGCGGGTTTAGACCGTGAACTGAGCCTCAAAGGCCTCGATGGCCGAACGCAACTTGGCGTCCAGGTCGTCGTCGATCTCTTTCTTCTCTTCCAGCTCGTCCCAGACCGGCTGCTGATTCGCCTCCATGTAGTCATAGAGCTGCTTTTCATATTCGGCCAGCTTGCTGATCTCGTATTTGTCCAAAAAGCCGCGGGTGCCGGCGAACAGGATGGTTACCTGCTTCACCATGCTCAGGGGCTTGTATTGGGGCTGTTTGAGGATTTCCACCAAACGGGCACCCCGGTTCAGCTGCTGCTGGGTGGCTTTATCCAGGTCGGAGCCGAACTGGGCGAAGGCTTCCAGCTCGCGGTACTGGGCAAGGTCCAACCGCAAGGTGCCGGCGACCTGGCGCATGGCTTTCACCTGGGCCGAACCGCCCACGCGGGACACCGACAGACCTACGTCGATGGCCGGGCGCACACCGGAATAGAACAGGCCGGGCTCCAGGTAGATCTGGCCGTCGGTAATGGAGATGACGTTGGTGGGGATAAAGGCCGACACGTCGCCGGCCTGGGTCTCAATCACCGGCAGGGCGGTCAGGGAGCCCGCTCCCAATTCGTCGCTCAGCTTGGCCGAGCGCTCCAACAGGCGGGAGTGGTTATAGAAAATGTCGCCCGGGAAGGCCTCGCGTCCGGGAGGACGGCGCAGCAAAAGGGAAATCTGGCGATAGGCTACGGCCTGCTTGCTGAGGTCGTCGAAACAGATCAGGGCATGCTCGCCTTTGTCCCGGTAGTACTCACCGATTGCGCAGCCGGAGTAGGGCGCAATGTACTGCAGGGTTGCGGGGTCGGAGGCGCAGGCGGAGACCACACAGGTGTATTCCATGGCTCCGTGCCGCTCTAGAATGTCGATGACCTGGGCCACGGTGGATCTCTTCTGGCCCACCGCGACATAGATGCATTTAACGCCCTGGCCTTTTTGGCTGATGATGGCGTCCACCAAGATGGCGGTTTTGCCGATCTGGCGGTCGCCGATGACCAGTTCGCGCTGGCCGCGTCCAACCGGAGTCATGGCGTCGATGGCCTTTAAGCCGGTGTACATGGGCTCGTGGACCGATTTGCGGGCCACGACGCCGGGGGCCACCACCTCCACTCGGGAGCGCTCGGAGCCGTCGATGGGCCCCTTGCCGTCCAGCGGGTTGCCCACAGGGTCGATGACCCTGCCCATGACGGCGTCGCCCACCGCCACGTCGGCGATACGGCCGGTGCGCTTGACGCTGTCGCCTTCTTTGATGCCGGCGACCTCACCCATAATGGCGACGCCCACGTTATCCTCTTCGAGGTTCAGAACCATGCCCAGGGTGCCGTCCGAGAACTCCAAAAGTTCACCGGCCATCGCCTTTTCAACTCCGTGGATACGGGCAATACCGTCACCCACGGAGAGCACGGTCCCAGTTTCCGAGACCTCGACCTTTTTGTCGTAATCCTTGATTTGTTCGCGGATTACCTGGCTAATCTCTTCCGCTCTGATCTGCATTAGGCGTATTCACCCCTTCTAAGTGAGTCCTTCAAGTTCTCCAGCTGGCTTTTTACGCTGCCGTCCAGCACCAAGTCTCCGATGCGGGCGACGACTCCGCCTATCAGGCTGGGGTCCTCTTTGAGCTCTAATTGAACGTCCTGGCCGGCGACCTGTTTCAGGGTCTCGGTAAGCCGGCCTATTGCTGCCTCATCCAAGGAAGTGGCGGAAACGACCTCCGCCTTCTTGATGCCCCGTTCTTCATCCAGCAACTCGGCATAGATGACGCTGATTGAGTGCGCGCCGTCCATGCGCCCCCGGTCCAGGAGCAGTTTGAAAAAATTGACTGCTATAGGGCTGATGCCGAGCTTTTCCACGAACACGCTGAGTATTGCTTTGCGCTCTTCCAGGGCAAAAACCGGATTGGTCAAAACGGCCTCCAACTCCGGCGCTCCGTCCAATAACTCTGCCATTTGTCCGAGATCATTGGCGTAGGTGTCCAGCTGTCCGTCTTCTTTGCCGATTTCCAAAAGGGCCTTGGCGTAGCGTTTAGCGACTATTTGGTTTGTCACTGTAACTCCTGCCCCACCTTGGTCAGATATTCATCCACCAGGCGGTTCTGATCTTCGGCGTTGATATTCTGTTTGAGAAGGTCTTCCGCCAATGCTGCGCTGAGTTCGGCCACTTCCCGCTTAAGCTCGGTTTTGGCAAGATCGGTCTCTTGCTCTATGGCGAACTGAGCCTGGGCCTTGATCCGCTCGGCCATCAAATTGGCGTTTTCTATTATTTGGGCTTTTTCCTTCTCGCCCTGATTTCTAAAATCCTGCAGAATCTTCTCGCGCTCGCCCTCGGCGTCTTTCAGGCGACGCTCCATTTCGGCATATTCCTTGCGGGCCTGATCGCGCTGGGCCTCCAGTTCGGCCAATTCATCGCTGATATCCTGGGTGCGTTTGCCCAAGGCCTTGCCAATCGGTTTTCTTAAGACGAAAAACAAAACTCCGGCCATAACCACGAAGTTCAGGATACGGGCGAAGAATTCGGACATCTGGGATTCGCTGACTCCGTGGCCCGAAGCCAGGGCGGCGCTGGAAAGCGCCATGACCAAGATCAGGCTCAGGGGGATGGCTGCGGCCTTCACTGTATGTTCCTCCCCAGGATTTTCTGAGCCAAATCGGCCCCGAAAACCTGCACTTGGCCTTTTAGCTCCTCGCGGGCCTGGCCCATGTCCTCGGCTATCTGTTCGCGCACTTCGGCCACAGCCGCTTCCATCTGCGCGGTGGCGTCATCAATGAGTTTGCGCTCCACCGTGTGGCCTTCGCTCTTGATCTCTTCACGGGTCTGGCCGCCTTGTTTTTTGGCTTCCATCCTGAGGGCGTCGAGCTCTTCCCTTTTGGTTTTCACGCCTTCGTTCTTGACGGTAATGTCTCCACTCAAGCCCGCTATCTTTTCCCGGCGCTGTTTGATGATGCCCCGGATGGGCTTATATAGAATGAAGTTCAGCACGGCCAAAAGCACCAGGAAGTTGACGATCTGAATCAGGACCGAGAAGTTTGGAACAACATCTACCATTTGGCTCATTCCCTGGTTCGGGTTCGTTTGTAGCGGACACCCGGGACGGCTAAGCGGATGACCGGGCTTAATCCCCCAAGCATCCCCTATTAAAAATCACATCCCGGACGGCCTATGTAAACCGGGCGGGCGCACCAAGCCCCATAAGCTTTGTGCACCACGCTTGTTACAAATTACACAGGCTCCGCTTTTCTACTATATCTGTTTTCCGGAGTCAAAGTTTTTTTACTCAGAACAGGCCCCGAAAAAGTTCGTTGAGCATTATTTCACAAAAACGGACCGGCGTGCAAGCCCTATATTATCATCCGTTTAAGTTATACCCCTATATTCAAGTTCATGAGCCCGGTCTTGACGGCTCACGCCCCCCCGAAGAAAGAATCAACAGCCCCGGAATAATAAATACCGCGTTATTCCCCGGTGGTTAAAAGAGACACCTGGGGAGAATTATCATCTCCTCCGTCGGTCATACGGCAATGGCCCCGGAAGTTCACCCCCTCGTCCATCAGCACTATTGGCGCGCTGATGTTGCCCACAAGCTTGCCGGGTACATTGATTTCCAAACGCTCGCTGGCGGAGACGTCGCCATGCACTTGTCCGGATATGACCACCTGGGTGGCTTCAATGGTGGCTTCGACCTTGGCGCCGGGGCCTATCCACAGGCGCCCTTCGCCTTTGATTTCGCCCTTGAAGTTTCCGTCAATGCGGGCTTCACCGCTAAAAGTCATAAGCCCTTCCAGGGAACTGTTATCCCCCAAAAAAACACTCACAGTTGCCTCACGGCGACGCTTGGCCACTTTTCCATCCCCGTTCTTGTTGTCTTTTTTGCGGAAAATTCCCATACCGAGACACCTGTGGATTCCGGCCTTGGACAAGCGCTGGCATCCCCGGCCCGGAACAGAATATTCCAAACTAATAATGCAGTGGTTTCACCTGGTTTTGATCAATACCACGGAGGTCTTTTTGTGGCAACCTTATTCAAGCAATTTATAGTGGCAAGTGTACGCCGTTTGCATGGGCGGATGTCCCCATGGCAGCCGCAACCCAAAAAAGGCCGGGCCAAACCGGCGCCGTCCGGCCCCGGTGTAGCGTTCTCACCTGGTCTGGAACACAAAACGCCGCATGCTTACTCCCTCCACCAGACCAAGGGCGATCATGGTGGTTAGCAAACTGGACCCCCCATAAGAAAGAAATGGGGCCGGTATGCCGACCACTGGAAACAGGCCCAGCACCATGCCCAGATTTATCACCGCGGGCCAGAAAAACGAGGCCAGAGCCCCGACCACCAAAAGCTGCCCCAGGCGGTCTTTGGCCCTGAAGGCATGAAAAAGGCCCCGGTAAACCAGCAAGGCAAGCAGCAACACCACGGCTATTCCACCCACAAAGCCCCATTCCTCGGCCAGGACGCTGAAGGCGAAGTCGGTGTGCTGCTCGGGAAGAAAGTTAAGCTGGCTTTGGGTGCCCGCCATGAAGCCTTTGCCCCAAAACTGACCCGAGCCCACCGCTATCTTTGATTGAATCAGGTGATAAGACGCTCCCAAAGGATCGGATTCCGGATTTAAAAAGCTGAAAATACGCCTCTTTTGGTAATCCTTCATGAACTGCCACACCACGGGCACGATGGCCAGCATTCCCCCTCCGGCCAGAGCTAGCGAGGTCCAGCGCACCCCATTGACCAAAATGACGCTGGAGCCGACGATGATCACCATCAAGGCGGTGCCCAGATCGGGCTGTTTCAATATCAAAAAGGCAGGGAGGAGCACCAATGAAAAAGGTATGATCAGCTGGCGCAGGGTCCTGGTCCTGACTTGTTCATGGCGCTGGAAGTAATTCGCCAGGGCCAAGACCACGCACAGCCTGGCTATTTCCGATGGCTGCACCACAAACGGCCCAATAGCCAGCCAACGCTGGGAGCCTCCCACAACCTTGCCCCAAAACAGCACCGCCACCAGCGATATGATCATTCCGGAATAAATCAGCATGGAAAGACTGGCCAGGCGGTGGTAATCGATGAGGGCCACCGGAACCATTATGAAAATACCCAGCCCGAACCAATAGAGCTGTTTCATATACACCGGGGTGCCGCTGGTGGAAAAGCTGCTGGCCGCGCTGTACAGGTTGAACACTCCCACACCGGCCAACAGCATCACGGCCGCCAAAAAGAGCCAATCGAAATTGAGCACCAAGCGCCGGTCTATCATGGTTTGATCTCCTGCCTCTCGGCTAATTGCCGATACTTGAGATCAAAGTATGATTTGATCACCTCCCGGGCCACGGGGGCGGCGTCAGCGCCGCCGCTTCCGCCGTGTTCGATCACCACGGCCACCGCGATTTCCGGGTCCTCCACCGGTGCAAAAGCAACAAACAAGGCATGGGAGCGGTATTTCCAGGGCACATTTTCCTTTTTACCGAAGCTTTTTTCAAACTTCAGGCCAACCACCTGGGAGGTGCCGGTCTTTCCCGCAACCAAAATGCCGGGCAGCTTGGCCGAGCGGGCGGTGCCATAGCGTTCATTCACCACGCCGACCATGCCCTTTTTGATCAGGTCAAGATGGGCCTTTTTCACCGGAACCCTGGTTACCACTCCCTCAGGCTCCGGAACCTGGCGGGAACCGCCCGAAGGCACCACGGATTTAACCAGGGTGGGCGTCACCAGGTGGCCCCCGTTGGCGATCACGGACACCATCCTGGCCAGCTGCAGGGGCGTCGCCAGATTGAAACCCTGGCCTATGGATATGCTCAGGTTCTCGCCCGGCTGCCAGGCCTCGCCAAAGCGGCGCCTTTTCCACTTCGAAGTGGGAATCAAACCAGCCGATTCGTGGGGCAGGGGAATGCCGGTTTTGCTTCCCAAACCAAAAGCCTTGGCGTATTTGGCCAGCCGGTCAACCCCCAGCTTGAGCCCGAGCTTATAAAAATAGATATCGCAGGATTCCCGGATCGCCTTGTGCAGGTTGGTGTGTCCGTGGCCGCCCTTTTTGTAAGCCCAGCAGCGGTAATAACGTCTGCCAAAGCGCATCTGCCCGCCGCAAAAAACGGAGCTTTCTGGAGTAATTTCTTTTTCAGCCAAGCCCGCGGCGGCGGTTACTATCTTATAGGTGGAGCCCGGCGGATAGACCCCGCTGACCGCCCGGTCCTCCAAAGGATGCAAAGGGTTATTTTGCAGTTCTTTCCATTGCCGGCCGGTCATGCCGGTTATGAAGGAATTCTGGTCAAAGGAAGGGGCGGAGTATAAGCCGTAAACCTGGCCGTTTTTGGGATTCATGGCCACTATGGCCCCCACCTTTTCACTCAGGGCCCGGCCCAGGGCCTTTTGAAAATCAAGATCTATGGTGAGGATCAAATTATGGCCCGGCGAGGGGGCGGCCTCGTTGAGCACCGCCAGTTCCCGGCCCATGGCGTCCACTTCCACCTGTCTGGCGCCCCTGCGGCCATGCAGGACCCGTTCGCGGCTGGATTCTATGCCGTAACGGCCCACGTAGTCGCCCAGGCGGTAAAGGGAGCTGGAAGATGCATTCAGCTCCAGTTTGTTGATCTCACCCAAATAACCTATAACATGCGCTGTTTCCCTTGCGGCCAGATAGGCTCTGCGGTATTCGACCAGCACCCGTACCCCGGGAAGCTCATAGCGGAAAGTCTCCAAAAGGGCCAGCTGCTCCCGGTCCAGGCGTGAGCGGATGCGAATGGGCTTGAAGGCCGCCATGCCAGAGGCCGCCTCGCGGGCTCTTTTGATCTCCTCTTTGCTGATGCCCACCAGATTGTTCAGGCGGCGGGAAAGCAGCTCCCAGTCCGATACGTCTTCGGGCACGATGGTAATGGTGAAGGCCGGACGGTTGTCAGCCAGCAGCCGCCCGCGCGAATCGTAGATCAAGCCTCTGGATGGCGGCAGGTCTGTAAGCCTGATGCGGTTGTTCTCGCTGAGCTCGCGGAACTTGGAGCCCTGCAGAATCTGAATGTACCATAGCCGGGAAAGCAGCATGGCCAGGGCCAAGGCAACCACAACGGCCGAGATGAGAAGGATGCGGCGCTCTTGGGGGGTGGCTGTATGATCCACCGCACGGAGATCCACCCCGATCCATTTGCCCTCATTTTTTCCGTTGCCGTTCATACCCCAATACTCCTGTCCTTGGGCCAAAACTTGCGCAAAATCAGGGTGAACAACTCCAGTATGCCAAAAAACACCGGAGCTGTGAGGGCGCTTAACAATGACTGGGCCATCATAACCCAGGACAGATTTCCGGTGGTGAGGTGCTCCCTTTCCACCAAGGATAAACCTAGAGCAACAATGGCCTGAAAAATCAAAGATATAAGGCCAACCGCCATCATCTGAAGAGGCCAAGAATTGATCTCAAGGCGGCGTTGGGCCAGTGCGCAGCACAGAAAAACCAGTTCATAGGAGGTAATTTCCAGACCAACCACCCCGGCACTGAGCACATCGCTGATGTAGCCAATAAAAAGCACCAATACCCCGCCTTGCAATAAAGGCAGCCTGAATCCAGCCGACACCACCAAGGGTATCAAAGGCTGCAATTTCAAGGGGCCCAAGGCCCACCAATCAAAAAGAGTGGTGTTCAGCACCGCAAAGATGAAAGCAAGCAGATAGGACGCCAGCAGGCGCGGCCCGGAACCGGTATTTTTTTGAGTATCATATGCCATAAGAGCACTTGAACCAGCTAACAGCTCCCCGGCTATTTGGCGGCTTTGTCTATGCGGCGGCGCTGAAGTATGATCAAGACCTCTTCCAGGCGCTCGAAATCAGCCGCCGGGGCTACCTCCACAGACTGAAATACGCCTTCACCGTTCTTTTCAACACTTACCACTTCTCCCACTAGTATGCCCTGGGGAAACACGCCGGCCGCTCCCGAGGTGACCAGAAAGTCACCCGGCACCACTTCCAGGGTGTGCACCAGGTATTTCAGCTTCAGGCGGTCCTTGGCCGCGCCTTGCACCACTCCACGGGCGCGGGTGCGCTGAATCATCACATCCAGGCCGGAGTTGGGATCGGTAAGAAAAAGCACCTTGGAATAATGATTACTGGCCCATATGATGCGGCCCACCACTCCCTGGCTGTCGATCACCGGCATGTGGGCCGATACTCCATCAAAATGGCCTTTGTTCAAAGTGGCAGTCCTGAAGTAATTGGAAGGGTCCATGCCCACTACTTCTGCGGCGATCAAAGGGTAATGGATGGTTGGTTCTATTTCCAAAAGGCGTCTGAGCCGATGGTTTTCCCGCTCCAGTTCTCGTAGACGCACCAACTGGCCGCGTAATACAGCCACTTGCTCCAAGAGCTCTTCATTTTTCTTGGAAGCCCGCACCAAGGCGAAATAGCGCCGCCATACAGAACTGAAGGCGTCGCCAACGCTGTTCACCGCTTCTTGCACCGGCCCCACCAGCTCCAAGAGCAGGCGGTCCAAAGGATTGGCCTCAGGGTCTTTACTGGCATAAAGGGAAAACAGGCTGAGCCCGGTAAGCAACAGGGCGACCGTTATAATAGGGAATTTGAATTTGCCCCAAAAACCCAAAAGCAGGTTCCTTTTGACCAAATGAACAGGCGCTGAGCGCCAAGCCGGTCTTCTTGCGAAGAAACCCGCGGAGGGTTCTCAAATGGCGTCTGCGCCTGATTGGTGGTCCATCTAAATATGCAAAAAGCCCGGCCAGGACACCAGTTAAAAAAAGACCGGGCAATGATCAAATTACCTGTCGGCAAAGTTCGGCGGGTTTTGGCCGCAAGAACTTACTTGATCATAACTTCCCGCAAAAGGTCCAGATTATCAAGTGCTTTTCCGGAGCCCAGCACCACAGTGGACAAGGGGTCTTCAGTAATGGTGATGGGAAGGCCGGTTTGCTCGCTTAATAGGACATTAAGGCTTTTGAGGAGCGCGCCTCCTCCGGTCAGAACGATGCCCCGGTCCACGATATCCGCCGCCAGCTCGGGAGGAGTCTGCTCCAGGGCGATCTTGACCGTTTCCACAATGGCGTCGATCTGCTCCGAAATGGACCGCCGCACTTCCTCGGAATCAATCACCAGGGTCTTGGGAATTCCGGTAATGAGGTCCCGGCCCTTGATCTCCAATGTATCCACCTTATCCGTTGAACAAGCATTGCCAATGGTGGTCTTGATCATTTCAGCGGTGCGCTCGCCGATAAGCAGGTTGTGTTGGCGCTTGATGTGCTGCAGGATGGATTCATCCATCTTGTCTCCCCCAACCCGTACGCTTTTGCTGTATACGATGCCGGCCAGACTGATCACCGCCACCTCCGTGGTGCCGCCTCCGATATCCACCACCATGTTGCTGGTGGGTTCGGTTATGGGCAGGCCCGAACCGATGGCGGCGGCCATGGGCTCTTCGATCAAGAACACTTCGCGGGCGCCGGCGTTCTCAGCCGATTCACGCACAGCGCGTTTCTCCACCTGGGTGATTCCGGAAGGAACACTGATAATGATGCGGGGACGTATAAGATTCCTTCTGCCGTGCACCTTATGAATGAAGTGGCGCAGCATGGCTTCGGTCACTTCAAAATCGGCGATTACGCCGTCTTTCATCGGGCGGATTGCGGTGATGTTGCCTGGGGTGCGGCCCAGCATCAGCTTGGCTTCCTTGCCCACGGCCAAAACCTTTTGGCCGGTTCGCCCATCCTGGCGGACCGCAACCACACTGGGTTCACTGAGTACAATGCCCTTGCCTTTTACAAAGACCAAGGTGTTGGCGGTGCCAAGATCAATGGCCATATCGTTTGAAAACAAACCCAGGATGGGGTTCAATAACATGCTTGCTCCTTCGATTTTCAACTTGATGTGGAATAGCAATCCGTAAAAACAAAGACGGATAACATACCAGCATTTTGCTGCAGGCTCCAACCGCCCGGCGGCAGTCAAAGATTAGGCCGCAAGCCTGAGTTGCAGGCTTCAACACAAATTATCACAATGCCTTGGATCTGCAACAGAAAAAACTGTGAATAAAAAATGCAGGCGCTTAAGGGCTAAGTATCCCTAAGGCCCGCAAAAATCCGAAAATATGTACAAATTGATATCAAATCGCTTAAGTATGTGGTTAATAGGCGAAAGCGTTTGACAAACCGCTGTCTGCGTGGTTTATTTCCGTATCATTAAAAGGCCACCCGATGCAGGAAAGCAGGCAGCGCTTTGTCAATACGCATGCCGCACGCCGCTGCGGGGTAGGCTTTCAAGGCACCGGTCAGATACAGCGTATATTATTTTTTGTACGGGGTAACTTGACGGGGTGGGTTTTTTGTTGTTTTAGATAAATGGATTAAAGGTGCTATTATGAAACGTACTTTCCAGCCCAGCAATATCAAAAGAAAGCGCACCCACGGATTTTTGGTGCGCAGCCGCTCCAATGGGGGACGCAACGTTATCCGGCGCAGACGCAGCAGGGGCCGCGCCCGTTTGGCTGTGTAACACCTAGAGATTGTTGGGGTATGCGGGCAGGGAGATTTGAATTTCCCAAAACCATGCGGTTACTTAAAAGGCAAGAGTACCTGCGGGTGGCTCAGACGCCTATTAAAGCCCACACCAGACATTTTCTTTTTCTGTGGGCACCAAACCTGCGTAGCACATGCCGGATCGGAATAACAGTAACGCGAAAAGTGGCCAACTCGGTGGGACGCAATCGCGTAAAGAGAAGAGTGCGGGAAGCCTTTCGGCTCTGTGTCAAGGACCGCCTGCCAAGCGGAGACCTGGTGGTCATCGCAAAGCAGGGTGCGGGTGCGCTGCACACGAGCCAGGTCGCTGCGGAGTATCAGCAGGGGCTGAAGCTGTTGAAGGCAAGACACCGCAGCGGTTCAAAATAAAAAAAATTCCCGCTCTTCTAGCCATGGGTTTGATTCATTCCTATAGGCTGGTGTTAGGTCCCTATCTAGGCGGAGCCTGCCGGTTTTACCCAACCTGTTCCCAATACGCCCTGGACGCATTTGCCAAATACGGTTTCTGGCGCGCAACGGTCAAGACCTTGACCAGGCTTGGCAAATGCCATCCCTTCCATCCTGGTGGATATGATCCTGCTTAAAGCATGACATGCTGAGGTTCAAACATGGATTTTAAGTGGAATGACAACACGAGACTAGTCGTGGCTTTGGTCTTAAGCGGAGTATGCCTATTGGTTTACACCAACTTTTTCGCTCCCAAAGGAAAGGACCAAAAGGTTGCCGAAACCACGGTTACCAGCGAACGTCCCAGTTCGAGTGCGCCGGAACAAATCAGCAAAGCCAAGCCGGCCGCCGCTCCGGTCAGCCCGGCCGGCCAGTCCGCAAGCCCGGCTATAACTCCGGCTCCCGGCCCTGTTGCGCCCGATGACACCAAGGAGAGGCCCGGCCGGATTATCAAGGTGGATACCAAGGTGGCGGCGCTCTATTTTCATGAGCGGGGCGGCTCTTTACAAAAGGTTATATTAAAAAACTATTACAAAGGGCCCGATAAGCAAGGGGGCAATTTTGTATTGGTGGATCTGGAACCTTTCAAAAAACGCACCTTGGAACTTAATCTGGGTGGGCTGGACCTGGAACTAAGCAAAAGGATTTTTCAGGCAAGCCGAGACAATCTTACGGTGACAGAGGGCGGCAACAACAAACTGGTGTTCGAAAACAAGTTCAGCCACGTAACTGTTCGTAAAACCTACACCTTTAATCCAGATGCCTATGATTTTAACTTTAACCTTGAAATCATCAACAACCGGGACAAGTCCGCAATGGTCACCCCGGAAATCAGGCTGCAGGATCATGACCGGGTCGATAATGGAAACAGATACGCCTTTGTTGGGGTAAACGCATTAAAAGACGGGGCATTGCAAGAGCTCGACCTGGATGATCTGGAAGATAAACCCGTTTTAAGCGGTGATATCAAATGGGCCACCTTATGCATTCCTTACTTTATGGGCGCAGTAGTTCCCTTGGATGAGCAGGCCGGCAGCAAGCGCTCTTTAGCTGGACATAGATGGGACTTGAATGTAGCCACGGGACGCAAGGACCCAGAAGGCAATGCCGAGGTCAAGACCTACAAATTCTATTCCGGCACCTTGATAGGAAATGCCCGGCAGTTGGACAGCGGCAAAAGCCTGACCTCAAATTACATGGTGTTTTTCGGGCCCAGAGACCTGGCCATTTTAGAGCCTTTGGGGCATGAACTGGACCGGTCGGTGGATTTCGGCTGGCTGGACATCATCGCCAAACCGATGCTCAGCTTGCTTAACATAATTTATGGTTTCGCAGGCAATTATGGAATAGCCATCATCATTGTCACTTTGTTGACCAAGATCGTATTCTGGCCGGTCTCGCGCAAGAGCTACCAGTCAATGAAGAAGATGCAGGCCTTGCAGCCTCAGATGAAGAAGATCAAAGAAAAATTCGCCAATGACAAACAGAGGCAGCAGCAAGAGCAGATGGCCTTGTTCAAGACCCATAAGGTTAGCCCTCTCGGCGGCTGTTTGCCCATGATTGTGCAGATACCGTTTTTTATCTCTTTTTATCAAATCCTTGGCGGTTCCATTGAACTCATGCATGAACCGTTCATGGGTTGGATAAATGACCTTTCAGCGCCTGACCGCCTGTTTATCGGATTTGACATTCCCTACGTGGGGGGGCTGCCGGTGCTCACCCTGTTGATGGGCGCATCTATGTTCATTCAGCAAAAGATGACCCCCAGCACCGGAGACGCCACCCAGGCCAAGATGATGATGTTGATGCCCGTGATTTTCACCTTTATCTTCATAAATATGCCCTCTGGGCTGGTGCTGTATTGGCTTGTCAACAACATTCTTTCCATCGCCCAGCAGTACTGGACAAACCAATCGAAGGGTAAGTAGCATGGAATACACAGAATTTACCGGTAAAAATACTGAGGAAGCTTTGCAGAACGCCAGCGATGAGCTGGGCCTGCCTTTGGATAGACTTGAAGTTGAAGTAATCAGCAGCGGTTCAGGCGGTATTTTAAGTTTTTTCGGCGGGAAAAAAGCCCGCATAAAAGTGCGTCCCATAGTAAATCAGCATGAGGACGAAGTAGCTAAAATGATGGAGGAATTCTCCTCCAGCGATAGCATGAACAAGCCCGGCCAAAAGAATATGCGGAAGCGCCGCTCCAAACAGGCAGACTCACGCAAGCCCGGAAACCAGGATGTTAAGGC
The DNA here is from genome assembly GCA_963675675.1 of Desulfarculaceae bacterium. GTDB lineage: Bacteria > Desulfobacterota > Desulfarculia > Desulfarculales > Desulfarculaceae > Dethiosulfatarculus. The sequence goes on from OY776512.1 coordinate 4,474,476, forward strand.
CGGCGTCAAACAGAACGACACGCACGACGATGCGGATACGGAAGGCCAAACGGAGCCGGATGAAGTTGACCAGCAAAAGGCATCCGCCCGCAACCGGGCCGGACAGGAGTCAAACAACCGGTTGGAGGACCAGGAAGTTATCCAGGTTGCCCAAAATGTTCTCGCCCGTCTGCTGGCGCCCTTGGATTCTGATGCTGAAGTTTTGGTGAACGATTCGGACAACGGCATCAAGCTGGAAATATCAGGTGGTGAGCCTGGCATATTGATCGGCCGGAGAGGCCAGACCTTGGAAGCCTTGCAATATATCACCACACGTATAGTAAGTCACCAAGAAGGGCGTCCGGTAAAAATTTCGGTTGACGCTGGGGGATACCGTAAAAGGCGCCGGGATAACATGACTGATCTGGCCCACAAAATGGCCTCCAAGGCGCGTCACACCCGAAAGCCGGTGGCGGTGGGGCCTCTCACGGCTCAGGACAGGAGGATCATCCATCTGGCCCTTCGCAACGAAGGAGGGGTGAGCACCATATCCCGTGGGCGGGGCGAGATGAAAAAGGTCATTATTTCGCCCAGAAACTATTCTTGATAAAAAACCAGAAAGGCTGGAGAGGTCTTCAGCCATGCCAAAATTCAACAGCTATCTGGCCGGACATGATGAGACCATAGCAGCGGTTTCTACACCACCGGGCATAGGAGGCATCGGGATTGTACGCATAAGTGGACCCGATGCCTTTTCCATAGGCTGCGCAATCTTCCAGCCACGCCATGGTGCTTCTTCCTTCCAGCCTCAAACCAGAAAAATGTACCTGGGAAACATTGTTGATCCCCAGAACGCACAAAATATTGATGAGGTGCTGTGGGTCTATTTTGCTGGACCAAACTCCTTCACAACCCAGGATATGGTTGAGATTCAGTGTCACGGCGGAGCATACAGCACCAACCGTATTCTGGAAATCACCCTCAATCAGGGATGCAGGCTTGCGGAGCCCGGAGAATTCAGTTGCAGGGCCGTATTGGGAGGGCGGCTGAAGCTGAGCCAGGCCGAAGCAGTTTGCCAGATGATCGAATCCAAAACCGGCTTTGAAGCAAAGGCGGCTTTTCAGCGGCTAAAGGGGGATTCCTATTCCCACATGGAGAAGGTTACCCGCTCTTTAACCGAAATAGCGGCCGGCATCGAGGTCGGGATAGATTTCCCCGATGAAATCCCGCCAGAAGAGGAGATTGGCCTCCTGAAGGGTTTGCAGTCCGCCTCGGAGAGTCTGCATAAGTGGCATACAGATTACCTAAAAAGCAAAATTTATTTTGAAGGCGCTTTGGTGGTGATCTGCGGAGCGCCCAATGTGGGTAAATCCAGCCTGTTCAACTGTCTGATAGGTTCACAGCGCAATATTGTTTCCCCGGAGCCGGGCACCACCCGGGATATGGTGGAGGCGGAGATCGTCATTGACGGCATGCGGTGCAAGCTGGTCGACACCGCCGGACTGGGTGAAGCCGCCGGCAGCATAGAGGCCATGGGGATGGAAATTTCACGTGAAACAATCAGCCGGGCGGATCTGGTCATAGAGGTCCTGGACGCTTCTCAGCCCCATCTTCCCGGACTGGGTGGGTCTTATTCAAATGAAGCAACGTCTGGACTGATCCGGGTGCTCAACAAAAAGGATCTTGGGCTGAATCAGGCTTTGGCGAATATTCCGGAAGATGATCATCCGGTGGTGCAAACCTCGGCTTTGAAAAATCTGGGTATTGATGAACTGAAGTCAGCCATTACAGCGGTGTTAAGGGGAACAAACGGCAACATGCCCTTATCCGGCGGCGCACTCAATCACAGGCAGGCGCTGGAAGTGGAATCGGCCTTGTCTCATCTGAAGCAGGCTGAATTAATGCTCGAGAGCGGTATTGATCAGCTTGATATGGTGTCAATTGAGATTCACAGCGCGATTCAGGGGCTCAAACGGGCCCAAGGGCTGGATTATGATGATGAAGTAATCCAGCAGGTTTTCAGTAAGTTCTGCGTGGGAAAATAATAAATCTGGCTGACACGCCCTGGAGCCTGAAACTCCAGCCAGGCAAATACCCGATTCACGATCAACTCCCCTGGCCATGCCTTTCATGGAAAATCCCGGAGCCCTGCGGACCGGCAACGGCACGGCCTTATCATCTTCCTAAGAAAATCTCAGCTGTCTCAATATAGGACCCCTGAATAAAATTCGAGCCTCGGCAAGATGTTTATAAAGCTATTTGGAATCGGGCCTAGGCGGCAACTGAACTGTTTCTTCGTAAAAAATCTGCTATCTGCATCTTGGCGTTCTTGCCTTCGGAGGTTTTACGCACCAACTGTGTAAAATCTTCCGGTGAGCAAGTCAGGTCTATTTGATGCAAGTATAGAAAATATAGGCAACTCATGGCCGCCACGCGCTGATTGGCCTGGGTGAAGGGGCGCTGGTCTATGATGTGGAAAATATATGCCGCGGCCATCTCAAATATGTCTTGGTGGGCATAGTGTCCGCCTATCTTGTTGGAAGGCACCGAAATGCAGGCTCTCAGAAGCCCTTTGGAGCGCAAGGAAGGATCACCGCCCATCTGGTCAATCTGATCCCGGTGGATGTGCAGTACATCATCCAGGGTAAGAAATTTAACTTCTCCGCTAATCTCTGAGACCATTTAAAGCCTGCCCGAACTTACGGTTTGTGTTTTTGAGAAAATAGGCAAGCGCTGTCTTGGGATCGGTGTTGCGGGTTGGCGAAATAGTCAGCGTTTGTCCGTCCGTGGTTATCTGCAAAGGCGTGTCCTGGGTGATATTCAGCAGTTCCAATATAGGTTTATCAATTACAAGAGCAAGACTGTTGCCATGACGGGTAAGCTTTTTTATCATCAATGCCTCCCTGGGTGATACAACGTTTACACCGAAAGATAGTAACACATCGGTTAAGTCTGAGTATACTGATTTGTCAATATATTGGATAATCCAGGTTACAACAGGTCGGGCAAGAGGTCTTTTATAACCTTCAACCAGTCGGCATGAACCTTTGTTGCACGTTCAACATATTTGGAGCCACGCAGCTTCTTGGGATGTTTTTTGCCCAGAGGTTCGAACAAACCGAAGTTGATATTGCTGGGTTGGAATTTTGAACCTCTATCCACGGACAGGTGGTTCATCAAGGCGCCCAGGGCTGTTTCTGGTCCCGCTTGGGGAATTTTCTTTCCGCTTAAATTGGCGGCCACAAATATACCCGCCATAATCCCGCAGGCCGCGGACTCCAAATATCCCTCCACACCGGTTATCTGGCCGGCAAGGTAAATATTCTCATTACCCAACACCATCAAGGATGAATCCAGCACCTTTGGGGCGTTGATGTAGGTGTTGCGGTGGATCGAGCCATAGCGGGCATAGCTTGCGTTTTTCAGGGCCGGTATAAGGCCGAAGACTTTTTTCTGGTCGCTGTTTCTGAGCCTGGTTTGAAAACCCACCAGGTTCAGGTATTCACCGGCCAAGTCTTCCTTACGTAGTTGGACCACTGCAAAAGGGCGACTGCCTGTCCGGGGATCGATGAGCCCCACCGGCTTCATGGGCCCAAAAAGCAGGGTTTCTTTGCCTCTATCGGCCAGCACCTCCACCGGCATGCAAGATTCAAAGAATTTGGGCTTTTCAAAGGGGCGGGGAGTAAGCTGGTCGGAGCCGGTCAGTGCATCATAAAAAGCATCATAGTCCGATTCTGACAGCACACAGTTCAAATAGTTGCCCGGATCATCGCTGTAGCGGTCCGCCCAGAAGGCAGACGTCAGATCCAAAGAACTGTATTCCACGATCGGGGCGATGGCATCATAAAAATATAGACCGCCTTCCCCGCTTAAATCCATCAGGAACTCTGTCAATGCCCCGGAAGTCAGGGGGCCTGTGCAAATAATGCTCAACTCATCAGGCGGAATACGGCTGACTTCCTGGATAATGAGCTCAATGTTTGGATCTGAAAGTATTTGGCTGGTTATATAGGCGCTGAATTTTTCCCGGTCCACCGCCAAGGCATTTCCGGCAGGAACCTTGGAAATACCGGCGGCGCGCATGACCAACGAGCCCAGGCTGGCCATCTCGCTTTTTAGCAGCCCAGAGGCGGAATCAGGCTTGAGGGATTTTAAGGAATTGGAACAAACCAGCTCACCCAGATTAGGCGAACAATGGGCTTCCGTGTATTTACCGGGTTTCATTTCGAAAAGACGCACTTTGAAGCCCAGTCTGGAGAGAACGCTTGCGGCCTCCACTCCCGCCAAACCGGCTCCAACTACGTTTACGCTGTCTTTGTTTAACATGATACTATTTTCCGCCGTTCTATCGGCATAATGGCTTTGGGGTTTAATCAATATCCCGGCTAAGGGGTCAGCCGGTCAAATCATCTTATATTGGGGCAAAGAGCGGCCACACGCTCAACATAAGATATAGCCCGGCCTGATCTAGAGGCTGGATAATCCCAAACGGCCAAGCGACTAAATGTGTCACGTGAAACATGCACAAGATATGAGCCCCTGCTGGTATTTTACCCTGTATGGTGTTTCACGTGAAACATATGATACTTTCATCTCGGTTGTATTCTATGGCTCTGCTGCCATCAGCTCTATTACAGGTCATATATTGCTATTGCCCGGTTTTTAATATTCGTTGCATCATTATTATAGGTAAACAATCTGGCTCCACCTGCCAGGCACTTTTCACTATCATCAACTGACCTCGGTAGAATCACCCTGCCCCCCTTCACCACATATTCAGAACATGCATTAAATGTGTTTTCCAGGTTGCTGAAGGCCCGCGAAGTTGCATTGTCATAAATCCGTAGAACCGGTTTCTGTCTTACATCTATAATTTCGACCCGATTTTGCAACCCGCATGAACGCACCGCTCTTTTCAAGAAAGCGATCTTTTTGCTTCTCTGTTCCGTCAAACACACTTCCAAACCAGTACAAATTATGCCAACGATTAATCCCGGCAATCCGGCCCCGCTTCCCACGTCCACCAGAGTTTTACCATTTAAAAAAGGTACTAACCTCATGCTGTCAATGATTCCCTGTTCAACAACTTGATCCTCGCTGCGCAGGCCGCTTACATTGTGCATTTTAGTCCAGAACAAAGACTCCCTTATGTATATTTCCAGCCGGTTAAGGATTTGTTCATCCAGAACCATCCCAGTTTTCTTTGCTTGTTTTTGAATACAGGCTATGTTTTGTTCCTTCATGCCTATTGACTTCTTTTCTCTATTTATGGAATCATTTTTCTATCTTGCATAAGAATACGCTATTACAGACTATCTTAATCCTGTGCACTTCTCGGCTCAAAATTTCTAAGTAAATTTGACAAAAACTGAATTTTTCTGTACATTACATTATTTGGACTGTCTAGAGGGATAGTCGATTTATGTAATATGTTGAAATAATGAAATATTACTTATTTAACAGTGGGACCAGCATCCCGCTTTTTTGTTTATTCTAAGCAGGTGTTTTTAGTTTAACTTATTGTTATTTTAGATCAATTTGGATTATTTGCATTTTTGGCAACTAGGTCTTAGTATATTAAGCATAACAAGGTGTTTGCATTTTCCCTTGTTTTCTTTGTGAATTTCCATTTTTTCTGGAGTCAAAGCATATGGCTATCTCCGGTGATGAACGGGCGGCCGACCTCAGTTTGGACACACCCGTCACTTATTTTAAAGAAGTTGAGGGGAGAGACCTCCTCACTCCAGACCGGGAGCTTGAACTGGGCAAACAGATTCAAGATTGCCGTGGTATCATACTTGACAGAAGCTTAGAGATCATCAAGGGTCATGATATTTCTGAGAAGTCTTGTGAACGTATTGAAGCCTGGATGGAGGATTCCCATAAATCTCCTCTTTCGGTGGAAGACGTAATGACCGAAGCCAGGGAGATGGTTTATCAGTGCGCCTCAAAAATGCGTAAAACCAAAAAACTGGCCAAGACAATGGGCGATATAGAAGAAGCCCGCTGTATTTTGGAAGAAGCCACCTCTGAAATGGTTGAGGCCAATCTGCGTTTAGCTGTATCTATTGCCAAAAAATATACTTTCCGTGGTTTATCCTTTGCTGATTTGATTCAGGAAGGCAACATCGGCTTGATGAAGGCGGTTAACCGGTATGATTACAGGACCGGCTACCGCTTCAGCACCTTTGCCTCTTGGTGGATTAGACAGACTATATCCCGGGCCATTTATGACCAGGCCAGAACCATCAGGATACCCATTCACCTTTTGGAACTTCGCTCCAAATATTTCCGGGTATACTATGGTCTTCTTAAAGAATTGGGACGAGAGCCTTTACCCAAGGAAGTGGCCGAGCGGGTTGGTATCGACGAATCCAAAGTGAAGGATCTGGTCAACCTCACCCTTGATTCCACCTCTTTGGAAACTCCGGTGGGTGATGATGGTGACGAGTTGGGTGATTTCATCGAAAATACCAACTCCGAATGCCCCTTCGAACGTGTGGGCGAGACCGAGATGCACAGCCATCTATCCGAAGCATTGGAAGCCCTTGATCCCCGGGAACGCCGTATTCTGGAGATGCGTTTTGGCCTCAATGATGAGGATGAGCACACCCTGGAGCAGGTTGGCCAAGTGTTCCATCTTTCCCGTGAAAGGGTGCGCCAGATAGAGAAAAAGGCTCTGCAGCGCCTCAGGCATCCCCAATGGCGCAATATCCTTGAAGATCATATGTGCTGATTAATTTATTCAGCATCATTTAAAAGCTCCGGCCTTCAAAGCCGGAGCTTTTCTTTTTGGCCGCACTGCCTATGTCCATTATTTTACTTGCAAAATTGGTAATTTATGGCAAAATAGAGCTGGCTTTATAAAAGGAAGGTATTTAACATGACCCAGACTCCCGACACCTACACTGCAGATAAGATTAAGGTCTTGGAAGGCCTTGAGGCGGTCCGAAAACGCCCCGCTATGTACATAGGTTCCACTGGACCCGACGGTCTTCATCATCTGGTATACGAGGTTGTCGACAACTCGGTCGACGAGGCAATGGCGGGCTACTGCGACCACGTAAAGGTCGTGGTGCATGCCGATAATTCGGTCAGCGTCATTGATGACGGCCGCGGTATTCCGGTCGATATGCACGCCACCGAAGGCATCTCAGCCGTACAGGTCGTCATGACCAAGCTGCATGCCGGAGGTAAATTTGATAATAAAGCATATAAGGTTGCCGGTGGTCTGCATGGTGTCGGCGTCAGCGTGGTTAATGCCCTCAGTGAATGGCTCGAGGTGGAGATATCCCGCGACGGAAAAGTATATCACCAGCGCTATGTTAAAGGCATGCCGGTAGATGAGCTGAAAGTTATAGGCAAATCAAGCCGTACCGGCACCAAGGTTACCTTTAAAGCCGACCCTGAAATATTCGATGAAACCATTTACAGCTTTGATGTGCTCTCTGTGAGGCTGCGCGAACTAAGCTTCTTAAACCGCGGTCTTGAGGTGTTACTTAATGATGAACGTAATGAAAAAGAGGTAAAATATTATTATAAGGGTGGCATTAGTGAGTTCGTAGACTATCTGAGTAAAAAATCCACCCCATTGCACCCCAAGCCGATTTATCTCACCGGCGAAAAAGAGCTTTTACAAATCGAAATCGCCCTTCGCTGGACCGAATCCTATAAAGAGCGCATTTTCAGTTTTGCCAACAATATCAATACCAGGGAAGGCGGAACCCATTTGACCGGGCTAAAAGCCGCCCTTACCCGCACCATCAACAACTACATCTCCCAGAATATGCCCAAGGTTAAGTTCTCTCCTTCGGGCGATGACATCCGGGAAGGCGTGGTTGGTGTTATAAGCGTGAAGATCCCTCAACCCCAGTTTGAGGGACAGACCAAGATGAAGCTTGGCAACTCGGAAGTGAAAGGCTTGGTGGAACAGATTGTCAACGACCAGCTTTCCACCTTTTTTGAAGAGAACCCCGCAGTTGCCAAGAAGGTTGCCTCGAAGGTTACAGATGCCGCCCGGGCCCGGGAGGCTGCGCGGAAAGCCCGCGATTTGGTGCGCCGCAAGGGTGTCTTGTCTGAAAACAGCCTTCCCGGCAAGCTTTCCGACTGCTCCGAGCGCGATCCGGTCAACGCGGAGTTGTTTTTGGTAGAGGGCGACTCCGCCGGCGGTTCTGCCAAGCAGGCCCGCGACCGGCGCTTTCAGGCTATCCTGCCCTTACGTGGTAAGATACTTAATGTAGAAAAAGCCCGTTTTCATAAGATACTGGAAAACGCCGAAATCCGTACCATGATTACCGCCATGGGTACTGGTGTGGATGAAGATTTTGATATTTCCAAGCTCAGATATCACAAAATTATCGTAATGACCGATGCTGATGTTGATGGAAGCCACATCCGTACTTTACTTTTGACGTTTTTCTTCCGGGTTATGCCTGAAATAATAAAAAACGGCTATTTGTATATTGCACAGCCTCCACTCTACCGTATGGCTCAAGGCAAGAAGGAAATATACCTCAAAGATGAACCCTCCATGCGCAAGACTCTCCTGGAGCGTGCGTGCTCGGAAATGACTTTGCATATTCCCTCCACCGACCAGACCTATACCGGAAACCGCCTGGTCGCCTTCATGGAACAGCTTTCCAGTTATTTGGAATGGCATAACCGTTTGAAACACAGGGGATATCCCGCGCCGGTGATTCAGACCCTGATCAACTCGCGCATCTCATCCAAGATTAGCTTTGCCGATAAATTCCGTGCAGATGAACTGGCCAATCTGTTTGCCGAGCAGGGTATGATAGTGGATTCCATCACCTTGGATGAAGAACACAGTCTTTACCGCATCCATTTGACCGTCAAAGGCGACACCACCCAATCCTGCCAGGTGGACTGGGGACTCATCTCCAGCGTGGATTACGGCAATTTGCTTAATATCCATAAGTTGTTGGCAGGAAACGAGCAAGGTCCTTTCTTCCTGACTAAAAATGGCAATAAAGATGAATTGAGCGTGCCCCAAGAGCTTTTGTCCAGCTTGCTTGAATCAGGCGCTAAAGGGCTTCACCTTCAGCGCTATAAAGGTCTGGGCGAAATGAATCCCGACCAGTTGTGGGAAACCACCATGGACAGGGAAAAACGTACATTATTACAAGTAGATATAGGAAATATTGATTCGGCTGATGAGATGTTTACTACTCTTATGGGCGATGCGGTCGAACCCCGTAAGGATTTCATCATCGAAAACGCCCTTGATGTGCGCGAACTGGATATCTGATCCGGGCTGACTTGTGCTTGATAAATAAAAACCCATTTGTGCTCAATATGAGCAGGAGGATAGATCCCGGTTCATAGGTTGATATAGTTTTTTTGGGGAATCTTGCCGCGAAGGGCTTGGCTTTTTTTGATAGAAGGCTGCTTGCGGCGCCCAGGAAAATAAACAGCCTTGCCATAGTTCTCTGGGTTATTGAATCCTGCCGCAGCAATAAATGAAGGCCCGGCCGGTTTTGCACCGTCGGGCCTTCTTATTTTTCAAGCTGCCGGATAAGGTTATTATAGGCGCATGGGCATGATAACGCTGATGAATCCCGGGTCACCTTCTCCCTTGATCACACACGGATTCTGTTCATCCACGAAATTCAAGGATATGTTCTCCGACCTCATGGCGGCGCTTAATTCTTTGAAATAACTGGCATTGAATCCGACATTGAATTCTTTGCCCTCGTAGTCCAGTTCCAAGGCTTCCCTAGCCTTGCCCAGATCGGGATTCTGGCTCACCACCTCCAGCAGGCCCTCTTTGAACTCCATGCGCACGCCCTGAAAGCGGTCGCTGGCCAATATGGACACCCGCTTTAGCACGTTGTAAAAGCTCTGGCGGTTAACCCCGGCCTTTAATTGGGTGCTTCTAGGTATGACCACCTCATAGTCCGGGAAGGTGCCGTCCTGCAGCCTTAGCACCAGGCTGACCTCATCCTTTTTAACCACAGCGAAATTTTGGTTGAGCCCTAATATCAGATCCCCACCCTCAACCGCGAGCTTCTTCATCTCCGTTACGCCCTTGCGCGGGATTATGACGCCTTTTTCCAGCTCAAAATTATCCAGCCCGGGGAGTTCCTTGTCTATCAAGGATAGTCTGTGCCCGTCGGTGGACACCATCCGGAGCATATGCCCCTTGTCCGAGCTTCGTTTTTCCACATACAGTCCGGCCAGATTAAAACGGGTTTCTTCCTGTGATATGGCAAAGCGGGTCTTTTCCAGCATTTCATCCAGGATTTCGCCTTGGATCTTCAGTTCCGGTATGTCTTCCACCTGCGGAAGCGCCGGGAAGTCTTCCGCAGGCAGGCCCACCAGTTCAAACTTGGCCCTGCCACCGGTTATATGCAAAAAGGAGTTTTCCTTTTCTTTCAGATAAACATCTTCCGACGGAAGTTCTTTAACAATTTCATATAGTTTACTCGCAGGTACCGTAATAGAGCCTTCCTTGCTAACCTTGGCCTGATACCTGCCCTCAAAACTGGTTTCCAGGTCGGTGGCTCTGAAGACGATTTCATCTCCTTGCGCCTTCATAAGTACGTTAGAAAGAATTGGCATCGAGGTTTTTTTCTCTACCACCGTCTGAGATTTTCCCAACCCCTTAACCAGATCTTCCTTTCTTATGGTCAGCTCCATGCGAATAGTCCCCTCTGCTTATATTATCTCCAAGCCCGATGCTTTCAGATTCCTTTGCCTTTCCCCACCATTTACCGCTCTTATATGAAAGATGATAATACAATATATTCTTTTAATCGTACATAATAAGCTTCGTCAATATGTGAGTAAACTGTCTATCTATTTGAAATGACAATCGAAGAAGTAAATCTGCCTATTAACGTTTTATCAACCTTTTCAACCGGACCTTGTCCGCCGGAAGGTTTTTCAACTTTCCGTCAACTCTCCTATCCGGCGTCTGCTCTGTTCCATGAGCTTCTTTTCAACATTTCTAAGCTTCCGGGCGAATTCATGGTCTTCTTCCATTAAGCCATTCATCTTCTTAACCCCCTTGACCACGGTTGAATGGTCTTTGCCCCCCATCAGCCTGCCGATTTCCGGGTAGGAAAGCCTGGTGAGCCTGCGGATCAAGTACATGGATATCTGCCTGGGCAGGCTTATGTCCCTGCTTTTTTTGGCTCCTGTGATATCAGCAACCCTGACCCCGTACTCATGAGAGACTAATTTCATCACTTCATCGGCGGTGATTTGGCGCTCTCCCAACAGGGGAACCAGAACCTCTTTCACCAGTTCGGCGCTGAGGTCCCTGTTCTTGTGACGGCTTACCGCAATAACCCGGTTTAGATATCCTTCCAACACCCTGACATTGGTTTCCGGCTGCTGGGCCAGCAAAAAAGCCACATCCCTGGGCAGTTCTATCCCCTTTTCCAATGCCTTGTTTTGCAAGATGGCTATCTTGGTCTCTTCTTCCGGCGGCTGAAGGTCAGCCAAAAGCCCCCATTCAAATCGGGTCACCAAACGCTTTTCCAGGCCGTGTATCTCTCTGGGAAGCTTATCGCTGGTCATGATGATTTGACGTTCGGCTTCAAAAAGGGTGTTAAAGGTGTGGAATAATTCCTCTTGAGTTCTTTCCCGCTTGGCCAGAAACTGGATGTCATCGATCAGCAGGCAATCCATATTTCTGTATTTATTGTGGAAACTTGCGACACCCTCAGTCCGGATCGCGTCAATCAGTTCATTGGTGTACGACTCCAAAGAACTGTAATGCACCTTGGCATTGGGATTTCTCTGTTTGATCAAATGCCCGGCGGCGTGCAAAAGATGTGATTTTCCCAAGCCCGCGCCGCCATACAGCACCAGCGGGTTGTAAACCTTGCCTGGTCTTTCGGCGGCGGAAAGGCAGGCGGCGTGAGCCAATTCATTGCAGGGCCCTATAACGAAGTTATTAAAGGTGTATCGGGCGGCCAGAGTGCTTTGACCTGGCTCGCTGGTTTTGTATTTTTCGGCGGGTATTTTGGGTCTTGCCTCCGGGCTCAGCGGCTTTATTTCGAATCTTAGCTTTAAAGGCCGATTTTCAGCCGTTCGAATGGCCTTTTCCAGGGTCTCCAGATAATGGTCTTTTATCCATGCTTCATAAAACCGGTTGGGCACGGAGACCACAGCCTCGTCATTCTCGACACTGAAAGACACCGGTTGAAACCATGCCTGGAATTCTTCGTTGGGCACAACCGCTTTCAGTTGTCTGCTCAATGCGTTATGAAGCTCATTCATTATGCGGAATCCTGACCCCCAGATTTCTCTGGTTGGAAGTTGAACGCAGGTGTACCACCCCAAAAAGGGGTAACCGGCCTGGTGACTGGCTGGACTTATATTATTATTACAACTTGGCGGTTATATCAATAGACTTGACAGTTTTGCAGGTTTTCTTTACATTTTGGACGCTTATTACTAGTAGAAATATCGAATTATTGAGGAGAATACATTGTCATTCACCATTGCCGTTGCTGGAAAAGGCGGCGTAGGAAAGACCACTGTTGCCGGTCTTTTGGTTAGATATCTGGTGGAGAAAGGCTTGACCCCGGTTCTGGCCGTGGATGCCGACTCCAATTCCAACTTTAATGAGGTGTTGGGCCTGGATCTTGAAATTACGCTGGGGGACGCCCGCGAAGAAATGAAAAAAGGCCAGAGCCTGGGCATGACCAAAAATTTGTTCATCGAGATGAGGGTGAATCAATGCCTGATCGAGAACAAGGGCTATGACCTCATTGCCATGGGGCGCCCCGAAGGGGCGGGTTGCTATTGCGCCGCAAACAATCTGCTCACTGAATGCATGGACAGGCTTGCCGACAACTACCGCTATTTGGTGGTTGATAATGAGGCGGGCATGGAGCATATAAGCCGGGTCACCACTCAGAGCATTGACCTTTTTCTGGTCATCAGCGATCCCAGCCGCCGCAGTCTCACCGCGGCCAAACGGGTGTCCGAACTGGCTGATACCATGAAAATTTTAGCCGGGGAAACCCATCTGATTCTATCCATGGTGCGCGGCGAACCCGCTCCGATTATGCTGGATACCGCTAAAGAGATGGGCCTGAACATAGCCGGGTACATTCCCGACGATCCCACCTTGGCGGACATGGATTTATCAGGCGAACCCACCAGCCAGCTCCCGGCTGATAACCCTGTGGTTAAGGCTGCGTTTTCGATTTTCGACCGGATTATTCCCATCTGAGTGGTGGTGGTTATTTCGGTGAAAATCCTATGTTATCACTATCTTATTGAAGGCCGTTTTTTCTTGACACTTGTTACTGATTGTACTAGTTTTGCTCTGCGCAAATAGTCACAAGGTGAATTTTATAGAAAGATCAACTGATTGTAATCTTTCGGAGAAATCCTATTAGCCTCATTTGGTCTCCGTGCGGTATGCGGGCTGCATGGCGGTGCCAAGTTGGGCTTATAGCTGCTTAATATAACCCACAAATTAACCCCTGGAGGGAATTGCCGTGGCATTTGAAACCCCCACAATCTCCTACTCCGGAAATATCCTTGAAGTAGAAATCGGTAGAGGTGATAAAACCCTGAAAGTTGGAGGCGAAAACTCCTATCCTTTCCACACTTTCGAAGGTGATATGCCTAACCGTCCGGTGTTGGCGATGGAAGTCTGGGACATGGAGCCCGAAGACTGGCCAGCCGCCTGCCGGGAGCCTTTTAAGGACGTTCTCGGAGATCCTGGCGCCTGGGCCAAAAAATGCGTTGAAGAGTTTGGCGCCGAGGCAATCGTTTTACAACTTAAATCCACCGATCCCAACGGCGAAGACGCCTCCCCCGAAAAGGCCTCCGAAGCGGTTGGTAAAGTCCTGGAAGCCGTCGACGTGCCGGTTATCATCTGGGGATCGGCCAACGTCAACAAAGACGCGGATGTTCTTAAGCAGATAGCCGGAGACTTCCAAGGCAAAAACCTGTTATTGGGGCCGGTTGAGGAAGACAACCACAAGGCCATCGGCGCCGCGGCGCTTGGCTTTGGGCACTCTCTCATCTCCAGCTCTCCCATTGACGTAAACCTGGCCAAACAGCTCAACATTCTTCTGGGCAACCTTGGCATGCCCATGGAAAAGCTGATCATAGACCCAACCACCGGCGGTTTGGGCTACGGCTTGGAGTACTCCTTCTCTGTCATGGAGCGTATCCGCATGGCCGCTCTGGTGCAGGAGGATGATAAGCTGGTGCTGCCCATGATCAATAACGTGGGCAACGAAGTTTGGAAGTGTAAAGAGGCCAAACTGGAGGGCGAAGAATCCGCCGCAGCCAAGATGGGCGACGACTCCATGCGCGGCGTGCTGATGGAGACCACCGCAGCGGTCACATATCTTATGGCCGGTTCGGACATCCTCATCCTGCGCCATCCCAAAACCGTGCAGCTGATCAAGGGCTACTTGGACAGTATGATGTCCGCACGCGCCGCCTCGGCTGAAAAGAGCCCTGGTGAGCACGGCCCCATCGCCTCCATTGGCGGCGGTGCCAAACCCGCGGCCGCCAAGCCTGCTGCCGCAGCCAAACCCGCTCCGGCCGCCAAGCCTGCCGCGGCTGCCAAACCCAAGGCCGAGACTGCTCCGGCCCCCGAGGCCAAACCCGAGCCTGCCGCCGCTCCCGCCGCTCCGGCCGTGGATGACGCCAAGCTGAAAGCCGAAGCCGAAGCCAAGGCAAAGGTTGATGCCGAGGCGGCGGCAAAGGCCGCCAAGGAAGCCAAAGCCAAGGCGGAAGCCGAGGCCAAAGCCAAAGCGGAAGCGGAAGCAAAAGCCAAGGAGGAGGCCGAGGCCAAAGCCCTGGCCGATAAGAAGACGGCAGCAGCCGAAGATCTGGCCGCACTGCGCAGGGCCCGCCGCGAAGAGCGCGAAAAACGCCATGCAGAGGTCGAGGCTTCAGCGCAGTCCGACTTTGAGCCTGGTCCGGACCGTCCCGTAGGGGTTGCCGGTCCAGATGCTGATTACCTTATGCGTATAATTGACCGCTGGCGCTTGAGGGGCAGCGGAGTGATTCGTTAATTCAGCTTATGTAACGCCGCCTTTTCAATCGTGAGGAGGAAGTTAAATGTCCGCCAAAAGCTGTGCGCCCAATGCGAAGACTAAGCCTAAGGGTTATAAACCCGAGTTTGGTCCCGACCGTCAACCCGGGGTCGCCGGACCTCAGGCGGATTATATAATCCGCTCCTTGGAACGCTGGCGTCTTCGCGGAAGCGGCGTTGTGAAGTAATTACGCAGGCGGCGATAATAGCCGCTTGCAACTAAATCCAGTCGTAGAGGGGACAACTAAGAGGAGGAACCTCTGATGTCGACAGACAAAATCATTAAGGCAGAAGCCAAACCCAAGAAGCAGGCCGATCCCAGGACTTCCAGTGTGGATAGGGCTACTATTGAAACTTTGGCCAAGGCTCAGGCTGATGGCGTTGAAACCATCTTTGACCGCGCCTTGACCATGAAACCTTGTAACATCGGTGAGCAGGGCACTTGTTGCAAAATCTGCTCCCAAGGCCCCTGTCGCATGCCCCTGCCCAAGAAGGGCATTGAAGGCAAAGACACCCGCAAGGGCCTTTGCGGTGCCACTCCCGAAACCGTGGCGGCCCGCAACTTCGCCCGCATGGTGGCCGGCGGCGCCGCGGCTCACAGCGACCACGGACGTGGTGTAGCCGAGGTGTTTTTGGCCGCCGCCAAAAGAGAGACCGATGACTACGGAATTAAGGATGTAGAAAAACTCCTGCAGATAGCGCCCGACTTTGAAGTGGCCACCACCGAGATCGTGGAAGAAAACGGTGAGAAGGTCACCAAGGAACGCGAAGTTTATGATATCGCGGTTGAGGTGGCTGAAAAGGCCCTGGCCCAGTGGGGCCAGCAGGATGGCGAAGTTTATACCGCCAAACGCGCCCCTGAAGCCCGCTATAAACTGTGGCAGGACCTGGATGTGGTGCCCCGCGGCATCGACCGCGAGATCGTGGAGATCATGCACCGCACCCACATGGGCGTGGACCAGGACTACAAAAACATCCTCAAACAATGCTCCCGGGCCGCCATCGGCGACGGCTGGGGCGGTTCCATGATAGCCACCGACCTGCAGGATATCATGTTCGGCACCCCCTATCCAATCCAGGGCGAGATCAACCTGGGTGTCTTGAAGCAGGACCATGTCAACATCATCGTGCACGGCCACGAGCCTCTGCTGTCTGAAATGATCGTAGTGGCTTCTCAAGAGCCCGAGATGATCGAATACGCCAAGAGCAAGGGCGCAAAGGGCATCGTGCTGGCCGGCATGTGCTGCACCGCCAACGAGATTCTTTGCCGCCACGGCCTGCCCATTGCGGGCAACTACCTGCAGCAGGAGCTGGCCATTGTGACCGGCGCTGTGGACGGCATGGTGGTGGACGTGCAGTGCATTATGGAGAACATCGCCAATGTGGCCATGTGCTACCACACCAAGATCATCACCACCAACCCCCGGGCCATGATAGAGTCCGGCGACACGGTGCATATCGAGTTTGACGAGCACCACGCCCTGGAAGACGCCCGCAGGATCGTCAAGACCTCCGTGGACAACTTCCCCAACCGCAGGTCGGAGCCCATGATTCCCAACGCCAAGGAAAAAATGGTGGTGGGTTTCAGCTACGAAGCCATCAACTATCACCTGGGCGGAACCTTCCGGGGCTCCTACTGGCCGCTCAATGACAACATCATCAATGGCCGCATCCGGGGAATCGCCGGCGTGGTCGGCTGCAACAACGCCCGCACCATGCATGACGCCGGCCACCTGACCGTGGTCAAGGAGCTTTTGAAAAACGACGTTATCGTCTTGACCACCGGGTGCAACGCCATGGCCTGCGGCAAGGCCGGTCTTCTGACCCCCGAGTCAGCCAAGGTCTACTGCGGTCCCGGCCTGGCCGAGGTCTGCGAGACCGTGGGCATTCCGCCGGTATTGCATATGGGCTCTTGCGTGGATAACTCCCGTATCCTCATGGCCGCCGCTGAAGTGGTAAAGGCCGGAGGTTTGGGCAAGGACATCTCTGATCTGCCCGTGGCCGGTTCCGCGCCCGAGTGGATGAGCGAGAAGGCAATCAGCATCGGGCACTATTTTGTGGTCAGCGGGGTCTACACCGTGTTTGGAGTTGGTCTGCCGGTGACCGGCGCCCCCAGGTTCCAAAAGCACCTCTTCGAGGAGCTGGAGGGCATCTACGGCGGCATGTGGGACCTGATTGTCGATCCCTATGAACACGCCCACGCCATGATCGCACACATAGACAAAAAGCGCGCCGCTCTGGGTCTGGACAAGTCCAAAGAGCGCGTACTGATGGACATGGCCGATCGTCAGGCTCTGGACGTCGCCTAAGACCATACAAACCGGAATTTCCTCTAGAAAGGGGGATTTTAAGATATGTCCAAATTGGTAGCCTTTGCAGCTATTCAGGGCGCTTATAATATCGTCGCTAAAGCCGAAGGTATCTATAACCGCGCGCTGGAGCAGTACGGTCCCGAGCAGAAGCTTGAGTTTCCCAACACTGCCTATTATCTGCCAATCATTTATTCGTTGCTGGGCATTCCTGTAAAAGACCTGGCCAGCGCCAAGAAGGCGTTGGACGTGGCCCGCAAGCTTTTACCCGCCCACGTGCAGAACTTCAACCACCTGCCCTACCTGGCTCCTTTGCTGGACGCCGGCATGGCAGCCTTGTTTGCCGAGGAAGTTGTGGAAGCCATCCGCTATGTGGATGACCCTGGCTTCTATCTGCATTCCGAGGACTGCGACCTGGACAATGGCAAGATTTGGCTGGGCGCGGCCGACGACACCGTGATGCGTAAGCGCGGCGTCGAGTTCGTCGACGGCTCGGCTCCCGGATTCGCGGCCATCGTGGGCGCGGCTCCCAACGCCGAAGTTGCCAAGACAATCGCCGAAGAGTATCAGCGCCGTAACCTTTATGTCTTTATGGCGGCCAACCAGTCCGGCACCACCTTCTCCGAGCAACTGATCGAAGCTGGCGTGCAGATCGGCTGGAACACCCGCCTGGTGCCTTTCGGCCCGGACATCAGCGCTGCGGTCTTCGCCCTGGGTTTCGCCAACCGTGCCGCCATGGCCTTCGGCGGCGTCACCCCCGGCGACTATAAAAAGATCCTGCTTTACAATAAAGACCGCGTGTTCGCATTCGTAAACGCCCTGGGCGAAGTCAATGCCGAGTGGGCCGCCAACGCGGCCGGCTGCGTGAACTGGGGCTTCCCCACCATCGCGGACACCGACATTCCCGAGATCCTGCCCACCGGCGTTTGCACCTACGAGCACGTTGTGGCCAACGTCTCCCATGAAGACATGGTGCAAAAATCCGTTGAGGTGCGCGGGCTCAAAACCGTGGTGACCAAGGTTGACATCCCCTTGAGCTACGGCGCGGCTTTTGAGGGCGAGCGTATCCGAAAGGACGATCTGTTCGTTGAGTTCGGCGGCGGCAAGACCCAGGCCACCGAGCTGGTCGAGATGGCCGAAATGGATGAGATCGAAGATAACAAGATCACCGTGATCGGTAAAGATATCGGCGACTTGGGCGATGAAGGCGGACGTCTTCCCTTGGGCATAGGCGTCAAGGTTGCGGGCCGCAAGATGCAGCCCGACTTCGAGCCCATCTTGGAGCGCCAGATTCACCACCTGATCAACTACGCACAGGGTGTCATGCATATCGGCCAGCGCGACATTTCCTGGATCCGCTTGGGCCGCCCGGCGGTTGACAAGGGCTTCACCCTGAAGCACATCGGGCAGATTCTGCACGACATGTTCCACAAGGACTTCGGCTCCATTCTGGATAAGGTCGAGGTCACCCTCATGACCGAAAAGAAGGATGTGGAAGAGTTCACCGCCAAAGCGCGGGCGATCTACAAGGGCCGCGACGAACGCGTGGAGAACATGACGGACGAGGGCGTGGAAATTTACTATTCCTGCACCCTTTGCCAGTCCTTTGCTCCCAGCCACGTCTGCGTGGTCAGCCCTGAGCGCACCGGCCTTTGCGGCGCCTACAACTGGTTTGACTGCAAGGCGTCATATGAGATCAATCCCACCGGCCCCAACCAGCCGGTTGAAAAGGGCGAGTGCCTTGACCCGGTCCTGGGCAACTGGAAGGGCGTCAACGACTTCGTGTACAAGGCCTCCCGCCAGAAGGTCGCGAGCTACAACTTCTACTCCATCGTCAACGAGCCCATGACCACCTGCGGCTGCTGCGAGTGCATCGCCGCCCTGCTGCCCGGGTGCAACGGCATCATGACGGTTCACCGCGACTATTCCGGTGAGACCCCCTGCGGCATGAAGTTCACCACCCTGGCGGGCGTCATGGGCGGCGGCCAGTCCTCACCGGGCTTTGTGGGCCACTCCAAATACAACGTTATCCAGCGCAAATACATCGCCGGCGACGGTGGTCTGTTGCGCATGGTTTGGATGCCCAAATCCCTCAAAGATGAGCTGTACGACGGCCTGAAGCGCCGCGGTGAAGAGATGGGCGTACCCGACTTGGTTGACAAGATTTGCGATGAGACCATCGCCATCGATGAAGCCGGCGTGATGGAACACCTGCAGAAGGTGGGACACCCCGCCATGGATATGGACCCGATCGTGGGTTAGTGCTTGATTACACGGGACCCCGGCTTGGGGCCGGGGTCCCGTGATACCTTTTCTCTATTAAATTGGTATTCAAGCAAGGAAAGCTAAGGAGTTAACAATGGCCCTAACCGGCATTCAGATTTTCAAGCTTCTCCCCAAAACCAACTGTGGGGAGTGCGGGGTGCCCACCTGCCTGGCATTCGCCATGAACTTGGCGGCCGGAAAAGCAGAGCTGGACTCTTGCCCTTATGTGAGCGACGAGGCCCGCGAACAGCTGGCCGAAGCCAGCGCTCCCCCCATCCGTGCGGTTGCCTTCGGTTCCGGCGACACCGCCGTGAAAACCGGCGGGGAGACCGTGCTTTTCCGCCATGAGAAAACCTTCTTCAACCCTTGCCCCTTTGCCGCCACTCTCAAAGACACCGATGGCGATATAGCCGACAAGGTCAAGGCTTGGGCCGATCTGCAGTGGGAGCGCGTAGGGGTTAACCTGCGGCCCGAACTGGTTTACTTGGTCTGCGATAGCGGCGATGCCGCCAAATTTGAAGCTGCTGCCAAGGAAGTACTGGATAACTCTGATCTTTCCCTGATCCTGTCTTGTGAAGATCCCGAGGTTATGGCCCCGGTCGCCAAGGCGGTGGCAGACAAAAAGCCGCTTATCTACGCGGCCACCATGGCCAATGCGGACAAAATGGCCGCCCTGGCCAACGAGGTGAAATGTCCTCTGGCAGTCAAAGGTGCGGATCTGGAAGAGGTCAAGGCTCTGACCACCGAGCTGATGGAGGCGGGGTATAAAGACCTGGTGATCGACACCGGCGCCCGTGACCTGCCCGGCGTGTTTGAAGACAACACCGCCGTCCGCCGCGCCGCCCTGAACCAGCAGGACCGCACCGTTGGCTTCCCCACCATCTGCTTTGCCAGCGAAGCGGGGGATGATTTGGCCGCCCAGACTACTGCGGCCGCCCTGTTCGTGGCCAAGTATGCGGGTATCGTGGTCATGGAAGACTTCACCGCCGAAAGCATTTTCCCGCTTTTGGTTGAGCGTCTGAACATTTACACCGACCCGCAGCGCCCCATGACCGTGACCGAGGGCATCTACGAGATCAACAACCCGGGCGAGGACAGCCCCATAGCCGTGACCACCAACTTCTCTCTCACATACTTCATCGTGAGCGGCGAGATAGAGTCCAGCCGGGTGCCGACCTTCCTGTTGATCAAAGACACCGAAGGATTGTCAGTCATGACCGCCTGGGCCGCCGGTAAATTCTCCGGCGACGATGTCGGCATGTTCGTGAAGAAAATCGGTATCGCCGACAAGGTGAAGCATCAGTCCCTGATCATACCGGGCTATGCCGCCGCCATCGTGGGCGATGTGGAAGAGGAGCTCCCGGGCTGGAATATTCAGGTTGGCCCCCGCGAAGCGGCCCACCTGGCCAAGTTCCTCAAGGAGTGGACTCCGGCTTAATCAAGCCTGGCTAATGGGTGACTGCTTGACCTGGGCGGTGGGAGATCTGTGTAAATGGGCCGGCCGCAGCCCGGGTCCGCTATTAAAAAATGGCGGGTTTAAAGCTGACATGTCACAATGAGCCATACTCGGCTCACTGCTCAAAGGGGCCGGTCTGGGGTTTTTTTATAAGCCGCAAGCAGCCTGATAATGAGCCTATTTGTGGAAGACCGGGGCAGCCAGTTTTGGACCCCGCCTATTTATTAATGATTTTATATATATAGAGGGTGAACCATGAAGACTATCGGTGAAAACCTGAATGTCATTAAAAAGGTCATCGGCCAAGCCTTCAAGGATCGCAATCCTGAGCCCATCCAGAAAATGGCTCTGGAAGAAAAAGCGGCTGGAGTGGATTGGATCGACATCAACCTGGGTCCCGCACGTAAAGGCGGCCCGGAACTGATGGAATGGGTTGTACAGACCGTGCAAGAGGTGGTGCCGGATATCCCCCTGAGCCTGGACACCTCCAACATTGAAGCCATCGAGGCCGGCCTGGCGGTGTGCAAAAACACCCCTCTGGTCAACTCCATCATGGCCCGTCCCGAACGTTATAGCGTCATGATTCCCATTGCTGCCAAGTATAAGGCGGACGTGGTGGCTCTTATGTGGGGCCCTGAAGGCCTGCCCCGTGACGAGAACGAACGCGCCGCCCTGGCTGTGGAACTGCTCTACGCTATGAACGACGCCGGCATTCCCAATGAGCAGATATATGTGGACCCCATCATCACTCCGCTGAACATCCAGCAGGAGCAGCTCATGTCCACCCTGACCTTCATGGAGATGCTGCAGGACATCGCCCCGGGCGCCCAGTCCACCAACGGTCTGTCCAACATCAGCAACGGCACCCCCTGGCGCGAGCCACTGAACCAGATCTTCATGATCATGCTGGAGCGCGCGGGAATGACCACCTCCATCGTGGACTATGAGGACGAGCTTATTATGTCCATCGCCCGTGGCGAGCGCCCGGATCTGGTGGAAGTCGTGCACAAGGTGCAAGACGGTGTAATCAGCTCACCGGATGAAGTCGACTCCGACGAGCAGAAGACCTTTGTACGCGGCGCCCGCGCCATCCTGGGTCACACCCTGTATTCCGACTCCTGGATGAACATGTAAGCTTCATCCGCCAAAGGCGGCCCCAAGGGGCTGCCGACCATTTATGCTTGATAAAGCCCCGGTAGGCCCGCATGGTTTGCCGGGGCTTTTGAACTGTTGAGAAAAAAATGGTCCCCATCTAAACCGAAGGGGTTCATTCAGTGCTTTTCATGTAATTTCCTGTTGCCTTGTTACGTCTCTATTAGAGGTTTATACTCAGTATAGTATCGGGAAAATACATAGTCACCGGCTTGGTGCCGAACCATATTGGAGATGTGCCATGAAACCCATACACGCATGGGCGATTATCCTGCTGCTGATAGCATCTTTGGTTTCCATGGGGGGCTGCGCTGCAACCTACACCGAACTGCGCTACGGTGAACTGAAGGTGCAAAACAAGATGAGCGCCTCGATATTCCTGGACCCGGTGGCGAAACATCAGCGCACCGTGTTTGTGCAGGTACGCAATACCTCGGACAAACCGTTTGATATTGAGAGCGACGTCGCCGCAGCCATCATACAAAAGGGCTACCAGGTGGTGGATGATCCGGGCAAGGCCCACTATCTTTTGCAGGCCAATGTGCTCAGCGTGGGCCAGATGGATAAATCCGCCCTGGAAAACTCCACCGCGGCCGGATTTGGAGGGGCCCTGGGCGGCGCGGCCATCGGCGGCCTGGCCACGCGCTCCTGGACCGGCGCGGCCGTCGGCGGTTTGGTGGGGGTGGCCGCCGAAACCATCAGCGGTTCTCTGGTCAAGGTGATAACCTATGGAGTGATCACGGATTTGCAGCTCTCCGAGCGCGCCAAGGGGGCGGTCAGCGAACAGTTCCGCTCCAACCTTAAACAGGGCACTGCCGACACCACCATCCGGCAGGAAACGGCCCGCTCCACCGCCTGGAAGCGCTATCAGACCCGTATCACCTCAAGCGCGCGCAGCACAAACCTGAAATTTGAGACAGCCTATCCCATGCTGAGAAAAGGCATTGTGCAGTCCATCGCCGGTATAATGTAACTGTTTGAACCTACAACTTTATTTAAAATTAACCCTATCTGGTATACAATGGGCGGTCCCCGGAGGGGCCGCCCGTTTTTTATGGACGGTTTTGACTGGCCGGCTGGGGAAAAGGCTTATTGACCAGCTAAACATCGAGGCGTGAAAACCATGCAAAATGGATCGGATCTGGCGGTGGTGATAATGGCGGCGGGCAAGGGAACCCGCATGAAATCAGACCTCCCCAAGGTTTTACACACTTTGGCGGGCAAACCCCTGCTGCAATACCCCGTCAGTGTGTCAAAAAAACTACAGGCCAGGAGAATCATTGTGGTGGTGGGGCATCAGGCCCAGCGGGTCAAGGCCGCCTTTGGCCCGGACCCCGGTTTGGATTTCGTGCTGCAAGAGCCCCAGCTGGGCACCGGACATGCCATGATGATGGCAGTCCCCGCTCTGGCCGGTCACCACGGCGATGTATTGATCTTAAATGGCGATGTGCCCGGGTTGAAACTCAACACCCTGTATGACCTGATAAATACCCACCGAATGGAAGGCAACGCCCTTACGGTATTAGGCATGGACCTTAAAGACCCGGCCCATTATGGCCGTCTGGTGAAAGCGCCCGGCGGCAGGGGACTTTGTGAAATAGTGGAGTATAGGGACGCCAATATATCACAAAAAGAAATAACTATTGTAAATGCGGGTATTTATATTGCAAAATTAGACGATTTGGTTGATTTCCTGCCCAGGTTATCCACAGAAAATGACCAAAATGAATATTACATCACAGATCTGGTAAAGCTCTTGCATGACAATCATCTGCGGGTGGGCTACTCGCTTTGCCCCGACCCCCAAGAGGTGGAAGGGATTAATTCAAAGGAAGAGCTGGCCCGGATGGAGAAATTGTTTGGAGGTTCGGAATAATCTGCTGGATGAGGGGATAATCTGCAATGTGTGGAATAATTGGCTACATCGGAAGCGAACCGGTTGATCAGGTTATCATGGACGGGCTCTCCCGTCTGGAATACCGCGGTTATGATTCGGCTGGACTGGTCATTGTAAAGGACGGAGAGTTCCAGGTAAGGCGGGCCGAGGGCAAGCTGTCCGGCCTGAGAGACAAGCTGAGGCATAAGCCGGTGACCGGACGCACCGGCATGGGCCATACCCGCTGGGCCACCCATGGCAAACCCAACGAGACCAACGCCCACCCCCACACCGCCGGGGATGTCGCCGTGGTCCACAACGGCATCATAGAGAATTATCTGGAAATCAAACAGGAGCTGGCTCCCCGGCATAAGTTCAAATCGGAAACCGACACCGAGATAGTGGCCCACCTGGTGGAAGACT
The DNA here is from genome assembly GCA_963675675.1 of Desulfarculaceae bacterium. Taxonomy (GTDB): domain Bacteria; phylum Desulfobacterota; class Desulfarculia; order Desulfarculales; family Desulfarculaceae; genus Dethiosulfatarculus. The sequence continues at coordinate 4,498,976 of OY776512.1, forward strand.
TTATAAATCAGGGTCTTAGCCTGGAAGATGCCATGTTGGCCTCCCTGGGGCGCATCAGGGGGTCCTATGCCCTTGTGGTTCTGGACCGGCGCAATCCGGGCCACATGGTGGGGGCCCGCAAGGATTCTCCATTGGTGCTGGGCCTGGGCGGGGAGGGTGAATTCTTCCTGGCCTCCGATGTCCCGGCCTTTTTGGCCCACAGCAACCGGGTGGTCTTTTTGCATGACGGCGATATCGCGGTGCTGAAAGACGGCGGCTACAAGGTGATCGACCTCGAGGGAAACCGGCAGGACCGCCCGGTGGACAGCATCTCCTGGTCGCCGGCCATGGCCGAAAAGGCAGGCTACACCCACTTCATGCAAAAGGAAATATTCGAGCAGCCCCGGGCCATTATTGACACCATCGCCGGCATGGCCAAGACCGGCAAACCGGATATCGCCCTTCCCGACATCGGTTTGGACGATGAAGACCTGAGGCAATTCAACCGCTTGATTATATTGGCCTGCGGGACCAGCTGGCACGCCGGGCTGGTGGGAAAATACTACATGGAAAACCTGGCCCAGCTGCAAACCGAGGTGGATTTGGGCAGCGAGTTCCGCTACCGGGACCCCCTGGTGGGCCCTGGCGACCTGGTGCTTTCCATCAGCCAGTCAGGAGAAACCGCAGACACCCTGGCCGCAATGAGGGAAGCCAAGTCAAAGGGCGCCACCGCCCTTGCCGTGTGCAACGTGGTGGGCTCCACCCTCACCCGGGAGAGCCAGGGGGTGATCTACACCCACGCCGGGCCGGAAATCGGGGTGGCCTCAACCAAGGCCTTCACCACCCAGCTGAGCGCCCTTTATATGCTGGCCATCCGCCTGGGCCGCGCCCGGGGAGTGCTGGACGATGCCGCCAGCATCAAACTGGTGGACGACTTGGTGCACCTGCCCAGCCTGGTGCAGGCAAGCCTGGAAGCCGAAGAACAGATCAAGAAGGTGGCCGACACCTACTTCAAGGCCTCGGACTTTTTGTTCCTGGGCCGGGGCAACTGCTATCCCATTGCTTTGGAAGGCGCTCTGAAGCTGAAGGAAATCAGCTATATACATGCGGAAGGCTATCCGGCGGGCGAAATGAAACACGGCCCCATCGCCCTGATCGACGAGCGTATGCCCGTGGTGGTTATCGCCAACCGCAACCATATATTGGAAAAGGTGCTTTCCAATATGCAGGAGGTGCGGGCCCGCAAAGGAAAGCTGATCGTGCTGACCGAGGCGGATAATGATCTGGCCCTGGGAATGGCTGATGATGTGATACCGCTGCCGCCATGCCCGCATCATCTGGCTCCCATACTGATTACGGTGCCTTTGCAGCTATTGGCTTACCATGTGGCCGTGCTGCTGGGAACTGATGTGGACCAGCCGAGAAATTTAGCGAAAAGCGTGACCGTGGAGTGATATAATTGTACTTGCCCCGGTGAACAAGCTGGTAATTATTAAAAGGGCTATAGTGTATAATACAAGTGGATGCATTGCCATTGCGTAACCCTATGGCATAACAGTTACATCTTGACCGCGCTTCACCCTTCCCATAAAGTGGGGGGTAAGAGACAACAATAGGGAAGTTATTATGGAAGTTACCGCATTCAGTCGGCTGGAGCAAAAGGTCGAGGATGTTCTGAGACAACTGATGGACCTAAAACAGGCAAAGTCCGAACTGGAGGCTCGGCTGGCGGAAAAAGAACAACAGTTTGCTCAGATAAATGAACAGCTTTCCTCTCTACAAGAGGAACGAAGCGAAGTTCGCCAACGCATTGAAAACCTGGTAAACAAACTGGAAACGTATTAATTTCTGTCTTGGCTGCAAATGTCCGAAATCAGGGTTGATATTCTGGGTAAGGAGTATGTGCTCCGTTCAAAGGAAGATGCAGCGCACGTGCGTCGGGTGGCGGAGTATTTCACTGAAAGGCTGGAAGAGGTTCAAAGCCAGACCAAGACGGCATCGATTCAGGCGGCCACTGTTTTGGCGGCCTTAAACATAACTAACGAGCTTTTAAGCATCAAAGATAAACAAGAAGCTATGCTTCGGGAGATCGAGGCCAAAAGCGAGAAATTGCTGGAGGCAATCGAGAGTTGTTGAAATAAAAGGTGCCCCTGCGCTGTCCGTGGCTCGGGCGAAGCGGATTTTTGAGCCAACAAATTAAGAATAGGGCCGAATGCCACTTTCCGCTGGGTGGTGGTCCCGCGCATGATGGGAAACGAACCTGAGGAAACGCCCGGCCCACCTGGTACGCCAGGTTCAAAACGAAAGCGCCGCACGGCTGAGGCGGGGACACCTAACTTTTTCACACTCATTGTCCGGCAACATGCCGGGCGGCTGGTAGTTCTTATAGGTGAAATAGGACACACTTCGGCAAGTCCGGCGACAGTCGGAATCGGTCTGATTCCGGCAAGCCTTCCGGGGTGGAGAAAGGGCTCAGGATTATGATATGAGCCTATAGGAGGCATCGGGATCCGGCGCCCTGTTATGGGGTTGGATCTTCAAGCTTATCATTCTCCATTGTTGATGATTTCTGCCTTCGTTCCTGTCACCAGAGGCTGATTTCAGCCTACCGCCGCTCGTTTTATCCGGTTGCACGGCCTCGGCCTCCTTGTGCTCACCTGCAAGGAGGAAGCATGTCAACGGTGATGATCATAGCAGTCTCAGTCGCCGCCCTCGCTGGAGGGTTGGTGATAGGCTACTTAATCCGTATTCAGCAGGCAAAAGCCAAGCTGCAGTCGGTGGAGGCGCTCACCCAGAAAATGATGGACGACGCCCGCCGCGAATCCGAAACCTTGAAAAAAGAGGCGCTTTTACAGGCCAAGGACCAGCTTTATCAGATGAAGCTGGAGTTTGAAGGCGAAACCAAAGAGCGTAAAAGCGAACTGAATCAATGGGAAAAAAGGCTGGCCCAAAAAGAAGACAGCCAAGAGCGCAAGCTCAACAACCTGGAAACCCGTGAACGCGAGCTGAACAGCAAGGACCAGAGCCTTAAGGACCGCGAAAAGCATCTGGACAAAAAACGCACCGAGTATGATCAGCTTATCCAAGAGCAAAGGGCCCAGCTTGAAAAGACAGCGGCCCTGACCCAGCAAGAGGCCAAGACCGAATTGATCAACGCCATTGAGTCCGAGGCCAGGCACGAAGCGGCCAAGACCATCAGGGTGATTGAGACCGAGGCCCGCGAGAACGCCAGCAAGAAGGCTCAGAAGGTTTTAGCCCTGGCCTGTCAGCGCTATGCCGGAGACTATGCCCAGGAAAAGACGGTTTCGGTGGTCAGCCTGCCATCCGATGAGATGAAGGGACGCATCATCGGCCGCGAGGGCCGGAATATCCGGGCCATTGAGGCCGCGACCGGGGTGGACTTGATCATTGACGACACCCCGGAGGCAGTGATCCTCTCGGGTTTCAACCCCATGCGCCGCGAAGTGGCCCGCTTGAGCCTGGAGCGCCTGATCTCCGACGGCCGCATCCACCCCGCCCGTATTGAAGAGGTGGTGAAAAAGGTCACCAGCGAAGTGGAAGGTTCGGTCAAGGAAGCCGGTGAACAGGCCACCTTTGACGTCGGGGTGCATGGCATCCATTCCGAGGTGGTGAAGCTCATCGGCCGCATGAAATACCGCTCCTCTTATGCCCAGAATGTATTGCAGCACTCTTTGGAAGTGGCGTTTTTGTGCGGCATTATGGCCAGTGAGCTGGGGCTCAATCCCAAGCACGCACGGCGGGCCGGATTGTTGCACGATATCGGAAAGGCCATGGACCACGAGATAGAAGGCCCCCATGCCGTGATAGGGGCGGACCTGGCCAAACGGTACGGAGAAAAGCCATACATAGTGCACGCCATACAGGCTCACCATGAAGACGTGCCGGTGGAAACCGCCCTGGATGTTCTGGTGCAGGCTGCGGACGCCTTAAGCAGCGCCCGCCCCGGCGCCCGCCGCGAGATGTTGGAGTCTTATGTCAAGCGGTTGGAAGATTTGGAGCGCATCGCCAACGCCTTTGACGGGGTGAATAACTCCTTTGCCATCCAGGCCGGCCGCGAGCTGCGCATCGTGCTGGAGTCCGCCAAGACCAACGACGACCAGGCCTTGCTGCTGGCCAAGGATGTGGCCCGCAAGATCGAAGAAGAGATGATCTATCCCGGCCAGATAAAGGTGACCGTGATACGCGAAACCCGCGCCGTGGATTATGCCAAATAAATACAGACCCAAACCGGAAGAGGCCCCAGGCCAGGGGCTCTCTTCCGGGCCTCTTTTTCCCGGCCCTGTTCCATGTTGACCATACTGTTCATAGGTGATGTGTTCGGAGCGGTCGGACGCCGCTGCCTGGGCGGATTTTTACCTCGCCTGGTGGAACAGTATCGGGTGGACCTGGTGGTGGCCAATGGGGAAAACTCCGCCGGGGGGCTGGGCATCAATGCCAAGACCGCCCAGGATATGCTGGATGCGGGGGTGGATCTGATCACCACCGGCAACCATATCTGGAAACAAAAGGGTGTCGAGCAATACCTGGACCAGGAGCCCCGCGTGCTGCGGCCGGCCAATTATCCCCCGGGCACCCCGGGTCAGGGTTATGCCTTGGTGGAAAGCGCCGCAGGGGTGCTGGTGGCGGTGGTGAACCTGCAGGGGCGGGTGTTCATGAATCCTCTGCCCTGCCCTTTCCACGCCATGGATGATTTGCTTGGCGGACCCTTAAAGGACGCCCGGGCGGTGTGCGTGGATTTTCACGCCGAGGCCACCAGTGAAAAACAGGCCTTTGCCCGCTATATGGATGGACGGATTTCCGCCGTTTTGGGCACCCATACCCACGTGCAGACCGCCGATGAAAAAGTTCTTCCGGGCGGCACCGCCTATATCAGCGATCTGGGCATGACCGGCCCGCAGGATTCGGTGATAGGCATGCGGGCCGAGGTGGCCGTTAAGCGCTTCATCACCCAGATACCCCAGGGATTCCGGGCGGCCAAGGACGATCCCTGGCTGCAGGGCGCGGTCGTAAGCCTGGATGAGAAAACCGGGTCCGCGCTGAGCATTGAGCGCCTGAACCTTAAAGGTGGACAGGTTTGAGCAAGGCGCTGTGCCCAGGATGCAGACGGGCTTATTGATTAGTTTCTGCAAATAGATGCGGTCATTGCCCCTGGGCTGGGGGCGTCTCAATCTTTGAAGCGCCCTCCATCAGCGGCACCGGATTAGCCGGGTTTTTTGGGGGATCTGCCCGTAAGGCAGGCGCGCAAGGCGGTCCGCAAGGAGCGGCTACTTTTTCTGCAGTTCCTTCCAGATGGGCAGGTAATAGTAATTGAATTTGGCGTTGCCGGCCTCCAGATTCAATTTCAGCTTCACCCGCAGATTGCGGTTTTCAAGCATCCAGATGATTTCATAGACCTTGTTTTTGCGCATTTTGATTTGAGGGGACACCGAGGTGTTGATGCGCTGCTGAACCCGTCGCCATAAAGGGGCCAGCTCTTCCTCTTTAGCCCTGCCGGCAAAATAATTGTCCAGCTTCTGCTTGGCATCCTTTACATATTTTTTGGGGATCCGGGTGCTTTCTATCTGGGCGTAGAGCTTACCGTTCACCGCCGCATAGGCAATGGCCGGATTGGAGAATTCAAGCACCGGCAAATGGCAAGGATTGGGTCCTGTGTAGTTGTAATACTCCACTCCGTCCGCTTCGCGATACTTTACAAGACCCTCAATTTCCTTGACATTTTTTCCAAAAGGAGGGTTAACGCAGTCCAGGCCGCCAGCCTGGGCCGGGCCGGATGCCAGCAACAACCCCAACAGCGCCATGATGCTCAATATCTTCATGAGTGCCTCCATAACGGTTGGTCCGCTACTCACGCTAAGTCGCCAAGTGCTCCCCGCCCGGCACCCTCCATGGTTGGAGCCAAAAACAGCCTTATCACAGTTTATGGTTAAGACAGCTTAGAATTCTAATGGCTTGCCTTTCCGATTTCCACATAAATTGTTGCCAATTGCACAAATGAGGCAGCCACTTAGCTCTTTCTTGAGACTTGACCGCCGGCATGGGCCGCACCGCTTGCATAGCGGCCCGCTTTGCGATAGCATCCCGGTGGTGATCTTAACCTGCTCAATCATATAGACAAAAGGCCAATGCAATGAACCTGTACGATACTTATTTGGAACGCGGCTTCGTCGCGCAATGCACCGACGACGCAGAACTCAGAAAACTCTTTGATTCCGAAACCGTGCTGGGGTACATAGGATTCGATCCCACCGCCACCAGCCTTCACGTGGGCAGTCTGGTTCCCATCATGAGCCTGGTGCACATGCAAAAAGCCGGTCACCGTCCCATTGTCCTGGTGGGAGGGGGCACCGGCATGGTGGGTGATCCGTCGGGCAAAAGCGAGATGCGCCAAGTGCTCACACTTGAGCTCCTGGCCGAAAACGCCCAAGCCATCAAGCAGCAGTTTTCACCCTTTTTGGAATTCGACGACGATAAAGCCATGATGCTTAATAACGCGGACTGGCTGGCCCCGCTCAACTACATCGAGTTTTTACGTGATGTGGGGAGGCATTTCAGCGTTAACCGCATGCTGGCGGCCGAATCGGTGAAGCTGCGTCTGGCCGCCGAACAGGGCCTGAGCTTTTTGGAGTTCAACTACATGTGTCTGCAGGCGTATGACTTCATGTATCAGGCCAAGCACTACGGCTGTAAGCTGCAAATGGGCGGCAACGATCAATGGGGCAATATCGTGGCCGGGGTTGATCTCACCCGGCGCATGGTGGGGGAATCGGTCTATGGCCTCACCTTCCCGCTTATCACCACCAGCGCGGGCAAGAAGATGGGCAAAACCGAAAAAGGCACGGTCTGGCTGGATGCCGAACGCACCAGCCCCTATGACTTCTATCAATACTGGATCAACACCACGGACGAGGATGTGGATCGTTTCTTGAAGCTCTTTACCTTCATGCCCCTGGAGGAGATAGCCGAACTTGGCAGGCTCGAAGGCGCGGACATCCGAAAGGCCAAACAGGTGCTGGCCTATGAGGTGACCAAGGTGGTGCACGGCGAAGACGAGGCTAAAAAGGCCCAGGCCGCCGCTCTGGCCGCTTTCGGGGGAACGGGCTCTGGGGATGATGTGCCCGGCACAAAGCTGCCCAGAGCCGAACTGGAGGCCGGTATACCGGCTTTTCAGATACTGGTGCAGACCGGCTTGTGCAAATCCAGCTCCGACGCCCGGCGCCTGGTCAAACAGGGCGGGGCCTATGCGGGTGAAAAGCGCATAGAGAGTTTCGACCAGCTCATCACCCTTGATATGGCCGGAGAAGACGGCGCGGTCTGGCTGCGGGCCGGCAAAAAGAAACATCACCGGCTGGTGGCCGAATAGGGTTGTAAGCCCGTCCGGCGCTGTAAATCATATAATAATTGTGAGGGTCCGCTTCGGCGGGCCCTTATTTTGGAAAAAAATGGCCGCGAAATCATTCCAGCCGCCCATTGCTATCGTTTTTTCCGGAGGAAAATGCAGCCTCCAAATTTGGCGGAGGGGAATATTTGGGTCTCTGTCATGTCATTCAGGCTGGAAAAGTTCTAAATTCAGACCTCCAAGTGGTCGACCAATTTTCCCAAAAGTGCTCATTTTGCCCTGAAAAGCCGCTAAACTGAGCTGTACTTAAAAAAGTTTTGAAATAATTTTGTGGGCCATAGGGTTGGTGCATGTTCACAACCGTGCGAAAAATAAAGATTTCTTCAGTATTTTTCAAAAAAAATAAATTGGCTTACTTGTTGATTTAATGGGATTAATCTCATGTGTGCTGAAAAAATGACAAACAAGTAAAAAAAAAGTGCGCGAATTAGTTGACGCGGCCCGTGGGTCTGTTAAGATGCCCCTCGTTGCTCGCGACAAACGCCCCACGGGGCAGCAAGCGGCGGCGGCCCAAAAGGCCGGTTAGGAACCGCCGGGAACGAGCAGCAGGGTAGATCAAAGCAGAACGAAAAAAGCTTGAATCGACCAAATGCTTATTGACAAGATCAGGTCGGGTAGATACACTGACTGTTGCCCCCTGAAACTTGATCTCTGAAAACTGAATAGCGGGAAAATACGCGCCGAGAATCGGGTTCTTAAAGTCGATTTTTAAGTAAAACAAACTAGTTATAGTTTGTGAGCATATCAAACTGGAGAGTTTGATCCTGGCTCAGAACGAACGCTGGCGGCGGGCCTAATACATGCAAGTCGCACGAGAAAACTTACCTTCGGGTGAGCAAGTAAAGTGGCGCACGGGTGAGTAACGAGTGGGTAATCTACCCTTGGGTTTGGAATAACGTTCCGAAAGGAGCGCTAATACCGGATAAGACCACGGCCACTGCGGTGGCAGAGGTAAAAGCAGGCCTCTACATGTAAGCTTGCGCCTGGGGTCGAGCCCGCTTCCCATTAGCTTGTTGGTGAGGTAACAGCTCACCAAGGCCGCGATGGGTAGCTGGTCTGAGAGGATGATCAGTCACACTGGGACTGGAACACGGCCCAGACTCCTACGGGAGGCAGCAGTAAGGAATCTTGCGCAATGGGGGAAACCCTGACGCAGCCACGCCGCGTGGGTGAAGAAGGCCTTCGGGTCGTAAAGCCCTGTCAGATGGGAAGAACCACATTTGCTCGAATAAAGCATTTGTCTGACGGTACCATCAAAGGAAGCACCGGCTAACTCCGTGCCAGCAGCCGCGGTAATACGGAGGGTGCAAGCGTTGTTCGGAATTACTGGGCGTAAAGCGCGTGTAGGCGGCTGTGTAAGTCGGATGTGAAATCCCTCGGCTCAACTGAGGAAGTGCATCCGATACTGCATAGCTTGAGTCTCGGAGAGGGTTGTGGAATTCCCGGTGTAGAGGTGAAATTCGTAGATATCGGGAGGAACACCAGTGGCGAAGGCGACAACCTGGACGATGACTGACGCTGAGACGCGAAAGCGTGGGGAGCAAACAGGATTAGATACCCTGGTAGTCCACGCCGTAAACGGTGTCAACTAGGTGTTGTGGGTATTGACCCCCGCAGTGCCGCAGCTAACGCATTAAGTTGACCGCCTGGGGAGTACGGGCGCAAGCTTAAAACTCAAAGGAATTGACGGGGACCCGCACAAGCGGTGGAGCATGTGGTTTAATTCGACGCAACGCGCAGAACCTTACCTGGGTTTGACATCCCCGGACATCCCTGGAAACAGGGTCTCTACTTCGGTAGCCGGGTGACAGGTGCTGCATGGCTGTCGTCAGCTCGTGTCGTGAGATGTTGGGTTAAGTCCCGCAACGAGCGCAACCCCTGTAGCTAGTTGCCAGTATTCAGTTAGGCACTCTAGCTAGACCGCCCAGGTTAACTGGGAGGAAGGTGGGGATGACGTCAAGTCCTCATGGCCCTTATGCCCAGGGCTACACACGTGCTACAATGGCTGGTACAATGGGCTGCAATACCGCAAGGTGGAGCCAACCCCAAAAAGCCAGTCTCAGTTCGGATTGGAGTCTGCAACTCGACTCCATGAAGGTGGAATCGCTAGTAATCCCGGATCAGCATGCCGGGGTGAATACGTTCCCGGGTCTTGTACACACCGCCCGTCACACCACGAAAGCCTGCTGTACCAGAAGTGGCTAGGCCAACCTCTTATCGAGGAGGCAGGTCCCCAAGGTATGGCCGGTAATTGGGGTGAAGTCGTAACAAGGTAGCCGTAGGGGAACCTGCGGCTGGATCACCTCCTTTCTACGGAGCGCTTATTGAGGGAAGCAAACGGCATCCGTTTTGTCTTCGACCTCCACTACTAAGCTCTGTATTTATGAATTCCGATTCATTCTGGCGCAACTCAACCCGCTATTCAGCTTTCAGCGATTAAGTTGAGGCTGTCATGGGCTGGCAGGTTTACCTGCTGGTTTTTTTACATGGCCGCCTGATAATCGAGACACAATCAAGTTGTGTCTGAAACGCTCTCTGAAAAAAATGGGCTATGTGCCCTGGCCAATGTTCGGCAAACCCACGGGCCTATAGCTCAGTTGCGGTTAGAGCGCACGCCTGATAAGCGTGAGGTCGCAAGTTCAACTCTTGCTAGGCCCACCACGACCAAGGAATTTGGGGGTGTAGCTCAGTTGGGAGAGCGCCTGCCTTGCACGCAGGAGGTCGACGGTTCGAGTCCGTTCACCTCCACCAAACACCACCAAGGTGTGCGGTGAAAAAGATCAGGGTGGGAAATAAAGCTTGCCGATATCCCGATTCGCTGGTAAAACCAGCCTTCCGGAATGCAGGCAAGACCGAAACATGGTCGACAGCTGCCAGGCGCGTATAATTAAGCGCCCCGCTTTATGAAAACTGAATAGAGTAAAATATGATGAATCGATTAAATTCGACTCTTCGTTGAGTCTGAAGAGTTCTTCAAGATTTGTGACCAAGCTACTAAGGGCAGACGGTGGATGCCTTGGCATCGGCCAGCGAAGAAAGACGTTGAAGGCTGCGATAAGCCTCGGGGAGCCGCCAAACAGGCTTTGATCCGGGGATTTCTGAATGAGGCAACTTGTATGGACATATCCATACACGCCAGAGTGAATACATAGCTCTGAGCGGGCGAACGGGGTGAACTGAAACATCTTAGTAACCCTAGGAAAAGAAAGCAAAAGCGATTCTCCAAGTAGCGGCGAGCGAACGGGGATCAGCCCAAACCTTGTTGGTGTAAGCGTGCAGGCGTTGCCATCAAGGGGTCGCGGGACTCTGTTGGAGGAGGCTGCAAACTCCTCGGGAAGTCAAAAAAGTTTGGTATAGCAAAAGGCCACTGGAAAGGGCCGCCATAGAGGGTGAAAGCCCCGTATGCGAAATGCCTTACTCTTCCTGAACAGGGCACCCAAGTACGGCGGGACACGTGGAACCCCGTCGGAATTCGGGAGGACCATCTCCCAAGGCTAAATATGCGCCGATGACCGATAGTGAACCAGTACCGTGAGGGAAAGGTGAAAAGTACCCCGGTGAGGGGAGTGAAATAGTACCTGAAACCGTCTGCTTACAAGCGGTGGGAGGGCGTTGTATATCATGCCTGA
>OY776512.1:4512500-6545012 GCA_963675675.1 Desulfarculaceae bacterium
TGCGCCGATGGTACTGCATTTTTCAAGTGTGGGAGAGTAGGTCGCCGCCGGATTTTTTTTAAAATGATCCCCCGCCTTTAATGGCGGGGGTTTTGTTTTTATAGGAGTTGATGCGCTCACGGCCGCCATGAAGCGTGTGCGCCAAGGCGGTGCAGGTTTCGCCGGCCCCGGCTGGCCTGATGACCCCGACCCGTCATCCCCCAGAATCTCTGCTTTTTTCGTACAGCTTCTTTAGCGTGGCCGCCGGGCCGCAGCCGTATGCCTCTTATGCGGTAAACAGCCTGGTGACCGGTTTCACCCTGCAGTTGCACAAGACCATATCGGACATAAAGCCTCACTTTCCAGGTTCTTAAGCAAAGGGCGGTGGAGCGGTTATGATGCCCGGGGCTGAAGTCTGGTTATATGACTGATGAATATGGCCGGGTGCGGTTTTGGCCGCATGGCTTGGGTTGGTGAATCTGTCAAAATTGATTTCACAGGACAGAAGATCCGGTCAAGCAAAAATCCAAAATACGCTTGGGTGCTGTTGGCTTGCATGCTGTTTTACCGCTAAAGGGCTAATTTGGAATTTTGTATATTAACCAACCCCTATCGCTTATTTTCCTCATCTGTATCTCCCCAGCCCGGCTGCAGTAGAGCGATCAGGTCCTTATAGGCGTATCTCCGTCCCCGCTTTTGACCGGTGGTCTCTACCAGCAAACCTATTTCACAAAGCTTTTTGACCAACAGTCCGGCGGTGCGCTGGGTGACTCCCAGCTTCTGTGCCGCCAGAGGCAGGTTAATCACCGGATTTTCCATCAGGACCGTCAAAAGACGCTGGGGATTGGCCGGCGCACGTATCCAGGCGGCTATCAGTTCGTCATGCTTCTGATACAGATCTTGGGCCTGCAACACGGTTTCCGCCACCTGGGCGGCGGACATCATGGCGGCAGCCAGAAAGACTTCCACAAAAAGCCTCCAGGAGCCGTTCCGGCGCAGACCCTGAACAATGCCGTCCAGGCCGTTGGGCTGCTTGCTGGCGGCCAGTTCCAGACAGGGCCCCAGAAAGCAGAATGCATGGCAGGTCAGCCCCAGGCGCTTGGCCAGACCGGACACAAGCACCCTGCCCGCTGTGGCGCGGTTGGAGTGTTCCGGGCCTTCCCTCTCCCAGGATGCCAGACTCAGCCCGGCGGACCAGAGCGCCGGCAGACCGGAATCAGTCCATTTGGGAGCCATGGCCCAATAGGCCGCTCCTGGCAGTCCGGCCCCGGCCGGAGAAGCGGTCTCAAGACCCAGGTTCATGCCGCGGCTGAGATGGGGAGCGTCAATGCCGCGGAATATTTCTGAGGCCAGGCCGGCTGGAATCCCCGAGCCCTGGAGCGGCTGTTCCAGGCGCCTGAGGGCCAGCACAACCCCCACGGCCTGGCGCATGCCCAGGTTGGGCCTGGTGGGGTTTGGCTCCGGCCCCAAAGCCAGCAGCTCGGCCAGGTCTACTTCGTACCCGCCCATTTGGGCTTCGGTAAGGCCGAACAGGGCCGTCAGCGGCCCTCTGGCAAAACCATTCCAAAACGGCCATATGCGGGCAAGGGATTCCAGCCCTCCAATACGGCGCTGGGCCTCGCCAAGGCGGTTTATACTGGATATCTCCAAAGTGAACATATCCGGCCTGGGTTCGGATTGCATAATACCTCCCCACAAACAGGTCAAAATCTCCAGAGTAATAAGTAGCATGAAATTGGAGGCATGTGAAAGTGTTTTAATTATAGATGATAAGTATCGTAGCTCTGCACAGTCTTTGACATGGCGAAAAAAACTCGTGACTAGATGAAAATGGCACGTGATTTGCCATATAATTAAAAATACACCTTGATCGACGTAAGGTATCGTTCGGATGCTCCTGTCAGCTAAAGTATCAGCATCATTGAAATTATGGATAAATAATCTGTCTGGCATCCAATAGCTGGCTCACGCTGTTCCGGTTTGGGATGGAGAAAATGCAGCCTAAAGAGGAAAAAAAGTACCCCGGCAGAAGCAATGTAACCGGCCCCAAAAATGGGGGGAACACCGAGACTGCCAAGGTAATGGTGGCCACCCGGGAGACCCATCTGTTGGAGCGGCTGAGCAGCGCCCTGGCCAACTTGGGGCTGGTAGTGGTTCAAGCCACTGATTCCGACCAGGCCTGGCGCATTTTGCGCAGCCCCCAGCCCCCGGACCTGGCTTTTATCGCCTGGGAGCTTTCCGGGCTGGACTTGGTGCGTTATTGCGCTTGTGAACTACCCGACATGGGGGCTCCGGTTATTCCCGCGGCCTTGATTCTGCCCAAGGGCGGGCGGCCCGAACTCACCGCCGGGCTTTTAAGCGGAGCCCGGGGTTTTGTCCAAAGACCCGTGCTGATTGAGGAGGTGCTGGCCCTGACAGATACTCTGCTCAAACTGGTGAGGGCCGAAAACCAGAACCGGGAGCTTAACAGCCGGATACAGGCTCCATCAAAGCTTGATCCGGTGACCGGTGCCCTGGTCTGGGATCATTTCTTTGAACTCAGCGAAACCGAGTTCGGCAGGTCTTTACGCTACCACAACCCGCTTTCGGCCTTGATGGTGCAGCTGTGCGGAACCTCTAGTCAACCCGGCTTGGGGCGCCCCCTGTCCCTGGACAAGGCCCTGCGCAAGGTGGCCGCAGTTTTGCGCAGCCACCTGCGGGAGAGTGATATCCTGGGCCGCATCGGCCAGCATGAATTTGCCGCCACCCTGCCCCAGACCGACTTGACCGGAGCCAGGGAGCTGGCGACCCGGCTGAAGAAAGCCCTGAACGGCATACGGGTGGATTCCGGCCAGGGCGGGCTGGAACTGAAAGTGAATATCGGAGCGGCGGAACTTGATGAAAGCTGCGCTAATATGGGCACCTTGCTATTGCGGGCTGAAGGGGCCATGACCCAGGCGGCGGTTTCCGACGGGCCGGCCGGAGAGGCCAAGTGGCTTTCCGCGTTGGTGGATTAACCAGGATACTTTCTGGAAAATTTTAAAATAACCACGCATGAACCTCGATACCTGTCAGAAATGTTTCATCCCTCCAAGGCCAGTTCGATCAGCCGGTCCAAAAAGGCAGGATATTCCAATCCGGCTGCGGCGGCTTCTTGGGGCATCAGGCTGGTTTCGGTCATTCCCGGTACGGTGTTGGTCTCCAGGGTAACCGGGCCGTTTTCGGTCAATATGAAATCTGTACGGGAGTATCCCTTGAGCCTCAACACCTGGTGGGCCTTAATGGCATACTCCTGAATTTTCCGGGTCACCCGCTCGTCAACCCGGGCCGGGCACACCTCGGTGCTGGCGCCCGGTTTATACTTGGCCTCATAATCGAAGAATTGATATTTGTCCCGGTTGGGAATGATCTCCACCAGGGGCAGAGCGGTCAATTCGGCATTGCCCAACACACCGCAGGTCAGCTCCCTCCCCTCCAGATATTTTTCGATCAGCACCGCCTCATCCAGGGCGAATGCTTCCTCCAGGGCCTTTTTCAGCCCCTCGGCCTGGTGTACGATGCTCACCCCGCAGGAAGACCCTCCGCAGTCCGGTTTCACCACCACCGGCAGACCCAGGGTTTTTACGATGCGCCCCGCCGGATCAGCCTCGTTTTTCCTGACCAGCACGTCATCGGCCACCGGCAGCCCCACCATGCGGAACAGGTCCTTGGATAAGGGTTTGTCCATGGCGATAGCGCTGCCCAAGACCCCCGAGCCCTGATAGGGCAGTCCCAAAAGCTCCAGCATGCCTTGCAAAGTGCCGTCCTCGCCCCCCTTGCCGTGGATCATGATAAGGGCCACATCCAGATCCTTGGCTTCGGCGGCCAGCTTGGGCAGGTCCCGTATGGGGTCATAGACCCTCACCAGGTATTTATCCGGGTTCAGGTTAGCCATTACGGCTTTACCCGAGGAAAGCGAAACCTCTCTTTCGGACGAACTGCCGCCCATGATCAGGGCCACCTGTAGTTTGCCTCCGGCGGGCATCATGCATCCTCCTTGAAAGCGGCCGATACGTCCCTTGGCGACCTGCCGTTATCCATCTGTTGAAATATTTTTTCTTCAATCCTGTAGATTTGTTCGCGTCCCTCGATCATACGCGGTACATGTTCAGGATACTTTTTGCCATAATTGCCCAGAATGTATTCAAAGCGTTCTTTGAGACTGACCACCTTGTCATGGTTGACCCGTTTGTCCGCGTAGGTGACCAGCATGGTTTCATCCAAGGGATGCCCCGGCGACAGATACACGTGGCTGCGCACCATGTAGGCCAGTTCCGGATAGCCTTTTTGCTCCAAAATCAGGCCGCCTTCCACCGCGTGGGAGCGCCGCGAGCCCAGGCACTGGGTCTTAGCTATGTCATGAACCAGGGCTCCGGCCTCCACCGCCGGACGGTAAAGCTCCAGGCCGGACTTGGCCAGCCAGCCATGCAGCAGCAAAGCCACCTGGCAGACCACTTCGGAATGCCGCCTGATGTTTTCCAGCATGCCGTATTCATCCCACCAGCCCCGGATGGCTTCCGGGCTGGGCAGGGGGGTGCCGGCTCCGGGCCGCAGATAGGGATCAGTCAATTGTAACCTCAATGGACCGGGCCTCACGGGCCCCGCGTAGGGAACGGATCATGGCCCCGACTCCATCCGCCACCAGGCTCACCACAAATGGATGAAGGTCCAGGGTCTCGCCGTCCACTTTTATCAAGACCCTGGGCGGGGCGGTTTCTTTCGAGCCCCCATGCTGCAAAATGAAGTCCGCAACCTGGGCGGGCCGGTTGGCGTCAAGCACCGGCAGACCTTTTTCCTGGCCGGCGCCGTCCCGCCGGGCCAGGGCCAAAAGCTGTCCATAGGCGGGCAAAATGGGGTCTTTGTCCGGGGCCACCACCTCTATCTTATCAATTTTGGCATTTTTGAAGCCCTCCACCACCACGATATCCAGGCCGGACATGTACCGGGATGCTATGTCCTCCGGCCTGAGCTCCCCCCGGGGAAGCTCCAGTTCTACTGCGCCGGCATGGCAAAAGGCGGTCCGCTGGGCTCCGGCCAGGGCCAGGCGGTCCGAATCCTTGGGGGGATCGGGCCGGGGCAGTGGCTCGGGGTGGCCGTGGTCCTTAATGGCCCCAACTTTCAAACCTTTATTGCACAGCTCGCTTATCACCCCTTGGGCCAGGGTGGTTTTGCCGCTGTTGGAAGCTCCGCACAAACCTATTACATAGGGCATAACTGCCTCGCAAGCTTAAAACGGTCCAAAGGCGGGAAAATCCCATGGAAGGTTTTTCTCTTTGGCTAGATAATGTATAACCCAGGTGCCGGCCGGGGCCAAGCGTCTATTGCATTACCTGGCTGACAGCGCCCTTGCCCCCGGGCGGTCCATTTGTTAGTAGTGTAGAATAATTCAACGGGCCGGATTCGGGTATGGGCTGGCCCCCAACAGCAAAGCAAAGGAACAATTATGCAGCTCAAGATCAAAAGGGCGCTCTTGAGCGTCACCGATAAAAGCTCTTTGGCCGAATTCGCCAAAGGACTCAGCCAGATGGGCGTTAGTCTTATCTCCACCGGAGGTACGGCGGCCAAGCTTAGGGAAGCCGGGCTGGAGGTGACAGACGTAGCCCAGGTGACCGGCTTTCCGGAGATGCTGGACGGCCGGGTGAAAACCCTGCATCCCAAGATTCACGGCGGCATTCTGGCCAGAAGGGATCTTGAGAGCCACCGCAGCCAGCTTGAGGAGCACGGCATAGAGACCATAGACCTGGTTTGCGTGAACCTGTATGCCTTTGAAAAAACCGTGGCCCGGCCCGGCTGCACCTTGGAAGACGCCATCGAGAATATAGACATAGGCGGACCCTGCCTGATCCGGGCTTCGGCCAAAAACCACAATGGTGTGGCCATAGTCACCGATCCGGCGGACTATGAGGGCATATTGGCCGAGATGCGCTCCAGCGGCGGCGAGGTGTCCCAAAAGACCCGCCAGCGCCTGGCGGCCAAGGCTTTCAGGCTGACCAACCGGTATGACGCAGCCATCGCGGATTACCTTGAAGCGCTGGCCTAGCTTCCAGGCGGGGCGGGCCGGCGGGTCCGGCTGATCACCCGGCCCGCCGGGATGAATTGGGTTTTTTAGCCGGGCGAAAAACCTTGCCCTGCCAAGCGGTTCGGGATATATACCCCTATCGGTCTGCTGACTTATTTAAATGAAAACAGAACTATAATAGACTCCTCAAAAAAAATCGAACCGGCGCCACAAAAGGCTTAAGACCGGAGGTTATTCCGGTCCTAAGGGTCGCCGGAATCAGGAGGGTTATCTAATGAAGGTATTGGTGGTCGGCGGAGGCGGACGGGAGCATTCCCTGGTATGGCGGCTTGCCCAGAGCGCGCAAGTGGAAGAGCTTTATTGCGCACCGGGCAATCCGGGCATAGCCCAGAATGCCACCTGCGTTGATATCGGTTCGGAGGATATCGAAGGCCTGCTCGGCTTTGCCAAGGATCAATCCATCGACCTTACCCTGGTCGGCCCCGAGGCGGCTTTGGTGAACGGCATTACGGACCGCTTTCAGGCCGAAGGCCTGGCCGTGGCAGGTCCAGACAGTTACGCGGCCCAGTTGGAGGGCAGCAAATCCTTTGCCAAGGACTTCATGACCAAGTATGGGGTTCCCACGGCCAACTACCGGGTGTTTGTGGAGCCTGAAGAGGCCAAGGCCTATGTGCAGCGGGCGGGCAGGCGTCTGGTGGTCAAGGCGGACGGTCTTTGCGCGGGCAAGGGTGTGATCCTGTGCGATTCCACCGAGGACGCCCTGAAGGCTATCGACCGCGTGATGGTGCAAAGGGAGTTTGGCCCGGCCGGAGACAAGGTGGTTATTGAAGAATGGCTCACCGGTGAAGAAGCAAGCTTTTTGGTCTTCAGCGATGGAGAGACCATACTGCCCATGCCCTCCAGCCAGGACCACAAGCCCGTGGGCGAGGGTGACACCGGCCCCAACACCGGGGGCATGGGGGCCTATTCTCCCGCCCCGGTGGTCAACACCGAGATTCAGGCCCGGGTCATGGAGGATGTTATCCGGCCCGTGATCCGGGGCATGAAAAAAGAGGGCCACCCCTATAAAGGCGTGCTTTATGCCGGACTGATGATAGATGAGCAGGGCGTGCCCAATGTGCTCGAATTCAATGTGCGTTTTGGCGATCCCGAGTGCCAGCCCTTGATGATGCGGCTCAATTCGGACCTGGCCGCCATACTCATGAACATCGTGCAGGGCAAGCTGAACGACACAGCCATAAGCTGGAGTTCCAATCCCGCGGTATGCGTGGTCTTGGCCTCCGGCGGATATCCCGGCTCCTACCAGACCGGAAAAAAGATAAGCGGGCTGGAAAAAGCCGCCAAACTGCGGGATGTGGTGGTCTTTCACGCGGGCACTAAAAAAGAAGCCGACGATATTCTGACCGCGGGAGGAAGGGTGCTGGGGGTTACCGCCAGCGGATCAAACATAAAAGAGGCCATCGACCGGGCATACGAGGCCTGCAATCGTATAAGCTGGGATGGCGCCTATCTGCGTCCGGACATCGGCTACCGAGCCCTTAACCGGGAGCGGCAGGCCCCCCAGGTGGGAATCATCATGGGGTCCGCTTCGGACTGGGAGGGCATGCGCGGCGCGGTGGAAGCTCTCAGGGTCCTGGGGGTGCGGGCGGAGGTGCGGGTGCTCTCGGCCCACCGCACGCCCGATCAGGCCGTGGCCTATGCCCGGCAGGCCGCCAGCCGAGGCATAAAGGTGATCATCGCCGGTGCGGGCTGGGCGGCACATTTGGCGGGAGCCATGGCGGCCCATTCCATTCTGCCCGTTATCGGAGTGCCCATGGATTCGTCGCCCTTGAACGGAATGGACGCCCTGTTGTCCACCGTGCAGATGCCTCCGGGCATACCGGTGGCCACCGTGGCCATTGGCCCGGGAGGGGCCAAGAATGCGGGCATCCTGGCCGCGCAGATACTGGCCACCTCTGATCCGGATTTGACCATGCGGCTGAGGGAAGAGCGCAAAAAGTTGTCCCAAAAGATCCTCACTGCGGACCAAAACCTCACCCGCCGAGCCATGGCGGGCGAGCCCTTTTTTGAATAAATCCATTACGGGCCCGCACCCAAAGCGGGCCCGTATTGTTCCTGAGAGTCGCCGACAATGAGCCGGACCATCAAAATTCCATCCAATGATTCCGATCTGAGCAAGCTGCTCGAACCGGCGGTGGAAGCTTTGCGCCAAGGGGGGGTGGTGGTGTTCCCCACCGAAACCCTGTACGGCTTGGCTGCGGACCCCAATAACCCGGAGGCGCTTGACCGGCTGGCGGCTTTGAAGGGCCGGCCGGATGGAAAACCCATAGCCCTTTTGGCTTCAAGAAACGACCAAGTCAAAGCCATGGTCAAGAAAGTGCCGGAAGCGGCCCGGCGCTTGATGGATCTTTACTGGCCGGGCCCTTTGACCTTGATTCTACCGGCGCGGGATGAGGTGGACCCCCGGCTGTGTTCCGCGGACCGGGGGGTGGGGGCCAGAGTCACGCCTCATGCGGTGGCCTCGGCCTTGGCCGAGGGACTGGGTAAAGCGATCACCGCCACCAGCGCTAATCTGAACGGGCGGGAAGCCCCTGATGAAATAGATAAAATTGATTGTTCGGTTATTAAGGGCGCCGACTTTTTAATTGACGCCGGCGCCACAGCGGGAGGGCCGCCCAGCACTGTGCTGGACATCAGAACCAGCCCGCCCCATATATTGAGACCCGGAGCCATATCCCTGCCGGACTGGGTTTTCACTTAGGTTTTTGAGTCATCAGTCAAACGGGGAGATGCTTAGAGGGTTATCCGCATAGTGTGAAAACTTTTAAAGAAATGTAAATTAACCTTTTACAACCGGAAGTTGGCAGGCTTTGCCTAAGTTTGGCAGGGGCACGCAACTTGGCGAGATTATTAGTGGAGATGGATATGAGCGACTCCCGTGATCCGGTAATCGTAGCTATGACCCGCAGTCCCATCGGGAGCTTTGGCGGCGTGCTTGCGCCAGTCAGGGCCCACGACCTGGCGGCTCAATTAATGGTTGCTCTCATGAAGCAAAGCGGGGTCGAACCCGCTCTTATTGATGATGTGGTTTTGGGTGATTGCGTGCAATGCGCGGATGAGGCCTCCACGGCCCGCACCGCTTTATTGAAGGCCGGTCTGCCAATTGAGGTGCCGGGAGTAAGCATTCAGCGCCAGTGCGCCAGCGGCATGCAGGCCATGGCCTATGCCGCCGCGGAGATAATGGCCGGGCAGAGCGACCTGGTGCTGGCAGGCGGCGTGGAGTCCATGTCCAATGCGCCTTATCAGATTCCCAAGGCGCGCTGGGGCGCCAGGCTCATGCACCAAACCATGAGCGACAGCTTGTGGGATATCCTGCACAGCGGGTCCCCGCTGGTTGATCCTCCCGGGTATATCATGGGCCGGACGGCGGAAAATCTGGCAGTCAGGTTCTCCATCTCCCGCGAGGAGCAGGATCAGCTTGCCCTGGAAAGCCATCAAAAGGCGTCCAAGGCGCAGGCGGACGGACGGTTTGCCCAAGAGATAACCCCCATCAAGGTGCGCGAACGCAAAGGTGAAAAGATCGTCAAGGATGACGAGCACATAAGACACGGCCTCACCATGGAGGCTCTGGCCAAGCTCAAGCCGGCCTTTGATCCCAAAGGCAGCGTAACCGCCGGAAATGCTTCGGGCATCAATGACGGTGCAGCCATTTGCCTTTTGGCCAGCCGTCGAAAGGCCAAGGAATTGGGCCTGGAGCCTTTGGCCAGGATACGGGGCTGGGCGGTGCGGGGCTGTGAGCCCAGTGAGATGGGTTATGGTCCGGTTCCGGCCACCCGCAGGCTGATGAAGCGTGGCGGCTGGTCCATTAAGGACTTTCAGCTGATAGAGCTCAACGAGGCCTTTGCAGCCCAATATCTGGTGTGCGAGCGGGAACTGGACCTGGACCGCAGCATTACCAACCGCTATGGCTCGGGAATCGCCTTGGGGCACCCCATTGGAGCCACCGGGGCCAGGATCAGTCAGACCTTGGTGCATCAGATGCGCCGCAATGGGTTGAACCTGGGCCTGGCCACCCTGTGTATTGGGGGTGGAATGGGCATGGCAATGGTCTTTGAGACCGAATAAATGTGACCAAACAGTCATTAATGAGATTTTTGCAATAATTCTGTGGATTGGCAGCCCGGCGTGACTGAGATGTAATAGACAGTTTCGGCGATTTATAGTATGCCAAATTGTGGGGAGGGCGGATTTGGACAGGGAGGGAACCGGTTTTCGGTCCGGGGGCCTCCCGCGGGTCTTATTCGGGTAAAACGGCGGAGCAACATGGTAGAAACTCTGGACACAGGAATAAAAGAGCGCAAGCGGCTCCGGCTGCGGTTGGAAAAACTCGCCGAAGAGTTGGATGAACTGGAATCCAGCTATGCGGATACCTGTGGTGTTTTTCATCATGTGATAATTGCACTATGTGAGATGGGACACTTCGAACTGGCCCCGGAAGTGAACGAGGCCTTAAATGATTTTCGCTTGGCCTTTAACGGCAACAGGTTTGATTCCAGCCAGGCACACGGAGCCTTGGTGACCTTCCGGACAGCCTTGATGACCGGCATGATAAAGGGAAACGGGGGCGGTTCCGGGGCTCCTGGCGCGAACGCGGGAGATGCTGGCAAGCATGTGGCTTTGGCGTTATTGGCCAACCTGTATATGAATGATGTTTCATTTGATTCCCGGGTGGATAATGTCATCAAGGAAGTCCATCTGCACATAGAGAACAATCAGGTTCACCCCGCCATGGTCATGGTGGCCGATCTAATTGAATCATACCGGGAAATCCACGACCGCAGGCGGAGGCAGGCCGAACAGGCCATGAAAGAGGTGTTGTTCGA
Source organism: Desulfarculaceae bacterium (assembly GCA_963675675.1). GTDB lineage: Bacteria > Desulfobacterota > Desulfarculia > Desulfarculales > Desulfarculaceae > Dethiosulfatarculus. Next base: position 4,523,400 of record OY776512.1, read on the forward strand.
GCTGATGCGCACGGAGGAAGATCTCAGCGAGGCTTTGTCTGTCACCACTGATCAGCTAAGCAGGCAAGGCAATGAATACGAAGCGCATGTTACGGCATCCATGGGTAAACTGGCCAAAAAGATGTCGGGCACCACAGATGTGGAAAGCTTAAAGGTAAGTGTTTTAGAGCATATACGGTACTTACGCGCAGAAATACGCAGCAAAAGGGCCAGTGAACAGAGATTGCTAAACAAAACCCAGCAGGAACTGGACAAGCTGAAAGGTGCCCTGGATTCCACCCGCCAGCACCTGCAAACCATAGAAAAGCAGAGTGAACGCTTAAGCCGTGAAGCCTTCACCGACCCTTTGACCAAGGTGTGGAACAAGCGGGCTTTGAGCCAGCAGATGAAAGAGGTGCTGGCCCAAAAACAGCTTTGGCCGCTCAGCCTGATCGTGTTGGATATAGATCATTTCAAATCAATCAACGATAACTTCGGCCACCAAGCCGGTGACCTGGCCCTCAGGACCATTAGCGAACAGGCCCAGGCCGCACTACGGCGCAAATCCGACACCTTGTTCCGCTATGCGGGTGATGAGTTTGTGGTGATTCTGCTCAACACCGGGTCCAGCGACGCCTTTGAAATCGGGGAGCGTATACGTAACGCAGCGGAAAATATACGTTTTACATACAAAGGCATGCATGAGACCAGAATCTCTTTGAGTCTGGGAATCAGTGAGGCCATTGAGCAGGACACTCCGGCCAAGCTGTTTGGGCGGGCTGATGCGGCCCTATTGGAGGCCAAGCAGGCAGGCCGCAATCAATGCCGGATATGCTGAAACTTATGTGACTGATTAGTCATATAAGTTTCAGCCCTCTTTTATTCTCTTACAATATGTTGTATGGCCCCTTGAGGACTCTGCAGATGATTTTTTTGGCTTAATTTTAAATATATTTAATAATATCAGACTAGTTCATGAAAATGCTTTCCTTTTTCCTTAACAGGTGCGCACCAAGTCTTGTTGATGCATTTAATCAGATGGCATAACTCATGAAGTATTAATGACTAATTGGTCATGATGTGTACGGTGACAGTCTAGCCCTTGATTACCACCAACGGCCGGCTCTTCACCACTTTTGGCGCCAGGCCGGAGCTGTGCATGACATCCACCACCTGGGTCACGTCCTTATAGGCCTCGGGCATCTCCTCGGCCAGGGTCTTGGGCGAATGCGCCCGCACAATGATTTTCCGCCTGGCCAGCTCCTGGATCAGCCCGCGCCCTTTGGCCTGCTTTTTGGCTTTGGCCCGGCTGAGCCGCCTGCCCGTGCCATGGGCGCTGCTGGCGAAACTTTCCCGGCCCGCGGCAGCGCCTTTCAGCACATAGCTTGCGGTGCCCATGTCTCCGGGCAAAAGCACCGGCTGCCCGCTGGAGCGGTAGGCCGGGGGGATCTCGGGATGCCCCGGGGCCAGGGCCCGGGTGGCCCCCTTGCGGTGCACCATCAGCCGGCGGGCCTTGCCGTCCGTCTGGTGGGCCTCCTCCCGGGCCAGGTTATGGGTAACGTCATACACCAGGCCCATGCCCAGCCCGGCCGGACCGGTTTTGAAAAAGGCCTGCATCAGCTCCCGCACCTGGTGGGTAAGCATTTGGCGGTTGGCAAAGGCGTAGTTGCCCGCCGCCAGCATGGCGCCCAAGTATTCCCGGCCCACTTTGCTGTCAAGGGGGGCGGAGATGAGTTTGGCGTCCCCTCCCCTGACTGCGTCCCGGCTTTTCTTAAGGCGCTTCAGGTAGTCGTCGCAAACCTGGGCGCCCAGGCCCCGGGAGCCGCAGTGTATCCAGACCACTAGCTGTCCCCTGAAAAGACCGAAGGCTTGGGCGGCGGACGCATCAAAGACCTCGGCCACTTCGGCCAGCTCCAAAAAGTGGTTGCCCGCGCCCAGGCTGCCCACCTGCCAGCAGCCCCGCTCTTTGGCCAGAGGACTTACCGCATCCGGGTCCGCCCCTTTGAGGCGGCCGTTGTTTTCGCAGTATTCCAGATCACCGCCGGAGCCTAAGCCCTGCTCCGCCGCCCATGACGAACCGTCAGACAAAATCCGTTCCATTTCCTTGGCGGCCATTTTGCGGGGCCCTTGGGAGCCCAGCCCGGCGGAGACCCGGGAGGCCAAAAGGTCGGCCAGGCTCAACAAGGTGTCATGGCTCAATTGTGATGCTTCCAGCTTGGTGCGCAAAAGCCGCACTCCGCAATTGATGTCGTACCCCACTCCGCCCGGGCTGATGACTCCGCCGTCCAGGTCGTATGCAGCCACTCCGCCGATGGGAAAGCCATAGCCCAGGTGGGCGTCGGGCATGGCCAGCGCGGGGCCCACCACTCCGGGCAAAGAGGCCATGCCGGCCACCTGGGACAGGACCATTTCATCCAGCCCGGCCACCAAACGGCTGTCGGCGAAAATCAGACCCTCCGTGAGCATCTGGCCGCTCCGGGGCAGACGATAGCGGTATTTATCCTGCTTAACCAGATTCATGAAGCCCCGCTTGTTTCAATGAATGTTTGATTTTCCCCAAAGGGCGTTTTGATTGATCCAGCCATTGTCGAGGTGAAGGGTTCTTCTGGCTTGGAAAACGGACCGCTGGGTTTATTTGCCTGCGGGCGCGACACCCCCAAGCCTGCCTTGCCCGGCTTTGCCGCTCAATACCCCGCGTGCTTTCGCCGGGTTTGCCTAAAAATAAACCTCGGGTTTGAGGTCCCGGCTCATCAGGGCGCTCAGGGCGGTCACCGGCTCTATGCCCCGGTAGATCACCTGGTAGACCGCGTTGACTATGGGCAGTTCCACCTGGGCCCTGTCGGCCAGCTCCAGCACGGTTTTGGTATTGAGTACGCCCTCGGCCACCTGCTGCATGCTGCTGGTGATATTCTCGATGGTTTCACCCTGACCCAGCTTCAGGCCCACCCCACGGTTGCGGGAAAGATCCCCATAGCAGGTGAGGGCCAGGTCGCCCAGGCCGGAAAGGCCCGCCGAGGTTTCAGGCTGTCCGCCCAGGGCCACCACCAGCCTGGTCATTTCGGCCAGCCCCCTGGTGACCAGCGCGGCCAGGGTGTTGTGCCCCAGCCCCAAACCATGACCCATGCCGGCGGCTATGGCCAAGGGATTCTTCATGGCTCCGCCCAGTTCCACCCCTATAAGGTCGCTGCTGGTGTAAACCCTGAAGGTGGGACCGGCCATGGCCAGCTGCACCCCCTGGGCCACAGCCTGGCTTTTGCTGGCCACCACCACCGCCGTGGGTGAACCCAAGGCCACCTCTTTGGCGAAGCTGGGTCCTGAAAGACAGGAAAGATAAGGGTGATGCGCCTCGGGCAATATGCTTTCCGCCGCCTGGCACATGGTGAAACCGGTCTTGCCCTCGATGCCCTTGGTGCAGGATATGATGTGGGTGCCCGGGGCGATGTAGGGCGCGGCCTGGCTTAGCACTGCACGGAAGACATGGCTGGGCATGACCAAAAGCACCTGGCGGCAGTCCTCCAGCACCTGGGATAAATCGCTGCTGGCCCAGACCCCCTCATTCAAGGATATTCCGGGTAGGTAAGTCTGGTTCTCCCCGCTTTGATTTATGTTTTCGGCCACTTCCGGCTCAAAGGCCCACAGGCGCACCGGGGCACCCAAGCCCGCCAGATGGGAGGACAGCGAGGTCCCCCAGGCCCCCGCGCCCAGCACCGCGGTTGCCGGCGGCAGGCCGGGCCTATGCTTGCTGGTCTGGTTCATCGGGGCCGTCTTCACCGTTTTGCAGCAGGCCGTCCTCTTCGGCCTCATCGCTTTCAGCCAGGCGGGCCACGGCCACCAGGTTTTCATCGCCGGCCAGGTCTATAAGGGTTACGCCCTGGGTGTTGCGGCCGATAACGTTTATGCCGCCCACCTTGGTGCGTACGATGTTGCCCTGCTCGCTGATCAGCATCACTTCGTCTTCGTCGTCCACCACCAAAGCGCCCACCACCGGGCCGTTGCGTTCGGTGGTCTTGATGGTGATCACGCCCTTGCCGCCCCGATTCTGCAAGGGGTATTCGTCTATGCGGGTCCGTTTGCCGAAGCCGTTTTCGGTTACGGTCAATATGCTCGGGGTGCCGGCCACAACTTCCATGGAAACCACTTGGTCGTCTTCCACCAGCTCCACGCCCTTTACACCGGCGGCGGTACGGCCCATGCTGCGCACCCGCTGTTCGTTGAAGCGGATGGCCTGGCCCCTGCGGGTGGCCAGGAAGACCTCCATGTCGCCGTCGCTGAGCCGGGCCGAGACCACCCGGTCTTTCTCGCCCACGTTGATGGCGATGATGCCGCCTTGACGGGGCCGGGAATAGGCCATGAGGTCGGTTTTCTTCACCAGTCCGTTTTTGGTGCACAAGATGATTTGGCGGTCCTCGGTGAATTCACGCACCGCCAGCACCGTGGCCACCTGGTCGTCCTTTTCCAGGTTGATCAGGTTGACGATTGCCTTGCCCCGGGTGGCCCGGCCGCCCTGGGGCAGTTCATGCACCTTGATCCAATAGAGGCGGCCTTTCTCGGTGAAGACCAACAGATAGCTGTGGGTGGAGGCCACAAAGAGCGCTTCCACAAAGTCGGCTTCCTTGAACGACATGCCCCGCTTGCCCTTGCCGCCCCGGCGCTGGGCCCGGTACAGGCTGATGGGGCTGCGCTTGATGTAACCCGCATGGCTCAAGGTGACCACCATCTCTTCTTCGGCGATCATGTCTTCAAGATCAATGTCATCGGCGTATTCGACTATCTCGGTGCGCCGGTTGTCATTATATCCGTCGCCCAGTTCCTCTGCCTCGTCCCGGATGATCTGGCGAAGTTTCTGCTCGGAGCCCAGGATTTCTTTCAGACGGGCTATCTCCTTCAGGATATCCCGGTACTCCTCCAGGATCTTGTCCCGCTCCAGCCCGGTGAGGCGCTGCAGACGCATCTCCAAGATGGCCTGGGCCTGTGCATCGCTAAGGCCAAGTTCGGCCATGAGCTGGCTTTTGGCCACAGCCGGGTTTTCCGCCGCCCGGATAAGGGCGATGACCCGGTCAATATTGTCCAGGGCTATCTTGAGGCCTTGCAGGATATGGGCGCGGTCCTCGGCCTTTTTCAGGTCAAATGCGGTGCGCCGTAGGATTATTTCCCGGCGGTGGTCTATGAAATACTGCAGAATCTGCTTGAGGCTCAGCACCTGGGGCTGCAGATTGGCGATGGCCACCATGTTGATGCCGAAGGTGGACTGCATTTGGGAGAATTTGAAAAGCTGGTTAAGCACCACCTCGGGCACGGCGTCGCGTTTAAGCTCGAACACCACCCGCATGCCGTCCCGGTCGGACTCGTCGCGGATATCAGTAATGCCCTCGATCTTGCGGTCCCGCACCAGATCCGCGATGCGCTCCAGCATGCGGGCCTTGTTCACCTGATAAGGCAGTTCGCTTACTATGATCGAGTGGCGTTTTTTGCGGGGATGGGTCTCTATGTTGGCCCGGGCACGCAGCTTGATCACTCCGCGGCCGGTGGTATAGGCATCCCGGATACCTTTGCGCCCGTGGATGAAGGCGCCGGTGGGAAAGTCCGGACCGGGGATGATCTTTATAAGCTCGTCTATGCTTATCTCGGGATTGTCCATCACCGCCACCACGGCCTTTAAGACCTCCCCCAGGTTGTGGGGCGGAATATTGGTGGCCATGCCCACGGCTATGCCGGCCGAGCCGTTGACCAAAAGATTGGGCACCTTGGTGGGCAGCACGCTGGGTTCCTGCAAAGAACCGTCATAGGTTTCTACAAATTCGACGGTTTCTTTTTCTATGTCGGCCAGAAAGCCCTGGGTCAGTTTGGCCATGCGCACCTCGGTGTAACGCATGGCCGCCGGAGCGTCTCCATCCACCGAGCCGAAGTTGCCCTGGCCGTCAATCAGGGTGTAGCGCATGGCGAAGTGCTGGGCCAAGCGCACCAGCGCGTCATAGACCGACTGGTCGCCATGGGGGTGGTATTTACCTATGACATCACCAACCACGCGGGCGGATTTTTTGTACGCCCGGTTGTGGTAATTTTTCAGCTCGTGCATGGCATAGAGAATGCGCCGGTGGACCGGCTTCAGTCCGTCGCGCACCTCCGGCAGGGCGCGTCCGATGATGACGCTCATGGCGTAATCCAGGTAGGATTTTTTGATTTCCTCCTCGATCAGCACATCTTGTTTTCTTTGGTCGGTGGGTAGCAAGGCTCTTTACATTTCCAGTTTGTTGACCAAAGGCTCATAGCCTCCGTCAAGTTGATAGACAATTGCCTGATATGACGTTACAAAAGGTACTATGCGGACCGGTTCGGCGGCATGATGGAAGTATACATGTCTGCATGGTGAAAAGCAAGGAAAATAGGCAGGTTGCGCAGTTTCATTCCATCAAATAATTAGGTGGGATTATAGGTCTTTTTCCGGCCCGGCATTTGCGTCGGCGATCGTTTGCATCCCGCTTAGCAGGCGGGACAAAATCAGATGGGCTACATTGGCCGCCGGCACCTGCTCGGCGATGATTGCGGCCAGATCCTCCAATATTTTTCGACCGGCCCGCATTCTTTCATTGCCGCTGGCGGTGGCCACCAAACGTCTGGCCCGGGAGTCGGCCTGATCCACCTGGCGCGATAACAGTTCATCTTCGGCCAGGCGGGCGGCGGGAGTGTTGAGGGCTTGGGGGCGCACTCCCAGGCGGGCGGCGGCCTGGGAGACCGTACAGCCCTCCTCCCCAAATCCAGCCACACACGAAAGTAGGTTGAAGGCTGCAACAGGGAGTCCCGCCCGGTTGGCCTGAACGGCTCTCAAGCTATCCATATACCCGCTTATCTGCTGGAGTTGTTCAATAACTTTAGCCGTATACATGGCCTGAGTCTGGGGGTCGGGTTCCGCCACGGCACACCTCCAAATCCGGTTTGCACCAGATTAAACCAAAGCGGCTTTACAATACAAGCCCCCCGGTTTTTAAGCAATATTCCGAAAGTGTTTCACCTAAAAGCAGTTCAAGCTGAATTTGTGCAAGTTGCGGTGATGATAACAGTTGCCAAATTCCATTAATCTCTTCACACTCATGCCTTAAGCCGGATCAGGGCCAGCGCGGGGCCGGGTCTTCGGCGCTTACCGCATTTTATACCAGAGGGTTTCATGGCTCAGGGAAATGCCAAACAAGGCCTTTTTTTGGCCCTCACCGCCTTCACCTGGTGGGGGCTTCTGACTCCGGCCTATTTCAAGTGGGTGGGGTTTGCCGATCCGGTGGAGGTCCTGTGTCACCGGGCGATTTTTTCCATGCCGATCTGCGCCGCCCTGATCAGCTATAACAAGGGCTGGCGGGAGGTGCGCACGGTCCTGAAAGAACCCAAGGCTGTGCTGAGTCTTGTGTGTTCTTCTCTGACCGTGGGATTCAACTGGGGCATCTACATCTGGTCCGTGATAGCCGGGTATGTGCTGCAGGGCAGCCTGGGCTATTACATCGTGCCTGTGCTGAACGTGCTGGTGGGGGTGGTGATCCTGAAAGAAAGGCTTTCCCGCTGGCAGGTTGGAGCCGTTTTACTGGCCGGAGCCGGCACCATAAACCTTACCCTGGCCGTTGGCGAGCCCCCATGGGTGGCCCTGCTGATTGCCGGGTCCTTTGCGGCTTACGGGCTTTTGCGCAAGACCATGACCATGGGGGCGGTGGGCGGCCTTTTTGTGGAGACCCTGATTATGTGGCCCTTTGCCCTGGCCTGGCTGGTTTGGCTGTGGCTGGACGGCGAACTGGCCTTCAGCTCCCATGGGCTGGGCGGCGCTTTCGCCCTCATCCTGGTGGGGCCCATAACCACCATTCCGCTGTTGTGCTTCACCCACGCCGCCAGACTCCTGCGCATGTCCACGATTGGGCTGTGCCAGTATTGGGCCCCGTCCCTGATGTTCATCCTGGCCGTATTCGTATACCGGGAGCCTTTCACCGCCAGCCATCTGATCACCTTCATCTGCATCTGGATCGGCTGCGGGCTCTATGTGCTGGATTCCTGGCGGCAGCAGAGCGGCTGAGCGGGGCTCGGTTCCCTCCATAAGGGCTGCGGGGCGGACCGGCTTTTTGGGAGTGACCAGAGTTGCTGGGCGTTTCTTGCCACAATGGCCGCAGGGGCGGACCTGGCCGCCCCCGGGCGTAAATATCACTTTTTCATGCTTCCCTGGCCCGGTTCCACCATTTCGTCCAGTTCGGGCACCATCAGCTTTGCGTAATAAGAATCAAGCTGATAGATCGGAGCCAGGGGATTGTGGCCGGTCACCCGGTCCTTGGCCGCCAGCACGGTGCAGGGCGCTTCGCAGTGCTTCAAAAAGAGCGAGTCGTGGCCCACGCACAGTCCCAATAGGATATTCAGCTGGGTGCCATGAGCGTTGAGCAGTTCGGCCTGATAGATCGGGTTGCAGATGGATTCATCCTTCCCAATACAGATTTGGTCCTCGCTTGCTATGCCCAAATCGCTCTTCAAGGTGCGGCCGGATTTACAAACCGCGGAAACCATTTCGAATCCGCGCATGGTGAACAGTTTGTCCACCAGGGCCGCTTCTTTCCTGAGCCCCGCACAGAAGGCCATGCCCAGACGGGTGTAGCCCATGCGGCGGGCGAACTGGATGATCTCTTCGATGCGGGTTTTGCCGGGCTGCAGGGTGTATGGGTCTGGCCCCCGATTCTGATAGCATGAAGCCTCCTGCACACTGGCCATGCGGGCGAAGTGCAGGGTGTCCGGGTCTTCATAGGCTTTGTTTGCCTTTTCAAGCACTTCCTGGTGCATTATTGACGGACAGCCGTCATTACCCTTGCCGTCTTCAATTTGACAGGCCCTTTTGGCGCGGGGAAAAGGACAGGGAGCGCATTTAGGTGCGTTTTCGAAGTCTTGACTCATGTCGAATATCTCCAGTTTGGGCCGGAATGAATCTCCGGGCGTTTGCAGGGATTATAAGCCTTGCACCAGGGCATGCCAAGGCATAGTTGTGCTTGCCACTTTACATAATCCTGCCAAGAGCTACAATAAACCGATGAGGCATAAACCGACCAAACTGGATAAGATCCGCGCCCTGGGGGGGCTTACCGCCTACCCCGCTGTATTCTGGCCCGTGCCGGAAGGCGGCGTGGAGGTTATCTTCACTAATTTTCCTGGGCTGAAGGCCTATGGGCCCAGCAAGGCCATGGCCCGTAAAGCTGCGGTGGAGATGCTCACCGCCCATATCAGCTCCCTGATTCATTCCGGGGAGGCCTTGCCCAAGGCTTCGGACCCCGTGCGGCTCCACCCGGACCCGGATGAACCCCCGGGCACCGAACTGATAATGCTGGAAGCCGATGAAAAAGTTATAAAGCGCCGCCTTGGCCTGGCAAAGCGCGAGAGGGGCGGGGTTTTGCCCAGCATGGGGGTGTTGGGCCGCAATAAAAAATAGTCACGGCCAATTTCGGTTATTCATCCGGCCTCCGGAGCCGGCTGCGCACACCCCTCCCCCCCTACGGATGCCTGTCCGGTAAACCGCTGCCGGGTTCTTTGAGGGCCTTTATGCGGCGGGGGACAACACCCATGATCAAATAATTTCAGGTGATGGTCGGCCAGGAGCCCTTGGGGCCGGACCATTTGCGCAAAAGCACATAAAGGGCCCCGGTTCCCCCGTCCAGGTTGCGGGCGGTGCAAAAGGCCAGCACCCGGCGCTGATACCGTTTGTGGCACAACACCTTGGTCAGCTCGTTTTTGACCAGCGGCACACCTCCGGGTGAACCCTTGCCCTTGCCATGCACAATGAGCACATGCCTGAGGCCCCGGGTGGAGGCCTGGGAGATAAAACGTTCGGTTGCCAAAAGAGCCTCATCCACTCCCAGGCCGTGCAGGTCCAGATAATCCTGGATGGGAAAGGCCCCTTCGGCCAGGCGCTCCATGAGCTGTTCACTCACCCCGGGGGCCGCGCCATAGCAGAACTGGCCGGTGAGCCGCAGATCGAGCATATCCTGGCCTTCCAGCAGATCCGCCAGCTGGGCCATGACCTCCAGGTCTTCGTCCAGTTGGCTGTCCAGCTTTACGCGGGGCGGCGGCTCATCATTCAGGTGCATCCTCTTGGCCTTGCAGTTCAAAGGCTGCACATCCGACATGGCCTGGCTGAAGATTTCGGCGTCATCAACCGTATTATCTGTCCGGCGCTGGGACTCCACGGGCCTGGACTGGGTTTGGGCGGTGGCCTTCAGCTCCTTTTTGAGCGCTCCAAACGGGTTGTTGAAAGGCTCCGGTTTGCCCTTGGTCTTTTTCTGGGCCGGTTTCTTTTTTCTGCGCTTGGCCATGTTTGGATTGTACCACGATGCAAGGCTGAAATAACCCTGGCGCCGTGGGTTGACCCGATTTGCGCATTATTCCGATTTAACATTATGTGTTCCACTATACGGAAATGGCCTCAAATTCCAGAATCTCAAACCAGGTTTGGCCACAACATTTCACCGGATAAGACGATATCCTTGACATTGAGTAAGCAAGTCGTCTATTGATCAGATAGCTCAATCTATTTCTCTGCCTCTTTCTGCATATTGTTCTGGATCGCTCGCTCTTCATTCGGTAACCGTAGGCTCCTTGGCTGATCTGACAGGATGATTATCTTGGGTCTAATGTTTTCTCTCCGATCGATTAAAATTGCACGGATTCGTATATGCGATATTCAGCCGGTCCATCTGGCAGCGCTATAATGAAAGAAAGCCCCTACTTTTCAGCCCAACCACGGCGGGAGGTCTATCCGGCAATGATCCCGACCGCCTGAGAGCTTAACTACGGTCTATTTCTCTTAAGCAAGCATTTGTTTTGGTCTAAGTATGTAAGGGTAATGTAAATCGATGAAACGCCCGTCTAATCAAAGAGCAAAACCCGTATTAATTTGCAGGAAAGGGGGTGATCCGGCGGCTTGATAAAAAAAGGCGCCCAGGTCCGGCTTACCGCGACGGTCCGGGCTGGGAATACCGGTTTATCCATTTTTCATCCTGGTAACAATGAAGGAGGGAGAGAAATGACAAAAAGCGTTTTTCGCATTTTCCTGATCACGGCGTTGGTAGCCTTCGCGGCTAGCGCCATGGCTGCCGGCCCCGGCGATATCAAATGGAATTCGCCGAAGATGACCGACCGCATCACAGGTCAAGGCCCCATGGTGGTGATTCCGGCTGACTACAATGCCTACGGCGTGAAGCTGGAAGGCAAAAAGGGCATGCTCACCGGATACGTGCTGCCCGAAGGCTGGAAAAAGGCTGTGGGCGGGGTCAAAAAGCTGGTTGCGACCAACTCCGGCGGCTTAAAGCACGACCCGGCCACCGTCTTGAATGCGGTGATCTTTGAAAAGATGACAGGTATTCACATCGATCTGATCGAAATGAAAGACCCGCTTTTGTGGCCCAAGTCCCTTTCGGTTGCCATGGCCGGGTCCACGGACGTGGACCTGTTCTACTCCACCCGCTCCATGCTGGAAATCCCCCACATGGCGGCTGCGCACTGGATTCTGAACAGCGATGTTCTGTGGCCGGCGGATGTCCAAAAGCTATTTCCCCCCAAGCAGCTGGAAACCATCAAGGCCGGCGACGGAAAATTCTACGGCTCGCCTTTCTGCCTGTGGGCCATGCATCTGTTCTACCGCCCCTCCTGGCTGAAGGGCGCCGGGGTTGAGGTTCCCAAGACCTGGCAGGAGCTGATCGTCGCCTCCAAGAAGGTCGGCGACTGGGCCAAGGCCAACGTGGGCAAAGATTGCTCCGGCATGGTGCACGCGGGCGGGGACACCGACCAGCTGCACCAGATTCTCTCTATGACCACCTTCCCCCAGGGCAAGGGCATCATGGTGAACGGCAAGGTCAAAGTCGACCCGGAAGCCTGGGATGTATTGACTGGTCTGTGGACCCGCGGCGGCATGTCCAAGGAATCCACCGAGTACATGTGGTCTTCGGCTCCCGAGGTGTTCGCCAAAGGCAAAGCCGGCTTCATCATCACCGGCGGCGTATACATGAAAAACTTCGCTGATCCCAAGTTCGGCACCGGCATCAAGAATGACTGGGGCGTCGACCTGCTTCCGGCCTGGGAAGGCAAGGGCAAACGCGGGGTTGCCGTGGCCGGCAACGACGCCTGGATGATCAACAAGGCCATCTCGCCCGAAAAGCAGGCTGCCGCGCTGCTTTGGACCGACTACCAGCGTTCCTATCAGGCCCAGTTCAATGAGCTGGTCTGCGAAGGCAACGAGTCGGTCATGCTGAGCGTTTATGATCACCCGGCCGTGCAAAAGGAAGTGGCCCGCACCGACCTAAGGAAAGCCACCGTCGCCGCTATGGTCGGCGAGAGCTATCCTGCGGGCATGATGGAAGTGCTGGAAATCCTGAAAGAGTACCTCCATCAGGTCGCCCTGGGCATGACCAGCGCCGATGAGGCCCTCAAAAAGGCCCAGGAGGAGATCGACTCCATCCAGTAGGCTTTTGGTTCGTTCACTGTATTTGCCAAAACGGCATGGCTCGCACAAGCCCCCCAAGGCGGTGCGGGTCATGCCCTGACAGCCGTCCCGGCTGGACTGCACGCGCATTGCAAAATTTCAACACCTCGGGCCGCCCGGCACAGGTTTCAGCCCGGCCTGCCTGTTCAACCGTTCACCCTTTAACGGCCTCTAAGCCGACGCTTTGATACCGGACTTGGAGTGGTATAAGATGCGACTATCCGACAGCAAGTATGGACTCATGCTTAGCTCACCCGGATTGGTGATCATACTGGCCCTGATCATTTTTCCGATCATAACGCTTTTCATAACCAGTTTTCTGCGTTACACCAGCTTTCATCCCTTGAGCTTCACAGGCCTGAAGAATTACGCCTACATTTTGAATGACCGGCTGTTCTGGATGGCCTTAAAGCAGACCGCGGTATACACCGTGGGGGTCACGTTTCTCACTTTCGTGAGCGGAGTTGGTCTGGCCCTGGCCCTGTCGAACATAAAGCGGGGAGCGGCCGTATTCCGTTCCCTGGCCATGTTTTCCTGGGCGGTGCCGCTGGTCATCTCCGGTTTTATCTGGAAATGGATGTTCAACCCCAATGTAGGGGTTTTCAGTGATATTCTAATGAAGATCGGGCTGATAGATGCACCCGTGCCTGTCTTCTCCGATGCCACTTTTGCCATGCTGGGCTGTATCGTGGCCGATGCCTGGGTGCGCACCCCCTTCATGTGCATATTCATCTTGGCCGGTGTGGAGAGCATCTCCGAGGAGGTCTACGACGCCGCCAAGATAGACGGGGCGGACTGTATCAGCACCTTTTGGCATATCACCCTGCCGCTGATACGGAACATGGCCCTGGTGGGGCTTTTGATCACCAGCATGTTCACCTTCCGCACCATAGACGTCATCTTTTCCATGACCGAAGGTGGACCGGCCAAAGGCACCTATGTGCTTGGTTTCTATATCGTTGACCAATTATGGAAACGGGTGAACTACGGCACTGCGGCGGCGGCGGGCGTTGTCATGTTCCTGCTTATCGGCGTGTTTGCGGGTATCTACGTTTACCAGATCTTCAAGGAAGACAAGTAAGATGGGCATCAAAAAAGCAATTGCGAAATTATTGTCCAAGCAGGCGACGACCTATGTGATCCTGATTGCCATGCTGGCCGTCATGCTGGCCCCCATTGTCTTCACGGCCATGACCTCGCTAAAGACCCGTGAAGAGACTTTCCAGTCGCCGCCGACTTATTGGCCTCATAACTTCACCCTGGACGCATACCGGGAGGTCATATTCGACAGCCCCATGCCCAGGCACCTTTTGAACTCCCTGGTGATTGCGGGCGGCACCACCATCATCGTCATGACGGGAAGCATATTCACGGCCTGGGGGCTGAGCCGCTACCGCTTCAAGGGTTCGGCGGTGTTTTTGTTTATCTTCATCGCCACCCGCATAATGCCCCCTATTGCCCTGTTGGTACCCTTTTACATCATCATGAGCAAGCTGGGGCTGATCAACACCTACTTCGCCCTTATCATGCTGAACACCTTTTTGTGCTATCCGCTTGCGGTTTGGATGATCAAGTCGTTCTTTGACTCATTCCCGGGAGAGCTGGTGGACTCGGCCATTGTGGATGGCTGCACCCGGACCACGGCCTTTTTGCGCATCGTGGTTCCGGTGGCGGCGGTAGGCATCTCGGCGGTGGCCATCATCACGTTTTTGTGGACCTGGAACGAGTTTTTGTTCGCCATCATCTTTTCCAACACCCGCGAGATACAGCCGGCAACGGTGGGGGCCCACTATTTTGTGGGCGATGAGCTTACCCAATGGGACTCCATCGCCGCGGCCGCCATGTTCACCGCATTCCCGGGCCTGGTTTTTTTCTCCGTGGCCCAAAAGGCCATAGTGAAGGGTCTCACCGCCGGGGCGGTGAAGGGCTAGGCGGGATAGGTTGCCATAACATCCCAACCAGTGTAATCCCGGCCAGGTTTGCCGGTCAGAGCTAAGGAGCGAATCGATGTCAGAGGTTGTGCTTGAGAATCTGTGCAAGAACTATGGGAATGTCAAGGCGGTCATAGACGCCAACCTAATCATTGCCGACAAGGAGTTTGTGGTTCTGGTCGGGCCGTCCGGCTGCGGAAAGACCACCACCTTACGCATGATCGCCGGATTGGAGGAGATTACCGCCGGCAATCTGTCCATTGACGGCGAGGTGGTGAATGAGCTTACGCCCATGGAGCGGAACGTGGCCATGGTGTTCCAAAGCTATGCCCTTTATCCCCACATGAACGTTTTCGACAATATGGCCTTTGGCCTGAAAATGCGCAAGGTGACCAAAGAGGAACGCACCAAAATGGTCAACCGGGCGGCGGAGATTCTGGGCATTGAAGACCTTTTGAAGCGCAAGCCCCGGCAACTCTCCGGCGGCCAGCGCCAGCGCGTGGCCCTGGGGCGGGCCATTGTGCGCGATCCCTCGGTGTTTTTGTTTGACGAGCCGCTTTCAAACCTGGACGCCAAGCTGCGGGTGCAGATGAGGCACGAGCTGAAAAAGCTGCACGACCGCCTGCAGGCCACCGTGGTTTACGTGACCCACGACCAGGTGGAGGCCATGACCATGGGCGACCGCATCGTGGTCATGAAAGACGGCGTGGTGCAGCAGATCGGCAGCCCCCTGGAGCTGTACAACCATCCGGCCAACCTGTTCGTGGCGGGCTTCATCGGCAGCCCCTCCATGAACTTTGTGCCCTGCACCCTGAGCCGGGAAGGCGACCAGATTGTTGTAGACACCGGTGACTTTAAGATCCCCTTAACGGGCGATATGGCTGCCAAGGCCGGCCAGGCCGGCGAGGGGAATTTTATTTTCGGGGTCCGGCCCGAGCACTTCATGGAATGCGGCCTCAATGACCTGCCCAACGGCGGGCCCAAAATCACCCTGCAGGTGTCCGTACTCGAGCCTTTGGGCAAGGAGGTGTTTTTGGACATGTCCACCGGCCGGCACTCGATGAGCGCCCTGTTGGATGCGGACTGCACCGTGGGTTTGCGCGAGGACATAGACCTGATGCCCAACATGGACAAGATACATCTTTTCAATGCGGATAGCGGCGAAGCGGTCTTCTAGGCCTTAAACCCTTCGCGGGACTCAGACCCTCAATGGCCCGTATAACGGGATCATTGAGGGTTTTTTGCCCTACGCAGCCGGATGGACGGCCCGGTTGGTATATCCAATCAACACATGGGGAAAAGGCAGGCTGGAAAAAGCATCCCGTTGCGCAAAAACTGAGGCTTTTGCCGGTCAAAAGCACCGCCTTTTTTGCCAGCGGCCGACGCCCGTCTTTTTTGCCCCGGCCCCAAAAGGCGAGGGCCGGTAGGAGCCGGCCCCGGAGGAGGAGGGTGAAGGCGCATGGCCTTCTAGGGTAGATGGCTGCCTACAAACCGATCCGGGGCTCTTGCAGGTGAGAGGGTTCATCCCGGGGTGTTGTAGGCATGATGCGGGAAACCAGGGTCAGGAAAGAGGTTCACTGACCGCATGTGTGCAAGTTACCGTAGGGTCTAAATATGTGTCAAGATAAAAACAACATATTCTACTTAAATTATCGCAAATGCACAAAATATGCGACATTTCAGTGATAATGTCATCAGGAAGCCATCTTTTGAAGATAGTCGCGCACCATAGGAATTAGTGCACTTAAGTGATCAAACCAGAAATGATCCAGCCCATCAAGCAGTTTTAATTGGGTTGGTGCACCCTGCTTGGCCAACCATGCTTCTATTTGTGCACTGGGGCCGAATGGGTCTCCTGAACCGGCAATTACCAACAACGCTCCACTGTTTTGTGGCCAGTCACCCATGGGACCCAACATGGTGGGGGGAGACACCAATATACCACCGGTCAGATTAGCTACTGAACAGGCTGAATTTGAACCAACCAGTGCACCGAAGGAATAGCCGGAGAGCACCAAGGGTGCATTATTTCTGTTTTTCAGCCAAGCGCAGGCCGCCACCACGTCCTGCCGCTCACCCTTGCCGCCTTCATGCCTGCCTCCGGAAGCCCCCACGCCCCGGAAATTGATCCTGAGCCCTGCCCAGCCTTCTTGGGCCGCTGCTGTGATCAGGGCCTTCACCACGATATCATTCATGCTCCCGCCGTACAGGGGGTGGGGGTGCAGGGCCAAAAGGCTCCCTTTGGCCCTACCGGATACGGGGTGATACACCGCTTCCAGGCTTACATGGTCATCCACCTTGATCTGAACTTGTTCTTCTCTCATAAAGCCAGGCTCCTTATCCGGCATGGTCAATCCGTCAGGGGGGCAAGAAGTTCCGGGCCGCCAGGAATGTGAATACCCAGGATCATAACCTATCTGTCATGTAAAAACAGGTGCTTATGATAAATCGCCATGAAAAGGGCAATTGGCACGGCTCTTGAATAATACAAGGCAAGACTCAAACTCGAAGAGGAACGCATGATGAATCAGAAACGCGTAGCCATCATTACCTTGGCAGCTTTTTTAGGTATCACCGCCCTGGCCCTGGGGGCTGATCTGGCCATGTTCATCAATCCGGTGGGTTTGCTCATGGTGGTGGGCGGTACGCTGGTCGGCGTTTTTTTGGCTTTTCCCACAAGCAGCGTGCTGGATTTGTGGGAGAGCCTGAGACAGATCAACAATCCGCCTCTTTTCGGCGGGGAGCGTTTGGTGCGCGTCTTTGTGGGCCTGGCCAAGCTGCAGCGCAGCCACGGGGTGCGGGTGCTGGAGGCCACGGCCAAAAAGACCAGCAATCCCTATCTGGAGCTTGGGGTGCAGCTGGTGGCCGATGACCGGTCCCTACCCGAGATCCGCGAGCGTTTGGAGCAGGAGTTTGAGTTCTTTGTTTCCCGGCGGGACGCACAGCGGGCCATTTTGAATCTGATGGGCCGCCTGGCTCCTGCCTTTGGTTTGGCCGGCACCATGATCGGCCTTATCCGCATGCTGCACACCATAAAAGACCCCAGCGAGGTCACCGCCGGAATGAGCGTGGCCCTGCTTACCACGTTCTACGGAATAATGATGGCCAACCTTATCATCCTGCCCTTGGAGCGCAAGTTGAACGAGCTTACCCGGGCCCAGGCGGTGGAGATGACCTTGATCAGCGAAGGAATCATGGGCCTGGCCATGGAAGACAATGGAGCCGCCATGGAAGGCAGGCTTTCCACCTACCGCTTCGCTCAGACCGGCAGCACCCGTTCCCTGCCCAAAATCAAGCTGGGCAATGTTTTTCAGGGATTCAAGGCCATGAACCCTTTGGTGCGGAGCACGGGTCATGATGAATAGCAGTCCTCAATCCGGTCCCCCGATTCCCCGGTGGGCGCCGGCCCTGGACCAGATGCCCCTGGAGCTGAATCCGCTGGGGCTGAATGCGGATTCTTTCAAGACGGTTGGCGGCATGGAGCTTGACACCATGCCTTTAGATATCCGGTATGCCGATAAAGCCGATCCTGCCGTCTCATTGGATGGATACGAAGAATTGCCCGAGCCTCTGGGGTTTGCCGAACGCATGGCCCAAAAGGAGCGTGAAGAGGCGGAGCTCCGCAAGGCTGAAGAGGAAGGCCCGGTGCGTCTACCCGAACTGGAGGCCCGCACCAAGCCCAAATCGGTGTATGACTGCCTGGGCGTCCAGCCGCGCAAGCGTCTGCCTCTTTCCAAGGTGGGACAGGGCGACGAAAGCCCCAGCTTTTATCTCTCCTTGAGTGATCTGATGAGCCTGCTTCTGGTTTTCTTTGTGCTCATCTTTTCAATGAGCGAACTATCCATAGGCACCCGTAACGACGTACAGAAAAAACCTGTGGCCCAGGCCGGCCGGGAGGATGTCCAGCCCGTTTCCCAAAGCGCTGGAAATCCGGGCGGCGGGGCGGTAAGCAAGCTCATGGTCAAGGCTTCGGCCCGGCCGGTGGATCTTTCGGGCCATGGGCAGCCCACTGCGCCCAGGGGGCTCAAGACCACCGGAGGCCCCATGGACCTGCCCCGCATGGGCGGCCTGCCCGGCATGAGCCGGGGAAACGGTCCGGTTAACCTGGGGCTGGTGGTTGCCACCTTCGACGCCCCGGCTGGCCCAAAAAGCGGGGTCCGCGAACCCAGGAAGGAACAGCCCAAACTGCAAGAGGTGCGCGGGCTTGCGGTGGACCGTTCGCTTTTGGCCATGGTGACCATGAGCAAACCCGCGCCCAAGATGGGGCTGCCCGAGCAGTCCAAAAAAGAAGAGCCCAAACCGGCGGTCAATCAGCAGTTGGGCAGCCTGCAGCGGGACATTCAGCAGGCTCTTTCCCAGGGGATGGAGCTTACCGCCGCGCCGGACCGGCTGATCATCAGCCTGCCCGAATCCATAACCTTTGCCATAGGCCAGGCGGAGATTAAAAGATCCATGCACAAACGGCTGGCCCTTTTGGCCGTCAAGCTGAACCTGCATGCCGGTTACCAGGTGGTCATCACCGGCCACACGGACAATATCCCCATCAGCAACCAGCGCTTTGCCAGCAACTGGGAATTGAGCGCGGCCCGGGCCGCCGCCGTGGGGCGGTCGCTTTTGGCCCAGGGGGTGGCCCGGCGACGCATCACCATCAAGGGCATGGCCGACACCCGGCCCAGGGTGTCCAACAGCTCCGAGCTGAACCGCAAGAGAAACCGCCGGGTGGAGATAGAGCTGCATCCGGTCTGAGCCGCCGGATGCGGGCTGCGGCCCGCCTGCGCCCAAAAAGGCATGGCTTAACCGGGTCCGGACGGCCCGGTTATGTTTTTTATGTCCATCAAAGAGCGAGATCCGCATGCCGTCAAAAAAAAGCCCCCGCAAAAGCAGCGGAGGGCTTTTTTGAAATTTCCCGAATATTGATCAGCCCCAAAGGGCCCCGGCCTGTCAGTCTTCTGTTCCGGCTTCAGCTTATTTATAAATGGTGAGTTTTTGGCCTGACTGTATATTGTTGCCCTTCAGGTTGTTCCAGCGTTTCAGATCCCTGACCGTCACTTTATAGCGCAAAGCGATGTCAAACAGCGAATCACCCCGTTTGACCGTATAGATCTTCTTGTTGGGGTTTTTAGCCTGGCTCTGGCTGGCGGAAGCCTGCTGCAACGGCTCGGAGTCCGGCTCGGGCTGCACCTCGGGCTTGATCACCCCGGTTGCGCTGCTGTCCGGGGCCGGAGCGGCCACCACCGGCGGCTTTTGGCCGGCTGCCGTTTGTTTGGCTTTTCCGGCCAGGGCGTCTATCTTGGTCTGCAATTCCTGGATTTTGGCGTTAAGGCTGGTGAGCTTGGCGATAGTGCCCGCCTTGCCCCTTAGGGGCTGTAGGTCTTTTTCCAAGGTGACCACCTTCAGTATCAGTCCGGATACGTCCTTTTCCAGCTTTACCACACGCTCGCCGGTTCCGCCGGGCACCACCCCGGGTGACGCCATCGGCCCCTGCACCACTTCGGGCTGGGTGATGAACAGCCAGACGCTGAAGGCGATGGCGGCCAAGGCCACCACCAAGCTGATCACCGCCAAGGCCGAGGAGCCGTTGCCGGCTTCGCTCTTGCGCCGGGGCGGAGGCGCGGAAACGTTCGAAGGGCGCGGAAGAGGGGTGAAACCGGGATCTTCTTGTACCGGGCCTACTTCGATGCGGGGGCCCAGTTCATCGTATGCACTACTCATAAAAGGTCCTTTTTAAACGATACTTTCTTTTGATATAACATCTGAAACCATCCCCCTCAAGAGTATGACGCAGTAAAAGACGTGTCTATTGCGTTCCCACATAAATTGGCCGAAAAGCATTTGGGGCCAGAGTCAGGGCATTTTGCACCTTGTTGAGCATAATACCGCGATCAGAGGGCAATTTTCCACATATATCTATATAGTTAGTATAATGGTCGCTGGCAAGTTCCGCCGGGCCCTCCAGACGCAGCAGCAAGGTCTCTATTTCCTCCAGCACCTGATGGGCCGAGCACATCCGAAAACGCCCCTTGTTTATCTGATGCAATAACAGGGTGTTCTGTTTGGGCAGCAAGGTGCGCAAGCGCAGAGTCAGCGAACCGGCTTGGTTGATCCGGTTCACCACATCAGATGTGGCCGCAGCGTGCTCCTGGCTGTGTCCGGCTCCGCCCAGACCCAAGAGCAGATAAAGGCTCATCTCCAGTCCGGCCTCAAGGGCCATGGTTCCGGCCCGCACCTGCTGGTCCGGGCCGGTGCCCTTTTTGTGGCGGGCCAAGGTCGCAGCGTGGCCTGATTCGAGCCCCACATGCAGCCTGGTCAAACCGGCCTCCTTCAAGACGGCCAGGCCCCGGGGACCATGCTTCTCAATGGAAGGCATGGAGGCGTATACCGTGATCCGTTCCAGGTTGGCGAACATCTCCCGGCTCCAGCCGCAGATCCGGGCAAGGTCTGCGGTGGGCATGGCCATGGTGTTGCCTGCCGGAAAAAAAAGGGTTCTCACCTTGGGGCCTATCTGGTCGGCGGCTTCTTTCAAATCTTCTTTTATGTCCTTCAGCGGGCGGATCTTGAAACGGGGGCCTTTTTTGTAAACCATGCAGAAGCTGCATTTGTTGTGCGGACAACCCACGGTGGCCTGCACCAAAAGGCTGTGCGCCTCCGATGGAGGCCGGTATATGGGGCCTTCGTACTGCATCATTCAACCCTAAACTTAGTTTGGGGTTCAGTCAAGCCGGGCTTTGCGGAAACGCCCTACAGGGCAATATCCCTAAAAACTACATTACTTTATATGATTTTCAAATGCCCGGTTGCTCTATTAATTCCGATTTGTCATAATATACAACAACGGAAGACTATGAACTTCACAGGAGGAGCCTTGTGGCCAATTCCAACATTGGATTAAATCCGGCTGATTCTCAACTAGAGGATATTGCTGGAAAATATCTCACCTTTGATCTGGCAGACGAAGAGTACGGATTGGAGATTTTAAGGGTCCGCGAAATAATAGGCATGATGGACATCACCCCGGTTCCCCGCACCCCTGATTTTGTGCTGGGGGTGATCAACCTAAGAGGCAAGGTCATTCCCGTGGTGGACCTCAGATTGAAATTCGGTCTTCCCTACAAGGAGCCGGACGAACGCACCTGCGTCATCGTGGTCGAAGTGGCCAACCAGGATATGACCGTCCAAATGGGTATAGTGGTGGACCGGGTGAATGAAGTGGTGGACGTAAAGAGCGAGGATGTGGAGCCCACGCCTTCTTTCGGGGTCTCCCTGGATACCAGCTTTATTCACGGCATGGCCAAGGTGGGCGAAAAGGTCAAGATCCTGTTGGACATCGACAAGGTGCTCACTTCGAGCGAAGTGGACGCACTGGCCAGTTTCTAGCCGCGCTGTCCCGCCCATACAGGCAAAACAGTTCTTTACGGGCCGCTCTCTTGCGGGAGCGGCTTGTTTATGCACAGGTGGATTTTTAATACGGCATGGGGGTTCAGGGCCAAACCGGCCACAGATGATGAATTTGGGCGGCTTTTTTTCTGCACCCATCCCGGCAAAGGCGCGTGGAATCTTCCTTGGTGTGAATATGCCCCAAAACCTGTAATATTGATTTTTTTTTGATGAAGCCCTACCGTGTGCAGCGGGGTGGTTTGTTTTTTTGGGCTCCGTGTCAGAATACCCTCCCAGTGCGCATGGTTAACCCATCGGCCCCATTGCCCGGAAATGATAAAAATCAGGATGATCAGCCCAGCAGAAAGGCAGCCAAATGCCGCAGACCTCAACCAGAGTAGGTAATTTCACCGAATCGGTGATCCGGGAGATGACCCGGGTGGCTCTTCGGTACGATGCAATAAACCTTTCCCAGGGATTTCCGGATGATGACCCCCCGCTGGAAGTGATCCAAGCGGCGCACCAGGCCCTGGAGGGCCCTTATCATCAATATGCCATAACCTGGGGAACCCCGGCCCTCAGGGAGGCTTTGGCTCAAAAGCAAAAGCATTTCATGGGGCTGGATCTTGATCCGGACCGCAATATAGTAATCACCTGCGGGGGAACCGAAGCCATGATGGTGGCCATGATGACCGCCTGCAACCCGGGCGATACGGTTATTGTATTTTCCCCCTTTTATGAAAACTATGGCGCGGACAGCATCCTGACCGGGGCCAAACCGATATATGTGCCCTTACGGCCTCCGGATTTCCAATTCGACCGCGCCGAACTGCGGGCCGCCTTTGAAAAAGGGGCCAAAGCCCTGGTGCTGTGCAACCCCAGTAATCCCTCCGGCAAGGTCTTTTCCAAAGAAGAGCTTACTTATATAGGTGAGCTGGCCGAAGAGTTCGACGCCTTCATCCTCACCGATGAGGTTTATGATCACATAGTGTACGAACCCTATGAACACGTCTATATGGCATCGCTTCCCGGCATGATGGAACGCACCATCAGCTGCGGTTCCTTTTCCAAAACCTATTACATGACCGGCTGGCGCCTGGGCTATGTCATCGCCAATGAGAAGATTGCGGACGGCGCCAAAAAGGTGCATGACTTTCTCACCGTGGGCGCGGCCCATCCCTTGCAGGCCGCGGCCGCCACAGCCTGTGAGCTGCCCCTGAGCTATTACGGCAAATTGACTGCGGACTACACCCGCAAACGCGCTCTGACCCTGGAAGCCCTGGACAAGATAGGCCTGCCCTACACCACGCCCCAGGGCGCTTATTATGTGCTGGTGGACTGTTCGTCCCTGGGCATCGAGGACGATGTGCATTTCTGTGATTGGATGGCCAAAAAGATCAAGGTGGCCGCCGTGCCGGGCTCCAGCTTTTTTGCCGAGCCGGTGAATCACCTGATCCGCCTGCAGTTTGCCAAACACGATGAAATCCTGATCGAGGCCGGCCAGCGCCTGAGCCGTCTCACCGAGGTCAGTTACCCGGGCAAGGGTTAACCCGTTTACTGTCTTTAGACGGAATCCTGACACCCGGCATACAAGGTCCGTTTGGCTATGGGGCTTTACATGGCTGCATGGGTGTTGATACAATCTTGCTGGACGTCCAGCCAGCCCCAGCACCCGGAGCCGCTATGCAGCCTAGCGCAAAATCCGAAGTAAAACGCCGCCGCATCCTCAAAGCGGTGCGCCAGGTGCTGGCCCAAAAGGGTTATCATAAGAGCACCATCAGTGAAATAGCCCAGGCCGCCGGTGTGAGCCGGGGGCTTTTGCATTACTACTTCAAAAACAAAGAAGAGATGGTGGCCCAAGCCGCCAGGGAAAATAACGAACTCGGCACCCAGGCTGCCATTGAGGCCCTGGACAGCATCCAGTCCGGCGCGGAACTGGCCCAGGCCATGGCCTACGGCCTGCGGGAGTTTTTGAGGCGCGACCCTGATTTCAGCCACATTTTCTATGAAGGCTGGGCTCTCACCAAGTACAGCCAGGTGGTGCGCCAGGAGTTTGGGGAATTGAATGACAGCATTTTGAGGGAAATCCGCAAAGCGTTGGAAAGGGCCGTGGACCGCGGGGCCCTGAGCCCCGAACTAAATCTGGATGGCCTGGCCCCGATTCTGACCATCATTTTGGAAGGCTTTAGCCTGCAAGTGATGAAAAACCCGGGCATGTTGGATGATGACGCCATGTGGTGCGGGCTGGCCGACTGCTTTGACCGGATGCTAGCCTAAGCTAGGCCGTCATCCCTCCCCCCAGCCGGTTTTCACCATCCCAGGTATCTGGCCCCGGCCACAATCGCCATGGCGGCGGCCATGGCGATGAATACGTTTTTAGTGGCAATGGTCAGGCCTGCGGCGGCCAGGGCGCCCACCAAGCCCCAAGGTCCGGTATGTAGCACGCCCGGAGCCACCAAGGAGATCAGGATGCAGCCGGGCAAGGCATCCAAACCCTTTTTCACCGGGCCCTTTTGGGGCAGGCGCTGGGCCAGGCTCAGTCCGCCGAAGCGGAAAGAGAATGTGACCAGGGCCGAAAGCCCGATCACGGCCCATACAGTCCAATCCGCTTCAGGCATGTGACGCCTCCCGGTCTCGGGGCCCGGGGATGGCCATGGCGGCCAAGGCCCCGCCCAATCCTCCGATGATGATATACCACTTGCCGGGTATCAGGGCCTCGCTGGCCAGGGCCAGTCCCGCCGCGATCAGCCAGGGCAGTATATCCCGTCTGCCCCGCCACAGGCTGGCGGCCAGGGCGATGAACACCGCCAGAAAGGCAAAATCCAGGGCGAAGGTCTCCGGGTTGCTGATTGCCGCGCCAAAGAGCATTCCTCCTATGGTGCCCAGACTCCAGGATAGAATCAGGCAGACCCCGCCGCCCAAAAGGTGATAAGGCCCCACCGGTCTATTACGCCGGGCGGCCATGGTTATGGCCCAGTTCTCATCCGCGGCCATGTGAACAAAACCCATGCGCTGGCCCAGGCTGGAATTCCGGAGCAATGGACGCAGCGAAGCCCCTATCAGCATATAGCGCAGGTTTATCACCGCCACGGCCAGCACCATTTCAAACACCGGCAAGGGGGGCCGCCACATCTCGATCAGCACAAACTGGGATGAACCGGCGAACAGGATCAGATTCATCACCACAAGCTGCACCAGGCTCAGGCCTTGCTGGGAGGCCAGCACCCCCAATACGCTGCCGTAGGCCGCAACGCTGGCCGCCACGGTCAGGTTGGCCGCAAATCCGCTGCGGAAGTCCGCCGCGCTCACAGGTTTGATTTCACCCAGCCCGCTATCTGCTGGGCGTTCATGGTTCCGGAAGTGCGGGCGGCTTCCCGCCCGTTTTTAAAAAGAACCATGGTGGGGATGCTCATGACATTGTACTGTGCGCCCAGATTGGGCTCGGCCTGGGTGTCCAGTTTGGCCAGGCGCACGGCTGGCCCCAGGATATCCGCGGCTTGGGCGAAAGCCGGGGCCATCATCTGGCAGGGCTGACACCAGGGGGCCCAGAAATCCACCACCATGGGCAGTTCGCTGCGGGTCAGGTGCTTTTGAAAATTGGCGCTGTTAAGCGCCAGCGGATGCCCGCCGGTAAGGGAATTATGGCAGCGCCCGCATTTTGGGTCCTGATGGAGGCGCTGGGCCGGCACCCGGTTCACCGAAAGGCAGTGGGGACAGGTTATATGCATATTCTGGCTCATGGCGGTTGGCTCCAATGGTCTTGTAAGAATTGCCTGGTTGCCATGCAAAACATAAATACGCACGAGCCCGAGTGCAAACCGGACGGGGCGCATAGTAACGGCCCGCACCATCAAGGATGCGGGCCGCATGTTATTGTACTGCAACCCATGGCCTGTGCGGGTTTTATTAAGAACAGGCTATTCCCGGTTTTTCAAGGCTGGCCCGGCTGGATGCCGGCTCTATGATTCCGGGTCGCCTTCCAGGGCCCTGATGCATGGGTTTTTCTTCGGGGCGCCCTCCAAGGCCTTGCCCAGGCGGCGCATAAGCACATGAAAGGGGCTGGTGAAAAAAGACACCAGCCCGCCCAGCAGCTCCCCTTTGGGTACGCCAAACGATATGTTGTTAAAGGGGCCTTTGGCCTCCACTCCAGCGCTGAAAGTGAAAAAGCGCGCGGTTTTGGGCTGGGGCATAAGCCTTAGATGCACGGTGCCGGTCTTGAAATCAAGCTGTCCGCGTCCCCTGACCACGGTGCCGGTCGAATTTGCCGTTGGCGTGGGCCAGAAAACTTCGCAGGGTTGGGGAGCTGCCTTCCAGCTCCAGTTTAAGATTCACAAGGCCTTTGGTTTTGCTGTCCGGCTTCAAGCGCCTGAGCATCACGCCATAATTGAAATTATGTACATTGGCCCATAGCTTTTGGCGCCAGGCCTTGGGACCGGCCAAGGCTTGCAGTCCAAACCGGATGATCCCTCCGGGCAGCATAATCTCCAAAGGCTCCATAAATGCACCCTGCTGGTCGGACTTCAGCACAGCCTTTCCGGCCCCCAGGCGGTCTTTTCCCGACTCCACCCGGCGGGCCTCAAGCCGGATATTGGCGTCGATACGTTTTATTAAAGTGGTGAGCACGTTTTCCACAACCGCCCAAGACGGGTGCGGGCCGCTTGGTCCGGCCCCGGTTGGGCCTCCGCCGGATTTCCGGGCTGCGGCCGCCCCGCCCGGCTTTTGCTTATTGGCGGGATCAGCTTGCCTTCAAGCTTCAGGGTGGCGTCCGGGCCCTCTATTTGGGCTTTCACGGGTATGGGCTCTTTGCCTAACACCAGACCGGGCAAGGGGCCAGCCTGGAAACTTACCGCCAGCATATCCCGCCAAAGCCGTGTTTGAGCTTTCAGCCATATGGGGCCGCCATGTATAAAGTCAACCCTGGCTGAGGTGAAATGCAGCGGCAGTTGCCCCTGGCCATGGGGTGCGGAAAAAACGATTTTACCCGGCCCCAAATGCAGCGCCGCCAAGCCGCCCAGCCACATTCCGCCCTTGCGCCCAGGTTTCATGAAAAGCCTTCCAATCCGTTGCCCGCATTGCCGGCCGGACCTCTTTTTTGCATTATCAGGCTATTCAGGCTCCCAGTCCAGTTTTTGCGGCCCCTGGGTCCAGTCCGGTTTCCATACCGGATCACTACCCTTTTCCAAGAGACGGGCCCGGATTCCCTCTATGTAGTCGGGCTGGCGGATCATGAAATAGGCCGCCTGGAGATCCCGTTCAAATGCCTGTTCCATGGGCGCGTTTTCATTCAGGCGCAGCAATCTGAGGGTCAGCGCGCAGGCCGTGGGCGAGCGCTCCAAAAGGGCGGCATGGGACCGGCCGGCCAGTTCTCCGCCGTCCGCCAGCAGAGTTTCCATGAGCGCTTCTATTGACTCAGCACCTGCGAACAGCCGTTCAACCTCCGGATCGGGCCGGAAGGATGGGTTGTTGGGCTTTAAAACAAAAGGGGCCAAGGCCTCTTCCAGCCGGGCCAGGCCCTGCTCTTTGTCCCGGGGCAGCTCCAGCCCGGCATCCTCCAAAGCCGCCACTATGTCCTCCAGCCTGGAGCCGTCCACCAGATGGCTGGCCAGTCCCAAGGCGGTGCACTGTTCACCATAAAGCGTAATCCCGGTCAGCCCCAGATATTCGGGATAGCCCGGGGGCAGGCGGTCAAACATCCAGCGGGTGGCCGCCACATCGGGGAAAAAGCCGATCATGGTTTCGGGCATGGCCATTTTTGTGTCCGGCGCGGCCAGGATCATATCCGCTCCGGCGGCCAGTCCCAGACCGCCTCCCATGCAGAACCCGTTGGCCAGCACCACAAAAGGCTTGTCCAGGCGGTGCAGCCTCAAGTCAAGGTCATACTCCGTTTCAAAAAACACCATGGGCATCTCAAGATCCCCCTCCATGGCGGCCCGGGCCAGAATCTTCACGTTTCCCCCGGAGCAATATCCCTTGGGTCCGTCGCCGCTTAAGAGCAGCATGCGCATT
Organism: Desulfarculaceae bacterium; assembly: GCA_963675675.1. GTDB lineage: Bacteria > Desulfobacterota > Desulfarculia > Desulfarculales > Desulfarculaceae > Dethiosulfatarculus. The sequence goes on from OY776512.1 coordinate 4,551,171, forward strand.
TCAGGGCGGGACTCCACCAAATCCAGGGCCAGATGCAGCTGGCGCACAAAATTCAAAGTGAGGCTGTTCAGGGTTTGAGGGCTGTTGAGCACGATGTTCATGAATTGCCCGCAGTCCTGCACTATGACTGAATCTCCGATGATGTGACAGGTTTTCTCCATTACCTGCTTGACCTCCTGTGTTAATCTGTTTTTTAGTATGATTAATATACAGGCCCGGGTCCAGGGGTGCAGGGGGCGCCGCCTTGCCCGGCTGGCTTGGCCACGTAGTCTGGTGCAGACAGGAGTTTTTTCGTTGTTGATCTTCGGCATGATGCGGAACTTGCTTCACCTGTGCAAGCGGGAAAACCTGCACAAGGTTTTTCTTATGGTGCTGCTGCTCATACTGGGCGGCAGTCTGGCCTTCTGGTGCCTGGAGCCCAAGGTGAGCTTCGCCGACAGCTTATGGTGGGCGGTGGTTACCTCCACCACGGTTGGCTACGGCGACATCAGCCCGGGTTCTTTCGGGGGGCGCATCGTAGGGGTTTTGCTCATGCTTTCGGGCATCGGCTTTCTGGGAATTCTGACCGCCACGGTGGCGGGGATATTTGTGGAGAACCGGATCATGATTTCTAAAGGTCTGAAAGAGGTGGAGGTCAGCGGGCACTATCTGATCTGCGGCTGGAGCTTTGAGAGCTCCAAGGTGGTGGATGAGCTCAGGGCCGATATCAAAAGCAAGGACGCGCCCATAGTCATATTGGCCGATCTGCCCGAGAGGCCTTTGGAGGATGAAAGCGTCCACTTTATACGCGGCAGGGTGGATAAGGACAACCTGGCCAAGGCCTGCACCGGGAACGCCCTGGCGGCGATTGTGGTCAATGACGACCGTCTGACCCCGGAGGTGCGCGACGCCAAGGTGATCATGGATGTGCTTACCATAAAAAATCTGTATCCAGACCTTTACGTTTGCGTGGAGCTTTTGGACCAGAAAAACGTGGAGCACTGCCGCATGGCCAAAGCCGATGAGATCGTGGTCACCGGGCAGCTCAGCACCAATCTTCTGGTGCAAGGCGCCCTGGACCCGGGCATCACCAAGGTGGTGGACGAGTTGACCAGCAACCAGTACGGAAATGATTTATATCTGGTGAACGCCCCCGAAAGCCTGCAGGGCGAAAGCTTCTTAAATGCCCTGACCCTGCTTAAATCCCGGCATGGAGCCTTGCTGTTGGGCTTGGCCCCCAGAGGAGGGGAAATAGTAACCAATCCGGCGGCAGACCAGGCCATCAGCTCCGATGACCGCCTTTTGATTGTGGCGGCGAAACGTCCAAATTTGACGTGACGGCATCCGAAACTGCTAGTAATAAGATAGGGCTTTACACGCGGGCGGGGCTGCTTATCTTATCAAGTAAACCGCCCTTAACTGCGTAAACCAATCCTGGGAGGGATAAATGTCCGAGAAGTTTGAGCTGGTAAAACAGTATCTTTTCGAGATGGAGTTGCCCATCGTCCACGAAGATCCGGCTGAAGAGCTGGTGGTGGTGGAAAAAGAGGACGATGGCATCAAAAACCTGGTCATCGACTGTGAAGAACCCATCGTGGTCTTGGAACAGGTGATCATGCCGGTACCCCCTGAAGCGGGCGGGCTCTTTGAGCGCCTCTTGAAGCTGAACCGCGAGCTGGTGCACGGGGCCTTTGTGCTGGATGATGAGGCCACGGTGGTTATCTTCCGCGACACCTTGCAATTGGCCAACCTGGACCGCAATGAGCTGGAAGGTTCCATAAGGGCCCTGGAGCTGGCCATGGCCGAATACGGCTCCGAGCTGCTCAGCTATGTCAGCTAGGCCGGTCTTGCCCAGTCTTAATCAAAAAATACCAGCGGCCCGCTATTAGCCGCCGTAATGCAGGAGGAATAAAAAGTGTCTATCTTCAAGCGACTTTTCAGGGTTGGCCAGGCAGAAGCCCACGCTTTGGTCGATAAGATGGAAGATCCGGTCAAGATGACCGAACAAGGGATAAAGGATCTTAAGAGCGACTTGCAAGAGGCCATGACCAGCCTGGCCGAGGTCAAGAGCATGGCCATGCGCACCCGGCGCGAGGCGGACAACAATGCCAAGCTGGCCGCCGACTATGAGCGCAAGGCAATGCTGCTTTTGCAAAAGATGCAAAACGGCGAGCTGGAAGTGACCGAGGCCGAGCGTATGGCCACCGAGGCCCTGAACAAAAAGGAATCCACCGCGGCCAACGCCATGCGCATGTCCGGAGAAGCCCAGCGCCATGAGCAGATGGCGGCCCAGCTCCAGGCCAATGTGAACAAGATCAAATCAACCATCACCACCTATGAAAACGACCTGATCACCTTGAAGGCCCGGTCCAAAACCGCCTCGGCCACCAAGAAAATCAACGCCCAGCTCAGCCGCATTGATTCCTCGGGCACCATAGCCATGCTGGAGAAGATGAAAGCCAAGGTGGAGGAGGACGAATCCCTGGCCGCGGCTTACGGCGAAATGGCTGCGGTGGAAACCAGCGTGGACGATGAGATCAACAAAGCCCTGGCCTCCGGTCAGAGCGCCCCGGCGTCCAAGAGCCTGCTTGAACTGAAGCAAAAAATGGGCATAGGCGTTGCAGCCATTCCTGAAAAAACGGGGTCCGGCGATGGGTCTTTTTGATAAGCTCAAAGGCCGCCTGAGCAAAGAAGAGGAAACCCTGCCCGATTTGGTGCTGAAAAACATGAAACCGGGCTGGCTGGTGGACTTCGACCTGAAAACCTGGGAGGTCAAGGCCTATAACACCTATGACTGGGGCGGCGATATCAGCCATGAATGGCAGCTGATCAGCGGAGACGATGTGCGCTATCTGGAGCTTGAGGTGGATGACACCGAGTTCTGGAGCTTCAGCTACAAGATCGGTTTCGGCCTTCTGGGGCCCAAGGTCTTGAAAGCCATCAAAGAGAACGGCGATCCGCCCGAAGAGATAGTTTATGACGGTGAGACCTTCTACATGGAGGAAATGGCCGGAGGGCACTTTCACAAAGACGGGCGGGGCGAGGGCCAGGAACTTCTACGCTGGTCCTATGAAAATGACCCGGGCACCAAATACCTGGGCATAGAGCAATGGGGCGAGAACAGCTTTGAGGCCTCCATGGGCGAACAGGTGGAGGAATACCAGTTCAACAACATTTTACCCCGGGAGTGACCCGGACCGGAGCAGCCATAAGTTACGGGATGATGGGGCCTTTCTTTTTGCATGGCCCGGTTTATGCTGATGGAATAGTTTGAATATACTTTTTGTTGGGTGAAAGTGTTTATGGGTGGAGGACGGATTTCAGCAATCTGCTAAACCGGATGCGGATAAGCGGCCGGAGCCCGAGCCGAAGCGCCGGTCCTGGGCCAGAAAAGCTGTTAATTAACACAAATCCGACATGTTAGGCATCTTGCTTATAATGCTCAACCATGTTACTAACTTTGGTAGGCTCCCCAAACACCCGAACAGCCAAGCGTAGCTCATGAATCCTGAAGATAGGAAAAAACCTCTGCTGAATGACGTGCAGGAAATGGCCCTGGAGTTGGAGCAGTACCGCCAGATGGTGGAGACCGCTTCCGACGCCGTGATCACCATTAACCAAAACCACGAGATAGTGTATCTGAACCGTGCGGCCGAAAAGCTTTTCGGATACCGGCGCAGCGAGGTCTTGGGGGGAGACCTTTCGGTGATCCTGCCCGAGGAGCACCGTAAAAACCACCGGCATTACGTGGAACGCTACGTGCGCACCAGAAAGGCCCGCATGATCGGCCACTCGGCTGAAGTGGTGGCCGAAAGGCGCGACGGCACCAAGTTTCCGGTGTCGATCAGCTTCAGTGCGGCCGAGACCGGAAACGGGCTTTTGTTCACCGCCATCATGCGCGACCTTTCCGCGGAAAGAAACCTGGCCGAAAGGGTGCGCCAGGCCGAGTCCCTGGCCGGCCTGGGCAGCATGGTGGCCACGGTGAGCCACGAGATCAAAACCCCCCTGGTGCTCATCGGCGGTTTCGCCCGCCAGCTGGAAAGGGAGCCGGGGCTGAGCCAAAAGGGCGCGCGCAAGCTGGACATCATCGTTTCCGAAGTTGAGCGTCTGGAGAGTATATTAAATGAAATCGGCGATTTAAGCAGACCCCAGCGATACAATTGGGGGGAAGTCGATCTTTGCGGTCTGGCCGAAAGCCTCAAGGAGTTCATGGGGCCCAATATGCAGCAGGGGGAGCACCGCCTGAATATCATCTGCCAGGATAATATTCCCAAAGTGATGGGTGATTCCGACCGGCTGCGCCAGGTCCTGATCAACCTGGTGACCAATGCCCTGCAAGCCAGCCAGGACCAGGCGCTTGTTGAACTCAAAGTGGAGCGGAGTGACGACGGGGACGTGACGCTGTCCGTGAGCGACTGCGGCTGCGGCATCCCCGACAAACAGCTCAGGGATATCTTCACGCCTTTTTTCACTACCAAAAAGCACGGCACCGGGCTGGGTCTGCCGGTGGCCAGGCGCATCGTAAACGAGCATGGCGGCAAGATCAAGGTGGAAAGCGAGCTGGGTAAAGGCACCTGCTTCACCATTAACCTGCCGCCCATGGTGCACGTCAACGCCCGCAGTTTCTAGCCCCCATATTTCAAGCGGGCCAGCCTGGTCCGGCAGCCATAATCCGCCTATTTACCTCCCTGCACTTGACCCGGCATATAGCAGGGTTATATTTTCTAGTGGAACCAGTGAAGTGGAGATCATATGGGCGTTTTGAGCATATGCACATATCCTGACCCGGTTTTGCAGAAAAACTGCCGGGCATTTGAAGATATAGACGGCAAAGCCGTGGCGTTGGCCGATGACATGGTGCAGACTCTGTTGGAATCCGGCAACGGCATAGGCCTGGCCGCTCCCCAGGTGGGGCGGGACTTGCGCCTGGCGGTGGTGGAGCTGGACCCCAGCGATGGGCGCGGGAAGCCCTTGGTTTTATTCAATCCCCGCATCATTGCGGCCGAGGGGGAAGAGACCGCCGAAGAGGGCTGTTTGTCCCTGCCGGATCACTATGCCAATGTGACCCGGGCGGCCCGTGTGGTGGTGGAGGCGGTGGACCGAGATGGCGAAATCATCCAGGTGGGGGGCGAGGGGCTTTTGGCCCGCTGCCTGCAGCACGAGCTGGATCACCTGGACGGCAAGCTGGTGCTGGATTACGTAAGTCCCTTAAAGCGGGCCATGTACCGCAAGCGCAGGCTCAAGGAGATCAAGCGGGGTGAGGGGTGAGTCCTCTGAATCTGGTATTCATGGGGTCGCCCGAACTCTCCTGCCCGGCCCTTAAAGCCCTTTTGGAAGCGGGCCACAATGTGCGCACCGTGGTCACCCAGCCGGACAAAAAAGCGGGGCGGGGCCGGAAGCTGACCCCCTGCGCCGTGGCGGGCGAGGCCTACACCTGCGGAATTGAGGTGATCAAGCCGGTGCACATCAAGCATTACTGTGAGGAGCTGGCCGGCCTGGAGGCCGATGCCTGCGTGGTCTTCGCCTATGGCCAGATGCTGCCCCAGGTGGTGCTGGACGCCTTTCCCTTGGGCTGCATCAATCTGCACACCTCACTGCTGCCGCTCTTAAGGGGCGCATCACCCATCAACCAAGCCATAATGCAGGGTTTTTCCGAAACCGGAGTCACGACCATGTATATGGACGCTGGCATGGACACCGGTGATATCATCTTTCAGCAGTCCATAGCCATAGATGCCCAGGAGACCGCGGGCAGTCTGGCCGAGCGTCTGGCCCAACTGGGGGCCGGGCTTTTGGTGCGCACCCTTGAAGCCCTGGTCGGGGGAAGTGCGCCCCGTACGCCCCAGGATCACAACAAGGCTACCTACGCCCCCCTCATGACCAAAGATGACGGCCTGATCGACTGGCGGCGTCCGGCCCAGGAGCTGGACTGGCTGGTGCGGGGCGCGGACCCCTGGCCCGCCGCTCATACCAGCTATGAGGGCAAGCCCATGCGTCTTTTCGGACCCACCAGCCTGTATGGAGCTCCGGCGGGTTCCCGGCCCGGGCAGGTTCTTCCGCCTCCCCCGCTTCCGGAGGACCGGCTTTGGGTGGCTTGCGGGAACGGCACGGCCCTGGGGCTGGGCACGGTGCAGGCAGCCGGAAAGCGCCGCATGACAGCGGGCGATTACCTGCGCGGGGCCAAGCTGGCTCCCGGCTCCATCCTGGGCTCCAGATGAATCCCCGCCTTTCCGCCCTAAGGGTTCTTATGGGTTTGGACAAGACCCCAAAACGGCTGGAAACCCTGCTCATGCAGGAGCTTGAGCGCCAAAGGGATATGGAAAGCCGCGACCGCGCCTTTGTTTCCAACCTGGTCTATGGGGTGCTGCGGAACCGTATCTACCTGGATCATATGCTTGATCCCCTCATCAAGCGCGGGCTTGAGTCCCTGGACCCGGAGGTGCTGGGCATGCTGCGCCTGGGGGCCTATGAATTGGCCGTGCTGGGCAACAAGCCCTATGCGGTGGTAAACGCCGTGGTGGGGGCGGCCAAGAAAAGCCCGGCCAAGAGGGCTCAGGGCCTGATCAACGCGGTGCTGCGCAAGGTGGCGGCCGCCAAGGACAAACTCCCCTTGCCCGACCCGCAAAATGACCCCGCCGGGCATATATCGCTTAAATACTCCCATCCCGCCTGGCTGGTGGAAGAGATGCTCAAGGCCTGGCCGCCAGGCTTTGTGGAGAAGTGGTGCGAAGCCAACCAGCAGGAACCTGTCCCCGGTTTACGGACCAACACCCTCAAAACCACAGCAGAGGAACTAGCCGCCAGCCTGGAGCCTTTTGCGGACCGCATAGAAGCGCACCCGCTATGCCCGGAAACCCTGGTGCTGCACGGAGTGAAAGGCCCGGCGAAAAACCTGCCCGGCTTTGATCGGGGCCTGTGGCAGATGCAGGACCCGGGGGCCGCCGGGCTCAGCCTGCTTTTGGGGGTTGAACCCGGCCTCAGGGTTTTGGACCTTTGCGCCGGGGCCGGGGGCAAGACCGGGCACTTGGCCGCCCTGATGCAAAACCGGGGGGAGCTTGTGGCGGTGGAGCCCAGCCCGGGACGCTATAAAGCCCTTAAGGCAAACCTCAAGCGGCTGGGCGTGAATAACGCCGTCTGCATGCAGGCCGGCGGAACCAAACTGCCCAAGGACCTGGGAGGTTTCGACCGCATCCTGATTGACGCCCCCTGCACCGCCCTGGGTGTGATCCGGCGCAGGCCGGATGTGCGCTACCGCCGCGGCCCGGAGGATGCGGCCCGCCTGGCGGAGCTGCAGTACGGCCTCATCGAGGCTGCGGCCGGGCTCCTGAATCCCGGAGGGGTCTTGCTTTATTGCACCTGCAGCATAACCCGGGCCGAGAACCAGGGCGTGGTGCAGCGGCTGAGAGAGGCCATGCCGGAGCTTGTGCCAAGCTGGCAAGCCGGTCTGGCCCCCGCCTTGAAAGCCTGCATGGAAGATGACGGCTTTTTCCGCACCTATCCCCATCGAAACCAGACAGACGCCTTTTTCGCGGCCCGGCTGCAAAAAGGCCAATAGGCTTTACATGCCCCGCCCCGTGGCGTAAGAAGAAAGTCTGATTGCTCAACCCCCAACCCGGAGACAGGCCGTGGTAAAAATAGCCCCTTCCATACTTTCAGCCGACTTCACCCGCCTGGGCGACGAGGTGCGCGCCATCAGCCGGGCCGGGGCCGATTATGTCCATATAGACGTCATGGACGGCCATTTCGTGCCCAACCTGACCTTCGGACCCCCGGTGATCAAGGCGCTGAGGGGCTGCACGGATTTGCCCCTGGACGTGCATCTCATGATCAGCAACCCGGACCCATACATCGCGGTTTATGCCGAGGCCGGCGGCGATCTGATCGGAGTGCACGCCGAGGCCTGCACCCATCTGCACCGCACCTTGCAATGCATCCGGGAGCATGACAAAAAGGCCAGCGTGACCCTCAATCCCCACACTCCGCTGTGCAGCATTGAATATGTGCTGGATATGGTCAGCCAGGTGTTGATCATGTCGGTGAACCCGGGTTTCGGCGGCCAGAAGTATATTCCGGCCTCGACCGGGAAAATCGCCCGCCTGAAGAAGATGATAGATGACCGCGGCCTGAATGTGGATATAGAGGTGGACGGCGGCATCACGGGAGACAGCATCGGCCCCGTGGCCCGGGCCGGAGCCAATGTTTTCGTCTCCGGCACCGGGGTCTTCAAGCATCCCGAAGGCTATGCCGAGGCCATCAAGGAGATGCGCAAAAACGCCGGGGGATAGCGGATTATCAGCCCAGCCCGCAACCGGGGAGTGAATGCGAAGTGCGCTTTGGCTCCCCGGCGCCCATGAAAGCGGGCTTAACCGGCTCCAAGAAAAAACCGGGAACCCTTTGGGCTCCCGGCGTTTTGCATTGACAATGTGATTTAGATGAGGCTATTGGCTCACCCTGCCGCTGAGGCGGACTTTGAACTGTTTGCCTGAAGCCTTGATGGTCAGAAACTGGGTGAAAGGCCCCAAGGGTATGGTCTCCAGATTGGGTGAAACCTCCAAAAACAGCTTCTGCCCCTTTTTTTCCCACACGTTTGCCACCTTAAGATATCTCTCATCGTGTTCAACGGCTTGCACAAACAGCGAATCCGCACATTCGTTCTTAACCATCACCAGGCGTTTTGCGGGGGCTTTGCTCTTGGACACCGCGCCAAAATACACCTCCTGGGGCTGCACCCAAAACTCGCCCTTGATATCAACCGAAACATAGACGCTAACCTTGGTGCCGTTGGCCAGCTTCAAGAATAAAGGCCCGGCAAACTCCACGGCTTCATTGGTTATGCTGCGCAGCTTCAGCAAATAGGCCCGGCCGCCCCTGATGGCCTGCAGGCTGGCTTCCAGGTAATCTTCCATGGGGTTTTCCAGCCCTTTGATGAGAAAAGGCTTGCCGTCGGGATCGCTTAAGGTCGCGGTGCTCTTGACCACCTCGTTCAGACATCCGGCAAGCCTGATGCGCCGGCCCTTATCTATCTTGATGCTGCTTTTGGTGGTGCCGCGCATGAGCAGATTGACAAAATTTGTGGTAGGGTCGTTGGTGGCCACCACGGCGGTTTTGCGGTAATAGCCCATGATCCCTTCCGTGTCCAGGGTCAGGGTCACGTTGCCTTTTTCGCCGGGACGGGTCTGTTTGGTGTAGCTGCTGGCAGTGCACCCGCAAGATGGGCTCACATCTTTGATTATCAAAACCTCGTCACCCTCGTTTGTGAACTCAAACTTGGCGGTCAGGATTTGCCCTTCTCTGGATATCGGCAGATTAAGCTCGGTTTCTTTGAAAACGATTTTTGGGCCTTTGGCAAAAGCGGGGTTGGCTGCAATAACCATTATCGCTAGTATCAAGCCAAGCACCGCAATAGTATTAAGGGCATTGCGCCAGAACATCAGGTACTCCTTTGGCGATTGCCACCATAAGGCTATAATAATTATCTTACGCGACCAAAAAACAATCAGCCAAGCATAGCACGGAATCCGCAAGCGGGAAAGGATTCAAACATGTTACGAAAACAGAATCTACGGCAATCGGAATTGGAGTATACCCGGATTTATTTGTGGCGGCACCCCGAGTCCCGAGGCCAGAAAGAGGGCACTTTTTGGGGCCACGGCGACCCTGAACTGAGTAAAGAGGGCAAAAAACAGGCCCACGCCATGACGATTTATATGAATCAAATAACGCTGCAAGCCATCTACAGCAGCGATTTGATCCGCTCCCGCAAAGTGGCCGAGCAGATGGCCAGAGGCCAGCGGCACCGTTTGCATGTGGAGGCCACCCGCAGCTTGAGGGAGCTGAACCTGGGGGTGTGGGACGGACACACCTATGAGCATATCAGCCGCCATTATCCCCAAGAACTGGAGCAGAGGCAAAACGACTTGGCCGGTTTCAAGGTCAAGGGAGGGGAATCGCTCAACGAACTGGCCGAAAGGGTTATTCCGGCCTTTGAAAAGATCATAGAAAGTCATCTCAACCGGACCATCTGCGTGGTGGGGCACGGCGGAGTGAACCGGGTGCTCTTAAGCCGTGTGCTGGGTGCGCCCCTGGATTACATTTTCCGCATTGCCCAGGATCACGCCTGTTTGAATGTTATAGATGTGTATCCGGACGGCACTCCGGTTATAAAGGCGGTCAACCAGAGAATTTTAGCCCCCGAGCCGGACTAACCCGCATATTTCACAAAGGCTGTGCCGGGCCTGGGTGCAAATTGTCCCTGAAAAATAGCGGGGCTTTTTCATATGGGTCCCATAAATGCCGGCTTGTTGCTGAATGCCGTCCAACCCTCGTGAAATATGCGGGTTAAAAGGCCCCGGTCTCTGCTTTTAGCGCCAAGGCCTGGAGCCAAAGCCGTCCGGCCTGGTCCAGGCGGTCGAGGGACACGAAGGGATACAAGAGCAAGAGGGGCCAGCCCCAAAGCTCTTCCACCGAAACCGCCTGGGTGTTTTTGCCCGCATCCAGAAAACTGAAACTGTGCCGGGTCCTTATGCCCAGTTTTTGCCCCACATAACTCAAATGCCTGCCGGTCTGCACCGTTTCCAGCCTGGCCTGCGCCGTAATGGAAAGGCCCCAGGGCGACAGGCTGAGCGTAAAGCTCGATCCCGCCAGACCGGGCTGCAATTCGTTGATTTCCCTTATGCCGGGGCTCCAGGCGGGCCACTCGCTGATTTGGCTGAAGGCCTGCCAGACCTGTTCCCTTCCTGCCATGATCAGGCGCTCGTTGCGCCGGGTGAGCTTGATGCTCAAAGCAAAAGATCCTGTGCGTGCCGCCGGTGCAGCGGGGTCACCAAAAGCCGGGCGGCGTCCGCCTGCACCGTAACTTCCTGCTCAAGCGGGGCTTTTCCGTATCCCGCCACAAATGCCGCGGCGGTTTGCAGTTCAGGGCCGTCCTGGGGCCCGAAATACAGCCCCAAGGGTCCCGGGTAGCCTTGGGTGATCAGCCTGGCGGCATGATCGGGAGCCAGCGCCTCCATTTTTTGGTTCTCGCTCTGGTTGCGCCCCACCACCAGCTTGGCCTGAGGGCTCAGGCGCAGATGGCGTCCCACTTTCAATAATTCGATCTCCTTGAGCCCGCAAAGCGGATTGTGCTCCAAAAGATCCTTCAGGCGTTTGCTGAAACCCGGCTCGGTCAAAAGACAGCCCCCGGCCGGAGCCGGATAGTCTTTTACCCCAAACTCCTTAGCCAGGGCAATCTGGGGTTTCCGGCTACGCCCGTTTAAATCCAGGAGCATATCCCGGTCCACCAGACCGGATTCCTCCATGGGGGTGATGGGCATGAGCTTGGCTGAAAGGGGACGCAATAAAAGATCGGCCATGCCGGAGGCCTTGGCCACATTGCCCATGGCCTGGCGGTTCTGGCTCATGGGCCTTTGGCCCAGCACCTCTCCGCTGAAAATGAAATCCATGCCCCGCTCTTTAACGATTCCCCCCGCCAGTTTGACCATATAGGCGTGGCAGTCGATGCAGGGGTTCATGTTGGAGCCGTAGCCGTAACGGGGGTTTCTCACCACCTTGTCCAGGTGATCCCGGCCTACATCAACCACCGTCAGGGCTATATCATTTGCTGCGGCGCTTCTTCTGGCATTGTCAGCCGAGAAAAAAGGCGACTCGAAGCTGACCGCCTCCACCTCCACCCCTGCCCGGCGCAAAACCAGACAGGCCAGGATGGAATCCAGCCCGCCGGAATACAGCCCCAAGGCCCGGGCCTTTGTTTGGTCCGGATTATGCTTGATCATGTTGTCAACCTCATCAGGCTCCGCTTTGGCCAGCGCCGTCTGATTATAATACCGGCCAGGTCAACCGGTCGGGCCACCGCATCCAACAATACGGAATCACTGCTGGCCACCGGCCCCGGGTGGGCGATCAAGGCCTTTTCGGGCACCGCCAGAGCCAGGGCGCCGCCCGCAATGCCGGCATGCTCAATCTTCTTTCTAAGCTCAGCGGCAAGCTGGCCGCTTTTAGGCAAAGGGGCGTCCAGGCATATCCGTACTGCGGACACCCCGGCCGCCAGCAGGCTATCGATCAGGATATCTGCGGCCATTTGGGTCAGCCTGCCCGGCTTGTGATTGCGGCCCACTCCGGCCACATCCCGCACACAGCCGTCGTCCGCCAGCACCAGGGGCCGCTCGGCCAGTGCGCTCTCCAGGGTGATGAGCAGATTGTGCCCGTCAATGCCCAGGTCTTGCGCGGCCAGATCATCCCAGTTTAACAGCCTGTTTTTGCGGGCGGCCGCTTGCCGCACCCCGAAAACCCCGCGCCGCAGAAAGTGGCGTCCGCGGGCGTCCAGGCCGTAACGGTCCCCGCTGAGTTTCAGCACCTGCTCCCGGGGGTATCCCCGGTCCAATAGATAGCGTGCGTCGGCCGCCGCATCCAGCAAGGCTTCTGAAGGCTTGCACTGATCCATGGGGAATAACTATAGCAGAATACTTGGCCAATGATACAAAAGCCCGCTCCGGTCCTTGGATGCTGGCTCCCAAGGCCACTGGAAGCGGGTGGTGATAATGTGTCCTGCCCGGGCGGACTGGCTCCCCCGGCGGGGCTACAACCCTTGCTCGGCCAGTTCCTCCAGGAGCCTGCGTTGATCCTTACTGAGCTTTTGGGGAACCTTGATCTGCAGTTTAACGAACAGATCGCCGCGCCCGTTTGTGCCAAACTGGGGCAAGCCCTGGCCTTTGAGCCGCAGGCGCGCGCCGTGCTGGGAGCCTTTGGGCACCTTGATGCTCAGGGTCTTGCCGTCCAGGGTGGTCACCTGGATGGTGGCCCCCAAGGCCGCCTGGCTGAAGGGCACCTCCTGCTTAAGCTCCAGGTCGCTGCCTTCGCGGCTGAAGCGGTTATGCTCCAGGGTGCGCACCCGGATCAAGAGATCACCGGTGGGGCCGTTGTTCACCCCGGGCTCTCCTTTACCGGCCAGCCGCAGCTTCTTGCCGCTGGCAATGCCCTTGGGCACCTTGACGCTGACCCGTTCCATGTTGCCGCCCCGGCGGTAGGAGACCATCTTGGTGGCACCGCTGAAGACCTCTTCCAGGGTCACGGGCAGTTCATAGATCAGGTCCGCGCCGCGCTGGGGTCCGGGGGCCGCTCCAAAGCCGCCATAGTCCTGGCCGAATCCGGTTCCGGGCCGGGCTCCCTGTCCGAAGTGATAGGTGCGGTATCCGCCCTGGCCGCCCTGGGCCTGGCCGCCGAAGATGCGGGAGAAAAAGTCGCCTCCCAGACCCACATCCCGCAGGATGTCGGATATATCGCTGCCCTGGTATATGTCCTGCTGGCTATAGCGCTGACGGAAGCCCTGCGTACCCAATGTATCGTATTGCTTACGCTTTTCGGCATCGCTCAATACAGCGTAAGCTTCGTTGACCGCCTTGAACTGCTCCTCCGCGCCCTTGTCATCCTTGTTGCGGTCCGGATGATATTTGAGCGCCAGTTTGCGGTAGGCTTTTTTGATTTCTTCCTGGCTGGCGTCTTTTTGCACACCCAGGGTTTTGTAATAATCAGCGGCCATGAGAGTATGAATCCACCATTCCCGATATCCAGAATATGCGCCCGTTCCCGGCGGAACCGGCATTTCACCTGCAACTGCAATATAAGACCGGGCCCAATAGGTGTCAAGCTGGGGGGATAATTGGCAAAGGACCTCAACGGCCTGTTATCGTCAAGCCTTTGGCGGTTCAAGTTTTCTTTCCGGGCTGTGCGCAATCCCGGTACGTGTTATATTGCCTGGCATGAAACGTCTTACGGTGGAGTTCATAAACCTTGCCAAGGCGGGCATGACCATGAATCAAGCGGCGGTCCGCCTGGCCGCCTGGCACTATGCCCAGGGCCGCCGGGTTCTGCTACTGGCTCCGGACCAGCTCAGCGCAGAGGAGCTGGACCGCATGCTGTGGACTTTCGAGCCAAACTCATTCATCCCCCATGAGCAGGCCGGCGGCGCGGACCAGGCGGTTGAACCGGTGCTTATCGCCACCGCCAGTGAAAACCTCAACCAGGCTTCCGTGCTTATCATGCTCAAGCCCGAAGAGCCTGAAGAGTTGTCGGGCTATACCCATTTAATCTATTTCGTGCCAGCCGAACAGGGCGATGCGCTTATGGAGGCCCGGGAACGCTATAAAAGGCTTATGAGTGATTCCAGCATCAAACTGGGGCATACAACCAGCCTGCCTTTGTATTAAATTAATTATCACCCGGCAGCCGGTGTATAATGGCCCCAAACAATTGGAGGGTTATCCATGCAAGACAGTCTGAAGCCCGGCCTGACTTTCGAATTCCGCTACGAAGTGCCCGAAAACAAAACGGTTCCCCACCTCTACCCCGAAGCCAGTGAACTGCAGATCATGCCCCGGGTATTCGCCACCGGCTATCTTTTGGGGCTCATAGAATGGACCTGCATCCAGGCCATGAATCCCCATCTGGACTGGCCCAAAGAGCAGAGCGTGGGAATCGGCATGGACCTGACCCACGAGGCCGCCACCCCTCCCGGGTTCGAGATCACGGTTGCAGTGAAGCTGGAATCCATGGAGGGACGCAAGCTGACCTTTTCCTTTACGGCCCATGACGGAAAAGACCGCATCAGCCGGGGCACCCACCAGCGTTTTGTGATCGACGCGGCCAAGTTCAACCAGAGCGTGGAGCAGAAGAATAAGGCCTGATTCCCTTTTGGGAACCCGGCGGACCTCCTAGGCGCCCTCTTCGATGGCCTTTTCCAGCTCGGTCATGGGTACCAGCCATGACACGTCATAGGGCTCCAGCTCCAGGCCCAGGCGGCCGTCTTGGGCGGACCATCCCCTTTTCTGCACCATGTCGTACCAGTGGGTCTCATTCAGCCCTATTTCATCCAGGCCAAGGGTCAGGTGACATATATGAGAGCTTACGTTAACCAGGGCCAGCACATGCTGCCGCCCATCCACGGAGCCGCGCATCACGCTGAAGACCTGGGGTGACAGGTTAAGCACCTTTTGGCTGCCCAGGGGGTGGAAGGCTAGGTTTCGCACTCTCAGGTCAAAGATGGGGAAAAGGCGCTCTATCACCTTGTGCACCCGGGATTCAGGGTCCTTGAACTGAGCCAACAGCTTCTTTTCATGAATCAGCTGCCGGTTGATATCCCTTTTCTGTTTGGTGCGTAGAACCGTATCCATGTCGTTCACGCTGCCTATCAGGCCGTGGAAGTAAACCGCGGGCACCCCTTTCAGCATGCAGGCGATGCTGCGGCTGGCCGCATAGCGCTTGGTCTCCTCATCAAGTGATTCCGAACTGGAGGTCTGGTTTATGGCGCTATACCAGGTGGAGTTGATTTCATATGGTTCGTCCTTGCCGCCGGAGCCGGTGCGGTAGCCGATGAGAGCCCCGCGATCCCGGGCCTTTTGCACCATGTTGTCGATCTCATCGTCGCTCAGGTACCCCCGGGCCCCCAAAAGCCCCACCCCGTCGTGGGTGTCCAGCATATTCAGGTAGGTGGTGTTTTCGGAGGGGTATTCAAGATCCGCAGCCCAGCTGGTGAGAGCGCTGGCGTCGCCGGTGTAGAAGGTGTGCAGCACCAAAGGCGGCAGGGCGAAGTTATAGACCATCTGGGCTTCGTCATAGCCGTTGCCGAAATATGATATGTTGTCCTTGTGGGCCACATTGGTTTCGGTCAAAAGGGTTACGTGGGGCGCGGAGATATCCAGCACGTCCCGCAGGAGTTTGATTATTTCGTGGGTCTCTTTGAGGTGGGCGCTGGAAGTGCCTGGTTCGGCCCACAGATAGGTGACCGCATCCAGGCGCACGATGTCCGCCCCTTTTCGCACATAGAGCAGCAGGGTTTCTATCACGTATATCAGCACCAATGGGTTTTTATAATTGAGGTCCACCTGATCGGAGCTGAAGGTGGTCCAGACCCACAGCGGCCCGTTAAGGGATTGATACTTGCTCAAAAGATCCGAAGTGCGCGGACGCATGATCAGGGCGCGCTGCTGCGGGGTGAGGGCGTCGGGGGAGTCATAGGCAATGACAACGTCGGCAAAGGCCGGGTCCGCGCTTAAAAAATCCCGGAAAGCCTTGCTTTGGGCGGATATATGATTGAAGACCCCGTCAAACATGAGCCTGAAGCGCTGGCCTATCCTCTCGATATCCTGCCAAGAGCCCAGCTTGGGATCAACCGAGTGGAAATCTGTGACCGAAAAACCCCGGTCCGAAGAGTAGGGGAAAAAGGGCAGCAAATGCAGGGTGCTGAATATCTCCTCCATGTTGGGGGTTTCCAGAAAACCTTCCAGCGCGGCCAGGGGGGATTGGTTGTCTGTCTCCAGCATGTCTCCATAGGTTATTAATATAAGGTTCTTTTCGGTGAAGCGGCTTTTGGGGTCGAACTCCTTTTCCACCTGTATCAACTCGGGAGGCTTGTGGGCGTGGTGCACTTTCAGCACCCTTACCAGCTCGGGGAGATATTTTTTGGCCTTGTCCTCGCCATAGAGTAGAGTCAAGCGGGCCAGTATGCGGTCCAGGTCTTCCTGCCCCACCTCGAGCTGAGGCCTGGTAAAGTCCGGCTCTGGATCATAGAGCATACGGTCGATTGAGTTGCGTATCATGATTCCTCCCGACGTTTGGCTAATCCCACACCCGCCCCAGGTTCAAAGGGGCGTTTCATTGATTACAAGCCGCCTTGAAGGCTCTTCGGCCCAAAGCTTGAAATCTGGCATAAAGCGCTAAATGCATTGGTCTCCCCCATAATGGCACACCATCTTTTTCAGGGTCAGGCCCTGCACCAAAATTGAAAACACCACCACAGCATAGGTCATGGTGAGGAAAAGCTCACGGTAGGGGCCGTCGGGCAGAGAAAGGGCGAGGGCCACCGAGATGCCTCCCCTAAGCCCGCCCCAGGTCATGATGGGCACCGCGCCGGGCGCAAAGGGGCGCCAGAGCCTCATAATCCCCACCGGCAGGCTCAAGGACATGTAGCGGCTTATTAGGGCCAAGGGAATCAGCATAAGACCCGCCAGCCAGTAATCAACCGCAAACGCCAGCACCAGGGCTTCCAGTCCGATCATCACGAACAACAGGGCGTTGAGCACATGGTCCACCAGTTCCCAGAATAGGTTCAGGCGCTCCACGGTCACATGGGACATGGCCAGGCGCTTGCCTTCGTTGCCTATGAAAAGCCCGGCCACCACCGCCGCGATGGGGGCCGATACATGCGAGACCGCAGCCAGGCTGTATCCCCCCGTGGCCAGACCCAGGGTGATCAGTATCTCCGCCTTATAATCATCAATTCCCTTGAGCATCAAATAACCCACGCCGCCCAAGAGCAAGCCAAAAATCACACCTCCCAGCGCCTCGGTCATGAACAGATATGCCGCGTGCCCAATGCTCAGCTCGCCGCCGCCGCTGGACATCCCAAGTATGATCATAAATATCACAACTCCGATGCCGTCATTGAACTGGGATTCGCCGGACAGCTTGGCCGTAAGCCGCTTTGGGGCTCCCGCATCCTGCAGGATGCCCAGAACCGCTATGGGGTCGGTGGGTGAGATCAAGGCACCCAAGACCATGCAGTCGATGAAACGGGGCGCAAAGCCCAAAACATGACAAATCCCGAATGTGGCCAGGCCGATCAGTAGGCTGGAAACCAGTACGCACACGGTGGCGAAAATACAGATTTCTATGCCGCTTTCCAATAAATCGTTCAGGTTGACATGCAATGCGCCCGCAAAGAGCATCAGGCCCAGCATGCCTTGCATGAGCAGCTTTTCAAAGTCGATCATTCGTATCATGCGCTGGGCTTCCTGGGCCAGGGGCACTCCCGCCAGTTCCAATAGCACCATCCCCAAGGCGCAGATAAGCGACATGAACATGAGGCCGATGGATACCGGGGCCCTTAAAAAGCGCTGGTTGAGATAGGCCAACAAGCCCGTAAGACTGATCAAAACGGCAAAAACCTGGATATGATTCATAGTGCAGACTCGCTAATGGACGGTTATCTTGTTCCCTATGGTGCCAAACCCGAAGGCTTCTGGCAAGACTTGCCGGGCGGTGAAGCCGGCGTGCACGGCAAGGCTGACTTATGTTTTAATATAGATAGCCGAAAAGGTTCTGCATGGGATTTAGGAAAAATTGGCCGGAATGTCTAAATCCGGCTGAAAGGGGATATGGCATGACGGAATCATTGAAGCGGATTTGGCCCAGACCCATCGGCCTGTTGCTGGCGGCGGTCTTTTTGGCCGCGGGGCTGGCCGGGTGTCTGGAAGTATATGTGGACCCAGGCCCCAGTCCGGCCCGGGTGGCGGTGCAGCTCAAAGCGGGCGTGACCAAGGCCCAGATCAACGAGGCCCTGCACCGGCACGGTGAGTTCGGCATGCCCTTGGTGGCGGGCCAGTTCCGCACCATCCACGGGCCCTATTGGAAATGGCAGCTTTTGTATATTTTAGATGAAAACAACCTCAGGGATCTGCGTACCTCGTCCCCAAGGCCTTCGAGCTGGATCAAGGGACACAGCCTGACCGGGGAGGCGGAGTTCCTGGTCCCGCCGGGCAGGCACCGGGTAAGGCTTTTGACCCAGGTGTTCATGGAAATAACCTTTCGTGAAACCTGGTTCGAGGAGACCAGTGAACCGGTGGAGGTGGCTTCATACAGCGAGGACTTCAGCCTGGACCTCAAGCCGGGGGAGGTCTTCAGCATAAAACGGGTCTATGCGCCCCCGAAAAATCCCTGATCGGGATTATTGACCAATTACATGCCGTCCGGTCCGGCCAAACCATGGCGGGACCGGTGCGGCATGAACCATAAACATGTTCTTCCGTCTACCGGAGGCCGAGGGAAGCCCTTTTGCCGGTTTGGGCTTATTCTGCTTTCGGCCGTTTTAAAAAAGCCCGGTGCCCAACCTCAACCGGCACCAATGAAACCAGTTCCCAGCCCGCCAATCCCACGATATTCAAGAACTCCAAAAATTGGGGCAGGGTGCGGAATTTCTCTCCCTCATAACCTACTATGGTTTTGACTTCCCAATCCTGATTTACCCAGGACGACATGTATTCCCACTTGGTGGTTGCAGGCTGGCCCATTGTCAAACCTCTCCGCTAAAGAATTTCGTGTCCAAACGATGGTCTTTTTGCACATGCTCAAATCACGAAATCAGGTTCATTACGGCAATGCCGCTGCCGGCAGGTCGGGACTCCGCGGCTGATAGGCACCCGGGCTTTGAAGCCATACCGCCCTTCAGCCTATCAGCCTGTTTAAAGTATATCACACCTGTCCTGCAACCAGGACTTGCACCGTACAGCACATGGGTATAAATAATATTGTCTGCCACAAGCACATCAACGGGTCGTCTGTTTTTATAGGGGTTGGGCATTCATGGCTGCCAAGCGCAAGAAAAAATGGGGCAAAGGCCGCGAAAGCATACTTAGCCCCAAAAAGATGCTGAATCACAGTTTGGCCTATGGCGCCTCCAAAATTGATTTTTTAAAGCTGCTGAAATCCATTGCAAACAGCTCCCAGGGCCGTCCCTGGATGGAACACTTCAAGGATCTGGCCCCGGCCTGGCCTTTTCAGAATGAGCTGACCGAAAAGGCGGTGGGTTTATGCATAGAAGATCTTAAGGACCAAAAGGCCAAATTTGATGAACGGGACGTGGTCAGCACCATGGACGCCATCCGCTGCCGCTATGACCACGATGTTCACCGCCATGCCTGCGCGGCCCTGACCACCATCTGCCAAAACCTGTTTGTGCAGGACAATCCCGGGCGGCCTTTCACTTCCAGGGACGGAAGGGAATGGCGGCATCTCGACCAGCTTAAAAAATACCGGGAGCAGGGGCTGGGAGTGGTCTATTTGATCAACCACTCTTCCCACCTTGATGAGTTTTTGCTTAACATCCAGCTGATGCATGCCACCGGCGGCCTGCCGCTGTATGCGGCCGGGGCCAACATGATGGCCATCCCCAGCCTGGCCAAGCTGTTGATGATGGGCTCTTATGTGGTGCAGCGCAGGGGGTCCGGAAGGGTGGGACTCTCCGCGCTTTATAACTATTGCCGGGCCATCAGCGTCATGGGGGGCGAACAGGGCATCTTTTTGGAGGCCTGGCACGGAGGCGCCCGCAGCCGGGACGGCAGCCTGCGCTACCCCCGCCGCCTGGTCACCCTGCGCGGCGCCTTGGATGTGGAAGGCGACGTGGTGGTGCAGCCGGTGGCGGTCTCCTACTCCATTATTCCTGAGGACCTGGACCTGTGCGCCCGCCAGGGCGGCATGGGCTGGGCGCGGGGCATCAGCCCGCTTGGCGTGGTGGGCAACCTTTTGATACACCCCGCCAGCATGCTTTGGCGGTCCATCAAGGGAGCCTATGGGCGGGCCTATGTGGATCTGGCCCCGCCCCTTTTGCTCTCTGAGCTGAAAAAGCGTCACAAAGAAGATGAAGGCGGTCTGGAGCTGGACGAGTTCGTGGCGCTAACCTGCATAAAGCAGATCGCCCGCATCAAAAAGGTAATGTCCAGCCAGCTGGTGGCCCGGGGGCTCAGCCGGGGACGCCGTGAAAGCCGCATGGATATCAAGCAGGGGGTGCAATACGAGCTGGGGGTCATGACCGAGTATCATCAGACCAACTTCGGCCAAGACCCCGACCTGGAAGACTTCATCCGCAATCACTCCCAGGACGAAATGATACAGGACGGCTTGCGGACCTTGAAAATACGCAAGGTTGTAGCCCGGCACGGCAAAGACGAGCAAGGCAGGCCCCTGGTGCTCAATGAGGCGGGCCTCAGTTTCTACGCCACCCATGGCGACCGGCGCATCTATTCCCCCACCGCGGACCAGAACGTGGTGGTGGTGGGGTCGGACGGCTGGGGATTCGCCCTCACCCATCTGATCGGCCAGCGCATGCTGGAGGCAAAGCGTTATTACAATGCCTCCATGACCCTTTTTGAACCGGATCCGGAAACCGCCCGGGAGATGAACATCAGCCGCCGGGCCCCGGAGCCTTTGGAAAACTACCATCTGCCCAAAAACGCCTTTGTTACCAGTGATCTCACTTCTGCCTTCCGCAAGGCCAGCGAGGTCATCCTGGTGCCCCCGCGCCGCAAACTGGCCGAGGTGGTGAGCCAGATCCTGGACACCAGCGAGCAGGGGCTCAAGGTGGTGGTGGGCACCTGCGGATTCGAGCCGGAAAGCCACCGGTTGCCCTGCCAGCTGGTCTTGGACATGGCCAAGGCGAGGGGGCGCGACGATGTCAGCGTTTTCGCCTTGGTGGGCGCGGTCAAAGAGGAACACGTGCTTACCGGCAAGACCTTGAGCGGACTATTGGCCGGACCCCCGGAGGAACTGCGCAAGCTCTCGGATCTCTTCCGGCTCAAGCAGGTGGACATAGTAACCAGCGACGACCCCTTGGGAGTGCAGGCGGCTTCCATCCTGGCCCGGGCCTATGCCCTGTGGGGACACTATCTTGCCCGGTCCGGAGAAATCCGGGGAGCCGGCCAGGTGGGGGCCTATATGGCCCGGGCGGCCAGTGAAGCAACCGAACTGGGCCTGGCCCTGGGCGGCAAATCGTCCAGTTTTGCCGCCGGCAGCCCGGCCTGGACCGCAACCCTGGTGGCCGAAGGGCTGTCCGGCACCTGCAGGGAATTCGGGCTGAAACTGGGTGGACAGGCCAAAAAACGTGAAGATGTTCCAAGCACCGCACGCGCGCTCTACAACCAGATGGAAGATCTGGGCAGGCGGCTTACCGGGTACGAGGACATCCGTTCGGCCTATCTGGCAGCCCGGCGCATGGACCTGCAGCTGCCCATTTTGGAAGAGGCCTACGCCGCTATCTGGGGCGCGGACCTGAGCCAGATCAAATAGAACCGGGCCGGGCTGGGCGGAGCTGGCCACGGAAGCCCTCCAAGGGGCCGCTCCACCCGAAATTCTCCGGAAGGGGCCGCCGGCTGGCTTGGTCATGTGCCGAAGGGCAGAAAGATCAAAAAGCATCGGGGCGGACCAGAATTACTATTCCGGTCCGCCCCGTTTTTTGTGACTGTTCGCTCGCCCCGGGGTTCAGAGTCCCAAGGCTGTCCGGCCCGGGTCTGACACTTGTGCCGGCCTACTTCATATTCTTAAGCACCTTTTTGGCCGTAACGGCTTGCTGGGATTTTGGGTAGCCCTTAACCAGCTTGTTCAATACGATCTTGGCCGTGCGGATGTCACCCAGCGCCCGGAAGGCCAGCCCCTGCTTCAATAAAGCCGACGGGACCTTGGGGCTTTTGGGGAAGTGCTTGATAACAGAGTTATAGGAAAGCACCGCCTCCTCATATTTTTTCTGGGCATAAAAGGATTCACCCACCCAGAAATGGGCTGAGGGCACATAGATCGAGTTGGGATAGCGGGCTATCACAACCTCAAACCGGTCCCGGGCGGCCTGAAAAGACTTTTTCTTATAAAGAGTCCGGGCAAGCTCATAGGAGGCTTTGGCGGTCTTGGGCGGGGCCGCCTTGCTGGGCTTGGGTGCGGTTTTTTGGGGGCTTGCAGCCTTTTGGGGCTGTGGTTTATTGATATTGAGATACGACTCCAAGGCGGCCATGCGCCTGTCCATAGCGGAGAGCTGTCCCCTGAGAGCCTGATTCTCCATATGGGATTTTTGCAGGTCGGACTTGAGCTTGATTAAATCCTTTTTCAGTTCGCCGGCCGCTTTTTGCACGCTTTTATCTATGTCTTCTTGGTTAGGCAGCTTTCTGAAACGGTTGTTGATCTCCTCCACACTGCCCCGCACAATGGCCAGATCTTGGCGCAAAGAGTCCACTTCCGCCTTCAGACTGGCATGGGGCTGGCGGGCCAGGGCCGCCTTTTGCTGGGCCTGGCTGGCTTTCATGGTGGCCTGGCTGGCTTTTTGCTGGGCCTGAACCACCTGCTGGTTCACCATGGCCGCCTTTTGATCTACCTTGGCCACCTGTTGGGAGATGTTGTTGAGACTGGTTCGGTTTTCATACACCATGCTTCTGAGAGCCTGGTATTCTTGCTGCTCCACACAACCGGAGAGTACAAACAACAGGCCAACGAGCACCAGTAACAGGTGTCTGATCTTCATGCGCCAACCCCTTCCCTCAAACGGCGGATGAAATGTATTCATCATTAAAAAAATTATTTAATCACAAAAGAAGCCCTGCGGTTGGAGGCATAGGCTTCTTCGGTATGGCCCATAACTTTGGGGCGCTCCTCACCGTAGCTTACCGATTCCATACGCTCGGGGCTGATCCCCATCACTTCCAGATAAGCAGCGGCGGCCCGGGCGCGTTTTTCACCCAAGGCCATGTTGTATGAATTGGAGCCGCGTTCGTCGCAGTGCCCTTCCACGATAACCCGCAGTTCGGGATGGCTGAGCATGTAGGAAGCCTTTTCATTGAGAGCCGCTTTGGCGTCATCGCTCAAATCCCAGCGGTCATAATCAAAATAAATATCGTGGTTGACGAAAGCATTTTTCATCTTTTCTTCCTGCTCACGGGCGATCTGCTCGTTCAAAGCCGCCTCTTGGGCCAGTCTTTGACGCTCGGCTTCAGCCGCTGCGGCCTCGGCTTCAGCCTGTTCGATCTGCCGCTGGCGCTCGCGCTCCTCGTCGGTCATCATGTCTGTTGTGGACAGGGGCTGTCCGGAACCCATGCCGGAATCCCCGCCCTCGGGGGTTCCGACCGTTTTTTTGGTGCATCCCGCCCCCATGAGCAGGGTGATCCCCAAGATAAAAATGGTTGCCCAAACCAAATGCTTTTTCACTTCCGCCTCCATGAACTAAGTGGATAGTATTAATTTATCTGCTTCCGGCCTCCCGTGGCGACCAGGCCGGATCGGTATTGTCCCCCGGCAGGTTGGTTAACCTTTTTATGGGCCGACCGTTAGCCGTCATTACATATATCTGATATCTACCGGTTTTTCGGCTGGCATAGGCGATCAGCCGTCCGTCCGGCGACCAGGACGGGTCCTCTCCTCCGCCCCATCCGCTGGTCAGAATCTGCAGATCGGACCCATCTGGATTTAATGATACCACCTGGAAGGTGCCGTCGACCATGGCTTGGAATGCAATTCTGTCACCCCGGGGCGACCAATCCGGCGCCGCGCAGTACTTAAAGCCAAAGGTCAGCCGTCTGCTTTTGCCGGACTGCATGTTCAGGATATATATCTGGGGAGTGCCCCCCTGGTCCGATACATAGGCCATGCTGAGTCCGTCCGGCGAGAAAACCGGGGCCACATCAATCCCATATCCATTGGTAAGCTTTTTGATAATCTTACCGGCCAAATCCACCAGAAAGATATTCGTCCTGCCGGTATGGCTCATGGTTACGGCCAGCCTGTCGCCGCTTGGTGTGAAAGCCGGGGTAAGATTCACTCCGGGTCTTCTCACCACAACCCGTCCGCTGCCGCCGGCCATGGTCTGCAGAAAAACCACGGGCTGGCGGTTTAGATATGAAGAGTACACGATGAAACGGCCGTCAGGGGACCAGCGGGGATAAAGGGATATGTTGCCTTTACGGGTCAGGCGGCGCACCCGGCTGCCGTCAAAATTCATGCGGTAGATTTCTTTGACCACATATTTTTTGTTTTTAGTCTGGCGGGCTCCCACAAAGGCCAGCTGGCTGCTGAAGACGCCACGTTCCTTGGTAATGGCGTACATTACCTCGTCTGCAAAAAGATGGATTATCTTGGGCAGATCAGCCGGCATGCCCTCATATATTTTGCCCAGAAGCCTCCTTTTGTCCGCAGAGTCATAAAGATGCAGCTCCAACTTGAGGCGACCGCCGTCCACCCGGTAAAAGCCGGTTATCAAAAGTTCGGCTCCTATGCGGGTCCAGGCGCTGTAGGTCACCCGGTTCTGGGTGGGGCTTTCAAGGTGGCTCTTGGGGTCCAGAATCTCGAACAGGCCGGTATATGAAAGATCGTCGACCAAAAGCCGCCGCCCCTCGCGGCTCACCTGGGAGGGCCGGGCGCCGGGCAAGGGGGACAATTCGGTTATGGCTATGGGCAATTTACGGGTAAAGGGTTTGGTAATGTCGATGTATTGACGTGCCAGGCCGGTTCCGGCGCTCGAAAAGAGCATTGCCAGAAAAATAGCCATGATCGAAAGCAGCTTGCGCATTATCACCCTCTTAAAGAAATAGCAAAACCGCCGCAGCAGTCATATTTACAAATCCATCCCTACAAGACTAGCTCCAGTAAGCGGGCGCATCAACCAATATCACTGGGCCGGAACCGGATTCCCAGTTCCATGGTCTGGCCCCTTTCCTCCGGCGGCAGCGTGGGAAAAGGCGAGGCCTTTTTCACGGCCCGCAGGCATGACTGATCAAACCGGCTATTGCCCGAACTCTGCTCCAGCCAGACCTTGGCCAAATGCCCGTCCCGCTTTATGCGCAAGACAACCCAGGCCACCAGCCCGCTGGTCTCTTTGACGTATGCCTCCGGCAGCACCCATTGACGTTTGATCCGGGATTCCACCTCGGCATTATAGATCTGCTGGCGCATGGTCAGCTTGCTGCTGCCCGATCCCGAGCTGGAGCCTGACGGCAAAGGCGCCGCCGGACCGCTGGAAGCCACCGCGGTGGGCCGGGGCTGGGGCCTGGCCACCTCCTCTTGGGCTTCGCGCTTGGCAACCTTGCTCTTCAGGCTGCTCAGAACGTCGTCCAGCCGTTCCTCCTGCTGCCTGGTGATCTTTCTCTTTTGGGAAACCCTGGCCTGCAGGCTCCTCAAACGGCGCTCGAGCGCCTTGCTTTCCTGCACGCTCCGGTCCACGGTTTTACGCTCAACCGTCTTTGGTTTGCGCTTCACCGTCTTTTTGGTGCCGATGGCCACTTTGGGTTTGGCTGTGGGCTTGGGCGGTTGCCGCCTGACCACCCTCCTCTTTGGCTTTGGCTTGGGTTTGGGCTTGGGTTTGACTACCGCCTTCGGCTTGGGTTTGGGCTTGGCCTCTATTTTCACCTTTGGCTTGGGCTGGGGTTGGGGCTTTGGCTTGGGCTGGGGCTTAAACTGGGGAGCCGAGGCTCTTTTGGGGGCCGCCGCAGGCGGTCCGGTCTCCAGCTTGGGCGCCGCGACCAGGTTCACATTGTAAGTAGGGACAAAATCCCTGCGGTTGGAGGAGGTCAGTCCGGGCCATAAAACAATCACCGCCACCAAAAGGACATGCACCAGAGAGCTGAGCACCACGCCCCAGCCAAGCTGCTCTCCTTTGTGGATGATCCGTTCGCCCTTTTTGGCGACCGCTTTTTTGACCCGTTTCGCAATCAAGATTTCTTCTTTTTGGCCGGAGGTGGAGGAACCTGTTCCGGTTCGGTAACCATACCAAGGTTGTCAACCCCGGCTTTTCTCGCTTCTGCCAATACGTTGACCACCACCCCGTAGGGTACATCCTTGTCGGCACGCAAAATAACCTGGGTTTTGGGCTTGCGGCTTTTTATGTTCTTGATCTTGTCTCCCAGGCCTTCCACCTTAACCGGGAATTCATCAAGAAAAATATTGCCCTGCGCCGTTACACTCAATATGAGCAGTTCATCGCTCTGTTTCAAGGTCCCGGCTTCGGTTTCGGGAAGTTTTACGTCAAGCCCCTGCATCATCATGGGCGCGGTTACCATGAAGATAATCAAAAGCACCAGCACCACGT
Source organism: Desulfarculaceae bacterium (assembly GCA_963675675.1). Classification (GTDB taxonomy): domain Bacteria; phylum Desulfobacterota; class Desulfarculia; order Desulfarculales; family Desulfarculaceae; genus Dethiosulfatarculus. Next base: position 4,577,749 of record OY776512.1, read on the forward strand.
CAACCAAGGGGACGACGTTTATCTCCCCCATAACCCGGCGTTTGCCCGTACTCACCCCGGCCATTGCCTGTCCTTATTCTATCGCTTGGTCAGGGCATATATCCAGCCCTGCCTACAATATGAGATAGACTTTGAAAAAGCGAAAAACTTACCAAAAAACTAACCTGCCGGACGGACTTGCTCCACTGAGGTGCCTTGCCGCCGCATCAGGTCACGTTCCACCAAGTTCAAAAAGTCCTGTATAAACGACTCCATGGCGGCTTCCATGACTTCCAGACGCCGGTTGAAGTGGTTATAGAACACCACTGCCGGAATGGCTGCAAAAAGCCCGGTAGCCGTGGCTACCAAGGCTTCCGAGATGTGGGGCGCTACGGTAGCCAGGTTTGCGGTGCCAGCATCGCCTATGGATTGAAAAGCGAACATGATTCCCCAAACCGTCCCGAATAACCCGATGAAGGGGGCGGTGTTGGCACAGGTGGCCAGCACCGTCAGGAGACGGGCCAAACGCATCATTTCCGCGGCCTGCCCTCTTGCCAGGGCGCGGCGCAGGTTTTCAATGGACCCGGGAGGCAAACCTCCTTCGCTGAGCCGCATGACCTTGCCAAGCTCGGCATAGCCCAGCCTGAATATGGAGGCCAGGGGACTGCCGGTCAAAACCTTGGTTTGCGTGAAAGCGGCCGATAATGAGTTGGAATGCCAAAAATGTTGAAAAAACACAGCGTTTTGCTTTTTGGCCTCCCAAAAGGTTCTGCTCTTACTCATTACGATGCCCCAAGTGAGCACCGAAAAGATCAACAAAAGAATCAGGACGGCCATTACGACCGGGCCACTGCCAGCCACCATGCCCCAAATACTGGCATTTGAACCGGCCGCCCAGGCAGTCTGGGGTATCAGGACGCCAACTACCGCTGCAATCCACAATATGCTGAAAATCATTACTCAACCACCACGTAAATGTAGGGGATAATATATCCTCCGGCAATGCCATAAGTCAAGGTCGCCATGATTGCAAGTCCAAGTATTTAACCGAATTTCTAAATATTTGCCCGATTCGGAGCATTGGTGCATTGCAGCTTGGCCCAGGCTATGGCGTAAATGGCCTGGTGCGGATTATACTGGGTTAACACCTTCGCATATTAAAGTAGCAAACTTATCACAAAGTAAAAAGGGAGGAAATGATGCCGTTTGTGAATATTAAAATGGTGAAATCCGACAAGGGCCCCGAGGCAAAAAAACAGCTCATCAAGGGTGTCACCAAACTGCTCCAAGATATTTACGGCAAGCCCCCGGAGTTTTGCCATGTGGTCATAGAGGAGATTGAGCCGGACAGCTGGGGACTGGGCGGACAGAGCGTGGCTGAACGCCGGGGATGATCATCGGGCTTAATCATCATAGCCATTGCCCAGGCTCATGGCCGCGCCAAGGCCTGGGCCGATATTTGCCGTAACCCGGGGATGATCCGGCAGCCCCGTTCAGCCGGGGCGGACTCGGATTCCGCTCTTGGCTGTGCCCGCGCCCTTGGCGTCCTATCGGTTTACGGTGTGAGATCAAACTCCCATAAGTATGTGATTTCGGTTATGTTGTCCGGCTCTTCCTGGAGCCAGGCCCCGCCTCCGGCATATACGCCTTCTTCCGGGTTGGAGTCCACCGCATGGTCGGGATGCACCCCTTTTTTCCTGAGCCAATCGGGCATTTCCTTTGCATCGGGCAGGGCGGGGCTGTCGGAGGGGTCGGGCACCTTGCCGTCTTTGAAGCGGCCCTCCCGCTGGGAAACCGGGCCAACCACCAGCGGTTCGGGTGGTTCGGGGCCTTCGGAGCTTTGCCACATGAGGTTCACGGTGATGTAGGGCAGGCTAACGGCCAGGACCTCTCTGCTTGAAATATCCCGCCAGACCTTGACGTTGCCGTCCGGGGTCAGCGGGATCACCTTTTCCAGCACATAGACCTCGCTGCCGCTGGTGCGGACGAATATCTGCCGGCCTTGGGCCTCGTCCTGCTCCACTCCCGTCACCCGCCAGACATCGGGATCAGGGGTCGGCTTCAAGCGCACCCTCAGGCTGAGGTCAAGCACTCTGGTGAGTTCGCGCTCCTGCTCTCCGCTCTGCTGATCTTCGCGATACTGCACAATCAATAGCGGCTCCGGCGCCGCCGCCCAGGCCGCACCCGTCAGCCACAACACGATTCCCAAAAGAGCCGCCAACCGCTTTATCAACATTGAACCCACCTGTGACATAATATGATTCCCCCAAAAAGGCCTATTCATCCATTGTAGGCCAAACCCCGGGCGGTTTGAAGGGATAAACCGGGTGTAAAGACATTCCCCGGGTGTAAAAAAACCAATCATACTGACGGCTGGGCTTGAGTATAAATTACGCATCAAACAAGCAAATTTTCTTTCTGGAATGCACGGGTTTGTTTGTTAATTACGCCGTTATTTCAACCCTTTTCCCTGGCATTATTTCTGTTGGCATGTATCATGCTGGTGGAGCCTGTATTCGGAATCAATATCAACCCAAATTAGTGTCACTGAATTAGGAGTACAACCATGGCTGCTAAAAAAGGCTTTAAAGGTCAGGCATTCACATCAATGCTTAGCCTGATCAGTTTTCTGATTTTGGTTATTACAGGTTTGATAATGTTCTTGGAACCCCACGGCCGGGTGGCCTATTGGACTATCTGGAGTTTTTGGGGGCTGGTCAAGGATCAGTGGGGCGCCATCCACATGCTGGGCGGCCTGTTGTTCCTGATCACCGGCATCTTTCACGTCTACTTCAACTGGAAGCTTTTGATCAATTATCTCAGCGGCAAGGCCCAAGGCGGGCTCAAGTACAAAAAAGAGCTGACGCTCAGCAGCCTGGTTTTAATTCTGGTTGTCATCTCCGGCATTTGGTCTTTGCCTCCACTGGTCTACGTGCTGGACTGGGGCGAGGATTATAAAAACAGCTGGGTAACCAAACCGGAATTGGAACCGCCCTTTGGCCACGCCGAGAACGTCACCTTGCGCACCTTCACGCGCAAGCAGGGCATCAACTTCGCCAAAGCCAAAGAGGCCTTGGAAAAGGCGGGCTATAAACTGGGCGACCCCAAGAGCACTCTGGAAACCATAGCCCTGGCAAACAACACCACTCCGGTGCATCTGTACGCAGTGATCAAAGATCTGGAACCAAAATGGGATGCACCCGCAGAGGGACAGAAATGGACCGTAGAGCTGGTGGAAGAAAAATTCTCCGGGACCGGCTTGGGGCGTCTGACTTTGAATGATCTGTGCAAAAAGACAGGCTTGGACCTGAAGAAGGCCCAGGCCAAACTCAAAGAGATGAAGATCGAAATGGGTCCGGAAGACAAATTCAAGGCCACGGCGGACAAGAACAACGCCAAGCCTTTGGACCTGTTGAAAAAGCTTCTGATCGACTAAAGAAATTAATTCTGCATAAAAAGGCCCGGCAGGATCACGAGGATCTGCCGGGCTTTGTCATTTGGACCGATGACCGAAAAGCGATGGCGCTGGGCACGCAAGCATATCCGGGCTATTTTTTCATATTGTTAAATCCGTTAAGCAAATCCGTCTTGATATCCTCCACATCCTCCAGGCCAACATGCAGGCGGATCAAGGTGCCCTCCCCGGGGGCCGGACGCACATTGCGGCTCAGCCAGGCCGGAATCACCAGGCTCTGGTAACCGCCCCAACTGGCCCCCAGGCCGCAGAGCCTGAGCCCGGATATGAAGCCTTCCAACTCTTCGTGCTCCTTGGTGTCCAGAATGAAGCCGAACAGGCTGGCCGAGCCCGTGAAGTCGCGCTTCCATATCTCATGCCCCGGGCAGCCGGGCAAGGCGGGATGCAGTATGCCCAATACTTCGGGGCGCTTTTCCAGCCAGGCGGCCACCTTGAGGGCGGATTTGTTCTGGGCCTCCATACGCACCCCCATGGTGCGCATGCCGCGCAGAGTCAGGGCGCATTCCTCCGGGCCCGCAATATCCCCATAGCAATGCATCTCCTTTTTGAGCAACGTGAACAGTTCTTGGTTGCGGGCCACGGCCCAGCCTATGACCAGGTCGCTGTGTCCGGCCTGGTATTTGGTGCCCGCCTGGATGGAGATATCCACCCCGTGCTCAAACGGCTTGAAATAAAGCCCTCCGCTCCAGGTGTTGTCTATAACCGCCAGGGCCCCGGCATCGTGGGCTGCCTTGCTGATGGCCGGTACATCCTGGACTTCAAAAGTGAAGGTTCCCGGCGATTCCAGATAAACCAGCTTGGTATTGGACCGGATCAGTTCGGAGATGCCCGCACCGATCATGGGGTCGTAAAAGGTGGTCTCCACTCCATAGCGCTTCAGCACCTGCTCGCAAAAGCGGCGGGCCGGACCATAAACCGAATCGGTCATCAAGACATGATCGCCCGCAGCCAAAAGAGCGGCCAGGGTGATGCTCACCGCCGCCAGGCCCGAAGAACAGACCACGGCCCCGAATCCGCCTTCCAGCTTGGCCGCCGCATCGGCCAGGGCAAAGGTGGTGGGGGTGCCCATGGTGCCGTAGACCACGTCCTGGTGGTTGCTTTTGGAGCGGGTGTCCCAGTCCTTCAGGGTGGGGAACAAAATGGTTGAGGCCCGGTAGACCGGAGCGTTTACACATCCGCATTGCTGCTGCGGATCTCTGCCGGCTGTGGTGAGCAGGGTGGCGTCTTTCATTCTGTTGGCCTTTCGCTGCCGTTTTGATCTCTTTTTTTGAGATGCGCTTCACGCAGACTCGCTGCGCTAAGCCTTTTTTCACTGATAACCCCATTAATCGTCGGGGGAGGTTAACATATTGTTTGGATCAGCGGGTATTGCACCCGATCCGCGCCTTATATCCCTTGATCAAATGCAGGTATTGCATCAAAAGGCGGTATCAAACATTGTATGCTTTCAAAGCGTCATTATCCACCCGTAAAGGGCAACATTGTCAGACCGTAGAAACTTGTTTGGACTTAAGCGGTTTTGGGTAATAATGAAGTCATGAAAAATTTGTTTCGATATATATGTTTGACATCCGCTGTCCTGGCAGTGCTTGTTATATGCGTTGCCTGCGGGCCGGGTCCAACCAGCCTGCGGGTCATGGAAGAGCGGCTTTTTGACGAGGGCGTGGCCCCGCGCATGATTTCTTACGGGGACAAGCTGTATTATGAGGGCCGTCTGGCCGGGGCTCACTCGGCTTACTTACAGGCCGAAAATCAGGCCTACACGGATGTGATGCGCAAAAAGGCCCGCGACCGCCGCATCTATGTGGAACAGCTCATCAAGGCATACCAGGAGGGCAGGCCGGCTCCGCTGCCCAAGCAGCCCAAGACCGCGGCCAAGGATGACAAAAAACCCGTTAAGGCCGAAACGGTTCCCCCGCCGCCTTGGGTGCAGCCCGCTGGGAGTGCAGGGTCCATAACCCTCAAATGATCCGGGGCCGCGGCATCCCGGATATTTGCCAAAGCGGCGAGGCTGATTCAGGATTGGCCGGCTTGGGCAGAGCAGAGAGCGGCTAATGGGGCCGGGCGCGCGGTTATGCCGAGATGCAGCCGTGCAGCCCGAAGCGGTGTCCGGCCCTGGGCGGGGCCGCCCTGTTTGGGCTTGCGGACCCAGGCAAAACGCCCCGCTACCTTATTTATCCCCACGATGGCAATTGATTTACAGCCCTTAAAAAGGTAATAAGAATCCAACCGTTTCCCGGGAGCCGGACCGGCGCGGGGCTTCCGCCTCGGCCGCAGGCATCCGGGCAAGGCTGGAGCTGCAGTATAAAGTGAGCACACCAGATTCCCATAAACCCCGAGCCCTGGCCATATCGCCCACCGCCATAGGGGACACTCTGTTGGGCTTTCCGGCCATGGACGCCCTGGCCCGAGAATACCGTCTGGACGCAATCGTGCACATGCGGTATACGGCGCTGCTTGCGGGCCGCAGCGGAATCAACCGGGTATTCGCCTACCGCAACAGCCCCCTGATGCGCATTTGGCTGGGGCTGCGCCTGGCCCCATACCGCTATGAGCGGGTGGTGATAATGCATGCCAATGACAATATCCTGCGGCTGTTGCCCCTTTTGCGCTATGAGCGGGCGGCCAATCTGCAGGGCTGGAAGCGGGAAGACTTGAGGCTCACCCCCCTGGACACCTCGGACACGCCCCACATGGTGGACAAGCGCCTGGCCCTGGCCAAATGGTGCGGAGTGGATGCCAAGCCAGCGGAGATGCAGATTGAGCTGACTCCGGAGGATATGCAGGCCGGTGCGGACTGGATCAGGGAAAACGGCCTGCGGAAGGACCGCCTGATCGCCATATGCCCGGGCGCGGCCCTGGTCTATAAACGCTGGCCGGTGGAGCGTTTCGGGGCTGCCGCCCGCGAGCTTGCCCGGGAGGGATGGGACTTGGCCGTGCTGGGCAGCAAGGCCGAGCAGGGGCTCTTTGAGAGCATCCGGGCCCAGTGCCCCCAGGCGGCGCCGCTGATGGGCCGGTCCCTGCGCCTGGCCGCCGCGGTGCTGGCCCAGTCCCGCATGCTGATCGGCAATGACACCGGCACCATGCATATGGCCCTGGCCGTGGGCTGTCCGGTGCTGATAGTCTTCGGGCCCTCCTCGCCGGAGACCTTCGGACCCCGGGACCCGCGCAGCCGCATCTTAAGGGTGGAGCTCAGCTGCGAGCCCTGCGATTTCATGAAATGCAAAGACCCCCGCTGCCTAAGCGCCCTCAAAACGGAGACACTGCTGAAAGAGGCCCGGGAAATGCTGGGTGAAATAAGTTAAAGCGCCGCTACCCTGTCCGCCATCTCCTTGATATCCGCTTCATATTTCTGCCTGATATCCTCAAAGACCTGGGGCAGGCGCGCGGCAAGTTCATCCAAAAGGGGCAGCATGACTTCCCGGATCTGGGGATGGGCGGGTTTGGAGCAGCGCAGGTCCAGCACATGACGCCATTCCCGCAGATTGGCCGTCATCACGATATCGGTCTTCAGGCTGTTGGGCAGCACCGACCGGGCGGCCTGGGCCTTGGCTCCCATCTCAACAAGTCTGATATAATTTTTTTCGGCGGCCAGCATGCTGTCATGCCAAACTTGGTATTCCGGAGTGTGCCGCACCCAGAAAAGCGGCCGGATCACGGTTATTTCACTGCCAAAGCGTTCTTTGGAATAATTGGCATAGCGGGTTGATTCCTGGCTGTAGGCGGCAACACGGTGCCGCACCAGCTCGTGAGAGACGCCCCGGTCTATTATGAAGCGCACGCTGATGGAGCCGTGCTCGATAACGCTGTGGTGGCCGCTCTTGATGATGCGCTCTATGAACCCGGGGGCAGAGCCCTTTTTGATCTGATGTTCCGATTTGTAACAGGTCCGTCCTGCCGTTTCGATGCGTTCCAGCATTCGCTCCGGTTTTTCCAGATCAAGGATCTCAAAGCTGGGCGGTATCGCCTTCATCTAATAATCCTCCCAATATGAACGCGCCGGCCCCGGTTAAGGAGCGGCGCGTTATTCATGCGTCAATTACAAAAGAGCCGGGCAACAAGTGGCCGTCGGCGGCCGCTCACTTGTTGCGCTTTTTGAGATAGGCCCGGGTCTGGGGAGAATCCACCGCATCCAATATTTTGGCCATGGGTTTCCATAACTCGCCCACCGCAATGTCCGCCTGAGCCAATAAAAGCGCCTGCAGCTGGGGATTGCCCTTGATGCGGGCGGCCAAATCCCCGGTCAGCTTGTCGCGCAGCTCGGCGGCCTTGGCCGGATCGGGCGGCGTCTTGGCCGGAGCGGCTCCCAGGGGCGGCGGCCCTTCTTTTTTCTCGGCGGCTTCCTTTTCTTCCTTTTCGGCAATCTGCTTTTTGGTCATGCCGGGTTTAAGGGCGGTGAGCACCACTTTCAGGGCCCTTTGGGATATGCCGCTTTCCACTTTGGCCTGCATCAGTCTGGGATTATTGAAAAGCTCTTTGATTCTCTCTTCGCTGTATGGCGCCGAGTTCACAGCTTCTTCACCCAGGCGCTGCTTTCGAAGGTCGTTGATGATTGACGCCCGGTTCGAATAGCTGATTTTGCTGTTCAGCACAACCGAGATTTCCGTAAGTGTAAACGGCAGGGGCCGCAAAAGGTTCATTACCGAATTGGCCGCTTCAATCTTTTCTTCCAGTAAAGCGGAGTCTTTAGCGTTTTCCTCAGCCTTTTTGAGGGTGCGGTAATCGGCCAGGTAAGCCCAGTAGGGGTCGCGGGTCATGGACTGAATCAGCTTATTCATGACCTTGGCCGCCTCTTCTTGGCCCACCTTTACGCCGAATTCACCGCCGTGGCTTACGCCCTGATTGAGCTGGCGCTCGCTAACCGCGCCCAATTCCTGCTCTATCAGATAGGTGCGGGTCAAAATGATCCGGTCCGCGTCATCCAGCTCTTCAACATAATTCATGGATACGCTGGCGTTGGTGGCTGCCGTGGAACTGGGGATCAGATAAGCCCCCATATCAATCCGCCCCCCGCTCAATACCGTGGTTATGGCGAATGCGGGCAAAAACAGTCCGTCCGCCAAAAGGTGGGGCAGGGCGAAAAAGTTATTGTTGGTTTGCTCCAGGCCGAATTGGCGGATGGAGATGTCCAGCCGGTCCTTCAGTCCGGCGGCGGCCGGATCATCAGGCTGGGGAAGTGAATTGAAAAGCCCCGCGATGACCAGCTCCTTGCGCAGGGTCTTGGTGATCTGAGGGGCAAAATAGCGTACGTGGGGGATGGCTTTTGCCGGAGTCGCGTTGGGCCAGCTGCGCTGGTCCTTGACCTGGGGCATGACCGCCGATAGTCCCGTGGATATCTGCGGCCCGGGAGCCGGTTTGGGGTATTTCTTTGTCACCGTGGTGAAAGAACAGCCGCTCATGACGAGCAAGGCCACCACCAATATTCCAAAAGCCAGCCTAGAGCCGCCGGATAGCTTCACCACTTCCTCCCTCAACATGATTAAATAATCACCCAATAAGCCGGTCATCCCGCCAGGTTGGGTTTAGAGCAATTGTGCTCATCCCGCCCGGAGGCCGACCAGGGGCCGGGCGGGGCGCCAGGCGCATTTTGCATCGGCATTCATGCGCCGGCCCCCTCAGCCGGCCGCTGCCCGCAAGACCCAGCTAAAAGGGCTGGGCCAGGCGCGCGGTCTCGTCCAGCTCTTCTTCTATGCGCAAAAGCCGGTTGTATTTGCACACCCGCTCACTGCGGCACAAAGAGCCGGTTTTTATCTGTCCGCAGCTCACCGCCACGGCCAAGTCGGCGATGAAGCTGTCTTCGGTCTCGCCGGAGCGGTGGCTCACCACCTGGGTGAAGCCGTTGCGTTTGGCCAGGTCGATGCAGGCTAGGGTTTCGGTTACGGTGCCGATCTGATTTAATTTTATCAGGATCGAGTTTGCGCAGCCGTCTTCAATGCCCTGGGCCAGACGTTCGGTGTTGGTCACGAAAAGATCGTCGCCCACCAGCTGGCATTTGTCGCCGAGGGCCTCGGTCAGCTTGGCCCAGCCTTCCCAGTCGTCTTCAGCCAGTCCGTCCTCAATGCTTACAATGGGGTATTTCTCCACCCAATTGGCATAGAATTCCACCATCTGTTCAGCGCTTTTTTTGCTGCCGTCCGATTTATGGAAGACGTAAGAGCCGTTCCGGTAGAACTCGCTGGCCGCCGCATCAATGGCGATGGCGATATCTTCGCCCGGCACATAACCGGCTTCATCCACCGCCTTCAAAATCATCTGCACCGCTTCATCGTTGTCTTTCAGGTTGGGTGCGAATCCGCCCTCGTCGCCCACGCTGGTGACCAGGCCCTGCCCGTCGAGCACCTTCTTGAGGTTGTGGAACACCTCGGAGCCCATCCTGAGGGCTTCGTTGAAAGAATCCGCCCCCACGGGCACTATCATGAATTCCTGCAAGTCCACGTTGTTGGGGGCATGGGAGCCGCCGTTTAGGATATTCATCATGGGCATGGGCAGCAGCCGGGCGTAAGCGCCGCCCAAATAGCGGTACAAGGAGACCAAAAGCGCATTGGCCGCCGCCCGCGAAGTGGCCAGGGAGACCCCCAATAGGGCGTTGGCACCCAGCTTGGATTTGTTGGGGGTGCCGTCCAGTTCGATCATGGTCTGATCGATGAGCACTTGATCCAGGCCGTCCAGGCCGATCAGCTCCGGGGCGATGACGTCCTCAATGTTCAACACCGCCTTGCGCACCCCTTTGCCCATGTAGCGGGTGGGGTCGCCGTCACGCAGCTCCAGGGCCTCATGCTCCCCGGTGCTGGCGCCGCTGGGCACCGCGGCGGTGCCCAATGAGCCGTCTTCCAGCATCACATCGCATTCCACGGTGGGGTTGCCCCGGGAATCCAAAATTTCACGAGCAGATATGTTTTCTATGGCCAGCATGGCTTTTTCTACCTTTTTTTAGGACTATGGATATATAACACTGCCCCTAAACTAGCTTTTGCGGCTTTGGGTGTCAAGCCAAGTAAGCTATATGCGGACACAAAACCTGACCGATCCCGGGAACAATATGGCGCCCGGATGGAAATGGGGTTACATCATTTCAAAATGTCCCGGGCGCTTTTGGTTCCGGGGGCCATGCCGCGCCGGGTTTCAGCCTGGGGCCCATGGCGTTGCCCGGAGCGAGTTTGTATAATAATAATTCATGTTTTCTTATAGTTATATACAAAGCCTCCCGGTCTTTTGAAGCCCGGGCGCAGCCGCGCACCAGCTCCGGTCTGGCATCACCCCTCTGACTGTTGCCTCAAGGTTTCTTGGACAGTTTGGCCGGGTAGCGGTCCAAGAAATCATCCACCGTCAGGTCCCCCGCCGCAAGCTTGATGAGGTCATCCGCCGAGCCCGTTATGGATATGCTCACTTCATCCGGGGCGGCGTGAGGATCATCCGGCGGTTTGTACTCGCTGAGGAAAACCAGGTTTACTTTTTCCACCCCTTTCAGGGGGAGAAGGTCTTCGGCCACCGCCATGGCCAAGGGCATGCCGGAATTGAGGGTTACCTTGGCCTTGAGCGGAGCCGGGGCCAGTCCGGCCCAGGTGGCTCCGGTCCAGTCAAAGTACAGGCTCAAGACCGCCTTATCCAGCTTGAAAGCGGGCCAGGCGAACTTGCAGCCCAGGTGAGCCGCCACCGGGTTTATCTGATCATAGTATTCTTTCAGGCGGATTTTCAGCTTGTGGTCGGGGGGCATGCCGGAGAATTGGCCGGCCCATAGTTCCCGCTCGGCCCTTATCACCACAACCTCCACCCAGGGCTGCATCTCGGCCTTTTGATTCAAGGCCTTAAGCTCCTCGGAGGCCATCACCCGGGCCTGGGCCTTGCTTTCGATCCTGCCTCTGCCCCCGAAGTGGCCCTTGGCCTGCACTTTATAGTCCAGCTTGGTGGTGAAGCTGATGAAGGTGTCCCGCATTCCGGGCATTTCCTTTTTACCCTGGGGAATAAACTCCAGAGTAACCTCGCCTTTACGGTTGGTGATATAGGGGCCCGGGCCGGCCGGCTCGCCTGCCAGGGGGGCCACGGTTATACGGGCCCCGGCCACCGGGCGGTCCCTGCCGTTTAGCACCCGGAAAGTTATGGCCTGTTTATGGGCAGCCAAGAAGACAGCGGACAGGTCTTCCGCGGCCTTGTCCGCCTTTTTGCCGGCGCAGCCCGGCCCGGCCGCAAGGCTTATAAACAGCGCCAGGGCCACCCACAGTCTCAATGATATCTGCTCCTTTTTCATATCCACCCGCTATCTTGGCTTGTTTAATTTAAGATTCGCACCCCGATGCAAAAAAATATACCGGTTAAAATAAACCCCCGCCCGCCTGTTGATATGACGGGGGTGCGTGAAGCCCCGATGAGGTTCAAGGATATTTTACAAACATATCCCGCCAGTTGCAAAAGCGGTCCGGCTGCACAGCCCCGTTGACTTGCGCGAGAGCCCGTGATAGTTTTTATCGCCGATCAGACTACATTATTCATAGAAGCTGTTCAGAAAACAGCTTTTTGATTCATGAACCAGGCAGGCTCTTTAGGAAAAAGCCTTGCATATTCAATAATATGTAAGCCGGACAGTATTCCGGGCCATGTTCGGGGCCCAAAAGGCGGTCTTCCGTTTGCCTGCCGATAAAGGAGTCAAATTTCCATGCTGGACTTCATGCGCCGCCAAGCCGGCAGCTGGATGATCAAATTTCTTCTGCTGGCCATAGCCCTGGCCTTTGGCCTTTCCTGGGGCGCTTACAACTACGGCAATCAAACCCAGGATATAGCCGTAACGGTTAACGAGCAGCCGATCCCCGAATACGAGGTGCGCCGCGAGCAGACCAACCTGACCAACCGGCTGCGTGAGCAGCTGGGGCCTCAGGCCGAAAAACTGGGGCTTTTCGGCGACATGCGCAATCAGGCCCTGGATAGGCTGATCACAGAGACCGTGAAGCTCCAGACCGCCTCAAAAATGGGCCTGCAGGCCACGCCCGAGGAAGTGTCCCGGGTCATTTCCCATGACCCCGCTTTTTTGAGCAACGGCGTATTTGACAAAAGGCGCTATCAGCTTGTGACCAGCCGCATGCGCATGAGCATGGGTGAATATGAGGCCTATATAGCCGAGCAGCTGATGAAGCAGAAGCTGGACACCCTGGTGCTGGGTTCCGGGGCACTCACCCCGCTGGAACTGGATCAGATGGTGGATTATGAGCTGTCCAAGTTCAAGGCCGGTTTTCTGGTTTTCATGGATAAAGCCTATAAGGACAAGGTCAAGGCGGACAATGCCGAACTCACTGAATATTATGAAAACAACAAGAAAAACTATCTGGTGCCGGACAAGTTCGAGCTGAGCTATATCAGCTTCAACTGGAGTGATTTCGCGGATCAGGCGGATGTGCTGGATGAAGACATAGTGGAAATCTATGAGGTGGAACGCGACCGCTACGCCACCCCGGAGCAGATGCGGCTTTTCAATATCTGGCTGAAGCTGCCTGAAAAGGCCGGCCAGGCCGAAATCGATGCGCTGAAGAAAAAGGCTGAACAGATCAAAAAAGAAGCTGAAAAACCCGGTGCGGACTTTGCCGCTCTGGCCAAAAAATATTCCGACGGCCCCTTGGCCGATAAGGGCGGTGACGCCGGTTTTGTGCAGCACGGCCAGCTCATGCCCGATCTGGACAAACTGCTGTTCAGCCTGAAGACCGGCGAGGTTGGCTCCATCGTTAACCAGGCCGGAGCCTTTGTCTTTAAAGCGGGGGAAAAGAAAGAGGCCTCGGTGACCCCGCTCGAAAACGTGCGGGGCGAGATTCGCCAGCGCCTGGTGGAGCGCCAGGCCCGCGAACTGGCCCAGGTGGAGGCCGAAAACGCCTTTGACCTGGCCGCAGGCGGGGCCACCACCGCGGAACTGGGCAAGACCCTGAAACGCACCTTCACCGATCTGCCCACCATTCAGCTGAGCGATCCCATAAAAGAGCTGCCCGGCCTTAAAGGCCTGAGCGACGCGGTGGCCGATCTGGCTAACGGCGATGTGCTGCCGGTGCTCAGCTATGACAACGGCAGCGTATTGATGGTGCTGAAAAAACGCATTCCCGAATCGGTCAAGCCCTTTGAGCAGGTAAAGGCCGAAGTCACCCAGGCGGTGTTGGATAAAAAGGCCCAGGATGCGGCCAAGGATGCCGCCACGGCCTTCTTGGCCGAGCTGCGCAAGGCCTCCGATCCCAAAAAGATGTTATTGGATAACAAGGAGGCCAAGCAGACGGACTGGCTGGGTCCGCAGGATGTGGTCAAGGGTCTGGATTTATCCCGGGACCTGGTATCCGCTTTGGCACTGCGCCCCGCTTCCGCGCCCCAGATCAAAGAGCCGGTGCGGGTGAGTCTGGGTTACGCCGCCGCGATGGTGCTGGATTGGAAAAAACCCGCGCCTGAAGAACTGGCCAAAAAGCGCGAGGAATATAAAGCCCTTCTAACCTCGGCCATGCGCCGCGAGATGCTCCAGCGCTTCCAGCTTGATCTCAAAAACCAGGCCGAATTGAAATATCCGTCACGCAAACCGGCCGGAACCTAAGACGGAGGTATATCCTAAAGATGGGCGCAATAAATGAATACGACCAAGTGCAGCACTTTTGGTGCCCCCTTTTGGGGCAGCCCATCAACTTCGGATATTGCCGGGGCTATCAAAAAGGCCTGCCCTGTTCCCGGGTCGTGACCTGCTACCAGGCTCATTTTAACGTGGCGGCCTATATCAGGGAGCATTACACCCAAGAAGAGATGGAAGCCTTTTTGGCCCAGCCCCCCAGCCGGGTGGAAACCATGGCCCAAACCTTGGCCAAGGTTGAAGCGGAGAAAGATCCTGCATGAGCTTTCTGACCGTGGTTGTGGATGATACATCCCAGGATCCAACCAGACTGAAGGCTGAAAAGGGGCTCAGCTTCTGGCTGGAGCACCAGGACAAAAACACTCTTTTTGACACCGGGGCCGGCGAGGCTCTGATGCCCAACCTCAAGGCGCTTGATTTAAGCCCCAATCAGATTGACGTTGTGGTGATCAGCCACGGACACTATGACCATATCGGCGGGCTGGCCCAGCTTCTTATGGCTCGGGGGGCGGAGGGACTGACCACTCCGGTCTTCATCTCCGGCCAGGCCTTCACAAACCATCTGGCCACCGGCCCCGCCGGCATTGGTAATGTGGGCGCTCCCCTGAGCCTGGATGCATACCAGAAAATGGGGGCCAAGTTTCATTTTGTGGAAGGCACGTCCCGGATTTGGCCCGGTGTGGCGGCCATGTGCCCCATCGAGCGGGTCACGGATTTCGAAAAGCCGGACCCCACCCTGTTCACTAAAAAAAACGACCGGCTTGTCCCGGACGAAATGCCGGACGATCTGGCTCTGGTCTTCAAAGGCAGCACCGGGATATGCGCGATGAGCGGCTGCAGCCATTCCGGCATGTTCAACATTCTTTTGGCGGCCAAAAAACTGACCGGACGGGAGCCTTCCATTTTTGCGGGCGGCACCCATATATGGAAGGCATGACCGAAGAACACCGCATTGCAGCCCTGGTCGAGCTGACCCGCTGGTCAAGCCTCCGTCTGGCCACCGGCCATTGCACCGGTTTTGACAACTCGGTGCAGCTGGCCGACATCATGCAGGAACGTTTCATTCCGCTCACCGCCGGAGAGCGCATCCAGGTATGAGTAAAAGGGGCAATTTTCTTGAGCGCCGCATGCAAAGCCTTTGCGGCAAGGCCATGCATGGCTGGCGCATGGTGCAGGACGGCGACCGGGTCTGCCTGGGGCTGTCCGGGGGCAAGGATTCCCTGAGCCTTTTGTGGCTCATGGCCCAGCGCCGCAAAAGGGTGCCCATAGACTACACCATCAAAGCGGTGCATGTGGAGATGGGCTTCGGTGCCGTGGACCACCGGGCCCTGGCGGAATTCTGCGCCGGGCTTGAGGTTGAGTTCCAGGTGGTCCAGACCGACTACGGCCCCAGGGCGCACACCCCGGAAAATCGGGAAAACAGCCCCTGCTTTTTTTGCGCGATGCACCGCCGCCGCGAACTGTTTCAAAAGGCCGAGGCCCTGGGCTGCAACAAACTGGCCTTTGCCCACCATCAAGACGACATCATCGAAACCTTTTTGATGAACTCCCTGTATGCAGGCTCCATCTCCACCATGCTGCCGGTGCAGCCCTTTTTCAAAGGCAAGCTTGTGGTGCTGCGCCCGCTGGCCCTGATTGATGCCGACATGACCCGGCGCTTTTCCCGCCAAAAGGGCTTTCCGGTGCAGCCGCCCTGCTGTCCTTCGGCGGCTGAGGGGAAACGGGCCCGGGTGCGCGCCATACTGGATTCGCTTATCCGCGAGAACAAAAAGGTGCGCCCCAGCCTGTGGACCGCCATCACCACTTCCGGCCTGGACACCCTGCCCCCGCCGCTTAACATGGACCCGATCGAGGACGAGCCGCCCGGGGATGAGTCTTAACATCCCGGTGAAATCGGCTGATTCGGCTCCCCTCATTCGAATTTGACTGTTAAAGTTATCATGACGCCCCTATGGGGATGGCGGAGGATTACCAAGAGCTGGCAGACTTGGTTGGCGGCGGATGCCTGAGGGAGAAAGCATGACCCAGATTTTTGACGTGGTGGTGATCGGCTCCGGACCGGCGGGAGGCGAGACCGTGAGGCCGCTTTTGGAAGCCGGGCTGAAGGTGGCGCTGGTTGAAAACTACGGCTTCGGCGGCACCTGCCCCTTGCGGGGCTGCGAGCCCAAGAAGGTGCTGGTGGAGACGATGCACAGCCTGGCCCGGGTCCGTGAGGCCCAAGGGCATGGCTTAAGTGGAGATCCCCGGGTTATTTGGCCGGATCTGATGCGGTTCAAGGATTGCTATGTGAAACCGGTTAATGCATCCGCCCGCAAATACTGGGAGGGCCTGGGGGCCCAGACTTTTTTCGGTCCGGCCCGTTTCAGCGCCCCGGACAGCATCGCCGTAAACGGGCAGGTGCTCAAAGCCGACAAAATCATGCTCGCCCCGGGGGCCCGCCCGCGGCCCTTGGGTGTGCCGGGTCAGGAGCTTGCAGGCTTCAGCGATGATTTTTTAAAGCTTGCCCAACTGCCCGAAAGCCTGATCATCCTGGGCGGCGGGGTGATCGCCCTGGAGTTCGCCCAGGTCGCCGCCCTGGCCGGGGCCAAGGTGCGCCTGGTGCACCGCAGCGAAAGGGTGCTGCGCCGTTTTGACGCGGACCTTAGCGAAATGCTGCTGGACGCCTGCCGGGACCTGGGCATAGAGGTTCACCTCAGCACCCCGGTGAAAGAGCTTAGACGCAAGGGCGATCTGATCCAGGTCTTGAGTGATGCTGAAGACGGCCGGGTGTTTGAGGCCGCCTGCGTGATCCAGGCCGTTGGCCGCATACCCGCCCTTGAGGGCATGGACTTGGAGGCGGGCCAGGTGGAGTACGGGCCCCGGGGCGTAACGGTGAACCAATATCAGCAAAGCGTATCCAATCCCCGGGTTTATTCGGCGGGCGATGCGGCCGCGACCCCCTTCATGCTCACTCCGGTGGCAGCTTTGGAGGCCGGAACCGCCCTGCACAACCTGCTGCACGGCAATGAACGCGTGCCCGACCGGACGGGCATCCCCAGTACGGTGTTCTGCCATCCCCCCTTGGCCGGGGTGGGCAAGTCGGAGGCCGAGCTGGAAGTAGAGGGGATTGGCCATCACTGTCTCTTTGGCCGGACCGGGGACTGGTCGGAACACAGCCGCTTGGGCCTCAAACATGGAGCCTATAAGCTGCTGATCGAAAAGGGGACCGGGCGCATGCTTGGGGCCCACATCCTGGGCCACCGGGCGGACGAGGTAATCAACCTTCTCGCCTTGGCCATGCGCCAGGGCATCAGCGCGGATGATCTAAAAGATATGGTGTGGGCCTATCCCACCATGGGCTACACGCTCAAATACATGCTGAAAGGGTATCAGCCGTGAGGCGGGGCCGCATGCGAGGCGGAAAAAGGGCTTCTGCTTGCTGGATTGGCCCGCCGCCGCCGCGCATTGAATCATGAGCAACGGAATAGGCCTGATAGCCGGTATTGCTCTGCGCGAGACCCGGGGCGGTTTGCGGGGCTTCGGGGTGTTTCTGGCCTGCCTGGCCCTGGGGGCCATGGCCATGACCCTGGTGGGCAGCCTGGCCGCGGCCCTGGAGAACGGACTGGAGGCGGATGCCCGCCGCATGCTGGGCGGAGACCTGGAGCTGCGCCAGATTTACCGGCCCCTGCCCCCAAAAGCCCTGACCTATCTTATCCTGCGCGGAGCCAAGGTGGCCCGCCTGGCCCGGATGCGGGTGATGGTGCATCCGCCAAAGGGCGGATCCACCCTGGCCGATCTCAAAGCGGTGGACCAGGCTTATCCTTTGGTGGGGGAGCTGAGCCTTAAAGGCGGCGGCGACGCACGGGCGGTCCTGGACGCCGGCGGGGCCCTGGCCGCTCCCAACCTGGCCGCCCGTCTGGGAGTCAAGGTGGGGGATGAACTGCGCTTTGGGCGGGCCAAGGTGCGCCTGGGGGGCATTCTGGCGGTGGAGCCCGACCGGGCCGGCAGCTTTTTCTCCCTGGCTCCCAGGCTTATGGTGGGCTGGAAAGCTCTCAAGGCCAGCGGGCTGTTGAGCCCCGGCTCCATGGTCTATTTCACCTACAAGATAGCTTTGCCCTCCGGGATCTCGCCGAAACAAATGCAAAGCGAGCTGGAAAAGCGCTTCGACACCAGCGGCTGGCGCTTCAGGCTATTGGGCCGCACAGGGCGGGGTCTGGGCCGGGCCATGCAGAATATGAGCCTGTACCTAACCCTGGTAAGCCTGGGGGCCCTTTTAGTGGGAGGCATCGGGGTGGCCGGTGCGGTGGAAACCCATCTGGAGAGTAAAAAATCCACCATTGCGGCCATGAAGTGTCTGGGCGCCACCGGAGGCCAGGTATTCGGAGTGTATCTGGGCCAAACCCTGATATTCGCGCTGATCGGCACCTTGCTGGGCATGCTTCTGGGTGTTGCTACAGCCTTTATTGCCGGTGATTATCTGTCCGGTTTATTGGGGGTGCGGGTGGATATGGCCATCTACCCCGCCCGCCTGGCCCCGGCCGGGGCCTGCGGAATGCTCACCGCCCTGGCCTTCAGCCTTATGCCCCTGTCGGCCGCCGCCCGGGTGAGCCCGGCCCGGCTGTTCCGGGGCGCGGCCGAGGCGGTTCCGCCCAAGTCCACCTGGCCGGCCCGGCTGGGCAGCGCCGTAAGCTTTGCGGCCCTGCTTTTGGTAATGCTGCTCACCACCCATAACCAGGCCTTGGCCTGGGGCTTCGCCGGGGTGATGCTGGCCGGGGCCCTGGCCCTGGGGGGGTGCGGCTGGTTGGTCAAGCGCCTGGCCGCCTGGCTGCCCCGGCCCAAAGACCCCCGGCTGTCCGCGGCCTTGGGAAATCTGCACCGGCCCGGCGCGGCCACCGGAAGCGTCATATTCTCCCTGGGCCTGGGGCTTACGGTTCTGGTGGGGGTGTACCTGATTGACGCCAATATCCTGAACCAGATAGAGCGCGGCATCCCCAACCGGGCTCCATCCTATTACTTTTTACAGATTCCCAGCTACAGCATGGGGGAGCTCAGGGAGCTGATAAACAGCCATCCGGGAGTATCGGATCTCGAGGCCAGGCCCACTTTGCGGGCCCGCATCTCCAAGATAAAAGGCG
Source organism: Desulfarculaceae bacterium (assembly GCA_963675675.1). Taxonomy (GTDB): domain Bacteria; phylum Desulfobacterota; class Desulfarculia; order Desulfarculales; family Desulfarculaceae; genus Dethiosulfatarculus. The sequence goes on from OY776512.1 coordinate 4,596,896, forward strand.
TACCCGCCCAAAAAGCCGAAGTCGGCCGCGAGGCGTCCTGGGCGGTCCGCGGGGAGCGGGGCATCAGCTTTGCCCGCAAAGCGCCCCCCACGGACGATATCGTGGAAGGCCGTTGGTGGCCGGAAGACTATGCCGGGCCGCCCCTGATATCCCTTGATGACCGGCTGGCCAAGGGCTTCGGGGTCAAGCCGGGAGACAGCCTCACCATGAATATCATGGGCCGGGAGCTGACCGCCCGCATAGCCAACCTTCGGCGCATAGACTGGGGCAGCATGCGCATGAACCACAGCATTATTTACTCTCCGGGGGCCTTGGCCGGGGCTCCTTTCAACTACATAGCCACGGTGCACGCCGAAGAAGACGCCGAAGGGCCGCTGTTCAAGGATGTGAGCAAGAGATTTCCCGACCTGGCCGTGGTTTATGTAAAAGACGTGCTGACAGAGCTGATAGCCCTTATGACCCGCATCAGCCTGGCGGTGCGCTCCATGGCCGGACTGACCCTGCTGGCCGGGCTTTTGGTGCTGGCCCAGGCCTTGCGCACCGGGCTCACCCGGCGCTATTACGAAGCGGTGGTCTTCAAGGTGTTCGGGGCCACCAAGCGTGACCTTTTGGTCTCCCTGGCCGCCGAGTTCGGCCTTTTAGGCGGGGTGTCCGCCATTCTGGCCGGTATCCTGGGGACTGCGGGCAGCTGGGCCTTCATCGCTTTCTTCACTGAAGTACCCTGGCTGTTTTTACCCGCACCGGTGATTATGATCACCTTGGGCGGGCTTGGGATCACCATCGTGCTGGGGCTTTTGGGAGTGCGCCGCATCCTCAAAAGCAAGGCGGCGGCGGTCTTGCGCAACCCTTAGCCTTTATTCAAATCCCACCTTGACCAGAGCCTCTTCCAAGGGGGCGCGCCGGGCCCGGAAGCGGTTGGCCGGAGCGTCGGGGTCCGCATAGCCCAACACCCCGCCGATGACCACGATTTCGTCATCGGGGATGGGCAGGCGGCGGCGCACCAGGTCCGGATAGCGCGAGAGATTGGCCAGGATGCAGGTGGCCAGGCCCGCATCGGCGGCGGCGCTGCAAAAGAGCGCAATAAAAGCGCCCACATCCAGCACGGCGTACTCGTTCAGTCCCCGGGGAGCGGTGAAATAGATCAAACATGGAGCCTTGAAAGCATCGTAATTGTTGGCATAATGCCGCTCGCGCGCTTCCTTGTCACCCCGGCCGATACCCATTATTTCAAAAAGCCGGCGGCCCAGATCGCGGTAGCGGCTTTTCATCGCATCGGGAAAATCAAGGGTCATGGAAATATCCGGGCAGGGCTCCCGCTGATTCAGATAGGCGGCCAGCATATCGGCCCTGACCGCCTTGGCGGTTTCACCCGCGGCGGCATAAAGCTTCCAGGGCTGGGTATTGCCCCACGACGGCGCTTGCTGGGCCAAGCGCACCAATTCATCTACGGTATCAGAACTGACCAGCTTGTCCAAAAAAGCCCGGCAGGAATAGCGGCTCATCACGGCGTCCCTAAAATCCAAATCGGCCCTCCCCGTATTTCTTGTGATTATATTCCGGCGCCCGGTCCCGGAATGACTATACACCGGGTTAATATGACCCGGGGTCGTTTTGGGGTCTTAACAGCCCACTTAATTCAGCTATAATAAACCAAGTCAGGCAATACGCAAATCATGCTGGAATACCTTGACCCGGCGGCGGGTCCGGGGTATATATTCGCCGCTTTTTTGCAGGAGAACCATCATGCCAGACGCAACCATGATCAAGGTTTCGGCGCTGCTCAAAAAACGCAATGCAGACAGCCGCAACCTCAATTTCAACGCCTATGCCAGCCCGGAAGGCCAGAAGGTGTACCGGCTGTACCGGCTGTATTTGTCCCTGCTCTCGGAAATCGAGGCCGCTGCGGACCGGCCGGAGATGACGGTGAAGGCCAGCATCCAGAAAAGCGGCCTCATGCTGGAGCTGACCGACCCCAAAGTGGCTTATTACAGGCGATGTATGGTGCCCCCCGAACTGACCCCCCTTTTCCAAAACACCCTGAAAAACCTGGGCTACGGCGCTTGAACTACACCGACCCCAATGAGCTTTTGGAGGTGGTTGACGCCCGGGACCGGGTGGTCGGGACCGAGCCCCGCTGGCTGATTCACCAAAAGGGTCTCATGCACCGGGCGGTGCATGTGCTGGTTTTCAATCCGGCCGGCCTGATCTACCTGCAAAGACGCTCAGCTCAAAAAGACACCAATCCCTTGAAGTGGACCTCCTCGGCCAGCGGACATGTTGATCCGGGCGAGGGCTATGATTCGGCGGCAATGCGCGAGCTTAAAGAGGAACTGGGCATTTCGGCCCGGCCCGAACCCCTGGGCAAGCTTGGGCCCCATCCCGATCTGAACAACGAATTCGCACAGGTGTATCTGCTCAACACCGGTGCGGAGCCGGTTCCCAATCCGGACGAAATCATTGAAGGCCGTTTTTTCAAGTGGAGCCGGGCGGTGAGCCTGGCCCATGATCCCGCGCTGACCGCGCCCTGCCTGAAACACGTTCTGCGGATTTTCGCCGCCTGACCGGAGCCATATTGACATTGCCCCAAAGCCCCAAGGTGTGCTAAGCAAATGGCCGGAAACATACTCCGATTATTCATCCCCCGGGAGGGATCATGCGCATAAACCCAAAGATACTGATTGTCAGGATAATAATGGGCCTGGCCGGCGGCTGGTTTTTGACCAAGTTTTTCCTGAGCAAGGGCTCCGGGTCAGGCGGGGTGAACTGGATCACGGTGCTGATCCTGGCCGCGCTGATCGTGCTGGCGGCCACAGCCTCCGAAGCCTGGCGCAGGCGCAATAAGTGAGGCGCCAAGCCCGGCAGGATGCGGACTTGTGGTCCGCTACCGCCGGGTGTACCAAAGGGTGAACCAGGTGGATTCGGCTTCGCGCTCTTGCCTGAGTTCAAAGCCCAGCCGCTCCAGGCGCATCTTGATATCACCCACCTGGCTGCGGGTTATGCCCGAAACCAAAAGATCCCGCTTGCCCTCCAGCTTTTCCTTGTCGCGCCACAGATGAAGCTGGGCATCATAATGCAGATTGGCCAGCACCAGATTGGCCGGCTTCTTCAAATAGTCCTGGGCCGGTCCTTCGGCGGTCTCCAGCACAAGGCCGTTGAGTTCCGCGTTCTTTTGGGTGGTGCTGATGCATAAAGGGTTCAGGTCCACCGCGCAAACCCAGTCCGCTCCCAGGGCGGCTGCGGCCAGGCCCAGTATGCCGGTGCCGCAGCCAAGGTCCAGCACCCCGCCCAGGGGGCCTTCCAGGGCCCGGAGCCGCATCAATTCCAGGCAGTGCCGGGTGGTGGGATGCAGACCGTTGCCGAACACCAGGCCCGGGTCCAGGCGGATCACCTTCTGGCCGGGCCGGACCTCAAAGTCCACCCAGGCCGGAACCACGCTGAGGCCGGGCAGTTCTATGGGGATCAGATCAAGTCCGCCCTGCCACTCTTCATAGCTCATCTGAATATAATCGCTGAGTTGCAGGGCGGGATCGGCGGCCAATATCGCCCGCACTGCCGAGTCGGCCGGGGCTTCAAAGAACAGAAAGCTGGTCTGCTCTTCCAGCCAAAGGCCCAGATAACCCCCGCCCAGGGCCGGGGCCAGGCTGCGGGCGTCGCCTTCTATGATGTAGATGTATAGCTGGTCGTAGGGCGCTTGATTCACCTGTTGGTCCACCATTCAAGAAAAGCCTTGCCGGATATTAAAAACCGGCAAGGCGGCGATATTTGGATAGACCATAATCCCGGCCGCACTTGATTTCACCGGCCAGGCCCTTCCGCTGGCCTGAACCGCAAGTAGGCCAAAGGGTGCGCCTCAATAAGGCAGCCGGGGATCTGGGGTGACTGATAAGTGATCCGGCCGGCCTTTGGGTCAGGACTCCAGTATGAAGATTACCTCCAGCCGCACCCTGTATTCACAGGGCTGATTGTCTTCCACCGCGATGCGCTGTTCCATCACCCGGATGCCGGTGATGCCCCGCAAGGTGCGTGCGGCCCGCTCAAAACCAACCTTGATGGCGTCTTCAAAACTGATCGGAGACGCCGCAATGATTTCTGTCACCCGGGCTACCCGTTTTTCAGTCATGCTACTCACCTTATTATTCTCCTTTTTCCCGCCTTGGCGGCCAGACCGGCGGAATCCCTTCCGCAATTTAAGCGGCTTGGGCCTCTCCGGCAGCCCCCATTACATTCCGGCGGGGCTGAATCCCGTGCCCATGGGGCTGGCAACTTGTTAATCCCATCACTATTATATTGGCATAATCCGGCGGTTCTTGGCAGCTTCTTTGTGACTTGCCCAGTAAATTGATCGGTCAAGCAGACTCCGCCCGGGCGGGTAAGGCTTTGGCCCGATTGGAGAAACATAACATGCTGCAAAAACCCCCTCGCGCGGTTTGGGATCACCTGGCCCTGGTCATGCAGGTGGGGCTCACCTTTGCGGGTTCGGTGCTTTTGTGCTTCGCCATCGGCTACTGGCTGGACAGATGGCTGGGCACCACGGGCCTTTTCATTACGGTGTTCTTGTTGTTGGGCGTCGCGGGCGGAGGCTATAAGGTGTACACCCAGATCATGGAGTTGGAAGACGAGACCATGGAGGCCAACCGGAAAAACCGCGGTGATAAAAATGACCGAACCTGATCTAAACACATTCGCGGGGCGGGCCATCCGGCGGGGTCTGTTGCTGTGCGTGGCCGTGGCCGTGGTGTTTTACGCCTTGGGCCAGGTGAGCTGGGCCAAGGGGCTTGCCCTGGGCGGGCTGGGCTCGGGGGCGAATTTTTGGCTGATGGCCCTGCTTTTGCCCAAGGTGGTTGATCCTAAAGACCGGGCATCCTGGATGGGCATGGCCTCCTGGGTGGTGCGCTACGGGGTCATGGCCCTGGCTTTGGGGGTGTGCGTGGCTTTTCCGGGCCAGTTTTCCTTTTTGGCCTGCGCCGCCGGGTTGTTTTCGGTGCAGGGCGGCCTGCTGTTGGAGCGCCTCCGGCCCGGCCGCAAGGAATGATTGAATTACCCCGGGCAGCCTTTTGGACAAATGACCCGGACCTTTAAAGAGGTCCGGGTCTATCTGATTTGACGGATAATCATAAAGGCCTAAAAAGCCATTTTCTCCGGAGGGCGTCTTTCCGGGACATACTCATGGGGTGTCTTTCCGTCGTTCCAATCCTGGGTTACATAGAGCGAGCAATAGCACGAGCCGAATTCGGTCACATCGGCCTCGCGGTAATCACAGGGGCACATGATGTCTTTGTCCGCTTCCTTATCGCCCGAAGCCAGCCGGCAAGGACAGGTCATGTAGCCCTGGCGCTCTTTGGTGGCCAAGAGCCCCTCCAGGAGCTGATCCACCAGCTCACGGTCCTTATTGAAAAAGTAGCCCTTGGGCTCCTGTATCTTTTTCAGCATCTCATAAAGTTCTGCGGCTGTCATATGCCCAAGGCCTCCTTTATATCGTCTTTTTTAAAACCTACGATAACCTTGTCTCCCACCACCAAAGTGGGGAAGGTCAGCTTGGGATTAACCTCCTTAACCTTGGCTATCATTAGTTTGCGTTCATCGCCCTGAGTCTGATCGACGTTAACGCAATCGTAGTCTATCCCGCATTTTTCCAAAAACTTTTTGGTGTTGCGGCAGTGGCCGCAGGTAGTCAAAGCGTAGAGCAGCACAGGTTTATTTTGAGACATAAAGGTTCTCCTTTGATAGAGCCGCCGAAACAGCCCGTCATATTCACCAAAACAGATAATATTTCTATATTATTAACCCATTCATTGTCTATTCCCAAGCAATACTTGATCGCCCGGCCTGTGATGCGGCCGGGAGCCCTGCCCGGGACGGCGCTGACTTTTTTATGATAAGCATGGAAACCCAAGGTTCCAGCCCGGAAGGATGTATTTTGATACCGGACCCGTTCATCAAGCTTTAAAAACCGTTATGGCGCCCGCCCTCCGGTCCGCCCTGAGGGTGCCGGATTCAAAACGGTTGTTATCCGGGCTCTTTGGCGGATACAATGACCTTATCATCCAAACCAAGGGAGGCAAGCCATGCTGCGTTCACCCGCTGTGGCCGGGCAGTTTTACCCCGGGACCTCGGATCAGCTCCGGGCGGAGGTTGAATCCTATCTCATTGGCTCCGAAGAGCCCCAGCCCGCGCTGATGGCTGTGTGCCCCCACGCCGGATATGTATATTCAGGCCGGGTGACCGGACAGGTGCTGCGCCGGATCGAAATGCCCCGGCGGGTTATTTTGGTGGGGCCCAACCACCGGGGAATTGGTGCGCCCGTGGCCCTGATGAGCGATGGGGCCTGGGCTACGCCATTGGGCGAAGTGGAGCTGGACGGGGAAATGGGCCGGGCCCTGAAGGAACAGCACAGCGTGATCAGCGAAGATGAAAAGGCCCACCGTTTTGAGCATTCGCTGGAAGTGCAAGTGCCCTTTTTGCAGGTCATGCGTCCGGATATTTTGCTCACTCCCCTGTGCCTGTCTTATCTGGGGCTGGATGACTGCCTGCAGCTCGGCGATATTTTGGCCCGGGCCATAGAATCCGTGGGCGAGCCGGTCTTGCTCCTGGCCAGCACGGACATGACTCACTATGAAACCGCCAAGGCGGCCGAACAAAAAGACCGCCAGGCCCTGGAGCGCATACTGGCCCTGGACCCGGAAGGGCTTTTCCAGGTCGTACGCAGCCAAGGCATCACCATGTGCGGGGTCTTGCCCACCACGGTCTGCCTTTGCGCCGCGCTAAAGCTGGGAGCCAAGAGCGCCGAGCTGATCAGCTACACAAACTCCGGCGAGGTTAGCGGGGATTATCAGCAGGTGGTGGGTTATGCCGGAGCCATAATCACCTAGGCCCGATTGACAAAATGCACCCTGAGGCTGTAGACTTTGAAGCCTCAACCATCGCACCAAGCGAGCTAAAAGGGAGAGACGCACCATGTGCGACTGTTGCGGCAGACCGGTTATTCATTCCGGAATTGATAAGTCGGGGGAAAGCTCCGGTATGGAGCATGGCCACCTGCATTCTCATGAGCATGACCACGTGCACCACCATGAGCATGGCCACCTGCACTCTCATGAACATAGCCACCTGCATCACCATCATCATGGCGGTGAAAATCCCCATGAGCATGACAGCTTCAGCCAGCCCCAGGTGGTAATCAGCGTAATCGAGCCCCAACCCAAAAACGGCTGAGCCCAGCCGCGGAAGAGTTGGGGCGCCCCAAGATGGCCGGGCGTTTGCCTGGACCTTCATCTCGTAGATAAGCCTTAAAAATTAAAGCAGATATGCATTGACAAGCGGCGGGTCCGGGAGTAGTGAAGCATCTGCGCCTGTCCCCCTTAAACCCACCCCATTGGAACGCCAATTCCATTTTGGGCCCATGTGAGACCGAATGAGCTTGAATATCCCGCTATTTGTTCTGGGCTCAGCCATCTTTGTAGCCATGCTCGGTGTGGGCAGCATAGTGCCCTTTTTGCCCCTGTACGCCAAAGAGATGGGAGCCAGCGCCACCACGATGGGATTCATCTTCGGTGCTTTTGCCTTTGCCCGGACCCTGTTTATGGGCCAGATTGGGGGTTGGAGCGATAAAAAGGGCCGTAAGCCCTTTATCGTCGCAGGGTTGTTTGGCATGTCAATATCCGCCCTGCTCATGCTTTGGGCCTTCTCCCCCTGGCATCTGGTGGCCATCCGGGGCTTAATGGGCGTCACCTCGGCATTCATCCTGCCCATATCCCTGGCCTTGGTGGCGGACTTCACCCCCATAGGCAAGGAAGGCCGCATGTTCGGCAACTTCAATACGGCAATGCTCCTGGGGCTGGGCCTGGGACCGCTTATGGGCGGGTTGATTTATGATCATATGGGGCTGGCCGTCACCTTTTGGCTCCTGGCCGGAATGTGTCTGACCGCAACCATCATGGTGCAGTGGTGGGTGAAAGACCCCGATTCCATAACCCGAAAATCCAACAGGGGAGGCTGGAAGGCCCAGTTTGCACTGTTGAAAGACCGCCGCATGCTGGGGATTTTCGTGGCCCGGGCCGGGGCAACCATGGCCATGGGCAACTTCATGACTTTCTTGCCACTGCTGGTGGCGGACCGGGGGCTCAGCAATACGGACCTGGGCGTGATAATGGCGGCCAACATGCTGGTCATGACCGTGGTGCAAAACCCCGCCGGGCAATTGGCCGACCGTTTTTCCAGGGTCAAGATATCGGTGATCTCAATGCTATTTTCAGCGGTCTTGAAAGCCTTATTGCCGTTTGCCCAAGGCTATTTCGGGCTCATGCTGCTTTCCCTGGCCGAGGGGGTCTCCTCGGGCGTGGCCCTGCCCTGTCTCACCGCCATGGCGGTGAGCGAGGGACGCCGTCTGGAAGCCGGCATGGGGGTGACCATGGCTGTGTTCATTTTGGCCATGAGCGCCGGAATGATAGCGGGACCGCTTTTGGGCGGGCTGGCGGCGGACTGCTGGGGCATGGAGCAGTCCTTTTTCATCACCTCAGCCTTTGCGGTTACGGGGGTGATTTGTATGATGGTGCTGTGCAGGCCGGGCAGGACCACCTACCCGGCCAAAAAAGCCGGGCAGCCGGCTGCGCCCATCTAGGATTGTGCTGGGCTGGATTGAGCTTACGGCCCATTGACCTGGCTTGACTTTGTTAATGAGCATGGGTAGATTGACCTTTGATCTACAAAAAAGCTGACGGATGATTTAAATGCAATACGAAACCGTAATCGGGCTTGAAGTTCACGCCCAGCTGCGCACCGAATCCAAGATATTCTGCGGCTGTTCCACCCGCTTCGGCGCTTCACCCAACCAGAACACCTGCCCGGTCTGCCTGGGCATGCCGGGGCAGCTCCCGGTGCTCAATGAGAAGGTGGTGGAATACGCAATCCGGGCCGCCCTGGCCACGGGCTGCAGCATCGCCCCGGTCAGCGTTTGGGCCCGCAAAAATTATTTTTATCCCGACCTGCCCAAGGGATATCAGATCAGCCAGTATGAACTGCCCATCGCCGAGCACGGCAGCCTGAATGTGGAAGTTGACGGAAAGACCAGCACCATAGGCATTACCCGCATCCATATGGAAGAGGACGCGGGAAAATTAGTGCACGACGCCAGTCTGCCGGTCAGCTATGTGGACCTCAACCGCGCCGGGGTGCCCCTGGTGGAGATCGTAAGCGAACCGGATATCAGAAGCCCGGAAGAGGCGGCGGCCTACATGAAGGCCCTGCGCGATATTTTGGTCTATCTGGAGGTCTGCGACGGCAACCTGGAAGAAGGATCTTTGCGCTGCGATGCCAACGTGAGCCTGCGGCCGGTGGGCCAGGAGGAGTTCGGCACCCGCACCGAGGTTAAAAACCTGAATTCCTTCCGCAATGTGGCCCGGGCCCTGGAATATGAAATCCGCCGCCAGCGGGCCGTTTTGGATGAAGGCGGCGAGGTTGTGCAGGAAACCAGGCTCTGGGACGCCGGCTCCGGCAAGACCTCCAGCATGCGGGGCAAGGAAGAAGCCCATGACTACCGCTATTTCCCGGACCCGGACCTCTTGCCGCTCAAGGTGGATTCAGCCTGGATAGAGCGGGTGAAAAGCGGGCTGCCCGAGCTGCCCGAGGCCAAACGGAGCCGCTTTGTGGAGCAATACGGCCTGCCCGCATATGACGCCGGGGTGCTCTGCGCGGAAAAGGCGGTGGCCCAGTTCTTTGAAGACGCGGTTGAGGCCGGAGCCCCGGCCAAGGCGGCCAGCAACCTGATCATGACCGACTTGCCCAATGCGTTGAGGGGCATCAACAAAGACCTCAAGGACATCGGCCACGGCCAGATAACCCCTGAGCAGCTTGCCGAGATTCTGAAAATGGCGGAGGCCGGCACCCTGAGTTCAAAAATGGTCAAGGAAGTCCTATATGAAACCGTCATAAGCAATAAAGCTCCATCACAGATTGTGGCGGAAAGGGGCCTCAAGCAGGTGAGCGACACCGCCGAGCTGGAATCCATCCTGGCCGCGGTGTTTGAGTCCAGCCCCAAGGAAGTGGAGCAGTTCAAGGCGGGCAAGCAAAAGCTGATGGGCTTTTTCGTGGGCCAGGTAATGAAGCGCACCAAGGGTCAGGCCAACCCCAAACTGGTCAATGAATTAATTCGTAAAATGTTAGGTTAGATATATATTTATTGTGCCCAACAGCATTGGTTTTTTGCTGGAGATGTTGTAGCGATGGTTGAAACCCTGTACTGGGAAGGCGATGTGGCCATGATCCTGGATCAGCGCAAGCTGCCCCACAAGATCACCTTCATGCCATGCAAGGACATGAAGCGGGTCATCTACTGCATTCAGACCCTGGCCACCCGGGGGGCGCCGGCCATCGGCTGCGCGGCGGCCATGGGCCTCAGCCTGGCGGCCAACTCCATCAAGGCGAAGGACCCGGATAAATTCCGGGCGCGTCTATTTGAAAAAGTGGAAATCATGCGGGCGGCCAGGCCCACGGCAGTGAACCTGGGCTGGGCCTGCGACCGTATATTGGCCCTGGTGGCCGGTTCCGGTGACGACGTGGCCCAGATCAAGGCCAACATCCGGACCGAAAGCCAGCTGATGATAGAACAGGACGTGGCCATCAACCAGGCCATGGGCAGAAACGGCGCCAAACTGATCCGCAAAAAGGAGGTCACCGTGCTGACCCATTGCAATGCGGGCTCTTTGGCCACCGCGGGCTACGGCACCGCGCTGGGCGTGATATATGCGCTCAAGGAGGCAGGCAAGGACGTCAAGGTCATCGCCGATGAGACCAGGCCCCTACTTCAGGGCGCCAGGCTCACGGCCTGGGAGATGGTCCAGGAGGACATCCCGGTTAAGGTGGCTGTTGACTCCGCAGTCGGTGTACTTATGAGCCGGGGCATGGTTGATTTGTGCGTGGTGGGAGCCGACCGCATTGCGGCCAACGGGGATGTGGCCAACAAGATCGGCACCTTCAACGTGGCCCTGCAGGCAAAGCGGCACAAAGTGCCCTTTTATGTGGCCGCGCCGCTTTCCACCATCGACCTGGACACCAAACGGGGAAAGGACATTCCCATAGAGGAACGCGACCCCAAAGAGGTGTTGGAGCATGCGGGCCGCCGGGTGGCAGCACCCGGGGCCAGTGCCATTACCTTTGCATTCGATGTAACGCCCAACGACCTGGTCTCGGCCATCATCACCGAGGTTGGTGTGGTCCGGGCTCCTTATGTTACGAATTTGGCCAAGGCCAAAAAGAAGGTTTTTAAAAATAATTGACGCGCAAGCGGTTTACATCAAGAGAGGGATAACTCATGGAAATTACTAAAAAGCTGGTGCCCAGCGATCAGAGGAAAGCTAAACCCACCGATGACAGCAAACTGGGCTTTGGCCGCATTTTCAGCGACCACATGTTCTGTATGAACTACACCGAGGACAAGGGCTGGCATGATCCCCGCATCGTGCCCTACGGCCCCTTTGAACTGGACCCCGCCGCCCTGGTGCTGCATTACGGCCAAGAGACCTTCGAGGGCATGAAGGCCTTCCGCACTCCCGAAGGCCGGGTTTTTATGTTCCGTCCAGAGGAGAACTGTAAAAGGCTCAACCGTTCCAATGCCCGGGTCTGCATTCCCGAAATTCCGGTGGAAGATCAGATGCAGGCCGTGAGCGAACTGGTCAGCGTCGAGCGGGAATGGATTCCCACCTCCGAGGGGACCTCCATGTACATCCGTCCCACGGTGATAGCCACCCAGCCAGCCTTGGGAGTCAAGATCAGCACGGAGTACATCTATTACATCATCATGGGACCGGTTGGTCCCTATTATCCCGAGGGATTCAATCCCACCAAAATCTATGTGGAAGAGACCTACGTGCGCGCCGTGTCCGGCGGGGTTGGCGAGGCCAAGACTTCCGGCAACTACGCGGCCAGTCTGCTGGCCACCAAAAAAGCCTTTGCCAAGGGATACAACCAGGTGCTCTGGCTGGATGCCTGTGACCGCAAAACCGTGGAAGAGGTGGGAACCTCCAACATGTTCGTGGTCATCGGCGACGAGATCATCACCGCGCCTTTGGGCGGATCGATCCTGAACGGCATCACCCGCAAAAGCGTGATCAAGCTGTGCCAGGACTGGAAGCTCAACATGGTGGAACGCCGCTATACCATAGACGACGTGCTGGAAGCCCAGGCCAAGGGCGCCTTAACGGAAGCCTTTGCCACCGGCACCGCCGCGGTCATCAGCCCGGTGGGCTCGCTTACCTATCAGGATGAGGTGTATACCGTGGGTGACGGCCAGGTGGGCGAATTGAGCCGGAGGCTCTACGACGAGTTGACCGGCATGCAGTACGGTAAAAAGGAAGACCGCTACGGCTGGGTCTACGAGGTTGACTTAAGCTAAGCTTTCATGGGGCGGGTCCTTGAACCCGCCCCTTTTTTTTCACCCGCCGTTATTTATCAGAATAAACCCCCGATCCGGCGCCCCGCCCGCAAACCATGACCGGCCTGCGGGCTGGGATAAAGCGGGCAATCAAAGCTTCAGCTGTTCCACAATACTTTCATCCATGGCAAACCCGTTTTCCGGGGCGGGGAAGCTGTGATTACTCACATCGCTAACGTATTGCTCCACCGCTCCTTGGATCTGGCCGGCCACATCGGCGTAAAGCTTGGCCATCTTGGGCGTTTTCCTTAAGCTCAGACCCAAAATATCATGCAGGACCAGCACCTGGCCGTCACATCCCGGGCCGCCTCCGATGCCGATGGTCACCATATCCACCGCCTTGGTTATGGCTTCCGCCAGGGCGGAGGGCACGCATTCCATGACCAGGCAGGAGGCACCGGCTTCCTGCAGGGCTTTTGCGTCGTCAATCATCTTCTGGGCGCCCGCCAGGTCCTTGCCTTGCACCTTGTAGCCGCCCAGCATGGCCACCGATTGGGGAGTCAGCCCGATATGCCCGCAGACCGGGATGCCCGCGTCGGTGATGGCCTTCACCGCCGGGGCCACCTCGGCCCCGCCCTCCAGCTTGATCATATCGCAGCCGCCTTCCTGCATGATGCGGGTGGCGTTGGTCAGGGCCTGCTCCAGGCTTATGGAATAGCTCATATAGGGCATGTCGCCCACCAAGAAGGCGGCCTTCAGCCCCCGGCGCACGGATTTGATATGCAAAAGCATGTCGTCCATGGTAACTGGCACCGTGCTTTGGTGGCCCAGCATGACCATGCCCAGGCTGTCGCCCACCAGGATCATATCCACCCCGGCCCGGTCGCAAAGCACCGCGCTGGGATAGTCATAGGCCGTGATCATGCTGATCTTTTGTCCTTCGGCCTTCATTTTGAAAAGTTTTCCTATCGTAACCGGTTTACGGTCCATCATCGCCTCCAGGTGGTGAAGTGCTTTAAAAGGCTGGCAGCCGCCCGGCTGCAGCCCGGTATAATTCTTATTGCTTGACCTAGTAGAAATAAAGCCAAAACCGGGGATTGTCAAAGGATGTTTTGCCAGGGGGGACGGCTTTCATGGATGCCGCGGGGGGTTCCGACCGGCATGGTTTTGGCTTTTCGAGGGTGCCTGATTATACAAAAAATGATTGACACTTGCCCTGGCTTGTGCTGTTTTGAACATCGCCATAAACCGTACAACTATACGGCTTTTTCAAGCAGTATACCAAAATGCGCCGCCTTACTGGGTAACTGGGCGGAATAATTTGCTTTAGGAAAGGAGAGCGGCATGTCTGCCGAACTGATCAAGGGCCTGCCTGTGGCCAAGGTAATCCGTGAAGAGATAATTGAAAAGGTAAATGGACTCAAGGCCAAGGGCGTAAATCCCAAGCTGGCCGTGCTGTTGGTGGGTGATGACCCGGCCTCGGTCTGGTACGCCGGTTCCAAAGTCAAGATAGGCGAAAAGCTGGGCATCGAGGTGGACCTGCACACCATGGCTGCCGACACCAGCGAAGACACCGTACTGCAGCAGATCCTGGGCTGGAATCAAGACCCCAACGTGCACGGCATACTGATTGAGTTGCCGCTGCCCAAACACATCACCAAGGAAAAGATTCTGGAGTCCATCGTTCCCAATAAGGACGTGGACGGCGTAACCCCCACCAACCGGGGCTATCTCATGGGCGGCCAGGAGCATCTGGCCCTGGTACCTGCGACCCCGCTGTCCTGCGTGGCCCTGGCCGAGCGCGCCGGCATCGCGCTGAGCGGCAAAAAGGTCACCCTGGTTGGCCGGGGCGACACCGTGGGCCGTCCTCTGGCCAGCCTTTTGATCAAGCGTAACGCCACCATCACCGTATGCCACACCCGCACCGTGGACCTGCCCGGCGAGTGCAGGAACGGCGAGATCGTGTTCGCCGCCGCCGGTTTCGCCGGTCTGGTGAAAAAGGACATGATAACCCCAGGAGCCGTGGTTATTGATGCGGGCGTCAACGAGGTTGAAGAGGGCAAATACGTGGGCGACTGCGAAGAGGATGTGGCCGAGGTGGCCGGGGCCCTGTCTCCGGTGCCGGGCGGCGTGGGCAGCTTGACCACCACCATCATCATGGAAAACGTGCTCAAGGCCGTGGCCCTGCAGGGCTTGGGCTAAGGAATAATTTCAATGCGGCGGCCCGGACCTGAAAATCGGGGCCGCCCGCTCCAGTCAGGAAGGAGTCAGATATGGCAGATAAAGTCTATGGCCATACCCTTAATGATTTCATCGAAGTAGCCGCCAGCAAATCCCACACACCCGGCGGCGGAAACGTCTCCGGCGTGGTGGCCACCCTGGGCGCTTCCATGATAGCCATGGTGGGCAACCTGACCGTGGCCAACAAAAAATACGCCGATCATCACGAGCAGGCCCAGGCCCAGGTGGACCGCATCATGGCCGGCATAGAAAAGCTCAAGGAGCTGACCAATAAGGACATCGAGGCTTTTGACGCCTATATGGCTGTCTTCAGGATGCCCAAAGAGACCGACGAGGACAAAAAGGCCCGGGCCGAGGCCATGCAGGCCGCGGCCAAGACCGCAACCCTGGTGCCGCTTGAGATCTGCAAAACCTGCCTGGCCATGCTGCAAGAGGCTTATGAACTGGCCCCTTACGGCAACAAGATGGCCATCAGCGATGTGGGCGTGGGCGCCTATGTCTGCGAAGCCGCCTTAAGGGCCTGCATGCTGAGTGTGGACATCAACCTGCCTTCCATCAAGGACCAGGACTTTGTGGCCCAGGTCAAGGCCGAGCGCGCCCGCCTGTTCACCGATGCCGAGGATTTGAAGAACAAATCCTTGACCCACGTGAAGGAGGCCATGGGCTGCTGACCGGTCTGAACGGCGGTAGACCCGAAAGAGCGCTCCCGTATGGGGGCGCCCTTTTTTTTGATTCTCATGGGGCGGGAGCGCTGCAAGCGGCGGGAATGCACCCCCCCAAGGGGTTCAAGAAAGCAAGCGGAGGCCGGGTTCGGACCTTTGGTGCTTCTGGGCTTAAGCGGACGGCCTCGTATCTGGGCCATGAGTCTTCGGCCTATGAAAGGCCGGGGTTTTTTAGGCCTCATGGCTGACTTAACTCAAAAACGGTGTACAATTGCTTGCTGTTTTAGGGTGTTGGAATCGTTAACCTGAGCTTGCGGGATGATTTTACAATGGCGGCATTTTGCCGGAAAAACTGGTTTTTTATAGGAATGGCGGTGGTCTTTGTAGTGGCCTTTCAGCTTCCGGACCTGGCTCTGGCCCTGAAGAAGCTGGCCGTTGTCAAAATGTTGATTTGCCTGGCCTTTTTTATTACAGGCCTCACTTTGGACACTTCAGGAATCGTCGAGCAGCTTAAAAATGTGAAGGTGCTGCTGGCCTCCCTGGTCAGCTCTTTGGTGCTCACCACAACCCTGGCCTACCTGGTGGGCCGGGTGTTTTTCACCAATCCCGATTTTTTGGTGGGCGCCTTGATCATCGGGGCGGCCCCGGTTACGGTGGCCAGCGGCAGCGTTATGACCGCCATCGCCCTGGGCAACGTATCCATGAGCCTTTTTATCTGCGTGGTAAGCAACTTGGCCTCCCTGGTCTCGATCCCTTTTATGCTGCAGATATTCCTTTCCATGGATCAGGGCATAGAACTGCCGGTTTTTCAGATGCTGAGCAATCTGTTCCTGACCCTGTTTTTACCCACCTTGCTGGGCCAGCTGTTGCGCCCCCGGCTCAAGGATTTCATTAAACCATACAAAAGCCAAATCTCGGTGTTCATGCAGAGTGTGGTGTTGATGATCGTATTCAACGCGGTTTCGGCATCCAGCGAGCGCATGATGAATGCGGGGAGCCACTTGGTAATGGTGCTGGGGGTGATGCTATTTTTGCATCTTATGATCCTGATCATGAATTATGGCATATCCCGCCTGATGCGGCTGGACCGGCCCTCCACTTCGGCTTTCACCATCCATAATTCCCAGAAAACCCTAACCATATCCTACGTGGTTTGGGCCGGGTTTTTTGCGGCGGACTTCCCCATGGCCCTGATTCCGGGCATAGCCTATCACCTGTTGCAGATGGTGGTGGACACCTTGGTGGCCCGGCGCATGCGGGACCGGGCCGAAGCCGCCTTGGCCGAGGCCCCTACCTGAGCGGAGGGCCGTCTTTTCAGGTTTGGTGATAACGCGGCAACCCCGACCAGCCGGACTGCCCTTGGGACGGAGCGGCGTTTACATACCCGGACTCTGATTTAAAGATGCAAGCCATAACGCGCCGGCCATGCATACAGCCGGCGCGTTTGACCTTAACTCATGCCAGGTCGGGGGCAGATACCTGCCCGCTGGCAAAGGAATCCTTTTAAAAGCAGCCCGGTATCACTTGGCCACTCTGATCTTCTTGCCGATCTCCCACAGTTCGGTTTTTGAATAACCGGCCAGGGTTGCGTTCTGCTTGAAACTTACCCGGTGGAAAAACTCTCCCTTTCCATCCTCCAGCAAGACCGCGGTGCCAAGGTAGCGGTATTCTCCCTTTAACACCCACCAATCCTTGTCCACGATCACCAGTTTCTTTACCGAATTCCATCCCCGGTCCGCAAGCAGGGCCAGCATCTCCTTTTGCAGGGACTTGCTTGTCATGCCGGCCTTGGGAAATGGCTTGGGCGCGTTGTCCCAGGCGGTCTTTTTCTGGCGCCACTGATCATTCTCTTTTTCCAAGGCGGCCAGTTCGCTCTGCATCTTTTTAACGGCTGGATCAGAACTCCCCTTGACCACCTTCAGACGCTCCAGATCTTTTTTGAACTGTTGCAAGGCGCTTTTGCTAACCAGGGACAGCGGTTTGCCGGAGGCCCCGGTCCAGCCTTTGTTCCTGAGCATATAATTGTTCCAGCCGGTCAATGAATCCTGCAGCCTCTTGGCGAGACGGCCAATTCCGCCGGCCTTTGAATCTGCATAGTGCTTGATGTTCTCGCGCAGATCATTTATGGCCGCGGCCAGAAAATGGGTGCTTTTGCCGTCCGGGAAGGCCTTTTCATACTCGGCCAAAAGCGCCTTGCCCTTGGCCAGGTTCGCCTCCATGCCCGCGATCTTGTCCGGCTGGTTGAGATTCGGCCCCATGGGGTCCAGGTAGGAAGGGTCATTGGAGGTTATAAACGGCTTGACCCTGGGCAGCCATTTCTGGTCGATGTCGGCGGCGCCGGCTGTGGCCTTGGCTTGGATTATGGACTTTTGCAGATCCTGGGCGTAGCTGTCCAGTTCGCCCGGCCTGCCCAGAGGGAACTGGGCTTTTCCATACTCGGCCAAAACCGCCTCGGCCTCCGGCACCAGGCCCGGGTTTTTGCCCAGGTATTTTGCATCACGGGGCATGGTGTAGGCCGTCATGGTTTTGCGCCATTTTTCTATGAGAGCCTGCTGTTCGCTTTTGGCGGCCTGTTTTTGGGCGGCGGCCTGTTTGGCCCCCTGCTTTGCCTGTGCGATGCGTGCAGCCAGATCCTCCATGCGCTGTTTGGCCTGGGAGACTTCCGGCGTTTTCAAGGCGCCGCCGTATCGTTTTTCGATCTCCTGGTATTTGGTGCGGGCCCGCTTAATGCTTCCGGACCCCAAGTCCCCGCCGCCCTTTTCCAGGGTCTTCTGGGCACGGTCCAGATGCCTGATCATTTCCTTCAGTTGTCTGGCCGCGCCGCTGCTAAGGGAACCGGAAGCGGCCGCTGCCGGTTTGGGCGGGGCGGCCTTGACCGGGGCGGGTTTGGCCTTTGCCGCCTTGGCAGGCGCCGGTTTGGGCGGGGCCGGGCTTTTCACCGCTCTTTTGGCTCCGGGCGCTCCGCCCAGTTTGCGGTCTATTTTCTTTTGCAGCCTGGCAAAGCTGCTTTCCAGGGACTTCAGCCTGCTGTGTCCGGGATGCGCAGTTTTGAACTGCTCAAGCTTGAGCTTGGTTTCCGCCATTATCTGGGCGGCCTCCTGCCACTTGCCGCTGAAGGTGGCCCTTTCCGCGGTCCGGATGGCCTTGTTTATGGCCCGGGCCATGTCCACCGGTGATTCGGCCATGACAAACGAGGCCGATAAAACAGCGAACAGCAATCCCAGAATCACCGCCATTGTTAAACGTTTAGCGTCAGGCTTCATATTTTCCTCCCTTGATCCCCGCGAATCCTACGATGTCTGCTTTGGTTGATGTCTTTCAGAATGAGACTTGATGACCGACGAATGATAACCCGGCTTGTCAGCTCAGTCAATTACAGGTTCCCGGGCCATACGCCCTCCTGGCAGGGTCCTGCCGCCCGGGATAAAATCCCCCCGCGGCCCACACCCAGGTTCAATACACAAAAAGCTCATCCGCCGCCTGAAACCCTTACAACATCCTACGTTGTTTGGATCTGCTTTGCAGAATCGGCAAGGCCGCGGCAGCCCCTGGCATCCGGAAAGCCCTTGGGGGCGGCGTTTCTATATATCAGCCCGGGATTGGAAGCTTCGAGATGTTTCGTGAAGGTTTGAGTATGCAACTCATGCCATACACGTATCTTAATCTTAATTTTGCACGGCATCCTATCCTTAGGCTTGGGCTGGAACTGAGCTTGCCTCATCATATGAAAAAGGCGGGTCGGCGTATCCTGATGGGTTTTTCGCGAGCCGGGGGGTTAGGGGGGATGGCGAGGTGGCGTGCCCCCACAGGCACATGGCCACAAGCCATGCTCGGAGACCGGCTATTCAATAGCGTCCTGCCCCTTTCGGCTGCCGCAGCCTGCGGCTTTGACCACCAAAAGGCGAAGAATCCCCCCAAAAAAATTTGTCTTTTTATCTTTTCATAATCACAACATTTAACATACGATCTATCGGATATAAATGATATAATCTCATAAGATTGCCTCCGGCGGCCCAAGGGGATTATCGCTTTTGGGTGATCCAAAAGCTCGCAGCCTCTTAGGAATCCCCCTAGCAAAAGATCATGTGCCGTGACATTATGAACCCCGCACTATTGCCCAGTTGCATCTTACTATTCAGTGACGCTTCGGTGCTCACTGAAGCATCTTTCAGGGAGATTCTGTTGCCCGGCTGGAAATACGGATAAGGCCATATAGATGTCTGTGGCCGCCCGCAGGCCACACTCAAGCCTTCACTGATTATCAACTACATCCCCAAGCAGACTAATCAGCTATTCCGCTATGCCCAAGTAGCGGTTCAGCACATTGCGGGTGATCGTCTGGATAAACTCATCGCCCTTTATCAGCCCGTTTATCCACATGCTGGAGCCTGCGTTGAACACCTCTCCCTTGCCTTTGGCATAGACCGCGATCATGGCCGAGCCGTAAGGGCTGAGCAGGCCCGCATCCTTGGGCTCGCCCTCCTGGGCCGCCTGGGTTTTCAGGCCGCTGACCAGGGTTTGAAAAACCCCTTGCCCCGCCAACTGGGGCAGACTGCCTGCAAAGTGATCGGCTTCCGCTTTGCTGGCCGGAGCCAGGCCCAGGATCTCTATGCCTTGGGCCGCTGCATCATTGCGGGCGGCAAAGGGAAGCCCGTTTTTGAAGGTGTAGTCCAGGCCGTCAACCATATAGGACGCCACACCAGCCCGGGCCCCGATCACATCGCCGTAGTATAGGCCGGCGCCCTTGAAGGCCCAATGCCCCGGACGGTAGACCGTAAAGCCTCCCGATCCTCTGGGGGATGCCGCGCCCATGCGGATGTACCCCCCGCTCAGACCGGAAAGCCCGAAAGTATGAGACACGGGCCGGTTCACCAGGGGGTGTTCCCAAATGGTGGTGGAGAGCTGGGCGGTATCCCCCTTGGAGATGGGGTCCAGGTCGGGGTTTTTGTAACAAACCTGGGTGTTGCCGCCGTCTTCCATGCGGATCTGCCACAGCAGGCCGCCCGCAAAGCGGGCCAGCTTGCCGCCCTGCTCCAGATAATTATCCATACCGTCGCGCATCTCGCCGGACCAATATTGATCGTGCCCCACGATGATGATCAGTTGATAGTTGGCCAATATGCCTGGATCGTTGTGCAAATCGTGCTGGGTCAGGTATTCCAGCTTATAGCCTTCCCTTTCGGCCCAGGCCGCAAAATGCCGCTCATAAAATGCCCAGCCCGCATCGGAGTAGTGGCGGGAATAGCCATGGGTCAGGCTCCATTCCAGACAGGGGTAACGCGGCTGGCCCTTGGGGCTCAATTCGCTCCCGGCGCCGTGACGCGGAGCACCCTGGGGCAGCCGGACAAAGCCCCTGGCCCATGGCCGCTGCAAGGCCAGCTTGGGCTGGGGGGCTTCCACAACTTCTCCGTCTGTGGTGCTGCGGTAGGAGTTGCCGCCGCCCCAGTCATTGTAGGCTACATAAGTAGCGGTGCTGAGCAAGAGCGCCGCTTTTGAGCTTTGGCCTGGTTCCTTGGCCCGCACCACGAAGAAATGCTCGGCCTGGATTTGTTTATCGTCTTTTGCGGCGGTTGCGGTAACCAGATAAACCCCGCTGGTCAGATGCCCCGGCATTCTCAGGCGCAAGGATTCATCCCATTTGGCTCCGATTGCATAGGCGTCTTTGGGGGTCTTTTGGATCTGGCCCTTGATCCCGGCCTTGCCGAACACCTTGCGCAGGGATTTGCCGTCCCTCTCTATCTTGATATCAAAGGCGTCGGCCGTGGTGTGCACATAGAATATGATTTCATCGCCCGGGAGATAGCTCAGCTTGTCGGTGTACAGCCAGAGCTCCAGTTTATTGGGGTCGTTGGTGGGGAACTCCCGCTGCAGGGCTGGGTCCAGGGCAGTCCAGGCACTGGGAGGAGAGGCCGCGGCCACGCTTGCCGATGATCCCAGTAGCAGCGCCAAGGCGAAGGTCATAATCCATAAGCATTTGGAGCTTCCCAAAAATTTGTTCATGATACTCCCCGTTCTCTTGTCCTTGTCCTCTGCAATGCGCGCAAAAAGCCGCCCATGTTTGCATATACCTTGGGCCGGGCTATGGTTCAGCACCAAAACCATGCCACCGGGCATCCTCGCAGCTATTGATTGTTAAATCTACTATAACCCGGCAGGCTTTGGCACGCACGGCATAGTTTGGGATTCTTTGACCGGGAACGGCGATTTTTGGGGCTTTGGTCTTGTCTGTGCCAGATTGTAACGTTAAGATCGGACAAGGTAATATGGTCCTGGCCCCAAGGGCCGGGCTGCGGACGGCTAAAGATTCGACAAAGGATATAAGCGTTGGATTTTAACCCTTGCCTGAAACACAAGCTGGTGCGCAAAACGGTGCGCGAGTTCAGTGAAAACGAACTCGGGCCCATTGCGGCTGAAATAGACCAAAAAGCACGTTTTCCCCGCGAGGTCTTCGACAAGATGCAGGGCCTGAACTATTTCGGTCTCCAGGCTCCCCGGGATATGGGCGGGGCCGGGCTGGACAGCATCAGCTATGCTATTGTGATCGAAGAGTTGAGCCGGGTGTCCGCCGGGGTGGGGCTTTGTATCACGGTGCACAATTCGGTGGCCCTGTATCCGCTTCTGGCATACGGCACCAAGGAGCAAAAAGAGCGCTTTTTGCCCGACTTGGTCAGCGGCGCGCGCATAGGGGCCTTTTGTCTTACCGAGGCCAACGCAGGCTCTGATGCGGGCAACGTGGAGACCATGGCGGTTGAGCAGCAGGATGGCTGGTCCCTAAACGGCACCAAGATCTTCGTGACCAACGGCGGGGTCTGCGGGCTGGCGCTCATCTTCGCGGTTACTGATCCGGATAAGCGGGGAAGACAAGCCTCCGTATTCATGGTGGAAAAAGAGCGTGAAGGCTTTATCGTAGGCGAGATAGAGGACCTGTCCGGCATGCGCTGCAATCCGGTCTCTTCCCTGTTTTTCGAAGACTGCCTGGTTCCGGCTGAAAACCTTCTGGGAAAACGCGGCCAGGGAGTGCCCATCGGGCTCAGCACCTTGAACGGCGGGCGGCTGGGGGTGGCGGCACAGGCCTTGGGCCTGGCCCAGGGGGCATTTGAGGCCGCGGTGCGCTACGCCAAGGAGCGCCAGCAGTTCGGCAAACCTATCTCCAGCTTTCAGACCATACAAAACTACTTGGCCGACATGTCCACCAGCATAGAGGCCAGCCGCCTTGTACTCTACCGGGCCTGCGCGGCCAAGGATGCGGGGCAGTCCTTCGCCGCCCTGGCGGCAAAGGCCAAGCTCTTGTGCTCCCGCACCGCCAGGGAGGTGTGCGACCTGGCTGTGCAGATTCACGGCGGCTACGGCTATTCCAAGGAATACGAGGTGGAGCGCTACTTGCGTGATGCCAAGGTAACCGAGATATACGAGGGCACCAGCGAGATTCAGCGGCTGGTCATCGCCCGGGCCGTACTGGCCGAACCGGCTTAACAAAAAAATGCGGATGAAATATTTATCATGCGTTTAGCGGTATTGATGAAACAGGTGCCCATGGTGAGCGAGCTGCCTTGGGACAAAAAGACTGGCGAGCTGAAGCGCGAAAAGGCCGAGGGCATGATGAATCCGGCCTGCAAGCATGCCTTGGAGGCCGCCTTGCGCATCAAATCCCTCCATGACGCCAGCATATGCGCCATCAGCATGGGGCCTCCCCAGGCCGAGGAACTATTGCGCGAAGCCTTGGCCTATGGTGCGGATGAGGGCTATTTGATAAGCGATCCCCAGCTTGCCGGAGCCGACACCCTGGCCACCTCCCGGGCCCTGGCCCGTGCGGTGCGCACCGTGTGCCCGGAGTTCGATCTGCTGCTTCTGGGCTGCCAGACCGCGGACAGCGAAACCGGCCAGGTGGGCCCCCAAATGGCTGAAATCCTGAAGCTGCCGGCTGTGTGTTTTGCCGAAGAGCTCGACCCGCAACCCGATGGAACCATTTTGGTCCGCCGGGTGTGGGATGATTTCATGGAGACCGTCAAGATGCCGCTTCCCGCCCTGGTGACCATCGCCACCAGCGCCAATTTACCCCGTTATCTGGCCTTGGGCGGAGTGGACAGGGCTTTTGAGGACTGCAGGGTGACCACCCTGGATGCCCGGGGCATCGGCGCCGATCCGGCTCTGGTGGGCCGTGAGGGATCGGCCGGACAGATAGTGCGGGTCTATTCGCCCAGCGCCGGAAAACAAGGCGATATCCTCAGCGGACCGGTGAAGAAATGCGTGGCCGAGCTGCTCACGCGCTATGCGGACCGGCTGGGCGGCTTGATCGGCAAAGACTTGGGGGAGGATTCCTGATGGTTGATGCAAAAAAATCAGTCTGGGTCTTTGGCGACTACCGCAACTATTTCCACAACCGGGTCACCTTGCAGCTATTGGCCAAGGCCCACGACCTGGCTGCGGATTCCGGAGCGCAAGTCTGCGTGGTGGTGATGGGCTCCGAGCTGGACTATTGGGCGTGGGAATATGTCTGCCACGGCGCGGATGTAGTCTACGCGGTCGAGGACGAGTCTTTGGCTCAGTACCAGATGGAGACCTATACCGATATTTTCGTGCGGCTGGCCCAGGAATATAAACCGGAGACCATCTTGGTGGGCGCCACCGGCTTCGGCAAGGAGCTGGCCGCCCGGGCCGCCGCCCGGCTGGGCACCGGCCTGACCGCCGACTGCATCGGGCTCAGCCTGGATGAGCAAAAAAACCTATTGCAGACCGCCCCGGCCTTTGGGGGCAATGTGCTGGCCGAGATCCTGATACCGAAGCACAGGCCTCAAATGGCCACGGTGCGGCCGGGCACCTTCAGCGAAATGCCCCACGACAACACCCTGGACGGCGATATAGTAAAATTGGCCCTGCCCGACGATCTGCCCGCCGAGCGCATCAGCCTTATAAGCTCCCAGCGCAGGCCGGAAGAGACCCGCAGCCTGGAGACCGCCCGGGTGGTGATCTGCGGCGGGCGCGGCATGGGCTCCAAGCGCAAGTTCAGGAATCTGTATGAACTGGCCCGGCTTTTGGGCGGGGAGGTGGGCGCCACCCGTCCGGTGGTCTATTCCCGCTGGGCCGAGGAGGAATCACTGGTGGGCCAGGCCGGAAAACAGGTCAAGCCCCAGGTGCTTTTTTCCTTCGGGGCCAGTGGAGCCATCCAGCACACTGCGGGCATCATCGACGCCCAGTTCATAATTGCGGTGAACAAAAACCCCAAGGCCGCCATGATGGAAATGGCAGACGTGGGCATAGTGGCGGATGCCAACCAGGTTTGCCTGGCCCTGATCAGGGAGCTGAAAGAGCGCATCCGGAGCTAGCCCGCAAATTTCACGAAGATTGCGCGTCCGGCTGCGCTCGCGTTCCATATGCTGCGTTGCCGGCTAGGGGGCCGGTTTGGGCCTGGCCTCATCAAAACGGGCCCGGCATAGCACCGGGCCCGCGGCATGATTGCATTGGACGTGTTGGCAGGATGCCCTGTTAGAAGATAAGCCGACCTTCGCCATAGGCGCAGACCGGTTTGCTGGCCATGTCAAAGGGATCGCCGTTCCAGCCCACGAACGAGGCCCATTTTCCGGCCTCCAGGCTGCCCAGGCGGTCATCAATACCCAAAAGCCTGGCGTTGTTCAGGCTCACCACCTTGATGGCCTCTTCTTTGGCCAGACCGAGGCGCAAAAGCCAGCGGGTCTGCAAGAGCAAGGAACTGGAATGGGTCACCGGATGGTCGGTCATGATGCCGAACTGAACCCCCGAATTAAGCACATGTTCCAGATTGTTGGTGGAGCGGTGCTTCAGCTCCACCTTGTAGGCGAAACCGTCTATCGGTCCATAGGTTAGTGGAATATCGCGTTTTTTAAGCTCGTCAAAGGTGTGCTGCCGATACACGTCGCCCGCATGTTCAACCCCCAGCTTGAAGCCGAATTCATCCTTTAGGCGCAGCAAGGCGGCAATGTCGTCTATCTTGTGGGCATGCACCCGCAAACGCTCCCGGCCGGCCAGGATGTCCGCCAGCACATCCTCTTCCGCGCTCAAGCCCGCATCCTCGCCCTTTTCGTCCTTTTTGGCCAGCTTGCGCTTTACTTCCTCAAGCTTGGAGCGCAAAAGAGCCATGGAACCCATCCTGGTGGAGGGCCGTTTGGCGGGGCCATCCGTGGTGGAAATGGGGTTATAGCCTATGGCTCCCTTTATCCCGGCCCGGGCCACCAGGGCCTTGTTGGTGTCCTCCGCCCAATGGCGGATCACCGCCGAACGTCCCGAGATCAAGTTCAAAGAACCGGGCACCACGCAGGAATAAAGCACGCCCTGCCGCATGGAATCTATGAAGGCTTGGTCATCCATCTGCACGGAATCCAGGGCGTCGGGCAGGGAAAAGATAATCTCCAGTTTTTCATTGGCCTCCCGCTCCGCCGAAGGCTCCCCGGCCCGGACCAGCCCGATATGGCTGTGAGGATCTATCAAGGCCGGGGTGAGCACGGCGAATTCACCCGCCGCTTCGCCCATGGGCTCGGGGCTCACACTATGAATTTCATTGCCGTCAAAGTTCAGATACCGGTCCTGTTCAACTGACTTGCCTGTATAGACCAAGGCTGCACGAACGCTTTTCATTAGTTTATCTCCTTGGGCAATTGAATAGGTTTTGTTTCATCATATTATGTTCCTGCATGTTTATAGCAAAAAAGCCTTTATGTCCCGCACAGTTTTTCCGCATAGCCCCGGGCGGGCGGCTCGGGGGGATTTCAGTTATTCATGAAAAAGCCCCCATCCGTAAAGTGGATGGGGGCCGATCGGGGTCTTATCTAAGGGTGTGGGTCAGGAGCCTTTGCCGAAGGGACAGGCCGGATACGAACAGGTGGGACAGTTCATGCACATGCCGCCCACGGAAAGGGCCGCCAGGTCACGATGGTCCAGGCGCTCTCCGGCCAGGATGCGGGGCAGCACCAGATCAAAGGCCGTGGCCTTGTGATGCAGCCCGCAGGCCGGAATTCCCACGATGGGCACTTGGTTGTGATAAGCCAGCTGCAGCATGGCCCCGGGCAGCACCCCGGCGCCGTAATATATGCGTTCCACCCCTGCCTGCTGCACGCCGCAGCGGGTAACGTCATCCGGGTCCACCGACATGCCGCCGGTGGTTATGATAAGATCCGTATCCTTGGCCAAAAACTCGCTTACTGTCTGGGCGATTCTGCCTTGATCATCTGGCAAAATAGCGGTTTCGGCCAGATCGGCCCCCATGTTCTCCAGCTTGGCGCGGACTATGGATTCGAAGCGGTCTTCAATCAGCCCCTCATACACCTCGTTGCCCGTGATGATCAGGCGGGTGCGCATGGGGTTATAGGCCATTACCGCCAGCACCGGATAATTGGCCTGGGCTGTGGCGACCGCGTGATCCAAGGAATCCTTTCGGATGATAAGCGGAATGGCCCGGGTGCCGGCCAGGAGCTGTCCTTTTTTCACCGGCACGTTGTTGTGCAGGCTGGCGCACATAACATCCGGGCTGAGATTGAAGTCAATCAGCCCGCTGGCGTTGACCTTTAACAGCCCGTCATAACTGGCCGTGAAATTGAGCTTGCCCTCTTTGGGCTCGGCCTCATAGCTCACCCCCGGCCCGGCCAGGGCTTGAGCCAAATACTGCACCGCGTCGTCTTCATGCAGATGCTCGCTGTCCAGCTTGAGCACATAAAGATGCCTCTTACCCAGACGCCTTAGGTGGTCCAACTCGTGCGCCTGCACCACATGGCCTCTGCGGAACCGGGGCCCTTTGTATTTCCCGGGCAAGACCTCGGTGATGTCGTGGGCCAGACGGGTGCCCACTGCGTCCTCCACCCTGATTACGTTGAGCTGGTCTTCCCTGGGTTGAAAAAAGCCTGACATGCACATGGGGATATCCTTACACCTTTATGGTTTTTACCAAGGGCAGGCCGCTGGCCCTGTCCTGGTCAATGGGCTTGAAAAACATATTTTGAGCGCAGGGCTTGCACAATACCTGGCCGTTCAGGAAAACTTCCTTTTTATCCCGCACGATGATTCCGCAGCGCTGGCAACGGACCTTGAAGCGGGTGGGTCCGGGCATGTCGTTGACCGGCACCGCCACCTTGACCTCATGCACAATGAACAGTTCATCAAGGGGCATCACCTTATAGGCCTCTATCTGCTGCTGGCGCGGATCGCTTATATCGGGAGCAAACCTGGCGGCCAGCTCCCGGGAGGTCTCCCGGGATACGATGCGGAAGGCCTTGTTGGTCTCCAGGTTGACGAAAGTGGCGGCCATGATGCCGTTATCCACAAACTTCAAGGAGCGCCGGCCCAGCTTCACACCGGTCACAAAGGAAATCGCATCGGTGGCGCACCGGTCTATCTCTACGTAAACAATGATTTTTTTTATTTGGGGCAGCTTGCTGGGCTCATCCAGGCCTATCAGCTCGCAGCCCAGCATGGCCATGCGCACCCCCACCACCTGGCCCGAACACAAGTGGCCATGGGCGGCGGCTGAACCAGCCAACAGGGTTTCAAGATCCTGCATAAAACAGCGTCCTCACTTAATAGTTATGGTAAAAATAACATATTTTCTGCAGAATAAAATAGGCAAGTGCAGAATTAAGCCGGCTTAAGCCGGCGTTCGGTCTAATATGGTTATGAGCGCTAAATCCCGCCGGAAACAGCTGCATCTGGATAGATTCAGCTTGACTGCGCTGGGGTAAATGAAACAGCCTAAGGTA
This sequence comes from Desulfarculaceae bacterium, assembly GCA_963675675.1. GTDB lineage: Bacteria > Desulfobacterota > Desulfarculia > Desulfarculales > Desulfarculaceae > Dethiosulfatarculus. The sequence goes on from OY776512.1 coordinate 4,624,882, forward strand.
GTGGAGATATTTTTGTTCATTAAGGCCGTGAGCTGAGCCGCTGGCCCGGCAGCAACCTTGAGAACGGTGGTCAACGTGACATTGCAAATACGATCAAAACACTGGCTGGTTGATGGTGAAGGCCGAATCATCATGGGGGAGGGCCGCTTGGCTCTTTTGGAGCTAATAGAGCAAACCGGGTCCATCAGCCAGGCGGCCAAAAAGGCCAGGATTTCCTATAAAGCCGCCTGGAGCAAGATCCGCTCCACCGAGACCCATTTGGGCCGCAAGGTGGTGCATACCGAAAAGGGCCGGGGTTCCAGCCTTACGCCGGAAGGCCGGGATATCCTGGCCAAATACAAAAAAATGAAACGCCTCTGTGTCCAGGAAGACGATCTGGCCTTCAGCAAAATCTTCAGCTAGGCGGTTCGGCGCCGGGCATGCCCACGCCGCAGGCTGATTGCGGATTGGCGCATCAAAACAGGACCCTATTGCAAAAGCCGCATTGCCTGGTCGGGGCCTCCACGGATCATCTCTATCTTGGTGTCCGGCAATTCCGCCGCCGGGAGCATGATATACCCGTCATCTATTTTGAATTTCCGGGGGTTCTTGGTGTTTAAGGGCTTAATCCTGGGTATATAGCTTGCAGTATGCCACTGGGAGCACAGGAACAGCCGGGCAGATGCCACCTTGGGGTTGAATATATGGGAATGGTATTCCGCGTAGCTCATGCCGTTGTCAAATATGCGGCTGAAAACCACATTGCCGTGAAGCAGGTTTTCATGCTTGTCATAAAGCAGCAGCATGCAGAAGATGTCTTCCACGGCATGGCCCATATCGTCCATCACCGGAACCCATATCCGGTACTCTCCCTCCAATAGCCCCTCGCCCGGGTCTCCATCGGTGATCTTTGCTTCGGGCATAAGCTTCAAAAGCAGGTCTATTTTCTTGGGGGCCTTGTCCGGCTTGTGCAGGGAGGCCAGGATTTTTTGGCAAGGCTGGAAATACAATGAACGGGCATGGGTGTTATAGCCTCTTTCGCCATTGCCTCCTGAACCGGCCTCTTCAATGTAATGAGGATAAAAGGCCAGTATCTTTGCTTTACTCACGCCCCGGCCCAAACGGGAGTAGCTGAACAGGGCTTTCCCCTCCGCATTCACTTCCTTGCCAATGACAGCCAGCCGTTTCCCCTTGCGGTCAAAGGATTGGACATACACCCATATGCTTTCGTGAACCGGGGGCTGGTGGCCTCCTTCCAGGCTGACCGACACCAAGAGTTTTCCGGTTAGTCGGGCCGGCTTGGCGGGCTTTTTATCGCCTGGCTGAATGGAGGCGGTGATCTTTTTTGATTTGATGCGGGCCTTTGCCGGGCTGAATCTGTACTGATAGATTTTTTTGGGCCGGGCAGGCAGTTTGAGGCTGCCGCTGATGAATTTATATTTTTTTTTGCTCAGCTCAAGCCTGCCTGCCTTTTGGTCCAGCAAGGGAATTGAGATCAGGCCGGATTCTCCGCTTTGCGCCCAGGCTTTGGACCCGTCTTCGGCCAGCAGCAAGACCGATACGCCTTGCAGGGGTTTGGCGTCCTGATCCAGGACCAGGGCGTTGAGCACTCCTCGGCGCGGGTGGCGGTGAGCGACGGGTTTTTTGGGCTTGGGGCCGGCATAGACCCCGGAGAAGCCTTGGCCGTTCAGCACATCAACCCGCACCAGCGGAAATGAGGCATAGCCGCCGGGGCCTTGATTCCCGGCCTCACCAGGCTCGGATATTTCCGGCTTGCCGGCGTCCAGGTTGTCTATTTTGGGCACGAACCGGTCCGGATGCTCGGGCGAGCACACAAAAAGCTGGGCCAGATATACATCATGGTTGAATATTTCCGCAGGATACACCGCATAGCTGCGCCCGTCTTTTGCGGTTTGGCTATAGGCCACATGGCCGTATTTCAGCTCTTTGGCCCGGTTGAACAAAAGCAGCATGGCCATCAGGTTGTCGGCTTTATGGCCCAGGCCGTCTATAAGCGGTATCCAGACGTTGTATTTACCCTGCAGCACCCCGGAGCCGGCATCGGTGATTCTGTGCAGACCGGTTCCGTTCAGCTTGGCTATGAACTGATTGTCTATGGTGGCCAAGGCCTGCATTTGCTTGGCCGTGGGCATGGGGCTCAGACGGATTATGAGTTTATCGGGAAGGCCGGAGGGCTTGTCCAGCTTGTCTAGCTTTCTTATTTCGGGCAGATAATAGCCTCTTTTTCTCATTATGCCGGGGCCGTTGGGGGGATCATCGGGTCCCAGATCACCCGGCCAGAAGGCAAAAACCGTGGCCTGGCAGGCGTCCTTGCCGAATTTGGCGTAATCAAACACCGCCTTGCTGTTTTGCTGCACCGCCTTGCGCAGAATCCTGACCATCCTGTCCTGGCGGTCGTAAACCTTGACATACACCCAGATGGGGTTGTCTTTTGGGGGCTGGGTGCCGTCATCGAGACTGGCGGTCACATGCAGCTTTCCCTTCAACTTGCCGGATGAGGGGGCCGCCGCCGCTTTCAATGGCGCTGCGGGGGCGTAACGATGATCCAGAATCACTTGCTTGGGAAGCTTGCCCGGGGTGATAGACAGGTAGCCCTTGGGTTTTTCAAAGCGTTTTTGGGTAATGGAAAGCGGAATGGTTTCCTCTTGGGAGCAGGCATTTTTACGCTCATCCCAAACCCGGCAGCCGGATACCAGCAGGCGGGCGCGGCCAGGCCCCAGTCCGGTCGCGGCCAGGCTGGCCCGGGGGTTTTTCTCCAGGTCCGGCATTCTTTGTTTGCGGTAGCGCCAGACCCCGGTCTTTGGGTCCGCTTTGCCCAGCCAGACATAAATACGCTGATAGCGGCCGGCGGGGCTTCCTCCGGGATTGGCCCAAACCAGATTAAGTAATCCGGATTCGGGCTTATGGCCGCTGGCGGACCTGGCCTCAATAAGCTCGGGCTTAAGGCGGGGCTTTGCGGGCCCGGGGGTGATCCGGTCCTCTTGAGGCTCTTTGGATTTACCGGCCACAGGACTATGGGATTTTGAGGCTCCGGATTCCGCTTGGGCCCTGGCTTCACCTTTGGGCGGCGCCTTCGGCTGCAAGGATTTTAATTGGCCCAGCTCCTGCCAAAGCCGCACCACCGCGGTGTCGCCCTCACGTACGCTTTGCGCCCTTTTTATGATTTTTTCAGCCTCTGTCAGTTCTCCCGCCTTCATCAGGCCGCGGGCCCATAGCGCATATTCTTCTATGATCAGTCCCAGACCCACTTTGGCGTCCAGGTTCAAGGGGTCCAGGCTCAGCACCTGGTTGTATTTATCCAGGGCGTTGACTTCATCGGGCTGGCTGAACTTGCGGGCCGCCAAAAGCGCTTTCGCCTCTTTGAGCAGACGGGCGGTCTTGGCCGCCTTGGGATCAGGCGATACCCCCGCGCCGGATAGCTTGAATACAAAGTCGCCTTCAACCGGCTTGGTTTCCAGAAGCTTGCCGTATTGGAAGGCCTGTCCGGTCTGATGCTCCAGCGCCCTTTCATGCACATAACGGCCAAGCTCACTTCCGGTTATAAACCCGTCCTGATTCAGGTCGGCTTTTCCCTTTAGCCCTTGGACCAGTGAGGGCGCAAAGACGCTTTGGGCCAGCGCGTCCTGACCCGCTGCCCCCGAAGAGATGATGAAGCGCACCGGCTTTGCGGTTTGGGCGTTTATGGGCCGGGCCGGGCCGTGCTTTTGGATGTGAAAGAGACCCGCCTTGAGGCTGCTGTCGAAAAGGAACATGGCATGCCGGGATTCCAGGTCCTTGCACCAGGCCAGCACCCGGCTTATGGAAAGGGATTTGCGCTTGAAAGCCTTTGGGTCGTCTCTGGGCAAGGGGGCGTCGCCGGGCGCCAGATAGCCCGTGCGTCCGTCCCTGCGCATGGCACCATGCCCCCCAAAATAAAAGAGCAGCCGGCTGTTCGCATCATAGCCGTAACGCTCCATGAAATTTTCAAAGGCGGCTTTGAGGGTTTTTGAATCCGGATTAAATACCGTAACCACGCTGAAGCCCTGGTCGCGGAGCGCCTTTTGCAGCATTTCGATGTGCTGTTTAAGCTTGGGCAGCTTGGGCCAGCCGGACTTGTAATCCTGCACTCCGATCAACAGCGCATGGCTGTTCCGGTACAGCTCCAGGTCTTCCCCGGACTGGGTAATGATGCTTAAGGATCCGGATTTACTTTGAATTTGAGCCAGAGACTCGGGGCAGGCCAGAAACAGAAGGCACAGAGCCAAAAGCAGACCCAGCCCCCGCCTTATGCGTTTGGGCGCAATGAATTGCATTACAAGGTTCCTTGTAATCCGGTAGGCTGGTGGCTGGCTGCGCGATGGAAAAGCTTCCATCGGCAACTCCAACATATCATGGGGCCGCGCGAAGTTTAAGCTTTTTAATGTGTGTAACAAGACATGCACATTGTATTCCATTTAGTCCGAAGACCAGACCGCCGCTTCACCATCCAATCCCAAGGTGATCAGGATATCCCTCCAGATAATCGGCTGGATATGCCGGGGCCGGCCCAAATCCAATTCGGCGGCGGTTTCCCCGGCCGCCAGATCCAAAAGCAGCACCCGGCCCGAGCGCAGGCCGACGGCTGCATGGCCGGAGCTGACCGCAGGCGATGAGCTTATGACCGCACCAAGGGGCTGGCTCCAATGCCGGCTGCCGTCTTTGGCGTTGATGCAGTAAACCTCTCCATCGAGGCATGCGCAGATCAGGGTGTTTCCGCTCCAGGCCGGTGTGCTGACCGACTGGCCGGACAGCTTCAGCGACCATATCAGCTGGCCGCTGGCCAGGTCATAGGCGCACAGTTCACCGTTGAAACCCTGGGCAAACACATATTGCCCGTCGCTGCAAAGTGCGGCCTGGCTGATAAAAGACAGATCCCGGGCGGGCCAAAGCTCCTTGCCGTCACGGGGATCATAGGAGATCAGGCTGCTGCCGCTCAGCCAGATCAGGCCCTGCCGCAAGGGTAGCAGGCCTCCCATGCATTCGCCCGCACCCTCCGCCAGTTTCCTGGGCCCGCCGCTGATGCGGTCCAGCTCGTATAGGTTGCCTTGAACGTCTGCAATAAAGACGCCTTGGCCGGTGAAACAAGGCGGACTGCCCAGGCGGGCCGGGAGCCTTTGTTGCCAAATGATGGAATTTTGGTTGGCATTAAAAGCGGTTACGGTTCCATCCTCATGGGCGCAGAGAATGGCGGTTCCCAGGCCGCTCAGGCCCACACAAGGAGAACCCGTGGCGGAATGAGTCAGGCAGGTTTCCCCGGTCAGCATATCCCAGGATTGCAGGGCTCCGTCATTACTGCCCAGTATAAGCCGTCCCCTGAATGCTATGGGAGAGGCCAGACTGCATCCGGGCAGGGTTTTGCGCCATAGCTCCTTGAAAGAAAGGGACAGTTTGGGAGCCTGGGCATTGGCCCGGAATATTCCGCCGCCCAAAGTGGGCCAATCATCGGCTGGCAGGGTTGGTTGCATGGAGTCCTCTTCAATCACTCCGGATCTGTTTTGGCGTTATGGCTGAACCGGTCGGGCCCAAATATCCCCCAGGGCCGGGAATCATTGGCCTTTGCTCAGTTGCTGCAAGGCCTTTTGGGCCCCTTGGTGTCTGGGATAGTTCTTCAGGATGGCTTTAAAGTGCCCGATGGCTTCATCTTTGTATCCGCTTTCCGCCAACAGCTTGCCCAGCTTATAGCGTAGCGCATTGCGCTTGGGCTGCAGCTCGGCCAGTTTGCTCCAGTAAACCAGGGCGTTAAGCTTCCGGTCTCTTTTCAGTGCGTCAAGTCCGGCCTGATACAGCTTGTAATCCGGCACCTTTACAACATTCAGCGATGCCAGGGGCCTGGGTTTGGCTGGTTTGACAGGCTCGGGCTTTGCCGGAGCCGGAGTGTCGGGCTTAGGCTTCGGGGTCTTCGGGGTTGTCGGTTCCGGTGCGGGCTTGACAGGTTCTGGCTTTGCCGGAGCCGGAGTGTCGGGCTTTGGCTTCGCGGTTTTAGGGGTTGCCGGTTCCGGCGCGGGCTTAACGGGCTCAGGCTTTGCCGGAGCCGGAGTGTCGGGCTTAGGCTTCGGGGTCTTCGGGGTTGCCGGTTCCGGTGCGGGCTTGACAGGTTCTGGCTTTGCCGGAGCCGGAGTGTCGGGCTTAGGCTTCGGGGTCTTTGGGGTTGCCGGTTCCGGCGCGGGCTTGACCGGCTCGGGCTTTGTCGGAGCCGGAGTGTCGGGCTTTGGCTTTGCGGTTATCGGGGTTGCCGGTTCCGGTGCGGGCTTGACAGGCTCGGGCTTTGTCGGAGCCGGAGTGTCGGGCTTTGGCTTCGCGGTCTTTGGGGTTGCCGGTTCCGGCGCGGGTTTGACCGGCACGGGCTTTGCCGGAGCCGGAGTGTCGGGCTTTGGCTTTGCGGTCTTTGGGGTTGCCGGTTCCGGCGCGGGCTTGACAGGCTCGGGCCTTGCCGGAGCCGGAGTGTCGGGCTTTGGCTTCGTGGTCTTGGGGGAAACTGGTTCCGGTTTGGCTACCACCGGTTCAGCCGGTTTCAGCTCGGGTTTGGTTATGGGCTCGGGAGCCGGGTTGAAAGGTGCTAAGGCTTGGGAGATTTCCGGCCAATAGGCCCAGCCTGCCACCCCCAGGCCCAGAACCAGTACAGCGGCCCAAGCCATTTTGTATGCGCTGAATTTGTTCTGCCCATCCTCATATAGCGATGCATGCTGAACACCGGGCAAGAAGCAAGCCTCCAGGGCCCGGGTCGCCGGCACCCGGGCGCGGATGAACCTTTTGCGGGCATTGATCTGGGCCTCGGCCCCCAATGCCTGCAAGCCGTTTTGCAGCCCCTTGGCCTTGGCCCGGTCTTTGTAATCCAGGCGGATGGCCAAGGTAGGCTGGCTGTCAAGGCTGGTCAAGGCTTGCTCCAATTGCCTGATTTTTTTCCAAAGCTCTGCTGATACAGACAAACCATGCCCCTTTGGTGTGTAATTTGGGCACTAGTTTATCACAATAACGACCTTGCATTTAGACAAGAAAGCCCCTTTGGCATCCGCATCCAAGATGGCCTGGGCATCATCAACGCCCACCGAAAACTTGGCCTTATTGAGGCCTGTGGCTTGGATCGCGCTCACCACCAGAGGATTGGGCCCCACTCTGGGGTTCTTGCGTGCGGCTTCAAGACTGGGAGCGTATCCCACCACGCCCTTTACCGCCGCCTGGTTCACGTCGATTACCCCCAGACCGAAAAGCTGCTTGCCGGTCCCATCCTCCACCACGCTGGGGAACAGGGCCGGTTTGGCTTCCAGGCCGCCCGCGTCAATAATCAGGCCAGTGTAGAGCAAGGGCGGAACTGGTTTTTTAGGCGGAGGCGGAGGTGTGGTTTCGGGTTTGGAAGCCACTATGGGAGGGGCCTCCGGCGCTGGCTGTGGCGCGGCTTTCGCGGCTGGCGTCTCCTCCGGCTTGGGCAGGGGCGCAGGGGCCGCGTCCGGCGGGATTATGGGCTTGGCCTGGGGCCTGCGGACTATGACAACCGGGCTTTCCGTTTCATGCCTGGGGTGATAGACCCCGGCCGGATGACGGCGCGAAACCAACACCTGATGGCGCAGTCCCACTTGGTGCAAATCCTTGAGGTAAAGGCGTGTGGTGACCTGGCCCACCATCCACCCGTCCGACCGCTTGTAGGCGCGTTCATAGATGGGGTTGGCACCTCGCAGCACCCCCTGTAGCCGGACCGTCAGGTTGGGGTGATGCCGCATCAAAAAGGCTATGTCGCTCCGGTTGTCAACCCGGATGATTTTGATCATCTCCAGAAGCCGGGCATAGGCTATATAGCGCCCCGCCTTCAAGGCAAGCAGTTCGGCCTGCGCTTCGCCGCCCACCTTTGCGGGATCGGATACGCCATTGGCCGTGGCCTGGATATAGCCGCGCTCCCAGTTAATGCTTCCGTGCCAGTCCCGGCCCCAGGTCTTTTCGGTCAGATAGACCTTTTTGCCGGGAAACACAACTTTGCCAGAAGGCGGTGTGTATACATCGGCTGATGCCATGCTTGCGCATCCATGCAAAAACATGAGGCCTGCCAAGGCTAAAGCTTGTTGCCACCTTATGGTCATGATTAATACTCCTTGCCGGAATTAGCGGTGCACTATACGCAAAGTCCCTGCGTCATAGCTGAAAAGGGCTCAGACGCCTCGGATGAAAGGTTTCTATCAATTAGACGCACGGAATACGGTTTTGATTCCTGGCTGCAGCGGGTTTTTGGGCCATGCCTGGCCAACCGGCTGCTAATTGCCGTTGCTCCCATTTTTTAATTCAACAATTGTATAGTATAGTATGCCTTCTATTCGCATATGGCTTCTGTCCCAGCCGCTAAGACAATATGTTTAGTTTTTGCAGTTAAGGTTTGCTGATGTTCGGGCCGGTCCGGGCCGGAGCAACAATAATCGGTCATGCGGACTGGGCGGGCTTTTGCAAATATATCTAACGATTGGCTTTTGCGGGACAAATGCAAAAGGCGTCCGGCTCAAAACAGGTTGGATCGGATCTTTATGCAGCCGGTCTGCCGGGCTTACTCCTTGTCCTGGTTTTCTTCTTGCTCTTCGGCTTTGGGCTCTTCGCCGTCCTCCTTGGTGGAGTCCTCACGCAGGGCGGGCGCTCCGGCCTGCAGGCCCCCGCCGCCCATGATTTTATCGGCGAGCTCCTGGGCCATTCCGCCCTTTTTGCCGGTCAGGCTCTCTATGGCGCGCATGAGACGGCTGCGGGGGGCAATGCTTTTACGGCTGGCGGCCAGGGCCCGGGCCAGTTTGGGCGGCAGGGCATCCACGGCGGAATCCATATCCAGATATTCTATTTTCCCCTGGCTTGCGGCGCTGGGGGTGCCGATTCTTTCGTCCAGGGCGTCAATCATGCCTTGATTGTCCGGGTAGGCCCTTTTGGTCAAATCCGCTATGTTTTGCAGCTGCATGACAGCCTCCTTGATGGATTGATAGTCTTTTTGGCAGGCCGGACATTCGGTCAGATGCTGCTCTGCCGCCTGTTGTTCCTGCGGTTCGAGGCGCCCCTCTATCAGGGCTGCCAGATCGGGATGGGTGTCCATTTTATTTCCTCCTGCCCTTTGGGGTCAGGCTGCTTCGGGCGCAAGCAGTTGTCCAAGCTTTTTCATGCATTTGTTAATCTGGCCGCTAAGCCCCCCCACCGAGATGTTCAGCATGGCGGCCATCTCTTTGTAGCTTTCAATCAGCCCCACGCGGTAGCGGATGGTCAGATTCACTACGTTGCGGCAGTGCGGGGGCAGATCCGGCATGACTTCGGCCAGCCGGTCCAGAGCTTCCCAGGCCATTACATTCAGCTCGGGCAAGGCCCCGGCCAGGGCGTTTTCCGCGTGTTCCTTTTTCTCGGTCTGGGCCAGACTGTCCTCACCGGGATCAAGGGGCACTTCGGACCTCACCTTCGCCCGCCGGTAGCGGGTGATTATCTCGTTGCTCACCATTCTTCTGGCGTAGGCCAAAAATTTCGTCTGAGGTATTTTCAGGCTGTCCATTTTGTCCAGAATCTTCATGCAAACCTCTTGCGCCACGTCTTCCGCATCCTGGCATCCGTTGTAGCGGGCTCTCTTCAGGCATTCGGTATACAAAAGCCGCCAGCCGTCCTCGTCCCGCTTTTGGCAAAGCTCATAAAGAGCCGCCGAATCGATCCGCCCCTGAGACTCCGGGGTCCCGGCGCTGCCGTTGTTATCTTCCTTAACGCTCAAACCCTGCACCTTCTTTCCCCTGAATTTTCACCCAGCCCAGCCAATACTCCTCCAGGTGAGTAAATTCCTCCTCAAATTCCGGCGGACAGGCGTCTTTTTTAAGCTCCACAAGCACCTTGCGGATTCCATCCCAGCCAATGCGTTCGATCAGATACTCCATTAAGCTGTACGCCTGGGCATAGGCCAAGTCAATCAATGGCTTTTCCAGCAGTTGCCCGAATTCTTGCGAGAGCATGGCAAGCGGCAGCGACGCATCAGCCGACACCGCCTTGGCCAGGATGGCCCGGTCGGCTTCGTTCTGATGCTGGGTCAGTATTTGAGCAAGGCCCTCGTCAAGCCACTGGGGAGCCATGCCCCCGGAAAGCGTATCCACCGCAAGATGCACATACTCATGGGCCAGGGCCACAAAATAAAAATCAAGCTCTTTATCGGCCAGCACATCCGGATTGATCAGAATCTCCGCCTGTTCGCGCACATAGCAGGCCGCCGCCCACTCGCCCGCTTTTTGTACGGCCTGGTTTCCTCCGGCCAGGTTTACCGTGTAGCCGGCCGGTTCAAAACCCAGATAGCGGTTCACCTCATCCGCCACCGAGCTCAGGGTGCCTATGCAGGGCATGACCAAATCGCGCTGGCTTTGGGCCATATAGCGGATGTTTAAGTTGCCGGTCTTGATGCTGAGTTCCACATCGGGTCCGGCCGGGGAGCCGTCTGCATTGCGGGGCACCATCTGGTGCATTCTGGAATACACCTTTTGCAGTTTAATCACTTTGCGCAGGTGGCGCTCGGCTTGGCCCCGCTCCGGGTCCAGGCGCAGCACCCGCTCCCAATATTCCCGGGCCCGCTCCAGGGTGTCGTAGCGCTCGGCCCATAGCGCCAGGGCCGTCACACCCTGAATGCAGCGCGGGTCTTTGGCCTCGGCCCGGAAGGCCAGGCTTTGGGCCTCATCGCGGTTGCCCTCTTTCAGATGGGCCTGAGCCAACACCCCCAATAGTTCCGCTGAATCGGGGAATTCGGCGGCGGCCTCCCGGCCGATCCGCAAACAAGCCTCATGCCTGTTTTGGGCCAAGAGGCGCTCCAAAAGCCAGCAGAGATCGTGGGGGTTCAGCTTGGCTATGGCCTCGCAGCCAAAGTGCAGGGCATAGCCGCCCAACTGCAGCTCCGCTTCGGGGCCCAGCGCGATGGTGGTGATCTTTTGGCCGTCAATGGTGGTGCCGTTGAGGCTGTCCAGATCCCGGGCCCACAGCTTTCCGTTTTCGTGGCTGATTGTGAGGTGAAACGGCGAAACAGCCGGATCGTCCAGGCGCAGCTCACAACGGGGATCGCGTCCGACCCTTATACCGGGCAACGGATGCAGCTCCCAATGCGGAGGCCCCAAGGTGGGCCAGATGCCCACCCTGATCAGTTCCATGGTCCGCCATACGCTCTATTGGAAGTAAGTGGTTGTTCCATCTTTTGGCTTTCCGGGCATGGTCTGCTGGTTGATTACAGGAGGCGCGGGTTTTTGCCCGGCCACCGGCTCTTTGGCGGCGGCCGGCGCTTTGGTGGCCACCGGCGCTTTGGTGGCCACCGGCTCTTTGGTGGCGGCCGGCTCTTTGGTGGCGGCCGGTGTCTCCGTCTGGGTGGGAGCCGGTTCGGTTTGGGCAATGTTGAACTCTACCCGGCGGTTGGGGGCTTGTTCTTTTCTGTTGCCTTCGGGCACCAAAAGCACCTTGCTGCCATACCCGGTTGCGCTGAGCCGCTCCGGCTTCACTCCCATCTGCACCATGAATTTCCGCACTGCCTCGGCCCGCTTCCTGGACAGTTTCAGGTTGTAGTCCGGCTTGCCGTAAGAATCCGTATGTCCGATGATTTCCACCTTCAGATGCCGCATTTTGGGCGAGTTGAAAGCGGCGGCCACTTCGTTTAGCTGGGCCTTGCTGCCGGGGGTCAGGGCCGCAGAATCATATTTGAAGTGGATATCAAAGACCAGGCTGTTCCGCTCTATATATTGGGTTCCGCCGCCGGACTGGGCCGGAGCGCCGCCCGCCGTCTTGAGGGCGAATTCATCCAGAAACGAAAGTATGTATTTCTTGCCCACGGTACCGTGCATGGATTTTTGATGCATCTGAATCCGCCTGCGGCAGTCTTCCAGCTTTTCCATATACCGCTTTTGGTTGGGTTTCACCTGTTCGGCTCCGGGGGCCTTGGGATCTTTGTTCAGATAGTTCAGCATGCGTTCATATGATTTTGCCGCCTGGGGATAGTTGCCCTGGTTATAGTGCAAATCGCCCATGCCGGCCTGGGGAGGCAGGGCCTTGGGTTCGGCCTCCAGGGCCTTGATATAAAAAAGCCTGGCGGTTTCGGTCTTGCCCTTTTGGGCCAGTTCGCGGCCTTGACCGTAGAGATATTGCCAGTCTTTGGGGCAAAGCTTCCCGGCTTTGCTAAGCAGCTCGATAATCTGCTCAGGGGTTTTTGCCTGGACAGCCTGATTGATGATGCGCTTGGCCTGGCCGCAGTTTTCAGCCTGGACAGGCATGCTCCAGGCGGCAAGCAGCATGAGCAGGGTGATTACTTTGGCTGCGGATTTCCCAGTCATCTTCTTGGCTCTCCAGCTAAAAGTTTGCTAAAAGGCCCGCCCAATCCTTTTGGGGATCGGGCGGGCCCGGTTTGGTTTAGCTTATGGTTTTAGAAGCGTATGGTGTTTTTGAAGATAAGCCGGTTGCCGGCGAAGTTAACCCGGAACTGGCCGTAGCCGTGCCGCTGCAGGATCTGCTTGATGCCGGTGCGCAGGGTGTTGGAGCGGCCGCTGTAGAAGACCTGCACCCGGGTCTCGCGCTGGGTCTGGCGCTGCACCTGGGCTTCCTCCACCCCCGGCAGGCCGTCCAGATCGGACAGGATGCTGTCCACATGCTGGTCCTGGAAGCGCTCGAAGACGATCACGTAGCGCTGCCTGGCGTATGCGCCTGCGCCGCCGCCGGTACCCACCGGAGCGCCGACCACGGGAGCGGGAGCCGGAGCAGCGCCGCCGCCGGTGTTGGGCATATGGCCGGTCAGGTTCATCAGGGCGTAGACCGTATCGGTTATGGCAAGCTCGCCGACTTCGCGGGCCAGGTCGGTCACGGCTTCTCTGAGGTCAGCCTGGCTGGGGTTGGCCGCGTTCACCCGCTTGGTGCCTCTTTCGTATTTGCCGGTGTGGTAGTCGCCGGTGTTCACATCCAAGAGGTCGACCCGCAGATTCGCGCCCACGGTGTTGAAGGGGTTGCTGTTGTCGCGCTGCTTGAAGGTGGCGTCCATGGCGACCATCACCATGTAGTCCGCGTTGGAAGCCCGGGCCAGCTCGATCAGGCCGGCGCGGTTCAACTGGCCGGTCCGGATGGTGTCGATGATGGCGGCGTAGTTCTGGATGGCGCTTTCGTCCAGCACCGTGAAGCGGGCCTGGCGCAGTTTGTCCTGGGCCATCTGAACCATCAGCGCAAAGGGCTTGCGGGCCCAGGGCAGATCGGTGTTGAACTCGCGGATGCCCAGGACGATCACGTTCTTGCGCTGCATGTCCTGCTGGTATTTTTCAAATTGATCTTCCATGCTGGCGATCTTCTGGCGCAGGGTGTCCACCAGCACGTCGACCTCCATGGTGACCACATAGAACTTGCCATCGGCGGAAGGCATGGAGGAGTGTATCCGTTTGTCCCTGATATAACCGCTGTAGCTGGCCATGACGTCATCCATCACAACCTGTCCGTTGCGGATTCTGGTGTTGCCCTGGATCAGGGCTCCGGCCTGTTTTTCCACCGCTTGCCTCAGGGCGGCGTCAATGGCCGCCTGCTCGGCAGCGGCCTCATCCGCTCCCAAGGGGGCCTTTCCGACCACGGTTTCCCAAGCCGCATGGGCCGGCTGGGGGGAGACCGCAGCGCAGCCCATCAGCATTATGAAGGAAAGAACCAGGATTCCCATTGTGCTCATCTTAAATCGTTGCATTTCGCCCTCCACTCAAGTCTTTCAATGTGTTTATAAAAATCCATCATGGTTTTGGTTTCGTTGTCGCTGTATTTCTCAAACGCCTCAGGGGGCGGTTTTCTTTCTTTTACACAATTTTTTTATTTATGGGCTCAAAATGTCTATGACCTCGCTGGCTGGAGTTTGCTTTTCATCGGTGCATTATGGCATCCGGACCAGGCGGAAGCCTATATCGTTTAATCTTGCATGCTTTGCGCTGCTGTAACGGCGTGCTGATCTCAGATCCCAAGCAGTGGACTTCCACGAACCGCCCCGGAGCATACGCGAAGCGGAAGCCAATGGATTCAGGGCGGAAGGGCGGGCATTAGAATCTACGCCGCTTCCATTCCGGCACCATTCCCAGACATTTCCATGCATGTCATACAGGCCCCAGCGGTTCATGGGGAATTTTTTCACCGGCAGGGTCTGTTTTCGGTAGACGCCTTTAGGCTGTCCGGGCATGGGGTAGTTGCCGTCATAGTTGGCCATCTGGGTAGAAATGTATTGCCCGGTGTTAAATTCCGTACGGGTCGTTGCTCTGGCCGCATACTCCCATTCCGCCTCGGTGGGAAGGCTGTATCTTCCAGCCGTTTCTTCCAACTGGTTAATACGATTTATAAATTGCTGCACATCATTCCAGCTGACATTTTCCACCGGTCTGTTTACCCCCCTGAAATGGCTGGGACTGGCCTGCATCAGCATGTGCCATTGCTCCTGGGTGACCTCGGTGGTCTGCATGTAAAACGGCTTGTTGATTATCACCTTATGCACCGGGCGTTCATCATCGCTGCCCTTTTCGCTGCCCATCATGAAGCTTCCGGCCGGTATCAGCACAAACTCCATACCCAGGCTGTTTTCGATGCGGGCCGGAGTTTTGGTTTTGGTCAGCTTTAAGTTCACCCGGTTGGGGCCAGACTCGATTTGCATACCGCCCCTATACTCGTAATACTCGTTTCCCTGCTTTTTGCTCAGGGTCAGCTTATGGCTGCCGGTCTCCAGACCCCGCACCTCGGCCGGGGTCTTGCCGTAGCTCTTGCCGTCAATGGTCAGCCTGGCTCCATCCGGCTGGCTGAAGACCTTGAGGCTGCCGGTGCTTTGCATAAGCTGCGCCGTAAGCCGGTTGGAGCCCGGCTTCACCTCGAAAAGCTGCCAATACCTGAATCGCTCCCGGTCTTTGGTGAGGCGCAGCTCTATCTTGCGCTTGCCCAGGGGGACCTCAATGGCCTGGAAGGGGGTCCTGCCCAGTTCTTTGCCGTCAATATACAAGGTTGCTCCGGCCGGTTTGCTGAAGACCTTGAGACTGCCGGTCTGGTGCTTGAGCTTAAGATGCAGTTTCAATAAATCATCCTGTAAAAGCTTTACAGAGGTTTTATGCTCCATGTATCCCTTGCGGGCCACAATCTTGTGTTCGCCCGCTGGAATCAGCTGCAGGGTGATGGGCGAACGGCCCTTGCGCTGGCCGTCCAGATAGACCACCGCCTCCGGCGGCTCGGTGCTGATGAAAAGATCCGCAGATCCCTTGGCCGCTGGTGGCGGCGGGGCCTGCGCGGGGGGAGCCGGGGGCTGGGGCCTGGGGGGAGTCAGAACGGGTTTTTCGGCCAGGGCGAATACAAAGTCTCCCTGGTCCAGCTCCGGGTCCCGGATCTTGCCGTACTGGGGGGTCTGGGCCGGGTTGTAGTAGCTCACCCTTTCCAATAGATACTCGCCCAGTTCGCTGCCCGAGACATAGCCGTCTTTGGGGCTGCGGTCGGCCTCTCCTTCCAGCGCCCGGATCAAAGAGGGGGTGAATACGCTTTTGGCCGGCACCTCCTGGCTGGCGCTGCCCGCGGTGATGAACTGGCGCACCGGCTGGGCGGTCTTGATGTCAATATAGCGGGGCACGGGCCGGGACTTGGCTGTGAACACGGTGCCGGAAAAGCAGGAGTCAAACAGAAAAAGAGAATGCTTGGCCTCCATATCCCTAGCCCAGGCTAGGATCTGGGTCATGGGCAGGGCCTTGCGCCGGAAGCCTATGCGGTCGCGGTTGGGGCTGGGGGCGTCGCGAGGAACCAGGTAGCCCTTTTTACCGGAGGCGGGGGAATAGCCGTGGCCCGAGTAAAAGAAAACCAGCCGGTTTTCCTTTTGATAGCCATAATTCTCTATGAAGTTCTCAAAGGCGTCTTCAAGCTGGCCGCTGTCCGGGTCCAGGATTTCCTGCACCTTGAATCCCTGCTTGCGCATTAAAGCGGCCACCTGCCTTATCTCTCCGGGCACACTCTCCAGATGGGGCCAGTGCTCATAGCGGCTCACCCCTATAATCAGCGCGTAGCTGCCGTCATAGAGCCGTAGGCTGCCGCCGGTCCGGGTTTTTATGCGCACCACTCCGCCCAGACCCTTGCCGGCGGCAAGGCTCCCCCCGGCGCCGGCCAAGACAAGGCATAGCGCTAACGCCGTCATCAAGCCCCTTCTGATTAGCTTTGATGCGCAGGCGTGCATCTGAGGCTCCCTCCCTAAGGACTCATCATGATGCTGGCAGCCGGGCATGCATGTTTTCCCATAGGCGAATAAAATAGCATATCCCAAATCTTATGTTAACCCGGATTGGCGCGCCGGGGTTGCATAAAAAGCGGCTGCATGGGGAAAACCGCTTCCTGAACCCGTTGCTTGGCAGCCCGGGCAGGCTGCACATAGACCGCCTATCAAAAATACAGGTAGCTGCCGTCATCCCTGGGGCTCCCCTCCTGGCCGCCGCCGCCGTTTTCCAAAAGCTGGGGATTGCCCCCCTCGGCTCCGCCGGGGCCCGGGTCCGGGGCGGGCGGCTCCTGGCCGCCTGCGCCCAGGCCGAAGCTGAAGTCGAAGTCCGGCAGCTCGGGAAGGCTGGGCAGCAGATTGTTCCAGTCCGGAATTTCAGCTTTGAGCAGGCTTAAAAACCCGCCCGCCTGGTCTTGCAGGAAGAAAACCACCAGTAGCAGCACTAAGAGGTTCAAATTAAAAAGCAGGATGCAGGAGTAAAACAGCCCCTGGCTGCGAAGATCGGTCTGGCCGAAATGAAGCTGCTTGAAGTTCATCAGCATGAACCAAGTGTAGCTGATGGCCACGGCCTGCTTGGCCAGATGGGCGTGGGATACGTCCACCACCTGGAAAATGCCCCAGAAGATCACGGCCAAAAGAGGAAACCAGTAGGGCGACAAGCCGATGATGAAGTTTCCTCCGCCGCTCCCGCCCACCATCTGCACCTCGCCGCCGCGCAGTCCGGTATGGGGCTCGTCCACCGCCATGATGCGGGTGGGCACTTTGAGGAACAACAGCCCGAAGAACAGGTGGGTAAGCTCGTGCTGCAAGATCTCCAATGAACCCACGAAACGCCGGATGACCAGGGCGTATGCCACCAGAAATCCCCCGCATACCGTGAGATAGGGCCACAGGGCTTTTAGGCTAATCATGCCCAGGATGGCCGGGGCCTGCCTGATGATCTGAACCGTAACCAGGCCGGAAGCCAGTAAAGCCGCCCACTTCAGGATGAAAAAAACTGGCCGCAGCATGACGCCTCCCCTAGCCGGTCGAAACCAAAAACTTCTCCGCTTATTATTCATACGCGGCTATGAGGGGGTTTCTTTCAAACCGGTCCGTTTTTTGATCCGGGGAGTAGGCGCACAAGGCTTGGCCTGACGGGAGTATAAACTGCCTGGGAAATATATCTCAGCCGGGCTAGGCCCGCATATTTCACGAGGGTTGGGCGGCAGTCCGCAACAAGCTGGAATTTATGGGTTCTATATGAAAAAAGTCCCTTCATTTCTCAGGGACAATTTGCATCCAGACCCGGCACAGCCAGCGGGCCGGAGGCAAGGCGTCCGGCAAGCGAGTGCCGTAGGTGTAGCCTAAGCTACATCGAGGCGGGAACGCAGCCGGCAACGCAGCATATGGACCGCTGGCGCAGCCGGACGCGCAACCTTCGTGAAATATGCGGGCTAAAACTCGGTGGTGTTTTCATACCTCAGGATGTTGCCGGAGACATGGACCCTGAAGGTCTTGTAGCCGTGGTTTAATAGCACCCCATTGAGCCCCTGGCGCAGATCCTCCGCTGGCTGGCTGCTCTCTATCTGCACCCGGGTGAGGCGCTGGGTCTGTTGGGTGATCTTGAGTGCGGAAACCAGGTCCAGCTTTCTGAAATCACTGATGATGGAGTTGATATGCTGATCCAGAAAATGCTCAAAGCGCACCAGGTAAAGCTGAGTGGTTCCGGGCCGCACCCGGGCGGCCAGCTTTGGGGTGATTTCAATCATGCCCTTCTGGGCCGCTTCACGGGCGGCGGAACTTTCGGCCCGCACCCAATCCCTGCGGGTGGGGAATTCCATGGACAGATGAATCTTGGCCTTGCTTTTACTGGCGGCAAGCACCCGGTTCAGGCTCAGGCCGATTACCTGCATGCGCATGTGCAGGATCACGTGATTATAGGGATTATCTATGCTGACCTCGCGGCGTTGAACGCTCATGGCCAGGATAGCCAGCCAATCGGCCTTGGCCGCCTTGGCCAGTTCAATCAGGGCGGTTTTATTCAATAAGCCCCTTTTTATGCGGTCGGCCACCCCCCGGTAAGCCTCAATGGCGGTTTCATCCAGAACCATGAGTCCGGCCTGGCTGAGTTTTTGCCTGACCACCCCCATCCCGGCCTCAAAGGGTTCTTTGCTCCAGGCAAGGTCCCTCGGGTATTGCTTGAAACCCAATACCAGCACGCTTTTAGCGGCCGACCCGGTCTGGGCAAAAGAGAGCGCAGGGCTCAGCAGGATGGCTACGGCAACCAATATGAGGATCAATCTGCTGGAGCCGGGCATGCTGGGCCTCCCACGGTTTGACCGTGTGTAACTGCTGCGAAAAAGCGCGGGCCAAAAAGCCCATGTCCGGACGCAGGGACCGGTCCGGCAACGGCTATTAGACGCATAAGGCCGGGTTTTTCTTTTCTTAAACCGCACCATCATGATTTGCGCAAAAACCGGGGGCACCGCTCCGCTTACGCCCGCAGGCTAGTTTTTGGAAGGATCGCGGTTCTTTCTTATGATTTCCCTTTCCAGTTCCTTGGCCTGGTATCTCAAGGTCTTTTCTAAAAGCGGGGTCCAGCCGCTGAAGGGAAAGCTGCCGATGTAATAATAGGCCGCCTGCCGGGAGCTTTTCTCCCAGGTGATGGCGGCTGATGAAATATTGCGGGAACTGGTTTTGATCTTTATCAGATCAATGGGAAGGTTCTGGTCCACTGCAATCGAGCGGATGAATCCGCTGCCGGTCCCGAAGCTCTCGTAGCCGCCGTCATCAAACTCGATTCTTTCTATCTTGAAGTCCGGGCTGCTGTAGTTGATCGATCCGCTGGAATTTCCATTGGCGAATACATCGTTGATGACGGTGAAAAAGGCCCATCCCCTGTAGTCGGTCTTTTCGTTGAAATAGTGCTTGGAGCCCTTGCCCATATACCAGCCGCGCACCCTTTTCACCGGCCTCAAGCTGCCGTTTGAGGACTTGACCGCAATCTGTATGGCCAAAAGGCCGGATTTGGCCTTTATCCCGGCCCGGGCCGGATTGACGGCGGCAAACCCGGCAATCAGCATCAAGCCGAGCAATACGCTCAATACGGATTTTGATTTGGCGGTGGTTTTCGGGCAATCGCTTGTTGCTGCATCTCTTATCATGTCTCTCTCACCACGAACTAAGTAATTGGGACTGCACAAAACAATAAATCCTGCCGGGCTCTGACTTGCCCGGGCCCGCAAGTCCGGCCGCAAGAACGCCCAAACCCCGGCCGGGGCTGTTTCACCCCTTTCCGTCCGGGCGGTTGATCAGTCCCCGGGCGGGGGAGGCGGCGCGGATTTTTTCCGTCTTGGTCAGCCGGTTGAGTTTCCCGCGACCTACAGCCGGCTTGTGGCATTGATGCGCCCATACTAACCCGGCGGTGTTTCCGAGGTCAATCCGCATCGGGGTTGACCGCCTCACTGGGCGGTTTTCCGCCATGGCGGACCAGATTCCCGGCATCACTCTTTTGGTACAAAAACCAACCGGAAGCCGACATCATCCACCCTGGTGTCCTCATCGGTGAAGTTGCGCTGGGCGCTGCGCAGCCTTACGGCATCGTTGAGATATGATCCGCCCCGCAGCACCCTGAACTTGGCCCATTCGGGGCCGGTGTATTGCTCGCGGTCCGGGGCGCCCTTATAAAGGCAGTACTGGTCCTGCACCCACTCCCACACATTGCCATGCATGTCATACAGCCCGAAACTGTTGGGCTTTTTGGTTTTCACCGGCTGAGTACTGCCTTTGGCGTTGCCCGCGAACCAGGCGTAATGAAATAGTTCGGCCTTGGAAGAGCCGAAGCAAAAGGGTCCGTTGGAACCGGCCCGGGCGGCATACTCCCATTCCTTTTCCGTGGGCAGGCGGTAGTCTCCCCTTGGGTCCTTGGCGCTTATTTTGGCTATGAAATCCTGCACGTCGTTAAAGGAAACCCGCTCAACCGGCCGCTTGTCCCCGTCCATCTGGAAAAAACTGCTGTTTTTCATGAAGACCTTCCACTGGGCCTGGGTGACCTCGGTGGTCTGCATGTAAAGCTCATAGGCTATGGAAAGGGACTGTATGGGCTCCTCATCCGGCAGATGCCCCTCCTCGTTTTTGGGGCTGCCCATCTGAAAACCCCGGTCCTGGACCTTGATTTTCTTGAACTCCATGCCCCATTTGTTCTTGTAGGTCTCGGGGGAGCCGAAGTCGAAGGTTATGGAAGTGTCTCGGCAATTGATGGCCACTTCCTGGGTTTGGGGGCGGAAGCTGTCTCCGCTCAAGGTCACGGTGTATTTTCCCTTTGGCAGCTTGACCGAGGTGAAGCCGGTGTGGTCTATGGGCAGTTCCTGGTCATGCACCGTAACTATCCCCGGCCGCCTTTTGGGGATTATGGCTGTGATGTGAAGCGAATACAGCATGGGCCTCAGCCGCACCTTGGGCAGGGTCAGGTCCCCGGGCAGGTAGATGCTGTATTCGGCCGGTTTGAAACAGGGTGCGCTGACGGACAGGGTATGGACCCCCAGAGGCAGGTTTTTGAACATCACGCCGCTGCTTTTGGCCTGCTTGACGGTGTCTTTCAGGGTGATTTTCGCATTTTCATATGGGGTTACATTCACCACCAGGTCGGCCCTGGGCTTATCCATGAGCAGATTAAGGATCAGATCGTTTTCCGGAATGGTGACGGATTCCTGATCCAGGATTACGCCCTTTTCCAGATCATCGAAACGGCAGTTGATGAAGTATGAATGCCCCTGCCTGCTTATCTCGGGAATGAGAACTCCCCGGATGCCGAGTTTTTTACCGAATTCGGCCCGGGTGGTCTCATCAATGTCAGGGCTTTGCTGCCGGCGCATAACGGCGTTCAGTTCATACAGATTGCGCCGCTCCACCACGTTTTTTATCCGCTTGGTTTTCAAAAGCAGGCGCTGGATTTCCTTTGTCACGTGGATGGAAAAACCGGTTACCTGCTTGCATGGGCCTTTGGCGTCCAAAACCGCCACCGAGGAAATGTTCCTGGCCTGGGGGCTTTGGGTCAACTTTACGACCAGCTCGTTCAGCTTGCCGCTGATTTTTCCTTGATATTCCTTGACCGTATCCGGACCTATGCGCCATGGCTGCTTTGCGTTACAGGGGTCCGCCCAGGCGGTTGCGCTCCAGATTCCGCTGAATAAAAACAGGCACACCAAAAGCCTGCACATTTTTTTAAACACCTTAAGCCTGACCTTTTCCATTCGTCACTTCCCCATATTTTTGGCCCCAAAGGCATACCCGCCGCTTTTGCCTATAGCTCTCCAAACAGTTTTCTGATGTTCAGATGATATATCTTTATGCTTTGCCCCAGGCACAAAAGCAGGCTGACCAGAATGCAGAGCCCGCCAATGGTTCCTATGGTGGCAAGGCCGAACACTTCCGGGTTGTCCAGCAATAATGAGTTGATGGCATTGGCCAGCCCCCATCCGCTGAAAGAACCCAGCCCCACCGCAAAAACCGAAATGAGCCCGTATTCCACCACCAGGGTCATGGAAAGATCCGCCCTGGTGGCGCCCAGGACCTTCCAGAGCGCATTTTCGTAGCTCCGGGTCTTGAGGCTCATCTTGACCGCCTGCCACAGCATCAAAAGGGTGCAGATTAGAAAAAGCATCGCGGCCATGCCCAGGGCGTCGCCCAGGGCGCTCAGCCTTTTGTTGAATTCCGCCATGGCCATGCGGGGGCTTATGCCCTGCACCTTGGGGAAATAGGCGGACACCAAAGAGAGCAGCTCCGTCTCCTGCTTGCGTTCCACAAACACCTCTGCCATATAGGTGCCGGGCTCATTGCGCACCGCGTAGCTGTTGATAATAACCGGGTGGTACAGGCGCAGGCTGCGCCAATCGAACCGGCGCAGATTGGCAATGGTTGCTGTAAGTTCGGAGCGCGACATGCGTAGGGTCAAGGTGTCGCCGACCGTGATCCCCAGTAATCTGGCCATCCAGGCGTCCACCGATATCAAGGGCTTGCCCCGGTAATCGGCTGGCCACCAGCCGCCCTCACTTAAGGAGGCGCCGGGCGGCTGCGCGCCGGCATGGCTGATGGGACGCGCCTGCTCCATATAGGTGTCGATTACTGTGTTCCAGGTATAGTCGACAACCGGGTCCCGGTTGACCGCGGTTATCTTGGCGAGCAAGGACGGTTCGGTCCTCACCTGTTTCACCCCATCTAATTGACGCGTGGTTTGCTGAAATTCTTTCACCTGATGGGGCTGAAGACCCAGAAAGAAAAAAGCCGGGCTTTCTTTAAGCACCCTGCGGTTTAGAAATTCCTGCAGGCTCGTTTCCACCATCAGGATGCCGCTGAGCATGCTGACCGCCAGGCCCAGGCACATGACCAGGCTGAGGGCATTGCCGCCCGGCTGCTGTATTTTCATAAAAGCGTGCGAGATCACCGGGTTTTGGAAGGCGGGCAGTTTTTTGAATAGGCCGAAAAGCAAGCGGCCCATTACATAAAACTCCACCGCCAGGGCCGCGGCCACCACGGCGAAAATCAGGATAACCAGCGCTTTACCCAGGAAAGTCCAGATGATGGCCAGTTGCAATAAGCCCGCCGCCGCCGCCGCCAGCCCCCAAAAAAGCTTCTCCTGCTGCCGGCCGGCCGCATCAACCTTGCCCCTGATGAGCTGGGCCACCGATATGCGGCTGGCGCACCAAAGCGGCCTTAGGGAGAATATGAGCGCAGTGCCCAGGCCCATGGCGGGTCCGGCCAGGATGCGGGGGGTCCACCAGTGGGCTTGCAGGGCCAGCCCGGTCTGGTCCGCGATATGGTCCGTAATGAATATGGTTCCGACGCATCCCAGAGCCGCTCCCAAAAGACAGCCGGCCAGGGCCACAAACCCCACCTGTATGAAAAAGACCAGAAACACTTCTCCAAGACTGCAGCCCAGGCTGCGCAGCACGGACAAGAGCCGGTTTTTGGCGTCCAGGTGAATCCGGACCCCGAAGCCGATGCCCAGGCCCGCCACCAGCACCGTGGCCGAACTGAGCAGCATCAGCACCAAAACAATCCATTCAAGGGGCTGGCTCAGAAAGTCCACCGCATCCAGGTGGGTGTTTATCTCCGCCTTTTGCCTGGCGTAGGCCCTTCTTAGGCGGTATACGATGTCGTCCATCTCTTGGGGATGCTTGAGCAATACGGTGTAGGTGTATTTGGGCAGCGAGTGGGGGGAAAGCATCCCGGTGGCCAAAAGGCCCTTTTGGGAGATCATCACCCGGGGTCCCAGGGCCAGTTCGGCCAGCTCCCGGTCCGGTTCACTCCGGATAAGGGCCTTGAGCCTGAACAGCACCCCCAAAATCATGAAGCTGTCGCCGGTTTTGATGCCCAGCTGGGCCGCCATGGCCTCATCGGCCGCCGCTCCATAGACGCCATTATCCGGGCTCAGGGCATCTTGCAACTTCACGCCCCCCAAAAGGCTCAAGCGGCCCAAAAGGGGATAATGCTGGTCCACCGCTTTTAATTCCACCAACAGATTTCTGCCCTTGAGTGAGGTGGCCATGGCCCTCAGGCGCACGCCCTGAGTGACCCTGCCCTTGGACGCCAGATACAAAAGGCCCCTTTGGTCCAGGGGCTTGTGGCTCATGGTGAACTGGAAGTCTCCGCCCAAAAGGGTGCGGGAGTTGTTCTGCAAAGATTTCTGGATGGACCAGTTTATCTGGGACAGGCAGGTGACTGCCGCCACGGCCAGAATCATGCACGACAGCATGCCCCAAAAGGCCCGGCGGCCTCCCTTGAGATCATGCCAGGCCAGGCGCAGCATCCATCCGCTATTGAACAGATATCGTTTCACAGCGCCCCCGGGTCCCGGGTTTTGTGCAATAAACCGTTGGATATGGTCATGCCCACATCGCTTCTATCCGCCAAATCGGCGCGGTGGGTGGCGATGATCAAGGTGCTTTTTTGCCGGCTCTGCATCTTGAACAGCATGTCCACAATCTGGGCCCCCATGGCTTCGTCCAGGCTTCCGGTGGGCTCATCCGCCAGGATCAGGCTCGGCTGGGGGGCGAACGCCCGGGCCAGGGCGACCCTCTGCTGCTCCCCGCCGGAAAGCTGGGCCGGATAGTGATCCGCCCTTGCGGCCATCCCCACCGCGTCCAGCCAATCCAATGCCTTTTGGGAGGCCTTGGCCTGGCCGGAAAGCTCCAGGGCAAGCGCCACGTTTTGCAAGGCCGTGAGACTGGGCACCAGGTTGAAGGCCTGGAAGACCACGCCCACCTGCCCCCGCCTGAAGCGGGCCAGGCGGTTTTCATCCAAAAGGCTTAAATCCCGGCCCAGAATCCTCACCTGCCCGCTGCTGGGCCGCTCAAGCCCGGCAATGACCATAAGCAAGGTGGTTTTTCCGGCTCCGGAAGGGCCCATGATGCTCAGGCTAGCGCCCGCCTGCAAACTGAGAGACACCCCTTTTAATATTTCAACCTGCCCCGCCGGTCCGGGCAGGGACAGTTTCAGGTCTTTCAGCTGCACCAATGCTTCGCTGCCCGTTTTCATGCCAAGGGCTCTCCGGGAGGCTTTACGCACCCGCTCAATGGTGATCTCCAGGGTTATTCATTTCACCCAGGATTCTTTGAGCCGCGGGCAGGAACTCCTCGTTCAGCATCAGGTTGGCTTCAGCCGTGAACTTGGGCATTTTGGCCATGATCGAACGGCCTTGCGGCGAGCTGTAAAATTCGGACAAGGCCTTCAGCTCAGATTCGCTGAAGTTTTTGGCAATGAGTTTTTTGCCTTGGCTTTCAATCCGTTTAAGCGCCCCGTCTTTTTCCAGGCGCTCCCAGAATTCGCCGACCTCTTCTTTGCTCAGCTCAAGCGAGAGCCCGTCCGGATTATCCAGCATCTGCTCCAGACCGGCCCGCAGCTGCTTTTCAAAACCGAACACCTTCCAGCATGCCTCCACCGCATCCTGGCTGGGGTCCCCGGCCGCCGCATAGCCCCACAGCATTAAAGGCATTAACAGCAACACGCCGATTACAGCGGCGATCAACCTTGGAGGATTCATGTTTTCCTCGCTTATCAGCCCGGGTTTTGTGATATCGGGCCCGGCTGTTTTTTGCAGGCTTGGCGGTATTGGGGGTATCCGTTTTCAGCTCCATCCTGCAAAGCCCGCCCCACATCATCCAGGTTTATGTCTTTTCTTTTTTCGCTCAAGGTAATCCGGCCCCCGGCCAGCACCAGTATTTTATCGGCGTGTTTCAGGGCCTGGTCCGGGTTATGGGTAACCAGAATCAAGGTGTTCTTGTCGTCAGCCTCACGCCAGTTTTTCAAAAGATCAATGACCCTTTTGCCGTTCACCGGGTCCAGATTGCCGGTGGGTTCGTCGGCAAACACCACCTGGGGGTTATGGGCCAGGGCGCGGGCCACGGCGATGCGCTGATACTCCCCGCCGGAAAGATCGCGCGGCAGCGCCCTGCGCCGGTTCATGGGAAATCCAATATCCGCAAACAGCGCGGCGGCCCGGCTTTTCATCCTGGGCATGGGCGCTCCGCTGAGCCCCTGAGTCAGGACCATGTTCCAAAACGCATTGAGGTTGCTGTTTAAATGTCCGGATTGAAATACAAACCCGAACAGGTGCCGGCGCATTTGGTTGTAAGACAGCTTTTGAGCCGGGCTGATATGGGGTGATTTGCCCAGACAATCCGCCTCCAGCGCCCCCCGTTCGGGCCAGGAGAAACGGAAGCTCAGCTTGCCGCTGTCCTGGTCCGGCCTGTCCAACAGGGCCAGCAGATTCAGCAAGGTGGTTTTGCCGGAGCCGCTGTGCCCCAAAATGGCGGTTATGCGGCCTTGGGGTATTTTCAGCTCGTTTATATTCAGGGTCCAGCAGCGGGGGCAGTCACTGCGGCATTTGGGATCGCTCCCGCAGCGGTCGCGCCAGGGCTTGCCGTTTGTGGGCATGCCCAGGCGGCATTCGCCGAAGGGCGATTGGGGAATCCGCTTCAATCCATAGGTTTTCCGCAGCTTTTGCGCATGAAAGGCCAGCCGCTCTTCGCCTGCTTTGTTATCCATTGTCACGCCCGCAAATTAAGGATGCCCGTTACCTGCTGACAATCGGCCGCACCGGCCCCGGCCGGGCTGAACAGGCTCCGGCCGGGGCTGGTATTTAGGCTTTTTCGGTTCTATATATCGGGTTCGTACATTGCCTTCCTGATGCTGGCGGGGTTGGTCACATCCAAGCCCTCTTTTTTCACCACGCTGCTGTCCAACTGCTCGGCCCGCTCCAGGTCGAGCTTATATCCCTTTTCATAAAGGTTGCCCTTATGGGCGATGGCCCGGTTCCAATAAGCGCCGGCTTTTTGAGTTTTGTTTTTGAACCCATCCTTTTTATCCAGCGCCAGAGTCAGCAGCCTCACCGCTTCGGGGAAGTTCGGGGACTCCTTCTTTAAGGCCTTGCAGCCCTCCAAGAGGTAATGGAAGGCGGTCTTCCCGCTCTTTTCGGCCTGGCCCTTTTTGTTGGCGCCGTCATCAACTTTGGTTTTTGCCTTATCCTGCTCTATTTGAACCGTATCCTGGCCGGGGCCCTGGGGGGCCTCGGGGGGTTTTTCTTTGACCGGTTTGTCCACGTAAACGGTCTTGGTCTCCACCTTGGGCACGTAAACGGTTTTGGTTCTGGGCGGTGGAGTCGAAGACCGCGAAGACGAGCTGGATTTTGATGACTTGCCGCAGGTAGCAGCCATGATAATGATGAGCAGCAAAAGCACAACTGCCGCTGCGGCCTGGTTGTATAAAACGATCCCCTTTTCCTTTTTCCTCTTCATTTTCCTCTCCCTTTTTGCTTATTCATGCATGCCTGAGTTTTGAAGACAGCCGCGCCCATATACCGGCTGTTTACAACTTCCCCTATGGCCAAATCCACCGGGCCGGCCGCGCCCGCAAAAGGACGCGCCTTTTTTTTTAAACCTTGCACCCGGAACCAGACCGGCTCGCCTTGTTATAAACCCTGTTACTCGCCTAGCGGCGGCCTCCATTTTTTTTATGGCATTTCATCGGCTGCTATCCAGCCGTATTTGCCTTCACCCCTGCCCGCGCTGATCTGCTCCGGCAGATCCCACCATATTTTTTTCTCGCCGATGTCTTCCACCTGGCCGTCCCGGACCACGCATTTTCTTTCGGTGGAAAGGCAGTTGAGCAGCCTTAGCTTGGTATGAAGCAGGCGCATCTCGCTTTTCAGTTGAAGTTTGGGCATGGCCAAAATTTCACCGAACGAGTGTTTGAGCAGATTCATGCGCACCGGGATTCCAAGGTGGACATTGAGCAGGTCCCCGACTTTTTTCTTGACGTTGACCTCTCCCAGGTTTTCCTTCACCACCGTGGTCCACATGCGCAAAAGGCGGTGCTGGTCTATGCCCGATTTGTTCATATTGACCAAAATGCTGATAAGAAGGTTCAGGTTGCTGCGTTCCAAGAGCAGCATGGTCTTACATTGCCTGGCCTGGCTTTTGGTTTCGCGTTCGGCTATCCATCCCTCGCCAAAAGGATTGATGCCGCCGTGTATGAAGGCCTCGGGGTCTATATCGTGCTTCTGCATGAGTTTGGTCATGCGTCTTTGAATCTTGAGGCCGTAGGCGGAGTTGCCGCCGGCAACCTTTTTAAAGCCTTCTTTCAGGCCTTCACCGGCCAGCAAGGTCTTGCCCACGGTTTGGCTGTCTTGGGCCAGCTTGATTGCCCCCTGGGCGTATTTCACTATGGCCGCGGCCACTTGGTCAGGGTCATTGCTGTTAAATCCCCGGGTTTTTCCACCGGTGGCCTTATCCATCCAGTCGCAAATCTGCTGGGTTTGATACTGGAAGATGCCGCAGTCTTGATCAGAGTATATTTTTTCGTTTTCAACCACCTGGATGGGATAAAATTCATAGCCGTTGTCGACCAGGATTTTGGCTATCTTTTTACTGGAGTAGCCCATTTTATCCGGTACGTGGTTCCCCTTGTCGCCAATCAGAATGATTACCTTATGGGCGTTTTCCCGCACTTCGGGCGCACCCCGGATCACGGCCTGGTGAATGGCATAATAAACCGCCTCGGGCTCGTCATTAACGCCGCCGCAGCCGTCACAGGGGGTTCGGATTTCTTTGCTTATCACATCCTTGATCCTGGTGTCGTTGGCTGTATAGCCCTGCCGTTTGATCAGGTAGGTGTCGTTCGGGTCCGGTTCGCCGTCGTCATCCACGAAATCACGGTAAAACACCACGGAGAACCGGATATCCGGAGCCTCCCCGCCGGAGCTGATTTGGGCGCGGTAAGCCGTTCTGACGTGGGAAACGATACGCTCCACCGCTTCCGCCGCCGGTTTGAAATAGTTGCGCATGCTGCCGGTGGAGTCCATGACAAAACAAATATCCAGGTCATTGAGCGAGTTAAGCATCTTGGCCAGTTTCTGTCTGGCCTTTTCGCCCTTTTTGCGGTCATAGGAACCCCCGGTGCCGTCGGTGAATATCTGGTCGCCGATAAAGCCGACCTTCATGATAGGGCCCAGTTCAGGATGCTCTGTATTCTTTTCAGTCTTCAGTAAAGGGTAGCGCTGGGCGTCAAAGGCCCATTGTTTGGTGTTCACGTCCTCTTCGGCCAAAGGCTCCGGCAGGCTGCCTGATTTGCCGCCGACCAGATCGGATTCCATCTTTTGCAGAACTTCGCGTGGCGTTTCGTATATCTTGGCCGGGTTGCCCTGGCGCTGGTTCAATGTGCTTTTGTCGAATTCGATGGCCTGCCGGGTGTTCCATTTCAAAAGCCGGGTGCCTTCTATCCAGCCCAAAATGGTGTTGCCCGGCTGCATGGAGTTGGAGATGGTGTCGCTGCCCCCAAGCAGATAATAGTCTTTCTTGGCTGCCTTGATGTTTTTGAATATGTAATAAAAGCGGTAGAGCAGGGCCTTGCGGTTGGATTTGTATTCGGGGCCGGGGCCTTTGCGCAGGTAGGCTTCTTTCACCACCGCCTCGCGGCCTCCTCCTCCAGCATCCCAGCGGGTCACCACCAGGCCTTTCAGAAATACGCCGTTTTCCTTTTGGGCTTCCAAAGTGGTCAATACGTCTTTTTCCTGGAACCAGCCCACCTCTCTGGCAGGCTTGAGATCGATGCTGAGCTCATCGGGAATCCCGGCCAGGTAGTACATGGAGCCGCCCGCTTCTTTTTTATCCAGCAGGAAATAGTTCTTCATGAATCTTGCCCGCCCCCTCAGCCGGCCTCCGGGGCTGGCGTGGAAGGGGGCTTGGTCACTCAGCACAATGACCGGGATGTCGCGGCCCTGATCGTCCTTAACAAAGCTGTCGTACTGTGTCTGAGCACAGGCGCCCCGGCCCCCCCAAAGCAAAAGCGTCACCACGGCGATCAGCAGAAAGGCTGCGCCGCCCCTTGACTGGTTTCTGAAAAGCATCTCAGGCTCCGTGGTCAATTGTCCAATATCCCTTGAACAGCCTTTTAAGCATCAGGCTGGATTTTAAAAAAATTCCTGGTTTTCCGGCGTCTACTTGACGCCCAGCTCAGCCATTTTATCGGCCAGGGTTTTCACATCCCCCCTGGCCAGGGGAATGTAGCGTCCTTTGCTTTGGCGGCAAAGATTCTCCAGATGCTCCCGGGGCAGGGGCGCATCGCCGGTTGAAACATCCAGCACATATAGCCTTATATTCTGGTTTTTGAGCTCCTGGTTCATCTCGCCGGTCAGCTTTTGGGCCACCTTGTCCACTCCCCCGCCCCCCATGATCAGGTCCGGGTTGAAGGCCAGGATCAGGATCAGATCCCAGCCGCCCGCGGTTTTCAGCTCTTCGCCAAAGTCATGGGTGATGCGGTTCAGCCCCTTCAAAGTGGCGTAGGGCTCGGTGTTCGAGGTGCCCAGTATGCGCCGCAACAGGGCCTTGAGGCTGCTGGCGTCTTTTTCCACATTCTTCAGCTGCGCCAGGTCCATGGCGGCCAGATTGCCGTTCAAAGCCGAATATATCAAGGTGTGATAGCCCTTTTCATCCTTGGCGGCCGCGTTGCCGGATTTGATGAATTTCAATAAAGAGATGCGCAGCTGGTTTCGGGCCGCGGGATACTCGCGCCAGTTCTTGGCGTTGTTTATAAGCACCATCAGGCCTCTGGTGGCCGGAGATAGCACCAATTCAAGAGCTTCGCTGTCTTTATTTTTGTCCACCACAAAAGACTGCTGGCCCGAGCCGTAGTTCGGAAAGGAGACCTTTAGGGTCACTTTTTTGCCATCGGCCAGCTGGGACACTTCCAATTCCTTGAAGTTCACATATCCGTTGCCGTTATAAACCCCTTTGGCGATGTTCGCGCCGCCTTCCCAGGCGGTGGCCGTCACCTTGCCGTCCGTTTCGCCCAGACGCCGCCCGGTCTTTTTGTCTTTAAGCTCCAAGGAAACGAAGTATTTTATTTTCTTTTGCTTGAAGTCGACTTCGAAGAATCCCTGGCGCGGCTTGATGGCCCGTCTGGGGCTTTTGATCTCATAGCCCTTTTTGTAAACCTTGAGGGCCAGGGTTCCCTTTTCCAGCAGGGGTATGCACACCTGCCCGTCTTCTGAGGTGGTGACCAGGGCTTTATTTTTCCCGTCCGCCTGCAGATAGGCGGCGACCCCGCCCAACGGAAGCCGGGTCTTCTGGTCTATCATTATGGCGTTGAGCACCCCGCGGCGGGGATGGGTGTAAAGCGGCCGGGGCTTTGCCGGGGCGGGCCGCGGAGCCGCGGCGGCGGCAGGCCGCCGGCCGGCGCCGACGCTCCATCCACGATTGAGCTCTATCGGTACGGCCTGCAGTCGTGCGGAATATTGGATTCCGGAAAGGAGATTTGGTTCTTCGGAAATACTGGCGGTGCGTGTATCCAGTTGAACCACCACGGGGATATAACCTCCGGGATAGTCCTCTGAATAGACAAACAGCAAAGCCCCGGTGACATCACGGTTGAAAATATCTCTAGGGAAAACCGCACAGATGTAACCTCTGTCGGTTTCGTTGGATCTGGTGGCATAGCCATATAAAGGGTTGCCTTGCCGGTCAACCAATATCAGCATACACATCAGACCGGGAAGCCCGCGGCCCTGCTGATCAGAAATCGGAATCAATATGTCATAGTTGCCCTGCAGCACTCCCTCGCCGGGTTCGGTGGCCATCATGCCCATCCCCTTCAGGAGGGCGTGTATTCCATTATCTTCCTCGTTATACAAAGTACCCTCATCACCGTATACCCGCAGCCTTCGCAGGGTCAGGCTGAAGGTTTTGCGTTTCCGCAGCTTCGCTATCGGAAAACTTTCAGAAAATGCCGGACGGTAATATATGTATCTGATGTTTTCGCCTTGTTCACTGCCCCGCTCCCTTTCCGTTTCAAAGCCGGTCTCGGCGCGGGCAAAGGGCCAAAAGGCAAGCAGCCTGGCGGAGTGAGCGTTTCCATCAAGCTTACTGTAGGGGAAAAGGGCGTTTCCCCGGGCATTGACCTGGGAGCTCAGAACACTGATTTTCCGACCTCGCCTGTCATATATCTTCACATAGACCCAGATGGGATTCTGGCTGGTTGTCTGGACATCCTCCAGACTGGCCGAGACCGTCAAATATCCCTTCTGGTCCGCAGCCGGGGCCGGTTCGGCTTTTGGGGCTTTGTCTTCCGGCCTGGCTGGAGGGTAATATTGGAGGTCCAGTACGATTTCCGCCGGCAGCTTGGCCGGGTCCAGCAGCACGTAGTCACCGGGCTTTTTATGCGAGGACCTGCTGTCCGATATGGGGATGGTCTCCTCGCTGGTGCAGATGTTCCGGTTTTTATCCCACACCTTGCAGCCCGAGATCACCAAACGGGTGCCTTTGTCTTTGATGCTGTTGCCCGGCAGGTTGGTCCAAAGCCCGGTTCTGAGCTTTTCATCGGTCTGCTTTGTGTAGCGCCACACTCCATGTTTGTCCCGCCGGCCGAACCACACGTGCAAACGCTTGTAATCCTTGGCGGTGGAGCGCTCATGCTGGGCCCACCACAGGTTCAGCATGCCGGATTTAGCCTGATAGCCCTTGGGGGGAAGGGCGGTTTTGGGTTTGGGTTTGGGCGGGTCTGCGGCTGGGGTTTTTTCCGGACTGACATAATGGGGCTTGGGCCGGCTTTTCCCCGGGTCTTTCGGGTCTGCGGTTTTGGGGTCCGATGCAAGCTTCCGAGAGGCCTTGGCGTCCCCCGCGATCGCCGTGGTTTTGTCCTCAGGGCCGCCCGGGAGGGGCTGGATGGCGGAACCCGCTTTTTTGGGTGAAACCAAAAAAGCCAAATAGAACTCTTCGGCGCTGATTTGCCTTAGCTCGATACTATCCAGCGAGTAATCGTCACTGTGGAAACCTAACAGTTTCGGACTGGCGATCTCGAGATTTTTGATAGACGGTTTGGACAGAATCAACGAAGTTGCCGTTAATTTCGGGTTGGAAGGATCTACGCTGTTACCGCTCCTATTCAAAAAATAAACCTGAAGATATTTTAAAAGCCCCGGTTGTGGTTTTGGTGTGGAGCAGGGTATTGGAACCGATAATTCGAAACGTCTGGCTGCTTTGTTGAAGGAGAATGGAAAACTGGGTGTGAACAAATTCCGGCTGCAGAGATACTGAGTATTCAGATTAAAACCAAGGTAGTGTTTGCCTCTAGAGGTTACGAGTTTCGGTTCAATATTGTACTTAAAATCGGATATCTTGCTTTGGTCGCCCTCAAGCGCATTGACAACCAGGTTTATGGTCAGAGCATTTCCGGTGTCTTGGGCGTTTGCAAAATAAACGATGGGCGCAACCACCAGGCCGAGGGCCAATATGACCAGGCAAGTGATTTTGGGGGCGCTGGGGACGGTTTTTGAGGCCAAAAAACACCACAGGCCCCGGCCCAGGGCGCTCATTAAACGCCAACCCATTTTCAAAACCGGTTGGAATTTTGTCTTGAACACGATACTAACCTCCGGGGTTAGAATAAAATCCGGGCAACACCCTGCTAACAGGTCTCGGTCTTTATGGCCTGGGCGGGCTGCAGCCTGACCGCCCAGAAGCTGGACAGCATGGTTGCCAGCCAGCACAGCAAAAGCGACCCCAGGCCCACCGTCAAAAGCAGCCAGCTTGGTATGGCCACTATATTAACCAGCCCGGAACCCGCCCTGATGGCGCCTTGGGTGGTGAATATTTCCACCAGCCTGTCATTAACCACGTCCGCCGCCCAGTTTATGATCCCCCAGCTAAGCAGCATGGCCGCCGCCCAGATCATAAAGGCCTCAAAGGAATAGATCAAAAAAACCAGAAAATCTCCGGTGCCGAAGGCCTTGAGAATGCCGATCTCGGGTGTTTTGCGCTGGATGCGCTGGGCGAATGACAGGCTTATGCTGATGGCGGTTAAAAGCCCCACCGTTATTATCACCGCCAGGATCACTCCTTGACCGAAAGTTGAAATTTGCACGAAAATCAAAGCCATGGCTTTAGCGTCCCGGCTTTCGCTGAATCCCAGTTCTTTTAAGGCATCGACCACATCCGGCACCTGTTCCAGCTTGTTTACATATACTGACGCTTTAAGGTGCCGGATTCTTTTCGGATCAAGGGGCGGTATTTTTCGGGCCGCATCCTGGCCGAATCTGAGTTTGATCTTTTTCAGTTCTTGGGGAAACGCTTTTTGAATTTGGGGCACGATGGTTTTTTCCCAGAGGCTGCGGGGCGTTGGCCTGTGATTGCGCCCGAACCGCAGCACTAGGTTGCGTTCGCCTTGGGGGCTTTTTTCGATGGAGCCGGACAGCGCCGGGAGATGGTCGGCCAAATGCATCTGAACTTTGGCTTGAAAGATATGTTTATTGATGCCTTTGGGCAGGGGCCCCAGGGTCAAGCCCTGGTGGAGGTTGGCCGGCTGCCAGAGCTTGTCCGTTATCTGGCGGCTGAACTCCTCGGTAATCAAGAAGTCATTACGGCCCCGGATGCTCTTGCATACACTGCTGACCCGGACCTGGCAAGGCATGCCTTTATAATGAATCTGCAAAAACTTCGGCGGTGTGAAGCCGTCTCGACTTAGGTCATACTTCAACTCTTTGAGCAGATCATGAGTGACCACCACTTGGCCCACGCCACGGTCTTGAAAGAGCCGGTTGTCCTTTGTCAAAGACCAGATGATTTCCAGTGAATCCAACAGGGGGTCCGCCGGATCGATGGTGCGGCCCAGGGTCACATCGGTGCTGCTGCAGCCCTTTTTGTCATAAAAATGCAATAAGGCGTCGCTCCAGCCGTAAGCCTGCTGCACCGCCTTTTCCCCATTGGCATCCTTTATCTCTGCAAACCTTGCCAAGGTGGATGGTTGAATCAGGATCTGGTTTGCATCGCTGATGGCGTTTATTTCCACAATGCGGGGCATATCGTTGGTTTCGATATATTCTTTGAACCAACCGGTGGCGCCGATATAAATTCCCGCCACCACCGTAATGGTGATGATAAGGATTAATAAGGTGATAATATTGAGAAAAGCTGGTATGCACAGGCGCAGGGACTGCAGAATGCTGTTTAGGCGTTCCTTAAAGTTCACGCCGTAAAAGGAAAGAGGGAAAATATCCAGGAAGGCAAATCCAACCGCATACCAGAACACCCGCATTTCATGCGCCTCCGCACACAGCATTCAACCGCAGCAGACGATTCCGCGCCGCATCCACGGCAGTATAGGATTAATCAAGCCGTTTTGACAAGCTGTGCCGCCTAAATACGGCATGCTCTGAAGTTTAGGGCAAAGGCGCAGCCGCTGATGAGTTTTGGTCCGGCCAAAAAGGAGTCTTTCTTGGTCCGGACCTGTCTGGTTTCCTTTGGCTGCTGTACGTAAAGCGTGTCAGGAAGGCTTTTATGACTGGTTGACGCAGACCAAAAACCTCAGCTGCTTTCGTTTGTCCAGGGCGCCAGGAAAACCACGGCTGTTTGAGCTATGCCCAAATGGCAGCTAGTCAATAAACTGGCCTGATTATACGGTTTCGTCCCTTCCTGTACCGGCTTTCGGGGAACTTCCCTCAAAAGCCACATTGCAAATCCAGTGGGGCAGACAGGCCGCAAAAGACCCCCTTTGCGGCTTAAATCCAGATTGTCCGGATTGGGGTGGGCTGGTGGGGAACTGTCCCTTTTGGGTCCCGCCGGTCCACGAAAGGGAATGGTAGCCCAACCATGTACAGTCAGTCAATGTTTTTGGGCCGTTCGAGGGCTTGAAAGCCGATCAGTAGTCAGCCAATTTGCGGTATTCGTCCAGCATGGCCATGTAATTGTCGTAATTGGAGCCCACCGCGATGGTGTGGGTGGTGCCCAATATGAAGCGGCCGCCCTTTTTGGCCGCCTTCATGGCCTGGCGCACATCCTCCCGCACATCCTCCATGCTGCCCCCGATGATGTTTTCAACGTTGACTCCGCCCCACAGGGTCATAACGGCTCCGATCCGCTTTTTGACCTGGGCCAGGTCCATGCCCGCCGAATGCTGGATGGACTGATAGCAGTCATAACCAAGCTCCACAAACATATCCAGCCACCTGTTGAGGTTTCCGCAGCAATGCTTGATCACGAACTTGCCATGGCTCTTGACGTTGTCCACCCGGGCTTTGTTGGCATCAAAAAACAGCTCGCGGAACATATCGGGTCCGATGAACCCGCCCGATTTGAAGGCGAAATCCGCTCCCCAGATCACAGCGTCGGCCTGGGGGCGGATCATGATGGAGTCCAGGCGGTTCTGTTTTTCGACCAGGTACTGGACGGCCTTTGCGATCAAGTCTTTTTGAGAGACCAGGGCCATCATGCCCTGCTCCATGGTTCCCCGCAAAACGATGCCCACCTCGCCGCCCGAAGGGCCGATGAGGAATTTGTCATCTGCAAAATGATCCATGACTTGATCAAGCACCCGCCAGGAGCGTTCATCCAGGCTGGGCTTGGCCTGATCCGGCTGATTGGCCAGGGCTTCTTCCACCGAGGCCATCACCTCGCTGTCCATGGTGTACAGGTTTTGCTGCGCGGTGGGGTCCTCCACGCAGACCACATCCGCTGTAATCTCCGACAGCTTGAAAACCCTGCCGTATTTATCCTCCCAGGTGTTTTCATTCACCCGCCGGGGGGGCTTGTCATCCGTGGGGGCGGGAATGGCCCAGGTGGCCATGGGGAAGTTGACAATGTCCAGGTCCAGCTTTTCATGCAGCTCAATATGGTCATTGATATAGGACTCCATCACCTCATCATGGCGGCCATCCCAAAAGGCCATCTTGGATTTGGCTTTGGCCCGCAAATAGGTTTCATGTCCGATTATTTTTTCCACGGTGTCAAAATCTATGGCGAATTCGCCAGTGGGCACCCGGTCGGGCATTTCACCGCTCAGCACCTTGCGGACACGTTCGGAAGAGGTCATGAGACTGCACCATTCATGGGTTTGTGGGGAAGTGGCGGTCTTGGAGCCAATGCCCAATTGCGGCAGCCGGATCATCCGCCCATATAAACTGCGCAACAGGTCACTTAACCATTCAGCTGATGGCAAGAGACCGTATGATTATGCAAAAAATCCGGCGCGGCGCCGTGCGGCGCCGAGTGAAACCGGTATTCTCTTGCCGGTCAGGCTGCGGCGGCAGTCCAAGAGCGCATCATCCCCAGGCTAGGGTTTGGCCGTGCGCTGGGTGTTGGGGTCCGCGCCGCTGAGCTTGGCGGTGTGGCTGGGCTTTTGGCTGGGGGTTTCGGCCCTTCCCCAGGGTGACTCAAAGGCCTGCCGCATCATGAAGCGGGCTATGGCTTCGGGCTCTATGCGGCGCAGTTTGCCGTGGCCCACCATGGCCCCCACCACCAAGGTGCGGCCGTTTTTGGGATTGACCGCATAGCCCGCGAACCATTCATAAAGGCTCTTGCGGTCTGCTCCGCGCAGGGTTCCGGTCTTGCCGCCCAGGGCCAGGTTTTTAAGGACCCGGTCCCGCGACACCCTGTAGAAGGCTTTGCGGGCGGTGCCCCAGGCCACGGTGGCCTTGAACATCTCCTGCATGTAGCCGCAGGTTTTTTTGCTGACCAAACGTCCGCTCCCGGAGGGGGCTCCCTGATACTGGACGTTCCCCTTTGGCCCCAAAACCCGGTCCACGATAAAGGGCTCCATGAAATAGCCCTGGTTTACAAACACACCCACCATAAGCGCCGCATGCAAGGGGCTGATGGTGTTGAAGCGGTGGAATCCGCAGGCCACCTCGGCGGTTTCAAACTCTGTGGTGGGCTCCACCAGGCGGCTCATGCCAACGGGCAGTTCAAATTGCAGCCTGCGGCCAAAGCCAAGGGCCTTGGCATAACTGGTCAGGACATCCTTGCCCAGATGATGCAAGCCCAGACGGGCAAAAACCGAGTTGTTGGAACGGGCGAAACTGCTTTTAAGGGTTACCCGGTGGGGGCGGTAGCGCAGTTTCTTTTTGAGCTGGGATTTGTAGAGGGTGTGGGCCCCTCCGATGTAATTGAGCTTACTGCCCGGCTTCAGGCCGATTTCCTCCACCGCCGCCGCGGCCGTGACCACCTTGAACAGCGAAGCCGCGGGGGCTTCGGCCTTCAGGGTCACCATGGGGGCCAGCCGGCCGTTCTTCACCCCGGCCAGGGCCAGCACCCGGCCCGTGGCTGCATCCACCGCCACCACGCCGGCGCTTTTCAGCCAGCGCTTGGTTAATAGGTCCTCGGCCCGTTTTTGCATGTCCGGGTCCAGGGTGTTGTATATCTCCAGCTTGCCATAGAGGGGATGGTCCACAACCATGGGCTCCCCGGCCTTGATCTGGCTGGTGCGTAAAGACAGGATCAGGGACAGGTCCACCTTGTCCAGGCGGTAGGCGTGCTGCGGGTTTTTAACGTCGGCAAAAGCGCAAAGGGCGCCGCCCGGCATCAGCCCGGCAAGCAGAAGCAATACGATAAGGCTCTGGCGCAATAGCTGCATTAGCATAACGCTGCCGCTGTCCTCCTTTTGTCTATCAAGGTTCGATGACATCAACGCCGCCCATGTAGGGGATCAGGGCCTGTGGAATAACCACACTGCCGTCCGAGCGCTGATTGTTTTCCAAAATGGCCACCAAGGTGCGGCCCACGGCCAGGCCGGAGCCGTTCAGGGTGTGCACCAGGCTGGTGCCCTTCTGGCCTTTTTCCTTATAGCGGATGCCGGCTCTGCGGGCCTGGAAGTCCAGGCAGTTGGAGCAGGAGCTTATCTCGCGGTATCTGTCCTGCCCGGGGAGCCAGACTTCCAGATCATAGGTTTTCGCCGCCCCGAATCCAATATCGGCGGTGCAAAGCACTATTTTGCGGTAGGGCAGCTCCAGGCGTTTCAATACCTCTTCCGCATTGCCGGTCAGCTCTTCCAAGTGGTCGAAGCTGTCTTCGGGCCGGGTTACATGCACCAGCTCCACCTTATCAAACTGGTGCTGGCGGATCAGGCCGCGGGTGTCTTTGCCGTGGCTGCCCGCTTCGGACCTGAAACACGGAGTATAAGCCGTGAGACGCAGGGGGAGGCTGTCCGCATCCAGGGTCTCTGTCATGTGCAGATTGGTCAGCGGAACCTCGGCGGTGGGGATCAGCCAGTAATCGCTGTTTTCCAGCTTAAAGAGATCCTCGGCGAACTTGGGCAGCTGGCCGGTGCCGGTCATGGCCTGGGAATTGACCATGAAAGGCGGAATAATTTCCTTATAGCCGTGCTCGCCGGTGTGCAGGTCCAGCATGAAGTTGATCAGGGCGCGCTCCAATCTGGCCCCCAGACCCTTGAGCACCGTGAAGCGGGCTCCGGTCATGCGGGCGGCCCGCTCGAAATCCAGGATGTCCAGCCTCTCGCCGATATCCCAGTGGTTCAGGGGCTCAAAGCTGAATTTTGGAGGTTCCCCCCAGGTGGCGACCGTGGGGTTGTCCTCCTCGCTGGCCCCCACCGGCACCGATTCGTGGGGCGGATTGGGGATGGTCAGCATAATGGCGTTGAGCTGATCGCCCACATCTTTCAGCTCTTCTTCCAGGCTTTTTATGCGCGCGCCCACTTCTTTCATTTCGGTGAACACCGCCGATGGGTCGCCGCCTTCTTTTTTGATGCGGCCCACCTGGGAGGAAACCTGGTTTCTTTTGGCCCTGAGTGATTCCAGCTCGGGCAGAATATCGCGTCTTTTTTGATCCAGTTCGGCGAAAGAGTCCAGATCAACCATGGCTTGACGGTCAATGGTGGATTGCTTTACCGCTTCAAAGTTTTCTCGAACGAATTTCAGGTCCAGCATCAAAAGCTCCAGCTGATTGCAACACGCCTCCGCCTTAATAAACAAAGGCACTAACAACACGAAATGACTGCACAAGTCACATATGTACAGGATATATAGCAGGGCTGCATTTATGCAGCCTCGATGCGATCACATTGAAAAATACCATGAAACACAATTGTTTATCAATATAATCCTGACAAAATTACTCTATTTGGCAACATGTTTCCATATTCAGTTACCGATAAAACACCGGGAATTTATTCTGCTGAATCAAGTTAAAGGCCGCTGTAAAATTATTACTGGTCCAAAATGAAAATATCCGGCCAGCGGTCATTGCCCCGGTCAAAGCTGAGCCGCACAATCTCGTCGGCGGGGGCGTCTATGCGCCATAAGAAAATCTCAAAGTTGGGCATGGCCCCGGCCCAGAGCAGATAGCGGCCGTCCCGGGAGGCCCGGGGGCATTCCTGGGCGATGTGGGCTCCGGGCGGATTGATCAAGGGACCGTTCTTATCCCGGATGACAAAGCGGCCCGGACCCTGGTCCTCCACCCACACGATACCGCCCTTCACCGGCAGCCAGGTGGACTGGCGTCCCGGCCCCAAGGGCTTCAGGGCGCTTTGGGCGGGGTCATACAACACGGCATTGCTATCGCTGCCAACGGCGGTGAAGGTCATGCGGCGGGGCAGATTGGGGTCCCGGTCCGCAGCATAGCCGGGGTCCATTTCCGGAAAAGCAATGGCCTGGCCGCCAGCGTCCTGTTGGGCGTCCCAGATTACTTTTTCCTCCTTGGTGTCAAGATCCAGGATTATTACATATCCCTGCCGCAAAAAGCTGATGCGCCGCTGGGTGACCCACTGGGGATGGGTGCCCTTTTGGGCCACCATCTCTTCATCTCCGCTGATCAGGTCCAAAATGAATATATGCCAGTCGTCCAGCTTTTCTTCTGGCACATAGGGCCGGGCCGACCGGGCGAACACCACCTTTGAGCCATCCGGGCTGAAGCGGGGGAATGTATCCGCAAACCCGTTTTGGGTGAGCTGATACATGGAGCCCTCATCGGTATCCAAAAGGAACAGGTCGGGGTTGCCGGTGCGGTCGCTGGACCAGATGATCCTGGCTTTCAGACCTCTCAGCCTGGGCAGCAGGTTGGCGATGCGGTCCTCAACCACATCGTCCTTGATCCGGCTGTAACCCAAATAGCCGAAGCGTTCGTACATTAATTTGGGAACATAGCGGATGCCATAGGCCAGGGCCGTAAGCAAGAGAAGCACTAGTATGATGCGGGGGAGCCTGCGCAGCCGGATCAGCATGTCAAAGGTCCATGTGGGGCAAGTGGGTTTTGTTCAATAAAGAACCCAGGCCCAGCAAAGAGCCCGGGTAAACGCGCGGTGCGCGCCGGAGTTTTGATCAGGTCTCCAAAGTGCACTTGGAAAAATCTATCTTTTCTTTGCACCCGGGGCAGATGTGCTCTTTGTCGAATTCATCAGAGAAAATTTCTTTTTCGGTTCCGCAAGACGGGCATTTACAGATAAATGCCTGCAGATTTTTATTGGCCTCAAAACCTGGGCAATGACGTGGAGTGGACATAGGCTCTCCTCATCTAGGGTTGCAGGGTTCAAATTGACTTTACCGTTTTTACAATTGGTTTCATCCTCAAATTTCGCATGTCACAGGCTTGTGAGTCAAGCGGTGTAAAACGAACCGCTGAACATGCCGCTTATTATATGGTAAGACAAACTGTGAATT
Organism: Desulfarculaceae bacterium; assembly: GCA_963675675.1. Taxonomy (GTDB): domain Bacteria; phylum Desulfobacterota; class Desulfarculia; order Desulfarculales; family Desulfarculaceae; genus Dethiosulfatarculus. Next base: position 4,666,002 of record OY776512.1, read on the forward strand.
TGGCTACACCCCGCAACTATTTTTCAGTAGAGACGCCGGTGGACACGAAAAGTTTACATGACATAAGTCAAGACCGCCTGGGCGGGCTCATTTTCAGCCAGCCCAAAGAGGGCTACCGGTTCTCCATTGACAGCGTGCTGCTGGCTGATTTCGCAAGGCCCGTACGCGGGGCGGTGGCGGATTTGGGCGCGGGCTGCGGGGTGATATCGGTGCTGCTCCATAATAAGGGCCTTACCGGCCCCTACACTGCGGTGGAGCTGGATTCCCTGGCGGCGGACTGCTGCCGCATAAATTTCCAGCGCCACTCCGTACCCGGCCGGGTGCTGCACCATGACCTGACCCGGCCCCATGAAGAACTGGCTGCGGACGCCTTCCGTCTGGTGGTGAGCAATCCGCCCTTTTACGCCGCCGGGTCGGGCCGGGTTCCCGGCGGGGCCGCCCGGGCTCGGGCCCGGCATGAGCTGGCCCTCAGCCCCGGTTCACTGTGCGCGGCGGCATCCAGGCTGCTGCCCAAGGGAGGCAGGTTCAGCTTGTGTTTCAACCCGGCCCGGCTGGTGCGCATGCTGAGCCGTCTGAGTGCCCAGCGCCTTACGCCCAAGCGCCTGCGTCTGGTGCATGGCCGGGGGCATAAGCCCGCCACCCTGGCCCTGTTGGAGGCTGTGAAAAACGGCGGGGAAGAGCTGATTGTGGAGCCGCCCCTGGTGGTGTATGGCCGGGGCCAGAATTACACCGCTGAGGTGGAGGCTATATATGATCGGCTTTGCGGGCCCGCATAGCGGCCCGGGCCACGTTTGCCAGGGCTTTTTGCAGCTCGGGGTCTTCCACCTGGGCCACGCTTTTTTTCACCCGGCCCTCTTCGCTCTCATCCAGGTCGGGCAGCTCCGGCCTGGGGGGCGGCGGGGGCGACTGGCTGCGGTCCAGCACCAGCTTGATGCGCTCCAGGCCAAAACCCTGCTCATTGAGGCCGTCAACAAGTTCGGGTGCGCGGAAGCTGAGCTCCTGCCGCCATATGGTTCCCTTGACCGCCACCACCAATATGCCGCTTTGCTCCAAAGCGACCGGACGGGCTTTTTCCGCGATGGCGGAGCCCACCATGCGCCGCCAGGCCCCCTGAAGCTCCCGGGAGGGCAGACGGCGGGACAGGTTTGCCGGAAGTGACGGCTCCAAGAGCTTGTTCAGCTTGGTCAGGCGCGGCTCTTTGGACATGGGATTAATCCTCCATGGTCCATTCTAGCCGTGGGGCCGCCGGTAATAAAGAGGTATCGCGCCGGATTATCTATGGTCAGCTTGGAGAGGCTCCGGCAACGGCGCATTGGATAATGGACTGGTATATTAGAGCCCATGCAGAAAGATGCAGCCCAAAAACCCGATCTGCGGGATCTGAGCCTGTCCGCCCTGGAGGGTTTGGTAAGAGAGCTTGGCGGAAAACCCTACCGGGCCAAGCAGCTGGTGCGCTGGCTCTATAAGGGCGGAGCCCACTCGGTGGACGACATGAGTGATCTGAGCAAATCCTTCCGGGTTCAGCTCAAAGACCTCACCCGGCTTAACTGGTACGCCCCGGTGAAGATCGAGCACAGTAAAGACGGCACCAAAAAGCTCTTGCACGAGATGCGCGACGGGGCCAGGGTGGAAAGCGTGCTCATGCCCGAGGAAGACCACAGCACCTTGTGCGTGTCATCCCAGGTGGGCTGCCGCATGGGCTGCGCCTTTTGCCGCACCGCCACCTTGGGTTTCAAGCGCAGCCTGACTCCCTCGGAGATATTGGGCCAAGTGCTGGCGGGCCGGGAGCTGTCCGATGAAAACAGGCCGCTCACCAACCTGGTTTTCATGGGCATGGGCGAGCCGCTGGACAACCTGGACAACCTGCTCATAGCCCTGGACCACATCCTGGGCCCCCACGGTTTGCAGATGAGCCAGCGCAAGGTGACCGTATCCACCGTGGGCCGCGTGGACAAGCTGGTGGCCCTAGCCGCCGGAACCTGGGCCTCTTTGGCCGTGAGCCTCAATGCGCCCAACGATGAGGTGCGCAATAGGCTCATGCCCATCAACCGGCGCTATGACATGGCCGCCTTGCACAAAGCCCTGGCGTCCTACCCCCTAAAACCCACCCGGCGCATCACCCTGGAATATGTGCTTTTGGGCGGGGTGAACGACTCACTGGCCCAGGCCGACGAACTGGTGGAATGGGCCAAGGGGCTAAAATGCAAAATAAACCTGATACCTTTCAATTCCTTTGAGGGCTCGGCCTTCAGGCCTCCGGACCCCAATCAGGTCTGGCTGTTCAAAGAGCGCCTGGCGGAACGGCATCTGACCGCCATGGAACGAAAGGCCCGGGGCTGTGACATTTCCGCGGCATGCGGCACTTTGGCGGCCAAGGCTTGACAAGAACGGCCCGCGGGGATAAATAGTCTTTTCTGTATACAAAAATGACAGGACAGATGGTCATGATTGAACTGGACTTTGATAAAACCGGGGGACTGATTCCAGCCATCGCCCAAGACGCCGAAACCGGTGATGTGCTGATGATGGCTTATATCAACGCAGACTCATGGCAAAAGAGCCTGGAAACCGGCGAAGTGCACTACTGGTCCCGTTCCCGCCAAGAGCTTTGGCACAAGGGCGGCACCAGCGGCAATGTGCAGAAAATCAAGGATATCTACGTGGACTGTGACAACGACACAGTGCTTTTTGAAGTGGAGCAGCTTGGGGGTGCGGCCTGTCATACAGGCATGCGCTCCTGCTTCCATCACCGGGTGGAAGGTGATCATCTGGTCAAGGTCGGCGAGCCGGTCTTCGACCCCAGGGAGGTCTACGGAAAATAATCCTTTCATCCTGACGGAAAGCGCGAGTTTATATCATGAAAAAACCCTTGAAACTGGGCATCCCCAAAGGCTCTTTGCAGGACGCCACCATCAAACTTTTTGCCAGCGCAGGCTGGAACATCAGAGTCAACCACCGCTCATATTTCCCCGAGATCAACGATCCCGATATTGAATGCTCCCTGGTGCGGGCCCAGGAGATGAGCCGTTATGTGCAAAACGGCACCCTGGACGCGGGCATAACCGGATATGACTGGATACAGGAAAACGATTCGGACGTGGTGTATGTCAGTGAGCTGATCTACTCCAAGGTGTCCACCAGGCCCGCCCGCTGGGTTTTGGCTGTGGACGGCAAATCGGACATAGAAAAAGTCGAGGACCTGGAAGGCAAGCGGGTGGCCACCGAGCTGGTCAACTTCACCTCCCGCTATTTCGAGGAGCGGGGCATCAACGTAATGGTGCATTTTTCCTGGGGCGCCACCGAGGCCAAGGTGGTCAACGGCCTGGCCGACGCGGTGGTGGAGGTCACCGAGACCGGCAGCACCATCCGGGCCAACGGGCTCAGGATCATCGCCGAACTGATGCAGTCAACCACCCGGCTCATCGCCAATCACGATGCCCAAAAGGACTGTGAAAAACGCTGCAAGATAGACCAGATAGCCCTATTGCTCCAGGGTGCTCTGGAGGCCGAGAAGCTGGTGGCGCTCAAAATGAACGTGCCCAAGCTCAAAATGCAGGATGTGGTGGAGGCCCTGCCCAGCCTGCAATCCCCCACCGTGGCCGATCTTTACGGCTCCGACTGGTTCAGCGTGGAGATAGTGGTGGAAAGGGACCTGGTGCGCGACCTGATCCCCCAGCTCATGATGCTGGGCGCGGAAGGCATCATAGAATATTCCTTGAACAAGGTTATCTAGTCTAAAGCCAAGACAGTCAATATGGCGTTGCGTAGTGCAGCGCCGCGAATTTCCCCGCCATTTCAGCGGGGAAATTGTTTTTGAGGCTGCCTGCTTTTTTGACGATGTCTGAAACCTTTGACCGTATACTGTATTTGAGGGGGCAATATAAATTATTGGCGCAGGTTGACGCTATGCCGATCACATTCGAAGTGAACCGTGAGGATGATTATTATACGGCCAGGGTTATCGGGCAAATCACCGATGAGGAGCTGTGTATTGCTTGGGAAGATTTTTTGTACGGCCAAGAGTGGGCGCCCGGCATGGCGGAATTTACCGATTTGAGCCAAGCCGACATGTGCAAGCTCTCTGCCGACGGGATTGAAAGGCTTGCCAAGCTGATCAACGGGATATATCAAGCCAACGGGGTGCTGGAAAGCAAATGCTCGGTGTTTGCCCCCGGCAATCTTCCTTACGGCCTTTCCAGGATGTATGCCGCCTTTTCCGAAAACTATCCGGAGACCGTACGGGTGTTCAGGAAAAAAATCGATGCCCTGAAATGGCTCTTGGAAAGATAAGTCAAGTTTATCCCGCCGTTTTATTTCTGATGGAAAATGAATGGTCTTGGAGCCTGGGGCTCACTTCTGTTTGATGAACTCCAAGATATGTCACCGAAGTTATATGGCAAGCGGACGGGGCGTGTCGCCCTCCGTCCTTTTTTATGCGCCTAAGACTCCAGGGACAGTCCGAAATACTCCATCAGCTGCATGGCCCTGGGATCGGCGCCCAGGCGCTGCTTAACCGCCTGTTCCACTTGATCGCTGGCGCCGTTTAGGTTTTGCACTATCTCCCGATAGTAATCGACTGAATTCTCGATACCGTGGTTTTTGAGCTCATCCCTGAAGCATCCGTGCAAAATGGAATTGTACTCCGCAAGGTCGTCCTTTTCTTTGGTGCTGAGCGCATCGTAGCGCGCCCGGCGGGACTCGTAGTATTTGATGCCGATTTGGGTGTCTACCATATTGAGCTCCGAGGTAAGACCCATAAACCAGTCCGGCAGCGCATAGGCCTCCAGCGGCAGCTCGTAGTCTTCCGTTTGGGAGCTGGCGGTCTGATCCGGCGTGACGCCTGTCACGGTTTGGGATTCAGCCCCGGCTTGCCGGGCAAGCGCCCTGGCTTCATCCGAAACCTGCACCGTATCGCCTGACATCCCGCTTTGGGATGCGGTTTTCACCCCGCCGCCGGAAGCGGCTTGAACCGGAAGCGGACTGTATGCTTGATGGCTGGATTGAATGCTTGAGATGGCCATGAAAACCCTTCCCTGTGTTTTGGCATCAGAGGTTCTTCGAATTTGTCGCAATAAACATGCCATGAGGTGGAAATGACAACAGTTTGATATGCCTACAGTTATCAACCCATGAATCTAGACGGGAAGGCTGAAAGGGGGAAATAATTTCCCCTGATCAGGGTGGACCGGAAGAATTAACAGGCTGGGGCCGGGGCGGCCCGTTGGCATAAACCGCCCCGGCCTTTGCCAGATGGAGGAGGGAGTGAGGGCTTATTTCCTGCCCAGGGCCTGACTGAGGTCCCGGGCCAGAGCTGCCGCCTGGGCAACGCCTTTTGTTTTGTCTTCGGCCTCCAGCATGATTTTCACCAGGGCCGAACCCACCACCACCCCGTCAATCAGGGGCGCCAGCATGGCGGCCTGGCGGGGCTTGCTGATACCGAAGCCCACCGCCACCGGGATCTGGCTGGCCGCCCGCACCCGGTTTAAGTTGGCTTTCATTTCATCTGTGATTTCCAGCTCCGAACCGGTGACGCCGGTCATGGAGACATAATACAAAAATCCCCCGCTTACCCGGCTCACCTCGGTCATGCGTTCATCAGGGGTGGTGGGCGCGGTCAGGAAGATGGGGTCGATAGCGTTTTCCCCGGCGGCCTTGATCCAGCCCGCGCCTTCCTCGGGGGGCAGGTCGGGGATTATCACCCCGCTGACGCCCGCCTTCGCGGCCGCCCGGGCGAATCCTTCATAACCCATCTGCAACACCGGATTCACGTAGGTCATCACCACCAGGGCGGCGCTGACCTGCTCTTTGGCCTGGGCGCAGATATCCAGCACCTTTTTGGGCGTGGCTCCGGCTTCCAGGGCCAGTTTGCTGCTGTGCTGGATGGTGGGGCCGTCGGCCAAAGGATCGGAAAAGGGTATGCCCAGCTCGATTACATCCGCCCCGGCCCGGTCCAGGGCCGTGACCAGGTTCAGACAGGTTTGGTCATCGGGGTATCCGCCGGTCACATAGGGGATGAATACGGTGCGCCCCTCCTGTTTGGCCGCCGCGAATTTTTCACTTATGAGGCTCATTTGTTCTTCTCCAGATAGGCGGATACTTGGGACACATCCTTGTCCCCCCGGCCCGAAAGGCAGACCAGGATTATTTCATCGGGACTCATCTTGGGGGCCTGCTGCATGACATAGGCGATGGCGTGGGCGCTCTCCAGGGCCGGAATGATGCCCTCGGTGGCCGCCAGATGCATAAAGGCGTCCACGGATTCCTCATCCGTGATTGGGGTGTATTTAACCCGCTTGATGCTTTGCAGATGGCTGTGCTCCGGTCCCACCCCGGGGTAATCCAGCCCGGCGGAGATGGAATGGGCTTCCTGCACCTGGCCTTCGGCGTCCTGCAGAAGATAGGAGTAAGCCCCGTGCAGCACCCCCGGGGTGCCGTAGCACAGGGTGGAGGCGTGCTTGCCGGATTCGATGCCGTGGCCGGCCGCCTCCACACCCATCATGGCCACCCCCTCGTCATTCAAAAAGGGATGGAAGGTGCCTATGGCGTTGCTGCCTGCGCCCACGCAGGCCACCAGGAGATCCGGTAGTTTGCCCGCCTGCTCCAGGATCTGGGCCCGGGCCTCCTGGCCGATGACCGACTGGAACTCGCGCACCATCCAGGGATAGGGATGGGGCCCCACCACGCTGCCGATGATGTAATGGGTGTTTTCCACATTGGTCACCCAGTCCCGGATGGCCTGGTTCACCGCGTCTTTCAGCGAACAGCTTCCCGACTCCACCGGCTCCACCGTGGCTCCCAGCATCTGCATGCGGACCACGTTGAGGTGCTGGCGCTCTATGTCCAGGGTGCCCATATACACCACGCATTCAAGGCCCATAAGCGCCGCCACCGTGGCCGTGGCCACCCCGTGCTGTCCGGCTCCGGTCTCGGCTATGATGCGGGTCTTGCCCATGCGTTTGGCCAAAAGCACCTGGCCCAGGGCGTTGTTGATCTTGTGGGCCCCGGTGTGGGTCAGATCCTCACGCTTTAAGAATATGCGGGCCCCGCCAAGCTCCCGGCTGAGGCGTTTGGCCTCATATAGTGGAGTGGCCCGCCCGGCGTAATCGGTAAGCAGCTCCCTAAGTTCGGCCTCAAATGCTGGATCTTCCTGGGCCTCTGCAAAGGCGGCGCTCAACTCCTGCAAGGCCGGGATCAGGGTTTCGGGAACATAGCTGCCCCCAAAATCCCCGAAGTGCCCCGCGGAATCAGGCAGCCCCTGCCAGCTTTGCACGTTTGACAAACTCTGTGACTCGCTCATGGTCTTTTCTCCCGGGGCTCTTCTCCACCCCGCTGCTAACGTCCACCGCAAAAGGATTTACTATTTCTATGGCTTGCGCCACGTTTTCCGGATTCAGGCCTCCGGCCAGGATGATGGGCCGCTCTTTGGCCAGGGGTGCGGCCAGGCTCCAGTCAAAGCTCTTGCCGCTGCCTCCGGCCAAACCGGGCACATAGGTGTCCAACAGGAGGGCCGCCCCGGGATAGTCCCGGGGGCCGGGGGGATCGCCCTTGCCCATGGCAAAGGATTTTATGACCCTCAGGCCCAGCCCCTGGGCCTCTTTCACTTCTTCTACGCCATGGAGCTGCACATAATCCAGCCCGCAACGGGCCGCAATCTCCGCCACCTTCCGGGGCGCTTCATCCACGAACACCCCCACCTTGCTGACCAGGGGGGGCAAAGCATCGATGACTTGCCTGGCCTTTTCGGGAGCGACCTGGCGGGGGCTTTGGGCGAATACGAAGCCCAGGGCGTCCGCCCCGGCCCGCACCGCCGCCATGGCGTCCTCTGTGTTGGTGATGCCGCAGATCTTTACCCGCACCATCACACCGCCTCCACCAGTTCACCAAGGGCTGCGGCGGGGTCTTGGGCCAGCATTATGGTGGTGCCCACCAAAAAGGCCTGCAGTCCGCCATGGTGCAGCCGTTTGACGTCTTCCGGGCCTTTTATGCCGCTTTCGGCCACCAGCAGGGCTTCTGTTCCAGCATTTGCTTTAAGATTGAGGCAGGTGTTCAGATCCACCTCGAGGGTCTTCAGATTGCGGTTGTTGATACCCAATAGAGTGGGCCGCAGGGCAAGGGCCTCATCCAGCTCTTCCTGGTTGTGCACCTCTACCAGCACGGTAAGCCCCAGTCCCATGGCCAGGCCGAAAAGCTCACTCAGGCGGTGGGGATATAGGGCGGCAGTGATCAGGAGCACCGCGTCGGCTCCATGGGCCAGGGCTTCATATATCTGCACCGGATCAATGATGAAATCCTTGCGCAGAAGCGGCAGGTCCACCGTCCGGCGCACTTCCCGCAAATCGTCCAAAGAGCCCCCGAAAAATGGGCCGTCGGTGAGCACGCTTATGGCGCTGGCGCCGTTTGACTCATAGATTCGGGCCATCTCACCGGAACTCACCCCGGGCCGGATCTCGCCACGGCTGGGCGAGCGCCGCTTGATCTCGGCGATCACCGCCGCATGGGGCGCATCCTCTAAGGCCTGCACAAAGTCCTTGGGTTGGGGCAGATCCCGGCAGCGGGCCCGCAGTTCCTCGCGGTAGGGCAGCCCGGCCGTCTCTTTCAGCTCCGCCTCCTTGCTGGCCAGGATGCGGCCCAATACGCTGTCTGCCTCTGGCCGCATCAGGCCGCTCCCGCCAGGGTCCGGCTCAGTTCGCGCAAGGCCTCGAGTTTGGCCAAGGCCGCCCCGCTGTCTATGGACCGGACGGCAAGCGCCACCCCTTCTCCCATATCCGAGGCCTTGCCGGCGGCGGTCAAGGCGGCGGCGGCGTTCAGCAGCACCATATCCCGCCTGGCTCCGGATTCACCTTGCAGGATCGCCAGGGTCAGCTCTTTATTTTGGGCGGCGTCACCGCCAGCTATCTGCTCCAAAGGCGCGGCCGCCAGCCCCACTTGGGCCGGGCTGAATGTCATGGTGCTCACTTCGCCGTTTTTCAGCCGGGCCATATGGGTCGGGCCGCTGATGCTCACTTCATCCAGCCCGTCGGCCCCATGCACCACAAAGGCGCTCTGGCTGCCCAGCCTGCCTAGCACCCGGGCCAGGGGCTCCACCAGCGCCCGGTCATACACCCCTATTATCTGCACTCCGGCCCCGGCCGGGTTGGTCAGAGGCCCCAGTATATTGAACACGGTGCGCAGGGCGAGTTCCTTGCGGGGTCCGATGGCGTGTTTCATGGCCGGATGCAGACCGGGCGCGAACATGAAACCGATGCCAGCCTCTTCTATGCAGCGGCCCACCTGCTCCGGGCTGAGCTCCAGGCTGACGCCCAAGGCTTCGATCAGGTCGGCGGAGCCGCATTGGCTGGATACGCTCCGGTTGCCGTGCTTGGCCACCTTGACCCCGGCCCCGGCCACCACAAAGGCCGCCGTGGTGGATACGTTGAAGGTCCCGGCCCCATCTCCTCCGGTGCCGCAGGTGTCCACCAAAGAGCCGCCGCCGTTTGACAGCGGTATGGGGGTGCACTTTTTGCGCATCACCTTGGCGGCCCCGCTCACCTCCTCCACGGTCTCGCCCTTCATGCGCAAGGCCACCAGAAAGCCCCCGATCTGGCTGCCCGTGGCCCGGCCCTCCATGATCTGGTCCATGACCGCGATCATCTCGCTCTCGGTCAGGTCTTTTCCGCCAACCACCTTGGCAATGGCTTCCTGAATCATTTTTCGCCCTCCAAATATCTTGGCCCTATTCTTTGGTTTGATCCCGGCCCACTTAAGCCCGGCTGCTTGGATTTCACCCCGGTCCTAAAGTTCGGGCCGCGAATCTTTGAACTTGGCTAGTCCTGTGGTCCGCGGCCCCTGGCGCTCCGTGTTATTGAAACCCCGATCAAGGCGGACCAGAGCCCTCCCAAAGGCCTTGCCACCAACACCAGCCGGCGTTTTTTTGAACTTGGTTAATAAGCGCCATGGTCTTTGTCCATATCCCAAGAAAAAGCCGCGCACCCTGATCCGGGTCCGCGGCCTGTTTTATTTCTTTGGTTCGATTCTGCTCAAACAGCAGATGCCCGCGGACCACTTGGGTGCCGCCAACACCAAAATCGGGAATAGCCTGTGAGCAGATTACGCATCGTTTCCTCCGAATACTGTATACAAAATACCCTGTACTGACTGGCCCGTCAAGCGGAAACTGGCTCAAGCCGGGTTCCAAAATACTGTTCCACCTGGCTGACCGCATCTATCAACGCGGGCTTGTCCCCCTCGGCCAGCTTCTGGGTCAGGGTTTGGGCCTGTTTGATAAACGAATTCATGGCCTCCAAACCATAGGGGTTATTAAGGGCCAGCTCGGTGTAAAGATCCGCCGGCTGCTGGCTTTGATGGTTCAGCATGCAAAGGAGCTTACCGAAATAGGGCCCGGCCAGTTCTTCTTCGGTCTGGCGGTCAAAACCCAGGTCCAAAAGGGTGCGGCCCAGAGCGAACAGCAAAAAATGGCGCAGGGTCTGCACCTGGGCCATCAGGCGGTCGTGCCGCTCCGGGTCGATCTCCACCAGCCTGGCCCTGCGGCTCTTCAGATACCCATTGAGCCAGGGGCTCCATTTGCCTCCGTTTTCCGAACAGAGGAATATGAGCTGGTCTTTTAAGGAGGGCGCCGAAGGCCCGAACAAGGGATGGGCGCCGATCACCGGGCAATCAGCCGCTTTGAGCATGGAATCAAGCGGCTGGATTTTCAATGACCCCAGGTCCATGAGAAGCTGATCCGGCCCCATCCAGGGTCCGATGGTCTGTATGACTTTGGGCATGCTGCCCACCGGCACCGATATGATGATCACCTGGCTGGCTTGCACCCACTCGGCTGTAAGGGGGCCTTCGGCCCTGGAATAGCCGCGCACTGAAAAGCCGTCCGCCCTGAAATGATCTGCAAACCAGCGCCCCATACGGCCCGACGCTCCGATGATTCCTATACTGGGTCTAAAAAAGCCTTCGTCCACGGTATTGATCCCTTGTCTGATCCATTGCGTTTTAGGTCTTAAGGCGTTTCCTGGGAATTACCCACAGGATACGAGCCCAAGACCTTGATAAAGGCAACCTCTTCCATGAGCCCCGCGATGGCCCGGGCCGGCTCCGGATCATTCTGGTGCCCCTGAAAATCAATGAAGAAAACATACTCCCACGGGCGGTCCTTCATGGGGCGGCTCAGAATGTGGGTCAGGTTCAGGCCGGCTTGAGACATGTTGCCCAGGGCGTCGTACAAAGAGCCGGGGGTGTGGGAGATGCTGAAGACCACTGAGGTCTTGTCATTGCCGGTGGGGGAGCAGCTTTGGGGTCCTATGATCAAGAACCGGGTCATGTTGTGGGGGCTGTCCTGGATGGACCCGGCCAGTATTCTCAGCTTGTGGGCCGAGGCCAGAAGCTCACTGCCTATGGCGGCCGCGCCCGGCTCCGCCGCAGCCTTTTGGGCGGCCTCTGCGGTGCTGTGGCATTCCACCACATCCACCTTGCCCAGGTTGGTGCTCAGCCAGTGGCGGCACTGGCCCAGGGGCTGGGGATGGGAGTACAGGGTCTTGATATCTTTGAGGTCCGCCTCCTTGGACATCAGCATGTGAGCTACGCCCAGATAGGTCTCCCCGCAGACCTTGAGATTGGTGGTGATGAACTCATCCAGGGTTATGTTGACATGGCCCTCGCTGGAGTTTTCCACCGGCACCACTCCCACCTGGGAACGGCCCCGCTCCACTTCCGCGAATACCTCGGCGATGGTGTCCTGGGGAGAAAGTTCACAGGAGGCACCAAAGCGGCGCAGCACTGCCTGATGGCTGAAGGTGTGCATGGGCCCCAAAAAGGCCACCCGCACGTTTCTTTGCACCGCCCGGCAGGCGCTGATCACCTCGCTGATGACATTGCGCACCGAGGTGTTGCTCAAAGGGCCCTGGTTAAGCCGCACCGCCGTATCCAGAACGGCCTGCTCCCTTTCGGGCGCATAGGGCGGAAGCTTTTCGGCCTTTTTGAGCTTGGCCGCGTCCAGGGCCAGCTGGGCGCGCTGGTTGAGCATTTCGACCAGTTTGGCGTCTATGGCGTCTATCTTTTCACGCACCTTGACGACTTCTCCATTGACCCCGTTGGCCTCCTGTGTTTTCTCCGAATATCCCATTTTGTATATCCTTACTTATAACAAACAGTTACATATATATACCCAAGGGAGCGCTAAGCCGTTTCAATTCCTCCATGAGCCCGCCGAACTCCTTTGGGGTGAGTGACTGGTCGCCATCGCAAAGGGCGTGGGCCGGGTCGCAATGAACTTCCACCATTACGCCGTCCGCGCCCACCGCCATGGCCGCCTTGGCCAAGGGAGCCACGAATTCCCTGCGGCCCGAGGCGTGGCTGGGGTCCACCACCACCGGGAGGTGGGTTTTTTCCTTGAGCACGCAGACCGCGCTGAGGTCCAGGGTGTTGCGGGTGGCGGTTTCAAAGGTGCGGATGCCGCGTTCGCACAAGACCACCTGGGAATTTCCTCCGGCCAGGATGTATTCGGCGGACATCAAGAACTCCTTTATGGTGGTCATGAGGCCGCGTTTTAAAAGCACCGGTTTGCGCCTGCGGCCCAGTTCCTTCAATAAGGAGAAGTTCTGCACGTTGCGGGCCCCCACCTGGAACATATCCGCGTAGGCCTCCACCAGGTCTATGTCGCCGGTATCCATCACCTCTGTCACCACCGGCAGGCCGGTCATGCTGCGGGCGGCGGACAAAAGCTTGAGCCCTTCTTCCCCCATGCCCTGAAAGCTGTAGGGAGAGCTGCGCGGCTTGAAGGCTCCGCCCCTGAGGACCAGGGCCCCGGCCCTTTTCACCGCCATGGCGGTCTCGGTCATCTGGCCGAAGCTTTCCACCGAGCAAGGCCCCGCGATGGCCACAAAGCCGCCGCCGCCTATTTCCACCCGCCCCACCCGGACCACGCTGGGACCGGGCCGGCAGTCCCGGCTGACCAAGTCCACGCCCGGCCTGGTTATGGCGGCGGCCGCCTCCAGTCCGGGAAGCTTACTATCCATGCTTTCAAGGCTTACATCCAACATTTTTTCTCCTAACAGACGCCTTTTTGGCAGTTTGCCGTCTTCTGAAACGGCCCGTTCAGAAAAATGAAAAGGCCCCGGGCTTTATCTGCCCAGGGCCTTTGAGGTTTTTGTTTGGTTTCAGGTTAGCTTCTTGCTATCCCCCTCCAGCCGTTGGGCAGATACCGGTGGTAAAATAAAAGTAATAAAAGCTAAAGAAATAGGGCGCGGCAAAGCCATCGGCCTTGTATCCCAAAGTGCTATTTCTTTTGCCGCCCAACATGGTTTGTATGCAATTCTCCCTTAGAGTCCTTAATAAAAACCCCAAAACCAATAAATTGTCAAGTGGGGTTTGGCAAATAAAGATGGAACCGGGCCCGGAACCCAAACAGTTCAACAAAATTCCACATAATCCGGACTGCTCTTGGTTTGCCGGCCGCTCTACCTTCATAAAGAAAGCATGAAGGCTAGGCGGTCAATATCCCGGTAGTCGCTGATTCGCATTTCATGATCAATCCGGGTGCCTACCAAAATAAAGTTAAAACTCAGAGCCTTGGAGGCCTCCCTGTCCCAGGCGGCGTCTCCAAAATAGGTTTTGGAATCAAAAGGCGATTCATATCCCATTCTTGTCTCGGCCAGCTCCATTATCCCGGTTCTCAGATGGTGATCCGAACAGGAGGCGAATCCGCAGCCCGCAATGTCTATGCCAGCCGCCCGCAGTTTTAGCTTTGCGGACTCCTCCCAGCCTCCGGTTGCTATGGCCACTTTTACATTGTCCCGTGATGTCAGGTAATTAATAAATCTGGCCGCTCCCTTGATTTCCCTGATTTCGCCTGGATTGGCTTCCAAGTGCTCTGTTATCTTGCTAATGAAGGTCTGCTTGAATTCGCTATGGATGAGTTCCCGGTCTCCTTCAACTCCGTATCTGTCCAGGATTTCATCCAAAATTGCGGCATCCGTGGCCTGGGTGTATTCATCCCAGTGGGCCGGAATATCAAACCCCAACACCTCCCTGGCGGCGGCGACATAGCAGGCGTCATCAAACCCGGCCGAATCCACCAGGGTGCCGTCCACGTCGAACATGACCAGATGCATCATCTCATCCCCCGCTCCTCCCGGGCTTGGGCCGGAAAGCGAACATCACGAACATGCCGAATACAAAGCCCCCGATATGGGCCATGAAGGCCACGCCCGGTCCGCCGCTGCCGGAGGTGTATTGCGAAAACACCTGGAGCAAAAACCAGAGGCCCAGCACCGTCATGGCCGGTATTTTCACGAAAGTCACCCAAATAATGAGCCAGATCAGCACCGTCACCTTGTTGCGGGGGAAAAGCACCAGGTAAGCCCCCAGCACCGCGGCAATGGATCCGCTGGCCCCCACCATGGGCACGCCGGATTCCGGAGCTATCACGATCTGGGCTCCCGCCGCGGCCAGTCCCCCGGCCAGGTAAAAACCCATGAATTTCAATGGCCCCAGCACGTCTTCTATGTTATTGCCGAATATCCACAAATAAAGCATGTTGGAGCCCAGATGCAGAAATCCGCTGTGCAGGAACATATAGCTGAATAAGGTGGTCCAGCGGGGCAGCCACAAAGCGGGCAGGTCAACCGGGCTGGATGACCCCAGCCAGCCCGGCACCAGCCCGAAGCGGTAGACGAACAGGGTTTCCGGCCTGGGGTCCAGGCTGAATTGATACAGGTATATTAATACGTTGAGCGCGATAACCGCCAGGGTGGCCACTGGTTTACCCTGAGTGGGATTGTCGTCTTTCAAGGGCAGAAACAATTACACCGCCTCCCTGATTGCGGCCGGATTGGCATTGTAAACTGTACCGGAATCTTTATAGTATTCTATTTTATCATTCGAAAAACCCGGGGGCCCAGGTGCAAACCCGCAAATTTTGGCCGCCGTCATACGCCCCGTGCTTGCGCCGGGCACATGCCATGGTAGTTTATTATGGATTCGCAGTCTTTGGACAATAAATGGAGGCCAAGCAATTGAGCCCGCGTTCGGTACATATAACCACTTTCGGCTGCCAGATGAACACCTATGATTCTTCCCGCATCATGGCCATATGCGAAGAACTGGGTTTCGTATCGGAGGCCGATCCCTCTAAAGCGGACCTGATACTGATCAATACTTGCAGCGTACGTGAAAAACCGGTGCACAAGGTGTACTCGGTATTGGGCAGTTTCAAGCATCTGAAGCGTAAAAATCCCGGGCTGATTCTGGGTGTGGCTGGTTGCGTGGCCCAGCAAGAGGGCAAGAAGCTCCTGGATCAGGTCCCTTATCTTGATCTGGTAATGGGGCCTAAGGCCATAGAGGACCTGCCGGAACTGCTGCAGGACGCCGCCTCCGGAAAACGCCGCTCCCACACCCCCAACACAAATCCCATTTTGGGTTTGAAGGCGGCCGTCACCCGCCAGCCGGGGCTCAAAGCCATGGTAACGGTGATGCAGGGCTGCGATAATTTTTGCTCCTACTGTGTGGTGCCCTATGTGCGGGGCCGCGAGAAGAGCCGCCCGGCGGACGCGGTGCTGGAGGAAGTCGCCGCATTGACGGCCGGCGGGGCAAGGGAGATCACCCTTCTGGGCCAGAATGTCAACTCCTACCGCGACCCGGAAAGCGGCGCCGGTTTTGCGGAGTTGTTGGCCGTGGTGGCCCGGGTGCCGGATTTATGGCGCCTGCGCTTCACCACCTCGCATCCCAAAGACCTTTCGCCGTCCTTGATTGAGGCCATGAGGGATATACCCCAGCTTATGAGTTTGCTGCACCTTCCCGCCCAGTCGGGCAGCGACCGCATATTAAAGGCCATGAACCGGGGCTATACCAGGGCCGGGTATCTCGAGCGGGTGGCCCGGCTGAAAAAAGAGGTGCCGGATGCGGCCCTGGGCGGAGACATGATAGTCGGCTTTCCCGGAGAGGATGAGGCGGATTTTCAACTTTCCATGGAACTGGTGCGCCAGGCCCGCTATGATTTTTTGCACAGCTTTATTTATTCCGACCGCCCCTTTGCCAAGGCCCGTAAGATGGAGCCCAAGATAGGCGATAAGGTGAAAAAACGCCGTTTGGCCGAGCTTCAGGACCTGCAAAGAGATATATCTCTTGAACTTCACACGGCACAAGTGGGTAAGATGGAAGAAGTACTAGTGGAAGGCTCGGCCAAAAAAGGTCAAGGGCTGGTTACCGGTCGCACCAGAGCCGGACGGGCCGTGAATTTTGCGGGAGGCCCCGAACTGGTTGGAAGTCTGGTCCAGGTGGAAATCACCGAGGGACGCATCAATAGTTTAATGGCCAGGCAGGTGGACCAAGGAGGTTCGACATGATTAAAATGGTCGTTCAGGGACTCACCATAGACCCGGGGACCAATTCTCCGGTGCTTGTACTGAAAAACCCCGACGGGGAGGAGACCTTGCCCATTTGGATCGGGCTTTTGGAGGCGACCGCTATAGCCAGCGAGCTGGAAAAGGTGTCTTTTTCCCGGCCCATGACCCATGATCTTTTGCGTAACATGCTGGATGGACTGGGTTATTCTGTATCCAAAATCGAGGTGACCGATCTGAAGGACAATACCTTCTATGCCTTGATCCATCTGATGGGACCCAAAGGCGACCTGAGCATGGATTCCCGCCCTTCTGATGCCATCGCCCTGGCCCTGAGATCCGAGGCGCCGATCTTTGTGGCCCAAAAGGTGCTGGACCGCTCGGGAGCAAGCGGCACCGGAGAAGATGAAGACGCCGAAGAAAAATGGAAAGAAATGCTGGAGCAGATGGGTCCAGATGATTTTGGTAAATACAAGATGTGATCTCATCCCGGGCACTTCTTTTTTAACCGCAGACCCGCATTTGCGCACGAGCACTGGAATTGGCAGATGAACCGCTATCCGCACGGAATTCTTATTGTTGATGATTCTCGTCTGGCCCTGGCGGCTTTGGAAAGGCTGCTGCTGGGGGCGGGGTACGATAATGTGCAGCAGGCCGGAGGGGTACCGGAGGCCTTGGACTTGTTGGGCATTGGTGAGAATGGGAGTTCCACCCAAGAGGTGCAGCCGTTTGATCTGGTGCTCATGGACATAGTGATGCCGGTCATGGACGGCATAGAGGGATGCCATGTTATAAGGGGAACCAAAAAATGGCGGGATCTGCCCATTATCATGGTCACGGCCAAGGATGATATGGGCAGCCTCAAAAGGGCCTTTGACGCCGGGGCCATGGACTATGTGACCAAACCCATCCAGGAGGTGGAGCTTTTGGCCCGCATCCACTCCGCCTTAACCCTCAAGGGAGAAACCGACCGCAGAAAGGCCAGAGAGGCCGACCTTCTGGAAATTACATCCAAATTAGCGGCAGCTAATCAGAGGCTGCGGGCCCTGTCGTCCAAGGACGGGCTGACCGGGGTGGCCAACCGGCGCTGGTTTGATGAGACCCTGGAACGGGAATGGCGGCGGGCCAAGCGCAGCCGCCGGGTCTTGAATATGGCCATGATAGATATAGATCATTTCAAGAAATACAATGATCATTACGGGCATTTGCCCGGGGATGACTGCCTCAAGAAAGTGGCTGCGGTTTTGCAGCAGCGTATGCGGCGGGCTGGCGACCTGGTGGCCCGGTACGGCGGCGAGGAATTTGTGGTGGTGATGCCCGAGATGGACACTGCCGCAGCCAAGACTCTGGCGGAAGAGCTCCGGGCCGGGGTTGAACAGCTGGACATTCCCCATGAGGGGTCCCAGACCAGCAGGTTTGTTACGGTCAGCATCGGTGGCGGAGGGATTTTGCCCGGCCTGGACAACGAAGCCTGGAATCTGGTGGAGATGGCCGATCAGGCCATGTACCGGGCCAAAAATAATGGCCGCAACCAGGTTTGCTGGGATGAATCTTAAGGCGGAGCTACTTTTCTTACCGAAGCCGCCAAAAGCAGGCGCCGGCGTTAAGCTATAAAAAATCAGCCCCACAATAAAGCAGGCATGCCTGCTTTATGGTCAGACGCTTTACTTCATGCCTGGATTAAGAATTTAAACCTAGTTAAAGTAAATGGTGTAAAAGATGATTGATCTTCACAGTCATACATTTTTTTCTGATGGCGAGCTGGTGCCGGCGGAATTGGTGCAGCGGGCTGAGCAAAAGGGCCTGGAGGCCATCGCCATCACCGATCACGTCGATTCCAGCAATCTGGATTTTGTGCTTCCCCGCATAATAAAAGTCGCGGCCGATCTGAACCGGTACCACAAAACCAAGGTCTTGGCGGGGGTGGAGCTCACCCATGTGCCGCCGGGGCAGTATGCTCAGCTGACCGCCCGGGCCCGGGAGCTGGGCGCTCAGATTGTGGTGGCCCATGGCGAAACCCTGGTGGAGCCGGTGCCCGAGGGGACCAATCTGGCCGCCTTGGAGGCCGGGGTGGACCTTCTGGCCCATCCGGGGATGCTATCCGCGGAAGAGGCCAAGCTGGCCGCGGAAAAGGGCATCATGATAGAAATCAGCGCCCGCAAGGGCCACGCCCTGGGCAACGGGCGCAGCGTGGTCATGGCCCGCAGATACGGCGCCCTTCTCACCGTCAACACCGACAGCCACGCGCCCGGAGACCTGATCGACCAGGCCCAGGCCGAGAGGGTGGCCCTGGGAGCCGGGGTTGAGCCTTCGGAGCTGGAGGCGCTTTGGGCCAATTCGCATAATTTCCTGGCCCGGGTGTGGGCCGGGTGACCGTGCGGAAGACGCCGATAGCAAAAAGCCCGGCCTCTCACCAGAGATATGCCTGATAAATGGCGGCGCAAACAAAACAGGATCTGCTGCAAAGGCTAACCGGGGCCTTGCAAGGCGGGGAAACAGCCGAAGCGCAGAGGCTTTTGTGCCAATGCCTGGCCCAGTGGCGGCCCATGGACCGGGCCGGCGCCTGGCTGGCGCTGGAAGGGCAAGAAGAATTTGGGGCCCTTATCAAGGCCGGGGACCCCCGCGCTCTGGTGGAGTTTACGGCGGAACTGGCAGAGCGCAAGGCCTGTATCATTTGCGGGACCTGCTGCCGCACCTCCAGTCCCACCTTGTACCTGGCCGACCTTGATCTGATCGGTCCGGACCGCATACCCCAAGAAAGCCTGTTTACCATGAGGGCGGGGGAGCTGGCCTGGTCTCCCCGGCACAAGAGGCTGCATTCCTTGGATCAAGAGCTGATCAAGCTGGCCGAGGACCAAACCCGGGCCTGCTGCTTCCTGGCAGGCAACCGCTGCCGCATATATGAAAAGCGTCCTCTGCAATGCCGCAATCTGCAGTGCTGGAGCCAGCGCCATGCGGGTGAGCTTGAAGACCATCCGCGCCTTACCCGCCGCGAGATATTCAAAGACGATGAAAAAGCCCTGGCCCTGATCAATGAATATGAGCTGAAGCTTCCGGCTGCGCAGGCCAGTAAAGCCCTTTCGGACGCCGCGGAGCGGAGTGACAGCCGCCTTGCCTTGAGCATGCTGGAGCTGGACCACCGCCTGCGCTGGGGGATCACCCGCCAATACGGCTATGCCCAGGAGCTGCTGCCCTTGCTTTTGGGCCGACCCCTGAAGGACTGGCTGGTTTCGTTCGGCCTTAAGCTGGAGCTGGATGAAAAGCAAAAACCTGTGCTGAACCGGAAATAGCTGCCTAGCCCCAAAAGTGAACCGTCCCGGCCCACCGGGGAGTCCGTCCGAAGCCAATCCGGATAAAATTAGTTATATCAATTAGATATCGTTAATTTTTTGAGCTGGCCCCATATACAATAGTTATGGAGGCGTATGGCACAGCCCTTGCTTCTATCTCTGGCAAGTGAACTTAGCCGGAGAAATCTGCCATGCGTGTAAGCCAAAACGATCAGTACAGCCAAATTACTATCGACCTGCTGCGCCAGCAATGGACTCAGTCCGAGATCAACCGGGACATTATCACCGGTAAGATCGTAAACGCCCCCTCAGACGCTCCGTCCTCTGCGGTGAACATATTGCAGGATATAAGGATGATATCCGAGGTGACCCAGTATCGGTCCAACCTGTCTTCGGCCAATGACTGGATGGCGGCCAGTGAATCCAGCCTGGAGTCGCTATTGGACAGGTTTCAGCGCGGCCAGGTGTTGGCCGAACAGATGTCCACCGGCACCATACAGAGTTTGGAATATCAGACCTCGGCCAGCGAGGTGCAAGGCATCATAGAGCAGATTGCCACCCTGGCCAACAGCATGGTCAACGGCTCCTACATTTTCGGAGGCACCCGCACCAGTCTGCCGCCCATTGTCAGCAATATCCAGGAAACCGGTTACGGACCGGGTTCGGCCACCAGCGTGGCCACCATCTTGGAAGGCGGAACCTACCGGCTGCAGTTCAGCCGTGATGACGGGGGGGCAGATTGCACCTTCACTTTTGCCACCGGCAACACTCTGGGGCAGGGGCTTGCCACTCCGCTGGATTTTGACACCTGGACCGTGAGCCAGGAGGCCCAAGAAGAACCGGCCCAGGGAGAAATCAGCTATTCCGCCGCCGGAGTGACCAGCCTTAACCAGGCTGTGAGCAACCGGGTGGGCGAGACTCTGAGCTGGACCGGGGATGCCGAGGCGGGCCAGCAGACCTACAACACGGAAGGGGAAATAACCGTGGTGGGCGCTGGCAGCATCACCATTAACGGCGATGTCTTCACGGTCAGCAGCGCCAGTGATCTGGTTCAGGACATCAATGCGGCCTCGGACGGCGATTATTTCGCCTGGCTGGAAGGCGGCCAGAGCGTGAAGGTGATCAGCCGGGGAACCGGAGCCAGCCCCTTCTCACCATTACCGGGGCCAGCGGAGGAGTAAGCGGAGACGTTATCACCACCATGCAGGAACTGGCGGATGAACTCAACCAGGGCCGCCAGGCCAAGGGCGTGATTCAACTCAGCGGGGTGCCCGCAGACAGCGACACCGTAACCGTGGGCGGCCACAATTGGACCTGGAGTGAGATCACGGCCGGGCAAACCCTGACCACGACGGAGGAATACGCAGACGCCCTGGCCTCTTACATATCAGAGCAGACCGATGAATTCAGCGCCACGGCCAACAGCGACGGCTCCAGCGCCACGGTTCAGGTCTCGGCCCGAGTGGCCGGTGCGGCGGGTAATGTGACCTTAAGCGAAACCGGCGCAAACACGGTGGCCTCCGGATCATTGTTCGGCGGATTCGATCCCACCGAGCTGAACCCCTTGAGAAGCGGAGTGCAGGTGGAGGGCATCTCCACCCTGGTCAGTAGCATCGGTGACGGGCATTCCGTGGCGGTCAGCGATTTTGTGGCGGCCATCTCCGGCATCCACCATTTGCAGTTCACCCGGGACACCGTGGGGCTGGATGCCATTGTGACTTACATATCAGGTGACCTGGGCAATAATCTAGGCCTGGATTTTACGGTCACCGCCGAACCCACCTCCGCTTCCGTCTCCACGTCCCAGGTGCTGACCTGCACCCAGGCCCTGGCCGCAGCCGACAGCCAGGTGAGCGATCTGGTGGGCGAGACTCTCAGCTGGCAGGGCGACGACGCGGCCGGAATCCAGACCTACCGCACCGAAGGCGTGATTCAGGTGGGTACCACTGCGTCCCCATCCACCATAGACGTTGCGGGCAACACCTATAATTCCACCAGCGCCGCGGAGCTGGTCGAGGAGATCAATTCAGATCCCGCCGCTGCCGGGGAGTATTTCGCCTGGCTGGAGCAGGGCACCACCACGGTGCACATCGTATCCACCGGGGCGGCTGGGTCGCCCTTTGCGGTTGACAACGCCACCGGGTCCAACATTACTTTTGTGGGCACTGCGGGCGGAAACACGGTAACCAACCTGGACGACCTGATTGCGGACATAAACTCCGGCGTGGCCGCAGCCGGCCAGTTCCACTTAAGCGGAGCTCCGGACCCGGACGCCACCGTGTCGGTGGGGGATCAGACCTGGACCTGGGCCGATATTTTCGGCGGGGCGGACAATGTGCCGGCCAGCGCAGCCGAGGCGGCCAGCGGATTGGCCGGATGGATCAACCAGCATTCCAGCGATGTTGAAGCCAGCGTGACCACTTCGGGCACCGGAGCCACTGTGCAGCTTGTCGCCCGGGCCGAAGGCGCCCATGGCAACGATATAGCCATTTCCAGCACCGGAGCCAACATCACGGATACCGGGGCTTTGTTCGGCGGCGTGGACGGCACCGAAAGCGAGACCACGGGGCGGCTTTACGGCAGCGGCGAGGCCGATCTGCGCTATTCCACCGTGATCAATGCAGTTGTGACCGAGGTGGACGGGGATGCGGTGACCCTGAAACTCAGCTGGCATGGGGATTACGGCGATCTATATGAAGACCAGGTCACCATAAAGGCCAGCGGCGAGGACAGCGCAATAGAAGTCCCCGGCATGGGCGGGCTCAAGATATACAAAGATTCGGCCACCTTTACCGAAGGCGCCGTGTTTTCCATATCCGTGGGACACAACCAGGGTAATGATGAGAGTGTGGCCATCAACTACTCGGTGGGTTCCCAGATGGATTACAACTGGACCGCCTCCGACATCCTGGGCGGGCACATGAACTTGGACCTGACCGGGCAGACCGCACAGGCCAAGTCGGGCAACACCGGGGCCGGGGTGATCAATTTGGCGGGCTCTTACACCGGCTGGAAATCACGCGAACTCAATATAGATGTCATCGAATCGGGCAATGTGCCGGGCAATCCGGCCGACCCGGTGACTTTGCGGGTCTCCTGGTATGACGAGCAAAACGTTTATTACGAGGAAACCATAACGGTTTCCGGCCTGGGCCGGGAAAACTCGGTGGAGATTCCCGGGGCGGAGGGCGTCGAGATATATCTGACCAAGGGAGCCACGGATACCGACAATGCCAGTTTCGACGCGGGTGACAGCTATTACGCAAAAATCGAAAAAGAGTCGGTTTCGGTGATCGACACCCTAGTGGACTGGCAGTATCAGATGCTTTTCGGCGGCCAGACCGATGCTCAGCACGCCAGCCAGCAGGTGCTGGATGCCTTGAAGGAGGACGTGACCCGGCTCTTGGACCAGATATCCGAGGTGGGCTCTCGCCAAAACCGCACCGAGATCCGCAGCTCGATCCTGGACGACACCGAAATATTCGCCCGTAACGAGCTCGGGGAGCTGCAAGAGGTCAACATTACTAAGGCATACCTGGATTTGCAGGCCTTGCAGGTCTCTCATAATGCTTCTTTGGCGGTCATGGCCACCATAACCGGGATGTCCTTGGTGGAGGTTATGGGCTGATTGACGAAAACAAGGTGATCAGGCCTTGTCTGCCACGTGCAGCCAGGCTATGCCCTTGGTCAGGGCAAAAGACCGGGTCCCGGCAAACCCGGCTTTCCGCATTTCCGCGCGGAATTCCGGCGGGGCCGGGAAGTTCAAAATGGTGTCCGCCAGGTATTGGTAAGAAGAAGCGTCCCCAGAAAACAGCCCGCCGATCCTGGGCAGGAGCCTCTGCAAATAGCGCCGGTAAAAGGCCCGGATAAACGGGCTGTTGGGCGCGCCGAACTCCAGCACATACAGCCTGCCCCCCGGGGCCAGCACCCGGTGCATCTCGGCCATGGCCTCCACCCGGGCCGGGATGTTGCGGATGCCGAAACCTATGGTTACAGCGTCAAAGCCCGCATCCCTGAAAGGAAGCCGGCACGCGTCCCCGGCCAGGAGCCGCACCCTCGCCTTGCGGCGCTTGACCTTCTTGACCGCCGGGACCAGCATGGCCGGCACCAGGTCCAGGCCCACCACATAGGGCCGGCTGGGCCGGGCCGCGGCCAGAAGGGCCAGATCAGCGGTGCCGCAGGCCACATCCAGCACCCGGCCGGTGTTGCCGGGCCGCATCGCCGACGCGGTGAAGCGCCGCCAGTGCACGTCTTGCCGCAGGCTGAGCAGCCGGTTGAGAAAATCATAGACCCCGGCTATGCGGTTGAAGATGCGCTTTACTTCTCGTTTTTGCTCCGATTGATTCATTGGCGTTCGACAATGATTCCATAGATGAAGGCCGGATTGGGTTTGATCTTTGGGTCCACCCGGCCCAGCTCATATTGCAGTGTGCCCAGCACCCCCCGCACCAGCTGCCCGGCCAGGGCGGCCTCATCGGGATCGGTCAGGGTGCAGCAGGACTGATCCAACTCCGCGCTCAAAGAACCGGAGAGTCCCTCCTGCAGGGCGGCAAGCGCCCGGGGCAGTTCTTCTTCCCCAATGGGGGCCAGCCCCTCCAGACCCAGTGCCCGCCGGGCCAGCCAGGTTCCCAATATGGCGCTGGTCTTGATCTCCTCGGGATCTTCGGGCCAGACCTGAGTCTCAAACAGGCCGCGCACCTCCTTTGGCTTAAGTCCCAAAAGATCGTGCAGCAAACGGCCCCAGAACCAGGCCTTTTGCAGCTGCCGCCGGGCCTGGGCCAGGTCGGCCAAATTGCGGAAAGCGCGGTACTCGCGATCTTCGCCCAGATTGGGGTCGTAGCAGCGGGGCTGGGGGAATATCAGTCCGGCCACGGCCCGGTCCAAGGGGGCGTCCAGCACCATGACGCCGGTGGGAATCTCCTTCAGCCAGCCTTCCTTGACCAGCTTCCAGCCTGCATAATTGAGCTGGCGCACGGTCTGGGCTCCCTGCCTGGCCAAAACCGCCAAAGGCAGGCGCTCCAGGATGGCGGCGGTTTCGCCAGGATGGTCCTGGCTCAGAAGCTCCAGACCCAGGTTGACCAGGCTCAAGGATTCCCGCGCGGCCCGGCTCACCGCCCCGGCATCCGCCGGGTCCGCGTTAAAGGCGACCACCCCGCAGTTGGCTACATTAGCCAGTTCCATGGCCAAGCCGTCATAGACCTTGGGGTCCAGGTCGGCGCAAAGGGCCGGCAAGAGCTCCTGGTCCGGCAGGGTGTTGCATATGGGGTCCTTTCGCGGCACCACCTGATCCGGAAAGCCCATGCTGGCTTTAGTGGGGGCGTCCCGCCACTCGGCTTCACCCGGCAGCGGTTTGGCCCAAAGCTCCATGGCTTCAGTGCGGCTGGGGTATCCCGCGTCCGTCATGCGTCCGTTGCGCCATCTTAAGCCGTCCTCGGCCAACTGAGCGGCCGGCTCCCAGATCATGGCTTCCAGGACGTCCAGATAGCGCTGGGGGTTTTCACTTTTCAAGAGCACCAGGACCTGGGCCACGAATCCGGCGGTTTGCTGGTTGTGGAACTCCAGATGATACACCCCGTCCAGGGTGAAGCTGGGCAGGGTGTCGGGCGGTTCCTGTTCATCCTGGCTGGGCAGCCACTTAACCACCTTGAACCAGTGGGCGAATAAGAGACTCAGCACCTCCAGATCGCTGGAATTGAGCCAGGACAGCACCCGGTTGGAGCCCGCATCCATCAAAAGGGGCAGCCAGGTTTCATAGCGGCTGGGCGCGAAACGCTCCTCGGACCAGCCTGTGAGATCCAATAGAAAACCAAACTGCTCGTCACTGGAGAGCCTTACCAGGGTGCCTGCGTCATGGGGTCCGGCGGCCAAAACGCTTTGGGCGAAATCATCCGGGGCCATGGCCCTGACCAGGGCCTGGGAGTCCCTTGCCATGGTCAGGAGGATTTCACGCTCTTCATGGTCCGCATTCAGCACGGTGCGCAGCCGGGCGTCAAAGGTCAGGTTTTGCCATAACCGGCCTGTGCTCACGGGCTTGGCTTTTACCGCATCCAGCCACTCTTGCGCAGTCCGGGGCGTTTGTTCTGGTTTGTCGCTCATAATCTCTACACACATGCCTGGCAACGCCGGCATTTGCCAGGGTTGCAGTCCGGGGATAGTTTGGTCTCTCTTGCTCTTTGGGCCTCGGACCAAAGATACTCCACACTCACTCCATGGTCCACATGGCCCCAGGGCAGCAGTTCATCACGCCCCCGGGTGCGGTGGGCGTAGAACTCCGGCGAGATTCCGGATTCCTTATAGGCCCGGTTGGGTTTCAGGCCGCGGGCCAGGGCCTCTATCAAAGGGGCGAGACGCCGGTCTCCCCGGCTGAGCACGGCCTGGAGCTGGGCGTATTTGGGCACATCATGGATGACCTTGAGATTGGCCACCCTGCCCAGTTCCTGCTTGATGCGGGCCATGCGGGCGTTGATCAGCTTCAAAGGGGCCATGGGCTCCCACTGAAAAGGCGTGAATGGTTTGGGTATAAAGGCGTTGAGGCTTATGGTCACCCGCCCCAGGCGGCGCTTGGCCCGGGAATGGCTCACCACCTGCTGCCTGAGCCGCCGGACCAGTGCAATGAGCTGGTCTATATCCTCTTCGTGCTCATCCGGCAGACCCACCATGAAATAAAGCCGCAGGTTGGGCACTCCGGCCCGGATCAGGGTTTCCACGGCCTTGAACAGGTTTTCTTCGTTCAGATGCTTATTGAGCATGCGGCGCAGGCGTTCGCTGCCCGCTTCGGGAGCCAGGGCCACGGTCTGGTGGCTGCTTCCGGCCAGACAATCGGCCAGGTCTGAATCAATGCGGTCTGCCCGCAGGGAAGACACCGAAAGCCTGCCTCCGGCCAGGTTCACCCGTGCACCCAGATCCGCCACCCCGGGCAGGTCGCTGACCGCGGCCGAGACCAGACCCACCTGGGTTCCCTGCTCCGCCGCAGCCAAGGCGGGCTCCATAAAATCCACTGCGGTTCCCAGACGGGGAGGGCGGAAGATATGCCCCGCCGCGCAAAAACGGCAGCCATGTCCGCAGCCCCGGCCAACCTCGATCAGCTGCATCTGGCCGAACTCCGGCCCCGGGGCCTGAAACACGCTTTGGGCCAGCCCGTCCGCAGGCCCCTTGTATTTGGGAGGCTTGATAACAGGGGGAACTTGGTCCAAGGGCTCAAAGCGGTTCAAAAGTCCGTCGTCGCCATAACGGGGCTCATACAAGCCGGGCGCATAAAAGCCCGGCGTCCCTTGGGCCAGTTTGAGCAAAAGCTCCCCGCGCCCCAGGCCCGCGTGCTCCCTGAGCTGTTCCATGAAGGGCATCAGCGCCGTTTCGGCCTCGCCCAAAAGGAATCCATCCACCAGCCCGGCCAAAGGCTCCGGGTTCAGCATGGGAACCACCCCGCCCGCTATGACCAGAGGCCCCTGGCGCTCTGCGGCCCGCATCCCCAAACCGGCCCTTTGCAGCATGGCGGCCAGGTTGGCGGCGTCGTTTTCAAATGAAACCGTGGCCAGCACCAGATCAAAATCCCGGACCGGACGCGAGGATTCCAGGCTCAACAGCGGGGACCGGCTTTTTTCATACAGGGGCAGACTGTGACGGTCCGGCAAAAACGCCCGCTCACAAATAAGATCCGGCTGGTCATTGAGCAGGCGGTAGACCACGGCCAGCCCCAGGTTGGCCATGCCCACCTGATAAGTGTTGGGATATATAAGGGCTGTATTAAAGCGTCCGCCCGGCTCTTTGTGCACCGCGCCGCATTCCTTTTCGAGGAGCTTTTGGTGATATTCCTTTATGAGCCAGCGGGCTTGGGACATGGCGAAAACCTCTTTTGAAAAAAGCACTCTACCACAGGGCGCCAATGGCGGCCACGGCCAGCAAAGGCTTGACCTGCCCAGGCATAGGTGTCACCTTTTAAGTCACAGCATAAACCCAAAAGGGCCGGATCACAAAGGAGCCTTAGGTGCAAAAAGACGATCAAGGACAAATGCAGCTTTTGAAAGAGCTGGCCAACGAAAAGGGACCAGCCAATATGTGGGAGATCGGCAGCCGGCTGGGCTGGGACCGCCAGACCACGGAAGACCTGGCCACCGATCTGATGGCCCGGAGCTTGCTGGCCATTGCCAACCTCAGCGGCGGGGTGCGGGTGACTGAAGAAGGCATGAGCTGCCTGGCCCAGCTTGACGGTTCCGGGGTCCAGGCGGGGGCCGCTGAAAGCATAGGCTCCTGGCTTGAAGCTCTGGAAGCGGCGGGGGACGTGGGATTGAGTTCCGCCGCCAAAGAGGATCTATTGGTGGATATCTCAACCATGAAAGCTCAGCTAAAAAGAAAACGGCCGCTAAGTGGAGTGCTGGCTGCGCTTTTGACCGCAATGCAAGCCGCTCTTGATACGGCGGAAAACCCCCGGGCCAAGGAGCTTTTTGACCGCAGCAAGGCGCTGATTGGCTCACTGTGATCCGCAATGCCGCAGATGCGGAATAATAGCGGGGACTGCCGGATATTTCGTGAAGTTTTGAGTTTGGCTTGCAACCTGCCAAACACTACATTACGACTTTATCCGTAGCGCTACCCGCAAGAAAAAACTCCCTGAAAGATGCTTCAGCGAGCACCGAAGCACTGCTGATTAAAACATTGCTACTGGGCAATAGTGCGGGGTTCATAATGTCACGGCACATGATCTTTTGCTAGGGGGATTCCTAAGGGGCTGCGAGCTTTTGGATCATCCAAAAGCGATAAGCCCCTTGGGCCGCCGGAGGCAATAATAAATGATTTTATCATTTATAACTGATAGATAGAATGTTAAACATTGTGGTTGCAAAAAGATAAAAAGACAAATTTTCTTGGGGGGATTCTTCGCCTTTTGGTGGTCAAAAGGCTCGCCATCTCCCCTTACCCCCCGGCTCGCGAAAAACCCATCAGGATACGCCGACCGTCCTTTTTTATATGAAAAGGCAAGCTCAGTTCCAGCCCAAGCCTAATGATAATATGCCGTGCAAAATTAAGATTAAGATACGTGTATGGCCTGAGTTGCAAACTCAAACCTTCACGAAATATCCTTCAAAGGCGTAAAAAAATAGCGGGCGCCCCATAAAGGGCGCCCGCCGCACTATAGCAGGCTAGATGAGCTGTACGGCTTAGTACATACCGCCCATGCCGCCCATGCCGCCGCCAGGCATACCGCCAGGCATGCCCGGTCCGGATTCGTCTTTGGGCTTCTCGGCAATCATGCACTCGGTGGTCAGCAGGAGGCTGGCCACGGAAGAGGCGTTCTGGATGGCGAAGCGGGTAACCTTGGTCGGGTCGATGACGCCTGCGGCCACCAGGTCTTCATAGGTGTCGGTGTCGGCGTTGTAACCCTCGGTGGTGCCCATGTTCTTGACCTTCTCGACCACCACGGAGCCCTCCATGCCCGCGTTGGCGGCGAGCTGGCGCAGGGGCTCTTCCAGGGCGCGCTTGACAATGTCGGCGCCGAATTTTTCTTCGCCGCGGCACTTTTCGCGGGCCTTGTTGGCGGCGTCGACGCAACGCAGCAGGGCCACGCCGCCACCAGGCACGATGCCCTCTTCCACGGCGGCGCGGGTGGCGTTCAGGGCGTCTTCGACGCGGGCTTTCTTTTCCTTCATCTCGGTCTCGGTGGCAGCGCCAACGTTGATCACGGCCACGCCGCCGATCAGTTTGGCCAAACGCTCCTGCAGCTTCTCGCGGTCGTAGTCGCTGGTGGTCTCTTCGATCTGAGCGCGGATGGTCTTGACCCGGCCCTCAAGCTCCTTGCGGGCGCCGCCGCCATCCACGATGGTGCTGTTGTCTTTGTCCACGGTCACGCGGGCAGCGGTACCCAGGTCGTTCAGGGTCACGTTCTCCAGCTTGACGCCCAAGTCTTCGCTGATCACGGTGCCGCCGGTCAGGATGGCGATGTCTTCC
This sequence comes from Desulfarculaceae bacterium, assembly GCA_963675675.1. Lineage (GTDB taxonomy): Bacteria > Desulfobacterota > Desulfarculia > Desulfarculales > Desulfarculaceae > Dethiosulfatarculus. Next base: position 4,695,562 of record OY776512.1, read on the forward strand.
AGCATGGCCTTGCGGCGGTCGCCGAAGCCGGGAGCCTTGACGGCGCAGATGTTCAGGGTGCCGCGCAGCTTGTTGACTACCAGGGTGGCCAGGGCTTCGCCCTCAACGTCCTCAGCGATGATGATCAGAGGACGGCTCATCTTGGCGATCTGCTCCAGGATGGGCAGCAGGTCCTTCATGGCGGAGATTTTCTTTTCGTGGATCAGAAGATAGGGGTTCTCCAGGTTGACTTCCATCTTCTCGGGATCGGTTACGAAATAGGGGGAGAGGTATCCGCGGTCAAACTGCATGCCCTCGACCACTTCCAAAGTGGTGTCCATGCTCTTGGCTTCTTCCACGGTGATGACGCCCTCTTTGCCGACCTTGTTCATGGCCTCGGCAATGATGTTGCCGATGGTGGCGTCGTTGTTGGCGCTGATGGTGCCGACCTGGGCGATTTCAGTCTGGTCCTTGGTGGACTTGCTGATCTTCTTCAGGGTGTCGACCACGGCGGCCACGGCTTTATCGATGCCGCGCTTGATGGCCATGGGGTTGTGACCTGCGGCGACCAGCTTGCTGCCCTCGCGGTAGATGGCCTGGGCCAGAATGGTGGCGGTGGTGGTGCCGTCGCCGGCCACGTCGGAGGTTTTGGAGGCCACCTCTTTAACCATCTGGGCGCCCATGTTCTCGAACTTGTCCTCAAGCTCGACCTCTTTGGCCACGGTCACGCCGTCTTTGGTGATGGTGGGGGAACCGAAGGTCTTCTCGATAATCACATTGCGGCCTTTGGGGCCCAAAGTAACCTTAACCGCGTTGGCCAAGGCGTCTACACCGCGCATCATGGACTCGCGGCCCTTGGCATCATATTTCATCTCTTTGGCCATTTTGGCAACTCCTCTTATTTTTAATCTGTAATGATTTTTTGATGCTATGCAGCGGGGTTTAGCCCATGACGCCCAGGATGTCGTCTTCCCGCATAATCAGGTAGTCTTCGCCGTCGATCTTGACTTCGCTGCCAGCGTACTTGCCAAACAGAACCAGGTCGCCTTTCTTTACGGTCAGCTCAACCTTGGTGCCGCCTTCCAGGACCTTACCGGGGCCGGTGGCCACGATTTTGCCCTGCTGAGGTTTTTCTTTAGCGGAGTCGGGGATGATGATGCCGCCAGAGGTTTTTTCTTCCTCTTCCAGGCGCTGAACGATTACGCGGTCCTGCAAGGGCTTGAAATTAATTGCCATGGTTTATTTCCTCCATGAACTTGGATTGTGTGGTTTTTAGGTTATACCCTTTTTAGCGAGATGCTTGAAAAGCTCAAACACCGCTCTTGTTTTGCTGTTGTTAGCACTCTTCACTTGCGAGTGCTAACGGACGAATAGTATGCATACCAAAGGCGTAATGCAAGTCCTCCAACCAAATTTTTTCGGTTTTTTTCACCCTGGCCCAGCCAGGCGCAGCCGGGTTCCCAGCAACAATAATCACCGGCTGGCCCGATGCAAGCGCACCTGAGCTATCTTTTCGGAAAAATTGACCAAAAAGATAAGCGGATTGCCAGCCGGACGGGATTTGCGGCCCCGGACCGGCATTGGCGGGGCAATATCTAGGGGTGTCCGGCTGCCGGTACACTACTGATAGCGGCCCCACGCCGCTAAAGCTATATTGCTGATGGCTGATGAATAAAATCCGGAATCGCGATTTACATTTTCAAAAAACCCGGTATGTTTGCTGGGTAATCAAATTAATCCGTTTTGAAGGCTCTTCTGTATCCGCCTGGCCTTTCAAAGGCAGGCTTTTTTGTTGCAACAGACCGGCTCTTTTAGGTTTTTGGGTTTGAGTCAGCTGTTGAACCAGAACGTGGGGCAAAAGGTCCGCGAGGATATTTTGCCAGCAGCAGATTCAGGCAAAACGCAAAAACCGGAGCTGATGATGAGCACCCGATTTGAAGAATTGGGTCTGCACGATCATTTGGTGCAGACCGTCGCCGAGCTGGGCTACCAAGAGCCCACCCCCATTCAAGCAGCCATGATCCCCCAGATGCTGGGCGGATGCGACGTGATCGGCCAGGCCCAGACCGGCACCGGCAAGACCGCCGCCTTCGCCCTGCCCATGCTGCACAATTTCACCAAGGGCTGCCACCATATCCAGGGGCTGATACTGGCCCCCACCCGGGAGCTGGCCATGCAGGTGGCCAAGTCCATGGAGCAGTACGGCGCCCGCACCGGAGTGCGGGTCCTGGCGGTATACGGCGGCCAGGCCTACTTCCACCAGATCCCCAAGCTTAAGCAAGGCGTGGATATTGTGGTGGGCACCCCGGGACGCCTGATCGACCTTATGAAGCAAAAAAAGCTGGACCTGAGCCGGGTTTCCACCGTGGTGCTGGACGAGGCCGACGAGATGCTGAGCATGGGTTTTGTGGAGGATATCCAGATCATCTTGGATGAAACCCCCGCCGAGCGCCAGACCGCGCTGTTTTCGGCTACTTTGCCGCCGGACATCCGCAGGCTTGCCCAGCGCTATATGAATGACCCGCAGTCTTGCACCTTGGCCCATAAACAGCTTACGGTGGAAACCGTGGAGCAGCGCCACTATCTGGTCAATGAATTCGACAAGCTGGCCGCGCTCACCCGGCTGTTTGAAACCGAAGACATCGCCAGCGCCCTGGTCTTCACCCGCACCAGGGCCGCAACCGGGGATCTGGTCACCGAGCTGGCCCAGCGTGGATTCACCGCCGAGGCCCTTAGCGGGGATTTGAGCCAGGAAGCCCGCACCAGGGTTCTGGAGCGGTTCCGCAACAACCAGGTGAAGGTTCTGGCGGCCACCGATGTGGCGGCCCGCGGCCTGGACATCGACGACATATCCCACGTGATCAACTTCGACCTGCCCCCGGACCCGGAGGTCTACGTCCACCGCATCGGGCGCACCGGCCGGGCGGGCAAGACCGGGGTGGCCCTGTCGCTCATCACCCCCAAGGAGCGCTGGCTCATGGGCAAGATAGAGCGCTTCACCAGGCAGCGGGTGCCCCGCCACACCCTGCCCACGGAGGGGGACATCGTGCAAAAGCGCCAGGAAAAGCTCATGCAGCGCATGCAGGTCTGGCTGAACCGGGGCCGCTGCAAGCGGGAGCTGGAGGTGGCTGCGAGCTTGGCCGAAGAGGGTCACGATCCTTTGGACATCGCCGCCGCCGCCATGCGCCTGGCCCAGAAAGAGGGCGACAGCCGCCCCATAGCCCAAATCTCCAAGGTTGTCGAGCCCCGGCCCAAGATGGGACGGGCCAATCCCCAGGGGCGCTTTGGGGACCGGAGCGGCTATACCAGAGCGCAGGGCCGGCGGGATTATGCCAGGCCCAGGGGCGGCAGACCTGAGGGCGGGCATATGGGGCGTGACTCCCAGGAAAAGGGCATGGTGCGGCTCAGCCTTTCCACCGGACGCTCCCATGGGATAACGGTCAGCCATGTGGTGGGTTCCTTGGCCCATCATGCGGACATCCCGGGCCGGGCCCTGGGCCGGATCAGCATCCAGGACAACCGCACCCTGGTTGACGTGCCCGAGGCCCTGGTGGAGCAGGTGCTGGCCAAGACCGGCAACTACCGCATCGGGCGCAACCAAGTGCAGGTGCGGCGGGCATAATCCGCTTTAAAGAGGCGGGTTAAAGGGCGGCAGGGCTGTCACCGGTATGGTGATACCCGCCGCCCGGTGTTATTCTAGGCAGGACCGGTCAAAGCCAGCATGTTGCAGACAGCCGGTATCCGGGGGAGCAAAGATGGATAACCGTTCAGATATGAAAAGAATAATCGCCTTTGACGCCGATGACACCCTCTGGGTGAATGAGCCCCATTATCAAAACACCGAAGCCGAGTTCGTCTCCCTGCTGGAGGACTATTTGCCCCCGGACCGGGCCTCCAAGGAACTGTTCAAGACCGAGATGCAGAATTTGGCCATGTACGGCTATGGGGCCAAGGGCTTCATGCTCTCCATGGTGGAGACCGCCCTCCGGGTAAGCGGAGGCACCGCCGGCGCTGAAACCATTTCCAAGATCATAGAGCTGGGCAAAGCGCTCCTCAGCCAGCCGGTGCAGCTCATTGAAGGGGCCGGGGCGGTAATCGGCCAGCTCAGCGGACGCCACACCCTGGTGGTGGCCACCAAAGGCGACCTTTTGGACCAGGAAAGAAAACTGGCCCAGTCCGGCCTCAGGGATTACTTCCATCACATAGAGATCATGAGCGATAAAAAGGAAGCCAACTATGCCAAGCTGCTGCAGCGCCTTGATGTAGAGCCCAAGGATTTCACCATGATCGGCAACTCCATCAGGTCTGATATCGAGCCGGTGCTGAATCTGGGAGGCTGCGCCATCCATGTGCCCTTCCACACCACCTGGCAGCATGAGCTGGTTGCAGCTCCCAAAATCGACAACGACAGGTTTTATGAGGTCGGGAGCATCCGGGAGGTGCTGGATATTTTATAGCCGTTTTTTTTGCGGCGCGAATTTGACCAGGCGGTTTGACGGCATGGGCTTCAATATAGAAATCAAGGCCCGGGTGGATTCAGTGGCGGATCTGGAGCCGCTGGTGATTGAGCTGGGCGCACAGCGCCAGGGCGTGCTGGCGCAGACGGATGTGTACTTCAAAAGCCAGCGGGGCAGGCTGAAGCTGCGCCGCACCAATCAGCGCACCCCGGAGCTGATCCACTATCAGCGCGGCGACCGGACCGGTCCCAAAGGCTCCAGATACCAGCGCTGGCCCCTAAAAGATGCGGAAGAGACCCAAGAGGCTCTTGGCGCAGCGCTGGGGGTCAAGGGAGTGGTGCAAAAAGACCGCACCCTGTATATGCTGGACCGCACCCGCATACATCTGGACCGGGTCAAGGGTTTGGGTGAATTCCTGGAGCTGGAAGTGGTCCTGCAGCATGAAGGGCAAAGCGCCCAAGGGCGCCGAACCGCTCATGATATATTGAACAAACTGGGCATAGCCAAGGCTGATCTGCTGAAAGGATCATACATAGACCTGATCTCGGCATCTAACGGGGAGGACTGAGGCATGAATGAAAGCGCCGGCCTGGGCATCATCGGCGGTAGCGGACTCTACGACCTGGAAGGCCTGGAGAACATCCGGGAGCTGAAGCTGGACACCCCCTTTGGAGAGCCCTCGGACCGCTATGTAATGGGTGAGTATAACGGGGTGCGGGTGGCCTTTCTGCCCCGCCACGGCAGGGGCCACCGCCTGATCCCCTCCGAGCTGAACTACCGGGCCAACATCTTCGGCTTCAAGCTCTTGGGAGTGCGGCGCATCCTGGCGGTCACCGCGGTGGGCAGCCTGCGCGGAGATATCAAGCCCCTGGATCTGGTATTGCCCGATCAGTTTTTTGACCGCACCAGCCAGCGGCGGAGCACCTTTTTCGGCGGCGGCCTGGCGGCTCATGTATCCTTCGCCCAGCCGGTGTGCCCGGACCTGGTTCAGCTTGTTTATGAAAAGGCCCGGGCCGCCGGAGCCACGGTGCACCTGGGGGGCAGCCTCATCTGCATTGAAGGCCCCGCCTTTTCCACCAAGGCCGAATCAAGGGTATATCGCCAATGGGGCATGGACATCATAGGCATGACCACCCTGCAGGAAGCCAAGCTGGCCCGCGAGGCCGAGATATGCTATGCCCCCCTGGCCATGGTCACGGATTACGACTGCTGGCATGATGAGGCCGAAGACGAGGTCTCGGTGGAACTGGTGGTGGAGCATATGCGCCGCAATACCGCCATGGCCAAAAATATACTCAAAGAGACGATTCCCGCTTTGGCCGCCCGGCGCGGCTGCCTGTGCAAGGACGCGCTTTCGGGGGCCATAATGACAGAGCCGGGAGCCATCCCGCCTGAAACCAGGCAGAGGCTGGAACCCATCGTGGGGCGCTATCTGAAATAGAAACGGGCCGCTCCGGATATGAGGCGGCCCGTTTTTGATACAGTGATGATACGCCGGGTTGGCTACTTTTTATCCCAGACCGTCAGATGGCCTTTGCGCATCTTGTCCTTTTCCGCGGGGCTGGCTCCCCATTTTCCCTCGTAGACCGCGCCTTCCCATTCACCATAGGTGGGATTGGGCAGCACCACGAACTTTATGCCCCAGCTGTTTTTCAGCTTGTCGGTCTCGGCCAGGCGTTCGGCCACCTTTTTACCGGCGAACAGGCTCTTGAAGTCATTGAGATTGTCGCCCATCATGAAGGCGATGTCATAATCAGCCGCCACCTTGTCCCGCCGGTCCTGCTTGTCGGAGCTTTTGGTGCGCAGCATGAGATGCTTTTCATCCACAAAGGGAAAGCCCAGGGCGCCCAGGTTTTTCTTGGTGCCCTCGTAGCCCACCATCTTGCGGTTGGTGATATAGAAAATCTCCACTCCCTTTTTGGCCGCGTAGTTGAGGAACTCCTTGGCTCCGGGGATGGCTTTGGCCTCGGCCGCTTCCATCCAGGGGGTCCAGGTCTTGGAGGAATAGCCGAAGTCCTTGCCGATGAGCCAGGCTTCATAGGCGGAATTGTCGATCACGGTCTCGTCCGCATCCACTATCACCGCCACCGGTTTTTTATCTTTTTTGGCCAAAAGGTGGGCATCCAGCAGCATTTCAGCCAAATTGAACGATTGATAGCACAAGGCCCGGTACTCGGCCGAGGTCTGCATCCAAACGGCAGCCATGACCAGTTGCTCGTTCAGGTCCTTCATGGTGTATTTTTCTTGAGCCTGGACCACCGCGCCGGTCATGAATACCACAGCCAGAACAAGAGCCAGGGCTATGGAAACGGTTCTTAGTTTTCTCATGGCGCTTGATACTCCTTTGTTTGAAGTGACTATTTACTTTTATATCAATTCGTTAAAGGGTGTAAAAGCGGTCTGGGGACCCGCCTCGGATTCCCCCTCAAGACTGATTCGGCCATCTCCGATCATAGCAGGCCGGACAGCTTTTTGTCTCTTAGAAAACAGAAGGTTTTTGTAGCTGTTTGAAGGCGGAAAAGCGCTATACTCAATAGCATGAACCGGCGGGCGATTCTCATAGTTTTGGATAGCGTGGGCGTGGGGGCTCTGCCAGATGCGGACCGCTTCAAAGATGGCGGGGCTCATACGCTTTTGCATATCCACCAGGCCATGGGCGGGTTGCCGCTGCCCAATCTTTGCGCATTGGGTCTGGGGCGTTTGGTGGACCTAGGCTGCGACCCCCTGGAGCTTAGCGGCTCTTATGGAAAGATGGCGGAGCGTTCGGCCGGAAAGGACACCACCACCGGGCATTGGGAGCTGGCCGGAATCATCAGCAACGAGGCTGCCCCCACCTATCCGGAGGGCTTTCCGCCGGAGGTTATCGGCGGGTTTGAAAAGGCCATCGGGCGGAGCATCCTGGGCAACTATGCCAGCTCGGGCACCGTAATCCTGGATGAACTGGGCGCGGAGCACCTGGCCAGCGGCAAACCCATTGTCTACACTTCGGCGGATTCGGTCTTTCAGATCGCGGCCCATGAGGACGTCATTCCGCTGGACGAGCTCTACCGCATAAGCCGCATGGCCCGGGACATCCTGAAACCACCCCATGCGGTGAGCCGGGTGATCGCCCGGCCCTTCAGGGGCGAAGTGGGGGCTTTCGTGCGCGATAACGCAGGGCGCAGGGATTTTTCGCTGCCCCCGCCGCCCGGCGGACTGCTGGACCTGTTAAAGGAGCAGGGCCTGATTACGGTGGGGGTGGGAAAGATCGGGGATATTTTCGCCCAGAGGGGCCTGAGCGAGTCCATCCACACTGACAATAACCGAGACGGAATCAATAAGACCATTAACGTCATGCAAAAACATCGGGACCGCTCCGGCCTGATCATGGTCAACCTGGTGGATTTCGATATGGTCTACGGTCACCGGCGCGATCCAGCGGGCTATGCCCGGGCCTTGCGGGAATTCGATTCCGCCTTGCCGGAGATCAGGCGGGCCATGCAGCTCGGAGATCTTTTGATCATAACCCCGGACCACGGCTGCGACCCCACCCACGCCGCCCACACCGACCATACCAGGGAATACGCACCTCTGTTAGTATGTGGCCAAGCCATCCGGTCCGGGGTTGATCTGGGCGTGCGCCAAAGCTTCGCCGACTGCGGCCAGAGCGTGGCTAATTACCTGGACGCCGGAAAGCTGGCCAACGGGATCAGTTTCATAGAGGAAATACTTACATGACAGGCGCGATTGAAGAAGCCGTAATCTATCTTCAGCAAAGGTTTGGCGTCCCGCCCCGGGTGGGCCTCATTCTGGGCAGCGGGCTGGGCCGTTTGGTGCAGAAACTCAAAGGCCCGGAGAGGGTGGCTTTTAAGGACATACCGGGCTTTCCCCGCTCATCGGTGCAGGGCCACCCCGGGGAAATCATCTGCGGATACCTGGAAGGGGTTCCGCTTTATGTGCAGGCGGGCCGGGTGCACTATTACGAAGGCATGGACATGGGCCAGGTGGCCATGCCCATGCGGGTGATGGCCAGTCTGGGCATAAAAAACGTGATAATCACCAATGCCGCCGGTGCGGTGAATCAATCGTACAGCCCGGGGGACCTGGTCTGTCTGAGCGACCATATCAACTTCATGGGTGACAATCCCCTCAGGGGTGGCGCCGATTTCGTGGACTTGACCCGGGTTTACAGCTCCCGCCTGCGCAAGATAGCCCATGACCGGGCCAGGCGCCTGGGGATCACCCTGCATTCGGGGGTATACTGCGCCTTCGCCGGGCCCTGCTATGAAACCCCGGCCGAGATCCGGGCGGTGCGGGTTTTGGGCGCGGACCTGGTGGGCATGTCCACCGTGCCCGAAGCCATCACCGCCGCCAGCCTGGGGGTGGAGGTTCTGGGCATCAGCGCCGTGACCAACATGGCGGCCGGCATAACCGGCCAAAGGCTCAGCCATGAAGAGGTGATCCAAACCTCGGCCCGGGCTTCGGAGCGGTTTATCAAATTGGTTTCGGCCACGGTGGCCGGGCTGGGCGGACAGGAGTGATGCCATGCATACCCCGGAACTGATCCTGAAAAAGCGCAACGGTTCGGCCCTGAGCAAAGCCGAGATAGACTATCTAATAAAGGGATTCACCTCCCATGCCATCCCGGATTACCAGATGTCCGCCCTTTTGATGGCCATATATTTCCGGGGCATGACCGCTGCGGAATGCGTGGACCTGACCATGTCCATGGCCCGTTCCGGCGAGATGGCGGACCTGGGCTCCATAAAGGGTTTCAAGGTTGACAAGCACTCCACCGGCGGAGTGGGCGACACCACCTCCTTGGTGCTGGCCCCCCTGGTCGCCGCGGCCGGCGGCACCGTGGCCAAGATGACCGGCCGCGAGCTGGGCCACACCGGCGGCACCGTGGACAAGCTGGAATCCATCCCGGGCATGAACCTGGAGCTCACCAAAGACCAGTTCATCCGCATCGCCAATGAAGTCGGTCTGAGCCTGGCGGCCCAGTCCGACAGCCTGGCCCCGGCGGATAAACAGATATACGCCTTGAGAAACGTGACCGGCACCGTGGATTCCATCCCCCTGATAGCGGCCTCCATCATGAGCAAAAAGCTGGCCGGGGGCGCTGACGGCATCGTGCTGGATGTGAAGACCGGCTCCGGGGCCTTTATGCGGAAATACCAGGACTCGGTGGAGCTGGCCCAGACCATGGTGCGCATCGGCGACGGGGCGGGACGCAAGATGCTGGCCCTGATCACCAGCATGGAGCAGCCCCTGGGCGAGGCGGTGGGCAATGCCCTGGAAGTGAAAGAAGCCATTGAGACCTTGCAGGGCCGGGGGCCCCAAGACCTGGTGGAGCTGGTGTTGGAGCTGGGGGCCAACATGCTGATGCTCTGCGGCCTGGCGGGCGGCCTGGAGGCGGCCAAGGCACGCCTGGCCCAATGCATCGAAGATGGCAGCGGCGCGGACAAAATGGCCAAATTCATCAAGGCCCAGGGGGGCGATCCCCGGGTGGTGAAAGACACCGGCCTGCTGCCCCGGGCCAACACCCGGATCGAGGTCACGGCCCCGCTGGACGGCTATGTGCAAAGGATAGACGCTTTGGACGTGGGCATGGCCTCCAAGCTGCTGGGCGCGGGCCGCACCACGAAAGACGAAGTTTTGGACCTTTCCATCGGGCTGATACTGAAGAAAAAGGTGGGCAGCCAAGTCATGGCGGGGGAGCCCCTGGCCGAGCTGCATACAGACGGGAATGCGGCCAAGGTGGACCTGGCCAAAACCAGGCTTTTGCAGGCTTACACCATCGGCAGCCGGCCGGTCCCCCAGCCCAGGCTCATCCTGGCCCGGGTTACGGCTGATAATATAGAAGAGATTTCTTATGAAGAGTGAGCGCCAAGAGGCTTTCCGCCAGATCCTGGAGGGGTTCCCGCCCCAGGCCCGCAAGGTTCTGGAGCTGCTGCCCCAGACCCAGGGCTGTTTGAACGCCGGCCAGTGTCTGGAGCTTTGCCGCATACTGGACTTGAGCCTTTACGGGCTTATGGTGCAGCTCTTGCCCCTGGCCCGGGCCTATGCCCTGCCTCCGGTCTCACAATTCCATGTGGGCGCGGTGGCCCTGGCCGCCAAGAACAGCGACCCCGGCAGCATGGGGGTGTACCTGGGAGGCAACATGGAGTTTCCCGGGGTGGCCCTCAATCTGACCATACACGCCGAGCAGTGCGCCAGCATGAACGCCTGGCACCGGGGAGCCCGGCAGCTTTCGGCCATCGCGGTGACGGATTCGCCCTGCGGCTATTGCCGCCAGTTCATGAAAGAATGGATGGGTGAAGAGGATATCCGCATCATCACCGCGGCCAAGGGAGGCCGGGCCCGGGAGCAGCGGGCCTTGCCCGGGCTGTTGCCCACCGCATTCGGACCGGCTGACCTGGGCAAGCAGGAGGGGCTGGGTATGCCGCCCGCACTGGACAGACCCTTGCTGCTGGCAAAGGGTGAGCCCGATGAGCTTACCGCCCAGGCCCTGGAGGCGGCCTCCAAATCCTATGCGCCCTACAGCGGCAACCTGGCCGGGGCCGCGGCACTTCTGCACGACGGCCGCATCATCAAATCCAGTTATGTGGAATCCGCGGCTTTCAACCCCAGCCTGTCGCCCATGCAGACTCTGGCCATCCGTTTGAACCTGGCCGGGGTGCTGGATTATGCCAGGGCGCTGAAGCGCCTGGTGCTGGTGGAGCAGCCGGCGCCCATCTGCCAGCTGGGGGCGGCCCGGGTGCTGGCCAGGGCGTGGGCCCCGGATATAGAACTGGAATATCATCTGACCCAAAAGCCCGAAAAAATGGAGGTGACATGAGCCCGCTGAATATAAGCAAGGCCCGGATGGCCAAGTACATAGACCACACCGTGCTCAAGCCGGACGCTTCCCTGGCGGCCATAGACAAGCTCTGCGCCGAGGCAAAAGAGCACGGCTTTGCCGCGGTGTGCGTAAACTCCTGCCATGTCGCCCGTTGCGCCCAGGACCTGAAGGATACGGATGTCAAGGTGTGTTCCGTGGTGGGATTTCCCCTGGGGGCCATGGCATCTAAGGCCAAGGCCTTTGAAGCTAAAACCGCTGTGCAGGCCGGGGCGGACGAAATAGACATGGTGCTCAACCTGGGCCTGTTCAAGTCCGGGGAAACTGAAGCCGCCCAGGCGGATATCGTGGCAGTGAAAGAGGCCTGCGGCCGGACCCATTTGAAGGTCATTATAGAGACCTGCCTGCTTACGGATGATGAGAAACGCAAAGCCTGCGGGATCGCCAAGGCCGCCGGGGCGGATTTCGTGAAAACCAGCACCGGCTTTGCCGGGGGCGGGGCCACGGTGGAGGACGTCGCCCTGATGCGTGCGGCGGTGGGTCCCGATCTGGGGGTCAAGGCCGCCGGGGGCGTGGGCAGCTGGGACGATGCAGTAGCCATGATAGAAGCCGGGGCCACCCGCATTGGAGCCAGCGCGGGCATAGCCATCCTGGCCGGAGGTCCTGATGCCTAGGCAAGACAGCCACCCGGCCCGGGCCGTGCAAAACCCCTTGCCCGTGGTCTTCACAGCCCATTCGCGCCATACCTTTTTCATGCGCCAGCATATAATCAAGTTCGTGCTGGACCGGGGCCGGGTGCCCATCAATCCCTTTGCCAGCTTTGAATATTTCATGCTGGACACGGTGCCCCGGGATGCGGTCCGCCAGGCCAACAACACCCTGATGCAAAAGGCCGACGAGCTGTGGACCTTCGGGGTGATCGCCGACGGGGTCTATGAGGAAATCCGCCTGGCCCGGCTTATCGGCATGCCGGTGAGGCACTTCAGCCTGGGCGGCGACAGGGCCTCCATAGGGGAAATCGGCGTCGCTGATCTGGAGTATGAGGACGGCGTGCCGGTGGTGCGGGATATGGTTATTTGAGTGACGGTCCCCGCCCCTTTATGGCGGGTCTACTTTCCAAAGCGCACCACGCTGGCCAGGGCCATGCTGGCGGTCTCGGCCCGCAGGGTGCTGCCCAAAAGGCCGCAGACCGCAAATCCGGCCTCCTTGGCGGCCAGCACTTCTTGGGTGTCGAATCCCCCCTCCGGACCCACCAGAGCCCAGATTTCTTCCCAGGAGCCTTCCAGGGCCTGGGGCAGGCTCAATTGGCCTTCATTTTCATAGAGCATCAGCCGGGCGGCTTTTGCCGGGGCCATATCCAGGATTTCATCGAACTCCACCGGTTCATGGAATTTCGGCATATTGGCCGCGCCGCATTGCTTGATGGCCTGACCGGCCAGACGCTCCCAGCGCATCAGACGCCGGGACGCATCTTTCAGTCTGGGCACCGACCGGGTGGAGTTGAAAGGCCGCACCTCGCTCACCATAAGCTCCGTGAGTTTGGCGGCCAGATAGTCCATGGCCGGTCCTTTCAGCAGCCCGGGGCAAACCACCAGTTTGGCCATATGGATGTCATCGCTTTTACGCTCCTGCACCCGGCACAAAACTTGATTTTTGCCCATGAATGAGATATTGGCCAGGGCCCGGTTGCCCCTGCCGTCCACCAACTGCACCGCAGTGCCCACTTTCAGCCTGAGCACCTTGCGCGCGTGTTTGGCTTCGTCCGGCCCCAGCGCCACTTCTTCTGCATCAAGGGCTTCCGGACTAACTAGAAATCTGCGTAAGGTCATGACATCACCAAAGAAACCCATCCCGTCATGGAACCTTGCTCCACCAGGCTGAGCCCTGCTTCCTCCAAGGAGGCCTGAATCTGCTCCGCTTGTTCATTCAAAAGGCCTGATATAACCAGCTCTCCACCGGATTCCAGACAGCGCACCAGATCATCCAGTAACGGGAGGGCCTCGCCCGCGGTCAGGTTGGCCAGGATCAAGGGGAAGCTTTCTTGTATGTCTTTTAAGGGGGTCAGGCTGGCTTCAAACCGGTCGGCCAATCCGTTGACCTCGGCATTGATGCGGGCCGCCTTCACGGCTTCCGGGTCCAGGTCCAGTCCCAAGACGCTTTGGGCTCCCATCAACAGAGCCGCAAACCCCAGGATGCCGGTTCCGCAGCCCACATCCAAGACCCGCCCGGGCAGTTCGCTGCGCCGGGCCAGGCGTTCTATGCGCTTGAGGCACAAAATGGTGCTGGCATGCTGGCCGGTGCCGAAGGCCTGGCCCGGATCGATCAGAATAGCCTTTTGGCCTTCTTTTAATTCCGGTTTTTCCCAGCTGGGCCCGACCACCAGACCGGGCACCACCTCTTGGGGGTGGAAATACCGTTTCCAATTGATGCTCCAGTCCTCTTGCGGCAGGTTCTTGAAGCTCAGCCGGATTTCCTGGTCCGGATAATCTTTTTTGAGCCGCTCTTTCAGCTGTTCCAGGGAGCGACGGTAGGATTGCAGCTCCGCCCCCAAGGGAAGATAGCCCACCACCTCCACAGGGCCGCCGGGCGGACCCCAGTCCCTTAGCTCCACCCCGGATCCGGTAAGCTGATATATAAAATCGGCCGCAACTTCCGCAGCCTCAACCGGGGTCAAAAGACTAACTTCGGTCCATTCAGGTTGCTTGCCGCCCACCTTACACCCGCTTTTTTTATCAACCGTTTGCCGCCTAAAGCATTACAAATTACTTAAAACATTGCCAGTCCAAGGGGTTGAGGATAGAATCCCAACGGAAATAATACCATAATCACTGCAACTGGTTTGGAGATTGCACCTTTGGATGCACAAAAGCTGAAAGAACTTCTGGAACAGGTGGCCCGGGGCGAAATGAGCCCGGACGCAGCCCGGGACCGCTTGAAGAACCTGCCCTTTGAAGATTTGGGATTTGCCAAGGTGGACCATCACCGCACCTTCCGCCAGGGTTTCCCCGAAGTCATCTTTGGTGAGGGCAAGACTCCGGCTCAAATAAACAGCATCGCCCGGGCCATTCACGGCCAGGGCTCCAGCGTGCTGGCAACCAGGGTCGATCCGGATAAAGCCAAGGCGGTGCAGGAACTGTTTCCCCAGCTTGAATACCACGAAACCCCACGCTGTCTGACCTTGGCTCCCCAACGCCCCCCCCAGGCGGGCAAGGGGGGTGTGGCCATCGTGGCCGCGGGCACCAGTGATCTGCCGGTGGCCGAAGAAGCCGCCATCACCGCAGAGCTCATGGGATCTGAAGTAAAAAGGGTTTTCGATGTGGGAGTGGCGGGCATCCACCGGCTGTTCGCCTCGGCCCGGAACCTGACCCATTGCCACTGCTTTGTGGTGGTGGCGGGTATGGAGGGGGCTCTGCCCTCGGTGGTGGCGGGCATGGTGGATAAACCGGTTGTCGCGGTCCCCACCAGTGTGGGTTATGGCACTGCTTTCGGTGGCCTGGCCGCGCTTTTGGGCATGCTCAATTCCTGTGCGCCCGGCCTTAGCGTGGTAAATATAGACAACGGATTCGGGGCGGGATACCTGGCCGGAATGATTGATCATATGGAATAAATGCCATGCGTGCTGTTGTGCAGAGAGTCAGCGAAGCCAGGGTGGAGGTCGAGGGTCAGGTTGTGGGCCGCACCGGCCCGGGACTCATGGTGCTTTTGGGGGTGGGCCGGGATGACCGGCTCAGCGAGGCCCAGTGGCTGGCTGACAAAGTTGCCGGGCTGCGCATTTTTTCAGATGAGCAAGACCGCATGAACCTTTCGGTGCTGGACACCAAAGGCTCTGTTTTGGTGGTCAGCCAGTTCACCCTTTGGGGCGACTGCAAAAAAGGCAAACGCCCCTCCTATGTGCGGGCCGCATCCGGGGAACAGGCCGAACCGCTTTATGAAGCCTTTTGCGGGCGTTTGCGGGAGCTTAACCTTGAAGTAGCCACCGGAAGTTTCGGGGCCAAGATGCAAGTGCACCTGGTCAATGACGGACCGGTCACTCTGCTGGTGGACAGCGAGAAGGCCTTTTAGCCGTATTAAGACAAAAAGGGAGCTGAAATAAGGCCCCTGCTTATGCTAAAGCAGCATCTACGCGGGTGAGTTGGCCGCTTTTCATGCTGGAGCGCCCCGGGGATGTCAACCACCGGGTGCTGGATTTTGCAGGCAAGCTGCCCTGAAACTGGATTGAGAAATGAACTTCAATGAGCTGAACAGTTTAACGCCGCCGGGCTGGACCGGAAAATATCCCCCTTGCCAGATCCAGGTGGACCGCGAAGGCAGCCTTTTTCATAATGGAGCCCCCATAATTCACCCGGGCATACGCGAGCTTATTTTTGCGGCTTTGCGCTATGAGGATGGCCTTTATTTTCTGGAGCTTGAGGGAAAGCGCTGCCAGCTGCAAGTGGAAGATGCCTTTCATGTGGTGATGCGGGCCGAACTGGTTGACGGCCAGGTGTCGCTCAGCCTGAACAGCGGGAATTTGGAGAACCTGGACCCGGACAGCCTGTGGGTGGGCGAAAACGATGTGCTGTATTGCCGGATCAGCGGGGGGGACTTTCCGGCCCGCTTTTCGCGCCCGGCCTATTATCAGCTGGCTCAATGGATTGAAGAGGCGGATGAAGGCTTCGCCCTGCGCCTCAATGGCCGCAAACACCTGATTGACTACCCGGCCGGGTGAAACGCAGCCAAACGGCCAGCTTGATAAAAAAAGCTTAAAGCTCGTCAGCCGAAAGGCCGAATACCCATTCAAAGACCCTTTCTCCTCCTTAGCGCGCATTGCAGTCCGGCAGCCTGTATGGGCCGCTGGCCGTTAAGCGGTCCGGCGGCAAAAAATTCTGGTCAGCCGGGCGCCTTGCCTGGCAAATAATGCCGCCGCAGGGCTCCTCCGTGAGAATTTTCTTTACATAATATCCTGTTATCAATACATAAATTCAAAACGCCTTTTTCTGGCATATCACTTGCTTACTGTTTTGACAGATTAACATCTGTTGCTCAAGGAGGAGCAAAGTGAGCAGTTCCATTAACGGTATTGACACCGCAAGCCTGATTAGCTCGGCGGCCAATAAGCAGCTGAAGTTTCTGGGCATGTCGGGCAGTTCTTTTAACTCCCTTTTAGCCCAGATCACTCAAATAGGTGCAGCCAATGAGGCGGCGGCCCAAACTCCCCAGCCAGCCTCAACCCCGTCAATCCACTCGGGCTCACTATCAGAAGAATCCACGCCCATACAGCGCCTGGAAAACTATCTGCAGCAATCCGGACAGTCCATGGACCGGTTTGAAGTTCCCAGCTCCGGACGGGAAAAGCTGGTGCAGGTTCTGGAAGAGAGCGGCTACAGCGAAGAAGACGCCGAGGCGATAGTAAAAAGGGCCACCAAGGACGACGGCAGCATAAGCCTGGCTGCCGTCTTCAACCTGCTTGATCAATACGAGGCCAATCAAGGCCCGTTTTTGCTCATTGATTCCAGCCAGAAAAACGCCTTTATTCAGGTACTGCAAGAGCTGGGGCTGAGCCAGGAAGATATTCAGGACCTCATAAACAGCAGCACCGACGAAGACGGGATGCTGAAGATAAAAAATTTCCGCGATCTGTTGGCCAAAGTGGAAGAGGCCCAGGCGGCCCAAGGTTCGGCCGGCAAGGTGAACAAGGGCATTTTGTCCAACCTTTTGCAGCAGCTTGGGCTGACGGATGAGGAGATACAGACTCTCTTGGAGCAGGGCAGCGACAGCGAGGGCAATCTGCGGGCCGAGGCCGCCTTGGATATCCTCAAAAAGGCCGCGGCCACCCAGGATAATGCCACGAGGCAATCCCTCAAGGATTTGGCCGCCATGATGAGGGTGAATACCGAGACAGACTCCGAAGCCAATATGACCGAGGCCGAGGCCAAACGGATCAAAAATCAGGTCAACAAGATGATCCAGGCCATGGAAGGCGGGGACAAGGATTCCAAAACCAGCCTGAAAGACACCCTGCAGGCGGCCTTGGCCGATGAGTTCGCCGAAGAGGGAGTCGAACTGAAAGGATCAAATCTGAACGGGCTGGAGCATACCGCAACCCCCAAGGTCAAGGCCTCGGCCGAAGCGGCCTCTTCCGAAGACAAACAGCAGGCCTTCCAGTTCGCCAAACAACAGCAAGGCTCCCAGGCCAAACCGGAAGTCACGGGCGCTGACAGCCAAGGCGGCAGCAACAACACTGCCAAGGCAGGCAGCGCCACCGTGGGTCTGGGAAGCGCCGGACGCAGCACGGAGGCGGCCCAAACTGCGGGGGTCCGGGGCACGCTTCCTTCTTATGTGGTGCATCAAGTGGGCGAACGTATGGCCCAAATGATCAAGAATAACCAAAGCTCCTTGAAGATAAATATCAAACCGCCAGAGCTTGGCGAGCTGAATCTGGAACTTTCGGTCAAAGACGGAGTGCTTAGGGCCACTTTGACCGCAGAATCCGTTGCGGCCAAAAACACCCTGGATGCGGGCAGCGAGCAGCTTAAGCAGCTTTTATCACAGCAGGGCCTAAAGGTGGAAAGCCTGGATATCATACTAAAATCAGATTCCCAAAACGCCGGGGCCGGGTTCCAGGACCAGCTGGACAAAAAGGAGCACTTTGCTTCCGCCAAAGGCCAGTCGGGCCAGGACCTGACAGACGAGATGGACGAATCCGAATTAGCGGCTGTGATCCGCAAGCAGGCGCTTGCCGGCGGCGGCTCCATAAACGTTTTCGCATAACTCAGGCGCAGGCCAGGAGAATATCGTGATCAGCTCTACATATACTGGTGAAATTTACGATTCCAGCGCCGCCACGGAAGTTGTACGGACGGATTCCGAAACCGGACTGGGCCAGGATGCCTTTTTGAAAATGTTCCTGGCCCAGGTTACCAATCAGGACCCCATGAACCCCATGGACAACACCGAGTTCACCGCCCAGCTTGCCACCTTCAGCCAGCTTGAGCAGCTTACCCAAATCGCCGAATCCATGGAAGGCATCAAGCGCATGGAAGCTGCCATCAACCAGAACACCATCATGAGCTACATTGGCCGCGAGGTCACCATATCCGGCAATACGGTGCCGGTCACCGACGGTCAGGCCGGCACGCTTTCCTACAACTTGGCCGCCACCGGCGATGTGCGGGTAGTGGTCACCAGTGCGGGCGGGGCCACCGTGCATACCGAAGAGCTGGGCATGCTGACCGAGGGCAAGCACGAGTACACCTGGAGCGCCACCGATTCCTGGGGCGATGTGGTGTCGGACGGCAACTACACCATCACCGTAACGGCCTATGACAACAATGGTGAAACCATTGATGTGACTGACGTGACGGTCAGCTCCATGTGCACCGGCTTTGAAACCGACGAAGACGGCAACCAGTATCTGATCATGGGCTCCGGTTCCATTGCGGTGAGCGATGTGCTGGGGGTGAGATCTCCTGCTAGCGGTATATCCGAGGCCGCAAGCAAGGCGGCAAGCGCTGAAGATGACAGCGACTGGACTTTGGAAGACCTGGTTTCCACCGTGCTGAAGATCAGCGGGCTGGCGGCGGCATTGTTATAGGCAAAAAATTATATATTGAATATATGGCGGATACAGCGGATTTGAGCAGAGGAAGAAAGGATAGATAACCATGGCAATGCTTACGGCGATGTACGCGGGCGTCAGCGGATTGGCCAGCCACGGTAAGGCGCTTTCCAGTGTGGCGGATAATATCGCCAATATCAACACATACGGCTACAAATCCAGCCGGGTAAACTTTGGCGACGTCATGGTGCAGTCGCTCACGGTGGGCGGCACCACCTCATCCAGCGTGGGAACGGGATCGCGGGTGCTCAATGTGCAGGATCTTTTGACCCAGGGCGCATTCGAATCCACGGACATCGCCACAGACTTGGCCATCAACGGCTCCGGATATTTCCAGCTCACCAAACCGCGGGCCACCGGCTCCACCGGAACCAGCTCCAGCTCTGACTCATCG
Organism: Desulfarculaceae bacterium; assembly: GCA_963675675.1. Classification (GTDB taxonomy): domain Bacteria; phylum Desulfobacterota; class Desulfarculia; order Desulfarculales; family Desulfarculaceae; genus Dethiosulfatarculus. Next base: position 4,714,809 of record OY776512.1, read on the forward strand.
GCAACAGAGGTCTTTTATTCCCGGGCGGGTGAGTTTCTTTTGGATAAAGACGGTTATCTGGTTAATCCCTCGGGCTACCATTTGCAGGGATTCAACGCCGACAGCGACGGCAACCTGGACCAGTTTGTATCCGACTTAAGGCTTTTGACCCAGCAGGTGGACGCTATTCCCACCGACCTGGTTGAGATGAGCATCAACTTGGACGCCGAAGAGGAGGACAGTTACGATCAGGGGCTGGCCATCGTGCCCACCAACCAGAATACCTGGAACTACATGAATACGGTGCGCTCCTATGACTCCTTGGGCATCGGGCACGATCTGTCTTTATTCTATCAGCGCCTGGATGAATACAGCGGGGCCAGCGAGGGAGAAGGAAGCTCCTCCTGGAAGGTCTCGGTATTTGAAAATGACAATGGAGAATTCACCGCCACCCCGACCTTCCCCATGAACACCTTTTATCTGCACTTTGACACCAACGGCCACTTGACAGGGACCTCGGCCGCACCCACGGATGTTTACACCTCCGATGTGCAGGTTGATTCGCCCAACGATGTGATAAGCGACCACATCGGCCAGGCCCTGACCTACACCGGAAATGAGGATTTCACTGTGGCGGCAAACGCCCAGCAGACCATTTACACTACGGCCACGGTCAGCTTCTCTGGAATCTTCCGGGAGACTGACGGCACTATCTCACTAGACATTGCCGGCCACACCTTTACGGTCGATCCGGATATCAATCCGCTTCCCTCGACCATCGTAGACGACCAGACCGCGGCCTGGGTGGCCGACAAGTTCGCCGAGGAGATCAATCAGCTTTCTTCGGGCACTTTCTACGCAATCAGCAACGGTTCGGGCCAGCTCACCATATACGCCGAAGGAACCGACCTGGGGTCCGTTTCAGCCGGTTCCAGCACCCATCCGAGTCAAATCACGGTGGAAGAAGAGACCACCATGCAGGACATCATTGACGGGATCAATAACGGTGTGGAGGCCACAGGGGTCATCTATATCGACATGGGCGCAACCTCGACCCTGCAAGACGGAGACGACCTGGTCATCGCGGGAACCACCTTCACCTACAGCTCCACCCCCAATTCGGCCCTCAATGAATGGGACACCCTGGATGCCCTGGTGGGCCGCATCAACACCGCAGGCCTGAATATAACCGCCACCACCACAACCGATTCCGACTGCATATACATCACCGCTAATGAAGTAGGCAGCTGGGGCAATGACATAACCATGGTCGACGGAACGTCCGCAGAGGCCGGCGACTTCGTCTATTCTTCGGGCACTCTGCTGGGCGGGGTGGACCCAACCTTCGCCGATGCTGATTCCACCTTGCAGGAATCCACCTTGGTCAGCGCTTCCGCCGAGTATTTGGACGGCAACTACAGCCTTAGGCTGGCCCGCACCGACGGCGGTCCGGACGCCACCGTGGATGTCGGCGGCGACAACTCGCTGGGCGATGATCTTTCCAGCGGCGAGCTGGAGTTCAACCTGTCCAACTGGACCCAAACCCAGGCTGCCGGCGACTGGGCCTTTGAGACCTTGGGCGAGCAGACCTTGACCTACAACTTCCCCAACGCCACCGGCTCCCAGTCCATCACCTTCGATTTCACGCCCACCGAGTCGAGCATCTCCAGCCAGTCGGCCGGCAACAACGAGACCTTCTTCTTGCAGCAAAACGGTTCTCCACGAGGCACCTTGCAGGGAATCGACATCGACGAAACAGGGTTGGTAACCGGCTCGTTCAGCAACGGTTCCTTGCGCACCCTGGGCGCGGTGGTGCTGACGAACTTCAACAACCCCAACGGCCTGAAGCGCGAGGGCGACAACCTTTGGTCCTGGAGCCTGGAAGCCGGCGACCCCCTGCCCGCGGCCCGTCCCGGCGAAGGCAACCTGGGATTTATCGAGGCGGGCGCTTTGGAGCAGTCCAACGTGGACCTGGCCGGTGAGTTTGTAAAGATGATCAACTATCAGCGGGCCTACCAGGCCAATACCAGGACGATCTCCACCACGGATCAGATGCTGGCGGAGTTGATCAATCTGAAACGATAAGCAAAACCCGCCGACAGCGGCAGAAATATGACGCCCCGGGGTCCTGTAAGGCTCTTTGGGGCGTCATTACGTTGACAATGCTGTTTTTCCTGGCAGCATCCACCTTCCAAATGCCTGACGGCATTGTGTAAATCGGCGAATTTTAGTAATATTTATACGACAGACTGTTTTTATGCCTATGGCACGGACCTTGCTCTGCATAGTCTGGTTATAGTTCTAATTCATTTTGGGCCGCACGGGAGGCGTGCATGGATCTGGCCACCATAGTTGGTATTGTCAGCGCGTTTGGTTTGGTTCTGGTAGCCATGATGCTGGGCGGCGACCTGACCATGTTCATTGATCCTGCCAGCATTCTGGTGGTGGTGGGCGGCACCATCGGCGTCACTTTGGTGAATTACCCCTTGCGCGATGTGCTCAAGCTGATCGGGGTGACCCAAAAGGTGCTTTTTGACAAGGTGCAGCCGGTGCCTGAACTGATCAGCCAGTTTGTGGAGTTCGCCACCCGGGCGAGACGGGAAGGCATTCTGGCTTTGGAAAACACCATGAAAGAGGTGCATGACCCCTTTTTGGCCAAGGGCCTGCAGCTGACCATTGACGGCCTGGAGCCCGGAGCCATCAAGGAAATCATGGAGACCGAAATTGATTATGTGGCCGAAAGACACCGCCTGGGCGCCGAGATATTCATGACCATGGGCACCTTCGCTCCGGCCATGGGCATGGTCGGCACCTTGATCGGACTGGTGCAGATGCTTCAGAACATGTCCGATCCCTCCAGCATCGGCCCGGCCATGGCCATTGCCATCCTGACCACCTTTTACGGCGCGGTGATGGCTAACATGCTGTTTTTGCCCATGAGCGGCAAGCTGAAAAACCGCTCCAATGAAGAGGTCATGGCCAAGGAGATCATAGTAAACGGGATTTTGGCCATTGCCAGAGGAGACAACCCCCGGGTGATCGAGCAGAAGCTGCACAGCTTCCTGCCCCCGGCTTTGCGGCAATCGGTCTTTAAGTAAGGCAGGCGGATGCCCAGAGAAAAAGACGAATCAGAACCACCGGGAATTGTAGTTCTCTACACTTCTTTGATGATCCTGCTCCTGGCGTTTTTCATTCTGCTTAACACCTTGAGCAAGACCGAGGAAGCCCGGGTCGAGGCTGCGTTTCAGTCTTTAATGGGTTCGTTCGGCTTCAAACCGGGAGCCCCAAGCCCAATGCAGAGCAAGACCAAACTTGCCTTGCCCAATGCGGCTCCCTTAAAGAAAGTGGACCGGGACTACCGCTCCTTGCGCGGCCTGGTCAGAGATGAAAATTTAAAGGACTTGGTCAAATTTCTACGCACCACAAGATACCGCACCGTGGTCATGCCCGATTTGCTTTTATTCGAGCCCGGAACCTTGGTGCTCTCCGTGGAGGGTGAAGATTTTTTGACCAAGGTGGCCGGGATGGTGCGGGGGGGGGAATATCCCATGAGCATTGTGGGGCATACGGACAAGGCCCCGCCGGTCAAGGGCGTGGCGTTCAACAACTGGGAGCTGTCTTCCATGCGGGCCCTCAAGGTGGTCAAGTTTTTGGTCGCCCAGGGGGTGGAGCCCGTCCGTCTGGCGGCATTCGGCAAGAGCTATTACGAGCCTTTGGTGAGCCCCAGCCCCAAAAATCCCTCGGCTTTGCTATTCAACAACCGGGTGGAACTGGTGATGGACGCCCGGGACCCCAATCTGGAGCGCCTGCCCGAATCGGCGCCTCAGCGCAATCTAAACCTGCGGGGGTTCAGGATTGACTTTTGGGAAACAGGGAAAGACGAGCAAAAACAGCAGGAAGAGGACAAGGACGCCAGGCCTTTGCAATAGGAGCCGGATTTGGCCAAGAAGAAAAAAGAAGAAGGCTTCAATCCTCTGGGGTGGATGTTCACCTTCAGCGATCTGGTTACGCTGCTGCTCACTTTCTTCGTTATGCTGCTTTCCATGAAGCAGCCCGAGGTGACCAAGCTGAAGGCCGTGTTTGGAATCTTCGCCCACGGCAGCGAGCAGGCGCTGGGCTTTTCGGACCGGGGGGAGATGGAACAGATACATCAGCTGCTTGACCAGCTCAAGCAGCCCAGCGCCGATGAGATGCAGAGCCCGGACCAGGAGTTGGCCATATCCCTGGAGCTTCCCGGCTCCACCCAGCCGGAGCTGGTGGGGCCCTTGCAGACCCAGCTTAAGATAAGGCGGGATGAAAGAGGCACCATAATAACCCTGGCCAACGATCTTTTATTCAACCCCGGCCAGGCGGAGCTTTCGCCCCGGGCCCGGGAGGCGATAAGAAAAGTGGCCGACCTGATCCGGTACGGCGACCAGGCCATCAGCGTGGAAGGCCACACGGACAGCACCAAGCCCGGCAGCGGCGCCGGTTTTACGGACAACTGGGAATTGTCCCTGGCCCGGGCGCTGGCGGTGCTGGATCAACTGGTGGCGGTGGGCGGGATCAGAGAATCCCGTTTGAAGATCGCCGCTTTGGCGGACACCCGGCCGGTGGCGGCCAACGACACCCCGGAGCACCGGGCGCTAAACCGCCGGACTGAGATCATATTGTTGAAAAACGAGTTTTAGCCAATAGGAGCGGATCATGGCTGATGACGAACTGGAAGTAGCGGCAGCAGAAGGCGAGGAGGAGGGGGAAAAGAAGAAATCCCCCATGAAGCTGATCATCATCATTGCCGCAGCCCTGGTCATCCTGGGCGCGGGCGCCTATTTCGGCATGGACATGTTTTTTGGGGAGGCGACGCCCGAGGAAGCGGTGGAACAGGCCAAGGCCGCAAAAGCCAAAGAAGACAAAGAACCTCTCACGGTTCTGGCCCTGGAGCCCTTCATCGTCAACCTGGCCGACCCCAGCGGCAAGCGCTATCTGAAACTGTCCTTGACCATCGACTGCAAGAGCGAAGATACCAAGACGCTGCTGGAGGGCAAAATGCCCATCATCCGGAACGATCTTTTGCTGCTTTTGACCAGCAAGTCCTTTGCCGACATATCCTCCATGGACGGGAAGATAAGGCTGAGAAACGAAGTTTTGTTGAAAATAAACGCCGCCTTGGGGGGCACAGGCGAGGTTCACGCCGTATACTTTACAGAATTCGTCGTTCAATGAACCCGCGGGCAAGAATCATAACCGCCCGTTTTCGTGAGGACTGGCCATGAGCAAGATCCTAAGTCAGGACGAAGTCGACGCCTTATTGAAGGGCATGAGCGGAGGGGAAATAGAGGTCGAAACCGATACCAGCACCGGGGCCGACGGTGTCATCGTTTATGACCTTACCAACCAGGACAGGATCATCCGCGGGCGCATGCCCACCTTGGAGATCATCAACGACCGCTTCGCCCGGCTTTACCGCACCACCTTGAGCTCCGCCCTGCGCAAGATCGTGGATATGACCACCACCAGCGTGGACATGGTCAAGTTCGGCGAATTCATGCGTTCTTTGCCGGTGCCCACCTCCTTGCACATCTTCAAGATGGACCCCTTAAGGGGGCACGCCATCTTTGTGCTGGAATCCAAGCTGGTCTTCAACCTGGTGGAGACCTTTTTCGGCGGAGCCGGGGCGGGAGACGTGAAGATCGAGGGCCGGGACTTCACCGCCATAGAGCAGCAGCTCACCCGCAAGGTGGTGATGCTGGCCCTAAAGGACATGGAGCAGGCCTGGAAACCGGTGCATGAAGTGACCATGGTCTATCAGCGCACCGAGATAAACCCCCAGTTTGCGTCTATCGTGCCGCCTTCCGACGTGGTTATCGTGGTCAAGTTCGAGATGGAAATGGAGCACGCCGCAGGCACCATCACGGTCTGCATCCCCTACTCCACCATCGAGCCCATCCGCTCCAAACTCTACGCCGGATTCCAGAGCGATCAGCTGGAGGTGGACCACGAGTGGATGCGCCGTTTCAGGGTGCAGTTAAGGGATGCCCAGGTGGAGCTGGCCGTGGAGCTGGGCCGCACCATGATTACCAGCGGCGAGCTGTTGAGCCTTAAGGTGGGCGATGTTATCAAGCTGGAAAAAGATGTGGGGGACCATTTGACCGGTTTGGTGGAGGGCGTCCCGAAATTCCGGGGCAAGGCGGGCTCCTTCAAGGGGGCCACGGCCTTCCGGGTGGAAAAATTGCTGGATCAAGGACGGGCCATGTAAGCCATGACCTGTTCATCAGAAAATAAAGGATGTGACCATGGCAGACGAATGGGATGATCAAGACCTGGGGGCAGACCTCGGTGGTGACGCATCACTTGAGGAGTTCGGAGAGCCGGAGGCCGCAGGCGGGACCTCTGATATTCCGTCTCAGAACATAGACTTCATACTGGATATCCCCCTGGAAGTTACTGTGGAGCTGGGGCACACCGCCATGTTGATCAACGATCTTTTGCAGCTGGGCCAGGGTTCGGTGATCGAGCTGAACAAGCTGGCCGGCGAACCGCTGGAGATCCTGGTCAACCGGAAGCTGATCGCCCGCGGCGAGGTGGTGGTGGTGAATGAAAAGTTCGGTGTGCGCCTTACCGATATCGTGTCGCCCATCGAACGGGTCAAGTCTCTGGGATAAACGGTTTGCCTAATCTTAGGGTAACCATAACCCAGGCCGGTATCTGGGGCTTCACTTTGATGAACAGCCTCCCGGTTTGGGCGGACGGCCAGGATAAACCCCAGGCTATTCCCGGCGGGGATTTCACCAGCTCCTTTGTGGAGATGGTGTTCAGCCTGGGCCTGGTGCTGGCCGTGATGCTGGCTCTATTGTGGGCCGTGAAAAAATTCATGCCCTCGGCGGCGGGCCTGGGCGGGGGCGGCATGCGGCTTTTGGCCCGCTTGAGCCTGGGACCCCGGCGCTTTGTGGCCCTGGTGGAGGTTGCCGGCGAGGTTTTGGTGCTGGGCGTGGGGGGGGACGGCATCCGGCTGTTGTATAAGGTGGATGATCCGGAGGCTCTGGAACAGATACGCTCCGCGCCCAAACCGGCCTTTAAAACTTTATTAGCTAAAGTACGCAATAAGGATGAGGACCAGGGTTGAAGAAGCATATCCTACTAATAATACTCGGTGTATTAGTCCTGTCCTTGGCAGGTCCGGCCTGGGCCCAGCAGGCCTTGCGGCTGCCCAGCATAAACCTGGGGGTGGAGGAAGCCACCAGCCCCGAGCAGATATCCACGGCTTTGCAGATAGTGATTCTGCTCACCGTGCTCACCCTGGCCCCGTCCATTTTGATCATGACCACAAGCTTCACCCGCATAGCGGTGGTGCTGTCTTTGTTGCGCAACGCCATGGGCACCCAGCAGATGCCTCCGGCCCAGATCATCGCGGCCTTGAGCTTGTTTTTGACCTTTTTCATCATGTCCCCGGTGTTCAGCCAGGTGGATAAAAACGCCCTCACGCCCTTTATGGACGGTGCGATCAACCAGGAAACCTTTTTCAAGGAAGCCATGAAGCCCATGCGGAACTTCATGCTTAAGCACACCCGCCAAAAGGACTTGGGATTGTTCATAAAAATCGCCGGCGAACAGCGGCCGAAAAATCCGGAGGAGGTGCCCCTGACCAGCTTGATACCGGCCTTTGTGATCAGCGAACTCACCACCGCGTTTCAGATAGGGTTTTTATTGTACGTGCCCTTTTTGGTCATCGACATGGTTATTGCCTCGGTGCTGCTTTCCATGGGCATGATGATGCTGCCCCCGGTCATGGTGTCCCTGCCGTTTAAACTGATGCTTTTTGTTTTGGTGGACGGCTGGTTCCTGATCGTGGGCTCATTGGTGCAGAGCTACTCTTGATGGATAAGGAATGATTTGAAATGACTCCTGAATTCATAATAGGCTTTGCCCGCCAGGCCATAGAAACCACTCTAATGCTGGCCATGCCCATGCTGGGCCTCGGCATGGCGGTGGGTTTGACGGTGAGCATATTCCAGTCCGTAACCCAAATTCAGGAAATGACCCTCACCTTTGTACCCAAGATCCTGGCGGTCATGCTGGGCATATTGATATTCGGCCCTTGGATGCTGAACAAACTTTTGTTTTTCACGGAGGAGATATTCAAAAACTTCCCCACCTATATAAAGTGAGCCGGGTGAATTTTCCTGGGGGGGCGAGCCGGTTCGGCATATGAGGAGGCCGCAAGCCTGGGCGATCGGAACAGGGGAAAATAGCAGCACTGAATACACAACCTTAATAACAAGGGCGAGATGATTTTCTACGGACTGACATTCGAAAGCTGGGCGGTGTTTTTGCTGGTCCTGCTTAGGTCCAGCGCTCTCATCGGAACCTTGCCCTTTTTCAGCTCGCGCAACATCCCCACCCTGGTGAAGGCGGGGCTGTCCCTATGCCTGGCGGTGCTCTTGACCCCGCTGGTGAAGCTGGATGCGGAAATGATGCCCCGGGATCTGGCCTCCATCGGCATACTGGGGGTGCAGGAGTTCATGATAGGGGCCATACTGGGGCTCTCGGTGCGCCTGCTTCTCACCGCGGTGCAGGTCATGGGCCAGCTGGCCGGGTTTCAGATGGGCTTTGCGGTGGCCAACGTGATCGACCCCATGGGGGGCGGACAGGTGTCGGTTTTGGCCCAGTTCGCCTATCTGATGACCATACTGACCCTTTTGAGCGTGGGCGGGCATTTCTTCTTTTTCAAGGCCCTGGCCGACAGCTTCACCCTGGTGCCGCCGGGCAGCTTCAGCCTGAGCCGAAGCTTGTACGAACAGATGAACGGCATGGCGGCCAACATGTTTTCGCTGGCGTTAAAGATAGGGGCTCCGGTGATCGGGGCGCTTTTGTTCACCCAGGTGATTATGGGGGTGCTGGCCAAAACCGTGCCCCAGATGAATATTCTGATGGTGGGTTTTCCCCTGACCGTCAGTGTGGGACTATTCTTTTTATCCCTGACCATGCTGAGCCTGGTTCCCATCATGGCCGGTCTGTTCAAGGATTTGGGGCCCGTGTTCGTGGGCCTGATGAAGGCAATGTGATATGCCGCAGCAGGGCGCGCAGGACAAAACCGAAAAACCAACCCCGCGAAGAAGGGAAAAAGCCAGGGAACGGGGTCAGGTTGCCAAGAGCCAGGAGATAAACTCCGTTGCGGTTCTTTTGGCAGGCTTGGGCGCGCTATATCTTCTGGGCGGATATCTCTACACCAACCTGAGCAGCTTCATGCGCCACATCATGCTGGGCATTAACTCGCCCTCTTTCAATCAGGCCCAGTTCCAGGACTTTGTCAATTTTGTGATCAATACCTTTTTGGTGACCGCGGTTCCGGTTTGGCTGAGTATTTTTATGGTGGCCATCCTGATCAATATCGCCCAAGTGGGTTTTTTGCTGGCCCCCAAAAGGCTCAAACCCGATTTCAGCAAGATCAACCCCATAAAGGGCGTGAAGAAGTTTTTTTCCCTGCGCATCTTTGTGGAGCTTTTCAAGAACATAGGCAAGCTGGCGGTGGTGGCCACGGTTGCCTATCTGACCGTGAGCGCGGAGATAAACAGCCTGCCCGCCATGGCGGGCAGGGATGTGATCGAGATACTGCAATACCTGGTGGGGATCTGCTTCAAGATCTTCTGGCGCTGCTGTCTGGCCATGCTGGTTCTGGCCATCATGGACTGGGCCTATCAGAAGTATGAGTTTGAAAAAAACCTCAAGATGACCAAGCAGGAGATCAAGGACGAACACAAGCAGACCGAGGGCGACCCCCAGGTGAAATCCCGCATCCGCTCCATCCAGCGCGACGCGGTCCGCAAACGCATGATGGCCAAGGTGCCCGAGGCGGATGTGGTCATCACCAACCCGACTCATGTGGCGGTGGCGCTCACCTATAATATGGGTGATATGGATGCGCCGGAGCTGGTGGCCAAAGGAGCGGGCCTGATCGCCCAGCGCATCAAGGAAGTGGCCCGGGAGCATGATGTGCCGGTGGTGGAGGACAAACCCCTGGCCCGGGCGCTTTACCGGGCGGTGGAAGTGGGCCAGGCCATCCCCCAAGATATGTATGAAGCGGTGGCCACTATCCTGGCTCACGTATACCGCAAGAAAAACCGGGCGCAGGAATTTTTGAACCGTCAACAGGAAACCCGCCGCACCTGATAGCGGCGAATGCAGGCAGTAATGGCTGGAAGCGATCCACAGGGCAGAAAAAGAGGAATCTCCCTTAATAGCGCATTGAGCGGCAATCTCGCCGAGATGCTCTTGCCCTCGGGGGTGGTGGCCGCCCTGATGATGCTTTTTGTGCCCCTGCCCACCTTTCTTTTGGACATATTCCTGTCTTTCAACATCACCTTCGCCCTGGTGGTGCTGCTCACCGGCATGTACACCATGCGTCCCCTGGATTTTTCCGTGTTCCCCACGGTGCTGCTTTTCACCACCGGTTTCCGCCTGGTGCTCAATGTGGCTTCCACCCGCCTGATCCTGCTGCACGGACACGAAGGCACCGATGCCGCCGGAGAGGTGATCCGGTCCTTTGGCCAGTTTGTGGTGGGCGGCGACTATCTGGTGGGTCTGATCGTCTTCATGATCCTGGTCCTGATCAACTTCATAGTCATCACCAAGGGCGCCGAGCGCATAGCCGAGGTGGCGGCCCGCTTCACTTTGGACGCCATGCCCGGCAAGCAGATGGCCATTGACGCCGACCTCAACGCCGGACTCATAGATGAAGACCAGGCCCGCACCCGCCGGGCCGAGATAGCCTCGGAGGCGGATTTCTACGGAGCCATGGACGGAGCCAGCAAGTTTGTGCGCGGTGACGCGATCGCTGGCATAGTCATCACCCTGATAAACATCCTGGGCGGCATCCTCCAGGGCTTCATCGCCCATGACATGGAATTCAGCCAAGCCTTGAGCACCTTTACGGTGCTGACCATCGGTGACGGCCTGGTCACCCAGATACCGGCGCTCATCGTGTCCACCAGCGCCGGCGTCATGGTCTCCCGGGCTCCCGGGGAAATGTCCATGGGCCAGCAGTTCGCCAAACAATTCTCCGCTCAGCCCAAGGCGATCGGACTGGCCTCCGCCATTGTATTTCTCTTTGGTCTGGTGCCCGGGCTTCCTTCGGTGCCTTTTATGTTCCTGGGCATCACCATGGGCGGCATAGCCTATGCCCTCAATAAGCAGGCCAAGGAGGCCCAGATCAGGGCGGCGGAAGAAGAAAGAATCAGCTCCGCGCCGCCCCCGCCCGGCCCTGAACAGGTGGAGTCTTTATTGCCCCTGGATGTGCTGGAGCTGGAAGTGGGCTACGGCCTGATTCCCCTGGTGGACGAAGAGCAGGACGGCGACCTTTTGGAGCGCATCCGCAGCATCCGCCAACAGCTTGCCCTGGAGCTGGGCTTGGTGGTCCCGCCCTTGCACGTGCGGGATAATCTGCAGTTGAAACCGGGCGGTTATGCAATCTTGATCCGGGGAAACGAAATAGCGGTGGGCGAGTTGATGATAGATTATCTTCTGGCCATGGACCCCGGCGACGCCAAAAAGCAGATAGAGGGCGTGCCCACCCGGGAGCCCGCCTTCAACCTGCCCGCGGTCTGGATTCCGTCTTCGCGTAAAGAAGAGGCTCAGTTCAGCGGCTACAGCGTGGTGGACCTTTCCACCGTGGTGGCCACCCACCTTACTGAAATCATCAAGAGCCACGCGGACGAGCTTTTGGGCCGCCAGGAAGTGCAAAGGCTTTTGGACAATTTGTCCAAGACCAATCCCAAGACCGTGGAGGAGATGTCGGCGGCGCTCCCCCTGGGGATTTTGCAGAAGGTGTTGCAGAATCTATTGAAGGAAAGGGTCTCGGTGCGTGACATGCTCACCATCTGCGAGACCCTGGCCGACTATGCGCCCATGACCAAGGATCCCGAGATGCTCACCGAATACGTGCGCCAGAAGCTGGCCCGGGGTATCTTGAAGTCCGTGCTGGGGGCCGGGGCCACGGACTTGCATGTGCTCACATTGGACCCGGTGGTGGAGGACATCATCACCGCCGGCATCCAAAAGACCGATCACGGCACATATCTCTCTGTTGATCCGAACAAGGTGCAGTCCATCATCGGGGGGCTGCAAGGCGAAATGGAAAAATTCAGCCAGCTGACCCAGCCCCCTGTGGTGCTCTGCTCACCAGTGGTGCGGCGGCATTTCAGACGCCTGGTGGAGCGCTTCGTACCCACTTTGGTGGTGCTGAGCCATAACGAGCTGGTCACGGACCTGAATATTCATGCAGCGGGCATGGTGAAGATGAACAAGCTGGCCGAGTTGGCCGGATGAGTGCTTTGGGTCCCGTATGAATCGCTGATTTTGCAGGCTGTTAAAAATATAGGAGGCTCTATTTAGATGCAGGTAAAACGCTTCACCGCACCGGACATGGCCCAGGCTATGCGCCAAGTGCGCCAGGAACTGGGACCGGATGCGGTTATCTTGGCCACCGGGCGCCTGCCTGGCGGCGGAGTTGAGATATCGGCTGCGGTGGAAACCGACCCGGTCATCCCCCTGGCCCCGGAGGTGGGGCTTGGGCCGGAGACATGCGCAGACCCGGCGGACGGGGTTGAGCCTGCGAAAGACCCCGACTCCGCATTGAATGACATAGCCCAAAAAACCGCCCAATCCGCAGCCCCGTCCAGACAGGTGGCTGATTTGGTCAACCGGGTGGAGAGCCTGAACAAACTTTTGGCCAAACATATGATGCGCTCGGAGGCGACCGCACTGTTCGCGGAACGCCCCGAGGTGACCCCTTTTTACCGCCATTTGTGCGCGATGGAGGTGGAACCGGCCATAATCGCCCAGCTTTTGGACGAGTTGGCCGCGCCCCAGGGCAGGGGAATGCTGCCACGGCTTTCCATACGCTTAAAGCAGATGATCAAGGTCAGCGGACCGCCCAAGGTGGTGAAGGGCCGGCCCAGCATCTGGGCCTTGGTGGGGCCGACCGGGGTGGGAAAGACCACCACGGTTGCCAAACTGGCCGCCACCTTTCACTACAAACACCGGCTGGACGTGGGCATGATCACCCTGGATACCTACCGCATGGCGGCGGCTGAACAGCTTGACACCTACGGCCGCATCATGCAGGTGCATACCGTGGTGGCCGGAGATGCCGAGGATGCCAAGCGGGCGGTGCTCAGGCTCAAGGAAAACGACATAATTTTGATCGACACCGTGGGCCGCTCCCCTGGGGATCATGACAACCTGGCCGAGCTGGAGGGAATCTTGAAGGTGCTGCCGGGCTTGAAAACCCACTTGGTTTTGGCCTGCCCCACCCGGGATGCGGACCAGCGCCAGGTTGTGCAGAGTTTCCAGCGCTTTTCACCCAGTAACCTCATATTCACCAAGCTGGATGAAACCAAGGTGTACGGCCCCATAATCAATCGGGTGGTGGAGACTGGCTTGCCGGTAAGCTATTTGACGGACGGGCAAAAGGTTCCTGACGATCTGGAGGAAGCCTCCCGGGACGGCCTGGCCCGGCGCATCATGCCCAGCCGGCAGGATTTGGAGCTGTAGATGGCCCCGGATCAAGCTTCATCCCTGCGGGACCTGGCCGACCTTGACAGGTTCAAGCACACTCCCGACACCCAGCTCCGCACCTTTGCCGTGACCAGCGGAAAGGGCGGGGTGGGCAAGACAAACCTGGTGGTCAATCTCTCCCTGGAGCTGATCCGGGCCAAGCGCCGGGTGCTGCTCATTGACGCGGACCTGGGCCTGGCCAACGTGGATGTGCTTTTGGGACTGACCCCGCGCTATTCCATGCGGGATGTGCTGTCCGGAGACAAAAGCATAAACGACGTTTTGGTGCAAGGGCCAGGAGGCTTGCAGATATTGCCCGGGGCCAGCGGGGTCAGCGAGTTGAGCTCGCTGTCCACTGATGAAAAATTGCTTTTATTGCAGCAGCTTGATACGGTGGAATCGGAAGCGGACACCGTCATTGTAGACACCGCGGCCGGGATATCGGACATGGTGCTCTACTTCAATATAGCCGTGCAGGAAAGAATTGTGATAGCCACCGGTGAGCCCACCAGCCTCACCGATGCCTACGCCCTGATCAAAGTCCTCTACACCCGGCACCAGGAAAAACGCTTCAAGCTGTTGGTGAACAATGTGCGCGACGCCATGGAGGCCAAGCAGGTCTACCGCAAAATGTCCACGGCGGCCGCTCATTTCCTGAGGGGGGTAAGCCTGGATTATTTGGGCTTCATCCCCACGGACCCGGCGGTCAACCGTTCTGTGATGATGCAAAAACCACTGGTTCTGGCCTTTCCGAACTCTCCGGCTTCCCAGGCGGTCAGGGCCCTGGCCAAACGGATTTTGCATACTCCGGTCCAGAACAGCGGGGGCAATATCAAGTTCTTCTGGCGCAGATTGGTGGATATGGCGTAAAATCGCGGCAATGGAAGGCGGAAAAACCGTATAACCACTTATGATAAAGAGGAATTGGACCCTGAACCAGATGAACCCCTACAGCGGCAGCCAAACCAGCCCGGGCAAGCTGGACCCCAAGGCCCGCGAGGAACTGATCCTGGAGCATACGCCGCTAATCCGCTATGTAGCCGGGCGTATCGCTATGCGTCTGCCCTCTCATATTCAGATAGACGATCTGACCAGCGCCGGAGTCGTGGGCCTGATTGACGCGGTGGACAAGTTTGATCCGGATAAAAAGGTTCAATTCAAGACCTATGCCGAGTTCCGCATCCGGGGCGCCATTTTGGATGAGCTGCGGTCCATGGACTGGGTGCCCCGCAGCATCAGGCGCAAAAGCACCCAGCTGGAAAGCGTTTACAACCGCCTGCAAAATACCCTGGGCAGACCGGCCACCGACGAGGAAGTGGCCCAGGAGATGGGCGTTTCTTTGGATCAGTTCTATAAGCTCCTGGATGAGGTCAAGGGAGTGAACCTTTTAAGCATGGATGATCCGGAAAACCCCCTTTCCCACCTGGACACCGAACAACTGGTCAGGGCCTTGGGCAATCAGGACCGGGAAGACCCGCTGGCCCTTTTGGGGCTCAACGAGCTTCGGCAGATGGTGGCCACGGCTATTGCCAATCTGCCGGAAAAGGAAAAGCTGGTGGTGTCCCTTTATTATTATGACGAACTGACCATGCGGGAGATTGGCGAGGTTTTGGGCTATACCGAATCGCGGATTTCCCAGATGCACACCAAGGCTGTCCTGCGGCTTCGCGCCAGGCTGCGCACCGTTATGACCGGCTAATGGCTAATCCTTTTGGGATAGGCTGACGATATATATAATAGATGAGCTGCCGGCAGGCGTTCAGGTTCAACCGCCCTGGCCCGCGGGCCAGGCGGGACCAGCCGAAGCGGGGCAGCCAAACGATAGGGCGGGTGGCATCAGATCATCTCCGCCCCGTAAATCACCCGGCTTAGCCGCCAACCGACGCCTGCCCGGATTTCATCGCTATACATAGGAGTAATGGCCCCTTGGCTGAGTCCATACCAGTATCCCCCTCCGGTTTGCCGTCTAAAGACCAGGCGTCCGAACCGCGGGAGGAGCCAAGCCAGACCGGATCTTCGTTCGATGATGACCTTCTGGCTGATATAGAACGCAGCCTGGACGAAGACACGGCTTTGAAATCCGGTAACCTGGGGGAAAAGGTTGAACTGGATAAGGCCGATCTGCCCCTGATTTGGGATGACGAAGAAGAAGGGGAAACGCCTGAGGAACCAGCCGAGGTTGAAGTAGACCTGGCCGTGGCAGGGGCGCCCCAGGAACTGGACCTGGAAGAGGAGTCCGAGGCACGGGGGCTCAAATTCTGGATTATGCTGGGGGGCGGGGTGGTTGCGGCCCTGCTCCTGGGCCTGGGCATGGCATGGTATATGGGGGCTTTTGATGAGGCACCGCCGGAGCCCAAAGAGGCCAGAGTCCTGCCTCCCAATATGTACCAGGGCGTGGTGCCGGACCCCATTGCCGGGCTCAGGCTGGAGCTCAAACCGTTTACGGTTCCGCTGCAGCGTTCCAAAAAGGGACGCATCCTCACCATTGTGGTGAGCCTGGAGGTTACCGAACCGGACCAGAAAAGCAAGCTGGTAAACCGGGAGCGCTTGCTGCGTGATGTGATCTACCGCATGATGCGTGACCGGCCGGCCGACGAACTGGACGCTGCCAGAGCCCAGAGACTCTTGAACGCCCAGGTGAAAGCGGAGATTAACTCCGCCTTGGGCAGCAACCTGGTTTACCGGGTATACTTTACTGAGTTCGTTATTACCGGGTAGGTGTAGCATGACAGACGCCGCTGGACCCAGCCATCCCATAACCATCCAGCAATCAGCCAATGTGAGCCGGGTGCAGGAGATTGCGCAACGGGTGGGGGAGCACCAGCAGGCCGCAGCCGTGGCGGAAAACCAGGAGCGCTTCGACCGGGAACGCAGCCGGGTTTTGACCGCGGACCCAGGCGGAAGCGGAGCTGAAGTGCGCCCGGATGAAAAAGGAAAGCGGGAATGGCGCTGGAACCGGGCGAAAAAACGCAAAAAAAGCGGGAGCAAACCGGTTGACGAAGCTGCAGAAAGCAGCGGATTGGTTGATGTGATTATCTGATGGATTGGCTGTGGTGGCTGCAAATCGGAGCTGACGCCCTTTTGGTGTTGGTGGTGGCTATCCTCATATTCCGTCTGAAGGGCGTGGGCAAAAACAGCGACCTGCCCCAGGGGGAAGACTGGGAGCAGTTTATCCGCGAGGCTTCGGAGCTGGGCCGGGAGTTCGACCGTTTGCTCAATGAAAAACGCAAGCTGGTCAAAAACGTACTGAACGGCCTTGATGAACGCATTGCGCATCTTGAAGCCTTGAAGACCGATTTTGACCGGCAGGCCAAAGACGCGCCTGCGGGGCCGAACCCCTCCATGGACCGCGTGCCCGGTGAGCCCGAGGCTGTAAGAAAGTCTGAACCGGAGCCGGTGGCGGAGCCGGGACCCGGCCCAGCCTTGAGCGCGTCCAAGCTGTCCCCCGAAGCCATGGATGAATTCCGCGCAACCGTGCTGGAACTGGCCCAGCAAGGACAGGATGCGGCAAAGATAGCCAAGGGCACCGGCCGCCCCCGGGGTGAAGTGGAATTGATCCTGAACCTGAATAATCAGGATGTTTGAATATCAGCGGATGGTTGCACGACAGTCTTTGGGCCGGATGCCGTTTGAACGCCTGGGATATATTCCCATATGCCTCTCAACCCAGATTCAGGGTCTGATCTGAGTCATGAGTCTAATCCTGAAAACCCTGGCCGGTGAGCCGCTTAAGGTGGTGCAGAGCCCCAAGCAGCGCGGCGAGGGCTTGAAGGGTCTGGTCAAGGGCCGCAGGCTCGCCGCCACGGTGCTGGGGACCGATGCCCAGGGCGGCGTCCAGGTCCGCCTTATGGGTGCAACGGTATTGGCTGAAAGCCAGGTTCCCTTGAAACCGGGCCAGGCCCTCACCCTCACCGTGGAAGAGACCGAACCCGGGCTGGTGTTTTCCATGGCGGATAAACCTGGGGAATCCCGGCAAAACCGTCTCAATCTGGCCTTGCAGGAAGCCCTGCAGGGCCGGGAGCGCCTGGTGCGCAGCATAAACGCGGTGCTTCAATCAGAAGAACCCTCCAGCCCCCAGGCCGCCCAGGCCAAAGAGACCGCGGCCAGGCTCAAAGACGCAATCTGGAATGAATCCTTGAACACCAGGCGGGCCGCGGACCCGGACGGGCTTGCCCGTTTGGTGCGCCACTCCGGCCTGAACCTGGAGGCCCGCCTGGCCCAGGCTGTGCGCCAGCCCGGTTTTGAGGACCAAGTTCTGGCCGATCCCCTGCCCGCTCACACCTTGCGGGGACTGGCCAAGGCCCTGGTGCGGCAGCTGGCCGCCGGGTTGGCGGATACAGAGGACCTGGACGCCATGGCCCTCAAGGCTCTGCGGGGCCTGTTAAGTTCGGCCCAGGGGCTGAGTTCCGCCCTGGACGCCGCCACCCGCTTGAACGCCGAGCTTCTGCCCCAAAAGGAAATGCTCTATTTCCCCCTGCCCATGCTGTTCGGTGACCAAGTGCTGGGCGGGGAACTGCTGTTACAGCTCCCCCGGCATGATGAGGACGGCCAGCGCAAGGGGCAAGCCAAACTGGTGTTTTTCCTGAATATGTCCGCTTTGGGTCCGGTGACGGTGGAGGCCATGCTGAATAAAGAGCGCATCAAAGGCTCCATCGTGGCCGCGGACGCCCCCAGGGCCGAATTCATAAGCGAGCTGCTGCCGGAACTGACGGAATCATTGCAACAGTCTGGATTCGCGTCTGATTTTTCGGTGCGGGCCCGCGAGGCCGGAGAACCCCGGGATGCCTCCCCCCTGGCCGATCTGATCAGGCAATCAGGACATTCATTTTCCATTACTGTGTAGACGGCTGAAATGGCTGAGCAAAAAGAACCCACCAAGGTCAAGATCAAAAAGGCGGTGGCCCTGCGCTACCGCCCCCATGAGGAGAACGCACCCAAGGTTACGGCCAAGGGAATGGGCCGCATTGCGGACAAGATCCTGGACCTGGCCGAAGAGTATGGAGTGCCCATAAAGGAAGACCCCGACCTGGTGGAGGTCTTGGCCCAGATCGACGTGGATGAGGAGATCCCGCCCGAAGTCTATGTGGCGGTGGCCGAGATACTCTCGTTCATATACCGCAGCAATGACCGCTGGCGGGACCGCTTCAAGGGCCTGGGGGGCCGGTGATGCCGAGCTAGGCAATAAATTCCACCTGCTATATCCCTGGGCTGGAAGAGGGTCGGCAGGCGGTCTTGCGGATTAAATCCTTTTATATCAATATCTTATATTAGTTAAAAAAGCCTGAGATACGGTCAGAAAACTGGCATGAAGGTTGCTTGTTAAACATGCAACGCACCTTCAACCAGGGAATTGACATGAACTCAGACTTTACCTTTTATACGGGCTTGGTGGATTCGGTCCATGGTGCACAGATGCAGATGCACAACATGGAGATCATCTCCAACAACTTGGCCAATGCCAATACCAGCGGCTTTAAGTCTGACCGTTTGCTCTTCAATGAGGAGATGACCCGCAAGCTGCAAACCTACTTTGAGCAGGGCAACATCAAGACCACCAACAATCCCCTGGATGTGGCCATATCCGGTGAAGGCTTTTTTCAGGTCAAAACCAAAGAGGGGGTTCGCCTCACCCGGGACGGCGCTTTTTTGATGCTCGGCGACGGGAGTCTGGTATCCAGCTCCGGAGATCCGGTGCTGGATGAAGGCGGCAACCCCATCGCGCTGAATCCCCAGGGCGGCCAGCCCCACATAGACTCCGCCGGCCAGGTAATGCAGGGCTCTGAGATAGTTGCCAAGCTGGGGGTGATGGACGTGGACCTGGAGGCCATCCGCAAGATGGGACACAATCTTTTCGGGCCGCTTGAAGGCCAAACCCTGAAGGCCAAACCCTCACAGAATTACGATTTACAGCAAGGGGCATTGGAAATGCCCAACACCACCATCGTGCGCGAGATGGTCTCCATGATCTCCTCGTTCAGGGCCTTTGAGTCATATCAAAAGGTTATGCACGCTTTTAGTGAAATGGACTCCAAGGCCGTCAACCAAGTTGGCAAACTGGCCTAGGTTAACGCTTTTCCTTTGGGAGGATTTGAGCCATGATGCGAAGCCTCTTCACGGCTGCCACCGGCATGAGCGCCCAGCAGCTGAATTTGGACCTGATCTCCAACAACCTGGCTAATATCAGCACCACCGGCTACAAAAAGAGCCGGGCTGATTTTGAGGATCTGTTCTATCAGACCCTGCGGCAGCCCGGTGCGGAGCAGGCCACCGGAGAAATGATCCCCACCGGCATGCAGGTCGGTCTGGGCGTCAAGCCGGTGGCGATCCAAAAGACCTTTTCACAAGGCAACTATATCAACACCGAAAACCAGCTCGACTTTGCGATTGAGGGCGAAGGCTTTTTCAAGATATTGAAGGGCACGGAAGAGCTCTACACCAGGGCCGGAGCCTATAAGCTGGATCAAAACGGGATTATCGTGGACAGCAACGGCTACATCATGCAGCCCCAGATCACGGTTCCCGAAGGCACCGTGAGCTTGGTGGTGGATTCCACCGGCCAAGTCACCTCCATGGACGGCACGGGCACCGCCACGGTCCTGGGCCAGATCCTGCTGTACAAATTCGCCAACAACGGCGGCCTGAAAGCCGAAGGCAAGAACCTGTTCCGCAACACTCCGGCCTCGGGCGACGCCATAGAGGGCACCGCCGGGGCGGATGGCTACGGCACCATAGCCCAGGGCTTTTTGGAGCAAAGCAACGTGGCGGTGGTGGACGAAATGGTGGGCATGATCGTGGCCCAGAGGGCTTACGAGGCAAACGCCAAGGCAATCCAAACCTCCGACCAGATGCTTCAGCTGGCCAACAACGTCAAACGTTAAGGAATAGCGCCATGAAACGCTGTGCTTGCCTAACATTTCTCATCTTGGCCATGGCCCTTTCGGCCTCGACGGCCCGGGCAGGCGGCACTTTGGTCTTTCAAGGTCATGCCACCGTCAACAAAGACATGATCTGCCTTTTTGACCTGGCCTCTCCCTCCAGCAAGCTGGAGCCGGGGATCAAAAACCGCCTGGCCAAATATTACCTGTTGCGGGCGCCCGGCCTGGGAAGGGTTGTCAGGATCTCCGCCTCCAAGATACAGACCGCATTGAAGCTGGCCAGGCTGCCCAAGGACATCACCACCTTGATTCCCAAACGCATAATCGTCACCCGGGCCAGCCAGCAGCTGGGCACTGAGGAAATGACCGAAATGTTCCGCCAGGCCGTCATCAACCGGCTGGGTGACCGTGCGGCTTCAGCCGATGTGCACGACATCCAGGTTTCCAAACAATTGACCCTGCCGGCCGGAGAGTTGGAAACCAAACTCGAATTCATGGGCAGCCGCATGAACGGCCAAATCTTGGCGTATCTGGTGGCCAAGGTCGATGGCGAGGTCTGCGCCAGGGTGCGGATCAAGGGCTATGTGGACCAGTTCTCTCCTGTGGTGGTGGCTTCCCACGGCCTCAGGCGCGGCCAGATAATCCGGGAAAAGGACCTGGAAGTAATGGAGCTGAACCTTGCCGGCATCAAAGGCCATGCGGCCAGTGACCCTACGGACCTGGTCGGTTTGAAAGTGCGCGGACCGGTGGGATACAAAGAGCCGGTGCTTCTGGGACAGGTGGAGCGCACTCCCCTGATCCGGCGCGGCGACATCGTGACCATGGTGGTGCGCTTTCCCGGACTTTTTGTGAGGGTAAAGGGAAAGGCCGAGCAGACCGGATTCAAGGATGGGCGCATCCGGCTGATCAATATGGCCACCAAGAAAAAAGTATTCGGCAGGGTGGTGGATTCCAGCACCGTGCAGGTTGATATCTAGGAGGATGCAAGATGAGGGCTTTTGCAGGCATGATAATGGTGACCGCTTTTTTGGCGGCCGCGGGCTGCGCCACAGAGCCAAAGGTGGTCACCTCCCAAACGCCTCTCCCCCCTCCGGTGATCCCGGCGGTTAGTCTCAAGACTCCTCCTCAGTCGGTTGGCTCGCTCTTTGTGGCCACCCGGTCTGATTTTTACACCGATCTCAGGGCCCACCAGGTGGGCGATATCATCGTGGTGGATATCGTGGAAAATTCCAGCGCGTCCAAAAAGAACGATACCAAGTCCGAACGCACCGGAGAATACTCGGCCAATATACCAAACTTCTTGGGCCTGGCGGGCAGGCTCACCCCGTCAAGCGCCGACGACCGGACCAAACCGCTTATCTCGGCCACCACCACGACCAAGACCGACGGCAAATCCAAGATGGAAAAATCCGACACCATCACCGCTTCCATCGCCTGCACGGTGATCGAGGTTCTGCCCAACGGCAACCTGATTATCAAAGGCTCACGGGAAACCCTGGTCAACAGCGAGAATCAGCACATCGTGCTGCAGGGCGTGGTGCGGCCCGTGGACGTGACCACCGGTAATACGGTGCGCTCCACCCAGGTTGCCGACGCCCGCATTTACTACACCGGACGCGGCACTTTGAGCGACAAGCAGCAGGCCGGCTGGGGCATGCGGCTTCTGGACGCCATTTGGCCCTTCTAGGAGTGGATGGAATGAGCATGCGCACTTGTAAGCCTATACTGATCATCCTGAGCCTGGCCCTGCTTTTGAGCCTGGCCGCGGGTTCCGCCCAGGCCATCCGCATAAAGGACCTGGCCTCCTTCAAAGGCGTGCGCCACAACCAGCTGATCGGATACGGCCTGGTGGTTGGCCTCAACGGCACCGGAGACAAAGCCTCCACCGTCTTCACCAACCAGGGCCTTTCCAATATGTTGAACCGGCTGGGTGTGCAGGTCACGTCCAAGTCCATTGCTGTAAAAAACGTGGCTGCGGTGATGGTCACCGCCAAGCTGCCCCCCTTCGCCCGGCTGGGTCAGCGCATCGACGTCACCTTGAGTTCCATGGGGGACTGCTCCAGCCTGGCCGGAGGCACCCTGATCATGACTCCCTTAAAAGCGCTGGACAACAATGTGTATGTCATGGCCCAGGGAGCGGTGAGTGTGGGCGGATTCTCGGCCGGGGGCGAAGCGGCCGAAGTCACCAAAAACCACCCCACCGTGGGCCGCATCCCCAAGGGCGGTTTGGTGGAGCGTGAGCTTGGCCTTAATATGGACAAGCTGGACAACATGAGCGTCAACCTGGATGTGCCCGATTTCACCACGGCTTACCGGGTGGCGACCAAGATAAACGAGGCTCTGCCCTCTTTGCATGCCTACGCTCAAGATCCCTCCACCATCAGTGTCAAATTGCCTCCGGGCCATGAAATGAACCGGGTGGAGATCCTGGCCCGGCTTGAAAACCTGGAAGTTATCCCGGACCAGAGCGCCAAGGTTATCGTGGATGAGCGCACCGGCACCGTGGTCATGGGCGAGAAGGTGCGCATCAGCACCGTGGCCGTGGCTTCTGGGGCCCTGGCCATAAGCATCACCGAAAGCAAGCAGGTCAGCCAGGCCCTGCCCTTTGCCCAGGGAGGTCAGACCGTGGTTACCCCCAGCACCGATGTGAAGGTGGGCGAGGATAAGGCCGCGCTCCGGGTGCTTCAGGGCGGGGTGAGCATCGGCGAAGTGGTGCGGGCCCTCAATGCCCTGGGCGCCACTCCCAGGGACTTGATCACCATCTTGCAGACCATAAAGGCGGCGGGCGCCTTGCAGGCCGATTTGGAGATCATTTGATGAGTCTGGGC
This sequence comes from Desulfarculaceae bacterium, assembly GCA_963675675.1. Taxonomy (GTDB): domain Bacteria; phylum Desulfobacterota; class Desulfarculia; order Desulfarculales; family Desulfarculaceae; genus Dethiosulfatarculus. The sequence continues at coordinate 4,738,024 of OY776512.1, forward strand.
AAGATAAACGCACCGGCTGGCACTGCCGCGGCGGCGGCTCAGCAGGCCGACCCGCTAAAGCAGGCCCAGGAGCAGGCCGCGCTGAAAAAAGCCTGCCGCGAGTTTGAAGGCATGCTGCTTGCCCAGATGTGGAAGGAAATGCGCAAAACCGTGCAGAAAAGCGGGCTCATGAGCGGCGGTTTCGGTGAGGAAATCTTCAGCAGCATGCTGGACCAGGCCTATGCTGATGCAGCCTCCGAAGGGGGCGCTTTGGGCCTGGCCGAGCTACTGGAACAACAGCTCAGCACCCAAAACTATTCCCGGCCCGGCGCCAACCTGCCCGCCGCGGATGTGAATCCGGGGCAGCAAAATCCGTATCTGAAAAACCTGAATCTGCAAGGCAGCCCTGTGGCCGTTCCGGCCAATCAAAAGGGCGGTCTTTCCGTAACCAGTTAGGGAGTCATGTGTTATGCAGCCGGTAATCGAGTTGATCAAAATTGAGCTGGGCAAAGAGGTCCAAGGTTTCCGGGAGCTTCTGGAAGTGGTGGAAGCGGAGCGGGATATCCTGCTCACCGGTAGACACGAAAGGCTTTTGGAGACCAGCGAGCGCAAACTCACTTTGAGCAAGAACCTCACACTTGTTCAAGAAGAGCGCCGCAAACTGATGGAACAGCTTGATCCGGAGCGCACAGGGCCCATGAAACTGAGCGATCTGATGCAGTTCATGGAGCGCGAAGACCGTGATCCCTTTAAGATAACGCTGCGGCGGCTTTCCATCATGGCTGACCGCCTTAACAGCATGAACAACCTCAACAAGCAGTTTATCGAAGAGGCGTTGGATACGGTGGAGCATCTTTTGGGCATGCTGACTTCCGGCGCGCCCAACCCGGTGTATGGAAAAATAGGACCCCAGCAGCACATCCAAAGGCCGCGCATATTCGCCCGGGAGGTATAGTAGATGCCCAGTATCTATACCATAATGGATATCTCGCGTTGGGCCCTGCAGGCCAGCTCCGCGCAGCTGAATGTGGTTAGCCACAACGTGGCGAACGTGAACACCACGGGATATTCGCGCCAAAAAGCCGTGCAGACCACCCGCATTCCCGAAGACACCCCCCAGGGCTTCTATGGCCGGGGAGCTTCGGTGATCAGCGTGGTGCAGCAGGTGGACAAGCTGATCTTGGAGCGGGTGACCGATAAAGAAGGCGACCATGCCTATCAGGAGGCCCGCCTGTACCAGCTCCAGCGCTTGGAGGCGCTTTCCAACGAGGCCGGCGAACTGGGCCTGGGTGAGCAAATCACCGCGTTTTTCAATGCCTGGCAGGAGGTGGCCAATAGTCCCGAATCCAGCGCCATCCGTCAAAATCTGGTGGATGAGGCGGGCAACCTGATCAACCGTTTCAATACCCTGATGGATGACATCCAGAGCATAAAAAAAAATCTAGATACATATATCGCCGGCGCGGTGCAGGAGGTCAACACCGCCGCCCGGCGCATCGCCGCCCTGAACGAGGATATCGTTTACGCCGAGGCCAGCGGGCAGGCGGCCAACGACTTGCGGGACGAGCGCATGCGCCAGATAACCGAACTGTCCAAACTCATAGATATCAACTGGTTCGAAGACGGTGATGGAGCCATTCAGATTCAGACCGGCTCGGGCAAGACCCTGGTGCAGTCGTCCTATCCCAGCGCCAACGACGCCGATCCCCTGGTCTTCGGGGCGGTGTCCGGATACTCTGACAGCCAGCTCACCTGGAACGGGCTGGTGCTGGATTCTGAAGAGATCACCGGCGGGACCATCGGGGCCTGGCTAGAGGTGCGGGATTCCGACATTCCAGCCATGCGCGATTACATGAATGATCTGTCCAGCACCATTGTTTGGGAAGTGAACAAGCAGCATTCCCAGGGTGTGGGCTTGGACAAATTCACCGAGGTAACCGGCACCTACCAGGTGACGGACACCGCCTTGGCGTTCAATGATCCCGGCCAGGACACTCTGCCCTATGGCGATCAAATTGAGACCGGCACCATTGACCTGTGGATATATGAGGGCGGCACCAGGCGCGGCCACACCATACAGATTCTATCCACGGACAGCCTGGATAATGTCATCACCAAGATAAACGCGGTGGAAAGCGGACTGGCCTCGGCCACAGAGGACGGCAGGTTGCAGCTAACCGCAGCCACCGGCACCGAGTTCGCCTTTGCCAACGACACCTCCAATGTGCTGGCGGCCCTGGGCGTAAATACATTTTTCGAAGGCTCCACCGCCACAAGCATCGCTGTGAACAGCGAAGTTGCGGACAATGTGCGCAACATCGCGGCGGGGCGGCTTTTGGATGATGGCGAGCATGCCTTGGGTGATAACAGCAACGCCCTTGATTTGGTTGACATAAAAGACGCCGACACCATGGCAGGCGGCACCGAGACCTTTAACGAATCAATCATTTCCTGGGCCGCATCCTTGGGCACCGAGGTGAATTCGGTGATCAGCTCCCTTTCATTCACCGAAGCGGCCTTGGAGGAACTGCAGACCCAGCGGGACAGTATGAGCGGGGTTAACCTGGATGAAGAGCTGGTCAAGATGATCCAGTATCAGCGTTCATACCAGATGGCGGCTAAACTGATTTCAATGGCCGATGCTCTTTTGGTCGCCTTGATGGAAACCAAACGATAAACGAGGGGTTTAACCCATGTTCCGAGTGACTCAAGCCACCTATTACCGTCAGGCAATCAACGAGCTGATGCGCATGGAATATGGCCATGCGGTGCTGAGCGAGCAGATAAGCTCAGGCAAACAGGTCAACCGGCCCAGCGACAATCCGGTTCTGGCCATTCCGGGGCAGTACACCCACCGCGCTTTGGACGATATCGAACAGTACAAAAAATGTGTTGATCATGCCTTGACCTGGGTGCGCCAAAGCGAATCCATAATGCAGAGCATGAATGATCTTTTGGCCGATGCCCAGTCCACGGCCGAGCAGCTTGCCACCGGCACCTACACCGAGGAGCAGCGGGCCGCCCTGTCCAGTGAAGTCCTGAACACCCTGGAAAGCCTGATCGGCATGGCCAACACCAGCATAAACGGCTCCCATATTTTTTCCGGCACCCAGACTTCGATCCCCGCAGCGGATACTGCATTGCACATAAGCGGCACCGCTACAGCCGATTCCACCAATGTGGGTGAGGGCAATATCTACGCCCGGGGCAGCTTCACCGGACAGTATTCCCGCAACATCACCGTGACCGTGGCCGGCTCCTATAACAGCGATCCGGACACAACCGATATGCCGGTTACGGTCAGCTATGTGGATGATTACGGACGCACGGTGAGCTTCAACGCCACCATAAGCGGAACGGGCAGCGGTAACGCCATTGATGTGGGTGACGGCGTGCAGATATATGCGGATACCAACAATTACCGCGGAGGCGATGTTTTCACGGTGGAGGTGGGGCGCCACCTGGGCAATGAAGAATCCCTGGAAGTCAACCTTTCCTGGGACAACCGCATGAGCTACAACTACACCCTGGATCAGCTTTTCTCCACCGAGGGCAACGTTGACGGCGAATGGGGCAATCTTTTTGATGTCCTTTACGGCTGGTATGACGCTTTGCAAAAAGACAGCCAAGATCAGGATTACTTCGAATCCATTCCAGCGGTAACCAATAACCCCGGCAGCAGCGCCGATCTCAATGTGAGCGGGGACTGGGATCTGTTGAACAGCCGTCGGCTTCAGTTTCAGGTGGGCGGCCCGTTTCAGTTTATCAATGATACCACCAGCGACTCCACCATCAGCGTCCGGCAATACCAGTTCTATCTGGAGGACAGCACCTTTACGGGCGAGCCCAGCGACGACAACCCCATGGTGCTGCATTACCGCTATGACAGCGATCCCGGCGCAGGCACCACCTGGGTGGACGGCGGAACTATCACCGTTGACAGCACCAGCGGCAACAGCCCGGAAAACGCCATCAGCCTGACTGATGATCCTGATGTTAAGTTTTATCTGGCCCAAGGCTATTATGACGTGAGCCTGATTCCCGAATGGACTGACGAGAACAACGCGGTGGCAGGCCAGGGCTTTGAGGTGTACTCCGGCCCGGTGGACCCCGATACAACCAGCGTGAAGATTACCTACTCTTATCTGGATGACGACGGGGTCCGGCGCTGGAACACCATTGACCCCGTGCCCGGCACGGATCAGGACATCACCTTGGACATAACCGGCGGAACCGATCCCACTTTAAGCATAAACCTGGGCGGCACCCTGGATGACGGCGATTATTGGGAATTGGACCTGTCTCAGTATCAGCAGGGGCAAGAAACCAGCCAGGAGTGCATACCCAAGCTGGAAGATGCCATGACCTCGCTGCTCGGAAGCATATCAGACGCCGGAGCCCGGCAGAACCGGCTGGAAGTGCGCGATGTGCTGCTGGATGATGATTTTCTGTTAAAAATAGATGTGCTGGAAAGAGTCGAGTCCACCGATCTTACCACGGCCATAACCGACTTGGCCATGTATGAGACCCTGTATAAGGCCGCGTTATCTTCCACCGCTTCGATAAGCCGGGTAACGTTGGCCAACTATCTCTAGCAAGGGCTATTGGGCATAGCGGTTAATCATGCACGCAGCGGTGGCTGCCCAAAATATGCTTTATGCGGCTGGCCTGTGGGGCCGGTAATCTGTTAAACTGACATCCTTGGCGGAACTTTTTTATCTGCCAAGGTTTGGATTCAAGGCCGGTGTTTCGATTCTACGGAAAAAAGCGGGATATTGCGGCCAAGACTGTGAACGGATTGGCCGGACTGTCATCCGGGCCTGAGTGTGTTCATCATTTTTGCAGCCAAGAGGGGATGAACCCTTGCTCATATTAACCCGCAAAGTGGGGGAAAGCATAGCCATCGGGGATGGCACCATTATGGTAAGCGTAATGGAGATCAAGGGGCGCCAGGTGCGTTTGGGCATCGAAGCGCCCTCTGACACTCCGATACACCGCCAAGAGGTGTATGAAAAAATTCTGGATGCCAACCGCCAAGCCAGCGGTGCGGCAGCCGATGACCTGGACCGCTTGAGCGGCATCCTTGACCTGAAGGGCGCTAATGTCTGAAACCAGCCAATCCGAAAATCTGAAGGTTAGGACCACGCGGTTTGGCGAGGTCGCGGTGGAGCCCGGCAAGGTTATCACCATGCCCCATGGCATGATTGGATTCCCCAACGACCGCCGTTTTGTCCTTTTGCATCACGCTCCGAACTCGCCTTTTCACTGGCTGCAGTCCCTGGACCGCGCCGATTTGGCCTTTGTCACCGTAAGCCCGCTGCTGTTTGACCCCAAGTATGAAATAGCCCTGGGCAATTCGGACACAAGCCTGCTGCAGGTCCAGGACCCGCAAGACATCCAGGTGTGGGTGGTGGTGACCATACCTCACGGACAGCCAGAAAACATGACCGCCAACCTGAAAGCCCCAGTTGTGATCAATCTTAAGAACCGGCTGGGCAGCCAGATAATCATGGACAATCCTAAATACGAGGTGCGCCACACCCTGGCCGGCTGATTCAAGGGGGCCGGATGCTAAGGGTTTTTGCCCGCAACGCCGCAGCCAAAGGCGGCCGTGCGAATATTATGGGCTTTATGGCCTTGTTATCACGACCAATTACAGGATTCAGCCAAATAAAAAACGCCAGCCGGAGTTTGGCTGGCGCTTATCATCGTCCTAAGCTAATGCAAAAATATTTTATTACGGCCTAGACCAACTCACCCAAGAAATCCACGATCATCTTGTGGGCCACCTTTTCGGCGTCAACCTGATATTCGTTGTTCTCAATGCGGGCTTTGACCTCCTGCACCTTCTGCTGACGCACCTCTGAAGTGCTGGCCAAAAGCTCGGTTGCCTTGGCCATTTCCTTGCTGCGGCTGGAGATCTCCACCCTATCGTCGGCCACGCTTTGGGCGGCGGCTCCAGAGGCTGATTTGGCTTTTCCCCCCGAGTAGTCCTTCACCTGCTCGGGCTGGTCCTGCCTTTCCAGCGCTTTTGGGCCTAACCCCGTAGCCTCCTTAACATTCATGACAGCCCTTCCTTTTTGTTAACCCGGTCCAGGCCGGATCTACACCATGTTCGAATCAACTATGCTCTGGGTTATCTGGTACAAACGCTCCTGCAGTCTCGCGGATTCATCTGCATCCAAATTCTGTACCACTTCCCCCGTTTGTTCCCCCAAAACCTTAAACATCAACTGACCGCTGCCGGCATCCTGATAGATATCCAGCTTCTGGCCGTATTCCTGCGACAGCTGCTTGAGCGCCTGTTCTTCCAAGCCGCCCATGCCCTGGCCCATGCCGGGCACCCGGGCTCCAATGGAATTTACTATCTCAGAGGTTATTTTTTCTATGACCTGTTTACGTCTCGCTTCAATGCTTATATTCACCTGGTCATTGGCCGAGGTTTGGGCTGCAACCTTGTTTCTGGCCAAACGCTGCCCGCGGCTGAGCTGCCTCGCGTAAGTCCGCAGGATATTCTGCACTTGAAATGAAGTAATGGTCATCGCCTTATACATCCCTTCATTCGATGTATCGGCACAACAAAGTCCAAACTTAATACTTTTTTTACACTTTGCGGTATTATTTCAGACCACTGTTTCTTTGTTCATTCGATTATGTAAAATAAGCGGTATCATTTCGGACTATTGTTTTCTTGTTTGTTCAATTATGCAAAAAAAATGGTATAATTGCAAATAACAATAGGCCTTTACATGCAAATGGCCACTAAAATGACTGAGGAAACCCGCCTTCCCAAGCTGACCGCGCCTGAATTTGCAGGCGAGAGGATAGATGTGCCTTGCGATCCATCCTCGGTTGCGCCGGACCGCAGGCTCACCCTTACCAGCCATTCGCTAAAAATAGACGTCGGGCTGTTCACCATTGATCTAAGCTGGCGCCGCCTGGAGATGGACCCCCAACAATCCGGGCGGACTGAGGATCTGGTCCGGAAACCCTCACCCGCCATCCCCGGTTTTGCCGAGATTCTGCGCCGCCAGCAGATAGCGGACCTCTTGGCCCCGGTTTCGCGGCCGCCTGCCGGTTGTGAACTGCTGCAAGCCGGAGGCCAGGTTTTGCCTCCCATGATTCCGGTGCGCCTGGCATATCCGGATAAGGAGCGTCCCCTGGCGGGGCTGCGCAGCCTGCGTCCCTTATCTGAATGATCGGCCGGCACAATCCATTTCTTTAATTACCTTTTACAAAGAGCGGCACATATTGCCCACATGGGGGCCGTGAAAAGGTGTGCACGTATAACTATTTGGAATTATAGATTTTAATAATTGTTAGCTTTGGCATAATATGGCACAGTGGTTGCTACACATAGTCCTGATCCGGTGAAATTGCATTCAGCCCCTGAGAGGCTACTTGTGCGGATATTGATTGTAGGCAGCGATGATCTGGCCACACCGATGCGGGAACTGGGCCATTCGGTCTTTTCTTGCCGGGGGGATTCTTCGTCTGACCTGCCGCTTGGCGGGCTTGATCCGGATTGGAAAGATCTGCAATCCCTCATAAAAAAAAGAGGCATCAGCCTGGATGCCGTATTGGTTTGCGATAACCTGGGGCGGCGCAGCCTGCCCACCGGCTTGTGGGGATGCCCCGCGGTTACGGTTTTCTATGGGGTCGATGCCCCGCTTAACGGTTTTTGGCATGCTCCCTATCACAGACTGTTTGACCTGGTGTTTATGGATCAACCCCGGGAGGCTGCAAAATATTCCAGGCGGCGCGGCCAAGTCCACTGGCTGCCGGTGGGGGTGGACTTTGATCTTTATCAGGGGACAAGCCCCGAGCGCAAAAAGGAAGGGGTCTGTTTCGTAGGGGTGCGGGACCCGAAGGTGCGGCCCAAACGCTCAGCCATATTGGACCAGGTGGCCAGGCTGGCGCCTCTTTACGAGGGCGGCGGGAGGCGGGGAGCCTGGCTGGACACCCGCAAGGCCGCGGAGCTTTACCGCAGCTATAAGGTGATGCTCAATGAAAACCTGTTTCCCGGGATCACCACCCGGCCCTTGGAAGGCATGGCGGCCGGGGCCTGCGTGCTGAGCGAGGCCGCGCCGGGAGCCATGGATGTTTTTTTCAAAGATGCCGAGCAGATAACCTATTACACTCCAGACAGCCTCATTCAGAGGCTGAAGCGCTGCCTGCAAGATGAGCATTATTGCAGCCGGGTGGCCCAAAACGGCCAAGAGGCCGTGCGCCAAGGGCACACCCTGATGCATCGGGCCGAAAGCATTATCGGGCATATCGAATCCATCGCCCGGCTTCCCCTGAGTGAGCGGGGCAGGTGCAGGCCCGGGGAGGCCTTGGGGTTTGAAGGTGAGGCGCTTTTGATGGCCGGGGCCCGCTGGGGCGCGGATTGCCCGTCCCGCATACCCCGGGCCGGGGGCCGTTTGCGGGCGGTCATGAAAAACGGGGCAAATCCATCCACGGCTGCGGCCGCCGGATTGGCCGCGAGCCTCTTGGGCCAATGGGGAACGGCCTGCGCCTTTTTTGAACGTGGCGCAAAAGAATGCAATGATATTAACTTGTTAAGTTTGGCCCTGGCGGCTTGGCACGAGTCCGGCCCGAAGCGGGCCCGGGAGATCATGAAGGGGCTTGATGGGGATATGAGCGCACTTTTCCTGGGGCCTGGGCAAGCGGAATTCCACCTGGCCTGTGCACACCTGCTGGCCGGGTGGGGGCAGGATATGACCCCGGGCTTCAACCGGCAGAGGCTGCCCATGGTTTTCTGGACCGCGCTGGAGCATTTACTGGAAGCCGTGCGGCTTGCTCCGGGCATGACGGCCGCCTGGGAGATGGCCGGAGATCTTCTGATGCAGCGACGGGCCCCCAATCAGGCATACGGCTGTTTTGCGGCTGCCTTGAAAGGAAATCCGGGCCATGCGGCCCTGGAGCAAAAAGCGGAGCGCGCAGCCCGCCAAGGCTATATGACATGAGCTGTGAACTGCACATAACCTCCCAAGGTGACTGCTATTTGGGAGGCAAGCTGCTGCATCCGGCCGGGAGCGCAAAAGAGCAAGCGGCGAGGGAGCTTCAGCCGCTATTGCATAGGGCCGAGCCGGGTGATCTTCTGATCCTGGCCGGAGCCGGTTTGGGCTGGCATGCCCTGGCGGCACATGAGCTTGCCCCCCAAATGAACACCGTGGTCTATGAACCGGATCGGGAGCGTTTGGGCTTGCTGAAAGACAGCGGTGTGTTGCCCGCCGGAATTCCGCTGGCCGCATCCCGGGCGGAACTGGCCGCCTGCCTGGGCGGTTTTGTGGTGTATGAGCGGGCGGGTTGGGTGACGGTCTTTTCTCCTCCGGCTTTTGGGGAGCTATGTCCGGAGCTTGGACGGGAGGCCAAACAGGAGCTGGACCAGGCTATCTTGCGCGGGCAGGTGGACCGGGCCAACCTCAGGGCCAAGAAACGCTTGTGGTTGGAAAATTTATCTAATAATTTTAAATATATACTTGAGTTTCCTGATCTGGGCCTGTTGGGAAACGCCATGGCCGGGGTGCCGGCTGTGATTGTGGGGGCGGGGCCGTCTTTGGATCAGAGTTTGCCCGATCTGAAAGAAGCCGACCGCAAAGCCCTGTTAATGTCGGCGGCTTCGGCTTTGGGCCCCATGGGCAATGTGGGGATCGAGCCCCACCTCACCCTTGCCTTGGAAGGTAAAGACGAATCCCGCCAGTTTGAGCAAAGCGCCTTTGACAAATGTCTGCTGGCGGCCTCCAGTTGCAGCCATCCGAATCATTTCAGTAAGTGGAATGGGGCGCTCGGGCTGTTTCATTCATTGCCTTGGCTGGCCGGGTTGCTGGGCTTTGGCCCGCATATACCCAGCGGGGGGCACGTAACCAGCGCCGCATTTTCCCTGGCCTGCCTTTGGGGCTGCGATCCCATAATCCTGGTGGGACAGGATCTGGCCTATTCCCGGGGCCGCATGCACGCCGCCGGCCGTCCGGGAGGCGAGGACTATGAGAAACCCGAGACCTTCTGGGTGGAGGCCATTGGGGGAGGGATCACGGAAACCAGTGTGGTGATGCAGGGTTATACTAATTGGTATCGCGAGGCGGCGGCCTACCTGCAAACCCGGCCGAATCCGCCCCGCCTGATCAACGCCAGCGCGCAGGGGGCCAGGCTGCCCGAGTTTGAGGAAATTCCGCTGGGCCGGGTTCTGGATAGCCTGCAGGAATATCCGCTCGATTTTGAGCGGTATTTTGCAGGGATCAAATACCTGCCCAAACCCAAGGCGTCATATCTGGCCATGCGCCTGGCCCGTTGCGCCGCAGAGACAGACCGGGGGCTTAATGCCTTGAATAAACAAGGCATAGAGGAATTTCGCAAATCCGTGGACCCATTAAGCGCAATTGGTTTTATGTTGAGCGATCTGCCCCGCAGCGCCAAGGACCAGGAGGCCGCCTATATGATCAGCATGCTGGGCAGGTCCTTGCGCGGTATGGCGGAGGGGTTGCATGGCTGATCCAACTCTGGGGCTGATCATGATCCTCAAGGATGAGGAGCGCAATCTCCCCAAATCATTGGCCCCGCTGGCCAGGCTCTTTGATGAAGTGGTGGCGGTGGACACCGGCAGCAAAGATGCCACCGCCAGAATGTGCAGGGAGCTTGGGGCCAGAGTGTATGATTTTACTTGGGTGGATGACTTCGCAGCCGCTCGTAACTTCAGCATCTCAAAGGCTCAATCTGATTGGCTTTTTTGGCTTGATGCCGACAACGCCACCAGCCCGGATGATCTGGCCCGGCTGAGGGGGATGATACCCATGCAAGGCCCCGCGGTGCTTTGGGCCACCGAAAAGGTGGTGCCCTCCGGGGAGCGCCTGTGGCAAAAACGCTGTTTCCCCAACCATGCCGGGGTGTGTTTTGTGGGGCGGGTGCATGAGCAGCTCAGCCATCCCAAGGAGTGGCCCGCCAGGTTCACCCCCATGGTGATTGAGCACTGGGGCTATGTAGACCCGGAGCATGTGGCCCAAACCGGCGCGTATTATCTTTCTTTGTTAAAGCAAATGCTGCATGATGATCCGGACGACTATTACGCCCACTTCCAGACTGCGCGCTGCTATATGAACCTGCGCCGCCTGGATAAGGCCTCGCTGCATATGAGCAAGGTGATTGCCTCTCCCAAGGCCATGGCCCAAAACCCCGCTTTATGGGCCTATGCCGGGTGCCAGTGGGCCCGGCTTTTGAAAAACCTCGGCCAGGTGGAGCGGGCTGTGGCCGAGTTGGACTCCATGATGGCAAAGGCTCCCGGCTCGGGCCTTTTGGCCTATCAGCGGGGTCGCATGGCCTATGATTTGGCTGACTATGAAGGCGCGGCCCGGCATCTCGCCCGCTCGTTGGAGTTGGGCCCCGGGGCTCCGGTGGTGGACCTGGACCTCAACAAAATCAAATTTTTGGCCCATTACTACAAGGCCCGCTCGGCCCTCAACCTGCAAAAAAACGATGAGGCCAGGCGGGATTATGAGCTGGCCCTGGCCCTGGACCCCGCACATTTGGCGGCCCGGACCGGGCTGGCCCGTATTCTGCTGCAACAGGGCGAGAGGGATCAAGCCCGCGCGAATTTGCGGCAAGTGCTTGACATGAGGCCCGGCGACCGGGGGGCTTTGGCGCTATTGGAAAGGTGCAAGACCTGATGAGCCCGTTCAGCATCGCATTCATAACGGACGGAGAAGCCTTCCACGGGGGCTCACCGGAAGAGCAGGCCCTGGGCGGTTCCGAAACCGCTTTGGTGCAGGTGGCCAGGGCGCTGGCCCGCCGCGGACACCGGGTGGTCGTGTTCTGCCGCTGTCCCAAACCCGGCCTGTATGATGCGGTGCTCTATAGGGACCGCAAAGACCTGGTGCGGGCCGCCATAGAGGAGCGCTATGAGGTGCTGATCGTCAGCCGTTTTTTCAGCGCCCTGGACCTCCCTTTGCAGGCGGGCTTAAGAATACTATGGAATCACGACATATTAGACCAGCCTTCCCTGCTGGCCGAGCGCCTGGTGCGCCTTGATCTGGCCTTTGTGCTCAGCGGCTTTCATGCCAAAGGTTACAAAGACCGTTTGCCGCAGTGCGAGGCCAAACTGCATCAGACCAGGAACGGCCTTGACCTGGACTTGATGGACCAGGCCACAGCCAGAGTGGCCCGGGTGCCGGGGCGGGTTACCTATGTCTCCCGGCCCGAACGTGGATTAAAGCAATTGCTGGAATATATTTGGCCCCGGCTCAAAGAGCGTATGCCCCATCTGGAGCTGAAGCTATGCGGCTATCAGGTGGACGCCACCCAGCTTCACCCCAGCATCAAGGCTGAATATGCCTATATAGATGAACTGATTGCCAACTCACCGGATGTGGAGGTCTTGGGCGGACTGGCCAAGGGGGAGTATTACCGTCACCTGGCTTCCTGCCAGGCCATGCTATATCCCTCGGTTTTTCCTGAGATATCTTGTATCGCCGCCTTGGAGGCCCAGGCTCTGGGCCTGCCGGTCATCACCAGCGATGCCTTCGCCTTGAGCGAAACCGTGGTGGAGGAGCACTTCAAGGTGGGCGGCGAACCGGGCTCGGATGCCTATCTCACCGCATATGTGAACCGGGCCTGTGATTTATTGCAGAATCCCGGGCCGACCGGTGTATTGGCGGCCCGGGCCAGGGAAAAGGTGCGCAGCCGCTATTCCTGGCATCAGATAGCGGCGGAATGGGAAGAGCTGTTTGCGGAGCTTTTCAGACAAAGGAAAGCCAAACAGGCCAGGGCGGTTGCCGCAAACCTGCTGCTTTCGGGCGATGCCCTGGCGGCTGAAGGTTTGCTGGGCCGGTCTCTGGCTCATTTGGATAAGGCTCCGGCCCCGGAGGACCCCGAGGAAGCCGAATTGCTCGAAGCCATCGCCCATATGGCAAAACAGGCCCTGACCGGGGCCGGGGAATCACCAAAGATCGGTTTATTGAGCGCAGCCGCCGAGAGCACAAACCCGCAGTTATCCGCTCTCATGGCTGGGCATGATCTTGAAATCTTTGATCCGCGCGCACAATCTTGCGCCGCATATGATCTTGTTATAATTAGGGATATGCTGGAAAGACACCGGCATCCCGAACAACTGCTTGATTGCATCCTGCCCAGGTGCAAACCCCAGGGCTGGCTGCTGCTCTGCACGGCCAGCGGGGCTTGGCCCCTTGTGGCCCCGGGCTATCTGGGCCGCAGGCATGACTTGGCCAAGGACGATTTGAACAGCTTGCTGCCGGACAGGAAAATAAGGTTCGAATATTTACCCAGGGGCAGGGTGCGCTCCGGTGCGGAAACCTATGCCGCCGGGCGCTGGCTGGCCTTGGCTCCTGTCAAGGGGCCCAGGCCGGGGGCTCTGGATATGGGCTCAAAAGACCGCCGCGTCCGTGCCGCCACGCAAGAGGTAATTGCAAGTCTGGAACAAAACGGAGTGTTATAGGCAAGTTATACCATGGCTGACAGGCAGAAAACCGGATTAACCCTGGTCATGCAAATGGCGCGGTTGGGGGATTTTCTTCAGACCACACCTTTATTGCGGGCGCTGAAGTCCCGGGTGGGCTCCAGCCTGGCCGTGCTGGTGACCCCGGCGGTGGCCCCCCTGGCCGAGTCCTGTCCGGTGGTGGATCAGGTGTGGACCCTGGACCCAGGCCCCCTTTTGGAATGCCTGCAAGCCGGATCTTCGCCCCAGGGGGGCATGCCAAGCCGCTGGAACCGGCTTACGGCCCAGTTGAGTGAGCGGCGGGTGGATGAAATCTATAATCTGAACCTGGGCCCCTTGGGCGCGGCCCTGTGCCGTATCTGGGACCGGGCTGCGGTGCGGGGCTGGCGCTGGTCCGGGCGGGGGGATGGCCTGGTGGGGGCGGACTGGTCCGGATTCGTCATGGGTTTGGTGGCCGACCGCCGTCTGACCCGGCTGCATCTGAGCGATATACTGGCCTCATACGCCGATCCCCCAAGTCCCCCGGCCTCCAGCCTGGAATACGTTGTGCATGAAACCCGGCGGCAAGACGCCCTGGAGCTTTTGCCCCCCAGCGTGCCGAAGGTTGTGCTGCAATTGGGAGCCAACAGTCCGCTGCGGCGCTGGCCCTTGGAATATCACGCCGCCGTGGCCGGGGCTCTGCTGGTCCAGGGAGCCGGGGTAATCCTGGTGGGCAGCCCTTCCGAACGGCTGCTGGCCGAGCGTTTTCTGGACGAGCTTGGCCCGATCTCCCATCGGGTGTGCAACTTGATGGGCCAGACCGGCATACCCGGCCTGGCCGGGGTTTTGTCGCAGGCTGACCTGGTAATTTCAAATGACACCGGCACCTTGCATCTTGCCACCGCTGTGGGGGCAAAGGTGTTGGGTCTATATATGGGGCCGGCGGTGCTGCATGAGACCGGACCCTACGGCCCCCATCACCTGGTGCTGCAGGCCCGCGACATGTGCGGACCCTGTCAGGAGCAAGATCCGGTCTGCAAGGGCCGGGCCCAATGCCGGCGTCTTTTGAAGCCAAGCGCGGTCTATAAGGCCGCCCTGGCTTTATTACAGGGCCTGCCCCCCCAAGAGGCCGGGACCGGGCTGGATCTGGGACCCCATGCCGGGGCCCTGGTGGGGGAGCATGACGGATTTGGCCAGATATACCGTCCGGTTGAGGTTCAGGAATCCGATTGGCGGGTGTTTGGGGGAGTTGCCCTGCGCGAAGCGGGCCGTATGCTGATGCGTTCGGCCTATGAACCGGATTGGGCGGGTGTGGCCGCAGAGCTGAAGCAGGGTTATTCGGCTTGCCCGGAATCGGAGCGGCCGGGGCTGGCCCGACTGGCAGGCCAGGCGGAAGATCTGGCTGCGGCGGTTTTGAATGAGGATCGCCCACGGGCTGGGTTGCTGGCCGCTGAAGCGCCCATGCTGAAGCCCCTGGCGGATTTGGCGGGCGCTTACCGCCCCGGGCGCTTGGGGGATGCCTGCCTGGCCGCGGCCAAGGCATTGCGGCTGGCCCTGGATTCGGGAGGCTGACTGAGGCGTCTTTCCAGAGGTTCAGTGACATAGGCTCTTGATTGAGTTAGAATAATTACACAAATAACGGGCCAGAGGGCCCCACCGGCGTCTGGGGAAAATTCAGTTCCAAGCTCTTTTAATAATGTCAGGAGACAAAGACATGGATGTCATCTTGGACGGCCGCCCAGTATTGGGGGAGGTAATCGGCGAGGACCTGCAGCAAATACTGCAATTTATCAGCAAGCAATTCATGGCGCCAGACCGGAGCTTGCGCGAAGTGCTCGTAAACGGGCGGCCTTATGTAGAAGCCGAGATGGGGGCTCCCCAGGCCATAAGCCGTAACTCAATAAAAAGCCTGGATATTCAGACCATAGCCGCAAAAGAGATGGCCCTGCATTTTTTGACTTCAGCCGATCCTACCTTGGAGGCCCTGGTCCAGGCAGCCCCTGCGGTGGCGGAGATGCTCAGGGCAGGCGAAACCCAGCAGGCTAATGAGAAGTATCTGCACCTGTTGAACACCTTGCAGCTATTTTTGCAGATGGTGGAAAAAAGCAGCGATATCCTGGGACTGGATATAGAGGGCACCAGGATTGAGGAGACTACGTCCAAGGCCAGCCTGGACCGGCTCAGCGACTTGGTCAGCCAGCTTTTGGAGGCTCAGGATAAAGCAGACTGGCTGGCCCTGGCTGATTTTTTGGAATTCGATCTGGCTCCCGAATTGCAAACCTGGCAAAAGCTGTTGCCGCTGATCGCCCAGGAGACAGGCTGATGAGCCTGAACTCTGAATTGGAACATTTGCTGGAATTATACCGGCGGTACCACGCCCTGGCCCAGGTTACGGTGGGCCTATTGAAGCAGGCCAATTATGAAGCATTGGATGACGCCTGGGCAAAGCGGCGCGAGCTGTTCAAGCGCCTGACCGCCGCCCGCGCTAAACTGGCCCCGCTGTTTGCCGACTGGGAGCCGGCTCTGTCGGGGTTGGAAGAGGCCCAAAAGGAAAAATGCAGCCGGCTGGTGGGGCAAGTGGAGGAGCTGGGTAAAAAGACCCTGGCGCTGGACCAAGAGGCCGCCACGCTTATGGAGGGAGCTCAGACCGAAATAAAAAATAGTTTGAATCATTTACAAAAAGGAGCCAACGCCTTGAAGGCCTATCACGGCACGGCCCATCCGCCGCCGGCCAGAAACCTGATTACCAAAAGCGGCTGAAATAAGAATTCAGGAGAATAATCCAAAGCACCCCGGGAGAACCTGTTCCGTCTCCTGGGGTGCATTTTTTCTATTTCAGCCACATGGCCCTTTTACGGGCTTGGGGCTTTCAATTTCTATTGCATGGCCCCCGGGCCGGACCTTGGCCCGCTTATCATCCGCAGGAGGCTCAAGCAGCCATTGCGGACGAAATCAGCCTTTATATATGGGCCCCCGCCCGCACCTGGGCCTTTTGGGGATGATCCATCTGCTTCAGGGCCTGCTGGGCCTCCGGAGTGGCCACGGCCTTGCGCCATGCCTCATTCAAGGTGGTGAGCATGCGGATCACTTCGTCCAGGTGTTCGGTTTGGATTTTTATCTTGGCCTGCACCAGGTGATCACTCATGAAAAGATAGAGCTTTCTCAAATTGGCCGCGATGTCTCCGCCCTGTTCCATATTCAGAGAGGCGTTCAACTCATCAATGATGTCCTGAGCCCGGTTGATATAATTGCAGCAGGCCGGCACGTCTTGTTCGTCAATACAAGCCTTGGCCTTGGTTAAAAAGCTGATGGCTCCTTCGTATAGCAGCACGATCAACCGGCCCCTGTCAACGGTGGCGACCTGGGTTTTTTTATACTGCTGCTGTCCGTAACTCATCATGATTCACCTCTTCCTTGATTTTGCCTGACGTCCGCTTCCATGCGGTGGCACCCACCCTTACCGTCCAAAATTAACTACCATCATTTATTGGGCAACTGATCGATCTGACTCTCCAGAGACTCCTGCATGGCGCTCAGCTCGGCCAGGGTGGAATCCAAACGGGCGAATCTTTCGATTTGCCTCTGCCGGAACAGCTCGATACGGTTTTCTTCTCTTTCTATTTTCTTGTCGATATTACTCATGATATCGGCATAGTTCTCGATCAGGATCGGTCCCATGCCGGTTTCGGAATCTGTTTGAATTGCCATTTCGGCGGCCATGGCCGAAGCCACACCGATGGTGCCTTTGTCGGTGTTGGCCACAAAAAGGTTGGCCACCGCCTCCGCATCAGTGCTCAAGGCATTGCGCAGGACAGCGGTGTCGATCTCCCAGGCGCCGTCGTTGTCGGGATTGGATTCTATGCCCACTTGGGCCAGCAAGGTGTAGGTGTCCTCACTGCTGTCCAGCCCTGAACTGGGCGTGTAAAGTATGGAATCTATACGTGTTTTAAGGGTGTAAAAACCATAGTTGCCGATCAGCACGCCGGTGTCTTCGCCATCGGGGTCGTACTGAGTCTGTAAGCGTATGTAATCCTGGGCATAGTTTACCGAATTGATGAAGGCTTCCACCTTGCTCACAATGGCCGAGACATCATAGTTGACCGTGACCTGGGTGGTGCCTCTGTCATGCAGGTCCAGGTTAACGCCTTCGATTACATCACCCACGGAGTTGCTGGAACGCTGCAGATAGATGTCTTCCTCAGCCGGGAAGCCATCAACCTTTATCATGCTGTTGGTGGCCATCTGGTTGGTGGTGAAACCTCCGCCCAAATCGCCCCCGGTTCCAAAGTTGCCCGTAAAGTCATGAGTAACATTGGTTATCTGATACTGTGCTCCGGGATTTCTGCCGGTGAGCATGAACCGGTAGCTGGTGGGAAGGCCCAAGCCGTCGTTGACTATGCTGGCCGTAACCCCGGGGTTGTCGGGATCGGCATTGATCAGGGCGGCCAGCTGGGCCAAGTTTGTGTCGGTCGATACCGAAACGCTGGTTTCGGTGCCGCCGTAGGTATAGCTGAAGGTGCCGGCGGTGGAGGTTACCGCAGTGGAGGATTCATCGGCAAAACCCGAGTGAACCACCTTGGCCACCTGAGCCAGCCCGCTGTCTTGCCCCTGCTGCTTATCAGGGCCGAAAACATTGACCTGAAAGTCTTTGCCATCCTGCAGGGTTCCGGCGTCAATCTGGATTTTTATACCGCTGTCCACTTCATAGGCTTCAAGGGAGTCGGAGATGCTCACCGTACCGGTTTTCCCGCTGGAGTTGGTCCAGCGCAGAACCGCGGTCCCGGCTCCGCCTCCATCCTGAATGGTGGCTCCGGTGGTTACGGTAAAGGTGTAGGTCTGGCTTACGGAGCCAAGATAATTGCCTTGCACCGTTACATTGGGCTGGCTGTCCCAGTCGGTCAGTTCCGCATCATCGAAGTCATTGGCATGGGCCCGGTAAGTGACGTTCGCGCCGTTTTCTATGGTTCCGGCGCTCAGCTGAATGCTCAACCCTTCATCCAGGGCAAGGGAATCTCCTGCGTTATAATCTGCGGGTACGGTGATGGTGCCGCTGCTGATGGTGGCGCCGGATTTATCCTTGGATTCCCAATTCAGGTCAAAAGAGCTGGCGCCTCCCACTGTCTGCTGGGAGCCGGTGGAGTTGGTGATGGTGTAGGTCCAGACGTCCATGTTGCCGGATTGATCATTTTCCCCCGTGAACTGTCCCACCACATCGATGTCTGCAACCGCGTTCCAGGCTGTGTCGTCTTGCAGGATTATCCCACTCACATTAAGGTTCAAATCCGTGGGATTCTGGGTTACCTCTATGCGGTAGTCTGCTCCGCCGGTGTCGCTGGTCAATTCCAGCCGGTAGGGATTGCTGGTGGTGCGGTCGTTGATCACCTCGGCGGTGACCGGCGCGCCCGAAGCGTTGATTTTATCCTGTATGTCATTCAAGGTGTCGCCGGCGTTTATTGCTATGGAATATGTGGTGCCGTTGACGCTCAATACCAGGTCGCCGCCCGCCCCGCCGCAGGCTGTGCTGTCTGCATCACCAACACCCTGGGAATTGAGAATATGCTTGGCGTTACTGGCGATTTCCAAGGAATACGCACCCACGGCCGCCGAACTGGAAGCGGCTGCCGAAGCCTTGGTGCTGTCGCTGGTTGAGGCCGAGCGCACCAAAAACTCCTTTTCGGAGTCCATAGCCTCCGCACCCTGTCCCACCGATTCCAGGCGAAGATTCAAAGCGGCAATAGCCTGGCTTTTGGCCTCCCAGGTTGCCCGCCAGGTTTCCAGCCGTTCCTTATTGATGGACTCCAGGGCAACCAGCTGGTCGACTACTTCTTTGAAGTCGGTGTCCGATCCCAGCCCGCCGAAACTGACTGAGCCGCTGAGGGTGCCGCTGCTGGTTAAGGCAGCATTATTTAAGTAAGTCAGGCTCTCAGCCAAGATAAACCTCTACTTCTTTTTTGTACTAAACAACCCTGAAGCTACTGCTTGCAAACCGTGTGCCTACAGGCTCTCTATTGCTGGTTTTACATAACTTATTTATTTAACTGCGTAATAAATCCATTAGTCTTTTCAAAGCGGGGCAAGTTCGCCATACCCGGCAAACTCTGCCTATGAAAAAACACCCCGCTGTAGATTTCATCGGCCCGATGGAGCGCCAGCATTAGGGCTGATTTACAAATAGCCCCGCATGGCCGGGGCAGCGCCAAACCGATCAGACGCCCCAGGCCTGAATCCCAAACCGTAATGGGCCGGGCCAGGCAAAATCCCGCTTTTTGCTGGCGCTGGCCGGGTTTCGTTGGCACAATATGCCGGGGCTGTCAGCCCAACTGCAAAGGAAAGGCCCACAAGCCATGCTGATCAAAGACATACCCTTCCATCTCCGCAATACGGTCGAGCTTCTGGACCTTCCCATATACTTTGAGATCGACGGGGATGACTGCCGGGCCCCGGCCAATCTGGCCCTGGGGGACACCCTGATGCTTTTGGGGTTCATACGCAACCTGGGCCGCCCGGTGCGCCTGCACACCGGCCAGGGCTATAAAGGTCTCATAAGCTCCCATCCCCAGGTCACGGAATTGGTTGATCCCCCAGAAGCGCCGCGCAGTCTGGATTTGGTGGAGGTGCCCCTCAGCCGCCATGGCCGCAATATAAGCTTCGGTTCCAAGACAAACTATAAGCTGACCCTGCCGGTGCTCCCGGTGGACCGGATACACGCCAACCCCACCCTGGCCCACAGCCTGCATTACCAGCTGGCCAACCGCGACGACCGGCCCGGGGTGTACCTGGATTACACCCGGCCGTTTGCCCTTAAAGGGCTTTTGTCCAAACAAAAACCCAACCTGATTATCTATCCGTTCAATCCCGGCAGGCGGGACTACAATTGGCAGGACCCGGCCTGGTGGAGGGAATTGCTCACGGCGTTGCACAGAGACTGGTGCATCATTGCGGTGGGGGCCCACTCTTATGAGCCCTTGGACGACCTTTTGGATGCCTCATTGCCCATGGGAGATCCGGCATCCACCTTGCCGGACCTGGGCAGATTGTTTCAGACGGCCCATGCCTTTGCGGGCCGGGACGGGGGGCTGGCTCATCTGGCGGCGGGAATATGCCAAAAAGCGGCGGTCATATGGGATTCCATGCTCAGCTACCGGTTTTGGGCTTGCCGCAAAGTCAATAACCTGGTGATGAGCAATGCCTACGGTTTTCGCTATCCCCAGGCCCAGCGCCTGACCAAAGATGACATGCGCACATATTTCAGCACCATTGAAGTCCAGCAGCCAAACGGTGCAACCCGTAAACTCGAACTGCCCGCGGAGGGCTTTTTCCCCAAAGTGCGGGAAATATACGGCAGCCTGGAAGCCTTTGCAGCCCAGATTCAGATCCAGCGCGAGGCCGAGGAAGACCGCGCCGGTGTGCGGTTCTGGTATGAAAATGCGGAGCTAAAAGAAATCTTTTATAAGCAAGGTCAAGAATTTGTCCGGCAGGCCGTGGAGGGGAGTCTGCACAAGGAGCAAAACCTGGTTGCGCCAGTGGTGCCTTAGCCGATAGGCATAAAAGCCTTCCCCGAACCCCCCTGAGTCCTCCAGACCGGTCCTCTCGAGCTTATAGCCTTGGCCGTTTTGTCCGGCCCGGTTTATTTGAGCATCCGGGGCCGCTTAGGCTTCTCTGGGGCTGCCCAGCCGGTCCATTGGCACATCCAGATGCTTGAGGACTTCTTTCACCACTCCATTCACCGGCGCCTGGCCGTTTTCACCCCGCAGCCATGAAAGGCAATAAAATCCTTCCCGGCCGCCGGCTTGGCTGTCCGGGGCCGGGGCTTGGCCAAACACCGCATAGGCCCGGGGAGACAAGGCGGAGAGCAGTGATTCAAACATTGTGTAAACCATCTGGCAGCCCATGAATATGCGGTCCGGCTGAGATGCGAAACCTTCTTTCATGGTATTCAGCAGTCCCGTGCCCACCACCAGCACATCCACCGCCGGCAGATCATAAAGCGAGTTGATCATGTTCCGTTCGAGCTGGTACATGAATCCTTCGCGCACCCGCCTGGTTATCACGGCTTGATTCTGGCTGTCC
This sequence comes from Desulfarculaceae bacterium, assembly GCA_963675675.1. Classification (GTDB taxonomy): domain Bacteria; phylum Desulfobacterota; class Desulfarculia; order Desulfarculales; family Desulfarculaceae; genus Dethiosulfatarculus. The sequence continues at coordinate 4,759,499 of OY776512.1, forward strand.
CGCACCGACTGGTCGATCCAGCGGGTGGCCCTGAATCCGCTGACCAGCAGCCTTACATCCAAATCGTCGGGTTGGGAAAGCTTGGAGGTCATGTGGCCGTGGGAGTGGCCATCCACGCACCAGCCGTTGGTCTTATAGGCCGGCGATATCAAAGGAAGCGACATCAGGCCGATCTTTTGCCGCTCCGCAATGAGCTCCCATATGGTCAGGTGGCTGAACTTCTTAAGCTCCACGGGGAGCGCCTGATCCTCATCACTGAACAATTGGTCCGGCGCCGCATCCATGCCTGTGAACAGGTTTGCCCAGGGGCCTTCCCGGAAGGCGGGGGCTTTATTGCTGTACAAAATTTTGCCCCAGGCCTTGTGCATCATGAAATGGGGCGTCGCCTCCAGCACGTCCGCCAGCTCCAAATCATCCACCAAGAATATCAAAAACTTTGGAGGGTTATGCCGCACCAAGTCCTGCGGCTGGCTCTGGGGAGCTTTTGCCTGGTATCTTTCCTGCATCGATTTCGCGGCGGGATGCTGGGGGTTGATTTCCAGAAATTTATCCAAACACAGCCGGGCCCCGGTGTAGTCGTCCTGGTCCATCAGGACTTCAGTCAGTGTGGCCCAGGTGTCAAGCTGCATGGGGTTTGCATTAAGGGCCCGCGAAAGCCAGTCTTTGGCTTTTTCGGGCTCTTTGCTTTTAACAAAGGTCATGCCGAATCCGGACAAAGCCTTAAAGTTGCCCGGAGCCTTTCTGATCACGTGGCCCAGATAAGCCTGGGCCTGCAGCACATTGCCCGCTTTCAGGGCGTCCAGTCCCTCGCCGGTCAGCGCCTCAAGGTCGTGCCGATCCTTTAACTCATTGATATAGTGCAAATACTCATCCAGCCACGGCCAATCAACCCCCACATCTTGAAGAACCTGAATCCAGATATCAATCAGTTCAAACTGCCCGTTCAACAGGTTGTCCCGGAGCCCTTTTTTAAGCTTCTCCTCTCCTTTCGGGTGCTGGGACAGTTTTTTCAAGACATCCGCAATTTCGTCTTCACGGCGCAATTCCCAAACCGCGACGGCCAGCCGCCACAGAACCTCATGAATCTCGGTGAGGGTCAGATTCTCCATGTAGCGGAATTTACCCGGATTCTTCTGAGCTTCTTCCTGTAATTCCAAGAATTTTTTGGCGGTGTCATAGGTTCGCTCAAGATCCTGTCTGCGGATGTAGATAAATGAAAGATAGTAGTAGGGGTCGGGCAAAGCGGGAACGATTTTGGTGCACTGCAGGGCGTACTTTTCGCATTCCTCAAATCTTTCCAGCTTGGCCAGCGCCGCCACAAGAGGCTGATATATCCTGGGATAATCGGTAGGGGACATGCGGTCTCTGCGGTTGGCCAGTTCCAGGGCCAGCAGGGATTCAGTGACGCATTCTTCCAGATGTTCGGATCTTTCCAGCAGGGCTTGGGCCAGATAAGCCCGGGGCACAAAGTTGTCCGGTTCTTTACCTACCCACTTTTTGATCATATCCACCCGGCGCTGGAATTTCTGCAGCATGGTTTCAGGATCGAGATTATATCCGTAATGATATAATTTTATTTCACTTTTAGCGGTGCCTCCTGAGTAGCGCGGAACATTGTGCACTTTCCCTTCATATTTAAAATTGCCGTCGTTTCGAAACAGTCTGGGATGCATGACCATGGAAAACTGGCTGTCTTTGATGGCGTTGTACATCTCAAAATGAACACAGCCTATGTTGGCAGGCAGTTTTTCAACCGCCAGCCGCATTTGCGGGGCGGTCTCCTGGTCCAGTTCTTCATCGGCATCCAGGATGACTATCCAGTCGCCGTTGGCGAAGGCAATGGATTGATTGCGGTGAGTTGAAAAGCTGCCGGTCCAGGGATGCTCATATATTTTGGCTCCGTACTGTCTGGCAATCTCCATGGTGTTATCGCTGGAGCCGGTATCCACCACAATAATTTCATCCACCCATGGTGCGGCGCTTTTCAATAAGCGGGGCAGGTTTTTTTCTTCATCCTTAACTATCATGCAAAGGCTGATTTGGGGCGGTTTCGGGCTGGAATCTGATTCGGTATTATTCATTGTCTTTGCACCCATGTCAGGACAACTCCTTGTTTGTTTAACACAAATTAGACGGATATCCGGCCGGAACAGCCCCATTGCTCTTTATGGAGACAGCTTATCCTCTTGAAAAAGTGGTGTCAAATCCCAGATGCCTTTGGTGCGAAAGGACCAACCGTGTATTCAAGATTCTTTTGAACTTGACCGATACCATATAGCGCCTAACAACCGCTTGTTTGTTGCCTGCAGGCTTTTTTATTTTCCATAAATCAGGTTTTTTTAGAAGTTGGGTTTTAGAAACCTCTCTTCCGTGCCGAATAGTTCATTGAGCGTAAGATGAAGGCGACGGCCTGAAACCAAAGAAACGCTCAACAAATGTAGGGAACCAAAGCTACATTACAACTTAAAAATCGCCAGAAGGAACTTGGCGAATACCCAACCAAGGAGGGGTAACCATGAGTCTGGTTGTCAACCACAACTTGATGGCCCAAAATGCGGCCAGGAACTTGACCTCAGTCTTCGCGAAACTGGGTTCTTCGGTAGAGAAGCTCTCTTCCGGTTTGCGGGTGGTCTCCGCTGCGGATGACGCGGCCGGCATGGCTATTCGTGAGCTGATGCGTTCGGACATTGCGGTGCTGAACCAGGGCGTGCGCAACGCTTCCGACGCAATCAGCATGATCCAAACCGCTGAAGGCGCCATGAGCGTCATCGATGAGAAGCTGATCCGTATGAAGGAATTGGCCGAACAGGCGGCCACCGGCACCTACACCACGGCTCAGCGTGAAATCATGAACTCCGAATATCAAGCCATGGCGGCGGAGATCGACCGAATCGCAACCGCCACCGACTTCAACGGCGTTAAGCTGCTTGACGGTTCCATGGCTGCCCTGCATTCGGGCTCCGGCCTGAAAGTCCACTTCGGCGCGGGCAACAGCTCCGCAGAGGACTACTATTATGTCAGCATTGACGATATGAGGGCTACTCAGGGAACCGGCCTGAGGGTGGGCACCAATGACACCAAGGATGTTTGGACCACCAACAGCCTCAACATGGCCAGCGCCGACAACCTGATGGCCGATGACGGCACCTTCGGCATCCAGTACACCAGTGACGGCGGCACCACCTGGAACACCTACGGCTGGGTTACGGTTGACAAGGAAACCGACACCCTGGCTTCCATCGCGGCCGAGATCAACGATGGACCGCAGTACACCGCCAGCCTGGTGGTGGCGAGCACCGCGACCAGCGCCACCCTGGATGGTTCGGACACCATCACCATCAACGGCAACGTGTTCACCTTCTCATCCAGTTCCACCATCAGCAGTTCCACCATAGGCCTGGGGCCCACAGTGGCCGGCGGCGCTTCCACCGTGGCGGCCCGCATCGCCACCGCCATCAACCAGACCTTGAATTCCACCGGCGAGTCCGGATTCAACGTCATAGCCCAGGGAACCGGCGCGACCCTGACCCTGTTCTATGAGGACTTCGGGGTTCCCAGCGGCACCATCACCTTGGGTGACGGGGCTTCGGACCTGGCCTTGGATACTTCCTGGACCGCCACCACCGGCGTCCACCTGGGAGCTTCGGCGGTTTACCAGGACAACTACGGCTATGAGCTGCAGCTTGAGTCCAATCTGGCCGGGTCCAACCACCAGATCCGCCTGGTTTCGCCTGATGGCAACATCATCAATACCGATTCCAATGGAGCCACCACCATAACCACCGGCGGTCCCGAGGTGCAAAGCGGCGGCGCTGCCATAGACACCGTCAGCGGCCTGACCGCATCAACCGACTGGGCCCAGTCTGTAAACGGCAGCGGCAACACCACCTGGGCGGCCAAGGATATCCTGACCCAGTCCGCCGCCCAGCTGGCCCTGGCCGGTCTGGACACCGCAATCAACACCAAGGACGAGGCCCGGGCCAACTTGGGTGCTTTGCAGAACCGGCTGGAGAACACCATCACCAACCTGCAGATCCAGGCCGAGAACCTGCAGGCGGCTGAGTCCCGCATCTCCGATGTGGACGTGGCCTTGGAAATGACCACCTTCACCCGGAACAACATCCTGGCTCAGGCCGCGGTCTCCATGCTGGCCCAGGCAAACAGCCTGCCTTCCTTGGCGCTGTCACTGCTCGGAGGCTAACAGACCATTTGAGGCCTTGAGCCTCCTGGCCGCAGACCCAAAAACCAAGCCCCCGCCGCCTGAATAAGGCGGCAGGGGCATTTTTTTTGCACCTGGCCGGTCATATTCCCGCCCGCATTTCATATCATATTAGTTTCAATAATTACAATAAGATAAGAATGGCAACCGTTGAGTCTCCCTGACGGCTTGAGGCCGGGGGCTATTCATGGTGAAATAAAAAACCGCATTTTTTCCTAAAGCAAAAAAAAGAGCTGCCGATACAGAAACCAAGCAAGGAAATGACAGCGACGCCAAAAGGCAAGGGGAAAGAAGAACCGTCAGGGGGAGCGCCAAAAGGATCTTGGCGCCTAACAAACCAAGGAGAGGTAGTCATGAGCTTGATCGTCAACAACAACTTAATGGCCCAGAATGCAGCCAGGAACCTGGGTGACGTTTTTTCCCGGCTGAGTTCTTCCGTGGAAAGGCTTTCCTCCGGCTTGCGCGTGGTTTCCGCTGCTGATGACGCCGCTGGAATGGCCATTCGCGAACTGATGCGTTCGGACATTGCGGTGCTGAACCAGGGCGTGCGCAACGCTTCCGACGCAATCAGCATGATTCAGACCGCTGAGGGCGCCATGAGCGTCATCGATGAGAAGCTGATCCGTATGAAGGAGTTGGCCGAACAGGCGGCCACCGGCACCTACACCACGGCTCAGCGCGAAATCATGAACTCCGAGTATCAAGCCATGGCGGCGGAGATCGACCGTATCGCCAACGCCACCGACTTCAACGGGGTCAGGCTGCTTGACGGCACCATGGCTCAGTTGCACCAGGGTTCAGGTTTGAAAGTCCACTTCGGCACCGGCAACAGCGCCAGCGAGGACTACTACTATGTGACCATTGATGACATGCGGGCCACCTCCGGCACCGGTCTTCGGGTGGGCAGCAACGACACCAAGGATGTTTGGACTTCCAACACCCTCAACATGGCCAGCGCCGACAACCTGATGGCCGATGACGGCACCTTCGGCATCCAATACAGCCACGACGGCGGCACCACCTGGAACACCTACGGCTGGGTTACGGTTGACAAGGAAACCGACACCCTGGCTTCCATCGCGGCCGAGATCAACCAGGGGCCGCAGTACACCGCCAGCCTGGTGGTGGCGAGCACCGCAACCAGCGCCACTCTGGATGGTTCGGACACCATCACCATCAACGGCAACGTGTTCACCTTCTCATCCAGTTCCACCATCAGCAGTTCCACCATCGGCCTGGGGCCCACAGTGGCCGGCGGCGCTTCCACCGTGGCGGCCCGCATCGCCACCGCCATCAACCAGACCTTGAATTCCACCGGCGAGTCCGGATTCAACGTCATAGCCCAGGGAACCGGCGCGACCCTGACCCTGTTCTATGAGGACTTCGGGGTTCCCAGCGGCACCATCACCTTGGGTGACGGAGCATCGGACCTGGCCTTGGATACTTCCTGGACCGCCACCACCGGCATCCACCTGGGGGCTGAGGCGGTTTACCAGGACAACTACGGCTATGAGCTACAGCTTGAGGCCAATAAGTCCGGCGCGGCTCACCAGATAAGGCTGGTTTCACCTGACGGCAACATCATCGACACGGATGTTTCCGGCGCCACCACCATAGCCACCGGCGGTCCCGAGGTGCAAAGCGGCGGTGCTGCGGTGGACACCGTCAGCGGCCTGACCGCATCAACCGACTGGGCCCAGTCTGTAAACGGCAGCGGCAGCACCACCTGGGCCGGCAAAGACATCCTGACCCAGTCCGGCGCTCAGCAGGCCTTGGCCGGACTGGACCGGGCCATCAACCAAAAAGACAGTTCCCGCGCCAACTTAGGTGCGATGCAGAACCGGCTGGAGAACACCATCACCAACCTGCAGATCCAGGCTGAGAACCTGCAGGCGGCTGAATCGCGCATCTCCGATGTTGACGTGGCGGTGGAAATGACCAACTTCACCCGCAATAACATCCTGGCCCAGGCCGCGGTCTCCATGCTGGCCCAGGCTAACAGCCTGCCATCCTTGGCCCTGTCACTGCTCGGCGGCTAGCGGGTAGAGCAAGTTCTTTTAAAACCCTGACACCCCGGCCTGATATGCAGGCCGGGGTGTTTGCTTGCGGATTGATTAGGTTGCCGGAGCGGCCCAAAAGAGAAGAATAGGCGGCCCGCCTGTCCGGCGGTGGCAAAATATCTTTTTCATGGGTTATGATGCCATTATGTATTCCCAAAATCTAAAGACTTGAACAAGGTGTTGTGATCATGTCCCAAGATCAAGAAAGGCTGCCCATCACCAAACCGGTTTTCGGGGCCAGGGAAGCCGAGCTGATATTAAAGCCTCTGCAAACCGGCTGGGTGGTGCAAGGCCCTTATGTTAAGCAGTTTGAGGATATGTTCGCGGATTTCAGCGGCATTTCCCATGCCCTGGCCGTTTCGAACTGCACCACGGCCTTGCATCTGGTGCTGGCCGCCTGGAACCTCGGACCGGGTGACGAGGTCATAGTCCCCAGTTTCACCTATATCGCCTCTGCAAACGCCGTGGAATACACGGGTGCAAAACCTGTGTTTTGCGATATCGACCGGCGGAGGTTTGTGCTTAACCCCGATATGGTTGAACCCCTTATCACCAGCCGCACCAAGGCCATAATACCTGTAAGCCTTTTTGGATTGTCCGTTGAGATGGGGCCGCTCATGGAGTTGGCCTCCTCTTACGGCATCAAGGTGCTGGAGGATGCCGCTTGCGCATTTGGCTCCAGATATCAGGGGGATCACGCCGGTAGCCTGGCCCATGCGGCGGCATTCAGCTTTCACCCCCGCAAGGCCATCACAACCGGTGAAGGCGGTATGATAGTGACCAATGACGGTCAATTGGCCGCGCATCTTGCCATGCTCCGCAATCATGGCGCCCAAGCCACCGATTTGGAGCGGCATTTCAACAAGGGCGGCTCTTTGCTGCCGGCCTTCAAACACTTGGGTTTCAACTACCGCCTTACCGATTTGCAGGGGGCGCTTGGGGTGGCCCAGATGGAAAAGGCCGAATCGATTTTGGCCGCGCGCCGCCTGGCCGCGCAAAAATACCATGAATTATTGAGCGGCCAGGAGCTTGTATTGCCTCCGCTTGAGCCTCCGGGGCACCGGCATGCCTATCAATCTTATGTAGTGCTGTACACCCTGGGCAAAGAACCGGATCTGGCCAACCTTGATGAGCTCAACCGGCTGCGTAACCGCAAGATGGCGGCCTTGGAGGCGCAGGGCATCAGCGTGAGGCAGGGCACCCATGCCGTGCACACCCTGGACTACTATGCCGGTAAATACGGGCTGAAACCGCAAGATTTTCCGGCCAGCCTGTTGGCGGACCGCTTATCCATAACCCTGCCTTTGTATCCCGGCCTGACGGAATCCCAGCAGTGCAGGGTGGCCGAGGCCCTTTTGAAACCGGAAGGCTGAGCCCGTCAAGCCGGAGGGATGTTGAAATGCCGAAGATGCTGTTCATAGGCAGCAAAAAAATCGGATTATGCAGCCTGGCCGCATTGGCGGACCGGATTCCTCCCCAAGATCTGGTGTGCGGTATTTTGGATGACAGTTCCGACTCCAGAAGCTGCCTGCAGGAAATGCAGGCGTTTTGCGGCAAACGGCAACTAACCCACTTTTTATTGCGCGACAATTCCGGACTCAAAGCCGCCTGTGAGCGCCACAAGCCTTTTTGCGTGGTCGTGGTTGGCTGGTATCAAATCATACCGCCTTCTCTGCTGGCCATGGTCCCGGGCGGTTTCGCCGGGATTCATGCATCGGCCCTGCCGCGCTACCGGGGGGGCGCGCCCCTGGTTTGGGCCTTGATCAACGGTGAAAACCAGGTCGGGGTCAGCCTGTTTTACTTTTCCACCGGAATGGATGACGGCAGGATCATAGAACAGCGCGTCTTGGAGGTGGGGCCGGATGAATCCATCGGCGATCTGCTGGTCCGGGTCCAGGACGCCAGCATCGAGATGCTGAAACAAAAAGCCCGGGCTATTCTTGAAGGCGGGGCCGATGCCTGGGAGCAGGATCACGGACAGGCCACATATGCCTCTCAGAGGCGCCCGGAAGACGGCCTCATAAACTGGAACTGGCCCGCGGCCAAGGTGCATAATTTCATCCGGGCCCAGAGCCGGCCCTATCCCGGCGCTTTCAGTTTCACCGGTGCGGGGCAAGACGGGGAGCAGGCCATACACATCTGGCGGGCGCGGATATTCCCCAGGCCCTATTACGGGCCGCCGGGTAGGGTGGTTCAGTCAGGCAGGCGGGGCATGATAGTCTGCTGCGGCCAGGGGGCCGTGGAGGTTTTGGAGGCAAGCCGAAAGGACAAGCCGGGTGTGGCCCTGCATGAGCTGATTTCAGTCGGCGGCCAGATGCGCATTTAATAGCAGGTAACCCCGGTAGTGACTTGGAATAGTTAACCTTTTATCAGATACTAATTACATCATAAGGCATATGGGCCCCAGCCCCCGGCTTGTATTTGAGATGCCAGCTATTCACTGCCTTTGGTTTTTTGCCGGGCCATAATCTCCTGAATCGCCGCCCGTATGGCTTTCATCTCATCTATGGGCACCGCGGGAGACCCCACATGGGTTTTACCGGGGGGCACGTCCCTTAGGACCACTGAGCCTATGCCGGTGAAAGAATCCGGTCCGAAATTCACCCCCTCCAGGGAGCAGCTGTTGGGTCCCACCCAGGCGGATTCACCCACCACCACGCCGGCCCCTATTTCGGAACACGCCGTGACAATGGCCCTGGGGCCAATGCGGGCGTTGTGCCCGATATGGCAAAGACAGTCTATCTTTGCGTTGCGCTCTATCCTGGTCACCCCCACGCCGGGGCGGGCGATGGTGGTGTTGGCCTGGACTTCCACGTCGTCTTCGATGATTACCGTGCCCACCTGGGGGAAATGGATGTTGTCGCCGTTTTCGTCCTTGACGAAACCGAACCCCCGGGTGCCCACCCTCACCCCGCTGTTGATTATGCAGCGTTTGCCTATCCGGCTGTGCGAGTACACCGTCACATGGGGGTGCAAAACCGTGTCGTCACCGATGGTCACATGGGGGCCGATCACGCAAAATGCCCCGATGCTGACCCGCTCCCCGATTTGGGCGCTTTGGTCTATGCGGGCGGTTTCGTCAATGCCATCGGACACATAGGCCTGAAGCCCGGAAAAGAAGCGGCTGAGCATGCGGGCAAAGGCAAGCCTGGGATTTTCCGCCGCCAGCAGGGCATTGGATTCCGCGGCTTCGGACAGGGCCTTTAATATATCCGGCTTCTCAGCCGGCGGATGTATTATCAACACTCCGTCCAGTCCGGCCAGGAGTTCAAGGGTGGCCGGGCTGAACGATTTGATCCAGAGGGCGCTGCCGGGGCCGGCATCGGAAGGTTCGCTGGGGGTGTGGATGATAAGGTCGGATATCCCTTGGATCGTTGTGTTTAGATATGATGCAATTGCAGATGCTTTGTGCATGGCAATATTCCTAGGGTTAAATCGGTCTATGCTTGTAAGAATTAAGGCATCTTCATTACATTATTATCTTATAATATAATGTAATAAAATATGAATACACAGCAATATTTGACGTATCTTATATAATTTTTTGTTTAATATTTTATGGTTTATAGCTGCTGAGTCTCCCATATTTTCATGGCTCTGTTGTAATGATGTATGAACAATTCTTTGCCCACCTTGGTGCTGATTTTATCAATTAGCTGGCCGGTTATGCTGGCGTCGCCGGCGCATTTTCTGCCGGCCAACAACTTGGCGGTTATCTCTTCATCTTTGGCCAGCCCCACGCCCATATCGCACTCATGGGCCAAGCGGTGAATATCCCGGGTGGCCAGGAAAAAATCCGTGACCGTGGTGTAGTAATTCTTGTTGTCCACCGGCTGTCCGGCCAGGTACCGTTCCATTTCCCGGAACCATTGCTGGGTTATCATGTGATGAACAGGCTTGTTATTGATGAGCGCCTCGAATAAACCGGCAAACTGCTCGGCAACCACTTCCCCGGAAAAATGATCGCGTACGTATTGACGCCCTACCTCCGGATCATAACTTATTTCATCCAAGATGAATGATTCCAAAACATCCTTAAACTGCTTGCGGTTATCCACGCTCCAGACCGGGGCTATGGTTTTGGGATCATCGCTTTGAAATTCCGAAGTTTGCAATGAACAGATGGTCGGCCTCCCCAGATACATGGCCTCCAGGGCGAACAGACCGAAAGCCATGTTGATCTGGTCCACCGCCGGTCCGCGCCCGGGATAATGGGTCAAGGCCTCTTCATGGGGCATTTTCTGTATTAATCTAAGCTCGAACCTATCGTTATATTTACGCTTCAGTTCCTCGCATACATTCAGCAGAAACTCGGTGCCTTTTAATACATTGTTGGAGGGGGCATGCAGAATGGTTATTTTTTCATTTTTGTTATATTCCGTGGAGATGCTTTCCAAGGGCTCCAAATCGATGGGATTTGGAATCCTAATGGAAATGGGGCTGTGGTTCTGGGTCTCGCTGTCGCTGCATACAATGGCATCGGCGTATTTCAGGATGCGCCAGATTTGGCCGTATCTGTGGCTTTGATTGAGCGGGGGCCTTGGGATGTTCAGCCCGGCATGCATATGTTTAAGATGATAATATATAACCTTGGAATTGTTTCGCAGCTCCGAGCCCACGCAGTAAAAAACGATTTTTTTGCCCATGTCCTTTAGAAGCTTCAGGTCCCAGTCCGGGTCGCTGTTCAGCCCGCTTTGCCAGCCTCCATATGCGTAGCCTTTGGCAAAGGTATCAAGAAAATGAAAGACGATAATATCGTACTGCTGAATTTTATTATCAAAAAAATCCTTTAGAAATATATCCAAGGCTTTTTTGCGTTCTTCAAAAGATAATGTGTCCAGTTCAAGATTGTAATCGCCTTTATAGTTAAGCCATGTCTTGAAAAACGAGACGGTATCCGACTCTATGCCCAGTTTTCTCAAATAGCGGGAAAGGACGGGGGCATTGTCTGCAATTATGAGCGGCGCATGAAGAATTTTCATTTTACCGGCCTTAAAACAATTTGGTTTATGCAGTTATTTGCTGTTAGTAAAAAATAGACTCAAGGTAAATTGACGGTTAGTTTATACTGCTACATATATTAACATACGGTATTATATATAAATATCACTGGAATATTCAACGTATTTGTCAATCTCATTCTTTCTTTGTTCAACAGCGCTTTTGAGAATTTCCACCGCGCCAAGTTCCGGATAAAACCACCATATGGGATGAATAAGCAGTTGCAATGAGTCCCATTTTGCTCCTGCAAGGCTCTCCTTGGGGTCGCCTTCCCTGAAATTCCGGTTTGAGTCTGATATGTATTTCATGTTGGGCGGGAAATAATCCGGGTGATAGGTGCTGAAAAAATCACCTTTTATGGCGTTGGAAATGGTTTTATCTGTGGGGTTGTGGAAAGAAACCATGGGCCGCGCAAAGCTGAATAAAACTTTGAAATGAAGCAGGGATATCTCAACTGATTTGGCCGGATCATCCTTGTCATATCTGCACAGGCGTTCATCAAAATGAACTCCAACCGTGTGTTTCAGTTCATGTATCTGGTTAATGATATCAAAAACGGGTTTCTCCGATATGGAGTACATCGGGCTGCCCACCAAAAAGAAATAGTGAGACGACACCCCAAGTTCATGTTCAATTTGCGCCATTTGCAAGGCCGGGCCCGGATCATAGTCCACATCATGCCGGAGATACAAATTCCCGGTTTCGGGTTTACCGGCCAGAAAATCCGCAAAAGCGTATCCGCCCGATAAGGCGCTCTTAAGCAGATCAATGTATGCATCCGGCGAGAATGATTGGTCAGGCATGGTGACTATACAATCCTGGGGCTGTTAATCCGGTTTACAAACAAGCGGCGCTGTCGCCGCCCGTCCGGGTCTGTGGGGTGCAAAGAGCTGCCCGGGCTTATCAAAGAGCCCTGGCCACCTGGTTGTAAAAACGCCGGGCGCTGGCTTCCCAGGTGTGCGCCTTGAGGTCCTCACCTGCCCGCTTTCCCAAAGCGGCGAGCTGCTCCGGGTGCAGATAGGCCCACTCCAGGTTTTCAATAAGTTCGTCCAGGTTGGGATCATCCCATACACTGTGCAGGCCGCCTTGTCCGTCCGTTATCTGGATGGTCTCCAGATCTTCCAAGAGCAGGCTGTTGCGGCTGGATACGATATCCTTGTGCCCGGTGGAAAAGGAGGCGATGGCCGGCTTTCCGCAGGCCAAAAACTCCATCAGCACCAGGTTGGTGCCGCCTTCGCAGCGGTTGGGAAATATGCCCACATCACAGTTTTTATAAACCCGGCCCATTTCATGATGCGGGGACGGGGGCAGAAGCAACACCCGGTTCCGGTCCAGCCCGTTTGCGGCCAAAATGCGCTCCATGGCGGCTTCGAAACTCTGGCCGGGCTCATAATCTATATGCCTGGACAGGCGCATTGAATCCATATGGTTCGCCCAAGGGTTGAACCAGGACGCCACCAAAAGCACGTCGTCATGCCGCCGGGCAAGCTCCGCAAAGGCCCGGATAACCAGGTCCTGGCCCTTGCGCAGTTCGAATTTGCCCCCGGAATAAACCACAAAGCGGTCGCTGAAAAGGTCCTTGCGGTTGGCGGAGGGGTTGAACACCGAGCGGTCCACCCCCTGGATTATGGTCCGGGTGTTGCTCAGGCCTTGCTGGCGCAAGACCCCCTCGCACCAGGTTGAACCGGCTGCGATCACGTCAAAGCTGCGCCGGGCGTTTTCTATGCATTCCTGGCTATATACGGTTTGCTCTGAAAAGATGTAGCCCAGGTTGAACTGCCCCCTGAGCCTGGGCTCCCAAGGCAGAAGGGAGTCGTTGAACATGGCCTGGATCACCGCGCCCGGCGGACTGTAGTCCGGGCTTTCCACATACTCGGCCAGATTGCGGGTGAACCTCTGCAAATACATATAGTCCAAGACGCCGTTTACATTCTGCGGACTGAAGCGGTCGGTCAAAAAAGTGAGCGGGGTCAGGCGGGACAGGGATTTTGCCAAGTGCTGACTGCATATCCCCCAACCATGCATGGCCCCGAAGGGCATCGCCAAATGCAGCAAATCTTATCCTCCCGCTTGAGATTATCGGCGTCCAGAAAAAACAGTTTCAGCCGGTCACTTCTTCAGACTGAACAGTCCGTACTTCAAGCCGTGCAGCACCAGATGCTCCGCGGCATAGCCCGGCATGCGGCCTTGCATCCCGGTCTTGATTTCAGCCAAACAAAGCACGCCGCTTTCTTTTTTTATCAGCTCCCCTATGGCCTTGAGCCCTTCCCGGGGAAGCGCGCCGCCCAGATCCTGGTAGGCCTGGGCGGCCCAGGTCCCATGCTCAAAAGGCGCATACAAAAGCCCCAGGCCTATGCGGTCGGCATCATTGATCCCCCGGCTGGGAAAATCGCCGAACAGGCGGGCCTGGCTGGCTGCCATCACATCCGGCTGAGCCCCGGCGGGCTGGTGCGTGAGGGCCATTCCCTTTAGCTTCAGCCAGGTTTTTTCCATCCGGGCTATGACCACCGGCCAGTCAAAAAGATCCAGCGCCCGTTTCCTGCCGGCCTCTCCCATCTTTTGGCGGAGCCCGGGGGAATTGGCCAAGTTAATGATGGCCCGCACCATATAGTCCATATCCAGGGCGGTGCGCTGGGCCACCTGCAAGGCGGCGGTGGGGCTGTGCAAAACCGGCCAGGCCGCATCCAGCAGGGTGTAGTCCGCCGGGGCCAGGGTGGGAATCATAAGGCCGGTCACGCCGTCGACCACCAGATCCCGGTAGCCGCTGAAATCGCTGGCTATCACCGGGAGCCCCGCGGCCATGGCTTCGATAATGCTGATGCCGAAGGTTTCCTGCAAATTGTCCACCGGCGAGATGTATATGTCGGCCGCTGCAAAAAGGTCGGGCTTTATCTCGGTGGCGAAGTCCTCAAAAAGGTGCAGGCGGCTGATTAGGCCCATCTGCTCCGCGGTGTCCTTCAGATTGCGGGCATAGCCTTCCTGGGCTCCGCCCGCCACCACCAGGCGGATATCCGCGCTTTCGCTGCAAAGCCGCAAAGCCCCCAAAAGGGGCATGAGGTCGTATTTATCCGTGGGGGTCATGCGGCCCACGCACAACAGGGTGATGGGGCCGGGCTCCAGGCCCAGGTTATTTAGGGCTCCGGTCTTTTCTTTCTGGGCAAAATCAGCCGCCCGCACTCCCAAGGGCACCAGATCAAACCTGCCGCCATAGCCGACTTGCCCTGCGCCCAGCTTGGCCAGGTTTTCGGCTATGGCCCCGAAACTGTTTTCCAGATAGCTGCGGGCCGCCCGGCTGGTGCACAGGATGGAGTCATAGGGCATGGGGCCGGGCAACACCTTGTACAGGTTTCTGGTGTGGGATTCCCAGGGATTCAGGGAATGGGGCACGCAGGTGATGGGGAATGCCTCTTTGGCCCAGCGGTTGCGCTGGTGGCACAACTCGGGCACGAAGCGGTGATGCTCCGGGCAATGAATGGCGGTGTACCGGGTGCGCTCCAAGGCGGCTTGCAGATTCAAAGCCGGGAAAAAGCTCACCTTGTCCCGGTTGCGGGGCAGTTCCAGCCAGTGTTTGTATGAATACTCGAAGCGGGGCAGCATATCGAAAAAGGGCAAAAAGAAGTGTATCTCATCAAACTGATGATATTCCAAGAGCGCGGAGACAAAACCATAGTTGGCCACTTTGCGGCCAATGCGGAGATCCGCCTGGCCAAGTTCGTCAAATGATCCGAAAACTCCCAAAATCCGCCGGTCCGGGTGGGCTGCTCCCGCTTGCTTATTCATCATGCGTAATTCTCCCTACCAGGCAGAATATATTATCGCCCTTAACATAACAAGGCGCCATTGGGTTTGAACCAGGTTCAAAAAGGGTATTGCCGCCCATGATCAGGCCCGGATGCAATCCAGGGGCGTTTGCTTTCACGGTATATAACCGTGGCCGCAAACATCATAAAAGGCGGATTGGATGCTTACGGGGCTGGTGGTATTAATAAGTTTCTTTTTGAAGCCGGGGGCATGATGGGATGGGCCCATCCCGCCCCTCATTCAGGTGCTTGGCTCCAAAACATCCGTCAGTAGGTATCCACAAGCAACCCCTCATTGGGGCGGGCGCGTTTTACAGCCGCCCATTATTAACCGAAAGCATCTCTCAATCCCGCCGGTAGACCATCCGGCCTTCAAAGAAAGTCATATCAACCCGGGCCTCATTCAGCTTGGCCGGGGGCGAATTCAGGATATCTTGGCTGAGCACCACCAGATCGGCCTTTTTGCCTGGGGCAATCATCCCCAAGTCAGCGGCCTGGAGCACATGGGCGGGAGCGGCTGTATACGCCCCCAGGGCCTCGCTTGCCGTGACGCGGTTTTGCGGATGCCAGCCCCCATGGGGTGAACCGTCCGCGCGCTGGCGCAGGACCGCGGCCCGGATGCCCACCAGGGGATCGGGGTTGCAGACCGGACAGTCGGAACTGAACATGACCGGCGAGCCGGTGTCGAACAATGTGCGGAAGGCGTAGGCCCATTTACCCTTCTCACCCACGACGCTGTCGATGAGGTTGATATCCAAAAGCAGATTGGCCGGTGTCACGCAGAGGGCCAAATGGAGTTTTTTAAGGCGCTGCACATCCTCCGGCCGGATCATCTGCACATGCTCAATGCGGTGAGGGATGAGGGGCGGTTGCGATCCTGTTTTGGCATGGTCCATCTCCAGGGCTTCGAAAATGTTTATCAGCTCCCGGTTGGCCCGGTCGCCCACCGCATGCACCATCACCGATAATCCCGCCTGGTCCGCCTGTCTGATTTGCCGCTCCAGCAGCTCCATTTCCATCAGCGGCATGCCGCGTTCGGCGTCCAGGTAGGGGTCCACCATCCAGGCGGTGCGGGCGCCCATGCCGCCGTCGGAAAAGAACTTCACATGCCCGATTCTCAGCTTGTCGCTGCCGAATCCGGTGCGAAGCCCAAGCCTTACGATGTCATCCAGATGATGGCCCGGCATGGTGACCCAGGTGCGCAGCTGGAGCCGTTTTTGATGTTCCAGATCCTGAAAGGCTCTGAATGCGCTCCCCCCGTCTTCATCGGCCATCAAGCGGGTGTCGTGAATGCCGGTGACGCCCCGGCGGTGCAGGGCCCGGGCGGCGTCCACAAACGCTTCGCGGATCTGGGCCGCATCGGGCGGGGCGACGGCCTCCCTCGCCAGGTTTATGGCCAGCTCCCGCAATATCCCGGTGGGTTCGCCGGATTGATCCTTTTCAATCCGCCCCTCGGGGGGGTCAGGGGTGTTGGGACCGATTCCGGCCAGGCGCAAAGCCGCTGTGTTGGCGGCGGCCAAATGCAGGTCGCAGCGCCACAAAAGCACCGGGTGGTCCGGCGCAGCCAGGTCGAGCGACTCCCGGGTGGGCATGCGGGGCTCTTGCCAGTCGGTTTCGTTCCAGCCCTGGCCCATGATCCACTGGCCCGGCGGTATGTTGCGGGCTTTTTGCCTCACCAGGGCCAACAGCTCGTCCAGGTTATGCAGGCTGTCCAGTTTCAGCCCCTGGCGCTGCAAGGCCCATTCATAAAAGTGTATGTGGGGGTCTATGAAACCGGGGGCCGCCAAACGGCCTTTGAGGTCTATGGTTTCGGTATGCGGTCCGGCCAGCTGCCTGATCTCGTCATCGGCGCCAAGGGCCATTATGCGCCCCGCCCCCAGGGCCACGGCATTTGCAAAAGGCTGATCCGGATTTTGGGTCGCGACGGTTCCATTATAAAGTATGGTCTGTGGTTTTGTTTCCATGCTTATCACAGTAAAAATCCCTCTGGGAACGGATCATGAGCATCCAAGACGAAATTATGCAAACCGGTTATCTGGGCGTTGCCCCTTACTCTGGCCACTATACCTTCCAGGCCGCCGATGGTGGTGTTCTTTATTATGCGGCCCTCAAATGTGGTGCCCAGGGGGCTGGCGTTGCTGTATATTTCTCCCGGCCTCAGGCTGCCGCGGTGGCTTAACAGGGTCATCTTGGCCGCGGTCCCGGTGCCGCATGGCGACCGGTCCAGGTTGGACTCGCCGTATATAACCACGCCCTTCCCGGTGTTGGCTAGGGTGTCCTCTTCATAGAACTCGGTTACGTCAACCGTGTTCACCTCCGGACGCTCCGGGTGCCTTACGCTCAAAGAGCGGTTGGCCGCCTCGATCACGGCCATGCCCAGGGGGATCAGCCTCTGGTAGTTTTGGGGCGCCAGCTCTATGCCAATGGATTTGGCCGATACCATGGCGAAAAACCCGCCCACACACACCAGGTCCACCTTCATCTTTCCAAAGTCTTCGACTTCGATTTCGCAATCCGTATCGAGGACGAAAGAAGGCACCATGTCAATACCCACGGACTGCACCGAGCCGTTTTTGATGCGGGTGTGGGCCTCCAGCGGTCCCGACGGGGTGTCAACCGTAATGACCGTGTCACCGTCTTCGGCCTTCAGGGCGCCCACTTCAATCAAGGTGGTCACCGCTCCGATGGTGGCGTGGCCGCACAAATAGGGGTAGCGCTTGGCGTCCATATAAAAGAGGCCGAAGTGCCCCTTGGGGCTTACCGGCTCGGTCAGCACCGCCGTCAAAACGCCTCTATGCCCCCGGGGCTCTTTACAGAGCATCAAACGAAGCTGATCGTATGCCGATTCGAAGTGTTCTTTTTTTTCTTTTATGGAGTTGCCGGGCAGAGCCCCGACGCCGCCTATCAAAAGCCGGGTGGGCTCTCCCTGGGTATGGGAGTCTACGGTGACGATGCGCTCCGGATAACGCTCCAAGAATCCGGCTTGAATCCTGTCGGGTATTTGCATGGTTTGACTCCTGTCTATGGGGTCTTGGACCGGCAAGCCCGCCATTTTCATTTTGGGCCGCTTAAAAAAACAAAACCCGAAAACCGAACAGTCTGTTTTCAGGTTCTATTGCTGGTTGAGGCTTTAAAAAGACGCCGGTTAACTCAGTTTACTCCAGGTGGATTAAATGACAATGGTTCGGGGCCACCTGCACACTGACGTCTTCACCGATATTGTAGATCCGGGTCCGCATCATGCTGATGACGTGAACCTCGCGGCTGCCTCCCAAATCAATGAAATAGCTGACTTCGCCGCCCATGTAACTGCGGTCCTTGATGCGCCCATGGAAATGGTTCGTGCCCTCTTTCGGCTCGAATTCTTCTTTGGTGAATGCATCGAAACGCTGGGCCCGGACCACAATTTCAACCTGATCGCCTGGGGCGAAACCGCCCTTGTCATCGGCGAGTAGAATGTCTCCGGTCTCGATTTTAACTTTCACCTGACCGCCGCCGGCCTCCAAGACTTCACCCTTGATGAAATTGGAGTGGCCCAAAAAATCAGCCACGAAGTGATTTACCGGCGTATTGTAAACCGACTCGGGGCCGCCCTCTTGCTGCTTTTTGCCGTCTTTCATGACCAGGATTTTGTCGGACATGCTCAAGGCTTCCCGCTGGTCATGGGTGACGAAGATGGTGGTCACGCCCAAAAGACGCTGCAAATTGTCCACCTCGCGCCGCATCGCCTCCCGCAGGTTCTCATCCAGGGCGGACAGGGGCTCATCCATCAAGAGCACGTCAGGCTCTATTACGATGGCCCTGGCCAGGGCAATGCGCTGCTGCTGGCCGCCGGAGAGCTGGCTGGGCATGCGGTTTTCCACCCCGGGCAGACGGACCATCTCCAGGGCCCGGGCCACCTTTTCCGTGATGTCTTTTTTGGAGACATCGCGGTATTTCAAACCAAAGGCCACATTATCAAATATGGTCTTGTGGGGAAAAAGGGCGTAGTTCTGGAATATCATGCCCAGGTTGCGTTTATGGATCGGGGTGTCGTTGATGCGTTTGCCCTTGATGAAAATGTACCCCTGGGTGGGTTCCTCCAGCCCCGCGACCATTCTCAGCAAAGTGGTTTTGCCGCAGCCGGAAGGCCCTAAAAGAGTGACCAGGCTGCCTTCCTCTATGTCAAAATCCATCTTCTCAACGGCCACGACCTTGCCAAATTTTTTGACAATGTTCTCGAACCGCACCATGGGCTGTTTTCCGGCGTCTGCCACTTTGCCCCGTCTCCCTGCTTAATTTTAGCTGCCCCGGAACCGGATGCCGCCATTTGGGCGGCGTCCGGCCCCGGTGATCAATTGTGACTTAATCCCGGCAATCCAAAGCGCTGCTGTTTAGCTGCCCGATTTAATACGGTCCCATTTCTCGGTCCATTCCACCTGGTGGGCATTCCAATAGGCTGGATTGGCGAACAGGTAGCCTTCCAGTTTGCCGGTGGGATCGAAGGCGGGCATCTTCTTGATCTTCTCGGTCAGCTTGACCTTGCTGGGGTCCAAGCTGGGCGGATAGTTTTGGCCCTCGGCCACTGCGATGGCGCAGGCCGGCTCCAGCATGAAGTTGAGCAGCTTCTGGGCGATCTCCAAATCGGAGCCCTTCAGCACAAAGAGGTATTCCATCCAGGAATAGGTGCCCTTGGGCGAAAGGTAACCGATGGAATGCCCCTCCTGCTGCAACGCCGCCACCCGGCCCGACCAGGCTACGGTGGCGTATATCTCGCCATTGGCCAGCAGGCTCATCAACTCAGCCCCGGAACTCCAGTATTTCTTCATCAGGCCGCGCTGTTCGCGCAAGGCCGCCCAGATGGCTTTCATGTCGGTCATGTTGTTGGGGCTTTGGCCGGTGTGCAGGGCCGCATACCACATGTTGGTGCGGAAATCGCCGCCCCAGCTGCCCATTTTGCCCTTGAGTTCCTTATCCCATAACAGGGACGCGCCCAGCTTTTCGGCCTTTTCCTTGCTGACATGTTTGGTGTTGTAGGCGATTCCGGTCTGGCCCAGATCATAGGGCACCGCGGACAAAGTGCCTTTGGTGATATCACGCAAGGGTTTGATCATGGAGGTCATGACGTTTTTCAGATTGGGTATCTTGGCTTCATCGAGCACGGAGGCAAAACCCAATTCCGCGTAGCGGGCATAGTCGAATACAGCGCTGAGGTGAGCGATGTTGAACTCGCCGCCGGGCGGATATGACGCCTTGACCCTGGTCAGATATGAATTCATATCGCCGAATTCACCGTCAACCACCTTGATGCCGGTCGCCTTGGTGAAAGGCTTGAATGCATGGTTGCGGAATGCCTCTGACACCGATCCGCCCCAGCCGTCGAAACGGATGGATTTGGCTGCCCAGGCCGGTTTGCTCAGCCTGCCGAACGGCCCGCCGACCAGTCCGATGGCGGCGCCGGCAATGCTTAGATACTTGATGAAGTCCCGGCGGCTGATCTTGCCTTCCTGATAGGCTTCATGCATCATGTCAAGCTTGTCTTTGGTTACCTTAGCCATGAGTTCTCCCTCCGGTTAAAGATTATTAAGGTTAGGACTTAATTTTGGAAAACTTGCGGGACAGATAGCCCGCCAAAAGGGGCGTGGCTACTGTCAGTACGATCATTACCGCGCCCAGGGCGTTGATCTCGGGGCTGATGGAGTTTCTGAGCATGCTGAATATTTTTACGGGGACGGTCTGGTTTTGCGCGGTGGCCCAGAACAGGGTGGCCGTGATGTCGTCAAAGGAAATCGTGAACGAAAAAAGGGCGCCGGCCATGACGGCGGGCATCAGTAACGGGAACGTGACCTCCTTGAAGGTCTGGAAACCGTTGGCCCCCAGGGTCTTGGCGGCCTCTTCATATTCCTGTTTTATGCCCACCAAACGGGCCTGCACGATCAAAAGAACATAGGGCAGGGTCAGCACCACATGTCCGATCAACAAAAGCACAAAGCTTTTGGGCTGCTGGAGCCAGCGCAAAAACAGGAGCAGGGCCACGCCCAACACCACTTCCGGGATCATTATGGGTGAAAGCAGCATGGTGTTGAGGGTGTTTTTGGCCGGGAACTCGAAACGGATGAAAGCCATGGCGGCCAGGATGCCGATACCGGTGGAGATGACCGCAGTCAAAGAGCCCAGGACCAGGGAATTATAAAAGGCATCGATTATGGCGTCATTTTGGGCCAGCTTGATGAACCAGCGGAAACTGAAGCCGTCCATGGGGAAGATGCCGAACTGCTTGGGATTGAAGGCCAGGACCATGACCACCACTATGGGTGCGAACATGAATACATAGACCAGAAAAGTGTAAAGCCTTATCAAAGACCAGCCGATGGAGAAACGTTTCATATGCTAATTCCCCTGGAAGCTCTTGAATATCTGGTTGATTCCAAGGTAGCGGTTATAGGTCCACACGATTACGAACAACAAGGAAAGCAGAATCACGCTGATGGCCGATCCGAAGGGCCAGTCCAAGGTGCCGATGATGCGTTTGAATATGAGGTTGGCGATCATGTCATTGCTCGGTCCGCCCAGTATCATGGGGGGCAGATAGGTCCCGGCGGTCAGCACGAAAACCAGCAGGCAGCCGGCGCTGACCCCGGGAAGGCTCAAGGGAAGGGTCACCTCCTTGAAAGCCTGCCACTCGGTGCAGCCCATGCAGCGCGCCGCCTCCAAAAGGCTTTTGTCGATGCCCTCCAAGCTGACGTAGATGTTAAGGATCATGAAGGGGAGCAGATACATCAAAAGCCCCATCAACACGGTGAATTCGTTGTAGAGAATGGAGATAGGGGAATCCAGCAGGCCGATGGACATCAAAAAGTGGTTGATCAGCCCGGTGTCGCCCATGATGTTGATCCAGCTCATGGTTCGGATGATGAAGCTCACCCAAAAGGGCAGCATTATGAGCAGAAGGTAAACCTGTTTGTAGCGGCTGGTGCTGCGGTAGAAAAAATAGGCGGGGATGTAGCCCATTACCACGCAGAGCAGAACCGTCTCAAACGAGATCCGTATGGTGCGCAAGAGTATCTTGGGATAGAAGAAATCCTCGAAAAACTTGGCATAATTGCCGAATTGAAAAGCGGCGATATCCGCCCCGCTGGGAGCCCGCAGCCAGAAGCTGTACACCACGATGAAACACACCGGTATGACCAGCAGAAAAAAGACCGCACTCAATGACGGCGACAGCAGCGCCCAAGGTTTCCATGCATCAGACTTCATGGTCATATCCACTGGCTAGCGTAAACGGTTTGGCAATTCTGGAAGGGTTATAGCGATCACTTAAATAGATGAAGTCCCTCCAAGTTTTCGAAAAGGCGCACAGTATTAATTAATTAATCGGCCGTCTGTTATCGACTGCCGCCGCAAGTTGTCAGGCGGCAGCAGTTCCGATAAACGCCTGCCGGTTTCCATTATCAAGTCTCCGTACTTTTCTTTTATTTCATCCGGGCTGTGCTGGAGAATTGAAAAGTCAAAGGAGACCGCCCCCACCCCCTTTTGCTGGATTGGATCAATCAGCGGAGCGCCGATTGATATCAAACCAATCAAATACTCTTCATTGTTTAAGGAAAATCCGCAGGATTTGATCTCCTGCACCTGTTTGAGCAATATGTTTTTGTCCACAATGGTATTCGGGGTTTTAGCCAGTAGTTCAAGAGAATTGATTTTCTGGCTCATACGATCATGAGGCAGGCTGGATAGGTAGGCCTTGCCCAACGCGGTGTTGTGCAGGCAGCTTTTGGTGAAATCGGGCAGGCTGTAAATCAGGATCTCTTCGGCCTGGCGCTGATAGAGTCTCACTAAAGTGTCGTCTATAGCAAAGGCCACTTCAATGCTGAAGTTGTATTCGCTGTGAATCTGGTCCACCACTTCTTTAATCATGCGCAGATGGTCTGTGGCCCTCATCAAATTGGTGCAGAACAACAAGCACATTATTGAGGGGCGTATTTCTTTTGTTTTACTGTCTTTTTCCAGATATCCCATCTCCACCAGGGTGTTTATGTACCGGTAGGTCGAAGTCGGATTCAATTCCAGCTTCTTCGCTATCTGGCTTTGCGACAACACCGGGACGTCCCCATTGAAAAGAGCCAATATCTTCAGTCCCTTTTCCAAGGATTTGGAGAAGTAGTATTTTTCTTTTGACATTATGCACGATGAAGTTAAAGTATTACTAATATCGAAATCAAATTACTATTATAGTACAATAAAAAAACCACCTGCAAATGTCAACCGTATTTTTGAATTTGAGGATAGGGGTCCGAAATGCTTGAAAATAAAGAAATGATCAGGGTGTTTTTCATAAACTCTGAAGAGGAGGCCCAGATACCCCTCAATGAGTTGATCAGCGCCCTCACTCGGTTTCTTGACCATTTTGGAGAGCAAAGCCTGCTGGGAAATGAAGTCTACCAAATCACCGGGTCCGGCGCGGGCGTGGACAAGTTTGCCAGGCTTTTGGCCGCATGCGGCTACCCGGAGGACCCCAAAGGCTTTTTCACTGAGCTGCTTGACTTGATCGGCAAGGCCGACGGCAGCTTGAAGATAGCCGTAAACGGCGTTGAATTACCCCATCTGCTGCTCATGGCCGTGATGGAGCTGGTGCTGCCCGGCAACAAGTTCGTCTCGGTCAAAACGGTTGACCAGCTGGAAAAGCTGGCCAATCTGCGGGTGCCGCAGGCGGACCGGTCCAACATGCAGGAGGTTATGGACACCTACCCGGTCCGGCTGTCCATGCACACCATCCGCCAGATGCGGGTTTCGCGCAATGTGGCCTATCAGTACCTGCCCTTTGTTGAAGAATTGGACTCGGTCGGGCACACCAACACCTGGATCGGCCAATTCCACCAGGGGCTTTTGGAGCAGATGTATCAAAACCGGGTCATATTCCTTTTGAATATGAGCTGTCCGGTATACTGCCGCTTCTGCTTCAGAAAACACAAGGAATCGCGCAACGAGGCCAACCCCTCCGTGGCTGACGTGAAAAAGGCCATTGAGCATGTACGGAACTCGCCCGGCATAAAAGAGGTAGTGGTCACCGGCGGGGACCCCTTCATGAACAGGGACAACATGGCATGCACCATTGACGGGCTCATGGAGGTGGAGCATGTGCAAACCCTGCGCCTGGCCACCCGGACCATAGCCTATTATCCCGAGATGTTCCTGGCCAACGACGCCCGGCTTCTGAACTACCTGAAACAGAAGAACCTGGAGCTGCAGGCGCGCGGCAAGCGCATGGAGGTGGCCACCCATTTCATTCACCCCGACGAGGTGTCGCCCCAAAGTCTGGAGATAATATCCGAGCTGGTGCGAAACGGAATCGCGGTGTATGTGCAAACTCCTTTCTTGAACGATTGCAACGATGAGGGCCCCGAGCTGGTTAAATTGTTCAGCCTGCTGCGCGGGGCCGGGGCTGAGTTGCATTATATATACATTCCCTGCAGCCCGATTCATGGCAACAGCGTATACTGGAGCCCACTTTCAAAGGGCGTGGCGGCGGGCAAATACCTGCGGGCCCACCTTTCGGACCGGGTCATTCCCCGAATTTGCACCGCCACCCCTATAGGTAAAATGGATTGGCACAGCAGCGGCTGGGCAGTGGAGCCGGTGGAGGGCAACCCCAATTTCATATGGATCAGAACCCCGTATACGCCGGATTATTTCAAGCGGTTTGCGCCTCTGGCCAACGAGCTGGATAATATCCGGGTTAATCAAGAAGGCACCATAGATGTGCAGTACATGGCCAAGCTGGGAGATGAATCACTCTATCTGGGAGCCCGCCCCCCCAAGCCGGTTTCATCCGGCAATGAAAAACCGGCCGGTTCCATAGATGCGGTCATGCCATTGGTGCGGCAGGATCAAGTCATCTCGGCATCTATTGTGGATACGGGATCTGGAACCATTGCCCGCATGCATGAAACCCGGGTGGAGATTGATCCGCAATGCGGTGAGGGAGACCTTAAATATATTAAGGATAACGAACTGATCAGCGATGTGGTGATTGTTGCCCCCCAAGACGCCATAGACTCTTTGTACCATATAAGCGCCATAGTGAAAGCGTTGAGGGATATCCCCCACGTTAACTCGGTTCGGCTGCGCAGCCTGAAATTCAACTATGAGCCTGAGTGTTACACCCCGGTTGTGATCGACAGATTGGCCGGCCTGAACAAGCTGTCCATGGTCAATCCTCTGAGGCTGGAGATCGAAACCCAATTCCTGACCGCGGACGAGGTTAAGCCGGTCCACGCCAAGCTCGCCCGGCTGCTGAACAACAGGGGCATCACAGTCTATAACAACACTCCCCTGCTGGGCGGCATCAACGATAGCGCGGACGAAATCCACCAGCTGGCTTTTGACTGCCGCCAGGCCGGAATAGAATTCCATCACCTGTACGCGGCCGGACTGCCCGTTCAAGAGCAATGGAATCCTGCCAGGCCGGTGGCGCTTTACGATATTGTGGATATCGCAACCAAGGTCCGCCGGGAGGGCAGCGGCCGGGAGCTTCCCCGCTACATAGTGCGTACGGTTTTGGGCGAAGCGGACTTTGGCTTGGCCTCCAGCTTCAGCGGAGAGGGCGGCAATTTATCGGTAAAACTGCTTTGCTATGATTTGCCTTACTTCGAGGCCATGCAGCCGGGCTTTACCTGGCCCCAGGGCGTCCAAGAGGATACGGACGGAAAACCGCTGCTTCCGGTTGCCGGGCTGCTGAAGACCACGGATTTTTCACTTTCCTGATCAATAGACCGCCCGGGTTAAGGATATAAAATATGCCGGCTAACGGATTGGCGGTCTATTCCGCCAAGGTATACACCGGGCTTCCCCATGCGCCCTGGGCGGAAGCGGTGGGCGTCAAGGATGGGCGGATCGCGGCTTTGGGCAGCAATTCCCAAATCAAGGCGGCCTTGCCCCTGGCCCGGGACCTTGATCTTGCCGGGTGTCTGGTGGCCCCCGGACTGGTGGACGCCCATTGCCACTTCATCGGTCTGGGGCTGAGCCTGCTGATGGTGGACCTGCGCAACCTGGACAGCCTGGCTGCTTGCCGGGCCAAGATACAAGAGGCGGCCGCCCAGCTGAAACCGGGCCAATGGCTTTTGGGCCGCAACTGGAACCAAAATCTTTGGCAAGAGGGCAGGGAGCCGCTCAAGTCTGATCTGGACGATTTGGTCCCCCACAATCCGGCGGTCATGCGCCGGGTTTGCACCCACAGCGACTGGGTGAACAGCAAGGCCCTGGAAATCTTGGGCATCCACGCCGATACCCCGGACCCGCCGGGCGGGCAGTATGACCGGGATGGATCGGGCCAGCCCACCGGTATGCTGCGCGAGGCCATGAAGATCGTGGACCGGTGCATTCCGGCTCCGGACCTGGAGCAGCGTAAAGAGGCGGCCCTGGCGGCCCAGAGCCTGGCCTTAAAAAGCGGGCTTACCGGGGTGCACACCTGTGAATCCTTAAATGAATGGCATGCATTCAGGGAATTGGAAAAAGAGGGAAAACTGAAGCTGCGGGTGCATCACCTGCTGCAATCCGATGACCTGGAACAGGCGGAAGCCATTGGCCTGCGGCCCGGACGGGGCTCGGACCGGCTGTGGGTTGGGCATCTTAAGCTTTTCGCCGACGGGTCTTTGGGCACGGGCACCGCTTTGCTTTGCGAGGACTACAGCGACGAACCCGGCTGTTGCGGGATTCCTTTTTTGGAAGCGCCCGAATTGAATGACAAGGTGGCCCAAGGATACCAACGGGGATACAGCGTGGCTGTCCACGCCATCGGTGATCTGGCCGGAAAAAATGCGCTCGATGCCATAGCCCGGGCCCGTAGGCTGTACCCGGGGCCCCGGCGGGACCGGATTGAGCATGTGCAGCTTCACTGCCGGGAGGATCTGGCCCGGTATCGGGAGCTTGAGGTGGCGGCCTCGGTGCAGCCGGCTTTTGTGGCCACGGACTGGGCGGTGGCCCAGCGCCGCTGGGGCGAGCGGTGCCAGGAGCGGGGATATACCTGGAAAACCTTTTTGGACCAAAAAATCCGGGTGCAGTTCGGCTCCGATGCTCCGGTGGAGATGATTCAGCCCGTCTATGGTTTGCAGGCCGCCGTGCTGCGCCAGGATACAAATTTACAGCCGCCCGGCGGCTGGCAGCCCCAGGAACGTCTCAGCCTGGAGCAGAGCCTGTCCGGTTACAGCGCAACTGCAGCCTGGAGTTCCAATAAGGAAGACCGGCTGGGCTCGCTCAAGCCGGGAAACTGGGCCGACACGGTGTTTGAAAAGGACCTGAGCCAGGTGGAGCCGGGGGATTGGCCGCAGGTTAAGACGGCTCTCACCATGATTGGCGGCGATATCGTATTCACACAATAGAGCCCCGGCCGCTCAAGGACCTTTTCGCCGGGCGACCATGGCCTGGAGAACAGATCCGGCGCACCAGCCCGGAATAGCCCCGGGCCGCCGCCCCAATAGAGGCGGTCACGAACGGCGGGCTGGATCAAATTTCTTTCAATCCCGCAAACTGTTAAATTCTTAGTTGTGTTATGACTTGTCTTTGTTCTATGCTTAATTTTGCATGGTGGATACAGACCCGCCATGCGGGGCTTCGGCATCCAAGCTAGTCTATTCCTGCTTCAGTTGTTTTCCTGCAACGCCACTTCGCCCACCGGGATGCCGATTCAGTTCAAGTTCCCATGGTATCAGTGAAGCTCTGTACACCAGCCCCTGTAATTAAAGTCATAATTTTTTGGCCACGAAAACAAATCCCTTCATCAGGGTTTTGTATAGAATGCCATTCGCCTGCCTGTGGTGTCTCACGGCGCTATTCCCCTGGTCCCCTGACCGGACGGGCGGTGCCTATTTGGGTTAAACGGCCGGTAAGACGGCATTTTAGTGTAAACCGTTTACCTATCAACCACTTATTGGGGAGGTTTGCGATCATGGACAAAAAAAAAGACGTGACCAGACGTGATTTCATGAAGATGGCCGGCGTAAGCATCGCCGGTGCGGCGGTGGCGGGGAGCTCACTGGGCCCCTTGGCCAAACAGGCTTTTGCCGCCACTCCGCCCGCTCTGGCGGTGGAAAAAGGAATCACCCTCAAGGTGCTGCGCTGGAGCCCCTTTGTCGGCGGCGACAAAAAGCTTTGGGTGGAAAACACCCAAAAGTGGGAAAAAGCCACGGGCAACAAGGTAGTCACCGAATATCTGTCCTGGGAGGATGTTCGGCCCAAGGCAGCCATGGAAGCCTCGGTGGGAGCCGGCCACGATGTGGTTCTGGGCTGGCACGACGACCCCCACCTGTATCCCGACAAGCTGGTTGATGTAACCGATGTGGCCGACTATCTGGGAGCGGCCTATGGCGGATGGGAAGATGTCTGCATCAAATACGGAAAAGACGCCAATACCGGCAGATGGATATGCCTGCCCATGG
Organism: Desulfarculaceae bacterium; assembly: GCA_963675675.1. GTDB lineage: Bacteria > Desulfobacterota > Desulfarculia > Desulfarculales > Desulfarculaceae > Dethiosulfatarculus. Next base: position 4,787,991 of record OY776512.1, read on the forward strand.
GAGGCCCGGGACAGGCCATGGTATACCGCAAATCCATGCTTCAAAAAGCCGGCTACGAGGAGCTGCCGGTCAAAATGGATGAGTTCATAACCTGCTGCAAGAAGCTGAAAAGCGTGGGGCACCCGGTCGGCTTCGCCCTGGGCCACTCGGTGGGTGACGGAAACAACTTCGCCCACGGCTTCCTTTGGGCCTTCGGCGGCATGACCGTGAATCCGGACGGATCGCCGGCCATCAAGAGCAAGGAAACCAAGATGGCGCTTGAAGCCATGAAGGACCTTTATGACAACGGCATGATTTCGGGCTGCGCCTCCTGGCTGGACCCCCACAACAACAAGGCCTATCTGGCCGGGCAGGTTTCGTTGACCAATAACGGCATCAGCATCTATTACGCCGCCAAACAGAAATTCCCCGAAATCGCCAAGGACACCTATCACCAGCAGTGCCCGATAGGCCCGGTGGGCAAGCCCACCGAGCTGCATCTGTTTGACCCCGCCTTCATATTCAAGCACACCGCCGCGCCCAACGCAGCCAAGCACTACCTGATGTTCATGCTGGACAAACCCCAGGCCGCGCCCTGGATCAACGCCATGATCGGCTATGTGTCCCCGCCGCTCAAGGACTACAAAAAGCTCCCGGTCTGGACCGCCGATCCCAAGAACACCCCCTACCGCGACTGCATAGCCCGCATGCTGTGGAATGGTTATCCCGGCCCCATCGGACCCGCCTCCGCGGCGGTTATGGCCGAATATGTCGTAGTGGACATGTTCGCCAACTACTGCGCCCGCAGCATGAGCGCCGATCAAGCCATGGAAAGGGCCCAAAAGGCAGTAGCCAAAGCTTATAAAAAGTAAAACCGTAACCTGGCGGGAGGCGGCCTGGCCGCTTCCCGCCTCTCTATTGCGTTAGCCCGAGGGAGCCTATCTGTGGAAGCCGCTGCCCAAGCCATGGTTAATCCGGGGGGGTTACGCCAACGCATCGCGCGCTGGCTGGACAACCCCACCATTTTAGGCCTGCTGTTCGTCGCCCCGGCGGAACTGCTCCTGCTGGTCTTTTTGGCCTATCCCTTCGGCCTGGGGCTGTGGCTGGGCTTCACCGATACCGTGGTGGGCAGGCAAGGCAACTTCATAGGCTGGGAGAACTATATTGAACTCCTGGACGACCCCACCTTCTGGACCACGGCGTTCAACACCACGGTCTACACCGTGGCGGCGGTGATCCTGAAGCTTATTCTGGGTGTGGGCCTGGCCTTGGTGCTGAACCGGGATTTCAAAGGCAAAGGCATCATCCGGGCCATAGTGCTGCTGCCCTGGATCATCCCCACCGCGCTTTCGGCCATCTGCTTCTGGTGGCTCTATGACGTCACCTTTTCGGGCATATCCTGGCTATTGATTGAGCTTGGGCTGATCGACGGGTATGTCAACTTTTTGGGCGATCCTTGGAACGCGCGTTGGTCGCTGATTGCGGCCAATGTCTGGCGCGGCATCCCCTTTTTCACCATCGGTCTTTTGGCCGGTTTGCAAACCATCAACCCGGATCTGTACGAAGCGGCCGACCTGGACGGGGCCACGTCCTGGGCCAAGTTCCGGCGCATTACCCTGCCGCTTTTGACTCCCCTGCTCACGGTGGTGACGGTTTTCTCCACCATCTGGACCTTTGCCGATTTCCAACTGGTCTGGGTGATCACCAAGGGCGGACCGGCGGGCGCCACCCATATTTTCGGCACCCTGTCTTTTCAAAGAGCTATGCAGGGCGGCCACTTCGGCGAGGGCGCGGCCATCAGCAATTTCATGCTGCCCGTTCTGGTGGCGCTGGTATTCATTTCTTATCTCTTTCTGAAAAAAGAGGATTAATCAGATGGTGGCGGAACGGCTCGGCTCGAAAATCATCAAGTTCTATGTGCCCATAATTGCTTATCTGGCATTTTTGCTTTTCCCTTTCTATTGGATGGTGAACACCACCTTCAAGGCGGACAAAGAGCTGTATAACATGAAGCTCAACCCCTTTATCATCCATGAATTCACCTTTGACAATGTGCACAAGCTTTTCACCGAAACCATTTTTCTTGAGTGGATGGGCAATACCTTTTTCGTGGCTATACTGGCCACGCTCATTTCCCTGGCGGCCAGCCTCTTGGCGGCCTATGCTATCCAGAGACTGAAATTCAAAACCTCCGGGACCACCGGGGTGGCCATCTTTCTGGGATACTTGGTGCCCCAGACCATCCTGTTCATCCCCTTGGCCCAGATCATCTTCAAACTCAGATTGTGGGATTCCCTTTGGTCCCTGGTGCTGACCTATCCCACCTTCCTTATCCCCTTTTGCACCTGGCTGCTCATGGGCTACTTCCGTTCCATTCCCAAGGAAATGGAAGAATGCGCCATGATTGACGGCGCCAGCCGCATCAAGATATTCCGGAAAATCATCCTGCCCCTTTGCCTGCCCGGCATCCTTTCGGCGGGGATATTCTGTTTCACCCTTTCTTGGAATGAATACATCTACGCCCTGGCTTTCATATCCACCACCTCCAGCAAGACCGTGCCCATCGGACTTGTCACCGAACTGGTGCAGGGCGACATATATCATTGGGGTCCGCTGATGGCCGGAGCGCTCTGCGCTTCGGTGCCGGTGGCGCTGGTCTATTCCCTTTTCGTTGAACACTATGTGGCCGGCATGACGGGTGCCTTGAAGGAGTGAATCTGGTATGGCCCAAGTACGCTTGAAGGATGTGTGCAAACGCTTTGATGAAGTCCTGGCAGTCGACAACTTCAACCTGGACATTCAGGACAAGGAATTCGTCGTCCTGGTCGGGCCCAGCGGATGCGGCAAAACCACCACCTTGCGCATGATAGCCGGGCTGGAGTCCATCACCAGCGGGTCGGTCTATATCAGCGGTAGGGTGATAAACGACCTTCCCGCCAAAGACCGCAACATCGCCATGGTGTTTCAGAACTATGCGCTCTATCCCCACATGACGGTGTTTGACAACATGGCCTTTTCCCTGGACATGCGCAAAAGGTCCAAACAGGAGATCAAAGAGCGGGTACAGGAAACGGCGGAGATCCTGGGCATAGAAGATCTTTTGAAACGCAAACCCCGGCAGCTTTCGGGCGGCCAGCGCCAGCGCGTGGCCGTGGGCCGGGCCATTGTGCGCAAACCCGAGGTCTTTCTCTTTGACGAGCCCCTTTCCAACCTGGATGCAAAGCTCAGGGTTCAGACCAGGGTGGAGCTGCGCAAGCTGCATGAACGCCTGGCCACCACGGCGGTGTATGTGACCCACGACCAGGTGGAGGCCATGACCATGGGCGATCGCATCGTGGTCATGAAAGACGGGCTCATCCAGCAGGTGGGATCGCCCCTGGAGCTTTATAATTCCCCGGCCAACGTGTTTGTGGCCGGTTTTTTAGGCAGCCCGGCCATGAACTTTATCGAGATGGAGGTCACAGCCGGCGCACCGGATCAGATAGGGCTTTCCTGCCCTTCGTTCAAGTTGGACCTTCCGGCCCACAAACAGGCCCAGCTGGCGGACTTCCAGGGCAAAAAGGTGATTTACGGCATCCGGCCGGAGGATTTCAAGCTGGTTGATGAGCACGTCCCGGGCCAGACCATTTCCTGCGAGGTGGAGGTGGTGGAGCCCATCGGCAGCGAAACCTATGTTTTCGCTGAAGCCAGCCAGGTTCCGATTACGGCCGGGGTGGGGCGCAACACGGTTGTGAAGTCCCATCAAAATCTGGTGCTGAAGCCCTTGGCCAACTGCTTCCATCTCTTTGACGCCCAGACCAAAAAGACCATCACCCCCCAGGACGCCTGCTGAAAGCGGCATTTGGGCCGGCTTGGGGCAAAAGAAAGGGGAGGCCCATAAAGGGTGCTCCCCAAGGTGTTGTTTTACCTTTTTGTTTCTCGTTAAAAACTCAATACCCCAGGGCCGGGTCAACCTCGCTCAGAAGTTCGCCCTTGCGCACAAAGGCCTGGATCTGGTCCAAAGTGAATTTGATGTTCCTTTGGGCGGCATATGGGTTGAACCCGCTGATATGGGGCGAAAGAATTACGTTTGATAATTTGTGAATAGGATAATTAGACGGCTCACAGATATCCGTGCCTTTTTCCGGGTAGCGGTACCAGACATCCAGCCCCGCGCCGCGGAGCACCTTCTGGCTCAAGGCATCATATAAAGCATGCTCGTCCACCAGGTCGGCCCGGCTGATATTGAGCAGGAATTTTCCCTTCATCCCCATGAGCCTTTGGCGGTCGAAAAGCCCCCGGGTTTGCGGGGTCAAGGCCAGGGTCAGGCATACTATGTCCGCTTGGTCAACCACCCGGTCAAGATCGTCGCTCACCCACTCCACCCAGCCGGGCTTGGTTTGCTGAGTCCGTTTGCGCCAGGCGATATTGCGGCAGCCAAAAGCGCCTGTAAGCCTGGATAGCTCCATACCGATTGCGCCCAGCCCGATGAAGCCGCAGGTTTTGTCCTGGATGGAATCCCAGCTATCCTGCAGCTGGTCGGCGTATAGTCCCCGGCTTCCATGCCATTTCCCCTGCATCAGGTCATTGTGGTACTGGATGAGCCTGGTGTGAAAGGCCAGGATCAGGGCCAGGCTCCGTTCAGCCACGGTTACCGCGTTGCCGTGGGAATTGGCCACCCGCACTTTTTGGGCTGCCAGGGTTTGTATGGGCAGCTTATTCACCCCGGCAAAGGGTACGATCACCGCCTTGAGGTTTTGGGCCTGTTCCAGTTCTCCCGGTTCAAACACCCCTCCCACCAGTACATCCGCCATAGGGGTCTGGCGCTTGGCCTCATCCGGGTCATAGATTAATTCAGCCTCCGGCAGGGCTGGAGCCAAGGCCGCCAGGGCCTCATGCCAGGCCGGATTGAGCTTATTCCTGAACACAATTTTCATCTGAACTTCTGCTCCCCGGCCTCAGCTGCAGCAGCCAATGCAGGCCAGTAGATGTTTTGTTTGAAAAAATTACACCGGCCAAACGAAAAACCAGACGGGTGATTGGTCTGTATAATTTATACCACCGCGCTTAGTATTTGCCCGCCCGGATTAATCACAAAGCGGCCGCTTGGTGTGAAACCTTCAGTATATTAATAGGTTGCATAGGTTATTTGTCGGGAGTTTAATTACACGAAAAGGCTTACATATAAAAGGCGGCCGTTGCCGCTGATCATTCGGCTGGGGGGGAGATCAAGCAGAAAAAGCCTGTGAATCCCGGGAAAGCGCCAATTTGCAATCTTGACCGCCAGGGTCTGAACGGCAACCAGCCATTCCCCAGTAATCCGCCGGAAACATAAATCTTCCGCTGAAGGCACAATCGGCGAATTTACGGCGGTTCAGGAGTCAAACCGGCGATAAGGAATGTCCCGAAATGGTCCTTTGCCGGAATGCGACCGGCCTGGACCGGCTTGATCCATGCGCTGGTCATAAATCAGATTAAAAAAAATCATGAGGACACAATAAAAGGGGCCGGCCAAAAGGCCGGCCCCAGTGGGGTGTGCTTTAAGAAGTTAAGCTTTTTTTAGAACACGAACTGGAAGCGCAGGCCGAACTTCCACTCGCTGCCGGCGTCGGTACCGGTCACCGGGCTGTCGCCGTAGTCGATGTAGCCGATTTCGGGACGCAGGGTCAAGTTGGCATGCAGTTTGTAGTCCATGGTCACATAAGCTTTGAGCTGGGTGGTGCTGTCGTCGGCATAGCCCAGGTCTTTCCAGCCGTCGTTGTCGATGTGCACGCCACCGAAACCACCGGCCAGCTTCATCGGGCCGGCGCTGTAGGCGACCTCGAGGAATCCACCGTAGCTGGTGGCGTCTTCGATGGTGCCATTGGAGGTCATCACCGGAGCGGCCCAAGCGTTCTGACCAAAGTCAGCCGCGCCGTTCACAGCGTAGAAACCATTGGCGGTCACGGTCACGGGACCGAAGGTGCCCTTGACCGGCAGGCCAAGGTAGTAGCCGGTGTAGCTGTCGTCACCGGCGACGGATTCCCACTGGTAGTTCACCGCGGCAATGGCGGGAGCCAGCTGGAACATGGCGAACTTCAGGTCGCCGGTGATGTGCAGCTGAGGCAGGTACCAACCGAAGTCGTTCAGGGCAGACTGGCTGTCCATGGGAGCGAAGATGCCGATCTGGACGCCGTAGTTGCCACTGCGCCATTCCAGAGCGATCATGGGCATACGACCGAAGTAGTTCAGACCCATACCGCCAGCGGTAAGGTCCATCAACCAGGAGCTGTGACCGATGACACCGTCGCCGGCCCAGGTGTAGTTGTTACCGGCGACCAGCTTGCAGTTGCCAATGGTGTACCAACCGAACACGGTCCGGCGGGTCATGGTGCTGCCCAGTCCCATTTCGATACGAACGCCGACCTTCTTGTCCTTGCTGTTGAAGGTAGCGCGGAAATAGGAGGAGCTGGCCACGCCGAAGAAGCCGCGGGTCACGGCATCGGAGCCGTTGTCGGTGCGCTCTTCGCTGGCATAGGTGTAACCGAAGTCGGTGCGGACACGGGCGCCGAAGTTCACTTCAAAAGCGAAACTCGGAGCGGCGAACGCCACCAACAGGGCTGCGGCAAACGCAGCGATCATCAATTTTTTCATTATTACCTTTTTCTCCTTTTCCCCGGATGGGGAGTTGTTTGGCGGTGTTTTCCTTCACCGCCGCTTGTGGCGCCGCTAAGCCCGCACACCCCGGAGGAGGCTGTCTGGCGCCGAACCAAACACATTCATGACAACATCCAAAGCTGAACTACCTTTTATCGTTCAGTCCGTGGAGTTTAATCATATCTACGTAGAAAACCAAAAATGCAAACAAAAAGCAATTGTTTTTTGCCTTTTGGGCCCGTTATATCGTGATTTTTATTTTACATGCCTCTCCGGCCCGTGATTATGGTCACGACAAGCTTGCATGGCAGGGTTCAAGTATAGTCTTATCTGTCTAATTGAGCTTGCAAAATGTTGCGGGCAAACCCTATACATATAAAAAGACTAAGGACAAAAAGGATAATTACGCCATTTTGGGGCAGCCTGAAGTTTATTTGGTTATTATCCTGTTATTCTGAAATTTGCACACACAGTGTCGCCTGAACTGGCATATGCGGTATAACTTTTTTTAAATGACCGGTTCCGGCCATGAATAAAACGAACCCGTATGGAAGCCTCACATATGCAGTGGCCTAAAGTAATAGAGCGGTACATAGGGGATAAACCCCGCGCCATTGATACCTTGGTCACTTGGCTGGGCGGATTGATGGTTGCAGTGTTGCCCTTTTTGCAGCATTGGCTGATCTGGTTCCCGGACCGGGACAACCGCCGGTACATTTACGGCGACTTCATCGAGCACTTCGGCCCGCGCAGCTATATTTACCAGGCCATCATCGACGGCCGCCTGCCCTTGTGGGACCCTTACAAGGAAACCGGGCTGCCCACTCTCGATTACCTGTTCGATTTTTTCAACCCCTTGATCCTTAGCATCAACCTGTTTTTTTTGGAAGACGGTCTGATGCGCAGCCACGCCGCCCAGATGAATATGGTGCTGCATTACAGCATCGGCGGCCTGGGGGCCTATCTATGGGTGAAAAGCCTGGGGATGGGGCGCACCGCCGCGGTGGTAATGGGGGTCTTTTGGTCCTCTTGCGGATTCATGCTGATCAAAAGCGCGGGCCATGACACCATGATCCACACCACGGCCTGGGCTCCTTACATGTTCCTGTTCCTGGACAAGGCCAGGCGCACCGGCTCTTTGGCGGCATCGGGCTGGGCCGGGGTGTTTTTAGCCATGGTCTTCCTGGGAGGCCACCCCCAGATATTCTACTACTTCTCCCTCATGCTGCTGATTTACGGGATTTACTATGCAGTGGTTTTCTGCCGTTTGAAAGGCGTTGAAACCGCCTGGCAGATCATGTGGCGCACCTTTGCGCCCATGGCTTTGATGGCGCTGTTATTCGCCAGCCCCCAGATACTGCACAGCCTGGGAAGCCTTTTGGGCGGTGGACTGGCCCGGGTGTATCCCATGGGCGATCTTGGGGATTTGGTGCTCACCGGAAAAGGCCACAGCGAGTTCCGCTATCTGCCCTATTTCCTGCTGCCCCGGTTGGAACGGGGCTACATGGAAACCTATCTGTACGCCGGAGTGCTGCCGCTTATTTTCGGGGCCGTGGCGGTTTACTATCTGCACCGCAAGGAAGAGGGTTATTGGAAGGCGGTGCTGATTACGGGGCTGGTCCTCATGATGGGCAACAGCATGGGGCTGCATAAAGTGCTCATCGACCTTTTGCCGGGCTATGTCTACTTCCGGTGTGTGTCCCGCTATATGATGCTGGTGCATATAGCCATCGGCATGCTGGCCGCCTATGGGGTTCATTGGCTGCTTTCCTCACCCCATGCTCCCCAGATCCACACCGTGCGGCGCGGCCTCAGGATTCTGGCCGCCATTCTGGCTCTGGTGCTGCTTTCGGCCCTGGCCCTGAATCATTTCGGTATCTCCGGCCTGGTGCAGCACGACAGCCACTATGTGCTCAACGCGTTCAGCGCGGCGCTGGTTCTGGTGGGGGCGGTGTGGCTGATCCTTCAGAGGGTGGCCCAGAACCGGCGCGGACCTGGGCTGAGGCTGTTCATCGTGCTAGTGGTGATTCTGGACCTGGGATTTTTCCATTGGCCGCTGACCGCCATTGAACGGCATGATTTTTATCCCGATCCCAGCCGGGTCACCCAGAAGGAGGAGGATCTGGCCAGGCAGATGCAAAAAACCGTGAACAACCAGCCGGTGCGCTACCACCTGCGGGACGAATTCATAAAGCCCTCGGTGGCCTACAAGCACGGCCTTTTGGTCGGCGATAGCAAACTCGGATACCTTAACCGGATCTTCTCGCGTCCTTTCTGGGAGTTACGCTGGCGTACGAATGATAATCCGCGTTTCATAGACCTCTTGGGCGTGGGATATATCGAACCCAAAAAAGATGTGCTGAAATCCTTCCGCACCTCCTGGAAGCTGGTGAGGGGCTCCCAGTCCGCCATAGACCTGCAAAAACCCACCCGGCTCAGGAAAATCGCCATTGATGCCAACGCTCCATTTACGGATGGGCTCAAACCCGGTGAGACCATTGCCTGGCTGGCCTTGGCCCGCAATCACAAAATAGTGGCCAAGCGCCCCTTGCGCTGGGGCAAGGAGATCAGCGGCGCAAGGGTCTCGCTGGACCTGCCCGCCGAGTTTACGGCGGATGAAATACTGCTCAGTTCCAGTCACCCCAGGGCCCTGGTGGATATTAACAAAGTGTGGCTCAATGACCAGCCCGCAGCCGACCGGGTGCGCTATGAACCCGCAGACATGAAACTATGCAAAAATTTGCGCGCCTTGCCCCTGGCCTTTTTTGTGCAGCGGGCCGCAGTGATGGAGCCCGACCCCGAATACCTGGACGCCTTGACCAGTGTGGACCCATCGAGGTGCGTTTTGTTCAGAAAGGCCCCGGCGGGGTATCAGCTGCCCGGAGAACCCACAGCGGATGCGGGCGGCAAAACCGAGATGGTCTCGTTTGAGCCCCAGAGGGTGGAACTGAAGGTCAAGGCCCGAAACACCGGATATGTGGTCATGAGCCAGACTGCGTCTTTCGGCTGGACCGCCCGGCTTGACGGAAATAAGGTCCCCATCTACAGGGCCTACGGCTTTTTATGCACGGTGCAGGTGCCGCCGGGGGATCACACCCTGGTATTCAGCTATGACGAACCTTTGGTCAAGGCCGGACTGGTCCTGATGGTGTTGAGCTTCATAGGGCTGATTTTCTTCAGTGTGTGGTGCAGGCGCATCCCCTGGTGCCGGGGATATAAAAAAGGATAAGGTTTCGCGGAACACTAAACCGGGCAGGTGACTTTAAGGGCGGGATTTTTGCATCCGCTCAAGCGCCGCAAGCAGTCCTGAGGCATCGGACAAGATCATCTGGGCTCCCGCCTCTTCCAGCTCGGCCGCTCCCAAGCGGCCTGAAGTGACCCCCACGCAAAAGCACCCAGCCGCCTTTCCAGCCATCATGTCGGTGGGGTGATCGCCCACCATGGCGGCCTGATCCGGCTCCAGGCCCAGCCGGACGCAGGCGTCCTGCACCTGGCCGGGATGCGGTTTGGGCCGGGGGGCTTCCTCGCGGGGCAAGAAGGCCTGGCAGTACTCATCTATACCGGGGAACACGGTTTTGATGGCCACCCGGCAATTTCGGGAGACCACGCTCAGCTTGTATCCCCTTTGGGCGGCCTGCCGCAGAAGCTTCATGGTGAAGGGGAACAGTCCGCCCGCTCGGGCGGCCCGGACCTCGCGCTCCTGAATGAGGCGGTGGGCCCGGTCGTGGAAACCGTCGCCCATCCGCCCGGCCACCAGTTCGACCTGCTCCAGCAAAAACCCGCTTTGAGGCCAGGCTTGAAGGTAGCCCATTTCCCTGGCCAGGCTGCACACATCCTGGCGCATGGCTTCAAAATCAATATTCAGGTGGGCCAGGGTGCCGTCAAAGTCGAATATAAGTCCTTTTATGTCCAAACCGATTGCTCCCGGTTTTTAGTACAGAAGCCATTTTACCCTAATTGGCCCGCACATCAAAACCCCCACGGGCCGCCCTTCATCAAGCCGCCGCCCGGGGGTCAATTTCCAGCTAGAATTGGCGGGGTTAATGGTATATAAATGCCACACTTGGTAAGGTTTCAATTATGGTTGACAAGTTCCGCTATCTGGGATAGTGCTTCTTTTTATATACTGTATACAATATATGCTGTATACAAAAGGCCGGCTTCCGGTTCATGGAGGCGGGCTTTATCATCATATAGATAGATCAAGGAGCAGCCTGATGAAAAAAGTTTCCCTGCTGGCGCCCGGCCCCACGCCTGTTTCCTCACGCACCATGCTGGCCATGGCCCAACCGCTCATCCACCATCGGTCCGGAGATTTCCTGGAGATCATCGGCCAGATCAAAGAGGGTATGAAGCAGATCTTCCAGACCCGGCACGATGTGATCACCTTTGCCAGTTCGGGCACTGGGGCCATGGAATCATCCGTTTCCAACCTGCTTTGCCCCGGAGACAAGGCCATCGCAATCCGGGGAGGCAAGTTCGGCGAGCGCTGGACCGAGATGCTTGAGGCTTATGGCTGTGAGCCGGTGAACCTGGAAGTGCCTTGGGGAACCGCCGTCAAACCCGAGCAGGTCGAAGAGCTTTTAAAGGCCGATCCCAGCATCAAGGCGGTGTATGTGCAGGCTCTTGAGACCAGCACCGGGGTTGAGCATCCGGTGAGGGAGCTCGCCCAGGTAACCGCCAAAACCGATGCGGTGCTGGTGGTGGATGCCATCAGCGCCCTGATGGTTTATGACCTGCCCATGGATAAATGGGGTCTGGACGTGGTGCTCAGCGGATCTCAAAAGGCCTTGATGATGCCCCCCGGCCTGGGATTCGCCGCCATAGGACCCAAGGCCATGGCCATGATGAAGACCAGCACCCTGCCCAAATTCTATTTCTCCTGGGCCAAGGAGCTGAAGAGCCTGGCCGGCAACAAGGGCGCTTTCACCAGCCCCATCACCCTGTTCATGGGCCTGTTGGAAGTTCTCAAACAAATCGAAGAATGGGGCATGGAAAACATCTGGGCAAACACCGCGCTGAACTCCAAGGCCTTCAAAATGGCGGTCGCCGCCTGGGGTCTGGAATTGTTCAGCAAGGAAAACTCCAGTGTGGGCCTGAGCGCGGTGGAGACCCCGGTCGGCGTAGACGGCCAGGATGTGGTCAAGTGGCTGAAAGAAAAATACGCTATTTTCATTGCGGGCGGCCAGGCCCAGGCCAAAGGCAAGATCTTCCGGGTAGCCCACATGGGCTACATAAACAAGTTCGACACCCTGCAAGCCATTGCCGCCCTGGAAATGGCCTTCAAGGGCCTGGGGTATGACTTTGAGCTGGGCAGCGGGTCCGCGGCGGCCCAGAAGGTCTTTGGGGAGGACTGAGCATGAAGGTTCTGATTTCCGACCCCCTGCATGAAGACGGGGTGAAAATCTTTGAGCAAGAAGGATTTGAGGTGGAGGTGAACACCGGACTTTCGCCCCAGGAATTGCAGAAAGCCATAAAGGGCGTATCCGGCCTGGTGATCCGCAGCTCCACCAAGGTGGACCAGATGCTCTTGGATGCCGCGGACCAGCTGAAGGTGGTGGGCCGGGCGGGCACCGGCCTGGATAACGTGGACATCCCGGCAGCCACCCAAAAAGGCGTTATCGTGATGAACACCCCGGGGCAGAACAGCAACGCCGCGGCCGAACTGGCCGTGGGCCATATGTTCGCCCTGGCCCGCAACATAGCCCGGGGGCATGCCGCCCTGAAAGACGGGCGCTGGGAGAAAAAGCGGCTCAAGGGCCACGAGCTGAAGGGAAAAACCGTGGGCATCGTGGGTATGGGTGCGATCGGCTCCATCGTAGCCGAGATATGCGCCGGCATCAAGATGAAGCCTTTGGGATATGATCCTTTTCTGGATGGCGAATCCATCAAACAACGCGGTGCGGAGCCGGTGAGCTTTGACGAGCTTATCGAACGCTCGGATTTTGTGAGCATCCATGTGCCCAAAAGCAAGGAGACCACCGGGCTGTTTAATGCGGCGACCTTGCACAAGATGAAGCCGGGCGCCTATTTGATCAACTGCGCCCGCGGCGGCATTGTGGACGAAGAGGCCCTGTGCGAGATACTGGGCAACGGCAAGCTGGCCGGAGCCGCCCTGGACGTATTCGAGGTGGAGCCTTTGCCCTCTGACTCCCGCCTGATTTTTGCCGACGAGGTCACCTGCACCCCGCATCTGGGGGCCAGCACATATGAGGCCCAGGTCAATGTGGCCGTGGCCGTGGCCCGGCAGATGAGCGCCTACCTGAAAGGCGGCGAGCCCCGGTTTGCGGTAAACGCCCCCAAGTAACCGGCATGTAGTACGAATACACAACCTGTCATTCATCTATTTGAGAGGATGCCGTTATGCGCGGCATCCTCTTTCGGTTTGTCGGCGGTGCAGCTTGCGCACCGCCGGGGCGCGTCATATATTGTATATCGAAAAGGTTCGACTATCGGGAGGAAGCTAGCTGATGAGTGAAGAAAATAGCGGATTTGAGGTAAAAGACAAACGCATCTTTGATGATGCCGGTGAGCTGCGCAGCGAAGAAACCGAAGAGGGGGCAGCCCAGCTTGAAGAGGCTTCCGCCCAAGATCCGGGCCCGGCCCAGGCACAGGATAAGGAGCCCTCCAAGGCCTCCAGCGCCCCGCCCCTGCCGCCGGACTTTGCCAGCTTTGTGGTGTCCCTAAGTCATGCTGCACTCTATCACCTGGGGCAGGTGCCCGATCCCAACAGCGGCGAGACCACCACCGACATGGGCATGGCGCGCCACACCATAGACACAATCGCCATGCTGCAGGAAAAGACCAAGGGCAACCTCAGCACCGAAGAAAAACAGCTGATTGACAACGTGCTTACCGAGCTGCGTCTGGCCTTCGTGCATCTGTCCAAATAGACCGGCACAGGCAAGCGGGATCAGCAATGGAGAGTGATTATGTGGAGCATTACGTCTAAACTCAGCCGGGCGGGGCTTGCGTTCCTGGTCATATTGACCCTGATGGCGCCGAGTCTGGCCCCGGCGGCCGAGCGCCCGGACACTTTTGCGGACCTGGCGGACAAGGTGTCTCCGGCCGTGGTGAACATCCGCACCGAAAAGACCATCAAGCAATCCGGCATTCCCGATATAATGAAGGACCCCCGCCGCCGGCAGCAGGATCGCGGCCAGGGCCAGACCGACCCTTATGAGTTCTTCCGGCGTTTTTTCGGCCCCAACCTTCCGGACCAGCCCAGCCAGCCCCGCGAGTTCAAACAGCGCTCGCTGGGTTCGGGCGTGATCGTCGATAGAACCGGATTTGTGCTGACCAACAACCACGTAGTGGAAGGGGCCGACCAGATCACGGTCCATCTTAAAAACGGCAAGGAATACGAGGCCCAGATAAAGGGCCGCGACCCCAAGACCGACCTGGCTTTGATCAAGATCAAGACTGATGATGAACTGCCCTTTTTGCCCATGGGCGACAGCACCGCCTTGAGGGTCGGCGACTGGGTGATAGCCGTGGGCAATCCTTTCGGCCTGGAAAACACGGTCACCGCCGGTATCGTATCGGCCAAGGGACGGGCCATCGGGGCCGGACCCTACGATGATTTCGTGCAGACCGACGCCAGCATCAACCCGGGCAACTCCGGCGGTCCGCTGATCAACCTCAAAGGTGAAGTGGTGGGGATAAACACCGCCATAGTGCCGCAGGGCCAAGGCATCGGATTCGCCATTCCGGTGAATATGGCCAAAAAGATCATGGCCCAGCTGAAAGACAAGGGCAAGGTCATCAGGGGCTATTTCGGCGTGGTTCCCCAAAAGCTGGATGAAAAGCTCGCAGAGCAGTTCGGCATGGAAGAACCCAAAGGCGCCCTGGTCGCTTTTGTGGAGCCGGACAGCCCGGCCGACCAAGGCGGCGTCAAGCGCGGCGATGTCATCGTGGAGGTGGGCGGCAAGCCCATTCCGGATACAGCCACGCTCTACAAGGTGGTGGCCGATCTCAAGGTGGGCGAAAGCATCGAAGTGAAGGTCCTGCGCAAGGGTGAGACCCACTCGCTTAACATCGAGGTGGGCGAGCGCCCGGATGAAAAGGGAGTCAAGCCGAACGTGCCGCAGAATAGGACCGACCTGGGCATGACTCTGCAGAACGTCACCCCTCAGATCGCCCAGCAGCTGGGCCTCAAGGAAGCCAAGGGATTGGTGGTCACCGGCATAGCTCCCGGCGGCCCGGCGGCGGAAGCCGGATTATCCCGCGGCGATGTGATTTTGGAAGTGGGACAGCAGCCGGTTGAGGATGTTGACTCCTTCTATGCAAAGCTGGAAACCCTTAAAAAGGGCGAGGGGGTTCTGCTTTTGGTGCAGCAGCGGGAAATAACCAGATATCTGGTCTTTAAACTTCCTGAATAATTCCAACCTTATCAGGGTCACCGTTTTGCGGGGGCCCTTTTTTTGCGGCTTATGAAAATATCTCTTGATGCTCCGGCCAAACTTAATCTTTGCCTGAAAGTCGGCGGACTCAGGCCCGACGGTTTTCATGAGCTGGTCACTTTGATGCAGCCCATTGATCTGTGCGACCGGGTGGATTTTGACACCGCTGTTTCGGGCCTTAGCTTCACCTGCAGCCGCGCGGAGCTTTCCGGTGAGGACAATCTGGTGGTGCGGGCGGCCCGGGCCTGGTTCAAGGAAGCGGGACTGGAGCCCAACGCCGCCATTCATCTGGAAAAGAATGTACCCATTGCCGCCGGGATCGGGGGGGGATCATCTGATGCAGCGGCCACCCTCATGGGCCTGAACAATCTTTTTGACCGCAGGCTGAGCGCCGGAAAACTGCACGAGTTGGCAGCCGGCCTGGGCAGCGACATCCCTTTTTTCCTGTATGGCACTACAGCTTGGTGCAGCGGTAAAGGGGAATTGGTCGAGCCCTGGCCGGAATTTCCCCTGCTGCATTATGTAGTGATCAATCCCGGTATAAAGGTCTCCACAGCCTGGGTGTATCGAACTTATGATTTGCACTGGACAAATCAGCCAAGGCAACATACAATTGAAAACCCCCGAAGAACTAGCGGAGTCAGGGATGTGTCTTTGGTTAATGACCTGGAGTTGGTGACCGAAAGGGCGCATCCCGAGCTTGCTGAGATCAAAAAGGGACTACTTGCCGCAGGAGCTGAGGGAGCTTTAATGAGCGGTAGCGGACCCACGGTATTCGGCGTTTTTCCTGGTGCCCAGGAGGCCAGACAGGCGGCTCAACGGCTGTCCAGGCATCCCGGCTATTGGGTAAGGGCGTGTTGCGGGGTCGCTGCATGATGCGGCTGACAACAATGGGGATGGGGGAGGAAACATGGAAATCACCGAAGTCAGGGTCTTCCCCGTGGAAGAGGACCGCCTGAAGGGGTATGCCACCATCACCTTGGATGGCTGCTTCTTAATACGCGATCTGAAAATCATTATGGGCAATAAGGGGCTGTTTGTAGCCATGCCCAGCAAAAAAAGAAAAGATGGGACATACCAGGATTTGGCCCATCCTCTAAACCGGGACACCCGGGGTATGATCGAAGACAAGGTCTTGGGTGTATACCACAGCCAAATTAAGGGTGACTCCGAGCAGGCCGGGAGCGCATACAGCCCGGCACCTCAGGGGCAGTAACACCTGTAAAAGGTTTGTCGTATCCGGGTCCGGGGCCCGAGGTTTTCATTATCTAGATAGCCGGCGCGATGCTTGTTCGGGTGGCGGCGCGGTCCCGTAGTTGGCGGGCCCGCCCGATTTTGTGAGCACATAGGGTCAGGATTGAAATTCAAGCGCGGCTTACACCAAAGTCGCGCTTTTCAAGATTGGCAGCCAACCGGTCCGCAACAAGCCCCTTTTGGGTTTTTGAGGCGGGCAGCAAAACAAAAGGTTCCTGTCAGGGTTTGGAAAAACTGCGGCCTGGCCAAAGGCCAGGAGGCTGCCTTTCTTGTTAACAGCCCGGCATACTTGGCAATATGCGGATAGTTATACAATGCGCGCCGGGCTGAAATCAAGAACGAAGCACGGTTTTTCCGGCCTTGCTATTGTTAGGAACGCTCTAAGATGGTAATACACGGGATTTTGGGAATAAAAAGCGCAGGACTTGGGTCTGCCGCCTAAGCCATACACTCATGGAGCTAGGGGCCAAAGAACCATGTTTGACAAGCTGAAAGTCTTCACCGGTAACAGCAATCCATTCTTGGCCGAGGAGATTTGTCAATACCTTCACCTGCCTCTGAGCCAGGTTATGGTAAGGACTTTTTCCGATGGAGAGATATTCGTGGAGGTCGGCGAGAATGTGCGCGGAGCCGACGTCTTTGTGGTGCAGCCTACTTCTCCGCCGGTTAACGACCATTTGATGGAACTTCTCATCATGGTGGACGCCATGCGCCGGGCCAGCGCCAGACGCATAACCGCCGTGGTGCCTTATTACGGTTATGCGCGCCAGGACCGCAAGGTCGCGCCCCGGGTGCCTATCAGCGCCAAGCTGGTGGCCGACATGTTCGAAACCGCGGGCACCGGACGCATGCTTTGCATGGACTTGCATGCAGGACAGATCGGCGGATTTTTCAACCTGCCGGTGGACCACCTGTTTGCGGCTCCGGTCATCCTGGATTACCTGCGCAAAAACTTGAGCGGCGATGCGGTCATTGTCAGCCCGGACGCCGGAGGCGTTGAGCGGGCCCGGGCCATAGCCACCCGCCTGCAGGCCGGATTGGCCATCATCGACAAGCGGCGGGAAGCCGCCAACGTGGCCGAGGCCATGAACATCATCGGCAGCGTGGAAGGCAAACTGGCCGTGGTGGTGGATGACATGATAGACACAGCCGGAACCTTGACCGAGGCCGCCCGGGCCATCATGGCTCAAGGCGCACGCGGGGTGTGGGCCTGCGCATCTCATGCGGTGCTTTCCGGTCCGGCGCTCGCCAGGCTGGAAGAAAGCCCCATAAGCCGGGTGGTGGTGACCAATACCATTCCGGTGAATCCAGAGGCAGCCGAAAAATGCGGCATCATCAGCCTGTCGGTGGCCAAGCTTTTGGGAGAGGCCATCCGCCGCATCCACATGGAGGATTCGGTTAGTTCACTGTTTGTATAGGGGCTGATTGTTTGACCCGGTGGAGGCGCCGGGTGTAAAAGCATAAGAATTAACCTTGACGGGGCAGAACATACGTTTTGCCCCGCATTCATGAAAAACGAATTATAACAGATAGTTGATCTCTACAACCATCGAATGTAAACTGATTTTTATACAAAGGTAATCACCCCGGCATAATGGAAAATGATTGCCTTATGTGAAAAATTGCATTATCTTACCCTAGTCCGGCGGCCCGCGTAGGGTCCGCAAGGAGGCAGAATAGTTATGAAACAAATTAAGCTGGCGGTCAGCAACAGAACCACGACCGGCAAGGAAGCCGCCCGCAAGATGCGAGCTGCGGGCCAGGTGCCTGCTGTAATCTATGGCGCTGGCAAACCTGGCGAGAGCTTGGTGGTGGAATCGGCGGACCTGCAGAAGGTCCTGCGCCAAGTCTCTGGTTCCGTGGCGTTTTTGAAACTGGAAAACGACGACGGCAAGCCCAAGGATGCTCTTCTGCAGGAGGTGCAGGCAGATTATCTGGGCCGCAAAATCCTTCACGTGGATTTCTACGAGGTGAGCGACGACCAGGAACTAACCCTGGATATCCCGCTCAACTTCATCGGCACTCCCAAGGGGCTGGACGAAGGAGGCCAACTATCCACGGCCTACTATTCCGTCACCCTGAAGGGCACCATCAAAGATATTCCCGATGACCTTGATATAGACATCTCCGATCTGGGCTTGGATGAGGCTCTCCATATAGCCGACCTGGTCACCCCGGAGCGTGTAGAAGCAGTATTCGAAGAAAACTTCCCCTTGGTCTCCGTTGCCTTGCCCAAGGTCAGCGAAGAGCTGGAGGAGGAGGAAGGCGAAGAGGGCGAGGGCGAAGCCGCCGAGGCCTCTGAAGAGTCCGGGGACTAGGGACAATACACTTGCCCGCGCTGAACGATCCGCCCCAAGAGCCAGTCCTGGTCTTGGGGCTGGGAAATCCCGGCGTCAAATATTGTGATAGTCGTCACAATCTCGGCGCCGATGTGGTCGAAGAACTGGCCCGCCGGGCTGGAATCGGTTTGGGCCGGGGAGGCCTCAGAACCCGGCATTTTCAATCCCTTTGGGGAAAGGGCCGGGTGAAAAATCGGCAGGTGGTGTTGGCCCTGCCCCAGACATATATGAATCGCAGCGGACAGGCTGCCCATGCCCTCTCATCGTACTTTGACCTTTCGTCTCAGCAAGTGGTCGTTGTGCATGATGATTTGGATCTGGAGCCTGGCCGCTTAAAAGTTACGCGAAAAGGGGGCGCCGCCGGGCACAATGGAATCCGGTCCATCATTGCTGCATTGGGGACCGAAAATTTCATGCGCCTGAAAGTGGGGATCGGACGGCCCCGTTTCGCGGAACCCATAGAACGGTTCGTGTTGGAAGGGTTTTACTCCGATCAACGCGAATTAATTAGTCAAACGGTGGATATTGCCGCAGACTGCCTGGAAGATTTAATCGCGCACGGAGTCGATGCGGCCATGCAAAATTTCCACCGGAAATAACCTGCAAAGGGAGGTTAGGGTGTAATGATTGGATTAACTGTAGCAGCGCCGATTCTGGCTCTGGTGGGCCTGCTGATCGCGTACTTGATTTATGGTTACGTAAAAAAACAGCCTAACGGCAATGCTCTTATGCAGAAGCTGGAAGGTCAAATTCACGCTGGCGCCATGGCCTTCCTCAAGAAGGAATACTCGGTGCTGGCCATCTTCATCGGCGCAGTATTCATACTTTTGTGGCTGGTGGTCGACTCCCGCATTGCCATAAGCAGCGTGCCCTGGACCGCCATCGCTTTTGTGACCGGCGCTATCTGCTCGATGATCGCCGGTTTCTCCGGCATGAGCTCCGCCACCATCGGCAACTCCCGCACCGCCGAAGCCGCCAACAAAGAAGGCCAGGCCAAGGCCCTGAACATTTCTTATTTCAGCGGCTCGGTCATGGGGCTTTCGGTAGCTTCCCTTGGTCTTTTCGGACTTGGTTTTTGGTTCTATATTTTTGGTGACGATCCGGCAACTGCAACCTATATCAACGGCTTCGCCATGGGCGCCAGCTCCATCGCCCTGTTCGCCCGCGTGGGCGGCGGCGTGTACACCAAGGCCGCTGACGTTGGTGCGGACCTGGTGGGCAAGGTCGAAGCGGGAATCCCCGAGGACGACCCGCGCAACCCCGGCGTGATCGCCGACAACGTGGGCGACAACGTGGGTGATATCGCAGGCATGGGCGCGGACATTTTCGAGTCCTATGTGGGTTCGGTCATCGCCACCGTGGCCATCGGGGCCACCGCCTCCGCCGCCCTTTTGACCAGCTTGGGCCTCAAGGACGACACCGCCAGCCGTTTGGTGCTGATGGCCTTCCCGGTGCTGGCCGTTATGGCGGGCCTTCTGAGTTCCTTTGTTGGCGTTTTCTCCATCAAGGTCTTTGAAAAGGGTGATCCGGCCGGCGCACTGCGCTACACCACTTTTGTGGCCGCCGTCATCTTCGCCATCATCACTTATATAATCTGCAGCGCCATGGGCCTGCCCAGCGGGCCGTGGTGGGCCATTATCTCCGGCCTAATTTGCGGTATCGCAATCGGACTCTTCGCTGAATACTACACCTCCATGGCTCCGGTCCGCGAGATCGCCGAGAACTCGGCAACCGGTCCCGCCACTGTAATCATCTCCGGCCTGGCCGTAGGCATGCGCTCCACCGCACTTCCCATCCTGGGTATCTGCGTGGCCACCTACGTCGGCTACAAGGTTTCCGGCATTTACGGCATCGGCTTAAGCGCCGTGGGTATGCTGGCCACCGTTGGCGCCACCATGACCGTGGACGCATACGGCCCCATCGCCGACAATGCCGGCGGCATCAGCGAGATGGCCGGCCTGGGCGAAGAAACCCGCAAGATCACCGACTCTCTGGACGCTTTGGGCAACACCACCGCCGCAGTGGGCAAGGGCTTCGCCATCGGCTCCGCCGCTCTGACCGCCCTGGCCCTGTTTGTGGCCTTTACCCAGGCCGCCAAGGTGAGCATTATTAACATCACCGATCCCATTGTGGTTATCGGCGTGCTACTCGGCGCATTGGTGCCCATGATGGCCGCCGCCATGACCATGACCAGTGTGGGCGAGGCCGCCATGGCCATGGTGGAAGAAATCCGGCGCCAGTTCCGCGAGATCCCCGGCCTTCTGGAAGGCAAAGAGGGTGCGGACCCCGATCCGGAGACCTGCGTCACCATTGCCACCCAGGCAGCCATCAAAAAGATGGTGGCCCCCGGCGTGCTGGCCGTGGCCACCCCTGTAGCCGTGGGATTCATTTTGGGCCCCGTAGCCTTGGGCGGCGCGCTTTTGGGCGCTACCGTGATGGGCGTATTCCTGGCCCTGTTCATGTCCAACGGCGGCGGCGCCTGGGACAACGCCAAGAAATACATCGAAGAAGGTCATCATGGCGGCAAGGGTTCTGACAACCACAAGGCCGCGGTCGTGGGCGACACCGTAGGCGATCCTTTCAAGGACACCTCCGGTCCCGCCATGAACATCCTCATCAAGCTGATGAGCGTGGTCAGCCTGGTCCTGGCTCCGGTGCTGGCCGGTTACGCCGGTCTGATCTAAAAAAGAGCCGCCTTGAGCTGACATAAGCCTGACAAGGGCCGGTCACCCCATAAGGATGACCGGCCCTTTTTTTGCGCAGCGATAAGGAGCACCGTTGTGGGGGGGGCGGGTGAGGGCAGGTGCTTATCAGTGGATGTGTGGAGCTTAGCCTGCCTCCTGCAATTGACCCTTGCGCTGCTTAATCAGCACCGTCCGCCAGTCATATAATATGCCCTGAATTATGCTTCAGTGAGCACAGAAGCACTGCTGATCAAAACATCGCTACCGGGCAAATAGTGCGGGGTTCATAACGTCACGGCACCTGATCTTTTGTTAGGGGGATTCCTAAGGGGCTGCGAGCTTTTGGATCATCCAAAAGCGATAAGCCCCTTGGGCCACCGGAGGCAATTTTAGGTTATTTATTCATTTATATCTTATAGATAGCATATAAAGCATTGTGATTACAAAAGGATAAGAGAAGAAAACATCCAGGGGGGATTCTGCGCCTTTTGGTGGTCAAAGCCGCAAGCTGCGGCAGCCGAAAGGGTCAGGCCGTTATTGATCAGCCGGTCTCCGAGTATGGCTTGCGGCCATTTGCCTGTGGCGGCACGCCACCTCACCATCCCCCCTTGTCCCCCGGCTCGCGAAAAACCCATCAGGATACGCCGACCAGTTTTTTTTATGTGAGAAGGCAAGCTCGGTTCCAGCCCATATCAAAAGATAAGATGCTGTGTAAAATAAAGATAAAGATAGGTTCATGGCCTGAGCCGCATGCTCAAACCATTCACTGATAAAGCTTAATCCACCCAGCCAAGACCCCGATTCCAGGCTTTTAAGTGTAAAAAACAGGTGAATTTATTAAATTACGCTATCTTTTCTATATACAAATCAGCTGCGAACCCATAAAATTGCTGATTTTTCTTTTAAGTTGACACTAAAACGTTATGTGTTAAAATATTGATTCAACTGCTATAAATTGTTTACACCTCGGTAACCGTTTACCTGGAGCGCCCCATGTTCAAGGCGGGCCAACTGGCCGTATACCCTGCCCACGGAGTCGGAGTGATCGAAGCCGTAGAGGCCCAAGAGATCAGTGGAATCCCCCAGAAATTCTACATTATGAGAATTCTGGACAATGACATGAAAATCATGATCCCCACCACCAATGCTGAATCTGTGGGGCTCAGGCCTGTGATTGACAATGGGGACGTTCTCAAAGTTTACAGTATCCTGCGCGAAAGGGATGTAATCATAGACAACCAGCCTTGGAACCGGCGTTACCGCGACTACATGAAAAAGATCAAAACCGGATCAGTCTTTGAGGTGGCCCAGGTGCTGCGGGATCTGTTCCTTTTAAAAGAAGGCAAAGAGCTTAGCTTTGGTGAGCGCAAAATGCTGGATACCGCCCGCAGCCTTTTGGTTAAGGAACTCTCCATAGCCAAGGAAAGCAGCGAGGCGGACATAGAAGCCGAGGTGGAGCAGATTTTCGTTATCTGAGGGCTCCCGGCTTCTGCCCGTTGAACAGCAAGCGTTATTTTCCCAGGTGCATTTCGCAACATGCGGGATGTAACTTGGGATTTCTTTTTAGCCTGCATGTATTATTAGAAGCTATGACCAATATACAGCTCACCATTCCCCAAGATGCCGGCGGACAGCGCCTTGACCAGGTGCTGTGCAGTCTTTTGGGGCCGGATTTTTCCCGGGCCCAGGTGCAGCGGCTTATTAAGGAAGGGCACATCACCCTTGAGGGGAAAACGGCGAGGGCCGCCCAGAAAGCCGCAGCCGGGGAAACGGCTCTGGTGCAGCTGCCCGACCCCACCCCCCTGGACCTCACCCCCCGGGCCATGGAGCTGGCGGTGCTCTATGAGGACGAACATCTCATCGTGATCAACAAGCCCCCCAATGTGGTGGTGCATCCTTCTCCGGGACATGATGATTACACCTTGGTTCATGGACTGTTGTATCATTGCGGCGAGCTGACCGAAATAGGCGGCAAAACCAGGCCCGGCATTGTGCACCGCCTGGATAAAGACACCTCCGGGGCCTTGGTGGCCGCCAAATCCGACCGGGCCCAGCGCGGCTTGGTCACGGCATTTGCAGCCGGACGGGTGGACAAGGAATACCTGGCTCTGGTTTGGGGCCAGCCAAAAGCCGCCGGGCAGAATAAGGCGGGCATCGGCCGCCATCCGGTGGACCGCAAACGCATGTCCACCAAAAGCAAACATCCCAAAGCGGCGGTCTCCACCTGGCGGGTGGTGCGGCGCTTTGAGCCGGAATTCAGCTTGTTGCGGGTTAAGATAGCCACCGGTCGCACCCATCAAATCCGGGTGCATCTTTCAGAACTGGGCCATGCCGTGGTGGGGGATCAGCTTTACGGGAAAAGATCCACGCGCAAACTGCCCCCCGGCCCCGTGGGTCAAGCCGTAATAACGGCGTCCCGCCAGCTATTGCATGCCGTCAACCTGAGTTTCATACATCCGGTGAGCCGGGAGCGCATCACCTGCCTGGCCCCCTTGCCTGCGGATTTCCGGCTGGTGCTGCGCGAACTGGTTAAGCGGGATCACTCGCAGCTGTAGACCTTGCTTTGCAAGGTTGATCCGTCAGGCAGTTGTTTGGTCTCCGCCTTTTCCTTGATGGCTTTCCCCTCCGGGCAGCGCCAGCACATTGCCTCGCGTTCCACGAAGCGGGCGCCGTCCGGATGCTTGCCCCGGCGCTGTATGGGAAACACCAGCTGATAGCCTTTTTCGCACTCAAGGCAGGCGTAGGTGTCTTTGCTCCAAGCCGCGCCGGTTTCATCCTTGCCCGCCTCGCGCTTCATCATGATGGTTTGGTAGCCCTTGGGGCACTGCAGGCAGGCAGCTTGTTTGCGCCCGTTATTGCTGCCGATAACGGCCAGGCTCTTGCCCGGATCGCAGCCCAGGCATTGCTTTTCGTCCTTGGCGGTTTGAATCCGGCTGAAACCGGCAGGGCAGCCCCCGTCGGGCAGGGCGGGCTGGGTGGAGGGCAGCGCGCTTCCCACCTCCACCCTTTTGAGGGCAAGCCTGCCCTTGCAGCCATTTTCGCATCCTGCATCATCTCCAGCCACCGGCGGCATGTCTGGGCCGGGGGCCGGAATGACCAAAGGAATGCGGGTCATTACATAACCCCAAGCCACCCCGTGGCTCTCGGGGCACCAGGGCGGAGAACTGCCGTATTCCGCCACCTCAGCATCCGGATCTCCCGGAAACTTGAGCTGCAATGAAATCTGCACGCCGGGTTTTTTGCTCAAGACCACCAGATACAGGTCTTGCCCCTGGCTTTTGGGGCTGACGCGGAAGTTGATCCGCGCGCCGAAGTTTTTGCACTTTATGTCATAACCGGTGTAGGAAGGATCGCTGTACAGCCACTGCACCGCATGTTCACCCTCTGCTTCACCGTGGTATGGACTGCCGGCCAGCCAAAAACCCTTCACCTGATGAAAGTATTGAGGCGGGGCCTTTTTTAATGAAGTGTATAAACCGGGTTCGGCTTTGATGGCATAAATGGCGCACACATGGGCGGTTTTGTCCGGGCCTGCGAACTGGCCGATCACATGTCCCATTATATGTCCGCTTGGGAAATCCTTGGCGCTCAGCTCGACCCCGCTAGCCGGGGGATTGATCCAGGTGTTAAGTCCGGCCCTGACGGCCTGGGGAAGCTTAAAGGGTGCGCTATAAGCCTGAGGTGCTGTAATCAAGGCGCAAAGGCTCAGCCCGCAAAATATATACAAGCCGAGCGCTTTAAAAAGAACTCGTCTCATTTTTCTCTCCTGGTTACATAATGTCCTGATATTCTCACACTCTTATGCTACTTTGCAAACCGGTCGTTGCTTTTTTTTGCCCACCTGGTTACAAAGGCAGATATGTACGGTTTATCTTTGAACATAGCTGCGCTTACCGGCGGCATTGCCAGCGGGAAGTCCACCGTGGCTGGGATGTTTAGAGATCTGGGGGCGCACATAATAGATACGGACCTTATCGCCCGCCAAGTGGTGCAGCCGGGGAGTCCCGGACTGAAACAGGTGATGGAAGCCTTCGGACCCGGCTATATCAATCAAAATGGAGAGCTGGACCGGGCCGCAATGCGGGAGACTGTATTCAGCGATTCCGGAGCCCGGCGGACCTTAAACCAAATTCTGCACCCTCTGATCCGGGCCCAGGTAAAGCGCCGGCTCGAAGAGCTTTCCCTCCGCAATCCGGATGATGTGGCCTTGGTTGATGTGCCGCTTTTGTTTGAAACCGGGTGGCACCGGCAATATCCGACTATAATTTTGGTCTATGTTCCGGCCCGAGTGCAGATTGAGCGGCTTATGGCCCGGGACCGGATCACAAAAGCGCAAGCGCTGAAAGCTCTTGCCGCCCAGCTTCCCATAGAGGAAAAGCGCAAGCAAGCCACCTTTTTAGTTGACAACTCAGGCCCCTTAGAAGACACTCTGGGGGAGGTGCGTGCCGTTTGGCTCCAAATCTACAGTGGAGTGTGAGGGCCAGAGGCGTTGGGGGGGATATCGCAGGCAAGCGCCGTTCAGTCCGTTTCCGCCAATCACATTACGCTGAGCCGATCAGCCAAAACTGTGTAATTGATTCCTTAATGGGAAGATTAGGCTGGCGTGGGCTGAAAGCCCCAGGTTTACAGATCAAACGGGAAAGAGTATGCGTTGATTGAAAATATGCCGGTTTTATAAAGGCCGGCCCCATAAAAAAGATATTGATCTCGCAGAAACCTTTTTTATTCCGGTCTTAGACCCTAAGGCCCATTAATAGAATAATCCACTTACAAGGTCCGATTTATCTAACTATCCTAAGGCAATCAAACAACTAGAGCCGGCGCGCGGTTTCGTGCCCCCTATTCAATTTGACACCAGGCCGGTCTCATCCGGGACGGTCCCAGCAGGATAAAAAGATTTTCAACCCAGCAATAAGGCAAGTACATGGAAGGCAATAGCAAGCAAGAACCCAAAGCAGAAAAAAAACCAGCACGCCGAAAAACGGCCAGCACCAGCCGAAAAACAGCCAGCGCCAAATCAAAAGCGGGCGATAACGGCGGCAGCATGAACATAGTCCATCTCAAGGAAAAACCCATAGCGGAGCTTACCGCCATGGGCAAAGAGATGAGCATTGACGGCGCGGCGGGCATGCGAAAGCAAGAGCTGATCTTCAGCCTCTTAACCGCCCAGGCCGCCCGGAACGGAGCCATCTACGGACAAGGAACCCTGGAAATCCTGCCCGACGGATTCGGCTTTTTGCGTGCACCTGACTATAACTATCTTCCCGGACCCGACGACATATACGTATCACCATCCCAAATCCGGCGTTTCAACCTCCGCACCGGCGACACCATCTCCGGGCAGATCCGCCCCCCCAAAGAGGGCGAGCGTTATTTTGCACTCCTGAAGGTCGAATCGATCAATATGGAGGCCCCGGAGGTCGCCCGGGACAAAATCCTGTTCGACAACCTGGTGCCCTTGTATCCCGAAGACCGCATCCTGCTGGAAGTTAAGGGCAAACCCAAAAATTACTCCGCCCGGGTAATGGACCTCATGGTGCCCTGCGGCAAGGGTCAGCGCGGACTGATCGTATCCGCGCCCCGCACCGGTAAAACCATGCTTTTGCAGAATATCGCCCATTCGCTGGAGGAGAACCACCCCGAGGTGACCCTCATCGTGCTTCTGATCGATGAGCGCCCCGAGGAAGTGACCGACATGCAGCGTTCGGTCAAAGGCGAGGTGATTTCCTCCACCTTTGACGAGCCCGCCCAGCGCCACGTGCAGGTGGCTGAAATGGTGATCGAAAAGGCCAAGCGCTTGGTGGAGCATAAACGTGACGTGGTGATCCTCTTGGACTCCATCACCCGCCTGGCCCGGGCTTATAACACCGTGGTGCCGCCCTCGGGCAAGATCCTCTCCGGCGGTGTGGACTCCAACGCCTTGCACAGGCCCAAACGCTTCTTTGGCGCCGCCCGTAATATAGAGGATGGAGGCTCTCTCACCATCATCGCCACCGCCTTGGTGGACACAGGCTCCCGCATGGACGAGGTGATCTTCGAGGAGTTCAAAGGCACCGGCAACATGGAAATCCACCTGGACCGCAAGCTTTCCGACAAGCGGGTCTTCCCGGCCATAGACATGAACCGTTCCGGCACCCGCAAAGAGGAACTCTTGCTGGCCGAAATGGAGCTGAACCGGGTGCGCATCTTAAGAAAGCTGCTCAGTCCGCTCACAGCCGTGGATGCCATGGAGTTCTTGCTGGAAAAAATGGAAGGCACCGAGAGCAACCAGGACTTCTTGGATTCAATGAGCCGCTAACCGGCTTATTGCACATAACTTTACGGCCATTGCACAATGCCCTGGCGGCGGCGTGCTGTGGCCGGTATCATAAAAAGACCGCGACAAAACTGGCAATGCCAGAAAAAGTACTTATTCTGATAGATTGAAAGCCATTAGGGTTGCGCCGGGCCGAATTAAGGCTATACTTGTTGGCTGCGCAATCCACTATTTGGAGTATGGAAAATGAAAACGGGAATACATCCTGAGTATAAAGAAGTGCCGGTACGCTGCGCCTGCGGCAACGAGTTTACCTCCGGCTCCACCGCCGACAAGATCCACGTGGAGATTTGCTCCGCTTGCCATCCTTTCTTCACCGGCAAGCAGAAGCTGGTCGACTCGGCTGGCCGTGTTGAGCGGTTCTACAAAAAGTACGCGCATTTGGATGCTTTCAGGGGCAAGGCGGCCGAGATGGAGGCCGAACGTTTGGCCCAGGCCGACGTGGCTCCCGAAGAAGAATCCTAAACTGCGGCACCTGCCCATGGCTCTGATGAATCCGGAAACGGTAGGCGGCCAGGCAGTCATAGAGGGGGTCATGATGAAGGCCCCCAAAAGGCTGTGCGTGGCGGTTCGCCGTCCTTCGGGTGACATCATGGTGAAAAGCGATCCCTTCCGGCCTTTGTCCGAGCGCTTCAAGGCCCTGGGCTGGCCCTTTTTCCGGGGACCAGTAATATTGGGCGAAACCCTGGTTTTGGGCATGAAGGCCCTGACCTTTTCCGCCCATCAGGCCTTGGAAGAAGAAGACGAGCAGCTCGGTCCCTGGGCCATGGGGGCCACCTTGGCCGTAGCCCTCCTGGCGGGCCTGGGCCTTTTTGTGGCCCTGCCCCACCTGATCTCCATGTGGCTGGGAGATCTGGAGGCCTTTGGCTTTGATGTGGACAGCCTGTGGTTTCACTTGGTGGACGGCGTCATCAAGATGCTGCTCTTTGTGGGCTACATCTGGGTGATATCGCTTATGCGGGATATCCGCCGGGTCTTCGAGTACCACGGCGCGGAACACAAGTCCATCTACTGCTTTGAGGCCGGCGATGAATTGAGCGTGGAAAACGCGCGGCGCTATTCGCGTCTGCATCCCAGATGCGGCACCGCTTTTCTGTTGGTGGTGCTTATGGTGTCGGTTTTTTTGTTTGCGGGCATATTACCCATGTTCCCGGCCCTGTCCGA
The DNA here is from genome assembly GCA_963675675.1 of Desulfarculaceae bacterium. GTDB lineage: Bacteria > Desulfobacterota > Desulfarculia > Desulfarculales > Desulfarculaceae > Dethiosulfatarculus. The sequence continues at coordinate 4,816,744 of OY776512.1, forward strand.
CATAAGGCTGGTGAATCACCTGTTGCTCATCGGCATCAAGATTATTCTGATGCTTCCCATAGCGGGGATCTCTTACGAGGTGATTCGGGCCGCGGGCAAGCGTAAAGGCAAAGGCATCTGGGCATGCCTTTTGTGGCCCGGGCTGCAAATGCAGAGGCTCACCACCAAAGAGCCCTCGGATGATCAGCTGGAAATCGCCCTGGAAGCCCTGAAAGCCGCTGTCAATACACCCCAAGAGGCTGAAGCCTCCGAGGTGGTTCTGTAAAAAATCTCTATCAGCATCGCGCTGTAATACTGTAGGTACCCATGGCCCTTGCTTCTCAAATACTATCCAAGCTTGCAGATTTGACCCAACGCCATGGCGAACTGGAATGCATGATGGCCGATCCGGAAGTGCTGGGCAACACCGAAACCTTCCAGAAAACCGCCAAGGAGCATTCGGACCTCTCGCCCATAGTGGCGGCCTACAACGAATACATGTCCATCACCACGCAGATAGAGGAAAACACGGAGCTTTTAAACGATCCGGACCCTGAAATGGTGGAGTTGGCCCGGGCCGAGATAGATGAGGGCAAAGAGCGCCTGGAAGAGCTTGAAAAGGAAATGCAGGTGCTGCTGCTGCCCAAGGACCCCAATGACGAAAAAAACGTCATCTTGGAGATCCGGGCCGGCACCGGCGGAGACGAAGCCGGACTTTTCGCGGGCGACCTTTTGCGCATGTATCTGCGCTTTGCCGACATCATGAAGTGGAAGACCGAGATCATGTCCTCCCACGAAACCGCCGCGGGCGGCTATAAAGAGGTCATCGTAATGATCACCGGCAAGGGAGCCTACAGCCAGCTTAAATACGAATCCGGGGTGCACCGGGTGCAGCGGGTGCCCGAGACCGAATCCCAGGGACGCATACACACATCCGCCGCGTCCGTGGCGGTATTGCCCGAAGCCGAAGACGTGGAAGTGGACATCAAACCGGATGACATCCGTTTGGACCTTTTCCGGGCTTCGGGACCCGGCGGCCAGCACGTGAACAAGACCGAATCGGCGGTGCGCCTCACCCACATGCCCACCGGCATTGTGGTCTCCTGCCAGGATGAAAAGAGCCAATCCAAGAACAAGGTCAAGGCCATGAAGGTGCTCAAAGCCCGCATCTATGACAAGATGGCCCAGGAGGCTCACGCCAAGGAGGCCTCGGCCCGCAAAATCCTGGTGGGCTCCGGCGACCGTTCGGAGCGCATCCGCACCTACAACTTCCCCCAGGGGCGGGTGTCGGATCACCGCATCAACTTGACCCTTTACAAGCTTGAGCAGATCCTGCAAGGGGATATGAGCGAGCTGATACCGCCCATCATAGCCTACTTCCAAACCGAAGCCATGAAGGCCGCCGGTTCCGAAAACTAGGGATGAGCCAGAAAGATACCTGGACCGTCGGCCGTCTTATCACCTGGGCACAAGCATATCTTGAAAAGCACCGCATAGGGTCCGCCCGTCTGTCCGCCGAGCTGATGCTGGCTCAGGTTATGGGACTGGAGCGGGTCGGGCTATATATGCGCTATGACCAGCCCCTCAATGCGGCCGAACTGGCCGGATTCAAGGAACTGCTCATAAGGCGTAAAAGGCATGAGCCCATGGCCTATATCCTGGGCCGCCGCGAATTCTGGGGCCTGGATCTGAAGGTGGGCCCCGGAGTGCTGGTGCCCCGGCCCGAAACCGAGCACCTGGTGGAAGAGGCCATCGCCCGGCTGCCGCAAGATCAGGACATTCGTATTTTGGACCTTTGCACCGGCAGCGGAGCCGTTGCCCTGGCCCTGGCCCATGAGCTGCCCCGGGCCCGGGTCACGGCGGTTGATTCGAGCCGCCAGGCCCTGGCCTATGCCAATGAAAATGCGGCTGGCCTGGAAGGCGGCGGCCGGGTGCGGTTCCTCAAGGGTTCGCTTTATGATCCGGTGGCGGCCAGCGGCGGATTTTTTGAAATGATCACGGCCAATCCGCCTTATGTGGCTCCGGGGGAATACCAGGAGCTTTCGCCCGAAGTGCGGGATTGGGAACCGAAGGAGGCCCTGTGGGCTGATGATGAAGGTCTTGAAGTCACCCGGAATATCATATTTGGCGCAGGAGCCTACCTGCGTTCGGGGGGGTGGCTGCTCATCGAACTGGGGGCCGGACAGGCCCAAAAGGCCATGGCCTTGGCCCGGCGCGCCGGAGTGTTCGAGGATATTTCCACAGCCCGGGATTTGGCCGATATTGAGCGAGTGCTCATCTGTCAGCGAGGAGATTATGGATAAGCTGGTATTATCCGGAGGCAACCCCCTGGTGGGACGGGTGCGGGTGAGCGGTTCCAAAAACGCCACCTTGCCGCTGATGTGCGCCACCATACTGAACAACGGACGCAACCGGCTGACCAACACCCCCCAGCTCAGGGATGTGAACACCATGGGGAGGCTTTTGACCACCCTGGGCTCCAGGGTGAACGGCAAAACCGGTGAAACCATAATCGACAACGCCAAGGCCCAAGGGGTGGAATGCCCCTATGAACTGGTCAAGACCATGCGGGCCAGCGTACTGGCCCTGGGCCCCCTGGTGGCCAAAAGAGGCAGCGCCCGGGTCAGCCTGCCCGGGGGATGCGCCATAGGCGAGCGGCCCATAGAGCAGCACCTCAAGGGCCTGGAGGCCATGGGGGCCAAGATACGCCTGGAAGAGGGCTATGTGGTGGCCGAGGCCAAACGCCTGAAGGGAGCCGAGATCACCTTTGACATGGTCACCGTGACCGGCACCGAGAACCTTTTGATGGCCGCCTCTCTGGCCAAGGGCAAAACGGTGCTCAGAAACGCGGCCCGGGAGCCCGAAGTGGTGGACCTGGCCAGCGCCCTGATCAAGGCGGGAGCACGCATCGAAGGGGCTGGAACCGCCACCCTGGAGATCAGCGGGGTGGATGAGCTTGGCCCCATTGATCACCGGGTTATGCCGGACCGCATCGAAGCCGGCACCTATATGGTGGCCGCCGCCATCACCAAGGGGGAGCTGACCCTTGCCGAAGCCCCCCTGGAGCATCTCACCGCCGTGGTGGGCAAGCTCAAGGAAGCCGGAGTGCGTTTCCAGCCCACCCCCCAGGGCCTGGTGGTCTCGGCCCGGCGTTCACCCAAACCGGTGAGCATCAACACCAGCCCCTACCCCGGATTCCCCACCGATATGCAGGCCCAGTTCATGGCGCTTATGTGCCTCAGCAAGGGCAGCGCAACCATCAACGAGACCATCTTTGAAAACCGCATGATGCATGTGGCCGAGCTGCGCCGCATGGGAGCGGATATAGAGCTGAACGGCTCCACCGCTTTTGTGCGGGGCGTGCGCGCGCTCACCGGAGCTCCGGTGATGGCCACCGATCTGCGGGCCAGCGCCTGCCTGGTGCTGGCCGGGCTGGCCGCCCAGGGAGAGACCCACATATCCCGGGTGTATCACCTGGACCGGGGCTATGAACGCATTGACCAGAAACTGACCAGCGCCGGGGCCGAGGTATCCCGGGAGCAGGAGTAAAACCGCCCCGCCCAATAGATTGAGTCCACTCACCTTTTGCCCGGGCGTCAGGCTTGAGCTAATCTCTTTATAAATTGTCCGGCATGATGCACAATGTGCCCCATGCTGTTCATGCACCCTCTGATACCCGCCGCCATAGCCATGGTGGCCGGCGTGCTGGCAGCCTGGCAGTTCACGCTCCCGGCTTGGCCGCTGCTGGGCCTGGCCGGACTGGCCGGGATATGGCTGCTATGGGCGGGATGGGCCCGGGGCCGCATTCCCGCCTGGCTGTTCAGCCTCTTTTGCCTGCTTATTGGCGCGGGGCTTTTCAGCCAGCATGCTTCCCGGCAGCTGCACCCCGGCCATGTCAGCCTGTGGTTGAATTCCAGGCCCCAGCTTTTGCAGGCCAGGCTGGTCAAGGCCCCCGAGCCCCGGGGCAAAAACACCTCCCTGCTGGTCGAGGCGCGGCTTTTGGACAAAAGGCTGGTGAGCGGGCTGGTCAGTCTCAGCCTGAGCGGCGATTTGCCCGCGCCGGAAGTGGGTGAGCTGATCCGGACCCGGGTGCGGCTCAAAACCTTCACATCCTTTGCCAATCCGGGCTCGTTTGACTATGCGGCTTTCATGGCGGCCAAGGGGATCAGGGTCAGGGGCTATGTCAGCCCCAAGCAGGGCTTTGCCCATTTGGGCCCGGACCGGCAGCAGGGCGTGGGGCTTTGGTTTGAAAAGCTGCGCCAGCTATTGGGCCGCCTTTTGGACCGCTTGCCGCCCGGCCCCGACCGGGGGCTTTTGCGCGCCCTGATTCTGGGTCAGCGCGGAGGACTTCCCCGGGGGGTGCGGGATGAATTTGCCGCCACCGGCACCGCGCACCTGTTGGCCATATCCGGTCTTCATATGGCCATGGTCTGGGGCCTTGCGGTGCTGGTGCTGCGTCTGGTTCTGGCGGCCATACCGGGCCTTGCCCTCAGGGTTCCGGTGCCAAAGCTGGCCGCCGGTTTGGCCCTGTTGCCCTGCCTGGCCTATGCCGCCCTGGCGGGCTGGTCCACCCCCACCCTGCGGGCTTTCATAATGGCCGCCTGTCTGGTGGGCGCGCTCATGGTGAACCGGCCCTACCGCGCTTCGGGCGGCCTGGCCCTGGCCGCCGTCATCATCACCGCGCTATGGCCCAACTCCCCCTTGGAGCTCAGCTTCCAGCTATCCTTCACGGCGGTGTGCTGCATCCTGCTGGTGGCGGCCCCCCTGGCCCGGCGGCTGGAAAAACGGCGTCCGGCATCCCGCCTTATCTGGTGGATACTGGGCTCCTGGCTGGTAAGCGCGGTGGTGGGGCCGCTTTTGCTGCCGCTGACCATGCTGCACTTTCACCAGCTGCCCTGGCTAATGATTCCGGCCAATATGGTGGCGGTTCCCCTTCTGGCCTCGCTGATCCTTCCCTTGGCCCTTTTGGGTGCGGGGCTAGGCCTGATCTGGCCTCAGGCAGGGCTGGCCGTGTGGGAACCGGCCCTCAGCGGGGCCGGCTGGTTATTGGCATATATCAAATATCTGGCCGCGCCGGACTGGGCCGTAGCCCATCTGGCCGGGCCGGGACCCTGGGCGGCGGGTTTGTTCTATGCCCTGGTGCTGGCCCTGGCAGTCATGCGGGGCCGCTGGCGTCTGATCTGCGGTGCGGGGCTTGCTGCGGCCATGGCTGCGGCGCTCATCTTGCACATCACGCCGCCCTCACCGGACGGAAAGCTTACGGTATGGATGCTGGATATGGACTCGGGTCACGCCACGGTGGCCCGGCTGCCCCAGGGCCAGGTCATGCTCATAGACGGCGGAGGCTGGCGGGGCAGCGAATTTGATTTCGGCCAGGCCGTGATAGCCCCCTTTTTGTGGTCCCAGGGCGTCAGCAAGCTGGATATCGTGGCGGCCTCGAACAGCTCCATGGAATACTGCGGCGGCCTGCCCTTCATCGCCCGCTGGTTTGAGCCCCGGGAAATCTGGACCAATGGCCATAGCCCCGGCCGGGGTGCCTATGCCGGGCTAATCAAGCTGGCGAACCAAAGGGGTATACCGCTGCGTACAAACAAGGAACTCAGCCCTATCAACAAGCTGGGCGGGGCGGAGATTATGATTGTCTGGCCGCCGCCAAAGGGCGTTCCGCCGGGCATTAAAAAGGCAAGCGACGCTTCTCTCTGGCTGGGCCTGGCCCTGAAAGAGACCCGCTTGTGGCTGCCCGGAAGCAACGGCTACCGGGTGGAACGCCATCTGGCTCCCCGGCTTCCCCAAGGCGCCGGGCAGGTTTTGGCCGCCGCCAACGGCGGAGGCAGGGGGTCATGCACTGATGAGCTGCTTTTCCGCCTGCGCCCCAAGACCGTGCTGGTTTCAGCCTCCTGCACAGGCAAAAAACCTCTGGCCGCGGTGCGCAAAAGACTCCGGCGGGCCGGTGCCCAAATCCTGACTACCAAGGCCGGCGGCTGCATCAAGCTGGTCACCGATGGAGGCGGCTGGAAGATCAGCGACTATTTGCAGCCCAGGCGGAAATGCAATTAGGCAGCCTTGGTCCCAATACAGGCTTTGAAAACGGTTCGGCACAATAATCCATCCGGGATACTTTCATTATCGCTCCCCGCCCGCCGAACTAAAAGCCGTAGCCACCTCCCTGTCCACCACGGGTGTGACCCCAACCGTCTTCACCTTTTTGGTTGGGCTCGCCAAATTCACCATAGTCGTTATCTGTCTCCACTTCTATCTCGACACTCTGCTTGGGAACAACGCCGGTTTTTCTCTGTGGGGTCACAACTGCGCCGGGAATATTGGACTTGATCATCCCTGTATCTTTGACAGTACCCCCGGATTTCACAAAACCGGCCCGTTCCATCCACCCATCCAAGGGCACGTTTTTTTCTATTGCCGCATAAAGCGCATCGTTGGTTTTGGCCAATTCCGCTTTTACCTGATCGTACTTGCCTGTTGCTTTGAATTTTTTGTCTGAAGTTGTGCCGGGAAACCCTTTAAAGGCTGCTTCAAGTTGATCAACCCGGACACCCAAGTCCACCGCCCTGCTCACCAGGTCGTCAACCGTAGACGGCATTGATGAGTCAAGCAAACTGTCAGTCTGAGCGCGCCGCATTTCTTCTTTATCCCAAAAGTTCTTCCCGGCGTAAACGGTTAAACCGATTCCCGCCAGGGCCTTAGCCAAAATGTCCACTGGGGGAACGCCTGGCGGCAGTGAGGGTAAGGATAGAATGTCTGATCCAATCTGCCCGTAAATGTCGCCTATTGAATCGAACTCATACCTTGCTCCCATTGGTCTTTTTCTTTTTTATACATAGCGGCTTAAGTAATTGCGCATAATCGTCTGATAGTTTCATTCGGCTTTGCCCATGCCATAAAGTGTTGCTCAATTGCGACCATCATGAAGGGCAAGCTTTTGAAGTAACGGTTATGGGTGGCCTTTCGCCTGGTGAGCTTCCAGATTCGTTCAATGGGATTTAGCTCAGGGCTATAAGCTGATCTGACGCAACCGTTTGACAAAGCAAAAGAAAGTCTCGGCATTGAAGACCTCTTCTTCCCGTTCATAAAAGAACTTGCCGTCGCGCAGCCTGACCGCTCCGAAATAGCCGACCTTTTGCCGAGTGGGATTGTGCAAGACCACAGGATCCTTGTTTTCAGCCGGCACCCACATGCGGCATCTTGAACCGTGCAATTGAAAATGAACCTCATCCACTGCCCACACATCCACGGTATCGTCTCCGGCTAACTCATGTAGTTTTTTTATATTCCTTTTGCTTTACCGGGTCCGCGCCCGCAGTGGCCGGCCGTGGTTTACGGAGGCGAAATCCAAGCTGCCTGAACAGCCGCTGACATTGTCTTACACCAAGTTCCACCGAAAACCGCTTGGAGATGAAGGCGGAAAGGGTCTTGCCATCCCAAAGGCCGCTTTCAAGCCCGTAATCAAGTGGAGAACCTCTCACCGCTTCAGCCACTTCAGCCAGTTGATCTTCATTAAGCCGTCTAGGCCGGCCAGGGCGGTCAGCATCAGCCAGACCTGCTAACCCCTCTTGCTCAAAACGGTGAACCCAGTAGGCCACCGTGCGGGGCGAATCACCTAGGTATAGAGCAGCCTGACGGCAACTCATGCCTTGGGCAACAAGTAAAAGGGCATGAAGCCTATGGTCATAGCGTGCCTGATCTGAACGCCTGATCTCGTCTTGCAGGGCAAGAACAACATCCTGGGCATCGGATATGCTTAAAGCTTTCATCCATATAAAATAGCAGTTTCGGATTTTATGCGCAATTAATTATGTCGCCGTGTATAGATTTATCAGACATGATTCTCTTTCCTGTTAGAGCATTAATTTTTTTGAACCAGGTTTGAATTTTGTGTTTCCTGCCTTGCTACCGTCATGGCCAACTCAACATCACCACCCCCTTTATCTTCCATTATTAGATCCAATCCTACAGAAGTTGGCGGAACCGGTTAACCCGGGCTATCTCACAAATTTATCTCCATTATTGATTCTGCAGCTTAAACAGAAATGAACCTATATTGATATGAAAAGATAGTGTGTTTTTAAGGGCGGCTAGAAACAGCGAAGCATATCTTTTTGCATTATGCCTACTACAAGAATCCACAAAACGGCAAATTAGGAGTGTATTGTTAATCGATCAAGTTCAGATATCTGAACACATCACCATAAGTAACCGGATTAAAGAATGCCATTTCATACCGGAAGAGTATGTGTACGAGGCAAGTAGCTGCGGCGGCTACTCTGGATTCAGGCCTGACGGCAATTATTCCCATATAATAATAAATTGCCAGGGCTATGTTCACTGCAAATCCAATCCTGAAGCCATAGAGATAAAGGGGGGAAAGCGCCAGGCAGTAAAAGCAAACCCTCATCAGGTGGCTGAGCGGTATTTTTTTCAGGGTGAATACCCAGAAAACGATTCGCAGAGGAAGCGCTTCGTTTACAAACAAATCAAGAGGCAAGGTCAAAGGTAGGAGTATGGCCGCCAATATAGAGCCCCATGGAAACTCAAGACCTGGCACCCTAATCAGGATATTGCCCAGCAAGTAGAATAACATGCTGAACAAGTAGTCGAAGTACAAAAACGGAGTCGCTATGACAAGGGCCCAAGCCCAGGCCCGCATCCATCCCGCTTGGGGCCGGGAGCCGAAAGACTTTATGGGATGCGCGATGACCTTCCACCAGGTGGCGGGCACCCCCCACATAAATCCCTGAAAACGCTCCCAAGGCAGGTACGCGCCCTCAATGCGGCCCACAAAACTGTGCTGTGACGATGCCACGATGCCCCCCGGCGAGATACAACGAAGCCCAATCAAAACTCCGCATACATCCTAAATCAACCATTGGTCGCGGTCAACCGGGACCGGGGGCCGGAGTCTGCCCGGCAAACAAGTAAAGGGATGGGGTTTGCCCAATTTCGCCTCTGGAGCCTGCAAAAAAGGCGGCACAAGAAGCCTTGGCCCAGGCGCATAAATTCCCCATGAGGTATTTATTGCCGCTGCTTATTCACGGCCAATGTGACAATCTTTTATATTATTCCTTATTTTACAGATAGTTATGAAGCAAAGCCTGTATGGCACACTCCTTGCTTTTTGTAGCTGGCGAAACGACATGCGCCTTTTGGTGGGAGCGGAACATGGCAAAAGAACTGCATGCGGGCGAAACTTTCCAGCCCGAGATTTACTGCCTGGTATGCCAAAAAATGGAATGGGACGAAGAAGCCCGCCGCTGCGTCAATTTCGACACTCCCGGCTGTCCCTTGACCATCAGGCGGTTATTGGCCGACTGCGAGATGAACTGTCTGGTGATTTGAGGCTGTCCGGTATTTTTTGGGAAGGCTGCGTACAAAACATAAGCGGCCTCCCATGATCAGTCATGCGAAGGAATCACCCTTGCAAAATATCATCGGAACCATAGTCAGCATTGCTTCTCTGGCCGGACTGATAACGGCCGTGGTCATACAGCTGAGGCGCGACCGCAGCAGACGGCGGCTTTGGATCGAACTGAAACGGCGGTCAGCGGAAAAAACCTGATAGGTCAATCTGTTACAGGGCTATCGGCCAACCCGGATCTGAGCCGGCCTGCATCGCTACGAAGCACTTCCCAATAAACTCCCCCCCCAAAAAAACGCCGCACGGCCAAAAGAGAGCACGGCCGGTCAAAAAACGGCGTCATCTCAAGAATCCGCCCGTCCGGGTGTCAGCAGCCTGTCAGGGCCAAGGGATATATGGACAGGCCCGGATTTAGCTTAGGTGAGATTGTCCAATAGGGCCAAGGTGCGCACCTGGATCTCTTTTAATTCCGCCACTTGGCGTTTGAGCCCTTCCACCTCCGACTTGAGCCCGGCCATTTCCAGCTCAATGCTTCCCAGGCTTTGACCGGCTGCGGCTCCCAGGCCCTTGCCGCTGAGGGCTTGGCGGGCTTGGCGGATACTGAGTCCTTGCTCTTTCAAGAGACGGTGCAGGGTCATCAGTCGCTCCACCGAATCAGCGGTAAACAGCCTGCGCCGGCCATTGCCCCGCTTGATCTGCAGATAATCCTCGAACTGCTGGTCATAATAACGGATGGTGGAAGCCCCTATGCCGGACTTTTCCGCCACGTCCTTGATGCTCATGTACTTTTCCTGCGGTTCCGATCCTGAACTCATTGGCTTCTCCCTGAACGAGCTTGCTATTTTTATAGCATCCTAATAGGGGAATATAAAACAACATTTTGATTCAAGGCGGTTGAGAAGCGCACTTTGAAGGCCGCCGGAAGCGATTCCGGCGCTGAAGGATGCATGGTCCGGCCTGGGATAAGTGCCGGTGGAGTTTTTTGCCGGCGCGGCCCCAAGCCTGAGCGGACAAGCAGGGAGGCATGTGTTATCATCGCCCATTATGCCGGTTCACACTAAAAAACATCCCAGCAAGCTCACCATATATGAGCTGTTGGTTATCGGAATTGCGGTTGCGGTTTGCTTAAGCCTGGCCCTGGCCGGGCGGGGCAGAAAAATCCGCGGAGCCACGGAGCGCTTTTTGGAGGTGATTCCCCGGGTGGCCAAGGCCTTGGAAGACTACGCCGCCGATCACCAGGGCCGCTTCCCGCCCGATGCCATGAAAACCGCGTGCCCCCAGGGCCTTGAACCCAAATATATAAAATGGGACCACGACTGGCACCTGGATTATGATGTGCATGACAATGGAGCCGGGGGGAAATATGTGTGCATCGAATGGTGCGGGCCCTTCAGCAAGCCGGCCTATCACGGCCTTTGCAACAATGTTGAGATGCGGCGTAAATACGGCAGGGGCGAGCCCGTACCGGATTCCCTCAACCGGCTTTGGCTGGTGCGCGAATCCGCCCAAATCATGCCGCTTGCAGCCCCTCCGGGAAAGTAGCCATTATGGACGGGCGTCTCTGGCAGGGCAGGGTCAACTTGGTGCGCCCCTGGCTGAGGCGGCGCTTTGGCCGGGCGGTCGCCAAGCTCTCTTTGGACGCGGGATTCAGCTGCCCCAACCGGGACGGAACCATCGGGGTCGGAGGCTGCGCCTTCTGCCCGCCGGGTGGATCGGGGCGGGGACTTTCAAACAAGGATATAGGCGGACAACTGCAAGAAGGCCTGGCCCGCATACATAAAAAAGCCCAAGCCGGCGGCAAAGAGCCCCCCGCCGTACTGGCCTATTTCCAGGCCTACAGCAACACCCACGGCAGAACGCAAGACCTTGAAGCCCTCTATGAACAGGCCCAAAACACCCCGGGGGTTGACGGCCTGATCGTTTCCACCCGGCCCGACTGTTTGGGGCCGAGGCGCTGGGATCTGCTCTCACGGCTGAATGGGCAAGGCTTTTTCTGGCTGGAGCTGGGTCTGCAAAGCTGCCATGACTCCACCTTGCAGGCCATCAACCGGGGCCACGGCGCGGAGGATTTCGCCCTGGCGGCCCAGGAAGCGGCCAGGCGGGGCATCAAACTGGTGGCTCATGTCATTTTGGGGTTGCCGGGCGAGGGCCCGGAGCACACCAACGCCACGGCGGAATTCCTCTCCCGGCTGCCGGTCTGGGGGGTCAAGCTGCACAGCCTCATGATCCTGGAGGGAGCTCCCTTGGCCGGGGAGCCTTGGGCCGCGAGCTTCGAGCCCTGGTCTTTGGAAATGTGGGTGGGGGCGGCGGCGGAATTCCTGGTCCGCCTGCCCAAGGATGTGCTGCTGCACCGCCTGGCCGCCGACCCGGGAGGGGACCGGCTGATAGCGCCGGCGTGGATCAAGGATAAAGACGCGGCCCTTGGCGCTTTGGCCCGCTATATGGTGGAACAAGACCTGCATCAGGGGGATTTATGCCGGAACTGATCGAGATTTTTACTCTGGACAGCCCGATCGGCACTCTGCGGGGCGCGGTTTCCCAAAGGGGCCTCATGGTCCTGTGCTTTGCCAACAGGGATGAAGCCTATTTTCAAAACCTGGTCAAAAAACGCGCCTCCAGGGCGGAGCTCAAAAAGGTGCCGCCTGAAGAAACCCTGTCCGGGCGGGAGATCGCCGCATATCTGAATGGCGGATTGACCAAGTTCAGCTGTTCGGTGGACCTGGAGGGCCTCAGCGGTTTCAGCCGGGCGGTGTATGAAGTCATGCTGCAGATACCTTTTGGCCGCACCATGAGCTATGGGGATATCGCCAAAAAAATCGGCAGGCCCAAGGCGTCCCAGGCGGTGGGCCAGGCCTCGGGGGCCAACCCGGTGCCCATCGTGGTGCCCTGCCACCGGGTGGTGGGGTCCAAAGGCTCACTCACCGGATTCGGCGGCGGCCTGGAAACCAAGCAGGCATTGCTGGCCCTGGAGAATATGGGGCTGCCTTTTGCATAAGAGGAGGCGATACCATGAGCTTCCAAGCCGAGGCAGGGCGGCCTGTTATTCAAGCCCGAACAAATCAGCTTGCATGGCTTGGGGCTCTATCAGGTCGGGGCCTTCATTGCGCACCGAATTAACCCGGCTGGACACCGGGTAGGAGCGCATTTTTTGGGCCGGATACGGCGCAAGCAATTCCAGCAGCCCGGCTGATTCTTCCGGCCCAGTCTCCAGCCACGCGGCCTCGGCCCGTGGCGGCAGGATCACCGGCATGCGCTCATGAATCTTGGCCACCAGTTCATTGGCCGTGGTGGTTATGATGCTGAAGGACTCCAGCTTGGCGCCATCGGGTTTGGTCCAGCTCTCCCAGATGCCAGCAAAGGAAAAAACCGCGCCATCGCGCAGCGTAAAGCGCAGGGGCTGTTTGGGCTGGCCCTTGGCGGCGGGCTTGATCCATTCATAAAAGCCATCCGCCGGGATCAGGCAGCGGCGGAGCTTGAAGGCGGATTTATAGGCCGGTTTCCGGTCCAGGCTCTCGGCCCTGGCGTTGATCATGCGAAAGCCTATCTTGGCATCCTGGGCCCAGTGCGGCACCAGCCCCCAATGCATCAGCTTGAGCATCCGGCCGTCGTCCTCCTGCAGGATGACCGCGGCGTCTTGGCCCGGCGCTATGTTGTAGCGCGGCAACAGTTCCGGCCCCCCCAGCTTCAAGCCGAATCGGGTTATCAGGGTCTCCTTGTCATCGCCTCTGGTAAAGCGTCCGCACATAATATGTTGGCCCTATTGCATATTTTTGCCGAATTACAATTTGCCCTTCCACAAGCCCACGGCCCAAGGGCCCGGCTGCCCCCCGCGCCTATTCCTCCGCCTTTTTAAGCTCGAGGGGAAACCACCATTTGCGCTGGGTGGCCGAGACAAAAAAGCTGCTGATCTTGTCAAGGGTCCTGTCCATGCTCAAAAGGTCGTATGAGACTATCTCCTTGGGTTTCCAATGCTTGCCCGTGTAGAAAGAAGTATATTCCGGAATGTCGAAACCCTCCATGGTGTATATGGATTTGGCCCTGCCAAAGGCTCCCGCGAAATGGCCGAATATGTGATGCAGGGAAAGCCTGGTGCTGATGCAGTGCGAACAGTGGTCGCATTTGAATATTTTGATCTTGCCCAAGGAGTATGTGGCCTTGGGCCCGGTGCTCGCGCAATTGGGACACCGGACGCCTTCGGTAAGATGAGGCTCGGCATATGAGTCCATGAACTGGCTTAACGAGACCCTGAACGGAGATATGGCGCTGACATAGCGCAGCAGCCGTCTGGTCCAGCCGTAGGACGCGGCCAGCAAGACGAAAATAATCGCCAGGCTGAAGTCGTTGAAAGCCAGCGAGTCATACAAACCGTGCATGATGATGGCGTACAGGTATGCGCTTAAAAGCAAGGCCTTGGCCTTGTGCTCATGCAGCCCCAAATAGACCGCGAGCCCCATGACCACGCTGAAAATGATATGCATGGGAGTACAGATCAGTAAACGCACCACGATGAGATGTTCGGAATCTGGCTGCATGGCGTACAGGTAATTCTCTATCAGCGAAAAACCCAGGGCCACGCAGGCCATGTAGATCATGCCGTCGACAGGTTCATTCAATTCCTTGCGGAAGATGAAATACGAAGCCGCAAAGGCCAGCAGTTTGGCCAGCTCTTCCACCGGGCCGATGATGACAAAGGCGCTGAACATGTCCTGCTGGGCGGGCAGCCCCAAACGGGCCAGCACCGCGTACAGAATCAAGGCGATGAGGAATGACCAAAAACCTCCCCAGATCGTGACCAGCGTCATTTTCCAGAAGGGCTCTTTTTCATACAGATCATAGCTTCTGAGCAGGCGGATACAATAAACCCCGCCCAGAAACGATATGGCTACGAAAACGAGTTCTTTCATGCTGGCGCCCCCCGGCTCTAATCAAAAGGCTCCAGAGGCTCTGAGCCCCTGGAGCCTTTCCGGCAGGTCTATCACAAAACGCTCCGTATTATTTCAAACACTCCATGGCCTTGGCTACAACATTATCCAGATTGAGCCCCAGCTTCTCCAGCACCAGAGCGCCGGGAGCCGAAGCCCCGAAACGGTCTATGCCGATGGAGCAGCCCTTATCGCCCACATAGCGCTCCCAGCCCAAGGTTGCGCCGGCCTCTATGGAGAGCCGGGCCTTGACCGCTGGCGGAATCACCGAGTCCTGATAGGACTGGTCCTGCTCGCTGAATATCTCCCAGGACGGCATGGAGACCACCCGGGCCGCCTTGCCTTTAGCTTTCAGCTCTTTTTGCGCGGCCAGGGCCAGATGCACTTCCGCCCCGCTGCCGAGCAGCAGGATATCCGGGGAGCCTTCGCAGTCGCTCAGCACATAGGCGCCCTTGGCCACCCCGCCCGCAATATCGCATGCCTTTGGGTCCAGAATGGGCAGGCCCTGGCGGCTGAACAGAAGGCAGGACGGTCCCTTGCGGGTGAGCGCAATCCGCCAGGCGGCGGCGGTCTCGTTGGCGTCCGCCGGACGCAGCAAGGTCAGGCCGGGCATCAACCTGAGAGACATAAGCTGCTCGATGGGCTGGTGGGTGGGGCCGTCCTCGCCCACAGCCACCGAATCATGGGTGAAGACCCAGATATTGTGAATTTGCATCAATGCGGCCAGGCGCAGGGCCGGGCGGCAAAAATCGCTGAACACGAAAAAAGTGCCTGCATATGGGATCACCCCGCCGTGCAGGCCCATGCCGTTTATCACCGCGCCCATGCCATGTTCGCGCACCCCGAAATGGATGTTGCGGCCCAGGCCGCCTTCGGGGCGCATATCGCCGGAACCCGCGATCATGGTTTTGTTGGAGGGGGCCAGGTCCGCCGAGCCGCCCACCAGGCCGGTTACGGCCGGGGCGATGGCGTTAAGCACCGCGCCAGAGGCCCCCCGGGTGGCCATCTTGCCGTCCGCCGGATCAAAGACGGGCAGGCTTTCCTCCCAGCCCTGGGGCAGTTCGCCCGCCAGCCGAGCCTTGAGCTTGGCGGCCAGCTCGGGATGAGCCTTGGCGTAGGCATCCATTTTTTCCTGCCAGGCCCTTTCCAATCCCACCCCGGTCTTCACCTGTCCGCCCATCTCCCCGGCTGCCTCGGCCGGAATATGGAAGGCGTCCTCGGGCCAGCCGAAGGCTGCGCGGGTTGCGGCCATGGCCTCCGCCCCCAAAGGCTCGCCGTGGGCCTTTTCCGAATCCTGCTTGGGGCTGCCGTAACCGATATGGGTGCGGCACATGATCAGGCTGGGTTTACCGGTTTCCGCCTGGGCGATGACCACCTTGGCTTGGATATCGTCCAGGTTCTCACTGCTTTCAGCCTCCAGCACCTGCCAGCCGTAGGCCGTAAAACGCTTGCCCACATCCTCGGTAAAGGCCAGATCGGTGCTGCCCTCGATGGTGATTTTGTTGTCATCATAAAGGTAAATCAACTTACCCAGTTTCAGGGCGGCGGCCAAAGAAGCGGCCTCGCTGGCCACCCCTTCCATCATGTCGCCGTCGCTGACTATGCCATAGGTGTAATGATCCACTATGTCATGTCCGGGCCGGTTGAACTCGTTGGCCAGATAGCGCTCGGCCAGGGCGAAGCCCACACCCATGGCCACGCCGTGGCCCAAAGGCCCCGTGGTGGCTTCCACTCCGGGGCAGTGGCCGTATTCGGGATGGCCTGCGGTCAGGCTGCCCCACTGGCGGAAATTCTTCAGCTGCTCCATGGGCAGGTCGAAGCCGCACATGTGCAGCACCGCGTATTGCAGGGCCGAGCCGTGCCCCGGGCTCAGGATGAAACGGTCGCGCCCCGGCCAGGCCGGATTTTTGGGGTTATAGTGCATGATGCGTTTATAAAGCACATAGGCCAAAGGGGCCGCCCCCAGGGGCATGCCCGGGTGTCCGCTGTTGGCCGCTTCCACCATATCCACGGCAAGCATGCGAATCGTGGTCAAGCAAAGCTCATCAAGTTTTTTGGAGTCCGGCATGGGTTCTCTCTCCCATTGGTTGGTTCGTTTTTATTAAGTCCGTTTGGTTAGCCGCATGAAAAGCGGGTTATCAGTCCGGCCTGCATCCAGGTCAGGTCCGGCATTCGCCTTGGCTCATCCGGACCAGGACCGCTCCTTATGGTGCCCAAGGTACGAATGATACCAAATCCGGCTTTGGGTTGTCTCGTGTAACCTGATAAAAAGAATGAATAATCTGTTAATTTAAACAACAGGGCCCTAATGCCCCTCTGCGCCCGCCATTCCACTTTCATCCGCCCCAAACATGAACCCGGTTGCGGCCGCCCCGCTTGGCCATATACAGGGCCTCATCCGCCCTGCGCAAAAGCTCTTCGCCCGGCACCGGCTTCAGGTGATCCATCAGGGCCACCCCGCCGCTCAGCGTCACATGTACCGGCCCTTGGCTGCCCGGAAATTCATGGACCTGGCAGCGCTGCCGGATGCGTTCGGCCACCACCAACACTCCAGTGGTGTTGGTGTTGGGCAATATGACCACAAACTCCTCGCCGCCATAGCGGCAGGCTACATCAAGTTCCAGGCGCACCGAACTCAGGATTATTTTGGCCAGGTGCTTCAGCACCTCATCGCCCACCTGGTGGCCATGGGTGTCGTTGAGTCTTTTGAAATGGTCCAGGTCCATCATCAAGATGCCCAATTGCCCTCCGTAGCGCCTCACCCGGGCTTCTTCTTCGGACAGCCGTAAATCGAAATAGCGCCGCACATAGAGCCCGGTCAGCCCATCCACCACGGCCAGACGGAAAAGCTTGGAGGTTTCCAGGGCCATGGCTATCACGGTGAGCAGCACCGTGAGCGGCTGGCTCAGGGCCTGGGCGAGGGTTTTTCCCGCCGGAACATCAAAGGTGGCCACGCCGGTAACCTTGTTATCCGCCGCTATCAGCGGTGCGCACAGGCACCTCCGGCCCCTTTTGCCGGGCTGAAAGCTGGGCCAGGGCAGGCCGCCTATGTATTTGAGGTGATACAGAGCCGCGGTCTTGCTGTTGATCACCTCCGCGCAAGGGGTGCCCAGCAACCGCAGCTTTTCCGGCTTTTCATCCGGGCCGGACTGTTTAGCCACCCGTTGAACTATGAGGCTTTGGCTGTTGTCACCCAAAAGATACAGAGCCACCTTTTCGGTGCGTCCGAAATCGGCCAAGCTTTCCAAAGATCGTGAGATGATAAGGTTATGGTCCAGGTCGGAAAGAATCAGCCGGGCAGCGAAGCTGAGGGCGATTATGTCGACTTCGAGATTGCCGTCTTGGGTCATATCCGGGCTCGCTGTGGTTTTATCCGTTTGAATCCCTCAAAGAGAAGCTGTTCCCGCCAGGCAGGCTGCCAGTCTGCTGCAAGAGCTGATCCCCTTGAACTGCAATTTGCTGCAGGATGATCTGAAAAACAAGGCTATCACAGCCTGTCGTGTTAAAAGCATAAAAATTTTTTACGGATTTTATCATGCCGCTCCAATGGTTATACCATACAGGCGGCATGATTCACCGTGGCGGGATTGTTTAATTAGCCCGCAAGGATCATGAAGGCCGTCAGTCCCTCTGCGAACCGTACTCTTTAGACAATGCAGACCCGGCCCATCTTTCCAAACAGGCGCCCTTATTGAGCCGGCCCGCGTCCGGGTCATAATGAAATGCGCGGATCAGGCATATGCTTCAAGCGCCTCTCTGAAGTTGCCCCAATCCACCTTTTGCTTATAAAGCGGGCCCTTTTGCAGCACCGGGAAATGGTCGTCAAAGGCAGGGCGGGGGTTGGTGTAGATCACCCCAATGGGTATGGAGTCACCGAATTTGTCCGACTGTTTGAGAGCGGCATGCCAGTCCGTGGGGTCATGCTCCTCGCCAAGGGGTTTTACGCGCTCTTTGTACCAGGCATAGGTGTTGACCTTGTTGAAGGACACGCAAGGCTGCAGGATGTCTATCAGCGAAAGCCCGCGGTGCTGCATGCCTTGCATGATAAGCCCGGCCAGGTGGTCCACCTCGCCCGCGAAACCCCGGGCCACAAAACCGATCTTGTTGGCCACCGCCGTGGCCACCGGGTTGAACGGGCGCAAGTGATGGCCCCCAGGCTGGGCCTTGGTCACCATGCCTTCCATGGATGTGGGGCTGGCCTGCCCCTTGGTGAGCCCGTATATCTGGTTGTCATGCACCAGCATGGTCAGATCGGGGTTGCGCCTCAAGGCGGCCAAGAAATGGTTGCCGCCCTCGCCATAGGAACAGCCGTCGCCCGATTCCACAATCACCTTCAGCTCCGGATTGGCCAGCTTGGCCGCGGTGGCCGGGGGCAAAGAGCGCCCATGCAGGCCGTTGAAGGCGTTGCATTTCAGATAGTGCGGCGTCTTGGCGGCCTGGCCGATGCCGCTGACCAGAAGCACCTCATGGGGCGCCAAACCGGACTGGGACAGGGCCTTTTTCAAGGCCTCCAGAATCTTGAAGTTTCCGCATCCCGGGCACCAGGCGGTCTCGAACTCGCCGTAGTCTTTTATATCAACCATCATCGGGCCTTCTTTCTCAGCTCACGCAATATGTATTGGGGCGTGAAGGGCAGTCCGTCATAGCGGGTGATCACTTCATCGAACTTGAACCCGGTTTCGCGCCGGATCAGGGAGGCGAACTGGCCGGTGGCGTTGCCCTCTATGCACACCGTTCGGCCAGCCGCCGCAAAGCGGGTCAAAAAATGGTCCGGTTCAAAGGGCCAGACCTGGCTGAAATGACAGCCCGCCGCCTTTACGCCTCCCGCGCCCAGGGCCTGCACGGCTTCCATTATGCTGCCCTTGCTGGAACCCCAGCCCACCAACAGCAGATCGGGGTTGTCATCACCGCGGAACTGGGGTTCTTGGCATATGGTCTTCAAGCCTTCGCCCTTTTTGAGGCGCTTGTCCATCATCTTTACGCGGATGTCCAGGTCCTCTGTGATATGGCCTTCGGGGGTGTGCTCGTCGCTGTCCGCTATCACCAGGGCGGTACCGGCCCCGGGGATCGCCCGGGGCGAAACCCCGTATTCGGTGTAGGCATAGCGTTCATAGGGTCCATCCACCCTGCGGTCAAGGTCCACACACGGCTCCCCGTTCAGCTCGAAGGATTCCACCGCCCGGAAGCTGTCGGCCAAAAACTGGTCAGTGAGCACAAAGGCCGGAATCTGGAACTGCTCGGCCTGCTTCACCGCTTCCCGGGCTAGGTGAAAGCACTCATTCACGTCACCCGGGCTGAATACGGCCCGGGGAAACTCGCCATGCCCGGCGTGCAGCACCAGGTCCAGATCCCCCTGCTCGGTGCGGGTGGGCAGCCCCGTGGCCGGTCCGGGGCGCATGGCCAATGCCACCACCACCGGGGTTTCGGTCATTCCGGCCAGGCTGATCCCTTCACCCATCAGCGCGAACCCCCCGCCGCTGGTGGGCACCAAAGCCGGAGCCCCGGCGTAAGAAGCGCCTATGGCCATGTTGATGGCCGCTATTTCGTCTTCGGCCTGCTCCACCACCAGCCCCATGCGCTCAGCCTGCGCCGTCATGGCCAGGGCAATGGAGGTGGCCGGAGTCATGGGATAGAAAGAACAGAATTTCACTCCGGCGCTCATGGCGCCCAGGGCTACCGCATCGTTGCCGCCCATCATCAAACGCCCTTTTGGGCCGTTGGGCGGGGCCAAGGGCTCAATGGGCGCATCCTGGGCCGCGGTCCATTCGTAGGCCGCAGCCAGGGCCTCCCGGTTTTTGGCCGAAACATCTTCAGGCATTTTTTTGAAAAGAAACTTTAAAGAGCCCCAGATCAATTCCTGCTTGAGGCCCAAAAGGCAGCCCAGCACCCCAAGCCCCACCACATTGTGATAGCGCCGGGGGCTGAGATCGTTCAGGGGGATGGGCAGGGCTCCGGCCCCGCCCAGGTCCAGGTGATCGCCTCCCAGGACAGTTCCGGACGGAGCCAGTTCGGGCCGGTGCAGCTGCACGGTCTCCTGATTGAGCGCCACCAAAAGATCCACTTCTTCTTGCGGGGCGTGTATGGGCTCGTTGCTTATGCGGATGCTCATGGTGTTGTGTCCGCCCCTGATACGGGAATGATAGCTTTGGGTGACCACGATTTCCCAGCCTCCGCGCACCAGGGCCTTGGACAAGCCCTGGCTCAAGGTGGCCAGACCCTGGCCCGCTTCCCCTCCTATCATAAGATTCAAATGCGATTTGGACATGCCGTCCTCCGGGCCGCTGACCGGCCCCAGCTTGAGGGTTCATACAAGTTAACCAGCCATAATGTTAACATCTGGAAAATGAGGAACAAAGAAATTCCCGGTTTGCTGTGGTTCGGGCCAAGAACTGCTATACTTTTATAATCAGTTCAACCGCCCCATTTATTAATCTAATAGGTTTAGCATCATTTGGGAGGAAAACATGGCCGCCGAAGGTAAAAAGGTAATCGTCCTGGTGGAAGACTACTATCAGGAAATGGAACTGTGGTATCCCTATTACCGCTTGATCGAGGCCGGGGCCGAGCCGGTTATCGTGGGCCCGGTGGCGGGCAAGGAGTACCACAGCAAACTGAATTATCCTTGCGTTTCCCAAGCCGCCGCGGCGGATGTCAACCTGGATGATTTCGCCGGGGTGGTGATCCCGGGTGGGTATTCGCCGGATTTGATGCGCCGCAATAAAGACATGGTGAACATCGTCAAGAACTGCGCCGAAAACGGCAAGGTGGTGGGCGCAATCTGTCATGCCGGATGGATGCTGTGCAGCGCCGAGATCCTGGAGGGCAAAACCGTAACCAGCTTCTTTGCCATCAAGGATGACCTGATCCATGCCGGAGCCACCTGGGTGGACAAAGAGGTGGTGGTGGACGGCAAGCTGATCACCAGCCGCACGCCCAACGACCTGCCCATCTTCATGAAGACCGTGGTCGAAAACTTGTAAACCTGGTGTACTGGCCGGAGCCTCCCCCGATGGGGCTCCGGGTTTTTGCACCCGCAGGATTCCGCTATGGCGCAGGAATACGTCTCTCTTGCCCCGCTGATCAACTGGCGAGGTCAAGCCAGGCCCCTTGACTGGGCGGGCTGTTTTGGCAGGCAGGCGCCCCTTGAGGTGGACCTGGGCTGCGGCAACGGACAGCGCCTGGTCCAGCGGGCCATGGAGCATCCAGAGCTGAACCTGGTGGGTCTGGACCTTAACTGGGGCTCCATCCGGCGGGCCTTGCACAAGGTGGCGGTGGCCGGGGTTTCCAACGTGCGTTTGGTCCAGGTGAGGGCCCAGCCGGGCCTGAAGCTGCTTTTCACTCCCGGCCAGATAAGCCGGGCCGATGCCCTGTTCCCCATGCCCTGGCCGGCCGACAGAGACGAGCCCAAACGGCTTTTAAAACGCGGTTTTTTGCGGCTGGCCAACAGCCGGCTGTGCGAGGGCGGCTCTTTGCGCATGGTCACCGACCAGCGTGAATACTGGCTCTGGGCCACGGAGCAGGCCAAGGGCGCCGGTTTCAGGGTTCAGGTCCGCACCCGCAAGGCGGGGTTGGGCACCAAGTATGAACGCAAATGGCATGAGCAGGGCCAGAGCCTTTTTTATGAACTGAACCTCAGTAAAAGGGAGGCGAATCCGCTTCCGGTCTGGGAGGATGAAGTTTTGCGCCCCTACCGTATAAGCCGGATGAATCCCAGGGCATTTCCGGTCCAAAATTTTCCCGGCGACATTTTCATAGGTTTCATAGACATCCTTTTTGATGAAGCCCGGGGACGGGCCATGCTGCGCTGCGTGGTGGAAGAGGAAGGATTCAACCAGCCCTTCTGGCTGGAATTCGTGCGCCGTGAATCGGATTGGGAGATGCGTCCCGCGCCCAACTGCCCGCTGGTGCCCACCAAAGGGGTGCAAAAGGCCATGGAGCTTGCCGCCCGCCTGGCCGGGGACACCTGGAAAAAAACGGAATTTACCCTGACGGCCCAGCCTGATCAGGATGCCGGTTCGCCTGAAACGTCAGCCCCGGAGCCGGCCGAAGCGCCAGGGGATGAAACGGACAAACCCTCCCGGCCTTCAGCCGGATCGCTTTTTGCGCACCAGGAATAATCCATGGGGTCCGACCCGCCAGAGTGACCGGCGGCCCGTTGCTCCGGCTCCAAAAAATCAAACGACACGACAAATTATCATAACAACTTGCAATTTATGTCATTATTAAAAAGAATGAGATGAAGCTCGAGCATGGATTCAGACCCGTCTTTATTCGCTTTATCCGGTTTTCATATGATGAGTTGGAGGGGCTATGCACAAAGCTATTCATTTTGGCACACCTAAAACCTTGATCAGCGTGGTTTTGCTGTTGTTCGTGTGCCTCGCACTGGCGGGCGCTTCTCCATCCCGGGCGCAAAGCAAGGCCGGCGCGAAGGTCTCCAGTGCAAGCTTGCCCTCCGGTATGGATGTTGAAAAATTCATGGCCGGGCTCAGCGATGAGCAGGTCCGCCGCATTTTGCTTGATGAGCTGAAAAAACAGGCTGAAAAGGACAAGCAGGCTGCGTCCGCCCTCAATGTGGACCAGGGCCGCAAACAGTTTATGAAGCGGGCCAAGTTCCTGGCCAAGCAGTTCGAATTCATGTTGAGCGGATTCGGGTTGCTGCACAGCTCCATTCCCTGGGCGGTGTCAAACCTGGAAAAGGCTCCGGGTTCACCCGGTGTCTGGGGGCTTTTTGTCCTGCTCGTTACGGCGGCGCTCACCGGCCTGGCCCTGGAATTCCTGGTGCGCCATTGGACCCGTAATGCCAAAAACGGTCTGGCCCAAACCGAACCCAAGGGGAGCATACAGCTCTTTTCCAGGCTGGTTTCCATGCTTGGCCTGGAGCTGTTTTACGCCCTGCTGTTCCTTTTGGGCTATGCTTTTGCCTCGGTGGTGGTGGGACGCTTCAGCTCAACCGCCGGACAGGTCAACGAGGCCTTTGCAACCTCATTTATCTACCTCCGCATATTCCTTTTGATCGCCAGTTTTCTGGTGGCGCCGGGTTATCCCCATCTGAGGCTGGTTCCGCTGGGTGATGATGGAGCGGCCTTTGTGCGGCGCACCGTGATAATCATGAGTCTGGTGGGATTTTTCTTCGGGAAAATAGGCAGTGTATTGAGTCTGCACGGGCTGGCCGAACCGGTGGCTTACCTTTTCGGCGCCGGAGCGGCTTTTAATGTCACCACCGTGCTCATAGCGGCAATCTACCTGGCCGGCGACCGCTTGAGCCTCCCTGCGCCGGGAGACCAGGATTCCAAAAATCTGGGGCTCATGCGGGGGCTGGCCTCCGCCTATCTGCTTCTGCTCTATGTTTTCTGGCTGACCAAATTCCTCATGGCCGGTCCCGGCATCATAGTGCTTTACTTTGGTTCCGTGGCCCTGTTGCCCATCTTCATGGCCCTGGACCGGATGGCCAAGCGGCTCTGCCAAACCACCTTTGAAGGCCCCAGCGAAAGCGAAGGAGGCCATGCCATCAGCATCAAGACTCCGGTGCCGGTGAAAAGCATGTCCACCGTGACCCACCGGGTGGTCCGGGGCGTTTTGATCATATGTTTCATCATGCTGCTGGCCGAGATATGGAATCTCATGCCCAAGCTGAGCAACGAGTTGACCAAGCCTGTACTGACCGTGGGCTTCACCCTTTTTGCGGGCTACCTGCTCTGGGGCACCACCCGTTATTATATTCTCAAGAGGATTGCGGACGACAGTAGTGCGGAAGGCGGCGAAGACGGGTTCGGCGCAGGCGGCGACCGCATGCAAACCCTGATGGATCTTTTCCGCAAATTTATCAGCGTGCTGGTTTTTTCGGTATGCACACTGGTGGTGCTCTCGGCCCTGGGAGTAGACATCGCGCCCTTGGTGGCTGGTGCTGGCGTCCTGGGTTTGGCCGTGGGTTTCGGGGCCCAGACCCTGGTGAAGGATATAGTGAGCGGCATTTTCTTCCTGATAGACGATGCGTTCCGGGTGGGCGATTATGTGAGCGCGGGCAGCAGTAAGGGCACCGTGGAGGCCATCACCATCCGCAGCCTCAGGCTGAGGCATCATCTGGGCATGGTGCTCACCATCCCATACGGCAGCCTGGGCTCGGTGACCAACTTCACCCGCGATTGGATCATCACCAAGATCCAGCTACGGGTGCCCTTTGACACCGACCTTAAGAAGGTCAAAAAAATCGTCAAAAAAATCAACAAGATGATCCAGGAAAACGAAGAGATGGGGCACAATCTCCTGGCCCCCATCAAGAGCCAGGGAGTCAAGAAGCTGGACGATGACTCGGCCCTGGTGGTGCGCATCAAGTTTATGACCAAGCCGGGCACCCAGTTTTTGATCAAACGGGAAATTTACCGTCTGGTGCAGAAGCTGTTCGCCAAAGAAGGCATTGAGTTCGCGGCCCGCAAGGTCATGGTGCAGGTCCCCGCCATGGAGCCCAACGGCTCGCAGTTCTCGCCCGAGCAGGTTTCGGCCATCGGGGCGGCGGCTGTGGCCGAAGAAGAACGGCGCAAGGGCGGCGACGGGCCGGGCAAAAAAAGCGAGGCTCTGGATATATAGACACTTATGGAGTAATGGCAGAGCGTGGAGCCCAAGGACCGGCCCGGGTATGCGGCCCGCTAAAATCAGTATTGGGCGTTTGCTGATGGTATGAAAAAGCTCTTGCGGCTGTTTGAACAAGTAGTGGTCGTCGGGCTGTTGGTCATGATGATGATTGTGGTGTTCATGACCACGGTGGAGCTGGCCTGGCTCATCATTGAAGATATTATCAAGGCCGGGGGAATCGTACTGGACACAGGCGACATACTGAGTTTGTTCAGCTTTTTCCTGCTTATCCTTATCGGTCTGGAGCTGATCGAATCCATCAAGATGTATCTTGACGAGCATTTGGTGCACGTGGAGGTGGTCTTTTTGGTGGCGATGATCGCCATCGCCCGCAAAGTGGTGGTACTGGATACGGGTAAATACGACCCCATGGCCCTGATCGGCATTGCCGCCATGATCCTGGCCTTGAGCGTGGGTTACTTCCTGGTCAAAAAAGCTGCACGACAGCCAGCCTGAACATAGCCGCGACGCCCAGCCTGAACATGACAAGGAGGAAGAGGAATAGCCCCTTTGAATCCAGGCTGTATTACAGGGTGTCTTTTTCCGGTTTCATGAATTCACGCAGCATGGTGGTGGCATAGCTGCCCTTGGGCAGGCTGAACCTGAACCACAACCCGTCCTCACAGGGTTCTATAGTGAGATCATCGATGGTCAGCCGGGCCCGGCGTCGTCCGCCCTTGAGTCCGGCCTTGCCCAGTTGGTCCAGGTCCAGGCCTTCGGCCTCCAACAGCTCGTTTTCCATCTGACCGGCGCGGCCCAGAGCCGGCGGCATTTTGGAGCCGAATATGGGACCGGTGTAGGTTATCTCTCCGGCATTGAAGCGCTTTTGATCCACATTGGGATCTTCCACCGTAAAAAGACCGCCGGTGTCGGTTTTTTTGGCCACATCCCCGGGCAGGATTATGTCAAATAAGCCCCGTTTGAGCCGGCGGCCCAGCCAGAGATTGAAAAGCTCCGATTGAAAAGCTGAAAGCAGTATCTGCCTGAGCCACTTTTGCCGGGTGCCCCTGCCTTTTAGCAACATGCGCCCCCGGGCCGCATTGTCGCCATGGATGCCGAAACGCTGCTCGCCGAAATAATTGGGCAGAGAGCGTTCGGCCAAAGCCCCGGCGATATCCCGGGCCTGATCAAGTGCGCCGTCGCCGAGCCCGCTGACCAGTATGCTGAAGCGGTTGCCCAGAAGATGCCCCCGCCGCAGCTTGTTGGTGTGGCGTGAAGCATTAATGATCTCCACCGGCAGATTGGCCGTGACCAAAGTGGCGACCTCGTCCGGGTCGCCTGTGTGCAGGTGCAAGGAAAAGGTTTGGGTTACCAGGGCGTCTTTGTCCTTCAAGCCGGCGTAACCAACCGCTGATTCCTTAAGGCCCAGCATCGAAGCCAACCGCTTTTGCAAAGAATGGGTGGTCCAGCCTTCGCGCTTGAAGGTGAGATATACATGCTCGCCCTGGCCGGATGGCAGGTAAAGCGGAATTTCCTCGACCACGAAATGGGAAGGCTCCCGTCTGAGCGACCCGCCGATGCCGGGCAGCTCCGGAGTGATATAGGGGACTTGAGGCTGGATTTCTTCTGGCATCTAACTAACCCTCTTTTGGAATAGCCTATTGACTACTAGCACAACCCGTCCTCCATGGCCAGAGGCAAGGTACGCTCCAGAAAAATACGCCGGGGGCTGACCTTGGCCCTGACCACAATGACCTCCACCCCGCGTTCCATGGCCCGGGCCAAGAGCCGGGCATATTCCGGGTCTATATCCCGCGCCGGTCCGAAACAGTGCCCGTCCGAGCGCTGCACCAGATAAAACATGGCCGCGCGGGCTCCTGCGGCCTTAAGCTTCATCAGCTCTTCCAAATGCTTGGCCCCCCGGGCGGTCCGGGCGTCAGGGAAATGGGCCGCGCCGTCACGCACCAAGGTGACGTTTTTCACTTCCACGTAAAGCGGCCCTTTGGGCAGCTCCACCATGAGGTCCAGACGGGAATGGTCCGAGACCTTCACCTCCCGCTTGACCTTCAAAGCCCCCTCAAAAAGCGGCAGCGCCCGCAGCTTGGCCGCACGGGCGGCCAGGATATTGGGAATTCCGGTGTTGATGCCCACCCATCCGCCATTCATGTAGCTCATCTCCCAGGTGTAGGGCGTGCGGCGCTTGGGGTCTTTGGCGGGGCTCATGTAGATGGGGGCGTTTTCTTCCATGCAGCCCAGCATGGAGCCGGAGTTGGGGCAGTGTATGGTGGCCTCTTGGCCGGATTCCAGCCGGACATCGGCCAAAAAACGCTTATAGCGCTTGAGCAGCCGGGCGGGCGTCAAGGGAGGATCGAACACATATTCCACCCGGTTGAGTTTGTCAAATTCAAGGCTCATAAAAGAACTCCTGGGATATATCAGAATCCCAGGAGTACTGGATTAAACCGCCAAGGTCAACTAAATTGCCTGGCCAGGCTCCAGGCCGCCGGGGTCCGTGATCGGATTTTGGCAACTGTTGCCATGACATACGTACGCCGTGGCCTTGCCGTCCACCGGCTGCATTCCCTTTACGAAAGGAGCCAGCTTGACAAGACGCCGCCCGGCTTCGCCTTCATCCGCGGCCAGCCACACCTTATGAGGCGTAAACGGCCTGTGCAGTTGGCTCAGCATGCGCTCCATGCCCAAAGTGTCCTCCCCTCCGGCCAGCACCACCTCGGAGGCCCGGGCCAGGGCGTAGTCCAGGGCCAGCAGCATCTGAGTGCAGGCCATGGGCTGCTGGCTCATCTGCCGGCTGAAGCACTGCATGAGTTGCCAGGCTTTTGACTCCAAGTCGGCCCGTCCGGTGAGGCGGGCCAGGCGCAAAAGGTTCATGGCCGCCACAGAGTTGGCCGAAGGCAAGGCCCCGTCGTACAAATCCTTTTCGCGGATGATCAGCTTTTCTCCATCGTGGGTGGTGAAATAAAAACCCCAGTGCAGCTCATCCCAGAACCGGGCCAAGGCGTCATCCTGCAATTGCAGGGCCCGTTCAAGATGCAGCGGGTCCAAACCGGCCTGATACAGTTCAATAAGGCCAAAGGTGTAAAAGGCGTAGTCATCCATGAAGCCCGGTCCGGCAGTCTGGCCTTCTCTGATGCGGCGCATCAAACGGCCGTCCCCATCCCTCAGCTTTCGCCACACAAATTCGGCCGCCCTGCTTGCGGCCTCTAAATACGCCCGGTCCCCCAGGGCCTGGTAACCCAAGGCAAGAGCCGCGATCATCAGGCCGTTCCAGGCGGTGAGCACCTTGTCGTCCAGAAGCGGTCTCTTGCGCCGGATGCGGGCCTCAAAAAGCCTGGCTCCGGCTTCTTCCAGTTTTTGCTTTAACTCTGCCGGGTCAATGCCATCATGCTCCGCGAAGCTCTCAAGCCCCTCCCGCTCCCACAAAATAGACTCGCCATGCTCGAAGTTGCCTGCATTGATTACGCCGTAATAGCGCCGCACCAGCCCGGCCAGCTCCGGTTCCAGCACTTCGGCGATGCTTTCCGGGGTCCATACGTAATAGGCCCCTTCGCGTCCTTCGCTGTCCGCGTCTTCGGCTGCAAAGAATCCGCCCTCGCCGGAGGTCATATCCCGCATGACATAGCTGAAGATATCCCGGGCCGCATCGGCGAAAAACTCATCTTTGGTGAGCTGATAGGTTTCCAGATAGGCCAGGGCCAACAGGGCCTGGTCATAGAGCATCTTTTCAAAATGGGGCACCAGCCAGCGTTCGTCAACCGAATAGCGGTGAAATCCCTTGCCCAGGTGATCGAACACACCCCCTTGGCGCATGGAGGTTAAGCTATGGCGCACCATCTCCAGTGCCCGTGATTCGGGGTGTCTGAGATGCCAGCGCAAAAGAAAATTTAGATGGTGGGGGGTGGGGAACTTGGGCGCTTGGCCAAAGCCGCCCCATTTGGGGTCGTATGCACCGGCCAGCTGCCAGTAGGCTTTTTCCAGGATGGACCGGTCAAGTTCCTGGCGCTCTTTTATGGGCTTGGGCCGCACCGCCAAGGTCACCTGGTCCGCGGCGCCCGCAAGCTCTTCGGGAGATTCTTTCCAGCGCCGGGCGATTTCCCGGCAAAGCCCTAGAAACCCCGGGTGGCCCGGCAAAGGCTCTTTGGGGAAATAGGTGCCGGCAAAAAAGGGTTTGCCCTGCGGGGTGAGAAACACGGAGAGCGGCCAGCCTCCCGAGCCGGTGAGCCCCTGGCACACGGTCATGTAAACGCTGTCCACATCGGGGCGCTCTTCACGGTCCACCTTTATGGGCACAAAATCCCGGTTCAGCACCCGGGCCACCTCCTGGTCTTCAAAAGACTCGTGAGCCATGACATGGCACCAATGGCAGGTGGCGTATCCCACCGAAAGGAATACCGGTTTGTTTTCACTCTTGGCCTTATCAAAGGCCTCTTCACCCCAGGGATGCCAATCCACCGGGTTGTTCATATGCTGTAAAAGATAAGGGCTTTTTTCAAGGGCCAGGCGGTTCGGCATGTTTCACCTTCCAAAACAGACTGGTTATTTGCATCTGATACCAGGGTTGTCTTTTTAAAAACATATGACCCCTAAATCCCTATGCAAACCCTAGGAGGTTTGTTACATGTCAACACTATTGGCTCAATTGCCTTGACCCAAATAGGAATCTATCTCATGCTTAACAATGAAAAAGCTTTTTACGGGGGCTGGATATTGAAAAAATTCCCTCCCGAAGACCCCAAAGGAGAATGCAAGATGAAAAAGGCTTCAACCTTTTGGATGATCTTTTTAGCCCTGAGTCTGGTTTGTGCGCCGGCACTGGCCGAAATGCCCAAAGCCGATCCCGGGGCCCTGTGGAACCATATAACCAAGGTGTCGCCCTACACCAAATGGGGGCAATGGCCTGATTACAAAGGCGTCCAAAAATCCCGTTCTCCCCATGGCGACAGCAACCAGGTTTTTGTCAGCCCAAACCTGCTGAAAGTCACCGCAGCCCCCGCGCCCTACGGCTCCATCCAGGTGAAGGAAGCCTATGACCAGGGCGGAAAGTTGGTGAATATCACCGTGATGTATAAGCTGAAGGGCTACAATCCGGATGCGGGGGACTGGTTCTGGGCCAAATTCACTCCCCAGGGCCAGGCCGGGCCCTACGGCAAACCCAGAGGCTGTATCCGCTGCCACGGAGCCAGCAAGTCCGACTACATCACAGTGCATCAATTCTAGGCCGGCAGGCTATCATGCTTTACATTCATCCCGTAATTCAGGTGTTGGCAACCTTTCTGGCCCTGTACGCCCTGGGGCTGGGGCTGCAGCGCTTCATGTCCCTGCATCTGGGCCGCAAAACCGGGTTCCAGCGCAAGCGGCACCTCCTTGTAGGAAAGCTGGCCATTATCGGCTGGCTGGGCGGCTCCATAGGCGGCGCTGTCATGGTGCGTATTATGTGGCGCGGCTGGTTCATCACCGGCGAGCACGCCTATCTGGCTTTTGCCATGCTGCCCTTTATTCTGTTCGGGCTGATCTCGGGGCTCTATCTGGAGCGCAATCCCGCGCCCCGCAGGGTATTGCCCCTTTTGCATGGATGCGCCAATCTGACCGCCCTTATCCTGGCTTTGTTCCAGTTCGGGGAAGGCTATGAGGTGATAACCGACTTTGTTTTGGGCGGCTGATTTCTTTTTTTATTGAAGCGGATGCTTTTATCTGCCGATGAAAAAGTTGAGACACAGGCATTCATGGAAGAACCGGACTTGTGCTCCCATTGCTAAATGGTTATAATTACTCATAACTGACAGAGGAAGTCGGCTCATGAGCAAGATCAGTCAAATAACGTCCATTGACCCCAACGGTCAGGTGCAAACCCAGCAGAAACCCAGCCAGGAAGAGGGCGGGCCTTCTTTCCACGAGGTGTTGCAAAAGGCCGCCGGCGGCCAGGAGTTCAGCCAAAAGGAAGCCCAAACCGCCTTGGAGGCTGAGCAAAAGGCGGTCAGCCAGGCTGAAAGTCCCCAGGCCGCAAACGCCCTGGACCAGATATTGAGCCCCAAGCAGGTCAACGGCCTTATGCGGGCGGAAAAAACCCTGGAGCTGCTCAGCGATTATGAGCGCCAGCTGGGCGACGGTTCATTTTCCCTCAAGGATATGGCCGGTACGGTGGATTCGCTTGAAGACCAGGTTAAGAAACTGACGGAGGCGCTTAATAAGCTGGACCCGGAAGATGAGCTCAAGGGCCTGTTGCAGGATGTGGCCACCACCGCCATGGTGGAGACCATAAAATTCAAACGGGGAGACTATGTGACCGTTTAGGGGTTCGCAGCTCAGCTTTTGCGGACCCGGCGTTTTGCATCAACACCCGCCCGCGCCTTATCAGGCAGGGCGGTTTTTTTATGGCTGTGCCGGAGCTGTTTTGGTGTTGGGCAATACCACGGGGGTGCGGGTGTCTATAACCACCCCTTTAAGGGCGTCCAGGGCTTTTTTCTCTTTGTACTGCTCATGCTGGCGGTTGCGCTGCAGCCTGGCTTTGTTGCCCTCCCCCGCGCTGTAGATGATTTTGTCCTTGGTCTCAACCTTGGGGCCGGTGGCGGCGGCTCCGGCAGCCTCCTGTTCGATCATTTTCTGGATGACCCCATCGCTGACCCCGGCTTTTTTCAGCCGCTCAATTTCATCCACGCTGAGCGCTCCGGCCGGCATAGCCCCGCAAAATAGAGCCAGCAGTAAGATACTTGTTAAAAAAAACTTCAACATGGCCTCCCGGGCCCGACGGCCTGCGTTGACAGGTCCGCCCCTATAAAATAGACTCATAAACCAATATAAGCATATTATAAGCCATGGCGCCCCACAGAGATGATTGAAGAAAAAATGACCAACCAGGTCACCATGTCTACTGCCAATATTATCACCCTTTCCAGGGTGCCGTTACTTATATGTGTGGTGGTGCTGCTCTACCTGCCCTGGGCCTGGCCCCGCTTCGCAGCCGTGGTGCTCTTGCCCGTGCTCTTTTTGATGGACTGGTTTGACGGCTATGTGGCCCGCACCAAGAATCAGGTCTCTGATTTGGGCAGCGTTCTGGACATCGCCATAGACCGGGTGGTGGAGAATGTGCTTTGGCTGGTCTTTGCCCATCAAGGCAAGGTGCCGGTCTGGATTCCCATCTTGTTCATAATCAGAAGCTTTATCATTGACGGACTGAGAAGCTACGCCTTGAGCAGGGGCTATTCCGCCTTTGGCATGATGAAATCAAGACTGGGCACCTTTTGGTTGCCAGCCGTTTCATGCGCGGACTATATGGTCTGGCCAAAGGAGCGGCCTTTGTGACCCTCACCCTGGATTCGGCTATCATAGCCCTGGGTCCGGAGTCCGCCGCCCGCTTTCAGAGCGTGCGCTGGGCCGAGGCCTTTTTCGTCTATCTGTCCGCTGTTTTGTGTTTGACCCGGGGTTTGCCTGTACTAACGGATATCAGAACCCTTCTGGGCCGGCCCCCCGGCCCTCCGGATGAGGCTTGATCATGGTTACGAAGACGGCGGCTTTTTTTGATGTAGACCGCACCCTTTTACCCGGCCACACCATGGAAAGGCTTTTTGTGCGCCACTTGTGGCGGCACGGCTATCTGGGCATCAGGGCCTTGTGGCGGCATATCTTACACGCTGTATCCAGATCCAAACGTGTTGCCACGAAACGCTCCTGGAATGAGTATAAGGGATATTTGCGGGACCTAAAGCCGGAAGAGCTGCAGCCCTTGGCGGAGCAGTGCTTTAATGAATGCATATTGCCGCGCATCAGCCAGACGGGCCGCAAAAAGGTTCAGGAGCACCAAAAAGCGGGACATTTCGTAGTGCTGTTGACCGGAAGCCTGGAACCTTTGGCCCGCCTTTTGGGCGATGATCTACAAGCCGATCTGGTACTGGCCGCCAGGCTGGAAACCGAAAACGGCGCATTCACCGGCTGTCTGGCCAACACCCGCCCCTATGGGGACGAAAAGGTCCGCCTGGTTCGCGAAACCGCTTCAGACAACAACCTGGAGCTGAAAGCCAGCTTTGCCTACGGTGATCATCACAGCGATGCCAGGGTATTGGAAGCCGTGGGCAATCCCCAGGCGGTCAATCCAGATCTGAGCCTGCGCAAAGAAGCCATGCGCCGGGGCTGGCCCATGCTCAAGTTTTGATGCCTGGAGGCTGGCGGCGGGACCGCGCCGTATGCGTTACGGCTTTGGCAGGCTGTTGGGAAAACCCGCTCACCTTCCCAGTATCACATATTGCTGATAGGGACCCCGCTGCACCAGCACCGTGACCCTGCTCAATAGGCGGCAATGGGCCATTTGTTTGGCAAAGGCTTCCAGGCTGGTCACCCGTTTTTCACCCACTTGGCGCAGCAGGTCGCCGGGCTGAAGACCGATGTTCTGAGCCCGTGAGCCGGGACGCACCCGGGATATCATCACCGCGCTGCCCATGGGCGCCCGGTGCCGGGCCGCCGCCCGCCGGTCCATTTCATCCACCAAGAAACCCAGCTTGGACCAGGCCACATCCATGGCCCGCTGCAGGGGAAACGCCTTGGCCCTAACCATGCGCTCGGCCTTGCCCCGCTGGGTGAACACGGTGATGCTGACCTGCTGTCCGGGGGAGGTGCCTTGCAGAAGATTTTGGTAATGGCTGGTATTGCTCACCTTCACCCCGTTGAATGCTACGATAAGGTCCCCGCGCGCAAAACCGGCTTTTTGAGCCGGGCTTTTGGGCAAGACCTCCCGCACCAACACCCCCATGGCCCGCTCCAGGCCGAAGTAGGCGGCCAGGCGCGGGGTCATGTCCTGCAATTCCAGGCCCAGCCAGGCCGGAATCACCTCTCCGTGCTGCACCAGGTCGTTGACGATACGCTTGACCCGGCCTATGGGTATGGCAAAGCCTATGCCTTGGGCCAGCTTATGCATGGCGGTGTTGATGCCCACCACCTCGCCGTCGGCGTTGAGCAATGGCCCGCCGGAGTTGCCCGGGTTGATGCTGGCGTCGGTCTGGATCAGATTATACATCCAGGAGTCCTGCCCGGTGCGCACCGTGCGGTTCACCGCGCTGACCACGCCCAAGGTCACGGTGTGGCTGAGGCCAAAGGGATTTCCTATGGCTATGACCTGCTCGCCGATCATCAGGTCGTTGTCTTTCGCCATGCTCACCTGGGGCAGGGGCTTTTTGGCCTTGATGCGCAACACCGCCAAATCGCTGTCCGGATCGGCTCCCACCACCTGGGCCCTGAAGCTGCGTTTGTCGGACAGAACCACATTGATTTCAGTGGCCTGGGATATGACGTGGCTGTTGGTTGCGATGAGCCCCTTTTCTCCGTCTATGATCAAACCGGTTCCCAGGCTGGAGTGCTGGCGGGGCCGGTTGTCGAAAAAGTCGCGGAAAAACTGATCCCACATCTGATCGCCGGTATTGAAAATCTGGCGGGATTTGCTTTTGGTGGAGATGTTCACCACCGCCGGGCTCACCTTTTGCACCACCTTTACTATGGGGGTCATGCGCGAGGTGCGGTCGGCCCGGGCCGCAAGCGGCGTAAGCAGCAGGCCAAAGACCAGGGTGAGAGACAAAACCAGCTTGCAGTTTTCTGGGCGCAAAATCAGTTTTTTCATTGCTATGACCAATCTATGCTGCCCGGTCCGCCCGGCCTTTCAAAGGGAGGCGGGCTTTTCCGGGGCTGGATCGGGGGCGGCATGGGGGGTGCGCCAAGCGGCGGGCCCTCCGGGACAGCCGGGCTTCCGGGCCTCCCCGCCATCTCATGCAGCCTTGAGATGCGGTCCTGTATCGGGGGGTGGGTGGAAAAAAGCTTGGCAAAGCCGCCCGCCGAAAGGGGGCTCACCGTAAAAATATGGGCGCTCTCGGGCTCGGCCCGGTGCATGGGTTGCATGTGGTTGGCCTGCTCCAGCTTGGCCAGGGCGCTGGCCAGCCCGGCCGGGTCCTGGCACATGCGGGCCCCGTCCCGGTCGGCCAGATACTCCCTTGAGCGGCTGATGCCCATCTGGATCAGGGTCGCCGCCACCGGAGCCAGAACTGCAGTGAGCAAAAGCCCCACAATACCCAATCCGCCGCCCTCGTCGTCATCTGATGACCCCCCTCCGAAGAACATGGCGAACTGGGCCACATGAGCCATCCACATCACCGCGCCCGCTATGGTGGCTGCCACCGATCCGATCAAGATGTCGCGGTTTTTTACATGGGCCATCTCGTGGCCCAGCACCGCCTTCAACTCACGCTGGGAGAGTATTTCCACTATGCCTGTGGTCACGGCCACCGCCGCATGGGCGGGATTGCGCCCGGTAGCAAAGGCATTGGGGGTGGGGTCCTGGATCAGGTACACTTTGGGCATGGGGAGATTTTCCCCAACCGCCAGCTCTTGCACTATGCGGTATAAACCCGGCGCGTTGCCGGGCTCCACGGGCTGGGCCCGATAATGCCGCAGCACCAATTTGTCCGAGAACCAATAGGCGCTGAAATTCATCACCGCCGCGATAAGCAGGAAAATCAGGGCGCCCTGCCGTCCGCCAAGAGCGCCGCCGATGGCCATCAAAAGCCCGGTCATCAGTCCCAGCAGTACAACGGTTTTGATTTGATTCATAATTGGCAACATCCCTGACTGTTATGATAAAGCATACTCTGTTAAAGTAATTCCCGGTCCATGCCGTGTCAACGGCGCATAGGAACCCGATTTTGCCACAAATAACCAGGAAACCAGCCATGCGCATCCTGATTACCAATGACGACGGAGTATACGCCCCCGGTCTTGCTGCTTTGTACAAGGCCATGCAAAAAGAGCATCAGGTGGTGATAGCCGCGCCCCAGACCGAGCAGTCGGCGGTGGGGCACGCCATCACCCTGAGCGATCCGATCCGGGTGCGCCCTTTGGGACCGCCGGAAGGCTATGCGGGCTGGGCGGTGTCCGGCACCCCGGCGGACTGCGTAAAACTTGCCCTCAGCCAGCTGCTTGATTATACACCGGATATTGTGATTTCCGGCATCAACAAAGGCTCCAATACCGGCTTTAACCTGCTGTATTCGGGCACGGTTAGCGCAGCCAGCGAGGCCGCATTGCAAGGGGTGCCCTCCATAGCGATATCCCTGGATTCCCATGACCCAAAAGCCGATTTCAGCTTTGCGGGCCGGGTGGCCTGCCT
The DNA here is from genome assembly GCA_963675675.1 of Desulfarculaceae bacterium. Taxonomy (GTDB): domain Bacteria; phylum Desulfobacterota; class Desulfarculia; order Desulfarculales; family Desulfarculaceae; genus Dethiosulfatarculus. Next base: position 4,852,745 of record OY776512.1, read on the forward strand.
GATCGCGGCCAAGCTGGCCCAATGGAATCTGCCGCCCACCGTGCCGCTCAATGTCAATGTGCCGGCCCTGCCGGAAAGTGAAATCAGGGGATTTAGGTTCACATCCCAGTCCCAGACCTGCTTCAAAGAGCGCTTCATCCCCCGCACCGACCCCAGGGGCAACACCTATTATTGGCAGGCCGGTGAAACCGCAAACGACATCTCCACAGACCGTACCGACCAGTCCACCGTACAGGCGGGCTATGTCAGCCTCACACCGGTCAGGCTGGACCTTACCCACCACAAACTATTGGATTCCTTGCGCAAGTTTGAACTGAGCCTGTAGGCGGCTCCTGCCGGCTGCCTTGATGCAGCCGTGATTGGGGAATAATTCCCCGTATGTGTGGAGAAAATCCCCGCTATACATGCATGTTGTGCGGTTGTGATTTTTTTCTTATTTTTGCAACAATTTTCAGTATGTTTTATGCTAATAAAAACAACATATTAAAACACCTTAAAAATACCGAGCATTGTTCGTGAATCTTGGCACATTAATTGCTCACGTTATGCACAGGAACCATTTATGCGTGATATCTGGAGGAATTGACATGCCAGCGTACAAATACACCTGCAAGCATTGTGGCAGCGCTGAAACCCGCATAGCCGGCATCGACGATCATACCGTGACGTGCGACCGCTGCGGAAAGCACATGGCCCGGCATATGGACTTCAAGTCCCTGCTGGATTCATATGCCCGTCCCAGCACCCAGCGGCAGGTGACCAACAACACCTAGTATTTGATGGGGATCTGATCCCCTGCCGGGTTGAAGACTGCCTTGATTCCGCATGGCGGGCGGCATTGCCGTTCCAAGCCATGCGGAATTGTTGTTTGCAAAGGGGCGGCAGCCTGGGCTCGGCTCTGCCGCCTTGGACCCAAGCCATAATCCGCTTGACACAAGCTGCTCTATCCCCAATTGATTGCTGACTTTTTGAAATACAGCCATATATCCATGCCGGGATATATGGGCTGGATGGCCAGGTGCGATTTTTCCATGCGCACCATGAGAGACCACGGCCCCGCCTTGACCTGCATCAGGCTGTCTCCGCTGAAGCGCTCCAGGCAAAGCTGAAGCACCACGCCCTTTAACAGATTGCATGACGGGTCCGGCTCCGGCGGCCGGTGATGCGCTTTTATATCCCCGGGAGCCAGTCCGGGAGGGGTTTGGCCGTCAATGTGCGCCGGACGGGCCGGGGCCAAGAGCGCCTGTCCGTCCCCCAAATCACTGCGCCATTCACCGCCCGGCATGGTCTCGCGCCACTCCCCCCACAAAAGGTTGACCGGCGTGCGGCTGGCCGGGCGGCCCTGCTGCAGATGAAGCACCTGGTCACTGACCTCATAGAGCCAGGTCAGGTCATGACTGGCGATCACCAGGCCCGCGCCCCATTCCCGCTGGGCCATCAGGGCCGCTTCACGCACCAAGACCGCGCTCGCGGCGTCCAAGCTGGACACCGGTTCGTCCAGCAAAAGCACCTGGGGACGCAGCACCAGGCGGGCGGCCAGGGCCACCCTTTGAGCCTCCCCGCCGCTTAGGGCCTGCCAGGAGCGCTGGGCAAAATCCTTTGGGTCCAGCCCCACCCACTCTAGCCCCTGATGCACCCGTTGGGTCAGGTTATTGTTCTGCCCCCGCATCTTCAGGCCATAGGCCAGATTGGCGAAAACCGTGCGGTTTAATAGATAGGGGACCTGCAATAAAAGCGTGATGTCCCTGCGCTGGGCATCGCTCATCCGGCTGCTGTCCACGCCTTTGTACAAAAGCCGCCCCTGGCTGGGCTGCTCCAACAGGGCCATCAAACGCAACAGGGTGGATTTGCCGCTGCCATTGGAGCCCACCAGGCCCAGGATCTGTCCGGACTCCAGGCTGAGCCGGTCCACCCGGAGCACGGTACGCTGGCCATAGCGATGGGAAAGCTCCGAAATATTATACAGTTCCGTGCTCATGCCCGGGCCTTTTTACGCAAGGTGGTCAAGCACAGGTTGACCACTATGGCCAGGGCCAACAGCACCAGCCCCAGGGCCAGGCCCATGGCAAACTCTCCCTTGCCGGTCTCCAGGGTTATGGCGGTGGTTATGCTGCGGGTGTGCCACTTGATATTGCCCCCCACCATCATGGATATGCCCACCTCGCTCACCACCCGGCCATAGGCCGCCACAGCCGCGGCCAGCACCGCATAACGGGCCTCCCAAAGGGTGGTTAAGGCAACCTGGCGGGCCGAGGCCCCCAGAGTGTGCAAGGTTTGACTCAGGCGGCTGTCCAGCCCCTCGACCGCGGTGGCGGAAAGAGCAATCACGATGGGCAGGGCCAGGAGCATCTGGCCCAGGGCCATGCCCGGGATGCTGAACAAAAGCTCATAATCGCCCAAGGGTCCTTTGCGGGAAACAAAGGCATAGACCAAAAGGCCGATGGCCACGGTGGGAAAGGCCAAAAAGGCGTCCACCGTGGTCCGGAGAGCCCGGCGTCCGGCAAAGCGGTAATGGCCCAGGCAGAAGCCCAGGGGGACCCCCACCAAAAGGGAGCCCAGCATGGAAAGGCTGCTGGTCTGCATGGTGACCCAAACCGCGGAAAAAGTCTCGGCATCGCCGCTCATCAGCAGATCAAGCGCGGAAGAAAACCCGCCGGTTATATATTCCAGACTGCTCATCTGTCCCCGGTGCCATAGAGAAAAAAACGGAGCCAGCCCGTTTGACAAAAGCCGGGCGGGCTCCGCGGTTCAGGCTTTGCGCCCTGGCGTCGCCTCTACTTGGCGTTGGGCACAAACAGCTTCATTTTCAAGAGCCGGAAATCGCCGATGGCCTTCTGCATCTTGGCCGAAGTGATCCAGTCGGCGAACTTCTGGGCCAGTTTGACCTTGGCCTTGGGGCAGTTGGAGGGCTTGATGGTTATGACGCTGTACTGGTTGAACAGAATCTGGTCGCCTTCCACCAGGACCTTGAGGTCCGGGTTGCCTTTGGCATTGGCCGAATACTTGATATAAGTGCCCCGGTCCACCATGGTGTAGGCCTGTTTTTCTTCGGCCAGCACCACGGTTTTCAGCATGCCCTGGCCGCTTTCCATGTACCAGGAGCCTTTGGGCGCACCCTTGAATCCGGCGGCCGCCCATAAAGACCGCTCCTTTTTGTGGGTCCCCGAATCATCACCCCGGGAAGCGAACCCAGCCTTTTTGTCTGCGATCTGTTTAAGAGCCGGGACAACCTTCATGCCCTTGACTCCGGCCGGGTCACTGCCCGGGCCTATGATCACAAAGTCATTATACATGATCTCGCGGCGGTCCATGCCGTAACCCGCATCCACGAACTTTTTCTCAGCCGCCGGCGCGTGCACCATCAGGATGTCCACATCGCAGTTTTGGCCCAGCTTCAGCGCCTTGCCGGTGCCCACCGCCACGAACTGGAGCTCAATGCCGGTGTCCTTTTGGAACATGGGTACCAGGTAGTCCAAAAGCCCTGTGTTGGCCGTGGACGTGGTGGTGGCCATGCGCAGCACATCGGCCGCTGCCGCCATCTGGGCTCCGGCCAGCATCAGAGCCATAATGCTCATTACGATCATAATTTTACGCATCATCGCCATCTCCCTGTTTTGTTATGCCATTTTTGTCATATGTCAGCTAGGGAATAATGCCAGAGTATACCCTGGCTGGCAACTTAAAATAGTAACTTCGTAGGAATTTATTCGGGCTGGCAGCAGGGGCAATAATGGGTGGAGCGCCCGGCCAAAACGATCCTCTGCACTTCGCCGCCGCAAACTGGACAGGCCTGGCCGGTGCGCCGGTACACCCGGTGGGCGTGCTGAAAGGTGCCTGCGCGGCCTTCGGCGTCCACGAAGTTCCTTACCGACGATCCCCCGCGGGCCAAAGACTCCAGCAGGGTTTCCCGCACTTTGCCGTGCAGCACGGCAAGCTGATCGGGGCTCAGGTCAACCGGCCTGGCCACAGGTGATATCTTGGCCTTATGCAGGGATTCGTCGGCGTATATATTGCCTACCCCGGCCAGGATGCGCTGATCCAAAAGGAGGTTTTTAATCGGGGCTTTGCGGTCTTTCATGGCCGCGACAAACTCTTCTTGCCCGATCAGGAGCGCATCCGGGCCAAAGTTACGCAAGGGACCGTTCCATAAGGCCTTTTCATCTTCGCAAAAAGCCAGAAAACCAAACTGGCGCATGTCCCGGTAATACAGGCGCTCGCCTCCATCGCCGAAGCTCACCGTAATATGGATATGCTTGACCGCGGGGCGTTCGGCGGCCAGGATGACCTGGCCGGTCATTCCCAGGTGTATGGTCCAAAAGCATCCGCCGCTGAGGTGAATGATGATCATCTTACCGTGGCGGGAGGTCTTGACTATGCTGCGTCCTTTCAGCCCCTTGGCAAAGGCCGATGGATCGGGCCGGGCCAATTTGGCCAAGCCCACCCGTACACCGCTCACCCTGCGGGCGAGCAGTTTTGGGGTCAAGGTGCGGCGTACGCATTCTGCTTCGGGCAATTCAGGCATGCCCCATAGCTTAACGGTTTCAAATCTCTTGCGCAATAGGCGCATAGACCCATCATTTGGTAGTTGACACCCCTAGTAATCCTATATAGAGTAGCCTCACATAAGAGTGTTGTTTTTTCGTACAGCACCTTTCTGGCGGGAATCGAGGGATAAAAAGGTGGCTGAACCTAGTATTTCCATGAACGCTTATCCCAAACACCAGGCCAACCGGGCCGCCTGCGGCCATTTCAAGGAATCTATTAATAACTACAAGGTTTTTCGCACAATGACAGCTCAGGTTTCCCGGCAAACGCCGGAATCTGTTAGCCACATAGACACCTTATGAGAGGTCATCGTTGACCGCTTTCATGCCAAATCCAACGGCGTTTGGCGCCAATGCTCCTGGCCAGGAAAACCTGACTCCGGCGGACCCCTTGAAGGACTTGCGCGATGCCATCCATCTTCTGGCCAATATAACCGAGGCCTTTACGGTCGCGCTGTACCTGAAAGAACCCGGAGGGGATTGTTTGCGGCCCCTGGTTTGGCACAGCATGAGCAGCTCATTCCGTTCGGATGATGAAGTCATGCTGGGCGAGGGCCTGGTGGGCTATGTGGCCAAGCACCAGGCCATAGTGGATGTGGACCGCTTTGAGGAGCAAGCCACCGCCACCAGGCTGTATGACGAAGATGAAGGCATCCAGGCCTTTTTGGCCCTGCCGGTGGGCAGGGTGGGGGTTTTGGTGGTGGATACCAAGACCAGGCGCATCTTCGGCGAGCGTGAAAAGAAAATAATACGTGATTTCGCGCAGTTCATGGCCAATCTTGCGGTTCATAAGCAGACCTGCAACCGGGAACGGCTTTATGGCCGCATTTTGGATTTGCAATATGAGGTGGAAAACGCCACCTTGCGCTATACCAACAACGACCGCCTGTTTTTTGAAGACATCCTGAAAGCCGGTATGAGATTCACCGGTTTCAACATGGGCTTTTTGTGCTTGTGCATGCCTGGACGGGATCAGTACCTTTTGCAGGCGGTGGAAGGCCCCTATGTCAATGTCCTCAGGGGGCGCTCTTTCCCCATGGATCAAGGCTTGGTGGGCTGGATATTCAGGGAACGGCGCTCCCTCACCCACAGCAGGGTTCGCCCCTTAAAGGGAAAATCATACCTGATTCATGCCGATGAGCCCATGAGGGATTATAATGCATTTATGGGGGCGCCGCTCATGGCCTGGCGGCGGCTCATCGGAGTATGGGCTTTTGCCGGCAGCACCGACCGCACCCTGGACAAGGAAGAAGAGCAGGCATTGCAACTTGCCGGGCACCGGGTTGCCGCAACGATTGAATACCACCAAAGGTCTCTTCAGGGTTAAAACGAGGTAACTAACTGTGTTTTTAAGTAAATTGCTGGGTTGGCTGGGCAAGGATATGGCCATGGACCTGGGGACGGCCAACACCTTGATCTATATCAAAGGCCAGGGGGTCATGCTCAATGAACCCAGTGTGGTGGCGGTGCAGCGTGAAACCGGAAAGCCGGTGGCGGTGGGATTCAGGGCCAAGGAATACCTGGGCCGCACAGGCCACTCCATTGTGGCCAGCCGTCCCTTGCGGGACGGAGTCATAGCCAACTTTGACTTGACCCGGGTAATGATCCAGGAATTCATAAGCCGGGTCCGGGCTTCGGTCGGCCTGGTCAAACCCCGCATGCTGATCGGGGTGCCCACCGGGGTCACCCAGGTGGAGCGCCGGGCCGTTATAGAAAGCGCCGAGCAGGCGGGGGCGCGGGACATTTACCTGATCGAAGAACCCATGGCCGCGGCCATCGGGGCGGGGCTTCCCATTGATCTGCCCCGGGGCAGCATGATTGTGGATATCGGGGGCGGCACCACAGAAGTGGCTGTAACCTCTCTTTTCGCCACGGCTTATTCGGAATCGGTGCGGGTGGCCGGTGACGAGGCCAACGAAGCCATAACCCGCATGACCCAAAGAGAGCATCAGATGCTCATCGGCGAAAACACCGCCGAGATGATTAAGATAGCCATTGGTTCCGCCTATCCTTTGGAGCGCCCGCTGTCTATAGAAGTGAGCGGAAAGGATATGCTGGAAGGCATCCCCCGCACCATCACCTTGACTGACGAAGAAGTGCGGGTGGCCATGCAGGACGCGGTGGACGTTATCGTGGAAAGCGTGCGGCGCGCCTTTGAAAAAACTCCGCCAGAGCTTGCGGCGGATGTAGCGGAAACCGGGCTGTATCTGGCGGGAGGCGGAGCGCTTATCCGGGGTCTGGACAAGCTGATAATGAACAGCCTGAACATAAAAGTGAACATAGCGGAAGACCCCCTGACCTGTGTGGTGATGGGGGCTGGCATAGCTTTGCATAATTTTAAAGACTATAGACGTGTATTCTTAAACTAAATGTGGTAAAGCATGGCTTGGCAACCCATACAACGGAAGGAAGCATTTGGCCCACAGACTGCCGCTGGAAGAAATGGAAGGCCGGATAGACTGCTTCGGCGAGTTTGACCGGAGCGACATGATCTGTCTGACCCATTGCAGCCTCAACTTTGACTGCGCGGCTGCTAGGGAACATTACCAAGAACTTGTGCAGAACGATGAGTCCCTGGAGGTGCTGGGCTACGCACATTCCGCCTAAGGGACCGGCATAGGGGCGCCTGCCCGGGTAAACCCGCCCCAACCCAACCATGGCCTTTCAAGGCCCAAGTTGCCAGGCACGGAATCAAGTGCTTGTGCCCAAAGATCCCCCTACGTCAAATTTCACTGTTTGCGATCACAGCTCGGCAATATTGTGGGATTGTGCCAAGCGCCGGGGATTGCTTTGCGCCCGCCCATGAAATCCGCCTTGCCCGTCCATGGCCCGCATGCTCTGAGCCCGGTCAATGCAACATTATCATGCCGGAATTATTCAGTATATTTTGCACGCGCCTTTTGGGCCAGGCCCGCCTCCTTTAACAGTTCGGCCGGCTTTCTGGGCGGCGGCCATTTGCGGATGGGGCCGTGCAGCTCCACCAAGGGTTCGGGGTCGGGGGCCATCCGGCGCTCTTTGAGCTGGGCCCGCCGCCGGAGCACCAGACCCACTGCCGCCACCAGGGCAGCCACCCCCCAGAGCACCGAACTTGAAAAAAGCACCATCAGCCAGGAAAACCGGGAATCCACCTCGTCCTGGAAGGCCTTTTCCAGCCCCACCAGGCCATGCCCGGTCATTTCATGGAGCACTCCGCTGACATCCCGGCCCTGGGCCAAGCCGCGCAGCAGTTCCGCCGTGGCCCCCTCGCCATAGCGGTCCAGTAAAAATCCTACAAAGTAATAGGACTGGGCATAGGCCAGGCGGGTCTTGCCTGCCTCGGACGGGAAGGTGTGCTCCAGGCGCTCAAACGGAATCAGGCTGCCCATCAATACGGCCCGGCTCATGGCCCAGGCCCGCTCCAGACTGGAATCACCGGACAGGTGCATGGCCAGTCCCTCTTCCAGCCACAAAGGGGCTTGTTCCTTGCCCAAGGCGGCATGGAAGAACAGATGCAGCATTTCGTGGCCGATGAGGACTTCAAAGCCGCCGGGGTTGATCAACTGGCCGGGTGAGCGCAAAAGGATCAGGTTCCGGTCCGGGACGGCCAGCCCGGCCGCCCAATCCGGCCCCTCCACCTGCTTGACCAGACGCAAAAACTCCGCTTTGCTTGACGCCACCACGATCTTTATGTGTTTGGGTGAGACTCCGATGAGCTGCTGAAGCCGCGGCAGGAGCTTGGTCACACTGTCGCTGACGGTCTGAGTCAGCTCTTTGTTGTCACACACAATTTGCAGGTCCACCCCGGGCCCCGCCATGGCCGCCTGGGCCCACAGCATTCCGGTCAGCAAGACCAGCCCCAGCCATGTGCTTAGATGCTTCATAGGCCCAGACGCCGGATCAGCTCCGCCTCATCCAGACCGGCGGCCTTTATACGCTTTAATTTGGAATTGCGCCCGCTGGCAATTTCCAGCCCGGGGTTGTTGAGCTTAAGGATTTTGGCCAGAAACTTGAGCAGGGCCAGGTTGGCCGCGCCATCCACCGGAGGGGCGCAGAGCCCCACCTTCAGCGCACCTTCATGCAGCCCGGCCAAGGCATCCTTGGATGCCCGGGGCTGCATCCGCACCGCAAAGCTCACTCCGCCCGGCGTCCGGCTGACTTTCAGCATGACGGGACCTTTGGCATGAGCTGACAGGGAGTCCATAGGGAAAGCAGAGCCCAAAGGGGGCTAAACAGATAAAAATCAATGTTTTTGTTCTGAAAAAGCGCTGGCGAGAGGGATCGAAAGGGCGCCCGCCATGGGCTGAAATGGATATTCGCCGCCAGCGCCCGCCGAGAAATAGCCATCGCCGCTGACTGCCTAGGGCTGTTTGCCGCCAACACAGCCCGAGGGTTGTTCGCCTCCAGCGCCGCCTGGTGATTATTGGCCGTTGCTGTTGCCTGCCGGGGTGCGCAGGATTCGGATCTTGTCCTCCAGATCGGCCAAATCACGGTCGCGGTCGCCTTCCACATCCAGAAGCTTCATGTGGGCTTCGATGAGCGAGCGCAAACGGACCTCGAACTGGGCCCGCTGGCGCTTGAGTTCCGAAATGTCATCATGAATCTGGGCAAGCCGGGTATGGGCCTGGTTGAGGATCTTTTCGGCCTGCAGCTCAGCTTCCGCCAGCACCACCCGGGCCTCGCGTTCCGCGTTTTGCTTTACTTCTTCACTGATCTGACGGGTTTGGCTTAAAGTGGCTTCCAGGCTTTTTTCGCGCTCCCGATAGGAGCTCAGTTCGCCTTTGAATTCAACCAGCCTGCGCTTGAGGGCTTCGTTTTCCGCCGTCAGGGAACCGACGCGTTCCGCTGCCTGCTCCTGGAAAGAATTAACCTCTTGAATGCTGTACCCCATTATGGACCGTTTGAACGGTTTGTTCGTAAGGTCGTCAGCAGTCATGTGAGGCAGCCTCCTTATCTCATTACTTGAACCAGTACATTCATCATCAAGGTTTGCAGGTAAAAAGTCAAGTGTTTACCACTAGTAACTGAACCAGCTTCCAACAAAAACCTTAATGAGCCCGTGCCTATCCTACCTGCATCATGCTTATTTATCCAGCAAAGCAGATGAATATTGTGTGTCTGTTTGACAAAACACCCTGTTTTTTATGACGCAAACGGCGGTTTGGCACTTTCCCAATAGCTTATGAAAATCACCTTTTAAGCCCGCTTCAAGTTGAAAGGCCGGTATAGACCAGGTTGTATAGCTGGCTGGGTTTGAAGGGTTTTTCTATGAATCCATAGCCCGAAGCCTCCGCCCGGGCCTGGAGTTTTGGACCGTCCGGCTTATGGTTCTGACGGCTGCACATAATGATGACCCCAATCTCCGGATCTTTGGCGTTAAGCTCGGCGGCCAGGCTGAGACCGTCCATCAGGGGCAAGTCAAACTCGGTGATAACCAGCATGGGGCGGAAGGCGAAATGCTCCAGCATGCCCTGCACCCCATTGGATGCGGTGCGCACCATAAAGCCCTCATTCCTGAGCCCTTCTTCGAACCGCTCCCGAAGCTCCCCGTCCGGCTCCACCAGCAAAATACGGGCATCGGCGACCGCGCAGGTCTGGGCGCGGCCGGCCAGATATGTTGCCAGCGCTTCTTCACCGGCCAGGTCGAAGCGCTCCTTGATCCGGTTCAGGCACAGCATGCCTTCCTTGGCCGCCCCGGCGCACTGGGGGTTGGCGTCCGGATGATAGCTTTTTATCAATAAACGGATGCTGGAGCGCACGAAGCGGGCGGCGGCCCGGGGACCCAGGTCACGGGTCATGCCCAGGGCCTTGTCATACACCCCCAGGTAGATCAGATCCCGGTCCCACTGCACTAGATCGGCCTCATGCCAGCGACCGGTCCGCGACCAGGCATAAAAAGAAGATAATGCTGAACACGCCGTTTACGGTGAAAAACACCATGGGGATGTTGGCTTGTCGGAGGGCCACCAAGGTCTGTTCCATGGTAAGCAGGACCGCCAGCAGCACAACCCCCACCTGATACGGCACCCCCAGGCCGAAAAGGGGAATCAAGGCGGCAAAGCCCGCCACCGAGCCCAGATGCATCAGGCGGCTCACCCACAGGGCTCTTTTCAGCCCCAGGCGGGCGGGGATCGACTTGAGCCCCTGGCTCTGGTCGAAGCCGATGTCCTGGCAGGCGTAGATCACATCGAATCCCGCCACCCATAATGACACAGCTAAGCAGAGCAGCACGGCGCGCCAGTCCCACACTCCGGTTACGGCGATCCATACCCCCATGGGGGCCAGAGCGGTGGCAAGGCCCAGCCAAAGGTGGCACAGGGAAGTGAAGCGCTTGGTAAATGAATAACCCAAGACCCAGACCAGGGCCACGGGGGACAGAATCAGGCACAAGCTGCTCAGCATACCCGAGGCCAGCACGAACACCCCGCAGGCAATAACCAGATATGACCAGGCCATCCCGGGAGTGACCCGGCCGGTCACCATGGGCCTGACGGAGGTACGGGGATTGGCCGCGTCGTATTTGAGGTCGGCTATGCGGTTCATCACCATGGCCGCGCTGCGGGCCGAGACCAGGGCGGCCACGATCCAGAATACGGTGCCCAGGCTGAGCGGCTTCACCTCATGGCCCAGCACCATGGCGGAAAGGGCAAAGGGAAACAGAAAAATGGTGTGGCTGAACTTGACCAGTTCACCGAAGTTTTTCAGCTTGCCGTTTAAATCTTCAGCTATGACCATATCCTACAATAGCCCCCAGCTCTTCAGTCTTTGGTTGGCCGCCTCTTGGATCTTGGGAGTCATTTCTATGCGATCGGGCCATGGGCGCATAAAGCCCTCTTCTTTGGTCTTGCGGGTGCCGTCGATGCCCATCTTGCTGTGCAGCCAGGGCAAATCGCTGGAATGCTCAAGTGCGTCGGCCGGTCCCCGGCTCATCAGCACGTCCCGGGCAGGGTCCATGTTGTTGAGCGCTTCCCACCAGGCCTCCTTGGGGTCCTGCACATTGACATGCTCATCCACGATGACCAGGGTTTTGGCGAACATCATCTGGCCCTGGCCCCACAAGGCATTCATGACCTTATAGGCATGGCCGGGGTATTCCTTTTTTATGGCCACAAAGACCAGGTTGTGGAACACGCCTTCGGCCGGCATATGGTAGTCCACCACCTCGGGCAACACCATTTGCAACAGCGGCAGGAACATGCGCTCGGTGGCCCAGCCCAGATAGAAATCCTCCATGGGCGGACGGCCCACCACCGTGGTGGGATAGATGGGGTCCTTTTTATGGGTGATGGCGGTTATATGAAACACCGGGTAGTCGTCTGCCAGGGAATAAAAACCGGTGTGGTCGCCAAAGGGGCCTTCCTTGTGCCAGGGCTCCACCGGGTCCACATAGCCTTCCAGAATAACATCGGCTTCGGCGGGCACATAAAGGTCATTGGTGGTGCATTTGACCACCTGCAGGGGCTTGCCCATCAAAAAACCGGTGAACATGAATTCATCGAAAATCGGCGGCAACGGGGCGCTGGCCGCGTAAACCGCCGCCGGAGGACCGCCCAGGGCCACCGCAACCGGCAGCTTCTCCCCCCTGGCCTTGGCCGCGTTGTAGTGGGCCGCCCCGCCCTTGTGCCGGTGCCAATGCATGCCGGTGAGCTTTTTGCCCATGCGCTGCAAACGGTACATGCCCGAGTTCTGGCGTCCGGTTTCGGGATCGGCGGTGATGACCTGGGGCAGGGTGATGAAGGGCCCGCCGTCCTCCGGCCAGCAGGTGAGTATGGGCAGGATGTCCAGGCTTGCGGTCTCTATATCGTGCACCACCTCCTGGCAGGTCGCCTGCTTCACCTTTTTGGGGCCAAAGGCCGAGAGTTCCTTCAGCTTGGGCAGGGCGGTCATGACCTTCGACCACAGCCCTTCAGGCAAGTCCACCTGCATCAGGGCCCGCAGGCGGTCGCTGATTTCATCCAGGCTTTGCACCCCCAAGGCCAGGCACATGCGCTCATAGGAGCCGAAAAGGTTTATGCCCAGAGGCAGGTCCGAGCCTTTGACGTTTTCAAAAAGCAGGGCCGGACCGGTGGATTTCATCACGGGCTCACTTAGCGCGGTGATTTCCAGATGAGGGTCCACCTCTTCTGTAATACGCTTCAGCCAGCCCTTTTCATCAAGCTTTTTTATAAACTGTCCCATGCTCTGGGGTGCTGACATTTGATCTTCCTCATTAATAAGTTATCTGCAATAGACTATAGCTTAGGCCATGAAGGGAAGCAATCCGGGCCGTTTGCTGAACCGGAGTTTTTGGTTGCCGGTCCAAAGGCGGCTGTCTTATATTGAGCACCAACTTGGAGCACTGCATGCAATTGGAAATAAAAAGGCCAACCGGTTCCAGCGTAGTGGCCCATCTTACCGGGCGGCTCAATCTCGAGGGGGCCCCAAAAATCCAAGGCCCGCTGCTGGGCCTGGCCGGCGACCCCCAAATCCGCCTGATGGTATTGGACCTGGCCGCCGTGCCCATGCTGGGCTCCGCGGGAATCAGGCTCTTTATCTACTGCGCCAAAACGCTGCAAGAGCACCAGGGAAAACTGGTGCTGCTTTCTCCCCAGCGCTTTGTGCGGGAAGTGCTGGAGATATCCGGGATCTCCAACTATCTGCCTTTGGTGGAGAGCTTCGAAGCCGCCTTGGCCCTTGTGGATGAATAATAAACAAGGGCCAGGCTCCCAAACACAAAGGCCTCAATCGCTCCAGCTCAATATCACCTTGCCGGTCTGCCCGGTATTCATGGTTTCAAAGGCTTCCTGGAAATCGTCCACCTGATAGTGATGGGTGATGACCGGGGTGATGTCCAGGCCGGATATTAGCATGGCCGCCATCTTGTACCAGGTTTCGAACATTTCGCGGCCATAGATGCCCTTTATGGTCAACCCCTTGAAAATAATCTGGTGTATGTTCAGGGTCATTTTCTCCTCGGAAGGAATCCCCAAAAAGGATATCTTGCCTCCGTGGTTCATGTTGGCCAGCATATCGCCGAAGGCAGCCACCGAGCCGGACATTTCCAGGCCCACGTCAAAGCCTTCCTTCATGCCCAGTTCGTTTTGCACGTCCTTGAGGTTCTCCCGGCTCACATTCACCACCCGGGTGGCGCCCAGCTTTTGGGCCAACCTCAGACGGTAATCATTCAGGTCGGTGACCACCACGAACCGGGCCCCCACATGCTGGGCCAGGGCGGCGGACATGGCCCCGATGGGTCCGGCCCCAGTGATGAGCACGTCTTCACCCACCAGGTCAAAAGAAAGCGCGGTATGGGCCGCGTTGCCCAGGGGGTCCAGGATGGAGGCCACATCATCGCTGATGCTTTCATGTACCTTGAATATGTTACCCGCCGGGATGCTCAGGTATTCGGCGAAGCAGCCGTCCCGGTTCACCCCCACGCCCACCGTGTTGCGGCAAAGGTGCCTGCGTCCGGCCCGGCAGTTACGGCAGTGGCCGCAGGTTATATGCCCCTCGCCCGACACCCGGTCGCCCACATCCACCCCGCTGACCTCGGTGCCGATCTCCACCACCCGGCCCACGAATTCGTGCCCGATTATGGTGGGCACCTGGATGGTCTTTTGAGACCAGGAATCCCAGTTGTAGATATGAAGGTCCGTGCCGCAAATGGCGGTTTTGGTGATCTTCACCACCACATCATTGTGCCCGCAAATGGGTTCGGGCACTTCCCGCATCCAGGCGCCGGGTTCGGACTTGGCCTTTACAATAGCTTTCATGGCGCGCCTCCCGCCGTGTTTACTTGATTACGCCCAGCTTGCGCCCCACCTTGGCGAAGGCCGCTATGGCTTTGTCCAGATGCTCAATATCATGCGCCGCCGACATCTGGGTCCGGATGCGGGCCTTGCCCCTGGGCACCACCGGGAAGCTGAAGCCCACCACATAGATGCCCTCGGCCAGCATGCCTTCGGCCATGCGCGAGGCCAGCACCGCGTCACCCAGCATCACCGGTATGATGGGATGGTCCCCTGGGACCAGCTTAAAGCCCAGCCGGGTCATTTCGGTGCGGAAATACCGGCTGTTCTCCTTGAGCTTTTGGCGCAGCTCGCCGCCCGCCTCCAGCATGTCCAGCACCTTCAGGGATGCCGCGGCAATCACCGGGGCCAGGGTGTTGGAAAAAAGATATGGCCGGCTGCGCTGTCTGAGCCAGGCGATGATTTCCTTGTGGCCCGTGGTGTAGCCGCCGCTGGCCCCGCCCAGGGCTTTGCCCAGGGTGCCGGTGTTGATGTCCACCCGGCCCTCGACTCCGCAGTATTCCGGGGTGCCCCGGCCGTGCTCGCCCACAAAACCCACCGCGTGGGAATCATCCACCATGACCAGGGCGTCATGCCGCTCGGCCAGATCGCAGATGTCGGCCAGGTTGGCTATGATGCCGTCCATGGAAAACACTCCGTCGGTGGCGATCAGCTTGTGGCGGCAGCCGGATGCATCCTCAAGCTGCCGGGCCAGGTCGCCCATGTCATTGTTTTTGTAGCGGAAACGTTTGGCTTTGCACAGGCGCACCCCGTCGATGATGGAGGCGTGGTTCAGCTCGTCGCTGATCACCGCGTCTTCAGGCCCCATCAGGGTTTCGAAAAGGCCGCCGTTGGCGTCAAAGCAGGAGCTGTATAAGATGGTGTCTTCGGTGCCCAAAAAGGCGCTGATGCGTTCTTCCAGGGCCTTGTGCGGGCTCTGGGTGCCGCAGATGAAGCGCACCGAGGCCATGCCGTAGCCATAGTCGTCAAGTCCGGCCTGGCCGGTGCGGATCAGTTCGGGATTATTGGCCAGACCCAAATAGTTGTTTGCGCAGAAGTTGATGACCTTTTCTCCGCCCGCAAGGGTGATGTCCGCCTGCTGTTTGGAGGTGATGATCCGCTCCCCCTTGTAAAGGCCTTCTTCTTTCAGCTTTTCGGTCTCAGCCGCCAACTGGCCGAGCAGTTCGGTCCGCATGCCTGCAGCCTCCTTTTATCGCTCATCCGCCTTGCGCCTTGGCAAGGGATGGTCTTTGTTATCCATCCGGTTCAGCTTAAAGCTCCAGAAATGATCACGCCAACTTGACCGCAATCAAGGTTATGTCATCGTCTCTTTCCCCGTCGCCTCTAAAGGTGTTCAAGCTGTTAACCACGGCATACACTATGTCCTTTGCGCTCTTGTCCTGGTTTTGGCGTATGATCTCCCGCACCCGGCCCTTGCCGAAAAACTCGCCCGCGGGGCTTTGGGTTTCCCAGATGCCGTCGGTGCCCAGGAACACTATCTGTCCGGATTCAAGTCCGATCTCAAGCTGGGGAAACTCAGTTTCGCCCAGCACCCCCAGGGGAAGACCGCCCTCTTTTGGTTCTGTGAACTCATCCTTTTTGGGATCATAGATCAAAGGCGGATCATGTCCCGCCCGGGCCCAGCTCATGATCCGGCCGTCCGCTATGAAACGGCAGACCAGAAGGGTCATGAAGCGTCCGGTCTGGTAGACGTCCAGCACCAGCTGCCGGTTAACATCGGCCAGGATCTGCCCCAGCGTCCCCTTCATGGAGATGCGCTGACGCAAAAAGGCCCGGGTCGAGGCCATCAGCAGCGCCGCGGGCAAACCGTGTCCGGTGACATCGCCCACCACCACATAGAGCCCATCACACTCATCGCAGGGTCCTATGATGAAATCGTAATAATCTCCTCCGGTTTCATCGCAGTAAACGCTTTTGCCGAATACATCCAGCCCACTGAATTCCGGCTGGCTTTGGGGTAAAAGCCTCTGCTGCACTTCCATGGCCAGGGCCAAGGCCTGGCGGAGCTGATAGTTTTCCTTCAGCCGGGGGCCCAGGGCGTTGAATGCCTTTCCGATCTGGCCTATCTCATCGCGGGATTTCACCTTGACCCTGATGTCAAAGTCGCCCTCACCCAGTTTCCGGCTGGCCTGGGCCAGGTTCAGCAGCGGTCTGGTCACCGTGCGCGAGAATATCACCGAAACTATGATCACCAGCACCATCACCCCCAGACCCAGCAGGGTGACCAGATTCATCAGGTTGGATAAGTTGCCCAAGACCTCGTGCTCAACCCGGCTGACCGGGGCCAGGATTTCTTCATAGGGCGCGATCAAGACCAAAAAGGTGGAGCCTTCCATGGGTGCATAGGCCCACAGGCTGTCCTTTCCCTCGTATTCCATGCGCTGGCTGCCCGATCTTCCGGCTTTCAGGTCCATCAGCATGGCCTTGAAAGGAATCGAATGCATGGATGAAAGGAACTCCGGCTTGGTGGGCTGGCGCCAATGACCCCTTTTATTCATGTCATACTCTGGCTTGGCAATGATCAGGGCTTCCAGGTCCTGGTCACGTTCAGTCTTTCCCGGCATTTTGTATACGAAACTTTCACGCGAAGCCAGGATAATCATGGTGTTGGGGGGAATCTGGCTGGTGATTTCCTGACGCTCCAGCATCACGCTTATGGGAACATGCACCGCGCTCACCCCGATAAATGAGCCGTTTGGTTTTTTTATCGGCATGGCCAGGGTGAGGATCTGCTGCTTGCTGATGGGGTCCACATAGGCCAAGGTCCACTGCATGGCGCCGGTCTTTTTGACATTGCGGTACCAGTATGACATGCGCGGGTCGTAGTAGGCCGGCATGTAGCTCACTCCGGGAAATACCGAAAAAAGCCCGCTCTCCGTGCAGGCGACCTGCCAAAGCAGCACTTGCCGGCTGATCCTGCTCAAGCGTTCATAAAAAGGGTCCAGGGCGCGAAGCAGGCGGCGTTCTGCGGCCTGCCGGGCGCTCAAAGAATCTTTCGGTGTTTCCATAACCTGTTCGGAATAGCTTACCGGAAGGTTTTTGTGCTCCCCATTCCGGCTAAGCCGGTAATGGTCTACGGCTGTTATGTTTTGATTATGGTCGGGCCACTCTTCTTCCAGGGACCAGTTGAAGACGGGGGATTCCGAGCTCGGAGGGCTGCCGGTCAAAGCCTGTTCCACAGCCTGAGTCTGCAAATAGAGCAAAAGCTCCACCTGGCCGCTGCCCAGCGCATTGGCGTATGAACAGTGCTCCGCAATGGTTTGCAGCTGATCTTCATGGGCGTTGATGGCATATTCGCGAGCCATGGGGACATACCGCGCGATGAGATCTTTGATAATCCCCATGCCGTTTATGCGCATGGTGAAAACAGGCAAAAGCGAAAGGGTCAGCAGTACTATAAGCAGTTTTATACGAAAGGGCATAGGGCCCGCCTTTCTTAGCTAGCGCAGGCCGATCAGGCCACGCCGTCCCAGTTCGCGGATAAAAGTGGTCATGGCCGCTTCCGCCTCGCGCTCGTGAATCCCATAGCGCACCACAAATTCCTGGACCAGTTCACGCACGCTGTTCCGGCCGTCTATCATCCCCCAGGCCGCGCTGCCCATCTGATCCAACTCCAAGCGGCGGTGGCCCCGGTATTCACCCGGATGACCGGCCAGCTTGGCGATCCGGGCGAACCAGGGCTTATGGGTGACGGGATAACCCAGCCTGATGAGGCCGTCTTCGGTCTTTTCCACTTCCACCCAGCTGTTGGCCACCGGCCGGGCATCCAGGGCTTCTTCCCGGCTGGGGCCCGGGACCGGGGCTTGTTTGGCCTTAAAGAGCTTCATACTGCTCACATACCGTCTCGAATTGTTCCAGATCCAAGGGCGCTGCCCCCCCGGCCCGCACCACCAGCAGCTTGTGGCCGTTTTGGGGCCACCATATGCGGGTCAGGCGCTGGCCTATCCTGGCCGGAAGCCAATCCGGCAGGCCCGGGCCGAAAAGTCCCCAAGTTTTTTGGTCCCATTCACAGGCAGGGCCGCCCCGGAATTTAAATTCTCTTGGATCAAAGTTCAAACGTGGCTTGTCCTTCCCTCCCCGGTAAAAGCTCCGGGCCCAGGACGCGATATCCGCATCCTGCAATATGACCGAAGCCGGGCCCAAGGTCTCCAGAACCAGCCAGGCGCGGGAGCGCTCAAACAAAAGCTGATAATGCCCCGGCCGTAAGCTGTGCCGCTTCAGGCCAAAAGCCCCCGGCAGCTTGGCCTTGAAATCAAACACCGCCCAGTCCTGCCAGTCAAGCCCGGACTGATCATGGTACGAAGCCAGCACATCGGACCAGTCGGCGGACTGGTTATCCCCTTTTGGGGCATGAAAGAAAAACAGGGCCGCCCTTTGCGACTGGTGCGAAAAAACCACCGCCCCGGGGCCTTGGGCTGGGTTATTTTTATCCTGCCAGCAAAACCCGGCCGCAGACAGCCCTTTATTGTTCAGCTTTTTTAGCGCCGCCTTTCCAGCCTGGTTCCAGGGACCCAGTCCAGGTTCAAGCTCCGCCTGGGCCTTAAGTTTGCGCTTTAAGCGCTGCAAATAGCGCGGAGGGTCAAAGCCCCCCTTTATCCGGGCCCAGCGCAGATCCAATAAAACCCTTTGCCGGTTTTCCAGACGCATGAAAGCCCGCTCCAAAATTGCAGGTTCCCAATCCGCCGGCTTCCGTATGCTGAAGCCGCTCCAAGCCAGGACGTCATTCTGGGCCACACCTCTTTCAGCCATTATTAGGAAAGCAAAACCAGTGCCATATTATTTGGGCACCAAGTCAGAAAGATTAACCGGCTTTTCATCTCCGGGGTCCACCACCTTCTTTTGCGGACTGTGCAGCTTGACCCAGCAGGCCCGCTCTTCTTCCCAGGCGTTGCGCAGGCTCATCTTTACAATGTTCCCAAAACTTTCCTGGGTGTCACGGCTGTAACTTAAAATCAAACTGATCCTGCCTCCGCCTTCTTGAGTAAATGACCATTTCCACGACACATGGTTTTGGAAAGGGTCGCCCCGGTAAGAATCGGGTTTTCCCCAAGAGTTGCGGTAAAGCTCCAACATTTGGTTAAAAAACCCTTTGCTGGTATCCCGGAATTTTAACTTCACCCTGACCAGTTGGCCCGGTTTTGCACAGCTCCCAAGATATAGATAGCCGATGCGCACCCCGGGAACAGCGCCGTCAAGCAGGGGAACTTCCTGCAAAAACACTTCGTCCGGGGCCGGGATCGCCCTGCCCATGTCGCAAAGCTGGGAATACTGCTTCACATTCTGGCCCAAAACAAACCCAGCCAAGGATTTGGGAGCCTTGGCCCAGGCCGCCCCGGCCCAAAAAATTCCTAGAAAAACCATCAGACAGGTGATTTTTTTCATAATAGTTCCTACCTTTAACTCCAGAGCTTGCCGCCCGGGCTGATGTCCGGGCCAGAGCCCGATTAGCAGGGTCAAATCTGTATGCTAGTATAGTTTGTACGTCATTTGATCCCGGATGCAACCCAACTCTTCATTGGGAGCCAGAATAATTATGCGCGCGGTGCTTTATTACCTTTTTGCGCTGGCCGTGTTGACTTTGTACGGAGGCCAGGTCTGACCCTTGATAGCTGGACTCCCGGTCTGGGAGCTGGGCTTGATCCACCTGGGCGCGCTGTCAGCGGCGTTTGCGGCCCGGCATTTTGCAATACAGAAAATTGTGCTAGCACGCTCCGTGCTTGCGCGCTCGCTGTGCCAGTTCAGGGTCGAATTCATCCTGTTTTTCGCGGCGGGCATGGCGGTGTGTCTCTACAACCTGTTCGTCTTCGGTTTTCCCTTTTTGCAAAGCGGCATGAAGGTGGTGCTGGGGTTCAGCACCATAGGCTTTTTTGCGGCTTTGGACCTGGCCCTGGCCCGGGAACGCAGCACCGCCCGCAAGGAGGCAGGCCCGGCGGCCAATGTCACGCCGCCTGACCAATTCTACCCATTGACCCGCCGTTTCACCCTGGTCTCGCTCATAGTGGTGCTATTGGTGACCGGGGTTGTGGTGCTGGTGGTGGAAAGGGATCTGGCCTGGTTCAGCCAGGTGCGCAGCCAGGCGGAGTCCTTGCATGAGCTGCGCATGGTGATATTCATAGAGCTGGTTTTTGTAATGGCCGTGCTTCTGGTCCTGGTGATTAACCTGGTCTATTCCTATTCCAGAAATCTCAAGCTGTTATTCAACAATCAGACCGAGGTATTGGAAAAGGTGGCCCAGGGCAATCTTGACAACTTCGTGCCCGTGGTGACTCAGGATGAGTTCGGTTTTATCGCGGGGCACACCAACACCATGATCGAAGGGCTCAAAGACCGGCTGCGCCTGGCCGAGGGCATCAAGGTGGCCCAAAAGGTGCAGCAAAACCTGATCCCCCAAAGCCCGCCCCGTCTGAACGGACACAAGATAGCGGCCAAAAGCCTGTACTCGGATGAAACCGGGGGGGACTACCTGGATTTTTTTGAAGTCGAGCTTGAGGGGAAAAGCGGTCTGGGCGTGGTGGTGGGCGATGTGACCGGCCATGGCGTGGGCGCGGCGCTCTTGATGGCCTCGGTGCGGGGTTTTTTGCGCCAGCGCGCGGTGTTGCCGGGCAGCCTGGCCCGGATGATGGACGATGTCAACCGGCAGCTGGTGAGGGACACCAAGGACACCGGACGTTTCATGAGCCTGTTCTTTTTGGTGTTGGATTCAGACGGAAACGGCATGACCTGGGTCAGCTGCGGCCATGATCCGGCGCTTATATTTGATCCGGCAAAAGGCGCTGTGGAAGAGCTGAAGGGCCATGATCTGGTGCTGGGCGTGGAAAAAGGCTGGAGCTTCAACCAATACCGGCGCGGCCCCTTGCAGCCGGGTCAAATCCTTGTGCTGGCCACCGACGGCGTCTGGGAAGCCGCCGGCCCGGACGGCCGCATGTTCGGCAAAGAGCGCATGAAAAAAAGCATAATGCGCAATGCGGAGGGAGAGGCCGGAGAAATACTGCAAAACCTGTTTGACGAATTGATCGATTTCAGAGGCGGGGGGTCTTTGGAAGATGACGCGACCCTGGTGGTGATCAAGGCGGAGACCTGAGCGCAACTCAGGCTCCACCATCCGGCCTGTCTTCGGGGCAAAGCGGAATGGTCATGCCGGCTTAAAAAAAGGCCAGGGCTTCGTCCTCATTGGGAAACAGGTTGAAAAGGCGATGATAGCCTGCAATCTCGAATACTTCCATTATATAGTCCTTGGTGCCGCTGATGGCCAGCTTGCCGCCGGATTTTTTCAGCCTCTGATAGGCCATGACCAGAACCCTAAGCCCTGAGCTGTTTATATAATCCAGATCGGACATGTCAACCAAAAGGCCCTGCATGTCCGAATCCAGGATGCCCAGCACTTTCTGCTCCAGGTCGGCGGTGGTTTTGCTGTCCAGCCTGCCTTTGATTTCCACGACGGCCACACCATCTTGATGTCGTTCCAAAATCTCCATTTTGCGTTCTCCTCTATCCCCTGGAAACCGGCCCTGGCCCGAGGCGTCACGGGACGGTCCCTTATTATTTTTGTATATTCCGCTGCGGCTCAACCGGTCAGCCCGCAGATCAAGTTCGCAAACCTTCCATATTGGTCCAGGGTCTGGGCCTTGAGGTTCAAATGCACATAGTCCCGCCCGGACAGGGTCTCATATATGGCGGCGCTGTAGCGCGGCCAATGCATGTCATCCAGCAAAACAGCGGTGCCCGGATGGCAGAAGCGTTCCCTCACCTTGGGCAGGTAGCCCTGCCTCCGCGGGTAGTCCTGGATATCCAAAAAGATGAGGTCGCATTTATCATGAATCCGGGTGTTGTCATCCCAGAGCATGTAACCTTCCGGAGACAGATCATGCAGCCCGCTGAACTTCCGGCTCATATCCAGCCAATAGCTGTCCGTGTCTATGGAATAAACCCCAAGCCCGGGATTGTATTTTTGTTTGTAGTATCTGAATACGTAGGAGCTGAAACCGCTGCCCAGGTCCATGACCGTGTCTGCCGAAAGCGCCTTGCAAAGCACCATGAGCATGACGCTGGTCTCCAAAGAAGAAGCTACATCGCGTTCGCTGACCGTATCCACGTAGCGCTCATAGGCGGGCAGCAGCTCGGCCCGGAACTGTTCTGCGTGTGAAGCCATCACCTTATCCAAGGCCTGGCGCAGGTTTATCGGATTTTGTTTTTGCTTGGTCTGGCTGGACATGTGCCGTTTCACTCTCACGCGGGATTATTCATGTGTTTTTCCATGGTTAATATGTTGCTGCCCGAGCGGTACTCATAGCTGATGCGGTCCATTAGCCTGCGCACCAGTTCGATGCCAAGACCGCCTACGGGGCGGTCCCGGTCCTCGGGCGGCAAATGGGTCTGGGCCTCGGGAGCCTGAAGAGGGTTGAACGGCTTGGCGTCGTCCACAAGCTTCATGGTAAGCCGGTCTTCCTCAATAGTGAGTTCCAGCCTGATCTGGTGCTCCTTGTCATCATCATAGCCATAGTTGATGATGTTGGTGATCAGTTCATCCAAGGCCAGATTTATCTGGAATATCTCTTTGGGCGTAAAACAGTTGCACTTGCCGAACTGCTCCACCAAAGGAGCCAGGCGCTCCAACTCACTCATGCAGTTGGTCATGATCAAGCTGATTTGGGTGTCATCCATACCGCCGTCCGGCTGAATAAGAACACTCCCGGCGAACAAGACCCTCTCCGCCGTTTGGTTATTGCTTACGCTTTTGTTGCCGGGGCTTTCCCTCTTTGGCATGCCGTCAGCTAAAAAGACCCGGGTATGCGATTTCATTATGGCCTGCCAGCGGTGTCTTTTCACCTACTTTATTTTGACATGGGTTTGAAAAACAGCGCCCGCAGGGCGAGTCATCACCAAAAAGATGGAGCAATAAAATAAAATGGTTGGGCACCGGTGTGAGAAAGTGCAAAAATAAATCAAGCCGCGCCGGTATGGAAACATTATGAAACTTGATTGGCAAGGTGCGGGGCGGCACCGGCGGTCGGTTGACGCGGAACCCTGGACCTGGACGATAACGGATGCATCGGTTGAGCACGACCACAGCAAATAATACGGAAGAAGCCCAATGAGTGAGCGGATTACCAAACGCAGCATTTATTCCTGGGTGTTTTACAAAAACACCAAGTGGCAGGTGGGACTTATACTCATAAGCATTGTTATGGTGGGCACCCGGGTTTTTCCTTTGGAGATGCAAAGACGTATCGTTGACGAGGCCATCGGCCTGGGCCTGGTGGACAAACTGGTGCTTTATTGCATGCTCTATCTGGGCTCGGTGGTGCTGGCCAGCGCCCTCAAGTTCGCCATTAACTCGTTACAGGCTTTCATAGGACAAAAAACCCTGATCATTATCCGCAGCGAGCTTTTTGAGCATATCATCAGCCTGCCGCTGCCATTTTTCCGCCGCACCCAGCCAGGCCTGGTCATCTCCACCCTGGTCAGCGAACTGGCCGCGGTGGCCGAGTTCGTCGGGGCCGCCCTGGCCGCGCCGGTGGTCAATTTGGTGATGCTCCTGGCTTTTGCCTCCTACATGATCTACCTGGACCCCCTGATGGCGGCCATCAGCCTGGCCATCTATCCCATACAGGTAATCGTGCTGCCCCAGATGCAGAAGCGCCAGAACAAGGCCAACCGCAAGCGGATAGACACCACCCGCGAAGTTTCCGGCCTCATCGGCGAGACCATCAGCGGGGTGCACGAAGTGCACGGCAACGCTTCATACCGCCTTGAGGTGAACAAGCTTACAAAAGTGCTGGAGCGGCTGCAAAGCAACAACCTGGTCATGCAGATTTACCGCTACGCCATCAAGGTGACCAATAACCTGTTCCAGAACATAGGCCCCTTCTTGCTGTTTTTGGTGGGCGGCTATCTGGTTATCCAGGGCAAATTCTCTTTGGGGGCCCTGGTGGCCTTTTTATCGGCTTACGAGCGGGTGGCCGAGCCCTGGCGGGAGATGATGGACTTTTACCAGCTCTATCAGGACGCCAACGTGCGCTACTCCCAGATCATGGGATATTTCGATCTGGAACCGGAACACCCCCTGCAGCCCACGGGGCGCAAGCCCCACAAGTTTGAGGGCGCCATTGAGCTGAGGGACGTAAGCTATACGGTGCCGGGAAATATCAAGCTGCTCGACAACATCAATCTGTCCATCAAACCCGGGGAACAAGTGGCCCTGGTGGGCTTTTCAGGCAGCGGAAAATCCACCCTGGCCATGGTCATGGGCCAGCTCTATGAATACACCTCGGGCAGCGTGAAGATAGACGGGCGCGAGGTAAAAGACCTGACCAAACGGGATATCGTGGAGAACCTGGCCATGGTGGCCCAGCATCCGGCCATCTTCAGCGGCACGGTGGGCGAGAATCTGCATTACTCTTGCCTGTCCCTGGCCGATCAGGATGAAGAATCCGCCCAGAAT
Organism: Desulfarculaceae bacterium; assembly: GCA_963675675.1. Classification (GTDB taxonomy): domain Bacteria; phylum Desulfobacterota; class Desulfarculia; order Desulfarculales; family Desulfarculaceae; genus Dethiosulfatarculus. The sequence continues at coordinate 4,877,494 of OY776512.1, forward strand.
GTGAAGATTCCCGACCTGGACCGCACCATCGAAAGCGTACAGCAGGTGGGCCTTTTTCAGGATGTACTGGGATTCGGACTGAAAAAGGTGATCCACAAGGATGACCACCCGAAACTGGTGGAAATCCTCATCCGCATGCGAAGCGAATTCCAGGACCGTTTCGGGGCGGAGCTGGCCGACGATGTGGAATTTTTGGATGTGGGCCAATACCATTATTACTCCTCGGTGGCCGAAAACCTGACCTTCGGCGATCCCTTGAGTATAGAATTCGCCTATGATCAGCTATACCGCCACGCCGGATTCACCGAGCACTTGAAAACCGCAAAGCTTTATCAGCCTCTTTTGAACCTGGGCGGACGCATCGCAAAAGAGACCGTGGACATCCTGGGCAACCTGCCCAAGAACCCGGACATGTTCGCCGAAAGCCCCATCCGGTTCGAGGAGTTCGACAGTTTTCCGCCCATCGTGCACCATCTGGAACGCACCGAGATGGACACCACCCAGCTTAAGCCGGAGCAAAAGGAGCTTTTGTTGAAGCTGGCCCTGGGCTTCACTCCGGGCATGCACAAGATGGTCTCCATGAGTTCCTTTTTGCTGAAGGGCGTGGTGGGAGCCCGCAAGGCATTCAGGCAAAATTTCCTGCCCAAGCATCCCGGTTCGTTTTCGATCTATGACATAAAGCAATACATTCACAGTAAAACCATTTTGGAAAACGTGGTCTTCGGGCGCCTGAAGGCGGACAGCGCCGGAGCTGCCGACCGGGTGCAGGAAAGCATAATCCAGCTTCTGATTGAGGAAAACCTCTTGGAAGACGTGGTGGCCATGGGCCTGGAATTCGACGTGGGCGCGGGCGGGGACCGGCTGTCCGGGGGCCAGCGCCAGAAAATCGCCCTGGCCCGCACATTCTTGCGCGGCGCGCCCATCATGATAATGGACGAGGCCACCGCCGCGTTGGACAATGCATCCCAGGGCCGGGTGCAGCGCTTGATAGACAGCCGCTACCGGCATAAATCCACCATGGTCTCGGTGGTGCACCGGCTGGATATCATCAAAAACTATGACAAAATTGTGGTGCTGAAAGCCGGCAAGATACTGGAGACCGGCACCTATGATGAATTGATCGCCAAGAAGGGGGCGCTTTATGAACTTGTCCACGGAAAACAGCGTACCTGAGCAGGAAAAGAGCGAAGTCCAGCTGAACCTGGAGATTCTGCGGGCGCTGCCCTATTTTGAACGGCTGCCCATAGAGCTTATGAAGGCCGTGGCCTATTTGAGCAAACGGGTCAACTACAAACAGGACGCGTTGCTATTCGAGCAGGATGAGTTCAGCGACCAGGCGCTTTTTGTCCTGTCCGGCACAGCCGAGGTGGTGCGCCGCTCCGGGGAGGGAGAGGCCGTCCTGGGCGAGCTGGGCCCGGAAACCTTCATCGGCGGCCTGGCGTTGGCGGCGCACGTAAAGAGGCTTTTCAGCCTGCGGGCCAAGACTCCGGTGAGCTGCATCGTGCTCAGCCGGGGGGATTTCTGGCCCACAATCATGCAGAACCCCCAGGCCACGGCGCTTTTCATGGAGGCTCTGGCCCAGCGCATCATCCAGTGGGAAGAGCAGTTCATAAACTCGGGAGCCTGCAAGGAAAACCTGGATTTGGTGGATGTGGGGGTGAGCCTGCTGTAGCCTGCCGGGGGGTAAGTCAAAAACAGGCCTTATAAGCTGCATGATATTCAGCGTGTTCTTTTATGCAACGCGGCTGGTGATAATGTAATGGCGGTTGAGCGATACGAAAAGAATATGGGTGAAGATTTGGGTTGGCAATATGGAGTTTAGGCCATTTCAACATTAATTAATGAAACCAAAACCCTGTTCGAACAAGGCCAGCTCAAATGAAGCGAAAACCCGCGCGGCTGATTAGGAACGTTATTTTCTCGCATTCCTATAATTTTACGGTCTAAAGGAAGAATGCTAATTTGTCAGAGAGGAATTAAATGCGAAGGTTCCAAGATAAGAACACACGCTATTTTGTAGAAATAGACTTGGACAGCTTGAGAATAATCAAATGCAGTTTTGACCAAAAGGAAAACCTAGACAAAGGGCGGCAGAATGACCCAAGCGTTCATAGGTTATTTATTACAAAAGGCCAGTACAGTAAGCTTGTTAGTCGTTGCGCCAATAAGCTCAATAAAATACTTGAAACCTAACAAGTCGCTGGATATTTGACCGAAAAAAGCGTGGGCGCTTCTCATGACTCAGCCCAACGTTTACCCAACGTTCAGCTCAAGGGTTGTTATTCAATTTTACACTTATTGCATCTTACAGGAACTTTAAACTACTTAATGCAGTATTGATAAATAGTAGGTTCAATGATAATGCAATGATGGGTAAGTTTTGCGGCAGTAATAAGAGTGAATATTAGGGTTGGCATCTGTTATTTTGTTCTAAGTTAAAGATTCAACTGCTAACATTGAAACCAATTTTTTAAGAAATTAGTCTCATATATTTTATTGTATTGCCAAATTTTAACAAATCCAGTGTTTCTTAAATACTAAACCTTTTAATTGGCGGATATCCCAGGTAAAATCACAAAACTTGTTAATACATGAAATTATGAAAATCACATAACGCCTGAGGCGGTTAGTCGAAAAACTTTATGCAGAAAAGCCAGAAAAACTTTACCCCTCCCCCAAAAAAATACCAACCCAGAGGACTTTCTATTATCTTTGAAGATAGAGATATTTTGGTTGCTGATAAAGCCAGCGGTCTATTAACAATAAGTACCAATAAAATTAAAGAAAATACAGCTTTTTACCTTTTAAATTCATATGTAAAAAAGGGTAGTTCCAAATCGAAAAACCGTGTATTTATCGTTCATCGTTTGGATAGAGACACTTCTGGTGTTATCGTTTTTGCGAAAAACTTAAATTCCAAACTTTATCTACAAAAAGAATGGCATAGATTTGAAAAAAAATATTTTGCGGTAGTTAAAGGAATTTTACCGGAAAAGGAAGGAGTAATTACTTCATATCTTGCAGAAAACCGTGCTCATAAAATGTATTCTGTTAATGACCCTAAAAAAGGCAAGCTTGCTAAAACCGGCTTTAAAGTAATAACAGAATCAAAAAGTTTCACCTTGATTGAAATTGATCTGCTTACTGGCAGAAAAAATCAAATCCGGGCCCATTTGTCGGAAAAAGGTTTTCCTGTCGTCGGGGATAAAATATACGGAGAAAAAGTCGCGGGTATTAAAAGGCTCGCACTTCACGCGGCATCATTAAGCATATCACATCCCTATACTAAACAAATGGTGACTTTTGAGGCAGATATCCCCGTTTACTTTAAATCATTTGTAAATATTTAACTTTCAATCAAGCGTGACTTGTTAGGAAAAACTGCGAGTTAAATTTTAGAGAATACTTGATAATTATGTAATTACCCGGCTTTTTTATTTTCTGGCTCCCGGACTCCAGACCGGAAACGAGGAAATTCAAGAATCAGGAGCATAAATTTGATATGCTTCGAAGGTTTCAGCAATCTGACATTGATCAGGTATCAATATTTGGCTTGAAGCCTCAAAATATAAATTACCGTTGCATTTTGAATGTAACCTGTTCTTTACGCTGTTCATGAATATAAATATTATCTCTAACTAATTACAAACGACAAAAAACCAATACTACTTAATGTAATGTTCATTTTGATTGGGCTTGTAAATTGATTCAATAAGGTTGAGTTTTAGCTAGACTACATAATTTCGGCATAGGTGAATAAAAATAAACCTCACTGCATAACCTATTGTTTTCGAGAATGAAATGAAATACGCTGTCCTTGATAACACTAAAAGAAACCGTAATATTGGCACCGCAAAACAAGGCTATGGTAGGAATAACAAGTTTTCTATTCCACAACCTTCTGATACTGGATTGTATTTCTATGAACGACTTCAAGGTATCAGCATTGAGATCATTAAGGTACATGGTAAGAACATAACAGTAATACTTGAAGACCTGAATAAAGACTTCTATTACTCATTTTCACCAGAAGAGGCTCAGCAAATACTAAACAACCTACCTGAAGAGGATCTCATTGGTTTGGGTTATCTGATCTTTAGGCAGCCTAAAAGAAAAGAACTTATATTATCTAGAGCTTGGGGCAGGTTAATTTATTCCTTTGAGTTCCAAAATGTCCGCTCGCCTGCGATAATAATGGAAGCAATTGAAAATACCCTCACATTATCTTTTCCTAAAAAGCAGTCTGTAGAACTAAACCTGGAATTCGAGCTGCTAAAGAAAGACGGACTATGTTTTACTCTGGAAAAACGTGAGCATATAGCCGAAATAGACAAAGAAAAAATGAAAAGCATCCAAATTCGAACCCTTCTACATGAAATTGGTCATTATGTCCATTTTCTTGAAGTTGTAGAAAGGCCTGGCAATGAAGACGAAGAACACGAATTATGGGAGGAACGCAATGATTCATACTTCTCTATCCCTGTTTATAATAAAGAAATAGTTGCGAATAAATACGCCATGAAGCACAAATCTCGTTTAAAGCAAATTGGAATTATATAGATCACAACACTAGATAATTCACACGGATTGTTGAAGACCATTGGGATACTCACTGTTTCAGTATAATGATTCATTAGCATTCCATAATATAATTCAATATTAAAACATAACTACTATAGAATGTACAAAAGCGAAGAAAAATAACTCACACATCCTTAATGTATTGTTGAAAATGGCAGTACTCACGAATGATGCAATGATGGGTAAATTTTGCGGCAGTAATAAGAGTGAATATTAGGGTTGGCAATATGGAGTTTGGGCCATTTCAACATTAATTAATGAAACCAAAATCCTGTTCGAACAAGGCCAGCTCAATTGAAGCGAAAACCCGCGCGGCTGATTGGGAACGTTATTTTCTCGCATTCCTATAATTTTACGGTCTAAAGGAAGAATGCTAATTTGTTAGAGAGGAATTAAATGCGCAGGTTACAAGATAAGAACACACGCTATTTTGTAGAAATAGACCTGGACAGCTTAAAAATAATCAAATGCAGTTTTGACCAAAAGGAAAACCTAGACAAAGGGCGGCAGAATGACCCAAGCATTCATAGGTTATTTATTACAAAAGGCCAGTACAGTAAGCTTGTTAGTCGTTGCGCCAATAAGCTCAATAAAATAATTGAAACCTAACAAGTCGCTGGATATTTGACGGAAAAAAGCGTGGGCGCTTCTCATAACTCAGCCCAACGTTAACCCAACGTTCAGCTCAAGGGTTGATTACGAAAGTCAAACAAGTTAAGTAACTAGAAAACTCAGAGATCCTTAATGCATTTTTTTTAAAATGGCCAACTCAACAATAATTGTCCAAGTCTGGACTTGCAAATTGATCAACGCTCCGGCATTATGCAAAAAATGTTACAGCGCTCGGCTATCCGGGCAAGATTTTATGAAGAGCATCTTCCATGTTGAATCATTGGAAACAGAGAGCAAAAAATCTTAAAAAAGAACTTTACGCAATATACCTTGCATATAAAGACCCAAGAGTTCCCTGGTATGCCAAGGTTATAGCGATAATAGTTGTTGGATATGCATTCAGCCCTATTGATTTGATTCCTGATCCAATCCCTGTGCTCGGCTATCTCGATGATTTGATTTTGGTTCCCCTGGGCATTGCCCTGGTGATTAAACTGGTGCCTCCAGATGTTCTGAATGCATGCCGGGAAGAGGCGCAAAATAGGCTAATGGAAAGCAGGCCCAAGAATTGGTTTGCAGCGGGTATAATTATATTAATCTGGATAATTCTATTCGTCTTAATTGGATATTATTGCTTTAAATTATTTGCAAACTAGTAATATTGGATTGTGAGTTTAGATCACTGGCTGCCAGCGCGGGAAAAATGCCGGGGGTTGATGAGAAAACTTATTGCATTTCTATGTGGTGATATTTACGTGTCATTATCCTGTCTATATCCGCTCACATCCGGCTGAATCTCAATATCTCTCAATGTATATTCAAAACAAATAGTCAACCAAATAAATTGGCCGGTGCATCCGCACCGGCCTTTAAGGCGGTTAAGTATTGGTGAATCCTGTCCTTTAATTCAAGTCAGCCCCCGCCGTTTTGGTTACTTATTTAGAGGCGCTGAAAGGTGCATCCGCCGGGCCGGAGAACCAGCCGATCATGGTCATGATCCCACTCATGGCGGTCTTGCTGTCCATTTGGGCGTTCATGATGATGGTGCCGGGGTCGCCGGCCTGGTTGGCTCCGCTCATGGTGCCGGAGACTTTTCCGCCGGAGTCGATGGTAACGCCCCCGTTTGTGCTGACAGCGTAGTTTCCGTCTGAGTCCGAATAGGCGGTAACATTGCCGGACGAATCAAAGGTGAGCTTGATCCAGCCCCCGGGGTAGTCCGGATAGGTGAAGGTCCAGGTGCCTTCCGCATCAGAAGTGTAATAGACCGTGCCGGAATCCGGTTCCTCTCCGCCGCCGCCGCTGCCGCCGCCGCAGGCTGACAGAAATAGCAACAAGCCAAGCGTTAACAGCCCAGTCAGTAGCAACACCAATATCCGTTTAAGCATAGAAGGACTCCTTTTTTAGGGGTACCCGTTAATCGGTTTGATGAACAAGGCGATATCTGTAATAGATGTTAAACTGCGGCAGTTTTAATAGTCAAGAAGACACCGGTTATATCAGAAGATTTAAAGGAGAATCCAACTTGGGCTTGATTGCCGCGAGAGGCAATTCCGGTGTAGCGGTAAACAGGCCCGGGTGGAGTCGGCGTGGCGTCCGTTCAGCTATAAAAGCTGTCTTAATAAGTCAGGCAGGTCCAGCCTCCTTGCAGCATCTCGGTAAGCGGCACCCCCATGTATTTCACTTCAATGCCCATGGCTTCAAGCTGGTCGCTGACCCTGTGCATGTCCGAGCAGGCTTTGCAGGCCTGCAGCTCCACCCCGGCGTCTTTTAAAAGCTCCAGTTCTTCTTGCAGTTCCTGGTCCTGGCACAGCAGCTTGGCCGAGGGACCCCAAACCACCAGGCGGACCGTGGGCCACCAGCCGCGCAGCTTGGAATTTTTGGTGTACATAAAGACATTGCTCAAGGCCACTTCGCGGTCCGCAGAGCTCCAGATTACGGCCAGTTTGTTTTCAGCCATTATGACTCCTCCTGTGGGTTATCGCATTTATTCGGGGTAGATCAGGTAAGGGATGCAGCGCTCCCGCCATTGGGCCAGCCCCTTTTGCCAGGTTTCTTCCAGGTCCCGGGCAAAGGCTCCCTTCACCAGGCGGTCCACGGCCGTGGCATCCCCCAAAAGCAGGTCCAAGGGACGCCGTTCATGCTCGTATTCATAAGGCGGCTCCCGCAGCTCCCACAGCCCGGGATGGGTCCGGGCCACGGCGGACAACAGAGCCAGGGTCATGCGCACCGGGCGCAGGGCTTCGGGCCGGGTGACATGGATCATGAATCCGCCGCAGGTCTGGCCGGCATATTTGTGAAAGGTGGGCTCAAAGAAATAGGGCCGCAGGGTGCATCCGTCCAGGGCCTTGGGCTCAACCTTTTCGGCCACTTGCCAGGGGTCGAGCCCTGGGGCTCCCCAAATCTCAAAGGGCCGGGTGGTGCCGCGGCCCTCGCTGAGGCTCACCCCCTCCAAAAGAACCTGGCCGGGATAAACCCGGGCCGTATCCAAAAAAGGCATATTGGGGGACGGTGAAACCCAGGTGATGCCCGTGCGGGAAAACTCCTCTCCCTGCCATCCCCGGGCGGAGAGCACAAAAAGCTCGAGATCCATCCGGTTTTCCGCGGCCACCAGGCAGCAAAGCTCGCCCAGGCTGAGGCCGTGGCGCAAGGGCATCTCGTGGGGCCCCACAAAGCTCATGAGCCCCGGCGGCAGAATGGGGCCTTCCTCGCCCCGGCCCAGGGGATTGGGCCGGTCCAGGATGGCGACCGCCACTCCGGCCTTTGCGGCCACCTCCATGCAGGCGACGACCGTGGTGAAAAAGGTGTAGACCCGGCAGCCCAGGTCCCACAGATCCACCAGCAGTACGTCGATCCCGCTGAACATCTGCGGATCCGGCCTGCGGGCGTCGCCATACAGGCTGTATATGGGCAGCTTCAAACGGGGGTGGACGCCGTGGCCGGATTCCACCATGTTGTCCTGCTTTTCGGAAAAATAGCCGTGCTGCGGGCTGAACAGGGTGGTGAGGCTGCCAGGGTACTTGGCGGCTATGGCTTCGGGGGCCTGCTCCAGTTCATGGTTTACGCTGGCCTGATTGCACAACAGCCCCCACTTGGCGCCCTTGAGACGCTCCGGGAGCTCGGACAGTAAAAGATCCAGGCCGCACATGACCATTTGGGGGTTATCGGATTTTTTACTCATGCCCCAAGTATAGACTCATTCTGAACCCGGCTGGGAGGCTTTTTGGCTTCTTATATTAAAAATCGAGGGCCCGGAGCCGATTCGGCCCAGGGCCCCCTGAGAAGGAGGGAGGTGACCGGTTCCATCTGCCGCGGCGGGAGAGGGGGGTAACCGCTACGGATTTGGCTTCCGGCAATGGTGACTGCCTGTTTCATGCCTACCCTCGAATAGAAATGTAATGACGCTATATGTACATGTCAATGTATAAACAAAATTATGTTAATATTATGATCCGGGCAGCAGGCTTGACACCAAACCATCAGGCAAGTAGGTTGGGCAATGGAATGGTCCGCTTGCCCGGACCACCAGGGCCCTGAAACGATTCTGCGCAGCCAACTAACCGAAATCAAGAGGATAAGCATGTTTGACCACCAGCCCCTTGCAGCCCATCACGGTCACCACCATCACCACGACCATGATCATTCCCACCCCCACCAGCGGGGTGGAGCGCCCGCCGAGTACGCCGAACCGCTGGTGGAGTTGAAGCGGGGCGGACTTACCGAATCGGTGCACCGGGGAGCGGTGGTGGTGTGCAATGCCAGCGGTAAACGCATAAAGGGGGTGGGGCATCCGGCCATGCCTACATTCTTGCGTTCCTGCGCCAAGCCCTTGCAGGCCCTGCCGGTGATCAGCACCGGAGCGGCCAAGGCCTTCGGCCTGGTTCCGGAGGAAATCGCCTGCATGTGCGGGTCGTTGAACGGTGAAGACTTCCAGGTGGAGGCGGTGCGCTCCATCCTGGCCAAGGCCGGGGTCGATGAGTCCGTTTTGGACTGCGGGGTGCACCGGCCCAGCCATAAGCCCAGCGCCAAGGCCCTGGCCGATGCGGGGCTGAAACCCCTGCCCATACACAATAACTGCGCGGGCAAACACGCGGCCATGCTGGTGCTCTGCGCTCATCTGGGCTACGGCACTGCCGGCTATACCGAGCCCAAGCACCCGGTGCAGCAGCTTATACTCGGCAGCGTGGCCCAGATGGCCAGACTGCCCAGGGAGCAAGTCGGGATGGGCATAGACGGCTGCGGGGTGCCGGTTTACCACATGCCACTCATATACCTGGCCGGAGCCTACGCCCGTCTGGCCGCGCCCCGGAAAAGCGATCTGGACGCCGAGACCATAGAAGCCATAGAGGAGATGATGCAGGCATGCCTGGACAATCCCCGCATGATAGCGGGCACCGGTCGCATCTGCACCCGGCTCATGGAGGCGGCCCCGGGTAAGTTCCTGGCCAAAACCGGCAGCGAGGGGTCCTATGCCCTGGCCCTGCCGGAGTTGGGATTGGGCGCCGCCCTGAACATAGAAGACGGGCACTGGCGGGCCGTGGGGCCGGCGGTCACCAAGCTTCTGCACGATCTGGGGGTCTTGGGCCACGATGTGCTGGACGGCGAATTGAAAGATTTGACCTGGCCCAAGCTTACCAACCATCGGGGTGAGGAGGTGGCCGGGCTGGGGGCGGTTTTCTCCCTTTAATACCGCACCTAAACCCGTTTCATATATTGACGCCGTCAGGGCTCGATGGTACAAGTGCTGGGTGGGCTATCGATTGAGAACCTCGGAGGGATGGCCGAGTGGTCGAAGGCGGCGGCCTTGAAAGCCGTTGACCGAAAGGTCCGTGGGTTCGAATCCTACTCCCTCCGCCACACCCGCCTCAAAGGGGGATCAGACCCGGGGCCGGGGGTTGCGCAGGTAAGGCAGGAGCTTACGAATACAATCGGCGTTCGGGATGTAATAAAACCGTGCGTGATTCGATAGTCCGTGATAATGTGGCGACCTTTGCGGAGAGATGACCGAGAGGCCGAAGGTGCTCGCCTGCTAAGCGAGTGAGGGGTGACAAGCTCCTCCGAGGGTTCGAATCCCTCTCTCTCCGCCACATTTCAATCCAACTTGGTCCGGTAAAGTCCAAAAAGCTAAAAACATCAACAATAAGCCAGGGCAATAGTGTCCAGGCTTGTCCTGTTTAATCCAATGACAGCCACACATCATCCCGAAGAAATCCAACCTCCTTGCCTGCTTGGTTATTAACTGAGGCGGACCCCATGGGTTGGACAGTTATGGGGTCATGTTAAGCGAGAGTTCCGGGAGCGGTGGTACCCGTTCTTTGGACAGGTAGGCGGCGGGGATAAGGTTGATTTGGCCAGTCACGTTTAAGCCGCCTTTGGCAAGTTGTTGAAGTATGCCTCATCAGGGGTTCTGTCGTCCAGTACGGAATGGGTCCGTTGCGGAATACCTACCTGAGCGGACAAAAATGATGCAAGCCTGGTTCCTCCAAAAAGTGTCCCGCTTTTCTTCAAAGTGTCCCGCTTCTAGTATAAATTTTAACTAGTGAGACAATTTGACAGTCCCACTAGTGGGCGATCCCATAATTGGCCTTGACAGCATCAAGGAGGTCAATTATGGGCATAGTCGAGAGTCGCAAAAAACTCCTGCGAATACAGCATGTATTAGAGATAGTGCCTATCAGCAAATCTGCGTGGTGGCAGGGTGTGCGTGATGGTATTTACCCCCAGCCTATCAAGCTGGGCCCTCGCATCACATGCTGGCGCGCATCCGAAATCTACGAAATGATCGACAATCTTCCTCGTGCTAGGGACATGCGAATGGCGGAGTAAAATTTAGACGGTTGGCGGATGCGAATGGCTGAGCAAAGATGACGATGCGAATCTTTCGGCCACTCATTTTGCTGTGGACCGGCTGGTTCTGGAACTGATTGATGAGGCGCAGTATCTCCTTAATGACAAGGGAATGGAGATCATTGTGGAAACCTCTCCCTATGACGCCCTGGCCGCGGAGATTCCCGCCCGTATTGTCATCGGCAACCTGACCCGCAACGCCTTTCAGCACACCTGGCAGGGAAAGGTTCGGATAACCCAGGTTGAGGGGCGGGTGGAGATCACAAACGACGTGCTGGATGAAGTTGAATCCGTGCAGGATTTCGGCTGGCTGGGCCTTCAGTTGAGCGAGCAGCTGTGCGCCAGGCTGGGCTGGCCGCTAAGGGGCCGCAGGGAACCGGGCAGGCATCATGCAAGCATATTGCTGCCGGGTCCGTAAAGGTTGGGCCCTGCCGTATGCCGTGAGCCCAAAACGGGCACCGGGGCAGGCATAATACATCCCTAAAAGGGTGATGCGCAGCGCTGGTTAAGGGTTTTTTCATGCGGAGCCGCGAAAAAAAAATAAATGGCTAAAGCGCTCATCCGGCCTTATAGTCAAGCGCACCTGGATGTTAGCCTAAAAAATCAAGGAGAATTTCATGCCTCTCAGCGGAATCAAAGTAGTGGACCTCACGCGCATAATCTCCGGCCCCTTTTGCACCATGCTGCTGGCCGATTTCGGCGCGGACGTAATCAAAATAGAGACTCCGGGCAAAGGCGACCCTTTGCGGGCCCAAGGCGTGATCAAAGACGGATTGAGCTGGTATTACGCCTCGTTCAACCGCAACAAGCGCTCCTTGAACCTCAACCTGCGCAGCGATGAGGGCAAGGAAATCCTGAGCAGGCTTTTAGCCCAGGCCGACGTGGTAGTGCAGAATTTCCGGCCCGGAGTCATGGAGAAGATGGGTTTCGGACCCCAGCGGCTCAAAGAGATCAATCCGGATCTGATTCATTGCGGCATCACCGGCTTTGGAGTTGACGGACCCTATGCGGGAAGGCCGGCCTTTGATTTCATCGCCCAGGCAATGAGCGGGCTGATGAGCATTAACGGGCTGGAGGGCGGCGATCCCATCCGGGTGGCCACCCCCTTGAGCGATCTGGTGGCGGGGACCTATGCGGCCTTGGGAGTCTGCGCCTCCTTGGCCGGACGTTTTAAAAACAATGGCGGCGGCGAGGAAGTGCAGACCTCTTTGGTGGACGGCCTGATCAGCCAGATGGCCTACATGTCGGCCAACTATTTCGCCTCCGGTGAACTGCCCCCCCGAACCGGCAACGACCACCCCATTGTGTCGCCATACGGCTTGTTCAAGGCCCAGGACGGAGATGTGGCCATCGCCCCCAGCAATGACGCCATTTATCAGCGCTTGCTTGAAGCATTGGACCTTACCCACCTGCGGGAGGACCCTGATTTAGCAAGCAACGATTTGCGCATGGCCAACCGGGACAAAATGAACGCCTTTGTGCAAGAAAGAATCTCCACCGACACCAGGGATAATTGGATCGCAAAACTCAATAAGGCCGGGGTCCCGGCCGGGGCGGTCCAGGACTTTGATGAAACCTTCGGCGATCCCCAGGTGCTGCACCAAAACATGGTGCTCGATGTAGAGCAGCCGGGGCACGGCACCATCAAAATGACCGGCTTTCCGGTGAAATTCACCAACCGGCCCTGCCAGATGCGCCACCCCGCTCCCAGCCAGGGCGAGCACAGCGATGAAGTCCTGGAGGAACTGGGTTTGAGCCGTGAAGAGATAGCCGAACTCAAGGCCAAAGGTGTTTGTTGATCCGGGGCCAGGTGCAGATACTCCACTCCTTTTGATTTTCATGGGGGAAAAGAGTGCGTTTGGGTTCCGGACCATGCCAGCCCGATTGCCTGGCGGGTCCCAAAAAGCCCGGCATGACTTGCCGGGCAACCTGACGCGCAACCCGCTTGAAATATGGGGGCTAAGCGGATTGCATCTTCATTGCCGGCGGCTTGGGAATCAAGGCCGCCACCAAGGCCCCGGCCAAGGCGATGAAAGGCAGGAAGTGCAGGGTCGTCACCACTCCCCAATGGTCCGCCACCCAGCCCATAACCCAGGCGCCGGCCCCGCCGGAACCAATGGCAAAACCAACCATCAGTCCCGAAGCCATGCCGGAACGGTCGGGCAGTATTTCCCCGGCCATGACAATGACCACGGTGAAAGAGCCCACCACCACGGCGCCCAAAATCCCCAGGCTTACAAAAATCCAAGGGCCGCTGGAGATGAGAAACAGCCAGACCAGGGGCGCGCATAGAATCAAGGTGGCCACTAAAAACCGTTTCGCCCCGACCCGGTCGGCTATGGGGGCGCCGAGCAAGGTACCCAAGGCTCCGGCGAAAAGAAACACCGACATCAAGTTTCCAACCTGCAAGGGATCGCCGCCGGTGATCTGCACATAGTAAAAAGGCACGAAACCCATTACTCCCGCATGCAGCCAGGAACGGATCATCACCGCGCCGGTAAGGCAACACAAGGCGGGCCAGCGGCCGCCGATGGGCTGCGGGGTGAGGGCCTGGGTTCCCGATCTGGCTTTCAGACCGTCCAGCCGATACGAAGCGAGCCGTTTCCAAAAAAACAGCACCAGGACCATCGTGATTCCCCCCGGCACGATGAACCACAAAAGCCCTTTCAATCCAGACCAGTAATAAAAGGTTGTGGCCATGAGGGGGCCCAAAGCCAAACCCACCTGGCCGCCGACCATGAACCAGGAAACCCCGGTGGCTTTGCGGCTGCCCGCAAAGCTGAGTACGCAGCGGTAGCCTTCGGGATGGAAGGAGGCAACCCCCAGACCGGAAACCAGAACCGCAGCCAGCAGCAGGTAATAATTGGGGGCCAGACCCATCAGCCCCATGCCCAGACCCGCTGTGAATATGCCCAAAGGCACCAGCCACAGCGCCGACATGCGGTCTGCCAGCCAGCCGAACAAGGGCTGGATGATCGAAGACGTGAGATTGAATACAAACAGAATAGCCCCCGCCTGGGCATAACTCAGGGTCAGATTGTCTTTGATGAAGGGCAGCATTACCGGCAGGGCGCCCTGGGCGGTGTCGGTGATGAGATGTCCCAGTATGAGCAAAAAAAGCGGCGCACTCCTCACGGAAGTATCCTTTCCAATCTCCGGGCCGGTTCGGACCCTTAAAACAGATGAATACGCCGCAACACCATAAGCATCTGGGCGTTGGCTCCCTGGCATCCGCACGAGCGGACAAGGGACCCGTCTCATCCCCAGAGCTTTGCGCATCGCTTATCAGTTGCGGCAGACGCAAGAACCAGGCAAGCATACACCTTTAGTATGCATATTCTACAATGAAGCCGAATTAAAATCCCGCGGCAAGCAACCGGCCGGAGTGGAGATGAGCCGGCGGCATGCGGTCCGCGGCGCTCCGGCGGGTCTGATCCCCCCAAGCTCGCTCCGGGGCGGTTGATTGTCAGCTTAAATAAAAAACACTGTGAGAATCCCGCTGAAAATTTGTTAATATGTCAAAAATGACATAATAAACGGGATATCAGAATAATACGCCCATGGTTGATTCGCATGCTATCCCTGTATTTGACCCACACCGCAAACCGAGAAAGGAATGGATAATGAAACAATACCTGCCCTACATCAATGGGGAATTTGTTAAACCGCAAAGCTCTGATGTCATAGAAGTTGAGAATCCCTACACGGGTGAGGTTGTGGCTCACGCGCCCAACTGCGGGGAGGCGGAGGCTGCCGCTGCCCTTACGGCCGCCCAGGAAGCCCAGTCCGCCTGGGCCGCCAAATCATCCGCTGAACGCGCCGGGGTTCTCAGTGAAATGGCCAAGGCCATCCGCGAAAACCGGGTGGAACTGGCCAATATCCTGGTGGAAGAGCAGGCCAAGGTGCATCCTTTGGCCCAAGTGGAGGTGGATGCTACAGCCGCGTACTTTGATTATTACGCGGGATGGGCCCGCAACTACGAGGGTGAAATCATCCAGAGCGACCGCGAAAAGGAAAACATCCTGCTCTACCGCCAGCCTATCGGGGTGGTTGTAGGCATCTGCCCCTGGAACTTCCCCTTCTTTGTGCTGGCCCGTAAGGTGGCCCCGGCGCTCTTGACCGGCTGCACCATTGTTATCAAGCCCAGCAGCATTACGCCAAACACCAGCTATGAATTCACCCGTTTGGTGGCCGGCATGGATCTGCCCAAGGGAGTGTTCAACCTGATTTCCGGGGAGGGCGGCAAAGTCGGCAACGCTCTGGTTAAAAGTGACATCCCCGGCATGGTCACCCTTACAGGCAGTGTCGAGGCCGGTCAGAAGGTTCTGGCCGCCGCCGCCGACAACATCACCAAATGCTCCTTGGAACTGGGCGGCAAGGCTCCAGCCATCGTATGCGCTGACGCCGACCTGGATCTGGCCGTAAAGAGCGTGGTCGCCTCGCGGGTCATTTTCAGCGGCCAGGTCTGCAATTGCGCGGAACGCCTGTACGTGGACCAAAGTATTGCCGATGAGTTTATGGAAAAACTCACCGCCGCCTTTGAAGCGGTGACCTATGGCGATCCCATGGCTGACCCCGCGCCGGACATGAGCTCCATGGTCAGCAAGGATCAACTCGAGAAAGTAGAGGGCATGGTGGCCCGGGCCAAGCAAGAAGGCGCCGAGGTGCTGACCGGCGGCGGGCGTCCCGACCTGCCCAGCGGCTATTTCTACAAACCCACCTTGCTGGGCAACTGCCGCCAAGAGATGGAAGTCATCCGCAAGGAGGTGTTCGGCCCGGTGCTGCCCGTGCTTAAGTTCTCTGATTTCGATGAGGTTATCGACCTGGCCAATGATTGCGAATATGGTCTGACTTCCTCCATCTACACCAAGAGCATAAGCCTGGCCCTGGAAGCAGTCAACCGGCTCAAGTTCGGCGAGACCTATGTCAACCGGGAGAACTTCGAGGCCATACAAGGCTTCCACGCCGGCTGGCGCAAATCCGGCATCGGCGGCGCGGACGGCAAGCACGGCCTGATGGAGTACCTGCAGACCCATGTAGCCTATATTCAGTATTGATGAAAAACCGTTAGGGGGTAAGCCCGATCCGGCCAGGGCCGAACCCGCTTGATAAACGGCGGGGGCGCCGCGTGTGAAGCGTGCAGCCCCCGCCGCGCATGGATAGATGGGAGCTGCCGGGATGGGCGCAAATCATCCTTAAAAAAATGACGGGATTTTTCTCATATAGGCCCCATAAATACTAACTTGTTGCGGAGTGCCGCCCAACCCTCGTGAAATATGCGGGCTAAAACCTTCGCGGAGGCGCGGGGGGCGTAAATTCCGAGCCCAGGACGGCATCAAAGTATATAAACTGCCTGCGTTTTTGCCTGGGCTTCAATATTGCCGCCGCCCAAAAAGGTATAAAGGCCATTTGCATTTCCTTGACTGCCAGGGGCATCTTACGGGCAAGGCGTTCAGCCGCCGCTTTGGGGGTCAACAGCCTTCCCCTGCTCCCCGGCAGGCTTGCAAGTCCGCCAGGGGCCCGGAGAATCCAATCCGCCTTGGAGGACAGGATGTCTTGCTGCACGGGCTCTGAAGCAGGATTCCGCTTGAAGACAAGCGAGCCCTTGTCCATCACCATAAGCTGGCCCTGGATGGCGTCCATATAGACCGTAACCTCGATGCTCCCGTTCGAGAACAGCTTTTGCCTCTGGTAATCGCCAGATATACGCCACACCGGACAGGAGAACAGCTCCAGGGAAGTGATGCTTGGTTTGTTGCGCGACCAAAATCCGCCCGGCAGGCTGGAGGAAATGATCTTTTCCGCCTGGCTTTCCAGCACCGGCAGATTTTCAGGATAAAGCACCTTGCTGAACAGCCTGAATGCGGGCAGATACTTGTCGCCCGGCAGGTGATAGCGGTTCCCGGCTCCATCCTTGATCAGGCCCAGGCTGCCTTGCCCGGCCATTTCCTTCAGCTGGTTTTTGATCTTCTGGTGCGGGCTGAAACCATGGCCCTGTTCGGCTTCATACTGGTTGACATAAAAGATCAGCCGGCTGGTTTTGGGCGCTTCCGGAGCCAATTCCAGACAGGCAAGGATGCTGTCGGCCAACCGGGATGGGGCCTCCGGGTGGTCTTTTTCATATTCGGACTCGCCGTCCTGCAATCGTTCATTGCGCAGATAGGCGTTTTCCGTCTCCAGTTCCGCCACCCTCTCCTGTAATCGGCTGATGCGGTCCAAAAGCTCTTCGTTTTTGCCGCCCCGCGCTTTGGGAGCGTCATCCCCGCCAAGACCGCTGACAGCCTGCGGGTCCTGGCTGAACCGGCTGAACCGCTCCCGGATATCGTCATGCACAAGCGGCCTGAGCTCTTCTTCGGCCAGGGTGTTCAGCCCAAACATGGTGAGCCGGGCTTGAAAATGAACCGGATCTTCAAAATTATCCGGGGACCACAAATAGAATTCGCCCACGCCCAGACCCGGCAGCACCTCTTCGGGCCTTTCCAGAAAATCCCCCTTGATTATCTTGTCCACCTTTTTGCATTCCTGGGGGGTCTTGAGCCTTCCCACCGCCATGGTGTTGGTCTGGCCCAGGGCGCGGTAGTCAAAGTCGCCGGGGGACTGGCTGGCTCCCATGCAAATGATGCCGTATTTGCGGGCCTGCTTAAAAAGGGTGATCAGGATGTCTTTGCAGATCGGTTTGGTTTGGTTGGAAGGCGGCACATACTGGCCCAGCTCGTCAAGAAACAGCAGGCATTGGGGGGCTCCGGGCGCCGCCGGAGGATTGCGCAGCATCCATTGATGGATGTTCTCAAAAAGCAGCCCCATGAAGTATTCTTTTTCCTGGGGCGACTGCAGGCTGTTGAGATAAATAATGGAGAGCCGGGTTTTGCCCATGGGATTGTGGCTGCGTCCCAAAAGGATATCCATGTCCAAGGGAACCCCGTAATCGAACAGGTAGCGGGTGGCCGAGTCCAGCATAACCTGAAATGACTGGCGCAGAAGGTCCAATTGCTGGGGCTTTAGGACCTTCATCATGTCCTTCGACAGATCCTCGGGCAGGTCGAACAGTAGGTCCCCCACCTGGGAAAGGTTGCTGAGCCTGCCCGATGCCATGGCCTTGGTGATCACCTTGGCCAGGGCGGATTCAAAAAAGGCCGCCTTGGTTTTCGGGATGCCCTTAAGATTGCTCACTATCACAGCGGCCAACAGGGAAAGGGAGCGTTTATGGCGTATGGGGCTTTCAGCGGGCTTGCCCAAGGACCCCATATTGAAGGGGTTGGAGCAGATGGGAATCCCGGCGTTGCTGGCCGGAGTGAATATCACCGGCTCGATTTGCTCTTTCATATCCGCAAGGACATCCAGGTCCATCCCCCGGCTGAAGGCGGTTTCCGGGTCGGCCAGTTCGGCCATGGAAGCCAAATCGCCTTGGGGATCAACCGCAATTACCGGAATACCCCGTTTGAGAGCCTCCTCGCATACTGTCTTGCAAAAAACCGTCTTGCCCGATCCGTTGCTGCCCAAACAAACCATATGGCGGTTGAGAGTGGAAAGCGGCAGGGTCAAGGGTTCGCCGCTGTTTATCCTGCGCCCCAGGCTGATATCCGATGATCTCCGGGGCAGTATACCATTTTGCATCTCGGCCATGGTCTTTTGCGGGCCGTGTTTTTTTAAAGAATCTGGGATCATCTTGCACCCGTTTTCCGGTTCCATATTCACCGGTTCCATATTCAAGGGAAAAAACTCTCTGATAATCCTTGAATATCCTCATTGAAAATCTGCCCAAAGAGCCCCTCCGGCAGGCGGCAGGCGGGTAGCCGCTGGAGCCGCTGAACATCGCCAGCAAGGCCGTGCCGGACAGTTTGCTGAGATTGTCCGCTGAATCGGACGCCGTGGAGCCCCCGCCATATATCATGCGCAACCCATGCGGTCGAAAGCCGAGTTTCCCTGCCGGTCCGGTATCATAGCATAAGTGGGCCATATCAATAAAACGGTAGGATAAAGAGGTTTCTTTCCACCTTTGTCATGTCTCCGCCGGGCGGTGCTTGGCACCGGCTGAAAAGCCATATTGATTGACGGAAGCCAGGAAGCTGGATTATGGTGCTTTGAAGCTGGGGGATTTGTCGCGCCTGCCCTGCCTCAGGCACAAAACGGCTGAAAAGATGAAGGGGCATGTCTTATGGTGCTCACATACTGGAGCGTCGGAAGGCAGAAAAACGCTTAACCAGACTGCTGCCGCCTAATTTGGGTTTTTGTATACGCCAAGGCCCGTCAAACGCCGCACAGATAAGGCAATGCCCATGGAATTGGAACATATAAAAAGCTACTGCCGCCAACATATAGATTTGGGAAATACACAACGGGTTTTGGATCTGGGCTGCGGCGATGGGCGTTGGTGTTTTGCCCTGCGCGATTTGCTCCCCACGGCCAACATTAAAGGCGTGGATCTCAACCTGGAGGCAATCACAAAAGCCAAAACCAACGCCATAGGCCCATACCATGACATTGATTTCAGCCGCCAGGATGTCATCGAGCTGGTCCGGGATGAGCAAAACTCCGGTTATGACCTGATTGTGGCCAGTTCCGCCTTGCAGTATATAGACCGGAATAAGTTTTTCCGGGTATGCGGCCGGCTGCTCAATCCCCAGGGCGCGGTGCTGGTCTGTAACACCCACACCATAGCCTACTATCTCTCAAGATCCTTGAGACATTTGATGAAGCTCAAATTGAAAACCGCCTGTTATTATCTGAAGCCGGTTGTATACACATACTGGCGTAACTTGATTAGCAACCGGCATGAAGGCGAGGTTTTTCTTGGCAGGAAACACCTGATCAGGCATGCCCAAAAATCCGGTTTCAAGATCGAGTTCATGGCCTCGCTTCAAGACTATGAAAAAACCTTCCTGGGCTGCCCGATAGGCCGGTCGTTTCTGGCCCGGAAAATTTAAATTAAAAGGGCCGGGCTCCATAACCAAATGCCAGCGGGCATGCCGGTTTTGTGTTCTGTCAGGCCGTACTCAAAACTGCCCTTTCAGCCCGAATTCCGGGTTGGCCGTGATTTCCGGATGCGCATATAATGCTGTATATACCGCGCTTCGAAAAAAGGCGTCCAACCCCGTATCCCGGGCCAAGAGAGCAGTTTTCCCACCGCCTGCCGGGGCTTCCCGGCAACGAATCCCTGACCGTGGCAAATCCGGTTGTCTTCTGACTATTTCAATCGAACCAGCCGGATAAATTAACCGGATCAACCACCAACTGAACGGACCACGGCCCTACCAGGCTGTCCAGCCGCCATCCACGGAAATGGACTGGCCGGTGATAAGATCAGAGGCCGGACAAGCCAAAAACACCGTGATGCCCATCAACTCCTCAAGCTTTCCTAATCTGCCCATGGGAGTCCGCTTGTTTATGAAATCCACCCGTTCCGGCTCGTCCTTCAGCACCTGCTCAACCAAGGGAGTGTTGATATAGGTGGGGCTGATGGCATTCACCCTGACTCCTGATTTGGCCCATTCCAAGGCCATGACCTTGGTCAGTTGATCCACTCCGCCCTTGCTTGAGCAATAGGCCGCCTGGTTGAAGTATGTAATCTTGGCCATAATTGAGGACATATTGATGATTTTGCCCCACCCCCTTTCGATCATCTGGGGGGCCACCGCCTGGCTGACCAGAAACATGCCCTTGAGGTTGACATCTATGACCCGGTCCCATTTTTCCTCCGGATAATCCAAGATTGGCACTCGGTAGTTGATGCCTGCCGTATTGCATAGAATATCTATTTGTCCCAACTCCTTGGTCACCTGTCCGACTGCTTCAACAACGCTGGCCTTGGAGGTGATGTCAATGGGGATGCATGGGGCCTTGCAGCCATAGACCTCCAGTTCCGCGGCTGTTTCGCGGATGGAATCAGGATTCAGATCGCATAAGGCCACCTCGGCCCCGAACTCCGCCAGCGCCTTGGCCTGGGTTGATCCGATGCCGCCCCCGGCTCCGGTCACCATTGCTTTTTTACCCGTCAGATCGAACATTTCCTTAACCATGTTATTCTCCTATACTCAATCTGGATGATTTTAAAAGGATGCTTGTTTATTCAGATAATCTCTCATTCACAGCTCAAGCTGTCATTACGAAACCACGGCAAAAACCGCAATTGTCTTAATTCCTGGCATATTAATCAAGTTCGCTTTCCCCGGTCAAACAGGTGCTTTTGGAAGTCCATCATGACCAAGAGATTGAATTACGGCCTCAGAACTTATTTTTTCCTTTCACGTCTTGATGTACCGTAAAATCTCCTGTTGGGCATCGCTTTTAAACAATATATCAGTGGGTTGAAGGTCTTCAGGCTCATTTTTCCGCAGAACTGGCCGCGCAATTTTGGGCTATACCGAAAGGGGAGCCGGGCATTTAGCATAGTCAGTTACTATGTTTAATATGCGGTTGATGATGGATGTTATAGGAAGGAGGCTCCAAATGTTGAACATGGAATCAAAAACAAAATTGAAACCGGCAGAACTGCGAGAACGTCTTGAGGCGTTTTTTGGGGAGCGTGGAGAGGGATTGCAAATGGAGCGATCAACCGGTAATTGTATTGTTTTTTGCAATAATATAGGACACGTAACCGCTACGATAAGTGAAAAGGATGCTCAAACAGTGCTCAATTTGGTGACTCAAGAATACGAGTACCAAGTAAAAGAGTTTTTAAAAAAGCTCCCATAGTGTGGCTGAAACTGCATATTTCTGCTTGAACGGGATGTATCCTCGGGGGGGCATAACTCTGACCAATTGACCAGAGAGCCGCGGCAGCCCCCCTTACAGCCCGCCTGATATATTCCCCGGGGGCGGGTGAGCATTTGCGAGCTTTTCAACCCGTCAATACCGCCAAATTCCATTTTTTAGTCCTAGCAAACCCAACGCTTTGATCCATATCTTAAAAAATCCAGGAAAGAAACTCCGCCCGGGTGCGTTAAGGAGACAGAACCCAAATGGATTATAATTGAAATACCAATAAATTAGCCAAGTTAACCAAAATATGGAGGTGACAAAATGCGGAAACTTAGCACTTTAATGATTGCTTTACTTTGCATCTTAATTTTCGCAAGCGCTGCAATGGCTCAGGAGAGCTATTACAACCGCCAAAACGGAATCCGCTACCAGCAGGCCGTATCTTTGGCTACCGCCGCCACCCAAAACGCCCAGGTGGTGCAAGGGGAAATAGGCGCGCAAAGGGCCTGGTTCAATCAGGGCATGGCCTCGCAAAACTCCAGAACCCGCTACCAGGCCAAGCAAAGGTTCATCTCCTATATGGTTCGTTTGCAGCGGGCCTTGCTGGCGGCTGAAAACGCCCACAACCGCGCGGTCGGAGCCGGGTACACCTACGCCAGAGGGCTGCTTCAGGTGAATACCACAACGGCCAGGGGCAGGCAGGTGTCGGCTCAGGTGCAGACACTGCGCAACGCCATGTTCAGCCTGCGCAACACCCGGTTTGCGGTTGGACGCGAAATCGACTCAGCCAGAAACCGCCGCGGCTGATATATTCCCCGCCATGCTGAACGCTCTTAACAAAACCTCCGCCTGAACAAAAAGCCGCCCGGCCGGGCGGCTTTTTTTGGGCTAAACATCTTGCCGCCTCTCCGGGTCCTGCGCTCCCGCCGCCTTTGATTCCGGGTTTATCATGCCCGGACCACTTTATATAAGAATCCAAAGACCCGGAAGTTTTTGTAGTATAGTAGTAATAGTGCGGTATCAATCGGGATTACTTTGCACCCACATTATTGATGGACGGTTACTTGTGAAGCTATGCGCCAATTGCAAACAGATGGTGGCCGAAGATCTTTCGGTATGCCCCGGCTGTGGGCATATGCTGGGCGACGGCCTGGAGTTCGTGGATGACTACCGCATACTGGATGTGATCCACGAAGGTTACTCCTCCATTCTCTGCCGGGCCCGTAAAAAAGGTGAAGACCAGCATGTCATGCTGCGCCTTTTCAAGCCCGACACCGTAATGACTGACGAAGTCGCCTACCGTCTCAAGCTGGAAATGGGGGAGCTGCAAAAACTGCCGGGGGATGGGTTTGTCCGCCACCACTTCCTCACCCAGTCCCAGGATGGCGCCTGGTACCGGGTCAGCGAGTGGGTGGAATCCGAAAGCTGGGGAGACCTTGTCAGCCAGGGTGTGTTCAACAACTACCCGGTCGCCTTTGACATCTTTGAACAAATCGCTTCGATCCTGGAAGTCTTGCACCAAAGCGGGCATTGCATCCCCCACCTCATATTGAGTGATATTCTGGTCTTCAAGAAAAAGGGCGGCGGTTTTGGGGTGAAGATAGATTATAAACTCTCACGCTTTTTAGACCCCAAGCTCATGCGGCCCGAACCAATGCTGAAGAGGCTTTTGGATTGCCATCCGGATATAAAAAACCTGGACCAGCCCCTGGATTACGTAAGTGATATTTGGTCCTTGGGCAAGATATTCGTGGAGCTCTGTTCGGGCGAATTGGAGGATTGCGATCTTCACACCCAGGTGAATGAGCTTCCGATTTCCTATAACGCCAAGCTGCTTTTCAAGTCCATGCTTTCCACGGACCCCGCCCTGCGGCCCAATACCATGGGCGAGGTGGCCCGGGCCTTGGGCCGCATACGGGCGCACGAGGCCGCGGGAGACCGCAGACGCAGACTGAAACGCATGCTGGTTCCCGTGAGCGCGGTGCGCAAACTGCAAACCAGGGTGAGCTTCATAACGGCCGTGCTTCTTATCATGGTCATCGCGGGAGGGGTGGTGTGGTTTTGGGGCGGCCCCCAGCCGGATGACAGCTCCAAGCGCCTGGAAGGCTACGCCGCCCGCTATTCGCCCGCGGTGGCTTTTGTCCTGGTGCATTATGGGGTGAAAGTGGATGACTCAATGGTCTACCAGAACATGTCACAGGGGACTTCTTTTTTGGTGGACACCCAAGGATATCTCTTGAGCAGCCGCCATGTGGTCTGCCCCTGGCTGGAAGACTCCCGGCTTTTTCAGGTTATGGTGGGCATCAAGCAGGGAGGCCGCAACCCCAGTTTCTTTTACAAAATATACCTGTGGTTTGAAGGCGAAAAGGCCTTTAACCGGTCGGGCGAGGGCAGCCGCGATATTTCGGACAACTTTTTTGTGCAAAACGCTTTCCAGTCCGATGGAGCCCCCAGTGTGGAGCTGGTGGGAGTGGCGCTTCCCCCCACTGAAAGACGCCAGCTTATCTCCTCCCCCCTGCGTGATGATTTTGCGGTGCTCAAGATCAGCAAAATACCCCAGGGCCTGGTGCCCCTGCCCCTGGACCGCACCATGCTGAGCACCAGTCTGCCCAAGCTGGCCGATGTGGTGACCCTGGGATTCCCCTTGGGCCACCGCACTCAAGAGATCACGGTCAATGTATCCGCCACCAAAGGCTCGGTGCGGCGCACCTTTACCAACTCTTTCCAGGTGGACGCCTCTTTTTACAGCGGCAACAGCGGTGGGCCGGTCATCGGGGAAAACGGAATGGTTTGGGGCATTGCCACCGGCGTGGCCACCTCCCGTTCCCAGGGTCCCTTGCCCACCATGACCAATGTCACCCCGCTTTGGAACCTGGGCATGGTGCTGCCTATCAACAAGGCCGTGGATTTTCTGGAACAGATAAAAAAGGGCCTGCCCAAATGGCACGGAGTGATAGATTTTGAGGCGTCCGAACGGCTCAAGCGTATTGTGGAGCCGGCCCAGCTGGGCCGCTGGGCCTTGGCCATGGATCAGGCCGAAAAGGAGCTCAAGCTGAGCGATGACCCGCGCTTGTTCTTGGCGGCCGGCGTGGTCCACATGTGCGCGGGCTTGCATAATAAAGCCCGCACGCACTTGGAGCGCTCATTATCCATCAGTCCCGAAAACAATCCCTCCGAACTGCTGTTGTTCATCATAGACTGGCTGCAGGACCGGCCCAGTATTTATCAGGACAGACTGTTCAAATACGACTGGCGCTCCCCCAAAGAGTTTTTGGGTTATCTGGCCCGGGTTATGACAGGCGGTATAAGCGAGCAGCAGGCCTTGCAGGGTTGGGAAAACCTCAATGAAAAAGGCTGGCTCCATTTTCTGGTTGGCCTGAAGCTAATCCGGGACGGTAACGACCAAACGGCTGAAGCGGCCTTCCGTGAAGCGGTGACAGCCGCAGATCCAAATGACTGGGCCTATTTTCTAGCCTTGGCCTGGCTGCAAAAGGTTCAAAAAAAGCGTTTGGCCCAATTAACCGACAAACCCGGATGGGAAGAATATCAAAATCAGATAAAGGAGTTTCAGGCGGAGACCAAAACCGCCCTGGCCCGTAAAATAGAGACCAATAAGAAGCTGGCCCAAATGGCGGGGCTGCTGGCCCAAAGCGGCGGCGATCCCGGTTCCCAGGCCGGAATACGCCTGCAGATGCTGAAGCTGGCGCCCGAGAACTTCGACCAGCTGGCGCCCATGGTTTTCCTAAACGCGGCCGGCGAGGATTGGAAAACCGCGCTGGAACAGGCTGGCCAGTTTCTCAAAAGGCCGGGCCGTGAAAGTCAGGAACGGCTGGCTCTTGGGCTCTTGGTGCCCCAGATCCACTACATCACCGGCAACAAAGAGTTGGCCTTGAAAACATTGGGAGAATTTTTACAGCGGACCCGTGACCCCTGGTACCGGGCGGTGGCTGAATGTCTGGACGGCAGGCGCACCAAGGAAGAACTGGCCGGGCAGCTGGCCGAAAAGCCCCATGATCTTCTCATCACCAATGTTGCCCAAGGCATGTGGAGCGAGGCCGAAGGGGACAAGGAAACCGCCTTGGCCCATTACCGCGCCGCCCTTGAATCACTTCTGGATGATTGGTATGAGTACGGCCTGGCCCGGGCCCGGATCGCTAAGCTGAAAGCCGCCCCCGCCAAGTGAGCGGCGGGTTATGGCGGGCTTATGTTTTGCCGCTCCCACAGGTTCGGGCGCCAGGCGGGGCCTTCACCGCGGGATTCAGCTGTCCAGCACCTCCCGGACCGTTTTCAGCATCTCGTTTTTGCTGAAAGGCTTGGGTACAAACCCGGAGGCGCCCAAGGCCATGGTGTCCTTCAATTGGCCGTTGCGGGAGTATCCACTGGCAATGACCACCTTAAGCGCGGGATTCATATCAAGCAGCACCTGAAGGCATCTGTGGCCACCCATGCCCGGCATGCTTATATCAAGGATGATCAGGTCGATTTCTGGTTCATGTTCTTGATAGATATCAACGGCATCCTCACCGGTTTTTGCCGTCATGACATCATATCCCCGCTTGCCCAATATTCGCCTGCCCAGATTCAAAAGAGACTCTTCGTCATCAACCAGCAGAATGGTTTCATGGCCGCCTTGTGCGGACTCCTCGATGGTTTCGGCGGGCTCCGTTTCCTCTGCCGCCCTGATTGCCGGGAGATAAACCTTGAAGGTCGTCCCCAGACCGGCTTCACTATAGCAGTTGATGTACCCGTTATGGTTCTTCACAATCCCGTAAACAGTGGCCAGCCCCATACCGGTCCCTTTACCCACCTCTTTGTTGGTGAAAAAGGGGTCAAATAAGTGTTCCCGGGTTTCCCGGTCCATGCCGTGACCGGTATCGGAAACAGTCAGCAGGATATACCGGCCCGGTGAGACTCCGATGTGTTCTTTGCTGTATCCCTCATCCAGGACCACATTCGCCGTCTCAATCACCAAGCTGCCCCCTTCCGGCATGGCATCAGCGGCGTTGGAGCCGAGATTGATCACAACCTGAGTCAGCTGGCTTGCGTCTGCATTGGTCATCCACAGGTCAGCGGATAACTCAAGCTCAATACTGATCATGCGGGGTATGGTCCGCTCAAAGATGCTCTGAGCCTCTCTAATGACCTTATTGAGGTTGACCGGCCTGAGCGCCGGCGCCAGTTTCCGGCTGAAGCTCAAGATTTGTTTCACCAGTTCCTTGGCCCGGTTGCCGGCCCGGATAACTTCCCTCATTGGTTTTGGGTCTGCAACACCGGCTTTGGCGTCATCCACGGCCAGTTCCGAGTACCCGATAATGGCGGCCAGAATGTTGTTGAAGTCGTGCGCGATGCCGCCGGCCAGGGTGCCCAGGGCTTCCATCTTCTGGGCTTGTTGGAGCTGCTCCTGAAGGTTTCTGCTTTCAGTCACATCCTGCACGGTGGAGATCATTAAATTCTGTTCATAAAGGGGGATGCTTTTTGCAGCAAGGGTTTTCTTGCGGCCGTTTCTATCCGTGATCTCGATGTCCTCCAGGCTCATCCCGGAAGGATCGCCGGATTCGAAATCGGGCATGATCATTTTTAATAATCTCTGCCTGTGCTCCAGATCCGGATAGATCCGTTCGAAAAACGTTTTAATGTTTTCGAGTTCTTCTTTGGGCCAGCCGAAGATTTCCTCGAATTGACGATTCATATAAGTGGCCGTGCCCTTGTCTATGTAATTCACGGCCAGGCCAATTGGCAAATTGTCGAGCAAGGTCTCTATAAATTCATTTCTCGTGACTATTTTTTTCTCATATTCAGCACGCTCCCGTTCGGTTTCCAGACGTTCGGTAATATCCCGCGCAACCAGAAGCACGCCGTGGGTTTTGCCGTCTCTAATGATTGGCACGGATTTGACTTCAGTAGGAACAATTACACCGGTAGGATGATGTTGAAAATTAACCTGATAGACAAAAGGCCCGTTCACGCCGTTTTCTCTTTTGGCCCTTCTCTTTTGGGCTTCGGCTCGCTCACTTTCCGGCAACAAATCCCAGATGGTTGTTCCTATTATTTGGGATTTATCCAGCCCGGTGATGCTCAATCCCGCCGGGTTCACATAAAGAACGCGTCCCTCCATATCGTGGAGAAAAATCACATCCATGGAGGCCTCGGCCAGCAGGCGGTATTTTTCCTCCGATTCCTTGAAGGCCTTTTCGGTCAGCTTTTGTTCCGTGATGTCATAATTCACACCGGTTATCCGGACCGGCTTGCCGTTCTGGTCCCGGGTAGTCACAGCATAGGCTTTGAGGTATCGAACTTCTCCGTCGGGGCGGACAATGCGGAATTCGGTGTCTAATTGCTTGCCCCCGGTTATTACCTGCTCAGTCTCTTTCGCGGTGCGGTCCGCGTCATCGGGGTGCACACCATTGAGCCAGGCTTCGCCCGCGTCCCTGCAATCATCCGGATCAACCCCGAAGAGCCGGAACATCCAGGAGTCCCACTCCAATGTTTTGCTCTTTATGTCAAATTCCCACACCCCGAACCCAGCCGCATCGGCTGCCAGCTGCAAGCGCCCCATTACCCGGTGAAGCTTTTCCTCGGCCAGTCTGCGCTCAGTGACGTCGGCAAAAATGCAGGCGAACTGTTTGGGAGCGGGCCGGTAGGCCGTCACCTCAAAATACTTCTGCAGTTCTTTCGAATGCTCTTCAAAAAATACAGGTTCTCCGGTCAGGGCCACCTTGCCATAGGTTTGGATCCAGCGCTTTTCCGTGCCCGGCAGCGCCTCCAGGACCGTGCGCCCCAAAAGATCCTCACCACGCAGTCCGGTCATGCGCTGAAAGGCCGGATTTACGTCTATGAAACGAAAATCCACAGGTTGGCCCGAATCATCGCAGATGATCTCGTGCAAGGCGAAACCGTCCATCATTTCCCGGAACAGGGTCTGGTATTCTCTCTCGGCCTTTTTGTGTGAAGTGATATCCCGGCATAAGGAAAGGACTGACTGCACGGCGCCCTGTCCGTCCCGCTCAGGTATGAGCCGCCAGTTAAACACTAATTGTCCCGAGGGGCCCTCAAAGGTGAATTCGGTCTCAAGCAGTTCACCTTTTTGAAACACCTGCTGGAGGGCTGTGTCCCAAAATCGGCACAGTTCTTCGGGAAATCCTATTTCACGGTGAGTTCGGTTTATCAACTGATCCGATTGTATTCCCAGCACACCATGGACATTGCCGGATACGAACAAAAGGCGGCCTTCCCGGTCGAACCGCACAACTATGTCCGGTATGGCCTTCACCAGAGCCTGGAGTTCCGCTTCACTTCTGCGCAGCCTATCCTGAGCCTGCTTGCGTTCCGTAACATCCGCGGATATCCCGCACAGGGCGTATACCCGATCACCTTCATCACGAAGGGGGAACTTGATGGAACTGCTGAACCTGATCTCACCTTTTTTGTTGGTGACGGTTTCAAGTTTGTCTATGATCCTGCCGGTTTCCAATACCTCGGCGTCATTCTTGCGCAGCTCATCCGCAATTTCCGCTTGCCACAGATCATAATCCGTCCGTCCCTCCACCTGATCTGCTGTAAGGCCGAAATTGGACAAAAACTCTTGGTTGGCCAGCTGGTATTTGTAATCGGTTCCCTTTATGTAAATCCTGGCCGGTGAATTGTCCAAGATGTCGCGCAGACGGCGCTCGCTGATTTTAAATTTCCTTTCCGCATCCAAGCGCGTTCTTACATCTGAGAGCAGACCCCCCAAGACGGTGATGCCAACAGGCAGCACCAGCATCGTGGGCAAGGCCATTTTCTGCAGCGCCATCCAGGCTATATCGCCGGGCAATAACAAAATGGTGGCCACTTGGCCCGATTCAGCCGCCAGCCCAAATAAATAAAGCCTGAATAAAGACAGAGAGTTGGTGTCTCCGTCTATCATTTTGCGGAATATGCATCCGGCCGAAGCGGCCCAAACGATGCCCCCCACACCGGCAAAGGCGCCTACACCGCCCATCCAGATGCGCAGACCGGCCCCCATGGCAGCCGCCATTCCCGCCACCACCGGTCCCCCGAATAAACCGGCCAGGCTCAGGACCACGGAACGGGTGTCAAATATCAAACCGGGTAAAAGGATCATGGGGTTCAGCATAACCAACACGCAGGTGGCGCCGAACAAAAAGCCTATCAGGACCTTGCCTAAAAGCGAGTCACCCCACGGTTTGCGCACCAGCAGGCTGTACACAACTCCCAAGGCAAGCAACAATGTTAAATTGTTAATTAATTCATTTATAGCCATGAATACCCTTCGCCTAGAGCAGTGGTGAAGCGCCGGTATGAATCGAAACCGTCAGCCGCAAATTATGCGGCATCCGCCGGTTCCATTTTTTTAGGAGGCTCTTTGCGGACCCGCCGGCTGCGGAAGAGCAAACTGTTGAGCCCCAAAGGTCGGCATTTTGCCTTGCCTGACGATGGTTGTTCTGAAAGTTGTGAGGCAACTTCGCTTACATCATTCTAACCACATAATATTCTGTTTCAAATCTAACGGTCAAGACTCAGAGTGTCCGCTTCGCCCGTCCCGGGCACGGCTTTTTGGCAATAATCCATGGCAATGAATGCCCTGCATGCTCAAGCCGCACCCGGCCGCTTAACGAAGTCCGGGGGGCTTATCGATATCCCCCAAAGTCTTGGCCTTTGTCGCGCGATTAGATGCCGCGGTCAAGGAGCCGCCCGATGGTTCTTGCATTCACATTTGCCTATGATCTAGTATTAAATCTCCTGCTCTTCATGTGTGTTTACAGTGATGGGTTACAGCCGCTTGCACCAACACCCCGCAATTATATCGAATTTCCAACGGCTCAACCGCTATTTGGGGTGTGTGTTGTGAAGTCACCTGATGCTGCCGGTTCAGAAGTGATAAAGCTTGATTACTGGAATTATTGGGCCAAAACCATGGCCGGAACCGGTCAGAAGCCTGACTTCCATCCGGCGCCATGCCATCTTTTGGATACCGCCGCGGTGTGTCAGGCCCTGTTGCGGCATGATCCCTTGATCCGGACGCGCTTAGCAAATTGGCTGAGGCTGGAAGACGCAAGGCTCACCGTCTTGTGCGGGTTCGTGGCCTGTTTGCATGACGTGGGCAAATTCAGCCCTTTGTTTCAGGCTCTGGAACCTGGTTTGCTTCTTCATCTGCAAAATAGGGAGTGCCATAAACACCCCCAATCCCATCAATGGCCGGGTTATCTGGCCTGGCACTGCCGTCTATTCCCTGCCTGGCTGAAAAATGGCTGGCTGGGGTTGGATGGGAATAACCGCGCATGCAAAAAAGCATTGGGCCGCATCCTGGAGCATCCGGTATTCAGCCATCACGGCAGGCCGGTTGCCAGGCCCGAGGGCGCTGTTGGTGATGAAGACCGCCAATGGACCGGGGCCTACTCCCAGCCCCGGGATGAAAAAGCCCTGCTCGATTTTGCCGCCGATGCCGCCTTGCTTTTGGCCCCCCAACACACCGCTTTGGCCGGATGGGAGCCGGGAGCCCGCCAGAGCGGATGGGCGCCCGCTTCCTGGTTGCTGGCTGGACTGGTGACGGCTTCGGACTGGATCGCATCCAACCGCGATTTCTTTCCATTCTATGTTGGGCCGCCGGACCTGGCGACTACTGGCGGCGCAGCAGGGACCTGGCTCAACAAGCCCTGATCCGGACCGGGCTGCTGCCCGCGCCCAGCCGTCCCTTTATCTCCTATTCGGAGACCTTTGGCTTTGACCGGTCTCATCCTTTGCAAGAGCGCGTGGCGGACCTGCCGCTCAGTCCGGGCCCCAAGCTCTTCATAATCGAAGAGAGCACCGGCGGGGGCAAAACCGAGGCCGCCCTGGCCCTGGCCCAGAGAATCATGCAGGGGGGCGAGGCTGAAACCGTGTTCATGGCGCTGCCCACCATGGCCACGGCCAACGCCCTTTATCTGCGCCTGCGGGACTATGTGGGCAAGTTCTTCGCCCCTGGCCGGACGCCCTCATTAGGCTTGGCCCATTCCCAGCGCAAATATGTGGAAAGCTTCACCAACAGCATAAACTTGTCTCCCCATGAGCCGCCCAAAGCGCCCCGGCTGGATGAGGTTTTCTCGGAAGCCCAGTGCGCGGCCTGGCTGGCCGACAGCGGCAAAAAAGCCCTGCTTTCCTCCCTGGGCGTGGGCACGGTGGATCAGGCGGTTTGCGCCGCCTTGCCGGTGCGCTATCAAAGCCTGCGGGTGCTGGGCCTGTGCCGGGGGGTGCTGATCATCGACGAGGTGCATTGTTACGAAGCATACCTCAACGAGCTTATCGGCGGTCTATTGGAGTTCATGGCCGGTGTCGGGGGCAGCGTGATTTTACTGTCCGCCACCTTGAACCGAGCCCAAAAGGAAAAAATGATTGAGCGCTTTTGGGCGGGCCAGGGGATAGAGCGGGATGCGGAGCTGGTTGAAGTCGGCTATCCGCTCATCACCATGGTGCAGGAAGGCGGGGCTGAGGAGGTTGCGGTTGGCGGACCGCCGCCCCGAGACAAAAAGGTGCGGCTGGAAATGCTCAGCGACAGGCAAATACTTCTCGAGCATCTCACCCAGGCCAGCCGGGACGGGGCCTGCGCCTGCTGGATTCGCAACACGGTGGATGACGCCCGCCGGGGTTATGAGGAGCTGAAAAGCGCCCTGGGCCGGGACAGGGTGCTGCTTTTCCATGCCCGCATGGCCATGCAGGACCGGCTTGACCGCGAGGAAGAAGTGCTGCGCCTGTTTGGAAAAAGCAGCTCTCCGGCAACCAGAGCCGGGCGCGTACTGGTGGCCACCCAGGTGGTGGAGCAAAGCCTTGATCTTGATTTCGATCTCATGGCCAGCGATCTATGTCCCATGGATCAAATCATCCAAAGAGTGGGACGCCTGTTCCGCCATGCGCGCCCGGACAGACCATATCAAAACCCCAGGCTGCTGGTGCTGGGTCCGCCGGCAGAAGCGGAGCCGCAAAAAGACTGGTTCCGCTCATTTTTCCCGGGCGCATCATACGTCTATCCCCACCATGGCCAGTTGTGGCTCAGCTCCCGTCTTTTGTCGTCCCGCGAGGAATTGATCCTGCCCAGGCAGAGCCGGGAGCTGATCGAGCAGGTTTTTGGACCGGAGGCCCAGGAAAACACGCCGGAGGCGCTGCTTGCGGCGGAGATGGACCAGGAGGGCCGGGAGAGAGCTGACCGCTCCATCGCGGTCAGCAGGCCTTTTGCGGGCCGACCGCTTCTATGGCAAGGGCGACCATCCCTGGCTTGACGAAACCCCCACCAGGCTTAGTGAGCGAAGCTCCTCCCTGCGTCTGGCCAGGTGGCGGGGTGGGGTTCTCAGCCCTTGGGCCGGAGGCCAGGGCCAGATGGCCTGGCAGCTCAGCCAGGTAAGCGTGCGTCAAACCATGATAGCCCAAGAGGCTCCGCCGCAAGACCCGGACCTGGACAAGGCCGTGCAGGCGGCTAAAAAATCCATGGCCGACGAATGCAAATACTCCCTGCTCATACCCCTGAGCCCCGCTTCTGAAGGCTTATGGCGGGGGCGGGCCCTTAGCGGCGGGGGTGATGAGGTGGAGGTGGCGTATGATGTTGATGTAGGGCTGAGAGTTGACAGCTAAGCCTTCAGAAGGCTGTCTCCATTCAAAGCTGCATTCCCCGCTTTTCGAGGCGGGCTGCAAAATGAGCGCCAGCGGGGGTGGGGGGAATCACCTCAGCAAAAATATCCGTCATGAACTGGGCTTTTTATTAATCCATTCCTTAGAAAGGGGGGCTTTCTTATGGCGTACAACCTCATATCGGCCAAATGGCTGCCTTTGGCCCGGGCCAGCGGGCGGGTGGAGTATTGCCAGCCCTGGGCCATCACCGAAACCGGCCAAAACGGCGACCCCGCCTTCCTTGATATAGCCGCGCCCCGGCCCGATTTCCAGGGGGCGCTGTATCAATACCTTGTCGGGCTGTTGCAGACCGCCTTGATGCCGGAGGATGAAGACCAATGGCTGGACAGATGGCGCGACCCCCCCGGCCCCGCGGAACTGCGCGCGGCCTTTGAAAAGGTGGCGTATGCCTTTGACCTGGACGGGGAGGGTCCGCGCTTCATGCAGGAGAAATTGCCGGACAGGGCCATAGCCTGGGATGTGAGCCTGCTCATAGTGGATCAGCCCGAATCCAGCAAAAACAGGCAGAACAAAGACCATTTCATAAAACGCGGCCAGCTTAAGGCGGTATGCCGGGATTGCCTGGCCGCTTCCCTTTTCGCCCTGCAGACCAACTCGCCCACCGGCGGGCGGGGGCATCTGGTCTCCCTGCGCGGAGGAGGCCCCTTGAGCACCCTGGTTTTGGGCGGCGGCCTTTGGCAAACCCTCTGGCTGGCGGTGCTGGATAAAGAAACCCTGTGGGAATCTTACGGACGCCCCGGAAAAACCCGGCCCCGGGATATCTTTCCCTGGCTGCTGCCGGTGCGCGCCAACGAGGATGCACGCAGGCACACTCCCCAGGACTGCAGCCCCCTGCAAGCCTACTGGGGCATGCCCAGGCGTATCTGGCTGGATTTCGAGCAGTCGGCGGGCATGGGCTCCTGCCCCTTGTGCGGCCGGCCCGGACAGGAGCTGTTCGGCAACATGTGGGTGCGGCCCAACGGCATCCGGTATGAAGGGGCCTGGCGGCACCCGTTGTCGCCCTATCTTTATCAGGACGCCGCCCCTGTTGCGGCCATGAAGGGCCAGGCCGGCGGGCTGTGCTACCGCCACTGGCTGGGGATAACCCTCAAGGACTCCAACAGCGGATACCGCTCGGCCAGCGTGATAAACGCGGTGCAGAACCGCCGGGATGAGGACGGAAAGCTGTTCAGCCGGGAGCTGAGTAAGCAGGACGGATGGCTGCGGGTCTGGGCCTTTGGTTATGACATGGACAACAAAAAGGCCCGAGCCTGGCAGGAATCCCGCATGCCGCTGCCGGTGATGAAACCTGAACTGCTGGCTGAATTTACCGACAACACCGAGCGCTTGATCAAATCCGCGGACTTGGCGGCCTGGCTGCTGGCATCCAGCCTCAAGCTGGCCTGGCTGGGCGAAGGAGCCAAGGCCAAGGTCAATGATGGAGATCTGGCCCGGGTGGCCCGCCTGTTCTGGGACCAGACCGAGAGCGGTTTTTTCAAAACCCTGCATGAATTGCAGCGGGTTCTGGAAGCCGGGGCGGAGGACGAATCCCCCCGGATGGTGCTCCTTAAACTGGATTGGCTCAAATATTTATCCAGGCAAGCCACGGCGCTCTTTGATCAATATGCCGGAACCCGGCAGATTGAAAGGGGCGACCCCAAAAATATTGCCCGGGCAGGGATAATCCTGAGAGCGTCACTTCAAAAAAATAGCAAGAAAATAAGTAAATTATTGGATCTGCCCCAGGCAGACAAAATTGAGGAAATCCTGAACCAATCGGGGGGAGGTGAAGCATGAACTCTGAATGGATGGATTTGAAAAGCGGTGAAGCCAAAGAGATCCTGATGAAATGGTGGCGCGGCCTTGAGGAAGACAAAGGAGGTAGGGCTTATCTGCGCCGGGCCCGGCAGCCCGTAGAGGTGCTTACCTGCAAAAGCTTTGTCCAGCTTTACAACCGCCTGAGCGGGCTGGGCGGCATAAATACGGAAGCCCTGGCCATGGCCGCGGCGGTGCTGACCCATGTAAAGCAGGACGCGCCAAACCTCACCATGGGGCGGGCCATGGCCATGGCCAAAGAGGGCGGGTCCACCGGCAGGGTGAGCGGCCTGCGCTTCCGGCGGCTGATTGCCATTGAGACCCGCGTGGAGCTGTGTCCCGCCCTGATCCGGGTGGTGCGCATGCTGGGCGGCGCCGCTCCGGTATTCCGCCTGGCCCGTGACATCTATGCCTGGGAAGCCGGACGCTACGGCGACGGGATCCGCAGGCAATGGGCTTTTGACTATTATTCCACCGCACCCGACAAAGACGACCCCAAAGCGGCCTGAAAGGAGACCTTATCATGAGCAGATTCGTGCAATTGCATATATTGACCCCTTATCATCCCTCCAACCTGAACCGTGACGATTTGAACCGGCCCAAGACCGCCTACATGGGCGAGGCGCTAAGGCTGCGGGTTTCTTCCCAGAGCCTCAAGCGGGCCTGGCGCACCAGCGAGCTTTTTCAGCAAAGTTTCAGCGGCTCTTTGGGGGTGCGCACCAAGGAGCTGGGCAAGGGCATCTATGACGAACTTCTGGCCGGCGGAGTGGCCGAAAAAAAAGCCCTTGCCTGGTCCCGGGCCATGGCGGGCAAGTTTGGCAAGCTGAAAAAGGAAACCGACAAGAATCCCGCAGAGATAGAGCAGCTTTGCTTTGTCACCCCGGAAGAAAAAGAAGCGGTAAAAGCCCTGACCCAAAAGCTCATCGAGACCGGCGAAGACCCCAGTGATGAAGACCTGATGCTTCTGCGCAAATCCGCCACGGCGGTGGATGTGGCCATGTTCGGGCGCATGCTGGCCTCGGACCCGGTCTACAACGTTGAGGCGGCGGTGCAGGTGGCCCATGCGGTGACGGTCAACCAGGCCACGGTGGAGGATGATTTTTTCACCGCGGTGGACGACCTGAACCAGGGCATAGAGGATGTGGGCGCCGGGCATATGGGCGAGTTCGAGTTCGGCTCCGGTGTTTTTTATTTATACATCTGCTGCGACTGCGCCCAGCTCAAAAAGAATCTGAACGGTGACGCAATCCTGGCGGGGCGGGCCCTGGCCGCCCTGGCCGAAGCGGCGGCTACCGTGGCCCCCGGCGGCAAACAGGCTTCTTTCGCCTCGCGGTCCTATGCCCAATACATCCTGGCCGAAAAAGGTGACAAGCAGCCCCGCTCTTTAGCGGCCGCCTTTTTCAAACCGGTGAAGCACAATGACCCGGTGCCCGAAGCCATAAAGGCCCTATGCTCCATGCGCGGTCAAATGGACGCGTGCTATGGCCCCCTGGCCCAGGACACCCGCCAGATGTGCGTGCCCCGAGCCGAGGGCTCCTTGGCCGATATCCTGGCCTTCATAAAGGAGGCGGCGCTATGACCCGCTTTTTGGCCTTCACGCTGTACGGCCCCTTGTGCTCCTGGGGCGAGGTGGCGGTGGGCGAGGAGCGCGGCAGCCTGGGCCAGCCCACCAAGAGCGCGCTCTTGGGGCTGGTGGCCGCGGCCCTGGGCATAGAGCGCAGCCAGGCGGAGGAACACCTTGCCCTGCACCGGGACCTGGGCATGGCGGTGCTGGCCCTTAACCCGGGCCGTCCCCTGCGCGACTTTCAGACCGTGGAAGTGCCCCGCCATAAACAGGGCGTAAGCCACGCCACCCGCCGGGAAGAGATACTGGGCCTGGATGATAGAGACAACCCCATCATCTCCTACCGTGAATACCGCATGGATTCCATTTACCTGGCCGCCCTGTGGCAGCGCGAAACCCATTCGGGTTATGACCTCGAACAGATCCGCCAGGCCCTTTTGGAGCCCCGCTTCACCCTGTATCTGGGCCGCAAAAGCTGCCCTCCGGCCTGGCCGCTGGACCCCCAGCTCATGGAAGCGGACACCATCAAGGAAGCCGTGTCCCGGGCGGCCCGGAGGCTGTTTGCCTGCTTGGAATCCATCCAGGGGCCTGGCCGTGATCCGCGCCTGGCAGACCTCGTCCAAAACCAGCGGGGCAGTCTGCATTGGGAGCCGGACCCCACGGCGCCTTCGGGCATGGACCGGGCTTCGGTGCTCGGCTTCGTCCGCCGCGACACCCGGCCCCAGCGGGGCCGCTGGCAGTTCATGCCCCGGGATGAGAGCCAGGCCGGTTTCGATCTTGACGGGATAGGGGAGGCTTAAGACATGTATTTCAGTAAACTGGAGCTATTGCCCAAAGCGCTGGCAAAACCGGCGGTTTTCCGCGCCGCGGGAGATCCGGCCGCTTTTCACCGGCTTGTGTGGAGGATGTTCTCCGACAGCCCCCAGCGCCGGCGCGATTTTTTATACCGCCTTGAAGGCCGCATGGCCTATGCGGTGTCGGCCCGGGAGCCTTTGGACCGGGACGGAATATGGCGGGTTCAGCCCAAGCCCTACACCCCCAGCCTCAAAAGGGGGCAGCGGCTCAGGTTCAGCCTGCGGGCGAATCCCATAGTCAGCCGCCGCGATGACAAAGGCAGGCAGCACCGCTATGACGTGGTCATGGACTACAAAAAACGAGAGCTGCAAGACAAAGAAATCCCCCGCCATGAGTGGCCCAGCCAGGCGGCCATGGCCCAGAAGGCCGCAACCGCCTGGCTGCAAAAACGGGCCGGATCAAACGGATTCGGGGTTGAACACGGCCAGGTCTTGGTGCAGGGCTATCATCAGATCCGCTTTAGCAAAAAGGGCCATAAGGTCAGCCTGGCCAGCCTGGAACTATGCGGACAGCTAACGGTTTTGGAACCGGAAGCTTTTCGCAAAGCCCTATACGGCGGCATCGGACCGGCCAAAGGCTACGGTTTCGGACTGCTGTTGGTGAGGCCGGCATGAGCGAGATACTGCCCAAACTTAAACCGCTGCCCATAAAGGAGCGGCTGTCGGTGATGTTTCTGGAGCGGGGCCGCCTGGATGTCCTGGACGGGGCTTTTGTGCTGGTGGACAAAAGCGGCATGCGCACCCACATTCCGGTGGGCTCGGTGGCCTGCCTCATGCTGGAGCCCGGAGCCCGGGTTTCCCATGCGGCGGTCACCCTGGCCGCCAGGGTGGGCTGTCTTCTGGTCTGGGTGGGGGAAGCGGGAGTGAGGCTGTATGCCGCCGGGCAGCCCGGCGGCGCGCGCTCCGACCGCCTTCTATATCAGGCCAAGCTGGCTATGGAGCCCCAGACCAGGCTGAAGGTGGTGCGCAAGATGTATCATCTGCGCTTTGGCGACAAGCCCCCCCAAAACCGCAGCGTGGAACAGCTCCGGGGCATGGAAGGAGCCAGAGTGCGCCGCATGTATGAGCTTTTGGCCAAACGGCACCGGGTGACCTGGAAACGCCGCCGCTATGACCAGGGAGACTGGGAGTCGGCCGATCCGGTGAACCGCTGCCTTAGCGCGGCCACGGCTTGTCTGTACGGCATTACCGAGGCCGCTGTGCTGGCCGCGGGCTACTCTCCGGCCATAGGATTCATCCACAGCGGCAGGCCGCTGTCATTTGTCTATGACATCGCGGATATTTTCAAGTTTGACACTGTGGTGCCGGTGGCCTTCAGGGTCGCCGCCCGGCCGCCCGCCCAGTTGGAGCGGGCCGTGCGCCTGGGCTGCCGGGATATGTTCCGGAGCACCAAGCTGTTGAAAAGGATTATACCCACCATAGAAAAGGTGCTGGCTGCGGGCGGCATCGACATGCCCCAGCCGCCCAGCGACGCGCAGCCGCCGGTTTTTATGGAGAAAGAGAAGCTGGGAGATGCTGGTCATCGTGGTTGAAAACGCGCCGCCCCGGCTGCGGGGCCGTTTGGCCGTCTGGCTGCTGGAGGTCCGCGCGGGGGTGTATCTGGGAAAGGTGAGCCGCCGGGTGCGGGAGATGATCTGGCACAATGTTGAAGCGGGGCTGGGGCCGGGCAACGCCGTTATGGCCTGGACCACCAACAATGAGCAGGGGTTTGACTTCATGACCCTGGGGGAAAACCGGCGCATTCCGCTGGAACTGGACGGCTGTAAGCTGGTCTCGTTTTTACCATTGGAAAATGATTGTGAATCCGGTAACAATTAAAGGGATGAATAAATTATGTAATTTAAGCATATTGGAGTTGGTGTGTTCCCCGCATGCGCGGGGCTGAACCGTATTGAGCGTCAAGAACTCGGTAGGCGAACCCGTGTTCCCCGCATGCGCGGGGCTGAACCGATTACGGGCGCGGAGAATGGGACAACTATGCCGTGTTCCCCGCATGCGCGGGGCTGAACCGCCGCCGGGAGAGCGCTGGATCATGCAATTCGAGTGTTCCCCGCATGTGCGGGGCTGAACCGGTTTCGGGCACGTTCAAAGAGCTTCCCGGCGAGTGTTCCCCGCATGTGCGGGGCTGAACCGGCGCTGCTTTTGGTGCAGGCCCAAGCTAAGGGCGTGCGCGCCATGGGCCGGTCATATAGGAATGATTAGCTGGGCCGGAAGGCTAGCGGGCAAAGACTCCCAAAGCCGCCGGAATGGTGGTTGCGGGTATAAGATTGGGCAACTCCGGCGCGGAGCTGGGGCTGCCGTAAAGGCGGTAGCTGAAGCCGTCCACCATTATGTCCATCTGGGCTTCGGCGCCCCCGTCCATGCACATAACCTCCCTCAGGCCCAGTCCGGCGTTTTTCAACAGCTCCGCAAATTCCCACAGGGTGTAAGCCCCTTCGGTGACAATGAACAGTATCCGGCCCCGGTCATCTTCGGCCGCAACGGTGCGGTGGGCCACCTTGCTGCTTTTGCGCACCCTGACATCCCCGAACCGGTCCAAGAGCATCAAGGACTGGGCCGCCTGGGCATAGGGGGTCTTATTGGGATCATAGGGAGTGTAACTTAGATCCAGCACCCGGGCCTGGGGCAGGCTGGGTTCCTGGGGTTCGGCCACGATGAGGCCCTTCAAATGAGAGACCATGCGGCTTAAGGTCTTCGCGTCCTTGACCAGCAGCCCCAGGTATTCATTTTCCGGGGTGTGCTGTCCGGCGTTGATGACGGCCAGGGCCCGGCTGGAGCGCCGCCATTGTCCGGCGGTGAATCCTTTGCGTCCGGATTTCACGGCCAGCACCTTTATAGCTGCTTTTTTGGGATCAACCCGCAGCACGGCTATCTTGCCGCTTCCCGCCCGGACCGCCGCAGCGCCGTCGGTAAATCCAAATTCCAGTCCTGGGTGTATGCTTTGCCAGGATATTTGGGCCATGGCCGCACCCAAGGCTGCCAGCACCCCCAGACAGGCGCAGAGCAGGCAGGCCCCGACACGCACGCCTCTATGGGATAAATAAAGCGGCATGGCTAGAGTTTATTACGCATGCCGCCCAAAGGCAAGCCTGCATCATCCTTCTATTTGTGTGGGATTATTAAGCGGCCGGCAGCCGGTTTTGGATCAATGGGCGCCGGACGATACCGGGGCCGGACGCCCGCTGGCCCGGAATATCAGCTCGCTGCCCAGATACAGATCCTCGTCATAGCTCACTCCCAGGCTGGCTTCCTGGTCTATGCGCTGCATGCTCAGGTTCGGCGCGTCGCTTCCGGCCTTTCGGGCCTGTTCCAAAAGCTGCGGCCCCATCACCGCCTCGGCCCGGGCCACGGCCTCATCCAGATCAATGAAGTCTTCCACCCCCTGGGGCAGATGCAGCCTGAACATACCGGTTTCCTGGTCCGGCTTGATGATCACCGTATGCTTAAGCAGCACGCCGCCCACCACGGCCCCCACCGCGTTGGCCACTTCGGCATGGGGCGGCAGGGTGAGGGGCGCGTCCAGCCCCTTGGCCGCGGGCGGGGCGTAGGTCTGCACCGGTGCGCCCACCGCAACCAGGGATGAGCCCAGGCTGATCTTCACCCCTATGCCTTCGCTTTTGGCCCCGCATCCGTTCAAGGCCCGCTTGATGAGCCAGGCGGCCACGGGCTCTTTATCCTGGTCAAGCACCAAACCCTGGCGGATCAGGGCGCTGGTCAGGATTTCCCGGGCGAGCTTTTGCACGAACGCATCCAGGACCGAATTGCAGAATTCCTCATAATCCATCCGCAATAGACGGGCCAGGGCCATGGCGGCCAAACGGGAGGCCTCTTGATCCCACAGCTTCAGCCTGCCCAGGGCGTGCAGGGCGTCGGTGGGGGTGAATCCGGACAGCAGGATCAGACGCCGGGATGCGGCCTGGTCGATCATCAGGGGCAGATAGGCCGCGGGCCCCGACTGCTCCACCAACAGGTCCCAGGAAAGCGGTCCCGCGGAAAGGCGCTTGAGCAATTGCATCTCCCAGCCCTGCAGGCCGCCGGGGGAGGTCCGGGCCTGGGTGAGGAACATGGCGGCCCGCTCAGGGACGGTCCTTTGATGCGATTGCCGACTCAATTCTCCCAGTATTTGGGGATGCTCGCTGGCCAGCCGGCAGATGGGGATGACCCGGCGGGGCCGTATCTCGAACCCCCCCTGGGCCTTGAGCGCCACCTGGCTGTCCCCTCCCAGACCCACGGTGCGCACTTCCACCGCCTCCACCAATGTGCGCCAACCCCCCACATCGGCGCCCTTTTGATTGAGTGCCGGACGTCCGCCTTCCAAAAGGGCCATGTCGCTGGTGGTGCCCCCCATGTCAAGCACCCAGAGGCTGCCGGTCTGCTCCCGGCCCAGACCGGCCAGATGGGCCGCGCCCACCACAGACGCCGCCGGACCGGACAGCACCGTTTCCACCGGGCGCTTGGCCGCCCACTCGGCATCCACCAAAGAGCCGTCGCCCTTCACAACCATCAAACGACTCTCCAGGCCGTGGGAGACCAGACTTTGGCGGACTTTTCCGATCAGCTCCTTTATGATGGGGATCAAGGTTGCATTAAGCGCGGTGGTGGTGGCCCGGGTGACCGAGTCCAGTCGCTGGCTCAGCTCGTGCCCGCAGGACACCGCCTTTCCGCTAAGCTGCTCAATAAGCGCCTTGGCCTTCAGCTCATGCGCCGGATTACGCACCGAGAAATAGCCCGAAACCGCAAAGGCCTCCACTCCCGGCCGCCGGGCCACGGCCTCCTTGAGCGCGTCCAGGTCCAGGGGGACGGCCTCTTCGCCCTGGGCGTCATGGCCTCCGGCGATGAAAACCAGATCATCCACCACCAGGCGCGACTTGAGCTGATAGCGCTCCAAAAGCTCCTGGTCGTAACCTATCAGCACCAGGCATGCCCTGCCGTGGCGGCTTTCCACGATTGCGTTGGTGGCCAAAGTGGTTGAAAGCCCCACCAGGCTCACCTCTGCGGCCGCCGCAGCCCGGTCCCCGCTGAACAGGCGGTCAACCGCGCTGGAGATGCCCACCGCCAGGTCCGCATATGTGGTAAGCGCCTTGGCCGAAGCCAGCACCTCTCCAGCGTCCAGGTCGACTAAAGCTGCATCTGTATAGGTCCCGCCGGT
Organism: Desulfarculaceae bacterium; assembly: GCA_963675675.1. GTDB lineage: Bacteria > Desulfobacterota > Desulfarculia > Desulfarculales > Desulfarculaceae > Dethiosulfatarculus. The sequence goes on from OY776512.1 coordinate 4,920,248, forward strand.
GTCAATGCCCAATGCCAGTTTCATGTTCTTGTCCCGCAAAGTTCAATAGCCCGTTCAGCTTTGTTCCCACCGGGCGGCCCGGTGGGAACAAGTAATAAGAGTCATTGTGACAGCTAGCTCATGGTTGGTCCACACCGGCGGCCAACAAAAACTCCCCCGGTCCGGTCGGGTAAGCTGAAAGCCTTTTGGAATATTGCTTTACTCCTTCACTGGTTCATACCATTATGGCACTGTTTCTCAGGTGGGCGCGCCATACGGCCAGATTGAAATTGGAGGCTTTGTCCGTGAAGAAAATCCAGATTCCCCGGAAGCGGAACCGCAGCGCGGAAGCGGTGGTTATCGGCGGCGGCATGGTGGGGGTGGCCACCGCCTATTACCTCAGCAAGACTGGCATGGAGGTTATTTGCCTGGAGATGCGGGACGCGCTGGCCGGTTTGACCAGTTCCGCCTCCATGGAGGCTTTCCGCCTGCAATTCACCGATCCAGACTTGTTTGAGCTTTGCAAGCAAAGCCTGGAGGTGCTGCTGGATTTCCCCCAGGCCCTGGGCCTGGATGAGCTGGACCTTTCGGTTCACCAGCCGGGATATCTTTTCATAACCGGTGATGAGGACAAGACGCCGGAGCTGAGATCCGCCTTTGACCAGTATATAAGGCTGGGTTTGGACGGGGTTGAGCATCTGGATCAGCCGGAGATACTGGCCCGCTTTCCCTTTGTAAGCCCGGAGGTGAAAGCCGCCAACTACCGCCAAGGCGACGGCTGGCTTTCCTTCCATGAGGCGGTGATGGGATTCGTAAAGGCCGGTTCGGCCCGCTATTTCCTGAACACCAGGGCGCAGGATCTGGTGATCGAGCACGGCGCGCTGAAGGGGGTGGTCACGGACCGGGGCAGAATCGATTGCAGTCTGGTGGTCAACTCGGCCGGGCCTTTTGCGGGCAGGGTGGCCGAAATGGCCGGGCTCAAGCTGCCTGTAAAACTGATGCGCCGCCAGAAGACTTTTATAAGGTCCGGCAGCGTACCCCAAAACGCGCCCTTTGTGGTGGATGTAGGCAACCAGTCCTATTGGCGGCCCGAAGTGGGGGGCGGGCTGGCCGGGTGGGTCAATCATGCCGAACCGTTCAGCGAGCCCATGGAGAATCCATACGGGGATTGGGATTTCGCCGCCGTGGTGCTGGACAAGGTTTCCCGGCTAAGCCCCTTTTGGCTGCGGGTGGCGGAAGGCTTGAGAAAACAGGACGTCAGCATAACAGCAGGCCAGTACGTCTACACCCCGGACGGCCTGCCGCTGATCGGACCGGTGGATGAGCCAAGCGGCCTGTATCTCAACTGCGGATATGGAGAGGGCATGATGCTCTGCGCCGGAGCCGCCCAGCGTCTGGCCGGACTGGCCGGGGGTGAGCTAAAAAACGGCAGCAATCCCTTCAGGCCCGGACGTTTCAGCGCTGAGGCTTTGAAAAACGCTGCAGCGTCTTTCAGCCCCAAGGCCAGCATAACTTTGTCCTAACAAAAAACCCGGGTCACAGCCTGGCCATGACCCGGGTTATACACTCATCCGACCGGATCAGAAATCCAGCGCACCGGCCCGGAAGGCCTGTAAATAGTTCATGCAGAAACTGTCTTTGCCGGCCAGGGCCTCGGCGGCCACGATGTTGCCCATCATCTTTTTATCCAAGGGATTGATGATTGCTCCGTCCAGGCCGTTGGCAATGGCCATGGTCATGAAGGTTTGATTCATGAACTTGCGCTGGGGCAATCCATAAGAGATGTTGGACAGGCCGCACATGGTGTGTACCCCGGGATATCCGCTCATGATCCGCTGCACCGAGTTCAGGAACTCAAGTCCAAAGCTGGAGTTGGTGGCCACCGGCTGCACCAGGGGATCAACGTAGATATTCTCTATTTTGACGTTTTCCTTAACCAAGCCGTTGATCAGCTTGTCCGCGATGGCAAGACGCTGGTCGGCAGTCTCGGGCATACCCTCATCGGACATGCAGAGCGCCACCACCTTCAGATCGGTGCCCGCCACCACCGGCAAAAGCTTGTTCCAGCGGTCTTGCTCCAATGAGATGGAGTTGATCATGGGAGTGCCCTTATGCAGTTCCAGGGCAGCCTCTATGGCAGCCGGATCAGGGCTGTCCAGGCAGCAGGGTCCGTCTATGATCCCTTGCACCAGCTCCACCAGCCATTTGAGGTATTCGGCTTCCTGGCCCACAAAGGTGCCGGCGTTTACGTCAATGTAATTAGCCCCCGCCTCGAACTGATCTTTGGCCAGCTTCTCAATGGCTGCGGTGTCCTTTTCCTTAATAGCCGCATTCACCGCCTTGCGGGAGGCGTTAATCAATTCGCCCACAATAACCATAAATCACATCCCTTTAATTAACTGATTTTTCATGAACAGTCGGCCGTCGGTTCTGCTCCATTGATCAATTCCCCGCGCCCATATCAAATTCGATATGTCACTAACTGCACACACACCCCGGCTTTTTCGGGGGGGCAGGGTCCGGCCGGCTTTTTTTTGCAGCCCGCTTAAGCGCCGGCCAGATTCCGGGCCAGGGCAACCGCACCGGGGGCGTCCTGGGCATAGCCGTCCGCACCGATCTTGTCTGCAAAGTCCTGGGTCACCGGAGCGCCTCCAATTATGGATTTTACGCCCACGCCCTGCTCTTTGAGGCTGGCCACGCAAGACTCCATGGCCGGCATGGTGGTGGTCAGCAAAGCGGAAAGCGCCACCAGATCTGCTTCGTTTTCCTTGGCCGCGGCCACGAATTTATCCACATCCACGTCCACACCCAAATCCACCACCTGGAATCCGGCCCCTTCCAGCATCATGGCCACCAGGTTTTTACCGATATCGTGCAGATCGCCCTTTACGGTGCCGATAACCACGATTCCCCGGGGTTTGGTGTCCGCACCGGTCAAATGAGGCCGGAGCACTCCAAGCCCGCCCTTCATGGCCTGGGCAGCCATCAGCATCTCGGGTACGAACAGCTCGCCGGCCGAGAACTTCTGGCCCACCTCGTCCATGGCCGCGATCAAACCATCGTTGAGAATGGTTCCCACATCACTGCCTGCATCCAGTTCGGCCTTGACCAGTTCCACCACCTGGGCTTCATTGAATCCCAAAACTGCTTGGAAGATGTCGTTCAATGCCACTTTGTCTCTCCTTTTAACAATCCGGCCGGGGGATTCCCGGGCCAATTTTCTAGCGCGGCTGATTTCCCCGCCGCAGGGCCACATACTTTACTGAATCCTTCTCAATCTGGATGAAAGAATATTATTCTGCCTATTCAGGCTTCCAGATGCAGTCCTCCCCTTGGTTGTAAGTCCTTTGGTCTGGCTCGCTTTTTTGGGACCTGCCTGTTCTGGGTATCATACCCCAGACCCATCCGTCCATCATGAATTTTTCAAAGCCGGCAGCTATGCGGGCGGCTGTTTTGGCAATGATGCTGGTTGCGTGCTCTTTCTGCACACAAATCCAAACCATCCGAACCGGGCGGGCATAAGGTCATGTCAAAAGGATCAGCCCTTAGTATGCATTGAAAAGAACATCCTGTTCGCGGTAGACGTTCTCCAGGATTTCTTGATGATCCCTGAGATTTTTGCCGCCCCGGGCCGCCATCTCGGAAGTTATGCAGTTCACCAGGCATGACATAGGGCTGGGGCTGCCCACCACGGGAAAATGCAGGCAGCGCACCACAATATTCACCTGGCCGAACTGATTGAGCGGGCAATGGCTGTTGTCCGATACGACAATCAACTCCAATCCCAAGCGCCTGACCAGCCTGGCCATGCGTATAAGCTCGTTGGGGTAGCGGGTGGCGGCGAATATCATCACCAGGCTGTCAGAGGGCGCTATGGCCAGCATGTCTATGGAGGTGGAGTCGCTGCCTTTGAGAATGCTTATGTTTTTGCGGATCTTGGTCAGAGACCAGCCCATGTAATAGCTGAAGGTGTAACTGAGCCGCGAGCCTACTACATATATCTGTGAGGCGCTTATGAGCCGGTCCACCGCTTGGGCCACCGCCTGCAGGTCCAGATTTTCATAGAAGTTCTTGAGATTGTCCAGCTCCTCATTGACCACTTTGGCCATGCGTTCCGCCCCGGGGCCGGTTTTGTTCACCAACTCCACCCGGTCCAGGAGGGTAAGTTCGCTGTCAACCAGCTCACGCAGATCTTGGATGAAATCTCCATATCCCTGGTAGCCCAATTGAGCCACAAAGCGCACCACGGTGGCCTCGCTGACTCCACACTCTTTGGCCAGTTCCCGGGTGCGCAGGAAAACGGCCTGACGCGGGTTGTGGGCTACGTAGTCCGCCAGGATGCGGCCCTTTGGGGTGAGTGAGTCGCGTTCCCTTTGCAGCCGGTCCATAAATGGGTGGGAATTCAGCTGCACCTCGATGCTGTCTTGAATTTCTTTTTGTGACATATTATAGCCAAATGATAGTTTATGTTTCATATGTGCATTGCCGTTAGCACAAAAGAACTGGAAAAATCAAGCTTTCTGGTCTTCCCAAGGCAAGCATTTGATATAAAATGTAACATAAACCGCCAAATAAATCCTTTTTTACTTGATTATTAATTCAATTTATCCATACTTACACATAGATAGCAGCATACAAATGAGGTATTGACTTATCTGTTTCATTTTGATATCAGATGTTTCATTATGGTTGAAAGGCTGAACCCGGCCTTTTGCATAACTTTCCAACGGCACTCCGGCCTTTAAGGAGGTACCCGTCATGAAACTTGAGCGCCTGTGGGGCCCCAAGCCGCTCAAAACCAGCTATGACGCTGTTTTGATCGGCGGCGGCATACACGGCCTGGCTACCGCATATTACCTGGCCAAGGACCACGGCATAAAAAACGTTGCCGTCATCGACCGCCGCTATATCGGCTATGGCGGGTCCGGCCGCAATACGGCGATTGTGCGGGCCAATCAAAGATCCCAGGAAAATGTGAAACTCTATGATGAAGGCCTGAAGCTATGGCCCAAGCTCATGGCGGAGCTGGACTTCAACATGATGTTTCACAACTGCGGCAACCTGAATACGGCCCACTCCGAGGCGGCGGTGAATGCGGCCCGCCTTGCTGTGAGCACCGCCCAGTTCTGCGGGGTGAGAAGCGAGCTTTTGGACCGCAAGCAATGCAAGGAGCTGATCCCGGCCCTGAATATGAGCGAAGACATAACCTATCCCATTTTCGGCGGAATGTATCACCCGCCCGGCGGCATCCTCCGGCACGACGGGGTTACCTGGGGCCTGGCCAAGGGTGCGGCCAAGCACGGGGTGCATATTCACCAGCTCACCGAGGTAAGCGGCATCACCCTTGAGGACGGCAAGATATCCGGGGTGCGGACTAGCAAGGGCGACATCAAAACTCCCAAGGTGCTGATCTGCGCGGGCGGATACGGCAACGCCATGGCCCATATGCTGGACATCAAGCTGCCCATACATCCCCTGACCATCCAGGCCATGGTGACCCAGCCCCTCAAGCCCGTTTTGCATCATGTGGTCTCTTCCGGGGCCTATCACGTGTACGCCAACCAGACACTGAAGGGCGAAATCGCCACCGGGGCGCATATGGACCCCTGGCCAAACTACACCACCAACACCACGGCCCATTACTTCAAGCATCAGGCCGAGGCGCTCGTCGAGCTTTTGCCCTGTTTAAAAGGGGTCAAGTTCATGCGCCACTGGGCAGGGCTGGCCGACATGACCCCGGATATGGCCCCCATAATGGAGGGCAACTATCCCATAGAAGGGCTCTACATGGATGTGGGCTGGGGCTATTTCGGATTCAAGTCCGGACCCATTGCAGGCAAATACATGGCCAAGTACATGGCCGAAGACTTGAGGCCGGAGATCATCAAGTCTCTGGGCCTGAGGCGTTTTGAGAACTTCCAGTCCACCGGCGAGACCGCTGGGGCCTACGCCTACGGGCCTTGGAACTAGGCCAGGGGAGGTATTATACAATGTCCTTTACCATTACCTGCCCGGTATGCGGCAAGCGCGACCTGTACGAATTCCGCTTCGGCAACGAGGACCGGGGACCCGCCCCGGATCAGGAACTGATCACCAGGGAGGAATATGTGCAGGCCACCATAATGCACACAGGCGTGGCCGGCTGCCAAAAAGAGTGGTGGTGCCACAAAGACGGCTGCGGGGTTTGGTTCACCATATACCGTGACACCACCACCGGCCGGGAGACCGATGAAACGGGGGTGAGCAAATGACCCGTTTGGCACAAAGTCCTACCCACAAGATAGACCCGGCCAAGGAGGTTAATTTCACCTGGCAGGGCAAAGCCATGAAGGGCCTGGCCGGCGACAGCGTGGCCAGCGCGCTTTTCGCCAACGGGGTGCGCATCGTGGGCCGCAGCCTGAAATACCACCGCCCCAGAGGCCTTTATTCCATGGACGGCGAGTCCGGCAACACCCTGGTTAATGTGAATGGCGAGTGCAATGTGCGGGCCGAAACCACGGCGCTCAAGGAAGGCATGCAGGTCACAGCCCAGAACTATGCGGGCAAAGTGGAGAAAGACCGCTGGGGTTTCATCGACAAGATGGACAGCCAGATGCCGGCCGGTTTTTACTATAAAAGAGGCCACAAGCCCTACGCCATATGGGAGCCGGCCAGCAAATTCATCCGCAAGATGGCCGGCACCGGCGTGGTGGATCTGAAAATCGACTACGACAAGGAATACGCCCGCAGCCAATACGAAAATCTGTATATCAACGCCGAAGTGGCGGTGGTGGGCGGGGGTCCCGCCGGCATCAGCGCCGCCCTGGCCGCGGCCGAGGCCGGATACAGGGTGGCGCTGTTCGAAGGCCGTCCCCAGCTGGGCGGTTTTTATGACTGGCGCACCCGGGAATACGGGGACCAGCCGCTTTATGAACGGGGCCGTAAGCTGGCCCGGCAGGCTGAAGAAGCCCAGAACCTGCGTATCTTCAAGCACGCTTTCGTAATCGACGTCTGCGGAGACAATCTGGTAAGCGCATTCCAGGTGGGCTGTAAAGGCGGCCATTTTCGGGAGCGCTACATTTCGGTGCGTCCCGAATGCGTGGTGGTGGCCACAGGCTGCATAGAGCGCCCCTTGATCTTTGAGCATAACGAGCGTCCCGGGGTGATGCAGGCCTCCTGCGCCCTGAGGCTGGCCCGCCAGTATGGGCTGCTGCCCGGCAGCCGGGCCGTGTTCAGCGTGGGGGATGACCTGGGCCTGGAGGCCGCGTTGGACCTGGCCGGTCTGGGCCTGGTGGTGGAGGCGGTGGCCGATGCCCGCGACGACGGTCACGACCCGGAATTGGTGGCCGCCCTGCGCCAGAAGAAGATCACCTTCCTGCCCGGCTGGGCCGCCACCGAAGCCTTGGGCAAACCCGAGCTGAACGGCGTAATTTTGGGCAACCTCAACGGCAGCGGGACCAGCCAGTTCAGCTGCGACCTTCTGGTGGCCAATGCAGGACCCCAAGCCTTATCCGGGGCTCTGAACACGGTGGGGGCCAAGTTCGGCTATGATAATCACACCGGCATGTTCCTGCCCACCGGGCTTCCCCCCCGGGTCTTTGCCGCGGGCAGGCTTTTGGGCTACACTGATCCGGACGCCTTGGAGGCCTCGGGCCGCCTGGCCGGTCTTAAGTCCGCCGACGCATTGGGGGCCAAGGTCAAGGGCAAAATGACCAGCGCCGAAAAGGTCCTGGCCAGCGCCGGCCCCGCCAAGGGGTGCGCTCTGGTGCACGGACCCAATATCCAAACCGGCCGCAAATCCTTTGTCTGTTTTGATGAGGACGGCACTGTTAAAACCGCCAAACAATCCGCCGACCAGGGCTTTGACATGCCCGAGCTGGCCAAACGCTTCGGCGGCTTCGGCCTGGGCCCGAGCCAGGGCGGAGTGCCGGGACACAACCTTCCCATGGTCATGGCCGAGTGCCGCGGCGAAGGCTCGGACGGGTTTTTGCCCACCACGGTGCGCCAGCCCCTGGTGCCCATATTGATGTCCACCCTGGCCGGACCCAAACACGACATATTCAAACGCACCCCCATGCACAGCGAACAAAAGCTGGTCAAGGCAACCTTCCGGCGCATCGGGGTATGGAAAAGGGCGCGCTATTTCTCGGCAGACACCACCTGCGCGGACGAGATAAAAAACGTGCGTGAAAACGTGGGATTGATTGATGTGAGCACCCTGGGCAAGTTCCGGCTGCACGGCCCTGATGCCGAAAAAGTGCTGCAAAGGGTCTACATCTCCGATATGTCCACCGTATCCACCGGCAAGATGAAATACACCGCCATGCTCAATGATGACGGCATGCTCATCGACGACGGCGTGGTGACCAAGCTGGCGGAAAACGACTATTATTTCACCACCAGCTCCGGCCGGGCCGGGGCCACCATAGAGTGGATGCGCTATCAGGCCCGTTTCGAGGGCTGGGAATTCCATCTCATGAACCTCACCGACACCCTGGCCGCTATCAACCTGGCCGGGCCTCAAAGCCGCCAGGTGCTGACCAAGCTGTGCGAAGTGGATATCAGCAACCAGGCCTTCCCCTATATGGGCTATCGCGAGTTCCTCTTGGGCGGCGTGGTGCCGGTGCGGGCCATGAGGGTCGGTTTTGTGGGCGAGCTTTCCTATGAGCTGCACTTCCCGGCCTCCTACGGCTCCACGGTCTGGGAATGGATCTTGACGGCCGGCGACGAATTCGGCATCCAGCCCTTTGGTTTGGAGGCCCAGTCATGCCTGCGCCTGGAAAAGGGCCATGTGATCATCGGGCAGGAATCCGAACAGCGGGTCAACCTTGTGGATCTGGGCATGGGCTTTTTGTGGGATAAAAAGGACACCGCGTCCAAAAAGGTCGGCGCTCCGGCTCTTAAATACACCCAGGATCAAAAAGGCCGCCTGAAACTGGTGGGTTTTGAAATCCCCAAGGACCAGCCCAAACCCCTGGACGGGTCGGTGGTGTACAAGGATGAGGATATAAAAGGCTTTGTCTGCACCTGCCGCACCTCCCAGACCTTGGATAAAACCATCGGGCTGGCCCTGGTCAAAGACGACTTGAGCGCCGTGGGCACCGAACTGGACATCTACCAAAATGACAAAAACCAGCCTTTGCGCTTCAAGGCCAAGGTGGTGAAGGCGCCCTTCTATGATCCGGAGGGCGAACGCCTCAAGGCGTAGCAGAGGAGGATAAGGTTATGCAAAGCGTATTGCGCAAATCTCCCATAGACTTCGGCCTGCAGGCCAGCCAAAGCCAGGAAATGGACGGTTGGCGGGTGGTCAAGAGCTATGGCCCGCACAGCGGCCCGGTGCTCATAGACCTGAGCCATTGCCAGAAATGGGACCTGCAGGACGGCAACCTGGATCAGTTCCGGGCTTTCGGCCGCTCCATCCCCAAGGAGTACAACCACTGCAACTTTGAGGACGGCGTGCTCATCAACCGCATGAACCGCACCCAGTGCGCCATCTGGAATCTGGGCCTCAAACCCCTGGAGCCGCCCAAAGAGCCCGCCTATACCGAGATAAGCGACGGCCAGGCCCTGGTGGCCCTTTGCGGTCCCAAGGTGCTTGAAGTGATGGAGCGCCTGACCAGCCTGGACTTAAATAAGCCGGGGCTCGACACCCCATGCCTGTTCCAGGGACCGGTGCTGCATATCCCTTGCCAGCTGGTGCTGTTCGGGCGCTGGGAGGAAGAGGCCACCGTGATGTTCTCGTTCTCGCGGGGATATGGTCAATCCGTCGCCGAAGCCATTTTGCACGCCGGGCATCCCCTGGGGCTTGAACCCGGCGGACTGGATGACCTCAAACTGCAAGAGGCGTCCGCTGCATGACGCCCCCATTCACGGCAAAGCGGACTGCAGCGTGATTACAGGCTTGCTCGATGCCGTGTCCGCCTTTACAGCGGAGGTAGGGAAAATAAAAGCTTCTTAGCCAAAAGACCGGTTGCCTGGCCTTTAACCCTCCGGGCAACCGGTCCCGCTTACCGCTTCAAATGCACGCTGGCCCTATTCCGATTAATCCCGTATATTTTAAGCTGAAAATGCACCCCAACCCGGAGAGGCCGACATGCCGCTGCTCAAGGACATGCCCATAGAAATGGACCCGGAGCGAGTAGCCCTGGACATGAACCACAACCGCCCCAATGAACCGCTCCTAAAAGCGGTCACCGCCGCAATGCCGTTGCTCCATGATCTGATTGAGCCCCAGGCGGTTTACACCGAGTTGGAAGTATTGGAGGTGGCCGACCAAAAATGCCGCCTCAAGGTGAACCAAAACGGACTGGAAGGCTCGGTGCAGCTGGGTCCCCGCTTCGAGCTTATGTCTCAAGCCCGCCTGGCGGTGGCGGGGGTGTCCACCATAGGACCCAAACTGGATGAAGAAGTCAGCCGTCTGAAAGAGTCGGGTGATCTTTTCGAGTCCTACGCCCTGGACTCTTTGGGCGTCATGGCCCTGGGCGAGGTGAGCAAGGCCCTTGCCCGCGCGGTGGAGGCCAGGGCCGCCGAAAAGGAATGGGGCGTAGGGTTGAGGCTGGCCCCGGGCAGTCTGGTCGGCTGGCGCCAGGCCGGGCAAAAGGAGCTTTGCGCCTTTATCCCCCTGGATGAAATAGGGGTAAGCTTGAATCCCTCCGGGGTGCTGATCCCGTTCAAGTCGGCCTCAAGCCTGATCGGAATGGGACCGGGCTATACATCCCATACCGTGGGCGCGGTGTGCAAATACTGCCCCCGCCGGGAAACCTGCTGGCGCAGAAAAGAGTAACATCATACAAAGGCCGGAGCCCGGCAGGGCTCCGGATATTCCGGTTTATTCTATTTCAAAAATGGCCTCTATCTCCACTGTGATGCCGCCGGGCAATGAGCCCATGCCCACGGCGGAGCGCGCGTGGCGGCCCCTATTGCCGAAGACCTCCACAAACAGGTCCGAACATCCGTTGATCACACTGGGATGGCCGCCGAAATCCGGTGCGGCCCGCACCATGCCGAACACCTTGACCACCCGGGTCACCCGGTCCAGATCGCCCAAATAATCCTGGGCCGCCGCCAGCAGCAGGGTGCCCACCAAGCGGGCATGTCCGTAAGCTTCTTCGAGGCTTACATCATCGCCCACAATGCCGGTGAATTTGGAGCCGTCCGGCTTTATGGGCCCTTTGCCCGACAGATATAGCATGTTGCCGCTTTGCACGGCATGATCGTAGTTGCCTCCTGCCTGGGGCAGCGCCGGAATCTCCAGCCCAATTTCGGCCAATCTATTTTTCACAGACATGTAACCCTCCTCGGTGTTGGATGAATCCATCCCGGCTCCACCCTGTATCCTGGGGCCGCAGGCAGGGCTTATCTGTTTTTTTGATCAGCAGCCCCAAAACGCCAAGACCAAAATATCATGCTCCCGCAGGATAGGAAAGCCCGGAGTCTGCTATTAATCCGGACCGCATGCACAAACTTGATCTAAACGGTAAACTATATAGCATACAATCCGCCGCCTGAGACTGCCCCTGTTGCGGCCCTGCCATACACTCACAAGGAATGGAAAGAAATTATGCAAAAAATACCCTTTGGAAAAACTGGAATGATGGTCTCCCAGCTTGGATTCGGAGGCATTCCAATCATGCGGTTGAACCATGATGAAGCCATCAAGGTAATCCGGCGGGCCTTTAGCTTGGGGGTGAATTTTTATGACACCGCCAACATGTATCAAGGCAGCGAGTCCCTCATGGGCGAAGCCCTGGAAGAGGTGCGGGATCAGGTGTTTTTTGCCACCAAAACCGCCGCCAGGGATGCTAAAACCGCACGTGAGCATTTGGATCTGAGCTTCAAACAGCTGCGCACGGACCACATAGACCTTTATCAGCTGCATAATGTGAGCACCCCCGAAGCCTACAAGGACGCCCTGGCTCCGGGCGGAGCGCTGGCCATGGCCCAAGAGGCCCAGGCCGCCGGAGAGATCAAGCATATCGGAATCACTTGCCACAACCTGGGAGTCGGAACCGAAGCCTGTGAATCCGGGCTCTTCGCCTCCGTGCAGGTGCCCTTCAGCCTGGTGGAGCACGATCCCACCGAAAAACTGCTGCCCGCCGCCCGCAAACAGGGCATGGGCATTCTGGCCATGAAGCCCTTTGGCGGAGGGCTGATGAACCGGGCGGAGCTTTGCATCGGGTTTTTGCAGGAGTATCCATATGTGGTGCCCATTCCCGGCATCCAGGCTGTTGAGGAAATAGAAGAAAACGTTGCCTTGTACGAAAATCCCAAGGGTCTCAGCCCCGAGGATTGGAAAGATATCGAGCAGATCCGCCAGACCTTGGGCACCCGTTTTTGTCACCGCTGCGAATACTGCCAGCCCTGTCCCCAGGGCATACGCATTCCCATGGCCCTGCTGTTCCGGGCGGTGGTGCAAAGGTCATCCCCCGAAAGGGTTTTAACCTTTGGCAAGACCCACCTGGAAAAGGTGGAAGAATGCGTCCAATGCGGGGAATGCGAGGAAAAGTGTCCTTATAACCTGCCGGTGCCTGAAATGCTGGCGGAATGCCTGGCCGAGTATAAGGAGTTCAAGGCCAAGCACGCCCCGGCTGAGGCGTGATAGCCAAACCACATTGAAATTGCTGACAGACCGGGCCGCCCGGCGGAAGCGATCTTCCGGGCGGCCTGTTTTTTTGAGACTGCCGGTTATTTCGTCAAGGTTTGAGTTTGCAACCCAGGCCATACACGTATCTTAATCTTAATTTTGCACAACATCTTATCTTTAGGCTTGGGCTGAAACTGAGCTTGCCTTTTCATATAAAAAAGGCCGGTCGGCGTATCCTGATGGGTTTTTCGCGAGCCGGGGGGTAAGGGGGGATGGCGAGCCTTTTGTCCACCAAAAGGCGAAGAATCCCCCCAAGAAAATTTGTCTTTTTATCTTTTCACAATCATAACATTTAACATACGATCTATCGGATATAAATGATATAATCTCATAAGATTGCCTCCGGCGGCCCAAGGGGCTTATCGCTTTTGGATGATCCAAAAGCTCGCAGCCCCTTAGGAATCCCCCTAGCAAAAGATCATGTGCCGTGACATTATGAACCCCGCACTATTGCCCAGTGGCGACTTTATTATCAGCAGTGATCCGGTGCTCATTGAAGCATCTTTCAGGGAGTTCTTTCTTGCGGGTAGGGCTACAGATAAAGTCATAAAGAAGTGTTTGGCAGGCTGCAAGCCAAACTCAAAACTTCACAAAATAATATCCACCTCCACTTGCCGCTTCAAATTGAAAAGCGAAATACACGGATTCCCATGTCTTGAAATAAGCCCGGATGGCGGTATGCTGGTATGTTTACTCAGATACGCATTGTTACAGCTTACACCGATCGGGAGTACAACCCCGGCATAGGGTGTGTGGAAAGTGTTATGAAAAATAAAATGATTAAGCGCGATGACCTGCGCAACCTGGCCATTGTGGCCCACGTTGACCATGGCAAGACCACCCTGGTTGACGCCATGCTTTGGCAGAGCGGTGTGTTCCGGGATAATGAACAAGTTGCCGAAAGGGTGATGGACTCCATGGATTTGGAGCGCGAAAAGGGCATCACCATCATGGCCAAGAACACCGCGGTGACCTATAACGGGGTGAAGCTGAATATCGTGGACACCCCGGGTCACGCCGATTTCGGCGGCGAGGTGGAACGCACCCTGAACATGGTGGAAGGGGTTATGCTCCTGGTGGATGCCTCCGAAGGCCCCTTGCCCCAGACCCGCTTTGTGCTCAGCAAGTCTCTGGCCAAAGGCCTGCCTCTGATTGCGGTGATCAACAAAATAGACCGGCCCGACCGGCGCATCGCCGAGGTGGAAGACGAACTTTATGACATGCTCATCGACCTGGACGCCAGTGAAGACCAGCTCGATTTCCCCATTCTCTACACCAACGCCAAGGCGGGCATAGCCCTTACCGATCCGGAAGGCGAAGGCCAGGACCTGGGCCCGCTGTTTGAGGCCATCTTGGAGCATATCCCGGCTCCGCAGTATGATCCGGATTCGCCCTTGCGGTATCTGGTGACCAACCTGGACTACTCGGACTATGTGGGCCGCATCGCGGTAGGCAAGATCGTGGGCGGCAAACTGAACTCCGGACTGCCGGTGGCTCTTTACAAAAAAGGTGAGGCGTCGGGCAACTTCGGCCTGAACAAGGTCTACACCTACAAAGGGCTTGAGCGGGTCTCGGTGGATGAACTGGCTGCGGGGGATATCGCCGCCGTGGCCGGGGTGGAGGACGTCTTCATCGGCGACACCCTGACCGATCCGGAAAATCCCATGCCGCTGCCCGCCATTACGGTGGAAGAGCCCACCATGAGCATGGAATTCGGCGTGAACAAATCCCCCATGGCCGGGCTGGAAGGCAGCTGTGTGACCTCGCGCCAGATAAAGGCCCGCCTGGAAAAGGAAGCCCTGTTCAATGTGGCCATCCGGGTGGAGCCGGGCCAGACCAGCGACTCTTTCAAGGTGGGGGCGCGGGGCGAGTTGCAGCTCGCGGTCCTGGTGGAGACCATGCGCCGGGAAGGCTTTGAAATGGCCCTAAGCAAGCCGCGCATCATCACCAAGAAAATAGACGGAGTGCTCTGCGAGCCTTTGGAACTGGCCGTGGTGGATGTGCCGGACGGGTATGTGGGGGTGGTGACCGAGAAGCTGTCCGCCCGGCGGGGCAAGATGGTCAAAATGCTGAATAACGGCATGGGCCGGGTGCGTATGGAGTTTGAAATCCCCACCCGGGGGCTCATCGGATACCGTTCCCAATACATGACCGACACTCGGGGTACCGGCATCCTGACCACCCTGGTGATCGGACACACCCCCTATGCCGGTGAGATCCCGGGCCGCACCAACGGCTCATTGGTAAGCGACCGTTCGGGAAAAGCGGTGGCGTACGGCATATTCCATCTGCAGCCCCGGGGTTCCATATTTGTAGACCCCGGCGACCCGGCCTATGCCGGGCTTATCGTGGGCCAGAACTCCCGCACCGAAGACATCCTAGTCAACATCACCAAGGAGAAAAAGCTCACCAACATCAGGGCGTCATCTTCGGATGAAGCCCTGCGTCTGATCCCTCCCCGCCGCTTCACCCTGGAGCAGGCCATGGAGTATATCAATGAGGACGAACTGGTGGAGGTGACCCCGAAATCCATCCGCCTGCGCAAGAAAGAAGCCCCCAGGGCGGGCGGCGCCCGCAAGCATGTGAAATAGTGCGCCGCTAACCAGTTATTCCTCAAAGTTACGGCGTAATACAGACCAGCCAAGATTTCAGCCCCCATCCTTGCCAGAGCCGCTTATCTTTATAGGTTAAGGGCCAGGTGGGGATGGGGGTCACATCCATTTGCAGAATAATCCCCGGAAACAACGAAAATCTTTTGCGGGCAACCTTCCGTAATTTCAACATTAATCATTATATGATCATATTTTATCGAATATCAATCATTTTTTATTGATATTAGACAAGCTATGCTATATATTCCTTCACAACCTCAAACAATGGATGTTGTCATGGATAATATGGAAAAGATAAAAAAGTTCAGCAAGAAATTTCACTGGCTGCTTTCCCTCTTCATGGTGCTGGCTCCGCTATATTACATCCTTTACTGGGTGTTTATTAACCAGTTGCCGGAGCCCCTGGTAACCGTGAACACCACCCCAACTCCCGTAGCCCCCCATCAACTACCGGCGATGCTTCAATTGGCCGGTTTTGCCGCCAGCCTGCTTCCCTTGGCGGCATTGCTGTACGGACTGGCCAATATCAGAAAGCTTTTCGCCTATTACATGGAAGGCGTCATATTCTCTCTGGAGCAGGTGAGGCTTTTCAGGAATATTGCCAAGGTCATAATATTATGGGTAGTGTTTTCAGTGCTTTATGATTCAGTTAAAAGCATCCTGTTTTCACTGGGAAACCCTCCGGGGCAACGTGTGGTCAGCATCGGGTTCGGCACGGAAGAAATCTCCACTCTCGTGGTGGGGCTGATAGCCTTTTTAATTGCATGGGTGATGGAAGAAGGCAGGCTCATTGATGAAGAAAACAGACTCATTGTGTAATTGGGGTCATATGTCAATTATTATCAATCTTGATGTGGTTCTGGCCATGCGGAAAATGCGTTCCAACGAACTGGCGAAACTGGTTGGAATAACCGAACAGAATCTCTCTATATTAAAAACAGGCAAGGCCAGGGCGATCCGGTTTTCCACCCTGGATGCAATATGCAAACACTTAAACTGCCAGCCAGGCGACATCCTGGAGTATAAGGACGATGCCTGATCAATAAGCCAAAAGCTGGTAAATTTACAGCCGCAGCTTATCAGCCCGCCATTGAGTCACGATAAAGCCCATGTGGTTAAACATCTGACCGGCGGTTGGCCCTATGAACCATTTATTAATGAGAAATGTTCCATAATGTCTGACACTCATATGTTCTTAACTTCCGGTGACTGCCTGATCGTCAGCGGGGCCTCATTCGGCGTGGGCCGGGCCCTGGCCCCGCTATTGGCCCAAGAGGGTGTCAACCTGGTGCTCAACGCCCGCAGCGCCGGAGCTTTGGAAGAAGCCGTCCGGGAGTGCCGCAGCTATGGTGTGCAAGCTGTTGCGGTGGCAGGCGATATCAGCCGGGAATCCATCGCCGGGGAACTGGTGCGAAACGCACGGGATATGGGCGGCTTTGCCGGTTTTATCCAGGTTGCCGGCCTGTTGCATCCCGGGCCCACGGTTTGGGAACTTCCCGCCGCCGAAGCGGCCGCGGTGATGAATGCCGGCTATGGCGGAACCCTGGCCCTGATCCGCCAGGCCGTGCCGGTCTTGTTGAAGCAAAAGCGCGGCCTGGCCGTGGCCTTTGGCTCCGGAGCCGCCGAGCTCCAGCAGCCGGGCATCAGCATTTACTGCGCGGCCAAGGCTGCCCAGGAAGCCCTGTTAAAGGGGCTGGCCGCCGAGACCCGGGACATCACGGTCTTCATCTACCGGCCCGGTGTGGTGCGGACCCGCATGCAGACTCAGGCGCTGGAATCCAAAGGAGGCGCCGCCCATATTTTAAGGCCGGTGTTCAAGAGCTGGAAAGGCGCTGACCTGATGATGACCCCGGAAGTATCCGCCGCCCGCCTGATCAAGGTGCTGAAGGGTGACCTTTCTCCATTGCATGGCCGGATAGTGGACGCCCGCAAGGTGGGGCCGGTTTAGCTTCCGGACCCGCATCAAATGAAAACGGACGGGAAGCCGATGCCCCGTCCGTTTGTTTTTGGAAACCGGCTCAATCAGCCTCGTGCTGTTTTTTCCTCATCACCGGCCCAGTAGGGCGAGACCAAGTCCTCGAATATGCTCAAGGCCGCGCCCGATCCCTGGCCCGCGGCGGTGACGATCTGCTTGTAGCCTCCCTCCACGTCGCCGGCGGCATAGATGCCCGGCCGGCTGGTGCGGTGATGCTGATCGGTTTTGATGTATCCCTGCTGGGTCAGCTCGATGCCCAGTTTATTGGCTAGGTCCACGGCGGGCTGATAGCCGATGGAGATGAACACCCCGTCCACCGGCTGTTCATAGGTCTTTTCCCTGGCGCTGTCATAAAGCACCACGGTGCTGACCTGGGCGTCGCCCTTGATCTCTTTTACCTGGGTGTTGTAAAGCACCCGGATGCCGTTTTCGCTAAGCAGCTTCTGCAGATGCTTTTGGGCCCGCAGTTTGTCCCGGCGGTGTGCCATGATCACATCCACCCCGATGTTTTTCAAATGAAGCGCCTCGGTCACCGCCGAGTCCCCCCCGCCCACCATGAGCACCCGGCGGCCCTTGAACAACGGGCCGTCGCAGGTGGAGCAATAGCTTATCCCCCTGCCCGCCAGGCGCTTTTCTCCGGGCGCCCCCAGCTTTTTGTGGCTGGCCCCGGTGGCCAGGAGCACAGCTTTGCAGCGGAAGCGGCGGCGGCTGGTGGTCACCACAAACATGTCCTGGCTGCTCACCTCCATAACCTCCTCACCCGGGAATATCTGCACATATTGCAGGGCGTGGGCCACCATGATGTCAACCAGCGCTTTTCCGCCTATCTGGGTGATGCCCGGGTAATTCTCCACCACCGGGGTGGTGGCCACCTGGCCACCCAGGGCGTCCCTCTCGATAATCACCGTATCCAGGCCGGAGCGGCTGGCGTAGATCCCGGCGGTGAGTCCGGCCGGGCCCCCGCCGATTATGGCCAGGTCACAGTTCACCTCTTCGGCGTCGGAGTCCGGGATGAATACGGTCTGGGGCTCCATTTTTTGCAAAGACAACATGAAGAGCTCTTCGGGCTGAGCCCCCCGGGCGATGAGCACATCGTTGGCAAAGGCCACCGGGGTGGCCTGGGCGTCATACTGGGCTGCAATCTGGGGGGCCACCTGGATATCCACCAGCTCCACGCTGACCAGATCCGGCCGGGCCATGGCGGCCTTCACCGCATTAATGGACTGCTGGGGACAATAGGGGCAGGTGAGGCTGATAAACACCTTAATCTCCCGGGGGCTGTCCAACTGCTTGGCCACCTTGCGGGACTGGGCCGAAAGGCCGCTGTCCCCGTGTCCCAGAAGCATCAGGGTTTCTATAAGGGTCCGGGCCTCCTCGCCCAGGGGCGCGCCCATCCAGCGGATGTGATAATTTTCCGGGTCAAACAGGATGGTGGGCGCATGGCGTATCTGGTATTTGTCCGCCAGTTCGTGGTCCAGGCCGTGCACCTCAAGTTTAATCTTGTCGGTCAGGCCGCTGACCGACTCCAATATCTGCCGGGAGGCGTGACCGAACTGGTCCTCTTTTTCGCTGCCGGCAAAAAGGTAAACCGGAACCTGACGGCCGAAGTTGTCAAATAGGGCTTTTAGCTGGGCCTGGGCCTGGGCTTCGAGTTCGTGGTTATGAATATGCTGTTCCTCGTGGTCGTGCTGGTTCATGGTTAAACTCCTCCCCGCTGTTATGCGCATATTGCCGCACGGTGGTGTCCCTGGGCGGACTTATTTGCGGCTGGAGTTGATACCCAGGGCCTTGATTTTTTTATGTAGGTGCGACCGCTCCAAACCTACGGCCTCGGCGGTCTGGCTGATGTTGCCCTCATGTTCCTTGAGCCGATTTTCCAGATACATGCGCTCAAAGGCCGCCCGGGCTTCTTTGAAGTCGGCCTGTTCAAATGCCTGATCCAGGCCGGCTGATCCAGGCCGGGCGCCGGTCATCTCATTGGGCAGGTTCCCGATATCTATCACCTGCCCCGGGCTCAATATCACCAGCCTCTCTATTAAATTCTTAAGTTCTCTAACGTTGCCCGGCCAGGGCTGAGCCTTAAGAATTTTCATGGCCCCATCGCTCAGCCGCTTGGACTCATGATGATACTTGGCCGCCATCTGGGCCAGGAACACCTTTGCAAGAAGCGGAATGTCCTCTATGCGCTCCCGCAAAGGCGGCACCACGATGGGTATTACATTGAGCCTGTAATAAAGGTCTTCCCTAAAGCGCCCCGCCGCGATCTCCTCTTTGAGGTCCTTGTTGGTGGCGGCCAGCACCCGGGTGTCAACCTTGATGGTTTGGGTTCCGCCCACCCGCTCAAAGCGCTGCTCCTGCAGTATGCGCAGTATTTTGGCCTGGGTTTTGAGGCTCATGTCACCGATCTCGTCCAGGAACAGGGTGCCGCCGTGGGCCAGGTCGAACTTGCCCCGTTTTTTGCGTTCGGCTCCGGTGAAGGCTCCTCTTTCGTGGCCGAAAAGTTCGCTTTCAATGAGTTCTTCGGGAATGGCCGCGCAGTTGACATCCACAAAGGGTTCCCCGGCCCGGCTGCTTTGGCGGTGGATGGCGTGGGCCACCAGCTCTTTGCCGGTGCCGTTTTCGCCGGTGATCAGCACCCAGCTGTCAGTGGGGGCCACCGCGCTGATGGACTGTAGCACCGCTTTGATGGAGGGGCTCTCGCCGGTCAGCTTGGGCCTTTTGGTCCGGGCCCGCAAAAGAAGGTTTTCCTCGGCCAGGCGGCCGATCTCCACCGCGTTGCGCACGGTCAATAGAATTTTGTCCATATCCAGGGGTTTTTCCACAAAATCAAAGGCCCCCAGACGGGTTGCTTTCACTGCGGTTTCCACATTGCCATGGCCCGATATGATCACCACCGGAAGCTGAGGCTGCAGGTGCTTGAGTCTGCTCAGCACCTCCAGGCCGTCCATTCCCGGCATCCAGATATCCAAAAGCACTATATCCGGGCCGACCTCCTGGGCCTTGGCCAGCCCCTGGGGACCGTCATAGGCAATGGAGACCCCATAGCCCTCGTCATCCAAAATGCCTTTCAATGCCTGGCAGATGGATTTTTCGTCGTCGATAACAAGAACGTGCCCTTTCATACCGCCTCCTGGCTGCTGGCTCCCCGGGCGGGCATCTCTATGATAATGCGGGTGCCTTGGGGCTGATTATCCTGCACCCGGATATAGCCGTTATGATCCGCTACGATGGTGCTCACTATGGCCAGGCCGAGGCCGGTGCCGCCCTTTTTGGTGGAAAAATAGGGTTCAAACAGGCGCAGGCGGTTCTCGCTGGGCACTCCCACCCCATTGTCCTCCACCTCCAACCGCACTATTTTGAGTATCTCATCGTAATAGAGCCTTACGATGATATGGCCGGGCTCTTGAGTCTCATCCGTGGCTGCCACCGCGTTGTCCAATAAATTTATGATCACCCGGGAAATCTGCTCGCGGTCCAGGTCAAACACCGGCACCGGATCTTCCAGCTCCAGCTCTATGGCTATTTCCGGATGGGCGCCCTTGAAAAGGCGCAGGGTTTCTTCACATATCTCGGTCAAATCCGCCGGGGCCAGACGTGAACTGGGCAGACGGGCGAAGGTGCTGAATTCATTCACCAGCCTTTGCAGCTCCTCGACTTGATGCACAATGGTGCTGGTGCACTCATTGAATATGTCGGTGTCGTCCTGGGGCAATTTATCCATGTACCGCCGCACCAGGCGCTGGGCGGAAAGCTTGATAGGCGTAAGGGGATTTTTCACCTCATGGGCTATGCGCCGGGCCACTTCGCGCCAGGCCGCCATGCGTTGGGCCTTTTCCAGGTCGGTCAGGTCCTCGAAGACCACCACCATGCCCAGGTCGCGGCCCTGCTCATCCTGCAAGAACCCCAGGTGGGCCATGAGGGCCAGATAATCCCCGCCGATATTCAGGCGCACCTGTTTGGTCAAGGTCTGGCGCGAGCCGGGCAGCATGCCCATATTGAGGCTCCTGGCCAAGTCCAGGTATTCGCCGCTTAATATCTCCTCCCAGCTTTGGCCCAAGACCGCGCTGGCCCGCACCTTGAACAGGCGTTCCGCCGAGGGGTTGAAGGTGGTTATGCGGCCCTGGGCGTCCACGCTGATGACTCCGGCGGCCACGTTTTGCAAGACCACCTCCATATAGCGCCTGCGCCGGTCCAGCTCCAGATTGGTGATGCGCATTTCGTTCTGAGTCTCGTCCAGGCGGGCTTTACTGGTCTTCAGATCGGCGGTCATGCGGTTAAAGGCGTTGACCAGGGTGCCGATCTCGTCCTGGCCTTCCCGGTCTATGAAGAAGTTGTAATCTCCGCCCGCGATGCGCTGGGTGCCTTCGGCCAGCTCCTTGATGGGAACCGTAAAGGTCTTGGCCAGGTGAAAGCCGAACCAGGTGGCCGCGAAGATAATCAGCAGAGTCACGATGGAAAGGGTTATGTACTGGTTGGTCTTTATGGGCTGCTTGAAGGCCTTCAACTGCCGGTATTCTTCCAGCCCCTTGCGGATGCCGGCCACCTTGGCCAGGCTTTCGGCGGGCAAAAGCTCGAACGCCACCACGGCGCCCAGCACCTTGGGCGGCTTGGCGTTCATGTCATCCTTGGCCGGGGCCACTCCCTGATAGATGGGATGTACTGCGGCCGCGAAGTCTCCGGTGGCGGCCTGCTTTAGCTGGCGCTGGGGTTTGTTTTCGGCAATGGCCCGGGTGACCAGATCCAGGTGCAGGCCCTGCAGATGGCTTTTGTGGGTGCCGGACTGGATCACAAAGGCCAGATCTTCCACCTTGGGGTTGAACACCCTGGCGGCCGCCAGATCGTAGCGGACGCGCAGTTCTTCCAGAATATTGGCCAGAGTCTCATTTGGCTTGGAGAAGTCCAGCCCCCGCCCGGAAAGGTCCGCCGAGAGGGTTTTGGCGAAATGAGCGGCGCTGTCACCGATCTGGTTGTGGTAAGACTCGCTGGTGACCAGGGCGTTGAAGAGTGATTGTTCGATCTTGGCGCTGAACCAGTATTCTATGGAGGTGTCCACGAACTGATAGGATGCAAAGGACAACAGAACCGTGGGCACCAGGGTGAGTATCACGAAGACCACCACCAACTTGGTGCGCAGCCGGGCGCCCAAGACCCGGTTGCGCCGCTCCAGGATGAGCTTGACCAGGTTCCGGAACACCAAAAAAATGACCAGGAGCAGCAAAAGCGCGTTTATGTTGATCAGGGCGAAAACCAAAAGGGAAGAGGAAAGCGGCTGGTCTCCGGTCAGCTCCACCACCATGGTTTCCAAATAGGTGGCCGCCACCACCACGATCAGGGTGATGAGGATTATCCAGCGCTCCCGCCTGCGGCGGGATTGCTCTTTGCTGCGCTCTTGCTTTTCAGCGGCGGTCAAACCATGCTCCTAGCAATGATAGTCGGGGTATTGCCCAATGACAATAACATGTTAAGCCAGGAGGGCTTCTGAGGCAAGCATTGCTGTCCGCCCCAGGGCGGCCCGGGGGCGTATTGAGCGTTTTTTTTAAGGATGTGCATTGCTCTGGATGCCGGGACCGGCGGCTGGTGCAAAGAACCGGGCCCGCCCCTGCCATGGGGACGGGCCCTGCCCTTTCTCCTTATCCCAAACGCCAAGCTGGCGTATTAGGCTGTTGATTTTATCATCCCTCCGGCCCATATACGCCGGACCGGTTTTGCTTGTGCGCCCGCCCGCTTGTCCCTTCTGTCCAGCCCGCCCCGCTCCCTCGTGCGTCTGGCTTCAGCCGGTGGTCCTCCTCATGCCGTGGCGGCAGCTTGGGCGTTTCCAAATCCGCGCATCGCATGGGGGGCGCTGATTTTGGCGGTTTGTTCGGGGGTTGGCGTGGTGAGCTGCCAGGCGGTGGGGTCTGCCAAAAACGCCCTGAACATCTGGTTGTTCAAATCGTGCCCGGATTTGTATGCTTTGAAGTGTCCCAGCACCGGCCGGCCGATGAGGGCCATGTCTCCCACGAAATCCAGCACCTTATGCCGCACGAATTCATCGGGAAAGCGTAGGCCGTCGTCATTGAGCACCCTGTAGTCGTCCACAACAACGGCATTATCCAGACTGCCCCCCAGAGCGAGATTGTTTTCGTGCATCCATTTCAGCTCCTTTAAGAAGCCGAAGGTGCGCGCCCGGCTGATATCTTTGTCAAAGTTGCGTTCATTAAGCTCAAAGCCGTATTTTTGCCGGCGGATCATGGGGTGCTTGAACTCTATGGTGTAGTCCACGCTCAAACTGGAAGCGGGCTCCACGCTCAGGTGCTTGCCGTTTTCCTTGTAAGTCATTTCCCGTTTGACCACATAGAACTGGCGCAAACGCTCTTGGGAAGTCAGGCCGGTGTTGCGGATTAAAAACACAAAAGGCGCGGCGGAGCCATCCATGATGGGGACTTCAGCCGCATCCAGCTCCACGATGACATTGTCAACGCCCATGCCGTGCAGAGCGCTTAAGAGGTGTTCCACGGTGGAGACAGTCACCCCGTCTTTTCCCACTGTAGTGCACAGGCTGGTGTCCACTACATGATAGATATCCGCGGGCACCAAAGAGGCTCCGGGCAGGTCTGTGCGCTTGAATTTGACCCCGGTGTCAGGCTTTGCCGGCCTGATGTTGAGGTTCACCTTTTTGCCGCTATGCAGCCCTATTCCCGTACATGATACCGGCCGTTTTAAAGTCCGCTGAAATATCTGCATGTTCCGCCGTGCTCAAATTAATCTGATCGGTTTCGGCGCAATACGCCTTCCGAGATATAATTTATAAAATTGTATTATAAGCTGGCCGGAGGTTCCCTCCCCTCCAAGGCCGGTTCCCGCAACGGAATATCAAAGCAACATCCGTGCCAAGTCACAGTAGGCACACGTTGGTTTTTTACAGAATAACTAGCTGTAATAATTAAATTAATTATTAAATAACCAGCAGGGGGTGTGAAAATGTGATCAATTTGGATTTAGCTGTGGGTTTTTACCCACACCCGGAAAGACT
Organism: Desulfarculaceae bacterium; assembly: GCA_963675675.1. Taxonomy (GTDB): domain Bacteria; phylum Desulfobacterota; class Desulfarculia; order Desulfarculales; family Desulfarculaceae; genus Dethiosulfatarculus. The sequence goes on from OY776512.1 coordinate 4,944,448, forward strand.
GTGTGTCATTTAACACACTCCCCAGCCATCCTGAGCCGGGCCTGGGCCAGTTCCGCTTTGGAGTTCAGATTCATGAAGCCGGAGCCGTCATGGTCCCAGGCCTGCACTTCGGGCCAGGTGTAGCGCCGAAAATGGACCAGGCGCAATAGCCGCCTGGGTCTTCGCTCACCCTTTTTCAACAGCCCGGTGGCATGGGTCAGGCAAGAGCGGTGGTAATAGGCCACCAGGGGTTCCAGTCCCTTAGGGCCTTCGGGTGCGGCGGCCCGGAACCCCGCGCGGTGACTGGCAGCCAGCTGTTTCAGCAGTTCAAGGCTGACAAAAGGCAAATCCACCGGCAGGGTGAGAATGGACTGGGCGCCGGTTTCTATAAGTGCGGTGGCAAGTGCGGCCAGAGGGCCTTCCCCGGGCCAGCGGTCACGTATCAGTTCCACGGGCAGATTGGCAAAATCCTCCAGGTTCCAAGCCACGATAGCCTGGCGGGGGCATACCCGGCTGAGCCGCTCCAGGGCGATTTCGATCAAGCTCCGCTTCCCCAAAAGCTGATGCGGCTTGTTGCCGCCCATGCGCCGTCCGTTTCCTCCAGCCAGTACCAGGCCCAGGGGGGGCTCTTCGGTCTGATAGGTATCCAGCCGCTGGGTCATTGGGAATCCGCCCGCTCCAAAACTCCGCGTTTGGCCAGGTGGCGGTTTAAATAGACCGCGCAGCGCTCACAGGGGCCGCATCTGAAATCCTGCTCCCGGCTCATGACCCGCCAGCAGTCCTGGTGGGGATTTTGATAGGCCGGGCACTCCTCCCGGTCCACGCAGCCGAATATATTCCAGCAAGGGGCCAGCACCAAGAGATTGCGCAAACAGGCCACCGTGAATCCGCGCTCGTGGATAAGCTGGGTGATGCGCCTGATCTGGACGACTTCAAACTCGCTGTAGATCCGGTTGTTGGTGCGGGGTTCCCGCTCCGGCTTGATCAAGCCCTCTTTTTCATATTCCCGTATGCGTTTTTGACTCAGCCCCACCTGCTGGGCCACGTTATTAATGCGGTACATATTCCTTGCGTCCCTGCTCACCCCGGCCTTCTAAACATTATTCCGTGCAGACAAGGTTTTCATAACATGCCGCCCCTCGGTCTGGCAACCGGGCAGGCGATTTTTTTGCAGGCTTCATGTGGAAACCGGATCTTGAGAGGGCCGGCTGCCGGGCCGGCCTTCAGTTTGGGGGGAGCGTCCACCCTTGATCCAGGCATCCAGGCGGGCGGCGGCGGGGAAAAGCACCGGGGTCAGCACCAGGGCGAAACCGGCCGACCCCAGCACGCCAGTGGCGGTGGTCAGGGCCAAGGGGGACCAGGTGTCCGCCCCTGCGCCCTGGTCCAGGAGCAGGGGCAAGGCTGCCGCTATGGTGGTCAAGGCGGACATGGCCACCGGACGCAGACGCCGGGCCGCACCCTTGGCGGCGGCCTCGCGCGGCGGAGTCCCCCGGTCCAGGCGGCGCACCATGGCGTCGATCATGACCAGGCCGGTGTTGACCAAAAGCCCGGCCAGGATTATGCCGCCCAGATAGACCGGCATGGTCACCGGCACCCCCAAAAGGATCAGCCCCAAAACCGCCCCGGCCAGGGCGAATGGGGCCGCGGCCATGACCACCAAAGGTCCGGCCAAGGATTCGCTGGCCGCCACGATGACCAGGTAGACCAGTAAAAGGGCCAGGCCCGCCCCGACGAACATCTCCCGGCGGGTCTGGGCCGCCTGCACCGCCTCCTGATCCAGCTCCCAGTCAAAGCCCGGCGGAAGGTTTTCCCGGGCCATGGCCCGGCGCACCGCCTGGACCGCGCCCAGGGTGTCCGGCGTATTGAGTATCAGGGTCAGGCTGATCGAACGGCGGTAGCCTTGGCGGAAAAGCTCGCTGGGCCGGTGGCGCACCACCGGGCGCACCAGTTCGGACAGCGGGATCAGGCGGTTTTGATCCGCCTCCACGAATATACGGCGCAATGAGGCCCCTCCTTGCTGAGCCAAAGGAGCCGCCTTCACCCGCACCTCCACCTCCTCGTCTCCCCGCCACAGCCTGAGGGCCACGGGGCCGGAGAGGTGATTGCGGGCAGCCCGGGCCACCTGGGAGGCGCTCAGCCCCAGTTCGGCCAGGTCGCGGTGCCTGATGATAAGTTCCATCTGGGGGGCGGGATTGCCCAGGCGGCGGATCACGTCTTTGACCTGGGGCAGGCCGCCCAGGTTTTTCACCACCTGGTTCTGCCATTTAAACAGTCCGGCCAGGTTGGGTCCGAACAGATGCAGGCCCAGGGTGCTTTGCTCTCCGCCCCCGCCCAGGGGCAAAAGGTGGTAGTGCACCGGGCCCTTTTCGGGCAGCAGCTCGCGGGCCTGTTCTATAATCTGGCGGCTGTTGGGCATGGCCTGATCCACGAAATTCACCGTGATGCTGCCCTGGTTGTCCCAGGCCCGGGAATGCAGGCTTTTTATACCGGGCAGTCTTTTGAGGCGTAGAACCAGTTCGTTCACCTTGGCGTCGGTGACCAGCTTGTGGGTGCCGGGTGGAGTCACGGCCAGCACCCGGAAGCCCCTGGCCTCCAGGCCCGAGCCCCCCGAAAAGGCCAGGCCGCTGCCCAGCCAGCCCGCCGCCGCTAGGCAGACCAGACCCGCGGCCGTCACCAGCCAGGGGCGGCGCTGATTATAGGCTATGAAGCGCTCAAAGCGTCCCGATCCGTCCTCCGCCTCCAAGACCTTGGGCTTGGTCCCGGCCTTATCGCCTGGCCGGGTGAGGAAGAGCATCAGAAGCGGCACCAATAGCAGGGCGGCGGCCAAAGAGGCTAAAAGGCTGAGGCTCATTCCCCAAAAAAAAGAGCCCAGATAAAGGCGCACCCGGTCGGACACGGCCAAAAGCGGCAGAAAGGCCGCCACCGTGGTCAGGGTGGAGAAAAGCACCGGACGGGCCACTTCTCCGACTCCTTCTTGGATGCCGGCCAGCTTTTCGGCCCCCTGGCGCCAGTGGTAATGTACCGCTTCGATAACCACCACCGCGTTATCCACTAAAATGCCCAAAGCCAGGGCCAGGCCGGACAAGGCCAAAAGGTTCAGCTTGATGCCCATGAGGCGCATTAATAGACAGGTGATCAAAAGCGAAAAGGGGCAGGCCAACAGCGCGGTGAGGGTGGAACCCGGGCTGCGCAGGAAGAAAAGCAGCACCAGGGCCGCCGCGCCTCCGGCCATCAGGGCGATGTTGCCCAGGCGGGCAAGCGATTTTTCCAGGTATTCGGCCTGGCTGTAGATCAGCTCCACCTTGGGCAGGGCCGGATCTTTGGGCAGACCGGCCATTACTTCCCGCACCCGGCGCCACAGGCGGTTTACGTCGGATCCCCAGGAACGGAATATGGAGCAGCTCACCACGGGTTTGCCGTCCAGACGGGATATCTCGCGGGGCTCGCGGAACGTGGCGCTCACTTTGGCTATATCCCCGGCCAACACCACACTGCCGAAACGGCTCGCCGCCACCGGCAGCCCGGCCACCTGCCGGGCCGTGGCAAGCTTGGATGCGGTGCGCACCGGCATCTGTTTTCCGCCCACCTGCATGTCGCCGCCGGGCAGGTTCTCATGCCCCCGGCGGATGGCGCTGGAAACCTCGCCGATGCTCATGCCCAAGGAGCGCAGGCGCTCCGGGTCGCATTCCACCCTGATTTCGGGAATGGGGTCGCCGGCCAGGCGCACATCGGCCACTCCGTCTATGTGGCGCAACAGGGGCAAAAGCTCCTTGCGCGCCCAGACCGCGGCTTCGCCCAGTGATTTCCCCCCGCTGATCCCCAGCACCGCCACCGGCCGGCTTTCCGGATTGTAGTGTTTCAAAATGGGCGCATGGGCTTCTTCGGGCAGACTGCCTCGCAGGCGGCGCAGCCTGCCCCGCACCTGCTGGGCCGCCGCGGTCAGATCGGTTTTGGGGTCCAGACGCAAATAAATCTGCGAACGCCCCGCCCTGGAAACCGCGTTAATGCCCCTAAGGCCCAATATGCCCTTTAATCCCTCCTCCAGGGGCTTGGTGATCAAGGTCTCCACTTCCTGGGGCCCGTGGTCGCTGAGTTGGGTGTTGATGGTGAAAACCGGGGCCGTGCGCCCGGACAACAGGTCCACCTGCAGGTCAAGGGCCGCCAAAAGCCCCAGCAAGGCAGCACAGATGAGCACCGCCAGGCCGCCCTTGGGCCTGCGCAGTATAAAGGCCATAAGCCCGCTTTTGGGTTTGGATGCGGTATGGCTTAAGCTGCTGGCCATGGCGGTCTACCCGGATTCCGGGGGCGAAGGTTCCATGGTTTCAGCGGGGTTTTGCCGCTCCGGTTTGGCCCCCGCTCCGGGCGGGTTTTTGGCGGCAGGCGAAACGGGACCTTTTTTTTGGGGCCGGACCCCGGTGAACAGGGCGAACAGGCCGGGCACCAAAAACAGGGTGCCCAGCATGCCGGTGACCAGCCCGCTGACCACGGTGACGGCCAAAGGACGGCTCAGTCCGGCGGTCTGGCCCAGCTCCAGGCAAAGGGGCAGGGCCCCCAGCACCGTGGTCATGGTGGTCATCAACAGGGGTTTCACCCGCACCCGGGCAGCACCGGCCACGGCCACAGCGCCGTTCATACCCTGCTTGCGCCTGCGGTCGGCCAGGTCCACCAGCAAGATGGAGCCGTTAACCGACACGCCCAAAAGCACCACCCCGCCCAAAAGCACCAGGGCATCCAAAGGCATCTTCAGGTAATGAAGGGCCAAGGCGGGCCCCACGGCGGCGGAAGGCAGGCCCAAAAGCACCACCAGGGGGCGCAGAAGAGACTCAAAACGCACTACCAGGATCACATAAACCAGGGCCAGGGCCAGCAGCAAGGCCCCGCCCAGGCCCCGCATGGATTCCAAAAGCTCACGCCTGCCGCTGCCGGGCTTCAATTCCACCCCGGGCGCAAGTTTGACTTTCCGCGCAGCCTCCAAAGCCTTTTCCTGGCCCACTCCATGGGGCAGCCCCTTGATGCGACCTTGCAGCACCAGGGCCGGACGGCGGTGGCGGCGCATGATCTCCACCGGTCCCTGGCCGCTGCTCAAGGTGGCGGCTTGGTTTAGCTGCATGGAGCCGCCTTGAGAGGTGCTTAAGGGCAGTTCCGAAAGATCGTGCAGGCCCTGGCGGTCGCTCTCCTGCAGGCGCACCCGGATATCTATCTGGCGGTCCCCGGCCAAAAGCTGCCCGGCCACCTCGCCCTGCACCGCCCGGCCCACGGTGCGGGCCACCTGGCTGACGCTGATTCCGGCCAGGGCGGCGCTTTGGCGCTCCACCTTGATGTCGATGCGCTTTTTGCTGGACAGCCCCCGCACCTCCAAGGCCTCCAGATAGGGCTGGGCGGCCAGAGCCTTTTTCAGGGCCTGGGCGGAGCTTATGAGCTTCCCCCGGTCTTCACCCACCAGCACAGCCAGCTCGGCCCGGCCATCCTCGCCCTCTCTGAGTCCGCTGACCTGGCCGCCCGGCACCACCTGAACCTCGGCGTCCTGAACCTGGGCCAGCTTGCGGCCCAACACCCCGGCGGAAGCTTCCGGATCGGCTCCCGGGGGCAGATATGCGGTCAGGCCGGCCTGGTCCTCTTCGCCGGCCTGGGGCCCTCCCAGTGGATCCTCGCTGTCCAGACGTCCGGCCCGGGTTACAACACGGGCCTTGGGATCGTTTTCCCGAACCGATTTTTCCACCCAGTCCACGGCTTTTTGCAGATTATCCAGCCCGGATCCGCCGGGCAGCTTAAGGCTTATGCGCATACGGTCCATGCCCAGAGATGGCAGCAAGGAAACGCCTTGCTGGGCAAGATGCCAATACGCCCCATAGCCCAGGCCAAGGGCGATGAGCGCCAGAACCAGCTTCATGCGCACCACCCAGAACCAGAAACCGCCGCCGGATTTTTCCCGCTTGGCCTTGAGCTTGCGGGGTTTGCCGCCCAGCCACACCAAAAGGGCAGGCAGGAGCAAAAGGCCCGTGGTCAAGGAGACCAGAAGCGAAGCGGCCAGGGTGAAGGCGAAGTCGGCAAACAGGCGCTGAGCCAGACCGGTCATGAAAAACACCGGCACCAGCACCATGGCGGTGGTCAGGGTGCCGGTGATCAGGCTGCCGCTTACCTCGCCAAGAGCCAGACGGGCGGCGGCCAGGCGGGAGTCGCCCGGCCCGTAATGGCGTTCAAAGGCCTCCATCACCACGATGGAGCCGTCCAGCAGCATGCCCACCCCCAGGGCCAGCCCGCCGATGGACATGAGGTTGAGGCCGACCCCGAAAAGGTTCATTAGGCCGAAGGATATGAAGAGCCCCAAGGGCGCGGCCAGGGCCACCAAAAAGGCGGTGCGCAGGCGGCGCAAAAACACCAGCAGCACCAGTATGGCCAGAAGGCCTCCCAGCATCACCATGCGGGCCAGTTCCTCCAAGGAACCGGCCACCAATGGGGCCTGGTCCTCTACCACGGTAAGCTTCATCCCCTTGGCCAGGCCGAGGCCGCCCACGGCCTGGCGCACCGCATCCGACACGGCCAGGGCGTTTGCCTCCTGGGCTCCCAAGACCGAGATCAGCACCGCATCCTTGCCGTTCACCCGGCAAAATCCGGTAAGGTCTTTATAGGTGTAGCGCACCGTCGCCACCTGGCCCACGGTCAGGGCTGCCTGGCCTTGGGTGATGAGCGGCGCGGTGGCGATCTGTTGTGGATTCACGAAACGGCCCACGGTGCGCACCGGCATATTGCGGTTTTCGATGCGCAATTCCCCGGCCGGGGAGTTGAGGTTGGCTTTTTTAACCCCTTCCACCACCTTGGCCAGATCCATGCCGTGGGCTATGAGGCTGCCCTTGTCAACCAGCACCTGCACCTCGGGCTCCTGGCCGCCCTGAACCCCCACTTCGGCCACTCCGGGGAGTGTGAGCAGCCGGGGCTTGATGCGCTCTTCCGCGGCCCGGCGGAGGGCGAGCCCGCCGGCATCGCCGCTTAAGGCCAGGGTGATAAGGGGAGTCTGGGAGGGGTCGTAGGGCAAAACCAGGGGCGGGGAGGCCTCGCGGGGAAGCCGGGCAATGGCCGAGTCCAGCTTCTCGCGCACCTCGGCCGATGCGGTGGTCAGGGCGCGGTCCCAGTCGAAAACCAGGCCTATGCGGCTCAAACCCTGCTTGGACAGGGACTCCATGCGCCTCATCCCGGTGACGGTTCCCAAAACCGCTTCCAGGCGCCGAGTCACCAAAGAATCCACTTCGTCCGGGGTTGCATGCTCATAGCGGGTCATCACGGTGAGCCGGGGCTGGCTCAGGCTGGGCAGCAGGCTGACCGGCAGCCGGACCAGGCAGAAAAGCCCCGCCGCCAAAGCGGCTGCAAAAAGTGCTATGACCCCCAAGGGCCGCTTGAGATAACCCATGTCAGCCTATTGCTTTGCACCCGGTTGGGGCAGTAACACCAAATGGCCCGGCTCCAATCCCTCGGTGATCTGCACCATGTTGTCCTTTTTACGCCCCAGCTTGACTTTCAAAAGGTTGACCTTGGAGTCCCGCACCACCTTGACCGAGCCGTAGCCTTTCAGTTCCGCCAGGATGGCGCTCTGGGGTATCCACACCGGTTCGCCCTTTTTGCCTTTCAAAAGACTGGCCCGCACAAACATGCCCGGACGCAGGATCAGGCTGGGGTTGGGGGTTTTGACCTTCACCGTAAAAGTGCGGTCCTTGTCATTGATTTCCGGGCTTATGGAGTGCACTTTTCCGATGAATTCCCGGCCGGGCAGGGCGTCGGCCCTTATCACCACCGGCATACCGGGTTTGATGCGCAAGTAAAGCTTTTCGCCGAAACTGGCCTCGGCCAGCACCGTGGAGCAGGAAACCAGCTTGATCACCTTGTTCTCGCCCTGTCCCACCACTTCGCCGGGTTCCAAATAGCGCCGGGCCACGGTGCCGGACACCGGGGCTTTCAGCACCATATCCGCCAGCCGGGCCTGAAGTCCCTTAAGCTCCGCCTTAACCTGCTTGAGTTCAATCTTGGCCTGATTGAACTGGTGCTTGGCATCCTTGTATTCGTGCTCGCTGATGGAGCGCCGGTTCCAAAGCTCCTTTTTGCCCGCCATCTTATCGGCCAGCCGGTCCATCTTTTGGCGGGCGATTTCTATGCCGGCCTGCTTGGCCGCAATATCGGCCATGATTATGTCATCTTCCAGCTTGGCCAGGATCTCGCCTTTTTTTATATGGTCGCCTTCTTCGACCCGCACTTCCTTGATAATGCCGCGCTCAAAAAAGCCCAGTTCCAGACTTTTGGCGCAGCGAACGGTGCCCAAACCCACCACCTCCTGGGCCTGGGGCACTCCGCCCACCCGGAAGACGCGCACCCGCTGGGAGCCTTGCTGGGCATGGGCGGGTAAAGCAATGGCCAGCAAAAGCCCGGCCAGAATCAATCTTGAAAACACTGTCGGCCTGATCATGTCTGCATAGTTCCTTTGGATTATTTTTGGCCAGCCGCCGCTATATGCCGCCTTGCCGACCGGTTTGGGAACCTGTATTCCCCCCAGCCCATATTACCAGATATGGACGCGGCATAGTTCCCGCTAATTTCCGGGATTGCCTAGCACCGGCGCTCCGCATATAATTTGCAGCAACACACTCAGTGGGGACGGGAGTTTAAATGCGTATTCGTAATATTCTCAGTCTATTGATTTTGTGTCTAGTTTTTGCCCTTTCGGCCTGCGCCGCCAAGGTGGCCGAGCCGCCCAAGGCAGCCGATCCGCCCACCTCATACTGCGTCTGGGTGTTGTGGACCGCAAACCAGACGCTTTTGGCCAAGGCCCAGGATATGCTGGCGCAGGATAAATCTTTTTCGGAGGTCGCCCGGACCATCAGCGAACAGGGCGGGGATGAGGTGCGCACCAGCCTGGACTGCATGCCGGTCTCGCGAATGGAGCCGATGCTTTTGGAAGGGATCAAAGACCTGAAGTTGGGCCAGGTGAGCATGCCGCTTTCTATTGACAACGGACAGGCCCTGGTCATGCGCACCACGGACAAATTCCGCCGCGAGGGCTTCCGCCTTTATGAACAAGGCATGTATGCCAAGGCGGAGGAGGCCTTGTTAAAGGACCTGGAGCTTCACCCCCACAGCCCCGAAGTATGGCATCTTTTGGCCATGTGCCGCTCTTCCTTGGGTAAACTGAACGCTTCGCTCGAAGCCATGGACCGGGCCCTGGAATTGCAGCCGGAGAGCGCCTCGGTGCTGCAGGACAAGGCCACCGCACTGGTATCCATGGGCAGGGAAAACGAGGCTTTGGAGCTGTATCATGAAGCGCTGAAAAAAGATCCGGAAAACGCCCTGGTCATGAGCAACCTGGCCTGGACCCTGGCCCGGCTGGGCAAACAGCTCATTGAAGCCGAAAAACTGGCCAGAAAATCCCTGGAGCTGAATCCCCAAAACGCACGCTATTGGAACACCCTGGGCACGGTTTACACCGCCCAGCGCAGACACGCCCCCGCCCTGGTCTGTTATTACCGCACCGCGGCCATCGACCCTGATTTCGCCAAGGTTGACCAGAGGATTTTGAGCAGCGTGAAGTTGCTCAGCCCCTATGAAATATCGAAACTGGCCGATATTCCGAAAGAGATGCTGAAAGTCGCGGTCACGGACGACCCGGATGCCGAAGGGTCTGGCGCGGCATCTGGCACAAGCCTAAAATCCAAGGCGGCAAAAGAAAATAACACTCCAAATAGATTGGCTTATTCTCTGCAAGTCGGGGCTTACCGCCAACCCGGAGTGGCCAAGGAACAGGTGCGCCTTTGGAACTCCAGGGGCCAGAGCGCTTATCTGGAAACCTATGTGTCCAAAAAATCCGGAGTCTGGCTGCGCATGATGGTGGGCGACTACACCAGCCGGGCGCAGGCCCGCAAACTGGCCAAAAAGTTTTTGCGGGTGGGGTTCATCAAAGAATACGTCATCCAGGTGCGCAAACTGAGCTATGTAAAAAAGAAAATCGCAGAGGTTAACCGAAATAAATAATCATTTTTGCCGATATGGAAGGGGGGCTTTGGTGCCGGAGCGCTATCCGCTTTTGTTCTCGCCCTTCACGGTTGGGGGATTGGACCTCAAAAACCGCTTGGTCATGCCAGCCATGCTGCTCAACTACAGCGAAACCGGCGGCATAAATGATACCACCTTGGAGTTCTACCGCCGCCGGGCCCAGGGCGGAACCGGCCTGATCATAGTGGGAGGCTGCCCGGTGGGGCCCTTGGCCGGCCGGCCCTCCATGATCTCATTGCGTGATGACGCCGACGCCAAAGGCCTGCGGCGTCTCACCACGGCTTTACATGAAGCCGGGGCCAGGGCCGGGGCCCAGCTTTTTCACGGCGGGGCCTACACCGGTAAACGCGAATTGGGAGCCCAGGCGGTAAGCTCCAGCCCCCACACCTCGCGCTTTACCCGTGAAGAATGCCGCGCATTGAGCCTGGCCGAGATAGGCCGGGTGCAAAAAGACTTTGCGGACGCGGCCCTGAGGGCCAAGGAATCCGGTTTCGACATGGTGGAGGTTCTGGCCTCGGCGGGCTATCTGATCTGCCAGTTCCTGAGCCCGCGCATCAACCGGCGCGAAGATGATTACGGCGGGAGCCTGGAAAACCGCATGCGCTTCGGGTTGGAAGTGGTCCAGACGGTGCGAAAGGCTGTGGGGCCTGATTTCTGCGTGGGGGTCCGAGTGTCGGGCAATGATTTTGTGCCGGGCTCCCATACCAACCGGGAAGCCGCCGGTTTCGCCGCCGCCTGCGTGCAGGCCGGGGCGGATATGATCAACGTCACCGGCGGCTGGCATGAGACCAAGGTTCCCCAGCTCACCGGCGAACTGCCCAGGGCCGGGTTCAGTTATCTGGCCCGGGGGGTGCGGGACGCCGCCCGGGTCCCGGTGGCCTGCAGCAACCGGATAAACCTGCCCGACGCCGCGGAAGAGGTTCTGGCCCGGGGTGATGCGGACCTGATCTGCCTGGCCCGCCCCCTGATCGCGGACCCGGACTGGCCCCAAAAGGCCCAGGCTGACAAACCAGGCCTCATCCGGCCCTGCATCGCCTGCAACCAGGGATGCTTTGATTCCCTTTTCCAGGGCGGGGCGGTGGGCTGTTCGGTCAATCCCCGGGCCGGTCATGAATATCTGCCCCGGCCCCGGCGGGCCGCCAAAGCCGAACGGGTTCTGGTAATCGGGGGAGGCCCGGCGGGCTGTAGCGCGGCCCTGGCCGCCGCCGCCCGGGGGCATGAAGTGAGTCTGTGGGAAGCCGGTTCCGCTTTGGGCGGCCAGCCGCTTTGGTACGGGGCTCCCTTGGGGAAATCCGATTTCGCCCTTTTGGGCCCGCATTATGAGGCCGCGCTTAAAGAGGCGGGGGTGGAAGTGAAGCCTAATCTCACGGCCGATGCCGCCCTGATACAAAATGCAGGGCCGGACCGGGTGATCCTGGCCACGGGAGCCCGGCCTTCCTGTCCCCCCATTCCCGGCGCGGATCTGGATCACGTGTGCACGGCCTGGCAGATCATTAAGGGCGAACGCCGGGCGCTGAAGCATGTGGTGGTGGTGGGCGGCGGCGCGGTGGGGGTGGAAACCGCCATCTACCTGGCCCGTTCCGGGGCCTTGAGTCCGGAACAGGCTCATTTCATGGCCCTTTTTGAATCAGAAGCTTTCGAGACCATGCAGACCCTGCTCACCCGGGGCAGCCGCCAGGTGACCCTGGTGGAGATGCTGCCCAAGCTGGGCCGGGACATAGGCCGCTCCACCCGCTGGGTTGCCTTTTTGCTGCTCAAACGCTACGGCATCCAAACCATGACCAATACGGAAGTGCGGGCCATAGAGCCCGGCAGGGTGTTGCTGGACAGCCGGGGAGAGAGAAAAACCATAAAGGCGGACAGCGTTGTGTTGGCGGCGGGGGCAAAGCCCCAAGACTCGCTATATGAAGAGCTGATCAAGTATAATATAAAGGTGGACAAGGTGGGTGACGCCGCTTTGATCGGGGACCTTGGGGCGGCGGTCAAGTCGGGACATGAGTTGGTAAACAGCTTTTAACCGGGGTTGATTATGGAGATTCTGGTTGCAGGCGGAACCGGTTTTGTGGGCAGCGCCCTGGTGCAGGGGCTTATTGCCAATCGCCATATCGTCACGGTTCTCTCCCGTTCGGCCCAGACCCGGGAGCGCATCCCCGAAGAGGCGCACTTCTCATTGGCCGATCCCGGCCAGCCCGGCCCCTGGCAAGACCAACTCGGTGAGTATCAAGCCGTTATCAACCTGGCCGGAGCCTCCATCTTCGGCCGCTGGTCAAAGAAGTATAAAAAGCTGATGGCCGACAGCCGGGTTATGACCACCAGAAACCTGGTGGACGCCATGTCCAGCCATAAGCATGATGAGACCCCGGTTTTGATAAACGCCTCGGCTGTAGGTTATTACGGCTTCCGGGGTGATGAAAAGCTGGACGAAAGCGCAACGCCCGGGGATGATTTCTTGGCCCGGCTCTGCCGGATGTGGGAGGCCGAGGCCATAAGGGCCGAGGATGCCGGAATCAGGCTGATACGGGCCCGTCTGGGCATTGTGCTGGGAGAGGGGGGCGGAGCCCTGGAGCAGATGCTGCCCCTGTTCCGCAAGGGATTGGGCGGCCCTTTGGGGAAGGGAAAGCAATGGCTCAGCTGGATACACCGCGGCGATTTGGTGGACGCCTTTTCATTTTTCCTGGCCCGGCCCGGACTTAGCGGGGCATTCAATCTTACTGCGCCCAACCCGGTGACCAATAAGGAGTTTGCCCGCGCCCTGGGCAAGGCGCTTGACAAGCCTGCTTTTCTGCCCGCGCCGGGTTTTGCGGTCAAGGTTGCCCTGGGTGAGTTTGGTGATGTGCTTTTAAAAGGCCAGAGGGTGCTGCCCCGGGCTTTAATAGAGGCAGGCTTCAGATTCAAATTCGAAAATTTGGATTCGGCCTTGAAAGATCTGCTGGGCTGAGCCCCGGCCTTGATTTTGCTTCGGCTTGCCTGGGCGCCCCCGCCACACCGGCTGTGTGCGTCTGTCCGCCGGCTAAACCGGATTATGAGCGGCGGGGGTTGATATCCGCCGGATTTTGGTTGTTTCCCGGCAGCTTTTTCATTTTTCGGCTGCAGCCGCCCAAGCAATCTTGACTAATAGACTTGTGAAAGGTATGAGAATACGTCACCTAGGGTAAATCTGAAAAAAAGTGTTGATTCTACTGAAGTTAATTGTTGAATGGGAGCTATTGCCTTGAGTTTGGACCAAAACCAAGTATCAGTCAGCCCCGATGGCGAGATATTCCCCCTCCCCACCCAGCAGGACTATGAAGACGAGAGCCAGCACCTGGCCCAAATCGTTGCCCGGCAGCGCAGCATGGGCCGCGAAATCGTTGTGGTCATGGGAGTGGGATTCGTAGGCGCGGTCATGGCCGCCGTGGTGGCCGACAGCGAAGATGAAAAGGGCGAACCCGGCAAATTCGTCATAGGCATGCAGCGTCCCAGCTCCCGGAGCTACTGGAAGATCCCCTACCTGAACCGCGGCCAGGCCCCGGTCAAGGCCGAAGACCCCCAGGTGGACGTCACCATAGAGCGCTGCGTGCTGAAGAAAAAGAACCTTATCGCCAGCTACTCCTACGACGCCCTGACCCACGCCGATGTGGTGGTGGTGGATGTGCAGTGCGATTATTCAAAAGAAGCTTTAGCCGATGTGACCCAGGGTACGGTGGAGATGGGCGCCCTGGAAGCTAGCCTGAAGATTATCGCCCAAAAGATTCCGGCTCATTGCATGGTGCTGATCGAGACCACGGTGCCGCCGGGCACCACGGAATATGTGGCTTTTCCCATTATGAAAAAGGCCTTCAAAGAGCGCGGCATAAAGACCGAGCCCGTACTCTCCCACAGCTTTGAGCGGGTCATGCCGGGCAAGCAGTACGTGGCCAGCATCCGCGATTTCTGGCGGGTCTGCTCCGGGGTGAACCAGGAAAGCCGGGACCGGGCGGAAAAGTTTCTCACCGAGGTGCTCAACACTAAAGACTACCCCTTGACCGTGCTGGACCGGCCCATCGAGAGCGAAACCTGCAAGATAGTGGAGAACAGCTACCGGGCGGCCATCCTGGCCTTTATGGACGAATGGTCCCGCTTTGCCGAGCGCAACGGAGTGGACATCACCAAGGTGATCAAGGCCATCGGCATGCGCCCCACCCACAACAATATCATCTTCCCCGGCCCGGGCATCGGGGGCTACTGCCTGCCCAAGGACGGGGGGCTGGGCGTTTGGGCCTATCACAGCCTGATGGGCTTTACCGAGCCCCTGTTCAAGATCACCCCCATGGCCATAGACATAAACGATTCCAGGGCTCTGCACGCCGCCGAGCTGACCCGGGACGCCTTGCGCAACATGGGTCGCATAGTGGCCGCCAGCGAGATTGTGGTCTTGGGCGCGGCTTACCGCGAGGACGTAGGCGACACCCGCTATTCGGGCTCCGAGCTGGTGGTGCGCAAACTGGCCGAGATGGGCGCCACCTTGCGGGTGCATGACCCCTATGTTCTCAAATGGTGGGAGTTTGAAAAGCAGGACACCTATCCCGCACCGGGGCACAGCCGGGGACGGTTCTTCCGCAACCAGGAAGACTTGAAAAACCTCAGGGTTTCGCAGGACCTGGCCGAGGCCCTTAAGGACTGCAACGCCGTGGTGCTGGCGGTGCGCCACAAGCCCTACCTGGACCTGGAGCCCGAGTGGGTGGTGGAACATGCGGGAGGCCCCATCGCGGTGGTGGACTGTTTCGCGGTGCTGGATGACGATAAGATTCGGCGCTATATAGAACTGGGTTGCGAGGTCAAGGGTCTGGGCCGGGGTCATGTAAAACGCATCAAGGACGAAGTCTTGGGCAATTAGCACTGGAGCGGCCTTGGCGTTAATATTAGGCATAGACCTGGGGGGGACCAACACCAAGATAGGTCTGGTGGGCGAAAAGGGCATTACGCACGAAGACAGCATGCCCTCCCTGGTGGCCCAGGGGCCGGAAGACTGGCTTAAGCGGCTTGGGGCTAAGGTTGCCGGCTTTTTGAAGGACTGCGGCGTGGATCGCGGGCAGGTCGGCGGGGCCGGCATAGACAGCCCCGGCGGTTTGGATCTGGAGCGGGGGGCTGTAGCCTTTGCGCCCAATCTGAAGACCTTTAACGGGTTTGCCTTGCAAGACCGGGTGGAACAAACCCTGGGCCTGCCCACGTTTTTGCAGAACGACGCCAACGCCTACGCTTATGGTGAATACTTTTTTGGGGTGGGCCGGAGCGGCCGGGATATAATCTGCCTTACTTTGGGCACCGGGGTGGGGGGAGGCGTCATCATAAACGGCGAGATCGTCACCGGCCCCTTGGGCATCGGCGGCGAGCTGGGCCATATCACGGTGGAGCCCCAAGGAAGGCTTTGCGGATGCGGGGCAAGGGGCTGCGTGGAATCATACGCCTCGGCGGCCGGGCTTAGGGGCAGCCTGAAAGAAGCCGTTCAGGCCGGACGGGCCACTTGCCTGAAACCGGATGACGATGTTAGGGAAATGTCCGCCGCGGCCAGGGCGGGTGATGAACTGGCCAAAGAGCTTTTCGAGCGGGCCGGAACTGCGCTGGGCAGGGTGGTGGCCATGCTGTGCCTCACCACCGGGATAGATTTATTTGTCATAGGGGCGGGAATTTCCCGTTCATTTGATCTGATGCAGCCGGTTTTTGAGCTTGAACTAAAAGAGCGCTTGCATATGATAGACCCTAGCCTGGTCCGGGTGGAGATATCCCGGCTGGGCAATCAGGCAGCTATTCTGGGGGCCGCGGCCTGGGCGGCCCGCCGCCTGGAGCTGCCCTGGCAAGAACCCAAACCGTGCTGAACCAAACGGGCAACACGGATTACACACATTGTAAGGTAAAAAAGATATGGCCGAAAAAGTAGACGTCAGAGACATGCTGAACCAGCCCGATGAATTTATCACCTTCACCGATAAAGTCATCAAATGGGGGCAGGAAAACCTGAAGGCAGTCATAGCCATATGTGCGGCTTTCGTGGTGGGGGTTTGCCTGGTCGTGGGTATCAGCGCTTATTTGGATTACCGCAACGACCAGGCGGCCCAGGCCATATCCCAGGCCTATGCCGAGTATGTGCAGATCGTGGCGGGCCAGGAACAAAAGCCGGACCTGGGGCCTGCGGTGGAAGGTCTCAGCAAGGCCACCGCCGAGTACGGCGCCACCTCGGCGGGCATCATGGGGCGTCTGGCTTTGGGAAACTTGCTTTTGGAAAAAGGCGACTGGGCTAAAGCGGAAGAGCTGTTCAGCGAGCTTTCGGATGAGCCGGACCTGGCTTTGATCCTGAAACCCCTGGCCTGGCATAGCCTGGGCAAGGCTCAAGAGGGCCAGAAAAAGTTCCGGGAGGCGGCTCAGTCCTATGCCACGGCGGCCCAAGGTGTGGGCAAATCCTTGAAAAGCGTGTTTATGTATGACCAGGCCCGGGTGCTGGCGGCCGCGGGCAGCAAGGACCAGGCCTCCAGCATGTACCGCAAGCTTATTGCGGACTTCCCCGACGACCCATACGCCCTCAGGGCCAAAGCCGCCTTGGTGGCCATGAACCTGGACCCGGCCGGATAGCCGAATACCCGGTCCCCGGGTTTAAATCCGCTTTTATATTGAGCACCGCACGGTCAGGCCGCCGCGGTGCTCTTGTCGTTTCCCGGTCTGCGCGGGGGCTGCGGCCCACGCATCAGTGACAGCTTGATGGGGGCTAGGCACCCTTCGCCTGCGCGGGGATGGCGTTTTTCCGCGCCCTTTGCTTGGCCTGCTCGGCAGGCACCCTTCGCCCGTGTGGGGATGGCCGGCCGGCCGCCGGGAGATGACCGGGCCTGTGACGGGCGGCAGGGGGCTGCATATTTAAGCGCTTGTCAGGTGGAGTTTGTCCGGAAGGCGTTGGGCTTTTCCAGATAGCTCAGGTACTGACACAGCTTGCCCACCCGGATGTAGTTGCACAGCACAAAGCCCAAAAAGGCCAGGGAAAGGATCAGCTCCACCCCTTCCTGGTCGTAGAGCTTCCAGAACTTCCAAAATTTTTCCTGGTCAATCCCTAAATAATCCGAACCGTACGGTATCACGTAAGTATATGTTTTATAAACGAAAAACACCAAGAAGAAATATGAGCTGAAAAACCAGTCCGGTACGCAGAAGTTCAACACATTGTTGCGGCTTAGTTTGGCTCTGGATAATAAAATCCAGGCGAACATGCCGTACAGACCCACCAGGATGTACATGTCATGCAGAAAAGGAGCCACCAGGTCCAGGTTGTGCAAGGTCATTTCGTGCTGCACGTTGCGGTCGTAAAAAAACTCCGAGCTTTGGATGTTCAAGATCCTTTGCCCCCAGCTGATTTCCTCCATGGAGACAAAAAACAGGCCTAAAAACAAAAGGCCGAAGGCCAGAGTGTGCAAGACCAGGCGGCTGCCGATGCATTTGATCACAATAAGCAGGCTGATTGCCGCAGCCGCAAGGTAGCTCCAGAACTGAATGTACTCCAGGGTGGAATCATCCCAGGCCAGCTCACGGAAGTATTCAGGATCATTGAACTTGATGCCGAGCAGCAAAAAGAACAGGCCCAGGGGAAAAAGGAATATGGCGAGCTGAACCGGCTTTTTGCGCAATAGATGCTCTTTTTGGCACAGCCAGGCGTCCCCTTTGCGGATGAGGCTGTAGAAGCGGGCCAGGGGCGGCCACCTGCGGTAGAAAAAGCCCACCCCGCCAAGCATCAAGAGCATGGCCGCCACACAGGTGGCCTTGACGTGGGGAATGGTTTTCCACCAACGGGGAAATACGGACAACTGCACCGGATGAATGCCTATCTTCTCGCCCAAAAGAGACCAGTCCGGGCTATGGGTCTGCTTGGCTTTTAGTTTCAGCCAGCCCGCATCCGGCCGGTTGTTCACCTCAAGCACCGCCAGATGGATGCCCTGATCAAGCTGCAGGGTGACCTTGCTGCGGTTTATGGATGAATCCCGGGGCCGTTGGTCAATGTGTTTTGCATGGCCCAAAGAAAAGCTGCCGTAGTCGTCCGCTTCAAGCTTGAATTGCAGCTCCACCGGTTCTTTTATATGCATGACGCCCGCAGCTATTGCCGAGCTGTTGGGCCGCTCGAATTTGAAACTGGTGCTGGGCCGGTGCTCCCGTCGGTCCGACTCGCCGGAGTTGTGGAGTTCTTTATGGTAATAGACTTGAACTCCCCTGCGCTCAAAGTCCACGGTCGGCAGCACTATCAGGTGCCAGACAATCTTATGCCAATAAAGGACCATCACCAGCAGGCTGATAAATACCAGGCCCAAAAACAACAGGAAATTTGCAGAAGGATTTTGGAAGTGTCCGGCCAACCTTGATTTCATTTTGTAACTTTCCCGCAGCTAGAACGATGTTCAGCTTTGTAAGACGATCATGTGACATGACGGCAACTTAGAATAAACAGCAGAGTTGAGGCCTGGTTCTTATAATATCGATTGTCAGCCTGTTGTCAAAAAAGTATGGCGGCGTTTTGCCCCGCTTAGGCCTGTCATCATTTTTTACAGGTTATACTGAGCTGAATAAAGTCTTGGAATTTGACCGGATTTTTAGGCTGGAGCCAATGACACAACCGTACCTGGCAGCGGGCCGAATCCGCCAGCGGCGGCTTTTTTGAACAGCCGTGCGCAAGAAGTCCAAGGCGGTTTGCCACATCCCCGAAGGCGGTGTCCCAATAGGGGCGCTGCTGGTTAAAAAGGGTCAATTGCGCTCGTTGAGACAGGACGGCCAAGCCAGAGTCCAGGTCTGGATACACACAGTGTGGGTCATTAACGCCCATGGCCCAATTTTGGCCCATTCAATAATCGGCCTAGAAATATTGGCTAAAACCCGTATCTTGATATTTGGGTCAATTGTGCCCCACATAAATGACCCCTAAATTAATAAGCTTAGGGAGTTAACCCTTTGAAACCGCGCGAAAATGACCGGAATGTGAAAAATGGTACAATTATTGCTTTTCACTGTTAACAGTTAATTGTGCGCCCATATGGCAAAAGGCTGCATCCGGTCCGAAAGATGCGCCAGGGCGAAGTTTAAACAAGTTTACGGAGATTGACACATGGCATGGCCGTATAAGTATGAAACCGGTGTTACCTGCTGGAACAAAAACAAAGCTTTCCCCGGATACACCCTGGTAGTTCCCTTTCCCTCCCGCGCAGCCACTGAGCCCGGAGAGATCCCTGGGAAATGCTATCTTATTGATATGATGGGTAATCCAGTCCACACCTGGACCACCCCCTACCCCATCTGGTATGCCCGTTTGCATTCAGACGGTCACCTGGTGGCGGTATGCCGCAACGCCAAGCCCAGCCCGGGACGCCCCGGCTTCGGCGATTACCATATGGGCGGCGCCCACGGGCAGATGTATGACCTGGATTGGGACAGCAACATCCAGTTCGAGCATTTTGATCCGGCCATGCACCATGACTTCCGCAGGCTGGAAAACGGCAACTATATCTATGTGGCCTGGGAGCCGGTTCCGGCCGACCTGGCCAAAAAGGTGCGCGGCGGCCAAAAGGGCACCGAGCACAAAGACGGGACCATGTTCGGCGACCTGTACCGCGAGATCAACTCATCGGGCCAGGTGATCTGGGAGTGGCACGGCATAGAACACTTTGACCCGGATATCGACATCATAGGCCCCATCCACCCCCGCGAGGAATGGACCCATGTCAACGACGTGGATGTGATGCCCGACGGCAACATCCTGTCCGACAGCCGCCATACCGACGGGGCGTTCATCATCAACCGCAGCTCCGGCGAAATCACCTGGCGCTGGGGCAATGTGGCCTATCTGGATAAGGAAACCGGCCTGGTTGAATATGAAGACGTACGCAATGCCACCAACATGGGCGGCCCCCACGACGGCCACCGCATCCCCGACGGCCTGCCCGGCGAAGGCCACATGCTGATCTATGACAACGGCATGTACAACTACATAAGCCGCGCCCTTGAGGTGGACATAGAGACCAATGAAGTGGTCTGGCAGAGCGAGAAGGACTTCGGCCTGGAAGGCTACGTGAACGGCCGGGTGCATTTCTCGCCGTTTATCTCCGGCTCCCAGCGCCAGCCCAACGGCAATACCATGATCTGCTCGGGCGGCAACGGCGTGATTTTTGAGCTGACCCGCGAAAAAGAGATCGTATGGCACTACACCCGTTCCACTCCCGGCCAGGGTGATGTTTGCTGGGGAATATTCAGATCCTACAAATACGGCGCGGATTTCTGCCCCCAGTTTAAAAATTTACCGTCTCCAGTGGGTGATCTTCTTTAGAAACACCCAGTTAGAGTTTATATACAAAAGGAGTTAATAATTATGTCGATCAGATCCAAATTCATGGTCCTCGTGCTGGCTGCAGCTCTTTTGGCCGCGTTTGGCGGCACCTCCTGGGCAAAGATGGAACTTCCCATGAGCACGGTCTACATGAACACCCATCCCACCGTAGTAAACGCCTGGAAGCCCTGGTTCAAAGAGATGAAGAAGCTGACCGGCGGCGAGATCGAGATCTCCTACTTCAACCCCAACACCCTGACCCCTCTGGCCGACCACTTTGATTCCACCATCAGCGGCATGCTGGGCGTGGGCGGCAACGACATGAACCGCACTCCGGGCAAATTTCCCTTGTGCGGAGTGCTGGATCTTCCCGGTCTGGCCCCCAGCGCCGAATGCGGCTCCCTGGTTATGAACGAGCTGGTGCAGACCCGCCCTGAGCTAAAAGCCGAATTCAAGGAGATCAAGCTTTTATGGAACTGGGCCAGCGCCACCTTCCAGCTCAACACCACCAAAAAAGCGGTCAAGACTCTGGATGACCTCAAAGGCATGAAGATCATATGCTGGAGCCGCCCCACCTCGGATATCATGAGCGCCTTGGGCGCCAGCACGGTGCTGATTCCGCCCACCGATACTTATCTGGCCTTGGAACGCGGCATGGCCGACGGCGTATTCTGCCCCTTGGCTCCGGTGGTCTCCTTCAAGATCAATGAGGCCGCCAAGTACACCACCATCTGTGACATGCTGGTGACCGGCTTCTGGGCCGGGGTGAGCCACGATCTGTGGGATGCTCTGCCTGACAAAACCAAAGCTGTCTTTGAAAAGACCACCGGCGAGGTGATGGCCCGGGCCAGCGGCAGGACTCTGGATGAGGGCGCTGCCAACGACTCGGTCAAGCTGAAGAAAAAGGGGCATGTTTTTATCGTGCTGGATGAAGCAGAGCGCGGCAAATGGCTGGAGGCCACCAAGGGCCTTCGTGACAAGTGGATCAAGGACATGGAAAGCAAGGGCTACAAAAACGTGCGCGCTCTGGTGGAAGAAGCCTACAAGCTGAGCGCAAAATACGCCCCCATAACCGGACGGGGTTTTAAGCAGTAAACCCGAATTAAGCAAACCAGCCCATCCGCCATGGGGCCAAGCCCCTGGCGGATGAACTTGGCCAATATAGATTAAGATGGTGATGATATGACCGAACAGGCCGCCCCCATAATACCAAAGAACTGTGAACTTGTTATAGAGCCCGGCGATGAAAGCTGCCTGGGCGCAATTGCGAACAGCCTGGACCAGATTCTTTTACCCTTGGGCAAATGGATGTTTCTGATTTCTCTGGCTGCGGTCGGTTTTATGTCGTTGCCTATCATGCTGGATGTGCTGAACCGTTTTTTCATCGGGGCCTCGATCACCGGTGTGGTGGAGTTGGAAGAGTTCCTGATGGTGGTGATCGTGTTCTTGTCCCTGGGCTATGTACAGCGACAGGAAGGACACATCCATATAGACCTTCTGACCTGCAAGCTGCCCGGGTGGGCGGCCAGATGCCTGAATACCTTTAACCTGACGGCGGCCACCGTCTTTTTCTTCATCATGTGCTGGCGCACCGGCATAACCATGCTGAAAAAAAGCAGTGAATATTCACCCATGCTGAGCATACCTATGTGGTTTGGTTTGGGTCTGGCCGTGCTGGGTGTGGCCATCCTGGCTCTGTTTCTGCTTCAGCAGCTGATAAGAAGCATCGCCGCCAACCTGAACGACCATGTGGTTATGGGCCTGATCCTGGCCATTGTCGCTGCGGTGCTGCTGGTCACCATGCCCAATTGGCTGAAAGCCCTCGATCTGGGAGTCAGCCGGTTCGAATACGGGCTCTATGGCATGGTTTTCCTCATGGTGCTGCTCTTGGCCGGAATGCCCATCGGATTCGCCATGGGCATGGTGGGCTACATAGGCCTGGGGGTATTGGGCTTCAATATGATCCCGGCTCTCAACATGCTGGGCATCGCGCCCTACACCACCTCGGCCAGCTTCATATTGGCGGTGGCGCCGCTGTTTATTCTCATGGGGCTCATGGCCTCGGAAGCCGGAATCAGCCAGGAGCTTTTCGAGACCGCTCAAAAATGGCTGGGCCGTCTGCCCGGCGGGCTGGCCATGGCCTCGGTGGCGGGCTGCTCCGGATTTGCAGCGGTCTGCGGCGACAGCATGGCCACTGCGGTGACCATGGGCTCGGTGGCTCTGCCCGAGATGAAGAGAGCCAAATATAAACCCGGACTGGCCTGCGGCTCCTTGGCTGCGGGCGGCACCCTGGGCATACTGATCCCGCCCAGCGTGGGCTTCATATTCTACGCCCTGGTGACAGAGCAGTCGGTGGGCAAGCTGTTCATCGCGGGTATCATCCCCGGTCTGCTTTTGGCTGTTATGTTCATATTCGCCATCTGGCTGATTGCGGTGCGCAACCCCGAAAACGCCCCCAGGGGCCAAAAAGCCAGCTTGAAAGATAAGATGCTCTCCTTAAAAGGGGTCATCGGCATGCTTGCTCTGTTTGTGGTCATTTTGGGCGGCATCCTGGGCGGGTTTTTCAGTCCCACCGAAGGCGGCGCAATCGGCGTGGTGGGGGCCCTGATCATAGCCCTGGTGCGGCGCAAGCTGACCTTCAGAGGCATTTTGCACTCCTGCGAACGCACGGTGTATATCACCAGCAAGCTCCTCATGATTCTCATAGGGGTAGGGATTTTGGGCTTTTTCATGGCGGCCAGCCGCCTGCCCTTTGAATTGGCCAATGTGGTTACCGAAAGCGGCCTCAATAAATATGTGATTCTGGCCGGGGTGATGGGCCTGTATATCCTGCTGGGTTGCTTGATGAACGTGATTCCCATGATTCTGCTGACCCTGCCCGCGATCTTTCCCTCCATCACCGCACTGGGCTTTGACCCCATATGGTTCGGGGTGCTCACGGTTATCATTATGGAGATGGGCCAGATCACGCCTCCCATAGGTGTAAATGTGTTTGCTCTTTCCAGTGTGGCTGAAGGTGTGAGCATGGGCACCATCTTTGCGGGCATCTTGCCCTTCTTCATATGCATGATAGTTTTGCTGGCTTTGATCATCGCCTTTCCGCCCTTGGCCACCTGGCTGGTGGGGGTGTTTTTCTAGGGCCGAGCCTGAAAACCGTTTGCCGGATCGTGTATTGCAAATGTCGCTGGTAGATTATATATTCGGCTCAGATATGGCCGAATCAAGCAAAAAAGCAGCGAAAAAGCCTGCTAAGGGTGGGCGGGCCCCAGAACCTGTCAACGCGGCTGACAGCGAACTGGAAGGCCTGCGCATTCTGGCTGAGCATGTGCCCGCAGGAGTGGGGCTCATGCAAGACGGACGTTTGGTCTTTGTCAACCGTACCTTTTGCAACATGTTCGGCTATTCAGATCCCGGCGAAATTATCGGCCACCCTTCCAGCACCATGCTGGTGGAAGAACAGCAGCAATACCATATCAACTTGATAAACCGCCTGGAAAAGAAACAGGTGGCCAAAGAGCGCTATCAATGGACCGGAGTTGATAAAAACGGACGCAAGTTCTGGTTTGAGGGCCGTCCCTTGCCAATTACCTGGAAAGGCCGTCCGGCGGTCCTCTCTTTTGTGATGGACATTACCGAGTTCAAGCAGCGTGAAGAGCTGATCGAAAGGGACCATAACCAGCTTCAGGCTGAACACAAAAGACTGAAAAATGCCATAGACTACCGGGTGCGGCTGGGAAATATCATCGGCCGCAGCATGCGCATGCAAGATGTGTTCGACACCATCCTGCGGGCGGCGGCCTCGGATTTCAATGTTGTGGTTTACGGGGAAACCGGCACCGGCAAGGAGCTGGTGGCCCAGGCGGTCCACGGGCTGAGCCAAAACAGCAAAGGCCCCTTTGTGCCGGTCAACTGCGGCGCGGTGCCGGATGAGCTGTTTGAACGCGAATTCTTCGGCCACACCAAAGGCTCCTTCACCAGCGCCCACGATGACAAGACCGGATACTTGGAGCAAGCCAGGGGCGGCAGCCTTTTTTTGGATGAAATCGGAGAGCTGGGCCCCAGCGGGCAGGTAAAGCTGCTGCGGGCTCTGGGATCGGGAGAATTCACTCCCATCGGCGCGGACAAGCCTTTCAAAACAGATCTGAGGGTGATCGCCGCCACCAACCGCAACCTGGAAGACATGGTGAATAAGGGGGAGTTCCGCCTGGACCTGTACTACCGCATACACGTAATCCCCATCAGCCTGCCCCCTTTGCGCAAACGAAAAGAGGATATTCCCTACCTGGCCGAGCATATACTCAGCCAGCGCAAGGGCTCTCAGAAACAATTGGCCAGCAAGGACTTGGCCCTTTTGCTGCAGCATGACTGGCCGGGCAACGTGCGGGAGTTGCAGAACGTGCTGGAACGCTACCTGGCTTTGGGCAATTTGGATTTTCTAAGCGGCGGCACTTCACCCATGGCCATGGAGGATGCGGCGGAAGTGGCCATGTCCGGAAACCTGCGCGAGGCCATGGACCTGCTTGAGCGCCGGCTGATCCTGCAGGCCCTGGAGAAACAGGGCTGGAACCGTTCACGCACCGCACAGGCCCTTGGCCTGCCCAGAAAAACCCTGTTCCGCAAAATGCAGAAACTCAATATAAAGATAAATTAACCTGCATTGCTTCCCGACGAGCCGGCCGTGCGGCGGGGTTGTCTGTATTGCCTGATCGATAATGGTGTGGTCCATGCTATCTGATTTGCTCTGAAAACGGACAGCGCTCTGAGCTTGGAACAGCCGGTGCTCAGCCGGTCTTGCCGATGAACTTGGCAAGCTGCTGACGTTTGCTGGCCACCATGGAGATGTAGCGCACCGAGCCGTTGTAGCGAAAGAGCACCTGGTTCAAATTGACGGCCAGCTTGCCTTTTCTTTTGACCACGGACCCGGCCATGAGTTCACGCAGGTGATAGGCGGCCATGTAGGTGGCAAGAGTGAGATGGCGCTCCAGGCGCACGCCCTTGGGTGGAGGCACAAAGCCCTCCTCTGACATGGATTTGCGGATCAGTTCGCAGGTGGGGGCGTAAATCTGGAAGGGGCTGGCCGAACGGTTTTGATCGCCCAAAACATTGGCGTACCAGGTTTCCTGATGGGCGATGGCCATTAATATGGTCAGCGGAACCTTGAACAGCTTGGACGCGCAGTGCATGTCAAAGGCCAGGTCTTCGGCGTATGCGCCAAGGTCGCCGTCGTATTGCAAGCTTCGCTGTTTCATGAAGATATTAAGCTGGCGTTTTATATAGGGCGTCATGCGCTTGACAAAAGTCCCCAGCTGCATGGTCTCCACAGAGCCCAGGGGCAGGGCCTTGCCGAGGTATCTGGTGCTCAGGGGCGTTTTATCAAGTTTTTCCAGGGCCTTTTCATTGGCCACCATGGCCCCCAGGCTCTCGGCCGGGCTGAAACCCAAGGCGCGGTATTCCCGGTACAGCCTTTCCGTGAAACGGGTTCGGTCGTCCTCCATGCCTTTTTTCAGCGCGCTGTTCAGCTTGGTGTCAAAACTCTGGAAATTGTGCCCCAGCTCGGTGCGGATGTGGGGCAGGGAAAGCGCAATGCGCCGGGCCCTTTGGGCCAGTTCCCGCAGGCGCTCGGACTCTATAAGGTCTTCTCCGTTGTAACTGGCCCGTGCGCTGGTCAGGATCACTTCGTGGGGAATCCCGGCCTTTTTGGCCAGGCGTTTCAAACCGCGCACCGCTGCGGGATGAATGGTTTTCTGGTCCTTGCGGATGGGAATCAGGTTCATTTCCAGGGCGCCCTGGGAGGGGGGCTCCCCCACCCATCCCGCGCTTGCCGGAAGGTTATAAAGGGGCGCTTGGGCAATGTCCTGGCTGGTCTGGTTCACCGCCGCCACCGGGCTGGTCAAGGGGGCTTCGGTGCGGGTGGCGGTGGTGGGGTTTCCCGGCGGTATCAGGACCAGTCCGCCGGTGAGGGCGGCCACCACGGCCATGTGGCCAAGAGTGGAGCGCCCTATATCTTGCAAGCGCCGGCGGGATTTGCCCAGCCGATCCAAGGCTGAATAGATCTGTTCGGGCTCCATGGAGGAGACCCGCACTGTCACCGTGGCCGGACGGACGCTTTGGGGCAGCGCTTCGTCCGCAGCCTGCATCAAATGGGCGGTAGCGGCCAGCTGCTTTTTTAGCTGGGCGGCTTCGGAGGAAAGCTGGTTTACCTGGGCCTGCAGCTCCTGGGTGTGCTTTTCATGGTTTTTGCCGTTCAAGCTGAGAGCCACGGCCAGCTGTCCGGCCAGGGCGGCCCAGCGTCCGGCCTCATCCTGGGATGCGGCCAGCTCGGCGCTCAGGGCCTTGCCGCCGGTCAGGTCCAAGGTCTCGCGGGCTTTGGCCGCCCGCTCCGCGGCCAGTTCGCTTTCGGCCAGCTCGCGGTTCCTGGCTATGTCAACCATGGTGCTGCGGGCCTGCTCATACTCCGATCTGGCCTGGTCCAGCTCCGCGCGGGTGCGCTTTAAAAGGGACTCATGCTCTAATGCCCGCTCTTTCCAATAATCCATCCACTCTATGGCGTGGCGGGATTTACGGTAAAGGCGGTGGCGCTCCAAAGACTTGGATTTCAGGGCCTTGGCCAGCTTTTGGCTGCGTTCCAGGTTGGTGGCCAGCTGATCCGCGGCCAGGGTGGTTTCAGCCAGCCGCCGGGTAAGATCCTCCCGGGTGCTTTCCAGCTCGCATTTGTATTGATCCGTTGCGCTGGTATAGCGCTGGTCCCATTCCCGGTTGGTGCGCTCCAGGCGCTCTTCATAATCCCGGGTGGTCTCTTCCAGCTTGCCGGTCAGGTCGCTGGCGGTTTGGTTCAGACGCCGGGTCAGGTCGCCGGTGGTTTGCTCCAAAAGCCGGTTCAGTTCAGCCGTGGCGCTTCGTTCGGCATTCAGCTCCTCTTTAACCTGCCGGTTTTCGGTGCTGGTCTGCCGCACGTCCGCTTTGTAACGGGTCAGCATGCCGTTTTGCCGGCTCAGCATTTCATGGGTCTGATCCAGGCGGTCCATGATGTCCTGCCGGACCCGGCGTTCGTCTTGCAGTTCCTCTCTCAGCCGGCTTAGCTGCTCCTCATGCCGCTGGCGGATGGCCTCCAAATCAGCCTTCTGGCTGCTTAAACGGTCAACCTTTTCCGACAGCTTCTTGGCCAGTTCCTCCGCAGGCCGCCGGATATCCTTGACCAGGGGGCCGGCGGCCAGGTCGAACCAGCGCTGGGCCGCCACCGAGAGGGTGTAAATATCCTCCACCTGCACTTGTTTTACTGAAATGCTCTTGAGCGCCTTGCTGTAAAATTTCAATGAGACAGGGCTCTTGGCCTGGGGAGCAATCAAGGGCTGGCGGATTTCTCCATCCAGTTCGACCCCCAGTATCTTAAGCTCCAGGCTTTCAAAGCGCAGCTTGGCCACTTGCGAAGTGAGCGCTACAAGCTGGGGTTCCAGCTCCAAGGCTTTGAGCGGACTCAAGGCCGCCACCGCCGGGGCCATGCCAATGGCCAAGTCTTCGCTCTGTTTCTTTCGGGTCCGGGCCGCGCGCTTTATGTTTTCGATCAACAGGCAGGCCTGGCTGAAGTGTTTGCGTTCCCGCACTCCCGCCTGCCGCCAGGCCTTTTGCAGCCTCCCTGCCCGTTTCAGCCCCATGGTGAGCTTCCGGCCAAGCCGGTCAACTTCGCCATGCACCTCAATAGCCTGGGGGCTCAGGTCATCCAGGCGGGCGATCAAGGAAGTGATGCGGACGGCGGACTGGGACCGTTGCTCCAGACGGCCCTCTCCAGGATGCACGATGGCGTTGAAAAGCTGGGGCATCTCCTTTTGCAGGCCGCTGATTTCTTGATTGATTTTTCTGGCCCGGGCCAGGGCGGCGGTTAGTCTTTCCGTAGTCCGCTTCAAAAAGCCTGTTTGGGTTTTAAGCAGGTTTTCCAGCCGTTTGATGCGTTCAGCGGCAAGGTCGGCCTGGGTGATGCTGGTCCGCACGGCTTTAGCCGGCGCATCCACCGGTTCATGCCGGGGGGCAAGCAAGAAGGGAGTCAAGGCCCGGCTTGCCATGCTCAGAACCTGATCATGCAGGCGCTCCAGATCCCGGGCCCGCTGAAGGGCCTCCTTGAGAGGCGCCAGCCCATGGCGGCGCTGCTGCAACTCTTGGCGCTGGGTCTCCAGGTCCTCTGCCTGCCGGGCCAGGATCTGGTCGGTCTTGAGTACGGCATTGGTGAGGGTCTTTAAGCCTTCTTGCGCCTGGCCGCACTGGGCCAGGGTGTCTTCAATGCCGCGCCTGGCCCTGACGGCATCGCCCCAGTTATCCGCCACGGCGTGTTTGAGGTTTTCAAGCTTCCGGGTGTTGGCCTTGATTTCGGCCTGGCTTACCGGACGCCCGGTGGAATCGCTGAACCGGTTGAGACCCCTGGGGGTCAGGCCTCCCAGCCACTTTTTCAGGTCTTTGATCTGCGTTTTTTGGCGCCCCACCGTCTGCAAAAGATTCTGATGACGGGCTTTCAGCCTGCCCAGTTTGCTTTCGTTGCGGGCAAGCCGCACGCGGCATTGCTCGACATCGTTTTGGGGAAGATTGGTTTCGGCGGCAAGGCGGTCTTGGGCCTCGGTCAGCTCTTGTTCTCGGGCTTCTATTTGGCGGCGGGCCTCATCCAGGGCATGGCTGCGCTCAGCAATCAGGGCTTCGATGGCCGCCTGGCTGAGGTAGGGGGCCCCGGGCTTTATCTGACCGGGCCAGAACTCCTGCATCCAGCGGCCGAAGGTGCGGCCCTCCAGTTCCATGGACCATGGGTCGGGGTCACCGGGCTGCTTCAGGCCGTCCGGTCCGAATTTTTCCACCAGCTTTTCAGCCAGTCCTCCGGTGAGGCGGCCAAGTCTCTTTATGCTGGCTTCAGACTGCTCCATAGCGCATACTTGTCCCAGACTAACTTTTTAGGTACAGGATAATAAAACTATGGCAATAAAAGCTAGTGTAGTCAACAAAATACGTTACTTGTTCCTGCTTGTGCCCTTATTTGTGGCGTTATTTTTACTTTTTGCCGGATTTAGCAGGGCGAATGAGGTATTTAGACTGGGTCCCATCAGCGATCCCAGCCAGATCAGACTGTTACCCGCCCAGGCCTGGCCGCCCCCCGAGGCGGACCAGGGAGACGCCCTTTTGAAGCTTTATTACCTGCGCGGAATCGTGGATGCCTTGCAGTACGCCCAGATGGACCCCGATACTTCGTCCCGCACCCTCAAGAATTTGAAGGGGCTGGATTTAAATGAGCTGGCCCTGCAGGTGGACGGGTATTACCTCACCCATCCCGAGAACAGCAGTCTGCCGCCCGCCTCGGTGGTTTTGAAAGTTTTGTCCACCCCCAAAAAAAGCAAGTGAATCCGCTGGGTTGGTGAGACCTTTGAAATAGGGTTTCAGTTTTATTGGGAGCCGGGCTCATGCAGCCTGCCCCGGTTCAAGACCAGCACCCGGTTGCAGGTTTGTTCCAAAAAAGTCCGGTCGTGGGAAACCATGGCCCAGGAATAGTCCGAGCCGGTAAGAGCCTTCTGCATGGTGTGGATGTGTTCCTCGTCCAGGGCGGTGGTGGGTTCATCCAGCAACAGGGCCTTGGGCTGCATGGTCAACACGCAAGCCAAGGAAATCAGGCGCTTTTCTCCGCCCGAAAGCTGATAGGTCAGGCGGTCTTCAAACCCGGCCAGGCCCAAAAGCTCAAGGGTGCTGCGGGCAAGCTCCAGGGCCTCGGTCTTGGAGCGCCCCAAATTCATGGGGCCAAAGGCCAAGTCCTCGGCCACGCTGGGGCAAAAAAGCTGGTCATCCGAATCCTGGAATACATAGCCCACTTCGCGCCGCAGGCTCCGGAAATCCTCTTCCGTGCTGCAAGGTTTGCCCAGACCGTACACCTGTCCCTCTTGGGGTTTCAAAAGCCCCATGGCTATCTGAAACAGGGTGGACTTGCCCGCCCCGATGGGGCCCAAAATGCCCAGACGCTCTCCCGTCTGGAGTTTAAAACATAGGTCTTTCAAAACCGGCTTGCGGCCGGGGTAGGCAAAGGTGATGTTTTCCAGGCGTATAAGTTCCAAGTTGGTTAATTCCTCAAAAAGTCCCGAAACGGCATAAACCGGTCCCGGCCAGCGCCAGCAGCAAGAGGCCCAGCCCCCAGGCCGCCATGAACCAGGTGTCCTTGGACCGCCATTGGAAGTGGTCCAAAAGCCAGAAAGTGCCGCTGAAGCCCCGGCAAAGCATGGCCTGATACACCCGCTCGGCCCTCTCATAGCTGCGCACCAGCAGAACCCCCACCAGATTAGCATAACTGCGGTAGGTGTGCAGGTTTGAGCCCGGAATGAAGCCCCGCACCTTCATGGCCTGGGTGAGGCGGTGATACTCGCGGTGGATCACATAAAGATAGCGATGAAACAATAGAAACAGGATCACCAGCTTGTGGGGCAGTTTCCAGTGGGCCAGGACATGCAGGATGTCATTGACCCTGCTGGTGGCCATGAGCCCGTGGAAGACCAGGAACACGGCATTCACCTTGCAGGTTATGCCCAAAGCCAGGGACAGCCAGTCGGGGTTTTGGCTGACGGTCAGCCCGGTATCCGCATCCCAGCCCAGCCGCCAGGGCAAAAAGAGCCACAAGAAAAAGACAAAGGAGTTCACCGCCAGAATGCGGGTGATCCAGGACCGGGTCCGGATTCCACTGAATCCCGCCGTGATAAGACCCATGGCTACGCCCATAAGGGGCGCAGTGATCCCCGGCGCGGTCACCACCAAAAGGGTGAAGCTCAAACAGGCAGAGAGCTTGGCCCGGGGGTCCAGATCAGATAAAAGACCACTGCCCCTTTGATGCAGTTCAAAGGGATGTGAAACTGGTGCGGATTCGGCGGCCATCTGGCGGCTATGGCTCCTGATCAGGTTTCGCAGTCGGAGGGCTGGCGGCGGAAGCGCCGGGGAGACGGCGGCTTTTGAACCAGGCCGCGATACCCACCAGCCCCAGTATCCAGCCCAGACCGCCCACCACGTCGCGCACCGAAACCTGGTCTTCTATGGCTTGCCTGGCCAGCTGGGCCTTGATAGGGGCCAGTTTTTCATCCAGCAGGTTTGAAACCAGGGTTTCCATTTCTTGCCGGCCGAGGCCCGGCGCCACCCTGGCTGCGGCTGGCTGCGCGCTGGTTTTTTCGGCGGCGGGGGCCTTTACCCGGGCTGTTTTTTTAGGTTGCAAAGTGGAAGAGGTGGAGCCGGGCTGGGCTTTTGATCCGGCCCGGCCCAACTCAACCTCGCTGATTTTGAACTCGGCTTTGTGCCCCTGTGCGTCTTCCATGGTGATGGTGTAGGGCGGAGGCTCCTTGGGGATCGGCAGGCTGAAAGATCCATCCTTGGCGGTAACGCTCTGGGCCCGCACCCGGCCATCGCCGGTCAGCACTTTCACGATGGCCTTTTGGGCCTTGACTCCGCCTTTGAAATACCCCTCGCCAACCAGCCTTGCACCTTCTTGATAGGCGTACAGGTTCAGCTTGTGAGCCCTGGCGTTGCCCGCAATCAGGCACAGGGCTAATACCAACAGAATTCCGGCGGTTTTCTTATTCATGACAGGCTTCCAATGGTAAAAAGCATGGCCGGTCGCACCCGGCGGATAAATCCCACGGCCAGGGCGGTTATCAGCCCTTCCAAGGCTGCCAAAGGCAGGTGGGCCAAAAGAATCGCCTGGGCCGCGGTAATGAAAGCTTCACCGCTTAAGTATAAAACCAAAGCAGACAAGCTGCCCGCCACAAGCACATACCCCGCTCCGGCCAGGGCGGCG
Source organism: Desulfarculaceae bacterium (assembly GCA_963675675.1). Lineage (GTDB taxonomy): Bacteria > Desulfobacterota > Desulfarculia > Desulfarculales > Desulfarculaceae > Dethiosulfatarculus. The sequence goes on from OY776512.1 coordinate 4,976,553, forward strand.
CCGGTCAGGCACATGGCGTTGCTGTTGGAGCGCACCAGAGGACTGAACAGATAGTAGCAGGCCAGGGCGGGCAAGGCCATGACCACGGTGTTCACCCCCAGGACCACCAGACCGCCGAAGGAAAAAAGCAAGGCTTGCAAGGCCAGGGCCACCAAGAGGGCGGGAAAGGACGCCCAGCCCAGCAAAAGCCCCACCAGGCCACCCAAGACCAGATGCAGGCTGGCCGGACCCAGGGGTACATGGATCAGGCTGGCTATGAAAAAGGTGGCGGACATGATCGCCACCTTGGGCAGGTCGTCATTTTGTATCTTTTTAAGCCCCCAAGCCGCCCCGGCAACCGCAACCACGGCTCCCGCGGCAAGCACTTCGCCGCTCAATACGCCTTCTGAAATATGCATATGGTCCGCCTGTCACAAACCGGCGCCGCCGGTGTGCCGTCAATCAACATAAACCCACATTACGCCGCCCAGTTCGATATCCTTGGCTTTACCATCCTTGTCGATTTTGTTTTTGGGGTCGGTGTGCAAGGCCGCGAAACCCCACCAGCCCTTCCAGGGGAAGGAATAGGTGAAGACGCCGTTGGCATCGGTCTTGACCAGCTGGGTGACATGGCTTCCGGTGGGAGCTTTTTTAGCGCCGTCCGGATTGTAATACTCGACCTCCACCTCGCAGCCGGGCAGGGGCTTTCCTTCAAAAAGCACTTGGCCGCTAAATGAGTTGCCCGCATACAGGCCGTAGGGCCGGGTAAGGGGATTGATCTCCATGCGCAGGCCCAGGGTTTCATCCCATCCGGTCTCTTCACCCATGGCGCTGACGCAGGCCTTGGTGTAATGGATGATGAAGCAGTCCTCCGCCGGCTCCCAATAGGGCTGGGGCACCATGTAGTAATAGTAGTCGCCCGGTTTTTTTATCTTGTGCGATGCCTGCCAGGTTTGCTTGCCGTCCTTTTTGACCGCCTTCAAAAGGGGCAGCAGGTCGGTTTTTTCCCCGCCGGCGAATACCCCGGCCTGGGCGGGCTTGACCAGATCCATGCCATGGTTTTCAAAAGGATGCCAAAACAGCAAGCTGATCCCCACATCGCCGGGCCGGTCCACCTGGGCGCTTTGGGGGATGACCATTCCGAAGTGGGCATTTGCGGGCGCAGCCAGCAAGAGAGCGGCAGCAATCAATACAAAATACAGCAGCTTAACACGCATTGTAAAATCCTCCTGAGCTTTGGCGGATTTTCAGGAAAACTCCAAAACACACCATGCAGTAAGGATTATTTTGGAGAAAGCACCGGTTCCGCCATGGCCCGTTAAATTTAGGCTGCCTTCTTGGCTGCTGGTTAGGGAAAGTAAAATTGAATGGCTTTATTGAAAGAGAGATTCGTCTCCCCGAAGGCCGGACTCCTGCCCAGTCAATAAGCTGTTTGTAGCAGAAATACCCCTTTTGTCAAGCCAGTTTAAGCCCTAAGACGCCTATGGTTTGACAGGACGGCCATGGATGCGATTTAATAGTAAGTACTTAACCACCTGTGTTGAATAAGGCGAAAACTTCCAGGCTTGAGGGGGCGGAACCTATGGGCGCTTCGGTATTTTTTCATGCCTGAGGCCCATTAGGTCGGGATGAAAAAAGTTATTCCCTCAACATGTTGAATATTAGTGCTATTATTAATAATATGCAGTAAAGGGCCCTGACAAAAACCTTGCAGTCGCGCTGATCCCCCCTGGCCAGGCCTCACAGTAAGGTGCAAACAAATGATCAGCATCGGTGAGCTATACAAAAAACTGATTGAATCCTTTGGGGTTGACGGCTTACATATCCCGGCGGCGTATGTAAAGTTTTACCGCAAGGAAGAGACCATCCCACCGGAAGTCCACCAATACTTCACCGATGTGGAAGGAGGTCCGGTTCAGCCGGCTGAATCGGTAATGAGCTGTCAGGCCGCCCGGCATGCGGCTTCGGGTAACCCGGTGCTTTTGACCATAAATAATGTCGGCTGTGTGGCGGCGGCCATCAGCCTGGGTCTGGTGGACCAGTTCCAGGACACCCCCTTGGAAGGCCGCCGGGTTTACACCTGCATCATGCGGGAGCAGTCGGATAAGGATCTCAGCAGCTTTACTCCGCCGTCACCTCTGGAATTCAGCAAGGGCATTGTCTATGCCTGCGCATCATCCAAGCGTAAAGACTTCTGTCTGTTCGGCGAAGATGACGCCGGGCGCTTCAAGGATGAAGAAACCGCCCGCCGCGCCCTGGCCGGGATGATGGCCATACAGCCCGATGTCATGCAGGGCGTGTTTTTTTACTCCAATGACTTAGATTCCTTGGACTTAGTGCCCGATGTAGTGCTGCTTTCGGTGCGGCCCGTAGAACTGGCCAAACTCATTCAGGGATATGCCTGGCTGACCGGAAAAAGAATCAATGCCAGCATGGGACCGGTGCGGGCGGTGAACTCGGATCTCATCGCCCGGCCCTACCTGACCGGTGAAATCAACCTCAGCCCATACTGTCTGGGCTCGCGCCTGGTGGCCGGATACGAGGCCAACTACATGGGCATGGGCATACCTATGAAGCAGTTTTATGATGTGGTGGAAGGCTGTCAAAAGGCAGCCGGGGGCTATCCCTTCCAGCACTACCCCGGAGCACATCCGTAATTCAGCGCCGCCGGGCGCAAAAAACCGCCGGGCGGCAGACGGAGGACTCATAGAGCAAATGGAGGCATGGCATGGCTGATAAGCCGACTATCCGCATGGGTCATTTGAAGATCACAGATCATCTCATCCTGGGCATCTCCAAGATGAAATACGATCAGGGCATCGAGTCTTTCAGTCATTGCAACCTGGAGACGGTGCCGTTTATGGGCTGGAATCAGCTGGCCGACGCTTTGAGCAGCGGCAAGCTGGACGGGGCCTGTGTACTGGCTCCCACCGCCATGGACCTTTTCAAATCGGGGGTCAAGATCAGGCTGATTTTGTTCGCCCATAAGACCGGCAGCGTTTTGATCACCAACAAGCGGGCCGGCATTTCGCGCATAGAGGACTTCCGCAACAAAGTTGTGATCATTCCTTATCAGCTAAGCGTGCATAATATGCTTTTGCACCGGATGCTCAAGGAAAAGGGCCTTAAACCCGGCACCGGAGCCGACAAGGACGCCGACGTGCTTTTGGAGGTAATGGCCCCGTCCCAGATGCCCGAGGCTATCCAGTATGATGAAGAGGGCGAAGTGGCCGGTTTCATCGTGGCCGAACCCTTTGGGTCGCAGGCGGTGCTGGAGGGATACGGCGAGGAATTCGCGCTCAGCAAGGACCTGTGGCCGGATCATCCCTGCTGCGTATGCGTGATGAGCGAGGAGATGTGCGAGCGCCATCCGGACGCGGTGGCCGAACTGACCAAGAGCCTGGTGGCTTCGGGAAATGCGGTGGCGGCCAATCCCGACACGGCGGCCAGCCTGGGAGCCATATTCCTTGGCCAGGACAAATCCGTGATCCAGCGGGTGCTCAATGAACCCCCCGACCGGGTGAAGACCAGTGAATTGTTCCCGGTTATTCAGGATTTGGCCACAATCCAAGACTATATGCACGATGAGATGGGCATCATGAAAAGCAAAATAGACTTGGAGGCCTTTGTGGATAGCAGCTTTGCCCGGGAGGCTGGAGCCAAGTGATTGTGGGTTGCGCCGGGCAGCCCTGCTATATTATTATTTAAGGCCCTCACCGCCGGGTTGGCGGGATATTTGGGGACTGGGGAGTTTTAAAGGCGGAAACGGGTGAATGGCTTAATGCCTGATCATGGGGTATAAAAAGACCCGTGGCGGATGGAAATGCCTATTTCAAGCGCCGCCAAAACCATAGCCTGATAAACTGCAGCGGCAACCTGAAAAGAAGGATATTGCATTATGGCACCTGATACCAAGATGAAGGTCCTGGTGGTGGATGACTTTTCCACCATGCGCCGCATCATCAAGAACACCCTGCGCCAGCTTGGATTTGAGAATGTGGTGGAGGCGGATGACGGCGAAAGCGCGGTGCGGAAACTGGAGTCCGAGCGCATCGACTTCATAATAAGCGATTGGAATATGCCCAAGATGAGCGGTCTGGAGCTGCTCAAGTTCGTGCGCAGCCACGAAGAATTCAAGGACCTGCCCTTCTTGATGGTCACGGCCGAGGCCCAGAAGGAAAACGTGCTGGAGGCGGTTAAGGCCAAGGTGAGCAATTATATTGTAAAACCCTTTACCGCCGATACATTGGGCGAAAAGATCGACAAAATATTCCCCTGACGCCGCTGCCGGCTGAAGGCCTGGCCGCCCAAAACGGGACGAACCGGTAAAGTGCAGTCACACATCCCAAAAGGGGCCGGCGGAATACCGCCAGCCCTTTTATCCATAACCCGCTGATTTATGCGTTTATTTGATTGCGCCGATAATCACCTTTTTAAGCTTGTCCAGGTCGTCTTCGCTTTCCTGTGCGTAAATCATTTTGCCGGACATATCAACTACAATCACCGTGGGGGTAACCACCACATCATAGTATTCCGCCATGGGCAGACTGTCGTTTTTCCCTAGATCCAAAAGGGCGGGCATGGGCAGCCCAAAATCCTTTACCATGGCCCGCGAGGCTGGCAGCATTTCGGGGCTGTCGGTATTCAAGGTGATCATTATGTACGGGTTGCCTTTAAGGCTCTTGTCCAGATTGATCAGACCGGGCATGGCCCGCTGGCAGTGGGGGCAAGTTACCGACCACCAGACCAGAACTCCCACCTTATCCTTCAACAGCTCGTTTATGCTGTATATTTTGTCATCCATACCGGGCAAGTCAACCTTTGGCAATGCGGTTCCCAGGGGTTCCAAGGCGGAAGCCGAAGCCGCCGTCAGCCCCAAAAGCAGTAAGATGCAAAGAAATGACACCGCAAAGCGTTTCATGGCTATCGCCTCCTTGTTCAGCGCAGATAAGGATTACCGGTCCGCTCACGCTCCACGGTGGAACTTTTCGAGGGGCCATAGTGATGACCAGGCCAGATGACTGTTTCACCCGGCAAGGTCAGGATTCGGGTTTGAAGGGAGTTCAAGAGTTGCTCCCATGACCCCCCGGGCAGGTCCGTCCGTCCCACCCCGGATACAAAGAGCGTGTCTCCGGTAAACAGGTTTCCCTCACACAAAAAACAGCAAGAACCCGGAGTGTGGCCCGGAGTGTGGATAACTTTTATCTTGACCTCCTGGCCCACGGTTATTTCGTCTGCGTGGCCAAGAACGGCATCCGGCGCCGGAGTGGGCGGGCAGCCCAGGGAGCGTATGAACTGGGCGGTGTGCGCGCTGGTCAGCAACCCAAGGTCTGCGGAATGCACCAAAAGATCGGCCCCGGTCAGGTCCTTTAACCGTTTATTACCACACGAATGATCACCATGGCCATGGGTGTTAAGGATTTTTTTTATTTCCAAACCTTCCTGCATGGCCCGGGAATGGATGCCCTCTTCATCCCCGGCAGGGTCTATCACCAGGGCTTCCCCGGTCTGTTCACAGCCTACAACATAAGCAAATACGGACATTTGTCCGACCAGCATCTGTATGATTTTCATCCCGGTTTTTCCTGCCTTGTTTATATAAACCTCAATGCATGCAGGCTAACAGAGCCCTTCTTTTACGTCAAATCGGCTTTTTTTTAGTGAACAATAACCCGGTTTCAAGCGTCTTATCTTACAAAGGAACTTAAGTGGATCGTTTAAACAGCCGATAAAGAAAACAGAGGACGGGTTAAATGTCCTCTGGACAAGGAGGTCCAAAATGTCGAGTCACCCCACCGAATTGATTCGCGAGATCGTGGCCTGCCTGATGTGTTCCGAGCTGTACTTCAGCTTATGCCCCTCCGAAAGGCTGGCCCTGGTCAAGGAAACCGCCGAGCGTCACCGCGAGGTCGCCTTGAGGTTCATACCGGCTTATTGATCATGAAGCGGACCTCAAACAGCGCATTTTGGCTCAGCCCAGTCCGGCCGCAGCCGATTGCCCACACCGGACAGGCTAGGCCAGGTAATCCCTCACCGCCTGTGTAAAGACTTCAACCGCCAGGGGCAAGGCCGCCTCATCCATATCAAAATAGGGTGAATGCAAGGAATGAATCAGGCCCTTAGCCTGGTTGCCGCAGCCCACCCGCATGAATGCGCCGGGAACCTTTTGGGTGATATAGGCGAAATCCTCGCCCCCGGTGCTGGGCTCCAGCCATTTGACATTCTCCTCCCCCAAAACCTTGGCAGCGGAGTGATACAGCTCCTGGGCCGCCTGCTCATCACCCACGCAAGGCGGCACCATCTTGCTGTAGATCAGTTCCACCTCCACCCCAAAGCTTGCCTCCAGGCCCCTGGCCAGCTCGGCCATGCGCTGCTCTATGGTCTTTTGGGTCTCCACCCGCATGGTGCGCACGGTCCCCTCGATCAGCGCGGAGTCGGGAATGATGTTGAAAGCGCTGCCGGACTGGAACTTGCCCACCGAGATGAGGCCGGTCTCAGTCGGGTCCAGACTGCGTCCGATTACGCCCTGCAGCGAGCCGACCAGCTGGGCCCCGGCGTAAATGGGGTCAATGCCCTTATGGGGGCTGGCCCCATGGGTGCCCTTGCCCTGGATTTTGAATTGAAAGGAATCCACGGATGCATGGCTGGCCGATTTGAACAGGCCCACCTGGCCCACCGGCAGATAAGGGTACATGTGGCAGGCCAGGGCCCGGTCCACCGGCGGATCATCCAGCACACCGGCTCCGATCATGTCACGGGCTCCGGTTCCCCTTTCCTCGGCAGGCTGAAAAAGGAACTTCACCGCGCCTTTCATTTGAGCTAACAGGTTAAGGTCAAATAGGTTTTTGGCTACCCCGGCCATTATGGCGGCGTGCCCGTCATGCCCGCAGGCATGCATGACGCCCGGGCGGCTGGAGCGGTAGGGCGCGCCGTTGAGCTCCTCCATGGGCAGGGCGTCGATATCGGCCCGCAAGGCCAGCACCTTGCCCGGCTGCGCACCCTGCAAAAGCCCCACCAGGCCGGTTTGCATGCCTTGGGGGATCTCAGCCGGTACAGACAGGCTTTCCAGCAAATCCTTCAGCTTGGCCGTGGTGCGGGATTCCTGGTTGGCGGTTTCGGGATGGCGGTGGATGTCCCGGCGGAATTCACTGAGCCAGGCATACAGGGGGTGTTCTTCAAAATCCATATCTGACCTCGCGCGCGGGTAAGTTCCAGAGCCCGCAGGCTCCGGCATAATTCAGTTGCGGTGCAGCTTGCGGCCTTTATTAACAGGGGGTTAATCCCTTGCCGGGCAAGGCGGTTTCTGCGCTGATTTTCTGAAGTATACACCACGCTGAGATAATCCTGAAGGATCATCAGGTTGCGCATCCGGCTGCGCCGGCGGTCCATATGCTGCGCATCCGGCTGGGTTCGCGCCTCGAAGCGGCTTGGGCTGCGCCTGCCGCGCTTGCATGCCGGACGCCTGGCTTCCGGCCCGTTGGCTGTGCCGGTCCTGAGTGCAAATTATCCCCAATAAGTGACGATTTTTTTTCATACAGGCTCATAAATGTTTGCTTATTGCTCAACACCGCCCAACCCTTATGTGATAAGCGGGCCGGTTTCCCGACTCTGCCCGGATGTTAAATCATTTGCCACTGTTTCGTAATATTGCACGGTTTTTTGGGCCGCCCGTGTTAATATGTGCCGTCCCTAATGAAAAGCCGGGATCCAACTCAGAGTTGAATCAGCCGAACCGCTTCCCTTTGGGCGGCTGCGGCCTAACTTTTTGCTTTGGATGATCAGTCATGAAGCAACCTGATTCTTCCCAAATTGACAATCTGGCCAAAGACCTTGACGCCATGGCGACCATGGACCTCACCGGGCTGGGAGTCATCGGGCCCATGCGCAGCGCGCTTTACAAAAAGCAGCCCGGCCCCATGTGTCTGGGCGCTGCCCAGCATATCCAAAAGGCCCTGACCGGACCGGACCCACTGGTGCTTATAGTCACCGGTTTCCCCATGGGCGGCGGAGTTCCGGAGACCGACGGGCCGGTGGGCTCCGCGCTGTTGGCCCGCTCGTTGATCAAGGCTTTCGGCGCCCGGGTGGTGCTGGTCACGGACACCGGCTGGGAAGGCTGTCTGGAAGGCGCCTGCATCGGCGCGGGCATAACCCCGGTGCGCAGCGACGGCGGCATTCCCCAAAAAGTGCCTTACCTCAGGCAGGCCTATATCCAAAGCGTGGAGCGGGACCTGCAAGCCTGCCATGCCGTATGTGACGGCATGCTGCGGGATTGGGAACCCAAGCTGGTCATATCCATAGAGCGGCCGGGCATGAACCCGAAGGGCACCTATCACGGCATGAACGGACGGTCCATAACCGGACAGGTGGCGGATTTGGATTATCTGTTCCTCAAAAGCCAACAGGCAGGCATCGCCACCCTGGCCGTGGGGGATGGAGGCAATGAGCTGGGCATGGGGTTATTAAAGGACGAGCTGCCTTTGTTTATTCCCCAAACCTCTCCACAGCTTGAATACGGCGGCACCGCGGCCCAGCAGACCGCCGATTATTTGGTGGTGGCCTGTGTGTCCAACTGGGGAGCATCCTGCATAGTGGCCGCCTTGGGGCTTTTGCTGGGACGGCTGGATGTGCTGCACACTCCTCAGAGGGAGCGGCGCTCCTTGGAGCTTTGCTCGGACCGGGGCGCGGTCGACGGCGGCACCCTGGCCCCTGACCCCTTGGCTGACGGGGTGCCGGCCGCGGAGTGGGAAGGCCTGTGGGTCGGGATAAGGGGCATGCTTGAGCGGGGCCTGGGACTGAACCCGGATTGGCGCCGGGAGTCGGATGGCAGCGGCCTGTAGCCCGCCGCATCAACACCCATCCAGCCCCGGGATTTGCACGACACCGGCTGTTGAGGTTAGAATGGCTTGGCACCGGGCGCGCACCGGGCGTTTTAAAGGGGGTAAGGCAAGAGGCGGGCCATTATGCGGTTGCGGCAGGCCCCATATTTGCGGGAGACTGGAAACAGACCCACGGCACTCATCAGCGCTGATAAGAATCGAAAAGGAGCAGGCATGGCAGTGGTAAGCATCTCGCGGCAGTTCGGAGCAGGCGGCAGGACTCTGGGTAAGATGCTGGCCGACCGGCTAGGCTACGAGTTTTTGGATGAAACCACCCTGGACACTCTGGCCAACAAGGCGCATGTGTGGCTGGAAGAATCCGACCTTAGCCAGGACCCCATCTCCAAGCGTCTGATTGACATCCTGCCAGAAATACGCATAAACAATTATTTAGAGCGTTTTCTATCCAAAGAATCACAGACCAGCCTAGAAAAGGCCTCCCATTTCGAGGACTTGGCCCGGGTGGTGCAGCAGTTGGCCGAGATTGACAATCTGGTGCTTTTGGGCAGGGGGAGCCAATTTATCCTGGAGCACGACCCCCATGTCTTGAAGGTGCTTTTAGTGGCTGGCCAGGGAAGCCGGGTCGCCTTTTTGACCAGCCACTACCGCCTGGCGCCGGAACAGGCCCAGAGGCTTATCGCCCAGGCGGATAAGGACCGGGCCAAAATCATGGCCCGTTTCCGCCCCGGGGAATCCCATGAGTCCACCAGCTATCACGTGGTTCTGAACACTTCTTTGGTCAGTCTGGAAACGGCGCAGGAACTGTTGCTGAAGGCGGTTAGGGCCCTGGAGGCAAAATATTAAAGCCGTGTTTTTCGCATGATTGGCCGGGCCCGCATAGATTCGGGAGGCCTTTGGCTGTATCGCGGCGCATAAGAACTTATGCGCCGCTCTTTTGACAAAGCGTCCGCTTTCCCTGATAAGGGCTGGATAAGCTTTTAAAAATTATGCTATCTGGCCAGGGTGTGAGAGGGCAGTTCACCGAATTGCCGCTTATAGTCGGCCGAAAACTGGCCCAGGTGATTAAAGCCCAGCTGCCTGGCCACATCCGCCACCAACGTGCTGCTTGAATCGGCCTGATATAAAGCCCTTCTGGCCAGCTTCAGGCGGTGAGCCTTGGAGTACTGCAAAGGGGACAAATCGAAATAGTCCTGAAAAGCGTATTGCAGGGTTCGTTTGCTGACCCCCGTCACCTTGCTCAAATGGCCTATGCTGATGGGCCGGCCGCCCTTTTGCAGGATATAGCTCTCGGCGGCATTGACTATTTGGGCCCGTTTGTATTGGGAATGTGCTCTGGTAACCGGCGTCGAGCCTTTCAGGGTGTTGAAAAAATCGTCCAAGAACCGCTCGGCCCAATATTGCTCCACAGCCGGGTCCAGGCCTTGTCCGCAATTTTTGCTGCACAAGTCAAACAGCTTCTCAATATCCGCGTTTCGTTTATGCAGGTAGTTTTGATCACACGATAAAACCCCGGTATCAGTGAAAAGCCGTGCACCGCCCGGCATATCCAGCCTCTGGAAGGTTTTTTCGGCTTCGCCGCGCGGCACCAAAACAGAATATACGTGGAATCCCGCTCTGCTGGTTGAAACCACTTCCCGGTCATTGGAATACACTGCAACTTGCGATTCCGCCAGCATGTTGCTGCGGGAGTTAAGAGGAGAGCTTCCTCTGGCCAATATGGTAAAGGAATAATGGCCCTCGGGCGCAAGTCCCAGAATTCTGGTTTTTTGATTCAATTTTGCGCTGTGAATGATCAGGGGCCCGATTGTGATTACGCCAAGCTCGCCGTAAAAGGGGCCGTGGGAAAGCTGTATCACTTCCAGGTCCCACTTTTTCAGCATACTGCTCATGTGGTCCAAATCTTTAAAGGCGCTTTTTAGTATCTTTGACATTCAGAGCACCGGACATTTTGATCAATATGAGCCATAAACCTGTTTTCGAATTCGTCTGTTAATAGGCAGTGTATCGCTATATAGCATCAGTGTCCACCGGGCCGGGCTTCGATGCCGCATGAAGCTGGGAGGCAGCGGTCCCTGGGCCGCCGGTCCTGGGGATGCCGCGCATGCGGCATTGCTAAGAGGCCCCACCTTAATAAAAACCAGGCTCTGCTTAAAATCCAGAATCATGTCCGCGGCGGTGCCGCAAATGCGCAGCCCAAAAGCCGGGAATGTCCCTTCCTGCGCAACCGGCGCCTACAACCCCTATCGTGAGCGTTAGGCAAGAAAACACTTGACCTTATTGGATACGGGCGGCTATTTTGTATGTGCGACCAACCGGTCGGTCTGATAATGTTGATTACGTTGAATCAGCCGATGGGTTAAATTAATGGGATCAGGTCCCGCTGCAGCCGCCGGGCAGGACGGCTGCAGCGGATTATGCTATGGCTTTGCCAGTAATTTAACAGTTTGTTGAGAAGGTTTTCGCCCCCCTGGCGGCGCTGACAGCACATAAACGGAACATGCATTGCTGAATTGAGAACACACCGGCATGCAGCCGCTTGGACGGAGCCAAAGAGCACCTTTTCAATAACCTGCAAAACGCCACATGAGGAGGTTGGTAATGGAATTTGGTTTCAGCGACCGCGAAGAGCTTCTGCGCAAAAGCACCCGTGAATGGGCCGAAAAGGAGATTCCGCCTTATATGGAGGCCATGGAGGAAACCGGCGAATGGCCCATGGAACTGGCCAGCAAAATGGGCCGGATGGGCTTTTGCGGCGTAATCACTCCCAAACAGTACGGCGGCACCGAGATGGGCAACCTGGCCCGCATCCTGGTGCTGGAAGAGCTGGGCACCGTATGCCCCGCGGTTCCCATGGCCATGCAGGTGCACCATATGTGCACCTACGCCCTGGTGAAATACGGCACCGAGGCCCAAAAGGAAAAATATCTGCCCCGCTTGGCCAAGGGCGAGACCATGGGCGTGACGGCGGTGACCGATCCTTCCGGGGGTTCGGATGTGGCCGGCATGCAGACCACCGCGGAGAAAAAGGGCGACAAGTACATCATCAACGGCCGCAAGTGCTTCATCACCAATGCGCATCATTCCGATGTCTGGGTGGTTATCGCCAAGACCGGCGAGGGCCGCACCGCGCTCTCCGCCTTCATAGTGGAGCCGGACTATCCCGGCGCCGTGCTGGGGCGCAAAGAGCATAAAGTGGGCCTGCGGGGAGCCAACACCGGCGAACTGGTCTTCCAGAACTGCGAAGTTCCCGCCGAAAACCTGCTGGGCGAAGAGGGGCAGGGCATGGGCATCGCCATCGGCGACATCATCAACTGCGGACGCCCCGGAATGGCCTCGGTGGGCCTGGGCATCCTGAACGCGGTGCTCAAAGAGGCCGCCACCTTCGCAACCGAACGGACCTTATACGGCGGCAAGCCCATCGCCAAACTGCAGTCCATCCAGAATCACCTGGCCGAGATTTATCAGGACCGCGAACTGGCCGCCCTGGCCACCTACAAGGTGGGCTGGATGCTGGACCAGGGCATGAGGGTGGACACCGAATCCGCCCTGGCCAAGTCCTTTGCCTGCGAGGCGGCCGCACGCTCGGCCCGTAAGGGCATCCAGGTGACCGGTTCCTACGGCATCATGCATGAGTACGCCCTGCAGCGGCTACTGCGTGACGCCCTGGTGGCCATACCGGCCGGAGGCACTGCGGAAATCGCCAAGCTGGTCATGTCCCGGACCGCCCTGGCCGCGGCCAAGTAGATCTGACAGCCGATTGACATGGCCGGAACCGGTATGCCGGCTCCGGCCATTTTTAAATAAAGATGAGCTGATCATGAAAATAATCGTCTGCCTAAAGCCGGTTCCCGATCCCAAGGAGTGGGGCAAGCTGAAGCTGGACCCCAAGACCAAAACCCTGGTGCGCGCGGGCATAGGGAGCGTGATCAATCCCCTGGATAAACACGCCCTGGAGGCCGCCCTCACCCTGCGTGAAAAGTTGGGCGGCCAGGTGCTGGTGGTGAGCATGGCCCCGCCCGACGCCGGACCGGTGCTGAAGGAAGCGCTGGCCATGGGGGCCGATGAAGCATACCTTCTTAGCGACCGGGCCTTTGCCGGATCGGATACCCTGGGAACCGCTCATGTGCTGGCCCAGGGCATAAAGGATCTGGGCGGCTGCGATCTGGTGCTGTGCGGCAATGAGACCATAGACGGCGGCACCGCCCAGGTAAGCGCCCAGATAGCCGAATACCTGGACATGCCAAACCTGATGCACGTAAGCCATATCGAAGCCTCGGGTGAAGGCGTCTTCACTGTGCATACCGGCATCGGCCATGGCCGCCTGGTGATCGAGATCTCCCCCCCGATGGTGCTCAGCGTGGTCAAGGAAATGAATACTCCGCGCTATATCACCATGATGGATATCCTGGATGCGGAGGAAAAGCCGGTGCACATCTGGAGCGGAGAGAAGGTCTGTGTGCTGGAGTCCTGCGTGGGCCTGGCCAATTCACCCACCCAGATGGCGGACCTGTTCATTCCCCAGAAGAAAAAACAGGCCGAGATGCTTACGGGCGCTCCGGCCCAGCAGGCCAAAGAGCTGGCCGAACGGCTCAAGCGCCTGGGCTTTTGTTAGGAGGTGCCGGTCATGTCTCAGTGCAAATTGTGGGTTTATGTGGAGCATCATGACGGTGTGATCTCCGAAGCCAGCCTGGAGCTTATGGGCAAGGCCCGGGAGCTGTCCGCGGCCCCGGGCTGGAAGGTGGCCGCTGTGCTGCTGGGCGAGGAGGTTAAACCCCTTAGCGAAGAGCTTTTGAGCTATGGAGCCGACCAAGTCTTGACCGGGCGGCATGCCATGCTGGGCGAGTACCAGACCCCGGCCCATACCCAGGCCATGTTCCAGGCGGTGAAGGAGCATAAGCCGGAAGTGCTGCTCGTCGCCGCCACCGCCATGGGGGTGGACTTGGCTGCCCGCCTGGCCGCCAGGCTGCGCACCGGGCTGTCGGCCCATTGCGTGGACCTGGAGCTGAATGAAACGGGCGACCTGTTGGCCGTGGTCCCGGGCTGGGGCGGCAGCGTGATGGCCAAGATAAGCTGCCCCAAGGCGCGTCCCCAGATGGCCACGGTGCAGCCGGGGGTGTTCGAACTTGCCCAAAAAACCGGACCCAAGGGCGAAGCCCTGGAGCTGAGCTTTGAGCTGGGCGAAAAAGACCAGCCCTACCGCATCGTGGACAAGGTGGCCGATCCGCCGGCCCAGAGCGCCCTTGACAGCGCGGAGGTTGTGGTGGCCGGCGGCTGGGGCGTGGGCAATCAAAAGGACTGGAAGCTGGTGCAGGATCTGGCCACCGCCCTGGGCGGCGCGGTGGGCGCCACCCGCCCGCCGGTGGACGAAGGCTGGGCCAGAGAAGACCAGATGATCGGCACCAGCGGCCGTTCGGTGAGCCCCAAGCTGTATATCGGGGTGGCGGTCTCGGGCAACGCCCATCATCTGGTGGGGGTGAAAAACCCCGCCCTGGCCATCGGCATCAACCAGGACCCCAAGGCCGCGATTTTTGACATTTGCGATATCGGCCTGGTGGGGGACGCCAAGGAAATTGTGTCCGCGCTCTTGGAGCAGATCAGGTAATAATCCCGTTGATCATGCTCCCCCGTGCCATCGCGGGGCGGTATATGCCTAACGCAGGAAAATAAGATGCCGGCCGGTGAGAGAAAATGAATCTGATGGGATTGATCCGGCCGCCGGAGCATCGGCCATGGTGAAATGAAAAGCCAGGCTCCAGCCCATTGCGGGCGGGAGCCTGGCTCACCTATTTATTGTACATTTCCGGCTGCGGGCGAAAGGCCTTCACTAATCAGGCTGCGGTCAGCCGGTTTGACAGTTTGCCCACACCCTCAACCTCTACTTCCACCAGGTCGCCCACTTCCATGGGCGCTATGCCCTTTGGGGTGCCTGTGATCACCACATCCCCGGGAAGCAGGGTCATATGCCGTGATACAAAGCTGAGTATGCTGCCCGGGCTGAACACGCAGTTGGCCGTGTTGTCGTCCTGCATCACCTTACCGTTCAGATAGGTCTTTATGTCCAGGGCTCCGGGGTCGGCCTCGGTGTCTATCCAGGGACCGTAGCAGCCAAAAGTGTCGAATCCCTTGCACAAGGTGAGTAAAAATGGGCTCTTGGCGGCCCAGTTGCGCTCTGTCACGTCATTGAAGCAAGAGCAGCCCAAAAGCCCCTGCATGGCTTCCGCTTCCGACGCATCCTTCAGGGGTTTTTTTACCACCAAGGCAAGCTCTCCCTCATAATCCACCCGGGTGGCCTGTTTGGGATAGATGATGTCATCACCCTGGCCGATAAGGCAAGTGTTGGGCTTGAGGAAAACCACCGGTTCTTCGGGCACCGGGACCCCCAGCTCCTTGATATGCCCCAGGTAATTCTGGCCCACGCAGACCACCTTGCTGGGCATGGTGGGCGGGAGCAGCTTGACATCGGCTATGGGCTGGCCCGGTCCGCTTTTTTGGGGGCCGTCGAAGACCGATCCGCTTAAGGTGATGATCTCTTCGCCTTCCACGGCGCCATAGGAGATTTTTCCGTCTTTTTCAAAGCGTGCTATTTTCATGCTCTATATTCCTCCCAAAGTGTCCAGCATGGACTGAGAATCAAAATTGTAGTCTTCCGGTTTAGTGATCATGGTTTGGGTTGTCATGGAGGCGGGGGGTTCGTTGGCCATTGACTTGACCAGGTCCATGGCCGCATTGATCTTGGCTTCCGGCCCGCTCAAGCATAAATGCACCGATCCTTCAGAACCAGCTATGCCGCCCGAGCCCACATGCACCGCGCGCACTCCGCACAAGATGGCCATGGCCTGAATTTCGGTTATGACCAGCGCCATGGGTATGGGGATCAAGCTCACCGGAATACCCATGGAGTATTTGAAATGATAGACTCCGGTGTGCTTGGCCGCTTCCATCACGTCCGGAACCATTTTTTCCAGGCTTACCGGGATGATCATGTGCGCCCGGCGGGCCATTACGATGGGCCAGCTCATGCCCACGGTGCCGGCCTTCAAGGATGCCACATACACTCCGGGCACTCCTTGGGGGTCCACCGCGTTGGCGCCCTTCAAGAACACGTCACCGGTTTTGAACTTCAGAATCTCGGCGTTGGAGTCGGCGTTTTCCACCACCTGACCGTTTTCCACCACATGGCTGGTGCAGGGCGGCGGGGCAGTGTTGCAGTTGAGCATGCCGTCTGCCACCATGCCCACGGTCTGGGCCGCCTTGGGTTCCACCTCGATTCCAAAAAGCTCTTCGGAGACATAGGCGTTGGTGATGCCACGTCCCAAAATTATCATGCCGTTCTTATAGGCCTTCTGCACCTCTGCACAGGCCACGACGGCTTTAGCCAAAAGCCTGCGGCCCTGGCTCGGACTCAACACAACCAGAGCGGAAATATCGCCTTCTGCCTGTGGGGCGGCAGCTGCCTCATAAAACATAGATTTTCCTCCGTAAGTAAATAAACTGTGCTGTAATGGCCCGGGCCGGCGGGATGTAGCCTTTGGGCTCACCCAAGGCAAACTCTGATACAAACCGCATGCCCTGCTATTGGCCGGGGTTTTTTAACGACGCAAAATCTTGCGAATAACTGACATGATATGTCAAGGTTTTTATTGTCAAGTAAGGCAATATCGCCATTTAGATAAACCCGGATGCATTTGTCCGACTTTTCGCGGCGTGATTTATGGATATTGTTTTTAGGCCGCAGGCCAGTAATATTGAGCCTGACTGCTCGAAAAAGGGCATATTCGGGGTTGCTGTTCAAATATCAAAAACACAGATTGGAAAATAAACATGGTTGATGTTTTCTTGATCGCCGCGGACTGGGGGACCTCCAATTTCCGGGCTTTTCTGCTGGACGGCAAGGGCAGTGTGCTTGAAACCCGCCAGGCCCAAAGCGGTATTATGAAAGTGGCGCAGGGGGTTTTTGCAAAAGAGTTCAACCGCCTGATTGGCGACTGGCTGGAGGAATACCCCCAAGTCCCGGTGCTGATGGCCGGCATGATCGGCTGTGAGCAAGGCTGGAGCCTGGCAACGCATTTCAAGCTTCCCACCGGTTTGGAGGCTTTGAGTTCCGCCTTGCATCCGGTGGAAGTCGCCCCGGGCCGCACCGGATATATTGTGCCGG
Organism: Desulfarculaceae bacterium; assembly: GCA_963675675.1. GTDB lineage: Bacteria > Desulfobacterota > Desulfarculia > Desulfarculales > Desulfarculaceae > Dethiosulfatarculus. The sequence continues at coordinate 4,993,524 of OY776512.1, forward strand.
GCCTGACCACCCTGGCCCTGGGCGGGGTGCCGGATATCATAAGGGGGGAGGAAACCCAGGTGGCAGGTGTGATAAGCGAACTGCCCGGTGGTAAAAATCTTCTGTGCCTGCCCGGCACCCACAGCAAATGGCTCATTATTGAAGACGGCATAATCACCGGCTTTCACACTAATATGAGCGGGGAGCTTTTGGATGTGATGAGCGGACACAGCATCCTGGGCCGTTTGATGGAGGACCGTGCGGACTTGGACCAGGACGCGTTCAATATGGGTCTGGTCCGCTCCACAGAGCCCGGCGGGGTGCTGCATCACCTTTTCGGGGTGCGCACCCAGGGGTATTACCAGAATATACCGGGCAGCGGCCTGCACTCCTATTTCGCGGGCATCCTCCTGGGGCATGAAATAAAGGGCATGCTGGACTTTTTCCCCCGGCCAAAGAAGGTCATTGTCATCGGAGGGGAAAAGATCGGCCAAAGTTATGCCGCCGCTCTTAAGCATTTCGGCATCGGCAACGAATTGAAAGACGGAAACGCCGCATTCGTACGCGGCCTGTGGAATCTGGCCCAAGCGGGCGGACTGATTCAAAGGAGCTGAACATGAGACCTGCACTGGCTGAAGCCCTGAAAACCCTGCCCCTGATCGCCATTTTGAGGGGCCTCACCCCACAGGAAGCCCCGGAAGTGGGCGCAATATTGATCGAAACCGGGTTCAGGGTGATTGAAGTGCCCCTCAATTCCCCCCAGCCTTTGGAAAGCATAGCTGTCCTGGCGCAAAAATACGGGGACCAGGCGGTGATCGGAGCCGGCACCGTGCTGGAACCCGATGAAGCGGCGGGCGTCAAGGATGCGGGTGGGGAACTGGTGGTGTCGCCCAATTTCAATCCTGAGGTGGTGAAGGCGGCCAAGGCCCTTGGCATGTACGCCGTGCCCGGGGTGGCCACGCCCAGCGAGGCCTTTAACGCAATCAAAACCGGGGCTGACGCCATCAAGCTGTTCCCGGCCGAGATGGTCGGCCCCCGAGTGCTGAAAGCCATGAGGGCGGTGCTGCCTCCTGATATGGCGCTTTTGCCGGTGGGCGGGGTGAATCCGGATAACCTGGCCGAGTTCTGGCGGGCCGGAGCGGCGGGGTTCGGCATAGGTTCGGATCTTTATAAGGCCGGGCGCAGTCTGGCTGAAATCAAAGAGCGGGCCGCAGCCCTGGCCGGACGGGCAAAGAGCCTTTCCCGCTAAACGGCCGGGCAGGGTGAACTGCATGAAAATAAGCAGAAAAGCTGCTGCACTAGATATCTCGTGAAGGTTTGTGTTTACGACTCAGGCTGTGAACGCACTATCATCTTTACTTCGCACAGCGTTTTATCTTTAGGCTTGGGCTGGAACTGAGTTTGCCTTATCATACAAAAAATGCCGGTCGGCGTATCTTGATGGGTTTTTCGCGAGCCGGGGGGTAAGGGGGGATGGCGAGGTGGCGTGCCGCCACGGGGAAATGGCCGCAACCCATACTCGGAGACCGTCTGACCAGTAAGGGCTTGCCCCTGTAGGCTGCCGCAGCCTGCGGCATTGACCATTTAAAAGGCGCAGAATCTCCCCAAGAAAAATTTATCTTATCTTTTTCGTAACCACTAAGATTGCCTCCGGCGGCTCAAAGGGTTGTCGCTTTTTGAGATCGAAAAGCTCGAAATCTCTTAAGAATCCCAACTCGCAAAAAATCATGTGCCGTGACATTATGAACCCCGCACTATTGCCCAGTGACAACGTTTTAATCAGCAGTGCTTCGGTGCTCGTTGAAACATCTTTCAGGGAGCTTTTTCTTGCGGGTAGCGCTACATATAAAGTCATAATGAAGTGCGTAACAGCCCGCAGGGCATACTCAAACCTTCACGAAATATCTGTAAGCCCCTTTTTACGCTGACATGCAAAATGGAGGCAAATGGACTTTATGCATTTCCCGGCGTTATTGCAGAAAAGGTTCAGTTAAGCAAGGTTATAGTGTGGGTTTGTTATTCCAGCTTTTTTCTTAAGACCAGCCGGTTGGTGCCCTGCACCCGCAGCCGCTTAACATCGTCCACCATCTGTTCGATGAGGAACAAACCCAGTCCGCCGGTTTTACGCTTCAGCAAGGGCTTGTCCGGGTCCGGTCTCGGCGCCGGGCAAGGGGCGTCAAAGGCCACTCCTTCATCCTCTATGGTCAGGGTCACCCATTGGTCCTGACGGCTGAGGCACAGCCTGATGCGGGATTCCGGGCTTGGAACACACCCGTGCTGTATGACGTTGGTCACCGCCTCGTCGGCGGCCAGCTCCAGGGCGCGGTATTCAGGTTCGGGAATACGCAAAGAATCCCTGCCATTGGCCATGAAGCGGGTGAGAAGCGAAAGCGAATCCACGCAAGCCTTGAATTGGATGTCAATTCTGTAGGTTGTGTTCCGCTTGTCAGGCATTGTTAAGGACGGCTCATCCTTGCTTGCATGACCGGGTATGCCCCGGTCATCACATCAAAAATTACATCTCCGCATCGGCGCCCGCCAAACCGCTCATCTCCCAGATCCGCCGCCAGGTGGTCTCCCAGCCCATTGCATTCAGGGCGCTTACCGGCACGAAACCGGGGTCGTATGGAGTCAGGACCGGTTTCAGCTTGGCCAGGCGGGAAATGCGTTTGTTGTTGGAGAACTTGTCCGCCTTGGTCACGCAGATAATCACCGGTATGCCCCGGGCCTTGAGATAGTCCAAGAGCATTATATCATCCCCGGTGGGCTCGCGGCGGATATCCAGAATCACCACCACCGCCCTCAGGGTGGAGCGGGTCTCCAGATAGGATTCCACCATCTGCTTCCAGCTCGCCTTCATGACCTTTGGCACCTTGGCAAAGCCATAGCCCGGCAAATCCACCAGATACAGCTCACCCTGGTTCAGGTCAAAGAAGTTGATCTGCTGGGTGCGTCCGGGGGTTTGGGACACCTTGACCAGCTTTTTCCGCCGGGTGAGGCAGTTGATCAAAGATGACTTGCCCACATTGGAACGGCCCGCAAAGGCCACCTCGGGCGGTCCGGGGTCCGGATAGCCTCCGGGCTCCACCGCCGAGGTGATGAATTGGGTGGTTTTTAATTTGAACTCCAAAGCATTATCCCTGGCGCTCTTTAATATACCGGCCCAGCCGCTCGATCCCTTCCTTGATGTTTTCAACACTGCTGGCGTAGGAAAAGCGCAGGAAGCCATGGCCGCCGGGGCCGAAGTCCCGGCCCGGAGTGCAAGCCACCCCCGCCTTTTCCAGGATGTCAAAGGCCAGCCTGTAGTCATCCGGATCAAGGAAATCGCAGCGTGCGAAGACGTAAAAGGCGCCGGTGGGCTCGACTTTGATGCCGAAACCCAATTCCTTGAGCCCGGCTACCATCAGTTTGCGGCGCTGGTTATATTTTTCCACCATGCGGGCGGTATCCTCTTTGGTCCCGGTCAGGGCCGCGATTCCGGCCCGCTGGGCCATGGAGGGGGCGCAGATGGCGAAGTTCTGATGCATCTTCTGCAAGGGTCTCATATAGCGCTCGGGACAGATGAGATAGCCCAGGCGCCAGCCGGTCATGGCATAGAGCTTGGAAAATCCGTTCAGGGCAAAGGCGGTGTCGGTGTATTCCAGGATGCTGTGCTCTTCGCCCTCATAGCTGAGGCCGTGATATATCTCATCGGAGATCACATAGGGCGGTCCATCCGCACCCGGAGCCAGTTCGGCGATGGCCTTTATGCGCTCGGCGCTCAATAACTGTCCGGTGGGGTTGGCCGGAGAGTTTATCAAAATGGCCTTGGTGCGGCTGGTCAGGCGGGCCTTGATCTCTTTGGGCCGGAACTGGAATGCGTCTTCATCGCTGACCGGCACCCGCACCGGGACTCCGCCCGAAAAGCTGATGAACTTGTCATAGCAGGCATAACAGGGGTCGGAGATTATCACCTCATCGCCGCTTTCCAACAGGGCGTTGAACATGAGGAGCATGCCCGGGCTGGTGCCCGAGGTGATCAGGATGCGGTTGGGGTCTACCTTTACGCCGTAGCGCTCCCGGTAATGCTGACTGACAGCCTCGCGCAGGTCCAGTATGCCGCAGGAGTGGGTGTAGTGGGTGTCTCCGCCGCGCAGGGCGGCCACGGCCGCGTCGATAATCGCTTCCGGGGTGTCGAAATCAGGTTCTCCCACCTCCAGATGCACGATGGACCTGCCCTGTTCCTGCAGCTCCTTGGCCCTTTCCAATACATCCATGGCTATGAAAGCCGGCAACTCCCGGGCTCTTTTGGTAACTCCCATATCAATCTCCGAAACAGCTCTTAAGGTGTAAATCCGCAAAGGCGGGCTGTCCGCACCGCCTCACCAGGTATATATCCCCAATTCCGGCCAGAAAAGCAATAGTTGTTGGCATATGTTTATAATACTCTAAGGCTGATGGCCCATGACTACGCTATCCGCCGGGGAGGCATCAGGCGCTTTTGGGTTAATCCTTGTCTGGCCTTCGAGGCGTTTTTTCTGTAACTTGACAGCAACCCGTACCGTGGCGAATCAATCCCGAACGCGAGGCCAAAAATGAACCGTACACGCTGCCCATGGGGCGAAGACCGGCTGTATCACGATTATCACGACAAGGAGTGGGGCACTCCTTTGCATGATGAGCGCATGCATTTTGAGCTTTTGGTTTTGGAGGGATTTCAGGCCGGGCTCTCCTGGCGAACCATCTTGAAAAAACGGGAGGCCTTCCGGCAGGCATTCGATAACTTCGATGTAAAGAAGGTCGCCCGCTATGGCGAAGCCAAGATTGCCGAGCTTTTGCAGAATAAAGGAATCATCCGCAACCGGCTAAAGGTTAACGCGGCCATCAAAAACGCCCGGGCCTTCATGGCCATACAGGATGAGTTCGGCTCCTTTGACCAATACATCTGGTCCTTTGTGGATCACACCCCCATACAGAACAACTTCAGCGAATTAAATCAGATACCGGCGGAAACCGGGCTTTCGCGCCATATTTCCCAGGCGCTCAAAAAACGCGGCATGAGCTTTGTGGGCCCCACCATCATCTACGCCCACATGCAGTCCATCGGCCTGGTCAATGACCATCTGGTGAGCTGCTTCCGGCATAAGGAGTTGGGGGGAGGCTGAAAACCGGCAAATGGGTAAAACCAAACCGGAGCGGCTTTTTGCGGCCCGGTTTTTTATGCAAAGCATCAACTCCAAGGTGTGCCGGGTAAACCGGGTATGCCGGGTTTTTTAAGTAAAGATCACGGACCCCGAAACTACCGAGCGATTGTTGGCACTGGCTGAACTGGAAACCCGGAAGATTGACTAGGCGGCTAATAATGGAATATTATGCACGGTAAATGGGGGAATTAGGATATCCCGACCAATTTTCAGAACAATCAGGGTCCAGTATGGCATGTTTGTGGCCTTGGAGCATCAAGGATACGCTTTTCCGAGGCCAGCTAGGGCTATAAGGAACCTGACAAAATCGGGGTTGCGCAGACTGCCGCATAAGCTAGGGTCAAAGGCATGGATGAAAGCAGCAAAAACAATATTCTTCACGAATTTATCGAAATAGTATTACGCTATTCGCAAGGCAGTTCCTATCTGTACAATCCCACGGGATTTGGCTTCCTTTTATTTGGATTAATACTATACGGAATCCAAATAGTCTGGTTTGACCAAGTCAAACCGGAATCGTTTTTGCTGGCAAAATTCCCGAACCATTATTCTTCAATATTACTGAAATCAAACAGTGAATCTTTTTTCATCGGCTTAGCAATACATATCAGCAAGTCATGTTATTGCTGGGTGGTGGGAAAGCTATTGATTCGCAAAAAACAGCCGGTGTGTTATGGGGACAACCCCTTTTACTTTAGAGCGATGCATGCTATCTGTCTAGTTTCACTAATTGCGGTTTTGGTTCCCTATGGGGGAATTTGGCTGTCATGGGTAATGGAAATTGGGTTGGTGGCTTACCTCTTAAAGCTCTCGCACAATATAAAACCAGTAAAAACATGTCTTGTTTCATTAGGCTATCATTCACTGGCTGCCGGGCTTATATTCTTGTTGACATCAGGCGCTGTTATTGGAAGAACCGTCCTTGATCTTGTGGTATTAATATCATTCCCTATTTATTCATCCCTTGTTCTGGCTATTAATTCGTGAAGCAGCCTCCTGGACTCGGCCACCTTTTTCATTAGATTTGATCGTGTAGGGGATCAGCGGCATGTTAACTTATTTCCACCTCTCCTCGATGTGACGATCCCTATTGGTTCACGACTTCAATATTAAAACCTTCATCATCTGAAGGAACCTGAAAATAACTGGTTACCTGGCGGAAGACCTCTTCCGTATCAAATTTGGCGCGTTCCGGTGAACTCTGCTTTCGTTGTTCAAGACGAGTCAAGCACAATTGATCATCTGCAACCAATGAGGCAAGGGACGGCGTGAACTCCGCACCATCCCCTACCGTCCCTTCCCAACCGGGGTTGGCAAATCCCCTTGGCTGTTCAGGAGACCAGTTTTTTTGCTATTTTGGCTACATGTTCACCCTGGTATCTTGCCCCGGCCAACTCATTTTCAGATGGCATTCTGCTGCCGTCGGGCCCGGCAATGCAGGAAGCTCCGTAGGGAGAGCAACCGCTGATCTCTTCCATGGTTGATTGTCCTGTGAAGGTATAGGGCAGCCCTACAATCACCATGCCGTGGTGTAACAGGTTGGGGAGGAAAGTCAAAATGGTGGTTTCCTGACCACCGTGCTGGGTGTTTGAGCTGGTGATGACGCTGCCCACTTTTCCCACCATGGCCGCATGTGCCCACAGGGCTCCGGTGGCATCAAGGAACTGACGCATCTGGCCGCACACATTGCCAAAGCGGGTGGGCGCCCCAAATATGACCGCATCCGCCTGGCCCAGTTCATCAATGGAGCAAACCGGTATGGCGGCCTGTTGCCGTTGCGCTTCCAGAGCTCCCATCTTTTCCAAGATCTCTTGGGATAAGGTTTCCGGAACCCGGCGCAACACAGCCTCCACACCCTCCACGGATTCGACTCCCGTCTTGGCCGCCTGCATCATGCTGTAGACGTGTCCATACAAAGAATAGTAAACCAATAATATTTTCATCTAATAATCCTCTGCTCTTATGCAAGTCAGGCCTGCATATTTTTCCGGTGGTGCAGTTTTCCGGAAAATTTTTGAATAGTTGTATAATTTTCCAGCCAAGGGTTTCACAATATGCTCAATTTGTCCTCCGCTCCAAATTTTCCCGCTCAGCCTTCTTTGTAGATTAATCCGGTGCTGAACTGATCCTCAAGTGCATGGGTCATGGCCGCCGCCCGGTCCGTGGGGTCATATCCTTCCGGCAGGGGGTGAATCCATTCATGCAGGTTGTCCCAGGTCTTGTAGCTTTTATCAAAGGTGAGGCAGGTGGAATAGACATGCAGCATGGCAAAACCGGGATGCTGAATGGCCTGCATCATGGCCTCTTTGATGCCCACCGGATCGCCCGCAAAGCAGCGGGCCAAAAAGGTGGTGCCATAGGAAAGCGCCATCAAGGTGCCGTCTATGGGCCTGAAGGCGTTGCCCTGGGGGCTGGCCTTGGTCTTTAGGCCCACCTGGCTGGAAGGCGAGGGCTGGCCCTTGGTCAGGCCGTAAATGGAGTTGTCGAACAACACATAAGTCAGGTCGATGTTCCGGCGGGCGGCATGGGGCAGGTGGGCCCCGCCGATGCCCAGGCCGTCGCCGTCGCCGCCCACGCAGATGCAGGTCAGCTCGGGGCGGCCCAGCTTCAGGCCGGTGGCCATGGGCAGGGAGCGGCCGTGGGTGGCGTGCAGGCCATAGGTGTTTGCGAAAAAGGGATAGCGCCCCGAACAGCCGATGCCGGAGATGGCCACCACTTCGTGATGCTTGAGGCCGAGTTCCTGTATGGCGTCGCCTATGCCCTGGTGGATGCCGAAATACCCGCAGCCCGGACACCAGGTGGGCAGCTGCTTCGAGCGCACCGAAAAACGGCGGTTATCCTTGAGGTCATTGATCCTCTTGGCTACTTCTCTGGCCGGAGTTTTCATGACGCCGCCTCCCCCAAGATTTCCAGGATTTTTTGTTTTATGAACGAGGGGAACATGGGGGTTCCCGTGGCCTGGTTGAGTTTAATGATTTCTTTGTGTACCAAATGCCCGATCAGGTTGCCCAGCTGGCCTTCGGCGTTCAGCTCCGGCACCAGGATTTTTTTGGACCTGGAGCAAAATGCGTGAATCTCATTGGCGTGCAGGGGGGACAGGGTGCTTACTTTGAGCGCCGCCACCCGGCGGCCGGATTCCTGGGCGTCGCAGACCGCCTCCAGAACCGAACCAAAGGTGGAGCCCCAGCCGATCACCCCCAGGTCCAATTCTCCCTCGGGGCCGAATGCTTCAGGCGGCCAAAGGTCCTTCAGGGCTCCCTGCATCTTGCGGGCCCTTTTATCGCTCATGGCCTGGTGCACCTTGGGCGAGAAATCCGGATGCCCGTTTTCGTCTTGCTCCAGGCCGGATGCCGTATAGATGCAGCCTTCCTGGCCGGGCAGGGCCCGGGGGGATATGCCCGAAGCGGTCAGGCGGTAGCGCAGATAATTGCCCTTGTCTTCTTCCGCGGGATATACATTGGCGTCCGCCAGTTCCGCCGGATCGGAGCTGAGCGGGTCCACGCTTTCCACCCGGTTGTCCAAAAAGAAATCGGTCAGCACGATCACCGGGGTCTGGAAGCGTTCGGCCAGCCAGAAGGCCTTGGCCGTATAGTGATAGCACTCGGTGACATTGGTGGGCGCTATCACGATGCGGGCGGTGTCGCCCGGGCCTCCCCAGACCGCCGCGTGCAGGTCGGATTGCTCGGTCTTGGTGGGCAGCCCGGTTGAGGGCCCCCCGCGCTGGGCGTTCACGATCACGGCCGGGGTTTCGCTGGACACCCCGTGGGTGATCAGTTCGGTCATTAGGGCGAAACCCGGCCCCGAGGTGGCGGTCATGGCCCGGGCCCCGCCATAGAAGCTGCCCAGGACCGCGCCGATGCTGCTTATCTCGTCCTCCATCTGCACCACCATGCCGCCCCGCTCGGGCAGTTTGGCGGCCAGGTACTCCATGATGGGAGTGGCCGGGGTGATGGGATAGCCGAAATAGTTCTTCACGCCCGCCGCCAGCGCGCCTTCGGCGATGGCCACATTGCCCGAGACCAAAAGCTTGGATTCGGGCAGCTCCGGAACCTTGGGCAGGGGGTCGGGCAGCCGGGGGCCGTATTCCTTGAGCGCATAGTCAAAGGCGGCGTCAAAGCTCTTTATATTGCCCTGCACCACCTTTTCGCCCTTGGAGCCGAATTTTTTGCCTATCACCTGGTGGAAGGGCTCCGGAGAGAGGCCCAAAAGCGCGGCCAGCGCGCCCAGGCAGGCCAAGTTGCGCCCCCGCACGCTGCCGGTGGCCGCCGCGGCCAAGTCCCTGAAAGGCACCCCGAAAAGGTTTGTGCTGGGGGGGAGCTGGGCCAAAAGCGATTTGTCTTCGGTAACCTGCACCGGCGGGTTGGATTCAAAGATCACCATCGCGTCCGGGGCCAGAAAGGGCAATCGGCTGTGGGACTGCTCATCGTCCAGGCTGATAAGAAGCTGGGTGCTGTCCACCAGGGCCACCTGTCCGGTGTCCCCGAAGCGGGAGCGGGTCACGCAGCGGCCAAAGCCGCGGATCTCCGCCGGATAGGTGTCAAAGGCCAGGACCGAATATCCGGCCAGGCTCATGGCCTGGTTCAGGATGCCGCCCGCCGCGATGGTGCCGTCGCCGCTGGTTCCACATACCTCTATGGTTATATCCACTTTAGCCATACTAGAACTCCGCCCACCATGAGGTGTTTACATGCACGCCCTGGTCGCTGAAAATGCTTTCAGGGGTTGCTGAAATCCGCTTTTGGCCTCCGGCCAGGTTGTGGGCCGCTATGCGCCCCAGCTTCAATGCGTTCTGATAACCGATGGAGACCCAGTAATCCTTCAGCCCCGGGCTGTAGACCTGGGCGCAGTCGCCGGTGGCGTAGACGCCTTCCACCCCCGCGGCCAGGTGTTCATCCACTAAAATGCCGCGTTCTATGACCAGACCCGATCCGGCCAGGAATCCCACATCCGGCCTGAGACCGAAGAAGGCCCCCACCAGGCCGGTTTCGCAAGAGCCCTGGTCGGTTACCACTTCATAATGGTTGCGTGCATAGCGCACCACGCTTCTTAGGCGTCCCGGCATGCATCTGACCCCGGCATCGGCCAAACGCTCCATGACCTGGGCCGAGGCGTCGTCGGTCTCCCGAAGCGGCCAAAAGGCGTCTTCGCTGAGCACCATGCGCACCTGTTTGCCCATCTGCAACAGGGATTTCGCCAGGCTCAGGGAAGTGAGGTCTCCCCCGATGAGCAAAACGTTGTCCACATCCTCCAGGCGGGATTGCCAGCGCTGGGCGTCCTGGATGGTTTTCAGGGTGAAAAACAGGTCCTTGAACACCTGGTAGCGCTCCGGTATGCGGGTATGGCCGCCCACCGCGACGATCAGTCCGTCAAAGCTCACCGCCTCGTTGTGGGCCAAGAGAAGTTCGCGGGCGCCAAGGTCCACCCGGGTGACCTTCTGGCCCAGGCGAAGCTGGATATTCTCTTCCTGGTAAGCCTCCAGGGGTTTCATATACAGGTCGCTGAGACCGGTTTGCCCGCATACATAGCGGGGCAAAAGATGGGGCCGGTAGCAGCGGTAAGCCTCTTTGCCGATTACGCAGATGCGGGCCTCCGGCGCGGCTTTTCTTAGGGTGAAGGCCGCTTCCTGGCCCGCCGGGCCGTTGCCGATGATTACGTAGCGTTCAGTCGCCATTAGGCATCCTCCCCAGCGGCCAGGCACTGCACCCGTTCGACTCTGGTCACGTCTATGCATTTCACCGGGCAGACCCGCATGCATTCTCCGCAGCGGATGCAGCGGGTGTTGTCTATGATCACCGCGTTGACCAGGCTCCAGTCGGTGGTCTCTTCATAGCCCACGATGGCGCCCAGCTCGTTGGTCTTCACCCCGCTTACCATCTTGATGCAGTCCCGGGGGGCCACATCCAGGCAGTAGCGGCAGTAAATGCAGCGGGTCATGTCTATTTCATAGTGCAGGTAGCACAGATAACAGCGCTGGGATTCCGTGTGGGCCGCGTCATGGCCGAAGCCCAGCTCCACTTCGGCTCCGGCGTTTTTGAAACGGTCCTCCACCGGTTCTATGCCCGGCATGCGGGTGCGGGGGATGAAGTCCCAGGTGCGCACCCGGTCGGTGATCCCGGCGTCCTCCATGCGTACGCAGTCGTTGCGGTGCTCACTTCCGGTCAGGTCGCGGGCGATGCGCTCGGCGGTGCGCCGTCCGCTGGCCACGGCTTGGATCACGGTGCTGGGCCCGCGCAGATAGTCTCCGCAGACATAGACCGCCCCGGCGGCTTTGGCCCAGTGTCCGCCCTCGGCGGCCTTAAGGCCGGCGTCCTCTCCGGGCAGGCCCATGGGCGCGCTGCGCTGGCCGGTGGCCACGATCACCGTATCGGCGGGGACTTCAAACTCGCTGCCCTCGATCTTGAGCACCGCCCGGCGTCCGGATGCATCGGGCTCGCCCAGGCGGGTGCGCACAAATTCAACCTTTTGCACCCGGCCTTGGCCCTTGATGGCGCTGGCGGTCATCAGGCCCGAGAGCCTTATGCCTTCCCTTTTGGCCTCGGTCACCTCGTCTTTGGTGACTTGCAGTTCGTTTTCGGTGCGCCGAAGACAGATGCCGACCTCAGCGGCCCCCAGCCTGAGGGCGGAGCGGGCGCAGTCAAAAGCGGTGAACCCCGCTCCCAGAACCAGCACCTTTTGTCCGGTCTCCGGCGGCAGTCCGGCGTTTACCCGCATCATGTAATCCAGCCCGGTATACACCCCGCCGAGATTCTCGCCCGGCACCCGCAGCATATTGGGCGCATAACAGCCGGCGGCCACGCAGACCGCGTCATATTCCCGGTCAAGCTGCTCAAGGGGCAGATCCTGGCCCACCTTGACTCCGCATTTCAGCTCCACCCCGGCCGAGATGACAGCCTCGATCTCTGCATCCAGAACGTCCCGGGGCAGGCGGAACTCCGGGATTCCATAGCGCAGCATGCCCCCGGGCCGCTCCAGGGCGTCATACACAGTCACCTCAAATCCCAGGCTGAAAAGGTCATTGGCCGCGGCCAGGCCGGCCGGACCGGCTCCGATCACGGCCACCTTTTTGCCGTTGGGTGCAAAAAGCCGGGTGAGTGTATCCGGAGTTTTGCCGCCGAAGTCGGCCGCCGCCCGTTTGAGGTGGCAGATGTTCACCGGCTCGCCCAGTTCGGATTCGCCGTGGCGGCACATATCCTCACAAGGCCGGGAGCAGATGCGCCCCAGCACTCCGGGGAACAGGTTGGCCGCCCGGTTTATGGCGTAGGACCCGGCGGGATCACCCTGATAAAGGGCCCTGATATAGGACGGAATGTTGGTTAGAGCCGGACAGGCCTCTTGGCAGGGCACGTTTTGGCTCATGTAAAAAAAATCCGCCGGATCGGTGGAATACCGCGCTCCGGCTTGACTGGTTGGCGGATTGGACCCCATACTCACTCCTTTAAAAGAGATTGCGCCGCACACTGACTTGGGGCTTATCGAGAATCAAAATCAATATTATGCTATCCCTATGCTGCCAGCCGCTTAAGGGATTTGCAACCAGATGCTGTGACCTGAAGCCAAATTAATCTCAAAGCTGTTTGATTTACAACGAAATGGCGGCTCGATCATTTGAACTGTGCTGGACTCTGTTTATGCAGCTATAAATCACGCCCTTTGCCCGAATCAGTGATCTCCACCAACTCCATGGGATAGGGCGCAAAGTAGGTCTGGGAGGCCAGGTAGGGGTCTTCAAAGCGGGCCACCCAGGAAGCCAGCAGGGTCAAAAGGGCGCTGAGGGGCAGTTTGCCCGCCCGGTAACGTTCCAATAAATCCAAAAAATGCGCCTTTTCAACCGCCTTCAGCTCCTTTTTGAAATAACCCATGGCGTGCATGAGCACGTTTATGTTGGAGGTGAACTTGGGGCCTTTATTCAACAGGCGCACAAGCCCGGCCTGATACTCGGCGCAGACTTCCTTGACGTCCTTGCGCTCCAGGTTGGCCGTGACCCTGCCCAATTTACGCATTTCGGTCTGGTTATAGGCCATGAACAAAAGCTTGTTTTCGGCCTGGAACTGGTTCATGGCCTTGAAGGTGGGCCGCCGGGCTATCTTTCGGAAGCTGGCCAGGGTGAACAGCTTGGTCAAAAAATGCTCCCGGATCTGGAAATTAAGCACCCGGCCTTCATGCTCAATGGCCGCCTGGGGGAAGCTCTCCAGCACGGCTTTGCCAAAGAAGCCGGGACCCCGGCGGGCGGAAGCCCCCTTTTCCGGTCCCGAGTATATGCGCACGTCCACCGGTCCGCAGGAGGGCGATCGGCCTTTCAGCACAAATCCGTCTACGCCACTGAGCCCGCCCAGAAACTTGCGGCAGAATTTTGTCATATCTTCAGTCAGGTCCCGGCCGCTGGCCGGCTGCACCAGGTGGATTGCATCTTCCTGGTCCACCAGGCGGATGGGATCGCGGGGCGCGCCCAAACCGATCTCCATTTCCGGACACACCGGTTTGTAGTCCACGAACTCACCCAGCTTTTGCACAAAAGGATCATAAACGGTTTCACCATTCCAGCGGCAATCCGCAAAGCCCAGGCAGCGGCTCACCACAACTTTGGGACGGGCGTACTCGGACATTGGGCACACTTCCTGTAATATGGAGTTAGCATCTCTTAATTTTAGGCTCCCATTGTGAATGGCCGCTTGTCAATCGGCATTCGGCTTTGGATTAGGAATAAGCATGGCAATAGTACCCCAAAACCGTATCCGCTCCATGAATGGGGCTCCGGTTAACCCGGACGGCGCTTATGTGCTTTATTGGATGACCGCATCCCGGCGCATGTCCTATAACTTTGCCCTGGACCGGGCCCTTTACTGGGCCGCAGAGCTGAGCCGGCCCCTGGTGATCCTGGAGGCCCTGCGGGCGGACTATCCCCACGCCTCCCGCCGTCTGCACAGCTTTGTGGTGCAGGGCATGGGGGACAACGCCGAGGCCGCGGCCAAAGCCGGAGTGCTGTACTACCCATATCTGGAGCCCTTTGCGGATGCGGGCAAGGGCCTTTTGGCAGCCTTTGCCCGGCGCGCGGGGGTGGTGGTGGGGGATATGTCTCCGGTTTTCTTTTTGCCCCGCATGCTTGAGGCCGCGGCCAAACAATGCGGCGTGCTTATGGAAGCGGTGGATTCCACCGGGCTCACTCCCCTTGATGCCCCGGGCAAGGAATACAATGCGGCCCATGCCTTCCGGCGTTACCTGCAAAGGGAGCTGCCCGACTTTCTGGCCCACATGCCAAACCCCGAGCCCTTCAGGGGGGTGGATATGCCCGCCATGCCGGAGCTGGACCAGGAAATCTCCCACAAGTGGCCCGCGGCCCCGGCGGAGATTCTGCACAAACCCCACAAAGCCCTGGCGGGCCTGCCCATTGATCCGGACGTGGAGCCCGGTCTTTTCAGCGGGGGCAGTTCCGAGGCCCGGCGGCATCTCATGCGCTTTATCAAAGAGCGCCTTTTAGATTACCACCAAAAGCAGAACAAGCCTTCGGAGGACGGGGTCAGCGGCCTGTCGCCCTACCTGCACTTCGGGCATATATCGGCCCATGAGATATTCGCGGAACTGGTCAATCAGCAGGGCTGGACCCCGGACCGCCTGGGTTCCAAGGCGGACGGCCGCCGCTCCGGCTGGTGGGGCATGGCCCCGGGACCCGAGGCCTTTTTGGACCAGCTCATAACCTGGCGCGAACTGGGGCAGCTATTCTGCCATTACCGCCCGGATGCGGAGCAATACGAGACTTTACCCGAATGGGCCCGAAACACCCTGGCCGGTCATGCGCAAGACCCCAGGCCCTATCTCTACTCGCCCGAAGAGCTGTTCATGGCCCGCACCCACGATCCCTTGTGGAACGCGGCCCAAACCCAGCTTGTGCGCGAGGGGCGCATGCATAACTACCTGCGCATGTTGTGGGGCAAGAAAATCATACAGTGGAGCGAGACTCCCCAAAAAGCCCTTGAAATCATGCGATATTTCAATGACCATTACGCCCTGGACGGCCGCGACCCCAACAGCCTGTCGGGCATATTCTGGTGTCTGGGGCGTTTTGACCGGCCCTGGCCGGAACGCGAGGTGTTCGGCAAGGTGCGCTACATGAGTTCGCGCAACACCGCCCGCAAGGTCAATGTAAAGCCATACATTCAAAGATACGGAGAGCCCGGCTAGCCGGTCCGCCGCCGCTGTTGCATTGTGGTTTTACAAAGCGCCGCTTTGGGGATATGTTTATAGCGTAAACCCTACCAAACAGTAGGCTAAAATTGAACGCAAGGTGAATGCTGGTGGATATCTGGTATTGGATTCTGGTGATTTTGGCCGTGATCGGCGCTTGCGTGGTGCTGCTTTTGGGGCCGCTGTTTTTTGGAAGGATTTTCTTTCCCGAAGCCACACTGAAAATATACTACCGTTTCGGCAAAATATTCAGCAAGATACTGTCGCCAATCGATCCGGAGCTGGACTTGCAGCTTTTGGTCAAGGCCGCCAACCGGCTTTTCAGGGACCGCTTTTCCCGCATGCCCTATGATAAACGGATTCTGCTGCTGCCTTTCTGCCTGAGGCCTTTGGACTGTCCGGCGGATGCCGATCCCGAAGAAGGGCTTTTGTGCGACGGCTCCTGCAAGGGCTGCCCGGTGGGTGAAGTCCGCAACGAGGCCCTTGAACTGGGCTACGGCAAGGTCTATGTGGTGCCCAGTTCCCGCATAATGCGCAACAGGGGGCTTTCGCGCAGTGATCAGTTCATCAAGCGCAAGATCAAGGAACACGGTCCCTGCGGGGTTTTCGGGATCACCTGCGGATGGCACCTGCGCAACCGGCTTTTGGCCAAGCACTCTTTTAAACGCGGCGGATATGGCGATGAAGGCAAACCCAAGAGCGTATTGCAAGGGCTCTTGCTGAAAGGCCGCAACTGCAAGCACTCCCAGGTGGACTGGCAGGAGTTGCGTAAAATCATGCGGCGCTGCGCCTGAAACCGCGCCCTTTACCCGGCCTCAATCCGGTTCAGGGTTGTTCCGCCGCTCCACCGGCGCGGCCTCCACAGAAGCAACCTGCCGCGTGGCGGGCGTTGCCAGTCTGTTTGGTGGACAGGTAAAAAAAAGACAAGCGGTGCGGATGTCTGAACTGTTTGTACGGCCGGGGCTGGAAAGGGCCTGAATGTTTGTTGATGCATCTGGGGACCTTAAACCCGCCCCTGGCCTCCTGCCGCGAACCAGCGGACTTGAAAGACGGTTGAAGTCCTCAGACCTCTTGGGGCAATGAAGCTTCCAGGGCCATTTTGATCTTGTTTTTCAACTCGGTCAGGTCGAACGATTTTATTACATAGAAATCCGCTGCAATGGATTTCATATCCTCTTTAAATGTGTCATATGCCGTGCACAGAATCACCGGCAGGTCATAATAACCGTTGCGGATATCCTGCAAAAGATCCAATCCGTTATAATCCACCATTTTGATGTCCAACACGATGAGATTGGGTTTTTCCTCTTCAATGCGCTCAAGCAGTTTATATCCTGAATCAGCGGTCACCACTTCATAGCCTTCATCGGTCAGCTCTTCGGAATACAGAAAGCGAATGTGTTCCTCATCGTCCACGATCAGAATTTTGGCCATAAAACACCTTCTTATGTAAACACCCCACTAGTTCGCCCAGCGTTCCACCAGATAGGGTTTGGTTTCTTCAAACACCATGCAATCGGATTCAATGTACTCTTCGGCCTGCTGGACGCTCATGCGTGTGGTCTTGCGCACAAAAGAGAGCGTTTTGCCGAAATAAAGCGGTATCAAAGACGCCATCAGTTCCTCGGTGTCCATCTCCGCCCGGGCATAGGCAACCGCGTAGTCAAACAGCATCTTGGCCCAAAAATGAGTCGGGAAATCGAACTGTTCCGGGGGCAGCTGGGCGATCTCATCCACCTTTGCCTTTTGCTCCGGAGCCAGCACCTTTTCCCACACATGCTCGTATTTATCCAGCCCGGCCAAAAAACGGCTGCTCAAGGCCTCTTCGCTCACCTTGACCGGAGGGGGCATCTCCACCTCACCCAGGCCAAAGCCGTATATTGCGGTGGGCCGGGACCATTTGACCTGTTCCCAAAAACCGCTTGCGTGCTTCATCAATTCAAAGACCGTACCCACAACCTGGCTGAACATGGGGCCCAGTTCGGCGCCCGGATCTTTCGGCTTGTGAATCTTTGGACGCCCCATATAGGCCTGGCAGATGGGTATGTTGTTGTTCATGGCCAGAGTGGTCATCCAGATGTCAATTCCAAAATTACTCACCGCCTGGTTCCAGGTGGAGCTTTCCAGGTAGATGCGGGCCAGGTCGCCGCAGAAACCGAAATCCCCACCGATGGGCTGGCGCACCCTGCGGCCATAAAGCGCCCGGGTAAGGGGATAGGCTATGGAATTTGTTATGGTGCCGTCGTATTTGTGGCGCACATACAGCGGGGCCACATAACCGTAATCGTTGAACAGTGGCTCGCCCAGGTGTTTGATCCACTGGGGAGTGATGGATTTGAGGTCCGCATCCACCACAACCACGGCCTTGGCCTCCAGCTCTATCACTTTTTGAAAGAGGTTGCGGAAGTTGTTGCCCTTGCCCCGCACTCCTGGAGGAGTGGAAATATATATCCGGGGGATGTCCAAGGCGTCGGCCCCAAAAAAGGCTTCTTTGGTGCCGTCGTCCGAATTATTGTCGCAGTTGACCATGACGCATTTTTTATCAGAAAAATAGCGTCTTAGCCCTTGAGCGGCTTGGGTGGTGGGGAAAGAGATGAAGTCCGCTTCCCGGTAAGATGGTATGGCCACCACCAAATCGGCCCGGCTGACATTCTGTGGATTTTTCTCGTAGCGGTCCACGGCCATGAGTCTCCCGCGCGAAAGCTCTTTTTTTTTTGAACAAGCACTACCTATATCAGAGGTACCAACTCAGGGCCGCAAAGTCAAACTATCTGATCGGCCGCCGGCCGCTTGCCACCAAGATGTAATCGGCCTATATCCAGGAAATAACCCTAGAAAAAGGCCGATTAATTTTTCCCCACTATGCGCCCAATACTTCTTCCACCGCTTCGCGCAGCACCTCAATGCTTTCCGTGAGGGCTTCTTCCGTGATGCACAAAGGCGGAGCTATTTTCACGCACTCCCCGCCCGGCCCCACCGGGGCGAACATCAAAAGCCCTTTATGGAAGCAGGCCAGGTTGATGGCCAGGGCGGTCTTGGGGTCCGGCTCCTTGCCGCCCGGATGCACCATCTGCAGCCCTGCCACCAGCCCCTTGCCGGTGACCGCGCCGATGCGCCGGGGGTGTTTCTGCTGCAAATCATACAGGGCGGGCATGAGCAGCTTTTCCAATTCGGCTGCGTTTTCCACCAGACCTTCGTCCTGGATGGCCTCCAGGCTGGCCAGGGCGGCTGCCACGCAAAGGGGCGAGGCCGAATGGGTGCTGGTCATGGAGCCCGGGGGGTACAGGTCCATCACATCCTTGCGGCCTATCACCGCTGAAAGGGGCAAAGAGGATGATATGCCCTTGCCGCAGGCCACCAGGTCCGGCTCCATGCCATACAGTTCATAGCAGAACATTTTGCCGGTGCGCCCGAAGCCGGACTGCACCTCGTCCATGATCAAAAGGGCGTCGTGCCGGCGGCAGAAGTCTTGCAGCTGTTTTGCGTATTCCACCGGCAGAAAATCCGGTCCGCCGCCCTGATATGATTCACTCATCACTCCGCAGATTTCGTTGGGCTCCACCCCCTGTTCGGCCAGTGAACTCAGGAACAGCTCAAAGGAGGTGTCCGGGTTTTTATACCCATCAGGAAAAGGCGCCTGCACAAAGTTGAGGTCCAGGTCCGGGCCCATCCAGGTCTTCAGCCCGGGCAGGCCTCCGGCCAGCTGGGCGCCCATGGTGCGGCCGTGGAAGGCGTTATTGAAGCTCACGAATATCTTTTTGTGGGCACCGTGTTTATTGAGGCCATAGGTGCGGGCCAGCTTGATGCAGCATTCGGTGGCCTCGCTGCCCGTGCTCAAAAGGAACACCTTGTCGCTGTCTGGCCTGGGTCCCAGCTTTTGCAAGGCTCCGGTCAGTTCGGCCCGCTTTTTGTGCACAAAGACGTAGGAGGCCAAAAGATCGCTTTCTATCTGTTCCAAAAGCGCGGCCTTGATCTTGGGATGGCCATGCCCGGCGTTGGTCACCAATACCCCGGAGGACCAGTCTATCCAGCGGTTGCCGAACGGGTCCTCCACGCTGAATCCCCTGGCGCTCTGCCACACCATGGGGGGCATGCCCGCCATGGCCTGGGGCTCGCTGTTGGCCAGGGATTCGAACATGGGCAGGGATTCGGGAACCGGCAGCGGGGTTTTGATGCTGCGGTATTTGGTCTCCACCGGGGGGACCTCTATGGGGCTCATATCGTATTTAGCCATAATCCTGTCCTCCGCCCGCAGTCTAGCCGTGTTTGGGGCGTATGCGGGGCGCGGGTTCATAATCAATGTAAACCGGGTCTCCGTCCGCTTTGATGGAGGCCCGGGCCGCCTCGTGCACCAGCTCGTTGTAATACGAATTGCCCGGGGTGGCGATGAGGCCCCGGCCGCTGATCCGGGCCGCCGCTTTTTTACGGGCTTCCGCCTGATTGGGGCTCATTTTAGCCTCGGCCTCTATCCGGGCCATGGCCAAAAGGCTGGCCTGCACCGAGTCCGGCCCATAGCCGATGGGCTTGAAGCCGGGTCCTTCATGGGGCACCATCTGCATGAAATCCGGGTTGATGTAGTGAAACCGCTTTTGGGCCGGTCCCTGGCAGGACACAAAGCCGTATTCCGCGCCCCGGAACTGGTCATTGTGCTTGAGCACCCCGGCGCAGTCCGCACCCTCGAAGAATATGCTCAGGCCCTGTTCATTGCCGCCCGCCCCCTGGTCGGGGTAACCCAGGCCGCAGGTGACGGACATGAGGGCCCCGTTTTCAAAACGCAGCCGGGCGTTGGCCCACATGTGGGCCTTGACTCCATTGGGAAAGCGGTTCTCCACTCCCTGCACGCTGACCTCAACCGGCCTCAAGCCGGTGATGAAAGCCACCAGGTCCACATAGTGGCAGCCCACATACACAAAGGGGTCTGTGTGCTCTATCCCGAACCAGTTCTGGAAGTTGGAATGGCGGTAATAATAGGGCTCGATCATCTTGGCCTCGCCCATGGCGAATTCGCCCAGGTCGCCTTCCTGATAGCGCTTGCGGGCCAAAAGGGCCCGGCGGTCGCGCCGCTTGTGGTATTCGATGCCCACCAAAAGCCCGCGTTTGTCCGCCTCGGCTTCGATTTGTTTGGCCTCGGCCAGGGTGTGCACCAAAGGTTTTACACAGAGCACATGCTGATCTGCCTTAAGCGCGTCCATAACCACTTGATAATGCGCCTGATCCGGCACCGCGGCAATCACGGCCTGATGGGGCGGCATCTGTTCCAGAAGCTCGCGGTAAAGGCCCGAGTGGATCTCATCCCCGCTGTCCGCCTCAGGCAGGGCGGTATAGTCCACATCCGGGAATGCCTGGTTTATGCCCGGATCTTTTTTTAACGCCTGCACCGTGGATGCCTTGAGATCACACACCGTGACCCGGCGCACGGCCTCTTCCCTTTTGAGCTGCAGCACCGAAGGCAGAATCAGGTCCGCCACTATCATGCCGCCGCCCACAATGAGCACGTCCATGGGGCTATGTTTGCAGTTCATCAGTCCCATCCAGTGGTGGCCAGGCCCACCAGGCCGTAGCCTCCGTCCACCCGGTAGGTGGAGCCGTTCACCCCTCCGGCCACCTCGTCATCGGCCAGGTGAGCCACGGTGGGGGCTATTTCTTCGGCGTCGAGGAAACGGTGCATGGCGGTGTAGTCCATGATTTCCTGGCCCCGGGGGGTGGGGGTGCCGTCCTCGTTGTAGAGCAGGCTGCGGTTCTGCACCCCGCACACAAAGCCCACCGCCACGTTGTTCACCCGGCCCAGGCCGTAATGCCCATAGACATAGGCCATGCTTTGGCACAGGTTTTCCAATCCGGCGAAGGCCATGGAATAGCCCACCACCTTGGTGAGCGGGGTGAGGCCGGACATGGAGGCGATATTCACCACGGCTCCGGAATGGCCCGCCTCCTTGAGATAGCCCGCGTAGGTCTGCATGGCGTACCATTTGCCCATCAGGTTGATGTCCACCACATATTTCACGGCGTCCGGCGGGATGCTCAACAGGCCGTCAAGATCGGAGGCCACCGCTTCGGGAATGTTTCCGCCCGCGCCGCAGATCATGATATCCACATTCCCGGCCTGCCCGGCCGCCTGTTTAATGGTGTTTTTGATCTGCTGGGGATCGGACAGATCCGCCGACAGGGTGGATATCTGGTTAAGGCCCTCTTCTTTCAGCTCGTCCCTGAGCTTTGAGGCCGAAGCCCCCCGGCTCACCAGGACCAGGGCGGCTCCTTTTTGAGCCAGCAGCCGGGCATAGCCTTTGGCCAATACCCCCGCGCCCAACAACAGGGCTGTTTTGCCAGCCAATGCCATATTCACGCCTCCTATTTTGTGATTCAGTTTTGTATTCTGGGTCCGGTTCGCATCGTCACCGCGCCCGCCGGACACAAATCCATGCAGGTGGAGCACCCGGTGCAGTCCGCTGGATTGACCGAGGCCTTGCCCTTTTCGTCCAGGCTGATGGCGTAACAATGCCCTATGCGTTCACACAGGCCGCAGCCGGTGCATTTTTCAGAGTCGATTACCGCGTTGCCCTCATAAAGGGTCAGCTGGGGTGCCGGGGTTATGTGAGGCACCACCGCGCCCCTGAAATCCCGGTAGCTTGCATAGCCCTGTTCGGCCATGAAGCGCTTTAAGCCCTGCATCATCTTACTGATGATGCCGTAGCCGTGCAGCATGGTGGCGGTGCAGACCTGGATGAAATCCGCGCCGCACATCATCATCTGCACCGCGTCCTTCCAGGCGCCCACCCCGCCCGAGCCCATGACCATGCTTTCCTCATCGCAGGCCGAGCGCGTCTCATAGACGTCCCTGAGGGCGAGCGGCTTGATCCAGGGGCCGGAGAAGCAGGCCAGGGTGGGTTCATCCTGCAAGCGGCAGATGCCTTTTTCCGGCTGGGTGACGTCGAAATCCGGGATGGCCAGACGGTTGGCCGTGGTGCCCGCGCTGACCACGCCCGCGTCAAAACAGGCCCGGGCCACCTGGGCGATGCGGCCGCCCTCCGGGGTGAGCTTCACAAACACCGGAATATCCACCGCCGCCTGCACCGCCTTGGCCGCCCGGGAGACCAGATCCGGCCTGCATCCCACGCTGGCCCCGGATATGGTATGACACTCGCCGCCTGAGCTGGTCACGTTGAAAGACATGTTGGGACAGCACATGTTCAGCTCTATAACATGGGCCCCCGCCTCTTCATATTTTTTGGCCATGGCGGCCCAGCCTGCATCCCCGGCTTCGCCCGCATAGGACATATTTGCATACAGAATCAGCTCGGAGGTGGATTTGCGGGCCGCCTCCATCAGGCGCAGGCCCTCTTCGAAGCCGAGGCGGGTTTCAGCCGTGAAAGCGTGGTATTTTTCTTTTTTCAGCCAGCGGTAGCGGGGGGGGATGCTGATATAGGTGGGATCTATGGCCAGCTTCAGACTGGCCGCGCCCCATCCGGCGGCCTCGATCTTTTGCACCATGCCCAGGTTTTTCACCGTGGGCCCCGAAGCCACCACGAACTGGTTGCGGAATTCATAGCCGCCCACGGTTATGGGCATCAAAAGGTCCGATTCCTTGAAGTTTGCGGACATAAGGCTCTCCTTTAAACGGCTCAGGCCCAGGAGCCGTGAATGGTGCGGGCCTCAGCATTGGAACGGTAAAAAGCCTCCACCAGCTCTATGCCGGCCAGTCCGGCCTTGCCGTCCACACCATAGAAGGGCTGCCGCTCTTTGCGCACACAGTCCACAAAGTATTCCAGCTCCGGCACATAGCCCAGGTTGAAAAACTCATCCACCGCGGGTTTGGTCCAGCCCGTGGTGAAGTCGGTCTTTTCTATGGCATATGAGATTCCGCCCCTGGAATAGCAGTCTATGGGCGAACCAAAGGTGAGGTCTATTTTCAATACCCCCTGGCTGCCGTAAATCTCCACCTTGTCGTCCATGCCGCCGGTGGTGATGTAATTGCCTTCCACAAAGGCGAACTGCCCGCCCTTAAAGCGCATCATGCCCATGCCGAAATCCTCGCCGCCGTTTCCGGTGTGCACGAAATTGCCGGCCCCTCCCGAGGTCATTTTGCCGGTGACCTCCACCACCGGGTTATGCTCTCCGCCCAAAAAGTGCAGCAGCCAGCCTATGGGGTGTATGCCCAGATGGATGAAGCTGCCCCCGCCGCAGCAGGCCGCGTCTTTGGCATAGGGCGAATGGGTCCCGTTGTGCACCTCTTTGGCCTTAACATAGAGCACCTCGCCGATGGCCCCCTCGTCCACAATTTCTTTGGCCCGTATAAGGGCGGGGGAAAAGCACCAGTCCTCGGCGTACATCAAAAGCACCCCGGCCTTTTCGCAGGCGGCCAGTATCTGTTTGGCATGTTCCGGATTGGTGGCCAGGGGCTTTTCCACAATCACATGCTTACCGGCCCGGGCCGCGTCCATAACCACTTGAAAATGCAGGTTGTTGGGGGTGCAGACTGAGATAAGCCCTATATCGGGACGCTCCAGGATGCGCCGGTAGTCCCGGTAGCTGTCCGGAATCCGCCATTTTTTGGCTAGATCATCCGGGCCGGAAGGCGATGCGATGGCAGCCACCCGGGCATGCGGGTTGCGCGAAAAGGAATCGCAGTGAAAGTCTGCGGCGAACTTGCCCCCCACGATGCCGATACCGACCTGGTCCACGGTTTTACTACTCCCTTAATATCCACTAGTTAGAGACCTGGGCCATTTTGAAAAACGGCCAGGGCCAAGCTGCTTTTTGATTGACAAATAATGATTAATCATTAATGTATAATCATAAAGCCACAGCCTTAGCGGCCTGTCAAGCACTTTCCCAAGGGTTTCAAGCCGCAGTCAAAAACAGGCTCTAGGCCTGAAAAGCCGCAATAGCCGGCGCGGGAATGCGGCAAGCGGTCCGCATAGGTGAAAGGTCTGAAACAGCGTGCCCCTGAGAATGAAAAAGGTCAGCCACGAGAACCTGGGCGATAAGGTTTACCGCATCATCAAGGACAAGATCCTGGAGCGCGAGGTGGGGCCGGGAGACCGGCTCAACATAGCGGAACTGGCCCTGGCCCTGGATGTCAGCCGCAGCCTGGTGCGCAACGCACTGACCCTGTTGGCCAAGGACGGTTTGGTTGAGTTTTTCCGCCGGGGCATTTTTGTGCGCCGGATCACCCGCAAGGAAATGCTTGACCTGTATGAACTGCGCAGGCTGGTTGAGGTCTTCAGCCTGCAAAAGGGGCTGGATGATCTGGGCCCCGAGGCTGTGGGCCGTCTCCGCAGGCTTTATGAACAGGCTGAGCTTGAACGCGCATCGGGCAATACGCAGGGCTGCTATCTGCTTGATATCGCACTGCATCAAACGTTTGTGGATTCCAGCGGCAACGGTCAGCTGATAAAGATGTTCGCCGCCTGCCAGGACCTCATGAAGCTGGTCATCCTGTCGGACTTTGACCACAGCGGCAATGTGGAGCAGTCTATGCTGGAACACCTGCGGATCATAGACGCGGTTGCCGCGCATGATCTGGCCGGGGCCGCGTCAGCCCTCACCCATCACCTGGAAGAGGCTGAAAAGCGGGTTATGCATTTATTCCCGGAGTAGCCCGGCAAGCTCACCGGCGGCCCTGGGATTCAAAACGGCGAGTTCCCCCGCCGCTCACTTTTCCACCAGCACGGCCAACAGATATCCATGCCTGCGCAGTCCGGGGAGGTTCTGATACAGTTTGGCGAACGGCTTGATCATGGGGCCCGTGATGCGGGTGAGGCCCGGTTTTTTGGTATGGCACAAAAGATCCAGCATGCGCAGCCATCCGGGTATGAACAAAATGCCGCTGACCTTCAGCACCTTGAAACCGGCGGACTCCAAAATGCGGGTGAACTGGCCGGAGGAAAAAGCCTTTTCGCTGCCATAACCGTATCCGTCGAAGATCCGCAAAAAGGCGACCATCAAGGGACGCAAAAAGGGGTCCAAAAGATTGGGCACTCCAATGATGCCTTTGCCGCCCGGTTTGAGCACCCGGTGCATTTCCTTTATGGCCTGGCGGTATTCATTGAAGTGTTCGATGGTTCCCATGGAGTAAATCAGGTCCATGCAATCATCTTTGAAGGGAAGCTCCCGGCAATCGGCCACGCAGAGCCCGGGGCTGTGTGCGCTCAGGCTGGCCCGGGCCTGGCGCACCATGGGCATGGCGATATCTACCCCAAAAGGGATGGCGCCCTGGTCGGCGGTCCAGCGCAGTATTTCGGTGTTTTTGGCCTCGTCCCACAGGTCTGTCTTAAAAATCCGCTTGCCCGCAAGATCCGGGAGGTAGTCTTCAAACAGCCCTTTTTCGCACTGAAAATAATACTCTGTGCTGGGAGCGCCCTTTAATGAGGGGAAGCTGTCGCCCACCCCGCACCAAAACGAGCTTTCCGGACTGTGGGGTTTTTCGGGGCCATATTCATTTTGAACAGGCGTATGCCGTTCACCGGCCTGGGGGTCAAAGTTGCAGATGATCTCTTGGGGTTGTGAATTCTTGATGGGTGGGGCCTGTGAATTCCCGGCGAAAGCATGGTTTTCGTAAGGGGCTGGTTGAGATGCCATTTCAATTCGCAATCTGTATCCGCAAAAACAAATTCAGCTGATCGCGGCCAAGAGGCTGGTCGGCCAGGTTGCTCAGTAACGGTTCCGCTGTGACCTTATGCGCTGCTGCCGGCGCTGATCAGAATGTGGAGACCGGTGGAGTCGAGTTGTGAAACTCAGAGGATATAACCGCAATGTGCCACAAACCGCTGAAAAATCCAAGAGGATGTATGATTAAGGCCATTTTTTGGCTTGAAGGCTCCGGGTTCGCGGCCGTGTGGTGGATATTGAAGGCAATTTTTTCTGCGGGGGTGTGTGAACATATCCGGCTTGAGCCTGGCGGGGATATGGATTAGTCTGATAAGCTCAATAAGCTGATGCCTTTATATTTGAACCAAAGTCTGCATATGGAGATCCAGATATGAACCCCGAATCGCCCTGTACAGTGGGAAGTTACCTGGTTGAACGTTTAGAAGAGATCGGGCTTAAACATATATTCGGAGTGCCCGGGGACTATATCCTGGAATTTTTTGATTTGCTCCTGGCCAGCAAAATAGAGCTTGTGGGCACCTGCAACGAGCTTAACGCAGGATACGCCGCCGACGGCTACGCCCGCATAAACGGGGTCGGAGCCGCTTGCGTGACCTATGGCGTGGGCGGGTTTTCCCTGACCAACGCGGTGGCCGGAGCCATGGCCGAGCGGATTCCGCTTGTGGTGATCAGCGGCGGCCCCATGACCGGCCGCCGGGGCCCTGATTATATGCTGCACCACACCTTGCCGGATTCCGAAGCGGTGGCCCACGCCCTTGCTACGGTTACCCTGGCCTCCTTGGTGCTCAAGGACCCGGCCCGGGCGCCCGGGCAAATAGACCATGCGATCAGGACTTGTCTGCAAAATCGAGGCCCGGTGTACATCGAGCTGCCCACGGACATGGTCAATAGGCCCTGTCAGCCGCCCGGACCCCTGGAGGTGCGGACCTCGCCGGTTACAGATCCCCAGGCCCTGCAAAATGCGGTGCGGGCCATTACGGCCCGTATGTCCAAGACAGCGGGGTCCAGCGTGGTGTGGGTGGGGCACGAAGCCTCATGCTGCAAGGCGGAGGCCGGTCTTTTAAAGCTGTTGGATCACCTGGGCCTGCCGGTGCTTATTTCACGCCAGGGCAAAGGGGCGGCCGATGAAAGCCATCCCTCATATGCGGGCCTGTACCGGGGAGGGGGCAGTCATGCCGGACCTGGGCGATTGTTTGAAAGCGCCGCCACGGTGCTGAACCTGGGAGTCTGGCCCACCAGCATCAACACCGGCGGATACAGCGCGGCTCTCCAGCCGGAGCGCATGATAAACGCCGCCATGGGCAGGGTGGAGCTGGATGGGCAGGTGTTTGAGCCGGTGGGGCTGGATGAACTGATCCCGGCCTTGTTGGAGGCGTTGCCCGCTGGCCGACTGGACCAAAGCGCCTTTAGCCATCCTCTTAAAGACCGCCCGGCCGGGTTTGACCTGAAACCGGAAGCCAAGCTGAGCGCCGACCGCTTTTTTGAAAGGCTCAGCTATTTTTTGGGGCCCAAGTATGTGGTTATGCCGGACACCGGCGCGCCCATGATCAGCACGGTGGAGATGCCTCTTGCCCCTGGCTGCGGATATGTGCAGCAGGCCTATTATCTTTCCATAGGCTACACGGTGCCTGCGGCCCTGGGCGTGGCCCTGGCGGACCGGGGCAGGCGTCCGGTGGTGCTGGTGGGGGACGGCTCTTTCCAGATGACCGCCCAGGAGGTTTCCAGCATGATCCGGCTGGGGCTCAATCCCATTGTAATTGTGTGGAACAACGACGGCTATCAAGTCGAGCGCATCATACATGACGGCCCCTTCAATGATCTCCAGAACTGGAGCTATGCCAAAGCTCCGGAGTTTTTCGGCGGCGGCTGGGGCATGCGGGTCACAACCGAGGGTGAATTGGACCTGGCCTTGACCCGGGCCGATGCCGAACCGGACAGCTTGGCCCTGATCGAGCTGGTTACCGAGCGCTGGGACCTGACCCAGCCCATGGCCCGGGCCTATGAGCATATGCAGAGTTTCAAGCATTGATAGATAGAGTAAAAGGCATTAAAGCCTCCCCGGCTGGCTGTCAGGGGGGACTTTTCATTGCCGCATCACCCCGGTGAGCCCGGCGATGCCGAAATTATGCCCGCCGCGGGCTCCCGCCCGGAAGTTGGGAACAAGCCGGACACCAGCCGCTTGTGCCGGGGAGCTATCCCCTTGGGTGCGAAGTCTGCTATATTCAGCCGTAAAAGGGAGGACAACAGCATGAAAGTGGATTTGCTCAGCCTGCGCGCCGGTGCCGAGCGGGCCAGGGGCCTTGCGGTGGTCATTGACGTATTCCGGGCTTTTACCACCGCCCCGGTGCTTTTCGACCTGGGGGTGGAAAAGCTATACCTGGTGGGGCCGCCGGAAGACGGCCTGAAGCTGAAGGAAAAAGACCCGGGCCTGATCCTGGTGGGCGAGGTGTCCGGCGTGCCCATAGAGGGCTATGATTTCGGCAATTGCCCCAGCGATATCCTGTCCCGGGACCCCGCCATGTTTGCGGGCAGGGCCGCAGTGCTGCGCACCTCCGCCGGGGTGCAGGGCACCCTGTTGGCCCTGGAGAACGCGGACGAGGTTCTTTTGGCCGGATATGTCACGGCCCGGGCCACGGCCCAGTATGTGATGGCTAAAGATCCGGATCAGGTGAGCATCGTGGCCATGGGGCGCAACATGGAAGAGCGGGCCCCGGAGGATGAAAACTGCGCCCTTTATATAGCCCACCTTCTGGGGCAGGCTGAATATGATCACCGCCGGGCGGTCAAAGAGCTTTTATTCAGCCCCACCACCAAGCTCTTTTTGGACCGGGACCGGCCCTATATGCCGCCCCATGATCCCATAGTCTGTTTGCAGCGCGATCTTTACCACCGGGCGATCAAAGCCGAAAAAGGCGGCGGAATGGTGGTGGCCCGGCCGGCGAACTGATTCCGGCGGAACTGGTCAAATAAGCCCGGCGCGGTATTTGAGCTTGGGAAGTACTGAAGATATATTAAGATAATAGCTGCAGTGTTTTAGTTCTTTTGCTGCCGGCTTATTGACTCGGATACGGACTTGTCAGTATTAAAATGGTGGAGTTTATTCTGACTCTCGGGGGCTGGGGATTGAAACATCCTGTTTAATAAACCCATAATCATAAGGAACTACGGCCAGTGACAAATAAATCCATTGAGCTGATCCAAGATTTATGTAATGCGCCCGGTGCGCCTGGATTTGAAGATGAGGTGCTGGATGTGATCCGCTGCCTCGGCGGGACGGCGTGCGAGTTTAAAGAGGACAGTCTGCGCAATCTGTATTTGACCCGTCCGGATGATGACCAGAATGCGCCCGCCGTGATGATCGAGGCCCACTCCGACGAGGTCGCCTTCATGGTGCAGTTCATCAAGCCAAACGGCATGCTGCATATTGTGCCGCTGGGCGGCTGGACTCCGGAGGTGGTTTTGGGCCAGCGCATGCTGGTCAGAAACAGCGAAGGAAAATATCTGCCCGGCGTGGTGGGCGCCAAGCCGCCCCATTTTTTGCCCCCGGAGCAGCGCAACCAGAAGCTTTCCATAGAAGAACTCACCCTTGATCTGGGGGTTACCGATGCCAAGCAGGTCACCCAGGACCTGAAGGTTGGTCTGGGGGCGCCGGTGATTCCGGATTCCCGCTTCAAGTTTGACGACAAGCTTGGGGTCATGCTGGGCAAGGCCTTTGACAACCGTCTGGGCTGCGCCGCCGTGTTGGAGTCCATGCAGGAACTGGCCGCGGTGGAGCTGAAGGTCCGCCCGGTGGGGGTGCTTTCGGTGCAGGAGGAAGTTGGGCTGCGGGGAGCCGAGGTGAGTTCGCGCGCAGTCAAACCCAAAGCGGCCGTTTTGTTTGAAGGCACCCCGGCGGATGACACCTTCAGCGAACCCTGGAAGATCCAGGGCGGGATGGGCCAGGGGCCCCAGCTGCGCCATGTGGACCGCACCATGATCACCAACCCCCGTTTTGCGCGCTTTGCCCTGGATGTGGCCACGAGCACCGGCATCAAACACCAAGAGGCGGTGCGCAGCAGCGGCGGCACCGACGGGGCCAAGGTGCACCTGTCAAACCTGGGAGTGCCCACCATAGTGCTGGGAGTTCCGGTGCGCTACGCCCACACCCCCCACTGCTTTGCCGCTTTGGAGGATTACCTTGGCGCGGTGCGCTGGTGCCTGGAGATCGTAAAACGCCTGGATGAAGACGCCATAGCGGGTTTTTAAGCTAATAGATGCGGCCGTGCGGATGCATCCGTCACTCCGCCGGCCGCCTTTACAAGCTACCGTCTTATGGCTGAAGCATGGATTTTCAGCCGCCGGACCGCCGGTGATTTATTTGGATCTGGGGAAATGTTATTGAGGGCGAAATCATATCCTTGCCGTTATAGTCTGCTTATGATTCCCGAACTTATTACCTGGAGTGGCTCAAGTGGCGATTCGAACTCAGACTGAGTGGCCCGTTTTCGATGGGCATATGGACTCTTTGCGGGATTACTTTTTGCACGGACGCGATGCGGCGGATTTTTTCACCCTGACGGACGCCGACCATCTGGACTATCCCCGGGCCCGGGCCGGAGGCATGATAGGCGGCCTTTTCGCCATCTTCACCCCCCCGCCCGGCGGACGCGACCGCAAGGGGCGGCGGCATCAAAAGCAGAAACCCACCCAGGAAGACTATCTGAAATGGCAGGTTCCCATTGAGCCTGAGTTTGCCATGAAGATGGCCCGCAATGGCATCCAGGCTTACAAGGACCTGGAGGCGGTGTCGGGTGGGCGCTTCAAGATGATAACCGAAGCAGCCCAGTTTCCCCCGCCCCTGCCTTCCGACTGTCTGCATGCGGTCCTGCATTTCGAGGGGGCCGAGCCCATCGCCCCGGATCTTTCCAACCTGGAAAGCTATTATGAACAGGGTCTCAGGTCCATCGGGCTGGTCTGGAGCAGGCCCAACGCATTCGGCCAGGGGGTGACCCTGCGCTTTGATTCCGGGGGGGATCAGGGAGCCGGGCTCACCGAGGCGGGCAAAGAGCTGGTGCGCCAGTGCAACCGGCTGGGTATTTTGCTGGATGTGTCCCACCTCAACCCGGCCGGATTTTGGGATGTGGCCGAACTAACCCAGGCCCCCTTTGTGGCTTCCCATTCCTGCGTGCATGCCCTGTGCCCCTCACCGCGCAACCTGACCGATGAGCAGCTTGACGCCATCGCCCGCGCCGGCGGCCTGGTGGGCATTAACTTTGCGGTGGGGTTCATACGCCCGGACGGTGAGCTTGAACCGGACACTCCGCTTGAGGATATGGTGCGGCACTTCAGGTATATTGCCGAGCGCATCGGGGTGGATCATCTGGCCGTGGGTTCGGATTTCGACGGGGCCACCATACCCAATGTGATTCATGACGCCTCCGGCCTGCCCAAGCTGATGCAGGCTCTCAGTGCATCCGGTTTCAGCGATGAAGAGTTGACCAAGATTGGCTGCACCAACTGGTTCCGGGTGCTGGGCCAGGTTTGGCGCTGATTCACGGGGCCGAACAAATCCGGACTGTTGTGGACCCGGCGGGAGGAGGGGAGTAAATATGAGCGGTTCCGGTTTTATGAAAACCATTCCCATAACAGAAGCGGTGGGAACCGTTTTGGCCCACGATATGACCCGCATCATACCGGGTAAGTCAAAGGGCGTGGGGTTTAAAAAAGGCCATGTGGTCACAGAGGAAGACATCCCGCAGCTTCTGAAAATGGGCAAAAAACAGCTCTACGTGCTGGACCTGCCCCCCGCCCTCATGCATGAAGATGAAGCGGCCCAGCGCATCGCCCGGGCGCTCAGTGATGATTCCATTGAATGGAGCCAGCCGCGGGAAGGAAAAGCCAGCCTGAAGTGCCGGCGCACCGGCTTGTTGGAGATAGATGTACCCGCCCTTTTGGAGATCAACCGCCTGAATGACATCATAGTTGCGACCGTCAAAACCGGGCAGGTCTGCCACCCCGGCCAGATTGTGGCCGGCACCCGCATAATCCCCCTGGTCATAGAGCGCTCCGCCATTGAGCACATGGAAAAACTGGCCGCCCGATACGGGGCCATAATCAAAGTGCTGCCCTTCAAACGCCTTAAGGTGGGGGCGGTGGTCACGGGATCAGAGGTCTACGAAGGCCTTATCGAAGATCGGTTTGATGATTTTGTGGGAGTAAAGCTTACCGGCTTGGGCTGTGAGCTGATCAAAAAGATCAAGGTTCCGGACGATCCCGGGGCCATTGCAAAGGCCCTAATTGAACTGAAAGGGCTTGGCTGCGAATTGCTCGTAACCACCGGCGGGCTGTCGGTTGACCCGGATGACGTGACCCGGGCCGGGGTGCGCGAGGCCGGAGCCAAGATAATTTTCTACGGCACTCCGGTGTTGCCCGGGGCCATGTTTCTGCTCGCAGACCTGGACGGGGTCCCCCTTATGGGGCTTCCGGCCTGCGTGTACTACCATCCCACCACCATGTTTGACCTGCTGTTGCCCCGGGTGCTGGCGGAACAGAACATAGAACCGGATCAGATTGCCGCCATGGGCCACGGCGGATTGTGTCTGCAATGCGAAAAATGCCGTTATCCTATATGTCCATTTGGAAAATGAGTCGGGGAGATGATGAATATGAAGCCGAGTGAGTTGCGCATAGTGATAAAGAGCGCCGGCGAGATGGCCTCCGGGGTGGCTTGGAGGCTGTACCAGGCCGGTTTTAAACGCATATGCATGCTGGAAGTGCCCACCCCTCTGGCGGTGCGGCGCAGGGTTTCGTTTTCCGAGGCGGTCTATGACGGCGGCATGCAGGTCGAGAAGGTGAAGGGGGAGTTGGTGCAGTGCCCCCGGCCCGGGGACCCGGATTGCGTGTCAGAGATAGAGCGGGTCTGGGACCGGGGCTCCATAGCGGTATTGGTGGACCCCACCTGGGAAGTCATGGGCGTATTGCGGCCCCAAATAATGATCGACGCGATATTGGCCAAGAATAATCTGGGCACCCGCAAGGATGAAGCGCCCTTGACCATCGCCCTGGGGCCGGGCTTTTGCGCGGGCCAGGATACGGATTATGTGATTGAAACCATGCGGGGCCATCACCTGGGCCGGGTGTTCCGGGAGGGGTTTGCCTCCCCCGACACCGGAATTCCGGGTAATATAGACGGGCACACCGCGGTCAGGGTTCTGCGCGCCCCCCAGGCCGGAGTATTCGAAACCCTGCTGGCTCTGGGCGATATGGTCGAGACCGGCCAGACCGTGGGCCGGGTGGGGGATAAAGACGTGAAGGCAGGCATAGGGGGCATCCTGCGGGGCCTGATCCGGGACGGCGCCCAGGTCAGCGATAAGCTGAAACTCGGCGACGTAGATCCCCGGGGCAAGCCCGACCACATGGACACCGTGTCTGACAAGGCCAGAGCCCTGGGGGGCTCGGTGCTGGAGGTGATCATGCACCGCATCAACAGCGATGCCGATTTCCTGAGCGCCAAGGCCGGTTGATCCGCAAGAGGGGCCATGCCCGATTTGAGCGCACATGTCGCGGGAGTGATCCTGGCCGCCGGCCTGGCCTCCCGCTTTGGAAAAAATAAACTCCTTGAGCCCATCAAGGGCCGCCCCCTGTTCGAGTACGCCCTGGGCGCGGCCCTCAAGTCCAAGCTGCAAAGCGTGATCCTGGTCTGCGGGCCGGAATTGGCCGGGGCCGCGCCCCGGCACCCCAAGCTGATCTGTACCGTCAATGATAACCCCCAAGCCGGCCAGGCGCTTTCACTCAAAACCGGCCTGGCTTCGCTGCCGCCCGGTGCAAGCCATATGCTGTTCATGTTGGCGGATCAGCCCCTCATGACCCCGGAGCTGATAGACCGCTTCTGTGTATTGGCCCGGGAAGGAATGGATTTGGCCTGCCTTGGCTGGGGGGACTATCTGGGCCCGCCCAGCCTGGTGGCCAGGGAATATATGGCCGAACTGAAGGAGCTGAAGGGCGACCGGGGCGCAGGGGGCCTGTTGCGCAAATACCGTGAAAGGCTGCGGGTGGTTACTCCGCCCGATGCCAGGTTCATTTGGGATGTGGACCGCCCTCAAGATCTGGACAAGATAAAAAAGGTGCTGAAGTGACCGGGCCAGCCGTGCGGGAATACCAAAGCCTGTCCGCCTGTCTGGGTCTGAAAGCGCCCATGATGATCAGCCTGGTGGGCGCCGGCGGCAAAACCTCGGCCATGCTGCTCCTGGCCGGGGAGCTGAGCCGGAAAGGCCATTCGGTGCTGGTATCCACCACCACCAAGATATTCCGGCCCGAATTGCCCTTGCTTCTGGAAACCGATCCATCCATCCTCATGGCCGGATTGGCCAGGAGGCTCAAGCCTGGCTCGATTATGGCAGCCGGAGCCGGTTTGCTCCCCAGTGAACCCCTGCCCAAGGTACAGGGCTTTACCCCTCAAATCCTGGACGCTGTTTTCCAGGCGGAGCTTGCGGACTTTATCCTGGTGGAGGCTGACGGGGCCAGGCGTTTGCCCTTAAAGGCCCCGCGCGCGGGAGAACCGGTGATTCCAGGCCAAAGCGGCCTGGTGCTGGGAGTTTTGGGCCTGTCCGGACTGGGCAGACCCGCCGATGAAAAGACGGTGCTGGGGCTGGAGGAATTTTTGCGGCTCTGCCCCAAAAAGCCGGGAGACCGCATCACCTTGGAGGATCTGCGCACATTATTGCAGCACCCCCGGGGCATCTTCAAGTCTTGCCCCCAAGGCGCGGGAAGGGTAGCCTTACTTAATCAGCTCGATCTGGCCGGAATGCATAACGCGGATGAGGTGTTGAATTTCATGCAGAACCCGGCTTACAGGTTCATCGCGGGTTCTTTGCAAAAGCGGACCTTTAACTCTATGGACCAAGAAAAATAATCATGCGTGAGACCATTGCCTGCATAGTGGATTTATTGAACCGGGGCCGGGATCTGGTCCTTGCGACCGTGGTGCAGAAGAAAGGTTCCGCACCCCGCGGCGTGGGCAGCAAGATGGTGCTGCAAAAGGGTCGCATCGCCGCCGGCAGCGTGGGCGGGGGGCCTTTGGAAGCCGATATCATCAAAAAGGCCGGGGAGTTGTTCGGCCTTGATGGCGGCGTTCTGGTGGATTTCATGCTGACCAATGTGGACGCCAGCAAAGATGGCATGGTGTGCGGCGGCCAGGTCATGCTTTTTATGGAATCCCTGCCCGCCACCCCCGCCAACCTGGAGCTTTACTCCCAGATTCTGCAATGCCTGGATGCTGGAGAGACCGGCTGGCTTGGTGCCTGGCTGTCCGGAGATGCCGCTCCCCTCCAGACCGTAGGCCGGGCGTTCCGGCTCGAAAAGCAGATCAGGGATGAAGATGACCCCGCCGGATTCGAACTCCCGGTCGAGCTATGGCAAAAGGCCCGCAAGACCCGCAAGCCCCAGTTCGCTCAATCCGGGCGGGGGGAGGCCTATTGGCTGGAACGGGTGGCTCCCCAGTCATGTTTGTATCTTTTTGGGGGCGGACATGTGGGCCGGGCGGTGGGGAGTCTGGCCAAGGGGTGCGGCTTCAAGGTGGTGGTGATAGACGACCGCCAAGAATTTGCAAATCCGGAGGTTCACCCGGATGCGGATGAAACCAGGGCGATATCGGATTATGGCCGGGCCGTGAATTTGGAGGAGATGAACCCCCAAAGCTATATAGCCATCATGACCCGGGGGCACCTGCACGATTATGAGGTGCTGGCCGCAGCCTTGCGGAGCAGGGCGGCCTATATCGGCCTCATGGGCTCCAAAAAGAAGATCACCGCCATAAGCGCCCGGCTCGTAAAGGACGGTTTCGCTCCCGGCGTCCTGGACCGGGTGTGCACTCCCATAGGCCTGGATATCGGGGCTCAGACCCCGGTGGAACTGGCCGTGGCCATCGTGGGGGAATTGATAGCGGCCCGCTCGGGGCGTTAGTCTGTAACTCGCGAGGTCCTTAAAGGACCTGCCCGGGGTCTTTACGCTTTGGCTGTTTACGGGCGAAGGGGAGAGACGGATGTGATGCGCAATAGCCTGTCCAGGCCGGGTTAGCGCCCCCGTTTAACCCAGCGGATGGATTTGCCCCCTGCATGTGTGCTGGTCATGCCGTTTCCGCTCACCGTGAATTCGGCGGAGGCCCATTTGCCGCCGGGAAGTAGAAAACTCCCTTGATAGCTGTTGCGGCCCGACCGTGAGGCGTTCATTATCTCCATGTTGGCCTGGTTATAGGTATTGCGCAGGCTGTCCGGCGCGTTATGCAGATGGCCCTTGAAGCCCAGGGTGGTCTGAACCACCAGCATGGACACCCCGGTGTTTGATTGCCATAGTCCGATAATCGCCGGGCTCAAGGCGCTGCTTCCAGCCGACTTGCTGCAATTCATTATGCGTTTCAGGTTTTTCTTGAGACAGAGTTGACACCTTTTGTCATGCCGCGCAGCCCCCAAGGGCTGGGGGCAGGTGGGGCAATAGTTGGCCACGCAGCGGGGATTCAGGGCGGCGGCCCGGGCTTTCTGCTCCATTGGGAGCATGGATAGCATCAGTCCCAGCATGCATATCGCCGCGATCATGGTTTTGAACATACCAACTCCCATTTTGAGGCCGGGTAAGCACCCGCCCGCCGCTTCATGGCTGACGCCCCCGGGCGTCAAAGCGCCTCCTTTTATGTAACATAACCCCGATACCCCGGCTTAGTGAAGCCAAATTGTCATTAATAAGGGGCCAAGAGCGATTCATGCACATAGCCCTGTTTGCGTTCGAAGCGCGGGTCCACCGATCCCGGGCCCACCGCCTTCAGCTTGACCCATTCCCCATGCCGGGAAATCATTTGAGCCTGCATGCCGTATTTCAGGGAGGTAATGACCCGGCCCTGCAGGCTGGGCTTGGCCCTCATATTGGCTCCGCTGCGGGCGGTGATGATCACCCAGCCGCGGTATCTTCCGAGCCGCTCCGGCTCCTTTATGCCGCTCACGGCATAAAGAACTTCACGGTATCCGGCCTTTTGGCGGGCGCCCCAAAGATGGTTGTAGTGCTTGAACACCGCCGCGCCCAGTTCGGCCACCTTTGAACTGCTGTTCAAGGCGTCTTCCACAATGGGCAAAAGGGCTATATCATCAGCCGGGGCCTGATAGCTGTCGGAACAGTCCAGCATGTGAAACAGGGCTTTGTATTTTTCACCCTGCCGGTAGGAAAAAATCCAGCCGTCAACCGTGCCGCAGGCCATAAGCGGGGTTTGAAAGGCCAACAGGGCCAGAATGGAGAATGCCGCTGTGTGAAGAACAAAATGGCTTTTATGCATATACGCCTCCCCTGGCTGTCCGTATGTGATTATGACCCGTCAAACCTCATGATCTTACACCGGGCTCTCCTGTGCAAGCTTGGCGGGCAGGGCCTGCGCGGTCTATATTAGTGCCCAGATAGGCCCGGCAAGTGAGGGCTGGCCATTTCACCGAAAGCATGACATATTGGCAAAATGCGGTCGGCCGCCGCGGTCTGGCGCAAGTCCCGCAAAAAAGTGCGTGCGCCTTTTGGATAGCGGGCAAACAATCATCATTCCTTTTGTGGATTCGGGAGCAGGCCGACATGATACAAGGCATAGGACATCTGGGCATATTTGTTAAAGACCTGAAGGCCACCTTGGACGGGCTGGTCCCCCTGCTGGGCTGCGAACGTCCGGAAGTCGTAGAACTCCCTGATAAAAAGCTGAGTTATGCCTTGCTGGAGGCCGGGCCGGTGCAGCTTGAGATCATCGAAGACCGGGGCGGCGATACCCCGGCGGGCCGAGCGGTGGCCGAGCGCGGGGACTATATCCATCACTTCTGTCTGGTGAGTGACGACCTGGATGCGGACTTGTCCGGGATTAGGAAGAAGGGGGTGGAGTTCACCGCGGAGGAGCCCTGGCTGGGCATCAGGGGGAAACGGGTCATTTTCAGCAAGCCGGAAACCTCCGGCGGTATTCCGGTGGAGGTGTCGGAGCCATAAGCGCCCGGTCCATATGAGGGCCGGATTGATCCATAATAGACTTGCCCATTGTTGAACCGCTGGGGATTTTCGCAATCAACCGGCGGCTGCGGGGGGCGCGCCGGGTGTTTTCAGAGCCGGGAAGTAAAGCTTGATGGTTGTGCCTTCTGACGGTTTACTTTCACACTTGATATGGCCTCCATGGGATTTCATGATGCCGTAGACCGAGGCCAGCCCCAGGCCGCTTCCCTTTCCCACCTCTTTGGTGGTGAAAAAGGGATCGAAAATATGACCCATGACTTCTTCGGAGATCCCTTGACCGGTGTCGGAGATCTGCACGCACACATATTCGCCTGAGGGGGAAATTCCTGGTCCACCGCCGGGTTCGGTTTGCTCATTTGTGTTACGGCAGCTTATGGTCAGTACACCGCCCCCGGGCATTGCGTCCCTGGCATTGACTGCCAGATCATGCATAACCCTGGCAATCTGTTCCGGGTTGCCTCTCACTTGCAAAAGGTCCTGCTGAATATCCAGCTTTAAGCTTATGCTTTCAGGCAATTTGAGTTTGATCTTGGATACGGCATCCGAAATCAGAGGGCTGATTTCCAGAGGGCCCAGGGTGAACATGGCTTGACGGCTGAAGGCAAGTATCTGGCTGACCAGATCCCGGGCCCGCACCGCGGACGAGATGACCCGCTTTAGCTGCTCCGGGGCCGGATTGCCCGAAGCGGCTTCTTCCAGGGCTATTTCGGAAAAACCGATGATGGCCGCCAGGATGTTGTTGAACTCATGGGCAATGCCTCCGGCCATGGTGCCCAAGGCCTCCATTTTACTGGCTTGCAGCAATTCAGATTCCAGGCGTTTTTTATCGGCTTCGGCCCTCAAGCGGTCAGTGATGTCATGGATCACCGAACACAGCAGTTTCTGTCCCCGATAATCACTGGGGCCGGAATACACTTCCACATCGCGTATCTCCCCGCTGGCCAGGCGGTGCTTGAACAGGAAACATCCA
The DNA here is from genome assembly GCA_963675675.1 of Desulfarculaceae bacterium. Taxonomy (GTDB): domain Bacteria; phylum Desulfobacterota; class Desulfarculia; order Desulfarculales; family Desulfarculaceae; genus Dethiosulfatarculus. Next base: position 5,032,443 of record OY776512.1, read on the forward strand.
CGGTTTTGGTTCTTGGCCAGGTCTATTTCCTTTGTTACTTCATCCTTGGGCAGTGTATTGATGTCATAGATTTTCATGGAGGTGAGGGCTTGTTTGTTATAACCATAGTACCGGCAGGCTGAGAGGTTGGCGTAGACGATATCCCCGGAGTTTGGATTGATCATCAGCATAACCGCATGGTGATTCTCGATAAAAGAACGGTATTGTAATGCGCTCAGGCGTAGCTCTTCATGGGAGCGTTCCAGCTCTATCCGTTTTTGCTTCAGAGAAGAGTAGGCAAATCCTAGGCCTACGCCTATGAAACCCCCGAACAGCACCGGGACCGCAAATCCTCTCAGGACAAAGGGATCGACGCCCAAGGCAATCTTTTGCGGAATGGAAAAAAGACTCAGAAACAGAGCCCCTGCCAGGAAACTGGCCAATATCAGAATTTTCGAATGATTCGGATTTTTCAATGCAGTCACCCTGCTGTTTATACAAGCAGCTAGGAGGGTCTTGCATAGCACTGCATCCTACCGGCCACAATGCCATAAATAAAAGATATACCCACAGTGGGCCAAAGTAAATTGAAAACGCTTAATCTCCTTGAAATTTAAGCAAAAAAAGGAAAATGCCAAGCTAATGATTAACCGATGCGGGAAAGGTAATTCAAAATATTCATACAAAAATTGATGTCGTTTTTGTTTTCACGGCCTTGCCAGACTTGGCTTGCGCATCCCCTGAATAGGTGATTCAATGCAAACGGGTACTGCAATAAAACGGGCCGGGCGGTTTGAATCGCCCTGCCCGCGAACACTCCCTTTTCTAAGCTGATTTTTGGAGGAGCATATGAAACGGTTAGTAATGATCATGGCCTTGACAGCTTCGCTCAGCCTGGCTGCCATGGCTCTGGCCTCGGGCCCGGTTGCCCAATTGTTGCAGCAAAGCCAAGCAGCTTACGAAGAGGGCAAGTCTGACAAGTCGGTCATCCTCATGCTGGAAGCGGTGGAGTTCTTGTGGCAGGACGCCGGTATTTGGATCGCCCAGGCGGAGCTCTTGGCCAAACCGGGTGCGGGCTTTGGCATATATGAGCCCCGGGCTGGCAATGTTTATGCCCCGGGAGAGCCCATTTTGCTTTATGTGGAACCGATGGGATTCAAACACAAAAAACTGTCCGATGGCCGATATACCTTCGGAGTATCGGTTGATTTTATGGTTAAAGCCCCTGATGGAAGGATATTGGCGGGAAAGAAGAACCTGAAACGGTTTACCATGACCAGCCGGCGCCCCAACCGGGAGTTCTTTCTGAACCTGACCTACACCCTGACCGGTGCGCCTCCCGGCGATTATGTGTTGGAAACCGTGTTGCACGATCTGGTGGATGGCGCCACGGTCAGTGTGGACAACAAAATAATAATCAGACAATAAAGGACCGGCATATCCGGCGGCGGCCTGGCACCCTGGCGGGCCGCACAATTACAATTCCGGTTGCCGTTTCATGGCCAATGGGGCGGCGGATTATTTATGGCATGGCGTTTCCATGGGCCGGCTCAGCGCACCCGGGCTGTTTGAAATACGGGGGTGCACCGACCGTATTGGCTGATTGGCGGATGGCTCAGCGTACGAATAAAACCCGGCGCTTGGCCCGGCGGAACAGCTTTTCGGCGCAGGTGCCAAAGCGCAGGGCGTGTGAAACGCTGCTGCGGCCCTTGGCGCCCATGATTATCAAATCTATATTTTCGGTATCGGCCACTTCCTGGATTTTTTCCCAGGGCACCCCCGCACACACCCGGGAGCGGTGAGGCACCCGTGCTGCTCCGGCCTTTTTGAGTAGCCCCTTTAGCTCTCCGGCCCGGTCGTCCTCCAGCCGGTTAAAGGCGTCTTCCTCCATGCGCCCCATGATCTCCACCCGTCCGGCCACGCGTTCCAGTTCCTGGAAAATGCGCTCATTTATTACATGCAGGATGATAAGCTGGGCATCCAGCTTTTCAGTCATATCGATTGCTTCTTCCAGTATTTCCTGGGAAAAATCCGACAGATCCAAAGGACACAGAATTTTCTCGATTTTTTTTAGGCTCATGCCATAAACTCCGTTTGTTTTCATGGTTGTTGTTCAAAGCCGGACCGGGAAAAGGAATGACAGCAGGTGTAGGGGGCCGGGTCCATGACCCGGCGCTAAAGCCGGCTTAATCCGCCTTTTGCTGGCTCAAAACAGGCCAGCCTGGCCAAATCCGGGCCAGTTAGGTCAGGGAAACTAGCAGAAATACGCCTGAAGCGCAAACTTCCGCTTTATTAAAGATTAGCATCATAATCGGGCTGGCGGCAAATGCGCTGGGAAACCCCCGCGCATCAGGCCGGGGTGACCCGGCCGGGCTTGGGGCGCGGCCAGGCGAAAAAACGCGGCCCGGGACATTCCGGGCCGCGCGTTATGCTGCACATGCGCTTGCGGCTTGTTTGGCTATGAAGAGTGTCGGGTCCTCATCACAGCTTATAACTGGTTTTGGCCAGGTTATAGGCCAGATCCCTGGCCATGGGGACCGCCTCGTCCTCATCAATCCGGTGGTCGCAGACCATTTCGGCCAAGAAGGCGCAGTCAATGCGCCGGGCTACATCATGCCGGGCCGGGATGGACAAAAACGCACGGGTGTCATCGTTGAAGCCCACCGTGTTGTATATGCCCGCGGTCTCCGTGGCCATGCGCCGGAAGCGCATCATGCCCTCCGGGCTGTCATAGAACCACCAGGGCGGACCCAGTTTTATGATTGGATAGTGTCCGGCCAGGGTGGCCAGATCCCTGCTGTAGTTGGTCTCATCAAGTGTAAAGAGCACCAGTGTCAAGTCAGGCTCATTGCCGAAACGGTCCAAAAGCGGTTTCAAGGCTTTTACGTATTCGGTGACCTGGGGGACGTCCCCGCCCATGTCACGGCCATGGCGCAAAAAGATTTGCTGGTTGTGATTGCGGAAGGCCCCCGGGTGCAACTGAATCACCAGCCCGTCATCCTTGCTCATGGCCAGCATTTCGGTGAGCATCTGGCCCCGGAACATTTCCGCATCATGAGCGCTGATGGCCCCGGACAAGGCGAGATCCAAAAGGCGCTGGCAATGGGCGGGGCTCAGGTCGGCGGTCTGCGCGCTGGGATGGCCGTGGTCGGTGGATGTGCAGCCCATCTTTTTGAAAAACGCCCGGCGCTGAGCCAGGGCGGCCAGATATCCGGGCCAGGAAGCGGTGTCCTCCCCGGTCAGCTCACCCAGCTTGGCCAGGTTGTCCGCGAATCCTTCAAACTCCGGGTCCACCACCGGATCGGGCCGGAAGGCCGGCACCACCCTGCCCGCCCAATCACCATCCTTGACGGACTGGTGATGCTCCAGGCTGTCCAGGGGTGAGTCCGTGGTGGATATAACCTCGATGTTGAAACGCTCATACAGGGCCCGAACCTTGAAATCATCCTGCTTGAGCATGGCGTCTATCCGGTCATACACCTCATCCGCGTTCTGGGGACCCAGGCGCTGGGTGATTCCGAACACGAAATAAAACACGTGATCCAGCCATATGCGGGAGGGGGTGCCCCGGAACAGGTAGTAGTTCTGGGCCAGGGTCCGCCATATCTTGCGGGGATCGGTTTCAACTTCAGCTCCGTCCAGCCGGGCTATGCCCATATCCTCCATAGCCACTCCCCGGGAGTAGAGCATGCTGAACAGGTAGTGATCCGGTATCAAAATCAGCTGGGCCGGGTTGGGGAAGTTTATGTTTTTGGCGTACCAGGATGGATCGGTGTGCCCATGGGGGCTGATTATGGGCAGGTCCTTTACCTGTTCATAAAGGCTTCTGGCTACCGAGCGTACTCCGGGATCGGCCGGAAATAGCCGGTCTGGGTGCATTGTTAGATTGCTCAAGGTTCAATCCCTCCAATGAGTTTAGCGGTTTCCATCCCCCCTTGAGCCCTCGGCCGGGGGTGAACCCGGATTACTTCTTGTCCAGCACTTCGGCTTCCAGGGGCGGGCCTTGGGCGAACTCCACCTTTATCACATAACTGGTCTTGCCTCCGGCAATGGAATTATTGTCCTGCACCCAAAGGTCAAACTTGGCGGTTCCCTGCGGCAGGGTGTATTCAATGCTGCCGTCCTTGCGGTTGGCCAGCTTGCGCTTTTGAGTGACCGCCACAAGCCAGATTCCATTGCCGGGCAGTGTATCCCACGCCGAGTTTTGGCCGGTCGCAGAGCGGATGCTTATGGCGGTGATCACCCGGTCCGGGGCCTTGATGCTCATCTTGAAGCGGGCGTCGACCGATCCGTCCGCCCCGGGCCTTTCACCACGGCCAACATGATCCGCAAATCCCCGCTTGCGGATCAAACTCACTTGAAGCGCGGCCGTAGCGTCCTGCGGTTTTGGGCTCGGCTCCGGGGCTTGGGCCTTTGGCGGGATTTGGGGTTTGTCCGCCGGGCCGGGCTCAGGTCCGGCTGGGGCTCCCAGCCGGGCCAGGCCCTCCTTGGCGCGCTGCACCAAGGGGCTTTTCTTATCGGGCGCGGTTTTTAGGGCCAGGGCGTACCAAGCCTTGGCCTCTTCGGGATCATTGCACCTTTCCAGGGCGGTTGCATAACCTACATAGCTTCCCACCGCCTCGGGGTCCGGGCTGGCCGGGACCTGAGGCATCTGTTGGCGGTACACCCGGGCAGCATCGCACCAGCTTTCCAGGCGTTCATAGACCGAGGCCAAGCGCAGCCTGACTTGCGGCACTCCGTCAGAACCAGGGTATTTCGCCAAAAAGCCCTCCAGCAGAAGCACGGCGTCTTCCAGCCTGGGCGGGTCAAAGCCCTTGAGATAAAGGCTGGACAGACGCCGGTGGGATGTTTCGGCCTGGGGGGTGTCGGGGCATTTTTGTATGACTTCTGTGTAAAGCCGCTCAAGGCTGTCAAGGTCATCTTTCGCGGTGGCCTGCAGCTTCTTGAATATATCCTGGGCCAGAGCCTCCTGCTCCTTTAGACCGGGCTTACCCGCCGAGAGGGCGTCTGTCTGGGCCTGGACGCCCGCGGATGCTTTAGCGTCCTCCGGCACCGGGGCCAGATCACCCGGGGAATCCGGCGCCGCCGCTTTGGGAGGCGCTGTGTCTTCCGGAATAGGGGCGCTGGTTGCGGGCTGGGCGGTTTTTGGAGGGGCGGCCGGGCTTTTGAGAGGCTTGTCAGCGGTCAGTTCAGCCAGCCTTTTGGCGGCCCCTTGAGCCTGTGCAAGGGCTTCGGCCTCCCGCTTTTTCATCTCTTCCGCACTGGGTGCGGGATGCACGGCCAGTTTGGGCCCTCCGCTATCGGTTTTCGCCGTCTGCTCTTCGGGCTGGGTCTTGGCTTTTTGGGGCTCAACCGCACCGGTTGCGGGCGATTTGGGCGCTATTTCAGGCGGCTTGGCACCGGATACCGGACGGTCGCTGGGAACGGCTGCAATCTGCATGACGCCCACTGCCGGTCCGGGCGGGTCTGCCGAAACCGTTGGCAGGGAGGCCTGGGGGCCTTTTTGCAATGAACCCATGCAAGCCTTCAGCAAGGGGCCGTAGGTCTTCCAATCGGTTGACATGGCCGCTAACATGAGGATCAAGCCCTTGTCGTCTTTTTCCTGGAAGACATACATCAGCACATCGGCCTTTTTGCCGGTGATCCGTCCCTTCAGGAGCTTGGCCGGCATGCCGTTCAAGCTTACCTCTTCTTGCTGCTCCACTTTCATGTGTTTCTTTATCTTGCCCTCATCCTCGCGGGTCAGCAGTATGGAAGCAGAGGGCGGGTCTGTGAGGTCCAAAGACCAGGTGCCCTGGGTCTTGTCCCGGGAAAGCCGCTGATTCCAGTTGTCGGGCACCGCCAGGCTGAAGCCCCCCAACTTCATGGATTGCCACCGGGCAACCGGTCCGGCCGCCAGCGGGCAGGGGGCCATGTGGTCCCCATAGATGTTTCCGCATACCGGCAAAACCAGCCAGCCCACCAAGTGTTTGACCTGGGTCTTTTTCTGCCAGCCGGCCTTGGGATTGCCTTCCACCTCCAGCCCGTACATGCCCACATAGGTCACGGTTATTCCTATCACCACCGGAGCCAGATTCCGCACTTGGCCCCTCCGCCTGACGTGTTTTGCCGGGGTCCAGGAGGCCACGCCGGTTTTGTTATCCACCTTAAGGCCCACCTGCTGGTCGAACTCGTTTTGATTGAAACCATCTTTACGGATCACGCGGAACCATATCAGGCGTTTGGTGGGCCGGAAATAATAGTGGGTGCCGCCGGTCTTGGCCCTGAGTGTGCCCAACTGCTCCACGCTGGGGCATTGGACTTCTATACGCACCTCTTGGCCGCGCTTCTGCCACCCGGTAAGAACAACCGGAGTTCCATTCCCCCGCATCCCCGAGTCATCGGGTTTAGCCGGGTTGTGAATCTTGAGCAGGTATTTGAGGCCAGGGTCATCTTTGGGGATGGGGCCGTAAAGCCCCGTGACGCCAATGGAGGTTTTGTAGGTCTCCGACTGGGTTTTGTTTCCGCCAAGGCCGAAACGCCAGATCTCATTGATCACCTGGTTGGGCGGGTCCTGGATGGCTGGCGCCGCTGCGGCGCATAGGGTGCAAATGGCCAGGGCCCACAATAATACTGCTGCAAAAAAACTGGCTGGTCTCATGGCTTGCCGGACTCCTCTCTGATCACCGGTCTGGCCGCCTTGTCATTGCCGGACGGCTCGATTCTACATCTGGTTGATTGCGGATCTGTTTGTTGAACCGATCCCGAAAACGATTATTCACCCTGCTGGCGGAATAACCTGCTTGCAATGGTGCTATCAGTATCTGTCAAGGGGTGGCAGATTTGCAAGCCTGGTATTGTACCGCTTTTTATCTTCCAGGCTTTCAATACCTGTTTATGTGTAAGTTTACTCGTCCCTGGATTGTCAATACATCTCAAAACAGCTTGACCGTTCGGCTTACTTGGGTCAATCATGGGTGGTGAAAAAGGCGCATGTCTTATGACTGCACCGGGGGTTATGCTCACAGGACGGCTGCCGCAGCTTGAAATTACATACCGGCCGCATATGGCCGGCCGCTTTGATGGAGGTTGAAATGCCGCTTGGATCGGGTCTGCCCCGCGGAGTCAAATGTATTGCGGTTTTATTGGTTTTTTATTGGCTGTTTTCCCCCTTGAACGCCTCCGCTGGGCCGGTCCTGTCGCTGGGAAAAACGGTTATTCCCACCAATCAAAACATCAAGGTCAGCTATTCGGGATTTCCCGGAAACAAGCAGGACTGGATATCCATAGCCAAAGCCAGCCAGCCCGATGACAAGTACCTGCACCATTTCAATCTCCAAACTCACAGAAGCGGGGTCCATACTTTCCCCCATCTGGCCCCAGGGGATTACCATGTGCGGGCCTACTTGAACTGGCCTAGCGGCGGCTACAAGGTGGTCCACCGCATAAGCTTCAGCGTGAAAGCGGCTTCCCCGGTTTTGAGCCTGCCCAAGACCGTTTTCAAGACCAATGAGCCCATCACGGTCAGTTACAAGGGATTTAACGGGTTTGATAAAGACTGGGTGTCCATAGCCAAGGCCAGCCAGCCCGATGACAAGTATTTACAGTATTTCCATACCAAGACCAAACGCAGCGGCTCCCACACCTTCAGCCCTCTGCCCCCGGGCGGCTATCACGTGCGGGCCTATAACAACTGGCCCCGGGGCGGCTACAAGGTGGTCTACCGCATAAGCTTCAGCGTGAAAGCGGCTTCCCCGGTGCTGACTCTGCCCAAGACCGTTTTCAAGACCAATGAGCCCATCACGGTCAGTTACAAGGGATTTAACGGGTTTGATAAAGACTGGGTGTCCATAGCCAAGGCCAGCCAGCCCGATGACAAGTATTTACAGTATTTTCACACCAAGACCAAACGCAGCGGCTCCCACACCTTCAAGCCTCTGCCCCCGGGCGACTATCACGCACGGGCCTATAACAACTGGCCCAGGGGCGGACACAAGGTGGTCTACCGCAAGAGCTTCAGCGTAAAAGCGGCCACCCCGGTGCTGACCCTTCCCAAGACCGTTTTTGAAACCAATGAACCCATTAAGGTCAACTACAAGGGATTTAATGGGTTTGACAAGGATTGGGTGTCCATAGCCAAGGCCAGCCAGCCCGATGACCAGCATCTACAGTATTTTCACACCAAGACCAAACGCAACGGCTCCTACACCTTCAAGCCTCTGCCCCCGGGCGACTATCACGCACGGGCCTATAATAACTGGCCAAGCGGCGGCTACAAGGTGGTTTTCCGCAAGAGCTTCAGCGTAAAAGCGGCCACTCCGGTTTTGACCATTCCCAAGACCGTGTTCAAAAGCAATGAAGCCGTCACGGTCGGCTACAAAGGTTTTCACGGTTTTGACAAGGATTGGGTGTCCATAGCCAAGGCCAGCCAGCCCGATGACCAGCATGTGCAGTATTTTCACACCAAGACCAAACGCAGCGGATCGCACAGTTTCAAGCCTCTGCCCCCGGGCGACTATCAGGTGCGGGCCTATAACAACTGGCCAAGCGGCGGATACAAGGTGGTTTTCCGTAAGAGCTTCAGCGTGGTGAAGGGTGAAGCCGCAGTTTCCCCGCCTAAGCCCGCTGCGGCGCCTCCGGCCCAGCCGGTCAAACCCACGCCCACGCCGTCCGCCGGACCGGTATCCCCGCCGCCCGCAGGCAAGCCCGTGTTGGCTATGAGCCAGCCGGTCTACAAGCCGGGCCAGAAGATTGAAGTGCGCTTCAGCGGATTTCCCGGCAATCAAAAGGACTGGATTACGGTGACGCCCGCCGGCAAGCCGGATACCCAGTACGGGCAATGGGCTTATTTGAGCGGGCGCAAAAAGGGGGCCTTGAGCTTCAAACCCCTGCCGCCGGGTGAGTATCAGGCCAGGGCGTATCTGAATTGGCCCGCAGGGGGCTACAAGGTGGCTGTCCGGGCGGGCTTCAAGGTGGATGATAAGGAGCAGGATATTGATTACGGGGCCGGCATATCGCTGCGGCCCACCAAACAGATCTACCGGCCTGATGAGCCCATAGTGGTACATGCATCGGGGCTGCCCCGGGCCATGACCACCTACATCTCCATAGGCCGGGCCGGAGCCCCCAAAATATCCGCTTCCCAAAGCATCAAAACCAACGGCGCGGCCAAGGGCACCTTCAGCTTCAAGCCCAAGGATCAGGGCAAATACCGCATCATGGTGTGGCCTCATCCCAAAAAACTGGGCTATAGCATCATAGCCAGCGTAAATGTCGAGGTGAAGGCCCCCCCGCTTGAGGCCGAGGTGGTGCAGTTCCAGCCCGAATACAATACGGGACACAAAGCATACAAACTCAGCGTGAGGCCCAAGGCTCTGGTTGCCTATCCGGCCGTATTGGCGGCCGCCCCGGCGGGCAGCCCCACAGGCAAAGAGGGCGAAAAGCAAAGCAGAATAATCAAACGCTTCGGCGGGCTCAGGACCTTTGTGCAGAACTTTACGGTTAATCTAGCCTTCGAGCCGGGTGATTATGAATGGCGCTTGTATGAACCGGACATAAGCGGGCGCCTGGTCACCAAGACCCCGTTCAAGGTGGTGCCTTTGGGGCCGGACACCCCCAAGCCCGCGGACATGATCAATCTGCCCCTGTGGGACCGCTTCAATCCCGCGGCCGCCTGCTGGCGCACCGAAGGCCTGGATGCGCGGCTGAAAGACGGCAAGCTTGTTGTGAACACCAGCCGGGCTCCTTTGCGCACCGCCTTTTCGGTTCCCTTTGAAGAAATCATGGTGGGCATGTCCTTCAAGTTGGATAAGGGAGCCCTATGGCTGAAATGGGGCGGCCAGACCGGCCAGGGCTACAGCCTGTGGCTCAATGCGGACGGTCCGGGGGCGCGCATTTATGGGGCCGGCGGCAAGCTCAACCTGGCCTCCAGTAATGAGAGCTTGATCAAACCCGGCAAATGGCACCGGATTCATTTGAGACGCAATGAAAATGAGCTCAGCCTGATGATCGACGGCAAAAAGGTCCTGGAGACTTTCAGCGCCCGGCGCTACAAGGGCGGCGCGCCCCTGCTTATCTCAGGCGGAGACAATCTCGCCGTATCCCAAGTGGATATCTTCGGCAGCGGTCAAAGCGAAGGCGGCAAGACCACCCAGAAATGGAACCCGCTGCGCTGCCGCTGCGGTGCCCGGGTGCTGGAACAATGGGTGGGCCGCACCCATGGCTGGGAGATGCGGGGCAATTACCAAAAATCACCCCAGTACAAATCCGAGACCCTCAAGAAGCTGACCAAGACCGGTTATGTGGCCATGAAGTTCACTGCCGAGGGCGACGGCAAGGGGGGCTGTTCGGCCAAATCCTGGCGCAAGGTGTTCAAGATTGGGGCTGCTAACAGCAGCAAGGCCTATCTGGAAACCTACCTGATCTTCGGCCAGGACGGCGGCAAGGTGAATTTCCCCCACATCCAGGTTGAACTCATGGATGACGCCGGAAAGGTCCTGGGGTCCCAGCGCTATTACGCGCCCGAGATGGTCAGCCCGGCCAGCCTGCAACAGGCCCAGGCCAAAAAATACACGGCCTTGCCTCACCAGGCGGGCCTTATGCGCCTGGAATTGAAGCACGCCGGCAATAATATCGAGTTCTCCCAGATTGCGCTGTCCATCCAGAACTATGTCTGCATAGGCAGCAACGAGATAACCATTGACCAGATCGTCTTTTGCCCGGAGGGGCAATGCGGCATCAATCAGGATGAAGTGATAGATCTGGAACAGATGCTGACTGAAATAGAGCGCTATCTGTTCGATTACCGCATAACTGCGGACCGGGTGGCCCGGCGGTATCTGGAGGCTCCCAAGGTTGAGCCTTATTTGCTGCCCCTGATTCCCCCCCAACCGGCCAGTTCGAAGTATATGGAACTGCCGCGCTGGATGAATATTCTGACCGTACCCTGCGCCCATGCCGCCTCAAAAACGGTGAACAAGGACTGCTACAAGGCCCTGGATGAGACCGTGGCCAATATGCGGCGGCTGAAAGTGACCCTGGGGCATGACAACAAGCTGGGCGAAGCGGTCAAGGAAATGCTGATTGCCAGCGTGAAGGACCTGAACCTGGGCTTTACCAATATTGCCAAGCTGCAACAGGATGTGATCGGACCGACCCTGGACAACATCATGTGGTCCTACGATCTGGCCGGGGAGATCAGCGACGGCAAGAACAAAGAGGCCGAAAAAAGGGTGATCGAGAAATTCAGCGTGGCGGTGTTCAAGAAGTTGGGCGGAAAGCTGCTCAGCCGGCTGGACGCCAAGCAGGATCTTAGCGCCTACAACAAAACCGTGCGCACCGCCTGGGCCAAGGCGCTCAGAAAAATCAAGGACAAAAAGCTCAGGCAATATCACCTGGCCCGGCTCAAAGAGGTGATGGGCTCCAAGCTGTCCGACAAAAAGTTCATGGAATGGATATTCCAAGAGGGCGGCGGCCTGGACAAGGCTTCATCAGGCGCGGAATACATCAAAAAGGTCGGCGAGGAGACCGCGTCCGTGCCCGGCAGCCAGGGGGCGCTCCCGCCCACCGGCAAGCTGGCCGGATATGAGGGCGCGGTGTACACCCTTTTGAACACCCCGCTGTTAATGTTCTCGGCCAACGCCCGTCTGGCCCAGGCCGGCGGCAAGCTGGTCTATGAATCCATGCGGGCCGCCCGGGACTGGGTGAACGACAAATCCACCCAGCAGCTCTATGAGGTTTATAAAAAGCATTATGATAAGGGCGCGGGCGCAAAAGATTTTTATAATGCCTTTGCCAACGAGACCAAGATCAACAAACCCGAGCTGACTGTGCTTCTCAAGACCAAGCAGCTCATGATGAGCCAGGGCATAAAGGCCCCCATCAGCAACGCGAAGGCCGAAAAATATCTTTTCGGCATGTTTGAAAAATGGAAAAAAGACGAAGAGGCCGGGGGTAAACAGGCCGATTATATGGACAAGATCAAGAACGATTTCATATCCTTGGACCCGGCCTGCCGGCGCAAGCTGGAGGACAAGATATGGCCCGGCGGCTTATCCCGCTGGCAAGAGTTCCGCAAGACCGGGTGGCTGGAGTATGGCGGGCGCAAGTGGGAAGAGCTGTCCAACTGGCGCCGGGCCTGCTTCTTTGACCAGGAGTCTTTTAAAAAGTACGCGGAGCTGCGCCACAAGATCAAGGCCGAACTGGAAAACTGGGGGCTTAGGGGCGGCAAAGACAGCTGCCGGGGTGAGGAGTTTTACAACGCCCGCAGTAAAAGCCTGACCTGCCGCCTTCTGGAGGACGGCGAGTTTGCCTACAAAGATTCCCTGGCCCGCACCCTAGAACAATGCAAGCTGATCAAACAGCCCACAAAAGCGGTGCAGGATGCCAACTACGAGCGCATAAATTACCGGCTCTCCCGCATGAGCCAGAGCCGTCTGCGGGCTCTGTTGAAGGCCATGGGCCGCGAGGATCTTTTGAACTGCCTGTGCCACCGCAAGGCCACGGTCGGTTCGGGCGGCCACTACCAGCCCAAAAAGGTCTCCGATTGCGGGGGCAAGGGTTTGTGCATAGCCGGAAACCTGGGATGCTTCAGATATCCGGTGCCCTCGGGCGGCAAGGACCTGAAGGCCTGCGCCAACATATCCAAAGAGGTGTACCGCTGGTTCCAAGCCAGGCAGAGGGTGCGTATGCTTAAATGACCGGTCAGGCGTATTTCCGCCTGAAACGTGCTATGGCCTCGCCAGGGTCGGGGCCATGGCCCAAAAAGTGGGCCTCGCAGGCGGCATAAGCCGCAATCAGGCCGTTTTCCCCCTGATAGATCCGGGTTTCTTCCGGGGTGGCCTCTATGGCCTCGGACATGGCGGTGCCGGTGATATCCCGCACCAGGGTGCCGAAATCGGTTTTTTGACCGTCGGCCTTCATCCAGCAAACCGCCGCCCGCACCGCGGCCCCCAAGGCCGCGCTGCCGGTCACCTCATAGGCCCGCACCCTGGCTCCGAAAACCTGGGCTATCACCCGTAGGATGGCCCGGTTGCCCGAACCCCCGGCGGTGATCAAAATCTCATCCGGCCTTTTGCCCGTCCAGTCCGAGTGCAGATACATTGACATGATCTGGGCTTCCACCACGGCCCGCACATTGGCCGCCGGATCATCGGCCTTCAATCCGCCGTAGCGGCGTATTCCGGTATCCAGAACCAGGGGGGTTATTTCCGGCCAGAGGTAGGGCAGCATGATGCGGCCCTGGTTGCCCGGCCGGACGGCCGTCAGATGATCGGAAAAGCCGGCCCAGTCCAATCCGTAGTCATCCCGGATCTTTTCCCGGGTCAGGCTGCCGTTTTTAAAACACAAAAGGAACATGAATCCGCCGTCGGCCGCCCCGAAGATATGCCCGTGGTTGCGCTTTTGGTCCAAAAGCTGGGATATGTAGCCGAAATAGGTGTCCGAGGTTCCCAGGCTGATGGCCCGGATTTTCTCTTCGCCCACCAGGCCGAGCCCGGCCAGGCTGGAGGGATTGTCCCCGGTGCCCACCACAATCTGGCAGCCCGGGCCAAAGCCGAAGCGCTTTTGCATATACACCGAGGCCGGGCCCACCAATTTATCCCGGGTGATCACCGGAGGCAGCTTGGAGGCAAGCCCGGGCGCGGTGGCTTTTAGGGCCGAAGCGCTCCAGTTGCCCGAATGCATATTGACCAGGTTCATGCCCAGGCCGTCGCCGCCGTCTATGGGGGCTATGGCCCCTATGAGAAGCGAGGTGAGAAAGGAGCTGATCAGGGCGATATGGGCGGTGGCTTCATAGGCCTGGGGGTCTTCTTTCCAGAATTTGCGGATCTGGGGGGCGGCAAAGCGCTCGGTGGCGTGGGAGCCGGTAAGATGCATGATGCCCGGGCCGGTCTCCATGGCCTTGGTGATCTCGGCGCATTCGGCTCCGGTGCTGGAATCCATCCAGATGGGGGACATGCGGCGCGAGAAAATTCCGCTCAGCTGCTCATGCAAAGCCTTGGAAGGCGAAAGCATGTGCAGGGTTTTTCCCGCCTCATTATTCAGAAAAACCGTACCGTGCTGCTGGGCTGAAACGCTTATCCCGGCTATGGAGCCCGCCAGGCCGCTCTGTTTCACCCAGGCCAACACCATCTCCACGGCCTCCACCCACATGATGGGGTTCACCAGGGCGCTGGTGGGGTCATCGCTTTGGGGCACCCCGCCTTTGGTTCCATAGTGGGGCAGATCCTGATCAAAGGTGATCTGGTGCTTGATGAGGGACAGATCGTGAGGATCTATGATTAACGCGGTCAGACTCTGAGTGCTGAGATCCAGGCCCAGAAATTTTTGATCCGACATGGGGTAGTCTTCTCCCTGGAATGGGCCGATGGCCGGGGGACGCCGTCCGCCGTCCGCCTTCTGCATCCGGCCGTATGAAAGTTCACCCTATTTTGTGCCATGCCCGCAGCTATAGTCAAACCGAAATGACGCCGGGCCGCCGGGTTCGGACAGGCCGGTTTCCGCCAGGCAGGGGAGGGTCAGGTCTAGGGCTGAAAATCCTGCAGGACTTTCAGCACCGCAGAGGCTTTTGAATCCTCCAGCGGCTTGACAATCCCGGCCTCCAATATTGCCATGGCCTTTTTGCGGGCCAGGTCCCTCAGCTCCGGGCCGCCGGCCTCTTGCCATTTCTCATAGCCCATACGGTTCAGGATGCCGGGCCGCCACTGTTCGGTGCGGCAGTGTTTGAAAGTATGGGGATTGGTCAGATACTGCTGCCCGTCGGCTGCGGCCTCGATCACCTCCAGGGCCAGGGTTTCGTCATTCACCGGCACCCCGCGCATGAAACGCCGGGCTTGGGAGATGAACTCATCGCCCATCACAATGGCCTCCAGGGCTCCGGTGCGGCCAAAATCCAGATAACCCACATCATGATTCAGGTTGGCCCCGATCAGGCTGCTCAAATAGATCACCAGGCCGGATTCAAAAGCCCCCTGGCCGTCGGGAACCTGGGAGTCCGTGGTGCCCGCGTAGCCGAACGATGGCAGGCCGTAATAGTGGCTCATCTCGATGGCGGCCATATATCCCAAATAATATTCCGGGGCATTGTAGCTGCTTTGGGTGGTCACCATGTCCAGCACCGCCGCCCCCATGCCCATGATGAAGGGTGCGCCGGGGTTTTTGAGCTGATGCAGCACCAGGCCGAACAGACACTCGGCTAGCCCCTGGGCCGCATGTCCGGCGACCGTTATGGGCGCGGTGGAGCCGGCCAAGGGAGCCGGGGAGTAGATGAGCGGGATTCCCTTTTCCGCGCAAAAGAGCAGCTTGGCCAGACTGTCCCCGCCGTGCTTGAGCGGGCTGGAGGGCTCCGCGTAATGCACCATATAGGGCAGGCGGCTTGCTTCGGACTCATCGCCCCTGATAATGCAGGCCATCTCCCACATGGCGGCCAGGTCCGGCAGGTCCTTGGCGATGTGCACCATGGGCTTTGCGGTGTTCAGAATGATCTGGGACACCTCGGCCAGATAGGCCTTGGCGGGCTCCACGTCGGAGGCGTGGGCCGCGGTCATGACAAAATCCAGGTTGGGCAGGGCCTGGGCCACCCGGGCCGCCCGGGCCACATCCTGCAAAACCGAGATGCGCCGCTTGCCGCTTTGCAAATCGATTTGATACCAAAGGTCCGAACCGGTGCCGAAATAGGCATTGCGCCCGGTGAGCTCCATGGCCAGAGCGCCGTCCCGGTCATAGACGGGGGCGTTTTTGGGGGCGATGGCCAGGGCGGCCTCCAGCATGCCGGGGTTCAGGCAGACCCGCCCGGCGGGGTTTAACTTGGCTCCGGCGTCCATGAGCATATTCTTGGCTTCGGCGTGATACACATACATGCCGATGCGCTCCAACAGTTCGGTAATGGCCCCATGCATGCGCTCTTTGTCGTCCCGGCTCAATATGGTCAGGCTGGGTGTGGTGGATTGGGCGGAATTCATATCAATATCCTTTGGGAGTTCATGCCGCTGGCAGCGGTTTCGCTTTCCGGTTCGGCGGGCTCAAGGTTCAGTTGCCTGAGTTTGTCCGGGGTGGGGCGTCCCATTTCATCCCAGCCCATGGCGCGGTAGAATCCGGCCAGCATGGCCTCAAGGCCCACGGTCTGGCCCTGGGCCGCTCCGGAGGGCGCCGGTTCCGCGATAAAACGTTCCGGCAGACGGTCATCTTTGACCGAGGCTCCCTGCCCCATGTTGATGAGCCTTTCCAGATTGACTATGCGCTCGCCCGCCAGCATGAGGCCGCATGCGTCCGTTTCAATCAGGCCGAGGGCCGTGGCCAAACCGGCCTCGAATTCCAGGGAGAAGTCGTTGATGATGCCCAGGGCCGGGACCTTGCACATACCCAAAGAATCCAGCACCGCATTGACGATCAAGCAGCGCCGGATCAGTTCCGGTTTGCCGCTTTCGCTGAAACGGTCCGCGGCTCCGGCATTGCCCAGCTCGGCTTGGGCCCGCTGGGCTGTCCAGCGGTATTCCGGGGTGGGAAATACGCAGCCGAAGTCTCCGCCCCGCCCGGCCACCGCATAGCCCAGGGCGGTGCCTTTCAGGGTCCGGGGGTCATAGGCCGAAAGCTCCAGACCCTTTACGGTGTATGCATAATATCCGGCCCCCTTGCCAATCTGTTCGGCTGCCTGAGCCACTCCGTTGCTGAGCACGGCTCCGAAGCCTTGGCGCAGGGCCATGCCTTTCAGCAATTCCTCCGCGGCAGGGGCATTGCCCCATTCAAGTTCCAACCCGCCGGTGCGGTCTTTGTCTATGATGCCCTTTTCATAAAGCTCCATGGCAAAGGCCGCACAGGCTCCGGCGCTGATGGTGTCAATGCCCAATCGCCCGCACAGATTGCTGAGCCGGAACACCGGTTCGGGCTCATTGATGCCGCAACGGGGGCCCAAGGCGGCCAGGGACTCGAACTCGGGCCGGGGGCCGCTGAGCCCGTCATGCTCGCCGCCTTGTATCTTGAAGTCGGCCTTGCAGTTCACCGGGCAGCGGGCGCATCCCCGGCGCTTGCCCCGGTGTTTGAGCATGTGTTCCGATTCAAAGGCCCGGGATTCGGGATAGTTCACCTCCTGGAAGTTGCGGGTGCCCAGAATGCCCATGTCATGGGCCCAGGGTATATAGCCCGACTGGCCCTCCTGGGAAGTTTTTTGATAATATTCGCTGGCCCGCAGTTCCTTGAGCCAGTTTTGCATCAATTCCTTGGCCTTGGGCGGTGCGGGGGCCGGTTTGGCTGAGCTGGCTTCCGCCACCACGGCTTTGAGGTTTTTGCTGCCCATGACCGCGCCCATGCCGGTGCGTCCCGCGGCGCTGTGCTTGCCCAATATCACACAGGCCAGGCTGCTGAGGTTTTCACCCGCCGGTCCGATGACCGCGGTTTGCACCCGTTTGCTCTGGCCCAGGCGTTCACCGGTCTGCCAGGTGTCCAGCCCCCAAAGCTCCCGGGCGTCTTGTATTTCGGCCTTTCCTTCTTTGATCCACAGGCAGACCGGATGCCGGGCCCGGCCTGTGATAACCAGGGCAATGATGCGGTTGGCCGCCAGATTGGTTGCAAAAAAACCGCCGGCATTTGAACTGCCCATGATGCCGGTGGCCGGAGACAGACTGGTTATCTGCATGCGCCCCGAAGCGGGCGCGGCGGTTCCGGCCAGCAATCCCGCGCAAAAAACCAAAGGCGAACGGTGCTCAAGCGGTTTGGCTTTTTGGGGCAGATTGTCTTTTAATAACCGGTAACTGAGGCCTCTTCCCCCCAGATAGGCGCTGAGCAGTCCGGGTGGCAGGTCCTTTAGAGCGCAGCGGCCCTTGGTCAGATCGACTGTGAGGTACTTGGCTGGTCTCAATGGTTTGCAACCTCCGTAACAAAATAGGCATACGGGCTTTGGGATGGGTTGTCAAGGAGGCCGGCAAACGCCGGGACTTCGTGGAATGTTGATTGCGGCCGGCCGCAGGGGATGCTAAAACCTCAGCGAAATATCAGGCAAAATAAAAAAGCGGAACTCCAAGATAACCGGAGCACCGCTTATATGGTTCAGCTTTGCTTTATGCTAACAGGAGCAAGAAGTCCCGCAGCCGCTGCTGCCGTCGCCCAGAGGATTGGTGGATGAGAGCACAAAGCCCTGTTGCCAACCGTTATCCACATAATCGACCTTTACGCCGCCGCTTTTGCCGCTCAGGTCTTTGTCCAATAAATAGGTCAAACCATCCACCTCAAAGTTTTCATCGGTGTCTTTTGGTTCATCCAGAACCAATCTCAAAGATGGACCGCCTCAACCGCCGGATTGCAGATAAATCCGCAACGCGGATTCCAGCTTCTTTTCAGCCATGAAGGCCTTTATGGCCTTGCTGGCGCTTTCGGTGACTTCAATCATCTGAATACCTCATAATAGTGATTTGTGTATTATGCCATGTAACCCTACTGCATAACTATAATCTCTTACGCCCCACCGGCAAGTGCAAAAGCCCAAAAAATGGGGCGGCAAGCTGTATTTAATAATGGTTCCTTGTAAAATTACCTCGAATTTTGTCATAAATCCGGCAGTTAGCCGCTTTTTGCTTTATCCTGCGAATATGCAGGCGAATATTTGCGCATCCGAGATCAGGTCGGAAAGCAAATGATACTCATCGGGCATATGGGCGGTTTCGGGCATGGTGGACCATACCACGGCGGGCAAACCCCGCTGGCGGTAAAATGCGGCCACCGTGCCGCCCCCAATGCCCCCGGCATAAGATTCCAGCCCCTTGACGTCTTTGATGGCCTTTTGGAGGGCCAGCACCACCGGCGCGTCCGCCGGGGTGGGATCTGGAGCGGGCAGGAACTGTTCCGGAGTGATCTCTACGCTTGCGCCCTCTTCGGTTGCGATGGCCTCGAAGGTTTTTGTGAAGTCGTCCAGCACCGCCTGCAAATCGTTGCTGGGCAGAATCCGGCAGTCTATAAAGAATTCATGCCGTCCGGGCACCGTGTTGATGTTGGGCACCCCGGCCTGCGTGCGGGTGGGCTCCAGGCTGGAAAAAGGCGGACTGAAAAGCTCGTCCGTGGCCGGAAAACGGGCGGCCACCTCCCGGACGGCCACTATCATGCGGGCTGCGCAATAGAGCGCATTGACTCCCT
Source organism: Desulfarculaceae bacterium (assembly GCA_963675675.1). Taxonomy (GTDB): domain Bacteria; phylum Desulfobacterota; class Desulfarculia; order Desulfarculales; family Desulfarculaceae; genus Dethiosulfatarculus. The sequence goes on from OY776512.1 coordinate 5,051,520, forward strand.
TTTGGGGGGTGGAGGCGTGCACCTGTTTTCCGGTCACCACCACCTTCAGCCAGAGCACCGATTTTTCGGCCACTTCAATCAAGGTGCCTTCATCGTTGCCCGCATCCGGCACTATGATCATATCTTCGGGCGAAAAGAGGTCGGGCCGTTTTTGCAGTACATAATCCAGGCCATAGGCCGACCCGGTTTCTTCATCCGCCACCATGATAAGTCCCACCTGGCCTTGGGGGGTGATGCCAAGATCCATGAGGGCCTTTAGGCCAAAAAGGCTGGCCAGCAGGCCGCCGTTGTTGTCATTGGCGCCCCGGCCGATCAGCTTGTCGCCCTCTACGCGCAACTGCCAGGGATCGCCGCCCCAATCCTCCACCGGGCCGGGCGGCACCACATCCAGATGGGACAGCACCCAAACCTTGGGGCCGTCACCGCCGGGATAAGTGGCCACCAAGTTGGGCCGGATGCCGGATTCCACCCGTTCATCAGGGGCGTCCACCCGCTCCAGGTCAAGGCCCCAGCCGGCCGCCAGCTTTTCCACATATTCGGCCTTGGCCAATTCGCCCTGGCCGCCGTTGGTGGGGCCCAAAGCGGGAATGGCCACGATTTGTTTCATTATTTCAATAATCTGATCCTCATAGCCGGCTACCTGGTCCATGAGCTTTTTAATTTCAGCCATGCTTGTTGCTCCTTATAATAATCATGCATTTGCTTTGATTTTGCGCTCTTGGCAGGCTAGCCCCATGTCCTTCATCCGTCAAGGCTCATTGACACTTCAGGCCAGGCGGACTAACATTCAACAACTTAAGCCATTTAGGCTGTGCCAAGGGGAGTTATGCTGCAGAGCCAATCCATGCAAGCCCAGGATGTGGGGCGTTTTTCCGGGCTATACAGTTTCATAGCCTCGGAGAGCTTCGCCAATTTGGGCATAGACCCCGCCGATGTGCCCCTGGGGACTTATCCCGCCGAAGATCATCCGCCCTTTTTACCCAACCAATTTGGGGGCAACGCCTACGGCCTGGGCTTTTATGAACAGGGAGTGCTGAGCCGTCCTGAGTCCGAGCTGCTGGAATCTTTGGACTTCGGCGACCCAGAAGCGGTGGCTCAAAACCACAAGCTGGTGAACGACCTGTTCAAGCGTTTGGGGCTTTTGATCCGGTACAGCAGCAAGGGAAAACCTTACTATCTGATACCCCGCCAGTATGTGGCTCACTATCTGGTGGAGATTCAGGCTAAAACCGAGGAGATAAGCACACTTTTAGGCCGTCTTTTGCCCAAACGCATGCGGGAGGATCTGAAGGTTGCTCTTTTGGCAAGAGAGAGCGAACTTTTGATGCCCGAACTCAGGGGGCGCATGCCCGATGCTGAGTTCATCGAAATAGACAGCCTGGAGGGGCTGACCAATCCCCAGGATAAATTCGATGCGGTGGTGGTGGCCGCCGATCCCTTTGACTTTGCGGCCAGCCAGCTCAGGGCCTCGGGCCGCCCCGCGCCCTCTAACCGGCAAGAGCGCGAAGCCTTGGGTTATTTCATAAGCGGCCTTTTGTTCGATTTGGTGGCCGAAGGCGGCGAAGTGCTTTTTGTTTGTGACAGTCCGCTCGAACCCCAGCGCAACAGCCTGAAGGTGGGCTTCAAGCTGCTGAGCGAGTACAAACGTTTTCTGCTTTTCAGCCATCTGTACCGCACCCGCAAGCACTATAAAAGCGGTCCGGACCAGGAGCTGGTCATAAACCGCTATGATTTCAACGCCTTTTTATCCGGTTTAGGCATGCTTCATGAGACCGTGGACGGTTTTTTGGGCGGCGCCAGCCTGGCCGCCGTGGAGCCCTCCGGGATAGACGGCCTGCCCTATCAAAACCTGCCGCTGCCCCGGGGATCTTCCACCGCGTTGATGAAACGCTGGAAGCGATGGCTCAGCCCCTATTTCGAACTGACCAGGCTGGATACCATTTTGCCCGACATGCAGCGCAGGCAATGGCAGGAACAGTTTGATATTGAAGGTGATTTCGCCCCCACCATGGTGGTGTGCCACGGCCTGCGCCGCCGTCCGGCGGTAAGCCAGGCCAGCCTGGAATCCACCAATGAGATAAAGCTGCTTTCCGGTTGCGCCCCAAGCCTGCTGGCGGACTATAAAGATTCCTTCGAGTATGTGCTGGAGGTTATAGGCATTCTGCATCAGGTGCGGCAAAGCAGCTATGAAAAGATGCCGGGCCTGGAGCTTAGCCGCCTCAAAAAGCCATTTGAAAACAAGCGCTGCCCTCCTCAGCTAAAAGACGTATTGGGCCTCATGGCGCAGCATAAGCGGCTTAAGCATTTGGAATCGCGCCTTAATCCGGCGGGAGTTTTGGGTCAGCGTACGCCGGTGCTGGCCAATCTGGAAAAGTTGTCGCTTTTGGGTCTGACCCCGGAATCGTTACGGCAGCTTTACTTGATTGTGGTGGGGCACTCCACCATGACCCGGGTGACCTTTGGCAAGTTGCCCGAAGAATCCCTCACTCCGCTTACCGAGCTTTCAAGGTTTGAAGATGTGGACCAGGCGGTGGAGCTCTTGCGGGTGTACCGGCTCATGTCTGTGGTCGAGGCCGCCGCGGCCGCCGGAGAGAGGCTGCGCAATGAGCAGGTGGCCGAACTGTTCTCTTTGTATGACGATGCCATCCGGGTCGTCACCAGCAAGGGACTGACCTGGCAAGCGCTTTTGGCCGATCAGATCACCCGCCTGGGCGGGGTGCAGGCCAAGGCCATACACAAGATGCTCAAGCTTTTTGACTTATTCGAGTTTATGGAGTCATGGGAGCGTTTGGTCCAGGCCGGAGGACGCCAAAAGGAAGCTATGGCGGATTACGATCCCAGAAAACTGGCTCGCATCCAGTCGGTGGTGGATCTGATCTCACAGCTGAAGAAATTCGTGAGCCGGCATTATCCGGGGAGCTCCACCGCGCGGCCCTATTTTTTCCGGGTTCTTTTGAGCTGCGAGTTTCATGGCACCGGCAGGCTTTTCCCCGGGCTGGGAACCGCGGCCGGGGTGATTCTGCTCTGGATATGCGTACACACCAGCCGCAACCGGCTGATTAACCTCAACACCCTGCTTGACCTGGATGATCCCATGGAGGTGGAGCGCCGGGTGGACAAACTGTGCGCCGCGCTTTTGGAGCTGACCCCGGAGAAGCTTTCACCGACCTGGCTGAACGGGCTTTTGCAGACCATGGACCAGAAGGGCGAAGCTTACTTATACGGCTCCGGGCTCTATTTGAACGAGGACCCCACCAACCGGGCCTTGACTCCACGCTTCATAGACCCGGACTTCCAGCTTGACCGCCTGGAGAAAGAACTGGAGCAGTGCGAGGGCCTGCCGCTGTCGGAAGCGCCCCAATCCCGGCTGCGGGCCATGGATGGAACTGCAAATTCCATGGGCCGCTATCTGGGCGCTTTGGCGCGGGACACCCACCTGGGCCGGGGCATACTGGCCGCCTTGCCCGGCCTGGCCGAGCGCTATGCCTCGCTTACCCGGCGCATGGAAGAATATCTTTTAAGCCAGCTGTTTGTGTTAAAAAGCTTCTCGGCCAACCTGCAGCGCCTCTCCAGGCACTGCCCAAATCTGGTTTCCCGACTGTTGATGAAAGACCGCGATGAGGAGCAAGCCAGCCAGCGCAGCGCCGCCGCCCAGAAGCTTACGGCGATCTATACCCGCAGCCTGGAACAATTTCAGGATATGTTCGTCAGCCATGAGGCCGCCCAGGCCGAGTTCGGTCCCACGGCCACCGGTATTGTGGGCCTTAGCTACCTGCAGTTCGGAGAACTCACCCAAAGCCTCAAAAAGATCATAGCCCAAGATCCCCGCATGGAAAGCCTTATGATGATGGCCGTGCTGCTTTATCAGCGGCGGGTGAATCCGGCTCACGGTGAGCTTGTGGCCAGCCAGCGCCTGGAGCGGGGTTTCAAGCTGTCGGGCAATATGCGCCAGAGCCTGCAGTTTTTGCTTGATAACGTAGACACCTACTGGCGGATTATTTCGGGAGAGGACTGCCTGGTTTCCCTGGATGATCTTTTGGTCCGCAAAGACCCCTTGCTGTTGGAGGCTTTGTTCATTTTGGCCGTGATTCATATTGCGGTCAGGCGCGAAGGCATCATGAGCGAGGATCTGTTCAACCGCCTAATCGAACTTCAGCAGATGATCCGGAAACTTATCCAGAGCGGCTCAGGCGCCCGCAAGGCCTACCGGCGCCGGATCGTAAAGCATGCCAAAGACTATCAGGCCTTTTTGAAATACCGCGATCTGGAGCCGGGGCAGCTTCCGCCCGCCAGCCTGCGCTATCTTATGGACACCATGGAACTGCCCAGCAAGGAAAGGGGCAGCTTGCTGGAACGGGGCCGCCAGGAGGCGGGTCTTTTGCGCTTGATCAGGCTGCGGGAGCTTTACTTCATCTCCCCGCTGGATCTGCATATGCTGGAGTACGATCTGCCGGCGGCCTTCATCTATAACCATAAGGGACTCAGGAGTCTGGGGCGCACCCATTTTGAGCGCGACCTTTATGAAGGCCTGCGCACCTACCGAGGCCTGATGCGTTTGGAAAGTGAACAGCAGGAGTTTTTGCTTAACAGCCTGGCGGACACCGAACTTCCCCTGCGGCTGGCGGGCTACTCCCAAGCCTGCCGCCGTCTGACCTACAGCAACCAGATACTGGTCTTGCTTTTGGGGGTGAGCGCCGCCCGTCGCCTGGAGCTTAAACCAGGCCCGGTCCGCACAGTGAGCTTCTGGCCGCTGGCCAGGGTGATAGAGCGCCGTTTCGAACTTATCAATCAGGCGGTGAGTGAGCTGAAATCGGAAGAGCTTCTGAACAAGCCCCAAACCCTGCAAAAACTTTTCAGACGCCGCGACGGCCTGACTCTGCGCTACAAACCCCAAAGCCGCACCATAAGCGTGGGCATTGGCGAGCCGGAAGAGTTCGACCGTGAACTGGAGGGCATGCACCGTGCCGGGGATGCAAAAGAGCTGAAGCGCATCTATCACGGTGAATTGAGAAAACTCCGGCTCACCTCTTACAGCACCCTAGATTATCAGCAGCGCCTGGAGGAAGTGTTTCAGGCCCGCATGGATGAACTGGGCCGGCAGATGCTGGACCGGGTCCGTGAAGACATGGCGGGTATCAACGCCATCTCCCGCCTGCTGGAGTTGTACGACGAGGCCTGGGAGGAAGGGCTCGAGCTGCCTTTGGCCCCCAACCGGCAGCAGAGCCTACGGGACCTTTTGGAGATGAATCTGGAGCGCGTGCGGGCCGGTTTTCTGCAGGAGATGGTGGCCCGTCTCGAACAAACCGACTCGTTGCCGCTTTTGGAGCAGTTCTGGAATCAGATCCGGGACATACTCCGGCTGAACCGGGATTATTTCGGAAAGGACTTCGACCTGATAGTGGCTGAACGCTTTGACGCCAAAGCCAGGGAACTGGACCCATTGTAAACAGGGTTTTTCTGATACCGGACCCGCCGGCAAAGCCTGCCTGGACATTGCCATGCCGCGGCAATGGCAAACACGGGCGCGAAAACCGGTCGGAAAATAACAGCCCGGCGCATATGGATAATAAGCGCTTATCACCAAACGCATTGTTTATGCAACGCCCCGGCTCCCGCGCGGAACCGTCCCGGCGCGATAACCCAGCCCCACGGATCAATCCCCGTATTTCTGATTGCATACTCACAGGTGAGGGTCTTTTTTGATCACATACGCCTTGTATTTGTCCGCCAGGCCGGAGGGCAGATTGATCGGCTGCAATATTTCCGGGATCTTTGCTTCCAGGATGTTTCTTATGGCTGCGCCCCGCCCCCGCCACAGCAGGTCGGGTTCGGAAAAATAAACCAAAATGGAGCCTTTGTTTTCCCTGGATATCAAAAAGCCGCGCCTGCCCACCACATCGGAACGCTCGAAGAACCACAGGGAGGCAAGAATTTTCATGTTTGGAATGCAGATCTTGTACCCTTTGTCGAGCAGTGCTTGGTATAGGTTTCTTTTTGGTAAAAAATGCTGGCTGTTCGCCCACACCTTATGGGTGGGATGAGGGTCTTTCTCCTGATAGGCGGCTGTGATTTTTGGATTCAGATTGAGTGGGCCATTGACCAGGAACATGCCTCCGCCGTACAAGGTCAGAAGGGCCAGCACTATCATGGAGGCGTTTCGGGCTCCCCGCTTCCAAAGGCCGTCAAGATAAACCGCGGCCCACAAGATGATCAGCGCGCATAAGGCTATGAAATAGTGTGGGCGTATGTATGGAACCATGAAAGCCAGGGTGTACAAACTGGCTGAGACTGTAAGGGCAAGCCAGATCAGGATTCTGTTATGCCGGCTTCCCAGCCCCGCAAAAGGCCAATAAAGCAGCATTCCGGCTATTGTGATGGTAATCAGGTGAAACATGGGGACCGAAAGCGCAGTATTGTGCAACTTCATCACCAGGCTGCCATCCAAAATCCAGGGAAGAGCCCGCATCAGGCTGGTGGCGACAATAGTCAAGGCCCTGGCGGGGTCCACCGCGCCAGTGGGGTTGTACTGCCCTCCTATGATCAACTGGAGGCAGTTGGGATAGGCTACCATGCAAAAAGCCGCCAGCCCCAGCCAGAAGGCTTTGCTTTTGAAAAGCCTTTGGCGCAGCATCAGCAGCGAGGCCGCAAAAAAGCCTAATATGGCATGCAGCCACCACAAGTGAACGATGGCCCCCAGCCCCAGCATGACGCCGGTCAAAACGCCTCCCCAGGATGTGCGGGAGCAGAGCGTCAAGCCCAACAGGCCTCCGCCCAGAACGAACATGCACGACAGGGTCAGCTCAAAACCTATGCGTCCCATGCCCAAAAGCCAGGGCGCCGTGCCCAGAAGCAGCACGGCAAAAAGGCCCGCCCGGCGGCCCAGAAGCCGCTTGAATGCAAGCCCGCACAAAAACACGCCCAGAACATTCAAGACCACCGGGAAGATGCGAATGGCGGCCACGCCAAGAGGCATCACCATTTGGGCATAAAGAGTCAGCTTGGCGGTGAGGTCGGACCAGGCCCAATTGGAGAGATTCCGATGAGTGATTCCATACCAATGCTGGGAAAAGGCTGCATCGCCCACCAGCCCTTCATCACCGTGCAGACCGGGATAGAGTCCCAGCCTCAAACCCATCAACACCGCGGCCAAAGCCACCGCGGCCAGCAGGCTCCAGTTTGAGCGAAGCCAAGTAAAAGGCCAGTATTCCCAGCCCCTGGGATAGGGCAGTAAGATAAGCGAAAACAGCAATCCCGCCGCCCATGCCAATACCAGAAAACGGTTGTTTCTAACTTCGATCTTGCGGTTGAAGCCCCAAAGCCGCCTGAAATCCACTTTGGCTGAAAGAGGATGCAGGGTCCGTTCCACCGCATCCGGAAGGTTCAGCTTTAAATGCGCTCCGCCTTGGCTCTGGAAATAGAGCAGTTCCAGGACGTGCCAGCCTTGATGGAGTTTGATCTCCGTGCTCCCTTTTAGCACGGGATGCTCGCCCAAGAGATTCAGCCGGCGGATTCCATCAACCAGGAGCAAAGAGCCGTCATCCGAGCTGAGTTCAAATTTCAGCCGCTCTTTATTTTTCAGAAAAAACATGCCCAGACAGCGCTGATTGAAGTTAAGGGATCTGAACTCCGCATCACGCTCCGAGCTGAAGTCGATCTTGGGCGCAATCCCGGATTCCAGGGCCGGAGAGCACCAGTTGGAGTGGGGATGCCTGGTGCTCAAAAACCCGCTGCTCCCGCTCAGTCTTAAAGCGGAGCAATAATCCACCAGCTGCCTGGTCATGTCTTGAAAAGAATTGTATTGCTGCCAGACGCCTAAACCCAGCAAAAGGGCCAGGAGTAATACGGGCCAGCGTTTGGGCAGGACCGCAAACCAGGCAAGGGCTTGGTTTTTGGCAATGCCGACCATATCCGGGGGTATGTGCAGAAATCTTGCCGCAGCCAGGGTTCCGCCGGTCAAAGCGCCCCACGCCGCCAACCCGATCATGGGTGGCAGAATCAAAAGGCGGAAGTAAACGTCAAGGGGACCGGCTTTATGCCAGGTGTTCAAAATGGGCGCGTATCCCAACAGCCATGCGGCAATAAAAGCTATTGGGAAAAAACGTTTTTTCACCTTGCAGACCTGCCGGGAAGTTAGCTCAATTTATTTTACCGCTGCCCGGTATTAGAACCTGCAGCTATCATTGCATCTTAGCCGTCCATTGGGGGTGCACACCTATGGCCGTCCAATAGTTCCCTTGGTGTCTTGCAGGATGAAATCAAACTGAAAATTTTTTAAGGAATATCATCCACCCCATTGTTAGTGTATTTTATTCCACGGCGCGCATCCCGGTCAAGGTTCCATAATTTCCTGTCCGACAAATGACTTATGAAAGACTCCCATTTTTCAAGGTATCCGGGGATTGCCTCAAGAATTTAACCAGCCCATGGGGATGTGACCGGCCGGGATTAACCCCGGCCGGCGGGACGTAATTTTGGGTGAGCCGTTGCCTCGTCAAGCGCAAAGGGGCATAATATGTCTTAACCGCGCGGGCCGGATTGGTGGACCAGCCGGCCCGGGGCGGTACCGGTTTTTTTAAAAAATGTTTTTTTGGCCAACGGGAATTTCTTTACCGGGGGCGGGCGATGCACGGATTATGCCGCGGCCCGCAATAACCGGATCAAAACACCCGGCACCAACTTATGTGAGAGAGTCATGTTCAGCCCCAGAAGCAAAAGAATAGAAAGCTTAAGGCAAGCCATCTTGGCAAGCGAACCCACCGTGGGCCTGGAGCGGGCCCGCATAGTAACCCAGGTGTACCGTGAGCATGAACATGAGCCCATCTTGATCAAAAGGGCCAAGGCTCTGGAAGCCATTTTGCACCACATGACCATTTTCATTAATGAGGGTGACTTGCTGGTGGGCAACCAGGGCGAGGGGCTGCGCTATCCCCAGATCTATCCGGAAAACTTCGTGGCCTGGATGGGCAACGAGGTTGAGATGAAGAAAATGCAGACCCGCACCGTGAATCCGGTGCGGATTCCCCGGGAAATATGGCCGGAACTCAGTGAGATCGCCGAATTTTGGCGGGGCCAAACCCTGGTGGAAAAATGTTATGCCGAGTTCCCGCCCGAAGTCATGCGGGCGCGTCAATCCCTGGTCTTCACGGTGTCATTGGAAAAGAACGCCATGGGGCACTGCGTGCTGGATTATCCCGCTTTGCTGCAAAAAGGCTACAAGGGCGTCAAGGAGGCCACCCTCAAGAAGCTGGCAGGCCGGGATGAATCCGGTTCCGTACTGGATGAGCGCAGGGATTTTTGGCAGGCCATGGTCATCATCTGCGATGCCGTGGCCCATTTTTCGAGCCGCTATGCCGAACTGGCCCTGAATTTGGCCGCCAGTGAGCCCGATGCCCGGCGCAAGGCCGAGCTGAATCAGATCGCCCGGATTTGCCGCAAGGTGCCTGAGGGTCCGGCGGAGACCTTCCACGAGGCCTTGCAGTCCATCTGGATGGCCCATCTGGTCAACTGCCTGGAGACCAATGCCTATTCCATGAGTTTCGGCCGCCTGGACCAGTACCTGATGACCTACCTTGAATCCGACCTCAGGTCCGGCCGTCTGGATCAGGAATCCGCCCAGGAGCTCTTGAACTGCTTCTGGTGTAAAACCAATGAGATTATCCACCTGGACGACACCGAAATGGTGTATTTCCATGGCGGCCATCCCATGGGACAGCATGTTACGGCGGGAGGCCTGACCAGGGAGGGCGAAGACGCCACCAACCTGCTCAGCCGCATGTGCCTGGAGGCCCACGCCACCGTGCAGATGGCCCAGCCGGATTTCAGCGTCCGTTTCCATCCCGGCAGCCCCAAGGATTTTCAGGTCCGCGCCGCGGAGGTGATCAGCCTGGGCCTGGGCCTGCCCCAGATATTCAACGACGAGGTGCTTATCCAGGCATTGGTCAATGACGGCCTGCCCCTGGATGAGGCCCGGGATTACACCCCCACCGGCTGCGTGGAAAACGCCACCCCCAAGTGCTGGATACGCGCCCCCGGCGGTTGGCTGAATCTGCCCAAGATATTGGAGCTGGCCCTGAATCAGGGCGAATGCGCGCTTTCCGGGGAACAGATCGGCCTCAGGACCAAACCGGCCGTGGAAATGCAGTCATTTGAAGAACTGATGGGAATTGTGCGCCGCCATTTTGCCTACGCGGTAGAGCAGCATGTTATCTGGAGCAATCTGATAGACCAGGTTCACGCCCGGGTGATGCCTCAGCCCTCGGTGTCCATGTTCATTGAAGATTGCTTGGAAAACGGAAAAGACGCCGTTGCGGGCGGGGCCAGGTACAACTTCACCAGCCCCCTTATGGTGGGCATCGCAACCATGGCCGATTCTTTGGCCGCCATCAAAAAACTGGTGTTTGAAGAAGGCCAAATCAGCATGGCCGAACTCATGGCCGCCTTGCGGGATGATTTCAAAGGGCATGAGATCCTGCGGGCCAAACTGATCAACAAAGCGCCCAAATACGGGAACGACCTTGATTATGTGGATGATCTGGCGCGAGAAATCAGCGTCATATTCTGTGATGAGTTCGCCAAATACCAAAACAGCCGGGGCGGCGGATTCCGGGCGGGGTTCTGGTCCGTAACCGCCAATTACGGCCTGGGAAACAACACCGCGGCCACTCCGGACGGGCGTCCGGCCAGAGCGCCGCTTTCCGACTCCATCACCCCCAATTCCGGACTGGATCTCACGGGTCTCACCGCTTCTTTGAAGTCGGCGGCCAGGCTTGATCAGGCCCGGGCGTCCAACGGGACCGTGCTCAACCGCCACATCACGCCGTCCGAGCTGCAAGGCAGGGACAAACTGGACAAGTTCCTTGATCTGGTCAACGGGTATTTCGAACTGGGCGGGTCCAATTTGGGCATTAATGTGATTTCGTCTCAGACTCTGCGCGAGGCCCAGCTTAGGCCGGACGACTATTCCGGACTGATGGTCAAGGTCGCGGGCTATGCGGCCCTGTTCACCGAACTGGGAGAACCCTGTCAAAACGAATTGATCCGCCGCACAGAGCACAATTTGTAATGCCCCGGCCGCAAAAAACCATGGGCCGGGTTTTCAAGATTCAGCGTCACGCCCTGCATGACGGGCCGGGAATCCGGACCCTGGTGTTCTTGAAGGGCTGCCCCTTGAGGTGCCTGTGGTGTTTCAATCCCGAATCGCACTCAACGCGGCCCCAGGCAATGCACGAACCTGCAAAATGCCTGGGCTGCGGGGCCTGCCTGGAGGCATGCCCCCTGCCCGGAGCCGTTGAGATGAATAAAAGTGGGGTTTTGCTGCACCATGAAATCTGCAATGGCTGCGGGCTCTGCGCACAGGCTTGCCCCTCTGGCGCCATGAGCGTAACCGGCGGGTCCATGAGCGTTGATCAGGTGCTAAGCGAGGTGCTCAAAGACCGGGTGTTTTATGAGCGCTCCGGGGGAGGGGTCACCCTTTCCGGGGGCGAGGTGGCCATGCAGCCGGATTTCGCGGGGGCCCTTTTGCAGAGCTGCCGCCGGCAAGGCATCCACACGGCGGTGGAAACCTCCGGATACAGCCCGTGGCCTGATCTTAAAAAAATTATCGATTTCAGTGACCTGGTGTTCTTTGACTTGAAGGCGATGGACCCGCTCAAGCACCTTGAATTGACCGGGGTTGACAACGGCCTGGTTCTGGAAAACGCCCGCAGCATAGCGCGGTCTGGGACGCCCATGATTATAAGGATGCCGCTGATACCCGGCTGCAACGATTCAGAGCAGAACATCAAGGCCACCGGGGCCTTTGTGGCCGGTCAGCTTCCCGGGGTCTCTGAGTTGCATGTGCTGCCCTATGAGATGCTGGGGGAAGCCAAATACCACAAGCTGGGGCGCGATTACGCCCTTAAAAATCTCATGCCGCCCGCGGATGAAGCCACCCGGTCGGTTAAGGAAATGCTTGGCTCCTATGGCCTGAGAGTTCAGATAAAAGGGTGAACCTGCCTGGCGTGTGAAAATCCTGATCGGGATGAAGCTTGGCCGGCAGCCAGCCTGACAGCACCTGAGCATTCCCTCCGGCCAAGAACAGCCAGGCCGCCCGATTCCCTTTTGAACCCGGTATCCGGTTGCTTCCTCATAAGTCAGCCTGCGCCCGCAGGCGGCATTCACCCTATCTCACCCTTTTGCAATCTGAAAAATAGATTTTGTAATAATTGAGCCTAGGCAGTTGATATGCTAGGATAAATATGATCATCTGCCTGCCCGCTCCAACCTGTATTGGAGAATGGCCGGTGAGAGCGTCCGGATTGGTTGCCGCCCTTATTTGCCTGCTGGCGCCCAATGCGCTTGCGGGACAAGTCTTACATAAACCGGTTTTGTCCCCCGTGGTGAAAATACCGGCGGGATGGTTCTACATGGGCAATGAGTCCGGTGATGAAGATGAAAGGCCTGTGCACCGGGTCTGGCTGGATGAATTTTATTTAGAAGCGCATGAAGTCACCAACGCCCAATACGCAGCCTTTTTGAATCTTGAGCCGTACACCCTGCCGGACCGTTGGTATGATTTTCCCGATTTCGGAATCATCCGGACCCCCTATGGTTTTGCGGCCAAGCCCGGCATGGAAGACCTCCCGGTTGTCTATATTCATTTTGCAGCGGCGGCTAAATACTGCAGAACCATGGGGCGCAGGCTGCCCACCGAGGCGGAATGGGAAAAGGCCTGCCGGGGGGGCCGCTTGGGACCGGATTCGGCCGTTCGGGGCGTAATGCACAAAACCAAGGCCAATGTGCACCGCTGGTGGCGTCCGGCGCCCGACCCCATCGGGTCATATCCGCCAAACGGTTATAAGCTGTACGACATGCACGGCAATGTGGCGGAGTTCTGCATTGACCGTTATGGCGAAAATTACTACCAAAAATCTCCCCTGCGCAATCCGGTAAACCAAGAGAGAGAGACCGGTCCGGGCCATTTCAGAGTGGTGCGCGGAGGCGACTTCAGCGTGCGTTGGAGCCTGTCCCGCTGCTCAACCCGGAGATTTGTCAGCCGTGTGCAGGCTGATTGCAATAATTTCACCGGGTTGCGCTGCGCGGTGCGGAATACCCCAAAGGATCTTTCCCCAAATGAATGAACTAAGGAGCATCCCGCGCCATACCTGGATTCTGCTGATAGCGGCAGGGGCGTTTGTGGGCTATATGAGCCAGGCCAACTGGGGGTTTATCAATCATGAGACAGATGGAGTGTTGCGGCCCCTGACAGGTTTGTTCGCGGGCGGCCTCATATACCCGGCGCTGGTGGTTTGCGCCGGGATGCTCATGTCCTCGCTTCTGCACCGTTCGCTTAACCGGGTGCTGGCCGCCATGGTTCCCCTGATGGTGCTGGCGGCCCTGCTGCTGGCATATCCGGACGGCAGCCTCAGGTCCAACGGCGCTTTGGGGCTGATCCTGCTTCTCTGCGCCCTGAACGCCCTTTTGGCGCTTTGGCTGGCCCCCAGGCTTTCGGGAGCCGCTTTGCTGATCTTGGCTTTTTTGGCCATGAACACCGTGGGCTACCACGACAAAAACACCCGGTACCTGGCCCGGGGGTCTTTGGAAAAAGTGCTTAAAGGAGACGCCGACGCCGCCCAGCGCTACCGCATCCTGGTGCCCTGGAGCGCCTATGGGGTGCATAAACTGACCAAGGTGCCGTTGGACTTGTGCGGTTTCGCCTTGCGCGTAATGCTGACTTTTATATGCTTTTTGGTGAGCATCCGGGTGATGGCCAGGTTTGTTGAGCCCGGCATGGCCCTTATCGCGCCTTTTTTGCACGCCGTCTACATCCCTTTTTCCTATATGTTCAAGTTCAGCACTGATGAGGCCGAGATATTGGGGGTGTGGCTCATGATTTGGGCGGCAGCCGCCCAAAAGCCCTATCATGCCCTGGCGGTGCTTTTGTTTTTCTCCCTGAACCGGGAAACCATTGTGCTGATAGTCCCCTGGTTCACTCTCTATTTTTTGATGCTGGATGGCTGGAACTGGCGCAACCGGATATGGATTCCGCTGATCCTGATGGGGTTGGGCTGGCTGGCCCTCCAGTTTGTGATGATCTACAGCCTGGGGTTCGCCCACCAGCCCGGAGAGCGGATCAACATGCATAATAACCTGGTCATGATCCAGAACTGGCTGGCTTTTGTGGGGCCCGAACGTTTCTTTAGGCTAAGCGAACTCAACCTCGATATACCCCTCACCTTTTGCGGGGGGGCCTGGCTGGCGGCCTTGCTCTACAGCCACCGGCTGCCGCTGTTGATCAAGACCGGCTTATGGATCAACGTCCCCCTTGTGCTGGGTCTGCAATTCGTCACAGGGGTCATGGCGGAGAGCCGCCAGATTTATCTATTGGTGCCCTTTGTGGTTTCCGCCGCCATATTGTTTTTTGCCCAAAAACAGGCGGCGACCTGATGGGTCCGCGCGCTGCCTGAATACCCCCTCGGGCCGGTTGATCCTCATCGGCCGCACTTTTTACATATAGTAAAGCAGCCCGGGAGTGGCCGCCCAATGTTGAAGCCGCCCCGCCCGGGCTGCCGAAAACGCATCCCCCCTGCCTGGTCTGCCCGTTCCATACGCCCCATGGTTTCCATCCGGCGCATACCGGCCTGCGTTTGTTTCCTGCGCTATGAATGCTGCGGCTTTTGGAAAAAGATCCTCCTAATAACGCCGCAAAACATTTGGACTCCCTTCAAGATTGTATGCAGATTGCATTGTCACCAGAAAAACCGCTGCCTGCACAGCATTAAAATTATTTGATGATAATATGCGGGTTGATGGTCAACACCGGAGCTTTTGCTCTTTTTACCACCTGCTTGCTTACACTGCCCAAGATAAACTCTTCAAATCTGCCTCGCCCCTGGGTCCCCATTACTATTAAATCTATTTGATTATTATCAGCATAATCCAAAATTATACGTGTGGGATGTCCGGCCTGAACCACAGTTTTAATTTCCACACCTTCGGCGATATTTTCCTTAACGAACTTTCTTAAGTAAACTTGCGCATCACGCATTGCACGTTCACGAAGTTCTTCGCTTTCAACATAGGTTGAATACATCATTACTTGCTGTTCAAAACCGGATACTACATATAGTAAATGCGGTTCAGCATCGTATTTTTCAATAAAACTATTGATATATGGCAATATGCTACTATTAAGGTCCGCGTAGCCGATATCTATAGGCCATAATATTTTTTTAAACTTAACCATGGCGTTCCTCCGTGCATACACTGACTAAATTTAATTACTAGCAACCAGAATAATTATCTCGAATATACCACCTGCAAATACCTATTTACTTTGTATGGCGTCAAGACTCTAAAACTGATATTGCCGCTGAAGATCTAACCAAGGCATTACGCGATGGCAGGGTGTTTTTCAATAATTTAGCCGCCTCCAAAGCCATGTCGATTTTCCTTTTCAACTCGCTGAGGTCAAAGGATTTAACTACGTAGTAGTCAGCCGCCAACGACTTTATATTCTGCTTGAATACGGCATAGGCTGTGCAGAGGATTACAGGCAGATTATAATAATGATTACGGATAGAAAGCAGAAGCTCAAGACCGTCATGCTTAGCGAGCTTTACATCAAGTATCACCAGGTCAGGATCAATTTTTTTAATTTTTTCCAGCAGATTGCATCCATCGGATGCAGTTTCCACCTGGTGACCGTCTTCAGCCAGTTCCTCGGAATACAAAAGCCTGATGTGCGGTTCATCATCAATGATTAATATTTTAGCCATGGTGACCTCCTTCATACATTAAGGAAGCTCCAATATTAAATTCTCATGCCCAGCCGGAAAAGCCGTCCCTATCCGCAAAGCTTTATATTCCATCGCAAAACCTTATTGCCGGGGCATGGCTAACATGCCGCTCAATGAACCCGCCATCCCGATGATTTTTATGTTCGTAAAATTTTTTGAATATTTCTGCAGAGTTTCAGCCAAGCCGCCAAGCGGCTCATTATCGAATCTGATCACACGGGATAGATCCACCCTCAGGGTGGACTTGGTTTGGGGTACGCAAAGCAATGCTTCAATACAATTCGTCAAGGTGGCGGCGTCAAAGGCTCCTTCGGGCATTATGCATAGTTCACTTTTATTTTTTTCAACATGCATAATCAGGCTACTGTCAATGCTTTTCCGGTTATGCGGACCGGCCAAAAGAACAGCAGGTATCTGTAATGACAATTCTTTTTTTTCTTGTCCGGTTTCTCTCATGAGAAATCCCTTTTTACATTACAGGTCAAGACTTGAACCCATCGCTCAAACGGGCCTCGCCTGACAATCAAAAATCCTGGTGTGGTTTTCCCGCAAATAGATGATATCTCCCAGCTGGCATATTCTTGGGCACAGCTCGGACATCTTTTCATGGCTCAGGTTGGCAACCCGGATATAAACCTTGCGCTCCCCGTCCGGCGCCTGGTCGTAGCTGGTCAGGATGCTTATCAGCCGGCCATCAAACTCACGGATAAGATCGCACACCCCCTTTATGGAACCTGATTTGTCCGGCAGGTTCAGGGCGAGATGAGCGCCGCCTCTTTGGACCCCGGTAAGCCGCACCAAGGCCAGGAAAATATCGTTTTGGGTTAATACGGCCACCACCTTGCCCAGATCGTTCTCCACCGGCAAACCCGAGATTTTGTTTTCCAGCATAAGCTGGGCAGCCTCATCAATGGTTTCATATTCACGTATGGTCAGGGGGTTTGCGGTCATGATGTCGCTGACCTTCACCTTGGTAAGCAAGTAGGCCAGCTCATGCACATCCAAACTGGTGGCATCAGACGCCCCGGCTCTTTTCAAGTCGCGGTCACTGACTATTCCCACCAGGTTGCCTCTGTCGTCGATCACCGGCAATCGCCCGATATGGTTGTCAGACAGGAGCCGGTTGGCTTTGGCCATGGACTCATCCGGAGCAATGCTCACAAGATTTTTGCTCATCCAATTCCTGACCAGCATTTCAAGCCCCCTTCGATCAATAAGCTGTGTGGCGTCTATAGGATTGAACCCCTTTAAAGGGGGGGCGTCCCCCGCCGCTTGCGGCGCTATACTATTGAACCAATGCACTTTTTGACACCCCGCTGCTTGCGGCGGGGTGGTTCATTTCGGGACTTCTGAGTACAATGGAGCTAATAGGCAACCAACCCCGGTTTGAATTCTGATTTGGCTCGGCGTCCGTCTCCTGGTGTCGCCCCCTGTGGATTTCTTTTTCAACCGTGCCAATAAGCGAACCATATTTTTTATTGGACTTTTCATATGGCCTCCATGCGTTAAGGGCGTTAACGGATGTAAAGACTCATACGATTTTTAATTTAGATGCAGAAAGGCAAAATGGAAATGAGCCCAAGGCCCTATTGAGGCATACTCGGCAACTCATTGTTTGCCGGAAAAGCCCCTATCGGGCCGCCCGCAAACAATGCTTTTTGGCTCGAAAACTGGATTGGCCGTGATTCTTCAGCGCTCGTATCTTTCTGTATATACTGCGCTTTAATAAATCACAACCGCCTTGTCTTTGAATCAAAATACGGCTTTAAGCGCACCTTGATATTGCGGGGCCGGGAAAGGGCGGGGCGGCATCAGCGGCTCCAGGAGTCCGGGTCCACAAGACCGCTTGATATCGCATATTTGACAAGCCCGATAAGGTCATGGCGGCCCAGCTTGGTCATGATATGGCGGCGGTGGTTGTCCACCGTTTTAGGACTCAGGTAGAGCTTTTCCGCGATTTCCTTGTTGGTGAGGCCTTCCACCACCAGGCTCAAAACCTGGCGTTCCCGGTCGGTCAGGCGCTCGGAAGCTTCATCACTGGGCCCGGTTTCCGGAAGGTTGACGAATTCATCCACAATGTGACTGGCCACGGGGGAATCCAGGTAGCATTCGCCCTTTAGCACTGCCTTGACCGCATCAAGCAGTTTCTCGCCGGCTGAATCTTTCAGCACATAACCCCGGGCTCCGGCTTTCAACGCCTCAATAATGAAAGTCTTGCGCGAATGCACGCTCAAAATAACCACACGGATTTTGGGAAAATCGACCAATATTTGCTTGGCGGCTTCAATGCCGTTCTGCTCAGGCATGGCTATGTCCATAACCACCAGGTCAGGCTGTTTGCTCCGGGTGATTTCCACCGCCTGCAGCCCGGTTGAAGCCTCGCCAACGATCTCTATCTCCGGGGTTGAGCCCAGGACCTTTTTGATGCCCTCACGGAAAATGGCATGGTCATCGCAAACCACCACGCGGCATTTTTCTGTCATGAATCTTCTCCCAAGGGAGCCATGGCTTCCACTATGGTTCCCTGTTCGGACGACTGTATGCTCAGGTGCCCTCCAACCAGCCTAAGACGCTCCAT
This sequence comes from Desulfarculaceae bacterium, assembly GCA_963675675.1. GTDB lineage: Bacteria > Desulfobacterota > Desulfarculia > Desulfarculales > Desulfarculaceae > Dethiosulfatarculus. The sequence continues at coordinate 5,069,874 of OY776512.1, forward strand.
CATGCCCAACAGGCCCAAATGCCTACCGCTGTGGCTGGCGGCCCGGGTCTTCTGAGGATCGAATCCGCAACCGTAGTCCCTGATTGTAAGATGAATGATCCTCCCCTGGCAATAGAGTGCTACTTCGGCCCAGGCTGCACCTGAATGCTTAATGACATTATGCAGGGCCTCCTGCGCGCAGCGGTAAAGAGGCAACTTGACCGCCTCGGGCAGTATGGATTCAACCAAATCCAGGCGGGATTTAACCTGCAAGAGCCCTGATTCGGACAATGATTCGCATAGATCCTGCACTGCGGCCACCAGGCCAAAGTTATCCAAAATGGCCGGTCTTAGATTATAAGCCAAGGCCCGCACCCGGTCCATGACCGTTTGTGACAGCTGTATGAGCCGGTCCAGTTCATGGGTCTGCTCCGAGCTGGTTTCCCGGGCCAATGACTGCAGCCCAATTTTCAGAGCCGACAAAAGCTGACCCAACTCATCGTGTAGGTCCAGGGCCAGGCGTTTGCGCTCTTCTTCCTGGGCATTAATCAATTTACCCGAAAGTTCATGCACCTGCTTTTCCGCCAGCACCTGCTGGGTGATATCGCGGGCCACCCCGCGCCTGCCCACCAAACGCCCCTGGCTGTCTTTGACGCCCCGCGAGTGGATGGAAAGCCAGCGCAGATCGCCTTGTTTGGGCTGGTATCTCAGAGCCAAGATGCTCATGGCCTGTCCGTGCTCGGTCCGCGCCCTCTCCTCGTCGAATTTGTGCCGGTCAGCCGGTGATACAAAAGAGCGCATGGTTCTGCCCGCCATTTCCTGCGGTTCATAGCCCAGGACATTACTGGCTGCGCCGCTGACCAGTTTGATGCGGTCTTCGGAATCGATCTCATACACAATATCCGGCAGATCTTCCAGCAGGCTGCGGTAGCGATCGTTTGAGGCCTTCAGGTCCGCGGTGCGTTCCTGCACCTCGGTTTCCAGCCTGCGGGCCTGGTCATCGATTCTGATGAGATGCCTTTGCTGCATGCGGTAGCGCGAGGCAAGCAAAACCCCCACTAATACGATACATACTAGAAGCACCAGCAAAAAGAGCCAGATATTCTGGGAAAGAGCCCTGGTGGAAGCCATGGCCGAACGGTAATCCTGCGCTACGACCAGCACCCAATCCAACTGGCCGATAGAGGCGGCGGACACGAAGGCCTGCCTGCCGTCCCCGGCCAGATCCTCCAGTCTGGTGATCGGCATACGCTTCCGGCAGACCTCTCTGCAGATGTTCGCCGCCAGGATGTTGAGCCGGCGGCCTTGGGGATTATCCGCCTGAGGCCCCGCTGCCACCAAGTTTCCTTCTTGATCGAATAAATAAAAGTAGCGGCCGGGTCTGGCTGACAGATTGGAAAAATACCGCTGCCACAAGGTGGGGCTCTGATTTATGGCCAGGTATCCCAAAAGCTTGCCGGACTGGCTCCAGGCCGGTGTGCTGAGGGTCACAATTCTGCCTTCCGGCGTGTCTTGTACCGGCGAAACCTGAGGCGACGGCTTTGAAGGCGGTGTTTGCGCGGACAGTTTCAGGCCCGGCCCGTCTTGGCTTGATTTTGGGGGCACTTGCAGGATGATGCGGGCCTGGGGGTCGGCCAACAGGGCGGTCACGTTTTCCCGGCTGTGCTCCACCAAGGGAGCCAAATACGCCTGCAGGGTGTCCATGTCCCGCTTTTCAAAAGCCTGTTTCACCGAATTGCGCGAAACGATCGCGGTCAACCGCTCAAGCAGCCCCCATTGGTGATCTTCCACAAAAAGCACCCCAAGCCGGGCATGTGCGCCGGTGGCGGCCAGACTTTCCTGCTCAGCCTGTTCACGCACCGAGTCAAGCATCATAAGGCTGTAACCGCTTACCAGCAAATATAAAAGCAATAGCCCTATGAAACCCGCGTAGAAAACCCCCCACAAAGATGTGCTGTGTTTGGATGGCTTTTCCGGCACCACGGCCCTCCCTTTTTCCCGGTTTTGCACTGGGCTGGTCAATCAATCTGTTTTGATAATAATACGTTGTCACGCGATGGATAAAACCATTCCTGCCGGTTTGTCCAATTATTTCATGATTCCCAGGTCATTATGAGGTGTTCATCCGGTATTGATGACGCAGTCACCCTATTTGCCCCGAAAGCGCCTTAAATTATCCTGTAAAGCGTATCGTACCCACCTGAGTGGAAGGAAATTCATAGGATGAAGGTAGGGGTTTTACTGATAGAACCAGATAGGGACATGCGCTATTGGCTGGGCCGCCTGATTGATCAGACGGAGGGTTTTTCCCTGCAAGGCTGCTGCGCAAGCCCGGCGGACCTGGAAGAGATGGCCGCCCGCCTATCCCCGGATCTCATCTTGATGGACCGCAAGGCCGCAGCCGGTCTGGAATCCGGCATGCTGGCGAACTTGCGGGAAAAGCTGCCGGGCTTATATGTGGCTTTGACCGGTCTGGACGGCGATGGCATTTACCAAAGGGGGGCGGTGGAATCCGGTGCGGACAGCTTTTTTGAAAAGTGCCGGGCTCCCCAATCCCTGGTCAAGCTGCGAGAACAAATACTCGAGATGTCGCAAGGAGCTGCAAAAAGAGGCTAGCAAACCAAAACATCTTTTTAGAGGATGCGGTTGTGGGAACTCTAAATGAAAAATCTGGCGCCCAGCCGCCGGGTTTTAGATTCATCATACTGATTATTTTAGCCATATCTATTGTTCCCCTTCTGATTGTGGGGGGGCTGATCCTGTACGAATTCGAGGCCAACTATCACCGAAAAACCTATGACCACCTGACCGTGCTGCTGAAAAAGCACAGCAGAACCATTGATGGATTTCTGGTTGACCGTCTGGGGGATATCCGGGTGCTGGCCAGATCCCATGCCGGTGAAAAATTCCGCGACAATCCATTCATGCAGAAAGAATTATCCATACTCCGGGATGAGTACGGCGGGGTATTCGTGGACCTGGGGCTGATAGATCCCGACGGCATCCAGCAAGAGTACTTTGGCCCCTTGAATTTGACCAAGGCGAATTATGCGGGCACCACCTGGTTTTCGGAGGTCCAAAAAAAAGAATACTTCCTGAGCGACGTTTTCACCGGGCTCCGGGGCTCTCCCCACTTCATTGTGGCGGTGAAGGTGATGCTTGACGGCAAGGGGTGGATATTGCGGGCCACTGTGGATTTCAAGGCCTTCAATGCCCTGGTGTCGAACATAAGGATCGGCTCCACGGGTTTTGCGTTCATAGTTAACCGGCATGGAGAATTGCAGACCCAGCCCGGTGTTGATCTGACTCCGGACCGCCGGCCTTTTAAAAACATTCTGAACTCCCCCCTGCCGGCCCAGAAAGTGATTATCAAAGAAGAATCGACCGGATTGCTCAGCGGGAAAATCTTTGCATACACCCCCTTGAACAACGGCAACTGGGTTCTTTGCTTCCAGCAAGAGCTGTCGGACGCATTTTCAGCTTTATCCAAAACCAGAACCCTGGCCATTCTTTTGGCCATCGCTTCCATTGTGGTTGTAACCCTGGCGGCTCTGTTTCTGACCAAGCGCATGAAGAGCCGGGTTGGCGAGGTCCTGCTCGAAAAGGACAAGATGAGCGATCAGGTTGTGGAGGCCGGGAGGCTGGCATCCATTGGTGAGCTGGCCGCCGGCATTGCCCATGAAGTGAACAACCCTGTCGCAATTATGGTGGAAGAGGCGGGCTGGATTCAGGACCTGCTTGCGGAGGATGATCCCACCAGCCAGGAAAACATGGCGGAGATTGTAAGGGCCGCCGCCCAGATAAGGACCCAAGGCAGGCGTTGCAAGGAAATCACCCAAAAACTGCTGTCATTCGCCCGTAAGACCGACCCCAGAACCAAGGAAATTCAGATAAATGAGCTGATTTCCGAAGTGGTCTCCCTGATCGATCAAAAGGCGCGCTATGCCAACGTCAAGGTTCAGGTCAACCTGAGCAGCGACCTGCCGCTTCTGGTGGCGCCGGCCAGCGAACTGCAGCAGGTCTTGCTCAATCTATTCAACAACAGCGTGGACGCCATAGGAAACTCCGGGGGCACCATAGAGGTGAGAAGCCGGACTGATCCCGCTGGAATAGCGGTGGAAATCGAAGATGACGGCATCGGCATAGCCGAGGCCAATCTGCCCCGGATTTTTGATCCCTTTTATACGACCAAACCGGTTGGGCAAGGCACCGGCCTGGGGCTTTCCATCTGCTACGGAATCATAAAAAAGCTCGGCGGGGATATCAGGGTTAAAAGCGCGAAGGAAAAGGGTACGACCTTTACGGTCCTGCTGCCCGTCCAGGATCAACCCAGTTCTGGCAGCAACCAAACCGCCGGATCAGCCAGCGCCGTGCAAACGGCGTCTGAATACAACGATATCAAGGAGGTACGCTCATGAGCTATTTAAGCACAACCCTAATCCGCCCCTCTGTATTGCTGGTGGATGATGAGGCTCCCTTTGTGGAGACCTTGGCCAAACGTATTGCAAGCAGGGACATCAAGGTGGATACGGCTTTGAGCGGAAATGAAGCCATTGAAAAACTCAAGGGAAATGGGGCCGCCGGTATTGATGTGGTCATCTTGGATGTCAAGATGCCGGGCATGGACGGTCTGGAGACCTTGCAGGAAATAAAACACATGCACCCCAATATCGAGGTGATCATGCTTACCGGCCACGCCACGGTGGAAAGCGCCATTGATGGCATGAAGGGCGGGGCCTACGACTACCTCATGAAGCCTTGTGAAATGGAGCTGCTGCTGCTCAAGATCAACAAGGCGGTTCTTAAAAAACGGGCGCATGAAGAGAAGATTTTAGAGGCCAAGGCCCAGATGATCTCCCTGCAAAAGGGCTATTGAGAAATAGGCATGTCTGCAAATCCCACAAGGGTGCTCTTGGTTGACGATGAGCTTTCCTATCTGGAAGTGCTGAAAAAACGCATGGGCAAAAGGGGTATTGATGTGACCACCGCCGGCAGCGGCAGTGAAGCAATCAAGATCCTGCGCAGTTCTGAATTTGATGTGGCCGTGATCGATCTGAAGATGGACGACATGGACGGCATCGAGGTTCTGAAAGTTTTCAAGAAAATGGATTCCGAGCTGGCGGTGATCATACTCACCGGCCACGGATCGGAAGAGGCTGCCCGCGAGGGAGTTGCAAGCGGAGCCTTTGATTATCTGACCAAACCCTGTGAACTGGATGAACTGCTGGCGAAAATTCAAGAAGCCTGCGTTGCTTGATGAATCTCAGTTCCGAGTGCGAATCCCGAGGAGAGGCAATGCTGATTAAGAACAAATTCGTGCAACTGGCCATTGCCCTGGGTCTGGGTCTGTTTGTTATGCTGCTGCCCAGGCCGGAGGGAACGGTTTTTGAGATACAAGGAGACTCCGGAGAGCAACTGCTTACCCTGGCCGGGGATCTGGTTACAAAACATGAAGGGGGCCTGCGCAGCGGCAAGGGATATCAGATCAAACTGAATAATCCCGACCGGGCGGATGCAACAGTCAGCCAATTAAAGAAAATTGCTGAAAAACAGGGCCTGGGCGAGGTAATTATAGATTATGTGGACGGGATGCCGCCGGTTGCCAAGCGCTTCCTGGCCATGCTGGCCTTTTTGCTTTTTTTGTTTGTACTGGAGCCGATCCCCCTGGAGATCACCGCAATCAGTATCGGAGTCTTGCTGATAATCACAGGGGTTACCGATGTCAAGGGAGCCTGGGCGCCCTACATGCATCCGGTGGTGGTTTTCATCATGTGCTGCCTGATATTCGCCATCGCCCTGGAGAAAGTCGGGCTCACCAAACGGCTGGGCCAGGCCATTGCGCTTAAAGCCGGGGACAGCGTGGTCCGCTTCACGTTTTTGTTGTCCATAGGGCTGGGTTACGCCTCCGGCGTTTTCCATGATGCCGCAGCCTCCGCCATCGGCATTGCCACCATGCTGCCTTTGATGCGGGCCGCCGGCATCAAGCCCTACAGCAACACGGCCAAGTTCATGATCATCTCAGTGGCTTTTGCCTGTTCGGCGGGCGGCATGGGCACCCTGGTGGGCGGCGGCCGCTGCATGGTGTCGGCGGCCTTTTTGAAAGAGTTCACGGGCATAGAGATCACCTTCTTTGATTGGATGATGTATGCCGCCCCCGCCGCTCTGGTCACGGTTCCTCTGGTGGTCGTGGTGCTTTTTCTGGTGTACCGGCCGGACCCGGGCATAAAGCTGCCCAAGTTTGATGAAAAAACCGCTCCCTGGTCCAGGCAGGAAAAAAACACAGCTCTGATTCTCTTGGGGGCCTTCGCCATGTGGATGACCAAAGGAATCCACGGCCTGGATTATTCCGTGCCGGGCATGCTGGCCGTGGCCGGGCTTGTTCTTGCGGGGGTGCTGAGCTGGGAAGACATCCACAACCATCTGGAATGGGGAACCGCCCTGTTTATTTTTGGCGGCGGGCTGGCCCTCGGCCTGGGCATGGACGCATCCGGAGCGGCCCGCTATTTTGCCAATCTTTTCTTCCCCATCTTCAAGGGAAACGGATGGCTGGTCATGTTCATAGGGGTGGCTGTATTCGGGGCGTTGGTGACCAATGCCATGGCCAATGTGGCCGCGGCGGCGCTGATCCTGCCCATCATTATCCCCTTGGCCCAGCTCGAAGGCGTGGACCCCAGAGTGCTGGCCCTTTGCCTGGGCATGTCAACCTCCTTTGCCATGCTGCTGGTGATCGGCTGTCCCCCCAACGCAATAGCTTATTCCTACAGACAGTTCAGTTCCATGGATCTGACCCGGGCGGGCTTGGTGGCCACTCCAGTGCTGCTGGCCGCCCTGATACTGGTTTGCTCCTTGTGGTGGAGCATCCTGGGACTGGTTTAAGGGGCGGATATGTGGCGAGGTGAACGCAGAATCAGGGTCTTGGTGGTCGACGATGAAGAGGGGTTCAGGCAGACCCTGGCCAAGCGCCTGGAAAAAAGAGGCGCGGTGGTCAAACAGGCGTGCGAGGGCCAGGCAGCCTTGCGGTCTTTGGACCTGGAGTCCGTGGACGTAGTGCTGCTTGACGTCAAAATGCCGGGCATGGATGGTCTCAGCGCACTGGAGCGGATCAGGAAGCAGCACCCAAACACGGAAGTGATTTTGGTGACCGGGCAGGCCTGCACTCAGGATGGAGTCGCCGGCATCAAGGCCGGAGCCTTTGATTACCTTTCCAAGCCCATTGAGATCGAACAGCTGATCAGCAAGATCCGGCAGGCATTTGACAAGCTGGTGCGCCAGCAGGAACAGGCCCAAGAGGCCCAATTCCGCTCCCGCATGGAACAGCAGCTGGTCGCCACCGAACGGCTGGCCTCCTTGGGCACCCTGGCCGCCGGGGTGGCCCATGAGGTCAACAATCCGCTGGCCATCATCAACCAGTTCACCGGATGGCTGATAGACAAGGTGGCCAAGGATGATTCTATGTCGCCGCAGACGCGCGCGGCCCTTGATATGGGTCTGGGTAAAATAGAAAAAAACATTCAGCGGGCCAAACGCATCACCCACCAGCTATTGAGTTTCGCCCGCCAAAACGATGCGGTCATAAAAGAATTCGACCTTTGCGCCATAGCCTCGGACGTGGTCGAACTGACCAGAAAAACCGCCCTGGACCGCAATGCAACCGTGAACTGCATTTGCGCTGAACCGAAAATCATGCTTTGGAGCGACCCTTATCAGTTGCGCCAGGTTGTGGTCAACATGGTAAGCAACGGTCTGCAGGCCGTGGAGCCCGGGGGGGTGGTGAACCTGACCGTCGGGGGCGATAAAGAGCATGCCGAAGTGCTGGTCAAGGACGATGGCCCCGGCATCGCGCCCGAGAACCTGGAGCGGATATTCGAGCCTTTTTTCACCACCAAACCGCCGGGCCAGGGCACCGGTCTGGGGCTCTCGGTTTCCAAAGGGATTATAGAAAAACTGGGCGGCCGGATCGAAGTGGAAAGCGAGTTGGGATCGGGGGCTCTTTTTAGAGTGACTTTACCCCGCAAGCCTTTGGCGGGGCCGGAGAAGGCTGACACGAACCGCATGCAGCGAGGGGAGCAATAATGGTGCATTTACCGATCAATATTCTTCTGGCCGATGACGAGCCGGACTTTGTGGAAATATTATCCATGCGCCTGACTGACAGCGGACACCGGGTGGTGACCGCGCATAGCGGCCAGGAAGCCTTGAAGATACTGAGCCAAGATGATCCTGAAGCGCTGCCGGAGATCGATGTTGTAATCCTGGACATAAAAATGCCGGGCATGGACGGAATAGAAACCCTGAAACAGATCAAGAGTAAATACCCAATAATCGAAATCATACTGCTGACCGGACATGGCGCGGTGGAAACCGCGGTGGACGGCCTAAAGGCAGGGGCTTTTGACTATCTGCTCAAACCGGCCGACTATGAGGAATTGCTGGAAAAACTGGAGGCCGCACGCAAACAGAAGACCGACCGGGAGGAACGTATGCGCCAGGCTGAGGCCAAGGCTCTGATGCGTCGCAGCGGGGATGTATAGCTGAAACCGGCCTTGGACAGCAACAGGTGATATCGGAGGCGCCGCATATGCCAAATGAAAGCCCGGGAAAGGAAAGCGCCCGGATAAGAAGAAAGCTGCTTGGCGCGATGATTCTGGTGCCGGCCGTGCCCTTCTTCTTGGTGCTGAGCATCGGCTATTACTATTTCACCAGTTCGGTGGAAGAAAGCACATTTGCCCACATCAGCCGGATCGCCCATGACCACAAACGGGTGGTGCAGATGTTTTTGGATGAGCGCCTGCAGGATCTGGCCTACACTTCCCAGGTGTTCAGCTACGGCCAGCTTGTTGAAAAAGATGTTTTAAGCAGGCTTTTCGCCAGGCTGAAAGCCAAGAGCCCCGCCTTTGTAGACCTGGGAGTATTCGACGGCAGCGGGCTTCATGTGGCCTACCAGGGGCCTTACCAGCTGCAGGGCAAATCTTATGCGGAAGCCACCTGGTTCCGCGAGGTCATGAAGCAAGGCTGTTATCTGAGCGACGTGTTCCTGGGCTACCGCAAGGCGCCCCACTTTGTGGTTGCCATAAGGGCCGGCCGCAATGGTGAGAGCTGGGTGCTGCGCGCCACCATCGACCCCCATTTTTTCACGGATCTGGTTGAGCGGGTGCGCATGGGCAAGACCGGCGAGGCCTACATTCTGAACAGTGAAGGACTGCTGCAAACCGGACGCCGCTCGGGCGGGGGCCTGTTGGATAAATCGGAGGAAAGCCTGTCGGGGCTGACCCCCTTGGGCAAGGGGGAGGCTTTCAGGAGCAAATCCCCGGACGGCAACGAATACGTCTATGCCACCGCATGGCTCAACGATAAAAAGTGGCTTTTGGTGGTGCGTCAAGATGTTTCCGACGCCTTCAGCGCACTCAGGGAGGCCACATATCTGGGCCTGATCATACTGCTGGTGGGCGGCGCGGGCATTGTGAGCATCGCCTTTTTGACCACAAATTCATTGATTTTCCGCATGGAAATGGCCGACCGCGAAAAACGCGACCTGGACCAGCAGCTCATCATGGCCAGCCGCCTGGCGGAACTGGGAGAGATGTCGGCCGGATTCGCCCACGAAATCAACAACCCTCTGCAGATAATAAAAACCGAGCAGGCCCTGATCCAGACCATCTTGCAGGAAATGGTGGAACAAGGGGAATTCAAGCCGGACAGCGAAGTTGACGAGGTGCTTGATTCGGTGGACCAGATAAGCCAGCAAGTGGAACGCTGTGCGGTGATAACCCAGTCCATACTCAAATTCGCCCGCCAGAAGGACCCCAAGCCCCAGAGCTTGCGCTTGGCTGAATTCACCAAACAAATTGCACACATGATCCGCAACAAGGCGGAAATCAACGGGGTGGAGCTTGTGGTGAAGGCCGCCCCGGAAAATCTGGCGGTCCATGTCGATCCGGGCCAGCTTCAGCAGGTGCTGCTCAATCTGCTCAACAACGCCATTGACGCCGTGACCCAGAGGCCCAAGGGCGCGAACGGGGTGGTTGAACTGGAGGTGTCCGCGCAGGACGGCATGGCCCTTTTGCGGGTGACCGACAACGGTCCCGGAATCAGCCCCCAGAACCAGGGGAAAATATTCCAGCCCTTTTTCACCACCAAGCCGGTGGGCAAGGGCACCGGTCTGGGATTGAGCGTTTCCTATGGCATTGTCGCCAAGATGGAGGGCTCTTTGGCCGTAGAGAGCCAAGAGGGGCACGGGGCCAGCTTTCTGATCAAACTTCCCGCCGAGGGGGAAGCGGGTCGGCCGGATAATAAAAACAGCGCTTGAGCGCCTGCCAATACAGGCGCATGGAGGCATTAATATGATGCAGATGTCAATAATGCTGGTTGATGACGAGCAAAGGTTCGTTGAAACCACTTGCAAGCTGCTCCGCCGCCGCGGATTCAAGCCGCTTTATGCATTCAGCGGTCAAGAGGCCCTGGACAAGTTGGCCAAAGAGTATGTGGATGTGGTCATTCTGGACGTGAAGATGCCCGGCTTGGACGGTTTGGAAACCCTGAAACGGATCAGGGCCGGGTTTCCGCTTGTCGAGGTGATCATGCTCACCGGCCACGGAACCATTGACGATGCGGTGGAAGGCATGCGCAGCGGAGCCTATGACTATCTCACCAAACCCTGCGATCTGGAGCAGCTTTTGAGCAAGAGCGAGGCGGCCTTCGCCAGAAAGCAGGCCATGGAGGATAAGATCCGCCAGGCTCAAACCCGCCGGGCGATTTCCTCGCCCCGGGGGATTTTGCGGGATATGGAGAACCGGGATGGCTAGGCGGCATCCGCCGGGTGACGGGGCCGGGGGAAAAGACAATCCACCGGGCCGGGGCGGAGCCAAAAAAATATCCGGCAAATGGGGCGTCACCCGGTTTTCCCGTGAAAAGGAGCGGCAAATATATTTTGCCATAACCCTGGCCATGCTGATCCTGTGGCTGGTGACCAGATTGGGCTGATTCTGAGCTTGAACCCTTTGGCCAATAAGGCCGCAAAATAAAGCAGCAATCCGTGTGAAATGGTTGGCAATGAGAGGGGCTGGCAAATGAACCGGGTTAGAAAACAAGAAAAAGTTACAGGTTATGACCGGTATATAGACTGGAAGCTGTTTTGCATCCCGTTTGGGCTGCTTATCCTGATGCTGCTGATGCCCACTCCTAATAGCATGATTCGAGTGGGGGCGGAGTATAGCATTGGGCCGGAGTATCTGCGCCAGCATCTGGCTCAGGAGGTGTTTCAAAAAGACCTGGAGACATTGAGCCGCTGGCAGAACCAGATGGTGGATCTTCTGGCCGTGAGCGTAAACAAGGCTTCATTCAAACAAAAGTATTTTTTGGAGCGCAGCCTGAAATGGGTCCATAAGTCTGGGGTTAACGCCAGCGCCAAAAACCTGGAGCGGATGAAGGCAATGGCCCGCACCATGGCCCCTCAAGCCTTTGAAGCCATTTTAAAGGGCGCATATGACACTTTGAAAAACGGAATCCCCTTTGACCGGCTTACTCAGGCCCAGCGGGACAAGGTTGAAAATGGCGCCTTTAAGGTGAAGGTGGCGGTGGGCACCGTGCTTTTTGTGGTGGGCTGTTTCATGACCGAGGCCATTCCCTTGCCCATGGTGGCCTTCTGTATCGGGATCATCGGCATGCTGGCCGGAGTGTTCAACCGCACCAATGTGGCCGCCATCTACTGGTCGGACGCCACTTGGTTCATCATGGGGTCATTGATGTTTGCCACGGCTTTTGTGAAGACCGGGGTTGACCGGCGCATAGCCCTGTTGATGTTCGGCAGGCTCAAGAAACCCACTGTACGCTGGATCACGTTTATAGTGATCCTGATCATCAGCCCCTTGACCATGTTCATGAGCGACCACGCCCTGGCTGCGATGTTCCTGCCCATCGGCATACTGCTTTACAGCACCTGCACCGAGGCCAGCGGCCGCGAAGATCCCGAGCTGGCCAAAATGCTGATGATCACCATTGCCATGGCCTGCAACCTGGGCGGCTCATTGGCCCCATCGGGCGCGGCCAGAAACATTATCATGATGTCATACGCCCAGGACATGTTCGGCGTGGACATAGGTTTCGGCCAGTGGGTGGGCTACTGCGCCCCCTATCTCATCTTTGTCATGCCCATCACTTGGCTGGTCATCAACTGGCGCTTCAAGCCCAGCCTGACCAACCTGGGCCCGGCCATGAATGTGGTCCGGCAGCAGATCAACATGGGCGGGGGCAAATGGAGCCGCCAGCAGCTATTGGCTGTGGGCATCTTTCTGGTTATGCTGTTCTGCTGGATTACGGAAAAAAACCTGCTTCTGGAGCTTACCGGCATCCGCTTCGGCATAGGAGTCCTGGCGGTCATGGGCGCAATCGCTTATATGCTGGCCGGCATAGTCAACTGGCGCGATTATCAAACCAAGGTTGACTGGGGCGTGGTCTGGCTGTATGCCGGGGCCATTGCCTTCGGCAAGCTGCTCACCGACACCGGCGGGGCCTATTGGATTGCCAGTTTCGTGGTGGATCTGGTGGTGCCCCTGGGATTGGGAAGCGGGCTGGGGCTTTTGCTATCGGGTAATGTGATCACCGGACTCATGACTCAGGTCATGGCCGACGGCCCGACCTGTGCGGCGGTCGGTCCGGTCACCCTGGCCATGAGCGGCATAGTGCACCCCGGAACCAGCATGATTCCGTTCACCGCCATGAGCACCGCCATGTCCAGTTCCCTGGCCTATTGCCTGATAATCGGCACCCCGCCCAATGCCATTGTCTATGCCAGCGGTTATCTGGGCCAAAAAGACTATCTGCGGGCGGGCTTCATCCTGTTTGGAACCAACTTGGCCATTATGATGCTGATGGCCGCTACCTACTGGACTTGGCTGGGATGGCCCGGACTGGCTTCCTACTAAAGGTTATTTGCTTCGGTAAAGGAGTATGAAATGTCGGCGCAGAGCATAAAAATTCTGCTTGTGGATGATGAAGCGCGCTTCAGGAGCGCCAGTAAAAAGCTTTTGCAACGGCGCGGATACGAAGTGATAACCGCCGGTGACGGAGAAGAAGCCATCAGCATGGCCCTCCAGGAGCCGGATGTGGTGATCCTTGACATCAACATGCCGGGCAAGGACGGGCTCCAGGTTCTGGCCGATCTCAAGGAAAGGCATCCAAAGCTGCCGGTTATCATGCTCACCGGCCACGGTTCCCAGGATAAGGCCAAGGAGGCGGTGGCTGCCGGGGCTCAGGATTTTCTGACCAAGCCATGCGATATGGACCTGCTTGTGGCCAAGATAAGCGAAGTCAGCCACCGCCAATATGAGAAGATGGATTTTTACGAAGGCCTGGTCCGTGACGTGATGATCCCCCTTGAGGATTATACTTCCTTGCATGAAAGCGCCACTGTGAAGCAGGCTATCGCCTCGCTGCACGATTCCTTCAGCCGCAAGGGCGACACGCCTTCAATCATGGAGACCGGCCACCGCTCGGTTCTTATCACCGGAGATGACGGCCGGATTGTGGGTATTTTATCCATATTGGAGCTGCTGGACGGGCTGATGCCGGCTTATCTGAGCTATCCCAAACCTTCCACTGCCGACGCCATCCAATATTCGCCCATCTTCTGGCGCGGGCTGTTCAGCCGCGAAATGAAAAAATTAGCAGGCAAACAGATTGCTGAACTTATGTCACCCACCCCCCACCGCATAGACGCCTCCGCAAGCCTTTTGGAGGCGGCCTTCATACTGGTGGAGTATTACGAAAGACGCCTATTGGTGACCGAAGGCGACCAGCCCGTCGGGGTGCTGCGCGAGCAGGATTTGTTTTTTGAGATGGAGCGGATATTGTTCAGGTAGTCAATTGTGCGGGCGGCGCAAGGCGGGTCTGTTGACATGCCCGGCTCCCCGGCAACGGTGTGCGGACATTAATATTGCTTATCAGTCTGCTGCTTAGCCTTACCCGTTTTGAATCCCTCAGTGGGCGCATTTCCCGTCGTTTGCGGCGCCATAGTATTGAACCAATGCACTTTTTGACACCCCGCTGCCTGCGGCGGGGTGCTTCCATTAATGGACAGGCTGTAATTGCCGGGCCGGAGGAGTCTTGCCGGCCGCTTAGAGGACTGGATTACAAGCCGCAACAGCCAGAGGCGGGACTCAGACCATTTCTTCTTTCAGCCTCTCGGCAAACCACATCAGGGCCAGAAGATACGAACGCCAGCCGAATCCGGCCACCGCCCCCACGCAGGCTCCGGCCAGGTATGATTTATGTCGGAACTCATCCCGCGCCCTGGGCTCGGTCAGGTGCACCTCCACCGCCGGGATGCCGCAGGCCAGGATGGCGTCCCGCACCGCCACCGAGGTGTGGGTGTAGGCCGCGGCGTTGATTATGATGCCTCCGCAGTCGGCCATGGCGTCTTGGATGGCCTCCACCACGCCTCCCTCATAATTGGATTGGCTGAAGCTCAAGCTGATCCCCATATCCCGGGCTCTTTCTTCCAGACGCCGGTTTATGTCTTCCAGGGTGAGATTGCCGTATTTGTCGGGCTCCCTGGTGCCCAAGAGGTTGATGTTAGGTCCGTTGATAACTGCGATTTTCATAATTAGACCACCTTTTTATTTCTGGAAAAAACAGACCGGTTCACCGGCTGCCCTGCAAGGCCCGCTGCATGAGATAGGCGTCCGCCAGCACCAGGGCGGCCATGGCTTCGGCCACCGGGGCTATGCGGGGGCATACGCAGGGATCATGGCGGCCCTTGACTTCGATCCGCACCGGTTCGCCATCCAGGTTGCGGGTTTGCTGGGGCCGGGCAATGGACGGCGTGGGCTTTATAGCCAGGCGCATCACAATATCTTGCCCGCTGCTGATGCCGCCCAGAATGCCGCCCGCATTATTGCCGGTAAAGCCCCGGGCATCCATGGGGTCGTTATTCTGGGAGCCGGTGCGCCGCACCACATCGAATCCGGCCCCGATCTCCACTCCCTTGACCGCGCCGATGGAGAACATGGCTCCGCCCAGCATGGCGTCAAGCTTGTTGAACACCGGATCGCCCAGGCCCGCGGGCACTCCGCTGGCCGTCAGTTCCAAAAGCCCGCCCACCGAGTCCTGAGCCGCCCGGGCCGTGTCAACCTCGGCTTCCATGGCCTCGGCTTTATCGGGATCGGCGCACTTGAGCGGGTGGCTTTCGGCAAATCCGGTATCTATTCGTTCCGCCCGCACCGGGCCGATCTGCATGGTATAGGCCCTGATTTCCACCCCCAAGGGCTTCAGTATGGCCCGGGCCACCGCGCCCGCCGCCACCCGGGCCGCGGTCTCACGGCCCGAGGCCCGGCCCCCGCCGGGTAGGGGGGGAACCCCGTATTTTTTGTAATAGGTGTAATCCGCGTGGCCGGGACGGAACATGCGGCTGATTGATTCATAGGCTCTGCTCCTGGCGTCTGAATTGTAGATCACCATGCCTATGGAAGTGCCGATGGTGCGGCCTTCGAAGATGCCCGAAAGCACTTGCACGGTGTCGCTTTCCTTGCGCTGGGTCACAAAGCGGCTGACTCCGGGTTTGCGCCGGTCCAGGTCATGCTGGATGAGCGAATCATCAAGGGGAAGGCCCGCGGGCACGCCTTCCACGACACAGCCCAGACCCACCCCGTGGGATTCGCCAAAGGTGCTTACCTTCAAAATATTGCCGAATATGCTGGACACTTACAGCTCCGACCTTACCTGTTTGACGGCCCGTTCCACCTGATCCCGCTCCACGTCGTCCACCACCAAAGAATCGCCCACACCCTTGAACAAAACATAGATAACCTTGCCATGGCGGTTCTTTTTGTCCCCCAGCATAAAGTTCCAGGCCTGGTCCATGGGCGGCCAGATCAGCTTTTTGGGCAGCAGCTTGGCCATGGTTTTTTGCACCCGGGCGTAAAGGGCATGGTCTATATAGCCCCGCTCCAGGCAGATGGCCGCCGCCACCATGAGCCCGGCCGCCACCGATTGGCCGTGGCTGAACTTGAAGTTGTTGTAGCCTTCCAGGGCATGGCCGTAGGTGTGGCCCAGATTGAGGATGCGCCGGATGCCGCCTTCCTTGAAATCCTGGCTTACTATGCGGGCTTTGGCCCGAGCCGAAAGCCGGGCCACCTCGGCCACCAGGGGCAGATCGCCCCTCAGCAGGGGGCCGATGCCGGAGTCGATAAGCTCAAACAGCTCCGGAGCGTAAACCAGGCCGGTCTTGTAGGCCTCCACCAGTCCTTCCGCCAGCTGCTTGCGGGGCAGGCTGCCCAGGGACAAAAGGTCCAGGATCACCGCCTTGGGATGGGTGAAAAGCCCCACCAGGTTTTTCACCCGGCCCAGATTCACCGCCGCCTTGCCGCCCACCGCCGCGTCCACGCAGCCCACCAGGGAGGTGGAGACCAGCACGAAATCCATGCCTCGCATATAGGTGCCCGCCACCCAGGCGGCCAGGTCGGTAACCATGCCTCCGCCCAGGCCCACCAGCAGGTCGCCCCGGCCCATTCGGGCGGTGTACATGGCCTGGTAGATCGGCCGCGCGCCCTTGAAGGTCTTTGAGCGGTCGCCGGGAGCCATGGTAACGGTCAGGGGATTGCCCAGGGCCTTTTGATAGCGCTTCAGATGCAATTTGGCCACGTTGCTGTCGGTCACCAGCACCACCTTGCGGCCTGTGGTGTATTGGCCCAGGATCTCTTCGCCCCGCCAGGTTTCGATAACCGGGTTCTCCCGCCCGCCCTGGGATACCATGGTGGTCTTTTGGGGGAACAGCCGCCCGCCGATGAGGCGGCATACCTCTGAGATATCCAGCCCGCCGGTGGGGATTCTGAGATCGCAGTCCGAATAGGCCTCCTGGCGCTGGTGCCAAAGCCGGCTGACCGCCTCGGAATCGCTCCAAAGCGGCCGCCCCGCCACATCTTCCGCGCTCAGACGGCTGCGGCAGGTCTCCAGATCGGCTGAAAGATGCAGGATCATGCCGCTTTTGCGCATCAGGTCCCGGTTTTCCCGGCTGACCGGAAGGCCCCCGCCGGTGGCCACCACCCGGCGCTGATTGTGGCTTTGTTTGCGCAACTCGGAAGTTTCGGCCTTGCGGAAGGCCTCTTCGCCCAGATCGCTGAAGGCCTGGCTGATGGGCATGCCCAGACGATTGACTATGCGTTCATCCAGGTCCACAAAACCGCGTTTCAATAGCCCCGCCAGCTTTTGGCCCACGGCGGTTTTGCCCGAGCCCATGAACCCGGTGAGATAGATATTGCCTTGAATATTATCCATTGAGGCCTTCCAAATAGTCTTCCAAGGGTAAGCTTTTGCCGGTCCATATCTTGAAACTCAGCCTGGCTTGGGCGGCCAGCATATAGAGTCCGTCCTGAAAGGGTATCCCATGCCGCCGGGCTAGGTCAGCCCAAAAATTCAGATCGCGGCCATAATTAAGATCCATGATCTGGCTGCATTCCGGCCCCGGAATAAGTTGGGCGGCCAGCTTGGCCATGGGTGCGGATTCAATGGGGGTGGAAACGCTGGTGGTGTTTACGATGAGCTGGGCGTTCTGGGCCAGCTCCCGGGCCGCGTCCAGGCTCACTCCGTCCGCTCCCAGCCCTTCGGCCATGGCCGAGGCCTTTTGCACATCGCGGCCCGCCACCCAGATGTTTTTGGCGCCCCGGTCTTTGAGGGCGTAAACCACGGCCCGGGCCGCTCCGCCCGCCCCGAACACCAGGGCGCGGCAGCCCTGGAGCCTGACGCCCGGCCTCTGTTCCACCGCATCGGCGAAACCGCCCACATCGGTGTTGTGGCCCATAAGCCCGCCCTTTTGGGGTGCGATGGTGTTCACCGCCCCCAGGGCTTTGGCCTCGGGCGAGATGGCGTCCAGATGGGGTATCACCGCCTGCTTGTGGGGCACGGTGACGTTCACCCCGGCCAGGCCCTGGGCCTTGAATTCGTGGATGGCCTGGCCGACTTCGGCGGGGTCCAGGGCGAAAAAGGTGTATTCCCCGGGCAGTCCGTTTTTTTTCAGCACATAATTATGCATTTGGGGCGACAGCGAGTTTTTCACCCTTTTGTCGCCCATTACGCCGTAAAGCTTCATCTTAAGAGTGCCCTCAAATCCTGGTAAAAACCGGGATAGCTTATGGATGCGCTTTCTTCTTTGGCCACCGCGGTTTCGCGCCCCGCGACCACTCCGGCGATTTTCAGCATCATGGCGATGCGGTGGTCCCCAAAGGAATCCAGCCCGGCCACAGCTTTCAGCGGGGTGGGGCCTTTGATATAAAGGTCATCGCCCTTGATGCTGATGTCCGCGCCCATGGCGTTAAGCTGGGTGATGATGGCGTCCAGGCGGTCCGATTCCTTGACCCGGAGCTCGCCCACTTCCCGGAACACCGTATCCCCTTCGGCTTGGGTGGCCAAAAGGGCCAAAATGGGCACCTCGTCCACCAATAGCGGAATCTCGGCGGGGGCCACCTCGCATCCCTTGAGGCCGGGGCTGTGGCGGACCCGCACCCGTCCCCAGGCCTCGGGCACGTCTCCCTGGATTTCCTCTTCCACCCGGGCGCCCATGCGGTACAGCACCTCTATCATGCCGGTGCGGCTGGAGTTCAGCAATATGCGCTCGGCGGTGACGTCTCCGCCCGGGGTCATGGCCGCTCCGCACAAAAAGAACGCGGCCGATGATATGTCGCCCGGCACCCAGAAATTTTTCGGCAGGGTGAGCCTGGCCGGTTCCACGGTCCAGGCCCCATGGGAACGCTCCAGCTTGGCCCCGCACAGGCGCAGCATGTATTCGGTGTGGTCGCGGGTTTTTATGGGCTCCACCACCGTGGTCTTGCCGCCGGCCTGAACCCCGGCCAGCAAAATAGCGCTTTTCAGCTGGGCGCTGGCCACGGGAAGGGTGTAGCTGATGCCGTTTAAATCCCCCCCCGCAACCGTCACTGGCGGTTTGCCGCCGGCAGTCTCCACCCGCGCTCCCATGAGACGCAAGGGGGCGGCCACCCGCTCCATGGGCCTTTTGCGTAAAGAGGCATCCCCGTCCAGGCTGTACTCGCCCGGCAGACCGGCCAGAAGCCCCATGATAAGGCGCATGGTGGTGCCTGAGTTACCGCAGTCCAGTTCCCGGTTTTTGGGGCTGAGTTTCCGGTCCAGGCCGTGAAGCACCACATCCCCTCCGGTGCGCTCCAACCGGACTCCCAGGGATTCGACCACCTTCAAGGTGGTCTGGCAGTCTTCACAGGTTGAATAATTGCCCACCCGGGTCTGGCCTCCCGCCAATAGGGACAAAAGGCCAATGCGGTGAGAGATGGATTTATCACCCGGCGGCGAAAAGGTTCCCTTGAGCTTCATCGTTTACTCCCACGATGCGCCGGTCCACGGCTGAGGCCACCTTGGCCAATCCCGCCATGAGCCGGCTGAAATCTTCCACCGCCAGACTTTGGCGGCCGTCGCTGAAGGCGGCCTCGGGGTTCTGATGAACTTCCAGCATCAGTCCGTCCGCCCCGGCGGCCACGGCGGCCAAGGCCATGCTGGGCACCAGCTCGCGCTTGCCTGCAGCGTGGCTGGGGTCCACCACTACCGGCAGGTGGGTGTGTTTTTTTAACACTGGCACCGCAGAGATGTCCAGAGTATTGCGGGTCTGGGTCTCAAAGGTTCGTATGCCGCGCTCGCAGAGCATCACGTTGTTGTTGCCCCGGGCCACGATATATTCGGCCGAAAGCAGTAATTCCTTTATGGTCGCCATGAGGCCGCGTTTAAGCATGACAGGCTTGTTGACGTCCCCCACCGCCTCCAAAAGGCTGAAGTTCTGCATGTTTCGGGTGCCCACCTGCAAGGCGTCCGCATAATCGGCCACCAGCTCCACATCCGCCGGGCTGAGCACCTCGGTGATGATGGGCAGGCCGGTCTGCTCCCGGGCCTCGGCCATGATCTTGAGGCCCTCTTCACCCAGGCCGCGGAAAGAATACGGCGAGGTGCGCGGCTTGAAGGCCCCGCCCCGCAGCATGGAAGCTCCGCAAACACTGAGCTGCTTGGCCAGGGACTGGAAATTCTCCTTTGATTCCACCGCGCAGGGTCCGGCCATGATCAAAAGATCCTCTCCGCCGATGGAGGCGGGCCCCAGTTTGATATGGGTGGTGTCTTCCCTGAAGCTGCGCGAAACCAGTTTCCAGGAATCGGTGAAACTGCTGATTTCATCCACTCCGGGAAATCCCTTCAATTGGCCCATAAGCTCTTTGGCCAGGCCCTGGTCCAGTTCATCCACCACACCCAGCACGGTGCGGGGATCGGTGGTAACCATACGGGGCTCAATACCCCGTTCCTTGAGCATGGCGATGACCCCGGCCACCTGGGAGGTCAGGGCATTTTGTTTCATGGCAATGACCATGTCGGGTTCTCCTTACTTGCCGTCCGGCGCATAGGCGCTCAGGAAGTTTTCAAACATCATCAGGCCCTGGGGCGTGGCTATGGATTCGGGGTGGAACTGCACTCCTTCCAGCATGAGCTCTTTATTGCGCAAGCCCATGATTTCGCCCTCATAGGTGAAGGCCGAAACCATCAGATCCTTGCCCAAGGTGTCCTCCACCACGATAAGCGAGTGATAACGCACCGCGCTCAAAGGGTTTCTCAGCCCCTCGAACATCTGCTTGCCGTCGTGGAATATTTCCCACTTTTTGCCGTGCACCGGGCGCTTGGCCCGGGTGATCTGGGCCCCGAAGACCTGGCCGATGCACTGGTGCCCCAGGCAGACCCCCAGGATTGGAACGCGGCCCGCGAATTTTTCTATCACCGCCATGGAGACTCCGGCGTCCTTGGGATAGCCCGGCCCGGGGGAAATAATAATGGCCTCGGGGCCCAGGTCCTCTATTTCGGCGGGTTCGATAAAATCGTTGCGCACCACCTTGAGCTCGCGGCCCAGGCTGCCCAGAGCCTGGACGATGTTGTAGGTGAATGAATCGTAGTTATCTATGATCAAAATCATTTTAGGCCTCGCTCGCTGTGTTGAGAGCCGCCAGCCCCTGGGCCGCCTTGTGCTGGATCTCCTGGTATTCCATGGCGGGCACCGAGTCCGCCACAATGCCCGCCCCCACCTGCTGCCGGAACTTATCGCCCCTGAACTGCATCATGCGGATTGATATGCAGGTGTCCATCTCCGGTCCGGGACCGAAACGCCCCACTCCGCCGGCATAGACCCCGCGCGGCCCGGCCTCCAGTTCGTCGATAATCTCCATGGCCCGCACCTTGGGCGCGCCCGATACGGTCCCGGCCGGGAAGCAGGCCTTGAATACGTCGTATACATCAGAGCCCGGATGCAAAAGCCCCTCGGTCTGGCTGACGATGTGCATCACATGGCTGTAGCGCTCCACAATCATGTAGGGGTCCACCTTAACAGTTCCGTACTGGCATACCCGCCCGGCGTCGTTGCGGGCCAAGTCCACCAGCATCACGTGCTCGGCAAGCTCCTTTTGATCGGCCAGCATCTCCACTTCCAGGGCCTTATCCTTCACCGGATCAGCCGAACGGCCCCGGGTTCCGGCGATGGGCCTGAGGTGCACCCTGCCGTTCACCACCTTGACCAGGGTTTCCGGGGACGCCCCCACCAATTGGCTGTCTCCGAAGTTGAGATAAAACATATAGGGGGACGGGCTTTTCACCCGCAGCCAGCGGTAAACGCATAAGGGATGCACGCTGGTCCGGCCTTCGAAGCGGTCGCTCAGAACCACCTGGAATATGTCGCCGTCCAGGATGTATTCCTTGGCCTTGCGCACGGCTTCCTCATAGCGCTCCCTGGGTGGATGCTTCACATCCACCTTGCCGCCGAAGGCGACATTCACCATGGAGCCCCGCAGGCGCTCTTTGATCTCCCGGATCTTGGCCTCGGCTTCGTCCTGGCTGGTGGCTATGCCCACCAGGCTCATGGTGCGTTTTAAGTGGTCGAAGACCACGAAGCGGCTGGGATAAGCCAGCCGGGATTCCGCTCCGTAACCCGGACCGGGAGCGGGCAGGCGCTCGATCAGCCGGATCACGTCATAGCCCAGATACCCGGACAATGAGCCCACAAAAGGCAGGTCGGGCAAGTTCCGGCATTCCAGCCCGGCGCTGGTGCTGCGGGCCAGATCAAAGAAATCCTGTTCGGGATGGGTTTCGGAGTCCCCGTTAAAAGACAGCCGGGCTTGTCCGCTTTTTAGCTCCAGGGTGCACGCCGGGTCCCAGGCCACGATGGAATAGCGGCCCACATTTTCCAATCCCTCACAGCTTTCCAAAAGAAAGGAATAGGGCTCATCCCCGCAAAGCTTGATAAACGCCGCCACCGGGGTTTCGGTGTCGGCCAGAAGCTCGCTTGTCACCGCCGTCAATTGTTTCATTTCATCCATCCAGTTTTCATATGAAAAAAACCCACCGCCTGTTCCGGCGGTGGGTTTTTTTATTTCTGCTTATGTCCGGGTGCTAAGCTATGTTTTCTCCGCACCGGTTCACAGAACCCACCGCCTTGGGGCCGGGCCAGCCCCAATACAAATTGCGCCACCCAAAAAGGTTGAGCGACGGGTTCTGTCTGCAATTGCCTGTTGCCATGCTTTTTTGCATACTCCAATGTCGATCTGCTGATCTAACTTTGTATACAGAATACGATTTTGTCAAGCGGAAAGTTTCCCGCAGGCGGTTGTCAGACATATGTACTAAACATCTATTTGATTTTATTACATATTAACTCGACAGCTATGTATCAGGGCCGGAACAGGTGACTAAGATATCTGCAATGCCGCCCCATGGGAACCCAGGTCCGTCAAGCGCCCGGCCCGGCTCACCACTGGTGTTTGATGCTTTTCAGGTCGGGTTGCAGGCGTTCCGGGGCGTTTTGCTCCAGGGCGTGCAGGATCGCCTCCTTGCGCCACTTGGTGCCGGGCTCGAACAGTTCCACATCCGTGGCGTCGGCCAAATCAAAGACCAGCTTGGTTTGCAGGCGCCGGGGCAACAGGATGCCCATTCTTCCCACCGGCACATGGGAGTCGCGCAGTTCCAGCCCTCGTATCTGGTTCCAGTCCAGAAAACGGCTGGACCCGGGACCATGCCAAATCACGCCCTCACGGTTCACTTCCAGGCTTTGCCCGCCCATATTGGCGGCCATCCCGGCCAGGATGAACAGGCAGGGCAGATACATCAGCGATAAGGTCGCCATCAGGGCCTCGTCCAACAGGGGCAACAGGCCAAGCCATCGCTCCAGCGCGTAATCGAGCGGCCCGGCGCTGAGAACCCCCATGCCGAGCCCAAAAACTACGTCCGCAAAGACAACCGCCGCCAAAGAGTTGATTGCCATGCCCGGCTTGGGCCCATAGACCGGCCACAGCAGCCAAGCGCCCAGCAGCAGTAAAACCGCGCCGCAAATGATCCGGGCCAGGGAGATATTGCCGTGCCGCATGACAACCCACTCGGAATATTCGCGCAGCGATATCTTGACCACATACTCACCAATGCGGACGGCTTTGCGCCCTTGATCAAAGCCGATTTTTTCCAGCAAGGGCCGCCATTGTTCAAGTTCAAATTCACCGCGCTGCTCCTCATAAAAAGGCCGCCTGCCCGCTCTTTGCCCGTAGCCGGTTATCTGCAGCATCTTCAGCTTTTGCTTGATCTCAATCTCCTTGAAAGCCCTGGTTGCTTCATCAAATTTTGAGGCCGGCTTTTTTTCCTTTAGCGCCTGCAATTGGTTCCGCAGTTCATCTGCTTGGGTGCGGTTGTCAGCGCCCTGTTTCACCCGGCTTTGTAGGCCGTCGAGATAGGACTTCAGGCAGGGATAGGCCCCCGCTTCATCGGGCGTAAGCTCCGCCGCCATGGACAAAAGATCCGGATCGGGGCTGACTTGCACAACACAAGATTTGCCGGTGAAGGGGGCTTTGAGAGTCAGAAGGTAAGCGCCGCCTTTGTGGCTGAAACAAATCCGGGCTGCTTTGCTCCGGCCCGCCTTTCGGGCCAGGCGGGCAGGGTCCTCGGATTTGAAGCAAGCCTCTGATCTGTCTTGGGCAGGGCTCCGCAAGGCGTCAACGGCTTTTTTAAGATCAGGATAAGAGTCTAAATCCCGGTCGGATAGATCAACCGTTTGCTCTTTGCACCAGGCGTTGAGAAGGGCCGGGTCCGTGGTGCGGGCCGAAAGGTAAACCGCGGGTCTGGTCTGATACTCCCGGCTGCTGTCGGGAGCGAAAAACGGAGGGACCGCCAAGGCCAGGGCGAAACCCAGGCACAAATAAGCCAGAAGCCGGGCCTTATACATACTGGTCTTTTTTGCGGGGGCTCTGCTTTGGGTCATACCGCCATCCATTTCCCTGCTCGGTTGCCGTCATCTTTTTGCAGCCCGGCGCAATAATCCGGGATGCTTGCGTTGCTCATGCGTCAATTGCAAAAACAGGCAAGGCTTAGGTGGTCAGCGGCGCTTGATCTCGTCCACCTTGAAGCGCAGGCGCATATCGTCACCAATGCCCTGGCGGACCCCCTGGACCATTTCATAAGGTATCTGCAGCTTTCCCTGCCTGCGCCAGCCCGAGTACTGGCAATACCAGCGCTGGCCCGCGAACTGGCCATAGGGGATCGGATCGGCCAGGAACATCATGGGGGGGCCGCCCACCGAGGTGAAAATGAACTGGCCGCTTACCTTGGCGCTGCCCTTTTCCAGGACGACCCTGGCCGCCTTCACCGAACCGGTCGGGTTTTCGGCCTCTTGCCAGGTCAGGCCGTTTCCGGGCAGCAGCGAGTCGGGATGCCACACCGCCTCGCCCAGCCAGCGCAGCATGAGGTAACGCTTCATCATCCCGCCGCTGTTGCTGAAAGTATCCGTAAGGCCCCAAAGGTATGAACGCACCGATCCGGTGTCCTTGTCCAGTTTGGTTAGGGTCATCACGGGCAGCAGGGGGAAATAGTCCACTTCGTGGGCCCAGGCCGTCAAGACCGGATCACGGGAGATGAGCTGCCTGCCCTTGAACGAGCTCCAGGACGAATCCTCGGTCAGCTTGGTCTCTCCGCTTTGCCTGATCTCCACCAGACGGGTTCTTTTGCCGCTTAGCGGGATGGCCTTTTGCAGATATGAGCGGGCCACCGGCGGAACCTGTGCAAAATCGGCCGCCGTGTAGTCCGGCTGATGGGTGGAGGCCAATACCTCCATTTCATCAAAGACCGCCTTGGCAAGCTTGTCGAATTCCGGCCGCCCCATCATCTGGGCCGCATATGCGCCGCCCACCAGCAGCGCCGCCACCACCAGGATTGTGATAATTACCTTCATATATTCTGTTTGCTCCCCTGGATGTTATTTCATGCCACAACAGCCCGGTCCTTTGATGGTGGCTGAAAATGGCCCTGTTCCCGGTTTCAAAGTGTAACGCACGTCCCAATAGGAGGGTTTGCCGCCCCAGATGCAGACCGTATAAGTGCCTGGTCCCAATACCAGGGTATTCATCTTGCCCAGGGTGCTTTGCTTGAAGGGAAGCCGGGTGGTCTGGAACCAGAAATAGAGCCCGTCCGCTCCCCGGATGCAGCCGCCCCAGCTTTTGGGGAATTCCGGTCCGGAGCAGGGCAGGCCACCGTGGCTCATGGTTCCGGAAAGGCCTGTTGCCACCATGCCGGCCGGCACCACGATGCTTCCCCGGCTGTTGTGGCAGTTCCCGTCTATGGTTGCGCTGGCCACCAGGCTCCCGCCCTTGCCCGCCTCAAGGCTGTCAAGCCGCTTCTGAACGCTGGGCAGGAACCAGTAGCCCAGGCTCTGCTGATAGGCCTTGCGGGCTCCGCTGATATCCTTGCGGGCCTCCCGCGATATGCCGAGCCGCTCAAGATCATTGGCAAGCTGGCGGCGCTTTTTCATGCGTTTTTCACCCTGCTTGGCATTGTTCAGGGGGAAGGCGTTCAGGCTGCGTTGGTAGGCCTTGAGGGCTTGGGGATATTGCTTTTGGCCCTCCAGCTTCTTACCCTTCTCATAGAGCTTTTGGGCTTTTGCCTTGGCCTGTTTCTGATCCGTGCGTTTGGATTCCAGCTTGGCGATGTGCTGTTCCAATTCCTGATCCGGCCAATAGACCAGGCTTTTCTTATAATCATCAACAGCCTTTTTCAGGTCTCCTTTCTGTTCCCAATTGCGGCCTGTCACCCGCAATGATTCAGCCCTTTTTTTCAGATCCGCGATGCGGTTTTCAAGAACCCACACCTTGTTTTTCGCCCCGGAGTGATCCTCGTATTGCAGGCTGATCCGGTATTTTTCCAATGATGCTTCCAACTCGCCCGCTTTTTCCAGCTTGGCGGCCTGGTCCCGGAGCTGTTTGGCCTTGGTTTTGTCCTGTTTGGTTTTGGCCAGCCCGGCCCGCAGTCCATCAGCATGTTTTTGCAGATTCGCATCCGGGACCAGCTTCAGGCTCTGGTCATATTTGGCAAGGGCCTGTTCAATGCGGCCCTTTTTCTCCAGGAGTTCACCGTCCCTTTTCAGCCGGTCCGCCTTCTTTTGGATGCGGTCCTGCTTGCCGCCGCCGCTGCCTGGTTCAGGCGTGGTCTTGCCGCCCGCGGGCGGCCCCGGAGCGAGGCTTGGTCCGCCAGTCTGGGGCGGGGCCGCGGTTTTGCCGCCGCTTAGCGGAGGGAGCTGGGTTTTGGCCCCGGTGACCTTTGGGGGCTGAGTCTTGGGGCCGGTTTGGGCTGGGCCGGTTTGGCTGCTTCCGGTCTTTTGGGGCGCTGGGCTTTGGCCGCCGCCCACTGTAGACGGGGCGCCGACTCCCGCGCCCCCGGGCGGAGCCGCAATCTTGCCGCCGCTGGGGGCGGGCGGCTTGGCGGGCGCGGCAATGGCCGGAGCCGGACCGGTGAGGAAAAGCTTCCAGGTTCCAACCTTTTTGCCGTTATGAGCCCAGGTTCCGGTGATCATGCCGCCTTTCAGCTCGCCGCTGTAGACCTGCAGACAGGGTCCGCTGTTGCCCTGGCCGGTGCAGTTACGTTCTATGATCACCCGGCTGCCGCTGATGCGTCCCTTCAAAGGATCGGTTCGGGGCCCAGGGCAGCAAGTCCATTTGCTGTAACCCGAAATAAGGCTGCCGCTCACCTTCAGAGTCCAGGCCGAAAGCCAGGTTTTCCCCCAGGTGGCCTCCGTGTGGTAGGTCCCGCTGTCCAGGGGCGGTGCGGTTACTTTGCCTGGCTTGCCCGGCAGGGGACCGCCCGGCGCAGGGCCTTGCAGATTGAGGTTGTCAATGGCCGGACCGCATCTGTTGTCCCCCTTGCTGAGGCTGATGAACTCCAAGCGGGTTTGGTTGGTCCGGGCCGAAAAGACAAAGCGCTTTTTCTGCCAGCCCATGGCCCGGGTGGTTTTGCCTTTGGTGTCAAAGAGGTAGGTGGTGCTTTGCCCCGCCGCCCGCACCAGCAGGGTCATCTTGAGGGGGCCACAGTTGGGGTTTCCGGCCAAATCAAAGCTGAGGGTGTATTTTTTGCCCGGCACTGTGGGAACGGTCTGGGCGACTGCTCCCACACCCGGACTGCCGTTAAGGTCCAAGGAGCGTTTGCCGCCGGAGCTTTTCCAATAGCTTTGCACCACATCGATGGTGGGCCTGGTGACATCCCAACCGGGCAGGTCCTTGGAGCCGGGGGGCAGGGTTATGAAGGACCCTGCCGGTTTTCCCTGTTCGAAGCCGGGATTCAATAGCAGGTTGCCGGAAGGCCGGCCGCCGCCCATGACGACTCCTGCGCCGCCGGGAGGACTTCCGATCCGGGTTATGGGATCATCCGCCGTGAACAGCGCCAGGCGGGGGCGTTTTTCGGGATCTTTATACTCCCTCGAATGGAACAGGTAGCCTGATTCAGCGGTTTTGGCGCCATAGGGGACTATGGCCAAGCCGTGGTTGGGTGAACCGGCCAGCCATGCGTTGACATACCTGGTGACATCCACCCCCATCCAGACATTAGGCTTGCCGCCGGGCGAGAAGACCCAGCCCGATCCGGCCAAGCGGGGCTGCTGGCTCCAGGACAGCTCACCCGGCCCGGCCGTTTTTTCCACTTGGCCGGAATGATAGGTGTCTTTCCCCTCTTTCCAGGGGCCGCCCACCATGTACACCGCCAGCCTCTGGCCCGGTTTTCCGTAGATGCCGCTTATATAAAGCCGCAGCACCGCTTTTTTCACCTTGGGGATTTTGGGCAGTGCAAATTTTATGTAGGTGCGCTTTTCACCGCCGAGCGGATGCCAGCCCGCTGCAAGCTGCGCGTATTCGCCCACATTGGATTTATTCCAGTTGCGGTAATGATAAGCATAAACATGGGCGTCGGCCGACGGGGCTATGGACTGGAAAGCTGTTGCCGGGGCGGGGCTCAGGGCCAGACCGAAAATGGCCAATAATAAATAGGCAACCGCGCTTGGCAGCCATGAATACAACCCGTCAAAGGCGAAAGATTCTGACCGATTCATGGTGTGCTCCTGAGTAACAAAGCAACCGGCTCCTTGCGGCTATGGTTGCTGGTTGGCTATAGTCTTGGAACCAAAATGATTATAGACGAGTGGGTGAGACAGGAGCAAGGTGATTAGCGGCAGATCCGCAAGCCGGGCCGGCTGGGGGCCGAATACCGGCCATGAAGCCGGCGATAAAGCATTTCCGTATGGTTACGGCAATCCCCAAAAAGAATACACCGGCTGATTTCTGCCGGGTTTTTGTGTTGCTTTTAAGTTAAATATATGTGCGATTGACCGTAATATCGGATGGTTACAAAAAAACAGCATTATTAGGTTGACAGAAATCTCAATTGCCGATAGCGTTTTTTAAATCATCTAACTACGGAGGATTTGGTCATGAGACCCAAATCAGTGCAAGAAAAGCGACCTCAGATCTACTCTGAACCCCAAGATAATAGGACCCTCTTTGCCTCGACTATCCTTCCCGCCGTATATGTACTGCCCGTAGTATCCGTATCCTTGATTATTCTGCCCCTATAGGGGCTACATCACACTACATAAATCCAACCTAATTGGAACCTGTCAGCCCGGGTTGTAAGCCCCGTGCGGCGGATAATTTTACCGCCGGCGGCGCAAATGCCCAGGGTGAAAGCGCTACGCGCTAGGGTTAAACGTATCTAGTAGTAATTATTACTACTTTTTGAGAGGCTGAAAATGAGTGCTCAGGCACAGGCAATTATAGAACAAAAATCCGCCCTGACCGGCGCGGACGCAGTGGTGGCCTCCCTCACCCATAACGATGTGAAGGTGGTGTTCGGCATGACCGGCGGCATGATCATGCCGGTCTATGACGCAATGTATAAAAACAGCGACATCAGACACATCATGGTGGGGCATGAGCAGGGCGCGGCCCATATGGCCGACGGCTATGCCCGCATCACCGGCAAGCCCGGGGTGGTCATGACCACTTCGGGCCCCGGAGCCACCAATCTGGTCACCGGCCTGGCCAACGCCATGATGGATTCCATTCCCATGGTGGCCATCACCGGCCAGATAAACTCCAACCTCATCGGCAGCGACGGTTTCCAGGAAGCCGATATGTGGGGCATCACCTTGCCGGTAACCAAGCACAATTATCAGGTCACGGACCCTGAAACCCTGCCTGATGTCTTTGCCGAGGCTTTTCTGCTCTGCCAGACCGGACGCCCCGGTCCGGTGCTCATCGACCTTCCCCGGGATGTGCTTTTGGCCGAGTGCTCCCGCTCCCTGGCCGTGCCCAAAGAGCCGGAGGGCTACTCCAGCCCATACGCGCCCAAAAACGGCGGGGTCAAAAAAGCCATAAGCCTGTTTATGCAGGCCGAAAAGCCCATGATCCTGGCCGGCGGAGGGGTGATCTCCGCCGGAGCCTCGGCGGAACTGACCGCCCTGGCCGAAAAGCTCAAGGTTCCGGTGGCCACCACGCTCATGGGCCTGGGCGCAATCCCGGCCCGGCATCCCCTGGCCCTGGGCATGCCCGGCATGCATGGTCAGGGCTATACCAATCTGGCCATCCATGACTGCGACCTTTTATTCGTGGTGGGCTGCCGGCTGGACGACCGGGTCACCGGCAAAGTGGCCCGGTTTGCGCCCAAGGCCAAGCTGATCCACATAGACATAGATGACAGCGAACTGAACAAGATACTGCCCTGCGCAGTGCCCATCCTGGGCGATGCCAAGCCCTCTTTGCAGTCCATGCTGGATGGCCTGGATAAAGCAGGCCCCTTGCCGGATTACTCGGCCTGGCGCCGGGAGATCGCCATGCTCAAGGAGCGCTACCCCCGCTCCTACCAAAAGACGGAAGGCCTGATCGCGCCGCCCCAGGCGGTGGAGGCCTTGGTTCCGTTCATGCGGGATGACGACATCCTGGTCACCGGGGTGGGGCAGCATCAGATGTATGCGGCCCAATTCTACCCGGTGCAGACCCCGCGCTCTTTTCTCTCCAGCGGGGGCCTCGGCACCATGGGTTTCGGCCTTCCGGCCGCCATAGGCGCCAAGCTGGCCGCGCCCCAAAAGCAGGTGGTCTGCATTGACGGGGACGGCTGCTTTTTGATGAACCTGCAGGAGCTCAATACCGCGGTGCGCTACCGCATCGGCCTGGTGGCGGTGATCCTGAATAACTCCTACCTGGGCATGGTGCGCCAGTGGCAGGACTTGTTCTTGGATAAACGCCGGGCCGAAACCGCGCTGGAGCCTCCGCCCTATGACAAGGTGGCCCAGGCCTTTGGCGGTTTGGGACGCCGGGTGGAAAAAGAGGCGGACTTGGCTCCAACCCTTGAGTGGGCCCTTACCCAGGCCCGCATGCGCAATCTGCCGGTGGTGGTCGACGTGCAGGTCGATCCCGACGCCCTGGTGCTGCCCATGGTTCCGGCGGGCGGAGCCAATGCCGACTTTATCCCCTGCCAGAAAGAGGTGTGCTGATGGAAGAGCTGAAACCGGTCTCCATGCTGGTCACAAACGAACGCGGGGTTTTGGCGCGCATTGCCAGCCTGTTTGCCCGCCGGGGCTTCAACATAACCAGCCTGGCCGTGGGAGAAACCGAGAACCCGGCCCTGTCGCGCATCACCGCGGTGGTGGGCGGAGACAAGGCCACCTTGGAGCAGGTGGTCAAGCAGGCCAAGCGTCAGGTTTGCGTGCAGTCGGTGCAGGACTTGACCGGCGCCCAGAGGGTGGAGCGCGGCCTGGCCATGATCAAGGTGAAGGCCACTCCCCGAAACCGCCATGAGATAGCCAACCTGGCCCGTATATTCAACGGGCGGGTGGATCACGTGGACCACCAATGCATGATCGTGGAGCTTTCGGCCACCCGCGAAAAAATCCAGGCCATGCTGGATGTCTTGAAACCCTATGGAATCATAGAGATGGCCCGCACCGGCCAGATCGTGCTTGATACCAAAACCTCCTTGTCCGCCAAGGGGGAAGAAGAAAATCCGGACGATGAACCGGAGTCCGAAATTCGAACCGTCCGTAACCTGAAAACCGCTTAACAAAAACTTAACCAAAGAAGGAACGTGAATCATGAGTGCCAAGATTTATTACGAAAAAGACGCCGACCTGACCAAGATTAGCGACAAGCGAATTTGTGTTTTGGGTTACGGCAGCCAGGGCCGGGCGCACGCCAATAACCTGAATGACTCCGGGCTCAACGTGGTGGTGGGGCTCAGAGAGGGCAGCGGCAGTTTCGCCAGGGCCGAGGCCGACGGCGTGGAAGCCATGGAAGCAAAAAAGGCCTGCGCAGATGCGGATATCGTCTGCTTCCTTTTGCCCGACGCCGCCCAGCCGGAGGCGTATTACAGCTACATGGAGCCCAGCATCCGCTCGGGCCAGACCCTGCTTTTCGCCCACGGCTTCAATATTCATTTCGGCCAGATCATCGCCCCGAAAGATGTGGACGTGATCATGGTGGCCCCCAAAGGCCCCGGCAACCTGGTGCGCGAGCTGTATCAGGCCGGCCAGGGAATCCCCTGCCTGGTGGCGGTTGACCAGGATGCCACCGGCGACGCCTTGGCCAACGGCCTGGCCTATTCCCTGGGCATCGGCGGCGCCCGGGCCGGTGTGGTGGAAACCACCTTCAAGGAAGAGACCGAGACCGATCTTTTTGGGGAGCAGGCTGTTTTGTGCGGCGGTTCCGTGGCCCTTATGAAGGCTGGATTCGACACCCTGGTGGAGGCCGGCTACGCCCCGGAAATGGCCTACTTCGAGTGCATCCACGAGATGAAACTCATCGTTGATCTGGTCTACAAGGGCGGTTTCGGCTTCATGCGCAACTTTATCAGCGAGACCGCCAAGTATGGCGACATGACCCGCGGCCCCCGGATCATCACCGAGGAAACCAGGGACGAGATGCGCCAAATCCTGCATGAGATCCAAAGCGGCGAGTTCGCCCGGGAGTGGGTCCTGGAAAACCAGGCCAACCGGCCGGTTTATCATGCGCTCCTCCGCATGGAGGCGGAACACCACTCCGAGGGCGTAGGCGGCAAACTGCGCGAAATGATGCCCTGGCTGTAAAAACAGGGCTCCTGGCGTCCCAAGCCTCTGGTTTGGGACGCCACTTAAGGGAGGTTTGATTGTGACAGGCTTTGAAGATTTGCAAATATTCGACACCACGTTGCGCGACGGCGAGCAGATGCCCCAGCTCGCTTTCAGCGTGCAGAATAAACTCAGCATCGCCAAGAAGCTGGATGAGCTTGGGGTGCAGGTTATTGAAGCCGGGTTTCCGGTGAACTCCGCAGAAGAACGCGAGGCCAGCCGAATTATCGCGGCCGAAGTCTCGGCCAAGGTCTGCGGCTGCGCCCGGGTGGTGCCCAAGGATATTAAAGCCTGTCATGAAGGCGACTGCGACATGGTGGACCTTATTTGCTCCACCAGCGACATACAGCTTAAGAACTCCCAGAACATGAACCGGGGCCAGGTGGTGGAAGTCACCCGGGAGTGCGTGCGCCGGGTCAAGGACCTGGGCATGAGCTGCATGTTCACTCCGATGGATTCCACCCGCACCGATCTGGACTTTCTGGTGGAGGTCTGCCAGCTTGCCCGGGAAGAGGGGGCCGACCTGATAGGGCTCACCGACACCGTGGGGGTGGGACGCCCCGACACCGTTGAGAAGATGGTGCGCAAAGTGGCGGGGGCGGTGCCCATCCCGGTCTCCATCCATTGCCACAACGACTTCGGGCTGGCCGTGGCCAATACGATCTCCGGCATTCTGGCCGGGGCCAAGATGTTCCAGGTGTGCTTAAACGGCCTGGGGGAGCGGGCCGGCAACGCGTCTTTGGAAGAAACCGTGATGGCCCTTAAAAGCCTGTACAACATTGACTGCGGCATAGACACCCAAAAGCTGTATGGGGCCAGCCGGCTTTTGGAGCGGCTTTCCGGGGTGGGCCTGCCGCCCAATAAGGCCGTGGTGGGCCAAAACGCCTTTGCCCATGAAAGCGGAATCCACGCGGCGGGCATGACCAGGGATGCCGCCACCTTTGAACCCGGCCTGATGACCCCGGAGATGGTGGGGCACACCCGCCGCCTGGTGGTGGGCAAACACACCGGCAAACACGGCATCGCCCAGGTTTTGGCCGATGCCGGGCTGGAGCTCAAGGAAAACGAGCTGAAAGATATCATGCAAAGGGTGCGGGAAATGGCCTCCAAAGGCAAATCCGTCACCACCACCGACCTGTTCGCCATGGCGGAGACCGTGATGCAAAAGGTTCCGCCGGATATGCGCACCATTGTGGTTGAACAGCTGGTGGTCACCACCGGAGACCGCATCGCCCCCACGGCCAGTGTGCGGGCCACGGTGAATGGAGAAGAACGCATCGAGGCCCATACCGGAGTGGGGCCGGTGGACGCCGCCTTCGGCGCGGTTAAGCGCATGGTGGACGACCAAACCAAACTGGAGATTGCCGAGTTCCATGTGGATGCGATCACCGGGGGCAGCAATGCCACAGTCAAAGTTACGGTGACGATTGAAGATGATGACGGCAAACGATTTTCGGCCAACGCCTCAAACGCGGATATTGTGGTGGCTTCCATGGACGCCCTGATAACCGCAACCAACCACATGATCCGCCGCCGTAAATCAAACGGAGGCGGAGAGAAAACAGCAACCGCTTAGAAAAGAGCTGAACATATGCCAACCTTATTTGAGAAGATTTTCAACGCCCATGTAGTAGCGGAGCCCGAATACGGCCCTCCGCTCATTTACGCCGACCGTCACTTGGTGCACGAGGTGACCTCCCCCCAGGCCTTTACGGGCCTCAAGCGGGACGGCCGTGAGCTGCGCAGACGGGATCTTACCTTTGTGGTGGCGGACCATGTGGTGCCCACCGAGACCGGGCGCCGCCAGCCTCTGGCGGACAAAATCGCCGATGAGCAGCTAAGCGCGCTCAAGAACAACTGCGCCGATTTCGGACTGGAGTACCGGGGGATGGACCATGCCGAACAGGGCGTGATTCACGTGACCATGCCCGAACTGGGCGTGGTGCTGCCGGGCACCACCGTGTTCTGCGGCGACAGCCACACCGCGACCCACGGGGCCTTCGGCGCTCTGGCCTTCGGCGTGGGCACCAGCGAGGTGGAGCACATCATGGCCACCCAGACCCTGGCCCAGCCCAGGCTGAAAACCATGGCGGTGAAATGCAACGGCGCGCTTCCCGAAGGGGTTTATGCAAAGGACCTGATCCTGGCCATCATCGGCAAGCTGGGGGTGGGCGGCGGAACCGGCCACGCCATCGAATTCATGGGCGACGCCGTGCGGTCCCTCAGCATGGAAGGACGCATGACTCTTTGCAACATGTCGGTGGAGTGCGGGGCCAAGTCCGGCATGATCGCCCCCGATGACACCACCTTTGAATATCTCAAAGGCCGCCGTTTCGCTCCCAAGGGAGAGGACTTCGACAGGGCCGTGGCATTCTGGCGCACCCTAAAAAGCGATGACGATGCTGAGTTCGACCGGGTGGTTGAAATTGACGTCTCCACCCTGATACCCCAAGTCACCTGGGGCACCAACCCCGGCCAGGAAACCGGCATCAACGATGCGGTGCCGGACCCGGCCCAAATGGCTGATCCGGCCCAGGCCAAGGCGGCTGAGACTGCCCTTGGCTACACCGGGATCAAACCGGGACAGAAGATGACCAGCACCAAGATAGACATGGTCTTCATAGGTTCTTGCACCAACGGCCGCATAGAGGATATGCGCCAGGCCGCCCAGATTATGCAGGGTCAAAAGGTGGCGGACGGGGTCGAGGTTCTTGTGGTGCCCGGCTCCCAGGCGGTCAAGATGCAGGCCGAGCTCGAAGGCCTGGACGAGGTGTTCAAACAGGCCGGGGCCAAGTGGCGCGAGCCGGGCTGTTCCATGTGCCTGGGCATGAATCCGGACATCATGCAGCCGGGCCAGCGCAGCGCCTCCACCAGCAACCGCAACTTCCAGGGCCGCCAGGGAAAAGACTCCATAACCCATTTGTGCAGTGCGGCCACCGCGGCCGCCTCCGCCATTCGCGGCAAACTCACAGACCCCCGCAGCATATAGGAGAGCCAAGATGCAGAAACTTACCATATACACAGGTTTGGTCCTTCCCCTGGATATGGCGGATGTGGACACCGACCAGATAATTCCCAAGCAGTTTTTAAAACGCATCGGCAAGGAAGGCTGCTACGGGGATTGTGTGTTTTATGACTGGCGCTTTGACAGCAAGGGAGACGAGAAACCGGATTTCATCCTGAACCGGAAAGAGTACCGGGGGTCCAGCGTGCTGTTGGCCAGGAAAAACTTCGGCTGCGGATCTTCCCGGGAGCACGCCCCCTGGGCGCTCATGGATTACGGCTTCAGGATGGTCATTGCCCCCAGCTATGCGGACATCTTCCTCAATAATTCCCTGGCCACCGGATTTTTGCCGGTGGCTCTGGGCGAAGAGCTGGTGGACGAATGGTTCAAAAGGGTCCTGGGCAATCCGGGCTATGAGATCACCCTGGACCTTCCCAACCAGACTCTCACCGGCAGCGACGGCTACGCCTGCTCCTTTGAGATCGACCCTTATTACAAGCAGCGCCTGATTGAAGGCCTGGACCAGATCGGCCTCACCTTGAAAAACCTGGATCAGATCGAGGCTTACGAAAAAGCTCATCCCGAACCCTGGCAGGCGGCAGTGAGTGGAGAATAAGCCATGCACGGAATTACCATGAATCAACTTGCGGATTTCGGCAGGCAGTGTGCCTGCAAGGAGCACCACGCCCACGGCTGGATCATATCCCGCCTGGGCCGCTCCCTGGCCTAAACAGCCTTTTATTGCGGGGGAATTATTAATCAATGCCGCCTATCCGCTAATCAAGCCGGAAGGCAACATTTTTCCACACGCTGTTTGGAAGCTAGGAGAGTGACGAAATGCTGGAGCAAGTGAAAATATTCGATACAACCCTGAGAGACGGTGAACAGTCTCCCGGGGCGTCGATGAACAAGGAGGAAAAGATTCGGCTGGCTCACAAGCTGGCCCAATTGGGCGTAGACGTGATGGAGTGCGGGTTTCCCGCCGCCAGCCCGGGCGACTTCGAGGCCGTGAAAGCCATCGCCCAGGAGGTCAAGGGCCCCATTATGGCAGGCCTGGCCCGCATGAACCGCCAGGACATAGAGCGCGCCTGGAATGCGGTGAAACACGCCGAAAAAGCCCGCATCCACACCTTTGTGGCGACCAGTGACATCCATCTGAAATACAAGCTGCAAAAGACCCGTGAGGAGGTCTTGGCTGCGATCAAGGACGGGGTGACCCTGGCCAAGAGCTTCACCGATGATGTGGAGTTCAGCGCGGAGGATGCCAGCCGCTCCGATCCGGATTACCTGGTGCAATGCTTCCAGACTGCGGTGGACTGCGGCGCCACCACCTTGAATATCCCGGATACCGTGGGATACGCGCTGCCCCATGAGTTCGAGAACCTGGTGAAATATATAAAAGACAACCTCAAAAACGCCGATGATGTGGTGATCAGCGTGCATTGCCACGATGACCTGGGGCTGGCCGTGGCCAATTCCCTGGCCGGAATAAGGGCCGGGGCCCGTCAGGTGGAGGTCTGCGTCAACGGAATCGGCGAGCGGGCGGGCAATGCTCCTTTGGAAGAGATCGTCATGGCCATCAGCACCCGCAGCCAGGATCTGGGCCTCACCACCGGCATAAACAAAAAGGAAATCGTGCCGGCCAGCCGTCTGGTCAACATGATCACCGGCATTGTGGTGCAGCCCAATAAGGCCATCGTGGGGGCCAATGCCTTTGCCCACGAGTCCGGAATCCATGTGGACGGGGTCCTTAAGCAGCCGCTCACCTATGAGATTTTGGACGCCAAGGAAGTGGGCCTGGACCGCAACAATCTGGTTTTAGGAAAACACTCGGGCCGGGCCGGGCTCAAAAACCGGCTGCAAGAGATGGGACACCAGCTCAAAGACGAGGATTTCCAGAAACTGTTCGAGTCCTTCAAGCGCCTGGCGGACAAGAAAAAAGAAGTCTACAACGAGGACTTGGAGGCGCTTATCGCCGACGAGATCCTGCGTATACCGCACCGCTGGAGCCTGGATTACCTGAATATCGTCAGCGGAACGGTCACCGTGCCCACCGCCACCGTGAAGATCCGCCAGAACGGCGATGTGCTGCAGGACTTCGGTTCGGGCAACGGACCGGTGGACGCGGTCTATAACACCATAAAGAAAATTACCGGTGCAGATGCCAAACTCTTGAGGTTCAACATCGCGGCCACCACCGGCGGCGTGGATGCCCAGGGCGAGGTGACCGTGCGCCTGGAAGAAGACGGGTATGTGGTTCTGGGCAAGGGCTCGGACACCGACATCCTGGTGGCTTCGGCCAAGGCTTTTATAAACGGTCTTAACCGCATTGAATTTTTACGCCAAGCCCAAAGCACCTTGAGTGAGGCTGAAACCGCCTTGTGATGAATACCGGGGCGGCTGCCCGTGCAGCCGCCCCCCTTGGAGAATAAACGTGGAAGTTGAAGCCAAGACCCTGGTCAGATTGGAAAAAGCCAGTATCACCCGTGGAGGCGTCTATATTCTGAAAGACGCGGACTTCGAGTTGAAGGATGGCCAGAACTGGGCTGTACTGGGGCCGAACGGCTCAGGCAAGACCACCATGCTGAAGCTGTTGAGGGGTGACATCCGGCCCCTGGAATGGCACACCCGCAGCTATGCCCACGAACTGGGCATGATAAACAGCCCCATGGCTTTTAAAAACAACACCGGTCTGGTGACCCCCCACGTTTTGGATCAGTTCCGCCACATGGGCTGGAACATGACCGGACTGTTTACGGTCTGCTCCGGCTTCATACACGGCGGCTGCATGTATCAGCTTCCCAACCAGGCCCAAAAGGACAAGGCCCATGAAGTGCTGGAGCGCCTGGGGCTGACCCATCTGGTCAAAGCCAAGGTGCTGGAGCTTTCCTTGGGCCAGTCCATGGGGCTGTTAGTGGCCCGGGCCCTGGTGCATGATCCCAAGGTGCTGTTCTTGGATGAATGCTGCCAGGCCCTGGACGCCGCCGCCCGGGACCGGCTTCTGGGCTGGCTTGAAACCCTGGCCGCCGGCGGCACCCAGCTTGTCTTTGCCACTCACCGCGAAGACGAGCTGGTTCCGGCCATCAGCCATGTGCTGCGCATTGACCGCGGCAAGATAGTTGAAAAGGGGCCGCGCGAAGCGGTGCTGGGCAAGGATGACGGCGCGGCGAGGCGCGGCGCCGGGCTCAAAAGCTGGAATGTGGCCGGCGCCTGCCTGGGCAGGAAAAGCCGGGCTGTCATCAGGATGTGTGATTCAGATGTGGCCATTGAGGGCAAAAAGGTGCTCTGGGATCTCAACTGGACTGTGCGGCCCGGCGAGCATTGGGCGGTTTTGGGTCACAACGGCGCGGGCAAAAGCACTCTGTTGAACCTTATCATCGGCGACTTGCGCCCCTCCTGGGGCGGCAGCATAGAGCGCTTTTTGCCGGACAACCCGGGAAATATCTGGGATATCAGAAAGCGGGTGGGCCTGGTGCACGCCCTGCCCAACCTCTATCATTTGCCCGAGCAGAGCGGCCTGGACATGGTGCTCACCGGGTTTTTCTCCTCCCATTTCCTTTTGCAGGAAAAAGTCACGCCGGAACAAGAGGCCAAGGCCCTTGCGGTCATGAGGCTTTTGGGGGCCGATAACCTGGCCCGGCGCAATATCCACATCTTAAGCAACGGCCAGCTCCGGCGGCTGATGATAGCCCGGTCCATGGTGCTTGATCCCGAGATGCTGCTCCTGGACGAACCCTTCCGGGGCCTGGACGCCCGGGCCCGGGATGAGCTGACCGGCCTTTTGAACAAGCTCGCCGCCAAGGGGGTGACCCTGATCTACGTGACTCACCACGCCGATGAACTGGTTCCGGCCACCACCCACGTTGCGGTGCTCAAAAAGGGACGTATGACCTATCAGGGTCCGGTGGGCGAATTCATGGCCTCGGAGCTGGCGGCCAACTGGCAAAGGGGCGAACGGGCGGCTTAATAGCACTAAACATAATCGGTTTTGCTTGTACCCCGGACATGTTCCGGGGTACTTTCGTTCAGTGTTGAGCTGGAACAGTCATCAAAGTGAAACTGGGGGGATCAATCATGCAATCCGTATATTTGGGGTGGACGCCTGGCGTTTCCGCCAGAGGCTTGGGTATTGCCGCTCTGCTGGCCGCTACGCTGTTGATTACCGGCGCCTGTGGGGTGTCAACTGACCGGTGTTATCCTTTTTTGAGCCTGGAGCAAAACAAGCTGGTCAGCCAGAAATCAGATGATGCGGCCCGCTACTATATGAGAAAAGTCAAAAGGGATTTGATCAGGCAGGGAGTTCCCGAAGCCGAGCTGCGCGGGGTGCAGAATGTTGACCTGGGGACCTCCATCTCCCGGGTGGTTGCGATGGGCATGGCCAGGAAAGAGCCGCGTCAGCTGCGTGAATTCAGTGAGTTTATCATCGCGGGCAAATGGGAGGATGCCCGCGTCGCGCTGCAGGGCCTTCATGAGGTATGCGCCAAGGACCCGGTCGCGGACAAAGCGATTGGCATATATGTCACGGGCGGGCTTGCACTAATCTCCATGGGAGACGATGACCGGACCATCAAGTATTGCCGGTATTTCGTGAAGAATTACCCCGTGCCCAAGCATGTAGCGGACAGCTTCTACCGGATGATCGCCCGGTCTCAACAACATAAAAACCAAAAGGCGCGGGAACCCAAAACAACGGATAACTAATTTAACCCCTTAGAGGGGTGCACTCTCCTCCGCTTGCGGCGCTATCGTATCGAATCAATGCGCTTTTCGATACTCCGCTGCTTGCGGCGGGGTGGTTCATTTGGCGGCGGGTGATTTACGCAATCAATCCCGGGCATAATAACCAAGACGTACCATGCCTGCCTGAGCCTACTTCACCTCAACCACTGCTTTCCCTTCCACTGCGCTGGGCATCATGCACATCTGGTCGTCGCAGGCCTGGTAGCTGAGCATGATGTTCAGGTCCCGCTTACCCGGCTGCGCCGCTTTGGGCGCGGTCAGTTCCAGCTTGATATCAAAACTTCCGCTGAAAAGCTCCACCGGCTGGGGGGCGAAGCTCACCTTTTTGAGGTG
Organism: Desulfarculaceae bacterium; assembly: GCA_963675675.1. Lineage (GTDB taxonomy): Bacteria > Desulfobacterota > Desulfarculia > Desulfarculales > Desulfarculaceae > Dethiosulfatarculus. Next base: position 5,110,358 of record OY776512.1, read on the forward strand.
GGGCTGGGGGTAAACCGGCTGGCTCATTTTCAGCCCTTCCGCGCCGGTGATCTCCAGCACGGTGGGTATGAAGTCGGTTTGGGGATTATTGCTGTTGATATGAAAATTCTGAGCCACCTTCACGGTGAGAACCAGCCTGGCGGTCTGTCCCGCAGACAGTGCCGACGGTGAAACCCGGGCGCTGATGCTGACCAGATCCTCTTGGGCGGCTGCGGGAAACGCGGATATCAGCAGGCAAACGGTAATCGCTGCTATACGCAATATCATATCAGAGGTGCTCCTTTATCTGTGACAGGATTTCAGAGGCATGGTTGCACGAAGTGTTGCTGGCCGCATCCTTCCAGCCCAAAGGAGCCATGTCGCCTTTGGGCAGCACCCTTAAGCGGGCGCAGGCCCGGGCGATGCGGGTCCACAGATGCTGGGGTACGTCTTCGGGTTTTAAACTGGGATCATGCAGCACCAAAGGCCGGATCAAAAGGCCTTCCTCCTCGCCCAAGGCTAAAAAGGCCCAAAGCCTGCGGCCTTCCAGACGGGGCATGGCCAGCGGGCCGTGCCACTTAAGCTCGTCTTTTAACTTGGCCTTTTCGCAAAAAAACTCCATGCCGGCAAAAAAGAGGCGGCCCATCTCCGCCATATGGGCGCTGAAGCCGGGATCAGATGCCCTGTTAAGCCCGTCCAAGGCCGCGCCCAGCACCTCGGGCTTGGGCGTCTGCCTGCTCTGGGGAGGCTCGGGACCGGTGCCGGCCAGGACGGCGAAGTCCTGGCCATAGGCCAAGCCGGGCCCCAACAGCACCGCATCGGGGGTGAGGCCGTAATATTCCCTGGCGCCGCCCGGGGATAAACGGAACGCGGTGGCGGTCTCATCCAGGATGAGGAAATGCTCCATTTGGCGGGACTGATCCTGGGCGGCCAGCATGCTTTCCTTGGTGGGTGCCCAGTCCGCCCGCATGACCGTTATGCTGGGCATTTCCTTGGACGGGTCCAGAGGCGCTCCGGTGCCGGGTGCGGACCAGAGCACCGCCGCGGGTTTCCCGGCCAGGCGCTGCATCTTGCAGGAGGCCGCTACCGCCTGCACCGGTTTTTTATAAAGACGCACCCAGGCGGGCCAGCCCAGGACGTCCAGCAGCCGGCGGCTGAAATCCTCCGCACTGACCGGTTCCGGTTTTTCAGGCGCAAAGGCCGGGGGGAGCCTTTTATCGGTCAGGTTCAAAATTGGGGCGTCACTGGCGGATTGGGTTTTCCATATTTGTTCAAGAGCTTGTTTTTCTTGTTCGTTTATTTGCATTATTACATCCGGCCAAAATTAAATAATGAATTGTTGGATTTGACAGCCTGATTATAGCCCGGCGCGGCCCAGGGGGCCAGTTGAAGCGTTTTTTTCTTTCAAGATTCCTGCACTGGGTGCCGATCTAATAATTGAAAGCGAGAACACCCCCCGGGAAGGATCTCCGGGACTAAATAGCTAAGGAAGGCTAGTGATGGATGTGTTTGCCATAAGTGTAGATCATAAGTCCCCGCCGCCAGAGCCTGCCAAGCAAGGATCGCCGAATCCGAGACCTGACAAGGTTGCAGCCCGGGCGGATGCAGTTCCATCCGAGATGAAGGTGGAGGCTATCGATCATGAAACCTTGGAGCAGGCTGCCCGCGAACTTGAGACCCGCTTTGACGTTCAGGTGGAGATGGCTCAGGATGAATCCACCGGGCGCTATGTGGTTCGCATTATGAGCAGTGACGGACAGCGACTGATCCGCCAGATGCCGCCGGAATCCGCCCTGCGCATGGCGGCCCAGGCTAAACAAGGCCAATTACGCGGAATGATGGAATCGGTGGTTTAGAGTGGCGCATAGCCCAATGCCCGCCAAACCACTTTCTAAGACGGATAAACATTTTGTTACCGGTTGAAGTGCGGCTCTGATGTGAGACCGTAGCGCTTCTTCTGCGCCAAAAATCCAGGCTGTCGTGCAAAATCCTGCCCCACGGGCGGGCTTATTTTTTATTTCCCCATTATTTATGCTACAATTTATAAAACTCCGGCAGCGATCAACCAGCCTCGACTGGAGCATTGGGCCCGCAAACGGAGCAGACGGGGTTTCCTGGTTGCCTGTTTTGACTTTGAAGCGCCCTAAATGCCGGTGCGGGCTGCTTGTTCACCTATGAACGCGAGCAACGGTGAATATGGTGGAAGCCAAACTTTCGTATAATCCGGCGGAATTTGAAGATGTGTCCCTGCACATCCTTTTGGTTGACGATGAACCTAACATCCGCGAAGCGCTTACCGAGTTTTTAACCACTATAAATCAGCATAAAGTAGTGTCGGTGGGCAGCGGCGAAGAGGCGTTGGAACTGTTCAAGCCCGATGTTTTCGACTGCGCCTTTTTGGACCTTAAGATGCCGGGTATGGACGGCTTGGATCTCCTTACCCGCATAAAAGAAATCGACCAGGCCTTGCCCGTGGTGGTTATGACGGGCTTTCCATCCCTTGACGCCGCCGTGGGCACCATGCGCCACGGGGCAAGTGATTTTCTGATCAAGCCGTTCAGCCTGCAGCAGGTGAAAGCCTCCCTGGAAAGGGTGGTCCGAGAGCAGCGCCTTTTGCAGGAGAACCTGCGGCTTAACGAAGAGCTTAAGCAAAAGCAAAAGATAGAAGCGCTGAACAAGGAGCTTGAAAGGCGCATTAAATATCAGAACACCATTCACCAGATATCCGAAAAAATAGATTGCCTGCAATCCAGCGAAGAACTGTATCAAGGCATAGCCGACATGGGGGCATTCCATCTGGCTTGTGCCAAGGCGGCGGTGCTGCTTTTGGACCGCGCCAGCAACCAGCTTCTGGCCATTGCGGTGCATGGGCACCCCGACAGCCTGATGGGGCGCACTGCCGGCACTCTGCAATCCGGGATTTGCGGCAAGGTGGCCAGCGAGGGTGAACCCATGGTCGGCCAGCCCGGCCAGGACCTGATTCTAGACAGCATCCTGGGACTGACCAGCCCGTATCTCTGCCAGCCCATTAAAATAAGGGGCGAAGTTTTCGGGGTGATGGTTGCCTCGGATAAGAGCGGCGGCAGGCTGTTCAGCAGCCGGGACCTGTTCATCGGACGTTTTTTGTTAAATAAGGCCGCCCTCAGCATAGAAAACATAGCCCTATATGAATCCATGGTGGCGGATCTTCACTCCACTTTAGGGGCTTTGGTCAGGGCTATGGAAGCCAAAGACTCATACACCAGAAGGCACAGCCTGAGGGTGACCAATCTCAGCGTGCTGACCGCTCAGCATATCGGATTGGACATCGCCCAGATAGAGTCATTGCGTTTTGCCGCCTACCTGCATGACATAGGTAAAATCGGGATAAAGGACATGGTGCTGCTCAAACCGGACAAGCTCACCGATGAGGAGTTCCAGCATATCAAACAGCATCCGGTTATCGGCGAAAGCATCACCCAGGCCATGGACCTTACCGATGGCGAGCGCTCCATAATACGGCATCACCATGAAAGCTGGAACGGCAAAGGCTATCCCGATGGGCTGGCCGGCAATGAAATTCCACTGCTGGCCCGCATAGTGGCGGTGGCCGACGCCTTTGACGCCATGACCACCGACCGCCCCTACCGCAGAGCGAAAAACCGCAACGAGGCGGTCAGCGTGTTGATGCGCTGCTCGGGTGAGCAGTTTGATCCGGATGTGGTAAGTGCGTTTTTGGAGACCCTTAACCGATACCATTCCATGGAGGAAATGGATCAGGAGGCCGCCACGCATGAAAGCGAACTGGTGGCCGCCAGCTTAAGCGGCGGAACCTTATGATGACTCAAAACGGAACCGGCGACCGGGAATATTTTCGGGTCAAGGCCAGCTTGATGGTCCGTCTGGGGCCGGATACTCAAAAAGGCCGCCAGGCCATGGCCATGGATTCCGAGATGTGGCAGGCCCAAAGCGGCACAGAGCAAAAAGCCATCTCCATCATGGAGAACATGTCCGTGGACGATGAAGTCAAACCATTGCTGGAGGTTATGCGCTGGCTGGACTATAAGCTGGATCTGGTCCTGCACCAGCTGCGCACCAGGGAGCTGGAAGAGTATTTTCCGCTTCAAACCATGACCACTGATATCTCGGGTTCGGGCCTGGGTCTGGTATCGGCCATGGAATTTGAGCAGGGCGCGGGTGTGCTTGTGGCCCTCAGCTTGCCGGATTCCCCGGCCCGTCCGTTATATGCCAGTGGAAAAATAGTGCGGAGTGATGCCGTGCAGAGTCAGAATCAGGCCGAATTCGCGGTTCATTTTGTGGATATAACCGATCTCAACCGTGAGCGTTTGATACGGTTCAACTTCCGGCAGCAAAGGCGGGCCCTGGCCGCGCGGACGGCGGAGGAGGTTTTGTGAGTTCGGACCATCAAATTGACCCCCGCCTGATAGAGGCGCTGGTGCACTATGAGCGCCAAGCCCAGGTGAGCAGGCTGTTAAGGGGCATAGTGCACAATCTTTCCGGAGCAGTGCAGATGGCCCGCCTGCCCCTGGATTTACTGGAAATAGAGTTGCAGAAACAAGGAGTCGGCCATACTACCGCCTTGAAGTCCATGCAAGGCGGAATGGGTAGAATCTTTGAAGAACTGGAGCTTCTCAGCGCCAAAAGCTCGCAGATGCTGGATGCCGAACCCCGTGATTTGAATATAGTGTCTCTTGTCCGGGAGCAGTTGGCCTTTTGGACGGCGGATATGTTTTTCAAGCACGAGATTAAGCATGAGGTTCAGGCTGATTCACCGGTGCATAAAGTGCGTGGGGCTTACTGCGATTTGGCCTCGGCCTTTAACGGTATGATGCATATTGCCCTGGAGGAACTGCAGCATAGCGATGTGCGCGACATGTTGATCAAAATATGGCCCAAAGGCAGCCGCATTGCGATCTGGGTTGGGGATTACAAGGCCACCTCCTATGGGGATCCGGCCGGGATGGAGCCCTTCAAGGCGGATGAGGAATTGGACTTTGCGCAATTGACACGCTATTTGATCAGCCAGATGGTAAAGCCTTGGGGGGGAGAATTGGGGGTTTCCGCCCAAGGGGGATTCGGCTTGATCCTCAGTCTGCCCCAGGCTGGTTGACCTGGAAAGGGTGAAGCGGTCCTGCCCCGGGCTAAAAAATAATGAAAAGATGCAGTTGACAGCCGGGACCGGATGACCGTATACGGGGTTTTGCATCCTGGATGCAAAACCGGAGACGCCAAGAGGACGCCGAAAGCGGCCCTTCAAAACCGGTTTGAATGTTTCCACAATGTCCATATGGGGATTATTATTCTGGCATGATGCAGAATGACCAAACAGAGCTTCTGGTGCGTCTGAAGAGCTCCTCCACTTCCGAACGGGTCTGGGCGGCCAAGAATTTGAGGGGTGACCGCAGCACTCTGGTTTTGTCTGCTTTGGTGGACAATTTGGCCGATGACGACCCCGAAGTGGCGGATGCCTGTGCAGAGTCTTTGCTGCATACGGGAGGACGTTCGGTCGCTTTGCTCCTGGTCAATCTGCTGGGTGTGGAGCAGGTGGTTTTGCGCAACCGGGCCAAGGATTTGCTCTGGTCTTTGGGTGCGGAAGCCGGTGACCAGCTTTTGATTATGCTGAAAGACGCCGATCCCAATTTACGCCTGCATGCGGCGGAGCTTTTAGGGGCTGTACCGGGCTCCCAGTCTTCCCGGGCCTTGATTGACGCCCTCAATGACCCCGATCCCAATGTCCGTGCCGCGGCCGCGAACAGTCTGGGCAGCAAGGCTGAACCGTCCGCCTTGCCTGCCTTGCTGGACAAGCTGGATGACGAGGAATGGGTGCGCTTTGCGGTTATCGGCGCATTGGCCTCAATTGGCGATCCCATATCCGTGGACCCTTTGATTGCCGCAATGGAAAAAGGGTCCAATCTAATCAAGGCGAAAATCATTGAATCTTTGGGCCTCTTTACCGATCCCCGCATAATTGATCCTTTGCTGAATGCCCTGCCGCACTCCGAAGGCCCCCTATTCAGCCAGATCCTGATCACCCTGCTGAAAAACTCTGATGCGGAGCAGCTGATTCTGCAGCTGGATCAAGATTTGCAGGATAAGATCATTCCGGCATTGACCGAGGCGCTGAAAGACTCTTCCGAAAATGTGAAGGAAGGGGCGCTCCGCTGCCTGGCCCTGATGAGCGACCCGGCTGCGGTTTACCCCATACTGGAGTTTGCCGGCAAACAGCAAAATCTGGGTTTGCATGCAGAAATTATCAACGCGCTTTTGGCGATAGGCTCCATAGCCCCCTTGGTTTCGGCGGCCAAGGATCAACGTGAGTCCCTGGCTTTGGCTGCGGTGGGGACTTTGGGCAGGGTTGGGGGGGAGTTGGCGGTCCAAGTCCTGACCGAGGCGCTAAGACACAATTCGGTCAAAGTACGCTGCCGGGCCGCCTTGCATCTGGGACAGCTGCAGGCCCCCGAAGCGGAGACCGCTTTGCTGCAAGCCTTGGCAGACGAACAAGTTCCGGTGCTGCTGGCTGTGTTGCGCAGCCTGAAAGGGATAGCCGGGCCGGATTCGGTCAAGCACTTGTGGGGGCTTTTAAGGCACTCAAATCCCGAGGTGCGCCGCAGGGCGCTTGACACCCTGGTGAAGGTAAATAGCCCTGAAGTTCACCGGCTTTTTAAAAAGGGTTTGAATGACCCGGATCAGACACACCGGGCGCTTTGCGTGGAGGGCCTGGGCCGGGCGGGAGATGAAGACGCGGATTGGCAGCTTTTGGCCTTGTTGGAGGATGAGCAGCCCGCAGTCCGCACCTCCGCTCTGCGGGGTCTGCTTTCGCGCAATCATCAAAAGCATTGGGAGCGCCTGGCCAAATCCATGGATGACCCCGAACCCCAGGTGCGCCATGCCTTGGTGCAATTCGTGGTTCAAAAGAACTGGCCGGCCGGAGAAGATGTATTGATAAAAGGCCTGGGCGACAGCGAGCCCGGCATTAGACTGGATTCCGCAAACGGCTTGATACAGCTTGGCGGGGCGTCTGCCGTGGACCCTCTTTTGGGCTTGCTGCTTTCCGGCGATTCAAATCTCCGCATAGCGGCAGCCAAGGCTCTGGGGGCCATAAAGGAACCGAGTTCCGCCAGCCGTTTGATGACCCTTTTGATGGACCCCGATCCCGATGTCCGGGCTACGGCCGTTTCCGCCTTGCAGTCCATAGAAGGCGGCTGGGGCTGATTGGCCGGCCATGCCGGTCCCGACCCGGACTTTCCCCTTGGGCGGTTTCCCCGCAAGTTTCACCAAGGGCGAAGCAGCCGTTGCACCGGTCCACGCACGATCCCGCCTTGACGTTTGTTTCGTGCCTGTTTTTAATATAAAGTAATTACATGTAAAATAGGGTTTTTAAGGGCGGTCCGCTGAATCTGTTTCGAATCTTCATAATTCTAAGTGTGGATGTTGGCTGGTTTTAGGTTATGCTTACTTGTTCGGGATTAATAGTGAAACCTGCAGCATTGCCTTTTGCTGTGCTGGCAACGGTTTCACGTCAGCCAGGCAAATAGATAAAGATGTCCATGAGTTCAACCATACTGTTGGTGGATGATTCACCTACCATTCTTAATATCTTGCAGATGATCCTCAATCAGGAAGGCTTCAAGATTCTGACCGCCCAAGATGGGGTTGAGGCCCTGGAACGGCTTGCGGGAGCTGAAGTTGAGCTGATGATTGCAGATATAAACATGCCGCGAATGGATGGCTACACCTTGATAAAAGAGATCAGGGCCAGATCCGAATACCAGACATTGCCGGTGATTATGATAAGCACCCAAGACAGAGAAAGCGATCGGAAACGGGCGCTGGACCTGGGGGCGGACTTGTTTTTGCGCAAACCGGTACCCCCTGATGACTTGGTGGCTGAGGTCCGCCGTCTGCTGGATAGCGGACGGCCCTGCTAACCTGAATATTCATAAGCGCTGGGGGGCGGATTTTGTATTCCCAGTCATGATGCAACCCATCAACCCCACCGGATGAGGCCGGGGCCGCTACGAAAAAACGCCGGGGCCACAAAGAGGCGGTAAATACCGCTGGCCGCCGGGCTTCAATCCGCCAGTCTTCATCTCAGCAAGGAAAGAAAAGGTCCCTTTCTGCGGGTTTATCGCCCGGCGGGCAGGGCGGATAATTGGTTTATCCAAGCAGACTGAGGGCCGCCCGGGCCACGTGGTTTGCGGTCAAACCGTATTTTTCCAACAGATCGTCATTGGCGCCCGATTCCGCGTAAACATCCTCAAGGCCCACCCTTTTAACCGGCACCGGGTGATGTTCCGATAGGAACTCACATACACCCCCGCCCAATCCGCCGATAATGCTTTGATCTTCCGCGGTCACAATTCTGCCGGTGCTTTCGGCGGCATCCAGAAGCGCTTCGCCGTCCAGGGGTTTTACGGTGGGCATGTGCAGCACCCGGGCCGAGACTCCCTCTTTGGCCAGATCATCCGCCGCGGCCAGGCAGCGCTGGGACTGATCCCCGGTGCCCACGATGGTCAGATCGCCGCCTTCGCGCAGCTTGACCGCCTTGCCGATCCGGAAGCTGTAGTCATCGGGCAGCACCACCGGCAACGGGTCGCGGGACAGGCGCAGATAAACCGGACCGGGGTAGTCTGTGAGCGCCCGTAGGGCCGAGGCCACCTCGATCCCGTCAATGGGCGACACCGTGATCACGTTGGGCATGGAGCGGAATATGGCTATGTCTTGCACCGCGATGTGGGTCTTGCCCACTTTTCCGGTCAAGAGGCCGCAGTAAACCCCCACCATTTTCACGTTGAGCTTGGGCTGGGCGATGACCACCCTTATCTGGTCAAGGGCCCGCTTGGCGGTGAAACAGGCGAATGAAACCGCATAGGGGATGAGGCCCAGGCTGGCCATTCCCGCCGCCACCCCGAACATGTTCTGCTCGGCAATGCCCATTTGATAAAACTGGCCGGGCAGCTCGGGCGCAAACAGATCAAGCCGCGAAGAGGGAGAGAGGTCGCCGTCCAGGGCGACCACACGTTCATCATCCCGGGCGATCTCAATAAGACTTTTGGCAAACGCTTCTCTTTGGGCTATTAATCGGCTCATGTGACCTATCCTCGATCTTGGGAGCTAAACACCCAATTCCTGTTTGGCTATATCAAGTTCATCCTCGGTGGGAACCCTGGCATGCCATGCGCAGCTATCCTCCATGAAAGAAACCCCCTTGCCTTTCACGGTATTGGATATGATTGCGCAAGGCCTTTCCTTATTCTCCCGGGCCTCATGCACGGCCCGGTGAATTTCAGACAGGTCATGCCCGTCTATTTCCAGGGCGTCCCAGCCGAAAGCCCTGAATTTGGCGCAGAGGTCATCCATGGGTCCGCCCGCGGTTTTTTCGGGCCACAGGCAATACTGCAGTTTATTGTTATCCACAATGGCGGTGAGGTTGCCTGCCTTGTAGCGGGCCGCGCTCCAGGCCGCTTCCCACACCTGCCCCTCCTGCAGCTCGCCGTCCCCCAGCATGACAAAGGTGTGAAAATCCATGCCCAGATAAGCGGCGCCCATGGCCATGCCCAATCCGGCTGAGAGTCCCTGGCCCAAGGAACCCGATGACATATCAACCCCGGGGGTGGATTTCATATCCGGGTGGGCCTGCATGCGTGAATCAATGGCGTCAAAGGTGGCCAGTTCCTCGATGGGGAAATAGCCCCGCAGGGCCAGGACCGCATAGTGGGCGATGGCCGCATGCCCCTTGGAAAGCACAAAGCGGTCGCGCTGATCCCAGCCGGGGTTCTTGGGGTCGATTCTCAGGTGCTCGAAATAAAGATAGACCAAGACGTCTATGCAGGAAAGCGGGCCGCCCACATGTCCGCCTTTGGCCTTATGGACGCTCGCGATCACCTGATGACGCGCCTCTTTGGCCACCTTTTCAAATTCGGCTATTTTGTCACGCTCTAATGGCTGCATGAGACAACTCCTACAGTTCCGGGTCCAGAAGGTATTTAAGGCCCTGTCCGTTTTCAACCTTTTTGAAGACCTCTTCCCAGCGGTCAAAGGAGACCTCGCCGGAAACCAGGCTTTCCAGGTCTATCTTGCCGGAGGCCAAAAGGCCCATGGCCTTTTCCCATGAGCCGGGATGGTGGGCAAAACAGCCCTTTAAGGTGATTTCCTTTAAGGTGAGCAGGTCGGGATTCAGCATGCCCGGCTTTCCGGCCAGCCCCAGCTGCACCATGCGGCCCCCCTTGCGCACACAGTTCAGGGCGTCGCTCAGGCCGTACAGGCTTCCGGAGCATTCCACGGCGGCATCAAACCCATAGCCCTCATTAAGCTCGGCGGCCAGATCAAACTGCTTACCGGATTCGGCCTGGATGCAATATTCAGCCCCCAGTTTTTGGGCCAATTCCAGCCGGGCAGTATCCCGCCCGGTGCCGGTTATGGCCACTTTGGCCCCCTGGGCCCGGGCCACCTGCATCACTATAAGGCCGATGGTGCCCGGGCCGGTGACCAGCACCCATTCACCGGGCTGTATTCGGCCTATCTCCATCACGGCATGCACGCCCACCGCCAAAGGTTCGGACACCGCGCCCGCCGTGAAGGAAACCCCTTCCGGCAGATGGTGCAAGGCCTGGGCCCGCACCTTCAGATATTGGGCAAAAGCTCCGTCCGTGGCGTAGCCCAGGGCGGTGCGCCGGTCGCATAACTGGTTCTGGCCTGCCCGGCAGTAGCGGCATTCACCGCAGGAATAGGCTTCGCTTTCGCTGGTGACCCGGTCGCCCACCTGCACGTTGCCGACCCCCTCGCCCAGAGCGGCCACCACCCCGCAGCATTCATGCCCCAGGGTCACCGGGGGGCGCAGCTTGGGAAATTCTCCGTGCCAGATGTGTATATCCGTAAAACAGACCCCGGCCCGCTTCACCTCCAATAGAGCTTCCCCTGGTCCCGGCTCCGGCTGGGGAACCTCCTGTATTTCGATAAGGCCCGGTCCGTGATCCAGTTTGCGTAAAGCTTTCATTATCGAATCTCCCGGCTGCGCTGTATACGGTTCTCGGTCTATTGGCGTTTTTTCAGCCAAGCGGCCTTCATTGTGTAAAGGCGCGGCCCAGCTGATCGGTCAGCAAAAGGGCGTCTTGCAGCACCGCTTCATCCATGGGAACCGACATCTTATAGATATGGCTGCCTTCCGTTGCGCTGGGCCCGGCTATCTGAGCCAAAAGCTCGGGGCTTATGTTTTTAATGCCCAGCCCGGCCAGGGTGCAGGGCAGGCCTATCTGGCGGTAAAAGCCCATGAGGTCCGCCAAGAATTCATTGGAGCGGTTCTCCACAACCATCTGCACCAACACCCCAAAGGCCACTTCCTCCCCGTGCAGGCTGGCATGGGTGTCCGGAATGGAGGAGAATCCCCGGGTCAGTGCGTGGGCTATGGCCAAACCGCCGGATTCAAAACCTATGCCGCTGAGCAGGATATTGGCCTCCACCACTCTTTCCAGGGCCTCACCCACCACCCGGCATTCAACCGAGTTTTTGGCCTTCACCCCGTTTTCACGGATCAGCCGGTAGCAGAGATCGGAAAGGGCCAGACTGGCCTGGGATTGCAATCCCCTGTGAACATTCAGGGAGTTGCTGGCATAGCACTGTTCGGTCTCAAACTTGGTGGCAATGGCATCCCCCATGCCCGCCACCAAAAAGCGTACCGGAGCACTGGCTATCACCTGGGTGTCAACCAGGACCATCTCGGGGTTGCGTTTGAGGAGAACAACCTTTTCCAGCACCCCTTCCTGGCTGTATATAATGGAGAGTCTTGAACAGGGCGCATCGTTGCTGGCTATGGTGGGGGCGATCACCAGAGGCACGCCGGCTTCATGGCCCGCGGCCTTGCCGGTGTCTATGGTTTTGCCGCCGCCCAGAGCGATGAGGCAGTCACAGCCTTCATTTTTCACCAGCTCCGCCACCCGCTCCACTTCCAGGGCGGTGCTTTGCCCGCCGAATTCCTCCAGGCGGTAGCCGCGGGGCAGGCTTTCAAGCCCTTTTTGCACCCTTTCTTTCAGTATCGGCCAGGCAATGGAATCGGCCAGAAGCAGGGGGTATTCACCCAGCTCGGCGGTATAGCGGCCCAGCTGGGCCAGGGCCCCTCTGCCCTGGATATATTTGCCGGGGCCCGCGAATGCCTTTTCGGGAATGTGTTCCATGTGTTCCTTCCATCCGCTCTCAAATGCCCATGTAGGTTTTTTGCAGGTTCTGGTCAGCCAATAAATCCTGGCCGCTGCCCTGTATGGCAATGCGGCCGTTTTCCACCACATAGCCGTAGTCGGCCATTTCCAGGGCCTGCTGCACATTTTGCTCGATTAATAATATAGTCAATCCGGTCTGGCGGATAGTGTCTATGACTTCAAAAAGCTGTTCCACGATGATGGGAGCCAGTCCCAAAGACGGTTCGTCCAGGGCCAGGATGGAGGGGCGGCCCATAAGCGCCCGGCCCACCGCCAGCATCTGCTGCTCTCCGCCGGAAAGGGAGCCGGCCTGCTGCCGCCTGCGCTCCCGCAGGCGGGGGAAAAGCCCGTAGATCTCCTTCAGGGTCTTTTCCCGGCGGCCGCTGGCCCGGGTGTTGAAGGAGCCCACTATCAGGTTTTCCTCCACGGTCATCTGCAAAAAGAGCTGTTTGCCCTCCGGGGCCATCATGAATCCGGCCTCAACCACCTCGTGGGGCGGAAGCTTCTCCAAATGCTTTTCATCCAGCTGGATTTCCCCGCTGGCGGCCCTGATCAGACCCGCGATGGTGCGTAACAGGGTGGTCTTGCCCGCGCCGTTGCTTCCCACCAGGGATACCAGCTGTCCGTGTCCCACCTCCAGGGAAACGCCCTGGATCACCGTGATGTCCCCGTAGCCTGATTTAAGATCATGAAGTCGCAGATTGGACATACTTTTCTCCCAGATAGGCCGTGAGCACGTCTGCATTGCAAGCGGCTTCCTCCGGCGAACAGTCGACTAGCTTTTCGCCGTAATTCAAAACCACCACCCGGTTGCTGAGCCCCATGATCACCTTCATCACGTGTTCCACAATAAGGATGGTGACGCCTTTGGCCTGGATGCGTTTTATGATCTCCATCATCTCGCGGGCCTCGCTGGGCGTCGCCCCGGCCACCACCTCATCCATGAGCAAAAGCTCCGGTTCCGTCACCAGGGCCCGGCCAAGCTCCATCTTCTTGCGGTCGGTGGCGGTAAGGCTGTGAGCCTCGGTTTGCCTGAGCTTGGTTATGCCCATGAACTCCAGCATGCTCTCCGCCTTGGCCGAAACCTGTTTGATGTCTGTGGTGCGGGCAAAGGCGCCAACCTTGATATTGTCCAAAACCGTCAGGTCGGCGAAGGGCTTGCTGAGCTGGAAGGTGCGCACAATCCCCAGTTTGCACACCTCCCAGGGCTTCATGCCGGTGATATCCCGCCCTTTGAAAATAACCTTTCCGGAATCGGGTGGAAAATAGCCTGCAATCATGTTGAAGGCCGTGGTCTTGCCCGCTCCGTTGGGACCGATGAGCCCCAAAACCTCACCCTTTTCTATGTGGAACTCCAAACCGGAGACAGCCTTCAGTCCGCCGAAACTCTTGCTAATTTTTTTCACCTCTAATAAGGGCATAACCTCAAACTCCCTAGGCCGCGCCGCGGCGCTTTTCCCACATTTCCCGCAGAAAGCCCATAATCCCCTTGGGCAGGAAGAATATGGCCAGCATCAGGATGCAGCCGTAGAACATTATGTGCAGCCCGGCCATCTTGCCGCCCAGAAGCGACCGGAGTATCTCTCCGGCCGGGGTCAGAAAAAATGAACCCAGCACCGGCCCCCACATGGTTCCCTGGCCGCCCACGATTCCCATGAGGGCAACCTCTATGGACAGATCGATGCCCATGATCCTTTCCGGGTTGATGTAGCGGAAAAACTGGGCGTAGTAGCAGCCGCCCAGTCCGGTGAGGAAAGAGCTTATTGCCATGGCGGTCAGCTTGTAGCGGGTGGAGTTCACCCCTATGGCCTCGGCTCCGTCCTGGTCTCCCATGATGGCTTTCAAGTAATAACCCAGCCGGGAGCGCTCCACCCACCAGGCGACGGCCAGCGCAAAGACAAGCATCAACAAAATGATGTAGTAATAGGGCTCTTTGCTGTTGAACTGAAAGGCCGCGAAGCTGTCGCCTTTGAGCGGAACCGAAAGCCCCATGGCCCCTTTTATGTCGATGCCCAGGAAGGTGTCGTTATTCTCGGTCCAGATGCGGGCCAGTTCCGCAAAGGCTATGGTGGTCAAGGTGAAGTAAGGGCCTCTCAGCTTGAAGCATGGATAGCCCACGGCCACTCCCACCACCATGGCCGCCAGCCCGCCCAGGATCATTCCGACCCAGGGGGTCAGCTCCAGGTTTATAAAGAGCAGCACCGAAACATAGCCCGCAATGCCCGCAAACACGGAATGCCCCAAGGAAAGCTGTCCCACATAACCGCAGACAATATTCCAGGACACGGTGAGATATGCAAAGAACAGGGTCATGATGATTGCGTGCAGCAGGTATTCGCTGGTAACCGCCAGGGGCAGCAGCAAAAACACCACTCCCAGTCCCAGATAGACAAACAACTTGGTTTTATTTGATTTTTGGTCAGTCATGTCCAGCCTCACAGACCTATACCTTGTTGCCAAAAAGCCCGGTGGGCTTGAAGACCAAGACCAATATGAAAATTACGAATGAAAACATGGTGGCGGAGGTGGAGGTTACATACTGCCCGCCCACGGACTCCACCACCCCCAGGATAAGGCCCCCCAGAATTGATCCTGTTATGCTGCCGATGCCGCCGAGTACCACCACAATGAAAGAGCGTATACCAAAGCCGATGCCCACCGCGGGGCTCACGTAATAAAATGGAATCATGCAGCAGCCGATCACCCCCAGGATGGCGCAGCCCATGCCGAAGGTCATGTTATAGACCCGGGGCACATTGATGCCGCACAAGGCGGCGGCATCCCGGTTGAGCGCGGTCGAGCGGATGGACATGCCCATATCGGTTTTGGCCAGAAAATAATTCAGCCCGAAAGCGATCAAAAGACTGGCCGCAAAGGCCAGCAGGCGCGAATAGTTGATGGTCATTATGCCGATCTGCAGGTTGAGCAAGGCGAAGTCTATCTGCACCGCCCTGAAATCAGGACCAAAGGCCACCAATGCCATGTTGTCCATGATCATGTAGAGCCCCGCTGTAAGCATCAGGACGCTCACCGGCTCCGCCACCATGGCCCGCTCTCTTTTCACCAGCGGGGCGATGATAACGGCCTGCACCCCGTAGCCCAAAAAGAACAGTATGGGCACGGTTACGATGATGGAAATATAGGGGCTGACGCCCAATAGCGCCCATAGCCAATAGGGAATGAACATGGCCAGCATCAAAAAGGAACCATGGGCGAAGTTGATCACCCGCATAACTCCGAATATGAGGCTCAGCCCCAAAGCCACGGCGCCGTACAGGCCGCCCAGGAGCAGGCCGTTCACCACCGCGACACCCAGGATGATCAGATCCATTTGATCCATAGGTTAATTCCGTTTTCGCAAGGTTAAGGCGCCGGGCCGGGAAATCCCGGCCCGGACAGAATCAAAAAGGGGAATTATTTACGTTCGCTCCACTTGGGCACCGGCCAGGCGGGCTTCACACCCTGGGGACGGTTGCTCACCGGCCAGATAGTGGTCCGCTTGCCGTTGAGGTTCTGGGAAATAACCCCGTGGGCATCCAGGTTTTGACCGTTTTTATCAAAGGATATTTTCTGGTAGCCCGTGATCAGGGCGGGGCCGGAGGTGATGTTGGTGCTGGCCAGGGCATCGCGGAGCTTGTCTTTGTCAACACTGCCCGCGCGTTCCAAGGCATCGTAGATCACCCAGACATTGGAGTAGCCCATAGCGCCGTAGGCGTTGATGCCATAGCCCATGATATCCTTGAATTTTTTGTTGACCATGGCGGACCAGCCCATGACATGAGAGTGGTCTTCCTGCCAGTCTTCCTGGGTGAACATGAGATCATAGGATTTGGGCGGCACGCTCTTATAGAAGGTGGGGTCCTCGGCGCCCGAGCCCACCGAGTGCAGGCCGTAGGGCAAGTCGACCTTGCCGCCGTAGTACTGCTTGTTGAATACGATGTGGTCCGGGGTGTACAGGGCTATAATCAGGGCCTCGGGGCGCTTGGCCCGGATCTTGAGCAGCTGGGGGCTGAAGTCCACCTGGCCGGGGGGGCAGGGCTCATCAAGAACGATGTCCAGGCGGTACTTCTTGGCCAGTTTTTTTACGTTGGCGGCATGGGAACGGCCCCAGTCGGTGGCCTCGTAGACCATGCCGATCTTTTTGGGACCCTTGCCAAACTCCTCGGTCAGCTCCAGGATAGCCTTTATCTGCTCGTTGGCATCATAAGCCGCCTTGTTATTGGGCCTGAATACATATTTGAAGCCGCGTTCGGTGATTTCATCCTTCACCGAGCCGGTGACAACCCACGGGACTTTGTAGCGTTCCGCCACTTCGGAGGCGGGGAAGGTGACGGCGCTGTTGTAAGCTCCGCAGATGATATCCACCTTTTCAACCTTGATAAGGCGCTCGGTCTCCGAAGCCCCGATATCGGGTTTGGTTTGCGAGTCCGCGAAGACGAGTTTCAGCTTAGCTCCGCCCAGGGAGGCCACTCCGCCAAAGGCGTTGATCTGCTCAACGGCAAGGGTTGCGCCGGTTTTATTTTGCAAACCAATGGACGCAGATCCCCCGCTAAGGGGCAGCACGAAACCGATTTTGACTTCTTTCACCTGTGCCCAGCTTGCGGTTGCCATAGCAAGCACAAGGACCAAGACCGCCAGCAAGCAAAAATACTTCTTTAGCCTCATTTGCCGTCTCCTTTTTTTCAAGCCTCTGTTTTTTGTTGAAAAGCAATTGGGTTATGCAAACACTCCTTCGGATGGTCATTCTTGTTTCAGGCTTAAACCCAGGCGCTCCACAATGCGGCGCGCCGAAAGTCCATAACGTTCATAAAGGTCGGCCGCGCTGCCGGATTTTGCGTAGCCTTCCACTGCAATGGCGTCGAAGCGGCAGCTGATGCGGCTGGCCGCCAAGCTGCTCAGGACCTCATCGCTCAAGCCTCCCCGGATGTAGTGGTCCTGAACCGTGGCCACCCAGCCGGTGGACCTGGCCTCTGATGCTACCAGTTCATCATCCAGGGGGCGTATGCTGGGCATATCTATAACCGCCACGCTTTCAGTGACCATATCGGCGGCCTTGAGCGCTTCAGCCAGAATCGGACCCGAGCAGATAAGGGTCAGGTCGCTTCCCTGGCGCACCTTGTATCCCTTGCCCAGCTCAAACTCTTCGAACAAGGGCACTTTGTAGGGATTGTCCGCTCTGTAGAAAACCTCGGTGGGATTGCGGCCCAGCCGCAGATAGAGCGGACCTTCATGCCGCATGATGCTGTTCATTAACAGGTCCGCCTGGCGGGCGTCGGAGGGCTCTACGATGCTCATGTTGGGCAGGGTGCGCATTACTCCCACATCCTCTATGGATTGATGGCTCACCCCGTATTCGCCCAGGGCGATGCCGGTGTGGCTGCCCACGATCTTGACATTCAGATTGGGATAGCAGATGTCCTGGCGCACCATCTCCCAGGCGCGCCCGGTGATGAATATGCCAAAGCTGTGCACAAAAGGCATCTTTCCGCAAGAGGCCATGGCGGCGCCCATGGTGACCATGTTGGCCTCCTGCACGCCCAGGTTCATGGAGCGGCGGAAGAGGGGATCGGCCGCATGCTCGGGATACTTGGCTATATAGGCGTCGGTGCCGCAGGGCGAGGCCAGATCGGCATTGAGCACGAAGACGGGCCGGTATTCACCCAGGCGGGCCAGGCCGCTGCCGTATCCCAGCCGGGTCGCGGTGGGCTTGTCATAATCCGGGGCCGGGTTGTTGGCGATTATCTCATCCAAAGACTGGGGCTTTAAGCTGACCGTTTTCCGGGTGCGCCGAGGCGCCGTTTCAGCCGGACGGCCCAGGCTTTTTAGTTCGCTTTCCAAGGCGTCCATGCGCCTGTCCAGATCTCTGGCCGCTGCCCCGAACTGCTCCGGGCTCAAGGGCACCGCATGGAATGCGCACACATCCTCGCATATTTCGACGCCTTTGCCTTTTACGGTATTGGCCACCACCATCAAGGGCTTCCGGCAGTCTTTGCGGCTGGTCTTGAAATAATGCAGGCAGTCGAGAATCTGGCTGAAGTCATGCCCGCCTATTTCGCGCACCTCCCAGTTGAAAGCCTTCAGCTTATCAGCCAGGGGGTCCAGGCATTGCAGATCGTCACTCCTGCCGTCGACCTGCAGATGGTTATAATCTATGAAGGCCATGACCCGGTTAAGGCCCTTATTGGGTATGCACATGAGTGCTTCCCAGGTCATGCCCTCTTGCAGGTCGCCGTCGCCCATCAGGGCGTAGACCAGGTATTCATGGCCATATGCTTTTGCATTCAGAGCCATGCCGGCGGCCACGCTCATCCCGTGCCCCAAGGACCCGCTGTTGAAATCAACTCCCCTGATGCCGTGTTCCTCCATGCCGCCATCGCGGGCCATGGCTTGGTACATGATGGGATGGCCTTCCAGGGGGCTGTCTATCTTGCGGTATATCTTCAGGACCTCTTTGCTGAAATAGCCGGCGTGGGCAAGGGCCGTGTACCAGGCGGGCGAGGCGTGTCCCTTGCTTAAGATCACCCGGTCCCGCTCCGGCCAAAGCGGCTGCAGGGGGTCGTTGACCAGGACCGGTTCCCAGACTTGTTTTTTTTCGTCATAGGTGCGGCCAAAATATATGGCGGTGAGTATGTCGGTCACTGACAAGGCTCCGCCCACATGCCCAACCTTGGACTTGGTAACCCATTCCATGGAATCTCGTCTTATGCGGGTTGCCAACAGCTCCAGACGTTTGACCTCGCTGGCTGCGCCCAGGTGTTCATTGATGGGCATGTCAAAAACCTTTCATCTATTACCACTATTGATTTATTGCGAATGGAATGTATTTCAAATATAGTAAAACTAATTACAATAATTGACATCACATTAAATTTAATATAACTTGGGTGTCAAGAAAAAAATACCTAGTCGTAGGCTTGTAAAAAATATTACCTGTTTAATTCTTTAATATTATTTAGTTAATAAACTGAAAAAAGATACATAACGGAATGATTCCTTAAGGTTCCCCTGATTAGGTTAGCCAAATGGTTCATTTATTATATAATGAAATATCTTTTACTGATTTTGGGATAAAAGGGACCAATGACTGAAAAGCGCAAAAAGGCTTCCGGCGGCAGAACCTTGGAAAGAGGTCTTGATCTGCTGGAATTATTGACCAAGGATGAATTTGAAAAATCCTGCACCCAGCTCAGTAAGGAAGCCGGTTTTAATATCGCCACCACCCACAGGCTGTTGCAGGTGCTGGTGAAACGGGGGTATCTGAGGCAGAATCCGGACACCCTCAAATACCGTTTAAGCCTTAAGCTGTTTGAGTTCGGTTCGGTGGCGGTGCATCAGCTCAATATACGCGAGGAGGCTTTATCCATATTAAAGGACCTGGCTGCGGACACCGGCGATACGGCCTATCTCATCGTGCTGGACAATGATGAAGGGCTTTGCCTGGGGCGCATTGACGGGCATCACTACGTGCGGGTGCTTTTTCTGCAGATCGGCGGCCGCATGCCGCTTTATATCGGGGCCGGCCCCAAGGTGCTGCTGGCCTACCAGTCCGAGGAAGAGATAGAGCGCTATTTGAACCGGGTTGATTTAAGGCCCTGGACCCCGTTCACGATGATTGATCCCGAGCAGATCAAAAGAGAGATGCAAGAAATCCGAAAGCGGGGCTATGCGCTTTCCATGGAGGATGCTTCCCAGGACGTGGCCGCTCTTGGCTGTCCGGTGCGTAATTCCTCCGGCGATGTCATAGCCGCCTTGAGCATCTCCGGGCTTGCATCGCACTATGGCAGCGACCAGTTGCTTAATTTGGCTTCCAAGGTGCAAGCCGCGGCCAACGAATTATCGGCGCGTATTGTGCACGCAAGCCGCTAGCAAAAAACGCCCGCGCCAGGGGCAAGGGGCCGTCATGAATATTACGGGTGAAACCAGGCTTTTTTTCTTGGTCGCCAGTCCGGTCGAGCATGTGCGCACCACTGCCCGCTTGAGCCGCTATTTTGATCAGAATGAAATTGACGCCGTATGCGTGCCAATCCATGTATTGCCTGAAGACCTGGCGGGCTTTTTTGGGATGGCCCGTAAAATGAGCAATCTGGGCGGCATCGTGGTGACCATCCCCCACAAGCAGGCCATCGCCGAATTGTGTGATGATCTGGTGGGTTCCGCAAGATTGATCCGCACCGCCAATGTAATCCGCAAAGAATCCGGCGGCAGGATGACCGGCGGCAATGTCGACGGAGCGGGGTTTGTGGCGGGTTTGGGCAATAACGGCCTTAACCCCAAAGGCATGAAGGTGTATATGGCGGGGGCCGGAGGGGTCGCCGCCGCCATCGGTTATGATCTGATCAGGGCCGGCATAGCGCATCTCACCATATATAACCGCACCCGGTCCAAAGCAGAAGCCCTGCTTGAGCTGTATGGCCGGATGGACAGGCCGGTGGGACTGGCGGCGGGAGGCCCGGACCCTTCCGGACACAATCTGATAGTCAACGGCACTTCACTTGGAATGCACCAGGGTGACGAACCGCCGTTTGATTTTGGCGGCTTGGATCACACCATGGCTGTGGCCGAGGTGATCATGGCTCCGGAAATGACCCCGCTTTTGCTAGAGGCCCGAAACAAGGGCTGCAAAATCATAGGTGGGAAGGAAATGAATATCCCCCAGATAGAACTGCTGGCCGGATTCTTGAATATTCATCCCGGATAACGAATCTTTTTCGGATATGGCCGCCATGGCGCGCCATATCGTTTTGCTTGAGAGCTATTGCTTCAGCAACTCCCTTTCTTCATCGAAATCGGCGAACTCCAAGGCTATCCGGCGGAAGTCCTCTTGCAGCTCTTCAAATGCATCGACCATATCGGGGTCGAAGTGAGACCCCTTGCCTTCGAGGATGATGCCCACTGCTTTACTGTGGCTGAAGGGCGGCTTGTAAACCCGGCGGCTGATCAGGGCGTCGTACACGTCGGCCAGGGCCATCAAGCGCCCCGAGATGGGAATTTCCTGGCCCCTCATCCCATAGGGATAACCCTGGCCATCCCACTTTTCGTGGTGATAGCAGGCGATTTCCTTGGCTATGGACAAAAAGGAACTGGTGCCCCCTGCCTGCTTATAGAGTTTTTCCGAATGCGCTATGGCCTCTCTGCCATATATGGTGTGCTTTTTCATCTGCTCCATTTCTTCGTCGGTGAGTTTGCCCGGCTTGAGCAGGATGGCGTCGGGCACTCCCACCTTGCCAATGTCGTGCAGGGGGGCGGACTTATAGAGAAGCAGAATGGTGGATTCATCCAAATAATTGGAAAAATGCGGATGAGTCATCAGGTTTTCGGCCAGAACCCGAACATAGTTCTGGGTGCGCCAAATGTGTCCGCCGGTTTCGTTGTCCCTGGTTTCAGCCAGGGAGGCCAGGCTCTGGATGGTGACGTCCCGGGTAAGCTGCACTTCCAGGGTGCGTTCGGCCACCTTTTCTTCCAGCATCTCGTTTTGCTTGGCCAGGCTGTCGCGCGCCTTTTTGAGGGCCAAATGGGTGCGCACCCGCGCCAGCACCACCGGCGGACTGACCGGCTTGGTTATGTAGTCTACCGCCCCCATCTCAAAGCCGTAGGTTTCATCACCCACCTCGCTTAGGGCGGTGACGAAAATCACCGGGATGTTTTTGGTGCGGTCCTTTTTTTTCAGACGGCGGCAAACTTCATAGCCGTCCATGCCGGGCATGTTGATATCCAAGAGGATGAGGGCGGGCGGCCTGTCCGAGTCCGCTATCTGCAAAGCCTTTTCACCGTCCAAGGCCACACTCCGCTTGTAATACGGCTTGAGCACCTCCCCCAAGACTTCCAAGTTGGCGGGCTGGTCGTCAACGATCAATATCTTTTCCTGATATTTCACCATGCTAATTACCTGCTTTTCATCCCCTCTGACAGTTGCTCAAGCTTTTGCCAGATCGCCTTAAAAATCATAGTCAGACAGCCGCTTCATGGCACGCATGCACCAGGCCCACTGCCCCCGGCCTCGGCCTGAAGGTAGGCGGTGAACGGCTTGATGCCGAAGAGTATGGGCCTGAAATTGATCATGCCCTATACAAGGCCTTTTAGCAAAGTTACATTAGTTACGCCAATTTACGCTTGGCCAAGTCCATAAGCCGTTCAAGAGTCGCGCGGGCTAGCGAAAAATCAAATTTTGCAAGATGCTTCTCAACCTCATCGCACAGGGTGCTGTATGGCGGCTTGGTCAACTGGGCGCGGATATCCGCCAGCCGCTCCACGGCATCAAGATCGCTTTCATCCAACAGCTTTTCCAGATCACCCAATTGGTTGTAAAGCGCGCCCCAGTCGAGGGTTTTATTAGGGGCCGGTTCAACTTTGGAGGCGGCCGCCAAACTGGATGACAGGGCCTCGATGAAGGGCTGCAGGGCCTCTTCCAACTCGTCGACGGCCGCATCAAATTCAGCGGAATCAGGATCTTTGACTATGCTTTCCAGGATATGCGATTTATCATAGACCACATCCGCCCCCAAGTTTCCCGCCACACCCTTTAGTGAATGCAGCAAGACCTGGGCGTCTTCCCGCCTGCCTTCGGTCAAGGCCTGGCGCACCTTATCCAACGTCCCGGCTTGGCTACTGGCAAAGTCCCGCAACAGCTTTCTATACATCGCGCGGTTGCCCCCCAGCCTTTTCAAGCTGGATTCGATGTTCAAGCCGGGTATCTCGGGAAGGTCGTCGGCCGCGTTTGAGGCCGCAGCCTCATCCGGCTGGGGCGGTGAAGCCTGCTTGTCCGCGTGCTTGGCCGTAATGTATTTTTGCAGGATGTCAAACAGGTTGAAAGTGTCAATGGGCTTGGTCACAAAGTCGTCCATCCCTGCATCCAGGGCCTTTTCGCGGTCGCCGGTCATGGCCCCGGCGGTCATGGCGATGATGGGCAGGTCTGCAAAGCGCGGATCTTGGCGGATGCGGCGGCTGGCCTCATAGCCGTCCATAACCGGCATCTGCACGTCCATGAACACTGCATCATAATGGCGCGCCTGCACCGCCTCCACCGCCTCTTTTCCGTTGACGGCCACTTCCACCTCAAGCCCGGCTTGCTGCAGGATCTCCTGGGCCACTTGCTGGTTGATCTCGTTGTCCTCCACCAGCAGCACCAAATTGCCCGCCAGGGAGATCTTCGGTTCGTCCTCCTCCGCAGGCGGCGATGGAGTCTTGGCGCAGTGGTGGTTTTTTTCCTTGCAAAACGCCGCCACCACGGCGTTGAAGAACAGGGAAGGCGTGATCGGCTTTAGCAGTATGCCGTCCAATTGGGTGCTGCCGTCGCCGACCATCACCTCCTCGCGGCCATAGGCCGTGGCCATGATGATTTTTGGCTGGTGGCTTATCCTTCTGTCCCGCCTTATGCGGCGGATGGTCTCGTAGCCGTCCATCTCCGGCATCTGCCAATCAATGATCACCTGAAGGTAGGGGTCCTCCCGGTCGGCCTTTACCAGAGCCTCGATGCCCTCCTTGCCGGAGCCCACCGCGTCCACCCTGAAAGACATGGTCTCCAGCATGGAAGTCATGATTTCGCGGGCCAGTTCGTTGTCGTCCACCACCAGCACCCGCAAGCCGCGCAGCTCCTCATAGGTCATGCGGGGGTGCAGGGGCTTGGTGTCGCTGAGCCCGAAGACGGCTGTAAAGCCAAAGGTGCTGCCCTCGCCGAGAGTGCTCTGCACCCATATCTCGCCGTCCATCATCTCCACCAGGCGTTTGGAGATGGCCAGGCCCAGACCGGTGCCCCCGAAACGCCGGGTGGTGGAGATATCGGCCTGATTGAAGGCCCGGAAAAGACGTTTCCGGCCCTGTTCGCTGATGCCGATGCCCGTGTCGCGCACCTGGAACTTCAGGGTGACCTGATCCTCTTTGCGCTCCATTTCAGCCACCTTGATCTCCACCTCGCCCTTTTCGGTGAACTTGATGGCGTTGTTGCCCAGGTTGATCAGCACCTGGCCCAAACGCAACGGATCGCCGATCAGCCCCTTGACCAGCTTTGGCCCGGGATTGAACAGCAGCTCCAGTCCCTTTTCATTGGCCCGCTCGGACAGCAGGTTGGCCACGTTCTTTAGGCTTTCCTCCAGATTGAATGGGATTTTTTCTATATCCAGTTTGCCAGCCTCAATCTTGCTGAAGTCCAGGATGTCGTTTAGAATGCCCAGCAGAATCTTGGCGCTGGAATGAATTTTAGTCAGATAATCCAGCTGTTTGGTGCTCAAGCCTGTCTTGAGGGCCAAGTCGCTCAGGCCGATGATGGCGTTCATGGGGGTGCGGATTTCATGGCTCATGCTGGCCAGGAACTGGCTCTTGGCCTCGTTGGCCGCCTCGGCTGCCGCTTTGGCCTTGCGCATGGCCCGCTCGGCCTCCCTGCGCTCGGCGTCTGAGCGCATAGCAGCCTCGTAGGTCGAGATAAGCAGGGACAGGGTCTGCTGCTGATCCGGGTTGATCCGCTGAGTCTTGCCGCCGATCTCAATCTCCAGATCCATGCGCTTGCGTTCTTTAGGGGCCAGCTTTTTGTTGCTCAATATCCGGCCGATGTTTTTGAGCAGAACATCGTCGCGGAAAGGCTTGATGATAAAGGCGTCAGCCCCGCAAACCAGGCCTTCCAGCACATCGCTGGTATCAGCTAGGGAAGTGAGCAGGATCACCGGTAGCTCTTGGGTGTATTCCTGGGATTTGATATGTTTACACAGCTCGTAACCGGTCATCTCCGGCATGATTACGTCGCTGATGACCAGGGAAGGCTTGTACTTTTTCAGCAGGCTTAAAGCCTCCTTGCCGTTTCCAGCCTGCAATACCCTGAAATTATTTTCCTGCAAAAAATAGCGTAAACGCTCCGCCTGGCTGGGGCTGTCTTCAACCATCAATATTTGGAGGCTCTCATTTACGGTTGGTTTCTGACTGCTCATTGATTACTCCTCCTGTTTCTCTCGGCCAGTCCAGTCAAAAAGGCGGCAATTTCCAAAGGAGGCATAACGCGGCTGACGGCGTTCAGTTTGATGGCTTCGGATGCCATGCCGAACACCACGGAGCTGGTTTTGTCCTGTGCTATGGTGACGGCTCCTCTTTTGTGCATCTCCAGCATGGCTCGCGCACCGTCGTTGCCCATGCCGGTGAGCAGCACACCCACGGCCTGGGAACCAAATTTCCGGGCTGCAGAGAGGAAGAGATAGTTTATGGAAGGCCGCAGGCCAAATTCGGGCTCCCGGTCTGTCAATACGGCGCGCGGGCCGAAATCGACCTCCAGGTGGTGCCCCTCCGGGGCGATGTAGCCCATGCCCGCCCGCAGATATTCGCCATGCTCCGCGATCTTCAAGGGGAATTTGGAAGAGGCCGCCAGCCACTCTTTGAAACCTATGGTGAAACCCTTGGAGATGTGCTGCACTATGAGCAATGGAAAGGGCATATTCTTGGGCAGAGCCGCCAGGATCTGCTGCAAAGCCGGGGGACCGCCGGTGGAGGCTCCGATAACCGCCAGCTTTATATTTCCTTGGACCGGAGGCTTGGTCACCAGCGGGGAGAGGGTTTTTTTGTCCCGCACCCGGCGGGTGATCACCTTTACCTCGGACATCAATTTGATGGTTTGGGTCAGCTCCCGCACCGCCGCGGCATAGCCAGGGTGGCCCGGGCCCGGCGGCCGTGGGACCACAGCCAGGGCGCCGGCCTCCAAGGCTTCAAAAGAAAAAGCCACCTCAGAGGCCGAGGAACTCCCGCTCACGATCACGATTGGCGTGGGCTGGATTTCCATCAGGCGGCGAGTGGTCTCAAAGCCATCAATCCCCGGCATGTGCACGTCCATGGTAACCACATCGGGGCGCTGTTTTTTGACAGCCTCCAGAGCCTCCAGCCCGTTGTTCGCAATGCCAACCACTTGAATCTGGGGATCGGTAGCGAATATGTGGTTCAACAGCTCCTGCACCACCAAAGAATCATCTACTATGAGTACCTTGATCATTATTCTTTTTCAGGACTCCTGAGGCTACAGCAGCTTGCGAATTACATCCAACAGGTTGCTCTGGTCGAAACTGCTCTTCACAATATAAGCGTTGGCACCGGTTTCGATGCCCCGTTCGCGGTCTTCACGCGATCCCAGGGCGGTCACCAGGACAACCGGCAACTCGGCCAATTTGGGGTCGGCGCGCAGCTTGGCTGTGAACTCGAAGCCGTTCATGCGCGGCATATCCACATCGGAGACCACCAAGTCGAATTCTTCACTGCGCGCATGAGTGAGTGCGTCCATGCCGTCCACCGCGGTGGTTACCTGATAACCGACTGTCTGCAATATGTTTTTGATCAGGGTGCGCGCGGTGATGGAATCATCGGCCACCAGAATGCGCCGGGTTTCTGGAGCCTCTTTTTCCGCCGGGGCCTCGGGCCCTTGTTTTACCCGCAGGGCGGAGGCCATCAAGTCCGACGGATTGAGCACCAAGGTCACCCGGCCGCTGCCCAGCACAGCCGCCCCGGCGATGTTGCGCACCCGGACCAGCTGACGGCCCAGGCTCTTGAGCAGCACCTGCTGCTCATCCAGAACTTGGTCCACCCCAAAAGCTATGCGCCGTCCGCTCGAGGCCAAAACCAGAACCGGCATATAATCCGCCTGCTCTTCCTGGCCGGAGCCGTCGATCTGCGGTGAGGAAATCCCGCCACGCTCCGGAATTCCCAGGCAGGCGCCCAGGTTGACCAGGGAAAGAACCTCCCCTTCCATGCGGATGGTCTTTTGGTTTTCCACGGTTTTGACCTCCTCGGGGCTGACTCTAAACACCCGAAGGGTGTTAACCGTGGGCAAGAGGAACTGCTGCTCGCCCACCCTGACCAGGATTCCCCGGAAAGTGGCCAGGGTCATGGGCAGGCGCAGGCGGAAGGAGGTCCCTTCCTGTTTCTTGGAGTCCACAAAAAGCTCTCCGCCCAGCTTTTCCACATGCTGGCGCACAATGGCCATCCCCAGCCCGCGGCCGGACAGGTCGGTGATCAAAGGGCTGGTGGAGAGCCCGGATAGAAAGATGAGTTGCAAGGCCTCCCGGTGGTCCAATTCGGCCGCCTTTTCGGCCGAGATCAAATTCTTGCCCACCGCCGCCTTTTTCACCTTGTCCAAATCAATGCCCTCGCCGTCATCTTCAATAGCTACTTCCACCTGTCGGCTGTCCAGGGTGGTGAAGCTGAGCCGGATAGTCCCCTGGGGCGGTTTGTTTTGGGCCTCGCGTTCCTCCGGTTTAAGCAGTCCATGGTCGATGCAGTTGCGGATCAGGTGGATCAGGGGGTCTTTCAGCCCTTCCAGAATCCGTTTGTCTATCTCAATCTCTCTGCCCTCGATGATCAGGTCTGCCAGCTTGCCTTGATCGCGTGAGAGGTCCCGCACCACTTTGGGCAGCAGGTCCACCATGGTGCCCACCGGCAGCATGAGAACCCTTTTCATGGTTTCCAAATGATCATCCACCATCCGCCTGAGCGTGCGCTGGTCTTGGGAAAGAGAGTCGCCCACGGCTTTCACCTGGTATTGCAGTGCGCTTAGGCGGGTGTAGCTCTCCTTGGGCGCATAGGCGGTCTGGCGTTCGGACCAGCGGCCGCTTTCCGTTTCCCAGTTGTCGAGCCCTTGTTGAACGACCCGCAGGTCGGCCACCCGCTGGCTGGCTGCCAGCTTGGCCGCGATCATCTCCTCGGCCTGCAGCAGCAGGGGGTCCAGCTGGTCGGTGGGAATGCGCACGCTGGCTCCCAGAGCCGGGGCGGGCTGGCCTTGCGCGCCCTGCTGCCGCGGTGGGGACGGACTGGGTGAGCCGGGGGCCGGGGAAGGGGGCAATTCGGGGGCGACGCTTTTTTGTTCCGAAGCCGCATCTGCAGGCTTGGCGGTTTCGCCCGTTGATTTTGCCGCGGTCTCCAAGGGTTCCGGAGCCTTTTGCGCCGGGGGCTCCGGCTCCTGGCCCTCGGCTGCCGATTCCAGTTGGCGGATCAGCTCCTCGCGAGTCTGGTCTTTCGTGGCCAGAATGGGCTCCCCGTCCGACTCCACCAGCTGGGATATATGATCCACCGCCTGGAGAAACAAATCGGACATTCCCAGTGAAAACCCTATCTCGCCGCGCTTCAGGGCGGCAAAGGCGCTCTCCATAGGCTGGCAGAGGCCTTCTACATCCCTCTGGTCCACTGAGCGGGCCGCTCCCTTTAGGCTGTGGGTTTCACGAAACAGCTCTTCTATCAGTTCCGCCCAGCGGTCGGGCTCCGGCTCTCTTTCCAGCTCGATCAGCCCCATGGAGATGGTTTGCAGATGCTCCTGGGCCTCGAGGCGGAAGATTTCCCGAATCCGTTTTAGAAACTCGGCTTCATTTTCACTCATGGCTTCACCGCCACTAAATCTGATAGCGTTCCGCCAGCCGCTTGAGATTTTGACCCAAGCGGTTGATATCTTGGGCCGCGACTTCCACCTGCTTCATGCTGGCGGCGGTTTCAGAACTGGCCTGGTTGATGTTTTCCATGGCCTCGCCAACCTGGTCCATGCCCACCATCTGCTGCCGGCTGGAGACCGAGATCTGGGTGGCGGCGTTGGCCGCCTCAATAGTGCTGTTAGTCAGGGCCAGAATACCTTCCCCTGCCCGTTTGGATTGCTCCACCCCTTCCTCGACCGCTTTGCTGCCCTGTTCAGTGGCCATGACAGCCGAACTGGTTGCCTTTTGGATATCGTTCAGGATAGTGCGGATCTGGGTGGTGGACTGTTTGGACTGTTCGGCCAAATCCTTGATTTCCTGAGCAACCACCGCGAACCCCTTGCCCTGGTCTCCGGCCTTGGCCGCCTCGATGGCTGCGTTGACCGCCAGCAAATTGGACTGGTCGGCCAAATCGGTCACCGTGGCGATGATGCCGCCGATGGATTGGCTCTGTTCGCTTAAAAAGACGATGGTTTTGGCGATGGATTCCATTTCCTTGCGGATGCGCTGCATGCCTTCGGCGGTCTGGTCCACCGCCTTCTTGCCGTCCTGGGATATGTCGGCCACCCCTTTAGTGCTGGTTGAAACGTCATCCGCCTTCCGGCTGGAAAGCTGGGCCGCCTGGCGGACTTCCTCCACGGTTGAGGTGGTCTGGCTGATGGCTGCGGCCGTCTCTGAAGTCCCCGAGGCCACTTGGGCGGTGGCAGTCATGATCTCGCTGGCCGCCGAGCCCAATTGATTTATGGCCTCGGCGATCTCGGAGGTGGAGCGGCGTAGGCTTCTGATCATCTCGTTGAAGCTTTGGACCAGTATCCCCACTTCGTCATTGCGCTCGTTTTCTTTCAGGTTCAGGGTAAGGTCGCCTTCAGCCACCTTGGCGGCTACGGCTGCCATTTCACCTAGCGGCCTGGCGATAGTGCTATTGAGCAATAGAGCCATAAGCAGCCCCAGGGCGAAGGTGACCACGCCCAATATCACGATAAAGGTGAGCACCCCGTCGGCCTCTGCAATGTCGTCTTTCAATACGGTCTCAGATCTGGCGCGTTCCTTTTTCCGCATGTCGGCTACAACGGCGCGCAGCCTTTGAAAGTTTTCCCTGGCTTCGGCCAGGGTCACAATGCGGGCCTGCTTCAGATCGTTCTGATCCAATAGCTTGTTTATCTTGAGCCTGGTCTGGTTGTACGCGTTTTTGGCGTCGTGCAACAGTTTGAATTCTTTTTCATAAAGGTTGTGGCGGTCCAGCGCGTGCAGGGTTTCTTCAATCTGCTCTGCCTGTTGCAAACGCCGCTGAATGGACGCACGCAGCTCCCTGCTGCGCTCGGGACTCTCAGAAAGCATCAACTCCAAATATTCGCCCCTGACGAAATGCTGGGCCGTGGTCATTTCCTGCAGCTTCAGGGCCCTTTGTGCACTGTAGTTAAAAAGCATTGTCTCATTTTCAACAAGCCCCGCAATGGACCAGTAAGCCGCCGCGATAATCAAAACCACCAGGAGCCAAATGGAGCCGAAACTGAACATCAGCTTGGACTTGGAAGATAGATTCTTGAACCATTTCATCAGGCTTCTCCTCCGGAAACGGCTACTCCGCTTCCTGCTGAACGATAATTTTATCATCGTTCAAAATCCGCTGGGCATTGACGATGATTAAGCGATCCAAAGTAACGCCCTTAAGGTATTCCGCCCCAATACCGGTAACCGTCGGGGGGGCGGGATTCAGTTCATCCACAGTGATTTTACGGGTACCGAGCACGACATCGGCCAGAATTCCGAACTCCATCCTCTGGTTGCGTATGACGATCACTTTGTTCAGTTCACCCAGTCCCCGTTCGGGAAGGGAAAAGAATTTTTTCAGGTCCACCACCGAAAGGATTTCACCGCGCAGGTTGATTATGCCCAACACAAACGGGGGCGCGCCCGGCAGTGGCGTAAAGTCCTTTAATGGTTGCACCTCACGCACAAATTCCAATTCAACCCCATAGTTTTCCCCGGCCAGATGAAACTCGATTATTTCCAGGACATCTTGTTTTTCCCGAATTTTTGGTCCCGTCTTGGCCAGGGCGGCCGCCCGGGACCTCAGCACCGCCCGCAGTTCCCGGTCCGAAGGGGAATAAGCCTGTCCCACCCGGTCATTGTCCCGGTGGTTGGACTCCCGGTCGGCAGAGGAGCCGGACTGGCTGCCGGGTGACGGGGTTTCTATTATCATGCCAGCCCTCCAGCTTGTATTGTGGCCAGGGTGATCTCCTTGAACCTGCCCACGGTGAGTCCCTCACCATGAGCCAAAAGCTCCTCCTGGGGGCGGGCGTCCAACAGTCCCAGCACATTGGTGAAGCTCCGCTTGGCCTCCTGCCGGTTGCCCTGTCGCAGCATCAGATTGCCCATGGCGAAGTGAATGATCATAAGATTGGGGTCCAGGAAAAGCGCATGGCGCAAAGAGGCCATGGCATCATCCAGCTGGTTTTGCTCTTGCAAAATGGAGGCCCGCAGATAATGCAGCTCGGGATCGAGCTTGTTCATTGCCAGGGCCTTTTCACACACCTTCAGAGCCAAGTCCAGCGCTCCCTGGTCCGCAAGCGCCCTGACCTCTTGAGCCAGAGAACTGGGCTCTGCGGGTTTCGGCGGAGGGGAGCTTGCCGCAGTTTGCTTTGCTGCGGATAACGGTTTTATTGGCTCCCCGGCAGATGCGAGCGGTGTTGGCGGTAAGGTGAAGGCGGAAAACGGTTCCGCCGGGGCCCGCGCCTTTACCGCCCGGCTCTGTTTACGGTAAATCGTGGTCCCGGCCATCTGCACCGGGGTGAACTGGGAAAAGGTCCGCTGTGACAACTCGGTGGCGCTCACCGCCAGCCAGCCGCCTTCAACCAGGCAGCAGTGCAAGCCCTGGATCACCCTCCGGGCGGCTTCGGGCGAAAAATACATCAGGACGTTGCGGCAGAAGATGACATCCATGGCCATGGTGGAATTCATGAGAGAGGGATAGACGTCCTCGGCCAAGTTCAGGTAGGCGAAGGAAACCAATTCCCGGATCTGGGGGCTGAGCTCGAATTTGGCTCCGGGCAGGGGTGTACAATAATCCTTTTGCAGCCAGGGCGGCGAATTGCGGAACGACCAGGGGCCGTAAATCCCCGCCCGGGCCTTGCGCAAGATCTGCGTGTTGATATCGGTGCCTACGATTTTGATGTTCCAGCCCTTTTTTATGGGCAGGGCCCGGTGGAGGGCCATTGCCAGGGAATAGGGCTCCTCGCCGCTGGCGCAGCCCGCGCTCCACAGATTCAGATGTCTGCTGCCTTTCCGCCGCTGGGTGATCAGGGTTGGCAGAATATCCTCTTCCAGGGCCTTGAAGACCTGCTTATCACGCCAGAAATAAGTCTCCGCGATGGTGAGATGGCTTGCCAGGATCTCCAGCTGGCTTCCGGATAAGGGGGTGGACAGCAACCACTCACCGAAAGCGGTCTGATCGGAAAAGCCGAACTCCCGGGCCGCAGATCCCAGCCTTTGCCGCAGATCGTTCCAGCGCTTTTGGGGAAAATACAGGGCGGTGCGGTGGGTAATCAGCCTGCTTACCCGGGAAAGGAGGGTATCTGAAAGAGGCTTATTCATTCCGGTGGGCCTTGAGCCATTGCCTCATCGAGCGCCGATTCCTCCGCCAGGCTGAGAAACCTCTCCAGGTCGTAGATCAGGACCATGCCGTCATCCAGTTTGGCCACACCCTTGAGGTGCGGGACCAAACACAGGGTTTCGTCGGCGTTTGCGATCTGCTCCCTGTTCAGATGGCGTATTCCTTCCAGAGAATCCACTACCAGGGCCATCTGCCGTTTGGGGATGCGGGTGATGATAAAACGGCTGTCCAGGGTCAATTCGCGGGCCGGCAGCCGGAGACGGCTACGGATGTCAACCACTGCAACGACTTCACCTTGCAGATTGATGACGCCCCTCACTATCGGGGGCGCCTTGGGCAGGGGGGTGATCTCCACGGCGCGCACTGCGCGTTTCACAGAGGACAACGGCAGGGCGTAACGCATTTGATCCAATGCGAATACAAGGATGTCTGTACTATTAATTTGGCGGCCTGTCTCCATTTAGCCCCGCGATCAACATGTATCTGAGTAACTCGTGACCATCACTAGTAGTAACCAACAGCAGATGAGGTCGCACCAATCAACAACGAATAAGCGTATGGGGCAGACAAATTCTCTTGATTAATATCTGATATGATAATTACTGTTCCATCAAAACTTCAAGTTATTTTAGCGAGTGTGCTTTATTTATTTTGTTTTCCTTATTAAATCCGGTGAAACTAACTTTAGGCACCGGCAGGTTCCCAGTTTTATTGGCGGTTTCAGCGTTTTTTTAACCGCCGGGACAAAGTCACCGCCGGGTTTTTGGGGGTGCCCGGCGGTTGGGGAAAAGCCGTTATCGGCAATCTTTATTAACATAAAGGTATTTTCAAAATTTTAGCAATGGGCTTTCAAACGCAGGGGCAGAATGGGAGGCAAGACAGCTGGCTTACCGCTGGAATGCCGCCGCCCCGAAACCGGACTGATGCCTGACTTTTAGATTGCCAATTTTTGTATGGGTTGTGTAAATCTTCGTGGACTCGAAGATAGGTTGTCTCTTTTCAAAGGCAGACAGGGTCGGCCCGTTTATCAAACATGCCATCTTCAACCGGGGATTCGCTGACACCCCGCCAGATTCAGATCTGCTTCAAGCACGCGGGCAAATGGGCCGCAACCGGCCGCGGGATCTGGTCTGATTTGAAAAACCTGATGAATCTCCCCGAAGCAAACCTCGGGGAGTCAACTCCCTTAGGGATTAATATTTTTCTGCTCAATGATCATGCAAAATTCAGCTGAAGCCCCGGCCCGGTTTTCCTGGCGGAACGCCTATGGTGCGCAAGGTTGATAAGTCATGCTGCGCCTCTGACTCTTACAATTTGTTAATCCAGAGTCACCTTCTCCCGCCGGGGCGCGCAGACCGGGGCTGATTGATCAATTCAGCTATGTTGGAACCAGCCCAGACCTATAGAAGCCTGGGGAGAAAAGTCACCAGGTCCGGGAATAAAATCATTAAGCAGATGGCTGCGAAAATGGGGATCAAGAACGGCAGGTGCGCCCTGACCACCTGTTCGAAACTCATGCCTGTGATGCCTACCAACACATATAGGACGTTGCCAAACGGTGGAGTGATGACTCCCACCGACAGCGATATGACCATAATGATGCCAAAGAAGAGGGGGTCGATGCCCAATAGCTTTACCATTGGCACTACGATCGGAGTGAAGATAAGGATTGATTCCACCACGGACATGAAGCATCCCACAATGAGGAAGAAGATGGACAGCATGATCAGCATGAGGCTGGTGTTGGTGGTTAGGTGGACGATGCTGTCGGCCAAGATCATTGGGATCTGCAGCCGCACCAGAAGCCAGCCGTAAAGGACCGCCACGGAGATGATGAACAAGACAATGGCTGTAAACTCAATGGTGTTGCGGAAGATGGCCAACAGGTCCTTGAAGGTTACGTCCCTATACACCACCATACCCAAAAAGATGGCGTAGGCGCTGGCCACGGCTCCGGATTCGGTAGGCGTGAAGATGCCCGACCAGATTCCGCCCACAATGATGGCTGGGGTCAAAAGAGACAAAAAGGCCCGCTTGGACAGTTTCCAGATGTCCTTCAGCGGCGGACGGGGTTGAAGAGGCATGGACATGCGGAAGCTTAGGACTACAGTCATGACCATCAGCCCGATCCCCAGAAGCGCTCCCGGCACCAGCCCGCCGACAAACAACTGCCCGATGCTCACGTCTCCCAGCCAGCCATAGACCACCATGGCCACGCTGGGCGGAATGATGGGACCGATCACCGAAGATGAACCGGTGATGCCCACCGAATAGCGCATGGGGTAGCCTTGTCTTTTCATGGCCTGGATTTCCAAGGCGCCCAGCCCGGCGGCGTCGGCCACCGCGGTTCCGGACATACCGGCGAAAA
Source organism: Desulfarculaceae bacterium (assembly GCA_963675675.1). Taxonomy (GTDB): domain Bacteria; phylum Desulfobacterota; class Desulfarculia; order Desulfarculales; family Desulfarculaceae; genus Dethiosulfatarculus. The sequence goes on from OY776512.1 coordinate 5,144,927, forward strand.
TCATGCTGGCCAGCACGTTGACATGGCCCAATCCGCCGCGCAGGTGCCCCACCAGGGAATTGGCGAAATCAAATATGCGGGGCGTAACGCTGCCCTTGTTCATGACGTTGGCCGCCAGGATGAAAAAGGGCACGGCCAATAACGGGAAGTTGTTCACCCCGCGCATCATCTTGAGGGGAAACAGGGTTACGGGGATGCTGAACAGGTCATTCTGGGCCCACAACACCGCCAGGCAGGTAACCCCAATGGCCGCCACCACAGGCATTCCGATGATAAAGAGGAGCAGCAAAAGACCTATGAAGAAAAATAGCATTTCCATGTTGCTTACCTCAGTTCCCGGCCCGGCAGCTTAAGGCCAGTTCGCGGATGGTGTACAAGATCTGCATTGAGTGGATGATCACGATGCCCCCCACTCCCAGGAAGATTCCCAAGTAGAAATAGGCTAGGCTTATCTCCAGGGCAGTGGATACAGCGTCGTAGTTGTATGTCATCATGTAGACAGTGCCGCCCGTGATGCAGAGCATCAAAATGCCGGTGATGCATTCCACCGCCAGCTTTAGGATCAGCCGGGGTCTTTTTTCCAGCCTGCGGGGCAGGACGTCTATGATGATGTGGGTTCCCCGATACCAGGCTGACGCCGCTCCCAGAAATACCGTGTAGATGAATAGCAGGCGGGAGAGTTCCTCCACCCAAGTGGTGGGGACCATGATGATGTTACGGGTCACCACCTCCAAAAGAACGCAGCTCATCATCAAAACAAAGCAGGATAGGGAAGCCCAGTCATAGGCCTGAACCAATCTGTTCATGGTTGGCTCTCCTTTGGCAGGCTGTTGAACAAATGCCGTTTGCGCCCGGCGTTGACCTGGGAACTGTTTTGAAATGCTCATATATCTTTATATATAATGGGCCTTTCAAAATGGCGTCCACCATGTGCTTTAACCGAGGTGTTGTTTATCAACAGTCTGTCAGGTAAGGTGCCGCAAGTTTGCGGTCTCAGTCACAGCAGGCCGGGCCGCCAAACAGCAGCCCGGCCTTGATATACTGGCTTAACAAAGGCTTACTTGCAAACCTTATTCACTTGCTCCGCCACCATCGGGTCCAGCTTAGACACGGCCCGCTTGACTGCGGGCTGGGCCTTGGCCCGGATGGCTGCGTTGTCCGGAGTGATGAAGATCATGCCCTTTTTCTTCAGCTCCTGAATATAAAAGGCGTCTTTTTCGTCCTCAATACTGGTGCCGTACTCGGCGGCAGCCTTGGCCGCCTTGGCGATGATGGCCTGATCTTTGGGGTCAAGCTTGTCATACCAGGGCTTGCTGGCCACCCAGTGCCAGGGGAAGGATACGTGGCCGGTCATGATGATGTATTTTTGGACTTCCCAAAGCTTGCGCGAATAGGGGCTGACCAGAGAGTTCTCATGAGATTCCACTTGTCCGGTCTTCATGGCCAGATATATCTCGCTCGGTGGAATAACCGTGGGCAGGGTGCCCAGTTCTTTCCATACGTCGACCCAGATGGGAATGGCGGGCATGCGGATCTTGAGACCCTTCAGATCCTCGACTTTCTCGATCTTGCGGTTGGAGGTCATGTGCCTGGGGGCGCGCTTTTGGGACGCGAACCAGATCAGACCGCCTTTTTTGGCCGCGGCTTCCTTGATCTTGGCGCCCGCGGGGCTCTCAAGATAGGCCTTCACGCATTTCCAGTCCGGCAGGTAGAAGGGTATGGTGATGGGATCATAGGCTTTGGCGTACCAGTTCAAGAAGGTTCCGCCGGTCAGGGCCATTTGGGTTTGGCCCAGTTTCAATAGCTCCAAGACCCCCTTTTCTTTGCCCAGTTGGCCGCTCATGAACACCTTTACATTCATGCGGCCGCCGGATTCCTTTTCCACCATTTCTTTGAATTTCTTGATGGACGCTTCCTCGGCACCGCCAGGTTTCATGGTGCAGTTGATGTCGATGTTGATTTTCGCGGCTGCCAGGCCAGCCCCGAACATCACCACCAGCCCCATTACGGCCAGTTTGACCAGCAGTTTCTTAACCTTCATTTGTCCCTCCTTAAAGAATTTGGATCACTAACAAAAAAACACAGACAAATCCTGCCCGGCGACAGGTCGTCAAAGCTCCCGTCTATAAAATGGAGCACAGAGCCATAGGTCCTGCGGGCCCATTCTCCCATCACTGTTGGAATTTGGGTAGTGCTTTTTTGATTTAAGCATCCTTGATGGCCATGATACCATCTTTTAACATCTCTTCCACCTCCGCTTCACTGTATCCCAAGGAAAGCATCAATTCCCTGGAACCCTCTCCTATGCTGGGCGGATCGGACCTCAGTCCGAAATCATAATCATCCATGCGCAGGGGCAGCTTGGGCAATTTGGTTTTTTCACCGCTGGGAAGTTCCGTTTCCACCAGGCATCCGCCCTGGTTGAGCTGCGGGTCATCAAAAAGCTGGTCGGGCCGGACCACCGGGGCGAAGGGTATTTTGGCCTCTTCAAATTTCTTAATCAACTCCTCCGCAGGCAAGCTCGCAATCAGCGCCTCTATCCGGGGAATGAGCGACTCCCGGTTTTCCACCCGCTTATGGTTGGTTGCCAGGTTTTCATCAGCCGCCAGGTCATCAAGTCCGAAGGTCTTGCAGAACCGCTGCCAGTGAAAATCGCTGGTCATGCCCACAAAGATTTGATCACCATCGCCGGTGGTGAAAAGATCATAGACCGCCCAGGGATTGGTCCCCTCGCACATGGGGATGGATTTCTCGCCGGTTATGGCAGAGCAGGCCATGTGCTGCCCAACCAAAAATGCCGTGGCTTCATACAGGGTGGCCAGCACCTTTTGGCCCTTGCCGGTCCGCTCCCTTTCATACAGGGCGGTGATGATGCCCAAGGCTCCGTAGGTTCCCCCCATGATATCGATGATGCTGGCGCCGGCCCGCAAGGGAGTTCCGGTGGGACCGGTCATGTAGGCCAGGCCGCCCATCATCTGCACCAGGTTGTCCAGGCTGGGGCGGTTTTCATAGGGGCCGGGCATGAATCCCTTGAGTGCGCAGTAGATCAGGCGAGGATTGATTTTTGCGCATTCTTCATAGCTGAAACCCAGGCGCTCCACCGCACCCGGTCCGAAGTTCTCCAGAAATACGTCCACCTCACCCAGGAGCTTGCGCAGGACATCGCGGCCCGCCTCGCTCTTGAGATTCAGCACCAAGCTTTTTTTGTTTCGGTTGAAATAAGGATACAATCCCACTCCGAAACCAGGCAGGCGCCGCGTGGGATCGCCGTCCGGGGCGCGTTCCACCTTGATCACTTCAGCGCCCATGTCTGCCAGAATCACTCCGCACGAAGGACCCATCACCGCATGGCCCATTTCCAGCACCCGGATACCGCACAAAGGGAGATCGCTTTTTTTGTCACTCATAATCGTTCTCCTGTCAGATGCAACCTAGGCAGAGTGCCCGACGCCGCAGATCTCGGAAGCAAGTTTGGGGTCTCTTGGTCCGCTTTTCATCACCTGTCCCGGCAGGGTCCTGCCCAGTATTTTTTCCAGGTTGTGGGCGGCCTTGATCAGGGCGACCAAGTCGATGCCGGTGGAAACGCCCATCTCATCAAGCATGTAAACCACATCTTCAGTGGGCAGATTCCCGGAGGCCTGGGGCACGTTGGGGCAGCCCCCGATGCCTCCAAGAGAGGTGTCAAACATGTAGGCCCCGGCTTCCAGGGCCGCATAAAGACTGGCCATGGCGGTTCCCCGGTTGTTATGCAGATGAAGCCCATACCCGGCTTGGGGAAAGGCGCTCTGGAAGGCCTTGACCAATGACTTGACCCGGGGCGGCGTGGCCATTCCCGTGGTGTCGCCAAAGATCACGGTTCCGGCTCCCTTTTCCAGATAGGCCTCGCACACCCTCAACACCTCTTTATGGCTTACGTCGCCCTTGAAGGGGCAGCCAAAAGCCACGGCCACCGCGCCCTGCACGGGCACGCCTTTTTCTTTGGCAAGGCTGAATATGCCTTCCAGATCGGCCAGGGAATCGGCGATTGAACGACGCACATTGGCCAGGTTGTGTTCTTCGGAGGCCGAGATGAACACCAGGAGTTCATCGGCCCCGGCCGCAAGGGCCAATTGGGCGCCCTTGAGGTTGGGAACCAAGGCCACCCGCACCGCGCCCCCGGCCGGCAGACCGGCCAGGACATCCGCGGCGTCTTTCATCTGGGGGATTGCCTTGGGATTTACGAATGAGGTCGCTTCTATCTCGGTCACGCCTGCCGCGATGGCGGATTGGATGACTTCCAGTTTTTGTGGGGTGGGAATGAAATCGGGCCATGACTGGAAGCCGTCGCGGGGAGCGACTTCCCTGATTTTTACCTCAGAAGATGGATTCATAATACCTCCCTTTCTCAGATGAAGACCCCCAGATCAGATTGAAGGTGTTTTGCCGGTGGAGATGTTTTCCCCTGCGAGGCCAATTAGAGCGGACCGGTCTCAATCCATGTTCAGTTCGGATGTAAGAGCCTCCAAGACCTCGTCGGATATTGTAAAGGAATGGTCCGCGGCGGGGAAAGCGCCGCCTCTGACTTCTTTAGCATAGGCTTCCATTGCTTCAATGATGGCCGGGCGAATTTGGGTGTACTGCTTCACAAACTTTGGAACGAAGCGGTCAAACAGACCGATCATATCATGGGTCACCAGCACTTGGCCATCGACATCCGCACCTGCACCGATGCCGATCACCGGAATGGCCACCGAATCGGCCACCAATTTTCCCACACCGGCCGGAACGGCCTCCAGGATTATGGAGAAACACCCTGCGGATTCCATAGACTTGGCGTCTTCTATGATCCTTAAGGCGCTCTTTAAATCCCGTCCCTGGGTCTTGAAGCCGCCCAGGGCGCTGGCGGTCTGGGGGGTCAGGCCGATATGGCCTTGAACCGGGATGCCTGCTTTCACAATGGCCTCCACGGTGGGAGCGAAGTCCGCTCCCCCCTCCAGCTTGACAGCGTCACAGCCGCCTTCTTTCATTAAGCGTCCGGCGTTCATGATGGCGTCCCTGACCGAGGTGTTGTAGCTCATGAAGGGCATATCACCGATGATGAATGCACGCTTGCAGCCCCGGCAGACAGCCTGGGTGTGATGGATCATATCCTCCATGGTCACGGCCACGGTTCCATCCAAACCCATGACCACCATGCCCAAAGAATCGCCCACTAAAGCGATGTCCACTCCGGCCAGGTCCACCAGTTGGCCCATGGGATAGTCGTAGGCGGTCAACATGACCAGTTTACGGCCTTCGGATTTGGCCGCCATGATATCGGTGATCGTAACTTTTTTTTGGCTCACTCCGCCCTCCCAATCAACCTTTGGGGGCCCTTTTCTTTTGCGCCTGGTCCCGCCGCCCACCCTCCCCACAAAGGGGATCCGAATTCAAATCGATCAGCCCGCCTCCTGATTGGGGATAAGACACATCATTTCCATGCCGTCCTTTGACTTGAAGCAATGGTGCGCCCCGGGCGGCACAAAAAGCACGTCACCTACTTTCAGCTCCCGCATCTCCCCTGCGAGCTCAACGCTTCCCCTGCCGCTGATAACGAACATTTCGTGCTCGTAAGGGTGGCTGTGATCGGGCGATACCGCGCCTGCTTCAAAATCTATAATGCGCATGAAGAAATTATCCGCCCCGTCCTTTTGACCGATGGCCCATCTCAAGGTGATACCCTTGGCTCCGGCCTCGGTGACCGGAATGGGTTCTTCCTCCTTGTAATGGATATGTTTCATATTGCTCTCCTTCCGCTGAACCTATCCGGCCACCTGACACCGTTTGTCAGACGGCTTCTTAATCTTCAGCCTTAAGCTCCCGCTCCAGTTTGCGTTTGCGCAGCTCATCGGCTATCAGGTTCGGCATGGCGCAGCGGGGGCAATCATTGGGCAGACCGGCCGGGTCAAAGGCGTCCACCCCGTGGGCCAGCCGGATGTCCGCAATTTTCTTGACCGTGTCCACGTACCATTCCGCCTTGGGAGCCCGGAACCCGGCGTACCTGGTGCCCTCGACCGGGCTCCAGACCAGGGGGATGGTGCCGATGCCGCGTTCAGACATCCATTCCACGCCTTCAAGGAGGCTCTCTTCAGGCTCTTGGAAGCCGGTTACGAAGTGGGTCGAGACCCGCCCCGGACCATAAACCTCGGCGGCCACTTCCAAGGCCCGCAGCCAATGATCCCGTCCCTGGACCGAGGCTTTTCCCGGGCAATAGGTGTTGAAGAGCACCGGGTCCCAGATCTCCAGGTTGTAGGCCACCGAATAGACACCCTTGTTTTTGTGCTCTTCGATGCTCTTCAAATCCTTGTCCTCCGGGGCGGTGCGGATGACGTTGACCGGTATATCCTCCGTGCCGATGGCCTCCTGCATGGTCCGCACCACGTCCAGGATCAACCGGTCCTCACGGTCGATCACTTCGCCTTCCTTGTTGGTGTAGCGGTTCAGATAGCCGCCGGTCAGGAGTATATGCTTGACGCAGCCTTCGTCAAAAGCGGCCTTGGTGGTATTGTAGATCTGTTCCATGGTCCTTTTGGAGATTTGCAGGTCGTCCTTGGTCCAGCTGATGTTTGGAACGATGTTACAGAAGCGACATCCGTTGTCATTGGCCCAGTACATGCAGAAAGTTGCATAGTTCATCACCAGGCAGTCCTGTCCGCGTTTGGGGGCGATGCGCCGCATGATGATGTCCGGACTGGCTTCAAGGCTGTAATACTTGGGCCGGGGGATATGGCGGCACTCCATGACGAACTTGCCGTCCCGGGTTAGAGACATCACTCCGTCTTCGGTGCTGCACAGCCAGCGGGAGTCTTTGTTCTCTCTGACCTGGACTATGGTGTCCATGGGCAACAGCAGCTCTTCGGGCAGATAATAGCGGTGCTCGCCGATGTTCCAGTCAAACAGCCAGCGGGACTGCTCGCGGTACACGTCGCACACGCCCTCCAGGGCTGAATCATCGAACCGCAGGCCGTCGGTCAGAAGACTGGCCTTGACCCAGATCTCCTTTTCCAGCCCTTCGGGGGTGGCATCCAGGGGCGGTTTGACCAAGGGGGCGTTGGGATCGTTGGCATAATAGGTCTTTTGATACCAGTCCTCGTATTTCTGGTATATGTCTTTGAAACGGCGCTGGGCCTCTTCAATGTGCGCTTCGGCCATAATATGATCTCCTTTCAAAACCACGGGGCAACTTCAGGCGCCCCTTTGCATCGTTTTTGAACTACAGTCCTTCACACAGCTTCTATAGCAGGGTGCCCGCAAAACCATATTTTGGTTCAAAGACAAGGCGGACGCGATTTTTTAAAGCGCGGTGCATATAAAAAATATATGAGCTTTCAAAAATCACGGCCAACCCGGTATTTGGGCCAAAAGAGCAGTTTTGAGGGCGGGCCTGTCAGACTAAGAACAGGTCGTCCTCCTCAGAGGAAAGCAGACCCTTTATCTTGGCTCCTTCCTTAAGAATCCGGTTGTAGCGGATCAGGTGAGACCTCACCAAGGCGCTCACCTGAAAGGCTTCTCCCTTTTCAATGGATTCGCATATCTCCCGCCATTCGGCCATGGCCTCATCCGGCGCCATCTGATCCCAGTAGGCCAGGTCGACATAGGCGTCCAGGTTGAGGTGAATGGTCCGCATGACCCATTGGATGATGGTGTTTTTGGAAAGCTTGGCCAGACACTGGTGCATTTCCCGCTCCCAGCGGTAAAAGCTCTCCAAATCCGGCGGCTCCTCCTTCAAATACCGGTCACCCTCGGCCAAGGCGTTTTTTAATTCGGTAATCTCCTGGGGCGTGGCCCGCTCGGCCGCCAATCCGGCGGCGGTTCCCTCTGCGCTTATTCTGAACTCGGCCAGCTCCTTGAAGGAGACCCGCCTGTGTTTGATCAGAAAAGCCAGGCTTTCGCTGACCTGGTCGACGCTCATTTCCTGGACATAAGCGCCTCCTTTGCCACCCCTTTTTATATCCACCAGGCCCTTGTGCTTGAGGATGCCCAGGGCCTCGCGGACCGTGCCCCGGCTGGTTTGAAAAGCTTCTTGAAGCTGCCGTTCGGTGGGAAGCCGGTCTCCGGTGCGCAGGCGTTTGCTGATGATCGCGTGCTCGATTTGATCCACGATATCTTCTGAGACCCGGCCTTGTCTTGCGGGTGTGAACATGTGTTGCGTTTTCCAATCTAGACGCTGAAATGAATATCCAATGGTTATACCTTCAGCCTGGTCTATTAAGAGGTAATAATAAACCTGATGTCAAGATTATTATGACCGGCTATTTTGCCCGATCACCGATCTTTGACGATTACTAGTTGTTTATATTGATAAAATTTTAATAGAACTTTTTCTATGGAATCTTTTGTCTGATTGTTGGCCATATTTATAGGTATGATGATTATAAATCAGACTAACCAAGTTGGCTTTTTATTGCGTCAAAGGTACAATATTTAACCATGTAATAAACAACCCCGCCGCAAGCGGCGGGGCGTCAGGAAGCACAGATCCAGGCGCGCAAACGGCCCCATGAATCCCAAGATCAAAGCCCTTGGCTAATAATCACCAGACCGTTCAGCCCTCCAGCGGCTCGGGTTTGTGGACCCTGGCCAATGCGGGGGCTTCGGCTGGCCGGGGTTCCGGCAGGTTCTTGGCTTTGGCTTCGGCCTCTTTGAGCAGCCGCTTTTTCTCGGTGCCTTTGAGGCTTTCAGCCAAAGAGCACAAGACCGGCACCACAACAAGAGTGAGCAGGGTGGCCACGGCCAGTCCGAATATCACCGCCACCGCCATGGGCCCCCACCACTGGGCGGTTTCGCTGCCGACGTCCAATTGCAGCTTGGTGAAGTCGAAGCTTACCGCCGTAGCCATGGGTAACAGCCCCAATATGGTGGTTATGGCGGTGAGCATGACCGGCCTGAAGCGCACCATGCCGGCCCTTACCAGAGCGTCTTTTACGCTCATGCCCCGGGCCAAAAGCTGATTGAAGTAGTCTATGAGCACAATGGCATTGTTCACCACCACTCCGGCCAGGCTGATCACGCCCACCCCGGTCATTATGACCCCAAAGGGGGTTTCGGTGAGGATGAGCCCCCAAAACACTCCAATGAACGAGAGCAGCACGGAGGTAAGGATGATGAACGGGGTCATAATGGAATTGAACTGGGTGACCAACACCAGGAAAATGAGGAATATGGCGGCCACAAAGGCCTGGCCCAAAAAGGCCTGCGCCTTGTCCTGCTCCTTTTGCTGTCCGCCGAAGCGGTAGGAATATCCCCGGGGCAGCGGTTTGTCGGCCATGATCCGGTTTATCTGGGCTATCACCGCATTGGCCGTAACCCCGTTCACGTCACCCATAATGGTCACCACCCGCTTTTGGTCTTTACGGTTGATGGAGCCCAGGCCGCTGGTCAGGCGGACCGTGGCCAGGCTGGTCAGGGGGATGGGTTCGCCCCTGGGCCCGGAGATGGTGATGCGTTTAAGGCCTTCAATGGACACCCGGTCCTTTTTGGGCAGGCGGGCCACGATGTCGTATTCGTTTTTGCCTTCGCGGTAGACTCCCACCTTGGAGCCTCCCACCGCGGTCTTGACCGTATAGGCTATGGCATAGGTGCTGAGGCCCAAAAGCGCGGCCCTTTCCTTGTCCACATCCACGGTTACCTCGGGTTTGCCTTTGACATAGTCGTCCTTGAGGTCAACCAGCCCGGGGATGTCCCGGATGCGCATGCGCACTTTTTCGGCCAGTTTGCCCAGGGCGCGGATATCCGGACCGCTTATCTGCATATTGATGGGCTTGCCGGTGGGCGGTCCCATTTCCTCTTTTTCCACCTGCACTTCGGCGCCCCGGATCAGGCCAATCAGCCTGTTGCGCACCTCGTTGATGACTTCGGGGCTCCTGCGTTTGCGGTCCTCCCGGTTTTTGAAATCCATGGTGACCGAGGCCAGATGGCTGCCCTTGCCGCCTCCCAAAAAGGGATTGCCGCTGGCGCTGCCCACCGAAGTGATGATATAGCGTATGTCCTCGTATTCGCTGATTACCTTTTCAACCTGCTTTGTCAGGGCATCCGACGCTTCCAGGTTGGTGCCCACGGGCGATTTGATATTGGCATAGGCCCGCTTGGGGTCGGTATCGGGCAAAAACTCCATGCCCGCGCCCCATTTGCCATAGGCAAATACCGAAAAGACCAGAACGCCCAGGGCCAGCACCACCACCAGCAGCCTGAAACGCAGGGCGAAAAGGAGCATTCCTTTGTATATCCGCTTGATGACGGGAAGCTTGTCTTCCACATCTTCGCTGCCGAAACTGCCTGGTTTCGCGGTCTGGAAAAGCGACGACAGCACCGGGTTGATCACCAGGGCCACAAAAAGCGAGGCCGTAAGCCCTATGATCAAGGTGATAGGTAAAAAGCTCATGAACTCGCCCATGATGCCCGGCCAGAACAACATGGGGAAAAAGGCGCTCAAGGTTGTCAGGGTGGAGGTGATGACCGGCCAGGCCACCTGGTCCACCGCCTCCCTGGACGCCTGCATGCGGGTTTTGCCTTCCTGCATATGGCGGTAGATATTCTCCACAATCACGATGCCGTTGTCCACCAGCATGCCCAGGGCCAGGATCATGCTGAACAGAACCACCATGTTCAAGGTGATGCCCGAAAAATAAAGCACTGTGAAGGTGATGAACATGGAAAGCGGTATGGACAGGGCCACAAAAAGCGCCGAGCGTCCGCCGATGAACAGGAATATGACCAACAGCACCAAGACCAGGCCGGTGAGGATATTGTTTTCCAGGTCGGCCACCAACAGATTTACGTCTTCGGACTGGTCGGCGGTCATGCTGATATTAAGGGTGGGGGGCAGGGACTGCTGCAGATCCGCCACCACCGCCTTGACATCTTCCACCACCCGCACGATGTTCTCGCCGCTGCGTTTTTTCACCAGCAGGGTCACGCTGGGGTGGCCGTTCAAGCGGCTGATGCTCTGGGGGTCTTTATAGTGGTCCCGGATGGTGGCCACATCACGCAGGTAAACCGGTTTGCCGTCGCGCACAAAGGCCACGATGGAGAATATCTCCGCCGGATGCTTGTAATCCTCGGGCACCCGGACCATATATTTGTTTTCGCCTATCTCCATGGACCCGCCGGGCATGTTCACATTGGCATCGCGCACCGCGCCCACCAGGGTGGAAAAGGGCACATTATAGGCCCGCACCCGGTCCAGGTCGAACTCCACATGGATCTCGCGTTCCAGCCCGCCCACCACATCGGCCTTCAACACCCCGGGCACGGCCTCGATAACGTCCTGCAGGTCCTCGGCAAAAACCTTGAGGCGCTTGAGGCTGAAAGGGCCGCTGACCACAACCTGCAATACCGGAAAGTCCGAAAAATTCATCTCTGAAATAATCGGATCGTCGGGCAGGGCGGCGGGCAGGTCCTGCTTGGCCTGGTCCACCTTGTCCCGCACTTTTTGCAAAGCGTCATCAATATCTATGCTGGGCAAGAACTTGATGGCCACTTGGGACTTGCCCTCCGAGCTGGTGGAGCGGATTTCCTCCACATCGGACAGACCTTTTAGCTTGCGCTCCAGGGGCAGGGTGATGAGCTTTTCCATGTCTTCGGGCGCCACGCCTTCATAGTTTGTGGTCACAAAGACATAGGGGATGGTGATGTCCGGGTTGGATTCCCGGGGCAAAACCAAAAAGCTGAATACTCCGGTGATTACGCATAAAAGCAAAAGCACCAGCACTGTGGACCGGCGCTTTAGTGCTACATGGTTAAGTATCATTTTGTGATTACCTTCATGCCTTCTTCAACATCGTGCTGGCCCACCACAATGAGGTGGTCGCCGGGCTTCAGACCCTTGGTGATCTGGGCATATTGGGTTTCAATGATTCCAATCTCTATGGTGCATGCCGTTGCCCGGCCATTTTTTTCCACAAATACCAGGCGCTCGCCGCCTTTATCCACGATGGCCCTCAGAGGTGCGGTGACCGCATTGGCGATCTCACGCTTCAAGAAGGCGGCTCGGGCGATCATGCCGGGGCGGATGGCGCCGTCTGTGTTGTTCACGATCACCTCCACCCTGAAGGTCTTGGTGGTGGGATCGGCCTTGAAGGCCACGAACTCTATCAGCCCGATCCATTTGCGCTCAGGGTATGCATCCAAGGTCACCAAAGACTGCTGCCTGGGTTTGAGATAACGCACCTCCATCTCGGGCACATGGCAGATGATCTTGATGCGGTCCACGGCCACGATCTCGGCAATGGCTTCTCCTTTGCGCACAAATTCGCCCGGGTCCACCTTGAGATCGTTGATCACCCCCGCCACCGGGGAATGCACAAAACCCTGGTCATACATGACCTGGGCCTCATCCAAATTGCCCTTGGCCAACTGCTGTTTGGTCAGCATATCGTCCAGCTCTTCTTTGGGCAGAACCTTGGCCTTGTGCAGGACAAGGCGCCGTTTCACCTGGCTCTGGGTGTATATATAGGTTGCCTTTGCCCGGTCCAGGCGGGCCTTTTTGGCCTTCACGTCGATCTTGGCCACCAAGGTGCCCTTGGCGATCTTTTCGCCCTCCTTGGGTCCTATCCATTGCACCTGGCCCTCTTGTTCTGCGGCCAGCATAACATCCTGGAAAGCCTCGGTTTCACCGGGCAGGATGGCTACATCCCTGACCGTGGTGGGTTTTACGGTTTGAACCCGCACCTTCACCACGCGTTCTTGCGCTTGGGATGAAGCACTGGCTTCGCTGTCCGGACCGTTGCAGCCGGTCATAAACAACAACGAGGCCAGCAAGGCGGCCAGCGCCGATCCTCTAATGATTGCGGCCAACCCATAAGGCCTATTATATGCAGGGGCGCCCATCAGAATCCTTCCGGGGGAATGTGGTTTTGTCTGTCTATTCGGTCTTATCGTGTGTATCCGGAGCCGTGAAAGGACAATTCCGGTATGGATCTAAGTTGAGTATTGTTACGTTAGAGTGAACATTCACTCTATAGACCATTGCTCCATTAAAATTTAAATTCTACCTTTGTACCAGAGATATAAGACTGAATCGGTTTTTTTGCAACTATTTTTGGCTGGACGTCCAACTTATTACAATTTAAGTGCGTCCCAACAGCAGGTTATGGCCTTTTGGATTGAGGCCGCATCCAGGGTCAGATCGCCCGCCATGTGTCCCTTTATCAGCATGGTCAGTGCGCCGTAGGTCATATGGGCGGAAAAATAGGCCGGGTAATCCTTGATGATCTGCTGCTCGGCCGCCTCTTCATACAGACCGATGATGGTGTCTTCCAGCTCGCAGCCGGCTTGCTTGGCATGCTCTGAAATATAGGGGGAATATGCATACTGTTCTATGAAAATGGCCTCCCTGGGGAACTTCATATAGCAATCCACCACTATCCGCCATAGCACGAAAAAACGCTCCCGGATGGTGGCGGTTTCGTCATAGATGTCAATCACCAATTCACTCAAACCGTCTTTAAGCTCTTTGTACAGGGTGTTGACCAGTTCTTCTTTGCTGCTGAAATAGTTGTAAATGGTCCCTGCGCCCACCCCGGCCCGCCTGGCGATCTGGGAAATGGGAGTGTCCTGCAGCCCATACTCGGTTATGGTTTCCAAGGTGGCGGCCAGGATCTTGCTTCTCTTGCTTTTAGCTTGATGCATGCCGTATCTCACCTATTAGAGTGAACGTTCATTCCAATTTCCATATACCGAAAAAGTAGTCAGGGGTCAATAAGCCCACTGAAAAAATTCCTCAACCTTATAAAGGGCTATTCTCATACTGAAACCTATAATGATAGCATGGCGTTATTCGCCTTCCGGCCTCAAAGGGGAGGGGCCGGTGGAACCGGGAGTCGGCCGTAAAGACTCCGAACCCGGGCCAGGTCTGCCCGGCCGGCGGCCCTATGGCTTATCTGCTTTTGGTTGGGGATGTTTAGTTAACCATGGCGGTAGACACACGGCGCCGGGCTTGTTGGAACCTCACTGAAAACTAAAATGACCGTGTGTTTTTCGGCTGATGGTTTATCCCGCCACAGCGGCAAAGGATGAGATGGGTTCGGTTTCGGCTTTTAAGCCTTTAGCATGGGGCGCGGCCAAATAGATGTCCCGAGCCTCTCCGAACGCCCTTTGAAAGACCATTTCAAAGATAATCTGTTCCCTGGCTTTCTTGGGTCCGGGGCACAGACAGGCGCGCACTTGAGATTCCACCACATCCAGCAATTCAGAATTCAAATCCTGGCCCTCTTCCAAAAGCTCTGTGTGCAGCGAATACAGGGTTTCCACTATCACGCGGGTCAATCCAGCGGTCTGACTGGTTTCACGGGTCATGCATCACTCCAAAAACAGGTTGCAGCAAATACGGAGCAAACACCATGCCAGTAACCTATCACATGATAGTTTAATTATTTTAATATGTTGTAATTGGGTTCCCAGTCCGGGCGCTAGGAAACATATGCCGCGTGGCCTTTGGGTGGGGCCTTTTTGCCTGCCTGAAGAAAGCAGGAGCCGGGCTCATGCATCTATTCAGCTAAGAAAAGGGATTACCGAAAGACCAATAAGTCCGCGGCCAGGGACAACCCCCCGGCGCGTAAGGTTCCCGCCTTTTGACAAGGCCTATTTTTTCAGGCTGAGCTGCAGGTTGATAAAGGGGCTACGGTCAAAACCCTGCTTTTTGAAAAAGGCCAGCAAATCTCCTGCATCCCAGCGCACCGAGGTAAAGAGCTGATCCACACCCAGCTCTATGAAATGGGAGCACAGATGGCGGCAGAGCGCATCGCCGATGCCCCGGCCCATGGAACCGGGCTCCACCCCCATGATCTCTATCCAGCCGCTAAGCTCTGCCCCGAAGCCGCCGGTCTTCACCTCGCCCAGGATAAATCCCACCACCCGGCCCGACTCTTCGGCCACCAGGCCGGGCAGATCGCGGTGGGTGAGGTGGCGGGCGGCCATGTCGCGCCAGCGCCGGCGGGCCGGCTTGCGGGTTATGGCCTGCTCAATCTGGGCCAGGCGGTCCAGATCTGATTCCCGTAACGGGCGTATAGTTAACTGGGACATGGTTAACCTCAGTCGATGCGGATTATCTTGACGCTTTTACCGATCCACTCCGGGGGCAGGTAGACCCGGCCCGAGTTGCCGCTTTGCTTCACCTGCTTTTCGATCATCTCTTCGCCATAGACTTCAAATTTGGCTTTGGGATAATCCGGTTGGACCGGGCTGGGTCCGCTGTTTTTAGTGCTTGTGCTGTTATTCATAAATGCGCCCGGAAAAAAATCACCAGCCCGGTTGGGCTGAACCAATATAGTTACTTTTTAGCTTGGATGTAATTATAGCATATCCCCGGCCAGGCCAAAACCTGCGCTTCAAAAACTTATCCGTAAGCGGCTTGGCCCCGTCTTTCCGCCCGGCAGGGCCGGTGACGGCCCGGGTGCTGAAACTTAGGCTGCATAAATGGCCTGGTTATCCGGTCCAGAAACCCCGGGGGTCGTATTTGCGTATGACCGCCATCTGTTCCGGGCCGGGAGGCGGCAGGGTCTCGAGCCGGTCGGAGACCTCAAGCTCCCAACCGGTGAGGCGGCGCACTTCGGCCAGGTTCACCCCGGGGTGCAGGCCGCTTAGCACCGCCCTGCCGTGGGGAAATTCAAACACCCCCAAAGTGGTGATCAGATGGGCCGGACCGCCCCGGGTAAGCCCCTGGGACTCCCGCCACTTTGACCCAGGTCCCCAGCCCGGGCTGGTCACGAAATCCACCCGGGGCACCAGGCGGCGGCGCTCATGCTTCATGATGATCAATAGGCGTTTGGCCAGACAAGCGATATCCGCCGCGCCGCCCGAGCCGGGCAGCTTGGTCAGGCCGCCATCGGGCTTTTGCACTTGATTGGTGTTCACATTGCCGAATGGGTCCACTTGGGCTCCCCCGATGAAACCCAGGTCCACATTCCCGCCGCTGAGCAGGGTCATCACTTCACCCAGATTGCAGGTCTTGAGCGCGCCGCATTGGTTGGGCGGATCACCCATGGTGATGATGGGGGCTTCCGGCGGGGCGTCGCGGATAATGCCGTTTTCAAATATGCCCACCGCTTTGGGGGCATGGGTGGCCTTGGCCACGAAAAAGGCCAGCAAGGGAAGGCGCATGCCCACAAACACCACCTCGCCGTCTTTGATCTGTGCGGCGGCGGCGCAGACCATCAAATCGCCCGGCGAATACGCCCCTTGCCCCGGGCTCACCAGCCGTACTCCACCATGGGGGCGGGGGCGCTGTGGGTCAGCATGAGCCCCCGGCGGCGTTGCGGCCCCAGCTTGGCCAGATAAGCCCGGTGGTCCGCAGGTCCGTTCACCCACTCATCCAGCCAGGCCCGCACGCCCCCGGGATCACGGGTGGCTTTGGCATAGTCCATATGGAACGCATGGTCATAGCCGTAATACCCCTGCACTGACGAGGGATGGGCCCCGAAAGGAACCTCGCAGACCGCGGCCACCTTGAAACCGGGTAAAAGGGTGCGGTCCGGGTCGGACCTGATCAGGGAAGGCGGCACCACTTCTTCACAAGTCAGCAGCACTTGCCTTGCGGCCTGGGCCGCCGCCAGACTCACTCCCAAGGCCCCCCAAGCCCGGCAATTGCCCTCCGGGTCCGCCTGCTGCACATGCAGGATGCAGACGTCAGGCCGGATTGCCTTTATGGCCAACAGCTTTTCCCCACTGTGGGGACAGGTAAAGGGGGTGATGTGGGGATTTTCGGCGGCCAGGCTGCTGCCCAGGGGCGAACGGCTCACCGCCATGGGCAGACCCCGGGCCCCGGCCTCCAGGGCCAGGTACAGACTGAAGTTGCTGTGCTCCACCAGGGTCAGCTTGCCCGCTTCCGCCGCCCGGCGGAAGGCATAGCCGCTGCCGGTGCTCACGTTGCCCACCCAGGCCGCCTCTATGTGCTCCACCAATCCCGCGCCGATGAGCTGATCAAAACACAGATTGCTTATGGGACCGATGAGCCCCAGGCCGCGGGTGCCTTGGCGGATGACTTCATGGGCCGCGGCAAAGGGTATGAAGCCCTCCAGGGCGCAGCCCAGGGCGATGCTCATGCCGGGTTTGACCAGCCCGGCCACCGCCCGGTCAAGCTCCATCAGCTTTGCAGCGCCTTTGGACATAAAACCGCCTCCCCCGACACTCTAGCATGGAGCCGGAGGCTTAGCCTGTATATTTCACGAAGGTTGCGTGTCCGACCCTCTGGCTGTGCCGGGCCTGGATGCAAATTGTTCCTAACAGGCCGCCCTCAAAACTGCTCTTTTGGCCCAAATACTGCGTTGGCCGTGGTTTTCGAATGCTCATATATTATTGTATATAATGCGCTTCTAAAATCGCGTCCGCCTTGTCTTTGAACCAAAATATGGTTTTTCAACCCCCTGCTAATAAATGACGGGACTTTTTTCATATAGACCCCATGAATACCAGCTTGTTGCGGAGTGCCGCCCAACCCTCGTGAAATATGCGGCTTAGGGCAAGCAGGATGCTTGAGTTACCGTAATGTCTGGGATCAGATCCCCGCTGCGGACGCAGGTATGAAATGAAAAACGGGCCGCCGGCTTCCCTTCCCCCACCTGATGGATCGGCGTTTATGCCAACCCACCGGGAAGCCGGCGGCTATGGCGGAGCAGCCGCATCCCCCCAGGTCAAAACCATTGGGCCGGTTTCACAATCCGGCGGCAAGCCAAGCGCACCCCGCCCCCCACGCGCCGCGCTTTAATCCGCGCCTGTTTACCCCCCACCGGCACTTTGCCGAAACGGCCGCTCCTTTTTTTTAATGACGCCTGTAATGCCTTATCATTCCGGCCACCACCCCCAAGACCCGCACCTGATCATGGCGCAGGCGTATGGGTTCCATGGTGCAGTTGGCCGGCACCAGCTTGATTCCGTCCGAATCGCAATAAAATTTCTTCAGGGTCACATCCGCCTCATTGATCATGGCCACCACCATCTGGCCGTTTTCAGCGGTCTGGCGCTCTTCCACCACGATCACGTCGCCGGGCTGGATGTTTTCCTCGATCATGGAGTCCCCCCGCACTTCCAGGGCAAAGGTGCGGTAGGAGCCCAGCATGTCTTGGGGAATGGATACGGTTCGGTCATAGGAAACCGCCTCTATGGGCTGACCGGCGGCCACCAGGCCCATGAGCGGTATCTCAACCTCATGCAGATCTATATCCATAAGCGCCAACTCGGCCACTTTGCGTGTGGACATCTGATGCCTCCTATACGTATTGTCATCTAATGTTTAGCACTATACAAATGCACTAAACAAACGTCAAACAAAAAATGGTCTCCAACTCCGGGGCATGTTATATTCTGACCATGATAGTTGACGCACACACCCATATCTTCCCCCCGGAAGTCATAGCCAACCGCAGCAAATTTGTGGATGGCGAACCCGCTTTCGCCGCCATATACACGGACCCCAAGGCCAAGATGGTGGACGGTCCCGGCCTGGTGGCGGCCATGGATGAGGACGGAGTTGACTTAAGCTGGGCCATGGGCTTTCCGTGGGTGCAAAAAAAGCACGCTCGCCAGCATAATGACTATCTGGCCGAAGCGGTGTCCCAGTTTCCCCGGCGTCTCAGGGGCATGGCATGCGTGCATCCCCCGGCGGACTGGGCCCTGGCCGAGGCGGAGCACGCCCTTGGCCTGGGGCTCTCCGGGCTGGGCGAACTGGCCTTTTATTCCAGCGACCTGGACACCGCCTCCCTGGCTCCTTTATGCGAGCTTTGCGCCCAAGCGGACAAGCCGCTGCTGTTGCACACCAACGAGCCGGTGGGGCACCGTTATCCGGGAAAAGCCCCCATGACCCTGGCCTCGCTTTACGGGCTTATAAAAAACCATCCCCAAACCAAACTGGTGCTGGCCCACATGGCCGGGGGGCTGTTCTTTTATTCCCTGCTCAAAAAGGAAGTGGACCAGGCGCTTGAGCGCGTGTGGATAGATACCGCCGCCGCGCCTTTTTTGTACAAACCCCGGGCCTATGGCCTGGCGGTCGAGCTGCTGGGAGCAGAAAAGCTGCTTTTCGGCACGGACTATCCCCTTTTGCGCCTGCCGCGCTATCAAAAGGAACTGAGCCATCCCGAGGCCGGATTGAGCCCGGCGGATCTGGGGTTGGTAATGGGCAAGGCCGCGCTGGACCTGGTGCCCTAGCCATGGATTCGCTCAATATCCTGCACGCCTCGGATCTGCATCTAGACGGCCCGGTGGCCGCGCCGGACCCGGCCTTGCTCGACCTGGCCGGCCGCGCTCGGCGAAAGATCTTGCGCCGATTGGTGGACTTTTCCCGCGCCCAGGGGGTGCGGGTGGTACTGCTTCCCGGCGATGTGTTTCACACCCCCAATCCTCCAGTGGCCGCCCGCATGGCCTTTATTGATGCCTGCCGGGACTGGCTTGATATGGGGGCCCGGGTTTTCATCAGCCCGGGCAACCATGACCCCATCGTGCCCGGATCTTTGTGGCAAGGCTGGGACCCGCCCCGGGGGGTGACCGTATTCGGCCCCCGGGCCTCCGGGGTTGAACTGTCCGATCTGGGGCTGTGGATAGCCGGGTCGGGTTTTGAGCAGGCTCATGTGGCGGAAGACCTGGCCGCTGGGCTGCCGGAGCCTCCGCCGGGACTGCTTGGCCTGGCGTGTCAGCACTGCGATCCGGCCAACAACGGCGAGTATGATGCAACCGGGCCATACGCCCCCACCAAACTGGAACGCCTGCTGCCCAAGCGGTTCGCCTATTGGGCCCTGGGACATTGGCACAAGCCCTTTGAGTTCAACCAGCTTCCGCCGGTGGTGATGGCGGGCTCCCCCCAAGGCGCTCATTTGGATGAGGACGGCCCCAGGGGGGCCTATCTGATCCGGATAGAGCATGGGTCCTTGCGCCATGAATTCCATCCCCTGGCCCCGCTTACCTTCCATGACCTTGTTTTGGATGACTGGAGTGGCATAACAGACCTTATGGGCATGGCCCGCAAGGTATCTGAGCTGTTGCACGGGGCGGGCTATGATCCCCAACAGGCCGCCTGCCTGCGCCTGGAGCTTAGCGGACCCAGCCCGCTTTGGCCCGAGCTGGGCGAAGCTGAGCAGGCCGATATTCAACAGGATCTGAAAGACGCCCTGGGGCTCTCCGGCCTGGTGCTGCGCACCCGGGGCCTCAAACCGGATATCGATATCAGCGGCCTGGCGGAGCGGGATGATGTCCTGGGCCGTATGTGGCGGCTTTTGGACCAGGCGGCCCAGGACCCGGAAATGCTTGACGGCCTGGCCAAAAAGCTGGACGGACTCCATCCGGCCGGTGCGGGGCGCGACCCCAAGGCGCGGGCCGCATACCTTGGCTCCTTATTGGATGAGGTGCGGGCCCTGGCCCTCAGGGGCCTCATGCCGGGAGGCCTTGAGTAAGAATGCATTTCAAGCGCCTGAACATAGGCGGTTTCGGCCGTCTGCCCGCCGGGCTGGAGCTTGTATTCAGCCAGGGGCTCAACCTGGTGCTGGCCCCCAATGAAGCGGGCAAGACCACCCTGGGCGATCTCATCAGCGGGCTGTTTTACGGCTATGGCAAACGCAAGGCCGGGGTGCACCCCTATGAGCCCTGGTCCGGCGGCGAGACCGGGGCCGAGCTGGAGTATGCACTGGATGACGGCCAGACCTGGAGCCTGAGCCGCCACCTGCAATCCCGGGGAGAAGAATTAATCTGGCGGGATGCCGCGGGCCGGAAGCTGGAGGGCGGCAACCTGAAACCGGGTGAGGAGCATCTGGGCTTGGCCCGGGGGGTATTTGGCACCGTTAGCCGCATCCGGCTGGATGACCTGGCCGGAGCCTTTGCCGGAGAAAACCAGAAAGAGCAGCGCGAAACCCAAAGCGCGCTTCTGGGTTTTTTCTTCCGGGAGGCGGCCACCAAGGGGCAGGTGGCCAACCCGGTGGAATTGCGCCAGGCCTGGCAGGATCAGGCCATGGGCCTTTACAGCAAAGACCGGCGGCGGGGTGCGGGCGACAAGGCCGTCAGGGATGCCATAGCCCAGGCCAAGGAGGAACTGGCCAGGGCCAGGGCCATGGAAGCCGAAGCCGCCGCCGATCAATCCGAGCTGGAACGTATAAAGGAGCGGCTGGAAAAGCTTAATAAAGAGCGCAAGGCCGCAGCCGCTAAGCTCGAACAAGCTCAAAAGGAAGCCGCCCGGGCTCAGCTCGCCGCCAGGCGGCAGAAGCTCAACGCCGAGATGGCCCAGCTCATGGCCCAGGGTCTGGCCGATGAAGCCAGCACCCAGCGGGCCAGGGAACTGGAAGCCAATCTCAAAAAGGCCCGCCGGGCCGAAGAGGAAAACCTGGCCGAGGCGGAGCAGGAAAAGCGCCGGGCGGACGAAACCCTGGCCGGGCGCAGCCTGGAAGAGCTAGAACCCCAACTGGCCCGGGCTGAACGCAGCATGACCGCCATGGAAGTCCGCCAGGCCGATCTTGAGGCCAAGGCCGCCAAGCTGAACCGGCAGGCAGCCGCCCTGCTAGAGCAATGGGGCCAGCAGGCCGCCAGCCTGGCCGCGCTGCCGGAGGACCTGCCCTTGGAGCTGGAGCGCAGCAGCCGGGAGCTGGCTCAGGTTCAGGCCAGGGCGCAGGACGCCCAGGCCGTGTTGGACGGGCAGGAAGCGCCTTCGACATTTCTGGCTAATTTTTGGATGCCCGGGCTGGTGACCTTGCTGGCCGGACTGGGTTTGGCCGGAGTCAGCGCGGTCAGTCTGACCTGGGACGCCTGGTTCTGGACCGGGCTGATCCTGGCCATAGTGGGCGCAGGGGCCTCGGCGGCCGGCCGGCATTGCCGCAGCCGCCTGGCGGACTATCAGGCCAAACAGGAAACCGCCCAGCGCGCCGCCGGGCGGGTTCAGGCGGTGGAGGACCGGGTGCACGGCCTGTGCGCCGCCGTGGGTATTGAGCCGGACACCCGGCCCAGCATCCTGGCCGAAGCCCTGAACAAGGCTCAGGCCTGGCGGCAGGGCGAAAGGGAAATGCGCCGGGACCGGCAGGAAATGGACCGGGAACTCCTTAGGATTTGCGGTGTTTTGAAACTGGCCCCCAGCAGCGGCCTAACGGCCATATCCGCCGCCATAAATGAGCAGCGGGCCCTGGCCGCCTCGGCCCGGGAGCTTCATGAAAAAAGCAACCGGTGTATGAATCAGGCCAAGACCCAGGCAAGAGAGGCCCAGGCTGCCGGTGATGAATTGAAGCAGCTCATGGCCGGGGCCGGGGTGGAAAGCCTGGAAGCGCTTTGGGCGGCGGCTGACCGCACCCGCAAGGTCAGGGAGCTGAGCGTGGTCAAGGCGGAGCTGGATCAGCAGCTTGGCGGCGGTGAGGATGAACGGGCCTTTTTGCATCTCGAGCAGGCCGCCCAAAACGTGGACCAGGCCCGCGCGGGCCTGACCGCTCTGGACCGGGATCTGGCCCGGCTTGAGCAGAAACGGGGGGGCCTGCAGGAAGCGTTGCTGCGCTTAAAGGAGCAGACCGGAGCCGCCCAGGTGGAGGACTGCCTGCTGGATTTGGAGAACAAACGCCGGGATCTGGCCAGACGGCATGACAGCTTGCTTCTGGCCGGAGAACTCTTGGACCGGGCCATGGATCAATACCGCCTGGAGGCCCAGCCCAGCCTGCTGAAGAGGGCGGGGGAATACCTGGAGGTCATGACCGGCGGGGTATACGCCTGGCTGGGCAGCGACCTTTTCCAGGCCAAAACCAACCAGCCGCCCCGGCTGAGCGCCCGCCCCGGGGCGGGCCAGGCGGAGCGCCAGGCCGAGGTGCTCTCCCGGGGCACCCGGGACCAGCTCTATCTTTGCCTGCGCCTGGCCCTGGCCGACGAGATCACCTCGGGCTCGGAGAGCCTGCCCCTGATCCTGGATGATCCCTTGGTGAACTTCGATGACGCCAGGCTTGAATCAGCCCTCAGGCTTTTGGGCCGGGTGGCCGAATCACGCCAGGTCATATTACTTACCTGCCACAGCGAACAGGCCGGACTGCTGGACGGCCTGCCCTTTACCCGGCTTTTTTTGCAAGGGCGGGAAAATGGCGAGCTTCAAGCATAGGAAGTCCAAAACATCGGAAGATTGAGCCATGCACAAACCCGGATGCGGGTTGGCCCGCAAATATCACGAGGGTTGGGCGGCACTCCGCAACAAGCTTGAATTTATGGGGCCTATATAAAAAAAGTCCCGTCATTTTTTCAGGATAATTTGCACCAAGGCCCGGCACAGCCAGCGGGCCATAGACAAGGCGTCCGGCAAGCAAGCGCGCAGTTGCAGCCTAAGCTGCATCGAGGTGCGAACACAGCAGGCAACGCAGCATATGGACCGCTGGCGCAGCCGGACGCTCAACCTTCGTGAAATTTGCGGGCTAGCTGCCCAGACCGCAGTAGATCACCAGAGCCAGGGCTTCGCACAGCTCGATGGCCGCGCCCAGATTGTCGCCGGTAACCCCCCGGATGCGCCGCCAGAAGCACCAGCCCAGCAGCAACGCCAGCAGCAAAACCCCCAGCATCACCCAGAGCCCGGCGGGACCGGCCAGCAGCATTACCATGATCAAAGCCGTGAGCGCGGGAACAAAGAGGGCCGCGGCCCAGCCTTCACCGGATGACATGGCGCCCAGGCCCACATTAAGCCGGGCCGGAGGCAGTAAGGCGCTGAGCCCGGCGGCGGCTGCCCTGCCCAAAGGAGCGGCAAGCCACACCCCGCGCCACAGCTCGTCTGCGTTCAAAGAAGCCAGGGCGGCGAACTTGACCAGCAGCAGGCAAGACACCGCCGCCAGGCCGAAAGAGCCCAGGTGGGTGTCCTTCATGATCTCAAGGGCCCGTTCACGGGTGGTGGTGTGCACCAAAGCGTCGGCGGTGTCGGCCAGGCCGTCCAGATGCAGACAGCGGGAAAGCCCGGCCCACAATAAGGCCAGTACTGCGGCCAAAACAAGCGGCGGTAAAAAAGGGTCCAGCACATATGCGGCCAGGGCCAGAAGGCCGCCCAAGATCACTCCCACCAGACCGAACCACACCCGGGCCCGGGCCAGAGCGCCCGGCCCGGCCATGAGACCGGGCCGGATCGTTATTATGCTCAAAAACTGTAGGGCCAGTAAAAAGCCGTTCAAAACATAAATCCTTGGAAATTAGGCGTTGCTCACCCCGGCTGACTCGAAGGTGGCCATCTCATTATACATGGCCACCGCCGCCTTGATCAGGCCGCCGGCCAGAGCCGCGCCGGTGCCCTCGCCCAGGCGCAGGTTCAAATCCAAAATCGGCCTGAGGCCCATGAGCTCCAGCATGACGCCCTGGGCTCCTTCCACCGAGAGGTGTCCGGCGAAGAAATAG
This sequence comes from Desulfarculaceae bacterium, assembly GCA_963675675.1. Lineage (GTDB taxonomy): Bacteria > Desulfobacterota > Desulfarculia > Desulfarculales > Desulfarculaceae > Dethiosulfatarculus. Next base: position 5,169,248 of record OY776512.1, read on the forward strand.
CTTTTAGCCTCGGGGCACAGCCCGGCCGCGCAAAGTCCGCCCGCAACGGAGATGATCCCGTCCAGAATCACCGGGGTTTTGCGGCTGGCGGCGTACAGACAATATCCCGTAATAGCCGCGATCTCCAGGCCGCCCAGCCTGGCCAGCACTTCCAGGGGCTTTTGGGGATCTGGCTGGTGCAGCTCCAGGGCCCCTTGCAATAAGGCGGCCTTTTTCTGCAGCCCCTCATCATCCAGTCCGGTGCCCCGGCCGGTGACCTCGGCTGGGGGCCTGCCGCTGAAAGCGCATGCTATTGCGGTGCTGGGGGTGGTGTTTCCGATGCCCATATCACCGGGGATCAACAGATCATGCCCCGCCTCGATCAGGTCGGCGGCCACCTGGGCGCCAACGGATATGGCCTGGCGGGTTTGCTCTTCGGTCATGGCCGCAGTCTCAAAAAGGTTGGCGGTGCCCTTCATCACCTTGGCCTTGATAAGGCCCGGAGAGTCTTCAAAATCGGTATCCACGCCCACGTCCACTATTTTCACCGTGGCCCCGATTTGGCGGGCGAACACATTGATGCCGGCCCCCCCGGCCAGAAAGTTATGCACCATCTGGGTGGTGACCTCGCGGGGGAACAGGCTCACCCCGCTCAAGGCTGCGCCGTGATCCGCCGCAAACACGGCCACCGCAGGTTTAGGCTCTTTGATTTCATGGCTTCCCCGCATGACGCAATAGGCCCGGGCGATCTCCTCCATGCGGCCCAAGGAGCCGGGAGGCTTGGTCAAAAAGTCTATATGGGCTTGAGCCTTTTCACCCACTTGCGGATCGGGCGCGGTGATCTGTGCAATGATTTCTTCAAGGTTCGGCAATGAATATCTCCTTAGACGTCTGGTTGACCGCCTTTTAATGCCAGGGGCAGGCCGGCGGCCACGAAAACCACCCGGTCCACTGATTTGGCTAGTAACTGGTTGAGCGCGCCGGCCATATCCCGGTATGCCCTGGCCAGCGGGTTGTCCGGCACGATTCCCAGACCCACCTCATTTGCCACCAAGATCACCGGGGCCCTGGTCCGGGCCGCAGCCTCCGACAGCTCGTCAAAGCGTTCAACCAGCTGATCGGGCTCCAGCTTTTCCTGGGTCATCAGATTGCTCAGCCACAAGGTGAGGCAGTCTATCAGGATCACCCGGCCCTGGCCGTCCTCACGCTCGAGAACTCCCGCCAGGTCAAGGGGCTCCTCCACCGTGCGCCAGCTGGAGCCCCGCTCATCCTGGTGCCGCAAGATGCGCAGGCGCATCTCGTCGTCGTAAGCCTGGGCCGTGGCCACAAAGATACGCTGACCGGCCAAAGATTCGGCCACTTTCAAGGCATAGCGGCTTTTGCCGCTCTTGGCCCCGCCCAAAATGAGAATGCTTTCAGCCATGACAGGGTTTTTAACGGTTTTTTTTGATTGGGGAAACCGTTTTTTCTCCAAAACCCCAAAAAATAATAAGCCGGATTTGTCTGGTGATTATTTCTTTATAATAAAAGATAATGTGGCTTCCGGTTAAGAAAGCGGGCTAACCCGGCGATACTGCGGATGTGGTGGGCTTTGCCGGAGCCTTGGCGACCGCCTCTGTGCAAACCATGGAGGGTGGAAAGTGCCCACCGGCGGCCTGATCCGCATGGCCCTGCCCAGCCGCAATAACCGGCAGGTGAACAGCGGGGAGTTTTTACGCGCTATAGGGCAATGTCTGGCAGACAGGTTTCAGGATGGCACGCAACCTCTTGAGGCGCAGAGCATTTTTGGTATACTGCTTTGAATGCTGCTTGCAGCAACATGGCCAGTCAAAAATATACGCCGCCGTAGCTCAGTTGGCAGAGCAGCTGATTCGTAATCAGCAGGTCGCGGGTTCAAATCCCATCGGCGGCTCCAAAGATATCAAGCACTTACGTTGTATGGCGTAAGTGCTTATTTATTGCTGGGAAGCGCATGGGAAGCGCGAGGATCAATTTTGATAACGGATGAAATAAGTTAAGTAGTGTAAGCTGCCACGCGAAATGAGAAACTGTGCCAGTCAAAATGAAATGGAACCGGCTGCATCCTAGGCGGCTACCCTCCTTGTACGAACCTGTCCGTCTTGGTCGCCTTGGTTGGCTCAATCACATGTCCGAGATGAGACATTGACATGTAAAATCATACGACATATGCTATTCACCAGTTTGGGGACATCTAGCCTGCCCATCCCATAGTAATTGTTCAAACAAATCCGAATTTGGACCTTCTCAGCTTGACTGACAACGTTTGGGATACCTGAGGGCTTCGCCAGAATCCTATGCGGGCGGCATTATTGGCTTTTGTCATAAATGCGATTGCAGGCATGTACGAGGCTAATTTTATTGATAATTTAATTACAAACCTTGAACTCGGGCTCACTCAAGAATTATGCAATGATGGGTAAGTTTTACGGCAGTAATAAGAGTGAATATTTGGGTTAGGATGTGTGAGTTTAAGATAACTTAATGATTAGTTGAGAATTGTAAAAAACAATTATTTATAATTGATGATGCATGTACGCATTTAATTTACAGAGTAAATACGTAACCGTTTGCTAAATCAGTAAGTTAGAGAACAGATTACTAAATGTGTATATAATCTATCTCGATTCCTTGTTACATTTAAAATAATTAACATAGTTGAATTCCAATATGCACCGAACAATTCGATGACATTATTTTACTAAGTTAAACGCGGTAACTACCATTTAATCTATGACTAAAAGTTCAATCTAACCAGTATTGTTGGTCGAAATAAAGCGGTGTTCTAGCCTAAGGCTATTTATCACGATTTCATATAAGTTATTTTTAGGTGGTGATTAGTAATGAGGAAACAAATCTTTATAATTCTGACCACAGCTATTTTGGTCGTCGCGTTCTTTGTCCTAGTGTTACTGCGTGAGCGTTGGCTCACCCCCCTAACTTTATTATACCCTTGGCTAGCTGGATTGGCAGCTTACCTCAACAAGCACTCTGCAGCCATTCAGGCTTTTGGAGTTATCGTTGGTGGTATTTTTTGTTTAACCAGGTTATTTGCTAATAGAGACTCCAAAACCGCGCTGAAGCTTATTAGTGATGTTTTGGAACCAATAGATACGGAGACCCAGAGAAGTAACTTGGGGAGGTATGGCGGCAAAATCTCTTGGGTTGACAGAGAGATCATTAATTTCAACGAATTTAGAAAATACAAGAAAATAGCATTTATTGGCCCTATGAAATCAGGAAAAACAAGAGAAGCAATAGAATTAATAGAGATATCTTTTCTTTCCGATATAATTATTAATGGGATGGCGTTCTCGCTGAATATATCGCTAGGTGAAATTGATAAAATAAACATAGACCATATTATCGCAAGTCTACCTAAAAAAAGCAAAAACATTTTATTTTTTTTGGATGATATCCCACAAAATTATCCAATTGAAAGTTTGAATTTAATTACTGAAATACTGCACCGTATAGAATCTATTTCTTTAAAACCATACATTATTGTCACAGTTCGTAGCGACCTAATGAGTAGTGAACACGAGGAGTGGTTAGTCGCAAATAATATTCGTACCGTGAATATGCTACCTCTAAATAAAGAACAATCTATTAAATTGATTAACAATGTAATGAGTATCTTTAAAATTGAAGCTGAGCAAGAGGTCATTGAAGTCCTAGTCTCTCACGGCGATGGCACTCCAGAACAATTAATTAGTGTTTTCAGGCAAATAAATATTTCAAAAATTAAGAAACTAACTATTGGCTTAGCAAATATTTATGCAAGAAATGAAGCCGAAGTAATTTGGCATGACACTAGGGATTATATTTATAAAAACAATTCAGTCGCTGGTGACTTAATTGATATAATAGCGCTTTTTAAGACCTGCAGAATGAAACCATACGCAAGGCTAATTGTTGCCATGTTTACTATAGAGGCAATCAGTCACAATAGTATTTTCTCATTATTTACACTTAAAAAGAAAGCATTAAACGCTCTAGACTATTTAAGTAAATTTGATATTGTTACAGGCAATAAATTCATTATTATGCCTGATCCCGCGGTGCCTAAGTACGATATTTTAAAGGCGATAGGCGCTTTAATTTCTTTGTTAAATAAACATGGCAAAACACGCTACCAGCTACTTTTAAAATATGTATTTAATGCTCTCGATGAGTACGATTTGACAGCGACATCCTTAGATAAAATGGATTATGAAAAGGAAATAAATAATAGCATTAAGAATAGAATTATTTTAAGAAATCAAGCTATGCTCGAAAATGTGGCTCGTTCCCTCGAAAAAATTATCGTAGACAATCTCCTTAATCTCGAATACCAAGTGTCTCTAATCCAGCCCCAAAAAAATCAATTAACATTATCAAGAGAAGAGCAACAATTCCTTCAAGAATGCAGTTCTGGCTTTTGGAGAATAGAGCATGAAAGCTATTCTGATGCCGCTGACCATTTTGAAAGTGTAACAATTAATAATCCTGATAATTACTACGCTCACTATCACCTTAGCTTATTGCATTTTTGGTGGGGACAAACCGATGAGGCTAAACTACATTGCCATCGTGCAATTCAAATTAACCCAAATTATGATGTAGCTCTCTCATTACTTGGCGCTCTGCACCTTCACTGTGGTGACCTTGATATGGCTGAGACATTCTTCCAGAAAGCCTTGAAAATAAATCCACTATATCCCGGATCCATTCAAGGCTTGGCAAGTATTTATATGCAAAGGTCACAACAAGAAGAGGCGCTAACTTTTTTAAGAAATAATATTAGGCCCATTCGTGCACACAAATGCCTTGTTGCATTTGCTGAATGTATTCAATTAGCAATAAAATCATCTAAATTAACCTTAGAGGAAATTGGAGATCAGTCCATGCAATTATTACGTGCCTATTTACCAGATATAACATATAACACATTGAACGCTCCATTGGCAGAAATAAAGCTCCGCATATCAGAAGCAAAAGCGTTTTCATATTGGCTTTATAGAAACTGTGTCTCACCAAAAAATGAAATAGCAGAGGCCGAAGACGCAATTGAAAATTTTGACATATTGGATTTTATGTGTTTGATAGTTATTATCAATATAATGGAAGGAAACCTTGATAACGCAATAAAATTACTGACAAAACTAGCTGAATCAGATTATTATTATAAGGAATCTAGTTATTTTTTGGGCACGGTCTATCTGCTAAATAATTCCTCTGAACTTGCCATTATTGCTTTTCAAAATGTCTTAGGTGAAGAACAAGGTGACATAGATATACAGCTACAACTGGCGCGCGCATACCTAGCAAATAACATGCTTGACGAAGCTGCTGAAATTTTATTCTCTGTTTTGGAAATAGAGCCTTTTCATGCAGAAGCGCGTCTACTACGTGCTGTTTGTTATAAAAGACTAAAAAACCTTGAAAAATTCAGAAGTGAAATAGAATTCGTAAAAGTGTCGAAAAGCCTTTCCTCTATTGACACTGCACGCTTGAATGCTATTTCTGGGGATTTTGATAACGCATTAAATTTGATCCAGAAAGAGCTTAATGATAATTTTATTATGGTTCTTAGTATTATAAGCGACCCATGTTTTGAAGATTTATCAACTAAAGATGGTTTTAAGAAAATATTGAATGATCATGACTTTATTTTGATGACAAATGACCAAAATACTAATGACTGAACTGATTTCGAAAACATACCCTACTTCAATTACCAGCACAGTTGACTCTTAAATGAAGCACCAAAAACTACAACAAATGTTTACATTGTCTGCAACGCTTGGATTAAAAATAGGGTTAACGAGTTCGACCCACTGCAGGCCTAGGAACCAACTAACGGATTGGAACTACGCTGACAAGACAACTAATTTTGAGAGAGATGTAGGTAGACCAGTTAAACCAGCTCGGAGGGATGATAGACCACAGGCAAGGCGCAATAACATTTATCTATATTTGATCAATAATCCGTTAGTTGCTCAACACCTTTAGCTTGAAACAGCTATCCAAAATAATAATTTTATCATTAAATTTACACGTCTGACCGGGACTCAAGATTACTTAATGTATGGTAAAGCTTTCAGTTATATCAAGAGCTTAATAATGTTGGGCATAAAGACGATAATGGTATTTCTATGGTAGACAAGTGGTTGCATATCAATGAACTGGGTGGCGATCCTTGGATTCTTCCTATATGGAGTGCTGTAAATGATGCGGTTGCAAGACGTGGCCTCGATCCTCCACAAAATGAGTTGTTCGAACTTGGAGGATTTATATCTATTCGTTTGAACATGCTACCACGAATTATCCGTCGTATAAATATGGAAGTCAAACAGTTATATCGATCTGCAGAAAACCACGAAAGCAAGCATGTCTATCAAAATGATGTAGAGGGATACGCTTTCAAAATTGATAACGACTTAAAATACAATCTTTTGATAGATATTGATTCGATTCTGTTTGAATTAAATTCTGTATGTGATTTGATGTCATCTCTGTTTGAGAAACTTTACCTATTCTCTGGCAAATCTATTTGTAAAAAGAAGGTAGGACTTGAGCTTAAAAAGCTGTTTAATAAAGGGGGATTTAACTCAGACTGGTTTCAAAAACTTGATAATCACCGGAATTTCTTTGTACATGAAGGAGCACCCTACCTAGCGGTTGATATTACAAAAGGGTTTGGAGAATATGATTTAATAATTATGAAGAAGAATTTGACTAAATTTGATGATCCTGATGAATTCCTCAAGTTGTCTGATCTTAATCAAATCGTTAGCGGTTTTGTCAAAGCAATAACAATTATACAGGAGAAGCTTATCACAACCATAAAAACTGATACTAAAATTGGATAGCTAAACTGTGTATAAATGTGCATTGTACTGGCAAGGAATTGTTCAAAATCAATTTGCAAATTCAATGTTGACAAATTTACAATTTAAAGGATAGCTGATCTAATGCGAACAAATAGGATAACTTAAAAACTCTCAAATACTTAATGTATCTATGAAAGTAACAGATTAAGTATTAAACCAGGGCTTGGATAATTGGAAATAAGATGAATCGGAAAATAGTTCGCATTCTACTTTTATTAACGATTATTATATCAGTAATACTAATTGTTGTATCATTTGTATACGCAATCGATGGAAAAGATTCTGCTTGGGCTGTAATGGCTGCATCCATGGCAGTTATTACAGCGGTAGTATCTTCGTGGAATGCACAGCGTATTGTTGAATTAGAGGAAGATAAACAAAGGCCATATCCTTATCCATATTTTGATTTTGAAAGTCGTTATGGACTTGTGTTGTTAAAAGTAACCAATTTTGGCAATTCTACTGCTCATGACATTGAAATCAATTTCATCAATGAATTATTAAATCACAAAAATGAATCTATCAATTTTGTGAATGATGCAGGCGAACATTCTATTACAGTTCTTTTACCTCAGCAAAGCATTGCGAAAACAATCGACGGTCATATACAGTTTTATGGAATGAAAAAGAAACATAGGTACTCAGGATTCATAAGTTTCGCCAACTCTACTGGCAAAAGGGTTGTTTTACCATTTAATATGGATGCAGAAATGTACGCAGGTACGCCACAATATGCAGAAGAAAAGCTAAAAACACACTTCGAATTGCAGAAAATACCTGGCATTTCAGATAAGATGAATGTTAATTTGACTAACATAACAAAAAAGTAGTAAAAAGCAAGATGGCCGATTGGCAACATTGAACAATATATATCACATACTTGCTTTATTGCATTGTGGACTATCTCAGTACTTCTTAATGAAGTTTTGAAAACAACGAACTCAATGATTATGCAATGATGGTTGAAATTCACGATACTGACCAGGGTGGTCAATTGGCTTTGAATCCCTGAAAATGGAGTTCTCAGGCTTTGATCAGCTATCCTTCATCACACCGCAAAATGTTTAGGTGCCCATATACCTTTGAATGTCAGAACCAAGCATCAGGCCATTTTTTAGGGCTGCGGTCACATCAACTTGCCGCTCTAAGAATTACTGCCGGCCGGCGAGCATCAGTGTAGGGTCCTTAGCATTTCTTGATATGACATTAGACCCAAGAGAATTAACCTTATTAAATCTCCTTAACTTAATTACGACGTGCATTAGGCTACGTGTAAAAGCCGGAGGGAAAATGTACCAGTGAGCGCCCTTAATGAAGGAGGAATGGGCGGTTTAAAAATGCACCACTGGTACCCCTTTCACAGATTAGAGAAGGATGATCTGCGAAGGGGTGAAGGATGTATGGCGTGGAGTTATACGGACGAGTTCGTAAAGCGTGTTTGGTTGATGGTTTGAGTCGTCGTGAGGCGGCGAAGCGGTTTGGCATAGACCGGCGGACAGTATCCAAGATGCTTGAGCATTCGGTTCCGCTAGGTTACCGGCGAGGGGCGCAGGCCAGGCGTCCCAAGCTTGGCCCCTTTCTTGGCATAATCAATCAGATATTGGAAGAGGACAGAGGGCATTCCAAGAAGCAGCGTCACACCGTGGGGCGTATCTTCGAGCGCTGAAGCTGCCCACCATGATGAGGGAATGCGAAAAGATGGCCCGCACTTGCGCTAAAGAAAAGGCACTTCCTATTGGGGAGGCGACAGGTGTAACCTGCCGCCTCCACTTGTTAAAATTATGAATGCGTGTCCGGATTATTATGCAATATGCAGCAAAATCAATTTTTACTTTCCGGTAGGGAGGTAATGGTGCCATCCCAGGTGTCCACTTTGCCTTTGGTTTCTTCCAACTCGGAGAACCAAGTGCTGGTGACGTTTTTGGTTTCCGTATAGAATGCGAAACCGTCACGTCCCATCACATGCAAATCGCCGAAAAATGACTGCTTGTGGCCGGTGAATCCAAATATGCCCAGAGGCACCGGGATGCCGACATTGACGCCCACCATGCCGGCGTCGGTCCGCTTGGCGAACTCGCGCGCATAGTAGCCGTTTTGGGTGTAGATCACCGAGCCGTTCGCAAAGCGGCTGTTATTCATGAGGGTGATACCCTCTTCGAAGTTTTTCACGCGTTTAACACACAATACCGGCCCGAATATTTCTTCGCGGCCCACGGACATTTCCTCCGTAACATGATCAAAGATACAGGGCCCAATGAAGAAACCTTTTTGACACTCCGCAGGCACTTTCGGATTACGTCCGTCCTGCACCAGATCGGCTCCTTCTTGTAAACCGGTTTCGATCCAATTTAAAATAAAATCTTTATGGCCCTGATTCACCACCGGCCCCATGTCGGTGTCTTTATCGTAGGCCTTGCCCAGCTTCATTTCAGATGAGTATTTTTTGAGTAGTTTTACCAGGTCGTCAGCGATGGACTCCTCGACAACCACTACAGGCAGAGCCATGCAGCGCTCACCGGCGCAACCGCAAAAAGCATTGATGATGCCCCTTGCGGTGCGCTCCAGCTTGCAGTCCGACAGGACCAGAGCATGGTTTTTAGCCTCGCAAAGAGCCTGCACCCTTTTGCCGTGCTTGGCTGCGGTTGAATATATGTGCATGCCCACCTTGGTGGAGCCCACGAAAGACACGCCCTTTATTTCGGGGCGGGTCAGCAGTATTTCGGCCTCTCTGCGGCCGGCGGTTACCACGTTAAGCACCCCCTTGGGCAGGCCTGCCTTGGTCCATAGCTCCATTAGCTTGAGGGCGGACTGGGGAGTGTAGCTGGCGGCCTTGAGAACCATGGTGTTGCCGGTGGCAATGCAAATGGGGGCCATCCAGCCGTGAGGTATCATGGAAGGGAAATTCCAAGGGACGATCCCGGCAAATACCCCCATGGGATGGTGGTACTGGACGGTGTCATAGCCTTTGGACACGTTCATCAAGGATTCGCCCTTCATGATATGGGGGGCGCCGCAGGCGAATTCAACCACCTCGTTCACCTTGATCACGTCGCCCATGGCTTCAGCCCACTTCTTGCCGTGTTCCATGGCGGTCAGGTGGGTCAGCTCTTCCAGGTTCTCATCTATCAGGCTCTTCATTTTATAAAGCACCTGCATGCGTTTGGGCACAGGGGTGTCGGCCCAGGCTGGGTAGGCCGCGGCAGCGGCCGCTATGGCGCCTTCCACCTCTTCGCGGGTGCATTGAGGTGCCAGCGCCATGACTTCGCCGGTGGAAGGGTTGAAACACTCCATGTAGTTTTCAGTCTGGGATTCAACAAATTTACCGTTCACAAATACCTTGAGTTTTTTTGCTTTTGACACAGTAATGCCTTCCAAGTCTACTGAGCCTGACGGCCCGCTAGGTTAGTAAGTTGTTGTGTTAAGAAATACTCAATAAAAAATGCATGTTACAAGTCATCGCTATGGTAAATGCTCTGCATGCGCAGTTCATTCAACCAGTCATTGCTTTTGCCTTTTTTCATAGCCAGGCGCATGAGATCCTGCTCGATCAACACCATGTCTTGCCGCATGGCTTGCTCGGCCATTTCAGGATTACGGGCGGTAAGAGCCGCAATGATCTCCTCGTGGCTGTCCAGCATGGCTTGAGAGAACTTGCGGTCTATGCCGAGTGGTTGCTTTGCCCTGATCAGCGTTTTTTCTACTAGATCCAGAATGAGCGCCAACAAGAGATTTCCGGTGCCCCTGGATACAGCGCAGTGAAAATCGACCCCCAACAATACGATCTCGCCATAGCGATTTTGATCGAAAAGCACTTTGCTTTGGTCCTGAAGCTCCAAAATTCCGCCTAATTGCTCATCTGTGATGCGTTCGGCGGCTAAACGGGCTGACAGCGGTTCCAATGCCTTGCGAATTTCCGAGATGTGTTTGATGGAGGGATTGGCGGAATACAGGAAATTATTCAGGCTGGCGTTGGCCATCCCCATATCCACTTGGCTGACAAAGGCTCCGCCTCCCAGACCTGCCCGGATTTCCAAAAGGCCCTGAGCCTCCAAGGCCCGCAATGCCTCCCTCAGGGTCTGGCGGCTCACCCCAAAATGATTGGTTAGTTCGTGCTCCGAAGGCAGCTTGTCGCCTAGAGAAAGTTGCCCGGATAAGATCAGGGATCGTATTTGATTGAAAATACGATGGGGAGCTTTCTTGTGCTTCACACTTTCAAATAAGGTGCTCACGAGTACCTCTTCATTTCCCGGTTAGGGGCGTCCCTGTCGTAATTGTGAGAAAGGGCATTTTAGCGGCAGAAGTTTTATAATTTTAATAAACTATTAGAATATTTTACTATAAACTCATTTGTGTATTTGTTCGTATAGCATCCTGAAATGTTAGCCTAATTACGCTTGGGTCCGATTTGCGGAGTTGGATTTGATCGGCTGCGGCCTGCCAGGCAAGCGGGCGTTCGTATTATTTGGACTTGAGAACGCCTGGTGCCTTGAGCGGACTAAAAGCGCTTGGCCGGTGCGGTGTGAATCGTCATCAGCATTTGCACACCGGTGAGGAGTTGCAGACAAAAGAGATTCAAGCCAGGTAAAGTCGGTTCTGCGATGGCTTGGCCTACGCAATAGGCCGCCCTGATCTGGCATCGAGCCGGCAAGGAGAGTCAGGCATGGCAGTATTATAATGTAGTGAAGGAAATGCATGGAGCCAACCAAAGCCGTAACAGCGTTAAGCAAAGGATTCGCATAGTTCCCGCAGGTTCCAGAAGCGGGATGAGGGTGAGTTGGCTTTGCCGCCTGCAGGGAGTATCCAGCCCACAACCAATAAACGTTGATCCAAATCATTATTGAGGTTTTATCGGGCGCCACCATTCAACACCATGTCTTTGAGTTCGAGGTTAGAGGCTTCGAATTATCCGTGTGCATGCATTTGAATTGATCCAGCGCTAAGCCAAGATGGTCTAAAACGTCATAGCACAACATCTGTGGCCCTCATGTTAGAAAACGATAACATAGAGTTGCTATTTTGTAAATAAGTGTGATTTAAATTGACGTGATACCTTTGAAATTTTTTTTTCTTCATTTATTTCAATATTTTATATTGTTAAATGAAGTTGACGAAAATGCCCTTGACTTCGGATAGTATCTTTGATAGTAAATTAAACAGAAATCGTTTTCTATTACGTTGTGACCTCAAAGAAGAAAACGGAGAATCGCCCGATATGGATTGAAGCGGCCTACCGGTTGAAAGCCGGGACGATATTTTATTCATTGTGATCTTGGCAATTAAGGAGGACGGAATGATGAAAAAAGGAAGAATGACTTGGAAATGGCTGTTTATTTCCCTATTGCTCGTATTAGCCCTGATGCTGCCCAAGGTTGGAGCATGTGCAGATGTGGTTAAATGGAAACTCCAAGGTGCCTATCCATGGGGCGATTTATCACAAGATCTTCTGAAAGATTTTGTCGCCAAGGTTAAGGAACTCAGCAAAGGCCGCATGGAAATTACCCTGTATGCCGGTGATGAAATTGTGCCCTATACCGAACTGCTGCCGGCGGTAGGTAAGGGGGTAATAGATATGGGTATGTCATTGCTGTCGTATTGGAGGAAAGAATACCCGGTCACCGATGTAGACTATGGTTTGCCTTTCACATTCATGGGTGATCCCGATAAGCTTTACGAAAGGATGCACAACACCGAGTTCTGGCCAATCATGCAGGAGATGGCTAAAAGCGCAAATATTTATTACCTTGATTGGCACACCTATGGCGGTACACCGAATATGTACCATAGCGGCAAAAAGCGGATAATGAATATGGATGATTTTAAGAAAGTAAAGCTGCGGGCCACTGGTGCATACAAAGATATTTTTAAAAATGTTGGGGCCGGGATAGCCTTTGTTCCCGGAGGTGAGATCTACAGCGCCCTTCAATTAGGAACCATTGACATGGTGAACTATGACATTAGCGCCATGTTTGGTTTGAAATGGCATGAAGTGGTTAACTATATCTATATGCCGTTTGCAAATGATTGGCAGGGCGGTTCAATGTGGGTCAATCTTGACAAATGGAATTCTTTGTCCAAAGACCTGCAAGATATTCTGAAGCAAGCCTCGAAGTACTATTTCAAGCGTACAGTAACTGAATATGAGAAAGAGATTGTAAAGGTGCTTAGTAGCGGACCGAAAAATGGCTATGAAGCTGTTTTTTGGTCGGATGACGTGTGGGCGAAGATTAAGGAACAAGCTCTTAAATATACGGAGGAATGGGGCAAAAGCAGTGAGCGGAATGCCAGAATGCTCAAGGTGCTCAAAGAGCATTTCATGAATGTGAAGCCCTATTGGACCAAAGAAAAGCTCGCTAAGCTGGGAGTCAAATAATGCTATTTCGTTAAGTTAAGCAACAGGAAGATAATGAGTATCTGGCTTAAAGTAGACATAGTTTTATAAAAGTTATCATCCACACAGTACTTGAACTCATTATCTTCCTGAGTAAGCTTTTTAATCCGTGGCCTGACGCTGATCAAAAAGTGGAGGCAATTTAGTGAAAGCTGTGCTTCGTACAATAGACAAAATCAGCAATGCAGTAGGTAACTCTATTAGCTACCTCGTACCGGTGATGTCGTTGTTGATGGTGATAGAAGTAATCGCGCGTTATCTATTCCAAAGACCTACCCAATGGGTTTGGCCGATTGATACCCAGTTGATGGTGATAGTTTTTGGATTCGCAGGTTGCTATACAATGCTCAACCAAATGCATGTCCGGGTGGATGTGGTCTATAGCAAGCTTTCACCAAAAAAACGAGCTATTTTGGATATCATAACTTTAATTTTTGCGATTTTCTTTTTGATTGCTCTCCTTTGGGTCTCAATTGAAATGGGCTGGTCTTCTGCTCTTAGAGGGGAAAGTGACCAAGCCGGTTTTGAACCACCAATCTGGCATCTTAAACTAGTGGTAATTCCGATTGGTATCGTCCTTATGCTTTTACAAACTATCGCCAACTTCGTACGCGATTGTCAGATTATTTTCAAAGGGAGGCAGCAGTGAGTCCAGAAGCCGGCACCTTTTTTATGTTCAGCCTTATGCTGCTTCTTCTTGTTGCAGGGGCGCCTGTTGTATTTGTATTTGGTTCCATTGCATTGATAGGAAGCACCATATTTCTGGGTGTTAATGGATTGTTTTTGGCGGCAGGTGTTGTCTATAAGACCTGGGCTAACCCAACCATTTTAGCGCTTCCCTTTTTTATATTCATGGCCAATGTGCTGCAACGTTCAGGTATAGCCGAACAGGGCTACGATATGATTTATAAGTGGTCAGGCGGAATCCGAGGTGGTCTGGCTTCCGGCACCGTTGTCTTGTGTACCATTTTCGCGGCCACAGTCGGATCGGGTGCGGTGGCAGTAGTGTCTATTGGGCTGATAGCCGTACCGATAATGTTGAATCGCGGATATGATAAAAGCCTAACTTTGGGTTCAGTCATGTCTGGATCGGTCCTGGGCATTATCATCCCCCCAAGTGTGCTTATGATTCTTTATGGCCTGGTTACCAGAGTTTCTATAGGCGCCCTATATTTCGGCGGCATAATCCCGGGTTTAATTGGTGCTACCATATTGATTATTTATATCAGCATCAGGTCGCACTATAACCCCAAACTGGCTCCGGCTTTGCCGCCTGCCGAACGGGTATCTTTTAAAGAAAAGTTGGTATCTTTTAGGGCAATGGCCATGCCTATCTTTCTCATTGTGTTAGTTCTGGGATCAATTTGGCTGGGAGTGTGCACAGCTACCGAGGCCGGGGCCCTGGGGGCTGTGGGCGCCCTGATTTGTGCCGCGATTCACCGGCGTCTCAACTGGACGATGTTCAAGGAAGCATCAACAGTAACTTTCAAAATACTGGGTATGAGTGGCTGGATATTAGCTTCGGCCATGCTGTTTAATGCTGTATATATTTCCACCGGAGCTCGCCAGTTGATTGAAGGTATGACCGTTGGTTTCGGCCTAAATCCATGGTTGATTATCATCATAATGAACCTGTCCATTTTTATAGCCGGCATGCTAATGGACGACTTTGCCATAGTGGTTCTTTTTGGACCTATATATCATTCAATAGCAGTGGGTTTGGGCCTTAATCCCTTGTGGTGGGGAATCGTCTTCATTCTTAATTTACAGATGGCTTACTTGACTCCGCCTTTCGGCTTCAACCTCTTCTATATGCGAGCGCTTATTCCACAAATTAAAGATAAATTTCCAGCAGATTTGGAAATATCACAAGGGGATATTTATCGTTCAATATTACCATTCATAGCACTTCAAATGGTTATTTTAATATTGGTTATGATATATAGCCCGCTTGCAACCTGGCTGCCGGATAAAATGATCAAATAGATAAAACCCGTAAATGTGTCAGAAAATCAAAACATCAATAAAAAACATGAGGAGAACATGGAATGGCTAACAACCGAACTGCTGAGCTTATTGAAAAAGATAATCAATACGTAATTCATCCCACTTATGTAGTAGGCGGCAAGCTTAGGGAAGTGATTTTTGAAAAAGCCTATGGCATAACAGTAGTGGATACAGATGGAAAAGAATACATCGATTTATCTTCACAGCTTATTTGCTGCAATCTGGGTCATGGGCGCCAGGAGATAATTGAGGCAATACAAAATGCGGTTGCTAAAACCGATTATACCTCGACTTATTTTGGATTCAGCAATGTAACGAACATTGAATGTGCCAGTGAGCTCGCCAAAGTTACACCTGGCGATTTAAAGCATTTTTTCTTTGTCTCAGGCGGATCAGAAGCTGCGGAAGCAGCCATGAAGTTTGCCCGTTTTTATCAGCATAGCCGTGGCATGGATACGAAATTCAAAATAATCAGTTTGTATAATTCCTATCATGGCACCTCTGGCATGTCTACTTCAGCAACCGGTTTCGGGCGCGGTATGTACAAGACCGGCTTTGGGCCACTAATCACCGGTTTTATTCAAACACCGCCGTATTATTGCTACCGTTGTCCTTTTGGACTCGAACACCCCAAATGCGGCATCAAGTGCGCCGAGTTTATTAAATACACGATAGAGAACGAGGACCCGAGAACCGTTGCCGCTTTCATGGCGGAGCCAATACAAGGAGCTGGCGGCGTTATCGTGCCTCCTCCGGAATTTTGGCCAAGAGTCAGAGAGATTTGTGATGAACTTGATATTTTATTGATTGGCGATGAAGTAATGTCCGGATTTGCACGGACCGGCAAGATGTTTGCTTTTGAGCATTGGGGAGTCACCCCCGACATTATGACCATGGCCAAGGGAATTACGGGTGCCTATGTGCCGCTTGGAGCGGTTGCGGTCAATAAGAAGGTATTCGAATCCTTAAGTGGTAAATTCGTTGCACAGGGATATACCTACAGCGGTCATCCCATCGCGGCCGCTGCCGCAATAGCTGCTTTGGATGTGTATGAAAAGGACCAAGTAGTCGCAAATGCAGCCAAGCTTGGTGACCATATTATGAAACGTCTCGAGGATGAATTCCTGCCAATGCCTTGCGTCGCTAATATAGGAGGCAAGGGCCTTTTTATTGGTCTGGAATTGGTGTTTGACAAAGCAAGTAAAACGCCTATTGATGACGTTACCAGAGAAGATTTGACGGTTAAGATGCTTAGAGATGGACTTTATCCAAGAATCGGTGGCTTCTGTGGTAACCGTATATACATTTGTCCGCCTTGCACGACAACCATCGAAGAAGCCGATGCAGCGCTTGATATATTAAAGCCACTTATTGCTGCAATTAAACCAAAATAATATTTCAAACCCATATAAAAATTTATTATTGGTATGCCAGCTGGATACAAATACCTGGTGTCCAGCTGGCAAAAACGCCACTAATATCTGAATTCAACTACTGGCAGATAAACGGATTATTATTAACAAAAATCTGGCCTTATTTAATTGTTGATTTTATAACTGGATAAGATTTCAAGTAGTCATGGACGTTAAAGCAAGAATTAAAATTGTAATCTAGTGTCTATGACCTCAACGAGATCTGCGTATGGGCAAGCGGTAATGGTGATTGCGGATTCTTAGTGCGGGAAAGGATGTATGATAAAATGAACATGAATAAATCAAAAGCGTTGTTTGAAGATGCAAATAAATTGTTTGTAGGCGGTGTTGCGAGTTCATTACATAAATCACCTTATGAAGATCATCCGATTTACATTGAACGTGGTAACGGGTCGAAAGTCTACGACATAGATGGAAACGAATATATCGACTATTTGGGTGGATACGGACCGCTGATATTGGGATACTGCTCTGAGGCCATCAATGATGCCGTTAGGGAACAGCTTGATAGAGGTTCTGTATTTGCCGCCCCAACAAAATCGATAAACGAAGTATCTAAAAAAATCATTGAAAACGTTCCATGTGCCGACTTGCTCTGCTATCAGAGCACTGGAACCGAAGCCATTATGTTAGCCTTTAGAATTGCTCGTGCTTATACGGGTAAAAGCAAAATAATTCGCTTTGAAGGTCACTATCATGGGTGGTCTGATGAAGCTATGATCAGTGATGCACCCGCGTCATTGAATATAATGGGACCAAGAAATAAGCCATGGCAGGTATTAGCCAACTATGGGCAACCCCGCGAAGCCGGAGAACGAATCATTGTGCTTCCCTGGAATGATTTGGATCTCATAGAAAAAACCATCCATCGGCAAGGGCATGAAATCGCCGCGATTGTGATGGAACCCGTAATGTGTAATTGTGAAGTGGTTTATCCAAAAGAAGAATATTTACAAGGTCTAAGAGATATCGCTACAAAGAACGAAATAGTTTTAATCTTCGATGAAATTATTACTGGGTTCAGGCTCTCCCTGGGCGGTGCGCAACAATACTACAACGTCACCCCGGATCTTTGCACTTTTGGTAAAGCAATAGCGGGAGGATTTGCGCTTTCGTGCGTTGCAGGGAAAAGGGAGGTCATGGATTCGGGCGTTAAAGTCAGAGGTACATTTAATGCTAATCCCATATCCTTGGCTGCCTGTAAAGCAAGTCTGAGTGAACTCCAAAAACCCGATGTTTATAACAATTTGGAAAAACTGACTAAAAAACTGACTGATGGAATAAATAAAGTTGCTATGGAAAAGGATATAGTTCTTTATTGCAACCATGTTGGATCAATATGGCAGATCGCCTTTGGTATAACCGAAAAATTGAACGAGTATAGAGATAGTTTTAATGTGGACAAAAGCCAATATCAAACTTTCAGGCAAAAAGCCTTAAAGCGCGGGCTGCGGCTGCATCCGACCAGAGGAAGGCAATATGTCTCGACCGCACACACTGATGAAGATATCCAAAATACATTGTCAATAATATCAAAAGTTATGAATGAGATGTTTTAACATACGCTGCATGAATTCAGACAAACTGAGCGTTTATTATCTTGAAAAGATAAATTATCATTGGAAATGAAAATGAATTTATCAAAAAATAAAATAGAACTTATCGGAGAAAATGTCGATCGCCTGGTTTCGATGGATGTTGCGGCACGGGAATTTATCAGCATGCTTTACCCGGCGGCACGCGAAAGACAAGGCAGACCACTATGCCTGTTAGCAGCTGAAAAACTTCGCGATCGAGTTGGCCACGGGGATATTGTCTTAATTGCTCCAACAATGCTGGTCTACCCATTGGAATTGACAGAGACCGATGGCCCACTTGGCGGTGCAGCCCTTGCGAGGTCCCTCCAGATAGGCCTTGGCGCCAAACCGGTTTTAGTAACAGATTACGCGGCTATCGATATGATGAAGGCGGTTTGCCGAGGTGCGAATCTTAATGTTACCGATCTGAACACTCTAAAAAACACAGAAAGGACCGTTAGCGTAATAGGCTTCCCTATTGACGAAATTAAAGCACAAAACGAAGCGGAATTGCTATTTAAAGATCTGTCGCCCAAGGCCATTATCTCTGTTGAATGCCGAGGTAAAAATGAAAAGGGTATTTACCATGCGCTCCCAAAAGGCAGAAATATGAACCACATTGCGGCAAAAATACCCTGTTTATATGACAAGGCAAAAGAGGTGGGAGCCTTGACCATAGGGATTGGCGATGGTGGGAATGAGATCGGATGGGGAATCGTCAATGATGTTATTAGAGAAAAAATACCCTTTGGCGACAAGTGTTCCTGCGGTTGTGGCGGCGGGGTTGGCGATACCACCATCGTGGATGTGTTGGTGGCCGCATCGGTTTCAAACTGGGGAGCTTATGGTATTTGCGCCTGTTTGTCTCTCCTTTTGCAAAACCCTGAAATTTTGCAAAACGCGAAAACAGAGTCGCGCATGTTGAGAGCGTGTATTGATGCCGGTGGGGTTAACGGTCCATCATTTTTACCCGAGCCGAAAGTGGACGGTTTGTCCGAGGAAACCAACTTGGCTTTCTTGAATATCCTGACTGAAATGACTCAAATAAGTTTTGAATATCCAGATTTCGCCTCAAAGTAAATCAACGTTATTTATAGCGGTTGAAACATATATTATTAAACTAATTTGCCGGTAAATGATTAAAAATGAATATAACCCCAAAAGTCGGAATCGTAACAATCGGGCAATCGCCAAGAGTGGATGTGGTTCCGGAAATAATTGAAATTGCCGGAGTAAGGGCAGACTATCTTGAAAGTGGCGCTCTTGATGGACTAGAGATTTCGGGTATTGCGAAACTGGCTCCAGCCAAAGATGAATACATGCTTGTAACCAGATTAAATAGCGGTGTTCAAGTCCCGTTGGCCCAACGAAAAATTGTGCAAAGAATACAAGGGTGCATTGACAAACTGGTTGAACATGGTGCCGATATAGTTATTGTCCTTTGTGTGGGCGAGTGGCCGAAATTCAGGTCGGAAAAGTTGATTGTTACGCCCTCTTAGCCATTTTGCGGATTTGTTTTGGGGTTAATGTCTGAAGGAGACCGATTGGGCGTTGTTGTCCCCGCCAAAGAACAGATAAATAATTTTGCCCGCAAATGGGAAAAAAGTGGATTGGAGACCATTGTAACCGCTGCCACGCCCTATGGCCCCACCGTGAGGGAAGAGTGTTTCAAGGCGGCTGAGATAATGAAAAAGCATAACGTTAAGCTGATAGTGATGGATTGCCCGGGATATACCATGGAGGCAAAGAAAATTGTTCAGGAAGTAACCGGAAAACCAGTTGTTCTAGTGCGCACTGCCATTGCGGCCATGATTAAGCAATTGGTCGGATAAGATTAAAAGCGGATCTGCGGAGTCAAGATTATTCACATAAACAAAATAGTTTACAGCTTTTTGAAGGCTGTATTTATAAAATGCCTTTGTATTAGACATTGGTGCTGTTTGATTACACAAATATAAATCTTTGCTGGATAGCAATATGGAGGTAAATGAAATGAGCAAGGAGCTGGTCAGAGACAGAACCATGGGTGTGGACATAACCTTAGAGGATGCCCGCGCGATTATGGCAGTAATGTTGGAAGCAACTATCAATACACCCGCTGATAAATCCAATCCCATGGCACAGGCGCCCATGGCTTTTGCCGTGACCGATACCGCCGGTTCACCGATTTACGTGGTAAGGATGGACGGCGCCAGCGCGCTAAACGTCCGCGTGGCAATAAACAAGGCTTTTACCGCCGTACAAACCAGGCGAGACACTATTGACAACGATAAGTTGGTCAAGGCCGTGGGGCTTAGCCTGATCGATCTTATCAGCGGCGAGCCCCGGTTGACCTACATACCCGGCGGGGTCCTGATCAGGGATAAGAACCGGGCCATTGTGGGGGCTATCGGCACCAGCGGGCGCGTGGCTATGGCTCCCATGGGCGATGAGGAACTGTCGCGAATCGGAGCAAAAAAATACCTGGAATTAAAGGCTGGCGACTAATTGATAAAAGATCATTACGTGAAAACTAAGGATAATAAACAGTAAGCTACAGATAAAATGATTTACATTTCTGAGACAGAGGCATATCAAACCCGGGGGCTATCGGCGCTTATATATGCGCCGCTCTGGCCCCCCATCACGAATAGTGAACCGGCCTAAACCGGAATAGAAAATATCTTGAATTAAATACTACAGACAAACTATTACGCCATCATTATCCAAAGTGTTTGTCGGCGAGTCATTCTGCACATACGTCAATCACGGGCCGCAGAGCGCCGGTGGTGGACTTGGGCAATAAGGAGGACAGGTCATGAATATTGGTATCCCAAAAGAAATCAAGCCGGCTGAAAAACGGGTGGCCGCCACCCCCTCCGGAGTCAGGGGCTTAACCAGTCACGGCCATCGGGTCTTTGTGGAAAGCGACGCCGGCATCGGTTCCGGCTTCAGCGACCGGCTGTATGAGGAGGCGGGCGCAAGAATCCTCGACAAAGCGGATGACGTCTGGGGCGAGGCCGAAATGATACTAAAGGTCAAAGAGCCCATTGATCCTGAATTTGACCGGATGAAGCCTGGCCTGGTTCTATTCACCTACCTGCACCTGGCGGCCGACCGTCAACTCACAGAAAAGCTCTTAGCCCAAAAAGTGGTGGGAGTGGCCTATGAGACCGTGCAACTGGCCGACGGCACCCTGCCGCTTCTTGCTCCCATGAGCGAAGTGGCCGGCAGACTGTCTGTGCAGATGGGCGCATTTTGCCTGGAGGCGAAAAACGGGGGCATGGGCATGTTGCTCTCCGGCGTTTCCGGTGTCAGGCCCGCTACGGTGACCGTGCTGGGAGGCGGCGTGGCCGGGCTGGCCGCGGCCAGTGTGGCGGCCGGCATGAAGGCCCGGGTTTCCATCCTGGACGTGAATCCCGCCCGCCTGCGCTATATCGGAGACATCTACGGCGACCGGCTGGCCACCATCATGTCCAACTCGGCCACTATTGAGCGCGAATGCCTGGCCAGCCATCTGGTGATCGGCTCGGTGCTGGTTCCGGGGGCTTCGGCGCCCAAACTGATCAGCCGGGATCTGGTAAGCCGCATGATGCCCGGATCGGCCCTGGTGGATATCGCGGTGGACCAGGGCGGCTGCGCCGAGACCATTCGGCCCACTACCCACGAAAGACCAACCTATGTGGAGGAAGGCGTTGTGCATTACGCGGTCACCAATATGCCCGGTGCGGTGCCGCGCACTTCCACTATCGCACTTACCAACGTGACCTTGGCCTATGCCCTGGCCATGGCCGATAAAGGCTGGCAAAAGGCCATGATACAGGACCTGGCCCTGAAAAAGGGTCTCAACGTGCTGGATGGGGAATTGACCTGCCAGCCGGTGGCCGAGTCTTTCGGCCTTGAATGTCAGGCGGTTGATTTCTAGTTTCGGTTTGTGATTTAGCTGGTTCCGGAATATTCCGGTTTTTCGGACTATTCCTTCTTACGGAGAACGAAATGAAAAAGGTGAATTTAACTATAAATGGCCGGGCCCGGCAGGTTGTGGCTAAACCGGATTTGGTTTTGCTCGATCTGCTTCGAAAGGGATATGGCTTGACCGGCACAAAACAGTCTTGCGACCGCAAAGGACAGTGCGGCGCTTGTACGGTGATTGTCAATAAAACGGCCGTTCGCTCCTGTCTGGCCAAGGTGGTGGATTTAGACGATGCCGATATTATTACCGTTGAAGGGCTGGGCACTCCCGACAATCCCCACCTGATCCAGGAAGCCTTTGTGCTTTCGGGAGCCATCCAGTGCGGTTTTTGTACACCGGGAATGATCATGGCCACCAAGGCCCTGTTGGATGCCAACCCGAACCCCACGGCCGCGCAGATCAAGCACGCCCTGCGCCGCAATCTGTGCCGCTGCACCGGTTATGTCAAAATCATTGCAGCGGTCAAGCTGGCCGCCAGGTTTTTGCGCGGTGAAATTACTCCGGACGATATCCGTCCAGATCCGGACGCGCCCAAACTGGGGATTTCGCATCCCCGACCCTCGGCATTTCCCAAAGCCTGCGGTACGGCATCCTTTTCAGCCGACATCATGATTCCGGGCGCCATTGAACTGGCCTTGGTCGCCAGCACCCATGCCCACGCCCTGATTAACCATATAGATACCTCAAAGGCCGAAGCCATGCCCGGAGTCATCGGTGTGCTCACGGCCAAGGATATCAAGGGCACCAACCGTCTGAAATTGGCCTTGGCCGATCGTCCGGTGCTTTGTGATAAGAAGGTGCGCTATATCGGCGATCCGGTGGCTGTGGTGGCAGCGGAAACCCGCAGCCAAGCTCTGGCGGCGGTTAAAGCGGTGCGGGTGGATTACCAGCCGCTGCCCGTGCTGGCCTCACCTGGTGAGGCCCTGGCCGAAGGAGCGGTGCAGGTGCATGATGAATGGCCGAATCTTTGTTCGGTGCAACCGGTGATAAAAGGAGACGCTCAAAAGGCGTTGGCCGAGTCTGCGAACGTCATCGAGGCGAGATTCACAACCCAGTGCGTTCACCAGTCTCCTCTGGAACCGGAAACTTGCCTGGCCTTTCTCGAGGGCGAGGGCGAAGACGCCCAATTGGTGATCATCGGCCGCAGCATCCAAATCCACACCCATACCGCAATGATCCAGGATGCCCTGGGCTGGGAGAATCTGCGGTACGAAGAGGCCTATTCAGGAGGGCAATTCGGCATCAAAATCGAGGTGACCACCGAAGCCATGGCCGCTGCGGCCGCGCTGCATTTTAAAAGACCGGTCAGGTTCATTCCCAACCTGTGGGAATCAATGTATGTAGCTCCCAAGCGGCATCCCTTTGACATGAAGGTAAAAATGGGCGCCGACGCCGAAGGCCGCCTGACCGCTTTGGACATCGATATGCTGGTGGACAACGGAGCATACATTTCCAATGGCGTCATGGTGGTCTTTCGCGCTCTTTTGATGATGTGCAGTTCATATCACTTCCCCAATGTCAACGGCCTTGGCCGGCTGGTGTACACCAATAACCCCTGGGGCAGCGCCGCCCGGGGCGCCGGACCGCCCCAGGCCAACTTTGCCGTGGAGTGCGCCATTGACATGCTGGCTGAAAAAGTGGGCATCGATCCCTTGGAATTCAGGGAGCGTAATTCCCTTTTACCTGGTCAAAGCACCGCCGTGGGCGATGCAGTGCAGCAATGGCCTTTCCCGGAGCTGTGCAAAGCCATCAAACCCCATTACCAGCGCGCCATCAAGGAAGCGGCCGAATTTAAGAAAGGTCCTATCCGCCGGGGCGTGGGTTTTGGCACCGGCGCCTTTGGTATCGGCACTCCCGGAGACAAAGCAACTGTGGTAGTGGAACTCGATCCAGATGACGGTGTGACCATCTACGCTGCCGTGGCCGATCCGGGCGAAGGCAACGATTCCATGCTCACCCAATTGGCGGCCCACACATTGGACCTGCCTCTGGATAAGGTCCGGCTTATGACTCGCAGCACCGCCTTGACCTCGCAAACCGGCCCCGCGGCCGGCAGTCGTATGACCTATATGGCTGGAGGCGCCATGGTCAACGCCCTCAATGAGCTGAAAAAGGCTATGACCGAAACCGGAGCTACCAGTTATAAGGAGTTAAAAGAGGCCGGACGCCCGGTGCGGTACATGGGCAATAAAAAAGTGCTACAAGACAATGTGCGTGACCAGAAGACCGGGCAGGGCCCCTCTTATGAATCCCAGGTCCACGCCGTGCAGATGGCCGAAGTGGAAGTCAACCTTGAGACTGGCCAAGTCAGGATGCTCAAGATGACCACTGCGGTGGACGCGGGAACCGTAATCAATCCCTTGAATCTGGAAGGGCAGCTTGAAGGCGGAATGGACATGGGTGCCGGTTTTGCGCTCAGGGAGCAGTACATTGCGGGTAAGACCAAGGATTGGGTTACTTTCAAATACCCTACCATGAAAACCGCTTTTGACGTGGAAGTCATAGTAAGGGAAACGCCGCGCCTGCATGGCACCGAAGGGGCCACCGGTATCGGCGAAATGACCATGGTCCCCACCGCGCCCGCGGTTATCAACGCCATTAATCACGCCTGTGGGGCCAGGGTTTTCAATCTGCCGGCCACGCCTGACAAGGTGAAGGCGGCATTGGCATAAAATTGGCGGCTTTACCGGGCCGAACCTGGTGCATTCAGTCATCAATGCCCAGCATAAAACACCAGGTTCGGCCTATGGTTGAATTAATGAATAGCTCCGGGGTTGAAAAGGATGGGGTCCTGGGGATCTGGTCCTGATTGAAGCGCCGGAACCGCTCTACTTGGCCCAATAGGCGCCAGCCGACATGCCCTCATCGATCAGTATTGTGGTGCCATGCATGGCGCGGACATCGTCCGCTGCCAGGAACAATGCGGCTTGCGCCATTTCTTCGGGGGGTGAATAGGTCCGGTTGCTCGGGGTGGCGGCATCCTTGGCAGCCATTAAATCGGCGCAGGCCGGGTCCAGGCGCATTTCCTCGTTAAGGGGTGTCGCCGTGTTGCCGGGCGCGATCGCGTTAACATTAATATCATAAGGCGCAAGATCGGTTGCCAGGGTTCGGGTGAGCATGACAATGGCCGCCTTGACAGTGCAGTAAAGACTGTAATGCGGGGCTCCCCTGAAGGCGGCAATCGATGCCACATTGATGATTTTACCGTAACGGCGTGCCTTCATGCCAGGCGCCACCGCATTGATGGTAAAGAATGTGCCTTTAAGGTTGATATCCACAATGCGGTCGAATTCAGCCTCGGTTGTCTCCCCGATCTCATTGTTAAAATAGATGCCGGCTGAATTCAGGAGAATATCAATCGGCCCACAGGCGTCAGTTACAGATTTAACCAGGTCCTGTATGGCTTCAACGCTTTGGATGTCTGCCACAAAGGCCATGGCCCGCCCGCCATTTTTCACTATGGAATCCGCCACTTCCTCGGCCTTGGCCAGATTGGAACTGGCAACCACCGCTACCGTGGCGCCTTCAGCCGCAAATAACTCAGCGGACGCCTTTCCGATGCCGGAGCTTCCCCCGAAGATTAGGGCGACTTTGTTATGAAGCTTCATCATTTACCTCCCATTTAAAAAGTGAGCCCGCCTTCACCTAGCTCTAGACTGCGATATGATCAGACAATTGCCTTGTATAAGGTATACGAGCGGTTGGTATTTGTAAATAGAAAACGATTTCTACATTTTTATAAGGTAATCGCGTATCTGTCCGCAGAGCTAAATGCGATACACCCGGGTGAACAATTTCCTTGCCGAGTGTTTAGCTCTTATAGTATTGAATTAAAAAGATCTATCTTATTGTGCCGGCAACACTTATGTGTTGACAAAAAAGCTATAATTTAATAATCTAGTATAAAATAGCTAAACAGAAAACGGTTAAATGAAACACAAGAAAAAAAACATCTCTTTGGCAGATGTGGCCAAACTGGCCAACGTCTCCATTACAACCGCCTCCAGGGTCCTCAGTGACGCAGACTATCCGGTTGCGGCCCGAACCCGGGAAAAAGTGCAAGGCGCTGCAGAAAAACTCAACTATGTGACCAGCGGTATCGGCCGGGCCTTGGCAACCCAAAGCACCCGGACCATCGGCGTGATCTTGAGTGACATCAGCGAGCCATTTTTTGCAGAGATCATGCGCGGCGCCGAGGAAGTCAGCCAAAAATCCGGGTTCGTTATCACCCTGCTTAGCCATGCCCGTGATATTGACCGGGAATTGCAGTACTTTCGTTTTCTGCGCGGGTTCAAGCCGGACGGAATCATTGTTGGATCATGCAGCTCGAATCGTCAACACATGCAGAGGCTCTTCAACGAAATAACCCAGCTTTCAGACATGGGCATTCCCACCCTTTGCCTGCAAAGGCATTTGCTGCCCATACACATGGTGCGGGTGGACAGTGTCGAGCTTAGTCAGATAATTGCTGAATATCTAATTAAATTGGGGCACCGGGAGATAGCATTCATCACCGGCGAGCCTAAATGGCTGCCAACCGAAGACAGACTGATAGGTTATGAGACCACTTTGAAATCAAACGGGATCGCGGTTGACCCCAGGCTGATCGTCTGCGGTAATTGGTCTGCCTATGACTCCTACGATGCGGTCAAAAAACTTATTAATAGCCGTGTGCGTTTTTCTGCTGTGCTTGCATCCAATGATATGATGGCCATCGGCGCGCTTAAGGCGCTTTTGGAGGCAGGACTGAGAGTTCCGGATGATGTTAGCCTGGCCGGCATCAGCAACATACCGAATACGGAATTCTGTCATCCCTCCATAACAACCGTGTCCATCCCCATGCGCAGGCTTGGCGGCGCTGCGGTGGAGCGCATCATAGGGTTAATTAAAAGCGATGCGGAGCCTTCAGACATCATCTTGCCTTGTGAGTTGATAATCCGCCAATCCACGGGGCCCTATAAAAAATGGCACCGGTAAGCGGAGTTGCAAGCTCATCGAGCCCAACCGCTATTGGATCGGCATCAGGTTTACTGAAAGAATCCCGACTTAAATCATATATTATGTAAAATACTTGAGACGATCCTTGTCATGTCAATGAATATGGTATTAGAAAGCGATACCTAATTATACACTGGTTTCGGATCAACAAATAGCCGATAGACTTGATAAATAATTTTGTTTGAATAATAAATTTACAAATAAATTCAAATAATTAATAAAATTATTAAAATCACGGTTTCCCCTTGACAGCAATGAGAGTCCTTGGTAGGCTAATCAACAGAAAACGCTTTCTATTGATTAGAGTGGATTGAAGGCATTCGCAGGGAGCGGCTGCAACGAATCAACGATATCCTGCTGAGCTAGTGATCCGCTAGACAAATATAATTGACGGCTGAAATCCGAAATGGACAGTGTTTTGTCTGTTGGATTTCTTGCATGTTCCCCAGGTCCCATAACTGAGAATATAGCGAGGAAAAATGTCTAAGAAAACCGGTCTTAAGGGAGCGCGATTTATCGCTGAAACATTGCAGGGATACGGCGTCAGCCATGTCTTTTACATGGAGGCCATGCTGCGGGTGACCGCCGTTGAACTGGAGGCCCTCGGCATCGAGCGGGTCGTCGCCCATTCGGAAAAATCAGCCGCCTATATGGCTGACGGATACGCACGGGCCAGCGGTAAAGTGGGCATCTGCATGTCTCAATCCGTTGGTGCGGCGAATCTTGCGGCTGGTCTGCAAGACCCTTGGTTGGCTAAATCACCTGTGATTGCCCTGACCGGTCAGAGACAGCCCATTTTCCAATACAGAAACGCCTATCAAGAAATACGGCATCACGATCTGTTTGAGCCGGTAACCAAATTCAACGCCCAGATGAGTGTTCCGGAGCAACTGCCAATGCTTCTGCGCCAGGCTTTCAGGGAAGCGACCAGCGGAGTCCCGCGGCCGGTTCACCTCGATATGCCCGACCTCAGAGGACGCATAATCGAGACTTCCCTCATCGATTCCCCCGTATCGGTTGAAAAGAGCTATAGCCAGCACCCGGTTCATCGTCCATGCGCGTCGCACAATACAGTTGCCCGGGCGGCAGAGGTCATTTCGCGGGCCCAGCGGCCGGTCATAGTTGTCGGCAACGATGCACGCATATCTGGTGCGGGCGATGATATCTTGGAATTGGCGCGTAAAGCTGGGATTCCGATAGTCACATCATTAGGCGGCAAAGGCACCATATCCGAGTATGACGCCTTGTGGGGGGGGATTGTCGGCGGCTATGGCACGAAGTGTGCGAATCAAATCGTCAATGATGCGGATTTGGTTATTTTCATCGGAAGCCAAACAGGTGACCAGACAACCCTTGACTGGCAGATTCCCGGGCTTGGCATTGATGTTGTCCACATTGATATCGATCCCGCTGAATTGGGCCGCAATTACCCGAACACTGTTGGGCTGCTCGGGGATTCAAAAATCGTATGCAGGCAGCTGGTTGAGGCGGTGTCGGAAGCTGATCGGCAGCCGTGGCTGCAAAAAGCGGCCGGGTATTTAGACAGGTGGAATAAGGACTACCAGAAACCCCTGACTTCCGGTGAGGTTCCGATCAGGCCGGAGAGGATTTGCAGGGAGCTTGAAAACAATTTGCCCGACAACGCGATACTGGTCGCCGATACGGGATACTCTGCCATCTGGACGGCCACCATGATTCGTCTAAAAGCCACGCAGAGCTATCTTCGGGCCGCGGGCTCGCTTGGTTGGGCTTTTCCGGCCTCCCTGGGGGCAAAATGCGGAGCACCTGATCGGCCGGTGGTCTGTTTTTGCGGCGACGGCGGGTTTTATTACCACATCAGCGAGTTGGAAACCGCCAGACGCCACGGCATTAATACCGTTACGGTTGTCAACAACAACAATGCCCTCGGTCAGGGGGTGGACGACATCAACTCAATATTTTCAGGCAATGCCGGCACGCCGGAATCCCTGTATCGCTTTGCGCCGGTGAATATAAGCCAGGTGGTGGAAGCCTTCGGCTGCCTTGGCATACGGGTGGAAAAGCCGGAAGAGATTGCACCGGCATTGGAAGAGGCGCTATCAGCCGATCGGCCGGTGGTCGTGGAGATTATGACTGATGTGGCCGCCCGCGCGCCAATGCCCTGGAAACCATGATACAGGGGCTGCGCCCATTATTGAGGGCGTGGCCTTTGAGCTGTGCGGCGAATGGTGCATGGCGTTTATGGAAGCTGGCAAAGGGCTGGGTCACGAATGGCATCATGATCCAGCCCGCCAGCGGTAAGCTATTGTACCTATTAAAATGCCAAAAGAGTTCGTATGTGGGATTTAACGGTAACGCCAGATGAAATCAGGCGGCAACTCAAAGCCAGTTTCATGCGGGATTGGTGCCGATGTTGCGGCTCCGGCCAGGCACCATTGATCTGTGACAGATATGCGTTCCAATGAATCAAGCCAAAACCCCAAGCGTCACCGGCGCTTGGTTGCAGGTCGCAATATTTGGTTTGATTCCGAGGGATTTTTTGAAAACTACGAAGATTGGTCCGAAGAGATATTCGAAGCTCTGGCCCGCGAGGGCGGTATTGCATGTCCAAACGATCGGCATTGGCATGTGGTTCGAACCCTGCGGGCCTTTTTTGCCTACCACGGCCGAGCCCCATTAAATAATGAACTCAGAAAATCCTGCAGGATGAGCCTCATGGAAATGGAACGACTTTTTCCGGGTGGCATTAAGCATGGGGCAAGGCGGCTGGCGGGGTTGCCAAACCCCACAACGTGCAATTGAAAAACCAAAGGCATGGTGCTGAGGTCAAATGATCTACCTGGATAATGCGGCCACTTCCTATCCCAAACCGGCTGAGTGCTTGCAAAGAGCCTTGAAAAGCTATTTACAATTGGGCGCCTCACCCGGCCGCGGCGGATATGACATGGCTATTGCAGCCGAAATTGCGGTTGAAAAGGTGCGCAGCAAAATAAAGCGGTTTTTCGGCGCCGATGATAATTGTCAGGTCTGTTTTTCCTATAACGCCACAGATGCGATCAACACCCTGCTGCAGGGCTTGCTGAAGCCAGGTGATCACGTGGTGAGTTCAAGGCTGGAGCACAATTCGGTATTGCGTCCCTTGCACCACCTCAAATTTCAAGGACGGATCAGTTTCGATTTGGTGCCGTTCAACTCTCAAGGTTTCATCGAACCTGACACGCTGCAGGCCGCAATAAAGCCGGAAACAAAATTGGTGATCCTGACCCACGCCTCCAATGTGCTCGGGACGCTACAGTCCGTCAAAGAGATTGCAGATGCCTGTCGGTATCATGGTGTGCCCCTCATATTGGATGCTTCCCAAAGTGCGGGAGCGGTTCCAATACACATCAAGGACTGGGGCTTACAGGGCCTGGCCTTCACAGGCCATAAGTCCCTTCTAGGACCAACTGGGATTGGCGGACTGCTGCTTAGCCCGGATATCAATCCGGAGCCGACTCGTTTTGGAGGCACAGGGGTTCATTCCCAGAGCCTTTTCCACACGTTGGATTATCCACACCGTTTGGAGGCCGGAACCATAAACCTGTTGGGAATCCTGGCCCTCGAGGCAAGCTTGGATCTGGTGAGCCAATCCTATTTGTCTTGGCATGCACATGAAATGTCGCTGCTAAAAAAGCTGAGGGATGGTTTCAAGACGCTAAAACATTTGCGAATATACTGTTCTGACAGCTTGGATGGCCA
Source organism: Desulfarculaceae bacterium (assembly GCA_963675675.1). Taxonomy (GTDB): domain Bacteria; phylum Desulfobacterota; class Desulfarculia; order Desulfarculales; family Desulfarculaceae; genus Dethiosulfatarculus. The sequence goes on from OY776512.1 coordinate 5,200,192, forward strand.
TCTGCCCATTCTCACTTGCACCGTGAAGAACCGCAATGCCGGTGATATAGGTGCAATTCTTGACGGTGATTTCGGTATCGCTGTCCGTGCAGGTCTTCACTGTGCGCCTTTGGTCCACCAGGATTTGGGAACTCATAAAGGGGGCGCCGTGCGCTTTAGCCTGGGGCCGTTTACCACAGAGGCCGAAATCGATGGGGCTGTTGAAGCAATGGCTGCACTCAGCAATTCAGCATGTCAGTAGGTGATTTCGGTACTTCCGAATGCCCACTCTCAAAATCGCCTTCAGCCTTATATTATACGTAGCGGCTTAAATAATTGCGCATAATCTCCTGATGGTTTCATTCGGCTTCGCCCATGCCATAAAGTGTTTTTCAATTGCGACCATCATGAAGGGCAAGCTTTTGAAGTAACGGTTATGGGTGGCCTTTCGCCTGGTGAGCTTCCAGATTCGTTCAATGGGATTTAGCTCAGGGCTATAAGGGGGCATGAACATAAAAGAAAACTTTTCAGCACAGCCGTTCCTCCAGGGCTTATGCAAAAGTGCGTGATGATATCGCACATTATCGATGATCAACACCACCTTGCGTTTCGCATGTGAGCTGATCTGACGCAACCGTTTGACAAAGCAAAAGAAAGTCTCGGCATTGAAGACCTCTTCTTCCCGTTCATAAAAGAACTTGCCGTCGCGCAGCCTGACCGCTCCGAAATAGCCGACCTTTTGCCGAGTGGGATTGTGCAAGACCACAGGATCCTTGTTTTCAGCCGGCACCCACATGCGGCATCTTGAACCGTGCAATTGAAAATGAACCTCATCCACTGCCCACACATCCACGGTATCGTCTCCGGCTAACTCATGTAGTTTTTTTATATTCCTTTTGCTTTACCGGGTCCGCGCCCGCAGTGGCCGGCCGTGGTTTACGGAGGCGAAATCCAAGCTGCCTGAACAGCCGCTGACATTGTCTTACACCAAGTTCCACCGAAAACCGCTTGGAGATGAAGGCGGAAAGGGTCTTGCCATCCCAAAGGCCGCTTTCAAGCCCGTAATCAAGTGGAGAACCTCTCACCGCTTCAGCCACTTCAGTCAGCTGATCATCATTAAGCCGTCTAGGCCGGCCAGGGCGGTCAGCATCAGCCAGACCTGCCAAACCCTCATCCTCAAACCGGTGAACCCAATAGGCCACCGTGCGGGGCGAATCACCTAGGTATAGAGCAGCCTGACGGCAACTCATGCCTTGGGCAACAAGTAAAAGGGCATGAAGCTTATGGTCATAGCGTGCCTGATCTGACCGCCTGATCTCGTCTTGCAGGGCAAGAACAACATCCTGGGCACCGGATATGCTCAAAGCTTTCATGCAAGTAAAATAGCACTTCTGATCTCTATGCGCAAATATTTATGTCGCTATGTATAGATCCAAATTAGGTTCGTAGATGATACAACTTGCATCAAATAAGTGTGTTATGTAATGAAGTTTATTTTGCCTACTTTTGGTGCTGTGTAAGCTTGCTTAATAAAGGTTGTCGGCTACACCTAAATATCAACGTTTTTCGAGAAATAGCCAGGAGACTTTACAAGGTTGAATGTCTCCTTTAAGGAAGGTTTTTCTGGAGAATTGTTCTCAAATTCAAGGCTGCCATTATAAGCATAAGCCAACACGAAGACTTATTTAATGCCTTTTAGCCAGTCAATGATACTTTCTCTAGTCATAATTTTTACAAGTTACCAAAACTTAAGCATATTGGACAGAAGATAAACAGAAATTGAAATTAACGTACTCAACAATCATTATCCTATTCTTGACTTGTAAATATTTAAATAACTCAATTATAGTGATTGAAAGGTAAATGGAACCAAACACCATAAAACCCACGCTTTCTTAATGAAGTATTGAAAGCGCCCAATTCAAGATTTATTATTCAATTGTTGATTTAGGTGGAAGCCTTAAAAAATAAACAAAGCGCAAGTATTTTTGAATACTCAAAATTATAAAGAAACATAATAATGTTACAATATTTTACTCATTTTAGTAACGGGATAATGGTAACGAATTGCAAAGGTGGTTTATACTGATGGGTACAACAGCTCTGCATTTTATTTGGATTAATATAATTATTGGTACGCATAATAAAAGGTAATTTGATGATACTACTATATTACGGCTCGGGATCACGAAGCTTTGAGTTAGTTGAGCCAACTATGGCGAGAGATGAAGAACGTGAACTTTTTGTTAACGTGAGTAGTGCACTAAAGTCTCGAGGCTATAAGCTTTCCTTAGAACTATTTGAAAGTATGCCATTTTCAGTATTGGATGGTACTAATGATTTTAATGACGAGTTTGCTCTTTTATACTCTGAAGTTCCACTTGTCAAGTATGACGAAATAAGATCTATATATAAATATCCAGACGTGAAAGTTGCTTTCAGAAATATAGCTAAAACGATAACAGAGATTGGACCATATATTCGGTTCATAGCAATTGAGTTGCTATTTTCTAAGGCTGACGAATGGGATGTGTTTATTTGTCATGCAAGTAAGGATAAAGAAGCTATTGCAAAGCCATTACGTGATTTGCTCGAGAGCTATGGGTTAAGAGTATGGTTTGATGAAAATGAATTAAAATTAGGCGATAGTCTGCGTGGGACAATTGATCATGCACTTACGAAATCTAAGTATGGTATTGTAATTTTGAGTAAAGCTTTCTTTGAGAGAGACTGGCCTCAGCGAGAACTAAATGCACTTGCTGCATTGGAATCACCAGAGAGAAAAGTCATTATCCCAGTTTGGCATGAAGTGGATCACGAGTTCATTAGAAAATTTTCTCCACTGTTAGCAGATAAATTTGCAGTTTCAACAGAAAATGGCCTCATACAGGTTGTTACTCAGATCCTAAAGGCAATCCAACCAGATATTAAATATTTTCCGGAGAATAGACCTACGGTTGAGATGACAGACGAACCGCCAACTGAGGATCGCCTTATGTCTATTAAAGGAATTATTTTAGGGGAAACTATCGCTATAAAAGAAAAGGCTCAGAGATATTTAGATGGGAACAGTACAATTGAAGAACTACGTGCATCCAGCCCAATGCTCACTTCAATTGCTTCAGAATTATGGTATTTAAATCCAGACCAAATAATTGCATATAGAAGAGCTGTTACCTTAGATATGGAAATGAGAGAAACTGGTAAAAAAGATAAATTGTTATCTGCTATAGATGCATGTAATGAATTATTAAAATTGTTGAAATAACAGCTATTATTGCCATTGTTGCATAAAGTTGCGAATTCAGCCTGAGTGAAAAGATGCGTGGCTTATTAAGGGCGTATAAAGATTATTATCCTATTTTTAAAATTCAGCCTTGGTCAGAAACTGAAGATTATTGGACCAAGTTAGTACATATCCCTGTTGTTTAGTTCGCTCTTTTGGTTAACAATAAAATCACAACCGTATCGCACGTATCCATGACACGCGAAGTGGGTCAACCCGAACTACTTCGGGAGTAGATTTCTTGGTGCGGGCGGTTCGTAGGTAGCGAAGCGCTCATCTTGGACCACCGGGCCAGGCAAGCGGCCCTCTACCAGGCCCGTGACGGTGTCCTTAATCAGCCTCACTCCCATGGGTCCCAGGACGCGCCGCCACAAGGTGGCGGGTGTGTCGGTCGGGTCAATAAAACAATGATCCTGGGCTTGTACCATCCCGGTGTCAATTCCCCCATCCATCCAAAACACAGTACCGCCGGCAATGGGGTCGCGCATGGCGATGGTCCAAGGTACCGCATCCTTGCCCCGGTGCCGGGGCAGCAAGGAGGGGTGATAGGCCAAAACGCCAAGGCGTGATCTGCCTCTAATATATTCTGGTAGATAGCTGTGGCAGTGGGCGGCCACCATCAGGTCGCAATGAGGCGTATCCGGCATCTTAAGAGTGGGCACTTTGAGGCTTTTGGCCGCGTCGTCAAACCGGTCTCTTGGCTGCTCAACAACTGCACCGATCAAGTTCACACCCTCAATAGCAACCAAGCCTTTGATTACCTCGCTGGCCAACCAGGATTGTCCAATAACGATTGTATTAATTTGCATTTTCTCCCCCCAGATACCTAAAGCCTTGCACAGCACGGAAGTGACCTCCGTAGCCGCTGCCGGCGCTTGTGCCTTTTCCTTTGGATTTAGCCAAGGTTTTACAGCACCTGGCCTTGTTCGCGCCGAAAAGATTGGCGCTTACTTGACACCAAAGCGGGTGTCGCCTCAGCACCTTGGCAAGGCCTGGATGGCTGGTGTGAAACAGAGTTCGCATTGGCTTTTGATAGCGGTTTTTGCCCTCCCTCCACATTTCGCAGATCTTATTTAAGAATACCAATCCTACCCCCGCGCCCTGCCATTCGGGCATTATCACCAGGCGGCAGGCCCGGGCCTCTATAAGGCCCGGACGGGTTGACACCGCCAAGTGGGCCACCGGCTGGTCACCCACGAATCCCACATAGTTAGTGGCCGCGATCATATGCGGTAGCTTCAGATAGTGATGCGGCTCAAAAAGCGGCCAGAATCGCCAGTTGGTCTGGAAAATATCGAGGTGAATTTTGGGCCGTTGAACCCCCCTCCCGGAATTGAATTTGCCGGTCGCAGTATCTAAATACCAATCAGGGCGCAGCCATTCCAATATGTCATAATGGCAACTTAACAGTACGGCCTGGCCGCCTGTTTTGCGCCAGGCTCTTGCAAATGCCTGTGCGCCGATTTTGGCTATCTGCCGATCCACAACTGAAGTGAACTCGTCTATCACGATTCTTTTTGGTGCCTCGCATACGATGCGGGCCAGATCGGCCCGGAACTTTTCACCCGTGGAAAGCACGTGATACGGCCGCAGCCAGCTGGGCACCGAGCCCAGCCCCACGGCGGCCAGGGCGGCGGTCACCTGGTTCATGTCCGCTTTTGGTTTGATGGCATCAATCACCGGTGCGTCATTGGGCCAATCAAAGCCGGTATGATAGGCTTCCGGCTGGAACATTTCGCTTCCCAAGCTAGATTTTCCGCTGCCGCTTGGCCCCACGACCAAGCCGATGTTCCAGTCCATTTCTTCAATAGGTAGTTCAACCTCCAGGCTAAACCGGTTTCCCGTCTCAGCATTAAACATAGATTTCACGCAGGCCGCCCTATAGCTATTAAAATCAGGGCATTTTTTTTCGATCGAAACTTTCATGTGCGCACCACCTTCACCTTGGAGTACTTGATCCGCAGGGCTTCATAGACCTGCTTTTGATGTGTTTCGCCACTACAAATAACAATCACTCCGAACTGCTCTTTGTAGCGATTACCTTTCGGCCGACCGGGAGCTCCGGGCGGCAGGGGGGGAAGCTTCTTGCTCATGCTTTCCATCCTTACCCGGGGCTCTGAGGCCCTCCAGGGTGGGGTTCTTGACCCTCACATGGTTATACGCCCCACACCTGGGGCATTTGATTTCGATTTCCTCAACTTCTCCTTTTGCCATCAGCCGATTACAACGCTTGCACCTTATTTCCATCTTTTGTGTTTGCCTTGTTGTGCCAAATCCCGCTAAAATTCTAGCTCTTTCCTTTTGGAGTAGCGGTCTTTGGCCGTGGCCCGGCTTCCCCCCGCCGGGTTGGTGGGGGAGGTGCAACTCCCCTGCCTGCTCCTTCTATTCCGCCTTGACCAGCACCGTCAAACATTGCCAGCCGGCCTGGCGGCACCAGTCGTCTATGTCTTGGGGGCTGGGCTGTTTGTTGCCATCGCAAAAATCCGGGAATTGCTGGGCGGCCACGGTTTTGCCATACCCAGTGGGGGCGGTGATCATCATCATGCCAGGCCGCCCGCGCTGAAAATCAACCGCACGTTTTGTGGCGTTGTTAAATCGGGTTACATTTTCCGTTTCTATGAATACACTTTTCAATTTTCGCCTCCTGTCAGTTGATACCGGTGGCGTTGTCAGCCTGTGGATCCTGCCAAGGCAAGATCACGGGCCGCCCTGTTGTCTGGGTGTAAAAATCAACCAGGGTGTCGAACCTGGGTTTGGATACATTGAGGTATTCATCACTGCGCCAGTACTCGCGCATGAAAGCCAGATCCTTCGGGAAAAGCTGCACCCGCCATCCACGTGAAGGTCGAAAAGATGAGCCGCTTTGTCGTATGGCCGCTGAAAAATGGGCAGCTCGTATTCCGGCTGCGCTTCGATCCGGGCGGCCTGCTCCGCAATGGCCCGCTCCAGTTCGGTGCGCTCCTCCTGGCTCATTTCGGGCGGAGACGCAGGAGGTTCTTTTTCAAATTTGGGCACGATTGAAAGGGGTGTGCGCTGGCGGTTTCCGGCCTCCACCCAGGGAATGGCCTCGATCAGCCCACTGGAATCGGTTTCCTTGGCAATCTGCAAGGTCATTTTCTTGAGTTTTGCCTGTTTTTTATTGGCCTCGCGGATTTTCTGAACATCAAGGTCATCGCCCAAAACCCTGGCAAGCGGGTGCAGAGCCTCCACCGGCCGGGCCGGTCCCAGGCTGGCAGCCCGGCCCACCAGGAAGCTGGACAGCCTGATGGCCGGAGCCTCTGAATTCAGCTCGTCAAGGCTGGCTAAATCCTCACCGCTTAATCCCTCGCCGGAAAACTCACCCCCCAGATCACTCAATCCCTGGCTGCCCAGGCCGAAGTCCATCTCTATCTTGCGCAGGATTTCTTCCTCGCCACAAAGATAAGGCTCAACCACAAGCCCGGTTTTGAGCTGCAAGGCGTTCAAGGCGTATTCCTGCAAAGGATCGGCCAGGGCCACTTTCAGAACACCATCCTCCACTGCAAAAGGCACCATGCGGTGGCGCTTCAAGTAGGCGTCGGAAAGGTCAAGGCTGCTTAGCCTTCTAGTGGACAAGTGATTGAAATTAACCCATGGAAAAACGAAATGGAGCTCATCTACATTTTGAGGATTAGCTAGTGTTCATTTCACAGGTTCATCAGCTTTGTATAATTCGTTAAGCTATTGCTATTTAATTGGCTTGTTAGGAAATGGTAACTATCAGTGCTAAAAAAGCGAATTTTCATCACACCAGACTCATGTTTATGAAGCACCATAACGCAAGTCCTCTAAATAGGGACTATCCGGCCTGAATTCTTCTAATTTGTTGGTGTAATATTGCTCTAGTTTTTTATTTTTTTTGACACTAAAACTAAAGGCTAGATAGAAATATACTCTTTCTTTTATTAAGTCATAATGAGGTGCATCTAAAGCCATTTTGGCATATTTTATGGCCTGATTAAATTTACTTAGGCCAAAATAGGCTTGGGCAATTCCAAGCAGGGATTCAGCGGCGACATAACCAAATTCTGATTTTATTTTCAAGACTTCTTTAAAGGAACTGATAGCCTTCTTGTATAATTTTTTTTCAGTATAAATGTTTCCTATATATTGAAATGTAGATTCAATATATATTTTTTCTTTATTAGGAATTTGTTCCAAAGATACATTGAAATATTTTAATGCCGCACTAAATTCTCTATAGTTATAGCAAAGCGTTGCGTATCTATATGCAAGATACCAACCGCCATCATAATCAGGTTTAATTGAGAACAGTTTCTGATAATATCTAAATGTTTCAAATTCTTCTTTCTTTTTATCATAACATGATCCTATATATTTAAATAGGGTCGCCATCTCATCTTGGCTAACTTCTTCAGTACTCAGGTTTAAACTTAAAGCTTTTTTGTAATAATAAATAGCTTGATCATAATTTTCTATTTCTTCATACTCAACGCCTGTGTTTATATGTGTATGAAAAACGGTTATATCATCTAGGAAGTTAGAATATTTATTCGCATTCAAATAGTAGCGTATTGCTGACTGGTGATCGCCTTGTTCAGATTTATTTGAAGCTTTATTAAAATATATATCACAAACTTTTATAGCATATTCTGAACGTTTTCTCTCATCTTTTTCTTTAGCAAATGCTTCTTTATACAATTCTAGTTCTAAATTAATATTTTGCGATTTTCTGCACATATATTATCCATTCATCCTCAGTGACATCCTATTGTTTGCTGTTAAGTTTAGTAGTTATTATCGCTTATTACTTATAAATTGCCTTTACTAAGTGGAACTTTAATTATAGTCTTATATGAACGTATTACTATGAATCATGATATCTTTCTTGGTAGTTACAATGTATTTATTAGGGATAAGCCCTGGGTAGTCCCCAGGGCTTATTAAATTATTACGGTCCACCAAAAAAACCATGAAGAGCTTCTGCAAATGCTCTTGCAAGTCCCATAAGCAAACCCTCCCGTTTAGTTTGCTGCTCCTTAGTGGGTTTGACGTCAGTTGGTGGATTCTTTTTAGAATCTTGCTGTTTTGGCGGCTCTGGATTTTTCGTATTTTTTAAATTTTGTTTATTTTTTGTGGCTATTGCAGGATCAGGCTTGTTGGTCTTTCCACCGATTGATAATATGCTATCCCAAAAACTTTCGAGCCCTTCCAGCAAGCTCTTTTTCGCATCTTCAGGTAGACAAGCGAGTCCTATTGCTATCGCCACTGCTGCAAGAGCTGTTGGAGGCAGTTCTAGTGTTCCAAAGACTACAACACCCGCAATAAAACCCACATTTTTTGTCTGCATCATATCTTGGAATAGCGCTGCTCTATGAAGATCTGCAAAATCTTCAGCGGTTGGACCGCCCCAATCATTATCTATAGATTCTGCTTCCGACACACCAGTTTCACTATCAGCACCTTCCGCAGGGGTGGGATTCCCAAAGATACCCGCAATTTCCCCAGTGATCGTACCCCAAATCCCGCTAAGCGTCGCCCGTTTGCCAGCTAATCCTCCGACATTTGCACCTGCCCAGAAGTCGGAAGCAGCAAGTTTTGCGGGGCCAACAATCCCTGCGCCTGCAAGACCGCCGCAAATACCTCCAACAACTCCACCTGCTATTGCGCCTGTCGACACATCTCCCCAACTAAAGCCACCTTGAATGGTGCTAGTTACCCTGATCTGATACAACCTGCAATTGCACTTGCTTGTCTACAGGTCAATCAATAAGCCAAACTAGAACACCTCCGGGATCTACGTTTGCCCAAATCTGCCAAATCAGATACACTGGAGAAAAAATGACAACATATCTCATTAGATCTGTTTTCGTCAGCCTATTATGTTTACTAATCACATTTAAGAAAAATAGGACAATAACCAAAATAGGAGACCAAAAAGCGAGAGCAAAGGAAACCACAGGAACAACATGGAAAACTGGATGTAATATTTCGGAAGGAAGTGGCTTCTTTAAACTAGGCCAATATCCAATCATTAACCGAGCGCTGACAAAAATAGCGTATATCACTAACGCTGATAATGGTGGCAATAAACAAATAATACGCCAAAACATTTTCAAGAAGAATGACATTTCATACCTTTCTCAGCCGCTCTTAAATAGACGATTGCTAATCTCCCATTTCACCCCAATCACCGTGTTCTTCTGCATCTGTCTCAGGAGTGTCAGTTACATCGTCACTTCCCCCGAAAAAGTCTCCAATGGCATCAAAGACACTTCCGATTGCATCCACTATGCTCCCAATCACTTCAGCTACTGTTGATGGCGCTTGCACGTCTTTTGCCGGTTCAATGTTTGTTGATGGCCAAGTGCTTGGTGGTACATTATAGGTGATCCATCCCACAACTCCGTAACATATATGCGTTTTGTTCTTTGTAGTTATTGCACTGGCTTCAAGCAAACCACCAAACCAGTCTTTCCCCATGGTTTTTGTAAATGATCCGTCAGGATTCATTATGCCATCTATTCCAGAGGGTATCGCTGAGTTCGGAGGCACACTTACTTTTTGCCCGCTTTCAAGTACTGCAACCTGGGGTTCGTCACTTAAGTTAGTATAAGTTAGTCCAGTAAGATCAGTTCCGTTAACCGGGTCACTCCCCGCATATGCATACAAGTTCAATCCGCCAGCCAGCCCAATGGGATCAGCCTGCAGATACCTCCCCACCCCCGGATAGTAGTCGCGGAAATAATTGTAATGATGCCCGGTTTCAGCATCATAATACTGTCCGGGCAGCCGGATATTCAAGGTGAAGTTCACCCCATTGCCATCCGGGTCTTCGTTCACACTGGTTCCGCCAAAGGGTTTTTGGCTGGTAGCATCCCAAACTACGGTGCCTGCTAAATTGGAAACCTTCAAGGGCTCCAGGCGATGGGAGCTGTGCACATGGTAAAATCCGCTGGTTTCAGACACACTCATGAGCCTGCGCCCCAGCCAGATATACTCCTTTATCAGTGTTCCTGTGTCATCTGTTTCAGCTATCAGCCTGCCACCAAAATCGTAATGATAAACCGTCACAGAAGTGCTGATGGTCTTAATGGTGCGTTGCCCCATGCCGTTGACTACATAATCGGTCTGTTGCGTGCCGTTTACCACGGCCCGGATCAGGCGCTGGCTCTGGCTATAGGTCAAGGAAACGTTTCCATGAGCTGTTATATTACCGTTTGTATCATGGGTGAATGTCTCTGGATTCTGGCCGGTTATGGCCGCAATCTGATTGGTGCCTGTGTTGTAGGTGTAGGTGTCGGTTAATCCGCCCAGGGTCTTTGTCAGCCGGTTACCCACCGCATCATAAGTATAGGTCAAGGTGCCGTAGTTGCCTGTTGCCGAGGTGAGGCGGTGCAGGTTGTCAAAACCAAAAGACTGACTGTTAAGTGCATTGAGGTTATCGGTGATAGCAGTAATGTTGCCTATGTTATTGCGGGTATACCCCAGGTTGATAATGGTGCCCACGGTTTGGCCGCTAAGCCAATAATCCTGGTTAAAGGTGCGGGCCAGGCTGAGGCCATTGCCATGATTGAGGCTGTCAATGGGGCCAAAGGGCAGGCGGGTTATGTTCTGGGCCACAACCTGAAGGCCGCCACCGGTCATGATGCTGCTTACCCGCCCCATGTTGTCGCGCACATATGACACCACCCTGCCGCTGGGATAGGTGATGGTTGCCAGCTTGCCGTCTTCATCATAGGTGTATGAGGTGTTGTACTGCACATTGAGAACGGTCTTGCTGGTTTGATCTAGCCCATCATTGGCGGACACCGAGTTAAGCGAGTAAATTGCTCAACGGAGGTGATCCATGGCAGTACAATTAAATCAGAGGAAATCCCCACGTCGCCGGCACTCCGCCGAATTCAAGATCGAGGCATTGGGCTTGGCTGATCAGGTTGGTGTTTCCGGAGCGGCCAAGCAACTGGGGCTTCACGAATCGCAGCTATATGCCTGGCGCAAGAAAGCCAAGTTTTGAGGCCAGCCGCAGTGAGACCGAAAAAGAGCTGGCCATCGAAAATGCCCGTTTGAAGCGGCAGCTTGCCAAGCAGGCCCAGGAGATAGAAATATTAAGAAAGGCAAGCGCGTACTTTGCGAAAAGCCTGAAGTGAAGTACGCGTATATGTCAGGCAATACGGGCAAATATAGCATCAGCGCACAATGTGAGGTTTTTGGGGTGTCACGCAGCGGTTATTATGCCTGGCGGCATAGGCATGCCAATCCCGGCAAAAGGCAGCTTTTCCGCGAGAAGCTGGACCGCCTTGTGTTTGATGCTTTCCATGCCAGAAAGGGTCGCAGCGGGGCTGTGGAACTGACCCTAGCTGCCAGCCTGAAAAGGCAGGGCCTGGTGGCCAAGGCGGCCAAGAAGTTCAAAGCCACCACGGACTCGAATCACGATTTGCCCGTGGCTCCCAATCTGCTGGACCAGGACTTCAGCGCGGATGCGCCCAACCAGAAGTGGGTTTGCGACATCACATACTGTGCGCCCGGCTCCCTGTGTTGGCATGGAGATGCCCGCGGGGACACGAGCATGTTCGGAATACATATGGACAGAGCAAGGAAGCGATATGGTCCATCTGGCCGCTCTTTGCTGCGAAAGAGCGTGAGCCCAAGCGGCGGTGACCCGCTGTACACTGGCGGGGTGACGCAGCCCGTGGGAAAAGGGGCGTGAGGCGAAGCCGTTAAGCCAAGATGCGTCCCCAGGCTATAGCATTGGAAGGTCGAGGAACACGAACCGGTTAATCCGCGTCTGTGGGTTGAAATGTCACCCCCGCCTACACGGCTTATGAGGCGGGATACGGAGAAGAATGGAATCATATGTAGGGATTTCATTCTCGAATGCGCGCCGTACAGGTATGGCGGCGGGCATGGGCCACGGGGAGAATGCAGCCAGACCGTGGAATCCGCATCGACTTGCGGCAAGCAAGGATAAAGACTGCGACCGGCGGCCTAACCAATGCGCTATTAGTCCGGCATGTGAACCGGGGAAGGCTTTTGAGGGATGCCAAGGGAGTGTGGCCCCGATGCCTCAAAAGCCAGCGGAGTTCCCGTAGTAGTCCGGGGCGGGGAAAGCCCGTCACATGGCGAAGGGGAACAGTCTGAGCGGCTTGCTTTTCTGATTAGCTGACCGTAACGAGGTGAAGACCTATGATAATCAGCGAAATGCAGGGCAAGCTGGCCACTTGGGCCAATGAAGACGGCGGGCGGAGGTTTGACCGTCTTCTGCGGCTGATTGCAAACCGGTCTTGGCTGCAAGAGGCCGCCCGGATGGTGCTCTCTTCCAAGGGGGCGCACACCGCCGGGATTGACGGAGTGGACAAGCGGGTCATGCAGGAATGTCTTGAGCAGCAGCTTGAGACCATCCGCAGCGAGCTTCTGGCTGGAACCTATCAGCCTCAGCCCGCCCGGCGGGTCTACATCCCCAAGGCCAATGGCAGGCAAAGACCATTGGGTATTCCCACGCTTCGTGACCGTATAGTGCAGCGCGCCATGCTCATGGCCATGGAGCCCATCTGGGAGAGCGATTTCCATCGCCTGTCCTATGGATTCCGGCCTCACCGCAGCGTGCATCATGCCGTGCGCACCGTGAAGCTTCAGCTTCAGGACAGCACTTATGCGGCGGGACGCTGGATCATTGAAGGCGACCTGGCCAGTTATTTTGATACGGTGCATCATAAGCTGCTCATGAAATGCGTGCGGAAACGGATACGCGACAAGCGCTTTTTGTCCTTGCTCTGGCGCTTCATCAAGGCAGGCCATGTGGATAAGGGCCTGTTTTGCGCGGCCAGCCGGGGCGTTCCCCAGGGCGGGGTGATCTCGCCGCTATTGTCCAACATCATGCTCAATGAGTTTGATCAGTGGCTGGAGAACAGTTACCTGAGCAAAAAGGCCCGCAAGGACCGCTGGGCATGGAACTTCGGCATCGCCCGAAGGCGACCCGTCACTATCCGGGAGAACCGGCAATGGAAACCGGCGGTGGCTTATTGCCGCTATGCCGATGACTTCGTGCTCATCGTCAAAGGCAAAAAGGCCCACGCCCAGGCCATCCGGGAGGAATGCCGCGCCTTTTTGGAAGATGAACTGAAGCTGACTCTGAATATGGACAAGACCCATATCACCCATGTCAATGACGGTTTCATTTTTCAGGGGCACCGCATCATCCGCAAACGGGGGCCAAAAGGAACCATGCGCCCGGTGACCACCATACCCAAGGACAAATTCCGTAACTTCGCCGCCAGGCTGGTCAAGGAACTGTCCGGCAATTATAGCGTGAACAAGATCGACATGGTGGAAAGCCTCAACCGCCGCCTGGCTGGCTGGAGCAATTTCTACCAATTCACCGATTACACCGCCACCATGTACCGCAAACTGGATCACATAGTGTTCTGGAAGCTGGCGCACTGGCTGGCCAGGAAGTACCGGTGCTCGATCAAGAAACTGATGCGAAGGCTGTTTAAACGCCCTGCCGAGGGCCAAACCAAAACCTGGATGCTCTTCGGCAGGAGCGCAAACGGCAATCTGTGCGGCGTAGCCCTGAGATTACTGGTCGGCAGCCCCAAGCGTCAATTCAGGTGGCGGAATCCCGAAGTCAATCCTTACATACTGAAGGACCAAAAGCGGAGTACCGTCACCTCGCGCTACCAAGATGTCGCCATGGCTATGGGCCGCGCTTAGATGGAGAGCCGTATGCGCTGAGAGGCGCACGTACGGTTCGGGGAGGAGAAGCAGGGAAATAGTCCGACTACGCCCTGTTTCTTACTCCACTTTGGACTGGTGAAGGCTGGCTGTATCTGGCCGTGGTCCTGGACCTGTTCTCGCGCATGGTGGTAGGCTGGGCCATGGACAAGCGCATGAAGGCGGGCTTGGTTTGTGATGCTCTACAGATGGCACTGTGGCGCAGGCGTATGCCCAATAGCGTGATGGTGCAAAATCACCATCGCCCGGGCCGACGGCAGCTACCCCAAGAAGATGGCCGCCTATGCCAAAACCGGCCTCGTCGCACTGGATGACTGGGGCCTGGACCGGCTTACGCGGGAGCAAAGCCTGGATCTCTTGGAACTTCTGGAAGACCGCCACGGCATCAAGTCCACCCTGGTGGCCGCCCAGGTGCCAATCGACCACTGGCATGAGATCATCGGTGATCCCACCCTGGCTGATGCCATCCTGGACCGCCTGGTGCACAGTGCTCACAAGATACAGATGAAAGGTGAATAAATGAGGGGAAAATACTCCTCCTTGACTCAGGAGGAGCAAAAAGCTTAAATTAAAATACCAGCGTCGCTTCGCTCCGAGGAAGTGGCCGCCTTGCTCTGGAACCAATGGGCGTCTTCGCCCGGATCAGGTGGGCGTCATCACCGGAGTACGCAGTTTCAGTACATATTAGTTCAGTTCAAATCTTCCCGTCAAACGTAACCCGGATTTGGTATAGGCGCTCCATCAAAGCGGTCTGACTCCGTACCAAGCCTCCCTTCACCTTTTTTGAGTATCTCTTTCCGGGTTCAGTAACCGCATTTTTTCAAGCCACGGGATCTCCAACTAACCCGGCCGGTTCGTTGGGGGGGAGCAGGTCAAGTCGACTAGTCATAATCGGGGATTAATGGAAATGAAAAATTTTCTTGACAACTAATTAAAGTTTATTTTAGAGTTGCTTTAATATCATATATTTATGGATCAAATAGCTGACTTAAACAAGAAAAAATAATTATATATGCCATTATTTAAGCAAAAAAACCAAATAATGCCCTTAAACATATTATATTAATTATATAAATATCATATGTTAATAAGTCAATGAGGCACGATTGTAGATGTCACGCCAAAACAAACAGCAGAAAGTAATAAAAAGCATTGAGGAAGCCATCTTGACCAGGGTTCACAATCCCGGGGACAGGCTGCCGCCGGAAAAAGACCTCATGGAGCGTTACGAGGTCGGCCGGGGGACCCTGCGGGAAGCCCTCAAGGCTTTGGAGCAGCAGGGCTTGATCGAACTGCGCCGGGGGGCGAACGGCGGTGCCTACGTTAAAGAAATGGACCCGGAATACGCAAGCCGCACCTTGTCCATGCTAATCCGCCATCAACAGGTTCCCGCCGAATACATAATTGAATTCAGGGAAGTGCTCGAAGAGAAAACGGCTGTCTTCGCGGCTGAACGGGCAAGCGAAGAAGACATTAAAAGGTTGAATGAGACGCTCAAAGCGGGAAGGGCCTATGCCGAAGCCGGCGAGTCCAACTTCGAGGAATTCTACCGCTGGGAATTGAGCATGCACCTGGAAATGGCCAAAATCGCCCGGAACCCTCTTTTCCGTTGGACAACCGGCACCTTGCATTTGGATTTCAAGCCCTTTTGGCAATTGATCAGGATGAACCGGGAGGCATATTATTCCAGCCTCAACGACTGGGAAGAGATAGTCGAAGCCATGGCAAAAAGAGAGGTTTCCAAGGTTGCATTTCTAGCCAGGCTCCATGTGGGGCGTCTTAGAAAGCGTTTGAAATATGGCGCCAAGGCTGTTGACGAGTTCGAAGCCAATTATATGGATTCACCCTTTGGTGAGCAGGAGAACTGACTCAAAACCATAGGAGGGTGCATAGTTGTCCTCACCGACATGATCAAGGAAAGGTTTTCGATTGTAGGCGAGAGCGACAAGAGCCTGAAGCGGATACCCCTGGGGCGCTTCTTGCAACCGGAAGATATAGTGGGCCCTGTGCTGTTCCTGGCCTCGCCGGCTTCGGATATGATCACCGGGCACAACCTGTATGTTGACGGCGGATTTTTAGCCAAATGAGGTAGGCAAATGCCAGTTAGATTCGGAATAGACGTGGGCGGCACCTTCACTGATGTGGTGGTGCAGGACGAGGCCACAGGAGAGGTCCGCTTCGTCAAAGTGGACTCCACCCCCAAGGATCAATCCATAGGCATCCTGAACGGTATCCGTTCAGCCTTAAAAAAATACGGTATCGATTTTATGGAAACCGCCCAGTTGATCCATGGCACCACGGTGGCCACCAATGCGGTTTTGGAACACGAGGGCGGCCAGACCGTCCTGTTCACCACAGACGGATTCGGCGATATTCTGGAGGTGGCCAGGCAGATCCGGCCCAAATTATACGATTCCTGGGCCCGCAAGCCCGAGGCCCTGATCCCCAGACAGCACATTTTCGAAGTGCCCGAACGGATCACCTACGATGGCGAGGTGCTGCGGGAGCTGGACCGGGAAGCCGTCGCCGCGCAGCTTGACAAGCTGAGCCGGGCCACGCAGCCGGACGCCATCGTGATCTCCTTTTTGCACTCATACAAAAACCCCCTGCATGAGCAGATAGTGCGGGATTTGGTTCAGAGCCGGTTCCCCGACATCCCGGTTTTCACCTCCCATGAGGTGCACCCCTTGATCCGGGAGTTTGAGCGCACCAGCACCGTGGTGATTAACGCCTATATCACGCCCAAGATCCGCTGGTATCTTCGCCGCCTGGCCAGCGGCCTCAAAGAGATGGAGTTCCAAAAGGATTTTTATGTGATGCAGGCCAACGGGGGCATGATTTCAACCGGAACCGCGGAAACCAAGGGCATGTACACCATCCTGTCCGGACCGGCCGCCGGGGTGCTGGGCGCGGGCCGGGTGGGCAAGCTGGCCGGTTTCCCCAATGTCATCACCCTGGACATGGGGGGGACCAGCGCGGACGTGGCCTTGATCAAGGACGGCGAAAAGGAGATTGTGTCCTCCACTGAGATAGGGGGGCACCCTCTTTCGGTCTCCACCATCAACATCAATGCCGTGGGGGCCGGAGGGGGCAGCATAGCCTGGATAGACCACGGAGGCACCTTGCGGGTGGGGCCCAAAAGCGCGGGCGCCGATCCCGGCCCGGTGGCCTATGACCGTGGGGGCCAGGAGCCCACGGTCACCGATGCCAACCTGGTTATCGGGGTGATCGATCCGGATAATTTCCTGGGCGGAGAAAAAAGCCTGGACCGGCAAAAGGCCTATGAGGCCATACGTACAAAGTTGGCCGAACCTTTGGGCATGGGGGTGGAAGAGGTGGCCAACGGCATTATCCGGGTTGCCAATGCCTGCATGGTGCGGGCCATCCGGGTGATCTCGGTGGAGGGCGGCCACGATCCCCGCGAATTCGCCTTGGTGGCCTTTGGCGGGGCGGGCCCGATGCATGCCGCCGCGGTGGCAAAGGAACTAAACATACCCAAGGTGATAGCGCCCTTTGCGCCCGGCATACTTTCGGCTTACGGGTGCCTGGTGGCCGACGTGCAGATGGATTACGCCCGCACCTACATCAAATCATTGAGCGATTTGGATTTGGAGACGGCCAATCAGCTGTTCGCCGACATGGAAACCGAAGGCCGGGATCTGATGAAAAAGGAGCGGGTGCGCCCCGAGAACATCTCGCTCATGCGTAGCGCCGACATGAAATACGCCGGACAGGCCTATGAGCTTTCGGTTCCGCTGCCGGAGGGCGATATCGATCAGAAGATGGTGGAGCTTCTGGCCGAACGCTTTCATGAGATCCATGAAAAGGCCTATGGTTACGCAATCAAAAGCGAACCCATAGAGGTGGTCAACCTGCGCCTCACGGCCGTGGGCCGGCTGGCCCAAAAAAGTATGGCCCAAAAAGCGGTTCAGGGCGCCAGGACGGGCGGTCTTGAAACCGTGCGGAGGCAGCGGGAGGTGTTTTTTGCAGACACCTGGCAGCAGACCTCGGTTTTCACCCGGGAAGATCTGTGCGCGGGTGATGAGTTCCCGGGGCCGGCCATCATTGAGGGGCGGGACTCCACCGTTGTGGTGGCGCCGGGCCAGCGGGCGCTGGTCGATGACTATAACAACATCATCATCGACGTGAGGTGATTCCATGCAGAGTGTAAAAGTAGACCCGATCTCCCTGGAGATAGTTAAAAACGCCCTGCAGTCAGTGGCCGAGGAGATGGGCGCCACCCTGATCAGGGCCGCCTACTCGACCAATATCAAAGACCGGCGGGACTGCTCCTGCGCCATATACGACCGCAACGGGGAACTGGTGGCCCAGGCCGAGCACATCCCCCTTCACCTGGGGCTGATGGCCAACGCGGTCAAAAAGGTCTTGGACAAAGCCGGGGTTGACTTTAAACCGGGTGACACCATCATTCACAACGATCCCTATCTGGGCGGCTCTCACCTCCCGGATATCATGCTGTTTACTCCGGTGTTCCAAGAGGAAAACCTGATCGGCTTTGTGGGGAACCTGGCCCACCACCTGGATGTGGGAGGCATGGCTCCCGGCAGCTCTTCTCCTTTGTCGACCGAGATATTCCAGGAAGGGCTCAGGATACCTCCGGTTAAATTGCACAGCGGGGGGAAGCTTAATCAGGCCGTATTGGACATAATCAGGACCAATATCAGAACCCCCAACATAACCGAAAAAGACATTCTGGCCCAGACCGCGGCCAACCGGGTGGGGCAAAACCGTATGCTGGAAGTGATTGCCAAATACGGTGCCCGGCACACCATGGAATTCATGGAAGCCATCCTGGACTACTCGGAACGCATGATGAGGAGCAAAATCCAGGAAATACCCGACAGCGAGGCGTATTTCGAAGACTACATCGAAGGGGACGGACACACAGACGACCCCATCAAGATTTGCGCCACACTGAAAATCATGGGGGACGAGGTTCTGGTCGACTTCACCGGGTGCGATCCCCAGGTGAACGGCACCATCAACGCGGTGGAGTCGGTGACCCTGGCCTCGGTCTACTATGTCATGAAGTCGGTGCTTGATCCTGAGATTCCATCCAACAGCGGAGCCTACCGGCCCATCAAGGTGATTGCCCCCAAGGGCAGCGTGGTCAATCCGAATTTTCCGGCGGCCTGCGTCAACATGAACCCCATAACCTCGCAGCGCATCGTGGATGTGATCAGCGGGGCCTTTGACCGGATAGTGCCCGGCCGGGTGCCGGCCGCAAGCTCGGGCTCCATGCATGGGTTTGTAATCGGCGGGATGGACCCCCGCAGCGGCGAATACTATGCGCATATCGAAACCTACGGCGGCGGCCAGGGCGCCATGTTCAACCAGGATGGCATGGACGGTGTCCACACCAACATGACCAACACCAGGAACGCCCCCACCGAGGTTATCGAGGTGGCCTATCCGCTCAGGGTCGACCGGTACGGCCTGGTGCCCGATTCAGCCGGAGCCGGGCAATTCCGGGGCGGCATGGGGCTGACCCGGGAGATCACGGTGGTGGGTCACTCAGCCAAGGTTTCGGTGCTCAGCGACCGGGCCCGCACCGGGCCCTGGGGCCTGGACGGCGGCAAGCCGGGCGCGTGCTCCAGGTGGCTGGTGGTGAAGGCCAATGGCGAAACCGTGGAGCTGCCGGCCAAGGGCAGCCTCTTGGCCGAACCGGGGGACCGGATCATTGCCCGGACTTCCGGCGGCGGCGGCTATGGAGATCCCGCCGACCGGGAAAAGGCCAAGATCCAGGATGATGTGGAAAAAGGCTATCTTTCCCAACAGAAGGCCGCAAGCGATTACGGGTTCCAGGCCAAGGGATAAAAGGCAACCAAGCGGCGGGCAGGTATGCCTGAGCGGCTTGATGACGATACTTTATAAATACCCAATGCGGGCGGGTGAGCCATAGGACAGACAAAGATGGTGAATGACCCCGCCTGCGCAATACAATCAGGGAAGGTGAACATGCCCAGACAGATTGAGATCAAGTTCGAGGGGCACAAAATCGTGTGCGACCTTTTGGATGAGGATGCACCGGAAACCTGCGCAAAGCTGTGGGAAACGCTTCCTGTCAAAAGTGTAACCACCAACGCCAAGTTCGTGGGCGATGAACTGATAGTCATGGTGCCCTTCATGGCTGAAAAAGAAAATCAGCTCAAAGACGTGGGTAAAGGAGACGTGGGTTATTACCCCCTGCAGCAGACGCTCTGCATCTTCTACGGGGAGCTGCTGCCCTTCGGCTTTTGCAACATAGTTGCCAAGGTTACCGAGGGCTTGGAAGGCCTTGCGTCGGTCAGCCAGCAGGTGCTTGAAGGCGGAGTGGTGCCGACAGAAATCAGTGCAGTGAAGTGAGGGGTGTGAAATGGCTCAGCAAATAGCAGATCTGAAAGAAAAGATTGCCGCCAAAAGGCAAGAGATTTGGAACCAGGAGCCCGAGGAGATGCGGGTTCTGAAGCAGACTAAGTTTCCAAAGAGCAATTCATTCGCCTCGGTGATGTACTCCTTTGCGGAGATATATCACCTGACCAAGAACATTTATCTTTACCGGGAAGCAATCGCTGATGGTCGGGTACCGTTTGAGGCCGGACTCAAAATGCTTTCCCTCCAGCTTGAGGTTGGGGCGCAGCGCTACCAGACCTGGAAATTGCCCGAGTCTTCCGGGCTGGTGTCAGAGACCGCCCAGGCCCTGGAACAGGCGCAAAACATCCAAGAGGTCAAAGATCTTTTGGATGAGCTGCTGATTTATAACAACACTCTCTTTGTTTGGCTTGACTCGGACATCCCTTGGTTCAAACTGGGTAAGGAAGTCAGCTTTATTTAAGGTTAATTCCAGAACCGCTGAAAGCCTTTGAAACCGAAGCGGTTGAAAGCTATTTCAGCATAGAAAACTAGTTCAGCGAGAGGGCCTGACCCGATTAATATAAGTGGGATCATAGTATATCCAATATCATCTAAGAAGCCCTTGGCCAAGTGGCCATAGTGCTCCTAAACCGGTCCCATCGCATGAACGCGGTCATAGAGGGAATGTACCAAGAGCTATTGGACGTGCCCCCGGGAAGCGATAGGCGGGGGGGAAATTCCTTTTGAGGCCGACAAAAACTCTTGTCGGTTTACTTGAAAAGCGCTTCACAACGCTACATTACCTGGAAACTGACTGATGCCGCCCAAGTTGTGTCTGAAGTTGCCGAGGCTATATTGCAGGCACAGGAAGTAAAAGAGCTGAAAGAACTTTTGGAAGAATTTTTAATTTATAACAACGAGCTCTTTGTCTGGCAGGATAAGAGCATCCCTTGGTTCCAGCTTGGTCGGAAGATTGAGTTCATCAACTAACAACCGGAGGAAGGTATATGAAAAAGCCATTTGCATTGATGGTAACATTCGTTTTGTCGATATCCCTTTTTTGTGCTGCTTCGGCATGGGCAAAAGATGATATCGTCATAGGCCGCGCAGTCTCCACCCAGGCCATGGACCCCGGTTTTTTAAGAGAGGCCGCCACCATAGTGGATAATATCTTTGACACGCTTGTTCTGCGGGACAAGGAGATGAAACTGGTACCCGGTCTGGCGGTTTCCTGGAAGGCGCTGGACGATGTGACCTGGCAGTTCAAGCTGCGCGAAGGCGTCAAATTTCATAATGGTGAGCCCTTCAACTCCCAGGCGGTTAAATTCACCATTGACCGCGTGCTTGATCCAAAGGCCAAAGCCCCGACCATCTCCTATATCAGGACCATCGACCATGTCACGGTGGTTGACGACTACACGGTCAATGTGGTCACTAAAAAGCCGGACCCGCTGGTGCCCACCAGGATGAGCCGCTATCCTACTTACATCGTGCCGCCGGCATACATCGCCAAGGTGGGCAAGGACGCTTTTGCGCAAAAGCCGGTCGGAACCGGCCCCTACAAGTTCGGCGAATGGGTAAGGGATGATCATATCACCCTGTTGGCCAACCAGGAATACTGGAGAGGCGCTCCGGTGGTGAAGAAGGTCACCTGGCGTCCCATTCCCGAGAGCGCATCGCGGGTGGCGGCCCTTATGGCCGGTGAGGTGGATATCATTGATACTCTGCCGGTGGACCAGATAAAGATCCTCGAGAAAAATCCCCAGACCAAGGTTGAGCAGGTTAAAAATGGCGGCCTTATAGTCTATATCGGCATAAAAATGGACCAAAAGCCGCTGGATGACAAAAAGGTGCGCCAGGCCCTTTTGTATGCCATAGACCGCAAAACCATAGTGGAGAAGATAGTGCTCAACTACGGTTCCGCGGTGGGATCGCAGGTCGGGCCCTATGACTTTGGCTACCTGAAAATGGAGCCTTATCCCTACGACCCGGCAAAGGCCAAGCAATTATTGGCTGAGGCCGGATACAAAGACGGCTTTGAGATAAAAATGCAGGCCACCCGGCGTTACCTGAAAGGGGCCGAAATCGGCCAGGCCATCGTGCACCAGCTCGGCCAAATCGGGATCAAGGTTAAATTGGAAGTGCCGGAGTGGACCGTCTACATCCAAAAGGTTCCCGCCGGCAAACAGGACCCCCTGTACATGCTGGCCTGGGGCAGCACCCAGACCCTGGATGCCGACGCATCGGTCTATGCGATTTACAAGTCCGCCCAGCCGTATTCCACGGTTAACATCCCCGAAATGGATAAATTGCTGGACCAGACTAGAAGCACTGTGGATGCCGCCAAGAGGGAAAAACTCTTCCATGACATCCAGAAGCTGGCCTATGACATGGTCCCCTGCCTGCCGCTTTACCAGCAGGATAAAATGTACGGCATGCGCGCGAACGTAGACTGGAAAGGCAGGGCCGACGCCCGCATGCCGGTCTATGACATGCGGTTTAAATAATTTTGCGCGCCCAAGTATGATCCCGGGCAAGCGGCAATGATCCGCTTGAATTGAATCAAGACCTTGACCGGCGGCCCGCGGGCTGCCGGTCAGGGTCCGGACCAATCACATGGTGAACGATCAGTGAAAAAATCAAAATGGGTCAGTATAGATTTTTTTGTAGGGTTCGCATTTCTGACCCTTGTAATAGCGGGTGTGCTGGCGGGTCCTCTTTTGTGGCAGGTTGATCCCTACAGCCAAGACATAAACAATGTATTTCAGCCGCCGTTTGAAGCCTCGGCCGATCAACAGATTTATCCCTTTGGCGCGGACCAGCTCGGCCGGGACCTCTTGGCGCGCATATTTGCCGGTACCAGGGTGTCGCTTTATATCATTTCCCTTGCCATGCTTATTTCAGCGCCATTAGGGGTCACCGCCGGTGTGCTAGCGGGGTTGTATGGCGGTTGGGTGGACACTGTCATCATGAGGCTGGCGGATATTCAGCTGGCGATTCCATTCATCCTTTTGGTGCTGCTGATCGTATCCATACTGGGGTCCGGGTTGGCCAATTTGATTATCGTGCTCGGCGTAACCGGATGGGCGGTATATGCCAGGGTGGCGCGGGGACAGGTCCTTGCCATGAAGAGTCTGGAATACATGGAGGCGGCTCAGGCCCTGGGGGCCTCCCGCTTCAGGCTGATAATCAAGCATATTCTGCCCAATATTCTCACCCCGCTGATTATCCTCATCACGCTCGATCTGCCCAGGCTGGTCATTCTGGAATCGGCCATGGGATTTTTGGGCCTGGGCGTTCAGCCCCCCACCCCCACCTTGGGGAACCTGCTGGGTGACGGACGGGCCTATATCTTCACCTCTTGGTGGCTCATAATTTTCCCCGGTGTAGTGATCAGCATGCTGGTGGTTGCATTCAACCTGATCGGTGACTGGCTGATAGAAGCAACCAACACCAGAATAGATTAAGGGGTAATCCAGTGTATTCCTACATCGCATCCAGGTTTGCCCAGTCCATAATCGTTCTGATAGGCGTCTCCGCCATTGTCTTTTTTGCCCTTTTCCTGACCGGCGACCCGGCCGTTCTCATGATGCCGCCCGACGCTTCGCACCAGGAAATAGACGCTTTCCGGGAGTCCATGGGGTTTAACGATCCGCTGATCGTGCAATACGGTCGTTATCTTTGGCGGGCGCTGCAAGGGGATTTGGGTAAGTCATTGCGCTACCACGAATCCACGGTTTCACTGGTGGCCCAAAGGCTGCCGGCAACAGCTCTTTTGGCCCTGAGCGCGCTTGCCTGGAGCACCATCATCGGAGGGCTGGCCGGGATAGTCGGTGCCTTGAAAAGAGGCGGCATCATAGACTTTTCAGTGAGGATGTTCGCCCTGCTGGGCCAGGCGATCCCGGTATTCTGGCTGGGCCTGATCCTGATATTGTTCTTCGCCGTCCGATTGGCTTGGTTCCCCACCGGCGGATACGGCACCTTCGGGCAGCTGATTTTGCCATCAATAAGCCTGGGGGCTTATTACATGAGCAGCATGACCCGTCTGGGCAGGGCCAGCCTTATCGATGTAATGTCAAAAGATTACATTTTGACCGCACGCGGGAAAGGCCTCAGCGAGCAGACGGTGGTGATGAAGCACGGCTACCGCAATGCCCTGATACCCCTGGTTACGGTGCTGGCCCTGCATCTGGGGCAGCTTTTGGGCGGCGCGGTGATAACCGAGCTGATTTTTTCCTGGCCCGGGGTGGGGCGGCTTGCCATCCAGGCGATTTACAACCGTGATTTCCCGCTGGTTCAGACCATCGTACTGCTTAGTTCATCGGTCTTTGTGTTTGTCAATCTCTTGGTGGATGTCATCTATGTCATCCTGGACCCGAGAATCAGATATAAATGATGGGTGGCAAAAAAGCATGAACTCGAACCAGCTCCTGGATGCTAATAACACGCACAACGACCTGTCAATGATCGACAGATGCTTTGCTGATTACCTCTCGCTCGCCCAAAAATTCATACGCCAGCCAAGCATATCACTGACCGGGCAAGGCATACCGGAGATGGTCTCGCTGCTGTTGGACGAACTGTGCGGTCTGGGCGCGGAGATTGTGCACGGCGCACCTGATACGGACCCGCCGGTGCTGCACGCCCGCATGGACGCCGGTAAGCCGGTGACGGTGCTTTTGTATGGCATGTATGACGTCATGCCCGCCGAGGAGGCGGACTGGAAGACGCCGCCATTCGCCGCCGAGGTGGTTTTTTTGCCTGATCTGGGCGAGTGTCTGGTCGGCCGGGGGGCCGAAAACAGCAAGGGACCCCTGGCCGGGATAATATACGCCATCAGATGCATGCTGGATTCCACGGGGAGCCTGCCGGTAAATCTGGAGCTGGTCATAGAAGGCCAGGAGGAGAACGGCAGCCGGAACTTGAGGGCCTATTTAGAGGAAAACGCGGCAAGGCTGAATCATTGCGATGTGGCCATTTTCCCCGAATTCTGTGAATACGGTAGGAGCCCGCGGGTTTATCTCGGATTCAAAGGGATCGTCCATGGCCGGGTGGAAATACGGGGCGGCGAATGGGGCGGACCCACGGCCCCGACCCACAGCAGCAATCTGCCCTGGATCGACTCCCCGGCCTGGCGCCTGGTGAATGGGCTGAACCGGCTGGCTTCGCCCCGGGGTGATTTTTTCAGGCAGGGTCCGGGGAATCCCCTAAGCCCGGAGGACGAGGCCCTGCTTAGGGAACTGGCCCGCAGCATGGATATTGAAAAGGAACTGCGGTCCAGAAACGTATCCAGACCGGTGCTGGATCAGGACCCGGTTGACATGCTGAAGCGCCTGCTTTCAACAACCTCACTGAACCTGAGCAGGCTGGAGTCCGGTCTGGGCCAGGCTGCGGCCTCCATTCCGGCGCAGGCCTCGGCCCGCTTTGATTTGAGGCTTCCCCCGGGAGTCTCCCCCCAGGATGCAATGGCTGATTTCGAAGGCCGCCTGAAACAGTCCGGATTGGGGGATTTTGAGGTCACCATTAAGGACTCCTATCCGGGCAGTAAATTTTCCATGAAGCAGATGGGGCTGCAACCCCTGCTGGAAAGCTACAAAACCCTGGGCCGCCAGCCCGAGATCTGGCCTTTTTGCCCCGGCTCAGCCCCGGCCTATGCTTTTGATAACATAGGCGCGCCATTGATACTGGGCGGGTTGGGAGCCGGCGGCAATGCCCACGGGGCGAATGAGTACGCGGTTTTGCAGGGGATGAACCGGTTTGCGCAGTCTTTGTGCCTCTGGCTCCACGGCTGCGCGGCCGAGGGCGGGCGGCGCTCCTCATGATCCTCGGCGGCCCGGCGACAGAGCCCCGGTTATTTGTGAATTTTTACTAGAAACAACAAACCTGGGATCGAACGCAGTCCAGGCAATGTATCAAAGCTAAAAAACTCAGGAGGTCTTTAATATGCGGCAAATAGAAGATTTCACCAGGGTCCCCATGGCCTTTTTACCCACGCCTTTGGAGCAGATGAAAAAATTCGGGCAGCATCTGGGAATAAATCTGTGGCTGAAAAGGGATGACTATACCGGCTTCGGCGGAGGCGGAAACAAGGCCCGCAAAATGGAATTTTTGATCGCCGAGGCGCTGGAGGCAAAGGCCGATGTGCTTATCACCACCGGCGGACACCAGTCCAACCATGCCAGGATGGTTGCGGCTGTGGCCCGGCATTTTGATATGGAATCGGTGCTGGTGCTTAAAGGACCGGTGCCGGAGACCTGGCAGGGAAACCTGCTCCTTAACAGGCTTTTGCAGGCCAAGTTTGATTTCATTCCCCATGAGGACTATTTCCAGGTGATAGATGAACGCATCGCCGCACAGGCCGAACAGGCCACTGCCCGCGGCAAGGTGCCCTACATCATCCCGCTGGGAGGGGCGACTCCCCTTTCCACCCTGGGCTATGCCAATGCGGTCAGGGAAATGGATCAGCAGTTCCGCGATTTGGGCGTTAAACCGCCGGATTACATCGTGACCGCGGTGGGGTCGGGAGGCACCCAGGCCGGGCTGGAAGTCGGGGTGAGGCGCTGGTGGCCCGACACCCGGGTAATCGGTATAAGCGTGAGCCGCGAAAAGGAGTTTTTCTTTGACTGCATATCCCGCATTGCAAGCGGCGGGGCGGAGCTGCTTGAATGGCCCTATAAGATCACCGATAAGGACCTGCTGGTGGAAGACGGGTTTGTGGGGCCGGGCTATGGCATGCCCAGCGAGGGCGGTGTTGCGGCCATCATGCAGTTGGCCAAGATGGAAAGCGTTTTTCTCGACCCGGTTTACACCGGAAAGGCCATGGACGGGCTCATCAATCTGGTTCAGCGCGGAGCTATCGAGCAGGGGAAAAGCGTGCTTTTCCTGCATACCGGCGGGCAGCCCAGCATTTTTGCCTTTGCGGATGCTTTGGCGGCGAAAGCCGATTAATTCATGGCCGTTGACAGTGTAACCTGAGATGGCTTGCACTTTGTGAGTGAAAAATTGAGCGATGAAATAAAATATTTGGGGCGCCGCGATGTCATAGAGTGCGGCGGCTGGGACTTCAAGGCGGCTGCGCATGATGTTGAAAACGCCTTTGGCCTGGACCAGGCCGGGGGCACCGTCATGCCGCCGGAGCTGCCCCTGCGCTGGCCCAATCCGCTGGCGGCGGGATGGGAATCCGGAAAGCGGGCGGCAGGCAAAGAGGCCGGCTCCAGTGTCAGCGACTTCGGAATCTTCGCTTTACCGGCCTATGTGGGTGGGGATCAGCCGGTTGCCGGTTTGAAATGGACTGCCCACAGGCCCGCGGGGATCAGGCCCGATCTGCCGCATGTGATGGGGCTCATCATTTTGAACGACGGCGCTTCGGCCTGTCCGGCGGCGGTCTTGGAAAGCGGCTTGATCGGGGCCGCCCGCACGGCGGCGGTCACGGCGGTGGCCATGAAACGGCTGGGCTGGAAAAGCCCGTCCAAAGCCGGGGTGTTCGGGGCCGGTTTTCTGGCGGAGGCCCACTTGCGCATGCTGTCGCAGCTTTTTCCGGATATGGATGAAGTCTATCTGGTCAACCGCACCAGGGAGCGCGCCGAGCGGCTCCGGGACAGACTGAAAGACATATTCCCCTGGAAAGTCACCCTGTTGGATTTTGGTCCTCGGGCTTTTGAGATGAGTGATGTGGTGATTACCTGCACCAGCTCTGAAAAGCCTTTTGTTGAAAAATCATGGGTGCACCGGGGCTTGCTGGCGGTTCATATCGGGCTTTTTGAATTCAGCTATGAGGCCATGCGGGCCTTTGACCGGATCGTGGTTGATAAGTGGGGGGAATTCAAGAACACGAGCCTGAAAAGCCTGTTCAGGATGTACCGCGACGGGCTTGTGGACGAAAAAGACATCCACGCTGAATTGGGTGAGCTGCTTGCAGCCCCACCGGAGGATATGAGCGGTCATTCAGTATTTTTCAACAGTTTCGGGCTGAGTATTTTTGACATCACACTTGCCAGGCGTATTGTGCAGACGGCCCGCGAAAAAGGACTTGGCTGCGATTTGGCCCTGTGATTAAAACCTCAGGCTTGGCCAGCAGAAGGACCTTATGAACCAGGTATTAGACGAAACGATTAGTTCGGGACCAGACTCCACTGCCAGACATGGTAACCCGCCGGCGGCGCATGCTCCTTTGCTGGAGGTGGTGGATCTCAGAACCCATTTTTTCACCATGGCCGGAGTTGTGCCGGCTGTGGACCGGCTCAGTTTTGCCATAGAAAAAGGCAGCACCCTGGGGGTGGTGGGCGAGAGCGGCTGCGGAAAAAGCGTTACCGCGCTGTCGGTCATGAGGCTGGTTTCAGATCCGCCGGGGAAAATAATCGGCGGCAATATATTTTTCAACGGCCAGGACCTGTTGAAAAAATCGCCCGCCGAGATGAGGGAGATCAGGGGCAACCAGATCTCGATGATCTACCAGGAGCCCATGACCAGCTTCAATCCGGTTTACACCATAGGGAATCAGATCTCGGAAGCGATGATCCGGCACCGCAGGATCAGCAAATCAGAGGCGCGCAAGGAATCCGTCGAACTGCTCAGGCAGGTGGGGATTCCGGCTCCTGACAAAAGGATAGATAATTTTCCGCATCAACTGTCGGGCGGCATGCGGCAAAGGGCGATGATCGCCATGGCGCTTTCCTGCGACCCCGAACTTTTGATCGCCGATGAACCCACGACCGCGCTTGATGTGACCATCCAGGCCCAGATACTGGATCTGATGAACACCCTAAAAAAAGAAAGGAATATGACCATCATGATCATCACCCACGATTTGGGGGTGGTCGCCGAGTTCGCGGATCAGGTTATAGTCATGTACGCTGGGAAAGTGGTGGAGCAGGCCGGCACAAGGGAAATCTTCAAGTTCCCGCAGCACCCCTACACCAAGGGCCTTTTAGCATCCATTCCCAGGCTGGACCGGGAAACCGACAAGCTCGCGGCCATTGAAGGCAATGTGCCCAGCGGCCTGAATTTGCCTCCGGGCTGCCCGTTTAATAACCGCTGCGATGAAAAATTTGATGAATGCAGCAGGGTGGAGCCGGAGCTTAAAACCGTGAGGCCCGGCCACAAGGTCAGATGCCTGGCGGTAAACTGATCCGGCCGTGCCCAGGGTGTTATAAATAACTATTTAATAATCATTATTTCGTATGACCGGTGAGCCATGAACACATTGAATACAGAGCCTTTGCTGGAAATCAGGGATTTGGTTAAATACTTTCCCGCCAACCGGTCGTCATTTTTCGGCGGCCGGGGCAAATCGGTCGTAAAAGCGGTGGACGGCTTAAGTTTCGGCATTAATAGGGGCGAAACCCTTGGGCTTGTGGGGGAAAGCGGCTGCGGAAAATCCACTACCGGACGCCTGATTTTGCGCCTTTTGGACCCCACCTCGGGGGAAATCAATTTCGAGGGCAAGCCGATCACCGGCTTAAGCTACCGGGAGATGCGGCCCTTGCGCCAGAATATGCAGATCATATTCCAGGACCCGTTTATGTCTTTGGACCCCCAGATGAAGATTGGAGATATTATTGGGGAAGCCATCGAGATACACGGGCTTGCCAGAGGCAGCCGCAAAAAGAGAATGATCGCCGAACTTCTGGAACTGGTGGGCATGGCTCCGGAATATGCAAACCGGGCGCCCCACGAGTTCAGCGGCGGCCAAAGGCAGAGAGTGGGCATAGCCCGGGCGCTGGTCCTGCGGCCCAAACTGATAGTCTGCGATGAGCCGGTTTCCGCCCTTGACGTGTCGATCCAGGCGCAAGTAATCAATCTACTGATAGATCTGCAGAATGAATTCGATCTGACCTATCTTTTCATTGCTCATGACCTTAGCGTGGTAAAACACATAAGTGACCGGATAGCCGTTATGTATCTGGGCAAAATAATCGAACTGGTGGATAAGAAAAGGCTATATTCAAACCCCAGGCATCCATATACCAAGGCCCTTCTCTCCGCGGTTCCCATACCGGACCCGGAAATCAAACGCGAGAGGATTTTGCTGGCGGGAGATATCCCCAATCCTATCGACCTTCCTTCAGGCTGCAGATTTCACCCCAGGTGCCAATTTAAAAACGGCAAATGCATAAGGGAAGAGCCCCCGCTGGCGGATATGGGCTCCGGGCATTACGTGGCTTGCCATTTTGCATAAGCAGTAAATGGAGAGTGCTTATCTGTTATTCAGGGGTTTCGGATGATCTTAAGGGATCTGGACGGATGTACGGCGGCCGTCAGATCAATACCCTTGGTTAAAAATCCAGAATCTTGCCGGTCTCCATATCAGCCTACATAGATCATCTACACAGGCGGTGGGGCCGCGGGCCGACCCCACCGGGCCGTGGGATTTCCTGCGAATTCCTTACAAATATAAATCACCTTAGTTTCAGGCCGCTCTCCTTTCCGGAAAGATTGTGTGGATGGATGTGGTCTAACAAGTTACGGCAGATATTCAGATACTGAGACCAGCGGTCCAGATAAAAGGAGAGGGCCCGGGAAAAATGGTTACCCACAAGCCCGTCCAAAAACAATTGGCTGACCTCCCGCTGGCGGGAAAGCACCAGTTGGCTCAGGTTGATGATCTCGCGCTCCTCCTGGCTGAGGCGGGTTGACAGGGCCCGGAAAACCGTTTGCGCCCGTGGCTGGTACATCCAGAAATACATGAGGTCAAGGGCGTTGATAATCATGATGTCGCCCAAATGGCGCACGTCATCCGAGGAATGGTGCAGCAGCCTCTTGGGCTGGGCCAACATCTTTAGTGCGTCGGTCTCGGGAAAGCGCACTTCCAAGCGGGCGAATGTTTCCAAAACCTGTTTCAACTTGCCACGGTAGTCTAGCGCCCGCAAGTTGATGTTTCGCATGCGGTCCGCCAGGCCCTCTATGAATCCAGCCACCGTGTCCGAGGCGGCCTTGGAGATCACCGCCGCCCAGCGCTGCAGCATGTCATCCACCTGCGGTACTTCATAAAAGGCCAGTAGGCCGCCCAATCCCCAGTTGAGCAAAAGAGCCAGAGGAATGGACAGTATGCTGCGGAAGAAGTTGCCGATTACCGCCGAACGGGGCAGTCCCCGAAACAGGTTATGGCTTGATATATAGAGCCCGTTGACCAGGGACATGACCGTATACAGGACCAGGGGATCGGTGTTGGTGGTTATGCCCATCCCCTGTTTCAGGAGCAGTGTCTTGACCAGATAATCCAAAAGGGGCACTGAAAACCCGGTGAACATCAGACTGTCAGCCAGACGCTCCCAGCTTACATAATCCTTCCAGCACAGAACCGGCGAACGGCGAATCCCGCCGCCGCCCAGCACTGACTGCACTATGTTGCGCAGGCCGGTGATAGCAAACCAGATGGGAGCACCCAGCCAGGCCAGAACCCACCAATCGTGAAATAAGCAGAAGGCCAGGGCGGCGGGAATGAACCCTATGAGCACTTTGAGAAAGTTTTTAATGCCGGTGTTGAGATAGGCCCAAGAATGGCCCAGCCCGGAGCCTGCGGGATGGCTGCCGTTGGCGGGAGGATCCTCGTCTCTGGTCTGGAAACCACCGCCCAGGGAGATCAGGTTGCCCCGGCCCGTTTCTACATAACTATGGCCCTCGGACAGCCAGTCCCGCGCGCACTCCAGCCCCTGTATGCGTAGACCCGGGATCTTGCGCAGTATGCGCAGCAAGCCCTCGCGCCAGGGTCGGTCGGAATGCTTCTTCCGATAGGTGATCTGCTGGTGAACCGTGGTGTGGATAGGCAGGCGCGGGCGGGAGTGCTCCTGCTTGCGGCTCAGTCGGCGCTGCACTCCGGGAGGCAAGGTTTCCAGGACGGCTAGACCCATGGCCGGGGAATAGCTGGAATGCCCTGTGGAATCGCTGCCCAGGCGGCTTTTCAGGGGAACCCGCATGTAATAGGCGCAAAGGTTCTCGATGTTGCGTAAGACCTTTGCAAGCCCCTCCAGCCGCTCTGCCGCGTCCGGGTCCTCGCTGCCTTCCAGCCGGTCCATGATCTCCCGTATGAATTGCTTGATAATAATGGGGTTGCCAGAGTTCAGAATTTGTTGCAGACGGCAGATCTGGGACAAATGCGCCGATTTTTCCCGCACATAGTCTTTAAGGTTAAAAATTTCCAGGTGAGTTATGCCCCCACGGCACTCGTTTACCAACTCCAGTACGTCTTCCACCCCCAGCCCGGTCAGGTTCAAAGTCACTCGGGCGCCCGAGTGCAAGGTTGACAACATCTTCAAAAGGTCGGAGGGGCTCTGGCGCACCATCTCAGGGAGCCCGGGATCATCGGCCCTCATCACCGTGAAACACGCACCCTGCGGATTCGTCAGATAGCGGGTCATGACCTCGGAGGGTTGGATCTGCTCCACTTCTGTCAAACGGGCGGCCAGCACCTGCCGCTGGGCCTCCGAAGCTCCGGCCAGGGATTCTTTCAATCGGTGCCTTTCCTTGTCCATGGCTGCCAAAATCAGCCCCTGTACACATTGGCTGAAGTGCATCATGGAAGCTTGGCCGGTGCCTACGAAAGCCAAAAATTCTTCTTCCATGAGGGGAGCCAACTCCAGCCCAAGTTCTTCTTTGATGCTCTGCCGACCCTTTCGATTGAAGCACTCCAGGGCATCCAACACCCGGCCCTGTTGAAATTCAGATACCTTGCGCCCCCTCTCCATCAACTCTTGTATCTGAGGCTTTTGCAGAAAATCCATGAAGTCCTGTGCTCCGGAGAAGCCCCGGGGCGACCAGATGAGGCTGATCAAGCGGTTTCGCCACAGGCAGGAATATTCCACCCCGATGCGGACCTTGATGCCCATGATATCGGCCGCTTCCAGCAACTCGGACAAGGCCTCAGCCCGCACGTGGTTATAGTGGATGACTGTTAAGGAGCGGATTCCTTTTATCCAGGCGTCCATAATGAGGTGGGTTGGGAACTTGCGGCCCTTGGTGTTGGCGTCATGCACATGATCGTCGAAGGTTATCTGGCTGGAGTCCTCGGGCATTTCCAATAAATGGTAGCGCCGCAGCAAACGGCGCACCAAAACCGGTTTGCCGGAGGAAACGACTCGGAAGTCATGGGCTAGTTCCAACTGCCGGCGGCTTTGGGGAGTACGCACCAACTCTTTCATGATTTCCAGCAACACCCGGCCGGTGTTGATGCGCAACGAACTCTGGGCGCAGTGCAGCACCTCGTCGCGTACTGCTCGCAAAGCCCCCAACCGGTCTTCGGCGCGTCCCTCGGTCAAAGAATCCAACAGGTGTATTACCGCATAGGCCACCCGCAAATCCTTAGAGGCCGCTAACTCCTTGATTCCGTTGGGGTGAAGGTAAGGCTGCAACAGGCCTTTGAATTTGCGCCGGGTCCCCTCACGCCGCAAGACCCCGTTCACAATAACTAAAAGTTCGTAATCCTGGGCGTCGAAAAGCAGCTTTGAAGCGTTTACAGTCATGGTTCATTCCTAATAGTCAGGCCTTGTCGATTCCCGGTGATCAGGTTGGGATTCGGCCGCTTATGATAAATTATATAAACTTTTATTATACTATACAAAGCTGCTTTACTGCAACATTGACCAGTTCGATATTGGAATCAGATCCTCCCTTGAATCGTTCCTCTAAAGCGGGGGGAGGAATGACTTTACCTATGCGTCTTCCGAGCCTTTAGAGCATTTGGTTTGGTTT
Source organism: Desulfarculaceae bacterium (assembly GCA_963675675.1). Taxonomy (GTDB): domain Bacteria; phylum Desulfobacterota; class Desulfarculia; order Desulfarculales; family Desulfarculaceae; genus Dethiosulfatarculus. The sequence continues at coordinate 5,234,210 of OY776512.1, forward strand.
CCTAATAGAGCTGGCATAATCTAGAAAGCCTGCTCTCTATTCGTGATTTTTGTTAACTTTGAGGCTGATTATTTTAGGCCTTACGGCCGGAGAGGATATACGGCATTGAATAAAAGGCACGAGTGGCTATTTAATGCTGGGGAAGTGAAACCGGACCGATTTAAGTTTCGTATGTTCTTATATTGCCACGTTCACGCTATCACAGGCATGGCAGCCAAAAAAGCGGTAGGCGATCATGTTCAATTTTATTGATAATCGGGAGTATTTAGTATCTGCTGAAAGATACTTAAATGAATCTTATGAGAATCATTATTATGTATTCAAGTCGCATCTTTAATGTAGTCAAAACTTACAGGTGCCAGCCGCCGTATAGTCCCTAGTTAGCATCTGTAATATTCAAAAATAATTGCATAATCTCCAGGCTTACTATTTTTCAATACTACATTAAAAAGCTGTAAGTTTATAGGTTAATCATTTGTTATCTTGCCCTCACAAACTTCAACTTTTTTAAACGCAAACAAGCAAGTACCAGAGGAATTGTCATTTAGTGTTTTATTTGTTATTGGTGTGCTTTAACATAATTTTCTATTCGTTGGATTTTATTTTCGGATCTTCCTCCCGGTATATATTCAGATTCCAGCCATGAGTTAACCAAATATTTTGCCAATTCAGTTCCAATAACTTGTGATCCTAGTGTCATTATATTAGAATTATTACTCTTAATAGATCGTTCTGCCGAATAAGGGTCGGCGCATAGAGCTGCGTTTATTCCGGGAACCTTATTGGCAGCAATGCACATACCGATACCGGTTCCGCACATTAGAATTCCGCGATCATGTTTTCCGGAAACAACCGCCTCAGCAACCTCGAAAGCCACATTGGCGTAAATAGGATCATCACTGCCATAATCTTCCCATTCATAACCTTTTTCGGTTAAATGTTTTTTGATGATTTTTTTCAGCTCAGATGCATTTGGATCAGAACCCAAAGCAATCGTTTTCATAACCCATAGCTCCTTGGTCAAACAAAATCAAAAATAGTGTGATCAGCATCAACAAAATAATAAGAGATATTTTAATATGCGTTGCAAAGTCCTGTTAAACTTTTTAATAAATACAAATGACATCGTATCAACTAGCTCAAGCCACACAAATCTGAAGAATATGTCAAATATACGCTGATTATTAACCGAATTTAAAAGGTACTGCGCTGTTGAATAGATCTCTAAAACCATCTGCAATCGTGGTTTTAATTGTTCTTGGGCCGCCTGTATGCAACGCAACTCTCGCGCACTATCAGTTCCACCTCCAACTCGAATTGCCTGGCATGATCAATGCCATTGTCTATGAGATCAACCAAAGCTTTGGCCGCCAAGCTCCCCATCTGTTCCGCCGGTATTTTATTGGTGGTTAGCGGGGGGTCGCAGAAAGCGGCGGTGGGAATATCGTCGAATCCTACTATGGAGACATCGTTTGGAACAGACAAGCCACGCTCTCTGACCGCAGCCATAGCGCCGATAGCCATTTCATCATGCGCAATAAAAACAGCAGTGGGTGGATCGGGCAGGTTGAGAAGGCTAGCCATGGCTAGCTTGCCTTCCTGGTGGCTGGGCTGCCTTTCCAGAACCAGATTCGGGTCGTAGGCTAAGCCGTACTGTTCCAATGCAGCTTTATACCCGGAATATCTTTTAACAATGCGGCCGATAATTGAAAAAGGCCCAATGATCAGACCAATGCGCCTATGGCCCAGATGGATTAAGAGCTCTGTCGCCTTAAAGGCGCTTTTATAGTTATCATAACCAACATAGCTGATATCTGATTGTTTTAAAATTTCATGTAATATCACGCAAGGAAGTCTTTGGAGCTGGATTCTTTCAATCAGATCCTCTTGACCTTGGCTAAAACCGTAAACTATGAGTCCAGCCAGATTACGCTCCAAAAACTTCCCCAGCAGCATACGTTCCGTTTCTGGATTATAATCACTAGATCCTATAATTAAGGTGTATTTTTCCGGAAGAGATTTCTGAAAAGCATCAATCGATTTCGCGATCACATAATTATCCATTAGCGGAGTAATAATACCAATAGTGTTGCTGCGCTTGCTGCTCAGTTCTCCGGCTGCAGCGTTATAAACGTATTGATATTCTTTCATAGCGGATAATATGCGTTCTCTTGTAGATTTTTTGACTAAATGAGGGCTCTTTATCGCTCTTGAAACGGTGATGGGTGAGAGATTAAGTTTTTTTGCCAGTTCCTTCATACTAATATTAGGCATAGCAATAATTAATTCCATTCAATCCTAAAATGTTAAACCACATTTAGTCATTAACGAAAACAATGGCATAGTTGAAAGTTAATATTTAAATGAAAAAAATGCCAAACATAATTGCATCACTAACCTTTTAGTCAACTTGATAAATGAGGCTATGTTCAGCAAAAATACATTATCCTGCAATGGTTTTCGCCTGAATTAATATCCCGTATGCTATCCCATTCCATCCACTATCCAGGCAACTAATTGCCCATATAAACCCCACAACTCACCAAAGAGATGCGAGCGGCGATATTTATCCGATTATTCATCATACGCGTTTACAAACGCCTTCAATATATAAAAACAGCTAACCGAACCGGCATCCAGGTGTCCCAAGGTGCGGTCGCCAAGTCTGGAAGCCCTGCCAATTTTGGCCTTCATGTCTTTGGTGGATTCCATACCATTGTGAGCGGCCTTGTCAAAAGCTGTCAAGGCAGAGGCCAGGTTTTGGCTTTCCTTTTGTGATTTTTCCAGCCCTTCCACCGCAGGCAGCAGCGTGTCGAGCATGGTTTTATCACCGGCCTCAGCTTTGCCGATCGCCCGGACACCGGCCAAGGCCGCTTTGAACATGGCCACCAAATCTTCCAGGCCTATGCTTGATTTGGCTTGGGCTCCATTGGCCATGCTCAAAAACAGGGTGCCGTATAAGGCGCCGCTTGCTCCCCCGATGGAATTCATGATTTCCGAACCCACCAAGTTTAGCATGCCGCCGATATCCTGAGGGGTTGCGGTAGCCAGCTTTTGTTTCACGCCTCTAAAGCATTTGGCCATGTTTATACCGTGGTCGCCGTCGCCGATGGCTCCGTCTAGCTGCGACAGATAGTTTTTTTGCTTTTCCATGGTGTCGCACAGTTGCAACAGGCTTTTGTGTAGGTTTTGGACGGTTATTCTGGCGCTCATTGTCCGGATTCCTTGCTTAATATTACTTAGACATCAGGCCTGTTGCTTCAGGCCGGCATTTTAAACATGCAGGTGTCCGCCGGGGCCCTCAAAAGATTTTCCAGCCCCTCATCCAGTTTGGCCAAGGTAACGGAGTATCCGGCCATTTCCAAAGCGGTGAAATATTGACCCACCAGACTTATCTCCACGCTTATCCCAAGCGACTCCGCGGTTTGCCGGGCTTTTCTGTAGGCCAGGTAGAGTTCGATGGCTGGCGTGCCTCCCAGGCCGTTAATCATCAGGGCCGCCCGGTCCCCGTTTCGGAAGGGCAGATCGGCTATGACATCTTTGGTCATTTGCGCGGTCAAGTTATCCACGGTATCCAGTTTGTCCTTCCTCATGCCTGGCTCGCCGTGATGACCCACTCCGTATTCGATCTCGTCGTCCTGCAATTCAAAGGTCGGGGCTCCCTTGGCCGGGATGGTGCAGGGGCCCAAGGCCACCCCGATGCTGCGGGTGTTCCGGTTCATGCGGTCGGCAACCTCTTTGCACTCCGCCAGGCTGCCGCCGGCCTCGGCCTTGGCCCCCGCCGCCTTCCAGCAGAACATGGAACCTACCACCCCGCGTCTCATATGTGCTTGCTGGGGAGGGAAACCCGAAATATCGTCCGTGCTGATGCTCTGCGCAACCTCTATCCCCCGGGCCTTGGCCAGTTGGGCAGCCAACTCGAAGTTCATCACATCGCCGGCGTAGTTGCCCAGAAGGAACAAGACTCCCTTGCCGCCGTCCACCGCTTCGACGGCCTCCAAAACGGCATTGGGTGGGGGAGAGGTGAATATTTCCCCCACAGCAACGGCATCCAACATGCCTTGGCCGATGAACCCTACAAAGGCGGGCTTATGGCCGGAGCCTCCGCCGGACACGATGCCGACCTTGCCCTTTTTAGGGGCGTCTTTTCGCACAATTGCTCTGGTGTCCGCGGCTTTTTTCACCTTATCCGAATGGACCTGAATAAAGGCCTCCACCATTTCGTCCACCATCTGATAGGGATCGTTAATGAACTTTTTCATGATCACTTCCCAATTTTGGATTAACGGACTCCGTATTTTCGCCGTATAATTGTTATCGATAACATTTCGTAATTTAAAAATCAAGTTAAAAATGCAATCGTAAAAAATTGGTAAAAATATTAAAAAAATAATAAAATCAAATTATTACGATAGCCTTATTCAAAAGAGAATTATTACAGCCTCATTGTAGATAGTTGGTCATAAAATGGGGTAAAAAAATAGTAAATATTATTAACTTATTGTAATAAATATTAAAAATAGATTAATTGGCAGTGAAAAAACAATTTTTATTTTCAGCTTGACTTCGCCCAAAAACTATTATTGAATGATATCGATATCATTCAATATGGACTGTGGCGCCTCACTGTGCCGAAATCTTGCACCATTGCGCCACGAAGGAGGCGGGCAATGCTGAGCAAAGGGGTGGTAATCCACGGTAAAGAGGATTTTCGCTTCGAGGATATCGAAATACCGAAACCGGGCTCCGAAGAGGTAGTGGTTGAAATAGAAAGCTGCGGCATATGCGCGGCCGATCCCAAGATCTACCACGGCAAGGCCTATTTTGCGCAAACGGCCTACAACCTGGCCCCCATCGTGGCTGGTCATGAGTTCATCGGCCGGGTGATGGAGGCTGGACCCGAGGCCGAGGCCAAGCTGGGGTTGAAGGTTGGCGACCGGGCCATAGCGGAGCAGATAGTGCCTTGCGGCCAATGCTGGTGGTGCAAAAGGGGCGAATATAACCGCTGCGACGTGCACCATGTCTTTGGCATCAGCGGCCCCAATGGAGGCTGGGCCAAGCATATGCTTTATCCCAAAGGCAGCCTGATTCACAAGGTGCCGGAGCATATCTCTTGGGCCGACGCCGCCATAATCGAGCCCCTGTCCTGCGCCCTGCACGGGGTCAACCTGGCTAATATCCAATTGGGCGAAACCGCGGTGATAATGGGCTGCGGCCCCATTGGCATGTTTATGCTGCAGGGGGCCAGGCTGAAAAATCCCGCCAACCTGGTTGCCATAGATGTGGACCAGCAACGCCTGGATCTGGCCAAACGTCTGGGGGCCACCTGCACAATAAATCCCAGGCAGGAAGACCCGGTGGAGATAGTCAGGTCCCTTACCGAAGACGGCATCGGGTGCGACGTGGTCTTGGAGGCCGCGGGCAGCAACGCCAGCGTCAAATCGGCCGTCAATATGCTGCGAAGAGGCGGAAGGCTGATGGAGTTTTCGGTTTTCGCCGAAGATGTGAGCTTTGATTGGTCGATCATCAGCGATATCAAGGAGCTCACCATCATCGGAGGACACTTGGGGTGGCGCACCTATCCGGTGGCGATTGATCTCCTGGCCAGGGGCTTGGTCACTTCCGAAGGAATCGCATCTTCTCCCTATGACCTGACTGATTTTAAAAAAGCGATCGACGATTCTATGAACCATAAAAGCGACGGCATGAAAACCCTTATGGCTCCCTGAATTGTCTTATTCCATAACTCCAATGATATCCGGAGGCAACCGTGAATATTGTGCTTATTGTTTTGGACAGCCTGCGCCAGGATCATGTGGGCGCCTACGGCAATACATGGATCAAGACGCCCAACTTGGACCGCTTCGCAACTGAATCGGTCAAGTTCACCCGCGCCTATCCCGAGGCATTGCCCACACTGCCCGTGCGCCGTTCGCTCTATACCGGGAGACGAATATTCCCCTACAGTGAAATGGACCAGGATTGGGCGGTGAACTACTCCTTTCCCGGCTGGGGGCCTATCCGCGCCGACCGCATGACCGTGGCCGAGTTCCTGAGAAAACAAAATTACCGCACTTCGCTTGTGGGCGATTGCTACCACATGTTCAAGGCAGGAAACAATTTTCACCGGGGCTTTGATTCCTGGCAATTCATGCGGGGGCAGGAGATGGACAATTACCATACCGGCCCCGCCTTGAGCGATGAGTTTTTGGAGTCGTTCATCCCGGAAAGCCACAAAAAGAATTCGGGGTGTAAACGCTTCCTGGGCCGCTACCTGATGAACACGTTTCATCGCGACGAAGACCAGACCAGCTGCGCCATGGTTTTCCGCAAGGCCGAGTCCTGGCTGCACGACAATCTGGAGGCGGAAAGGTTCTTCATGACCTTGGAATCTTTCGACCCTCACGAACCTTGGGTGCCTCCTGCGTATTACCGGCGGCTTTATGACGAGGATGGCCAGGTCACGGATTGCGCACTCAGCCCCTATATGGAATGGCAGGGGCTGTTGACCGAGCGCGAACTCAAACGCCTACAGGCCAACTATGCCGGAAGTGTAACCATGGTGGACCGTTGGTTCGGGCATTTCATGGACGCCCTGGCCTATTCCGGAAAACTGGAAGACACCGTTGTCGGCGTAATCAGCGACCACGGTCACGCACTGGCCATGGGGGCACGGGATCAGGACTTCGTGGGCAAGACCGGGCACCCCTCCACCCGGGCGGTGAATGATCTGGTGCTCATGATACGGCATCCGGATGGCTCCTGTGCCGGCCAAACCTGCGACAAGCTTTGCTACAATTTCGACCTTACCACAACCTTGCTGCATATGGCCGGCCTCACCCCGCCGGAGGAGATGGAGGGCATCAACCTTTGGGAGCTGGCCTCTTCAGACGCTTCGGGCAGGGACCACACCTCAACCGCCTGGGGAACCGTGGTGACGGTTATAAACGATAAATGGTGGTACAACGCCAACCTCTGGGGAGAGGCGCCGCGCCTGTTCGACATTCAAAACGATCCTGAGCACCGTGATAATGTGGCGGCCGACCATCCCGAGGTGTGCCGCAAGCTCCTGGACCTGGCCATACAGGACGCCGGCGGAGCCGACAAGCTCCCCAAGAGTTTGGCCTCATATAAATCACGGATAGGCTGCGGACTTAACGGATATGCACCAATTGCTTATTCCAACGCCACGTATATTGACGTGTCGGCCTTATAAAGCCTGCATTGCCTGATTGGGGGATTTCACCATCCCAATTTCGCAGCACATGCAGGCCGTGTGGCCGGGATTCGATCGGCAGCAAGGGATAACAGGTTTTTTAAAGCCGCCTTCCACGAATTGCTGCCATGTAGAAGGGAGGTGGTTCAAAGCGCGCGCGATGGTGGTGATTGCTACCGAAATGGATTTGCCCTCAATAAAGTGTCGAAAACTGGGAGGAAGAGATGAAAAAAATCAATGTTGCGTTTTTATGTGCAGGTGCCTTTGCGCTGGTGCTGGGTATTTGCATGTTCGCGGTGAATCCCGCAATAGGAGCCGACAAAGAGTATCAGATCGTCTATGCACACACCGGTACGGATCAGAATACCACCTACTGGGTGGCTGAAGAGTTCAAAAGACGGGTGGCCGAGTACTCAAATGGCCAAGTGAAGGTCGAGATTCACCCGGCCGGGTCGATGGGAAGTGACCTGAAGCTCATCGAGATGGTCAAGTTGGGCACCCTCGATGTTGCCATAACCTCCAATGCCAATTATTCGACCTTGGGCAGAGCGTTCCTGCCTTTTGATCTTCCTTATATATGCATAGGCCGTTACAACTGGTACCGCGTGATGACGGGTCCGATTCGTGAAGAAATGAATAAGAGGGTCGATAAAGACGGATTCAAACTGCTTATGTGCTTCCCGGTAGGGGCTGAACGAGACCTGATGCTGACCAAGCGCTCGCTGAAGACCCCAGCCGATGTCAAGGGAATGAAAATGCGGGTTGCCGCCTCCCCGATCAACTTCAAGGTCATGAAAGAATGGGGTTTCAATCCGGTAACCATTCCGTGGTCGGAAACCTACACTTCTTTGATGCAGGGTATCGCCGAGGGCGTTTACACAACCCCCATGTGGGCCTACATATCAAAGATGCATGAGGTCGTGAAGTATGTGGTCGAAACCGGAGGCATCAGCCTGTGGCATGTAGCCGTTATGAACAAGGAGAGGTTTGACAGCTTCCCGAAGGATATCCAGAAAGCCATTGACCGGGCAGCGAAAGAAGCCGACTTGACCGGGCACATTCAGGATCAGTATTGGAATGATTTCGGCAAACGCAAAATGATCGAAGCCGGGATCAAATTCTACAAACCCAGCACGAAAGAACTGAAGCAGTGGGTTTCCGCAGCCAAAACCTTGTGGGGTCCGCTTATCAAAAAATTCAATATTGACAAGGCATTTGTGGACCGCATTCAGGCGGCGCAAATCACGCTGGACAAGTATTAAGCCTTAATCTATGGGTACGCGCGGGGGATGAATAGTTCCCCCGCGCCATAGAGATTTTGCTCCTAATTGCAAGGTGCGGACATTACCCGGCCCGGCTTGGGCATTGTGTGCGCAGCTTGGGCGGGGCAAGAATGGACGGGAGAAAATCCGATGAAAAAGACGGCATTCCAGACCACAGCTTGTTTTATTGCTGCGTTGAGTCAGGGGGCTTACTTCGTCGGGAAATGGCTCATGATACTTTCCATGATGGGCATCGTCGCTTTGGTGCTTATCCAGATCTTTTGGCGCTATGTACTTAATGACGCCCTCATGTGGCCGGAAGAGATAACCAAATGGTGCATGGTGTGGGCAGGGTACTTTGGGGCCGGCATTGCGCTTCGGAAAAGGTTGCACATCAGTCTGCTCATGGCCGTTGACAGGTTAAAAGAGGACGTGAGGAATTGGACCCTTTTCGCGGGCCATTTTATCGTACTATTCTTCTTGGTATATTTCGTCATCCTCGGCATCCAGCAGGCAATCTCCAATCCTGCATTTTCCTGGGTGGTCAATATTCATCTCAGGTGGCCAATGATGGGCATGCCCCTGGCAGGTTTTCTTATGGTCATCCATAACCTTCATCTCATCTTGGAAGATTTCGAAAAACTCGCAATCAATAAACCTGTGCAAAAGTCTCAGGAAATATAGGAGCATTACCGTGACTTCGGCAATATTCTTGGGCTTTCTGTTTTTGCTTGTCATAGGCATCCCTGTCGCCTTCAGTCTGGGACTCATCCCCTTGGTGGGAACCCTTTTTTTCAGCCGCTTTTCCCCCCAAGTGATTCCTCACGAAATGTGGAAAGCCCTTGATTCATTTCCACTGATGGCCATCCCGTTATTTATCCTGGCCGGCGATTTAATGAACTCGGCCCGCATCACCCATCATCTGATGAGCCTGAGCAATTCGTTGGTGGGACATATTCGGGGCGGCCTGGCACATATGAATATCGTGGTGAGCATGCTGTTCGCGGGCCTTAACGGATCGGCAGTGGCCGATACAGTGTCCGTGGGTTCAATTCTCATCCCCGCCATGAAAGAAGAAGGGTACGACGCGGATTTTTCCGCAGCCGTTACAATCAGCTCTTCAATGATCGGCGCTATTATTCCCCCCAGCGTGAACATGGTGTTATATGGAGCCACTTTGGGCGTATCCATCGGAGGATTGTTCGTAGCCGGCATTATTCCGGGATTTTTAATCGCGGTGGCCTTGATCACGGTGGCATACGTGATGAGCGTTCGCAGAAAATACCCGGTGCATTCCGATCATTTTTCTCTCAAAGTCTTTATCGCCGAACTTAAAAAATCCATCCTGCCCCTCTTGATGCCGCTCATCATTCTCGGAGGGATCGTCTTTGGCGTTTTTACTCCTACAGAGGCGGCGGGGATCGCAGTCGCCTATGCGATGTTCTTGGGCCTGGTCGTTTACCGGAACCTCAAGGTAGGCGACATCGTACAGTCTCTATACCGAAGCGGTGTCACATCGGGCATAATTCTGCTGTTGGTCGGTGCTTCGGCGCCCTATGGCTGGCTTATTAATATCATGGAGGTCCCCCCCGCATCATCACGGAAGGCATAACCGCGCTGACAACCAATAAGTACCTGATACTTTTAATCTTCAATGTTTTTTTGCTGCTGATGGGAATGATCCTTGATGCAACGGCGAATATCCTCATCCTGGGGCCGATCCTTGCACCCGTGGCCACCTCGGTGGGTATTGATCCCTTACATTTTGCACTGGTCATGGTAGTGAACATCATACTCGGTCTGAGCACTCCCCCTGTTGGCACCTGCCTGTTTTCCGCCGTTCCGATTGCGGGGGTTTCGGTGGAGAAAATCTCAAAAGCCATTGCTCCTTTTATAGCGGTGCAATTGTTTATTTTGTTGCTTATCACTTACATACCGGCGCTGTCGATGTGGCTGCCCGAGTTGTTTGGATTTGTCAAATGATTTGTGTGTGGACATCATTTGTTATGGATCAAGAGGCAAGCCGCTGAACACTTTTCGCCCCTTCTTGATCCATGATCTGCATTAAATTGTTGAAGTATAAAAGGTTTTTTCGACAGTTTTTAAATTTTGTCCTTGCAGGGTGTTGAAAAACTGCTCTTTTGGCCCAAATACTGCGTCGGCTGTGTTTTCGAATGCTCATATATTATGGTATATACCGCGCTTCTCAAATGGCGGCCGCCTCGTCTTTGAACCAAAATAAGGTTTTTCACCACCCTGCTAGTAAAATGTATTCCAAATTATTCTACCAGCACCACTCAGTCTTTTGGTGCACGTAGGCGTATTCCCCAATTGTCAAAGCTTGAGAGACACTCATTAAGCAGGGAATAAATTTTTTCTTAGTCCAATATTACTCCAACTCCGGTGCGCAAAGTTTCCAGCATTATCACTTCAGTGGGCCCCACATTGGCTAAATTAATGCCAGATCCAAACTGGTTAACCATGAAAATAGCCATATCATGAATGTCACAGTGGTGAACGTTCTTTATCCAGGTCCCGGGCAATTCAAAAATGATGTTTTCAAGATCGACTTCCTGGGAAATCTGCATAATCACGTCTTCCTTGATTGAGCCATCCGTTTTATCCGTTAATTCGGCCGCTTCAACAAAGACCTTCCACGCTCCGGCATTAAGACAACCCTTTATTCCTTCCACCATTGCTTTGGTCGAACTGGACTCAAATTTGGAGCCCACCTCACCAAGGATTGTCAATCCATATTCTTGAGCGCCAATTCGGATCAACTCATATTTATCTGCCGGATTTATTTGAAGATTGTTGTCGGAGACCTCCAAATACTCAAACCCAAGTCTCCGCGCTTCCTGAAAGTATGACTTTGCTATTTCCAAGCCCTGATGATGTATGCCGTACTCCAAGAATTGACCGCCGATAAATGTATTTATTTCATGCTCTTTGTAAACGGATATTTTGTCCAAAATATCCTGTTCGGAAATCAATCCGCAAATTCCAACTGCAATCTTTGCAAGATCTATATATTCACCCGCCATGTTGAGTAAATCTTTTTGATAAGACAGTCCTATTCCCTGATCGACCATCATGGTAATCCCGGTATTTCTGGGTTTCTTGGGCCGATGAGGAATATTCATGAATGTAAAAGATTTTCCCGCAGTCATTATCAATCCTCCATTTAGATCATATTGGCAGTGCTGTTGCCAGGGTTATCTTTATTACTGCATTTATCCTGCATCCCACATTTAACTACTGGGGGATATTCACAAGACAGCTTGGCGATTCTCATCTGTCAACTTAAAGAATCACTTAATTTCCACAGTCTTTCCTGCGTGCTTACATTTCCGCGTATTTCACCTTGTCGACTTCGGTAAGGCGTTTCGATAAATTTCAATCCCCAGCCCCGGGCCATCAGGGAGGACCGCCTTTCCGTGATTGATTTCAATGCCGATGCTGAACAGCTTTTCTTTGGCCGGGTTTTCGGAATTATCGCATTCCAGATAAAGAGGCTCCGGCTCAAATTTGCCCGGGTTGGGCGGGCAAGTGGCGTGGAAATGAAGCGCAGCCGCAAACCCGATCCAGGTTCCCCAGGCATGGGGGGTGACATCCACTCCCATGGCATTGGCCATGGCCCTGATCTTTAAGCCTTCGGAGATGCCGCCGCAATGGGCCAGATCCGGCTGAATTATATCCGCGCCGCCGGACTCCAAAAGCCTCCGGAAGCCAAAACGGGTTTGCTCGCATTCTCCGGTAGCCAGGGGGACATCCAGCTTGGCGCGCAGCAGCGCGAATTGTTCAAGGGCGTGGGGGGCCAGGGGCTCCTCAAAGAACAAAAAATCCAGCTCGTCTAAAAGACGACCTATCTTGACTGCTTGCGCCAGGTTATACGCGTGGTTGGAATCCGCCATCAGCTTGGCCCGGGGGAACTTTTCCCGCACTGTCTTTATCAAGCGAAGGTCCCATTCAAGGTTCTTGCCGGTTTTCAGCTTCAAAGCGGCGAATCCGTTCTCCAGGTTTTGGGCTGCCTCCTGAAGAATGATGTCAATCGCCTTGTCTTCATCCACCTGACGGAAGTAGTGTCCAGTGGCATAGCAGGGAATCTCGGTGGTTGGGCTGCCGCCAAGCAGTTTGTAAAGCGGTTGATCAAGGATTTTGCCCTTGAGGTCCCACAACGCAATGTCCACACCCGACAGGGCGGCAATGATGCTGCCATAGCGGGCGTAATCCATGTAGCGGCGCCATATCTGATGCCAGATAAGTTCCAGGTCCAGGCATTGTTTGCCCACCAGTATAGGCTCCAGCAGGCTGTGTATGGCCTCTCGTACCGGGGCTGCGGGGCCGTAGCATTCGCCCCAACCGCTGGTGCCGTCCTCCGCCACCACTTCCACCAGCAAATTTTCCCGTTTCGCGTAGTAAAATTGGGAAAATCCAAATGGCTCTTTCAGGGGGAACTTTATGTGAAAAGTATTTACCGCCTTTATTTTCATAACATCATTCCCGTTTGATTGGCTTATGGGGCATAAATAGCCATTTCGGTTTTCAGGCCAAGCAGGCACATATGATTCATGCTCAACTAACCTCACTTTTTTTTCAAATTGAATAGTCTCAGCTCTGCCATTTTCGCGGGCGCCTTCCTGCGCCTGGATCTAAGGATGGATTTTTTCGTCCAAGGGGATCACATCAAAGTAGGGCAAAGGTCCCTTAGCGTCCTTTTCGAGCAGAGCGTACAATTTCTCACAGATTTGTGGGTTATCCGCCGCAATATTACGGTGATTTCCCGGGTCGCTATTGTTATCAAACAGCTGGAAATCCGATTTGTTGACCCGGGCCATCAGGCTGTAGTCACCGTTGTTGGCCCAGGCGTAGTTTTTGAATATGGTGGTCACATAATCTCTCAGGCGGTCTTTGCTTCCATCCATCAGGGGAACCAGGGAATTGCCCTCGGCCCAGTCCGGAACCGGCAGCCCCAGACATTCAAAGACCGTAGGGTATAGATCATGATTATAGACGAAGCTGTCCACCGAACGTCCATTGCCCAATCCCTTGGGATGCCTTACGGCCTGGTAGATGTGCAGCAGGCTGGGCAGCATGGCTTTTTCATGCTTGCCGGTTATCTTGTTTTCACCTAGCGGGTGGCCGTGGTCGCTGTTAATCACCACCAGGGTGTTCTTCTCAAGGCCCATTATCTTGAGCTTATTTAAAAAATGCCCCAGCCATTGGTCCACCATGGTGACCTCGGCGGCGTAAAGAGCCCGCATGTGCTTCAACTCTTCGTCAGTGAGATAGTCGGAATAGTCCTCCACATATTCGGGCATGATCACCTCAACCCCCTGATAGCCCGGATTGTACAGGTCGCGGTAGTACTGGGGCGGGTCCCAGGGCTCATGGGGGTCGAAGCAGTCTATATACAAAAAGAAGTTCTCGGTCTTGTAGTTTTGTTCCAGCCACTGGGACGCTTTCCGGAAGACCAAGGCCGGAAAGTAGTCTTCCTCGCTTTGGCGGAAGGATACGTTTCTCAGGTACATGGCGAGCTCGCGCGGCCGCCGGGTGTTTTTGTCCATGCGGTCTGTCATGTACTTGTCGACGCTGGTGTCATTATGAGTAGCGCCTGTATGTAAGCGGTCGCATTCCTGCCCCCTGATGAAATGAAACTCGCTGAATCCGCGATGGTAGTTCATCTTTGGCCGGTAAATGTGAAAAACATCCGTCACCATGCAGGAAAGATAACCATGCGAGCCCAGAGTCTCGGCCAAGGTCTCATGCTGGTCAGGCAAGGGGACCCATCCCGGAACCTGCCAGGCCGGGTCGTATTTCCAGTCCCTGAAGGGATAGCATCTGCGCCCTGTGAACAGTGCCCTGCGGGCCGGAATGGTTGGCAGGGATTCAGGATAAGCCTTTTTGAACAGGGTGCTTTGCTGTGCAAATTGATCAAGATTCGGAGTTTGAACCCAATCGTTTCCATAAGCGCCTACAAAATCGGCTCGCAGGGAATCAATGGTGATAAATACCAGATTCATGGTCGTGTCCTTCCTTATCATCAGGGCAGACACCCAAGCCAGGCTTTGTTAGTGCTGTCCTTGAGTCAATACTACGGCGGATGCCCAAGCCCAGGGTCTTGGCGAAAAGTTCCCGGATGTCCTTTTCATCCGGAGTACGCGGATTGACCCTGTTTGGAATGCTGTCCGCGGCGCCTGCCACTGGTTGATCGAATCGGAATCCGTCCACTCCGCCTCTAAGGGGGGTGAACCGCGCCAGCTTTGGCGCGTAAGTTTTTTCAAAAACCCTGCCGCTCCGGCGCCAGCCGGGTGGAAAAACGGACTGCCCGGTGAAAATGCCCGGACAGTCCGTGGTTGGATCTGGATGGCGGCTTACAGGTCGCCGGTTTTCTTCAGCAGCTTATTCCATGTCTTGCAGCACTTTTCGGCGGCCTCTTTCACATCACGCCCCAGAATGGAGGCTTGAATGGCCTGGCCGATGATCTCACGGGCCTTGCCCACGGCCTGAACGTCCGGCACATTGAGGGGTATACCGGTTTTGATGCCGTAGCTGGTCGCTTCGGCCCAGTCGGGATGCGTTTCCTTTGCCTTATATTTCTCCGATTGCCAGGATGACACACGGGGCGAGGCCAGGCCGTCCAGGTGAAAGCGGAGCAGGGTTTCCTTGCTGGTCAGATACTGGATCAGGTACCAGGCGGCGCCCTTCTTCTTTGAGAAAGACGAGATATACATGGCGTTTAAGGGCAGCATCATTTGACGGTTTCCATCCGGCGCCTTGGGAATCTTCAGATAACCGACCTTGCCGGCAACCTTGGAACGTTTCGGATCTTCAAACACGGCCCTGCGGGTGGCGATATCGCTGTACATGGCTGCCTTGCCCTGGGCGAACAGAGACTGCATTTCCACTTCGTTCATATTCACGGAGCCCGGAGGGCCGTACTTGCGAAGCATGCGGCCATAGAAATCCAGGGCGGCCAAGTTCTTGGCAGAGGTCATGTTGCAGCTGCCGTCATCCTTTCGCCATTTGCCGCCCATGGTATACAAATAATAGGAAAGCTGCGTGACGGCTTCATATCCTTTGCCCCGCAAGGCGATGCCGTAGATATCAATCTTTCCGTCGCCGTTTACGTCCTGGCAAAGTTTTTTGGCGGCCGCTTCCATTTCTTCCAGGGTTTCAGGCGGCTTGAGGCCTGCGGCTTTGAAGAGGTCTTTGCGGTAGTAAAGAATCTGGGTCTGGGGTGAAATGGGAATGCAGCCGAGCTTGCCGCCAAAATAGCGGCGGCAGATATCCTGGGTGGCCTGGCTGAAATCCTTGAAATCGTAATCAGGGCTGGTCATGGTCGGGTCGTTTACATATTTGTCCAAGGTCTCGATAAAACCGGCTTTGAAATATTGACGGCCAACCACCATGGGAAGGGTGTTGTACATGTCGAGGCTGTTGGATTTCCCGGCGAGCTCCACCGCAATCTTTTGCCGCATTTGTTTGGCCACGTAATCCTCATACAATACCTTGATGCCGGTCAGTTTCTCAAACTCAGGCAGAATTTCACGGATGTGTTTGGTTGTGGGGCCGGTCTCGCCAACATAGCGGATTGTGGTCCCTTCATACCGTTTCCAATTGAATCCGGCCGCATTCACGGTTCCGATTAGAATCAGTGCCAGACCCAAGGTGAGGGCTAGCACTCGCCAAATTTGCTTTTTCATTGTGTCGCTCCTCTTTAATTGATTGGGATTAGGTTAAAAATGACATTCTCCCTTGATCTTTATTAACCGCAGATCGCAGGGCCCCGCGGTTTTACAATGCCTGCCCGGTTTCCCGGTCAAACAGGTGCATCTCGTTCATGTCCATCAAAAGTTGGGCCTGGGTGTGGGGTTGAATTTCGGACTTGGGGTTCACGCAGGCGGTGATTTTGTTCGGTCCCAGGCTGCCCAGGAGGATCACTCCCGATCCGATGGGTTCGACCACTTCAATATCCATCTTCAGGGGCTCTTCACCGGGTTCGGTCCTCTTCAGTCCACTATCATAAATATGCTCTGGCCGAATGCCGAGAACCGTCTCCCGGTTTCCGGATTTGCGGCTCTGATACCTCTCCTTTAAAGATCCGGGAACGCGCAGCTTAATGTGTTCACCGTTCAGATACAGATTCCCGTTTTCTTCACTCATCCGGACATTGAAAAAGTTCATGGACGGACTGCCGATAAAACCGGCCACAAAAAGGTTTTCCGGTTCATTGTAGATGGTCATCGGTTTGCCCACCTGCCTGATCCGGCCCTTTTCCATGACCACGATCCGGTCCGCCAGGGTCATGGCCTCTATCTGGTCGTGGGTCACGTAGACAATGGTTTTCTGGAGTTGTTCATGCAGCTTGGCCAACTCGGCCCGCATCCCCACCCGCAGTTTGGCATCAAGGTTGCTCAAGGGTTCATCAAATAGAAAGGCCTGGGGCTCGCGGACAATGGCCCGGCCCATGGCCACCCTTTGCCGCTGCCCGCCGGACAATTCCTTGGGCTTTCGATCCAACAGCTCGGTAATCCCCAGTATCCTTGCCGCATTCTGGACCCGGCGCTCCACTTCATCTTTTGAAACCTTGCGCAGACGGAGACCGAAAGACATATTGCGATAGACATCCATGTGGGGATACAAGGCATAGTTTTGAAAGACCATGGCAATATCCCGGTCCCGGGGATCGATGCCGTTGATGCGCTGATCGCCAATGAAAATATCCCCGCTGGTGGGCTCTTCCAGGCCGGCTATCATTCGCAAACAGGTGGTTTTCCCGCAGCCGGATGGCCCCAAAAATACCATGAACTCCTTATCTTGGGCGGTTACGTTTACTTCGTTCACCGCAACGACCTTGCCGAATTTTTTTATGATATTTTTAAAGACTATATCCGCCATTGATTTGGCAACTCCTTGCTGTTTCTATTCCATGAACCGCATCGAACCCACCGGCCTCACGGGTTGAACTTCTACTTCAAGGCGCCGGCCATCAGTCCCCTGACCAGGTAGCGCTGGGCGAAAAACACGAAGATGATCACCGGAGCGGTAATCAGAGTGGCGGCAGCGCACAGTCCGCCCCAGTCCATATGGTCCATGGCCAGGAATCCGTAGGCCGCCACGGGCAGGGTTTTGACCTTGGAACCCGTCAGGACCAAGGCGAACAAAAAGTTATTCCAGGAATAAGTAAAGGCGATGATCCCGGCGGCCAGCATGCCCGGCAAAGCCAAGGGCAGTATGATCCGGAAGAAGGTCCCGATCTGGGAACAACCGTCTATGCGGGCCGCCTCCTCCAGCTCGCGGGGAATGTCCTCGAAAAATCCCAACAGAATCATGGAAGCGTACGGGATGGTAAAGACCAGGTGCGTCAGGATAAGAGGCGGGTAAGAGTCGAGCATGCCCAACTCCTGGGTCATGATGAACCAGGGGATCAGCAGGCAGATAAAGGGTATCATCCGGATGCCCAGAATCAAGGTGATCAACTTGCGTTGGGCGAACCGGGCAATGGTGTAGGCCAGGGGCAAGCCGAGGACAAATCCCAGGACTGTGGCGCTGACCGAGACGATGGCGCTGTTAAGCATATACTGCGCGAAGGGGTACCGGTTGAACACTTCAATGAAATGCTCCAGGGTCGGCTTGAAGAACCAGATCGGCGGCAGCTGGTTGACCAGTATTTCAGGTTTCAGGGCATTGGTGACCATGATGAAGAGGGGGAATCCAAAGAACAGCACCACCATCAGCACCAGCAGCCGGTGAACCCCGGTTTTCAGTATCTTGATTGTTTGTGCTTGGCTCATTAATAAGTCCACTCCCTTGCCCGGAATTTGTTGATGAAAATGGTGATCAACAGGATTGCGATCAACAGGAGTACTCCCAGGGTTGAGGCGTATCCCAGGTTGAAAAATTCGAAGCCTTCCAGAAATACATACAAGTTGAGGGTCTCACTGGCTTGGAGGGGGCCGCCGCCAGTGATCATATAGATTTGATCGAAGGTCTTTAAGGTTGGAATGACCCTCAGAACCGCAGCCATGACGATATGCGGCCGGACCAGGGGCAGGATGACCTTAAAGAGCATCTTTGTTCCCTTGGCCCCGTCCAGGCGGGCCGCTTCCAGGACCTCCTCTGGAATTCCCTGCAGGCCGGCCATGACGATCAGGGCGATAAACGGTGTCCAGAACCAGACATCAATCAGAGCCAGGGTGGGCACCGCTAAATTTGGGTCCGCCGCCCAGTACAGCGCGGACAGCCCCAACGACTCCAGAAAATAATTCATGATGCCCATGGTGGGTTCCAGCATCATGGACCAGATCAGGGACAAGGCCACGGGGGTGGCGGTCATGGGGATGATCAGTATGACCCGCACCAGACCTTTTCCAAAAAAGTCGCGATGCACCAAGAGCGCCACAGCCACACCCAGCACGATGGTGCCGCCCATGGACAGCGCGGTGAAATAGAAAGTTATCCAAAGGGCATGCCAGAAGCGGCTATCCTGGAACGCATTAATGTAATTGTCGAATCCAATGAACTCAGGTGGAATCAGGGCGGATAAATCCCATTCGTGAAAGCTCATGTTGATGACGTAAAAAACAGGGAATGCAAGCAGCAAGGCAAAGGTCAACAGGGCCGGGAGGGGGAAAACCAAAGAGATTCTGTGATTGATAAATCGGTAAATAGAATGCCGCAGGGATGATTTCGGTTTCTTCGCATTATGCGTAGGCATATCCATCGATCAGTCCACTTTCCCTTTGATGGCATCACGTTTTGGGCCGACCCGGGGGCATTGGCTGCCGGGGGCAAATGTTTCTCCTGCCGGGTTTGAATCTCATAAATAGCGATGCCATGCCTGGTTTAGATAAAACCGCCATGTCTCGATAAAGGAATTGCCAAGTTGGTAGTACAATATATCGAATGTTATTTACGACATAATGTAACAACAAATATCTTATGTCAAGGGGTTTTCTTGCTGGTGAGGAGTGATCCCATATCTATATTATATGGTGACGGGATATGATATTTGTTATGTATCGATGATAATCGACTTCTCTGGCCCCGCGGCTTTGGAATCGGGTGATTTTGCTTGACTGTAAAATCCGGTCTGAATATACTAAGTATCGATATATGGAACCATGGATACCATATAATAGTATTAATTAACAAATTGAACTAAATCGAAAAGCGCCAAACGGGGAATTGGAAAGCCTGTAAAGTGAATATGTCTTTTGATAAAAAAGGGGATTCAAGCTACCGGGTTCCGGCCGTGATTCGAACCATGGCCATTTTGGAGTATGTGTCCAAACATTCGGGAACCACTTTCACCGAGATTTACACACAGCTGAAGATCCCCCGGACCAGCGCCTTTCAGCTTCTGCAAACCCTGCTGGAATTCGGGCTGTTGCGCCGTTCGCAGGACGGCACCAAGTATCACCTGGGATTTCGTTTGTTTGAACTCGGCAGCCTCGCGGTTACGGATATTGACCTGCGCCAGGCGGCCAAACCGATTATGCGAAAACTGGTCATGGGCACCAGCTACACCTGTCATTTGGGCCTGCTTGATAGATTGGACGCCTTTTATCTGCTGAAAATTGATGCCAACGAATACTTCCGTTGGCACTCCTGGGAAGGCCAGCGCTTCCACCTGCACTGCACAGCCATAGGCAAGACGCTGCTGGCCTGGATGGATGAGGAGCTACGGGATCAGATCCTGGGAGAAGGTCCCTTGCCCAAGCGTACGGAACGGACCATGACCGATCCGGATCAAGTCCGGGAGCACCTGAAAATTATCCGCAGCAGGGGCTGGTCATTGGGCGATCAGGAAAACCTGGATCTGGTCCGGGCCGTGGCCGCACCCGTGTTTAACGCTAACGGCCGGATCACAGCCAGCCTGGGGCTTTCGGCCCTGGCTGCCCACCTGGACGGCGAACTGATATTCCAGATAGCCGGCCAGGTGATGAAGGCGGCCGATGACCTCACGCGGAGCATTGGGGGGAGGGGCATGGACAAAACCCCCGATCCTCATCCCGAATAATGAATTTCAAATAGACGTAAATCCTATCCGACGGCGGAAAACTATATGTCTCCCGCAGGTTGAGAATGTAAATGAATACTGGAGGTAATTGATGAACCTGATATTAATCGTAATGGATTCACTACGAAAAGATCACGTGGGCGCCTATGGCAACGATTGGATCAAGACTCCGAATCTGGACCGGTTTGCAAAAGAAAGTGCCGTGTTTAACCGGGCTTATCCCGAGGCAATGCCAACCCTGCAGTTCCGCCAGGGAATACTGACCGGAAAGCGGGTTTTTCCATTCAAAAGGTGGAAGCCGCACCGGGCGTCTTATCCCTATATCGAACGCTACGGCCTGACCAAGGATCTGAACCTGCCCGGCTGGAGCCCCATTCTGCCGGATGACACCACCCTGGCCGAACAGCTTAACTCAGAGGGGTATCGCTCCTTTGTCGTAACGGATTGTCTCCATCAGCACTATCCTGGAATGAACTACCACCGCGGATATCAATCCTGGAACTTTGTGCGCGGACAGGAATGGGATATGTGGCGAACCGGTCTGTTAAATGACCACAAGATGGACCTGGAAAAATATTTCACAGAACGCACGGATATGAACCACCCCAAGGTTTGGGAAGTCGAGCGCAATCTCCTCAACATGGCCTTTAGAGAAAGCGAAGAGGACTATCTGGCTCCCCAGGTCTTCCGGACCGCCAACAAGTGGCTGGAGGCAAACTACCGCGCCGACCGTATATTCATGACAATTGACTCTTTCGATCCCCACGAGCCCTGGGACCCGCCGCAATACTACCGCGACCTCTATTACCCAGGATACAAGGGTAAAGAAGTCATCATGCCCATCTACACCAACAAGGCTTCGGACTATCTGAGCGAAGACGAGTTGAAATACATGCGCGCCTGCTACGCGGCCGAAGTGACCATGGTGGATCGCTGGTTCGGTCAATTTATGGAAAAACTGAGCCTGACCGGACGTGACAAGGATTCCCTCGTAGTGGTGATTTCGGACCATGGGCACCAGTTGGGTGAGAAAAACTATACCGGCAAGGTGCCTCAGGGCATGCTGCCATGCCTGACCGACATCGTGTTCATGATTCGTCATCCGGAGGGCCTGGGCGCCGGCAGTATGATCGAGGGCATGGTCAACAACCACGATCTCATGCCTACGGTATTGAACCTGATGAACTTGGATGTGCCGGAGTGGTGCGAGGGTGAGGACATCTGGCCGCTGGTCACCGGCGAAAAAGAACAGGTCCGGGACCATGTCACAAGCATTTTCAAGGATTTTGTCTGGGCCCGGGACACCAGCCACGCCATGATTTCGCGGACCAACAAGACCCTGATCGAGCTGTTTGATATACAAAAAGATCCGGAATGCCTGACCAATATTGCCGAGGGTAACGAAGCGATCATCGAACGCATGTGGAAATACTTGGAGGATGACGCCGGAGGTGAGATTCCGGTAATAGACGTCTCGTTTCCCATGGTAGATGTGAAAAGGAATGTTTAAGTAAGAGGGGCCGGTTCCCAGCCTCAGGCTCCGTCGGGGAGTTCGGGAATCGGTCTATCGCCTGCCTGCCGCAGCATGGACTGTAAGGTGGAGCAGCAGCACCAGCAACTAGTTGATAAGATGCGGCAAGTGCCGATCGAAACAGCAGGGGGCGACTTCTCCGCAGCCTTTCGGCAACCATGCGCTTGAGGCGGCGGTTATCCTCCTCAAGCTGCTTTAAACCCCCAACCCCGGCTAACCCCAGACCGCCGGACTTCGTAAAATGCGGCCTCACGTATGCCCATCTTGCGGCACACCCCGGCTACCCGGGCGCCGGTTTCGGCCCGCCCCAACACGAACGCTATCTGCTCATCGGTAAACCTGGCCTTCATCACGGCAAAATACTTACTTGCACCGGGTTGCATTATGCCGGATTTCTCCAAAATACCCCGGGAGCGGTTAGCGGGGGCAGGTCAGCCCTTTCCAGCCCCACAATCCACGGTCATCACTCGGCATGGCTTCCCGGACATGGCTGGCATGGAGCCTGCCTATCCGGGCCAATCCCCATCCGGCCGTGGCGCGCCTGGTTTGTCTCAGCCGCAAATGGGGGCAGCAATGTTTTGGCTATATTTATGCAAGGAATAGCAGGTTCCGGTCATTGACTGAAAGACCGCCTGTCGCCCGCAAGCGGGAAAAGGGGCCGATTCCCCGGCGGGCCGCCGATCCTTTTATCTGCATATGGCACTTGTTCTCCATGCAGCTTCTGGAAGCATAATTCCACCAGGCCACCGGAGTCAAAACCCGTCTATAGCCCTGGCCAGAGCAATGAGCCATTATTATGAGATGGGCTCTGGCTGCGATCCCCTGGCGCCGGAATTCCCGGCGGGTGAATATCGACTGGTTCAACACGTCTCCCTGGCGCAATAAAAGATGCGCCCGCAAGTATTCAATATGGACCCGGCCGGTGGTTTGCCATAGGTAGTGAACCGGTTGGCCGCCTTTGAAAAAAATCCAGCCGGTCTCTCCCTGGGCCAGACGCCGCGTTGCCTCCCCAGCCTGAAAACCCGGATTCACCAGGGCCAAAAGACGGGCATCGTCCTGCGTCACCTTTCGCCAGCTAAGCTCCCCCGCCGGATTCACCTGAGCGGGCGGGACCGGCAGGTTGCTTTGGAAAAAGACTAATTCTTGTTTGAATCTGGTTGCCAAAGAGGCTTTGGCCATGTGCCAAAAACCCAGGGAATGGGCCTTTTCGATGAACATACCCAACCTGGCGGATTTTTTGGCCAATACGTCAAGTTTGCCAATCTTTGCCTTTTTCTCCCTAACCCTTGCCGGATTAGAAACCTTTTGCAGTACCTGGCCAAACCCCAATACAGCCAGCCGCAGGCACGCCGCAGGGAATACCAAAGGATCGCGCCAGTCCAGATAGGCGTCTATCACCGGGCCGGGCCCTAAGGAAGCCAGCCATCCATTAAAGGTTAAACGTTCTTTGTTGCTGGTCAGCCCTGCCATGGCCGTTACTGGATCAACACTAATATCCACCCAGCAGCCCGGCCGGTTGCTGACTATCCGCGATGTCTTTGGACCCTCTCCCAGGCTGCCGGCCAGGGCCAACAAGGGCAGGTTCAGCCCCATGATTGTTGCAGCTTGGATGGGATTTCCGGGCCGTGGGTTCAATTCGATGAAAAGCGGCGGCCCTCCTTTGGGCGTTATGAGAAACTCCAGGTCGAAAAAACCCGAGTAGTTTAGATCTTGCAGTAATTTCAGCGCTGTTTGCCGGCAAGCATCATCAGCGGTGAACCGTGCCGCTGTCGTGCACCCGCCCAAACGCGGCGGCCGGCTCCGCAGTTTGCTAATGCCTGCCATGAACACCGCCCCCCCCTGAGCCCGGTATCCGTGCCAGGCGTTTAGCTTGACGCCGGGGCCGGTTATCAGACGCTGTACCAGTACCGTACAATCCGGCCCTCCGGGAGCCTGAGTGCCGGCCCATTCATAGAGTGAGTCTGGGTTGTGAAAATCCGCTGTATAAAAACCAAGGCCTTTGTCACCGATCCCCTTGGTGTCGGGTTTAATGATCACCGGCAAATGATCTATTGCCCACTTAAGAAAGCTCTGCCAGTCCTGACCGGGTTGAAAAACCCTGGTTTGAGGATGGGCGATCCGGTTGGCTTTGCACCATTTGTACATACTGCTTTTCTTAAGCACCAGATTCACCACTTCAGTCCGGGCTATGGGGATGATGGGCGGACCCGGCAAAGATTCCCGGGTGTTGTTTAAAAAATTCACCCAGGGCTCATCCGTGGGAATCAGGAAGGCGCCTGATTTCAGTTTGGCCAGACGTTCGGCCAGCACGGCAACGGCCCTTTCAGGCCGTGAGGGAGGCGGCAGCAGCCAGCGGCCAGACGCAAGGCGGGAAAAAAAAGCCGGTCCCAACCGGCAGTCCGCCAGCACTGTTTTTAATCCATCCTGGACCGCTGAGCGCGCCAAACCATACGCATTGGAACCTGAGCCCAGCACTACCACGGTTATTGCTGATCCATTATGAAAAGGAGCGTGCATATATCACTGATTCCGGCAGCAGCAAACCATTTTTCAGCATGTGGCCAACTCCGGCGCTTCACTCAAGTCGAAAACCGCTTCAGGCTTCTCTCACCTTCTCAGGCCTATTTTTTAAGACAACCAGGCTGTTGAAGAACAGGGAAACAAACTTATTTTTGGATTAAATTTGCTTGGATTATGCTGTTGTGTTTCTGCTTTTGTTGGTGGTGTAAAGGTAATAATCATTCCGCCGCATCCTGCTCCCGCCCGCCTCTGCATACTTGGGGTTATGCGGACCGGATTGCATCCTGCTCCGCCGAAGCGGGCCGCCAGCAGGGTTTTATTAAGGCCTTCGAATCCGGCCATACCGAGACCGTCCGCGGGCTTGATTTTGCCGGAGATTTCCTTGGCTCTTTCCCCGATGGCTCCGGGCATCAAATCATCCCAAGCTGCACCGATTTTATTATGAAATGAATTGGATTGCACATGTTGCCGAACTTTTTTTATCAAATGCCGGGGCGTCAGAGCCCTGTACCCGGTGTATTGAGCCCCATGTGCGGGCGTTTATGACAAAGACCCAGCCCTGTAATAAACGCTCAAATCACCCTAATTCCATATATGCATAGTTTTTACTTGACATTTTATGCCTCAAAATAAGAGATTAGAACAACATCTGTTGCAGAACCACAAGCACTCGCAACAAATTGCGCTTTTTATTTGGAGAGGAGGTAAATGGCATGAGTACCAGCTTGAGGACCCTATGTGTAGTTGTGTTCTTAACCCTGGCCCTTGTGGCGGGCATGGCGCAGGCTGCTCAGGCAAAGCCCCTGGCTTTTACGCTTGATGCGCGTTCCTACCGGCAGCTTGAGGCCCAGGCTATCGCGGGCCAATTGAAAAAGCTGGGCATCAAGGTGGAAGTGCGGGCTTGGGAAAAAAGCGTGCTCCGCAAAGAGATGAAGGCCAAAAAAAGGACTGCATATCTGGAGAGCTGGGGCAGCGCTTACTTTGATCCCTTTGATTTGGCGGTGCCAAATCTGACCACCGGAGGACGGGGCAACTTCTCTTTTTATGCCAACCCCGATGTGGACAAGCAGTTGAATCTGGGCGCCACCTCCACTGACGATGCGGCCCGCCAAAAAGCCTATTTCGCGGTGCAGGATGCGATAATGCGGGATCTGCCCTGGGTGTTCGGCTACACCAAGGATGTCATCGAAGCCTGCAGCGCCAATGTAACCGGTTTTGCGCCCGCCATGGACAACCGCATCAACCTGCACGATGTGACAATCAAGGGCGGTGACACCATAATCGTGGGCATGAATACAAACGCCTTCCACTCACTGGACCCGGCGGGCTACCGGGGCCGCGAGACCGAAACTCTCATCCGCAACATGTTTGACGGATTGGTGACCCGCACCCGCGACGGCAAGGTAGTGCCGGAGATGGCCGAAAAGTGGCAGCTTATTAATCCCACCACCTATGAATTCACCCTGCGCCAGGGAATAAAATTCCACAACGGCGATCCGCTTACCGCCGATGACGTGGTGTTCACCTTTAAGCGCGTCTTGGAAAAGGGCGGCCTGGGCGGCAAGTCCAGCCCGCGCAAGGGCCTTCTGGGGCCCCTGGCCAAGGCTGAAAAGGCCGGCGATAATAAGGTGCGCTTCGTATTGGATAAACCATTCCCGACTCTTTTGCAGGCCCTGGTGCATTTCCAGATCGTACCCCAAAAATACATTGAGAAGGTCGGCGTGGACGGCTTTGGCAAAAAGCCGGTCGGCGCGGGACCCTTCAAGTTCGTGCGGGGCAAACTGGATTCCGAGGTGGTGTTGAGGCGCTTTGATGATTACTATGGCGGCGCTCCCGATCTGCCTCCGGTGGGGGCGGCTCAGGCCAAGACCGTGGTGTTCAGAACCATGCCGGAATCCTCCACCCGGGTGGCCGCTCTGTTGGCCGGTGAAGTGCACATCATCCAGGCGGTTCCGGCAGACCTCCTGAGCAAGCTGCAATCCAGCGACCGGGTCAAGGTGCTTACGGCCCAGGGAACCCGGTGTTTCCACATAGAGCTGAACACCTCCAAACCGCCCTTTAACGATATCAAGGTGCGCAAGGCCTTAAACCATGCCATCAACTGGGATCTGATCCTGAAGAACATCTATCAGGGCCATGCGGAACGGCTTGCCACCTGCTTCCTGCCAAGCGGATTTGGCTATAATCCAGCCCTGAAACCGGTCAAGTATGATCAGGACCTTGCCCGTAAGCTGCTGAAGGAAGCCGGGTATGATGTGAAGTAGTGATATTCATATTCCTTTGATTAGCGGGGCCGTGGCGCAATGAGACTAGTTAAGGCATTGGAAAGGCTTTTGTCAGCCATACCGGTGATACTGGGCGTGATGGTGATAGTGTTCCTGTTCATGCGCCTTTTGCCGGGTGATCCGGTTGAAATAATGCTGGGCGATTCAGCAGCCAGCCAGGCCGAAATGGATTCATTGCGTCACGAGCTTCATTTGGACGAACCTTTTCACACTCAGCTTTATCTGTTCGTAACCGGTCTTTTCCGGGGCGATCTTGGCGTATCGGTAGCCAAGGGACGGCCGGTCTTGGAGGTGATAAGCGAAACCCTGCCCCCGACCATCGAGCTTACCCTGGCGACTATCCTGGTGGGGTGTCTCATAGCTATTCCGGTGGGGGTGCTGACCTCCTTGAGGCCGGGCAGCCTGTTTGACCGGGCGGCCATGTCCGGCGCCCTGTTGGGAATCAGCATGCCCAATTTCTGGTTTGGCCTGATCCTGATTCTGTTTTTCAGCGTGCAATTGGGCTGGCTGCCCACTTCCGGCCAGATTGCGGCCTATATGGAGTTTGAACGGACGACCGGATTTTTGACCATAGACACCCTGCTAAGCGGAAACTGGGAGGCTTTCAAGGAAGTCATCCGCCACCTGATCATTCCGGCCACCGCCCTGGGGGCGGCCTTTGCCGCGGTGCTGGCCAGGGTAATCCGCTCATCCATGCTGGAGGTCATGCGCATGGAGTATGTCACCTCGGCCCGGGCCAAGGGAGTGCCCGAGACGGCGGTGATCATCAAACACGCCTTCCGCAACGCCATGATCCCGGCCGTGACCGTGGCCGGTCTGGAAATCGGCAAGCTGTTGGGCGGCAACATGGTGGTGGAAACCATATTCGCCTGGCCCGGTTTGGGGCGGCTGGTGGTCAGTTCCATCTTCGCGCGGGATTACCTGGTGGTTCAGAGCGCGGTCATGTTGTACGCCCTGACCTATGTTCTGGCCAACCTGTGCGTGGACATAATCTATACCTACCTGAATCCCAAGATAGAGATGTAAGAGGAGCGGTGTGGCAATCCTGACCAGATCATTATTCATGGCCACCATGCGCACCGGGCGCGATCTGCGCGGCACCTGGCTTGAGCTGAGCCGGAACCCCGCCGCCTTCATCGCTTCCTTGGTGGTAATCTTCTATATCGGGCTGGCAATCTTCGCTCCTGTAATAGCGCCTTACTCCCCGGATGAGTCCGACCTGGGCTCCAGGCTGATGCCCCCTTGCGCGGAGCACTGGTTCGGCACCGACGCCCTGGGCCGGGACATTCTTTCCCGCACCATTCACGGGGCCAAGGTGAGCATTTTGGTGGGGCTGTTGTCGGTGGGGCTTTGCGTACTGGCAGGGGTTATGCTGGGCCTTTTGGCGGGTTTTTTCCGGGGGCGTCTGGATGCGTTTTTGTCCAGAGGCAGCGAGCTGATCATAGCTTTTCCCTACCTGATCTCGGCCATAGGCATGATGGCTTTCATGGGCCCCGGTTTCTGGAACCTGATATGGGCCCTGTCCATCCGGGGTTGGGTGGAGTTCTTCCGCATGGCCCGGGGGGAGACCCTTTCCCAAAACACCCGTGAATATGTGGATGCGGCCCGTTCCTTGGGCATGTCCAGCGGGCGCATCATGTTCAGCGAAATAATGCCCAACATAGTCGCCTCCATCATCGTGCTGGCCACCCTGCGTATAGGGTTCTTCATCGTGCTGGAAGCCTCGTTGTCATTTCTGGGGGTCGGCATACCCCCTTCCATACCCGCCTGGGGTTCCATGATAGCCGAAGGCCGCGGAGTGCTGTTCGTGGCCTGGTGGGTGAGCACCATTCCCGGCATGGCCCTGGTCACCCTGGTTTTGGCTATTAACTTATTGGGCGAAGGGCTCCGGGAAATCCTCGACCCCAGGCTGAAGGTGCAGTCGTGAGTGAAGTGGCTCTCAAACTGGACGGCCTCACAGTGGAATTCCCCACCAAGCGGGGCCCCATAAAAGTGGTGAATCAGGTGAACCTGAACCTGAGAACCGGTGAGCGCCTGGGGCTGGTGGGTGAATCGGGCAGCGGCAAGTCCATGACCCTGCTGACCACCCTGCGCCTGACTCCCCATCCGGGACGCATCACCCAGGGAAAGGTGTTGTATCAGGGCCAAGACCTCTCAAGCCTGGACACCAGGTCCATGCGCTCTTTGCGGGGAAAGGATCTGGCCATGATCTTCCAGGACCCCATGACCACCTTGAACCCGGTCTACACCGTGGGAGAGCAGATCCGCGAAGCCCTCAAGGTTCACAACATCTACGGAGGCAAATCCCTGCCCTGGCGCAGGCAGGCCCGCAGGCAGGCGGAGATAGGCCGGGTCGTCAAGCTGATGGATGAAGTGGGCATCCCCTCTCCGGAAGAGCGCTACGAAAACTATCCCCATGAGTTTTCCGGCGGAATGCAGCAGCGGGCGGTGATAGCCGTGGCCCTTTCGTGCAACCCAAAGGTGCTTTTGGCGGACGAACCCACTACCTCACTGGATGTGACCGTACAGGCCCAGATCATGGCGCTTTTGGAGCGGATCAGCCTGGAGCGCCACACCTCCATAATTCTGGTTACCCACGATCTTTCCCTGGCTGCGGAGTTCTGCGACCTGATCGCGGTTATGTACGCGGGCTCCATTGTGGAGCGGGGCCGGGTGGATCAGGTGATCGATCAACCCGCGCATCCCTATACCCGGGGGCTTTTGAATGCGCTGCCCCGTCTGGACGGAAACCGGGAGAGCTTGCAGCCCATTCCCGGTGAGATAGATTTGGCCGAGCTGCCGGAAGGCTGCGCCTTTGCGCCCCGCTGCTCTTGCGCCCGGGAGAAGTGTTTCAGGGTCCAGCCGAAGCTGGCATCAATAGGTAACGCCCACTGGGTGTCTTGTCATTTGCAGGGCGGTGAATCATGAACCCGCTTTTGAGGCTGCATGACATTCATAAGCACTTTCCCTTGCCCGCCAGCCTGTTGGCCAAGCTATTGGCGGGCCAAAAGGACCGCCTGGTCCATGCGGTGGACGGGGTTTCCCTGGACATCATGCCCAAGCAGACCCTGGGGCTGGTGGGGGAATCGGGCAGCGGCAAATCCACCCTGGGCAGGGTCGCTATCCGTCTGCTGGAACCCACCAGGGGCGCGGTGGAATTTGAGGGCGAGGACATATCCGGCATCAACGGGGCCGATTTGCGCAGGGTGAAACGCCAGATGCAGGTGATCTTTCAAAATCCCTACTCCAGCCTGAACCCCCGCAAGACCGTGCGCCAGATAGTGGGAGCCGCCCTTGAGATGCGGGGCGTCAAGGAACCTAACCGGCAGGAAGGGGAGATAACCGGCCTGCTCGGCCGGGTGTCCCTGCCGCCGCGCTTCATAGACGCCTATCCCCACCAGCTTTCCGGCGGCCAGCGCCAGAGGATAAGCATAATCCGTGCCCTGGCGGTGCAGCCGAAGCTGATTGTGGCCGACGAGCCGGTCAGCGCCCTGGATGTGAGCGTTCAGGCCCAAATCATCAGCCTGTTGGAAGAATTGAGGCAGGAATACCAGCTCACCTATCTCTTTATCGCCCATGATCTCAGAGTGGTGAAACATATTTCCGACCAGGTGGCCGTGATGTACCTCGGCAAACTGGTGGAGACCGGCACCTCCGAGGACATATTCAACGATCCCCGGCATCCGTACACCCGCGCCCTTTTGTCGGCCATTCCCCGGCTCTACAAACGCCAAGGCGCTCACCGGCGGGTGATATTGAAAGGAACCGTACCTTCACCGCTTAATCCTCCATCGGGGTGCAACTTCCACACCCGCTGCCCTGAAAAACTGAATGGAGATTGCGAGGGGCGACAGCCCCCCTGGAGCCAGATCAGCACCACCCATAAAGCAGCATGCTGGCGCTGCGTTTGATAACGGAAAACCGATGGCAAAAGAAAAAAACAAACCCGTAATCGGCATAACCGCCTGCCTGCTTGAGCAGGTGCCGGGCCAGTCCCATGGCCGGCCTGCCATGCATCTTGGGGCCCAGTATTGCAAGGCGGTGCTGGATGCCGGCGGGACGCCCTTATTGATTCCCACCGCAAGTGGCTACGCGGCCGGGCCGCATGAAGTTGTGGGCGCTATTGACGGCCTGCTCTTAAGCGGCGGGCGGCATGTGTCCGGCTCGTCCTTTAAGCGGAACCCGGGACTGACCCTGCGGGAGACCGACCCTGACCGGTGGGACTACGAGACCGCCTTGGTGCGCGGGGCCCACGGGCTGGGACTGCCGGTGCTGGGCATCTGCCGGGGTTTGCAGACCATTTGCGAGGCCTGGCCCGGCGGGCGGGTGGATAATTTGGCCGCTATGGGGGGCAAAGATCCCGGGCACTATCAGACCGCCGCCCCGGCGGAAACCAGCCATGGCGTAACTACGATTCCGGGCTCCAGGCTGCACCGGTTCATCGGCCCAAAAGCGCGGGTCAACAGCTTCCACCGCCAGGCGGCCGGCGCGCTGCCCGAAGGGTTTGCGGCCTCGGCCCACGCAGATGATGGATTCATAGAAGCCATAGAGTATAAGGAAGGCTTTGTGCTGGGCGTGCAGTTCCATCCGGAATGGCTCTACCAGGACAAACCTTATTTTCTAAAAATATTCCAAGCTCTAATAGAGCATAGCCTAAGCCGGGCTGGGAAATAAAGGCCGGGCCGGGGTAACTTAGTAAACATTGTTAAAAGGAACATTGCTATGAGCACGCTCAGATTTCTTTGTCCAAACGGGCATCTGGGATTCGCACCCATCAAGACTGGCAGTTTTAACCTGGGGGTCGAAACCAAACCGGATTTCATCCTGGCCGACTCCGGCAGTGATGACATCGGCCCCGGCCCGCTGGGATCCGACACCTCCACCAGCCCCGCCGAGTGGCAGCGGCATGATCTGGAACATATGCTGCTGGCCGCCAGGAAACTGGATGTGCCGATGATTATCGGCTCCGCCGGTGACACCGGCACCAACAGCCGGGTGGATTTCTACCTGAAAATGATCAAGGAACTGGCCCGGAAACATGAGCTGCCCCGGTTCAAGCTGGGCTACTTCTACTCGGAGGTGGACAAGTCGTTTATTGAACGGAAGATACGTTCGGGGCAAATCGTGGAGGGCCTGGACGGGCGGCCCCCGCTTACCCTGGAGCAGCTTGAGGCCACCGACCGCATAGTGGCCATGGCCGGGGCGCATCCCTACATGAAACTGCTGGATGAGGGCGCGCAGGTGATAATCGGAGGGCGCAGCAGCGACAGTGTGATATTCGCGGGACCGGCCATTAGGGCGGGCTATCCCGACAATCTTTCATACTACCTGGGCAAGGTTTTGGAGTGTGCGTCTTTTTGCGCGGAACCCTATGGGGGCAAGGAAACCATCATCGGCGAGATTTCCATGCAGGATGTGAAAGTCAGCGCCATGCATCCGGACCAGCGCTGCACCCCCGCCTCGGTGGCGGGCCACGCCATGTATGAGCGCTCCAACCCCTTCTATGAGTATGTGGCCGGAGGCATGCTGGACATGACCAACTGCGTGTATGAACAGTTCGATCCCAAGACCACCCGCATCACCGGCCCGAAGTTCGTTCCGGCCGAAGAATTCAGGGTAAAGCTGGAGGGGGCCGGCAAGCTTGGTGAAAGGTATGTGGGGCTGGCCAGCGTGCGCGATCCCTACACCATAGCCAACATCGACAAGGTGATCGACTGGGCCAGAAATGAGGTGTGCAAACACTTCGGCCAAAGCGGATATGAGCTGCATTACTCGGTGTTCGGGCGCAACGGCGTAATGGGTGATCTGGAGCCGCTCAAGGATTCACCCGGCCATGAACTTTGCATCGTGGTGCAGAGCGTTGCGCCGAATAAAGAGATGGCCGAGGAGATATGCATGACCGGCACCAGGCAGATGTTCTACGCCCGTTTGCCAAAGGTAAAGGGAACCGCCGGTGGAGTGGCTTTCATCTTTGATGAGGTGCTGCCGGCCAGCCCGGCCTATCAATGGACGGTCAACCACACCTTGGCGGTGGACGATCCATTGGAGCTGTTCCCAACCCATATGACCCAGGCCGGAATCTGAGGAGGACAAAGTGAAGACCGCAAAGCTGGCCGATTTGGCCAAGACTGTCCGTTCTAAAAACGCCGGGGTGGACAAGATAACCTTCGACATAATCTTTCAGGACCGGGAGAGTTACGAACTGGTCAAGAACAGCCAGGTATTGACCAAAGAATCGGTGGCCCGCTTATTCGGAATAAGCCAGGAGCGCATATCGGATTTTGTCATCTTTGATCCCGGCTTGGCCATTAAGTTTACTTTTTTGCGGCTGCGCCCCAGCGGCAGTCCCGGCGATTCGGATATATTCGGCTGCCAGCAGTACGCCCCGCTATTGGATGTTGAGGTGCCGATGCCTTGAACGTATAAACCGGGGTTTATGCGCTCAGCTGTATTGGCGGCGGACGGGAGTAACCAGACGGCTTTTAACTCCTGTTATAATGATGGTGAAGTATAAAGCGGAGCCGGGTGAATTTGGGCCCGGCTCCGGGCAACCCTCTAAATTAATTTAAGGGCATGCCGGTGGCTGATTTAGACAACTTGACGGAATATAAGGGAATGAAAATAAACGCGCTGCCGGGGAATGGTGTGGATCTGATCGAGTGGATACAGGGTAAGGCGGATAATCTCACCCCCAGTGAAATCCGTTTGGCCGCTCACCTTAATGAACATCCGGAGGTATGGGCTTTTGAGCCTGCTTCGCACCTGGCCGAGCTGCTTAATATGCACCGCTCAACCATCGTGCGCTTTGCCCAGAATCTTGGTTTTAAAGGCTATCCTGAAATCCAGGCCATGGTGCGGGAGGGTTTGTTGCGTTCGTTTTCCCCCGCCGCGCAATCACTGGCCGGGGCCGAAGGAGAGCAGTGTTATCCCCAGATTCAGCAGATTTTTCAGCGTGAGCTTTCAAATTTGCAGCGAAGCTATAAAAGCCTGGATATGGAACTGCTCAATCAGACTGCGGAACTGTTGGCTCATTCCCAAAAAGCAGTGGTTTTCGGACGGCGTTTTTCATTTCCCATAGCCTTGCATCTGGGTATGTCCCTGCAGTTCATCCGGGGCGGAGTAAAGGTGGCCCCGGAGCCCGGAGGGGCCTCCATCGATGCCCTTTTCGACCTGACCCCCCAAGACACCGTGCTGGTGGTGTCCATGAAAAGGCACTCCCGCGAGGTGAGCCGGACTTTGAGCTTCCTGCACAAAAAGGCGGTGCCCTTCACCCTGCTCACCGACACCAGCCCTTTGGTGAATCTGCCGGAGAACACGCGGGTGTTGCAGGCCAATATCGGCAGCGCAAGCATACTGGCCTCGTTCACCGCGCTGACCAGCATATCCCACATTCTGCTTTCGCTGGTTGCCCAGCTCACCAAAAGCAGCCCGGGGCGCCTGGAGGAGATTGAGCGGGCCTGGCACGATTTCAACAATTAGGCCAAGCTTAAAATATGGTTTTTATAAGGCCGTCTTCCTGATGTGGGCCAGCAATCCGCCATCCATCAGTATTTCAATCATTCGCGGTGAAAGATCAATTTTGCAGGTTAACTGCTTATCCTGAGTCAGGTTTTGCACGATGATGCTACCGCCGGACCGGAGCGCTTTGTGAACACCGTCTATCTTAATTTTGTCACCCTTTTCTAGGCTCGGCTCTCCCGAACTCCCGGCCATTTCCAAAGGCAAGACGCCGAAATTTACCAGATTAGACTTATAGATACGGGCAAAGGATTGGGCCATGACCGCGCGTATCCCCAAATAACGCGGGGCCAGGGCGGCATGTTCCCGGCTTGATCCCTGGCCGAAGTTTTTTCCGCCTGCCACAAACCCGGTTCCGGCGGTCTTGGCTCTATCAGAAAAGCTGGGATCAATGGGTTTGAAAACATACTTGGAAATTGCCGGTATGTTGGCGCGCAGGGAAAACACCTCGGAGCCCGAGGGCAGGATTTCATCCGTGGTTATATCATCACCCACGGTCAGCAGCACCTCGCCCTGCAGTGAGTCGGGCATTGGTTCCAGCTCGGGCAGGGGGGCGATATTGGGGCCCCGGATGATCTCCACATTTTCACCTGCGGGTGCCGGCGGGATGATCATGCTGTCATCCACCATAAAGGTCCTGGGCAGACTGATCTCAGCCATCGCGCCCAGGCTGCGGGGATCGGTCAGCCTGCCGCTTAAGGCGGTCGCCGCCGCGGTTTCCGGGCTCACCAAATAGAGCTGGGCGTCCTTGGTGCCGCTGCGGCCGGGGAAATTGCGGTTGGAGGTGCGCACCGACACCCCGCCCGAGCGCGGAGCCTGGCCCACACCCACGCAGAAACCGCAGGTGCTCTCCACCAGGCGGGCCCCGGCGGCCAGCATATCTTCTAGAGCCCCGCATTTTGAAAGATCCCGCAATACCTGGCGAGAGCCGGGCGCTATCACCAGACTGATATCCTCCGGCACTTGGCGTCCTTTGAGGATGGCCGCAACTTTGAGCATGTCTTGCAATGAAGAATTGGTGCAGGAGCCGATGGCCACCTGATGCACCTTGATTCCCTCTATTTCAGATATGTTGGCCACATTGCCCGGTGAATGGGGTTTGGCCGCCATGGGTTCCAACACGCCGAGGTCAATGCTCATCTCTTCGTCATAAGCGGCTCCGGGGTCGGCGGCCAGTTCCCGCCAATCCTCCTCCCTCTGCTGGGCCGCGAAATATTGCCGGGTGTTTTCATCGCTGGGGAACAGGGCGGTCATGGCCCCGGTCTCAAGGCACATGTTGGTTACGGTGGCCCGCTCGGTGGCGCTCAGGGTGGCGACGCCCTCGCCGCAGAATTCCAGAATCCTACCCCGTCCGCCGGAGACGCCGTAGCGCCGCAGCATCTCCAAAGCCAGATCCTTGGCCGCAACCCAGGCACTCAGCCTGCCCTTAAGCTCCACCTTCACGATCCGGGGCACCGAAAGGCTGAAGGGCAGTCCGGCCATGGCGGCCGCGATATCAAGGCCCCCGGCCCCAATGGCCAGCATGCCCACTCCCCCGCAGGTTGTGGTGTGGGAATCGGCCCCCAATAAGGTCCCGCCCGGCTTGGAAAAGCGTTCAAGGTGCACCTGGTGGCAGATGCCGTTGCCCGCCTTGGAATAGTAAACCCCGAACCGGCGCGCGCTGGAAGCCAGGAAATGGTGGTCATCCATATTCATGAAGGCCACCTGCAGGGTGTTGTGGTCGGTGTAGGTCACGGAGCGTTTGGTCTTCACCCGGTCAATGCCCAGGGCTTCGAACTGCAAGGTGGCCATCTGCCCGGTGCCGTCATGCATCAGGATCTGGTCGATCCGGATACTGATTTCATTGCCGGGCGCCAGCTCTCCGGAGACCAAGTGGCTGGCCAGGATCTTATATGCCAAATTATGCGACACGGTATTCACTCTCAGTCTGTCACCCGGTCCGCGGCCGGGGGTGATGATGGCGCATTTCACGCCCACGCCGTACTTATCCACCGCCCTGGCCGCGTCAAGGGTGACCTGCTCGCCGGTGCAGTCCCGGTGCTTTACATGCGACCATATATCAACCCAGGAATTTTTTCAGCCGCTCCATGGCCTGGCCCAGACGGTCCGCCGGATGGGTCAGGGCGATGCGGAAGTAGCCCTCCCCGTATTGGCCATACATGGAACCGGGAATCATCCATACCGCACATTCATCCAATACCTTGAAGCACCAGTCCTTGGATACCTCAACGCCCTTGGGCAGTTCGGCCCAGATATAGAAGGTGGCCTTGGGCGCTTCCACCTGGATGCCGCACTCATTAAGTCCCTTGACGACCACGTCACGCCGTTCTTGAAACATCAGATTACGCGGACCCATGAAGTCGCAAGCCCCGTTCAATGCGTTGGCCGCCGCTACCTGCAAGGGATAGAACATGCCCCGGTCCGAATGCGACTTGATCTTGGCCATGGCGGCCATGATATCGGCATTGCCCAGCATCATGCCGGTGCGCCATCCGCAGGAGTTGAAGGCCTTGGACAGGGAATTGAACTCTATGCCGCATTCCTTGGCCCCCTCAAACTGCAGGAAGCTGGGCGGGCAGTAGCCGTCAAAGCAGATCTCGGAGTAGGGGTTGTCGGAGATGACCGCCACATCATATTTGGTGGCCCACTCGATAAGCTCTTTATAGAACTCGGCCGGGGCGTGGGCCGAGGTGGGGTTGTTGGGGTAGTTCACCCAGATCATCTTGGCCTTTTCGGCCACCTCGGGCGGTATGGCCCCCAGGTCGGGCAAAAAGCCGTTTTCCTTTAATAGCGGCACCGTGTGAATCCGGCCGCCCGCGATCCGCACCCCGGCCACATAGGCCGGATAGCAGGGGTCGGGCACCAGGG
Organism: Desulfarculaceae bacterium; assembly: GCA_963675675.1. GTDB lineage: Bacteria > Desulfobacterota > Desulfarculia > Desulfarculales > Desulfarculaceae > Dethiosulfatarculus. The sequence continues at coordinate 5,271,435 of OY776512.1, forward strand.
CTATGTCGCCTTGGTCCAAAAGGGCGGTGTGAATGTGGAACAGGCCGTCGGCAGAGCCCAGCAGCGGCAGGGTCTCGGTCTCGGCATCGACCTTCACCCCGTACTGGCGCTCATAAAAACCCGCGATGGCCTCTTTCAGCGGCATGGGGGAATAGAAGCTGGGGTAGTGGTGGTTGCCCTCATCCAGGCAGGCGTCGGCCAGGGCCTGGCGCTGGCCCTGGGGCGGAACCACGTCCGGGTCGCCCAGGCCCAGGTTGATCACGTCTTTGCCCTCCTCACGCATCTTGGTGAGGATCACGTTCATGGCGGTGCCCATATAGGCTTCAAAATCATTAATCCGATTTGCGATTTTCATTTTGTTTCTCCTCACATGCCCTCGTCTTCATAAACGTTGCAAATACAGCACAGGAAGGTGGATGCCTTGTCCGACATGTTTTTCATGCCGTGAGGGTCCATGCTGTCGATGTATACGGACTCTCCCGCGTTGACCAGCCGGGTTTCCGTCACCTCCTCGGTCTCGGAATCATAGGAATAGCACTCGAATTGGCCTTCCAGGATATACATGGTCTGATGATAGAAATGATTGTGGATCGGGATGAAGCCGCCGGGCTGGATGGTGAAAAACCTAAGGCCGTACTCGGGATATCCGTTGCCGTCATCGCCGAACTTGCTCAGCCAGCGTACGCTGGTGCCCACCACCTCGCGCATCTCGCCCTTGAAGGGGAACTTGTCGATCTTGATGTCTTCAACATTTTTCCAATTGACTACGTGCATTTCAATACTTCCCATTTATTCAGTATGTTCAAAATTATATTTTGGCAGGAGCTCATTATGCGGGGCAGAGGCTGCATTCTGCCGGGCCGGTTCGATGAATAAAAGCGCCGCCAAGCCAAAAACCATTCAAACCATCACAGAGCCTTTCAGGATATGGCGCGCGGTGCGCTTTACCCCCACGTTGTCAGCCACCCAGACCCCGCCATCCTGAGACAGGCTGGCCTTGGCGGGCAGCACGCCGGACGGGTGCCCGATCAGGATGTCCTTGCCCTCGCCGGCCCGGGTTTCATACGCCACGCTACCAGGCAATACACTGGCCGCGGCTGTGGCCACGGTTGCGGTAATGGCAAAGGCCCGGTGCATGACCCCCATTGCGGCTCCCAACACCCTTAATTGGCAATCCTCGGGCGTTCTGTCCCTGCCCATTAAATCGGTGTATGCAGCCGGCGGCCCCACGGCGACAATCTTGGGAACCGCCGGAGACAGCTCTTTTGCCAGCTCAGGCGAATCCACCATGCCCAGCCTTACCGCCGCCGCGGCCCTGACCGCCTCCATTTTGCGCCACAGTTCCTCATCGCTTTGCCAAGTGGAGGGCTCTCCCTCTATGCCCAGGTCCTCCATTTTGCAAAAAACCGTGAGGTTGCCCGCCCGCACAATGGTTGTATCCAGGGTCAAGCCGTAGGGGGCGATTTCCAATTGGTCCTTAACCTTCCCTGTGGGCAGCAGGGCTTGGCCGGGATTGCCTAAAAACTCCAGCAGAATGCTGGAACCCGTGCCCGGCACGCCGTCGATGCTGAAATCCCCCTCGGGATCGAATTTCCCGTCCTTGGTGCGGAAAGTTGAGCAGATAATTGCGTCCGTGTTGGTATTGTGAATAGTGACGCTGGTGTGTCGTCCGGTGGCCTCCACCAGCCTTTCGTTCACCGCAAAAGGCCCGACCGCACTGGATATGTTCCCGCAGTTGCCTTTGCGGTCGACCATGCGCCGCCCCACGGCCGGATACAAAAAGGTGTAATCCACATCCGCATCGGGCACGCTGGGCGGGCCGATCACCGCACATTTCGAGGTCAGCGGGTTGCCGCCGCCAAGGCCATCCACCTGCAGCGGATGCCCGGACCCCATAACATCCAGAACTATTTCATCCTGTTCGCTGATTTTCGGCGGGAGATCAGCTTGATGAAAGAATACCGCCCGGGAAGTCCCTCCCCGGTAAATCGATATGGGAATGGTTTTGGCCATGGTTATTCATTCCTTGCTGGCATAAGTTTCACTACCCAAGCGTGACTGCGTCCATGATCTGGGTGACATCATCCAAATTCTCCATGCCGCCGATCAAGTCCAGGGCTTGGCGGATCTTTTCATCGGGCAGCGCCCGCCCGGCGCAGATGATGAACTTTTTGCGCAGTTCATCGTCGCTCAGGGGGTTGAACTTGGCCTCCCCCTTTGGATGCTTGATGGTTTTGCTGAAACTTTCCCCATTGTGCAGCCTGACGGTGACTTTGAATTTATCCGGGGCGCTCAGCGGCCCTTGGGGAATATGTTTGATTTTGGAGATGACTTCCCTGGTCCTGCTGTCGGCGATGCGCTGGGGCAGGTATTGCTCGAAGGTGATTTCGCGGTCCAGCAGACACATGGCGATACCGTAGCCAATGCTGTATTTGGCCTGGAATTCATTTTCAGGCGACAGGTAGCGGGAGGTGGATTTTTCCGGCTGCAGGTCGCATTCGATGCTTGCCACATCATCCGGCTTTATATCGTGGGTGTGCACCAAAAAGAGCATCGCATCAATAAGCTTATGGTGGCCCCAGCACAGAGGATAGTTCTTGATGTTGATGCCTGGATCGATAACGCAATAAGAGCTTCCCAGATCCTTGGTCAGCTGGTCCAGATCAAAATTGCCTTCCCCGGCCAAGGCGTTCATCAGTCCAAAGCGGCCCTGCATGATCTTTGTATCGCCGGTGAACCCGCGCTTGGCCAGTAAAGCGGCGGTGATGCCGTTGCGCGCGGCATTGCCGGCATGAAGCGACATGGTCATGTTACCGATATTTTGGGACAGGCCGGCCCCCATGGAGGCCGCAATGCCTATGGCGTTGAGCGACTGGTCCAGGCTGAGCCCCAATAGCCTCCCTGAAATCAGGCATGAGGTGACCGCCCCGAAAAAGCCGGTGGGATGCCAGCCGCTGTCCCTTATGGCCCGGGCTTTTTGGGTGACAAGGTTGAGGCGCTGAAACACCTCATAGCCAATCGCCTGGGCGGTCAAAAAATCCTTGCCGCTGACCCCGTATGATTCCGCCAGGGCATATAGGGGAGGCACCACCGTGACGGAAGGGTGGGATGGGCCGGAATCATCAAAGGATATGGAATGGGCCAGGATGCCATTTGCAAATGCCGCGTTTTCAATAGAGGTGCGCAGTCCCGAACCGATCAAACGGGCCTGACCGGCAGCCCCGGTCTCCTTTATATGATCGTGTATGATTCTACCGGCAACTTCATTAACCGCCGCCAAGGCGGCCCCGGTGCAGTCAAGCAGATGCCTTTTGCATTTTTCAAAAGCTGTTTTGGGTAGTTGCTCATGATTGGCGTCATGAACAAATTCGACCAACATTTTTGTGTGGTTCACAATTATCTCCACCCAGCGGAAACATAACCGGAAAGACCTGATGAATGAAACCTGCAATCATTCGCAAATACTGCTTAAATCACCAGTTCATCAACAATTGAGCTGACATCGCCGCAGGTTTCCAGGCTGTCAATAATGCCCAGGCATTTGTCCACTTTTTCAGAGGAAAAGGCCGGATTGGGGATGGAGGCGCAGTAATGAAACTTTTTGCGCAAGTCTTCATCGCTCATGGGATTAGGCGCTGATCCGGTGAAGTCGACGATATTTTTTGAATAGACCTTGCCGTTTTTCAAGGTTACCGTAACCGGGGTGGTCTTTTTAATATCGTCGCTCAAAGAATCATCCATGACCGTCAACTTGACCTTGCCCACCAATTCCTGCATCACAGGCTGGTTAACCTTTTCATCCCTGTAGCTGTCCAGGGTTACATCGCGGTCTGCAAGGCCCACGGCCACTGCATAGGGCATGCTGAATTTGGCTTCATCCCCGCAGGTCGGCTTGTCGAACCGCAGGAAATTTTTTCTGGTGGAATTGATCAGAACCTCTATGGATTCAACCTGCCCGGGGGTGATATCATTTTCTTCGGCCAAACATACGCCCGCCTCTATGGCCCTTAAGGTGGCGCCGCAGCTGGGGTATTTCTTGGTGTCTATGCCGGGGTTCAAGAGAAGCCAGTCTTCTCCCAGCTTGTGGGTGATTCTGGAAAGATCGTAGTTTCCTTCCCCGATCAGCGCATTATAAAAGCCGTGGCTGCCTTCCAGGATGGTTTTGCTGGCTATATAGCCCTGTTTAACCATCAAAGCGGAGGAGACTCCCGTCCGGGCCGCGTTTCCGCAATGAAAGCCCTTGGTGGGGGTGCCGAAATTCTCCATCAAGCCCATTGCCTGAGTCGCCGCCAGGCCCAGGGTCATTCTGGTTTTTTCCACATCCAAGCCAAGCATCTTTGCCGCGACCACGGCGGAGGCGCAAGCGCCCCATATTGAGGTGGGGTGAACCCCTCTGCGCCTGAGCACCAGTTCATATTGCCAGGCGGCCTGGTACAGCCGGTTGAAGCACTCATAGCCCATTACCTGGGCCAGAATCAGCTCCTTGCCCGAGGCGTGCAGCTTTTCGCCCAAGACCAGAGCGGCGGGCAAAATGGTGGCGGTGGGGTGGGAAGGCGCGAAGTCATCAAAATCCAGCAGGTGCCCCAAGGTCCCGTTGACCAGGGCCGCATTTGAAAGGGAAGTCTTCAGCCCGCTGCCCAGTATCCTGGCTTCGGGATTTCCCCCTTCTTCCTGCACATATTTGATGATTGCCTTGCCGGCCTCATTGCCATAGCCGCCGATGGCGGCCGCCAGCCAGTCTTTGACAAAGTGCTTGGATAACTGTGCGACCTCGTCAGGAATGTCATCAAAGGTGGTGTCGACAAAATATGAGGACAACTGCTCTGTAGTGTTCATGTTTGGTTTCCCTTGTCAGCTAAGATTTTTTATGTATCCGATTCCATCGCGGTATTCGATTGCAGTGCCCCACTGGGCGGAGCATTCAGCCACATAGTCTATGATCTTCTTGGCTTGCTCCCCCTGGGCCAGCATGGGGCGGCCCCTCTGGGAGCGCTCGGGATGGTAGTTCCAGACCGGATATAGTTTGACTTCCAAAAGATCGGGGCCGTCAAAGGAGCAATGCCCCACCAGGGCGTCAAACCAGCGCATGTAGGCATCGCCGCTGCGGGTCGCGGGCACTCCGGCCCGCTTCACTTTGCCGGACCGGGTTTTCTCCCGGTAATCAAGCACATCCTGGGGTGTGGCGTATTGATCCAGGCCGTTTCTTTCATATATGTCAAAGGGGAATCTTTTGATGGTCTCGCTTTGGTAAAAGAAATTGCCTAGGCTGTAAAAAATCGGTTTGCCCTTATAAATTTCAACACCCTCTAATTCATGAGGCCCGTCGCCTATCACCACATCCACCCCATGATCTATGAAGGTGCGCACCAATTGCTGGATGCGCTCGGGGGGTCCGCCGTTTTCGATGGCCTCCTGGTGGATATGCAGAAGCACATAATCCGCCGCCCTGCGGGCTTCCTTAACGGCCCGCAAATTCCGGTCAAGATCGGATTTGCGGACTTCATGGACCACCTTGGTTTCCTCGGCCAGCTCGAAGATATTTTTTAAAAAGAAGACCTTTTCATCTTGAACAAACTTTCCGAATCCCAGCCCCAGAGCCATCTGCTTCAGATTTTCAAAGGACGCGGGATCGAGAAGGTAACGGATGTCGTGCCTGATGGGGTTTATTCCGGGGCGGCCGGGCATGTCATGCCGCTGCTCCCCGGCCGGGCAATGGGGCGGAAAATCCGTGCACACCGATATCATTGCGGCCCTGCCGTGGGCGGTCTCCCAGTAGACCGGCATGGTGGCTTCCGACAAATTGCTTCCGGCCCCGGCATGCACCAGTCCGGCTTGGTCCAAGATCGCCGCTTCTTCGGCCAGCATCTCCGGGCCGTAATCCATGCCATGGTTATTGGAACGGGCGATAAGGTTGAACCCCATCCATTTAAATTCATCGGCAACATAGGGATCGGCCTGCTGATACGACTGGGTCAGCCCCAGGGTGTCAACCGGCATGGGGTAGCCTTTACAAGTGTGAATCCTGGTTTCAAGGTTGGTGTGGGCCGCATCGGAGTTCCGCAACAGGTCCACCAGGGCCAGAAAATTTTCTTCCTGGTGGCAGGAAACCCGGCGGGTGCACATGCTTTCACCGGTCGCGGCGAGAGTAAACGGTTGGGCGCACATGTCCGCGTTCTCCAAAGGGATGTTCAGCTGAATCAGGATTAGCTGATCAACATGGTTTGCAAAATGCCCTGCGGGTATTCAAGGTTCAGGAAATACGCCAGGGTTTCCAGTACACCGATGGCAAGACCGGTGGTCAAGGCGCAGCCCCAATGGGGCAATTGAGCAAAGCGCCGTAAAAAGACATACAAAAACACCAAAACGCCGCCCACGAATCCGACAAGGGCGGAAACCGCCAGCATGCCGATTATCCACAATAAATAATATTCCGTGGAATGCGGGTCCACTTCATCATCAAACTCTTCACGTTCCGAGTCGTAAAACACCGTGTGGGGTTTTTTTGAAAAGAACATCTGTAAGCCGACGGGCAGCATCAAAAGAAGAGTAAGGACGCCAACTGTCATGGGATATATACCGGTCAGGAAGCTGTGGGATATCCCATCGGCCAGTACATAGGCGCTGAAGGCGACCAAAAGCAGGTAAAAGAGAACCTGGAGGCCTGCTTTTTTGTTGGTGTGGGGCCCGTGATCAGACATTTTGCCCACCTGCGGCTTGAACCGGGCCGCGGCAATAACGGATAGCACGGTGAAGACGATGAGGATGATGACGATGGGACGCTCTAAAAAGCTGAACCCATAGACCTGCACGGTCTGGTATATGGAGGCCTCCACCTTGCCCGAAAGCACAAAGCCGATCAACAGTCCGGGGCGCGACCATCCGAACCGCTTCATGTAGATTCCCAGTGAACCGCAGAGCAGAAGAGCGATCAAATCCGCCCAGTCCCGGGTGATCTGAAAGGCCGCGAAAAAGATCAGCACCAGCACCAAGGGCGCCAAGATGGTGTTCTTAACCGTGGTGACCTTGGCAAGCTGGTTTGAGAACACCAGACAGATTCCGGCTCCCATTATGTTGGCTACGCCAACCGACCAGAACATGATGAAGACCAGGTCGAGATCTTCGTTGATCATGTTCAGGCCCGGCTCGATGCCGATCAGGATGAACCCGCCCAGCAGTATGGCCATGGCGCCGGAGCCGGGGATGCCGAAAAGGATGGTGGGGATCAAGGCCCCACCCTCTTTTGCGTTGTTGGCCGATTCCGGGGCTATGACTCCCCTTATGTCTCCCTTGCCGAACTGGCTCCTGTCTTTTGAGGTTTGGATGACGTGCCCGTAGGCTATCCAGTCGATGACCGTATTGCCCAAGCCGGGTAACGCCCCGCACAATGACCCTATGCTGGCGCAGCGCAGGACCAAAAACCAGTTCTTGATTACGTCCTTAAAGCCCTGTATCCAACCGGCCCCCAGGGTTCCGGAGCCGGAAATCATAATTTGGCGGCGCAGAAGGTCCAGTATCTCGGGCATGGCGAACATGCCCAGACCCAAGATGACCAGGGACAGGGGCTCGATCAGATACACGGTTCCAAAGGTGACCCGCTCAATGCCGGTCACCGGGGCAGAACCCAGCGCCCCGATTAACAGGCCAAGACCGCAGGAGGCGAACCCCTTCCAGGGATTCGGCCCGGTTAGCATGCCCACCATGGTCAAGGCGAACACGATCAGCATCATTTGCTCGCCGAAACCGATGGCCAGGATAATTTCCAGGGCTCCGAATATTGCAACGCTCAAAAGCAGGGCTCCGAAAACCCCGCCACACATCGACGAGGCAAAGGCGGCGCCAAGGGCCCGGGCGGCCTGGCCCTTTTTGGAAAGGGGGAAACCGTCCAAGACAGTTGCCTGTGAACCGCTGGTTCCCGGCACACCGATCAGGACCGATGGGAAGGTGTCCGAGGTTACAGTCACTGACTGTAGGCCTATCATCATGGCCAGGGCTTTGCCCGGGTCCATGCCGAAAATAAAGGGCAGCAGAATCGCTGTGCCGGTGGAGCCCCCAAGCCCCGGCAAAATACCGACCGCAAGGCCCATCATAACTCCAAACCCCAGATACAACAGATGCCCGGGGCTCAACAGGGTGGACAGCGCTGTAAGCATAGTTTCAATCATGGCAACCCTCTATATCCTGGCCTATCATCCAGATGACTTGTCTTTGGCTCACTGGAGCTTGGTGGTCTGCCGGCGGGGTGTGGCAAAACCTGATCAGATCCCCCCGCCGGCAGCCGGTTTGAAACTCGGTTGTTTAGCGAAATGTGTGCAACTGGCTTAGATGTTTACATCAAAACGGTCTTTAATCCATTTTTTCAACCAAGCCTTGGTCTCAGGCTTCATGTCAGTTGCAAGACGCATGATTTTTTTGGCGTCCTTGCCGTAATACTGGGGGTAAACGCCGACAAACGAAGCGGCTTTTTTCCTGAATTCGGGGTCCTGGATGACCTTCTTAACGGCCTCGACATAGGTGTCGATGATTTCCTGCGGAGTATCCTTAGGCAGAACGATGGACTTTGCGGCGGTGACATTCATATGCACGAAGTTCTCAAAGGCAGCAGCCTCGGGACCACTGATTGCCTTGCCATACAGCTTTTCATACAGCTCCGATATGGTCTGCATGTCTGGATAGTTGGGGTCCCGGATGATTTTACCGTCTGCGGAACCGTATCCCATGGTGAAAAGCGGCACCAGCTGGCCCTTGTCCACAAAGGGCTTGGTGCTCTTTATATAGGTGTTGATGGTGTCGGCGCCCAGGTTCAGCTCACCCCGGATAACGGCCTGTCTTTTTTCACCGGTGCTGAGCCCAAACACGACTTGCAGCTTTTTCATACCCAGAAGCTCAAAGCCTATGATGTTACCCAGCTGAACCGAGGTCGGGTTGTTGGCTCCGTATTTGACCGGAGTGTCCTGGAGCGTCTTGACGTCTGCGATCTGGCTCTTGCCTTTTACGCCCGTAGTGGCCGCGGCATAGTACACAGTGCCGATCGGCGACAAAATAATGGGGTTCCAGGCCAGCATGTCGAACTTGATTTTGGGGCCGCCGATAACAAAGTTGGTGTATGTCGAGCTGGATACCGCAAAGAGGGTCAGGCCGTCCGCCTTGGTGCGGTTGTGGAATTTGTTGGCGGCCTTTACGGAACCGCCGCCGGGCTCGTTGCGCACCAGGATGGTCGGATGGCCGGGGAGGTATTTTTCAAGGAAGGGTGCAAACAGGCGGGCATAGGTGTCGGTTCCGCCACCTTCCTTAAAGGGAACTACAATATTGACTTTTTCACCTGAAAGATCAAAGCCGGCCCCATATGATGGCAGGGCGAAAAGGCATGCCAACAGGCAGATGGTCAAGAGCACACCCAAGTTACCTCTTTTCATTGAATCCTCCTTGAATTGTGTAATTAATGAACTATGGTCTACAATTTACTCTGGAAGCGCATTTCATGAACATGATTATGTAAGCTAAAGCAACAATGATGCCAAGAACAACAGCAAATAGCTAGGGATCAATAATTATTTGTATTGTCTGTCAAAATACCAAATTGCTTATGTTGGCAAATGTGGTGCAATGCGATTTAAGTTTCAACTGAGAAACAATTGAAACCTATTATGAAACTTATTATGAAACTTTTGAAACACCAGAGACAGCAACCGGCAGCCATGTGAATCTGGCCAAAGCCGAGGTTTACCCCAACAACGCTGTGGAATTGTTAACTTATTTGTAAAAACAACCGTATGGCATCGATGGCGGGTTAAAATTCAAGACTGCGGCAGCGCCTTTAGTTTGCGCCAAAGGGTTGTCCGGCTGATTCCCAAACGCTGCGCGGTGTTTTTTCGGTTGAAGTCTTCTTCTTTAAGTATGGCGAGTATCAAGCCCGCCTCGCTGTCAAGCGCCTTATCCTTCAGAGAACTGACCTGCCGCGACGCCTCTGTTTTTTGTTTTGCTTCGGCAGGGGAGGATTGAATCATCTCTGAAAGCAACTCATCGAAAATTTCCTGTGAAAATCTCCCCTCACACAAAATCAGTAATCTCTCAATAAAATTAACTAATTGTCTGACATTACCCGGCCATTTCAGGCTCGACAGCCGATCCAGACACTCCTTGGGCAGTTTTACCGGGGACAGCCGCTCTTGGCGGACCTTGCGGTTTATGATCTTAACGGCCAATAACGGTAAGTCCTCTATGCGCTCAAAAAGGGTCGGCACTTGTAAATTCAGAATATTCAGACGGTAGAATAAGTCTTCCCGGAATGCGCCCCGAGCCACCTGCTGAGTCAGGTCCTTGTTTGTGGCGGAAACCACCCGGACGTCGACTGGAATCAGGCGGTTGCCGCCGATTCGCATGACCTCTCTTTCCTGAAGCACTCTAAGCAGCCTGGATTGCACGCTGGGGGGGGCGTCGCCCACTTCATCCAAGAAAATGGTGCCCCGGTGGGCCAGTTCGAACAGGCCTGCCTTTCCACTGCGCAGCGAGCCGGTGAATGCTCCTCCCTCATAGCCGAAAAGCTCGCTTTCCAACAAGGTCTCAGGAATGGCCCCGCAGTTTATGGATACAAAGGGGCCCCCCTGTCTTCTGCTGAGGTTGTGTATGCTTTGAGCTATTATTTCCTTGCCGGTCCCGGTGTCGCCGGTGATCAGAACCGTGGTGTCGTGCAGTGCAAATTTTTTTGCTTTATTTTTAAGCTGCATGGAAATGCTGGTCTGGCCGACAAAATCATCAATATTGTATTTTGTCACCAGGCGCTGGGTCAGAGAACGCCTCAACTCATTTTCCGCCACCTGAATGCTTGAGACCTTCTGGATGGTCATCACGCCGCCCAGCACTCTTTTGTCCTTCATTACGGGCACATGATCCACCAGGTATTGTTCATCGTTGATGTTTTCGATCTGATGCCGCATGCCCTCGCCTGACTGCATCACCTTGAGAATGGCGGGGTTTTTGAAAAAGCGGCTGATATGCATCTCACCCGCGGTTTCTTCACTTAAACCCAGTATGGACTTTGCCACCCGGTTGAGGGTTGTGATATTCCCTTGCCGGTCCAGGGCGATGATCCCTTCGGCGATGGTGTCGATAACCGTCCGGTAGCGCTGGTTGAGCTCCACTTCTCTGCGGCGGGACCTCGCCACCGAACAGGCGTCTTGCAATGTCTGGGCTAGGGCGGTTGGGTTGACCGGTATTTCCAGTGATTTTAGGTTGTGTTTTTGAGCTGTAATCGCGGTTATTTTTCCGCCCATCACAACCTGGCAGCCTTGATTTATGCCGTATAATATGCAGTTTTCAATGTCTTCAAAACCTTTTTTATTGCGGTTAATATAGGTGATTTTTACATTGAATGTCTGTTCAAGCTGCTCAATTCCATCGAAGTGGTCATGATAGGCCAACACCAGAATCCTGCGTCCCATTTGGGATGCACGCTGAATATACTGGAAAAGCTGAAAAGAGGTTAAGGGTACTGAAAGCACCGGGATGCTTAAGTTTTGTTGAAGCTCCCGGGCTGTGCCATGGCGGCTGACCATAACCTCCACTCCGGCGGTTTCCATCTGCTGGCCTATGGGCACCGCTTCAAACCGGTTGGCGATTGCCGTGGTCAGCTTCACCCCCAAATCCAAATTACGCGCAATCTCCTTTGCGGTGTTAATGAAAAAATCGCTGGGGGTGATCACACCTATTTTAATCTTTTCGCCATTCATATAAATACCGGCTCACGGTTTGTAAGCAGATTGTTCACACCCATCCCGGGCCTGTATAAAAAACTTGCCCAAAACCATTTATGACAGCCCTGGCACGCTGTCAGGCTAACGATCTGCCGGTGGTGCGCCATTTTGCCTCTGTCCAGATGGAATATTATTACTGTGACATAACATTACAGTTATTGCTACGGTCTTGGCACCCCCGGCTGACCGCCCGCCATACAGTTCCGCTCAAGGGCGGTTGGGGCTGTTCAGCTCCTTGCATTCGCTTGAAACCCTCCTTAAAGCAATCTACGGCGGCTTGGAAACCGGTATCTGCGCCGCCCGCGGGTAGAGCTTCCGGCCGGGGTCCGGGTTGGTGAGCGACTCAAAATTATCCTTGACAACTTTTTATTTTTCCTTTTACAGTACCGCAAAAGATCATACCTTTATCCATCAAACAAGTTATCAAATCAGGAGCAATTAGCTATGAATTAGCAAAATACACGTAATTAGCTCAATATTTGCATCTAAATATATTATATTAAAAGTTCAAAGATAATATATTTAAGTGTAAGCTAAAGGTGTTCAAATAAATGTCCCGCCCAAATAAGCAGCAAAAAGTGATCCGGAATATAGAGGAAGCCATCTTGACCAGGGTTCACAATCCCGGGGACAGGCTGCCGCCGGAAAAAGACCTCATGGAGCGTTACGAGGTCGGCCGGGGAACCCTGCGGGAAGCCCTCAAGGCTTTGGAGCAGCAGGGCTTGATCGAACTGCGCCGGGGGGCGAACGGCGGCGCGTATGTCAAGGAGATGGACCCGGAATACGCAAGCCGCACCCTATCCATGCTCATCCGCCATCAGCAGGTTCCTGCTGAATACATCCTTGAATTCAGAGAAGTGCTTGAAGAAAAAACGGCTGTCTTCGCGGCTGAACGGGCAAGCGAAGAAGACATTAAAAGGTTGAATGAGACGCTCAAAGCGGGAAGGGCCTATGCCGAAGCCGGCGAGTCCAACTTCGAGGAATTCTACCGCTGGGAATTGAGCATGCACCTGGAAATGGCCAAAATCGCCCGGAACCCTCTTTTCCGTTGGACAACCGGCACCTTGCATTTGGATTTCAAGCCCTTTTGGCAATTGATCAGGATGAACCGGGAGGCATATTATTCCAGCCTCAACGACTGGGAAGAGATAGTTGAAGCAATCGAAAAAAGAGAGATTTCCAAAGTTTCATTTCTAGCCAGGCTCCATGTGGGGCGTCTTAGAAAGCGTTTGAAATATGGCGCCAAGGCTGTTGACGAGTTCGAAGCCAATTATATGGATTCACCCTTTGGTGAGCAGGAGAACTGACTCAAAACCATAGGAGGGTGCATAGTGGAACCGATCGGGTCTTTTGATTTGCAGGGGCGCACAGCCATAGTCACGGGCTCGGCCAGGGGAATAGGCAGGGCGATTGCCTTGGGACTTGTGAACTCAGGGGTGTCTGTCCTTTTGGCCGACACCCTCGACACCCGGGAAGTTCAGGCGGAGATAGAAGCCTTGGGAGGGGCCTGCCTTGGCATGAAGGTGGACATCACCCAAGAGCGCGAAACCCGGGACATGGCCGCCGCGGCGCTGGAACGGTTCGGCCGCATAGACATCCTGGTCAATGTGGCGGGCATTATCCGCTACGGATCCGTGGAAGACAGCCCGCCCGAGGATTGGCAGGCCATGCTGGCGGTGAACCTTATAGGCCCCTTTCTCTGCGCGAAAGCGGTTGCGCCGAGTATGAAGGCCCAAAACGCGGGCAAGATTATCACCATCGCTTCCACCGGGGGCGTGGCCGGATTCCCCAACGCCAGCGGGTATTGCTCCAGCAAGGGCGCAGTGATCTCGCTCACCAAGTCCCTGGCCGTTGAATTGGCTCCCTTCAAGATCAACGTAAACGTCGTCAGCCCCAACGTTGTCCTCACCGACATGATCAAGGAAAGGTTCTCGATTGCAGGCGAGAGCGACAAGAGCCTGAAGCGGATACCCCTGGGGCGCTTCTTGCAACCGGAAGATATAGTGGGCCCCGTGTTGTTCCTGGCTTCGCCGGCAGCGGACATGATCACCGGGCACAACCTGTATGTTGACGGCGGATTTTTAGCCAAATGAGGTAGGCAAATGCCAGTTAGATTCGGAATAGACGTGGGCGGCACCTTCACTGATGTGGTGGTGCAGGACGAGGCCACAGGAGAGGTCCGCTTCGTCAAAGTGGACTCCACCCCCAAGGATCAATCCATAGGCATCCTGAACGGTATCCGTTCAGCCTTAAAAAAATACGGTATCGATTTTATGGAAACCGCCCAGTTGATCCATGGCACCACGGTGGCCACCAATGCGGTTTTGGAACACGAGGGCGGCCAGACCGTCCTGTTCACCACAGACGGATTCGGCGATATTCTGGAGGTGGCCAGGCAGATCCGGCCCAAATTATACGATTCCTGGGCCCGCAAGCCCGAGGCCCTGATCCCCAGACAGCACATTTTCGAAGTGCCCGAACGGATCACCTACGATGGCGAGGTGCTGCGGGAGCTGGACCGGGAAGCCGTCGCCGCGCAGCTTGACAAGCTGAGCCGGGCCACGCAGCCGGACGCCATCGTGATCTCCTTTTTGCACTCATACAAAAACCCCCTGCATGAGCAGATAGTGCGGGATTTGGTTCAGAGCCGGTTCCCCGACATCCCGGTTTTCACCTCCCATGAGGTGCACCCCTTGATCCGGGAGTTTGAGCGCACCAGCACCGTGGTGATTAACGCCTATATCACGCCCAAGATCCGCTGGTATCTTCGCCGCCTGGCCAGCGGCCTCAAAGAGATGGAGTTCCAAAAGGATTTTTATGTGATGCAGGCCAACGGGGGCATGATTTCAACCGGAACCGCGGAAACCAAGGGCATGTACACCATCCTGTCCGGACCGGCCGCCGGGGTGCTGGGCGCGGGCCGGGTGGGCAAGCTGGCCGGTTTCCCCAATGTCATCACCCTGGACATGGGCGGGACCAGTATAGAGATCCCGCCGACCGGGAAAAGGCCAAGATCCAAGATGATGTGGGAAAAGGCTATCTTTCCCAACAAAAGGCCGCAAACGATTACGGGTTCCAGGCCAAGGGATAAAAGGCAACCAAGCGGCGGGCAGGTATGCCTGAGCGGCTTGATGACGATACTTTATAAATACCCAATGCGGGCGGGTGAGCCATAGGACAGACAAAGATGGTGAATGACCCCGCCTGCGCAATACAATCAGGGAAGGTGAACATGCCCAGACAGATTGAGATCAAGTTCGAGGGGCACAAAATCGTGTGCGACCTTTTGGATGAGGATGCACCGGAAACCTGCGCAAAGCTGTGGGAAACGCTTCCTGTCAAAAGTGTAACCACCAACGCCAAGTTCGTGGGCGATGAACTGATAGTCATGGTGCCCTTCATGGCTGAAAAAGAAAATCAGCTCAAAGACGTGGGTAAAGGAGACGTGGGTTATTACCCCCTGCAGCAGACGCTCTGCATCTTCTACGGGGAGCTGCTGCCCTTCGGCTTTTGCAACATAGTTGCCAAGGTTACCGAGGGCTTGGAAGGCCTTGCGTCGGTCAGCCAGCAGGTGCTTGAAGGCGGAGTGGTGCCGACAGAAATCAGTGCAGTGAAGTGAGGGGTGTGAAATGGCTCAGCAAATAGCAGATCTGAAAGAAAAGATTGCCGCCAAAAGGCAAGAGATTTGGAACCAGGAGCCCGAGGAGATGCGGGTTCTGAAGCAGGCTAAGTTTCCAAAGAGCAATTCATTCGCCTCGGTGATGTACGCCTTTGCGGAGATATATCACCTGACCAAGAACATTTATCTTTACCGGGAAGCAATCGCTGATGGTCGGGTACCGTTTGAGGCCGGACTCAAAATGCTTTCCCTCCAGCTTGAGGTTGGGGCGCAGCGCTACCAGACCTGGAAACTGCCCGAGTCTTCCGGGCTGGTGTCAGAGACCGCCCAGGCCCTGGAACAGGCGCAAAACATCCAAGAGGTCAAAGACCTTTTGGATGAGCTGCTGATTTATAACAACACTCTCTTTGTTTGGCTTGACTCGGATATCCCTTGGTTCAAACTGGGCAAGGAAGTCAGCTTTATTTAAGGTTAATTCCAGAACCGCGCGGGCGGTTTTCGGAGCGTAAATTTATAGAAAGGATTGGCAAAAGGCCTTGTGCCCTAAAGTGAACTAAAACAAGAAAAAGGAGGAAGCGAAATGCGCCTGTCCAAAAGGGGATTAACAACACTGGCCCTTATGCTGGCTTTAATTGCCGGATTGTTTTTAGCATCCTCGCAAGCCGAGGCGAAGACACTAAGGGTTGGATTAATCGCAAATCCGCAAGCGGTTGAATCCATGGCCATGGAAAAGGTTTTTAAACCTTACGTTGAAGAAAAAACCAAAGGGGCAATCAAGATCAAGGTGTTTCCCAGCTCCCAGCTGGGAGGCGCTCCGGACCAGGTTGAAGGCGTGAAAATGGGCACCCAGGACATGTTCACCGCCACCCAGACTTGGTGGGAGGCCCACGTTCCCCAGGTAGGCGCAGCCACCGTGCCTTTCCTTTTTGACGACCGCGCGCATTTCGACAAATGGGTTGACGAGGTATTTGTCAAAAAAATCCAAAAAGAGATCATCAAAAAAGCCAACCAAAGATTTATCAGCATGCGCGTGAAATGGCGCATGGGGCCCTACCGGGTGATCGTGTCGAAAGTCCCGATCATGTCATTGGAGGACATCCAGGGATTGGATCTCCGTTTGTGGCCCGCCAGGATGATTCAAAAATCCTGGGCAGGCCTGGGTGTTAAAGTGCACACCATAGACTGGTCCGAAACCTATCTCGCCCTGCAGCAGGGCATAGTAAAGGCCATGACCTCGCCTTTCAATGCGGTCTGGTCCCACAAGCTGTCCGAGGTGGCCAAGTATGTGACCGAGCTGAAGCAGTTCCCCCAGCTGTCCTTGACCTCGATTAACGAAGACACCTGGAACAGCCTGAAGCCGGAGTATCAGAAGATCCTGGTGGAGGCCTACGACAAGGCCGGCGAGTGGTTCAACAAGACAACCGACGAGGAAGTGCAAATAAAACTGGGCAAGATGCTCAAGGTGCATGACGCAAAATACATAATCATCAACCGGCAGCCTTTTGTTGACAAAATGCACAAGGAGGTGATCCCGGGGTTGATCGCTGAAGGCATCCTGAAAAAAGAATGGGTGGATGAGATAAAAAGCCTGAAATAGACATCAGGCCGGTTGATGGCTGAGTCGTCCCGGCTGGAAAAGTTCAATGGGACCTTCAGCATGATAAGCACTTTTGTCACCCGTTGGGCTGGATGCCGCCTGAACCGATGGGCGACTTACCATCAACCGGCCGTTTTTTGCATTCTTTATTAAGCATCTCACGGGAAGGGTTGGAGCGATATGTTTGGGCGGACCCTCCGATCTCATCATTCGGCGGATAATTTGGCCTGTCTTGAGGCGCTAATATGGAAAGGCGGTGGTTAAGATGCTGGGAGTACTCGCCCTCGCCCTTTTTATGGTTCTGATTTTTCTAAACGTGCCCATCTCCATCTCAATGGGATTGGCAAGCGCTATCAGCCTTATGATTATGGGCGTCCCCGGAGAAGTGGTTCCCCAAAAGATTGTATCCGGCATCCAGAGCTGGGTTCTTTTGGCAGCGCCCTTTTTCATACTGGCCGCCCAGATTATGAACCGGGGCGGCGTAACCGAACGGCTGTTCCACTTTGCTAACGAACTGGTGGGCTGGCTGCGGGGCGGGCTGGCCCATGCCAATATTCTGGCCAGCATGATCTTTGCGGGCATTTCCGGGGCCGCCGCCGCAGACGCTTCCGGCCTGGGGCTCATAGAGATCAAGGCTATGAGCGATGCGGGATATGAAAAGAAGTTCGCCATCGGAGTCACGGCTGCTTCCTGCATGCTGGGGCCCATCATTCCGCCCAGCATAATGCTCATCCTTTATGGCCACTTGGCTGAACTCTCCATTGCGGCTTTGTGGTTCGCGGGCATAATACCGGGCATCCTCACGGGGATTTTGCTCATGGCCTATGTCTATTACGCTGTGAGCACGGGCAAGACCAAGGCTCCTTTTTCCAACCCATTCTCCTTTGCCCGTTTGTGGCTGAGTTTCAAAAACAATATCTTCATGCTGTTTTTGCCCGTCTTGCTCCTGGGGGCGATTGTCAGCGGGTTGGCCACGCCCACCGAGACCGGGATCATTGCATGTATATATGCATTTGTGCTGAGCATGGCCTACAACGGCTCCCGTTTCATGCGCCAGATACCCCAGATATTGATTGACGCCACCAAGGCTTCGGCCATTATCCTGTTCATTATCGGCACCGCCACTCCTTTTGTATGGATCATCACCAGGGAGGAGACCGCGCTGGTAATAGGGCAGGCCCTTTTTTCGATCAGCGATAACAAGTATGTGATTTTAATTATAGTAAATGTTTTTCTGCTGATCGTGGGCGCCCTGATAGAACAGATTCCCGCCATGCTGGTGATTGTGCCCCTTTTGCACCCCTTGGCCCTTGAGCTGGGGATTAACCCGGTCCATTTCGGCCTCATGGTGGTGTTCAATCTCATGATCGGCATGATTACGCCGCCCATGGGGCTGGCCCTCTATATCATGGGGGCCATTACAGATGTGCCCATGAAAGACATCATCCGCTCATCAATGAGCTTTTTCCTGGTGCTGGTATTGGCTCTGATGCTGATCACCTATATTCCCTTTTTATCAACCTTTATTCCCGAGTTGCTGGGCATGAGCATGTCCTAGGGATACTTGTCCGGGAGAAGGCGGTTATGACTTCTGTAGTCGAAAAAATTCGGAAAGGGGCCCTGGGCGTCAGCACAACCTTCTTCTTTTGCATCGTTTTCGCAAATGCTGTGAATCTGGTTTGGAGATGGGTTGCTGGTGAATCGATTGCATGGGTATTGGAGGTTTCCCTGATTCTGCTGGTTTATTCGGTGCTGCTTTGCGTACCGGTCTTGTACGCCCGCAAAGAACTCATACAGATGTCCCTTATCCAAGGATTGGTCAAGGAGCACAGGGTAATATATGTAAATCTCTTTGTGGAAATCGCCATATTGGCCTTTTTGGTCTACATGATCCCATATTCCTTTTCACTCAGCATGAAACAGCTTCACACGCTTTCACGGGGTTTGGGTATTTCGCGGGTATATATCACCTTGCCGGTTCTGATTTGCGTGATACTCTGTCTGGTGATCAACATCAATAACCTGGTCACGGTGTGCAAAGACCTGTGTGAACGCCGCAAAAAACCTATGGGCCAAGCAGGGGCCTGAGCGCCGGGCGGCCAATACCTGGGAACGCTATGGAAACCGAAGTAGTCGTAATCGGAGGAGGTATTGCCGGAGCAGCCGCAGCCTGGAGACTGGCCGAAAAGGGCCGGCAGGTGGTGCTCTTGGAAAAAGGCCGGGTGGGCGAGGAGGCCTCGGGGCGTTGCGGCGGAGGGGTCCGTCAGCAATACCGCGCCCCGGCCGAAACCCCCTTTGCCATAAAAGCGGTGGAGATGTGGACCGAGATGGCGGCGGTCCTGGACGAGGATCTGGAATATGACCGGGAAGGCAATCTTCGTTTACTGCGCTCCAAAGAGCAGCTGGAGGCTGCCAAGGTACGGGTGGCCCGAGAACAGGAGCAGGGGCTTGAGGTCAACCTGATCAGCCCTGATGAGGTTCGCGAGCGGCTGCCCCATATTTCGCCCGAGATGTCCCTGTATGGCGCAACCCACTGCCCCGGCGACGGCACCGCCAACCCGCTGAAGGTGACCAAGGCCATCGGCCGGGCTGCAGAAGCCGCCGGGGCCCTTGTGCATATCAATGAACCCGTCCGCCAGTTGATAACCGCGGGCGGGCGGGTCCGGGCTGTATTGACCGACCGGAACCGGTACCGGCCCGAAAAGGTCATACTGGCCGCCGGAGCCTGGTCAAAAGGCATGCTTTACGAAATCGGCCTTAATCTGCCCTTGACCGTCAGAAAATCCAATCTTTTGATCACCCACGCCCAGCCGCCGCTGATTCCGGGCTTTGTCAGCTGGGACGCCGGCTACCTCCGCCAGGCGAGGGACGGAAATATCCATTTGGGGGCGCGGACAATCATAAGCGGGGAGTTTGACAAAAGGCTGGAATACCGGGTCCTCCTGGATGCCGGACGGGATTATCCCGAGGTGTTTCCTTTTTTGCGGGACATCAACATCATACGGGCGTTTTCCGGCTTGGTCACCTACACCCCTGATCTGATTCCAGTGGTGGGTCAGGCTCCGGGCTTTGAAAACCTTTGGGTGGCCACTGGATTTTCCGGACATGGATTTTGCCTGGGACCGTTCATGGGACGGGTGGTCGCTGATTGGATTTGCGGTGCCGAATGCCCAGAGGATTTAAGCGCTTTTGCTGCCGGCAGGTTTCAATGACCGGAGCGGACCGGTTACAGGCCGGCCCCGGCAGGCGCTGGAAGTGAAGCGGTTCCGC
Source organism: Desulfarculaceae bacterium (assembly GCA_963675675.1). Taxonomy (GTDB): domain Bacteria; phylum Desulfobacterota; class Desulfarculia; order Desulfarculales; family Desulfarculaceae; genus Dethiosulfatarculus. Next base: position 5,291,671 of record OY776512.1, read on the forward strand.
CAGGCCAGGTAAATAAATCAACCGGCCTCTTTTTACCGGGCAATCCATCAATCCGCATTTATGCCCGCGTCACCGGGGCGGCTTCAGCTTCAGCGCAACCGGAACCACGGCCAGATTGGCGCAAGCCATCACAATCCAGGCGAGATTGTAGTTCCCGTATGCATCAAAGCACAATCCGGTCAGTAAAGGGCTTGTAAAGGTGCCGGCCATCATGACCGCCATCAAGGTGCCCTGAATGGCTCCAAAGGCCCGCCGCCCGAAAAATTCCGCCTGTATGGTCAGCCTCAGCGTGATGACCCCGCCATAGGCTGCAAAAAAAACCACAAATATGACGGCCCAGCCCAATGATTTTGCACCCAACAGGAAAAACAGCCCGATAGCCTGGGATAACATCCCCAAACCCAAAAGATAGCGGTTTTGCATGCGGTTGCTGAGCCAGCCAAAGCCAAAGCGCCCTACCGTGCTGATCATTACCAGAAGGGATGCGACCAAACTCGCTTGATTCCGGCTGAGATCGACACTGACCAGGTAGGGCATCACATGAACCGTAACCGCGTGCATCGTCCCCGCCGATACGGTGTTCACCAGCGCAATGCTCCAAAACACCCTGGTCCGTAGAACGTCTTTGACGCTGTATTCTTTTTTCACCTTGGCGGCCGGTTCGCCGGGCTTTTCAGAAATCGCTTCCTCATCAGCCGCGGGCGCTGCGCCATCGGGCGACAGGCCATAGGTTTCGGGATGATACCTGATCAACAAAGAGCATGGAATGCCGATCACCCACATGCCCACACCAACCACGACAAAAGAGGTCCGCCATCCGTATGTGCTTATCATAAAATTGATCACATATATCAAACCGCCGCCCAGTCCGATGGCCGCCGAAAGAATGCCCAGGGCCGTCCCTCTTTTTTTATCAAACCAGTTGGTGACGGCCGCCCACCCTGGAATCGGCAATAAAAGGCTGACCCCCAGCGACATAAAGACAAAAAGGATATAAAACCCGGTCAGGGTTTGGATTCGGCTCAAGAGCACAAAGACCGTGCCGGTCAGCACACTGCCCGCAAACAGCAGACGCCTTGCTCCAAAACGGTCCACCGCCCAGCCCACCAGGGGCGAGATCGCGCCGCCTTCAACGCTGCGGATGGAAGCGGCAAAGGAGACAGCGGCGTAACTCCAGCCGAATTCTTCCACCAGAGGATTGAAAAAGGCTGTAAAACTGTAGAAAAAGGTTCCAGCAACCCACAAGTGTATCAGGCTGGTGGCCAACACCACCCACCAGCCGTAAAAGACGTTCTTGAACATAGGTTGTCCAGACAAAATTGATAGATTACTCACTAATTGGCATACTATCAAGCAATATGGCTCTGTCGATCCAAGCTTTTTCATTCGGGTGGACCCAACCCGGCGGATGACTATCGGAGTGAATCAGCCCTACCGCCTGTGCAGGTGTTGCCGATTATTTCCCACAACTAACAGTTATTTTAAAAATCCGCTTGCAGGGTCCGGTCTGCGGTGTTAATTTTGAAATATATTTCATTAAGGAGACGGAATGCCTAGACCGCGCGCCAAAAGATACATCAGGCAAACCCCAGCGAGGGACATGTTCAAACCCGCCGGCCTGCCCAGCAGCCGCCTTGAGTGGGTGACCCTGCCCCTGGAGGGATTGGAGGCCATGCGCCTGGTCGATGTTGAGGGGTTCAGCCAGGCGCAAACCGCCCAGCTGATGGGGGTTTCCACGCCCACCCTTTGCAGGGTGCTGGCCGGGGCCCGAGGGCAGGTGGCCCAAGCCTTGGTATCCGGCCTGGGCATCAGGATTCAAGGCGGCGATTATCATTTGATTGACGAGGAAATAACCATGCTGGCCGGACGGGGTCCAGGCCGGGGCCGTCAGCGCCGCCGGGGAGGGCGGGGCGGAGGCAACAGATAAAGGAGGCTTTTTATGCCTAGAGGATCAGGCAAGGGCCAGGGCGGCAAAGGCGCCGGCCGTGGCTGTGGACAAGGAAAACCAAAAGGAGGCTGCGGCCAGGGTCAGGGCCGGGGTAGAGGCCAGGGTCAAGGCCAGGGTCAAGGCCAGGGTCAAGGCCAGGGTCAAGGCCAGGGCCGCAAAGGCGGGTCCGGTGCAGGACCGGGCCGTAAGACAAACCAATAAGAAATAAGGAGATGAAAATGCCAGGATATGACAGAACCGGACCCATGGGGCAGGGCCCCATGACTGGAGGAGGATTTGGCAGGTGCACCAATTATGCTGGGGCGCCGATGGGCAGAGGACGCGGAGTAAGCTACGGCTGGGGCCGCAGGGGCGGCTGGGGACGCGGACCGGGCAGATGGCCCGTGGCGGCGGGCCCGGACTACGGCGGCTATCCGCCCCAGACCCTGGAGGAAAGGGCGGCTGATTTGCGGCGCGAACTGGCTGAGATAGAGTCGAGCATGAACGCCGCGCGGGAATCCGACGTGTAACTCAGCCCGAACTTCCATCAGGAAGCCACCCGGCCGGAATCCGGCACAAAAATTGAGGCCAGCCGAAAATGCTGGCCTCAATCTGGTGCGCGGATCACGCTAAGTTACCATCCGTAAACAAAAGCTTCATCTCCAAAAAAACTCTTCCTGTTGTTTTGCCGGCGGGATTCTCCATAAGCGGCCCAAGATATCCGGACCGCTTCGGTGCTCCCCAAAAGGGGCGCATCCATATGAGGTTTCCGACCGCATATCCTTTTCAAACCTGATGAAGCCCGCATGCCGCATGCCAAAAGGCGTACACATGATTTGATTTCCATCACAAGCCGGCCTCTTTGAAAAAATCCCGGTGTATAAGCTCCTTTTATGATCTCCCGCCAAGAGAAACCAGTTGGCAGTATTGCGCTTGATTTATTATCATCATGCAAACAAATACTGCGCAATGCGTATAAAGAGTTCGAAAAAATGTCAGAATCCAAGCTGTTAATTCAATCGCTCGCCAGGGGCTGGAAGTCATAAACTCCCTGTCCGAACACCCGCAGGGTTTGACCTTCACCGAGATCGCCAAAGCCAATCAAATGACCACGGCCACTGTAAACCGCTATCTCCACACTTTGAGCGGGCTTGACTATGTGGTGCAGAACCCCAATACCAAGACCTACAGCCTGACGCCCAAGATTATCAAATTGGGCATCAGCCTGTTCCGCAACCTGGATCTTCGGAATCTATTGTTGCCCCACATGCTGAGCATCAACAAAGAGTTCGATATCACGGTCACCTGCGGAATCAATAATGTCGACGGGGTGTTGGTGCTTGAACGCATCCAGGCCTCGGACTTCAAAACGCAAAAAGCCAATCCGGGCATAAAGCTGCCCCTGAACTGCAGCGCCCTGGGCAAGGCCATGATTGCCTTTGAAGATCCCGAAAACCTCAAATTGCTGCTCAAGAAGGGCTCACTGGAGAAACGGACCCCGGAGTCCATTGTCGATATGGAGAGCCTGACCCGGGAGATGGAGAAGATCCGGGAACGGGGCTATGCGCTGAGCCGCCAGGAATTGCTGCCAAACCTGCTGACCATGGCGGTGCCCATATTCAAGGACGGGAAGGTGGAGGGGGCCTTGGGAGGCTCTCTTTATTTGTTGAAAGAATACCCCGAAGGCTATCAAAAGAAAGTCCTGCATCGGCTTATGGAAGTATCCGAACTTGTTTCACTTTAAGGATGCAGTGGGCAAGCTGGCATCACAATTGTCTGTTACGGATTATTTAAGGACCATGTTAGGAGGAAACAAGCCATGAGTACCTCGAAGCTATGGACCCAGCACCATAGGGCGCATGTAAGCCTTGCGCTTATGGGTTTTTGGATGTCAAAAGATGGTTGGAATAAATTTGATGATCGTCTTTCATGATGCGGTATCCTTAGGCCTTAATAAATTACCGCTTTTTGACGAAAGCCGAGCTGCAATTTCGAGATAAGAAAAGAAGGAAAAAATGACAGACGATTCTTCCGCAATGGACTGTAAGATTATCTATACCAAAGTAGATGAGGCGCCAGCGCTTGCAACCTATTCGCTTTTGCCTATTATTCAAGCATTTACCCGTGTTGCCGGGATTTCCATTGAGACCCGGGATATTTCATTGGCCGGGCGGATTATCGCTAAATTCCCGGAGCTGCTGCCCGAACATATGCTAGGGTCAGATGACCTTGCCGAACTGGCCGAAATTGTGAAACAGCCGGAAGCCAACCTGATCAAGCTTCCCTGCATCAGTGCATCCATCCCCCAATTGAAGGCTGCCATCAGCGAACTGCAGGAAAAGGGATACAATCTGCCGGATTATCCTGACGATCCCCAAAATGGGAAAGAGGCTGAATATAAGACCAGATACGACCTGATCAAGGGAAGCGCAGTCAATCCGGTGCTCCGGCAGGGCAATTCAGACCGGAGGGCCCCGCTTTCGGTAAAAAACTATGCCAGGAAACATCCCCATACCATGGAGGAATGGAGCGGGGATTCGGTTTCGTGTGTGGCGCACATGGGGGAAGGTGACTTTTTCTCCAACGAAGTGTCCATGAACGTCGGGGATGCCCAGGCGGGGGACGCCCGTATCGAGTTGACCGCCGAAGATGGGGCCGTCAGGGTCTTGAAAGAAAAAATAACCCTAGACCCGGGCGATATCATCGACGCAACAGTCATGAGTGAAAAGGCCTTGAGGGCCTTTGTCGCGGAGCAGATTAAAGAGGCGGATCAAAAGGATTTATTGTTTTCGGTGCACCTGAAAGCCACAATGATGAAGGTGTCCGACCCCATCATCTTCGGTCACGTGGTTTCCACGTTCTTCCGTGAAGTCTATGAAAAGCATGCGGCCCTTTTCAAGGAACTGGGCATCAACCCCAACAACGGGCTGGGCGACATCCACGCCGGCATTCAAAAACTTCCCGCAGATATTCAAAAAGAGATCGAGGCGGATATAGAAGCATGTTACGCCAAAAGGCCCCGATTGGCGATGGTCGATTCAGACCGGGGGATCACCAACCTGCATGCTCCCAACCATGTGATCATCGACGCGTCCATGCCTGCCGCCATCCGTAATGGGGGCAGGATGTGGGGACCTGACGGGAAATTGCATGACACCATGTTCATGATTCCTGACAGCTCCTATGCCGGCGTTTATCAGACTGTGATCGATTTCTGCAAACAACATGGCGCATTTGATCCAACCACCATGGGGTCGGTTTCCAATGTCGGACTCATGGCCCAAAAGGCTGAAGAATACGGTTCTCACGACAAGACCTTTGAGTGCGAATGCGATGGAGTGATTCGCGTCATATCCTCATCGGGGCAGACCCTGCTCGAACGTAATGTCGAGGCGGGCGATATCTTCAGAATGTGCCAAGTAAAGGATCTGCCCATACGGGATTGGGTGGGGCTCGCCGTGAGACGGGCGAGAAGCGCCGGGGCTCCCGCTGTGTTCTGGCTCGACAAAGAGCGTCCCCATGACGCACAACTGATCAAAAAGGTGAACAAATACCTGGCGGAACGTTATACGGATGGCCTGGAGATTCACATCATGTCCCCGGAGGAGGCCGCTTGGTTCTCCTGCCAAAGGGCCCGTGAAGGCAAGGACACGATTTCGGTGACCGGCAATGTGCTGCGGGATTATCTGACCGACCTATTCCCCATTTTGGAAGTCGGAACCAGTGCCAAGATGCTCTCCATCGTTCCCTTGATCAGCGGCGGTGGAATGTTCGAGACCGGCGCCGGAGGTTCCGCACCCAAACATGTACAGCAGTTCCAAAATGAAGGGCATCTCAGATGGGATTCTTTGGGTGAGTTTCTGGCGCTGGCGGCCTCTTTGGACGATCTTGGCGTGAAGACCGGAAATACAAGAGCAACCCTTCTTGCCGAGACCCTCGACAAGGCAATCGAGCGCTATCTTGATGACAACAGGTCCCCTTCGCGTAAGGTTTGCGAGATAGACAACCGGGGTAGTCATTTTTATCTGGCGATGTTCTGGGCCGCAGAACTGACCCGGCAAGAAAAGGACCAAACGCTTCGGAATAGATTCAGTCCGATTGCCGCTGAGCTTGAAGGTAATGAAACGGTCATCATGCACGAACTGAACCGGGCGCAAGGAAAGCCGGTCAGCCTGGGTGGCTATTATCAGCCGGATGACGCTAAGGCCTCTGAAGCCATGCGGCCGAGCCAGACACTCAATGGCATTATCGCAACATTGGCCGAAGGATGATCCCTTGATGGCGCTTGGCCAAAAGACAGCGGTGCCATAGGACCTGCCATGGATTTACCGCGGTTTGACAGGATGGAACTGCATGGCTCGACGGTTAATTATATGGCTTGCCGTTCTCATGTCTGTGCAGATTGTCGGGCAACCCTCAGGCCATTCCCAGGTCCCAAACGGAAATGAGGGCAGTTGCGGTACGGCAGCTGCCGCCGGGAGCGAATTGTTTGAGGGCGCAAAAAAATATTGGCGCTGAACGGACGTGACCTGGAATCCATAGATGAAGCGGCCGGCATTATATCGACAAAAATTACACCGATGCGGGTCAATGTGTCAGGATGCGACTGCGAGATAATCAAATGGAAAAAAAAAGACACTCGACCGCTTATTGACGTGTCTGTAGTTGTCGGGGTGAAGAATGATTGGATGGCCGTCCGGGCTCACATCATAGGCAATTACCCTAAGGACCAAATATCGGGAAAAATCATCGAAGAGGATTTGCTCAAGCAATTTTCCTGGTATCTGGAGTGAACTTCACAGGTTCCATGACTTAGTTACGGGCGGTTTATCCTTTCTATGGATTTTGTCAAAGTTTAAAATAGCTGGGGTAAAGCAAGTAATAACGCAGGACTGAAAATGTAGAGATCCTTAATGCAAGATTCAGTGGTTCTTGACATCAACCCTCTGGAATAGTGTAATTTTTTGATGGGGCTTTTATAGGATATTTTGGAGAGTTCAGCTTTGCCCCGCCAAAACTCTGCATATCTAAATTTACAACAGATAAAAGCCAAAGCGGTCAAGGCCGCCGGATACCTCCAGGTAAGCCTTGACTGCTTTGCCTTGCTTTTGTTTTTACCCTAACAATCAGTGTCCTGTCAGGCCCCAAAAGGATTGCGTTCGCGGAAATCCTGGGCAATTTCCTCAAATGGAAGCAAACGCACCCCGGGGTGTCTGCGCATATGCTCAATGAACCTTTCCAGCATCATTATAACTTGGGGGCGCCCGCTCACATCAGGATGTATGCACATGGGGAAAACCGCGCGGTCGTATTCGCGGTATATATAATCGAACTGCCCCCGCCAAATGTCTTCGATATCACGAGGATTGACAAACCCGTGGCTGTTGATGGATTTTTTCATGAACATCATGGGCGGAAGGTCATCCAAATACCAACTGGCCGGCAGTTCAACCAAGTCAACCGTGGTGCCCAAATCCATGGGCTTCATCCAGGTTTCGGCTGGTTTATCATAATCGATAGGAGTCCAACTCTCCCCTATGCGCACGTAATATGCCTGGAAATCGTGGTGCATGAGGCTGCTGTCGTATTTGATGCCGTTCTTCAAAAGTAAATCAACGCTGTTTTCCGAGAACTCCCACCAAGGCGCTATGTAGCCCCGGGGATGTTTGCCGCTGAGTTCTTCTATTAATTTGATGGATTTATTCAGAATGGCTTCCTCTTGTTCCAGAGACAGGGCAGTAGGATTTTCATGGGAATAGCCGTGAAGCCCCACTTCGTGGCCTGCCTCCACCACCTGTTTCATCTGATTCGGGAAGGTTTCAATGGTGTGGCCAGGGATGAACCAACTGCCTTTGATGGAATATTTATCCAGCAGCTTGAGCAGCCGGGGAACTCCTACCTCCGCTGCAAAAACCCCCCTTGAAATGTCGCAAGGTGAATCCTCGCCGCCGTAGGATCCCAGCCAGCCGGCCACTGCATCCACATGGACACCGACTCCAATCAATATTTCCTTATTCATATCATTCCTTCCAGGTATAAGTATGTATTGGATACAACAAGCATTTCAGCTTCCTGTTTGAAAGACGCCTTCTTCTTCCAACTGCTGCGCCAGCCTCAACAGCGCATAATCTGCGCCCTTCGGGCCGATTAACTGAAACCCCACGGGTAAGGCTTCGTTCAAAGAGGTTGGCGCCACCACCACCGGGTGTCCGGTAATACTGGCTAAATTATTGAAACACAGTATTTTTTTGCGAAAGGAAAAAGCCTGGTCCTGGTTGGCAAGGTCTTTGATTTTGGGCGGAAACCCCGGTGCGGTGGGCAGGAGCATTATGGCTTCGCGCCCCAGCATTTTTTCAAAGCTGATTGCTAGGGCGGAGCGCTCCGCCGATGCCGCTCCCAGTTGGGCGGAACTGAGCTTTTCACCAAAACTGAGCAGCGATCTGACATCTGATCCCAGATTGGGATTAAACTCGCTCAGCCATTTCTGGTGCACAGCCCAGGCCTCTGCGCCCTGGATTATCTTTTGGACATTGCTGGCCCTTTCCAAAAGGCCCGTATTTTTTTCTTGCCGGGTAAAACCCAGTTCTTCAAACCTGCGGCTCAGTTTGCCGGCGGCTTCTTTGGTTTCAGGTTCTGACAGTTCCAAGGCGTCCAGGGAACAAATGACCTTTTTAAAGGAAAACTCAGGCGGGGCGACCGGCGGAGCCAGGAGCAATTCTCCCACGCTTCTCAACAGATCAGCGGTCTGGGCAAATACGCCCACCGTATCCATGGAAAACGCCATGGGCACCACTCCCTCCACTGGAATGTATCCAAAGGTGGGCCTGAAACCAAAAATCCCGCAAAAACCGGCGGGGATTCTCACCGAACCGCCGGTGTCGGTGCCCAGGGAAAAGGGCACCAGGCCTCCGGCTACGGCTGCAGCGGAGCCCGAGCTTGATCCTCCTGTTATGTGGCCTTTTGCCCTTGGGTTTAGCGGAGTGCCATAGTGCGGGTTTATACCCGTGATCCCCAAGGCGAGTTCATGCATGTAGTTTTTGGCAATGACCTCGGCCCCGGCCCGCCGGAGTTTCTGCACAGCCCAGCAATCCTTTTCGGGTATTCCGTAATAAGCGGAAAAATCCGGATTGCCGGCCGTGGTTGGCGTGCCGGCCAGGTTGAATATGTCCTTGACCATATAGCGGAGACCGGCCAGCGGTCCTGTGGAAGCGACATTGTGATCATGCACCACGCGCAACACGCAATTATATTCATCATAAATTTGCATTGGATTTGTTTGTCCTCCGGTAGTCCGGCTGCAGGGTGATTTTCATACGGGTTTGATTCATCAAGAATCCGTGCGGACCTGTTCGTTGCTCTGCATTGATTCAAAAGCCTTTTTCATGGCTATGCCGGCATTGTGGATGTGCACACGCATGGCCGCCTCAGATGCCGGAACGTCGCCGCGGGCAATTTGCTCGACAATGGCGATGTGCTCATTGTGGGCGCTGTGGAAGCGGCCCGCGGTTTTTGCTGCGGCAGCCAGAATCAGATGCACATGTCCGTTGATAACCTTTTCGAACCGGTTGGCATAGATATTGTTGCCGATGTCCCAAACCACACTGTGAAAGGCGTAATCCAACTCACCGAACCGGGTGAAGTCCATATCTTCAATGGCTTTGCTTTCTTCTTCCAGTATGTCCCTCAATTGGCTGACCAGGGCAGAGCGGTCCCTTTTCATGGCCAGCCTGACCACCAAGGCTTCAATGGCCTCCCGGACCGCATATAGGTCTTCCACATCCGAAGCGCTTAGGGTGCAGACCTTGTAACCTTTATATTGGGAGGCCACCACCAGGCCTTCTCGTTCCAAGGCGGCCAAGGCTTCATTGACCGGCGTGGATGAGAGGTCCAGTTCACGGGCCAGGGAGTTCACCACCAGGCGTGAGCCCTGGCTGAATACGCCCTTGACTATCTGTTGGCGGATGAACTCATAGGCTTTGTCGCTTAACGGTTTCGGCTTTTTCTTTTTGGTCATAATCTGTCGCCGCCGGTTAAAAATGCATTTTGTGGGTGCGCATCATTTTCAGTTTCCTCTTGCCGCTTTCAGTGCTTGACACGCTCTAACAAATCATATACTATACGAAAAAAAATCATATACTATATGATTTGAGATTGCAAGCAACAACACACAGTTTCAGCTAAAAAAAATGAGAAAACGCCAACATGCAGCATTGTGATCCACACCAGGCCCACCACAGAAAACGGATGTAACCCGCTGCTGCCGGCCTTCAGAATCGGGCGTTTCAGATAAAGCTAACCAGATGCTCACAGTACCAGCTCTGCGATGGATGTGAAGAAAGCCGATTAGTGATGAAAGCCGCGCCCAGTATAAGAATAGAGCATCTGAGCAAACGCTACGGCGCCACAATAGCCTTGGATGAAGTGTCCTTTTCCATTCAACCGGGTGAGGTCTGCGGGCTTTTGGGGGAAAACGGGGCCGGTAAATCCACCCTGGTGAAGATACTCAGCGGAGTTGTGAAGCCGGATCGGGGCCAGGTGTGGCTTGGCGACCGTCCATACCAGGTCAAAGATTGTCAAACCGCCAAGGCCCATGGCGTTGCCACCGCCTATCAGGAGCTGAGTCTTATCCCCACTCTCTCGGTGGCGGTCAACCTTTTTCTGCCTAATCCCGAAACCAACGCCTGGGGCATGATCTCCAACCGCAGCCTGGAACAAAAGGCCGCCGAGGTGCTGGACGGGTTCGGCGTTCGGGATATACCGCCCTCGGCTTTGGTGGAGGATCTGTCTTTGGGGCTCAGGCAGCGCATTGAGATTGTCCGCGCAATGCTCTGCAAACCGCGTCTGTTGCTTTTGGATGAACCCACGGCGGCTCTGTCAGACCGGGAGTGGCTCTTCAACCTCATAGATCAGTTCGTCCTTGACGGCGCTTCAATCATATACATCAGCCACAAGCTGGATGAAATCCAAAGGGTTTGCCAGCATTGCGTAATCTTGCGCAACGGCCAGAAGGCATTGGAGACGCGGGTTAAGGATCTCAGCCCCAACCAGGTGTTCAGCTGCATGGCGGGGCGTTCACTGGTGGAGGCCTTTCCCGAGGACGCCACAAGTGTCAAGGAAGGGGAAGAGCCGATACTGCAAGTGAACCGCCTTTCGTGCGAGGGCCTCAAAGATATCAGCTTTTCCATAAAGCCCGGTGAGATATTGGGAGTCGCCGCACTAGAGGGCCAGGGCCAGTCAAGTTTGTTCAGGGCCCTGGTGGGGCTGGTGCCTTTGAAGGAAGGGCAGATCTCTGTTAACGGCAGGCCCAAAGCCATATCCTCTCCGCGCAACGCAAGGCGGGCCGGGCTGGTGCTGGTTCCCGAAGAGCGCAAGACGGAAGGGATATTCCCGGATCTGACCACCAGGGCCAACATTTCGCTGCCTGAGATTAACAAGGTAAGCTCTGCTCAACTGGTCCAGATAGACAAAGAGAGAGAATGGGTTGCTGAAAAAGCCGCAAAAGTAGACTTGGGAGGTGAATACATCCCTCTGCCCATCACCTCGCTTTCGGGGGGAAACCAGCAAAAAGCCCTTTTGGCCCGCTCGCTGCTCACCAATCCGGAATGCTTGCTTTTGTTTGATCCCACCAGGGGAGTGGATGTAGTAACCAAGCAGACCATCTACAAGATCATCAGAGAATTTGTGCAAGGCGGAAAGGCTGTCCTGTTTTACTCCACAGAGTTGGATGAGCTAGTGCACCTGTGCGACCGTTGTCTGGTCCTTTATCAAAATGCCGTGGTGGCGGAGGCCTCTCACGGTGAGTTGTCCCAGGAAAAATTGCTTTCTTTGGCCACGGGTCATCTTGCCAGCCGGACCCAAGACCAGCCAGTGTCAGAGAAAAAGGTATAACAAAATGATTCCACTACGGATTAATCGTCTGAACGGCGCTCCGCTTGCGTTTGTCCTGTTTATCGCCATGTACGCCGCCTATGCCCTGCAGACGCCCTCGGCCCTCAGCTTGTTCAGCATCACAAACCTGTTCAACAACACCGTGGTGTTGGCCATGGCAGCGGCTGGCCTGACATTTGTCATCTTGATCAAGGAAATGGACATCTCCCCTGTGGGAGTCATTGCAGTAACCAATGTTTTGGTTGCGACCCAAAGCGCCAGCATGCCCTACGGCGCCTTGTCCTGTTTTTTGCTTTGCTGCCTGATCGGGCTGACCATCGGACTCATCAATGGGATTCTGGTGGCTTATCTGCGCCTGCAATCTCTTGCTTGCACCCTGAGCACCATGATCATCTGCCAGGGAGTGGCCCTGCTCATAATGCCTGCGCCCGGCGGGGAGGTGGCCGAGTTCATCGCATACCAGCTAACCGACTCGTTATGGGGAGCCTTTCCGGTATCGGCCGCTATTCTGGTTTTTGTGGCCGCGTTCTGGCTGTACCTGCGCCACACCAGTTTCGGCATCGGCATGTATGCCGTGGGCACCGATGAAACCGCAGCTCACTATTCCGGCGTAAAAATAGTCCGGGTCAGGCTGGGGGCCTTTGCCCTGGCCGGGATTTTTTACGGCATAGCCGGATATTTGCTCAGCGCCCAGATAGGCTCCGGCGATCCGCGGGTGAGCAGTTCCTTTTTATTATACGTCTTTGCCGCGGTGGCCATCGGCGGAACCTCTTTGTCCGGGGGCCGGGGCGGAATCATAGGTTCCCTGGTCGGGGCGGGCATTTTGACCATCATGCAAAAGATGCTTTTTTCGCTGGGGGTGTCCGACTTTTATACCAACATTTTCAACGGGGTTATCATGGTCCTGGCGATCCTGCTGGGCAACTCAACGGCATTATTAAACAAGTGGCGGGAGCACCGCGAAAATAGCGCGAATCCCGCCCGCCTGCACCGGTATGAAAAGCAACCGGACTCCAAGCAGGATGAGGTCATATGATGAAACCACCCACGCCCAAGCGCATCGCCGCTCCTCCTGCGGTATTCACAAGGGAGATCACCGCCGCGACCATCGTTCTGGCGGCCTCGGCAGCCCTGATTCTGATCATGAAGCTCATCTTCCCCTCGTTTGGTTCCTTGGGCCAGATTGCAGCCATTTTGGTCACCTCCATTTTTCTGGTGGTTGCCTCCTGCGGACAAGGATTGACCATCCTCTTGGGCGGGATCGATCTGTCCATTGGCGTGGTCATGGGCATAGCCGGGATGATGATCGCCGGCTTGACCGACGGAGCCGACGACAACCTGCCATGGGCGGCTCCTTTGGTTTTGGCTTGCTGCACCGGTATCGGGGCGCTCAACGGAGTGGGTGTGGCATTGATGAGGATTCCGCCTTTATTGATGACCCTGGCCATGGGCACCACTTTTTTCGGGGTGGCCTTGGGCGCCACCTCCGGAAGCCTGCAGCAAAGGGTGGCGCCGGCCCTGCAAGAGCTGATGAGCGGCCATATTGGAAGCATCCCATTACCGATTGTCTTGATGGCGGTTTTCGTGATCCTTGTCATAGTGGGCCAGCAACGCACCGCCATGGGACGCAAACTCTACGCCCTGGGCAGCAATCCCACCGCCGCGCGCATAGCCGGATTGCCGATCGTCGGCCTGACCATCGGCACCTATGCGTTCAGCGCCTTTTGCGCCGCTTTGTCCGGCCTGCTCTTGGCGGGCTATTCGGCCAGCGCCACCCTTGATATGGGCGACAACTATCTGATGCCCACCATCGCGGCCGTGGTCATCGGCGGCGCCAGGGTGACCGGCGGGAGAGGCATCTATTTGGGAACCTTTGCGGGCGCCATTTTTTTGAGCACCGTATCAACCGTAATCACGGCCTTATCCCTTTCGCAGGGATGGCGCAACATCATACAGGGAGGGATCATCATCTCCGCGCTGATAATCACCTTTATGCAAAGCAAGATTTCTTCCTCAGGGGATTAGAAGCAACACTCGGCCAAAGGAGGCTTTCACATACGGCATTGGCCTTTGCGGGTTCAGCTTAGGAATCGAGAAGTCAAAAGGTATTGAAGGAGTTTTGTTAATAAACAAGGAGAAAAACGATGGCAAAAAGGCTTGTTGTGTTATTTAGTTGTCTAGCGCTCATCATAGCGGCCCTGTTTAGCTTGCAAGGCAACGCCCAGGCTGCTCAAAAGAAGTACAAAGTATATCTAAACATGAGCTACAGCGGCAACACCTGGCAAGGGGCGGCCGCAAACGGGATAAAGGCGCTGGCCGCAACCCCGCCCTATGATAAATTGATCGACTTTAAGACCGTGATATCGGGAACCGACGTGCAGCGGCAGATATCAGACCTTCAGAGCATGATCGCCGCCGGAGCCGACGCCGTTATTCTGTATCCCCTCTCCCCCACCGCCCTGAACCGGGTCTTGAAGTATGGCTGCTCGAAGGGGGTCTTGTTTTTCACCTATGATTCAACCGTAACCGAACCTTGCGTGATCAACGTCAGCAACATCACCGCCAGATACGGGGCGAACTCGGCCCAGTGGATGGTGAATCAGCTGGGAGGCAAGGGCGAAATCGTTATCAACCACGGCGTGGCCGGCACCACCGTAACCAAGACCTATGATGAACAGGCCTATTATATTTTCAAAAAATACCCCGGCATCAAAATAGTGGCCGATTTTTACGGCAACTGGAACGATGCCACCTCCCAGGAGGAGGTGTCCAAGATTTTGGCCGCACATCCCAACATCGACGGCATCTGGACGGTTGACGGGACCTATGGCTCTTTGCAGGCCGTGATGAAAAACCGGCCCGATAAATTGGTGGTCATTGCCGGGCAGGGCAACAATGAGTTCCGCACGCTTATGGCCGATCCCAAACTGCAGGCCAAAGGTCTGAAAGGCATTTCGTCCAGCGCCGCCCCGGCGGTGGGGGGCTACGCCTTCAAGCTGATGATGGAGGTGCTGTTGGGTAAAAAGAAGCTGACCTCCAACAACGTGGAATATCCCTTGCCCTGGGTGGAGGCCAAGGATATTCATGTCTGCGCCGGTGACAAATTCACCGAAACCTGCAACGTCTTCCCACGCGACAAGGTGCCGCCCCTGTTTATTGACACCTCGCTTGACGGCAAACTTATTCCAGAGCTGAGCCTGGCAGGAGTGCAGTCCGGCAAACCCACGCCCGGAGCCACCATCGTCCCGCTGCCCCCGGTCAAGTACGCCGACGGCCTGCCGGGGATCAACTGCCGCAACTGCGAGTGGCCAAAAGACTGGAAGGAGCCCAATCTGGTCAAAGGCATACCGGTTCCTAAATAGCTAAGGATTCGCGGCAATACTCATGCATACCCCGTGGCTTGCCACGGGGTATTTTATTAAGGCGCCTATCTTTTTTTGTAAACAGGCGGAGGAGTACCCATGGATATTTTGGTAAGGGGTAAATACGTCATCACAGACGCCGGAGACGGCGAAAATGGGATACTTGCTAACGGAGCGGCCCTCCTTTCAGGGGATACAATCCTTGAGGTTGGCGGATATGATGCATTGAAAAAAAAGCACCCCCAGGCAAGCGTTAAGGGAAACGGCGAGCAACTGCTCATGCCTGGGCTTATTGACGGACACAGCCACGGCATGGGCCTGACCATTACTCAGCGGGGGATTCCTCTAGATTTTCTGGAGAATGGCCTCATTGACTGGGCCTTCATGCTTGGCCTTGATCCCGAGATAGAATCCATGATGAGTGCGGTGCGTCACGTGCGAAACGGCTGCACCACCAGGCACCACAATTACTGGGGTGAAGAGCCCAATCTTTTGAGCAACGCGGAGAAAATCATCAAGGGTTCCCAGAAGATGGGTATGCGCCTGGCCTACTCGCCCGGGGGACGCGACATAAATCGTCTGGCTCTGGATGAGGCTGGGTTTTTGCCAACCTTGCCGCCGGACCTGCAGGAGTTTGTCCGCCCAATGGTCCACTATGACAAAAAGGCCTTTGCGAGCGCTTATTTCGAACTGTTCGAGCAGCTCTACAGCCGTTACAACAGCGACGAAGTGCGGGTCGTTTTCGGGCCCAGCTGGGCAATGGGCTGCACAGACGAGTTCATACAGCGGGTAAAAAGCCGCGCGGATGAGCTTGGCAAGCTGCAGATTCATATGCATACTTTACAAACTCCAGTCCAAAAGGCCTTTGGTATAAAAAAATACGGCAAATCGCTGTTGGCGCACTTGGACGACATCGGCTTGGTGGATACCAACCTGACCTTGGGCCATGCGGTTTATCTGACTGAATCTGACATTGAACTCATGGCTGCCAAGGGAGCATCCATCACCCACCACCCCAGTTGCAACTTGGCGGTCCGAAACGGCATCGCACCGGTATATGCCCTGCATAAGGCGGGCGTGAACGTCTCTGTGGGAATTGACGACAAAAGCATCAATGATGATGAGGATGCGATTATGGAGTTGAGGTTGATCCACCGGCTCCACCGGGTTTCGGGTTTTGACCTGACCACCACCCCGGCCCTGGATGCATTTGATGTGTTGAAAATGGGCACCACCAATGCCGCCCGGGTCTGTGGATTCGAAGGGGAACTGGGCGCTATCAAGCCGGGGATGAAAGCCGATGTGATTTTGGTGGATCTACAGGAAATCCTGCAAGATCCCTGGGCATCACCGGACCTGAACATCGCCGAGGTTTTTATGCACAGGGCAAAAGGGGTTCATGTCAATACGGCTATTATTGGCGGAAAAGTGGTTATGGAGGATCGGACTTTTCTTACCGTGGACGTCGAACAGCTATATGATGAGGTCCGCAAACAGGCATCCAAGGGAATAAGCCCTGAACAGAGGAAATTCGCGGAATCGCTGCAAAGAATCAAGCCGTATTACCATAAATGGTACGAGGGCTGGGAAAAAATGGATTATAAACCTTTTTATACAATGAACAGCCGAAATTGACTTGAACATGAACGGGGGCGGGCAAATAAGCATTTAAATTGATCATACATATCTCATGTTGCCCGCCCCCCCCTCGACTAATATTTCCCAGGCCAGAAAACCTGGCGTGGCGCTCCTTGAATTTAATACCCCTAACGGCCTCAGACAGCCCCACATCGCACATCAGGCGCTCCACCGCGCAGGGGGCGGTTCGCTCTCACCCATTAATTATTCAATGAGACGGCCTGGGCACATCCGCCCCCCGGCAGCCCACCAGAAAATCAAAATCGCACCCCTGATCAGCCTGAAGCACGCGCTCAACATAAAGTTTCTGATAACCGCCCAGATGATCTTTGGGGGCTGGTTTCCATTGCTTGCGGCGTTTATCAAGTTCACTCTCATCAACCAGCAGGTTTAAAGAGCGTTTATTGACGTCGAGTTCAATCATATCGCCGTTCTTGACTAAAGCCAGCGGTCCGCCGATATCCGCTTCAGGAGTAATATGCAAGACCACGGTTCCATAGGCCGTGCCGCTCATGCGGGCATCCGAAATGCGCACCATGTCGGTAATCCCTTTTTTCAAAATCTTCGGCGGAAGTCCCATGTTCCCCACCTCGGCCATGCCGGGATATCCTATTGGACCGCAGTTTTGCATAACCATTACCGAGTTTTCATCAATGTCGAGCTCGGGATCGTTGATCCGCTCCAAATAATCTTCAATATTGGTAAACACAACTGCTTTGCCTGTATGCTTCATCAAGTGCGCCGAGGCGGCCGACGGTTTGATAACCGCTCCATCGGGGCACAAATTGCCTTTTAAAATGGCCAAGCCCCCTTTATCCAAAAGCGGTTTATCAAATGATTTTATTACTTCGTCATTGAAAATTTCGGCGTTTTTATTGTTTTCCCAAATGGTGCTGCCGTTTACTGTTATGCAGTCCTTGATTAACAGATCATGTTCACCCAAAATCCTGATGATTGCAGGCAGGCCTCCGGCATAATAAAAGTCTTCCATCAAATATTTTCCGGAAGGCATAAGATTCAGAATTGTGGGTACATCCGTGCCGTATTTATTCCAGTCTTCCAGATCCAAGTCCACCCCGATGCGTCCGGCAATGGCCTTAAAATGGATCGCTGCGTTGGTGGAGCCTCCTATTGCGGCATTGACCCTGATGGCGTTGATAAAGGCTTCTTTAGTCAAAATATCGCTGGGTTTCAAATCCTCTTTGACCATCTCAACAATGCGGCGGCCAGCCATGCGGGAAATTATCTTGCGGTTGGCGTCGACCGCTGGCACGGCGGCATTCTGGGGCAGCCCCATCCCCAGGCTTTCAACCATGCACCCCATGGTTGAGGCGGTGCCCATGGTGTTGCAATTTCCAGCGGACCGGTTCATGCCGGCTTCGATTTTGCTATATTCCTCTTTGGAAATAAGGCCTGCTTTACGCTCCTCGCTGTAGCGCCAAACATCGGTGCCCGAACCTAAATCACGATCACGGTATTTACCGTTTAGCATGGGACCGCCTGAGACCAAAATGGTGGGTATATTACAACTGGCTGCACCCATCAAAGAGGCAGGCACGTTCTTGTCGCAGCCCGCCAGAAGAACAACCCCGTCAATGGGATTGGCTCTGATCATTTCCTCAACATCCATGCTCATCAAGTTTCTATAGATCATGGCTGTAGGGCGTATGATAGCCTCACCCAGAGAGATGACCGGAAACTCAAGCGGAACTCCTCCGGACTCGTAAACCCCTTTTTTTACGTGCTCGCAAAGGTCCCGGAAGTGTGCGTGGCAGGGGTTAAGCTCGGAGAAGGTATTACAAATGCCGATGATCGGGCGGCCGTCAAATTGATCGTCCGGCATGCCCTGGTTGCGCATCCATGAGCGGTGCACAAAATTATCATGCGTGTCATGCCCAAACCAAGCCGATGATCTGAACTTGCCGGGGATTTTATATGACATGAGAAATACTCCTAATGTAACTTGGAATTTATATTTGATAATATGCCATGTGGTTTCATTGAAAATGCTTTATTATCATATGACCGGCATAAATTCTACAATACTTTATGACGCTCCCAAACGTCTTTTAAATGGGCGCCTTTTTGCAATTCCTTGATCGCCACTTTTTCAAGGGATGTTTTATCATGAGCATTTTTTAAAACAGCATCTTCAATTTGTCGGGGTATCACCAGGACTCCGTCAATATCACCGAAAACAAGGTCACCCGGGTTGATGAGCACGCCGCCTATGCGCACCGGCACATCTATTTCTTTTATTCTGGCCCTGGGGCCGGAATCCATTGGGGCGAATCCTTTGTGGAAAACCGGCAAGTTGGCTTCACGGATAAAATTTGCGTCGCGTATTTTTCCGTCTGTTAAGCAGCCAGCCCCGCCGCGCCCTTTGGCGGCCATGGTTAATATGCCTCCCCATGGAACTATTTGTTCAGAATTACCGCAAGCCAAGGCAATAATCTCACCAGGTTTAAGGCTGTCTAAAAGCGTCATCTCCAATTCATAAGGATTTTCGTTTTCCGCTATTTTATAGGGCGTCTCCATATATATACCGGTCCGGGCCCTTCCGCACAAAACCAGACTGTCATCCAGGGGCCTGATATCCGAGCTTAAGCATTGGTTTAAAGAGCCCAAAGCATCTAGAGCATCGGACAAAACAGCAGAACAGAGATTAGTAGCTTCCATATACCTATCCTTTGAGAAGTTATATAATAATATTTTTGTGGTAAATCATTGAAAATAAATTTTGAACCAGCACTGCGATATTAAACAAACAGTCTCCAGTATTTAATGCGGATAATACGCGCAATCCCTTAATAAATTGAATATCACCCAGGTATAAATTCCATTACTTTGCAGGGATACAAGGATTTATACATAACTAGAAAAACCACCTGAATGAGTTAATCCTGCTTATTTAAGCTTATATGTACTGCACAAGACTTACGCATGTGTACCAAACTCAGATTTATAAACAGCCTGCACCTCAACAGGATTAATTAGGAGCCGCGCTTGTTTTAAAAAAACCGCCATAATGAACAACACAAACACCCCGGTTGACTTTAACAATATATTTTTGGCGAAAGCGGACAGTGCCTTCACACAGAGGGTTCCAGGCTATCATGTGATAAAGTATTATATACCATACAGCATTATGATATACGATAATTTGGAGCGCCCCTGATGTCAAACACTTTTTTTAAGCAATTAGCATTATGGTTTGACATGGCCCGCCACCGGGCGGCAGGGGCTGCACCCCGCACTTGGTGCATCAATCGTGTACCACCGCCGGTTGGCCTGGCATGGCTAGAAATAAATAGCGCGGCCCATGCCGGCCCGGGTCAGTTCTCGGCGGAGTAGGGCGGTCTTTTCCCCTATGGCCCGTGAACTGAAAACAATTTGATAACTAGTCAGTTTTTATTGGTAAATTGTATCCTGGCCGTCAGCCATACAAGGATGTTTCCACGGCGTATCCCTCGGCGAGCCAAATGTTATAGTCCATTTATGGCAAAGGGCAATATCAGGTTGACCAAGATTTTTTCGGTGTCAATGTAGCGGGTTCTAACGTGCTCCTGCATGTGTCTGCGGGCCTCTTCGGCCTCACCCTTGAGCACCGCGTCCAGTATCAGCTTATGGGTGGTATTGGAATCTTCCCGAAAGGACTGCAGGCAAGCGAAGGCAACCCGCACCCGGTTCCAAAGCGCATTCAGCTCGTTGAGTATGCGGGAAGCTCTTTTATTTCCCGCCATGTTGGCCATAGTTTCGTGAAAGAGCCTGTCCGCCTCCTGCCAGTGTTCCAGGTCTGTGTCCGTGTCAGTGCTGCGCATATCCTCATAAGCGCTCTTCAGGGTTTCCCTGAGGGTTTCATCCGTGCAGCTGGCTGCTTTATAGGCCATCATTCCTTCGATCTCGATTTTAACCTCAAAAATATCCTTGATGTCTTCCAGCAGCAATGGCCGCACATACCAGCCTTTACTGGGCTCTCTACGCAAAATACCCTGATATTCTAATTTCTTAAGTGCATCTCGCACGGGGGTGCGGCTGGTATTCCATTTTTTGGCAATTTGTGAGTCGCTTATGTGTTCCTGGGCCCTGAGCTCCCCTTTGAAGATGCGTTCCTGTAAGTCTTGATAAATCTGCTGTTCCAAATTTTTATCTAGCATATACAACCTTTTGAATAAATTGTTTTAACAAATAATTTATATTGTAGAACAAATTAATAACTTTTCAATCATTTTTATTTTGACATGGAAAAAACATATTTGGCATTATCTAGTGAACAATAGGTATCGGTTGTGTGTTAAGTTTTGTTTGGTGTTGCCGCAGCTTTACCTGGATAGCTGATAGTAAATGGCAATAATTACTAATATGTTTTGTTTTGACACAAGGCTCATATTTGTCAAACATCGCCGCCGTCTCTCCCGTTTTGGGGAAACAGGCTCTCTGATTCGGACTGCGGCAAACCATGCCGCGCCGACAGATCCTAGCATATAGCTGGGTCGGAGAAGTTTTGCAAATTACCGCCGCTGACCAAAACAGCATTTGAGACAAATACACATGTTGGAGGAAAGACGTTGAACTTCATATTCGTAATGTTAGACAGTCTGCGCCGCGACCATATAGGCTGCTATGGAAATCCATGGATAAAGACTCCATACCTGGATGCATTTGCAAATGAAAGCGCCCTTTTCGAACAATGCTATCCGGAAAGTCTGCCCACCGTGCCGGTGCGCCGCGGCATCGCTACCGGGAAAAGGATATTCCCTTTCCACGGCTGGGAGCCGCGCCCCGGAGACAACGTTATGGTGCCGGGTTGGGAGCCTTTGGCCGGAACGGACATTTTGCTAAGTGAAATCCTTTGGAGCGAAGGCTACCGCACTTCCTTTTTCACCGACGTATACCACCTTATGAAGCCGGGAATGAACTTCCACCGCGGTTTTTTGGAGTGGCGCTTCATCCGTGGGCAGGAGTTGGACAGATATAACACCGCTCCTCCCCTGGAAGACCTGGAAAAGCATTTAACCCCGAATCTGAAAGGCACCTACGCCGAAGAGCAACTGGCCAACTATCTGTCCTGCAACCGGGGACGCCAGTGGGAGGAAGACTTTTCATCTCCCCGCTTGTTCCGGGAAGCCATGCGCTGGCTGGAATGCAACTACCGCAACTGCGGCAAGTTTTTCATGTGGGTTGACTGTTTTGATCCCCACGAACCCTGGGACCCTCCCTATCACTACCGTGATCTTTACGCCAAAGGCTATCAGGGAAAGGAAATCTACGTTCCCGAATATGGCGCACCGCTGGATTATATAAGCCCCGAAGAGCTTGAATATGTCAAGGCTCTGTATGCCGGAGAAGTAACCATGGTGGACAAATGGTTCGGCCGCCTGGTTGAGCAGGTAAAGGATCTGGGGCTGTATGATGACACCATGATAATAGTAGCCGCCGACCACGGGCATCCTTTGGGTGAACACGGCATCATCCGTAAAATGCCCACGGCCATGTATCCCACCTTGATGGATATTCCGCTGCTGATTCACCATCCTTCCGGTGAGGGCTCGGGACAACGCTTCGATGGTTATATCTATCTGCACGACATCATGCCTACCATTTTGGCTCAGGCCGGTGTGGATTTGGAACTCGACCTGGACGGCAAGGACATCTGGCCAATGGTCAAGGGGGATAAATCGCCTACCCGGCCCTATGTGACCAGCGCATACAAAGACCATGTCTGGACCAGGGATGACGATTACGCAATGTTCTCCTGGTCGGACGGCCATGAGCCAAGGCTGTTCGATTTAAAAGAGGACGCCGGGCAGTTCAACAACCTTGCGGATCAGAATCCGGAATTGGTCAAGGAGCTATATAACCGCATACTCAAGGACGCCGGAGGAAGCCTGCCGCAATTTGATCTGCCCAAAAAGCCGGCTGGCGGACCGATGCGGATTTCTCTGCCCAAGCGGAAAAAGTAAATGGATATGAATTGGGCTCACCGGTGGAGGGAAGTTCATACTCCTTTGCTTCATGATTTGTCACGATGTCAACTAGTGAGGAAACTAAATGCATGGACCTGAGTTTCCGGAAATATTCCTGCCCGGACTTGAACAGGTTGTAATTCCGCAGGTTAGAAGGATCACACTGCAGACCGAGGATACGCCTGCTATTGAGAACCTGGAAGAGGCTGTACAAGAAGCATTGTCAGGTTCCAGGCGTCTGCCGGACATTCCCAAGGGAAGTGAAATCGCCATCGCAGTGGGCAGCAGGGGGATTTCCAATCTGGTTCCCATAGTGAAGCAAACCGTGGCGACCCTCAAAAAAATGGGCTTAAACCCGTTTATTGTACCCGCCATGGGCAGCCATGGCGGGGGTACGGCCGAAGGGCAACGTGCGATACTTGAAAAGTTGGGCATTGTTGAGTCCAGCACGGGAGCTCCAGTCAGGGCCACCATGGAGACGGTTGTCCTGGGTGAAACCGAACCGGGAGTTTTATGCCATTTGGACCGCGAGGCGGCATCGGCGGCCGGGATTGTTGCCATAAACCGGGTCAAGTCGCATACCTCATTTGACCGTCCGATCGAGAGCGGGTTGTGCAAGATCGTGGCGGTGGGGTTGGGCAAGGCCCAAGGCGCAAAGTGCGTCCATGCAAAAGGCCCCGCCGGTCTTTCGGAAATACTGCCCCGCAATGCAAAACTTGCCTTGGATTCAGGCCATATTCTGTTTGGGCTGGCGCTGGTTGAAAATAAGAAAAAACAAGTCTGCCACCTTGAGGGGGTTGAACCTGAATCTTTCCACGAAACCGATCAGCGCTTGCTTGCAATGGCCAAAAGGCATATCCCCCGGCTGCCATTCAAGGAGATTGACGTTCTGATCGTGCAAGAGGTCGGCAAGGAAATCAGCGGGGCGGGCATGGATCAGACTGTGGTGGGCCGGGTGGATATCCGGGGCATCCCCAACCCCAAGACACCTTTCATAACAAAAATCTGTTTATTGGGCCTTAGTCAAAAAACCATGGGCAATGGCATAGGGATCGGAATGGCGGACTATACCACCCGGAATGTGGTCAGAAGTCTGGATCTCCATGCCATGTATCTGAACTCATTCACCGCTACCAACATCGAAAGAATAAGGATACCCATGGTGCTGCCCACGGATGAAGATGCCATCCGGGCGGCGGTGGCAACCTGCTGGCAAACTGATCCGGGAAAAGTAAGGCTGTGCATTATCCGGTCGACTCTGGAAGTAGACTCCATTTTGGTTTCAGCCGCATTGATGGAGGAAATTCAGGACACCCACAAAATCGCGGCCAGTGAGCCGCCGGCGGATATGGAGTTTGATTCTAAGGGGTGTCTGAGCTCCTTGGTTTAGTTGATGAATGCAGCTTGGGTCCGGCCGTGCCCGGCTCATGATCTGCTGAGATTCCCCAACCGTGAGGTGCTTAAGATGCGCGCTTGCCTTTTTGATGTGCAAAACAATCCGAGGTTGGCCACAAATGTCTTACCCGGGACGGGGCCGGGACCGGCAATGCCGCGTCCAAGCCCATTTCATGAGGGGAGTTTCGTGATTATTCAAAAAACACTTGACATCTGGGGGTGTATAAAATTATCGTATATCATATTTAGGTATGGTATAGTATACTTTAATTTGAGCCCGGATTCAAGTTGGTGATGCTGATTTGTTTTTTTTGAAAGTAAAAATCAATCAATTTTAGCGGCGCTCTCCAGGTGCACAATATGTTGGCAATTCACATCCCATACGCCTTATATAAGTGCTTTGAACTCGAATCGCAGCGCTTTGACAAGACGTCATCCAACCCAGCTTTTGTTTCTAGTATTTCTGATTGTCTTATTATATGTCCGCCTGGTTTGATTGCCTTTTTTATTCAACTGAAATGGTTGTTTTGGGTAAACGAAAACGTTAACTGGAGTATGACATGAATTTCATTGTGATCTGCATGGACAGTCTTCGGAGAGATCACGTTGGGTGTTATGGCAATGATTGGATCAGGACTCCAAATCTGGACAAGTTCGCAAAGGAAAACATAGTATTTGAACATATGTATCCCAATGGCGTCCCCACCTTGCCTTTCAGGAGGGGACTGATGCAAGGGCGCAGGCCGCATCCCTTCAGGGACCCTGTGCAACAAAACACTCATATCGCCCAAAGCCTGTTGGGCTGGCACAAGTTATGTGAAGATTATCCCACCATGCAGCAGGTTTTGCAGGAAAACGGCTATGTCACCGGTATGGTCACAGACGTTTTTCACTTTTTCCCGCCGGGAATGAATTTTCATGTGGGTTTTGATTCCGTCTTGTTCGTACGGGGCAATGAAGGAGATCCCTATTGGACGGGCGCGACAAGAAGGCAGGACTTCGAGGACTACAGCCATAAGGAGTTGGAAGGCACCTACCAGAGCAAGTATCTGAAACAGTATCTCCGCAATCTGGATGAGGCCACTTGCGAGGAGGATTATTTCGCTCCCCAGGTATTTAGAACCGCGGAAAAATGGCTGGAGAGAAACGCCCGCTATTTTGAAAATTTCTACCTTTATATAGATTCCTTTGATCCCCATGAACCATGGGACCCCCCACGGGAATACCGCCGTATGTACTACCCGGATTACGAGGGCAAGGAGCTGCTTTTGCCCCAGGAGGGTTCGGTAAATCAGTTCACGGATGAAGAACTGAAATACATAAAAGCCCTGTATGCGGGAGAGATAACCATGGTTGACCGCTGGTTCGGCCATTTCATGGAAAAATTTTACAACATGGGGCTGGAGGAAGATACCGCCGTGGTGGTTGTTTCGGATCACGGGCACCCTCTTGGCGAACATGGCATGCTGCGCAAGGTGCCGCCGAACCTGCGCTATAACCTGCTTGATGCGGTGATGCTGATGAGCCTGCCCAAAGGCAGGCACGGCGGAAAACGGGTGAATCAATTCGTGCATGAATATGATATCGCGCCGACCCTTTTGAAGATGGCCGGGATAGAGCGGCCCGACACCATGAACGGCCTTGATTTCATGGGGCTGCTGGAGGATGAAAACCTCAAGATTCGGGAATATGCCGCAGGTGGTTATCAAAACCACACCTACGTGCGCACCAGTGATTATTACCTGCTTTGGAATTTGAGCGAAAAAGAAAAGACGTATCTATTTGATCTCAAGAAAGATCCTAAGATGCAAAACAACATCTCTGAAGATGAACCTGAAGTTCTGGAAAAAATGATCAACCTGGCCAAACACGAACTGGACGGCTGGGATGTTCCAGAAAAAACAGGAACTTCAGGATATCATAAGCCATGGAACCCAACCTATAAACTACGTAAAAATGGTTACAGCTCTATTTATTAACTCCCAACCAATAACTAAAGAAATTGGAGTTTGAAATGAAAAAAATCTTTTGCTTGTTGATTGTTCTTTTAACCAGTTTTGGCCTTGCCGGCATGGCGATGGCGGATGATTATCCGTCGAAACCAATTAAAATTGTGGTTCCATACAAGGCTGGAGGAGGCACGGATACCGCTGCCCGCCTGTTGGTGAAATACATGGAAAAAGAGATCCCAGCCAAGTTGGTTGTGATCAACAAGGGCGGTGCGGCCAGCGCAGTGGGCAACCGCCAGGTTAAGGACGCGGACCCCGACGGCTATACGGTTCTTTTCAACATGATTAACGTTTGGCTCCCCAAATTGCTTGGTATCACCGAGGTTGACGGCAATGATCTTGAGCCCGTGGCGGCAGCCTGGAAATTCGCTCTGGTGGAAGCCGCCAGTTCCAAGACTCCTTATAAAAACCTGAGGGAATATCTGGAGGCTGCCAAATCAAAGCCCAACACGATCAAACAGGCTATCAACATAGGAGCCATAACCCACTTCGCCAGCATGGCCTTGCAAGGTTCCGTACCGGGCGCCAAATTCAAGATGGTGCACATCGGCGATGGCGCCACCAGGATATCTTCAGTTATGGGCGGTCACGTGGATTCAACTTTGTTCAGCACTGCTGAAGCCTTGCCCTTCCAAAAATCCGGGGAAATGAAGATCATCGGCGTTTACTCAAGCCATCAGTATCCCGGCATGGAGAATGTGCCCACTACCGCCAGCGTCGGTCTCGACGTCAATATAGAACCGGTCTATCGCCTTCTGGTGCCCAAAGGCACTCCCCAGAACCGGATCGACTACCTGGCGAACGCCGTGGGCAAGGCCATGCAAAACAAGGAACTGCTGCAAAAAATCAAGGATATGTCGTGCCTGCCCGCTTTTGCAAAGGGTGAAGAGTTAAAAGAGTCCTTTGCCAAAGAGCAAAAAATGATAACCGCCCTTGCCAAAAAGCATAACCTCATAGGCCTGAAGAAGAAGAAGAAGAAATAGAGTTACAGACCAAGCAGCATAGGCTGCGAGCTTGACCCTGCAGGGACTATACACTGTTTGTTTTTGGCAACATATTAAACGTCATTGTGTATATTTCCTGCGGGGTCAACAATAAAAGGCGTCTACTTTCATACTCGAAGTCGTGAAGAGAAAGTAAATGACTACTAATATTAAGTATAAAATTGATATATTGGCAGGCTCACTACTGTTTATAGTCGCGTGCACTGTCTTGTGGGAAGCCAGCTCATTATCGGAAGCCGCCTATGACAGCTTGGGGTCGGCTTTTGTCCCTAAATTATATTGCTGGCTGCTTATTTTATGTTCGGTTCTTTTAGTAGGTACCGGCATCAAAAAGGTCTTGATCCAAGAAAAAACCACCCGGATTGACACTAAAGAAAAAACCATGTCAAGCCACGCCAAAAGACCCTGGCTTGCAGTGGCTACTGCGGTTATTCTGTTTATATTTGTGGCTTTATGGGAAGTATTGGGTTATAGGGTTGGTGTCATCCTTTTCATGCTTTCCACCAGCGCCATGATCCTAAAAATAGAAAAAAAGGGCTTCAAGTTAGCTCACATAATAACTTTGTTAATTATTACTGCGATTATGAGTTTTGGCGGACATTATATATTTACAGAAATCCTGGTTGTGGATCTACCTTAACGCAAAAAGCACAGTGCTTATTGTGAGATAACTTAGTTGTGGAGCCATCATGGAGTCTATGTTTACTTCTTTTTCATTTTTATTAATGCCAGTTCCGCTTTTTTATATGGCTTTGGGTGTTTTCTTGGGTATAAGCGTGGGGGCTATTCCCGGTCTTTCGGGCAGCATGCTCATTGCTCTGACCGTTCCGCTGACGTTTTATATGGATAGCAACTTGGCTTTGGTGCTGCTGGTCTCCATGTATGTGGGGGCTATCAGCGGCGGGCTGATTACCGCCACTTTGCTTCGCATGCCCGGCACCCCCGCCTCGGTGGTGACTACCTTCGACGGATATCCCATGGCCAAATCTGGCCGCCCGGACCGGGCTGTGGGCGTGGGGATCATGGCCAGCTTTGTAGGCGGCCTCATCTCTTGGGTGTTTCTGGTGACCCTGAGTCCTCCTTTGGCGAAATTCGCGCTGAAATTCGGTCCGTTTGAGTTCTTTGCCCTGGTCATGATGGCTCTGGTGATGATCGCCGCCGTAGGTGAAGGCAGTTTGTTGAAGGGATTTATCTCCGGCATTATGGGCCTTTTGACTGGGTGTCCGGGTCAGGATGTGGTCTCCGGAACCTTGCGCATTACCTTCGGATTCGAAGAGATGATGGACGGTTTTTCTCTTATCCCGGTGTTGATAGGCATGTTTGGCCTCAGCCAGTTGATAAACGACCTGGTGAATGTCGAACAGACCTTGGACAAGTTCAAAGTCAGCATAAGGGGTATGTTCCTCACTCTTAGCGATATAAAAAACCAGATTGTCAACCTGGTGCGTTCTTCCTGCATAGGAACCTGGGTGGGCATCCTGCCCGGAATTGGCGCCAACATAGGTTCTTTGCTGGCTTATTCCGCCGCCAAAAGCGCGTCCAAGCACCCAGCTAAATTCGGTACGGGTTGTGAGGAGGGCATAGTAGCCAGCGAGGCGGCTAACAACGCCACCATAGGCGGGGCGCTGGTTCCCCTGGTGACGTTGGGCATACCCGGGTCATTGGTGGATGCGATTTTGTTGGGCGCCTTGATTCTGCATGACCTCAGCCCCGGTCCGCTTTTGTTCAGGGAAAATCCTGTCTTGGTCTACAACATCATGAATACATCCCTGATTGCCAATTTCATAATGCTGTTTTTCATGCTGGGGGCTTCCATACTGGTTGCCCGGCTGGTCGAAATACCCAAGGCGTTTTTGGTGCCCACCATTTTGGTGTTCTGTGTTTTGGGAACCTTCGCAGTTAACAACCGGCTTTTTGATGTTTGGGTGATGCTCAGCTTCGGGCTGCTGGGTTTCCTGCTTGAAAAGGCGTCGATACCTCTGGGGCCGTTTGTAATAGGGTTGATCCTTGGTCCATTGGCTGAAAAGAATCTGCGATCGGGTTTGATGATGTCAGATGGCTCTTTGATGCCTCTGGTCGACAGACCCTTGTGCCTGGCTTTTGTTATCATAGCGCTTCTGACCCTGGTCTGGACGCTTTACAGGGAGTTGAAGAGCAAAAAAATCCTAGACGGATCTTAAAAATGATTTGACCTGCTTAAAGATTTACGGGTGGCGGCTGGCCGTGGACCAAAAAATGCTCTCGATTCACTGCCCGCCGCGCTTTGGATAAACAATCCAGAGTGCCTTAAGGATTACCCGGTTTGGACTGATCGCAAGATAAACCAGTCAAGGCGCCATTTGAATGAACTGTTAGACTAAAAAGAGCAACCTTTGTTTACGAGGCCGGATCATAAAGCTTCAGATTTGGCCTGAGGGATCAAGCTGGTCTCAAAATGCTCCGGAGTGAGGTGGCTGGTAACTTCGGAAATTCTGCGGCAAGCGACCTTAATATGCTCTACGATTTTATCCAAGTCTTTTTTGTGAAGCTGGGCTATGGCTCCGGTGATGCTTATGGCCCCCAAAAGATCCTGGTTTTGATTATAAAAAGGCGCCGCAACGCACCTGAAGCCAACCACATCCTCTTGATCTTCAAAGGCCCAGCCGCGCTCTTTGGATTTGAGTATATCCTTTATCAGCAACTCATCATCCTTAATGGTATAAGGGGTGTTTATCGGATTGTGAATTCTTGGCAGTAATTCTCTTAAACTTGCTTCGGAAAATTCAAATAACAGCGCCTTGCCAAGGGCAGTAGTCCGCAAAGACATGGTTTTTCCTTCACAGGAACTAAATATATCCCTTTTTGAGCGGGCGGTTATAAGGTACAGACCATGGTCGTCGCTCCTAATTCCAAGGTTGGCAGTAAGGTTCAAGGCGTTGGACAAATCTTCCAGAATATCTCTTGCTTCAGGCGCAATTTGAAGTTGAGCCGCCGCTTGTCCGCCCAATTCAAACATAGCCAGCCCCAGGACATAACCCCGGCTGCTCTTTCTGACAAAATTCCACCAGCACAAATTGGATAAAATCTGATGGGCGGTGGCCTTTGGCAGTTCCAACTCAGTATATATTTCAGACAAAGATGCAGGTTGATACCGGCTTAGGTATCTTAAAATGTGAATGGCTTTCTCTAGTGCTGGTATACGATACTTTTTCATTAATGGTCACCTGTAACATTATAAATTAGCATACTAATGGGATGTATCAGCCACCCCGAGACGATTTATTCTGAGTGAGCCTCAAGATATAAGGGCAATAGACTGTAATTTCAAATAACTATATTCTGGATCCAAACAGAAGATTAATCGCAATGAAGTGAACACCTCACAATCAAGCTCCAAGGTCGTATATGATACCATACTTGTTTATTAATCTCTATACTTTGTTAGGCAGCATGGGGGCTAATGCACGGCCTTGGGAGAGGGCTCCTTATTAACTTGACAATGGCGCAAACCCATGATAGTTTATATTTCATACGCCAGCATGATATATCATACTACAAATAAACAATAATGTATTGGCGGGTGTCTTCAACCATATTTTGGTTCAAGGACAAGACGGACGTGGTTTTTTAAGCGCAGTGTATACAACAATATATGGACATTCGGAAATCACGGCCAACCCAGTATTTGGGCCGAAAGAGCAGTTTTGAGGACGGCCTGTTAGAGGTGAAATAATACAATAGAGGTGGATATGAATATTATACTAATATGTTTAGACAGCCTCAGGCGTGACCATTTAGGTGTTTACGGCAATGATTGGATTAAAACTCCTCACCTGGATAAATTTGGGCGCGAAAATATAGTTTTTGAAAATTTCTATCCCAATGGTATACCGACCCTGCCTTTTCGAAGGGGATTAATGCAAGGCCGCAGGGTGCATCCGTTCAAAGAAACCAAACCGCTTCATCCCAGGAATCACATTACTCTTTTGGGCTGGCATGGCCTGATTGAAGACCACATTACCATTCAGGAGGTTTTGCAGCAAAACGATTATACTACCAGCTTTATCACTGATGTTGCCCACATGTTCGCTCCGGATGTAAATTTCCATATAGGCTTTGACAGCTATCAATTTCTCAGGGGTAATGAGTGTGATAAATATCTCATGGGGGGATCGCGCGGAAATAATTTAGACAAATATCTTGTTAAAGAAGTAAGAGGCACCATCCAAGAGCGGTACCTTACTCAATCCATGTTAGCCTTGGATCGCGCTAAGAGTGAGGAAGATTTTTTTTCCCCGAGTATTTTCCGCACAGCCTGCAACTGGCTTGAATCCAATGCCCGCTATTATGAAAATTTTTATCTTCATATAGACTCTTTTGACCCCCATGAGCCCTGGTATGCCCCCCGGGAATACCGCTATATGTACGATCCGGATTACAGCGGGAAAGAGATAGTTTTGCCCCAGCCAATCATGGAAAATATGACTGAAGCCGAAGCCAATCATATCAGGGCATTATATGCCGGCAAAATAACCATGGTTGACCGCTGGTTCGGGCATTTCATGGAAAAATTCAAAAATATGGGTCTGGATAAAGATACTGCGGTTATTGTTTTGTCTGACCACGGACATCCTTTGGGTGAGCATAAATACTGGCGAAAGTGCCCTCCGGCCCTTTACCATACCATGCTGGACAATTTCATGATGATAAGCCTGCCGCAAAGTTATCAAAGACACGGCGAGCGTCCCAAAGCCTTTGTGCATGAATATGATCTGGCCCCCACCCTGCTGTCCCTATCCGGCATTACACCGCCCGAAAGCATGAATGGTTCTGATTTCAGTCGGGTTCTGACCGGTGGATCGGACACGCACCGCGAATACGCCGCAGGTGGTTATAACACCTATGCCTACATCCGGGACAACGACTATTTCTACCGGCTGAATCTGGCTGCGCCCGAAGACATTGCGCTTTTTGACCTTAAGGCCGACCCAGGGCAGAAAAACAATCTGGCGGGCAGTTTGCCGGAGACAGAACAATTAATGCACAAAATGCTGGAAAGGGAACTCGACGGATGGAAACTGCCTGAAAAGCTTGGCGACTCTGGCTATCTAAACGCTTACAAACCCAACTATATCATCCGGGATGATGCCTGGACATCCATATATGATTAAGAAAATGCGTCCTCCCTGCCAAAAAGCCGGGGAGGGCGCATGATTTAATCAGAAACTAAAGACCGTCCGGATTCTGAAGATCATCTAAACTCATCCCGCTCAAAAGGCGGATTACACAGGTTGAAAGTGCCGCGTGAATCGCCTTTTTCAGCATATTTGGAATTGAGACCGGTTTGATCGCCTTCTTTTCCCGGCGCTTGCGGCTGATCGCCACCTGATCTGTAAAACCGTGTTCATGGTCGAACCTGGTGGATATTGTGCTGCCTAAATCGTTTATTTCGGCCATTACATCAAATAGCTAAACTGTATTGAGGCTGATGATTGCCGTGGATTGGCCTATGACAGAACCAGCCTGA
The DNA here is from genome assembly GCA_963675675.1 of Desulfarculaceae bacterium. Lineage (GTDB taxonomy): Bacteria > Desulfobacterota > Desulfarculia > Desulfarculales > Desulfarculaceae > Dethiosulfatarculus. Next base: position 5,324,366 of record OY776512.1, read on the forward strand.
ACACCGGATTTCATTGTGTTAACGATTTGCAGAATAGCGCCTATTACATTCTTGAGAGGATAATTAGTATTGAGTTTGTGATTTACTCTCCTTGTTTTAACTTTCACCAACAATGCTTAACGCGCCAGAATAGAAAAAGTTGTTACTGGAAAATCGATGGGAAGATCAAGCAAACTACTGCCTCAACACACCTCCCATTTCCATTTCAAGATCAGTAATGGCCAGATGGTAGTTAAGTTTATCGATAATTGCATCCATCTGGGTGCGGATCAACTCGGTTTCAGTTTCCAATCTCTTCACTTGGCTAAGCTGCATTAATCCGGCCCAATGATCCGCATATTGGAGAGCCTTTTGCCGGGCGGGTAAAATGCTCTGCTCTGTCACGCCCATTTGTGTTTTAAAAAATGAAACCCTGGCAAGGCTGCCAATGATCTGCTCATAGATCATTCCCTTAAGGGCCAGGGCCTTTTTCTCTGCCATGCGCACCATGAATTCAGCCTTGGCGATCCGGGCCTGGTTTTGATCAAAAAGGGGCAGTTCCAGGCCCAGCTCCGGCCCCAAAAGCTGCTCCCCGCCGCTCTCCCGTTCCCAGTTGATTCCCAAATGAACCTCTTTTATAATCCGGGCCTTTTGCAGCTTGAGCATGTGCCGGGCTTCGGCTGCCTGGGCTTGGGTCAAGCGCAGATCAACCCGGTTCGCATGGGCTATGGCTAAGGCCTTTTCCAGGGTTGGCAGGCCGTGTGACATGGCCTCAGGTCCACTGGTCAATTGGAGCTGGAGCGGGTGCTCAGTCAGGCCCGTAACTCTAACCAAAGCGGCTCTGGCTTGTACAAGCTCCATCTCCGCCTGGGCGGCTTCGATTTCCGCTTTCGCGGCATCAGCGGTCAGGTTGTGCACGTCCAGGTCTGTCATATAGCCGAACTGCCGCCTGCGCTTGGCCGCTGCAAGGGTTTCAGACCTCAGGCGGGCCATTTCCTTTCGTTTGGCCAGGATATGGCCCTGGAAATGCACCCGGCTGAAGGCCGCCTTGGCGTCACGCCTGAGTTCCAGCACCATCTGGGCAACTTCCAAAGTGGTACGGCGCAAAGAGGCCCTGGCAACATCTTTGCGTAACGGCACCAGCCAGGCATCAGAAAGGTTAAGACCGCCGCTCAACTCCACATTGGTTCCGTTTCCCTCTCCCTTGATGGGGAAACGCACCAGCACCCCCAGGCTGGGATTGCTGAACAACCCGGCCTGCACCAAATCGGCCTGGGATATGCCCAGAGACTCCAGGCTGGCCTGCAGGCTTTGGTTGTTGAGCAAAGCCACGGCCACGGCTTCTTTTTGGGTTAAACCACCCTGAAGCGCCTGGGACACCTTTTCCTTGACCAAAGCCTCGTCTTTTTCGGACTGCCGCCAAATGAGGTCGACCCCAGGCGGCAGCTTCAGAGATTCCTTGACTTGGCCCACACGTTGGCCGGTCTGAACGGATGCACAGCCTGAGATCAAAACAGCCAGGCCCAAACATAAGGCATAAATCACTATTCGCTTAACCATGACTATGCCCTCCATCTGTGGGAATTACATTGAGCAGGGTGAACATGCCCCCCACGCTCATCACCCCCAGGGGCACCTCGGCGTGGGCGTTCATGGTGTGGTGCAGCTTGTGGCAGTGGATGCGCCACACGCCGGGGTTCCAGGCTTGGAACTCCACGTCGCGGGTGGTGCCGGGAGGCACGTTGATGGTGTTTCCGGGCCACTGTCCAGCCTCGGGTATGGGACCGCCTTCGGTGCCAACCACCTTCCAGGTGTAGCCGTGCATGTGGATGGGGTGGCTGGACATTGTCAGGTTGCCGAATCTGAGCCGCACCCAGTCCCCCTGTTTGACCGTGATCAATTCCACGTCCGGCGCGGTCTTGCCGTTGAAGGTGAACCAGTTGAAGTCCATGGTGGCCAGGTTGGGGTATTCGCTGCCCGGAGCCATGGCGAATGCCTGCAGCATGATGGCCACGTCCTTTTTCAGCTTTTGCCGGTAGCCCTCCTTGGGATGGATTACCAGGAAGCCGCCCAGGCCCAGGCCGTCTTGTTTCATCATGTTGAAGCCGGTGTGATACATGAAGGTGCCGGTTTGGTGCAGCTTGAATTCATAGACCCGGGTGCCGCCGGGCGGGGTGACCGGCTCAGTGGTGCCTCCCGCACCGTCCATGGCGTTGGCCACCTCCAGGCCGTGCCAATGGATGCTGGTGGGTTCGGGCAGCTCGTTTTTGAAAACCACCCGGATGGTGTCGCCCTGAGTGCATTCGATGGTGGGACCGGGCACCTGGCCGTTATAGCCCCACAAAAACGCCTTTTGGGGGTAGGAATGGTCCATTTTGTTGCCGGTGAAGCGGTTGTTCTTGGCGATGATCTCCCAGGAGGCCTTGGGCTTACCGTCGGTGAAGAGGTGCTCCACCGGCTGGGCTATCAGGTTGAACACCTTCACCGCTCCATCCATCTCATAACCCACAGGTGGTACATTCAGGGTGTGAACCTGGCCCATCTGATGGCCCATCAGCTTGGGGGCGGCAGAGATCGGCATGGCCGGGTCGCGCCAGGCATGCATGGGGCCCATGGCGTGTCCGGCATGGCCGTGCTGCATGGAAGGCATTGCCTGATGCTGCATGTCTGCTGCGGGTTTCATTTCATGCTGGCCGTGCCCGGTTTTGGCGCCGCTGGCCCGGGCAATCACCGGAGCCCCCAAGACGCCCAGCATCCCAGCCAGGAATTTACGGCGGGTTGATTTGTCAGCCATGGGGATGCCTCCTATAGGGTCTTGAGAAATGAGATAATTGCGTTTAATTCATTGGGCTTCAGATCGTCGAATGCGGGCATGTCTTTTCCGCCCTGCACAATGTGATCCCTGATATTGGCGTCGTTCACCGGGTGCTTCATCACCGGGGTCAGCTCACGAGCATAAAGGCCCTTGAGCCCAGGCCCCCGCCGGGATTCTTCTTTGTCGCTGTAATGGCAGATGGCGCAGTAGCGTCTGAAGAGCTTTTTACCTTGGGTCACCAACTCCGGGGTTGGTGTCACCTGGTATTCTGAACCACTTTGAAGGGTTTTTGTTCCGTGAGATTGGGCGAGGTGGGGAACTAAAAGCAGCGTTGACGGCAAAAACGCTATTAACACAAAACCCAACATCTTAAATCCCATGATCACTCCTTGATCAGGCAACGGGTCCGTTATGAGCACAAAGCTGTACCGGCCAGTTTGTTTTCCATTTACCGGCTCAACATATGCCACGTCATAGACCAGTAACGCGGTATGTTTTCAGCCTAACAGCAACTCAGGAGCAAAGGCAAAACCGGCCTGGATTCTAAGCAGTTGGAATGCTAATCCAAAATGGATCAATGGCATTTGGGACCGGAACATCCGAAGGCGTCCCGGTTGGACTTATCCATGCGTTCCAGCCAGCGGGTGAACCTTCCCTTTTTCCTGCCGCTCAGCTTGCGGTTGAATTCTTTTTGGCAAGCCTGGGAACAAAAATGATAAGTCTCGCCGTGCCGCTGGGCGGTCAGCCCGCGGCAGCAGCCGACTTCCACCAACATGCCGCAGACCGGGCATTTTGCAGTCTTTTTTGCCGTGCTGGACATTTGCCACCTCCTTTGAGGCTGGTCATTCCTCCAGGTCCTCTTTCATGGCCAAGTATTGATCCCGGTCAATTTCCCCAGAGGCATAGCGCCGTTTGAGCACTTCCATGGCGCTTCTCCCACCGGAACCGGGACTCACTGAACGGCCGTCGCCTGAGGTCCCACGATCTTTGACCGCCCAGCGGATGCCGAATATGATGGCCACAATCACCAGCAGCCAAAAGATCATCATTATTGGTCCGCCGAACCAGCCGCCGCCCCACATCATGGGGTGTTGCCAGCCGGGGCCGCCGCCATACCCTCCCTGCTGGGCCAGGGCATTACCGGCGTAGATAAAAGGGGCGGTGATTAAAGCGCTGATTGCAAATATCTTTTTCATTACAAACCTCCAAATCTTTTATGGTTCAAGCCACTTGCAATATGTTAGCCATGCCTGCCTCCATGTGATAGAGGTTGTGGCAGTGGTGCAGCCAGCGGCCAGGGTTGTCCGCCTGGAACTGAATATCCACCCGGCGCATGGGATCAACGATCACGGTGTCTTTTACTATCCAGCGCTCCGGGGGCAGATCGGGATTGACCAGCCTGAAGAAGTGCCCGTGCAGGTGCATGGGATGGGCCATAGGGCTGTGATTGGTGTAGCTGAAGCGGACCGTTTGCCCCAACCCGGCCTGGAGGATTTCGGAGCGGGGATAGGTATAGCCGTTGATGGTCCAGAAAGGCGAGTGCATGCCGCCGGAAAGAACCTGATTATACCACCGCCCGGCTTGGCCCGTGCCGGTCTCCAGAGGCTTGGCCGCCTCAAAATTCCAGTAGTTTGGATAGCGCAGGCCCCTGGGGAATTCAGGCGCTCTGGGAGGTTTATCCTGGCGCCCTTCATAGACCAGCGGCACCTTTAGACCGCTTTCACCCCAGCCGGAGTCATGGGCTCCCAGCAGCCAATTACCCGGATTGTCAGCCACGAACTGAATGTCATAGCGTTCACCCATGCCGATGCGCAGCACATCAGCGGTAATGGGTTTGATGGCCTGGCCGTCGGTATGGGTTATGGTCAAGGCATGCCCTGCCAGGCGCAGGTCGTAGATGGTGCTGGCCGAGGCGTTGCATATGCGCAGCCTGATGCGCTGGCCCTCTTTCACCTGCAAGGCTTGGGTATACGGAAAGGTTTTTCCGTTGACCGCATAGGCGTCATAGACCGGCTCACCTGTAGGATCACCGGCATTCCAAGCCCATTGGCGGCCCATCATGCCTCTGCCCCCCATCATTCCCCCGCCGCCGTGCATCATTCCGCCAGCCGGTTTGTGACGCGTGGCTTCCGGCCCGCCGCCGTCCCTGGTCACCCAGTCTTCCAATACAAGCACAAACTCTTGATCGTAATATTTGGCCTCATTGGGATCATCGATCACCAGGGCGCCATAGAGGCCACAGTCAAGCTGGAGGCCTTGGTGCGAATGATATATGTAGGTTCCAGCCGGTTTTGCTGGGAACTCATACAGGAAGGAGCCCCCCGGCTGGACCGCCTTTTGAGTCACCCCCGGCACGCCGTCCATGGCATTGGGCACCGGCAGACCATGCCAGTGTATGGTGCTGGCCTCAGGTAACTCATTGATAAACTTGAGTCTAATGGCGTTCCCGAGTTGCTCTCGAATAACAGGGCCTGCAATGGCGCCATTAAAGCTCCAGGCTTTGAACACTTTGCCGTCCCCCAGGTTGAAATCCGAAAGCCGAGCCCTTAGCTCCACCAAACCCGGTTCAGCAGATCCGCCTGCCGCCAAGACCCTGGGCACGGGGATCAGTGTGGCCAACGCCATCGCTCCGGCACCCCATAAAATCTGCCTGCGGTTGATATCCATGCGGTGCTCCTTTTTTATCATACTAATAAGATAGCAATTAATGTGCCTAAATCAAATGGTTGATATAACTTGTTTTTTTCTAGGGGCCGAGCTTGAAGAATGGATAAGGATTACCCGGATGGTTATGCCTGCGGGTATTATTTATGCGGTGCTGGTCTGGTTTTTTCATCAGACAGGCAATGGGGTTGATAAATTTGAGCACCATTTCCAAGTTTTTACGAACCAGGAGGCACAGTGCCAATGGATTCATCAGCCCAATGGCCTATGAAATGAAAAATGTAGCTTAACAAGCTGTCCGTTGTTTCTGGGCAAGATCAGTCGACCGCAACCATAAATATGTACAAACCAAGCGGCCGGGACGCTTTATCGCCATCGTGACCGGGCCAGACCGGGCAAAGACAAAATCCATCCGGGACCGCCTGGCAGTGAAGCTGAAAAATGATTAAACTATATCGCAAGAGTATACATTGGGGCCTAACTCACGAAGATCATAAAAGGAGCATTCCATGGACCGCCGTGAATTCTTGAAAAAAGCCGCCGGAGTCGGCGTAGCGGCCGGGTACACCCTGGCATCAGGCAATTTCTCGAATCTGCTGGCCGCCTCCCAAACCCCGGCTTCGGCCTATGATCTGGTGGCCGTGAAAGGGGGCGAGCCGGAGGCGATGTTTGATAAAGCCATTGCCTCCATGGGCGGCATGGAGAAATTTATACCCAAAGGCGGCAAGGTGCTGGTGAAGCCCAACATAGGCTGGGACGTGTCCCCGGAGCGGGCGGGCAACACCAATCCCAAGCTGGTGACGCGCATTATCGAGCATTGCTTCAAGGCGGGGGCCAAGCAGGTCTCGGTCTTTGACCACACCTGCGACAACTGGTCCCGCAGCTACAAAAACAGCGGCATTGAAAAGGCCGTGAAAGACGCGGGCGCTAAAATCGTCTCCGGCGACAGCGAGGGATACTATCAAACCGTATCCGTGCCCAAGGGCCAGAGGCTCAGGGAAGCCAAAGTCCATGAGCTTCTTTTAGAGGCTGATGCCTACATCAATGTTCCGGTCCTGAAGCACCACAGCTCCTCCATGCTCACCATCGGCATGAAGAATCTGATGGGCGTGGTCTGGGACCGCTGGTACTGGCACCGTAACGATCTGCACCAGTGCATCGCGGATTTCGCGTCCTACCGCAAACCCGCGCTCACCGTGGTGGACGCCTACAACGTGATGAAGCAGAACGGTCCCCGCGGGGTGTCTTTGGGAGACGTGGTTCCCATGAAGACCCAGATCGTCTCCACGGATTTGGTGGCCGCCGACACGGCAGCAGCCATGATCTTCGGAGCCCAGCCCGCGGACATCCGCCATATCCAGCTGGCGGCTGAGATGAAGCTGGGACAGATGGACTTAAACAAACTATCTATCAACCGCATCAAGATGTGAGCAGATGAAACTCAGTTATTTGAAGCCGCTGCGGGTGGCTGTATCGTTGATTTCCCTGGCGCTGATCGGATTTTTGTTTCTCGACTTATGGAACAGCATTTCGCCTCCCACCGCCCGTAGCGTGTTGTACCTGCAATTCGTGCCATCATTGCTGAACTTCGTGGATGCTGCTGCCATCGGCGCGGCCGGGTTCCTTGTGGTTCTCCTGCTCACCGCCCTGTTTGGCCGGGTCTACTGCTCGGCCCTCTGCCCTTTGGGAATACTGCAGGATGTGGTTATCTTTTTGGCCCGCAAAAGGCGCAAAAAGCCCAGTCACAAGTTCTCAAGGGCGCACAACATCATGCGGTATTCCATCCTCGGTCTTACGGTGGTGCTCCTGATCGCGGGCAGCGGCCTTTTGCTGAACCTGTTGGACCCCTTCAGCAGCTTTGGCCGCATATTCAGCAATCTGTTCCGGCCCGCGGCCATTGGGCTGAACAACGCGGCCTCAGCCGCAATGGAGCCCTTGGGGGCGCACAGCCTTTACCGGGTGCAAGCCGGAGCGCTTGCCCCTTTGTCGCTCGGGATCGCCCTGGCTACTCTGTTGCTGCTGTTGTGGCTGGCCGCCAGACATGGCCGCCTGTACTGCAACACCCTGTGCCCGGTGGGCGCTCTGCTGGGGCTGGTCTCCAAGGTCTCGTTTCTGCGGATCGGAATTGATCCCGAGGCCTGCATAGGCTGCAAGCTCTGTGAAAAAACGTGCAAAGCGGGTTGTATCGACAGCAAGAATATGAACCTGGATATGAGCCGTTGCGTGGCCTGCTACAACTGTCTGACGGCTTGCAAACAAAACGCCCTGCGCTTTGAAAAAGGCTGGCGGAAAAAGGCTCCTGCCGAACTGCCCAATTATGAGCGGCGGGATTTTATGGCCAGCTCCGGGATATTTCTGGTGGGGCTGGCCGGGGCAACCGAGCCCATGAAAAAGATTCTGCAAAGCAGGCCGACCACCATACCCTTGCGCACAAGCAGCCCGGCGTCACCGCCTGGGTCTGGGAGCATTGAGCGCTTCAACTCCATCTGCACCGCCTGCCAGCTATGCGTCAGCTCCTGCCCTTCCCGGGTGCTGACTCCTGCGGCCTTTGAATATGGCTTACAGGGCATGATGCAGCCGCGCATGGACTTCCGCAGCGGCCACTGCAACTACGAGTGCACCATCTGCACCGAAATCTGCCCCAGCGGAGCCCTCAAGCCTTTGAGCGTGGAGCGGAAAAAACAAACCCAGCTGGGGGTGGCTCATTTCATCCAGGAGAACTGCGTGGTCTTTACGGACCACACCAACTGCGGCGCCTGCTCGGAACACTGCCCCACCAAGGCGGTGGACATGGTGCCTTTTCCCAACGATTCGGGTAAGCAGCTGGTAATCCCAAAGGTGAACCCGGATATCTGCGTGGGCTGCGGGAGATGCGAACACGCCTGCCCCACCAAGCCCTACAAAGCCATATATGTGGACGGAAATCCGGTGCACAAACTGGCCCAAAAGCCGGTTGTGAAAAAGATCGGGCAGAAGGTGGATCACAAGAAGGATTTTCCGTTCTGAGGTATGATGCAAACGCTCTTCTGACGTGTGAACAGCAAGTTCAGCGGACTTTCCCCGGCAGTTCAATAGTTCGAAGCAGGAATCCGGAAATTCAACCGGTTTTCACCTCCAGCCCATCATGCAATCCGCTCAATATAAAATATTCTTTTAGAAAGCGGATAGCGAACAACTTTTTATTTTGCAACCTTGATTGAATCATCCATGGCGGACCAAATGCCTAGTGGTTTTTCATATTGATTGGCACGGAGTTGAGGAATGTCTAAAATATTGTCGTTGACTTTTGCGTTGATAATAGTAGAAAGCGCAATTCAATTTTTTTGCATACACTGTACATTTATAATGGCCAGTTACTAAACGATAAGTTTGTATCAGCCAGGCTCATGTGTGTTCCGGAGCAAGCCGCCCACCGATTACGATTGATTACATGCCAGGGCAGGACTCCCATGCAAACCTTTCTGGACGGTTTGCCCTTGGCTAAAGATAAAATATGGAGTGATTACCGGGACCCGGCCCGGCAGCCGTCACCCAGCCTGACAAACCGGCCCCCGGAAGGATCTGCTGTCGGATCGGGTGGCGGCTATCACGCTCATTTAGGTAAATTCATTTGCGGGCAAAAAGGTTTACCCGGCGGAATGTTTCAAAGCATCTTCCATCAGCCTGCTTGGTTTCCCGTATCATCTCACTGACTACATATTTCCTAAAGCCGGGCTTGTGGGCTTCCGGCACACAGGCCAGAAACGGTACAAGGCTTGGTTGATCCAGCCAGCCGATCATGGTTTCCGTGTCCGGGAAATAGCGATCAGCGTTCTCTCCCCAAACCTTGGCTTCTTTAAACTCGGTTTGATTGACCAATTGAGTATATTCATCAAGCGCCGGCATATACCAGGGCCAAGTAAAATCCGAAAAGAATGGAGAGAATTCCTTCAGGTCCATTGCTTTTCGAATGACCCTGTAAAAATGAGAGCAGTTGCCATCCGCCGCGAAATTGAACCGCAGATAACCACCGGTCCGCAGGGCTTTGAATACATTTTTTAATAGAAGGCCGTGGTCTTTCACCCAGTGCAGGGTGGCGTTTGAAAAGACCACATCGAATTCATCATGGAACACAATCTGGTCAATATCCATGAGCATAAAACGCAGATTAGGCTTTTCCTTTGATTTTGCGGCTGAAATCATGCCCTTTGAGGCGTCTATGCCAAGTACTTCACCCTTGGGCAGAGCATCGGCAATTATTGAGGTATTGAAGCCGTCCCCACACCCCAAATCAAGAACCCGTTCGTTTCCCTGCAACGACAAGTCCGAGATCAGTTTGTTTCCCCATTCTTTTTGGTGAGCAGAGGTGTTCTCATATTTTTTGCCATCAAACTCGTGCGCCATCGAATCTCCTTTTTGATATCAAACTATGACACTAAAAAGGCGTCATACGCGGGAGTCAAAATATTTGCGCACAAACGCCGGGAATAAGCGCGCCATGGAAGGCGCGCCGGTCACACGGGTGATCGCCATCCTGGATAAAACCAGGTTTTTATCCAGGATGGGTCAAAAAAGCATATGGACGTACTTCTTTGAAGTTATGTATGGAAAGATTCAAGGTCCTGTTTCTTGATATTGTTTACTGTAAAATACGAGGCAGCCACATGGCTAAATCAGGGAAGATAATCAGCAGTAAAAGGACGCATGCATCCACGATCAAAAACGGAGTGGCCCCCCAAACAATGTCGAAATAGTCTATATCGTGCTTTTTGGCTACGCCCAAAAGTACGAAAATATTCATACCCACCGGAGGTGTGGTCAAACCCATTTCCAAGTTGATCAGGAATATAACGCCCAGATGCATGGGATCAAACCCCAGTTTCACCAGGCCGCTGACCAAGATGGGCAACACAACCAGAATGATGGCCAGAGAATCCATTAGGGTGCCGAAAAAGAGCACCAGTACATTCATCAGCAAGAGTACCAAAGTGGGACTCAATTGCATCTGGCTGATTAAATTCGAAAGATAGTCTATTACCCCTGTGAAAATCCAGAACTGCCCGAATATTTTCGCTCCGATTACGATCAGCAGTATATAACAGGTTGTCACTGCCGTTTTGCGTCCGGCCTGGAAGATGGTTTGCAAATTTCTATGTTCTTTGGGCCCCATCAGGAAGGTGATGATAAAGGCTCCCAGGCATCCAAATGATGCCGCCTCTGTGATGGAACTCAACCCCGTGAAAATGGCCCCCAGCACCAGTATCACCAAACCGAAAAAAGGAATGATGGTGATAAAGGCGTTTGCCCGGCCTTTTATGGATACCGTGGGTCCGGCCGGGGCTGAACCAGGTCTCACCCAGGTGTAAAGCAATGTGATGATGGCATAGCCGATGGCCATAAGAAAACCGGGAATCAGGCAGGCGGCGAATATCTGCAGGATGGGCAAATCCATGACAAAGGCATAGGTGATGGCCGGGATGCTGGGCGGAATTATGATAGCCAGGCCGCCCGCCCCGGCGATGCTGCCCACTGCCAGCCATTTTTTATAACCGCGCTTCATCATCTGCTCTAGGCCCAGATGGGCCATGGTGGCCACATTGGCCACGCTGGCGCCCATGCAGGCCCCCAAAAGGGCGCCCATGCCTATGGTTGCGGCCGATAAAGAGCCTCTGACGCCGGCAAACAGGTTCCAGAAACTGCGGTAGAGCAGCTCGGTGGTTCGGGATTGGGTCAAAATCTGGGCCAGCAGAATGAAAAGCGGCACAACCAAGAGCATGAAATGGGTGGGGGTCCGGTAAATGCTCTCAAAGGTTAGGATGCCCAAGGCAGGCTCCCAGCCCTCCCAAATCAAAATTCCCGAAAATCCGATGGTGAGCAAGGTGAGACCCACAGGCATGCCCAAAAATATCAGGCAGACCAGCAAGGACAAACCGTAAACCAGCGGCGGCACCGCTTCCATGTCACACCTTCCCGTTCAAAAGAGAATTGAATTTCGATTTCAAGGTGGCGGTTACCTCATAAACCAAGTAGATCAGGCCCACTGGAATAGCCAGGCTGAAGTAATACTCGGGCAACTCGCTGTAGGTTCTTTTCCCTTCTACCCAGGAATCCAGACACGCATTGACCCCCGCATAAACCAAGACGAGCGTAATCAAAAGACAAAGGGAGAGAATGATCATATCAAGGACAAGGCCTTTTTTGCCTTGAATCTTGTCAGAAAAAACAGTCACCCGGACGTGATGGCCGGTCCGCCAGGTATAGCCTAATGCTAAATAGGTCGGAAACCACATCAGCAGTTCGCAGGCGTCCAGCGACCACATTGGTATTCCTGCGGGAATAATTGCCCGCAGTATTACGACAACCAACAATATAACCGGCAGAAGAAGGCATACCACACCGGCCAATGTGAGAAGAGCGTCGCCTATCTTCTCGGGATTGAGATTTACCTGGCTAGATTTGCTCATCTTTACCTCAGCATGCCTTTGCCGCGCATATTATGGAACCGGGCCGTTCTGGGGCTGGTCCAGGTTATTCATCTTTGTTTGAAAGGGGAGGGGCCAATACCCCTCCCCAACATCAGTTATTTGGCGCCCGGAAACTCGGTAGTGTGAGTGGCCTTCCAGGCTTTTTCACAATCCGCCAGATACTTGCTCATTTCGGGATCGAATTTTTTCCGGGCCCATTCATAGAAAGGTTTAATCTTCTCTTTCCATAAGCCCATCTGCTTGTCATCCAGAACATGGATTTTCACTTTTTTGTGACCCTTGTACTTGGCCATCAGCTTAGCCCGGTAGGTTTCGGCCCATTTGATTTGATTTGCGGTGGTTTTGGCGGCAGCTTCATCAATCATTTTTTTGGCCTGGTCGGGTAGTGATTTATATTTGGCCTCGGTCATGCAGTGCATGGTGGTAAAGGGCACGTTCAGTACATAGACATAAGGGCAAACGTCGTTCAAGCCCAATGATTCCCAAGTATCCAGGGTGGTATAAAGCCCCTGGGCCAAGCCGGTTGCCAGCGCCGCCGGCGCTTCAGCTGAAGGCATGGTCACCGTATCACCGCCCAAGATCTTGATGAATTCGGTAAAGCCCAGGCCCGGCGCTCTGATTTTGCGTCCAGACAAGCTAGGATCTTCAATATTCTCAATGGGTTTTACCAGGGCAACTACAAGCTCCCCATAGCAGGCGTAGAGCGGATGAAGCCCTAGCTTTTTGAGATATCCGGAGTACCAGTCGGTGTTTTTCCAGATCCAGGGCCAGCTTTTGAAGTCGGTGACAAAGGGAACCGTAATGCTGGCACGGATGTAATCAGGGATCACGCCGGGATGATAGGGGACGGTTACCGAAGCGATATCCACCACCTTGGATTTCAGAACATCAATTTCGGTTTTACCCTTTACCAGGGAGCCACCAAAATATGTTTTGATAATCAGATTACCCTTTGACATCTCTTTGAGTTGTTTGGCGAAATAGCCAAGACCCAAACTGTTTCGGTGATTTTCCCCCCAGGGGGTTCCACCTTTGAGTTTGATTGTTTTCTGACTTGCAAGGACTGAACTGCCTCCCAGCAAAACAATCATACACAGAATAAGTGCACCAATTAAGGTTCCCTTTAATAGCTTCATCCATAACCTCCCATTATGATTTTACTTTTTACATATTAGAAAATACTGAACACAGCCCACATGGGCCATTGCCAACCGTCCTGACGTCTGAATTAGTCATGCTATAACAATCTGTAAAAATCACAAAGGCAAATATCCCGGCCCATGAGTATTTGGACCGTGTGCAGTGTAATCTGGCGGATGATCTCTATCTCGGTTTCAAATGGCTGGCTGTACCTGGCTGAGGTGCCGGACTTGTTCTCCCGCATGGTGATCGGCTGGGCCATGGACAAGCGCATGAAGGCGGGCTTGGTTTGTGATGCTCTACAGATGGCTCTGTGGCGCAGGCGAATGCGAAAGGGCGTGATCGTTCACTCTGATCGCGGCAGCCAGTACTGCTCTAAACTGTATCAAGCCCTTTTGGCCAACATGACCTGATTTGCAGCATGAGTGGCAAGGGTAATTGCTACGATAACGCATGTGCCGAAAGTTTCTTCCATTCCCTGAAGGTGGAACTGATCCACGGGGAGTATTTTGATACCCGTGAAATCATGCGTAGGGCTGTCTTTGAGTATATTGAGGTTGACTACAATCGAACCAGGAGGCACAGTGCCAATGGGCACATCAGCCCATTGGCGTTTGAAACTAAAAATGGTCGCTTAACCATTTGTCCGTTGTTTCTGGGTAAGATCAATATGCTTACCTCTGACCGTTTCATGACCGCCCAAGACGCCCACTCTAAAATATTATCGGCACTCAAAAAGAGGGACGAAGAAGAAGCAGCCAAAGTAATGGAAAAACATCTGATAAACGCCAAAGAATATGTACTTGCGCGATTGAATGATGATGACGATATTTTGTGCAAGTTAATATAAGGGAGAAAACATAGCATGAGTGTAAACACTAAGACAAAACCGACCATACCATCTTTCAAGAATAAAAAAGCCGCTGGTGAAAAAGTCACCATGATCACGGTTTACGATTATCCTTTCGCCCGGCTGGTGGACCGCACCGACGCCGAGATGATCTTGGTGGGCGACTCATTGGGCATGGTGATTCAGGGGCTTCCCCACACCAACCCGGTGACCCTGGAGGAGATGATTTATCATTGCCGGTGCGTGCGCCGGGGAGCGCCCAACACGCTGGTGGTGGGGGACATGCCCTTCATGAGCTATCAGAAAAGCACCGAGCAGGCCATCGAATCCGCCGGACGCATAATGAAAGAAGGCTTGGCCGACTGCGTGAAGCTGGAAGGCGGCCAGTGGGTGGCCCCCACCGTGAAAGCCCTTACCGAGAGAGGCTTTCCGGTGATAGGCCACATCGGGCTCACTCCCCAGAGCGCCTCGGCTTTGGGCGGCTATAAATTGCAGGGCAAGACCCCTGAGGAGGCTGATCAGCTGGTTAAGGACGCCGAGGCCTTGGATGAGTCCGGGGTCTTCGCCCTGGTGCTGGAGTGCATCCCGGCCGGCGTGGCCAAGCTCATCACCCAAAGCGTTAAATGCAATACCATCGGAGTGGGCGCGGGAGCTTATGTGGACGGCCAAAACCTCAACGGGCATGACCTCATGGGACTTTTTGACAGCTTCGTGCCCAAGTTCGCCAAGCAGTATAAAAAGCTGGCCGCTGAGATTATAGAAGGCTACCAGGCCTTTACCGAAGAAGTACGCTCCGGGGCCTATCCCGCGCCGGAGCATGTTTTCAGCGGCAGTGAAGAGATAAAACGCCTCTACCCCACTGATTAGACTAGAGTAACTGAGCAGGCAAAATAGTAATAGCCTGAAGCGGTTGTGTGAGGTGGTCCCAAAAATTAGGACCGGCGTGAAAGGTAGATTCGCCCTTATGAATCAGTAGCTGTAAGTTTCCATCCCCATGGGGGGCTTTATCCAGCCCCCCATGAGGGGCGCTGGGTGGGGAAAGCCCGGTTGGGGCCGTTTAGCAGGTCTAAAATCATAATGAACCTCTTGACAAAATAATTACATAGAGCTGATTAATCACTACTTGCCGCTTGCATTTTAATCTCTTCGCAACTCTTTTCTTTCAAATCAATGAAGTTATAGTAAAAACGTGAATTTTTATGTTGCATCATAGGCAGTAGATAAACAATTTCTGACGGATTCTATACTCCAATCTGAGGAATAAAAGGGCAACGATAGGCTCCGAAAGGTTGGATTAATTGATAACTGTCGGACACAATAGTCAAATGCTATAGCTCATAGCTATCTGTCTATATAGTCACAACAGAGCATCGAAATGATAAGGTTTATATGCATCGCGTTGGGCCCGGTATTAAAAAATTACCTCAATACGTTGTGCAAATTTCATATTTTCTTTGTCTGAAGCCATAAAATACTTCGATCGTTATAAGCTATAAATATTTGGAGAATTGATAGCTCCATATATGGCGCTACACCTTTTTTGAAATAATGAGTAATAACCAAGCATTAGCATGTTACATGGTCTTGGTGCATGGAGCGGGGGACGTTCATAATTTCTCCAATATGAACAAATGAACAGCTGTCAGCATGACATTTTTTCAATGCAAAAATTAGTAAAAAATGAAGCAAACCGCCGTATCAACAAGATTGAATCTGAGACAATCACACTTGGCTAGAGTATTCAATATATTGAAATTACGTCTAAATCAAAAAAAACTTATGCGTGGTGTATTCATTTAGGCTGTATTTGGCTTTTTCTGACTATGCGTGACAGGCTTTTGGGGCCTGGAAAAAATAAAAAGATTGGTTACTCTGGATTCTGGTAAATCAATAAATCAGATCCGGAGCCAATCCGCAATGTTGATCCATTGTTCGATCCCCTGCCTCGAAAACTCAGTTTTTATAGGGGGCAAAGATGTACCCAACCCGCTAACCGGTGCAATTACCGGAGTGCCGGCTGTAAGTTATAAGCTTGATGGCTCCCATTTAAATAAGGGCAAATGCATCCCTGAGCTGCATGCTGGAGTTATACGAGTAGTAATCATTACAATTCTCTCCTTTTCCACATGCGTTCACCCCTTTCGATATTGTCAGGGGGGGGCCAGCTGTCCATTTTGTGTGATGATCTTGGCTGATCTAAATAGCGTCTCCGGAACTTCCGCAAGGGCGGCACGATTCGTACGGATGATAAACATGTTTACAAAGGCAGGGTCAGCATCCACCGGGCACAGATCAGATCTTATTTTTTTTTTGCAGCCTGACCGCGGCTATTTAATTAAGGAGAAAGCAAGTTATGAATTTGAGGGATAAAAGTCTGCTCCGGCAGAAATGCTACGTTAACGGAGAGTGGGTTCAGTCCGCTGACGGCCGGACCATCACGGTTAACAACCCGGCCAAAGACCAGCCAATGGGCACAGTGCCCTCGCTAAACGGTGCAGAGACCTCAGAGGCCATATCCTGTGCGGAAGGAGCCTGGCCGGCCTGGCGCGATCTCACCGCTTCGGACCGGGGTTCCCTGATCAAGCGCTGGGAACAGCTGATATTGAAAAACCTGGACGACCTGGCGGTGATCCTCACCTCTGAGCAGGGCAAGCCCCTGGCAGAGGCCAAGTCCGAGATCGTAAAGGGCTGCTCATATATCGGCTGGTACGCGGAGGAAGGCCGCCGGGCTTATGGGGAGGTAATCCCGCCCAGTGGCGCAGGCAGGCGCATGCTTACCATCCGGCAGCCGGTGGGCGTGGTGGCGGCCATCACTCCCTGGAATTTTCCCATGTCCATGATCGCGCGGAAGGTGGCCCCGGCCCTGGCGGCAGGCTGCACCGTGGTGTGCAAACCGGCCAGCCAGACTCCATATTCAGCCCTCGCCATGGCGGAACTGGCCCAGCGGGCGGGTTTCCCCCCGGGGGTCCTGAATGTGGTCACTGGCCAGGCCTCAGAGGTGGGTGCCGAGCTGACCTCCAACCCTGGCGTGCGCATGCTCGGTTTTACCGGCTCCACACAGGTGGGCAAGCAGCTCATGGCTGAATGCGCCGCCACGGTCAAGAAACTTTCCCTGGAGCTGGGCGGCAATGCGCCTTTCATCGTCTTTGCCGACGCCGACCTGGACGCCGCTGCGGAGAGCGCACTGAACTGCAAGTTCCGCAACTGCGGACAGACCTGCGTCTCCACCAACCGTTTCTTGGTGGAAGAATCGGTTCATGATGAGTTTGTGGCCCGGGTTTCGGCCAAGGTGCAAAACTTGCGGGTGGGTGACGGTTTGGAGCCCGGCGTCACCCAAGGGCCTCTGATCGATCAGTCCAGCCTGGAAAAAGTGGACTACCTGGTGCAGGCCTCCCTGGCCATGGGCGCTTTTGCCCAGAGTGGGGGCAGGCGTCATGCGCTGGGAGGGTTGTTTTATGAACCCACGCTGCTGGACCGGGCCCGGCAGGAGATGCCGGTTTGCCAAGAGGAGATATTTGGTCCCGTTGCCCCCATTCTGAGCTTTGGCAGCGAAGACGAGGCCATAGATATTGCCAACGGCACCCGTTACGGTCTGGCATCTTATGTGTTCACCCAAGACCTGAGACGTTTTTGGCGGGTAAGTGAAAAGCTTGAGTACGGCATGGTGGGAGTAAACGAGGTGTCCATAAGCTCCTGCGAGGCTCCGGTTGGAGGAGTCAAAGACAGTGGCTTGGGCCGCGAAGGCGGCCGCCAGGGACTGGATGAGTTTATGGAGACTAAGTATATCGTATTGGGGGGCGTCTAAAAGCACCAGGTCGCGGGACGGGGTGTTCTGCCCCGTCCTGCGGTATTCCCGTTCCACAGCATATAGGGAGCTGACGCTCTAAAAGCTATGTGACCAAGTTTTTTGGGAATAATTTATGACTTGAACATGGATGGCAAGATCGAGTAGTTTGCATTAACTAGTTGATAAAATTAGCCTGAATTTACCGCAGGCCTGGCGGGAGACAGGTTGCAATGCCGGAGTCATACACCGATTTAACCCTTAACGCCGAGCTTTTGGCCAGAGTGGCCTCATTGTATTACTACGATGGTTGGACCCAGGCTCAAATCGCCGAGGCAATACATATCTCGCGCATCAAGGTCAGCCGCCTTCTGAAAAAAGCCCGCAACGAAGGCGTGGTGGAGATCAGCGTGCGTCCCCATCCGGCCATCAGCCTGATCATGGAAACCAGGCTGAAGGAGCGTTTCGGCCTCTCCCACGCCTTGCTTGCCATCGGCCACAACAAGAGCGAACAGCAGCGGGAAAACGTGGTGCGCCTGGCCGCCGCCTACCTGAACCATAACCTCAGGGACGGCATGGTGGTGGCGGTGAGCCAGGGTCGCAACGCCGGGGCTATTCCCCAATACGTCATCAATCCCTTTCCCCGTTTCTGTACCTTTGTCAGCGCCACCGGCGGGTCCACCCAGACCGGGGTGCCGGTGAATCCCAACCATATCGGCCGGGAGCTGGCCGATGTCTTCAGCGGCCAGAGCGAGAGCCTATACGCCCCGGCTTATGCCGAGAGCGTGGAGGCTCGGGACACTTTTTTAAAGGACAAGACCATTTACCACGCCTTGCAGACCGCCCGCCAGGCTGACATGGCCATTGTGGGCATTGGGGACGTCAGCCGTGACAGCCACGTGGTCAAAACCGAGTTCTTCACTGCCGAGGATATCGACGCCTTGCGCAGCGCTGGGGCTGTGGGTGACATCATGGGATTCTACTACGACCTAAACGGGAAGAAGGTGGAGAACCGTAAAAGCACCCTGCATATAAGCCTGACCCGCCAGGAACTGGACCGGATTCCCAAGGTGGTGGCGGTGGTCAGCGAAAAGAACAAGTCCAAGGCTATCCTCGGGGCCTTGCGCACCGGCCTGGTGGATGTCCTGATCACCACCATAGAGCTTGTGCAGGAGGCGTTGGAACTGGACGAGCCTGAAAACGCCTGCTGAGACCGCCACTCCTCCGTCCGGGTGCTCCAGGGCTTTAGAGCCATGAGTCCCTGAAGATATTCCACCGCATGATACGCCGGAGAGCGCCAGGAAGTTTCAGCACCTTGGTGATCTTGCCCACCAACTTAGGATAATGTTTTTTTTAGTATTATTGGGAAGCCATTCGTTTGAATTCCATTATCGGCCATGGCCTAAAACGGCTTTTTAGGTGAAGCTGTGATCTTGAATTCCTTGAGTGAAAACTGGCTTTCCCATTGCGGCAACCTGTTCGCGGGTCCTTCAATCTGAACCAGTGGAGGCACGCGATTTGCCAGCCCATTGATTTTGGCCCACAATGTCGTATCGCCCCAGAATTGCGGCGGCGTCTCTTTATCGGCCGCAAACCGAAAAATATCATCAGGAGTTTCACAGCCAGCACGTATCGCTGCAAGGGCAAGACTTTCGAGTCTGCCTAAACCAGTTGCCGGGTTGGGCTGCTCCTGCAACCATCGCTTTACCGCCGCAGGAACCCAAGGCAAGGGGGGTGCGGTCATTTTCGAAAGCTCGGTGAGCAAGTTGGCATCCTGGGTTGCGAATGCCCTGTCCACAACAGCCGCAAACCTAAATTGCCCGTCCGTGACGGGGCGTCGCTTAACATGGAGAGATCCAAGTTGCTCCGGTTGAAGTTGCCCCAGACCGTGAAAAGGTTCGATTCCGGGGAAAGAGTGCGCGCAGATAAGCTCCACATTCAGGATTCCCATATGGGAAAGGCACGTGAGTATGTGGACGAGCATGGATTGATCAAACAGACACGCATCGAACCAAAGAACAATTCTTTCATAAGATTGTGCTGCTGACAGTCTCTGGTACTGATTGTGCAAAGTTTTCAGGATTCGTCCCCTATCCAAACCGCCTGCGGTGGATTCCTCCAGGAATAGCGCGCGAGCGCTGAGGTCATTTGCAGTCGGCCAGCCAGGTTGCCGGGAACCATCATAGAGAATATCGTGCCAGACGAATACTTCTCCCGGAAGGCCAGCCTTTGCCAAGCTTGCGCCTGCTATGTCGCCGCTGGTGATGTGAATTTTCTGGTTCATAGATGACCTCTTGCTGAGGGGGGTGAATCATCCGCAAGGGTTGAGATACCTCGGTGGTGATATGAGTTATGAATATAGATCACGGTTGATTGTATATCATACCTTATTGTGGTCTAAAGCCTTCAATCGTGGTTGATGATGTGTAAGCTTTGAGTTCAATGAAAATCCAAGACCCGGATAATAATCTGGTCTGAGTATGACAAGTTTTAAGCCGCGGCCAGGGAGGATGGCCGTTGGGGAAGCTCATCCGGCCTGAAGACAGGCGGGCTTTCCCAAGCGGAGCCGCCCGCATGGGCCAATCCTGGCAGCAGGCGGCTTTTCCGCGAGCTGCCGGACCGCCTGGTGCTCAATGCCTCCCAAATCCATTCCCACAACCGTATCATTAGGTCCGAGGTGGAATTCCTTCCGTTGTTCATGGGCAAGATCACCCGCAGGCGGGTGCGGCTCCCGTACCCCCCGCCACCGCATTCACATTCAGTCTTTAGCCGGTTCCAGGGCCACATAATCCAAGAGCAGCCAATTATCCCTGCCGTCCGGCCCCTGGTATATAAGTTCCAGCAAATGCCAGCCAGGGTTAAATTCGATCCGCGAGGAGGCGGTCCTGTATCTGCCAGTGAACCGGGATTCGAGCATGGCCATGGATTCGGCACGTTCCAGGTGCTTTGTGCCGGAAAGGGAAAAAACGCCCCGGTCTTCACCGTCCAGCACAATTCGGAGCTGTCCGGAACTCTGAGCAATGTAGGCTGCGGTCAGGTTGTAGACCCCCGGGTTGGTGACGTACAGCCTTTGCCGCACCGTGGATTTGTTTAGAAACACCTTGCCTCTGACATGCAGAGGATTGGAAGGCGCCCAATTACTGCTATTGCTGCTCTGCATCAATTCCGCTTCGAATATGTGCGGCGGCAATTGCCTTGCGGCAAAAAGCAAACATCCAAACCCAACAAGCACCAACATCAATGATGCAATAGTATGGCGGCTCCAATGGCGGGTATTAACCTCCGTGGCCTGAGCATTTTTCCGCCAAAGCCACCACGCCGCCAGCCCGGCCGCTGCCATGCCGGCCCAGCCCCAATACGCCATTCCGGCTGTGTGCATAAAGGCGCTGGGCAATAGATGATAAACCGGAAAACCCAAGATCGATTCCAGGAACTGCCAAAAACGGCTGGCTCCAAAGGGGCGGTTGAGCCTCAATACCGGCAAAACGAAACCGACCGCCAGGTATATGATTCCCACCCACGCAGCCGACAGCCATAACATGCGCTTTAAAGGCGCTTGCGGCCGCTCAAGCCAGGGAAGCAGAAAAACCGCCCAAACCGGCAGGGTAAAGGAAAGATATCGGAAGGGCGGCCCAAATCCGCCGTGCCAGGCGTACCAGTTGCCGTATACCAATAAAAACAAAGAAATAAGGAAGATCAGACCGGCTGAAAAAGCCGCCCTGGGTCTTTGGCTCACCGTGACGGGAAGCCCAGCCAGGCAGACCAAAAATATGGGAGCCGCCATGAAAAGCCCATAACTCTGATCCCAAAAAAGGCCTGACAGGGTGCGGCTCAGAGTGGTGAAAACCGGGCCGCTGGACCGCCAGGCAGCCCAATAGTAATCCGAGGCCAGCAGCATGAATGCCGCCGTCATGGCGGACAGCACCGCCGGAGCCGCCCAGCGCAGGCATCGTGCGCCGAAGCGCAGCCTCAGCATTTCAAACAAAGACGCCGCCCCCAAGCCGACAAACCCCACGATCAGCCTCTGTTTGATGAAATACACCGCTATTGCCAAGGCCAGAGGCGGGGCAAGATTTATCCAATGAAAGGAACGTATGCGCGACAACAGCCACAAACCGAAACTGAGCAAAAAAAGCCCCACTGTGTCCGGAAATTCCAAGTGCGCAAGGAAAACCACAGGGCAACTGCCTATCACCAGCAGGGCCGCTCCCAGGGCCGGTTGGGGTTTGGCTTGCGCCATCCGCACCAGCCAGCCTGCTGTAAATGCCGCTGCGCCCGCCAGCAAAAGAGCATAGAAAAGCAAAACCCCCAGTCTGCCGCCCAGGGCATAGGGAACCACCAGCACAAAAGGAAAGAGCCTGGCCTGTTGAAGGGCAGTGTCCTGGGCAAAAGTTTTTGACCAGCCCCCCCAGTAGAACTGACGGTATTCACCTTTTTCCACGGCAATTTTCGAGTCAAGCTGGCCGTGTTTGGCCAGGCTGTGCGTAAAGAGCAGATAGGTAACCGCATCTCCGCTTGTAGTCAGCGACCGTTCCGCCCAAACAGCCATTCCTCCAAATATGGTCCAAAGAACCAGCACGGTGGTCAGGGCCCGCCTCGGCCCTTGGTTGAGCCCCTGGAACAGCCATCTTAAAAGGCTTGCGCTTTTCAGGGTCAGCCCTATAAGAAAGGCAGCCCCGATGTAGATCAAGGGGGCGCTTAGCTGGCTCCAGGCCAGCGGGATCAAGCTCCATAAAAGGGCGGATACTATTGTGGCCCACATATCAGTCCGCAGGCAGAGCCTCCAAACTTGCGGACTCCGGGGCGACAAGAATTGAACTAAAAAAAGAATCAGTGTGGGCCCCAGGCAGAGAACCGGCAGAATCAGCACTGTAAACCGTCGCCATCCACCAGGAGCTGCAATGTCCCCCCCTAGAGGCTTGGGCGGAATGCCGCTCAGGCCCCAGTAGGCCCAGAGCCAATAAACCAGCAGTGCAGACACCATACACGCACCGCCAGAAAGCGCCAGTTTGACGGCGAAACCCCGTAAATGATCTTGTAAGAAGACTTTTATGGATTGGTGAGGCACAAGTTATGTCATTCTCCAGGACAGGACCATCCTGCACCCGACTTGGTGGCAGCATAAGAAATCATGCGCCGGGCACTCAAAGATGGATGATCTTATCATCATACGGCCCGCTTTAACAGTAAGGCGTTTAAAAACAGTTCGAAGATGACTGAACCAACAGATTGATTTGCTGTTTCAGGTAACCGGGCCTGGCAGAAAATCCAAGATGGATTCCACCACTCTGAGCGCGGTTTTGCCATCCCAGTAATGAATATCGGGTTTTACGGGCGGAGGCGAGGCCAGGATGTCTAGCGCGGTTTTTCAGCGATGGCACCCATTCTTTGGACAGATTGGCAGCGGAATTAAGGATGATTTGGCCAGTCACGTTTAAGCCGCTTTTGGCAGGTTTGTAAAGTATGCCTCATCCGGGGTTCTGTCATCCAGTTAGGGATGGGTCCGCTTTGAGTTATAGAAGTTCATCCACTGAGACAGACCGCGTTTCAGCGACATGACATCCTCGAATTCATTGATGTGGACGCACTCATATTTTTCGCGTCCACCACAGCCTTTCGGTGAAGATGTTATCCATCCAAGCACCCTTGTCACCCATGGATATCGTGATGTCATTATCCTTGAGCAGCTTGGTGAAAGCTGATGATGGGGAGTAATTATCAGGACGCGGGCTTACAGCCATGAACTGAATAAACAACCGGACCCCGGAACATATTAATCACAGGAAATTTAATAGCGGAAAGTGCTTCGAATCACGTTTAATCCTTATCATTACCAAATATGGGCATACCGTCAAATGGATGGGAATTGTGCTTGGTCTGGACATACCGAACGTACAAAGGCAATTCGTGTGTCTTTAGAGCTGACCAGCCAAAGTATGGTTTAAACACTACATTACGGTATATGCGGTTGATCATCACCCGTATCTTGGCCATGGCCGGTGAATATGTTCTAGGGAACTTGGTTTGAGCCACAGCATTTCGAGCCTCAGCCAGTCGCGCCCGTTGGGCAGGCAAAAGTACATCCAGAGCATAGCGGTACAATTCTGCATCGAGCCTGTTGTTTTCTTGAATGCGGTCCATATAGGGGCCGAAATCAAACAATGCGGTGGCGCTGGATCGTTTTGCGGCGCTGTTTGCAACCTTATAATTGATATCAAAAGGCCAGGGGTGCAGCATAGCTTGGAAGTCTTCCAAAAACTCGTCAAAATACTCCACCAAGCCTACCAAAGCTAAACTATCCAGGGTTTCTTTGGCTTTTTCCACATCGGGGCTATCAGCTAAAGCCCTTGTCTGGAAATTGGTTCGCCGCTTCCAATTCAGCCATGAATCTATATCCGGCGGATACCCTAATATGTCAACAAAGTGTCTATAATCACTGATGTAGCGCTTTACCGGGTCTCGTAAAATAGTGTAGAAGTCTATATTGTGTTGGGTCTGCCCAAAACTTAAGCCGGGTCTTATAGTGTGCCCAGCCAAGCTGCTTATCGCGGGATTAAGGCGTAAAAGACGAGACAGGTCATCGACCCCGAAATACATGGAATCTTTGCGGCGGGGAAACACATCGCAGTGCCTGGTCATAAAGTTGCGGCGGCACAGATTAGTCATTGTAGTGCCCGCGCATTTTTCAAGGTGAATAAATGCTAAAAGGTACATATCTGCTCAAATAATGCGGTAGTAGCCGCTTTTCAGACCTACTGAATTTGCGTATCTATCACGATACAGAACTTGGGCGTTTTCTAGGTTTAATTCCAATTTGACCTGATTGTACGTGATAGGGTAATTATTGCAGTGACGTTGAAAGCTGACTATGGATAAAGCCCCATTTTCTTACCCATTATGTACTTCTAATTTATATCTATGGCTTACATATATCATACGCCTGTGAGGCCGTACTTTCTTTGTCACCATAGGCGCATAAGTTTGCTTTCCACCTCAATGTCCGCAAGAGTATAAGGAACACAACAAGTTAAACTTTATACTTCAATACAATTTGCACGTCAAGGTTAAGTGTGGCCTGCATTTTCAATGTTTTCATTTGATAGATTTTGAGGCATGAATTGAGAGTGCTTCTCTGAGTGCGTATTCTGACCCAATCCGCCCAGCGATTACGATAGATGACGCCCACCCATTCCAAGGCATGACGCCCACCTAATCCGGACCAACCCGGCCACCGATTCCGCTTGAAAACGGCCACCTAATCAGGAGCATTCCGGCCGCATTGTTCCATTTGTAAAAGCGGCTCTGGATTAACCAGAGCGGTTAATCTGCCCTTCATTGATTACTGATCATCTTTGGAGGAACAGATGGCTGCCAAGATAGGCGGCCTGTCGCCGCGGGATAACCGAATGGTGGGAAATGCCGCCCGACAAGGGGATTATTTCAAGCCGCAGCTTTTGACTGCGGCTTGAAACGCTGGTCAGATCAAACCGCAGAATTTTACCCATCCAGCCTGGCAGGACCACCTTTATGAAGACGCCGCCAGCAATACCTTTTCCAGCCGCTCCACTATATAGTCGATCTCTTGGTCGGTTATGTTAAGCGGAGGCGAAATCCGTAAGGTGTGGCCATGGCTGTCATTGATGATCATGCCCATATCCAATAGCTGCCGGCAGTAATCCATAGCCCTGCCGTCTTTCACCTCCACTCCGATGAACAGACCTTTGCCCCGCACTTCCTTGATTATGTCTGCTCGCTCGGCCAATGACTGCAACTTCGCCATCAGTTTGCAACCCTGCCGCAGGGAAGACTCAGCCAGTTTCTCCTCCCTGAGAACCCCCAAAGCGGCAATGCCCGCCACACAGGCCAGGGGATAACCGCCAAAAGTGGAACCATCGGAACCGATCTGGAAAGCAAGATCCATTAAATAGGAGTTGGTAACAAAAGCAGAAAGGGGCACAAGTCCGCCGGCTAGGGCCTTGCCCAGAATCAGGCCGTCAGGCACCACACCTTCATGTTCAAAACAAAACCGCTTGCCGGTTCGGCCCAGGCCAACCTGGATCTCATCAAAAAGAAGCAACAGGTCGTGTTTGTCAGCTATTTCACGCAACCCTTTCAAAAATCCACTGGGCGGTACCCGCATCCCGCCTTCGCCCTGGAAAGGTTCAGCCAAAATGCCACAGGTGTTCGGAGTGACGGCCTCTGCCACCGCTTCCAGATCTCCAAACGGCACGGATTTATACCCAGGGGTAAGTGGTCCGAATCCCTGCTTATATTTGAGCACCGAAGAGAAGGACACCACACTGATCATGCGGCCGTGGAAATTGCTGTCAAATACGATCAACTCTTGCTTACCGTCCTCAATGCCTTTCTTTTTCCAGCCATAGTAGCGGGCCATCTTGATTGCGGTTTCCACAGACTCCACGCCACCATTTTTAGGCAGGACCTTGTTGCCGTTGTCACCGAAACGAGGCGCTAACTGAGGTGTGAACTCGGCAAGTTTTTTGAGGAAAAGGCCAAGAGAATCTGTGTAAACAACATTGGAAATCACCGAGCCATAGCTGCCGTTCAAGGCCTTGACCATGGCTTCCACGATCTTGGGATGATGATGGCCAGGGTTCGCGGCGGAATAGGCCGCCAGACAGTCCAGGTATTTTTTTCCGTTTATATCTGTAATCCAAGATCCCTTGGCCTGACGGACAACCACATTGAGCCGCTCGTAGTGTTTGGCTCCGAATTTATCATCGTGGTTAAAAATGGCCTCATCGCTTATCTCGGAATAATTATATACAGGTGTCGGGTTTATTTTGAGCTTTGCCTGAATCATTTGTCCCTCTCCCGTTAATGTTGCTATCTTATTAGCAACATTAGCAACAGCGAGAATTTTATTCAAGTTAAATTCGATATTGTCATTTAAATTGGCTAGTTGTGCTGAGTACAGCATTAAGTTGGCACTTGTATGATATTATGTAGTCATGCAGCTGCCAGACCTAAATGTCAATGAAAAATGTGGCTTATTTGGTATGGTGGAGTCACTTTGATAGCAACTTTTTATCGCGAGTGAGATAATGGAGATATTGGACCTACTCAAAAGTTTTGGTTTTACCTCGTATGAATCATCGGCATATCTGGCCTTGCTTAGTAAACACCCAAGCAACGGATCACAAGTCAGCCGAGTGTCCGGGGTGGCGCGTTCCCGGATATATGATGTGTTGCGGGGGCTGTTAAAAAGAGGATTGGTTTTTGAGGTGGAAGTGGGTAAATATGTGCCTTTACCTTTTGAGGAATTACAAAAACAGCTGCGCACCCAGTTTGAAACCAACCTGAACTCATTGGAGGAACAACTTAGCAAACAGTTTCAGGATACTTCCCACGAGTTTATTTTTACTTTACAGGGATATGAGAATGTTATCGCCAGGGCCTGTGAAATAATCGATAAGGCACAAAAAGAACTTTATCTCCGGATGTTTCCCAATAGTTGGAAACGGTTGCGTGAATCCATTCAAAACGCCCTTAGCCGTGGTGTGGGCATCCGTCTAATCTGTATGGGAGAGATGCCAAAGATCTGCGACCTCCAGATTACCCACCCGGAAAACCAGAATCTGATTAAAAAACTGGGGGGTGAATCATTAGATATTGTGTCTGACAAAACTGAAACTCTGGTGGGTATATTTGTATCAAATCAAATTGATGACTCGCCTTTTATTTGGTCACGAAACCGCTGGTTTGTGGTGGCAAACCGCGATAGCCTTCGCCATGATTATTATCATTATTTTCTCGATAAAATATATGAACAAGGTGAGGATATGAGCAATCATGATAAGCAGATTTATGAGTTTATCAAAATTGATGACTGATCATAAAAACGTTTTTTGCTATACGGGATTTTATAGAAGTATTGCACCTAAATTACCTTAATTTAGCCGCCTGCCCGTCCCGTAAACGGGGTACCACCGGCTAGTTTATTACAGAGATTTTTGAATCGAAGTCAAAAATCGGCCCCCAATCGCCATCTCATAACCTTCCGGACATTCATCGCCTTTGCCGAGATGCCAAAAACCGGACACGGTCTTACCGTCATCGGTCACCGGTACATGCGCATCCCATTCATATGCATCAACCGCATATTCCAAATTGGTCCCAATAATTTCCGTGAGATAATTTTCAGCCGGCGGCTTTAACGGATCACTGGGGTTAACCTTTTTGAACGCCTCAAATCCCAATTCATCGGCCAGCGTTATAATGTCTTGTGCCCTGAACTGCCCATATTTTAGCCGAAGCAGGTTTTGACCGCCTCAGCCAATTCAGCAACATTTCCCTCACTACCCATGATAAATACTTTCAAGATACTCTAATCCCCATGCTCTACCTTCGTTCACGGCTTTCTGCTTACTGTTTGCTTTCTTCTAATTCAATTATCATCACTAATAGATATCCCCCTCCAAAGATATCGTTTTCGCACTTTTCTATTTATCCCCAGAAATATTAACAAAAATATAACTAAGGCTAACAGCATGGGTTTCCATCCCATCTGCCTCAGCCACAGCATACTAACACCCACAAACAATTGCACCACACCATAACCCAATGCAATCTTCCAATGCGCCATACCCTTCTCATTAGTCACTAACTGGTAAAAATGCTTGCGATGTGGCCGAGTCAAGGAATCCCCATCTCTGATTTGAACCAGTTTGGTAGTCGCCTCGTCTACGTAAAACGGAAACATGAATGCTATAAAGCATAAAAAATCGCTAAATGTATTTGAGTTCATGAAAACAATTGATCCATACAAAATACCAAGCAGCAGCGCTCCAACATCTCCCATGAACACCCGCGCCTTTGGCAGATTGAACGGCAAAAAAGCAGCACAAGCGAGCATTATACAAATTGACAGCGTAGTTAGGGCATTGTCGGGAATGAAATAGGCATTAAATACTGCTGACAGTCCGAATCCAACCACCCCGGTGATGGCTGCGATTCCATTGATGCCGTCCATGAAATTATAGCAATTGGCCGTACCGACTATAAATATGGCCCAAAACGGCAGCATAATAAATTGCTTTGCCATAGGCACACTGGCGATTAACCAAATGGTTGCTGCAAACTGAATCAACAACCGTATGTGCGGCGATAAATTTACCTTATCGTCATACAGACCGACCAACGCCACAACTACAATTGGCAGCCAAAAGCCGACCGGCAGGTTTTGCTGGATTGCCGCCACGCCAAAAGCGACCAGGATGCCGATGCCGCCGCTCTTCGGAGTGGGGTTATCATGTGACCCGCGATGGTTCGGATGATCCATCAAGCCCAGTGCTGGACCGTACTTATAGATAGTGAAGGCACCGGCAGCACCCAATATGAAAGCAATCAAATATAACATGGCAAATTCATTACTTGTTGGTGATAGGTTTCAAGCTGGAGCCGAAAACGCTATCTGGGTAAAAGCCCCATATCCGCGACCTCCAGCGCAATTCCATCTTCAAACGTCCGGGGGGCGTATCCAAAATCAGTTACTGCATTCTGATGATCAAAGGCTTTATCTTCATTCAACCTCATTATTTGCTCTGCTTTAATCGGCAATGACAGACCCAGCTTTTCGAATAACCCCAGACCAGTGACAAATGGCCTCACCGGTATATGCACCAAACTGACCCGCTTTTGAAGCAAAGAGGCGATGGTTGTAATGACCATCTCAAACGTCAGGGGCCGCGCTCCGGACAAATTATAAGCTTTGCCGATGGTCGCATCGGTTTGCAGTACCCGTACCACGGCGTCGGCAAGATCTGACACATATACCGGTTGCTGTAAACTGCGACCGTTCCCCACCACTGGTACGACTGGCCATTTGCGCACAAACCGTATTAACCGGCACATGTTGCGATCGCGCGGTGTGCCATAAATCATGGTCGGGCGTATAATGGTATAATCCAGTCCGCCATCTTCAATGGCTTTCTCAGCGGCCAAGCGCACCGTCTTGCTAGACACATTGAGCCTTGTAAATAGTGCTGTTGTGCTGAAGAATACAGCCCGCCGTACGCCGGCGGCCTGGGCTGCCTGTACAATTGCCGGCGCATGGCCAAATCCAATTGAGGCCAGATTAACAAGTGCATCCACCCCTGTCAGCGCCTGCGCCAAACTTTCCGGTTGATCCAAATCTCCGACATGCCATTCCGCCGCCTGTCCGTCGAGCACGCGCCGATCTGTGGAGGCTCGGACAAATCCAGCGACGTGGTGACCCTGGCGCAACAGCGCGCTAGCCACATGAGTTCCAGTGAATCCGCATATCCCCGTAACTAATATTTTCATATCACCAAACACTACTGTGCTGTTAAAAGTCAAATAATGGCAAGTGGTTACATCTGTAACCCGTAAGCTTCCCGCAATCAATCATCGAGAGGGCCTATAAATAGGAATTTTCTCGAAAATCGGGATGTTCATAATTTGCAAAATAGTGTAGCAACTTTGATTGAAAACAACTTCTTTTTTGATTTTAGCCGCCAACAAATAAGCCGTAATTGCGATCCTGTTTTCGGAAGTAGGAACTTGTTGGCTAAAAACACCAGGCGCTTTTTGGTGTCGTGATCCACAAAAGCCATGCGGCGCCGAGGCTTGGGTAATGGCTGACGCCCATATGATAAAGCTGGGGCATCATGTTTATAGACAGGCCTCTGTATCGTGCAGACGTTCTCGCAAGTTCAGCTGAGCAAAGAGGTTGCGTCCGTCGTTCGTAAACGCCTCCTATGCATTAGGTGTAAATCGCAGCATAGGGGGTATTTGGAATTCCGATAGGGCATTCTTACCCTTATCGTTTTGATTATATTAAGTTAATTACAGATTTTGCAAATTTAGTCCGGACCGTAGCGACCACCTGAATAGAAAAAATCTAGGTTATTTCCGAGTATAGTCAACATCATTTTGATAACACTGTGCTAAATTGACCAAGGCGATTTATGCAGCACTCTCAATTTGCCGCCTGCCTATTCGAGGGGTTTACCAAAGCGGACAAAAAGACGCCGAAAAATAAGTCGTCGTACACTCCGTATATAGCCAGGGAGGAAACCAAGGACGCTATGAGGTAACACTTCATGGCCCAAATATCACTAGATGGCAACAGACCTCTATGAGATCGAGACGGCAATCGCCAGGGCAGTATAAACAGCGCCACGAAAATCAAAACGCCAAAAACACCATAACGATACCATCCGGCAAGGGGACTCAAATGTATGGTGTGGTGCATTTCTTCACCTGTGTGCTCTTGCTTCCAGCTACGGAACACCGCGCCGCTCCCCAGTCCGGTAAAATAGGCCCAACCACCGTTCTGCCCCAGAGTGTTAAAGGCATCTTTATATTCTCGTAGACGTATAGTTTCATTTTCAAGTCTCTGAGCCCGTGCCGCCGATAGCTGAAGCTTAGGTTGTTTTTCATCGTGAGTTGGTTTAGTTATTGCTTGTTTAGCCTTGATTGCGATTAACATGTCCTCAAAAACGCTAAAGTCAAAGCGGGACGTGTGGGGGGTTAGGGCTACCACGACAAGCAGTGCGGCCATAAGCGAGGCACGATATAGTCCACGCAAATCTATGCCCCGGAGTAAAGGCATGAAACCTATTATTCCCATCAGACATATTATAATAGTACGTTTTTGTCCTATGCCGACCAACAAAAGCGAAGCCATCGCGGCCAGGGCCCAATAAGAGGGAAAAGATTTGTTCGATCTTAAAAATCTGGAGTAAAACACACAAAATGGGAACAAATCCAAGACTCCGCCAAATAAAAGCTTTTCGGCAAGCGGGCTTAAAAAAAGCATGACGCGAAGTACCTGCAGGCTCGTCATACACCACGCGAGTGTATTAAGCAGCTTGCCAAGGTTCAGGCGTAATGCAGTCTCCTGATAAGCCAGGTAACCGGCAGGCAACAGCATCAATTTAAAGCAATCTTGCAATATGAGCTGAATACTGTTACCCATTATCAAGCCCAGGACCAAGCCATACACATTTAGGGCGCCGAAAGCCAGTATTATGGGATCACGAAAAGCCCGCCTAATTCCCAGCAGTAAGAATAAAGCTATGAACGGCGTAAGTGTCAAAGCGTAGGTAAGGAAAAACCAAAAAATATTATCCCGAAACAACAACGGCCGAAATATCACCCGCAAGTCAAACCAAAATAGTTTGGTGGCGAAAATAATCATGAATGCCATTAACAGGTTGATCAGGGGCAAGCGTCGATTGGAGTTGGTGATAAAAGTCAATAAGTTGCTCAAGAAATTCTCCTTGGGATGCATGATACGCGACTGATACTTCACGATCCAGATTAGCATAAGCGCAGAGGTAAAACAAAAATCACAATGACAACTTCTCTTCATTGTCAGGAGATTGTCATATGTTAAATCTCAAGTGAACAGTATTGAGACTAGCGCCGTGATGGATGAAGTTCGGCAGAGGCAAAGTTCGCCCTTGGAGCCGGTCTATCCCCGTTACGATCTTTGATGCTTTGATGAGCAAAATCCGTGGCGAAGGCAGGGCGTTATCTTCGACAAGATAATTGACAGACAGAGGCTGCCACCTATATATCTAGGTGAAACGGTTATCGTCCGCTATCTGCAGAACCTTAAGAAGGTGAATTTCGCTTTCGAAGATCCCATCAATATACGATGAAAACATTGAACCGCTATATCCAGACCCTGCGCCACCTTTCGATTAAACAAGTTCTTTATCGAGGTTATTATGTCGGGCGGCGCAGATGGTGGCGGCTTGTGGGTAAAAAAGCAGACTTCAATGGTAGTGGATTGCGGTGTTTCCGGCCGGTTCCGCTTTTAATAACGGAAGCCTTGCAGCAGCGTGCAGCCGGGGTGGTGAGGGGCATTTCCGAAAACCGGTTTTGTTTCTTGAACCAAACCATAGCATTTGGTGAAAACATTGATTGGCAGGCACCGAATGCTAACCAATTGTGGCGCTATCATTTGCATTATTTCAATTATGTGGTCGACCTGATTGCATGGAGCAGACAATGCGGCGCAACAAATACAGCAGCGCATTTATTCAGCCGGATCGCTCATTCCTGGATGGATCACAACCTGGAAATTTGCGGTGATGCCTGGCATCCCTATCCATTGTCGCTGCGAATAGTCAACTGGTTGCAGGC
This sequence comes from Desulfarculaceae bacterium, assembly GCA_963675675.1. Classification (GTDB taxonomy): domain Bacteria; phylum Desulfobacterota; class Desulfarculia; order Desulfarculales; family Desulfarculaceae; genus Dethiosulfatarculus. The sequence continues at coordinate 5,357,200 of OY776512.1, forward strand.
TTTGGCTGCCTGGTCAGCCTATTTTAATGCGCATTCGAATGAAGCAGACCGCATTATCGCCGGTATTTATGGACAGGTTCGTTACTTGTCCGGGGCGCTCGAAAAGGATGTACGCGGCAATCATTTGCTGAAAAACATCAAAGGCCTGATCTGGGCCGGCATCACCTGCCATGACCAGTTAGCCGGGGCGTGGTTGACGCGCGGCTTGAACCTGCTGCATCAAGAATTGGATGAGCAGATTTTGGCTGACGGGGGGCATTTTGAACGCGCACCCGGCTATCATGTGGATGTACTGGCTGATCTGCTGAATTTGGCCTGGCTCCTGCGGCTGAACCATGCACAGGGCGCGCCAATATGGCTCGAATCTAAATTGCGTAAAATGCTTCAATACCTGGCTGCCATTCTAACGCCAAACTATCAACTGCCGCTGCTCAAAGACACCGCCTATTGTGATGAATTGGAGCCGGCGACCCTACTGGCCGCCGGTGCAGCCTTTTTCAATACGGACCTGCCGTATGAGGTGAAATCATGCCAATCACAATCCGTTAATATAGATTATGTCAAATTTGCTGCCGCCGCCCAAGACCCAGCCCAAACACCCCAAGACCCAATCAGCAACACCCGATCTCCGGTTGCCGGCACCCCGCATCTAAAGCCCGAAGCCTACCATTTAAAGCACAGCGGCTATGTGGTATTTAAAAATATCCCTGAAAAAGACCACCTTATCATGGATGTGGGTGCGGCATGCCCAGACTATCTGCCAGCCCATGCTCATGCCGATATGCTGAGTTTTGAACTTACCGTGTCCGGTCGAAAAATTATTAGCGATGCCGGAGTGTATGAATATGCCGCTGGCCCTTGGAGGCGCTATTTTCGGTCTACGCGGGCACACAATACAGTTGAAGTTGACGGGGTCAACCAGTCGGATGTTTGGTCCAGCTTCAGGGTAGGCCGGCGGGCGCGAATAATTTCCTGTAAATTTAAAGATATGCCTTCGTATGCTTGGGCAGAGGCGTCTCACGACGGCTACTCCAGGCGGATGGGCGCCATCCATTTGCGTAAGCTGATTTATATCAAGACAGGGATATGGATTATGCTTGATGAGGTGCAAAGCTTGCGCAGTGTGCGTGCGGCCAACTATCTCCATTTTTCACCGGATTTACAGCCGGTTTTCCTGCAGAATGGATGCCGATGGCGAATTGACGGAACACCGGTGCCTGTTTATATAACCTTTTTTGGTGGCTGCAGTGCGGCAATTGAAACGGGATGGTATTCGGAAACCTTTGGCACTCTGGAAAAGGCATGGGGCCTGAAATCTGAACTGCCCCCTTCAACCAACGCCTATTTTGGTTGTGTCATCAGTAAATATGCTCCTGCGGATTGTTCATGGGAGGACGGTAACGACAAACCGATTTCACTCGGCGTGACGGCAGGTGATCTCGATTACCATATTAATTTCGAATCCATGCGAATCTCTAGTCAATGAATATTTGTTGGTTTTCTCATTATTTTACTCCGGAAATCGGGGCGCCGCCGGCGAGGATCAATGATCTTTCCCAGTGTTGGATTAATGCCGGTAATGATGTCCAGGTGCACACCGGTTTTCCTAACCATCCGGCTGGTGAGATATATCCAGGTTACCGATTGAAGCGTTACCAATTTGAAAAGCTCAACCGCATTCAGGTGCATCGGCACTGGGCCTACATCACTCCCAACCGCGGCATTATCAAAAAAACCATCGGCCATATTTCATTACTCGCCAGCGCAGCCGTCTGGAACAGCAGATTTAGCATGCGCATGCCATCGGACGTGATCATCGGCACATCGCCTACGCCGTTTGCGGCTTGGGCCGCCGCAATCACCGCCTGGCGCATGAATGTCCCTTTCGTGCTGGAAATTCGTGATCTGTGGCCTGATATTTTTACTGAATTGGGGGTAATCACCAACCCGTTGCTGATTCGAATGCTGGATGTTTTTATTGATCAGCTCTACCGGCGTGCGAATGCCATAGTAACTGTCACCCAATCATTTTCCCGGGCAATTGTGGCGCGTGGCTATCCTGCTGCCAATGTGCATACCATTCCCAACGGCGCCGATGTCGAATTCTGGAGACCGGATCTGGCGGACAACGCAGATGCGCTTAGAAAGCAGCTGAATTTAACCGGCAAATGTGTGGTGTTGTATATCGGTGCTCACGGCATATCACATGCATTAGCGGCTATTTTGGAAAGTGCCCAGCTGGTGGCTTCACAACAGCCCGACATTCATTTTGTGTTTGTCGGCGCAGGAGCCGAAAAGAGCGCGCTGATGTCCCAGGCCCAACGTGAAGGTATAAACAATGTCACCTTCCTGGAGCCGACCGCCAAGCCTGGCGTCCGCAATTTTTATGCTATGGCCGATATTTGTTTGGTGCCCTTGCGCAATGTCCCTCTGTTTAAAACGTTCATTCCTTCAAAAATGTTCGAGATCATGGCTATGGCCAAGCCGATTGTAGGCAGTTTGTCCGGTGAGGCAGCCGACATTCTTTCCCGCTCCGGCGCAGCCTTGATTGTGCAGCCGGAAGACCATGCCGGTATTGCGGAAGCTGTTTTGAATCTTGCCGGCCATCCCGACCGACGGCGGGCCATGGGGGCCGCCGGGCGGGCATTTGTGGAAAGTCATTATAGCCGCGAGATGTTGTCCGGGCGATATTTAGAAATTTTGTCAGGACTGGTAGATGCTAAAGTTTCCTGACATGAGATTGTTAGCTGACAAGCTCTACGTTGTCTATCAACTTCGTTGTGGACCTCCCAGCCGGTCTTGTAGCCCAGGGCTTGGTGCCGTCCCTCATGATTGTAGAAGTTGATGTAACGGCCTATTCCGGCTTTGGCCTCTTTTACGGTGTCATATGCCTTGAGATAGATCTCCTCGTATTTCAGACTCCGCCGGAGGCGCTCCACGAAGATATTTTCCATGAAGCGGCGAGCCTGTCGGGTTTTCTGTGTATGAGCCATTCGCGGTTTTAATTTCTCCCATCACTGTCCCACGGCTTGTATCCGGTCGTCAAACAGGATGGAGGATTGGTTCATGGCCGAGGCCCACTCCCTCAGCGCCATTTTCCATTTAGCCGGTAGATTCCTTATGGCCAGGCATAAGAGCTTCGTGGCTGCCTGATCGCTGGGTAAATGCCCCCTGGCCTTGACCGCTTTTCTATTCGCTCAGCCTATCTTCGGCGGCCTCGGCGTTTTCAGCCTTGTAAATGGCCTTGAGGTCGGCGGCCACTTCCTTACGGTCTTTCCTGGGTACGAAGCGCAGACTGTGACGCACCATGTGGACGATGCAGGTCTGCACCTGGGCCTTGGGGAATACGCTGCTTATGGCTTCTGGAAAGCCCTTGAGCTCCTTCACCGCGGCGATGAGAATATCCTGTACGCCCCGGTTTTTCAGCTCGGTCATGACCCTGAGCCAGAAAAGTCCTCGGGCTTCTCATACCCCTTCATCAATTGGGCCAGTAGCCCGTCCTTGATTGCCATTGCGCTTTACCCTCCGTTGAGACGTTGAGTATCTCACATATGGCTCTGTATACGGAAATCAGGACACTTCCTCAAAACCGGTCAGGGCGGTGGCCTCATCCCGGTTTAACACCTTGTTTATATCCAATAGGGTTTTTACCTTTTTGCCATGCTTGGCCATACCCCGAATGAAATCTGTGTTCAGCTGCATGCCAAAACTGGGCATAGGCTCCACTTCGGCAACTTTGACATCGACTACTTCATTCACCCGGTCCACGATAATGCCCATGAGAGTAGAAGACCTATTGTGTGAGATCTCCGCGACTATTATGCAGGTGCGATCATCTGATTCCTTGTAAGACATACCGAACTTGAGCCTTAAGTCGATCACCGGAATGACCTTGCCACGCAGGTTGATCACTCCCTGCACAAATTCCGGGGTGCGGGGTATCGGGGTTATTTCCTGCATGCCTATGATCTCGCGCACCCGCAATATCTCCAGGCCAAAATCTTCCTCTGACAGGGAGAATGTGAGGTATTTGCCTGCCAGCATCTCCATGTCCAGCTCGGCTCCATTTTTATCAATAGTTGGCGATTCGTTAATAGCCATATCTTTTAATCCCTTGTTAAAGTCCATAAAACGAAATAGTCGTCTTCCATAAGAATTGCCCGCTGAGCTGCCGGAATTCAAATACCTTTTAACCATGCCAACTTAGAAATCACTAAAATCATCATCCATTGGAATGGCTTGTTTAGGGTCGTTTTCCTTGGCATGATGACCCGGCCGTGTTTTGGCGGTTTTTGCACCCAAGAGATATCTTTTTTTGTTACCCGAACTTCCAGACCTGCCCGCACGCAAGGTCTGATCCCCGTTGTTTCCCGTGGCAGCACCGCCGATAAGCTTCACGAGCTCTTTTACCATGCCTTTCATCTGTTCTGCTTGGGCGCTCATCTCTTCGGAGGCTGAAGCCGACTCTTCGGCATTAGCGGCATTTTTTTGGACAACTTTGTCCAATTCCGTAACGGCTTTATTCACTTGATCTATCCCTTGGGCCTGCTCATTGGATGCCGCCGCAATCTCACCTAGCAGTTCACCCACCTTGCCGGAACTCGTGGCCACATGACTGAACTCTTCGTTGGTAGCACCTACGATCTCCACTCCATCATTTACCTGCTTGATGGTCCCCTCGATTAAAGTTGCCGTGCTTTTGGCGGCTTCGGCCGCCCGCATGGCCAAATTCCTCACCTCATCGGCAACCACTGCAAACCCGGCCCCGGCTTCACCCGCCCTGGCTGCCTCAACCGCGGCATTCAGCGCCAGCAAGTTGGTCTGAAAGGCTATCTCATCAATTGTTTTAATAATCCTGGAGGTGTCTTCACTGGCCTTGGAGATCTGTTCCATGGATTTATTAAGCAGCGCCATGGATTCATCAGCCTTGACCACCACCGTATTGGCTTTTTTCATGAGATCATCCGCCTGGTTGGCATTGTCCGCATTCTGTTTTGTCATGGAGGACATCTCTTCCAGTGATGAAGATGTTTCCTCAATGGATGCCGCCTGCTCGGATGATCCTTCCGCTAAGGACTGGCTGGCGATGGAGACCTGGCCGGAGGCCGATGCAACCTGCGACGCTCCCGCGCTCAGGCTTCCAATGATTCTTGTAAGCACCTTGTTGATGCTGTTGGAAATCAATATTCCTAAAAAAAGGCTCATAAAGACAACAATGAGGGAAATTATAATGATAAGTGTTCTGGCTGTATTTTGCATTTCAATGGCTTCGGCCGAATAGAAAGCCATCTGCTCTTCTGCTCTTTTTTTCAGACTTTGAAGAGCTTGGCCCAGATTTTTCTGAGCATCCCTCAGGTCTTTGCGGATAATTTCTTTCAAATTATCATGTAGCTCCTGAGCAGCCAGCAGCTTATCAAATATACTCTGGAATGCGGCATAGTATTGCTGCCCCACACCTTTTAGCTCCTCTGGAGCCGACTCGTTAAACTCCTGATATATAGCGTTAAACCTTTCAATATATCTTTTGTCGGCTCTTTGAAGAATGTTCTTTTCCTCGGCCCTCAGCTGAGCCACCATAAGCTTGGTTTGCTGAGTATTTGCCAACTCAACCATTCTACGCCCTTTTTCCACCAGAACCTTGACCGTGCCCTTGCTGTTTTCCTTGCTGTCATACCAGCCAATCTCATTAACCAGTTTCAGAGATTCGGTTTTTCCAGAAGTTATCTTGTTGAAAACTTTCTCGAATTCTGAAAATGTGCTTGAGGCTTTTTGGGTTAATTTTTCAATTTCCCCTCCCTTGCGGCATGGCGGAATTGCAAAATTTTTAAATTCTTCAATCTCTTTGCCAAGATCCTTTCTTCCATTCAGCATGGCCTGTTCCAGGATTTTATATTGGTCCAGCTTATCTTTTGCCCTTTGCGCAAAAAGCTTGTAGTTGTCCACATTTCTTGCGACTGCAAACATTTCATTCAGATTTACTCTGGTGTTTATGAGGATATTGTTCATTGCTTCGGAAACCTGAAGCTGTGGGACCCGTATCAATGAAATCTGCTGGTAGGTGTCGCCCACCACGCCGAATCTGTTGATGAAAAAAACAGACAGGGCCACTACCAATAAAGCCAGGATAATGGTCATGCCGATCAGTTTTTGTTTGATTGTCATATTGTTCATGCTAGTCCCCTTAAACAGTGAAAATTCCTCTAATTATAAAAAATGCGGCGGGCCGCAGAGTTTCTTACTTCACAAGATTCTTTGCACAATTGGTCTGAAACGATGTCACATATTCTGTTATCCTCCTTAGATCTATTAACCATTCATAACCGCTTCGATCTTGTCATAGAGGTCCTGCGCTTTGAACGGCTTTGCCAATAATCCATCCATGCCTAAATCCCGGCAGGCTTGAAGATCACTTTCAAACACCTGGCCGGTGAGGGCGATAATCGGAATATGACCGCCTATTTCCTCTTCCTTTTCCCTGATTTGCCTGGCAACGTTTATACCATTCATTTCGGGCATATACATATCCATTAATATCAGATCGTACCGGTTATTATTAAAGTTTTCCAAGGCCTGTCGGCCGGTGCTGCACACATGAACCCGGTGGCCTTTGTCGACCAGCAGCTCCATAACCAGCTTCTGAATAGTCTGGTTGTCTTCGGCCAGCAAAATGCTAAGCGGTTGCCTGCCTTCCCTTAGGGAGTGCAGGGTGATGACCTCTGTTTCCTGCTGTTTTTTTTCCGACAGAATAGATGCTTTGATCGCCGCAATGAGAACCGAGTCGCGCACCGGTTTTTTTATGTAGCTGGCCACTTCCAACTCACGGCACTTAAGGATGTCTCCCCGCATGCCCATGGAGGTGAGCAGAATGATCTTGATCTGAGAGAATACCGGGTTTTGCCTGATCGCCGACACAAGCTCAAACCCGTCCATTTCGGGCATGACTACGTCGATAATCACCAAGGAGAATCCGGGGTAATCGATGTGCATCTGGTGCAGGGCCTGCAATGCCTGCATGCCGTCATCAACTAGAGTGGGTTTCATGCCGGCTTTTCGCAATGTTTGGTCCAATATGCGCCGGTTGGTGGCATTGTCGTCCACCACCAGCACCTTAATGCCGACCAAGTCTTGCGGTTCGATGGGGAGCGTTTCTTGTAAGGGAGGCTCCACCTGGGTTAATACGGCAGTGAAATGGAAGGTGCTTCCCTTGTCTTGTTCCGACTCCACCCATATACGCCCCCCGAACATGCCCACCAATTGTGATGAGATGGCAAGGCCAAGACCGCTTCCGCCATATATGCGGGCAATTGACGCCTGTGATTGTTTGAAGGAGTCAAAGATGACGCCGAGATGGTTTTGAGGAATCCCGATCCCGGTATCCCGTACTGAAAAGTGCAGTTCCCGATCATTGCCGCCAGCGGGCTTGGCTTCAACACAAACAGACACCTCGCCCTGTTCGGTGAACTTAATAGCGTTGCCCACCAAGTTCAAAAGGATTTGACGCAAGCGGCCCGCATCACCCAACATGTGTTCCGGGCAATCCGGATCAATCCAGCAGGTCAACTCCAGGTTCTTGCCGTGGGCTTGCACCGCCAGCGCGTTCACAGAATCGAACACCATGTCGCGCAGCCGGAAATTGTAGCTGTCCAGTTCCAGCTTGCCCGCTTCAATCCTGGACAGGTCCAGTATGTCATTAAGAAGATTGAGCAATGAATCCGCTGACTGTTTGAGGAGTTCCAGATACTCACCCTGTTCCGGGTTATGTGGCATATCCAGAAGCAATTCGGTCATGCCGATTACCCCGTTCAAGGGGGTGCGGATTTCATGGCTCATATTGGCTAAAAAGACGCTCTTGGCCAGGTTTGCCTCATCGGCCAATTGCTTGGCATTTTTTAAAGTGCTTTCAGATGCCTTAACTTTGGTGAGGTCGGTGAGCACAGCGAAGGTGCCTTGGTATTCACCCTGGGAGTCCAATATGAATTGAGGGGACACCAGGGTGTATATCGGAAGGTTGTTCTTGCGGAGCCACGAAATCTCATAATTGTCATTGGTGCCCTGCTGGCGGAGTGCCAATTGTTCCTTTAGGATCGCTTTGTTTTTCTCATCCACAAAACCCATCGCTGGGCGACCGATTATTTCATGGCATTCATAGCCCAACATCGAACACAATGCCTTGTTGGCATATACAACGACTCCCGCCTTATCCAGAACGGCCAACCCATCTGTCATGGTTTCCACCAGGCTGCGCCAGCGTTCTTCCGCCTCCCGCAGCCGGCGCTCCACAGATTTAAGCTCGGTGATATCAACGCCTATACCCATGACACCCATGGGTTCACAGTCATGGTTCAGCAAGCGAGAGGTTGTCAGGTGCAGGTGCATGGTGGCTTCATTGAAATTTATGGTCACCTCACCATGCAGGTTTCGGCCCGAATGCAGGCAGGTACTGGTCAAACCGAGGATGTCCGCTTCATCCTTAAACACCTGATCCAGCTTCAGGCCAATCATCTCCGCTGGTGGCAAACCGGTTTTGAATTCGAATATGCGGGAAGCCGCCTGATTGAGATAGACAATCCGCAATTGCTCATCAGTGATCCATAGGGGAACCGGTAGAGCGTAGTATATTGACTGCCCTCCATCGATCATTCCGTTGAGCATGCGGCGCAGGTTCTCGGACATTTGACAGGTCTCATCATTGGGCTGGAAGCCGATTGCCCCGGACAGACCGTCCTTAACAATGGACTCGCCCGCCTCGTTTGTTTCCCTGGCGGATTTGCCCACGGCACGGATTATCAGCATGGAAAAACCAATTCCCAACACCATGGCCAGCCCGATGAGCACATACATGGTGGACAGTGATCCGCTTCGGGCGGCCTGAGCCTCTTGGTGAAAATGAGCCGCTTTTTTGCTGGCATGGCTTGCTAGAACTTCCGTGGCTTTGATCATTTTCCCTAACTGGCTGGCCCCATTGCCTTTGCTGATTCGGACTGCCCGGTCCCGCTGGCCGGAAAACAACAGATTCACCATCTCTTCGCGGATGGGTATCCACACCCGGAACAGGTCCTGGGTTTCCTTCCATATCGAGGGGGCGCCCGGAAAACAGTTTTCGACAAGCCTTAAATTGGTGAAAATTCTTTGTTCCAGCTCGTTTAATCTTGATACGGCTATAGCAAGTTCTTTGTTGCGCCCGGCCAAGACCAAATCATTAATTGAACGCTGCATCAGGATGATGCCGTCTTTTATCCAAAGCACCGCATGGGAGACTGAAAGGGGATGACGATAGATCATCCGGTGCTGTTCTGAAAGTGTTTCAATTTGGTAGATGGAGAGAAACCCAACCAAACCCATTAATAGAATGAGCGTGCCGAATGCTATGCCCAGAAATGCGCCTATACTCATTCGCTTCAACATGACATCAAAACGCTCCCCAGGATTTAGTGACTATGCATTTTTTCGTACCCCAACGCCTAAGATCAGAAAACAGACTGTTGAAAAGCGGTGTTGCTTGTTTTGAATAACTCCTCTACGCAGCGCTTTAGAACCCCATAAGGGCGAAAGCACTTACCGAATTAATGATTTTATATTTTTTGTAAAAATGAATTGATCTGTTTGAGATTTGTACTAGCCATATATCCCGGGCCTGGCTGGTATAATCCCCGGAATTACCAGTTTGCTTTAACATATAACATATTAATATGCTTGCATATTTCGCGAATATATGAAACGGAGTTTTATAGCTTTTATCAACATAACCGTGGATCAGAGTGAACTGAGTTGCAATGTGGAGCTGTCTGCGTGCCATATACAATAAAACCCGGGTCACTATATTTAAAGGGCCGATTAATGCGCGCTGCATATTGAAGCACGCCTACCAGTTTCTCATCTATCCAACCCACGCTTGGAGGACACAATAGATAAATGTTAGATTGATATATTCAGTAAAGTTTTCCGCTTCAAATATACAAGGGTAACTTTTGGTGAAGTGTCATTGCAGATCAAACTATTTTGTTGACTCAAACCGATAATTGGTATGCCTCCTGAAGCAAATAACCACTATTAGAGCAGTCTAATAGCATTGTTTTTGCCTATCGGTGCTAATAGAGCCAAAGTATGTAAGGGATACTAACAAAAATAGGTGTGGGGTGAGAGATATGAAAAAAACAGGTTATCGCCAGGCTTTACCTGTATTTTTGCATAATTTATAATAATTATTAATGTGTTAGCCGATAACGCCTCAAACCGAAAGGTCTTGCAGATAAGATCTTAAATTGATTTTCTTGTTTTTTATCCCCAACTTATCTCGAATATTCATGCGGTGGAAGGCAACCACGCTTTTTGAGACAATAAGCATTTCTGAAATTTCATCGTTCGAATAACCATCACGGATGAGTTTGGCTATCTCCAACTCCCGCGGGGTGAGGCCAACAGTTTTGGAAATCATCGTATTTACAAAGGGGGACAGTATTTCATCCAAACTGGTCTCCATGCTATTAACCAAAGCCGTTTCCCTCTGGCCAAGCTGACCGCGCTTAAGGCGTTTCAAATTAGGAGTGATCAAACTTTTAACGTGGGTAACCAGATTATCCGTTAGCTCGGCCTTTTCCGCTTCATTGTGTTTAAGTATCACTTTAAAGGCGGTATTTGCCTCTTTCAGTTCAACGGTGCTCTCTTTAACCAACTCCTGCAATTTCGCATGGGACTGCTGCAAGGCCAATTCAGTTTCCTTGCTCTTGGTGCAATCTTCAAAAACGCAGATAAAATATAAGGGCTCACCATTATCATCCCGCCGCAAGGAAACTCTCAAATAAGCCCAACGCAAGGATTTGTTTTTAGGAAAATATCTGATCTCCAGGCTGTAATAATCAATTTTTCCTCTAAGCGAAAGTTCTGAAAGACGTTTATTTTCCTTCAAATCATCAGGATGCAGCAGATCTTTTAGGCTCAAGGTGATTAACACTTCGGCCTCATAGCCGAACATTTTGCACAACCTGCGGTTGGTCAAGATAAGCTTGCCTTCAAAAGAGGCATGGCCGATACCGATGGCGGCCTGCTCAAATGTGGTCCGATAAAAATCCTCGCTGGTCCCCGGCCATTTTTTTGTTTTTCTAAATTCGGTTACATCAGTGCATTTGACTGTCAATGCCGTTACTTCACCTTGATTAATTTCTGGACACACCCGGGCTTCATAAGTAATGGTTGAACCGTCAGCCATTTGATGTTCTGCCTCATAACCACCAATAAGGCCGGACTTAACCACATTGCCCAAGCACTTTTTGACGGTTGGCACCAACTTGGGCGGAACCAACTCATAAATACGCCTGCCGGGTAGCAGGTCTTTGGAAATGCCCATGAAATTACGATTGACGGACTGGATTGTCCCTTCCGGATTCAAGCTGAATATATAAAAAGGGGAGTCTTTAATTGTGGAGCGCCCATTTTTTCCCGAAGCTTTTTCATATTGTTTACGCTCAGTAAGATCAAAGGCGAATATTGAGGTGGCAATACCCTCATCAAACCTAATGACTTCAATAAACATTTGCACTGGGAACTCGCTGCCGTCTTTCTTGCGGGCGGTGGTTTCAAAGCTTTTTGATGTTTTTATACTCTTTTCAAATCGCAGATCGTTCTTTTTCACCCAATCTGCATACTCATGAGGTATCCGCTCGTAGATCGATGATCCGTGCATTTCATCTGGACCATCAAACCGGAACATTTCAGCGCAAGCCTGGTTTACACAAAAAAAATTTCCACCCCTTACAACGGCAATGGCTACCGGTGAGTGCTCAAATAAAGCCCGGTACATGACATCTTTTTCATATAATACAACCTGGCCCTGTTTGTCGGCGGTTATGTCTCTTACCAAAGTAACGCTGAATTGCTCTCCGTAATGATTGAAATCACCGGATAAGATTTCGACTGGGAGTTTTTTCCCACCTTTATTAATTATTGCTATTTTATTCGATCCATCAAAGTCTTCTTTCAGCTTTTCAATAACAGTTATTAAATTGTTGGGAGTCAAGTGTTTTGATATTAATTGATTACTCGTTATTTCCCCAAGCGATTCATGCCCCAGTTTCTTGTCAGGCGGTTGATTGATCTCGGGTATTTCATTTTGTTTATGATTTTGAATATCTCCCAATAAAGCATCAGACAGCAATCTATATCTTTCTTTGCTTACCTGTATTATTTCTTCAATACGTTTTAGTTCACTGATGTCTTTGGAAATGATTTGCACGCCATGAATACGGCCACAGTTGTCGTGAATAGGATTATATGTTGAGAAAAAATATCTTTTAAGATCAGCAAATTTTACAAAATCTTGATAACTGAATTTTTTATTAAATTTGAAAATTTTTGTAATTCTTGTCTTAATAATGGCACCAATACTATCTCCATACAGTTCAAATGCGGATTTGCCCGGGACACCATAAGCTGTGGTCGGCATTTCTTTTTGAGCGTAGGCATTAAAAGAAATTGCTCTGCCTTCTTGGGTCCAATAACCGCTCCCAAGGCCTGTGCTTTCACAAATCAGTCTGTATTTTTCTTCGCTTTCAATCCACACTTTGTCAGCCCGCATGTGCAGTAATATCAACTGAAGAGATAATCCACTGGATTGTCAGGCTATTTTTGCAGCATCGGATTTGAAAGTATCCACACCATCAAAACAGAGCTTACCGCGTTAATCGCTTGAAATCAGTGATTTTGCCTTACACTAAGGCTGGTTCCTTTGTTAGCTGCAGCTGCTAAACCGTTTGTTCACATAAATGACTTCCATCATGGAGACTGATTTTTTGCCTTAAAGCCGTTTTTATTCAGTTATAGAAACCTATGTCCTTTGGCGTGATCAGAGTCTGAAGGCTCTGCCGTAACCCTGTTCACTTTGCTACTCCATGGTGCGCGTTATTCCAGCAACATCAAGCTAGGAGGAGCAGTTAGCAAATTCTTTAAGCTATCATATGCGATATGGAATTGTCAGTATCATCTGATTTCGTCGCAGTCAATCAACTGGAGCACCCGTTTCAGCATGTACCCAGCACCGTGCCGTAATGGCGCACCAGGGGAAACGAGGACGCCACATGCACCCACCAACGGCGGCCACTGCGTGAAATCCTAGATGTAGAGGTTGAAGAGGTTGTTCACACACCAATCTTGATATAGAGACTTGATTTACCACAAACGAGTCTCAATCAGGAAAGAGCATGTGAACAACAGTCATAAGAATACCAGGATGAACCGCCCCGGGTTTACCGGAGACCCATTTATCTGAGAGGATAGGGTCATGAGTAAACGCATCAGATATTCTAACGAGGTGAAGGAACGGGCGGTACGGATGGTGTTTGAGCATCAAGAGGAACATGGTTCCCAGTGGTCTTGCATCAGTTCGATACCATCCAAGATCGGCTGCACACCAGAGATACTTCGGAGCTGGGTTCGGCAATCAGAACGTGACCGGGGCCTTCGAGCGGGTCTGACCACATCTGAGCGCGAGGAGCTTAGGCAACTCAAGCGCGAGAATCGCGAGCTGAAAAGGACCAATGAGATACTGCGTCAGGCAGCGGCTTTTTTCGCCCAGGCGGAGCTCGACCGCAAACCGAAGTGATGGTGCGGTTTATTGACCAGCACCGCCATATCCACGGGGTCGAGTCGATCTGCGCAGCTTTGCCGATCGCCCCGTCGACTTTCTATGAGCATAAGGCCCGTGAGGCTAATCCCAAACGTCTGCCGCCACGCATAAAGCGGGATGCGGATTTGCCTATGTGGCCTTTGTCATAGATGTTTTCGCTCGCATGATCGTGGGCTGGTGTCTATCCAATTCCTTGAGAACAGACCTACCGCTTACCGCCTTGGAGCAGGCTGTTTTCGCCCGCTAGGACACTGGCCATCTGGTCCATCACTCGGATCAGGGCTCCCAATAACTTTCAATCCGCTACACCGAGCGCCTGGCTGGCGCCGGCATTGAGCCATCGGTGGGAAGCGTGGGCGATGCCTATGACAACGCCATGGCCGAGTCGGTGATCGGCCTATACAAGACCGAAGTGATCAATAAGCAAGGGCCTTGGAAACATCGCCAAGCCGTGGAATTCGCCACCCTGCCCTGGGTGGATTGGTTTAATAACCGGCGCTTGCTGGAGCCCATTGGAAACATCCCACCCATTGAACTGGAACAGATGTATTATCAGGATAAACAGAGCCGGGCCATGGTGGCTTGACTCAAATAAAATCCTCTCCGGTTTTTCCAGGGCGGTTCAACTACATATCTATTATTGCTTTCACCGAAGAGTCGGGCATGTCAGTAGCCCAGTTGATAGCTTCTACCGCATCTTCAAACTTGAAGTGATCGGTTATATAGGGTTTAAGATCAATCTTGCCGCTGGCCATGAGCGCAATGGCCCTGGGATACATATGTGCGTAGCGGAATATGGTGAACATGGTGGCCTCTTTAGCCTGGGCGGCCACGATGTCCATTGGGGATGGCTCAATGGGCATACCGACCAGCACCACCTTGCCGCCGGGACGCAGATGCTCGAACAGGTTAAGGATTACCGGATCGGCTCCGCAGCACTCAAAAATGATATCCACCCCCCAGCCTTCGGTGAGCTCTTTCACCAGGCCGGGCAGGTCCTGATTCTGGACATTGCATGTGATTAGGGCGGGGATGTCAGACATCAAATCCAGCTTGCCCTGCTTGACATCGCTGACGATCACCTGACTGCAGCCCCCTGCCAGCGCTGCCAAGGCGGTCACCAGGCCGATTGTGCCGGCGCCATGCACCAAGGCTATGTCACCCGGCGCAATGCCAACCTTGCTGGCGGCGTGCATGCCGATGGCCATGGGTTCAACCATGGCACCTTCCTCCAGACTGAGGTTCTCGGGCAGCTTGAAGGTGAACGCAGCCGGATGCACCACGCTTTCACGCAGGCAGCCATGCACCGGCGGAGTCGCCCAAAAACGCACCCTTGGGTCCAGGTTGTATATGCCCAGCTGGGTGGCCCGGCTGTTGGGGTCTGGTATGCCTGGTTCCATACAAACCCGGTCACCGGGTTGCAAACCCTCCACCTGCGGGCCGGTCTCCAGCACCAGGCCGGCGGCCTCATGGCCCAGCACCATGGGCTGGTCAACCACGAAGTGACCTATCTTGCCGTGGGTGAAGTAATGTATGTCGCTGCCGCAGATGCCTACTTTTTCAATCTTTATGCGCACATCGTGGGGCCCCAGGTCCTCGGGAATCTCAATATCCCTTATGCTAAGTTCCCTGGCCTTCTCTAACACCAAAGCTTTCATGCTCTACTCCTGTAAATCGATCATAAAGCAGTTAAGTTCATTGTTTTCAGAATAACGCCTGTTCCTTTTCTTGCGGAGCGAACAGGTGAACCTTGCTCATGTCCATGACCAGGCCGACCTTGGAATGGGGCTTTGCCGGTTCTTCGCGCTGAAACAGGGCGGAGAAATTGTGCTTGCCGCTGTTTAGGGCCAAAAATATCTCCTTGCCCATGGGCTCCACCACTTCAACCAGGGCCTCCAGGCCGCAATAGCGCTGGGGGTCGCAGTCTTCTTTTTGATACTGCACATCCTCGGGCCTGACCCCCAGGGTGAATGATCCATGGCCCCGGGCCCTTACCTTGGCGGCCTGTTCCGGCAGCAGCTTCAAACTGAAATCATCCAGATCGGCCAGCACTTCCCCTTCTTTCTCCCAGGTTTTGCATGGCAAGAAGTTCATGCCCGGGCTGCCGATGAAGCCCGCCACAAAACGGTTGGCCGGATGGTCGTACAATTCCATGGGCGGGCCGACTTGCTGGATGTCTCCGTCTTTGAGCACCACGATACGGCTGCCCATGGTCATGGCCTCTACTTGGTCATGAGTGACATAGATGATGGTGGTCTGGAGCTTTTCGTGCAGCCTTTTCAGTTCGGTGCGCATTTGAACCCTGAGCTTTGCGTCCAGGTTGGAAAGCGGCTCGTCAAATAAAAACACCTGGGGTTTTCTCACAATGGCCCGGCCCAGGGCCACGCGCTGGCGCTGGCCGCCGGAGAGCTGGGCCGGTTTGCGGTCCAGAAGGTCCACGATGCCCAGGATGTCCGCAGCCTCGCGCACCAAGGCATCCAGCTTATCCGAAGGCGTCTTGCGCATGCGCAGGCCAAAGGCGATGTTCTCATATATGCTCATGTGGGGATAAAGGGCATAGTCCTGAAAGACCATGGCTATGTTGCGGTCTTTGGGGTGCAGGTCATTGACCTGAGCCTCCCCAATGAACACTTCGCCCTCGGTTACCTGTTCCAATCCCGCGATCATACGCAGGGTTGTTGATTTGGCGCAGCCCGAAGGCCCCACCAGTACCAGGAATTCCCTGTCCTCGATTTCAAGGTTTAGATCGTGGATGGCCACAAAACCGTTATTGAATTGCTTTTTTACATTCTGAAGGGAGATACCTGCCATAAGTTTCCTCTTGACCGTTTAGGCGGTTTTGAACGGATTATCCCTTGACTGCCCCGGCGGTCATGCCCCGGACCAAATATTTGCGGATGGCTATGGAGAACAGCAAAACCGGCAACAGAATCAATATGCCGCCCACTGCGACATGGTTCCAATTGGTGCCCTCATAGGCCATGAAATTGACAATACTCACCGGTGCGGTGCGGGCCACCTTCTTGGTCATGACCAGGGCGAACAAAAATTCATTCCAGGAAAATATGAATGCCAGGATAGCGCTGGACACGATGCCCGGCCGGATGATGGGCAGGGCGATCTTAGTCAGTATCTGCCAGTTGCTGGCTCCGTCCACCTTGGCCGACTCCTCCACGCTCAGGGGGATGTCCTCGAAAAACGAAAGCAGCATCCAGGTGACCAGGGGGATGGTGTAGATCAGGTTCATGACCACCAGGGCAATTCTGGTGTCATCCAGGCCCAAACGTCCGAATACCAGAAAATAGGGAATCACGTATATCATGCCCGGCGCGGCCCTGGTGAGCAGCAGCCAGCTCAATATGCTGTTTTTCAAAAGACCCCGCAGGCGGGCCAGGCCATAGGCCGCAGGCAGCGAAACCACCATGGTGCAAATCACGGTGCCCAGAGCCACCATGAAGCTGTTTAAGAGGGACAGCATGAAATCCCGGTTGGCGAAAACCTCCACAAAGTTTTCCAGCTTGGGCCACACCGCCAGGATGGGCGGTATGGCAAATGCCTCCAGGGGGTTTTTGATGGAAGTTGATATCAGCCAGACAATAGGCAAGGTTAAAAAAACCAGATAGCCCAATATGACCAGAAAGGAAAAGGACTGTCCCCCTTTTTGCTGTATAGGCATGTGTCATTTCCTCCGGCTGGCAAAGACCCGGATCATCAGGGGCAGACAGACGGCGAACAGGATGCAGAAGAAAATCACTATGACCGCCGAGGCGTAGCCCAACTGCAGGTAGTCGAATCCCACCCGATAGGCGAAAAAGTTGATGGGTTCGGTGGCCCCGGCCGGGCCGCCGCCGGTTAGTATGAAGATCACCGGGAAGATGGCCAGCGCCTCCAGGATGCGGAAGATGGCCACTGTTTTCATGATGGGCACCATAAGCGGCAGGGTTATGCGGCGGTGGCTTTGCCACCAGCCGGCCCCGTCTATGGCCGCAGCCTCATAAAACGAGGAGGGTATAGTCTCCAGGTTGGCCAGCAGCATCAGGGTCACGAACGGCACCCCAGCCCAGACCGAAGCGGTGATCACCATGACCAAGGCCGGTGTGGTCTCCGAGAACATGTCCACATCCCCAAGGCCCAGCCAGGCCCCGAAGTAGGCCATGCCGCCGCTTTGGGGAATGAAAAAAAGCTTCCAAATCAAGCCGATGACCACGGGCGGCAGGACCGAGGGTATCAGGAACATGGAGCGCACCCAGCCCAGCCCCCGGGGCCTTTCGTGCAAGGCCAAAGCCAGGGCAGAGCCGATCAGCATTTGCAAAAAGACCGGTATCACAATCAGAATGCACATTACCTTGACCGAGTTGATAAACTCATCATCCTCTAATAGGTCAAGGTAGTTTTGCAGACCCAGGTACACCGAATCCATGGGGAGTGCGATGTCGAATTGATATTGGCTGAGCCAAATGGTTCCAAATACGGGGACAATGGTGAGCCCCAGAAAAAGGAAATAGGTAGGCAGCACAAATTTCAAATAACCACGGTTTAAGACCAAGGTTTTTGCGCCCATTATCAGGTCCCATCCAATTACTGGAGCCGTTTTTCAATAGGATGGCATGGGTTCCGCCCTCCCGGCTCCTGGCTAAGGAGGGCGGAACCTTATAAGGATGTTTTACTTAATGGCGCCCGAGCGCTTCATGATCTTCTCAACCGCCTTATTGGCGTACTTCATGGCCTGGGCGGGGGTTTTCTTGCCCACGTAGGTCTCCTGCACCGCGCGGCCCACCACGTCTACGATCTGGGGCCATTCCTTGAGCGGAGGACGGTACTGGGGATAACCCAGCTCCAGGGTCTTTTGGAAGGCGGCCAGGTAGCTGCCCGCGCCATAATCAAAGCCATACTTCTTCTGGAAGTCGGGGTCGTTCCACAAGGACTTGCGGGTCACGGCCACATGCTTTGTCATCAGCGAGATCTTCTTGAGGGTGTCGAAACTGGTGTACCACTGCAGGAACAGGTAGGCGGCCTTCTTGTGCTTGCTGGCCGCGTTGATCAGATAGGCCTGGGCGGTGAACGGGGGGAACACGCCGGCCGGACCCTTTGGCACGGGCTTGAAGCCCAGCTTGCCCACCACCTTGGAGCGCTCCGGGTCCAGGATGCGGGCGCCAAGCGGGGCGCCTTCCAGCACCATGGCCACCCGGCCCTGCTGCATGGCGATAACCACGTCGTCATAGGTGCAGTTGGCGGCTCCCGGAATCGAGTATTTCTCCATCAGCTCGGCATAGACCTTGGTGGCCTTGATGGCCTCCGGGCTGTCCAGGGCGGGATGCAGGTCCTTGGGGAAGTCCTTGAAGTAGTGTCCGCCGTATCCATAGAGGAACTGGGACCAGTGCCAGATGTTGTGGTGACCGGCTTGACCGCGCATGGCGATGAAGGGCATCTCCTTGGAATGAATCTTCTTGGCCGCGACCAAAAGATCATCCAGGGTCTCGGGCACTTTCACGCCCTTGTCCTCGAACACGTCCTTGCGGTAGTACATCATAACGCAGGCCGCGAAGAAAGGCATGCCGTACTGCTTGCCTCCGTAGTTGAAACACTCCATGGTGGATTTGATTAAATCGTCCATGGCCAGGACCTTGGGATCGGTCAAGGTGGGGTCCTTGAAGTAGTCGTCCATGGGCTGCAAAAGACCGGCCCCGGCATACTTGGGAACCCTATCGCCTTCCACGAACACGATATCGTAGGTGGAGCTGCGCCCGCCCAACTCGGCGGCAACCTTACGAATGGTATTGGTCTGGTTCATGGTGGTGATTTCCACGTCAATGCCAGTCAGCTTCTTGAACTCGGGAACCAGTTGCTTCAGTCCCTTGGCCTGGGCCTGCTCCAGGCCAAGCACATTAAGTTTGGTGCCCTTGAACTGCATCCAGTCGATGGCTGCGGCCGGCATGGCCCACAAGGCCAGCAGGGCAAACGCGGTAAAGATGGTTAACAGTCTCTTGCCTCTTTTCATCTGCCTCCTCCTTTCAGTCAAAGTTACCTTGACTGGGTTCATTCGTTCTTGCATTGATGTTTTACATGGTTGCGGCGTCGATATAGATTGCATTGGAGTAGGCCATGGGGGCGTAGCCGCCCACTCCGCAGCCCACCCGCTCCTTATAGTCGCTTAGGTTGGCGGGGATATTGTCCCAGCCGCCGGTGTCTTCAATGAGGCGTTTGATCAGGTCCGGGCACACATCGGGGTGTTCCTCCGCCAAATCCTTGGTGTGGTAGAAGTCATTCACATTATCGAATAGCCGGTTTCCATCACCATAAAGACTGCCGTTGGCCCACCATTTGTCCGTGACTACGGTGGCCACGGTGCCCCATACCGTGCTGGCGTATTCACGCAACGGCTTTCCGGACAGAGCGGGCTGCCAGATGTTCAGGCCTTCGACGTTTTCGGGTGGCTCCACCTGAGCAAAGTCGTAGAGTGTGCGGGTCAGGTCGTATTGCTGGCAAAGCAGATCGCTCACGGTACCGGCGCCTTCCCCTTTGGGGTGCCGCATCATCAGCACCAGATCGTTGTTGCCGTGTGTCGAAGGATGGCCCTGCTTGCCCACATAATCCTGGTCGCCCTTGTGTCCGATATTGTGACCGTGGTCGGTGAGCACCACCACCAGGGTGTCCTCCAGGCGGCCCGAGTATTTTAGAGCGTCCATGAAGTGGCCGAACCAGCGGTCCAGCCAGGTAACGGTGCCCGCATAGTTGGCCTGCAGCCTTTTCAATTCCCTGGGGCTCAAAAACTCCTGCCACTTCATATAGGGCGGCTGGATGCAGTTGACCGGGCAGTCGTCGTCAGGATCGTAAAGTTTGCGGTATCTGCTGGGCGGCAGCCAAGGCTCATGCGGGTCAAAGGATTCCAGCACCATGAAAAATTTTTCCGCATCCTGGTTGTCCTCGATCCAGCGGGCCGCCTTGCGGAAGATCTTGCTGGTGGAGCGCTCCTCCTCATGCAGGGAGTAGTTGTTTTGCAGATAGCGTCCCAGGAAGGCCTTGACCTTGTCGTTTTTCTTGTGGCTTTCAGGGATAAAGCTTTCCAAGAACTCATCGTCCAACGGCGGTCCGGTGCGGTAGGAATCCATTTCCTGGCCCCGGAGAAACTCATATGAGCTGAAGCCTCGCTGGAAATTGCGGTTGCTTTTGAAGAAATGCCACAGGTCCGCAACCAGGCAGGTGCGGTAGCCTGCCTCCTGTAAGGACTCGCCAACGGTCTTGCGCTCGGGCAGGATGGGGCCCCAGCCCGGCATGTGATACAGGGGTTTAAAGGGGCCGGCAATCTCTGGGTATGGAAAGATGCGCTGGCCGGTGTAAAGTCCCCGCCGCATGGGCAGGGTAGGCAAAGTTTCGGGATAGCATTTAGTGAAGCGAATCGATTCGGATGCGAATTTGTCCAGGTTCGGCGTTTGAATCCAATCGTTGCCATAAGCTCCCACATGATCCTGCCTAAGACTGTCGAAAACCATAAGAACTATATTCATGCATATTCTCCAGTGTTTGTTGCTTTATGAAAACGTTTTCATTTAAACATAAAAAAAGACATAGCCATTACGGGTGCACAAATTTTATGGAGGGCCTTTGACCTCCACTAGACCATTCACTTTTCCAAAAGAACTGTATTCAGCACAGCTTTGTCTGATGATCAAGTTGGTATCCAGCTTGTAGTGTCTGGGGGCGTGGTCGCCCGTTTCCAGCATTTCCAACAGGATGTCTATGGCCTGCTTGCCCATTTCCCGAGCTGGAACCGCAACGGTGCTAAGAGGTGGAATGCTGTAAGCGGCGGGCATGATGTCATCTGAACCGATCACAGACATATCCTCGGGCACCTTATAGCCTTGCTCCCACAAAGCGTTCATTCCTCCCAAAGCCATTTCATCGCTGGTGACATACACCGCCGAAGGGGGGTCGTTGAGCTTGAGCAAGTGTTCCATGGCTTGCTTGCCTTCCAGGTAGCTGGGTATCCGGCGCTGTACCACCAAATCCGGATCATAGGGCACGCCATGACAGGCCAGCACATCCTTGTAACCCTGGAGCCGCTTGCGCAACCGGGCCAGGACGTTCATCCGTCCGATAATCAAACCAATCCGGCGGTGTTGAAGTTGGAAGAGGTACTCAACTGCTGACACTGCCAGGTTGTAATTATCATAACCTACATAGCTGACTGGGCTTTCGGGCTCCAGCATTTCCCATATAATCACGCAGGGGATGCCCTGGGCTGTGATCTGCTCCACCAGATGTTCTTGCCCGATGGAAAAGCCGGTCATGATGATACCGGCCACCCGGCGCTCCAATAAGCGGGTCAGATACAGTTTTTCCAGCGCGGGGTCATGGTTGGTGCTGCCGATTACCAGGGAATACCGGGTATCGCACAACCTGCTTTCTATAGCAGTCATGGCATCGGCAAAGAGAGGGCTTTGGGTGGAAGGTCCTAGAAGCCCCAGCACTCTTGACTTGTTGGAGGGCAATTCGGCGGCATTGGCGTTGTATACATATCGGTGTTCCTGTGCCAGCCGCAGCACCTTTTCACGGGTTTGCTCCCGCACTAATTCCGGTGAGTTGAAAACACGCGATACCGTACTCAAAGAAACTCCGGCCATTTTGCCCAGTTCCTTCATTCCCACGGATTGTTTCTGTCTTTTTCTCATATTGTGTCATCAGTCAGTATGTAGTGGTAACGTTTTCATGATATTTATACTTACAATTCAAAGTCAAGAAAAATATTGTATTTGCATTAAATCATTTTATTATGAGTATTTACTATTAGTTATATAATTTACCTTATTTCAGATGAATTTTATTTCACAAAATAGTGTGTCGTTGGCATATATTGATGAAAACGTTCTATATGATATCGGGTTCGGGCGGAAACCCCGCCTCCCCTGGCGGGCTTGGGCCTGGCAGGGCTGGAAAAAGTGACAGCAGTAAGTTCAGGCATCAGCTGCGCCTTCTTTGGGCGCACCAAAAGCCCGTTGTTATACATACAGGTTAGTCATGCATAACTTGATCATTTTCGGAGAAGTGCTTTTCGACCAGTTCCCAGATAGCCGGATGCTGGGCGGGGCACCATTCAATGTGGCCTGGCACCTTCAGGGCCTGGGCGAAAACCCCTTGCTGATATCCAGGCTGGGAGACGATGACCCCGGGCATGAAGCATTAGAACTTATGGCGGCGTGGGGTTTGCAAACCAAGGGGGTCCAAATCGACCAGGATCATCCCACCGGGACGGTAGAGGTCACGTTGGAAAATGGCCAGCCGTCCTTTGATATCAAAACGGAGCAGGCCTACGATTTCATTAACTCTGCTAGCGCCGTCCCGCTAATAGACGAATGCCAGCCGGGGAGCCTGTTTTACCATGGCAGCCTGGCGCTCCGGCACCGTGTGAGCAAAAATTCATGGAGTAAATTAAACACTGCTTTGAATCCACTGCGATTCGTGGATCTTAATCTGCGTCAGCCCTGGTGGAATGAAGCTTTGCTGCCCGAAATAATGCCTGGAACCAGCCACCTGAAACTTAATCACGAAGAATTGGCTAAATTGGCCGCAAGGCAGCTGGCAACCAAGGAAGACTATGGCAGTGCTGCAACCGCTCTGGCAAAAAAACACCAAATAGATACTGTTTACGTAACCATGGGTTCCCAGGGTGCCATGTTATGTTTCCCAAATGGCCAATGCCGATGGGCGGACGCCCCAGCTATAACTGATATCAAAGATACTGTGGGTGCTGGTGATGCCTTCAGCGCAGTCCTGCTTTACGGACTTATACATGGCTGGAATGCAATGCAATCCGTTAAGCGGGCAATAGATTTCGCCGCAGAGATATGCCGTCATCGCGGGGCGCTGATAATGGATTTGGAGTTTTATTCAAACCTCAGGCAAAAATGGGAAAAAGAAAGTTAAGGCAAGCCTGTCTGATTACCCTAAACTGGATAGCCTTATTACCGCACCTGCCCAACAGCGGCATGGGGCACGGGCGGAACTGAAAAGTTTGTAATAAACGCGAACCCGCCTTCGCGGATTGGCGGCCATCCAGGGCAACTACTTGAGGCCCCAACCAGGTGGGCTTGATCGGGGCCGTTAATTTTCGATCACTTATTACGCATGGCATAAAAGCATATGCAATTATCCCAAGGCTAGATGCAATTGATATTATTTGGCTTTGATTCCATATTTGCGCATTTTGCTTCGGAGGGTATTAGGGTTTATTCCCAATAGCTGGGCGGCGCCATCTGAACCATAAATCTTTCCCTTACTTATTCTCAGCGCTTTTGTAATGTGCTGGATCATGGCTTCATCCAAGGGCATTATTTCGCCATTTGAGTATTGACCATGCGGGTCCCCGTATATCCTGCCGGCATGGTCGAAATCACCAAAGATCAGCTGCGGGTCTTGTGAATTGCCCCTGCTCAAAATCAGCCCTCTTTCCACCAGATTTTCAAGCTCGCGCACATTGCCCGGCCAGCTGTATGCCCTCAACCGGTTCAGGGTGTCGGGAAAAATGGATGGAATCTGGTGTATCTTCAATTCTTTGGATTTTTTGCGCAAAAAATAGTGCAGCAGAGTGGGTATGTCGTCCTTTCTTTGGCGCAATGGGGGTATCATGATCGGGAACACGTTCAGGCGGAACCAAAGGTCCTCACGGAACTCGCCCAAGGTTATCATATGTTCCAGATTGCGGTGGGTGGCGGCAATAATGCGGACATCCACCGGAATGGGTTGGGTTCCGCCCACCCTTTCGATCTCTTTTTGCTGTATCACCCTCAGCAGACGAATTTGAGCGTTTAGCGGCAGCTCTCCGATCTCATCCAGAAATATGGTGCCCATGTGGGCCCGTTCAAAGCGGCCCCGCTTCTGATGCACCGCTCCGGTAAAGGCGCCTTTTTGATGGCCGAACAATTCACTATCCAAAAGGCCCTCGGGAATGGCCCCGCAGTTGACCTTGATAAATGGTCCCTTGGCCCTGGGTGAGGAATAATGAATGGAGTTGGCTATGACCTCCTTGCCCACCCCGGTCTCACCCATGAGCATGACCGGGCTGTCCAGTGGGGCCACCTGGCGCACCATCTCCATGACTATCTGAAGACCTGAATCCGCACCGATAATTTCATCCATGGAAGCCAGGCCCAGCTCGCCTTTCAACTCCTTGTTCTCATCGTGCAGAAGCTCTTGCAGACCTTTGATCTCCCGGTACCTGATGGCGTTCGACAGCGCGATGTTGAAGGGTTGGCGCAAAAGGGCGATAAGCTCGGCATGCCCTTGGTCATAGGTATTGCGGGCGGGATAGATCAAATTCAAGGCCCCCAAAGGCTCGTCCTCAATATCCAGGATCATCACCAGCAAAGACAGGTCCGCGCCCTTGCCCAGCTTCAGCCGGGCCCGCAAAATGGGATCTTCCTCCGGTCGGTTGGCGATCTTCACCTTGGGGCTTTGAGTCCGGTACTCGTCCTCAATGAGCCGGGCCGCGTCCGGCGGCATGATAACCGGGGGAAACGGTTCCGGCGGATTTGTTCCGGGGACACTGGCAAAGGTTTTTAACGCGCCCAGTGAACGATCGAAAAAGGTGATCTCCATTTTGGTCACGGGGATGAATTCGGCCAGGTATTCCATACAGGATTGCATGGCCTTTTCTATCTCCAGGCTGCCGCAGATCCTTATGACCGCTTGCCGGAAAAACTCATTTTTATCCATTGACATACAGGGCCCTAGGGGTGCATCGGAGGGGTCTCATCTGACAGGCACCATTTGTTAAATTTAACTATTGTCGTTATATTTGACGCTTCGATCATTATATCTAACGGTTATTGATTCGAGCAATACCTTTTTGCAAAGCCTGCGCCTTAGGCAAGATTGGCGCAAATATTGCTTTGTCAATTCACTGGATGACTATATCTTTATGAAATATCCAGACGACAGGTTTCAATGTTTTCTTTAACCGCTTGGAGGGCGATGTTATGAAACCGGTTACTGCTTTAAAGATACTTTTGAGTTTAGTTTTGATTCTGGCGCTGTGTGCTTCGGCCTCCATGGCCGGGGAGGTCCCCAAAAAGTTCAAGATGGCGGCCATGTTCGCCAGTGGAATTGAAAACGCTTGGGCCAGAGCCCTGGTGGATTCCTTTGAAAATCTCAAGGCCAAGAAGTATGGCGGGCTTGAGATGAGCCTGGACTACACAGAGAACGTATGGGGCGAAAAAACCCTGGCCACCATGGAAGCCTATGCCGAGTCCGGTGAATACGACGTAATCCTGATGCACTCTTCGGCCACCGACGAGGTGGAGCAGCTCATGGATAAATACCCGGACACCATGTTCGTGGTCACCGGTTCGGGCAACCGTCCCCTGGGCAAAAACATGTACCTGCTCTACATGCACGTGCACGAGCCCTCTTACCTGATCGGCATGATCGCCGGCGCCATGACCAAAACAAATACCCTGGGTTTGGTGGGCCTGTTCCCGGCCGATGACGTCAACGACCAAGTGCACGCCTTCCGGGCTGGCGCCAAGTCCATGAACGGCAAGGTCAAATTGAAGGTCAGCTTCATCGAGAGCTGGTATGACCCGGCCAAAGCCTCCGAGGCCGCCAACGCCCAGATCGCCGCGGGCGCGGACCTCATCTTCCAGCTGGGTGAGTCTTTCGAGGTGTGCAAGCAAAAGAACATCCCCTGTTTCGGTAACTATGTGGATCTTTCCTCTGTGGCCCCCAAGGTGGTGCCCACCAGCACCGTGGCCAAGTGGGAGCCCCATATCAAATACCTGATCGAGCAGTGGAAACAGCACAAAAAGACCGGCAAGCCCTACAACGCGCCCAATAACAAGGTTTGGTTCTCCATGGCCCAGGGCGGATCGGACCTGGCCCCCTACCATGTGTTTGACAAAAGCATCCCCGACGAGGTGAAAAAGAAGGTGGCCCAGGTCAAGGCCGACATCATATCCGGCAAGTACAAGGTTAAGCTGGACATGTCCTTGCCTCAGTCCGACTGATCGACTACCCAGGTTATCAGACCGGGGGAGGGCCTTCCTCCCCCGGACTCTCAAGCCGAACCGGGAACCAATCCGCCCATAGCGGGGACGCCATATGGAACCTTTGCTCCACACCGAAAACCTTACCAAAAGGTTCCATCAGGTAGTGGCCAACCACCAGGTATGTTTTGACGTCATACCCGGCGAAATCCATTGCCTGCTGGGTGAAAATGGTGCGGGCAAGTCCACTCTGGCCGAGTGCATCTATGGTTTTTACCGGCCCGAGGAGGGCAGCATCTGCATAGGCGGCCGGCCGGTGGAGCTGAACTCGCCGGCTGATGCCATCAAATACGGCATCGGCATGGTTCATCAACATTTCGTGCTGGTCCCATCCCTTACCGTGCTGGAGAACATCGTGGTGGGCACCGAGGCCTCGGGTTTTATCCTGAACCTGGGGGCCGCCGAAGCCGAGATAGGCAAGCTGTGCGAGCAATACGGCGTGGAACTGGACCTGAACGCCAAGGTCTGGCAGCTGCCGGTGGGGCAGCAGCAATGGGTGGAGATTCTCAAGGCGCTTTTTGTAAAAGCCAGGCTGCTGATTCTGGACGAGCCCACCGCGGTGCTCACTCCCCAGGAGTCGGACCGGCTATTTGAGATCCTGCGCATGATGACCGCCGGGGGAATGTCCATCATCCTGATCAGCCACAAGCTGAAGGAGGTGATGCAGTCCGACCGGGTGACCGTCCTGCGCAAGGGCAAAAAGGTGGCCACCATGATCACCGCCCGGACCAGCAAGGAAGAGCTTACTTCCTTGATGATCGGAAGGGAGATCGGGGCTCCGCCCAGCAAGGATAATAGCCTGGCCGGAGAGACCCTTTTGGAGATCAAGGGCCTGCGTGCCATGGATGACCGCAAACAAGAAGCCTTGCGGGGTATTGACTTGAAGGTGCATAAAGGCGAGATCGTGGGCATCGCCGGCGTGGCGGGCAACGGGCAAAAAGAGCTTTTCGAGTCCCTGGTGGGGGTGCGAGGCGCAACCGGGGGTGAAATCTACTTGAACGGCCAGGCGATAACCAACTGCTCACCCAAGCACATCCAGGAAAGCGGCGTGGCCTTTATTCCCGAAGACCGCTTTGCCGAAGGCCTGGTCCCTGACTTCAGCGTGGAAGAGAATCTTATCCTGGGCGAGCAGCGGTCCCCTAAATTCAAATCCATGGGTTTATTGGATTTCAGCCGCATCAGCTCGTTTGCCCAAAAATGTATCTCCAGATACGATATCGCCACCCCATCTGGCAAAACCCTGGCCCGGACCCTCTCCGGGGGCAACGCCCAAAAGCTAATCGTGGCCCGTGAGTTTGCCCGCAACACCCCCCTGACTCTGGCCAACCAGCCTTCAAGGGGGCTGGACGTGGGGGTGATCGAATATATGCATGCCGCGCTGCTGGAAAAGCGGGCCCAGGGCGGCGGTATTTTGCTGGCTTCGGAAGACCTGGATGAGCTGTTTGCCATAGCCGACACCATTGTGGTGATCCACAAGGGCAGCATCTTGGGCCGTTTTGCGGCCTGTGATGCGGATCTGCAAACTATTGGCCTGCTCATGGCCGGCCACAAAGCAGAACAAACCCCGGCTAAGGTGGAATAAGGAATATCACACCATGACCCTGAGCCGCATAAGCATAGAACCCCGTTTGGAGCCCAAGCTGATCTGGCAGTTCGTCTCCGTCCTCATAGCCATATCCCTGTCGGTAATCGTATGCGCCATACTGCTGAACGCCGCCGGCGCGGATATCGGCAAAGCCTTTTATTCCATTTACAAAGGGGCATTTGGGAGCTGGCGGGCCATTGTCAAGACCCTGATAAAGGCCACGCCCCTGATCCTTTGCGGCATCGCGGTAACCGTGGCTTTCAGGGCCCAGATTTGGAACATTGGCGCGGAGGGCCAACTCTTCGCAGGCGGCATCATCTCCTATTGGGCCTATACCGCCTTCATGGATGCACCGGCCGGGATTCTGATTCCCTTGGTTCTGTTGGCCGCCATGTGCGGCGGCGCCTTGTACGGCGGTCTGGCCGGGATTTTAAAAGCCAGGTTTCAGGTCAATGAGGTGCTGTCCACGGTTCTGCTCAACTACATAATAAAATATGTGCTGTCGTTCCTGCTCTTCCGCGGGCCCTGGCGGGACCCATCCTCCTTTTATCAGCAGACCCCCAAAATCGTGGATGCGGCCAGGCTGCCCATCCTGCTGGAGAGCTCCCGGCTGCACCTGGGCTTTTTGTTGGCCCTGGCGGTGGCGGTGGCGGCTTATTTTTTCATAACCCGAACTTCCCTGGGCTATGAGGTGCGGGCCATCGGGTTCAACCCCAAGGCCTCCCAGTTCAAGGGCATCAACGTGAACCGCACCGTGGTGGTGGTGATGCTCATCAGCGGGGCCATAGCCGGGCTGGCCGGGGCCAGCGAGCTTTTCGGCCTGCACTTAAGGCTCAAACCCGATATCTCCACCGGGTTCGGCTTCACCGGCATAATCATAGCCATGCTGGCCGGGTTGAACCCCTTCGCGGTGGTGTTGGTGGCGATTCTTTTCGGCGGGCTCCTGAACGGGGGCATAACCATGCAGGTGCTCACCGGAGTGCCCACGGCTCTCATCTCGGCCATGGAGGGCATTGTGCTGCTGTTTTTCCTTACGGCCGCGGTGCTCACCCGCTTTGAAGTGAAGATCGGCGCCAAGCAACCCCAGACCCAGGCCGATGTCTGTGAATGAGCTGAGGATGATCCATGTCTGAGATGTTTACCGAAGTCATCATGATCAGCATGCTTGCGGCCACGGTGCGCATAGCCACCCCCCTGATCCTGGCCGCCCTGGGCGAGTTGATCACCGAACGGGCCGGCATTCTGAACCTTGGGGTGGAAGGCGCCATGCTTATGTCCGCCCTGGTGGGTTTCATCGCCACCTTTGCCACCAAATCCATCTGGGTGGGGCTCATGGCCGCCATGCTCACCGGGGCGTTGATGAATCTGCTCATGGTATTCATGGCCGCAACCTTGAAGGTGGAGCAGGTGGTCACCGGCCTGGCCATGAACTTCCTGGCCGCGGGACTGTCACTCTACGGCTACAAGGCCTATTTTGCCGGCTCCGGCAACAAGCTGCCCACCATCCCCATTTTCTCCGTGCTGAAGATTCCATATCTGTGTGACCTCCCCTATGTGGGCGAGATCCTGTTTTCCCAAAAGCTGCTCACATACATTGCGCTGATCATGGTGCCAGTGGTCTGGTATTTCCTTTACCGCACCAAGTACGGCCTGGAGATCCGCTGTCTGGGTGAAAACCCCAAAGTGATAGACACCAAGGGTTTAAGCGTCACCAAGCGCCAGTATGCCGCAGTGGTCATGGGCGGGCTTCTCATAGGCCTGGGAGGCGCTTTTGTCACCGTGGGCTCCACGGTCCGCTTTATCCCGGAGATCACCGGCGGCCGGGGCTGGCTAGCCCTGGTCATAGTTATCGCCGGTAACTGGAAACCCATGGGCATCCTCATAGCGGCCTTGATGTTTGCGGCCCTGGAGGCCTTCCAGCTTCAGGTTCAGGGCGTGGGGGTTCACATCCCATATCAATTCCTGCTGGCCTTGCCCTATGTTGCAGCCATTGTGCTGATGGCGGTGAAAAAGGGTAGATCCGAGGCTCCCAAGAGGCTGGCAATGCCATATTTCAGGGGTGAACGCTGACGCCCGGCTGAGTTTTCGCAACCAAGCCGAGCCATAAGCAGGAGTGTCTTTCCATGAAATCACGAAATACAACGATGATGGTTGTAAATAACAATTGGGGCGTCTTATTTAGCGCTTTCACGAATTCTAGATTAATTCGTCATTTATATTAAATAGTTATGTTTGGCATAAATCTGGCACCAATGTTCAGTGAATATAATCATCTATAGTGGTTTATAAGCGTAACTGAAGGATATATAGTGAAAAATCAATATGAATCTCTGGTTAGCTCTCTTAAGGCGGCATCTGGAAAAACCCAGGCCGACCTGCATATCACTAATCTGCAGATTGTGGATGTGTACACGGAAAGCATCTATCCGGGTTCGTTGGTGACCAAGAACCGCAAGATCGTAGCGCTGAACCCTTCCTGGGAGGTTGATGCCGTTGAGGTCTTTGACGGCAAGGGCATGTATGCGGTTCCCGGGTTCATGGACGCCCATGTGCACATTGAAACCACCCTCCTCACGCCGGAGGCCCTTGCCAGCGTCATCGTTCCCTGGGGCACCACCAGCATGTTCGTGGATGCAATGGAGATAGGCAATGTGTTGGGCATCAAGGGGCTGCGGGCGTTGCTTAACAACAGTGATCTGCCCTTCAGGAACTTCATGGAGGTGCCTTCGCGGGTGCCCACGGCTCCCGGACTGGAGACCACCGGCGGCGTATTGGGAGTCGAGGAGGTGGCCGAGCTGCTGGCCGATGAAAGCGCGGTTTCCCTGGGAGAGCTGGACCCGGACAAGGTCTTGAACTTCAAGGAAGAGTATCTCAAGAAGATCATTACCGCCCGTAACCTGGGCAAGATATGCAACGGACACGCCATTGGTCTCAACTGGGACCAGCTCAACATCTATGCCGCGGCCGGGCTGTCCGACGATCATGAATCGGTTGAATATGAGGAGCTGTTCGAGCGCCTGCGTTTAGGCATAAAGGCCCTGGTGCGCGAGGGCAGCACCGAGCGCAATGCCAGGGAACTGATGTCCGGGGTGATAAAGAACAACCTACCCACCGACAACCTGCTCTTTTGCACCGATGACAAGCATGTCAATGACATCGCTAAGGAAGGCCACATCAGCCACAACATCCAGCTGGCCATTGATCTGGGTCTGGACCCGGTAAAGGCCATCAAGATAGCTACCTTGAACACGGCCAAGCATTTCCGCATCGAGCATAAACTGGGCTCCCTCACCCCGGGCAGGCTGGCCGATCTGGTGCTTCTTGAGGACCTGAAGAAGATCAAACCGGCCCATGTGTTCAAGGACGGCAGGCTGGTGGCCTCCGACGGAAAGCTAATCCAGGAGCAGAGCGGCTCCTACCCGGGTTTCATGAGCAGCACCGTGGCCCTTTCGCCCGGCTTTCAAGTATCTGATTTCAAGGTTACCGCCCCGGAGGATGAGGCCAGGGTGAAGGTTATCAATCTCTATAAGGATCAGATCATCAACTTTGCCACTGAAGAGATCTTGAAGGTTGTGGATGGCTCGGTGCAGGTTGATCCGGATAAGGATGTGTTAAAGCTCAGTGTGGTGGAGCGCTATGGCAAGAACGGCCAGGTGGCCTCGGGCTTTGTGCGCGGGTTCAAACTGAAAAAAGGCGCCATTGCTTCATCCGTATCCCACGATCACCACAACATAGTAATTGTGGGCGTCAATGATGAGGATATGTATCTGGCCGCCAAGGAGCTGGAAAAGTGCCAGGGCGGATTCGTGGCTGTGGCGGATAACCAGGTAAAGGGACTATTGCCACTGCCTTTGGGCGGACTCATGAGTCCGGACCCGGCGGCCAAGGTCATGCACGAGATCGACGCCCTGAACCAGGCGGTCAAAGAGCTGGGCACGGATATGCCCTCGCCGTTCATGAGTCTGTCCTTTGTGTCCCTGCCCACGGTGCCGGAATTGGGACTCACCGACCAGGGATTGATCGATGTGAAAGAACACTGCATAGTTCCGGTGGTGATCAGTTGACCATTTTTGCTGGGTTGAAAAACTCCTGAAAGAGGATCTGGATATGTCGAAGAATTGGTCAATCAATGTGGCGACCCTGGAAGAAATCCATGTGGTCAAGGACAGGGTGGAGCACCTTCTGGAGAACAAGGGCATCAAGGTGGATCATCCCGCCTTTCGCGAGCAGCTTAAAAAATCAGGAGCCAAGGAAAACGCCCAAGGATACATCACTTTTCCCCGTGAACTGCAGCAGGAATCCCTGGCCCAAGCCCCCGATTCCTTCAAGCTGGGAGGCATGGAACCGGAATATGACATGCACATACCCCACCCCCAGGGCTTGTTTTACGCTCGCGGTCCCATTGGCCAAGTCTATTACCACCACCCCCTGAGTGGTGAGATCATCACCAACACCATGGCCGAGCAGGAAGACTACCTCATGGTCCAGCAGGAACTGGAGCACATGTCCATGTGGGGCAACTTCTCGGTCAAATCGGATGATTTTCCCGAAGAGGCGGTGGACGTTCACACCGCGGCCCTGGCCTTTAAACATTGCAAAAAACCGGCCTACTGGATGCCTTACTCCGCCGACAGCGTAAAATACGTTACCGAGATGGCCATAGCCATTGCCGGCGGCAAAAAAGCACTAAAGGAACATCCCTTCCTCACCCTCATGTCCTGTTCCAAGCCTCCCTTTGTGATTAAATACATGGATGTGGAGCAGATCCTCTGGGCGGCGGACCTGGGTTTGCCCCTGCACTGCACCTCCCTGGCCGTGGCTGCGGCCAACGCTCCGGTCACCCCCCAGGGCATAGCTCTTCTTTCCACCACCGAAGTGGTGGCCCAGGCCATAATGGCCCAGATCGCGGGGCCGGGCACCCCGGTGCTGCTCAGCGCCTTCACCTATGCCAGCGACATGAAGACCATGCACACCCTTATCGCCCCGGTGGAGATGGCTAAGGCCCGGCTTTTGGCCTCTGAGGTCATCACTAAAGGGTTTGAACTGCCTTGCCACGCTTTTTGCGGCGGCACCGACAGCCATGTGTTGGACGCCCAGGCTGTGGCCCAAGAGGCCTATATGACCCATATCATGGCCCTGTCCGGGGCTGACGTGATCGGCGATCTCGGCGCCCTGGAGACTTGCATGATCGCCAGTCCCTTGCAGATGATCATCGCCAACGACCTTGTGGCCATGGCCAAGAAACTCAAATCCGGGCTGGAAATAAACGACGACACCCTGGGCCTCAGGGAACTTATTGACGCATCTGATAGTCAGACCTTCCTGGCTTTGCCTCACACCTTCAACCACTTTCGGGATATCTGCTCCACCAGAACCTTTAACAACCTGCCCAAGGAGAGCTGGGAGGCCGCTGGGTCCAAGGACATGGTGGACCGCGCCCGCGAGGTTTATCTGGAGCTGAAAAAACGCCACCAGCCCGTTGATCACCCTCCGGAGCTTCTTGGGGAGTTGGACGCCATTGCGCAGCGGGCCAGCCGGGAAATGGTAGAATAAAGGCTGGGAGGAAACTGAATCATGGCTGTTGGCAAAGCAATACCAAGGCTGGACGGCGAAGCCAAGGTCACAGGACGGGCTCGCTATACCGATGACATGCCCATGCCCGGCATGCGCGAGGCAAAATACCTGCGCAGCACCATAGCCCATGGACGGGTGAAGAGCATCGACACCAGCCGCGCCCGGTCCCTTGCCGGCGTGGACGCGGTCTTCACGTTCCAGGATGTGCCCCAGCATCAGTTCGCCACCTCAGGCCATCCTCACATTTTCGATCCAGCCATGCAGGACGTCATGGACCGCCGGCTGCTGACCGATCATGTGCGCTATATGGGGGACGAGATCGCCATAGTGGTGGCCCGGGATGAGCTGACCGCCAAAAAGGCGTTGGAACTGATCCGGGTGGAGTATGAGGAGTATGCGCCCATGGTGCGGCCGGAGGACTCCCTTGCCAGGGGAGCACGGCGGATTCATGAGGAGTGCGAGAACAACTTGGTGGAGTCGGGCCACATGAAGGCCGGGGATGATCCGGATTTGGCCATGCAACAATCCGCCCACCGCTTCAAGGGCCAATACGCCACCCAGGTACAGGCCCATTGCCATCTGGAGAACCACACCGCCTTTGCCTATATGGATGACCTGAAGCAGATCGTGGTGGTTTCATCCACCCAAATTCCCCATTTGGCCCGGCGTCTGATAGGCCGAGCCTTGGATATCCCGGTGGGCCGCATCAGGGTTATCAAGCCGTTCATCGGCGGCGGATTCGGGGCCAAACAGGATATGGTGCTGGAGGCCATGGTGGCGTTTCTCACCACCAAGCTGGACGGGGTGCCGGTGCGTTTGCGCTTGGAGCGCGAAGAGTGCATGATCGGCACCAGGGTGCGCCATCCCTTCCTGGT
This sequence comes from Desulfarculaceae bacterium, assembly GCA_963675675.1. Lineage (GTDB taxonomy): Bacteria > Desulfobacterota > Desulfarculia > Desulfarculales > Desulfarculaceae > Dethiosulfatarculus. The sequence goes on from OY776512.1 coordinate 5,391,889, forward strand.
CGGGGTGGAGGTTGGTTTGGGCGATGATGGCGAGCTGAAGGCCATTGAGCTTGATGTCTTGGCCAACACCGGCGGCTATTCGGCCCATGGGCATGCGGTCGCACCTTCGGGTGCGCCCAAGGTGCATTATCTCTACCCCCGGGCTGCTTTCAAATGCCGCACCCGTTCCGTGTACAGCAACATACCGGACGGCGGAGCCATGCGGGGCTATGGCTCCCCCCAGATGACCTGGGCCATCGAATGCGCCATGGAGGATGCCGCCCGCTCTCTGGGTCTGGACCCTGTGGGGTTCCGCAAGCAAAACGTCTGCCGACCGGGGGACTACAACCACTTGGCGGATTGTCATTTCGACACCTGCGGCCTTATCGAATGTCTGGACAAGGGCAAGGAGCTTATCGGCTGGGACCGAAAGCGCGCGGAGCGGCCAAGCCAGCAGAGCGGCTCCGTCCGCCGGGGGCTGGGTGTGGCCTGTTTCGCCTATGCCTCGGGCATCTACCCCTATGCGGTGGAGATAGGCTCGGCCCGGCTGACCCTGAACCCGGACGGCTCAGTGCTCATGCAGGTAGGAGCCACGGAGATCGGACAAGGATCTGATACGGCGCTTGCCCAGATGGCGGCCGAGATGTTGGGGATCGAGGTCGGCAAGATCAAGGTGGCTTCCACCCAGGATACCGACCTGAGCCCCTTTGACCTGGGCGCATACGCCTCACGCCAGACCTACATCAGCGGCCAGGCCGTGGTGCGGGCCGCCCTGAAACTCAAGAAAAAGATTTTGGAACATGCCGCCTTGATGAGCGGACAGAACTCCCAAAGCCTGGATGTGGCCGGGCCCGATGTGGTCAGCGTCATGCAGCCGCATAAAAAGGTGGTCTCTTTGGGTGACTTGGCCTTGAACGCCTATTATGAAAAAGATTGGGGCGGTCAGATTACGGCTGAGGACAGCTACAAGACCCGCACCAACGCCCGCACCTTTGGCTGCACCTTTGTGGATCTGGAGGTTGACATCCCACTTTGTAAGGTGCGAATCAATGAGATCTACAATATTCACGATGCCGGTAGGGTGATGAATCCCCAATTGGCCACGGGACAGGTACATGGCGGATTGGCCATGGGCATCGGGGCAGGTTTGTTTGAAGAAATGTTAATCGACTCGGAAACGGGCCGAATTTTCAATAATAACCTTTTGGATTACAAAGTTCCCACAATCATGGACATTCCCAACTTGGGCGCGGCTTTTGTGCAGACCAGGGAGCCTTCACATCCCTTGGGGGCAAAATCCCTGGGCGAGCCTCCGGCGCTTTCACCGCCGCCTGCCATCCGGAATGCAATCCTGGATGCCACCGGTGTAGCCCTTGATCAGTTGCCCATAAGCCCAGGTCATATATTCAAGGCGTTCAAAAGCGCGGGACTCATCTGAGCGGGAGGTTGGATTGGGTTCGATATTGAATACTAGGAAAAGACAGGCTCAAACAAGCAAGGTTAAGAAAAGATAATAGATGATGAAAAGGAAATACCAAGGCAGGGGGGCTCAGGCCCCCAAAGAAATCGACCCTAATGGTGCATGTTTATTCCGCCATTGACATCATCTGTAGCGTATAATTCCAGCCGTCCATGCCCCGCGATCCCGGAGAATCACTCGATCAAGCCCAAGCAGGTGGTGCCCGCCATGGAGGTCTTGCGTTTGTTTGCCGGGCGGAAGCCTAAAAGGATTCAGGTGGACAATGGCAGTGGGTTTATCTCCAAGGTGCTGAAAAAATGTGCCCATGAAAACTGGATTACCCTGGTTTTTTCCAGACCGGGTAAACCCACTGATAACGCCTTCATAGAATAATTCAATGGGACTTTTCGGGATGAGGCTTTGAACGCCCCCTGATTTTTATCCCTTGACTATGCCCGTGAAAAGATCGAAAAATAGCGTTTAAATCATAATTGTTTCAGGCCTCATTCACCCCTGGAGAACACGGCCCCGGATCAGTTAATTGAGGAGGTCTAACAGCTAGATTTTTCTAAGAATGGCCGATACAGCTAATGAATGAGGCTCAGTCTTGGCAATAGGGACACGCTCAGAGAATCACTCTCAAGTTGAATTTTGGTTGTCTTAATGTCTGCAATTAAATTATATATTTACACGCTAGGGTTTGTGGCGGTGGCCTTACCGCTGTCATATAATATCCGAGAAGATGAGAAGACCACTTTCTGGCATTCTATGTGTGGCCATTGCTCGTGTGCCAGAGCTTCAAAAAAATGATTGCAATCAGCTACTGCGGCATAATGTGATGAATGTACTCCATTTGATAAATCGGATGAATATCAATGACGAATGGAATCAATATTACATGTGGAATTGTCACCTATAACGATGAAGACGATATCAGCCAAGTTATACATTCTTTACTGAAACAAAAAGGCTCTTTCAATCTTTCTCAAATTATTGTATGGGACAATGCTTCAGTTGACCAAACGGTCAAAAAGGTTTCAGATTTAGCCGCTAAATACAGTAGCGTCAGCTCGGTGGCTCATGACAAAAACCTGGTATTCGGTCAGGCTCACAACCGTATTCTTGACCTGGTTGATTCTGATTACCATATAATTTGCAATCCCGACATAATAGTTCAATTGGGTGCTATTGACAGTTTGGTTGAAATGATGGAAACCAAATATGATGTTGGGCTGGCAGCACCGAGAGTGCATTATCCGGATGGCACTTTACAGCCTCTCAACAAACGGGAACCCCGTATGGCAACGCTCATATTACGCCGTTTTGTGCATTCGTCACTGCACAGATATTTTCAAACCATTTTGGATCGTTTCTAAATGTTGGATCTCGGTTATGGCAACCCATATGACGTTCCTTTTTTATCTGGCTCCTTTTTAATTGGTCGGACAAAATTATTGAGGGAAGTGGGCGGGTTCGACGATCGTTATTTCCTTTATTATGAAGACGCGGACTTGTGCCGCAAGATACGGGCCGCGAACTGGCGCACCTATTACTGGCCCAAAGCTGTTGTCCTTCACCATTGGCGCCGCTACGGATATTGCAGTTTAAAGGGAACGGTGCATATGTCCATAAGCGCTCTCCGCTATTTTAACAAATGGGGGTGGAGATTTTAGAAGGGGAGACCTTCGTATTTGTGGTTATTGCGCCCCCGGCGATTGGTAGTGGCCGATAAATGGGTAACCAGAATTGGGAAAAGCGGAGCATGCCAAAATGGACATCCTCTTAATCGGAGTTTTTTTAAGTAGTGGCCAGGCGGGAATCCTTGACCGACCGGATTGGGGGATGTAATCGCCTGCGGGCACTCCGGCACTGATTTTGGGGATACCCATCGGCCGGGTCAATATTCCCCCGATCTCAGCCTCTGACTACTCTTTGCCAGCTAAACCTCCCACGAATTCTCGGCTTGACGCCCGTAAAATTTGCAATAAATTTTAGTTTCAGCCATTCTGTCTTGGTAAATCCATGCCGAGAGACTGATTGATCAGTTAATTGCAAAGAGGGATATATGAAACACAAAGGGATTATACTGGCGGGGGGAGCTGGCACCAGGCTCCATCCGGCTACGTTGGTGGTTTCCAAGCAGCTCATTCCGGTTTATGACAAGCCGATGATTTATTATCCTCTGACCACTCTCATGCTGGGCGGTATAAGGGATATTCTGGTTATTTCCACACCCCAGGACACCCCTAGATTTGAGCAGCTTTTGGGTGATGGCAGCCAATGGGGCCTTAACATCAGCTATGCCATACAGCCCAGCCCGGACGGCTTGGCCCAGGCCTTTTTGATCGGGGAGGGCTTCATAGGCGATGCCCCCTCGGCATTGGTCCTGGGAGATAATATTTTTTATGGGCACAATTTCACCAAATTGCTTAACAATGCCCTGAGTAAAGAGGATGGAGCCGTGGTCTTCGGGTATCGGGTCAAAGACCCTGAGCGCTATGGAGTGGCCGAATTCGACGAAGCGGGCAGGGTGCTCTCTTTGGAGGAAAAGCCAGCCAAGCCCAAATCCAATTACGCGGTAACCGGCCTTTATATATATGACCGGCATGTGGTGGAATTAGCCAAAACCCTCAAGCCCTCGGCACGGGGTGAACTGGAGATCACAGACCTTAACCGGCTTTATCTGGAAAAAGACAAACTTACGGTTGAGGTTATGGGTAGGGGCTATGCCTGGCTGGATACGGGCACTCACCAGTCAATGCTTGAGGCGTCCCTGTTTATTGCCACCCTGGAAAACCGCCAGGGTTTCAAGGTGGCATGCCCGGAAGAGATCTCTTGGCGGCAGGGCTGGATTGACTCGGCCCAGCTTGAGCAGCTAGGAGCGGCCCTGTCCAAAAGCGACTATGGGCAATATCTTTTGCGATTGCTGGCAGAATAGACCGTTGCAAGTTGATATTGGCAATAAGGCTGCTTCTCCGGAAAGCCAGCCCAGCGGGGATCCGCCCGCTGTTTCTGTGATAGTTGTTAATTATAATGCCGGGACTTGGCTGCAAAAATGTCTGGATTCCCTTGCCAGACAAACCCATGCGGATTTTGAAGCCATCATTTTGGATAACGGGTCCACAGACGGGTCGCTGGAATCATTGCGTTTGCCGGACCGGCGTTTTTCTCTTCATCCACAGGGCCGTAACCTGGGCTTTGCCGCCGGCAACAACGCCGGAGCCCGCCTGGCAAGAGGGACTTGGCTGGCCACCCTAAACCCGGATGCCTTCCCCGAACCGAATTGGCTGGAGGAGTTGCTGAAGGCAACCACAAGACATCCGGATACGGTTATGTTCGGATCCACTCAATGGATGCATGGAAAACCGGGAGTCCTTGATGGAGTCGGGGATTGCATGTCATTTTCAGGTGTTGCCTGGCGGGGCGGCCATGGCCGACCTTGGAATGGAGAGCCCCCGGAAGGAGAGGTGTTCAGTCCCTGCGCGGCTGCTGCTTTGTACAGAACCGATGTTTTTAAGGAGGCCGGCGGTTTTTGCGAGCCGCTTTTTTGCTATTTTGAAGATGTCGACTTGGGCTACCGACTCAGGCTCATGGGGCACAGAGCCATACAGGTTTCCAAGGCTGCCGTATATCATGTTAGCGGAGGCAGCAGCGATGGAGGAGGGTTTGCCACCTTCCACGGGCACCGCAACGCTTTTTGGGTGAATATAATAAATACTCCCTGGCCACTGCTATTCCTAACCCTGCCCAGCCATGTCATGGTATTTGCACAGTTTTTTATTTCTCGAATTCTTTGATGCATTAGTCAAAGCTAAGCACAAAAGGGTAAAATGGATTCGGTTTAGCTCCTCGGCCCGCGCTCTATACCATGGATTGTTCTTGAGCAAGTGGGCCTGGCGGCAAAGGGCCGGGGTGCAGGCCAGGCGCAAGGCAAGCAGCTTTGATCTGATTAAGGTAATATGCTGGTCGCCATTGACCTTAGTCAATAGAAAGCCGTATGTTAAAAAGCTTGTTCGCGATGAAGCGAACAAGAATAAAAAATGACTGGGACAATTTCAGTTGGGCATGGTCATCAAGCGCCTGGCCCATTTAAACACTTATCTTGACCTTATTGCTGCTGTCGACTTGGGAAATCAGCGTGACGGGTTCTTGGATCAGGGGGGTATTTTGCCGTTCTCACAGTTGATCATCGGAAAGGGGCTGGCCGTTTGGCTAGCCCCTTTTTTTGTTTCAATGGAATTGGATTAGGGTTAGCAGGAATATCACCAAATATCTATTAATTATATAGCGTTACAGCTTAAAGCTTCTCACTGATTTTAATCGAACAGACAACTATTTTTTGAATGTTAGAGGTTCCCATTGAGGGCTGTTTTCCTCATCATCTTCTATATAGTCATCATGCCAGAGCAACGTAACCTTGTATCCGTTTGCCTGGCAAAGAGATTGCTCGTATAGGTTATCCGGCAGATTTTGGCCTTGGTTTCGCAACCAACATTCTGGAGCGATCTCTTCTGTGTCAGATATATAACCATCATATTCGTCACAATTAGCCGCGCAAGTGTCCCTTGGGATGGGCCTTCCCTTTTTTGTATCCAAAAAGGGGAATCCTTTTGTCCAGACCGGATATCTGACAGTGTTGTCCTTCGAAAAAACAGCGCAGCAGTGAAACTCACTAAAGTCAATATATCTCCTGATTGCGGTTTGACTTAGGTGGGATGACCACCTGTAATCCAAATAGCTTTTGCTGTTTCAACGATGTAATCAGCACCATAGCCTTTATCGGCTAAAACGGCTTCAGCTTCTTGATCTTTGAGCAGGCTAATAGCTTGTTCAAAATCTGGATTCTCTCCTCCGGTCAAAATGAAGCGGGTAGGGTTTACCAAGGCGTCAATCGAGGCGTGGATTTTGGTGCTAAGACCACCTTTTGATCTCCTTAACGCCTGGCCTTGCGGCCCCCTTTTGCGCCTGCAGCATACTGATGGGCACGAACGATGGTACTATCGATCATCAACCATTCTGTGTCGACATCTACGGCTAATGTGTTGAATATCATTTGCCAAATACCACTTTTTGACCACCGGGTAAACCGCTTATGGACGCCCGGCCATTTACCATATTCTGGTGGCAAGTCACGCCAAGGTGCTCCAGTTCGGGCAATCCACATGACGGCCTCCACAAATCGGCGATTATCCTCTGCTGACCTGCCAGGATCGCCACTTTTGCCTGGAAGTGCGTCCTTAATCTTCTCCCATTGATCATCCCTCAAAGCATGGCGGCGTTGCATAAAGGCCTCCCTTTATGCATTATCACCCTAAATCATTTTGAATGTCGACACAACCTAGTACCATTCAACTATCTCCCAGTGCACGAATGGTTGTCGTTGTTAATCCGCAATTATCGAGCGGTAAAATGCCCTTCGCTGAAACCAAATCATATGTTTTAAATAAATATATCATCACCTTAGGGTAGTTAAGAGATTGGCGCTGTATTGTCAGCGCCAATCTTACAATCAGCCCACGAGGCGTTTTAGTATACCGGCCAAAAGAGTGGCTTTATAAAATAAAGATGGAATGCTCATAAACTCATCCGGGCTATGGGCGCGGCCGCCGTAAGGTCCCATCCCGTCGATGGTCGGCACTCCCGCGGCAGAGATATTATTGGCATCGGAGACCGCACCGGCGCTGATCCAGGATATTTTCTGTCCCAGGCTGCGGGCAACCTCTTCCACCCGGGCGATAAGCTCTTTGGTGCTCTCAATCGGCTCAAGCGGAGGCCGGTGAAACTCGCCGGTGAATGTGCAGCTGGTTCCAGGCAGGTTGTCCTGGCCGCATATCTCTTCCAGACTGCGTAACATCCTTTGCTGCTCACTGTTGTTGCACACCCGGATATCAATAGACGCCCTGGCCTTGTCAGCGATTACATAGGGCAGTTCGCCACCGCTCACCACCCCCACATTCAGGGTCGTACCGATGTCAAAATTGTTCAAAGCCTGGAGCTTTTGGATCTTGTCCACCATGGCCAATATGGCGCTGGCGCCCTTTTCCGGCTCTGCGCCGGCATGCGCGGAGATACCGTTGAATTCCAGGTGGAAAACTCCCACGCCTTTGCGGTTGGCCAACAGAGCGCCTCTCTCCGGCTCCCATTCAAAGACAAACGCCCAATCCGCGTCTTGCGCCAGTTCCGGCCACAGCGGCCTGGAAGTGGGGGAGCCGGGCTCCTCATCCGAGTTGACGACGATCCTTATATTGCCTTTAAGTGATTTTTGCCTTTCAAGCAGTGCCTTAACACCAAATAACATTGTGGTGAGGCCGCCTTTCATGTCCATCACCCCGGGCCCATAGAGCGTGTCTCCTTCGCGGCGGAACGGCATGTGGGCCAAGGTGCCCAAGGGGAATACCGTGTCCGCATGGCCCACAAGCAATACGGTCGGCCCATCTGTGCGCGGGGTTTCAGCCACCAAGTGGCTTCCAAATTCATCCTGGTGAATGCGGCGGGTGTTTAACCCCAGCTCCAGATAATCCCTTTCAAGGGTATCGATCAGCAGATTAACTTGGTCTTTATTAGTGCTGGGGCTTTCAATTTTGACCAGTTGTTCAAGGTAGGCCAGGATATCATCCTGCTGTCCGTCGATTATGGACTTGAAGTCATTACTCATGGAAAAATACTCCCGTTTGATAATTTGCAACATTACCTGCAAGTAGAAAAATTGAATGCGGGTCTGAAACTGCCCATCCACGCAAGTCAATTCATTGTTAAGGACTCCCTCCGCCTGATAAACATGCAGGAGCATGGGGCAGAACGAAACGCCGCTAAAATCACACGGGGCTACGGCCGGCCGGATGCCTGGCATTACAGGCGGAAAAATCTTTTGAGATTGACGGCATAAAGAACGATCCTCACAGTGTGCATCACTGAAAGATTTGCAGTTCCTCAGGCCTCATAGCAGCTGTTTCAAGATTCAACTCCCGATGCCTGCGGCCGCCTTGAGGGTCCCATCAGGTTCCATTGGAAAATCCTTTGCATGCCTCAATGAATCGAATGTACGCTGCATGCTGTTTTCCAGGTGAATAAGCGTATACGCTTTGGCCATATCCGAATCCCGGGCTAGTATGGCTCGCACGATATTCAGGTGTTCCTTTGAGATAACCCTGAGCATATTTTCTTTTTGAGTGTCCTCGGTGGCGAATGTCTCGGCATAGTTACGGAACCTTAAGGACTTTTCATTAATGATGACCTGCAGCTCACAGGTCAGAGTGCCGCGTACCGGCTGCATTATCAGCTCGTTAAGCTGCTCATCAATTTGCAGGTAAAGGTCGATATGGACCTCACTCATGTCAGATTCAAGGAACTCGATGATGTCCTTGTGTAATTTCTGGGTAGCCCTGAGAAGAACGCTGCCCTTGGATAACGATTGAATAAGGAGTTCCACAAGCTGCGGTTCAAGCAGTTTTCGGGCTTGGTAGGTTTGGACCACATCCGCATCGGTTATTCCGGATACGCGTAGTTTTTTATGGGCCGTGTGAACGATCAGGCCTTCAGCGTTCAGCCTGCCCAAGGCCTCCCGAATGGGAGTTTGGCTGAGATTCAGATATTCGGCCAGATAGCCTATGGAAAGATTTTGTCCCGGAACTAGCTTATTTTTCAGTATTAATTCCTTAATTTCTTGGTATGCATACTCCCCCAAACGTTTTGGATGTTTTTTCGTGGCCATAGCTACTCCAAGTTTAGAATCACAAAAAACTATATATTGTATATACTACTACATAATAAGCCAAATCTGGTCCAAAACCGCATCGGTGTTTATATAATCTTGATATTAAACAGTTTAATTGTAAATGCAAGTAATATTTTACCGGGGCGCGAGGCAACTCTGGAGTCAGAACCATGGTGTCCAAACTGAGTGTTTCATATTTTGTGACCCATATCCGCTCCTGTGTCGGCTTTTACGGAAAACTTGACAAGGGCAGCTGATACCCACAAAATTATAAATACCTATAACTAATAGAAATAACAAAGTAAATAATAAATAACTTTAGATTGCCTAAAAAGCCATGATCAATAATACTGAAAAAATATATTAAAATAAGCTTATAATATCAATATGTTAATGACATATTATCTTCAATCGGCCGATCTGTTTGTTAACTATATACAATTTGACAAAAAGCTACGAAAGGCATGAAGAATCTTGAGTGGAGTTTTTTGGATTGTTCCTGTGTGTTTGCATTATTCGACCATAATCATAAGAAAATAAAATATAAATAAAATTAGTTAGTTAATGAATTTTTCAAATGCTATTGCTGGCGAATCTCCATTGGATGTGTCAAAATGTGGTCGTTTTTTGTATTGACAGAAAAAAATGTCTATGATTGAATTCCTATACAATATACAAAATATACCAAGGAATTGATTTACACTAATAGGAATCCAGATTAAACCCAAGCCGCTTTGCTGCAGCGATCATCAAAGCAGGCTGGACAGGAAAAGCTAAATGCGAATTCGCCTGTTGCAAAACCATGTTCACTACCATCCCGATCTGGTGCTGCATACAGCTTCTTCAGGGGCTGTTGGGCATTTGGCGGAACTCTATCTGGTGCTTGAAGAAAATCGACAAGTGCTGGGTGTCGGTGAAATAAGAGAAAACATCTCCTATCTTAACGGACTTGAACCGGAGCAAGTCCGTGCGGCTGTAATCGCACTGTTGAATGAGATCAGCTGGGAGGCCGGGCCCCAGGAGATTATCGCGTATGTCCGGTCCCAGGCCGAGAAACATCCCGCGGCTGCCAGGGCATTGGTCGACAGCGCCATGCATGATTGGTGGGCCAGGCAAAACAATCTGAGCGTGTCTGAAAACCTGGGCCAGCCTTTCAGCGATTCCCATAGCACTAACCAATGCATCTTCTGGTGTCCGGATGATCACTTCCTTAAAATGGCACAAGGGTATTTTGACCGCAATTTCAAGGAATTGAAGCTGAGGGTTGGAATCGCGGAGTTTGAACGGGACCTTAAACGCATAACAATGCTGCGCCAAAAACTGGGCTCCGATATCAAACTGGCAGTGGATGCCAACGGCGTTTGGGAGCCCCAGGAAGCCCTTAATTATATTGAACGGCTCGCGGAACTGGGGGTTGCTTATGTGGAGCAGCCCATTGCTCCGGGCGATTGGCGCAAACTTGGCGATTTGGCCGAAAAATCTCCCATGCCGATCATGCTGGATGAGAGCATCGCTAGCCTGGATGACGTCAAAAAAGCGGTTGACACCCATGAAAACTTGGCACTGCATCTGAAAATAGTGAAAATCGGCGGCATCACCCCGCTGCTTGAGGCGGCTGAGATCATCAACCGCAACCAAAGAATCCTCATGATCGGGCAAATGAACGAGGGCAGCGGCGCCACCGCAGCCGTATACCAGTGCGCAATAATAGCCAGGCCCAAGTACGCCGAATTGTACGGAGCCGACGGTTTGCAGGACGATGTCTTGGGCGAGATCGGCTATGAGGATGGCAAGGTGATAATCAAGGACAGGTTGGGAATTGGAGTCCGGTTCAACCGGATGCCTGAGGCCTGCCTATGGGAAAAGAGTGTTTAGTCTCTTCAAATTCCGAACCGGATATGGGCCACTTACTAAATAGGTATCTGTTTATGAAGGAAGAAATCATGTCATCACCGAGTATTGTTGTGGAGCCGGGAATCGAATGTGTTTTCCCGCAGGAAGAAATTGACAAGCGGCAGCAGGCCGCAAGACGGGAGCTTGAATCCCGTGATATAGATATTCTGCTGGTCACCGGGCCTGAGAACATCTTTTACCTGACCGGCCAGCAGTCGCCGGGTTATTACACCTACCAGGCCCTGCTGCTGCCCAAGGACGGCGATCCTGTATTTATCGTTCGCCAACTTGAGCTTAACAACCTGATCGCCAATACCCGGCTCGATATCAACAATGTATACCCCTACCCCGACAATGCCGATCCCGTGGACGTTACCATCGAGATAATCACAAAACTGGGCTGGAGCGACAAACGGATCGCCATCAGCCAGCGGGAGTGGTTCTTCCCCGTAGCCATCTTTAAAGCCCTTGAGAAAAAACTTGGCCAGTTGGAAGACGCCACCGGCGTCATCGAAGGCCTAAGGGCGGTCAAGAGTCCCGCCGAACTGGCTAAAATCGAACAGGCAGCCAAGTATGTCGATGAGGGCATGCGCGGCGGCATGGCGGCCATAAAAGTCGGGAACAACGAAAACTCCGTGGTTTCGGCCATGATGGGCAAAGCCATTGCAGCAGGCGGCGAGTATGTGGGCATGGAGCCGCTTATGGCCAGCGGCAAACGCTGCGGGGTGCCCCACGGCACCTGGCGCAGAAACGAACTGAGGGCCGGTGAGCCGGTGTTCCTGGAGATGGCCGCCTGCCATGACCGCTATCATGCCGCACTGATGCGTTCAGCCTGGATCGGGCAGGCGCCGGATGAAGCCAGAAAGATGATGGACACCTGCCTGGAGGGGCTCGCCGAGGCATTGGCCATGTTGAAGCCCGGGAACACCTGCGAGCAGGTTCACGATGCATGCCAGAAAGTGATAGACCGCGACGGCTACACGGAAAACTATAAAAAGCGCACGGGTTACTGCATAGGCACCGCCTTTGCCCCTGATTGGGGAGAGGGCAATGTCCTGAGCCTGTACACGGACGTAAAGACGGTTCTGAAACCGGGAATGGTCTTCCATATACCGCCGGCCTTGAGGATTTATGGCGTCTTTACGGTTGGGGTCAGTGAGACTGCCATTGTAACCGAGAGCGGGTGCAAAACGCTGTCCGGCATTTCAAGGGAATTGCTAGTTATCTAAATGCTAAGAAATTTGAAGGAGGATGTAATGCTTAGAAGTGGGAAAATCTTCGCGATAGTCTTGATGTTGGGACTAACAGTTGTTCTTATGTCTCCGACTGCCCAGGCTGCCGAAAAAAAATTCATCACTATCGGCACCGGTGGAATCGGCGGCGGCTACTATCCTGCTGGCGGTTTTGTGTGCAACATAATCAACAAAACCAGGAAAAAATACGGTCACAACATCCACTGCTCAGTAGAGAGCACTGCCGGGTCGGTAGGCAACCTCCGTTCGCTGCGGGCCGGCGATATCGATGTCGGTTTTTCCCAGGCGGACTGGCAGTTTCATGCCCACAATGGCAGCAGCAAGTTTAAAAAGGAAGGACCCAACCCTAAAATCCGGTTCCTCTTTTCCCTGCAGATCGAACCTATGCAGATCCTGACCCGTAAAGAGGCCAATATCAAAAATTTCATGGACCTCAAGGGCAAGATCGTCAATACCGGCAATGTGGGCTCAGGCACCGAATCCACGGTTTATGAGGCTCTTTCCAAGTACAACTTGACCGCAGATGAATTCTTCAAGCAGGACACTAAGCTCACCCCCCGTGAGCAGGCCCTGGCTTTGTGTGACGGAAAGATCGACGCGTTTTTCTTCCCGGTGGCTATCGGCACGGCCAGCATTGTGGAAGCAACCAACTCCTGCGATGCCCAACTGGCCGACTGGAACGATGAGACTATTTACAAATGGGTTGATGAAATTCCCTACCTGAGCCGCATGGAAATACCTAAGGGCTCTTATCCGGGACAGGAACGCACTATCAAATCTTGGGGCATGCCGGCCACGGTGGTCACCACCACCGACCTGGATGAGGGTGTGGCATATCTGATTACCAAAGCGGTTTTCGATGAGTTTGAAAAATTCAAAAAACAGTCCGCCCTTTTTGTGGGTATGACCAGGGAAGGCTCCTCCAAGAATGGACAGAGCGCTCCTTACCATCCCGGCGCTCTGAAATACTACAAAGAAGTAGGCTTGATCAAATAGTTAAGGGCTACGGTAAACCTATAGGGGGAAGCACAACTTAGTTGGCTGCATATCTATTTGAATCACTCGCCAATGCTGTGCTTCCCACTTAAGCAGAATTCAGATTTGCTGATGAACCGGTGTAGTGCAAAGTTTGGTATTGGTTGACGCGATTATTCAGCTCTAAAAGCAAGCTTGGAAATTCCATTTAGGAGACTGGTGTGCAGGATCACGATTTGGACCGCAAGGTGTTGGAGTCTTTAGCCGCAAAAGATTTCGGGGGCAGAACTCCGGGGCCCTTCATTTACCGGCTTCTTATTATGGTGGCTTTTTTGTGGGCTTGCTATCAGTTGTACATAGCTTCTCCCTTGCCCCTTAAACTGGACTTCCTACTGTTCGACGACAATCAGCAGAGAAATATTCACCTCGCGTTCGGTATTTTTCTGGCTCTGCTTTCATTTCCTGCATTTGCAAATTCACCCAAGACCAAAATACCCCTGACCGACTGGGTTCTTTGCATTGTCGCTGCAGGGTGCTGTTTGTACGTCACGGTTTTTTACGATGACATCGCCGACCGCCTGGGCGGCACCCACACCGTTACGGAAGTGGTTATTTCAGTGGTCGGTCTATTATGCCTGATGGAGGCAACCCGCCGGATAGTGGGTTTGCCCATGGTGCTGGTTGCCTCTGTATTCGCACTCTACGCTTTTGGCGGCCGGTATATGCCCTCGCTGATAGCCCACGCCGGGGTTTCCCTGAACAGATTTGTGGACCATCTTTGGCTGACTCCCGAGGGCATATTCGGTTTGCCGATTGGCGTATCCAACGGCTTTATCTTTCTGTATGTGCTGTTTGGCTCCCTTTTGGACCGGGCTGGGGCGGGAAGCTTTTTCATACGGTTGTCAATGGCTCTTCTGGGCCATTACCGTGGCGGCGCCGCCAAGGCGGCCGTTGTTTCATCGGGACTGACAGGCCTCATTTCGGGCTCCACCATCGCCAACATAGTCACGACCGGAACCTTCACTATCCCACTTATGCGCAAGTCGGGATTTTCTCCTGAAAAAGCGGGGGCCATCGAAGTCGCCTCGTCCTTGAATGGGCAGATCATGCCTCCTATCATGGGAGCGGCAGCTTTTGTAATGGCCGAAATGCTGGGCATTAGTTACTATGACGTAGTCAAACACGCCTTCGTGCCTGCCGTCATCTCCTACATGGCGCTCTTTTACATTGTTCATATTGAAGCCTTGAAAGAAAACATCCCCGTGGCCAAGCGGGTGGTTGAATCCACTATCTTCAAAAAGGCCTTTCTATTTATAACTTGTCTGATGCTGTTCATCGTCAGCAGCGTGTGCATTTACTTTGCCATCTCCGGACTCAAGTTCGTGTTCGGAGACTACACTGTGTGGGCGGCTATCTTGCTGGTGTCGGTTTCCTATCTGCTGTTGTTGTATCTGGCCGCACGCCAGCCGGACAACCTCTTGGACGATGAAATATCATTGCAGGCCCAACCGAGCGTAAAGCCCATCCTCGTGGCCGGGGCTTACTATGTGGTGCCGGTGGCGGTGCTTATTTGGTGCCTGATGGTGGAGCGTTTTTCACCTGGATTTTCTGTTCAATGGGCCATTTTGTGCTTGCTGGTGATGCTGCTCAGCCAGCGTCCTTTGATAGCCCTGTTCAGAAAACAGAGCGTAACCCCGGAAATGTTCAAGGAGGGGCTTAATGACCTGTTCCATGGAATGGTGAACGGGTCGCGTAACATGGTCACGGTGGCTATCGCAATGGCTGCCGCCGGTTTCATCGTGGGTGTGGTGTCTCTCACCGGCGTGGGGCTTTTGATGACCGATATCATAGCAACCGTCTCCGGCAACAATGTGCTTTTGATGCTTTTGTTCACCGCGGTTATGTGTGTGGTGCTCGGCCTGGGATTGCCCAGTACGGCAAACTACATTGTGGTGGCCTCGGTCATGGCTCAGCCCTTTGTGCAGCTGGCCTCCCAGAACGGGCTGTCTGTGGAGCCGTTCGCCATACATCTTTTCGTATTCTATTTCGGGCTGATTTCGGGAACCACTCCTCCGGTGGCCGTGGATGCCTTTGCCGGGGCCGCGGTTGCCAAAGCCGACCCCATGAAAACCTGCATCATTTCATTCGGCTACAGCATGCGCACCGCAATTTTACCGTTTATTTTTCTATTCAACCAGGAATTGCTCCTGTTTGGCGTTGGCTCATTTTGGCATGGTCTGATCGTATTCATAGTCGCCGTGGCCGCCATAATGGTGTTCGCCGCCGCCACCCAGCAGTATTTCATAACCAAAAACCGCATTTGGGAAAGTGCGCTTTTGCTGCTCGCCGCCTTCACTTTGTTCTACCCTTCGTTTTGGCTTGATCAGATCCAGGATAAATACGCCCAGGTTCCGGTCAAGAATATTATTGAAATCGCTGAAAAGCAGCCCGACGGCCAGAAAATACGCTTGATGTTCCGGGGTCATAATTTCAGCGGTGAAGATACAACCAGGGTGGTTCTCACCCCCTTGGGGCCTGCCGGCAAGCCGGGGAAACAGCGGCTCTCCCGGAATGCGGGGGTTGTGTTCAAGGTTGAGGGTGAAAAGGTCATAGCCGCGGCGGTTTTCCCCGGCAGGGAGATTGCTCAAAGCGGTGTTCTGGCTGGATGGGAGCTGTGTCAATTGCAGCTGCCCAAAGAGCGGATAGCCAAGCAGTGGTTCTATGTCCCAGCCTTCCTGCTTATAGCAATAATCGTATTTTTGCAGAAAAGGCGCATGCCAAAAGACCAAGCTAGGGCCAAGGAAAAGTACGTTGAAGGTGTGGCGCACGCCTGACCAATCAATGTCTTAATAAGCATACAAAACATTATACGAGCCCCAGTGGTTCCAGCACGATGGAAGGCTTCTTTTTGCCGCTGCGAATGCTGAGTAAAAGGGACTTTCAAAGAAAAATCTTAACTGGAACCAGGGATTGCTGCCGCTGCTGGACCTTTGGCGCAGCAAAAAAGGGAGACAGAATGAAATTCAAATACCTGGCGGACCCCATAGTGAAGCTTGAAGCCTCGGCCACTGAGGCTGTGGATAACCGGGTTAAGGAAATGAGACAGCAGGGCGTGGATGACATTTTGTCGTTGGGAGTGGGTGAGCCCGCGTTTGACACCCCCCAAAATATCAAACAAGCGGCCATTCAGGCTCTTATGCGGGGCGAGACCAAATACCAACCAACAGCAGGGGTGATGCCGCTCAGAGAGGCCATTTGCAAAAAGTTAGAAAAAGAAAACCGCATCATGACCAGTCCGGATCAAGTGGTGGTAACAGCCGGAGGCAAATACTCCATTTATCTGGCCTTTACGGCTATGCTTCAAAAAGGGGACAAGGTGGTGCTGCTGGACCCGGCCTGGGTGAGCTATGAGGCCGCCGCCCAGATAAACGGGGCCGAGGTCAAACGGGTGCCATCCAGTCCGGATAATGGATTCTCGCCCGATCTGGAACGCCTCTCGGAGGTAATGGATGATGCGGTCAAGATCGTGGTGGTTAACTCGCCCTGCAACCCCTCGGGTGCGGTATTCAGCAAGGAGACGCTGCGCTCTCTGGCCGAAATAGCCGCAAGGCACGGGGCCCTGCTTATGTCTGATGAGGTTTACGAATACCAGATCTACGGGCAGGAGCACTTTTCCCCGGCCTCGGAGTTTGACAACGTCATCACCGTGAATGCCTTTTCCAAAAGCTATGCCATGACCGGCTGGCGGCTGGGTTATTCGGTTGCCCCGCCCGAGGTGGTGGAAGGGATGCTGAAGATTTACTCCCATTCCACCAGCAGCGTGACCTCATTCGCCCAGTGGGGGGCCATCGAAGCTTTAGGCAGCAGCGAGAGTGCCGGCCAGATAAAGGGGATGCAGGAAATCTACCGCCAAAACCGCGAACTGATGATTGGGCTCATCAAGCAATCCGAATACTTGGATCTAGAGGTTGAGCCTCAAGGCGCGTTTTACTGCTTCCCCTCCTACAAGAGTAATCTGGGTTCGGTGGAGCTGGCCACCCGGCTTTTGGAGGAGCGCCATGTTGCTTGTGTGCCCGGAGTGGCTTTTGGGGAATGCGCTGAAGGATTCCTGCGTCTTTCCTATGCGGCCAGCCCGGAGGTGATCAAAGAGGGCATGGCCCGCATAGAAAGCTTTTTCAGGGAGCTTTAGAGTTTGCCAAAAAGCCGTCTGATCCAGCAAGGACCAGGCGGGCATAACGAAAATAGGAAGTTTATATGCCAAACACGGATAAAAAGGTTCTATCGGGCACCCACTTCATGTTGGGTAACCATGCCGTGGTGGAGGGGGCCCTGGCCGCAGGCTGCGATTTTTTCGCGGGCTACCCCATCACCCCGGCCAATGAGATATCGCAGTACATGTCCCAAAGGATGCCCAAGACCGGCGGCGTGTTTTTCCAGGGCGAGGATGAGCTTTGCTCCATCTATGCTTTGAGCGGAGCGTCCTGGCCGGAGCCAAGGCGATGACCGCGACCGCCAGCGCCGGGTTCAACTATATGCAAGAAGGCATCGGGTATGCCGTGGCCTCCGAAATACCCATTGTGTTGGTGGATGTGATGCGATGCCGGGGTGAGAACTATGCCACCCAGGCGGACGTCATGCAGTTGCGCTGGGGGGCCAGCGGTGACCACGAGCACATCGTGCTGGCTCCCTCATCAGTGCAGGAGTTGTTCGATTTCACCTTGCGGGCCTTTAATCTGGCTGAAAAATACCGCACTCCGGTCATGGTGATGTCCGAGACCACAATCGCCCTTATGAGGGAAAAACTGGTTATTCCGCCGGAGGATGAGATCCATATTGTCAGGCGCAAAAAACCAAACGTGCCCAGAGAAGATTTCTTACCGTTTAGGGCCGAGGATAACCAAGCTCCACCCCTGCCCGATTTCGGCGAGGGCTACCGGATTTTACACTCATTGAATCCCCACGACGAAAAGGGCGGCATCGCATGGGACCCCGATGTGTTTGACGATCTTTACCACCGCATCACCAACAAGGTGCGGGCCAATTATGATGACATTGTGAGTGTTCAGGAGTTTTTGCTGGATGACGCCGACATCGCTCTGGTGGCTTATGGCAGCGAGGCGCGTCCGGCCCGCCAGGCCGCCGGGCTTGCCCGCGAAAAGGGGATCAAGGTAGGGGTGCTCAAACTGGACACCATTTGGCCGGTGCCCGAACGGCACCTGAAAGATCTCTCAAAAAGGATGCGCAAGATACTGACGGTCGAGATGAACATCGGCAAATATGCCAACGAGGTGGAAAGGGTGTGCGCTCCCAATTGCGAGACCGGCAGGATTCTGAAAAACCGCGGTGAGATACACACCACCGCCGAGGTTCTTAGCGCAATTGAGGAGGCGGTCAAGTGACACAGCATCCGTTATGGAAATATCTCAGGCCCAATTCTTTGCCGCATTTCTTTTGCCCGGGCTGCGGCGCGGCCCAGGTGCTTAACTTCTTTTTGAAGGCGGCTGACGAGACCCATCTGGATTTTGACAAGTTTGTCGGCATCGGCGGGGTGGGCTGCGCCGCCCGGATTCCGGTCTATATCGACGCCGAGGCCCTGCACGGAGTGCATGGCCGCACCATCCCCTGGGCCACCGGCATCAAGCTGCACAAACCTGAGCTCAAAGTGGTGATATTCGCGGGCGACGGCGATGCCAGCGCCATTGGCGGCGGCCACCTTATCCACGCCTGCCGCCGCAACCTGGATGTGACCATGATTGTGGTCAACAACCTCACCTATGGCATGACCGGCGGCCAGATGGCCCCCACAACTCCGCTGCACGTAAAGTCGGCCACCACGCCCTATGGCAATGCGGAGGAGCCCTTTGACATCTGCAAGCTGGCCGAGACCGCCGGGGCCACCTATGTCGCCCGCTGGTCCACCGCCAATCCCAAAGGCGCCAAAAACGCGATCAAAGACGCCATAAACCACACCGGCTTTTCCCTGGTGGAGATCGTCACCCAATGCCCCACCAATTTTGGCAGACGGGCCTTGGGTACCGGCAGCGCGATCGAGTCTCTGGAGTGGATCAAAAAAAATTCCGTGACCATGAAAAAAGCCGAAACCATGTCAGCGGCGGAATTGGAAGGCAAATTCGTCCAGGGAACCTTTGTAAACAAACAAAAACCGGTCTTTATGGGCAGTTCTGTCTGTTGACAAGGGAGAGGATCAGAATGTCTAGCAAGAACTTGAATATCAGATTCTGCGGTTTCGGCGGTCAGGGCATTGTCTTGTCGGCCATAATATTTGGAACCACCGCCGTGACCAAGGCCGGTCTAAACGCGGTGCAGATGCAGTCGTATGGTTCCGAAGCCCGAGGCGGCGAATGCCAGGCAGAGGTCATCGTCTCAGATGAGCAGATCGAATCTCCCCTGGCCGATGTAATGGACATGGTGGTTGCCATGTCCCAGCCTGCGTTGAACAAGTTCCTGGGAACCCTAAGGCAGGGTGGAACCTTGATCATCGACCCTGAATTTGTGCAAAAACCAGAGCGCGGCGACATCACCGTATGGGAGGTTCCGGCAACCCGCGTGGCAACGGAGATCGGGGTGAAGCTGGCGGCCAATATGGTGATGCTGGGGTATCTCCAGGAAAAGACCGGCATATTCGGCAAAGATGACCTTCTGGAGATCATAACCGCCAATGTACCTGCCAAGTTCCTGGATGCCAACCTGAAGGCCGCTGAAAGCGGCATACGGCTGGCGGCGGAAAACTAATCTGAGTGAGATATTGATTAGCCATGAAACTACTAGAATTTCAGGCAAAGGAAATAATGGCCCAAAACGGGATACCCATCCCTTCATCCCAAATGGTTGAGCGAGCATCCGACCTTGAAGGGCTGTCATATCCCGTGGTTCTAAAAGCCCAGATTCCGGTGGGCGGCCGGGGCAAGGCCGGTGCCGTGAAACTGGTCCATGACCTGGCGGAAGCACGGAGCCAAACGGAAACCCTGCTTGACAAAGAGGTCAAGGGCTACCGGATTAAAACCCTGCTGGCCGAAGAGGCCGTGGATATCAGGCAGGAAATATACCTTTGCTGCCTCAATGACAAGGAAGTCAACCGGCCCATGCTGGTGGCCAGCAAGGAAGGCGGGGTGGATATCGAACAGCTGGCCAAGGAATCGCCCCACAAGATCCTGCGCAAAAGGATAGATCCTTTGGTGGGGCTCATGGATTATGACATCCAGGCCTTGGCCGCGGATTTGGACATACCGGCTGATGAGCAATTCAAACAGGTGGTGCAGGGCGTCTGGAATATCCTGCGTAATCAGGATGCCACCTTGGTGGAGATTAATCCACTGGCCATCACGAACCAGGGGCTTTACGCCCTGGATGGGAAAATTATCCTTGATGATAACGCCTGCTACCGCCTTAGGGAGCAAATGCGGAAACTAAGGGAGGAACAGGCCGGACGCATAGTCAAAAAACGCAGCCATGCCGAGGTGCTGGCGGAGCAGTACGATATTTCCTATGTGCTCTTGAATGGGGATATCGGAATTATCGCCGATGGCGCCGGAACCGGCATGCTTACCTTGGATCTGGTCAAGGACTTGGGGGGCAAACCGGCCAATTTTTGCGAGATGGGCGGCAAGGCCGCGGCCGAAGCGGCTGAGCAGGCCATGGAGATCGTCATGGCGAACTCCAGGGTAAAATCCCTGCTTATCAGCCTGATCGGCGGCCTTACTCGTATGGATCAAGTGGCCGAAGGCATAGACGCATACCTTAAAAAGAACCCCAGCCAGGTGCCGCTGTCCGTGCGGATGTGCGGAACAAAAGCTGAAGAAGGCATCCAAATTCTGGCCGCTCACGGTATCAAGGCCCAGGCGGATCTATTTGAAACAGCCCGGCAGGCTGTTCAGGTTGTGAGATAAGAATTTGGCAATTTTCATTGATGAAAACACCCGTATCCTTGTTCAGGGGATTACCGGAAATGTTGGGTCTTTTCAGACCCGCATCATGAAGGAGTACGGGAGCAAAATAGTGGCCGGGGTTACGCCGGGTAAGGGCGGACGGGAAGTGCACGGCATCCCGGTTTACAATCTGGTGTCTAAGGCAGTGGCCGAACACGAAATAGATGCGGCCATCAGCTATGTCCCGGCTGCATTTGCCAAAATGGCGGCCTATGAGGTCATTTCCTCCGGGATCCCGTTTTTGGTGCTTACTACCGAGGGCATACCGGAAAACGACATTGTAAGCATCATGCGTTATGCCCAGCTCACCGGCTGCCGGGTGTTGGGACCGGACACTCCCGGCTTGATTTCCCCGGGCAAGTGCAAGCTAGGGGTGCACCCCCACCAGATGCTCATGGAAGGATCGGTAGGCGTGGTCTCCAAAAGCGGGTCGCTTTCCTATGAGGTGTGCCGGGTGCTGACCGATGCGGGTATTGGACAGTCTTCAGTGGTGGGCATCGGTGGCGGCCCGGTCTGGGGCACCACCCATGAAGAGGTGCTGCGGGAGTTTGAAAACGATCCCCAGACCAAGGCGGTGGTGTTATTGGGCGAGGTCGGCGGCAAGCTGGAGCACCGTGCGGCCATGTACATCAAGGACCATATGAGCAAACCGGTTGTGGCCATGATAGTGGGACGTTCGGCCCCTCCCGGTGCACAGATGGGCCACGCTGGAGCCATAGTAGAGGGCGAGGAAGGCACCGCGGCCAGTAAACTCACCGCCCTTTCCAAGGCCGGTGCACACACTGCCGGCACACCCCAACAAATTGTCAAGATTTTAAAGAATATCGGAGTTTGAGATGAGCGTCTGCCTGGACGAGCAAGTTTGCAAGGGCTGCGGTTTATGCGTGGTCAGTTGTACTAAAAAGGTGTTGGAGATATCTCAGAAGCGCAACGCCAAGGGTGCTAATTATGTGGAGCAGACCGATCCGGAAAAATGCGTCAGCTGCGGCATATGCCAAGACATTTGCCCAGATCTGGCAATCTGGGTCTGCTCCTAATAGGTAATGATATCTTCAGTTGAGATTAAAAATCAGCAATCGCATTGTTTCAGACTATGCAGCAAGTTGAACAAAAAAGAATTAAGGGCAAGATCATCGGCATCGTTGGTGGAGTGGGGCCCTATGCCGGGTTGGATCTAAACCGCAAGATCTATGACCAGACTATTGCCCGTAGCGACCAAGAGCATGTGCCGGTGATTCTGGCCTCTTTGCCTTCTCATATCAATGACCGCACCCGCTACCTATTGAAGCGTGATGTAGCCAACCCTGCCAGGGGCTTGTACGAGGTCATTACAATGTTGGAATCGGCTGGGGCTGACGTGGCCGGGATACCCTGCAACACAGCACATGCCACCGATATATTTTACGAGATAGAGGCGTGCTTGAAACAGGGCAAACACAGCATCAAGCTGCTCAATATGATTTCGGAGGTGGTCAAGGAACTGAAGGCCAAGTTCGATATCCATTCGCCCATTGGGGTGCTCAGCACCATGGGCACCTATAAAAGCGATCTTTACAAGGGCTATCTGGAACGGGCCGGTATCCCCACAATCCAGCCTGATGATGCCTTGGCTCAAGAAGTCCACTCCGCAATATACCACCCGGAAGATGGAATCAAGGCGCAATCGAACCCGGTCAGCCCGATGGCCCGTAAAACGGTTGAAAAAGCTGTGCGGGCCCTCGGCAAGCTGGGTGCGGCTGCGGTGATCCTGGGCTGCACCGAGCTACCGCTGGCCTTGCCGGTTGATTCCCATGCGGGGATCAGCCTGATTGACCCGGCCCAGATTTTGGCCCGCGCTTTGATCAAAGAGACGTACCCTGAAAAGCTGAAATCGCTTTAAATAAATACCAAAAAACCGCCGGCATATTTCCGGGATCACTACTTTTTCAAACTCACTTTAGGTGTCGGCAGGTTTATCAACTGAGGAAATGTTGGCTCATAGCCGGATTACTTTATTAGGAGAATATAGATGCAAAGTCAGACCGAGCTATGGACACAACGCAGAATAGCGAGTGTGCCACAGGGCGTGGGCGATTTGACTCCCTTTTTTATCGCCAAATCAGAAGGCTGCTTGATCACCGATATCGAAGGGCGCGAGTTCTAAGATTTCGCGGGCGGCTTCGGCGTGCTCAACGTGGGGCACCGGCATCCCAAAGTGGTGGAGGCGGTGGTGTCTCAAGCTTCTGATTACCTGCATGTCTGCTTCCATATCACCATGTATCAGCCCTATATAGAATTGGCCGAAAGGCTAAACCACTTGCTTCCCTGTCGGGGGACCAAAAAAACCATGCTGGCCAACTCCGGGGCTGAGGCCGTGGAAAACGCCATCAAGATAGCTCGGTACCACACCGGCCACCCCGGAATAATTGCCTTCAGAAACGGTATGAACCGCCCCGGAAAAACCGGAGAGGATTTTATTTGAGTCAAGCCACCATGACCTGACTCTGTTTATCCTGATAATATATCTGTTCCAGATCAATGGGTGGGATATTTCCAATGGGCTCCAGGAGCCGACGGTTATTAAACCAATCCACCCAGGCCAGGGTGGCGAATTCCACGGCTTGACGATGTTTCCAGGGACTTTGTTTATTGATCACTTCAGTCTTGTATAATCCGATAACCGACTCCGCCATGGCGTTGTCATAGGCATCGCCCACGCTTCCCACCCAGGGCTCAATGCCGGCGTCAGCCAGGCGCTCGGTGTAGCGGATTGAATGGTATTGCGATCCTTGATCCGAGTGATGGACCAGATGACCAGTGTTCTGACGGGCGAAAACAGCCTGCTCCAAGGCGGTAAGGGGCAGGTCGGTTTTCAAGGAAGTTGATACGCACCAGCCCACCCTCATGCTGGCGAAAACGTCGACCACAAAGGCCACATATGCGAATCCGCGCCAAGTCCTTACATAGCTCAAATCGGCAATCCACAGCTCATTGGGACGGCTGGCCGTAAAGTTGCGTTTGACCAGATCGGCTGGCCGGAAAGCTTCATCATCGGTGTGGTGGTCTTGAACTTTTTGCCCCTGACAACTCCAGATAAGCCCATATCGCGCATCAGGCGCTCCACCGTGCAGCGGGCCACAATGATCTCCTCACGGTTCAATTGCAGCCATACCTTGCGAGCGCCATAGACCTGGCAGTTTTCATTCCACACCCGGAGTATCTCCACACGCAAATACACATCCCGCTTCACTCTGGGCGGCAGACGCTTCGGATCGGCCTCACGGGCCTTATACTCAAAATAAGTCGACGGGGCGATCGGCAAAGATGCGCAGATCGGCTCGACCCCGTGGATATGGCGGTGCCGGTCAATAAATGACACCATCACCCCGGTTTGCGGTCGAGCTCCGCCTGGGCGAAAAAAGCCGCTGCCTGGCGCAGGATCTCGTTGGTCCTTTTCAGCTCGCGGACCTCGCGTTTGAGCTGCCTGAGTTCCTCACGCTCGGATGTCGTCAGACCCGCCCGCAGTCCCTGGTCCCGCTCAGATTGCCGGACCCACTGTCTGTGATCATCTTGAACTGGCGGGCATTAACCACAACCGGCTCAATTCCGGCTTCCCGAAGAACATCAACCGCCCACCAGGTCATGCATCCGGTCTCAAGCGTAACTTCTACACCATCGGCAAGCCAATCTTCCACGGCTTCCAGTCAGCCTGCTTCACCACTGGGAACCGTAGCGCGGCGAATCACTTTGTCTTCTTTATTGATGGCGCAATAAGTGGTGGTCTTCTTGTGTACGTCCATGCCAACATAAATCATGGTCTTCCCTCCGGTTAATGGTCCATTCTTTCCCAAGACCATTATCCCAAACTGGGGGGATGACCACACTCATCACATCTTAACTCGGTGTCCGCCAATGATGGGATAGATCAAACAGTAATGCTCGAAATACAGGAGATTGCGGTTACCGTGAGGATTTCAGTAAAAGATCGCTTTAACGGAAAGGCGATGAATCCTTTGGAATCCACAGGCTGAAGGAACGAATGCCATCGGGAACTCCAGAAGGCTTAAAAAGAAGTGAAACGCGGCTACTGCCGCAATAATTCAGGTTAAAGTGACAACCCGGCAACTGCCGCAAATCTGGGTCCATTCATGGACAATAGTTGACAGCAGGAGTAGACTACTCGTTTTGGGACACTAGAGCCACGCAGTGCTGCAGTTATTGAGGATTCAACAAACGATACAAACTGCAACATCTACGGTTACTATATAGCCCGCGCGTTATTAGTGAAGCTGAGCATTAACCAACTAAAGGAGCTTCCATTGTATTCATTACCCACTAGAAATATTAAACTTGCGATAATCACATTTTTTCTGATGGTTGTTATTTGGATACCATCGTTATCTGATGCAAAAATAGTGGGTGACAGTAATCCATACTTTGGAAAACTCCCACCTATTTACCAGTCATACGCTCAGAGCATGATGGATCTCAAAGCCAAATATAGCACGGCAAAGACTAGAGAAGATAAAAAGAAATTAAAAAAATTGGCAAGAGCAAAGAGGGATCAATTTAAAAGCAGGATTGCAAAATTCAACTCAACCCACCAAATTGTTGGCAGTAAATTACCCTATAAAGTCGTCGGTGAAATTCCCTATACTGTTCAATATATAGAAATTACAAAGCTAATTTATAGCAGCATTAAATTTAATGTAAGAGTAAAAATTAATAAAGATATCATAAACTCTAAAGGTAAAATTGAACAAAGAATTAATATATATTTTGCTGCTTTTGATAAAAATAATAAATTCATCAAGGGTACAACAAATTGGGCTACAAATCATGGCTGGATAAATTTAGTTGCTGGAACCATTTACGATGGCCAAGGCCATTGGAACGCTAATCGTTTGCAAGACATGGGTGATTTTAAATATATCCAGATTATGTCCAAAGATGAATATGAGAAACTTAAAGAGCTGCACTAAATGTTTCTAACCGGTACATAAGGTGAGTAATGATGGATAGAAAATGTGATACAGAAATAGAAACAGATCGAAGTGTAATGCCTGGCATTTCAATTTATTATAAGATAGTTCTGCTATTTATATTGGGGATTTTTATTGCGCCGGCAGCCAATGCAGGCGATATGAAAATATTTTCCAATACTAACAAGAATAAGGTTTATAATTTCAAAGCTCCTACATTCAAAATTATGCGCCCAATGGTTATCACAAGAATTGATACCTATCATTGGAATAATAAACAAGGCGCACCTCCAGGCAAAATTGGCATTAAAGGGGTGGGTTCATGGCGGGCTCAAGGATGGCCTGGCATGTACAATACCCCAAATGCTAACTGGACGGTGCGTCCGAATGTTCGGCTGGAGCCCGGCGTTTACACCATTGTGGATTCGGACCCTGCAACCTGGTCTCAGAATTCCGGATCCAGGGGGACCGGGTTTGCCGAGGTGTTTGGTAGGCCGGTTAGCAGTCAGCCCTCAACCTCATCCAATGGTGGATCGGCTTCATCCCCAATAAACAAGACCGGAAACTGGATCGATAATTTTATCCATGGAAACCGTTTTAATGGAAAAGCTTTCCAAGGCGGGAGATCCTGGCCGTTCTCGATCCGCATTACAAGTTTTTCCAGTTCAAGCGGAGAATTGGTCGGTGAACTCACTTGGAAGAGCCTGAACAGCATTCATTTAATCCGCGGAAGGCTCAATGGCAGGACCTTGACTTTTACCGAAGTACAGGCCATTAAACGAGGCGGGGCGCATCTGAATGTTGTTTATACCATGAGGCTCTCAAACAGTAATGCGCAGGGCACCTGGGTGGACCGGGGGGATCGCTCCAAAGGAACCGTAACCATATACGGGATGTAAATGATCTTACCCAGAAACAACGGACAGATTGTTAAGCGACCATTTTGGTTTCAAGCGCCAATGGGCTGATGTAGCCATTGGTACTATGTCTTCTGGTTCGATTATAATTGCATATCTGGAGCCCTCTCCTATTAATGTACTAACGCGTTAGTGGCCATTTTAACCCCTGACATCCATCATCCGCCCCAGCCGTTGAGGTTTGAGTAAAAACAAACCAGCCCAAAGCATGCGTGCAAGCTAACTACCCCGCAGCAAGCTACGGGGTATCAAACGGATAAAGACTTATTTGATAACTAAGCAAGCTTAGGGGAATGGACCCTCCTAGAGGGATTCACGCAGATTCTTAAATGCACCAGCACTTTGAAAGGAATTAGTAATGACAGCCTGGCAGAACTATCTTGCTGAAAACAAAGAACGCTTTCTTGCTGAACTCATGGACTTCATAAAAATCCCCAGCATTTCCAGCCTTCCGGACCATGCCCCGGATGTGCGCCGGGCTGCGGAATGGGTCAAGGCCCGTTTGGAAGCCGCCGGTATGGAGGAGGTGAGCATCGGGGAAACCGGCGGCCATCCGGTGGTCTACGGCCAATGGCTGCATGCCCCGGACCGGCCCACCGTTATGGTCTATGGCCATTTCGATGTCCAGCCGGTGGACCCGGTGGAGCTTTGGACCAGCCCGCCCTTTGAACCGGTCATAAAAGACGGAAAGATATACGCCCGGGGAGCGGCCGACGACAAGGGCAACATGCTGCCGTCCATTCTGGCGGCCGAGGCCTTTTTGAAAACCAGCGGCGAATTGCCCGTGAACCTCAAGTTCTTCTTTGAAGGCCAGGAGGAAATCGGCAGCCCGGACTTGCCGGACTACATCGTGGCCCATAAGGACATGCTGGCCTGCGATTTCGTGCTCAGCGCCGACGGCAGTCAATGGGGCGAGGATCAGCCGGCCCTGGTGGTCAGCCGGCGGGGGTTGTGCGGGTTGCAGATTGACCTGAGCACCGCCGCCAGCGATTCTCATTCAGGCAGTTACGGCGGCACCTTCATAAACCCCATACAGGCGCTTACCAATATTATTTCCGCACTGCATGATGATGAAGGCCGCATCCAGGTAGATGGTTTTTACGATGATGTGGTCGATCTGACAGAAGACCAGCGCCGCCGGATAACCGAACTGCCCTTTGATCAGGAGGACTATTTCAGCCAAATCGGAGTAAAGGAAGCCTTTGGGGAGGCGGGTTACAGCACCTGCGAGCGGGCTTGGACCAGGCCCACCCTGGAGATCAACGGCATCTGGGGCGGATTCCAGGGCGAAGGGGTCAAGACAGTGATTCCGGCGGAAGCCCACGCCAAAATCACCTGCCGCCTGGTGGCCGACCAGGACCCGGCGGACATCGTGCAAAAGATCATCAAACAGGTGCAGCGCCTGGCTCCTCCAGGGGCTGATGTCAAGGCCTATCCCCTAAAAGGCGCGGCAGTGCCCTTTAACATGGCGGAAGAGCATCCGGGCAACCTGGCTGCGGGCAAGGTGTTAACGGCTCTATACGGAAAGGAGCCCTATGTGGTCCGTATGGGCGGAACCGTTCCGGTCAGCGGCATTTTACTGGAAAACCTGGGCAAGCCCCTGATCAACTTCGCCTTTGGCCTGAATGACGAACACGTGCATGCCCCGGACGAGTTTTTCCGGGTGAGCAGTTTTGACCGGGGCCAACAGGCCTACGGCATGATATTCGAGGAACTGGCAACCAGGCAGGGCTGAAGCCAGTCTGCATGAAAAAACGTCTATGCCTGGTAAGCTCTAATCGGGCTTGAGGCATGAACTTCCCTCATCCCGCAGGCACACAGCGCTTGTGGCGGCCATCGCTGGCCCCCACAAGCGCTGTTTTTTATATTGGTTGGATCATAAGCAGCTTGCTGCGGACCAGGTCCGGCGGGGGGCATAGACAGCGGTGACAGATTGTACCTTAGCTTGCCTGGAGACCTTTTTTTTCAGTCAGCGGTGGAGAATCAATTATTGCTGCTAGATCTATCAGTATGATATCATCCCGCTGAATTTCAACTTGATCGCTCACCCACGACATCGCAATCCGAAAAGTACCTGCGGCACCTCTTTCACGAAAGGACCTGCTATGCATCGCCGGGAGTCAGATATCTTCCTAAGTTCCGCTTCAAATCCCAGACCAATCAACCGCCGCAAGCTCCTCAAGGCAATGGCCGTGGGTGGCGGAACTGTGGCCCTCTCCACCATGTTGCCGGCAAAATGGGTCAAGCCCATAGTTGAAATCGGTGTTTTGCCGGCTCATGCGCAATGCTCCGAAGTCGCCTATGGCAGCACCCAATACACCAGCTCCGCAAGCCCGCATTCATTCACGGTGCCCGCATGCGTCACCACCCTCCGGGTGACCGCCAGGGGCGGCGCCGGAGGCGTTGGTGCATACCCGGGAGGCGCCGGTGGTACGGGTGGGCAGGGCGGAGTATTAGTAGCCGATATATCGGTCACACCAGGCCAGGTTTACACAATCCTGGTGGGCCAAAAAGGCAGTGACGCGGTCTATGGCAGCGGCCAGGGGGGTGGAGATGGCGGAACCTCGGGCGGTGCGTGGCCGGGCGGTGACGGTTCCGGCACATATGACGGCGGCGGCGGCGGCGGTGGCGGATCCTATGTTTTACTTGGTCAAAACCCCTCCTATACAGTTAGCGAAATAGTAGCCGCTGCCGGCGGCGGCGGCGGCGGTGGCTCGTACAATGGCTACGATGGTGGTGCTGGAGGCGCTGACACAGGAGCAAATAGTGTGGGTGGAGGCTCGGGAGGCTTCGGAGGCTCGGGAGGCGATCAGACTGGCAGCAGCGGCAGCGGAACTCAGTCCGGAAGTGACGGTGAACACGGTGAAGTGGATAGCGGCGGCGGAGGCGCTGGGTATTATGGCGGTTCGGGTGGAACAAACATTGGAGGAGGAGGCGGTTCCAATCACCCGGTCGCAGCCAATGCCATAAGCTCCACCCGGGGCGGCAACACCGGCGACGGGTCGGTGCTGCTGGAATGGGGCGTGTAGCGGCATAGCCAATATCAATGAGGATGAATATCGGCTGAGGTGGTGAATCACCCCGCCGCAAGCGGCGGGGTATCAATATAAGTGGACCATCCATTTGAACCACGCCGCATCCGGGCCGACAGGGTGGTTTTTCGACAGCACGCTAAAGGCTGCATGGCTGTTCATTGCCTGCCAATCCCCGGGAAGTCTGCGGGTTTATCCGGTAAAGCAAAAATTCCGGGTTTTGGTATTGCAGCTCGGTTTCTTTGCTGGCAATGAATGCATTCAGCTGCTCCCGGCTATATTGGTGCATGGCCTTTGCACCTTTCCAAATGCACAGATAATCAGCTTGGCAATCTATCTCTATCGCCGAGATCTCCATCAGTATGTGATCTTTCAAACATCCTTTTCGACTTTTTTAAAGAATTGATTGCGAAATTCAGCTGGTGACACACCATACATTCTTTTGAATTGCCTATAAAAGTTGGGTAAACTTGAAAAACCGCTCTGAAATGCTGCCTCGGCAATACCTTCACCTGTTGATGAAAGAATTATCCCAGCTTTTTGGAGGCGTCGGATATTGATATATTCAACAATGCTTGTATTCGTATAACTTCTAAATTCGCGTGTAAGTAAGCTTCGAGACAATCCAAACCGCAACGCTATCTCGTTTAAGTCTCCCGGGTCCTCTGGCTGTCTGTCAAGCCACTCGCATATTTTTCTTATTGTATTCATATGTTTAGATCCTGAAGCCATCTCAAGGTCTCGTTTGTTTCCCATGCATGAGGCCAATAGCAAACCAATAACTGCCCATGCAATGTGCAATTCACCGGGATCTTGATCTCCGAGACCATCTGGAATCATCTCGACTAATTCCCATGGCAGAGATGTTTTTTCAGGAAAGTCAGTAAACGAGCATTCCCGTTTATTCAAATTCAACAGAAAAGATGATTGAGCTGCCGACAAATGAGTAACTATATCAGCGGGCGTAATGCATACAAATTTAAAATCTGCAGTTTCGTTCTTTCGGAAAACAAACCTGTGACGCGCTTTTGATGCAATCAGAATAGCTCTCCGGCTTACCAATTCAATATTTTCTTGATCGAGAATCAACAGTCCCGTGCCAGCACGACAGAGAATAAGTTCAAAAACATCGTGGGAATGCCATTCAGAAGATTCCGACAGGGTAGTGGTTACGCTCCAAAACATTTTATGTCCAATTGATTATTATTAATGTCCGATACGATAAGATATTATGTATGTGGCTGTATAACATGGGTTTCATCGTAACATAAATTGCTCCATATGGCAATGTAATGTAGGCAATAACTATGTCGTTGAATACGATGGAGGTTGAAAAATGGTTGATAAAAGTGTGATTGATTCTTTTCAGATGATGTGGGGAAAATTTCCGGAAGGAGTGATGCTGATTGACAAAAGTCGACATATCCTTGCTGTGAATGCTGCTTGTGCAACAATCGGTTTTGCAGAAGGTATGATCTGCTCTAAAATGGGCTCGCCAGAATCCCATAAAGGTTGCCTTGCAAATAAAGCGCTTGCTGAACAGAAAGCAAAATTTAAAAAAATCAGCATGGACGGAAAAGAGTTTATCAGTTTCTGGGTCCCTGTTGTTGGCCAAGATAATATTTTCCTTCACTTCACTGTTGGTATGATGGTTGACTACGGAATCTGTGCAGAAACGATCGAGAACTAGTTTTGATTTTTGGCAGGATAAGCTCAATCTGGTTTTCTAACGTGAAAGTTGGGCTTTATAGAATAGGGTTATCAATAGTTGCATTCCACTGTGCCCCAACCTACATCGAAGTATGTTGCAATTATTGGTAACCCTGAAGCACTGAACTGCGGAGCGGATTAAAGCTGGGAGGTTAGGTCTATGGGGATTGTATGGAGTTTTGGGTTACTGATAATTTGATCTTGCCCATAAACACCTACACCCATGTCATGGCTGGGGCCCAGCGGAAGGCTGCGGAATTGATTCCGGATTTGGCTGGTGACAAAAAAGGTGACAGAAGGAGGCAGTATTTACAACTCAAAAGGGGCCAGCCTTTCGGCTAACCCCTTTTTTTCTTTATCTTAAACTGGTGGGCGGTGCGAGATTCGAACTCACGGCCTTTGGCTCCGGAGTCATCGCCTCCGAGTTTGCCAACCTCCTCAAAAATAAATAACTTATTGGATTATCATCCAATATTTACTTGAAGATTTTACAGATTTTACAGATTTTGCTCGATTTTCCACATTTTCCCCCAAAAGTCCCTCTCAGCCTGTCGGCGATTTATAGGCTCAGAAAAAGAGGGGCTATGCCAGACTCTTGTGCCCTGTTGAGCAATGATAGTAATGAATTATAACTTATGTTATAATGACGTCGAGCAGAATGGAGGCTTGCATGGCTACCGTTAAAGTGACAACTGTCGGCAACTCTGCCGGGGTGGTGCTGTCCAAGGAAATACTGGCTAAAATGCGGGTGGCCAAAGGCGACACCTTGTACGTCCTGGAAACCCCCAACGGAGTGGAGTTGACCCCATACCGCCCGGACTTTGCCAAACAGATGGACTTGGCCGGGGACGTCATGCGGGAAAACCGGGATGTTTTGAAAAAGCTGGCAGAGTAGCATGAACCAGCCGCAGTGGGTGCTGGACGATGTGGTCTTGGCAATTCACAAGCAGCAGCTTGCCGAGCATGGCGGACTGATTGGCATCCGCGATGAGGGTTTATTGGCTTCAGCATTGTCGCGCCCCAAAAACTTCTTCAATTACGAGACCGAACAAGCAAGCATTCCCCGGCTGGCCGCCAGCTACGCCTACGGCCTGGCAAGCAATCATCCTTTCGTGGACGGCAACAAAAGGGTGGCTTTGGTAGTTTCTCTACTTTTCCTAAGGCTCAACGGCATGGACCTGACCGCCCATCTTGAGGAGCGTTATCGTGTATTCATGTCCCTTGCAGAAGGCAGGCTAAGCGAGGAGGAATTATCGGCTTGGTTCGTGGAACAATGCCGAGAGGTAAAATGAGGGGTATTTTGCGTCTCTGGTACCACGGGTTAAGTCGTACTATTCTTCTTTCAAGAGCGCCACAAATCCATGCCGCTCAATAGAGTCGGCCATTAGATCGGGTAGGAAGTAGCCATAGGATTTGCTCTTGTACCACACCTCCATGATCCGCCCGAGGTAGGCGTCTTGCATCTCAGTCTCAAGTCTACTTATCAGCTTCAGTGCATTGTCGAACATCAGGGCCAGGGAATCGTAGTAACCTTCATCATCCAGGCCGCAGTCGTATAGAAACTCCATGGCCTGCTCGCAGAAATAAAGCGACAATTCGGCCAGGTTCTCCACCTTTCCCTCGGCTTTCTTGTAATCGGAGATGGCCTTCTTGGCTTTGGAGATCGAATAATCCTGGTTGCGGAATATATCAGGGCACATCCATCGCTGGATGGTTGCCTTGTATGGCTTCAGCACGTCAGCGCCCTGGCCAAGGCGGGTGTGCAGGAAGATCTGATTATCCTTGCTGGCCTGGTAAAGGTCACGTATCAGATTGAGCAACTCATTTCGTTCCAAATTGCCAAGTTCGCGTTTGACGCTGCTCCAGTTCAATTTTGCTGTCCGCTTTTTCCGCTCAGCCATTTTCCAACCGCTCCATCACATCCTTCAACTTCAGGGCGCTAGTATAATAAATGGTCTCCGGCGGCAGACCGCTTATGCGTTTGGCCCCGGCCAGGCCCACGGCCAGGATTATGTTGTGCTCCCGCAAGGTCCGCAAGGTCCCGACCTTTTCCCTTAAGTATTCGTCGGTCCAGAAGCCAACCACCTCCATGGGGACTCGGCTTCCATCTTCATGTGAAAAAACAAAATCCGGCACAAACACCTTTTGCCCCTTGTGCAGCACCTCGCCTTCCCGAATCAAACGCCACCCCCGGCGGGGTTCATCACCCCATTTGGCCGCAAATGCCTCCTCCACTCCGGAGTCGAATTCGTCTGGTGATGAAAGATGACTTTTGAGCCCGTCATTAGGCGAAAGCGAAAGAATGACCTGAAAGCCCCGGCGGGGGGTGAGCACCCTGGCCCGCATGGACCAGCCTTGGCAAGCGATCAGCTTGGGCAGAAACCCGGCCATGAAGACGCCATAGCGCCTGGTTTGCCTGAGCATTGAGGCGGGGCCGTCCAGATGGATTTCATAGGCCCCTGGGCTAATGCGCTTTATGCGGTGCAGAAGCCCGGCCAGCTTGGCGTGGCGCAGGATGGTTTTGAAGTCATCCTCAGCCCGGATCACCATCTCGGTGGCTGAATACAGGGCCACCTGCACCTGGGCCACGTTGTAGCGTGAAAGCAGCGCGGCGGCATCCGGATAACCAATGAACTTCTTCAGACAATGGAACTCAATCATGTCGCTGTAAAAGGCGGCTTCAATTTCTTCCCACTCACTGCCCAGTTCTTTGGCGATGCGGGTCTTGGTTTCCAACTCGGTCCGCTCGAAAAGCTTGTCGGCCTGTTGCACCAAGGGATGAACCGGCGCAGCAAGGCGAAAAATCCGCCGTCTCAATTTGGCCACCTTACCCTTGGGGTCGCGGAGAAACTCGCTCTCATCATCCAGAAGCTTACAAAAGGCATCTATGCGCCGAGTGGGGCACT
This sequence comes from Desulfarculaceae bacterium, assembly GCA_963675675.1. GTDB lineage: Bacteria > Desulfobacterota > Desulfarculia > Desulfarculales > Desulfarculaceae > Dethiosulfatarculus. The sequence goes on from OY776512.1 coordinate 5,426,634, forward strand.
CATATTCTTCTGCGAAGATGCTATGCACCTGTTTGTGCAAGGCCTGACGGGTCTGACCTGTACCTCGGCGGTAGACTTCCAGCATGCGTTTCGCATAACCCAGGTAATGCCCGTGCCGCCCGCTTGTGAGCCGGTCGGGCAGTATGCGACCGTCCTTATATTCGGCGATGCCGTGTGCCCTGGTAAGCATCGCTTCTCCTACGCGCCCTCGAACGGGTCACTTCCTTGGTTTCTTCGCAAACCACTTCGTACAAAACCGCCCTTTCTTCACCCTGCCTGCGCAACAGCCGGCCAAGGCGCTGTATGGCTTGCCTGCCGGAGGACTTGCCGCCCAGTACAACCCCCACCTTGGCCTTGGGCACATCCACCCCCTCATCCAAAACCTGATTGGCAACAATAGCCGGATATATATCGCCGGCAAAGCCCTCCAGGATGTCACGGCGTTCATGCTTTTTGGTCTGGCTGATGATGCACGGAATCAAGAAGCGCAGGCTTACGTCCCGCGCCATGACGTTTGATCCTACGAATACAATAGTCCGTGACCCATCATGAAGCCGGAAGATATCCTCCAGCACCCGTAGCTTTTCATTGGCCCGGTCTTCAATGGCCTGCTTGGCGAAATAGGCCTTTTGCGCCTTCCTGGCATCAGGGTCCTTTCCGGACTCGGCGCACAAGTCCTCCCAGGAATACTTGGGCTTTTCCTTCCGCCGTTAGTACATGAAGCCGCGCACCTCACGAGAAAGCGCATCATAGCGCGCCCGCTCATCAGGCTCCAAGTGCACCGGGATGCGAACCACATCATAGTCGGCCAAGGTTGCGCCCTTGGCATCGGAAAGCGGCATCTCATAGACCTTGGGTCCGATCAGCCAATCCAGGTCGGCATGCCTGCCATCCGAGCGCTGGGGTGTTGCGGTGAGGCCCAGCCGCATGGGTGCGGCGCACATTACGGCGGCGTCCCGCCTCAGCTTGCCGGGCAGGTGATGGCATTCGTCAAAAACAATGAGTCCGAAGCAGTCGCCCAACTTGTCCATGTGGATGTAGGCGCTGTCATAGGTGGTGACCGAGACCGGTTTGAGGTTGTAGATATTGTCGCCGATGATGCCGGCGTCATAGTTCAGGCCGCGCAGGATGCGCTGGTGCCATTGGTACATCAGGTCACGCACCGGGGCTAAGATAAGGGTGGATATGGCTGTACGGGCCATGATGGCCAGGGCCACCTCGGTCTTGCCCGCGCCGGTGGGCAGTACTACAAGACCGGAACCTTGGTTCAGCCAGGCATCCAGCGCCTCAGCCTGATGCTCCCAAAGCTCGGGCAGCTTGATTTCACCCCAGCGCACAGCTTGGAAGCGGGGAACTGTGTCATGCAATACAAACCCAGTATTGCTGAACTGCTCTACCACCTGTGAGTAATGAATCGCGTCACACCGCCAGGTAAGGGAGCGAGAATCCCATTGCCAGGGATTCCCCCGCAAATTTGGCGGTAAGCCGGACCGGGCCAGGTCGGACAATGTCAGGGTGCTGCGGTCAAAGGAAAGAGATTCTGGAAAATTACACTTCCAATAAGGCAAATACCGGGTTTGCTTACGTGAAGTACTCTGCCATACGAATCCAATGTGATCAACATGACAAGTCGGTGGGCGCCTGGCAGAGGAGTATGATCTGGACCAGGCATTGACCCGCCAACAGCAAATGAGTTACCCTGCATCATGTTGGGGGGAATCTACATCACATATGTTCAAGATTGACAAGCCTGAAAAAGCATCGTATCTCTCCCCAGAACCTTACCGGTGTATGCGGTTTACTAATAGGAGATTGATAAATATTTTTTCTTCGGATGAGTTGGCCCATACTTGGTTTGTTATTATTGATAGTCGGTTGAATCAAGCATTATACAATTAGTATTGAGTATTCTAGCAGCAACCAGAGTGAATACTTGGGTTAGTAATATTTAATTAGGGTAAATTAAAGATACGATAGGTATGATGTAATACAGCTACCTCAAGAATTGATTTGCTAATTATTAGCAAATTCAACACTATAAAAACCCTATTTATTTCAACGCAGCGCAGTCCACTAGACTGTTAGTAAAATGGTACTTATCTATTTGGTGGCTATTCAATGGTAAGCTCAATGAGCTTTCATGGGTATGTTCAGTGGAAACCAAAGATTAATCCGAAACATTTTGGTCGGCGGAGGATCTACATTTCATCCAGAACTTTTCTGACTGTAACCAGCAATTCGGCGCTATTGAACGGCTTTGTAAGATATCCCGCGGCCCCGCCATGCAAAGCCTTTTTGACCGCACCGTTGGCCGCGTAGCCGCTGGCGATGATCACCTTGGCCTTAGGGTTGGTCTCCAGGATGCCCTCCATGGCCTTGTACCCTCCGATGCCGGGCATGCCCAAATCGAGAATCACCAAGTCCAGGAGGTCTTTTTTTTCTGCATAGACCTCCAAGGCCTCCTCCCCGTTTGCAGCGGTGAGCACGGTATAACCGGCTGGTGTCAGTATCTGTTTCCCAAAGTCCCGCAGCGGGTCCTCATCATCCACCAACAGTATGTTCTCGCTGCCCCCTTGGATCTCCTTATGAGAGAAAACCCTGGCGTTAGTCCCGACTATTTCGTCTTCACAGACCGGCAGGAAAATTTTAAAGGTTGTGCCCAGACCTAATTCGCTGTAGCAGGAAATCTGACCATGAATAGCCTTTACAATGCCAAAAACGGTTGAAAGCCCCAACCCTGTGCCCTCTCCCACACCTTTGGTGGTGTAAAAGGGATCGAAGATTTGTTCTTTGGTCCGTTCATCCATTCCCTGCCCACTATCTGAAACCTGTAACAGCACATAGCAGCCTGGTTTCACCTCCAAGTGGCGGGCGCAATACTCATCAGTCAAGGTGATATTTTGGGTGTCTATGCTCAACCTCCCGCCCTCAGGCATAGCTTGCTGTGCATTTGCGGCCAGATTGAGTATTATCTGCTCCAACTGGTTGGGATTGGCCAGAACGGGCATCAGATCCGGCGCGAGGTTGGTTTCGATGCTTATCATCTTGGGCAGGGTTCTCTGCAAAAGTCCGGCAGTGCGCTCCAACTCTTTATTCAGGTCAAGCGGCACCAATTCCACCTCCACCTTGCGGCTGAAGGTGAGTATTTGACGCACTAGGTCGCGGGCGCGTTCCCCTGCTTCCAAAACATGTTGGAGTTCCCTGGTGTGGTCCAGCTGTTCTTGTGATTTGCTGATGGCCATCTCCGAAAAACCGATCACCACCCCCAGGATATTGTTGAAGTCGTGGGCTATACCGCCAGCCAGGGTGCCAATGGCCTCCATTTTCTGGGCCTGGCGCAGTTGGGCCTCCAGCTTTTGTTTGTCCGCCTCCTGCCTTTTTTTCTGGGTGATATCCTGGAAAAAAACCAGGGACCCTTTTTCCCCCTGATAATGAATAGGCACCGACATCACCTCAACGTCAAAGAGGGTGCCGTCAAGCCTGACAAACTGATATTCCATGGGCGGCAGGCTCACTTTTTCGTGGCTCACCATTTTGATCCGCTTCTTAGCCAGATCATGATAGCTGGGATCTATCCACTCTAGCACCTGCTGCCCTAGCAAATTCTCCTTGTCGTGGGCTCCAAAGACTTCCAACGCCTTGTTGTTTGCATAGGCTAAGTGTTTCTCGGTTTGAATTACGATGGCCACTGGAGCGGATTCCACCAGGGTGCGGAACTGACTCTCGCTTCGCAGCAAGGCCTCCTCAGCCTGCTTACGCTTGGTGATGTCGAAAATGGTTGAGTGCAGCAAGGTGCGCTCATGCTGGGTAAGGGGACTGGAAAACACCTCCACATCCCTCACTTCATTTGAAGCCAGGCGGTGTTTGGCCTGGAAGGAATAAGCGTTGTGTTTTGCAACCTCGCTTATAATGTCAGCGACTCTATCGCGCTCGGCCGTATTAATATCAAATATTTTTTTGGTGGTAATCTCCGAATGGCTATAGCCGTAAAATTCACAGGCAGCCAGGTTCGCGTCAACAATGGCGCCGTTGTCGGGATCAATCAGCAGCTGCATCACGCAGTCGGCGTGGAACATCTGACGGTAACGCTCTTCACTTTCCCTCAAAACGTTTTCAGTTTTTTGTTGCTCGCGCTCTTTTTCCCGTTTGAGCCTGCGCTGCATCAACAAAAGCACAATGACCAGAGTTTGCAGTATCATTAGGCTGGCGACTATCAAAACCCAGTGCCAATACAAGTCCAAAAAGGAATACTGCCGGTATCTGATCTCGGCTCCGGCGGTGAGAGGGTGGTCCAAAAGACCCCAGCGTTTCAGCTGTCTATAATCGAACACTACACGGTCGGGCACCCTGACTGCCTGCATGTCATCCGGATTCTCTCCGGCCAGTATTCGCAGGGCAACTTTGGCCAGGCTGCGCCCGGTTGCCTCGGAGCTGGCCAGGCTGCCCCCCAAAATTCCGTGTCCCAGGAAGGTGTCGGTAATGCCTATTACAGGGGCTTTGGTCTCATGGGAGATCATTTTACAGGCTTCGTTGGGCAAAAAATGTTTGCCCTCTGAATCCTTGGCAATCCCTAAATAATATACCAAATGTTTGGTAGAAAGCCGGGAAACTTGGCCGATAGTTTCCTCGATACTCTTATCGGACAGATAGGCCACCTGGGGAGAGGGCCCCAACCCTGCCAGTTCTTCTTGCGCGGTTAGTCGTAAATACTTGCCAAATGGATCACTGCCAGTCACCACCACCACATTCCTGGTTCCCGGCAGCAGCTTCAGAGCGAATTTGAGGGTGCCAAGTATGTCATACTCAAAGTACACACTGGCCATCCTTCGGTTTCGGGGAGGATTCTTAAAGATATCCTTTCCACTTCCCGATATAATTTGGTGGATGCCGGGGAACAGATCTTGTCCGTATTCAAGCAAAAAATAAGAAGCCGGGTCACTAACTGCGATAACCAAAGCCGGCGCCCGATGGGAATACTTCACCCGGAGTAGTTCCTTCAATACAGGCTTTTGACCCGGAACCAATCCCGAGCCTATGTCCAAATGCTCTTCATAGATCTCCAGCGTTCCAATCTGGCCGGCGGTCAAGGCGTCTCGAAGTGTGCGTCTTACATTGATTTCCCAGTGATTAGAGGTGCTAAATGAATAAAGGATGAGGATTTTTGAGGGCGCGGTCTGGTTTTCGGCCCAAACCCTAGTGGCGGTCATTAGTACAACAGCGACGAATGATATGAGCAAGATTTGAACTAAGTGTTTAAATTTAATTGTATCTATACGCAACGTCTTAATTAGTTGCGCATAATCGTCTTATTGTTTCATTCGGTTTTGCCCATGTCACAAAGTGTTTTTCAATTGCGGCCATCATGAAAGGCAGGCTTTTGAAATAACGGTTATGGGTGGCCTTTCGCCTGGTGAGCTTCCAAATGCGTTCAATGGGATTGAGCTCAGGGCTATAAGGGGGCATGAACATAAAAGAAAACTTATCTGCACAGCCGTTCCTCCAGGGCTTATGCAAAAGTGCGTGATGATATCGCACATTATCGATTATCAGCACCACCTTGCGTTTCGCATGTGAGCTGATCTGACGCAACCGTTTGACAAAGCAAAAGAAAGTCTCGGCATTGAAGACCTCTTCTTCCCGTTCATAAAAGAACTTCCCGTCGCGCAGCCTGACCGCTCCGAAATAGCCGACCTTTTGCCGAGTGGGGTTGTGCAAGACCACAGGATCCTTGTTCTCAGGCGGCACCCACATGCGGCATCTTGAACCGTGCAATTGAAAATGAACCTCATCCACAGCCCACACATCCACGGTATCGTCTTTGGCTAACTCATGTAGTTTTTTTATATTCCTTCTGCTTGATCGGGTCTGCGCCCGCCGTGGCCGGCCGTGGTTTGCGGAGGCGAAAACCAAGCTGCCTGAACAGCCGCTGGCATTGCCGCACACCAAGCTCCACTGAAAATTGCTTGGAAATGAAGGCGGAAAGGGTCTTGCCATCCCAAAGGCCGCTCTCAAGCCCATAATCAAGTGGAGAACCCCTCACCGCTTCAGCCACTTCAGTCAGCTGATCATCGTTGAGTCTTCTAGGGCGGCCAGGGCGGTCAGCATCAGCCAGACCAGCCAACCCCTCATCCTCAAACCGGTGAACCCAATAGGCTACCGTGCGGGGTGAATCACCAAGATATAGAGCGGCCTGACGGCAGCTCATGCCTTGGGCAACCAGTAAAAGGGCATGAAGCCTATGGTCATAGCGGGCCTGATCTGACCGCCTGATCTCGTCTTGCAGGGCAAGAACCACATCCTGGGCATCGGATATGCTTAAAGCTCTCATGCATACAGATTACCACTTCTAATTATTATGCGCAATTAATTATGTCGCTATGTATAGCATTGAGCGTCCGCTGCTGGCTGCGCTTCTCCCGCTTGGCTGGGGAAGCGAATCCTGTTATACATGGTGCCTAAATGCGCTTTAGCGCCTAACTGCATTCAACGCCAGTTGAGCGCTACAGGGCCTGCAAGCCATTCCCCCAATTTGCTGATTATTGCTTCTCTCAATGTAATGAACTACCTGATGCCGTGTGAGGCATATAGTGCTTATTTTGACATTGCGGTTTCAAATTATCTATTTAAATAAATTATACGTCGATCTAATTAACATTTCCATTGCCTTTACATGTATACAATCGTATGGTAAACTATTTAACCGAGCATGAACGCGTTTTTGGGCGCCGGGCTCATCGTTCTGGTGGAGGCGATCAAGGTGCGCGGCCAAAGCGAACCCCCGCCTTCGGGGGCCTGCAAAAGGCGGTATAAACATGACCGGCCAAATCAACCTTAAATCTGCCGCCTACCTGTACAATAAATGCGGACCACCGCTGTGCGACGTGTTGTCCGATTACGACATCGAGTTCTTTGTTACAGAAATTGAGCCCTTTCGACAAAGCGACGCTTTGCTCACTCACTTTGGCGAGGTCATGGTGCGCTGGCCATTCAAGCCGCGCTCGGGAGCACCGTGGGTCGACATCACACGGCTTGTCATACTCAGCGATGCCGTGCGGATTGACTTCCAGATCCACAAAGTTGCCGAGGTGGCGCCCGATGCATTTGACGATGACTACAAGGTGCTCCTGGACAAGGACGGACTGTTGTCCCGCCTCAGCCCTCCGACTCACACCAAGCACCTTATCAAGGAGCCCACTCGGGACCAGTACGAGACACTGGTAAACGAGTTCTGGTGGAATGCGCACTATGTACCCAAATACCTGAAACGGGACGAGTTGCCCCTTGCCGCCAGCATGTTAGGGAAATCCATCCGTTTTGACTATCTGCACACGGTTATCGAATGGTTCATTGGCTCGCAGAATGACTGGTCGGTGAATACCGGAGTATGTGGGTGCAAATTCAGGCGCTACCTCGATGGGCAGACGTGGGCAGAGTATGAGTCCACCTTCGGGAGTCCCGGCCTTGAGGAACAGTGGCGTGCGTTCCTCAGTTGCGTAAACCTGTTTAGGAGGCTGGCAAAGTCAATTGGTGACAGCCTCGGCTGCGAGTACCCTGAGACAGTTGACCAAAAGATGACAGAGTACTTCTGGTGGATTTGGTCCACTGAGATAGGTAAAGCGAACCATACCCTGCACACGGACGGGGATTTTGCTATGCTCCATCCCCGCCGGTGAGGGCCGCGTTATGGTAAAAAAAGGAAATCTACCGTGCTGATTCGCGAAGCAACAAAATCGGATTTTGAAAAGATTTGGCCAATCTTCCGTGAGATTGTATCTGCTGGTGAAACATACGCATACCCGCGGTATATAACAAAGGAGGAAGGTAAAAAATTATGGATGGATATGCCTCGCAAAACGTTCGTGGCGCAGAGTGAAGAAGGCATATTGGGAACTTACTACATCAAGACCAACCAAGCTGGTCCCGGCAGCCATGTTTGCAACTGTGGCTTTATGGTCGCACCCATTTTCAGGGGCAAAGGCGTTGCAACTGCCATGTGCGAACATTCTCAGCAAATGGCACTTAAGCTCGGATATGAAGCCATGCAGTTCAACTTTGTTGCATCAACCAACAAAGATGCGGTACAACTTTGGCAAAGGTTGGGGTTTGAAATTGTTGGGCGGCTGCCACGAGCATTTAAGCACCCTTCAAAAGGCTACGTTGATGCATTTGTCATGTACAAATGGCTAAAAACATAACCAGGCAAATTAACCTGGATCAAAAGACACCGCTTAGCTCTGATTATTATGTCCGGTTATTTTGACGTTTTTCCATAAAAATAATCTAAGCCTTGACTTGTACGTGAGTTTTCAACTTAATAACTATGTAGTAATGTTGATTTTAGAATACCTTAAAGGCAGAAACAACAGGACAATAATATATGAAAGATAATATCAGGGGAATATCGATAAAATGTATAAAAAATTGCTAATCCTCCGGTCTAATTAGTGTTCTGTGGTAATAGAGTCAAGAAAAGTATAGACTTTTAAGAAAGCCCCCTTATGGTTTATTGAGAGAACTTGATGCTGAGTTAGATGATCAAAAACCTGATAAAGCGAATGCTTGATATTAGATAAACAGGTAAAAGCCAAGAACATTTATGGAACTACATAACAAATTTTTGGCGAGTGACCGGCAATTCACCGGCTCTTTTCAAGGCTCAACAATTATTTATTTAGGGCTTTTATCCGTTTTCGTGGGTATCGCGTCCCGGTTCCACAGTCCAGTGTTCAACAATAATTATCCTATGCTTCACTTTTTGTATCTGGCATAACCCAGAACTACAGCAGACAAATACACCCTCACGGAATAAAAGCTCTTAAACACCCTATCGTTGAGCTTTTTGAGTTTTTCAGTCAAATATGGGGCAGCTAACCCTGGCGCTAATCCTGGCTCTAAAATTCTGGTCATGCTTGGCTGCAGGGTGGCCCACGATATCACCCTATAAACGCTTAAAGCGCCAGGGGCTTATGTAGGCCCAGGGGCTTGTACCCAAATAGCAGCCCTTGAATAGGCCTTATCTGGCGCAGTCCCTGGGGTCTCCGCAGGCTTTATCCAGGGCGCGCGCCAGGGCGGGCAGCACGGTCTCCAGATTTCCTTGGCCCCCTTGGGGCGAGCCCGGCAGGTTGATGAACACGCAGGCCCCCCCTGATGCCCACCAGGCCTCTGGTGGCCTGGCGCTTGGTGCCGCCCATGATCCAACGCTTGGCGGTCTCAGTAATTCCTTTATCATATCTAATGGTTAAACTGGTTTTATTCGAAACAAAAGGTGTTTTTTGTGCGCCACTCGCTAATAAAGGTTGACTATGCGGCCCTGCGTTCAATATCATGTATTTATAATATATTATTAGTCTAAATAGTGTAATTCTCCTTGCCGCGACAGCGTGGCAGGGAGACATGTGCGTGGAATTGCATTGTCAGTTGCCGATGAACTTGGTATGCGATTATTGCATCAATGTGCCAATCGGCTTAAGTATTTTATTTTGATTGTCAGTTAGTATGACAAGTGTTAGTGTGGTTGATTATTCTTACTTTCATCAGGTTTAAGTGCAGCGATTAATAAGTGGTTTCCAATTCCTGCTTTAAAAGTTGAATAACCCGCAGCCATGCAAGTACTGGGAATAAAACCAGTCAAATATGTCTATAAATTAGAGTTTCTATTATACAAATAATTATAGTAAGGGAGATCATAAAATGTGTAAAAGAATGTTGATACCTGTATTATTTATTTGTTTTGCCATGATTAGTGGTTGCGCCACCTACGATGATATCGATGCTCTAAAACTATCTCTTGACGCTTTAAATGCAAAAATTTCGACAAGAATGGGTAATGTGAAAAATGATCAGATGGAGCAACGTGGTAAAATTGCAGATCTTCAGAGAGCAAACGCTCAGACTAAAGAAGAACAAGCCCAGCTGATTAAGCAGTTCAAAGAAGATCAAGCTAGCAGCCAAAAAGCCATTAATGGTATTAATAGGACTCTGGAAGAGCAAGCGCAGCTGAATGCCCAGATTAAGGAAGAACATGCAAAGTTCAAAGAAGATCATGCCAGCAGCCAAAAAGCCATTAGCGGTATCAAAGGGAATCTGGATGAGCAAGCGCAGTTGAATGCCCAGATTAAGGCAGAACATGCAAAGTTCAAGGAAAATCATGCTAGCAGCCAAAAAGCCATTGATAGCATCAAAGGGAATCTGGATGAGCAAGCTAAGTTGAATGCCCAATTCAAAGAAAATCATGCTAGCAGCCAAAAAGCCATTAATGGTATTAATGGGACTCTGGAAGAGCAAGCGCAGCTGAATGCCGAGTTTAAAGAACAAAATGCTAAAAGCCAGTACATGCTAAAGGAAATTAATACAACAATACTTGATGATGTAATCAAGGGGCTTACCGAAACCAAAATAAAAATGAATAACATGTTGGAAGATATGACGAAAAAGCAATAATTGATAGATTCCGTTGTTTTACTTCAAAATAGATACCAATAATTAGTTATGTAAATTGTGATTGTTAATCTAAATAAAACTGGCATCTACAGATGTTTTTCACAATTACCACTACCCTTTTTATTTAAGGGTAGTGGTAATGCATCACTTCATTTGAGTTGAATCATAGGCTGCCAAGAAGATGTTATGATAATTCAGCAAAGGCTCCTGTTGCCGGTCCTGGTGCCAAAGTCTTTGTGAACGTCTTTGTAGTACTATTAGCGCTCGGGGGTGATCCTCGGAACATGGAATGAATAAAGGTGTTTGCCGAGGGCTTAAAAAGCTTATTAGATGTTTTCTCACTATTGGGTTGATAAGTATTAGGTTGCCTTTAGTAAAATAGGTGGATATTTGAAAGGGGATTTTATGAAAACGTTGCTACTGGCAATTGCCTGTGTATTGATTCTGTCCTGGGCCGGTCCGGCGGGGGCGTGCGACCCAGAAATTTTAACCAAGTTTTTGAATTCAAATACTTGTCCCATGTGTAATCTGAGTGGATGTTCTTTAGCTAGGAAGGACCTTCGCGGTGCGAGACTTTGGCGTGCGAACCTTGAAGGTGCGAACCTTGAAGGCGCGAAACTTGACGGCGCGTTCCTGGTAGGCGTGAACTTTAAAGATGCGAACCTGTCTGGTGTAACCATGTTCGGCGCGGACCTTTTAAATGCGAACCTGTCGGGTGCAGACCTGTCTGGCGCGGGCCTGGACACCGCACGGTGGGTCGACGGCAATAAGTGCAGTCTTCTCAGCACCGGCAAATGTGAGCAATATTAATAGTCTTCAGATTCTTCTCCATACGGCGTGTTGTGCCTAACGCGAACACAGTTCACCCGCTATCTTTGCCCAGAAGAACTCGTGCAGGGTGAACTGGAATGGGGGACTGTTTGGCGGCTTTTGGGCTGGCCAATGAGACCATCTCCAGCCGTAATTTTTTGTGAATCTGAAAGCTGCAACATTCTGAAGGCAAGCTTGACTAAGGACTGTAATTCAAAAAATTAAACATCATTATCCTATCTGTGACTTTAATCTACTTGAAAATCTCAAGCATTTAAGAGGAAACTTGGGTAAATTAAGTGATGGGCAAATATTGAAAAGACTTGAATAAAAAGAAAACTTTTCTCTAAAATGTTCAGGCAATAAAGATAGTTAACTTATTCAAATATCAATCGAAAATTATCCAGCGATTATCCGTTGTATACTTTTGCCTTTCTCTGTAACGCAATAAATCCTGCCAACCTTCATTTCATTGTTAAGACACCTAATTAGCTTCTTTGAATAGAGTTCCCGGCATATTTTGCTTGCATGAGTAAGGCTAATATTCATTACCTTGGCAAGCTCAGATGGCATTGTTGGGTTTGTGAAATATTTTATAGCCTTTGTTCTGTTCTTGCTTCGTTTAATAAATCCTACATCATTCCAATTAATGTTATTGTTTTTCATATCAACTAGGTATCAACCTGTTTGATTAATAATATTGGTGACGTATGTATCAACTAACTATCAACCAAATAGTAACCTTTTTATTCTCATTCAAATTTTGTAATTATATTTGGAGGTTTATCTTAAATGGGAAATATGGAAAAATATTCAATTGAGAAACTAGAGAAATATCCACAACACACTTGGACAGCTTTAGTTGGGATTATGATAGCGAATGAACTTACGGCAATGAACAGTATTCTAAAGAAGGAAACAAATGAATGAGCACTACAAGCATTATAAAATGCATGTTGCTAATATGTCCCGTAATACCCAAGGGAGGGGGGGACTAATACAAGAAAAATCCATAAATTAATATGCTTGTCGAAAATAGACGAGAAACTATAAATCCGAATCTTTAACCAAACCTTTCCTAACAGGCACAAGGGGAAAAGCAAGATGAAGCGGAACAAGAATACGGCCCGATAGGCTTGCTATACCCTGACCTACTGGCAGCATGCCGATATATTCCTTTTGCTCATCTGTGAGCTGCATGCAAGTTGAGATGTCTTCAATGTCTTTGCCGTTGCCCAGGTTGAAGGTGATCTTGCTGTAGGTGTTGGCTTTAATAGAGTCTGAGAGCTTGCTTGGCTCCTGGTCAATCACGATCACAGATTCGCCAAATTCCCTGATTTGTCGCAGGATGGTCTCCATGATGGTTTCCTGGCCTTCGTGCTTTTCCTTGGCAGCTGAGAGGATGTGGTGGCCTTCCTCGATTACGATGGCATGTTTGAACTTCTCACGCTTGCCGTCGTTTTTGCGGTATTCGTAAATCCAGAGTAACAGGGATTCAGTAAAAAAGAGTTTGTCCACGTCAGAGAGAGCATCAAGCTCAAGCACAACGTTGCCTGAGAGAAGATCATCTGGATTAACTTGGTCTTGGACATCAACCACATCGCCCAGGCCGCGCTTGTAGGTCAGATGGGCGAGGGCGCGTATGGCAGAAGCCTGCCAAAGCGACATCCTGCCCTTGGCATAGCGTTTTGTTACAAAGGCTTCAACCTGGCTGAAGATAGGGAAAATGTTCGAACCGTCAAATACGCCGTTTCTTTCATACGCCCGATCCATAGCTTCCCTGAGAAGGTACTCAACCCCCTCGCCAAGAAAGAAGGCATGCTTCATCACGTCAATCAGGCGCACAAGCCAATGTTCAGGTTTTGTACCGGGCGGCGGTATAAGGGGATTAAACTTGAAAGGCTTAATATCCCTTCCGACAGTGAAGACCTTCATATCCTTGAAAGCATGGAGTTGCTTGAGGTCGCGGTAGTTCTTTTTCCAGTCAAAGACCAGGAAGGGCTTTTTCTTTTTTGCAAGCTCTATGAGTAACTTGAAAGACAGGTTGGTTTTACCAACTCCTGCCAGAGGTGGACCCCGAAAATTGGACAGTATGCTAAGCGAGAGTTTCGCTCTAAAATGGACCAGATTTTATAAGGAGCGGGACATGAGCAAATCGCGCAGGAAACACAGCGGATCATTCAAGGCCAAGGTTGCGCTTGCGGCCATCAAGGGAGATGAGACGGTGGCCGAATTGGCCAGCCGGTTCGGGGTTCACCCCAGCCAGATACATGCCTGGAAAAGGGCGCTGATCGAGGGTGCCGCCGGACTTATGGACAAGAGCGGGGGCAAGAAAGAAGAGCAAAGCGCCCTTGTGGATCAGCTCTATCGCCAGATCGGGCAGCTTACAGTTGAAAACAGTTTTTTATCCAGAAAGCTCGATCATTGAGCATGCCTGAAAGGCGGGCCATGATCGGGCGTGACAATGAAAAGCTGTCCATATCCCGGCAATGCGGTTTGCTGGGGGTGAGCCGATCCAGCTATTACCATCTGTCCAAGGGGCCGTCTGAAGAGGATCTTGAGCTGATGAAGCTGATCGACACCGAGTACCTGAAGGCTCCGTTTTACGGATCGCGCAAGATGGCCGAGTTGCTTGGCCGGCTGCTTAACAGGCCCATAAACCGCAAACGGGTGCAGCGGCTGATGAGGCTGATGGGCATTGAGGCTATTTATCAAAAGCCCAATACCAGCCGTCCTGGCAAGGGGCACAAGATTTACCCGTACCTTTTGAAAGGGCTTGAGATCAACCGTCCAGGCCAGGTGTTTGCCGCCGATATAACCTACATCCCCATGAGGCGCGGCTTTTTGTACCTGGTGGCGGTAATGGACTGGTTCAGCCGTTTTGTGCTGTCCTGGCGGCTTTCCAATACCCTGGACGCCGATTTCTGCGTGGAAGCCTTGGAACAGGCCCTGGACCTGCAAAAGCCCGGCATCTTCAACACTGACCAAGGATCTCAATTCACCAGCGGCAAATTCACCGGCCTATTGCTGGACAGAAAAGTTAAAATCAGCATGGACGGCAAGGGCCGCTTCATGGACAATATCTTCGTGGAGCGCCTCTGGCGCAGTCTTAAATACGAGGAGGTTTATCTCAAAGCATACGGCACTGTAAAAGAGGCCAAGGCCGGAATCTGTCATTACATCAACTTCTACAACCATCAGAGACTGCACCAGGCCCTGGGCTACAAGACCGCCTGGGAAGTGCACAATGGGCTGGAAAAGCAGTCCTGGCCGGAAGCTAGGCACAGGCTGATTGACGGCAAGGAGCAAAACCCCTCCCTGCCTCTCAATCAAGCCCATTTGAACAATATGGGTAACCAGCAACTCACGCTTAATCAGACCCCATAACTGTCCAACCGATGGGGTCCACCTCTGACATGCCGGTTATCAGAACGTGTTTGATCCATTCATTTTCCCGCAGGCCGAAGGTGCAATAGGGCTTGCCAGGATAAATCACATTTCCAAAATGGTAATCACCAAAGCAGGTTTTGGGATTAGGCGGTTCAAGAAATATGGCCTTTGAGTAATCCTTTGAAAGCTCTGAATTCATCATGATGTCCAAAAGTTCATCAACCTCGTCTCTTTCTTCACCTTCGGAAGCAAGCCAAAACAACCACATTAGATCGGTTTTGTTAAAGCATGGTTTTAGCTTTCGCAACTTTTCATCAGTTTTCATGCTCTGAAGGATTTATAAACTGCAAATAAACGTTGTAAGCGGTAAGGCACTACACTGATTCTAGGTAAATAACATGCGGAACTATGTTTGGTATATTTTGATGGAAGAGATTCATTAAGTAAACCATGCACTATATACATTAGTGATAAACATGACCTATACCAGAACAATTCAAATCAGGCTTAGCCGGGATCAGCACAATAGAATCAAGGCAGATACAATCGCAAACGGTTTTGATTCGGTGTCAAACTATATTCGGTATCTGGCTTTGGCCAGGGACAGGGTCATGGAAAATAAAATTGGAGAAATACACAGAGAAGTGGTTGGTACGATCAAAAGCAAACCGCTCAAGGTCGACAAATTTCATCCATTTGTAAATGTATGAGGTGGTTTAGATGAATCAAAAAGATATGTATGACAAAAATGGGTTTGTATCGATTGATGAGATCATAAAAAGTAATAGTAACACTGAGAAAGAAGGCAATCTGGAAAGCAAAATCGCTGATGCTCATGCAACCTATAATATGCAAGCTGACCTATTAGAGGAAATACTGACTGACAAGGTTAAGTTTTTCAAACAAATCTTGGGCGAAATAGACAGCCAGGTCAAAGACAGAGAACAACTCAAGACAATAATTATTAAAAAGCTTGATGAAAGAATGTGCATGTTGACCAGTAAAACATATGAAGTAGATTCCTGGGGCATGGGAAACAACAAAGAAATGGATTCCAGAAGATCAAAACTGGAAAGCGAAATCGAGGCCATTGCCAAGCAGAAAACCGAAGAGGAGCAGCAAAGCTGGAAAGACATCGCCCTGCTAAAACAAGAACACAGACAATTCAGCCAACAGTACAGAAACGCCCTTAGAAGGGTGAAGATCATCATGCCTGATTTTAAAGGGTAGTTATTTCTTTTCCTTTATAATTCAATACCGACAAGATCAAGCGCCTTTGAGAGGCTGCCGAAATGCTTCCTGTATGAGCTCGAACTGGGCATGGACTTGTCCTCATCAATTTCCTGGACAGTTGGTTTGCGGCCATTTAGGAGGATGAAGCGGCGTAGCTTGCTGAGTAAAACCTCCTTTGAATATCTACTGATTCTGACCGGAGTAAGACCGGCTTTTTCAAGCGCCGCATTCCAGCTGCCAAAGACCGTGGCAAAGGTCGATGAATCAGCACAGCCAGCAGCCAGGTCAACATCCGTTTGGGTGGGAGTTCTACCCAAATCAAAGGCCAGCCTTTTCAGCTGAAGTTTCAAGCCAGCTTCCGTATATTTGCGGTGGAAATTAGGCATGGGGAGACACCTCCACAATTCCAGCAGATTGCCTGAGGGCATTTAGGCGTTCGCTGTACTCACTTGCTGAAATCTCACCATTGACCAGTTTCATTTGCAGCATGTTTACAGGATTTGACATTTGCTGAAGGAGCTGCTGCTCTTTTGCTTCCGCTTGGGATTCCCTATGTGCCTGGTACTCGGATTTCTGGAAATGATAGGCCTTGAAGGGATCAAAGGCATGATCAACTGCGTTGATTTTGTTCTTGTTGCTGATGTGGGTGTAGATCATGGTTGTGTCAACCTGGTTATGCCGCATCAGCTTGCTGATGGTTCCTATATCCACGCCCTTCTCATGCAGGAAAGTAGCATAAGTGTGGCGCAATGTATGGAAATAATAAAAGTACCTTGGCTGAGTATAGGAGCCGTACCGATTTTTGTAAGTTACATAGCCTGCCACTTGACGAAGACCGGCCTTTTTCAGGGCTTTAACGTATTTCCGAAACATCTCCTTTGAGCCGATATGAGTTTCCGGGTTGGTGTAGGCAGGAAAGACGTAAGGCACTTGGTGTTGGCTTTCGGAATAAATGATCAGTAACCAGAGGTTTTCTTTCAGAATGGCTTGACTGGAGTGGCCTTGCTGCCGGAGTATTTTGAGCTTTGAGACTTGGTTCGGTTTTTATTGGCTCAAAATAGGTTGGGGCAAGGAGTGAGGAAGCACTCTTCGCCCCGGCGCAAATGGGGCATACCCCCCAGAAGGCTTCACCCATCGATACTTTTTGTCAAAGCTTGCGTCAAGCAGATTTTCGTTAAGGGCCGAGATTACGTTTGGCCCCGTCCCTCGGAATACTCCCGCTGTAACTCAGTGCGGATCTGGGGCCACGGTTATGTTACGGCCTATTTCGACGGTTACACCGAAGCTCTTTTTCTCAAGCGCTATCGCTGCCCGGACTGCGGCTGCGTTTATAAGATGCGTCCTGCCGGCTACTTCAGCCGTTTCCAGGCATCTAAGGCATGCATTCGTCAAAGCATCAGCAGCCGCCTTTTGCAGGGCCGCTGGAATCCTGGTCTTCCCCGTTCCCGGCAGCGTCATTGGCTCAGCGGTCTTGTGAAGCAGATCCGGTTTCACCTGGGCCCATCCTGGCATGGCGGTCTTTTGGAAGCCTTTGATCTTTTAGTCAGCCATGGCGTGGCGGCGGTGAGCCGTTGCATTCAATCTGCAAGTCCGATCGGTTTTTGATGAGCCTACCCAAGGGTGCTCTGTCTTGGGTCTTTTTTTGGGGTTAGAGCAGATGCAAACCCCAAAAGGAGGAATCTTCATGACCGAGGATCAGAAAAAGCAAGTGGCAATATTCCGTTTCGGAGTGATCAGCGACTTTGTAACCCGCAATTACTTTGAGCGCGGCGAGCGGGAGAAGCTACTTAAAGACAAGTGCGCCCGCAGCTGGCAGATACCCTTTTGTGGCCGCACCCGTTTGTCCCGGGCCACCATCCTGCGCTGGATCAGGCTTTATCAAAAAAGCGGCCAGCGCCTGGAGTCTTTGATGCCCATTGGCCGCAATGACCGTGGCGGCAGCCGGGCCATTGATGAGGACACGGCAGGGGCCCTGATCCGGCTGAAGCGGGAGATGCCGCGGATTACGGTACCGGCCCTTTTGGAGCAGATGGAAAGGCGGGGCCTGATATCAAGCGGCGCCAAGCTGGCGCCATCGACGGTGTACCGTTTTCTGCACAGCCAAAAGCTCATGAATAGGGGCCGGGCCCAGCCTGTGGACCGCAGACGTTTCGAAGCCGAGTTGCCCAATGATTTGTGGCAAAGCGACGCCATGCACGGGCCCATGCTTCAAGCGGGCGGAGAAGTGGGGGGCAAAAACAAAAAGACCTATCTGTTTGCTTTCATCGACGACATGAGCCGCATAATCCCCCATGCCGAATTTTACACCACCGAAAGGCTGCACAGCTACCTGGACGCCTTAAGGCAGGCCCTTTTGAAACGGGGGCTGCCCAGAAAACTCTATGTGGACAACGGGCCGGCCTTTAGATCGCGCCATTTGGAGGAAATATGCGCCTCTTTGGGCATCGCCTTGATCCACTCCAAACCCTACAAGCCCCAGGGGCGGGGAAAGATCGAAAGGTTTTTCCGCACGGTCAGGATGCAGTTTCTGCCCGCATTTATGGGCAAAACCCTGGATGAGATCAACCAGGCCCTGGAGCTTTGGATAAGCGACGTCTATCACCAGCGCAAACACGGCGGTATCGGCCAGGCGCCCATGAAGCGTTTTGCCGAAAAAATGGAGTGCATTAGACCAGCCCCCAATGACCTGGAGGATTACTTCCGCAAAAGGGCCAGAAGAAGGGTGGCCACCGACCGCACCGTTTCGCTGAATGGCAAGCTCTATGAGGCCCCGGTGCCCTTGATCGGGCAGCAGGTCACCCTGCTTTATCACGAGCACGACCCCAAAAGAGTGGAAGTCAGGCTGCAGAACCGCTCCCACGGCTTTCTGGCCCCCCTGGACCTGGCGGTCAATGCCAGGGTCAAACGCAACAAAAATAACCTGGTGAACCTGGAGGAAAGCCAGCAAAACACTCCGGCGGGCGGGAGCTTGTTTCTGGTCGGTAAAAAATCAAAGGTGGCCAAATCATGAAACAGAACTACCGCGCCTTCTTTGCCTTCAAAAAAGAGCCCTTCGCAGCAAACATAACACCGGATGAAATCATGCAGACTCCCGAAGTCATGGGCGTGGCCGAGCGTTTTGACTACGCCTTGGGCCTGGGCGGGCTGGCCCTGGTCACCGGCGAGGTGGGCAGCGGCAAATCCACCGCCCTGAGATGGGCAAAAAGCCGCCTGCACCCTTCTGAATACCACCCCTTGTGGATCACCGCATCGGCCGGATCCATACTGGAGCTCTACCGTCAGCTCTGCTCGCAGCTGGAGATCGACACCGCAAGCTCCTCAAGGGCCGTGCTCACCAGGACCATCAAACGTCAGGTCAGGGAAATCAGCACCGCACAAAAAAAGAAACTGGTCCTCATCATCGATGAAGCATCCCTCTTGCGCCTGGACGTCTTCGCCGAGCTGCATGCCATCACACAGTTTGATGGCGACTCAAAACCGCTTCTGCCCATCATCCTGGCCGGGCAAAACAACCTGGCAGATCTGCTGATCTACAGAACCTCACTGCCCCTGGCCTCAAGGGTGGTGGCCAGGACACACCTTATGGGCGTGTCAAAAAAAGACATGGAAGCCTACATCCTTCACCACCTCAAGGTGGCCGGCGTAAAGCAGAACCTGTTTGCCGACGCGGCAATCACTGCCATACAGCAAGGCTCAGGTGGCCTCTTCAGGAGGGCAAACCATTTGGCAAGGGGCGCTCTCATTGCCGCCGCAAAGGAAAAATCCCAAATGGTGGCGGCTGAACATGTCCGCATCGCTTCAACTGAACTGATCTGAAACCTCATGAATGCAAACAAAGAAAGAGCGCCGCCATGAGCCAGAAAATTAAAGAGGGATCAAACTATCTGGGAAAATCGGTCAGATTAACTTGGAAGCCATTCTGCAGGACAAAATAATCAGGAAATATCAGTCAATTTAATCCGAGAGCCAACACTTGGCCAACGAATTTGAGCCACAGTTTCAAGGGCTCTATGAATTGAGGCGGGATCACGCAGTATTCATCCTTGCCGCCCTTGCCATCCTCGACCTTTAGGCGGCGGTTTTCAAAGTCTATATGGGCTTGTTTTAGCCGAACAACCTCGGATATACGCAAGCCGCAGAAAAAGCCAAGACCGGCTCCTATCATGGTCTGAGCGCTGTCTATGCTGTCGAAAAGGTCAATCAGCTGCTCGCGGTTGAATACATTGGGAAGCCTGCTTCGGTTTTTGGTTATCCGCTTAAGATTATTTTGAATTTTTAACCACCCCCTAAATTTTCCTTATGGACTCCCGAACCATCTGCATGATTTCCATGCTCATTCGGATCTCCCGATCACGCTTGCGGCCAGCGGCCTGGCGCAGGGCTTGTTTTTGGGAAATTCTGCCAGATTTCATTTTGTGATGAAAATCAGCCGGAAGCATTGTCAGGCAAAACCATTTATAGGCAGTTGACGGGTTTATATCATTCCGAATCAGGGTGTCATAGATAATGGCTTCGTTCTCAGAAATTGTTTTCCGGTTGTTCACGTGAAAATGAGCAATATGACTCATCATCAGCTTCAGTTCGATGTCAGAAGCCTTTTGAAGCCCTGGAATAGTGGAGTGAATCATCCCTTTCACCAGCTTTACTTTTTCAAATACATCTTTTCTTATCCAATCTTCTCGCATATGCATCACCTTTGTATTTTTGTTTGGCACAGGCAGATTAATAAAACCTGTAGGTGGCTTGTCACTACGTCGACAAAATTTGAATTATCGTCGTGAAAAACTCCTGGAAAGGGCTAGTCAGAGTGCTTTGAGCAAAATCGGAAGAAATCAGAAAATATCCAGTTTTCAGATTGTAATTCCTGATTCTATTTACCAGGAGATTTGCTCCCAAAAGGAGTTTTGACATTCCAATCCAGGTTGCCATGGTTTGTATAGACAAACATCCTGGTATAAAAGCATTTCTATACAGTAGTATATGCTTTGGGTGACATATCTAATTCTGAAGTGCGGTTTGCTAATTCTGCTAATTCTTCTAATGATATCAGCCTGTTTCGGCTAATTCGGCTGTTTCTGATAAAGAGAAGAATAAGTAATAGAAAGAGGTAGTTAGAAATAGAGAGAAAGAGAGGTTAGATTAGGTATAAGAGTACTAGAAGAAAAATATTGAAAAATTAAAGAAATTAAAAATCAAGCAAAACAACATTCAAAAGAAAAAATGATAATTATCAAGTATAAAAAATCAGTTGGTATAAAGCTCAGCTAAAAAATACGGCTTCGCTGTCTATAAAACTATTGAAGATAGTAGATGTTCAGCATTAACGGGTATAATTGACTCCACCAGTTGACAATAAGTATAGAGTCTCACTGTACGGCAATCTAAGAAGTATCTCAGACTTCTTTAATACAGCGCCAATCATCAAAGCTCTGCATAGCAAATTTACTTTGCCTTGCAGACGTTCACACATAGCATCAGCGCTGTCAATGAAATTAGTCTTATTCAAACGTAGAATAACTAGAGTCTTTCCTTCAGGAAGCGCTCCAATAGGCTGAATGATAAAAATAGTTAGTTGCGTATAAGCAATTACACTGAAGATTCCCAGAAAAAATAAAAACCAAATCAGCTTCTTCATGTGTTACTCCTGGCAGACAGAACAATAATATTATCCTAAATACAAGAAAGAGTGGTGGATGAATTACACCCAAGCAAGGGTATCATCTCACATGTAAATTCGCAAAATCAATAAGCCATCGCATATAAGCGGGGACCAGAGATTCCATTGTTGCAATTTTCACGTCATTAGCCTTTTCTGACGGGCTTACTCATTATGATTTTTTCTATCATGGGTTCATTACTGACTTCATAAAGCTTTACCCTGATGGGTCGCTTCGCCTGTGGGTTGCCTCTAGGACTAGCTAAAGCTTTATTGAGCCAGCAATCATAGCCAAGCTATGCCCATGAAAAAATCAAATAATTTTGAAGAAGCCAACAAGGCTAAAAACCAAGTAAAAATGCGACTTGGCAGTATGGAGATAACAATCGGCCATGATCCGATGTTTGACAGAGCCATTTTGCCAGAAGAGGCGAAGACATCAGCACAACAATGCAGCATAAAGCCAGGTGAAATCTGCTGCATCTTTCATGGACATGAAGACCTATCTGGACTTGTGGGAGGTGAATACTATGAATGAAAAAGTATTATTGCTTGTTGAAAAGGATCAATATGAAGAAATGATTACTAAATATCATAAACTACCAAATTTATCCTTTAGACAGGTATCTGAACAAACCTACAGAACTTTTAATAAAGACACAGGCAGATTCCATAATACCGAACTCGGTATAGACGAGGTGGTATAAAATGCGATTCGTGAGAAAATATATCAAAACCATTCATGGCTGCATGGTCGTTGATGCTGAAAATTCAAAAGACGCTCAAAATGAATATGAGTATGGTAAGTATGATGAGTTTGATAACAAAAGTGAATATGAGTTTGATGATTGGGAGGTAATGTGAAAATGACTCAGCCAATAAAAGTTATAAGAAATGGGTGCTGCTCAGCATCCATCTTTGAGAATGAGATTCAGAAAAATGGTAGGATGGTCAAGGTAACCAAAGTAACTGTCCATAAAAGTTTCAAGAATGGTCAAGGTTGGAAAACAACTAACAGCTTTGAAATTAATGATTTGCCTAAGCTGTTCTTTGTCGCTTGCAAAGCATATGATTATTTGACTGATAAGAAAAACAATCAGCCAAATTAATTTTTTTTATTCCATTACAACAGCACTACAAGCTTTATATTCTGATTTGGTTTAATCAAGAGGATAAACTATCAAGGTGGTTAAACTGAGTGATTATGACGGAATAGAAAAACTTGTAGTTAATTTATGTAATTTTGGATATAGCGATTTGAAGAAAACTGTTGATGTTCTCGGAAGATATAAAATACCAATGCATGATTTCTCAGATTATGTTGAAGAATTTATGGATGATGTTGGTGTAAATCTTGTTAATAATGGTCAGCCACTCGATGTATGTGCTCTTGCGCACGAATATGTACTTGGCGAAGCAAGAAATAAAATAGAACGGCAAATAGGACTAGATATTATGAATGATTCTGATTACAGCGTGTATGGCGATTATTGTGGATCACTCTTTGATTATACAGAGAACGGCAAACAAAGGCTTATAGAAGAAATATGCTGTGCTGATGAAGAAGATAGAGATGCTTTGTTGAACAGTCATCTGATTAAGATGTTTTTTGATGATGTTGATATTCTAGATGATGTGAGAGATTGTTCTAAATTAGTTGAAGGTGATTGAAATTAGAAAGGAGGTAAGGAAGGTTTATGACTCATTGTTCAAAGTGCTTTATGATGAATATAATGATGGAAATATTGCGTATGAGAAATTGTTGGAATTCTTGGCAGTTGATAACTGCCCGCCTATCATTCGTGATATTGATGGGCATTTGGATTGGATCTTTGAAAATGAGGATGTAAGGGGGAAACTAATTGAAGCTTATGATATTAAAGCTGTGCAGTCTGATAGATATGATCATCTTGGTGATTTGTATCTTGAAAACGTAATTGGTGAATATGAGGCTAAGAAAAGAAAGTTGTATTTTACTCCTCACTCAGTTGCTGAAGGTCTTGCAAAGTTGACTCTTGAAGGGAATACCAAGAAGGAGCCTAACGTGCTTGATCCTGCTGTTGGCTCTGGTCGCTTGTTAATGGCAGCTCACGAGTATTGCCAAGATGCGAGGCTGTATGGAGTGGATAACAGTCTCCCGCTTATCAGAACGGCTTTTACCAATGCTGCGATCCCAGCGGTGGGTCCCAAATTTTGGACAGGCATGTTAGGTTGATTTGGCCCAAATCAACAGGAGGAAATCGATGGCCAAACGCAAGACCTACAGCGCCAAATTCAAGTCCAAAGTAGCCCTTGATGCGATCAGGGGGGATCTGACTCTTTCTGAGCTTGCATCCAAATATGGGGTTAATCCCAACATGATCACCAGATGGAAGAAGCAGGCGGTTGACGGCATGGAGGGCACCTTTTCCAAACGAGGCCAAGCCAGGCGTGACGCATCCGATGAAGCCCGGATCAAGGAGCTTCACGCCAAGATCGGCGAATTGACGGTGGAGAGGGATTTTTTATCCAAGGCCTTCGGACGCTGAGCCACGCCCGGAGGATGGACATGATTGATCCCAGTCACATTTGGCTTAGCATCGTAAAGCAGTGCTCGCTTATGGGCGTGAGCCGGTCGTCTTTTTACTATCAGGGGAAAGGCGAGTCCCGGTTCAACCTGAAACTGATGCGCCTGATTGATGAGCAGTGGCTCAAAACGCCTTTCTTTGGCAGCCGCCGTATGGCCAAGCATCTTCGCGGTGAGGGCTATAATGCAAGCCGCAAAAGGGTGCGGCGCTTGATGCGCAAGATGGGCATAGCAGCTATCTATCCCAAGCCCAGGACCACCAGGCCGCGAAAGGAAAATCCGGTCTATCCCTATCTTCTGAGGAACCTGGCCATAGACCGCCCCAATCAGGTCTGGTGCAGCGATATTACCTATCGTGCCCATGGAGCACGGCTTTATGTACTTGGTGGCAGTCATGGACTGGCACTCAAGGAAAGTGCTGTCTTGGAGGCTGTCAAACACCCTGGAGGCTGACTTTTGCGTGGCCGCCCTGGAGGACGCCATCGCAGAGTACGGGATTCCCTGCATCTTCAATACCGACCAGGGATCCCAATTCACATCCTCGGCTTTCACCAAGGTGCTGGGGGACAATGACATCAAGATATCCATTGACGGCAAAGGAGCCTGGATGGACAACGTCTTTATCGAGAGGCTGTGGTGGTCTCTCAAATACGAATGCGTCTATATCAATGAGTTTGAGAATGTCAGGTCCCTGAAACGCGGGTTGGCCGAATGGATCAGCTTCTACAACTCAAAGCGGACCCATTCCTCACTAGACGACAGAACCCCTAATGAGGCATACTTCAACAACTTGCCAAAGGCGGCTTGAACTTGAATGGCCAAATCATCCTTAATTACGCCGCCTACCTGTCCAAGAAAAGGGTACCACCGCTCCATTCGATTTCGATGTATCTCCTGCATGCGGATTCGTTGCGTCATGTGACTGATATAGCTCTACCTGAGGGCAGGGAGAACTGGCAGTATGCCAACAGGTGGCAATCGCAGATGGATAAGTTGAAGACGTATGGGGATGTTGCTGGGGCTGGGTATCGAGGGCTTGAAGCAAAAACCAGCTCAGGTGGAAAGCAAGAGCAATTTAAGTTGTTCTAATTCAAAAGAAATTACGGAATTGACTTCAGTGATAGTGGCGTTATATCATGGATTTGTGTGGGGCGGCCATTTCCTCCTTGGACTCACAGCGATAGATCCCAAACGGTTGATTAGTAATGGAATTTGCCTGCCCGCAAAAATCGAAACAAGACCATTATACGATGGCCACCTCATCAGTATTTGATTTTGTATTTGTGAGGCTGGGCTGCGGAAGACTTGGGTTAGGATCTTTCATTTTGGTACAGATCAAAGATTCGATTGGAATCTTTGAAAGTGATGTTTTCAAGGTTTGATTTGGTATCTTTCAGCAAATTATTAAAATACAGGAGCCCGTATAACTTTGAACGAGAGCACTCGCCATTTCGCCGATCTCCAGAGCATTCGCCATTCAAACTTGCCACAATAAGAATCACCTAGGGTCATCTTTTACCGCTAAAAGTTCCTTAGCAGAAGATTAACTGAGGATCTGTGACCTATGATGAGTCTTGTGGGTGCACCTTTATACCATCTTATTAAAGCCAATAAATAATGAAGGCAGAATTGACTTTCCGCAAATGCAAATATCGCCAGCGTCCTCCCACTCAATTATTTTGTCACTCCGCTGATGAATTGCTGGAATCTCCGCTTTTCGATTTTGCTATTTACCCGGCCGGAGCGGAATGTCGCCAAGGATCGGATTGTACATCGTATCGAATGTTCCGCCCGTCGAGACGTGACCAACCGCTTTTTCAGGTTCGGTCGCAATAGCGACTGGGCTACCTGCTTTGTCTACTGGTTCACCATCCTTGTTTACCTTTACAATCCCGGTCGGCGTGGTTCCGACGCCTTCTTCGTCGTAGGGACGGCTGACAATGATCTCGCCTACCGGTATTGTTTGTCCGGTGGCGTTTTTAACAGTACCATCCGATCTGAATGTAAACGGTACGTTGTTGGACTCCGAACCGAATACAGCTTTGCCCAAATTGTAACTCTGATCCAGTACGATCTTGCGATAGAGCCGGATGTTATTTTTCATGGTCTGTTCCGTTGGATAGAGCAGACTGCCTTTGATATAGCTTTCGCCAGTCTTTTCGTCCCGGTCCAGATACCTGAAATCAGTAACATAAGCGCGCATTATTTTTTGGCGCTCGAGTAGGTGGGAGCGGCGCTCGGCGACGGGCATGTTTTTTAACAATTCGTCGTCGAATATCGCGTCTATGGGGTTTTTCAAATCGAGCGATTCGCGGTTCGCGTACGAGTGATTTTTAAGTTGTTCGGCGACTTCCCGGGGCATGTTCCCGTAAAGATCGGCCCCGATAACGGTATGATAAAAATGGCCAAATTCACCCATTTGCGAATTATTACGCACGTAATCCCTCAAGCGGCTGCGCTGCGGCTCTTTTGAATCGTAAGAACCGTAATCCATTTCGCGCCAGCCAGCTTCAGCCGGCAGTTTTCGCAAAAAAGACCAAACTGAATCCACAGTGTTTCCCACTTTTCCGTGGCAGCCGAGACATTGCATCAGTTCTTCGCCGGTTTGCGGGCGCAATTCACCGCTCCGGTCTTCGATGAATGCGGCGAGGAGCCAGCCGGCGTTGTTGTTGATCCACCCCTGTCTTCCGTTTCCGACTAAAAAACCTTCAGGGTGTGAGTCTTCGTTGATATCGCCGATGTGGACTTCCTCCCATTTGTACATAAAGCGCATTTCCTTCAAGCGGCGCGAACGCGTGCCGGGAAATTCATAGGTTTGGTTCCGGTTGCCGACGGCACCATCAAGCTCCAGCCCTGTTTCGCCATCCGCGTTGAGATCTACGTAATGCAAAGGATGAGCGAATTCTGTTCCCACCGGAAAAAAGCCGCGCAGCACCAATATATCCGAGGCGTCGCCGAAATAGTGGGTTTCCTTGTATGGCCGGTTTTTAATATTCATTTCCAAAAGATCGAGGTTTTTTTGATAGATTTTGAGGCTAAACTTGTTGTTTTCGCACATGAAAGATCTCGGAAGCCGAATATAGCTTCCACTCACGCTTCCGGAAAGCGGGTTGAAAATGCCGTAGGAAAAAAAAGTTAATTGCCCGCCAACCCGTATACGCAGCATTTTTATCCCTTACAAAACCCTCCGTATCGACATAGCCGTGAGTTCCGTCGCGTGTAGGATTTTTTTCGCGATAAGGAAAAAGGTTGGATGGATCAAGAGCCGGAAACAGAACAAAATCATAAGATTCTTTGTTGAACCATCCTGTGCCAGCCGCTGGACGGGCTTTCGCAAAGGCGGGTTGCCAGTTGTCACGACGTACATAAGCTACGTCTTGCCAGTCAGGTAAGGAAATGCCTTCTTTTTCCAAACGATCTGAAATTTCTTGCGGAAAAATGGTGTTGCGCCACAACACCTTGTTCAAGTCGGGCGTGGGGAAACTGTAGAGGATCTGGTCCTCGCCCAGCGGGAACGCGTTTCCGTGCTCAATTTTTGATAAGTAGTCGGTGTGGCAGTATAGACACGCGTTCTGGGTTCCGTAACCGGTTTCAATCCAGCATTGAGCCGGAATCGAGGGGTCCTGGTTGTAAGACGGCTAGTAGGTCGCGCCGGTGCGTTCAAGAAAATTTTCAGGCGGCGCGCCCACATGAAAATCGGCCTTACGTATGATTTGCGCATCTAGCCCGTGCTGTTGTAAGGCTTCCAGGACATCGCTGGCTGGGTATGTCTTGGTTTTTTCTTCCGCCGCAAGATTTGAAAAGATGAGTACAAAAGTAAATAACAATATTGTGACCTTGAATAGATATCTCATTGTTCTTTTCGCCCTTTTCCAATTTAATAACCTGGACCGGACAGCGATGGTAACTTTTTGGACAGGTAGGCGGCGTAATTAAGGATGATTTGGCAAGTTATGTTTAAGCCGCCTTCGGCAAATTTGTAAAGTATGCCTCATTTTCTTAGAAACTGTACCCTAGGTTCCTTTCCATGGTTAATCTGAACCGCCCCGAGTTTACCGGAGACCTCAGAGTTGGGAGAATGAAGTCATGGCCATAGAGGACTTTATGAAATTAGAAATGCTGCGACAGTGCGAAGAATCATGCGATTTCTAACTCTGGCGTTTCTTCTGGTAGTGTTGTGCAGTATTAGCTGCTTAGCCCTGGGGGGATCACCCTCCTTCAGCCCTGGCCTGCGAATGCCGGAGGTCGGTCCCATCTACATCGAGACACTTAGATATATGAATAGCCCGGACCAAGTCCTCATCTGGGAGCCTTATAATACAGTTTCCGCTATTCTCTTTGCCGTGGTGGCCATATACTGGATGCTGAAAATCCGAAGGCACCAGAACGTGACCTTTTTCTGGATCAGCATGGTGTTTCTACTGATCGGCAGCATCGGCGGGACCCTGTATAAAGGCCTGCGTTCCAGTCGCTGAAAAGCTTTGAACGGGTTTGGGTCAGCAGATTCAGGTCTTGGACCGCATCGCCACCACGTTCGTAAGGTTCGACCATGAACAAGACATCTATAAACCCATCCTGCCCGGCGCGTATTACCAGAAATGCGCCTTGGCCCATTGCCTGATCTGCCAGCCCCGAGGATGATCACCTTTGTCTAAAATTGCCCGTCGTCAACCGGTCGCTTGAAAAGTACCTTACCCCGGTTCATTTTTTTGCCGCACTGAGGGCAGGTCAACAGGTAACAGGGCATTCCCGGCCTATGGATTAGTTGGTCCCCACAATTTGGGCATATGCAATAAACTCCAGGAATAATGATGCAAAAATTAGGTTGTTTCTCTCCACTAGAATTTAGCCCTTGTTTTTGCGGCATGTCAGATCCTCCTTTGTAGTGAGGTTTTGTCTAAACTTATATAATATCTAATGGTTATATTCCGTGGTTAATAGTGGATTCTTGGTATATTGAACCCGGATCCTGCATGGGGCATCGTGCCAGAGGTTAGATTGTAATGTTCCCCTGGTTTTTGATCATTCCAAATTGTGTGGTGCTGAGATTTATATGCCATTTGGAATGTAGTCAAGTTTATCGGTTTGACACCGGGGAAAAAGTAGGTTTTTTGGACGCACCCATCCGTCTGCCGGCTATTTTTTCGAGTAAAAGTCCGTTCTCAAGCGGCTGTCATAGCCGCCACGGCCCGGTAGAAGATGAGCCTGAAGGGGTAGTCACGGCCAATCTTGATGCGCAGCCTGCCGCCATGCTTGACCACATTGGCTCCCAGGTTCAAAAAAAGCAGGCTGATTCGCTTGAGTCTGGCGGTGCGGTATGGCTTTGGCAGGGCCAGGCGCTTTATACAGTTGATCAGGTTGTAGGCGATCAAGCCTGTGATGAATAGGGCGTCATTGGCAAAGAAGTGTTTGGTCCGGATCTTCAGGGCGGCAAAATCGTTTTTAAGCTCCTCGATTACCTGTTCCACCACCGCGCCCTTATTGTAGAGCCGCCAGATATTTTCGGCCTTGAGTTTGAGATTAGTGACCACCACCTGATCACGGCCCTCCAAAAGATCGAAATCAAATAGCTCCATTTGCGGATCAGGTTTTCTGGGCTCAGTATTCAGTTCGATGACACAAAAGCGGCGGGCTTTTTTCCAGCCAGTGGCCCGGTAGCGGACGTTTGCCACAAACACTCCGCCGCCAATGGAGTGCCAGTTCTTGATGCCTGATATGTGCCTCATTAGCTTTTTTGTGAGTTTGGCCTTGGCCACATAATTACTGCCTGCTTCCTCAATTTCGTCAAGGACTGCGCCTGATGTCAGTCCCTTGTCCAGGCGGAAGGTAATGTCACTTGGCTGACTTGTGGTCTCGGCCATGATCTTTTGGAGAAAACCCACAAGCCCGTTGCCGCTGGCTGCATCCCCAGGCCGCAGGTAGCCGTCCACTACAGAACGTGCCTCCACATCCACCGCCAAGAGGGGATGGTAGCTTGGCCGCCCGGGTTTGTGGGGGTTGTAGCCGATCCGGGCTCCCTCCATACCAAATCCATGGGCCGTGGACACCGTGGAATCAATGGCGATCAGGCGGGGACCATCAAGCTGCGTCAGCCTACTCAGGTGAGTCACAATCTCTTGCAGAGATACGGTTGATTGGTAGCTGAAACCTTCCAGCCTCCGGCTGAAGGTGGTGGGGTGGGCCACGCCTTGCCAGCCAAACAGGGCGTGGAGCGCGGACTCATCCAGAATATTTGTATCGCTTAAGGCCTCGCCCCCCATGATGCGCAAAGCAATGAGTTGCTCCAGAATATCCGCTGTGTCATGCACATATACTGAACTGAACCTTGCTGAAAATGCTTGCAGGGCTTGCCGTACCCCAAAGGCCTCAATTGCCTGGGCCGGAAGAGCCATGCCGCCATTGGAAGTGACGTTCTTACCTGTAAAGCTAACAGCCGCTTTTCCACAACGGATAACTTTACGGCGACGCCCTTTCTTGCTACTTTTAACTCGCACCTTTTTGGTTATCCCCCTTTCTGTGCCCTCAGAAAGTATAACACTATGGGATCATTAACCAAAAGGTGCTTTTTTATGACTAAGGATGTGGGCTCATGCAGGATCCGGGTTCAAAAATAAAAACCGGGATACATCCTTAAAAATTTTGTGGTTTGCGGCACATGCTAATAAAATTGTTCTAAAAATCCGGAGCTGTTTTCTGGAAAAAAGTAAGACTTTTATAGCAAGACAAAAATCTTCTCTTAAAAAAGGATCACGATCACACTCGCCTTAAATGTTAATCAACGAATTAAACTGCCTCATTGCCATGATTATGGGGATTTTCAAGTCAATATAAATTTCTTAATTCTTTTTCCACATCCGACCAACTTTCATGATACGGCTTGGAAGTCATAGTTATTTTCAAAGAATTACCGTCTCGTTTGTAGTAACCAGATGTTTCGTCTCTTGAAAAATTACCACTCTCAATATCGCCTGACAGACACCAACCAGTCGCACAAGCCATTGCTTTTGCTTTATGAAGTAAATTGCTTGGGGTTATTTTAATATTTATACAAAATGATTTATGCATTTTATTCCTCCTGATGAATTCTTAATCGCAGTGTATGTGTTACGCACTTTATGGAAAGACTTCTATTCAATCACTTGGGGATTAATCCCCCGAATGTCATCTATTCCTTCGCTGTTTGCGGCCATACTGGAGTCAATTATCTTATCTGTTAGTTATTTTCCAACCTTTGAAAACTTATTTGTAGGGTTTAAACAATAAACCCGAGGCATTAAAAGCTTTAGAAAATGACTATTCCATCAAGGGCCGCTTCATACTGGACATAAAGCAAGTGGCATGCCACAGATCTTACAACGGCCCCTTTCAGCATAACTACTTTAATTAATTAGACTATTATTTTGAAATTGTGGTGGGACTAAGTAGGGTAGTTACAACAGCCAATTATATCAGTGCAATCTGCACGATTATTTGCGGCGTCCTCGTCCGTCTGTTAAGGGCAGGTCGATCCCTAGGTTTTTAATTTTGCGATAAAGGGTGCTGACATCGATACCCAGTCCTTTGGCGGTGCGCTGACGATTGCCCTTGTAGTAACGCAGGGTTTCGGTAATGAAATGTTTCTCTATGGTTTTCA
Source organism: Desulfarculaceae bacterium (assembly GCA_963675675.1). GTDB lineage: Bacteria > Desulfobacterota > Desulfarculia > Desulfarculales > Desulfarculaceae > Dethiosulfatarculus. The sequence continues at coordinate 5,458,362 of OY776512.1, forward strand.
GATTCTGTGGGCCAAAGGAATCGGAACCTTGGCCCGAGGCGGGTCGCAATTCCGCAGGGAGGTGGTGGAGTTCGATGATGCCGTCCCGGCAAAGTACAAAGGCCTGTTCAATGATGTTCTCCAGTTCGCGTATATTACCTGGAAAATCGTATTCCATTAAGCGGGCCATGACCTCGACAGATACGCCGGCAATGGTTTTTCCTTGCTGGCGGTTGAATTTGGCGACGAAATGTTCGACCAGAAGCGGAACGTCTTCCCGGCGTTGTTTTAAAGTGGGAAGCAACAGCTGGATCACGCGAATCCGATAATAGAGATCCTCGCGAAACTTGCTGGCCTGGACTAATTTGGAGAGGTTTTTATTGGTGGCTGCAATTATCCGAACATCAACATGGTGAGGTTTCGTGGACCCGAGAGGTTCGATGATCCGGTCCTGGAGTACACGTAACAATTTAACTTGAAGGGCCGGTGATATGTCGCCGATTTCGTCTAAAAATAAAGTGCCTCCATCAGCCAGGGAAAAGCGACCTGCTTTATCCTTTCGGGCATCTGTGAATGCCCCTGCCTTGTGGCCAAAGAGTTCACTTTCCAAAAGCGAATCAGGTAGGGCCGCACAGTTAACGGGCAGGAATCTATGGTTTTTACGGTGCGAAAGGTTATGAATGGCCCGGGCGAACAATTCTTTTCCTGTACCGCTTTTGCCTTCAATCAAAACGGTGCTGCTGCTGTCGGCTATCAGAGGTAATAATTCAAAAAGCCTTATCATTTCTGGGCTTCGACCAACAATATCCTCGACAGTGTAACGGTTCTTGAGTTCCTTTTGCAGATCCTCAATCTCTCTGAGATCTTGGAAGGTCTCTACCCCACCTATGATTTCTCCTTTTCCATCTTTAAGGATTGCGGCAGCGAGGCGCACTGGCACGCGGCAACCTTCAATGTTCATTATATGGGCGGCGGCGTTAATTACGGGTTTGCCAGCTTTAAAGGTTTGCCTCAGTGCGCAGTCTCTCTCGCAGATATCGGCATGAAAGACATCATGGCAGAATTTGCCGATGGCCTGGTCACTTTGAACGCCGGTAATGCGTTCTGCAGCGCGGTTGAAAGCGGTAATGCGCCATTCGCGGTCAACTGTAAAGACTCCTTCATTGATCGAGTTTAGGATGATGTCTTTGGCAAGAATGGATTTATTCAATGACTGGCTTTCCTATAAAAATGCATTTTGCAATACTCATTACACCACAATAATGCAACATGCAAATATATGCGTGTGACTATTTCAGCTTTTTCATTATAAGACCTTGTATATGGTTGTTTTTTCAATAAAAAACATCGGCATGTCCGTTGTTTATTGCTTTTGCATGAGAATCGCAATTTCGCACTAGCAAAACCACGTATCTCCCGTCTTCGACGTTGCTGCAGCTCTGCTGCAGGTCGATATCTATTAGGCGTGAACCGGCATGGAATACAGACCCAGTAGGTCGAGAGATCGGCGTAGAGAATTGACCCACCGTTAGCGGTCACTCATCCTTGGTTTTTAAACTCAAAGAGATGCCGGAAAGAGATGCTAACGGTGGAGAGAATAGGTCCGGCAAGATTGAATCGTAAGCAATGCAAATCGATTCGGGTCATATCCAGAGAGCAGAAAATATCACGCAAAAAGAAGTACAATGCGGTGGTTACCGCATAGCCTGAGGAAGCTTGGCTGGATTTTGGTGTTCTGGCGAAATTGCCGGTAAAGTTTTTACAAGCGGGGCCAGAAAGGAGCTTGAAGCCTGAGCCATGCACGATCTTTCAATATGTTCTGCCAATCGCTTGATAACAGTCAACTATACAGCATTACCCGATAACTTACTGGAAAGCGAAATGTTAAAATACAAGGTGGTTGCGTTTACCGATGCCATGATAGAAAAACCGGGCCGCTCCACTATAGCGGATCATGGGGCTATATTTCTTGTCGAGATTGACGATATCTCACCGGCCATGCAGGGTTAAGCGCTTGAGAGTCCTGGAAGAGTGATGTGAGGAACCTCTGGGTTTAGTGGAGCCAATTCCGGTGGATGTGAGGGTGATGGCGGCTACCAACCAGGATCTGGCCGGTTAGGTGAGAAAAGGAGCTTTCCGCGAGGACCTTTATTACAGGATAAGAGTGGTCACCTGGAGTTGCCGCCCCTAAGGGATCGACGGGAGGATATTCCCATCCTGATCAATCACACTTTGAACCGCAAAATCAAAAAGCTTGGGGTGCAAACTTCTGCAGTATACGGGTGCTTAAAAAATAATCGTGCAAATTGCATGATTATCGAGTGTGTTCCGTTTAAACACATTCACCCGTGCCTGCTCTTCAGTTCATAACCATCTGTATTTTAAGTCTAAAAAAACTATCCCCTCCAGTCTTCCCCTTTTTGGCACGTTGTGTGCTTTTTATTTGCATGTCCGTACCTCTAAGCTTTGGCAGCGCCTGTTTCCAGAGATGGCGATGAGGGTATGTCTGCGAGTTGGGTTAAAGGCAAAGAAAGGCTTCGGTTGATACCGTGAAAAGCGTTACTACCGGCCAGAGGAGAGAGTGTGCTCCCAAAAAGCATTATCGTTTACGTGCCTTGGCGGCATGCGATTTATACAGTGCCCAGGCGGAAATGATTTACCAAAGACTCTCTATAGAAACTGTTTGTCTTTGGTTATACGCAGGATCAAATATCAAGTTTGTCAGCTTTTTGGGCTATCCGATCCTTTTCCACAGATCTGTATTGATAGGGTCCTTGGATGGATCAGACAAGTATCAAAATAATAACCGGTGCGAGCATGAGCGAGCCAAATCTTATGGAGCCTATGAAAATCACCGACGAGATATCAACCTATTACCAGGTATTCAGGGATGTCAGCCGGTCAGTGCACTCAAGTACAAACCTGAAAGCCGTCCTGGAGTTGGTGGTAGTCAAAGTCACCCAGGTGCTGAGCGCAAAGGGTGCCTTGCTTCGGATTCACAATGATGAAAGTGCTGAGTTTGAAGTGGCCGCATCGCATGGAATGAACGAACGATACCTTGTCAAAGGCCCGATCTCAGTCGACAGAATTTTGGAAGAGTCAGGCCCTTTCAACCAATTGCACGTGATAAACGACATTTTTCGTGCTCCTCGGGTCCAGTATCCCCAGGAAACCTGGGATGAGGGAATCCGCCAGATATTGGATGTACCCCTCAGGGCGCAGTACCGCATGGTCGGACTTTTGCGTATTTATCTATCCGAGCAGAGGCTATTTTCCAATCAACAAAAGGAGTTCTTGATCTCCTTGGCTGAACAGTGCGCCTGCGCCATCTCAAACGCCAAGTTGTATGAAAAGCAAAAATCCGAATACAATCATCTTGCTCTGCATACTGAAAAACTTTCTTCCCTAGGAAGGATGGCTGCGGGCATCGCCCATGAGATCAACAACCCTCTGGGTGGTATTCTTCTCTATGGAACTAATATCATAAAGAAAATTCCTCCCAACGAACCGGCACACCATGGACTGGAAGTAATCATCCGTGAAACCAAACGCTGCAAGGGCATCATTCAAAAGCTCCTGGAATTCTCCCGGGATAACAAGCCGGATAAGCGATTGACTGATTTGAACCAAGTTATCCAAAGGGCCCTTGAAATCTTAGACAACGAGTTTCGTCTGCGCCACATCACGGTATTCAAGGATTTGTGCGATGAAGAGTTCCCTTTGCTTTTGGATCACGACCAGATGGTTCAGGTGTTTGTAAATCTTTTTCTTAACGCAAACCAAGCCATTGACGACGTAAACGGAGGATGGATCAAAGTCGAGAGCAGATTAAACCCCTGCGGGGATCAGATCAAGATTTCGGTGGAGGACAACGGATGCGGTATCGAGCCCGAGCAAATCAACAGACTCTTTGAGCCGTTTTATTCCACCAAATCCACCGGAACAGGCTTGGGCCTGTCAGTTACCTACGGCATTGTTCAAAACCACGGTGGCAGCATCCAGGTAAACAGCAACCCGGGAAAAGGGACTAGGATCACCTTAAGCCTTCCCCTCCGCCAAGTCGAAGCTAGACCGATTGCTGTGGAGTGAGTCCTCATGACTGGTCGCGTAATGATAGTCGATGATGAAATAAACATTTGCGAAGCATGCCACATGATTCTTAGTGAAATGGGTCATCAGGCAGCCTATTGCATGACCGGCTCAGAAGGGCTGGACAAGCTTCTGAAGGAAAATTGGGACATCGTTCTACTGGATATGAAGCTACCTGACATGGAGGGTATGGAAATCATACAACGCCTAGGAAAAGAAGCCCCTCAGTTGGTGGTTGTAGTGATGACCGGCTATGCCACGGTAGACAACGCGGTAATGGCCATGAAGAGCGGCGCCTTCGACTATCTGGCCAAGCCTTTTACTGAAGATACCTTGAATCGGGCCGTAAGCAAGGCACTGTCCAAAGCCAAATTATCCCGGACCAATCAGTCCCTTCTTATGGACATGCACAAAAAGATAGATAACTACGGCATCGTGGGCGAAAGCCAGGCTATTAAAAATGTATTCAGGCAAATCAAAAAAGTGGCTGCCACCGGTTGCACCGTATTGCTCTATGGCGAAAGCGGCACTGGAAAGGAACTGGTAGCCAGGGCCATACACAAGGCCAGCAATGTGGAGGGTGAATTCATTCCTCTTGATTGCAGCACCATAGCCCAGGGACTATTAGAGAGCGAACTTTTCGGCCACGCCAGAGGAGCATTTACCGGAGCCATACATAGTCAAGCCGGTGTGCTGGAGTCGGTAAAGGACGGCACGCTGTTTTTGGATGAGGTAAGCAACCTGAGCCTCGACATTCAGGCCAAGCTGCTAAGGGTGTTGGAAACAGGAGAGTTCAAACCGGTGGGGCTCAACCGGGCTAAAAGGTGTAGTGCAAGGATCATTGCGGCCACCAACCGGAAATTAAGCGAAATGGTCAGATCCGGAGAATTTCGGGAAGACCTTTATTATCGTCTAAATGTACTTCCCCTGGATATCCCTCCATTGAGAGAGAGAAGAGAGGATGTTCCCCTGCTGGCGTACCATTTTCTGAGCTTCTTCTGCGATAAGGGAGGCAAACCAATCCAAGGGTTCACCGATGAAGCCCTGGATCTGCTCGTCAACTACGATTGGCCGGGAAATGTTCGCCAACTCAAGAATGCGGTGGAAAGGCTGGTCATTATGATCGACGAGCCTACTATGGACATCGGACACCTAGGCCAGCATCTAGGGCTGGGAGGCAGGCAAGGAGTCGATTCCATACCTCGCAGCGCCGAGGAACTCATGGAAGCGAAGAATCGCATCCTGAGCCAGACCTTTGGTGCCGTGCAGACAGCATTTGTCACCAAGGCGCTGGCTAATAGTCAGGGCAACGTGAGTTTGGCGGCGAGTTCAGTGGGTATGCAGCGCTCCAACTTTTCAGCCCTGATGAAAAAGCAGGGTATCGACCCGGAGTATTTCAAACCTCAGAAAAAAGGAACTGAAAGCGGCGTATAAAAAAGTATGCACAAGGCAATGCACCGAAATATTTGTAAAAATACCCAAGAGTCTTTAGCCACCGTATGGCTGCATATACGTTTTGGTCTCCGCAGCAGCGGTACCGCAAGGCTGTCTGCTACGGATTATTTTTTATATCTACTTAATTTTACGGATTATTTAGCGCACAATTCAAAAAAATGGGATTCGCTTCGTTTGGGGAACGTATTTTGCTTTATCCAAAGGCAAAACAGGGGCAATCTTTGCCCCCCTTACAAAAAGGAGAAGCAATAATGCAAACCCAGATCAATAACAAGGAAGTCACCGCCTCGCCCGTGGTCCCCAAGATTTTGGTCATGGATGACGAGATCAGCATGGCCGAAGGCCTCAAGATGATTCTCTCCGAGGACGGTTACAAAGTCGATATCGCCGGTGACGGTCAAAGTGCGCTGGACTATTTCAAGCGAGATACTTGTGATCTGCTTTTGGCGGATATCAGGCTGCCGGACATGAACGGCTTGGATGTAATCAGGCAGTTGAAGCAAGATCAACCTATGGCCGACGTGCTGGTAATAACCGGCTATCCCAGTGTGGATACGGCGGTGAGTTCCGCCAACCTGGGGGTGCGGGACTACCTGCGCAAACCCTTTACCGAAGATGAAATAAAGACAGCAGTTTACGATGTTTTTCGAACCCGAAACCAGGGTTCCAGGGAAAAATTCCTCAATGAGACCAAAGAGGGTAGGTTAATCCAAAAACGCGAAGTCCTAAAGGTGCTGGATCGTACGGCCATGGACTGGGGCTTTTGGAAAGAGCTTTCCGACGATCCATCCAATGTGCTTGTAGATTATCAATTGTCTAGTGCAGCCAAGGCGGCCATCATGTCGGGCGATCTCCACTGGATAAACGAACATGTGGGCGAACTGACCCAAAAGCAATTGATGTTCATTTACAAGCGTCTGGAACGGGAAGTCTGGTAAGTAGCCGGTTATAATTAAAAGGAGAATTCCGTAATGGTCAGTGTTGCACCTAGCGCGAACGGATCTGTGATGGTAGTGGGCGGCGGAATCGCAGGTATCCAGGCTTCCCTGGATTTGGCAGATAGTGGTTTTCGGGTCTATTTGGTGGAAAGGTCTCCTGCGGTGGGTGGAGCCATGGCGCAGCTTGACAAGACTTTTCCAACCAACGACTGCTCCATGTGAATAATCTCGCCCAAACTGGTCGAGGTCGGCCGGCATAACAATATCGAGCTGCTCACCTTGTCAGAGGTGAACAGCATACAGGGTGAAGAAGGTAATTTTACCGTTCGCGTGAAGATGCACCCGCGCTATGTGGACATGGATAAGTGTATCGCCTGCGGGCAGTGCGCTCAAAAATGCCCCAAAAAGGTGGATGACCAATACAACGCGGGCTTGAACAAAAGAAAGGCTATCTATGTTCCGTATTCCCAGGCCGTGCCTCTGAAATACGCCATAGATGCTGAAAACTGCCTGCAGCTCACAAAGGGTAAATGCGGGGCATGTGAAAAGATATGCCCCGCCGGGGCGATTAATTACAATGATACCGGGCGAGAGGTCGAATTGAATGTGGGATCTCTGATCTTGGCGCCGGGGTTCAAATCCTACGATCCCTCGGCTCTGGCTAACCTGGGCTACGTCGGCAATCCCGATGTGGTGACGGCGCTGGAATTCGAACGGCTGTTGTCGGCCACTGGACCGTATCAGGGGCATCTGGTGAAGCCCTCCAGCGCCAAAGGCAAAAAAGCCATCCCCGTGGAGCCCAAGAAAATCGCCTTTATCCAATGCGTGGGGTCCAGGGATTTGTCTCCCAAGGCCAACCCGTACTGCTCTTCCGTCTGCTGTATGTTCGCTGTAAAACAGGCGGTAATCGCCCAGGAGCACAGCAACATTCCCCTGGACTGCGCCATCTTTTTCATGGATATGCGGACCCAGGGCAAGGATTTTGACAAATACTACGAGAACGCTTCAGCCAGTGGGGTCAGGTTTATCTGTGCAAGGCCGCACACCGTCAAAAAAGATCACGCCAGCCAGGAGATCTCAATCGAGTACATGGGTGAAAATGGGGAGCCCCTGGAGGAAAAATTCGATCTGGTGGTTCTGTCCACCGGCTTGGTCATCGATCCGGAGACGGTGGCGTTGGCCCAGCGGCTGGGTCTGAATCTGCAGGAAGGCGGATTTTTAAAAACCAGCGGCTTCTCCCCGGTGGCCTCCAGCAGGCCCGGCATCTATGCCTGTGGCGCCTTCACCGGACCTAAGGATATTCCCCAGTCGGTAATGGAAGCAAGCGCCGCGGCCTATGCCGCAACTGCAAGCCTGGCCCAGGGCCGCCACAGCTGCACCAGCGAACCGGAAGTTCCGCCTGAGATCGATCTTGGCCATCAGCCTCCCCGCATAGGGGTGTTCGTCTGCAACTGCGGGGTGAACATAGGCGCTATTGTGGATGTCCCCCAAGTGGCGGCCTACGCCAAGACCTTGCCTAATGTGGAATATGTGGAAGAAAACCTCTTTACCTGTTCCCAGGACACCCAAGACCAGATCAGCAAGGTCATAAGGGAAAACAACCTCAACCGGGTTGTGGTGGCGGCCTGCACCCCCAGAACCCATGAGGAGCTGTTTCAGGAAACCCTGGTCAAGGCGGGCCTGAACAAGTACCTCCTGGAGATGGCCAACATAAGAAATCATGACTCCTGGGTGCACACCAAGGACCCGGAGGCGGCCACGGAAAAGGCCAAGGACCTGGTCCGTGCGGCAGTGGCCAAGGCCGGTCTTCTCAGTCCGTTGAAAGAGACCGATCTCAAGATGGATCAGAGCGCCCTGGTGGTGGGCGGAGGCGTTGCGGGGATGAGCGCAGCCCTTGGCCTGGCCAAGCAGGGTTACCCTGTGCACCTGGTCGAAAAGGGCGGACTCTTGGGCGGCATAGCCCTGAACCTGAACCGCAATTATCAGGGAGAGGATGTTGGGGACTTTTTGAGTTCACTGGCGGAGCAGGTGAATGAACATCCTCTCATCACGGTCTTGGTGAATTCCAAAGTTCAAAATGTTGACGGGTTCGTGGGCAACTTCCGCACCACGGTGCAAAGTGGCCAGGATAATAAACAAATCGAGCACGGAGTGGCCATATTGGCAACCGGCGCGGGCGAGCTTGCCACCCAAGAATACCTCCACGGACAACACGATGGCGTGGTGACCCTTTTGGAACTGGACCGTTTGTTCAGGGAACGGGACCAAAGGGTGGCCAAGGCCGGCTCGGTGGTTTTCATACAGTGCGTGGGCTCCAGGGAGCCGGAGCATCCCTACTGTTCCAAGGTGTGCTGCACCCATTCCATTAAGAGCGCGCTTGAGTTCAAGCAGGCCAATCCCGAAACCAATGTGTTTGTGCTTTACCGGGATATCCGCACCTACGGCCTGCGAGAGGCTCTCTATCAGGAGGCGCGCCAGGCTGGGGTGGTCTTCTGCCGCTACACGCCTCAGCAAAAACCGGAAGTGAAGGCTCTGGAATCCAAGCTGGAAGTGGTCTTCAACGAGCCGCTTTTGGACCGCATGATTGCGGTGGAAGCCGACCTGGTCTGCTTAGCGGTGGCCACGGTGCCCGACCGCGAAGACCAGACCGCCAGAATGTTCAAGGTCCCGGTGGATGGCGACGGCTGGCTTTTGGAAGCACATCAGAAATTAAGGCCGGTGGATTTCACCAACGACGGGGTGTTCCTTTGCGGCTCGGCCCACTACCCCAAGCCCTTGGAGGAAACCATAACCCAGTCCCAGGCCGCAGTGGCCAGGGCGCTGAATTACCTTTCGCGCAGCAGCATTCAGGTTGGTGGTGTGGTTTGCCAAATCGCAACCGAAATGTGTTCCGGTTGCCGTGCCTGCCTGGAGGTGTGCCCATTCAGGGCCATAAGTTTCGACGAGAAGCAAAAGGTGGCCAGGGTGAACCAGGCACTTTGCAAGGGCTGCGGCAACTGCGCGGCAGCCTGTCCTTCCGAGGCTCCGGTATTGATGGGGTTCAACAACCAGCAGATTTATGCCCAGATAAGGGGCGCCCTGGTGGCCTAAGGCCGGGCGAGCGAGGAGTTGAAAGTGGAACAACAGGGTTTTAATCCTAAAATAATCGCTTTTTTGTGTAACTGGTGCGCCTATGGAGCAGCGGACCTGGCCGGTGTGAGCCGCATGCAATATCCGCCCAATATGAGGGCCATAAGGGTTATGTGCTCGGCCACCGTATCGGCCCACCACGTGCTGCGGGCGCTACAGGAAGGGGCCGATGGCATTCTGGTTGGGGGTTGACACATCGGAGATTGCCATTACCTGTACGGTAATCACATGACCCTGAAGAGAATGAATTTTTTGATTGAGCTTTTCGATTTCATGGGCCTGGGCGGCAGGCTGAGGTTGGAGTGGATTTCTTCGGCCGAGGCCCAGAAGTTCGTCCAAGTGGTGACTGAATTCACCGAGAGTATAGTAAAATTGGGGCCCAGCCCTCTGAAGGAAGCAGCTCCATTCCGGAAATCAGCTTGAGGTGCATAATGAGGGAAACCGTAAAACAATGGCTTGAGCAGGGGAGGGTGGATGTTTTCATCGCCTGCCGGGAGGTCCAGGGGCATTGCTTGCCCTGGTTTTTCACCAGGGACAAGATTTCAGAACTGGATGCTTTTACCACCGGTCCCAACCGCTATCCCCTGGAGAAAATGGCCCTGAAACTGGCCCAGAAGGAACCAGACCTTAAAATAGGCCTCATGGCCAGGGACTGCAACCAGAGGGCCTTGAAGATTTATGGGGCCTTCAACCAGATGGAAATGCCCGAGATCATCCCCCTTGGCTGTTGCCCTTCCAACCTCAAGCAGGCAGCCGACTGCACCCACCTGCGCAAAAAATCGGTGGGCGAAATAAAGGTTAGGACCGGCATAGACAACAACCTGACCCTGGATGAATTGAAGGCCATGCCGGCCGAGGAGCGCTGGCAGCGATGGAGCCATGAATTCAATCGCTGCATCAAATGCTACGGCTGCCGGGACATCTGCCCGGTGTGCTTTTGCAAGGAATGCAGTCTGGAGCATCCCGAAGTGGTGACTCCCGGACGCCTGCCTGTGGAAGTGCCGATGTTCCATCTTGTGCGTGCGGTGCACATGGCCGGACGTTGCATAGACTGCGGCCTGTGCGAGCAGGCATGCCCCTCGGATATCCCATTGCGGCTTTTATACTCCGAGGTGAACAGCATCATGGACCGGTTGTTCGACTTCCGCGCTGGCGAGAAGGCCGAGCAGTCGCCCCTGTCTTTCCTGGAACTGGAACATCAGGAACCGGAGAGAGAGCCCAACTTGGACAGAGGCGCTGCCTGATGAGCGGCGCCAAGGGAGAAGTTAAAGTGGAAACCAAGATGGTGCCATCCATTTGTTCTTATTGCGGCACCGGCTGCGGAGTGCTTTATCAGGTATCAGGCAATGAAATACTGGCTACCTGGCCCATGGATTCCCACCCGGTGAACCAGGGCAAAATTTGCGTAAAGGGCTGGAACCTGCACCACGTGGCAAACAGCTTTATGCGGCTCAAGGACCCTCTAGTGAGGCTGAACGGCAGCTTCAAGCGGGCCACCTGGAAAAAGGCCATCGAATACACTGCCCAGAGGTTCATGGAGACCAGAGACAAGTACGGACCTGACAGCGTGGGCGTCCTGGTTTCAGCCAAGGTGACCAACGAGGAAAATTACCTGGCCCAGAAAATGGCCCGGGCCATCATCGGCACCAACAACGTGGATCACTGCGCCCGGCTTTGACACTCCTCCACGGTGGCAGGTCTTGCCGCCGCATTCGGTAGTGGAGCCATGACCAACTCCATTGAGGAGATTGAGGGCGCGGGCTGCATCTTCATAATCGGCTCGAACACGTCGGAGTGTCACCCGCTCATCGCACGCAGAGTGCTAAGAGCCAAGGACAGGGGCGCCAAGCTGGTGGTTGCCGATCCCCGACACATACAGCTGGCCAACTTCGCGGACCTGGAGCTCAACCATCGGCTGGGCACCGATGTGGCCTTGCTGAACGGCATCATGCATCTGATCCTTGAGAACGGCTGGCACCAGGAGGATTACATAGCAGAGCGTACCGAGGATTTCGATGCCTTCAAGGCCGCGCTGCAGGATTACCCGCCGGAGCGGGTCGCGAGCATCACCGGAGTGGAACCAGACAAGCTGCTGGAAGCAGCCAGGCTCTACGCCTGCTGTCCGCCGGCCAGCCTGCTGTACGCCATGGGCATCACCCAGCACAGCACCGGGGTGGATAACGTCAAATCCTGCTGTAACATGGCCCTGCTCACCGGAAATGTGGGCGTGCCCAGCGCCGGGGTGAATCCCCTGCGCGGCCAGAACAATGTCCAGGGCGCCTGCGATATGGGCGGCTTGCCAAACGTGCTCACCGGTTACCAGCCTGTCGCCGATCCCGAAGTGCGGGAACGTTTTGGCAAGGCCTGGGGCGCTGATATCCCCGAAAGCCCGGGCATGACCATCACTGAAATGGTGGAGGCCATGGACGCCGGGAAATTGAAGGCTCTTTACGTAATAGGTGAAAACCCCAAACTTTCAGACCCGGACTGGAACCATCTGCACCACGCGTTGAAGCAATTGGATTTCTTGGCGGTGCAGGAGATCTTTTTGTCCGAGACGGCCCAGGTGGCCGATGTGGTTTTGGCCGCGTCAACCAGCGCCGAAAAGGACGGGACTTTCACCAACACCGAGCGCCGCTGCATGCGCATTCACAAGGCTATCGAGCCGGTGGGCAATTCGCTTCCGGACTGGAAAATAATCCTGGATTTGGGCAACGCCATGGGGCACCTGGGAGACTACCAGCATCCCAGGGAGATCTTCGATGAGATAGCCGCGGTCACTCCCAAAAGCTACGGTGGCATGAGTTACGACAGGCTCGGCTTGGACGGCCTGGCCTGGCCTTGTCCCACCCAGGACCATCCCGGAACCCCCTATCTGCACAAGGGCACTTTTGCCAGGGGCAAGGGCAAGTTCCACGCTGTGCCGTTCAAAGAGCCTGCCGAGTCGCCGGACCAGGAATATCCGCTTTTGCTGACCACAGGCCGCATGTTCGCCCATTTCCATTTCGGAACTATGACGAGAGTCTGTTCGCAACTGGACCGGGAACAGTCCAGCGGTTATGTGGAGATCAATCCCGTGGATGCAGCAAACCTGGATCTGAAGGATGGAGATGTGGTGGTTATCACCTCCAGGCGCGGCGAGATGGAGGTAAGCTCCAGAATCACTGAGGCGGTGCCGCCGGGCACCTTGTTCTTGCCTATTCACTTCGGTGAGAACCCTACCAACGTGCTGACTAGTTCGGAATCGCATGACCCCTTGGCCAAGATTCCGGAGTTTAAGGTGAACGCGGTCAAGCTGGCGAAACTGGGCTGAGGATTGGTTCGGCTACTTGTTACACTTTCGGCCAGAGTGATTCGATAGTGTGGTTAATTTCATGTTTCGGTCACAGTAATGGCCTCTTGTTGGCAGACCTCAATGCAGCTTTCACAGCCGACACATTCGTCTTCGTTTACCACAACGGATATTTCGCCCTGTAGTTCATAAACATCGGTGGGACATACCTCAACGCACTCACCACAACCAATGCATTTTTCCGCATCAATTACCGGTTTGTAAGGCATCTCATATCCTCCAAAAGGTATTATTCAAATTTTTCTTCTGCATCCGCGCCTGCCGAAGCCCCTGCCCCGACAGTTCATTCCACGCATACGGGGATTGATTTCAAACATGGCTCGTATAAAATCAGCCAATTGGTTTTCAAACTCTTCATTGGTATAGCTAGCTCGGCCGGCTCGGGATGGGTTACGAATTACATCGTAAAGTCTCCTCTTTTCAGGATTGCCCAGCACCTGATAGGCCTCGTTGGTCTGTTTGAAAATATCCTCCTTCGCAGGATCTGTACCGTTGACATCGGGGTGATACTGTTTGGCCTGCAAACGATAAGCTTTTTTAATCTCTTCCTGGGAAGCCTGATGCCAGAGGTGGACCCCGAAAATTGGACAGTATGCTAAGCGAGAGTTTCGCTCTAAAATGGACCAGATTTTATAAGGAGCGGGACATGAGCAAATCGCGCAGGAAACACAGCGGATCATTCAAGGCCAAGGTTGCGCTTGCGGCCATCAAGGGAGATGAGACGGTGGCCGAATTGGCCAGCCGGTTCGGGGTTCACCCCAGCCAGATACATGCCTGGAAAAGGGCGCTGATCGAGGGTGCCGCCGGACTTATGGACAAGAGCGGGGGCAAGAAAGAAGAGCAAAGCGCCCTTGTGGATCAGCTCTATCGCCAGATCGGGCAGCTTACAGTTGAAAACAGTTTTTTATCCAGAAAGCTCGATCATTGAGCATGCCTGAAAGGCGGGCCATGATCGGGCGTGACAATGAAAAGCTGTCCATATCCCGGCAATGCGGTTTGCTGGGGGTGAGCCGATCCAGCTATTACCATCTGTCCAAGGGGCCGTCTGAAGAGGATCTTGAGCTGATGAAGCTGATCGACACCGAGTACCTGAAGGCTCCGTTTTACGGATCGCGCAAGATGGCCGAGTTGCTTGGCCGGCTGCTTAACAGGCCCATAAACCGCAAACGGGTGCAGCGGCTGATGAGGCTGATGGGCATTGAGGCTATTTATCAAAAGCCCAATACCAGCCGTCCTGGCAAGGGGCACAAGATTTACCCGTACCTTTTGAAAGGGCTTGAGATCAACCGTCCAGGCCAGGTGTTTGCCGCCGATATAACCTACATCCCCATGAGGCGCGGCTTTTTGTACCTGGTGGCGGTAATGGACTGGTTCAGCCGTTTTGTGCTGTCCTGGCGGCTTTCCAATACCCTGGACGCCGATTTCTGCGTGGAAGCCTTGGAACAGGCCCTGGACCTGCAAAAGCCCGGCATCTTCAACACTGACCAAGGATCTCAATTCACCAGCGGCAAATTCACCGGCCTATTGCTGGACAGAAAAGTTAAAATCAGCATGGACGGCAAGGGCCGCTTCATGGACAATATCTTCGTGGAGCGCCTCTGGCGCAGTCTTAAATACGAGGAGGTTTATCTCAAAGCATACGGCACTGTAAAAGAGGCCAAGGCCGGAATCTGTCATTACATCAACTTCTACAACCATCAGAGACTGCACCAGGCCCTGGGCTACAAGACCGCCTGGGAAGTGCACAATGGGCTGGAAAAGCAGTCCTGGCCGGAAGCTAGGCACAGGCTGATTGACGGCAAGGAGCAAAACCCCTCCCTGCCTCTCAATCAAGCCCATTTGAACAATATGGGTAACCAGCAACTCACGCTTAATCAGACCCCATAACTGTCCAACCGATGGGGTCCACCTCTCTTTGGGTCCAACAATGGAGGAATCGGCAAGCAAGGGGGTGAGTTATCATCGTCCGCTACTGCGATGACTTTGTAATGGGCTTCGAGTTGGAGGCGGATGCACGGAGGATGTTGACTGACCTCAAGGAGCGCCTGGCCCAATTTGGCCTCAAGCTCCACGAGGGCAAGACCCGCCTGATCGCGTTCGGCAAGTTTGCCGGGCAGCGCAGATCAAGGAGGGGATTGGGGCGGCCGGAGACGTTCGACTTTCTGGGATTCACGCATTACTGCGGTAAGACCAGTGACGGGCGTTTCGTGGTTAAACGGAAGACCCAGCGCAAAAGGGTCATCCGGAAGCTCAAGGAGCTGAGGAAAGAGGCGAAACTGCGTATGCATCTGCCGGTGGCGGAGCAGCACCGTTGGCTAACCGCCGTGCTTAAGGGGCACTACGCATATTACGGACTGCCGAGCAACTTCCATGCTTTAGTCGCCTTCGCCAATGAAGTGCGCAAAATATGGCGCCGGACATTGGGTCGGAGGAGTCAGCAGGGAATGTCTTGGGAGCTATTCGTACATATCCTCAGGCTGTTTCCCTTACCCAAACCAAGGATTACTCGACCCTGGCGATGTAATCTTGCTTGACCTTGGGTTACCTTCGGGAGGAGCCGGATGCGAGAAAGACGCACGTCCGGATCCGTGAGGGCGAAAGCCGAATGGCTGAGCTACTCGACCATGTGATCCGTTGGAAGGCGGCCAGTCGTTCCGGTTCAAGGCGGCCACTTCATCGGAGCGAAGCGACGCTGGTATTTTGATTTAAGCTTTTTGCTCCTCCTGAGTCAAGGAGGAGTATTTTTTCCTCATTGATTCCCCTTTCAGCTGTATTTTGTGAGCACTGTGCACCAGGCGGTCCAGGATGGCATCAGCCAGGGTGGGATCGCCGATGATGTCATGCCAGTGATCGATTGGCACCTGGGCGGCCACCAGGGTGGACTTGATGCCGTGCCGGTCTTCCAGGAGTTCCAAGAGATCCAGGCTTTGCTCCCGCGTAAGCCGGTCCAGCCCCCAGTCATCCAGTGCGACGAGGCCGGTTTTGGCATAGGCTGCCATCTTCTTGGGATAACTGCCGTCGGCCCGGGCGATGGTGATTTCTCTAAGCAGATTGGGCAGGCGGCGGTAAAGGGCGGAGTGCCCCATGAGACATGCCTTGTGGACCAAGGCGCAAGCCAGATAGGTTTTACCCACCCCGGTGGGGCCGGTGATGATCAGGTTCTGGCGTCCTGTGATCCATTCGCATCCGGCCAGGGACATCATCAGGGATTTGTCCAGGCCGCGCTTGTGCCTGAAGTCGATGTCCTCCATGCAGGCCTGTACCCTCAGCTTTGCTTTCCTTAGCCTGGTGGCCAGGCGTCTGTCTTCCCGCTCGTTCATCTCGCGGTCTACCATGAGGCCCAGGCGCTCTTCAAAGGTGAGGGAGTTAAGATC
Source organism: Desulfarculaceae bacterium (assembly GCA_963675675.1). GTDB lineage: Bacteria > Desulfobacterota > Desulfarculia > Desulfarculales > Desulfarculaceae > Dethiosulfatarculus. The sequence continues at coordinate 5,474,678 of OY776512.1, forward strand.
CTGCATTTCCACTTGCTCGCCCAGGGCCTTGGCCATTCCGGTCAGCCTCATGGCAGTCAGCTTGTCCATGATTGGATTGCTCAGCATGACTCGCATCTCCTTCCTTTGGGGCGTAGTAGCTTTTGCCCCTGATGTTGTGGTGATTAATGGGCAGCATCGGCTGTCTGCTCTGCTTGGCAGGTTTTTTGTCGAGGTTGTTCTTGAGTATCGATTTGACGCTTTTAAGGCTTCTGGCCTTGATATCCAGGGCCTTTTGGCAAGCCGCCTCCAAGCGCTCTTCCCCATAGGTTTTAGAAAGGCCCTTGATGCCCAGCACCGACCTGAAGCCCTGCTGGGGGTGGACGCGGCTGTTCATGATGGCCCGAGCCAGACCCTCGCAGGCCGGTCCGGTCTTGGCCGCCCAGTTAAGCAGACGCTCGGGAGTCCACTTGAGGTATTCCCGATGGCCCCTGGGCATGTGCACATCCAAGGTGGTGTGCAGGCCTTTTTTGAAGCTTCGTCTGTGGCTGGCCACCCTCTTGCCCTTGTGGAAGATCTCTACGGTGCGTGAGCTGTGGCGGACATCCAGCTTCTTTCCATACAGTTGGTAAGGGACTGAGTAATAATGGAAGTCCAGTTCGATGTGGTAATCCACATTTACCTTTGCGGTTTTCCATTCGGCATATGGGAATGGGATTAGGGGCAATGATCCCAGGGCCGGGCGGTCCAGCCTTTCAAACAGCTCGCACCTGCTGTGCTTCAGCTTCTGCATGGGCCGGTTGTTCAGTTCGACCAGCAGATCTTTGATTGCCTGGTTCAGTTCATCAAGGCTGAAGAAGGTGCGCTTTCTTAAGCGGGCCAGTATCCAGCGCTCCACCACCAACACACCGCTTTCCGCCTTGGCCTTGTCTTTGGGCTTTCGCACCCGGGCGGGGATCACTGCGGTGTTGTAATGGTGGGCGAGATCTTGATAAGTGGGGTTGAGCTCAGGCTCGTAGCGGCAAGTCTTGTTCACCCCGCTCTTGAGGTTATCTGGAATCAAAAGCTCGGGGATTCCGCCAAAAAATCTAAAAGCCCTTTCATGGGAGCCTATCCAGTCCGGCAGGCTCTGGGTCCAGGTGGCCTCGCAAAAGGTGTAGCTGCTGGCCCCCAGCACAGCCACGAAGATCTGGGCGTCCTTGATCTCGCCGGTCTTGGGGTTTACCACATCGACGGTCTGACCGGCGTAGTCAACAAAAAGCTTCTCTCCCGCCCGGTGGTCCTGGCGCATCCACAGCTTCAACAGACCACGCCAGTCGCGGTAAAGCTCACAGAAACGGCTGTACTGGTAGCCCTCGGGATAGACCGACTTGTACTCCTCCCACAACAGCTCCAGGGTCACGCCCTTCTTGCGGAGCTCAAGGTGGATCTCGCTCCAGTCAGGCAATGGACGCCTGGCGCCCGGTGGAGGCGCGGGCGGGAATAAAAGCCGGTCAATGGCACCGTCATCAAGACCGGGCGGCAAAGGCCAGCTCAATCCTGCCGCCGATGCCCGGATCAGGTAATCCCTCACCGTGGTGCGGCCTATGGAACAAGACCTGGCTATATCTCGTTGGCTCAGACCAAACTCATGCCTGAGCCTCAATACCTCTCGTATCTTACGCATGGATAACCTCTTGGCAGCCATCTTCTCCTCCAAAGATGATCGATAATCAATGAAGGGCAGATTAACCGCTCTGGCTAAACCAGCGCCGCTTTCACAAATTACACAATGTGGCCGGATTACTCCGGATCAGGTGGCCGGATTGCTCCGGAATGACTGGCCGGAATGCTCCGGAATGACTGGCCGGAATGCTCCGGATTGGGTGGCCGCCTTCAAACGGAATCGGTGGCCGGATTGGTGCAGAATACGGAGCCTGAAGAAGCCATCACCAATACCAGCCCTGCAACAGCTTCCGCTGCTGCTTTTTCCCAGGATAGATCATTGGTTGTCAAATGCTCCGATACTGGAGTACAAAGTATAGTGTTGTCCTGCCTTTACATCACAAGGAGCATGGGAGTGAGGCTGATTAAGGACACCGTCACGGGCCTGGTAGAGGGCCGCTTGCCTGGCCCGGTGGTCCAAGATGAGCGCTTCGCTACCTACGAACCGCCCGCACCAAGAAATCTACTCCCGAAGTAGTTCGGGTTGACCCACTTCGCGTGTCATGGATACGTGCGATACGGTTGTGATTTTATTGTTAACCAAAAGAGCGAACTAAACAACAGGGATATGTACTAACTTGGTCCAATAATCTTCAGTTTCTGACCAAGGCTGAATTTTAAAAATAGGATAATAATCTTTATACGCCCTTAATAAGCCGCGCATCTTTTCACTCAGGCTGAATTCGCAACTTTATGCAACAATGGCAATAATAGCTGTTATTTCAACAATTTTAATAATTCATTACATGCATCTATAGCAGATAACAATTTATCTTTTTTACCAGTTTCTCTCATTTCCATATCTAAGGTAACAGCTCTTCTATATGCAATTATTTGGTCTGGATTTAAATACCATAATTCTGAAGCAATTGAAGTGAGCATTGGGCTGGATGCACGTAGTTCTTCAATTGTACTGTTCCCATCTAAATATCTCTGAGCCTTTTCTTTTATAGCGATAGTTTCCCCTAAAATAATTCCTTTAATAGACATAAGGCGATCCTCAGTTGGCGGTTCGTCTGTCATCTCAACCGTAGGTCTATTCTCCGGAAAATATTTAATATCTGGTTGGATTGCCTTTAGGATCTGAGTAACAACCTGTATGAGGCCATTTTCTGTTGAAACTGCAAATTTATCTGCTAACAGTGGAGAAAATTTTCTAATGAACTCGTGATCCACTTCATGCCAAACTGGGATAATGACTTTTCTCTCTGGTGATTCCAATGCAGCAAGTGCATTTAGTTCTCGCTGAGGCCAGTCTCTCTCAAAGAAAGCTTTACTCAAAATTACAATACCATACTTAGATTTCGTAAGTGCATGATCAATTGTCCCACGCAGACTATCGCCTAATTTTAATTCATTTTCATCAAACCATACTCTTAACCCATAGCTCTCGAGCAAATCACGTAATGGCTTTGCAATAGCTTCTTTATCCTTACTTGCATGACAAATAAACACATCCCATTCGTCAGCCTTAGAAAATAGCAACTCAATTGCTATGAACCGAATATATGGTCCAATCTCTGTTATCGTTTTAGCTATATTTCTGAAAGCAACTTTCACGTCTGGATATTTATATATAGATCTTATTTCGTCATACTTGACAAGTGGAACTTCAGAGTATAAAAGAGCAAACTCGTCATTAAAATCATTAGTACCATCCAATACTGAAAATGGCATACTTTCAAATAGTTCTAAGGAAAGCTTATAGCCTCGAGACTTTAGTGCACTACTCACGTTAACAAAAAGTTCACGTTCTTCATCTCTCGCCATAGTTGGCTCAACTAACTCAAAGCTTCGTGATCCCGAGCCGTAATATAGTAGTATCATCAAATTACCTTTTATTATGCGTACCAATAATTATATTAATCCAAATAAAATGCAGAGCTGTTGTACCCATCAGTATAAACCACCTTTGCAATTCGTTACCATTATCCCGTTACCAAAATGAGTAAAATATTGTAACATTATTATGTTTCTTTATAATTTTGAGTATTCAAAAATACTTGCGCTATGTTTATTTTTTAAGGTTTCCACCTAAATCAACAATTGAATAATAAAATCTTGAATTGGGCGCTTTCAATACTTCATTAAGTAGTGTTGGGGCAATATGCCTATTGATAAATCAGCGATATGATATTAATCATTTAGCGTTAAAATCAGCCTGAGCGCAGCGATCAGCTGAGTTGCCTTGTTATGAATTCTTTAAGCATTTTATAATTTCCTTTGAAAAAGTCTCCACGGATGCAAGCATGCTTAGGGCATATTTATCAAATGCCACACCATTAAACGATGGTTTTAATACTTCCCTGAAAATTAGATTTCCCTTTTCTTCGCTCAAAACAAGTTCGAACATTATTTTCGAAAAATTATCTGGATGAATTAGTGAATCACGACTATTAACGGCATCATCGATCCAATGATCTTTATGCTTAATTATTAAATCCCGCAATACCTTTGCTTTGTCTTTATAAATATTTACCGCGTTGTTATTTAGTATTTTTATTAGCTGCCCACCAATAGTAGTGCCTTTTCTATGAAATCCGTGAATTCTAGTTGATACGATTCCTTCAGTATCAATAAGTTGAACTATCACGTCAAGAAATGTCTTAACTGATGAGAGAAAAGAATGGATTGAAAGATGAAGTTGAGGAACATCAACATAATAATTGCATTTAGAAAGTTCCCATTTAGATTTTTTCCATTGGGACTCTAATAAATTTTGTCTGGATGAGCACAGAGCATGAGTATTCTTAAAAATATTATTGATCTTTTTAGATGTATATATAAGCAGCCCATAGTTTATTGCACACAGGTTGATAACTTTCTTACTCTCACTACCCCAATTATTCTGATTAAAAATAGAATATGCAGGAGCACTGCTCTCATGCAATAATATCATAGGGATTTTATTTTCGATTTTACTCATTTCATTATTCATAACGCCGCTAAGCAGCCAAGCCGACTATTATGTCAGCTGAGATTGCCTGGTAGTTAGCGTTCAGTTCCTTTATGAAAGTGTGAGGGTTTAGATACTTGCATCATCATTGACTCAGCCGGATTGTAAAATAGCCAAAATTGTCGCTCCTACGCACTAAATATTTCATTAAGTATTATTTAGATTCGCCAGGATGCAAAAAATTTAAAATAAAATTATTATCCTTTAACGGTTAGCTTGCATTTTATAATGAAAAGCTTGCGAAAAAATCATAATATATAGCGTTTCTAAATTCGGTATTTTCTTGTGGCCACGCCTTGTTCTATGCAATAAAAATAAACATCTACGTTTTCAATAATGGCACCATATATATCTATAGTTTTTATTTCTTTAATTCGTTTGATCTGATTTGTATACCCGGCTTCAGGTGCTTGGTTTGTATTTAATCGATCCGTTATCTATTTCAAACACCACATCTTTTGGATTATTAAAATTATCATCATCCGTTAAGACCGTGCAGTCCATAAGATTTATTTTCAGACCGGTGTCTCCTGGCAAAATTGCCGGCATGTTAGCCATGTTATGCACCTGTTTCAGGCTTACCCATCTTTTAATAATTTCGGTTAACCCCTCTCTTTCTGAATCCATCTCCACGCCGAATTCACTGATTATGCATAGTTTTATCGGGCATCTTTTTTCCAGAAGATGCTCTATGATATTCATGCAGCCTTTCATCCCCAAATGACTGCCATCTCCGTCACGGTACTGATATTTAGCCGTTCCAATGTTTAGGATTGCTATATTAGGCTTATCCCGTGAATACTGCTTAATCAGATTTTTGTTGAATCTAGTATCTCCAGTATATATCATTGTAATTATATGATTATTGTATGAAGGTTTATCATTTTTCTGTACGTATTCCACCTCGTCATAGAGTTTGAAAGTCAGGCCGTGGCACGATCCAATCCCTAAAGAACTGTATGGCCCCTCGTTATGTTCAGCTTTCAAAGGCACAAATTCAATGGGAAGGCCTTTTTTGGCAAAAAGTGTATTAATAAAATCGCCCCCTTTAGCCTCATTCATGCATATTATATTTTTGCAAAACGAATCTTGTAAGTAATGATATTTTCTACAGGTGTTTTCTGATCCAAATATGTAAATAATCCTGTCCTGCCAGTGCAACTTACTGCGCTTATGCAACAATGAAAATATCAAATCTAAATCTCTGCAGTGATCATCGTGTGCATGTGTCACAAAAATATAATCTATATCCATTATAGAAAGACCATTACTTGTCAACTGCCGGTAAAAATCATACCCGGGGTCAATAACAATTCCTTTTCTTTTCCAGCGCATATAAAACCCGCCACCAAGCACTTTGTTATCCTCAGCAAAGTACACACCAGGATAGATGGAATTATATCTCTTCAATATCAAAAGCTCATTATCCATTTTGGTATTTTTCTGAAGAGAAGTTATCCTTTTCTCGTAACTGCTTGTCTGTTCATGATAGTTTTTTACTTGAATCCAGGATTCTTCGAATTTACACAATTGGCTTGAAAATGCCTGTAATGCCTCAAGTTGTCTATCTTCGTATAACGTGTCTAAACTATCATAAATATTCAAAATACGATCACATGTAAAGCCGACCGAAAAATAATTTTTAATGTCGGGGTTATAATTGTATGTATTGTCTTTGTTTAGCAAATATGACACCACACATAATTCCGTCATGAACGATTTAACTCCTGAGGTTTCGAGATTATGATATATATATGATTCTGAATCTATCTGAAAAGTAAGGTAAGCTAATATTTTTTCGTTTATTTTTAATTCCTGCCAGGTGCCCTGACTCAATAGTCCTTTATAAAATCCATGATATAGATCTAGGCATGAATCCGGCCAAGTCATTTTGATGCAGTTTACCAATTGCATTAATCCATCGAACCGAGTTTCCTTTGATGTCAAGAGACCCTCGATCCCCTGTACCATTTTAAAGATTTCATTAGCCAGTAATGACAGATCACCGTCAGATCCGGACGCATCAACTTTTCTATCCAGCTCTGCCTGTATTCTTTGTTGTAAGGCTTGCGTTCCTGTATGCAAAACAAAACCTTTCTATTTTATATGTAAATCTTTATGTTCTGCAATATCTTTTAGTTCCTTTGCCAAATTTAAGAGATCCTTTTCTTTTGCCTCGTTATAAAAGCGTTTGATTATAGCTTCTAGCTTGTGCTTATTCTCCTCATTTACAATCAAATTTTTAATCCTGCCTTTAGCATCTGTCCTATCAACATTGTCTATTTTAGTGGTAATCAGCTGTTGAATTTCTTTTTCTAACAACTCCAGTTCCTCTTCGTGATAGGAATTTGTATTTTCTTTAATACAATCGTTCATATCATCTTCAGCTTTAGTTACATGATTCTGTAAAAATTCATTACTTGAAATTGCCTCGTATAAAAGGTCAAAAATAGCTTTGTACTCACTAGCAAGCTTGTTTTTTTTCTTTTGTAACATTTCGGAGTCCAGTGTCTCCATCCATGATAATGTGGCTTCAATTGTTTGTATTTTATCGTAGACGGTTTCCGTATCTTGCATATAGTCTATTGGCTCAGGGTTGTTTAATAAATCATATAGAGGATCAACACGTTCTTTCTTGAGTACTTTTTTTCTCATTTTTAAAAAATTAAACATAAATTCATTGCGTATTAAAGTTCTTATACGGCTTCGTTCAATATATTCTTCATCTGAAAGCTCCACCAGGTTGGTAATAATTTCTCGCCAGTAATCAATATATTTTTTTGCTTTTTGGTGATCCTGATTATTTTTGTACATAATGTACTTTTCTAAAGCCATCAGGTACGTGTTGCGTACCACCGTATCCGGATCGAGCAAACCTCCTTGTAGCACGCTGAAAGCATCGTAAACTGCCGGGCTTGTGAAGAATCTGACTCGGCATTCCTGCAATTTTTTTTGTAGATATCTAGCAGTCGCATAACAAGATGCATCTACAACATTGGATCTATATAACCCTCTTAGATTATTCAACTCTCTCATTGCACTTTTATAGATTTCTTCCTCATATTTTAAATTATATAGTTTCTGTTCTTTTAATATACCGGCTAATTTGATGTAGTTACTATTATTCAAACTACTCAGAATTTTCTTGTAGGGATTAATAAAGAGGTTTTCTGCATAATAGAATTTAAGTATTTTCTTAAATGCCTGCCGGACTGATTCATCGGGGTTTGTTAGAAACGCAACTCTGAAGTTCTTAGAAATTTTGCGGGTCAGGCCAAAGTAATCCCCCAACGCTGTTTGTGAATCAGAGACTAATCTTACATAATCCTTCATAGATTTCTGGAATTCTCTGGCCAGGCAATCTTTACGCAGTATCTCGATATCTGCCATGTTAATAGTGCTCAAGCACTTCTTTACCTTACCCCAAGTCCACTTCATTTCCACGTATGAGTACGGGAGTAAAACACTTAACGTTTTTTCATCATCGTTCAGGGTAACATTATCTTCAAAAGCATATTTAATATTAGCTGCCGCGCTGGTAGTCGCACCACTCACCCCAAATTGATAAACAACATGATAGTCCAATATATTTATGAAGGTATATCCTGATATTAAGTCGTCAATATCATCTTTTATCAAGCCCAGCGAATGATTTAGTTTAATAAAATGAGACAAAGATGAAAGCATCAAATTATCTTTACCGGCCATAATATTCTCTCCTCTGTTTCCACAAATCCCAATACAATGACACCACAAAGGACACAAAACACTTTGCGTGCGCTTGGTCCGGCCTAGGCAATTCCGTATAGGCGTTTATATAGTTTATGAAATCCTCATTTGACATTTTGAATACTATTACGCCTTGTCTTAATTTTGACTTAAATTTATTTACTTCTGCTGACTTAAGAATGTCATCACAATAAAACGTATGAAAGTAATTTTCTTCACATTCCTCGGTTCTTTTTATAATTGTATCCTCTAAGGCAGGATTTATAAGATATTGACCTTTTCCTTGACTTTTAAAAAAACCCAGCTCTTCCTGTAAAATCCTCGCCAAGTTACCAGCAGAGAAAAATTGCCTTATAAATCGATCTCCAAATTGGGACACATTCGGATCCTCACTAACCAACTGGTAAACGTAAAATTTATCCTTTAAAAAAACAAGTTTCGACAATTGCCTTAACCCTATGGCCCATAGCCAAGGTTTGTAGCGCGACATATTCAGTCTAATTACAATCGGTAGGTTGATATCAATACCTCGGCTAATAATTTCCGGGGGCATTTCATTAGATAGCCTGGATCCGTAGTCAAAAAAGGCCAACAACACAGGCTTCATGTCAGAAGACATATCTTTATTGATGTGTTTGAGATAAATATTTAGACAACGGTTAAAAAATGCCTCACAGGCAAAAGTCAAACGGGGATAATTGCCATGCTGCTCCAGGAAACCCACATCCTTACCTATAATCACGTCGAGCTGGGAACCAGCTATCTTGTCCTGCAATGCTGCGGAAAACTCAGAAATGTAATACTGTACGGTCTCATCTGAGAACTGACCTACCCGGTCTATGAGGAAATCAAGAGACTGAGTTATATTTTCTTGAAAAATGTGTTTATAATCACTTATCCCCTTGATGATCTCTATTTCTGACTTCATGGCCATTAGTTTACGACGGGGAATCGAGTGTATTTCAATTCTATTCAAAGTATCTTTATAGACTGATAAGGTGTTCTTGTTGGTGCAAGATGACCAATAAGAGGCAGGCGCATATTCTTTATCTGAGTCGTATGTATTCTCAGAAGCAATATCTTTAGCAGATCTATATACAGAACTATTTGTGTATTCCAAACCTGGCAAAGAGCATAGCTCTGAGAAAAATAGTCTAAAATTATAGATATTATGTGGCTTGTAAATTAGGATTCCATGGTTATGAGACCAGACTATATTCTTGGGAGTAAAATTATATTTAGTTAGAAATTTATCAGCTGTTCGACTAAAGAAGGCAGAAGATGGGAAAACTTGGGTATGAATATACATTTCTTTTTGAAAAGTGTAGCTTTTTTTTGTGGGATCGAGAACATAATTCCATTTTTTGGATGTGGTATATTCGCTGGCACGATAAGCTCCGCAGAGGTTGTTCACTGATCGGTAGTCGGTACCGTAGCAAAATAGAATCAGCTCATTCCAAGATAGTGAGCCAAACGCCCTAAATTTTAAATGTATATGTGATTTATTCGATTTATATTTATTTTGATCGCTAATGATTTGATTCAGCTCATTCAAGATTGTAGCGGCTGCTAATTTGTCATACTGGGTTCTATCTTTTAGATTTTGATATTTTATGGTCACATAGGCCAAAAGCTGCCCTTCTGAGTTATCGGATAACGGATTGTATTGAGATATGTCCACATCTAGGGTGGAGAGATCCCATTCAAAAAGTACTGACCTGTAAAAATCGCGCAGGGCTCCAGGCAGACAAATGTTAAGCGTATCAAGTATTGCGTATAGCCGCCTGCTTGTGTCTGGTACGGTAGGACCTGGGAGTCCAAAAACTACATCGTACTGGCCAAGTGATGTGCATGGCAGCATTTGAAATCGGGCGCAGTTCAGGGCCTTTGCAGAGTCGGTAAGAAGTTCGGTTAGAACATCGAGGACACTGTCTTGGAAGTTCGGGCTGAGCTTTAATTGGATGAGGCAGTTAAAATGGCTATGATAATTAAACAAAGAAGGCGACACTAAAAGGCTCCTAACTTCAATAAAAAGATCGATGATCTTCTAATTTTGAGGCGTCGACCGTTATTAGTTGGCTCTTATCTTGCTTTGTTAGATTGTTTGAACCATATTTTCGAATCAAGCCGAGTACGGCATACGAAGCGATTTCCTCTTTTGTCTTGTCGCATCTGGAGGCGATATCACATAGCTGATTGTAAATATCTGCTTCTAGTGTTAACTCAATTGAGTTTTTATTTGAATCCATTGTGCTAATTATTTCCGCCATAATTTACTATACTCGTAGCGTTTAACGTGCAAAGATGCGTACAAATTGAAGTTTGTAATTGTGTAAATTTATGTTTCTATAAATTTCAACCTTAAATTATGTAGCAACAACCGCGTTTCCACTTATGGTAGGCTCCTCACAGCCTCTGCTACCACTAAAGTGCAGTTTTATTATGGCCTAGGGTTACAAAGCCCCTTTACTTGCTCTTGATTGCTGTGAAATTTTGGAGAATAACTCGATTACCCAAATTTCAGTGCATAGTAATCCAATTTAATCCTCTCAGTTAATCCGCTGGTGTATCTGTTTCATCCTGTACAAAGCACTGCCTTGTATTGGTGTACCATCAGAAACGAAGACACCACTTGCACCCAACAGCGGTGGCCACTGCATTATATTAGTGGAGCCGTTTTATTGATCAGACGATTCTTCCAAAAAATATGAGGTGCCGATCCAATTCTACAATGATTTATTTTCACGCATTACAGTTCAATCTTAGATAACGTCACAATGAGCAATTCCAATCGAATCTTTGAGATGAACCAAAATCAAAGATTCTAACCCAAGTCTTAAGTCCACATGATCTCCAAAATGCAGATACAATCCTTGAGTAGGCGCACTTCAGCAAACTGGTCTTGCTTTGAGTCTATAGGGGGCAGGTAGATTATTTACTATTCAAATGTCTGGGGATTTAGGCGGAGGTACGGGATAAAATAGAGTTCCCCACACATGGACATCCTACAAAAAACAATAGCCTATAGTCAATTGTCTATTTATACGAGTAAGTGGCAGCAATATTCTAAGTAAAAACAGGGAGATTGATAGTTCTGGGGATTCAGGCTGATTTAGTGACTTTGGCTGCCGACTAGTCCTCATGCTTGGTGTCGTCATTAGAAAAAGACGCATATTTGTTGGATTGCTAGCCTTTGGCCTCACAAAACCGAAACTAAATTCCTTTTCCTAACTGGATTGCTTTTTTGACACCACAGGGAAATAATCTAATTTGAATCCTTCAAACACCATCAGCGTAAAGTGGGTTTATCCATTCCTGTATTTATATTTTCAAGTGTTTTGTGAATCATTTGCATTATACCTATTTCATTGGTATATATGAAACGTAAAAATGGGACTACTTACTTAAGAACTATTCATACTGGTCCTCAACTTTTTAAAGGAAGGCTGCCCAATATGGCCAGAAAAACTGTTGATGAAGAAAAACTTATGGAACTGGTAAACGCAAATATCCCTGTTGGGGAAATTGCAAAACAGCTTGGTATCGATAGCATGGCCTATGCCAGGACTAAGGTTAAGGAGGCACTTGCCAAGAAAGCTGCTGCTGACTACCCAGATTTATTTGTTGGTAAAGGCGGCGTAGGAGCTGCCGCTTCTCAGATTCAACCCAAGCTCACCAAAAAGGGTGCTATCAATCTGAATAAAAAATTGCTGGACTCTTGGGATGTGAAACCGTCAGTCGGTACCTCAGTTGCAATGAAGGTTAGCAGGGATAAAACCAAAATCACTTTGGTGTTGGGTGATGAATCTGAGTAATTGCTGAGAAATATGCTGAGGAAAACCCATGGCTTTGGGGCTGTGGGTTTTATTTGGTTTTTTGCTTGGCCTACTAAAGGCTGTAATTTCAGTTAACTGCTGACGATCATTGCAAAATAGGATATAAGGGTTTTATAAGGTGACGGCCATAATCATGGAAAACTAGTCAAAAAACGAAGCAGGCTTCGTTTTTCGGCCATAAATTGGCGTTTCGTGGCATTTCTTAGGAATCTGGTATCCGAGGCATTTTCATCCTGAGGCTGATTTGGCGCTAATTGCCTAATTTCCAGCATTATTGGTAAATTATCGCCAGGTCAATCTAGCCTGTTTTTCTGATTTACGTGGGAGATCACCGATAACTGCTCAAAAAACGAAGCAGACTTCGTTTTTTTGGCCATTTTGAGCTCCATAGAGGATTTTTTCAGGAAACTGCATTGTTGTCGATGAAATTCAGGTTGCTGCCAATTCACCACAATTTTATATCTAGCCGTAATAGTGGGAAATCGTCAATAAGCCAAGATGATAGAATTTTTCAGATTTGCAGGAATAATCCTAGAAAAGTGGTCAGAAAACGAAGTAGACTTCGTATTTCAGCCTTTATGACAGATTAAACTCTGACCTGTTAATCAAGCGCCGCTTTCGAAAACTGTGCAATGTGGCCGGATTGCTCCGGATTGGGTGGCCGCTTTTCAAGCGGAATTGATGGCCGGGTGGGCGCGGAATACGCAAAGTTGAACATACTTGCAAATCTTTGAGCTTTAAGTTAATTGATAAACCAAGGCTTGGATAATAAGTATTTAATCATAGAATTACTATTTTTGTTTAGTTTCCGTTCAGTATCCTCAAGTTTTTAGGTTCGCCAAAAGCCATGATTGGAGTAGGTATTATTAAATGTCTAAAGCAGTCGTTAAATAGTTTATCGCACAGGGTTAAATTTATATTGGCAGGCTCACATTTTGGATAAACTTCTAAAATTTGTTGTCATGCAATGAATTCTTAACCTTATTAAACCTCGTGAATATTTCTTAAAAAATGCCTACACTTAGGTGAACGATAGCCTTCTTTGCGCCCATGAGCCTATTTGTTCCATGAGGTTTTGCAACACTGACCAGGAACCTGCTCCAGGTACTTCCCCCAAGTTTAGGGAGGGTAGTATGAGCCCTTTAAGGATGAATACACCGTTGCTCTGGAGCTTATTAAGGCACGTACCCAAACCGAAATGGCCCAGGCCTGGTAGCAAAAGAAGGCACCTCTCAGTCTGCGATAACTTGGCTGGAAGGAGGTAAAATTGGAGCGTGGCTTCCTTGGAAAAGTACGCTCATGGTTGTGTTGCTGGACCACAGAACAGACTATGACAGTGTATACTCCCTCCATGGTATGGCGTGGGTGGGTACTCTGGCTAAAAAATTGGAAATATCCTTCCTACCATAATATGTTGGCCTCCCTCTGTGGTCCTGGGCCATCAGTACCACTGGGATACCGGAAAATACAGGTTGGAAACTCTGAATAGTCCTGTTTGCCTGTGACCTGTTTTGGATGATGCTTGGCTTGACGATGACCACAGCAAAAGTAACGCCCTGTTCCTTGATTACTGCCCCTTGAAACTTCATCTGGTTCTCCTTCGCACTAGTTCTTGTCCTTGGGTGGACACGGGTCATTTCCGTGACTATCGGTCTTGGATATCCTACCATTTCGATTGTGGATAATGAGCTCGGAGCTTTGGTTCCGGCTAATCTCCCTTGCCCGATCGACAGCATCCTGTTTACGGTCAAAGTGTCCGGAGGATCTTTCCGCTCCTCCTTTTTTTACATCCCAGCCACCATCGGAATTAGGAACTACATGATGGGTCTTTCTAGACATGCATTTCTCCTTGATATTAATTTCTGTTTTGAATTATTTGCCCGTCAACTTAGCCGGTCCCCTCTATCGTCAAACGAGGATACATCTCTAAGCTATTTCGGTGTCCAAATGTTATGCACCCTTATACCCAATGTATCCGCCCGACGTTGGGCAGCGCTCCTTGCACCCTTGGGCACCACAACATGGAATTCTCCGCCAGACTTTTGAGCGGCATCTGCAAAAAGGGACCACTGGCTGGTAGTGTGCCCGTGGTTGATTGAACTAGAGGTCTCAGCCTCCAATATTATTTTTGTACCGTTTCTGTTTCCGGTTAGGTCAGGTATGTGATTCTCCTTGGTTCCATGAATCAACTCGGGATTGGAAACGCCGGGCAAGTCAGCCTGAAGATTCCTAACTCCTTGTTTTTCAAAATAATCGTACATCATTCCTATTAATTCCAAGTGCTCCTGAGACTCGCTTTTATCTCTTTGCATGTTCCTCTCCCCAGTGATGGAGTAGCCTTTACATTAATAAGCCGACCGTTTTTGAAATTTGCCAAAAAAAATGGCAAAATACTTCATCGTTCCGGTTTTTAATATAGGGGGTAAAGGATGGAGAGTGATGAGGTTCTCGACCTTCTCGAGGCTGCAGATTGGGATTTAATAATTACGGAGTTGACCCGCCACGCGATTTGGCGAGCCAGGAGGTATACTTGGGCGACGGGTGATACAAATGTATTGCCTAAAGGCAAGACACCCGAAGATATAGCATTGGATGCAATCAAGAAAATATGGTTGGGGCAGCGCGAATGGGACCCGAACAAGTACCCTGACCTACTTCTCCACCTAAAATGGATTGTAACAAGTGATATTGACCATCTCTTCAAATCATGGGAACATAAAAAGACTACACGATTAAACAGCATACAATCCAATGAAACTACTGCTGATAGTCAGAGCGAAATATCCCCTCAATCAATATCGCCTACCTACAATATTCCTCTGACTCCTGAAGAGGAGTTGGTTTCTTCCGAAGAGCGGGAGGCCGCGAATGCTTTTTTGTCTCAGCTACGGGACTCAGTTAGCGGAGATGATGAACTAGAGCTTCTCCTGCTGTGCCTAGAAGAAGATATCGACAAGGCGAGTGATATTGCCCGCGAGACTGGATGGGACATTAATAAGGTTTACAATTTGAAGAGGAAACTCGGAAGGAAAGCCTCCAAAATCGGTAAAGTTTACGCAAATAATACATCTAGTGGGCGGAGGTAGAGTTATGAACAAAAATGTTAGATTTATAGAGTCTTTTTGCAATTTCATGGCTGAAACTGAGGGGCTCACTAAAGAGGATATCATCGATGATCTAGCGAGTGAAAATGTTGATATTGACAGGTTGCGGCAACGGGTTTCAGAAACTATTAAACAGTGTTCAAAGGAACGTCGGCTCTCTTGGCGTAACGATGCGATAACAAAACAACAATTAATAGGTAAACTGCTTGAATCAAAACGACCAATTATTGGCAAGAGCAATCTCAGAAATAAAATCAAAGATATCATCGCGGATAGCTTTGGAATGGATGAAAATACGCAGGTGCATGCATATTTCCGTAAAATTGAAAGTCTTAATGATGATGACTTGGAGAGCCTAATTGAGGATATTGAGGATCTAAATCTACTGGATGCTTTAGGCGAAACCAATGGCAGTTAGGTTGATGTTATGCTCGCATCAGAAAAAGCTAAAGCAATTATTAAGACCTTACAAATACGAAATCCTTCTGAGATCACTGTGAAGGAAATTGCTGCCGTAAGAGGAGCGTTTGTTAAAGAAAGAAGTTTAACAGGTTCAGAAGCTCGTTTAGTCAGAAAAGGCAGTATCGGTATTATCACTATCAACGATATGATTCCTGAAAATAGCAGAAGAAGGTTCGCAATAGCTCATGAGCTCGGCCATTTCGAGCTCCATAATTCCTCTCAGCTGCTTGTGTGTAATGAGGAAGATATGTTTATCTGGAATCATCGAAAGAATCAGGAGGTTGAGGCCAATGAATTCGCTGCAAACCTTCTAATGCCGAAGCATTTATTTCTAAGATTCCTTCAGTGTAAAACGCCAAACATAGAGCATATCCGGGAAGTAGCCAATGAGTTTAGGACTTCACTAACTGCCACGGCGCTTCGTTACGTAGGCTTATCTTCAGAGCCCTGTGCATTTGTTGTATCAAGAGATGGGGCGATCGAATGGTACAAAAAGTCTTCTGCCTTCGATTTCCATGTAAACGTTGGTGAGAAGCTTAGCAAAGACACATATGCTTCTGATTTTTATGATGGTATTAGCATGTCAGGCCGACCTCAAAAGGTCCATGCTGAAGCCTGGCTAGCTGGGACCTTTAGTGAAGATTCCGAAATCATTGAGCATTCGTTTGCCCTTATGAAATATAATACTGTCCTCTCTCTTTTATGGATTGATGATGACATACGCACTTGCTCAGAAAACGAGGATGATGATCCAGAGTATGACCTTACTAACCCTTTCACGCCTGACGGTAAAAGATGGCTTTGGTAGCTGACAATCTGCCTTAATATGTGTTCAGTTGATATGGTATGGAAATAGGTTTGAAACATTTGCACTGTTAAATATATCCAATGAATTACCATTCTTATGATCCTAGTACAGCCAATTAAAAAGTTTTCGATACCGCTGCTAAATCTGCGCTCTATTTGGGTATCTTATGTAAAAGTCTGATAACTTGTAGGCATAGAATACAGTTTGGCACATACGAAATAGCCAAAAAGGCACTTGGCGAACCGAATCTGGGCATTGAAAGGTTTTTATGTAAAGACTTCCGTCCTCACCTTGGAAATTGATGGCCGTCGGTGGTAGAATTGTATTGTTAGGTCTTTCGGATGGTGAATTCGATCATACGGTTTAAATCTCTTTTCGCTTGATATATACTGAACACGAATTCTAACTTGTGAACTATGTGCATAGGTTGCACTCTATGGATGATGAAAAGATACGTCTGCAGTTCCATCGTAAGAGGTTGCGTAGGCAACACGAAGACCCCGAAACGGTTGTGGTGGACGAATTAGGCCTGAAGCATGGTCGATGCAGGGCCGATATAGCTGTTATCAATGGCCATTTCGTCGGATACGAAATCAAGAGCGACAAAGATTCCCTGCGCAGGCTTCCTGAGCAGATCAGCGTTTATAGTGCTGTTTTTGACCGTGCATCGGTGATCGTGGGAGAAAGGCACGCTCGTGCCGTTAAATCCCTGATCCCGGGATGGTGGGGATTGATCCTGACAACACAGGGACCACGAGGAGGGGTGACATTCACGGTTGAACGAAAGGCTAGTCTGAATCGCTCGGTAGACCCATTCTCGGTGGCCCAACTCCTGTGGCGAGACGAGGTGGCGGGGGTGCTCGAGATGCTAGGCGCCGCGAAGAAGACTCTTCGAGCGCCCAGGAAAGTACTGTACCATTGCCTTGCCTCAGAGATCGATATATCAGATATTCGCCGACATGTACGCACGTGCCTTAAGGCCCGAACAGGCTGGCGATATCCTGAACCACCTTCTCCAAGTGTTGGTTTGTCCCGACCTTACGCCAAGTAGTAAGGTTGCCCGTCTTCTCTTTGCCCAGGCCGCAATTCTGGATGTATGCGTCTCCCCACGAAAAATCTGAATTTCTGAAGTAGGGCGATTGGGTCACAGTTCGGCAGTGATCACGGTACTGCTCAAATCCGTTATCGCGGACATTTGGCCCTTTAACGATGAACCACGCGTCGCCAATTGTGTAGCGGATTGTTGCAGATGGCTTTACCAACCGCATGTCCACCTGTGGGAAATCTTTGTGGTTAATTCCATAATCTCCAAACGTCGGAATCTGTGCACCTTGTTTCGCTAATTTCGCAGCTATCTTTTTATATAGCAACCATTCCCATCGTTGAAGCAAACTGGGGCTGCTCCTGACCTCCGCCATTGTCTCAGGAAAAGATGTGCTCATGATCGTGATCGTCTGCCAGTGATCCTGGTATGGCAGGCGGGACAGCAGGGCATGGACCAGCTTTGTGAAACCGTCTATGGGCTCAAAATTAGGGGCACCAAGATCGAGCACCACATCACACTCATTGGGACGAACATGCAGCTGATTCAAAAGCGTATCCAGCATCGACTTCAGGTTTGGCTTTGCGGCCTCAGCTAATGTTATCCGAATACAGACTCCGCGTTTGTCCGTGGAAATGACACGACCAATTGCCTTTTGGAAGGTGTGGTCTCTCGCTATGCCGGTAACTGGAGTAGCAGAGCATTTGAGTGTGCGAAGTTCATCGAAGACCCGTGTGACGGGGTGATCACCATTTTCTAAGACCTTCCCTGCCGGCAAGTGGATCAAATCCACTAAGCATGCCTTTCCCCATTTGTCAGCTACCCGCTTTCCGAACGGCTTGATGTGCTCATCAAGGGTCTTCTTGTCAGACCACGTCTCGAAGTCAAACCCAATTTCGGGCACCTCGATTAGCGGAGTAACTCGATCGCGAGAGGCCGCCGATAGCGCCTTGACGGCCAAGTACTCGCCCTGTTTCCACCGCAGGCATGGAACATAATGTTTATGATCAAAGTCCATTAGCCCCCCTCACTGAGCGAACTGCACATCCGGGAATTGCTTCCGTACTTCCCCACGCCCGACCAAGTCACTTAGGATGACGTAATTGTTGGCTTCCTTCCGAATCCGGCCTGCCACGATTGCCGGATGTATTCCGATTTCCTCGGCGAAATCGATTACGGATTCCTCTGTGCGAAGATAACGGGGTAGCGCTGTTTCCCACTGCTCGTCCGCTATCATAATATCCCCAGCAAGTCGGTCTGTTTTTCTCTCTAGCTCATCGGGTTCAGACTCCAGATCATCGAAAATCTCTTCCAGTTTTCCTTTCCGAAGATGGTCTCTGAGGTGAATCAATTCATGAATGAGGACAAACCAGAAGTTGTCGAGCCGGTCGTAGCGAAGAGTCATGCCAATGATGGGCGTTCCGTTGGGAAGCAGGAATGCTGCCCCATCTAAATACGTTTTGGGCAGGTGTGGCTCCACAATCAAAATAATGCCAATTTCTAAAAGCGCATCTTTCGTACGACGGGGCCCATCGTTTTCCCTGCTCAACTTCACTAACCCCCTAAACCAATCAGGAGAGAGGGAACTCCGGGAGAAATTAGTGTTCGGTTGAACGTCTCGTCCGAGGAGCGTTATTCGGCATTGCCATGCCAGGAGAGCGTACTGGTCCATTTGGGACCCCAATCGGACCTTATGACGTAATAATGCGGGTTGACGCCGGGGCATAGCCTGCTGTACAAAGGCTCGTGCCAATTCTACCTTATGCGCCATAGCAGCAGTCAGCGAGCCATCGAATCCTGTTAACCAGTGCCGTCGATACATCTCCTTGATCGGGAACATGTCCCACTGAATCTCAATGCGGGACGGTTCGTCATGGCTCTTCTGGGGGTGAAATTCTGCTATTTCAGTGATTTTTAATTCCAGCGCCTTGGCTACCTCTTCGAGCCTCCTCAGACTTGCAGTCGCGTAGCGGTCTGACTCATATCGTTGGATTTGCTGTTCCTTCAGGCCCAGAGACTTTGCAAGTTGTCGCTGTGAAAGCCCCTTTGAGATTCGTGCTCTGATAAGCAGGATGGGCAATGCCTCAAGGGAATCAGCTTTAAGAATTGTTACTGCACCGGACTTGAGTGCTTCATATTCTTTCAACTGGTCTGAAAGTACATCTAATTCGCTCCGCAGAGCATCTATTTCAGCCTTAGCTAGAACGGCAGAGCCGATCCTTTTTGTGGCCTCTTCCATAACGAAAGAATCCACGGCTTCTGCAAACTCATTGTACTTGGCCTTTGATATCTTATACTGCAGTTCGTTTAAAATCATAATCGTCTCCTTCCTTTTTTAGACCAGCTTAATCCGAATGATGCCTTTCGGCTTGCCGGTATACCGGTCATTCTGGAAGAACTCGATGAACTTTCTACTCCTATCCGCATAGGCGTCTGCGGGGAAGAACTCGCCCCCGTACTTTTCTTTCTGATTTTTTCGTTTGTCTGAAAAATCCAGAAAAACGGGATCCAATTTATCCTCGTCTACGCCGGACGTTTCCCAGCAGGCATCAAAATCGCCTGGTGTTGTTTTCGTTGTAATGTAACTTCCATCCAAGTAAATGGTTTTGCAGCCGGCTGCTTGAAGGGCTTTCACCCCACGTTTGAATCCGTCAAACAACCTCCGTCGAGTATCGGATGTGGCGAACCGATCCTCAACCTCCTCCAGAGTCGCCTCATGGATTCCGGGCGGGAGCACCTCCCAAACCCCACGTATGTCTATCCATTGTGGTATCATCAACACAATAATAATGTTGTGTTGATGATTAGTCAATGGTTTTTTTGCTCCGTAGCGTAGTTGACCTACCCCGCGACTGAGATGAATAATTTTGTGATGGGGCTGAAACAAGATCGGTACGGTCTGATCCACTGTGCGAATCTGGTAGCAAATTTTAGTTTTAGGGTGGTCTTGCAAGGATGAATCAGGGTGGCCGCACAACAAATATCTAGGTGCTAAACAAGGGTCAATGGACTCAACTGCCTGGTAATATATCTTATATGGGCAAGTTGCTGTAGAGGCAACCCTGATAAATACCCCCATGCTGGTGTAATACGCTCAAAGTTGCATGGGCACCCATACAATTCGCGGTGCGTTGAAGAATGGTGGATTAATTCTGAAGCTGGCCATTTTTAATACTTCAGGCCCAGAGTTAACCCCCGTCAACATTGTGGAACTCAACACTTATTGCATAATTCTTGAGTGAGCCTGAGTTCAAGGTTTGTAATTAAATTATCAATAAAATTAGCCTCGTACATGCCTGCAATCGCATTTATTGCAAAAGCCAATAATGCCGTTCACATAGGATTCTGGCGAAGCCCTAAGGTGTCCCACGCGTTGTCAGTCAAGCTGAGAAGGTCCAAATTCGGATTTGTTTGAACAATTACTAGGGGATGGGCAGGCTAGATGTCCCCAAACTGGTGAATAGCATATGTCGTATGATTTTACATGTCAATGTCTCATCTCGGACATGTGATTGAGCCAACCAAGGCGACCAAGACGGACAGGTTCGTACAAGGAGGGGAGCCGCCTAGGATGCAGCCGGTTCCATTTCATTTTGACTGGCACAGTTTCTCATTTCGCGTGGCAGCTTACACCCCTTCATCCGAAGGTTTAGAGAAGGCCATATCAAAGGGTATTCTTGTTTCCCAAATACTCCCTTTTGCTTCCCATGTGCTTCCCTGAAATAGAAACCACCTAGCCCATACAAGCTAAGTGGTTGATATCTTTGGTGCGCCCGGCCTGATTCGAACAGGCGGCCTACGGATTCGTAGTCTAATGGTCAAGATTGTTAATACGGTGCTCCCATTATTGCCTACCGGTCTACATTGTGTCTGAATGGAGTCTGCGGAACAGTTGAAGACATCATAGAATATGAACTCAATTCCGCTGCTTATTTCTTGTTTACCTCACCAAAAGGCCGCAATGCACAGCTTGGATATTACTTTTGACCGCATAGAGTAAGTATCCCTTTTGAAGAAAAAAATGGGGAGAGTGTGGGGAGAAAACAGCCCGGTCAAACAATAAAGGGTTACGCCTGGTGACGTAACCTCTTGAAATGTCTGGTGGGCGGTGCGAGATTCGAACTCACGGCCTTTGGCTCCGGAGTCATCGCCTCCGGGTTTGTCAACCTCCTCATAATTATATAACTTATTGAATTGTCATTTGATTTTTACTTCAGTATTTTGCAGGTTTTGCGAGATTTTCCTTATTTTCCAGAAAAAGTCCCTCTCAAAGTCCCTCTCAGACCATACTGGGATCAGTGATCCGGTAAACTTGGACTTGGGACCAAGTCCAACCGGATTGGAAGGGTATGTGGGGTGACACCATGAATTGACCTGCATACCCCAAATGAGATATTCTTGCCAGTGTCGGGGGATTTCTACCTCACCTACGATCTCAGCAGGAGACTACATCATTGGATGGGTGCAAGAATGCCTCCAATCAATGGCTGAAATTTGACTTGTCCATTTCCACCCTAAAATGGCTTTTGGCGAAGCACAGCGTCGATTAAGATTATTTTAGCATGTTGGACAATTCCTTAACTATGAGATGATGCAATGATGGGTAAGTTTTACGGCAGTAATAAGAGTGAATATTTGGGTTAGGATCTTTCATTTTGGTACAGATCAAAGATTCGATTGGAATCTTTGAAAGTGATGTTTTCAAGGTTTGATTTGGTATCTTTCAGCAAATTATTAAATACAGGAGCCCGTATAACTTTGAACGAGAGCACTCGCCATTTCGCCGATCTCCAGAGCATTCGCCATTCAAACTTGCCACAATAAGAATTACCTAGGGTCATCTTTTACCGCTAAAAGTTCCTTAGCACAAGTTTTAACCGGTCGGAGTGTATAAGTCTGAACCTTGCTGGGCCAACATTATGTCAACTTATTGATTTTATCCAATTATTCACCGATGGATGGATAACGTCTTCAACGAAAGGCTGTGGTGGTCTCTCTAATATGAGTGCGTCTAAATCAACGAATAAGAGGATGTCAGAGCTTTGAGGCGGAGGGTGGATAACTGGATCAAATTCTACAACTCAATGCCGACTCATTCCGCCCTGGACGACAAAATCCCAGATGAGTCATTCTTCACAAAGCTGCCAAAGGCGGCTTAAGCTTGACTCGTCAAAATCAACCTTAATTCCGCCGCCTGCCTGTCCAACGAAAGGGTACCACCGCTCTCCTGCTTGTTATTAAGGGGAGCATAAAGTAAATTGCATTTTGGTGAGCGTGATTTGGCTAACACGGATAGCCTGCATTTATCGGAGTTGCAGGTTACTCAAAGCTATTGGCCAAAAACATGCAAACTATTTAACGCTCCCTGTAATAACTACTCCAACTTCGTCTTGGCCGCATCCTGCGCAATAACCCTGGCGTGCTGGCTCGGAATTCCCACCTCGATCCAGTGTTCCTTGTGGTCATCAACAAGCGGGATGGTTTTATCAGATTGCTCAATACCATCCAAACGCACGTAAATCTCACCATTCCCGGCGGGTGTCTGCAGGACCTCGATATGGTAAACCGTCTCCCGATAGCGGTAATGCATCTTGAATCCATTCCAATCCGCAGGGAGGCATGGCGTAAAGCGCAGTTTATCCACTTCAAGTCTGAGCCCCAAAAGTGATTCCACAATCAGCCGGTATGTCCAGGCGGCCGAACCCGTGTACCATGTCCAGCCGCCGCGACCAGTATGCGGCAACGCCGCGTAGACATCGGCTGCCACAACGTAGGGTTCCACTTTGTAAATTGCGGTTTCCTCAGCCGATCTGGCATGGTTAACCGGGTTGATCATATTAAAGAGCTCCCACGCGCGCTGGTTGTCCCCCAAACGAGCGAAGGCCATTACCGCCCAGATGGCCGCATGCGTGTACTGCCCGCCGTTTTCTCTCACGCCTGGGGCGTATCCTTTGATGTAGCCAGGATTCAGCGCCGACTTGTCGAAGGGCGGATCCAGCAGTTGGATCAGTCCATGCCCGCGCCGGACGAGGCGCTTATCCACCGCTTCCATGGCCATGCGTGTTCGCTGTTGATCTCCCGCACCTGAAAGAACAGACCAGCTTTGGGCAATTGAATCAATCTGACATTCGGGGCTACTCGATGATCCAAGCGGCGAGCCGTCATCGAAGTAGGCCCGGCGATACCATTCGCCGTCCCAGCCATGCTTCTCGATATTGCGGCGCAGCCCTTCCGCCTCCTTTATGCAACGCTCGGCGAAAGACACATCGCCATGCGTTCGGGCAACCTCAGTGAAGCGCATGAGCACTTCGTATAGAAAAAATCCCAACCACACGCTTTCGCCTTTGCCGTCCACACCCACCAGATTCATGCTGTCATTCCAGTCACCGGAGCCGATGAACGGCAGGCCGTGCTTGCCGAATTTTAGGCTATGCAGGATGGCTCGGACACAGTGTTCGTAAAGGCTCGCCGTCTCTTCAGAACGCTCTGGCAGATCGTAATAAGATTCTTCATCGATTTTTACCGGCCGATCCTGGAGGAAGTGGACGGACTCATCCAACACGTCGACGTCTCCGGTGGTAAGGACATAGCGGCAAGCGGCAAGCGGCAGCCAGAGGTAATCGTCCGAACAGCGCGTGCGCACACCCCTACCTGTTGGTGGATGCCACCAATGTTGAACATCTCCCTCCGAGAATTGACGGGACGCGCACAGGAGCAAGTGTTCGCGCACAAGAGAAGGTCTGGCGTGGATGAGCGCCATCACGTCCTGCAACTGATCGCGGAAACCGAAGGCACCCCCTGACTGGTAGGTTGCGCTTCGCGCCCAAAGGCGGCACGCCAAGGTCTGGTACAAGAGCCAACCGTTGGCAAGCAAATTGAGGGATTGGTCTGGTGTTTCCAGGTTTATAGCGCCGAGGGTTTGCGCCCAGTGCTGCCACACCCCTTCGAGGGCCTCGCGCGCAGCGGTTGATCCTCGAAAACGTTCGACCAGATTTAAGGCATCGTCGGTGTCTCGCCCAACGCCGAGCCTGAAAATAATCTCCTGTTCTTGCCCGGGGGCCAGATCGAAGCTCACCTGGATCGCGGCGCAGGGATCCAGGGAAACTCCCACCTTACCGGAAAGGCGTGTTCGCATCATTGCCGCCGGTCTTCGCAGCGTTCCATTGCGCCCCAGGAATTCGGTCCGATTGCCGGTAATGGTGCGAGTCATTTCGTCTACATCGAAGAAAGCGGTCCGGTCACTGAACTCCGTGTTATAAGGGTTCCGCGCAAACAGTGCACCGCTATTAGGATCAATTTCGGTGATCACGTGCATGCTTGACTTCGACCGGAGGTCGCCAAGGACCCATTCCACGTATCCCGTAGCCGAGAGTCGCCGAGACCGCTCCGAGACGTTTTGTACTTTGAGCACCGTAAACTTGATTGCTGCGTCCAAGGCCACGTAAACCGAGAGCTCGGAGCGGATGCCGCGCTCGGTGTGTTCAAAAACACTGTACCCGAATCCATGCCGTGTGACATACGGCGTTGTCCCGCGGCAGGGCAGAGGGGTGGGTGACCAGAAGTGGCCGCGCTCTTCATCACGAAGGTAAAATGCCTCCCCGCTAGAATCACTGACGAAATCATTTCCCCAGGGTGTGAGGCGGAACTCGTGGGCATTCTCACTCCAGGTATAGGCTGGCCCGCTCTCTGAAATGATGGTGCCGAAGTGCGGACTGGCCAGCACATTCACCCACGGCGCCGGTGTCACCTGCTCTTGCGCGGTGGTAATTACATACTCGCGCCCATCCGGTGTGAATCCGCCTATACCGTTGAAATAATTCAGATCGAGACGTGGCAGCGGTGCGACCGCCGGAGGTTTGGAACGGTGGGTACGGGTGGGGGTAAGAGGGGGCACAGTTACTTCCGCCAGCCTACGGCCGTTGATCTGGTCCGCCAGTGACCCTCGGCTGTCTTTGATGATGGCGCGAGCGACCGTTTGGAACAGGATGCGATCTTCGTCTGATATATGATTGGCAGGCCTTACGAAAATGCCGCCCGGCCGATCGGTTAGGCTGGCTTCGGTGCCGGCGCTGATGAGCCCCATGATCTGGTCGTGAAGAAGTTGCCGGTAGCCGGCGCGATCTTCGTTCCAGATCACCAAGTCTACGGCCAGTCCCTTCAAACGCCAGTAAGCGTGAGCTTGCACGAGTTGGCGCACCAGATCAATATTGGCTGGATCTTCGATCTGCAGCAGTACAATCGGAAGATCCCCAGAGATGGCGTATCCCCAGAGACCGGATTGTCCCCGACGGTTCTTGATAATTACGCCTGGGTCGCCTCGTAACGAAGCATTGGCGTAGACGATCGAACCGGCTAGGCGCCCATATAGTTGGGCCTCGGCCTCTGAGACATTCAATTGGCGCAGCAGCACCTGGCCATGAGTCCAGGCCAGATCAAAGACGCGATCCGCAAGACGCCGATCCTGGTATTTTTCCACTAGGCGTAGCACAGCACCGCGGGTTTCAGCGATGCCAGAGACCATATTTATAGTTGCCGATTCTTGGGTATCCAGTGTTATCCGGTGGCGGATGGCGACAATCGGATCGAGTACGGAACCCTCGCTGCCCGAGAGCATCGCAGGTTCGTTTATCGCTTGTGGATCGGCGATGGTGCGACCGCGCCCGATGAACTGCAGGCGATCGGTCTCATAGGAAACTTCTCCAATCTCAGCCCCATGTATAGCCATCAGGTGCATCATCCAAGGCGTCTGTTCGCTTATGGAGCGGGGCCGGCGTGTGCAGAGGATCGCTCGCTGCGGGCGGATGATCTCAGTCTGCACAAAGAGATTGCTAAACGCGGGATGCATAGCATCCGCAGCCGACGGAGCCAGAACGACTTCCGCATAGCTGGTAACGTCTATAGCGCGACGCGTGTGCCCGTGGTTGGTGATGCGGACGCGGCGCAGTTCGATGTCATCCTCGGGTGAAACAACGATCTCTGTATGGGTTTCATAGTCGTAATCGCGGCTGCGAAACTCGGCGCGACCTTCGGAGAAAATCGCCTCAAAATGCTTAGACCGTTTGAGCGTTGGCTGACATGCGGTGGACCAGAACTCCCCGCTGGTTACGTCGCGGATGTAACAGAATGTGCCCCAGTTGTCGCAGGTACCGTCTTCGCGCCAGCGCGTGACGGCCATATCCTCCCAGCGGCTGCACCCGCCGCCTGCGTTCGTAACCATTACATGGTATCTTCCGTTCGACAAAAGCTGCACCTCTGGGTTCGGTGTGTCGGGGCTTGAAAAAACGCGCACCGGTGTTTCCGGTTCGCTGAAAGCCATATCGTGCTCAGAGGGTTCGGTTGTTTGCACAAAAAATGCTGATGCCTTGGGGATTCGTTCCTGGAGGAGTAGCATAGTAGCTTGGAAGGACGGAACCAACATGAAGCGCTTCTGCATCGGTCGTCCCAGGAGCAGATGGGCCAAAGATAGCAGACTCATGCCCTGGTGATGGGCCATGAACGACCGTACCACGGCGCTCGATTGTCCTGGGGGCAGTCGCGACGGTGTGTAGTCGATGGCTTCATAGAGTCCATATTCTCCGCTCAGCCCTTCAGCAGCCAGTCGCTGTAGATTCTGGCACGCCTCCTCGGGCGTCACCATCAACGCCAGCGCCGAGGCATAGGGTGCAATCACCAAGTCATCGGATAGCCCGCGTTTGAGCCCCAAGCCGGGGACGCCAAAGGCACGGTATTGGTAGTTGCGATGCGCATCAATGGCATTGTAACCACACTCAGAAATGCCCCACGGCACCCTGCGTTTTCTTGCATATTCGATCTGCCGTTCCACCGCGGCCTGGCAGGTCTGGTCGAGCAGGGAGTCTTCGTAGGTCGGCATCACCAGGAGCGGCATGAGGTACTCAAACATCGAACCACTCCAAGATAGCAGAATCGGCTCTCTTTTTGCGATAGTGAGCAGACGTCCCAGGGCGAACCAGCTCGCCTGCGGCAGTTGCCCCTGCGCAATCGCTACGAAACTGGAAAATCTCGCTTCCGAAGCCAGAAGATCATAGTAGCTCGCGTCCCGCCGGTGTTCACTGGCGTTGTAGCCGATCGCCAGCAGATGACGCTTCTCGTCAAAAAGAAAGCCATATTCCATCTTAGCGAGTGCGTCGCATTGCAGGACAAGTCCTTTGATAGCCTTAATCCTTGCTTTAGCGCGGCCGCTTGCCTGGGAGATGAGCCGCCGAAGCTGACTCAATCGCTCTTTTTTCTCAGAGGTTGCCTCCACGCCGAAGTGATCCTCAATGGCTGGCATCCATTCCCCTTCATACCTAGCCAGTTCATACAGTGTGGGTATCTTATCGAGACCGCTTAACCCGTCTAAACTGTCCGAAGCGGCCGGCAGCAAAGTCCACGGCGCAAGAAACGTTAGCTCATCGAGGGCATCCTGACATTGCCGGGCGAAGGCGCGGGCCCATTCCTTCATACCGTTCTCGGGGACCTCGGGGTCGCCATCAAGGCTGCCCCGCATTTTCGCGGCAGATTCCGTCAGCCGATCGAGGATCTCATGCGTCGCCGTGAGCGTGGATGGCCGGGAATCGGTTGCGAACGTTAGATCGTTCTGAATTTGAGCAAACCGGGTCGGAATAGCTTTTCCCGTACTTCCGGCAATATCCACGAGAATCCTGAGGGTATCGTTTAGGCCTTCAAATAAATGCGTTCCAACTATCTTATGATAGGCGAGTCCGAATAGCCCCGGCCCCAATGTCAGCAGATGGCCCGCCAGATTACCGCTGTCCACTGTCGAAATGTAGAGAGGAAGAAGCGGTTTCAGAGATTGGGTGTCATACCAGTTGTAGAAGTGGCCTCGGTGTCGTTCCAAGGCTTTCATGGTGCGGAGCGCCTTTGCCGTACGGTCGAGGAGTTGTCCTGCCGATATATAGCCGAAGTCGTATGCAGATAAATTCGCCAGGAGCGCAAGTCCCATGTTGGTGGGCGAGGTGCGGTGTGCGACTACGGGATCGGAATGCTCTTGATAGTTATCCGGCGGCAGCCAATGATCTTCCGGACCGATTAACACCTCGAAGAATGCCCAGGTCTTTCGGGAAAGAGTTTTGAGAAAGATGGTTTGATCTGCCGTCAGCTTTGTTCGCTGGCGTGCGAGCGGCTGGCTGATCCACCAGGCAACGACCGGAGAGGCGAACCAGAGGCCCAGGATGGGCCACGCCACGTCAAGTGCGGCCGGCCTCGAAACGGTCAGAAAAATTCCTGCAGCAGCAGCCAGAACAGGGGCAAACCACATTGCTCGTAAGGTGGCGGCCAAGTCCATACGACTTTGGCGATCCGAGTCTTCCGACAGATTCCATTGGAGTAGTCGCTTATGTGTGATCAGCATCCGCCAGCCGACGCGCACCACCGCATCAAGACTGAAAAACGCTTCGTATGGCAGGCATGCGAGCGTGAATACCGCCTTAGTGAAATGCCGGCAGGCCGAGCGCAGTTCGGCAGCGAGATGTTGCCCCAGTGTCACATCGACCGGCTTCCGGAACACATTCAGGAGCGAGGGCATCAAAGAAGGAATCAGAAGGATGCCGATAACCGCCAAAGTCCAAAACCAGGCCGATGGCAACACGGCCCAGCCCAACAACAGCATGAGTGTCAACGCTGCGGCCATCAGACTACGCCGCAGGTTGTCTAAGATCTTCCAGCGGGACAGCATCGAGAGCGGATTCTTCTGCCGACGCGCATCGGGGATGGGAATATCCGGCAACAGCCAACGTGCAATCTGCCAATCCCCACGAATCCAACGGTGCCGGCGGCTCACATCAGCGCTGTAGCGAGGTGGGTATTCCTCGTACAACTGCACATCGCTGAGCAGCCCGGCCCGGGCGTAACATCCTTCCAGAAGATCGTGACTGAGGATCCGGTTGTCTGGTAAACGCCCAGCCAATGATCGCTCGAATGCATCCACCTCATAGATGCCCTTGCCGATGAATGAGCCTTCACCGAACAGGTCCTGGTAGACATCGGAAACGGTGAGTGTATACGGATCGATGCCGGGCTCACTTGTGCACATGTGCGCATATCGTGACCGGCTTGCGCCGGGCAGGCTCACCGCCACCCGTGGCTGAAGAATGCCGTAGCCGGCAACGACACGCTGCCGGCTTTCGTCATAGCGAGCACGATTGAGAGGGTGCGCCATGGCACCCACAAATTGCCATGCCGAATCGCGGGGGAGCTGGGTGTCCGTGTCCAGGGTAATTACGTACTTTATATCCGACAAGACAGTGGTTTTGCCGACTACCAACGCGAAGCGATCTCCTGCGGCCCCATCTGACACGCCGCGCAAAAGCCCATTCAGATCCATAAGTTTGCCGCGCTTGCGCTCGTACCCCATCCAGATCCGCTCCAGTGGGTTCCATCGGCGCGGACGATGAAACAAATAGAAGGTATCGCCTTCCGGATGCCGGTACTTGTCGTTTAGATCTTCGATTCTCTGCCGGGCCAGCCGCAACAGCGGTTCGTCTTCCGGCAGCGTTTCCTCGAGCGCGTCGCGAAAATCGGTCAGCAGTCCGAAGTGGAGGCGGTCATCCCGATTTGCCAGGAAGCGGACTTCCAGTGCCTCGATCAGGTCACCGATGTTTTGAGAGTTTGTTAGCATCGTCGGGACCACCACCAGCGTTCGAAATTCCGCAGGGATCCCTTTGGAAAAATCCAAGCGCGGCAGCGGGTGCGGCATCGCTAGCAGCGTGGCCAGCCAGTTCACCAGGGCTACAGCCAGATGGCTGGCGCACAGAAATAAAAGCATTCCGACCAGCCCCAGTGCCAAACCCCTTAATCCGTCGGTGTAGGTCTTCGCTGCGAAGCCCCCGGCGAAAATTGCGGTCATCAGCAAAATAGTGCCGCCATACAGGTGTAACGAAAACCGGCGGCTGGTTTTGCGTACAAACTCAGCAGACGATAAGCGCATTTTAACCATATGTTCGAGCTGCGCCAATCCCTCGCCGATCAGGTAAAAGCCGACATGCGCCACGCGGTCGTCACCGCCTTTCCGGGCAGCGCCCTCCTGCGCCAACCGGATCGCTTGCCGTGCCACCTCGCTCTCGGAGCGAGGGCTGCTTTTTGCAGCCTTTTCCACCACGTGACGGTAGCGATCCCGGGTGGTAAAATCCATCTTGCTGTAGACGCCGGAGGGGTCCTCGCATAGGGTCTGCTCGACGATGCTCATCGTCTCAACGAACTCGCGCCAGTCCATCCCGCCCAGGAAACGGAGACTGCCGATGCTGTTGCTTATCGAGACCTGGTCGGCAGCCTGTTGCTGGTTCTCTGCGCGCACCAACTGTTCGACGGTCAGGCCGGACTCGGACAGTCGCTGTTCAACCCAGGTGAGCGGCAGTGCCAGAGCGGGACCCTGGCCCTGCAATTGCCGGTAAAATTCTGCGACAAATGAACTCACCAGCGGCGGTTCAGACCGGGCCATATCCGCAATCACGAGAATCAGGCTCTTTGGGTCCTTCGCGGCGATCTCGGTCATCTGATCCGCCCAGTAGTAGGCGAGGTTTCGCTCCATCCTTTCGGCGGCGATACGGGTGGCGACCCGCCGAAGATTTTCGATCAGGGCTAAGCGCACCATGATGGGGATGGCCCACAATTCGCCAAGCTTCAGGGTGGTCACCGATTGGTAGGCTGTTACGAAACTGCTGAGGTTTTCCGGATCCACCCGGCCATCGCCGTGCGAGATAATCTCAATGGCAATGTCGTACACGCGTGGAAGCCCGGCCGATGGGCCGTTCAGCAAACGCGGCAGTTCCCTGCTGTACCCCTTGGGCAAATGTCGCTTGGCCGTCCGTATCTGCTCTTCAATCAAATAGAAGTTGTCGAGCAGCCATTCCCCTGCGGGCGCAATCACACGCTTGGTCGTGACTGCCTCCGTCAGCACGCTGCGGGCTTTGATCAGGACGCCTTCATTCTCAGCCAGCCGCGTCAAAAGTCGGTCCGAAGCGTGTCCTGAACTCAGCTTGTGCGAGTCCGCCAACTCCTTGCCGTGTCGCTTCATCTGGTCACTGCTGAACAGTTCCGATCGCAACGGCGACTCAACGCTGGCGTACTCTTGCGCCAGGCCGGCTCCTTTGGGACGCGTCATCAAACGAAGCAGGCGCTGGCGAATCTTTTTGCCTCTAATCCTCAATCTGAGCGTCTCCTTCACGTGACAGGCCGCGCAACGTGCACGTCTAACAAAGTGGAAACATCGCTTCTGAATGCAGACACATCAATGCGAGTTAAAGCACGCAGGCACCAAATACGGCGCTTTATTTGCCAACTACCGTCTTGACTTGACCGGTCTTTTTTTGCATCTTTCCTTCCATGTTTTCGATTTTTCCTTCGGCTTCCATCTCTTGATCATTTACTATCTTGCCGGCGACTTCCTTGATTTTTCCCTTTACTTTGTGTAATCTGCCCTCCGCCTGATCCCTTGTGCCTGATTTCATGATATGTCTCCTGTTTGATTCCTGTTTTATACAAATATTTCTGAAAACATGCTCAGTCCGAACCACTTGATTTCATGATTTGTCGAACTCGGCCGCAGCCTTTTCATAAGCGTTGTCCAAATCATCCATAGCGGCATCGATGCCCGATTTTAGCTGCTCCCACGCATCGCCGGTGGAGGAACCTAGTTCCTTCAACTTTTCAGACAACTGGTCCCGTTTTTGACGCAATGCAGTCAGCTGTTGTTCTGCTGCCACCATTGCATCACCTTCCCACCCTTCTGCCTTTGCCTTCAGCCCATCAATCTTTTTTTCGAATTCAGCAAGTTTGCTTTGCGATTGTTCCCGAAAGGTCTGCATCTGTTCCTGAGTGTAATTCTTAATTGCCTCATAAGCCTCCTTGGTTTCCTGCTTGACGTCTTCCTTGGACACTGACGCGTTCTTTTCCCTGGGCTCCTCATTATCTCCGCAGCCAGGAACGGCCCAAATTGCCAGCAGCACCAACAACACTATCCACCACAAATGCATTATTCTCTTCATTTTAAAAACGCCTTTTCCGCTATAGCCGCGCAACCTTGCCACTCAGGCGTGGCGGCTTCAGACATCAATTACCGCCGGCAGCACCAACTCTTGTATTGAATTCTGCAAACTGCTCAATGAAACCGGTTTGTTGAGCATCAGGGAGAATGTTTCGCGCAGGCTGGGGTCCAGGTCCGCCAATTTAGGGCTGCCGGACAAAAGCACGATGGGCAGCTTGGGCCTGAGCTCGCGGATACGGGAAGCCAACTCACCGCCGGTCGTTTCGGGCATATCGTAATCGGTAAGCACCAGATCAAAGCATTGTGGACTGCGCCTGAAAAAGCTCCAGGCCTGGTAGCCGTTTTCGGCGGCGGTGACCTGGCAGCCCAATCCGCCCAGTTTGCGGGAAATCAGCTCCAATAATGCCGGCTCGTCGTCAGCCAATAGCACCCGCCAGCCGGACAAGGAATCAGCGGCCGGTTGCTCCCGCATCGCTGGGCGTGCGGAGTGTTCCTTATGGGCGTTCATACGGGCCTCATGAAGACGCGCCCCTAACTCCCATACACCGGTTTGAACGATATCCAGGGAATTTTTGACCTTATGGGAAATCCGCCGGGCCTCAACCAGGTGTTGGCAGCTCTCCAAATCATTCAACATTAAACGGGCTTGACCTATTTCTTTATAAATCCATTCATGCCACATCAAAGCACCTCCCGCCCCTCTACCTTTGATTGGTCTTCCATAGTGCGGTCGCTAAACATCCCGTCTGCGGGCTTGGATTATGTTGGATCGAGATGTGGGAAATACAGCCTACGGACCAAGGCTTCTCAGTCGATACTTGTGTTAAGATAGATAAATTATGAACTAGAATGGAGTGATTTAAAAGTATGGGTAAGTATTGGTTTAATATGGGGTTAAAACCAGTATATAGGTTGGCCAGCCATGGGTGGCGTAACTATGATAGGCTGCGTAAATGATTGATTAAAAGCTCCTTCCAGCATGGTATTTAGCTCCTGCTTCCGGTTGTCCAGCAGAACCTTCATCGCAACGTTGGCTTCTTGCAGCCTGACTGTCTGGGCCTCAAACTCGACAGTTCGGTTAACTACAAAGCTGGGATTTAATGAGTCAGCGTTGCTCACCTGATAGTGCTTCGAAGCCAGAGATCACATCGAACAGTTCTTCATCGATGCCGCTTTGTCGCAAACGATGGAAGGAGGTGTTTATGCCCAGCAACAACTCGTCGATATTTTTGTCGGCGCGATGCATCGCCGCTAAACGGCTCGCGTTTTCGCTCGCGAGGGATTCGGCGCATGCCCGGAAGAGCGAGACGAAAAGGTATTCGCTGATGAGTGCCCGCAAGGTCGCGGTACCGCCACCCATAACCTCGGGCAAGTTTTTGGTTGGCCAAGCAAGTTCGGCCAGGTTGTGTCGCCAGTGTCCGTCCAACGGGAGCAGCCGCTGACTGGCGGGCGCATAAACCGACCCAGACACGGGTCGGTTATAGAAGAGGTGTAATCCGGTGATTTCACCTTGGCGATGACGTGTTTCACTTTCCACCAAAATCTGCCCGATGAGAGGAATAATGGCCTTGGCGGAATTTGGCACGCTGAAAAGTCCTATCAGTTGAAGTCCCGCGCCTGTAAGGCGGGCATGAACTTGCTCGCCGACGGCCCAGACCTCTGAATCGGCCGGCAGGGCCGCTAGGGTTTTGACCGCATAATCGGAGATCAAATCATTAAACTGCCCCACCAAGCCCTGGTCTGAGCCGAAAACTACCGCGCCAATCGCACCCCCGACTGCTCGTTTCTTTTGTTCTGCAATTGAGTGCACCGGTCCGATTTCCCGGAAGCATGCCCCCAGTCCCATTTCCACCGTGCGATAATAGTCGGCCAGCGCGGCCACAGATTTCTCGTATTGCCCAATTCTCATGGCGGCTATGGCCTTCATGGTGCGGACAACGGATTGGAGATCGCCGGCGCTTTGTATCTTTCTACGTAGGCTTGCGGTTGTTTCGCTCATCACTCCTCCTTATGCACCGCCTTGGGCTCAGGTTCAGATTTGGTCTCATCCGGTTTGTCCCTGGGCTTCGGCTGCGGTTCGACATAGGCTTTAGTTTGTGCGCCTTTTGCGGCTTTTCGCTCACGTTCAGGGTGTGGGCCCGGCTCAAATTTGGATTCCGGCTCGGGCCAGAACGCTTCCAGGACATTGCGGGCGATTTGGATGATAACTTTATGATCCGCATTGTTGATTTTTTCGGCGGTATCCAATTCCTCGCGTATCCTGGCCGGGATCTGCTCAGAAGCCTTTCGCAGGGCCAGTTCAGCCTCCCTCATGCGGGCAAGCGGAACCGGGTCGAATAGTTCCGCGGTCAGCGCCAGCAGTACAACGATCTGTGCGGGTACGGACACCGGGTCAAATTCCGGCTGTTTGAGGCAGGCGCGAATGCGCCTTCCGTGTTCGATGATCTTCTGGGTGTCTTTATCCAGGCGGGCGCCGAACCGAGAGAAGGTTTCGAGTTCTTCGAACTGCGCGTAGGCGAGCTTCAGATCGCCCGCTACCGCGCGGTAGGCCGCACGTTGAGCCTTACCGCCGACCCGGGAAACGGATTTTCCGACATCGACCGCAGGCAAAACGCCCAACTCGAACAATGATGGGGAGAGGTAGATCTGTCCATCGGTGATGGAGATCAGATTGGTTGGGATAAATGCGGAAATATTTTGGGCTTCGGTTTCGATGATGGGCAGCGCGGTGAGCGAACCGCTGCCGAGTTCCTTGCGCAAATGTGTGGCACGTTCGAGTAGCCGCGAGTGGATATAAAAGATGTCTCCGGGAAAGGCTTCACGACCGGGTGGACGGCGCAGCAACAAAGATAGTTCACGGTAGGCCCGCGCGTGATGGGTCAGATCGTCGTAGACGATCAGCACATCCCGGCCCGCTTCCATAAAGAACTCTGCGATGCTGGTGGCGGCGTAGGGTGCGATGTAGGCGAGGCCCGGCGGGTCGTTGCCCTCGGTAACGACGATGATGGTGTAATCCATCGAGCCATTTTGCCGTAAGGTCGCCACGGTCTTGGCTACCGAGGACGCACGTTGACCGATGGCGCAATAAACGCACAAGACGTCCTTGCCGCGCTGATTCAGAATGGTATCGACCGCGATGCTGGTCTTGCCTGTCTGGCGGTCGCCGAGGATCAATTCACGCTGGCCTCTTCCGACCGGGATGAGCGCATCAATGACTTTTAGGCCGGTCTGGAGAGGCACCGTGACAGGCGCACGGTCCATGATGGCTGCGGCGGGGCGTTCGACGGGCAGACGCCGGCTTGCGGCTACCGGCCCATTGCCATCGAGCGGCCGGCCGATCGGGTCTATGACGCGCCCCAGCAACCCGTTGCCCACGGCCACGTCCATGACCCTCCCCGTGCGCTGGACTTCGTCTCCCGCCTGCAGATGCCAGTATTCGCCCAACAGCACGATGCCGATTTCGTCCGCGTCCACGTTGAACGCAATGCCGAGCACGTCGCCGGGAAATATCACCACTTCATCAAAACCCACGCCGGGGAGACCCGATACCTTGGCGATGCCGGTGGCGACGCTGGTGATCTTGCCCACCTCCCGTGGCCTCAGTTGCGGCTTGAATGTCTCCCGCACCTGGCTCAGACCGTCAAATGCTGTGTCGAAAATATTCTGAAGGTTCTCAGGTTCCATATTTACTGGCGCTTTGTTTCGGGCATGGACTTAATTTTAGCTTCAGATTTGAGCTCTACTTCAGCCGTAGGCTTAGGCTCGCCTCTGACCTCAGGTGTAGGCTTCGCCTTGTCTTCACCTTTCCGGATCTCTTGCTCCGCCTGATTCCAGTCCCGTATTGCCGAATCGCTTTTGCGCCCTTGCAACTCGTACAGTTCATAGGCGCGTCTGGCGATCTGCGGCGTCAGATCACCCGGTTTCATGGTCTTGGCTTCAGCATTGTCCTTTTCATTCAGAAGGTCGCCGACGCCCTTTTCAAGCGACGCCAGATAATTCGCAATGCTCCACGCCACCTTCTGTCCATTTGTGGTGAGCTCAATGCCGCTGATCAACTCCGGCGCGGTCTCGAACCTGATATGGATCTCAGCCGAGAAGGTTTCGTTGAGTGCGTTCTGGATCACCGCGCGCTGCTCCGCGGGCAGTTCGAAGGCGCTGCGCACCAGGGCGGGCTCGGAGGCAGTTTTAAGGGCCCCGTCAAGGCTATTCTTTGCCTCACTGTCCATCTGTTGCAGGCGGCGGGTGAATACCTCTCCCAGGCGTTCTTCCAAATTTGTAGCGGCAAGATCCGACAGTGCCTTACGCGCTATGGCAAACACTTCCTGCTGAACCCGGCGATGGAGTGCATTATTTAAATTGTGGGCCTCGTTTCTAAGCGATTCCAGCCGCTTGGCGCTCAAGGTGTCGGCCGCCTTCCTCGCTTCTGCAAGGAGCCTCTGGCGCTCGGCCCGCGCTTCGTCCGTGGCTTGGCTCAAAAGCGCGGTGCGTTGCTGGTCGAACTCCTGGTTTTTGCGCTGGTACGCGTCGCGCTCCTTTTTCGCTTCGGCCTTTTTCGCGTCGGCGTCCGCCAGTTCCGCGGCGATACGTTTTTCCCGCTCATCGATCGCTTGGAGGATGGGCTTGTAAAGAAAACGCTTCATCAACCACACCAGGATGAGAAAGTTGAGCGCCTGTGCAAGAATGGTGAACCAATCGAGTAACATAAGTTCACTTTCCTATGGTTTGGGCGATGACGTGGTTCCAAAACGGGTTGGCGAAGATGAGAATCATCGAGACCACGAAACAGTAGATGGCCGTGGACTCGATCATCGCCAACCCCACAAACAGGGTCCGGGTGATGGTGGCGGAGGCGTCGGGCTGCTGGGCCAGTGAACTCAGAGCCGTCGCCACCGCTCTTCCTTCTGCCAGTGCAGGTCCCATGGTGCCAAAACCGGTGGTGATGCCGGCGATGACAATTGAAGCCACCGCGATAATGGTCATGTTATCCATGAAAACTCCTTTTTTTGGCTTAATTAGGGTTTCACTCTATTGCCTTGGATGCAGATTTGGGCTTGCGGACTCGTGTGGCGGCCACGATGTAAACAGCCGCCAGAATGCTGAAAATGTAAGCCTGCACCATGCCGGTGAGCAGACCGAGCATCGTCATGATGATCGGAAATATGACGGGCGTAATCGTAAGCAGGATACCGATAATCATGGCTCCACTCATCATGTTGCCGAATAGCCGGACTGCCAGAGCCAGCGTGCGTGAAACTTCGCTGATGATGTTAAACGGCAGCATGATGAAGGTCGGCTTCATATAGGACCTGAGGTAGTCGCCCACACCTTGATCCTTGATGCCGAAGATCGGAACGGCCACAAATACACACAGCGCGAGCGCCGCTGTGGTCGACAGCGAACCGGTTGGAGGCTCATAGCTGGGAATGATGGTACACAAGCTGGCCGTGGCTACAAACAAGAAGAGTGTGCCTAGAAAACCGAGATATTTTCGCGGCTGACTCAGGCCCACCTCCTCGATTTGTTTCTCGATGCCGATGACCACTATTTCCAGAAGATTCTGCCAGCGGGAACGTTTATGGTCCGTGGAAAGTTTGCGCGTGATGACTTTTGAACCCACGGCCAATACGAACATCAGTCCCCAGGTGAATACAATGGTGGCGTTGAGCTTGAGAAATCCGAATTGCCAGAAGATTATCTCGTCAGGGCTAAGCCGCATTGCCGGTCTCCTTTGCCGAGGAGTTGCGGCCTTCGGCTGGCAGGTCGGTTAGTCGCGTCACTATGATGCGCACAATAATAAATCCGAGCAGGCACACCAGCAGCCTTTCCCAGTGACCATCTGAGACATAGTAAAATCCAGCCAGGGCAATGGTCATCCGCACCAGCAAGCTGGCGAAGACCCAAGAAGCTGGATGTTTGGAGGAGAGGGTTTTGCGAACTGTCCACCAAAGGCCGCCAAAGAACATCAAAGCGAGCAAAGCGCCCGCTGGCAAAGCCCATAGCAGGCTCAATTTTTCATTCATCATTTTCCTCTTGTTCCTCTCGCATGGCTTTGTCTTGGGTTGCCACCCAATGCCAGGCGTTCAAACAGCCGATCGCGAGCCCGGCAACCAGCAGCGCCAGGGTCCAGGAGTGGCTTCCCGCATAGCGATGGTCCAGCCAGATGCCCAGCGCCGCACCGAGCAGGGTCGGAACCACCACCGACCAGCCGATCAGCCCCATCATGCCCAAGCCGAACCAGACCCCTTGCTTGCGGTTGCGTCGCGCCTTGAGCTTGCGCGCAGCCTTTGCGCCGACCTCCCGGCTGAATTCACTCGGGTCTTTTGCGTGCCTGATTTCCGGTTTTTCATTCATGATGTAGCTTCACGAGACTGCGGATGAAACCGCTCTCCATTTTCATCATCATCGCGTGGAGATCGCGCTCCCCTTCATCAAGGTGCAGAAACTCCCGCTCCACCGCCTTGCGCAGCTGACCGAGATCCGTTCCGCTGATTGCGTTTCGCACGGAGACGGACACATTCAAACCGGTTTTGATCAGCACCCCTTCATCAATGGCCATGTAACCTTCACCCTCAGCGTCGCCTTCATAGATCAGGATCCCGGGCGAGAGCGCTGCGACGCAGTCCAACCGGTGGGGTAAGAGACCGAACGAGCCCTGGCGGGTTTCCGCAACGATGCGCGCAACTCCGGTTTTCTCGGCGTGGATTCCAAACGGCAGGAGAACCCTAAGATTCATGCGTGTCAGAAGCTGCATGTCCGATCTCCAGTCCGGCATTAGATTCAGGCTTGCCGGTCTTAACATTTTGGGCCGCTTCGTCTATCGCTCCGATCATGTAGAGTGCGCGTTCCGGATAATCCTTGAATTCATCATGAATGATTCGCTCACAGCCTCTCAGGGCGTCCTCAAGGCTGACGAGATTTCCCTTGAGGCCGGTGAACTGCTCGGTGGTAAAAAAAGGCTGGGTAAGGAACCGCTCCAGCCGTCTGGCGCGGGCAACCACTTTGCGGTCCTCTGGTGAAAGCTGCTCAAGGCCGAGCATGGCAATGATGTCCTTGAGCTGCGCGTATTGGGCGAGGATCCGCCGGATTTCCTGGGCCAAACCGTAATGCCGTTCGCCCACGATGCCGGGCGTGGCCATCTTAGAGCCGGATTGCAGCGGGTCGATGGCCGGGTAAAGGCCTTCGCTTGCCCGCTTGCGCGACAGCACGATCGATGCGGAAAGATGCGAAAAGGTATGCACCGCCGCCGGATCGGTGAAATCGTCCGCCGGTACATACACAGCCTGAATTGAGGTGATGGCGCCAGTGTCGGTATTGGCGATGCGCTCCTCCAGCCGCGACAACTCGGTTCCCATGGTTGGCTGGTATCCCAGACGCGACGGCATCTGACCCATCAAGCCGGATACTTCCGAGCCGGCTTGAATGAATCGGAAGATATTGTCAATGAGCAGCAACACATCGCGGTGCTCGTCGTCCCGGAAATACTCGGCCATGGTCAACGCGGCGTGGCCTACGCGGAACCGGTTACCCGGTGGTTCGTTCATTTGGCCAAAAATCATCACCATGTTCGGCAAAACGCCAGCCTCCTTCATCTCACGGTAAAGCTCTTCTCCTTCGCGGCACCGTTCGCCGATACCGCAAAAAATGCTTACCCCCTCCTGGTGCCCGATCATGTTGTGGATCATTTCGGTGAGCAACACCGTCTTACCCACGCCCGCTCCACCGAACAAACCCGCTTTGCCGCCGCGCTCGAGCGGCATGAGCACATCTATGACCTTGATCCCGGTCTGAAAGATTTCGGATTTAGTCGAACGCCGCGCTAACGCTGGCGGGGCGTGATGTACGGTGCGCCATTTGACGTCTGTCGGCATCGCCTGGCGGTCGATGGCATTACCGAACACATCGAACATTCGCGAGAGGATTCCTTTGCCGACCGGCACCGTGAGCGGTCCGCCTGTGTTTTTCACCGCGGCGCCGCGGGCAAGACCCTGGGTTGCGGTCAAGGCGATGCCGCGCACGCGATGCGCATCTAGTTGAGCCAAAACCTCTATGGCAACTTTTCCATCAGTTGTGTGCAGCAGCGAGTAAATGGGCGGCAAATGTGAATCAAAACGTATATCCACAACACTGCCGCGCACAGAAATGACTGCGCCGACATTGGAGGGGCTGACTTTTTCAGCCATGGATCAGCTCCTTGTTTCCATTGCGGCATGGTATTCGCCACGGCGCGCGGCCCCGTTGCACATGGCCCGATGATACAGCACCTGCTGCGCCTCAAGCACCTGGCTCTGCTTGCCTTGCCAAATCTCCAAGGCCGGTTGCTGGATGGCGCGGGCGAACGAAAACGTCAGGACCCAAGGCAGCCGCGCCTTGAATGCCACATTCATGGCATTCAAGCGGGCCGAGGCCAGTTCAGCGGACTGGCCTCCAGACAAAAGCGCAATCCCGGGCACGGCGGCGGGGACGGCGCGCAGGAGACACTTCACCGTGGCGGCCGCTACCTCCTCCACCGTTTCCTGTTTGGGACAGGTCAGCCCCGGCAACACCATGTTGGGCTTCAGAATCATGCCCTCCAGCATCACCCGCTGTATGTAAAGCTGATTGAAAACCGCCCGCAGGACTTCCTCCGTTGCCACGGAGCACCGCTCCAGTGCATGGTCACCGTCCATTAGCACTTCCGGCTCCACGACGGGGAGCAGTCCAGCTTCCTGACAAAACGCGGCATAGCGGGCCAATGCGCTGGCATTGGCCTCGATACAACCCCGACTGGGAATAGCATCGCCCACGACGATTACCGCGCGCCACTTGGCAAAACGGGCGCCCATTTGAAAATACTCCTTTAGGCGTTCGCGCAAACCGTCGAGACCTTCGGTTATCTTTTCTCCGGGATGACCCGCCAGATCTTTGGCTCCGGTATCGACCTTGATCCCGGGAATTATTCCAGCATGGGTGATGAGTTTAATAAAAGGAATGCCATCTTTTTTTTGCTGACGAATGGTCTCGTCATATAGGATGGCCCCGCTAATGCATGCTCCAAGGCCGGAGGTGGTGATGATCAACTCCCGATAGGTGCGCCTGGCCTCCTCGGTTTGGGGAATACCCAACTTGGCAAACCGTTTGTTGCAGGTAGGGGTGCTCTCATCCATCGCCAACAGGCCCTTTCCGTCAGCAGTAAGCGCCTTCGCCGTGTCCATCAGCGCTTGTGCATTCATTTTTTGCCGCTCCATTTCCAATCCCGGATTTCCGGCATGTCCTGACCGTGCTTGTCTATGTATTGCTTGTGCTTGATTAGCTTGGCCTGCATCGCCTGCTTCAGGCGGGCCCCTTTGGCACCCAGCTTCGGCAGACGGTCTACCACGTCCTGTACCAGGTGGAACCGATCAAGATCATTAAGGACCGTCATGTCGAAGGTCGTGGTGATGGTGCCCTCTTCCTTGTAGCCCCGGACGTGGAGGTTCTCATGGTTGGTCCGGCGATAGGTCAACCGATGCACCAGCCAAGGGTATCCGTGGAACGCAAAAACGATGGGCTTGTCTTTGGTAAACAGGGCATCGAAGTTTTGATCGCTCAGCCCGTGCGGATGTTCCGTTTCCGGCTCCAGCTTCATCAGATCGACCACATTGACCACCCGGATTTTCAGATCGGGTAGATGGTGACGCAGAAGGGAAACTGCAGCCAGGGTTTCCAGCGTGGGCACGTCGCCGCAACAGGCCATCACCACATCAGGCTCCACGGCCTGATCGCTGCCGGCCCATTCCCAGACCCCTATTCCCTCCGTGCAATGCGCGATCGCGGCATCGATGTCCAACCATTGATGCGCCTGGTACTTACCGGCAATCACGACATTTACGTAGTGCCGGCTCCGCAGGCAATGGTCAAAGACCGACAGCAGGCAGTTGGCATCCGGAGGGAGGTACACCCGCACCACGGAGGCTTTCTTGTTGACCACGTGATCGATGAAACCGGGGTCCTGGTGGGTAAAACCGTTATGCGCTTGCTGCCAGACATGCGAGGCGAGCAGGTAATTGAGCGAAGCGATTTTTCGCCGCCAGGGTAGTTGTGCAGTCACTTTCAGCCATTTGGCGTGCTGGTTGAACATCGAATCGATGATGTGAATAAAGGCCTCGTAGCAGTTGAACAGTCCGTGGCGGCCCGTGAGCAGATATCCTTCGAGCCAGCCTTCACACTGATGTTCGCTCAGCATCTCCATGACCCGGCCTTCGGGTGCGAGAAACTCATCGTTTTCCCGTGTCCGGGCGTCCCATTGCCGGTTGGTGACCTCAAAAACGGCGTTCAAACGGTTGGAAAGGGTCTCGTCTGGGCCAAATATCCGGAAATTCCGTTGCTCCCGGTTAAGCTCGACCACATCGCGCAGGAACTCGCCAAGCACGTGGGTGTCGGCGGCCTTAACGGAACCTGGCGAGGGCACTTTCACCGCATGGTCCCGAAACTCGGACATAATCAGATCACGCAACAGCAGCCCGCCATTAGCGTGAGGGTTGGCGCCCATCCGGCGGCCGCCCTTGGGCGCCAGTTCAGCCAATTCCGGCAGTAGGCGCCCCTTTTCATCGAACAGCTCTTCCACCTTATAGCTTCTCAGCCAGGTTTCGAGCTGCTGTAGGTGGCCGGGATGCTTGGAATCCACCAGGAGCGGTACCTGGTGCGCCCGGAAGGTCCCCTCGATCTGCACCCCATCGACCATTTCCGGTCCGGTCCAACCTTTGGGGGATTTGAGTACGATCATCGGCCAGCGTGGCCGGGTGGTATCGTTATGCTCCCGCGCATTGCTTTGGATTTGCCGAATTCGCTCAATCGACTTTTCCAGGGCGGTGGCCATGAGTTGATGCATTATCTCCGGCTTATCGCCTTCCACAAAGTAAGGCGTCCAGCCGTAACCGCGCAGCAGCTGGTCCAATTCTTCGGGCTCGATGCGGGCCAGCACCGCCGGGTTGGCGATTTTATAGCCATTAAGATGCAGAATCGGAAGCACAGCGCCATCGGTAATCAGGTTGAGAAATTTGTTGGAATGCCATGACGTGGCCAAGGGGCCGGTTTCGGCTTCACCGTC
The DNA here is from genome assembly GCA_963675675.1 of Desulfarculaceae bacterium. GTDB lineage: Bacteria > Desulfobacterota > Desulfarculia > Desulfarculales > Desulfarculaceae > Dethiosulfatarculus. The sequence goes on from OY776512.1 coordinate 5,518,343, forward strand.
ACCGATCACGCAGGCCACAACCAGCTCCGGGTTATCAAACACGGCTCCGAAGGCATGGCTGAGCGAATAACCCAGCTCACCACCTTCGTGGATAGACCCCGGGCACTCGGGCGAGACGTGGCTGGGAATCCCCCCAGGATAAGAAAATTGCGTGAACAGTTTCTTCAGTCCGACTTCATCCTGTGTGATGTCAGAATATACTTCGGTGTAGGTGCCTTCGAGATAGGTATTGCTCACCAGAGCCGGGCCGCCGTGGCCTGGACCGGAAACATAAATCATATCCAGGTCATATTCCTTTATGACCCGGTTCAGATGCACATAGATGAAGTTCTGTCCAGGCGTGGTTCCCCAATGCCCGAGCAGGTTCGGCTTTATATGCGATGGTTTCAGGGGCTTTCTGAGCAAAGGGTTGTCGCGCAGGTAAATCTGCCCGACCGAAAGGTAGTTGGCGGCGCGCCAGTAGGCGTCCATTTTGCGGAGCAGCTCTAGGGAGAGCGTATTATTCTGCACAGTTTAATTCTCCTTTTTTAAGCCAATGCTGAGAACACGGCGAACTGTCTTGGCTATCATGCGTTCCTCGTCCGTGTGGATGACGCGAACCGCAACCTGGCTGGTTGGCGCGGAAATCACAGCCTCACTGGCCGAGTTGCGCATTTCTTCTAGTTCGATTCCAAGGAATTCCAGGCCGTCGCAGATCCGTGCGCGCACAAGGGGCGCATTCTCTCCAATGCCACCGGCAAACACCAGGGCGTCTAGCCCGCCCAGGGCCGCCGCGAATGCGCCGATCCATTTTTTGACCTGGTAACAAAACAGGGCAACAGCCTCAGCCGCCCGCATATCCTCTGTTTCACGCTCGATCAAGTCCCGCATGTCGGAACTGGTCCCGGACACACCCAGCATGCCGGACTGAAAATTGACCATCTGGTTGAAGTTTTTTGCATCCATGCCCTCGGTGCGGGCCAGGTAATAAAACAGTCCGGGGTCGAGATCGCCCGAGCGGGTGCTCATGGGCACCCCGGCTGCCGGGGTGAAACCCATGCTTGTATCCACCGGTTTGCCCTCATGCACCGCCGCCAGGCTGGCGCCATTGCCCAAATGAGCCAGGATCACCCGGTTTCGGGCGGCCTTGGTTCCGGCCACCCGGACCAGTTCTTCCATCAAGAAAGCATATGACAAGCCGTGGAACCCGTACCGCCGCACCCCCTGCGCTTCGTAGCGGCGCGGGATCGGCAACACCCGGGCCACCCGCGGCAGGTCATGGTGAAAAGCCGTGTCGAAACACGCCACTTGGGGCAGGTGGCTAAACCGGCTATGAAACGCCTCGGTCAATAGAATCTCCTCGGGTAAATGTTCGGGGTCGAAGGGACTTAACCGGCGCAGTTCTTCAACCATTTCCGCGGTGATTCGTTGCGGCTCGCTATATTTCGGACCGCCATGCACCACGCGATGCCCTATTGCGGTCAAGCCATCATTTCCGGTGCGCGCCTCAATCCAATCCATCAAAGCACCGACCGCTTCTGTATGATCTGCAGCCCTAACCGGCCGTGACAAGTTGTCTGCCTGGTTCAGGCCTTTCACCAGCAAGGCGGCTTCCGGTAGTCCAATCCGCTCAATACTGCCCTCCAGAATCCGCCGGAGCGATTCGCCGACCTCGAACAGGGCGAACTTGATGCTCGATGAGCCGCCATTGATCGTCAGAATAAGCGGGTTGGCCGGCTTCTTGGAAGGCTCCTTCGTATGCCCAGCCGCCGCGCTCACCGTTGCCACCGGATTTTCGGGGCTTCCAGAGGTATCGCCAGGCCTTGGTAGCGCGGTATCAGCCGCGCCGTGTAATCCGCGGCCGGGCGGGAGGCCGGCACCCGCGCGCCATAGACCCGATTCGCAGTTGGGCCCTCTGTTTGGCCCAGGTCTTTCATCTCCTTGCGGACCGGTTCTTCACCTTGGGCTCCTTCGGCGAACAGCTCGACCCGTACCGCGTCCGGGTCAAGCTCGCCTAAGTGGACCTGAACCTCGAAGTGGTGCCGCTCCCCCTTGGTTTCCACCTTAAGCGCTCCGAAACTAAAGCCTCCCCATTTTTGTTCCAGGCCGCGCAGCCAACTGACTATCCGCCCGCCTTCAGCGCCCTTATCGGCCGCGCGAGCAAGGTAGGCGGCCGCTGCCGGAAGGTAATGCAGTTCGGTGTATTCGCGCACAGTGCGGTTGGTGGAAAATCGCGGCGTCAGGCACGCCATGCTCTGCCGCATGCGGGCCACCCATTCAACGGGGATGCCCTGCGGATTCCGTCGGTAAAATTCAGGGATCACTTCCTGCTCCAGCAGCGTATAGAGAGCGTCGGCCTCAATAGCATCCCAGGCGGGATCCTCCCCATGATCCTGACCGTCGCCCAGCGCCCAGCCGACTTCGGGGCTGTAGGCCTCCGCCCACCAGCCGTCCAACTCGGACAGATTCAGGCCACCATTGACCAGGACCTTCATGCCGCTGGTTCCACTGGCCTCCCAGGGCCTCCGTGGCGTATTGATCCAGACATCCACCCCCTGCACCAGGTGCTCGGCCAGCAGCATGTCGTAGTCGCTCAGAAAGACTACGTGGGGCCGGTTCTCGGGCCGTCGTATGAAATGTATCCATTCTTGAATCAATTCCTGCCCGGTGCGGTCTGCGGGATGGGCCTTGCCGGCCATGATTAGTTGCACCGGACGTTGGGAATCGGTCAATAAACGGCTTAGCCGCTCCGGTTCCCGCAACAAGAGATTGGGCCGTTTATAGGTCGCGAAGCGGCGGGCAAAGCCCAGGGTCAAGGCGTTGGGGTCAAATAGATGTTTCGTCTCCTCGACAGCCTCGGGCGTCGCTCCGGAGGCGGCCAGTTGCCGGGACAGCCGACCGCGTGCGTATTCGACCAGTGCTTTGCTGGCGGCGGTGCGGAACTGCCAAAGGCTGGCGTCGGAGACTTGGCCGATGTCCTGCCCCATGGTTTCGGTGGTCCCCAGCCAGCGGGATTTTCCACAGGCTTTGGTCCAAAGATCGTCGGCCGCGGCCGAATCCCAACTCGGCATGTGAACTCCGTTGGTTACGTATCCCACAGGCACTTCGTCCGCTGGCCAGTGCGGGAAAAGAGGCTCGAACAGGTGCTGGCTTACCTTACCGTGCAAGCGGCTCACGCCATTCACCGCCCCGCTGCCCCTGATTGCCAGATAGGCCATGTTGAAGCTCTCCGAGGAGTCGTTCGAGTTCTGGCGGCCCAGGGCCAGCAAATCGTGCAGGGTTATGCCGAGACTTTGCGCAGCATAACCGCCCAGGTATTGCTCGATGAGGGCGGGATCGAACCGGTCGAAGCCGGCGGCCACTGCCGTGTGGGTGGTGAAGATGTTCCCCGCCCGGGTGACGGCCAGCGCGGCTTCAAAGGTCAGGGCGGTGTCCTGCATGAAACTGCGGGCGCGCTCCAGGACGGCAAAGGCCGCATGCCCTTCATTCAGATGACACACTTCCGGATGGATGCCCAGTGCAGCCAGCATCCGCCAGCCGCCGATCCCCAGGAGCAGCTCCTGCTTGAGACGCAGTTCCGGCCCGCCGCCATACAGCTCGCTGGTAATTCCTTGATGAACCGGCAAGTTCGCCGGGTCATTGCTGTCCAGCAGGTAAAGTTTCGCTCTACCCACCTGGACCTGCCAGGCGCGCAGCCAGACCGGGTAGCCCGGCAAATCGATCTTCAGGCGAAGCCACTCGCCGTCATCTTGGCGCAAAGGCGTGAGCGGCAGCTGCCCGGGGTCGTTATACGGATAGAGAGCCTGCTGGGCGCCGTTCTGGTCGATCGCCTGGCGAAAATAACCCTGCTGGTACAGCAAACCCACGCCGACCGCGGGCACGCCCAAATCGCTGGCGGCCTTGAGCTGATCACCCGCCACATTGCCGAGCCCGCCCGAATAGATGGGCAGGGCCTCGCTCAACATGAATTCCAGGCTGAAATAGGCAGCGCAGGTCAGCGGGCTCCGGGAATGGTTCTGTTGGTACCAGGTGGGGGCTTTTAACTCTTTACGCCTAGTCTGCACAAGGTCGTCAACTTTTTTGTGGAAAACGGGGTCGGCCCACATCCGCTCGACCTGTTGGCGCGAAACTGTTTGCAGGACAACCCAGGGGTTATGCGTAATTTCCCACAATTCGGAATCAAGCTGCCGCCACACCTCGTCGGTGGCGTGGTTCCATGACCAGCGCATATCCAAAGCCAGCTCGGCCAGGGAATCGAACCCTTTGATTTTCGCGGGCAGAAGGTCATATAAGGGATTGCTGGCTCGTTTTCGCTTGCTCATGATTTCTCTCTCGGAAAGTTGTTGGAGCTAATCTTCGTATGACTCGGTTGCACATACCCGCTATCCACCACTCTCACCCGGTTTTGCCTCCAGCAAACTAATTAAGGGTCGGGGGCTGCGGCGCTGAATCGCGTATGCCTGGAGCATTTTTTATTTTGTTTTATCCCTTCTTTGGGTGCGGCACCTTACCTTCATAAAACGGTTTGCACGGCGACCGCATGGGCTTGGTGATCGCGTTGTACAGCGACACAAAAGGCCGGGATATGCCCATGGCCGCGGCCTGGGTCGTGCCTATCTGAGGATTTTCCAGGCTGCCGGTGACCTTCTGTGTGTGCAGCGTGCAGCCGTGGCTGTCCACCACCGCCAGCACGAGATCCTCAAACTGCCACGTGTTCAGGTCAATGGCCCCTTTGACAGCCACCCGGTGGCGCGCGCTGCTGAAGGCTACATCGCGGGCGATCATGAAGCCGTGGCTAAGGCGCCATTCCGCCCGTACCCGGTCGATAGGGGTGGAGCCGCCTGTGGCCGCTAGGGCGGTGCGGCCAGTTTGCAAGGTCTTCAGGATCAGGGGACCCAAAGGGCCCAGCAGAAAGAAGGAGCCCACGTCGAACAGCCCGATGGAGGTGCCCTCCTCATAGCGGTCTAAGGCGTTGTCCAGTTCGCTGCCCTTGAATACCAGGTTGTTTCCGGTGATGAGTAGGCTGCCGGACAGGTTTTTCTGAAGCTGCGCCGGGTCCTCCCCCTGGCTGGTCAGGTCCACCTGCACCCGTACCCTGCCTTGCACGCGCTCCTCGGCCCCGGCCTGGGCCAAGGCCTGGCTAATGTCCAGGGACGGGAGTAATAAATTGAGGCCCACCTTGGGCCGGGCGCGGGCGTCGAACCAGAGTCTGCCCTGGCCCGAGGACCCCAGCAGGCTGAGGGACAGGGGCTCTATCTCCACCCGACCCTGGCCGCTTTTAACATCGGCCGTAATCTGGCATATGCCCAGTTGGCCCCAGGAAAGGCTCACTACCCAGATTTGAGCCTCATAGCTAAGTGCAGCCAAGCCCTGAGCCCCATTAGCACCGCCGCCCAGTCGCAGGCCGCTCATCACTACCCGGCCGCCTTCAAGGGACAAGGCAGGCGAGTCCTTGCTGGCCGCCCTTTGCAGGGATATGGCGCGGGCCTCGATGGCGCCAATGCTCAGGCCGCCCGCAGGCCCAGGCCACTCCGGGAAAGCGGGCAGAGGGAGCACCAAGCGGGGGGTTACCAGAACTATCTTTTCAAGGTGAGAAGCTTTGCCCAAGGCGCCGGCCAGGGAAAGGCTCGCTTCCAGGGAGTCGGTTTGAAAGAACACCTGGCCGTCTTTTTTCAGGCTCACCCCGTATAGTTCAAAGCCGAATAAGGGATCGCCGCGCACCTTTGTCACCGTCAGTTCGGCCTCAAGGCTCTGACGCACTTCCTGGCGCAGCAGGGAAACCATCCAGGTCCTGCCCGCCTCACTACGCAAGTAAAGCATGCCGCCACCTACCAGCAGCACCGGCAGCAAAACCAGCCCTATGCCTATAAACAGCAACCGTTTGGGCCATTTTCCGGCCATGACGAGTCTCCCTGCCATCCGTTCGCTTTTTTTTTAACTTAACGCCGACCGCCGGTATGCCCAAATCGCTGGTGGCCTTGCGTTGATCGCCCGTCAAGCTGCCGAGCCCGACCGAGTAGATGGGCAAGGCCTCGCTCAGCATGAATTCCAGGCTGTGGAATAGGCAGTACAAGTCAGCAGGCAGGCTCACCGACCTGGCAGGTTAGTCCGCGGCATATCTTTCCTGGGTCACGGCCAGTCCGGGCCGGCACCTTTGTGGACGGCAAAACCAGGACGGTTACCTGTTTATCCGTCGTTCGAGCACCATCATCTGAGCCAATGCTGACGGCGGCTTATTTTATTATCAGATCATTTTTTACGGATATGACCCCTTTGACCGTACCTGCGAGTTCTGTCGCCCGGTTAGCGGCTGCTTGAGAATTGACAAAGCCGCTCAATTGAACGGTTCCCTTATAGGTCTCGACTCCAATATCGAACGATTTAATGAAGTCATCGGACGCAAGCACTGATTTTACTTTGGTGGTGATGACCGAATCATCGATGTATTCCCCAGTGCTTTCATGTTTGGATGTAGATGAACAGGCCGCAATGGTTAAGATGAGCATAAACAGCACAAAATAACTAACCAGTTTTTTGCTTTTTTTCATAACTATTAATCCTTATTTAAAAATATTTACCAGACAATATTCCCACGATTACAATGCTCTTTTCCCTCGAATTACCCGGACCAATACCACGACAATGGCGACTACCAACAAGATATGAATGACACCACCCATCGTGTAGCCAGTTATTAATCCCAGCACCCATAGAATTAACAAAATAACAAATATAGTCCAAAGCATATTCGCCCCCTGACTAATGAAGTTGCCGGCTTATTATGGAATGTAATGTTTTTCACTCCAACCCTTTATACAGGACCTTAATGTTAAGTCATCAAAGTCATTCTCCTTCGGGTAGATAAAATCACCTGATATTGTGAAGAGCTTTTAAACTATCCGTAACTCAAAACACCTGATGGTATTTTGTGGAGCCTGTTCAGGGACTCGGAATCAGTGTATATGCTACCGAGTACATGTTGGCTTTATTGGTTGTGACTCTGTTCTAAAGTCCATTTAGTTTATTTAGGTTACATCATTATCCTCTGGACTTATCTCCCATCCCATCGATGATTGTCAGCGTGGCGATCGTCATGATGGCCACCCCCTTTATCACGATGCACCGGATGATGGCGCCCACGATCGTAGGGCCCCACCACACAACCCGTAAACATCAACATTGTGATCAACAGCCCGCCGCATGAAAGTAGCGACAAGGCTTTTTTTGATCTTGTTCTCATGGTCTTTTCTCATCTCACTTTTCAAGCCGACTGCGCTGGGCATCAATACAAATAACTGTTTATAAAATCCCGGAATAATTATCCCAAAATTATTGTTTCTTTAATGTCTCCTAATAGAGTATGCGCAAACCTCGATCACTGGCCCACTAACCGTTGGGCTCCAAATCGGCTGAGGTGGTATGAATCTGCTCCACCCAACCGAATCGTCCCTCGGTCAGTTGGATATAAAGCCAGCCTTCCGCGACGGCTTGTACTGGGTAGATGTTTCCCTGCTGGATGACCGTGATCACGGTGTAATCCCGGTCGGGCCCGCTACGCACATTGAGGTAAGGCGCCGTGACTCTGACCGCCCCATAGTTAGGCACCGGCTTTTCACGAACCGGTTGCGATGTAATCTCAAGCGGCCGCTTCAACGCGCCCCAGGGGGTGTGCCAGCACCAAATACGCCGCTTTATTTGCCAACTACGGTCTTGACTTGACCGGTCTTTTTTTGCATCTTTCCTTCCATGTTTTCGATTTTTCCTTCGGCTTCCATCTCTTGATCATTTAATATCTTACCGGCGACTTCCTTGATTTTTCCCTTTACTTGGTGTAATCCGCCCTCCGCCTGATCCCTTGTGCCTGATTTCATGATATGTCTCCTGTTTGATTCCTGTTTTATACAAATATTTCTGAAAACATGCTCAGTCCGAACCACTTGATTTCATGATTTGTCGAACTCGGCCGCAGCCTTTTCATAAGCGTTGTCCAAATCATCCATAGCGGCATCGATGCCCGATTTTAGCTGCTCCCACGCATCGCCGGTGGAGGAACCTAGTTCCTTCAACTTTTCAGACAACTGGTCCCGTTTTTGACGCAATGCGGTCAGCTGTTGTTCTGCTGCCACCATTGCATCACCTTCCCACCCTTCTGCCTTTGCCTTCAGCCCATCAATCTTTTTTTCGAATTCAGCAAGTTTGCTTTGCGATTGTTCCCGAAAGGTCTGCATCTGTTCCTGAGTGTAATTCTTAATTGCCTCATAAGCCTCCTTGGTTTCCTGCTTGACGTCTTCCTTGGACACTGACGCGTTCTTTTCCCTGGGCTCCTCATTATCTCCGCAGCCAGGAACGGCCCAAATTGCCAGCAGCACCAACAACACTATCCACCACAAATGCATTATTCTCTTCATTTTAAAAACGCCTTTTCCGCTATAGCCGCGCAACCTTGCCACTCAGGCGTGGCGGCCTCAGACATCAATTACCGCCGGCAGCACCAACTCTTGTATTGAATTCTGCAAACTGCTCAATGAAACCGGTTTGCTGAGCATCAGGGAGAATGTTTCGCGCAGGCAGGGGTCCAGGTCCGCCACGTTAGAGCTGCCGGACAAAAGCACGATGGGCAGCTTGGGCCTGAGCTCGCGGATACGGTAAGCCAAGTCAGCACCGGTCATTTCGGGCATATCGTAATCGGTAAGCACCAGATCAAAGCATTGTGGACTGCGCTTGAAAAAGCTCCAGGCCTGGTAGCCGTTTTCGGCGGCGGTGACCTGGCAGCCCAATCCGCCCAGTTTGCGGGAAATCAGCTCCAACAGCGCCGGCTCGTCATCAGCCAACAGCACCCGCCAGCCGGACAAGGAATCGGCGGCCGGTTGCTCCCGCATCGATGGGCGTGCGGAAGGGTGTTTTAGGGCGTTCATACGGGTCTCATGAAGACGCGCCCCCAACTCCCATACACCAGCTTGCACGATGTCCAGGGAATGTTTGACTTTATGGGAAAACCGCCGGGCCTCAACCAGGTGTTGGCAGCTCTCCAAACCATTCAACATTAAACGGGCTTGAGCTATTTCTTTATAAATCCATTCATGCCGCATCAAAGCACCTCCCACCCCTCTACCGTTGATTGGTCTTCCATAGTGCGGTCGCTAAACATCCCGCCTGCGGGCTTGGATTATGTTGGATCGAGATGTGGGAAATGCAGCCTGCGGGCCAAGGCTTCTCAGTCGAAACTTATCTTAATGATATGTAAAGTATGAACAAGATTGGGATGATTTAAAAGTAGGGGTAAATATTGGTTTAATATTGGGTTAAAACCAGTATATAAGTTGGCCAGCCATGGGTGACGTAACTATGATAGGCTACGCAAATGATTGACCAAACGCTCCTTCCAACATGGTATTTAGCTCCTGCTTCCGGTTGTCCAGCAGAACCTTCAGCGCAACGTCGGCTTCTTGCAGCCTGACTGTCTGGGCCTCAAACTCGACGGGTCGGCCAACCGCTCGCACCTCAAGCTCCCGGTGTTGTCAACCCATATTTATGCTTTTTCATAAAACATATATTGTGCACGTCCGGCTTTTTTGGCTTGATACATTGCGATATCGGCATTTTTCGGGAGATTTACCTCATCTATCCCATCATTGGGATATACAGCGATACCGATACTCACTGTTACAATGAATTGGTTGGTGTCAATAAGAAAGGGTTTATGAAACCTGTCAATGATCTTATGTGCAACCTCGATTATTCCTTCTATTACCTTTAAGTCGGGGACAACCATCACAAATTCATCGCCGCCAAAGCGTGCAACGGTATCCCCCTTCCGCAATATCCCACTCAGCCGCTTTGCTGCTGCCTTGAGGAGAATGTCTCCGACATTATGGCCTAGCGTGTCATTCACGTCCTTGAAATGGTCGAGGTCAAGCATTATTACCCCTACCTGCATTTTATTCCTTTTGGCTTGGATCAGGGCAATATTTAAACGATCAGAAAAGAGTTCCCGGTTGGGTAGACCCGTCAGGGAATCATGAAAGGCCATATGCCGGATTTTTTCCTCTGATTGTTTGCGCGCGGTGATGTCCTCGATAGCCAATAGGATGATCCACTCCTTGCTGCCCATTCCCTGTTCAATCTGGCGGGCATTTAAAAGCCTTGTGCGTCTGCCAATGGTGGCAAAATTGTGTTCAACCTCATAATAGTCAAATGCGGTCCTTTCGGAAAGAATATCTTCCAGCAGTTCCCGCAGCTTAGGGATATCCCACTGTTTATTGCCAAGGTCATAAATAAGTTGCCCCACGGTCTCTTCAGGTTTCACCATGAAGGTACCATAGAAGGAATGGTTTGCTAAGATAACCATCAGGTTTGAATCTAGCACCAACAGGGGTTCACGTATTGTCTTTACGATTAATCACCACTTTAAACAGTAGGTGAGCGCCTTGAATTACTCTCTGGAAAAAGAGCTAAAACTTTGCATCGGTCACTTCTGAATTCGTAGACGTGGTGGGCCCAGCTGTCACTCCATTACCTTTTGGCTATCATGAGATGGAATAACGGAACCGGATTGCGGTTTGATTATTTCCTGGGATGCAATCCCTCGTAACAACCGACCCAGAATATCCGCTCCTGTGATGATTCGTTTTTCCTTACCCCATAGCAGGATGATATCCTTATCGATTATGTCATCTTTAGGGTCGACGGTAGAGCTCTGCAGGTAACGCAGGAAGTCCCCAAGCGGGAGCTCGGGTTGAAAAGTTACAATTGGTTTATGGCAAAAATTATACGGATTACAGGGGGCGGTACCGATGATCGCCGCCCTTAAAAAACCATCCGCATCCAGAATGTAGGCAGGTTGCCCTTGAGAATCGATGAGCACCACCCATTTATGACCAGATGCATTAACCTGCTGGAGAAAAGGGTCGTCGAACCGTCTTTCGAATGCAGGAAATACCAGATTGCCGTCAGCCACTGAGAGTGGCAATACACTATTCGGATCAATCGGCCCTCCCTCCTGGGAAAGGACCACATCGTCTAAGGCAAAAAAATTGATTGCACCCAGACCTTCCAAAATGTCCACGTCGGATTCGTCAGATACCATGTGGCGCCTTATGACCTCCGTCAAATCCTGTTCTCGGAAATAATGAATGCTTTCCCTCCCTAACCAGGCATCGAGAATTAGAGCACAGGGTTTGGCCACCGGATAAAGCAATATGCGGTAAACCTTTAAAAAAGGTATAAACCAAGCAGCCATTTTCAGCGCATTCCGATAAAAATATGCTTGGGGAATGATTTCGCCCATCAAGGTAATCACAAATGTCGAAAACAAAAAGGCGGCAACACCGGCCATGACGGAATTGGAAAGAAGGGTAAGCAGCACGTTGATGCTGACATTTCCCCACAGAATAGTAGTCAACAGTCCATTGGTGTCAGTTCTCAAGCAAACCAACTGTTTAGCGACCCTGTTTCCGGCTGCCGCCTCAACCTCCAGCCGTAGTCTGCTTAGGCTGAAAAGCGCAAGGTTGAGTCCGGAAAACATGGCTGATTGACTGATACAAATCACAATGCCCAAACAGATGAGAATGGTCTCTGTTTCCATCTCACTACTCCGCAGCAGGCTGAGGTGGGATATCTGGAGAACGCTACCACAGCCTCACCCACTGATGTAGCACTTTATTGTGCTCACTTTTTATTTGCTCTTTTACATAATTTTACAGGGCTTGTTCATCAGCGTGTTTACCGATAGTGCTTATGAAATATTCACTGTTCAAAAACTCAGACCCCCAAAGTATTTTCCTGATTTCTGGTTTTCTTATTAATATCTCTCGTGCAGTTATACGTTAGATTGCCTAGACAATCTTTTTAGAATTATACGTCGTAACTTATTGCATGAAAAACACAAATAGTCTTTGCCCGTACCAACTTCCAGAAAATTGATTTCAAATCTTTCTGTAATTTCAAAGCATATGGTCTTTAGAACCTGGTCAACTATTGAGCAACTTTCTCTATCATGGGCAGATTTCGCTGCTTAATGAGGTTGACAATACCCAGCTTAACGTTCATACTTTCGGACATTTCGGTGGATTACTCGAACGTCTGGATCGATTGGTTTGATAAATCACAGGCCACATTAATTTTGTTGGCTGTTTCACGATATTTTATCTTTTATTCTTTTAATTGTGAATAATCGGTATTCTTATTTTTCATCAAAATCATGGCCTATTCCCTCTTAAATGAATGACCAGTTCTTTTCCTTCGCAGTCTGGGTCTCTTTTTGACGTAAACCCCAGTTTTTTCCCCAAAGCAAGCATGTTCCTATTTTCTTTTAATACGATGCCGTGAACTGTTTTGAACCCCTGCTTCTCGGCAATTGAGAGGCATTTTTCCAGCAGCTTCCCCCCGATGCCCTTGCCTTGCCAGGCGTCCCCCATCAAAACGGCGAATTCCCCAGTCTGGCCATCCGGATCGCCGATGATTCTGGCAACCCCCAGTATGTTATCGGTTTGCGCTTCTTCATCTACGGCCACCAGCGCGATCTCCCGGTCGTAATCGATCTGAGTGAAACGGGCTAGCATCTCGGGATTCAGTTCGTTTATCGCGCCGAAGAAACGATAGTAGATTGTCGTGGGCGAAAGCGTCTTGAACAACGCCGTGAATAGGGGGGCATCTTCGGGCTTGACAGGCCGGATAAAAATCCGGCGCCCATCAACACTGACCATATAGGATTCATCTTCCTCCGGATACGAACCGATCACCAGATGCAGGGGCGAAGGTACCGCAAGCGGTGAAATTAGGATTCGTGCATCGACCGCGACGGGATTGCCGTCCTTTATCAGAACAGGGTTCATATCCAGTTCAGCAATTTCGGGGAAATCGATCAGGAGTTCTGAGAGTCGGATGATCATTTCTTCGAGCCGCTCCATATCGGCGGCGGGGCGGTTGCGGTATCCTTTCAACAGGGAGTAGGCTTTGGTTTCCTGCATGAGCCGCCGTGCCAGCAATCGGTTCATGGGGGGAAGTCCCAGTGCCCTGTCCTTTAAAACTTCCGTGTAAATACCGCCCATACCGAACAGAATCACCGGACCGAAATTGGAATCGCGCTTGGCGCCCAGCAGAATTTCATAATCCGGGCTTGAGAAATAGGGCTGAATTGTCACTCCCTCAATCCGTGCATCGGGTTTATATCGGCGTACCGACGATATGATTTGGTTATAGGCTTCGCAAACATCTGCATCACAACGCAAATCCAGACGAATGCCGCCGGCATCGGTTTTGTGGGTGATATCCGCAGAGTGTACCTTCATGACCAGTGGGTATCCCATTTCGCGACCGATACGCGCAGCTTTCGCCTCTGTATCGGCGATTTCCGTCCTGATCGCGGGCAGGCCATAGGCCGTGAGGATTTCCTTGGAATCCGTTTCCGGCAGGAATCTCTGGTCCGGCGCTGCGGCGATCAGTTTGCGGGCTTTCTCCTGATCGAAGACCATGTGCCCGGTCATCTTAGATGGGACTTCCAACAGCATTTCGAGGCTTCTGGTGTATTCGGCCATATATAAAAACGCCCGAACCGCCCGTTCCGGCGTGTCATAGGTCGGTACCCCCGCTGCATTCAACACATCAACGGCCGTGGCGATGCGTTTACCACCCATCCAGCAGGCAAATACCGGATACCGGTGATCCTGCATAGCGGCGGCCAGCCTTTCGGCTACGGAAAGGGGATCCGTAAGGGCCTGGGGCGCAAGGATGACCAGAACCCCGTCTATGTTATTCGATTTGAGACAGACTTCCAGGGCATGTTCGAAGCGTTCCGCGGAAGCGTCACCTAGAATGTCTATGGGGTTGCCCCGGCTCCAGAAGTCCGGCAGGAAGTCATCGAAGGCTTGCAACGTTTCCGGGTCAAGAGGCGCGGGGTCCTGACCATAGCGGGCGAGCGTGTCCGTGGCCATCACACCTGGTCCGCCGCCATTGGTGAGGATCGCCAGCCGGGGGCCGCGTGGTCGCGGCTGCTTTGCCATAAGTTCAGCGCAGTCGAAGAGTTCTTCGATGGTGTCCACGCGTACGATACCGGCGCGTTTGAAGGCGGCGTCATAAACCGCATCCTCTCCAGCCATGGCACCCGTGTGGGAGGCCGCTGCCCTTGCACCAGCGGGGCTTCTGCCGGATTTTAAGACGATGATGGGTTTGATCCGGGAGACGGAACGCGCGGCACTCATGAATTTTCGGAAATTCGTCAGGCTTTCTATATACAATAGAATGCTTTTGGCAGAAAAATCATTGCCGAGAAAATCGACCATGTCTCCGAAGTCGACATCCAGCATGGAGCCGATGCTGACAAAATGGCTGAAGCCGATACGTTCCTTCAACGCCATATCGAGAATCGCGGTACAGATGGCGCCGCTCTGGGATACAAAAGCCAGATTCCCGGCCACAGGCATCTCGGATGCAAAGCTGGCGTTGAGGTTAACTGCCGGACGAATAATACCCATGCAGTTCGGTCCCACGACACGAAGCCCCCCGCCATTGGCGATGTGCTGAATCTTTTTCTCTATCTCCCGGCCAGCTTCACCGACCTCCTTGCCTCCTGCCGAAATGATAACGGCACCGCCGATTTTTTTTTCGACACACTCAGCGACGATATCGGCAACGCTACGCATTGGTGTGGCGATAATCGCTAGGTCTACGTCCGTATCCAGGGTTGAAACCGATTCGACGCACGCCTGTCCACAGATGGTTTTGTATTTGGGATTGACCGGCAGCACGGTTCCGGCAAACCCGCCGTCAACCAAATTTCTCATCAAGGCGTTGCCGATGGTTCCCGCTTTTTCGCTGGCACCCACTACCGCGACATGTCGCGGGTTAAAGATGCGATTGAGATGGTCTTGGCCCATTTGCATCCTCACTTTTAAAATCCAAATGTTAATTCTGAAGCGGGGTGCCGACCGATATCAGATTAAACCTTCGACATTATTCGATATAATTTATTGGTCGAGTAGCCTCGAGGAGTCTCACCCCGAGGTGTATATGGCGGTTCCTTCAGTTCATCGGGCCGCCTTACCGTTCAAATCCTTTGGCGCCGCATTTTTGATGTATTGATAAAAATCGCTGTCGGTGGTGAGGAGCAAAATGGAGTTGTCATTCGGTTTATCTTTATATTTTTCAAGGGTGCGTAAATAGGCGTAGAATTCCGGGTCCTGTTTATATGCCTTGCCGTAGATGCGGGTGGCGCCTGCATCCGCCTTGCCTTGGACTTCTTGAACCGTGCGGTAGGCAGTGGACCGAATTTGGCGGAGCTCTTTCTCCATTGTGCCCAATATTTCTGCACTGCGTCCTTCGCCCTCCGAGCGGAATTGGGCAGCGATGCGCTTTCGCTCGGAGATCATGCGGGCGTAAACTTTTTCGCGCACGCTGTCTACATAATCAAGACGCTTGATACGTACATCCACCAGATCGATGCCGTACTGGGGGATGATTTTTTGCGCTTCGGCCAGTATGGTGCGGGTGATTTGCTCCCTGCCTCGGGCGATGGCTCTTTTCAGCTCCGCTTCCCTCTCCTTGGGGATGTCCTTCAGCTCATCGTTCTGCGGCACCTCCCAGGATGCGCTGCGCACCAGTTCCACCAGTTCACTGCTGGAGACCTGGTCCCGCACCACCGAATCGATAATGTCGTTAAGGCGGGACTGGGCCCCCGCTTCGCTGGCCACGTTTTCCAGGAATTTTTTGGCGTCCACAATCCGCCAGCGGGCGGTAGTGTCCACCCAGATGAACTCGCGCCCCTTGGTGGGTATCTGGTTGGGGTCGCCGTCCCAGATCAGCAGGCGTTTCTCAAACCGACGAACCTCTTGAATAAAGGGCAGCTTAATATACAAGCCAGCCTCGGTAATGGTCTCCCCCACGGGCCGGCCGAACTGCACAACGATGGCCTGCTGGCCCTCTTCCACAGAGTAAAACGCGCTGTTGAGTAAAATAACTATAATGACTGCTAAAGTGATAATTACTGTTTTTATAGTGAATTTCATGGCTTCCTCATTTCTGTGACCGTTTGTCCCTTGGACTCGATGGGTAGCCAGGGCACCATGGCCTTCTGATCCTTATCAACAATATAAAGGCCTTTCATCGAGGCCAGAAAATCAGTCATGGCCTCCAGATAAAGGCGCCGGCGTGTGACCTGCGGCGCTTGTTGGTACTCGCCCAAAATAGCCAAAAAGCGGTTTGCCTCCCCCTCCGCGCGGTTGACGCGCTCAAGGGCGTAGCCCTCGGCCTCACTTATGCTCTGGGTCGCCACCCCTCTGGCCTTGGGTATTTCACGGTTTGCTCTCTCCTGGGCTTTGTTGATGGTTTGTTCCCGGTCCTGACGTGATTCGTTTACTTCATTAAAGGCTGGTTTCACAGTGTCAGGAGGCGTTACATCCTGAAGCTCCACCGTGACCAAACGCACACCAGCCTCGTAGGCCGTGAGGACTTTCTGGACCTCTTCTTTTACTTCACTGGCGACCGCCACCCGGCCAGTGGTCAGCACATCGCTGCCCAGGCGGTTGCCCACCGCCCGCCGCATGATGGCTTCGCTGGTGTCGCGGATTGTTTTTGGCGTGTTGCGCACCTGGAAGAGGTATTTGATGGGGTCTTCAATGCGGTATTGGATGATCCATTGTACGTCTATGACGTTCAAGTCGCCGGTCAGCATCAGGGACTCGCCCTTATAGTCACCGCGGGGATCATACCGGGTTTTTTGACCGGGCACCGAGGACAAGGTCCGGAAGCCGAACTCCTCTTTTAACACCCGTGCAGTGGGCACCAGGCGAACCGTTTCTATGCTCAAAGGCAGTTTGAAATGCAGACCCGGACCAGCCGTACGCGTTACTTTGCCGAACCGCTGCACAACTCCGGTTTCCTCGGGCTGCACCGTGAACCAACAGGTCCAGAGGGTGGCAACCAACAGAATCGCCACAAGCAAGAATATTTTACGCCCGCCCTTGAACCATGCCGTACCCTGCTTGATCTTTACGAGGGCATCGTCAAAAGACTGCTGCAATCCTTCCGAGGATTGATACATATCCGGCATAAACTGACTCCTTCAAGCCATAATTATTTCATGGCGTTATTGGTTAAGACGCTTTTGTTTGGATGCCTTGGATGCGGCTGAATCAAAGTCATCCGCTCGTTTTTCAGAAAAGCTATTCAACACACTTAGGGCCTCTCGGATTTGCTGCGCATGTAACGTGCATTCGCCGCTGGCGACTTCCTTGGCCTGTTGATGCTGGCCGTCGGCATTAAGCCTGATGACCTTATTTCTGATGGATTTCCACTGTTCAAATAGGGTTAAAACATTTTTAAAATGAAGATTTCCATCGGGAAAGTGTTTGCCCATCTCTTCCAAATCTTTGTAAATAGTTGTCTCAAACTGGTTAATCAATTCAATGTCGCGAGCCAGGTAGACAGGTTGTTGACCGGAAAATGCCAAGTTTTCAATGGCGGACTGCATCCGCATTAGATTGCTGTCTATCTTGAGTACCACATTGTTGATGGTTGCGGGGCGTAGCGAGGCTTGGAGTTTGTCGGCAAACCACAAGTTACGTTGGCTGATGATTAACCAGCCTGCACCGGTTATTAATAGTAAAAACATGAAAACCAAAGCTGTATTGTATTTAGTCCATATGTGACTCATATCGAATGGATTACCCGCATTTAGTAATATTAAGGCCATCATTTACTGCTCATTCCTGGCAAGCAATTCCAGACTTTAGCTTTGCATGAAAGACTTTGCGGAAATGGAAACCGTAAATAGCGAAGGTTACGGCCATGGGAAACAGCCGGGGCCGCCGGAACAGAGACCAGAAAAATAGTTTCCAATACTGAAAACGGCCCCGCTCCTTTACGCCCAGTACCAGCATGGATTTGGGCAAGGCAAAGACGTAGCCGGGGTGTAAGCGCAAGTATCTGAGATGAAAGTGCAATCGGTTGTATTTTGTGGGACGGTACTCCCGTAGAAATGCGCGCACCCGCTCATAGTAGGGTTTTGGGGAATAAATGCCGTTGATGATCTGACTGTAGCCCTGCGACAGGGCCGCCAGGCCCATTTTAGGCACTATATTGGTGGAAAGATCGGTGTTGTCTCCGGTGGTCTCGGAAAGTAGACGGCCCTCCTGAACGATGCGCTGGTAGAGCTTGCTGCCGTTGGGTGCGTTCAATAGCCCCACCATGGCCGTGATTATGCGGCTGTTTTGGATCAACTCGATCTGCTGTTTGAATACCGTGGGTGAGTCATGGTCGAAGCCCACAATGAAGCCCCCGTTAACCTCCAGTCCGAAACTTTGTATTTTTTTGATGCTGGCCACCAAGTCGCGGTTCCGGTTCTGCAGTTTGCCGCATTCGGCCAGGCTTTCTTCGCTGGGGGATTCGATGCCCACGAATACCGCCTCGAAGCCGGCTTGCGCCATCAAGGTCATCAACTGCTCATCGTCGCTAAGATCAATGGATGTCTCGGTGGACAGAATGAAGGGATGCCTGTGCTCGCGCATCCATTGGATCATAGTCGGCAGGACTTCACGTTTCAGCTTGGCTTTGTTGCCTATGAAGTTGTCGTCAACCATGAAAAGGCTTCCCCGCCAGCCTGCATCATAGAGGTTCTGCAATTCCGCCAGTATCTGAGAGTTGCTTTTGGTGCGCACCCTGTGGCCGAATAAGGTTGTTATGTCACAGAATTCACAGTGAAAGGGGCACCCCCTGGAGTATTGCAGGCTCATGGAGGCGTAGCGTCTGAGCTTCAGCAGGCTCCACATGGGCAAGGGGGTGTCGGTCAAAAGCGGGAACTCATCAGCGGTGTAGAATGGTAGGGCCTGGCCCGTTTCCAGGTCGCGCAGAAAACGGGGTAGGGTGATCTCGGCTTCGCCCAGCACAAAGTGATCGATCCCCTCGAACTCATGGTGGCAAGCGGTGAACAGGGGCCCGCCTGCAACCACCTTTGCCCCCGCCTTCCGGCAGCGCACCACCAGGCGTTTTACCGAGTCGCGCTGAACTGCCATGGCGCTGATAAAGACGTAGTCGGCCCATTCCAAATGCTGGTCCCGCAGGTATTCCACGTTTTCGTCAACCAGCTTTTTCTCCCATTCGGCTGGCAGCATGGCCGCCACGGTCAATAGCCCCAATGGTGGGTGCAGGGCTCTTTTGGAAATGAATTTAAGGGCGTGATTGAAACTCCAAAACGTGTCTGGGCTCTGGGGATATAATAAAAGCGCTCTCACTTTAAAACCTCTTTTAAAAATGTTGTCAAAACAACCGACAAATTTAAATTAATGCGCTTCATGAGTGACAAGTTATCAGCAACAAAACGTTGGTTAATATCAACATAAAAAATGTCGAACAAAAGTTTAGCAGCTCACGTTTCAGAACTTAATTACCCTTTAGCATTTAGCAATTTCAGAACACGGTTGGCAAGTCTACCGGCACATTTTGCACCACTTTATTCTCCGGCCACTTTCTCAACCTCTCCGACTTTCTGCTGTATTTTACCGGCCATTTTTTCGCCCTTACCTTCGCTTTCAATTTTGGTATTATTGCCGGCCTTACCAAACAATTCCCTGATCTTGCCCTTTACTCTGTGAAACATGCCTTGTGCTTGGTCTTTCGTACTTGATTCCATAATAACCCTCGCCTTCAACCTGGGTTTTGCATAAAAATCCGTGAAAGATCTCTTGTCATCGGCTAAAAGAACATGCCAATGGTTTTTAGCCTTTTTCCGATTCTATCCGGTTAGCTTTTTTGTTACGCTTGGCTACTATTGCCAGAAACAGTCCCATTGCGATTCCCAATAGCACACACAAAGCAACCAAGGCATACAGAGGCAATACAAATTCACCAATCAAATAGTAGCTCATGGTAGTTGGCTGCGAGTTTTTTAACGCAAAGGTAACCGCAATCAGGATGATCAAGGCTATTCCGGCCCATTTGGCATAAATATATTGCATTGGTATGTTTTTCCCGGCCATGGCCGAACCAATAGGGCCCCCCGGCCCCTATTTCAAGAATTTATTGTTTTGCTGACTTTGGCGTCTTTTTGGTTTCCAGCCACTTCTTCAGGTGCTCCGCCGCCACCTCTCTGCCACCCAAGCCAAAGGCCAGAGCCAGGGCCAAGGCTACGGCGCCCAGAGCTATCTCAAAAGAAGAGGCTATTACATCGCTGCCGATGCCCAACTGGATCAGAGCTATTGAAGCGGAAAACACCATGATCCCATATAGAGCCACTTTTCCTAATCCATTGGCGATGCTCAATCCGGCATTGGAGGCCGTGGTCCTGATCGCCGCATCGAGAAAGCTTCCCAATAAAACGCCCAAGGTCAGCACGATCACGGCTGCGATCACGTTGGGGATGTAAAGCACCACGGAATTGAGCAGACCGGAAACGATGGCCAAGCCCAGGGCGTCCAAGGCGGCAACCAACACTATTATCAATAGGAACCAGTAAATCAGAGATCCCACGATTTCACTGATGCTCTTATGAATGTTGCCTTTGGCCAGAAATTCCTTGACTCCGGCCGCATCGGAAATCTGGTCCAATTTAATAAGCTGCAATAATTTCACGGTTCCATACCGCACTAAGCGCGCAACCAGCCAGCCAACCAGCAGAATGATCATCGCGCCGATCAGTTTGGGTATGAATGCGCTGATTTTTGTTGAGAACGCAGTCCAGGCGTCGGTCACGACGGCAGTAACTTCCATGTTTCACTCCTTGATTTGGTCATTTTTAAGACACCCCAAAAAACAATTATTTAGGTCTGACATAATTAATTCAACGTCCATGACAGCGCAGCATTGTTACCGGGGCCGATTTTCACACGACTTTGGCGGGGAACAGAGGCACAGCTAAAAAAATGTCCAGTTGACAGAGCAGCCGGGGCCCCTGCTACGCCAGTACGGGTTTCCTCTGCAAGGTGAAAAGTGCATTACCGAGAACAGTTTTTGTAAAAGATCCCGTGCTAGGTCCCCTTTTGGGATAAGATCGATAAATGTTGCCTGGCCCAACCAAGGTCATTCGGCCGGTAAATGTGGGCGGTTGCGCAGATACCCTTGCCAACGGTGATTGACGGAGGTTCGCCGCTAGGCGAACGGCTTCAGACATCAATTACCGCCGGCAGCACCAACTCTTGTATTGAATTCTGCAAACTGCTCAATGAAACCGGTTTGCTGAGCATCAGGGAGAATGTTTCGCGCAGGCAGGGGTCCAGGTCCGCCACGTTAGAGCTGCCGGACAAAAGCACGATGGGCAGCTTGGGCCTGAGCTCGCGGATACGGTAAGCCAAGTCAGCACCGGTCATTTCGGGCATATCGTAATCGGTAAGCACCAGATCAAAGCATTGTGGACTGCGCTTGAAAAAGCTCCAGGCCTGGTAGCCGTTTTCGGCGGCGGTGACCTGGCAGCCCAATCCGCCCAGTTTGCGGGAAATCAGCTCCAACAGCGCCGGCTCGTCATCAGCCAACAGCACCCGCCAGCCGGACAAGGAATCGGCGGCCGGTTGCTCCCGCATCGATGGGCGTGCGGAAGGGTGTTTTAGGGCGTTCATACGGGCCTCATGAAGACGCGCCCCCAACTCCCATACACCGCTTTGCACGATATCCAGGGAATGCTTGATCTTATGGGAAATCCGCCGGGCCTCAACCAGGTGTTGGCAGCTCTCCAAATCATTCAACATTAAACGGGCTTGACCTATTTCTTTATAAATCCATTCATGCCACAACTAAGCACCTCCCACCCCTTTGCATTGATTGCTCATCAATAGTTAGGTCGCTAAGCTTGCCGTCTGCGGGCCTGGATTATGTTGGATCGAGATGTGGGAAATACAGCCTGCGGGCCAAGGCTTCTCAGTCGAAACTTATCTTATGATATGTAAAGTATGAACTAGAATGGAGTGATTTAAAAGTAGGGGTAAATATTGGTTTAATATGGGGTTAAAACTAGTATATGGGTTGGCCAGCCATAGGTGGCGTGGCTATGATAGGCTGCGTAAATGATTGACCAAACGCTCCTTTTTGCCTTTCAAACCCAGCTTGTGGCGAATGTTGTTGCGGTGGAAAATGACCGAGCTGGGGCTGATGCCCAAAAGAACGGCGATTTCGTCGCTGGTCTTGCCCGCTTTAATGAATCCGGCCACTTCCAGCTCGCGGGCCGAAAGTTTGTATTCGGAGGAGGTGAGCCTGGGGGTGAAGCCCGAGGTAAGATCCTTCAGATGACTCTCCAGGGCTTGGATCAGACTCTTTTGCACCTGCGGTGTTCCGTTCTGGCTCAGCCTGCCCAATATGGGCAGGACCAGGAGGTTCAGATTGGCCAGGATTCCCTCCTGCATGGCAATTCGCTCATGCTCCCGGTTGTCCAGCAGCACCTTCAGCGCAACGTTGGCTTCCTGCAGTCTGACCGTCTGACCCGCCAACTCGGCGGTTCGGCCGGCCACCCGCTCCTCCAACTCCCGATTCAACCCGGCCAGCTCATGCTGATTGCGGCGCAGCTCCCGCTCGTAGCGCTTTTGCTCACTTACATCCACCATGGCGGTGAGAAACTCCCGGCTGCGCCCCCTTCCCCGATCGAGGGCCGTGGTATGCGTCTGTACGGTCCTGCTCTCCACCGTCAGCCGTATTTCATCGCGGGCGCCATCTGCTGATGTCGAAGCCTTGATGAAGTGCCGCTGAAACTGCTCCAGGCTGTTCAAATCAATCTTGGAAAGCAAAGGCATGCCCTCCAACTTTTGGGTGCGGCTGCCCAAGAGCCTGGCCGCGGCTTCATTGGCCTCGATGATGATGTACTGAAGGTCCAGGCGCACAAAGCCCACCGGGGCCAGGTGGAACAGCTTCTGGTATAAATCGTTAGCCTGGGATAAGGCCGCTTGGGTGCTCTGGAGTTCCTCATTCTGCAACTCCAGCTCTACCTGATGCACTCGCAGCTCCTGGGCTATCTCCAAGGCTTCGCTCAGATACTGGGGATTGGCCTGCTGGCCCAGCCTTTTTTCGGCGCGGCGGCGCAGATCATCCAGGCGGCGGTTGACATTTTTAGCGGGCATCAATTCTCCTTGGCTTGGTTGGCTTCCCGGTCCTCTTCCATGGCCAGCAGGATTCTCACTCTGCCCTCGGGATAATCATTCATCAGCCGGGCGTTAAGCAGCATGCGCTTTTTACCGATGCGGGGAAAGTCATGTTCCACAACGAACCTTTCGAAGCTGGTCCGCTCCGGGATGATTTCCTCCAAGAGTTTGCGTAGTTCGGGGAGTTTCCATTGCTTTTTGTCCATCTCATAGATTTTTTCGCCCTCGATATCCTGGCTCGCACACTGGAAGAAGTTGAAGAAAGAGCGGTTGGCCGAGAGCACCCGCAGGTCTCCAGTTAGTACCAAAAGCGGCTCGCGCACCGTATCAACGATGTTTTCTGCATAGCGCTGCTGGGCGGTAGCCCGTTCCAGGGCGGCCTTCAGCTCACTTATGTTGGTAAAGGTGATGACCACCCCATCAATACTGTTTTCAAGGGTGCGGTAAGGCATCTGGCGGATGCGGAACCAGGCGCCATCTTTATCTTTCACCTCCCGCTCAATAGTTTCTAGGGTGTCAATTACCTTTTGGGCGTCCGCGGCCAACCCGTCATATTCCAGCCTGGTGGTGAGGTCCTGCAGCGGCCGCCCCACATCGGAGCCGCGCAGGTTGATAAGTTTGGCCGCCTCCTTGGTAAAGCGTCGAATGTTTAGCCCGCTGTCCAGAAAGAGTGTGGCGATCTGGGTCGAGTTCAGAAGGTTGTTCATATCACCCTGGGCCTGGGCCAGTTCATCCACCTTGGAACGCAACTCGACGTTGACCGTTGTCAACTCCTCATTCATGGACTGCAACTCCTCCTTGGAGGACTCAAGTTCTTCATTGGTGCTCTGAAGCTCCTCATTGGTGCTCTGAAGCTCCTCGTTGATGGACTTGAACTCCTCGTTGGAGCTCTCCAGCTTTTCGATGGTGACCTGATGAGACTCGCGTGTGTTTTGCAACTCTCTTTCAAGCTGCTTCATCCGCTGGCGGTATTGGGCGTCTCCAGGTTCGGTTGGGGGCTTCGCCTTTTGGGGGCGGTCCACATCCTGAAACACTACCAGGAATTGCGGCGGGTTGCGGCGGGTATCCAGAGGCGTCACCGTCAGGTTTATGGCCTGGCGCTGGCCGTTGGTGCGCACAAGAAGGCCCTCGGCGCGTTGGGTCTCCATGGTTGCCGCCGTCCGTTTGACCAGTTTGGCGGCCTGGGTGTCCAGCCCCTCGCGGGACATGGCAAAAAGATTCATGTCCGAGGGGCCGGAAGCTGGTTCCAGGTACTTGCCCGTGCGTCCGTGCACATAGCTGATGGCGCCTTGGGAGTCCACCACCACTGCCGCAGGCGCGAAATTGTCCAGGATCAAAGCTCTGGTCTGCTCTGCCAGGCCCGGCCGTGCCTGAATTGCCATTTGCTCACCTGGGCTACGCCCGGCGGCCTCGGCCAACTGTGCCGATTTGAGGGGGCCGGTGGGGAAGTGCAGATCGGGTAGGGACCAAGCCGGCACCTGACGCTTGCTGTAGATCTTCCACTTACTATCCAAAACCTCAAACAGCTTGGTGTGGCGGCCCAACGATTCCGCAGTACCCAGAAACAACACGCCGCCGGGGCGCAATGTATAGTGAAAAAGGGGAAGCAGCTTGTGCTGAGCCTCGGGGGTGAGGTAGATGAGCAGGTTGCGGCAGGCCAGAATATCAAGTCTGGAGAAGGGCGGGTCCTGCATCACATCCTGCTCGCTGAACACCAGGCAATCCCGCAGCTCTTTGCGTACCAGGTAGTAATCATTTTCCAGGCGGAAGAAGCGTTTGAGCCTACCCGGGTCCAGGTCGGCCGCGATGCTTTGGGGGAAGCGGCCCTCCCTGGCCCGCTCTATGGCCTTGGGGTCGACGTCCGTGCCGAAGATTTGCAGGTCCAGACCCATTCTCCGCTCTTCGAAGCATTCCCGGATGAGCATGGCCAGACTGTAGGCCTCCTCTCCGCTGGCGCAGCCAGGCACCCAAGCCCGCAAGGTCTGTCCCTCCTCCAGGTCCAAAAGCCGGGGCATGATTCCCTCTTTCTTAAGAATCTCCCAGGCCTTGGGATCGCGGAAGAAGGCAGTGACCCCTATCAATAGCTCCTGAAACAGCTTCTCAACCTCCTCGTCGTCCTTGCGCAGGAAATCCACATAGTCATGGTAATCGCCTATATGGTGACGGCCCATGCGCCGGTCCACCCGCCGGCGCAGGGTGGTGATCTTGTAGTGTGAAAAATCGTGCCTGGTCCGCTGTTTGATTTGGGAAAAGATCTTGGGGGCTATTTCCAGAAAGCGGCGCTCGCGGTTTTTCGCCTCATCGTCCAGGTTCAAAGTACGGCCGAAGTAGCCCTGCAGGGCCGCTGGCATGTCCTGCGGCGGCAACACGAAATCAGCTACGCCGGTGGAGCGGGCGGCCTGGGGCATGCCGCCATAAGCGGCGGAGTCCATGGCCTGCACAATGACCAGGCCGCCAGCCTGTTTCACGTCCCTCACGCCCTGGGAACCGTCGCTGCCGGTGCCCGAAAGCACCACGGCCGCACACTCGGTCTCCATCTCAAGGGCGAGGGAATGAAAGAAGTAATCCACAGTGGCCAAGCTGCCCTTATCCTTGCGCTCCTTGACCTGAAAGCGGCCCCTGGTCAGACTCAGTAGCCGGCCAGGCGGACAGACGTGGACCTGGCCTGGCAGTGGCGGGCCCCCGTCCTCGATTTGTGTGACCGGAAGGCTGGTATACTCCGCCAATATTTCAGTCAGGTGCGACGCGCGGGTCGGGTCCTCGTGCAGCAGCACCACCAGGGCGGCGGTCAGGTCGCCAGGGGTCGCGGCCAAAAACTCTTTCAGGGCTTCCAGGCCCCCGGCCGAGGCGCCCAGCCCCACCACTGGGAAGTCCACGGGTTGACTGGCTACTGGACCCTGGTCTGGGGGTTGGGTATGGGAGCTTTTTTCCGGCCTCTGGTGCGGTTCAGTCAGTCCACTTGGCTCAAGCATATTATCCTGTTTCCCGGTTTGGCCTGGGGCTTTTTTGCCGGATTTGGCGGCCCTAGAAGGCGTTCCGTCGCCGCGCTTTGCTTTGGGCTGTTTGGCGGCCATTAGCCAAGCTCCAGAAAGAGATTTTTTTAAAAGGAACTCAATATATTGTCATTAGTTTAGCACATTTTCTGATGAATAGGATTCTGTCTGAATAACGGTCCATCAGAAGTTGTAAAATCAAGACTGGGTAGGTTGGTGATAACCTATCCATACTAAACTAAATTATGGTTCGTTTCTATCTGCCCAATGGGGGATGGTAGATTGTGCGGCTGGCACCACAGCCTCCATTCGCCGCTCATGTACTTCAAGATTTGCAAAAGAAATCGCCTCAGCCCCCGCACACCTTTCATCCGGCCGAAGACCGGCTCCACGGTTGAAGGCAAAAGAGCTGATCGCCAGCGGCTACTTTCAGTACGAATCTACAAATGAGCTTGAATATTTGGGGGGCATTGGCATGCTTTCAAAGCCATATCAAAAAATGAACTCCTGAAGCAGGTCCGGAAGGTGCTGGCGGATGAAATCCCTAATTTGAAGAAAACAGTAGTATTATTATATCAAGTAGCAAGTGGCAATCAGGCTTGAAGATAAAACGTATACTGGCTCCATTAAATGGTAAACTTACATTTACATTCAAAGGTTTCGGCTACACCAAAATATCGGCTTTTTCTGAGAAAGATTCAGGAGGTTTTATAGGTTTGAAAACTGGAGAAGGTTGATCGCGTCTACCGCACCTGAAACCAAATATTCAATTGCCAAAATATGTATTAATGTCGGACAATTGTAGCCAGTGAATATGGCTTAGCATTCCCTTTCACGGCGATGGACTTACAAAATATAATCAGATTTTACCTATGTTACTAAATATGTGCATAATGTAACATTTATTGAAAAAGACATTTCAAGAATTATTACCGGCCATTGCGGGTAAATCTTGCATTTCGAGATCTTTTCAGCAAACTAGTCCACAAAGAAGGCAAGGTACGTTTCGGGTCTGCTGATTGAGTCTGAAAAATAAACTTGTACATATCTACCGGAGCAGGTAACAATAAAATAGTTCTCCAGCTGCCAAAAAAATTATGTGTTGGTCTAGCTGAGGACTCCCGACGCCTACCCATATCCCAAGACAATCATATTATGTCAATAATAGTATACAGGAGTATGGTATGAATATCATAATGATAATGGCTGACAGCTTTCGCAAAGATCATATCGGAGCATATGGGGGGACCAAAATTCAAACGCCTAATTTGGACCGTCTGGCTGCCGAGTCGGTGATTTTTGACCAGGCTTATCCCGAAGGACTGCCCACCCTTCCGGTGCGGACCGCCATGTTCACCGGCAATTACACCCTGACCAACCGTTTTTGGCAGGGGCTTACTCCGCAGGATTACACGCTTAGCGAGGTGCTGGATGAGTATGATTATACGAATATCATGATCACAGACACCTATCATATGTTTAAGCCAAATATGAATTTCCACCGCGGCTTTCACGAGTGGCAATGGATAAGGGGGCAGGAGTCTGACGCATACAAGACCAGACCGCACTCCCAGGACCTGGACCGATATTTAAAACCGGAGATGTATGGCGACCAAATGGTGCGCATCGTTGATCAATATCTGCGCAATGTGGAAGGGCGCAAAGGTGAGGAGGATTATTTTTCGGCCAAAGTCATGGGACAGGCCATTGAATGGCTGGATGAGAACCAGGACCTGGGTAATCCTTTCTTTCTTTATGTAGACAGCTTCGACCCCCATGAACCTTGGGATGCCCCGCCCCGTTTTGTGGAAAAGTACACGGATCCCAATTATCAAGGCAACTGGATTTTTTCACCAAAAGGCGGAGAAAACAACTGGCTTACTCCGGAAGAGTTGGAGCACACCCGTAACCTGTATGCCGCTGAAGCCGCATTTGTGGATGAGCAGATTGGTAAATTGCTGGATAAGATCCGTGAGTTGGGCTTGATGGAAAACAGCTTAATCATATTCCTGGCCGACCACGGTCACCCCTTGGGTGAGCATGGCAAAATGCTCAAAATGGTGGATCAGTTATACAGCCCATTATTGTGCATACCGCTAATGTTCCGTATGCCCGGTGCGGAGATGGCGGGTAAGCGCATTGATGCTCTGGTGCAGACCGTGGATCTGTTTCCAACCATCATGGATTTTTTAGGGTTTGAGCGCGAGAATGAATTTCTGCAGGGTAAAAGCCTGCTGCCCCTGATAAAGGGAACTAGTGATAAGGTGCGTGAATATGCCACTATGGGGTTTTTCTCTTCGGAAGAACGTTGCCTTCGCGACCAAAAATGGAGTTATATTCGCACTTTGAGTGGAAGCACCAATGAACTGTACGACCTTGTAACTGATCCCGAGGAAACCAAAAATCTTTGTGACGAATTACCGGAGAAAGCCGCCGAAATGGAAGAAGCTTTGGCTCGTACGCTCAAGGTGCGTTGGCAAAAAGAGCACGGGTTGCAAAACCGATTTGATGTTCCGGGTAAATGCGATAAGCGATTCCCCCCACTGCGGTATTGGAAAAAATAGATCCTAAAAAGTAGACCCTGTCTGTACCTGATCCGAACCGGGGAGCATTCATCCGCTCCCCTTTTTATTTCGACATCCCAACCTCTTCGACATCTCTAATATATAACATACTGAAATAACTCAATTAAAAAAAACTTGACAAATATGTGAATAAATTAAACTATAGTAGTTGACTATCCAAGTATACTAATTTATAATTATTCTAATATTTTAAAATAATTAAATGTGTTTGTATGTTAGCAAAGTTAATAACAGAAATTGATCCGGTACCGATCTACTTCAAGGTTCAAAAGGCTTTGAAGGAGCAGATCGAAAGCAATCAGTTCGCGCCCGGAGACAGCATTCCTTCAGAGCGTATCCTGGCTGAGCAGTACCAGGTCAGCCTGGGAACCGTAAAAAAGGCCATCGGCAACCTGGTGACTGACGGCTACCTTTACCGCATCAGGGGCAAAGGAACCTTTGTAACCAATAACACCGTGCGCCGTGAAAACATCAAGTCATACCGTCTGCTCCGGGATTTCAAAGGGCGGGAATCCTCTCTGAAACTGAACTTGCTTTCTTTGGGCAAAGCCAAGGCCGACCCACGTATTAACCAATTGCTGAAACTGAAACCTGAGGAAGGCCTATACCGGCTGGAACGCACATTTACCTCCAAGGGCACCGCCCTGATTTATACGGTCAGCTATCTGCCGAGGAGGCTTTTCCCGGATTTGGAAAAAAAAGGCAAGTATTCGCTGGGCAAAAACTCTCTGTATGTGTTTGTGGAAAAAGAATATTCCATGGCAACCGTAGGCAATGAAGAGCTTTTTTACGCCCTGGCCGCACCAGAAACGGCCGCCCGGATTCTGGAGGTGGAAGAGGGCGCGCCCTTGCTGGTCTGGGACATGCTGGCCCTGACCTATAAAGATCAGCCCTATGAATTCCGCGTTTCATACTGCGTCACCAATGCAAGAAAAATTCACCGCCGCATGTAATTAGCGGATTTCATGAGACTTGAAAACGAAAGATAGAACACCCGCGCCATTTGGTTGTTGAGCCTATCCGCATGGCGCATGACAACCGGAAGAAAGGCATACTATACTAGTGTATATTATAAAGTTTTTCTGGAGGTTTGCCATGGCCAAGCAACACAAGGTTTCTTCGTTGATCAGCTTCCAGCATAAATTCGCCACAGAGCAGGCTTGCATAGAGTATTTGGCCCTTCTGCGATGGCCCGATGGGTACCATTGCAGCAAGTGCGGATGCCAGGGGTCCTACCAACTCAGAGTGCGGCCCAGGGTGTTCATGTGTTCGGCCTGCAACCACCAGGAGTCGGTGGCCGCCG
Source organism: Desulfarculaceae bacterium (assembly GCA_963675675.1). GTDB lineage: Bacteria > Desulfobacterota > Desulfarculia > Desulfarculales > Desulfarculaceae > Dethiosulfatarculus. The sequence goes on from OY776512.1 coordinate 5,548,251, forward strand.
GCACTATCCTGCACCGCACCAAGTTGCCCCTGCTGATGTGGTTTTGGGCCGCCTACCTCCTTATCCAGGACAAGCGGGGCATTTCGGCCAAGCCGCTGTCCAGAGAGCTCAACCTGCGCTACGCCACGGCCTGGACCATGCTGCACAAGCTCAGACGGGCCTTGTTCGAAAAGCAGGACCGGCTTCTCTGTGGTGTCGTGGAGGCCGATGAAACCTACTACGGCGGCAAGGGCTGTTCGAATAGTGGTGGCAGAAGCATGCAGAATGACAACAAATGCCTGATAGTCATGGCCTTGGAGAGAAAACCGGCCAAGGGCAAGAAGGCCAGGGGGATTAACAACAGCTGTTTTGTGGCCGGCAATGCCAAGGTGGCCATGGCGGACTCGGCCTTCGCCGAGGACCTGGGCTCCTTCCTCAAGGCCAGTTTGGCCCCAGGCACCAACCTGCTCACCGACGGCTGGGCCGGGTATATCAAGCCCGGTAAGGACTTCGTGCACGAGGCCAGCGTCCTGACCAATCCTAAGGACGCTGGTATTCGGCTGCCCTTGATTCATATCCAGTTCGCCAACCTCAAGTCATGGATCGTCGGCACTTTCCACGGCGTCAGTCCCAAAAACCTGTCCAGTTATTTGCAGGAGTGGAACTATCGCTTCACCGAAGAGACATCATATCAAACCTATTTGGGCGCCTCATAAAGCGTGTCGTAAATTCTGCCGCCGTCACCTACAAAGAGATCGTCAAAGGCGTTAACCATATTAAACCCGCCGATGCAACATGCGGATAGGCTCATTGGTTGTTACCAGGGCAGGTTGAAAGGAAAATAAGGAGGCGACATGCCTAAACGAAGCGAATTGAGCGGAAACTGGTCAAAAATATTGACCGTACTGGCCGTATCAGCCTCGCTCTATCATATCTATGCCTTGGGTATGGTCGCGGTGGGTATCTGGCAGCTTCGAGTAATCCACTTGATGGCCGGCCTGATTATGGTCCCCCTGGTATTCAAAGCAATGTCCTCGTCTCCGGACAAAAGACCCAGCTTACCGGATATGATCATGGCCGCGTTGGGTGTTGGGGTGTCAGTCTATGCCTTGCTCAACGAAGAGGGCATAGTGTATCGGGCCGGGGTGGACCCCACCAATTGGGACATCATCATGGGCACCATTATGCTGGCCCTGATCATAGAGCTGACCAGACGCTCTTTGGGCTGGCCGCTGGTAATCGTGATCTGCGTGTTCATGTGCTACGCTTTTTTCGCCCCTTACTTCCCCGGTGTACTGAAGGCCAAGAGCTACAACTATCCGCGGGTGATCAGTCAGATGCTGTCTTTGGAAGGCTTTTACGGCATCCCAATGGGGGCCAGTTCGACTTTTGTATTTTTATTCGTCCTTTTCGGGGCCTTTCTGAAAGCGTCTGGAGTGGGTGATTTTATAATCGACCTCTCCTATGCCTTGGCCGGACGCACCCGTGGCGGCCCAGCCAAAGTTTCGATTTTCGCCTCCGGAATGTTCGGCACCGTGGCCGGCCATGCGGTGGCCAACGTGGTTACCACGGGCGCCTTTACTATCCCCTTGATGAAAAAGACCGGTTTCCGGCCCTATTTTGCGGGGGCGGTCGAGGCGGCTGCCTCGACCGGGGGGCAGCTTATGCCGCCTGTTATGGGCGCGGCCGCCTTTTTGGTGGCGGAAGTTACCAACATCCCCTACAACCAGATCGCCACAGCGGGTATTCTGCCCGCCGTGCTTTTTTATCTTGCTCTGTTCATGATGATCGATTTGGAGGCGGGTAAAGAGGGCCTGAAAGGCTTGCCGGGTTCCGAGTTGCCGCAGCTCAGCCAGGTGATTATGCGCTGGGGACATCTGGCGGTCCCGGTGCTGGTGCTTTTGTATATGCTGCTTATTGTGGGGAGCAGCCCCATCAAGGCCGCGTTGTACTCCACCGGCACCTGCGTGATTTTTTCCTGGATGCGCAAAGAAACCGCCATGGGCTACAGCAAGCTTATCCTGGCCATGGAATCAGGCGCCATGGGCGCTTTGAACGTGATCATAGCTTGCGGGGCAGCCGGTGTGGTTGTGGCCGTTATCTATCTGACCGGCGTTGGCCTTAAACTGGCTGCTGGGATCATCGCGCTGGCCGGGGGCAATCTTCTGATCGCCTGTGTGGTGACCATGGTGGTTACCTTGGTTCTATCCATGGGGCTGCCCACTGTGGGGGCCTATATCATAGCCGGGGTCACCATGGGGCCGGTTCTCACTCAAATGGGCTTAAGCCTGCTTCAGGCCCACATGTTTATTTTCTACTTCTCATGCATGAGTGCGGTCACACCGCCGGTGGCTTTGGCGGCCTTCCCGGCGGCAGGCATCGCCGGCGCCAACCCCATGAAGGTCGGCTTCACCGCTTGGCGGCTTGCCATAGTAGCCTTCATTATTCCGTATATGTTTATTTATTCACCCACTTTGCTGCTTAAGGGCAGCATCATGGGAATCGCGTTCTCCTCGTTTACCGCTTTGATGGGAACGGCCTGCCTGGCGGTTGCTCTATCAGGCTGGCTGCTCACCAGGGCAACCCTGGTGGAACGCGGATTGTTCCTTGCCGCTGCCATGACTTTGATCTTCCCCGGTGTAGTCACCGATACCATCGGCGGCGGCTTACTGCTAACTGGCTTAATAATTCATGCCATACGCTGGCGGGCGATCAAAGCCCAAAATAATGGCAATGCGGGTAAGTCCATGGCAACCATGGAGACCGCGGATAGCGAAAAAACTTAATTATAATCAACAACCTTACGGCAACCCCACGCCTTGGCCGGACTGGGTAGGCGACCAAGGGCGGCCAGGGCCGGGGATGCCACAGGAAGGAATACAACATGAAAAAAATGCTCCGGGTCGACGTCAGCAAAGGCTCGGTAAAAATGGAATCTATGCCCGCTGAGTATGAGCGGCTGGGCGGGCGGGGGTTGTCCAGCACGCTTTTGATAAACGAGGTCGACCCCATGTGCGAGCCTTTGGGTCCCTTCAATAAACTGATTATTGCTCCGGGCATCCTTGGCGGCACCATGGCGCCTTGCTGCCAGAGGATCAGCGTGGGCGGCAAAAGCCCGCTCACCGGCGGCATAAAGGAAGCCAACTCAGGCGGCATATCGGCTCAGAAATTGGGCCGCCTGGGTATCGGTGCGGTGGTGTTGGAGGGACGCGATCCGAAGGCGCTTAAAGTGCTTTACATCAACAAAGACGGTGCAAAACTGGTGGATGCGCCGGAATTGAAAGGCGCTGGCAACTACGAAATCAGCAAGATATTGAGGGAAAAGTACGGTGAGCATATTGGCATAGCCAGTGTCGGTCCGGTTGGTGAAAACCTCCAATTCTCGGCCACGGTTGCATTTATAGATCAGGACGGGGTTCCGGCCCGTCACGCCGCCCGTGGCGGTCTGGGCTCGGTGATGGCAAGCCGGGGCGTCAAGGCGGTGGTGATAGATGACGCCGAGGTGCCCAAGGTAGTCAAGGCCAAGGACCAGGAAAGCTTCAGACAGACGGTCAAGGAATTCGTCGCTGTGATCAAGGCGCGGCCCAGGGTAAAAAACCGCCTGCCCATTTACGGCACCCCCGGACTGGTGGCCTTTGCCTCGGAGGTGAATTCCTTCCCCACCCGCAATTTTTCCACCGGGACCTTTGAGCGGGTGGAAAAGATCTGCGGGGAGCGTCTGGTGGAGTTGATCGACGAGCGCGGCGGCCAGCGGGGGCACTCCTGCTACCAGGGCTGCATTATCGGATGCTCAAATGTGTTTAACGACAAAGAGGGACGCCATAAAACCTCTTCTTTCGAGTACGAGACCCTCTGCCTGCTCGGTTCCAATCTGGATATTGACGATGTAGACGCCATCGCCGAGATGGACCGCATGTGCGATGACATGGGCATAGACACCATAGAGCTGGGCGGAGCCATGGGGGTGGCCATGGAAGCCGGAGTGCTGAAGTTCGGCGATGTGGACGGCGCAATTGATGCCGTACGCCAAACCGCTGAAGGCACTGTGCTGGGCAGGCTGCTGGCCAGCGGCCCGGCCATCGTAGGAAAGGTGCTGGGAATATACCGGGTGGCGGCCATCAAGGGGCAAGGGTTCCCGGCTTGGGATCCGCGTACCGCCTGGGCCACTGGCACCACCTTTATGACTACCCCCATGGGGGCGGATCACACCGCCGGACGTCTGCAAGGCATCCTGGAGTTCGACAAAATGGAGCCCGGGTTCTGCGGAAAGCTTTCCAGCACCATGCAGGCGCAGGTCTGCACCCAGGACAGCGTGGGCCTTTGCCAGTTCTCCGATGGCACCCCGGAAAGCGTCATGTATCTGGCCAGGCTTTTAAGCGCCTATTTTGACGAGCCCTGGGAGCCGGAAGACATCGTATCCCTGGGCCAGAAGATCTTCCGCACCGAACAGAAGTTCAATGAGTTGGCCGGTCTGGGTAAACAGTTTGACCGCTTGCCCGAGTTCATGCTCCACGAGCCGTTGCCGCCCACCAATTCCTTGTTCGGGGTGGATCCCGCGGAGATAGACTCATATTTCAAAGATTTGAAAGACGTTTAATCCCGGCTGAGTGCAACTGCCGGATAAGGTTTAGTCGAATGCAACCCCCCATTCCATGCCAAAGGAGACAAGTATGAAAAGATTCAGCAGGTTAGCAAAATTTTTGGCTTTGGCCCTTGTGGTGGCCGTCTTTGCGGGTTTCGCCTTTAGCGCGGTGCCGGCAGAGGCCAAATACCGTCCGCCCATGCGCCTGGTCAGCATCGGCAGCCATGCCAGCGGCAGCGTGTATGTGGTGTTTTTGGCTGCCTGGTCCAAGGTTCTAGGCGAGCAGTTCGCTGATTTCAGCGCCAACGTCGAAGCCGGCGGCTCCACCAAAAACATAATGCTGGTTTCCAACAAACAGACTGAATTCGGCATGACCACCGGTATCCAGGCCTATATGGGCACTTGGGGCCTGGGTTTTGCCAAAGATAAGAAGTATGACAAGATCCGGGCCTTGTTCCCGGCCTATCCGGCCATCTTCGCGGCTTGGGTGCTGAAGGACAGCGACATTAAAAAATTCCCCGATGACCTGAACGGCAAGGTGGTCTGCTTTGGCGCACGCGGTTCTCTCACCGACCTGGCAATGCGCGAGATGGTGAAAAAATTCGATATCAAACCAGAGCGCATCGTCAATTCATCCTGGGCCGACACCAGCAATCTGATGGCGGACGGCCTGGTGGATGTCACCATCAACATAGGTGGACACCCTGCAGGTTTTGTCAAGGAACTGGAAGTTAGGCACGACATCCGCTTTTTGCGTCTGGAGCCCGAATTCAAGAAAAAGTTCATCAAGGCCTTCCCATACTACGGCGTCGGCACCCTGCCCAAGGTCTACAAGGGCATGGCCGGACCTCACGAGGAAACCTTGCTGACCATGAACTTCGTCTTCACCCATGAAGACATGGATGAGGATTTTGTCTATAACGTGGTCAAGACCACCTGGGAAAACGTGGACCAGATCAGGGCCGCCAAACCCGGGCTGTTTGCCTGGACCAATTATGACAGCCTGATGGCCATACCCATTAAGTTCCACCCCGGCGCCATCAGATATTACAAGGAAAAGGGCATCAAGCTGCCCGAGCCGGGAGCCGGACCGCAATAGATAATCGCGATAAATAAATGCCTGCCCCGGGCAGCGAGCGATGAGAAGATAAAGCTCGTTGCCCGGGTCCTTATTAAGGCGGTGACCGAGGAGATGAAATGGCAAAACAAAAAATCGGTTTCATCGGGCTGGGCGCCATGGGCGGCCCTATGGCTCAAAACCTGATAAAAAATTATTATGAGCTGACAGTTTATGATGTGGCGGAAAAAGCCATGGAACCGCTGGTTGAGGCCGGGGCTCGGGTGGCGGATTCATGCGCCATGGCGGCGGAAGGTGCCGAGGTAATCATTACAGTGTTGCCCTCATCTCCCCATGTAAAAGAAGCAGTGTTGAGTAAAATCGGTATCTTGGAGACCATTGGCTCCGATGCGATTTATATCGACATGAGCACCATCGATCCTTTGACCACCCAGGCGGTTGCCAAGGAGATAGAAGCTAAGGGCGCGCGCATGCTTGACGCTCCGGTCACAAAAGGAGTGAAGGCGGCTATCTCCGGGACCCTATCCATATATGTGGGCGGTGACGAAGATGTGCTGGAAGCGGTAAAGCCGATTCTGCTGTCCATGGGCACAGATATTTTTCATATGGGCGGAATCAGCACCGGCTCAACCACCAAACTGGTTAATGCCCTTTGTCTCGCAAGCGTAGTGGGCGCCAGCATCGAGGCCATAGTATTCGGCGCTAAATTGGGGGTTGATCCGGACAAACTGGTGGAGGCGGTGGCCAAGGGTTCGGGCTCCAGCCGGGCTCTACGCACCCATGTCAACGACTGCGCACTAAAGCGCGACTTCGACCGTCCGGGATTTCCGGTTCAGTTGTTGATGAAAGACATCAACCTGGCCATGGAAGCGGCCAAGGGCTTGAACATGCCCTTGTTTTTTGGCTCGTTTGCCCATGAAATCTATGCCATGCTAAAAGCAAAGGATAAAGGGAAAGGGTTTTTCCCTGAGATTATCACCATTTTCGAAGAATACGCGGGTATAACTGTGGAAGGCGGCAATGCTGACCTGGACCTTTAGCAGCAGCGGGCTGATGATATGAAGGTTTTAATCAAATTGCGCGGTTCTTTTCAAAAGCATTTGCCAAAAGCAGCCCGGGACTTTTCTTGCTGGCGGGAAGTTGAACCGGGGAGCACCTTGTCCGACCTCCTGGCCGGGCTGGGGATGGATCTAAACGAGCCCAAAACCCTGGTGATTAATCACCGGAAGGGCCATCTGGAACACAAACTGGCCGATGGCGATGTGATTGCGGTTTTTCCGCCTGTATCGGGCGGCGGTTGAGTTGTTATATCAATCTCTCAGTGCAAAGGGGATTGAGGCGCCATGAACTTGAGCCAATCTGAATTAGAGCGCTACCAGAGACAGATCAATATACCCGGCTGGGGCCAAGACGCCCAAAAGAGGCTGAAGAATGCTTGTGTGTTTGTAGCCGGAGCCGGGGGGCTGGGCAGTCCGGCTCTGAGCTATTTGGCGGCCGCCGGGGTGGGCCGCTTGATCATTTGTGATCATGACAAAGTGGAATTATCGAACCTCAACCGCCAGATATTGCATGGCGATGCGGATCTGAACTCATGGAAAGTGGATTCCGCCGCTCAACGGCTGCATGAGCTTAATCCGGATGTCGAATTGATCCTGTACCGTGATTCCATTACCCACGAAAATATACTTGAGATTATCGGGCATGCCCAAGCACTGCTGGATTGCTTGGACAACTTCCCCGCCCGCAGATCGCTTAATGCCGCATCCGTGAAGCGCGGGATTCCCCTGATCCACGCCGGAGTGGAAGGCCTGCGGGGCCAGATAACCGTTTTTCACCCTCCGCAATACGCATGCCTGAACTGCCTGCTGCCCTTTGATCCACCTGCCAAGACCATACCGGTTCTAGGGGCCACCCCGGGATTATTCGGGGCTTGGCAAGCCATGGAAGCCCTCAAACTGATCACCGGACTTGGCGAGCCTCTCGCCGGTAAAGTGGTGTTTTATGATGGCATGAGCAATAAAGTTCAGGAAATGCCACTAGAAAAGGATCCGGATTGCCCGGTCTGTTCAGATAAGCCCTAAGTTTAGTTGTCATAATTGTAATTTGATTGCCTAATTGTTATGGGTCGTGTCTTAAGTGTACTCTGGACTAAACTGATAATTTATTAGATTCAGATAATTCAACTATTCTCATTATTGATTATAAAATAATAATTATTCTAACGAGATAATTTGCTCAGACTTCTTTAACCGACAACCTTTATTTCACTTTTGAGGGTTTCGACAACACCAAAATATAGACGTTTTTACAGGGAAATTATCAATATCAATTACTAGGCTGAAAATCTAATCTATCAGGGATCTGGGGTTTATTAGAGCCCTAGCCGATGAAATATTACCGTAGGCCTGCTAATAATGAGCCATGATGCCAAAACCAATATAAAGGTCATTTTCGCCCTGTTCATGGTGCATTTCAGCGGCGATCTTTATATGTCGTTTATCCGGCCCCTACTGCCGGTGTTTGCAGAAAAATACAACCTCAACCTGACCAACATTGGATTCATCACCGGCGTCAGCACCCTTCTGGCCTTTATCATCCAGCCCACGGTGGGGTACCTGGCCGACCGCTACCGCACAAGGTTCTTCATGCTGGGCGGTCCCCTGCTCAGCGCCCTGTTCGTTCCCTTGGCCGGGTGGATGCCCACCTACTTTCTGCTTCTTATCTTCATCGCTCTGGGCTCGGTAGGCCAGTCAATGTTTCACCCCCAGGCGGCGGGCATGGTGACTGCCTATGCCGGGCGTCATGCAGGCTTCTCCATGTCCATCTTTGGCCTGGGCGGCATGGCGGCCTTTGCCGTGGGGCCCATGGCCGCAACCATGGTGGTAAGCGGTTACGGCCTGCATAACCTTGCCTGGACCAGCCTCTTTGGGGTGGCGGTTTTTGTTTTGCTTTGGTAGAGGTGGACCCCATCGGTTGGACAGTTATGGGGTCTGATTAAGCGAGAGTTGCTGGTTACCCATATTGTTCAAATGGGCTTGATTGAGAGGCAGGGAGGGGTTTTGCTCCTTGCCGTCAATCAGCCTGTGCCTAGCTTCCGGCCAGGACTGCTTTTCCAGCCCATTGTGCACTTCCCAGGCGGTCTTGTAGCCCAGGGCTTGGTGCAGTCTCTGATGGTTGTAGAAGTTGATGTAATGACAGATTCCGGCCTTGGCCTCTTTTACAGTGTCGTATGCTTTGAGATAAACCTCCTCGTATTTAAGACTGCGCCAGAGGCGCTCCACGAAGATATTGTCCATGAAGCGGCCCTTGCCGTCCATGCTGATTTTAACTTTTCTGTCCAGCAATAGGCCGGTGAATTTGCCGCTGGTGAATTGAGATCCTTGGTCAGTGTTGAAGATGCCGGGCTTTTGCAGGTCCAGGGCCTGTTCCAAGGCTTCCACGCAGAAATCGGCGTCCAGGGTATTGGAAAGCCGCCAGGACAGCACAAAACGGCTGAACCAGTCCATTACCGCCACCAGGTACAAAAAGCCGCGCCTCATGGGGAGTGGAGTAAGAAGCAGGGCGTAGTCGAACTATTTCCCTGCTTCTCCTCCCCGAACCGTACGTGCGCCTCTCAGCGCATACGGCTCTCCATCTAAGCGTGGCCTATGGCCATCACAACATGGTCGCTAGCTTACTCTGCGTTTCCCTGATTATCAGAGGTCTTCACCCCGCTATGGTCAGCTAATCAGCCGAACAAGCCGCTTAGACTGTTCCCCTTCGCCATGTAGCGGGCTTTCCCCGCCCCGGACTACTACGGGAACTCCGCCAGCTTTGGGGCATCGGGGCCACACTCCCTTGGCATCCCTCAAAAGCCTTCCCCGGTTCACATGCCGGACTTAATAACGCACTGGTTAGGCCGCCGGTCGCAGTCTTTATCCTTGCTTGCCGCAAGTCGATGCGGAGTCCACGGTCTGGCTGCATTCTCCCCGTGGCCCATGCCCACCGCCATACCTGTACGGTGCGCAATCGAGAATGAAATCCCTACATATGACTCCATTCATCTCCGCATCCCGCCTCATAAGCCGTGTAGGCGGGGGCGACATTTCAGCCCACAGACGTGGATTAACCGGTTCGTGTTCCTCGACCTTCCAATGCTATAGCCTGGGGACGCATCTTGGCTTAACGGCTTCGCCTCACGCCCCTTTTCCCACGGGCTGCGTCACCCCGCCAGTGTACAGCGGGTCACCGCCGCTTGGGCTCACGCTCTTTCGCAGCAAAGAGCGGCCAGATGGACCATATCGCTTCCTTGCTCTGTCCATATGTATTCCGAACATGCTCGTGTCCCGGCGGGCATCTCCATGCCAACGCAGGGAGCCGGGCGCACTGTAGGTTATATCGGCGGCAAACACCTGGCCTGGACGGTTGATCTCAAGCCCTTTCAAAAGGTACGGGTAAATCTTGTGCCCCTTGCCAGGACGGCTGGTATTGGGCTTTTGATAAATAGCCTCAATGCCCATCAGCCTCATCAGCCGCTGCACCCGTTTGCGGTTTATGGGCCTGTTAAGCAGCCGGCCAAGCAACTCGGCCATCTTGCGCGATCCGTAAAACGGAGCCTTCAGGTACTCGGTGTCGATCAGCTTCATCAGCTCAAGATCCTCTTCAGACGGCCCCTTGGACAGATGGTAATAGCTGGATCGGCTCACCCCCAGCAAACCGCATTGCCGGGATATGGACAGCTTTTCATTGTCACGCCCGATCATGGCCCGCCTTTCAGGCATGCTCAATGATCGAGCTTTCTGGATAAAAAACTGTTTTCAACTGTAAGCTGCCCGATCTGGCGATAGAGCTGATCCACAAGGGCGCTTTGCTCTTCTTTCTTGCCCCCGCTCTTGTCCATAAGTCCGGCGGCACCCTCGATCAGCGCCCTTTTCCAGGCATGTATCTGGCTGGGGTGAACCCCGAACCGGCTGGCCAATTCGGCCACCGTCTCATCTCCCTTGATGGCCGCAAGCGCAACCTTGGCCTTGAATGATCCGCTGTGTTTCCTGCGCGATTTGCTCATGTCCCGCTCCTTATAAAATCTGGTCCATTTTAGAGCGAAACTCTCGCTTAGCATACTGTCCAATTTTCGGGGTCCACCTCTGGTTGATCATCCCCATGCCCCAGGAAGAGGGCCTCAGAAAATACGGCTTTATGGGCTCACTGCGTGAGAGCCTGGGCGGAGTGTGGCGCACCATTTTCCTGCTCTGGTTCATCGCCGTGCTACGGGCTGTGGTGGGTCAATCTGTGCAGACCTTCATTCCCATCCATTATGCTGCTCTAGGCTACTCTCTGGTTTCTATCGGGGTAATCGTCTCCTTATTCACCGTGGGTGGGGCGGTCAGCGGTCTCATCTGCGGGCACCTGGTGGACAAACTGGGCTTCAAACCGGTCTACTACACCTCATACGCGCTCACTGTGCCCTGCCTCCTGGGCTTTATCAACGCTACTGGCTGGTTGGTCTATCCTGTAGCCCTTGTCACCGGATTCGTGGTGCTGGCCACTATGTCCCCCTCGGTCACCTTGGCCCAAAAGTTGGCTCCCAAAGGTAGATCCATGGTCTCCAGCTTGGTCATGGGCCTGGCTTTCGGGACCGGGGGGATGATTGTTCCCATCACCGGTTACTTTGCAGATATCTACGGGGTGAAAAACACCTTAACAGTTTTGGTCTGCACCCCAGCTCTGGTCCTGATCCTGATAAAATACCTCCCGGAACCGGAGCGTAGCTAACTATAAAATCTAGTGATTAAATAACCTGATAACCATTGGTGCTTATTTTGGTTTATGTGCCTATCGGGATAAAGCATGTACCGCCATACATTAGTATATTATACTTGAGAGTAGCATAGAAATGGTTTGGAGGTGCATGATGAGTAAGAAGAGGGGTTTTTCATCGCTGATCAGCTTTCAGCATCGTTTCAGCACGGAGCAGGCGTGCATTGAGTATTTAGCAAATAAGCGCTGGCCTGATGGGTACAAGTGCAAAAAATGCGGTTGCACTGAGGCGTATCAATTGAGAGGGCGAAACCGGGTATTCATGTGCAAGCATTGCAACAGCCAGGAATCAGTTACATCGGGAACGGTTATGCACCGGACCAAGCTTTCCTTGATGATATGGTTTTGGGCCGCCTACCTTTTGAGCCAGGGCAAACGTGGGGTTTAGGCCATGCACATAAAGCGGGAGTTGGATTTACATTACGACACGGCCTGGACTTTGTTGCATAAGCTACGCCGGGCGCTGGCTGATGATGAAGGCTCAGCACTTACGGGCGTTGTTGAAGTAGATGAGACCTACTATGGCGGCAAGGGTACCGCCGAAAGCAGGGGTAGGAGTTTATCCAATAAAAACAAATCATTGATCGTAATGGCTGTAGAACGCAAACCGGCTAGGGACAAAAATGCGCCAGGCATAAATCAGTCTAGATTTGTCTGCGGCAGTGCCAAGGTGGCTCTGGTTGCCTCCGCATCCGGTGAAGACCTGAGCCAGTTTGTCAATGGCGCTCTAGAGCCAAACACCAACATGCTCACCGATGGCTGGGCTGGCTATACAGGCAATGAGGAGCACGTCAAGCATGAGCCGGAGCCGCAAGGAAATCCTAAAAATGCCGGTGTGCTTTTGCCCATGTCGCACATGCAGATCAGTAATTTGAAATCATGGCTCAATGGAACATTTCATGGCGTCAGTAAGAAACACCTGCCGAGCTATTTGATGGAATGGAACTACAGATTTAACCGAAGAAACCTTATTTCAAATCTCTTCGGTTATGCTATCAGGCGGCTCATGACCAAAGAGCCTATTACGTATAAACAGGTCAAATCGGGATTTGGTTTTGCTGCTGCTTAGATGCATCATCCCGATAGGCACACTGGTTTAATTCTGGCTTAATAATGCTTGCATAGTATTTGTTTGACGTAAACTGCAAGTTATGAAGTCACCATTTACTAACAGGATATTTGACCAAATACAGGTTGTCGGCTACTATAAAATATCGACGATTTTCGAGAAATATAAAGCAGACTTTATAAGTTTGACAATTTCCTCGAAGGATAAATACTTCTGAAATCTAATCCCAAATACAAGCTTGCCATTATAAGTCTCAGCCTGGAGACAGAACTATTTGACGGTTTTTTAGTCAGTCAATGATTCTTTCTCCAGTCATCATTTACCCGAGTCCTAAAACTCAAACATATTGGGCAGGACTTGAATAAGAATCGAAATTCACGTACTCCATGATCATTATCCCTGTACGTAATAAATACTGTTTTTTCTAGTTATTTAAAAGTGTTATGCTTACTTTAAGTTGCCCTATTTCTTAAAGTATGTCAAGTCATCATTCTCATTTCCTGCAAAAGGGGTTAACTGCGAACTGGCCTTCGCAGCACTGCATCCATGGCTTCGAAGTAGTCACGCATTACTTTTATGTTGGAAACTTTTGTATATCTTTCCGTGGTTTTTATCCTTGTATGCCCGAGCAGATCTTGGATACTTACTAAATCCATATCGGCATTCAGTAACTGGGTAGCCATTGTGTGCCGCAGTTGGTGACAGGATGTCTTCAAACCAGCTTTTTTGGCATAGTATTCCATCCGTTTTTGGATTCCACGGATAGATATAGGTTTGTTTTTAAAGGTTCCCTTCTCCGCCAAAAAAATCTTATTTGATTTACTCTTTGATCTCATTTCCAGGTATTTAACCAACGCCACATAAGCATCATTGCTAATGAAAACAACTCTATCTTTACCACCCTTCCCATTTTTAATATGGATAGATCTACGCTTAAGATATACAGCACTGCGGCTTAATTCAGCCACCTCTTGAACTCTTAATCCACAGCGTAACATCAATTTGAAAATTGCCATATCCCGAGCATTGTCTACCACACTAAATAATTTGTCTACTTCCTGGTCTTGTAAATATCTCGGTAGTGGTTTGGGTTCTTTGAGAGCATATCCTTTTTTAACGTGGCTGGGTATCCGTATTCCTTCCTCATCATAAAGATAATCGTAAAAACCTCTGATGCTTTGTAGATAGCAGTTTATAGTTTTTGGCGCTAAGCGTTTGGCACGTAGGAAATCAATGAACTGTTTAATTTGCTTATTGCTAACATTTTCGATTGGCACAGATAGCCATATCGTAAAATGTTTAAGATTGTTCATATAATTTCCCACTGTTCTCGGAGAGTAATTCTTTCTTTTCATTGATCTCCTGTAATTCAAGATCGAGTTTGTAATAGCCATCAATCTCACCTTTCTCTATTTTCGCCATTGCCTTGAAATATTCAAACATCCTGGTTTTATTAGTCAATTTTGCATAACGCCTGGTCACTTCTACTGAGTTATGCCCCAACAACTCCCTCAGGCATTCAAGGGGCATTCCAGCGTTTAGAAGAGAACTGGCATTTGTGTGACGCAAACTATGAAGGGTATAGTTCTTGTGAGATAGCCCAGCCTTTTTCAGGTATTTACGGAATATGAGGCGGGCATTAGCATAGGACATCCTGTCACGGCCTTGTGCATAAAAAACCACCCCCTTTTTCGGGTCTCTCTTTTGATACCAAGCTTTTAAGGCATCAACGGCATCAATGCTATACATAGCGACATAATTAATTGCGCATAATAATTAGAAGTGGTAATCTGTATGCATGAGAGCTTTAAGCATATCCGATGCCCAGGATGTGGTTCTTGCCCTGCAAGACGAGATCAGGCGGTCAGATCAGGCCCGCTATGACCATAGGCTTCATGCCCTTTTACTGGTTGCCCAAGGCATGAGCTGCCGTCAGGCCGCTCTATATCTTGGTGATTCACCCCGCACGGTAGCCTATTGGGTTCACCGGTTTGAGGATGAGGGGTTGGCTGGTCTGGCTGATGCTGACCGCCCTGGCCGCCCTAGAAGACTCAACGATGATCAGCTGACTGAAGTGGCTGAAGCGGTGAGGGGTTCTCCACTTGATTATGGGCTTGAGAGCGGCCTTTGGGATGGCAAGACCCTTTCCGCCTTCATTTCCAAGCAATTTTCAGTGGAGCTTGGTGTGCGGCAATGCCAGCGGCTGTTCAGGCAGCTTGGTTTTCGCCTCCGCAAACCACGGCCGGCCACGGCGGGCGCAGACCCGATCAAGCAGAAGGAATATAAAAAAACTACATGAGTTAGCCAAAGACGATACCGTGGATGTGTGGGCTGTGGATGAGGTTCATTTTCAATTGCACGGTTCAAGATGCCGCATGTGGGTGCCGCCTGAGAACAAGGATCCTGTGGTCTTGCACAACCCCACTCGGCAAAAGGTCGGCTATTTCGGAGCGGTCAGGCTGCGCGACGGGAAGTTCTTTTATGAACGGGAAGAAGAGGTCTTCAATGCCGAGACTTTCTTTTGCTTTGTCAAACGGTTGCGTCAGATCAGCTCACATGCGAAACGCAAGGTGGTGCTGATAATCGATAATGTGCGATATCATCACGCACTTTTGCATAAGCCCTGGAGGAACGGCTGTGCAGATAAGTTTTCTTTTATGTTCATGCCCCCTTATAGCCCTGAGCTCAATCCCATTGAACGCATTTGGAAGCTCACCAGGCGAAAGGCCACCCATAACCGTTATTTCAAAAGCCTGCCTTTCATGATGGCCGCAATTGAAAAACACTTTGTGACATGGGCAAAACCGAATGAAACAATAAGACGATTATGCGCAACTAATTAAGACGTTGCGTATAAAATAAACAACTCGGCCTATACGGGTCTTCTGGGTATCTCAGATATCAATCTTGCGATCTTTAATATTTATGTCTTTAATCTGAGTATTCAATAGCTCCCCGATCCGCATGCCAGTTCTTAGTAGTAGTAAGATTAACGCCCGGTCTCGCACGTTATCAATTACTGACAATAACTTTACTTCATCTTCCATTTCGATTGCCCTGGGTAACGAATCGGGGACTTTTATGATCATCCGCTTTTGGAGTATCTCCGATGAGATAATACCGTTTTCAACCTGCTGTCTAATAAAAGGTTTCAGTGTATCCAATCTGTTTCTTACTGTTGATGCTTTTAAACCTCTATCCTGTTCATGCTCTATGAACGCAGCTAGATCATCTCTAGTAATTTCTTCTAAATAGTGTTTGCCGGTTTGCTTTGCCAGCTTGAGGAAGGAAGTAATCGCTGCCAGATTATTGTTTATACTGGTCAGTCTATAATTACGCCGATATTGGTCCCGCAGAAAATGTTCGATATGAACTTTTCCCGGGATCTCCATCTCTCTAAGCTTGTTGATGATATGATCAATTGAACCCTTTTGATAGAGAACAGGTGTGAATTCTGGACCACCGTTTTCATCATTAATCGGACTCGCTTCAGGTAATTGGCCTGGCTGTTTCCCTGGATGCGGGAAGATTTGATTTGGCGGCCGGATTCCGCCTTCAACGAGGGGATGGTGCGAATCTGCTCTAAAAGGTGTCTGTGTCTCAAATAGGAACTTGTTCATGGCCATTTCCGGCTCCTCTCTTTTTAGAGAAAAAACAGTCGGATATGACCATTATGCCATTATCGGCCAATTCCTATTTTGTTACGTACAGATTATCCAAGTCTTGAATTTTACTGAAGTTGGGAGCTCAACCATAGTGGAGAAAATTCACATCTACAATCCGAGTAAAAAACTATGCCGCTCGCTCCTCAACCCTGATCAAATCCTGCTCCTCATGAACGACCCTCATGAGACGTTTTTCAATGGCCTTTATATGACTTACATCGGCTTGCATGCCTTTCAGAACCCTGTTAGCCCTCTGGATATCCGCCTGAATCATAGTTGGATTGGCATTCACCTGTAAGCCTTGAATTACGGATTTTAAATAATGGTCAAACGCCGTCATACTTTGAGCCAAATGCGAATCCGCTTTTTTAATAGCCTCATCAAGGTGCATTTTTCCCTTGTTTCTGTCCAGTTCCATCAACAGAATTTTCCGCTTTGGTCCCTGGGCATTTTGCGCACGAACTTTCAATCGGTTAAACTCCCTGGCATCAAGGATCTGCATCTTCCCAATATACTGTTTAACCATTACCAGACTCTGCATGAACAGACGTTCTTGTCCCAAAGCATTTTGCAACTGCTCGGCAATCTGGCGGCGGTCATCACTTGTAAGGGCTTGGCCGTGGCCACGTACAATTTCCTCAATAATCCGTAGAGACTCGGCGAGCTGCTCTATTGACTGAAACTCATTGCGTACGGCTGGAAGAAGCTTTTTGCTTATGACCCGATCTTCGGATTTATTAGGGTTGAAATCATACTCGCCTTTTTCATTACCAAATGATCGTGAATTAACCTCATTAACGGGCTGATTCTCAGTGTCCAGTCTTGCCTTTCTTTGGAATCGAAACTGCAACGATTTCCAGAGGGATACCAGGAACAAAACAAACAGGACGGTATTGATCAGGCCCAAGCCTCGCTGGGCCATTGACTCGAAAAACTGAGCGTAATTGGCCCAGGCAATGGCATAGGCAATCGCATAAGAAATCCAGAAGGCACGAATCGATTTTAGACCCAGGCCACGGGCCAGACCGAAGGGGATCATGACCACCATGGCGATCAGCAGGAGAGTGCCCAGGACACCCCAGCCGTGGACGACCATGCTTAAAGCCGTACGGTTTTTAAAGACCGTGATGGTGAGAATAAGGCCTGCGGCAACGATCAAGGGCTTTGCGTAGGGCCGTTCAAAATGCCTGCGCAATGCCAATCCAGCCACAGAAATAAAAAATACCAGGACCAACCCGAAGTAAATCCATTCCGAATGCTGTGAAAGGAGTTCACCTGGATCGATGGCTTCAAATGGAAACAATGGGGATCTGCTCATGATAATCGAAAATCACAAATAATATTTATATATTGCGTTTGGAGGTTCAACCATGGATAAAGGTGTGCAGCCAAGTTCAGAGCGCAGCAACTCCTGCTCTGATTCAGACAGCTGCCTTTGAATACGGGCGAGCAGGAATCTTTCCCATGCCAGTTCACAGGTGTTTTTGACCTTTGCCATTTGCAGACTGGTTATCTCTTTCTGAATGTTGTCTTGCAGCACCCTCAATTCCCGCATCCGCCGCAGATCGAACTGTACCTGGCTGGTAATTAGCCTCATGTGCTCACCAGTTTTTTGGTTGTAAAGCGGTGGCCGCATAACTTGCAGCTCCTGAGCCTTACTTTTGTGCCGCCAGTCAAGGGCCGGGACCCTTTCCAGATGGATTTTGATCCCCCGCATCGGGGGCATTTGTATGGTCTTCCCATTAAACATCGCCTCAATGACCTGAAAGCGGCCTTAAATATATAAAGCTTTTGTTTTATCCTACAGTCCGGGCATAAGGTTCACATAGCTGCCGCTGGCTTGCGGGAAAAGGATTAAGAAATAGTCAAAGGGGCCTCCATGGTGGAAGCCCCTTTGGATTATTAATCAGGTTTTTTTGTTGTCTTTAAAATCCAACACCCTCCCCGCATAGTTGCATTCCGGGCAGTTGCAGGCGCTCTCGGCGCCCCATTCGGAGTCGTGGTTGGGATCGGCGGTTATCTCGTGGGGCTCCCAGTCGATCCATTGATAGGCCTCAATGCGGAAATACCCGGTGCGGCCGCAATTGGGGTATTTCAGGTTGGTTGGACTGAGTTCAAGGTCTCCATCCAGCAGGCGCTGGCATTCCTCTAAGGCGGTAATCAGCTCATGGCCGGAAAGGGTGCTCAGGGCCGGGATCGCCTGGGCGGCAGCCTGTTTGGTTGATTGCATAAAAAACTCCTGGTTTTTTGGATGATTAGGAGATGGCCCACCCCGCTATGAAGCGGGCCCTTGATTGGAAAACTTGGTTTTTAGGCGGCGGCGTTCAGCGGCTGTGAGGTGTCACTACTGGCGGGCTGGTATTCAATCCCCTGGATGTAATCCGCCGCTTTCTGGGCCTGGGCGGCCGCAAAGACCACCAGCTTGTCATCATTCCTTAGTCTCTTCAGCCAGCCCTTTATGTAGGCCGCTGAGTTGTCAATGGTCTGGTTTTCAATGCCCGTAACCCCGCACAGGAAAGCCGCACACATCTCGGCCACCAGTTCCTCTTTGGAGTAGTTGGTGCTGCCAAAGGGACACATGTCCGTCAGGGTGGGGCGGTTCAGCCTGCTTTTATGCCCGCTACTGTGGGCCAGCTCGTGAAAGAGACCGGAATAGACCTCCTGGGGTGAATCAAAGCTCTCCGGCCTGGGCATGTTTATCAGGTCTTCCTTTGGCCGGTACCAGGCGGCCTGACTTTTGTACTGGATTTTTGGCGGATTGGGCATGCTTGCCACCAATTGTTCACAGCGTTCGATGGGCTTGAATTCCTGTTGTTCCACCATTTCCGGTTCCGGAACCTGAATGCCATCTGTCTGCTCCAGGTTGAAAACCCGGTAATAACGCAGCACTGGAATCTCCTTGATTTCCCCGGTCTGTTCATCCTCTTTTTCCAGGAGCTTCCAAAAGACCACCGGAGTGGACTTTTGTCCTTTTTTGATAAACCCGCCCAGGTTCTTGGCTTGAATGTAGGTCAGCCAAAACGGGCTGCCATAGCTAGCCGCATTCAAAAGGAAGCGGTTGATCCCTCTGTAGCCGCGCATGGAGACCAGGTTCTTGGCCTCACCACCGCCTTTCCAGGGCTTGTGCCAGGGCACGGTTCCGGTTTCCAGCAGGCTGATGATGCGCTCGGTGATTACCTGATAGGCTGCATTGCGATTCATTCTTTTCTCCTTAAAAACCGCGAGCGCCTATTGACTGAGGCGCCCGCGGCTTTCCGGTTTTTGGGCAAAAAAATCCACCTTGCCGCCCGGCAAGATGGTTACTTGAACTACGTTGAATTTATGGATCAGGCTCTATGCCGCAAAGCGGCGGTCAAGCTCCGCATACAGATCTTTGATCTCTTCCTGATCCCATACCTGGCCCGGGCCGTAATCCTCATCACGCAGGGCAGAGAGGAATCCAGCCTTATAACCCTGCTTGAATGAAATATCCGGCAATCCGCGCAGTTCCATTTCCTGCTGCACTCTTGCGGCCAAGAGCATCAGCGCGTTGTTATCCAGATAAAACGAAAAACTGAAATCTTTTTTCTTTTTCATGACAAATCCTCCTTTCAGGTAAGCAGCCATTCGACATCCTGGTATTCATCCGGCGCATCCCGAAGGTCATCGTAGTCGCGCAGCACCACCTTGATTGGTTCATTAAAGTTATTCAACAGGCTGATTTCCTTTACGATGCCGCCTTCCACTTCCACGAACACCAGGGCCTGAACTTGACTGTTTTGGTGAGCCGAGGCAAATGGGCCTTTGCCGCTGGCCTCACTCAGCCTGATCTCTTGGGCCAGCTCGGGCGTCATGCACTCGAAGCGCCAGCCGGGTTTATTTTTAAAACAACTCTTCTCCTTCATGTCTGCTCTCCTTTCCGTTTTCATGGTTTCTGGCTGAGTAGCACCACCTGGCGGGTTCCAGGGGCGCCAGATAGCTCATGGCCTTTTTGATGGCTTCCTGGGGAGAATCCGCTGCCATATCGATCTCCCAGGCCACCCTGTACAGGTGCTCTTGCACGGCTCACTCCTTTTCATAGGTCTTGATCTGGGGGATGTCGCCAGCTGTTTTGGGCTGCCAGTGCAGATCACGGTCCACTTCAAACCCATGGGGCAGGCGCAATTCCTTCAGTTCGCGGAAGGAGACATATCCCCATTCCCCGTTCTGCTCATCGCCGTTGAGCACGGCGTAGCCAAAGAACAGATCCTCTCCATCAAATTCGCAGATCCACCAGTCACAACCAGCCAGGAAAAAGTGCTCATGGACAATCTTGGCGCTCAGGGGCTGGTCTTCTGTTTCATAGAGCTTGGGCAGCTTTTTCAATTCATCCAAACTTGGTTCGTTCCACATTTTTCTTACCTCCATTCATTTGGTTTGATTTAAGGGCAAAACCCCTTCAACCCATCCGGGTTGTTGAAGGGGTTTGGCGCTTGGGTTGTGATTCTGATAGGCAGGTTTGGGGGCCTCTTTCCTGAGCGCCTGAATGCCGTTCTCCATGATCTGGATTCCACGGCTCAGCCCATCCGTGAGCCGCCGGCGTTCGGAAAGCTCCCGGCACTGGCTCAGTTTTTTGGCCAGCACATTGAGCCCGATCTGTCCCAGCATCAGCTCACTTTGGAACTGTTTGCTGGGCAGGCACTCACGGAATGCCAACATCAGATCACGGTTGAGTTCCTGAACCTTGGCGCATAGGTCACGGGCCTTTGACATACCTCTCTCCTTTCTCCAGGCGCGGCCTGGACTGTTTAGAATTCTGGGCTTTTTGCGAAATTGGGGTTTGCAGCCGGACGGCTAAAGAAATCAGCCCTTCCCGGCCGGAAAGGGCCGAATACCGGCTCCTCAGGGCTTGGGATGCCCTGGAAGTCCAGTTACAGGTTGGGTTGGTTATGAAACTTGGTGACGCGCCTTTTTCTGCGTTTGGTGATCCGCGTTCACCAGAGTTATTTGGTGAGTCTGAATATGGAAGTGTTTATATGGCGGGCGGCGATTTCATGAAGTCCTTCACGAAAAGCACCTTGATTTGCTCCCGGTTAGGCACCAGGGTTTCAGCCAGCATTTGCTTCAGTTTGATCTCGGCAGCCCGGTTGGTGGCCAGTATGAAACGAAGGTCTGAGTGATAACGGGCCAGCTTCATCAGGTTGCCCATGAGGTCTGATTTGCCGGTCTCCACCTGGATGGCCAGGCGTTTGTCATAAGACTCCACAACCAGGTCGATGTCGTCTTTTTCCAGGTAGGTGAAGCCTTCCTTTTTCATATAGTGCTTTTTGATCTGATCCACCCAGTAGCGGTGTTCCAAGCCTCCCCGGCCCGGTCTGGCTTGCTTGAGCTTCAAATGCCGCCTGCCTTGCGGAGTCAGATCATGCAGACGCTTGCCGTCCACCAGTTGGGAGCTGATCATGGCCTTGGTTTCCAGTTCGGCCAGCAGCCTGTATCCCTGGGCGGTCTTGATGCCCAGCTTCTTGAAGCGCAGCACCACACCCATAAGGGGATTTTCCGCAATGCTGGTGAGCAATATTCCGGCCAGGGGGGATAGGGTTTCTTTGCCTGGAATACCCGGAATACCCTTTCTTTGGGGCTTTTCAGGATTCTCCGGCTCCGGTTCAGGCAAATAACTCCGCATGCGGGCCTGTATCTCCTTATCCGTAACCACGCCCTTTTTAAGACCCAGGTAAGGTATATTCAATAATATGGGCCGCTCCAGCCGGTCCGAGCGACAGATGGCCTGTCCCACCTGGAGCATGGCCAGGTATCGCTGCTGCTCCCTGTCCAGCAACATGGAGTCTGCCACCGCCTTGACATCCTGGTTCAATGACATGGCCATGCAGAACTTGGTTCCCAGGTTGCCCAGGGCCGAGGGGCTCATCTTGGAAGGGTGCTGGTCGATAAGGATTACCCCCTCGCCCAGCTCCCGAATTTCCCGCATGAGCACGTCGGTAATGTCGTTGGCGATATTGGTTTTACTGAACAGGTGGTGGGCCTCTTCCACGATCAATAGGTGCTTGAGAACCTCCCGCTCGGGCTGGCGCATGCGATAGTGGTATATCCATAAGATAAGGCTGCCGATCACAAAGGCTTGATCGCTGGCGGACAGCCCGTCCAGTTCCAGGAACACCTTCTTATTCAATAGATCAGGAATGGAATGGCCGTTTATCCGGTTGACCATCTCGCCCAGGCCGGGATAGTTGATGGCGTTGAGGGTTCTTTTTACCGAAGCCCACCACAACAGCTCCCTGGCCTTTTTATTTTGGTGCAGCACCTTCTCCTGCATCTCGCGGAAAGTCTTTTCTTCCGAGGCCTCCATGAACACGTCATTGGCTCCCGGTCCCAGCAGATAGACCTTGTTGATGATCTCGGCCAGATGCTTTCGCCAGATATGGTCCTCCACGCCGGGCGGACCGTTTTTGGGATTGAAAAAGAAAGGAGCCACATCATTGCGGCCCACGGTGAAGATGAGAATCTCCTGACCCATGAAATCAGGGTGTTTCAAGAGATCGCGATAGTTCCGCTTCTGATCAAAGATAATGAAGGGTATGTCCTGGGCGCAGATTTGCTTCAAGAGGCTTACCATCAAGGTGGTTTTGCCACCGCCGGTCTTGGCGAACAGCCCGGTGTGCTTGATCAGATCCCCCCGCCTGAGCCCGAAGACGCCCCTGTCCTTGCCGGCATAGCGGGCTTGCCCCACCGGGATATCCCCGGCCAGCAGGGCCGCTTGGGGCGGAGGCAAGAGGATCTGATCCAGCAACGGTCCAGGCAGGCTGCGCTGCAGGATCACATCCATCATGGCCTCCAACCGGGCCTTTTTACGCAAATCCTTTTCAAGCAGATAGGCGTATCTGAAGCCTTCCAGCTGTTTTTGGCTCAACAATGGCTCCAGGAGCCTCAGCTTTTCCTCAATGCGGTCCATTTTCTAAATGAAGTCTTTTTCACACCAGCCTCCGCAGGTGCAGGGGTAGTCCGCTTCCAAATCGCTGGCCGTGCTGCGGTGCAATGATTCGACCAGCGACTTGGCGTATTCGATCATATGCTCATCAACCGGTATCCGCTTTGGCGGGCCTTCATCTTTCAGGAAATGAATCCATATCTCTTCGGGCGGGCTGCCGTGTTTGTCCTGGTACAAAAGTGCATAGATGGCGGCCTGCCGCCAGATGTCCGAGGTGATCTCGTCTTTCTTTGAGGTCTTGTAGTCCACCAGGATCAGCCTGCCTTCCTGCTCATGCACAGCATCCACAATGCCCATGAGACCCAGACCGTTGGACCAGATTTTATACTCAGCCTTGAGCGGAGAGCCGACTTGGTACTCATGCCGCCAGGTGATGAAGTTGGTCAACATGCGCTTGCTCTCCTGCCTGAATTCAGCTAGTTCGCCGGTATCCAGCTCCAGAGTGTTCAGTTGACCCCCGGCTTTTTCCCAATAATGATCAAACAAACGCAGCAGCTCATCCTGCTCCTGGGAAGGGCTGTTTTTGATGCCCCTGGATGCGGTCTGACGGTTGAATTGGCACAGAGCGTTGTGCGCCACGCTGCCTCGTATTAAATGGATAGACGGCCTGGTTTTGAGCTTTCTGATGTACCTGAGCCAGTATTTACGCGGGCAGGACAAATAGGTGTTGATTGCGGTGGGCGAGAGTATGCGTTTAGCGATCCTGATCACCTCCCGCTCTCCACAGCCTTCTCCTGTGGTCCAACACTTCCATGAATGTGCCTACCACGGCCTCCAATTCCTCGTTGTTCATGAGGACCGCAAAAGCCAGGCTGTGCCTGACCAGCTTCTTGACGTCCCCGATATTTACGGTGTTCATGTTCATTACCTCCATATATTCTTGTCGCGGATCTACCAATCAGTCGTTTGCATGTGGGATGATTGAGCTCCCAGCTATACCCCTTTGCTTGCATTGGGGTCTCTCATTGCAGCCAACCAGCTTTTTGATCCTCTTCTTTAGCCTCGACTTGGCTCTGGCGCATCTCCCGATTGAGCCACATCACGTCCCGGAAATAGCTGGACACCTCACGCCTTTTTTCAGTTTCCAAATTGAGAATGGACTCCTCCAGACGCAGCCGGTATTTGTCCCACAGATCCTCGCCGCGCAGCAGAATGATGCTTTTCATGACTGTCTGATCGTAATTGATGCCGTTCAAGTTGGCATCCATCAGGGCTCTGCGGGTTTTGAGCTCCTCTTCCAACAGCCCAATGCGGTATGTAGCCAACTCCTTTCCCTGGGTCAGCATAGTGCCTAAATCCAATCCCATATCCGTTGCTCCGGTTTGGTAATGCGCACCTGAATATGAATGTAGCGGTGACGCTGCGTAGTCCAGGCTGCATACATCGTACTTGGGGTCAAAGGGCCCATAGGCCAGCCAGGGAAAGGCCGGAGTGAATGGTTGGGATGTGAGATTTTCCATGGGTATTACCTGGGTCGGCTGCTTTTACCACTGGAAAGTAGCGCTCATATATAAAATTTGTGTTTTTGTCGCCACCTAAAGGTGAACACATGCCGGTAAAGACCGTCCTTGTGGGTAGGCGGACCTGTAACCAAAGGAGGGATGTCATGTCTGTTGAATCAAAGGAATCAATTGAATGGCTCAGCGAACTCGATGAGGAGGCCTACTCAGATTATTTGGCGGAGATCGGCGAAATCGATCTGAGCAATAACCAACGCAAAATAAGGCATTTTTCCGACGTGGATGAGTGGAATGAGATGCATGGGGATGATTGGAAAATGCCATACGAGGATCCAACCGATTACGTTGAAATTTTTGGAGCCCTGGAACCCGCGCCCCCGGAATGGACGCCGGAGGAACTGGGTTATGACGAAGATGGTTACTTGTTGGTGGACGAGATGGATAAGCCACCCCTGCCGGATGATTGATGCCCTTTCAACATGTTTGGCCCACATTGCACCTAAGTATCGGCCCAAACTACCATAAACAAAAGAATGAGGAGATTTCATGAAGCCGGAGCCGTATGAATACCCTGAGTGGCAGCCTGAAATGGAAGAGCCATTGGAAGTTGATGAACTCGAAATGCCGGAATCTTGGGTTGACATCGAGGCATTTGATTCATCCGATATGTCGCTTTTGGCTGAAAGGCTTGAGAAAGATGACTCTTTTGCTGATGAGTTGATGGAGGATTTTTCCTTGAGTTGGCAAGCCAGAGACGCCGAAGAAATCGCCAAGGTATCCAATCCAATACTGCGCCAGGAGCTTATGCAGGAAAACCAGCGGATAGCCGAGAAGGAGGAGGAAAATGACCGCAGATATGCCGATGGCGAAATTACTAAATTACAAGCGGAATTAGAGGCTGTCCATGGCATCCTGCCTGAAAAAACCAGGCACGCGACCAAAACCGCAATGGCCGAAGTGGGACTGGACCACGCCCAACTGGGTGAAGTGTCGGATATGGCCAATGATTTGCAACGCGGCAATCTGGCAAATGTGGAGGCAAAGGAAGAACTGTCTGAAATAGTGTCTGAGGCGGGCCCTGAAAGGGCGGAGGATGTTGCCTGGGAAAAGTACAAGCAGGGCGAGTTGGATGAGGAAGGCCGCGACCTGATCCGGCGCAAGGCCAGGCTGCAACGTCTAAAGGATGCTGAGGAACAGGCGTCATAGCTGCTGGCCAACAATAAATGGAGGAAGGCCATGGTGGAACACAAGCATTTTTACAACCCTGAGTTCGATCCGGTGGAGCGCCTTGGCGAAGCTGATCCGGATTATATGGAAAAATGGAAACATGACCTGGAAACCTTGGAAGATTTCAACCCAACAGCACCTGAGGAGCATGCGGATTATTACGAACCAAAATGGCTTGATGATCTGCTTGAAGAAGAGCAAGAGAGGCCGGTTGAGAGATATATCGAACTGAAAACGTATTGATCGCCAGACCCCGATTTGGCCCATTACCTCCTCTGGTGAGCCGGGCTGGACCGGGATTTTCCTTGCCAGGATTAATTTTCCAAAAGATAAATGACACTGCTTACAAATATTCATCTCTGGCCGAGTACCTTTTCTATGCTTCAGGAAGCAAAGACCTGGCACGCGGACCTTATATGGACTATATTTAGTCACATGAGTGTGGAGGTATGCCATGAAGCTATCCAGCCAAATCAAGCCCATCAGCTTTCTCAAGGCCAATGCCGCGGATATCATCCGCAATATGGGAGAGCAGCGGGCGCCCATGATCATCACCCAGAACGGCGAAGCCAAGGCGGTAATCCAGGATATTGAGAGCTATGAGCAGACCCAGGAGGCCATGGCCCTGCTTAAGATCCTGGCCCTGGGCAACCGCCAGATTGAGGAAGGCAAGGTCCAGACCGCCGCCGAGGCAGTCAAACTGCTGCGCACCCGGAAACGGACAAGCTGATGCCCTATGAGGTATTCCTGATCGATGATGCTGTCCGGGACCTGGAGCAGCTGTATGATTACATTGCCCAAAATGACTCGCCGAAAAAGGCCGATTATGTCTTGGACCGGATCGAAGAGGCATTCAGCGGCTTAAGAGAGCTGCCATCCCGGGGCGCCTATCCCAAGGAACTTTTAGACCTGGGCATCAAGGAATACCGGGAAATATTCTTCAAACCCTACCGCATCATTTACCGGATCATGGGTCAGAAGGTCTATGTGCTGCTGGTGGCTGACGGCAGGCGTGACATGCAGACCCTGTTGGAAAGGCGTCTGTTGGAGGCTTAGGCTATTGGGCTAAAGCAGTCAATTTCTGAAACCAATTCAACCTTATGATAAAAAAAATGGAGGATTACCATATGGCTGCTCATCGCCAGCAATACAATAATCCTCCAATATTTTTAAATCAAACCTGGTTTGCTTACCAAGAAAGACCTACTTTCAAGGGGCAGGCAGCCCCTCTGATCCTATTAAATAGCCCGGGCCAGAACCTCTGGATTACTGCGGTTTTGTGGCTTATTAACCCCTCAATACCCCCAGTATTATTGATCTCAACTCATTTTATTAACTCTCACTTGATTATAAGAATATATTTTACAATATCTCCTTAAAACTCCTATTTTCGAAAGATATCTCTTGATATCGCCATTAAAGGTCACTGGCAAGCAAACGGCTTCTTATTGGGCCACTCCATGACTCCGCCCATGCCGCCATATCGCCGCCGCTTTTCGTAACCGCGCCCAACAGCGATCGGGCACGGCTTTGAATAAAGCATTTTTTTCTACAGAATTTTTTCAATCCTAAGCATGGCCGCCAGCCATGCCCGCCCGATAACGATCGGGCGGGGGGAGTCCCCCAGGGACGACCGAATCAAGCACATTTCATCCCGCCAGGGGTGAAATCGCCATCCATATTCAGCAGCATACCTGATCCCATGTTTTCCGAAGCAATCCAACATGGGAAGCATGCCGGCTGAATCAAGGTCCAGGCTGGCACCACCCTCAGCCAGCCAGTCAGGGATTCGCCAAGCCTTGCCATGCCGTTATCAGGGCAGGCTCTGGCCTCCAATTCCCTCATATAAATCCAAGCAACCCAGGCTCCAACACTTTTCCCTGCGGCCCCTGGGCCGCAGCCAGCCGGGCTGGCTGGCAGGAATAGAGCGCCGGATTCCTGAATCTCTCAAAATAGAAATCCTCGCATGACCTGCACACCGCATTGGCAGAGGCAATGTCACGGATTTCAAACTCATGCTTGCAGAGCATGCAGATCACTTTGATTTCCGCGGCCATGCAAGATGGAAATCAGAACTCATTTATAAACGTTTGCATTTTCTAAGAAAAAAGGGAGGCCGATTCAAACCGGCCTATCCAATTCACATTCACTGCAATTCGGATTTTCCACAAGGATCTGGGGACACATTTTGATTAAACGGCCGCAGTATTGGCAACGTTTAATGCAAAACTTGTCTGCAAGCCTACTTTCCGATTCACACATCGGACACATTTCAGATGTCATTTCTACCACCTTCTTCAGCAGGTCCAGATTTCTTTTGTAGCCTTCTATATTTCCTTAGCTTTTCCTTTACCTCCTTATGCCGCGACTCCAAGTTGCCCATGGCGATCTTCATCTGCCGGTCCAGCTCGCGCAGGAGCCCGAGATAGTCTTTTTTACCCACGCTGAGCGGTCCGGCTAGGTAGACATCCTCCAACATGTCCCAGTCTATGCAGCCGTCCGCGATCAGGTAGGCCAGGGCAATGTCCTGGCTCCTGTCCATGCCGCATACCGTAAGAGCCAGGTAATACTTGTCCTCACATTCGCGATAGACCACTGTGCAGCCGGTCTCTTCGCATACCCTGAGGATGACTTGGTCATCGATCTGGTCACTGTATAACGGGTAGGCGAAATTATAGATGGGATAGCCATCATCATCTGAAACCCCCTCGGGGTTATCTTCACTCCATTCGCCATGGGTCTCACGTAAAACCCTTCTGCCCACGAACTCCCAATCATCTTTGGAGAATTCGCTCATCCAATCCACATACATTGATTTCACATTTCATCACCTCGTATTTTTATTTCAGTCTCCCTGCTTGCGCATCGATGGCTGTCATCTATCTGAATTTCAGGTTTATGGCAGGTTTCATCGAATTGGAAGAGACAATCACCGTCTGTGCATCTGATCACACCCAAATGTGCGGCTGGGAGGGGACTGTTTTCGATTAGCGCAATTTGCCGCTCTAACCGTTCACACTGTTTCCCATTTTCATCAAACCACTTTTGGTAGTCCCGAAGGATGTCCAGTAACAATTCAAGGTCAATTTGTTTGCTCATGTTTGTTCACCTCGAAAGCTGGAGAGGTCTTTCTTCCTTTTCAACCGCTCCAGCATCACATAACCCAGCTTCTTGAACTCTCCTGAGTTTTGGGCTGATTCCGGCCAGCAGCCTATGAGGGGCCTCCAGTACACCCCGTCTTCGCGCAGGTCGTACTGGTGTTCGGCCTGGTCGCCGTAGTCCGTGATGCTGACGATGAACTGGTCATCGGCGTCCGGGTCACTTCCCCTGCGGAATCCTTTACGGATAAGCTCTTCACTGTATTTATGTTTTTTGACCAGGTAGGCCAGGCGGCCCAGGTTCATACGGCTTAAAAGCCGGGGAACCGCGGCCACTATCACATGCTTTGCCGCGGTCCTGGTAATGGATTGGCCGCGCAAAGCCGCCTCATATATTTCCCGGCCCAACCGATGGGGTTGACCATCCCTAAAGACGGCCAGGTAAGCGGTTCCTTCAACAGATATCACTGCCTTGCAGATTTTGATCACCTCCTTTTGTTTCAGGCGCCTCATCGCAAGTGTTGCACCTGCCGTCAGGGCCGATCCAGATCGCCTCGGAGTGGCATTCTTCCCGGCACTGAAACCGGCACTTTTGGTTGTGGCAACAGATGTCGTTGCTCACCAGGATGGTTTTTTTCTCATCCATTCAGATCACCTCACTTAGTTTTGTTTGCTTGTTTGTCCGAGCCTCCCGGTTTTCCGCCGAGAGTTCCTGGATGGCTTGCCGATCACGCCATTCCTCGTAGAAGTAGTCTTCATCAAAGACTACTTCTTCGGTCACCGGTATGGCGTCCAACTCACACTCGGGTTCTTTTTGTTTCATGTTCACCACCTCCTCCGCCCGCTTGCGAGCGGATATTTTCTGTTCGATGAGCCTGTAAGGCTTGCCCGGGCCCTTGGCCAGAAGTTTCCCTTGGTATGAATCTCTTCCAAATCCAGACCCAGGCGATCCTCCGGGTCTTGATCCTGGAGATTCATCTGCTGTTGGCGGATGGCCTCGCGGATGTCCTCCAACTCGGCCAGCTTTCCGAGCTCTGCTTCCAGGATGCACAGCTCAGCCGGAGTCAGGCTCAATTCAAGCCCGAAGTACGCCCTGAGAGCCAATTCAGCCCCCAGGTGGGACAAAGTCTGGCTGCCGAAGTTCAGGCTGCCCTTTCTCAGGCGGCTCAACAGCCGGGACAGGCGGGGTGAAGCCTTGGCCGGCTTCATTCTGGCCACCCCGCTGACTTGTGCCGGTTGTCCCATTCCAGGAACTGGCTCAGGGCTTGAATCAGGTTGTGCAGGTCTTGTTCCCGCGGCCTGAGGAAACTGGTGTATTTCCAGCCTTCCTTGCTGGGGTAGCTTCTTCTGATCCCCAGGCTCAGTTCGCCTTCAGGGGTGCTGAAGACATTTATCCAAATGTTTCCCTGGTGGAAACTCTTAATCTTTTCCATGTGTATCGCCTCCGAAATGTTTTGGGGCATGTAATGCCGGGCGGGACTCATTTGTTTTTGGGGGAACTACGGCTCCCCTTTTTCCCCAAAGGGAAAAAGAAAAACAAAATGAATGTCCCCCCGGCTGAAATTGCCCCATTTCGGAGGCGATTTGGAAAAGATGGGAGGCCCGCCAGGTGAAACCCTTGGAGGTCTGAAGCACCTTTTTTTGCGAACTGAGCTTGAGGCTTTCAAGATTTCCCAGCAATTCGCAGGCGGAAATACCCTGTTCTCAGGCCAGAAGGTGCACCTGCCCACACTGCAAGCCCTATAGGTTCCGTCATGGGATTTCTGGCCTCAGCCGGAGATGACTCTGGCCGGCTACCATCCCCACTGGCATTTGCCCGGCTGACCTGCTGCCAGCTCGCACACGGCATCTTGCCCCCACAAAGACGCGGGAAAGCCGTTCAGGCAGTTCGTCCGGGTTTTATGAGGGCGGGAAACGGAATTCTGACGCTCCCGGCAAAAAAGTATCCGGACAAATCCCGGATCAGGTCGTCCTCTCTTGTGAGGGACGAGGGAGAGGAACAAAAGCCGCTGTCAATAAACCGGTCACATTTCCGCGACAAACGGAACAAGTGTTTGTACAGGCCGTTACAAGGGGTGACGGCAGAAAAAAATGTCAACCCGAACCAAGGAGGAATCATGAAACGGTCTTTATGCACGGGATTGGTTTTATGGCTGATGGTGCAGGCCATCGCAGGTATTGCCAATGCAGAGCCCGCGGTTGTTGTAGCGGGCATGGATCTCACTGCCACCTATAACAATCAACCCGAGGCTAAGATGATCATCGCCAAGGTGATCAATTCCCTGAGGCCGGGCGATGTGATCCATTTGCATACCATCGTCAAACGATCCTATGGGCCTGAAAGCTCGGTTTTCCGTGCGGAGATCCCGCGTCCCATAGACAAACCGAAAAACCAATATGACCGTCGGGGTTGGTTCCTTTACAAACAATCTCTGCGCAAAGCAAGGCTAGCCAAGATCTGGGCCATCAAATCGCTGGCGGCATTGAAGCAGACCCAGGCGCTGAAGCGTGATCTTTATGGCTTTCTGAATGCGGCGGAAGAAAAGTTTAATAACGAAGCCCCAAAGGCCAAACGATTTCTGCTCATCGCATCGACCATGCAGCCGTCCTGGCATTACCAAACCCTGCCTGACCTGGCGGGCGTGGAGATTCATGTGGTGGGATTTTCAGCCGGTCAAGATCCGGACTACGTACGGCGGCTGGTTCGGAGCTGGAAAAAGGTTCTACTCAATAGCTGTCATGCAAAATCCGTAAGCTTCTTCCCTTTGGGCGTCAATTATCAACTCAAATTGGATTAATGGGAGGGAAAACATGTTCTTCGGGCTGTCTGATTTGGTTATCTGGTTTCTTGGCTTTTCTGCCTTGTGCTGGCTGCTGGCGCAGGTCAGGGAGCAGGCCAGCGGATTCCTGAAATATTTCAACAAGATTTTCTATGATCCCATGATGTGGATAGCAGACCATTTATCCCAATGGTTAAAGCGCGCCTGGAGTTGGCTGGGCGGTCAGCTGAACAACTCTTCCGTGGATAGAGGCAAGACTCTGTCCAGCAGGCTGGTAGGGGGACTGGTCGCCACTACATGCTGCGCGGTATTCACAACCAATGATCTCTTTTTGCTCTCAGGCATATTGGTTGGCATGGGCATTGGAGAGGCAAACATAGCCTTTCCCATTGATAAGAGTTTGCTCAGTGCGGCCAGCTTAATATGTTCTGGGCTGATTGCAGGCATTCTGATGACGGACTCCATTGGCATCACCTCATTAGGGCCCTTCAGCCGGATTAAAAACCGATTCGTTCGGGCCGGCGCCGGCCTCGGTAGTGCTTTGCTTTTATTGGGTTGTGTGCTCATTGTGTGTCATTTGGCTGATTGGCGTGTCGCAGCTTTGTACGAGTCCATGAATGCGGAGGTCCCTTCCCAGGAAATCGACCTGAACGCCCTGTTGGCAGGAGGGGGTGATGCACAGGCCAGCCTTGAATCGGCTGCCAATTCCAATGCAAACAGTGCCATGGCGCTTGCCATGCATCACCAGGGCATGGCCCTCAAGGGTATCGCTACTCTGAGCATTGTTTGCACTGCCATTTCCTTCATCATGGCTGGGGAACTTGCGGGCCTTATTTTTCTGGGCCTCATTGCCGGCGTCCTTCTGATTCCCAGCCTTGTCATGTCCCTGGTCAGTCTCACCTTGTTGGGAATTAATGCGGTGTACAATTTTATTGATTCGGCTTTGGACCTCTGCCTTGGTTGGGGGACTCGAATCGATTCCTGGCTCATTAAGGCTTGGAATATGATCAAGGCAGCAACCAGGCGCGCTAACAGGTCTGAACCTTCTTCTGATACCCGAAACCCTGCGATTCAAGACGGACCCGTGGTTGATTTTGATTCCCCTGGAGCAAACCCCAGCCAATCCGGCAAGACGGTAGTTGATTTGAGCGATTACGCCCAGGCACGCGCCGGAGCAGATGACGAGGAGAAAAAGCCTCCTGCTGAGGCTGCCGAACCCAAGGGGCAGGGGAATTTTGATTTTTCAACTGATCAGGAAGACGACGGCGAAGCCTCCAGTGCCGGTTCCCGTTCCCAAGACAGCCGCCCCACGCCCGAGGCGGGTTTTGATCCCTATCGCATGAACTAAGAAAGGGGGATTTAAGATGAGCCAGACCGATGTGCTTTCAGTTGAGTTGCTAAGAGCTTTTAACCCGGTCGCCGCGGTAGCCGGAATCTGTGTCGCGGGCAAGATTTGTATTGAGAAAATGATCGAATTCAGCATCAATCCCCCACGGATTTCGGATTTAGACTCTATAAGTCATCGTTGTAGTGACCTGGAGACCGCATATCGCAAGAATCTCTCTGAACTCAGTCATAAGAACCGCCTGCATGGCGGCAGCTTGCAGCATGCCAAGCTGAACCGCCTCACCGCCATGCACCTGGCAATTTCCGCAACTCCGTTGTACCGGGCAGTAGTGGATCAGCAACGCCCCGGCGGCCTTGCTTCTTTGGGCAACAGCCTGAATGAATTGACCCGAATGAAATTTGATCAGGCAAGCGGCAGGCGGCTGGATGGCTTACGCCGCGACTTGACTAGCCTGATCGGTGGAGCCGAGCGCACCCTGAAAAGCGTGGAAAGGGAAACCACGCTTGAGGTTATCACCACTGCCATGGCCAACCTGGGCTATGACCAGGGCCAGGTGAGCGGCAAGACGCGCTTCACCCGGGGCCGCAAGGTCATTTTCGCCCAGTTGTCCCAAGGCCGCACCCTTACCCTAGAAGCCGCAGGTTTCATGGGCAACTCCTGCAGCGCAGCCTTACAGGAGGTCCAGAGCGAGCTTAACCGGCTTGGCCTGGCCACCGAGGTGCTGGCTGTCAGGCCGCACCAGGTAATCCCTGAAACCTGCCAAGAGGTGGATCCGGAGCAACTCTTCAATGAAATGCTGTGCAGGGATTTGGCCGGGATCCAGCAGCATCATGAACACCAGCAACTCAAGTTGATTGGAGGCTAAGGCATGGATTCAGGAGCAAATCAGGAATTGATGCCGGCGGTATTGGAGCGGATCAACCTTGATTTTCAGGCCGGCATTCACGCGATATTGCACGGGAATACCGATGATCGGATTGTCCTGGGTTCTGAAACCGACTCCAGGGCTTTGGATCTGGTCTTCGGCATAGCTGATCACTTTTCCCGAAATGGATATAAAACAGCCCTGTATACGCCCAGTCAAGGTATTAAGGAGCTTTGCCCCGCTGAAGGCGCCTCCAAGGCAATCCCCAATGCCAATGGAGTAAACGACCATTTTGGAATGATGAATGTCATTACTCGTCTGCTCCGCGATGCCAATGACAGATGGTTGGTCATTGTATTGCATCCGGAAGCCCTGGCCCCACGAAGCCATGATGGGAGTCCGGCTCAAGGCCACCATTTGGCCGAGTTTTTCCACTGGCTGGGAAAAGATCCAATCATTGCGAACGGAGCATCCCGGTTGCTCATGGTCTGCTATACGACGCTTCCATCAAAGCTTATAACTAATTGCCCCGGTTATGATCTGATTGAAGTTCCTCTGCCCCTAAAAAGGGAACGGAAGGTATTTATTGAGAAAATCAGGGGAGTAGCCAAGCGATTGTGCAATAAAGCGGTCAGGCTTGCGCAAGGGCTAACCAATGAGCGTATTGCCGATTTAACCTCTGGCATGACTCTTATAGGCATTGAGAAATTCATCAAAAACTCCGCCCTGCAAGAGCTGGAAATCAATCCGCAAAGTATCAGCCAAGCCAAGTCCAGGGACATATGCGATCAATCCCAGGGCACCTTGGAAATCTGCAACCCTGAATATGGGTTGGATCAAGTTGGCGGTCTGAAAAGCCTCAAACTCTACTTTTCAAAAATCCTTGCCAGGTTTCAGCGCGGCGCCCGTGATGTGCCTTTGGGCATGTTGCTGGCAGGATCACCAGGCTCGGGTAAATCCTATGTGGCCAAAGCTTTGGCAAAGGAATTGGGGTGGACCTTTGTGCAACTGGCCAGGATCAGGGATTCGCTTTATGGCCAGAGTGAGGAAAGGCTCTCCCGCGCCCTGTCTGTGGTGAGGCAAATGGGGCACGTGGTCTTGTTTATTGATGAGATTGACCAGAGCCTGGGCCAACGGAATAGCGGCCCGGCAGGTGACTCGGGCACCAGCGCCAGGATGTGGGCATTTTTCATGCAATGGATGTCTGAACAGGCTCTGCGAGGCAAGGTCCTGATCGTGGCCGCCACCAACCGGCCTGACCTGTTGGATGCAGCTCTGGTCGACCGGTTTGATGTGGTGATCCCCTTTATCAGGCCGGGAAAGGCTGAGCTTATTGAGATTGCCGCGATTTTGCTCAAGCGGAACGGGCGTCGCCTGGGAGAGATCAAGGCGGTCAGCATCGCGGAAGCGCTGCAAGACTTGAACTTGACCGGCCGCAACCTGGAAACTGTCCTGGTCAATGCCGGCCACTTGGCTGACGATGAGGCCTCAAAGGAAAACCAGCCCATTCGTCTCAAGCACCTCAGACAGGCTGCTCAAGATTATATTCCCCGCCAAAGCAACGCAGTGATGGAGATTATCGAGCTTACCTCACTGGATATGTGTGACCGGAAATCCCTGTTGCCCTGGAACGGGCCTGAAGGCCGTCTGCCGGGCGTGGATATCCCCAGACACCTGCAGATGTTTGTCACCAAGGATGGCGGCCTGGACAAGGTTGAGCTGGTAAAAGCGTTGAACCAACTCAGGGAGAGCCACTATGCCGGAAGGAGAGCGGCATGAGCAATTATTTAATTAGGCAAAGTTATATAGCAGACAAGCCAGGGTGCTTGCCCGGGAATACCGCGAATCAAATGCACCGGGCTATTGACCAAGCGTGTGAGGAACCCTCCTGTTTCTGCGATCTGGAGGGTGCCGGCCCGGTGAGGGAATTGGAGCGGGCGATTCTGCCGGTGGTGGGAGGCGAATATGTGCTGGCTGTTTCCAGCGGCACAGCCGCCATTCATACCGCGTTGTTGGCAGCCGGAATAGGCCCTGGCGACCAGGTCATCACACCTTCCTTTACCTGGCCTCAGAGCGCGGCGCCAATTGTGTTCTGTGGAGCCGAACCGGTATGGGTGGATGTTGAGCCGGATACCGGCCATATCGATCCCGTTAAGGTAGCTGAGGCCATCACACCGCGCACCAAGGCGATTCTGGTCCCCCATTTATTTGGACATGTTGCTGACCTGCCCACCTTGCAGATGCTGGCCCGGACGGCAGGTGTCCTGCTGATCTCCGATGCGGCTCAGGCCATGGGAGCCACATTTTATGGCAAACCGGCAGGAGATTATAGCGATATGGCCTGTAACTCATTGGGCAGAGGCAAATTACTTAGCACCGGCGAAGGGGGCTTGGTTACTTTTAGGCATCGAGAGCATTATGAGCGCACCCTAAAGCTGACCCAGCACCCGGACCGGTATTTTCGCGAAACCGGCAAGAGATGCTCCGGATTTGCCCTGAACTACCGCATGCACCCCTGGCAGGCAATGTGCGGTCTGGCTTCCCTGGAGGATATGCATAGCAAACTGGAGCATCGCAGGAATGTATATCAAGCGTTTGCGGCTCCATTAAATGATGCGCCTGCCATTGAAACCTTGAGAATTTCAGAGGGCGTTGAGCATGCCGCCTATGGGGTGTTTTTGAAAGCAAAATCTCCAAAGCTAAGGGATGCGCTTTTACGCAAATCCTATGAAAAAGGGTTTGATATGGCGCCAGGCATAATACCTGAGCCGCAGCACATGGCATTTGCCCGGGAACGGATCAATCCAAATGAACCATGGTTGACTGAGTCCATTTCATTGCCAAACTCGGAAAGGCTCTGTTTCGGGCAGCAGCTGTGGCCGTTGGGCCCGCTGGAAATGGATGAGATTTCGATGGTGCAAGCCTCAAAAATGGGCCGGGAATTGGTCCAACTGGGAGATGATATTTCCACTACAATCCATGAAAGGAGATGACCAATGTCCAAGAAGTACGCTTTTGTTTATGAGGGGGAGACTGGAATTGCCGAAACCAAGGGATTTTAAAAAAGGACTTGCTGAATAGTCTGCAACCTAATTAATACCTGCGATTTCGACTGCACCTTTTAACTTAAACGCCAAACAGCTTCATTATATTCAGCTGGTGATTCCTGATATTGATCATGATCCCATACTACAATCTTAAGAGGTCTGTGTAATGGACTCAATAGGCCAACATCTTGTACCAACCCGTCCTTGATCTCAACCAGTACCAAAGTGGCGTTTCGATTAGATTTCGATACCATGAAATTAGAAAGGCTAGCAATTCTAGACAACTTGTTACAAATAATGTGGAACTGTTTTTTTGCAGTTTCCATGGGGTTGATAGGTGTTTTTCGATTCATGCAACTTTACCTCCATATTTCCTTATCAAATGAAAAGTCAGACCAAGCCAGCTAGCTGTTGATGGGGTCATGAAAAAAATAGAAGCGGGTATAAAACCCGCCTAAGCAACTGCTGGGGCTGCTTCTGATGCAACGGTCTGAGCAGGGGATATCGGTGGCTTGGCAATGGTTAGGCCATCGGATGGAGTAACATCCTCCACCAGGTATCGGTCCTTGCCGCGGTAGCTGGGCATTTTTTGTCTGAATGTCTCGTCAACCGGGACCAATTGTATCCTGAGCGCTTTTCCGGCCAATGGCTCATGCCTTTTCAGTTCCAGCAATAAACTGATTTGGTCAATAGTCCAGGTATAGGTCTGCTGGTCGTTTTGTATGTCAAACCAAAGCTGGTTCATGCCAGGTTTATATTTACTAGGTGTTTCTCTTCGTGGGTCGTTGCATAAAAAAACTGCAATAAAGCCTTTCCTTTTAAGATCCTCGCCCGGATTGAAAAAGGGCGGGAACTCGTTGCCGTTTCCTAAATGTTCCCAGGTTGGGCAGACTGCTTCTTTGTTTCGGTCCGGATTGTTTTCCGGTATTGCATTTGTGCCGTTTTCGGCTGGGTAGTTTTGTGTTTCATTTGCCATTTTATTGCACCTCCAATGCTTTGATAATAATGGTAGTGCCCCTTGTTTATATACCTTATGCGAACATGTCCAGTGACCAGTGGAATCAAGTAGTTGTTTTCGATAAAGTTGACTTTCCTCTTGCCTGGTTTTATGCTGCCAGGTAAACTTGTCCTGCTCCAGATTGATAAGAGCACCGCAAGCACTACACCATTTATCCAAACTGACTGGAGAGGGAATTTCCGTTACAAGCGAAGCGCAGTCCTGAAATTACCTTTCGGAATAGGACGTGATGAGCAAGTGAAGTGACTGAAAGGAACGGAGCAGCGAATCGCGGCCGTGTTTGGATGCATTTATATAAAAACTTTCGTTAATCTCCATATTCTCCATCCCTACTTCAACCCCTTGTTCCAGTCATAATAAAACTCATCAGCAAGCAAACTATCATGCGCATACATCTTCAAGACATTATTCTCAGGATACCTAGGAATCTCACGAGTCATCACTTTATTTACAGTATCAAAAGAAATATAAGGAAACACAAAATATATACTCCACGGCTTTTGATAAGAATAAAACCTATAATTATAGATCCCATCATACATGACATTGATAGAACCTGAATTAAAATCAACAATCCTTGACTGATGATTGATAATTATCTCTTCAAAGTTTGAATCAAAAAACATACCAGAAACAGTTCCGTCTGCATCAACAATGTCAGTAAAAAAATACCCGAATTTCTCAAGCTCAAAATACCCGTTCATCTGCCCGGAACCAGATACAAAATCAAGATTCCCACATTGATAGCATGACCTTGCATAGTTTTCACTTGGATCGCTTCTTATGCATAATTCAAAGTCAGATGCATCTGATGGTATCCACACTCCAAATGAGTCAACCTGCGTTCCTGTATAACGATATCTTGACCCAGGCGCAATTATTGCGCACGCAAGGTCTAAGTCATGGTCTGTTACTGTTGTATCATCCCCGTTGATATCAAGATAGACTTTATCATCAATTACAACAAATGAGAGCTGTTCACCTTCGTTTAGGTCAATTTCCATATCTTCTATTGTGAGTGAGCTTCCGCCTGCGCCGCTTTCTAAGTTTCCAGCAATCACATTGCCATCTTCTAATACAAAATCTACATCAACTAAATTATTGCCATCAAAATTATCTCCATCCACAGTTTCAACAGTGTCAAAATGAGCTGTTGTATGGCTTGCTGGATCATATGAAAAACCCGGAAAACGGATTGTGTCTGGAAATGTTTCTGGCAAATCTGGCTTTTGGGGTGGATTAATTTCAGTATAATTATTCAAAGGATTTGTTTCATTTGGGTTTGTATAAATATAACCAGGGTCAACATCAGGCGGAACAATTAGTCCTCGATCATTTTTGCCTGGATCAATTACAACTGTGTCTGTATCAATTCTATCTCCTGTATAATCTATAAATTCAACATCTTCTACTGTAACTCTTGGCGGTGGCGGCGGTGTGCTTGGAGTTGTGGGCGTGCTCGGTGTTGTAGGCGTAGTAGGAGTGGTTGGAGTAGTCGGAGTGGTTGGGGTTGTGGGTGTGGTTGGAGTTGTGGGTGGTGGCGGCGGAACATAAGGCAGTGGGTCTTCACCGTCTCCGCCTTTGTTATGGACTAAGTAATTGTCTGCATAATAGGTTTTGTCACCATCTAAAACAAAATTGAAAATTTCTGTATCTGCTGGATAAGGCTTATTTTTTACAGTATGAACATATACACTGCCTGATTCAGTGATTATTGTGTCTCCAATTCCAAGCTGAGATATAGCAAGATCAGGATTCCAATGTTTGGCATGCGATACATTGAATGCTTTCCAACCATCTGTTGTCAAAAATGGATGCGCGCCTGTAACAAAAAAGCGTCCATTGTTAATAGAATAAACAGGCTGGTTACCAAGAGTAAAGTGGTACAGGTCAATTACATCATTATCCTGAGTTTGGCCTTTTACTGCATCGCCGATTTGTATGTCTTGGATTAAAGCAATTGAGCCATTTGAAAGCTGAACTTTGGTGTCTGAGAGGAAACACTCGTCAGCATATGCAGGAAATGAAAATAATAGAACAAAATATATTACTATTATTCCTCTTTTTTTAAAATTGTTGTTAGATAGCAATAAATCCATTAAATGAATATTGGAAAATATGGTTTATATATTTTTCTAATTATCGGCGTTGTCCCAAAAGTCATATAAGTGTATACTGGCATGAAATGTTTTATGACCAAACAAAACAAATCAACAATCCAGTATACAATAGAAGAGCTACAAACCTTAGTTAAAAAAGTTTGTTATGACAAGCAGATCTCCAAATATCATTTTAAATTTGGACCAAAAACTTACACCCAACATCAATTTGTAGCCTTATTGATTTTATATGCCAAATCCGGTAAATCTCTCCGTAAATTTGTTTTAAGTTTATATGAATCTAAATGGCCAGAATGGCTTGGATTACAAGAGATACCTTCTAAAAGTTCTATTCATAGACATTTTGAAAGGATCGGTCTAAAAGTTGTCAGATCACTTAATTTGACAGTTGTTTCATGCACAAAAGCCTTGCATTATGCAATAGATGCAACAGGAATTGATGCTTATCATGCTTCAAAACATTATGAAAAACGTATTGGAAGAACTCATAAACCCTATCTAAAATTGACAGTCATTGGTCAAACACAATATCCCTTCCTAGTCGAAGACTTCAACATAACTGATCGACATTGCAATGATGCAAAACACGCAAAACCATTGCTGAAGAGATTCAGACGAAAAAATCGAATCATTTTTGCAGATAAAGGATATGATGCTGAAAATTTACATATGATTACTGATGATAACAAAAATTTCCTGTATTGTCCGATCAGAGATTTTAAAGTTAAAAAACCAAAAGGAATTTTTAGACGGAAAATGCAAAAAACATTTGAAAAAGAAATCTATCATGAAAGAAATAAGATAGAAACCATAATGTTTTTGATTAAACACAAAGGGGTTATAATTAAAGCAAAAAAAAGAATCAACAAAATCAAAGAATTGGCATGGAAGATTCTTAGTTATAATATTGAGAGAATGGCTCAAGCCATTAAAATATGGTTCTTTC
Organism: Desulfarculaceae bacterium; assembly: GCA_963675675.1. Classification (GTDB taxonomy): domain Bacteria; phylum Desulfobacterota; class Desulfarculia; order Desulfarculales; family Desulfarculaceae; genus Dethiosulfatarculus. Next base: position 5,589,290 of record OY776512.1, read on the forward strand.
GAATCTCTTGGGACAACGCCTAATTATCCAATATTATTTATATCTAGCAACTATTTTTTCAAATTCAGGTGCTTTATTAATTTCCTGAACTGTTCTTCCTTTCAGTAATTGCTTATAATCAGGCTGTTGCATTTGATTTATAGTGTATTCTAAGATTGCAGCATTTTTTTGAACTCCTGAAAGCGTATGAAGTTCATGCCAACACATATCAACGCTTGCTCCATTTTTCACAAAAAGTGTTACAGGAAAAATATCTTTTGGTTGACTATCTGCAACATAAGTAAGCTTTGATGAAAAATCTGGATCAACTACTAGGTTTTTCGTTTCTTGTTTAAGTCTATCGCTTACCGCTGAATAGTTTCCAGAGCCATAAGTAGTAATAGCCATATGTAAAGGTATATTGGTTTTTTTTGAAACATGAGCTAAGGATAAAAGTTGTCGCTTTGCGTTATCAGTAAAAGGATGTAAAAATCCAACAATCTGAATACCTGGCTTGATGGAAACTGCTTGATCATATTTTCCCATATCTAGCTCATCTAACTGGAGTAACTCTTTTGCCATTATTGCTTGATTATTATATCTGTTATCGAATAACTCCAAATTCCTCTCATCCAAAAACCCAGGCTGTCCAGGAAGCCTTACGTTATTTTCCATAACCCAAGTGTGATAGTCTTTTCCGCCGCAGCCAGCAAGTTGTGTTAAAACTCCAAGCCCGCCTAATGCTCCTGCAATCTTTGCAAGGCCTGCAAGGCCAACTGCTGCTGCGCCTGCTGAAATAAAGCCTCTTCTACTGATTTTTCCATCAAGAGAGCCTGGTTGTGCAGGATTTACCGCCTGTGCAGGTTGTACTAATTGTGCTGGTTGTGCGTGCTGATCCTCGCGTGGTGTGTATAAAGATGAGTTTTTTGCCATTGTATCCCCCAGTAACACATCCCCGATATTTAAATATTGTGCTATTCTAACTACTTGGTAGTTAAAACACCCACTTATCAAACCCATTATTTCACAAACCACCCAGCAATTGCAAGATGCAGTAGCACCCCACTCCCGCCACCCTCCCCAAAACCTAACACGCCCCTCCCACTCGGGCGGGCGGGCACAATAAAGATAAAGAAGCACGGCGCCGCAGGCGCCTATGAAAATTGCGGTTGCGGGTGGGGTCGCCAAAAACAGCACCAATCGCCGCTGCCTAATTCATGCAACCGCCGCATCCAACAAGCACTACACCCCTGATCCAAACTGAGTGCAGAACAAAAATCCGTTACGCAGTTCGGATTTTTGTTTTGCGAACAGGACGTGACGAACGTTTAAGTGAGTTGCGGCCGTGTTTGGATCCAATGTTAAAGAAAAATCAAGCAGCTAATAATAAATTAGTTTCTACATCTTCCCCAGTTTGTATAAATACTTTGCCAGCATCAATTGATACAGAGATTGTTTCTCCTGCATCTAGTTTTATGTCCATGTCCTCGATTTCAATAGTGTTGCCATTCACGTTTGATGTGATTGTTCCGGCAACCAAATTATTTCCATCAACTATTATATTAAATGAGGAATCATCGATATGAGCATTGTCAAGATCAATTGATCCGCCGTCAGCAGAGATTATGTCGCCTGTTGTTGGTAAAGGCGGAGCGTTTGCAGGATCATCAGGCGTTCCTGTTGGATCATCTGGGTTTGTTGGGGTGGTTGTATCAGGAGCGTTTGGATCCTCTGGCGGATAGTTTACTGTCCCGTCTTTTTCTATTTTCAGCCCTTCCACATTGTCATAAGGAACTCCGTCAATTACAACATGTTCTGCATCAATTGTCCCGTCTGGGCTTATTGATATACGCTGGTTGCCTGTAAATGTTATTGAAACACCGTTGTTATCAACTGTTACTGTGATGCCGGGCGGGATTCTGCCTGTGTATGGCTGGTTGTTTTGAATCGATGTCTCAATCTCTATTTTTAGCTCCTCTGCTGGGTTTACGCCTTCACTTGGACCTTCGTTACCTGGCTTATTATGAACAAGTATTCCGTTTGCAAAGTAAGTATTTGTATTCTCCACTCCAAAATTATAAGTTATGACTTCTCCATAGTTTGATTTTATGCTGTCAACTTGTATATGGCTACCATTGCTAGCGAGAAGGTGCAATCCAACTTCAAGCTTTGCAGAGTCCATATTATGCTTTTTTTTAAGTTCTGTCGGACTTATTGATGCCCAGCCTGTTTCAATTGTCCAGAATGGATGCTCTGATGTTACATGTATCTCATCATTAATAATATACATGTCAGCATGAGGCCCAGACCACGTGCTTGTGACCTGCTTTGCTACAAGCTTTTCTCTTGAAACATCATAAGAAAGTACAATATCACCGACTTGAATGTCCTGGATGTATTTTGATGTGCCGTCAGGAAGAAGGATTGGTGTGTCTGCGGCGAAGCAGTTATCAGATTTACCCCGGAAATACCGGGGCGGTTCATAACCCGCCAATTTAAAGATTGAATTCATGTGAACAACGTCATTGGAAACAACAGCTAGGTCGCACATTGCCTCAACCGTTCTACCAGATTGAAAGGAAGTCTGAGAACCACACGGATTATCCTCAAAGCCGTTTTGTCCCGTCTTGACTTTGTGGGGACAATACAGTCCGCAATGCGTCATACTTGAGGCAGCCGGGGATTTCCCTAACGCGGAATGAAGCCTTTGGTGGTTATTTCTTGCGCGGTATGGAGTCAAAACCCCGCCCCCAAGGAGCGGGGTCATTCATTAACAGCACCGGCACTACTTGATTGGTTTTCCTAAAATACAACTAAGTTCGGCTTTTACAGCCTGTACCCGTTCTTCCAGCTTTTTAATCGCCACTGCGGTTTCTCTAGCGCCAGACTCTCCGACAAAGAAGAAGTGGTTACCATCCACCTCTATAGACAACCGTTCAGGAGTATTCCGGGTAAAGTCCAATAAACTGCGCCACTGTTCCGCGGGCAACTTATTAAAGTCAATTTTTGAGCAATAATCCAAGTAAATCTTATTGGCAACATAGAGGCTCCATGCAGCTTGATCCGTAAGACCATGTCGTTTATCCATATGATTATTGGTTAGAATTACCGCCACCAGTGGGAAGTTTACGAAATCATAGGGTTTGGTGTCTTCTAAATCAGCCCAATAGTCACGGACAAACTCTTTTTCACCCTTTTTATATCTCAAACTCGCAGCCTGTTGCTGAATTGATATTGCCCCGGTGTAGTCTGCTTTATATGCTTCCCAAGGGATGATAACCCGGCCATCGTTATATTCAGAATTCTTCTTGATTTGTTTGTACCATCCTGCTATGGATTTTGTCCGGTTGGCCAATCCGTTGGGGAACATTGCGATATTGTTATTCATGGAACAAATGCCAAGCGTGGGTGGCGTTGCAGAGAGCGATATATAAAAATCAACATCTAATCCGATTTTTTTTGCTGTTGCATTAAACGGTTGCGCTGATTTGCCGGCCATGCTCCAGCCACATATAATAATATCTCCCTTGATGTTGTTTTCTGTTTTTATCTGTTTTGTTATTTCAGCCGCTTGCCTGCCCCAAGCCTGAGTGCTGTAGTCGGGATAAACCCCGTCGAAAGCTTTACTAGGGGTGTCTACGGGGTAAGAAATGGCGAGAATATTGTAACCATATTTACCAAGCCAGTAGCTTAGAAAATCTTCTCGACGGCGATTTTCATCGCCATAAAAAATTCGCGCCATATGATGCGCACCCGGGATGAGGACCAAAATTGGTTTTTCCGGATCTCCTTTGATAAACTTAATAATCGCCGGATAACCAGCAGCTTGGCGCACCTCTTCTCCCTTCCATAAATTTGCCGAGTATGCAGTGCCAATGCATAAAACTACTGCCAAAGCGGTAGTGACAATGCAGTTAAAGAACCTTGCCGATCGACTCATTACCTTTTTCTCCTTTTTGTGATTATGCCAACCATATGTTGGAAATGCACTTATGAGTTAAATATTGAGTTACGCTGGCTTGTCTGTTTCTCGCGGGAAATGTGCAACTAATGTGCCAGTAAATTTATAAAAGATAACCAGCACAAATTAATATAAATTAAGGATAGCAAGTATAAATATTTCATATTTAGTGTTTCGAGTTGAAACAAAATGAAACGTCAAAGGTTACTAAAATGAAACAGCACAGTAAAAAGGTGAAACTATACTGGAACGCTTATTTATGGGTAACATTTATCCTGAATTATGCGGCAGCCGCCGCGTTCCCTCGTTTGTTCGACTGTTGGCCGACTCACTTGCCCCGTCAGTGCACACTTTGGGCGAGCCAGAGCCGAGAATTAACCTTATCTGCTCACTAGTGCAATGAAGATGGGGAGGAAATCTCGATCCCCCCGATTTCAGTGCATAGTAATCCACCATTAACCTTCCAGTCAAGTTTTCCAAAGTCACCAATTCAGCCAGCACCCAGCACCGCCTGGTAGTGGTGAGCCAGCGGAAAAGAAGAAGCCACGTGCACCCACCAGCGGCGGCCACTGTATGATATTCTCGAGGCGGCCTTGATAATCCGCCTGATCAGCCACTCCATGGAACGCTTCACATCCTCGCCATGCAAATGAAACTCCCGGATCATATGCAACAGATTATAGGCCAGCGCTCCCATTTTGAGACGGGCTTGATTTGCCTCAAATTTGTGGCAACTGGTCTTGTCCCAGCGCAAGGTATTCTTGGCCTCCTTGATTCGATTCTCCACGTTGGCCCTGCCATTATACGCACGTACCACCTTCCAGGCAGGATTGGTAGAATTGGTCACGATGAATCCCACCCTGGGGAATAGCTCATCATTGTGCCATTCGATTTTGCAGATCACCCGGCGGCGCTTCTTCCAGGTCCCAGCCCGGTAGGGAAACTCGAAAAGCCGGACCTTGACTCCGGACTTGGGCAGCCTGCCCACCGGGCGGGTGCTTATCTCTGGCTCCATGATCTTTTTCAGTGTGTCATTGATGGGAAGCCGGATGAAATAGGTTATGTGTTCTGCCTCGCAATAGTCATATACATCGGGCTGGGCAAACGCTGCATCACCCCGGAACCAGAATAGTTTGAACCAAGCGTGATACCTTGCGACTATTGGCCGTATGAAATCAAGCACCCCGTCGGCTGAATGCACATTGCCGGGCCTAAGCTCGGCAGCCAGGCAATCGCCATCGCCGGTGAAGGCCACAATGGGATGAAAGCAGTTCTTGCCGAAATGGCCATTGTACTCGCAGCCCTCCTGCTTTCCATGGGCCGGGTCTTCGGTGGAGTCCACATCCAGGATGAAGCGGTATTTATCCTTCTTTTTGATCAAAGCATCCGCCCCACGCAAAACAGCTTCATCCAGTGCTGCAAGCCCTTGGACTTTGCCGAGAATGTCGCTCTCCAAACGGGACAGTGCAGACTGCCCGGCTCCAAGCTCTTTCCCTTTGCCCAGGGAAAGCCGAAGGGCGGGATCAACTCGCAGGAAATCGGCGTCGTTGCAGTCTTCATAGCTGGCAGCCATTTGGTATACACGCTGCCGGATCATCTGTAACAGGCTGTGCTTGGTGTGTGAAGTAGAACGGCTGTCCTCCAAAATATCAGCCATCGGCGCAATAACATTGTGCCGTTGATCAAGCTCACGCATCAGGATAAAACCAGTGTCGGATGAAAGCATGGCACCCTGAAAATCAATCATGATTGAACGGTCAAAACCTGGCCTTAGAACCTCTTTTTTGCCTTCACCACTTCGATGCACCGCTTAACCTCCAATCAGTGTCGATTTATGTTCATTATATCAAGAAGTTAAGCGTATCTGAACCCCATTTTAAAGCTAACTTGCCGCATAATCCAGGTTACCAACAGCACTACCGAAGTTTGATACAATTATAAGGATTAATACATGGAATAATACATGAACTAGTTTTTTCATGTATCTCTATCAATAATACAGGTATATAAATTTTGCTCTATGATAGAATGTTTTTAGGGATATAGTCTCTAAATATTGCTATGTTTTCTTTCAAAGTAGATAATTTGCTTATACCACCAGCTAATTGATCGTCGTATTTAACCTTACCATCAGACACATGGTAACATAATATCGCAGGAGTTAATTGCGACTTAGCTATTGGCGGATAAAGGGTACTTAAGTGTTCTATACGCAACGTCTTAATTAGTTGCGCATAATCGTCTTATTGTTTCATTCGGTTTTGCCCATGTCACAAAGTGTTTTTCAATTGCGGCCATCATGAAAGGCAGGCTTTTGAAATAACGGTTATGGGTGGCCTTTCGCCTGGTGAGCTTCCAAATGCGTTCAATGGGATTGAGCTCAGGGCTATAAGGGGGCATGAACATAAAAGAAAACTTATCTGCACAGCCGTTCCTCCAGGGCTTATGCAAAAGTGCGTGATGATATCGCACATTATCGATTATCAGCACCACCTTGCGTTTCGCATGTGAGCTGATCTGACGCAACCGTTTGACAAAGCAAAAGAAAGTCTCGGCATTGAAGACCTCTTCTTCCCGTTCATAAAAGAACTTCCCGTCGCGCAGCCTGACCGCTCCGAAATAGCCGACCTTTTGCCGAGTGGGGTTGTGCAAGACCACAGGATCCTTGTTCTCAGGCGGCACCCACATGCGGCATCTTGAACCGTGCAATTGAAAATGAACCTCATCCACAGCCCACACATCCACGGTATCGTCTTTGGCTAACTCATGTAGTTTTTTTATATTCCTTCTGCTTGATCGGGTCTGCGCCCGCCGTGGCCGGCCGTGGTTTGCGGAGGCGAAAACCAAGCTGCCTGAACAGCCGCTGGCATTGCCGCACACCAAGCTCCACTGAAAATTGCTTGGAAATGAAGGCGGAAAGGGTCTTGCCATCCCAAAGGCCGCTCTCAAGCCCATAATCAAGTGGAGAACCCCTCACCGCTTCAGCCACTTCAGTCAGCTGATCATCGTTGAGTCTTCTAGGGCGGCCAGGGCGGTCAGCATCAGCCAGACCAGCCAACCCCTCATCCTCAAACCGGTGAACCCAATAGGCTACCGTGCGGGGTGAATCACCAAGATATAGAGCGGCCTGACGGCAGCTCATGCCTTGGGCAACCAGTAAAAGGGCATGAAGCCTATGGTCATAGCGGGCCTGATCTGACCGCCTGATCTCGTCTTGCAGGGCAAGAACCACATCCTGGGCATCGGATATGCTTAAAGCTCTCATGCATACAGATTACCACTTCTAATTATTATGCGCAATTAATTATGTCGCTATGTATAGCATGCCTTTTGGAGTATGAGTTTCATCACTTATTTTGTATCCACATCTCTTTATTTTTGGAAAATAGTCACCTATCGTCCTAAGCAAAGATGCGTTACCCATTGAGTAATCTTCGCGATTATCAAAAAATAGGGCCATCACCGGCCTTCTCTGATCTCCCGGCAGATGCTCCTGAAATACCTCTCTCTGATAAGTACCATCATTTACATACACAACGCCTGTGCCTTTGAGTGTTTCTTCTACAGGCTGTGCCATCCACTGCTCTAAAACGTGATCCGGAGGCATTTCATAGGGTTTTTGAGGAATCGCTGCGTGCGCTTCTGTTTGCGCTGCTGCGGGCGTTGCTTTTAGTGTTTGATAGAGTCCATAAAGTCCAACTCCTGCGGCACCAGTGTATATTGCTGTTCCTGGTCGTATTAAACTGAGCCAAAATCGGTCGTATTAAACTGAGCCAAAATCGGTCGTATTAAACTGAGCCACCTTGGAAGTGAGCTGGAGGCCTTGGGCCAGGCCAACTCAATCCAGTTCAAGCATCCGGGTCAAGAGCCTATATTAGGGGTTTTAACCTGGGTATTGACAGGAGGCTCTTGGGTGAAAAAAAGGAGACCGTTTTGGACATAGTGACGCTTCATCGGCAAGGTCTGAGTCAGCGCGCCATAGCACGGAAGCCTGGCATCAGCCGCAACACGGTGAAAAAGCATCTGGACGATCCGGGCCATGTCTTCCGGCAGCCAGCGGTTAGGCAGCGCAGCAGTCTGCTTGATCCCTACATTGGCAATATCCAGGCCTGGCTTGAAGAAGACAGCTACTACCGGGCCACCTTGATCTACGACCGGCTGGCGGCCATGGGCTTTTTGGGCAGCTACGAGATCGTCAAGCGCAAGGTGCGTGAGCTCAAGGACGAGTTTCAGAAAGTGGCCTACCTACGGTTCGAGACCGAGCCGGGTCACCAGGCTCAGGTGGACTTCGGTGAATTCCAGGTTGAGCATGCAGACGGGAGTGTGGAAAAGCTCTATATGTTTGCCATGATCCTGGGCTATTCGCGCAAGATCTACGCCGAGCTGATTCCGCGCTGCGATTTGCCCACCTTTCTGGACTGCCATATGCGGGCCTTCGAGCACTTCGGCGGGGTGCCGGCTGAGATTCTCTACGACCGCATGAAAAACGTGTATATCGGCAGGCTGGCCGGAAAAAACAAGTTCAATGACAGTCTGGTGGGATTTGCTCTGCATTATGGCTTCAAACCAAAGGTGGCTCCTGGCTATGCGGCCTGGGTAAAAGGCAAGATAGAGCGGCCCTACAATTTTATCCGCGAGGGCTTTTGGCGGGGATACGGCTATGTGTGCCTTAAAAGCGCCAACGCCGATCTCATGGCCTGGCTGATCAAAAAAGAGAAGCGGGTTCACGGCACGGTTCATGAGGTGGTGGCCCAGCGTTTTGAGCGTGAAAAGCCCCATCTACAGGCCTTGCCGCAGCTTGCCTTTGATACCTCCTGGCGCTTGAGCAGAAAGGTGTACAAGGACTGCACCCTGCGCTTTGAGTGCAACAGCTTCGTGGTGCCCCACCGCCTGGTGGGCAAACAGCTCACCTTGCGGGTCAAGGATAACCATATGCGTATCTTTGACGATAACCAGCTGATCGTAAGCTACACGGTGCCGGAGACCAAGGGCAACCTGGTGCAGGACAAGCGTTTTTACGCGGCCCTTAAGAGGGATAAGGAGATGAATCAGCGAAAGTACCGCACCGGGCGCAGGCCAAAGGCAAGGGCCAAGCATACCATCAGCCCGGCTAAACCGCGTTACCATATGGACGTGCAGGTGCGGCCTTTGGGCATGTACGATGACTTTGCAGCCATGGAGGCACGGCCATGAGCGACACTTTGGTGCTTGAACGCATAGAAGCCAACCTGACCCGCCTGCGTCTGCCTAGAATCAGGGAGGTCCTTGATCAGTCACTCAAGGCGGCGGAAGACGGCAGCGCCAGCTATCTGGGCTTTCTGGATCAGCTTTTGGAAGAGGAAGTGGCCCAAAAGGAACAGCGCCGCATAGAAACCGCGCTCAAGATCTCAGGCCTGCCCTTTGTCAAATCCATTGACGAGTTTGACTTCACCTTCCAGCCCGGCCTGGACCAGCGCCAAGTCATGTCGCTGTTTGATCTGAACTTTATCACGGACAAGGGCAACATCATTTTTCTGGGACCGCCCGGGGTGGGAAAAACCCATCTGGCCGTGGCCCTGGCAGTGAAGGCTTGCACCGCTGGCTTGAGCATCTACTTCACCACCATGGAGGATCTGATCACCAAACTCAAAAAGGACCATGATGCAAACCGCCCCGGCAAGGGCCGCAGCTATCACAAATCAGGCATGGTCATCGTTGATGAGGTGGGCTACACCCCCATCGACCGCGAGCAGTGCAACCTGTTCTTCAGATTCATTGCAAACCGATATGAAAAAAGCAGCACCATCATTACCTCCAACAAGGCATTCACTGACTGGGCAGAGCTGTTCCATGACCACGTCATCGTAACCGCCATACTGGACCGGCTGCTCCACCACAGCGTGGTGCTCAACATAAAAGGAAACAGCTATCGTCTCAAAGGAAGAAACACTGAGGGTATGCGACAGGTGCAAAAAAGTGATCAAAGTGGCTCAAATCTCACGACCGAAAATGGCTCAGTTTTAAAAGACCGTTGACAATTGCTGCTTTTCCGGCTTTTTTTCCAAACTGACGCCTATCAAATGGCTGTCCAGATTCAGCAAGAGCAGCAAACCGCTCGCATCCCCTCTGCATCATGTCAAGTAGTCCCATAATATTACCTATAGACATATCTACTATTTAAATATTGTGTTTTTCTAACTACTTAGTGGTAAAAACAGGCTGTTTTGAACATGTGCTGCTTCCCCCCCTAAAACCCCCAAAGACTTAACTTTGCCTTAAATTCACTTAATTAATCGGCCATCTCTGCTAAATTACCACGATAAGGCAAAGCTAAAAAGCAAAAAAAGCCGACCATCGCCCCTCCCACTCGGGCGGGCGGGCACAGTTACTGAAAAGAAGTACGGCGCCGCAGGGCGCAAATGTGAAAATGACATGACAATTTGGGGTAGCACGCACCAACCGCCGCTTCTAAATTCATGCAACCACCTCCACCTGTTCAGACGTCAGTTCGGCGCAGACGGAATCGACCACGTTCCCATACTAAGCGCCCGAAGGGCGTGAAGTAGGGGGTTGTGGGCGATGGAGTAGGGCGTGAGCCCGAAGGGCGAACGACCGCCTGCCTGCCAGATAATCATGGAAAACAAAATGGTTGATAGCTCATCAAATAGTATAATCATTCTAGGCATGTTACTTTGGTAAAATCATAACATTTTGCTACCTTAAAGTTACGACACTAGATAGGGAAGAAATTTCCTATGCAACAATATATATATATCGAGTTACCAATAATAAAATTAGTTATTTAGTAGTAGTTATCAAAATGACGAATCGCTTTTTGTATTACCAGTGGTGGACAAGACAATTTCTCCCTTACATAGATTATCATTCTCCGATGGTAGCATAGTTTTATATACTTTTGATTTAATAGATATCCTATCGAAGGAAATGTCCAATGGAAAATGAAAAACAAACAAAACATTTGCTCACAAAGCACAGAATTGTTAATTGAACAACTTCGTATGCAAAGACGAAATCAATCAATAATTCTGAATCCGAGATACTTGGACGACGAAAAGTTGCCAGGCTTTGAAAGATCACATATTTTACAAGCAATATTCAACCGTAATATTAGAGAAAAGCAACTCAAACGGATAATAATGCATTTAGCACCAATATTGGATGGAGTCCACCCATCTTCCGCCTTAGTCTACGGTCCGACTGGTTCAGGTAAGACGATTACACTAATGCATGTTTTAAATTCGTTTTCATCTGTAGCAGCAAAATTTGAACAATCGTTTGATTATTCTTACATTGACTTGACCTCACCTAAAACCTTTTTCGGTGCTTTGAATGAGACTGCAATTGCAATAGACCCGGAAACGAGACGATATCGTAAAGGTGTTCCAATTGAACAAATGCAGGAACAAATTATTAAAAGCCTCAAGCTTAAGCCAGGCTATCATTGTTTTCTTATCGATGAAGCTGATAATATTAGGCCCAATGTGGATCAGTTCCTCACATTCTTGGCTAAGACACTGCCACGTAAAGTCCATTGTCGGATAATTTTAATTCTGCTTACTAATCGCTTGGACTGGGAAAAGACTCTTGATCCCAGGATCATCAGCTTTCTCAAGAAAACCGATATAATATTCGAGCCCTACGATGCAATGGATTTATTGGAGATACTCAATCTAAGAGTTAACAAGGCATTAGATGCCAGAAAAGTAGACGAGGCTGCAATAAAAAAGATCGCAGCTGTGGCTGCAAGAGAAAACGGTGATGCCAGAAAGGCTGTTGAAATACTTGTAAAATCCGTGAAAATAGCCGAAGAAACTAGTGGTCAGCTTACTAATAAAGAAGTTGACCTCGCTGAGGAACATCTGGAGCAAGACAAGTCTGAGGCTTTGATACACGCTCTTGCACAGCATCAGCGACTTGCCTTAAAGGCATGCTATCGTATGATGCATACTAGTAGACTTTCAAAAATTTATACAGGAGATGCATATCAGGCTTATCGCAAAGTATGCACCGATTGTGCAGTACGACCTCTGACCCAACGCAGATTTTCAGATGCAATTAGTTTTCTAGATCTTTATGGTCTGATCAATGCACGTATAATTTTTAAAGGACGTTACGGTAACACACGAGAGATATCTGGGGTGTTAACGCAACAGGTAGTAGCCAGGTTTTTAAAAACTATTGAATAAATTTGCGAAGCGCTGCACTTTCGCTAAGAACTAGTTTACCGCCTATCGCGTCCCCGTTGTAGGCTGCAGGCGAGTACCATTTTAAGCGTAGCAAGCTACGGGGTATTAAACCCCACGCTTCGCAAGAAAAGTAAGTCACAACAACATTAATAACCAATTATGGTATTTTATTTAATATCTTTTAACATTTGTAAGACTTTCAATTTAAAATTTTATGAAATGTGAAAGTTAGCGGTTGATAAGTTAAGTTTTTCTATTTTTATTCCAATAAGATACTTGATTCTTCATCATGGTTTCGGTTAACATGATATCATTTTTAATTTTTTGCATTACATAGTTTCTATATGAAGCAGATTTACAGAATTGAATACCAGTTTTTCCTACTATAAATTTACAAAAAAGGCGGTCTGGACAATCGGGCCAGAAGTGAGTACGAGTGTTAAAATCCAAAGCAAATTTCCGATCATAACATTCCAAAGAAGAATTCCAGAGTATATTACTGCTTAGAATTCTACCTTGCCTATGTTCCCATATCTCTTTCCCTAAACAGGTAGGCCAAGTTACTGAATCCTTATAAAAAATAATTGGTCGTGGCAAATTATCATCCGAAAATATTAAAAATGGAGCAAATAATATCTGTTCATACTCAGATACACTTTTATAAAATAAATCTGCAATATAATAATTAACAAGATTAATTGATATTTTATTTGATTTCATGAAAATTTTTTTATCATTATTTAAATAATTTATCCCCTGTTTTGTCTTTCCATCAATTGTATTCTCTTTTTTCGAGTCCCTGTTTTCATTTCCACGAATCATTAATAAAAAATTATAAATTTGCATCAATTCATTTTTTGTATTCTTTATTAGATAATTTAAACTCGTCTTGTATCCTGATCTCTTTAATAATTCCTCAAAAATAGGTACCATTTTCTCATTTGGATCATTTCCATTAGAAGCAGCCTGTTTAAATAGCTCACAGAAAAATTTACCCATCTTAAGCATTTTTAAAAAGAGTTTTGTATATATATCATTGAAATTAATATCATAGCCAGTGAAATATCCTAATTCATCAATTTGCTGTTCTGGACCAAATAATAAACAATACCAACAGCAAAGGCATAAAAAGAATATTGATCCAGGTGATGAACTAGTGCTGTATTCTAAATACCCCAACGCCAACCAATATTCTGGACAATCAACTGGGATATTAACTGTCATTTTAGATGGACTATCAATGCGATCAATTAGATCTATTGCGAATGACATTGACTCTAATATAAATCGTGGACTTATTTTGAGGATAGTTGAATCATTCAATATAAAAGCACATTTTTCAACATCTATTTCAATTTTTAGTGAAATGATATTATCAAGTTTAATGTCAATTGTTTGTTGTGACCCAAAAAGCCTTTCCAACGCCTTCATATTATTATATAATAGATTATAATACTTTATAAGTCTTCTATCTTTACATTTATTTCCCAATCCAATATCTTGAATATATTTATATAAAGGAAATTTTAGTTGAATTTTATTTTCACTCAATACCGCTAATAAATAGTGATAACTGAGATGAATATTGTTAATTAAATTCTCATGTAATATGCCAAATCTCGTTGTTGTCATTTGAATAAAATGAACTAATTCATGTGCAAGGACATCATTTGGACGACCCATGTATTCTTTTGTAAAAGGTAAATATATTGTATGAGTATTAAGATCCAAAGAACCATATCTTGTATTATTAAGCCATATGTTCTTCATATTTCAAATACTTCCTTCTCAATATTGAAAATGTACTCAATAGTAAATTAAAGCAATCGTGTTAAATGAATTAAAGGCTTAATACGTAATAATATTATTAAGATATAGCAAGACATTATATTGTTATAATCATCAATAGTAATTTAATATATATTTCAATCAAGAGACGAGTTTGTCAAATTCAAATGAACAGGGGCAAACTCCTCCAACTTTTTGAGCTTGAATCTTTACTTCCAAATACTCCGAAAATTACGGTATAGTAATTTATTTACAGTCACCAAGTCTTGCGCCCAAACTATATACAATTCGTCAACGAAAACTAGGTGTTAAATCTTACGCTGGATCAATAAAATATTTTATTATCATACCGACACGTCTATCCATAACTTCGAATGAAATTGGTGACGCAAGGAATGGAATTTGATATTTTTTTAAAAATTCAGAGAGTTCAGGATCATTTTTTATTTCATGTTTTTTTTCTGCCCAGTAATTGTTAGCATATTGGTACATGCTAACTATATTTGCCGAACTCTGTAAAGAAAAATGATTATGTGCCTCTTTTTCTAGATCATATAGGATAAATAAACAAAATGCCCAGAGTGCAAGGTTGTCTTCTTCTTGTAAATTTCTTGCAAAATCAGTAATTTTATTTGGTAATATTTTATCTTGAAAAAAAGAAGGTATCTGGGTCAAATGAATTTTAAATTCATTAATTAATGTATTATATATTTTTCTTTTTATTCTATTTGCTTTAACTTCTTTACACATAATCACCCCGAAAAATTATTAGTAAATGTTTGGTGGCCTGATTGCATTTAATTTAAGCAATTTTTGATATCATATATATCACAAGGTCACATTTAATATTTAGCGATAAAAACAAAATTTATTATGTGTTTATTTGTGCACAGATTTCCATTAAAATTGTCACATATCTTAAAAGAAATATTCAATCGTATTGCATTGATTGAAAGCTATAATACAAGCAAGTTATACAGTTTAACCAACTAAATATGAAAACATTAATTATCACATTATTTAATTTAACATACCAAAAAAAATAATTCTACACAAAATGTGTTGAGTATAAGGTTTGGTATGCAACTGATTAAATGATTATATAGATGCTATTTAAAGTCAAATAATTGAGAAATGCAATATATTATAGTAATTATAGCTTTCTACCACAATAAATCGAAGGATTATTACCATGAATTGGTATAAATATATTGAACGATACGCCACTCACATGGAAACCCTTAGCTTTGAACAGCAAAAAGAAATTGAGCAGTATCGCATGAAAATTGCTAAACAGATTACCAAAATGTTTATTGCCTATAAACCTGGTCTTACAATCGATGAACTTGAAGAAGAGGCAGAAAAGATTAGTTATGAGATACACTCAAAAAAACAAAATATAACTCACATTCTAAATGGCTTTTCTTGCAAAGTCTATTGGTATGCATGCAAAATAGCAGTACTACGTAGTAATGACTTATTTAAACGAGCCATTTCACGTGAATCACAGGTAGAATTGGCAATGCAGAAAGAAAATCATAAAGGACACACTGTAAAAGTTTATCAAAACAATCTTCAAGGTATTTCTCGCAGCGACTTTGCTTCTGATTCTTCTCAAGGATACTTCTACGACTCCGAAAGTTTATTATGTTTGGCAGAACAAAATATTTTGATTGAATTGATACAGGCAACTTGCATGGAAAGGAACTCTAAGTATGCCTCTATCACAGCTGAAATCATAGGAGATCAGTTGAATGGGGAGGACATTGGCAAGAAATATGCTGAGCGACATAAGCTCTCATACGATACAATGCGTCGCCAAAAGCATGAAGCAAGCAAATTTGTTCAAAAAACATTTATCAAACTGTATCCAGAATTAGCTGATCAAATCGCTATTTATCAACGCGATTTAGAGTTAAAAATTAGTGCTAAAGAATGTTCTGAGGAAGAAAAACAAATTATTTGGTGTGACTATCAAGCTGAAGTTAAAAAACCTGGACCTGTCAGACATATTAAACCTAGATCCTCTAAATCTGTTTCGTTCAAAAAGCCATCGCATCCAAAGAGGAGGGTAAAACCGGGTCCGCCCGAATCTAAGAAATAGCCACGAAGCCGTTTTAAATGGGAGGCAAATCATGAGTCCTGAAAGCCAATCCAGCGCACGAAGCCCCGAAGACCCAATTAACGGCGAAACCGTCACTGACCTCATAAGTAACGAAAATTTCGCCATTAATCCGTACGATCCCACTCGTTTGGAATTCCAAGCCGCAACCAACTCAAGCAGGCCTGGTCCGAACGGAGAATTCATCGACAGCAAAACCGAGCATATAAATATCGATGCAGGGGGAAACCGCATAGACCACAAAAGACTTATCGGTATGTCGTGTGGCGGCCATGCTGTTCATATGGCCAGCGCTGATGGCAAACAGCCCGGAGATCTCCATGGATTTTGCATTTCGGTCTTTCACTTCCACCGTCGAAATCCTGGGCAACGTATGGTCAAACACGGTTATGACGGAATCTGCGACGATCAGGGGGGCGCCGTTTGTGAGGAATGCCGTGCTGATAGAGCAACAGCCATTGCCATATTTTTACTCCTGAGCTGCGCTGTAATAATCGGCCTTTTTTGCGGCTTAATGGATTAAGAGGTGGAGCATGGCCGGCAAAATGGACCAAAACCTGGAACTGGTGGAAATTTTGAGATCGGGGCATATGTGTGATCAGCCGGGAGTAAGGTCGCATCTTAAGCGGGCTCAGGCCACCGGCGACTTTGCTCCTTTGATAAATCACCTGAATAGATTTCCTATGATCCTTGCCAACGCTAAGCGCAACATCCTGGTGGCAAGGATGCGTGAACTCAATACCCCATTCAAGCTGCCTCTTCCCTGGGAGTTCGAAGATCACCTCAACGGCCCGATAAAGTTGGGATACCTGGATGAAAATCAGAGGTTCTTTTTTGGCCTGAGCTTCAATGACCTTGACAAGCACCTGGCGGAAGCTGGCGCCACCGGAAGGGGCAAAACCGAATTACTGCGCCGCCTGGTTTATAGCCTGGTAACCCAGAGACTCGATCCGGTCAGCGACATCCAGGTTAGGGTCATTATCATCGATCCAGCAAAGGCTGAATATAGAGGTCTCCTACATCATTTTCCCTCTGCTAAATTCATCACCAAGGAGCAGCTAAGGCTCAACCCGTTGGAAGTATATGATTTTCTAACTCCTTCCGAGCACAGAGTAATGTTTTCAGATGTAATGTGCCGCACCCTGATGGGCTATGTGCTCACCCGCAGCCAACTGATAACCAGTCAAAAAATTTTGCTCAAAAACCAGCCCCAGGCGAACCTGCGCGACCTTCGAAACCTGATCCAGGCGTGGCAGAAACAAACCAGGACATACGGTATGGCGGACACGCTGGCCAGGATTGTGGCCCGCTTGGATTTGCTTCTGGAAAGTGAAATATTCGATTGTGTACGGGGAATCCCCTTTTCCAACTTTACTGACCATGAATTACTGGTCCTCGAATTGGACGGGCTTGATCCAAAGGTTCAGGCCATGATTACGGCTTTCATCATCAGTTCACTTTATCACCACAATCGTAAAACTGACCGAGGAGTGGGACGGCTTCACGTATTCATCTGTGAGGAAGCCAGGGAATTGATGAATCACCCCAACCGCGATGAGTGGGATGACTCGGCCTGGGATCAGAACATAGCCAGGGTCAGGGCAGCCAATATCGCCATGGTAAGCGCCACCCAGGAACCGGCCACCCTCAGTGACACCACAGCCAGCAATTGTTTCCTAAAGATTGCCTTCGGCGCCCAGTCAGGACAGGATTTTGAAACCGTCAAAAAGGGTTGGAACTTGGACGATGAACAGGCCAAGTATATATCCAAGCTGGAAATCGGGCAGGCGATCGTAAGATACGGTCGACATCCTGATCCCTTCCTGATAAGAGTTCCCTTGCTTAATATGCCTGATTTCATCACCGATGATGATCTCGCCGTTCAGATGTCCCCCTATTGGTCTGAGTTGCAGCGACAGGTGGTTTACCGACGTGCCCCTGAGACGGTGACAAAAAAACAGCCGCCTGAATTTGAACCAGATGCCGGTTATGTTCTGAAGCTGCTGTCTGCTCAACCTTTTTTATCCCGGACTGGGCTTAAGCGAAGCGTCAAGGGCTTTCTGTCACCGAAAAGCCTGGATGCGGCTCTGGCCTGGCTACGTAAAAAACAGTTCATCACACCCCGCAAGATTTCTCTGCACGGCCGCAGACCGGGAACCTATTACGAAATCCAGCCCAATGCCTATGAGCTCGGTATCCAGCCGCCCAAAGGCAGCGGGAGCTTCAGGCATCGTTGCTTCCAGCATTATCTGAAAGCCTGGGCAGAGGAGAGGGGCGCTCAGGCCAGGATCGAAGGGATTCCGGACACACGGATTGGCAAGCGGGTTGATGTTTTGGTCACCGAGCAGGATGGCCAATCGGTGGCCCTGGAAGTTACCTTCAGTCTGGATAATGTGGTCAAAAACTGTGTTGGTGACTTCCGCTCAGGAGTGGGCCGGGTAGTGGTGGTCTGTCCTGACGCTCTCACCAGAGATCGGGCTAGATATCTGGTCGACACCAGCCAGGAACTGGCTTTGCTGAGAGAGGCGATAGATTTCCGCCTGATTTGGGAGATGGAGCCAAGAGGCGAGTGAACCAACACGCCATGAGGTTGTCCTATTAGCTGGAAAGGATGGCGAGCATGTCAGGGGAAACAGCGCAAACAATCCTATGGGTCATTTTTACTCTCGGCCTCATCAAGCTGCTGTTCAACAAGAGGCGCGGCAAATGAAAGCCTTGGCAGGCTTTGAGTAAGGAGAGAGGAGCTAACATGCCGGATTGGCTGACTAGATTAATCGGAGTACTGGTTGCCTTTGCCATCAGCCTGTTCCTGATAAGGATTGTTGCCCGGTTGTCGGCAAGAGCTTATCAGGGTCTCACCAGGGAAGTGGACAGCGTAATTACAACCATTTCAGGCGGCGGCAGTTCTGCCGTGGAGCAGGTTGTAAGCCTGGGCCTGACCCTGGTGGTGGTCATTCTGCTGGTTAGGTTTTTGACCAGGAGAAGGACCTGATATTGGTATGCGAATTGACCATGCCAGACACCTATGAAATAATGACCGCCGAGGAGGTAGCCGGGTTCCTGGGGCGCAGTCTCAGTTGGGTCTACGCCCACGCCGGAGAGCTTGGCGCCGGCAAGCTCGGAGGGTCTTACTTCTTCCCACCGAAGGAGGTCCTCTATGAGCGTTTATTTGGAAAAGGGACGGGGCTGGAAGTACGACTTCGTCCTAAAAGGCGAAAGACATCAGAAGGGGTATTACGAAACCAAGCGTCTAGCTCAACGGAAAGAAGCGCTAAGAAAGGAGGAACTGAAAAATCCACCGATGCAAAAGGCAGGGGACGAGATCCTAACCGACACGGACTTCTTGGAAGTGGTTAATCAAAGATTAGATCACGTTAAGGCTTACAACTCCGAACACCATTACAGGGTTTACAAGAGCCTAGCCAAACGGTGGGTGAGGCAGTGGGGACACTTGCAAGCAGGGCAGATCTCCAGAGAGATGATTGAACGATTCGTTTTGCATCGCAATAAAATTGTTTCTGCCTACACGGCTAATCGGGAGCTGAGAACTATTAGGGCGACATTCAACTGGGCAATCAAGCGTAAACTCGTCTTGGCCAACCCTACCTCCGAAATTGATTTCATACCGGAGGGCAAAAAGCTCAAGTATGTTCCCCCTGCAGAGGACATAGACTTGGTTATTTCTTTGGCTGACGAAGATACACAAGACTATTTGTGGACCATTCGTGACACCATGGCAAGGGTCAATGAGATCAATCGATTAACCTGGGATGATGTGGATTTGCCAGGCTGCTTCGTAATTTTGTATACGCGGAAGAAAAAAGGTGGGCATCTTACCCCACGCAAGGTTCCCATGACTACCCGCTTGTACAGAATCATGAAGGCAAGATATCAGAATAGGCGAAAAGATCTACCTTGGGTATTCTGGCACACTTACTATAGCAGCAAGGCTGGCAGAATAGTGGAAGGCCCATACCAGGACCGCAAGAAATTCATGAAGACGCTATGCAGAAAAGCAGGGGTTAGGTACTTTCGGTTCCATGCTTTGAGGCACGCGGGGGCTTCACATTTGGATCAGGGAAATGTTCCCATTGGAACCATCCAGCGTTTATTGGGCCATGAGAGCCGGGAAACCACTGAGATCTATCTGCACAGCATTGGGTCTGCGGAGAGGGATGCCATAGCGGTATTGGAACAAACTCCAGAAAAGTCCCTCTCAAAGTCCCTCTCAGAATCAAAAAGAGGATTACGCCTAGTGCAGTAAACCTCTTTAACTTGCTGATATGTATTAAATTATTTGGTGGGCGGTGCGAGATTCGAACTCACGGCCTTTGGCTCCGGAGGCCAACGCTCTATCCAACTGAGCTAACCGCCCAACCACACCCGCTTTTTACCATAGCAAGAGGGGGTTGTCCACCGGACCGGACATTAATCCGTTGCTTTGGCAGTAAGGTCTGGTTTTTTTGGGCGGGGTTTTTTGCGGCGTCTGCGGCGGCGTTTTTTAGACGGGGGCTGGACCATGGATTCCAGATCGTCGCCCAAAAGCTGGGCCAGCTGGCAGGCGGTGGCAAAGTAGCCCTTGCTGGTGACTTTTTTGGGCAGCCGCGGAACCCGCATGTTTTCATGCAAAAAGCCCATCACCCCGCTGATCTGCCAGGTGCGCTCCATCATGCGTTTTGCGAACATCACCGGTTCGGCCAGAGCGGGCAGGGCGGCGCGCACGAATTCCACCCAGCGGGATCTGCCGGGATGTCCCGGAGGCAGCTCCAGATCCCGGCTGAGTTTTTCCAGAACCGGCCAGAACAGGCAGGCGGTCACCACCGATTCTTCCACCTCTTGGCCCGCCCGCCGCAGGCCGTCTACCTGGCAAAGCAGTTCGCAGGCCCGGGCCCTGAGTTCCGAATCGTCATGGCCATAGTGCGGTTCCAGGGTGGGCAAAAGGCTGTAGAGCACCTTGGTTTGGTGGGCCAGTTCCAGCCAGGGTCCGGCGGCGCCGCCTTTTAAGTCGCGCATCAGTTCATCCCGGATGCGGCTGGGCGGGCACATACCGAGCTTGTCCCGGTGCATCTCAACTGCACGCAGGGTGTTGGGGGTCAGTTTGAAGTCTATGCGGGCCGCATGGCGCACCGCCCGCATAATGCGCACCGGATCGCGTAAAAAGCGCACCTGGGGATCTCCCACCGCGCGGATCAGCCCGGATTTCAAATCGCTGATTCCGTCCACATAATCCACGATGGAATAATCGGCTATGTTGTAAAACATGGCGTTGATGGTCAAGTCGCGCCGCAGGGCGTCTTCGGCCGGAGTCCCGAATGTGTTGTTGGCGCTTAATACCTCATCGTCATCCACCGGGGCGGAGCGCCTGAAGGTGCTGACCTCAACGATCTTGCCGCCCTTGAAAAAAACCTGAACCAGGCGGAACCGGCGGCCTATGATGCGGCTGTTGCCGAAAAGCTTGTAGATCTGTTTGGGGTGTGCGTCGGTGCCTACATCAAAGTCCTTGGGCTTTTTACCCAAAAGCAAATCGCGCACGCCCCCACCCACCAGATAGGCCAGAAAACCATGCCGGTGCAGACGGTATAATACCTTGAGGGCGTCTGTGTCTATGAACTTGCGGCTGAGGCTGTGCTCCGGCCTGGGGATGATGCGCGGTTCAGGCAGTGTGCCGGTTGCGGGCTCTGGATTGGATGGCTGCTTCACAAATTTATTATTCCGCTGTTGATCTTGAGCTTTTGGCACCAGTATGTAGCTGGCCTATCTGTTATTTTTCTTATAGCATGTTGGACACGGCAATAAAAGCACCGGTTGTGCATTGGGGGCTATGAAGGGAGAAATTTTTATCCGTGAGCATGGAACTATTAAAAAGCGCCAGGGATGCGGCCCGGGCCGGAGCTGAGGTGCTGCGGGGGATGTGGGGGCGTCAGCTAAACGTGGAATACAAGGGCCGGGCGGATTATGTGACCGAGGCCGACCGGGGCAGCGAAGCGGCCATCCTGCAGGTGATACGAAAAAGGCACCCCGGGCATTTAATCCTGGCCGAGGAATCTGCCAGCGGCTGGAGCAGGGAATCGATGCGCACCGATGAGGTGCAATGGGTGGTTGATCCTTTGGACGGCACCACTAATTTCATTCATGGAATTCCCCAGGTGGCGGTCAGCGTGGCTGCCCTGCGGCAGGGCCGGCCCATTGTGGGGGTGGTGCTGGATGTCACCCGCAAGGAGGAGTTCAGCGCGCTGAAGGGGCAGGGCGCCTGGCTGGATGGACGACCCATGGCTGTGAGCGCTCTCACAAATCTGCAGGATGCCGTTCTGTTCACCGGTTTTCCCTTCAAGCGCAAGCATCTTTTGGAAGACTACCTGGCGTTGTTCAAGGACCTGATGCAGGAAATTTCCGGCATAAGAAGACCGGGAGCCGCGGCCCTGGACCTGGCCTGGGTGGCCGCGGGGCGCTGCGAGGGATTTTGGGAACTGGGATTAAGCCCTTGGGACCTTTCCGCCGGGGCGCTGCTGATAAGCGAGGCAGGGGGAAAAATCAGCGATTTTTCAGGCGGAAGCGAGCACTTATGGTCCGGTGAGGTGGCTGCAGGAAATCCCGTGGTTCACAAATGGCTGCGCCAAAAATGCGCCCGGCGCTTTCCTAAAGCTCCTGGGGAGAATATACTGTAGGTATGAATAGTAGTTTAAGACAACCCTGAGTCCCAGCACAGAGCCGCCCCGCTGTCCACATCGAATATGAGGAACTGGCTGGGGGCTGTTGAGGGCATGGGCCTGTAACGGCTTAGGGTGCAAGGGGTCGGGGTTCTTGCAACTCCGATGGCCGGAGCAGGAGGCGGGTTTAGGAACCGCCCCCCCAGATATCTTCCCAGCCGGGGGCGCAAAGATCCATTTCCTCAATGCGGGAATCGGATTTGGCTTTTTTGTAGAAACAGAATTCGCAGGTGAAGTTGGGCCACATGTTGGCTGCGGCCACATCCAGGCAGAACGGATAGTAGGGACAGACGAAGTTGCGCTCACCAGGCAAGTTGCTCGGGTTGGCGTCGCAAGGCTGATCCAAATCCTTCACTCCCGCACTTATGGAATATGAAACGTTAGGACCCTAGCACTTTTTGGGGCATTAGACAAGGCGTAAAAATGGAGGGCTCTTGATTGCCCACGTAGACATGGATGCATTTTATGCCTCGGTTGAGGCGCTGGACCGGCCCGAGCTGCTGGGCAAGCCGGTGATCGTGGGTGGGAGCACCCGGGGCGTGGTGTCGGCGGCATCCTATGAAGCTCGCAGGTACGGAGTGCACTCGGCCATGCCCATTTTCCAGGCCCGGCGGCTTTGCCCCCAAGGCATATTCATCCCCCCCCGCATGGAGCGTTACCAGCAAGTAAGCCGCAAGGTGATGGAGGTTCTGAGCAGCTTTTCGCCGCTGGTGGAGCCCATCAGCGTCGATGAGGCCTTTTTGGATCTTAGCGGCACCGAAGCGCTATGGGGCTCCCCAGGGCAGACCGCTGTTAAGCTCAAAACGGCCATGCGCGAAAGCACGGGTCTGAAATGCAGCGTGGGCATCGCTCCGCTCCGTTTTCTGGCCAAGATAGCCAGCGACCGGGACAAACCGGACGGCTTGGTCATAGTTGAAGATCTTGAGGCTTTTTTGGCCACGGTGCTTCTTGAGGAGGTAAGCGGAGTGGGCAAGGGAGCCCAAAAACGGCTGGGAGAAATGGGACTCTCCCATTTAATCCAGGTAAGGGAGCTGGGGCCCGAGCGCACCGAGCGGGTTCTGGGCTCTTTTGGCCGCCGTTTGTGGGAGTTGGCCAACGGAATCGATCCAACCGGGGTCAATCCCGGCAGGGATGTGAAGAGCGTCAGCCACGAAGTCACCCTGATCCGGGACACCGCCGACCGCGACCTTATTGAAGCCCACATGCTGGCCATGTCACAGAAAGTGTGCCGCAGGCTGCGTCGTAAGGGGTTGTGCGCGGGCACGGTAACCATTAAGCTTAAACATACGGACTTCAAATTGGTCACCCGCTCAAAAAGCCTGGCCCAGGCAAGCGACCAGACCCGTGACATCTTTGCAGCCGCCAGGGAACTCTTGAGGCAATACAAGCCCGGCGGTCCGTTTCGCCTCATCGGGGTGGGCGCCAGCGGGCTGGTCACCTGGGACCGGGTGCAGACACCGCTTTGGGAGCAGGGGCGCACCCACAAAGATCAGGCCGTATCCAGGGCGGAAGACCTTTTGGTAAGCAAATTCGGCGAAAAGGCCCTGATCAGAGCCGGGGCCATGCCGGCCCTCAAAGGAGGGCCGAAAAAGAAATAAGGGAGAGGGTATGCCAAGTTTCGCACAGACGCATTCCAGAGTAACCACCTATTTTTTATTGGAAAAAGTCCAGGATCTCTTGCAGAAGCTCACCCATGCCGCCCGCTGGAAAAAACCGGTACTCATCGTTCCGGCCCTGGCCAGCGAGTTCACCGATCCTAATAACCGTCCGGTTTTTGAAAACATAGTGCGTCAGCTTTCCGGGGCGTCATATCTGGCCCATGTCATATTCGGACTGGACCAGGCAACTGAAGATGATGTGAAAGACTGCATAGGCATATGCAAAAAGCACAACCTGAATAACTTCGTGATTCAGTGGAATGACGGACCGGCGGTGAGCCGGGTCTATGAAGAATTGCAAAGCATTGGATTCGACCTTTCCCGCAGGGGCAAGGGCCGCAACGTATTCATGGGTTTCGGTGTGGCCATAGCCCTGGGAGCCACCACGGTGGGGCTGTTGGACGCCGACATCCGCACTTTCCGCAGGCCTCAGCTGGACCGGCTGTTTTTCCCGGTGCTGGTGCATGACTATCCCTTTGCCAAGGCCTATTACGCCCGCTGGGACGGCCAGCGCATGTTCGGTCGGGTCAAGCGTCTATTGCTCGACCCCATGCTCATCGCCCTGAAGCGCAAACTCAGCCGCAGCCGCGAAGAAAAAATGCTTAAGCTGGTGGATTATCTGCTGAGTTTTGATTACCAGCTTTCCGGTGAAGTGGTCTTTGACATCGATCTTCTGAAGCGGATGCGCTACGCCCTGGACTGGGGGGTGGAGATTTTCACCCTGATTGAGGTGTTCCGCAAGACCCCCCATGTGGCCCAGGTGGAATTCACCCGGAAGCACTTTGACCACAAGCATCAGCGGGTGAGCCCCGAGGACCCCGGCAGCGGTTTGCACCGCATGTCTTTGGACATCATTAACACCCTGCTGCACGCCCTTATTGTGGAGGAAGGGGTGGAAGTGGGGGAAGAGTTCTTCCGCGATCTGGCTCTCACCTATGAGTCCATTGCCGAGGAGATGATCAAAAAATACTCGGACATCAGCGAATTCAACCAGTTCGACTATGACCGCGACCAGGAAGAGATCATGGTGTACGATGTGCTCAGCAGTGCCATCCTGCAAAGCGGCGACATGCTCTCGGCCCCTGCGCAGACCGCAGAGAAGCTCTTGCGTTTCATATCTATTTTCCCTGAGGAATTTAGGCCGCATGTTGAAAATGGTCTTACCGAGACCATCGCCAATATAGAAAAAAAGATTCGGGGCCAGTCCATGCATGTGCGTTATCTGCCGTCTTGGGAACGCATCATGTGGAAACTGCCGGACATCAACTCCAGCATTGTGGATGCCCTGGAAGAGGATAAACAGCGCTTCAAGGGTGTAGTCTGACCTGCGTTTTATGAAAAAACCTGGATGACAGCCGCGCCGGTCAATGAGCGCCCCATGGGGACGGAAGGCGGCGGAAACGTTTTTTGGGGCCAGGAAAGCGGCGGTTCATGGGGTGCTGAAGCACAACAAAAACGATCATGATAGTATCATCCGGGGTATATTGGTACCGGTTCCATGGAAAGCGGGACCGGGCGTATGGGTTTTTGATCAGGCGGCCCGGCAGATGTATAAAGCCATATAGCCGGTTAAAGCGGGCAACTGAGTCATTGGAAAAAACGAATTACCATGTGGATTCACCAATCCGGGCTGTGAACCGGGTTTTGAGCGGTAATTTTCCTCAGAAAGGTACATGAGCATTGGCTAGCGACTACGATGAGTTGACCATAGAGTATGAAGAAGACGGCGTATTGGTGGTGGAGGAGTTGGAAAAGGTGATCCTGCAAAAGGGCACCTGGACCACGATTTTGTTCAAATACCGTCAGCTTGACCGCAAGACCGGCGAGTTCGGCCCGGCCAAGGCGGCGCTGAGGCGCTACCAGAAAAGCGGCGGATATTTCCGCAAGCGCGATGCGGTGAATCTAAGCGAAAAAAGCGGCAGGATGCTGGTGGAGTCCCTCAAGGAGTGGTTCGGCTATTGATGGTGCTTAAGCCATCGGGGCTAAAAAGACCCAGCCTGAATTCAGCCTGATCCATAGTCAGCCCAATAAAACATGCGAATCCCCGGTTGGGGATTCCCATGTTTTGGCTTTTGCGGGATAAAGGGGGCGGGTGAATTGCGGGTTCAGGTTGCGGTGGTATCGAAAAATATGCGCAACACACCGGGTGCCGGGGTGAAGTCGGACTCGCTAAGATAGGATTTCTGCCCGGCCCGGGCCTCCTGCTCGTTTTTTTTCCCCATGCGGTACAGCCCCACCATGCCTTTGCCTTCCAGGTCCTCTTGCCTTTGCATCTGATTGGGCTTGGGTGGTCCCACCTGCAGCAAAAAGACGCTGGCGGCAGAGATCCTCGCCACTCGGTCCGGCATGCAATTGGCTATCCATTCTCCCTGGTGGCTCACGGCTTGCGGTTCCCTTCTTGCTTCGCCATCGGCTGACTGGATTGATCTAAGCTGTCTTCAGTCATCACATCGGCAAATTTGGGGGCCGACTTTAAGCATATTTGCACCCACCGCGAGCCATAAAACACTCAGCCGCCTCCCAAAAGGAGACGGCTGTGGGATTCGTCCGTCATTCAGGCCAGTTAAAATACAACTCTGAAATAGGTGAATGAAAAATCTATTTTAGCCGCCCAGCCCGCTGGCAGGGGCCTTTTGCGGGACGGTTTAATAAACCACTTTTATGACGCCGGGCGGTCCGGGCTCCACCCGTCCGATATGGGCGGCGCTGCAGCCGGCCTTTTGCAGAAGAGACAAGGCCTCATCCAGCTTGTCCGGATCGAGCCCCATCAGCAAACCGCCCGAGGTTTGGGCGTCAGCCAGAAGATCCAGCAAAACAGAGTCTTCATTACCTTCCGCCTGCAGGGCACAGCTTACATATTTGAGGTTTCTTTTGGTGCCGCCCGGCACTATGCCTATAGCCGCCATTTCTTTGGCCTGCTCCAAAACAGGCACTTTGGCGGCATATACGGTGATGCAAACCCGGCTGGCCTGGGCCAGTTCCATGCCATGGCCCAATAATCCGAAACCGGTGATGTCGGTGGCGCCCCGCACCCCGAGAGCCTGCATGACCTCGCATGCCCCGGCATTGAGCTGGGTCATCAGCTCCACGGCTTGCTGTACGCTCTTTTGGCTGGCCATATTGGCTTTCAAGGCGGTGGCTATGATCCCGGTGCCCAGGGGTTTGGTGAGGACCAGTTCCTGGCCCGCGACCAGGCCTGCGTTGCTTATGATCCGGTCCGGATGCACCAGTCCGGTAACGGACAGGCCGTATTTCAGCTCCGGGTCCTCCACGCTGTGTCCCCCGGCCAGGGCCGCTCCGGCCTCATGAATTTTGTCTGTGCCGCCCCGCAGAATTTCTTTAAGAGCTGACTTTGGCACGTCCTGTATGGGGAAGCAGCAAATGTTCATGGCGGTCAGCGGCCGGCCTCCCATGGCGTAAACATCGCTCAGGGCGTTGGCGGCCGCGATCTGTCCGAAGGTGAAGGGGTCGTTCACTATGGGGGTGAAAAAATCCACGGTTTGGATCAGGGCCGTCTCGGAATTCAGACGGTACACCCCTGCGTCATCGGAGGTTTCCCGCCCAACCAAAAGGTTGGGGTCCATTTCGGGCGGCAGTCCTTCCAGTATTTCAGCTAGGTCGCCCGGACCTATTTTGGAAGCTCAACCGGCCGCCCGTGACATCTCGGCCAGTTTCTTGTCCCCGGATTCCGTATTAATTCCCAGTTGAATGCCATCCATGTTCAGCTTCCGTTTTCTTGCCTGCAAAGGTCCATAAATGCCCGAGCCGCCGGCGAGTGGGTGCGTTCGCTGCGATACACCATATAGAAACTGCGCTCCAGCTTCAGCCCAGTCACATTCAAGCGCACCAAACGCCCGGTTTCCAGATCGTTTTGCATGGCCCTTTGGCTCGCGAATCCGATCCCTAGACCAGCCTTTATCCCCTGCAGCACCGCTTCATTGGAGCCCATCTGCACCTCTATGCGCAGTTGATCCAGCTTGAGTCCGGCGTTTTTCAGAGCGTTCAGCACAAAGATCAAGGTGCCGCTGCCCGATTCCCGCATGACCATGGGAGCTTGAGCCAAAGCGGCCACTTCCACGGCCCCGTATGTAAAGGGGTGACCGGGGGGGGCGGCCAGCACCACGGTGTCTTCCCAAAGCGTTTCGCAGTTCAGGCGGTCGTCCTGGGCTTGCACCCCAATCACGCCCATATCCAGCTCACCTGTCAGCACTTGGTCAAGCATGGTGGTGCTGCCGGAGACGCTCAGGCTCAAGCGGACCTCAGGGTGTCTTTTTTTGAAAACACCCATCACCCTGGGCAACAGGTACTGGCCCGGTATGGTTGAGCCCCCCAGCTTGAGCTCTCCCCGGAAGCGGGACAGAAAGGCATCAATCTCCATGGAGGTCTGCTCGACTTTTTCCAAAACGGAAACCGCATGGCCATACAGCAGATCCGCAACCCGGGTGGGCAGTATCTCCCTTCCCAGCCGGTCGAAAAGCGAGACGCCCAGCTCCTGTTCCAGGATTTTGATATGCCCGCTTACGGTGGGCTGGCTCAACAACACTACGTCAGCGGCTCGGGAAAAAGAACGGAACTCATAGACCTTGGTAAATACGTGCAGCCTGTGCAAATCCATATACTGACCTTATCTATTGTTAGGTTCTTGTTCGATTTATAGCTAAAACCAATAATATCAGGAACCCCTGCCCACGGCAATATACTTACGCTGGACCGCATAGGCGGCACCAAGATATCATTTTTTTGATGGAAGCGGGGCGGGGGCCGGGCGTCCGGCCGGATGTCAAAAAAGCCAGCGGCGGAACTACCCGCCGCCGGTCGTTTTAGCCGGATATATTGGGCTCTTTCAGCTGAACACCTTGTCAAAGATGTAGTCCACGTTTTTGGTGTGCTGGGCCGGATCAAAGAGTTCATCCAGGCGGGCCGCATAATCCGCCCCCAAGCCGGCCTGCACCTCGGGATCGGCGGCCAGCCGGTCCTTGAAGCTGCCGCCGTTCTGCCAGGTGTCCATAGCGTGGGTCTGCACCAGGCGGTAGGCGTCCTCCCGGGTCATGCCCGCCCGGGCCAGGGCCAACAGCACCTGCTGGCTCTGGGTCAGGCCGCCGGAAGATTCAAGGTTGCGCATCATGCGCTCGGGATAGACCACCAGGTTTTCGACCAGTCCGGCCAGGCGGTTGAGGCTGTAATGAGCCAGGATGTTTGCATCCGGGCCTATGGTGCGCTCCACCGAGGAATGGCTTATGTCCCGCTCGTGCCACAGGGCCATGTCCTCCAGGGCGGCCAGGGCGTAGGAACGCAAGAGTCGCACCTGGCCCGAGAGGTTCTCACTGCCTATGGGATTGCGTTTGTGGGGCATGGAGGAAGATCCCTTTTGCCCTTTGCTGAAGGCCTCTTCGGCCTCGCCCACCTCGGTGCGCTGCAAGTGGCGGATCTCCACCGCCAGGCGTTCGATGCTCCCACCCATGATGGCCAGGGTGCTGAAATACTGGGCGATGCCGTCCCGGGAGACCACCTGGGTGGAGGCCGGGGCCGGAGTGAGCCCCAGCTCGGCCATGACCATCTCCTCCACCTGGGGCGGTACGTTGGCATAGGTGCCCACGGCACCGGATATCTTGCCCCGCCCCGCCGCGCTGCGGGCTTCGATGAGGCGGGCGCGGTTGCGCTGGAACTCGGCATGGAATCCGGCCAGCTTCAGCCCAAAGGTCACCGGCTCGGCGTGGATGCCGTGGGAGCGGCCCATCATCAGGGTGTTTTTGTGCTCCAGGGCGCGTTTTTTGAGCGCTGCCAACAGGCGGTCCAAAGATTCCAGAAGCAAATCCGCAGACTGGCAGAGCAAAAGGGCATAGGCGGTGTCCAGCACATCGGAGCTGGTCAGGCCCAGGTGTATGAAGCGGCTGGCCGGACCCACATGCTCTGCCACACTGGTCAGGAACGCGATTACATCGTGCTTGATCTCTTTTTCGATTTCATCGATGCGGGCCACATCAAAACCGGCCTTGGCTTCTATCTGAGCCATATCCTCATCGGGGATGCGGCCCAGCTTGTGCCAAGCCCGGCAGGCGGCCAGCTCAACCTGCAGCCAGGCCCGGAAACGGTTCTCATCGGTCCATACCTGGCCCATGGCCGGAAGAGTGTAGCGGGCTATCATTATTAATTCTCCTGGGTAACTGGCAACACGTAAAAGGCGGCCCGGCTTGGACCGCCCCAAGATTCATAAGGGGATTCAACTATACCACAGGCGGCGAGCCTGCAAACCGCCTACCATTCACACATCAGATCCATACCGTGGGAACGGGCCATATCCTCTTCCATCTCATAAAAGCGCCGCGCGATAACCCGGGCCAGATTGCTCATGAATATATAGCCTATATGGGGCTCATTTTGGAAAAGCTCCAGGGCCTCTTCCCGCCCGATGGTGAGAAACTGGGTGCGGTCTTCATCGCAGTAGGCCCCCAGCTTGTAAATGTGCGGAGGAACCAGGGCGGACCAGCCGAAGGTGTCGCCTTCCTTTATGGTGGAGATGGTGGTCTCTTTGGTGGCCGGCTTGCCGGGCAATTTGTAGCGCAGGTCTATTTTGCCCTTGGCCAGGATATATAAGGTGTCCGCCCGGCTGGCTTCGGGAAAAATCTCATCTCCTTTGTTGGCCTCGCCTTTTTTGCATATGGCGGTCAGTTTGTCGGTTTCATCCGGGGTTAGTCCAATACAGGCTTTGGTGGTGCACAAGAAGCTGGAGTCTAAAAACATGGTTGCCTCCTTTCACTTGTCCCCTATAGCCGGACCATTTTTCAAAATTCCGCCATAGACGGCTCTTCCACCCAAAAATGAGTTCAAATCCAGAAGCTGATACGCATTCAGCCTGATTTCAGGGACGCGGTTTGCTGCCGGTCCGCCGGGCCTGTCACGCTGCCGCCGCGCCATCATTTGCCGCGGCTCGCCCCCGCATGAGGTGATGCGTTGGGAAACAGGCCTTCTATATAAAAAGGATATCATGCCGGTTAAGATTTTGCCTAGTCCGTTGACTCTAGGGCATTGCCCTGCCCACTTTGATCTGGGCCGGGGAAATAGACCGGCTTGGGCGTGCCGGGCCCGTTGGTCCAAGCCTCCCATGGCCTCGCATGAAGCAGGGGCCTTGGACGCCTGTCATTGGGAGTTGTCTATCAATTCCCCGTTTTCACCCAGTTTAACCTGATAGTGCTTTTCAAACAGCCCGTGCAGATAGGCCTCGGTTTC
Source organism: Desulfarculaceae bacterium (assembly GCA_963675675.1). Classification (GTDB taxonomy): domain Bacteria; phylum Desulfobacterota; class Desulfarculia; order Desulfarculales; family Desulfarculaceae; genus Dethiosulfatarculus. The sequence goes on from OY776512.1 coordinate 5,620,918, forward strand.
GCTCACGGCCTTGAGAGGAAGTTCGAAAAAAGTCTGACCGGTGCGCTCTCTCACCAGCCGGAGCCCCGGTTCCAGCACCTGGCTCAACCGGGAAAGATAGCTTGTCACTTCCATGCCTTCCTTGGCCGCGCCGGCCAGGACGCCTACTTCGGCGGGCTCTGTGAAATGTATCTCCAGGTTGTAACGCTCGTAAAAACCGTTTTCAAAAAGGCGCAGTTCGTCCAGCCGGTCCAAAAGGCGCTCGAACGCCGTGCCCAGGGTCATGCCGGTGCGGTAATACTCATCGGCGATGAGGTCCATGCGGGCCGGGGTTAGCGGGGTGTCCAGCCGGGAGATGTAAAGATGCTCCCGTTTGGCTATCATCTTGAGCAGTTCTATGCGCTCATCCTGGGCCGCTTTATTGAAGCGCTCCTCAAAATCTTGCGGAACCGGCTGGTCCAAAAGGGCTTTCAGCTGGCCTTTGGGATCGGCCACAACTTCCGGGGTGACCAAAAGACGTTTGATATCCGTGCTGGGCAGCTTCTTCTCAAAGGGCAAAAGCGCCTGCTCCAAGACGCTGACCAGGGCCCTGGCGCCGGTTTTGATCTCGGCGGCCCGGAGGGCCAGAGCTTTTAAGGCCTTGGTTTCAAAGCGTAAATCAATGCCATAAGCGGCGAAGTCGCGTTTTTTGCTGATAACCACCGGGTTGTTGGGGTTTATCAGAATTTCGAAAAGATCATTTGCCTCCAGCTCTTCCAGCACCACGGTGACCGGCAACCGGCCTATAAACTCGTTTTCAAAGCCGAAAGCCACCAGGTCCTGAGCGGTTATCTGTTTGAGATATTCCTGGTCCGCGGCCGGTTCCCTGACTTCGGCCCCAAAACCCATGGCCTTGGCGTTGACCCTTTTACGGATTATCTCGGCAAGATCTCCGAAGGCCCCGGACATGATGAACAGAATGTGCCGGGTGTTTACGGACTGCTTTTCATGCTTGCCGGTTTTGCGGAACTGCTCTATGGCCTGGATCTGGCTGATGGGGTCATGGGGTGTTTTCAGATCGACTTCGGTCTCTTCCATGGGCTTTAACAACGCCCGCTGCACCCCGGAGCGGCTCACATCGGGACCCAGGAGGTTGTGGGAGCTGGCGATTTTATCCACCTCGTCCACATAGACTATGCCAAACTGGGCCAGCTCCAGGTCGTCCCCGGCGTCCCGCACCAGCTCGCGGATCAAATCTTCAACATCTCCCCCCACATAGCCGGTTTCACTGAATTTCGTGGCGTCGCCTTTGACAAAGGGCACCCCAAGTTTGGCCGCGATCAGTTTGACCATATAGGTTTTGCCCACCCCGGTGGGGCCCACCATGAGAACATTGTTCTTGATCAGGCCCACCCCGTCGGCGGGGTCCTGTTCGCCTTTGCGGCTGAGATATTTGGCCCTTTTGAAATGGGTGCAAATCTTGGTGGCCAACACAGCTTTGGCTTCCTCTTGGCGCACAATGTACTGATCCAGATATGCCACCAGTTCATCCGGGCGCATGTCCATGTTTATTTTGGCCCAAACCCCGTCGTCTGAGCCTTCTGCATCCAAGGCGGCCATGCTCTCCAGGCGGAATTCCTCGTAATCTCTAGGGTTTGAATATTTTTTAGCAACAAAATCAACCAGTTCTCTTTCCAAATTGCGCGAATGCAAAGAGGGGGAATCAGTGCTGCCGTCAGTGGTTTTGAAACGCATAGCTATGTCCTGTTGAGTTATTTTTAGGACGCGGGTTTTTACAAAAAACTTGCTCAAACATCCGCTTTCCATTAAATAAGTAATGCCGTAAGCCCGGCACCGCAAGAACCCGGGGATTAATTGCTTGTGCAGCTGCTTTTGTGGTTGCTGACCAATGGAACTTGTGTCATATTGGCAGGGTTGCATTCTTCACTAATTTCATCGCCGCAAGCAGCCAATTTTTAGGCTTGCCAAGGTGTAGATGGTGGGGTACACTCTCGAACTTCGGCTGGCGTAGCTCAATTGGCAGAGCAGCTGATTTGTAATCAGCAGGTTGCGGGTTCGAGTCCCATCGCCAGCTCCATAACAACGGGCTGGCGGTGTAGTAAGAAAGAACGGCTGGCCCTGGTTAGGGAGCAATAAGAGCCGACGAGATTTAGTACAACGTGGTGAGGTTCCCGAGTGGCCAAAGGGAGCAGACTGTAAATCTGCCGGCAACGCCTTCGGAGGTTCGAATCCTCCCCTCACCACCACATAGACATGATTATGAGATTATTGAGCCCACGTAGCTCAGCAGGTAGAGCACTTCCTTGGTAAGGAAGAGGTTCATCGGTTCAAGTCCGATCGTGGGCTCCACACATTAAGAATTAAGACACATCATCAGTTCGGGGCGGTTGACCCCATTTTGTGAGTGATTCTTCCAGTCAAGGAGAGTCTGAAATGGCCAAGGAAAAGTTTGAGCGTACGAAGCCGCACGTAAATGTAGGGACCATAGGTCACATAGACCACGGCAAGACCACCTTGACCGCGGCGATAACGAAATGTCTGGCCTCCCGGGGCGGCGCGAGCTTTGTAGCCTTTGACGAGATCGACAAGGCGCCCGAAGAGCGCGAGCGCGGCATTACGATCGCCACGGCGCACGTGGAGTACGAGACCCCCAACCGTCACTATGCCCACGTGGATTGCCCGGGTCACGCAGACTACATCAAGAACATGATCACGGGCGCGGCCCAGATGGACGGAGCGATCCTGGTGGTGGGGGCGGACGACGGCCCGATGCCCCAGACCCGTGAGCACATACTGCTGGCCCGTCAGGTTGGTGTGCCCGCCATCGTGGTGTTTTTGAACAAAGTGGACATGGTGGACGACGAGGAGCTGATCGAGCTGGTGGAGCTGGAGCTTCGGGAGCTTTTGGACAAATACGAGTTCCCGGGGGACGACACTCCGATCATCCAGGGATCGGCGCTTAACGCCCTGAACTGCGGTTGCGGCAAGGAAGGCTGCGAGGCCTGCCAGCCCATATTGGACCTGATGGCTGCGGTGGACGATTTTGTGCCGGAGCCCGAGCGGGACGTGGACCAGACCTTCTTGATGCCCATCGAGGACGTGTTCAGCATCTCCGGGCGCGGCACCGTGGTGACCGGCCGTGTGGAGCGCGGCATGATCAACGTGGGCGAGGAAGTGGAGATCGTCGGCATCAAGGACACCATCAAGACGGTTTGCACCGGTGTTGAGATGTTCCGCAAGATCCTGGACCAGGGGCAGGCGGGCGACAACGTGGGCGTTCTTCTGCGGGGCACCAAGCGCGACGAGGTGGAGCGCGGCCAGGTGGTTGCCAAGCCGGGCAGCATAACTCCTCACACCAAGTTCAAGGCCGAGGTGTACGTGCTGAGCAAGGAAGAGGGCGGGCGTCACACACCGTTCTTCAACGGTTACCGTCCCCAGTTCTACTTCCGGACCACGGACGTGACCGGTGTAGTGGATCTTCCCGAGGGTGTTGAGATGGTGATGCCCGGTGACAACGTGACCATAACCGGCACCTTGATCACCCCGATCGCCATGGAAAAAGAACTTCGCTTCGCCATCCGCGAAGGCGGCCGCACCGTGGGCGCCGGAGTGGTGGCCGAGATTATAGAGTAAGGCAGGCTGTCATGGCACGCGATAAAATCACTCTGGTTTGCCAGGAATGCAAGCGCAAGAACTACAGCACGACCAAAAACAAGCGCCGCACTCCGGATAAGCTGGAGTTGAAGAAGTATTGCAGTGCTTGCCGCACCCATACGGTGCACAAAGAAGGCAAGTAAAAGCCTGGGGCGGAGCCGAACCCCAGCATAAATGCTCCGTCCAAGAAAGGTGGCAGTATTAAATAACGCAGGCCTGTAGCTCAACTAGGCTAGAGCGTCGGACTCCAAATCCGAAGGCTGGGGGTTCGATTCCCTCCAGGCCTGCCAACCAAATAAAGCATCCCCACCGGGGAGGCGCCCCAAGGCCGGACGACTGGATTTTGTTAGTTACAAACCAGAGGCGTCCGGCAAGGGTTTTTTTTGCTTTGCTGACGCCGGACCCATGCAGTGAGGGCAGATAATCAATGGCAACCAAAAGCGTGAAGAAAATCCAGCGCAATACCAGCGCCGGCAAGAACCCCAAGGGCGGCAAAAGCGCCAAGACTTCAAAGGGCCAGAAAAACCAGCCTCAGAAGAAAACCCAGGGCGTTGAATCCGGAGGCGGCTTCATCAACACCGCGGTTCAGTTCTTGCGCGAGGTAAAGACGGAACTCAAGAAGGTTACCTGGCCCACCAAAAAGCAAACCGTGTCCAGCACCATCGTGGTGGTGACTTTGGTCATCATTGTGGCCTTTTATCTCGGTCTGGTGGATCTTCTGCTCTCCCATGTGGTGGGATACGTGATGCAAGGATAGACAATGAACTGGTACATCGTCCATACCTACTCGGGCTATGAGAACAAGGTGCGCGACGCCTTGGTTGAACGCATCAAGTCCCATGGGCTCAGCGAATATTTCGGTGAGGTCCTGGTTCCCATGGAGAAGGTTGTGGAGATGGTCAAGGGCAAGCGGCGTGAAAGCTCCCGCAAATTTTATCCCGGATATATTCTGGTGCAGATGGAGCTTAATGACCAGTCCTGGCACTTGGTCAAATCCACCGCCAAGGTGACCGGTTTCGTGGGCGGCTCCGAGACCCGGCCCCAGCACATCAGCGCAGAAGAGGCCGAGCGTATTCAAGCCCAAATGGCCGAAGGCGCCAAGGCGCCCAAACCCAAATACAGCTTCCGCGAAGGCGATGAAGTGCGGGTGATCGACGGTCCGTTCAACAACTTTAATGGAACCGTGGAAGAAGTTCATCCCGACAAGGGCAAACTCCGGGTCTTGATCAGCATCTTCGGCCGCGCCACACCTGTGGAGTTGGAGTTCGTTCAGGTTACCAAGATTTAATGACTGCCCCAATACCTGGTGATTCTGCGGCCGGGATGGTGAGCCCTGAAGCAGAGTAAAGACCGGAGTGCCGGTGACGGCGCATGGGGGAGTGCATAAGAACAAAAGTAAATAGGAACTAGTTTTTAAAGGGGACCTTTGGGATTTTGTACGGTCCTTCAAAACATAAGTATATATGAAACCGGGCCGCCGCTAGGCCGCCTGGGCACAAGATCAACTCTAGCTTGTAAGAGAAGATAGTCATGGCCAAGAAAGTCGTAGCCAACATCAAGCTGCAGATCCCGGCCGGGAAGGCCAATCCGTCTCCCCCTGTGGGACCGGCTCTTAGCCCTCACGGCGCCAATATCATGGAATTCTGCAAGGCTTTCAACGCCCGCACCCAGGGGCAGGGCGACACCATTATTCCTGTGGTTATAACGGTTTATGCCGACCGCAGTTTCTCCTTTGTCACCAAGACTCCTCCGGCTGCGGTGCTTTTGCGCCAAGCCGCCAAGATCGACAAGGGCAGCGGCGTTCCCAACCGGGAAAAATGCGGCAAGGTTACCAAGGCCCAGGTTGAGGAAATCGCCAAACTGAAGATGGAAGACCTTAACACCAAGAACGTGGAATCGGCCATGAACAGCATCATGGGCACCGCGCGTTCCATGGGTTTGGAAGTGGTCTGAGGGGCCGGTCTTGGCTCCCTCGCCGCTGAAAGAGGGATGCCGGACGGGGGAATCTGGTTATTAAGCCGCCCGCGGCGCAGAACCGGATTCGCGAATCAAAAAGCAGATTTATAATGAGTCCGTGGAGGCCTGGCCTGGCCGGAAGCACACGGGGCTCCCATTGAATCAAACTGTGGAGTGATATAACATGGCCAAACATGGAAAGAAGTACAATTCTTCTAAGGAAAAGGTAGACCGCAACAAAAAACACACCTTTGAAGAAGGGCTGGAGGCTGCGGTTTCCTCCTCTTACGCCAAGTTTGACGAGACCGTGGATGCGGCGGTGCGTCTGGGCGTAGACCCCCGCCACGCGGACCAGATGGTGCGCGGCACCGTGGTGCTGCCCCACGGCACCGGTAAGTCGGTCACCGTGGTGGTTTTCGCCAAGGGTGAAAAAGAGACCGAGGCCGCCGAGGCCGGGGCCGATTACGTGGGCTCCGATGAACTGGTGGAAAAAATCCAAGGCGGCTGGGTGGACTTTGACCGGGCCGTGGCCACGCCCGACATGATGAGCGTGGTTGGCAAACTGGGCCGGGTCTTGGGACCCCGCGGTCTGATGCCCAACACAAAGAGCGGCACCGTGACCTTTGACTTGGCCAAGGCGGTTCAGGAGATCAAGGCCGGAAAGATCGAATTTAGGGTCGACAAGGCGGGCGTGGTTCACGCCCCGGTGGGCAAGGTAAGCTTTGGAATTGAAAAGCTTAAGGAAAACCTGGAGAGCCTGCTCGACACCCTTATCCGCATGAAACCCTCGGCGGCCAAGGGAACCTATATGAAATCAATCAGCATCTCCACCACTATGGGCCCCGGAATCAAGCTGGACCCCATCGAGACCAAGAGCCTGGGCACCGCCAGATAAGGCGGGCCGGTTGGTTTGGGTTTTTGCGCGCCCGGCAGGAAAGAGACCGGCCGGTTGCCGGTCCAAGCAAAAGGGCGTTTAATATATAGCAAGGATTGGCCGTAACGGCCGGTCCGGCAAAACGGGCGGCAGGGAGTCTTGTGGCGGCGCCGGATTTTAAAGGATGCCGCATTGCCACCGCCCGAAAAATAGTTTTCTTATGACTGCGGCTCGTGTCAAAGACAGTGGGCGGCTGCTTGACGGCCATAATGATCCTTTTGGGTCCCCCACCGAGAGGCGAGTAGGCGGCTGTGGCGGATATATAAAGACCACTACCTCCTAACTTTTTGACCGGCCAAAGAAATAAGACTCTTAAGGAGGTCGGACACCAGTGAATCGTAGCGAAAAAGAGGCTGTGGTCGCCCAAGTGGCCGAGCGTCTCGAACGCGCCAAAGCGGTGGTTCTGACGGATTTTTCAGGGCTCAAGGTTGAGCAGATGACCGAACTGCGCCAGCAGCTGCGGGATAAGGACCTGGAATATTTCGTCATAAAGAACCGGCTGTTCAAGCGCGCCCTCGAGGGCACGGACGCCGGGGTGCTGGCCGACATGCTCACTGGCCCCAACGGCTTTGGGTTTGCCTATGAAGAACCGGTGGAATTGGCCAAGGTATTGGTCGATTTTGCCAAGGGCAACCCCAAGTTGGAGATCAAGGGCGGCTATTTGGAAGGCAAAAAGCTGGATGAAGCCGGTGTAACCGCGCTCAGCAAGCTGCCTGGCCGCGAGCAACTGTTGGCTATGTTCTTGGGAGCCCTGAACGGGGTGCCCCGAAACTTTGTTTCTGTTTTGGCCCAGATACCCAGAAGCTTCCTCAATGTGCTTAAAGCCATCGAAGAGGATAAGGCAGAAGAAGCCTAGGGCCTATAAAGAACTTTTTATTATCCGCTGTATTGGGCCTGAACAAAACAGCAGGGGCCCGTTTGAAAGGAAAAATTAAAATGGCCGATATCAACAAAGAAGATCTGATCGAATACATCAAAAACATGAGCGTTTTGGAGCTCAGCGAACTGGTTAAAGAGCTGGAAGACGTCTTTGGCGTATCCGCCGCCGCTCCCATGGCCATGGCCGCAATGCCCGGCGCCGCCGGTGCTGAAGCCGCCGACGCCGAAGAGCAGACCGAGTTCGACGTGATTTTGGAGTCCCCCGGCGACAAGAAGATCCAGGTTATCAAGGTGGTCCGCGCCATCACCGGTCTGGGTCTCAAGGAAGCCAAGGCTCTGGTCGACGATGCTCCCAAACCCATTAAAGAGGGCGTGTCCAAAGACGAGGCCGAGGACGTTAAAAACCAGCTGGAAGAAGCTGGTGGCATCGTTCAGGTGAAGTAACCCGCCTGAACCTATGATATATTAGAGTGTTATCTGTGTTCCGGAAAATGACCGGAACACAGATATTGCAAAATAAGCCCCGACGGAACCGGGCGGCCCGCATTTGAAAACAGCGGGAGCCGTCCTGGTGCCGTCGTATGCCGTTGCCAAGGCGGGGGGCGGCCGCCGTCAACATTGGGAGGTCCCATGAGCCAGGCTAGCGAGACCAGAGCCAGGGTCCGCAAGAACTTCGGCAAGATTCAGAAGATCATTGACATCCCCAATCTGATCGACATGCAAAAGCAGTCTTACGAGCGCTTTTTGCAAAAAGACGCCGCGCCCAGCGCGCGGGAAGATATGGGGCTGCAAGCCGTGTTCAAGAGCGTGTTCCCCATCAAGGATTTCTCCGGTACTTCCTCTTTGGAATACGTAAGTTATTCCTTTGGTGAAGTGAAATATGATGTGGAAGAGTGCCTTGCCCGGGGCATGACATACGAAGCGCCCTTGAAACTGACCGTTCGTCTGGTGGTCTTTGATCTAGACAAAGACACCGAGACTCAGACCATCCGGGATATCAAGGAGCAGGAAATCTATTTCGGAGCCCTGCCCTTGATGACTGCCCGCGGCACCTTTATTGTGAATGGCACCGAGCGCGTGGTGGTCAGCCAGCTGCACCGCAGCCCGGGTATATTTATCGACCATGACAAGGGCCGCACCCACTCATCGGGCAAGCTGCTTTACTCCGCCCGCATAATTCCATTGCGGGGCTCCTGGATCGATTTCGAGTTCGATCCTAAAGACATCTTGTACGTGCGCATTGACCGGAGGCGCAAATTCCCGGTCACCTTGTTGCTGAAAGCCCTGGGCTTCACCGCCGAGGAGCTCTTGCATAACTTCTATGATGTGGAAGTCTGCACTCTGGATGAAGACCAGATCCGGGTGCCGCTGGACCCCGACTTGCTACTGGGCCGGGAGATGCGCACCGAGGTGAAAGACCCTGAGAACAATAAGACTCTGGTGCGGGCCAACAAAAAGATGAACCGCCGCGCCTTAAGCCGCCTGGTCAAGCTGGGCATAGAGTCTGTAACCATAACCGAAGATGATCTTTTGGGCCGCTATGTGGCCACCGACCTGGTGGACCCGGGCACCGGTGAGGTGCTTTTGGCCCTGAATCAGCCCATAGACGCGGAAACCCTGTCCAAGATTCGGGCGGCGGGCATAAAAGAAGTGCCCACCTTGCACATCGACGGCTTCAACCGCACCACCTGCTTCAGGGATACTTTGGAGATGGACAAGGTGGAAAGCGAGGATGACGCCATAGTAGATATCTACCGCCGTCTGCGTCCCAGCAATCCCCCGACTCTAGAGGTGGCCCGTAACTTTTTCAATAACCTGTTTTTCAGTTCGGAACACTATGACCTGTCTGCGGTGGGCCGCTTGAAGCTGAACCTTCGCCTGGGCTTGAATGTTGCCGAGGATATCCGCACCCTGCGAAAGGAAGACATCGTCGAGGCGGTGCGGCTTTTGCTCAAATTGAAAGAGACCGAGGGCCAGGTCGACGACATCGACCATTTGGGCAACCGCCGGGTGCGTGCGGTGGGCGAGCTTTTGGAGAACCAGTACCGCATCGGTCTGGTGCGCATGGAGCGCGCCATCAAAGAGCGCATGAGCCTGCAGGAGATCGAGGCCCTGATGCCTCACGATCTGATCAACAGCAAGCCGGTCTCCGCCGTTGTGAAGGAGTTCTTCGGCACCAGCCAGCTCAGCCAGTTCATGGACCAGACCAACCCCTTGAGCGAGGTGACCCACAAACGCCGCCTCAGCGCCCTGGGGCCCGGCGGTCTGACCCGGGAGCGGGCGGGCTTTGAGGTGCGCGACGTACACTCCACCCACTATGGCCGCATCTGCCCCATCGAGACTCCTGAAGGCCCCAACATCGGCCTGATCGTGAGCCTTTCGACCTATGCCCGGGTAAATGACTACGGCTTCATAGAAACCCCCTACCGCAGCGTGGAAGCGGGCAAGGCCGACAAGGAGGTGCAGTTCCTCTCCGCTTTGCAGGAGGCCGACCACTCCATTGCCCAGGCCAACGCCCCCTTGGACTCGGAAGGCCGGTTCATCCGGGATATCGTAAGCGCACGCCAGGCCGGCGAGTATCAGATGATCTCTCCGGACGAAGTCAACTATATGGACGTAAGCCCCAACCAGCTGGTAAGCGTGGCCGCCTCCCTGATTCCCTTCTTGGAGAACGACGACGCCAACCGCGCCCTGATGGGCTCCAACATGCAGCGCCAGGCGGTGCCGCTTCTCACCACCGAGGCTCCTTTTGTGGGCACCGGCATAGAGGAGGTCGTGGCCCGGGATTCCGGAGTCTGCGTGGTGGCCGAGGCCGACGGCGTGATCAATGACGTGGACGCCAGCCGTATCGTGGTGCGCTATGACGAACCGCTCACCGCGGATGCCTTGAGCCAGGTCAAGATCTATAAACTGGTCAAGTTCCAAAGGAGCAACCAGAATACCTGCTCCAGCCAAAAGCCCATCGTGAAACGGGGCCAGCGGGTGGTGAAAGGCCAGATCCTGGCTGACGGTCCCGGCGTGGCCCAGGGAGAATTGGCCCTGGGCGGCAACGTGATGGTGGCCTTCATGAGCTGGGGCGGCTACAACTATGAGGACTCCATTCTGGTCAGTGAGCGGGTCAGCAAGGACGACGTTTTCACCTCGGTGCATATCGAGGAGTTCGAGATCGTGGCCCGGGACACCAAGCTGGGCAAAGAAGAGATAACCCGCGACATACCCAACGTGGGCGAAGAGGCCCTTAAGGATCTGGACGATTCGGGCATTATCCGGGTGGGCGCCGAGATCGGCGCTGGCGACATCCTGGTGGGCAAGATCACCCCCAAGGGCGAGACCCAGCTTAGCCCGGAAGAAAAGCTGCTTAGGGCCATTTTCGGCGAAAAGGCCGGGGATGTTAAAGACACCTCGCTCAGGGTTCCTCCCGGAGTGGAAGGCATCGTGATCGACGCCCGGGTCTTTTCACGCAAGGGCATAGACAAAGACGAGCGCGCCCAATCCATTGAAGATGAAGAGGTGAACCGTCTTTTAAAGGACCAGGAAGACGAGATCCGCATCATCCGCAGGAACTCCATGGACGAGATCGAATCCCTGCTGGCCGGCAAAGAGCTGGCCGCTCCCTTGAAAAGCCCCAAGGGCGAGGTTCTGATCCCCAAAAAGACCATGATGGAGGCCGATCAGCTGCACAATCTGCCCATCCGCCTGTTGCGCGACCTGGATTTGGCCGGGGCCAGCGACAAATTACAGCTCCAGCTGGAACGCTTGGTTGACGGCTACATAGAGCAGGAAGAGCTGATCCGGGCCACCTTTGACGACAAGATCGCCAAGCTGAGAAAGGGCGACGAGCTGCCTCCAGGCGTGATCAAAATGGTCAAGGTTTATGTGGCCATGAAACGCAAACTCAACGTGGGCGACAAGATGGCCGGCCGCCACGGCAACAAGGGCGTGGTCAGCCGCATCCTGCCGGTGGAGGACATGCCCCACTTCCCGGACGGAACTCCCTTGGACATAGTGCTGAATCCCTTGGGCGTGCCTTCCCGCATGAACGTGGGCCAGATCCTGGAAACCCATCTGGGCTGGGCCGCGCGGGGCTTGGGCAACAGCATCACAGCCATGCTGGAATCCATCCAGGAGGCCAAGAACAAGACTGTTGTTAAGGCTGGCACCAAAGAGCTTAAGGAGTTCTTGGGCAAGCTATATAATACAGAAGAGTATGAAAAGGGTTTTGAAGGGCTAGACGATGATACGGTCCTCAAGCAGGCCGCCAAACTGAAACGCGGCGTGGCCATGGCCACCCCGGTGTTTGACGGCGCATCTGAGGATGAGATCAAAGAGCTTCTGGCCCTGGCCGGGCTGCCCACCACAGCCCAGGCCCAGCTTATTGATGGCCGCACCGGCGAGCTTTTCGACCGCACGGTCACCGTGGGCATTATGTATATGCTCAAGCTGCACCACCTGGTGGATGACAAGATCCATGCCCGCTCCATCGGGCCCTACTCGCTGGTCACCCAGCAGCCTCTGGGCGGCAAGGCCCAGTTCGGCGGCCAGCGCTTGGGTGAAATGGAGGTATGGGCCATGGAGGCTTATGGAGCGGCCTATTCGCTGCAGGAGTTCCTCACCGTGAAGAGCGACGATGTGGCGGGCCGCACCCGGATGTATGAAAAGATAGTCAAGGGCGAGAACAACCTGGAAGCCGGTCTGCCCGAGAGCTTCAACGTGCTGGTCAAAGAGCTGCAAGCACTCTGCCTTGACGTGGAGCTGGTGGAAAGCCACGGCGATGATTTGATGCTTCCTGAGTAAAAGGAGAGACCCCTTGGAAGATCTATACAGCTATTTCGCAAAACCGACTGATCCGCTTTCCTTTGACTCGGTCCAGATCTCTCTGGCCAGTCCGGAAAAGATCAAGGCCTGGTCATTTGGCGAGGTCAAAAAACCGGAGACCATCAACTACCGCACCTTCAAGCCGGAGCGGGATGGGCTCTTTTGCGCCAAGATCTTCGGCCCCACCAAGGACTACGAGTGCAACTGCGGCAAGTACAAACGCATGAAGCACCGCGGCGTGGTCTGCGAAAAATGCGGGGTGGAGGTAATCCAGTCCAAGGTGCGCCGCGAACGCATGGGGCATATCGAGCTGGCCAGCCCGGTCGCCCATATCTGGTTCTTAAAATCGCTTCCCTCCAAGATAGGCAACCTGCTGGACCTCACCCTCAAGGACCTGGAGCGGGTGCTTTATTTTGAAAGCTACATATGCCTGGACCCGGGCGACGCCCCGGTGGCCAAAGGCGCGCTGCTCATGGAAGACCGCTACCGCCAGCTTAAGAGCGAGTTCGGCGAGCGCTTCCGGGGCGGCATCGGCGCCGAAGCGGTGCAGGAGCTTCTCAGCCAGCTTGATCTGGACGAGCTGTACCGCAACCTGCGCAGCGAGATGATGGAGACCTCCAGCGAGGCCAAGCGCAAAAAGCTGGCCAAACGGCTGAAGGTCATAGACGCTTTCCGTGATTCGGGCAACAACCCTGCCTGGATGGTCATGGACCTGATTCCGGTGCTGCCGCCGGACCTGCGGCCCCTGGTTCCCCTGGATGGCGGTCGTTTCGCCACCAGCGACCTGAACGACCTCTACCGCCGGGTGATCAACCGCAACAACCGTCTGCGCAGACTCAGTGAACTGAGCGCGCCGGATATAATCATCCGCAATGAAAAGCGCATGCTGCAAGAGGCGGTGGACGTTCTTTTCGACAACGGACGCCGGGGCAAGACCATCACCGGCCCCAACAAACGGCCCCTTAAATCCCTGTCCGACATGCTCAAGGGCAAACAGGGCCGCTTCCGGCAGAACCTTTTGGGCAAGCGGGTCGACTATTCGGGACGTTCGGTCATCGTGATCGGCCCGGACCTCAGGCTGCACCAGTGCGGCCTGCCCAAGAAGATGGCCCTGGAGCTGTTTAAACCCTTCATCTATAACAAGCTGGAAGCCAAGGGCTTGGTCACCACCATCAAGGGCGCCAAAAAGATGGTGGAGCGCGAGACCCCCGAAGTGTGGGACACCCTGTCCGAGGTGGTGCGGGAATACCCCATCATGCTCAACCGGGCCCCCACCCTGCACCGGCTGGGCATCCAGGCCTTTGAGCCCCTTTTGGTGGAAGGCAAGGCCATTCAGCTGCACCCCCTGGTCTGCTCGGCATTCAACGCCGACTTCGACGGCGACCAGATGGCGGTGCACGTGCCGCTTTCCATAGAAGCCCAGATCGAAGCCCGGGTGCTCATGATGTCCACCAACAACATCCTGAGCCCGGCCAACGGCGAGCCCATCATCGTACCCAACCAGGATATCGTGCTGGGTCTGTACTACCTGACCCGCGAGCGTCCCATGGCCAAGGGCGAGGGCAAGAAGTTCGCCGATGAGGCGGAAGTCCGCATGGCCTATGACGCTGGCGCGGTGGACCTTCACGCCTCCATAACCTGCCGAATTGAAGGCCAAAAGGTCAAAACCACGGTGGGCCGGGTCTTGCTCTATGAAATTCTGCCCGAAGAGCTTAATTTCGATCAGATCAACAAGGTGCTGGACAAAAAGGCCCTGAAAAACCTGGTGGGCTACTGCTACCGCAATGCGGGCACCAAGGCCACCGTAATCCTTTCGGACCGCCTGAAGGACCAGGGTTACAAATTCGCCACCCAGTCCGGCCTTTCCATCGGCGTAAAGGACATGGTGATCCCCAGCCGCAAGCAGGACATCCTGGACAACGCCATGGCCGAGGTGCGCGAGATCGAAAGCCAGTATAAAGACGGCATCATCACCGACGGCGAGAAGTACAACAAGGCGGTGGACACCTGGGCCAAGGCGACCGAGGATGTCGCGGCCGAGATGATGGACGAGATCAGCCAGGAGGTCATTACGGGCTCCGACGGCACCGAGATCAAGACCAGCAGCTTCAACCCGATTTTCATGATGGCCGACTCCGGAGCCCGCGGCTCCAAGGACCAGATGAAGCAGCTGGCCGGCATGCGCGGACTGATGGCCAAGCCTTCGGGCGAGATCATCGAGACCCCCATTACGGCCAACTTCCGCGAGGGCCTCACCGTGCTGCAGTACTTCACCTCCACCCACGGCGCCCGCAAGGGTCTGGCCGACACCGCGCTGAAGACGGCCAACTCCGGCTATCTCACCCGGCGTTTGGTGGACGTGAGCCAGGACGCCATCGTGAGCGAGATCGACTGCGGCACCATCAACGGCATCGTGGCCGAGGCTTTGCGCGAGGGCGGCGAGGTGATCCAGCACGTGGGCGAGCGCGTCTTGGGACGCACAGCCTTGCACGATGTTCTGGACCCCCTGACCGGCGAAGTGCTGATTCATGCCAATGACGAGATTGACGAGGCCGGGGTCAAGAAGATCGAAGAGGCCGGTGTGGAGAGCCTGGAGATCAGAAGCGTGCTTACCTGCGAAACCCGCCGGGGAGTATGCGCCAAGTGCTATGGGCGCGATCTGGCCCACAGCAAACCGGTCGACGTGGGCGAGGCCATCGGCATCATAGCGGCCCAGTCCATCGGCGAGCCCGGCACCCAGCTCACCATGCGCACCTTCCACATCGGCGGCGCGGCGGCCCGGGCCGCCGAGCAGTCCCGGGTGGAAGCCCGTTATCCCGGCGAGCTCAAGTACATAGAACTCAATGTGGCCGAAAGCGCCGAAGGCCTGGGCGTGGTGATGAACCGCAACGGCGAGCTGGCCATCATGGGTGACGGCGGCCGCGAGCGCGAGCGCTACAAGATTCCCTATGGTGCGCACCTTAACTACCGCGAAGGAGCGCTGGTCAACTCCGGAGATGTGGTGGCCCAGTGGGACCCCTACACCAGTCCGATCCTGACCGATGTGAGCGGCAGCGTGAAGTTCGGCGACATCATCGAGCATATCACCATGCAAGAACGCCTGGACCCGGTCACCGGCCGATCCACCCAGGTTACGGTGGAGTCCAAAAAGCAGGACTTGCGGCCCCGCATCTCCATCAAGGAGCTGGGCTCCAACCGCACCGCCAAGCTGCCCAGCGGCCGGGGCGATGCGCGTTATCTCTTGCCGGTGGGCGCCATCATCATGGTGGCCGAGGGTGACGAGGTCAAAGCCGGAGACGTGCTGGCCCGCATTCCCCGCGAAACCACCAAGACCAAGGACATCACCGGCGGTCTGCCCCGGGTGGCCGAGCTTTTCGAGGTCCGCAAGCCCAAGGAAACCGCGGTCATCACCGAGATCGACGGGCATGTGGAATACGGCAAGCAGACCAAGGGCAAACGCAAAATCATCGTGCGGCCCACCATTGGCGAAGCCAGGGAATATCTGATCCCCAAGGGCAAGCACGTCACGGTGCACGAAGGCGACTTCGTGAAAGCCGGCGAGCCCTTGATGGACGGCTCCATCAACCCCCACGACCTTTTGCGCTCCCGCGAGGTCAAGGACCTGGCCCGGTATCTCACCGATGAGGTGCAGGAGGTCTACCGCCTGCAGGGCGTGAAGATCAACGACAAGCACATTGAGGTGATCGTGCGCCAGATGCTCCGGAAGGTCCGGGTCACTGACCATGGCGACACCCGCTTCCTTCTGGGCGAGCAGGTGGAGCGCTGGCGCTTTGACGATGAAAACGACCGCGTGTTGATGGAGGGCCTCAAACCCGCCACAGCGGAGCCGCTGCTTTTGGGCATCACCAAGGCGAGCCTGTCCACCGACTCCTTTATCTCGGCGGCTTCCTTCCAGGAGACCACCAAGGTGCTTACCGAGGCGGCCTCGGCCGGAAAGATAGACGAACTGGCCGGCCTGAAGGAAAACGTGATCATGGGCCGTCTGATTCCGGCAGGCACCGGCCTGCACCGTTACCGCGATGTGCATATTCCTTCGGTCCAGACCGAGGAGCACAAGGCCAGCCATTTCACTTCGGCCGAGGTGACCGAGGCTCTGGCCAGCGAAGTGGGGCCCGAGGCGGTGGAACGGGGCGCTCTCAGCGAGCGTGAAGCCGGGGATGAAGCGGCGGGATAAGCCGGGCAAGAAAGTCCCGGGCATCCCGCGGGATGCGCCTGGATTCCCCGAATTTGGGATCTGGGCGGGCCGGGCTTAGTAGACACATGAAAAAAAAGCTTTTTTAAGGCCGGACCTGCTTGCAGGCCCGGCCTTTTTATGGCATATTTCCCTGGCTGTAGGGATGCTCGCATTGTGGTCCCGGCAGTTTGTAGTTTCGGCTGACGGTTTAGGGCAATATGCCCTTGACAAGAAGCTACTTACAGGGTAAATATTGCATTTTCAGCAGGTGCCTTACTATCTGATTGCCCAGGATGATGGGCAAAGGGGGCCCGAACGCGCTTATTGCGGGGCGCTTTTTGTTTATCGCGGATGGGCGCAGGCTGATTTAGGTAAGGTTAATCAAGTAGTTGTCGCGAAGGGCCAGCAGGCCCGCTCAAGGAGGCCTCAGGTTGCCCACTATAAATCAACTGGTCCGTAAGGGCCGTGAGCAACAGCACAAGAAGACTAACACTCCGGCTTTGCAGAGTTGTCCTCAAAAGCGTGGCGTGTGTATCCGCGTATACACCACCACACCCAAGAAGCCCAACTCGGCACTGCGCAAGGTTGCCCGTGTACGTTTGACCAACGGCATCGAGGTAACCAGCTACATTCCGGGCGAAGGACACAACCTGCAGGAGCACAGCGTGGTGCTTATCCGCGGCGGCCGTGTCAAGGACTTGCCCGGTGTGCGCTACCACATTATCCGCGGCACTTTGGATGCCGTGGGTGTGCAGGATCGCCGGCAGGGACGTTCCAAATACGGAACCAAGCGTCCCAAGTAGTCGATACCGCTTATATAAAAGCGGGCTTGTGTTGATGCCCTCTCAAGAATTCTTGAGGGGCATTGGCGTGTAAGGCGTAAAGGAATAGCGGAACAAGCTTATGCCAAGAAGACGCGAAGTCCCCAAACGGGAGATCAATCCTGACCCCAGGTTCAAGAGCAAGGCTGCGGCCAAGTTCATCAACAACCTGATGTGGGACGGAAAGAAGTCGACCTCTCAGAGTATTTTGTACCGGGCCATGGACGTGATTCATGACCGCACCGGTGAAGATCCGCTGAGGGTGTTCGAAAAAGCACTCGGCAACGTGCGCCCGGCTGTGGAGGTCAAAAGCCGCCGGGTGGGTGGTTCCACCTACCAGGTGCCGGTTGACATCCGGCCCGAGCGCCGTCAGGCCTTGGCCATGCGCTGGATAATCAGCTTCGCCCGCAACCGCGGCGAAAAGAGCATGGGTGAGCGTTTGGCCGCCGAGCTTATGGATGCCGCCTCCGGACGCGGCAACTCCGTGAAGAAAAAAGAGGATACCCACCGCATGGCGGAAGCCAACAAGGCCTTTGCCCATTACAGGTGGTAGGAGTATCGATCCATGGCACGTAAGGTGGCGTTAAAGCGCCAGCGTAATATTGGTCTTATGGCCCACATTGATGCGGGCAAGACCACTACTACCGAGCGCATCCTCTATTACACCGGTGTATCCCACCGGCTGGGAGAGGTGCACGACGGCGCTGCCACTATGGACTGGATGGAGCAGGAACAGGAGCGCGGCATCACCATCACCAGCGCCGCCACCACCTGCTTTTGGAAAGAGCACCGCATAAATATCATTGATACCCCCGGGCACGTAGACTTTACTATCGAAGTCGAGCGGAGCCTAAGAGTATTAGACGGCGTTATCGCCGTCTTTTGTGCTGTTGGCGGTGTGCAGCCCCAGTCTGAAACGGTATGGCGGCAGGCGGACCGCTACGGTGTGCCCCGTTTGGCTTTCATCAACAAGATGGACCGCACCGGCGCCGACTTTGAGCGCTGCGTGGAGATGATGCGCACCCGGCTGGGAGCGCGTCCGGTGGTCATGCAGCTGCCCATTGGCGCGGAAGATGAATTCGCCGGCGTGGTGGATCTGATCAGCCAAAAGGCCCTGCGCTTTGACGAAGCCTCAAAAGGCATGGAAGTGACCGAGCAGGACATACCGGCGGATCTGGCCGATGCGGTTGAATACTCCCGCCAGGAACTGGTGGAAACCGCCTGCGAATTTGACGACGATATGATGGAGCGATATCTGGACGGCGAGGATCTTCCCGCCGCCGAGCTGAAAACCGCTCTGCGTAAAGGCGTCATTGCCGGCGAGATTATTCCGGTCTTCTTGGGCAGCGCCTTTAAAAATAAAGGCATCCAGCCGCTTTTGGATGCGGTGGTGGAACTTTTGCCTTCGCCTGTGGAGGTGCGAACCATAACCGGTGAGAACCAAGAAGGCGAGACGGAAGAGCGCCCGGCTGATGATGATGCGCCCTTGGCGGCCTTGGCCTTTAAGCTGATGGCCGATCCCTACGTGGGCCATTTGACCTTCCTGCGCGTATACTCCGGCTGCTTGAAATCCGGAGATTCGCTGCTGAATGTGAACACCGGTAAAAAAGAGCGCATCGGCCGTTTACTGAAAATGCACGCCAATAACCGCGAGGAGATCAAAGAGGTGTACGCGGGCGATATCGTGGCTGCGGTGGGTCTGAAAAACACCTCCACCGGCGACAGCCTGTGCGCCCTCAATGCTCCGGTGACCCTGGAGAGCCTTCATATCCCCGAGCCGGTGGTGGCGGTGGCCATCAAGCCCGAGTCCAAGCCCATGGTGGAAAAACTCGGCCTGGCCCTGCAGCGCATAGCGGCCGAAGACCCCAGCTTCCGCATCAAGCACGATCAGGAGACCAACCAGACGGTTATCTCCGGCATGGGTGAGCTTCACCTGGAAATCATCGTGGACCGGCTGTTGCGCGAGTTCAAAGTGGCCGCCATGGTGGGCGCCCCCCAGGTGGCCTACCGGGAAAAGCTGCTGTCGGCCGGCAAGGCCAATACCCGCTATGTAAAGCAGACCGGCGGACGGGGCCAATTCGCCCATGTGGTTTTGGAAATCAAGCCGGGCGAGCCGGGTAGCGGCTATGTGTTCAACGACAAGATCGTGGGCGGAGCCATTCCAAAAGAGTATATCAAGCCGGTTGAATCAGGCATCAAGGACGCTGCCGAAAAGGGCGTTCTGGCCGGGTTCCCCTTGGAAGATTTTGAGGTCAGCTTGGTTGACGGTTCCCACCATGAAGTGGATTCCAGCGAGCGGGCCTTTTTTATAGCCGGGTCCATAGCGTTCAAGGAAGCTGCCAAGAGCGCTGGTTTGGGCCTGATCGAACCCATCATGAAGTTGGAAGTCACCACGCCGGATGATTATTTAGGCGACGTGATGGGGGATATAAGTTCCCGCCGGGGCAAAGTGCAGTCCATGGACTCCAGACCCGGCGTCCAGGTAGTCACCGCCAAAGTTCCGCTGGCCAGCATGTTCGGCTATGCCGGGGACCTGCGCTCAGCGACCCAGGGGCGGGCTACCTTCTCAATGGAGTTTTCCCATTACGAACCGGTTCCAGAGGCCTTGGCGCAGGAAGTAGCCAAGCAGGCCAAGGCGGATAGGGAGGCTAGCCAGCGTGGTCTGGCGGCTTAGAGGAAGGACGAATTATGGCCAAGGAAAAGTTTGAGCGTACGAAGCCGCACGTAAATGTAGGGACCATAGGTCACATAGACCACGGCAAGACCACCTTGACCGCGGCGATAACGAAATGTCTGGCCTCCCGGGGCGGCGCGAGCTTTGTAGCCTTTGACGAGATCGACAAGGCGCCCGAAGAGCGCGAGCGCGGCATTACGATCGCCACGGCGCACGTGGAGTACGAGACCCCCAACCGTCACTATGCCCACGTGGATTGCCCGGGTCACGCAGACTACATCAAGAACATGATCACGGGCGCGGCCCAGATGGACGGAGCGATCCTGGTGGTGGGGGCGGACGACGGCCCGATGCCCCAGACCCGTGAGCACATACTGCTGGCCCGTCAGGTTGGTGTGCCCGCCATCGTGGTGTTTTTGAACAAAGTGGACATGGTGGACGACGAGGAGCTGATCGAGCTGGTGGAGTTGGAGCTTCGGGAGCTTTTGGACAAATACGAGTTCCCGGGGGACGACACTCCGATCATCCAGGGATCGGCGCTTAACGCCCTGAACTGCGGTTGCGGCAAGGAAGGCTGCGAGGCCTGCCAGCCCATATTGGACCTGATGGCTGCGGTGGACGATTTTGTGCCGGAGCCCGAGCGGGACGTGGACCAGACCTTCTTGATGCCCATCGAGGACGTGTTCAGCATCTCCGGGCGCGGCACCGTGGTGACCGGCCGTGTGGAGCGCGGCATGATCAACGTGGGCGAGGAAGTGGAGATCGTCGGCATCAAGGACACCATCAAGACGGTTTGCACCGGTGTTGAGATGTTCCGCAAGATCCTGGACCAGGGGCAGGCGGGCGACAACGTGGGCGTTCTTCTGCGGGGCACCAAGCGCGACGAGGTGGAGCGCGGCCAGGTGGTTGCCAAGCCGGGCAGCATAACTCCTCACACCAAGTTCAAGGCCGAGGTGTACGTGCTGAGCAAGGAAGAGGGCGGGCGTCACACACCGTTCTTCAACGGTTACCGTCCCCAGTTCTACTTCCGGACCACGGACGTGACCGGTGTAGTGGATCTTCCCGAGGGTGTTGAGATGGTGATGCCCGGTGACAATGTGACCATAACCGGCACCTTGATCACCCCGATCGCCATGGAAAAAGAACTTCGCTTCGCCATCCGCGAAGGCGGCCGCACCGTGGGCGCCGGAGTGGTGGCCGAGATTATAGAGTAATTGAATTTTAACCGGGCGGTGGGCGAAAAATTCCCACCTGCCTGTAAAAACGCTATCTAACAACTGCAAAGGGATCATTCGTCCGGCGAAAGACGGCGCAGACGCGCGAACCGGACGCGGATTGAACCAGGGGCTGTTGCTGCACCCTGACGTTTGTAGAAATTATTAGTAGCTAAACACATAGATTGACTGCGGGAGTCATCCCATGATTCAGAATCAAAAGATTCGCATACGGCTCAAAGCCTACGATCATAAGCTTTTGGACCAGTCCGCGGCCGAGATCGTTGAAACGGCGCGCCGCACCGGTGCCAAAGTGGCGGGGCCCATACCGCTCCCCACCCGCATCAACAAGTTCTGTGTGCTGCGTTCGCCGCACATAGACAAAAAGAGCCGGGAACAGTTCGAGATCCGCACCCACAAGCGGCTTTTGGACATCCTGGAGCCCACCCAGCAGACCGTTGACGCTCTGATGAAGCTGGACTTGTCCGCTGGTGTGGACGTTGAGATAAAACTGTAGTTTTTTTAAGGGCGCGAAAACCGGTTTACTGGTAAATAATGTGTTTCGCGTTTGTAATCAGAAAAACATTCAACCTCTGGCATTCGGGGGCCGCCAAACTGCGGCTCCACGTGCGAAAAAGCAGAGCTTTTAGAGAATGAGTATGGCCATGTTGAAGGGATTGATTGGAAAAAAAGTGGGTATGACCCGGCTCTTCATACAGGGCGGCCGCTCCGTGGCGGTTACCTTGCTCGAGGTGGGCCCCTGCACAGTGATGCAGGTTAAAAACCCCGAAAAAGACAAGTATTCCGCAGTACAGCTCGGCTTTGGCACCAAAAAGGCCAAGAATGTGAACAAGCCGGAAACCGGCCACTTCAAGAAAGCCGGCCAGGAGCCCTGCAAAGTACTCAAAGAGTTCCGGGTGGATGATCCCAGCCAGTTTGAGGTCGGCCAATCCTTTACGGCCGAGTTCTTTGCTCCCGGGGAAAAAGTGCATGTGACCGGCCGCACCAAAGGCCGCGGCTACTCCGGCGTCATTAAGCGTCATGGCTTCAACGGCGGACGCGATACCCACGGCTGCACCACTCACAGGCGCCCGGGCTCCATCGGCATGAGCGCCACCCCCGCCCGCGTACTCAAAAACAAACGCATGCCCGGCCAGTATGGCAACGAGCGCAGGCAAGTGCGCAATCTTACGATTGTGGACGTGCGCCCGGAGAACAACTTGGTGGCGGTGCATGGCGCGGTGCCGGGCCCCAATGGCGGTATAGTGCTGCTGGAAAAGAACTAGCGCGCAAGGCGGCAACAGGGCCGGATGATTTGCTTTAGGGCTCTTCCGGTCCAGGACTGAAGACGTAAACACAAGCAAAGGCGTGACGAAAATGCCTACTCTCGATGTATATAGCGCTAAGCGCGACAAGGTTGGCGAGCTGGCGGTCAAAGACGAAGTCTTCGCGGCTGAATCCAAGCCCCATCTCTTGCACGAAGTAGTGGTATGGCAACTGGCCTGCCGCCGCTCCGGCAACGCCAGCACCAAGACCCGCGCCGAAGTGCGCGGCGGCGGCAAAAAGCCCTGGCGCCAAAAAGGCACCGGCCGGGCCCGCGCGGGCACCCGTAGAAGCCCCCTTTGGCGAGGCGGCGGAACCACCTTTGGCCCCAAACCCCGGGACTACTCCTATAGCCCGCCTAAAAAGGTACGCAAAGGCGCCCTGAAGGTGGCCCTCAGCGATAAACTCCGCGAGGATAACCTTTTGGTGATCCGGGATTTTGAGCTGGCTGAAATCAAGACCAAGGATTTTGTCAAGGTGCTGGACAACTTCGAGACCAAAAGCGCCTTGGTGGTGATCAGCGATTCCGACCAGGTCATGGAAAAAAGCTCGGCCAACATCCCCCATGTGAAGGTGCTCAGGGCCGAGGGCCTGAACGTCTACGACATTATGCGGCATGAACGCGTGATTCTTTTGGAAAACGCGGTCAGCCCCATTGAGGAGGCCTTGTCGTGAAAGACTTCCATCAGGTTTTAAAAAGGCCGCTCATAACCGAAAAGAGCACGGTCGCCAAGGAGATCGGCAACCAGGTCGTGTTCGAGGTTGACCGGCGGGCCAATAAAATAGAGATCAGCCAGGCGGTGGAGAAAATCTTCAACGTCCAGGTGTTGAAAGTGCGCACCGCCAGTTTTAAGGGCAAAACCCGCCGGTTCGGCCGGGTCACGGGCAAGCGCTCAGACTGGAAAAAGGCGTACGTTACCCTGGCTCCCGGAGAGAACGTGGAGTTCTTCGAGGGCGCCTAAACGGGGCGGGGTCTGGACAGACGTTCGATTGGCGGCTGATCAAAAGGACCCGTCTTATTAGCGAGAGCCAAACCAGGGGTTAGCGGGAAATATGGGGCCGGCAAGGCCTCGATAGACGCCATGACCCCCTGGTGTAAACGAGGGCCACGAAAGTTACGAGAGAGACAGATCATGGCCATAAAAAAGTTTAAACCAACTTCGCCAGGCCGGCGTTTCGCCACTTACCTGATCAGCGAAGAGGTAACCCGGTCAGAGCCGGAAAAGAGTCTGCTGGAGCCTCTGAATAAGTCCGGCGGACGTAACAGCGACGGCCGCATAACTTCCCGTCACCGGGGCGGCGGTCACAAACGGCGTTACCGCAGGATCGACTTCAAGCGCAACAAGCTGGATGTTCCGGCCAAGGTTGCCTCCATTGAGTACGATCCCAACCGGAGCGCCAACATAGCCCTTCTGCATTATGTAGATGGCGAAAAGCGTTACATCCTTTGCCCCAAGGGGCTGAAGGTGGGCGACACCGTGGTATCGGCCAGCAAAGCCGACATCCGCCCGGGCAACTGTATGCCTCTGGAAAACATGCCGCTGGGCTCCCATGTTCATAACGTGGAGCTGAAGATCGGCGGCGGAGGCCAGATGGTGCGCTCGGCTGGCGCATATGCCCAGCTCATGGCCAAGGATGGCGGTTACGCCACCTTGAAGCTGCCTTCGGGCGAGATGCGCCGGGTGCACGCCAGGTGCAAGGCCACTGTGGGCCAAGTCGGAAACGAGCAGTACGAGAACGTTAGTCTGGGTAAAGCGGGCCGCAACCGCTGGCTGGGCAAACGTCCCCAGTCTCGCGGCGTTGCCATGAACCCCGTGGATCACCCCATGGGCGGCGGCGAGGGTAAATCCTCCGGCGGCCGTCACCCGGTGAGCCCTTGGGGAATGCCCACCAAGGGATTCCGTACCCGCAGGAAGAAGCCATCCGACCGCTTCATCGTGCGGCGTCGGAACAAGAAGTAAAGAGAGGCAAAGAAGATGCCCCGCAGTTTGAAAAAAGGACCCTTTGTGGACAAGCATGTGGCTGAAAAGGTCATCGGCGCCCAGGAGACAGGCTCCCGGAAGGTGATCAAGACCTGGAGCCGCCGTTCCACCATCATGCCCGATTTTGTGGGCCTGACCTTTGCGGTGCACAACGGCAAAAAGTTCGTGCCGGTGTTCGTGACCGAAAACATGGTGGGCCATAAGCTTGGTGAATTTTCCCCTAGCCGCACCTACTATGGGCATGCCGCCGACAAAAAGGGCAAGAAGAGGTAGAGGTCCGGTATGGAAGCCAGAGCCAAAGCCAAATTTGTGCGCATATCGCCCCGTAAAGCCCGTCTGGTGGCCGACGCCATCAGAGGCATGGAAGTGGGCGAAGCGCTGAATAAGCTGAAATTTACGCCCAAGAAAGCGGCGGTGCTGTTCAGCAAGGTGATCAAATCGGCGGTGGCCAACGCCACCAACGACACCAGCGTTGATGCTGACACCCTGTATATCAAAAGGGCCTATGTAGACGGTGGTCCGGTTTTGAAACGTTGGCGCGCGCGCGCCATGGGCCGGGCCTACGGTATACGCAAACGCACCAGCCACATCACTGTGGTTGTTGATGAGCGCCTGTAGGGAAATAGATTATGGGACAAAAAGTACACCCCGTAGGATTCAGGCTGGGTATCACCCGCACTTGGGATTCCAGGTGGTTCGCGAGCAAAGACTACGCCGCCCTGATCTATGAAGACCACCAGATCCGCGATTTCATCAAGGACAAACTGGCCCATGCCGGCGTGTCCCGGGTGGAGATCGAGCGGGCCGCCAACCGGGTGAAGGTGCGTATACACACCGCCCGGCCCGGCATCGTGATCGGTAAAAAGGGCGCGGAGATAGAGAACGTTAAACGGGCTCTGATGAAGGTGGTCAAGCGCGACGTGATGCTTGACATTTATGAAGTCAGAAAACCCGAGATCGACGCCCAGCTGGTGGCCGAGAACGTGGTTGGCCAGTTGCTTCGCAGGGTGGCCTTCCGCCGCGCCATGAAAAGAGCCGTGGGCAGCGCCATGAAATTCGGCGCCCAGGGCATCCGTATCCAGTGTGCCGGCCGTTTGGGCGGCGCCGAGATGGCCCGGCGTGAATGGTACCGCGAAGGCCGCGTGCCGCTGCACACCTTGCGCGCCGACATTGATGTGGGCTTTGCCGAGGCCAAGACCACCTATGGCGTGATCGGCGTGCAAGTGCTGATTTTCAAGGGCGAGATCCTGGACGATTCCCAGGCTGCCGCCAACCAGCCCTAGGGCTAGAGATAGAGGCGTTAGAAGATGCTGGCACCTAGAAGAGTAAGACACCGCAAGGTGCAAAAAGGCCGCATGCGCGGCAAGTGTCAGGTAGGCAACCAGGTCAGCTTCGGCTCCTTCGGCCTGCAGGCCTTGGATCGGGGCTGGATGACCAACCAGCAGATAGAGTCCGCCCGTATCGCTATTACCCGCCACATCAAGCGCGGCGGTAAGGTATGGATTCGGGTGTTCCCCGATAAGCCCTACACCAAAAAGCCCGCAGAAACCCGCATGGGCAAGGGTAAGGGCGGTCCTGAAGGTTGGGTGGCTGTGATCAGGCCTGGCCGGGTCATCTACGAGTTGGATGGTGTAACAGACGATGTGGCCAAGGAGGCCTTGCGTTTGGCGGGCAACAAGCTGCCCTTCCGCACCCGAATCGTTGAGCGTAGCTAACCGCGCTGGAAAAATGCCGGGCATGGGGGCTTTGGCTCCCGGAATAAACCCGGACGGAAACATCAGCGGTTTCTAAAGCGAGGAGAATAAACCATGAAAGCGTCCGAATTGAGGGAGCTTTCGAGCGAGGAACTGAACGAAAGGCTCGACCACTTGCGTGACGAGCTGTTCAATCTTAAGTTCCAGAACGCCACCGGCCAACTGGAGAGTCCTATGCGGGTGCCCCAGACCAAAAAGGACATCGCCAGGGTTCTCACCATCCTAAAGGAGATGGAACTGGCCGAGGTGGAGGCTGAAGGCTAAAGAGGCCTAGGTAAGGAATAAATCGATGCCTCAGATTACTAGCGAAAATACTCGCGGCAATGCCAAGGCGCTTACCGGCGTCGTGGTGAGCGACAAAATGGACAAGACGGTCGTGGTTCTGGTCGAACGGCTGGTAAAGCACCCCGTCTACCAGAAATATGTGCGCCGCCGCAAGCGGTTCGCCGCGCATGACGAGAGTAACGAGTGCCGCTTGGGCGACACCGTATTGATTCGCCAGAGCCGCCCCTTGAGCCGCAGCAAACGCTGGCGGGTCAGCAAGATTGTTAGCAGGGCGGCCTAAGGCCTCGTTAGGTAAGGAGCGATAAGCCATGATCCAGCCGGAGACCAATCTGCAGTCTGCGGATAATTCCGGGGCCAAAAGGCTCTATTGCATCAAGGTATTGGGCGGCTCCAAGCGGCGCTACGCCAGCTTGGGCGACATCATTGTGGTCTCGGTAAAAGAGGCCCTGCCCAACTCCAAGGTGAAAAAGGGCGATGTCATGAAGGCGGTGGTGGTACGGACCAAAAAGGAAGTGCGCCGCCAAGACGGAACCTACATCAAATTTGATGACAACTCCGCGGTCTTGATCAACCAGGCCGGAGAGCCCATCGGCACCCGCATCTTTGGTCCGGTGGCCAGGGAGCTTCGGGCCAAGCGTTATATGAAGATCGTGTCCTTGGCGCCCGAGGTGCTGTAAGGACTTAAAAGCAAGGTTAAGAGCCGATATGAAGCTTAAGATCAAAAAAGACGACCGGGTGACTGTCATTGCGGGACGCGATAAGGGCAGCATGGGGAAAGTCATCAGGGTGATGCCCGAAAAGCAGACCGCCCTGGTGGAAAAGGTCAACATGATCAAACGCCACACCAAACCCGGTGCGAGCAAAGGCGGTCAGGGCGGGATCGTTGACAAAGAAGCCCCGGTGCATATCAGCAACCTGCGGATTCTGTGCCCCCAATGCACTGAGCCCACCAAGGTGGGAATCAAGCGCCTTGATGACGGAACCAATGTCCGCTACTGCAAAAAGTGCGACGAGCAACTCGACGCCAAGTAGCTAATGACCAGCAGCTTGCGAGGACTTTTCGTAGACCTTTAAGCTGCGCCGTGAATAAGTAGCCGGAAAGCGCCTGTGGACCTTTAATGACCGAAGGCGCAGCCTGGCGAATAACTGGCGGATAACGTGAGATAAAAATGGCCAAGAAAGACCAAAATTCGGGGACCAGCCAGCAAGAGCCCAAGAAAAAGCAAAAGGGCAAAAAGGCTGCAACACCGGAGAAGATCGTCTTCACCAAGCTGCGCCTCAAGGAGCACTACATAAATGAGTGCGTACCGCGGCTGATGGAAGATTTCTCCTATACAAATATCCATCAGGTCCCCAAGGTGGTGAAGGTTGTTCTGAATATGGGTATGGGCGAGGCCATTCAGAACGTTAAGGTGTTGGATAACGCCGCCGCGGAGTTGACCGCAATCGCCGGTCAAAAGGCGGTGATCAACCGAGCCAAGCGCTCCATCGCTTCGTTCAAACTGCGTGAGGGCATGCCGATCGGCACCAGCGTGATTCTACGCTCCGCCCGCATGTGGCACTTTTTGGACAAGCTGATGCACATTGCCCTTCCCCGTGTGCGCGACTTCCGCGGCATCAGCGCCAAGGCTTTTGACGGCCGGGGTAATTACACACTGGGAATCAAAGAGCATATAATCTTTCCCGAGATCGATTACGACAAGATCGACAAGATTAAGGGCATGAACATTACGGTGGTTACCACCGCCCAGACCGATGAAGAGGCCCGCGCCCTTCTGAGGTACATGGGCATGCCCTTTAAGCAGTAAAGGGCGGGAGGCGAAACGTGGCCAGGAAGTCTCTTATAAACAAGGCAAAAAAGGCGCCCAAGTTCAAGGTCCGGGGATATAACCGTTGCCCGGTCTGCGGACGGCCCCGCGCTTTTATCCGCAAGTTCGGCATTTGCCGCATTTGCTTCAGGAACATGTCTCTCAGGGGCGAGATCCCCGGAGTGATCAAGTCCAGCTGGTAGGAGAAACGTAACATGTCAATGTCCGATCCTATTGCCGACCTGCTCACTCGCATCCGCAACGCATTAAGAGCGTCGCACGATGAAGTGGAGCTGCCCTCTTCCCGCCTCAAGGTGGGTATCGTCAAGGTGCTGAAAAGCGAAGGCTTTATTGAAGACTACAGCGTGGCCGAAGACGGTAAACAGGGCATACTGACTATTCGGCTTAAATACAAGATGAACCAGAGCGTCATCGAGGGCATCCAGCGGGTCAGTAAGCCCAGCTGTCGGGTCTATGTGGCCCATAATGAGATTCCCAAGGTGATGAGCGGGCTGGGTATCAGCGTGCTATCCACCCCCCACGGTGTAGTAAGCAGCCGAGTCGCCTCCAAGGAAAAAGTGGGCGGCGAAGTTCTCTGCTCTGTGTGGTAGGGAAGATTTGGAGTAATTCTCATGAGCCGGATCGGCAAGCTGCCGGTGGATCTGCCTAAAGGCGTCGAGGTCAAAGTGGCCGGCCAAAAGGTGGAGGTGAAAGGCCCCAAAGGAGCCTTGAACCGCGATATTCACCCAATGATAGAAGTAAAGCTGGAAGATAACCAGCTATCGGTCGAGCCCCGTGAAGAGTCCCAGAAAGCCCGTGCGCTTTGGGGACTGTGCCGGAGCTTATTGAATAACATGGTGGTCGGGGTGCATGCTGGTTTCAGCAAGACCCTGGAGATCAATGGCGTGGGTTACCGCGCCGAGCTTCAAGGCCAGACCCTTAACCTGAACCTGGGTTTCAGCCACCCGGTGGAATTCCCTTTGCCCGAGGGTATTGAGGCCAAAGTGGATAAGAACACGGTCATCACCTTGAGCGGCATAGACAAAGAGCTCTTGGGCCAGACCGCAGCCACCATACGCGCGTACCGTCCGCCCGAGCCCTATAAGGGCAAAGGCATTAAGTACTCTGATGAGGTTATTATCCGCAAGGTGGGTAAAGCCGGCGTCAAGTAGCCGGATCACCAAGCGAGCTATTACCAGGGTGTTGAATAAGCGGCTGTTCCGAAACAATAAGGAATCTGCACATTTAACAGCCTGTTAGTGAGAGGTTTTGACCATGGGTAAAACCAACCCCAAAAAGGTCGCCTGGCAAAAGCGTAAACAGCGGGTGGGCCGCAAACTGCACGGCACTGCCGAGCGTCCGCGGCTGAGCGTTTTCCGCTCCAACAACCACATGTACGCCCAGGTGATTGACGATGATGCCGGCGCCACCCTGGCTGCGGCCAACAGCCGTCAGCCCAGCGTGGCTCTGAGTGACTCTCACACCGGTAACATCACCACCGCAAAAGCGGTAGGCAAGGCCGTGGCCGAGGCCGCAAAGGCCAAGGGCATCAATAAAGTGGTGTTTGACCGCAATGGATTTTTATACCACGGCAGGGTGAAAGCCCTGGCCGACGCTGCCCGCGAGGCGGGCCTGGAGTTCTAGGCCGATGCTGGATAAGCGTAGTAGAAGCAGAAGAGAGCGTCCTGAAGAGGACAACCAGTTCATCGACAAGGTTGTTCATATCAATCGCGTTGCAAAGGTGGTCAAGGGCGGCCGCCGCTTCAGCTTCGCCGCCATAGTAGTGGTGGGCGACGGTGAGGGCAGCGTGGGTCTGGGCACCGGGAAAGCCAACGAGGTTCCCGAGGCCATCCGCAAGGCCGTGGAAAAGGCCAAGCGAGATATGACCAAGATTAATCTGGTGAACGGGACCATCCCCCATCAGATCGTGGGACGCTATGGTTCAGGCAGCGTGCTGTTGAAACCGGCCCACCCCGGAACCGGTGTAATAGCCGGCGGCCCGGTGCGTGCGGTTTTGGAAGCTGCGGGCCTGACCGATATTCTGACCAAGTGCCTGGGGACCAACAACCCCCACAACGCGGTCAAGGCCACCTTGCAGGGCCTGCGCTCCTTGATGAGCGCCCAGTCCGTGGCGAAAAAGCGCGGACTGCCGGTCAAGGATATCCAGGGCGGGGCTGTCTTCTCCTAAGGGAGAAAGCCCTGTTATTTTGTAGAATCAGGAAAGCCGGGCGGCAACTAGGCCGTCTGGCCGCTCCCCAAGAGGAATCGCCATGGCTGAGATCAAAATCAAGCTGGTGAGAAGCGGCATCGGCCGGCCCCAGAAGCACAAGAACACCTTGAAGGCTCTGGGCCTGAACAAGATGCATAGGGTAGTTACCAAACCGGATAACCCGGCTGTCAGGGGCATGATCCAAAAGGTCGTGCACCTGATTGAGGTGGTTGACGGCTAGGACAAGGTGAGATCATGAAACTGAACGAACTGCGTCCGCCCGAGGGCGCCAAGAAAAATAGAAAGCGGCTGGGCCGCGGCCAGGGTTCCGGCACCGGCCAGACCTCCGGCAAGGGCCACAAGGGCCAGAACTCCCGCAGCGGCGGCGGTGTCCGGCCCGGGTTCGAGGGTGGCCAGATGCCCCTGCAAAGGCGGCTGCCCAAACGCGGATTCAAAAACATCTTTGCGCTCAAGGGCGTGGAGGTGAATACCCGCGATCTGAATCGTTGTTTCGAGGCCGGCGCCGAAGTTGACGCCCAGGCCATGGCCGAAGCCGGCCTGATCAAGGGCGCCTTTGATTACATAAAGGTGCTGGGCCAAGGCGACCTGGAAAAGGCTCTGACCGTCAAGGCGGACCGTTTCAGCGCCGGCGCCAAAGAGAAGATCGAAAAGGCGGGCGGAAAAGCCGAACTGACCGATGGTCAGGCCGAGGCAGTTAACCAGGACTGATGAAGCGCAAGTTGGAGCTGATCTAAAGTGGCGGTAAGCAGCGGACTGGGAAATATATTCCGTATTCCGGAGCTAAAGCGACGGATTTTGTTCACCCTTATGATGCTGGCCATCTATCGGGTGGGCTGCGCGGTGCCCACACCGGGCATCGACCCCGTGGCGCTGGGCAAGTTCTTTTCACAATTTGAAGGAACTTTGCTGGGGCTTTTCAGCATGTTCAGCGGCGGCGCTCTGGAAAGAATGAGTATCTTCGCCTTGGGCATCATGCCCTACATCTCCGCCAGCATCATCTTGGAGTTGTTGACTGTGGTGATCCCCCACCTGGCCGCTCTTAAAAAAGAGGGCGAGGCGGGGCGCAAGAAGATCACCCAGTATGCCCGCTACGGCACGGTGGGCCTTTCTTTGGTGCAGGGCCTGGGCATAGCCATGGGCCTTGAGGCCATGGTGACCAGCGGCGGCGGCGCGGTTGTGCCCAATCCGGGCTGGGGCTTCAGGGTGCTCACCATGATCACTCTTACTTCAGGCACCGCATTCATTATGTGGATCGGCGAGCAGGTGACCGAGCGCGGCATCGGCAACGGCATCAGTCTTATCATCTTCGCCGGCATCGTGGCGGCCATGCCCTCGAGCGTAAACAAGACCATCCAGATGATCCGCTACGGCGAGATGAGCGCCTTTATGGTGGTCATCCTTGTGGTCATGATGGTGGCGGTTATCGCGGCCATCTGCTTTGTGGAGCAAGGCCAAAGACGCCTGCCTGTGCAATACGCCAAAAGGGTCGTGGGGCGCAGGATGTATGGCGGGCAAACCACCCATCTGCCCTTGAAGATCAACACCTCTGGCGTCATCCCCCCGATCTTCGCCAGCTCCATAATCATGTTCCCCACCACCATTGCACAGTTTGTGCAGGTGCCCTGGATTCAGCAGGCGGCCAACGCCATTACTCCGGGCGGATTGATCTACAGCGTTATTTTTGTGGCAATGGTCTTCTTCTTCTGCTATTTCTATACGGCTGTGACTTTCAACCCGACGGATGTAGCGGATAACCTGAAAAAACACGGCGGTTTCATTCCGGGCATCAGGCCCGGCAAGCCCACCGCCGAGTATATCGACCGGGTGCTCAGCCGCATAACCTTGGGCGGGGCCACCTATGTGTCGGCGGTATGTGTATTGCCCACGGTGCTGATCAGCAACTTCAACGTGCCGTTTTACTTTGGCGGCACCGCGCTTTTGATCGTGGTGGGTGTGGCTCTTGACACCATGTCCCAGATTGAAAGCCATCTGTTGCAACGCAGCTATGAGGGCTTTTTGAAAAAGGGCCGGGTGAAAGGGCGCAGCGGCTAACGGGCCGCATGCAACTGGATAAAACTACTGCAGCCCATGGTTTGACGCTTTAACGCCGTCAAACCAGGGTTGTTTAAATGGCATATATGACGGGGAAAGGAATATAGCATGAACCTGATACTGTTGGGCCCTCCCGGAGCGGGCAAAGGCACTCAGGCCAAGATGTTGATAGAGGCCTACGGCATCCCCCAGATCTCCACCGGTGACATGCTGCGCGCTGCAGTGAAAAACCAGACCCCCTTGGGCCTGGAGGCCAAAAAGGCCATGGACGCAGGCGCTTTGGTGAGCGACGAGGTGGTTATAGGCCTGGTGAAAGAGCGCCTGTCTGAGAATGACTGCGCCCAAGGTTTCATGCTGGACGGATTCCCCCGCACCGTACCCCAAGCCGAAGAACTGACTGTGGTTCTGGAAGGCCTGGGCAAGAATATAGATCATGTGATCAGCATTGAGGTTCCCAATGAGGAACTCATGGGCCGCCTGACCGGCCGGCGCACCTGCAAGGTCTGCGGCCAGGGCTACCATGTGATGTTTGATCCGCCCAAACAAGAGGGCATTTGCGATAAATGCGGCGGCGAACTGTTTCAGCGCGATGATGATAATGAACAGACCGTGGGCAACCGCCTGAAGGTCTACGAAGATCAGACGGCACCCTTGATTGACTACTATTTGGGAAAAAGCACTCTGCGTCCCATAGACGGCGTGGGCACCATTCCCGAGATTTTGGACCGCGTAAAAGCAGTGTTGGGCTAGCCGCTAGCACACGGCGGACTTAGCTTTATGATTATTATTAAGAACTCCGATGAGATCGGCAAGATGCGCGAAGCCGGTCGCATTGTGGGACAGATATTGGACGAGGTTTCCGCCATGGTGACTCCGGGAGTAACCACCCGGGCGCTGGATAAAAAGGCGGAGCACCTCTGCAAGGATATGGGAGCCAAACCGGCGTTCAAAAACTACCGGGGTTACCCTTTCTCCTTGTGCTGCTCGATAAATGAGCAGGTGGTGCACGGATTCCCCAATGACGCCCCCCTCTCTGAAGGGGACATTCTGAGCATGGACTTTGGGGTGGTGATTGACGGCTTTTTCGGGGACAGCGCCAGGACCGTGGCGGTGGGCCGGGTGAGCGATGAAGCCGAGAGCCTGATGAAGGCCACCAAAGATTCGCTCTATGCGGGGATCGAGCAAATGCGGCCTGGCAACAGGCTGGGCGATATATCTCATGCGGTGCAGCGCACCGTGGAGATGGCGGGATACGCTGTGGTTAGGCAGTTTGTGGGACACGGCATCGGCCGTAACCTGCATGAAGACCCCCAGTTGCCCAACTACGGCACTCCGGGCAAGGGCGTGAAGCTCAAACCCGGAATGGTTATTGCTATTGAACCCATGGTCAACGCCGGCACCTGGGAGGTCCGCATCCTGGATGACGGCTGGACCGCGGTAACCATGGACGGCAGGCTCTCGGCTCATTTTGAGCATTCGGTGGCCATCACCGAGGATGGGCCACTGATACTCAGCCTGCCCTGATATTGGCAACCGCAGATTTGCGCGGCTGCCCGGTGAGCCAGGCGGTTAAGTTTGAAAGGCGTAAAGGTGTGCGCCGTCAAGCTTATAATGGCGAGCCGGGATGCAATATGGGTTTATATTATTGCACCGGCCTGAAAAAATACTGATTTCGGCCGGTAATAGAAGTCAACCTGGCTAATGTATAGAGCCAAGCCGGAAATGCTATGGGCGTTATTTAGCAGGCCCTAAGGCGCTTTTTCGGCTGGAAAGAAAAGGGTTAATCCCCATGAAAGTACGGGCTAGCGTAAAACGCATCTGCAGAGACTGCAAGATTATCAAACGCAAAGGCATTGTGCGGGTCATCTGCAAAAAGAATCCCCGGCACAAGCAACGTCAGGGATAGGAGGATTTAACGTGGCTCGAATTGCAGGCGTAGACTTGCCGCGCAATAAGCGCTTGGAAATAGCGCTTACCTATATTTACGGTATCGGACGCACCTCGTCCCAACAGATATTGGCCGAGGCCGGCGTTGATCCGGATATGCGCTCCGATAACCTGACCGACGACGAACTGAACCGTATCCGTCAGGCCATTGACGCCTCCTACAAGGTGGAGGGTGATCTTCGGCGTGAGATTTCCATGAACATCAAACGGCTCATGGACTTGGGATGCTATCGCGGACTGCGGCACCGCCGCGGCCTGCCCGTGAACGGTCAGCGTACGCGCACCAATGCTCGCACCCGCAAGGGTCCGCGCCGCTCGGTTGTGGGTAAGAGGAAGAAATAATGGCAAAAACCCAGAAAAAAACTTCCCGCAAGCGGAAGGAAAAGAAAAACGTTCCGGTGGGGATCGGACATATTCAGTCCACCTTTAACAACACCGTGGTCACCATCACCGATCCGTCCGGCAATACCATTGCCTGGTCCAGCGCCGGCGTGCAGGGATTCAAGGGCTCCAGGAAGTCCACCCCCTTTGCCGCCCAGTTGGCTGCCGAAGACGCTGCCAAAAAGGCCATGGAGAACGGCATGCGTTCGGTAGAGGTGTATGTCAAGGGTCCTGGCGCGGGCCGCGAAGCCGCCTTGCGCGCGCTGCACTCCGCTGGTCTGCAGGTGTCTTTGATCCGCGACGTAACCCCGATCCCCCATAACGGCTGCCGGCCGCCCAAGCGGCGCCGGGTCTAGCCGTTATAGATACGCGGAGGATTATTTTGGCTAGATATCGTGGTTCGGTCTGCCGGCTCTGCCGCCGGGAGGTTCAAAAACTATATTTGAAGGGTGACCGCTGCTACAGCGATAAATGCGCAGTGGAGCGCCGCTCCTATCCCCCAGGACAGCACGGCCAGGGGCGCTCCAAGGTGAGCGACTACGGCCTGCAGCTTAGGGAAAAGCAGAAAGTCAAGCGTATGTACGGCTTGGCCGAGAAGCAGTTCAAACTGACCTACAAACGCGCCGCCGGCATGAAGGGCGTAACAGGTCACAATCTGCTCCTGCTGCTGGAAACCCGTCTGGATAACGTGGCCTACCGCTTGGGCTTTGGCAGCTCCCGCAACCAGGCCCGGCAGTTGGTGCGTCATGGCCATTTGTCCATTAACGGCCACAGGGTGAACATCCCCTCGGCCAAGGTCAAGGTAGGCGATGTGGTCAGCGTTCGTGAAAAAAGCAAAGAGGTGCAGATGGTGAAGGAAGCGGTGGAAGCCGTGGCCAGACGCACGGTTCCAGCCTGGCTGGAACTGGATGCCAAGGACATGAGCGGCCAGGTGAAAGCCATGCCCACCCGCGAAGAGCTGACCATGCCCATGCAAGAACAGCTCATTGTTGAGCTCTACTCCCGATAGCACCTAACTTGGGGATTTGGGGAATTTGACATGGAGAGAAACTGGAGAGAACTGATCAGGCCCTCCCGCTTGGAAGTTGACGAGCGGACCCACAGCGACCGCTACGGCAAGTTCGCCTGTGAGCCCTTGGAGCGCGGGTTTGGTCATACCATAGGCAATGCCCTGAGGCGGATTCTTATATCTTCTTTGCAGGGAGCTGCCATCACCAACGTGCGCATGGAAGGCGTGCTGCACGAGTTCTCCACCATCTCCGGGGTGCTGGAGGACGTTAGCGACATCATACTGAACCTGAAGGGTGTGGGACTCAAATATCTGGGTCACGAACCGGCAACCCTCACCATCAGCAAAAGCGGTGAGGGCGTTATCACCGCCGGTGATATTGATGTGCCGCCGGATGTGATTATCCTAAACCCGGATCATCATATCGCCACTTTGGGCCCAGAGGGACGTATGGAAGCGGAGCTCACCGTCAAAACCGGCAAGGGCTACGTGACCGCCGACCGCAACAAAAATCCTGATGAGCCCATCGGATTTATTGCGGTGGATGCCGCTTTTTCGCCCATTATCAAGGTGAACTATGTGGTCAGCCAGGCCCGTGTCGGTCAGATCACCGACTATGACAAACTGACCATGGAAGTTTTCACCAACGGCGCGGTAAAACCGCAAGATGCCGTGGCCTATTCGGCCAAGATATTGAAAGAACAGCTAAATATATTCATCAACTTCCCGGAGGAAGCAGAGCCGCAGCCGGTGGAAGAAGAGGACGAACCCCCGATTAACGAAAATCTCTTCCGCACTGTGGACGAGCTGGAGTTGAGCGTACGTTCCGCCAACTGCCTGAAAAACGCCAATATTAAGTATATTGGAGAACTGGTGCAGCGTACTGAGAGCGAAATGCTCAAGACCAAAAACTTCGGCCGCAAGTCTTTGAACGAGATCAAAGAAATGCTCACCGAGATGGGGCTCAGCCTGGGAATGGTTCTGGAGAGCTTCCCACCGCGGGAAGAGTTGGATGCAAGGGATAAGGAAAAATGAGACACAGACGTGCTTCCCGGAGATTGTCGCGCACAACCCCGCACCGTAGGGCGATGATGCGCAACTTGGTGACTTCTCTTTTCCTGCACGACCAAGTAGAGACCACCTGGGCCAAGGCCAAGGAGGTCAAGCCGGTGGCGGAAAAGATGATCACCCTGGCCCGGCGCGGCGATCTGCACGCCAGGCGGCAGGCCGAGTCTTTCATCCGCAGCCACAAGGTCTGCAGCAAGATCTTTGACCAGGCGCCCCAGCGCTACGCCGACCGCAGCGGAGGTTTCGTGCGCGTCGTTCCCACCCGGATACGCCGCGGCGACGCCGCCCCCATGGCTATCGTGCAGATAGTACCCGCAGCGCCTGCTGAGTAAGCCGGCGCCAGGCTGATTGAAAACGACCAGTATTGTCCAAGGGCGCTCCGTTTCGGGGCGTCCTTTTTATATTGCGATGCTCACATGGCGGTATTGCACCTGCAAGGGATGTCTGCCTGTAACTTAGGAAATATCCGGGTTTAATTCTGCCCGGTTTATTAAAAAAACTGGGTTTGTCTGAAAATGTTCTCAAGACAAACCGTTATGATTTTCGCCGATCATTTGGCAAATGAACCGTTAATGCAAGGGAGGAAAGCGCCAGCCCAATCAACAGGTAATCTTGTGCGTCCAGAGCGGTATAAATCCATCGGGACAGCCGGGATGGGTGAGGTTCTGTTTGCAGGCTTGTGTATAGGCCGGCTGGATCACTCAAACCATCCCTTGCCCAGCTTGAAGGGTGTGTATGGACAGCGTATGCCCCAATAACCACGCAAGTTAACGCGGGAAAAGCCATGACGGGCCCGGAAGCTAAACAAGTAAAACCCAAGCCCCACCGGGTTTAAGAATTGGTCCCACAGCAAATGATATATCCAGGCCATGAGCAGGCACCAAACCCAGTCCGGACAGGCAAACCAGACCGCTACCAGACAGGCCAAAAGCAGCACATCCCAACCATGCAGGGGGTACACAACCCGAGGGGTCACATAGCCGTTTTCCTTGGAGAAAAAGTCTCCGATTTTGAAATGAAATTTCTGCCAAATAATATATTCGGGCACATGGTCGGCGTCTATCAGGATACTGGTCAGGGCCATACCCAGGCCCAAGGCCGGGGAACCGCCGGCCAGACAGACCCCGGCGGCCAGGGGTATTGCGGCCAGACTGTGGCCTTTTATTTTCATGTTGTCTTAAGGTCCTTTCACGAATTGGCAGATATAAAATATGCCAGGCTGCCCCGGGCCGGTCAAGCCGGTTTCAGCAAAGGGCTTGTTTGCAGTTGTTGGCCTGCGTGCTTAAATAGTGTCAAACAGGTGGGTGAAAAAAAGTCTGTCAATAATTATGCCTAATGTCGTAGGAAATCTCAGCACGTTGCAGTCTGAGGATCAACAAAAACGCATAGCCGGTCTGCTGGCTAAACACCGTGCTACGAGCGCCATAATCGGCATCCTGTCCAGCCATTTTGGGGAGGATATTATTCTGGTGCTGGAAAAGACCCTGAAGGAGACTGCCCAGGCCTTGGATGCTCCTATGGTCTGCATGCATTTGGCGGATGGACAGCGGGGGGAGCTTAATCTGGTGGCCGGGTTCAATCTGGACCCGGTGCAAGGTCATGCCTGGCAGCGTCTCAAGATGGGCGGCATAAGCCTGCAAGCCCAGGCATACGGGCACGGCGCCATACAGGAGCAGATATCCTCCCTGGTCTCATGCGGCACGGGCGGTCTGATCTGCGCACCGGTGAGCGGCAATCAGGAGGTTGTCGGGGTTATCAGCCTGATCTGGCCTAAGTCCCGCCGAACCGGGTACGACCCGGACCGGGAAGTGTTCCTCAATACGGTGGGTCAGCTTTTGGGACTGGCCCTGGAGCATGCGGGTTTGGTCAGTGAGCTGGTTGATAATCTGAACCAGCTGATGCGCCTGCAGGCTCAGGAGGAAGAGCGTAACCGGGCCTTGGCAGGGCTGAACCGGGACTTGCAAAAAGCCAACCGCAGGCTGGAGGAATTAAGCGTTACCGATGGGTTGACCGGTCTGTACAACCGGCGTCATTTCATTCAGTGCCTGGAGCAAGAGATATCCCGGTCCAGACGTCTGGATCATCCGGTTACTTTGATTATGGCCGACTTGGACCATTTCAAACAGGTCAACGACCAGCTGGGACACCAGGCTGGGGACCAAGCCTTACGCCTTTTCGCGGATCTCTTATCAAATGGCGTGCGCAAGGTTGATACGGTGGGCCGTTATGGTGGTGAGGAATTTTGTTTAGTGCTGGTGAATTGTAACCAGACAGCAGGTCTGGCCGTGGCCGAAAAACTGCGCAGCCAGTTTGAAAAACAAAGCAATACGGGTGTTTTCAAAGTCCTGGGCGGCCTCAGCGTCAGCATGGGCGTCGCCCAACTTAAAGAAAGCATGGGCCCGGAGCAGCTCTTCGCCCGCGCGGACCATGCCTTATACCAAGCCAAGAGGCGGGGGCGCAATCAGGTGCATGCCTACTGACCGGTTGCGGCTCTGGCCTCTAATATATTTGATTAATTAAGATTCTCACCTAACTTGAAGCTGCTGTCAGTATAAATCAAGCCAAAAAACCAGTGCCGGATATTTCGTGAAGGTATGAGTTTGCAACTCAGGCTATACACGTATCTTTATCTTGATTTTGCACGGCATCCTATCTTTAGGCTTGGGCTGGAACCGAGCTTGCCTTTTCATATAAAAAAGGGGGGTCGGCGTATCCTGATGGGTTTTTCGTGAGCCGGGGGGTAAGGGGGAATGGCGAGCCTTTTGACCACCAAAAGGCGAAGAATCCCCCCAAGAAAAATTTATCTTATCTTTTTTGTAACCACAATATTTAACATACTATCTATTAGATTTAAATGATTAAATCTTTTAAGAATGCCTCCGGCGGCCCAAGGGGCTTATCGCTTTTGGATGATCCAAAAGCTCGCAGCCCCTTAGGAATCCCCCTAACAAAAGATCATGTGCCGTGACGTTATGGACCCCGCACTATTGCCCAGTAGCAATGTTTTAATCAGCAGTGCTCCGGTGCTCATTGAAGCATCTTTCAGGGATTTTTTTGTTCGGCTGGCGCCACAGATAAAGTCATATAGATGTCCGTGGCCGCCCGCAGGCCAAACTCAACCCTTCACGAAATAA
Source organism: Desulfarculaceae bacterium (assembly GCA_963675675.1). Taxonomy (GTDB): domain Bacteria; phylum Desulfobacterota; class Desulfarculia; order Desulfarculales; family Desulfarculaceae; genus Dethiosulfatarculus. Next base: position 5,661,012 of record OY776512.1, read on the forward strand.
TTGACAGTACCAAAAAATGCCCGGCGGAGTCATATTTGATATCCGCCGGGTGCATGGTTGCATCATATGCAAGCCGGATCGCCTGTGGGGCGGTCCGGCTTATTCATGTTTAGAAGTCCGCGAAATCATCATCCAGGGGAATGGCTTGTGCTGGGCTGGAGCTTTTGTTTTTGCTGGACCCGGGTTTGACCAGCTTGGAGTCTTTGGAACCTCCTGCCAGCTTGGGCAAAGCTTGGGTGGCGGACGATGCTGCGGTTTCATTATGCCCGCTGCTTTCGCTTCCGCCCACCATCTTAACCAATTCATCCACAAACACTCTCATCCTGCTGGCCTGGCCATTGAGTTCGGCCGCAGCCGCCGCGCTCTCTTCTGCCGACGCCGCAGTCTGTTGAGTGACCTGGTCCATCTCCACGGTGGCTTTATTTATCTGTTCCACGCCTTCGGCCTGCTCACCGCTGGCCGAGGCAACCTCGTCAATGAGCTTACTGATTTTGTCGCCCATTTCCTGGTTGAGTTGTAAGTGTTCAATCAGCTGATCCAGCATGCTTGCGCTTTGCTGAATCTGGCTGTTGGACTGGGTAATGAGATCCTGGGTGTTCTTGGCCGCCTCGGCTGCCCGCATGGCCAAGCTGCGCACCTCATCGGCCACCACGGCAAAACCCGCCCCGGCTTCACCGGCCCGGGCCGCCTCCACCGCTGCGTTCAGGGCCAGGAGGTTGGTTTGGAAGGCGATCTCATCAATGGTCTTGATGATCTTGCTCATCTCCTCACCCGCACTGACAGTGCCGCTCATGGAGGTTTGCATCTCCTTGGCTTTGCTGTCCATCTGCTGGAAGTTGGGGGCAACCTCCTCGCTCATCATGCGGTTGGCCTCCTTGGAGTTGTCCGCATTCTGACGGGTCATGGAGGCCATCTCCTCCAGGGATGACGAGGTCTCCTCCAGACTGGCAGCCTGCTGGCTGGCTCCCTGGGCCAAGGATTGGCTGGCTCTACTCACCTGCGAAGATGCATCAGTCACTTGGTTGGCGCCATGAGTCAAATCCCTGATCACAAGGCGCAAACGAGTGCTGATGCCCCGGTTTAAACCTGCCGCCAGCCCCAAAGCAAGGATAACGCCGATGCCCACAATGATGGCAAGCTGGAGGAGTTCAAACTCATATTCATCTGCAGCAAACTTGCGTTCTGCATCCACTGCTGTCAGGTTGACCTCCTGCAGTTTGTCCAAAAAGCCGCGCATGGCTTCAAACTTATCCTTGGCTTCCCCCAGGCTCAAATCCAGAGCCAGGCGGCGCCCCGCCCGGGTATCTGCCTTGCGGCCGTCGATTATCTTGCGGGACACCACCATCCATTCGGCTCTAGCCGCCTCATATTTGGGTATCAGGTCCGCTTCCTCGGGAGAGGTGGCCAGGGCCTTGTATTTGTTCCAACGTGTTTCGGCCTGCTTCAGGTTGGTTTCGTATTCCTCGACCAGAACTCCGAAAGCCTTACTGTCAGCGTTGGCGAAGATCATCGAGCGCTCCGCTACAACTAATTGCTGCAGGTCGCGGTCAGCCTGCAACAAAAAGTTGAGCCTGGGGATACGGCTGGCGAAAATCTTGTCCAGACTGGCTTCAATCGTGCGGGCTCCCCAATACCCTATAAAACCGATTAGCATCATGAGGAGGATCATCAAGCAGAAACTCAGAGTCAGTTTTCCGCCTATTTTGATGTTTCCAAATAAGTTCATAATATACTCCTGCAGGGGGGCTTTGCATGGTGTGTGCGCTTAAGCCTGTGCCACTGGGTCAGATTTTATCCACATCAATACCAAAAGTGATTGCTCCAATGACCTTGCCACCATCCACCACCGGCACCGAAACCTGGCAAAGATAGGCTTGGGCGCTGTCGTCAAATTCCACTTCATCAACAAACACTGCGCCTTTGCCGCCGGCAAAGGATTTTTGGAACTTGGCCTCATCTCCCTGCCAGTAGTCGCTGGTCTTATCGGTCATGGCCACATTGGCGCCTTGATTATCCATTACGAATATTTCCGCATAGTATTTTTTGCTTTCCTGGATTTTGCGTATGTGCTGGCCCACCTCGCTGTTCATGAGGGCCTGCATATAATCCGCCACCCCGGCATGTTCCTTCCACTTGGCGTCCATGGCCTTGATGTCATCCAGACTGACGCCTTTGGCGTTTTGGGCTTTTACCGCGGCCACGATCACTGGATCACTGCCCAGTTTGGCCAAGGCGCTGTTAGCCAAGTCCATTACCTTCTGGGGCGCCTTTTCCCCGGCCTGAGCCAGACTGATACCCACAACCAAAATAAACCCCAAACAGATAGCTAGCATTTTTGTCAATTTCATGGGATACGCTCCTTTCGTTGTAGTTAGCTTCTCGTCTCTGGCCGCGGCGTTTTGCTATCCAAGCCAACCGCACGGCTTGGATATGCAGGTTTGCCTCCCCGGTACTGGGGCTGATCCAGAAGGCGGAGCTTCGGCTTCTGATTCCTTGCTTGAAATATGTTTTAAAACCAGCCTGAGCTAGTTGAAATAATCACCCAGATACGTGATGCAAGACGGGGTAATCGCGCAGGCCAGCTGAAAGGTGCGGAATCTGCGGCCAGGCAGGATCAGAAATAAGCGTGGTTTTAAGTAAAACCCCATCCGGATTTTTAATCTAGACCAGTTCTTCGGTGTTTTCAAGCACCAATACCGCAAAGTTGGCCTTGCTCCGGCTGCAGTGCAGGCAATCCAGCAAAGCCTCAAAACCTACTAAGGTTGTGAAGCAACCTTTCAACGGGCTTGCGGGCGTTTGTCAGCTTGCATAACCAGGAAGCATTTTGCATGCCAAGCAGGCCGCATCATCGATATATTGTTTTTTGCCCGCTATATCAAATTTATAACCAAATTATCATTGGCTGTATCCAGGTCTGTTAGTTCGGATTCAGGGTTGCACAATCTCGTATTACAATAAGTTTCTTGTATTGCAATAAATTCCATCGTTCCATTAGGAATAGCTGGAGGGTGAATCATGTCCTGCCAAACCGGGGCAGATCGTACTTTTTCAGAAGGGCGTAAAGCCGGGGGGCTGACAGACCGGAGAGGCTGCACGCATGGTCGCGCCCGTCTTTGGCGCGGGACATCAATTCACGCAGATACTCTTTTTCCGCATGCTCAACCATTGCGGCCCGGTAGCTTTTGAAAGTCGGCAAGGTGTCAATCGCGGAGAGATGCTTTTTGCCGGGGTCCCGCTGGGTTGCCTCTGGCATTTTCACGGAGCCCAAGCGGATTTTCGGCGGCAGATGCTTGGGGTAAAGGATGGGATATGTCCCGGCGGAACTCATGGCCCTTTCAAGGGCATTGATCATCTGCCGCACATTGCCTGGCCAGGAGTATTCTTTAAGAGCCTGCAAAAACTCCGGAGAAAAACCCTTTAGCCCGATTCTAAGCTCATCGCCCAGACGGGAAAGGTAAAATTGCACCAGCTCCGCAATATCCTCTTTGCGCTCCCTGAGGGGAGGCAACTGAATGTTGATGGTTCTCAGCCGGTAGAGCAGGTCACTGCGGAACCCCCCTCGGGCCACCATTTGGTCCAGGTCTTGATTGGTGGCTGCGATTAGCCTGAAATCACTGGTAAGCTCCCTTTTTCCTCCAACCGGACGGTAGGTTCTTTCCTGCAAAACCCTCAGAAAAGAACTTTGGGTTGATGGGGGCAGTTCGCTGATCTCATCAAGAAACAAAGTGCCCTGATCCGCCTGGCTTACCAGGCCCGGCTGGCTCTGATCCGCGCTGGTGAAAGCCCCCTTTTCATGTCCAAACAAGATTGATTCCACCAAAGAATCGGGCAGAACCGTACAGTCCACAACCACAAAGCTTTTATCCCGGCGGGCGCTGTTGGCATGGATAGCCTTGGCAAACAGCTCCTTTCCGGTGCCGGTCTCCCCCTTGATTAGTACATTCACCTTGCTGGCCGCGGCTTGGGCCACCAATTCCAGACAGCTTTGCAACTTTTGAGAGCCGCCGATGATGCCTTCACGCACCAGCAAACTGGGGACTTGGGTGGTGTTTTTCTCTTTGCGGTATTGCAGGGCCCTGGCCACAGACAGAGCCACTTCGTTCAGGGAGAATGGTTTAGATAAAAAATCCCAGGCTCCAAACTCATAAGCCAGTTCGGCTCCGTCCAGGTCGCCCGCTCCGGTGAGAATGATCACCTCCGGCTGGCTGGGGCAATCTAACAGCTCAGGCAGAATCTCAAGTCCGTTTCCCTCGGGGAATTTAAGGTCCAATATCACCAGATCAATGTCCTGAGTCTGGGCAATCTCCAATCCTTGATGCATTTTAAGGGAGTTGGCTACTTGGTAGCCTTTTTGGGTCATTAACTTGGTTAGAAAGCCATGTATGGGTGGTTCATCATCAATGATCAGTATTGTGGCCATCCGCGTCTTCCCAGATTTCAGAACTGCAAATCGCGCGCTGCTAATTAAAAATGCCCGTGAACCTGAATTCTTATTATACAAGAATTGCCGGGTTAAGGAAATTTAGTTAATTGAATGCGCTGAATTACGCTCAAATTAATACAAGCAGGCAGATGCAAGGCGCCGGTTCAGGCCTTTGCAGCTTGATGGGCCAAATCTGTAAGCCGATGGGGAATGTGCCTTCTCCTTTTTCAAGAAAGCCGAAAACAGCTAACGGTCATAAATCCCAATCGAATCTGGCTAATACCGGTGTGTGGTCCGATGGTTTGACTCTGCCCCGGGGTTCGGAATCCACCCAGCAATCCATGCAGGCGTCGGCCAGTGGCTTGGTGGCCAGGATGAAATCGATGCGCCAGCCCAGATTGCGCTTGAAAGAGGCGGGCAGCCGGTAATCCCAAAAGGTGTATTGGATATCTTCGGGGTGATGCATGCGGAAAAGATCCGTAAGCCCCCAGTCCTTGGATTCTTGCAATAGCTTGCGTTCGGCCGGATGGCAGGTGACTTTGCCTTCCATTCGTTTGGGGTCATGAACATCCGCATCCGTGGGGGCAATGTTGAGGTCCCCGGCCCAGATCAAAGGATCATGCGCCGAAAACTCTCCGGCGAGCCAATCCCGCACCCGGCTTAAGAATTCCAGCTTGTGCTCGAAGGCTGGCGCGCCCACTTCCTGGCCCTGAGGCACATAGGTGTTTATGATATAAACGCCCGCCACCTTTGCCGCCGCCACCCGGGCCTGGGCCTCCGGGCCGTCACCTGGAAGATCGGTCACAACCTCAGTAAGGGGCAGCTTGCTGAGCAGAGCCACGCCGTTAAACGACTTCTGGCCGCGGTAGGCGATGTTGTATCCCATCTCCTCGAACGGTCCGGCGGGAAAATCTTTATCTTGGGCCTTGGTCTCTTGCAGGCAGACTATATCGGGCTGTGTGCTGGAGACCCAGTCCAGCAGGAGATCTTTGCGGGCTCTGATGCCGTTTACATTGAAGGTGGCCAGGGTCAGCTGCATATCGTTACGCTCCCAAAAACAGGGTAGGTTGCAAAAAACGCACTCGGCCTATAGAGTTGCAGGGCGAAAGGAGTAAGTCAATGCCCATCTTTGAATTCCGTTGCGATAAATGCAGCCAGATCTTCGAGCTTCTGGCCATGAAAGCCAATGACCAGATAGAAGCCAAATGCCCCCATTGCGGCGGCGATGAGATCACCCGGGTAATGAGCGCCGCCAACTGTGCGGTAGCGGACGGCGGCGGCCAGATCAGCCAGGCGGGTGGCGTGCAAAGCCGTTCCTGCAGCACCGGCGACTGCGCCACTATCACCCTGCCGGGACACACCCGCTGATAGAAGGCTCACCGGTTATAATCAAGCAATGAAGGCGGGCGGCGTCCCGTCTTTTTAAGTTGGCTGGCGGACCCTTTGGGACGCCTTGAATGGCTGGCTTCCTGCTCTTCAAAGCACTTGGTGCTTACTCCTTTTTATATTCAGACGCCTCCCGCAGTACATTGCGGCGGATTTTGCCGGTGGCGGTCATGGGCAGATCATCCACGAACTCTATCACCCGGGGGTATTCGTGGGCGGCCAGCTGGATCTTCACATAATCCTGGATTTCCTTTTTAAGTTCACTGCTTGGCGGCACTCCCGGACGGGTGACCAGATAGGCCTTGATGATGGTGCCCCGCACCGCATCGGGTGCGCCCACCACGGCGGCCAGGGCCACCGAGGGATGCTTGATCAGGCAGTCCTCTATCTCGGCCGGCCCGACCCGGTAGCCCGCGCTGGTGATAAGGTCATCATTGCGTCCCCGGAACCAGAAATAGCCGTCATAGTCCTTGAAAGCCAGATCGCCGGTAAGGCACCATTCACCGATATGTTTTGCCCTGGTGGCTTTGTCGTTTTGCCAATAGCCCAAAAACGCCACCGGGTCCGGAGTCTTTATGGCGATTTCCCCTTCGGAGCCGGGGGGCAGAAGGTTGCCCCTGTGATCTACGATATCCACCACATGTCCCGGCATGGGCAGGCCCATGGAGCCCGGTTTGATCTCCATGCAGTCCGCGCAGGTGCCCACCACGAGGTTGATCTCGGTCTGGCCGTAGAACTCGTTTATCTTAAGGCCCAAGGCATCCAGGCCCCAGTGATAGAGCTCGGCTCCCATGGGCTCGCCCGCACAGGCCGCGCTGCGCAGCTTCAGCTTGTAGCGCTCTTTGGGATTGGGCACCTGGCGCATGAGCTTCAAGGCCGTGGGGGGCAAAAAGGCGTTTTTTATCCCGAAATCCTGCATAAGCTTAAAGGCTTGCTCGGGGTCGAATTTCTGGAAGCGGTGAGCCACCACCGGCACTCCGTGGTGCCAGGAAGGCAGCAGCACGTCCAACAGCCCCCCGGCCCAAGCCCAGTCCGCGGGGGTCCAGAAAAGATCATCGGGCTGGGGAAAAAAGTTTTGAGGGAACTCCACCCCGGGCAGATGGCCCAGTAAAACCCGGTGGGCCTGCAAGGCGCCCTTGGGCGGGCCGGTGGTGCCGGAGGTGTACATCAAAAGAGCCGGGTCCTCGCTGGAGGTTAGCACCGGGCTGAACTGCGGGCTGGCCTTTTTGAGCAGCGACCAGAATTCCTCGCAGCCTTTTTGCAAAGGATCGCCGCATTGGATGATCACCCTGAGATCAGGCAGCTGCTCCCGAATGTCCAGCACCTTTTTCACATTGGCCGCATCCGTGATCACCGCCTTGGCCTCGGAGTTTTCCAGGCGGTATTCCAGGGCTTCCGGGCCGAACAGGGTGAAAAGCGGTATGCTGACCGCCCCCAGCTTGAAAGCCGCGGTGTGCGCAATGGCGGTTTCCGGGCACTGCGGCAGAAGCACCCCCATCCGGTCGCCCCGCTGCAGCCCTAATCCCCTGAGCGCATTGGCTAAACGGTTGCTGAAGTCCTTTATCTGGTCAAAACTGAACCGGGTCTGGTTCCAGTTTTCATCCAGATAGACCAGGGCCAGCCGGTCATCGCCCCTGGCCCATTTATCGCACACATCCACCCCTATATTGTAGTGCTCCGGTATGCACCACTCAAAATTGTCATAAACCTGCAAGTAGTTGTCTGCTTTTTGCAGCATTGGGCGCCTCCAAGCCGTATACGATGATACCGCCTTTGCAGCCGGCATGGTGCTGATAAACAACCTGTTTGCTCAAACACAAGGCTGATGTCTTCTTATAAGTGCAGTATACCCAATAATATATGAGTATATGAAAAAAGCATCCAATGCCGCGTTTGGCCCCCCGGGAAGTTTTTCAGCGGCCTGTTAGGTAGTTACCCATTTGCGTCCCCAAATGGCAAGTTAAAAAGTCGGGCGGGCTAACGGATCGTTAATTATGGCTTTTACGGCTTGACTTTGTTTTGCGCACTGTGTAGAGTCGCAGTTGTAATCCTCTATTTGGGAGTCATCTTTTGGCGGATCTGAGCGCCCACACCTCTTACGTCTACGTCTATTATTACCGGCCCTAGGCCGGTACACCCTCTTTTCATAAATCACACCCTACGTGTAAACCGGCTCTCGGGGCGCACATGCGTCTTGTGCAGCGGGGTTTGAGGGGGTGTCTCTATCGTTAAATAATTAAATGTTTGGGAGGTTTAAAAGATGAGATCTACCGTATCGGCTGTATTGGCGATTATTGCCCTTACCCTTTGCGCGGCCCCGGTTATGGCGGCCCAAACCCTTACCTACGCCAATTTCTTCCCCCCCACCCACATACAGAGCAAATTGGCTGAAGAGTGGTGCCAGGAGGTGGAAAAGGCCACCGGAGGGGAGCTTAAGTTCCAGTATCTGCCCGGCCAGACTCTGGTCAAGGCAGCTCAAAGCTATGACGGCGTGGTGAACGGCATCGCCGATGTGGCCATGAGCTGCTTCGCCTACACCCGCGGCCGCTTCCCGGTGATGGAGGTGGTGGACCTTCCCATCGGCTATGACTCCGGGGTGATGGCCACCAAGGTGGCCAATGCCGTGGCCAGCAAGCTTAATCCCAAAGAGCTGAAAGACACTCAGCTTATGTTCGTGCACGCCCACGGCCCCGGCCTTTTACATACCCGGAAAAAGCCCGTGACCAAGCTGGAAGATCTCAAGGGCATGAAGATCCGGGCAACCGGCACTGCGTCCAAGATAGTCAAAGCCCTGGGCGCGGCCCCGGTGGCGACCTCCATGCCCCAGGCCTATCAATACCTGCAAAAGAACATGGTGGAGGGAGCCATGCATCCTTTGGAATCCAACAAAGGGTGGAAGCTGGCCGAGGTCACCGATTTTGTCACCATGCACAACTCCATGGCCTATACTACTTGTTTCTTCGTGGTGATGAATAAAGACAAGTACAACAGCCTTTCGGACAAAGCCAAGGCGGCCCTAAAAGAAATCAATGCAAAATTCGCAGTCAAGCACGGCGAGGCCTGGGACGTCGCCGACAAGGCCGGCAAGGATTTCTTCCTGAGCAAGAAGGGCCGCAAGCTGATTGAATTGAGCGAGGCCGAGTCAGCCCGCTGGAAAAAAGCCGTGCAGCCGGTATTGGATGAGTATGCCGCCAAGGTCAGCAAAAAGGGCCTGGACGGGGCAGTCATCCTGAAAACCGCCCTGGATGCCGCCGCGGCGGCCAGATAACAACCCTGCTCAGGCTGGCCGGCCCGGGCTCTATAGCCGCCCGGGCCGCGGCCTGGCTTAGCCTGACGGGAGTAAGCGTCTTGGCAACGATAGAAAAGGCGGTGAATTTTTTGATCACCGTGCTCAAATGGACCGGAGTCGCCTGTCTGGCGGCCATGATGTTCGTAACCGGAATAGATGTGTTGTTCAGGGCGCTTAACCGGCCCTTGTGGGGCATGGTGGAGGCGGTGAGCCTCTTGGCGGTGGTGGTGTTGGGCTGCGCTATGCCGCTGACCCAGCGCGACCGGGGGCATGTGGTTTTGGACATGATCCTAAGACGCCTGCCCACTAGGATCATGTTCTATGCGGACGCCGCCGGCCATTTCACCGGGGGCGCCTTGTTCGCCCTGGTGAGCTGGCGCTGCTGGGTGTATGCCAACAGCCTGCAAGAAGCCGGTGAGCTGACCATGAATCTGGAGTTCCCCCTGCACTTCATCCTGCGCGGTCTCAGCGTGGCCTTTCTTTCTCTAACTATTGTACTTCTCACCGACAGCCTACGGTCGGTGCGCCGGGCGGTGCGCTCATGAATCCTCAATTGGTTGGCGCGCTGGGGCTTGTTGTGCTCAGCGTTTTGTTTTTTTCCCGTATCCCGGTGGCCTATGTCATGGCCCTGGTTGGTTTTTTGGGGTTTGCCGTATTGCGGGGCTGGGAGCCGGGCCTGAACCTTTTGGCTCGGGATATGTACAGCGTGTTCAGCTCCCACGGACTGACCGTGATTCCGCTTTTCGTGCTCATGGGACAGTTCGCGTTCCATGGCGGCATAGCCAAACGCATTTACTCAGCAGCCTTTCACTGGACCGGCTGGATGCCAGGCGGCTTGGCCATGGCCACGGTCGGTGCCTGCACCGCCTTTGGCGCGGTCTGCGGCTCCGGTCCGGCCACCGCCGCCACCATGGCCACGGTGGGCCTGCCCGAGATGAAAAATTACCGCTATGATCCGGAGCTTTCCGCCGGCGTGGTGGCCTCGGGCGGAGGATTGGGTATGCTGATGCCCCCCTCGGTGGTGCTGATCGTCTACGGCATGCTCACCCAGCAGTCCATTGGCAAGCTGTTTGTGGCCGGAGTCCTGCCCGCGCTTTTTATCATGGTTTTGTTCATGATAACCATTGCGATTGTATGCTGGTACCGGCCCCAGATGGGGCCCAAGGGCAGGAGTTTCACTTTAAAGGAAAAGCTGCTTTCCCTAAGCGGCATGGCCGACACTCTGATTATATTCGTATTTGTAATCGGGGGGCTTTTTGTGGGCTGGTTCGCTCCCACCGAAGCCGGGGCCATGGGAGCTTTGGGAGTGATGGCGGCGGCTCTGATCCGGGGTCAGCTTGGATGGCAAAAATTCCTCAAATCGCTGGAAGACACTTTGCGCACCTCTTGCATGGTCATAATGCTGGTGGCGGGTGCGGTGATCTTCGGGCATTTTTTGGCCGTGACCGGCATACCCTTTGGCATCGCCAACTGGATAGCCTCGGTGGACCTTCCGGGCTGGGCGGTCATGAGCCTTATCGTTCTGGTCTATCTGGCCGGGGGCTGCGTGGTGGACGCCCTGGCTCTGATCATGCTGACCATACCTATTTTCTATCCCATTGTGGAGGGCATGGGCTATGATCCAATATGGTTCGGAGTGATTATCGTGCTGGTCACCCAGATGGGGGTGATCACCCCGCCGGTGGGCATCAACGCCTATATCGTGCAGGGGGTGGACACGGACACTCCGCTGGAAAAGATATTCAAGGGCGCGTTGCCTTTTTTGGCCGCGCTGGTGGTCGGGACCATGTTGATGATCTTCTGGCCCGGAATGGTGACCTGGCTGCCGGACCTGATGTATAACTAGCCAGGGGCGCGCCTGCCGGGCATTTGATCCGGCGGGCGCAATGATCTCCGCTCAAATGGGGGGGCCGCCCTGGACGCTTCATAGCCGGGTTTACCGGGTGTTTTGTGAAGGATTGAGTTTGCGACCCAGGCCACAAACGCATCTTTGTCTTTGTTTCGCACAGTCTTTTATATTTATACTTGGGCTGTAACTGAGCTTGCCTTATCAGATGAAAAAGGCGGGTCGGCGTATCTTGATGGGTTTTTCGCAAGCCGGGGGGTAAGGGGGGATGGCGGGCCTTTTGATCACCAAAAGGCGAAGAATCCCCCCAGAAAAATTTCTCTTATTATCTTTTTGTTATCACAATATTGATCTTACTATCTATCATATATAAATGCTTAAATCATATATTATTGCCTCCGGCGGCTTAAGGGGTTATCGCTTTTTGAGTCCAAAAAGCTCGAAACACCTTAAGAATCCCCACTCGTAAAAAATCATGTGCCTTGATATTATGAACCTTGGTGTTTGTGATATAAAGTTATCAGTAACTATGAAATACTTTCATTTCCACAAAACAAGTTAGATTAAGATAAATCAAGTCTTGTGAGTGTGCTTGTGTGACTGGAATACCGTGCATGGCGGGCCGTAGACCATACTCAAACATCCGCGAAATGTCTAGTACGCTTCGGAGCTTTTTCAAAAACAGCTAAAAGGAACCATGGAGCTTCGCCGGGCAGTTTCTTTAAAATAGAAGGTGGATGGGCTAAAATGCTTATAGAACCGCACCCTAGAGGCATAACCCCGTAAAACGGTAAGGGTGTTTTACTGCGGACCTAAAAATGTATCAGCCGGGCGGGTGGAGATGAAATGAAACTTACCTTTTGGGGCACCAGGGGTTCCATTGCAGTGCCGGGGCCAGACACCCTGCGTTACGGCGGCAACACCACCTGTCTGGAATTGTGGCTGGACGGAGGCGAACTGGTGGTGATTGATGCGGGCACCGGGGTGCGTTCTTTGGGCGATAAACTGGCCCAAGACCGGCAAATTGCGCCGGTGCATCTTTTGATGACCCATCTGCACTGGGATCATGTGAACGGTTTTCTATTTTTTGATCCCATATATGATGAAAAAAACACCATACGGGTGGGAGGATGGCCCAAGGGATTTGAGCGGCTCATGGACCTGTTTGATCCCTCCCACTCCGACGGACGTTTCCCCCTTCGCTTTGACCAGGTCTCCTCCGATATTTTCAAAGATCCGCAGCTTGCTCCGCCCAGTTTCCATATCGGCGGCACCCGCATGAAATCCCAGGCCCTGAATCACCCCCAGGGGGCCATCGGCTTACGCTTTTTTGGCGAACGGGGCGATCTGGTATTCATGACGGATAACGAGCTTGATCCCCGGGCCAAACTGCATCCCGAGACCTTTGCCCGGTTCTGCTCTGGGGCCAAGGTGCTGATACATGATGCCCAGTATCTGCCCGAACAGATGGAATTCCGCCAGGGCTGGGGGCACTCGGACTGGCGTTCGGCCTTGGACCTGGCCCGCATGGCCGGGGTGGAGCGGCTGGTGCTCACTCATCATGATCCGGGACGCAGCGACAGCCAGGTTGATGAGATAATCGCCCAGGCCCGCTATGCGGCCGCCCGCGGGGTCCGGGTGGATGCGGCCTATGAGGGCATGACCCTGGAGATTTAGGAGGCAAGATGCTTGAAGCGGCAATGCCCGGGCATGCCGCTTATGCTAAATGAGCCTGCAAAATTGACGGATTGGGTGGTTGCGTATATGCTCCTTTGATTAAGTCCCTTTTTGAATTTTATGCGGGAGACGCTCGGCTGTGCCTGACCAGTCCATGATCAGAAATTTTAGTATTATCGCCCATATCGACCATGGCAAATCCACCTTGGCCGATCGGCTGATTCAAGCTTGCGGCCAGGTGAGCGACCGGGATTTCCAAGACCAGATACTGGACAGTCTGTATCTGGAGCGTGAGCGGGGCATCACCATAAAAAGCAACGCCATCACCCTGCCATACCAGGCCCGGAACGGCCAGACCTATTACCTGAACCTCATCGACACCCCCGGCCATGTGGACTTTTCTTATGAAGTGAGCCGGGCCCTCAGTTCCTGCGAGGGGGTTTTATTGATAGTGGACGCCTCCCAGGGCGTGGAGGCCCAGACCCTGGCCAACCTGTATCAGGCATTGGAACACGATCTTGAAATATTACCTATAATCAACAAGATAGATCTGATTAGCGCCGATATCGAAAACACCCGCACCCAAATCAGCGATGATCTGGGCCTGGATGGGGATGCGGCCATACCGGTATCGGCCAAGGAGGGCACCAATATTGAAGCGGTGCTGGAGGCCATAGTCAATCTTCTGCCTGCGCCCGTAGGCGACCGCCGGTCCCCCTTGCAAGCCGAAATCTTCGACGCCCAGTACGATCCCTTCCGGGGAGCTGTGGCCCACATCCGGCTCAAGCAGGGCACCCTCAAGACCGGCGACTGGATCAATTTCATGCACGGCGGCACCAGCCACAGGGTGGAGGAGATCGGCACATTTGGGATTAAACGCCAGCCCTGCAAGACCTTGAGCGCCGGCGAAGTGGGCTATGTCATCGCCGGGGTCAAGACCGTGGCCGACACCAAGGTGGGGGACACCATCACCTTGAGAGACAACCCGGCCTCAGAACCCTTGCCCGGTTTTTCCGAAATGAAACCGGTGGTGTTTTCATCCATCTACCCGGTGGCCACCGACGACTACCCCGAACTGGTGGACGCGCTGGAAAAACTCTCGCTGAACGACGCCGCCCTTACCTATCAAAAGGACACCTCCCAGGCCTTGGGCTTTGGCTTCCGGTGCGGTTTTTTGGGACTTTTGCACCTGGAAGTGGTGCAAGAGCGGCTGGAGCGGGAGTTCGGTCTCAGCATCATTCTGACCACGCCATCGGTGCGCTACAAGGTTCACACCAACGAGGGCGAGATCCTGGACATCGAAAATCCGGCCTATTTTCCGGACCCCTCCGTGGTGGAATCCACCGAGGAGCCCTATATCCGGGCCTCCATTCTGATGCCGGAACGCTATATCGGCAATGTGATGCCGCTTTGTCTGGAGCGGCGCGGAGAAAACAGCAATTTCGCCTATCCCGGTCCCGGGCGGGTGGAGCTGTTCTTTGACCTTCCCTTGGCTGAGGTAATCTATGATTTTTATGATAAATTGAAAACCGTGACCCAGGGTTATGGCTCTTTTGATTATGAGATGATCGGCTACCGCGAAAGCGACCTGGTCAAGATGGATATTCTGGTCAATGGAGAAAAGGTTGATGCTCTGGCCAACCTGGTGCACCGCGAGCGCGCCCGGCCCCGGGCCCTGCACGCGGTGAATAAGCTGAAAGACTCCATACCCAGACAGCAATTCAAGATAGCCATTCAAGGCGCCATAGGTTCCACCATCATAGCCCGCAGCACCATCAACGCCTTCCGTAAAGACGTTACCGCCAAATGCTATGGCGGCGACGTAAGCCGCAAACGCAAACTCTTAGAAAAACAAAAGGCAGGCAAGAAACGCATGAAGCTGGTGGGCAATGTACCCATACCCCAAAAGGCGTTTCTGGCCGTATTGCAAAGTGACACTGATTAGCAGGCCGGGGCTGATCTGTTCTGGCAATTAAAAAAAATCAGGCCATGCATATGTTGCCCGGCCTGATTGGAGGAATATAAAATGCAACCCACTGACTGGGGAGAAGCCTTCCGAATAGTTACGGGGGGACTAGTGGCAGTATTTTTTATCATGGGAGTACTGGCTACGTCAACTTGGCTCATGGGAAAATTTTTCCAGAATCTTGAAAAGAAAAAGGCTGCCAAGGCAGAGGAGGCGGGATCATGAATTTCATCCAGACCTCCGACGGTGTTCTTAAGATCCTCAATGTGCAAGTGGGATTCGGCAACCTGGACCTGCCCCATTTGATCATGATCTGCGTGGGTTTGGGCTTCATCGCCCTGGCCATTTTAAAGGAGTGGGAGCCCTACGAGCTTTTGCCCATCGGCGCGGGTATGATCCTGGCCAATCTGCCGCTCACCGGTCTGACCGCCCAGCCCGAGCCCGGCATGCAGCCCGGCATGGCTGGCGTTTTGGGCATCATTTTGAAATATGGTCTCTACACCTGGACCATACTGCCCCAGTTCATCTTTTTCGGCATCGGGGCACTGACCGACTTTTCACCGCTTATCGCCAACCCCCGGGCCTTTCTTTTGGGAGCGGCTGCCCAGGTGGGCATCTACACCAGCTTCATAGGCGCCCTGGCTGTGGGCATCTTCGTGCCCGAGTGGGGCTTTTCCATCAAGGAAGCCTGCTCAATAGGCATCATCGGCGGGGCGGACGGCCCCACCACCATATACACCACCGGGCTTTTGGCCCCGGATATCATGGGCATCACCGCCACGGCGGCCTATTCCTATATGGCCATGGTGGCCATCATCCAGCCGCCCATCATCAAGGCCCTGACCAGTAAAGCCGAACGCGAGACCTTCATGAAGCCCATGCTCAGGAAGGTGTCCCGGCCCGAACGCATCATGTTCCCCATCCTGGCCATGCTGATCATCATATTGATAATTCCCAAGAGCGCTCCCTTGGTGGGCTTTTTGCTCCTGGGCAACCTGTTCCGTGAATCAGGGGTGGTGGAAAGGCTGAGCCAGTCGGCCCAGAACGAACTGATCAACATCATCACCATACTGTTGATGCTGGGCATCGGGGCCTCCATGCCTGCGGACAAGGTCATGGATCCCCGCACCCTGCTGGTGCTTTTCCTGGGCTTGGCCGCATTCTGTGTGGGTACGGCCAGCGGGGTGATCTTCGGCAAGATCATGAGCCGGTTTTCCAAAGAGCCCTTCAACCCCATGCTGGGCGCGGCCGGGGTGTCCGCAGTGCCCATGAGCGCCCGCATTGTGCACCACATGGGCCAGGAAGCCAACAAACGCAACTTCCTTTTGATGCACGCCATGGGCCCCAACGTTGCCGGGGTGATCGGCTCGGCGGTGGCGGGAGGTTATTTCCTGGGGTTATTCATTAATTTCTAGTTGTTTAGCATACTAAACCAGGCCCTCTCTGATGCCGGTCAGAGGGGGCTTTTTTATTTTTATTGGCCCATTTGCCTGTTCCAATAAGGTATTCTTAAGGGGCTGATTAACCCTTACCTGGTGCTGCAATGCCTTTTGACACCCCCCAAGCAATAGGATTCATTAACGCTTTTGATGAACTGGCCGATCCGGAACTGAGGCTGGGCCGCAAGGTGGCCAACTATGGGCTGGTCACGGCCCTGCTGGAACATACCCCGGGCGATTTGGAGCTTCATTTCTTCCTGCCCTTTGGCGCTGCGCTGGAGCCCTTTGAAAGGGTCTACGCTCCCTGGCTGGAACGCCAGGGTATAAAGGACCGGGTTAAGCTTTTTCATGCCGCCAGCCTGCCTGCCCAACTGAAGCGGCAAAGCTATCTGGCCATTCACGCGGCCGAGCTGGACCGCTATTTCCCGGAGCTCTGCCACCTGCGCAACCGCTGGGCCGCCGAGCCCTTTCCAATCACCTGCACCACTCATTCTTTGAACTACTGGTCCACCCAGGTGCGCAATGTCTATAAGATATTTCCCGGGCCCCGGGAATTCGACGCCGTATGGTGCACCAGCCGGGCGGCCTTGGGCTATGTGAGCGGCTGCCTGGAATCCCAGGCTGAGGCGCTGGCTGCGATGGGCATGCAAGACGCCGGTTTCAAGGGGCGGCTGGATGTCATGCCCTTGGGGGTGCGAGCCGCCGAGTTCGGCGGAATCACTCAAGCCCAGGCCCGGGAGCGTTTGGGCATCTCCCTGGACAGGCTGGCCTTTTTGTGCGTGGGACGCCTCACCCAGGCGGACAAGTTCGACCTGACCCCGCTGTTGGGCATGCTGGCGCTCATCAATCAAAAACATGACGCCTGTCTTATCCTGGCCGGAGCCAAAGAAGGCGGCTATGCGGAACAGCTGGTCCGGACGGCCGCTACTTTGGGGCTTGGGGATCGCTTGCATATCTTCCCGGATTTTGAGGCGGGGCTGAAACCCCACTTGTATGCAGCCTCGGATGTATTCGTATCCCCGGCCGACAACCTGCAGGAGACCTTTGGGCTGACCATATTGGAGGCCATGGCCGCGGGCAAGCCGGTTGTGGCCAGTGATTTTTCAGGTTACCGGGATCTGGTGGCCGACGGCCGGACCGGATATCTGATCCCCACCCTGGGACCGGCCAGCTATGAAATCCTGGATGCGGTCCGTCCGGTGCTGCCCGATCACATAGCGGCCCTGCAAACCGCCCAGCGCACCGCCCTGGACCCGGCGGCGCTGTTGCAGCGCCTGGAGGAGCTGGCCGGGTCGCCCGGGCTGCGGGCGCAAATGGGCCGGGCCGGACGTGGAAGGGTTGATAGCCGCTTTGACTGGGCCGTGGTGATGGAGCGCATGGTGCGGAGCTGGCGGGAACTGAAAAGTGAAGCCTTGCGGGCCGGGAACCAAGAAAAGCCGCCCGACGTATGCGGCGGGGGCCAGGCCAGGCTTTTCGGCCACTTTGTGACCCGCAGCATTTGTGCGGAGGACCGTCTGGAGCCCGGCCCCCTGGCCCAGCTTTTCAAGGCTGGCGTCTGGGCGGATCTCCAGCCGGTGGACCTGGCCGGGGGGCTGCCCCGGGCCGGTCTGGAACGCATATTGGGATTGATCAAGGCTGCGGGCGGCGGGGTGGCGCTGTCCCGTCTGCAAACCGGACTGGACCGGGAAATGCCGCCCTATTTGGTGGAGCATCTGGTTTTGTACGGCATTAAATACGGGGTTCTGGCCCTGGCCCTATAGCGCGCGCCCTATGCACTGACAACAAAAATGGCCGGGCCGCTTTGAATATTCGGCCCGGCCTGAATCGTTTTTTTATATTAAAAATCAGCTGTAACGCAACAAGGCGGCTATATTGCCCAAGTCCTCCATGGTGGATGCATCCTGCATCTGCTCGACCTTGGCCCCCTGGTCCAGGGCGCGGGCCACGGCCAAATTAACCACGTCATCCACCGGGGTCATTTCCTGGCCGCATATGGGGCAATCGCCCGCGGTATGGCGCAAGCGTCCGCAAGAGTCGCAAGACCCGCCCGGCGTTTTGAATCCCCTGGATATGAACAGGCTGTGCACCTTTCCCTCATACAGCGCGGCCAGCACCTGGTTCAACCCGGTGGCCGCCTGGCCCTTGGGGCCCAGGTTGTCCTGCAGGACCGCAAGCTGCTTGGCCTGGTATTCCCGGCTGGCCCGTTCCTGGGCCTGGTTGACCTCTTGGCTGATTGTGGAGAGGGAGCACTGCAGGTCGCAGGTGAAATTGCCCGCCAGGCGCTCCGCCAGATAGGGATGCAGCTCACTCAGCATGGCTTCGACGCTGGATTTGGCCCCGCCCACCAAGAGCTGGCGGCAGCCCTCATCCATAAACAGATCCAACAGGGCCTGGTTGACCTCCTTGGCCTGGATCTGGCGGCCTTTTTCCTCCCGCCGCGCAATGCGGTTGTCACCCACCCGGCCTTGGTTTCCGTCACTCTCCCAGGCCGCCGGCCCGCCGCTGAAGGGCAAATCGCTCAACTCGCTGATCTGGCCCATCTGGCTCTCGAAGATGCGGCAGCCCGTGGAATCCAGCACCACGGTCAAGGTTTTGGGATAGTCGTCCGCCAAGGCGGCCAAAGGACCGATGTATGGCGACGGCCCTACTTCCAAAAGGTCCGGCACCAAAACAGGCAGGGTTTTGACCTCGAAACGGTCCTGGTTGGTGCATGAAAAGATCACCAGTCCCCTGTCCGGCCCCATGGGCAGCTCTTCCAAAACCCGGCCGGCGCGCTTCAGGTCGTCACCCAACGGGCCCAATTTTGGGGGGGTCCCATTTCCTTTAGCTTTCTGCTCAGCCTGTTTTACCAGATTGGAAAACAGCTGTAGCCGTCCTTCACGGGTATGATCCAATGAGAGGTAAAGACTTATGGTGGGGTCGGGACGGGTGTCCCACTCCGCCAGTCGGTGCAATTCCTGGCTATAGGGCATGGACCTCTCCTTGCATGATATTGGAGTGCGGCTGTAACCAGCCGACTCCATTAGATGAAACCAGAGCAAAGCCCCAAGGGGGGCGCAAACATGATGATCCCTGCGGCCGGATGGCCGGCTTAAGACGGTTTGAAATGAGCTCCGT
Source organism: Desulfarculaceae bacterium (assembly GCA_963675675.1). Lineage (GTDB taxonomy): Bacteria > Desulfobacterota > Desulfarculia > Desulfarculales > Desulfarculaceae > Dethiosulfatarculus. Next base: position 5,680,155 of record OY776512.1, read on the forward strand.
CCGAGGACCGGACAAAGTATCTTGACTCCAAATTGAGATACGTCGTTTTTGTTCTATTACCTGATTTCAGGATAAGACCAGACCGCTAGCGGGTCAAGTTTTTAGGGGGCAAAAAGGGATTTTGCATTTATCTGCGTCATCCCGGCAAATTGCCTGACAAACCTCTTGCCCGGCTATTCTGAAGGTGTAAATATTAACTTTCAAGCAATCAGTTCAAAAGGCCTTGCAACGTGAAAATTTCGTACCAGAGCATGAGTGTCCTTTTGGTCGATCCGGTCAGCACCGGAATCGACACCCTTTCCGATTATCTAAAGGAATTTGCCTTTTACCGGGTATATACCGCAAAAAGCGTGGACGAGGCGCTCAAGCTCTTAAAGGACAGGCCGGTCAATTTGGTGATCAGCTCTTGGAAGATGCAGCCTTTAAGCGGTTATCAGCTTTTAGAGAGTGTGCGTAAAGACGACCAGCTGAAGCTTCTGCCCGTTTTGCTGATGATTGACCGGAAAGATAAGCTGTTGGAAGACAAGGGCGCCATGGGAGGGGCCAGCGGTTTTTTGAACATTCCGCTGAAACCCGATGCAGTGATAAAGACCGTGGAACAGGTTCTGGCGCCGTTTGTTGATGAGCAGGAAGAAGAATATATGCTGCACTATGCGGCAGCCCGCAAAGCGGTGCGCCACCGCGACTGGGATGAGGCTATCAAGGAGTTTCAAGCGGCCCTGGAGGCCAAGGAAGATGTCAAGGTGCGCATGGCCTTGGCCAGAGCCCTGAAACAAAAGGGCGATATGGCCGATGCCGAACAAGCTTTTAAGGAGGTGCTGCGCTCTGACGGGGATGCCTTGGCGGCTTATTCCGGGCTGGCTTCAGTGCTGCAGGAAACCGGACGGCTGCATGACGCTCTCAGGGTTTTGCAGGGCGCGGAGGCCGTGGCGGCCCGCTTGCAGGGCTCCGGCAAGGTTAATGCCCATATCCACTTTTATATGGGCGAGATAGAGCTGCAGCTTAAAATGATCAAGGAGGCCTTGGCTCACTTCAAACAGGCTTCCGTAGAGGATGCGGACAATACGGAGCTGCAGATCAAAATAGGCGACGCCCTTTTGAACAACGATCTGCATGAGGAATCCGAGCAGTATTACGAAAAAGCCCTGGACATGAACCCAGAGCTGGCCCATGTATACAACCGTCTCGGCATCGCCTACCGCAAGCAGCAGAAATTCAGCATGGCCATAGGCCTATATGAAAAAGCCTTGCAGTTTCACCCTGATGATGAGCATCTTTATTATAATCTGGCCCGCAGCCATTGGGAGAGACAGGAGCCTTCCCAGGCCTGCAAATGGCTGGAAAAGTCTTTAAAGATCAACCCCAAATTCAAGGATGCCGAACGCTTTTTATCAGGCATCCAGAGCCAGAAATCCCAAGCCCCCCCGCCGGGGAAAGAAAGCGGCGCGGAAGGCTCCGGCGTCGCGCCGGACCCCGTTCCGCAGCAATTGGTTTCCAAACCCAAGAAGGAATAGACTAATGGCTTGATCCCCAAGCCTGCGGCAAGGACGCGATTGAACCGCCCAGCAATGCCGAGGCGGTCAACTGCGCAGTGAGAGGTGAGATCATTTTTTGGGAAAACAGCTTTCAACGCCCTGCAAAAAGGGGGATCTGAATGAACTTAAGGGGACGCCGCCATGAAGTCCTATGATGACGACAACCGGCAGGTTTTCATATTCCTGATGATTTTGGCTGTCACCTGCGCATTCGGATTCCAGGGCTGGCGCAATGTACTTAATAACTTTGCGGTTGAGAACGTGGGGATCAATGGCCGGCAGAACGGCATTTTGCAGGGTATGCGCGAAATACCGGGGTTTTTAACCTTTTTGGTCATATATCTATTGCTTGTCATCCGGGAGCACCGCCTGATAACGGTTGCTCTGGCCCTGATGGGCCTGGGTGTCGGCCTGACCGGTTATCTACCCAGCTTTTACGGCCTCATATTCACCACTATATTGATGTCCTTCGGCTTTCATTATTACGAGACCACCAGTCAATCCATGGTGTTGCAGCATTTCAGCTCCAAACAGGTGCCGGTGGTGATGGCCCGGTTCCGGTCCTACAGCGCACTAACCAACCTGGGGGTGGGCGCGTTTGTGTTTGGCCTTTCCTATATTTTGGAATACCCCACCATCACGGGAATAATAGGCGGGCTGGTCGTGGCCGTGGCGGTGGGAAGCATGTTCAGATGCCCCATCCCCAAAGAGGGCTCCCCCCAGACCAAACATGTGGTGCTGCGGACCCGTTACTGGCTTTTTTACGCCCTAACCTTCATGGCCGGCGCCAGAAGACAGATTTTCGTGGCTTTCGCGGTGTTTTTGCTGGTTGAGAAATTCGCCTTCAGCATTCAAGAGATCGTGGCCCTGTTTTTTTTCAACAACCTGATCAATTTCATGCTGGCGCCCTTGGTGGGCAAGGCCATCAACCGCTTTGGCGAACGCGCGGTGTTGAGCGTGGAATATTCCATGCTGATCCTGGTTTTTTTGACCTATGCCTTTGCAGATTCAAAATTGATCGTGGCCGCGGCCTATGTGGCCGATCATATCTTCTTCGGGTGCTCCATCGCGATTCCCTCCTTTTTCCGCAAGATAGCGGACCCCCGCGAAGTGGCTTCATCCATATCCATGGGGTTCACCATAAACCACATCGTGGCGGTGCTGGTGCCCATAGCCGGGGGGCTGGTCTGGATGGTGAACTACAAAATTCCCTTCATCGGAGGAGCCGTCTTTGCCGCGGTGTCACTCACCCTGGCTCAGTTTGTGCGCACCAAAGGGGAACGGAAGCTTGGCGACAGTCCGGCGCATTGACAGCATAAGGCCGGGAAACGGGGGTGTGGGTTAATCAGTGAATGATTGAGTTTGCAACTCAGGCTTGATACGAGAATTTTTTTCTTTTTCCAGCCTTTCTATTTTTAGACTTGGGCTGGAACTGAGATTGCCTTTTCATCTAAAAAAGGCCGGTCGGCGTATCTTGATGGGTTTTTCGCGAGCCGGGGGGTAAGGGGGGATGGCGAGCCTTTTGACCACCAAAAGGCGAAGAATCCCCCCAGGAAAATTTCTTTTCTTATATTTTTATGACTTCTATATTGATCATACTATCTATCATATATAAATGTTTAAATCATTTAAGATTGCCTCCGGCGGCCCAAGGGGCTTATCGCTTTTGGATGATCCAAAAGCGATAAGCCCCTTAGGAATCCCCCTAACAAAAAATCATGTGCCGTGATGTTATGAATCCCGCACTGTTGTCCAGCAGAGATGTTGTAATCAGCTGTGCTTCGGTGCTCACTGAAGCATAATTCAGGGAATATTATAGGACTGGCGGGCAGTGCTGACTGAGCAGCATAAAGGACCATTGCTGGCCGCAGGCCATACTCAACCATTCACTGATTAACCTTCAACCCGAACCGCTTACTTGATCAAGGAGCGGCCGGGGATCAGGGTTTGGGTGCTGATCACACCGTCCAGCCCGTGAACCTGGCGGCTTATGAAGTCAAAAATAATGGCTGAATCCGAGGTCAGAAGGTCCCGCTTGATCACCACCTTGACCAGCAGATCCACATTGCCGTGGATATTGTGGATTTCCTTTACCTCATCCAGGGCGAACAGCTTGCGGATTATTTTGTCTTCGCTGTTTCCGCCTTTGACATTGATAAGCACAAAGGCCGAAATTTCCTGCAATATATCCGGGTATTCGTCGTTATGCATTTGTTTCATTTTGTTTCTGAACTCCTCCATGTCATTGGGAATCAGGCGGTGAATCCCGATGCCGTATTTGCGCTTTCTTTCTTCCTGCCACAGGTTTGAAGAAATGTAGACAAAAAGGTCATCCAGGGTGCGCTTGGGGAAATACGAGGTCAATTTGCCTTTGCGGATGATGGCCACCAGGGGCTGGTATATGGTCTGGTACCAGTCCAGGGCGGCGGCCTTGAAATCCACCGGTTCGGAGCCTGTTTTGGACAAATAGTCTTTGTGCTTGGTTATCTGATCCAAAAGATAGCTGTATTGGCCCAATTCGGTTACGGTGATCAGATAGGGCAGGCCGCTGGTTTTCTTGAATTCGGCCCGCTGCTGATAAATCATATTTTCCACCGTGTTCTTGGTGGGGATGAATTCCAAAATAGTGGCCCGGATCTCGGTGCGGCCCAGTTCCTTGGCCGCCGCCACCCGGTGGTTGCCGTCCATCACATAAAATTCGTCTTTGATCTGGTACAGGCATACCGGGGGCAGGGTTTTACCCTCGCGCATCAGGTCACGCACAGTCAGGTAGCGTTCACTTTTTACATGGCGTTTGGGCCGGAACCTTGTGTCAAAATCGAAATAGCGCCCCACGCTGCCCACAATCTGATCCAAGGGCACCATCTGAACCCCGCGGTCCAGGGATTCATAGGCCTCTTCTTGCTCGCGGTCGTCATTGAATGACTTGATGTGGTCGTCCTTCTCGCGGCGCTTGAAGGCTTTTCGGAGTATGTCAGTCAGCTTCATGCTCATTGTGCTCAAAAATATAGTAACTATAACAATTTATGATTTTGGTTTCGCCCACGGTACTTATGCGTTCAGAGTCTTTCTTAAAAGAGGCATGGATATGCCCATGCAGAAAATACCGGGGTCCGTAGCGCTTAATGGCTTTATTGAATATCTCAAATCCCTTGTGGCATTGATCTTCCCTGTCGTGGATATACCGGGGAGGCGAATGGGATATAATGATATCCACCCCTTTATTCAGCCACAGCCTGATGCGCAAACCCCTCAGTATGGCGCGCATTTGGGGCTCTGTATACTGATAGGGGCCGCCATTGTACCAGCGGCTTCCCTCCAGGCCCAGGATTTTCACCGAATTATGGCGGATTATCCTGCCATGGACGTTCACGCAGCCCATGGGCGGGGCATGGTTGTAGCGGATATCGTGATTACCTTTTACATAATAGAGCGGAGTATTAAAGCGGTGACTTAGGCGGCTCAGATATTCCGGCGGCAGGTCTCCGCATGAAATTATAAAATCGAATTGCCCGAAGCTTTCAGATGATGCGGGGTCATCCAGCTCTGGTGCAACCGTATCCGATATGCATAAGACTCTCACAACTACAACCTTGCATTTATGTAGAAAGCAAACAATCCTGTTCCCCGGCTTATCGAGCGCTGCTTGGAACAGATATTATTATGCCAGATTCAGAGACCAGCGGCTTTACGATTCCACAAGACAGGGTCCGCTGGTTTTCAGTATTCTAATGGTAACGCCGGTGATCGGTGCCTGGAAGGGCACAGAAAGGGACCTGCATGCGGTTTTGCTTAATGGCTGGATTAATTGCCGCGCTTATCTTGGGGGTGGGGGAGGGCTCCGCCCGGGCGGCCGATCCAAACTGTGTGGTTATAATGATGGACTGGGAGCCGCTGCTTGAGATGGTGTCTGACAACTTCGAAGCCCTGGAGGCCGAAGATTTCCGGGGGCTGGAGCACGAGTTTGTGCAGAGGGGCCAGTGCCTGAAATATGTACCGATTCCCTGGCGTATGCTGCCGTCTTCGGATTTATTCTCCCGCAAAATGCTGCATTTGGTGCGGCGTCCCTTGAGCTTGGGGCAGGGGGATTTTGTGCGGGATTTTTTGGCCGAACTGAACAAAGCCAAATTGATCCGGGGTTACGAACACAAAAAAGGCAAGCTCTCCTCACGTTCAGGCTGTACCGAAGTGGTGCTGGAACTGAAAATTTACGGTGGCGTATATGCCTTGTCCATAAGCCACAAGCACCGGTCTTGGGCTGAATGCCCGGTGAAATTTGTCAGGAACTCAAGGGGACCGGCGGAGATACTGACCACTGGGGTCAGGGTTCCGAAACTGGATGATGATGAATCGTCAGACCGCTAGTCCGTGCTTTTTGCGAGCTTTGGGCGTCCGGCTGCGCCAACGGTCCATATGCTGCGTTGCCGGCTGCGCTCGCGCCTCGATGTAGCTTGATCTACACTTCGGCGCTTGCTTGCCGGACGCCTTGCCTCCGGCCCGCTGGCTGTGCCGGGCCTGGGTGCAAATTATCCTGAAAAATGACGGGGCTTTTTTCACATAAGCCCCGTAAATTCCTGCTTGTTGCTCAATGCGGCCAAACCTTTGTGAAATGTGCGGGCCAGGGGCCATCTTGATCCCTGGTTGCATTGCGCAGCAAAAAGAGTTACTAATTTAAATAGATAGAATCTGTTCCCTATATGGGAGGATAGTCATGAGGTTGGGAAATACTTCTCCCTTCACCAGCCGGAGGAGTGGAAAGCGCGAATCCGGCAAGGAACTTACCGAGGCCCGCTACGACCGTAAAGAGCCTGTGGTTCTGAGTATAAGCGAAAATATCACCGCAGATCTTAATCCCGCGGAGGCCACCACCCATCTGGGGGACAACTGCCGCCTTTTGGAGGACCAGCCCAGCGACAAGGAAATGCTGCGCTTGTTTGTCAAGCCCGGCGCCCAGACCGATATTGTTATGCCCGGGGAACTGGACCGGGAACTCAACGATGTGCGCAGCAGCATGGTGTATGAGGTTAAAAAGGATCACCTGCTTTTGAATCAGACCAGTCCGCCCATATTGCCTTCCATGCGGGGTAAGCTGTTGGAAATAACCTTTTTGGATTATCTGATTCGCGGGGACGGGTCGGCCTGGTTCCGGGTGGGCTACCAAGCCGAGCTTTTGGGAGTGGTCAAGCTCAACCGCTTTGACGAATATGCCGCAGATTCCATGCTCAAGCTCTCCAAGCCCGATAAACTGGTTCCCACCTCCACCCGCCTGAGCAACCGGGTGGCTCCCACCCGGGATATGCAGATCCTGCTGAGAATTGTGCCCTATTCCTATGCGGTTGATCTTATTGATTTGTCTTTGGGCGGGCTGTCTTTTTCCCACAGAAAAGACCTTTCCTTCACCCCGGGAATACCCCTTACCTTCAAGATCAGCACCGGTTTGACCAGCCTATATCTAAAGGGCAGACCCAAGCACACCAAACCGGCCGGGCGCTATAACCGGATCACCGCCGTGTCTTTCGACGATATGAGCATGGAAGACCGGCATGTGCTGCATCAACTCATAGTCCAGATGTCGCGCCACCTGCTGGCCCTGAGGGCCGGCAACCTGAAAGTGAAGCCCAAGAAATAGAATAACGCCTGGCAGCGCAGCCTGTCGGGGCTCGGACCTCCCTTTGGATTACGCCTCGCATCCCTTGTCCGCCCACAGCCCAAAGCCTGGCGCGGCGCTCCATCCCCCCCGCCATGTTTCCGAGCAAAAATATATGCGCAGGCAAAAATAAAAGGCAGATTTGCCATGGAAAGCAGCCAGGAAAACATGGTCGGGGATGTTTTTAAAATGAAGTTGCTTTTTCAAATCCCGGCAGGATAACCTGTTTTTGCTATCCCGACTGAAATGCAGATCAAATCCTTACGGCTTGGGCGTGGCCGGTGGATGATATTGCGTTATACTTGGGTGGGATGATTTGAATCTAATGATGGAAAGGCCGGGCTGGAAGGCCACTGCCCGGGTGCCAAAAAAAGGGGACTTAGTATGCTGCTTTCATTCCGCTGGTACGGACCTGAAGACCCTGTAACCTTGGAACAAATCCGTCAGATCCCCGGTGTGGAGGGGATTATGGGCGCCCTTTGGGATGTGCCGGTGGGAGAGGTGTGGCCTTATGAGAAAGTCCGCGAGCTCAACCAGAGCATCCAGGACGCCGGGCTTGTGTTCAGCGATGTGGAAAGTATTTTTGTGCATGAGGATATCATCCTGGGGCTGCCCAGCCGGGATGAATACATTGCCAACTTCGCCCAGAGCATTCGCAATGTGGGCAAAGCCGGGGTTCCGGTGGTGATGTACAATTTCATGCCGCTTTTTGACTGGTACCGCAGCGAACTGGCCCTGCCGCTGAGTGATGGCTCAAATTGCCTGGCCTACCGTCAGGCCTCCGCCGACGCCCTGGACCCGGTGCACCTGGGGGATGCGGACCTGCCCGCCTGGGCCGGTGATTTTTCCCCGGAACGCATCAAAGAGCTTTTCGACCTGTATGATAAAACCAGCCAAGAGGATATGTGGGACAACCTGGCCTATTTTCTGAAAGCCATTGTGCCCGCCGCCGAGGAATCCGGGGTCAAACTGGCCATACATCCCGATGACCCGCCCTGGCCCTTGTGGGGGCTGCCCCGCATTATCACCAATGAGGAAGCCCTGGCCCGGGTGCTGAGCCTGGTGGACAGCCCGGCCAACGGTCTGGCCTTATGCAGCGGATCTTTGGGTGCGGGGCGGGAGAACAATATCCCCCGAATGATCCGCCGTTTTGGCAGCCGGATCAATTCAGCCCACGTGCGCAACGTGCTGCATGAAGGTGATGGGGTTGATTTCAGGGAAAGCGCCCATCCCTCCCAGTACGGCAGCCTGGATGTGTATGAGATCATGAAGGCTTATCATGACATAGCCTATACGGGTAGCATCCGGCCGGACCATGGCCGCATGATATGGGGAGAGCAGGGCTACCCGGGCTACGGCCTTTATGACCGGGCCCTGGGGGCCACCTACCTGTTGGGCCTTTGGGAGGCGATCAGCAAAGACGCCGCCGCACAGGCCTGCAAATAGGGAACAGACCGGGACCCCGCCGGAGGTGCGGGTTAATCCGGCGGACCAAAGTCCTTTTGGATGCGGCCCAAAAACTGCAGGGCGGCGGGGGAAAGGTATTTGCGCTTCAGCATCACCAGATCATAGCGCCGTTCATCAAAAACCCCCGGCAACTTGTGCACCCTGAAGTGCTTGCGGTCCTCGCTGGTGAGGGTGTAGTCGTCCAGAATAGCCACTCCGGTATCCAGCTCTACGTATTTTTTGACTATATCGAAGTTGTTCAGCACCAGGTACTCTTTCAGCCCCAGGCCTTTTTGGGCGAATATGCGGCGCACCGTATGGGTGATGGTGCTGGTGTCCGGAAAGGCGATCAAGGGCGCCTTGGCGATATCGGCCAAAGCGGGCTTGGCGGCCGCGATATGCCGGGTGTTGGGGGCGGTTATCAGCACCAGATGGGTGTTGAAAAGCTGGCGGGCCTCCAGGGCGGCGGGCACCGTGTCCAGGTTCAGGATTCCGAAGTCCACTTCGGCCTGCTCCACCGCGCTCAAGATCACATCATTGCCGCCGCCGATCAGATTGAAACTCACCTTGGGATGTTCTTCACCAAAGCCCGCTATGTGTTCGGGCAAATAATGCTGAATCACTGCGTGGGTGGTGGCTATATTGATGGTGCCTTCCAGGTCGGCCAGCCTACGGTTGATCTCGTTTTGCATTTGGCGGATCAGTTCGAATATCCCGACGGTCTTTTCAAGGATCACCTTGCCTTCGGTGGTCAAGCTCATGCGGCCTTTTGAGCGGTCGAAAAGCTTAACCCCGAACTCGGATTCCAGGCATTTGATTTGGTGGCTGATGGCGGGCTGGTTGCGTCCCATCTGCTCAGAGGCCCGGGACACGCTGCCGGTCTTGGCCACAAAATAAAACCCCCTGAGCCACTGGATGAAATCACCGCCGAATTCTTCAATCATAGCAGTTGCTTTCCATGAGATTCCAAGTGGGGATGCTTCACCTTCTGGCGTCCAGGAGCGCTGGCCGCAGCAGCCGGTTGGGGCGGGCCCAAGATGATCAGGCTGATTTTTCAGTGAAAGCTCAAGCTTGCGCTCCGCTTACGCCGAAAAATACGGGCGCCAAAAAACATAGCGGCAGGCGGCGGGCCGCAGACGCATTAATTTTCCCGCCAAGGCTCGCTTATATTAAACAATACTTCCCTGCACCAGACAGTCTTCGTCAGCCGGTCCCAGCACCAAGCCGCCCAGATTGGCTCCATCGGATATCTGCGCCGCCATGTGGGCTATATCGTCCAGGGTCACGGAGGTGAGATTATCCAGCACCTCATCCAGGGAGAGGCTGCGCCCGAAATTATACTCATTGCGGGCCAACCGCCCCATACAGGTTTCGGGGTTTTCCGAGGTCAGCAGAATGGAGCCTTTGAGGCTCATCTTGGCGTCTTCCAGTTCCTCGGCGCTCACCGGCTCCACCGCCAGGCGTTGCAGCTCCGAGCGCACCACGCTCAAGGCTTCGGCCAGGCGTTCGGCAGGTACACCCATATAAATGCCCAACATGCCGGCATCGCAGTATGAGTTCAAAAATGAATAGACCGAATAGGCCAGGCCGCGCTTTTCGCGCACTTCCTGGAATAAGCGGCTAGACATGCTGCCGCCCAGGATCAGGTTCAACAAGGCCGCGGCATAGCGGTCCGGAGCCACCGCGCTAGGGGCCAATGAGCCCATAACCACATGCACCTGCTCAAGCTCACGCCGTTTCAGGTGCAGACCCGGTGCGGGCTTGGGAGGCTTGCGTCCGTTTTGGGCCTGGCTGAGGGCGAGCTGTCCCAACTGGCCGCCCACCAGATCCAAGATTTGCTCGTGTTCCAGCAGGCCCACCGCCGAGACCACCAGCCCTCCGGCCTTGTAGGCCTGTTCCATATAGGCGCCGATGGTCTCACGGTTCATGCATTTCACCGATTCACTGGTGCCCAGGATAGGTTCTCCCAAAGGGTGGCCAGGCCAGTATTTCTGGCTGAACAGCACGTGGGCCAGCTCATCCGGAGCATCCTCCACGCTGCTGATCTCCTGCAGGATCACCTGCCGTTCCCGCTCCAGTTCCTCGGGGTCCATGATCGGATTGAGGAATATATCCAAAAGCAGATCGCTTAAGAGCGGCAGGTGCTCCGGAAGGGTGCGGGCGTGAAAACAGGTGTGTTCTTTACTGGTGAAAGCATTGGCCAGTCCGCCCATGCGGTCTATCTCGCGGGCGATATCCAAGGGCCCGCGCCTCGCGGTGCCCTTGAATGCCATATGCTCGATAAAATGGCTTACGCCGCCATTTGTTTCGTTTTCATCGCGGGAGCCCGCCTGCACCCACAATCCCATGGTCACCGAGTGAGCATGGGGGAGGTTTTCGGTAATCAGGCGGACCCCGTTGTCCAAAACGGTTTTTTTAACCACGTACTTTACCTACGGTTGCGGTCATCTCTGCCACCGCGCCGGTCTCCCCCTCTGGGAGGCCTGCGGTCGTCTCTGCGGGGAGGTTTGCGGTCGCCGTCACGTGGGGCTCTTTGGTCGCCCTCTGGAACTCCGCCTTCGGGAGGCGGAATCAGAGCCTTGCGGCTGAGGCGGATTTTGCCCCGGTCATCAATGCCCAGCACCTTGACCTTGACCATATCGCCTTCTTTGAGAACATCGGTGACAGCCCGCACCCGGTAATGATCCAGTTCGGAAATGTGAATCATGCCGTCGCGTCCGGGGATCAGCTCCACAAAAGCGCCGAAGTCCATGATGCGGACCACTTTGCCCTCGTAAATCTGGCCTTCTTCCACCTCCTGGGTCAATTCCTTGATCATGCGGATGCAGCGTTCGGCCTGGGTGCCTTCGACGGAAGCCACATGCACGGTGCCGTCGTCTTCCACATCCACCTTGCATTCGGTCTCCATCTGGATGCCCCGGATGTTTTTGCCGCCCGGTCCGATCAGGTCCTTGATCCGCTCAATGGGAATCTTGAGGGTTGTGATGCGCGGAGCGTAAGAGCTCAGATCACCCCTGGGGGCGCTGATGGACTTGGCCATCTCGTCCAGGATATGCAGACGTCCGTCCTTGGCTTGCTTGAGGGCCTGCTGCATGATTTCTTTGCTCAGGCCTTCGATCTTGATGTCCATCTGGATGGCGGTGATGCCTTCGGAGCTGCCCGCCACCTTGAAGTCCATATCGCCCAGGTGGTCCTCATCGCCCAGGATGTCGGTCAATACCGCCATACGGTCGCCATCGGCGATCAGGCCCATGGCCACACCGGCCACCGGGGCCGAGCAGGGAATGCCGGCATCCATCATTGACAAGGAGCCTCCGCACACCGTGGCCATGGATGAAGAGCCGTTGGACTCTTGGATCTCGCTGACGATGCGGAGGGAATAGGGGAAGTCCTCTTTATCCGGCAGCACCTTTTCCAAGGCCCTGCGGGCCAGAGCGCCGTGGCCGATCTCGCGGCGGCCGGGGCCTCTCAGCATGCGGGCTTCTCCCACGCAGTAGGGCGGGAAATTGTAATGCAGCATGAAGTGGCGGAAGGTGTCCCCTTCGGCCAGGGTTTCAATGCGCTGCTCATCCCCGCTGGTGCCCAGGGTGCAGGTTACGATGGCCTGGGTTTCGCCGCGGGTGAACAGGGCGGAGCCATGGGCCCGGGGCAAAAATCCCACCTCGCTGGAGATGGGACGCACCGTTTCCAGATCGCGTCCATCCACCCGGCGGCCGGTGTCCAGAATCATGGACCGCATGGCCTCCGCTTCCAGATCGCCCACCATGCCCTTGACTTCGCCTTCGCGTCCTATAGCCTCTTCGCCGAGGTTTTCCACCACTTCGGCTTTAAGGGCGCTAACCTTGGCATAGCGCTCCAGCTTGGGCGCGGTGGAAAGGATGTCGCGGATTCCGGAGGTGCAAAGCTTGCGCACCTTGTCCAGAAGCTCTTCATCAACCTGGGGTTTTTGGTATTCCCGTTTGGGCTTGCCCACCTTGGCGGCCAGATCCTCTTGAATATCAAGTAGCGGCTGCAGGCTTTCATGGGCGAACCAGATTGCGTCCAGCATCTCATCTTCGCTGAGGAACTCACAGCCGCCCTCCACCATGGTCACGGCATCGCGGCTGCCGGCCACGATGACATCCAGGTCCGAAGCCTCGCGCTGGCTGGTGGTGGGGTTGGCGATCAGTTCGCCGTCAACCCGGCCCACCCGGACACCCGCGATGGGTCCGGCAAAGGGCACGTCGCTAAGGCACAGGGCCGCAGACGCGCCGGTGAGGGCAAGCATATCCGGGTCATTGACCTTGTCGGTGCTGTATACGCTTGCGATGATCTGGGTTTCATAAGTCCAGCCTTTGGGAAGCAAAGGCCGGACGGGGCGGTCAATCAGCCTGCTGGTCAGAGTTTCATGACCTTGTCGGTCTGTATACGCTTGCGATGATCTGGGTTTCATAAGTCCAGCCTTTGGGAAGCAAAGGCCGGACGGGGCGGTCAATCAGCCTGCTGGTCAGAGTTTCATGCTCTGAGGGCCGGCCCATCTCGCGGCGGAAAAAGTTCCCCGGGATGCGGCCGGCAGCATAAGCCCTTTCTTGATAGTCCACGGTCAGGGGCAAAAAATCGATGCCCTCGCGCATACCGCTGTCGGCGGTTGCGGTGACCAGGACCATGGTCTCGCCCATAGTGACCATTACGGAACCGCCCGCCTGCTTGGCAATCTTGCCGGTTTCAATGGTCAGGCTCTGGCCGTTAATGGTAGTACTTACTTGCGTCGCTGTAAACATAACGCCTCTCTACGCCGGGTCTTATTTACGGATACCCAGCTCCTTGATAACAGTGCGGTAGCGCTCTATATCTTTGCGCTTTAAGTAATTGAGAAGCCGGCGGCGCTGGCCGACCAGCTTCAGAAGGCCCCGCCGTGAATGGTGGTCCTTCTTGTGAGTCTTGAAATGTTCGGTGAGATAGGTGATACGCTTGCTCAAAAGAGCAATCTGCACCTCGGGGGAACCAGTGTCGCCAGGCTCGTGCTGGAACTGTTTGATTACCTCCGCTTTTTGTTCCGGGGTCAGAACCACTTTTCAGTCCTCCTTGTAATCAGCCTTAAGCGGCTGTGTGTGATTCGTTGTTTGCCGAGCTTCGCCGCTCGGGAAACACCCTAATAGATTCATAGTCCCTGCCGGGCCTCATTTCTCCGGGGCCCAGCCACCTTAGCACCGCAACCAGCTCACCGGCCAGTGACAGCACCCTGAAGGGACCGTTGATGGCTTTGTTTCCGCCCGGGGCTTCCAAAAGCACCCGGCGGCTAAGTATACGCCCTTGCCTGAGCTCCCAAACCCGCTCATCTTCCAGCACCAGGCTGGGAACTCCGCAAAGCTCCAGGGCCCGGCTGGTGTCCAGCATGGCCTCATTAAGCCCCTGGGGGCCCAGGTCCAGGGCGGCTTCCAATTCCACAGCGTCCTTCAGCCTGAAGGGCTCGCTTGCGGTGCGCACCAGATAAGTCAGGTGCCCCACCGTTCCTAAATCTTCGGCCAGATCCTCGGCCAAAGAGCGCACATAGGTCCCTCTGGTACAGCGCACCCTGAAGGTGATCAGGCCGTCTTTCGCCTCCACCAGCCCGGCCTCATCCACCTGGATGGGCTTGGGGGGCTTTTGCACTTTTTTGCCCTGGCGCGCATAGGCGTACAGGGGTTTGCCCTGATGCTTGGCCGCCGAATAAGCCGGGGGAGCCTGCATGCGCTGGCCCTCCAGGGCGGCCAGGGCACGTTCGATCTGCTCCGTACTTAATTCGGGCACGGCAGCCTTTTTAATAACCTCGCCCGTGGGGTCGCCGGTGTCGGTGGCCGCGCCCAGGTTCAGCCTGGCCAGATACTCCTTACGGCCCGTGCCCAATAGATCCATCAGTTTAGTGGTCCGGTTGAAGGCCAGCACCAGCATACCGGAGGCAAAGGGGTCCAAGGTGCCGGCGTGCCCGATCTTTTCCGGGCCGTAGCGGGCGCGCAGACGGGCCACCACATCGTGGCTGGTGAGTCCCTCGGGTTTATTCACCAACAGGACCCCGTCAGTAAAAAAGCGTGCTTTCCGTCTGCGTCCCATTTATGCTTCCAGCGCCCGGCTCAGCAAACCGGCCGTCAACTCCGCCGCCTGGCCGATCCCCATCTCCAGGCTGCATCCGGATGCGTTTTTGTGTCCGCCTCCGCCCAACTCCATGGCCGGTCCGGCCACATCCACCTGGCCCTTGCTGCGCATGCTCAGCTTGACTCCGCCGCCGTCGCGTTCTTTGATCAAGGCGGCGGCCAGGACTCCGGGGATGTTTCTGAGCCCTTCCACCACGTTTTCCAAATCATAGGGCCGGGCGTTCAGCTCCGCCAGGTCGGCCAGGCTCACCGTGGCCAGGATGACGCGCCCGTCCATCAGCCGTTGGGCCTTTTCAAGGATGCGGCAGAATAAAAACTGCCTCACCGGCCTGGTTGCGAATACCTCGCTATGTATCTTTTCGGGCGCCGCCCCGGCCTCGACCAGGCGGGCGGCGTTTTTTAGCACCCGGGCGCTGGTGTTGGCATGGGCGAAGGACCCGGTGTCGGTCAATATGCCCGCGTACAAACAGGTGGCGGCCCGGGGGCTTAGCTCTATGCCGCCCTTTGCGGCCAGCTCTGCGAGCATCTCGCAGGTTGCCGCGTATGTGGGGTCCACCCAGACCTCATCGCCGTATTTCGCTTCACCCCGGTGATGGTCGATCACCACGGCGGGAAGCTTGGCAGTGCTGAGATAGCTTTCCGCATCGCTTCCCGTGCGTTTGGGCTCATGGCAGTCAAGCAGCACCACCAGATCCACCCCGGCTTTTGGGGGCAGCCCGGTTATCAAATCCTGCACCCCGGGCAGAAAGCGGTATTCGTCGGGCAATTGGCCCTCGCGGTAACCCACGGCCTCTTTGCCCATGCCCTTCAGCATGTGCACAAGCCCCAGCACCGAACCCAGGGCGTCTCCGTCCGGGGATTCATGGGCCAAGACCAAGGCCCGCCGGCAGTTTGCCAGCATATCCAGAATCCCGGGGTTCACTTTTCGCCGTCCTCATCCCGGGCTCCGGCCTCCCGGTCCTGCTTTCGCACCTGGTCTATGAAATCACTCATGGCCGCGCCCTTCAGCATGGAGTCGTCATACACCGGCACCAGCCGGGGAGTAACCTTGAGATCCAGGTTAGCCGCCAATTCATGGCGCAAAAACGAGGCCGCGCTTTTGAATGCCTTTTCAACCTGCGGTTTGCTGCCCTCTTCCATGGAGCTGTAATAGACCTTGGCCTGCTTCATATCGGGGCTTACATCCACCTGGGTGATGGAGACAAGCTTCAGCCTGGGGTCTTTTACTTTGCGCAAAAGCAGGCCGGAAAGCTCGGCTTGGATCAATGCGCCCAAGCGTCTGCTGCGCCGGGTGTCACTCATGGTTCTGCATCCAGCCCAGCTCGGAAGCCGGAGCCCAGGTCATGTCTTTCAGGCTCATCACCTCAACCCGAACATCCACCACCTCTGCCAGAGCCAGGCGCTCCACAAAACGGGTTATTTCTTCAAGCTGGCTCTGCACGTGCCGGTTTTCATTGCCGCAAACGGAAAAACCCAGTTCCAGTCGCTGCCAAAGCTCATTGGCCCCCACCTCCGAGGCGGAGGCGTTGAACTTGGCCCGCACCCGGTCGGTGATGCTGCGCACCACCTTGCGCTTGGCCTTTAAGTTGCCGGCGTCTCCCAAATGCAGAGTCAATTTCAAAGCTCCCAGCACCATTACGGTTCCTACAGCGTGCCGGCGATTTCAATATTCTTGTAAAGCTCGATCACATCTCCGATCTTGATATCGTTGAAGTTTTCCAGACCGATGCCGCATTCAAATCCCTGGGCAACCTCCTTGGCGTCGTCCTTGAAGCGGCGCAGGGATGAAACCTTGGTGTTGGTGACCACCACTCCATCGCGCAACAGGCGGGCCTTGGAGCTTCTCTCCACCTTGCCGTCGGTGACATAGCAGCCCGCAATGACGCCGATCTTGGGCACCTTGAAGGTGTCGCGCACCTCGGCGTGGCCGGTGACCTCTTCCTCTATGGTGGGCGCCAGCATGCCGGTCAGGGCCGCGGTGACATCTTCCAAGACCTGGTAGATCACTTCATAGGTGCGGATCTCAACGTTTTCCGCCTCGGCGATCTCGGTCACCTTGGCCGGAGGCCTTACGTTGAAGCCGAAGATGATGGCGTCGGAGGCCGAGGCCAAAAGCACGTCGGTTTCGGTAATGGCGCCGGTGGCCGCTTGGATCACATCCACCTTGACCTCTTCGTTGCCCAGCTTGGACAAGGATTCCTTGAGGGCCTCTACGCTGCCCTGCACATCGGCCTTGATGACCAGCTTAAGCTCTTTGACCTCACCCTCGGCCATTTTGCTGAGGAAGCTGTCCAGGCTGAGCCGGGTTTGCTGGCTGAGTTCGGTCTCGCGCTTTTTCAGTGCCCGGTGTTCGGCCACCTGCTTGGCGGTCTTGTCGTTTTCCATGACTATAAATTCATCGCCGGCTTCGGGCACTCCGCCCACACCCTGCACCTCAACCGGAGTGGAGGGCCCGGCGATATCCACCCTGCGGCCCATATCGTCGAACATGGCCCGCACTTTTCCGGAGTGCACTCCGCAGATGAAGGCGTCGCCGGTGTTCAAGGTGCCTTCCTGCACCAGGACCGTGGCCACCGGCCCCCGGCCCTTATCCAAACGGGCCTCCAACACCGATCCCCTGGCGGCCTTGTCGGGGTTGGACTTCAGCTCCATGACCTCGGCCTGCAAAAGCAGCATTTCCAAAAGATCATCAACACCCTCGCCGGTGTGGGCGCTCACATCTACCATTATGGTGTCGCCGCCCCAGTCCTCCGGGATCAGGTTGAAGTCGGCCAGTTCGCGCCGCACCCGCTCGGGTTCGGCCCCTGGCTTGTCGATTTTGTTCACCGCGACAATAATCGGAACTTTGGCCGCCTTGGCGTGGGCAATAGCCTCTTTGGTCTGCTCCATGACGCCGTCGTCCGCAGCCACCACCAGGACCACCACGTCGGTTACGCTGGCGCCGCGGGACCTCATCTCGGTAAAGGCTTCGTGCCCCGGGGTGTCCACAAAAGCCACCCGGCCGCCGCTGGGCAAGGTCACACTATAGGCTCCGATATGCTGGGTAATGCCTCCCGCCTCGCCTTCGGTTACGTTAGTGGCCCGGATCTTGTCCAAAAGCGAAGTCTTTCCGTGGTCAACGTGGCCCATGATGGTGACCACAGGAGGCCTGAGCTGCAGTTCTTCTTCTTTGTCCTGTACGGTGGTAATCAGTTCTTCTTCTATGAAGCCGGTGCGCTCCACATCGAAGCCGAATTCATTGGCCACCAGGCCCGCATCCTCTATATCCAAAGACTGGTTCAGGGTGACCATCATGCCTATTTTCATCAGGCGGCCCACCATATCGGCGGCCTTGATGCCCATGGCCTTGGCCAGTTCACCCACTGTGATGGCCTCGTCCACCTTCACACGGCGTTTGATCGCCTTGGGAGTGGTGATCTCGGTCTTCATGGCTTTTTTGGGTCCGCCGGTCCCCTTGCGCTTGCCACGCCCCTTGCGCCCGCCATAAAGCGCATCCCGGTCCAGGATTTCCTTGCGCTTGCTGCTGCTGCGGGACATGAGGAATTCATCATTGGGGATGGGTGCGCCCTTTTTGCCCTTTTTGCGGCGGGCACGCCCCTTTTCGCTGCGGTCCGCCAGAGGGGCGGTGCTGGGCGTAAGATCAACTTCATCACCGCCGGGAGCAGGGCGTTTGGCTTTAGGTGCTGCAGTCCTTGGCTTGGCAGCCGGAGGCATGGGCTTGACCGGCGCCGCCGGGCGGCTGATGATGCGTGCAGGGGTATCCTCGATGACCTTTTTCTTTTTGCGTTTTCTCTTTTCCTTGGGCTTGACCTTTGCCTCGGCAGGTTTGGCTTCTTTTTCCTGTCCAGGCTCAGCTTCGGCTTTTACTGCCGCCCGCTTTTTTGCGGGAGGTTTGGCTTTGGCGGCAGGAGCGGCTTCGGCTTCAGGCTCGGCCTCGGCCTCGGCTTGAGGTTCGGCCTCGGCTTGAGGTTCAGCCTCGGCTTCAGGTTCGGGCTCGGCTTCAGGTTCGGCCACAGCCTCGGCCTGGGGCTCGGCCACGGCTTCAGGTTCGGCCACGGCTTCGGGCTCGGCCACGGCTTCGGGCTCGGCCTGGGGCTCGGGCTCGGGCTCGGCTTCGGGCTCGGCCTGGGGCTCGGCCTGGGGCTCGGGCTCGGCCACGGCTTCGGGCTCGGCCTCCTGGGCGGTTTCAGCTTCAGGCGCTTCCGGCGCCTCTGGGGCGGCTTGGTCGGGCTCAGCCTCCGGGGCGGTTTCCTCTGCCGGTGCGGCCTCAGCCTCTTCAGCCGCCTCTTCGGCGGTTTCCAGCTCTTCGGCCTTCACCTTTTTGCGGCGCCGCCGGATAACCCGGGTGGTGATGCGCTTTTGCTCCACCACTTCGGATTTTTGGCTGGCGAATTGTTCCCGAGCCTTATCTATCTGGTCGTCGCTCAGTACGCTCATATGGTTGCGTACGTCGAACCCCAGGTCGATGAGTTGCCTGACCAGTTCCTTATTGTCGAGCTTGAGTTCCTTGGCCAGCTCATAAACCCGCATTTTGGCCATCAGACTCTCCTAAATATCCTGTCGTGTATCCGGCTGATCAGTTCCTGCTGCTTGTCTCGATTCAGCTTGATCCGAAAAGCCCTTGTTATCCTTCCAGGTTCAGCCAGAAGGCTGATGCAGCTTGAGCAGGCATGAAGGTAAAAACCCCGGCCGCCAAGCCGCCTCGCTATATCCAACTCGAGCCCGTCTCCCGTTTTGACCAATCTGATCAATTCCGCTTGGGGAGCCTGCTTTTTGCAGGCGACACAAGTGCGGATGGGGACCCGCCCATTAGTATCCTTTTTCAATCAGGCCTCTTCCCCTGATAAGGTTTTGGCTTGATCTTCTTTGTCTTCCGGCTCCAATGCCTCGGCCTGGTCCGCCTGGTCCTGGCCGGACTCTTCTTCCGTTTTTTGAACCCCGGGGTCGGGCTCCGCCTGTGCCTCGGCATCAGCGTTTTCGCCGGCGGGAGTCCCGTCTTCCGGCGCAGCCTCGCCTTCGGCTTTTTCGGACAGATAGCGTTTGGCGTCATCCACCAGGGACTGCGCCCGTTCTTCATCCAGCCCGGGCATGGCGGCCAAGTCCGCCGAATTGGCTTCGGCCAGGGCTTCGGCCGAACCATAGCCGGCCTGATAGATCATGTCCGCGCCCACATCGCCCACGCCTACCACGTCCAGCAAGGAGCGGTAGCCGTCGCGCAGGGCTTCGGAGTATTTGGTCTCGCTCTTAACGTCTATTTTCCACCCGGTGAGCTTGCTGGCCAGCCGCACGTTCTGACCCCTGCGGCCGATGGCCAGGCTCAGCATGTCGTCACCCACGATGACTTCCATGTTTTTCTGGACTTCATCCACGATGACCCGGCTGATTTCAGCCGGCGCCAGGGCGTTGACCACGTATTTGGCCGGGTCGGCGTCCCAGGCTATGATGTCTATTTTTTCGCCCCTGAGCTCCTGCACAACAGCCTGAACTCGGGAGCCTTTCATGCCCACGCAGGCCCCCACCGGGTCCACATCGCGATCGCTGGAGCGCACCCCTATTTTGGTGCGGCTGCCGGGTTCACGGGCCACACCTTCGATGCTGACGATATTTTCACTTATTTCCGGGACTTCCAGCTCAAACAGAGCCTGGATAAAACCCGGGTGGGTGCGGCTGAGGATAATCTGGGGGCCGCGGGAGATGCGTTTTACATCCAGCACAAAGGCGCGCACCCTGTCGCCGGGCCGGTAGCCTTCACGGGGGACCTGCTCCTTGGGCGGCAGCACCGCCTCGGTGCGGCCCAGGTTCACGATCACCGCGCCCTTGTCAAAGCGCTGCACGATGCCGTTGATGATCTCATCCTTGCGGTCTTTGAAGTCTTCATAGATGATGTCGCGTTCCGCATCCTTCATACGCTGAATGATGACTTGTTTGGCGCTCTGGGCGGCAATGCGTCCAAAATCGTTGGTTTCCACCTTGACCCCCAGCTCGTCGCCCACCTCGCAGTCGGGATCAAGCTGCCTGGCCACCTTCAGGGACACCTGGGTTTCGGGATCGGTGATTTCCTCCACCACTTCTTTGAACTCAAAAACCTCGACTTCGCCCACCTCATCGTCATAGGCCACGTCGACTTCCACTTTGCTGCCCAATTTGCGCCGGGCCGCAGAGCGCATGGCCTCTTCCAAGGTGGCAATCAGCACCTCACGGTCCAGGCCTTTTTCCCTGGCCACCAAGTCTATCATCCGTTTTAAATCGCTCATGGGTTGCCCCCATCCGGCCGCGCCGTTAAGACGCGTTCTTTTCACCAGCCCAAAAAACGGCCGGCATCATGGATATTCAATTGTATAAAACCCAGGATCAAAAGCCCGGGTGAACTTCAAACTTCAGCGCCTCTTTTTGCCGATCTCCGGTTCAAGCCGGGCCTTGGCCAGGCTTTGGATTGAAAAAGCCCGGGATTTGCCTTTGACCTGCAAGATGACGTCATCGCCCATCATCCCCTTGAGGCGGCCGGTCAAGGTTTCGGTGCCCCCGTCTTCATCCCGGATGACCAGCTTGGCCAGGCGTCCGGCGAAGATCTCGAAATCCCGGGGCGTCTTCAGCGTCCGGTCAAGGCCGGGCGAGCTGACTTCCAGGTGGTAGGCCACCTGGATGATATCTTCAACGTCCAGGTTGTAGGATATCTCCCTGCTCAGCCGTGCACATTCATCCAAGGTCACTCCGCCTTCGGGGCGGTCCACATAAAGCCGCAGCACCTGTCCCCGGTTCTCGGGCCGCCACACCACTTCTATGAGCACCAAACCCTCAAAGCGCACAATGGGGTCAATCAGCTCGGTCAATTTGGCAATCAACGCGCCATTTTGGCCTTCGGCCATTGACATAGATCTCCCCATCCACCTTGCACGGCAGCTAGCCTGGATCAAGCATCCGCTACCGGAGCCGCCAGGACCGTTCAAATCTGTTCCGCGCTGGACTATGGCCCTCTAGCCGGCCAGATCGGATCAGGTCCGCTGATCAAAGCAAGCCGCAACGCGACGGGGGGCGCCGCATTGCAAACCCCCTCGAAAAGGGACTTGCCATCCTGAGGACACACAAAGCTGCCTGCCTGTCAAGGGCTAAGCCCTCCGGCCGCAGCAAAGTGTGAGCCATCTAATTGGAGTCCGTACAAGCCGGCTGATAATGCACCGGTCCGCTTGGTCTCCGTAACCTGACAGGTCAACAAGCCTTCCTCTGAGCGGAAACGGCAACATGCCGCCAAATCTCCGCTTTTTCGACTCCAACCTGCCAAATCCCTCAGGATGGCCACGGTCAGTCAAGAAAGTGGAGCGGGCAACGGGACTCGAACCCGCGACTTCGAGCTTGGGAAGCTAGCACTCTACCAGCTGAGTTATGCCCGCCCAAAAACTCCGGAAATGTATGCCCAAAAAGGATTTACGTCAACCCCTAGGGCCAAGCTTTTGTTTTCCGGCCTTTCGGACACGTCGGCCAAGCCCCCTGGCATATCCCGGCGGCACCTCGGTGCCTAGACACGGTGAATTTGTCCCGGAGCAAGGTAATTATAGTTTAACCTTGCGCCATTGCAAGGGAAAATTATTATATTCCCCCAAAGCGCCGTTTGGCGTTCAAACAAGTTTGCCGGAGAAATTCAGCGGGCTGCCAACCAAAACCGGACCTTTGGGCTGTGGCGGCGGCGGACCATTTTTTAAGGCCTGTTATTTAGTCGGGTATAATTTTTACACCTTGGGTTTGCCACCGGGTAATTCGGATGCACAAGGCCATTTGCCCAAATTTACCGGCCCATTCGGAGGTTATCGCTCTAACTATTTGTATTGCCATGATTAACGGGCACGAGTGCAATAAAAAGCGGGGAATGGCACGTTTGATGCTTAATTCAGGTGGCAACAGTGAATAACCCTTAGCAAACAAGGAGAAATGACAAATGAAGAAAACATTAAGCATCGGACTGGTGGTGGCGGTTGTGGCAATGTTGGCGGCGGGCGCCTATGCCCAAGGCTGGGGTCGCGGAGGCGGCTGGGGCATGATGGGCGGAGCCTACGGTGCGCCTCCGGCGGCCCAGGAAGAATACGCCAAGTTCATGCAGGACACCCTGCAAGAGCGCCAGCAGATTGCCGCCAAGTCCATTGAGTTGCGCGCCCTGTACGCCCAGCCCAATCCTGACCAGGCCAAGATTGACGGTCTGCGTGACGAAATATACACCCTGCAAAAGAGCCTGGCCGCCAAGGCTGACAAGGCCGGTATCAGGGCTGGCGGCTATGGTCCCCGCGGCGGTTACGGCCCCGGCGCGGTTTGCCCCGGCGGCGGTCCCTATGGCGCGGGTTACGGCCCTCACGGCGGCAGGGGACGCGGCGCCGGCTGGGGACGCGGCACCTGCGGACGCTTCTAAAAACTAAGCCCCTTCCCCCTCCATATAAATGCGCCCGCTCCGGTTCGCCGGAACGGGCGCATGCCCATGTTCAGATATATAGACCCAAAACCAGCCCGGCGCGCTTGGTCAATCCGCAATCTTTTTCATGAGCCAGGCCATGTGCTTGCCCAGGGTCTGCATGGTCGCCTTGGCTTCCTGATCCTTTTCCACATCACCTTTTTGCAGGCCGAAGCCCATATTCCAGTAGCTGGAGCCGGGCACGATCATCTCTGAGATTAAAAAGAAATGGTTGAGGGTGTCGAAGGTGTGGATGGCTCCACCCCGGCGGGCCGCCACAATGGCCGCACCCACCTTGCGGCGGAACATGCCGCCGTTTGCCCGGCCCACAAACCCGCAGCGGTCGATCAGCGCCCGCATCTGGGGGGTGGCATCCGAGAAATACACCGGCGAGGCCAGGATGATGCCGTCGGCCTCGGCCATCTTTGCTATGAAATCATTGGCCAAATCCCCCGGCACCTGACAGCGCCTGTCCTTTTTCTCGGTGCACTTGTAACAGGCTATGCAGGGATTGATTTTGGTGGCGAATCCCTGGATCAGTTCGGTCTCTATGCCTTCGGCTTCCAGTTCATCAAACACCCAGCGGGTCATCATGGCGGTGTTGCCGTCCGTGCGGGAACTGCCGTTAAAAGCCACTACTTTCATTTTGGGATCTCCTTGTTTTTTGCCCTTGCGGGCCTGGTTTTAGAGATGAAAAAGAAATATACCACAAAAAAATCAGGGGAGTTTTTCATATAACCCCAATAAATACCAGCTTGTTGCTCAATGCCGCCCAGCCCTCGCGAAATTTGCGGGTTAGCGGGTGCATGCAGTTTTTTTCCTGATAAACTGGTAAGCCTTATTATTAAAGAGCAAGGTGCTTTTGGGGGCGATAATACAACAGAAAGATGAGGTTGCAGTTGCTTGACACTATTTGCGGCTATTGTTATAAGCTTTAAAAGCTGTCATACAATACTACAACCTTAGTACGCCATTTAAGAACGGCCTGGGATGTTTGAGATCCCCTGATTGGGATGCATAAACAAGGAGCAAATATAAAGATGAAAAAAATCGCGGTCCTGGCGGGTGACGGAATCGGACCCGAGGTGATGCCGGAAGCAATCAAGGTCCTGGATGCGGTGCAGGAAAAATTCGGTTTTGAGCTTGAGTTTACTCCGGGCGATGCGGGCGGCATAGCCATTGACAACCATGGCACGGCCCTGCCGGATTCCACCTTGGAGTTGTGCCGCAACAGCGACGCCATTTTGTTCGGCAGCGTGGGCGGCCCCAAGTGGGATCACCTGCCGCCGGAACAGCGGCCCGAGCGGGGCTCGCTTCTGGTTTTGCGCAAGGAGTTCGACCTCTACTGCAACCTGCGTCCGGCCCGCTGCTTCAAATCCCTGGCCGGCGCCAGCCCCCTAAAGCCCGAGATAGTGGGCGACGGCTTTGAAATCCTCACGGTCCGCGAACTGACCAGCGGGATTTATTTTGGCCAGCCCAAGGGCCGCGAGGGCGAGGGCGAGTTAGAGCAGGCCTTTGACACCATGCGCTACAACCGCAAGGAAATCGCCCGGGTGGCCCGCTCGGCCTTCAAGATGGCCAGACTGCGTAAAAAAATCCTGATCAGCACAGATAAAGCCAACGTGCTGCATACCAGCATCTTCTGGCGCCAGGTGGTCGACGAAGTGGCCGCCGAGTTTCCCGATGTGGAATTGAAGCATGTGTACGCCGATGCGGTCACCATGCTGGTCATGCGCTATCCCCATGATTTCGACGTGATCTTGGGCGGCAACCTTTTCGGCGACATCATCAGCGATGAATGCGCCATGCTGACCGGCTCCCTGGGCCTTTTGGCC
Source organism: Desulfarculaceae bacterium (assembly GCA_963675675.1). Taxonomy (GTDB): domain Bacteria; phylum Desulfobacterota; class Desulfarculia; order Desulfarculales; family Desulfarculaceae; genus Dethiosulfatarculus. The sequence goes on from OY776512.1 coordinate 5,705,162, forward strand.
TCGGCCAGTCTGAACGAATCCAACTTCGGCCTCTATGAACCAGCCGGCGGTTCCGCTCCGGATATCGCGGGCCAGGGCATCGCCAACCCGGTGGCCCAGATCATGAGCGCCTCCATGATGCTGCGCTACAGCCTGGATCAAGGCGAGGCCGCCGACCTGATTGATAAAGCGGTGGACGCCACCATAGAAGCGGGCATCTGCACCCGGGATATCGCGGCTGACCCCCAAAAAGCCGTGAGCACCAAAGAGATGGGCGACGCCATAGTGGAGCGGATCAAAAACGCATAGAGCCCGGCCCCGGGGCGGCTTCTGATACTCCGGTGTCTGGAGCCGCTTATAAGCGCCCGGCTTGAAAGGGGGCTGGCTCCCGCCAAAGGCCTGGGCGGGCCTGGGGACTGACACCATGTAATCCCTATACTTTTTCATCAGAATTACAGCAGGCGGCGGGTTGACACCGGCCGCCTGTTTTTTATTGGGGGAAGGCCCCGGCTTATTTGACTATGGACATCCAGATAAAATAGGCTACGGGGCTCACCGCATGGGTAAGGCTGGTGGCGGCGGCGGCAAAACGCGAATCGCCGCCCATCTGCCCGGCGAAGATCACGCTCATGGCGGCGCAGGGTGAGGCCAGCATCATCACTGTGAGGGTGGTTTCCATGGGGCTGGTGCCCGCTATCAGCATCAGGCCCCAGCCGACGGCCGGCATCACCATAAGCTTCATGAGGCTGACGGTTAATAGATGGATCTTGCCATCGCTCATATGCCATTGGCTGAGTTCGGCGCCCACTATCAACAGGGCCAGGGGAAGCGCCATTCCCGCCATGATGCCGAAGGTGCGGTCTATGAACTGGGGCAGTTTCAGGCCGGTGCCCGCAAGGATCAAACCCAGGACCACGGCATACATGATGGGGTTATGCAAGATTGCCCCCCAGCCCTTGGTTCCGGACTCCGGGTTTTCGCCCCAGCGGGATAGAATCATGATGGCCAGCACTGTGTGGACCAGCATCAAAATAGCCATGATCAGGGCCGCCGCGCCCAGCCACTCCTCTCCCAGGATGTAATACACCACGGCCAGGCCCATGATGCCCATGTTGCCGTGGAACTGGCTGCACACCCAGGAGGCCTTGCGGCCCCGCCCGGTGTTGGGGTCGCGCATCACATAACGGGCCAGAAGCAAGGCCATACCCGCCTGTATGATCAGGGCCACCACGCCCAGTAAGGCGGGAGTGATGACCTGCATCTCCCCCACCGGGGCTTTACTCACCGCCCGGAAAATCATAAAAGGCAGGCCGAGAAAGAAAACCACCCGGGAGGCCGGTTTGATGATATCCAGGGGAAACAGGCCGGTGCGGGCTCCTATCAATCCCAAGGCGATAATGCAGAAGATGGGCAGAATATCAAAAAAAACTTCCATTCGGGGCTCCCGCTTGCCATGAAGTTTGCACATGTAAAAAAAGGATAGTACCAGAGCGCCCGGAGCCCGGCAGGCCTAAAAACAAAACGCTTCAGGGCATTGGCATTGTTTGTCCGGTTTTGAGGTAGTGGTTGATGGCCGCCTGCCAGAAATCCATTTCCCGGGCGTATTCTTCTGCCGTAAGTTCAGACAGGTCGCGGTTGCCCTCCTCGCTGAGCGCGGTCCAGGTGTAGGCAACTTCCATCTCGCAGCCTGCCTCGCCGTTTTCAAAGACCTTGATCAAAAGATCGGCCAGCTTGATTCCCGGGGTGACCCGGCTAAAGCGCACCACTGCTGCCTCTGGGTCATGCTCCGTGATCAGCCAGATGGTGTCCGGCTCGCCCGGGTGCCGTGAGGTGAATACGCAGCCCTTTTCCGCGTATCCGGATTGGGAGTAAAGCACCGCGGCCTCCCAGCCTGGAGCCCAATAGGCCTCCCGGACCGGACAGAGCAGGGGAAAGACCCGGGAGGCTGGCCCCTGTATCTTGATTCTTGCGCCGCGTTCCACATGAACGGCTTTGAATTCAGACATGGCTCCTCCTTATGTCATCTGGGATGGCTCCCCCTTCGGGTCATGCTGCGGTTGTCTGGTTGATGCTGCTGGGATGTAAATATGCGTTACCTGGGCGCCCTTGATAGTCTAAAATTATAGTAGCGATTGAAAATAGTCCAGCCAGGGGGTGCGATGATGATGGAAAGAGTCCGTAATTATTTGATTTATAATGAAGGAATCAGGCACCGGGAATACAAGGACCACCTGGGCGTCAGCACCATAGGGGTTGGTTTCAACCTGGAGCGCGGGGACGCCCGGGACAAAATAAACGCCCTGGGCCTTGATTATGATGAGGTGCTGAGTGGCGAGGCGGAGCTTAGCGATGAGCAGGTCTACGCCCTTTTGGACGCCGACATCAATGATACGGTTCAAGCGGCCAAAAGGGTGGTGCCCAGCTTTGATGAGTTGGCCAAAGCCCGTGCCATAGTGGTGATAGACCTGATTTTCAACCTGGGGGAGGAGGGATTCAGGGGGTTCCGCAACTGCCTGGCCGCCATCGCCCGTGCGGACTGGGAGACCGCGGCCCTTGAGATCGGCGATTCGCGCTATGCCCGCCAGGTGCCCAACCGGGCGAACCGCAACATCCGGGCCATGCGGGACGGAGTCATGCCGCCAGGGTTCTGATAACCTACTAGACTTGGTCCAGGCCGGCTTGCCATGCTTGACTCATTAGCCGGCTTCGAGGCCATGTCCCGGTTTCGGGACTGGAATATTTGGCCGGCAATTTGTCCGCTTCTGAGTAATATAATGGGATTTCTTGCCTTCAATCACTCTTCATGCTAACAATGATCCTATGAAATTCAGGTGTTGCCCAAAAAACCTGTATTTCAACCCTGTCGGGTATAGGAAATTACTGTCAATAAGCGGTCACCAGGCGCTAACGGGCTGTAACATCAAATGGACAGGAGGCAGAAATGAAAAGGGTATTGGCTTGCATCGCTATTGTTGTACTGCTTGTGGCATGCATGGGGTCCGCCATGGCGCAGACCGGTCCGGCGCCCAGTTCCGGTGACGGGGTGTCGGAGGGCAGCGGGATGGATTCACGCAATGGAGCCATGGGAGATGGAGCCAGCGATGACGCAAACGGTCTTGACGGCCCTGCGCCCAATTCCGGTGACGGGGTGCCGGACGGCAGCGGGATGGATAGCCCCGGCGAGTCTGGATAAGGCGGACATTGAATTCAAACTGGGTTGTGCAAAAGCCCCCAAGGGCGGCAGGCGGCAATCCTGATTAAGGCAAGAAGCGGCGGAGGCTTGAGAGCTTCCGCCGCTTTGTTTGTCCGTCCGTCCCTTTCAGCTCTCACGCTCATTTATTCATGCAGCAATTTTTATATTTTTTGCCGCTTCCGCAGGGGCAAGGCTGATTGCGCCCCACCTTGGGAATCGGCGGCGGGACCGCGCCGGAGCCTGTGGGGGCCTGCCGGTGCTGCTCCCTCCATTGATGGGCCACGGCCTGCACAAAGGGCGCACAGTGCCGGAAGAACATTTTGTAGCCCGCGCAAAGGTAGTTCATGCCCGGCTGGCCCTTTGGCGTAAGCATGAACCGGTTCTTGGGACACTCCCCCTGGCACATGGCCAAAACATCGCACTCCTGGCAATCGGGCGGCAGCCCGGCGGCCTTGCGGCGGCCGAAAGCCCTCTGCCTGGGATCATCCAATAGGCGGCCCAGGCTGGTTTCTGTGATATTGCCCAGGCGGTGCTCCGGCTGCACATAGTGGTCGCAGGAATAAAAATCGCCATTGTGCTCAATAACCGGGATGTCTCCGCAGACCGGACGGAACAGACAGAGCGAGTGCTCCTGGCCAAAGGCCGTGCGTGCGGCCTCTTCAAATATCTGCACCTTGATGCGTCCGATATCATGGCTGAGCCATTCATCAAATATGGCGCAGAGAAAACCACCGAATGCCTCGGGCGGGACCGTGCGGCGGCTGACTCCATGGGCTGAACCGGGCAGCCGCTCCACCAGGGGCAGGAAGCTTATGTACCTGGCCCTGGCCTTTCTGAAGTAGCGGTAGATTTCCAGGGGCTCCCCCACGTTGTTTTCATTCACCACGCACAGTATGTCCACATGAATCTTGTGCTTTTTCAGTAGCTCAAAGCCCCGGGCCGTCATCTCATGGCTGGGGCCTCCCCGCTTGGTCTGGCGGTATCTGTCATGGAACCGGGCCGGGCCGTCCAGACTCAGCCCCACCGAGAATTTGTGCCTGGCCAGAAAACGGCACCATTTGTCGTCCAGCAGGGTGCCGTTGGTCTGTATACCGTTGGTTATGCGGACATCTTTGGGGCGGTGTTTGCGCTGAAGCTCCACAATGCGCTCAAAAAATTCCAGGCCCAGGATGGTGGGCTCGCCTCCGTGCCAGGAGAAGTTGACCACCGGGCCCGGCGCGGCCTCCATATGCTGGGCGATATAGCGCTCCAGGATGGAATCCGGCATGCGCGGGGGGCCTTGCCTGCCCAGCATATCCTCTTTGCCGAGGTAATAGCAGTAATGGCAGCCCAGGTTGCATTGATAGCTGGCCGGTTTGACAAAAACCTGAAAGTCTCTTGATGCCTTTGTCACTGGCCGCCTCTTTCGCCGCTCTTAAAATTGCCTTTTTGACGTGGGATTCCGTTCCAAGTCTATGACAACAGGCCGTCATAAGGCAAGCGGCCTGCCGGGTGAATACTGACAACAGCCAGGCCCGGGAGAGCGGGGCGGTCGCGCCCGCCTTTCCCGGCGCCTGGCTGTGGGTCACAGGTTAAGTTGTTCCTAGGCCGTGGGGCCTAAGCCTTTTGGTCCGGTGCGTCTCCCACCCGAAAGGGAATCTTGGCTCCGGGTTTGCCTATGTCGCTGATGGTCAGCCCGGAGTCAGAGCCGTCCCAGGCCCGGGAGGATGGAGCGGTATTGTGGCTCAGGGCGACACCGGGGGTTTCCTTGAACATGTCGGTTTCGTCTCCGGTGTTCTGATAATGCTCCAGGTCCAGATGCCCGTCCGCCTGCAAAAGGCCGCACTGGTAGTGCTCATCCGAGGTGCCGCCCTGCCATTCGTTGGAACCCATGGTGTCGCAGTGATACACCGCCAGGCCGCTGGAGGGCAGGTAGGCGTCCAGCCCGTCCCCATAACGGTTTTCCACCAGGAAGTATTCATTATAATTGTCCAGCTCAAACATGTGCACTTGGCCGTAATCGCCGTGCTCCGCGCTGAACCCGCCGCCCTTGTTCAGGTTGACCCGTTTGCACCAGCCGGCCAGATCACGCAGATAGGCGCATACCGGGGCAGGGGTTTTGCCCTGGTTAAGGTGGTTGCCCGAACTCATGAGGCAATAACCGCCCATGCCGGCGCTGCGTTCAAAATCCCCGTCGCGTTTGCCATAGTCGTACAAATCCGGGAAGCGGCACAGCAGATGCCCGCATTCATGGCAGAAGGTGCCGATGCTCAAGCCGGAGGCGCTCCAGCCCAGGCTGCTGACCTGGTAGAAGTTGGTGCGGTAGCCGTTTCCGCACCAGTCAAGCACATGGTTGTGGGGCCAGAGCCATCCCTGATACAGGGTCTGGCCCGCATACATGAAGCTGACCGCGTCTAGGATGCCCTCATCCAATGAGTCAAAGGGCGCCAGGTCCAAACCGGTGTCGGCCACCGCGTCCAGCACCAGGGTGAAAAAGGGATGGTTGACATAGTATTGCCGGTTCTTGGGCAGGGTTATGGGCCCTACCACATGATTGGTGTAGGATAGGGCCCCGGCGGACATCTTTTCAAAATAGTCCCGCACCGAGCAGGCGTTGCCATGGTCTGAGTAGCCCGGTTCATTGAGCATGGCCGCTACTTCTTCCACCGAAACCGCAGCCTTTAAATCCTTGAACTCCACCAGGATGGTCAGGCCCTGCACTTCACCGCTACACACCCTGCGGCCGTTCAGCAGCCCGTTGTTTGGCCCGAAGGTGAGCAGGGTGTCCGGGGGCAGCAGCGGCTCGGCCTGGGGCTGCATGAGGCTGTAGCGCCTTTCAAACTTCAGGTTTCTGACCTTGCTGGCTTCATGGAGGTGGCGGCGGACCTTTTTGGGGGGCCTGCGGGCAAGGCTGATCCCGCTTGAAACCAGGTTTCCTTTGACCAGCATGGCATAGCAGAACTTGCCCGTCTTGTTGTCGTAAACCGCTGTATAGCCGTCTGGATTTTCATAGCGTGCGTAAAACTCATCGCCATACACCAACAGTTCCACATCCTGCCCGTTTTCCTGTGGAAACACCAAGGCTTCTTCAAATATTGCGCTCATGGCTTATACCTTTCAAAGCATTATTATTTAATAGTGACTATTTTTATCCAGGGCGTTGTTAATAAATTTCATTAGTTGCAAAATAACCGGGGCATGATCTCCAATGCCGTTGGAATTGAATTATGGTATTGCACAATCAAGTTTGATGAAGTCGTTTGCGATAACAAAATTATTTACACAACAGCCCATGACTAGTCGTGTGTCTGCTACTCGCATGTGTTCATGTTCAAACGCCCCAAATGGTCAACTGCTCGCTTGGTGTTTAATCCGGGATTGGAGCCATGAAAAATATTAATTTTCAGCAACCCTAAGTCAGTTTCAAATAAAAATGCTTTATAATTGAAATATGAAATCTGTTAAAAACTGTTACTGTGAAAAATTTTGTTTGTGGAAAGTTTAGGTTTTTGAGTCACGTCTGAATGGGAGAGGATAATATCCAGCCAACCCTTATGTGTGAGGGACATAATGTTCCATATGCTGAAAATAACCGTTTTGGTTTGTTGCATGGCCCTTGCCGGCCAGTGGGGAGGTCCGGGCATGGCACAAGCCGCTGAACACATGGTTCTGGGGGATGATGACAACGGCGGTATGATCCGCATGACCACGGGCCAAATAATGACCTTGCAGCTCACATGCTCGCCGGGCGCCGGGTACGATTGGCAACTGCCCCCATTGGACGGCAGCCCGCTGGAGCTTATGGAGCCGCCCCGGTTTGAGCAAGGCGGAAGCAGTATGCCCGGGGCTCCGGAACTGCAGGTGTTCCGTTTCAAGGCCGTGTGCAAGGGGGATTTTCTGCTTCGGCTGGAATACAAACGCCGCTGGGAACAAGATGTAAAAGCGAAGCGGCTATTCACCCTCCGAATCACTGTGCAGTAATATATCATTAATACCAATATGATATGTTGGTTTGCCCAGCCGCAAGGGGGCCTGGGGCCCCCTTGCGGTGTTGTTGGGTGCCAAGGCGGTTCTAGCGTCTCAGATATGAGAAGCTCGGTCCAGGACGCCCCACATAGCAAGAGTAGGTCATGCCATATTTCTTAATGTAATTAAGCGCTTGTAAAGCCTCAGCCTTTTTGCTGCCAAAGTCATACATCCAGCTGCGTCCGTCCGTGATCTTCCAGCGTCCCTTGTTCGAGACCACCTTGACCTTTTTTAGGTCGAACTTGATGCAGTCCTCCCCGCGCATGGCCCCGGAGGGGGCCCTGTTGTTCACCAGCATGTAGGTGAATGAGGCATGGGGCCGGCCCACAAAGCAGGAACGGTTCATCTTGTAGTGTTTGATGATGCTGTAGGCTTTTTTGGCCTCAGCTGATTTATTGCCAAAATCAAACATCCAGTGTGAACCCTCCACGATCTTCCAGCGGCCCTTGATCTGCTTTACCGCTATGCGGGCCGGATTGAAGGGTATGCAGTCCTCCTTGGCCGGACGTGGCAGGGTTTTGGCCTGCACCCAAGAGGCGGCGTAACCTATCTTGTTGGAACTATAATCAATCCACATATAGCCTCTGGAGCTGCCATAGCCGCAGGTGCTGCCCCAGCCGGTGCCCCAGGAGTTTTTGATCAGCCAGGCGTGCTTGCTGTCGTCCCAGCCGATCAGGGTCACGCCGTGGTTTACGCTGCCGCTGGCCCTTTCATTGAATACGCCGTCGGTATAGGCCTGGAAGGCGCTGGTGACCCTGACCGCCACGGCCAAGGGGCCATAGCGGCACAGATATTCCTTTAATTTGGCCACACTGGGCACCGAACCGCTGTTCGTCACATAACCCCAGGCCACGGCCCGGTAAGGCCGGGAAACCCCGGAGCGGCAGGCGGCCTTGACCGCGGTGTAGGGATAACTCGCTTCGGTGGCCGCGCCGGTGTCGATCAGGTACTGATGCACCCACCAGCCTCCCCCGCAGCTGTAGCCGTGGGGGTTGCAGTCCAGACTGCCCTGCTCGGAAGAGTCGGACGACCGTTTGTTTTTGATCCGGTCGCTTGATTCCCAGGCGCCGTGGGTGGCAAAGGCCCAGCAGCTGCCGCAGGGGCCTTGATCCCTGACCGGGGTGGTTCCGGCCGCCCTGCGCCAGTCAAAGCTGCGCCCGGTTTTTGAGCAGCTGGGCACTTTTATGGCATAGGGGAATTTCTTAAGCAGCTGGGCCGCCTTGATGTTTTGCTGCTTTGCGATCTGGGCCAGGTTGTCCGGGGCCTTCAGGCCGGTGATCTGGGCGATCTGGAAGTCCAGGGCCGTGGTGTAGCCCACCTTGAAGGTGAACTTTTGCTGGGTGATTTTCAGTCGCAGTCCCTTTAAGGTGTTTTTGATCTGGACCGAAGCCATCTGCTCGCGGTTCGCATAATTGATGGTTTTGCCTGGTGGAGTTACAAGGTTGCGGACTGCTTGGGGATTAAGCCTCATGGTTTTTACTTTTGTTGTGGAAGCTTGTTGGCCATGCGCCGCCCCATAAGCGATAAACACGGTCAGGCACAAGGCGGCGGCTGCGCCGCCCCACTTAAGTCTCATCATGACAATCCTCCTGCAGAGATTAAGAGTCTTTGTTTGTTAACAACAAAGTCCTAAATGGCAGGCAAATGTAAAAACCAGGCACCTCCTTTCTGTCCCCAAAACAAACCTATCTGTGTATAACTTGTGAATAAATATTATTGTTTATTATATAGCTGTGCGCAAAATGTGAATAAAAGTAATGTTAATAAAGCGTTTCCTCCGTGATTATTTAGGGATAAGTGTTTAGAGCAATTGTGTATAATAAAATATAAAAATGCACATAATGTTGAAAACATTAGTGTTAATAAGTTTTATTATTCTTGGAAAATAAACTTACAAAATCAGGCTAATTCATATCTATTTAATCTGTCAAGTTGATATTTTGTTTTAAGGGGTTGCGGCAGGTTTGCATGTTGTTAATGTATTTTTGCGGCCGGAGCATGATGCAATCTGAAAGGGCGCATTGCGGAAAGCCGGCTGCGAATGTGGATGCTTGAGCGGAGCACAAAAAAAGGAGACGCCGTTTCCGGCGTCTCCTCAGCTTTTCATCTTACCGCAGTCAGTCAGCGGTTCATTGGGCCATGCCCTTTATGCTTCCACCTCTTCCTTCACGCCGATCGCCACCTTGTAAAGGATGGTCAGTATGAATGCACCTATGGCCCAGACCATAAGGGTGATCATAAGCTCCGGCGCGGTGGGAGCGTATTCGGTGATTTCATGCAGCGGGTTGGGGACGTAGCCGCCCGCGATCATGCCCATGCCTTTGTCGATCCAGGTGCTGGCGAACACCATCACACAGGCAATGGGCAGGATGGTCAGATTTTCCCTGGTGCGGGGATTGATCAACAGGACGAGCGAGATAACGCCCAGTCCCATGGAGGTCCACATCCAAGGCACCAGCATGTTGTAGCCGTGATAACCCACGAACAAATACTGGAAATGCACCATGTGGTCCGGAATCTGAGAGTAAAAGACGGTGAAGACCTCCAGCAGCACGAAGAACAGGTTCAGGCTCAAGGCGTAGGCCACGATCTTGGCCAGGGTGTTGATGGCCAGATCACCCGCGTCGAACTTGGAGACCTTGCGAACCAGAAGGGCCATCAGGATCAGAACCGAAGGGCCGGAAGCAAAGGCCGAGGCCAAAAAGCGCGGGGCCAGGATGGCGGTCAGCCAGAAGCCGCGGCCCGGCAGGCCTGCGTACAAAAACGCGGTCACGGTATGGATGGAAACCGCCCAGGGTATGGATATGTAAGTCAGCACCTTGGACCAGGCGGGCGGATGGAGGCCTTTGCGCTCACACTGCAGATTAACCCAGCCCAACACCGCATTAATGAGCAGATATCCGTTCAACACCAGCATATCCCAGAACAATATGGAATTGGGGGTGGGGTGCAAGATAATATTGAGAAACCGTTCCGGTTTTCCCAAGTCCACCAAAACGAACAGCCCGCACATGGTGACCGCCGCAATGGCCAGAAATTCGCCCAGTATGGCTATACGGCCAAAGGCCTTGAAATGATGCAGGTAATAGGGCGTAACCAGCATCACGGCCGAGGCGGCCACACCCACAAAGAAGGTAAGCTGGGCGATATAAAATCCCCAGGAAACGTCCCGGCTCATGCCGGTGATCATAAGACCGTTTTGGTACTGATATATCCAGGTGATGAAGCCGGCGATCATAACAACCCCCAGGCAGCCCAGCCAGATCCAGTAGTTTTTGCTTCCGTTTAATGCTTTATCCAGCATATTAACCTCACACCAGGTAGTACACGCTGGGGTTGGTGCCCAGGTAGGTTTTGCGCCTGATACTGTAGTTGTCCCGCAGTACCTGCCTGATTTTGGCCCGGGCGTCGGCCAGATCACCGAAGATCAAGGCGTCGTCCTTGGCCGCTTCCACACAGGCCGGAATCTGGCCCTTGGCCAGCCTTTCGGCGCAGAAGTTGCATTTTTCCACCACGCCCTTGGTGCGGGTGGGGAACGCGGGATTGGTCGGATTTTCGGGCAGCCATTTACGGGGATCGCCGAAGTTGAAGCTCCGGGCTCCGTAAGGACAGGCGGCCATGCAGAAACGGCATCCGATGCAGCGGTGGAAATCCATCAGCACGATGCCGTCGCTTTCACGCTTGAAGGTGGCCTGGGTGGGGCAGACCCGCACGCAGGGCGGATTCTCACAGTGGTTGCACATAACGGTCACCGGCGCATCTTGCATCTTTTCGGCTATGAACTGGTTCTCCTTGAAGGGGAACGCGTTCAAAAAGCCGGTGGACCAGATCCACTTGATATTCTGCTTGCCGGGGATGTCCGGCACGTTGTGCTCTTTGTGACAGGCTTCAACAAGGGGCTTCACGTCTTCTTCAGACTTGAACTTGCTGAGGTCTATCACCATGCCCCAGTGCTTGCCCGAATAGGCATCAAAGTTTTTCTGGTATTCCGCTGCATCCAAAAAACCGGGTTCGATGAGCTCAAAGCCAGCGCTGCCCGCCAGACCGGCTGCGGTGAGCAAACCGGCTTTTTTGAGAAAATCACGTCTGTTGAGACTCATGACTAACCCTCCTTCGGCGCGGCTGAAAGGTGGCAGTCCCAGCAGTAGGGCGACACGGCCATATAGTTATGGCAGCGGTCGCAGAACTTGGTCTTGTCGGTGTGGCAGCGCAGGCACTCGTTGGTCAGGCTCATGCTGAATTTGCGCCCGTCTTCCGATATGTGCACCCGGTTGGCCTCGCGCACCACCGTCTCGCGCCAGGTATTCAGTATCTGCATGTGGCTGGTCTTCATATCTATACCCGCCTCCACACACTGGCCCACGCCCTGGGGAATATCGGGCTTGGGGGTCTCGGAGGCCTTGCCGCCTTGCACCCAGAAGGGCAAGGTCATGACCACCACGAAAATAATCAGCGCGGGGATGATCTTTTCCTTACCGTACATTACTCGTCACCCTCCTCGGCCTCGTCCTCGCTAGAAGGCCATTCGATGGGTTCCAGGCCGACTGCTTCGCGGAGGTCGTTGACCTCTTCGCCGCGCAGGTTGTACTCGCGCGGAATCTCGCCTTCCATGACGAGCGCGTTGGCGACCAGTTCGGATATTCCGGCGCAGGTGACATCCCCCACCCAATAGTCCAGGTGGCTGGGGAAGACCGCGCGGTCGATGGCGCAAACGCAGCTCAGGCAGTTTACATTGTGTTTTTCTTTTACAAAATTTACGGCGTTCATGCGGGGCAGGGTGCCGCGCAGCCTAAGCTCCATATCCTCCGAGGCGTTGAGTCCCGAACCGGCTCCGCAGCAGAAGGTCTGCTCGCGGATGGTCCCGGGCGGCATCTCGAAGAAGTTGTTGCATACGTTTTTGATTACGTAGCGGGGCTCATCCAATAGACCCATGCCCCGGCTGGGGTTGCAGGAGTCATGATAGGTGACCCGGATGTGATCGTTGCGGCTGGGGTCGAGCTTCAGCTTGTTATGCTTGATCAGGTCCGCGGTGAACTCGCTGATATGCACCATTTTGGTGGATGCGGCGTTTTCAAAAATAGTGCCGGTGAGCGGGTTCTTGGGCACTTCCAAGAAATCGGCCGGTCCGTTGAGGGTGCCCATGTACTGGTGCACCACCCGCCACATGTGGCCGCACTCACCGCCCAGTATCCACTTGACTCCCAGGCGTTCGGCCTCCATGTACATTTTGGAGTTCAGCCGCTTCATCATTTCATGGCTGGTGAAGAACCCGAAGTTGCCGCCCTCCGAGGCAAAGGTGCTGAGGGTGTAATCCAGGCCGATATGCTCAAAGAGCATCAGGTAGCCCATGAAGGTGAAGATGCCAGGATCGGCGAAGATGTCGCCCGATGGGGCGATGAACAAAATCTCGGCCCCCTTGCGGTTGTAGGTGGGGGTGATCCTGACCCCGCTGAACTCTTCGATGTCATCGAGCAGGTATTCGATGTTTTCCACAATGGTGTGCGGCTTGAGCCCCAGGTGGTTGCCGGTCTGGAAACAGTTGGCCACCGGGCTTTGAATCCAGTCGATATTCATGCCCAAAAGATTGATGATCTCCCGGGCTATGATGGTTATCTCCGCAGTGTCTATGCCATAGGGGCAATAGAGCGAACAGCGGCGGCACTCGGTGCATTGATAGAAGTAGTAAAACCACTCCTTGATCACCTCCTGGGTCAGCTTGCGCCCTCCGGCCAGCTTGCCCAGAACCTTACCCGCCGTCTTGAACTCTCCGCGGTAGATGCTGCGGATAAGCTCCGCCCTTAAAACCGGCATGTTTTTGGGATCGCCGGTGCCGATGAAAAAATGGCACTTATCCGCGCAGGCGCCGCAGCGCACGCAGATATCCATGAACAGCTTGAAGGAACGGAAATGCTCCAGACGTTCTTTCATGCCGTTGCGGACAATTTCCATCCAGTTGTCCGGCAGGTTCCAGTCATCTTTGCTGGGGTGCCACTCATGGGGGTTGGGCATCCCCACATATTCTACGCTGGAGAGTTTGGCCGGATGGCAATACATGCCGTCTTTGATTTCAACCTTGGTATCCATCCAGCCTTTGCTGGGCGGCTTGTGGTTGATTCTGGCCATTTCCTGGGGAGTCGGTTCAGCCATATCTCAATCCTCTTTGCGTGTATGTCTGGCGGGGCTACTCAATTGAGAACCGGCCAGGCTAAGCCTCTTTGGAGTCTGATTCACCCTCGGCCGCCGCTTCTTCCGGAGCAGGCGGGGGCAGGGGTTTGTCCAGCGGCAGCCCGGCCTCGGCCATGACTTCGCGGAACTCATCCTCATATTCTTCGTAGGTATGCACCCTGACAGGATAATTCCAGGGGTTGACATGGCGGACCGCTCTGGAGTTATTGATCATGTTGCGGGTGGGGCTCATCAGCACCCCGGGTGCATGCATCAATTTGCTGAAGGGGAAATAGGCCAGCAGCACGGAGACCAGGAACAAGTGGATGTAGAACAGGGCTCCCACCCCTTCTGGAATCGCCGGTCTGAAGGAGATAAGACCCATGGTCAGTTCCTTGACCGCAATCATGTCCACCTTGAACCAGTAACGCATCAAAATGCCGGTGATGGCGATGGCCATGATTAGCAGCAGCGGAAAGTAGTCCTGCACCAGGGAAATGTAGCGCAAGTGGCTGTAGTACAGCCTGCGCTGCAGTAAAAAGCCCACCGTGGCAAAAAGAATCACGCCGCTGATCATCAGGCCGGGCAGGCCCACTTCCATGAAGCCGTCGACCAGCTCGATGTACTCCACCAGGGCCGGCACCGGGTCCATGAAGAATCTCAAGTGCCACAAGACCACCACCAGGAAGGCGTAGTGGAACAAAAGGGCGTTGATCCATAAAAGATACTCGGCCCCGTAGCGCACCTTGGGTCCGTCCGGAGTTTGATGGTATTCCATCTGGGTGTTGCGGAACAATGAGCGGAAGGTGAAGACCTCCAGCAGCATGCGCAGCACGGTCTGCCCGGATGTGGTCGGGTTGTCCAGGGGCTGGGGTTTGACCCAATCCAGAGATTTGGCCTGCCCGCCTGTGGTGGGAATCCTGAACGGGACCGGGGATTTTCCCCAGTCCACAACTTTGAGCACTATGCCCAGCACAAAGGTGAGGAAAGCCGCATAAGGCACCACCACCCCGAACAGATACTCCGCCCCTGAACTGACGCCCAGCCAGGCGATTGCAATCAGTGCTATTACTAAAAACTTGGCGAAAATAAGTCCACCCATCAGCCGCTACCTCGTCTCGGGTTGAGTCATGGGTTTGTGTTTAAATTGAGGAAGCCCGGGCGGGTTTAACCGTCCGGAGTCTCAAACTCTATGCCCGCCCGCCTGATGGCGGCGGCATACTGGTTACGCATATCCTTAGACTTCAGGTCAAAAATCTGCTCACGGCAGCTAACATAGATGTCAAAGGCCATCAGCATAAGCCGGTCAATGGTGGTATCCAACTCCAGCATTTCACCGGACATCTTGCCGTATTCCAGCTCTTTGCTCAATTCCCCGCGGACAATGTACTTCAGCTCAAAAATGAAGCTGAGAGCCGCGGAGGACTTGAAACTTTGCAGGGCCCGGATTCGTATCAGCCGGTCCAGGCAATGGCGGACCTCTTCACCCATTTCGCCGCCACTGGCCAAAGCATCAAAGATATCACCCAGTTCGCTGATAATGGTGTGTCCGACCGGATTTTGAAAACGGTCTTTCTTACCCTTAAGGAAGCGGGCGGTGTCTTCCGGATAAGATGCCACCACGGCATCCACCCAGCGCTGAACCAGTTTGGATCTGCGGTCTATCAACAATTCCGATAGGCTCATGGACGGCCTTTCAAAGCTAGATCCCATTTGCCAACTAGATCGGAAACCGGACTATTCCACCCTGCCAGACGGCTGAAAAGCAGTTCTTTTGGTCCCTGCGCCACCCACCCTGCATCTTAAAATTGCTCACATATAATTGAATATGCTCCGCTTTTAAAAAAACAGCCGGTGACGCCGCGGCCAAGATGAAACTTTTCAATAATCTGTGTGTTTCCTCAATTGCCCGCCAACCAGGCAAATATTAAATACTTCAGACTAGTTAGGCGTTATCTCAGTGGGGCATTTTAATCCATGGCATGCCCTGAGTCAAGGGACTTTGAGCAATCAGTCACAATTAAAGGAGTTAATCCGGCTCAAGGTTCATACCCCATTGGGGGAGGGGTGTTTTTTGCCCGCCGGGTTCTGTATGGGCCGGATCAGTGGCTGTATTTCTTTTTTCAACAATACCGCGGCTTGCGGGAAGATTGTCCTTTGGGCCTTGCTGCGTGGATGCATCAGGCGGGTATAACCGGTTTGGCTTGATTGCCGGGCTTTTTGTATCTGCCTATAAGTTCGAACGCCGCCGGGGGCCATGCGGCCCATTGTTAAACCCGCCGGCGGGTTTGGCTTTGTTGGCTTCCTGTTTATGCCTTTGCATGGCTGGTCATATGCAAATCCATCGGATCCATGAGCTTAACTGAGAGTTTCAACCGAACTTCTGGCATGGTGAGGCCTATATGGCATGATGGGTGAAGGGCGCACCCCTCAAGCTCCCTATAACCTTATTAAAGCGATGCCTCATGGGATTGGGTGCCTTTGATAAAGTTAAAAACCATGTTTTGGGTCATTTCTTAAACAGAAATGCTATTTTTTTGGTATGTTAGGAGCCTGAACTTCCGGATGCGCCCCAAAGGGAGCTATTACTTTGACCCTATTTGAACTAAGCCGTGATTTTTTCTCCTACCTGGTCAGCTTCAAGGAACAGGCGGCAACTTCAAATCCACCCAGGCTCATCAATGTGCGGGCCGACCTTGAGAGCCTCTTGGCGCTCATGGACACTCAAGCCAAGGCGAGCGAGGCTCTCAGCCGAAGTTATGAATGGGTGCGTCCGATAATGTTGATTTTTGCCGATGAAGTGCTCACTGGTTCTGGCTGGAGCCTTTCCAGAAAATGGGCGGAGAACAACCTGGAACTGCGCCATTTGGGCGAGGCCGAGGGAGGCCGCCGGTATTTCCGCATGCTGTCCGAGTTGGAAGACGCCCCCAATGATGTGATAGCGATTTTCCATCTCTGCCTGTCTCTGGGCTTTCACGGTCCTCTGGACCCGGGTGACCCGAAACTGGAAAGCATTAAACAGAGTCTGGCCAAAAAACTGCCCAAACCCGAGACCGGAGATTCGGCCCCGCGGTTCGGCGGCGGGCTTCATTCCAAAGCTCACCTGTCCCCAGCCGATCCATTTGTGGATCCTTTTATTGAAGGGTTTGATGATGACCTCACACCGCTGGACGAACTGTATGAGACCAATGGTGATATGTCCCGGAGGCGCTCTGGGGCCTGGCCCGCATGGATTGGGCTGGTTGCATTATTGCTGGCATTCGGATTGGCTGTGGGACTGCTATACTATTACTGGCCGGATTTAAGGGAGATATGGGAATCCACCGAAACCCAGGTGGCCTCGCTTGAGAGCCGCAAGGCCGAGACCGCCACACCGGCTGCCAAGGTTGGCGCCAAACCCAAGCCTTCCGCTCCGGCCAAATCATCCCAGCCAGCCGAAGCCAAGAAGCCTGAAAAGGCCGCGCCGCCAGCCCCGGCCCGAAAGATCCCATCCGTCAATATGCAACAGGCTGCGGATGTTGACATCCCCACTGCTCCCAAGCCGGATAAGGCCGCCAAGCCGGCTCCGGAAATAAGCGCCCCTCCCAAGCCCGAAAAGACGCCGCCGGCGTCTCCGCCAATCGTGTTTGATCCGGATGCAGACAGCGCCGCCGGGTTCAATAATCGTAAACTCAAACTGGCTCAACCGGTGGGGGCCACCATGGAACTGGTTCAGCCCGGGGCCAAGCCTAAACCGGCGGCTGATTCCGGGTTCCAACCGGCGCCCCAGCACCAGCCCAAACCGGAACCAGTATCTGAAACCAAGACCAAACCCAGTCCCGAACCGGAATCGAAACCCCAGCTCAAATCCGGGGCCGGGCCAGAAACCAAGCCGGAGTCCATAACGGAATCCAAAACCAAGCCCGGGCCAAAGCCGGACCCGAAGAATGAGCCCAAGGCCGAACCGGAACCCGCACCCATGCCCGCGCCCAAACCGGAATCCCAAATCCGGCCGGCGGCCAAACCTGGGGCCGAAAAAGCCAAATCCGCCAAGGCTGCGCAAACCGGCCCGGTTGTATTTTACTTGCAGGTGGGGAGTTTCAAAAACCCCGAAGGCGCCAAAATACTGATCAAGCGGCTGGAGGGGCATGGCTTCCCGGCTGTTTTGGTGACCATACCCATGCGTGATGGAAAGGGAGACTGGCAGGTTGTGGTGTGTGGGCCGTATGATACCAAGGAGGGGGTCATGAAAGACCAAAAGGCCATAGAAGAAAAGGCCCGTTCCAAATCCATCATCCGTTCCAAGCCGCGGGCTGAATGGCCATAGCCGGTCATCATGGGCGGGCAGAAGCCGTTCATTTGGGCCGAGGGTCGCTTGGCTCTGTAATTTGTTATTATAAAAACATCAATAATTACTATTAGTTAGTTTTTTTCTTAAAAATACGGTTTTTTTGAGGTTGACCAAATGAATTATTTAGGTAATCTGGTACTTAAATATACTAATAACTTTAACCTTACCGGAGGACCAAAATGGAAATGTTCTGCTACCAATGTGAACAGACTGCCAAGGGGCAAGGCTGCAACGTGGCTGGCGTGTGCGGGAAGAGCCCGCAAGTCGCAGCCCTGCAAGACTTACTGACCTACACAGTCAAAGGCTTGAGCGAAGTGGTCCACGCCGCGCGTCAAAAGGGTGTCAGTGATGTGGAAACGGACCGTTTCATCTGCCAGGCGGTTTTTTCCACATTGACCAATGTAAACTTTGATCCGGATGATTTTGTGGCCATGATCACGGAGGCCGTGGAACGCCGTGAATCCATTAAGGCCAAGTGCGCCGGGGAAAGTTTCAGCTCGGATGCAGCCAACTTTGAACCGGCTGACAGCCTGGACGGCCTGACCGCCCAGGCGGCGGGGCATGGTCTTAAGCCCGGTGATGACGCCACCAGCCTGCGGCATATCATACTGTTCGGTTTACGCGGTGTGGCCGCCTATGCCGACCATGCCGCCATTTTGGGGCAGGAAGACCCGGAGGTCTACGCCTTTATCACCCAAGCCCTGGCCACCATGGACAGCCCGCAGCAGGACGCCGCCAGCCTCACCGCCATGGCGCTCAAGGTGGGTGAAGTGAACCTGCGGGCCATGGAGCTTTTGGACGCCGGCAACACCGGCGCGTACGGCCACCCGGAGCCCACCCCGGTTCCCCTGGGTCACAAGGCGGGAAAGGCCATCCTGGTATCCGGCCACGACCTCAAGGATCTGGCCATGCTTTTGGAACAAAGCCAGGGCAAGGGCATCTACGTTTACACCCATGGCGAAATGCTGCCCACCCACGCCTATCCCGGGCTGAAGAAGTATGAGCATTTCCATGGCCATTATGGAACCGCATGGCAGAACCAGGGCAAGGAGTTCGCCGAGTTCCCCGGAGCCATCCTGATGACCACCAACTGCATCCAAAGGCCCAAGGGCGACACGCCGGACAAGCTGTTCACCACCGGCCGGGTAGGCTGGCCCGGACAGCCTCATATCCCAGGCGAGGGCTCCAAAGACTTCAGCCCGGTGATTGAAAAGGCCTTGTCCCTGGAAGGCTTTGCCGAAGACAGCGACGGCGGCAGCGTCCTGACCGGGTTTGCCCGCAATACGGTCTTGGGAGTGGCGGACAAGATAATCGAGGCGGTCAAGTCCGGGGCCATCAGACACTTTTTCCTGGTGGGCGGCTGTGATGGAGCCAAGCCGGGCCGTTCCTACTACACGGAGTTTGTGGAAAAGGCTCCGGCCGATACCGTGGTGCTGACTCTGGCCTGCGGCAAGTTCCGCTTCTTTGACAAAGATCTGGGTGATATAGGAGGCATCCCGCGCCTGTTGGACGTGGGCCAGTGCAATGACGCCTATTCGGCGGTGCAGATTGCGGTGGCTTTGGCCGGCGCTTTCGAGACCGATGTGAACAGCTTGCCGCTCTCCTTGATCCTGTCCTGGTATGAGCAAAAGGCCGTGGCCATCCTTTTGACCCTGCTGCACCTGGGCATCAAAAACATTCGCCTCGGCCCCAGCCTGCCCGCCTTCATTACCCCGGGGGTGCTCAATGTGCTGGTGGAGAACTTCAATATCATGCCCATCAAGACCCCGGATGAGGACTTGGCCGAAATATTGGGGTAAACTGTTAATTGCAAGTAATATGATAGGGGTGGAGCGCCGGGAGCGCTCCGCCCCTGTAATCTGAATTCGGGAGCCGCCATGGTCCGACCCGCCGACAAGACCGAGCAGAAAAACCGTGCAAGCCTGCCGCTTACTCCGATGGATCTGTTCGAGTTCAACCGGTCCATGCAAAAGGCCAGCGGTGAAAACTACAACCGCTGCCTGCAGTGCCGCACCTGCTCAGCCGCCTGCCCGTTTTCCCGGGCCATGGATGTAAAGCCCAATCAGATATTGCGCATGATCCAGTTCGGCATGACCGGCAAGCTGCTGTCTTGCTCCACCATCTGGCTGTGTGTGGGCTGCCATACTTGCACCTCATACTGCCCCATGAATATAGACATCCCCTCGGTAATGGACGCGCTGAGGGCCAGGGCCCTGAAAGATGGCGTGAAGCCAGCGGAGCCCAACATATTGAACTTTCATCACCAGGTGCTGGATTCCATCCGCAGGCACGGCCGTACCCACAAGCTGGGCATCATGATGCGCTACAAGTTCACCAGCGGGGATCTTTTGTCCGACATGGATGTGGGCCTGAAAATGCTGACCAGAGGAAAACTGGAGTTGATGCCCAAGTCCATAAAGGATGCCGCAAAGGTGGAATCAATGTTCAACGGCAAAGAGCATGTCTATTAAAAACCAGTCAGCCCCCATCACGGAAGTCTCTTTTTTCCCGGGCTGCTCTTTGGCCAGCTCCAGCCGCGAGGCCTACGATTCCATGAGGCAGGCCTGCTCCGCGTTGGGGCTTGCGATGATCGAGCTGGAGGATTGGAACTGCTGCGGTTCGTCCTCGGCCCATTCCCTGGACCGCGAACTGGGGTTTGCCCTGGCCTGCCGCAATCTGGCTCTGGCTCCCCTCAAGCGCCCCTTGATGGCGGCCTGTCCTTCCTGCCACAAAAATCTGCGCACCGCCCAGCTTCATCTGGAGGAGGACCCGGAAGCCGCCCACCGCCTGCAAAAGACCCAGGGCCTGGAGGTGGAGCCCGGATTACAGATAGTCAATTTCCTTGAGGTGCTGGATTATTTGCAGCAGCTTCCGGCCTGGAAAGGCCTGGTTCAAGACGGCGGCGCCCCCCGCTTGGGCGGCATCAAGACAGCGGCCTACTATGGCTGCATGCTGGCCGCGCCCCGCAAGGTGCAGAATCTGCGGCGCCACTCGGGCATTTTGGAGCGCTCGCTCCGCACCCTGGGGGCTGAGCCCGTTGAATGGAACCACCATAATCTATGCTGCGGCACCTTCTTGAGCGCCACCCGCCCCGAACTGGCCGCGGAAGTGATCAACCGCATCATCATGGACGCCGTATCCCATGGCGCTGAGTGCCTGGTCACCGCCTGCGCCATGTGCCAGATGAATTTGGAACTGCGCTGCCGCATCGAATCACCCATACCGGTGCTGCATTTTGCCGAGGCCCTGGCCCTGGCCTTGGGAGCCGATGAAAGCGAACAGTGGTTCCGGCGCCACTTGATTGATCCCCGCCCCCTTTTGCGGAGCCGGGGGCTGCTGTAAAGAGAGCCCATGCCGGAATCCGGCCCAAGATCCCGGCTTATATCACACAAAATCAAAGTCATCTCTGGACACAGCTAGGGTTGTGGTCTATGATTACCGCCAGTTAGGACCACGTTTGTCTACCCCAGGGAACCGAGGCAAGCAGGTCCTAATCCAGCGCCTAATCCGCGCAAACCCACCAAACAAATCAGTCTGTACAGCTTGCTTGGAGTCCCCGGCTATTTGCCGGAGCCCCGTGGCGCATCTGCCTACCAGGGGCGCCCTGGCAGGGATTTGTGCATGCATGAGAACGGCATAGCGGTTCTGCAAAGGCAGAACTCGCCGTATATATTATTGATCAAGGAGGCCCTGCGGATATTGGGGGTCAGCCCCGTTTATCTGTCCAGCCCGCCCAAGGATGTCAGCCCGGACCCCTTCACCCCCTGGCTGATGATCTGGGATTTGAACGCATACAGTGTGTCTGAAAAGTCCCAGACGGCAGCAGAACTCAAGGAAATGCCCCACGGACTGGTGATCCTGTCCGACCGGTCCAGCGTGGCGGATAAAGAGGTGTTTTCTTTGCCCGGTGCACTGGCCTGGCTGTCCCGGCCCAAAGGACCGGGCGAACTGGCGGTGGCTATCCTGGTGGCAAGCTCCCTGTATGAGCGGCACACCGAAATACTGGCCCGGCTGGCCCAGATCCGTTTGGAGCTTAACACCCGCAATTTGTTGGACCGAGCCAAGCGGGTGGTGATGATGTCCGAAAAGGTGAGCGAACAATACGCCATGACCAAGCTGAAGGATTGCAGCCGCAATCTGAACCGGCGCATGATGGCCACCGCCCGCGAAATATCTCACCTGGGCGGTTTCGCCAAGCTGTGCGTCAAATGCAAGATAGCTTCCTGCCCCTATCACCCTAATTCAGCTCAAAAACCTGAATAATCATCCACAGTCGAACCTTCTTGCATCCTGGGGGCCTGCCCCGGCGGGCCGGGGCCCGCAAGCTTTTGAATTGTGGATGCAAGGCCAGGATATTGGTTGACCCCGGCGGGCGGGGCACGCAAAATGAATCAGTGGTTCATGCGGTTTTTTATGGGTTGCCCAAAGGGCTTGCTGTAGTAGTTGCATGGAACGGGCCCAAACCACAGGGAACCGCTTTGGGTTTGGCCGCCAAAATCCGGACTGGGGGGAAAGGAGCGCGGGGCCGGCCAGTCTCTGATTGAACACTGAGCCCCAAAAAAGGGGCAGACGGCAGGCATAATTATGTGGTTGCGGATTGCAATGTTCATATCTTTGTATTTACTGATCTATTCTGTCTTCCATGTGGTGGTCTATTTTGCCTTCCGCCCCCTGTGGCGGCCGCTCAAATGGCCCAAGAAGCTTTTCCGTTTTATTTCCTCCATAATGATCATTCTGCCCGTTGCATCCCTTTTGCTGGAAAGATACGGATTTGCGGATGTGGCCGCGCCATTGGCCCAGACCGGCTATGTTTGGATGGGTTTTATCCTGATAGCGCTGGCGGTTTCCGTGGGTGTTTGGGTGCTTCAGGGACTGGCCGCGCTATTCAGACGCAGGCCCAAGCGGGGAGGCGGCAGGGTCTGGGCTTTATTGGCGCTGCTGATCACCCTGTCAGCGATGTATTACGGATACAACCAGGCAAGCAACCCCAAAGTGCTGTTCTATAAAGTGGCCAGCCCTAAAATTCAGGCCGGGGAGGCCAGGATCAGGGTGGCGCAGATAAGCGATTTGCACCTTGGCATCAACAGCCGGATGGAGAGCCTGAAAAACCTGGTGCTGCGTCTCAAGGACCTGCGGCCCGATATCATCGTATCAACCGGGGACCTGGTCGACGGCTATGTAGATCCGATCGGCCTCAAAGTGCAGATGCTGGCCGAGCTGAAACCGCGCTGGGGGAAATTCGCGGTTCCGGGCAATCATGAATATATAGCCTCATATGAAAGCACCCTTAAGGTTCATGAGAGCATGGGCTTTCAAATGCTGCGGGATGAGGCCTTGAAAGTCAAGGATATGATCAATTTGGTTGGCGTTGACGACCCCCACAACGGCCCGCCGCCAAATTCCGAGGCCGAGCTGCTTCGATCCGTGCAAAACGGACGGTTCACTTTTTTGCTGAAGCACCGGCCTGATTTGGGGCCGGAGAGCGAAGGGCTGTTTGACCTGCAGCTTAGCGGGCACACCCACGGAGGCCAGATATTCCCCTACAGCTATCTGGTCTCCCTGGTATATACCCGCATGGCCGGGATTCACAGCCTTGCAAAAGGGGGCGTGATATACACCAGCCGGGGGACCGGCACCTGGGGGCCGCCCTTCAGGGTGCTGGCCCAGCCGGAAATCGCGGTTTTTGACCTGCAGCCGGGACCATCATTCAGTATTATTCGGATGCCCTGAAGAATCCGGGAAACGGCAGGCTGGAAGATAGACCCCATGAACATAGAAATCCGCTACGGCACAGACCACCTGGACTGGCAGGAGGTCTGCCAAGTTATCAAGGCCGCACCCCTGGGCGATAAAATGCGGGATCCCGCCAGGCAGGAAAAGGCCAGCCTTGGCAGCCACGTGGTCTGTTCGGCCTATGATGCGGGCAGGCTGGTGGGTTATGGCCGGGCGGTGT
Organism: Desulfarculaceae bacterium; assembly: GCA_963675675.1. Classification (GTDB taxonomy): domain Bacteria; phylum Desulfobacterota; class Desulfarculia; order Desulfarculales; family Desulfarculaceae; genus Dethiosulfatarculus. The sequence goes on from OY776512.1 coordinate 5,728,787, forward strand.
CGGATGGCGTGATGCAGTCGCTTATTGCGGATCTGGTGGTGCTGCCCGAATACCAGGGCAAAGGGGTCGGGGCGGCTCTGCTCTCCGGACTCATGCAAAAACTGCCCACGGACCCCGGAGTGGTTTTGATGTATGTGGTGCCGGGCAAAGAGGGCTTTTATGAAAAGCAGGGTTTCCATGTGCTGAAAACCGGCATGGGCCACTTCGCCAATCCGGAGTTGAGACGCCAAAACGGCTATATTTAGCCCTGTTGAAACTTGCGGCTGTCATCACAGGTGGCCGGGCTGTCTTTGCAGCCCCTGCGCACCCTGCGCGGGTCCGGGCTCGCTTATCATGCCGGTCCGGAAAGCACGCTCCTGGTCCTTGAATATGGCCATGGCCGTATTCATCATCTTGAACCCCAGCTTGGCGTAAAATCCCTCTTTGCCCGGGCTGGCGTACAGGATCACCTTTTTGTGGCCCCGGGAGAAATCAAGCAGCTTTTGCACTATCCGCCGGCCCAGCCCAAGGCCCTGGTAATCCGGGTGCACCGCTATATCGCACAGATAAGAGCAGTCCCTGCCATCGGCCAGGGCCCGGCCCACCCCCACAAGCTTTTGCCCCTCAAAGGCAAAGCATTTATACTTGCTGTTGGCGAAAATCTCCTGGTAATGATCTGGCGGGTTTTCGCCCAGGGGGGCCAGCCGGTAAAGATGCGCCACTTCCTGCCAATCAATCTCCGTCAGCTCATGTAACCACGTGATATCCATATATACCGCTCATTCTATTTAAACCGTGCATTTTCCGGGGCACTGGATGAATGAATAGGCCTCATACACCCTGACCGCCATTTCCAGAATCTTCCCGGAAGGGCTCACCGGTTTTTGGGCCATGGTCAGCCGGCCAAGCTCTTCCGGCCCGGGCAAGGCCTTTAATCCCGTGTCCAGGACCTTGCCGCTGGCCGTATCCAGTAATTCCGCGTCATCGCCGTTGAACACCATGGTGAATGGAACCCAGGGGTCGTTTATGAGTCTGGCCTGGGCCAGGGTTTCTTTCTCGCGGCTGACCAGTGAGCCCCGGCGGCAGCCTATGACCAAGGCGGGCCGCTCCCCCACAAAGACCACCAGGTCGCTCCGCACGCAGATGCAGCGCTCTTTGTAGTTGAGACTGCGCTCATGGTCCACCGCCACCTGGCCGGGCACATAGCCCAGGTCTAGCAGCAGCCGTTCCGCCGCCTGGCGTATATATTCGTCATCACTATATGTCTGGGGAAGACCCGTAATCAGGTCCAGTTCGATGATTTCGTTCATGGCCCGGTCTCCTTATCCGCGTGGGCATTCACAGCCCAGTGGCAAAGATCCAGGGGCAACCCTATTATCTGCCCACCAGGCGCATGATATGCCCGGCGATGTCCTTGAGCGGCGCTACCTTTTGCACCGCGCCTTTGTCATAAGCCGCCTTGGGCATGCCGTACACCACACAGGAGGCTTCATCCTGCCCTACGGTCTGGGCCCCGGCCTCCTTCATTAATAATAAGCCGTCCGCACCGTCCGCGCCCATCCCGGTGAGAATCACCCCCACCGCATTGCGCCCCACGGATTTGGCCACGCTGCGGAACAGCACATCCACCGCCGGGCGCTGGTGATGCACCATGGGGCCGGTTTTGACATTGACAAAGTAGCGGGCGCCCGAACGCCTCAGCAGCATATGGAAATTGCCCGGCGCGATCAGGGCCCGGCCGGGGAAAACCGAATCGCCGTCTTGGGCTTCACGGACTTCAAAGGCGCATAGCCCGTTCAGCCTTTCCGCAAAGGCCGTGGTGAATTTCGGGGGCATGTGCTGCACGATCACAATGCCGGGAACCGTGTTGGGCAGCCGGGTCAGCACTTCTTTGAGGGCCTCGGTGCCACCGGTGCTGGCCCCGATGGCCACTATCTTGTGGGTGAGGTCGATCTGGGTGGCGGCCTCGCGCACCGGCCCGGATTCCGGAGTGACGGACTTGACCACCGGCCTAGCCCGGGAAGCGGCCCGTATTTTTTCGGCCAGCTGCTCGCCCATCTCGCCCACGCTGAAAGATCCGCCGGGTTTGCTCAGCACCTCCACCGCGCCCGCGTCCATGGCCTGCAAGGCCACGGAGCCGCCTTTGGCGGTGAGCGAGGAAAGCACTATGACCGGCATGGGCCAGTGCTGCATGAGTTTTCTTAAGAACGTGATGCCGTCCATGCGGGGCATCTCTACATCCAAAGTCAGCACGTCCGGTTTGAGTTGAACAATCTTGTCCCGGGCCGCGTAAGGATCGGTCGCCGTGCCCACAACCTCTATATCCGGCGCACACTCCAAGGCTTTGCTCAAAACCTGGCGCACCACGGCCGAGTCATCAACAATGAGCACCCGTATGGTTTTATTGTTCAATGCAATCATGTCAGGCCTTTACGCATGGCAAGAGTGAAAATACCTCCAGCAACAAAATTATGCTGCGTCGCTTTTCCATCCGGTGATCAAAGGCATGCCGTCCACATCAAAGGCCATACTCTGGGCGGAACCGCCCAAGGATTTGCCCAGAAGTCCTCCACTGAGCATGGAGACCTCGGGAAGCCCCATCCGCCATTTGCTGGTGGAGTCCACGTTGGTCAACAGTCCGCCCACCACCATATTCAATAGCTCTTTATAGGCATCTTCCAGGTCTTCACTGTCAAGCTCATCCGCATCCATGCTGAGGATGTTTGCGGAAAGCTCCCTGGCCAGTTTCTCGGGGGTGCAAACCCAGACCTTTATGGCCTCTCCGCCGCTTTTGACAATGACCCACCCAAAGCACCATGCCTGCCCGTCGTCGGCGGATATTTGATCCAAAAGCGCCGGGTGTTCTTCGGGCACCATGAAAAACATGGTGCTCAAGGCATCAGAAATCGAAATCTTCAGAGCTGTCGTCCAATTGGGCTCCATCGGGCTCCCCTATGAATAGGCTGAGAATTTTCCGCAAAGCTTCGGGCTGGAAGGGCTTGGTCACATACCCGCGGGCCCCCAGGCTTATGGCCTCCCGAAGCTGCTCTTTGCGGCCTTCGGTGGTTACCAATATAAAACAGGACGGCACTATGCCTTCCTGATTGAGCTTTCTTAAAAACTCCAATCCATCCATAACCGGCATGTGCAAGTCGCTGAGCACCACATCCACGCTGGTTGAACGCACAATATCCAAGGCTTGCTGGCCGTTTTCAGCTTCGTAAAGATCATCCACGGCAAAGCCGGCTGCAGCGAGGGTTTTTTTGATAACCCCCCGGATGGTCTTGGAATCGTCAACTACAAGTACGCGCAAAGACATTGCTATACCCTGCCTAGTTCTATTTGTTGGCCATCCCTAGCAACTCGTCAGCTTGAGCCAGAATATCGCCAACTTTCAGGTGATATTTCTGCAGGTCCTGGGTGGATAATTTAAATTCAGTCAACAGTTCGCTGGGCGCGGGCACGGCCAGCCCCTGCACTCCGCCGCCCACTCCCATACTTATCACAACGAGGTTGGCCAGGGCCACCAGCCTGACCAGCTGCTGGTCCCCTTTTGTCCTCATGGGGTCGTGGTGGTAGGCAATCGCGCGGATTATGGGGGCGGGCAGCTGCCATTGCTGGGCCATCTTGGCGCCCAGCACCGCATGGTCGACGCCCAGCGCCTCACGCTCGGCCGAAACGAAGTCCCGCCCTTCTTGCTGAACCAGCGCCTCAATGGCCTCAAATTCTTCTTTCACAAACTGGCTTAAGACTATCTTTCCAATGTCGTGCAAGAGGGCTGCCGTAAAGAGAGTGGAAAGATCCTCGAATCCCATTTCCTTTCCGATCTCTCTGGACAACAGGGCCGTGGCCATGCTGTGCCGCCAAAGCTCGCCCCTTTCCATCACATAGCCTTCTTGGGCTTTTTTATAAAACCCCACCACTTCATTGCTCATCACGATATCGACTATGTTTTCCGACCCCAGATAGGTCAGCGCCTGCTGTAATGAGCCAACCGGATGGGACAGCCCGAAATAAGCCGAGTTGCACATGCGCAAGACCGCGGCTGTAATGCCAGGGTCCAGGCTTACAATATCCATTAGCTGCTCGAAAGAGAAATCAGGGTCGCTTACCAACGCCAGGACCCTTTGCAGAACCTGCGGTGAAGATGGGACATTTTCAACAGCAGCCAGGATGTCTTCTACGCGGTTCATAATTCCCGCACCTCCCTGCCGTTAATTTTTATCCACACCTTGCCGGTGGAAATATTCAGGGCCAAGGTGCGGTTTACATTGCCGCCCACATCTTCCGCGTCCACCAGGACATTGTTCCGGTAGAACATTTTACGCACCGCGGTGTAATTGCGCTTTCCAATGTTGAAGTGGCCGGCTGAATCCATTACCTGGCTTCCCCCGACCACCACCACCCGAATGCGGTTCTTTTTGGCGCCCAGCTTATAGCAGCTTTTAAACAACAGGGGCAGCCCGGTGTCGGCAAACACCCCGGGCTGTTTTTGGGCTCTTTGGGGATTCAGCTTGGACTCGGGCAACATTATATGCAAAAGTCCGCCCACCTTTGCCGCCCGGTCCCAAATGGCCACGCCCACGCAAGAACCCAGTGAAAAGGTGATTATCTCATCCCCTTCTTTGTTGGACACCGCAAGATCGCCAACGCCCACCGTTACCCGCTTGAGCAACTCACACCTCTTTCCGGTAGATCGCAGGCTGAACAAAGCGGAAGGGATGTTTGATCCCCGTCAGGCTTTCCGAATGGCCTACGAATAAATAGCCGCCGGGCGCCAAGGTGCGGTGGAAACGGTTCACCAGGCGTTCCCGGGTCTCTTTGTCAAAATAAATCATCACGTTGCGGCAGAATACTACGTGAAAAGGAGGATCGAACTGAAAGCTGTCCATAAGGTTGATGCGCTTAAAGCTCACTATGTTTCTCAACTCGGGGCGCACCCGCACATGGCCCGCCCAGCGGTTCACCCCCCGCTGAAAAAAACGCCGCAGAAGGTCTCGGGGGATGGGGCCGATGCGCTCTGTGGAATAAACTCCACGCTGGCCGTGGCTCAGAACCTGGGTGCTGAGGTCGGAAGCCAGGATGGAGGCTCCGCGCTGGGCCCAAGCCTCCTTTTGCAGCATCAAAACTATGGCAAGGGTGTAGGGCTCTTCTCCGGTGGAGCACGCGGCGGACCATATACGCAAGGCTTCGGAGCCTTTGCAAAGCTGGCTCAGATTGGGCAGAATGGTGTGGGATAAAAAGTCAAAATGCTGGGGTTCCCTGAAAAAATCCGTCTTATTGGTGGTGATGACGTCGAGAAAAGAAATCAGTTCGCGGCCGTCGGGATCGTTTTGCAATAGATCCATGTACTGATTTATATCGCGGCGTCCCGTGGCCCGGAGCCTTTTCATCAGCCTGGCTTTGAGAAGTTCACGCTTGCCCTGGCCCAGGTTGATGCCGCACAGTTTATAAACCAGTTCCGCCAGCTTGAAATACTGTTCGTCGGTGATCAGCAGGCCGGCTGATCCGTAGGGGGGGGGAGAGGAATTATGATTACGCCCGAGCACTTTCGCCGGAATGTTGGTGCTGGATGTATGCTTGGGATGTGCAGGGGCCATGTCAATCCGTTTAAGCAGTTGTTGTATACACTCCGCCTAGCTTTCAGGACGGCGGAAGATATTTTTAATTCATGCGTAAAATTATAACAATAGCTCTCCGATACCAAATATTGTAACAAATAAATCCAGAATATGTGGCCTATCGGCCGAAAAACCGCTCGGGGCCAATAGAATCAACGGGAATGCAGAACTTTCCCACTATCTTATTCTTATTAACAGAAGTTCAGTCAAATAGCCAGATCTGGGTAGGACCGGCAACATGAGCACCAAATCCAAACTTATTTCCGTAGTCAGCATTGTATTGCTGCTGGCGTTTACAGGCATTGTCCTGAGCAACTATATAGTGGCTAGAGGCAACATGCGGACCGGAACCCTTGATGAGATTCTGCCCCTGATCGGAAACAATATTTCTTCCGATCTGCAAAGTTGCCTGATGCAGCCCATCGGGGTCTCATCCATGATGGCCCATGACGCCTTTTTAAAAGACTGGGCCATGAACGGAGAGAGGGATCTTGCCAAGATAATGAAATACCTCAGGGAGATAAAGCATAACTACGGGTATTTCACCGCCTTTTTTGTGTCTGATAAAACCAGGAAGCATTACCATTATCAGGGAATCCAAAAAACCATCAGCCCCTCAGACTCCCATGATGCCTGGTACTATTCTTTTAAAAAACAGGGGGAACCGCTCGCGCTGGACGTGGACGCTGATGAGACCGACAATTACACCCTGACCGTATTTGTCAATCACCGCCTGAATGACTCGAAAGGCGGTTTTTTGGGGGTGGTCGGGGTTGGCCTAAGAATGGACCGGGTCAGCAAGACCCTGCTTGAATACCAGCGCCAATATAAGCGGTCCGTATATCTGGTGGATAAAAAAGGATTGATCCGGATGCATGCGGATTCATCCCTGGTTGAAAAGCAGAGTATCTCCGATCCCGGCTGGTTTGGCGCAAAGGCCGGGGCCGTTTTGAATAGCAAGGAGGCAAATGCGAGCTTCGAGATTGAACGGCAGGGTGAACCGGTTCTTTTGTCGGTGCGTTATATTAAGGAGTTAAACTGGTTCCTGATCGTCGAGCAGCAGGAGAATCAAGTGCTGGGCGGCATCCGGACGGCGGTTTACCGCAATCTGGCTATAGGCTTTCTGGTCACTGCTTTTGTGATTCTGGCTGTGATCGGGGCTATCAACCACTATCAAGGCCGCCTGAAGGTGCTGGCCACCATGGATGAACTCACAGGCGTGCCCAACCGCCGCCACTTTTTGGAGCTTTTGGACCGCGAACTGGCCCGGTGCGCCCGTTTTGGCCAGCCGGTAAGCCTTTTGGTGATAGATGTGGACAATTTCAAGGCCATTAATGACAACCATGGCCATGATGCCGGAGACCTGGCACTCAAGCTTTTGTCCCGCGCACTTTCTGAGTGCTTGCGGAAGATGGATTTTCTGGGCCGGATCGGAGGCGGGGAGTTTGGGGTTTTTCTTCCCCAAACCAAGCTGGCTGATGCGGCGGATGTGGCTGAGCGCATCAGGCTTGCGGTGCTGGAACGCCATGTGAGCACCTCAAAAGGCCCCCTGGGCTTGAGCGTTACCATAGGCGTGGCCACCGCCCGGCCCGGCAAAGTGGAGCGTGAAGACCTGGTGCGGGCGGCTGACCTGGCCTTGCTGGAGGCAAAAGAGGCCGGCCGCAATCAGGTGGCCTCGTCCGGGGTGCTGCCGCCGTATCCCGAGACCCAAACCCAGACCGAGCCTGATATCAGTTTATGATTTCCATCAGACCGGGTTTCTACCGGTGGAAGCGGTCGTCCGCCACGGCCCGGCTTGATTCTTCTTGGGACCAGACCTCATCCAGCCATCCGCTCTTTTGGACTTCAAAATGATCGAAGTGGGGCGAATAGGGTTTTATATCCAACATGGGGGTGCCGTCCAGAAGGTCAAATTCGGCCACCTCCAGTATGTTGCCTTCCACTTTCAGCAGTCGGACGCAGGACATGCCTATGGGATTGGGCCGGGAAGGGGCCCGGCATGAGAATACCCCATGGGGGGTTTCCGGGTCCAGGTAGGTGCTGGTGATCAACTTGTACTTTGAGGCCAGATGGCACCAGAACAGCAGCCAGATGCGCTCGAATCCGTCAATATCTTTCAAACCTTCCACATAGGGCTCAAACACCTCAATCCGTCCTTTGGTTTCGTGGCCGGCGGTTGCGGGTTGAACCGGGGTGCCCGTAGCCTGTTTATAGGGCGAGTGTACCACTCCAATGGGAATCAGTTCCATGGCCATACTCATCATCTCCAATGAAAACCGCCCCCGGATTGGGGGCGGAAAGCAGTTCTGCTGATTACAGTCATCATTTGGGCGGAAGCCCTTCATGCATCCCGGGATGAATGCTCCCTTATGCGGTCAGGCCTTCATGGGAGCGGAATACACCTTCCACGTCCAGAATCAGACCCACCCGGCCATCACCCATGATGGCGCCTCCGGCCGCCACTTTGACATGTTTAAGGCTCTCGCCCAGGCTTTTTATGACCACCTCCTGCCGTCCGATGAGCCGGTCAACCAGCAGGCAGCGTTTGGTCCCGTGATGCTCCACCACCACCACCAAGGCGTCCCAGGGGGAATCGTATTCGGGCGTAACCTCCACGATTTCGTGCAGCCTGACCAGGGGGATCAGACCGCCCCGGATCATGATCATTTCACCCCGCCCCTGCACGGTGGAGTAGTCTTCCTTGCGGGGCCGCAGGGACTCGGCCACCGCCACTGTGGGCAGTATGTAGCGTTCGTCCGCAACCTGCACCACCATGCCGTCGATGATGGCCAGGGTCAGGGGCAAGGCGATGGTAAAGGTGGTGCCCTCTCCGGCCACCGAAGAGATTTCGATTTTCCCCCGCAGCGCGTCGATGGTTTTTTGCACCACGTCCATACCCACCCCGCGGCCCGAGATTTCGGTCACCTGCTCGGCGGTGGAAAAACCCGGGGCCATGACCAGCTTGAATATCTCGTCCTCTTTGAGTTGATCCCCCTCCGACACGACTCCGTTAGCTATGGCTTTAGCCAGAATCTTGTCTTTATCCAAACCCTTGCCGTCGTCTTTGATTTCGACGCAGACATTGCCGCCTTTGTGATAGGCGCTGAGGATGACCTCGCCCTCCGGGTCCTTGCCGGCGGCCTGGCGTTCGGCCGGGCTTTCTATGCCGTGATCCACCGAGTTGCGCACCATGTGCATTAAAGGATCATAGAATTTTTCCACCATGTTGCGGTCGATCTCGGTGGATTCTCCCTGCAGCACCAGCTTGACCTGTTTGTCCGCCTTTTTAGCGGTGTCCCGCACCACGCGCACCATTTTCTGAAAAGTCTGTTTTATGGGCACCATGCGCATGGCCATGGTGGATTTCTGCAGATCTGTGGTTATCCGGCTTACCTGGGCCAGGTCGGTGTGCAATTTGCGGTCGGTGATATCCTGGATATAGGGGTTTGCCTGCACCATGGACTGGGCGATGACTAATTCTCCGACCATATCCAAAAGATTGTCCAGTTTGGCGGTGTCTATCTTCACTTCCCGGGCCGCGCTGCGGGCGCCCTTTGACATGGTGCGTTGAGTTTTTATCCCCTCGGCCACCTGAGAGGGATTGGCCGCCCCGCTCTCAACTAAAAGCTCGCCAATCTTGCGGTGGGGTTTATCCTGCTGTTTGACCAGGGCTTCTTGCAGGTCTTCTTCCCCGACGATTGCTTTTCCCAGCAGGATTTCACCAAGCTTGGGGCCTTTTTCCTGGTCCGGCCCGCCGCCTTCCAATACCTGGGTAATGCGTGCTTCCAGCTCTGTGGTGTCCAACGGATAGTAAGGCGTTTTGCTCAGGGCGGCTTCCTCCACGGCGCTTATCATGCTTTGCAGGCTGTCCACCCCGTTCAGGATGATGTCGATGCAGTTGCCGTCGATGAGCAGGTTGCCGCTCCTGGCCTGGTCCAAAAGGTTCTCCAGGGCATGGGCCAGATGATTGATGCGGGTGAGATTCAAAAAGCCGCTGACTCCCTTGATGGTGTGGAAGGGACGGAATACGGCGTTGAGGGCTTCGTTGTCGTCCGGAGTGTCTTCGAGCACCAGGGTGTTTACCTCAATGGACTCCAGGTGTTCCATGGCTTCGGCCACAAAACCCATCAAAAGGTCTGTGTCTTCTGTGGAAACCATCTCGGGTTCAATGGTCTGGGGCTGGGCTTCAGCTTCAGCTTGCGGGGCTGCCGGTTCCGCCGCGGGCTCCGGCTCTGGTTCGGTTTGGGGTTGCGCCTGGGCGCCGGGTTCCGGGGTCTCATCTTCCAGGGGAAAAGCTTCGCCTTCGGCCATTCCCCGGTCAACCATGAACTGGAATACCGAATCAGGCGAAACATCGCCCCGCACCAGGCCTTGGCACAGGGTCACGCCTTCGGTCAGACTCTCGACTCCGGCCGCTTGGTCTTCGGTTTGGCCCAGGATCATGCCCTCAAGGTAGTCTTTCATACCCACAATTAGATCAGTTAGATGCTGCTCGGCGTTGCCTTCGGCAACTATCTCCACCTGCTCCAGGTGGGTGAGGACATCGCCGTAAGTCATTAAATCACCCGGCTCCAGATTCATGACTGCGCCGGCCAACTGGTCCAGTAAAGCAATAATGGTGTCATCTGCATTGGGCATTTTGTTTCCTCATTTGGGTGTCAGGTGCGCTGCTGGTTTAATGAACTAAAACAAAACCCTTGGGCTCCGGCCTTTATTGGCCAGAAGCCGGTCCGCAAGTTTGCCTGCAATGCAAGCTTCTTATCAAAGGCTATCACTTGATGCGCCCCTCGTCCTCTAGTGTCTGCTTGAATCCGTTTAGTTTCAAGTAAATAAGCCTGATTTGCAGAAAGCCATGCCGAAAAGCGCGCTCGGTTTATGACGAATCCTTATCCTCTCATCCGGGCCGCACCCGACCGGAGAGACCGGAGCGGGGGTTTGATTGGTAAATTTCAAATCCGCACCCAAGGGGTGGAGGCCAAGTATAGACGGTTTTGCCTGCGGCGCCGGGTTTCAACCCGGAATGCGCCTTTGATAAAACCCTCCATGGGTCAGATTAACAAAATCCGGAAAAATGGGTCAACTTGAAATAATTGTCTCAGCAAATCACAGCGTTGCAATAACGGGCAGGGCAGCGTCCCTGCTGCTCAAAGGATGGTTTGCGAGGCCGGGAAGATGCCCCCCACCATTCCCCACCGCGCCTTTCAGGCTCAAGCCGGGGTGACAGCAGCCGGCGGCTGGGGGTAACTCTTGTCTCCGCTTGAACTTTATCCGTTCTATAAAAAATCCCCTAAAATCCTCATCCGAATCTATCGGGTCTCCCAAGGCAATTTTACTCGTCCTTTGATGTGGTTTTTAACAAGCGCCGGAACGGATTTTTTTCTGTTTTATTGTTGACATAACCTTAGCTTACACCCTATAGTGGACCACAGTGGCACAAAGTGGGGAAAAGTGGCATTAATTCCCCAAGAAGAGGATCCAGGGTGTTTTCAGGTTGGTCCAGCCATAGTCTTGATACCAAAGGCAGATTGGCCATTCCCGCCCGTTTCAGGGAGGTGCTGAAGGCCGCGGGAGAGAACCGCCTGATCATGACAACCCTGGACCGCTGTCTGGTCTGTTATCCCCGGGAGCAATGGAGCGCCATTACCGACAAGGTGGGCAAGCTCAGTCAGCTTGATCCCAGGGTGCAGGCTTTCAGACGTTATTTTATCAGTGGCGCCACCAACTGCACCTTTGACGGCCAAGGCCGGGTCCTTATTCCCCAGGCTTTGCGGGAGTGGGCCGGACTGGACAATCAGGTGTATTTGGTGGGAATGCAAAATAACTTCGAGGTGTGGGACAAAGAGCGCTGGTATCAAGAGCGGGAGCGTATCCAGGAAAACTTCGGCGATTTGAGTTCGTTCATGGCCGAGCTCGGGGTATAGGGCCTTGGATATAGGGCACCAGCCGGTGATGCTGGCCCAGGTGCTGCAAAACCTGGCTCCCCAGACCCCCGGGGTATACCTGGACGGAACCTTGGGGGCCGGCGGACATGCAGAGGCGGTCTTGGGCGCCTCGCCGACCTCGGCCAAGCTGATCGGATTTGACCGGGACCCCAGCGCGCTCATGCTGGCCCAAGCCAGGCTTGAAAGGTTCGGCGAACGCTTTCAGGCAATCCACACCACATTTGACCGCATAGGCGAGCATCTGCCGGCATTGGCCCCGCAGGGCGCCCAGGGCATCTTACTGGATTTGGGAGTCAGCTCCATGCAGCTCGACCAAAAAGAACGCGGCTTCAGCTTTATGGGCGATGCAGTATTGGATATGCGCATGGGGGGCAGCGGAGAGAGCGCGGCCGATCTGTTGGCCCGCATAAAGCCCAAGGAACTCACCCGCCTATTGAGCCGCTATGGTGAAGAGCCCTTTGCCGGGCGCATCGCTGCGGCCCTGATCCGCGCGCGGCAAGAAGAGCCCATCACCACTACGGCGCGCCTGACCGGGCTGGTGGAGGCCGCATTGCCGGCCAAGGCCCGGCGGACCAGAAAACGCCATCCGGCCACCCGGACTTTTCAGGCCCTGCGCATTGCGGTCAATGATGAATTGGGCATGCTGGAGCGCTTTTTGGATCAAGCGCCTGGCTGGCTGGCTCCGGGGGGCAGGCTGTGCATAATCAGCTATCACTCGCTGGAAGACCGCCTGGTTAAACGCAGTTTTAGAACTTGGGCCAACCCCTGCACCTGCCCGCCCGGGCTGCCGGTATGCGCGTGCGGCAAAAAGCCCCTGTTCACGCTTTTGGGCAAAAAGGTGCAAAAACCCAGCCCGCAGGAGATAGAAGAAAACCCCCGGGCCCGCTCGGCCAGGTTGCGCGGGGCCATAAGAACCGAGGCGGCGGCATGAACGTCAGTGTCAGGGTGAAAAACCGGCGCATGACTCAGCAGACGGAATCCAAGCCTTTCCGCATGGTTGGAATACTGTTCCTGCTGCTGCTGGCCACCTTTGCGGCCTTGTATTACGCGGCGGCTTCCACCCGCACCCTGAATTTTTCCTACGAGGCCAGCCGCGCCCTGGAAGAACAGCGCGATCTGCGTGAACAGGCCCGGCGGCTGAAAGTAGAATTGAACCACCTCAGGTCCCCCAAGCTTCTGGACCGGGAGGCCAAGGCCATGGGCCTGGCCGAACCCAAGCCGGGACAGACCAGGAGCCTGAAATGAGAGCCCAGAACGAAGCAAGGCGCAGACGCAATCTGCGGCTGAGGATCTGGCTGGTGCTGGCAGGATTCGGCTTGTTTTGCCTGATTCTGGTGGGGCGTTCGGTGGATTTGCAGGTGCTGCGTCAAGACCGGCTGGAGGCCCTGGCCCAAAAAGAGTTCATGCGGCGGGCCAAGATATCCCCCCGCCGGGGGATAATTTATGACCGCAACCATGAGGAGCTGGCGGTCAGTTTGGATACAGACTCGGTCTACGCCCAGCCCGTGGCCATAAAGACCCCCGAGGAAACCGGCCGGGCCCTGGCCCGTTCCTTGGGACTCAAACCGGCGGAGGTCATCAAAAGCCTGAAATCGGAAAAGCGTTTTGTGTGGGTGGCCCGCCGGATTGACCCCCAGCAGGCCATGGCGGTCACCAGTCTGAAGCTGAAAGGCGTGGGGCTGGTGCAGGAACCCCGGCGCTTTTATCCCTACTCTGAATTGGCCAGCCATGTGCTGGGCTTTGCGGGTCTGGATGAAAAAGGCCGGGGGGGGCTTGAGGCTTTCCACAATACGACCCTTTTGGGCAAAGCCCACCAGATGACCTGGATGAGGGACGCCAACGGGCGTACCATCCACCTGACCAAGGCGGCCTTCACCCAGCTTCCCGAGGGCAACCACCTGATACTGACCCTGGACAAAAAGATCCAGTATCACACCGAAAAGGCCCTTAAGGCGGCGGTGAAAAAACACCGGGCCAAACGGGGCCACGCCGTGGTGATGAACCCCCGCACCGGGGAGATACTGGCCATGGCCAATGTGCCGGATTTCAATCCTAATGTGTATTCGCGCTATAGGGAGCAAACCTGGCGCAACCGCAGCATCACAGACCCCTTTGAGCCCGGATCCACCTTCAAGGTGTTCGTGGCCGCGGCGGCTCTGGCCAGCAAAAAGATATCCTTGCACCAAAAGATCTACTGCGAAAACGGCTCCTGGAGCGTCGGACGCAGGACCATTCACGACACCCACCCTTATAAGATGTTGAATCTGGCCGGTATCATCAAATACTCCTCCAACATCGGCATCGCCAAGGTGGGCCGCATCCTGGGGGCCAAGTCCTTGTATGAGACCTTCACGTCCTTCGGGTTCGGGCAAAAAAGCGATGTGGATCTGCCCGCCGAATCCAAGGGCCAGCTGCGTGACTATGAAAACTGGCGTCCGGTGGAATTGGCCAACATGTGCTTTGGCCAGGGCATCTCGGTTACCTGCCTGCAGCTTCTGAACGCGTTTTGCGCCATTGCCAACGGCGGGGTCTTGATGCAGCCCTATGTGGTCAAGTCGGTGCTGGACAAGGACGCCCGGATATTGGCTGACCACAAACCCCGCGTCATCCGGCGGGCAATGGATGAGGCGGCGGCCCGCATCCTGACCGGTATGATGGTCAAGGTCACCGAAGAGGGCGGCACCGGCACCAATGCAGCCATTGCCGGCATAAAGGTGGCGGGAAAAACCGGAACCGCCCAGAAGGTAAAGGGCGGGGGCTATTCCCACACGGACTATATGTCCAGTTTTGCAGGCTTTGCACCCGCCGATGACCCCAAGGTCGCGGTGCTGGTGACCCTGGACACTCCGCGCAAGGGCGGGCACTACGGAGGCACCGTTTCCGCTCCCGCCTTCAGGGAAATCACCAGCTATGCCCTGAAGCAGCTCCACGGCTACCACATGCCGGAGCCCGAACATCTGGCCGGCGCCGACAAAACCAAGAACCCGGCTCAAAGCCCTCAGGCTCCGGCGGCTGACATCAGTCCGGTCGAATCCCTGGCCCTGGGCCTGACCCCGGATTTTCAGGGCCTGACCCTGCGCCAGGTGCTCAGGCTGGCCGACGAGGGGCCCTTGAGCGTGAGCATCAACGGCTGGGGCCGGGTGGTGCATCAAAAACCCCGGGCGGGTTCACCGCTCACCAGGCACGTGAGCCTGTTGCTGGAACCCAAAGGAGGCGGGGTGTGATGCAGCTTTTTGGCCTGCTAAAAGCTCTGCCCGCCTTTAAGGTGCATGGCGCTTTGCCTTCCGGGGAAGTGCGCGGACTGGTTTATGATTCGCGCCGCGCCGCCCCCGGCATGATTTTCGCTGCATTGCCCGGGATGCACAGCGACGGGCATGACTTTGTGTCCATGGCTGCGGAAGAGGGAGCCCTGGCCGCACTGGTTGAGCGGGTCAATCCCCAGTTGGACATATGCCAGGTCGAGGCGCCCGATTCCCGGGAAGCCTGCGCCCTTATGGCCCATGAGTTTTACGCCCGGCCCGGCCATACCCTCAACTGCATCGCGGTCACCGGCACCAACGGCAAGACCACGGTCACCTACATGCTGGAAGCCCTCTTGAGTCAGATGGGGGGGGTTGGCGTCATGGGCACGGTGGAACTGCGCTATGGCCGGGTGGCCCGGCCCGCGGCCATGACCACGCCCGAATCGGTGGACCTGATGGCCGGCCTGGCCGAGATGCGGGACGCCGGCATGCTGAGCGCGGTGATGGAAGTAAGCTCCCACGCCCTGGAGCAGCGCCGGGCCGAAGGGATTCCCTTTGAAGCCGCAGTCTTCACCAATCTCAGCCAGGACCACCTCGATTACCACGGCGACATGGAAAGCTATTTTGAAGCCAAGGCCAGGCTTTTCACCCAAATTCTGCCCAAAGCGGCGGCCGCGGGCAAAACCGGCCTGGCGGTGCTGGGCTGGGACGATCCCAAAGGCCGCGAACTGGCCCGCCGCTGCCGTGAGCTTGGCCTGCCCGCCGTGAGCTTTGGTTTCAGTGAGGGCGCGGATGTCAGGGGCCAAGGTCCCGAAGTGGGGCTGGAGGGCGGCGTCTGCCGGGTGAGTTATCAGGATCAGGAGTTTGAGGCCCGCACCCCATTGGTGGGGCGCTTCAACCTGCTTAATCTTCTGGCCGCCGCGGCGGTGGGCCTGGGTCTGGGCATGAGCTCCCAAAAAGTGGCCCAGGGGCTGGCCGCCTGCCGGGGGGTGCCGGGGCGTTTGGAGCGGGTGGGGGAGGGCGGACCCGCCGTGTTCGTGGATTACTCCCACACCCCGGATGCGCTGGTGAACGCCACCGGAGCTTTGAAGCCTTTGACCAAGGGACGCCTTATCTGCGTTTTCGGGGCCGGGGGCGACCGCGACCCCATGAAGCGGCCCATCATGGGCCGGGCGGTGGCCCGGGGCGCGGACCTGGCTGTCCTGACCAGCGACAACCCCCGCACCGAAGATCCCCTGGCCATTATGGCCCAGGTGCGGGAAGGCTTGTTGGAATGCGGCTGCCGTCAGGCCGGACGTCTTAACGGGGATGAGTCCGGAGTGTTTGTGAGCCAGCCCGACCGGGGCAAGGCGATCGCTCTGGCCATCAGCCAGGCAGGGCCCCAAGATGTTGTGCTAATTGCCGGCAAGGGTCACGAAGATTATCAGATCATCGGGACAGTCAAACGCCATTTCGATGACCGCGAAGAGGCTCGAAAGGCTTTGGCCGCCCGGAGGAACCCCCATGCCTAAATTGGATATACAGTTCATATGCCAAGCGACCGGGGCGGCCGTATGCGGCCGCACCCCGCTGGCTGTATTTAGCGGAGTGAGCACCGACACCCGCACTATTTCACCCGGAGAACTTTTCCTGGCCCTTAAGGGAGAAAATTACGATGCCCACGATTTTATAGAAAAAGCCCTGGATGCCGGGGCGGGCGGGGCCGTGGTGCGGCAGGGCTTTGAGCTGCCCGGACGCCCGGACGCCTGCCTGTTCAAAGTGCCCGACACCCTTACCGCCCTGGGTGATCTGGCCGCGGCCTGGCGCAAGGCCCACAAAGTGGTGCTGGCCGGGATCACCGGCTCCAACGGCAAGACCAGCACCAAGGAGATGCTGGCCTCCATTTTGAAGCAGCGCTTCCAGGTGCTGAAGAATGAGGGCAACCTCAACAACCTGGTGGGCCTGCCCCTCACCCTGCTCAAGCTGAATGAATCCCATCAGGTGGCCGTGGTGGAGCTGGGCATGAACCAGGCCGGAGAGATCGGCCGGCTCACCCGGATAGCCCGGCCCGATGTGGGAGTGGTCACCAATGTGGGGCCGGCCCACATCGGCCTGCTGGGTTCTTTGGAGGCCATCGCGGCGGCCAAGGCCGAGATGTATCAAAACCTGGAGGAAAAATCCCTGGCCGTGATCAATGTTGAGGACAGCTGGCTGGCGCCCTGGGTCTACCGGGTGCCCTGCGAGGTACTTACCTTCGGCTTCAGTTCTGACCCGGATGTGCTGGCCCGGGACTTGTCCGCCCTGGGCAGCAAACAGGCCTTCACTTTGAGGGCTCCCAACCACGACCACATGCGCATCCGCCTGGCCGCGCCGGGCAAACACAATGTGGCCAACGCCCTGGCCGCAGCGGCCTGCGCAATGGCCCTGGGCATGGGGCTGAAGGCCATCAAGGCCGGGCTGGAATCCTTTCATCCGGTGGACGGCCGCTTGGTGCAGAAAAAGTCCATGTGGGGTTTCAAGGTGCTGGACGACACCTATAACGCCAACCCCTTAAGCGTGGCCGCCGGGGTGCAGGCTCTGGTTGAACTGGCCGGCATGCGGCGCAAGATATTGGTGCTGGGGGACATGGCGGAGTTGGGCGAGCGTTCGGCCAAGCTGCACCATGAGACCGGAAAGATGGCCGGCAAGGCCGGGTGCGACGTGGTGCTGGCCTATGGCCAATACGCCTCCCAGGTGGTCAGCGGGGCGCTTGCCGCCGGAGTGCAGGAAGAAAACGCCCAGGCTTTTGAAAATATTCTGGACCTGGTGGAAACCGCTTTTGAGCTGATCGAGGACAACGACGTGGTCTTGGTCAAGGGGTCCCGGGCCACCCGCATGGAAAGGGTGGTGGCAGCCCTGACCACCGGGGAGATGGCCTGATGCTGTATGATCTTCTGTACCCACTAAGGGATATATTCGGCGGTTTCAACGTAATCCGCTATATCACTTTCCGCACTATCTGGGCCGCCATAACGGCCCTGGCCATAACCCTGATCCTGGGGCCCTACGTGATCCGCTGGCTGCAAAAGATGCAGCTGGGGCAATACATCCGCGAACTGGGGCCCGAAAGCCACAAATCCAAGGCGGGAACCCCCACCATGGGCGGGGTGCTGATCCTGGGGGCCGTAACCGTATCCACCCTTTTGTGGGGCAGGCTGGATAACTTCTATCTCTGGCTGGCTCTTCTGGTCACTTTGGGTTTCGGTCTGATCGGGTTTATCGACGACTTTTTAAAAAGCGTGGCCAAACGGAATGAAGGGGGGCTCAGCGCCAAAGCCAAGATGGCCGGCCAACTGGCCGTGAGCCTGGCCGGAGCCCTGGCTCTCTATTACCACCCCGGTTACAGCACCAATCTGACCGTGCCCTTTTTCAAGCTGGTGGTGCCCGATCTGGACTGGGGGTATGTGGTGCTGGCGGTCTTCATTCTGGTCGGCGCCAGCAACGCGGTAAACCTCACCGACGGGCTGGACGGTCTGGCCTCCGGGCCGGTGCTGATCGCAGCCAGCACCTATGCCCTTTTGGCCTACCTGACCGGCAACTCCAAATCCGCGGGTTATCTGCAAATCGCCTATATACCCGGCGCGGGTGAACTGACCGTGTTTTTGGGCGGGGTGATCGGCTCGGTCATGGGCTTTTTGTGGTACAACGCCTACCCGGCCCAGATATTCATGGGCGACACCGGATCGCTTTCCCTGGGCGGGGCCCTGGGCATAGTGGCCCTATCCACCAAACACGAAATCCTCCTGGCCCTGGTGGGCGGCATATTCGTCATGGAGGCGGTTTCCGTGATCCTGCAGGTGGGGTTCTTCAAGCTGAGCAAGGGCAAGCGCATATTCCGCATGGCGCCTTTGCATCACCATTTTGAATTGTCGGGCTGGCCCGAATCCAAGGTGATAGTCCGCTTTTGGATTGTGTCCATCCTTTTGGCTCTTTTGGCCATTTCAACCCTCAAGTTGAGGTAGCCGTGGATTTGAAGGGCAAAAAAATACTGGTGGTGGGTTTGGGAGCCAGCGGCCTGGCAGCCGCAGAACTCTGCATGAACCGCGGCGCTCAGGTGCGGGCCACGGACAAATCCACCCTCCCAAAGGGAGCCAGCGAGCTGGCCGCGGCCGGGGCCGGGCTCACTTTGGGACGGCACCTTGACGAAGACTTTGACTGGGCCGATCTTGTGGTGCTCAGCCCGGGGGTGGACCCAAGGATAGCGCCCATTGCCCGGGCTGCCCGGCAGGGTAAAGAGGTGATAGGCGAGCTGGAGTTGGGCTACGGTTTTTTAAGCTGCCCCAGCGTAATGATCACCGGCACCAACGGGAAAAGCACCGTGACCACCCTGATCGGGCGCATGTTGGAGGCTTCCGGCCTGAGCGTGTTCGCCGGAGGCAATCTGGGCCAGCCCCTCTGCCGGTTTGTGGACCAGGCCGAACCGGCGGACTGGGCGGTGCTGGAGGTCAGCTCTTTTCAGTGCGATAGCTCGCTTAAGCTTAAACCCAAGGTGGGCCTGCTTTTGAACATCACCCCCGACCATCTGGACCGCTATAAGGACTTTAAGGAATACGGCGACAGCAAATTCAAGCTGTTTGACCGCCAGGGGCCTGAGGACACGGCGGTGTTTTTGGGCGGCGATGCCGAGATATCCTCGCGCCTTTCCCGCAACAGGGCCAGGCACTATTTTTACGCCCCCCAATGCGGTGAGGGCCTTTCCGGCTGCATCGAAGGGAGCCGGCTGGTTCTCACTCCGGAGCCAGGATGGGAGCTGCGGGTGGAAACCAAAAACGCCATACTGGGTGGAGAGCTGATCCGGCAAAACTATCTGGCTGCGGCCCTGACCGCCCACCTGTGCGGAGCCAGCCCCGGGGCCATATGCGACACCATCAATAATTACGAAGGGTTGCCCCATAGGGTGCAGCTGGTGGCCAGCATAGGCGGAGTGGACTACATAAACGACAGCAAGGGCACCAACCTGGGTGCGGTGCTGGCCGCCCTGGCGGCCATGACCCGGCCCGTGATTCTGCTCCTGGGCGGCCAGGACAAGGGAGGGGAGTTCGCCAGCCTGAACGGGCCTTTGGACGCAAAAGGCAAGGCGGTTATCTGCTTTGGCCAGGCCGGACCAAGCGTGTACGGACAGCTTAAAGGCCGTGACGCCCTGCACCTCGTGGCCGATCTGGCCGGTGCGGTGCAAATGGCCCATGATCTGGCCTCTGCCGGTGACGCGGTGCTCCTGAGCCCGGGCTGCACTTCCTGGGACGCCTATAAAAATTACGGCGAGCGTGGAGATCATTTCCGGGCTTTGGCCGAGGAGCTTGAACAGTGAGCAGAGCCGGTGCAAACAGTCAGGCTCCCGCCTGGTCCTTCCGCTTGGGCGATCCTTCCTTGATGCTCTGCGCACTGGGCCTGGCTTTGGTGGGTTTGGTGATGGTCTACTCCTCTTCCAGCATGCTGGCTGAAAAGCGCTACCTGGATGATATTTATTTCGTCAAGCGCCAGATGCTGCACCTGATCGTCGGAGTGCTGGTGATGGTGGCCTTGGCTTCCACCGACTACGCCAGACTCAAAAAGATGGCCTATCCGGGCTGGCTGGCCTGCATTGGATTGCTGCTTCTGCTATTGATCCCGGGCATAGGACATACGGCGGGAGGGGCCACCCGCTGGATACGCATAGGCTCCATATCCATCCAGCCCTCGGAATTCGCCAAGCTGGCCCTGGTGTTTTTCATGGCCCGCTACTTGAGCGAGCAGCAGCATAATATCAAGAGCTTTTCAAAGGGGCTGGCACCCGTATTGGGCGCGGCGGGCGTCATGGCGCTTCTGGTATTGCCCCAGCCGGATTTGGGCATGGCGGTCACTTTGATGAGCCTGGCCATGATCATGCTTTTCGTGGCCGGCACCCGTATGACCTATCTGTTGAGCCTCATCGTTCTGGGTTCGGGCACCTTCTACCTGCTGGTGTTCCACGTGCGCACCTATTGGAAGGAGCGGGTGCTGAGTTTCCTGGAGCCCTGGAACGATCCTTTGGATACCGGATACCACATCATCCACAGCTTTTTGGCTTTCGGCTCAGGTGGCATTTTGGGCAACGGTCTGGGCGGCTCCCAGCAGAAGCTCTTTTATCTACCCGAGCCCCACACCGATTTCATCTTCAGCGTGCTGGGCGAAGAGCTGGGGCTGGTGGGCGTATTGGTCGTATTGGGTCTGTTTATGGTCCTGATCTACCGGGGGATAAAGGCTTCTTTGAGCGCCCGGGACCTGTTCGGCACCTATCTGGCCCTGGGCTGCACCCTGATAATCGGAATCCAGGCCTTTGTCAACGCGGGCGTGGTCATGGGGCTTTTGCCCACCAAGGGACTGACCCTGCCCTTTATAAGCTACGGCGGTTCATCCCTTTTGGTCAACATGGCCTGCATTGGGCTGATCCTCAGCGTGGCCGGACACCAGGGAAAGCGCACATGAGTAAGACCTTGCTCATAGCTGGCGGCGGCACCGGGGGGCATTTGTTCCCGGCGGTGGCCGTGGCCCGCACCATAAAGCGCATGCGGCCCGAACTGGAGCTGGCCTTTGTGGGCGCGGGCAAGGCCCTGGAAAGCCGCACCCTGGAGCAGGAGGGCTTCAAGCTGGAGGTGCTCAAGGTCACCTCCTTCCGGGGCCGGGGAATTATGGGGCGGGCGCGTTCTTTGTCCTCCATGCCTTTGGCCGTCTGGCAGGCCAGAAAGCTCATCAAGAGCTACCGGCCCGGCTTGGTGCTGGCCGTGGGCGGTTATGCCGCGGTGCCTCTTGGCCTGGCCGCTCGCCTTTGCGGCCTTCCCCTGGCCGTGCAGGAACAGAACACGGTGCCCGGGCTGACCAACCGGGTGCTGGGCAAGCGGGCCAATGTGGTGTTCACTGCATTTCCCGAGGCAAAAGGGTATTTCCCTGCCGCCAAGGTGGAGTACGTGGGCAATCCGGTGCGGCCGGAGCTGGTGGAGCAGGCCGAAGAGGCGAAGCCCGCACGCCGGCCCATGGCCGAGGGCCTCAAAGTGCTGGTGCTGGGAGGCTCCCAGGGGGCCCGGAGCATCAACCAGGCCATGACCCAGGCTTTGCCCCAGCTGGAGGAATTGGGGCAAAAGATTTTCATCAGGCACCAAAGCGGCCCCAGTGATGAGGCCTGGGTGAAAGAGGCCTATGCGGCAAGCGGGGTGCCCCATGAGGTGAGCGGATTCATTGACGATATGGGCAAGGCCTATGCTGAGGCCCACCTGGTGATCTGCCGCTCCGGAGCCGGGACCGTGACCGAGCTGATGTGCGTGGGGCGGGCCTCGGTCTGCGTGCCCTATCCCCATGCAGCGGATGACCACCAGACCAAAAATGCCGCCTCCCTTGTCAATGCTGGCGCGGCGGAACTGATTCCGGACCCTGATTTGAGCCCCGCGGCCATAACGAAACTCATTGGGGAGTTTATCGAAAACCCAGGGCGCATAACTGAAATGGAAGCGGCGGCGGCCTCTTTGGCCAAGCCCCGGGCCGCCGAGGATATCGCCCGGGGCTGCCTAAAGCTCATGGAAGTGAAGTGATGTACCAAAAGCAGCAGCGCATACATTTTGTGGGCATAGGCGGCATAGGCATGTCCGGCATTGCCGAGCTTTTGGTGAACCTGGGGCACAAGGTGAGCGGCAGCGACCTGTCCGAAAGCCAGGCCACCCGCCGCTTGGCTGAAATGGGGGCCAAGGTTTACAAGGGGCATGACGCCGCAAATCTGGAAGAAGTCCAGGCCGTGGTGACCAGCAGTGCGATCAAAAATGACAACCCGGAAGTGGCCGAAGCACGCCGCCGCCATATCCCGGTGATTCAGCGGGCGGAGATGCTGGCCGAGCTTATGCGGCTCAAATACGGCCTGGCCGTGGCCGGAGCCCATGGCAAGACCACCTGCACCTCCATGCTGGCCAGCCTGATGGCCTCGGGCAAACTGGACCCCACCGTTGTGGTGGGCGGCCGGGTGGGGGCCTTGGGCTCCAACGCCTGGCTGGGCAAGGGCGAATTTTTGGTGGCCGAAGCGGACGAGTCCGACGGCTCTTTCAACATCCTGACGCCGGTGGTGGTGGTGGTGACCAACGTGGACCGGGAGCACATGGACTACTACGGGTCCGAAGCCGCTTTGGACGAGGCCTTTGTGCAGTTTATGAACAAGGTGCCTTTTTACGGCGCGGCGGTTCTTTGCCTGGATGATCCCCGCCTGGCCGGGCTGATCCCCCGGGTACGCAAGCGCACCATCACCTACGGCCTCGCCTCCCAGGCCCGCTACCAGGCCCGGGACCTCCGGCCCGAGACCGGAGGCACCGGCTTCAGCCTGTATGTAGGCGAAGAGGACTATGGGCGCTTTTTGGTGCCGGTGCCAGGCCGGCACAACGTGCTCAACGCCCTGGGGGCCATTGCGGCGGCCCAGGAGGTGGGGGTGGGCATAGAGGCTGCCAGGCTTGGCCTGGCCGGATTCGGCGGGGTGCGAAGGCGTTTTGAGTTCAAGGCCGCCCTTCCCGGAGACATCCTGGTGCTGGATGATTACGCCCATCATCCCACCGAGATAAAGGCCACCTTGGAGGCGGCGCGCACCCGCTGGCCCGAAAGGCGCATTGTGGTTTGCTTCCAGCCCCACCGGTATTCCCGCACCCGTGATCTGCTGCAGGATTTCTCGCGCTCGTTTTATGGCTCGGATGTGCTTTTGGTCATGGACATATACGCGGCCAGCGAGCCGGTGGACCCGGAGACCAACGCGGAAAAGCTGGTCCAGGCGGTTTCAGCCCATGGGCACCGGGGGGTTGAAGCCGTGGGCGGATTGGGTGGGGCCTATCAAAGGCTGAAGGAAGTCATGCGGCCCGGAGACGTGGTCTTCACCATGGGAGCGGGCAGCGTATATCAGATAAGCGACCGGCTGGCCCGGGAGAATGATGAGGCATGAACCAGGCTCTTTTACATAGCCTGACTCGGAAAATGGGAGACCGCTTCCGTATTGACGAGCCCATGCGCCTCCACACCACCTGGCGGGTGGGCGGCCCATGCTGGGGCTATGCCGAGGTCCATGACCGGGCCGAAGCCCGTCTGGTCCTGTCCCAGGCCCAAAAGGCCGCCAAAACCGTGAAGCCCCTGGGCCGGGGCTCCAACCTTTTGGTGAGTGATCAGGGCTTTGACGGCGTGATGCTTAAACTGGCCGGAGGATTTACCCGCATTGAGCCCAAACCCGCCGGGTTCGTGGCCGGGGGCGGGGCCAGCCTGGGCGCTTTGGTGAAACACGCGGCTGATCTGGGGCTCGGCGGTTTGGAATGGGCGGTGGGCATCCCGGCCACCCTGGGCGGCGCGGTGGCCGCCAACGCCGGGGCCTTGGGCAGTGACATGGCCGGGGCGGCCGGCAGTATCACCCTTTTGCTGGCTGATGGAAGCGTCCGCCGCATGACGGCCCGGGAGCTGCCCGCGGGCTACCGCAGGCGCGAATTGCCCGAAGGGGCCATTGTGCTCGAGGCCGAGCTTGATTTGCAGCCCGGGGAGCCCCAGGCGGTGCAAAGAAAAACCCGGGCCTATCTCGAGCGGCGCAAGGCCAGCCAGCCGCTGGATAAATACACCTGCGGTTCGGTGTTCAAAAATCCCGCCGGGGACTATGCGGCCCGTCTGATTGAACAGGCCGGGCTGAAAGGGCTGCGCTCCGGGGGGGCGGTTGTAAGCCCTAAGCACGCAAATTTCATCGAGAACCGGGAGCAGGCCAGCGCCCGGGACATCAAGGCCCTGATGGACCTTATCGTGAAGCGGGTAAATGAAAAATTCGGGGTGCGGCTGGAACCTGAAGTGGAGCTTGTGGGACATGGTTAAGCGCAAGCCGAAAAGGAACCGGGCGGGGAACCCACCGGAGCGCTCAGCGGTCAAGAGCGTCCTGAGCCGTCTGGGCGCCATCGCGGGCAGGCTGCTAGTGGGGCTGGCTTTGTGCGCCTGCCTCTCGGCCGGCCTGCTTGCGGCCTATGCGGCGGCGGCTTCCAGCTCCATATTCCAGGTTAAGCGCCCCCTGGTGAGCGGCACCCGGCATTTGAGCCGTCTGGAGGTGCTCAGCGCCGCCGGCATAGACTCCGACAGCAACCTGGCCCAGATGCAGGTGAACCGGATTGAGGACCGGGTCAAGAGGCTTCCCTGGGTCAAGGACGCGGTGGCGCAGCGCCGTCTGCCGGGGATATTGGAGATATTGGTAACCGAATACGATCCGGCCCACTTGGCCATGGTGGCGGGCAAACTTTATTTTGTCAGCCGCAATATGGACGCCTTCACACCAGTAAAGGCCCACGAAGGATTGCCGGATTTGCCGGTGATAACCGGACTGACCCTGGGAAATCTGATCCGCCCCACGCCCGGATGCCTGGCCCTTTTGAATGCGGCCGCCGAGCTTATGGCCGCCTTGCCCCCGCAGGAACGGGAGGCCGGGGGCGCTTTGAGTGAAATACACCTTGACGAAGTTTGGGGGCTCAGCCTGGTTTACGGCAGCATAGGGCCGACCGTGCGCCTGGGTCTGAAGAACTACACCAGCAAGCTGCTCCGGCTGGGCAGAGTGTTGGACGATCTTAAAGCCCGCGATGAGCTGAGCCGGGTCCAGCTCATAGACCTGAGCCATCCCAAACGCACCGTGGTGCGTTTTTAGAAGGAAGATCATGCGCAGAAACGGCGAAATTATTGTAGGCCTCGATATCGGCACCACCAAGATATGCGCTGTGGTGGGCGAGGTGAGCGATAGCGGCGTGGATATTGTCGGAATGGGCACCCATCCCTCGGAAGGCCTGCGCAAGGGGGTGGTGGTGAATATCGAAACCACCGTGTCCAGCATCAAAAAGGCGGTGGAAGAAGCCGAGCTGATGGCGGGCTGCGAGATCATCAGCGTGGTCACCGGCATAGCGGGGGGCCATATCAAGGGCTTCAACTCCCACGGGGTTATCGCCATGAAGGGCCGCGAGATCACCCGCCGCGATGTGGACCGGGTGCTGGATCAGGCCCGCGCGGTGATGATACCCACCGACCGCGAGGTGGTGCATATCCTGCCCCAGGAATTCAACCTGGACGGGCAAGAGGGCATCCAGGACCCGGTGGGGATGAGCGGCATCCGCCTGGAGGCCAATGTGCACATAGTCACCGGCGCGGTGGCCAGCGCCCACAGCCTGATCAAATGCTGCAACCAGGCCGGGTTGGACGTGGACGACATAGTTTTGCAGTCTCTGGCCAGCGGCGAGGCGGTGCTTTCCGCTGAAGAGCGGGACCAGGGCGTGGCCCTGTTTGACCTGGGCGGCGGCACCACGGACCTTGCGGTGTTCGAAAGCAACGCCATCAAGCACACCGGGGTGCTGGCCTTGGGCGGCAACAACCTGACTACGGACCTGGCCATGGGGCTGCGTACGCCTTTGAAAGACGCCGAGAGGATAAAAAAGCGCTTTGGTTCGGCCATGGTCTCCCCCATCGGCAAAAACGAAGCCATAGACGTGATGGATGTGGGCGGAGGCGGAACCAGGCGCCTGCGCCGTCAGATGCTGGGCGAGATACTCGAGCCCCGCATGGAAGAGATACTTTCTCTATTGCAAACCGAACTGGAACAGCACGGGCTGAACCGGGGCATACCCTGCGGGGTGGTGCTCACGGGCGGGTCATCCCAACTGGCCTATCTGCCCGAGCTGGCCCAGCAGATATTCAACCTGCCCGCCCGCGTGGGTTATCCCATGGGCGTGGGCGGGTTGTCCGACGTGGTGAACAGCCCCATGTACGCCACGGCGGTCGGGCTGGTGCTTTATGGGGTGCGCAACAAACCCGAAAGGAAATTCCGCATACGCGATGTGAACATCTTCAACCGGATTACCTCGCGCATGCGCAGATGGTTTAGGGACTAAAGATTTTACTGAAAGGCAACAACGCTTTTCGGGGAGGTAAGGAATGGGCTTAGAGATTGACATGATGGAAGGAATCAGCACCGGCGCCACTTTAAGAGTGGTGGGAATCGGCGGAGCCGGGAACAACGCGCTCAATAACATGATTGATGCCAATCTGAAGGGCGTTGAGTTTATCGCCGCCAACACCGACATCCAGGACTTGGAGCACAGTCTGGCCCGGGTGCAGCTTCAGTTGGGGCGCAACCTGACCCGGGGCCTGGGCGCGGGCGCTGATCCTGGCAAAGGCCGTGACGCAGCCTTGGAAGACGAGGACAAGATCAAGGAGCTTTTGACCGGCAGCGACATGGTCTTCATCACCGCCGGTCTGGGCGGCGGCACCGGCACCGGAGCCGCACCGGTGATCTCCCGCATAGCCAAAGAGGTGGGGGCGCTCACCGTGGCCGTGGTCACCAAGCCTTTTGACTTCGAGGGCAAGGCCCGCATGCAGCAGGCCGAGGAAGGCGCTGAAGAGCTTAAGAAGGTGGTGGATACCCTGATCGTGATACCCAACACCAGACTGCGCTCCTTGGCCCCCAAAAACGCCCGTTTCACAGATATGCTCAAAAAGGCCGATGAAGTGCTGCTCTATGCGGTCAAGGGCATCAGCGACCTGATTGTGAGCCCGGGCCTGTTCAACCTGGACTTTGCCGACGTGCACACCATCATGAGCGAGATGGGTGTGGCGCTGATGGGCACCGGCCAGGCCGAGGGCGAGAACCGGGCCGTGGAAGCCGCGACCAAGGCGGTGAACAATCCGCTGTTGGAGGATGTTTCCATTGAGGGCGCTCATGGGGTTCTGGTCAACATAACCGCCAGCGACGAGATGAGCATTGATGAGGTGAGCGAGGCCAGCCACTTCATACAGGAAGCAGCCCATGAAGACGCCAACATCATCTGGGGTTCCTGCATAGACAACAACATGGGCGATGAAATGCGGGTCACCGTGATCGCAACCGGCATCGGGCATGGAGCATCCTCTTTGGAGCCCGCGAAGTTTTTGAGAACCTCCAATGTGGACCCTACCATGATTGACCACATGGATGTTCCGCAGTTTCACCGCAAGGTGGTGAATCTGGGCTCACCGGTCAGTATGCAGGGCTCTTCGGTTTTGCCCAGCAATACCGATGACCTGGACCTGCCCACGTTCATGCGGCGGGACCGCAACTGAGTTAGGGTTTCCCGGTTGCGGCTTTGTGAAGGCCCCCGGGCGTGCTTTCCGCCCGCCGGGTCGTCATGACTGCGCGGCCGAGTGAATAAATATGCCTGTTTGTTGTTGGCGTCCTTGCCACTAGGGCGCCGAAATCCCACACCTAGGCCGCCGGAGTCTCATTTTTGCGGTTCCGGCGGCCCCTGCCTTTTGGGGCTTTTTCATGGGACGCGGCCAAAAAGCGGTTTCTTCCGGGTAATCACCAGGCGGGGAGAATATCGCCGCTATAAGCTGTATGATAAAAATGCGGAGCAAGGCCGGGATTCCAAGGCGGATTGTTGCTCAGCACAAGTCAGAAAAGGGAGCTTAATACAAGATGAAGATCTATATCAGCTGCGATATGGAGGGGCTGGCCGGGGTTACCAGCAGTGATGAGACCAACCGGACCCATGCCGACCATGCCTTTTTCGCCCGGCAGATGACCCGGGAAGCCGCGGCGGCCTGCCGGGGGGCTTTGGAGGCCGGAGCCGAGGAGATATGGGTGAAGGATGCCCACGGCTCCGGACGCAATCTGATTCCCGACGGGCTGCCCAAAGAGGTGCGCCTGATCCGGGGATGGAGCGGCCACCCCTATTCCATGATGCAGGAGCTGAACCAAAGTTTTGATGCCGTTTTCATGGTGGGTTATCATTCAATGGCCCAGAGCGCGGAAAATCCCCTGGCCCATACCAATAATATGCGGGCGCTTTGGAGCATCAGCCTGAATGGGGCCAACGCCAGCGAGTTTATACTTAATTCATGCACCGCTTCTTTGGAAAAGGTGCCGGTGGTGCTGGTGACCGGAGATGAAGGGATCTGCACCCAAGCCTCGAAGTTTAATCTCCACATCACCACCGCCCCCGTAACCAGAGGAGTGGGCATGAGCACCATAAGCCTGCAGCCGGAAGCCTCGGCGGAGCTAATAGAGCAGGCGGCCTACGACTCCCTTAAGGGCTCTTTGGAGGATTGCTATCTGCCCTTGCCGGCGACCTTTGAACTGAAGCTGGCCTACAAGCACCACGCAGATGCCTACCGCGCCTCTTTTTATCCCGGCATGCGCCAGATCGGACCTCATGAGGTGGTGCTGGAGACCCGGGAATACTTTGATGTGCTGCGGGCGCTGAGATTTGTGGTGTGACGCCGCGCCGGCTAGTTACAGGCGATAGGCGGCCTGCTAGCCGGGTTGAGGCTTGAATTGATCTATTTGGATGTTTTGCAGTTTGCTGTTGACCTCGCTGCAAAGGTTCATGATGGTCTGGTGATTGCTGCAGCGGGCGTCCTTCAATAGGTCAGGCTCGCGGAAAATGGCCTGGGCCAGCGCCATGGCCGCCAGGTCCTGTTCGGCCCGCATCATGTATTCCATAACCCGGTCGAGCTGGGGATGTCCGGTGCGCCCGGAATCCGGGTCTGCTGGCGGGGCTTTTCTGCCACGTTCCACCAAGACCGCCAAGACTTTGCCGAAAGTCCGCATCTGGGGTTTGGGGTTGTTTCTCAGTTTGGGTTCGATAAGGGCGGCGAAATCCTGGATGGGTTTGCTGGCGAACTCGTCGAATTTTAAGAAGAAAGCCTGGGTGGTTTGGGCCAGTTGGAATAGGAGGCCCAAGGCTTCACGCTGCTTTTTCTGCTTCAAGAGATTTTCCAAATCAAGCCGGGCCTGCATGCACTTGGCCGCATCGGGATCGCTGTCCGGGTCGCGGCGGCGGTCGGCCAGCCGGGCCCCGGCCGCAAACAGGTCCTGAATCTGTTTGAAGAGACCGGCCATGATGGTGTTCTGATAAAAGTTGTCTTCTTTGGGCAGCATGGGGTCTATATACAAGGCCTGCACCGCCGAACCCGCCGCCTGGAAGTCTATATCGGCCGCAGCTTGGGGATTTTGCTGCCGCAGGCTGTCCGCTTGGGAGCGAAGCGCCACGCTCAGGTTGAATACCACCACGCCCTTAAAAGACGGATTCAGTTGAATCAGACGCCGGTACACCTGAACCGCCCGGTCATAGCGCTTGCGCTGACGCAGCACCGTGCCCAGATAATTGATGCGGGAACAGGCGGCCAGAACCTGGTCTTCGTATTGGGCGGCCAGGAAAAAGAGCCTTTCCGCTTCGTTGAAATTGCCCTCATGCAGTTCGCTGAGCCCGAACTGTATCAAATACTTGACAGGCAGTTCGGCATCGCCGCGGACCTGCTCGCTCAAGGAATCGCGGGCCATTTTGCCCAGCTTGGCGATGAAAGGATGCTCCGAACCCAGCAACTCTTCCAGCTCCAGGGTCAGCAGATTTTCGGTGATGCCGGCCACCGCATCCCGGCGCTTGGTTTCCTGTTGTTCCGGCCTCAACGTTGCAATGTTTTTAGCTTTTTCAATGGCGGCGCCATAGCTTTTCAGGGCGTCATCCAAAAATCCCTGCACAATCTTGGGGTCGGGCTCCCGGCCCATGGCGCGTTTTTTTTCAATATAGTTCTTGGTCTGCTCCACCCGCAGATTGCCTATTTCTTCATGGGGCACAGGTGATGCCTCCGCCACCTTGCTGGCGTCATTGAACATCTGCATGGCCGGGGGGTAGCGTTTTTTCTTGACCAGCATGCGGCCCGATTCCAGATAGGGCTCCGGGTCGCTGGGCAGGACTTCTATCACCTGGCGGCAAAGGGCTATGGCCTTGTCGAATTCCTTGGCCTCTTTGAGCTTTTCCACCCTCTGCATGAGTTGGTCGGCCTTGGTTCTGCGCTCCCGCAGGTCTGCGGCGGATTTGTGCTCCTTAAGTTCGGTGAGCTTTTGGTCTTTCTGCCGGAAATACTCCAGCAGGTAATCGTGCAGCTCGCTGGTGCGCTCTTCAATCTGCTCATCAGGCTTGGCGTGGTAGTCCAGCACCTGCAGCATGAACGCCCCCACTATGCCGAAGGGAAACAGCTCCTCAATATAGCGGCCCCGGATATCCTGATCCTGGGGGGCGACGAAAATTGGTACGCATTTGCTCAGCTGGTCCGCGGGGTTGCGGTTGGCTTTTTTAAACAAGGAGGCCACGCCGTCAAAAAAATCCTTGAATCCGTGGTCGCTGTACTGCCTTCCGCTGGAGTCGGTTATGGTGCGGGGGGGCTGATTGACCAGATACAGACCGTCAAACTGCCTGAGCTCGCTGTAAAGCTGGCGCATGGCCTGATAATAGCCGGTGTTCACCTTTACGATGGATACTTCCGTAAACCCCAGATTGCCCATAACGGCATATACCTGTTTGAGCAGCACGGGGTCGGCGATGAAAAGCCTTACCGGCGTACCCTTGTAGGTCCCCAAAGGGGTTCCGTCCCCCGGGATTTCCGAGCCTGTTTGAGAGTTTGTATCTTGCGCAGCCATGCACCCCGTCAATCAGGTGGAGGTGAATATCAGTGGGTTATGATATACAGGCTATCTGGCTTTGTCCAGACAGCCTGTATGGTGTGGGGCAACCTATTGCACCGTAAATTCGAACCAATTCGGCCAAACCGTCATGGCGGCGGCCGGGCGGCAGGACGTCGCCGGGCTTAATGGCGCTTCATGTTTTGCGCCTATTTTTCTTTGTTTCCAAACAGGTCCTTTATACCGCCCAAAGCGCCCATAAGACCGGCGGCTTCATAGGGCAGATAGACCACCTTGTCTTTGCCTGCTCCCTCGAACATCTGGCGCAGGGCCTCCACATAGCGCACCGCGATGAGATAGCTTACCGGATCGCCGCCGCTGACCCGCACCGATTCGGTGACCTTGTTGATGGCTTCAGCCTCGGCTTCGGCCACCCGGATGCGGGCTTCGGCCTGGCCTTCGGCCTCGCGGATGGCCGCCTGCTTGCCGCCCTCTGCTTGCAGGATGGCCGCCTGTTTGCGGCCTTCGGCCTCCAAAATAGCCGCCCGGCGGTCCCGCTCGGCCCGCATCTGCTTTTCCATGGCCTGGCGGACATCTTCGGGCGGAGATATGTCCTGCAATTCCACCCGGGTCACCTTCACGCCCCATTTGTCCGTGGCCTCATCCAGGATGCTGGTCAATTTGGAGTTTATGGTGTCCCGGCTGACCAGGCATTCATCCAGGTCCAACTCCCCCACCACATTACGCAGGGTGGTCTTGGTAAGCTTTTCCAAGGCCTCCGGCAGGTTCGCCACCTCATAGACCGCCCGCATGGGGTCCGTGATCTGGAAGTAGAGCAGGGCGTCGATGGTCAGGGAGACGTTGTCCTTAGTGATGGCGTTTTGCTGGGGGAAATCATACACGGTTTCGCGAAGGTCGATTTTGGCGGTTTCCCGGGTGATCATGCGGGTGACATCGCCGGCGCCGGCCTGGGGGTAGCGCCAGGAGATGCGGCGGGGCTTTTCCACAATGGGCCAGATTATGTTTATGCCCGAATCCAAGGTGCGGTGATAGCGGCCCAGGCGTTCTATCACCATGGTTTCGGCCTGCTGCACGATCTTGAACCCTTTCACCGCCATGATGACAATGAAGATGGCCAGGACCACCATTATGATGAGCACAGGGGATATTGATATGCCTTCCATTACTTACTCACTCCCGTTTATTGGTTCCACAATCAAGGTGGCGCCTTCCACTCTTTGGATTCTCACCCGGGTCTCGGCCGGTATGCGCCCGCCGCCAAGGGAGACCGCCTTCCAATCGCTGCCCCCCACCCGGACCCGGCCGCTCTGGGCCTTTTGATCCACAGCCTCTATTATCAGGCCGGTTTTGCCTTCCATGG
Organism: Desulfarculaceae bacterium; assembly: GCA_963675675.1. Classification (GTDB taxonomy): domain Bacteria; phylum Desulfobacterota; class Desulfarculia; order Desulfarculales; family Desulfarculaceae; genus Dethiosulfatarculus. The sequence goes on from OY776512.1 coordinate 5,761,384, forward strand.
CCTCCTGGTTGGTGCGGGCCTTTTTGTCTTTGGAATAGAAATATTTAAGGAACAGGGGGCGTATGACTACAAAGCCCACCAAAAGCCCGGCGGCAAAAGCCGCCACCTGGCCGGTGGCTCCATAGCCCAAAAGATGGGCCCCCGCCCCGCAGAAACAGGCCAAGCCCATCATGCCCACCACAAAACCCGGGGTGAAGATTTCCCAAATCATAAGGCCTATGCCGGCAATTACCCAATAGTGCCAGATCTCCATATCCGCCTCGCCTTTTCATTCTATAAGGGTGCACAACCGCGCTGAAGCATCAGACTGCTTATCCCGGAGCGCAAAAGGCCTGAACCGTGTTACCCATTAGGTGGGGGCAGGCCGGGCAGGCAGCGGGAGATGTGGGTGTAGTCTCCCTCTGTAACCCACTTGTACTTTTGCCAAAAAAGCTTGTCGCTGAGCCAATAGCGCTTTTTTTTGTAGCGCCGCAAAAACGGCCCCCATTGGCCCGGCCCCCCGTTGTACATGGCATAAACCGCCCTGACCAAGAACTCGCCGGATATGTGCCGGCCCGGTTTCAAACGGCCCAGAACAAAACGCCTGAGGTACAACTCCATGATTTCGCAGCCCGCCCAGGCGTTGTAAACGATATCCCAGCGCAAGTGCTGCAGGCTGTACAACCCTCTCCAGATGCGCTGGTTGACCTGGGTCAGGCCCACCGAGGATTTATTGCTGGACAAAAGGTAGGTGATCTTGTTTTTTCTCACCGTAAAGTGCCGCCAGCAGCTTTCCTGCCAGATGGTGGCCGGAATCAATTTGCCCAAAAGGCGCTTATGGCTGCGGCTGAGTCCGCTTTCATCCAACACCCGTCTTTGAGCGTAGCGCACCAGGCCTTGCACCCGGTACAGGTATGAGCGCGTGTTTTTTTCAGGAGGCAGCCAGTGGCTGATCTCTTTGGGCGTGGGCAGCCGCATTGGCACAGTCAGCTTTTTGGCCCAGGCAGGGGTTGCCCTAAAGGGAAGCCATCTGAGCCAGGAATCCGGGTCCGGGGCGGTTTCCGGTTCCGGAAGGTCTTCAAGTTTGGGCGGGGGGCGCAGCTTCAAAGCCGGCCCCATACCCAACAGGCTGCGAAGAGCCGGGTTTTCTCCATGGGTATAGCTCAAACCGCCGCGTCCGGGGCCCAAAAGCCGGGCCAGCCGTTTCAAGCCTTCCTCGCTTATTTCCAGCCCCATGGCCGGACCCAGCCGGTCCAGGGCTTTTAATACGTCCGCCGCGGTCATGAAGGCCAGCAGCGGCAGATGGGTCTCCGGCCTGGAAGCCGCCCAAAGGTGTTTGCGCAACAAAGGCGACAGCCTGCGCCAGGTCTCTATGAACTGCCTGCGCACCAGGTCCCGGTTTGGGTCCGGGTCTTGCAGGGCTTGGTGAATGCCGTGGCGGGTGTCAAGCAGCACTTCCAGCACCAGGTCTTTTTCGCTCTGGATCAGGGGCCGCCTGGCCAGGGTCATGATCTCGCGGACCAAAAAGGCGTCCCAGGTCTCCCAGTGGTGCATGAGCGCCTTGCGCTGAGCCGGACTGAGCCTGATGGGCTTGGCCCCCGATTTGGGCTTTGCCTTGGGCAGCTTTACATTGAGCAGAAGATTTATTCTTACTGCTCCATCCTGCACTTGGGTGGCGTCGCTACGCAGGGTGTTCAGCCATTGCACGGCCTGGTTGTGCATTTCAGCCGAGAAAAAAAAGGGGATCTGACTTTTCAAGTTTTTGACAGGGCCGGCCAGATTGACCCTGAATCCGTCCAGATAGTCGTGCACATAATCCTGGACCAGTTCGTACACCATGTTCTGCACGGCGGCGGGCCGCAGTTGATTATCCAGAAGGCGGCTTTTGACGGTGCGCACCTTCAGACGCAGGGTTTTGGGGTCCACCCAGACCCGGTGAAAGGTTTCCACCTGCCCCTGCCAGGCCGTGGGGGCTATGCAGTGCTCCATGATCTCCATGCCGGCTTCGACCTTCAAAGAGCAGCGCATCCTTAACAGCGACCCTGCCCGGGACAGCCTGGGGTTCCAAAGGGTTATGCTGTTGCATAAATGATTCAGCACCACGGCCTTGCCGCCCGGCGCCTTGAATGCCTGGTGCTTAAGCGCTGCCTGCAGGAAGGCGTAGTCCAGGGTGATGGGCAGGCGCAGGGTCTCGGCCCTGACCCCGGTGCACATCGCCCACAATAAGAAGATGCACGGCAGCAATATTTTGATATGTCGCGGCATTATTGCTCCTATCCGCAAGATAGCCCGAATCGGGCCGCAAAGGCAAGCCTGGAGCCGGTGACAGTAACAAGTGCGGGTGTTTTTATGCTATCATATTCTGGCTGGGCGGCTCTGGTTGCCGGTCTGGTTAACCATATGGTTTTTATTGGTTGTTTGCACATAAGGCCGCCGTGGAAAAGTGCAGGCGCCCGATTCGGGACGAGGCTTGACTGGATAATCCGCCCAGGCAGCCGGTGCGGTGCAGCCCCATGCGGATTGATGTCGGCCCGTTTCATCTGGAGTGGTCATTATCAAAGCCAAAAAAAGAAATTACGCCATCGCCGCCTCCTGTCTGGCTCTGCTGGTCCTGGCCGGCCTGGGGGCTTATTTGGCTCAGGCGGACCGGGGTTTGTCTTGGCCAGTGATAAAAGCCACCCTGGGCGGGGCCAAAATCGGCCTGGAGGTGGCCAACACCCAAGAGCTGCGCCGCCAGGGATTGTCCGACCGCATATCCATGCCCATGAACCAGGGCATGCTGTTTGTATTGCCGGGCAGTTACCGGGTCAGCATGGTTATGCGGCGCATGCATTTCAGCCTGGATTTCATTTGGCTGAAAGACGGCGTGGTGATGGGGATCACCCCGGATATCCCCTATCCCAGTGGGGGTGAAGCCCCCCGCCGGGTGCATCCGCCCATAGCGGTGACCGGGGTGATAGAAGTGAATGCGGGATGGGCCGCGAAAAACCGGATCAAACCCGGCGACAAGCTGACCGTGCTGGATGGAGCCATGCCCAGCGCATCAAAGTAAGGCCGGATTTTATTCTCAGGCCCAAAACCCAAGCCACCCGGGTGGATTCGTGCGTAGTCACCGCCGGTTTTGTCACCCAATATTGCATTGCCATTCCAACCGCCCGGTCTCATCCTGTAAAGAACGCAGGGTTGTGCAGGAAGGGGTTGCGCTTATGAAAATCCCCCATGATGCAGCCAGCCGGAAACGAGGTTAAGCCATGCCGCGCCGCACCAAGATTGTAGCCACCATAGGACCCGCCACGGATTCCCCCGGGATGATCCGGGCCCTGATCGAAGCCGGGCTGGATGTGGCCCGCTTGAATTTCTCCCATGGCGACCACCGGAGCCATGGCCGCATCATCAAGCTAATCCGTGAAATCGCCGCCGAAACCGGGCGCAATATGGGCATACTGCAAGACCTGGCCGGGCCCAAGATCCGCCTGGGCGACATGAGCCAGGGCGAAGTTACGCTCAATAACGGCGACGATTTGGTGCTTTTTGCGGGCGGGAGCTGCGACGGGCCGGAGATAGCGGTCAATTATCCCTACTTGGATCAGGATGTGGAAGTGGGGGATCCCATCATGCTGGCGGACGGCCTGGTTGAGTTAAAGGTCAAGGCCATCAAGGACGGCAAGGTGACCTGCACCGTGCTGGTGGGCGGGGTGATATCTTCCCGCAAGGGCGTGAACCTTCCGGTCAGCTCCCTGCGGATAGCCTCGTTCACCGAAAAGGACCGCAGGGATCTGGAGTTCGGCATAAAAGCCGGAGTTGATTTTGTGGCCTTGAGCTTTGTGCGCCACGAATCAGACCTGGATGAAGTGCGCACTATCCTGAACCACGTGGACAATCAGCCCCTGCTCATAGCCAAGATAGAAAAGCCCCAGGCGGTGGAGCGCCTGGAGCAGATAATGGGCATGGTGGACGGGCTCATGGTGGCAAGAGGCGATCTTGGGGTTGAGATGCGCCTGGAGGAAGTGCCCTTGATCCAAAAGCGCATCATCCGCCAGGCCCGCCGCGAGGGCAAACCGGTGATCACCGCCACCCAGATGCTGCGCTCCATGATGGAGAACACCCGCCCCACCCGGGCCGAGGCCAACGACGTGGCCAATGCGGTGCTGGACGGCTCGGATGCGGTGATGCTCAGCGATGAAACCGCAGTGGGCTCATATCCGGTGGAGGCCGTAAAGGTGATGCACCGGATCGCCGAGGTGACCGAACCCGCCCTGGACAGCGCCGCGTTTCTGGGCGACCACGGCTCCAAGCTGGTGCCTTCGGTGGAGGGCAATATCTCCCGGGCGGCCTGCAATCTGGCCCTGAGCCTCAAATCGGCCGCCCTGGTGGCCGGCACCATGAGCGGCCTGAGCGCGCGCCTGGTGGCTCGCTTCCGGCCGTCCATGCCGGTGGTGGCGGTCACGGCCATACCCGAAGTGCAGCGGCAGCTTGCCCTTTCTTGGGGGGTGCAGGCGGTGCTGGCGCCCCAATGCAAAGACAGCGACCAGCTTTTTGAGCTCTCGGCCAGGGTGCTGCTGGATACGGGCCTGGCCAAGCCCGGTGACCGGGTGGTGATCACCGCCGGGGTGCCCATCTGGATGCCGGGGACCACCAACTTGATCAAGGTGGCGGATTTGACCTGACAGCCCCGCTGGAACTGCGAAAAGGAGGCTTTGCCATGGGCGAGTTTGACTATGACCTGGGTGTGATCGGCGGAGGCTCCGCCGGTTTGACCGTGGCCTCCGGAGCGGCCCAGCTGGGGGCCAAAACCCTTTTGATTGAACGGGAATCCAGGCTGGGCGGTGATTGCCTGCACTATGGCTGCGTGCCCAGCAAGACCCTGATCCAGAGCGCCCGGATCTATCACCAGATGAAGCGGGCCGATAGATACGGCTTGCCGGTGGTCAGCCCCGATCCGGTTGATTTCAAAGCCATTGCGGCCCGCATCAAAAACGTTATTGAGGCCATCCAGCCCCACGACAGCGAAGAGCGCTTCTGCTCCCTAGGGGTCCGGGTGGTCTTTGGCCGGGCCTCATTTGTGGACCCGCACACCGTGGAGGCCGACGGCCGCAGCCACAGCGCTGCCAAATGGCTGATAGCCACCGGCTCCTCGCCCGGCGCACCCCCGGTGCCGGGCCTGGCTGAAACCGGCTATCTGACCAACCGGGAAATCTTTTACATGGACCGCCTGCCCCGGTCCTGGATCATTCTGGGCGGCGGGCCCATAGCGGTGGAAATGGCCCAGGCTTTCAGCCGGCTGGGCTGTGATGTGCATGTGGTGCAGCGCAGCGCCCAGATTCTGAGCAAAGAAGACACGGACATGGCCGCCATGGTGCAGCAGGTGCTGGCCGAAGAAGGCGTGGCGTTCCACACCGGCGCCAGCCTCAAAGAGGTGCGGTCCGGCGGCGGCATGAAGGAAGTGGTTTTTGAACAGGGTGAAAACCAAATCACCCTGGGAGCCGAAGAGATCCTGGTCTGTTTGGGCCGCAAGCCCAACCTGGACGGTATGAATCTGGACGGCATCGGGGTGGAGTACGGCAAAAAAGGCCTGCTGCTGGATGAGCGGCTGCGCACCAGCCAAAAGCATATCTGGGGGGCGGGGGATATCACCGGGGATTATCAATTCACCCACGCCGCCGGATATGAGGGCGGCATAGTGCTGGCCAACGCGGTCTTCCGGCTGCCCCGCAAGGTGAGTTACGCCCACCTGCCCTGGGCCACTTATTGCCAGCCCGAGCTGGCCAGTGTGGGCTATAACGAAAAAAGGGCCCGGGCCGAAGGCCTGGAGTACACTCTTTGGGAGGAGTCTTTTGGGGACAGCGACCGGGCCCTGGCCGAGGGGGAAGCCGTGGGCAAGGTCAAGATGCTTCTGGATGCAAAGGAAAGGCCCTTGGGAGTGCAGATCCTGGGGCCCAGCGCCGGTGAGCTGCTTTCCGAGTGGGTCGCGGTGTTCAACGGCGGCCTGAAACTGTCAACCCTGGCCAGCGCGGTGCATCCTTATCCCAGCCTGGCCGAGATCAACAAAAAAGTGGCGGGCCAGGTGATGAGCAAAAAGCTTTTCAGCGACAAGATTAAAAAGGGCCTCAAACTGTTCTTCAGTCTGCGGGGCCGGGCCTGCGGCATCGGGGAGGAAACCATCAGTGACGCATAAAATCAGGGTGACCCGCACCGTCAGCCTGCCGGACAAACTCAAACTGGCCCTGTTCGCCAGGGCCCCGGAACTGGGACCCCAAATCCTGTTTTTCAGCGGGGGCAGCGCCATGAATCCGGTGAGCCGCCGCTTGATCGAATACACTCACAACTCGGTGCATTTGATCACCCCCTTTGATTCCGGGGGATCTTCCGCTGTTTTGCGCAAGGCCTTCCGCATGCCTGCGGTGGGGGATATGCGCAACCGTATGATGGCCCTGGCCGACCAGAGCGTGAAGGGCAATCCGGACATCCGCAGGCTGTTCGCCCACCGCCTGGCCAAGGACGCAGCCCAGGACGAACTTATCGTCGAACTGGATAACCTGGTCTTCGGCAAACACTCCCTGATCAAGGCCGTGCCCGATCCCATGCGCAAGATTATCCGCAATCACCTGCGCTTTTTCCGCGAGGCCATGCCCCAAGACTTTGACCTCAAAGGGGCCAGCATCGGCAACCTGGTGCTGGTGGGGGGCTATCTGAACAACGAGCGTAGTATGGACCCGGTGCTTTTCATGTTCAGCCGCCTGGCCATGGTGCGCGGGATGGTGCGCCCGGTGATCAGCTCGGATTTGCATCTGGTGGCGGAACTGGGCGACGGCAGCATACTGGTGGGCCAGCATCTGATGACCGGCAAGCAGGTGGCCCCGCTTACCAGCCCCATAAAAAGAGTCTATCTATCCAAAAAGAGGCGCAATCCCCAGCCGGTGCAGCCCGCGGTCAGAAACAAGATAAAAAAGATCATCGCTGGGGCCCAGCTTATCTGCTATCCCCTGGGCAGCTTTTATTCCAGCGTCATAGCCAACCTTTTGCCCGCCGGAGTTCCCCAGGCGATTGCCGCGAACGGCTGCCCCAAGATATACATTCCCAATATGGGCAACGATCCGGAGGCCGTGGGGCGTTCGGTGCATGAGCAGGTTGAGATATTGCTGGCCTGCCTGAGGTCCCAAGGCGGGGCCGCGCCGGACCGGCTTTTGAATTTCGTTTTGGTGGACAGCACAAATGGAGATTATCCCGGGGGCTTGGACCTGAAGGCCTTGGCCGCAACCGGGGTGGAGGTGATAGATACGCCTTTGGTCAGCCCGAAAAGCGCGCCCTACACCAATCCCGAGCTGGTCTTGGGGGTGCTGCTTTCCCTGGTTTGAACTGGAAATAAAAAAGTCATATTTTGTTCGTATATATTGTATAGTTTTAAGGTGCGGCACACTATGTTGTGTACAAAGGGTCCGTACCCGGTTAGCCACACAAGAGAATGAACGGTTAAGGATTTGCAAATCAAACCTGTTTCAATAGCGGCGGCCCGGCACTTGCGCGGACGGCTGGTTGCATCCAAGCCGGAAAGCAGGGCGGCCCGGCCTGAACCGCGCCAGCCCGCCCGCACAATCCCACCCAACAGCGGCATCCTTTGGCCGGTGAAAAGAGCGATACATGTCAAAAACCTTTGTACTTGACACCAATGTACTTCTGCATAATCCAGGTGCGCTTTTTGTCTTTGAAGAAAACCAGGTGGTCATTCCCCTGGCCGTGATCGAAGAGATTGACAACCAGAAAAAGCGTCAGGATGAAATAGGCCGCAACGCCCGAACGGTCTCGCGCTATCTGGATGAGTTGCGCACCAAGGGCAAGCTGTCGGAAGGGGTGGAGCTTCCCAATCAGGGAATGCTGCGCATAGAGATAAACAACCGCCAGATGGAAAGCCTGCCGGAGCATTTGCAGTTTTTGGACTGCGCAAAGCCGGATAACCGCATCCTGGCCGTGGCCTTGAACCTTTCCCACCAGATGGGCTCGGGCAACGGACACGTCACTTTGGTGTCCAAGGACCTGAATCTGCGGCTTAAGGCGGATCTTCTGGGCATCCGGGCCGAAGACCTCACCAATGACAAAGTGGACTTCAGCCATCTTTACACCGGGCAGCGCGAGATGTGGCTGCCCCAGGCGGACCTTGACCTTTTCTACCAGGCCGGTTCCTTTCCCCTGCCTCAGACGGAGTCGGCCCATCCCCATCAGTTTGTGGTGCTCAAATCCAATGAGAACCCTTCCTCCTCTGCATTGGCCCGCTTTGCGGACCGGGAGCTGAATCCACTTATATTCAACAGCAACTCCAAATGCTTCGGGCTAAGGCCCCGCAACAAGGAACAGCTTTTCGCCCTGGATCTTTTGATGGACCCCAGGGTCAAAGTGGTGACCCTGGCCGGAGGAGCCGGAACCGGCAAGACCCTGTTGGCCCTGGCCGCGGGCCTGGAGCAGGTCTTGGAGCAAAACGCCTACGCCAAGCTTCTGGTCACCCGCCCGGTGATCCCCCTGGAGGGCCAGGATCTGGGCTTTTTGCCCGGGGACAAGGAAGAAAAAATCCGTCCCTGGATGCAGCCCATATACGACAACCTTGAGTTTTTGTTCCGCTTTTCGGCCTCGGACAGCGCCCGGGGGCAGAAAAACCTTTTTAAGGGCAGTGAACGCAACGTGGGCATAGAGGATTATCTCTCCTATACCGGCCAGCTTGAGATGGAGGCCCTCACCTATATCCGGGGCCGGTCCATACCACGGCAGTTCATCATCGTGGACGAGGCCCAGAACTGCACACCCCATGCCATCAAAACCATGCTGACCAGGGTTGGTGAAGGCAGTAAGATAGTTTTTACCGGTGATATAGACCAGATAGACCATCCCTATCTGGATTCGGCCAGCAACGGCTTTACGGTTATGGTGGAAAAAATCAAGGCGCAGGCCATCACCGGGCATGTCACCCTGATCCGGGGCGAACGCTCCGAGATAGCCGAGATGGGGGCCAATATATTGTAAACAGCCTTGGACCGGCTATTGCCTTGCCTCGCACCGCAAACCGGCGGCCCATATGGACCGCCGGTTCGCATGTCTGGCCTTGCGTCCGGTCTGGCCTTGCGTCCGGTCTGGCCTTGCGTCCGGTCCGGGTTTGCGCCTACAGCAGCTCTTGCAGTTCAGCCGTCTTGGGGAACAGGCCGAACAGCCCGCCGGTATGGATGAATACCACCCTTTTACCAAAGCGGGCGGCGTCATTTTTGGCCTCCTGGACCAGGCCGTAAAAGGCTTTGCCGGTATACACCGGGTCCAGGATCACTCCTTCCGTTCTGGCCAGGTCGGAAATGAGCCGCAACTCACTAGGCTGGGAAAGGGCATAGCCCCGGCCCACATAGCCGTCTATGATATTCAGGTCGCGTTCGGGCTCAAAATTAATGTCCAGCCCGAAACCCTCTATGGCCTGGGTGCATATGGCCGCCATGACCCCCATGAAATGCTCCCGGTCGTCGCACACATTCACAGTGGCCACCCGCACCGGCAGATCAAGCAGCAGCTTGCCCAGCACCGCCCCGGATGCGGTGCCGCCCGAGCCGGTGGCCAAAAGGATGGTGGTGTCGGCATCATTGATGCCCAAATCATCAAGCTGGGGGGCAAGCTCGGCCATGGCCCGCAGATATCCCCAGGCGCCCAAGGCGTCTGAAGCTCCCTCGGGAATGAGATAGGCCTTGCGGCCCAGGCTAGCCAGGCGTTCGGCCTCGCGCGCGAAAAACTCATCCCGGCGTTTGTATTCCTCGGGCGTGAGCCAGACGAAATCCGCCCCCACCATGCGGTCCAACAGGCTGTTGGCCTCCAGGGGGGGAGGCGAGGATGGGTCCGGCACCCTGAGCAGCAAAAGGCTGCGCAGCCCCAGCTTTGCCGCCGCCGCCGCGGTGGCCCGGGCGTGATTGGATTGCACCCCGCCGCAGGTGATGACGGTGTCCGCGCCCTCCTTGAGGGCCTGGGCCATGACGTATTCCAGCTTTCTTATCTTGTTGCCGCCAAGCTCCGCGCCGGTGAAGTCGTCACGCTTGATATAAAGCTCCAGACCCAATTGCGCGCCGAAGCGCTCCAGTTTCTGCACCGGAGTGGGCAGGTTGGCCAGGGCTATGCGGGCGGGCTCATGGGGAGCCAGCTTTTCCAAATATGGATTTGATTGATTGCAGCTCATGTTTTTTTGCTCCGAAGGGAAAATTTTCCATTGATCAAACCAGTATGCTTGATACACAAGTTACCTAGCCAGATTAAAAGAAAAATGCAAGGCAATACCGCAATTCATACGGCGCGGACAAAGCGGGCGCAAGGGTTGGGCCGGATGCCGGGACCGTATTTGGGGGCTGATATATCTGCAATCCCCTGATACCATGGGATGTCGGCTGAATTGGATCTGAATATTCCGCTCCGGCTGGTTTCACCGGGCCGGAGCCGTCAAAAAGGCAACCAATGGAACATTCGCTGCTGGAATGGATCGGCAACGAGGAGCTTTTGAACCACCTGGTGGCCGGGTCCCCCACCTGGGGCCTGGTGGTTGCCATGGTTCTGTGCATCTACGTGTTATCAAAGGCCGCCGACTACATGATTGACGGCGCGGCCTCCTTGGCCCTGCGCACCGGCATGCCCCGCATCGTGATCGGGGCCACCATCATCTCTTTGGGCACCACCATGCCGGAGATGTTCGTCAGCGTGCTGGCGGCCTGGACCGGAAACCCGGGATTGGCCCTGGGCAACGGCGTGGGCTCCATCATCTGCGACACCGGCCTGATCTTCGGGCTCATGTGCCTGCTGACCCGGGTGCCGGTCATGCGCTACATCCTCAACCGCACCGGCTGGGTGCAGGTGGGTTCGGCCACCCTGCTGGTGCTGGTGTCGCTATTATCCTATTACCTCACAGATGGCCAGCCTGTATTGGGCCGCACTGTGGGCCTGATTTTTTTGGGCCTGCTGGTCGCATATCTCTATATGGCCTACCGCTGGGCCCGCCGGGGCGGAACCGAGGATGAAGAAGAGGAGGGCGAGGTTGACTGGGGGGTGGGCAAGTCTTTGCTCCTTACCTTCCTGGGCCTTTTGGGGGTGATAGCAAGCAGCCGCGTTTTGGTGCCCTGCGCCGCCGAAGGCGCGGCCCGCATCGGGGTTCCCCAGGATATCATCGCCGCAACCCTGGTGGCCTTCGGCACCTCCCTGCCGGAGTTGATGACCGCTATAACCGCGGTCCGCAAAGGCCATCCCCAGATCATGGTAGGCAACGTGGTGGGTGCGGATGTGCTCAACTGCCTGTTCGTGATCGGCGCCGCCGCGGTGGCCAAGCCCCTGGCGGTGCCGCCCAACTTCTTCAGCTTCCATTTCCCGGCCATGCTGATCATCCTGTATTCTTTCAGGGTGTTCATTTTCATTAACCGGGACGGCTGGTTCAAACGCTGGCAGGGGTGCTGGATTCTGGGAGTGTATGCGGCTTATCTCATTTTGCAATATGCCTTCAATCTCGGAGCTTGAAGGTGTAGCGTATATGTAGAGACTTTGGCGGGCCAAAGCCCGGTTTGATTTCGGGATGGGCCAAACAGCCATTCTGCGGCGCCCGGCTGAGAAAGGAGAATATTCATGGTGCAATATCAAAAGATTCTGTTCCCCCTGGATTTCAGCGTTACAGCCTCGACTGTAGCCAGACATGCGGCCGTGATGGCCAGGCAGTTTGAATCAGAGCTTCACGTGTTGCATGTAATACCCAGCTATGACCATCATGCCTTTCCCTCATACGGCCAGGTGATGACGGAAATAAAAGAGCGGGCCAAGACGGCGCTCAATGAATTCGTGCAACAGCACTTCGCGGGGTTCGAGGTCCAAACCAAGGCTGTATCCGGCCACACCGGACGCAAAATCCTGGAGTATGCGGATAAAGAGAAGATTTCCCTGATCGTCATGGGAACCCATGGCCGGGGGGATCTGGGCAAGCTTATCTTCGGCAGCGTGGCCCAGCGGGTGGTGCAAAGCGCCGCCATACCGGTAATGACCATCAATCCCGCCGAGGCTTCCAGAATGGACTGAGCATATGCCGCGGCCCTCCAAGCCGATGATCTATTCAAGACCGGCTTGTTGCCGCCCGGGTTTTTAGTGCCTAGTTTTTCATTTGGAGGTGAGTCATGGAAACAAAAAAAACAGATGCGCGTCTGATGGCGGCCGTCTTGGCGGCTTTATTGATATTGCTTACGGCCCAGCCGGGCCAGGCGCTCAACTTGGGCGGCTTGACCAAAGCCATAGGCCCCCAGCTGGCCCAGGTTGTGTCTGATAAGCTGGGCATCAAGGTGCCGGTGGATCAGATCATGGGTCTTCTGGATCAGGGAAAAGCGGTCAGCGGCGAAGTGGTTGATCCTTCCAAGCTTTTGGATCTGGGAATATCCAAGGCGGGCAAGGGGGATGTTTTCAAACTCTTGAATCTGGGCAGCGACAAGCTTTCCATTGCCCCCGATGGCGGCGGCAAGGGCATCACCCAGAGTATCAGCCAGCTTTTCGGACCTCTGGCCTCCGCCTTTAAATAGGCGGTTTGACAGACAGGTTAGCCTGTTCCAGCCCGGACAATTGTTTGCCTGGCGGACCGGTGAGCTTACATCATAAAAGCCGGACACGGCAGAGCTATCAGGCCCGGCCCTGTCCGGCTGATCCATTTCATAGCGATATCGGATATTTGCCGAATCTCTTGGTGGTATTGAGTCCGGCCAGGTAGTTTTTATACTTGACTCCGGGCTGGAGCACATTTCCCGAAGCGATCACCAGCCCGCCGCCCACCGCGGCTCCTTTCAGGGCCGCCTTGACCTCGTTCTCCACATCCCGGGAGGAGCCGTCGATCAGGGTTTCGCAGTTCACACCACCGAAAAAGCAGAGCCTTTCCCCGTACTTTTCATTCAGTTTGGCCAGGTCCATGCCGATGCTGGGCTGGATGCCGTGCCAGCCGTCAATTCCGGCTTCCAGCAGCATATCCATGATCCGCCAGGTGTTTCCGTCGGTGTGCTTGATGAAATAGGCCCCTTTGGAGTGAGTCAGTTCGGCCTGCTTGACAATGCCGGGCAGAATGAATTTCTCGAAGAGCTTAGGCCCCATAATGGGGCCTTTGTTGTCGCAGTAGTCATCCGTGGTCATGATGGCGTCGCAGCCCGCATCCAGCATGGCTTCGATATATTTCAGCGAGCGCAAGACATAGGCCTCCATGGCCGCTTTCACAAAACCAGGGTCCTTGATCATGCGCAGCAGATATTCTTCCATGCCCACGGTTTCCACAAAGGGAAAGGTGCCGTCCACCGGGGTGCGTCCGATGATGAAATGAGTGCCGCCCAGCTCGGCCGCCACCGCCTTGACCGCCTCCAGTTCGGATGGGTGCACTTCAAAGTCTTCATCCGGGGCGGGAAGCTGATCCAGGGTCATGCCGCGGTCCTCGGCCTTGGTTATGATCGCGCCGTGCTCGGGATGAAAACGGAGTTCGTTGCCTTCGTCATCCAGCCAGGAATGGGGGCCGGTCATTACGGGCCGGGTGTATTCTCTATCCCGGGGCACCACCGGCACCCGCACATAATCCCAGCCCAGGGTTTTGACCAGGTCTATATGGACCGTGATGTAGTCGGCCACGATTTCCGCCCGGCGTCCCTGCCACAAGGCCTCCACCTCCCTCCAGCGGGAGTTGTATAAGGTGCCGTGGCCCAGAATCTCTTCAACCAGAAGATAGTCCACCGCGTTTTCACCGGTGGGCACCCGGTCCGGCTCTTGATGGTTGAGGGCGGCTATTACCCGGTCACGCGGCTTCATAAATGTTCCTTCCACCAGGAAGCGCTGCGTCAAGGCGCAGGCAGATCAGACTCTTATTGCACTTTAGATTATTGCGGCAAACTTTGGCAAGCTATGGACGCATATTAACCCGGTCCAGATAGAGCAGGGTTCCGCCCACGGCCGCGGCGGGCAAAAAGGCCAGGTTTACCAGCGGGATCATGGCCATGATGAACAAGGACGCCCCGAATAGGAGCCCGGATAGGCCCAGCTTCAAGGTGGCGCGCAACTTGTCCCGCAGACGGTATCCCCGGCGCTCCATGGGATAGTCCAGAAACTCCGACGCCAGAAAAAAGCAGGTGATGATGGTGGTCAGGATGGAATACAAGAGGCTGCCCAGACCGGGCACCAGGTGCAAAAACAAAAGCCCGGCCATGATCAACAGGTACAAAAGCACCCTCAGACTCTCCTGGCGTAGGGTGCGCAAGATGCTGGGCAAGATGCCCATTTCCACAAATCCGGCTTTCTGGCCCAGGACCTCCTGTTCAACCCTTTTGGTCAGGACCTCCAAAAACGGTGCGGCCAGGATGCGCCCCACCACGCTGAAAAGCAGCACCTGGGACACCAGGATCAGCAGAATGAATACAGACCACAACAGGTAATAAAGCCAGGCCAGCCACCAGGCGTCGCCCTTGGGAAACAGATCCTGCATCCAGGTCTGGAATCCGTAAATGCCAACGGCCAGAAACAGGCCGAACAGGATTATATTCAGGATCAGGGGCATCAGGGCCATGCCCCAGCAGCTGGGCCGGGCCATGAGCCAGCCGAAACCACGCCAGACGGCCAGGAGGCTGCCTCCAGATCCACCGGGCAATAGTTTTCCCATGATATTCCCCTATTGACTTGGATAGGGCCGGTAGAGATAAGCTGGCACCTGGCTGCCGGCAGAGGCGGAAAGCTCATCTTTCATGACCCTGACCAGGGCCCGGGTCTCTGACTCCAGCAATGTGGTCAGCCAGCTCTTGTTGGAGTCCTTGGGCCATACCAGGGTGGGTTTGCCTTTGATGCCGCAAAGACGAGCGGCGTTGCGCACTGCGTCCTCGAAGTTTCCCAGTGAGTCCACCAAACCCACCTTTTTGGCCTGGCGGCCGCTCATGATGCTGCCATCGGCCAGTTTTTTGACCTCTTCGACAGACATGCCCCGGCCCTTGGCCACATCTTCGATGAACTGAAGGTGAATATCGTCACTGACGGACTGGAACATGGCTCGTTCTTCGGGGGTGAGGGGCCGGTTGCTGGAACCCATATCTTTCAAGGCGCCGCTTTTGATGATCTGCATCTCTATGCCGATTTTATCCATCAGCTTCTTCAGGTTGGGTATGCCCATGATTACGCCCAAAGATCCGGTCAAGGTGCCCCGGTTGGCCATGATATGGCTGCAGGGCGCCGAAACATAGTACCCCCCGCTGGCCGCCACCGCGCCCATGGAGGCCAATACCGGTTTTTGGCGGTTGATACGCTCTATTTCTCGGTATATTTCTTGACAGGCTGCCACGCCTCCGCCGGGCGAATCCACCCTGAGCAGTATGGCTTTTATGCTGGAGTCTGAGCGGTAGCGCTCCAGAGTCAAAAGAACCGGTCCCACATTTGAGATGAAGCCGGTGATGGGCAGTACGCCGATTTTTTGGGAAGCAAAGTTCTTCAGCCCGCGAAGCTCCTCACCCCGCAGCCAGGCGGTCAGCGCAATTGCGCCGCCAAAAAGCATAATCAGCAAACTGCAGATTATAACCGCTGAAACCAAAGGGCGACGGGCCATGAAAATTCATCCCTGAGCGAAAAGCCAGCCACGCGAAAAAACTATTCGCATTAATATATTATAATGCCCCGCTGCATTAGTGCAACGGGGCATTATATTGTGGTCCAAGCTATACCATCCGGCCGCCGCAAGCGGCGGTCCGGCGCTATTCTTTTTTGGCGTCTTCCTCTTCGGCTTCAGGCTCGGGCTCCACGGCCTCCGCAGCCTCTACGGCCTCCGCAGCCTCCACCGGCTCCGCGGGAGCCTCGCTGGCCGGAGCTTCATCGCCCGGTTCATCTTCGGCGGCCTTGGCGGCCAAACCCTGTTTCAAAAGCTCACCCAGGTTGCTGGTGGCGGCCTGAGCGGAGTTGATGTACTCGCGGTAAGCCGAACGGTCGGCCTCTTCTTCCAGCCTGCGCAGGCTGAGGGCGATCTTACGGTCCCGTCGGCTGACGCTCACCACCTTGGCGGTAAGGTTGTTGCCGTTCTCGAACATGCCCACCGGGGTTTTGACCTTGTCGGAGCTGATCTCGCTCACATGAACCAGACCCTCCACGCCCTCTTCCAGCTCCACGAAGATGCCGAAGTCGGTGACGTTGGTGATGACTCCGGTTACGGTGGTGCCCACGGCATAGCGGGCTGGAATCTCTTCCCAAGGATCTATCTCAAGCTGCTTGATGCCCAGACTGAAGCGCTCGTTCTCGCGGTCAATATTCAGAACCACGGCCTGCACTTCGTCGCCCTTTTTGTATACCTCGCCGGGATGCTTGATGCGCTTGGTCCAGGAAATGTCGCTTATGTGGACCAGGCCGTCGATACCCTCGTCGATGCCGATGAACAGGCCGAAATCGGTGATGTTCTTGATGCGGCCCTCGATGGTGGTGCCCACGGGGTATTTCTCAGCGATGACGTCCCAGGGGTTGGGCTCGACCTGCTTCATGCCCAGGCTGATGCGCTTGGCTTCGGGGTTTATGGCCAGTACTACGGCCTCGACCTCGTCGCCCACGCTCACGACCTTGGAAGGATGGCGGATCTTGCGGGTCCAGGACATTTCGGAAACGTGGATCAGGCCCTCTACGCCCTCTTCCACCTCAACGAATGCTCCGTAGTCGGCCAGGCTGACCACCTTGCCGGTGACCCGGGTGCCCACAGGATAGCGCTCGGAAGCGGTCAGCCAGGGATCTTCCTTGAGCTGCTTAAGGCCCAGGCTCACCCGCTCGCGATCCTTGTCAAAATGCAGCACCTTGACCTGGATTTCATCGGAGAGGTTGAACAGCTCGCTGGGATGGCCCACGCGGCCCCAGCTCATATCGGTGATATGCAAAAGACCGTCTATGCCGCCCAAGTCCACGAACACTCCGTAATCGGTGATGTTCTTGACCACGCCCTGCATGACGACGCCGTCGCCCAGGACCTTAAGGGTCTCGGATTTTTTGGTGTCGCGCTCGGCTTCCAGAAGCACCCGGCGGGAAAGCACAATGTTGCTGCGCTTTTTATTGAATTTGAGAATCTTGAAATCAAAACTCTGGCCGATCAGGGCATCCAGGTTGCGCACCGGCCTTAGGTCCACTTGGGACCCGGGCAGGAAAGCGGGAACCCCGATATCCACATTCATGCCGCCCTTGACCCGGCCCACGATGGTGCCGTTGATTACGCCGTCATCGGTGAAGACCTGGCTGATTTCATCCCAGACCTTGATCTTGGCGGCCTTTTCCTTGGAAAGGATGATGGTGCCGTCTTCGTCTTCGGTACGCTCCAAAAGGACGTCTACTTCCTGTCCCTTTTTAGCGCTGATGACGCCTTCGGCATCCCTGAACTCGCGAATCGGAATCTGACCTTCGGACTTGTAACCGATATCCACCACCACGTAGTCGTTTTCAACGGCCACGATGATGCCGCGGGCGACTTCACCTTCTTGGATGGTGCGGAATGACTGCTCATAAAGAGCTTCCATGTCATCCATGTTGAAGTCTTCCTCAGGGCTGGCCTCGGGGGCCGCCTCTGCTGCGGTCTCCGCCTGGGGGGCCGCTTCCTCGGTTTGGGGGGCGGCGGCTTCGGCCGGAGCTTCAACGGGGGCGCTTGCTTCCCCGGCGGGGGTTTCGGCCGTTTCAGCGGTTGGGGTGATGGCGGGCTCTGCCGCCTGGTCCTTGTTCAGATCGTTTTCTGCCATGGTTTTGCCTTGTTAGTTAACGTGTTTACCAAAACGCATACCGCCCCCTCAGGGCGATAGGCTACCATCCCTTAAATGCAATTCAGGGAAAACTACGTCTTAGTACCAGAATCCCCCCGGCTTTACAAGGTTTGTTTGACTAATTTAGGCTAATTATGTGCCCGGGATTACAGCTTTGAACGGATTGACTCCACTCTGTTCACCAGGTAATCCACCACCTCATGCTTCTGCATGTCCGAGCTGTCCAGCACCTCGGCGTCCTCAGCCGGCGCCAGGGGACTCAGATCCCGCCCTGCATCACGCCGGTCCCGCTCTCTGATTTGCGCCAACACCTGATCCAGGGTGATGTCCGGATTTTGCTTCCGCATGTCGCCCAGTCTGCGGCGGGCGCGTTCTTTGTCGTTTGCAGTCAGGAAAAACTTGGCCTCGGCCCCGGGGAAGATCACGGTGCCCATATCGCGTCCCTCGGCCACCAGATCGCCTTGCATGGCGGCCTGGCGCTGCACGCCCAGCAAAAACTGGCGCACCGGCCTCATGGCTGAAAGCCGGCTGGCAATGGCGCCTATCTCCTCGTTGCGGATGAATGACTCCACATCCCGCTGGTCGAGCAGCACCAAAAAACGGCCCGGTTCGGGACGGGCGCTTAAACGCAGGCTGGGCAGCCACAAAGCCACCTGGTCTTCACTGGGCTCGATAAGATCATCCCACACCGCCGCCAGGGCCACCGCCCGGTACAGCGCCCCCGAATCCAGAAAGGCGAACCGGAGCCTGTCGGCCAGCTCCTTGCTGACGCTGGATTTACCTGCGCCGCTGGGTCCGTCAATGGTAACAACCACTTAGCCCACCTCCTTCAGCACCTGTTTAAGCCCGTCCATGAAACGCTGGTTTTCTTCGGGAAGGCCTACGCTGATGCGCAGAAACTCCGGCATGCCGTAAGACGCCATATGGCGGATGATGATGCCCAGCTTCAAAAGCTCCTGGCTGACCCTGGCCGCCTGCTCGCCGATGCGCACCAGCACATAGTTGGTTTGGCTGGGCACATAAAACAGGCCCAGTTCATCAAAGCAGGCATAGAACCGTTTGAGGCCCTGGACGGTCAAATCCTTGGTGCGCTGGAAGAACTCCTCGTCTTTTAAGGCGCCTATGGCGCCGGCCTGGGCAAGGATGGAGGTGTTGAAGGGCTGGCGCACCCGGTCGAAAATGCTGATCACCTCCGCCGGGGCCAGGGCGAAGCCTATGCGCAAGCCCGCCAGACCGGCGCTTTTGCTGAAAGTGCGCATCACCACAACCGGGGTCCGATGCTCCAGAAAATCCTCGCCCCTGGCAACTTGGGGGTCGGTGGCGAAATCTATGTACGCTTCATCCAGCACCACCAGCACCCCGCGGGGCACCTGATCCAAAAAGGCGCTCATCTGGGCCTTGCTCACCGCGGTGCCCGCCGGGTTGTTCGGCGAGTTGATGAATATCAGCCGGGTCTTGGGGCTGACGGCGGCCAGGATGGCCTCCAGGTCGATTTCAAAATTTTTGAGAGGCACCTCGTGCAGCACCCCTCCGGCCACCTGCACCAGCTTGGAGTACATCAAAAAGGACGGCTTGGCTGCCAGCGCCTCCTGGCCCGGACGTATGAAGCCCCGGACGAGCATCTCGATTATTTCGTCCGACCCGTTACCGATGGCGGTTTGGTTGAAGGCCAGACCAAAGCGCTTGGCCAAAAGGCTTCTCAGCTCATAGCCCGCCCCGTCCGGGTAGCGGTGCAGATTGGCCAGGGCGACTTTGATAGCCCTTACCGCGCCGGGGCTGGGGCCCAGGGGGTTTTCGTTGCTGGCCAGCTTTATGGCGCCGCTGATGCCCAGCTCTCTTTCAAGCTCTTCTATGGGCTTTCCGGGTTCATAAGGGGTTAGGCCGATTATTTCGGAAGGCACTTCAGGTATATATGGAGCCATTTTATTCATCCTGTCTGGTTTGTCCTGGGCATGTTATACCGCAAGTTAGGCATATCTGCTCAAGCCTAACTCCGGGTTTTGGCCGCTGTCAAGCCGGGCCGGCTGCAAAGGTCTCAAAACGCTTATGCCGATGCGGGACTCCAGCGGTCTGGCGCCGTGTAAATTTAGCCGGTTAAGGGTATTGTTCCCCCGCCGGCGTCCAGACACTTGACCTGATACCGGCTGCTTGTCAGACTAGTTAGAAAACCGAGAGGAGTCGTGGATTATGAGCACCAGAGGAATCATCGACCGGGCCAAGGCCCTGGCCCGGGATTTTGCGCAAAAAGACCACAAGCAGGTGCGGCTGCCCGCCTTTTATTACGATGACTGGTGTTCGGTGTACGCCCGGCCCGATAACGCGGCTTCCCGGGAGCAATACCGCCAGCAGGCCCGGCACACCTGGTATTTGATCCATTATCTGCGGGAAAAGGGAATCAAGGTGGATTCGGTGCCGGTGCGCAAAGAAGAGTTTCTGACCTGGGCGGGCAAGGGTGGCCATTCGCTGAAAAACAGCCATGACCGGGGCCACGCGGTGGGTGATTATGTAAATCGCTCCGAAACCCCGGTGGCCCCCTGCCGCCATGACGAAGTGGCCGAATTGCTGGCCCTGGCCGGTGATGAGCCGCATTACGCCACCATCACGGTGTTTGGTGAAAGCCCCCAGGAGCCCGAAATTATGAGCGTGGTGCTGCACCGCTTTGACGGCAGCGTGATCTTAAGCCAGGAGACCTTGGCCGCGGAACACGGACCCCAGGAGGCTTGGGACCTGACAACCGCATTTTTGGATAAGCACCAGCCGGAAAAGGTGTTTCATGACCGCGAAATCCGGCAGCCCTCTTTTTGCCAGGACTGCGGGGCGCTCTTGGTTCATGTGGCTTCACCCGAAGATCTTAAGAGCATGGGGTGAGGCGGCCCCAGGCTTATAGTTGAGAATGATGATGAGTATTTCAGCCAGACTGACAGCCGTGGGCGAGGAACTGCACCGGGGCCTGGCCGGTTACCGGCCCCGGGTGCTGGGTCCGGAAGGCACCAGGCCTGCCGCGGTGCTGGTGCCTATTTGGGACCGGGGGGACCAGGTGTGTATGGTCTTTACCAAACGCACCGCCTATTTGCCCACCCATGCCGGGCAGATATCATTTCCCGGCGGGGCCTGCGAGCCCGAAGACCGGGACACCCGGGCAACCGCCTTGCGGGAAACCCATGAAGAGATCGGAATCCCGCCCGCCTCGGTGCGCATACTGGGCACCCTGGACCAGATGATCACCATCACCGATTATCTGATAACCCCTCACCTGGGTTTATTGGGCAACGGCGGAAAATTCACCCCCAATCCGGTGGAGGTGGAGCGCATGGTCATTGTGCCCTTATACAAGGCTTTGGATATGTCCAGCTTCCGGCAATGCCACCACTGGTATCAAGGCCGCATCCTGAGGCAACTGGCCCTGGAACACGATGGCGAATTGATCTGGGGGGCCACGGCCCGCATGCTGATGAACTTCATTTATTCCCTGGGTCCGGCGGCCAAAAGAGCTATTGAGCTGTCCGCAAACTAAAAAAGCTGGACACCAACTTGACCCTCGTGTAGATATACGAATGCTGTCGGGACGTGGCTCAGTCTGGTAGAGCACTGCGTTCGGGACGCAGGGGTCGCTGGTTCAAATCCAGTCGTCCCGACCAGCTTAAAAAACCTGCGCAATGACACCGGCCTTTTGGGGCCGGTTTTTTGTGGGAAACCCCCCCGGTTTAGGGCGGGGGGATCATTGCTTCCATGCACACCCGGTTTTATTTGTGATACTCTTATTAAAAATTTGGCATTGCAGATAACCCGGTCTTTTCCACCAGCAGGATATGTCATGGCTTTAGAATACACCAATCAACTGGCCGAGCTGATCTTGAGTAAGCTTGACGCTGAAAACCCCAATGTGCTGCGGGCCGCCTGTTTTTTGTGCGGGCAAATGAAATTGGCTCAAGCCGAGCGCGGGCTGTTGAAGGCCTTGGGCCACAAAGCCTGGCAAATAAAAGCCGAGGCCGCAACCGCCTTGGGGCTTATCAAATCCAAAGGCGCGCTGCCCTATCTGCGCAGGGTCTTGAAGGCATCCGAAACCGAGCTGCGCCAAAAAGTCCTGGCCGCCGCCGCCGGAGGCAGGGCCACGCAGCAAGAAGACGAGGAGCACCCCCTGGTGCTGAAGGCCGCCGCCATCGCCATGAGCCGCATTGATCCCGGCATTACACAGGAGGCCCTGTTGGCCGCCTTGGCCTCCGGCCAGCCGAAGCTTATGAACGCCGCCCTGGCCGGTCTGGGCAACCTGGAGAACCCGGACGCCCATGAGCGGATGCTTGAGTGCCTGGGCCACCAGGACGCCTCGGTGCGCAAAACCGCAGCCGCGGCCATGGGCAAGCTGCGGGCGGCGGAGGCGAGCGATCGGCTCATAAGCCTTTTAAAGGACCCGGACCCCGAGGTGCGCAAAGAGTGCATCATCGCCTTGAACCACATCAAGCCCAAAAGCGCCCTGTTGGCCTTGGCCGGGTGCATGAAAGACCAAGACCCCGGTGTGCGCCGGGTGGCGGCTATCGCTCTGGGCAATACCCGCAGCCGCAGCCAGCAGGTCAAGGATGCATTGGTCGACGGGCTGAAGGACAATCAGCCGGAGGTGCGGGCGGCCTGTCTGTCCGCCTTGGCCAACTGCAAAATCACCGACGCCCTGCCGTCGGTCGCGGAACTGATGGGAGACAGCCATGAGGAGGTGGCTACAGGAGCCTCCAGCGCGGTTGTGGCCCTGGCCCAGGCCCTGGAAAAGCCCGATTATGACACCGGATGGTAGGACGCCGGGAGCCGGAACCTAAGAGAATTCTTGCCGAATTGTTCCTTGATCGTTCGGAAGGCTTGTTTGGGTTCTTGATATTTTATGCCAAGCGGTTCACATAAAGAGCCGGGCGGCCCCATCCGCCATGCCAAGGCCCAAGAAAGTGGGTTTGATATGGGTGTGGCTGATCCGCGCCCAGCCGAATTCCTGTAAAGACTTGAGGGCGCCGGGCCACATCTTCCGCGCATCCACGCCCAATGCCCCGAACATGTCGGACAGGTTCACGCCTTCCACGGTGCGCAGCCCCAGCATGATGCGTTCCAGGGCCATATCTTCCCGCGAGAGTTTTTCCTCAAAATCCAGAGGCTCCAGCCCTTTTTGCACCGTTTTGCTGTAAAGGGCGGCATCGGAAATCCAGGCCCAGCGCCTGCCGGCCAAGTGCCCGTGGGCTCCCGGCCCCAGGGCCAGGTATTCGCCGCCCCGCCAAGTGGACTGATTGTGGCGGCATTCATGCCCCGGACGGGCGAAGTTGCTCACCTCATAACGTCCGAGCCCGGCCCTTTGAAGATGCTCAAAGGCCTTTTGTTCAAAGCGGGCCAGCTCATCCGGGTGGGGCAAGGGGGCCTTTCCGTATGCATATTTTCTCCCAAAGACCGTGTCCGGGGCCAGGGTGAGTTCATACAGCGAGATGTGATCCGGCGTGAGCTCCAGCGCGCTGTCCAGGTCCGCTACTGCCTGGCTGCCGGTTTGATGGGGCAGCCCATAAATGATGTCTAGGTTGAGATTTGCAAAACCCGCCGCGCGGGCCTGTCTGACCGCCCGGACGGTTTCGGCCCGCCCATGCAGCCTGCCCAAGGCTTTCAGACTGGCCGGGTTCAGGCTTTGGGCTCCCAGGCTTAGCCGGTTGATTCCCAGCTTCAACAGCCCATCCAGCTTTCTGCGGCTTAGGGTGCCCGGATTGGCCTCCAGGCTCACCTCCGCTCCGGGCCGGATGCCAAGCTCATCCCGCAGGGTTTTCAATATGCGCCCCAGCCAGGCCAGGGGCAGCATGGAGGGCGTGCCGCCGCCGATATAAACCGTATCCAGCCTGCGGCCCCGGGCCGATGGCGCAATGCCCTCAAGGTGCTTGATGAGGGCCGGGATCAGCCGCCCGGCCAGGGCGGCCTCAAAGGGCAGGGCGTAAAAATCGCAGTATGGGCAGCGTGAGGGGCAGAAGGGCAGGTGGATATAAAGGCCCAGTTCGGTTTTGTTATGGGCGGACTCCGGCACGGCCTTATTCCCGGTCTTGCATCAAAGCCAGCTCCTCATCCCGCAGGACGCGGCGCAGGACTTTACCCACCTGGGTCTTGGGCAGTTCGGTGCGGAACTCCACCTCATCAGGCACCTTGTAGCGGGCCATGTTTTCTTTGCTCCAGGCTATGATCTTTTTGGCGGAGCAGCCCGGGCCGCCGTTTTTGGGCACAATAAACGCTTTGAGCTTCTCGTCCCCATTGGACAGGGGTACGCCCACCACGGCCGCATCGCCCACTGCGGGATGATTGAAAAGCAAGTCTTCCACTTCCTGGGGGAACACGCTGTAGCCGCGATGCTTCACCAGATCCCGGGCCCGGTCCTTGATGAATATCCAGCCCCCCTCATCCATATAGGCTATATCCCCGGTATGGAACCAGCCTCCGCGCATGGCCTCGGCGGTCTCCTCCGGCCGGTTCAGATAGCCCTTCATCACCTGGGGACCCCTGACGCAAAGCTCCCCTATCTGGTCCGGGCCATAGCCCAACACCTTGCTTTTGTCTTCCAGATCGACAATGCGGCAATCGGTGTTGGGGATGGGCAGGCCGATGGAACCGATCACCCGCTCCACGCCTGGTTCCAGATCAAAGGGATTGGCCGTGACAATGGGCGAGGTCTCGGAAAGCCCGTATCCCTCCACCACTTGGGAGTTGGTCCTATGCTCAAACTCCATCTGCACCTTGTGGGGCAGGGGGCCCGCGCCGCTCAGGCTTTTGGTCAGATGCCGAAGATCGGAATGCTTCAGCCCCGGTGCCTGGTTTATCTTGTTGAACAGGGCCGGCACCCCGGCCATTACCAGTGAGCAGCCCTTGCCCCATTTACGGGCCTGGCGTGCAAGCTCCCGCAGGTCTGCCGGCGGGCGGGGAAACAGCAGCATGAAGCCCCCGCTGGCCACCGCCAGGCTCATGCAGCAGGTCAGGGCGAATACGTGAAACAAAGGCAGCACCCCCACCCAGCCGGTGCCCGGGGGAGCTTCCCCCACCCAGGCCATTCCCTGATCGAGATTGGCCATCAGGTTGCGGGCGGTGAGCATGGCCCCTTTGGGTATGCCAGTGACTCCCCCGGTGTATTGCAGGCAAAGGATATCCTCGTCAAGGTCCAGCTCCACCTGGGGCAGGTTTATCTCATGAGCTAAAAGCCTCATGAAAGGTATGGCGTCCGGGGGGATTTTGGCCTGGGGAATTTTCTTCAATAGACGTCCCAGGGATATCTTCAAGCGGGAGAAACCGCAGACATCCACAATGTTGGTTCCGATGAGATGTTCTACCCTGGTCTGTTTTATCACCGGGGCCACCTGGTCATAGACTGCGTCCAATACGATCAAAGCCTTGGCGCTCGAATCAACCAATTGGTGTTTCAGCTCCAGAGGCTTATAGGTGGGGTTGACGGCGGTGACGCTGATCCCCAATCGCTGGCAGGCGAAAAAGCTGATCACGAACTGGTGGGAGTTGGGCAGCATGACTGCCAGGACATCGCCCTTTACTAGGCCCAATTCATGCAGGGCGCTGGCAAGGCGGTCAACATATTCATCGAACTTGCGGTAGGTGATAACCGAATCGAGAAAGACTATGGCCTTGTGATCCGGGAACTTACGGGCGGTCTGCCTCAAAAGCCCGCCCATATCCAAGTCCCGCACCACTATTTCATGGGGCACCGTTGGCGGATAGTTTTCCAGCCAAGGCCTTTCCAGGTTCTCCACAGCCAAACGCAGCCTCCTTTACGGGATCACCGGCCCATGCCTGCCCGGCCCAATTAACCACCTGAGATTTTAACCCGCATATTTCACGAAGCTTGCGCGTCCGGCTGCGCCAGCGGTCCATATGCTGCGTTGCCGGCTGCGTTCGCGCCTCGATGTAGCTTAGGCTACACCTGCGGCGCTTGCTTGCCGGACGCCTTGCTTCCGGCCCGCTGGCTGTGCCGGGCCCGGGTGCAAATTGTCCCTAAGAAATAACGGGGCTTTTTTCATATAGGCCCCATAAACACCGGCTTGTTGCTTCACACCGCCCAACCCTCATGAAATATGCGGGTTGGAGCTATTTGATCCTTAATTCCGTTATGGCGCCTGCGCGCAATATCGCATCATGGCTGGATTTGGCGGCAAAAGTAACCACTTGATAGCTTCCGGGTAAAAGATGCAGCATGCGGCCCGGCATGCCCTGGGCAATCACCTTGCCTTTTTCGCTGCGCACAATGAAGGGTTTTTTGGGTCCCTTGACCAGTACCAAAAGGCCTCCCGAACCGGGCAGCCGGATCTGTTTTTTCTCCTGGGGCCGCAAGGATATATCACGCTTTAAGCCCGGAGGCAACTCCACCTCCAGGCGGTAGCTTCCCGGCATTAAGCCCAGGCGGTGGCCGGTATAGCCCGTGGCCACCCTGCGCCCGGACAGGTAATCATAAACCTGGTAGGGCAGCCGCACCGGGCCGGCGGGGCCGTTCAGCTCGGCTGTGAGCCAGGCCTTGGGGCCGACGGTGAGTTCCTTTATTTGCCCCGCGCCCAATTCCACCAGCCAGGAGTGCCGCGGCGAGCGCGAATTGACTATATAAAGCCCGCTGGATAATTTGTTTTGGCTGGGCGGCGCATGCCATCCCTTCACCACCTCGCCATCCGTGACCCGGGTTATTTGCAGGTGCCAGTCAAGCTCTTTACCCTCACCGTCCAGGGCCTTAAGGTTCAGATGCCCGACTCCGCCCACCCAGACTCTGGTCTGGCCCTCAAACCCCACCGACACCTTGTCGGGCAAAGGCCCCGGCGCAATCGTGCTGCCGGAAGGCCAGCTCAGCTTATATGCTCCGGCCTTGATCTGGGCCGGGCGCAAGGTGGCCATGGTGCGCACCGAATCCTTTATCTTGGCATCCGTTGCGGTGACCGTGGTTTTTACAGCCTGGTTTTTCTGGTCCCTGGTTTCAAAAACCAGCCTGACCGGGCTGATGGCCGTGGTGATGGCCTGGCGGATGAGACCGGCCGCGGCCTGATGGCGCTCCAGACGCCAAAGGGCCCCGCCGCCGTCGATGGCCAGGGCGGAAAATACCGGGCTCATAGCGCCGGGGCCCAAAGCGGCCACATGGCAAAAAATGTTTTCATCCCGGGGTGGTTTCCATTTCGCGGGCGGGGTGGCGGCGATAAGCAGCAGCGAGCCTCCGCCGCTTTGACTCAGCCAGGCCTCTGCTTCGGACAAAGCGGCATCCAGTCCGCCCCCGCCTTCGCCCCGGCCGATATTAAGCTTCACTCTGCGCAGCTTCACCGCCGGCGCGGGGGGCACCAAGGGCGGTCCGGGCCTGCCATCCGCCAGCCACATTCCGGCCTTGATTCTGAGCGGCAAGGTGCGCAGCTCCATCTGCAGCGCCCGGCCTAGGGCTTGGCGGCCCAGGGTGCCCCCCAGGGCTTGGTCCCGGGCGGATGAATGCTCCAGCACCAGGGCCAGACGCCAGGGGGTTTTCACCGGTTTTGCCGCCAAGGCTCCGCCGCACCAGATCCACAACCCGACCACGCACCAGAGTATAAAGACAGCCTTTTTAAGCACTAAATCACCTTTCTTTTTTCTATAAAGATAGTCCGTAGCGCCATCATAAGGCAAGAACCGGCTGACTCGGATTCAGGCGGGCAGCCTCTTTTTTCTTGTTAAACCTGATGTTCGTGCCGATAAAACAGGTTGAGCAGGCTTATAATCTGTGCTTATCCTTATAAAGGAGGATGCTATGGACCCGGTCAGCAACACCGGATATGTGGCGAACCAAGTGGCTGAAGTCATGGACGCAAGCGCATCCCGGAAAGAAGAGCCCAGACCCGAACCGGGGCCTCAAGAAGGCGTTGCGGTTGAAAAAGCCGGTCCTCCGCCTGGGGACAAGGGCGGGACTGTAGATCAAACTGTTTGATATTATAAAGTTTATAGCACTAAATTAAATTGTGGGGGGGCCGTTGGGCTATGTCTTTTTGATATTCCCTGGCTTTTGTTTTAACAAATTCCTTGACGCGGCCTCATCTGGTGGTTAGCTTCGTTAGCCTATGGAGCAGGTGCAGGCTCAATACAGCCAAGAGCTTCTGGACTGGCTGGGGCTCCGTTTGGTCCCCGGTGTGGGAAGTGTGCGTTTTATGCGCTTGGTCCAGGCTTTCGGCAGTCCGGCCAAGGTGCTTGGGGCCAGTCCCAAAGAACTCACCCAGGTAATGGACATCGGTCCGGTGGTGGCCGATGATATAGTGAACCGGGCCTGGAAGCGCAGCCCGCTGGATGAGCTTGAGCGCCTGGGCAGCCTGGGAGGCCGGGCGGTGATTTTGACAGACCCGGAGTATCCTCCCCTGCTCAACCAGGTGTATGCTCCTCCGCCGGTCCTTTTTGTGCGCGGCAGCCTGACCCCCTGCAAAAGCGGCGGAGTCGCCGTGGTGGGGGCGCGCAAGGTAAGCCGCTACGGTCTTGGCGTGGCCCAGGATTTGGGGCGGGATCTGGCCCGGGCCGGTGTGAGCCTGATATCGGGCCTTGCCCGGGGGACCGATACCGCCGCCCATAAAAGCTGCCTGGACCAGGGCGGACACACTGTGGGCGTGCAGGGATGCGGCCTGGACTGGGCCTATCCCCCGGAGAACGCTGATTTGATCACCCGGATGGCCCAAGAGGGTGCGGTAATATCTGAATTTCCCTTGGGCACACCGCCGGCGGCGGGCAACTTTCCGGTGCGCAACCGCATAATCAGCGGGCTCAGCCGGGCCGTGGTGGTGGTGGAGGCCTCCAAGAGAAGCGGGGCCCTGATAACCGCGCGCCACGCCCTGGATCAGGGCCGGGAGGTTTTCGCGGTCCCCGGACCGCTGGGCACCACGGGCGCGGAAGGCTGCAATTCCCTGATCCGCCAGGGGGCCCACCTGCTCGAATCCGTCCAGGATATCCTGGAGCCGGGAGTCTTGCCGGTGCTGGCGCCGGAAGAGCCCCAGACGGAAACGGCCTTGCCGGAGCATCTGCCGGTCCAGGCCAAGGTGGTATATGATCTTTTGGGCGTGCAGCCGGTGCATCTGGATGCACTGGTCAGGGAAAGCGGCTTAAGCGCCCAGGAGGTCAGCGCTTTATTGATAAATCTGGAACTGGCCGGGCTGGTTTTGGCAGAGCCCGGAGATAATTACATACGCAACTGATTGATATGGCAAAATCTTTACTTATAGTGGAATCGCCGGCCAAGGCCCGTACTATCAAAAAGTATCTGGGCAAGGGCTTTGATGTGCAGGCTTCGGTGGGGCATATTGTTGATCTGCCTCCCAACCGCCTGGGGGTTGATCTGGAGAAGGATTTCAGC
Organism: Desulfarculaceae bacterium; assembly: GCA_963675675.1. Taxonomy (GTDB): domain Bacteria; phylum Desulfobacterota; class Desulfarculia; order Desulfarculales; family Desulfarculaceae; genus Dethiosulfatarculus. Next base: position 5,790,448 of record OY776512.1, read on the forward strand.
CCCGAATACCAGGTGATCAAGGGAAAGGAAAAGATCGTCAAGCAGCTTAAGAGCGCGGCTAAAAATGCCGAGGCGGTCTATCTGGCTCCCGACCCGGACCGTGAGGGAGAGGCCATCGCCTGGCACATCGCCCAGCAGCTGGGCCGTCCCCTGGACAGCTATCACCGGGTCCTGTTTCACGAACTGACCAAGGGGGCCATCCAAAAGGCAATCGCCGCTCCGCTCCGCCTGGATGACCACCGTTATGCGAGCCAGCAGGCCAGGAGGGTGCTGGACCGTCTGGTGGGCTATCAGATATCCCCCCTGTTGTGGGAAAAGGTGCGCGGCGGCCTTTCCGCCGGCCGGGTGCAGTCTGTGGCGTTGCGCCTGGTGGTGGAGCGCGAAAGGGCCATCCAGGCCTTTGTGCCCCAGGAATATTGGTCGGTGACCGGCCATTTCACCGCCGCCGAGCCCCCGCCTTTCTGCGCCCGCCTGGCAATGCTGGACGGCAAGAAATACGAACCGGCCAACCAGGCCGAGGCCGCCGAAGGTGTGGAGGCGGCCAAGGGCCAGGAATGCAAGGTGACCAAGGTCACCAGGAAAAAACGCCAGCAGCGCCCCGCCGCGCCCTTTATCACCTCGACCTTGCAGCAGGAAGCCTACCGCAAGCTGGGCTTCACCCCCAAGCGCACCATGCGCCTGGCCCAAAGGCTGTATGAGGGCATGGAGACCAAAGAGGGGGCCGTGGGTCTCATCACCTATATGCGCACCGACTCCCACCGTCTGGCAAATGAGGCGGTGGCCGAAGTGCGCGAGCTGATCACCCAGCGCTTTGGGGATGATTACCTGCCCAAAAAACCATACATATATAAAGCCCGCAAATCGGCTCAAGAGGCCCACGAGGCCATCCGGCCCACCAGCGCCATGCGCACCCCGGAAACTTTGAGTAAATATCTTAAGAAAGACGAGCTGGCCCTGTACCGTTTGGTCTGGAACCGTTTTGTAGCCTGTCAGATGGCTCCGGCCATTTTTGACCGGACCCAGGTTGAGATCAGCGCGGGCCGGGCCCTGTTCCGGGCCAGCGGCCAAGTTTTGGTGTTCAAGGGCTTCACCGCGGTGTATGTGGAGGGAAAAGACGATGCGGTGAACGGAGAGGGTGAAGCCGACAAAGCCAAGGACGGGCTGTTGCCCCCTTTGGAAGAGGACCAGACCGTAACCCTTGACAAGCTGGACCCCAAGCAGCACTTCACCCAGCCCCCGCCCCGCTTCACCGAGGCCAGTTTGGTCCGTGAGCTGGAGGAAAAGGGGATCGGACGCCCCTCCACCTATGCGGCCATCCTTTCCACTCTGCAGGACCGGGATTACATCGAGTCCGACAAGCGCAAGCGCTTAAGACCCAGTGAGCTGGGCTCCATGGTCAGCGATCTTTTGGTGGAGAGCTTTCCCCTCATCATGGAGGTGGATTTCACCGCCGGGCTGGAGGCCTCCCTGGACCAGGTGGAGGAGGGCAAGCAGGACTGGAAAAGCCTGCTGCGGGATTTCTACGGGCCTTTTGCCAAGGCATTGTCCGAGGCCAAAACCAACATGCGCCAGATCAAGGGCAAGGGGGTGGAGACCGATATCAACTGCCCCAGCTGCGGGCGCAAGATGGCCATACGCTTGGGCAAACACGGCCAGTTTCTGGCCTGTTCGGGCTATCCGGAATGTAAAGTCACCAGCGATTTCACCCGGGATGAAAAGGGCGACATCGTACTCAGCGCCCCGCCCAAGGACCCCGGCGTGGCCTGCTCCAAATGCGGCGCGCCCATGGTGATCAAAAAAGGCCCCTATGGTCCGTTTTTGGCATGCTCAAAATATCCGGACTGCAGCAATATCATGGAGATTGACGAAGATGGTAATCCGGTGGCCAAACGCGATCCGGAAAAACTGGGAGAGAAATGCCCCAAGTGCGGCGGAGAGCTTTTGATCAAGCCTACCCGGGCCGGGGGCAAATTCATCTCTTGCGCCAACTATCCCAAATGCCGCTATTCACGGGGATTGCCCATCGGGATCAAGTGTCCCAAATGCGGCTCCGAAGTGGTGCAAAAGCAGTCCCGGCGGGGCAAAACCTTCTATGGCTGCGATGCTTTTCCCAAATGCGATTATGCGGTGTGGGATAAGCCCCTTGACCGTCCCTGCCCCCAATGCGGGCATCCTTTTCTTTTGGAAAAGCAGACCAAAAACGGCAAGGCGGTAGTGTGCCCCAATAAAAACTGCGGGTACAAAGAATAGATCTTGATTCGGCTTTGAATGCTATAGCGCGGGCGCCCAAAGGGGCGTCCGTTTTTTTTGCACTCCCCCGCCGATTCCTCATCGGTCCGGAAGTTGGGCCATCACCAAGCCCGTGATACACTTATACACATGTTAAAACTTTGCCGGTTGCTTTCGGTTTGGAAACAGGCGGCGCTTTGCAACACAAAGGAGCCCAAATGGCATACAGCGGCATCAACCATCTGGCCATGGCCACCGGAGACCTGGATGCAACCATCCGTTTTTGGCGGGACCTGTTGGGCATGCGCCTGGTGGCCGGTCTGGGCGCCCCCGGTTCGCGCCACTATTTTTTCGAGATCAGCCCCCAGGACATGATAGCTTTTTTTGAATGGGATCAAGTGGAGCCGGCCCGGCCCAAGGATCACGGCGCACCCGTGAAAGGCCCCTTTATTTTTGACCATGCCTCCATCGGAGTGGAAGCCGAAGAGGAGCTTTACCTTATCAAAGACAAGCTGGAGGCTGCGGGCTTTTGGTGCTCCGAAGTGATAGACCATGGCTTTATCCATTCCATATATTCCTTTGATCCCAACAATATACCCATAGAATTCAGTGTCCCGGCCGCCGTTTTGGACCCCCGGAAAACCCCGGTTCTGGCCGATGCGCGGCCGAAACAAACCGCTATGGAAGGCCCCGATCCCCAGCCCGGCCATTGGCCAGAGGTCACCAGCCCCACTCCAAAGGAAGGCAAGGTGGCCTATCCCGGTGCGGGACGCGAGCTTTTGGACCCCAAGCGGCAGAAATGGTAGAGCATAAATGCGCCTGGCTGTCATTTCGGATATTCACGGCAATCTTGAAGCCTTCCAGCAAGTATTTGAAGATATAGAGTCATGCCGGGTGGACGGCATCGTATCTCTGGGGGATAACGTGGGCTACGGGGCTGATTCCCAAGAAGTGGTGAGCATACTGCGGGAAAGGGCGGTCCCCAGCGTCATGGGCAACCACGAACTGGCCCTGATGGACCCCGGGGTGCTGGATTGGTTCAATCCTTCGGCCCGGAAGGTTATTCTGAAGATTGGCAAGCAGCTAAACCCGGAAACTTTGGACTGGATCAAAACTCTGCCGGATTACATGGTGCTTGAAGGCTGCCGCCTGGTGCACGGCTTTCCTCCCGATTCGGTCACCGGATATCTGTCTGAACGCTCAAATGACGATATCCAAAGGGCCATGTCCGGCCTTGCCGAGACCGTGTGTTTCTGCGGGCACACCCATCAGCTGGACTTGTATCTGGTGGATGAGCACGGCGTACACCATGCCGGTCTTGCCAAAGAAAAGGTGCAGCTTGATCCCGGGGTCAGGGCCCTGGTCAACGCCGGTTCGGTGGGCCAGCCCCGGGACAGCGACCCCCATGCCAAATACATAATCTATGACAGCGCCGGGCGCAGCCTGGAAGTGCGTTACGTGCCTTATGATATTCCCGCAGCCCAGGCTAAAATCCGGGCGCTGAGGTTTCCCAAATTCTTTGCCAGCCGATTGGGCAGTCCCCTTTGGGACCTGCCCTTGCCCGGTTCCCGGGCATGAGGTTCATAGGCAAGTTCATTGTGCGGGGCCTGTTGGGCCGCGGCGGCATGGCTGCGGTATATAAGGTGAAGCTGCCCGGCCTGGGCAGGCTGGCCGCCTTGAAACTTCTTAAGCCCAAACCCGAACTGCTGGCCCTTTTGGGCGAGGCCGAGCTTAAGCGCCGCTTTGTTTCGGAGGCCCGGATCATGGCTTCCATGCAGCATCCCAATCTGGCCTCGGTCTGGGACTTGGGCGAATCGGAGGCCGGGCTTTACTATCTCATGGACTATCACTGCCGCGATGTGGCCCGGCTCATCGGCGAAGGCCCCCGCCTGGAGGACCCCAGCCGGGTTTTGGAGACCGAGCGCGCCCTGGACATAACCCGGCAGTGCCTAAAAGGGTTGGAGCGTCTGCACGAGGCCGGGATAGTGCACCGGGACATCAAACCGGGCAATCTGCTGGTCAGCCAGGAGGGCCGGGTGAAGATATGTGATTTCGGCCTGGCCAAGCTGCCCGGACATGAATACACCGAACCGGCCAATCTATTGGTGGGCAGCCCCTATTACACCGCACCGGAGCAGGAGGCGGACCCCAATGCGGCTGACCGGCGCGCGGACCTTTTTTCGGTGGGAGTGCTTTTGCTGCGTCTGATGAGCGGCCAGCTGACTTTGGAAGCCCCCCCCGGCCCGGCATCCAGCGGGCTGGACCTGGACCCGGCCTGGCGGGAGTTTTTTGAGCGTTCGACCGCTCCCGATCCCGGGCTGCGCTTTCAATCCGCACCGGAAATGCTTTCCGCCTTGGACAGGCTGGAGGCGGCCTGGCTGCGGGAAAAACCCTCGGTTTGCCGCTGGGCCGAAACGGAGTCCCCGGAAATCGAGCCCCAGAAGCGGACCCGGCGGCGCAGCACGCCCATCAAGGCCGCCGGCGCGCAAGGACGCGGGCTTTTCGGTCTTGATTCCCTTTGGCGGCCCCTGCGGTATAATCCCGGTGATTTCAAGGCCATGGGCCATGAACTGATTGAAGACCCCGCCCTGAGCCTTTGCTGGGAGCGCTCCGGCTCGCGCTATCCCCTGAGCTGGGCCCAGGCTCTCAGACGGATTTATGACCTCAACGAACAGGCTTTTGGCGGCAGGAGCGATTGGCGTATCCCCACCATAGACGAACTCATAACCCTGCTCAGGCCTCCACCCAGCGCAAAGGGCTTTTGCCTTGAGCTGCCCTTTGACCCCACCCAGGACTGGCTGTGGTCCGCGGACCGGCATACCTTCACTTCGGCCTGGCTGGTCAGCCTGGAGGACGGTTTTGTGGGCTGGCAGGACAACTCCTGCCGGTTCCACCTGCGGGCGGTGGCCTCGAATGAACCCGCCTGACTATTTCTCCGCATAGGCTGGGCATTGTGACGGGACCTGATTAGCGTGGGGCTGGCTGCGATGAAGACTCCGGACAGGGCGTTTGTCATGATCCCTTATCGCCATTTTCCAAAAGGCGCAGGTATTTCAGCCGGTTGATATAGACTTTCCGCCCTGGTTTCAAACGCAGGGCCATCTCCATATCCATGATGGCGGCCTGGCGGTTTCTGAGTGACATGTATATCTTGCTGCGGGTCCAAAAATAATAATGCACGCGTTCCAGCCGGATGGCCGTGGTGAGATCGGCCAGGGCCTTATGATGCTGGCGCAAAGATTGATATGCGCTGCCCCGGTAGTAGTAGATGCGCGACAGGCCGGGAGCCAGCTTTTGGGCCCGGTTGAAATCGTCCAGCGCGGCTTGCCTTTTGCGCCAGCTGAGATAAATCGCTCCCCGTCCAGCATAGAGCTGGGCCAGTCGGATTTTGCTCAAAATGCGCTGAGCCAGCTGCAAGGCCTGGTCGTAATCCCGCACACCCTCGCTATACTTGTTCAGTTCCTTATAGACCGCGGCCCGCAGACGGTATGCCTCCACGCGCTGTTCGGGCTCCAGCTGGTGTTTTTGTTTGATGGCCCTGGCATAGTGCTCCAGTGCGGTTTTGCGGTCGCCGACGCGGTGGGCGGCAAACCCCTGTTTCAGCTCGGTAAGGGCCGGAAGCTGGCCCACGGCCCAAGCCAAAGCGCACCAGACCGCCAGGATCAAGCCGGCTATGGACGATATGTAAACAGCTTTTTTCATAATCAACCACTTGTCTTGCGTATCATGTCACCCCATTCGTGTCCATAGTAGCCTAAAATAAAGGCCGGACGCCATGAAAGCGCCCGGCCTGCTTGATAAATGATAGTTAGAGACTAGTCGATCCTCTCGAAACGGGAGCCCTTGGCGTTGCAAATGGGACAGCGTTCCGGAGGCTCATTCTCCATGGTGTGGCCGCATACCGGGCAGACATAGTAAGGATACTCGCTTTGGGCTTCCTGGCCCAGGCCGTCCAGTAATTTCTGGTACAGCTCGGCGTGCACCTGCTCCACCTCATTGGCGAATTTGAAGCTGCGCAGGGCGGATTTTTCACCCTCGGCCTCGGCGTCCTTGATCATTTGAGGATACATCTCTTTAAACTCAAAGGTCTCGCCAGCCACGGCCGCCTTCAGGTTTTCTTCGGTGCTGGCTACGCCGTTCATGGCCCGAAGGTGGCTATGGGCGTGAACCGTCTCCGCGGCGGCGGCGGCGCGGAACATGCGGGCAACCTGGGGATAGCCTTCCTCGTCGGCTTTTTTGGCAAAGGCCAGGTATTTACGGTTGGCTTGGGATTCCCCGGCAAAGGCGGCGGCCAAGTTTTCTTGAGATTTGGACATAATTGCTTCCTTTCAATTTTATGATTGAATTTAATTCAATAATGATTACTGATAAGCATACCAACGGATGCAGCGGCACGCAACCTGAATTTGCCTGATTAAGCCACGTGATACGAACTTAACAATTGTAGCATGGCCGCGTATAGTCTGTAAGTGGGAAGGTCATACTGAAACCATAGACAACGGATGGAATACGAAAATGCCGCTTGCAGAACTCAGCATCAAAACGATTACGGATATGATCCAAGGTTTTATAGCCGAACCGGAGAACAACAGGCTGCGGCCAGGCCTGGATGAGCCCGCCTGGCAAGAACCCCTGGTGGGTGTTGCGGCCGGGGACGATCCCATATTCGCCGAGATCAAAGGGCATGTGGGGGATTTCTTCTGGCTGCCCCAAGAGGCTTTCAGCATATTTTTGGGCGGGCAGGCGGTTTCGGCGTCTGAATTGAGCGTCATTGCCTGGGTGCTGCCCCAAACCAAGGCCACCAAGGATGAGAACGCAAGGGAAAAGGTTTATCCCGGTAAACGCTGGGCATCCACCCGGCTCTACGGTGAGATGATCAATGATGCGCTGCGCAAATATGTTGTGGCCCGGCTTGAGGGCATGGGGCTGGATGCTGTGGCGCCCCCGCTCATGCCGGAATGGGGTGGGCACCAATCCCCGGACTACGGTTATGCCTCCAGCTGGTCTGAACGCCATGCGGCCCACGCGGCGGGGCTGGGCACTTTCGGCCTGTGCGATGGCCTGATCACCGCCAAGGGCAAGGCCATACGGGCGGGTTCGGTGCTGGTGCAGGCGGCGGTTCCGGCCACGCCAAGGCCATATGACAACCACCGGGCGTATTGCCTGCACTACACCCACGACAGCTGCCGCAAGTGCATAGACCGCTGTCCGGTGAATGCCTTGAGCCCCCGGGGGCACGACAAGGTGAAATGCCGCCGGCATCTATACGACAATGTGAAACCCTATGTGCAAAAGAACTATGACCTAGAGATTTACGGTTGCGGGCTCTGTCAAGTGGGGGTGCCCTGTTCAGACGGCATTCCCACACCGGACATGGGCTGAAGCCCGCAACAAGGCTGTTTATTCTGAACATTAGATATGGAGAGTTAAAATGGCTGAAAGAACCGGACTGGTAAGTTCAAATGGCAACCCGCTCACCCTGGTGGGCAACGAGGTGAAAGTGGGAGACAAGGCCCCGGATTTTGTGGCCCTGGATAATTCCATGGCGGAAAAAAAGCTGTCCGACTATGCAGGCAAGGTGATGATTCTTTCTTCGGTGCCCTCGCTGGATACTGCGGTCTGCGATCTGCAAACCAGGCGCTTCAACTCGGAAGCCGCCAACCTGGGTGACGATGTGGTGATTCTGACCCTGAGCATGGACCTGCCCTTTGCCCAGGCCCGCTGGTGCGGCGCGGCCGGGGTGGAGCAGGTTATCACCCTCAGCGACCACCGCGACGCATCCTTTGGCAATGCCTACGGCCTGTTGATCAAGGAGCTGAGGCTTTTGGCCCGCGCGGTTCATGTGGTGGACCGGGAAGGCGTGGTCAGATACATCCAGATCGTGCCCGAGGTGCCCACCGAGCCGGACTATGACGCCGCCCTGGCCGCGGTGAAAGAGCTGATCTGAGAATTCAATCATGGGAAAAAACAGGGGCGGCCATGGACGGCCGCCCCTTTATTATAACCCGCCCAGGCCCCTGGCCTGGGCCTTGGCCAGGCGGTCCAATAGATTCATGGGGATGTCCTGGCCGATCCCCAGGGCGTTGCCAAACCAAAAGTATCCGATGCAGTTGGCCAGAATCATCAGGGCCAGCTCCCGCGCCCTTTCAGGGGGCCAGCCCAGGGGCTCGCAGGCGGGCTCCAGCATGGTGCACAAAAGCTCCAGATGCTGTTCAACACGCAGGCGCAGCTTATCCCCGGCTTTTTCATGGCCGGCCAGTTGGCAGGCCTGGGTGAGCAGCGAGGCCGCCTGGGGCCGGAGCTGGAAATAGCGCATGTGCACGGCCCCCACCCCGGCCAAAAGCGACTCCGCGTCCGTGGGAGTGAGCCCCACCGGTCTCACCCGGCGGGCCAGATCGCTGAGCACAAAATCCACCAGCCGGACCACAAAGCCTTCTTTGCTGCCGAAATAGTTGAAAAAACTGCCTTTGCCCATCCCGGCCGCCTGGGTGATCTGCTCCACCCGGCATTCAAACACGCCATTTGCGGCCATTAATTGAAGTCCCGCCTCCAGCATTTTTTTTTCGGCGTTGGGTTTTTTCTTTCTGCCCCGGCGGGGGCCATCGGCGGCGGTGGTGTTTTCAGGCATAATATGACCTCCGGGTCATGATAATGCGCCATGCCGGGAGGACATGTCAACCTTGACCTCAAATGGCCTAAAAGCTAAGGTGTTGGCCACAAACCCTAAACACGAGGACTGCAAATGAGCCAGCAAAAGGAAAAATCAGCGAATATTCCGGAAGTGGACCGGGAAATCTTTGATGCCATGGACCGTGAGCAACTTTATGAATATATCTTCACCCAGATCAAGAACATCTGGCGGGTGGATGGATTATATTTTTTGGGCATCGAAAAGCGGCACGACATGCAGGAAGCCACCGATGTTGACGCGGAATGCTGGGCCTACATGGGCCGAGTGGAGGCCAAGGAGCTGAAAAAGATGCTGGACATGGAAGAGCCCGACCCCGCCCAGACCTTGATGCTCTTGCGCCACACCTCGTGGTCGGTCAGCCACATGGGCAAGAGCTTCAGCGTGGAGCCCGACGGCAGCGCCATTTTCCAGGTGGACCAATGCCGCACCCAGCTTATCCGGATCGGAAAAGGCCTGGAGCCTCATCCCTGCCGCCAGGTGCGGGAGGGCTATCTGGTGGGCTTTGTGAAAGAGTGCAACCCCAAACTGAAGCTGGTCACCATAACCTGTCCGCCTGACCGCGGGGATGAGGAGTATTGGTGCCGCTGGGCCATCGACTGGGCCTGACCCGCATATTTCCACGAAGGTTGCACGTCCGGCTGCGCCAGCGGTCCATATACTGGGTTGCCGGCTGCGTTCGCGCCTCGATGTAACTTAGGCTACACCTGCGGCGCTCGCTTGCTGGACGCCTTGCCTCCGGCCCGCTGGCTGTACCGGGCATGGGGGGGTGATCTGGCAAGGCTCCGTCTTATAGTAAATGGTTTAACTCATCGGCCAGGGCCCAGGCCTGATAGCGGCGGTCAAAGGCCAAGGGTTTTGTTTTGGGGCCCTGGGGCGGATTTGCAATATAAGCCGCCAGGGCATCGGCCAGTTTTTGGGGCCGATCGGGCGGAACCACGGCGCCCAGTCCATATAGCCTGACCAACTTGCCAGCTTCGCCATTAGGCGGCACCGAGGCCAGGATGGGACGCCCGGCCGCCATGTATTCATACAGCTTGGCCGGAACCACCCGGGTTTCATCGGATTGGGCTCCAAGGGTCAAAAGCAAAAGATCCGCACTCATCATGCGGGAGAGCACCTTGGCATGGGGCTCATACCCGCGCACCTTGACTGTCAGCCCGGCAAGGCCCGGGTCCGCGGTCTGGCCGGGCAGAACCCGGCCCACCACCTCCACCCACAGCTTTTCGCGTAGCGCCTGGGGCAGCAAGGCCACGCCCCCCCAGAAGTGATGTAAGGGCGAGCCCTCGAACACGGTGCCGGTGTAAAGCACATGCAGACGTCCGGCCGGTTTTTCCGGGGGGCGGTGGGGGCTTTGATCAATGAAATCATCGGTGTCATAGCCGTTGGGCAGCCAGGTGAAGCGGGCCTCGCCTCCATGGTCGGCCTCAAGTCTTCGGGTCAGGGCCGGGGTGTTGCCGATTACCAGGGACGCCCGCCGGACCAGGAACCTTTCGCTGCGGATCACGGCCTTTTTCCAAAGGGAGCCTCCCTTTTGGATTCCATAGGCATGGGTGTAGAGCCCGGCCCAGTCGTCCCTGAAATCCAGCGCCAGGGGCAGCCCCAAGAGCCTGGCTGCCGCCCAGCCCAGAAACATGGATGAAAAAGGCGGGGCGGTGACCATGACCAGGTCAGCCCCGTGCCGCTTTGCCGCTTTGAGGGCATAGGGCAGGGCCAACGGCAGCCAGAGAATATGCCGGTCGGGAAACAGCAGGTTTCGCACCATGAGTTTGAGCGCGGCCAGGCCGCCGGACGAAGCCCCGGGACCGGCTCCACCGGGCCCCATCTTGGGCTCTATGGTGGGAGTGCGGATCAGGGCCAGATCCCGGGGCAGGTCATCCAGCAGGCTGGGGTCCTTCATGGGCACCGAGCGGGGATCGGAGGTTAGCACCACCGGCTGCCAGCCCCAATGGGGCAGGTATTTGGCGAACTTCACCGCCCTTTGCACCCCGGCCCCGGCTCCGGGGGGGAAAACGTAGCTGATCAATAAGACTTTTTTCTTTGGCTGGTTCACTTCAATATATTCCTGTTATCAAACGGATGCGGCCTTTTGCAGCACCGCTAGATAGCCTTCGGCGGTGGCGGTCCAGCTGCGCCGGGCCACGCTCAGGGCCACCGATTCGGGGCTCCAGTTATATTCAAGCGTTTGCTTTAAGGCCTGGGCCAGGGACTCCGGGTCTCCGGGCTCGGCCAAAAAGCCGTTCACCCCTTGAGTGATCATCTGGGGCACGCCACCCACTCGGCTGGCCGCCACCGGCCTGCCGCAGCTCAGCGCCTCCAAAACCACGTTGGGGTCGCCCTCGCTCAGACTGGAGAGCGCCAGGCAGTCACAGGCAGCCATATAGTCCGGAATGCGGTCATGGCCCTGGGGCCCGGCCCAAACCACCCGGCCGGAAATTCCCAATCCGCCGGCTTTTTCTTCCAACTGGGTGCGTAAGGGCCCCGCACCCACCAGAAGTAACTTGGCCTGGGGCAGCCCGGCCAAGGCGTCCAGCAGATGGGTCAGCCCCTTTACGGGCACAAGGTTGCCCACAAACAGTATCCAGGGGCCGGGTTCTGTTAAGCCCAGAGCCCTGCGGGCCTGCTTTTGGTCCCGGGGCCGGAAGCGTTTTTGATCCACCCCGTTGGGCACATGATGCACCTTGGCCGGGTCCGCCCCCAGCTCAACGGCCTTATCAGCCAGGGCCCGGCTCACGGCGATTACCTGGGCCGCTTCGCTCAAGGTTTTTTGGATCAGGGGCCTGCGGCGGGGATTGTCCCCCAGGATCATGAGGTCGCTGCCCCGGGCATGCACCACAAAGGGAATCCCCAGGCGGCGGGCGGCCAGCATGCCGGCATAGCCGTCCGGATACACGAAGCTGGCCAAAAGCACATCCGGCCCAAGCTCCCCGGCCTGCTTTTTAATAGCGGGCCAGGCCGAGCGGAACAGGCACCAGCCATGCAGGTTACGCTTGATCCTGGGCGGGTAGTAATAGACTGGATGGCTGACCCCGGGGGGATCGGCGTAGTCAGGGTTTTTGCCGCCCCTTTGCAGCCAGCGGTCCGGCCACATGACCGGGGCGGCCACGCGCAGCCTGCACAGCTTTTTCAGCTCCGCGTGGGCCTCTAGGGCATAGGCCGCGCGGCCGGGACTGTAGGGGTTGGGGAAAAGTGTGGTCAGCCACAGCACCTTGAGCTTTCCGCAAGACTTCTCCGCTGCTATTTCGGGGCTCTCAGCAGGCAATGTTCAACAATAGCTCCAGCTTTCAGGGAAGTTATCATTTCTTGGGATTAACCGCTTCATAGGCGAATTTCAAAAGCCCGCCCGCCACCTTGAACAAGTAGCCCCTGATCAGCCACGCGCCGCTGCAATAGCGGTTTATCAGCCTGATGTCGTGATAAATGGATCTGAGGCGCAGGCGCAGGTTGTCCGGCCTGGGATAGTTGCGGTAGTTGAGTATGACCTGGGGAAGGTAGATCAGGGGCCCTTTGGAGGCCAGCTCTATGTTGATATAGGCGTCATCGCTACGCACAAAAGAACGGTCCAGGGGCAGCAGCTTTTTGAAAACCTCGGTCCGCACCATCAAAGTGGTTCCGATGATGGGCACAATCAGGCTGGTGACCAGCTCATATTTGCTTTCATAGGGCCTGGACTTGCGGGTGCGGTACACCTTGCCCGCATAGTCCATATAGTTGGCATCCGCATACACCCCCACCGCATCCGGACGATCCGCCAGGGCCCGGGCCCTTAAGGCCGCGCTTTCAGGCGGCCAGGTGTCATCCGCATCCAGGATGCCGGTGTACTCGCCCTTGGCCTGGCGCAGGCCCGCATCCAGGGCCGCCAGTTTGCCGCCGTGGTTTTCCCTTATAAGCCGCACCCTGGGGTCGGCCTTTTCCCCGCCGGGCAGATAGCGGGATGCTTCCTCAACCGTGGCGTCTTTTGATCCGTCGTCGATCACCAAAAGCTCAAGCTCCCGGTGGGTCTGGCTCAGCACGCTGTCAATGGACATGGCAATGGTGGCGGCCATGTTAAAGACGGGCATGAGGACGGTTACCAGGGCCATAGCGCCAGCATCTCAGCTTAGGGTGCGGGTTGGAAGTGGCTATTGGGAAAGCCGGACTTTCCCCAAAAAAGTATAGCACACTTAAAAAGAGGACAGGCCCACTGCTTTATAATGGCGGGAGACCCAACAGACATGGAGGCCCGGGCGACCCATATTCCGCCCGGACCCGATCAATCCTGCTTAATCTTTTTGCTTTTTGGGCGCTATATAGCCCTTGCGGCCTTTTATGCGGGCCTGGATTTCGTCCTGGTTTTCATTCAGGTAGCGCACGACGCGGTCCGCGCTGGAGACCAGCTCGTGATGCTTGGCCCGGGCTATGGTTTTGCCGGGGATCAGAAGCTGCCGCCGGGTCAGAATGGCGATGATCTCGTCTTCCGCGTCCAGCTCTATGCCCAATTCCTCGCTCATGGCCATTAGGCGCTCGCCGTATTCCTGGGGATGCTCGGTCAGCTCCGGAGGCAGGCCGGTCTCCTGGGCCACGGCCACCCCGCGCTCGGGCTGCATGCCCGAACCCTCTATGAGGTCGGCCACGTGAGCGACTTCATGCAGCACCGTTGATTCTTCGGCATCGGGCGAAAGGGCGATGTATATATGGTCCGGGTCCAGCACCCGGGTCTTGAAGGGGTTGATCATCACCCCGCCGGGGCCTTGGCTCTGGCTGGGGGCGCCCATGAGGCTGAGCTGGCGGTAGGCCTCCAGATCCACCAGCTTGATGCGCACCTTGCGCCCGGCTTTACTGGTGAAGACCATGTCTTTCACCATCTCGGCGGCCTTGGGGTTGTCGGCCGGGGGCAGCTTTTTGATGCGCACCGCTATCTCGCCGGGGCTCAATTGCATCTGGTCGGTGACCAGCTCGTCCTCCCGGCCCATGTGGCAGTTCTTGAATTTCTTGCCGCTGCCGCAGGGGCAGGGGTCGTTGCGTCTGATATCTGGTTGGTCCATATGGTTTGTCTTTCAAATGGTAGAGAATTAACACACCCTCCCGTGCACCCCTCCAATTACTACAACCGGAATAGATACGGTATCGATGCGGTTTGTTTTTAGAAAATAATGTTAAAAAGGAATATCATCTTTAATCCCTTTTTGATATAGCGTTTCTGCTTCTTTTGTAAAAGCCCCAACTTTTTTGATTATTCTAGTAAGGGGCTCTCTCTCACGATCAGATAGGAGCGATCTTTCAATAACCCCTTTAAGTTGCTGGTTAGTCAATACATTCCACGAATCTAAAAGAGATATTGTAGATGTTTTGTCGGAAGATTTAAGCTCTGTAAACGCTTTAGTCATACACTGAATTAACTTCGAGCGATGGTTTGGTTTTTTCAGAAGAAGCTTAGTTACCTCATTTGCAGCATCTGTTGGGGTTTTGCCTTTGACCTGAATACCTTGATACTTACCAAAAAAACCGAAGGGATCCTTACCTGCCCGAAGGGGCACGATGTCTATTTTTCGGCCAAGAGCATATCCAACTTCCTGGCAACACCAGTCTGATTTTTTGAACCCTGGTTCAACAACCGCAACCATTACATCCATGGATTCAAGTGCAACTTCAATCTCATTTCGCCATTCTCGCGTGGGCTCAATGTCATCGTGTGCAATAAAAGCAAAGATACCCCATTGCATGAAAGCCTCTTTCATTGCAGACATGCGAACTTTGTTAGACGAAAGGTGACTTATGAAAAGTTTATAATATCCGTCTTTCCAGAAGTCAGCGCTAGTTATTCCACTATCAAGAAATATCTTTTGATATTTTACTGGATCTTTTTGTTCAAACCACAGGTCAATATCGAAGTGGTCTATTACGTCGGGTATTAGATTTGGATCATCGTTGAATATTTTGTCGATTACCTCAGCTGCGCAATGACCATAGTCCTCATCACCAAAAGACAATGACCTTAGGAGTCTTCCATGCCCTGTAATGATATCTAGATGTCCTGTGATCTGTCCTAGTGTTAGCCAGTCAGCCTCTGAAAAATACTCCGAGGCATACTTAGACACTACGGTAGTTTTTTTTCGTTCTAACGCATTCATCGCACTTGCTATGTTGACACTAAGATATCCCCATAAACTTCAAGTCATGAAAAAATCTATCTGGCTAACATTCCTTTGCCTTTAATCTTCCATTATACCGTCTTTTCCCGCCTCTGGGGTGTTCACCGGGAAGGGGCCTTCCTGGCCGGTTTCCGGGTCGTAGCGGTGGCGGTAGCTGGCCTTGATGCCGATCTTGTTGAAGGTGTAGTCCCAGCCCCGCTGGTAATACTCGCAGTCGTCGTTAAAGCATATCCATTGATACTCGCTGCCCCAGGTGCTGGTGGACGGAGCCACCCATTTGCTCATCTTTTGTCCACAATAGGGGCAGAGGGTCTTGTCTCGGTCATTCATGTCATCCTCCTGATGCACCCGCTAAAAGGGTGGGTTTCCGGCGGGTCATCATCACCCGCCGGCGCTTGGCTCCCCTTAAAGGTAAACAGCTGACACCCCGAGTCAACCGGAGCCGTGGAGCGGGCCGGGTTTGGGCGGGCAAGAAAAAGGCGGAACCCTCTAGAGGGTTCCGCCGGTTAAGCCTATGATGCGGATCTTAGAAGCCCTTCATGGGGTTGGGCCCCAGGTCGTCCAAAAGCTCCGCAAAGTCGTCGATAACCTGGATGGCCTTTGCGGCCTCGTTGATGGCGATATCCGCCACCTGCACGCGCTCGGATTCCAGCATGAGGCGGTCCAAGGTCTCGGCGATCTTACTCATGCGCACGTTGGCCAGCTCGGAGCCCTTGACAAAGTGGCACTGGTAGTCGTCGCCGGGGCGGCAGCCCATGAGCAGCACACCGTCAAAGCCGTTGCTCAAGGTGTCCGCGATCCAGATCAGGTTCACACTGCCCAGGCAGCGCATGGGGATGATGCGCACCCAGGGGCTGAGCTTCATGCCCTTTCTGGTTGCCATCTCCAGGGCGGGCAGGGCGTCGTTCTCGCAGGCCAGCACCAGGATCCTGGGTTTCTCCTCGTCCTCATCGGGCACGTCCACCGATTTGATCATGGAGCCGATCATATCGATGTTGTAATTGGAAAAGCCGATGATGCGCTCGGGACAGGCGCCCATGCAGGTGCCGCAGCGGCGGCAGCGGGTGATGTTGGGCAGCGGGTTGGCCTTTTCGTCTTCGTTGATGGCGCCGAAGGGGCATTCCTCGGTGCAGCGTTTACACTGGGTGCAGCGCTGCATGGCGAATTCGGGGAAGGTTATATCCCCGCTTCTGGGATGCACCGCCTGTCCGAATTCCGCGCCGTGGATGGACTGAATGGCCTTCAGGGCCGCGCCGGTGCCGTCTTCCTTGGCCCGGGTTAGCCGCATGGGACGCCGCACCGCGCCGGCGGTGTAGATGCCGGTGCGCCGGGTCTCATAGGGGAAGCAGATAAAATGGCTGTCCGGCATGGCGTACTTTATGGTGGGCAGGTTGGGCCCCTGGCGGTATGCCAGGTTCAACACGCTCCAGTCCTCGCACTGGGCCTTGGCCTCCGCGGTCAGCTTCTTGCCTTCGGTGTCTGGCATGTTGAAGGGGATCAGGGGCATGTCCACAACCTTGGGGTTGTTGGGCTTCATGCCGGTGGCCAGGACCACCAGGTCCAGGTCCTCCAGGATCACCTCGTCATTGATCAGAACGTCCTTGGTGGTCATGGTGAGCTTGCCGCCGGATTCCTTGATCACCGGGTATTCCTCATCGCGGCGGATGAAGATTACGCCCATGGACTGGGCCTGGCGGTAGACTTCCTCCGACTGGTCCGGGGTGCGGATGTCTTTATACACCACATAGACCGCGGCCTCGGGGTTCTGCTTTTTCACATACATGGCCTGCTTGAGGCTCACCAAGCAGCAGAAAGCAGAGCAGTAGGGCAGGTGGTTTTCATCGCGGGAACCGGAACACTGCACAAAGGCCACCGCGTTCACGGTGGAGCCGTCTGCCCGGCCGATGGAGCCGGCCTTGGCCTTGGCTTCCATTTCCACGTTGGTGATGATGTCGGGATGGCTGCCGTAGGCCAGTTCATCCTTGAGGTTTTCGGCCTCGTAGGGAATCCAGCCGGTGGCCTGCACGATTGCGCCGACCTTGAAGCTCTCGCCGTTGGCCAGGTCGATGGTGTAAGCGCCGGGCTGGCCTGCGGTTTTGGCCACGGTGGTGCCTTTATAAACCGTGATGGAGCCGTTGCCCTCAACCTGGGCGATGAGATCGCCGATATTGTTTTCTTCAAGTTCCTGGTAGGGAGGAGTCTGGGGACCCAGTTTGGCCATCTTGGCCTGGAATCCGCCCAGCTCGGCCTCTTTTTCCACCAAATAGACCTGGGTGCCCGCGCCCGCGGCTTCCACCGCCGCGTTCAGCCCGGCGGGGCCGCCGCCCACCACCATGATGGCTTTATTGATTTCCTCTTCCAGCTGATAGGGCTGGGCGGGCTTGCATTTCATCAGTTTGACCCCATGCATGCGCATGTAGTCTTCAGCCGCCATCTGGCGGTCTTCGCCCTCTTCCTCTTCATCCTCGTAAGAGCCTTCCAGGGCCCAGACCACCTGTTCACGCAAAGGCGCGCGCTCAACCAGCACGTCGCCGAAGCTGAACTCGTCGGTCTTGACCCGGGCGGAGCAGGCTCCCAACAGTACGCCGGTGGCGCCCTCGGCTATTTGGGCCTTGATGGCTTCTATGCCTTCAGGCGAGCACAGCACGTCCACCTCGTGGACCTCGGGGATCTTGGCCTCGGACTTGACTACCTTGGCCAGTTCCTCCATATCCAAGGCATCGCCGATGCCGCAGCCCTTGCACAAAAAACAAACGTTTTTCAGTTCCATGTCTATAACCTCCCCTACACCTTTTGGATGGCCTTCAAGGCGGCCGCAGTGCCGTCCTGGGCGCAAGAGACCACCTCACAGGGGCGCCTCACAGTACCGGCCCCGATGATGCCCTCGTCCGGGCACAGGAAGCCGTAATCGTCATATTGCACATCGCCGGGCACCTTGTTTTCGGCTGTGTTGGGCTGCATGCCGGTGGCCAAAACCACCAGATCGTGCTCGGCCGTGAATTTTTCCAAGGTGGTGGTGTTTTCGCCCTCCACCTGCAGGCCTCCGCCGGCCACGGGGGTGATGCGGGCGATCTTGGATTTGATGAAGTTGACTCCGCCGTCGGCTTTCACCTTGGTGTATACGTCTTCATTGCGGTCCATGGCCCGGATGTCAATGAAGTAGATGGTCACTTCGGTGTCGGGCAGCTGCTCGCGCAGGTACATGGACTGTTTCAGGCTGGCCAGACAGCATATGGTGGAGCAGTAGGGCAGGTGGTTCTCATCGCGGGAGCCCGCACACTGCACAAAAGCCACACTCTTGGGAGCTTCGCCGTCAGAGGGCCGCTGGATCTTGCCGCCGGTGGGGCCGGCCGGAGCGGCCAGGCGCTCCATCTGAACATTGCTGATCAGGTTCGGGGCGTCGGCGAATCCGTAGGTTTGCAGCTTGGTGGCGTCGTAGGGGGTCCAGCCGGTGGCCCATACCACGGCCCCGGCCTTTACTTCGATCTCCTGGCCCTTGTCAGCCAAATCCACTGCGCCGTAGGGGCAGGCATCGGCGGCCTTCTGGCCGTCAGCCGTGCCGGCGATGGAAGGATCAATCACGTACTTGAAGGGAAAAGCCATGTCATGGGGCAGGTAGGCCGCCTTGATCTGGTCCAGTCCGTAGTTAAAGGGATTATCGATGGTGGTTTCCACTGCATCGGCGCACAGTCCGCAGGCGGTGCACTTGTCATTGACATAGCGCGGGGCCTGCTTGATTGAAACCGTGTAGTTCCCGGCGGAACCATTTATATTGGTTACTTCCGCCATGGTGTACACATCGATATTGGCATTGCTGCGAATGCGCTTGAAGTTGATCTCAAGCCCGCAGTAGGGTGGACAGAATTTGGGGAAATACTGGTGGAGCTGGGCCACCCGGCCACCCAGATAGGGGTTTTTTTCCACCAGGACTACCTTCTGGCCCGCCTCAGCGGCTTCCAGGGCGGCAGTGAGCCCGGTGATGCCGCCACCGACCACAACAATGCTGGTCTTGTCCTGATCCGTCATTGGTCACCTCCGCGTGTGATTTTCGCGTGCCCGCGCCTTTTCCCGCCTCAGGCCATTTCAAACAAAGCCTACACAGCCAAAGGAAAAGCCAGGGTGTGTTGCGGAACTTATGATCCGGACAGCCTTAGAGCTGCCGGGTAAATGGGTTTTTTAATAGCATATCCCGGCAATTAAAGTCCAGCCCGGATAGCTCATTGATGCTCTAAAAAAGAGCGCCTACAAGTTATCCGGCCGCGCCTTTGGGCCGCAGACGCCGTCTTCGCGCCTGATATAACAAGCATAATCAAGAAACTCCAGGCACCGCCAGCGAGGGCGGCGCCTGGAGTTATTAAGCTAAGAGGTCATAAACTAGTCGATCAGCTTATGCACGTCCCGCTTACAGAACTCCCACTCGCCGTCTTTGAGGGCGCAGTTGACGAAGCAATTCCAGTTCTCTTCGTCCATCCTGGGGGTGTCGGCGCGGAAATAGTAGCCGGGCCAGCGAGTCTCTTCACGGAACAGCATGGTGCGGATGTGAGTCTCGGCCTGGCACATACGGTGCACGTTCTCCCAGCAGCGCTCCAACTCGTAGGAGTCTTCGGCGCCAGCTTGGTAGAGTCTTCTTTCAGCATCTCCATCAGCTCAAGACCCCGCTCCAAGAGGGATTTACTGGTCTTGAATGCAGAGGACACGCCGCCGGCATACTCGTCCATCAGTTTCTGCAAACGGAACATGAACTGCATGGGACGGATGTATGCGGGGTTGATGTTGGCGTCGGTGGTGTAACCTTTGTTAGCCTCGTACAGAGCCATGGGAGCAAAGCAGCTTTCCTTTATCTCCGCAATTTTCTCGTCGGAGATGTTGGGCTCGGCGCCATGGTCGACGATGTATTTGATGGCGTTCTTACCACTTACGCGACCCTCGGCGTGGGAGCCGGAGGAGAACTTGTGGCTGGAAGCACCGGAGCCGTCACCAGCGGTGAACAGGCCCTTGACGGTGGTCATGTTGCAGTATACGTCATCGCCCACGCCCCACTTGTAGGGAGTGTCGATGTCGGCGGGGCCGGAAACCCAAGCGCCGGAACCGCCGGAGTGCGAACCGATGAAGTAAGGCTCACAGGCGGCGATCTCAGAGCGGCTCTGCTCGGGATAAATGTTGTTGGCGGCCCACAGGATAGCCTGAGACACGGTCATATCCAGGAAGTCTTCCCAAGCCTCGGACTCAAGTTCCTTCATTTTTTTCTTGAAGGCCTTTTTGTCGTCTTTGTAGGCTTCAGCCAGATTCTGGATGGCCTCGGCGGTTTCCATGTACAAGGGGCCAAGACCAGCGTCCACGTCCAGCATGCCCAGGTAGTTGCGCAGGTTGGCCGGGATCGGTTTCACCAAGCCATAGGGAGCCCAGTTGGAGAGCTCTTCTTTGCGCACGGCCATGTATTCGCCGCCGGTAGCCGAGGTGGCGCGGGATTTGAACAGCAGGAACCAGGCGCCGACCGGACCATAAGCGTCCTTAAAGCGCACGGGGATGAAGCGGATTTCCTGGCAGGTCATCTCGGCGCCGGCGGTCACGGTGAAGTAGGCGCTGGAACCGGAGTTGAACGGGGGATACCAGGAACGGCCAAGACCCTCACCGGTGGACCGGGGACGGAACACGTGCACCGCGCCGCCCATCTGGGCGCAGACTGCTTTGGCCTTGAATACGTAGAATTTTTGTTCGCGGGTGCTGAAGCCGTAAGCGCCTGCAATCTTGTCGCCGTCCATGATGGGACCGACGATGAACACGCGCTCGTAAACCTCAAAACCGCCTTCGTTCATGGCGTTCAGGGCGGCCTCGGCCACGATGACCTTGTAGGACTCGCCGTTGATCATGATCTGCCAGCGGCCTTCACGGACGTACTTGCCGTTTTCATCGGTCCAGATGGGCAGGCCCCATTTTTCGAACAGATGCACGGAAGAGTCAACGTGACGGGCGATGTTGAAGACCAGGTCGTCACGGGCGATGCCCATGAGGTCCTGACGCACGTAGCGGATATAGTCTTCGCAGGTATTCTCGCCGTTGTTGTAGCCAATGTACTCGTTGATGGCGGAAAGGCCCATGGCCACAGCGCCGGAGCGGGTGGGGACGGCCTTGTCAACCAGGGTGACCTTCAGGCCGTTTTTCTTGGCCCAATAGGCAGCCTCCACGGCGGAACCACAAGCGCTCATGCCGCCGCCGCAGATTAGGAGGTCCGTATTAACGACTACGGTTTCCCAATTTTCCATTATTCTTGTCCTCCAAAAAAGGATTCTAGCGGTGGTTATTGCTTACAATAAACCCCAATAAGTTAGATGCTGGGCATCTCGTCCACGCGGGCGGAAGCGGGCTCAGTCATCAAGTTGACAGAAGCGAGATCATCGCCGCCTTCGAAGCCGCCCAGGGGCTCGGCTGCGCCTTCGGGAGTGGTCCGAATGGGGAATTTGAAGCGTTTGGCAGAGCCGTCACGGAATTTGACGGTCCACATGATGCTGTCAGAACCGCGCAGCGGCACTACGGAAGCACCCATGGGTACGAAGTCAGCGTAACCGCGGACGTCGATCGCCTGCTGGGGGCAGATTTTTACGCAATTGTAGCATTCCCAGCACATCGAGGGATCGCGGTTGAAAGCCTTCATCTCCCCATAACCTTTAGAACCGTCCTTGTCCAGGAGCATCAGGTCGTTCGGGCAGATGTACATGCAAGCGGTCTTATCCTGACCTTTGCAGCCATCGCACTTTTCAACCATTACGAAGCTTGGCATTAAGTTCCTCCATCGCTTGTTTGGTTGTTGGTTTAAGCCAACTCACTTTGTTGGTTGTTCAACTTCTCTAGCCTCTATAGTCGTAGCCCCCAGGGGGTTCAATCACCCCTAGGAACTTAAGTCACCGGTTTGAAATCGAGAGGGTCTGGTTTCCGGCACGCAGTAACGGACTTTGTACTCTCTGTCACAATCCGCGATAGTGTGTTTTCTATCGCAGAGTTCGCCCACCTGTCAAGCAAATAATTGTGAATAGCATCACTTGCTCTAATATGCTCAATTTATTAATAATAAACTGTATACAAAATCAACTTGCTCAGGTTTTTTTGGCTCGCTCGGCTGACTTTGCGAAAAAAAGCGCGAGCTGGCCCCTAAAAAAACAACCAAGGCGGAATCGCCGGCTGTACCGCCATGGAAAGTTTATGCAAACACCCCCATGGCTCTCGCGCTGAGGGGCCGGCCGTTCAAGCCTGCTCCAGCCTTTGGAAGGCCGCACAGCGTCCGAGAGCGTGAAAAGGTGGCCGGCCTCCCGGGGCCCCTGGGCGGTCAATCCTGCCGGGCGGCCCGCTGAGCCACCTGGTGCATGAAGGCCTCCAGACGCACCTTATATCCGCCCTGTTGCTGGCCGTCCATGGCCAAAGGCAAAAACGGCAGGTCCCCATGGTCTTCCCGCAGGCGCTTCATTATGGCGTTCACAATGGTGCCGGGCATGCAGGTGAAGGGGATCACATTGATAACCCCGGCCACTCCGCGCCGCTTCATGTCCAGGGATTTGCCCAGGCTCAAGACCGCCTCGCCCTCATAGGAATCATGCAGATAGGGCGCGGCGTTCTTTAGGATTTCCTTGGTACCGGTCTCATGCAGGGTCTTTAGGTAACCCCGCCAGGGCGCGCCCAGGGTGCGTTCGTCTTTGTGCTGAACAGCATTCTTGATCTGGGTGCCCAGCCAGGCCTTCCACAATCCCAGATTGCGGGCCCGGCGGCTGCCGGTGAAGTTTATATAGAGCACCCATTCACCCACCGTGGGCAGCCAGGCCTCACCGCCCAGTTCCTCCACCATCCGCACCACATCGCTGTTGGCAAAGGTGTTGGCCCGGGTATAGATCTCGCCCACGATCCCCACCAGGGGCCGGGGCGCGCCGTTGGTGCGGGCTATGCCCGCAAAATCCTCCCGGGCCCCCTGCATAACCCTGACCAAGTCGCCCCGGGAGGTAATGGCGTTTTTGAGCTGGTCCAGATGCCGCCGGTAAACCTCATCGCTGCGGCCCTTTTTGCTCTCATAGGGCCTGGTTTCGTGCAGGGCTTTCAGCAGAAGATCCACCGCCACCAGGCCCTGCCAGCTCAGGCGCACGAAATCGCTGCCGCCCGCCATCTCCAGTTCGCTGTACAGCTTCTCGCTTTGGTCCGGGGAATAAATGGGAACATCGTCAAAGCCCATCTCATCCAGCACCAGCCTGTGATAACGGTGATATTGCCCAAAACGGCAGGGGCCGGTGCCCGAGGGCATGAAGAGCGCGGCCTTACCGGGTTTGATTCCGTCATCAAGCAGCAGCTTGAGCATATCGCCGGTGGTGAGGGCGCAAGGATAGCACTCCTTGCCCGAGGTATGCTTAAGGCCCAGCTCCAGGGTGCGGGCGTCGCTGGGGGGCATGGCTTCCGCCGCCACCCCGCAGGCCTGGAATGCCGCCGCCACCCCATGGGCATGGTCGCTCATCAGAGGCACATACACCTTGCGGCCCTTGATGGACACCCCGCGGCGCTTGACCGGCCTGGATTCGGGTTCCATCGGCGGAGCGTTTTTGAGTGAATCCAAAAAGGCCTCAAGCCGGGTCACCGCGCCCACGTCGGCCGAGTGCTCGTCGATCTCGATTTCCAGATAGGGCTTGCCTTCCATGATCTGGGCGAAGAAGTGGGCGATGAAACTGTCCGGGCCGCAGCCGAAATTACTTATATACACCCCGTAGAGCCTGGGATCTTTGCGGATCAGATTCGCCGAGGCCAGTATCTTTTGGCCGTAGCGCCAGTACATCTCGGCCAGATTCCCGGCGCCCATCTGGAGCTCCAGATCCAGGAAATCCATGGGCAGGGCCCAGACTCCCAAATCCCTCATTTTGCCGGGCAGGCCCAGGTTGATGCCCGGATCGGCCCCGTTATAGGGACGGCTCACCACCACCATGGCCAGATCATCGGGCCTCATGGCGCTCAAGGCCTCTTGGCCCATTTTTTTCAGACTGGCGTAGAAATCCTGTTGAGCCTCTTGCCCAGCCTGCAGAGCGGCTTTGACCCGGGAAGTCGGCGCGCCCAGCTTTTGGGCCAGGGCCTTCAGGTTATTGAGCAGCATGTCCGGACCCCAGCCGAAATGCACCGGCGAAGTCACCAGCTCGGTCTTGGAGCCTTTGAAATCCAAGGAAGCCGGAGCGGTGTAGGGCAGGGTCTGGGAATAGGGGCAGACTTGGCCGTAGCCCAAAGGATGGCTGGGCGCTTCCAGGTTTATCACGCTGGGCAGGAAGATGCGCTCCACCCCCTTTTGCATGAGTTCGGCCAGATGTCCGTGGGCAACCTTTATGGGGAAGCAGGGCTCGTTGACCAGGACCTCCACCCCTTGGTGAATCAGGCGTTTGTTGCTGGGGCCGCTGAGCACCACCTCAAATCCCAGCTCGCGCAGAAACACCGAGAAGAAAGGCAACAGCTCCCGGAAAATCATGGTGCGCGGAACGCCCAAGGTCCCCAGGCTTTGAGCGGGCGGCTCTATATATGATATGAGCAACTCCTCACGCTGGGCGAACAGGTCCGGCAGATCGCGTTTACTGCCTCGGGCGGACTGGTCCACATCGTACTTTTCGCAGCGCGAGCCATAGAACAGGGGGCGTTTTTCGCCCTCCACCTTCACCTTGCGGATGGTGCAGGCATTGGGGCAGCCTCCGCATTCGAAGGTGGAGATGGTGTAATTGGCCTGGCTCACCCCAAAGCCCTTGAAGCTGGACTCTTTCCAGTCCCGTTCACGCATGGCCAGAAGGGCGGCCCCTATGGCTCCGGTCACATCATGGTGCGGGGGCACCGTGATGGGCCTGCCCAATACGGATTCAAAAGCGGCTACGATGCCTTTGTTGGCCGCCGGAGCGCCCTGGAAAAATATCCGCTCCCCCACGCGGCGGTCCTCCACCACCTTGTTGAGATAGTTCTGCACAATGGAATAGGACAGCCCGGCCACCAGGTCGTCGGTCCCCTTGCCCGCGGCCTGCAGGGCCACCAGGTCGGATTCCATGAATACCGTGCAGCGCTCGCCCATGCTGGCCGGACAGGCGGCCCTCAAGGCGCGGTCGCCGAATTCATTACGGATTGAGATGCCCAGCTTTTCGGCCTGCTCTTCCAAAAATGAACCGGTGCCCGCCGCGCACACCTTGTTCATGGTGAAGTCTACGATGGCCCCGTCTTTCAGTGAGATGTATTTGCTGTCCTGGCCCCCGATTTCGAAGATGGTGTCCACCTTGGGGTCTATGTAGGCCGCGGCTGTGGCCTGGGCGGTGATCTCGTTGCGCACGATATCCGCGCCTATGAAGTCGGCGGTCAGGTAGCGTCCGCTGCCCGTGGTGCCGGCTCCCAAAATGGTCAGCCGGTCTCCCAACTCCCGGCCCACTTCTTTGAGACCCTGCTTCACCGCCTCCAGGGGGCGTCCGGCGGTCATGAGGTATTGCTTGCTTAGGAGGCGGCCCTCTTCGGATATCACCACCACATTGGTGGAGATGCTGCCTACATCAACTCCCAGATAGCCTTTCAAAGGCCCTTGGGGCACCTCGATTTCCATGAGCCCGGTTTGATGATGCTCCCCCCAGACCAGGCGGGGCAGGCCGTGGTCCTCGGTCTGGTCCGCTTGGGCTCCGGCTTCCAGCACGGATAGATCCGGCATCGGCTGGGCATAGCCCTGCTGTCGGGCGATACGGGCTGCCCCCAGGGCGCCCAGGCAGGCGAAAAATTCCGGGATGATCAGCTCATCCGGCTTGAGGCCCAAGACTTCCACCAGGGCGCGGTGCACCCCGCGGTTGGCCGCCACCCCCCCGGTGAATATCACCGGCGGGGTGACCTTTTTGCCCTTGGCGATGTTGGACTTCAGGTTGCGGGCCATGGCAAAGCACAGACCGGCCACGATGTCGTAATCCGGAGTGGCGTCCTGCTGCAGGTGGATCATATCGGTCTTGGCGAAGACCGAGCAGCGCCCGGCCAGACGGGGAGGATTCTCGCTTTTTAAGGCCAGTTCGCTGAACTGCTCTATGCTGAGCTGCAGCCGGTGGGCTTGCTGGTCCAGGAAGGACCCGGTGCCGGCGGCGCACATGGTGTTCATGGCAAAATCGCGGATGGTCAGCCCGCCCCCCGGTTCGGCCTGGGTCAAGACCAGCTTGGCGTCCTCGCCGCCCATGTCGATGATGCTTGCGGCCTCGGGGTGAAAGCGCGAAACGCCGCTGGTGATAGCTATGATTTCATTCACCATCAGCCCGTTCAGCAGCGGGGCAAGGTTTCCGGCGCCGGTTCCGGTCAAGCCGCAGGCGGCAAAGTCTTCGCGGGGGTGCCGCTCAAATATGCGCTCCAGAACTTTCAAAGCCGTGGGCAGGGGTCTGCCCTTGGTCCGGGTGTAATCGGTCCACAGAATCTCGCCCGCCCCGGTGATCACCACGCTATTCAGACTCACCGATCCCAGATCCAGGCCCAGATACAGCCCTGCGGTCTGGGTCGCCTGCTCATCATCACGATGCTGCATAACGCTATTTACTCCCTGCCCCGGTAGAAAACCCTTTCTCCGAACCGTTCCTCGGCCAGCCTCCCGCCCTGGCTGAGTTCCGTAATCAATTCTTGCGCACGCTCCACACTTAGTCCAACCGCCCTGGCCACATCTTCCAGCTCCAGGGGCCTGCGGCGGGTCATCTCCACAATTTCATCGGCCAGGCTTCCCTGGTCCGCCTGGGCTTTGCGCCGGGGCGGACTGCTCACCTCGCAGGGCATGCTGAAGCGGGCGGCGATGGCCTCCAGGCGCTCCCGGCTCACCGGCCGGCATAAGCCGTCGGCCGGCGGGCGGATCACCGTGTTGAGCTGCACCTTGTCAGGCCCGATGCGCTCCGCCGCATCAATCAGGCCGGCCAGCTCCTCTTCGGAGTCATTCAGGTTCTCGACTAATAATATCTCCAACCAGAGTTTTCCGGAATACCGCTTCTTGAATTCCACCAGGCCCTGAATGATTTTTTCCGGCGTGAGGCCCTTGGCCGGGCGGTTCACCCGCCTGAAGGCCCGCTCGCTGACCGCATCCAGGCTCGGCACCACCAGATCGGCCAGGGCCAATTCCTTTTGCACTATGGGATCGTTAATCAAGGTGGCGTTGGTCAAAACGGCCACCTTGGGGCCCAGCTTCTTCAGCTCCTGCACCATCCAGCCGAAATCCTTGTGCAAGGTGGGCTCGCCTGATCCGGCCAAGGTTATGAAATCCGGTCCCGGGTCCAACTCGGCAAGCCGGTTTTTCACTTCCTGCAATACTTCTGTGGGATCGCGGAAGACCTGACGCCGGGTGGTGAGGTTGTCGGTGGGGCCGCATTCACAATAGCGGCAGTCCAACGAGCAGGACTTGGGCCACAAAAGGTCCACCCCCAGGCTGAGCCCCAGGCGGCGGCTGGGCACCGGCCCAAACACGGCTTGTCCGGCTGGGGTCTTGAGGCGAACGGGGCGGGGATCGCTGTTATGTTTGTTCATAAGCTTAATGCTTCCAGATTATTTCTATTATATATCGCGCCAGGCCGGTTATTAGTCAATAGCTCCGCCTTGCAATATCGGGCCCTTCTGAAAGGATTTATCCCGGATCGGCGCGGAATGTTTATGGCGGGCTCCGGCATCCGAAAATCAGCCTCCCCAAATAACCCCTGGCCGTGGGCTGGAGCTTCCGTTTACACCCCAAGCGGGGTCCGGTAGACTTGCCGCATTATGCAGATCGGAGACTTGAAACTTGGCGGCCCCTTGGTAGCCGCGCCCATGGCCGGGATCACCAGCCCGGCCTACCGCATGATGACCCGCCAGGGCGGGGCGGACCTGGTCTATACCGAGATGGTCTCGGCCAAGAGCTTGGTAATGGGGCAGAAAAAAGGCTACAAGCTGGCTGAAATACTGGGGACCGAACGCCCGGCCGGGATTCAGCTTTTCGGTGGGGAACCGGAATCCATGGGCCGGGCCGCCGCCCTGCTGCGTGAGATTCCGGCTGATCTGCTGGACATAAACATGGGCTGCCCGGTGCGCAAGGTGCGCCGCCAGGGGGCGGGCTCGGCGCTATTGGAAGACCCGCAAAGGGCAGCGGAAATTACCGCCGCTGTGGTGGAAAAAGCGGGAAAGCCGGTGAGCGTGAAGGTGCGGCTGGGCCAGTACCGCGATCGGCTGGAAGACTTCCTTCCCGGGATAATCAAGGCCGGAGCGGCGGCTGTCATCCTGCATGCCCGCACCACTGATCAGGTGTTTTCGGGCCAGGCGGATTGGGGGGCCATTGCGCGCCTGGCCGGCTGGTGCCCGGTGCCCGTAATCGGCAACGGTGACGTGCGCAGCGGCAGGGATGCGGTGCGCATGCTGCATGAAACCGGCTGCGCCGGGGTGATGATAGGCCGGGCCGCCATGGGCGACCCCTGGATATTCGCCCGGGCCAAGGCCCGTCTGGCCGGGGTGGAGCCCCAAAAGATAGGCCCCCATGAACGCCAAGAGGCTCTTCATGCCCACATGGAACTTGCCAGGCAATATGGCGGTGAGGGGCATGCGCTTCATTTTGTGCGCAAATTCATGATGTGGTACACCCGGGGGCTGCCCGGTGCGGCGGCTTTTCGCCGCATGGCCGGGCCGATGCGGGACTTGGATGAGCTGTGGCGCTTGAGCGCGCAGTATTTTGAGCGCCTTGAGGAAACGGAGACGGCCTGATGAAATCCCGTTTGGCCCGAACAGCCGGTTTTTGCATGGGAGTGCGCCGGGCCATGGAGCTGGCTTTGGATGCCGCCCACAGCCCAAAAGGCCCTATCTGCACCTTCGGCCCCCTGATCCATAACCCCCAGGCGCTGGACATGCTGAAGACAAAAGGCATCTCTGTGCTGGAGGAGATTCCGGCGCCGGACAGCCAGGACGGGGGAACCGTGATCATCCGGGCCCACGGAGTGCCCCCGGAGATGAAAGACAGTCTCAAGCGGGCGGGTTTCGCCAAGGTGATCAACGGCACCTGCCCCAGGGTGGTGAAGGTGCAGGCCATCATCCGGCGCAGCACCAATCAGGGCAAGCATACGATAATTGTGGGTGACGCCCATCACCCGGAGGTGGTGGGGCTCTTCGGCCATGCCGGAGATATGGGCTTTGTGGTTTCCAAACCGGAGGAGGTGGCCGGTCTGCCCCGGCTGGAGGAGGCCGTGGTGGTGGCCCAGACCACCCAGAACGAGGCCAACTTCGAGCGCATTGTGGCCGCGCTCAGTGAGCGGATTCCCTCGCTGGAAGTCAACAACACCATCTGCGCCGCCACCCGCCGCCGCCAGGACGAGGTGCGCAGGCTGTCCGGCGAGGTCGACGGCGTGGTGGTGGTGGGCGGGCGCAACAGCGGCAACACCAAACGCCTGGCCGAACTGGCGGGCGTGGGCGGCAAGCCGGTGTTTTTGATCGAAACCGAAAAAGAGCTTGACCTGGAGGCCATCAGCCAACTGGGCAGCGTGGGGGTGACCGCCGGGGCCAGCACGCCGAATTGGATGATCAAGCGGGTGATGCGCGAGCTGGGGGCGATACGCTCACGGCGTGAAAACCCGGTGGCCTACTGGCTGGGCCGGGTGCTGCGTTTTTTGGTGCGCAGCCAGATTCTGGTCTCCTTGTGTGCGGGCGGCATGACCCTGGCCGCTTCCTTGTGGCAGGGCATCGAGCCCGATTCCAGACTGATCATGGCTGCGGTTTTTTACATATACGCCATGCATATTCTCAATCATTTTATTGATAAAGAGGCAGGTAAGTACAACGATCCGGACCGCTCCCATTTTCTGATCAAGCACCGGGGCTTTCTGATCGGCTCCGGAGTGGCCTCGGCCCTGGGGTCTTTGGTGTTATGCGCTGAAATGGGCGTGCTGCCTTTGATTCTTATGGCCCTGATGAGCGTTTCCGGGCTTTTGTACACCACCCGCTTTCTGCCCCGCTTCGTGGCCCGGGGAATTGGTTTTCAGCGCCTGAAGGATATTCCCGGTTCCAAGACCTTTTCGGCCACCCTGGCCTGGGCCATGGTGGCGGCGGTGCTTCCGGCGGTGAGTCTGGGCGCCGGGCAGGTGTGGGGTATGCTGATGGCGTTTGTCTACACCCTGTGCCTGGTTTTTGTGCGCTGCTCCGTGTTTGACATCTTGGATGTGCAAGGGGACCTGATCGTGGGCAAGGAAACCATACCAATATTGCTGGGCCGGGATAAGACCATCCAACTCTTGGTGCGCATCACCTCCGGATTGGCGGTGCTGCTCCTGATAGCCGGATTCATGCATTCGCTCAGCTGGGTGCTCATGCTGCCCGTGGGGGGCATAGCCTTTATGATTCTGGCCCTGACCCGTTCATGGATTTACCCCGGAGCCATGAGCGAGGCCTTGGTGGATCTGAACTTTCTTTTGGCCGGGGCTTTGGCCTGGTGCTGGTGGCGGATCTGATGCGGGGCCGCCGAGCGCAGGGGTCTTGAAGACGGGTATATCTATTCAGCCTATGCCTGAAGCACTCCCCGGGCGATCAGCCAATCCCGCACCGCCGGACCGGTTCCCCTCTGCCAGGGCTTGAGTTGTTCGGGCGGCACCAGCTTGATTCCGGCCAGTTCCTCGCCGATCATGATTTCACCCTCGGTTTGTAAGTGATAGGCGAATATGATCTGGTTGCGCAGGAAAAAGGGATAAATGCCCACCATGCTGACAATGCTGGCCCGCAGCCCCAACTCTTCGGCGACTTCCCGCACCACGCCGTCCTCGGGCGATTCATCCCGCTCCAAAAAACCGGCCACAATGCCCCACAAGCCGCTGGGCCAGCCGTGATTGCGGGTCAGCACCACATTGCCCTCGTATTCGACTATGCCGCCCACCACCGGTGTGGGGTTGTCCCAAAAGGTGTAACCGCATTGGGGGTCCGGACAGGTGAGCCGCTTACGGCCTCCCAGTTCGCGGGTGATGAGTTCCTTGGCGCATTGGGGGCAATATTTCAGGTACATGGTCTATTTCCATTTCATGGCCGCAAAGTTAAGCCGGTTCAATTCCTCGAAACTTTTAATATACACCCGTTTGCCAAGCGGAGCCCACACCTCCGGGTTGGTGGGCCCGAACCCGACCAGACAGGGCGCGCCCAGGGCCGCGGCCAGATGGCTCACCCCGCTGTCCGCCCCCAGATAGACCGGAGCCGCGGCCAGCACTGCGGCCAGTTCGGCAATTGTGGGATCACACAATAATTCCGCCTGGCAGGGTCTTAGCAAGCCCCGCACTTCATTACGGTAGCCTTCGTCCTCCGCCGGACCCAGCACCACCAGAGGGGGCAGAGGGGGCCTGTCCTCCCCTTGCCAGGCCGCCAGGGCCCGTTTTATTATGGAAGCAGGCAGACGCTTGTTTTTGCCTCCGCTTCCCGGAGCAAGCACCGGACGGGTTTCGGGCAGGCCGGACAGGCGGGGACTCAGCGGCGGGGCCTTGCGGGTCAGTCCGAAGGAGCGCAGGGCACTGACCTGCACCTCCGCGGCGTGGCGCGGTCCGCTGTCTGAGGGCCTGGTGGGCACTTGCCACACCTTGCCGGGCAAGACCGTTTCCAGCCCGGCCAAGAGACCGGCCGGTGGCTTTTGGGCGAAAACAGCCGCCCGCTCAAATCCGCCCAGCCAGTCTTGCAAACCGGCATTGGGCTGTCCGCTGAACAGGCTGGCGAAACGGGCGGATTCCCGTTCGTGCACCCGGTCCGGGGGCAGGATCAAACGGCCCCATTCGGCCCGGCCCCAAAGGTGCAGTTGGCCGGCCCCGGCCAGCAGGCCGAGGGCGGGCCAGGACAGCACAAAATCCCCCAGGGCGCCCAGGTGCATGGCTAATATGTTTCCTTTCGGGGCCATGCATGAATTTATAGCGCTTGTGCGACCAAGGCACAACCAGGCAGATTTTCATGCACTGTTCATGGGGATTTGCCGGGAGCGGGCGGGCAGGGCTTGTTTTCAGGCTCTCCTTGTGGGAGATTTCAGGATGAATATTGAGGAGGAAGCCTTGCCCGGCCGCATAGTCAGCTATCACCCCGCCCTGGAGGCGGATCATAACCTGCTTTTGATATCCCAAAGGCCACTGGGCCCGGAGGACAGCCAAGCCCTGGCCAGGGCGGCGGTCGTGCTATTGCCCCAGGTCTGCCGCCCGGACCTGTACCGTCTGGTCCTGAAGAGCGGGCTGCCCCATTTCCCCCGTCCGGCGGCCCAGCTTGAATTCAGCGGCAAAGTGGGCAACCGGCTTTTATTCGAGCGGCTTGGTTTACCCCAGCCTCCGGCCATGGAGTTCAGCGGCATGGACCAGGCCTTGCGGGCCTGGCGCGGAGGCCAGGTGCAAAAAGCGGGGCTTACCCCTCCTTTGGTGGCTAAGGGGGCATCCGGGGGCGAGGGTCGGAACGTGTTTTTGGTCAACGACCCAGATGAGCTTGAAGCCGTGGGGGTTAGGCTGGATACCTCCTGCACCAACGGCCCGCCGGGCATGGTGCTGCAGCAATATATAGAGGCCCGGGGACGCGATGTGCGGGTGGTCATCATGGGCGATGATCTGGAGGCCTTTTGGCGGATCGGCGCGCCCGGGGAGTTCCGGGCCAATTTGAGCCAGGGCGGGGTGGTTGAGCGCAACTTCCGGCCCCATGATCTGGAACGGGCCCGGGAATTGGCGGGCAGGCTGCGAAAGTCCGCCGGGCTGGATCTGGCCGCGGTGGATATGCTGTTCCCCCCGGGAGGCGGCCCCTTATTGTTGGAAATCAATTTTTTCTTTGGCCGCAGGGCATTGGGGGGAGACCAAGCCTATATGCGCCGTTATCTCAAAGCCGTGCGCGGTTGGCTCAAAGACCGGGGCCTTGATCCGCAACGGGTGAGGCTGGCCGAAGGCATGTAGGGGAATAACCCCCGGACCACCCCACGCCCTCCAATTGCATAGTGGGCATAGGGAAATCTCTCTACCCAATCCCGGTCAAAACTCTATGCCCAGCCTGGCCGTCTGGCCCTGATAATAGGGGTGCTTCACCTGTTTCAATTCGGTTGCGTAATCAACCAGATCCAGCATCTCGGGGCTGACCGCCGAGCCGGACAGGGCCAGTTCGCATTTTCCCCGGCAAGCCTGGATAAGCTCCGCCACCTGCTCATGCCGCAGCACTTGAAAAAAAAGCGTGTTCAGGATTTCATCGCAAATCATCACCTGGGCGCCTTCTTGCAAAGCCTTGAAGGCCAACCCCATAGCCGCCTCGGCATGCTGGATATGCACTGCTTCAGCGCCTTTATCCGTGAGCCAGGGATGTTTGTCCTGCGGGCAGTAAAAACCGAAGTTGTCCAGCTTTTTCATTACCTTGACTTCGCTTGAACCATCCTCTTTCATGAACTGGATCCAGGCCACCTTGAAGCCTGCCCCGGAAGCCCGCACCGCCAAACCCACACAGCGTGAGGTCTTGCCCACGCCTTGGCCATACACCGCATGCACCAGTCCCGGTCCCTGTATAATGCTTCCCCCCTCGCCTTTGTGGGAATACAATGCTGCCGCCACGCTTGCCTCCTTTGGCCCACGATGATTAAATGTCACTATTTAAATAACGGCAGAGAAGGTGCGGCACAAGAGGTAATAGTAAATGAAACCAAAGACCGGACTGATTTTGGTCAACACCGGACACGGCAAAGGCAAAACCACCGCTGCCTTGGGCGCAGCCGTGCGGGCATGCGGGGCCGGGCTTAAAGTGCTGATAATTCAATTCATTAAGGGCAAATGGCGCTATGGCGAGCTGGAAGCGCTTAAGAAGCTGCCCGGGGTGGAGATCCGGCCCATGGGTCTTGGCCTCATCAAAAAGGGCGAAGACTTGGCTCCCCACAAAGAAGCTGCCCAAAAGGCCCTTGAGAGCGCCCGGTGCGAGGTCCGGTCCGGCGGTTGGGACCTGATCATTTTGGATGAAGTGTGCAACGCCATGCGAAGGGGTTTACTGGACCCGCTTCAGGTGGCGGATCTCTTGCGCCAAAAGCCCGCTCACCTGCACATGATCCTAACCGGGCGGGATTGCCCGGATAAGATCATGGATATGGCTGATACGGTAACCCGTTTTGTGAATGAAAAACATCACTTGGCAAGAGGGGTGGAGGCACAAAAGGGTATAGAGTTCTAGCCCGGATTATTCGCCCAGATAGCTCGCCCGGCTGCGGGGCGATTCCCAGGCGCTGACCTTGTGGAGCTTCACATGGGCCGGCAGCCCCGGGGCCACGGAATCATAAATAAACTTGGCAATCAGTTCGCTGGAGGGATTGCACACATCAAAAGGCTGCAGCTCATTTAAGTATTTGTGGTCCAGCTTATCGAGCGCTTGGTTCATCAGGGCTTTTAAGTCGCCGAAATCCATAACCAAATCGGCTTCACCCTGCACATCGCCCCGCACCACGACCTCAACTTTCCAGTTGTGTCCGTGCAAATCCTCGCAGCGGCCCTTGAAATTGCGCAACGAATGGGCCGCGGCGAACTCGCCCTCCACACCCAGTTCAAACATAACGGTTTCCCCAACTGCCCCGGCAGATATTTTCCGCCGGGCGTGTGTTATCGAAAAAATATCATCCTTGGTACGGCTTGCCGCAATCGGTGCACTTGCCGTCCGGGCCGATAATGCCTATGCACATGCCGTCGGAACAGGCCACTCTCTTTTTGGAGGCCTTGGCCCTGGCCTTGGCCGTTGGTTTGGGATCCAGGGATTGCCCGCAGGCGGCGCAGAATTTGTCATCTTCCGGAGCCATCCGGCCGCATTTGGAGCATTCCTGCATTTCCTCGGATTCGGTCATTTCCTCGGGTTCGGTTTCCTCGGGATGAAAAGACTGGCCGCAGTTGTGGCAGTAGTTGGCGCCTTCCACATAATTCTGGCCGCAGGCTTCGCATTCGGCCAGACTGAACTCCTGTCCTTCGGCAGGCTCTACGTCCTGGTGACAGTGGGGGCATTGCATGACTGGCTACCTTTCTATTTTTAGCGTAAATTTAGATCTGAGCAAGTTACCCGGCCCAGACTGGTCTGAATTGTGCTGTGTAATGCGGCATCTGTCAACCTGGCATAGCCGGGCTTTCTTGACAGTGCCGTGACCCCATGCTAGCTTGCATGCGGATAATACCACGACTTGGAGCCTCTTCAAAATATGAGGGGTGGAGGAGAATCGGATGATCTTCAAGGGTTTGCGAAAAGCCGGATTGATTGCGGTTTTGTGTATGACGCTGATGGCCGCGTCGGCATTGCCTGCCATGGCCGCTCCGCAGAGGGTGGTCATCTTGCCATTTGGGGCGAATGCAGCCAGCGATATCTCATACCTGGTGAAGGGTTTGAGGGACATGCTTGCCTCCCGCTTGGGCTGGCAGGACAAGGTCACCGTAATAGAACAAGACTTGGTGAATCCGGTGATGAAGAACATCCCTGGCCCCTACAACGAGAAAAAAGCCCGGCAATTGGGCAAGGAACTCAGCGCCCAGGCCGTGGTTTTTGGCTCCATCACCATGCTGGGCAAAGCGGTTAGCCTGGATGCCCGCTTGGTCAAGGTGGAGGAAGCCGGACCGCCTCTCAGCACCTATATACAGGCCAACAGCCTGGACGAGGTGATTCCCAAGATCAACCAGTTCGCCCAGCGCATAAACACCGAAATATTCAAGCGCCCCGGTGCGGCGGCGGCCCTGGCTCAGGCCCAAACCCCCGCTGCGGCCGCTCCCGCGCCCAAGCAGGAATCCGCGGCCCCGGCTCCGTCGCTTCCCGCGCCCCCGTCCGGTGCACCTCCGGCCACCCCCGCGCCCAAGGCCAAGGCGGAGGAGGGAATCAGAGACCGCTCGGACCTGGTGGGCAAGCTGGGCACCCCCGCTTCCAAATGGAAGCCGGAGGAAACCGACCTGGAGGCCCTGCCGGCTAACATAAGCCCCCTGAATCCGCTGTTTCTCAAGCAGCTTTCCGGGGTGGAGTCGGACCGGCATTGGCGCAGCCCCACGGTCAAAGGCCAGATCCAATCCATCTGTGTGGCGGATATTGACAGCGACGGAAACAACGAGTTGGTGGCCGCCTTGAAAGACGGACTTTTGGTCTATCGCCTGAATAAAGACAGCTTCCAGCTCATATATCAGATCAGAAACGGGCCTTCCGGCAAGTATCTCTTTGTGGATGCGGGCGATATTGACGGCGACGGCCAGCCTGAAGTGTTTGTCAGCAATATTCAAAACCACCAATGCTCCAGCTTTGTCATGGTGTGGAAAAGCGGCGGCCTGCAAATACGCCAGCGCGGTTTGCCCTACTTTTTCAGGGTGCAAAAGGAACCGGGCGGCAAGGGTGATATCCTCTTGGCCCAGGGCAAGAACATTGCGGAAGCCTATGCCGGACCCATATACCGCATGAAATACTCAAAAGGAGCCTATGTCGAGGACCAGGAGTTGGATCTGCCCGAAACGGCCTGGATATACAGCACCGTGCTGGCCGACCTCAACGGTTCGGGCGGATATGAGCCGGTGGTGGTGGGTCCCGGATTCGATCTCCAGGTTTATTCCCAAAAAGGTGAGAACCTCTGGATGTCCACCGATGTTTACAGCACTTCGTCAAAGTTCATCGACCAGCCCAACAGATGGTCGGTCAATGACCGCCTGGCCGATGACGAGTCCTGGACCTACGTGCCCACCCGCATGCTCAACCGCGACCTGGACGGCGACGGCCGCGAGGAAATTATCCTTATCCGCAACAAGGACCGGGCCAATTTCATGCTGGAACGCCTGACCATGTTCTATCAGGGTAATATCATGTCCATGGTCTGGAATGGGCTCAACATGGGTGAGAAGTGGCGCACCCCGCGCATCACCGGATACCTGGCGGACTTCACCATCGGCGATGTGGGCAATGTGGGGCGCAACGCCTTGGTGATGGCGGTGAGCAAACGTTCCATGAAAGGGTATATCCCCAGCGATAAGAGCTTTTTGGTGGCCTTCACCTTGAAGCCTCCCAAAAAGGCTCCAACAACCAAGAATAAGGGGCTGTAAGCTCCCAAAAGCCTGTGCGTGACAAAACCGGCCCCGCCCTTTTGTGGGCGGGGCTTTTATGTTGGGCTGAAAAGGGCG
The DNA here is from genome assembly GCA_963675675.1 of Desulfarculaceae bacterium. Classification (GTDB taxonomy): domain Bacteria; phylum Desulfobacterota; class Desulfarculia; order Desulfarculales; family Desulfarculaceae; genus Dethiosulfatarculus. Next base: position 5,827,572 of record OY776512.1, read on the forward strand.
CGCCCTGATTATGTCAGACTGTTTTCAGGCCGGTTTGGGCTGACTGGCCAGAGGGGGGCGCCGGACGGCGGGCTTTCAATGCTGGGTGGGTTCATCCGGGCGGGGGTTGGCGAAATAGGCCCGCAGGAAATAATAGGCCCCCGGCGCACTCTGGCAGCTCACCTCCTCGGAAGCCATCCTGTCTTGGTTGATAAGCATCTCATACAAATCATTGACAATGGTGCTGAACAGCTCCATATCCGCCTGGGAGTGGTAGTAAGACTCCAAAAGCTCCCGGGTGTCGGAACCTATGTCAAAGGGATTCATGGCGGTGAGCAGGTGGGCTTCATCCGAAGTGCCCATGTGGGACAAGTGTTCGCAGCCGCTTTGACGCTCCACGGTTTTTCCCAGGCGCATGGCCGAGCGCATACCGCAAAAAGGGCATATGGCCTCCAGTACATTGCCGGACTGGGCCGGAGCCGGGGCGTGCAGGCCCAGTTCGGGGACGCTCAGGCCCAGCTTGGGATTCAGTTTTTCAAGCAGAGTGAGGTCGAGCTCGGCCCCGCTGACCGCACCCACATAGCGCCGCCATGCCTGCACCAGCACCCCGGGGGCCAGCTTTGGGTCGATGCCCTTCAGTCCTTCACCCAGGGCCAGCCAGACGATAAGCTCCACATCGCTGTTCAGCTGGGAAAAATCGGCACGCTCCCAAACCCGGGCCGCCGCCGCTTCCAGTTCCGGGCCGGGGGAATCCGGATCTTGCCCCGCCGCCTGCAGGGCCCGGCGGCTGATAGTGTCCAGTTCGGTTTGGGCGGCGTCTTTCATGCCGGCGTCACCGGACAGGGCGGCGGCCAGAAAGTCTTCCACCAGCTCATAGTCCCGGGGCTCCAGGCTGCCTTCACGCACCGCGGGCAGGCTTGTCAGCACCCGGTGGAAAAGAGCGGGGCGGTCGGCCCGCAGGCTGGCCAGAACATGGGCGCACACCGGCCCGCTTTCAGGCAGGGCCCAGAGCCGGGCCAGGGGCTGGCGTCCTTCTGCCAGCTCCGGATAGATGGTCTCCGCGCCCATGGCGGCCCGGATAAAGAGGTCAAAGACCACCTCTTGCTCCAGGCCCAGAAGCTCCGGGCGTTCCAGGCAAAAGGCCAGCCAGTCGTTTTTGTGCAAGGGGGTGAAAAAGGCCTGCTGCAATATACCCTGCACCAGGGCCAAACGCTCCGGCAAGTGGTGGTTGGGGCTCATAGGACCTCACGCTCTTCTTTTAGAAACAGTACGTGATACTCGGGCTCTTCAAGATGCTTTTTGAGCAGCGAGCTCAAAAGGTCAAACACCTGTTCAAGCTCCTGGTCGCTCATGCGGGGTATGATCTCTTTCAGACAGTCGTCATCGGAGAATTTTTGCAGATAGACCTTGACCGTGGCTTCATCGGTAGAACGGTCAAGTCCGAAACCCACCAGGTCGTGGTATTGCTCTACAAAGCTATGGGAGTGAATGGGCATGAGGCGCTCCTGGCCTAGTTATGAAAATTGAGTTGCTTATTACGTTGACGGAATATAGTACCGCATAAAGGCGCGGTCAATCCAGCCCGCTTGCGGTCCGGTTTTTTCTTATGCGCGAAAAGTGGGCCAAAAACGCGGTGAGCCCCAGGGCCAGCACCAGGCGGGGAGCCAGAATGCCCAAGGCCGAGCCTCCCACCAGGGTAAAGATGATGGTGTCTTCCACCACGGAATGGCAGGTGACCAAAAACACGGCCAGGGCCAGGCGCTCGCCATGGTCAAGGTCCTTTTTCCGGCCCATGGCCACCAGAATTCCGGCTCCATACACCAGGCCCAGAAAGAGCCCCACCATAAGGGGAAGCACCGCCTTGTATCCCATACCCAGATGCGACATGATCTCACTGATTCCCGGCCAGGGCCGGTCAAACAGGCCATAGGCCTTGGCGACTTCGTAAATGATAAAGACCGGGATCATCACGGCCAGCACCTGCAAGCAGAGGATCAGGCCGTCCAACCCTGCGGTCAAGGTGATATCAATATATGGGCTCATCACAACACCTGGGCCAGGACCCAGCCTCCGCCCAGGGCCAGCAGCACCCGCAAGATGGTCATGGACCAGAAGCTTCCGGGCAGCATTTCACGGATTATGGCCCCTTCCACCGGCAGGCTATGAGCCACTGAAATCATGAATCCCAGCATGGTGATCTGAACCGCATCCAGATTCAGGGGCACAAGCACTGCCACGGCCGAATAGGGGCTGATCAGCATGCCGGCCACCAGCACCGTGGAGGCCTCCCCGGGCAGATCCCACAGGCTCATCACCGGCGCCATGGCCATTGACACCAGATCCAAAAGGCCGGTCTGTTTCAAAATCGCCGTGAGGATGAAGTAGGGGAATACGCTTTTAAGGAGCACCACGAACAGTTCTTTGGTGCGGTTCCAGCTCTCAATAAGGGCATGAACCAGTTTGTCTTTGTGGCTGGCTCCAACAGATATGACCATGATGCATCAAACCCAAGTGGGGTATAGGGAAATAAATCTGAAAAAAAAGCTCCCCGCAGAGGGGAGCTTCCCCGCAAAAGGGGGCTGAATTCAATCTTATCAGCCGCCGGGCCTAGCTGTCGGCCGCCGGGCCGGAGTCCGCATCCTGATGCCGGATCACTTCACCCTCCACCAGATACACCACCTCTTCGGCTATGTTGGTGGCTTCGTCCCCGATGCGCTCAATATGCCGGCTGGACAGGATGAGCTCCACCCCGCGGCGCATCAGGCGCTGGTCCTGGCTCATCCATTGGATGCTGTCTTCCAAAAACTGGCGGTTGAGGTGATCCAGTTCATCGTCCCGGGCGATAATCTCGCGGGCCTGCTCCACATTGCGCCGGGCAAAAGCGTCCAGGCAGTCCCGGGTCATATCCCGGGCAATCTCATACATATCTATCAGGGGCTGTTTGAAATCAAGCGGTTCCAGTTCACATAAGGATATGGCCCGCCAGGAAAGGTTGACCGCCTGATCACCCATGCGCTCCAAAAACGAGACCATGCGCAGGGTGCTTGATAAGAATCTGAGATCAGTGGCCACCGGCTGCTGGGTGGCCAAAAGCACTATGGTTTTTTCATCAATCCGGTTTTCCATCAAATCTATGCGGCGGTCGCCTTCCAATACCCGCCGGGCCAGCTCCGGGCTGCGGGTGATCAGGGCATTGAAGGAATCTTGGATGGCCGCTTCCACCAGACCGGCCATGCCCAACAGATCCTCTTTTACCTCCTCCATCTGCCGCACGAAATGTGATTGGGTTTCCATTATCTGCTCGCTTTCGTGGTCTTCTATCCGAAACGGCCTGTGATGTATTGTTCGGTCTGCTGTTCCTTGGGCCGGGTAAACATAATCTGAGTATCCCCGAATTCAACCAATCTTCCCATATAGAAAAATGCGGTGTGGTCAGAAAGGCGGGAGGCTTGCTGCATGTTATGAGTAACCATTATAACGGTATAGTCTTCTTTTAGCTGCTGGGTAAGTTCCTCAATCCTTGAAGTGGCTATGGGGTCCAGGGACCTGGTGGGCTCATCCATGAGTATAATCTCCGGATTCATGGCCACGGCCCGGGCTATGCAAAGCCTTTGCTGCTGTCCGCCCGAAAGGGTGAGCGCGCTTTTGGGCAGGATGTCTTTCAGCTCTTCCCAGATAGATGCCTTTTTTAACGAATCCTCCACCAAGGCATCCAGTTCGTGACGTCTGTTTACGCCGTGCAGCCTGGGTCCGTAGGCCACGTTTTCATAAATCGATTTGGGAAACGGATTGGGCTTTTGGAAAACCATGCCCACCCGGCGGCGCAGCTCCACCACGCTGATCCCGCTGTCATAGAGATTCACCCCGTGCAAAAGCACCTTGCCCTCTATCCGGGTGCCGGGCACCAAATCGTTCATCCGGTTTAGCAGCCGCAAAAAGGTGGACTTGCCGCATCCTTTGGGGCCGATGATGGAGGTTATCCCGCCAGCCGGGATTTCCAGATTCACCCGGGCCAGGGCGCGGAAATCCCCATAAAAAAAGTTGAGGTTCTGCACTTGTATCAGCGGGGGCCGGGTTACCACTTTTGGGCCTTCCTGAAACGGGAACGAATGGCTATAGCCACCAGGCTCAGCCCTAGAACCAAACTGGTCAACACCAATACGGTACCATATTGCAAAGGGCGGGTCGCTTCAATATGGGTGCCGGAGGTGGCTAAAACGTAAACATGATATGGCAGAGCCATTACTTCATCGCTCAGCGATCCGGGAGTCTGCAGGGTGAAGAAAGTGGCGGCGGTGAACATGATGGGGGCGGTCTCCCCGGCGGCCCGGCAGAGCCCCATCAGGCTTCCGGACAAAATACCGGGCAAGGCGGCGGGCAGCACCACGCTGCGGATGGTCTGCCAACGGGTGGCCCCCACACTGTACGAGGCTTCCCTGATATGGGACGGCACCTGGCGCAGCGCTTCTTCGCTGGCTTCTATGACCGTGGGCAGAATCAGAAGACCCAAGGTCAGCGAACCGGCCAGCAAGGACGTGCCGAATCCGAAAAAAATACAAAAAAGGGCCAGCCCGAACAGGCCGAAAACAATGCTGGGCACTCCGGCCAGATTGGAGATTCCCAAACGCACCAGGCGAAGGACTCTGCCCCTGGTGGCGTACTCGCTCAAGTAAATCGCGGCCGAAACCCCCAGGGGCAGGGCGATCAGCATGGCGCCTATGGTCAGGTACAAGGTGCCGATGATGGCCGGGAATATCCCGCCTTGGCTCATGTTCTGTCCGGGCGGCGAGGTGAGAAACTCAAGGTCGATGGCCGCCATGCCGCTGATAAGCAGGTGAAGCAGCATCAAGGCGAAAATGTCCAGTATGATAATGGTGATCCATTTCAGGACCCAAAAGGCGGCGTCCTGCCGGGCGCTTCTGCCGTCTTTGATGAGATAGGCCAAAAGCACCGGAATAAAGAGGACCCCAAGCACTCCGCAGGCGTTGGCGGTCAGGCTGGCCAGCAGGGACAGAACGGTTCCCACGGCCTCCGGGCTGCTGGGTCTGAACGAATAGGCCAGCAACTGGCTGAGCAGACAGGCCTGAACCGCCGCGGCCAGGCAAACCATCATCCAGCGGAAAACGCCGGCCAGTCTGCTTTTGGCCTCATGTATGGCTGTCTGAAAATCCTGGCTGCTCATGGGGACACAGACTGCTGCGGCCCGAAGCGGCGGCTTATATAGGCGGCCAAGAGGTTGAATCCAAGAGTGACCAAAAACAGCACCAGCCCGAGAGCAAAGAGGGCCAGATAATGATCCCCGCCCACCGGGGTTTCGCCCATTTCGGCGGCGATGGCGAAAGGCAAGGGCCGCACCGAATCAAACAGCCCCTCCGGGATGCGGGCCGCGCCTCCGGCGACCATCAGCACCACCATGGTTTCTCCCATGGCCCGGCTCATGCCCAGGATAGTGGCTGCCATCATGGCCGAAAATGCGCCCGGAAGCGTGACCGTGACCAAGGTCTCCCAGCGGGTGGCGCCCAAGGCCAGGGAAGCTTCTTTCAGCTCCCGGGGCACATTTAAAAGAGCCTTGCCGCTGATGCTGACTATGGTGGGAATGGCCATAAGGGCCAGCATGACGGCGGCGCTGGTCAGATTGAGCCCCGATGGAATGTCCAGCTGGTTTTGCAGGAAGGGGACCAGGATCACCATGCCCAAAAAGCCCAGCACCACCGAAGGTATGCTGGTCAAAAGCTCCACCAGGGGCATAATCAATCTGCGGAGGCGGGGGCTGGCCACCTCGGAAAGATACAGGGCCATGCCCATGCCCAAAGGAGCGGCGATCAGGGCTGAAACCAAAGTCACCGCCAATGAGCCCAATAAAAGGGCCAGCATTCCAAACTCCGGCTGCTCGTGGCTGGGATACCAAAGGCTGCCGCCAATGAAACCGGCAAGCTTGGAGGGTGCGAAAGAGGAGCTTGTACTGATTTCCACCCTCAGGCGCGGCCTGGGCTGGTCTTTTCCTCCCCTTATTTGATCAAAGGCGGCTTTGAGTTTTTCTTGAAAGGTCTGGTTGGCCTTGGGATCGCCCCCGAATATGTCCATGATGCCGGGGCCTTTTTCATGAATCAGATAGTTCTGAGGGCCCTTGCCCACTTCATACCGGAATTCCAGCACCCGGCTGGATTGCCGGGTGATAGTTACTCTGAAGCTGCTGATTTCTTTGCGGAAGAAAAACCCAACCCCTTCTTTGAGCAAAAAAAGCACGATCAGGGCCATTATGACCACAGACACGAATCCGGCCACGGTGAACAGTATTTTTGCAACCGGCTCCCTGCTGTGTCTGTCGTATCCGGCCAGCAGCAAGCCGGCGGGTTCCGGTCCCTGCCGTATCGAAGCAATGTGTGATTTTTGGGTTCTTTCCATCAGCCGCCCCATGAAAAGGTGCAAAGCCGGCTTTTTTCCATTAAAAAAACAGCATGCCAGAAAGTATACGGGTGAATACAAATAATCTTGGTGACAATTTGGTTACAATGACTCTGGCAAGTAATTATAACTATTTATAATTATTTGCTATATTGTATTTAACATTTCATGGGCTCTCCCGTCAATCCTTATAGTGGGGATCAAAGCGGCGCCCGGGCCGCGGCAGGTTGCTTGGGGGAGTCCCGGTTCCGTATTAAGGGTGATGCCCTTATGAAAATAAGGCATCGGACCCAACGGAGATATTGTTTTTGCAAAGGGCGGTATGCTATACGGACAAAGTGTAACTCTCGGATAAAGTGCACTTAGTTGCCGTATGAGGCCGGCCGGTATGCGCGCTGATGGCATCAACGGGACAGTTGATCCGGAGACCGGCTGCGCCATAAGCAAGGAGCAGGTAAAGGTGCCCACCCCCATTAAATTGACCCTGGGAAGTTTGGAACTGAGCGGAGAACTTTTTGACACCGAAGCGTCCCAGGCCCTGGCTGCCCGCCTGCCCCTGCAAATCAGCCTGAACCGCTGGGGAGATGAGTTTTACGGCAATGTGGGCTCTCCCATGGGCAATTTGCCTGGAGACAGGCAAGAGGTGCTGGAGGTGGGGGATTTGGCCTTTTGGGAGCCGGGCAATGCCTTGTGCCTGTATATGGGGCCCACGCCGGCCAGCCGGGGAGACGAACCCCGCGCGGCCGGCGCAGCGCACCGCATAGGCAGGGTTCAAGGTGATTTCGAGGCTGCGGAAACCCTGGGCTATAGCGTGCAGGCCAGCCTGAAAGTGGTCATCCAAAGGGCGGCGGGCCGGGGCCGCGAAATTCAAAGTGATCTGTAAACCGCACGGGCGGCAACACCAAAACCGGGCCCCCGCTTATGGGTGAGCCCGGTTTTGATATGGTCCGTGGGTAAAGGCCCCGGGCCTTCATCTCACCGGCGGGGCAAAAGCCTTAAGGTTTGATGAGGCTTTCGCCGCTCGGCTCTTGGGACTTTGGCGCCGGAGTAATAAGCTGTTTGGTGGGATCTGGAATGACCGAATCCAACTTCATGCGGTAGGATTTAATATGTTCCACCAAAAGATCAACCTTGTCCGCGCAGCGGGCTCTGGTGGCCAACTCCAGGGGTGTGCGCATATCTTTGGACAGTAGGCCCGGATCAGCCCCATTTTCCAAAAGCGCCCGGGTGGCGTCTATGTGGGCCTGACCGCAATTGAACTGGGCTGAGTAGTGCAGCGCTGTATACCCCCGCTTGTCCTGCTGGTTGATTCTCGCCCCGGCTTCGACCAGCATGGCAACCATTTCAGCCGGACATTTGTTGTCATAAGAACGCACGGTTTCCATAAGAGCCGTGGTGCCATGCATGCCGGTTGAGGCATTCAAATCCGCCCCGGCGTCTATCAGCTGCCGCACGGTTTCAATATTGCATTCCTGACAAGCCGACCAAAGCGCATTAGCCAAGCCATAATCTTTGGCGGCCTGGGGTTTTGGCGCATCTTCCTTTTTGGATGCACACCCGGTTATGCCCAATGTGGCAGCAATCATAAAGATAAGGGCCCATTTGGCGCTTACGTGGATCATCGGATTCTCCTTTGGGTACTGTCTCAGATACACCTTTTCAAGATAGCATTATAGAAGGCTTAGCCCCGAATGAAAAGCATATCCACATCCTTGGGGTAATTCTTGCAAATCTCTTTCAGCAGCGGTTTGACTTGGGCCATGGCCTGGGCCGGCTGCAAAAGAGGATCAACCTGGTTGTCCAGGCTGAGAATTTCCAGGGCGATTGGCCGGAAGGAAAGCGCCTGTGCGGCCTGCGCGGTTTCCGATGGCGTGAAGTTGACTCCCAGGATTTTGCGTTTTTGAATCTCTTGGGGATTCATCGACCGCAAATAGGCGTTTATGGCCATGAGATCATGGTTAAGCTCAAAACGCTTTATGTCGCTGTTCACTTCCTCCCAAAGCCGGTTCAGCCTGCCTCGGTCTTTGCCCGCCTCTTGGGCCAGCTCATATATCCTGAGGTACAGCCCCTCGATCAAGCGTGAGTAGCGCCCAAAGCGCGTGAAAAAGACCCGCGGCGTTTCAAACCGGCAACTGTCCATTCCCCAGCAAACACCGTCTTCATAGGAAGCCAAGCCGGTGAGCCGGCTGAAACTCCGGGCCGCTTCGGCCGTGATCAATGCGGTCATCATCAGGTCGCGGTTCTTGCGCCATTCGGCCACTTGGTGGTGATACCAGGCTGAGGTCTCAAAGAGCATGCCTATCTCTTCATCAATGATGCGGCGTTCGCGAAGGTAGTGCTCCACTACTTCGAGCCGCACGGAAGCCTGCAGTCCGGTAATCAGATCATCATCGTTCATGTATCGGTCCGTATTTCCGGTCCATTTGAGTCAACGCCCCTGTAAACCCGCCCTAAGCCCTTTGGCCTGAATCCTGATAAACCATGCCCGGGGCCGCACTTGTTTGCTTGTCTCCAATCTTTCTTTCTGCTAGCGTGCCTGCCAGAGGTGTTAATGATGCAACAGGTAGCCATAATCTACAAGTCCCATACTCCCGCCGCCAGGCAGGAGGCCGAAAAACTGTCCGCCTGGCTTTCCCAAAAGGGGGTCGGTTCCTACTTGCGCGAGGCTGGGGCGTTTCAGCCCCAGGACGGGCCAGGACCCGGGATTGCGGATATGAAGCCATGCAGTCTGGCCGTGGTGCTGGGCGGAGACGGCACCATGCTGGGCGCGGTGCGGGCCCTGGTGGGTGCGGGCCTGGAAAAGGCGCCTATCCTAGGGGTGAATCTGGGTGGACTGGGCTTTTTGACCGCTCTCAGCCCCGAAGAGATGCTGCCCGCCATGGAAAGGGTGCTGGCCGGGGAATTTGTCACCCAGCCCCGGATGATGCTGGCCGCCCAGGTGGTGAGGGATAACGAGGCGATCAGCCGCTTTCTGGCCCTCAACGACATTGTGATCAACAAGGCCGCCCTGGCCCGCATCATTGAGCTGTCGATTCTGGTCAACGGCGAACCTCTGACCACCTTCCGGGCGGATGGCCTGATTTTTTCCACCCCCACGGGCTCCACGGCCTACAACCTGTCTGCCGGCGGCCCCATATGCCAGCCGGATCTGGAGTGCATCGTCCTGACCCCAATATGCTCTTTTGCCCTGACCAACCGGCCCCTGGCTCTCAGCCCCCAGGCCGAAATCAGCTTCAGGGTCGGCCCCCACACCGTGGAAACCACCCTCACCTGCGACGGCCAGGTAGGCCTGGAACTGGCTGTGGGAGATCAGATCACCATCAAGAAGGCTCAGCGCAGTGTGCGTATCATCCAGAGCCCGTTCAAGGATTATTTTGACGTATTGCGCAGCAAGCTGCATTGGGGCTAGCCCGCATATTTCACTAGGGTTGCGGGTCCGGCTGCGCCAGCGGTCCATATGCTGCGTTGCCGGCTGCGCTCGCGCCTAGATGCAGCTTAGGCTACATCTGCGGCGCTTGCTTGCCGGACGTCTTGCCCCTGGCCCGCTGGCTGTGCCGGGCCTGGATGCAAATTATCCCTGAAAAATGATGAGTTCAAACCAAGCTCGTTGTGAGCACAGGCTGCATGCCCTTTTGGCTGTGTATAAAAAATTTCGATAGCCCGTTAAGTTTCAGCACCCTATTCAAACTCACCTGCCTTGCTCAGTCCACCTCCTCGACGCATATCACGCGGTTCTTTATGGCGGAGATGGTTTTAATCAAAAGCAACAAGATAATCAGATTAAGCAATATAAATATAATAATGCTGGCCACTTGAAAGAAAATTGAGCCTGTTTCGTGATACATCAGCAAGGTTCCAATGGCCAAGGCATCCATGGGAAATGAATAGGCCCACCAGGACAAATAGAATTTGATCCTGAAAAACATTTTCATCTGAAAAAGCACCAATATGAATAAGAACAATCCAAAATAATAGAGCATGTTGCCGCTGGGCGTGAGTCCGCCATACAGCTTGGTCAAGGAAATAAAGCCAATCACCGGAGGCGCGAAGAGAATAAACATGGTGGGCATCAACTTGTCGGGTATGGGGTTGTGAAAGATCATCCGGTTCAGGACCAGGGTGGTCAGTATCAGCCACCAGAAAAATCCCAGGCTGAAGAAAAACCAGGATAATTCCGGGGAGAAATGTTTGACGCCCGCAATGGGTATGATGATGCTTCCCACCACTGGAATGAACCAGGATGGATTTATATGATGTATGGTGAATTTTTCGCGCTGAATCCAGGCGCTCATAATTACAATGGTGAAAATAAACTGGACCGCCACCCCTATCCACCACAAATATTTGGAGATGACAGATTCGCTTTCCAGCAAAATAAGGCTGGTTATCAGAAACAGTTTGGCCAGGATCGGATAGAAGTTGAGTTTTATGGGGTGGTTGAATTCCTTTTTAACCTCGGGATAATATTTTATCATTTTAAGAATATACATGATGAAAATTAAAAATATTATCAACAGGGAAAAATAAAACAGATAAGTGCTGAAGGAATAAGGTATTTTGAGGATGTGCTCCGCTTTTTGCCAGGCCAGGGTGAAACCAATCAATCCCAGGCCTATGGCTAAAAACGAAATGGGAAAATTCTTCAATCTATTGAAATCGAAACCTTTTTTGTCAATCTGTTCCATATACGATTTCACTCCGCATCAAGATATGGTTTTCAGGTCGATGAGGGCTTTTTCAGCTCTGCTTTTTGGGTTAAAACCGCGTCCTTGTCCGCCACGACTGATTCATCCCTGCCCTGGCCATATTTTGCTTCCGTCCAGGGCGGAGTCTCGCGGCGGATCAGTATCACCTGATTGCCTGGCGCTTCAAAGCTCTCGATCAGGCGATACCCCGTGACTTGCAACAGGGTCTCCAATTCCTTGCCCGGCTCTCCCGGCCGGATGGCCAGCTGGGCCATTTGTCCCGGAAGCAACTGGTCGGTGAAGTTCTTCACTTTCAGCAGAAGCAAAGGGCCGTACCATTTGGTCAGGTCTAAAGCCGGCATGCTTTTTTCTTGGCTGCTGGGGGTTTTCATAATTTAATCCCCTTTAAGAATTTGCACTGTTCCGGATATTAGGCAAAGGATGTGCCATTCAGTCCTTTGGAGAAAACTTGGAGCTAATTAGCCGTCCTGATTACATTTGTTGATGACAAACCTTCTTTCTGGGCGTACCATGACCAACTGTTAACTTGTGTTAGTTTTGTTAATCTAAAGCGTTAGCCAGCAGGAAAATGGATCAGGAATACGGACAATTTTGGCAAACCGTTGTCAGGACCATGGAAGACGGACTCTTGGTGGTTGCACCCGACGGAACCATCATCACGGTCAATCCCGCCCTGGAACGCATGTTGGGTTATTGCCGGGACGAGCTGGTGGGCAGGCCCTGCACCATGCTGGGCTGCGATCACTGCGCCCGGGTGATGGATAAAGGAGGCAAGCAGCACTGCGCCCTTTTCCGTCAGGGCGATATCAGAAGATGCGAATGCAAGCTCAGCGGCAAGGACGGACGCAGGGTGCCGGTTATTAAAAACGCCGCGGTATTAAAGGACGCTGACGGGAAAGTCATAGGGGGGGTGGAGACTCTCACCGATTTGAGCGCCGTGGCGGCCAAGGAAAAAGAGCTGGGCGACTTGCGGCGCAAAATGGGCGTATCCAACTCGTTTCACGGCATTTTGGGTTCCAGCCCTCCCATGCAGAAGATGTATGAGCTGATCATGGCGGCGGCCCAGTCCCCGGCCCCGGTGCTGATCATGGGCGAAAGCGGCACCGGCAAGGAGCTGGTGGCCGAAGCCATCCACAAGCTGGGCCCCCGGGCGGAGAATCCCTTTATCAAGGTGAACTGCGCGGCCCTGAATGAGTCCCTTTTGGAAAGCGAGCTTTTCGGCCATGTGAAAGGAGCCTTCACCGGCGCCGAACGCGCCCGGGTGGGCCGTTTCCAGGCCGCCCAGGGAGGTGATTTTTTTCTGGATGAGGTGGGCGATCTGCCCCCATCCACCCAGGTCAAGCTGTTACGGGTGCTGCAGGAGGGCTTGATCGAGCGGGTGGGGGACCACAAGCCCATACCGGTGGATGTGCGCATAATCTCAGCCACCCACCGGAACCTGCGGGCCATGGTTGATGAGGGCCGCTTCCGCCAGGACCTGTTTTTCCGGGTGGCGGTGATTCCCATTGAAGTTCCGCCCCTGCGTGAACGCACCGGGGATATTCCCATTTTGGCCAATGTATTCGCCGGCCGTTTGCGTGAACGCACCGGACGTCAGATACAAGGCGTGGGGCGCGATGCCTTGGAGCTTTTGGAATCCTATCCCTGGCCGGGCAATGTGCGCGAACTCATTAATGTGATGGAATACTGCTTTGTGGTTTGCAGCCAGGGTCAAATACACCCTGAGCACCTTCCCCGTGAAATTCAGGGATACAAACCCAAGGCGGCCGAGGTGCGCACCCGCAAACCGGGCGGATTGACCAAGGAAGACGGCGAAAGGGTTATTGAGGTGCTGGAGCAATGCGGAGGAAACAAAAGCCAGGCCGCCAAACGGCTGGGGGTCAGCCGGGTGACGCTTTGGAAATGGCTCAAGCAGCTGGAGGGGCAGGCTTCCTGAAATGAGGCCAAGTTAACAGCTGCTGTTAACTCATTAGCCATAATCATTCCCATTTATTTCCGAAATGGGATGCGTCGCCGTTATCTATCGGTCAGAATTCAAACAGTCAGGGTTGGTACACAGCATGCAATACACCCAGCCGGACCTGAGGGAAAATGCCGGGTGCGGCATCTTCAGGCGGCAGTCTTGTGGAATCAGAACAGGCCGTGGTCTGGGCTCAACCAATGAAAACCAACCCGACCATGCAGAATCACGCTAATTATTACGGCTATCTGACAATGCTATTTTTCTAGAAAGGAAGCTCATATGTACTTCAATCAGATCGCGGTGCCGGGATTAGGATGTTTGTCATATGTAATCGGCTGCCCCAAGGCCAAGGCCATGGCGGTGGTAGACCCCAAAAGGGATGTGCAGGACTATCTGGATATCGCCCGCGAAGAGGGCATGCAGATCACCCATGTATTCAACACCCATGTGCATGCCGACCACATCAGCGGCGATCAGGAGCTGAGGATGGCCACCGGGGCGGATATCTATATTCATGAGAGCGCGCCGGTGGAGTATCCCCACAAACCCCTAAAAGAAGGCGATGTGTTCGAGCTGGGTGCGGCCAAGCTGGAGGTTCTGCACACTCCGGGTCACACCCCCAACTCCATATCCCTGCTGGTCACGGATAAGGTGCGCTCCCCGGAGCCCGAGATGCTGCTCACCGGAGACTTGTTGTTCGTGGGCGATATCGGCCGCCCGGATCTGCCGGGAGCTGAGATCCTGGATGAGCAGGTGGAGAATCTATACAAAAGCCTGTACGTGAAGATTGCGGATTATCCCGATCACCTGGAGGTGTTTCCCGCCCATGGCGAAGGCTCTTTGTGCGGCCGGGGCATGAGCTCCAAACGCAGCTCAACTTTGGGCTATGAGCGCCGGGCCAACCCCATGCTGGGCTTTGCTTCCTTTGAAGCCTTCAAAGAAGAGGTGATGTCGGCCTTCCCGGTGCGGCCCAAAAGCTTCACTCATATCATCCAGACCAACATGAAGGGCGCGCCCACCCTGGACGCCTGTCCCATGGATAAAAGCCTCACCCCCAAGCAGTTTGAAGAGATGATCGCAGACGGGGCCACCATAATAGACGCCCGTGATTCAGCGGCTTTTGGCGGATTCCACATCCCGGGCAGCATCAACATAGGCTTTGAAAAGCAGCTGGCCAACTGGGTAGGCATGGTGGTGGAGCCCAACTCCGAGATTATTTTGGTGGTGGATGACAAAGAGGATTATGACCGCATGATGACCGAACTGCACCGCATCGGCTATGACCTCATCTTCGGCTACCTCTCGGGCGGCATCATGGCCTGGCTCATGAGCGGCCGGGAGGTGGTGCAGCTTGAACAGACCTCGCCCCAGCAGCTTGCGGCCCGCCTGAACAACGGCGGAGTGCGGATCATCGATGTGCGCACCCCGGCGGAATGGAACGGGGGCTATATTCAATCCGCGGAGCATTTCCCGCTTTCGGAGATATTGGCGGGCCGGATGCCCGAGGGTGGCCGGGATGAGGAGCTGGTGCTGCAATGCGGCAGCGGCTACCGCTCAAACATCGCGGCCAGCATATTGCGCCAGGCCGGATATTCCAAAGTGCGATCTTTGGCCGGAGGCGTGTTCGCCTGGTCCAATGCCGGGCTGCCCCTGGTGACTGATTAGATAGAGGCCTGGGGATTTGATAGGGGCTGCCGCGCGGGGATCTGCTGTTCGCCGCGCGGCAGCTTTTGGAATGGTTCCGGATGCCCCCTTCCGCTGTGCAAAAAACAGCGGCCCCACTCCGTTTTTGGTTATTTTGGGTTGGTTTCCACACGGGCTGGAAGGGTTTTTTTGCCGTCGCCGGTATAAAATAATTTAAGCTAATATGCTTGAATTGTTTAACTTTTCTTGAAATAGCCTTGGTGCGGCCCTTTTATTTTTTCTCAAATGATCATAATACGTTGCAATTAGCCTGATGAGACTATATTTTTTAGGCGAAAGTTGGCGGGCCTGTCTTGTCAAGACCCCTGCACGCAAGGTTTAGCGGCTGAATTTTCAGTTATGGGATTCAGTTGTCAGGGGACTTTGCAAGTAACCCGTAAAGCTCCCTGAAGTGACAAAAGGGGGCTTTACGCGGCCCGTATGACGGCATCCGGTATTAGGCTCAAAACCGGCCCCAAGGCCAAGCGGCCATGGGGTGTTTTTCAGCCTGGAGGGCCACAGGCCGGACCGGGATGCAGAACACAATCCAAGACCAGGCCCCCAAGCGGAGCCTGAGCCTGTTGAGGTGGATATCATGAGCAAAGTCGCAATAAGCTGCGAAGGCCCCGGAATGGACGATTTGGTGGACCCCCGTTTTGGCCGGGCTGCCGGTTTTTTGATCGTGGATGAAGAAACAGGAGAGCACAGCTTCATTCAGAACGGGCAGAATCAGGCCCGCTCCCAGGGCGCCGGAATAGCCACCGGAGAAATGGTGGCCAACAGCGGAGCTAAAGTGGTGCTTACCGGGTTTGTGGGGCCCAAAGCCTACCAGGTGCTGGAAGCCGCGGGCATCAAGGTGGGCCAAAATCTGGAAGGCATTTCCGCCTCTGAGGCCTTAAAGCGCTATAAGGAAGGCCAAGTGAAGTTTGCAAGCGGCCCCAACCGCTGATAGGCTGACAGTCTGGGCCAGGAGCCGCCGCCAAAGACGGCGGCTCGGCTTGGCATAGCCATCAGCGGCGCTGAAGTCATTTACCCAGAAACGGGATTATCAACGCGGATGCGGCCCTAGATGTGCGCATGCCGCTTATTTTGAACTTTAACAGTAAGCAACCTTGAACGGAGATACGAAAATGACAGGTTTAGTAGCAATTCCATCCGATATGCCCGGCGGCCTGGAAGCCGGTGTGGGCGCTCACTTCGGGCACTGTGATGTCTACACCTTGGTCGAGCTGAAAGACGGCAAAGTGGACAAAACCGAAGTAATCCCCAATGTGCCCCACCAGCAGGGCGGCTGCATGGCTCCGGTCAACTATCTGGCCGGCAAAGGCGTCAAGATGCTCATCGCCGGCGGCATGGGCATGCGTCCCCTGATGGGCTTCAATCAGGTGGGCATAGAGGTCTATTACGGCAGCGGCGCCACCAATGTGGGCCAGGCCGTGGGAGCCCTGGCCGATGGTAAACTGCCCCAGTTCACCCAGCAGTACACCTGTGGGGGCGGAGGCAATCAGGGCTAGCTTCTTGTTAGGTGCGGTTTCATTATGGATGAGCTAAATCAAACCAACCGGTCTGAGAACCCGAGACAGGAGCTTGCTTCGCCCGTTATTAGGTACGTCCAGTTTCCCACGAACCTGGGCGTGCTGCCTAATCCCAGCGGGCAGGCCAGCATATTGGGCGTCTGCGGCGACTCCATGGAGGTCACCATAAAGGTGGAGGATGGAGTCGTGAAAGATATCAGGGCGCTGCCCAATGGCTGCGGCTACACCGCCGCCTGCGCCAGCGCCATGACCGAACTGGCCAAGGGGCGGATGCTGGATGAGGCGGTGCAGCTGGAGCCCGAGGATATCAAAGCCGTATTGGGCGGTTTGCCCCAGGATCACTATCACTGCGCCCAGTTGGCCTTGGAGTCCTTGTGCGCGGCCATAGAAGACTATTACCGCAAAACCCGTCCGGCTGACGATAAGGCATAAGCAGACGCAAGGCCCCTTGTTGTTGTATGGCAGATGCAAGGCTTTGGATAATTTAGTTTATGGTATTGCCCGCCGGACTGCCCCGGACGGGCCGTCGCCGTTTGGGCCCTGGACAAAATCCGGCAACGAAAAGGAAAAGCAAGATGGACAGTTCCAAATATGACCTGCTGTTTGTCAGCGGCCAGACCGATGAGCTCAAAGCCATGGGCGATGCCCTGGCCGAACTCATTCCGGTGAGGATCAGCCATGCCGCCACGGCGGAGCAGGCTCTGGCTATGGCCAAAGACGCTTCTGTCAAGCTGGCCGTGATAGGCGGCAAGTTTGAGGGGGACGCCTTGGAGTTGGTCAACCAGCTCATGCTGCAAGACGCCTTCATCAATACCGCCGTGGTAAGTGATGAAAGTGAAGAGGATTTTCATGAAAGAAGCGAGGGCCTGGGGGTGCTGGCGCAGCTTCCCAACTCACCTGGACCTCAGCAGGCTAAAGAGCTGGTCGAACTCCTCAAGGGTATTGCGGTCATCGCTTGAGCACCCGGGCGGTTTATTGATCCGCACCGGACCTTGTTCCAAACCCCGGGCCCAAAAAGCGCCATGCTGCATCCTGCGGCATGGCGCTGCATTTTGCCTCACCAATCAGCCTGAATATAGTCCCGCAAAAGCCGTTGCATGATCCGTTTTGCGGCTTGGGGAATATAATAACCTAAGTTATTTCAAAATTTGCATCGGGCCATGAATTCAGTCCGGAGGTATTGGCCGGTGCACCCGTCTCTCATGCGGAAATCATTATAAATATTTTATATTTCAGTAATATTCCGTATTTTTCCAATCGAGGCTCCGGATTGATCCGCCCTCCACGGCCTGTATTGCGGCATGCAAAACACCAGCCGTCAGCGGCTTTGTTCATGGCTGGACCCCGTCCGGCGGCTCCCCGGTTCTGAATACGGCATAAAGATTGCTCATTAGTGGGGTACAAGATTATCAGCCTCGGCGAAACAGATTATCAGCCTCGGCAAAACAAAACACATTTCCTCTCTTATCAAGGAGGTCAGCCATGCCGGAAAAAACCAATAAAAATACCAATAAGAAACTTCCCGTGATCTTTGATATGGGCAGTGAGCAGTGCATCTGGGCCCAGGTCGGGGTGGTGGGCCCCAAACAGTGCCTCAATGCCTTTGACTGTCTAAGCTGCCCGTTTGACAAGATGCTGAAGCGCAAAAACAGCTCGCCCGAAAGCTCTTGGACCAAGGAGCGCTGGCTGGCCACTCCAGCCGAAGAGCGCTATTGCCGCCACATGCTCAGCGGCAGGGTGACATTCAAGATTTGCCCCCGCGGCTATGACTGCGCCCACTGCGAATTTGATCAAATGCTGGATGATGAGCTTTTGTATGAGCCGGAAAACAAATTCAGTCTGTCCGCAGCCGGCGGCTTCCAGTTCGCCCAGAGCTACTACTACCATCCCGGCCACCTGTGGGCCCGTCTGGAGTATGGAGGCCGGGTGCGGGTGGGGATTGATGATTTTGCGGCCCGCCTTTTCGGACCGGCGGACAGTTTTGATTTGCCCCCTCTGGGAGCCAATGTCACCTTGGGCGGCATGAGTTCCGCATTTCACCGGGGCGGAAAATCGGCCAAGCTGGTCGACCCGATCATGGGTGTTGTGGTGGCCCGCAATCCCAGAATGATGCAAGATGGCTCCCTTGCCCTGAATGCACCCTATAGCCAGGGCTGGCTGCTGTTGCTGGAGCCCTCAAAACTGCAGCGCGACCTTGGCAACTTGATCAGCGGAAACGCGGTGGAACCCTGGCTGGAATCAGAATCCCAGCGCCTGTCGGATTTCCTGACCGCCGACACCGGGCAGCGTCTGGCCGCCACAGGCAGCCGGGTCTTGCCGGATGTTTACGGGGCCGTGCCCGGCTTGGATTGGGACCACCTGGTGGAGGCCTTTTTGCATTCCTGATCCGGGATATGCCCGTGCGGGCGCGGATGCGGTCCGGGGTTTGCTGTCTGAGGCCAAGAGTCCCGGCGGCCCCCGGTCCGTCAACCCGGACCAAAGGCTAACCTTGACTGCAAGCGGCTTGGGCCATCGCGGTTTCGCGCAGTAGACGCAAGCGTTCACGGTGCAGCTGTTGAGAGCATTTGGGGCAAAGGATCATTTCCAATTGGTCCAGGTGCTCAAGGCTGGGAGAGAAGTTCATCAGACAATGGCGGTTGCGGCAATGCACCAGACCCATGATATGGGCCACTTCATGAAGCGCAACTTTAGCCGTACGCTGGAGCAAAATTTCGTTGTTGTCCCCCATGCCGGGCCCCCACAAGCGGTAGAGCGAAATCACCGCGGAACGTCCCGCCAACTGGGCCTCGCCGAATACATGGGTGAGAAAGGGCAGACACAAATCCTTGGCCATAACACCCAGGCGCAGCGGTGGTTTGCTTCCATCCTGGGCCAATTCCATAAGGATTGGGCTGGCGTCATACTGGCCCCGGTTGGGCAAAAAGGCATATTCCGGGTCCGGCAGCGCCGGGAGCACTTTGCAGGGCAGATCGAATATGGCCTGCACATGAGCCGCGGCCACCTTTGCCGCCATGGGCCGCACCTTGCCCAGAATAACCACTTCCACCAAGGGTGGGGCGGTTTGTTCGGGGTGGAATATGGCTTTTTGATTTATGCTCATTTAAAGACGCTGTCCGGCCTGTTCTGTCCGGCCTTTGGTGCCCGGGTCTTTTTGCATGCCCTCCTTTTACGGCCTGGTCTGTTGTTTCGGCGCCGGGTTTCTGGAGGGCTGAATAGCAACCGTGTATAATATGGACACTGTATATAATACCTGGATTTAATAAATGAAACCCCTTGACTCGAAAATGACCACCAAAAGGCTGAGGCTGGCGGTCGCCGGCGGCGGTCAGCGTTGCCTCTTATTACTCAAGACATTAGAGTATCATAATTTTCAACACCTTAGAATAGATGTGGCTGGTGTGGTAAGCCGATATCCAACATTAGCCGGATTTTGCTATGCCAAAGCCAAGGGGATTTTCACCAGCACGAAACTGGAAGATCTGTGGGTGCTGCCCGGCCTGGATATGATTGTTCAGCTTACCGATGACCCCGAGCTTGTGCTGGAGATACAAACCCGCAAGCCGGATTCCATATCCGTGCTGGATCAGACCACATCACAGCTTTTGTACGATGTGCTGCGTCTGTCCGGACAGCTGCAGGAAAACCAGGACCAGGCCGACTTGGCCCATTCCCTTTCCCATCTTCTGATAGGCGCCTGCAGTGAAGGCATGGTGCTGCTTGACCGGGATTTCAGGATTTTGCGG
This sequence comes from Desulfarculaceae bacterium, assembly GCA_963675675.1. Classification (GTDB taxonomy): domain Bacteria; phylum Desulfobacterota; class Desulfarculia; order Desulfarculales; family Desulfarculaceae; genus Dethiosulfatarculus. The sequence continues at coordinate 5,847,586 of OY776512.1, forward strand.
GCCAATGATGCGGCCTGCAAAAACGCGGGGCTTACCAGTGAGGAAGCCGTAGGCAAATTCTGCTTTCAGGTCAGTCACGGCACTCTCTCACCCTGCCACAGCAGCGACACTCCCTGCCCCATGCGGTCCACCCTTTCCACCGGCCAAAGCGCCCACGCCATCCATGAACATTTGCAGCAAGACGGCAGCTCGGTGTTTTGCGATGTGTCCACCTATCCTCTCTTGGACCAGGACGGCAAAGTGGTGCAGGTGCTGGAGGTGTTCAGGGATATCACCGCAGATCTGTCCCGCAGAATGGAGGCCAGGAGCCGGGCTCTGCGGAACGACCTGGCCCGCATGGTGCAGGAAGACCGCCTGACCTCATTGGGCAAGCTGGTGGCGTCCGTGGCCCATGAAATCAACAACCCCATAGGCAGCATTTTGAATTTCTCCAAGCTCATGGAGAAAAGCATCGCCGAAGGCCGCACCGGACCGGACCAGATGTCCAATTATCTGGATTGGCTTAACATGACCATCAACGAGGCCGAGAGGGTCAAGTACACGGTGCGCAACCTGCTTTCCTTTGCCCGGCAAGCCAGCATTTCCCAGCAGCCCGTGGACCTGGCGGATATTGTGCAAGCCACCTTGGGGCTAACGGCGCATCACCTTCAATTGGCCGGGGTCAGCGTAAACGCAGAGGTGCCGTCCGGAAGCCTGATTGTGCAGGGTGATCCCCATCAATTGCAGCAGGTCATAACCAACCTTCTGCTGAATGCCATGGAAGCCATGAATCAAGATGGCAAGCTGGATATCACCGGCTCCCTCTCAGAGGACCGCAAGCATGTGCTGCTTGAGCTGCGCGACAACGGCGTGGGCATTCCGCCTGAAAACCTTGAAAAAGTATTCGAGCCCTTTTTTTCCACCAAAGGCGCCAGCAGCGGCACCGGTTTGGGCTTGAGCGTGGTGTATGGCATCGTGCGCCAGCATAAAGGACAGATAAAGGTCACGAGCCAGCCGGGACAAGGCACCTGCTTCCGGCTCTGTTTTCCGGCTCATGACGGCGGGTGCAGCGAGGCTGGCAAGTCATGAGCAAGCTCAGCATCCTGGTGGTTGACGATGAAATGGCCATGCGCGAGTCCATCGCGGCCTGGATCTTGGAATACGGCCATATACCCAGTAAAGCCGCCAGCGGTCAGCAGGCCTTGCAGCTGTTGGAAAAGGAGCAGTTTGACCTGGCCTTGGTCGACGTGAAAATGCCGGGCATGGATGGTCATGAGCTTTTGGAGCGCATCAGAGCCAAGCACCCCGAGGTGCTGGTGATCATGATCACCGCTTTTGGCTCCATAGAGTCGGCCATTGCGGCCATGAAGGCTGGGGCCCATGATTATCTTTTAAAGCCCTTTGATCCCCAACAGCTTATCCTGCTTTTGGAAAAGGCGGAAAGACACAAACGCCTTATTGATCATAACTTGGTGCTGCGCGAAGCCCTGGCCCGCGGAGAATGCCAGGGCTTTGAAGACATGGTGGCCGCCTCGCCGGCCATGCTGAAGCTGTTCGACCTCCTGGAGCAGGTGGCGGCTACCGGAGCCCCGGTGCTGGTTCTGGGCGAAACCGGCACCGGCAAGGAGCTGGTGGCCCGGGCCATCCACAACCGGAGCGCCAGGAGCGACGGCCACTTTGTGCCCCTCAACTGCGGAGCCCAGTCCGACTCCCTTTTGGAAAGCGAACTTTTTGGGCACGAACGGGGCGCTTTTACCGGCGCGGTGAAAGCCAGACGGGGCCGTTTGGAGATGGCTGACAACGGCACCCTTTTTCTGGATGAGGTGGGGGAGATTCCCGCCAAGATGCAGGTGCAGCTTTTGCGGGTGCTGGAAGACGGGGAGTTTCAAAGAGTCGGGGGCAGCAGGTATCTGACCTCGGATTTCAGGCTGATATCGGCCACCCACCGCGATTTATCGGATCTGATCAGCCAGCAGAAATTTCGGGAAGACTTTTTCTACCGGATAAACGTGGTCACCCTGGAGGTGCCTCCCTTGCGGGAGCGCCCCGAGGATATAGAACCCTTGGCCGAGCATTTTTTAAGCATTTTCAGCAAGCAGACCGGCAAACAGTTTGCCAGGGTGAGCCCCCAGGCCATCGCCGCACTGGCCTCCTATGCCTGGCCTGGAAATGTGCGTGAATTGCGCAACGTGATCGAGCGCGCCGTGATTCTGGGCCAGGGGGATGAAATCACCAGGCAGGATTTGAGATTTTTCTCGGCTCCCTCGGACGATGCGGGCCCGCTCCAATCCCTGGCCCAGGTCGAAAAAAACCACATACTGCGCGTCCTGGAGGGGTGCGGCTGGAATATCAGCCAGGCGTCCAAATCGCTGGGCATCGACCGCTCCACCCTGACCCGAAAAATAAAAAGCCTGGGCCTGAAGCGCTCCACCAGCTAGGCCGGCGGGGAGCGCTAGGGCCGCCTCCGGCCTGCGGACCGCCGTTCCTGCCAGCCGTCCGGAATAAGACCATCGTATAAAGTGCCAATTTTACTATTAATATAATAGTTATTAGGTTTTTGTGGTGTGCCCGTCCGGGTTTTATGGTAAAAAAATATGTCAAAAATGACATATAAATTACACTTAACCCATTAATTTAATTGCCATTTAATTTTGGTTTGGAGAGGGAATTATTATGGGGAAGACCAAACGCTCATCCATTGCTGCCTTACTGCTGCCGGTTCTTATGCTTTGCCTGTTGGGGCTGCCCTTGGTTGCCCAAGCTGCGGAAGATATCATCATTTTCCATGCCGGTTCTTTGACCGTGCCTTTTGTGGCCATGGAAAAGGCATTTGAAAAGGCCAACCCCGGTTACGACATAAAACGCGAGGCCGGCGGAAGCACCAAGATGGCCCGCATGATATCCGAGTTGGGCAAACCCGCCGACATCATGGCTTCGGCGGATTTCATGGTGATCAACAAAACCCTGATGCCTAAATTTGCGGACTGGAATGTACGCTTCGCCACCAACCAGCTGGTGCTTTGCTACACCGACAAGAGCAAGCACGCCGCCAAGGTTAATGCGGACAACTGGTATGAAATCCTGGCCGATAAGGGCGTCATCTGGGGACACTCGGACCCCAACCTGGACCCCTGCGGATACCGCAGCCTGATGGTATTGCAGCTGGCCGAAATCTATTACAAAAAAGCCGGGCTCTATGACAAGCTGATCGCCAACCGGCCCAAGGCCAATGTGCGCCCCAAATCCGTGGAGCTGGTTTCTTTGCTGAAAACCGGCAACATGGACTATGCCTGGGAGTATCTCTCTGTGGCGGTGCAGCATGGACTCAAGTACATCACCCTGCCCAAGGAAATCAACCTGGGTGACTACCGCCAGGATGCGCTTTACAAAAAGGCCAAGGTCAAGGTCACCGGCAAAAAACCCGGCACCTTCATGACCCGGACCGGCAAGAGCTGCACCTATGGCATCACCTTGGTCAAAAACGCCCCCAACAAAAAGGGCGCCGAGGCCTTTTTGGCCTATCTGCTTGATCCCAACGGCGGCCTGAAGATTCTAAAGGACATGGGCCAGCCGCCTCTGGAGCCGGTGCGGGTGCCGACCAAAGAGATGAAAGCCCTGTTGCCCGCCAGCATCTCTGCGCTGGTTGAAGTTAAGCAGTAAGCTTTTATAAAAAAAGCAAAGCAAAAGGCGGCGGCGGGGACACCTGCCGCCGCCCGGTTGCCTTTGGCAGACTGATCCGGTATGAAGATCGATCCCTTCAAAATCCTGATATTCTTTTGCTCTTTCACCATACTGGCCTTTATCTTCGTTCCCCTGGCGGACATGGTTACCACGCCCAGCCTGGCTGATCTGTGGGAGTCCATATCCGATAAGGACGTGCGCAACGCCATCGGCCTGAGCCTTTATACGTCGGGCTGGGCCGCGCTGATCTCCCTTTTGCTGGGCACTCCTTTGGCCTACCTTTTGGCCCGCAAGGAATTCCGGGGCAAAAAGCTGTTGGAAAGCGCGGTGGACCTGCCCATAATGATTCCCCACCCGGTGGTCGGCATTGCCATAATAAGCATCGCCGGGGCCGGTCATCCAATCGGCGACTTTATCAGGGATCTGGGCATCAGGATCATGGGCACCACCACCGGGCTGATAACCGTGCTGACCTTCGTGGGGCTACCCTTTCATATCAACGCCGCGCGCAACGGTTTCCAGGCCATCCCCGAAAGGCTGGAGAACGTGTCGCGCTCCTTGGGCTCCAGCGCGTCGGGAGCTTTTTTCCGCATCACCTTTCCCCTGGCTTGGCGCAGCATCCTGAGCGGCATGATCATGTGCATGGCCCGGGCGGTGAGCGAGTTCGGGGCGGTGGTGATTGTGGCCTATCACCCCATGGTGGCCCCGGTGATGATATACGAACGCTTTACGGCCTACGGCCTGAAATACTCCCAGCCCGTGGCGGTCTGGCTGATTTTGGTTTCCTTGATACTGTTCACTCTGTTGCGCATCATTTCCTTGCGCAAGGACGAGCTGACATGATCCGGCTCACGGATTTACATATTAACCTGCCCGGATTCTCGGTAAGCGGGATCAATCTGCATATCGCCCCGGGCGAGTTTTTTTCCCTCATCGGCCCCACCGGGGCGGGCAAGACTCTGATCTTGGAGTGCATCGCGGGCCTGATCAAACCCAGCCGGGGAAGCATCCTGATCGGGGGCAGGGACATAACCAGGCTGCCGCCCGAAAAAAGGCGGGTGGGCATCGTGTACCAGGACCACGCCCTTTTCCCCCACCTGAGCGTAAAGCAGAATATCGCCTACGGCCTGCGCTACTCCCAAGGCCAAACCGGGGCTGAACCGGAAAAGGAACTTCGCCGCCTCATCGACCGGTTGGGCATATCCCACCTCATGGACCGCAGGGTGCACCGGCTGAGCGGAGGTGAAAAACAGCGCATCGCCTTGGCCAGGGCCTTGGCGGTCAAACCGGAGGTGCTGCTCCTTGATGAGCCTCTTTCGGCCCTGGACCCCAACTTCCGCACGGATATCCGCAACATGCTGGCCAATCTGCACCGCAGCTCCGGACTTACCTGCCTGATGGTCACCCATGATTTTAATGACGTTCTAACCTTGGCCGACCACATGGCGGTGCTCAACCAGGGAAGGCTGGAGCAGGTCGGCAAGGTTGACCGGGTCTTCAACAGCCCCGCTTCCTGTTTTGTGGCCGGATTCGTGGGAACCAAGAACGTGTTTGCGGCTGATTTTACCGGCAGCCTGGCCAGGGTGGGCGGACTGGAACTGCACCTTGACGGCCCGGCTCCCCAGGGCGCGGGCCATATCTGTATACGGGCCGAAGGCGTGGTTCTGGCTCCGGCCGGCGGCAACCCGGACAACGGCAAGAATCCCCTGCGAGGCCGCATAAAAGCCCTGACCGATCTGGGTTCCCATTGGGAAGTGCAGCTGGATGTGTCCGGGCTTACCCTGTATGCAACCGTATCGGCGCAGCAGGCCAGGGAACTTGGCGTGGGCGGGGAGCATTGCCAGGCCTTGCTGGACCCCAGCTATATTCATTGCATGGTCTGATTCTCAGCGCAAAGCCCGTGCGGCGGGCAATCCCCCAGTCATAAATCAGTGCGGGCCGGGGGCCGTGCATAGGCTGTCCATGGCTGCGGCCCGGCGGATATCCCCAAGCCCATCAACCGGAAGCTTTAAAGCCCATCAAGGCCTGCACACCGTGGACAAAAGAATGCTGCGGGCGGCCTGTCCGGCCTTGTCCTGCTGCATCCGGTTCATTTCACCAACCCCCAGGGCTCCGGTGGGGCAGACCTGCACGCAGGCGGGCATCAGGCCCTCCGCCACCCGGCCGGCGCAGAAGTCGCATTTGTGCATTTTGCCGTCGGACAGGAAGCGCGGAGCTCCAAAGGGGCAGGCCAGGCCGCAGGTGTGGCATCCCACGCACAAAGAAGAGTCCAGCTTCACAAAACCGGTTTCCGGGCAGCGGTAGATCGCGCCGGTGATGCAGGCCTGTATACAGGGCGCATCCTCGCAATGCTGGCAGGCCAGAGACATCCACCATGCCGGCGAGGGCTCTGGGGTGTCCGGTTCGTAAAGGGTGACCTGGCGCAGGGATGCGGCATCCGGGGGCAGGTTGTTTTGATCCTGACAGGCAACCATGCAGGCCATGCAGCCCGTGCAGCGCTCGGGCTGAAAAGAAAACACCAGCTTGGGTTTCATGACTGTTTATCCTCCCCCGGATCAATGGCCACCTGGCAAATCAGTGATTTGAAGCCCGGGAATCCGGACACCGGGTCGCGGTATGAGTGCTCTATCAGCAGGTTAGCGTCCGCCTGGGAATTGCCGTGGTACAGGCTGACCACTCCGGGGGGCACCGATTTGGTCAGGTTGGCCCGCACCCGCACCGAGGCCTTGGGCGTGGACAGGGTGACCCATTGCTCCTTGGCTATATTGCGCTCTCTTGCATCCGCGGGGTTGATATCCACCATGGGGTCGGGCCGCAGCCTGCGCAGCCAGGGCACCCGGTAGGTGCGGCTGTGCAGATACATGGGCAGCCGGGCTCCGGTGGTAAGGATCAGGGGAAAGTCCTTTGCCAGATCGGGCCGCGATACCGGGCTGAGTTCCGGCTCCTTGAAGTGGGGCAGGGGCTCCTGGCCGGTGCGGGCAAGCTGCTCTGAATAAAACTCCATCTTGCCCGAGGGGGTTTTGAAACCCTGTTTTTCGTATTTCTTGAACTCCATGGGCCGGTCCGGCTTGGCCACCATGCCCTTGGGATGCTTCTCCAGCTCTTCCAGGCTCAGGGCGGAGGGCTCCAGCATCCATTCCAGGCAGGCCCGGTGTCCGCTGGATAGCAGCTCGTCCTCAGGACATATGCGTTTGGCCAGGTCGCAGGCTATATCTGCATCCGAGCGCGACTCTCCCAGCGGCTCTATCACCGGCTTGGTGTAAATAGCAAAATTGCCCGGCAGAATCTTCAATTCGCTGCGTTCAAAAGAGCTGCAGGCAGGCAAGACCATATCCGCCATGCGGGTGGTGTCGGTGTGGAAAAGGTCTACGTTGACAAAATAGTCCAGCTCGCCAAGGGCCCGGGCCATATGATCGGAGCCCGGCCACATGCGGAAATTCAAGCCAAAGCCCACCACGGCCTTGATGGGATAGGGCTCGCCTTTGATGATCTGGTCGGCCAGGGCCAGGGCATGGGCCTGGGGTTTGGCCTGGCACCAAAGAGGAAAGTCTGCAAGACCCACCCGGGGAGCCATCTGGTCCCAGGCTTTGGGCTGGCTGAACTCGGCTTCTCTGGTAACAATGCCGCCGGAGGCCTCCAAGAATGAATGGGGTGTTACCACATTACCGCCCTTTTGGTCGTAATTGCCGCACAGCCCGATAAGGCTGGACAGGGCCCTGGTGTTTTGCAGGCCGTTGGTGTGCTGCACGGTGGCTCCGGCGCCGGTGAGGATGGCGGCGGGCTTGGTCTGGGCGTAGAGCCGGGCGGCGGCCTGGATCAGCTCCGGGGCGACCCCGGTTATCCCGGCGGCCCGCTCAAGCCCGAACTGGGCGGCATAGGTTTTATACTCCGGAAAGCCCACAGTCCAGCGGGCCACGAACTCATGATCATAAAGATCTTCGCTTATGATCACATTGGCCAGGGCCAGGGCCAGGGCTCCCGAGGTGCCGGGCCGCATGCGCAGATGAATGTCCGCGTGCTTGGTCATCGGGGTGAGCATGGGCCCCACCTCGATGATCTTAAGGCCGCGCTGCCTGGCGGCCATGAGCTTTCCCGCCGCCGGGGCGTTGGAATAAAAAGGATTGGCCGACCATGCCAGGAGGCATTTGGCGTTGGGGATGTCCGGGCCGGCAAAAGAGCCGTAATTCAGCCAATGGGCCAGGGAAACAGCGGTTGAGCAGGTGCTTGACTCGGTGAGGAAATTGGGAGAGCCGAAGCTGTGGGCCAGCCGCTTGACAAAGGGGCGCATCCATTTTGGATAGCCCACAAAAAAAGCCACCGACTCAGGACCGTATTTAGCGGCTATGTCTTTAAGCCGTTCACCGGCCAAGTCGAGGGCCTTATCCCAGGACAGGGCTTCAAAGCCGCCGCTTCCCCTTTCGCCGCTCTGGCGCATGGGGGTCAACAGGCGCTCGCTGTTGTAGATGTATTGACGGCTGGCCGCACCTTTAACGCACAGCCTGCCCATGCTGTGGGGATTTCCGGGGGTGCCCTCCACCTTCACCACCCTGCCGTCCCGGATATGGGCGTCGATGCCGCAGTGGGTCATGGGATTGCAAATATCGCAGATAGTGTGTTTTATTTGCAGCGCTGCTCCGCCTGCCGGTTTGTTCATATAGTCTCTCACCGCCATGCCCCCCAAGCGGGGGAGAATAATAAACAGGTATTCAAAAACAGTTTGATAAAAAAATCCGCTTGCAGCTAATAAACCGCGCAGACAATCATGCCTAAAAAAAACATTATACAGGCCCGTGTGTGGAGGTCCCATTGTCATGTGCGGAAGCGGTTGACCGTCCAATCATGATGAAGCTACTATGACTTCAGCCATGCCCACCTGATCCATCGCTATGACGGCGGGTGGCAGGTTAACCCAACATCAAGGAGCCGCTATGCATAAGACCTGCTTAATCTCCATCTTACTTCTCACCATCGGCGTGGTGCTGGCCGGATGCGCCGCGCCGCGCCATGAATGCCTCACCATGGATGAGTCAAAGGCCCCGGATGCCAAGATTGCGGCATGCAACAGGCTGCTTTCCTCCCAGTCCGATAACAAAAAAGCCTACTACGCCCGGGCCCGGGCCTACCACAGTAAAAAGCTGTACGAAGCAGCCATAGATGACCTGAACCGGGCCATCAAGCTGGACCCTTCCTTCGCCCCGGCCTATTGGGCCAAGGGCAATGCGCTTTTTGAGCTGAAAAAACGCGGCGAGGCCATGGAGCAGTACAGTAAAGCCCTGTCAGTCGGTCTGCCTGAGTCATACCTCAGCGCAGCTTACTATAACCGGGGATTATGCTACAAGCTGACCGGCAGGCCGGAACCGGCCCTGGCCGATTTCGCCAAGGCCTTTGAGCTGGACCCGGATAATCCCTCGGCTCTCAATCAACGCGGGACCATCTATGAAAATCAAGGCAGGCTCCATCAGGCCCTGGCTGAATATGAAAGGAGCCTGAAACTCCACTCCGGCCAAAAATATATACTTGAGGCCCATAAAAGCGTTATGACCCGCATAGAGGCCCAAAGGCTCAAACCCAAACCCAAACCACCCGCCGACCCCAAGCTGGCGGCCCGTGCGATCAACGGCCTGGGGCTGGACCTTTACGGCATCTTCAGCCGGGGCCATGACAAGAATCTTTTTTTCAGCCCCTACAGCATCAGCGCGGCCCTGGCCATGGCCCGTGCCGGGGCCAGCGGCCAAACCGCAAGCCAGATGGACAAGGCGCTGCACTTTGGGCAGGAAGGCCAAAGGATGCAGGCCGCATACGGGGCCTTGAATAGGGAGATAAATGATTCGGGCAATGTGCGGGATCAGGAGCTTATCATCTCCAACGCGGTCTGGCTGCAAAAAGGGCTCAAGGCGCAAAAGGCCTATAGCCGGGTGGTGCAAAAACAGTTCTCTGCGGCCTTGAAGCAGGCGGATTTCAAAGACACCTTCAATGCGGCCGCACGGATCAACCATTGGGTTTCCCAAAACACCCGGGGCATGATACCCCGGCTGGTCGGCCCGGATACTCTAGGAGACGCCCGCTTGGTGCTGACCAGCGCGGTCTATTTTTTGGGCCGCTGGTACAATCCCTTCGGCCTTAACAACACCAGTGCCAAACCATTTTGGCTTACGGCCCAAAAGAGCCGCCCGGTCAACATGATGTATCAAAGGGATGATTTTTATTATTATGAAGATGAAAATCTGCAAGCCGTCCGGATTTACTACCTGGGGGGCAGCCTTAACATGCTGGTGCTGCTGCCCCGGGATAAAGAAGGGCTGAAAGACCTGGAAGCCGGGCTCAAAGCCGCCTTGCCCAAGGTGCGCCAAGGATTGAAGCTGGAGGATGTGAAGCTGCACCTGCCCCGCTTCAGCAGCGACAGCTCCATAACCCTCAACGACGCCTTGACCGGGCTGGGCATGTCCCGGGCCTTCAGCAGCCAGGCCGAGTTTGACAAGATGGCCCGGGATGAACTCCTGGCCATCTCCGCCGTCATCCACAAGGCCAAAGTGAAGGTGCAGGAAAAAGGCACCGAGGCAGCCGCCGCCACCGGAGTTGTGGCGGTCCCCTGTTCAGTGTCGCCGCCCGGACCGCCTCCGGTACCCAAGGTCTTCCGGGCGGACCATCCTTTCATTTTCCTGATCGAGGATAATGGAACCGGCTGCATTCTGTTCATGGGAAGGCTAACCAAGCCGGATAAGGAATAAACCAGGCGCCACACAGAACGCCCCTTTGATCCCCGAGACTGGGTCAGAGGGGCGTTCTGCCCTCAGTCTTGCACAATGGAGGCCAGCAGCTCCTGCTGGGTCACGGCTCCGCGTTCAAAGGACGCGGTCACCCGGCCCCGGCTCATGACCAATATGCGGTCCGCCAGGCCGATGAGTTCGGGCAGTTCATCGGAAATAACGATCACCCCGCTGCCAGCCTGGGCCAGGGCGGCCACCAGGTGGTAAATCTCCTGCTTGGCTCCCACGTCGATGCCCCGGGTGGGCTGATCCAGGATAAAAACCCGGGTTTTTAGGCTCAGCCATTTGCCTATAACCACCTTTTGTTGATTGCCGCCGCTCAAGTTGCCCACTTCCTGCAAAAGGCTGGGGGTTTTTATATTCATATCCTTGACCATGCGCCGGGCGGTGTTGTTGCGTTCGCGCAGGTTGATCACCCCCAGCTTGGAAATGAACTGGGTCAGGGCTATGGAGAGGTTGGCCAGCACCGATTGATTAAGCACCAGGCCCTCTGTCTTGCGCTCTTCGGGCACCAGCACTATGCCGTTTTTTATGGCCTGCTTGGGGGAGTTCAGCTTCAAGGGTTTGCCCTTAAGATACACCTTGCCGGCGCTTGCCTTATGGGCCCCGAAGATGCATTGGGCCAGCTCGGTGCGCCCCGAACCCACCAGGCCGCCGATGCCCAGTATCTCGCCTTTGCGCAGGCTGAAATCCACACCTTCAAACAGGCCCTCCCGGGCCAGCCCCTCGACCCGCAAGACCTCCTCTCCCATGGAAATTTCGGGCCGGGTGATGAAGTCGGAAAGCTCTTTGCCCACCACCATGTGGATGATTTCATTCAGTGAGGTGCCGCCTCTATCCACGGTGCCCACCTTTTTGCCGTCCCGCAGCACCGTCACTCGGTCGGCCACCCGCAGAATCTCCTCCATGTGATGTGAGATATAGATTATGCTGACGCCTCTTTGCTTCAGCTTTTCAATGTTGGCGAACAAGGCTTCGGTTTCGTGGTGGGCCAGCCGGGCGGTGGGTTCGTCCATGACCACCACCTTGGCGCTTAAGCGGATGGCCTTGGCGATCTGCACCAGCTGCTGTTCGCCGATGCTCAAAGAGCCCACCATGGCCGTGGGCGAAATCTCAAAGCCCAGCTCGTCCAAAAGCTCCCCGGCCTCTTTGAACATGCGCCTGCGGTCTATCCACTTGATGCCGGGTATTTTGGAGGCCATGGGCTCCATGCCCAAAAAGATGTTTTCGGCCACGCTGAAATCAAGGGCCAGGTCCAGTTCCTGGTAGATGACCCCTATGCCCCGGGCGATGGCCTCGCCCGGGCTGGAAAAACGCACCGGCTCGCCGTTCAGGTGAATTTCCCCCTGATAATCCGGGTGCACTCCGCCCAGAATCAGCATCAGGGTGGTCTTGCCCGCGCCGTTTTCCCCGACCAGGGCGTGCACCTCGCCTTTTTCCAGCTCAAAGTGAATATGGTCCAGGGCCCTGACCCCGGGAAATTCCTTGGTGATGCCATCCATCACCAAAAGCGGTTGCTCAGACAAGTTGCCTCCTCCAGCATTATCAGGCTGTTCAGACTTTGCCACGCCCTTTTGCGCCGGACCCTTCACCCGTTTTATGAGGCATACGGGTCAGCATTGGTCCGCAACTCTCCCCGCCACACCCCCGATGCATCGGTAAGTCCCGGCCCCGCCAAATAAAACGGGGCCGGGAATCAGGCGGTTTACCAGCTCGGGGGGAAGAGCTTGGCGTTTTCCTTGGTCACGCCCGGCAGAGGGGTGAAGAACAAAGGCTGCGGGATATGGCCCTGGTGGCCGGACAGATACATCCAGACCACGTCCATGCCTATCATGGCCTGCTGATAGGGGTCCTGCAGCACGGTGCCCAAAAAGTCACCGCTCAAGATATTCTTTTTGACGTACGAGGGATAGTCAAAGGCCACGATCTTGCCCACCAGTTCGGTGCGGCCCGCGGCTTTCACCGCCTGCAGCGCGGTCATGCACATCTCGCTGTCCTGGGTGACGATGGCGTCTATGCTGCCCTTGGGGAAGCGGACCAAGGCATCCTGGGTGGCGGCCAGGGCTTTACCCCGGTCGAAGTCGCAGGGGAACTTGGCTGCAATCTTGAGATCGGGCTGGCCCGCAATCTCGTCTTCCAAACCGGCCTCGCGCTGCACCTGGGGAGAGCTGCCCAAAACCCCCTGCAACAAGATGATGTTGCCTTTACCCTTCAAGGCCTTGATCAGCATCTGGCCCTGCACCCGGCCGCCGGTGTAGTCGTTGGCCCCCACATAGGTGATATAGTCCGCGCCCTCACCCAGGGTGCGGTTGAGGATCACCACCGGGATGCCGGCCGCGTTGGCTTTTTTCACCGCGGAGACCAAGGCGTTGCTGACCGCGGGGCATAAAAGGATGCAGTCCACCTTCTTGACTATGAATTCCTCTATGATGCCGATCTGCTTGGCCGGGTCCTGTTCGGCGTCCCGGACCTCGACCTTGAATCCGTATTTCGCGCCGGCATCGGTGATGGCCTGAAGCTGGGCTCCAAAGAAGGGATGTTTGAATTCCGGCAAGGAGGCGCCGACGAACCATTCTTTCTGGGGCTTTTTGATGCCATTCTTCCAGGTCACATCGCCGGCCTGGGCGCATACCCCCATGGCCAAAATGAATATGGCCAAAAGTGTTAAGACTGCAATCAATTTGCCGATTCTGAACATCACCAACCTCCTAGGTTCATGTTAAAGGAATAGACCTAATAAACGCTTCAAAGCCGTGGACCCGGCATATGGGTCCCTTTGCAAGCCAGATCACCTCCCTCCCGTAAATTGTTGTATTTATTTCTCCTATGCAGAATCAATTGCTCTTTGCCATGCGCCGGGAAAGCACGTCCATACCCACGGCCAAAAGGATGATCAGACCGGTGACGGTGGACTCCCAGTAGGACGAAACCCCGACAATGTGCAGGCCGTTAATGATCACCCCCAAAATCAGGGTGCCGATCACCGTGCCCCCCACGCCTCCGATGCCGCCGCGCAGCGCGCATCCGCCCACCACCGCCGCCGCGATGGCATAAAGCTCATAGGAGGCCGCCGCCTGGGGCAAGGCCGCCATAACCCTGAAGACCAGCACGATTCCGGCCAGGGAAGCCAAAAAACTGGTGATCACGGCGGATATGATCTTGACCCGGTCAACGTTGATGCCCGAAAGGTGGGCCACGGTCTCGTTGCCGCCCACGGCATAAACATATTGGCCCAGGCGGGTGTACTTGAGCACAAAATGGCAGGCCCCCACGATGACGGCCCAGATGATCATGGGCACCGGAATGGGGCCCAGCTTGCCCATGCCGATGAAGTTGTACTCCTGGGGAAAGCCGTAGACCGTCTTGCCGGTGGTGAGCACAAAGACCAGTCCGCGCACAATGACCATCATGCCCAGGGTGGTTATGAACGGGTTGATGCCCACCTTGGTTATCATAAGGCCGTTGATCAGGCCCACCGTCACCCCGATGGCCAGGCCCGCGCCCACAGCCAAAGCAAAGGCGTCCGGATGGTCTTTCAGGATAAGGCCCACCACCATGCCGGTCAGGGCGGCGGTGGAGCCCACCGAAAGGTCGAAGCCGCCTGCAATGATCATGAAGGCCATGCCGCAGGCGATTATGCCCAACACCGATCCCTGCTCGAATATGTTCAGGATATTGATCATGGACCGGAAATGGGGCGAGAGGCTGGAGAAGATGATAAACAGCACGACCAGCACCAGCAGGGTGGCCCCTTGTTTCAACAGACCCTGCCGCCACACAGCGCCTCCGTTCAGGCCCGGGCTGCGGTTCTGGTTGCTGTCTGGACCCTGGTCGGCTGAGAACAAAGTGATGGCCATGTTCGAGATTCCTCCGCTGGTGTTTTCCGCGCCCCGGCGGCATGGTTTCATTTGGCCGGGGCTTATGAGAAATAGTTGTGCGGGCTGGTCCGCGGGACTTTTGCCTCAGCCTTTAAAGACGGTAAAAACGCTTGGCCGTGCCCCCGAAGATCTGCTCAAGCCCGGCCTGGCCCACCTCCGGCAGGTTCTGCAGCAGCGCGTCAACCACCTGGTCATATGATCCGGCCAGGGTGCAGACCGGCCAATCGCTGCCGAACATGAGGCGGTCCGGCCCGAAGACCTCCACAATGCGCTCGATATACGGTTTTAAGTCGGACGGCTTCCAGTTTTGATGATCAGCCTCTGTGATCATGCCGGAGAGCTTGCAGAATACGTTTTCATGCCTCGCCACCTGGCCGATCAGATCGGACCAGGGCTGCATCTTCCGGTCCGCTATCAGGGGCTTGGAGATATGGTCTATCACCGCTCGCAGCCCCGGGGCCTGCTCCAGCATTTGCAGCACAAAGGGCAAGTGCTGGGTGTGGCTCACGATGTCAAAGCAAACCCCCTCTTCGGCCAGGAGCTGAAAAGACTTGATCACCCGGGGGCGTATAATCCAATCGTCATCGGGATAGAACTCAATCAGCGGCCTGATGCCCTTGAATTTGGGATGCCGGCGGTAGTGGGCCAGGCGCTCCGGGAAGCCTTCCGAATCCAGGTCCAGCCAGGCCACCACCCCGGCGATGCTGTCGTATTCATCCGCCAGCCCCAGGAGAAAATCCGCCTCGGCCTCGGTATCGGCGGCCTGGACCACCACGGTTTTGTCTATTTGGTGCCGGGCCAAGATGGGGGCCAAGTCGGGCGGATAAAAATCCTTCAGCAGCGGTTCCAGGTCCGGGGTCATCCAGGCATAGTCATCCCGCTCCATGCTCCAGTAATGCTGATGCGCGTCTATTCTTATCTCGGCCATGATTGGCTCCTCCCGCATATGGTTGGTGGTTTTTGTCTTACTCCGGCAATGGGGACAGGGGGTCGATCAGGCCCAGGCTTTTCAGCTCCGCCCAGAAACCGGCCGGAATATCCTCGCTGAACAGGGTCAGGTTTTCCGTGAGCCTGCTTTTCAGCCTGGTGCCGGGGATATTGGCCGCCACCACCGGATGGTGCATGGGAAACTGCAAGGCCGCCGCCTTCAGTGAAACCTGATGCCTGCTGCATACCTCTTGCAGCTTTTTGGTGCGCTCCATAATCTCTGGCGGCGCGGGCAGATAATTGTAATGCGCTCCTTCCACCGGCCCGGTGGCCAGGATGCCGCTGTTGTAGGCCCCGCCTATGATGATGCTTATATTCTTGCGCTGGCAGATGGGGAAAAGCTCTTTAAGGGCTATCTGATCCAGCAAGGTGTAGCGCCCGGCCAAAAGGAAGCAGTCAAAATCCGCATTGCGGGCGAACTCGGTGAGCATCTCGGCCTGGTTCATGCCCGCCCCCACCGCCTTGATCACTCCTTGGCTGCGCAGGTCGGCCAGGGTGGGAAAGGCCTGGTCCAGGGCTGACTCATAGTGGTCATCCGGATCGTGGATATAGACTATGTCCACGTAATCCAGCCCCAGGCGCTCCAGGCTGTCGTCCAAAGAGCGCAGAATTGCATCCCGGCTATAATCAAACACCGGGTGTTTCTTGGGAATGTCCACAAAGGGCATGTACTCATCAGGGTCAATCTCACCGTCCACTATCAGGCGGCCCGCCTTGGTGGAGAGCCTGAAACTGCTCCTGGGCATCTGTCTAAGCACCCGTCCGAAGAGTTTTTCGCTGCGCCCCAATCCATAGAAGGGGGCGGTGTCAAAATACCTGATCCCCACATCGTAGGCCGTCTCTATGGTCTCGTAGCCGTCTTTGTCGCTGACCGGAGCGTAAAGATTGCCCAAGGCCGCTCCGCCCAAGCCAAAGCGGGTGACCTCCACTCCGGTGTCGGAGATTTCTTTCAGTTCGAATGGGTTCATTCCTTTTTTCTCCTATAGAACTTTCCAGATTAGAAAACATGCCGGGCCGGGTTTCTAGCAAGATCCCTTTTCATCAACGAGGCCCGCCCATGCCCCGGCGTCCCCCGGCAATGGGAGGCTGTCGTTCCCTCTGACCAGCTTGCCGGGATCGGGCAAACTTTTAACTTTAATATCAAAGAGTTGGTTGCGCAGATATAAAAAGCCAGTCTGTTTTGCTTAAACTCCCGCCCGCGGATTTTCATTAAAACCGCACCATACAGACACGAACCAGTCAAACTGCCAGCCGGGAAGCAACACTGCATTGGGCTAACCTAACCGCTGCTGTTTCTGTCAGTCTGAAAGCTGTTAAATCATCGGGATGCTGATCAGGTCCTATGTGGGCCGTTTCTATTTCGAATTCCACCTTAACCTTGGGGGCGGGAGCAAGGTTGGGTTCGTAATGGTTCCTGTTGGATCAACCGCAGGCCCACTTTAGGAGACAAATTAATCCAATATAGGTTTATAGTATTCTGCTTGTCAATCCCCCTATATAAAACCGCCGGCAGTAAGTGAAAAAACCCTGTTTAGAAATGGAATCCCCCAAGATTATTATGTAATTATAGATTGAGAAAACAGAGTTTTGACCGCCGAATCTAACAATTTCAGGCCTGAAACAAGCAGGGTCTGTCCTTGAGGAATGAAAAGGGCGGTCATTTTTTTGGTGCGGACCTGGCTGGCGTCTTTGATGATCATTCCAGCCTGGCCCGCTGCCTGCGGATGATTCCGTAGGAGGTGCGGCATAGCCCGCAATCGTGGGAATGCGCCCGGTGAACCGGTGGACCTGGGGAGCGGGGCTTTTATCCCTGCTATTAATATGCGCGGAATTCTCCCCTTCCGGCTTTCCGCCCCGGAGCGCGAAAAGCATTGCGCACCGGGCGGAAAAATGGCAGCTTGACCGGAAGCCCCGTGGGGCATAAAGGGCAGAGCCGGACGCCGCGCAAGCCCCCGGAACGGGCGGATCAGCGTATTGGACGCGATAACCCTGATAAACATTGCCAGCTGCCGTTCAAAAACTGCACACATGATCAAAGCGAGGAGCCTATAGCCATGGCCCACAGCCCCAATAAACCCGCCCAGCGTTTCGCCAGGCGGGTTGACCGCATAGTCCTTTCCGCCACCAAGCAAATGCCCATCCTGGCCGCCAAGGCGGGAGGCTGCGTCTCATTGGGCCAGGGGGTGCCCTCTTTCGGCACTCCACCCCATGTGGTGCGGGCCGTAACCCGGGCGCTGGTGGATGATCCGTCCGTGGGCAAGTATTCTTTGCAGCCGGGCCTGACCGAGCTGCGCAGGGCCATCAGCCTGAATCTCATGGAATCAAAAGGTCTGGCCTATGATCCGGACAGCGAGATATCGGTTACGGTGGGGGCCATGGGAGCCTTGGCCCAGAGCTTTTTGGCCTTGGTGCAAGAAGGCGACGAGGTGATTTTGCCCGAGCCGGTGTATGCCTCTTATATCGAGCAGGTGCAGCTTGCCGGGGCCAGTCCGGTCTTCGCGCCCCTAAGGGCCAATGACTGGGGTCTTGATCTGGAAGGCATCAAATCCGCCATCAGCCCGCGCACCAGGCTGATTGTGCTGTGCAACCCCTCCAACCCCACCGGCGGAGTCTACGCCGACGACGAAATCCGGGCGGTGGCCGAACTGGCCCGGGAAGCGGGCATTTTCCTTATCAGCGATGAAACCTATGACTATCTGACCTATGGCCGCCCCGCCCCGCTCAGCCCCGCCGCATTGCCCGGCATGAAGGACTGGACCATACTCATCAACTCATTCAGCAAAAAATACGCCCTCACCGGCTGGAGGGCGGGGTACGCGGCCGCATCGGCGCCGGTCATGGAGCAGCTGGGCAAGGTTCAGGACGCCACCGCCATCTGCGCGCCCACTCCGGGCCAGCACGCGGCCCTGGCCGCCCTGACCGGTCCCCAGGATGTGGTGCATGAAATGACGACCGCACTCAAGCGCCGCCGGGAGCTGGCCTGCGAAAGGCTGGACGGATTAAAGAAATGGTTCGGCTATGTGCCGCCTTCCGGGGCCTTCTACATCATGGCCCGCTGGCGGCCAGGCGGCATGACCTCATATGAACTGGCGGTGCGGCTGATCAAGGAGGCCGGGGTGGTAACGGTGCCCGGTGAATCCTTCGGGCCCTCGGGCCAGGGCCATCTGCGGCTTTCCTTTGGCGGCGAAGAGGCCGAGCTCAATCAGGCCTTTGAACGTCTGGAGCGCTGGTGCCGCGATTTCCACAGCTGAGCGGAAAGGCCCAAGCCGGTCAACATACAGCCCCGCGGCGGGCTGCGCTTCAGGCCTGGGCCAGATGGCAGGCCACCATGTGGGAGTCACCGCTCAGGCTGGGGGGCTTTTGGCGGCAGATGTCCCGCGCCATGGGACAGCGGGTGTGGAAGCTGCATCCCGATGGCGGATTGAGGGGGCTGGGCACGTCCCCGGGTATCAGCACGCGCTCCCGCTTGCGTTCGGGATCGGCCACCGGCACCGCGGACAACAGGGCCTTGGTATAGGGGTGTATGGGGTTGCGGTAAAGCTCCAGGTCGCTGGCCAGCTCAACGATGCGGCCCAGATACATCACGGCCACCGAATCGCTTATATGCTCCACCACCGAGAGATCGTGGGCTATGAACAAGTAAGACAGGCCCATTTCCTCCTGCAGGTTCACCAACAGGTTGATCACCTGGGCCTGGATGGATACGTCCAGGGCGGAAACCGGTTCATCGCAGATAATCAGTTTGGGATTCAGGGCCAGGGCCCGGGCTATGCCTATGCGCTGGCGCTGCCCACCGGAAAACTCATGGGGATAGCGCATGGCCGCTCCGGGAGTCAGCCCCACCTTGTCCAGCAGAAACGCCACCCGTTTTTTGATCTGATCCCTGGTCATGGCCGCGTGGTTCTGCAAGGGCTCGGCTATGATCTGGGCCACATTCAGCCTGGGATTAAGGGATGAAAAGGGGTCCTGGAATATGACCTGGATGTCGGCCCGGGTGCGGCGCATTTCTTCCGGACCCAGTCCGGCCAGGTCTTTGCCCTGAAAAAACACCTGGCCGGAAGTGGGTTCGATGAGGCGCAGAATGCTGCGCCCCACCGTGGTTTTGCCGCAGCCGCTCTCACCCACCAGCCCCAGGGTCTTTCCGGGCGCAATCTTGAAGCTGACTCCGTCCACCGCCTTGACCAGGCTTGCGGAGCGGGAGAGCAGTCCCTTGCGCACCTGAAAGTGTTTTTTGAGATTATTGACTTCCAGGATCGGGCCCCGGGTTTGATCTACGCCCACAGCCAGCACCTAACCTTTCTATCGGGGTCCATGCTCAAGAGCGGCGGGGCTTCGCAGCATTTGTCCATGGCCTTGCCGCAGCGGGGCCGGAAGCGGCAGCCGGTGGGCATATTCCGCAGTGACGGCACCACCCCTTTGATCTCGGCCAGGTTTTTGCGCCCGTCAATATGCTTGCGGCCCAACACCGGGATGGAACCCAAAAGCCCCCCGGTATAGGGGTGCAGGGGCTTTTTGAAAAGCTCCACCACCCCGGCCTCCTCCACCACCTGTCCGGCATACATCACCACCACCCTCTGGGCCATCTCGGCTATCAGCCCCAAATCGTGGGTGATGAGCAAAATGGAGGCCTTGAACTCGCTTCGCAGGCGCAGCATCAGGTCCATGATCTGGGCCTGGATGGTGACATCCAGGGCGGTGGTGGGTTCATCGGCCAACAGGAGCTTGGGGCGGCAGGAAAGCGCCATGGCGATCATGGCCCGCTGGCGCATGCCTCCGCTCATGCGGTGGGGATATTCCCTGGCCCGCCTGCGCGGCGAGGGTATCTGCACCCTTTTCAGCATCTCAACCGCCCGCTGCCAGGCATCGGCCCGGCTTCCTCCCTTGTGGGCCAGCACGGCTTCGGTTATCTGGCTGCCCACCGTCATGACCGGGTTCAAAGAGGTCATGGGCTCCTGGAATATCATGGAGATATCCTGGCCCCGGACCGCCCGCAGCCCTTCGGGGTCCAGGTGCAGCAGGTCGCGGTCTTCAAAATATATGCTGCCTTGGGTGCGGGCGGGGGGCGATGGCAAAAGCCGCAGGATGGACATGGCGGTCACGCTTTTGCCGCAGCCGCTTTCACCCACCAGCCCCAGGGTTTCGCCCCGGTTTACATCAAAGCTGACCTGGTTCACCGCGCTAACCCGGCCCTCCAGTGTGTCGAAGCTCACCGACAAATCCCGGATGGAGAGCAAAACTTGCCCGGCTTGTGAGGTTTTTGCCCCGGTCCCGGCGCTCATAGCTTCACCCTGGGGTCCAATGCATCCCGCAGACCGTCGCCCAGAAGGTTGAACCCCAGCACCACCAAAAAGATGGCTATGCCCGGGAAAGTGGCCACATGGGGGGCGTTAAACAGGTATGAACGTCCGGAGCCCAGCATGGCGCCCCATTCCGGCTGGGGCGGCTGCACCCCCACACCCAAAAAACCCAGACCGGCGGCGAACAGGATCGCCATGCCCATGCCCAGGGAGGTCTGCACGATGATGGGCACCATCACGTTGGGCAGGATATGCTTAATCAGTATCTTGGCGTCTCTGCTGCCCACCGCCCTGGCCGCCTCCACATAAACCTCGCCGCGCACGGACATGGCCTGGGCCCTGACCAGGCGTATATAGAGCGGGATCATATATATACCGATGGAAATGATGACGTTCTTGGCCCCCACCCCCAGCACGGCCACCAGGGCCAGGGCGAGCAAAAAGCCGGGGAAGGCCAGGAGCACGTCGGTCACCCTTTGGATCACAAAATCCACCTTGCCGCCGTAGTAACCCGAGATAAGCCCCAGAGGCACCCCGATCACCAGGCCCACCATAACCACGCCCACCGCGATAAAGGCGGATACCCGGGAGCCGTGGATGATGCGGGCCAGGATGGAGCGCCCCAGTTCATCGGTGCCCAAGGCATAGTTCCCCGAAGGAAGCTCCAGGGAGCTCATCAGGTTTGGGGCCGCGGGATCATTGGGACTGAGCCAGGGCGCGAAAACGGCGGTGAAGGCGAACGAGGCTATCAGCACCGCTCCCACTAAAGCGGCTTTATTGCGCTTGAGCGCGGTCCAGCGCCGCTTCCAGGGGCCTGCGGGCGGGGCCAATTCAGCTTGGCATATGTCTGCGGTTTCGTCAGTCATAGCGAATCCTGGGATCAACCAAGACGTAGAGCAGATCCACGACCAGGTTTATCAGTACGTACAAAAGCCCGAAGATCAGAATAGCTCCCTGGATCATGGGATAATCCCGGCCCAGGATGGAGTCCACGATTAAGCGGCCCATGCCCGGCCAGGCGAATACGGTTTCGGTGAGAATGGCACCGCCCAAGAGGGTGCCGAACTGCAGGCCGATCACGGTTATGATGGGGATGAGCGCGTTTTGCAGGGCATGGCGCACGATGACCACTTTTTCCCTGAGTCCCTTGCTGCGGGCGGTGATGATGTAGTCCTGGCCCAAGGTTTCCAGCATGGAGGCCCGGGTCATGCGGGCGATGAAAGCTATCACAAACAGAGCCAGGGTTACCGAAGGCAGAATCACATGCTGCACCCCGCCGGTTCCCCCGGCGGGCAGCCAGTGCAGGATCACCGAGAACAGCACCACCAGCATGAGCCCCAGCCAGAACACGGGCATGGAAACCCCGAAAAGCGCGGCCGAGGTGACCAGATAGTCCAGCCAGGTATTGGGCCGCATGGCCGAGATGACGCCCGCCGGTATGCCGAAAAGACAGGCCAGGAATATGGCCACCGTGCTGAGCAGGATGGTGTTGGGCAGATATGCCGCTATCTCATCGGTCACCGGGTTTTGGGTGCGGGCGGATTTGCCCAGATCAAAACGGGCCAGGTTGTATAAAAAGCGTCCGTATTGCACATAGACCGGTTTATCCAGGCCAAGCTGGAGCCGGATTTGCTGCACATCCTCCTGGGAGGCCATCTGCCCCGCCAGCACCTGGGCGGGGTCGCCAGGCAGCAGCCTGAGCAGCACGAAGAGCAAAAGGGACATGCCGATCAGCACCGGTATGGTTGAAAACAGGCGTTTGGCTATATATTGCAGCATAACTGACCAAGTGATGCAGAGGCTTATTAAAACAAAGCTACCATATCTTGGAGCCGCTTCCGTACTGGACGGCGCGCCGCATCAGACCTCACGGCCCGGATTCAGCCTGATCAAAAATGACGCCATGAACCGGGGGGCGGCGTCGGTCCGCTCCCCCGGCCGGGATTTGTGATCCAAGTGCGCACCCCCGCTATTGCATGGTGATGTACTGGGGATAGAATTTTTCGGTGGGAGTGACCACCATGCCTTTGATCTTGCTGGAATAGGCGACTACGAATTTCTCCACGTGCAAGAACAACCAGGGGGCTTCATCCCATACCATCTGGGAAGCCTTGACCAGAAGCTTCTTGCGCTTGGCCGGGTCCTGCTCCATGCGCGAGGCGGTCATGATCTTATCGTATTCCTTGTTGCAGAAAAAGGCCGAGCCCAGGCCCTTTGGCGGATTCACCGCGCAGGTGAATTGGCCGGAAAGGGCCATGTCCGCGTCCAGGATCAAGGGCCCCCAGCCCAGCAGGAAGACTTCCAGTTCGGACTTGTCAATGGGTTTCAAAAGACCGGCCACATAGGTGGGCCAGTCATAGGTGCGAAGCTCGGTTTTCACCCCGATGGCCTGCAGATAGGCCTGCACGGTCTCGGACACCTGTTTGTCAAACAGGTACCGGCCGTTTGGGGTGCGCATATTCACCACCTTGGAAAAGTCGAAATTGGCTTTTCTCAATAGCTCTTTGGCCTTTTGGGGATCATAGTCGTACTGAAAGTCGGCTTTGGAGTAGCCAAAGACCATGGAAGAAACCGCGCCGTCCATGGGTTCCGCGGTGTCGAACAGAATCTTTTTCACGATTGCCTTTTTATCCACCGCATAGTTGAAGGCTTTTCGCACCAGCTTGTTGGTGGTGACGCCTTTCTGGCAGTTCAGGCCCATGAAGATGGTTCTGGTGTCCAGGGGCATATCAACCGTGATGCCGGGGTCGGCCTTGAGCGCGGTGACGTTGCTGGGCAACGGCTTATAGCATACCTCCACCTGGCCCGCCCGCAGCATGGCTTCCCTGGTTGCGGCCTCGGGCACGATCTTCCACACGATCTTTTTCACGGTGGGTTTTTTGCCCCAGTAGTTTTCGTTGCGGGTCATTACGATGCGGTCGCCCTTGACCCATTCGCTGATCACATAAGGACCTGCGCCCACCGGGTTGCGGCGCACATCTTCGCCGTATTTCTTGATGGCTGCGGGGGATATGGGTGAACACAAGGACAAGGACAGGGAGGGAGCCAGGGGCGCAAAGGGATATTTCAGTTTGAGGGCCACGGTGTAGTCGTCCAGCTTGGCGCATTCTTTGACCATGGAGACTGCAAACCTGAGCGGCACCCGCATTTTCTTGTTCAGTATGCGGTCCCAGGTCAGCTTCAGGGCATCGGCGTTCAAGGGCGTGCCGTCGCTGAATTTCACGCCCTTTCTGATTTTCAGGGTCCAGGTCAGGCCGTCCTGGCTCACATCATGGCTTTCGGCCAGGCGGGGGTGCAGTTTTCCGCTGGGCTCTTGGTACAACAGATTGTCAAAGATGAGATCGCACATGTTTTGGGGCAGGGTGGTGGTCTGTTCCTGGGGGTTGAGGGTATCGGCGTCTATGCCGATTGCGATGGTCAGGGTTTCGATCTCGGCCTTTGCCCGATCCGCCGGACCCATGACAGTCAGCCCCAGGACCATGAGTCCCAGGATAAACAGCCAGCTCGTCCTTTTTGCGGTGTCCATGACCCTCTCCTTTTCTGTGAGTGTGACGGAATTATTTTCCGCTTATCAAAACCACAGATTGATATCCCCGGCTTGCCGCGCTCCCCCCCATGCGGATCAGCCGCACCTTAGAGGGTTGCTAACTTTTAATGAGGCGTCCTCCCTGCATGATGACCCGGAGCTGCGCAGGGTCGTTCAGCAGGCTGACATCCGCCAGGGGATCGCCCTGCACCACTATCAGGTCGGCCAGCTTGCCCTCTTCTATGACGCCCAGGCTGTCTTCCAGGCCCAGGACCCTGGCCGCAACGCCGGTGGCCGAGCAAATAACATCGCTGGCGCTAAAGCCCAATTCAGCCATCAGAGCCAGTTCGGAGGCGTTGTTGCCGTGCAGGTTGAATGGAGTGCCCGCATCGGTGCCCATGCCGATCATAACCCCGGCATCATGGGCCAGCATGATGCTCTGTTTATGGGCCTTTTGAATCCGCTGGGCCTTTTCCACCGCAAAGGCGGGAATCCCCGCTTCCACTCCGTTTTCGACTATATAGTGGATGGCTGACACCGTGGGCACAAAGGCCACGCCTTTTTGGATCATCAGATCCACGATCTCTTCAGTCAGGAAAAAACCGTGCTCTATGGAGTCTATGCCCGCCTTGACCGCATTCATGATGCCCTGTGAGCCCTGGGCATGGGTGGCGGTCTTGCGGCCCGCCTTGTGAGCTTCCTCGATTCCGGCCCGCAGCTCTTCTTCCGTAAGCTGGGCGGCCCCCGGCTCCACGCCCGGAGTCATGACTCCGCCAGTGGCCATGAGCTTGACCTGATCAGCTCCCGCCTTTATCTGCTGGCGGGCGGCTTTTCGCACCTCATGGGGTCCGTCTGCCTCGCAGGCGTCCATCTGCCAGCCGTGACCGCCGGTCATGCAGATCACCCGGCCCGAGGTCAGCATGCGCGGCCCCGGGGTCTGGCCAGAGGCAATGGAATCCCGCAGGGCGAAATCCACTCCATGGGGCGCACCCAGATCGCGCACGGTGGTAACGCCCCCATAGAGGGTGAGCCGGGCCAGTTCCGCGGCCATAAGGGTATTGGCCGGGATTGAAAGGTCCATGGTCCGGAGCAAGGGATCGGGGCTGCCGTCCAGGGCCAGATGCACATGGCAGTCGATCAAGCCGGGCAGCAGCATGCCACCCTCCAGGGATATCTTTTGCACATTATCGCCCAAAGACATTTCTCCTTGGGCCACCTTGGTTATCTTGCCGTCTTCCACCAGCACGGATGCCTTGTCCAATACCCGCCCATCGCCAACAAATACCGGTCCATCAACAAATGCGAAGCTCATGGAGGTTCTCTTTTCATATGATCCGGCCTCGGAAACCGGGCCGGTGATGTTTTATGAAACGGGACTAAACCGGCGTCCCCAGTGATTGAACCCGTTACGTACTTGCCAAAAAAGGGGGCGGGCTGGTCCAGGTTAAAAGTGCTTATCAGCAGGCAGTAATTGTGATTATGCTTGCAACGAGCAGAATAACCAATCATGTTTGTGTGGTCAATTGGCAAAAAGGGGTGACGCTCAAAGAATGCATACAAACAAAGGAGCCGCCATGCAGGATGTTAAAGCAGCCATAGACCGGCATATTGAGCAGATGAAAGACTTGATGATCGAGACCGGCAACTACATATTCGACAATCCGGAGCTACCCTTGGAGGAATATAAATCCGCGGCCAGGCTGGTGGAGGTCTTAAAGCAAAACGGTTTTAACGTGCAAGAAAAAGCCGGCGGAGTGGAAACGGCCTTTATCGCCAGCAGGAAAAACGGCCAGCAGGGACCCCATGTGGCCTTTTTGTCCGAATACGACGCCCTTCCGGGCCTGGGGCATGCCTGCGGACACAACCTCATAGCAATCTGCGGCCTGGCCGCCGGCCTGGCCCTTGCAAACGCACTGCCCGGTTTCGAAGGCGCCATAAGCGTCATAGGCACCCCGGCCGAGGAATCCCCGGTCAAAAGCGGCAAGATCAAAATGCTGGAAGCGGGCTGCTTTGATGATGTGGATATGGTCCTGATGGCCCATCCCTGCAATGCAACCTGGCTGGGCGAACCCTTCCTGGCGGCCAATCATATAGATTTCAGCTTCAAAGGGGTCCCGGCCCATTCCGCCGGAGCGCCGTATCAGGGCGTAAATGCATATGACGCGGTGCAGCTCACCTTCACCGGCCTGAATTTTCTGCGCCAGCAAATGCGCCAGGATGCCCGGGTGCACTGGGGCGAGGTGAATGTACCGGCGGCCATGAACGTGATACCCGAATTCGCCTCGGCGGTTATCGGGGTGCGGGCCACGGACAATGAATACACCGGAGAGCTTACCCAAAAGGCCATCAACTGCATAAAGGGCGCGGCCGTCATGACTGGTTGTGAGCCCGATTACCATGTGACCTACGGCTATCAGGCCGTCAAAGTGAACCGCACCATGCTGGATCTGGTGGAAGCGGAACTGAAAGAGTTGGGCATTGAGGCCGATCCCCCCAACCCCTACGGCCAGCCCGGCTCCACCGATCTGGGTAATGTCAGCCAAAAGGTGCCCGCGGTGCATCCCCTTTACGCCATCACCGATCAAGCCGCCCCGCATACCGTGGAATTCTGCGGCTTCGCCGGCACTGCCGAAGCCTATGATACCACCCTCAAGATGGCCTCGGCCCTGGCCAAGGCAGCGGCCCGCATAGTGGGGGACCCGGATATACTCAGGCAGGTGAAAGAGGAATTCGCCAACGCCTAAATCCTACCGCTCCGAGCGGAATAACCGGCTTTGGATTGGCAAAACAGCCATAACGGGCTAACATGAAAAATAGATCCATCTGAAGATGGACGTGCTAATCACCTTAAAGGCTAAGAATAGCCTGGGAGTATGATCATGGCTGGCAAAATCTTTTATCGAGAGCGCAGAAAAGTACAAGACGGCGAGAAAAAACCCCGCTACCGGGTGGCCGCTGTATCGGACTGCAACCTGAAAATATACACGGACCATCTGCGTTTCAGCGAACTGAAACATCTTGCCGAGGAAACCGGGGCGGAACTGGTGCTTTTGCAAAAGGGTCCCAAGCACACTTAAGCATGCAACGAGACGCACAATAGGGGTTGATAATGGCGCTGGTTCGTGACAAGGACGGTAAAAGGCTGCATGTAAAAAGCCGCCTAATGGGTGAAAGCCTGGTCAGCAAAGAGTTTTTGGATAAGCTGGAAATAGCCCCCCAAGAACGCCTGTATCCCGACGTGGCCATAATGAAGATAGGGGGTCAGTCCATATGCGACCGGGGCGTGAAGGCCCTGCCGGCCATCCTCAAGGAAATCGTGGCCAACCGCAAAGACAACAAGATTCTGATCACCACCGGTGGGGGCACCCGCAGCCGCCATATCTACACCATAGGGCTGGAGATGGGCATGCCCACCGGCATTATAGCCCGCTTCGGCAGCATGATCTCGGATCAGAACGCCCTCATGGTGGCCACCTTGCTGTCCCCTTGGGGCGGCATAAAAATGTCCCACAGCGATATCGTGAAACTGCCCACCTATTTTGCGGAAGGCATCATACCGGTTATGCACGGCATGCCGCCCTATGACTATTTTGCCATCAAACCGGAAAAGGGCAGAATCCCCATACACCGCACCGATGTGGGGCTGGTGATCCTGGGCGATTTGATCGGCTCAAAAAGGATTCTGTTCATCAAGGATGAAGATGGGCTATACACCCATGATCCCAAAAAGGACCCTGACGCAAAGTTCATCCCCGAAATAGGAGCCAGGGATTTGATTGATCTGGATCAGGATGATTTGGTGATCGAACGTCCCTGCCTGGAAATCATCCAGAACAGCGAGGTGATCGAGAAAGTACAAATAATCAACGGCATGGTCCCGGGCAATATAACCAGGGCCCTGGCCGGAGAGCATGTGGGCACCATAATCTATAAACAAAACTGATCAGGTTTATATCATGCCCAACCCCAAGCTCCCGGCCGGTTTGTTGGTCAAAGGCTTAGCCCTGTCCCTGATACTGGGGGCCCTCTTGGGTTACCTGCGGTACTGGCTGGGTTTTTTCGTTCTGGCCCAGGGGGCGTGCCTGGGGCTTTTGACGCCTTGGCTGAGCGTGAAGCTGAGCGGGGGCAAGAGCCCGGAGCATCCTGGATTCCAAAAGGCCCTGAGCATGGCCATGCTCTGGTTTTTGGCCTGCAACCTGGGTTTGATGATAGGCTTCGGCCTGGCCCAGCCCTGGTTTGATCCTGTGGGTTGGCTGGGCCGCATATGGGAAGACCGCACGGCGGAGTTTGTCTTTGGCGTAGCCAGCACCGCCGGAATGAGCCGGGGCTGGGCCATGGGAGCCCAAGGCGGATTCTGGCTGGTGCTCAATCTCATCGACTGGGCCATTATGTTCTTCTTCCTGTGGATCATGCCCTGGAGCATCCATGGCTCCGCATCCTCCGGTAAAAAAGCGCAGGCGGCCCAATGATGAAGACCATCCGCATATGCCTGCTCATCGGCGCTCTTGGCTTCGCCGTATTCACGGCCTTTGACCACAATCCGGAATCGGACATGGATACGGGCTGGCGCGCTTTCCGGGCCGGCGATATGGACAGCGCCCTGCGCATGGCCCGCCTGGCCGCGCTGCTGTCCGGCCAGGACGCCAAGGAATGGCGGGCCTCCCAGGAGCTGCAGGCCAGGGCCGCGCTCAAGCTGAAGCGCACGGAGTATGCGCACGGGGTTCTTGACCGTCTGCTGGCGGTGCATCCGGACCATGTGGGCGGGCTTCAGCTTCGCGGCGAGATTAGACTGAAAGCCGGAGACCCCAAAGGGGCTCTGGCAGATCTTACCCGCAGCCAAAAAAGCGGCGCAAAAGGCGATGCCAAACCGCACAAGTCGCAGGCCCCGCACCTGGCCCGGCTTAGCCAGGCCTTTTTGGCCACCGGGGACCTCAAGTCAGCCGTCCGGGATCTCAAGCTGGCCTACAAGTTGGACCCCAGGCATCCCCAGGTGCTCTACACGGCGAGCCTGGTGCTGGAAAAACAAGGCCAAATACTGCCCGCGCTGGAGTTCATGGAAAGGGCCATTCCCGCCGCAAACCGTAGGGAGCAAGGCTTTTTCCTGAGTCCCGAGGGCAAAAAATGGACCGCGCGCCTGGTCCTGTTGCGCAGAAAGGCCAAGGTCCCGGCTGATCGCCCCTACTTCAAGACCCAATAGGGTGTGGTTCCGGCTGAGAGCCGCATCCCCTTTTCAGGACGTTTCATAACTCATAGCTGCACCGTCACCCACCCCAGGCGGGTTTCAGGCCGTCCGGGGCCGGGTGAACCCCAGATAAAAAAACGCAATGCCCGCAAAGGAGAGCAGGGAGCTGAGCACGAAAATCAGGGGTGCATAGGCGAAAAGCCCGGCCATGAAGCGGTAGCCTCCGCCCATGAGATAATTTATCATCACCAGGCTCAAGGGGGCCGCCATCATGAACCAGCCGAAGACCCCGGCCCCAAACGCCCGCTGCATGCGCGGGCCGCAGATTGCGGGCGGATTGAGCCAATAGACCAGGGCGAATATGAACAGCAGCAATGCGGCCAGCCAGGGGGCGGAGGAACTGATTTGGGGACCATTCGCCTGCAGAAAATAGCGGGCAGGAATGGGCAGCAGCCGGGCCAGGGCCAAGAGTTTGGGCAACAGGGCAAGGGCGCAGGCGAAAACGGCCAGGGAGGCGGCCAAACGGTGAACCAGGTTTTGACCCCGGGTCAGGACCCCATGCAGGGTGATGAAGAACCATAGCTGGAATAATCCAGCAAGAAGGCTCAGCAAAACCACCAGCACCGCCAGGGCGGGGGACCTGAACAGGCCATGGAACAGGGTGTCGGCCAGCTTGACTGCAAACACATAGCCCAAGCCGAGCAAAGCCAGCCTGGCCAGCTTGTATAGCTCCATGACATATCTCCCGGCATCCAAGGGGGCGGCAAAAGGGGCGGCAAAAGCCTCTCATCCGCCCATATGCCTATTCCCGCTTGCTTATCACCTTGTAACTCTGGAGCAAAGCTCCGTACATATTGAAAGTGTAAACCAGCTCCCCCGACATTTTCACCTGGACGCACTCTTCTTTTTTGCCCTCAAGCCTCGACAAGAAATAATCGCCCTCCGGCCACCAGCGCCCGTTTTGCAAAAGCTTTCCGGAGCCTGCCTCTTCTATGCGGAACCCGCCCTTGGCGTTGAGCCTCAATTGAATTCGCGGCTGCTTAACAGGTGAAAGTACGACTTCCTTTCCAATCAGGCTGCCCAGACTGGAAGCGTCAAGCAGTTTGCCGGGCGCGGCCGCCAGAAAACGGGCTTCCCCGATTTCCCCGGCCCCGGCCGCATCCAGAATCAGCCACATCAGCCTACCCAGGGCATGTGAGCTCACCGAATAGGGGCTGTGGTCCGTATCCACCCGGTGCACCACCAGCAGCTTACGGTAGGGCATGACAATCAGATTCTGGCCCCTGAAGCCGGAAGCCTGGTAGCAGGGCTCGGCCACATTGAGCCCGGGCAGAAACCCCCGTTTGGTCCCGCACCACCACAGATAGCCGTATCCGGCATCCTTGCGCACTTTGGATAAGGGGCTGGTGCTTTCCCGTACCCATTTTTCGGGCACCACCTGCGCGTCTTTCCAGCGGCCCATGCGCAGATACAAAAGTCCGAACCGGGCCAAATCCCGGGCGCTCATGCGGAAATTGTAATACTGATGGCGCAGCGCAGGCCCCAGTGAACCGGATTCCCGGTCCCGGCTGATGTAGGAGCATTTATCCGGATCAAAGTCCTGCATGCCGATGACCGAGCCGATGCGCCGCGCAAAATCCTTGAATATGTCCCGGCCGGTTTCACGCCGGAATATGGTGCCCAGGGCGTTGAAATCCCAATTATTGTAGTACCAGTGTTCGCCGGGCGGGTGGCTGTGGCGGGCGGGTTTTTGATAGCGCATCATGGGAGACTCACCCAGGGCGGGCAGGTATACTCCGGAACGGGCCATTAGAAGATCCCGCACCGTGGCGCTTTTTTCCTGCTCGCTGAGCGGGGGATCATCGTCTATTTCCAGCCCGGCCAGGGTTGCGTCAAGCTTCAGCGAACCCATGGCGCTGTGTATGCCGTACTGGGCGCTTATGAGGCTTTTTCTGACCGAGTGGCATTTGAAGTTTGTGTCCAGATTGCCCCAGGCATCCACCACCACGCCATCCTGGACGATCATCACCGCGCCGGAGCCAAAGCGCCGCGAGTAGAGGCGGGCCTTTCTGAGCTTCTTGGAGTCCCAGCCCATCAGCTCCGGCCTGGCTATTTTGGTCCAAACCTTGCCGGGGAAAAAACCGGGTTGGGCGCTTTGGGTGATTGACCAGTCTTGGGATGCCGCCGCCGGGCAGGGCAGGGCGCAAAAAGACGAAGATGACAAGAATAGTAGGCAGAAAAAAAGACGTAAGGCCATGATCCCTCCTTTCATAACCTTTGGTCCCGGGCCTAAGACCACTAAATATTAGTCCATAGCGGAATATGGCGCAACCTGTTTAGGTGTCCGCTTTTTGTATCATTTCAAATAGCTATGTGGATAGCTAACCTTGATAGCGTTCTTTGGCCCCCATCCCAAGCGGGCCAAGGGGCGGGCGCATGCTGCCATATCGGTCATGGTGCGGACACCGTTCACGCCAAAGCTCCGATAATGTGCCAGCCGTGGGCCAACCGCGCGGCTCACATTGTTAATTGTTTGTAATCATGATAGAATCGGCAATGAATTGATGGCGGGCCGGGCGGCATGGGGCCATGACCGGAAAATCATCAAGGACGTTTTGGGGTGATTCTGTTCAGGAGCTTGATCAAACCATAGCGAAGGATGCGCATAAGCAATGAGTGCAAATCAGCTGGGCAAGATACGGGTGGCGGCCATTGGCGCCGGGTATTGGGGCAAGAATCTGATCCGCAACTTCAATGCCCTGGGGTCGCTGGAAGTGATCTGTGAATCCAATCCGGCCACCCTGGACAGCTTTAAGGAGCAATATCACGATGCCCGCTGCATGCTGAAATTTCAGGATGTAATCAGCGATCCCGCGATTGACGCCCTATCCATCTCCACCCCTGCGGAATCTCATTATCAGCTGGTGAAAAAAGGTCTTTTGGCCGGCAAGCATGTGTTTGTGGAAAAGCCGCTTTGCCTGGACACCGGCGAAGGCAGGGAACTGGTCAACCTGGCCCGGGAGCATGGGCGCGTTTTGATGGTGGGGCACCTGTTGCACTATCACCCCGCGGTTATCAAGCTCAAAGAGCTCATCAATGAAGACGCCCTGGGCCGCCTGCAATACATCTATTCCAACCGCTTGAATCTGGGCAAAATCCGGACCGAGGAGAACATCCTGTGGTCCTTTGCGCCCCATGACATATCCTTGGTGCTGGCCCTCACCGGCCAGATGCCGGATACCGTGAGCACTGCGGGATCATACTTTCTCAGCAAGAACATCGCGGATGTGACGCTGAGCAACTTCAGCTTTTCCTCCGGGGTGTCGGCCCACATCTTCGTTTCCTGGCTGCATCCTTTCAAGGAACAGAAGCTGGTGGTGGTGGGAGACCGGAGCATGCTGGTGTTTGACGACACCGAGCCCGAAGACAAGCTTTTGCTGTATCCCCATCATGTCACCTGGAAAAACGGCGTTCCGGTGCCGGATAAAAGGGAAGCGGCCAAGGTGCCCTGGGATAAAGCGGAGCCCTTGAAAGAGGAATGCGCCCATTTCCTGAAATGCGTTGCCACGGGCGGAACCCCTTTGACCGACTCGGAAGAGGGCCTAAGGGTGCTGACGGTCCTGGCCGCCTGCCAAAAATCCATGCAGAATCAGGGACAGGTGGTGAGCCTGGTGGATGAAATCCGTCCCCAGCCCGAATACATGGCCCATGCCACGGCTCAAGTGGACGCCGATGTGGAAATCGGCAAGGGAAGCAAGATTTGGCACTTTTCCCACATCTTGGGCGGCAGCCGCATCGGGCAAAACTGCAACATAGGGCAGAACGTGGTCATAGGCCCGGATGTCGTGATCGGCAACGGATGCAAGGTGCAGAACAACGTTTCGCTCTATAAAGGGGTCACACTGGAAGACAGCGTTTTTTGCGGGCCGTCCATGGTCTTCACCAATGTGTTCAATCCCCGCTCCGAAATCCCCCGAATGGATGAGCTGCGCCCCACTCTGGTCAGAAAAGGGGCCACTATAGGGGCGAATTCCACCATCATCTGCGGGCACACCCTGGGAGAATATTGCCTGATCGGGGCCGGAGCCGTGGTCACCAAGGATGTGCCCGCCTACGCCTTGATGGTGGGCAACCCCGCCAAACAGACCGGGTGGGTGTGCCGCTGCGGAAACAAACTGGATGATTCCGTCAACGGACGCTGCACCTGTATAAGCTGCGGAGCCAAATACACGGAAGATAATGAAGTGTTGTCGCCGGCGGCATCCTGATAAGCCGATGCGCCCATAGCCCCCAATAGCCCGAGGGATGCGGAGGGGTGATTCATTTTTCAGGGTGGACGCATTGGATCAGCTTCGGGCCTGATTCCTATTTGACGCCATATGGATTCGATATGGCGGCGGCGATTTCAATTATTTTTTGGGCTCGTTTGTAAACCGGGAGATCCACCAGCTTGCCATCCACCGTCACCGAGGCAAGCCCCTGCATGAGTCCTGCTTCATAACCCTTCACCTGGCGGCGGGCCCGGGCGGCTTGTTCGGGCGATGGCGCGTAAACCTGTTTGACCGGTTCTATCTGGCAGGGGTGCATCAGGGCTTTGCCCGTAAAGCCCAGCTGTTTTGCCTGTCTGGTTTCGGCTAAAAAACCCGCCTGGTCCCCGGCATCTGAAAACACGGTATCTATGGACTCCAGCCCTGCGGCGGCGCAGCACAGGGCCAGCTTTGCGCGGGGATACAAAAGCTCGGCCCCGTCCTTGGTCCGGTCCACCCCCAGGCTAAGGGTAAAACCCCCGGCCCCGAACATGAGCCCGGCCAGTCGTTTGGGACCGAAGGCCATGCTCTCAAGATTCATGATCCCCTTGGCGGTTTCGATGACGGCATACACCCTGGGCTGCGGTCCGTTCAATCCCGCCAGCTTCTCCGCCCCGGCCAAGCGCTCGATAAAGGTTTCCAGCGCGGCCAGGTTGTCCAGCTTGGGCAGATACACGAAATCCAGGCCCAAACCTGCCATGGCGCTCAGGTCGTCCGCCAAAAAGCCGCTGCCCAGATCATTGAAGCGCACTCCCAGCTGAGGGCCTCCGATGGTGCGTTTGTTGACCAGTTCCACGATGTTTTGCCGGGCCGCCGCCTTTTCGCTTGGCAACGCCGAATCTTTCAGGTCGAAGATCAAGCAGTCCATGGGGAAACCGAGCGCCTTTTGCATACGCTCGGGATTGGTGGCTGGTGTAAAAAGCCAGGTCAGGTTAAGCATGCAGGGTCTCCCGGGAAAAAACAATACGGGGTTAACTTTTCCGGCCGCATTTTTCAAATAGAAATACAGCCCCTTGGGGCATGTGTCCACACTTGGGTTGTGAATCAGCCCTGACTTGTCCAAACCGGCCGGCTCATGCCAGGCGCTGCCGGCCTATGAAAGCGGGTTTATGCGGCCCCGGGACGCCTGCTTGCATGCCCCATGGAAGGACGCCGCACCCGCCCGGGTTCATGCCCGCCCGGGAGGTGTCCAAAAATATGGGCTCATCTGCTATAATCAACTTTGGAGCTTTGCCGTCCCGCATGGATAAGGAGGCTCTCAGATGGCGCGGATATTGCTCATAGACGACAGTGAAACCCAAAGGGCCCAGGTGCGGGCGCTATTGGAAAACGCCGGGCATGGGGTCATGGATGCAGCCAGCGGCGGTGAGGGCATGAATAAACTCATTTCCGCCCAGCCGGAATGCGTGGTTTTGGATATGATCATGCCGGGCATGGACGGGATAAAGGTGCTTAAATCCATGCAGGAGCAGAACTTCACGACGCCGGTGATTGTGCTCACCGCCGATGTCAGCCAGGAAACCCTGGAACGCTGCCGCCGGGCCGGAGCCAAAGCCTATGTGCCCATACCGGTAGATGAAACCGAATTGATCGGCACCGTGAAGCAGGTGCTGGGCCGCTGACCTGACTGGAACGCGTGACACTTCCCCATTAGAAGCCGCTGTTTTGAGGGCCGGGCCGGTTTAACTGCGCCATTCAAAAATAACCAGGCGGTGGAGTGTGGCTCCACCGCCCATGGTTGGTTCGCCTGCCCGATTATCACACCGTAGGGGCAGAGCAGGCGGTCCCCCACCTTCCCACCTTGCACCCGGTATTCAAGCCTTTGGGCCGGTGTTTCCCTCAAGGCCGACCGGTTCCGTTGTTTACCATCCATGTTCAGGCCTGGCCCTCACAGGGCAAGCCGTGAATTGAGCCGCTTTATCACGCCCTCTAGTCAAGCGGCCCCCAGCTATTTCCATTCAGCAGCAGCCGGGTGTTTGTATTGTCGCCTGGCCTCAAAAAGTTATGGGCTGATCCATAACCTGTAATTCACCATCAACCCTGCCGCCCTTTTCGATACGCAGGGAAGTGCAGTTCAAACTCCCAAGCACAGCGCCGGCCGGTTTGATATTCACCCGGTTGCAGACAATGCGTCCTTCCACCACGCCCTCCAGCACCAGCGCACCTTCAGAGAAGATCTCTCCCTGAATATGAGTGCCGGGCGACAGGATGGTGGATTTTGGGGAACTATTCTTGGAATTCATTTTCAAACACCTATATGCAGTTCAGGCGCTCCAAAGAAAGGACGCTCCTGTCGGGTTGTTTTAGGGATGCCAGCCATGGACTATTTCGGGCAGGCGCAGCCTGTGTTAGAAGTTTGCTGCACAAAAAAGCTCACCAAGGAGCGATACGACTGAATGACACCATGCCAGACATATATGCCACAGAATTACCTGCTAAATTATGCGTGTGGCAGCATGTTAACCGGTTTCATATTGAAGAATATATATGCTTAGTTTGTCCAAATATGTCAAGCATCAATATTATTGCGGTCCAGACTGCTGACAAACCGGGTCGTATTATTTTGTTATAATGATATTGCCAACCCGCTCATTTGGAGAATAGATGTGCTCTTGCGCAATACCCTGGTGATGTTGACCGTACGGATATTTACAGGCTTGGTTGTGCTGCTGGCCGCGGTTCATGCTCCCATGCCGGCCTTGGCTCAGGGCGGCTTCAGCTTTGTGGTTTTGGGCCACACCAAGAGTTTTTATTATCTGCCTGGGGGCAGAGATCAATCCGCCCAGATGCGCAAGCTGATAAGCCGGCGTCATCCCGGCCGCACGGTGCAGCTATATTACGGGGCTCACGGCCTGGAACTGGAGCGCATGGTGCTGGGCGCTGGGGACAACAGGCCCCGCATGGAGTTTGATTATGCCCAAGGCTGGCCCACCCGGGTTGTAAGCTGGGAGCAGAACAAACCCCGGATAGTCATGCGGGAGGCGGGACGGCGCTGGGTTTTTGACCAGGTCGCCGGTCTGATGTGGAAAGGGGCCCGCAACTCCATGGCAGGGCCGATTTTCGCGGTGCACGCCGGAGATGCGGTGCCTTGGGGAGGGCAGGGCCGCAGTCTGTCCGAGAGCCCCTATTGGCAGCGCTTCAAGAGCCAGCTTCTGGACCGGCTGCCCCCGCCGGACCTGGAGAGGGGCCAGCCCACCCGCTTGTTCATGGCCCTGGGCCGGGGGGAATCCAGCGAGGACCCCAAGCTGGAAGGCGTGGTGAGCACCTTGCCCGGACTGGCCAAGACCGGCTTTTCCCCGGAGGTGCGCATTTATCACTTCGGATATCAAAAGGCCCGGTTCGTGTTTCTGGATTCCGGTGCGGATGCAAGCGGCCCCGGCTGGAATTCCTGCTGCCCGGATTATAATACTCAAATCAGCAGGTTGGAAAACTGGCTGGATCAGGCCATCCGGCAAGGCTACCGCCAGGCTTTCATTTTCATGGGCCAGCCGCCTTTTTGTCTGGCCGGACCCGCCCTCTCCAAGGTACGCAACCCCCATGAAACCCTGAAGCGTTATACCGACCGGCTGGGCATAACCGTGATCAGCGGCGGAGTTGCCACCACGGAAGCCTATAAAAAGGACCGCATCCGTTACCTGGTCCTGGGCGGTGGAGGCGGTCCCCAGAAGCTGGGTGCGGAGTCTCCCAAAGCCGGGCATCCCCAGGAGCTGTATTGGCAGGGCTGGGAGCGCCAAGAGGAATATAACTATCTAATGGTGCAGGTGGATGGAGAGGATTCCAGCTTCACCCTGCACCGTTTCCGCCCCTTGAGCCTGCGCAGCCCCTTCAGCCGCAAGAGGCTGTTCAAATAGAGGCTATTAGACCCTGACCCCGCCGGTGCAGCCAAAAGGCGGAGGCTTTGAGACCGCGCCCCGCCGTATGGCAGGGCGCCCTTTATGCGGTTTTTTGTTCGGGCGCCAGGCGGGACGGGTCTTTCAAAGCGCGTCATATAACAAAATATATGTACGGCTTTAACAGCTCGTCCAACCCGGCGGCCAAAAGAGCGGTTCATACGGTCAATTCGCTAGCGCATGCGCCGTAATATCAAATCCTTGCCCTTCAAGGCGGGCAGGCGTTTCAGTATCAGCTGATACTGACTAACCTGATAGGGAAAGCGGTAGCTGCGCCCCCGGCCTTTGCCATCGCTGCGCCGCTGCACCTTGAAGGTGATGTTCCTGCCGTCCGCCGCATAGGTGCCGGCTTCTTCCTCCCACCAATAGGTCTGGCCCATGTTGCTTTGGCTGCCCTGATATTGGTAGTTGCCCTGGGCGTCCATCATGATCTCGAAGCGGAAAGTTATGTTTTGGTACATGGACTGCGCGCCCCAATAGCCGATCACCCGCTGATCGCTCTGGACCTGAGTCCCGCCTCCGCCGGGTATGCGCCCTTGGCCCGTACCGCCTCCGCCGGGTATGCGCCCTTGGCCCGTACCGCCTCCGCCACCGGGTATCCGCCCTTGGCCCGTGCCGCCGCCAGTGCGTCCACCCCCGGTCTGCGTACCTCCACCCTGGCCTCCGCCTTGTCCCCCTTTGGCATCGGCCAGACGCTTTTCCAATAGCTTCACATAATGCTCTATCAACTCATGGCAGATCACAATGCGTTTATTGGACGGGTCCCAAAATGCGTTGGGCTGCCCGCAGTCCCCGATTACGATGTCCACATCATAGGGCAGGGCTATTCCCTGGGTGATGCCATCGGCCAACTGCTCGAACAACTGGCCTTCTTTCAGGCCCTCTTGAATTTCGCGGCCAAACTTGGTCTTGGGGGGCATATATTTGACCCGCATAACCCCATTGCCCTTGGCTCCGTTTTCTTTCAGATGCGGTTTCAATAATCTTTCCCAGGATTCGCGCTTTTCGGGATACTCCTGGGCGCAGAAGTGCCGTCTGCGTTCAGGCAATCCCAGCTTTTCCATCAGGCCCTGGAATTCTTTGGGCGCACTGCCGTACAAAAGGCAAAGAATATTGCCGAAGCGGGTCATGCTGGGGGGGTGCTCGTCATGCCAAGGGGTCTTGCCGCCATACTGGGCCATGAGGCGGAAAAAATCCGCGAACCCGAAAATCACCTCGGGTATCAAATCTGCACCCTCTTCCCGGCTATAGAGCAGGAGCATGGTGGAAAACTCATCCACCACATCTTCTTCCCGGCCGGTAACGGGCAGCTTCAGCATGTCTATCAGGCCGTGGCCCAACTCATGGAAAAAAACCCCCATCACCCCGCCCATTACGTGCAAGGCTATGCGCTGTTCATCACTGAGCTGCTGCGCGCCGCCACCTCCTGAAGGATTTTGCTGCTTATCCGGCTGGGGTGCAGGCTGGGGTTTGGGTTGGGGCTGAGGCGCAGGCTGCTTTTGAGGCGCAGGCTGCTTTTGGGGCGGGGGCTGCTTTTGGGGGGCGGGCTGCTTTTGGGGGGCGGGCTGCTTTTGGGGGGCGGGCTGCTTTTGGGGGGCGGGCTGGGCAGGGCCGCCCTGTCCCGCTGTTTCAAAACGGATGGAGACCGGTTTGAGCGCTTCGCCCTTGGCGGACTGAAAACCTGTGCGTTTGGCGTTGTTCAGCCGGATGCCGTATTTTGTGCCGGGTTTCAGCTTGTTCAATTTCAGGATATAGGTCTGGGGGTCGGCCCAGGGCGGTCCCTCCGGCCTGGTGGGCGGGAACTCATGGCCCGGCACCTGAAAGAGCGACCAGGAGCCGGTCTTCATGGGCTGGCTGAAAAAAATCTTAATCTCCGGCAGATCGGGTGATACCCCCTTGCTTCCGTCCGGGGGCTGGGTCACCAAAACCCGGGGTGCATCCGCCCAGCAGACACCGGCTACAATCACAGAAAGAAATACTACCACGCAGAAAGTAGACCAGAACTTGCGCATATTTGGCTCTCCTCAAAAAGAAAACCCAATGACTCAAAGAAGCGCCAGAGCAAAAGCTGCAGTATTGGGTCCAATTATTGATTTGCCGGTGTTATATGTCTAAATGGAATGTATGAAACTAAACCGGCGCTTCACCTCACGGAGGCGATGATGATAAAGTATCATATAAATGCCCTGAAGTTGATATGATGTTATCGGGTAAAGACCGATATGTTTTACTTTGCCGGGTGTTATGAACCAAAGCGGCAAGAATGAGGTCTTTGGCGATAAAGCCCCGATCATGCAGCATTGAATCAGCCTGCCGCCCGAAACCTTATGAAATACTTGGATCAAGGGGAGAATGCATGCACATGGGAAACCTAATGAAAGCTGGTCTCATGCCGTATTTGGTTGGAATAGGACTTATTCTAGGATTGGCCGCATACTCCAATCCGGCTGAAGCAGGATGCGCAATCAACGCCCAGGAGAACAATTATAACTGCCAGGCCAACTGCCAGACCGAGGTGGAAAGATGCCGGGAGTGGGCATGGCAGCAGGCTCAAGAGTGCGCTGGCAACTGCACAAAAGACGAGTATGGCAACGTGGATGAGGCCTGTATTTTCGAATGTAACAACGTGCTTTCCGGAGAGCGGGAGGGCTGCATGAGCACCGGGAACAATTGTCTGCAGGGATGCGAGGGCACCTATAAATATGAGTCGCAATACTGCCAGGAGCAATATGGCCAGTCGGTGAACATGTGCAAGCAGCAGTACAGATCATGCCAGGCTTCGGGAGGCATCGCCTGTCCCGATCAGTACGAAAAATGCATGGCTGAAGCCCAGAGCGCCTGGGGCTATTAAACAAGGCAGGTCTGCCAGCACACGGCGGCAGGTTAACCGATAATCCCCGATCAAACCGGGTTTGTTCTTAGAGGGGGTTATGGAATAAAGCTGCTATCCTCTATTGCAGACCGGATCGGCAATATCTTTTTGCAGCCGGGCCAACTCTTCTTGGGTGTAAGGCTGTCCCTCGCCCAGGGCCTGGGGGTTCCATGCGTTTTCGGACTTCATGGCCTGCAGGGTCCAGAGCCGGGCGCCCCGCACCGATTCCGCCATGGCCCGAAGCTCTTCTTCCCCGTGCCACAGAGGCCAGATGGTGGAGCGTATTTCGTGATCCATCCCGCCATTGATGAGCATGTCTAGGCTTTTGGTCACCCGGGTAAGGTCAACATTGCACCCCGCCGCCCGGCGATAGGCCAAAGGCTCCAGAGGGGCTTTCAGATCCATGGCCACAAAATCCAATAAACCCGATTGGATGAGGTCATGCAGCACTTGCGGCCGGTTTCCATTGGTGTCCAGCTTGGTCTTGAACCCCTCCTGCCTTATGGCGGTCAAGAGGTCGGGCAAGCCGGGATGCAGGGTGGGTTCACCGCCGGTGATCACCACCCCGTCTATCCAGCCCCGGAACTTGGCCAGACGCCCAAAGACCTGCTCAATGGGTATGGTCTGGTAGGTGTCTGGCTCCTTCACCAAGTTAAAATTATGGCAAAAGGGGCATTTGAAATTGCAGCCGGGCAGAAAAACCACCGAGCTGACCATGCCCTTCCAGTCTATGAAGCTGGTCTCTATGAAGCCCTTTATGGTGGGCAGGCCATTCCGTCCGGGCCGGACGCCGTCTGCTGCATCGCCCATAGCAGAATTATGCATTGGCCATTTTGGTCAGATAGGATTTGATCTTGATGGCCCCGGTGATGTGGGTGCTGTCATCCAGCACCAGAATGGGAAGCTGCTTTTCGGCCACGTCCACCAGCTGATGCCAGGCCAGATGGGCCAGGGCTTCCGCGTTGTCATCGCTCAAGTCGTCGATCTTCACCCCCAGGGCTTCCAGGTCGAATTTGCTTTTCACATAGCTGCATTTGTCGCAGTTGGGTTTGGTGAACAGAGTCATGATTATCTTTTCCTCCCTCGTCCCTTGAAAATGACGGGCCCCTCGAACATGGCGGGCTCCCCTAAAAGTGGCGGGCTCCCCGCTGAAACCCGGCTTTGAAAAAGGGATTACCCCTAACCCCTTTTTGCGAAAAACCTTGCAGGTTATCCCGGCCTTTGTGGGCCGGAATAACCTGAACATCCCTTATTTACCGAACCGCACTTACCCGAACCTCATCCAAGTCATACGCCGCTGTCGGCAGCAAGTCCGGTTCTATTCGCCGCTGGCCTTGGCCTTTTCCTGGGCCTTTACAAAGCCCGGGTTGCGGTAGCGCTGCTTGAGCTCGCCCAACTTACCCTTGTTCCAGGACTGCACCTTGGTGAAGTAGCCCGTTATGCGGGTGATCTGCTCCAGGTCCTCGGACTGGCAGAAGCTGCATTTATCGGCCAGGCCCCGGGTGCCTTGCCCGCAGGAGCGGCAGAAGGTGAACTCTGGACTGAAGGCGACCTGATCGTTTTTGGTCTCCCTGAATATCTTGATCACAAAGTTGGCCATGGATTCCTTGCTGGGCTGCTGCTCGCCCATCCACACGTGGGTGATGGCTCCGGCCTCGATCAAGGGATGGAAGCGGCCCTCCAAGTTCACCCGCTCGATGGCGTTCACCTCCGCGCCCACATGGAACAGGGTGGAATTGGTGTAGTAGACCTCGCCGTCATCCACGGTGCCCTGCACCTGCCTGGGCGCCTGGTCCGGGAAGTGCTTCAGGTCCAGCTTTGCAAAGCGGTAGGCGGTGGATTCGGCCGGGGTCTGCTCCAGCACAAAGCGCATGCCGTATTTTTCTGCATAGCGCCTGCAGACCAGGTTCATGTGGGCGATGACCTTGAGGCCGAACTTCATGGCCTCTTCAGAGTCGTGCAGCTCCTGGCCCAGGTGTTCTTTGACCATCTCATTGAGCCCCACCATGCCCACCAGGTAGGTCACCCG
This sequence comes from Desulfarculaceae bacterium, assembly GCA_963675675.1. Lineage (GTDB taxonomy): Bacteria > Desulfobacterota > Desulfarculia > Desulfarculales > Desulfarculaceae > Dethiosulfatarculus. Next base: position 5,889,981 of record OY776512.1, read on the forward strand.
GTGCATGCGCAAATAGCGCTGGCCGTCCAGCTCCATGGCCAAAAGGGCCAGGGGGCCGCCGGGCCCGTGATTCAAAAGCTCTTCGATGAAGTTCTTTTTTTGCACGTGGGCCTTGGCCGCAATCTCCACCCGCTCCCGCAGAATCTTGAAAAGCTGGGTGTCGTCTCCCCCGGCCTCATAGGCTATGCGGGGCAGGTTTATGGTCACGTTCTGCAGAGCGGAGTAGCGCATCTTCCAGGGGGTCTTGGCGTCGTCCAGGTCGGATTGCTCCAGCTTGAAGGAAAGCCGGCAGCATTCGCTGATCTTGGCGGTTTCGCCCCGGTCAAAGAGAAAATAGGTGTTGCCCTTGTCGCAGGCCACATCGCATATATGGTGCAAGAAATCCATGTGGCCTTCGGTCTTGAAGAATTTCTCGGTGATGTGCACCAAAGGTTTGGGGAAGAAGAAGGGCCGGCCCGCGCCGTCGCCTTCCTTGTAGACCTCAAACAGCTTCCACACAAAGCGCTGGGCCTCTTTTTCATACTCGGCATAGGTTTTGCCGGTGTACTCTCCGCTGGGGCCGATCGCCGGTACGTCCTCAAAGTGCTTGGGCACTTCCCAATACAGGTTGATATCGCTGAAGATGGCCTGGCCGCCCCGGGCCACGGCCTGCTGGCTGAACTCGAAGATCAGAATCTGGGCCAGCTGCTTCACCTCCCGGTCGCTGAGGCCTTCCAGATAGGGCGCAAAGAACAGGTTCACCGCATCCCAACCGATGGCGCCCGCGAAATTGGACTGCAAGGCCGCGGCGAATTTAACCATGTGGGCCAAAAGCACTTCGGGATGCTTGGCCGGTTTGGCCAGGGCCAGGCTGTTGGGCAGGTTCAGTCCGTATTTCTTGATGTACTCCAGGCTCTGGCCGGAGCAATAGGGCCGGTCTATGAAACCCAGGTCGTGAAGGTGCACATCGCCACGCATATGGGCGTCCCCCACGTCGGGGCTGAATACGCTGATCAGGGCGTATTCCTTTTTGATGGATTCGGCCAGGGTGAGGTTGGTGGCCTCCGGGCCGTGGGGCACATTGGCGTTTTCCTTGTTGGGCAGCCGGATCATGTTATCCACGTCATACAGCGGGACGCCCAGGCGGGTGTGGCTGAGGCGTTCTTTTTCCAGGCCGCGTTCAATAAGCTTGGTGTTGACCAGCTCGCGGATCAAGGGAGCGGTTACGAACTTGATTTTGCTGGTGGTCAGCATCTCCTCCACTTCAGAGGCGATCTCCCGGGCGGTTCCTTCGTCCAGCAAGGTTTCCTTTATCAGGGCCTCTTCGATGCGCTGGCGGTCCCAAGAGTCCATCTCTTCGGCGCTGGTGCGGACGAAAAGCGCCATATCCGTGGTTTCCGTATTGGCTTTGACAGGTTCGTTTCCAGTCACAAGTTGTAAATCAGCCATTTACCCTTTTCTCCCGTGAACACACCCGGCCGGACCATTGGCCGTTCCAGGCTATTTTCTATTGCCCTTTTTGATGAATCAGCTCTGATGAAGCCGCAGGCACAATATTACAAACAGATGTTTACTATACATCTGTATTTACCAGATATTGTTTCAGTTAGCCAGAATGAGTTTTTTGATATATTTCCACAACTACGACCGCCCAGCATCCCCTCGGTTCCCTGCCGACCCCAAAAAATCCCTACTATTAGAGGACCCTTTATGTGGTACGACAAAAAGATTAAACCACAATATGTGGTGTATTAAAAGGCCTTTTCAGGCTTTTTTTCTAATTATTTTATTCACAATTGACTGTTGAAAAATTGACGCTGTTATTTGGAGTGAAATTGAGCGTTAAACGGAGTATTCAACATTTTGACACCCCTGTGCACAAGATTTTGTGGATAACGGTTATGCGGTCACAAGATGTCGGATAATTTGAGCCCTGCGGGGGGTAAGACAGGATAACTAGCCAATATAAATGACTAATTACCATATTTGCCCGTTGCGGGGCTGAAATTGGACCGAAACCGCACCACTACATCTTGTGGGGCCTGAATCCATGGCTGAAGGCCGGGTCATACAGTTTGCTCTTGGCGCCAGGCTCTTTTTGACCGGCCATACGCTCCAAAGCCGGACCGGCCAGGATCAGCACCTGGCGCTTGAGGCCGGATTCATCAAGGGCTTGGGGGAGTTTACCCGCCGTGGTCCATATGAGTTTTTGATCAGGCCAGGACACCCGGTAGGCCAAAGCCACCGCGGAGTCCGCGCCAAAGGCGGCGCTCAGGGCCCAAGACACCTTATCGGCCAGTGAGGCCGACAGGTAGATGGCCAGCGAGGTTTTGTGCCCGGCCAAAAGGGCCAGCTCCTCGGCCGCCGGAACCGGGGTGCGTCCTTCGGCCCGGGTGAGGATCAGGGTCTGGGTCACCTCGGGCAAGGTGTACTCCAGGGCCAGTTCGGCGGCGGCTGCAAAGGCCGCGGTGATTCCCGGAATAACCCGGTAGCTAATGCCCCTTTCGGCCAGCATGGCGAACTGCTCCGCCACAGCGCCGTAAAGGCTGGGGTCGCCGGTGTGCAGACGCACCACCTTATGGCCCTGGACATGGGCGGAGGCCATGGCCTCAACGATCTCATCAAGCGCCATGCCGGCCGAATCAATGAACCGGCAGTCCTTGCGGGCCCAGGTGAGCATTTCTTTACTGACCAGGCTTCCGGCGTAAACAATGAGGTCCGCTTTTTCCAGGGCCGTTTTGCCCGCCACCGTGATCAGTTCGGGATTTCCCGGTCCCGCGCCCACGAAGACTATGGGGTTTTCATCCTTCATCATGATTCCGCCAATATGCGGCCCATCTCGTTAATGACGCAGGCGGCCAGGGCCGAACCGCCCTTGCGGCCATACACCGTGACATATGGGACGTCTGTTTTGGCCAGTTCGTTGTGGCTCAGGTCGGCATTGACAAAACCCACCGGCATGCCCACAACCAAGGCCGGATTGGCCCGGCCCGCCCGGATATGCTCCACCAGGCGGAGCAGGGCGGTGGGAGCGTTTCCGATGGCGTAGATGCCGTCCGCCGCGATCTCCAGGGATTTGTCAATGGCCGCATATCCCCGGCTGGTGCCCTCGGCCTTGGCCTTTTGGGCCACTTCGGGCAGGTGCATGAAGCACTCGACCTTGGCCCCCCAGGGCTCCAGATAGCGCGGAGCGATTCCGGACATGGCCATGCGGGTGTCGGTGAATATGGTGCAGCCCGCCTTTATGGCCCTGGTTGCGCGGGCCACTGCGTCCGGGTGTATGCGGGCGGTTTTGATGAACTCAAAGTCCGCCGTGGTGTAGACCAGGCGGCGCACGATGCGCCATTCATCGCCGGACCATTGATGCTCCCCGGCCTCGGCGTCAATGGTGCCCAGGCTGCGGCGCTCTATCTCATCTGGCGGCAGGTTCCATTGGGGTTTCATAAAAGCTTCCCTATCCATTAATCTCTTGCCTTGTTGACACAGTATACTGCAACGCCGTAGCACGCCAGGCCCAAGGCGGCCAAAAGCCCATAGGAGTACATCGCCGGCTCGCCGCCCAGGGCCGCCGAGCGCACCGCCCTGGCCGCATGGGTGAGCGGCAGCAGGTTTATGATGTACTGGGCCCAGTCCGGCAGGCGCTCCACCGGGAAAACGGTGCCCCCCAAAAAGGCCATGGGGGTGATTACAAAGCTGGTGATCATGGCCTGGTCGGCATGGGATTTGACCAGCATGGCCGAGCACACCGCCACCGATGCAAATACAAAGGCGTTCAGCAATATGGCCAGCCAGAACCATATATTGTAGGTGAGCACCACCCCGAATATAAGCCCCATTATGATTATGATGCTCACCGCCACCAGGGTACGGGTGATGGCGGCCATGACTTCGCCCAGCACATAAACCGGGTTGGCCAGGGGCGCGGCTTGAAACTCCTCGAACACATGCCAATAAAAGCGGGCTATATTGATCTCGCTGGCAATGGCCCAGGCCTGGGTCATGGAACTCATGGCCACCAACCCCGGTATGAGAAATTCCCGGTAGGAATAGCCCTGGACTTTCGCATCCGGCCCCATGGCATAGGAAAAGGCCACAAGATACAAAAGCGGCGATACGCTCATGGTGGCCAGGAGCCGGGGCAGCCTGCGCCGCAGAATTATCAACTCCCGCAGATATATGGCCGAAAGTCCTTGCAGCATTTGATCCTGTCGCTTTGATGGTATGCTAAAAAAGAGTTTGAGCTTTGTACAAGGATTATGAGCATGGAGCGCGGATTACGCATCCTTTTTTTGCATGACCGCTTGAGCGCCAAGGGTGGAGCCGACCGCTATCTTCTGGGGCTTTTGGATCATCTGGCCCCGGAACAGAAGACTTTTTTGGCCGTGGGCAAGGATGACGGCTCCGTGCCTGAAGCGCAGCGCAAGCGCTTGGGGCCTTGGCGCAAGATAAGCGGCCTGGGCCGCCGGGGCCTGAAAACCAAAAGCAGCCATGCTACGCAAAAATCATTATCCGCCCTGGTCAAAGAGTTCAAACCGGACCTTATCCATCTGCATAACATCATGCATCCGGATCTGATCCGGCTGGCCGCCGAAAGCGGCCCCAGTCTGATGACGGTGCAGGATCACCGGCTTTTCTGTCCCGGAGCGGGCAAGCTGACTCCTTCGGGTGAGGTATGCCGGCAGGTCTTGGGTCCGCCTTGCGGTTCCTGCCTGAAAGACAAAGGCTATGCCAGCCGGATGCTGCAGCTCACCCTCGACCGGCTGCAAGCGGGCTCAAAGCTGGGGGCGGTGCATGTCTTGAGCAATTACATGGCCTCGGAACTCAGCATGGCCTGGCAAAGCCGGGGCCTCACGGCGCCCAGGCTGGAGGTGATCCCTCCTTTTGTGCACGGTTTGAAAGCGCCGGACCGCTCAAAGCAGCGCAAACATCATCTGCTGGCTTGCCGCCTGTCGGCCCGCAAAGGGGTGCGGGTTGCGCTCAAGGCCGCTTCGCTGCTCCAGGGCGGGGAATCCTTGCTCATCGCGGGGGATGGACGCCTGGCCCCGGATGTGGCCCGGGCCGCTGAGCTTAGCCGGGGACGCATTATATATGCAGGATGGGCTGGACGTGGTGACATGGCCCGGCATCTGGCCGGGGCCTTGAGCCTCTGGATGCCCAGCTTGTGGGCCGAGCCCTTCGGCATTGTGGGGCTGGAGGCCGGGTTTATGGGCGCACCGGTGATTGCAACCCCGGTGGGCGGAACGGGCGATTGGCTGCACAACGGGAAAAACGGGCTTTTGGTTGACCCGGGCGACGCCGCCGGACTAGCCCGGGCCGCGGACAGTCTGGCAAGAGACCGCAACAAAGCTGAGCGCATGGGGCAGGTCGGGACCTGCATGGTGAAAGGAATTTTCAGGCCCTCCCGATTGGCGCAAGCTGTCTGCAATCTCTATCTTACTGTAACTATATAGCAATTTAGCTTTGGTAAATTGAAAATCATATTGTGGCGTGTAGCCCATACAAAAATTTATAGGCAGGATCAAAACATGAGGATTACCATTAATCGATTGAATCGATTGACTTTATCTCCAAGTTATTCTATCAACTTATAGGTGTGAGGTATTTTTTTGCGACGGAAATAAAAGATAAACTTGCCCCAAATTGGCTTAATCTTAAATAAAACGAGGTGGCATGAGAAAAATCTATGTGAAAAATATACGCAATATCCCCACCTTACCCACTGTGCTGACCCAAATCATCTCCACGCTGGACAATCCCAACTCCTCCGCCGGTGATCTGGAGCGGATTATCCGCAACGACCAAGCCTTGACCACCAAACTGCTGGCTGTGGCAAACTCGGCCTTTTATGGCTTCCGCCATGAAATAAGCACTGTATCCCGGGCAGTGGTGGCCATTGGCTACAGCGAGGTGCGCAATCTCTGCCTGGGTATCGGTCTCATGGGGTTCATGGATTCCGCAAAATTCAGAGACCCCGAACATGCCCAGGCCTTGTGGCTGCACAGCCTGGCCACCGGGGAAGCCAGCCGGGTGGTGGCCGAGTGGACCGGTGGGGTGGATATGGAGATAGCCTTTACCTCAGGCCTGTTGCACGACATCGGCAAAGTTGTGCTGTCCGCCTTTTTCCCCGATGATATGGACCAGATCAAGCAGGTGCTTGCGGACGGCCACACCGGCCTCACCGAGGCTGAGCGGGAGTTGGGCATATCCCATGAGGATGTGGGACGCCTGGTGGCGGAGCACTGGGAACTGCCTCCGGTCCTCATGGAAGCGGTGGGCTCCCATCACCATCTGCACAAGAGGCTGACTTATCTGCCCATAACCTCCACGGTCCAGGCCGCCGATTATCTCACCCGGCGTATAGGCATGGGTGATCCCATGAGGCTTGAACCGCTGGACATCAGCAAAGTCGCCATGACCACCCTGGGGATCAGCGACCAGACCTTGGGGCAATGCCTGGAAGATTTGGAAAAACGCAGGGAGGCCATCACCCAGCTTTGGGAGCGGCTGGTTTCGCCCAATAGCTGACCGGCTGCTCAATGCGGCTCTTTTGCCCGGTTACGGCCGGGGACGCATTTTGGGCAAGCTCGCATCTCATTGAACATGGGGTTTTTACATATCGCATCTGTTTTCATATCGAGTCATAGGCCCGTGCTCCAACGCCCCGCTAAAAGCGTAACGGCCTGAATCACAAACTACATTGCCAACCGGCATCCCCACGGACGCCGGTTTTTTATGCCTGCCGCATAAATGAATCCTATTGATTGGCTGCGCGCCCCGAAAGCCGCCTTATTGGGATTGGGGATTCGGGAAATACCTGTGGCCTGTCTGGCTTTTGGGCCAGGCGGCCCCCATGGCAAACCGCCCCTTTTGGGTCAAACAGAATAGAAAGCCGGAAACTTGGCTTTTTCTTATTTTGCGGCTTAACATAAGAATAGTTCGCCATAATGCGAAGGGAGCGGGACCATGGAGAATCTAAGCCCCAACACCCAAGGAAAAAAGATCAGCGTTCTGCGGCCCGTCTTATTGCTGTGCGCCGTGCTTTGCGTGATGTTCCTGGCCTGGTATTTTGATCTGGGAGCCCAAATATCTCAATTGCAGGATTGGATCAAAACCTTGGGGGTCTGGGGTCCCATCGTATTTGTATTGATCTACGGCATTGCCACAGTGGCGGCCTTGCCCGGTGTGGTGCTCACCGTGGGAGCGGGCGGCATATTCGGCTCTTTGCTGGGCTGCATCGTTGTCAGCATTGGCTCCTCTTTTGGGGCGGCCCTGGCTTTCTTGGTGGCCCGCTATTTTGCGCGCCAGGCGGTTGAAGGCTGGCTGGCCAAAAATGACAAGTTTAAAAACCTGGACCAGATGACCGAGGACTTCGGCTCCATGATAGTGGCCATCACCAGGCTGGTGCCCATATTCCCCTTCAACCTTTTGAACTACGGCTTCGGCCTGACCAAGGTGCCTTTTGGGACCTATTTGTTTTATTCCTGGCTCTGCATGCTGCCCATGACCGTGGTCTATGTGGTGGGTTCGGACGCCCTGTTCACCGCGGTGCGCGAGGGCCGCATACCTTGGGCTTTGGTGGTGGTGGTGCTGGCGGTGTTTTTGATGCTCACCCTGATAGTGCGCCAAGCCAAAAAGAAACTGGATGCAATCAAACGGGCAAAGGCCGATCAGCACACCCAAGCTCCAGGCGGGACCGGCGCAGCTCAGACCGGCGTGCAAGACCAGGATACAGCCCAAGTATGAGAAAGCATCCGGTGCCAGCTGACCACGGCCTGAGCACCTCTTTCAAGGGGGGGCGTAAACCGGCGGGCAAACTGATCGTCTTTGCGCGGTATCCGGAACCGGGCAAGTGCAAGACCCGTCTGATTCCGTCTATGGGGGCCCAAGGCGCGGCCCATTTGCAGCACAGCCTCATATTGCGCACCCTGGCCTGGGCCCGGCGGCTCGAAGCCCGCGGGATAGCCCTTGAGCTGCACTATGCAGGACCCGAAGCCCCCATGCGGGCCTGGCTGGGGCGGCGGGTTTCTCTGGCCCCCCAAAGCAAAGGGGATTTGGGCCTTCGCATGCATGCCTCCCTGGCCGGAGCCCTGCGGGCAGGTGAGGGGCCGGCGGTTCTGGTGGGCTGCGACATCCCCGGTTTGACCGACTACGTGATGGCCCGGGCCTTTGATGCGCTCAAACATGTCGATTTGGTGCTGGGCCCGGCCAATGACGGGGGTTACTACCTGATCGGACTAAAAAAGCCCGCCCTTGGCCTTTTTGAGGACATGACCTGGGGGCATAAGGAGGTGTTGCAGCGGACCTTGGACAGGGCCAGCGCCCTGCGCTTGAGCCATGCCCTGGTGGACCGGCTGCAGGATCTGGACCTGCCCGGACAGCTTCCGGCCTGGCATGCCGCCCCGGTGCCGCCCGGGACCATAAGTGTGGTGATACCCACCCTAAATGAAATAGACAATCTGCCCACGGCCCTGGCCAGCCTGCAAGGCCACTTGGCCCTGGAGGTGATTGTGGTGGACGGGGGCAGCACGGACGGCACTGCCAAATGGGCCCGCAGCCGGGGGCTTAAGGTGCTGCACTCCGCCCGGGGGCGGGGGCCGCAGCTTAGCAAGGGCTGCAAGGCCGCCCGGGGGGATTACATCCTCATGCTGCATGCAGACACCAGGCTCCAGCCCGGCTGGCACCATGAAGTGCGCCGCCTGCTGGCGCGCCCCAAGGTGGCCTTGGGGGCGTTCGACTTCATGGTGGACGCAGCGGGGCCGGGCTATTGGATTATCGAAACCACGGTGGCCCTCAGGTCCCGTCTGGCCCGGCTGCCCTATGGGGACCAGGCTCTTTTCATGAAGCGCGGGGTCTTGGAGGCCCTGGGCGGGGTGCCCCCCTTGGCCCTTATGGAGGACGTGGCCCTGGTGCGAAAAGCTCGCAGCCTGGGCCGGGTGGCGGTCTCCAGAATGCCGGCCATTAGCTCGGCCCGCCGCTGGCAAAAAAAGGGCGTTATTAAAAACACCCTTTTGAACTGGCGGACCATGCTGAGTCATCAGATGGGGGCTCCGCCCGAAATGCTGGTAAAGAAATACTATGAACGCTCCTAGAAACCCGGGCGGGCGGGCTCCGCTTGACATACCGGCTGCAGCCAGAGTAGAAACGGTTAGACTAGGTATAATCATATCAACCCCTATCTAGGAGGCGGCTTTTGTCCTCTTTGCGTGAGATAGATGTCAGCCAGATAACCCGGGAGGTGGCCCGCCTGTGCGGTGAAGCCGGACTGGAACTGCCCGATGACGTGCTCAAGGCCTTTGAGCAAAGCCGCGGGCAGGAGGAGTCGCCGGTGGGCAAAGAGATTTTCTCCCGCCTGATTGAAAACGCCCAGGTGGCCAGGGACGAACGGATGCCCATCTGCCAGGACTGCGGTCTGGCTATTGTGTTTGTGGATCTGGGCCAGGACGTGCACCTTTTGGGCGGCGATCTGACCGAGGCGGTGAACCAGGGCGTGCGCCAGGGCTATGAAGAAAGCTACCTGCGCAAAAGCGCATGCCATCCCTTCACCCGGGCCAATACCGGAGACAACACCCCGGCGATAATTTACACCCGCATCGTGCCAGGCGATAAGGTCCATATCTTCGTGGTGCCCAAAGGCGGCGGCAGCGAGAACATGTCCCGGGTCCACCTTCTGGTTCCGGCCCAGGGTATTGAGGGTGTGAAGCAAAAGGTCATCGAGGCGGTGGAAAACGCCGGGCCCAATCCCTGTCCGCCCATATTCGTGAGCGTGGCCGTGGGCGGCACCTTTGACGATGCTGCGGTGCGGGCCAAACGCAGCCTCTTGCGCCAGGTGGGCAGCGTTAATCCCGATCCCGAAGCCGCCGCCCTGGAAGACGAGCTGCACGGGCTGATAAACAACACCGGCATTGGCCCGGCGGGCCTGGGCGGGCGCATGACCTGTCTGGATGTATTCGTGGATATCAAGCCCTGCCATATCGCCAGTCTGCCCATGGCCGTGAATATTCAGTGCCACGCAGCCCGGCACAAGGAGGTAGTCCTGTGAGTGATGCAATCCGCCTGAACACCCCTTTGACAAGTGAACAGGTGCAAGGGCTAAAGGCCGGTGACCGGGTGCTGCTCAACGGCACCATCTACACCGGACGCGACGCGGCCCATAAACGCATTGTGGATGCCATGCAGGCCGGACAAGAGCCTCCCTTTCCCATTGCAGGCGCGGTGATTTTCTATGTCGGGCCCAGCCCGCCGCCGCCGGGCAGGCCCATAGGCGCGGCCGGACCCACCACCAGCTACCGCATGGACGCCTTTGCGCCCTATCTCATCGCCCGGGGGCTCAAAGGCATGGTCGGCAAGGGCAAACGCAACAGCGAGGTTAGAGAAGCTATGGCCGAACACAAGGCGGTTTACTTTGGAGCCATAGGCGGGGCCGGTGCGCTAATGGCCAAGGCCATCAAAGAGGCCGAGGTGATCGCCTATGACGATCTGGGACCGGAAGCCGTGCGCCGTCTTGAAGTGGTGGACATGCCCGTGGTGGTGGTCAACGACAGCCACGGAGCAGACTTGTACGAGTCCGGGCGTGAGGCGTATAAGCGCTAATCCGGCGCTGATTGGGTTTCATGGTGGCTTTTACGGCCTAGGGCAGTAAAATATTTATTAGATAACAATAATGGCCCCGCCCGGGGATACGGGTGGGGCCTATGCTTTAAACCGGCGGCGAAAGACAGGCAAGTGCAAAACCGTGATGAGCGCATAAGAAGACTTAAATTCCAATCCAGTAAACGGGGGTTATTGGAAGCCGAGTTGATATTGCGCCCCTTTGCCGAGCGGCATCTAAGCGGTTTGCCGGACAGCAGCCTGGCCGACTACGAAAAGCTTTTGGCCCTGGAAGACCTGGATTTGTGGGAGCTTATCAGCGGACGCCGCGGCTCGCCCAAGGATATAAATCCGGATCTTATCGAGCTGATCCGCGGCTTTTTGCCGGCCGGGAAACAGGACGGTAATAAATAAAGTTAGTTTTTTTAAGCAGTTTCCACATTATTACTATTTGACTTTTTCCTTTGCCCTGCGGTAACTTGATTAGGGAATACTCTTTGATCCCGGGCGGTTATTAATGGGGAATCAAACCGGGGCAGCGGGATGGCCCATAGCAGCGCCCGTCAGCCGTATTCGATGCCGGGGATGAGTCCGGCACAGCGGGACGGACGCCATCGGGCGTGGGGCGGGCCGCTCCGGTTCATGGCCGGATAAGCAGAGCAGGCATTAAGAGTAAAACAGCGAGGTAAAAAATTGGGCGATTTGCAGGATATTTCACCGGAAAGCGCGAAGTTGACACCGGTCTTCACACCCGAGGAGATTCAAACCAGAATCGCGGAATTGGCCCAGGAAATATCCCGCGACCTTAAAGGCAAACAAGTAATCCTGTTGGGGGTGTTAAAGGGTGCGTTTTTGTTTATGGCCGATCTGGCCAAGAATCTCAGCATCCCGGCCAAGACCGATTTTGTGCGCCTGAGTTCCTATGGCGATTCGGATATGTCCACCGGAACCATCGTTATGACCAAACCCTATGAGATGGATCTGAGCGGACACACAGTGTTGATAGTCGAGGACATCATTGACACCGGCTTGACTCTCAAGTGGCTGGGGGAGAACCTTCTTTCCCAACCCGATGTGGATGTCAAGTGCGTGGTGCTCCTTGACAAGGCGGAACGCCGCGAAACCAATGTAGCCGTGGACTATGTGGGATTCAAAGTCCCCGATGGTTTTTTGGTGGGCTATGGTTTGGACTTCGCAGAGGATTACCGTTGTTTGCCCGGTATATACGAGCTTGAGATATAAGCCAGAGCCATACCGGCGGCGGCAGATGCGTCAGCGGCATGTATGCATTAACAGGGTGAGCCAGGAACACCCGGGGCGGTAGGAGCCATGTTAGTCGAATGTGATAATTGCGGCACTGGTTATAACCTGGATGAATCCAATATTCCCGAAGACGGGGCCTGGGTGCGCTGCACCCAATGCGGAGAGGTGTTCCAGGTAATGCCTCCATCATCTGAACCGGAGGCTCCGGCCCGGCCCTCCAGTGAACTTGGGCCGGGGGGGGATCTGACCGAAGACGCCGAAATCGCCCCAGATGAGTTGGCGGGCGACTACGGCGGCGATCTGCTGGGAGATGAAGACCTGGATGATTTCGGCCTGGACGCCGAGTTCGAGGACCAGGCCAAAACCGGATGCATGGGGCGTTTGTTCAAGGCGGTGTTCTGGCTGGTCGCCTTGGTCATCATATTGATCATTCTCGCGATGGGCGCACTTTTCGCCATGAGCAAGCTTGGCATGGGCGGCGAGTATGTTGATAAAGTGCGCTCTCTCAATATCCCCTACATGGATATGGTGCTTTCATCCATGGGCGCGCCGCTTTCCAGCGGACAAAACGCGGGCGGACAGGATGAAACCGGCGGTGCGGTTCAGATGCAGGTGCACGATCCCAAGGGTCTTTGGCGCAACAACCAGGAATCCGGGCGTCTGTTCATCATCCAGGGTTCGGTGATAAACAAACACCAGACCGCCCGCACCAAGGTGCTGGTGCAGGGTAAACTGAGCGACTCCAAGGACAACGTGGTGGCCAAGGCCACGGTTTACGCCGGGCCCCGCTTCTCTCCCGAAGAGCTGACCACCATGCCGCTCAAAGAAATACAGGCCCGGCTCAGCAGCCCCAACGGTCCGGATGGCAGCCTATATGTGGTGCCGCCGGGGGAAAGGCTGTTCTTCATGGTGGTGATTGGCAACCTGCCCAATGACCTGGCGCTCTATACGGTGGAGGTAGTGGGCTCGCAACCTTTCAACCCCTCAAAATAGCGATGCGGACCGGCAGATGCCGCGGATGACTCCAGCCGGGCCGCCTGACCCGTGCGGATACAAAGAGCAGTGGCCGTCCGGCTTGGGCTGCAATAATTCTTGGGCAGCCGTTTGGGGGCGAAACTCGGACAGACAAATCCACCCGGGCCCCGGCCCGGGGCCGGCCCGGATGATGCATCCCGGTTCAGCCGGAATATGGCAGGCCGCCGGGTGTCTTAGCGCCGGCTCCCATGCAAAACGGCTCCATTCAATTCATGCACCGCGAGGCTTTTCGTCTTGACACGTATACTTATCGGGATTGCCGTCAGTTTCCTGGTCCTTGCAGGGGGCACCCTGGGTTACCACCTGATCGAAGGCTGGGACCTGTGGGATTCGCTGTATATGACGGTCATCACGGTTACCACGGTGGGATTTGGGGAAACCAACCCCTTGGGCCCCATGGGCCGGATTTTCACGGTCCTTTTGATCTTCACCGGGGTCGGCATCGTATTCTACATGATAACCATGGTCACCCAAATGGTGGTGGAGGGAAACCTGCGCCAGATGATGGGGAGAAGGAATTTGCAGCGCCAGATAAAGGCTATGGAAGGGCATTACATAATCTGCGGTTATGGCCGGATCGGCAAGCTGGTGACCCAAATGCTTGTGGAGCAGGGCCTGCCCGTGGTGGTGGTGGAGCACGAGGAATCCACCCTGAAACGCCTTGAGGAAGACGGCGTTTTGTTCGTGGAAGGCTCCGCCACCGAAGACGACGCCTTGTTCAAAGCCGGCATAGAACGGGCCAAGGGGCTGGTGGCCACCGTGAGTTCCGATGCGGACAATGTTTACATCGTGCTCACCGCCAAAGGCATACGCCGGGATCTGTTCGTCATAGCCCGGGCCACCAAGCTGGGCAGTGAGATGAAGCTCAAAAGGGCTGGGGCCGACAAGGTTGTGAGCCCTTACTTTATCGGAGCCCGCCGCATAGCCCAGACCGTGCTGCGCCCCTCTGTGGCGGATTTCGTGGAGCTGACCTATCACAGCACCGCAAAGTCATTGCGCATGGAAGAGTTGAAGGTGCGCGAAGGCACCGAACTGGACGGCGTGGCCCTGAAAGACTCCGGCATACGGGCCAACCTGGACCTTATAATTCTGGCGGTGCGCAAAAAAGACGGGCAGATGATGTTCAACCCTTCGGCCAACACGGTGATCAATCAAGGCGACGTACTGGTGGCCATTGGAGCCCATGAATCCCTGCTCAAGCTGGACAAGATCCTACAGGGCGCTGAACCGCACCAAAGGGCTTGAAATAGCCTGCATGCCGGATTATCCCGCCCCCCCCGCGTGGGATTCAGAAAGCCTTGGACAGATAGCGGGTCAGCATGCGGGAAAGCTGGGCGAACACCCGGTCTTCGGGCACCGGACTGCCATAAATCAAAAGGTGGTGTATGGTTTCTTCCGCCACCACGCCGATAAGGTAATCGCCCGCTTCCGGATCATCCATCTCTATCTCATCTTCAAATCTCGCCAGAAGATCGTGGGCGGCCTGATCAAATGACTTGTCCAGGTCCGGGGAGTGGCTTTTGGCGGTTGGGTCGCGCAGAGCCTGTATCACCGCTTCTTTATGTATACCGGGCTCTCTTGCGTGTATTTGCTGTATTATTCCAACCAATCCGGAAACGGCCTCATCCAGTCCGCCCACCTTTTCAGAAAGTTTGTCGACCTCCTTGGCCGCCCAGGCAAAGAGGTCCGCATGGTATTCTTCCGCAACCGCCTCAAATATGTGGTGTTTGTCCTCAAAATATGAGTAGAGGGTGCCCACGGAAACCCCGGCCTCTTTGGCAATGCGGTTGGTGGTGACGGCCTCCAGGCCGTAGTCATTGATCAGGCTCCGCGCGGCGCTGATGATGCGCTCCTTTTTTTCCCTCCCCCGGGCCTGGACCGGTTGGCGTATGATTTTTGGGCTGGTTTTCAAGCTGTAAACCTCCTTTGTCTAATCAATGATTTAAACTACTTTTTGTCCAAATGCAATAAAAACATGAGCTCAGGTTCACTTTTTTGGTTGACAATATGAACTTGAACTCATATTTTATATTCAAATGAATCAACCCGAAACGGTAAGCTTATTAAATATTGAGAGGGATAAAATGGCGCACGATGTTTGCCCCTGGTGGATGGGATATCTTCTGGCCAGCCCCATCCGGAGACTGATGGAAAATCCGCAAAGCCGCCTGGGAGAGCATATAAGGCCGGGCATGCGGGTTCTGGAACCGGGCTGCGCCATGGGGTTTTTCACCCTGGACATAGCCCGCATGGTGGGGCCTGCAGGCAAAGTGGTGGCCCTTGATCTGCAGCAGCGCATGCTGGACAGCCTCGGGCGGCGGGCCATTAAAGCGGGCCTTGCAGACCGCATTGACATCCGCAAGGTGGATGAGAACGGCTTGGGGATCAGCGACCTGGCCGCAAGCATGGACCTGGCCGCTATCATTAACGTTGCCCATGAAGTTCCCGACCAGGCCGGTTTTTTTAAAGAGGTGTATGACGCCCTGAAGCCCGGGGCTGGCTGCGTTTTCATTGAGCCCGGCATGCATGTGGCCGAAGAGGAGATGGCCGCAAGCCTGGATCTGGCCCGGGCGGCCGGATTCGAGCTGAAAAGCCGGCAGGATCAACGCCGCGCCCGCCGGGCTTTTCTGCAAAAGCCGGTTTAGCCGCCCTCGGCGGGATCAGGAAATGTGTTCCTGTATGAAGTCCTCCAGCCCGGCCCGGTCCGGCAAGGCGCTGCGGCCCCCCAGGCCGGTGATGCTGATGGCGGCCAGGGCCGAGGCTGTGGCCAGGGCCTCTTGAGGGGGCTGGCCCAAAAGAACGGCATGCACCATGCCGCCATGGAAAACATCGCCGGCCCCGGTGGTGTCCAGGGCGGGGACCCGGTAGGCGGGCTGGTAATACATCCTGCCCCCGGCCAACAGCTCCGCGCCGCCGGTGCCCATGGTGCGCCCTGCCCAGGCCGGGCCCATGGCGGAAAGGGCGCGCAGGGCCTTGTGGGGATCATCAGTTCCGGTGAGACGCTGGGCGAAATCCTCGCAGCCCACCACAACATCGCAGAGACTCACCAGTTCTTCGGTCTCGTCAAAAACCCGCTCGCCGTCCATGGAAACCAAAACCCCGCTGCTTTTGGCTATGCGGGCGGCCTCCAGGCTGGCTTGCATGAAATGGCCGTCCAGATGCAGCACCTGGGCCGATGTGATCAGTTCGGGGTTCAGATCGCGGGGCGTTAACCAGCTGTTGGAGCCATGGTGGCAGACTATGGTGCGTTCGGCGGTGTCTTCTTCCACCATGATGAATGACTGCAGGCTCTTTTCGCCGGGCCGCAGGCTGATGCCGCCGGTGTCCACACCGTACTGATCGAACCACTTCATGCACTTGAGCCCGGCGTCATCATCACCGCACACCCCGGCCACGCTCACCCTGTGTCCCAAATGGGCCAGGGCGCAGGCGGCGGTGGCCGCTTGCCCTCCCCCGTCAATGCTCATCTCTGTGACATAGGTTTTGGCTCCCCGCCGGGGATATTGGGGCACCAGGCAGAGATAATCCACCGTGACCATGCCCAGGCACAGCGCCGCAAACCGGCGCCGGCCGGGCAAGGCTTTCAAGCTGTCCGCGGGCAATCCGGCTCTACTCCTGTTCAAAGACGTGCACTTTGATCTGGCCCTTTAGAGCCGAGGCAAAGGTCCGGGCGTCTGAAGCATCGCCCACGATGGCTCCATAATGCATGGGCACCGCCACTTGGGGCTGTATAGCCTTGGCCGCCTCCACAGCTTCATCGGCCGTCATCACATAGGTTCCCGAAACCGGCAGCAGGGCTATATCCGGCTTCAGGCCGCTCATTTCAGGTATGTGGTCTGTATCGCCCGCATGGTAAATGGATACGCCGTCCACGGTGACAATGAAACCCAGCCATCCGTTGGCCTTGGGGTGGAAGTCCTTATTGGTGTTGTAGGCCGGCAACGCCTGAACCCTGACCCCGGCCACTTCCAGGCTGTCGCCCGGCGCCACCACCCTCACGTCGCCGCTGAGTTTGGCCGCACAGGCCGATTCCGTGATGACAACGGTCCGGTCACCGGACAACTTGGCGATGTCTTCGGGCACACAGTGGTCAAAATGCTCATGGGTGCACAGGATCAAGGATGCCGCCTCGCCCTCCGCCACCTTGAAGGGATCGAAATAAATGGGGCCCTCGGGGCCTTCCAGCTTAAAGGTGTCGTGCCCCAGCCACTGCATTGTAGCCAGCACTTTTTCTATCGCGGCCATGTCTGCCATGCTAATACCTCCATATGAAAACCCAACAAACTTTTTATTAACACCCGCCATAACCCGGGGGCAAGCTTATGTTGCCAGTCTGGAGCGCTAATCCCCACCCGCCCGCCGGCTCAAACTAAGAACCGGTTTGCTCATAGGGCATATCAAGCTGCATGTTTGAATTGAAAATCCTGTACCGGGCCATGCTCACCGCAAACACGCTGCCCAAAGCGGTTGCGCCCACCAGCATGATCGTCACCACGATCTGGTATTTTATAGCGGTAACAGGATCGGCCCCGCCCAAAATCTGGCCGGTCATCATGCCCGGCAGAAAGACCAAGCCCACACCCATGAGTGAATTGATGCTGGGTATCATGCCCGCCCTCACCGCGGCCTTGAACATGGAGGCGGTGGCCTCTTTGGGCTCGGCCCCCAGGGAAAGCAGCATCTCCACCTCACCTCTGCGGTTTTTCACCTCGGAGAACAAACGCTCCACCGCCAAGGCCATGGCATTCATGGAATTGCCCGCCACAATGCCGCCCAAAGGCAGGAAAATCCGTGGCTCCCACCAGGGCTGGGCCTGCACCACCACTCCGACCACCAGGTATGAGACCACCATATAGCTCAGCAGCATGGAGATCAGTATGGGCCAGAACACCGGAACCCCATGGTTTTTCACCCGGCCGTTCACGATCTGGGCGGCAAAAAAAATCATGGCGCCAAAAAGCAAAAGAGTCAGCCACCACAAATGCCACTCGAATACATACAACAGCACATAGCCCATCAAAAAGAGCTGGCCAAAGGTGCGTATGGCGCCGATCAAAAGGTCTTTACCCAGGCCCAAACCCAGCCACAAAGAGGCCCCGCCGGCCATCAGTATGAAGCCCAGGGCCAACAGGAGCTGCCAAAGCTCTATCACCGGGGTTACGGAGTTCACAAGGCCTCTTTCCCGTCCCGCATAAGACGCCCGTCCTCCAGCCGGTAATGCAGGTATGACCCGTCATGGGGAGTGATATGGCTGACCATGATCACCGCCCCTCCCCCTTTGGCGAAACGGGCGGCCTCTTTTTGCACCAGGCCCCTGGATACTTCATCCAGGGCGGCCAAGGGCTCATCCAAGAGCAGGGCCTTGGGATGCATGAAAAGCAGCCTGGCCAGTGCGATGCGCTGGCATTGGCCCACGCTGAGGCCGGTCACCCGGCGGTCAGGTTTCAGGTCATTCAGGCCCAGGCGGTCCAGCGTTTTTTGCATCTGCCCGTTCCCCGGGGCTTCGGTTCCGCCCGCAGCCTTGAACCGGAAGGGCAGAGCCAGGTTTTCACCCACCGTGCCCGGCAGCATCAGCGGGGTCTGGGATAAAAGAGCCACGGAGCGGCGCAGGGCCGGAATGGGCCAATCGGCGTAGTCCTTGCCTGCCAGGCTGAGTTTCCCTTTACTGGGGCTGATCAGCCGGTTGATGAGCCTCAAAAGGGTGGTCTTGCCCCCGCCGGAAGGCCCCGAGACCCAGACCATTTCCGTGGGCTCCACCGCCAGGCCGATGTTGCTCAAGATTTCCTGGCCGCTGGGCAGGCCATAGCTCAGGTCCGATATGGATAATAGTCCGGTCAAATCCCTTCACTCATATAAATACAGCCACCCGGCTGATTTCCAGCCATGCCCGGCAAAATCAGGGCATGGCGCGGGTTTATTCCGGTTTGGGCTTACGCCCGGCAGCGCGGCCAAAGGTTTCCGGTGCAATGCCGCGGACCACCCTGCGCCGGAATCATAAAATGCGGTATTTGGCGAAAACCTCTTTCAGGCTTGCGCCGGCGGCCAGCTCATCCCGCACCAAATTTTCCTCGCTGGCTTTGGCGAGGGCCTTTTGGATGACCTCCTCTATTGAGTCTTGGGGGATAACCACCAGGCCGTCCACGTCACCCAGCACCCAATCCCCCGGGTTGACCAGCACTCCGCCCAATTCCACCGGCACATCAAGGGCCATCACCCTGCCCCGGCCCTTGGAATCCAAGGGACCGATGCCGCCCGCAAATACCGGATAGGCCATCTCGCGTATCATGCGCACATCGCGCACCAAGCCGTCAGTGACAAATCCCACCGAGCCCCGGGCCCGGGCGGCGGTGGTGAGCAACTCTCCCCAGGGAGCAATACGCAAGGAACCCGAGCAGGCCAGAATGATGGCCTCTCCCGGCTTCACATCGTCTATGAGCTCCATTTCCAGCTCATAGGGGTTTCCTTCCGCCTCGCTGTGGTATACGTCCATGTAAAGACCGGTGCGGGCCGGGCCGAACATGGTCAGGCTGTCGTCCAAAGGCCTGATATGCGGACTCAAAGCCTGGCTGCGCAGTTCCATGGAATCCAAAATGTCCGAAACCACCGCAGTGTAAAGTTTACCGGCCGCTTCCGCGTAATGCATGTCATGCTTCATGGGATGCTCACTTTCCTGAATTTAGGCGGGTTAAGAAAACTGGTCTGTCAATCAGTTGTATTTTCCATTAAGCCAAGGGTCTAAGTCAAACTGCGTTATGGCATTGCCAATAAATGGGGCATTTTGCCAATTGCTCCCGGAAGCGGGCGGGGCCGGCTTGGACATCCCGTTGCAGAACAAGAAGAAACCCGGGCGCAAAGCGCTGTTTTTATGCTTTTCCGGCGATCATCAGCTTTACAAAGACACACAACTTGCACTAGGGTTAGAGTAAGGAAAACGTTAACTAAACTAGAGGGCTGCCGTTTTTAGTCAACCGCATAGGGGATGATCAGCATGGTTGCGCACAACTCTATCGAGATCGGGCAAGTGATTTCGGTCACCGGTTCCAAGGTAATCGGAATCATGGCCACGGGAAACGCCTCCAGACAGTCGGATAAGGTTCTGCGGGCGGCTCAGGTGGGTTCGGTTGTCGCCATCACCACGCCCCGCGCCCTGATATTCGGCATCATCGGCGGGGTGCACACCGAAAACCCCAGCTTCCCCACCAGGGGTGATGAAAGAAGAATCGTTGAGGTCGACCTTATGGGCGAGGCCCACAAGAAGACCTCTTCGGGCCAGCTTATCTTTCAGCGCGGGGTGTCGGCGTATCCCAGTCTGGGAGCCGCCATATTGACCATGACTTCAAGGGCCCTGGCCCAGATATACGCCCAGCCCGGGGTGCCTTGCGTGAAAGTGGGCACCTTGCGCCAGGACAGCTCTTTGCCCGCCACCTTGAAAGTCAATGAACTTATCGGGCAGCATTTCGCCATCCTGGGCAACAGCGGCACCGGTAAATCCTGCACGGTAACTGTGCTTTTGCGCGCGATCCTGAAAGACTTTCCCAACGGGCACGTGGTTCTTTTGGACCCGCATGATGAATATGCCAAGGCCTTTGGTGATCAGGCAGAGGTGATCAGCGCCGGAAAACTGAAATTTCCCTATTGGCTGCTGACTTTTGAAGAGGCCGCCGAAGCCATATGCAGCAAAGAGCCCGCCAAGCGCGAGGCCGAGATACCGATCCTCAAATCAGCCATCCTGGCCGCCAAGGAAATACACATGTCCGCCATGGATGAGCAAGTGCCGCTCACGGTGGACACTCCCATACCCTACCGCCTGTCCAACCTCACGGACCAGATCAAATCAGAGATGGGCCGCCTGAGCCGCCCGGAGGAGAGCCAGCCCTATAACCGCATAATCTCCAGGCTAATCGGCCTGCAGGCTGACAGCCGCTATGAGTTCATGTTCTCCAGCCTTTTGGTGCAGGACTCCATGAGCGAGATACTCTCCCAAATCCTGCGTATACCGGTGAATGACAAGCCGGTGACCATACTGCCCCTGGCCGGGCTGCCCTCCGAGATCGTGGACGTGGTGGTCTCCCTTTTGTGCCGCCTGATATTCGATTACGCCCTGTGGAACGGAAGCGGGCCCCAGGCGCCGATCTTGCTGGTTTGCGAGGAGGCCCACCGCTATGCGCCCCGGGACCACAAACTCGGCTTTGCGCCCACCCGGCGCTCCATCTCCCGCATTGCCAAAGAAGGCCGTAAATACGGCATATCCCTGGGATTGGTGACCCAGCGGCCTTCGGAGATATCGGAAGCCATCCTCTCCCAGTGCAACACCCTGTTTGTGATGCGCCTCAGCAATGAGCAGGACCAGCAGTTCGTGACCCACGTTCTGCCCGAATCCGCGGTGGGCCTGTTGCAGGCTCTGCCTGCCCTCAGGACCCAGGAGGCCATCATCGTGGGCGAGGGCGTGAACCTGCCCATGCTGGTTTGCTTTGACAGCATCGTGGACACCAGCAGGCCGCGCAGCGACACCCAAAGCGTGTCCGAGGCCTGGCGCCTGGATGAAGCGGGCCTGGACGAGGTTGATAAGATCGTGAAGCGCTGGCGCAAGCAAGAGCGCTGACCCCCGGCCCTATAGCGCGGCCCGGCTCCGGGGCCAGCCCCGCGGGCCGGGAAGGGGGTTCCGGCCCGGCAAAATGAACAGCCGGGGCGGATTTTTGCCGCCTTGACCTGTTTTTCTTCTATAAATCATACCTTCCTTATCGATAGCATTATCTGATTATCCGCCTTATTATCATTTAACTTTCTCTACTTTTTTGCGGCATTTCCGGAAGATAAATTCCTGAACTACAGCCTTTGCCATCTCCGTCCCGCCTTATTATATTGGCCATAATCTTAAAGCCAGGGAAGGGAGTTGGAAAATGAACAAACAGGCAGTGAAAGGCCTTAATCAGGCCTTGGCCGCGGCGGCCATGCACTTGGAGCATCTTCCGGAGATCAACCGAGTCACGCTCAGAAAAAAGGGGGCGCAGCAGGCGCAGCCAAGCGGGAATCAAAAGCTGACCCGGGCGCAACAGATAAGCAAGATTCTGTATGACTCGCCTGACATGCAGAACAATTCATAGCCAGATTTAATAGTTAACGGCTTTAGGATTATGCTGTGCTTCCGCGTAATAGTTTTTGCTGATTAACTATTCGCGGAAGCCTTTTTACCAAAACATTACGGAGCCCAATAAATGGCTCCGCCAAGCATTGAAAGCAGAGGAAGCCAAAATGGAACACGGCCTTTCGGAAGTTAAACAGAACCGCGATTATCAATCCCAAACCAATGGGCCCGGACAGGCGGACATCCGCTATGAATATGACGGCCTGGGCCGCATGACCGGCGTCACCGACCCCGGCGGACTGAAAACATTCTACCGCTATGACAAGGACGGAATTTGCTGCGGGGTCAACAGCCCGGACACCGGCCTGGCCGTATATGACAATCAACCTCCGGGCCGCCGGGTGACCCGGCGCACGGCCAACGGCGTCATCAGCACCAGCAGCTATGATGACAAGCGCCGCCTGGTAAAGGTGAGCTTTTCCGATCCCGGCCAGGATGTCAGTTTTAGCTATGATCCCGGCTCCGGCCCCGATGCCCCGCCCACCGGCATGCGGGACGCCAGCGGGGTCTACAGCTTTGCCCATGACGAAAAGGGACGCCTGGCCGGCCAAACCGCCCTGATCCTGGGCGGCGAATATGTCACCCGCTACACCCGGGACGGGGCCGGGCGCATCACCGCGCTGCTCTATCCAGGCGGCGGCCTGGCCGAATACCGCCGCGACGCCCAGGGCCGGGTAAGCGCCGTTTCCCATAACGGGCGCTGCGTGGTCAGGAACATCCTGCGCACGGCGGAAGGCCGCATCAAGAGCATGGAGCACGGCAACGGCCTCATAACCAGCCGTAAGTACGGGCCTGATGGCCGCATGGTCAGTCAGGAATTATCCGATATAGGCAAGATTGAGCTGGAATATAGCCAAAACGGACAACTGATCCGGGTGACCGACCGGCTGGACTCCCAGGCCGGGCAGACCTTTGCCTATGACGGCCTGGGCCGCCTGATCAAGGCCCAGGGTCCCTACGGCAGCCGGGCCTATTCCTATGACGCCAATGGTAATCGGCTCTCCCGCACAGCGGACGGCCAGAGTCAGGTCTATGGCTACACCCCGGGCACCAACCGGCTCTGCGAGCTGGAAGGAGCCTTCCCCCGCCGTCTGGAATACGATGAAAGCGGCAATGTAATCCGGGACGGATTGACCGTTATGGCATATAATCCGGCCCGCCGCCTGGCCGGCACCAGGGTTGGCGACGCCCCGCCCACCCATTACACCTACAACGGCCTGGGCCAGCGGGTGATAAAATCCCACAAGGGCGGCTCCACGGTGTATCATTACGACGTGGAGGGCAGGCTTATCGCGGAATCCAATCAAAAAGGCGCAATGCTGAAAGAATACCTCTGGTTGGACGGCGAGCTGATCGCGGCAGCCCAGGGGTGCGAGCTGTTTTTTGCCCATCGGGATTACCGGAACCAACCCTGCCTGGTCACTGACACAGACGGGGCGGTGGTCTGGAAGGCTGTGTCCTCACCCTTCGGAGACGCCCGGGTGCTGAGTTCTTCCCAGCCGGACTTCGGCAATTCTGCCGAAACTCCGCCCCAAAATACCGAAACCATCGGCAGTTTCACCCTCAACCTTCGCCTGCCCGGGCAGTATTTCGACGCCGAAACCGGCTATCATTACAACGGTTTCCGCGACTACTCCCCGGAACTGGGCCGCTATTTGCAGGCAGACCCCATAGGGCTGAACGGAGGCATGAACCTGTATGCCTATTGCGGCGGCGATCCGGTGAACCGAAAGGATGAACGGGGGCTAATCTGGGTAACCATTGGCTACGACAACTGGCCTGAAGATGTCGACAACTTAGGCACCCTTTTAGCAGGCTGGGAAGAACATGTCAGACAACATGGTCTTAATGCCGGACTTCCGGGGATGGGATTCGGGAAAGGTTTTCAGGTGGATGTGATACAGGAATGGCAAAAAGACACAGAAAATCCACAAAAAGACAGCGAACACAAACTAGGATCCATAAGGACTGTTCGCACCACTGCGACACCGTGGGAGGATATCCACAACCAACAAAAGGGACATCACCTCTTTGGGAAACGAACACAAATAGAAGATTTCGGCAAAAACCTAACCCACCAGCCTGCCGTTCCCGGAAGAACATACGCAAATATACAAGGTGCAGTTTATCAGGGCCTCCCATTCGGCAACTCTACGGCCTATGACCCGTTAAGCGACCCGGACTTTTATGGGAACGGGTACGGGTATGGGCCTAACACAAGTCAAGGCAATATTCTTGCCGGTGGCTCCACCGCCTATGACCCAAATGGCGATCCGGATTTTTTCGGCAATGAGGCTGGCAGCAGCCACAGCGGCATAGGCGCCAAAAACTCTACAGCCTATGATCTGAACGGTGATCTGGATTTTTATGGCGGGGTAGGCGGAACAGGTGAGGTGGAGGTTGATGTGGAAACAGATGATGGGGGGGATGACCCCGCATCGCCGGGCGTTGGAGATTGACAACGCTTAATTAGACATGTAGCAAATTACAGGTAAACCGATACATCCCCATAAACAAATTGGGGATGTATTAATCCTTTTTTTGATGAATGATCATTCAAAATCACCCCAGGGAGCCTGGCAAATGAACACGGTAAAAATTTATTATTTACTTTTTATTTGTATCATTGTGGGCGTTGCATCGGTTGCGGAAGCAGGCATGGATGCCGGGTTAGACTACTATGAAAATGGATCTTACTCATTGGCTCTTAAGGAGCTGCGTCCTTTGGCTGATTCCGGTAATGCACAAGCCATTTCTTATATTGGCTTTATGTATTTCAATGGCCAAGGTGTAAGACAGAATTACAAAAAAGCTATGGAGTTATTTCGTCAAGCCGCATCAAAAGGTTTTCCCTGGGCGCAAAGCATGCTTGGATTTGGTTATATGACAAACAAAGGCGTGTCCGGCGACTTCAAAAAGGCCCATGACTGGTTTAGATTGGCTGCATTTAAAGATGACAGTATGGCACAATATTTTCTTGGTAGAATGTATTACCAGGGTATAGTTGTCAAAAAAAACTATAACGCTGCACGGGAATGGCTGACTTTGGCCGCAATCCAAAACCAAGCAGAGGCACAAGAGCTACTGGGTGAGATGTACTTGTACGGCCTCGGAGGGCCGAAGGACTATAAAAGCGCTTTTAGCTGGTTTGGTAAAGCGGCCCGGAAAAAAGATGTTATTGCTATGAACAACCTTGGCAATATGTATACCCAAGGTTTCGGAGTGAGCGTGGATCATAAAAAGGCGACTAAATGGTTTCGAAAGGCAGCGGAAAAGGGATGTTCCATAGGCCAGTACAACCTTGCCTTGAACTATCTGAATGGCCTGGGCATGCCCAAGGATGCGGTCCAGTCCAGGAAGTGGATGTTGGCAGCTGCAGAACAAGGACTCGTGCAGGCCCAGTTCGAAATTGCATATATGTACCGTGTGGGCTTGGGAGGGGATAAAGATATTGTCAGAGCACTAATGTGGTTTGAAGTTTATTCGCTTCAGGTGTCTAATAATGATTCTTCCTATCTGGAAAACCTTAGAGCAGATTTATTGAAGCAAATGACTAAAAGGCAAATCGCCGAGGCCAAGCGCCTGGCCGCCCAGTGGAAGCCCCGAAAACCCCGGCAGGCAGATGCCCTGTCGGCGGCTCAGGGTAAATAGCGTGCTTTGAAGTGAGTGATGCCGGGCAAACGTCGCAAATACGGCCAGCATAATCCTGTTCTATATCATCTTGTACTATCCCTCGGCGCAAATGGTGGCCAGGTGATCTGGAAAGCGGTCTCATCGCCTTTCGGTAAAAATGCCGAAACCCCGCCCCAAAATACCGAAACCATCGGCAGCTTCACCCTCAACCTGCGCCTGCCCGGGCAGTATTTCGACGCCGAAACCGGCTATCATTACAACGGCTTCCGCG
Source organism: Desulfarculaceae bacterium (assembly GCA_963675675.1). Lineage (GTDB taxonomy): Bacteria > Desulfobacterota > Desulfarculia > Desulfarculales > Desulfarculaceae > Dethiosulfatarculus. The sequence continues at coordinate 5,915,894 of OY776512.1, forward strand.
ACTACTCCCCGGAACTGGGCCGATACTTGCAAGCAGATCCCATAGGGCTGAACGGCGGCATGAACCTGTATGCCTATTGCGGCGGCGACCCGGTGAATAGAAAGGATGAGCAAGGGCTGGGATTTGAGGATGACGATTACCAAGACAGTTACGGAGGGTGGGATGATTCCGGGCTGGATGGAATGGGGGACTTGGATGAAAATGATGGGGCCTTAGGTTCTGAAGACGAAAATGGAATTGAAGTAGGGAGGCGCTTTAGAGTCGGTTTTGTTCCCATAGGAATGCAATTCACTAAAATGCCAGGTAAAAAGATGCAACCCCAAGCTGTCGCAACCACACAAACGGAACCTTTTCAGGTAGGCACAGTTACAAAAAACACTAAAACAGGTCTAGAAGTAGAATCTATGGTTGGTGGGCCCTTTTCGGTATTAGGCTTGATTGGAAAGGCCCTTGGAGGCCCATTGGGGGGACTGCTTGGTATAGTAGACACCAAAACAATGCCATTAGATGAAGCTGTCAAAGGGGCCGTCGAATCCGTAGGTAACACTTTTGAGTGGACTGTTGAAACTTTTAATACCCCAAAGACAGAAAAAGTTGCTGGGGGCGATTGGATAATTGAAGCCTTCATTGATGATGACACAGGCGTAAATTCAAGCGAAGGTAATGATGGACAATGGTAAGGAGCAATTTTTAATTATGGTTTCCAGTTGTTTGTCCCGTATTACAATACGGCAAACGGCTGGCATCCATAGGCCATACTGACAATACTCTTTCAAATCCGGGAGAGAGCGGGTGTTTTCAAATTTCAAGATTGCTTTTTGGCTTTTACTGTTGTTTTTTGTTTGGGCATTGGCCGCTTGCGACGATTTTTCAAAGTCAGCCGCCAATGAAAAGCCGGTTGACTATAAGCAGATATTTGAAGAAAACAAACCCCTGGCCGAAAAAGGCGATGCGTCAGCCCAGGCGATATTGAGCTCTATATACCTTCATGGTCAAGGCGTAGAAAAGGATTATTCCCTTGCTTTGGAGTGGGGCAGGAAATCGGCGGATCAAGGCAATCCAAAGGCTCAAAACCTGTTGGGCGTGATGTACGGTAAGGGGCTGGGTGTAGCACGGGATTATCAAAAAGCCCTAACTTGGTATCGTAAAGCCGCCAAACAAGGCAACCCTTATGCACAGTTGAACCTGGGCATATTCTACGGCAACGGCTATGGAGTACCACAAGACTTTTCCGTAGCTGCTAAATGGTTCAGAAAAGCGGCGGACCAGGGAATTATTCCGGCTCAGTTGGAGCTTGGAATTCTTTATGATACCGGCCGGGGAGTCAAACAAGACTATGAAAAGGCTATGGTCTGTTACCGCAAGGCAGCCGCGAAAGGAAATGCCAGGGCCCAATACCGCTTGGCTCTGATGTACCACGATGGAACAGGAGTGAAAAAGAACCCCGCCCAGGCCGCCGAATGGTTTGCCAAGGCTGCGGGGCAGAACCACACCGATGCCCTGATATCGCTGAGTGTGGCTTGCCTGCTTGGCAATGGGGTGCCCAAGGATATTAAGCGCGGGATTGAACTCATGCGCAAGGCGTCAGAGTTGGGCAATATGGACGCCCAGGCCAGGTATGCCACTATTTATTTCGACGGGTCCATAATCAAACCCGATTACAAATTAGCCGCAAAGTGGTACCGCAAGGCCGCCGAACAGGGCAGCGTGGAGGCCCAGACCAATTTGGGGCACATGTATCTTTTGGGTATGGGGGTTGCCAAAGATTATACGGAAGGCAAGAAATGGATAATGAAAGCGGTGGAGCAAGGCCAACCCGTGGCAGAAAACCACCTGGGGTCAATATATCACTATGGTTTTGGGGTGCCCAAAGACGAAAAAAAAGCCCATGAATGGTTCAAAAAATCCGCTGAAAAAGGCTATGCCCAGGCCCAGTTCAATCTGGCCCTGACGTACCTGGATGGCATTGGAACCCGGAAAGACAAAGCCAAGGCAAGGCTGTGGATACAAAAGGCCGCCGCCCGGGGCCAAAGCGGAGCCCTGTATCAGATGGGCCTGGCCTACCGTGACGGTGACGGGGTTGAGAAGGATCCGGTACGGGCTTTGATGTACATGGACTTGGCCATTGAACGGGTCACGAAATGGGATGATGAAGGCGTAATGCTGTCACACCGTGAAGACCTGGTCCATCAATTGACTAAAGAGCAAATAGCCGAGGCAAAACGCCTGGCCGCCCAGTGGAAGCCAAAAAAACAATAAACTAGGCCCGCCCCTCCACGGTGTATCATTACGACGTGGAGGGCAGGCTTATCGCTGAGAGCAATCAAAAGGGCGAAGTGCAGAAAGAATACCTCTGGCTGGACGGCGAGCTGATCGCGGCGGCCCAGGGGGGCGAGTTGTATTTTGTTCATGCGAACCACCGAAATGAACCCGCTTTGGTCACGAATGGCAACGGAACAGAGGTGTGGAAAAATGTGACCGCGCCTTTCGGCATTTCTGCCGAAAGTTATCCTAAAGTCGCCGAAACTTACCGTAACTTCACCCTCAACCTTCGCCTGCCCGGCCAGTATTTCGACGCCGAAACCGGCTATCATTACAATGGGTTCCGCGACTACTCCCCGGAACTGGGCCGATACTTGCAAGCAGATCCCATAGGGCTGAACGGCGGGATGAACCTGTATGCCTATTGCGGCGGCGACCCGGTGAATAAGGCCGACCCAATGGGGCTGGCTGATCCCGGAGCTGATATTGGCGGAGGTAATATTGATGAGACCGAGTCTATTGATGGTGATTGGGATAATAGGGCCGACCTTGATGCATTTTTGGACGAAATAAGCCCCAAGCGTGTATCCATTATTAGATACACCATTCCACCCCTTGGTTGGCAGTGGACATTAAAAGGTGACAAGTGGACAAATCAACCTGTTGCTTCCTTAGAATGGGGGCCTACTTTTACCTCGGGAACTTTTGACCCAATTACTGGACAAATGGTTACAGCACAAACTGTTGGCATAGGTCTCACTGCAGGTTTGGCAGCTCCTTTGGATGAAACCATACAAACTCTTGGCGGGGCCGTCGATAATACTCTTGATTGTGTTGTTGAAACGCTGAGCGGGCCTCACCCAGACACGGTTGCAGGAGGAGACTGGATAATTGAATCTTTCACAGATGATGACATGGACAACGATTCAAGCAAAGGTAACGATGGCCAATGGTGACAAATAGTTTATGATGAAGGCTGTTAGCTATATTTTGGTATTAATCTCCGACAGATAGCTGGCAGCCTTCATTGATTTAGCAGACGATCCTAGTCTATACGCAACGTCTTAATTAGTTGCGCATAATCGTCTTATTGTTTCATTCGGTTTTGCCCATGTCACAAAGTGTTTTTCAATTGCGGCCATCATGAAAGGCAGGCTTTTGAAATAACGGTTATGGGTGGCCTTTCGCCTGGTGAGCTTCCAAATGCGTTCAATGGGATTGAGCTCAGGGCTATAAGGGGGCATGAACATAAAAGAAAACTTATCTGCACAGCCGTTCCTCCAGGGCTTATGCAAAAGTGCGTGATGATATCGCACATTATCGATTATCAGCACCACCTTGCGTTTCGCATGTGAGCTGATCTGACGCAACCGTTTGACAAAGCAAAAGAAAGTCTCGGCATTGAAGACCTCTTCTTCCCGTTCATAAAAGAACTTCCCGTCGCGCAGCCTGACCGCTCCGAAATAGCCGACCTTTTGCCGAGTGGGGTTGTGCAAGACCACAGGATCCTTGTTCTCAGGCGGCACCCACATGCGGCATCTTGAACCGTGCAATTGAAAATGAACCTCATCCACAGCCCACACATCCACGGTATCGTCTTTGGCTAACTCATGTAGTTTTTTTATATTCCTTCTGCTTGATCGGGTCTGCGCCCGCCGTGGCCGGCCGTGGTTTGCGGAGGCGAAAACCAAGCTGCCTGAACAGCCGCTGGCATTGCCGCACACCAAGCTCCACTGAAAATTGCTTGGAAATGAAGGCGGAAAGGGTCTTGCCATCCCAAAGGCCGCTCTCAAGCCCATAATCAAGTGGAGAACCCCTCACCGCTTCAGCCACTTCAGTCAGCTGATCATCGTTGAGTCTTCTAGGGCGGCCAGGGCGGTCAGCATCAGCCAGACCAGCCAACCCCTCATCCTCAAACCGGTGAACCCAATAGGCTACCGTGCGGGGTGAATCACCAAGATATAGAGCGGCCTGACGGCAGCTCATGCCTTGGGCAACCAGTAAAAGGGCATGAAGCCTATGGTCATAGCGGGCCTGATCTGACCGCCTGATCTCGTCTTGCAGGGCAAGAACCACATCCTGGGCATCGGATATGCTTAAAGCTCTCATGCATACAGATTACCACTTCTAATTATTATGCGCAATTAATTATGTCGCTATGTATAGTATAAATACGGAGATATTCTATGCGCATGACCTTCAAGCTAGTAATTGTAGTTATTTTATTTATCTTTCTGATTCCAAATGGCTCCATTTTTGCTGAATCGTTTGAAACAACTAAATCCAAAAAAAATATTGATTATCAAAAGATAATTAGGAAATACAAGCCATTAGCAGAAAAGGGAGACGTCCAGGCTCAAGCAGTCTTGAGCTCAATGTACTTACAGGGGCTTGGGGTTAAAAAGGATTACAATTTAGCTCTAAAATGGGGTCGAAAATCTGCCAAGCAAGGAAACCTAAGAGCCCAGCATAACCTTGGGATCATTTATGACAAAGGCCTTGGAGTAGCCCGGGACTATGAGAAGGCTCTCCACTGGTTTGCCAAGGCTGCCGCGCAAGGCCATCCACATTCACAGTTCAACCTTGGCTTGTGTTATGCAAAAGGCAATGGGACTCACCAGAATTATGCAGAAGCAGCGATATGGTTTCGGAAGGCTGCCGAACAAGGATTAGCTGAGGCACAACTGGAACTAGGTGTGCTTTATGGTGGCGGCTATGGAGTCGATAAGAGCTTTTTGCACGCTGCAGCATGGATTCGCAAGGCAGCCGAACAAGGACTAGCCAATGCGCAGTACCGTTTGGGTCAAATGTGTCACTTCGGTACTGGAGTAGAAAAGGACTATAAACAAGCGGCTGCGTGGTTCAGCAAAGCTGCCAAGCAAAACCATCCAGGAGCTCTAGCCGATCTTGCGGCATACTATGGCTTGGGGATTGGTGTGCCCAGAAATACTGCCAGGGCCATTGAATTGACCCACAGGGCTGCTGAATTGGGCGTAGCCAAGTCTCAGTACGATCTTGGCCTTGTATACCTTAATGGCGCCGGGGCAGAGAAAAGCTCAGCCCAAGCTGCCAAATGGTTTACCAAGGCGGCGAAACAAAACCATATTGAAGCGCTGTTAGCGCTGGCTGTATGCTATCTAAATGGTGATGGTGTGCCAAAGGACACCCAGCGTGTTATTGAACTTACACGTAAAGCAGCTGAGCTAGGCAACATGGAGGCCCAAGGCAGGTATGCCTCTATTTACTTCGACGGCCAGTTTGCCCCAATCGACTATGCAAAAGCCGCAAAGTGGTACCGCAAGGCTGCTGAACAGGGCAGCGCGGCGGCACAGACCAATCTGGGGCACATGTATCTTATGGGCCTGGGCGTTGCCAAAGATTATACCGAAGCCAAAAAGTGGATGATGAAGGCGGTGGAGCAAGGCCAACCCGTAGCAGAAAACCACTTGGGGTCAATGTACATCAATGGGTTTGGGGTGCCCAAAAACGCAAAGAAAGCTTATAAATGGTTCAAAAAATCCGCTGAAAAGGGCTATGCCCAGGCTCAGTTCAATCTGGCTCTGATGTACCTGGATGGCGTTGGAATCCAGAAAGACAAAGCCAAGGCAAGGCTATGGATACAAAAGGCCGCCGCCCAGGGCCAAAGCGGAGCCTTGTATCAGATGGGCCTGGCCTACCGCGACGGTGACGGGGTTGAGAAAGATCCGGTACGGGCTTTGATGTACATGGACTTGGCCATTGAACGGGTCACGAAATGGGATGACGAAGGCGTGATGCTCTCGCACCGTGAAGACCTGGCCTCTCAGTTGACTAAAGAGCAAATCGCCGAGGCAAAAAGCCTGGCCGCTGAATGGAAGCCGGAAAAACAATAAACTAAGCCTGCCCCTCCACGGTGTATCATTACGACGTGGAGGGCAGGCTTATCGCTGAAAGCAATCAAAAGGGCGAAGTGCTGAAAGAATGCCTCTGGCTGGACGGCGAACTGATCGCGGCGGCTGAGGGTGGCGGGCTTTATTTTGCCCACCGGGATTATCGGAACCAGCCCTGCCTGGTCACTGACAAAGATGGAGCGGCGGTCTGGAAGGCTGTGTCCTCACCCTTCGGAGCCACCCGGGTGCTAAGCCCTTTCCGATCGGACTTCGGCAAAATTGCCGAAACCCCAAACCAAAATATCGAAACCATCGGCAGCTTCACCCTCAACCTGCGCTTGCCCGGGCAGTACTTCGACGCCGAAACCGGCTATCATTACAACGGTTTACGCGACTACTCCCCGGAACTGGGCCGCTATTTGCAAGCAGACCCCATAGGGCTGAACGGCGGGATGAACCTGTATGCCTATTGCGGCGGCGACCCGGTGAATAAGGCCGATCCAATGGGTTTGGCTGATCCCGGGGCTGATATTGGGAATGGGCAAGTGGATGAGACTGAGTCGATTGATGATGGTTGTGGCGATGATGATTATCAGGAATCGATAGATGTTGTAGTTGAGCTTGCAGATAATCCCGGAAAGTTAGCTAATGAACTGCTGGAAATTAAGATTGAACAAAATGGTGGATTCCCTCCAGGATTCGATAAAAAGGCCTTTATGGAAAAATGGGGGGAAATGGGGCCATTGGAAAAGTTAAAGACCATTACTGATTATGGCGCTATCGACTTTAAAACCAAGTACGGTTCCAGATTTGAAAAGAAAGGAAATGATTTTTTCGGATATCTGGCCGCAATGGGAGGGATACCCTTAGGGGTCGCCAAACTTGGAGGAGGCCTGTATCAGCTTACCCGTGATTTGAAAAACCATGGATTTCCACAGCATGGTCCCGACTCAAATTTCGATGATCCAGCAGATCAAAAAGCGATAGAAAAAGAATGGAATGATTATGTGGATGAGTATGGACACTGGACAATAGATGGTGACCCGGTAGATCCATGGGGAATGTTTAATAACTAATAAATATCAATGCCCTTGGAGAGTCTTAATGAAATCCAAAATGTGCTGCGTACTTTTGGTTATCATCTTGATAGCAGTCACTGGTTATTATTCTATAAATACAAGACTTCTCAAGGGCACACTTGACTTTTCCCACAGTGACCATCGCACTGCTTTTCACGAACTCAAATCCCTAGCTGACAAAGGCGATGCTATTGCCCAAGCCTTGGTGGGCAGCATGTATTACAAGGGTGATGGAGTGGGAAAAGATTATTCCAAGGCTTTTGAAATGACCAAGGCTGCCGCCGAAGTCGGGTATGCATATGCGCAATTTATGCTGGGCAACATGTATTACGATGGCCTGGCAGTACAGCAAAACTATTCCGACGCGGTCAGATGGTATCAAAAGGCTGCTGAGCAAGGAGATGCAGACGCCCAAACTCAGCTCGGCAACATGTACGGGCAAGGGCTTGGGGTAAAGAAAGATTTTGTGCAGGCTGTAAAGTGGTACCGCAAGGCGGCAGAGCAAGGTGAGCCACAGGGACAATCTAATCTCGGCGGTTGTTATGAGTTGGGCGAAGGTGTAACGCAGGATTATACAAAGGCCAGGGAATGGTACCTGAAAGCGGCGGAGCAAGGGAATGCCACAGCTCAGATTAATCTGGGTGATCTCCATCTTAAAGGTTTGGGAGTGCCTCAAGACATAACCCTTGCGTTTAAGTGGTTCAAGCAAGCGGCTGTAAACGGCGACCCCAAGGGACAATTGATTGTGGGTTGGATGCATCTGAAAGGTGAGGGTGCGCCTCAAAGCGATCAAGAGGCTTTCAGCTGGATCGAAGCATCAGCAAAACAGGGATTGGCTGAAGCGCAGTTCCAACTGGGAATGATGTACTGGAGTGGCCAGGGCACCACTAAAAACATGGATGAAGCCCGCAGATGGATTCAAATGGCTGCTGAGCAGGGGCATCCAGAAGCTCAGTATGGGTTGAGCCTCATCTACATTAGGGGCTATGGGGTTACACCCGACCGCGAGCAGGGCATGAGATGGCTGAGCAAGGCGGCTGCACAAGGTCATGGGCAGGCAAAAGCCGTTTATGAGGAATTGAAATAGGGACCAATTGACATGCCAAGCGCAAGGTAACAGGGACTGCCCACCATAATAGAGCCTGTCCGATTTTTCGTGTATGGGCCACATGCAGGTTTAGATTTCAAAATCAATATTCAGCGGAGGGGTCCAAATTTAGGACAGTTGTGATAGGCTGATTTGGTCTGATGAACCAGGAGCAGATAGATGGCCGCTTGGGCTTATGTACAAGGAAGGTAAAGGGGTAAAGGTCAGCCCCAAAAACGCCGTTCTATGGTGGCGCAAAGCAGCCAACCAGGATTTGTCGCCCGCCCAAAAGATGCTTGGAATTTCCTATTGGCTGGGAAGCGGAGTGGCAAAGGATGTGGTCAAAGCGCGTATGTGGTTTGCATTGGCCATTAGATACGCTGATATTGACGATTTGCAAGAGATAAGCAATCTGGGCTATTCAGTGGAGCATGAGATGACCCCGGCCCAGATCGCCGAAGCCAAGCGCCTGGTCGCCCAGTGGAAGCCGGAGAGATAATCTACTGAGCCTGCCCCTCCACGGTGTATCATTACGACGTGGAGGGCAGGCTTATCGCGGAATCCAATCAAAAGGGCGAAGTGCTGAAAGAATACCTCTGGCTGGACGGCGAGCTGATCGCGGCGGCTGAGAGTGGCGAGCTGTTTTTTGCCCATCGGGATTACCGGAACCAGCCCTGCCTGGTCACTGACAAAGATGGCCTGGTTATCTGGAAAGCGGTTTCCTCCCCCTTCGGAGCCGCCCGGATGCTGAGCCCTTCCCGGCCGGACTTCGGCAAAATTGCCGAAACCCCAAACCAAAATACCGAAACCATCGGCAGCTTCACCCTCAACCTGCGCCTGCCCGGGCAGTATTTCGACGCCGAAACCGGCTATCATTACAACGGCTTCCGCGACTACTCCCCGGAACTGGGCCGCTATTTGCAAGCAGACCCCATAGGGCTGAACGGAGGTATGAACCTGTATGCCTATTGCGGCGGCGACCCGGTGAATAAGGCCGACCCAATGGGGCTGGCTGATCCCGGGGCTGATATTGGGGATGGGCGAGTGGATGAGACTGAGTCGATTGATGATGGTTGGGGGGATGATGATTATCAAGAAGCCATTGATGAATTTGTACGACAGTCATATAGATCAAAGCATCTAAAAGACCAATGGGAAGTAGATCCACGTTACGCAAACCTCCCGCTTGAAGAATACAGGAGGGCACGGAATAAGGTTCAAATTGTCAGCAGTGATGCTTTTGGCATACCGGGACTTAATCATGTAGGCGTGTACGATCCTTGGTCAGGCAAGTATTTCGGTGGTACGGACGGGTCCTCCGGTGTACCTACAGCCGGAGTATCCGAAGCGCCAGATTTCGTTGCAAAGAGTCCCAAAACAGACGTCGACACATCAGCACTTGGCATGACCGGCCAGGAGGTAGTTGATTCGTTGAGCCAACTGAGTCACATATTCAATGAGGGCGTCTATGGCATAGATATTAACTTTGAGTTTGACTCCAAAACAGGTTTGCCATCCATCACAGCAAGGAGGAATATTTGTCATGATCAGTTGGCCGCTGGTTTTGAACAGCTGGGACTTGAGTATCCCGAAACCGCGAAGGGGGTGGTGGATTTTGATGATTGGCTATATGAAGTAATTAATCAGGGTTATAGGTCCATCTTGGGAAGTTATGGGATTGATCCGGATGAATATTGAGTTACTTACACTTAATAATAGTGTTGGTGAAAAATGTGGATGCAGCGGCGTGATTTAATAGCGTTAAATAACTACTGTCAAACCTAATATATCTGGGGACCCGATATGTTGGGTTCTCAGAAGTTTATTAGTTAAACATTAAAATCATAATAAGAATTAAAGCACTATTTATCCGGAGCAGTACATTGAAAAAATTATTGCGGCCAATCCCAATCATAGCTATTGTGTTGCTAATTAGTGTAATATTTATATATATTAAATCCTGTTGTCAATGCGTCATATGGGGGTCCCCGATGGATATTCCGGCCTGGGTTACATATCCAATTGAATTTAGGAATATTAGAGGGGTGATACAAAAACGAAATTGCCCTGCAAACTGGCCTTGGTCTGAAAAAAAACGAACCATAGAGTTTGCAATTGTAGATGATAATGAAAGATATTTTCTTGATTGGCAAGTATTTAACAACTCAGTATCTCATGTACGTGTAGAAATTAGGTGGGATAGTTCAGAGCAGTTCAATGTGTTTTTCATTCAGGGAGTATTTGGAACCGATAGGCTTCCTTTTGAAGCTAAACTTCTTGAAAAGAACCCTGGAGTTGTACTAATAGTAACATATGCATACTCCCCGTTAGAGAAGAAATACAAGTTGATTGAAATGGCAAAAGGTGAAAGCGGCTTAGTGAAAAAGGCAGAATGAGTCTCCATAAAAATGGTGGAAGCCTTATTTTGCATATTAAGAAATATGTGGAGTTGATTAATTGTGCTTCACTCACCGCGATCACCGGAACCAACCCTGCCTGGTCACTGACACAGACGGGGCGGTGGTCTGGAAGGCTGTCTCCTCCCCCTTCGGAGCCGCCCGGGTGCTGAGCCCTTCCCGGCCGGGCTTCGGTAAAATTGCCGAAACCCCAAACCAAAATACCGAAACCATCGGCAGCTCCACCCTCAACCTGCGCCTGCCCGGCCAGTATTTCGACGCCGAAACCGGCTATCATTACAACGCTTTCCGCGACTACTCCCCGGAACTGGGCCGCTATTTGCAAGCAGACCCCATAGGGCTGAACGGCGGCATGAACCTGTATGCCTATTGCGGCGGCGACCCGGTGAATAGAAAGGATGAGCGCGGGCTGGGATTTGAGGATGACGATTACCAAGACAGCTACGGAGGGTGGGATAACTCCGGGCTGGATGGAATGGGGGACTTGGATGAAAATGACGGAGCCTCGAGTTCTGGTGGTGATAATGGGGTTGAGGTGACAGTGGAAGTTGATGAAAAGGCCTCAAAGAGACTTGATGGTTGGGATCAAAAGGGACATCCGTATAATTTAAGGACAGACCCAAAAACAGGATTGCCGGAAAATTATGATGAAAAAGCTCTTTTTAACAAGTGGGACAAAGCCAAGAAAGAGAATGACCTGAAAACGATGTGGGATATTCTAACCAAAGATCTTAATTTCAAAGCAAAAAGCCGTGCTCTCGAAAAAGCAGGAAACATTGCTTATGGACGGCTCATGTCGCACAGCGAGATTCCACATGAAATTGCCCAGCAGGGGGCAGGAGCGTATCAAGTTTATACGGAAATCGGCATGAATTGGAATAAATTGGTTGAAGATTTAGACAATAACCCGTTGGAGACGCTGTCCGCTGGCCTTTCCGAGCTGTTAGGAGGGCTGCTTAGTACAAAAGATGGAATAAGTTCGTATTTTAATGACCCAGCTGATGTAAAAGCAATTTCAGATGGTTATTACGCTTATGACGATGAAGATGAGGACGGAAACTGGTCGACAAGTGGGAGACCTGTAGACGATTGGTAGGATACTAACCGAAAGCCTTTATGCTTTTGGAGGGGACTATGTGCGTTAGATTATTCCGCAATCTGCTGATTTTAATTCCAATATTAATTCCAATATTGACTCTGAGCTTTTATGCATCAGCTGCGGATCTTTCCAAAAGTATAGAGGCTGTAAAAAACAGAGAATATGCTACTGCTTTGGCCAACATTGAGCCTCTTGCAAAGCAAGGAAATGCAGCCGCTCAAATGATATTAGGCGATATGTATGCCAGAGGAATGGGTGTAAAAAAGGATTTTAACAAGGCCTTCGTTTGGACAGAGAAATCAGCCAAACAGGGTAATATTTATGCTATATATAATTTGGCTTATTGCTATCTAGAGGCCTTGGGTACTCCACAGGACTTTTTCATGGCATCGAGGTTGTTATTGGTCGCAGCAGCTGGTGGACATGCCAGGGCGCAATTCCAACTTGGCCTATTATTCAGAGATGGAAAAGGAGTCAGTAAAGACTACAAAAATGCAGTAAAGTTATTCAAGTCGGCTGTAATGCAAAAACACCAACTCGCACACATAGCCCTCGGCGGCATGTATCGCAGGGGCTGGGGGGTTAAAAAAGATTACAAAAAAGCTTATCAACTTATAAAAAAAATCTCTAAAAAGGGCAATGCCCAAGCGACTTTTAACCTTGCAGGCTTCTTTGCCAAAGGTTGGGGAAGGCCCGTAGACATTAAGAAATCATCAGAGCTTTTAATCGAATCAGCCGAACGCGGTTATGAAAAGGCATATCTGTATCTTGCCCGCTTTTATGTAAATGAACAGGGGGGCAAGCCCGTCCAGGAATTGGTGGAAAAATGGTTTGCCGGGGTGAGTGAAAACAAAAAAGACATAGCCGAAAAATTCACCCGGGCCTTGCATGAGGCAGCAAAAGATGATGCAGCTAAATCAGCAAAAGTTAAGCGCTTGCTTGATCAGGTTGAGGGGTAAAAACCAATACAGTCTTGAACTGTCCTGTTAATTCAGGAGAGCGTTTTGTGCGGGTCAGGTCAGAGGGTGCCGAGTTAAAGGATTAATTATGATTAGAGCAATTTTTATACTTTTTGGCTGTATTCTGTTAGTGTCCTTTTGCGTTTCGCCTGCTGAGGCTGATTTTGAGGCTGGTGTCATTGCATATAAGCAGGGTGATTTCCATAAGGCATTTATTGAGTTTATGCATGCGGCAAAGCAGGGTCATACTGCCGCCCAGTATAAACTAGGTGATTTGTACTACTTTGGCAAAGGAGTCGATCAAAACTATCAGAAGGCTTTCAAATGGTATCGAATGGCAGCTGAGCAGGGACTTTCCGCCGCGCAAAATGATTTATCTAAAGGTTTAAAGTGGATTCGTAAGGTCGCCGAAAGGGGAGAACCGGCGGCTCAATTCGTGATAGGGCGTATGTATTTGGACGGCGAGGGGGTGGGCAGGGATTATGCGGTGGCGCTGGGCTGGATAGGCAAGTCGGCTCGAAATGGCTATCCACCTGCTCAGTACCATTTGGCCATGATGACTAAAAACGGCCAAGGAACGGAAATAGACAATAATGAAGCCTTGAAATGGCTGACCAGGGCCGCGGATAATGGCTTCGCTACGGCTCAATATGAATTGGCCGCCTGGTATTATAACGGGCAGGCCTGGAATTACAGCGGCCAAGTCGACAAGGCGGATATGGTCAAAGGGCGGGAATACATGCTGAAGGCCGCCCAGGGGGGAGATCTCAAAGCGCAAGAGGCCATGTTCAGAATCAATCAGACCGGTTCAGGCGGCGAGATTAATACGGTTCGAGCCTACATGTGGCTGGAGATAGCCATGAAACAGGCTGGCAGACAAAAAAAGAGAGAATTGCAGTATTATCAATTTCTCATATCGGAAAAAATGTCCAGCGATCAGATCGCCGAGGCCAAACGCCTGGCCGCCCAGTGGAAGCCGAAGAAACAATAAACTAGGCCCGCCCCTCCACGGTGTATCATTACGACGTGGAGGGCAGGCTTATCGCGGAATCCAATCAAAAGGGCGAAGTGCTGAAAGAATACCTCTGGCTGGACGGCGAGTTGATCGCGGCGGCTGAGGGGGGCAAGTTGTATTTCGCTCATCGGGATTACCGGAACCAGCCCTGCCTGGTAACTGACAAAGATGGAGCGGCGGTCTGGAAGGCGGTCTCCTCCCCCTTCGGAGCCGCCCGGGTGCTGAGCCCTTCCCGGTCGGGCTTCGGTAATTCTGCCGAAACCCCAAACCAAAATACCGAAACCATCGGCAGCTTCACTCCTTTTTTCACGAAAAATCTGAAACACCAAAAAATCCTGATTGCCCCCTTTAAAAAAATGAAACGGCCCCGGCCAAAAGCAGCCGGGGCCAAGCGGTCTGGTTGTACGCAGTGGTGCGCTTAAGCGCTTCTTAAACCACCGTTTTTGTTTTGGTGAAAAACCGGTTCCATTGTTTCCAGGTAATCCAGGGGAAGATGGCAGCGTATACGGTGCCCTTCCGCGGTATCGATCCAGGGCGGTTCTTCCTTTTCGCAAAGCTCGCCGCCGTCGGGCATCGCGGACCGTCTGGGACAGCGGGTATGGAAGCGGCAGCCGGAAGGCGGATTGAGGGCGCTGGGCACATTGCCGCTGAGGCGTATGTGGGCCTGTTCGGCCTCGGGGTCCGGGATGGGCACCGCTGACAACAGAGCCTCGGTGTAGGGGTGATAGGGCGGGGCGTAGATGCTTTCAGCCGGACCTATCTCCACGATCTGGCCCAGATACATCACCGCCACGTCATCGGAGAAATAACGCACCACGGAAAGATCGTGGGCAATGAAGATCATGGTCGTGCCCAGCATGTTCTGCACTTCCAAGAGCAGGTTCAAGACCGCAGCCTGCACGCTAACGTCCAGGGCGCTCACCGGTTCGTCGCAGATCACCAAATCCGGACGGCTGGCCAGGGCGCGGGCTATGCCCACCCTCTGCTTTTCGCCGCCGGAAAGCTGGCGGGGCAGGCGGTCATAGTAATAGTCATCCAGGCGCACCGCCTTCAACAGGCGCAGCACCTCGGCCTTGACCTTGCCCTTGCCCTGGTCTACGGTCTTAAAGCGCCGAATGGGCCGGGCTATCTGGCGTCCCACCGGATAGGCCGGGTTCAAGGTTGAGTCCGGATTCTGGAAGACCATCTGCATTTCCTGAATCCACTGCCGGTCCCGCTCCTGCACCGGACGGTTGATATCCACCCCCAAAAAGCGCATTTCACCGCCTTTCAGGTCTTCCAAGCCGATGATGCCTTTTACCAGGGTCGATTTGCCGCAGCCCGACTCGCCCACCACGCCCAAGGTGCGGCCCTTGGCCAGGCGCACGCTGACGTCGTCCACCGCCTTTACATATTTTTTCTGGCCCAGGCCCAACAGGCTGGCCAGAGAATCAGACTCGTGCTCGTAGTAGATCTTCATCCCCTTGGATTCCAAAAGGAAATCTTCCACCGCTCGGTCCTCATCGTCTTGCTCTTTACGGATGCGCTCACGGTCCACGGTGACGGTGCGCTGGCCGGAAAGGATTTCCGAGGCGAAAAAGCAGCGGGCCACGTGTTCGTCACTGATTTTAACCCGTTCCGGGCGGGATTTAAAACACTTTTCCTCTGAAAAGTCGCAGCGGGGCGCGAAGATGCAGGCTGTGGTCAGGCGTTCTTTTGGCGGCGGCACCCTTCCCCTGATGGGAAAGAGCTGGCTGGCCTCCTTTGATTCGCCCAGGCGGGGAACGCAGCTCATCAACCCCCGGGTGTAGGGGTGGGTGGGCTCTTTGAACACCTCGGTTATGAGGCCGCGCTCCACCATCTCACCGGCATACATGACGCAGATCTTTTCACTCACCCGGGCCACCACACCCAGGTTATGGGTGATGAATATAATTCCGGTATTGAAGTCTTTTTTCAAATCCTCGACAAGGTCCAACACCGCCGCTTCAACCGTCACATCCAGGGCGGTGGTGGGCTCATCCATCAAAAGAAGGCTGGGATTGTTGAGCATGGCCATGGCTATGACCGAGCGCTGCTGCTGTCCGCCGGAGAGCTGATGGGGATAGCGGTTCATCATGTTGTCCGCATCGGGCATATAGACCCTTTTGAGCATGGCGATGGACCGGTCCCAGGCCTCGTCCTTGGGCATCTCCTTATGGTGGCAGGTGAGCACCTCGGAAAGCTGCTCGCCTATTTTCAAGGTCGGATTCATTGCCTGCATGGGGTCTTGGTAGACCATGGATATGCGGTCGCCCCTAAGGCGGTTAAGCTCGGCCTGGCTGCGGCCCACCAGCTCTTGGCCCTCGAACTTCACCGAGCCTTCCTTGATATAGCCGTTGGGACCCAGATAGCCCACGATGCCGAAGGCGATGGTGGATTTGCCGCAGCCCGACTCACCCACCACGCCCAAGGTCTCCCCCGGGTAGACTTTCAGGGAAACCCCGCGTACCGCAGCCACTTCCGACTTGCGGGTCTTATAGGATATGGCCAGGTCCTGGGCCTCCAGAACCGGGGTCAATCCTTCTTTATGCTCCTCAGACATGAAACCTCATTCCCGTGGCGCAAATCGCCTCTTTTTCGCCATGCTGATCTGTCCCGCCGGTATCGTCCCCGGCATTACTGGTAACGCATGCTTTCTTCGCGCAGGCCGTCGGCCAACAGGTTCAGGCCCACCACCAAAGAGGCTATGGCCACAGCCGGCCACAGCGCTGCCCAGGGCGCACCCTGCAGGATGAATTCCCGGCCTTTGGCCACCATGGAGCCCCAGTCCGGCGACGGAGGCGGCATGCCCAGGCCCAGAAATCCCAAGGTGCCCATGGCGAAGATGGCGTATCCCACCCGCAGCATGGCGTCGATGATAATGGGGCCGCGGGCGTTGGGCAGAATCTCCACGAACATGATGTACCAAGGACTCTCACCCCGGGTCTCCGCCGCTCGGATATAGTCACGGGTGCGGATATCCAGGGTCAGCCCGCGCACCAGGCGCGCTATGCCCGGGGTGCCAACTATGGCGATGGCCAGCACCACGTTCACCGCGCTGGCCCCTATGGCCGCCACGATGATCAAATAGAGCAGTATTATGGGTACGCTCATCATGGCGTCCAAAAGGCGCATGACGATCTCATCCAGCCAGCCGCCCTTGAAGCCGCTGATCAGCCCCAGGGATGCTCCGGCGAAAAGCGAGGCCAACACGCCCCATATGGCTGTTCCGCCGGGCAGCCAGAAATCCTCACTAACCGGCAGGGTGACCAGCACCACCCGGGCTCCGTGAATCAGGCGTGACCACAGGTCGCGGCCCAATTCGTCCGTTCCCAAAGGGTGGGACCATGACGGATCGGCGTTGGGAGCCTTCCAGTCCTGATCCATGGGGCCGTAAGGGGTAAGAAACGGTGCGAACACCGCGCAGATTACCCAGAACAAGACCAGGCACAGGCCCACCATGGCGGTGCGTGATGAATACAGTATCGCCAGTCCGTCCCGCAGTTTGGCCCAGAGGCTGCGCCGTTGGGGCGGAGCGGGGGTTTTGTTTTTTTCTTCAGCAGTCATAAACAGCCTTACTAAGAGTAGCGGATGCGCGGGTTTAAAAAGGTATAGATGATATCGGCCACCAGCTGGGTGCCCACCGCCAATATCACCAGAATCATGGCTCCGGCCTCCAGCCCGTTTACATCTTTGGTTAGGGCTGAATCAAGCAGGTATTTGCCCAGGCCGGGATAGCCGAAGACCGCCTCCACGATGACGATGCCGCCCAAAAGCCAGTTGACATGCAGCATTATCACGGTTATGGGCGCCAAAAGCGCATTTCGCACCGCATGCTTGAAGACCACGTTCCAATAGGGCAGGCCTTTTAAGAAAGCGGTTCGGATATAAGGCGAACGCATCACCTCTACCATGCTGGCTCGGGTGATGCGCAAGACATAACCCAGCTCGATCAGGGTCAGGGTCAGCACCGGCAGGATCAGCATATCCAGCTTTTCCCAAGGCGCGGACTCGCCGAACACAGAGGCCGCTGGCACCCATTTCAGCCACAAACCGAAGATGAGGATCAAGAAGATACCGGTTGCGAATTCCGGTATGACGCTGAACATCATGCCGCCCACGCTCAAAAAACGGTCCTTGGCCGACCCTTCTTTCAGCCCGGCTATGAGTCCCAAGAAAAGAGCCAGGGGCATAACGATGATGAATGCGATGCTGGCCAGCACCAGTGAGTTCCTGAGCCGGGTCCATATGGTATTGGATACCGGCCTGCCGGTGAGCAGGGATATACCCGGATCGCCCCGGATGAAGCCCTTTTTCAGCGGCAGGTATTCCACCGGGCCGCCGGAAGTCTCTATCCAGCCCGCGTTCATGGTGAAGGTCCAGACCTTGGTGTCTTTGCCTTTTTCCCAAAGCACCACATGGTTTGCGGTGTCCAGGCCCCAGAAAAATTGGCCGCCCTTGGGGCCGGGGGTCCAGCGGCCATTATCCTTTGATTTGGTGACCTTGCCGTCGGCGGTCATGCGCCGCAGCATCAGGTCATCGCCTTTCAGCTCCCAGCGCAATAGCGATCCGTCCTTATCCACGGCCCACCATTCCTGAAATCCCTGCTTGGTTGAGATCCGTTTCAGAGTCAGGCCGGATCTTTGTTCGGCATGCCAGTCCGAACCGATGAGCCAATACACATAGCGCTGCCATACAGGCTTGTCCATGCCCAGCTGGGCCAAAAAGGACGCCTCCTGCTCGGGGGTGATGAATGAGCCCAATACGTTGCGGGCCACATTGCCCGGGCTGGCTTCGGCGATGAAAAATACCGCCACCGACACCAACACCATGGTGAGAAACAGCATTAAAACGCGGCGGATAATAAACTTGGCCATGAAACCTCGCGGGGTTGAGGAGCGGGCCAAAGCGGCCCGCTCCACTAAAGCAAAGCAACCGGAGCTTAGCCTTCCAGGTAAGCCCCATTGAAAAGCATGTAAAGATTTGGATGGGCTTTTATCCCTTGCAGTTTTTTGGCAGAACTCATCCAGGTATTCATCCAGTAGGCGATGCCGATGGAGCCGCGCTCTTGCTGGATGGTCTCCAGTTTGCAGAATATCTTGCGGCGTTCCTCCACATCCACGGTGCCGTTGGCCTGGGTAAGCAGCTTGCTGAACTCTTCATCAACCCAGTGGGTTTCGTTCCAGGCTACAGGTTTGCCCTTGTCATCGGCCACATAGGCCAGGTTGAGGATCATGGTGCCCAAGGGACGGTGAGTCCAGGGAGTAATACCGAATCCGAATTGTGTCCATTTCTCATAGTATTGTTTGACCGTCTGAGTTTTGATCTTAATACGTATACCTGCCGGGATCGAATCTTGTTTTAGAACTTCAGCATAGCGCACCGTGTCGGTCCACTCGCTGCCGACATTCAGCTCAATATCAATACCATTGGGGTATCCCGCCTCGGCCAAAAGCTTCTTAGCCTTGGCTGGGTCATACTTGGGCGTGGGGATCTCGCAGTATTCCGGGTGGTTGGGATATACATGGGTGTCCTGGCCCTGCAGGCCCTCACCCTGATAGGCCAGGGCCAGAATCTTCTCGCGGTGCTGGCAAAGCTTGATGGCCTGGCGAACCTTTACGTTGTCAAAGGGTTTGACGTCCACTGTCATGCGCAAGACCCGGGTGGTGCCGGTGGGTATCGGGCGCACGGTCACACTGGGGTCGTCCTTCACAGCCTGCATAACCGCAGGGCCAGGGCTGTCCGAGTTGTCTATGTGGTGTACCGCGCCGGATTTGAGGGCCGCGATCTGGGGAGACATATCAGCTCCCATATCGATGAACTCCATGCCGTCCAGATAGGGCAGGGGCTTACCGTCGGCGCCTTTTTGCCAATAATCGCTACGGGCTTTAACTATAGCTACTTCACCCTCTTTGTATTTTTCCAGTGTATAAGGGCCTGTACCATGGGGAGCTTTCAGGAAGTTGCCCTCAAAGGTCTTGTGATTCAGGATCAGTGCGGGGTAGTGGAAGAAATGCACTGGCACCGCAATCTCGGGTTTTTTAAGATGCAGTTTGATCTGATAATCGTTGACCAATTCGACACCGCTCTTGTCCAGATAAGCGCCCATCAGGCCCAGGATGGAGGACTTGACGTCCTTGGTCAACCATTGGTCGATGGTGAACTGAACGTCCTTGGCAGTAAATAGATCACCATTATTAAACTTTACGCCCTTACGCAGGTTGAAGGTCCAGGTCTTGAGGTCGTCGCTGGCCTCCCAGCTTTCGGCCAAAAGCGGTTTGACCACGTTGTCAGCGCCAAAATAGGTCAGGTATTCGGCCACTTGGCGGATAATGTTGCTGGGCATGATCCAGCTTATCTGAGCCGGATGAGTAGCTTTCAGAACTTGGGCCGCCACCTTGAGCACACCGCCGCGTTTGGGGGCGGACGCCAGGGCGGGTTTGACCAGTCCGGGCATGGTCAGGCCCACGCCCGCACCCACGCCCAGGCAGGCGGCCAGGCGAATGAATTCACGGCGTGAAATGGTGCCTTTTTTGTGCTGGGTCTCCAGATGATCCAGATATGGATGTTTTTTGTTCATGGTCATTGTCTCCCTCCTCATGGAACAATTGAGTCCAATTAACAGTCATGTATAAAAGGCTTGCCGGCCTCTGGTTCCTGTTCGATTATGCTTGGTCTGTTGAGGCCAACTCCTTTTCTCCCTCGATTCTGATACGCTCCACGGCTTGCCGCACGTCTTCCGGCAAGGGTTCGCAGCTGTGATTCTCAATGATGTCATGCAGACGGTCCTGTATCAGCCGGGCAGTGTCCTTGCCCCCTTGGGCCAGCCAGTTGTCCCAGCCGCCCTTGACCAAGAGGTCACTGCGCCACAGTTCCGTCTTGAAGTTGTCCAGGGTGTGCTTTTGGGTCAAAAAATGTCCGCCCGGACCCACCGCCTCTATGACCTCGCGGGCCAGGCTGTTTTGGTCTATGCGGATGCCTTCCACAAAACGTTTGGCCATGCCCGCCGCCTCATTGCCCAAGACCAGCTGGGCCGGAGAGCAGATCATGCCGCTGTCCAGATATCCCACGTCGTGCACCAGGTTAAGCCCGGCCAGGGCCTGGGCCAGGCAGCTGAAGCCCGATTCCAGTCCGGCCTGGGCGTCCACCAGCTTGGAGTCCGAACAGCCCGCATACCCCCAGGTGGGCAGGCCGAAGCTCTGGGCCACCTCGGCCTGAGCCGAGATGCCAAGGCTGAGTTCCGGGGCGCCCACGCTGACCAGGGCGGAACGCATGTCCAAAACCTGCACGTTGCCGCTCATGCAGACCGGGCAGCCGGGTTTTCTCAGCTGGGCCAGCACAATGCACATGATGGCTTCGGCGGTTATCTGCACAATGGTTCCGGCCAGGGTCATGGGGCCGGTAGCGCCCATCTGCACAGCGGGTCCCGGTATCTGCGGCATCATCAAGTCGGCTGCGATGAAGATCCGGTCGATTACATCTTCGGGGCAGATCAGCGGGCTTATGGGCTCGGGATACAAGATGGCGAAGGGTTTTTTACGCAATTCATCCATGCCGCCAGCGACTTCGGCGGCCATTTCAAAGCAAAGCTCCGAGCCACGGGCGGAATAGCCTATGAAGACCACCGGTTTGGTGGTATTGTTCAGCACCGCCTCGAATTCATGGAGATCGGCGGCAATGGGGGGCGCGTCCTGGACCGAGCCCATGGGCATCACCCAGTCTATGTTGGGTAAAGCGTCGGCAACCTTGGCCGCAATGGCGATATCCCGAACCCGGGTGGGGTGCACTTCGCCGGTGAGGGCGTCTTTGGTGTTGGGACTGGCCGGAGAGGTGCCGAAATATGTTTTGCGGCCTTCCACCTCCATGGCCCGGTTGCCCAGGCGGTCAAATATGGTAAAGCCCTTGGGGGCTGTGCGCAGACATTCTTGCGCTATGTATTCGGGCAAATACACCCTCTCGCCTTTGAGCACGGCCCCGGCGTCGGCGAGCATCTTGCGGGCGCCTTCATGCAGCACGTTGAAACCCACAGTCCAAAGCACATCGAACGCGGCCCGCCTGATTTCGTATATCTGGTCTTCGCTGAGTATGCGCAAGTAAGGAGACCTGCTTTGCACAGCTCCGGGGTTGATCATTGGCAAACCTCTCTGTGCAGAACCCAAAAACGGCTTAACTTATGGTATTTATTTAGTTTTTTGATATAGCTGAGGTGGGGGGGGGTTTTGCAGGCGTATGGTAATAAAACTTTGAGCATAACTCCGGTTTCGGGTTTTTTGTTCTAGATTTGACGGCTTACGTATCTAAGCATGCCTGATTGAACTGCCGAATGTCAAGCCATTGTCCAGTAAACCGCTGTTGAACGTGCCAATTGACACACAGCATGGCATGGGCGTCTCTTTGTCCTGTACCCGCCCTTGCCCAGGATTTATACTGGGCCTCGGGCTATTTATTCCGGCTCTGGTCAAACAAGGAAGTCCGCCATGCGCAAGACCCTGGACCGTATCCATGCAAACAGCCTGCGTATTCTGAATGAAGTGGGGATGAAACTGCACTCTGCCGAAGCTTTGGATCTGCTGAGGCGCAACGGGGCCAGGGTGCAGGGGGATGTGGCACGCATCCCTCCGCAAATGACCGAGGAATGCATCGCCCTGGCTCCTGAATTTTTCGAACTGGAGGCCGCAGATCCGGCAAAAAACGTTGCCCTGGGCGGGGGCAGCGGGATCATGGCCCCGGGATTCGGCAGTCCGGCCATCACCAAATGGACCGGAGAACGGCGCGACGCGGTTTTGGAAGACTATATTGTCTTTGCCAAGCTGACTCAAGCCAGCGGCAGTTTGCACCTGAACGGGGGATTATTGGTGCATCCCTGCGATGTGCCGGCCGGGATGGCCCATCTGGTCATGATTTATGCCGCGCTCATGCTAAGCGACCAGCCCATGATGGGCTATGCCGGCGGCGGCGAGGTGACACGGGAAGTGGCGGGTCTGATTGAGCTTCGGATGGGTGGCCGCAAAACGGAACAGCCCAACCCTGGCGCCCTCTTCATGGTGAGCCCCATGAGCCCCCTGCAGATGGATCCCTTAAGTTTGGGCACCCTTTTCAGCGCGGTGCGCCGGGGGCATGGGGTGATTATAAGTCCCGCCCCGGTTCCGGGCATCACCGGTCCGGTGGAGCTGGCCGGAAACCTTTCCCAGGCCACGGCCGAAGCCCTGGCCGGTGTGGTCTTGGCCCAGCTGGCCCAACCGGGCTGTCCGGTGCTATTCGGCCCGCAGTGCTATGGCTCGGACCTTCGGCGGGGAAACATCTCCGTGGGCTCACCGGCCTATAGCCTGCAATCCAAATATTGCGCGGAGCTGGCCAGGCGCTACGGTATGCCCAGCCGGGGAGGCGGCGGCCCCAATGACGCACGGGGGGTGACCGCCCGCTCCGGCATGGAGAGCATGTTCAACCTGATGAGTTCGGTGCAAAACCGGCTGGATCTGATCATTCATGCCGCAGGCAGCCTGGACCGCTTCGCGGCCATGTCCCATGAGAAATTCATGCTGGATCTGGAGGCCTTGGCCATGCTGGAATTTTGTCAGGCCGGTGTCAAGGCGGACACCGATGAGCATCTAAGCTTTGATTCCATAGCCCGGGTGGGATTCGGGGGCAACTACCTGACCATGCCGGAGACCCTGCAAAAGGCCCGTGACACCGGCTGGCTGTCCAGCCTGGAATCCCGGGGCCTGCCGTCGGCCGGTGAGCCCCATAACGCCTTATGCGAGGTGTTGCAGGAAAGGGAGGCCGATATGCTGCACACCTACCGGCCCCCCGCCATGTCCCCGGGCCTGATAAGCGCCATGGATGATTATATGCTGGCGTACAAAGTGCCCCGGTATATTTTGGATCAGGTCAAGGCCGCGCGGGAATCCAATGCCTCCCCGCTTTGCCGCTTAAACAGCGCCGGATAAACCGGCAAAGCAGGTCGGCTTATATAAGATATAGTATCCATTCAGCCTTCCAGGGCCTGGCTGAAGTCGGCTAACAAATCGTCCGTATCCTCAATGCCCACGCTGAAGCGGATCAGCCCGTCGCTGATCCCGGCGGCCTCCCGCTCCCGGGGGGTGAGCCCGCTGTGGGAGGTGGTGGCCGGGCGGGTGATCAGGCTCTCCACCCCGCCCAGGCTGGGAGCCAGGATGGGAATCTGCAAACGCCCGATAAGCCTCTCGGCCGCTTCTACTCCGCCTTTCATCTCAAAGCTGAGCATGCCGGAATAGCCGTCCAACAGCCGCTTGGCAGCGGCATGGCTGGGCGAGCTTTCCAGTCCGGGATAGTTCACCCGGCTTACAGCATCCCGCCCTTCCAGGAATTGGGCTATTCTCATGGCGCTCTGGTTCTGATAGGCCACCCGCAAGGACAGGGTTTTCATGCCCCGCTGCAAAAGGAAGCAGGCATGGGGGTCCAGGGCGCCGCCCAGGTGATTGAGCTTGTGCAGCACCTCCTCCACCAAATCCTTCCGTCCGATCACCGCCCCGGCCACGATGTCCGAATGCCCGTTGAGATATTTGGTGCAGGAATGGATGGACAGATCAAAACCCCTTTCGGCCGGCCGGAAATTCACCGGGCTGGCAAAGGTGTTATCCACCACGGAAACCAGTTTGTGCTCCCGGGCGAATTTCACCACGGCCTCAAGGTCGGTGACCTGCATCAAGGGATTGGTGATGGTCTCGACGTAAATCAGCCTGGTGTTGGGTTTCAGGCGCTCTTGCCAGCTCCGGGGCCTGGCCCCGTCTATGAAATCGTGGCTTATGCCCAGCTTTTCAAAGTCCTTGGTGATGAGGTCGAAGGTTCCGCCGTAAAGACAGTCCTGGCAAAGTATATGATCCCCGCTTTTTAACAGCGCCAAGAGGGCGGTGGAGATGGCGGCCATGCCGCTGGCGGTTACCGCGCCCGCTTGGGCGTTTTCCAAAGAGGCCAGTTTTTCATGCAAAGCAAGGTGATTGGGCGAATTGTTGCAGCGCAGGTAACGCACGCTATGATAATCATCCTCACCGCTGTAAACATAGGTGGAACTCTGGAATATGGGCAGGGTCACAGATCCGTCAATGCGGGGCTGGGGCTCTCCTGCGTGCACCAGCTTGGTGGCCATATTCAATTTGTTGGTATCCATTAGGTTCTCCTTCCGGAAGCCGGAAATATGATCAAGATTCCGGGAAGTATATTCCGGCCTGGACGGACCTACAAGCCATAGTTAAGCTGCATGATAGAGATCTTGCGCAGCCTGCAAACCGCCTTTTATGGCAACTGCGCTTTTTCAGCGGCTTTGGTGAAAAAATCCGCCGGAACATGTAGGATCATGCCGTAGCCTTGCACTTGACTGAACCGGTTGGGAACCCCATAATCAGTGCGGTCCTATGCCAAGCCATGAACACATTATGTTGGGAAGTATCAGCCACATGACCACGGCCGCCACCCCTGCACCGGACGCTTTGAGCCATAGATTGATCAGCGGCCCCATGAGCTATGTGATCATGGCCGTATTGGCCCTGGCCTTTTTCCTGCCCGGACTGTTCAGCATCCCGCCCATTGACCGGGATGAAGCCCGCTACGCCCAGGCCACCAAACAGATGCTGGAAGAGGGCGATTTTGTAAGAATCAAAATCCAGGACCAGCCCCGGCACAAAAAACCCATTGGAATCTACTGGATGCAGGCCGCGGCCGCCTGGCTCAGCGGGCAGCAAAACCAGATCTGGCCCTACCGCATCCCGTCCTTTTTGGGGGCGGTCCTGGCAGTGCTTTTGACCCTTCATTTCGGGCGGCGCTGGCTGGAGCCCCCCGCCGCTTTTCTGGGCGCGGCCATGCTGTCTTCATGCGCCCTGATCAGCTTTGTGGATCACATGGGCACCCCCGAAGGCATGCTGCTTGCCTGCACGGTGGCCGCCCAGGGCTCTTTGGGCCAGGTCTATCTGACCGCCCGCCATGGGGCCCGGCCCCGGCGGCTGTGGACTACCCTGTTCTGGGTGGCCCTCAGCACCGGCGTATTGCTCAAAGGCCCCGCTCTGCCCCTGATCTGTCTGGCCACCATGGCGGCGCTTTGCATCTGGGAAAAGCAGATATCCTGGCTTAAACGTCTGCGCCCCCTGAGCGGCCTGATTATGCTGGTCATCATCGTGGCCCCCTGGATGATAGCCATAGGTATAGCCACCAAGGGAACCTTCTTCACCCAGGCCATCGGGGAGGACCTTTTGCCCAAGCTGATGGGCGGCCATGAATCCCACGGGGCTCCGCCCGGTATGTACCTGTTGCTGGTTTTCGCCACTTTTTGGCCCGGCAGCCTCTTCATGGGTCAGGCCGTGGCTCAGGGATGGCGGGATAAAGTTGATCCGGTGGTGCGCTTTTTGCTCTGCTGGCTGATCCCTGGCTGGCTGATCTTCGAAATCATCCCCACCAAGCTGCCCCACTATGTATTGCCCATGTATCCGGCTCTGGCCCTTTTGTGCGGGCGTGTGGTCCAGCGCTCCGGCGATATCACCTTGAAGATCAAGGGCTTTGACATCAACAAGGCCTTTTGGCTGGTATGGTGCGGAGTGCTGGGGGTTTTCTCCATCGGCATTCCGGTGCTGCCCTACATTATAGAAAAACGGCTGGACTGGGCCGCCACTATCGGCGGCGTTTTGGGCCTGGCCATGCTGTATTGCGCATACAGGCTGCTTCGGGCCGGACGCCCGGACCGGGTGATACTGCCTGCGGTCATTACCGGGGCGCTGGTCTTGGGCCTGTTTTTTCAGTTCACCTTGCCCGGCATGAAGCATCTGTGGCCCAGCAAGGTGGCCCACGACATGGTCATGGCCTTGAAACCGGCCGGTGTTGATCTGGATAAACCGGTGGCGGTGGTGGACTATGCCGAGGCCAGCCTGGTTTTTCACCTGGGCACCCAGACCAAGTTGGTTTCAGCCCAAGAGGCGGCTGATCTGGTTTCACGGGGGATAAGCGACTTGGTCCTGGTTTCGGAAGAAGAAGTGGGGCCCCTGGTCGGGGCGTTGGCCCGGCTGGGCTATGACGCGGAGTTGGCCGGCAGTGCCCGCACCCAGCATTACACCAAGGGCAAATGGCTGAACCTGAAGCTTTACCGGCCCCGCAAGAAAACCTGAAAGCACCTGTAGCTGAGCGGTAGTTTGGCCCATGGATCTAAGCATAATCATACCGGTGAAGGACGAGGCCGGAAACCTGGCCTCACTGGCCCAAGAGGTGGACGCGGCCTTAAAGGACCAAGGCTGGCAGTGGGAGTGCGTCTGGGTAGATGACGGCTCCACGGACGGCAGCCTGGATATTATCAAGGGCCTGCATGAAGCTGCGCCCCATCACCGCTATCTGTCCTTTGGTGAAAACGCGGGCCAATCCGCGGCCTTGCTGGCCGGGTTTGAGGCGGCCAGGGGAGGGATAATCGCCACCTTGGACGGCGACGGCCAGAATGATCCGGCCGACCTGCCCGCCATGGTGGAGCTGATCCTGGACGGATCGGCGGATATGGTGAACGGATACCGGGCCAAACGCCGGGACAGCGGTCTGCGTAAGATCGCCTCAAAAATAGCCAATGGCGCCCGAAACGCTTTTACCGGTAAAACCGTGCGCGATGTGGGCTGCTCCACCCGGGCCTTTAGGGCCGTGTGCGTACGGGGCCTGCCCGGATTCGTAAACATGCACCGGTTTTTCCCCACCCTGGTTGCGGTGCGGGGCTACCGCCTGGCCGAACTGCCGGTGAATCACCGTCCGCGCAGCCACGGCATAAGCAAGTACACCATCAACAACCGGCTCTGGGTTGGGCTGCTGGATCTTTTTGGGGTGTGGTGGCTCAATAAGCGGGTGATTAGATACCGGATTTGTGATAAATCCTAGCAAGCTGCCAAAAACCCGCACTTTTGGCCCAAATACGGGGCTGGCCGCATTTGCCGGATGCCCATATCTTGTCCGGCGGCTGAGCGGCATTTAGGATGCGGATAACCTTTTGGCCCTTATTATGGTTTGACGGCATTGCCATCCACGCCCGGATGGACTGAAGCAAAGAGAATATGAACTGGGACGCCCTTTTGAGATTTGATTCTGAAACCATGTGGCTCCTCTTGGGCTTCACCGCCCAGGCTCTGTTTGGTGCCCGCTTTATCGTGCAGTGGATATTCAGCGAACGCCAGGGAAAAAGCCGGGTGCCCACCATATTCTGGTTCTTCAGCCTGGCCGGAGGCGCACTGCTTTTGATCTATGCCATAAAACGCCAGGACCCGGTTTTTATCTTTGGCCAGGGCACCGGCCTGTTGATCTACTCCCGAAACATCTTTTTGGTCTACCGCGAAAAACGCGAGCTGAAAGAGGCCGCCGGCCGGGATGATGAAAACCCGGTCTGATTGTTGGGAGTATGAGATAATTAGTGAATGGTTGAGTATGGCCTGCGGCCAGCAATGGTCCTTTATGCTGCTCAGTCAGCACTGCCCGCCAGTCCTATAATCTTCCCTGAATTATGCTTCAGTGAGCACCGAAGCACAGCTGATTACAACATCTCTGCTGGACAACAGTGCGGGATTCATAACATCACGGCACATGATTTTTTGTTAGGGGGATTCCTAAGGGGCTGCGAGCTTTTGGATCATCCAAAAGCGATAAGCCCCTTGGGCCGCCGGAGGCAATCTTAAATGATTTAAACATTTATATATGATAGATAGTATGATCAATATAGAAGTCATAAAAATATAAGAAAAGAAATTTTCCAGAGGGGATTCTTCGCCTTTTGGTGGTCAAAAGGCTCGCCATCCCCCCTTACCCCCCGGCTCGCGAAAAACCCATCAAGATACGCCGACCGGCCTTTTTTAGATGAAAAGGCAATCTCAGTTCCAGCCCAAGTCTAAAAATAGAAAGGCTGGAAAAAGAAAAAAATTCTCGTATCAAGCCTGAGTTGCAAACTCAAACCTTCACTGATAATTATAAAAAAGGGTGCCTCCGCCAGCGCTTCGCATAGCTGAGCATGCTGCTTAGCGGATTATGAGGGCACGGCGCCTAATTAAGGGCGTTGATTAAGGAAATCTGATCCGGCCGGATTTCAAGCTCCGCAAGCTGGGTGCGGCCGTCGCCATGGAAATCGCTGCCGCTGCTGGTCAACAGGCCGTGCTTTTTGGCCAGGGCCGCATAATGAGCCTGAGCCTCGCTGCGGTATTCCAGATCATAGGGGTAATAGATCTCTATCCCGTCCAGGCCTTTTGCCAGCATGGGGTCTATGACCTGACGGTCAAAATCCTCATAGCCCACTTTGGTGTGATCCACCGCGGGATGAGCCAAAACAGATATGGCTCCGGCCTCCTTGAGCAGGGCCACTCCCTCGGACGGGGTGAGCAGGTCGCTGCTGCCCGAAGTCCGGCACAGCGAGCCTTGCAGCTCACGGGCCATCTCTTGAGCCTGGGATGGGGTTACCTCCTCTTGGGCGGCGATCAACTCGGCCAGGCGGGCCCGGCGCTGGCTGTCCGGCCTCAGGATGTAGAGGCAAAACCGCTCCTTGCTGGAATGGGGCATCAGTTCTTCCCAAAGATTGATCAGGTCCAGATAGGTGGTGGGCACCGGGTGCTGGAACACATCGCCGGCTTTTTGGCTGTTCTGCCAGATATGGTCATGATCCTGCGCGGCCAGTTCTTTGAAACGTTCGATGAAGGCGGCCGGAGAGTGGTAGTGCTCCCTCACGCCTTCCAGCCCCAGGGCGAACAGGTGTTCCACCCGGGGGACAATGTCATGCTCCACTCTGCCGGCGCAGCGTCTTTGGCAATATGGCCCGAGCACCTTTTCAATGGACTCCAGGTCCCGCACTCCTTTGGCCGGGTCCAGGCCGGGAAAATAGCCCAGCACATGGATGCTCAGGCTCAGCTTGCGGTGCCTGGTGCTCAGCTCCACCCCGGGGATCAGCCTGGGTGGGTTTGGACCGGTATTGTACAGGGTCAGCTCCCGGAAGGCGGGCTCTATGCCCGAAAGGCTGTCATGGTCGGTGATTCCGAAATGGCTGATGCCCCCGTGCTGGATAACCCCCCGCACTACCTGGGCGGGCCGCAAGACTCCATCTGAAAAGCAAGTATGCATATGCAAGTCTACGACAGACATTTATATAGGCCCTGGATTTTTGTATGGGCGCAGGCCCGAAACCGGACCTACGCCCATTTTGATGGAGGAGAGACTTTACCTATTAAAAGTATGCCATATCCGGTTTACTTGAGCTCGGCGATGAACCGCCTTAACTCCAATTCCAGCTCCATGGCTTTTTCCGGATACTGGTCTATTACGTTGTTCTGCATTTCCGGGTCGTTTTCCCAGTCGTACAGCTCGGGATCTTTGCCCTTCGTCAGGTACATTTGATAGGCCCATTTGTGGTCGCTCACCCGCCAGGACTGCTTGAAGTAGCCCATATAGGCGAAGTCCCGGATTTTTTCCTTTTCGCCGCTCATAAGGGGCAGCAGGCTCTCGCCGTGGGCTTTGGGCGGCTTTTTGATGCCAAAGGCTTCCAGCACGGTGGGGAATATCTCGGTGGTCTCCACCAGGGCCTTGACCCGTTTGCCGGCGCCGATGCCCTTGGGATGGCGCACGATCAGGGGAATGCGGGTCAGGTCGTCGTACAGGCCGGGCTGGGCCTTTTTCAGATACCCGTGGTCCCCAAAGGGCTCACCATGGTCGGTGGTGAAGATGAGCATGGTGTCATCATAAACACCCATCTCCTTGAGCTGGTCGATCAGCCAGCCGACCCACTTGTCGCACAGGGTGATTTTGCCTGAATACAGATCGCGCACATGCTGCAACTCTTCATCGGTCAGGTAATCCGAGGGGCCCGGAAGAGGCTGGATGATGTCTTTGCCTTTGTAATTGGGATCAACATACATGCTGCGGTAGGGCTCCGGCGGGTCCCAGGGCTCGTGAGGATCAAAGCTGTCCAGCCACAAAAGGAAGGGACGCTCGGGGCCATGGGCCCCCTCGGCCTGGCGGGCCTTGAGCCATTCCACGCCGCCCTGCATCACGCGGGCCACAAAGGTGTCTTCTTCGCCTTGCCACCAATGCACGTTGCGCAGGTATTGTTCGGTTTGAGATTTGACTGATTTGTCGCCCTTAGCCTCTTTGTGCACCGCCTCCAGGCGTTCGGAAACGTCCACGTTTGTGTCCACGATCCAGGGGTCGCCCTCGTGGCCGCGCACGTGCTTGGTATAGTCAAAGCCGCGCTCAAAGGCCATGGAGGGTTTATGCAGATGGTACACGTCGGTGACCATTGCGGTGTCCACACCCTTGTTCCAAAGGATCTCGGCCAGGAGCACGTCTTTGGGCTCTATGCGCTGCCAGCCCCTGAAGGGGAAGGTGTAGCGGCCGGTGAAGAAGGTGGTGCGGGTGGGCACGGTGGGCAGGCCTTCTGAGTAGCAATACTCAAAGAGCGTGCTCTCTTCGGCAAGCTTGTCCAGGTTGGGGGTTTTGATCTTATCGTTGCCGTAGCAACCCATATAGTCCCAACGCCAGCTGTCGCAAATAACCATGACAACGTTCATTTTGGGCACGCTCCTAACGGTTGATTATGGGCAGGTTATCCAAAAGGGAAGGGGCCATTTCCTTGATCTGGGTCATCAGCCGGGCGTTCAGATCCCGGTTGAACCCCTCGCCGGGGGTTTCCACGGCGTTGACGATCTGCATGACAAGGCCGACCTGGGATTGGGAAAAGATCAAATGGTATTCTCCATCCTCTTCCTTCCACTCTATGCCCTCGGTGTCCAGGCCTTCTTCGGGCTCCTCATTGGCCTCTGGGCCCACGATGTATTCCATCTGGGACTTGATGTCGTCCACCATATCTTCTTCCACATGGCCCACACCGGTTTCGGCATAATGCATGATACGGTAGATTTCGGGCAGGTCGTCATCTTCGCACATGATGGCGAATTTGCGTTCACTGATTCCGCAGGCCGCGGTTTCGGCTATTTCCATGACTCGTCTCCTCTGGATGGCGGATGTGCAAAAAACTTTTTTCTTGCCCACCCGGTCCGTCATCTATTTTCACAAAACGTGTTAATCCGGCTCCTAACCGGGGATTTCTATTATAAGAACAGCCCAAGTTTGCGCCTTCCGGCACAATCAGTCCAATCAAATATACTGTTAAGCCTATTAATATTATTTATAGATCGCGTCGCCGTATAAAGACATATATTAATCATTTTGATATGCTATGGCTTAATATTGATTTTAAAAATAATCATACACCGGCTATGATGTCATCATCCGGTAAAGACCGGGTTATTTAAAGAAAAACAGCATTAATATAGATAAAGGGAAACCCCAATATCCAAGGGAGTGCCTCCATGGCAGAGCTAAGTGATCTGGAAAAAAGCTTGATACCCAAACTCACCCCGCAGCACGAGGCCTTGTTCGCCGAGCTGACCGGGCCCGAGCGCAATTCATTAAAAAAATACGTCGACCCCGGTAATATAGATTTGATCCAGTCCTGGATCGGCAGCGATGAGGAAATCGAGCAGATGCTCTTTTGGGACCAGGGCGGCAAATACGATGACGCCAACTGGCAAGCCCTGAAGCCTGTTGGGGAGGCGGACGCCGCCCTTATGCAGGCCGCCAGGGATCATTTCGCGGCCAAGCGGGTGGAGGCGGTGGAAAGCCAGCGGCGTTCCGACCTCACCCTTTACAGCCAGTTCAACCACGGCTTGCTTTACACCGGCCTGGCCGGGGCGTTGCGCTGCAATGCGGACGGAGTTGCCGATGAGGCCGGCGGCTATTTCAAGGGCGTCGAATGGAGGCTGATCGGCAGCGTTGAAGACCAAGTCAACAGCCTGACCATATGGCCCGGCGCTGACGGCGGCTATGAAGTGCACCTGGGCGGCCGGGCGAACGATGCGGACCAAGGCATCTGGATCTACACCGGGGATTCTCACAGCCTCTTGCAGCTGGCCCAGGTGGCTATCAAGGTGCTGCCCAAAAACGGCTTTGACACCCAGGTGCAGGATGAAGCGGGCAACACAGTTGAGCTGGACCCCAAATATCTGCGCCGCATGGCCATGGAGAATCCCGAAGCTTTGGACTACCCCAAAGAGCTGAAGCTGTTGGCCAAAAAGCAGTGTGACGGCCTGGAAGATGCCTTGGCCGCCGGGGACGTGTTGGCCTTCCGGCTCTATGAGCGCTTCGGCCTGGAGATCGAGGCCTACAAAATCGGCAAGAAATACGGCAATTTTTATATCATGCGTGAAGAGAACTTCGATTTCTGGCTGCCCACAGAGGCTGCGGATCGTAAGGCTCTGGTCCTGTTGACCGCCACTCTGGTCTGCCGCCGCTGCCGCCGCGAGCTCAAAGATTTCCGCGATGCGGCCCGGGATTTCCCCGGAGCGGATTTCGTGCTGGTGAACTTAAGTTCGCCCCAGTTCAAGTTCTATGACCGGGTTTTCGGCGATATGGGCGGAGGCGATCCGGATGAGTTCCGTAAAAACGCCGCCGGAGTTACGCCCTTTATCATCATATATTCCGCCAACGGCGACAAAGTACTGGAATACCGCGAGTATATAGCCACCGACAAGGCCGAAAGCTCTCCGGAACTGCATAAAGAGATGCCGCGTATCATGAAGGAATACTTCGCCTGAAAAGGAGCCGGGACCATGAATATTCAGGGTTATGAACTGCCCGAAGACCTGAAGTATGACAAAGAGCATTTCTGGGTCCGGATTGAAGACGGAATCCTGACTTTGGGCATGGATGATTTCGGTCAAAAGCTGGCTGGCGACATCGTTTATGTGCAACTGCCTCCCGAGGGCAAAAAGCTCAAAAAGGGCAAAAAGATCGCCAAGATCGAATCCGGCAAGTGGCTGGGCAAAGTCATCAGCCCGGTCGATGGCGAGCTTGTGGAAATCAATGAAGATCTGGAACTCAACCCGGAGTTGATCAACCAAGACTGCTACGGCGAAGGCTGGCTGTATAAAATCAAGCCGGACAATCCGGATGACCTGGAAGGGCTGCTGAGCGGCCCGGAGGCTCTGACAGAATGGATCAACGCCGAAGTAGATAAATATAAGGACGTTTAAAAGGCTTTTCATCCTGCGAGGACTCTCCACCCCTTCAGGATTTAGGCTGCAAGCGCGGTCTGGTAGTCGGTCCAGACCGCGCTTGGTTTTTCAAAAGATCCTGGTTTTCAGCCTGCATCCATCTTTAACCCATTGTACTTTATATAAAATTATAAAAACCTTGCCTTTTGACCGCGCTGCAGGGTAGGGTAATATATTCAGATTACGAGACTGCCTGTGGTGTGGAGGGCCTTTGATACCGCCCTGCCGACACACCATGCCGGCGTCTTAAGAGCCCGCGGGAGAGAGCCCCCGCCATGCTGGGGCCGCCGAAGGTGCAAGCCGCGCTATATCCGGCGCGGTGAAACTCTCAGGCAAAAGGACCGTGGATCAAACAAATCTCCTGGAAAGCGCCCGCTCATTTAAGCGGGCCGCCCATGGTGCAAGCCGCTTCTTGCTTGCGGTGAATCACTCAGGCAAATAAGACAGGGGGTCCCTATACGGGGCCTCCTGTTTTTTGATTTAGTTCAATGGCTGGTTTTAATGCCGGGGAGGAAATATGCCTAAAACAACACCTCTGGTTACGTGGCACCGCAATAACGGCGGCAAGATGGTGGATTTCGCGGGCTGGGAAATGCCGGTGCAGTATGCCGCCGGAATAATCCAGGAGCATCTGGCTGTGCGCAAAAGCGGCGGTCTATTTGACGTGAGCCACATGGGCCGCCTGCGCTTCAAGGGCGAAAAGCGCCTGGAGTTTTTGCAGCACGTGATGAGCGGCAACTGCATGGCCCTGGAGCCCTGGCAGGCCCAATACACTCTGATCCCCACTCCCGGCGGCGGTGCGGTGGACGACGCTTTTTTATACCGCTTTGATGAAGACGACTACCTGATGGTGGTAAACGCCTCCAACAAAGACAAGGATCTGGCCCATTTCGCCCAATACCTGCCGGACTTTCCCGGGGTGGAGATCGACGACGTTTCCGATGAACTGGCCATGATCGCCTTTCAAGGCCCCTGCACCCATGAGCTTTTGCAGGGCCTTATGGAAGCGGGCCAGATGCCCGAGCCCCGCCAGAACTGCCTGGGCAAGATCACCATATGCGGAACCGAGATGCTGATATCCCGCACCGGCTACACCGGAGAGCCCAACAGCTTTGAGCTGTTTGTGCCCGCTGACAAGGCCGGGCAGATATGGCAATGCATCCTGGATGCGGGCGGGGACTCAGGGGTCATGGCCGTAGGGCTGGGCGCCCGGGATACCCTGCGCCTGGAAGCCGGCATGCCGCTTTACGGCCATGAGCTGGGCGAAGACCCGGACGGGGCCGAGATCCCCTGCTTTGCCATCGGTCTGGCTCCGGTGGCGGTGAGCTTTTCGGGGCTCAAGGGGGATTACGTGGGCAAGGGAGCCCTGGCCGCCCAGCTTGCCGCCCACGAGGCCATACGTGACGGGGTGGAGGAGCCCCCGGAGGCTTTGCCCCGGCGCATAATGCCCCTGGCCCTGGAGGACAAGGGGGTGCCCCGGGCGGGCTATGAGGTTTTCAAAGGGGACCGCAAGGTTGGCGTGATCACCTCCGGCACCAGTGTGCCCTATTGGCTGTTCGAGGGCAGCGGGTCCACCATGACCATAAAAGGCGAAAGCGCGGTACGCCCCTTGGCCCTGGCCTATCTGGATTCCGACATCTGGTACGAAAGCGAGCTTACGGTCAAGGTGCGTAAACGCAGTCTGCGGGCCCGGGTGGTGGAGCAGCACGGACGCTCCGAGGCTCCGCCCTATTTTCACGCCCTTCCGGTGGGCTGGGAAAGGCCCAAACACCAGGGGCTTTTGGGCGAGGGCCTGGCCAAGATGCGGGATATCGGAGGAAAAGCCCTGGCCAATCACCGCTGGCGGCAAGAGGCCTGCATCAACCTGATTCCCTCCGAACAGACCATGTCGCCCCTGGTCAAGCTCTTGAGCATCAGCGATCCGGTGCAGCGCTACGCCGAGCACCGCCAGGTGCGGGCCATGCTGGATCAGGAGGTGTTTTATTACCAGGGCACGGACTTTATCGCCTGGGTGGAGGAGCGCCTGGCCGTGGAGCTGGCCGATTTTCTGGGCTGCGACCAAGTCGAGACCCGGCCCCTTAGCGGGCAGATGGCCAACATGACCCTGTTCAGCGCCCTTTGCGCCTGGAAAAACCGGGCGTATTTCAAAACCGAGCCCCAGCGCATCGACCTGGCCATTACCAACCATATCGGCAACGGCGGGCACTTGAGCGCCCAGCCCATGGGGGCGCTGAGGGATTACATCCGGAAAGACCCCATCACCGAGCGTTTCGCGGTGGTCAACTTCCCGGTTCTAGCCGAGAACCCCTACCGCGTAGATTTGGCGGAGATGGCGAAGGTTCTGGACCAGTATCAGCCTGAACTCATCGTGTTCGGCAAAAGCATGGTGCTGCATAAAGAACCGGTGGCCGAGGTAAGGGCCCTTTTGGAAGAGCGCGGCCAGAAGGCCTTTATCCTGTATGACATGGCCCATGTGCTGGGCCTGGTCGGGCCGCATTTCCAAGAGCCTTTCAAAGAAGGCGCGGACTTTGTCACCGGCTCCACCCACAAAACCTATTTCGGAACCCAGCGCGGGGTGGTGGGCTGCGCAGTACAGGAGAACACCCCCCAATGGGAGCTGTGGCAGGCCATCCAGCGCCGGGCCTTCCCCGGCATGACCAGCAACCATCACCTGGGCAGCATGCTGGGGCTTTTGGCCGCGGCGGTCGAAATGAACACCTTCAAGGAGGCCTATCAGCCCCGGGTGCTGGCCAATGCCAAATACTTCGCCCAGGCGCTTAAGGATGCGGGGCTCAATGTGCAGGGCGATCCGGAGCTGGGCTACACCGAAACCCACCAGGTGATTTTGGAGGTGGGATACGCCAAGGGGCCGGAGGTGGCCCGGCGTCTGGAAGAAAACAACATCATCTGCAACTACCAGGCCCTGCCAAGCGACGAGGGCTTTTCCGCCTCCTCCGGGCTGCGCCTGGGGGTGCAGGAAATGACCAGATTCGGAATGGATCAGGCCGGCCTGTCCGAATTGGCCGGACTCATGGCGGATTGCATCAACAAGGGCCAATCCGTGGCAGACTCCGCAGCCGCGCTGAGGCGGCGTTTTTGTGAGCTGCAATTCTGTTTTGCCGACAGCGATCTGGAAGGATTGGCGGCCGAACTCAGAGCCGCGGTATAACGGACGGACCGCCAAGGGCAATCTGCGGTGTTGGAAAAATTCCCTTAATGAACATCAACTGGGAGGTGAATATAAATGTCCGCAAAGGAATGGAGAGTTGTAAATCCGGATGGTTCCAACCGGGTTATTGTCACCAAGGAGCTTCCCGGCCAGCGCTGGCTGGATATCCTTTTGGCTGCGGATTGCCGCCTGGAGATATGCACCAGCCCGGATATCTTGAGCGCCGGAGATATCAAAGAGGCCATGGGCCCGAGCTGCAACGGAGCCATCGGCCAGCTAACCGAGGACTGGGGCGATGAGCTTTTTGGCGCACTCAAAGCCGCGGGCGGGACGGCCTACAGCAATTACGCCGTGGGGTTCAACAACGTCGATCTGGCCGCCGCCAGCAGGCACGGCATTCCGGTGGGCAACACCCCGGGGGTTTTGACCGAAGCCACCGCCGAGATGTGCGTGGCCCTGGCCTTTGCCGCCGCCCGCCGGGTGCCAGAAGCCGATGTGTTCATGCGGGGCGGACAGTATAACGGATGGCTTCCCACCTTGCTTTTGGGCGAGCTGTTCCACGGCAAGACCGTGGGGGTGATCGGCATGGGCCGCATAGGGTTGAGCTTTGCCAAGATGATGGCTTCCGCCTGCCACATGAACGTGATGTATTACGACCCGCATTGCAAGCTGCCGGTGGCCGAGTATTTCATGGCCCTGAGCCGCTTTTTCATCACCCAGGGCGAAGGCCCCATAACCTGCACCTGCTGCGATTCCCTGCAGCAGCTTTGCGAGGGCTCGGACCTCATAAGCATAAACACCATCTTGAATGACGAGACTCATCATCTGGTGGACGCCCAGGCGCTTTCCTGGATGAAGGAAAACGCGGTATTCATCAACGCCGCCCGGGGGCCGGTGATGGATGAGGCGGCCTTGGTGGCGCACGCCAAGTCTCACCCCGGCTTCAAGGCCGGCCTGGATGTGTTTGAGGACGAACCCGCCATGAAACCGGGGCTCAGCGAATGCAGGAACATAGTCATGGTGCCCCATATCGCCTCGGCCACGGTCTATTCCCGCGAGGGCATGGCCACCCTGGCGGCCAGCAATGTTGCGGGCATGCTGCAAGGCTTCCCGGCCTGGAACAAAGCGGACATATCCGGCTTTTTGGAGGGGGATTTCCCCAAATACGCCGCCAGCGTGGTTAATGCTAACGAGGTGGGTTACCCCACGGCCGGGTGAAAAACATTAACCTTAGCCAGTCAATATCGAGGTGTAGAAATGAACATTGCCGAGAGGATCAGCAGGCTGGGAACCGAGACCGCTTTTGCGGTTTCCGCCCGGGCGGCCGCTTTTGCCGCCGAGGGCAACAAGGTTTATCCCTTCCACTTGGGCGATATGAATATCATTACGCCCCGGAACGTGCGCGAAGCCGCAGCCAAGGCCATGAACGAAGGCATGACCGGCTATTGCCCCAACTGGGGCATCCCGGCCTTGCGGGAAGCATTGGCTGCGGATATCAACGCCAGCCACGGCACCGATTACACCATGGAGAACGTGGCCATCCAGCCCGGCGGCAAACCGGTGATCGGCAAATTCATACTCGCCCTGATGAACCCCGGCGACGAGGTGCTGTATCCCAATCCGGGATACCCCATATATGAATCCATGATCGAGTTTCATGGCGGGGTGGCGGTGCCCTATGGCCTGGTGGAGGGCGAGAACAACTTCAGCCTGGATCTTGAGGCCATTCGAGCCAAGATAACCCCCAAGACCAAAATCCTGATCCTCAACGACCTGCACAACCCCTCGGGCGCGGAATGCCAGCCCGGCGAGCTGGAAAAAGTCGCCGAACTGGTCCTCAGGCACGACCTGTATGTGCTTTGCGATGAGGCCTACTTTGACATCCGCTACCAGGGCAAGTCGCGCTCCTTTGTGGAGATTCCCGGCATGGCCGAACGCAGCCTGATCCTCTACACCTTCAGCAAGAAGTTCGCCATGACCGGCTGGCGTCTGGGCGCGGCCATCGGGCCCAAGGAAATCGTGGAGGTGATCGCCAAGCTGAACGTCAACGACGAGTCATGCTCCAACCACTTTATCCAGTGGGGAGCATATGAAGGCTTAACCGGAGACCAGAGCGGACCCCAAAAGATCCTGGCCACCTTGAAGGAGCGCCGCGATGTGGCGGTCGATTTGTTGAACAGCATCGAAGGCGTGTTCTGCTACCGGCCCAACGCCACCTTCTATCTCTTCCCCCGGGTCACCGGGGCCATGGCCAAAAAGGGCATAAGCGGCTATCCGGAATTCGCTGAGGCCATGCTGACCGAGATCGGGGTCAGCGTCTGCACCCGGCTGCATTTCGGCCGCGAGCTGCCCGGCGAAAAGGAGCGCTACATCCGCCTGGCCTATTCCGGCATTGATGTGGATCAGATCAAGGAGGGCCTTGGCAAGCTCAAACAGTGGATAGAGGGCTGAGCAAACCTCTGAGAGGCTGATAAGTAAAAAAGTAAAAGCGGTCCGGTCCCTGGGGTCCGGACCGCTTTTTTTGTTGGGGGGCAATTGCATGCGGCGATTTTAAAAATCCGCCGGCTTTCTCTCCGGGCGGGGGCCAACGCCCCATGCAAATACTGGTTAACCCCCACGGCAATAAGGTGTTAGGATTTTAAAGTATAGGGTAACAGAGTGATAATATACTGAATTTGGCCTTGGCTTTGCATAAGGCAGGCGGCGGCGGAACCGGAAAAAGACCCTTGATACGGCCCCTTGGCATAGGGAGGAAGCATTGCATGGGCAAGTATGAAGAGTATTTCAACCGGTCCCTGAAAGATCCGGAAGGCTTTTGGGCTGAAGCCGCGGAGAAGATAAGCTGGGTGAAAAAATGGGACAAGGTGCTGGATGACAGCAACAAACCCTTTTACCGCTGGTTCAGGGGCGGAGAGCTGAACACCTGCTACAACGCCGTGGACCGCCACGTGGAAGCGGGCCGGGGGGACCAGACCGCCATAATCTACGACAGCCCGGTGACCGGTGCCAAGCGCATAATCACTTACAGGGAGTTACAAGGCCTGGTGTCCCGCTTTGCCGGGGTGCTCAAGGGCTGGGGTGTGGCCAGAGGCGACACCGTGGTGATCTACATGCCCATGGTGCCCGAGGCCCTGGTGGCCATGCTGGCCTGCGCCCGCCTGGGTG
The DNA here is from genome assembly GCA_963675675.1 of Desulfarculaceae bacterium. Taxonomy (GTDB): domain Bacteria; phylum Desulfobacterota; class Desulfarculia; order Desulfarculales; family Desulfarculaceae; genus Dethiosulfatarculus. The sequence continues at coordinate 5,956,087 of OY776512.1, forward strand.
CGGTGCACTCGGTGGTGTTCGGCGGGTTTGCCGCCCCGGAACTGGCGGCGCGCATGGATGACGCCAAACCCAAGCTGGTCGTCAGCGCCTCCTGCGGCATGGAGGTGAAAAAAGTTCTTGAGTATAAACCGCTTTTGGATAGAGCCATAGAACTTGCCTCCCATAAGCCGGAGCATACCGTGATCTTGCAAAGGCCCCAGGCTCAAGCCTCCATGATAGAGGGCCGCGACCTGGACTGGGACCGGGAGATGGAAAAGGCCCGGCCCGCGGACTGGGTGGCGGTCAAGGCCACGGACCCGCTTTACATCCTCTACACCTCCGGCGCCATCGGCATTCCCAAGGGAATCGTGCGCGACAACGGTGGGCATGCCGTGGCCCTGTACTGGACCATGAAGCACATATATGGAATTGAGCCCGGCGATGTGTTTTGGGCGGCCTCGGACATCGGCTGGGTGGTGGGGCATTCCTACATCGTGTACGGCCCCCTGCTTTACGGAGCCACCACCGTGGTGTTCGAAGGCAAACCGGTGGGCACTCCGGACCCGGGCGCTTTTTACCGCATGATCGACGAGTACGGCGTAAAGGTGCTCTTTACCGCGCCCACCGATTTCCGGGCCATCAAGCGCGAGGATTCCAAAGGGGATTACTTCAAAAAGTACCCCATGGAGAAATTCGAGGCCCTGTTCCTGGCCGGAGAGCGCACCGACCCGGACACCTATCATTGGGCGGCTGGCCTATTGAAGGTGCCGGTGATCGATCACTGGTGGCAGACCGAAACCTCCTGGACCATGGCGGGCAATTTCAGGGGGATGGAGCTTATGCCCACCAAACCGGGTTCGGCCACCAAACCGGCCCCTGGTTATGATGTGCGCATCCTGAATGCGAAAGGCGAAGAACTGCCTGCCGGTGAACCCGGGGTGGTGGCGGTCAAACTGCCCCTGCCTCCAGCCGCCCTGTCCACCCTTTGGAATAACGACCAGCGTTTTTTGGAGTCCTATATCAATCCTTTTCCGGGCTACTACTTCACCGGGGATGAGGGCTACATGGATGAGGACGGCTACCTGTTCATCATGTGCCGGGCGGACGACGCCATAAACGTGGGCGGGCACCGCTTCAGCACCGGAGCCATGGAGGAGATAATAGCCTCTCATGTGGATGTGGCCGAGTGCGCGGTATTCGGGGCCCACGACGATCTTACGGGCCAGATGCCGGTGGGCCTGGTGGTGCTGAAAGCCGGAGTGGAGCGTGATCCGGAAGAAATCCGGCGGGAGCTGGTCCGTGCGGTGCGCCGGTCCATAGGCAGGGTGGCCTCTTTAAGGGCAATCAACATCGTGGCCTGCCTGCCCAAGACCCGCTCGGGCAAGATCCTGAGAAGCGCCATGCGCAAAATCGCCGATGCCGAAGACTTCAAGACTCCCTCCATCATCGACGACCCCAGCAGCCTGGACGAGGTGAAAAACGCCCTGGAGGAGATCGGCTACCCGCGTAAATAAAAGATGTCGGGTCTGCCCGATAACGGAGCGATGCAATAAAACCGGGGCCGGTTTCCCCTTGAGGGAGCCCGGCCCCGCGCTTAGGTTATCGCCTTCAGCTTGGTTTCCCCGCGTCTGGAGAGAGCAGGGTTCTTATATTCGATTACTTTTTATCCAGGGTTTTGGCCAGGTGCACCAAGGTGATGAATCCTCCCCGCAGCCCGAATTCATCCTTGCCCCGGGCGTCTTGGGCCAGGCCGAGCACTTCTGGGTATCCGAAATCCTCCAGGTACTTGCCCCCACGCAATAGCTGGCCAAAGCCCGCCACCGCGGCGGCCCAGCGGAAATCATCCGAGGCGTCTTTGAGTTCGGCTTTTTGCAGCGAGGTCAAAAGGGGCTCCTGCATGAGCTTGCTCTTGGCCTGGCCGGGAAGCTTGTAGCGCATCTTCAAGAAGCCCAGCTCATTCTTGGTGCCTTGGGGAGCGGATTTATCCCCATAGCGCAAGGGCTCCATCTTCAGGCCCTCGCCGCCCACCAGGGCCAGCTCATAAAGAGCGGTCACGGTGTGCCCGGCCCCTATGTCTCCCGCATCGACCTTGTCGTTGGAAAAGTCCTCCCGCTTGAGCAGGCGGTTTTCATATCCGATCAGGCGGTATTCGGCCACCACCGCCGGATTGAACTCCACCTGGATCTTGACGTCCTGGGCAATGGTGATCAGGTTGGCGCTGAGCTGCTGCACCAGCACCTTGTTGGCCTCGGTCAAAGAATCAATATAGGAGTAATTTCCGTTGCCCGCGTCGGCCAGGCGCTCCATCATCTTTTCGTTGTAATTGCCCCGGCCAAAGCCCAGGGTGGAAAGGGCCACGCCGCTTTTGCGCTCGCGCTCCACCATTTCCAAAAGCAGGCGGGTGCTGGTTACGCCCACGTTGAAATCACCGTCCGTGGCCAGAAGCACCCGGTTGGCCCCGTCCTTGATAAAGGACTGCCGGGCCATGGCGTAGGCCTGCTGGATGCCCTGTCCCCCGGCCGTGGAGCCCCCGGCGCGAAGCTTGTTCAGGGCGGCCATTATCTTGGCTTTTTCATTGCCCGGGGTGGGCTCCAGCACCACTCCGGAGGCGCTGGCATACACCACAATGGAAACCCGGTCCTTGGAGCCGAGTTGTTCAACCAGCAGCTTGAAGGCTTTTTTGAGCAGGGGCAGTTTGTCGCGGCTGTTCATGGAACCGGAGACATCCAGCAAAAACACCAGGTTGACGGACGGGCGCTGGTCGGTCTTGATCTGATAGCCCCTGAGCCCCAGGCGCAGGAGCACGGTTTTGGAGTTCCAGGGGCAGGGGGCGGCCTCGGCGCTCAAGGCGAAGGGTGCGGTTTTGTCTTCGGGTACAGGGTAATCATAGGAGAAGTAATTGATCATCTCCTCCACCCGCACCGCGTCTTTGCGGGGCATAACCCCATCGGTCAAAAAACGGCGCACATTGGAGTATGAACCGGTGTCCACGTCAATGCTGAAGGTGGAGACCGGATGCTCGGCCGCCCGCTTGACCGGGTTGGGGTCTATTTCCTGGTATTTTTCCCGGTCCACCGGCGGCATGGGCGGGGGCGGGGGCATCATGGCGGGGGCGGCTGCGCCTATCATCACCCTGCCCGTGGTTCTTCTGAGGCCGGACTTTTCCCGGACCATGACCATGTTGGGCTTGGCCATGGCCGGAGCCGGAGCCGGTATTACCGGCTTGCTTACTTGAACGGGTTTGGCTTCATCCTGGGTCTTGGCCTCCCCCGGCTTAACAGGCGGGGTGGCCGCAGACTTGCTGCCGGATTGGGTGCAGCCTCCCAAAAACAGGGCCAGGCCCAATAGGGCGGCCAAAAGAATCAAAGCACTAAACTTGGCTGGTTTCATCTGGGTTCCTCCCATGGTTTTCTCCCGGATGACTGGCCGGGAGCTTCTTTTGACTTTGCGGCATGCCTTAAAAGGGCGGCTGGTGTTCTTTGCGCTTTGAAAAATCCAATTCATCATTACATAGACCCCATGTGGGGTTTATTTCTTTCCAGCTTAGCAGATTACCGGCACCTGGTGGAATCAGCTAGAGCGTGCTTTTGGCGGTCTGCTGGGTTGCGTTTTTTAAGCCCTTAGCCCATGATCCCAATTGAGACAATGCTGCATCGGCAGGCCGAGCTTCGGCTTGACGCCGGGGGGCTGGCGGCATAGAGTCAGCTTGGAATCGGCATAAGTAATATTAAGATAATTGTGATGATTTCATTGCAGAAAGATGGTGCCGGATATGCGTTTATCTGATTTGGAGACCCCGTGTCTGGTCTTGGAGCGGGGCAAATTTTTAAAAAACCTGGACCGGATGCATGAGCGTCTCGGCGGCCTGGGGGTGGATATAAGACCCCATGGCAAGACCGCAAAGAGCATTGATGTCATGGGCCCGGCTCTTAAGGGGCTTGGCGGGGCCGTCACGGTATCCACCTTGAAAGAGGCGGAATATTACTTTGATAACGGCATCAGGGATATCACCTATGCGGTGGGCATCGCGCCGGTGAAGCTTCCCCGGGCCGCCCGCCTGATCAAGCGGGGCGCTAAGCTGAACCTTCTTCTGGACACCCCCGAGCAGGCCCGCATGGCCAGCGGGCAGGGCCGGGACCTGGGGGTGAACTTTCCCTGCCTGATTGAAGTGGACAGCGACAACCACCGGGCCGGAGTGGCTCCGGGCGACCCGGTGCTGTTGGAGATAGGCCGCATACTGCACAATGAAACCGGGGTGGAGCTGAAAGGGGTGCTCACCCATGCCGGGGAATCCTATGCCTGCCGTAGCACCGGTGCCATAAGGGCCCTGGCCGCCCAGGAGCGGGACGCGGCCGTGAGCTGCGCCCAAGCGCTCAAAGAGGCCGGGCTGCCCTGTCCGGTGATAAGCGTGGGCTCCACTCCCACCGCAAGCCTGGTCCAGGATTTAGGCGGGGTGACCGAGATCCGGCCCGGGGTCTATGTGTTCCAGGATCTGGTGCAGGTGGGGTTGGGTCTGTGCGAAATTGAGGATATCGCGGTGTCGGTGCTCACTTCCATCATCGGATATCAAAAGAAAAAGGGCTGGCTTTTGTGTGATGCTGGCTGGATGGCCCTTTCCCAGGACCGGGGCACCGCGGCCCAGGATGTGGACCAGGGCTATGGCCTGGTTTGCGACGCGGCCGGCAAACCCTATGGCGATCTCATCGTCAAGGACACCAATCAGGAGCACGGCATCATAGCCCAGCGCAGCGGCCGGATGTTTGACTACGATCAATTCCCCATTGGCGGCATGTTGAGGATTCTGCCCAACCACGCCTGCCCCACCACCGCCATGCACCAAAGCTATCATGTGGTGGACGGCGGTGAAGAAGTAATCGCCCAGTGGCCCCGCATAAATGGATGGTAGGGAATATGCAGTTATTATTGGACGAACTGGCTGAAATCATTGAATCCCATGACTGCCATCTTTTCGGCTTCGCGGATCTCACCGGCCTGACTCCGGGCGGTTTGGCCCGGTTTGACCGGGCCGTATCTTTCATTATGCAGATGGACCCCTGGGTCATGGACCAGCTTCACCACGGCCCCACCGACGCCTATTCGGTGCTCTATGGCCAGGTGAACCTGCGCATTGACGCCTTGAGCGCCGAAATTGCCCGGGCCCTTATCCGGGCCGGGCACCAGGCCTGGGCCCTGCCGGCCTCCATACGTAGCGATCCGGTGAATATCCGGGGGGATTTCCAGCACAAGACCGCCGCCACCCGGGCGGGTCTGGGCTGGATCGGCAAAAACTGCCAGCTGATCACAAAACAGTACGGCCCCTGGATACGCCTGGGCACCGTGCTCAGCGACGCACCCCTGCCCCCGGCCAAGCCCATAGACCAAAGCCGCTGCGGCAAATGCGGCGAGTGCGTCAAATCCTGCCCGGCCTCGGCGCTGAAAGGAGGCCTGTGGACGGCGGGCATGGAGCGGGATTTGATCCTGGACGCCTGGGCCTGCGACGCCTACAAAAAAGAGCACTTCGGGGCTTTCCACGGCGGGCACAACTGCGGCATCTGCACCCAGGCCTGTCCGGTGGGCAGAAAGCTGATCAAACAATAAAACAGGACGCCCTTAAAACTGCTCTTTTGGTCCAAATACTGCGTTGGCCGTGATTTTCCAATGCTCATATATTATTTTATATACTGCGCTTAATAAATCACGTCAGCCTTGTCTTTGAACCAAAATATGGTTTTAAGGGCACCCTGCCAGTGATTATCCATTATCCGTGGCTCCCAAGGCGTGGATCACTACAATGGCCGGAACCGCCCGAGGCCTACCTGCCAGGCCGGGACCCAGCAATTCGGTATTGCCTGGGAAAACAAAAAGAGGACGCTTCAAAGCCTGAAGCATCCTCTTTTTTATTGATCCGGCTTAATTGCTAAGCGACCAGATAATCCTTTATGGCCTGGTGGAACACCTCCACGCCTATGGGCAGCGCGGCTTCGTCCACGTCAAAGTAGGGCGAATGGCCCGACAGTATGGTGTCGCTGCTTGGGGATGTGCAGCCCAGACGCATCATGGAGCCGGGCACCAGTTTGGCGAAGAAGGCGAAGTCCTCGCCGCCGGTCTGGGGCTCCAGCCAGTGCACATTGTCCCGGCCCACCACTTTGGATGCGGCCTCAAAGAGGAATTCGGACACCTCATAGTCGCTCTTGCAGGCGGGTACTCCGTCGACGTACTCAAACTCGGTCTCCACCCCAAAGCCGGTTTGCAGGGACTGGGCCAGCTCACCCATGCGGCGGATTATCATCTGGCGCACCTCGTCTTTCATGGTGCGCACGGTGCCCCTGAGCACGGCCTTGTCCGGGATGATGTTGGACGCGGTGCCCGCACGGAATTCACCCACCGTAACCACGGCGGTGTCCGTGGGCGGGGTGTTGCGGCTGACCAGGGTCTGCAGCCCGGAAACAAATTGGGCTCCGGCCACGATGGGGTCCAGGGACAAATGGGGGGCGGCTCCGTGGGCGCCTTCGCCCCTGATGGTCAGGGTGAACATATCCGCGGCGGCATGGCTGACGGATTTATACAGGCCCACTTCGCCCACCTTGAGCTGGGTCCACATGTGGAGGGAGATTATGCGGTCCATGGCCGGATTTTCCATCACCCCGGCTTTGATCATGACGGCGGCTCCGGAAACGGTCTCCTCGGCGGGCTGGAAAATAAGCTTCAGCGCGCCTTTCATGTCCTTGGCGGTGTCTTCCTCCACCATTTTTTGGGCCACGCCCAAAAGCACCGCGGCGTGGCAGTCATGCCCGCAGGAATGCATCACCCCGTCATTCAGGGATTTATAGGGCACCTGGTTTTTTTGCTGCATGGGTAAAGCGTCGATATCGGCCCGGATGCCCAGGATTTTTCCGGGGCCGGCCCCTTCTATCAGGCCGACCGCGCCCACTTCCATATCCAAAGGTAAAAGGGTTATGCCGAGTCCGCTCAGGATCTCTTTGATCTTGGCTGTGGTGCGGTGCTCCTGCATGGAAAGTTCGGGATGGCTGTGAAAGTCCCGGCGAATCTCGCTAAGACGCTGGAACATAGGATGATTGCGAAAGTCCATGGTATATCCTTCTTTGGGGTAGATGACTGATTGGTTTGCGTCTGCATAACTCGGGCCGGAAGGGTCTTGGCTTCCGGCCCGCACGGATAGGTTTCCTATAATCTGATCTGGTGACAGGCTATCAATGTTTCTTCACCCGCCTGGATGATGGCGGGCCGTTCTTTCTTGCAGCGCTCCTCGCACCAGGGGCAGCGGGGATGGAAGCTGCATCCCGGAGGCGGGGAAATCGGGTTGGGTATCTCCCCGGCCACGGGTTCGCGCTTGCGGCCGGTCATCTCCACGTCCGGGATGGTGTCCAACAAGAGCTTGGTATATGGGTGCTGGGGATTTTTAAAAATGTTGTCCGCCGGGGCCACCTCGCACAACCTGCCCAGGTACATGACGCCGACATAGTCCGCCATGTGGCGCACCACAGCCAAGTCATGGGATATGAACAGGTAGCTCAGGGCGAATTCCTCTTGCAGCTCCTTCATGAGGTTGAGGATCTGGGCCTGCACCGATACGTCCAGGGCCGAGGTGGGCTCGTCGCACACAATAAATTCCGGCTGGCTGGCCAGGGCCCGGGCTATGCAGATGCGCTGCCTTTGGCCGCCGGAGAACTCGTGGGGGTATTTCTGGCCGTCATCGGGCGATAGCCCCACCTGCAGCAGCAGTTCCGCGGTGCGCTTCTCGATGGCTTCCTTGTTGTCCAACAGCTCAAAAGCCCGGATGGGCTCGCTGATGATGTTATAAACCTTCCAGCGCGGGTTCAGGCTGGCATAGGGGTTCTGGAAGATCATGGCCATGGTGCGCCGGATGGCGTTCAGCTGGCTGCGGTCTTTCAAGGTGTTTATGTCATAGCCGTGGATTTTAATATTGCCTGCGGTGGGCGGGAAAAGCCCCACCACCATGTTGGCCACGGTGGACTTGCCGCATCCCGATTCACCCACCAGGGCGAAGGTCTTGCCCTTGTCCACTGAAAAATTGATGCCGTCCACCGCCTTGACGAACTGTCGCGGCCTGCCCTCCAGCACCCGGTTCAGCCAGGGGCGCGATACGTCAAAGCTTCGCTTTAAGTCCTTAACCTGCAAAACCGGACCGTTTGCCGGATTATTTTCATTTGTAGCCAACATTACTTTTCACCGTCTTTTTCAAAGAGCCAGCAAGCCGCCTGGGTGTCGCCCAGGTCGATAATCCCCGGGCGCTCCTTGCGGCATTTATCCATGACATGGGGGCAACGCGGGTTGAATGCGCAGCCGGGGGGGATTTCGGTCAGGCGGGGCATGGAGCCGTCTATCTGGGTGAGTCTGGGCACCCGGCGGCTCAAGGAAGGTATGGAGCCCATGAGCCCCTGGGAATAGGGGTGCTTGGCGCGCTTGACCACATCATAGGTTTTGCCCACCTCCACCAAACGGCCCGCATACATGACCGCCACCCGGTCGCTGATCTCGGCGATAACCCCCATGTCGTGAGTAATCAGGATCACCGCCGTATTGTGCTCATGGCACAGGTTTTTCAAAAGGGTGATGATCTGGGCCTGGATGGATACGTCCAGGGCGGTGGTGGGCTCGTCGGCGATTATCAAAGAAGGATTGGCGCAAAGGGCCAGGGCGATGACCACCCGCTGGCGCATGCCGCCGCTGAACTGGTGGGGATAGTTCTCTATGCGCCGGCCCGCCGCCGGTATGCCCACCTGGTCCAAAAGGTCTATGGCGTGCTTTTTAGCCTCCGAGGCGGACATGGCCGTGTGGTTCATTATGGTTTCAATGAGCTGTTTGCCTATGGTGTAGAGCGGGTTCAGGCTGGTCAAGGGGTCTTGGAAGATCATGCCTATCTTGCTGCCCCTAAGCAGCCGCATGTCGTTATAGGGCAGTTGGTCGATGCGCTGGCCTTCCAGATGTATGCTTCCCTTGGCAATATAGCCCGGGGGCTCCAAAAGGCCGATGATGGCGTTGCCGGTTAAGGATTTGCCGGCCCCGGATTCACCCACCAGCCCAAAGACCTCGCCTTGCATGACCTCAAATGAAACGTTGTCCACCGCCACCAGGGTTCCGCGCCTGGTATTGAATGCGACCTTTAACTTATCTACCTGCAATAAGGGTTTATTCATCGTTTGTACTTTATCTCAGCTTGGGATTCAGGGCGTCGCGCAGCCAGTCGCCCAAAAGGTTCACACTCAGCACCAAGACGGCCAGAGCCACCGACGGGAAGAAGGTGATCCACCATTCACCGGAGAACAGGAAATCGTTGCCTATGCGGATCAAGGTGCCCAGGCTGGGATGGGTCGGGGGCACCCCCACACCCAAGAACGACAAGGTGGCTTCGCTGATGATGGCCACGGCAAGGTGGATGGTGGCAATGACCAGCACCGGTCCCAGCACGTTGGGCAGCACATGGCGCACCATGATGAAGCTGGGCCTTAAGCCCACCACCCGGGCCGCCATTACATAGTCTTTGCTTTTTTCCACCATAACCCCGCTGCGCACCGTACGGGCGTACTGCACCCAGCCCGCGATTCCGATGGAAAAGATCAAAATGCCGATGGCCACGACCTCGGCCTCTTTGATGTCCAGCACGGTGCGCAGCACTCCTGCCAGCAACAAGGCCAGCAATATGGCGGGAAAGGTTATCTGTATCTCCGCGATGCGCATGATGAGCGCATCCATAAATCCCCCGTAGTACCCGGAGATGAGCCCCAGGGTCACGCCGATGATCATGGATAAAATCACCGCGAAAAAACCCACCAAAAGCGATATGCGCGAGCCGAACAGGATGGTGGAGAACATATCCCGGCCCTGATCGTCCGTGCCCAGCACGAAACGCGGATCGCCATCTTCGCTCCAGGCGGGGGGCGTGTGGGCGTCCATCAAGTCCAGGCTGCCCATGTCGAAGGGGTTTTGGGGGGAGATATAAGGCGCAAATATGGCGGACAGGATGATCAAGAGGGTCATGACCGCGGCGGCCACGGTTAAAGGGGATTTCTTGAACGAGTAAAAAATATCGCTGTCCAGAATCTTGTACAGCCGCTCGCCGAACGCGGTTCTTTGGTTTCTGTATTGTATCGAATTATTCATGGCCGTTCGCCTTTGCGCTGTCTATACGCAGCCTGGGATCGACTACATAGTAGAGAATGTCCACAATCATATTTATGGCTACGAAGAAAAAGGCCACCAGGATCAAATAGGCGGACATGATGGGTATGTCGACATTGTCTATGGCCTGCAGGAACATCTGTCCCATGCCGGGCCATTGGAAAACGGTTTCGGTTATGATCGCGAAGGCGATAAGCGCGCCAAGCTGCAGTCCGATAATGGTGATAACCGGCACCAAGGTATTTTTCAAGGCATGCCCGAAGTTGATGCTGCGGTCTTTGAGCCCCCGGGCCCGGGCGAATTTGATATAGTCGGTGCGCAACACCTCCAGCATTTCCGAGCGGATCAGGCGCATGATCAGGGTCATCTGGAACATGCCCAGGGTATAGGCGGGCAGGATGATGGCCTTAAGCCCCTTGGCCGTCAACAGGCCGGTGCTCCAAAAACCCACCTGGACCACCTCGCCCCTGCCGAATGAGGGCAGCCAGCCCAGAATCACCGCAAAGATGTAAATCAGTATGATACCCACAAGGAAGGTGGGCAGGGAAACTCCGATCAGGGAAAAGGTCATGGCCAGACGGCTCAGCCATCCGCTGCGGTGCAGCCCGGTGTACACGCCAAGCGGCACCCCGACTCCCAATGAAATGATTGCGGCCACAATGGCAAGTTCCAAAGTGGCCGGTAAACGCTCGGCAATGAGCTGGGCTACGGGGCGTTTATGCTGATAGGAAAGCCCGAATTCGCCCTGTAAGGCGTTGCCCACAAATCGCAAGAACTGCACCGGGGCCGGGTCGTTCAGGCCCAGCTGTTCGCGCAGTTTTTCCCTTTGCTCAAAAGAAGTGTCCTGGCCCACCATCTGGTGGATGGGGTCGCCTACGTAGTTGAACATGGAAAAGGCGATGAAGGCCACAAAGAACATCACCACCAAGGATTGAACCAGTCGTTTGATAATAAATGCCGCCATAGATACCGTAACACATTGCGCCCGTGATCGGGCCGCCATGGCCGTTTAGCCAGGAGGTTGGCCTGGCTGAGACCGGCCGGTTAGTCATAGGGCGGAGCGCCCACAGAAAAAAGGAGCGCTCCGCCGGATTGAATCTTGTCAGCCAGCTGGGAAGCTATTTCATGTTGACATAGAAGAACATCAGCTGGTTGTCGGGTCTTTGCACCAATTCGATGTTGTCCTTCACGCCCCAAGCCAAAGCCTGCTGGTGCAGCGGAATATGGCCGGCCTCGTCATGCATGATCTTAAAGGCGTCATGAATCATCTTGTTCCGCTTGTTGAGGTCGGTTTCGCTCATGATCTTGTCGGTCAGCTCATCCACGGTCTTGTTGGAGTATCCGCCCAGGTTGAATTTGCCCCGTCCCAACTTGTCGTCGCGGGTGTCCATCAGGTTGAACAAAACGTTGTGGGAGTCCAGGGTCGAAGGAGTCCAGCCCAGCATGAAGAACTCGGTGTCATAGGCCAGAACTTTCTTGAAGTACAGAGCCTTGGGCTGGGCCTTCAGGTTCACCTTGATGCCAGCCTTGGCCAGCATGGAAACCGCGGCCTGGCAAATCTGCTCATCGTTGACGTACCGGTTGTTGGGGCAGTCCATGCAGACCGAGAAGCCCTTGGGGTAACCGGCGTCGGCCAGGAGTTTTTTGGCCTTTTTGACATCATAGGGATAGCGCTGGATATCGCTCAGGTCGTACGGGAACAGCCTGGGCGAGATCATGATGGAGCTGGGATCGGAAAGGCCGCGCATGATCTTTTTCTTGATCACATCGATGTTGATGGCGTGATAGAAGGCCTTGCGCACCCTGGCGTCTTTGAAGGGGTTTTTGCCCTTGATGTTGCAGCAGGGCAGTTCGTCGCGCACCTGGTCGAAGCCCAGGAATATGGTGCGCAGCTCGGGGCCCACCAGCACCTTGGTGCCCTGGTTGTCATTGACCCGCTTCTGATCCTGCACCGGCACGGGGTACATCATGTCCACTTCGCCCGAAAGCAGGGCGGCCACGCGGGTGGCGTCGGAGCCGATGGGGGTGAAGATAACCTTGGTCAGGTTGTGCTTGGGCTTGTCCCACCAGCCTTTGTAGACCTCAAATACGGTCTTGACGCTTTTTTCGTGATAAGTGACCTTGAAAGGACCGGTGCCGTTTTCATGACGGGTGGCGTAGTTTTCCTTGCCGGACTTGATGTTGGTGGAGCCGGTGGAACCGTGTTCCTCACTCCACTCTTTGTCCATTATGTACCAATCACCCCATTCTTTGATCAGAATCGGATTGGGTGCAAGGGTGATAACATCGATGGTGTAATCATCGATCCTTTTAATTTCTTTGACAGAAGCCAGACGCGCCCTGTGGTCCGAGCCCTCGGAAAGAGTGCGCTTGTAGGAAAAGAGCACATCGTCAGCGTTGAAGGTGTTGCCGTTGTGGAACTTGACGCCCTTGCGCAGATAAAAACGCCAGCGGGTGGGTTCCAAGACTTCCCATTTCACGGCCAGGCAGGGCTCACTCTCCATCTTGGGGCTGTAGCGCACCAAGCCCTCATATACGTTGCCCAGGCAGCTGTTCTGGAAGGCCTCATTCAATTCGTGCGGGTCAAGGGACTGCAGGTCGCCCTGGAAGGCGAATTTAAAAGTTTTGGCCAAGCCGGGCGCCGCGCCGAACACGAGCACCAGGGCCAGACACATGGCCGAGACAGTCAAAAGCTTCTTCATCTGTTCCCTCCAAAAAAGTTTTTTTGTCCCTCTATGAGGGGGTTCATTCCTTTTCGGCCTGTAAAGCGAAAACGGAATGATTCGGATATTTGCGACGCCCCGCGCTTTTTGCGGGGAATCGAGTTCGAACCGGGCATGGGCACCAAGGCCGCGCCTCAGCTTAAGGAACCGGTTTGCTGGAAGTATTCATCTAACATGCCGTACAGCTTTACCAGACTGGCGATATCAATATATTCATCCGCTGTATGCTCGCTTTGACCGCCTTCGGGGCCCCATACGATACCCACTGAATCATACTTGCTTATAAAACGGGCGTCGCTTGCCCCCAAGCCAAACCCGGGTTCGGCCCCTTTAGCCACTTCAAACAGCTTCTCCACATATGGCGAGTCTTTGGGCATCAGCATAAGCTCGGTGCGCATAATGCTGAGCTCACCCGACACCGCGGCGTTGAGCTGGGCGAAAAGCTCATCCGTGTCATCGTGTTCCGTATAACGGATATCAAACACCGCCTCGGCTTTTTCAGGCACCTGGTTGAAGGATTCGCCCGCGTGAATTTTGCTGAAGCACAAGGTGCGGTTCCAATGCTGGGGGTCGTCATCAGGGAAAAAGGTTTTTAATTTCTGATAATCTTCCATCAAGGCTTCGATCGGGTTTTCGCCCAACCAGGGCTGAGCGCCATGGGCGGCTTTACCCGCGCAGACCAGCTTCAGGGTCAATAAACCCTTGGACTTGGTCACGATACTTTCCAGATTGCCGCCGTCCAGGCCTATGCAAAGCTCGCATTTGAGCTGTTCCAGCACCTTTTCGGCCCCGTCGTGGCCTCCAATTTCTTCGTCGCTGGTTATGACAACGCCAAAGGGCAGCTTGGATTGGCCGTCGCCGTTGGAACTGTTTTTATGCAGGTATTCCTTGGCCAGCACCATGCAAAGCGCCGCTGCGTATTTGTCGTCTATGGCCCCGCGGCCGAAGATTTTGCCGTCTTTTTCCATGGGGGTGAATTGATCGGGATTGGCGGCCACCACGTCAATATGGGCCATGAGCAGCACCGGGGCATAGCCCTTTTCCGGGGTGACGAATACCGAGCGGTAGCCGTTGCTCTCCAAGGTGCCGTACGCCAGCCCGCATTCATCGAAATATGCTTCGATGAAATCCATGCACTGCTTGATTCCCTCGGGATTGTCGTGAGTGGTTTTGAATGCGATAAGATCTTTAGTTAAATCTACTAGTTGTTTCATTATCTTCTCTAAGTGTAAGCAATTTGCTGATTGGTCATGGACGCACTTTTATTATGACAACAGTTTTCAGTCCGCACGGATTTCCGTGGTCCGCACCATGGTTAAAGGTTGGACCAAAAAAACGGAAACTATTACACCTGGGCCTGATTTACATCGGCTCAGCTTTGTGGCTCGTACTGTCGTTCTGTTTTTTTAAAACTCAGCGGTACGAACACGCCTTATCTGCGCCAAATTTGTGCTCTGTGGTGTTCAGTCAGCGATAACCGTGATGGGTGGAAGCCGCTCGCCCACCAGAGCAGAATATTAAGCCAATTGCCCCAAGCCGTCAAGCATATGCTTCCCAGAAAAAAGTTGCCAAAATCAAGTAATTTTGGACTGTTGGCTTGAGCCGGCCCGGAGGACCGTCCTGCTAGCAGGCTTGACCCCGGAAATTCTCTGTGGCAGGCTGCAAAAGTCAATAGCGGTTTTTGATGTCCGCATAGGGGAAAAGTTAATGAATATCCTGTTCAATTTGCTCATGGCCGCCTTGGCGGTTTGCCTCTTTGCCGGGCAAGGCCATGCGGCTCCAAATCAGCCGGAGCTTGAGGCTCTTTTGCAGCCTGTGATGGCCCTGGCTCAAAAAGGTGAGTTGGCCCTTGCGGAACAGGAATGCAGTAAAGTGATCCGCAAACACCCCAAAGCCGCCGGGGCCTATACTTTGCGGGCGAATCTGCGCCTGAAACTGCAAAAGACCGCTTCGGCGCTTGAGGACGCCAACCAGGCCATCCGCCTGGCTCCGGACTGGAGCGGAGGCCGCACCGGCCGGGCCTTGATCCTGATGGCTTTGGGCCGCTATGCTCCGGCCCTGCAAGACCTGGACATCGCCATTTTGAAAGGGGCCCAAGACCCCGGCCAGGCCAAGGAATACCGTTTGGCCCTTTTTTACCGGGCCGATTATTTCATCCGTCAAGGCAAGCTGAATGCAGCGTTGCGTGATTTGAACCGCATCACCCAAAATAAGCCGGATCAGATATCGGCCATTTATTCCAGGGGCACCGTTTTGGTGCGGATGGGCAGGTATGAAGATGCGGTGCGGGACCTGAACCAGGTGGTTGCATCCGGCCTGGACGGCCCGCCGCTGGCCGGGGCCTTGACCAGCCTGGCCCAGGCGGAAGCCAATCTGGGCAGGATTGATGAAGCCATGACCCATATCAACCAGGCTGTAAAGATCACCAGCGCAAACCCCTTCATGCATGGGGTCAGGGGCCAGATCCTGCAGAAAAAAGGCAAACACGCTGAAGCGGTGGAGTCCTTTAACAAAGCAATCAAGCTGGAGCCCCGCTATCTGGAGGCGGTGCTTTTCCGGGGTAATTCATATATGGCCTTGGGCGAGTATGCCAAGGCTGCCAAGAATTACAGCCTGCTGATCAGCAAAGGCAGCAAACGGGTGGACCGGGTTACGGGCCACCTTATGCGCTCCAAGACATTCGTTATGCGCAAGATGTATAAAGAAGCCCTGGACGATCTGGAACAGGTGCCGCGTCTGGCCCCGGAAAAGGAATTGGGCTATGCGGAGCTGGCCAGGTTTCTGGCCGGCTGCCCCAATAAAGATTACCGCGATCCAGAGCGGGCTTATGAGATGGCCGTCAATGCAGCCGCATTAAACAAGACCCCCGACACCCTGGCGGTTCTGGCCGCCGCCCAGGCTGCGGGGGGAGATTTCGAAGGCGCGGTGATCAACCAGCAAAAGGCCCTGTCCATGCTGCTCAAGGGAGGCGCACCCGAAAAGGTGGTCCGGTTCTATGAGAAACAGCTGAATGACTACCAGGACGGCAGGCCCTTCAGACTGGAGGTATCCCGCTGAACACCCGGAACACCCCGTTCTTCAAAACCATTTTCCCCGCGGGTTGGGTTTTATCCCCCGGATCAAGCCGGCTTAGGGCTACATCAGCCCCGGTCCTGAACCGGTGACCAATTGCTCCAGGATTTCATAAGGCTGGGCGCCCACCACGGAACGCCCATGCATGACAAAGGTGGGTGCGGCCGGGATGCCGATTTTGCGGCACAGGGTCCAATCCGCGTCCACCGCCTGAGCGTAGCGGCCCTCCTCTATCGCTTTTTGGGCCTCGTCGGGGTCAAGCTCCAGCTCCGCCGCCGCCTTGCGCAATACATCAAAATCTGAAATGTTCAGACCATGGGCAAAGTAGGCCTTGAACATGGCCATATGAAAGCCGTCGCCCTTGCCCTGTGCCTCCGCCCATTTGCCCAGCTCCTGGGCCCGGCGCGAGTTGTATGACCGCATGCGCCGGCCAAAGGGTAACCCCTCCCGGGCCGCTTCGGCTCCCAGGCGCTGCATCATCCCGGCCACATCCACTTCAACCCCTTTATTGCGGAAGTATTCGGTTATCTCGATGCCTTCCAGAGGATTGTGCGGGGCCAGCGGAAAGGCCTTCCATTCGATTTTGACGCCATGTTCTTTTTTCAACCTGGCCACCCGACCGGTGATGAAGTAGCACCAGGGTCATATGTAGTCGCTGAAGATCATAAGGGGGTTTGAATCGCTCATTTTGTTTTACTCCATCTGGCCGTGCAAAAAGATGTTGGCGGTCACCATCATATAATACTAGAGGCCCATAGGCTCTTGCGCCACCTGGAGCGCGGAATGCCCCCTAAACCGCATCGGCGATCCGGGCGGTTCAACCCAAAAAACAGCCGGGCGGGCCCCGGAGGGGATCAGGCTTTATGGCCCCTTTTTCCTCTCAAGGCCAGATTGGTGATGATCATTCCGGCCACGATAAAAACCGTGCCCAGCACCTGCCAGACAACCACATGTTCCCCCAGAACGAGATAGGACAGGGTCACCACTGCGACCGGTTCCAGGGTGGAGAAGATCGCAGCATTGGCGCTGCCCAGACGTTCTATGGCGCCATAGATGCAGGCGACGCTGAAGACGGTGCAGATCAGGGCCAGGCTTCCGCCGTATAAGAGCCCGGCGGCGTCAATCTTTAAAAACTCAGCCGGGCCGTTGAGCAGATTAAAGGTTATGGCTGCAAAAACCACCACGAAAAAGGAAAGCTGCAAGGGCCTTTCCCCCCGCACCGCTATTTGAACCAGGTTCATGTAAAATGAATAGGTGAGCATTGCGCCGGCAGCGTATAAAAGCCCCGTGATCTCCAGTTCGCGCTGGAAGGCGTCTACAAATACCAGACAGCAGCCTCCCACCACCAGGGCCAGGGACAAAGCGGAGGACGGCTTTATCCTTTGCTTGAAAAAGAGCCGGGCCAGAACCGCCACCACCACCGGGTAGAAATACAGGATCAAGGCGGCGGTGGAGGCCGGAATATGGGTCAGCCCCCGGTAATAAAAACTCGACTGCAGGCCGTAGATCACCCCGCCCAGCAAGAGGGCCTTATAGATTAACGGCCAGCTGGGAATCAGCAGGGAACGGTCTTTGAACAGTAAAAATATGATGAAAAAAGGCACCGCCAGTCCGAAGCGGAGCTGCAAAAGGAGCCCGGGGCTGAATCCGTCCTTAAAGGCCAGCTTGGCTATTATGGCCGAGCAGCTGAATCCCAGGGCTGCCAAGACGGCCAGAACGATTCCCCAAAACATGATTCCGCTCCGCTTTGGCGTCACCCGGCCGCGCTAGACCGGCCGCATCGGGAGTAAGGGTCTGAATCCAGCATCATGCCGGGTTTGCATTGTTTGGGTGATGCATGCTCCGGTCATATGCTAGGATGTAACTATACATAAAATTTTGACCTGATCCTTATCCGGCTGCATACCAGTGCCAGGCGCTTACAAAAGCATGCCAGAAGAGATGTATCATGAGCCTAAATGAATTGCACCAAAGACTTGTGGTGGTTGACGGATTGAACGTCTCCCGCTGGTCGCGGGAGGTCTTTGAGGATATGCACAAGGGCGGGCTGACCGCCGCCAACTGCACCTGCTGCGTGTGGGAGAATTTCCAGGGCGCCATGGATAACATAGCGGCCTGGAACGCCAGGTTCAGCCAAAACCGGGATCTGTTGCGCAAGGTCTACACCGCAAAGGATATTCAGGCCGCCAAACAGGAGGGCAAGACCGGCATCATTCTGGGCTTTCAGAACGCGTCCGCCTTTGAGGACCGTTTGGGGTACATAGAGCTTTTCAAACAGCTGGGCGTGGGCATTGTGCAGATGGCCTACAACACCCAGAACCAGGTGGGCTGCGGGTGCTATGAATCCAGCGACGGCGGCCTTTCCGATTTCGGGCGCGAGGTGGTGGCCGAAATGAACCGGGTGGGCATTATGTGCGACCTGTCCCACGTGGGGCCCCGCACCTCCGAGGATGTGATATTGGCCTCCCAAAAACCGGTCTGCTATTCTCATTGCCTGCCTTCCGGCCTGAAGGAGCATCCGCGCAATAAATCGGACGAGCAGCTTAGATTCATTGCGGATCACGGCGGCTTCATCGGGGTAACCATGTTTTCGCCCTTTTTGCCCAAGGGCCCGGACTCCACGGTGCATGACTATGTGGAGGCCATTGATTATGTGACGGACCTGGTGGGCGAGGACTGCGTGGGCATTGGCACCGATTTCACCCAGGGGTATGACCAAAAGTTCTTTGATTGGATCACCCACGACAAGGGCACCGCCCGCAAGCTTACCGACTTCGGCCGCATCCAGAATCCCGAGGGCATCCGCACCATCGGCGAATTTCCCAACCTGACCGCGGCCATGCAAAAGGCCGGGTGGGAAGAAACCAAAATAGCCAAGGTCATGGGCGGCAACTGGGTGCGGGTGCTGCAGGAGGTTTGGGGCGCTTAAGGAGCGGACATGGATAAGTTTCATGAATTGGCCCGGGACATAGAGCTGACCCGGGATGACCGCCTGATGCTGGGCGAGGTGGCCATGGTGCTGATGCCCCGCTGGTTTTTCGTGGGCATCATGAAGCGGGTGCTGGATGAGGCGGGCAGCGAGGCCGCCGCCCGCATCTATTCCGGCGCGGGCTGGGAAGGGGCCTATAACTGGGCCAAGGTGCAGATAAGGGCCGGTCTCAATGGGCGCGAAGTCATGGAGCAGTACCTGGGCTCCATGACCTCCAGGGGCTGGGGGCGCTTTGAGATTGTCGAACTGGACCTTGAGCGGGGCTTGGGCCGCTTCCGCTGGCACAACTCCGCCCTGGCCCTGGAACTGGGCCAGACCGGCAAGGAAGTATGCCTGTGGGGACCCGGGGCCATGGCCGGGGGCATGCAGGCCATCCTGGAGCACCGGGGCTCCGGCCTGACCGTCAAAGGCAAAGAGGTTCTGTGTAAATCGGCGGGCAATGAATATTGTGAAATAGTGGTGGAGCCGGAGTAGCGAGGGACAATGAAAAAGGCCTAAGACGAATAAGGCCGGTTCAGCCCAGCGCGGCAAGCCGGGACCATATCCCAAAAAAACGGCTCCCCCGCCAAATCAAGGCCGGGGAGCCGCAATCATCTGCAATGGGGAAAGGGTCTTCAGGCTTCGGCCATGACAACCACTTTTTTAAGCTCCTGCACTATCTCAGGCGGGAAGGCGGTCACCCTGCCTTCAAGGTTGATGCAGCCATGCACCGTGTAGCCGGTCACCAGTTCGGTCTCCCCGCCATTCTCAAGCTGCTTGACCAGGGTGTAGTCAAAACGCAGGGATGCCCTTTTCAGCCAGCTCAATGAGGTTTTCAGCACCAAGGGGTCGTCATACCTGGCCGGACGGCGGTATTTGATATGGCATTCGGTCACCGGAAGGTGCAGACCCCGCTCCACGAAGATGGCATAGGGCTTTTCCACGCTGCGCATAAGTTCGGTGCGTCCGGACTCGAAAAAGCGCAGATAGTTGCCGTAATAAACCACGTTCATGGCGTCCACATCCCCGAAGATGGGCCGGAACTTCAGCTCGTGGATCATTTCTTCAGAAGCCTTTCCATAAGGTTGTGGCCAATAATGTGCTGGGGCATGGCTTTGGCTGCGGCCGCTTCATTAAATGCTTCGCCTCCCGGGCCGGGCTTTTCGGAATCCCAGATCACAAAAGCCACCGGTTCGGGGCTGTGGCCCTTGGTGACCAGCGGGGTGTAATGGTCGAACATCAGCAGCACCCGGTGGGGGCCCACCTCTTTGAGGCCCTGCATCACCGGTCCCACCACATTCTGGTCAAACAGCTCAATGGCCTGCATCTTCAGCTCCAGCTTGCCGGAATGGCTGGCCTCGTCCGGGGCTTCCACGTGCAGGTAGACGAAATCGTTTTCCTTCAGCCCGTCAAGGGCCGCCCTGACCTTGCCGGCATAGTTGGTGTCCAGCCAGCCGTTGGCCCCGGGCACCTCCACCGGAGTCAGCCCGGCCAGCACCCCCAGGCCCTTGACCAGATCAACCGCGCTGATCACCGGACCGGAAATTCCGAAACGCTCTTTCAGGGGCGGCAGGGTGGGCTGGGTTCCCTGTCCCCAGAGCCACACCGAGTTGGCCCCGGATTTGCCCTCGCTCTTTAGCCGCCGGTTCACCGGGTGATCGGCCAGAACCTCCCAGGACGCCCGCACGATGTCGCTCAATAAACCTATGGGGCCTTCATGGGACAAATACTGGCCCGTGCGCTGGTCGGAAACGTCGTGGGCCGGGGGCAGGGCGTGGTCCGGCGAGCCTCCGGGCTGGATCAGGATATTGCGGAAGCTGGTGCCGGGATGGAACTTCACCCCGAACCTGTCGCCCAGGGCCTCATCCAGGCTGGCGATGAGCTGGGCCGCGTCCGCGCTCTCAATATGCCCGGCGCAGTAGTCGGCCATGACGGGGTCCTCGCCCAGTTCGTCCAGCACCACCAGGTTGCACCTGAAGGATATCTCGCCCACGTTCAGCGGAATGCCCAAGGATGCCGCCTCTATGGGGGAACGGCCGGTGTGGTAGACCTTGGGGTCATAACCCAAAATGGAGAGATTGGCCACATCGGAGCCTGCGGCCATGCCGTCCGGGATGGTCAGGGCCCGGCCCAGTTCGCCTTCTGTGGCCATACGGTCCATATTGGGGGTTTTGGCCTGGGCCAGGGGGGTTTTGCCCCCGAACTCGTCGCGGGCAAAATCTCCCATGCCGTCGCCGATAATAATCAGGTATTTCATTTCGTCCATGCCTTTCTGATTACCAGGGTAGGCTGGGCAATGGCCGGCAGGTTGTCAATGGCGGCCAGAGCCTTTTGCACCGCCGCTTCCTTGGCCTGGTGGGTCAGCATCACCACGGGCACCGGCGCATTATTATCGATTCCCTTTTGGGTCACCGCTTCTATGGATATGCCGTGATCGCCCAGAAAATGGCTGATGGACGCCAGCACTCCGGGCTGGTCTTCGGCGGTGAAGCGGAAATAGTATTGACAAACGGCCTCTTCCAGGGGGGCCAGCTCCAAAGGCTCGCTGGTTTCGGTTTCGGTGCCCAGGGCGGGCAGCCGTCCGGAGCAGCCCGCCAGAATATCCCGGGCCAGGCTCAGCACGTCGGCCACCACCGCGCTGGCCGTGGCCCGGCGGCCCGCGCCCTGGCCGTAGAGCAGCACATCCCCCACCCAGTCTCCGGTCAGGTGCAGGGCGTTGAAGTTGCTGTCCACCGAGGCCAGCACATGATCATGGGGAATCAAGGCGGGATGCACCCGGGCCTCCACCCGGCCCCCCTGATTGCGCAATAAAGCCAAGAGCTTGATCTTATATCCGAAATCATTGGCGAATTTTATATCCAGCGGGGTGATGCGGCTGATCCCCTGCACCGGAATATCTTCCAGCCTGGGCTGCTTGCCGGTGACCAGGGCGGTGATGATGGCCAGCTTGTGGGAGGCGTCTATGCCCTCCACATCAAAGGTGGGGTCCGCCTCGGCAAATCCGGCGGCCTGGGCCTCGGCCAGGGCCTCGTCAAAGGACTGGCCCCTGTTGGTCATCTGGGTGAGGATGTAATTGCTGGTTCCGTTCAAGATGCCCAGAGCCTGGCTCACCTCGTTGGCGGCCAGGCCTTCGCGCAGGCTGCCTATCAAGGGGATGCCCCCGCCGGTGGAGGCTTCAAAGCCCAAGCTGACCTTGGCCTTTTTGGCCGCGGCCAGTATCTCCACCCCATGGTGGGCCAAAAGCGCCTTGTTGGCCGTGGCCACCTGCTTGCCGTTTTCTATGGCCTGGAGCATGAATTCCTTGGCCGGGCTCAGCCCGCCTATAAGCTCCACCACAATGTCGATGTCCGGATCATTCACCACTTGTTCGGCGTCGTTGCAGCATATCTTGGCAGGAAGGCCCAGTTCCCGGGCCAGGCTCGCGTCACGGTCCGCGGCCTTGGCCAACACCAGTTCCGCACCCAGCCTTCCGCTTAAACGCTCTTTTTGCTCCATGAGCAGCTGGGCCACCCCGCCGCCTACAATACCCAATCCCAATATTCCAACCTTGATCACTCGCTTGGCCATTTGATTTCCTTTTCATCCAAAGCGGACAGCTTAACGGCCCCGGCGGCCACACCCAGCCTGGCTGGGAAAGCCGCCCGCAGGCAATTTGGATCATATCACAACTTGCAAGAATTACGGATAAATGACTGGCCGCCCCCCGTCAGCCAGCAAGACGCGGCCAAGACCGGGCCAGGGGATCAGCCCTGGCTGACGGCCTTGGCCGGAAGGGTTCGGCCGGACTGCAGAAACTTGCGGATTCCCCGGATGGCCTGATTGATGCGGTGTTCGTTCTCCACCAGGGCGAAGCGCACGTATTCATCACCGTATGGCCCGAACCCGATCCCCGGGCTCACCGCCACCTTGGCTTCGCGGATGAGCAGCTTGCTGAATTCCACTGAGCCCAGATCCATGTAACGGTTCGGAATCTTGGCCCACAAAAACATGGTGGCCTTGGGCATGTCCACCGGCCAGCCCACCCGGTTCAGGCCGGTAACCAACGTTTCATAGCGGCTCTTATAGATGCTCTTTATCTCCTCCACGCAAGACTGGTCTTCGTTGAGGGCGATTATGCTGGCGATCTGGATGGGCTGGAACACCCCATAATCCAGATAGCTTTTTATGCGGGTCAGCGCATGCACCAGATCGGGATTGCCTACTGTGAAACCCATGCGCCAGCCCGGCATGGAGTATGACTTGGACAGGCTGAACAGCTCCACCGCAATGTCCTTGGCCCCGGGCACCTGTAGTACCGAAGGCGCCGTATACCCGTCATAGCACAAGTCGGAGTAGGCGAAGTCGTGCACCAGCCACATGTGGTGTTCCTTGCAAAACTCCACGATCTTGGTCATGAAATCCAGATCCACCACGGTGGTGGTGGGGTTATGCGGGAATGAGATTATGAGCATTTTGGGCGGGGGCCAGGCCTGCTTGAATACTTTCAGCATTTCATCAAAAAAGTCGCCGCCGGGATAAAGCGGCACCCGCCTTAAGTCGCCGCCCGCTATCACCACGGAATAGGGGTGTATCGGGTATGTGGGCGAGGGGCACATCACCGCGTCGCCGGGGGCGATGGTGGCCAGCACCAGATGGCTGAGCCCCTCCTTGGCCCCGATGGTGGCCACGGCTTCTGTGTCCGGGTCCAGGTCCACGTCATAGCGCCGCTTGTACCAGCCGCAGATGGCGTGGCGCAGCTTGGTTATGCCTTTGCTGGCCGAATAGCGGTGGTTGACGCCCTTGCCGGCCGCCTCTATCAGTTTGTCCACAATATGCTGCGGAGTTGGGATGTCCGGATTACCCATGCCCAGGTCAATGATGTCCTCGCCGTTGCGGCGGGCCTCCATCTTGATCTCGTTGACGGTGGCAAAGACGTAGGGCGGCAAACGTTTCAGACGGCGGAATTCTTGCATGGCTTTTGACTCTTATCCCCTATTGGTTGCTGAGTTGGCCGGAAAGAATTTATCCTTTAATGGCCTATAGTTATGGAACTTAACTCAAGCCAGATCCGGTGTCAAGCCAAGGGCTTGCCGCCATGGCGGACTGATCCCTTTGCTTTGGACCGGTTTTGGTATGTGTAGTAAATAGTGCCCCCTAAGGGGCGGTAGTAGCGGTGCAGGCCGCACAGGCGGCCTTTGAGGCGCAATCCTGGCTATGGTGAAGATAGAGTTTCATGCCGTCAGTATAGAACCCCAAACGCAAATACGCAACAGCAGCGAGAATTTTCTGGAGCGCTAAGGTGAAACCGGCAAGCTTCCTGCCCCATCAGCGGAAACAACTGTGTATAATGGTAACAAATCCGCAAGTGGAGGGAGCTTTGCGATGAAGTTAAAAATGATGGCATTAGCCCTGGGCCTGATGCTGGGCTTGGTATGGGCGGGATGCGCCCTGGCTGACACGGCCCAGAGTCAGATCGTTGGAATTGTTCAGAAAGTTAAAGGGCAAACCCTGGTCAAGCGCTCGGGCCGGAGCATGGCCGCAGATCCCGGCCTGAAGCTAAAGCAGGGAGATACCATAATCACCGGCGAGGCATCCAGCATGGGGGTGTTGTTCCGGGATGATTCCATGCTTTCCATCGGGCCGGTGAGCGAGATTGTGATAGACCAGTTCATCTTTGCGCCCACCGAAAACAGGCTGGGCATGGTGACCCGCATGCTCAAAGGCACGGCGGCCTTTTTGACCGGCAGAATAGCCGAAAAAGCGCCCGGAAAGGTCAAGGTGGAGACCCCGCTGGCCACCATCGGGGTGCGGGGAACCCACTTTTTGGTTTACGTGGACCCCGAATCCGGCAAGGCTAAGGCTGCGGAAGGGGGTAAGTAGCCATGAAAAAGCTTATGATTTGGTTGTTGCTGCTGAGCTTTGCTGCAATTGGAGCCTGCTCCAACCAGACCACGGTGGTGCTCTTGCCCGACCCGGACGGCAAGGTGGGCAAGGTGGAAGTCTCCAACAAACAGGGAAGCCAGACCATGGGTCAGGCCTACCAGGCAGTGGGAGTTGAAATGGAGGGCCGGGCTCCTCTGCCGCCGGAGCCCATAAGCCTGGGCGAAGTGAAACGCATCTTCGGCGGAGCACTGGAAGCCACCCCGGAGGCTCCGGTGCGTTTCATGCTGTATTTCAAACTGGGTTCACCGGAACTGGTGCCGGAATCAAAAAAGGTTCTGCATGAGGTGATCTGGACCATTAAGGACCGGGCCTCGATGGATATAAGCGTGGTGGGGCACTGCGACACCTACGGGGCTGAGGACGCCAATATCAGGCTCTCCACCCGCAGGGCCCAGGCCGTGGCCGACAGCATCGTGGCCGCGGGCATCGCAAAAGAGTATCTGGAGATCACCTCCTATGGTGAACGCTACCCCATTGTGCCCACCGGCGACCAGGTGAAAGAGCCCAAAAACCGCCGGGTGGAAGTGACCATACGCTAGTGCGTTTACGCCGGAAAAGGAATGGCGCCCTGCCAGGCGTCATTCCTGTTATGCGCCCTCCCAACCGCGAGGCCGGACCGTGCCGCTATTAGACCGGGGCAAAAGGCTCATATTGCTTTGCGGCCTGGCGCTTACCTTGGGTATGGGCCTGTTTTATGTATTCAGCCCCGCCATCCTGCCGCATCTGGACCACAAGGTGTACGACGTGTTTTTGGCCGGCATGCCCCCGGGGCGGCCCGGCGGCCAGGTGGTGATCCTGGATGTGGATGAGCCCAGCCTGGCGGAATACGGCCAGTGGCCCTGGCCCCGCTACCGGGTTGCCTTGCTCCTGGCCAAGCTGCAACAGATGAAACCCGCCTGTGTGGCCCTGGACATGGTTTTCGCCGAAGCGGACCGCACCTCGCCCAAGGTGATGCAAGACCAACTGAAACGCGACCTCAAGGTCAATATGGGGTTTGGCGGCCTGCCCGAGGGGCTGATGGAATATGATCCCATCCTGGCCGGGATACTGGCGAAAGGGCCCTTTGTACTGGGCTATGATTTTCTTTTTGGCAATCAGCCCGGGGGTCATCGGGAAGACGCGCCCAAACCCTTGAACCTGGCCTGGCTCAAATCCCCCGGCGCGGCCGAGGCGGACCTGTTCCGGGCCCGGGACGTGGTGCGCAATCTGCCGATTTTGAGCAGCGCCGCCCCCGGCGGAGGATATTTCAACACCCTGACAGACCCTGACGGGGTGCTGCGCAGGCTGCCTTTGATCATGCGCTATAAAGAGCGCATATACCCAAGTCTGGCCCTGGCCGCGCTGGTGCAGGCCTTGGGGGCCGGGCAGGCTGTGGCTAAACTGGACTCCGGCGGCCTGGAATGGCTCAAGCTGGGCAGCCGGATCATTCCCCTGGGAGCGAAGGGAACCATGCTGATACGCTACCGGGGAGGGCGCCGGACCTTTGAATATATTTCGGCAAAACAGGTGCTGTCCGGAAAGACACCGCCCGGGGCTGTGGCCGGCAAAATAGTCATTGTGGGAACCTCGGCCGGAGGGCTGAAGGATCTGCGCACCACTCCCTTGGCCTCCGCCTATCCCGGGGTGGAGGTGCACGCCAGCGTGGTTGACAATATCCTGCAAGGCGATTTTTTGCGGCGTCCGGCCTGGGCTCCGGGTCTGGAGCTGATGGTCACTTTGGCCGCGGGTCTGCTTTCCTGTCTGCTGTTGGCCTTTTCGCGGCCCTTGTGGAGCCTGGTGTGGGGTTTGGCCCTGGGCCTGGGCATGTGGTTCGGGGCCGCGCAATTCATGCAAAGCGCCGGAATGTTCGTGTCCCCCTTGATGCCCATATTGGCCATGCTGGTGAACTTCATCTGTCTGAGCCTGGTCAAATACTGGTTTGAGGAAAAGCGCAAGCGGTATTTCCGCAACGCGTTTTCACACTATGTTTCACCGGCGGTGGTGGACCGGCTGGCCGGTTCGCCGGATCTCTTGTCCCTAAGGGGCGAGGAGCGCGAGGTGACTGTGTTTTTCAGCGATATCCGCGGATTCACCGGCCTGAGCGAGTCTTTGAAACCCCAAGAGATAACCCGGCTGCTGAAGGCCTATTTCACCCCTGCGGTGCACAGCATAACCTCCAAAGGCGGCACCCTGGACAAGTTCATGGGCGATGCGGTCATGGCCTTTTGGAATGCTCCCCTGGACGCCAAGGACCATCAGGCTAAGGCCGTGGAGACTTCTTTGGAGATAATGGCCAACCTGGACCAGGTCAACCGGGAGCTGAAAGAGCAGCTTGGCTGCAGCATCAAGGCCGGGGTGGGCCTGGCCAGCGGGCAGGCCTATGTGGGCAATATGGGTACGGACCAGCTTTTCAACTACACGGCCTTGGGCGACACCGTGAATCTGGCCTCACGCCTGGAAGGGCTGACCAAGATCTATGGGGTTGACATAATCGCCAACGAGGCGGTGGCCGGAGCCTGCCAGGGGCGTTTCAGATTCCAGCCCCTGGACCGGGTGCGGGTGAAGGGCAAAAAAAAGGCCGTGACCATCTACACGGCATACGGGAAAGAGCAGGCCCAAGAGCTGGCGGCCGAACTGGATTTGCACGCCCGGGCCTGGGAGGCGTTTTGGGCCTTGGATTTTGAAACCGCCGCCGGGCTCTTTGAGGAGCTCTGTTCCAAATATCCCCGGCTGCCGGTCTATGCACGATTTTTTGAGGTCAGCCGTAAATTCCGGGAGCGCTCCCCCGAATCCCGGGACCAGATGGTGTTTGATCATCTGGCCAAATAGCCCTGATAAACTGCCTTTCAGTCTATATATATTTCCAGCTTGCCTTTTTTATCCCCGCCTCTCAGGCTGTTCAGCATGCCCCGGTTGGTGTTGGCCAGAATATCCTGGATGAAATCCTTTATGGGCAGGCGCTTGCCGTCAATCAGCACCCGCACCCGGGCCGGTTCCCTTTTGGGCGTCAGGCTGTCTGTGATAAAGGCGGCCAGGCCGGAAACGTCTTCAGGTGCGAACCATGCCGCGGGATGCTCCAGTGGAGCGGGGGACACCACGGCCTTGACTCCCGGATCATCGGCCAGCGCTTCGCAGGCTGCATCGGGAATGAAGGCTATTTTCACCTTTTTGTCCCCGGGGTGCGCGCAGGATATGACCAGGTCCAGCCCGGCCATGTAGCGTTCGCTCAGCTCCATCAGGCCGGGTTCGTCATCAAAGAGCCTTTGCAGGATGAGACCGCCCGTATTAAGGACCATGCCGCGCCCGGTTCCGGCGCCCGGAAGGATCAAACCAACCTTCATGCCTCGGGCGCAAAGTTCCTTGTGCAGTCCGCTTAGCCAGTTGTCCAGCCCGGCGTTTTGGGGGCCTTTTATGCAAATGATGGAGGGCATTGAGGTTATTTCTCCTTGCCGGAGCCGGGCATGGGGCCGCCCCAGGCTTTTTGGGCCTTGGCAAGCGTGGCCTCGCACTGGGCTTCCAGCTCTGCAAACAATTTCATAAGCTCCCTGGCCTGGCTGGTAAGCTGATGGCCCCGGCGTCCTTCGCTGCTTCGTTCCACCAGGCTGATGCCCAGGCGTTTTTCCGAGGCCTTGAGTCTGCCCCAGGCGGCGCGGTAGCTCATCTTGAGAGCCCGGGCCGCCCCCGCCAGAGAGCCGGTTTTCTCTATGGCGCTCAAAAGCTGGTGGCGGCCATCGCCATAAACCACCCGGCCCTCTTTTTCCACCCAAAGCTTCATCTTCAGATCCATACGGACCGCTCCTTATTCAAACTGGCCAGCAAACAAAAATACAACTTGGCCTGGGAAATAAGCGCTTTTCCTGCTATGCCTTTTCAGGCATAGTTGTTAAAAGCCAGAAAACCACGAGCCAAGGCTCTTTGCAAGTACAAAGAAGAGAAGAATCAATATATGAAACCCTTTTTTAACGTGCTCAGTGTGGAGCAGGTTCACGCATTTACCCAACAATTAGAACCTCTTGCATCAACTATCCTGCCGCTGGTCCAGGCCGGGGGCCGCGTATTGGCCGCTGATTTCAAGGCCCCGGGCGATCTGCCCGGATTTGACCGCTCCACCATGGACGGGTATGCGGTGCGGGCCCGCGACACCTTTGGAGCCAGCGAGACCTCCCCGGCCTACCTGGAACTGGCCGGCCAGGTTCTGATGGGTCAAGAGCCGGATTTCAGCCTGCAGCCCGGCCAGTGCGCCAAGATCGGCACCGGCGGCATGCTGCCCGCTGGGGCCGACGCCGTGGTCATGGTGGAGCAGACCCGCTCCCTGGACCCCACCACGGTGGAGATCGCCGCCAGCATGGCCCCCGGCGGGCATGTGATGGGCCGCACCGATGACGCGGCGGCCGGGGATGTGCTCCTGCCTGCGGGCCACCGCCTGCGTCCCCAGGATATAGGCCTCTTGGCCGCCCTGGGTTTTGAGCGGGTGGAGGTGCAAAAACGCCCCCCGGTGGGCATCCTTTCCACCGGCGATGAAGTGATACCGGTCAGCCAGACCCCCAAACCGGGCCAGGTGCGGGATGTCAACACCCACACCCTGTCCAGCCTCATCATAGAAGCGGGCGGCAAAGCGGCGCCCCTGGGCCTGGTGGGGGATGACCGGGAGGCTCTGACCAAGGCCGTGGCCGCCTCCATGGAGCAAAACCGGATCACCCTGCTTTCGGGCGGTTCCAGTGTGGGGGTGCGGGATCTCACCGCCGATGTATTCAGTTCCTTTGACGGGGCCAAGCTTCTGGTGCACGGGGTGGGCGTTAGCCCGGGCAAACCCTTTATTTGGGTGCAGGCGGGCGGTCACCAGCTTCTGGGCCTGCCCGGCCAGGTGGCATCCTGCATGATATCCTTTTACCTGTTTGTGGAGCCTGTGATTCAGCGCCTTTTGGGGCGCAAGGCGGAGGCCTTCACCCGCTTCGGCAGGCTTAAGGCGGTCCTGGGACGTCCCGCGCCGTCCGCTCCCGGGCGCGAGGAATACATCCGGGTCCGTATCGAAGACAGCGATTCAGGTCCGGTGGCCCAGCCCGTGTTCGCCAAATCGGGGCTTTTGACCTCTTTGATCAACAGCCAGGGCCTGATCAAAATTCCGGTGGAAAGCGAAGGGCTCTACGCCGGTGATCAAGTGGAAGTTTTTTTATTTCCGTGAGTAATAAAATGAAACGCAATGTTTATCTTAAGAAAACCCCTCTTAGCGAGGCCAAGGCCATATTTCAGCATGCATTTGACTGGACCGGACTGGTGGGAACCGAAGTGGTCGACACCGTGGACGCCCTGGGCCGGGTGACCGCAAAGCCCGTGTTCGCCCGCTATTCGGCCCCGGCTTATCACGCCTCGGCCATGGACGGCTATGCGGTCCTGTCCAGCGGCACTTTCGGGGCCGATGATGAGCGCCCCCTTGACCTGCCCCTGGATGAGCAGGCCTATGCGGTGAATACCGGGCAGGTATTGCCATCCGGCACCGATGCTGTGATCAAGATCGAAGACGTGTTTCAGCCCACGCCCCAGGTGATCCAGATCCGGGCGGCGGCCTTCCCCTGGCAGCATGTGCGCAAGGTGGGGGAGGACATGGTGGCCCAGGAGATGATGCTGCCCCATCATCACCGCCTGAGGGCGACGGATCTGGCCTCGCTTTTGACCGCCGGGGTGTTTCAGCTTGAGGTGCTCAAAAAACCCAAGGTGACCATCATACCCACCGGCAGCGAGCTTTTGAGCTGGCAGGAAGCTTCCAGCGGACAGCCCGGGCCCGGACGTATTGTGGAAAGCAACTCAACTCTTTTGTCCGGACTGGTGCGCGAGGCGGGCGGCGAGGTGGAGACCTTGCCCCTGGTCAAGGATGACTTTGAAATCATAACCCAGACCGTGGCCCGTGCCCTGGAGGGCGACAGCCATATGGTCATGCTCAACGCCGGGGCTTCGGCGGGCAGCCGGGACTATTCGGTGCATGTGGCCAATGCGCTTGGCGAGGTGCTGGTGCATGGGGTGGCCGTAATGCCGGGCAAGCCCAGCATACTGGCCAGGGCCAAGGGCAAACCCCTGGTGGGCACTCCGGGCTATGCGGTCAGCGCCTGGGTATGCATAGACCAGTTCGTGGCCCCGGCCCTCAGCGCCATGCAGGGCCAGCAGCATGAACTGCGTGAAACCGTCACGGTGATCCCGGCCCGGCCCCTGCCCAGCAAGCTGGGCCAGGAGGAGTTTGTGCGGGTGCACCTGGGCCGGGTGGGCGACCACGTGGTGGCCACCCCGCTAAAGCGCGGAGCGGGCACCATAACCAGCCTTACCCGGGCCGACGGCGTGGTGCGCATTCAGGCTTCCAGCGAAGGGGTCAATGAGGGACAGCCCACCGAAGCAGAGCTTTTGGTGCCCCGCCGGGCCGTGGAACAGACCCTGGTTGTGGTGGGCAGCCATGATGTGACCTTGGATTTGATGGCCGATTTCATGGCCCGGCATTCCCCCGGGCTCAGGATGTCGTCTTCCCACGTGGGATCTTTGGCCGGTCTCATGGCCGTGAAGACCGGGCGCTGCCATCTGGGCGGCAGTCACCTTCTGGACCCGGAGAGCGGAGACTACAACGCCAGCTATATCAAACGCTATCTTCCCGAAACCCCGGTGAGACTGGTGAGCCTGGCCATGCGGGCCCAGGGCATGATGGTGCGGCCGGGCAACCCCAAGGGCATCAAGACGGCCCAAGACCTGACCAAAGAAGGGGTGCGCCTGGTGAACCGCCAGGCCGGTTCGGGCACCAGGGTGCTGCTGGATTATCACCTCAAACAGGAAGGCATCAGCCCGGATCAGATCACGGGTTATGACCAGGAAGAGTACACCCACATGGCGGTGGCCGTGCAGGTGCTCTCGGGCGGCGCGGATGTGGGTTTGGGCATACTGGCCGCGGCCCAGGCCCTGGGGCTGGACTTCATACCCCTGGTGGAAGAGCGCTATGATCTGGTCATCCCTACTGCATATTGGGATGACTCCCGTATTCAGGTCATGCTGGAGGTGATGCAGGATACCGAATTCAAAAACGCGGTAAGTGCGTTGGGCGGTTATGACGTCTCGGTGATGGGCCAGGTGGCCTGGGAAAGCTAAGACTCATAAGAGGACTGAAAATGGCTGAACCGCTGAGCCGGGTTGGCGGATTTGAGCGCGGGCGTCTTTGTTTCCGCCCGCCGGAAAGACAGGACATCCCTTTTCTTTGCAGGCTGTATGGCGACCCGGAGCTTATGAAGCACATCTCCCTCAATGGCAAGGCCCTGACTCCTGAGCAGGCCCGGGCCAAGGCGGAAGGTCTGCTGCATGACTGGGAAAGCCGGGGCTGCGGCATGTTTATGATCAGCCTGAGCGCTGAACCGGAGGAGCTGATCGGATATTGCGGCTTCAAATTTGGCGCCGCTCTTAAGGAGGCGGAGCTGGGCTATATCCTCGACCACCCCTGGTGGGGCCGGGGCCTGGCCACTGAAGCCGCCAGGGGCTGCATGGACCTTGCCCGCAATGAGCTGGGCCTCACCCGCCTGGTGGCGGTGACCGATCCTGTGGCGGCTGCATCGCAGAAAGTCCTATCCAAATTGGGGTTTCGCAGAATGCCGCAAGAAGATAAGGTTTTGGAAGGCTATTTGCACGTGTATTACGAGTGCATCCTGAAGCGGTGATCTGGACCGGAAAAGAGCTTTTAATACCCTCAAATCTTGCTTTCCCATGGCTTTGGGGCTTTTTATTTTTTAAGCGTTTTTACCCACATGACAGTGATTCTCTTGACTATCCGGCTCACTTGCTGCATACATTACTGGTGCTAAGTTCAACCTTTCATAGGTGGCCGGCGGCCAGGGGAGCCTAAACCCCCGGCTCAAATGGACATGGCGGCGATTTAGCCACTCATTACGGGTGGTTGACATGTGAGTCGGCGGCTTCGAAAAGACGGAAACACTTCAGGTTCCGCTTCCCCGGCCCTATCACCAGATTTGCCCAGCCGGACAGCTTGGGGAGTTTTTACAATTATGATCATAGAGGCACTGGCTATAGGCGGCTTGGGAGCGGTGGCGGCACTGGGCCTGGGCGCTGCAGCCAAGATATTTTATGTGGAAGTCGATCCCTTGGCCGAGGCGGTGGAAGAGGCCCTTCCCGGGGCCAACTGCGGAGGCTGCGGCTTTGCTGGGTGTTCGAGTGCGGCCCAAGCCATTGCGGCGGGCACCCATCCCCCCAGTATATGCGTAGGCGGCGGTCCGGAGGTGCAGCTGGAAGTGGCCAACATCCTGGGCGTGGAACTGACCGCCACCGAGCCCCAGATAGCCAAGGTGGGCTGCCGCTATCCGGTGTCCCGGGCGGATCTCAAATTCGATTACGCCGGCATGACCGACTGCAGGGGCGCGGTGCTTATGGCGGGCGGACCCAAGGAATGCCCGGTGGGCTGTATCGGCCTGGGCTCATGCGCCAAGGCCTGCCCCTTTGACGCGCTTTCCATCGGCGGTGACGGATTGCCGGTGGTGGACCCGAAGAAATGCACCGGGTGCGGAACCTGCGTGCGGGAATGCCCGGTGGGCATCATGCAGCTTACCAGCGTGAGCGACCGCATCCTGGGCGAGTTCACCACGGATCAATGCCATGCGCCCTGCCAGCGCACCTGTCCGGCCGGGATTGACATCCCTGAGCAGATCCGGCAGACTGCCCTGGGCAACTATGATAATGCGCTTTTGATCATAAAAGAGCGCAATCCCCTGCCGCTTATCTGCGGGCGTATCTGCCCCCATCCCTGTGAGCTTGCCTGCCGGCGCAACCTGAGCGACGAGCCGGTGGCCATCAACTATCTGAAACGCTACGTGGCTGATCTGGAACGCGAATCCGGTAAACGCATGCAGCCTTACAAGGCTCCGCCTTCGGGCCAGTCTGTGGCCGTTGTGGGCGGCGGGGCCGAGGGGCTTTCCGCGGCCTGGTTCCTTACGCGCCTGGGCCATGAAGCCAGCGTATATGAGGCTTTGCCCCAACTCGGGGGAATACTGCGGGACGTGATACCCAAAAACCGGCTGCCCGAAGAGGTGCTGGATTACGAGATAGAGGGCATCTTGGATTTGGGGGTGAAGGCCCACACCGGCATGGCCCTGGGCAAGGACTTCACCATCAGCCAGCTTTTTGAACAGGGCGTGGACTCGGTGATCCTGACCACCGGCGGCTGGGACACCAGCATCCTGCGGAATGCCAAGCCCGACCCGGCCCCGGCCCTAAAGGGCGTATATCTGCAACTGCCCCTCACCCTGGCCCTGGCCGGAGGGGCCGCCCCCGAGTTGGGTTCCAATGTGGTTCTGGTGGGCGGCGGCGCCACGGCTTTGAGCCTGGCCAAGAAGATAAAGAGCCTGGGCGCTTCCAGCGTGAGCATCCTGGACTGGAACGCCGGCCAGGCCGAGAAATATGAAAAAGACGGGGTGAACATCATCCCCGGGGCCCGGGTGACCCGCATCATGGGCAGCGGCGACGCCGTCGGCAGGGTGGGCTTCATGGCCCTGGGCGAGGATGGGGCCTGCTGCGAACAGTTTCTGGATCTGGACAGCCTGATACCGGCCAGCGGGCGTTTGCCCGAACTGATCCTGGTGAAGTCGCCCGAGGGCGAGGACACCGAGTGGCAGAGCATCAAGCCCTACAGCCATCCCACCGAGCGGTACATGGGCATGTTCGAGACCCAGGAGCCGGTGAGCGATTTCTGGGCCTGCGTGGAGGCCATAGGCGCGGGACGCCGGGTGGCGGCTTCGGTGCACCATTACTTAAAAGGCGACGAGGTGGCTCCTCCGCCGCACATGCTGACGCCCCAGACCGAGGTGCTGACCGTGAAGCACGAACTGGTGCATCTCTTGGACGCGCCGCCGCGCCAGCTTATGCCTCAAATAGATGAAATGGCCCGCCTGGAACCGGATCGGGAGATCGAACTGGGCTATGGTGAAAAGGAGGCCAAGGCAGAGGCCAAGCGTTGTCTAAACTGCGGTTTGATATGTTATTACCGCACCAAATATAACTAGGCAGGAAGCAGCCATGAAGGAACAAATCATAGACCATGTGAAAAAACTCCTGGCCGCGGGCGCCATAGACGGATTCTTGGCTCTCAAGCTGGATGGGGAGCATATAGGCCCGTATCTGTTCACCGAACCCGATGAACTTGAGGCCTTGAACCTGGGCGATCTGGATGTGCCCGGAGACTCCCGCTACCCCCTGGTCAAGAGCCTTACCCGGCTGATGAATGCTTACCCGGACAAGACCTTCGGCATTCTGGTGCGGGGCTGCGACGAAAGGGCCCTCTTCCGGCGTTATCACGATGACCGGGTGCATCCTTTGGACCCCAAACGGGTGGTGCCGGTGGGCATGGCCTGTCCGGAATGGCTGGCCGGAAAACATCAGTGCGCCAAACCCTGGCCCAACGCCTTGGTGACCGGTGAAAAGGTTGCGGGGGTGCCCGTGGCCCAGGATGAAGACGAGGACATCTTCGCCAAGCTGGAAGAGTGGAACCACATCATGGACCGCTGCATAAAGTGTTTCGGATGCCGCAATTCCTGCCCGGTCTGCTCCTGCCTGGAATGCACCATGGAATCCGAGGCCTTTGTGCCCCAAAAAAGGCTGCCCATAGACCGTAATTTCCTCTTCACCCGGGCCATGCACATGGTGGACCGCTGCGTATACTGCGGGCTTTGCGAAGAAGCCTGTCCGGCGGATATTCCCCTGAAAGACCTGTACCGCCTGGTGGCCAGGATTGCGGGTGGAGGATTCCCCTTTTTGGCTCCGGTGGCCGGAATAGAGGCTGAACCAAAAGAACTGGAGGCTTCTTAGCGATGCAATATAAGAGCACTCTCACCGTATGCCCCTATTGCGGCTGCGGCTGCTCCTTTTATCTGGAGAGCATAGACGGCAAACTGGTGGGCACCATCCCTTCGGAGACCAGCCCGGTCAACCAGGGCAAGCTCTGTGTAAAGGGCTGGAACGCGCACGAGTTCGTGCAGAATCCCAAACGGCTCAAAAAACCCATGATCCGCAAAAACGGCAAGCTGGAGGAGGTGAGCTGGGATGAAGCCCTGGACTACACCGTCAGACGCCTCAAGGAGATCAAGCAAAAGAGCGGACCGGACAGCATAGCCTTTTTATCTTCGGCCAAGGTGACCAACGAAGAAAATTATCTCATGCAGAAATTCGCGCGCGCGGGAGTCGGCACCAACAACGTCGACCATTGCGCACGTCTTTGACACAGCTCCACGGTGGCCGGGCTGGCCGCCTCCTTCGGATCAGGCGCCATGACCAACTCCATAGACGAGTTGAAAGACGCCGGAGCTATATTAGTCATCGGTTCCAACACCACGGTGGCCCATCCGCTTATCGCCACCCGGATCTATCGGGCCAAGGCCAAGGGCGCCAGCCTGCTGGTGGCCGATCCCCGGCGAATCCAGCTGGCCGAGATAGCCGATGTCATAGTGCACCAGAAACTGGGCACCGATGTCGCCCTGATCAACGGCATGGCCAACTGGATATTGGCAAACGGCTGGCAGGATCAGGAATATATCGACGAGCGCTGCGAGGGCTTTGAGGAGTTTAAAGCCGTGGTGGAAAAATACACCCCGGAGTACGCTTCCAAGGTGACCGGCATCGCCGAAGACGATATCAAGAAAATGGCCGAGCTGTATGCCAAGGCCCCGGTGGCCTCCATCGTGTATTGCATGGGAATCACCCAGCACACCTCGGGTGTGGATAATGTGCGTTCTTTGGCCAATCTGTCCATGCTCTGCGGCAATGTGGGCATGGTGGGCGGCGGGGTGAATCCCCTTCGCGGCCAGAACAATGTGCAAGGGGCCTGCGATATGGGCGGCCTGCCCAATGTCTATCCGGCCTATCAGCCTGTGGACAGCATCGACGCCCAGCACAAGTTTGAAAAGGCCTGGGGGGTGGAGCTTCCCAGCAAGGTGGGCCTCAAGCTGATGGACATGATCAACGGCCTGGAAAGCGGGGAGGTGAAAGCCCTGTATGTCATGGGAGAGAACCCCTACATGTCCGACCCGGACACGGGCCATGTGGAGCACGCCCTGAAAAGCGCCGAACTGATCATCCTGCAGGATATCTTCCCCAACGAGACCTCGGAATACGCCCATGTGATCCTGCCCGGCACCACCTACGCCGAAAAGGACGGCACTTTTTCCAACTCCGAACGCCGGGTGCAGAGGATTCGCGAGGCCATCCCGCCGGTGGGCGACTCCAAGCCGGACTGGAAGATCATCATGGAGCTGTCCAACCGCTTCGGCCTGCCCATGGACTACGCCTCGCCCCGTGAGGTTTTCGAGGAGATTTCCAGGCTGGCGCCTTCCTATGGCGGGATCAGCTATGACCGCCTGGAGGGCGAGGGCCTGTGCTGGCCGGTGCCCGACTCCGGGCACCCCGGCACCACCTGCCTGCACGTGGGTAAATTCGCCCGGGGCCGCGGGGCCTTTGCGGCCATCGAGCACCGCGATCCGGCCGAACTGGTGGATGATGAGTACCCCTTGTGGCTTACCACCGGCCGGGCCCATGTGCACTATCACACCGGCACCATGACCCGCAACTCCCCGACCCTGCACGCCCAGATGCCCCGGGGGTATGTGGAGATCAACCCGGAAGACGCGGAGGCCATGGGCATACGGGAAGGCGACCTGATCAAGGTGGCCTCCAGGCGGGGCGAGATCACCGCTCCGGCAGTGGTCACCGGCATGTCGCTTAAGGGCTTGGTGTTCGTGCCCTTCCACTTCATCGAGTCCAGCGCCAATGTGCTGACCAACTCGGCCCTGGACCCCATCTGCGCCATACCGGAGTACAAGGTCTGCGCGGTGAAGGTGGAAAAGGCGGCTTAGTTAACCATAAGCGCGGGGCGGATTGCCCCGGTTTTATACACAATCAATAACAGGCCCGGCGGTGTTTAATATGCCGCCGGGTTTGTTTTTTTGTGGGGCTGGTGCCGGGTTCACCGGCTGGGGTTTTGCCCCGGAAATAAATTTGTGAATCGCCTCCTTTGCCTGTAATCAAGCCTATCCCATAGATTGCCAATATGAATACTTGATCCTCGGTTACTCACCCCCACAAGCGGACGGAGCCAAAGAGGATTCAACAGTTTGCAGCACAAACGGGAGGAGATGTCATGGACGAGAAGAGGCTAAGGAAAATTGAGCAAATAATGTATGACCACCCCAGTTCGTTGGAGGCGCAGCAGAAACAAAAAAAGGATATGGCTTGGGGCAATTTCCCCCTTGAGGAAGAAAGCGGTATTTACTTGGAGGTAAACCAATCGCTCCCCAAACCAACCATGGGGGAAGGTTCAACAATATCCAAAAAAGGTGCCGTCAGAATACGGCTCTGATACTGTGAGTGCGCAGGGGATTGGCGATATCCCCGCCGGCTTCGGAAAGGCAATAGGCAGTGCTGTCAGTGATATTGCGGATCTTGCCTTGAATGGAGATCCTTTTGTAAGGTCGGTCTTAGGCCTGGCTGGTTTGACTACGCTGGGACCTTTACTGGGGGCTGGGATGATAGCCGCCCCGTCAATAACTGGAGGTCTTATCAGCGTGGGAGTACCGGTTGCGACCATTGCAAATAACATGAATACCATAGTTGATGTTGCCGGGAATTTTGTTGAAGGAAACACGTCTGCCACAACACCTGCCGGTCAAGCCGTTGCTACAATTCAACACGTAGCGAATAAACTGTATGACAAAATGATACAGACAACGATAAGCTATGAGTCAGACCCCGATCAGGACAAGCCTGGCCTTGGCGCTCCCGTAGGCGCACCGGATCAGGATGAACAGGCGGGATTGGCTGGCTGGGGGAGTGAAAGCGACGACGAGACCAATTGGTGATGGTTTGCTATTCTGAATAAGGAGCCGCACACCTTTCAGGGGATTTGGGCCTCCTCGCCCTGAAAGGTGTGCCGGACAAAATACGAGATACTTATTTTGTAGGGCCGTTAGGTGCATGCGAAAGTTTTGGCATTCAATCATGGGGGTTGCCTTTATTGCCCTTGGCATCCTGATAATTGATACCCGTGAGTACACCTTTTCCCAGTGGGAAATAACCTATCACCTGGATACCACCCTGGCCTGGATCTTCGGGCTGGGGTTTATTGTGTACGGCATGGTCTGGCTGGGGCTGGTGATCAAAAGGTGGCTTGTGGGCCCTGATGAAAAAGAACTGGCCGCAGGCCGGTATCTTGTATGCCCCAAATGCGAAGAGCCCTATATGGAAAACACCCAACCCGAAAATAAATGCCCCAGGTGCCATGTGGAGCTTGAGCCCTTGCCGGGTTTTTATGAGCGGCATCCGGAACTGGTGAAGGACGATCCGGAGGATAAGAAATAGGGCAAAAGCCTGAACTATGCCTTTATTGAATTTAGGGGGGGAATCAGGCATGACCGCATCTAAGAGCCAAAGATGCTGCTCGTTTCACAAAAGAATAGCTGTCTGCTTTTGTCTTATATTGGGGGTCAGCGGGCTAATTGCCCACTGTTATTCTGGACTGGAGTTTGAAGGTCAATTCATTTCCCGCCTATTGCTTTTTTACCTACCCTTGCTTATTTCCGGCGCGGCATTTTTATGCGGCAAGAAGACCTGCCGGGTGCTTTCTTTCTTCTTTCTGTTTTTATGTATATTGTATCCTTTTACCGAGCCCCTGGCCCTAATGGCGGTTAATGATCCCCAAGCCTCTTTTGGGGACTTTGGACTGGCTTTACCCGTTCTGGGAATGGTCATGGCAATCTTTCTGATATCAGTATTGCTGACCTTGCCGATTGTGGGTTTGTCTGTTTTCGGGGCGCTGGTTACCTTTGTGCAATATGGCGGCCGGGCCACCAGGTTGATTCCCGATCCCAAGCTTAATAAGAGGAAAAAAGCTTCTCCCGCTAATCAGGGGAGATCCGATGGTGAAACCTCAAAGAGCAGGCTAGCCCCGGCCCCTTCAACTCCACAGCCGATTCGGTTTCAGAGGCTGGCAAACTTTATCATTGATGTGTTGGGCATTCCGGTCTTGATCACCACCTGGCTGGATTCCTGGGGCATTAACCTTGCCTGGTGGGTGTGGCTGTTGGCGCTGCCGGTCTACTACTTCGGCATGGAAGCGGGCCTGGGGGTTACCTTTGGCAAGATAGCCACCGGCACCATGGTCAGGGATGAAGCGGGAGCCCGGCCCGGCCCGGGGCAGATCGCCAAACGCACCTTGTTACGCCTGGTGCCTTTCGAGCCCTTGAGCGGTTTTCTCGGTACGCCCCCCCAGCCCTGGCATGACAAATGGTCCCACACCAAGGTGGTTCTGGCGGCCAGCCCGGCCGCTTCGCCCGGGCGGCCCAGTCCCCTCTCCCAACCGGCATAATTAAGGATTGGCCGTGGCTAACCCTGGCAAAGCCTTCTGTTTGGCTGCGCCTTCCAGCATCTGGACGGCGTGCTCCCGGGCGGCGTCTCCGCTCTCGGGCCCGGCCAGCATGCGGGCCAGCTCGTCAATGCGCCCTTCTTCATCCAGGGGCGTAAGCACGGTGGCGGTGCGGCCTCCGCGGGTTTCCTTGCGCACCGAAACATGGTGATCCCCCCAGGCCGCGATCTGGGGCAGATGGGTTATGCAGATCACCTGGCCGCCCTTGGAAAGCTCGGCCAGCTTGCGCCCCACCGCCGCGCCGGTGGCCCCGCCCACTCCGGCGTCCACCTCGTCAAAGATCAGGGCGGGCGCTCCCCGGCGGTAGGCCACCAGGGTTTGCAGAGCCAACAGGATGCGCGAAAGCTCGCCGCCGCTGGCGATGCGGGTAAGGGGGCTGAATCCCTCGCCCGGGTTGGGCGCGATGTGAAAGGCTGCCTGCTCCAGGCCCCGGGGGCTCAAAGGGCCTTGGGGGGTGTCCAACGCTCCGCTGCCCGGGGGGCTGAATTCCACCTTGAAGCGGCAGGCGGCCATGCCCAGTTCGCCAAGCTGCGCTTCCACCTCACGGGCCAGGCGCTCCGCCGCCTTGTTGCGCTCCCGGCTCAGCTTCGCGGCCTGGGCCAGTGCGGCGTCCAGGGCCAGGGCGCGCTCTTTTCGCAGCTCCTCAAGACGTTCCTCGCCCTGATCCAGACCGTCCAGCTCCCTTTGGGCCTGGTCCAAAAATTCCAGGGTCTCGGCCACCCCGCCGCCGAACTTGCGGGTGATGCGCTGGATCTGGCTCAGACGGGATTCCACCCAGTCCAGGCGGCCCGGGTCAAACACCATGCGGGTGATATAGTCCTGCACCGCAGCAGCGGCGTCCTCGATCAGGTAATAGGCCTCGTCCACCTGGGCGGCCACCGGCGCCAGGCTGGGATCCAGGCTGTTCAGTTCGGAAAGCTGACTGCGCACCCGTCCCAGCACTTCGAGGGCCGAGCCCTCGTCAGCGCCATAAAGGTCCTGGTGCGCGCCCTGGGCCAGCCCGCCGATCTTCTCGGCATTTGCCAGGACCCGGCGTTCGGATTTAAGGGCCTCTTCCTCCGCAGGGTCCAGGGCGGCCTCGGTCAGTTCGGCTATGACATGCTGCAGATAATCTTTGCGCATGCCACGCTCCTTCAGCCCTTTGCGGACCTCATCAAGCTCCGCATCCAGCTCCCGCACCTTATCCACGGCCCGGCGGGTTTCACCGGCCAGGGATGCCGCTCCGGCGAATCCGTCCAAGAGGTTTAGATGTTCTTCGGGCCGCAAAAGCAGCTGGTGGGAATGCTGGCCGCAGAGGTTGACCATCTGGGGCCCCACCTTGGCCAGCAGCGAACCGGTGGCCAGGGAACCATTCACCTGCACCCGGTTGCGCCCCTCGCGGTTCACCACCCTTTTCACCACCATTTCGCCATGGTCCAGCCGGTCCGCCATGCCTTCATTTTCCAGGCTGCGGGCGGCCGGGCTGCCCGGCTCCAGGCTGAAAAGGGCCTCCACCTGGGCGCTGGCCGATCCGGAGCGGATCAGGTCTGCGGCCGCGCGCTGGCCCAGCAAAAGGCCCACGGCGGCCAGTATGATGGATTTGCCTGCCCCGGTCTCGCCGGATATCACCGTAAGCCCTGGATTTAACTCCAGCTCCAGCTGCTTGATCAGGGCGAAATCCTGTATGCGCAAAAAGTGAATCATATGTTAAACGGACCCGTGCCTTACGGTTTAGGGCATTATTGGACCCAAAGAGCCGCAGCCCAAGGCTGCACCCAATCCAAAATACTCCCCAGTTTTCATAGGGTCAAGCAAAGGGCTCCGCTTG
Source organism: Desulfarculaceae bacterium (assembly GCA_963675675.1). GTDB lineage: Bacteria > Desulfobacterota > Desulfarculia > Desulfarculales > Desulfarculaceae > Dethiosulfatarculus. The sequence goes on from OY776512.1 coordinate 5,998,134, forward strand.
ACCAAACGCCCCGCCTGGACTATTAAAGAGGCAAGGAGCTTTAAAGTCATGATGATATCAATAAACCCCGAAAATCCGCAATTGCGCAAAATAAGGCAAGTGGTCGATATACTGAAAGACGGCGGGGTTGTGGCTTATCCCACCGACACCATCTATGGTATAGGCTGCGATATCTTCAACAAAAAAGCCATCAAACGGGTTCATCAAATCAAGCGCCAGCCGGAGAGCAAACCTTTTTCATTCATCTGCCCCGGCCTGGCCGAGCTCAGCCACTATGCCAAAGTGACCAATTACGCCTACAAGACTCTGCGCCGCTGTTTGCCGGGGCCGTACACCTTCATTCTGGAGGGCTCCCGCGAGGTTCCCAAAATGATGCTCACCCGGCGCAAAACCGCGGGCATCAGGATACCCCAGAACAGCATTTGCCTGGCCATTGTGGAAGAGCTGGGCCACCCCATTATCTCCACCAGCGCCAAGGACAGCGAGGGCAATATCCTTTTGCAGCCTTGGGAGATCGAGGATGAGCTGGGCCATTCTCTGGATGCGGTGGTGGACGGCGGCCCGGTGTCGGGCGAGGCCTCCAGCGTGGTCAGCCTGATCGGGGATATCCCCGAAGTGATCCGCGAGGGCGCGGGCCCGGTGGATGAGTTCTTATAACATTTCTTCCCAGTCCACCAGGCGTTGTTTTATGTGAATCATGCAGCCTGAGACAGAACGGCCATGAGCTTCGTTTGAGGTTGTTAGCAATAGGGGGATTTAATGATCGCAAGCACCAACAAGGTTCAGGCGCACTTATCCTTGGTGGTGCCCTTTTACAACGAGCAGGTGAATATAGACCGCTTTTTCGACGCGGTGATGCCAGTTTTGCATTAGCTGGATATGGACTTTGACCTGGTCTGCGTAAATGACGGCAGCACAGATGACACCTTGCCCCGGCTTCTGGAAGCCAGAAAACAGCACCCCCAGGTAAGCATCGTGGATTTTTCGCGCAATTTCGGAAAAGAAGCCGCCATGAGCGCCGGGCTCCAGCATGCCGGAGGCGATGCGGTGATCATCATGGACGCGGATTTGCAGCATCCGCCCGAGACCATTCCACGGCTGGTTGCCGCCTGGCGTGAAGGTTATGATGTGGTCCTGGCCAAAAGAAACAGCCGGGACGGCGACACTCTGTCCAAGAAGCTGAGCGCCAATCTGTTCTATAAAATACACAACATGCTGACCGAGCATCCCATTCCGGCCGGTGTGGGGATTTCCGCCTGCTGAGCCGCCGGGTGGTTGCGGCGATCAACTCGCTGCCCGAGCGGACCCGTTTCATGAAGGGGATATTCGCCTGGATGGGTTATGACTCCACTGTGGTGGAATACACCTGTCAGAAAAGGGCGGAGGGCGGCACCAAGTGGAACTACTGGAAGCTGTGGAATTTCGCCCTGGAGGGGATCACCTCTTTTTCCACGGTGCCGCTCAGGGTATGGACCTATATCGGCCTTTTGGTCTCGCTTATTTCCTTTGTCTCCATGGCTTATTATGTGATCCGCACCCTGTTCTGGGGCATCGATGTGCCCGGCTATGCGTCTTTGTTTTCCATCATACTGTTTTTCGGCGGTATTCAGCTGATCAGCTTGGACGTGATAGGCGAATATCTGAGCCGCGTATTCATTGAGGCCAAACAGCGCCCCATTTACATCGTGCGGGATTATTACGCAAGTGATGAGGACCCGCCGGAATCCGAAGAGCGGTGAAACGGCACAACCGCCTGATGTAATGGAATAAAAAGCCAGCCTCCGAGCCAAGGTTCAAAGGCCGGCTTTGGTGTTTTGGCGTTAGGGGTATGGCTAGTCGAAAACCACCGCGCCCTTGATAAAGCCCGCGGGGCGCTCTTCAGTGTCTTTTATGGCCTTTTCAACCTCTTCCAGTTGGTAAACCGTGTTGTTGATTTTGGCAAAGGGGTATTTGTCCGCATTGATCAGCTTCATGGCGTCCTGCACATTACCCGCCTGGCCCAGTCCGGTTATGATCGAAATGCTGTTCCAGACCAGATCGTCGAAGCGTATGGGGGTTTCCAGCCCGCCGGACAGCCCGATGCTGACTATGCGCCCCGCCCGGCGCACCATTTTTGTGGCGGCCAGGATGCCCCGGGGGGTGCCGGAGGTTTCAATCACCGCATCGGCCCCATCGGGCAATAGCCCGCGCACCGCCTCCACCGCGTCTTGCTGGTCCACATCAATGATGTGGTGGGCTCCGAACTCCCTGGCCAGATCCAGGCGCACGCCGTCCGTGGACAGGCCCAGCACGATCACCGGGTAGGCCCCGGATTCCAGGGCCGAGGCCAGGGCCGAGAGTCCTTGGGAGCCCGGTCCGGAGATGACCACCGATTCGCCGAACTGAATCTTGCCCAAGGTCTTCACCCAGCGCACTCCGTTGGCCACCACAGAGGACAGGCTCGCCGCCATGGGATCGACCCCGGGCCCCAGCTTATGCACCACGGTGCCGGGCCGCATGTACAAATACTGGCTGTATCCGCCGAATAAGTGCGGCGGTTGCGCGGAGGACAGGCTGAGGCCGTAGATGCCGCCGTGGGTGCAGTGGTGATAAAAATGCTCGCTGCGTGAAGCCTCGCAGCGTCCGCAGGGGATATATGGCTCAACCGTCACCCGGTCGCCGGGAGCCAGGTCAAACCATTTGTCGGCCCCGGGTCCAAGCTCCACCACCTCGCCGGAAATTTCATGCCCCATTATCAGGGGGAACTTGCACACCGGGACGGCCCCGTGAAATATCTTGATGTCGCTGCTGCATACCGAGGTGACCGTGGTTTTTATCAGGACATGCTCGCTTGGTGCGGGCAGCACCTCGAATTCCTGCATCTCCATGTGATAGGGTTCCGTCACCACCATAGCTTTTGATTTCATGCCAGGCCTCCTACTATTTTCAGGCTGCACGGGGAGTTAGCATCCGCAGACTGTTAGGGTTGCTTCGACTTGGGAACCGGTGGGACCGCCGGGGTTTGGCCCCTGTCTTTTGTCTCTCAAGCCCCATCCTCTTATAGAACACAGAGCCGGATAAGGTCAAATGCTGCATACAAAAAACCCCACTTCCCCGGTTGGGAAGTGGGGCCGGACTGTCTTTTGCTGGCTGGGCTTGGACCGGCTAGTTATCTATCTCCTGGCGCTTTTCATCCTCGGTCATGTGCCAGATGGGTTTGCCGTTTTTGGTCAGGCGGACTTTGACCTCTCCAACCGGGTCCTTTTTTATCTTGGAGGCTATGAAGACTTCCTTGTCGCCGATCTCCGTAAAAACGCCCCGCACCTTGATGCGGTCCCCTTTGCGCAGTTTGAGCTTTTTCAGGCTGGCCACCCCTTTGGGGCAAAGGTGCACCACAATATGCTCCTTGTCCGGGTCATAGCGGTCATACATAACAATACCGATCCCCGGGTCCATTCCCTCAAAGGGAATCACCTCTATCTCCTTTACGAAAAAGGCCTTTATGTCTTCCAGGTCCACCACGTTGTACAGCTTCATATATTTGCTGCCGGGCTCCCAGCCCTTGTACTTGTTGGCGTCGGTTTGGGCCCAAGCGCCAGAGGCGGCGAGCAGCGCCAGCATGCAAACGCTCAACATCAATATTGCCGGTTTATATAACACCCTCATGTTGTCCTCCGGTTTCGCTAAGGGCCGTTTCGCTTGAATTTTGCACCATGGGCCGTGGGGCTTGACGGGTTCACCAAAATTCGATGCAGTTGCTTCCTGTTATTCCTAAATATAGGCTTTGCGCGCGGTATCCTCAAGTCTTGAGACTGTAATATTACGGCCTGTGCGTATTGTCACCCCTTAACAGCCGGCCGGCTGGATTGTTTTTTCTTTTTTGCGCAGCTAAATAATGGAGTCGGAGCGGGGTTGGATAAATAAGGAATTAGGGTATATTGAGATTAAAATGACAACCGGAATCGTTCAACAATCTGAAACAGATAGCCTGCTTGAGTTTTGTGCGTCCACGGGGTGGAAGATAAGGATCAAGAGCCAGACCCGCCCGGACTGGGATTAAGCCTGCGGTGATTGCCCCGGTCCGGTCCGGGGCGCGGACGTCCGCAATGGGGAATGAAAGGTGCAGACCATTACAACCTATTTCCTGGAGATGAGGTCGCCTTCCTTATTGATAGCCCAAAGTGATTCAAAAGGGATGAAGGTGGTTGAGTGTGAAATCAATCAGTTTCAGCTCAGTAAATTCTTTTACCAGCAGGTCGGAAAAGACTGGCAGTGGACCGACAGGCTTGGCTGGACCGATGAACAGTGGCGCCGCCATGCCGAAGCTGACAGTTTAAGAACCTGGATTGGTTACTATAAAGGATCGCCGGCTGGCTATTTTGAACTGCAACAGCAAAATGAAAACGGGGTGGAAATAGCTTTTTTCGGCTTATTGCCCGAATTCATTGGTTTGGGAATGGGGGGCTTTTTACTCACCAAAGCGGTGGAGTCAGCCTGGGCCTGGGACGACCCCCCCAGAGTATGGCTGCACACCTGTTCGCTGGATCACCCCCATGCAATCAAAAATTATCGGGCCAGGGGTTTTGAGGTATACCGCACCGAGGTGAAAAAAGGCTGACTTTTGTGTTGGCCCGGACTGATGCTAGAATAGTGGGGGATTACCGGCGGTATTCACCGGATCTATGAAACAGGCGCTTATTTGATGCCCGGCAAGGGAAGTTGAAATATGACTCACAGAGGCACTTGGCAGAACAAAATCGTATCGCCCGCGGCGGCCTTGAAGAAGGTAAAGCCCGGCATGAACATCTTTTTGGGCACGGCCGCTGCGGAACCCCGCACCCTGGTCAAACATCTCATGGAGAGCCGGACCGGGAATTTGCAGGACCTGACCTTGTTCCAGCTCCTCAGCCTGGGCGACGCCATAAGCCTGGAGGCTTTGAACACCAATAAATACCGGCTGAAAACGGTTTTTTCCGGATGGGTGGCCAATGAAGCCATCACCGAAGGCAGGGTGGATCTGATCCCCTGCCACTTTTCCAAAATCCCCGGCATGATCGAATCCGGAAGCATTGCGGTGGACGCGGCCTTTGTACAGGTGACTCCCCCGGACGGCAACGGCTACATGGGCCTGGGCCTGGGCATGGACGTATCGCGCCAGGCCATGCAGCGGGCGGATCTGGTTATTGGCGAGATAAACGAACATGTGCCCCGCACTCTGGGCGACACCACGGTACATGCCTCGGAGTTCAATTTTCTGGTCGAATCCAGCGAGCCCCTATTTTATTACGACCGCTGGGAGTATGACGAAGTATTCGACCGGGTGGCCGCCAACTTGGCCAACATTGTGGAAGACGGCACCTGCCTGGGCTTCTCGGTGGGTCCGCTTTACGAGGCTCTGGCCCAGCATCTTAAATCCAAACGCGACCTGGGCATACACAGTCCCCATATTACCGACGCCCTTATGGAGCTTATTGAAAGCGGCGCGGTAAGCAACCGGCACAAGGATGCCTTCAGGGGGCGCTCTTTGGTCTGCTACGCCCTGGGCACCCCCGGGCTCATGTACTGGCTGGATCACAACCCCCTGGTGGAATTCCAGAGCCTGGACCGGATATTCGACCCAAGGCGCATTGGCAGAAACCCCAACTACATGGGGATTTTTCCGGCCCGCAAGGTGGACCTCTCGGGCCGCATCGCCTTGCATGTGGGCAGGGGCAACATAGCCACCGACCCCAGCGAAATTATGGACTTTTTCACCGGGGCTTCCCTTTCCCGCGGGGGCCGCACCGTTTTTGCCCTGCCCAGCCGCAATCCCGATGGAAAGCCCAAAATTCTCACCACCATAGAGGACTGGCCCAACCAGTTCAACCTGCGCGAAAGCGTGGATTTGGTGGTCACCGAATACGGCGTGGCCAATCTTTCCGGGCGCACTTTGCGCGAAAGGGCCCAGGCCCTGATTGAGATAGCCCACCCCGACGACAGGCCCCGGCTGTTGGAAGAGGCCAAGATACTGAACATCATCTACAAAGACCAGATGTTCATCTCCGAATCAGCCCACCTCTATCCCAGCCAGATAGATAAGACCATGAAGCTGAAGAACGGGGAGCCCTTGCGCATCCGGGCCATACGGCCCTCGGATGAGGAACAGATGCGCGGCCTGTTTTACCGGTTCAGCGAGGAATCGGTCTATTACCGCTATTTCAGCCCCATCAAAACCATGCCCCACACCAAGATGCAGGAATACGTGAATGTGGATTTCAGCAAGGCGCTTTCCATCGTGGGCCTGCTGGGGCCGGCCGGGCAGGGGCGCATCATCGCCGAAGCCCGTTACATCCGGCATCCCCACAGCAGCCTGGCCGATGTGGCCTTCATTGTTGATGACGCCTATCAGGGCAATGGGATCGCCACCTTCATGTTCCGGCTTTTGATCAAGCTGGCCCAGGAGCAGGGCATTACAGGGTTCACCGCCGATGTGCTGGCCAGCAATCGGGGCATGATGGTAGTGTTTGAAAAGGGCGGCTTCCCGGTTGAAGCCCACTTGGAAGAGGGTGAATACCACCTGACCATACCGTTCGAAGACTGATGCACGGCGGCGAATAGCTGTCTTTATTTTTTTTGATTACAAGCGGATATGATCTATAACCGCAAAAAGCATGGAGGTGGGCTTTCATATTCATCGGCGGGGTGCAGCCCAAAAAAACCAAACTGAGCGATAACGCCCGCATATGTCCCCGCTGCGGCCTTAAGACCGCTACGCCCATGCGCCGGGATACCTACCTGAGCTTGTTCTTTGTTCCCCTGATCAGGCTGAAACAGGGCGAGGAGTTTTTGGAGTGCTCCCGCTGCGGACCCATTATTCCGGATGTCTATCGGACCGAAACCCTCTCCGGCCGCCCGGCTCCGGATAGATGCCCTTCCTGCGGCCGGCCCATGCAGCCGGACCACAGCTTTTGCCCTTACTGCGGCCAAAGGGTGTGAGCTTCGTGAAACCGAGGCAGGACGAACAAGGCTAAGCCAAAGAAGCGCAAAGCTGCCCCAGCCGCCGGATCGCCTTTTCGGCGTCATCAGACCAGTTGGCCGCATTCAAACGGATGAAGTTGCGGTATTGGTCGCTGGCCGAAAATACATGCCCGGGCACTAGGGCGATGCCCTCTTTCAGGGCAAGCTTGTATAGCTGCAAGGCATCCACCCCCGGAGCCAGCTGCACCCAAAGCAAGAATCCGCCCATGGGCCGGGTGACCCTGATATCGCTGGGAAAGTCCCGGATTATGGCCTGGCGCATGGCGGTCAGGTTGCGGTTATAGGCCATGCGTATGCGCAATAAATGCCGGCGGTAGGCTCCGCTTTGCAGGAAATCCGCCACCGCCAAAGAAACAACCGTATTGCCCGCCAGGGTGGAGGTGTACTTCAGCCACTCCACCTTTTTCTGGAAACGCCCGGGACTGACCCAGCCCACCCGGTAACCCAGAGCCAGGGTCTTTGAATATGACGAGCAGAGCATGACCAGGCCTTTTTGATCATAGGCCTTGATCACATTGGGCCGTTTGTCCGCAAAATGCAGATCCCCGAATATATCGTTTTCAATAAGCGGTATTTTGCGTTCAGCCAGCATTTCAGCCAGCAGGCGTTTGTTCTCTTCCGGCATGCAGCTTCCCAGGGGATTGTTGAAGTTGGAAATGACCAGGCAGGCCTGCACCCGGGTGGTCTGAATGGCGAAGCGCAGTGCATCCAGGCTGATGCCGTTTCTGGGGTGGGTGGGTATCTCCAAGGCCTTAAGGCGCAAGGATTCCAGGCATTGCAGGCTGTCAAAGCAGATGGGCGATTCAATGGCCACGGTGTCCCCGGGCCGGCAGACCGCACGCAGACACAGGCTCACCGCCTCGGTGCAGCCATTGGTTAGCACCAGTTCATTGGGACTCAGATTGCAGCCCATATGGGCCGACCGCCGGGCAACCTGTTCCCGCAAATCCCGGCATCCCGGGGGCAGGTCGTAATCCGCGGCGCCATCGCCCAAACGGCGCAGCACGGATGCCAGGCCGCGGTTGAGCTGTTTTACGGCGGTGAACCGCTTGGGGGGATAAGCGGCCCCCAGGTGGATCAGTTTGGGATTGGACGCGTCCCGCAGCATCAAACGGGTGACCAACTCCTGGATGCTCACCTTGGTCGGATCGGATTCGGGGGTGGAAAGCTCCGGCTCCTGCGTGGCCGAGGCCAGGGACATGCGCACGTAAAAGCCTGAACGGGGCCGGGCCTCTATCAGGCCTTGGGACTCCAAAAGGTCATAGGCCTGCAGCACTGTGGTTACGCTGACTTGGCGCTGGGTGCTCATATGGCGCACCGAAGGCAGGCTGGCCCCGGGCCCCAGAGCTCCGGATTCAATCATTTCAGCCAAATCTGCAGCCAATATTTCGTATTTATTTGCTTTTTTCCGTTTTGCCATCTTGAAGCCGCCCAACGCTTGTACTTTTTTTAACAAAATAGATAACAGATCATATCCTGATAACAAGTACAGATTTAAAATAATCCCAACTGTTATCATAACAAATCTGCTTTTCTGTCTCTGTTATTTTAACTTGGCAGGCCCCATTATTAATACACAAAGAGGAGCACGGACCTTTACCAAGGAGGCCTGAAATGCCTGACTTGATGAATAGAGCAAATAACCGAATCCGAAACACCCGCTTTGCCTTGGCTAATATGCCCCAACCAGACCGGGTGATGGATCTGCAACACCGCCAAGAGTACAGTTTGACCGGTGACCGCCGTTACCAGACTGTGGCTTGCATCAGCGGTTCCGTATGGATCACCCAGGAAGGCGACATGCAGGACTACCTCTTGCAAGAGGGCGAAGTTTTTATCATAACCCACAGGGGCCTGGTGATCGTGCGCGCTTTGGAGGATTCCACCATCGGCCTTTCGCCCAAGATGGATAAGGGACTTTTTAGCGGAAGGACGCGTCAGACCGTATTCCAGTAAACCGGTCCAGGGAAATGGCTGGGCACTACCCGTAACCAACCGGGTTTTATATATATAAAGGGGCAATGGATCGCAATCCGCTGCCCCTTGACCTTTTCTAAAAAGGGATTCCGCAGATTTTGCCCGGCTTCCCCATGAGCCCATCCTGCATTTCCAGAAATAAAAGATTTAGCCTGGCGCTAAACTCTATGCTTGGGCGGCTTTGGGTCTCCCCCTCTGGCCGTTGCCAGCTTTCAATAGGTAACATATTTGAATAATTTAATAATTATGAATACAGTCTCTCCAGTCTAGGACGGCTTATCCGGTTTGGAACTGGCTGAAATCTGGTGTGGATGGATAATATTAATAAAATGAAGCGGTTGTCCAGAGAGCCTTGATGGTGTAGAGTCAAGCCTACCCTTGGTCTGTCAATAATTTCAGCATTTAAAGCAGATGGAACGCCGAACTGTATGCCAGACGCATTTTGGCTCATCGCCAAGGTTGACAGCACCCGGACTTTTGATAGGATGTCAAGCATTCCCTCATATAAGGCATCAATGGGCTTATTAATTTTTCATACCATTAATGCGAGAGCGCATGGTTCAAAACTCTCTTGATCAAAACGATCTCCAGTTTTCAGAAGAGATCACCGAAAACGATATACCTGAAACCCTGCCGCTTTTGCCGGTTCGGGATGTGGTGGTGTTTCCCTACATGATTCTGCCGCTTTTTGTGGCGCGGGACGCCTCGGTAAAGGCGGTGGACGAGGCCTTGGAGCGGGATCAGCTCATCTTTCTCTCCACCCAGCAAGACCCCAACATAGAAAACCCCGAAGCGGATGAGCTTTATGAAATAGGCACCATTGGCATGGTCATGCGTCAGCTCAAGCTGCCGGATGGGCATCTCAAGGTGCTGGTGCAGGGCATTACCCGGGCCCGGATTACCGAATACATAAGAACCAAACCCTATTTTGAGGTGAAATCCGACACCATCCCCGAATCCGGCGAAGACTATGAGATGACCGTGGAGCTGGAAGCCTTGATGCGCAACGTGCGCGAGGCCAGTGAAAAGATACTGGCCCTAAGGGGGCTGTTGTCCGGCGATGTGATGTCCATTCTGGATTCGGTGGAAGACCCGGGCCGCCTGGCCGATCTGGTGGCCAGCAATCTGCGGCTGAAGATTCCCGAAGCCCAGGAGATACTCGAATCCGACGATGCCGTGGCCCGCCTGGAGTTGGTGCACACCCAGCTCAGCAAAGAGCTTGAGGTCTCCACCATGCAGGCCAAGATACAGTCAGAGGCCCAGGAGGAGATGAGCAAGAGCCAGCGGGAGTATTACCTGCGCGAGCAGATAAGGGCCATCCGCCGCGAACTGGGCGATGCGGAAGACCGCTCCCAAGAGCTGATGACCCTGCGCGAGCAGCTCATGAAAAAGCCCCTGCCCGAAGAGGTGAGCGCCGAAGCCTTGAAACAGCTCAGCCGCCTGGAGCAGATGCAGCCCGAGGCCGCCGAAGCCACCATCGTGCGGACCTACCTGGACTGGATTTTGGATCTGCCCTGGAAAAAGTCATCCCGGGACCGGCTGGACATCAAACGGGCCAAGGGCATCCTGGATGAGGACCACTATGGCCTGCAAAAGGTAAAAGACCGCATCCTGGAATACCTGGCGGTGCGCAAACTCAATCCCAAGATGAAAGGCCCCATATTGTGCTTTATCGGGCCTCCCGGAGTGGGCAAGACCTCCCTGGGCCGCTCCATAGCCCGGGCCATGGGGCGCAAGTTCGTGCGCATGTCCTTGGGCGGAGTGCGGGATGAGGCCGAAATCCGGGGCCACCGCCGCACCTATATCGGGGCCATGCCGGGCCGCATTGTCCAGGGCCTCAAGACCGCGGGCTTCAACAACCCCGTTTTCATGATAGACGAGATAGACAAAGTGGGAGCGGATTTCCGGGGCGATCCCACCTCGGCCCTTTTGGAGGTGCTGGACCCCGAGCAGAATAACGCCTTTAGCGATCATTACCTGAATCTGAACTTGGATCTCAGCAAAGTGATGTTCATCACCACGGCCAACATGGAAGATACGATCCCCGATGCGCTGTATGACCGCATGGAGGTGATTGAGCTGTCCGGATACAGCGATGAGGATAAACTGCTCATCGCGCGGAGCCACCTCCTGCCCAGGCAGATAAGGGAAAACGGCCTTAAAAAGGGCCAGATTTCCATCTCTGATGCGGCCATCATGGAAACCATAAAGGGCTACACCCGGGAGGCCGGGCTGCGCAGCCTGGAACGGGAACTGGGTTCGGTGTGCCGCAAGCTGGCCCGGAGGCTGGCCGAGGGTGCCAAGGGCCCCTTCCAGGTGAGCCAAAACAGCGTGGCCAAGCTTTTGGGGGTGCCCAAGTTTTTGCCCGAGGAAGAAAAAAGCGAGGGCGAAGTGGGCGTGGCCACGGGCCTGGCCTGGACCGCCTTTGGCGGTGAGGTATTGCGGGTGGAGGTCTCGCCACTGGAAGGCAAGGGCAACCTGACCCTGACCGGCCAGCTGGGCGAGGTGATGCGTGAATCCGCCCAGGCCGCGCTTTCCTATATCCGCTCCCGCTATGATGTCTTTGGGCTGAAAGCGGATTTTTACGAAGACCTGGATATCCATCTGCATGTGCCCAGCGGGGCCATACCCAAAGACGGACCCAGCGCCGGGGTTACCATTTGCTCGGCCATGGTCAGCGCGCTGACCGGCGCGCCCCTGATTGAGAACCTGGCCATGACCGGTGAGATAACCCTGACCGGAAAGGTGCTGGCTATTGGGGGGTTGAAGGAAAAGACCCTGGCCGCTTTGCGTTCCGGCATGAAGCTGATCCTGGTGCCTGAGCAGAATAAAAAGGATATAAGCGAGATACCCCCAAAGGTCCGCCGCAGGCTTACGGTCAGGACCGTGAACCATATGGATGATGTAATCAAGCTGGCCTTTACCAAGGCCCCCAAGAAACCCAAACGCACCCGCAGGACCGCCAAGGGGGCAGCCAAAAAGACTGGTTCGGCTAAAAAGTCCAGCCCAGCTAAGAAAGTCAAGTAATGCCAAAAATTCTGTATATAGATGCCAGCGCCGGGCTCTCGGGCGATATGCTGGCCGGCGGACTGATGGACCTGGGTTGGCCCCTGGACGACCTGAAGCAAATGGTTGAACTTCTGGGGCTCAGCGAGGTTGCGCTGGAACAGGTGTGCATGGAGCATGGAGGCGTCATGGCCAGCCGCCTGGAGGTGACAGTGGGGGGGCATCATCACCACGGCTCTGACCACCATCATCACGGTGATGACGGCGGCCATAAGCATGGACACCATGATCATCATGGAACGGGCGGCCAGGAGCACAGCCACGGCCACGATGGTCATCACCAGCACCGCAATCTGCCATATATCCTGGAGCTGCTGAAGAAACTGCCGCCTGAGGTGTGCGAACCTGCCTCCCGGGTCTTCAAACGCCTGGCAGAGGCAGAAGCCAAGGTGCATGGGTCCAGTCCGGAGGAGGTGCATTTTCACGAGGTGGGCGCGGCTGACGCCATTGTGGACATAGTTGCTTTTTGCGCCGGGATGCACTGGCTGGGCGTGGATCAGGCGGTCTGTTCGCCGCTGCCCCTGGGCCGTGGATTTGTCAAATGCGCCCATGGGCTTATACCGCTTCCGGCGCCCGCGGTGCTGAACCTTATCGAAGGGCTCCCCACCAAGCCCTGGCCCGAAGATGTGGAGACCGTCACCCCTACCGGGGCGGCCCTGGTCAGCACCCTTTGCGAGGCCTTCGGTGATATGCCCTCCATGAAACTCATCAAGAGCGGAACCGGCTGCGGCAGCCGGGTCAACCGGTATGCGCCCAACATTGTGCGGCTGATGCTGGGGAAGGCCGGCCAGGATAACACGCCTCTGACCGACGAGGTGGTGGAGATCGTGTGCCACATCGACGATATGAACCCCGAGGACCTGCCGCTGGCCTATGAACGTTTTTTCGCCTGCGGAGCCCTGGATGTGGCCTGCGCACCGCTGCTGGCCAAAAAGGGTCGCCCCGCGCTGCAGCTAATCGTTATGTGCAAACCCGAAAAGCTTGAAGGCCTGGCCGAATGCATGCTCAGTGAGACCACCAGCCTGGGGGTGCGCATAAGGCCGGTCAAGCGGCGCATCCTGCCCCGACGTCTGGTTTCGGTCGACACCCCCTGGGGGCCGGTTGCGGTCAAATTGGCCGGGACCGGCGATTATGAAAAGGCCCATGTGGAGGCGGACGACATCATGGATATATGCCGGGACACCGGGCTTACCGCTGCCCGGGTGCGGGCCAAGGTACTGGAACTGATGACGCAGCAAGATCCGCTTTGAGGTAATCTCGCCTGGTCTTTTCACGAAAATCGGTTCAAGGCTTTTCGGGCCAGCTGCCCCGGGGTAGAAGATCCAGGGCCGCCTGGGGGCCATAGGACCCGGCCCGGTAGGGGTGCAGGCGGCACAGTCCCTCCTGGCAGGTGTCCATGTGCTTCAAGATCGGATCAAAATACGCCCAAGACAGCTCCAGGCAGTCCTGACGCCAGAACAGGGTCTGGTCCCCGGCCATGGTGTCCAAAAGGGCCTTTTGATAGGCGTCAAGAAAGAGTGTATCCGAGCCGCCGGTGCAGTAGCTGAAGTTCATTCCGGCGGAACGGATGCATAGCTGCGGCCCGGGACGTTTTGCCTGCAAGGAGACAAAAACGTTTTCCTCCGGATGAATGCCCAAGACCAGGCGGTTGGCCATGAGACCCTGCCCCAGGCTGGGCGGGAACATGCGGTGGGGCACGCTGCGGAACTGGATGTCTATGCGGGTGATTTTGCGTTTCAGGCGCTTGCCGCTGGTCAAATAAAAAGGCACCCCGTGCCAGCGCCAGTTGTCTATATGCATGCGCATCATGGCATAGGTGGGTATGTTGGAATCGGGGCTCACCCCTTTTTCCTGGCGGTAGCCGGGCACGCTTTCGCCTTCGCTTTCTCCCGCGTGATACTGCCCCAAGACCATGTAGTGCTGCGGATTTTCCAGGTTCATCGGCCTCAAGGCCTGGAATGTTTCGGCCTGCTTGTTCCGCAGCCGGTTGGCGTCGAACCAGGAGGGCGGTTCGATGGCCACCAAGGCAAGCAGCTGCATCATGTGGTTTTGCATCATGTCCCGCACCACTCCCGCCTGCTCATAAAAACCGGCCCTGCTGCCCACCCCCAAGGATTCACTGGTGTTGATGCGTATGAACGATATGTAGTTGCGGTTCCAAAGCGGCTCGAAGATGGAGTTGGCGAACCTGAGCAGCAGAATGTTCTGCACGGTTTCCTTGGCCATGTAGTGGTCTATGCGGAAAACCTGGCTTTCCTTGAACCAGGCCCCGATGGTTCGGTTGAGCTCCATGGCCGAGGCCAGGTCGTGGCCAAAGGGCTTTTCCACCACCAGGCGGGACCAGCGTTTTCGCTCCGGCTCTTCAAGGTTGAGCTCCGCCTGGCCCAAAAGGGTGGCCACCGGACCATAGAGCGAGGGAGGCAGGGCCAGGTTGAATATGCGTCCGCCCTGGATGCCGAACTCTTTTTCCAGAACCGACAGACGCCGGGCCAAGGCATGGTAGTCCTCCAAACTGTCATAATGCACCCGCTGATAGAAAAGCCGTCCGGCGAACTCCGCCCAGCGTAGGCAGTCGTGCCCGGCGTCTTTCACGCCCTGGCGCATGGAATCGCGGAAGTCGTCTTCACTGAATTCACTGCGGGCCGCCCCCACCACACAGAAGTTTTCGGGCATGCCTCCGGAGATAAACAGATGAAACAGGGCCGGAATCAGTTTGCGCCGGGTCAGATCCCCGGAAGCGCCGAAGATAACCAGCACGCAAGGCTCGGGGGTCAGTTCCCATCCGCAGGTGCCGGTATCTCCGTTCAATCCGGTTTGCAGGGGGGCCAGGGGATCGTCATGCATGATTGACTCCGTGTCGGGATAGCTGGGTTTGCCCGGACATTTCCAGTCTACGGCCATGGGGGGCTGAGCGCCAAGGCTAAATAATCATTTGGCCTTCTGGTTCAGTCCGGTTCCGCCATCTTGAAATAATTGAGCAGTTCCACAAACTGCTGATGATCGGCCATGATCCGCGGCACTTTGTGCTGGCCGCCCAGTTTGCCTTGGGACTGCATCCAGTTCTTGAAACCGCCTATGCTCAAAGGAAGCACCTTTGGAGCGCCAAGGCCCACACCGCCCTCGCGGTGGGCCAGATAATCTTCATTCAGCTGCTTAAGCCTCCGGTCCAGGGCGAGGGAGAACCTTTCCAGCTCTACCGGGCCGGGCCTCCGGCCAAATTCCACCAGATAAATATGGCGTCCCGGGCGGCTTGCGTCCATGGGTATGTCCGCGCCCACGCAATACTCGCTCAATTCAAGGCCCAGTTTATCCCGGGCCCGGCAGACCGCGTCATCCACCTCTTGGGCAATGAGGTGTTCGCCAAAGGCGGAAAGGGTCCAGGCTATGCGTCCGCTTACCACCAGGCGCGGCGGCATGGTCTCGATAAAGCGCACCGTGTCGCCCAGAATATAGGACCACAGCCCCGAACAGGTTGTCAGCACCACGGCATAGTTGATTCCGGTCCGGATGTCGCCCACCCAGTGCCGGGTTGGATTTTCCGCGTGCAATTCATCTAGGGGCACAAATTCATAGAAAATGCCGTGATCCACCAAAAGCCGCAGCCCATCCGCGGGGCCGCGGTCGCTCAGAGCGATGAAACCTTCACTGGCCGGGTAAACTTCGCGCAGCTCGGCCCGGCTGCCCTCCAGCACTTTTTGGAACCAGGGAGCATAGGGCGCAAAGTTCACCCCGCCGTGAACCACCAGCTCCAGGCGGGGAAAAAGCTCCGCCCAGCTTTGGTTCACCTGGGCCCGGTCTGCCAAACGGCCGCTGAAGACCTGCAGCCAGGCCGGGACCCCGCTGATGGAGCGGATGTCCGCCTTGCGGGCCAACTCAACCAGGGCGTCAAGCTTTCGGTCCCAGTCGCTCAGAAGGGCTATGTCCTTGGGCGGCGCATACCAGGGCCGGAGGTAAGAGGGCAGGTTGGCCGCCACGATGCCCGAAAGGTCGCCCGCCCGGATGCCGGGGGCCAGGGAGCGCAGATCCGTGCTGCCCCCCATAATCAGGCTGCGGCCTTTGAGGATTTTGCTGTCCGGCCGGGCGCCCAGATGCCAGCACAAAAGATCGGTCCCGGCCCGGGAGTTATAGACCAGGCCTTGTTTGGTCAGGGGGATATACTTGGTAACCCCGGTGCAGGTCCCGGAACTGAGGGCGAAAAAAGGGGGCTGCTGGGGCCAGGTGGAGCCCTTTATGTTGGGGAAATCCCGGCGCCAGTACTGATTCCAAAAATCGTCATAGTCCCTGAGCGGCACCGCGGCTTGATAATCGGCTACCCCGCGCAGGCCGTCAAAGCCGTGTTCCTTGCCGAACCGGGTCATACTCCCGGCGGCGATCAGCCGTTTCAGCCACAGCTCCTGCGCTGCCTCCGGGTGCAGGGCCTCCAGCTTGCGCACCCTCCTTTTGGCATAGGGTACCAGTATGGGGCTCAGGTCAATCATGGGTTTAAGGCCTGGCCGTAAGTTCAAGCTTGTGCTCAAACTGCTCTTGAACCTGGTCCAGGCTTAGGGGGATTTTTAT
The DNA here is from genome assembly GCA_963675675.1 of Desulfarculaceae bacterium. Taxonomy (GTDB): domain Bacteria; phylum Desulfobacterota; class Desulfarculia; order Desulfarculales; family Desulfarculaceae; genus Dethiosulfatarculus. The sequence goes on from OY776512.1 coordinate 6,014,730, forward strand.
ATACCGGCCCTTTTTCCAAAGCTCCACCATGTCCAAAAAGTTGTTGCTGCCGAAATAGGCATCCTGCCCCCCCAGGAGCGCAAAATAGTTTTCATCCCTGGAGGACATGTCCGTAATGAAACGGGCATTGGCCCCATAGCGGGCGTAATGCTTTTTGTTGTTCAAGGAATGGGCACTTTTGAGTAGGGTGCGGCTGGAGCCGGGGTAGGGCGTCTCCCCATAGCGGAAGCGCCGCCCGATCAGCGGGGCGTTTCCCATCATATGGCTGATGCTGAGGTAGTGCATGCTGCCCCAGGTTCCGTGCTCCTCAAAACCCTTGGCAGCCTGCTTGAGGGCTGCGGCCAGGGCCCTTTCCGCGCCATCATTTTCCAGATCCGTGCTCATGAGGTCATAGACCGAAGCCAGCCGGGTTATATAAGCCGTGAGTTCGGGGCCATAGCGTTCTTTATAGAGCTCCCCGGCCAGATGGAAAGCGCTAAGCTCCAAAGCCGCAGCGCCCGCGGAGTCCACCCCGTAATGCCCGTCCCAGGCGGCCAGGGCCTCCATCAGCTTCTTGGGCCGGTTCGGCAGCTTGCGGGCCTTTTCAACCATGAGCCTGGCCAGGCGGTGGGAGGACACCCCATAGGTGTCTTGCTGCAGTTTCATCAATTCCGCTATGCCCAGTTTGGGCCATTTTTTCATCAATCCCCCTATGCGCTGAAAGCGGTCTCCGCCCCGGGCAAAGAGCGAGAGCGGGGGATCGGTTTTTATGGGGGTGTTGTTGCTGGAGGCCAAAAACCCGCTTTGGGGATTACTGACCGCGGGCAGGGCGGTGCTTTTCAGCGGCTGGCCCCAAAGCTGATCCTTTTGGCCGGGGTCGCCCACCAGCCGGCGGCCGGTGCGGCCTGCGGCCGGTTCAAACTCCATGGCCAAAAGCTGGCCTATGTTGCCCTGCCTGTCCGCATAAAGCATATTCTGGCCGCTCACCGCATAGCTCTCAAATGCCGCGCGGAATTCCCGCCAGCCTCTGGCCCGGTTCACCCGCATAAACGCGGTGATCTCATCGGAGGGCGCATGCCCCCGCCATTTGAGGGCCGTACGGCCCAGGCCCATGTCTTCGAAAAAGGGTGAATCGCTGATCACCGGGCCCAGCCAGCTTTCCCGCACCGGAACCTCCTCGTCGAACCACCAGCGCACCTTCAGTTTTTCCCTGCGTTCATTTAGGCGGTCATACCGCTTGGAGGAGATGTCGTACAACGAACTGGAAAAGGACAGCATGTTGGTTCCGCCCCAGGCTATGTCCCGGTTGCGGCCCATCAGCACCAGGGGCGCGCCGGGTATGCTGAAGCCCAGGACCTGGAAGCCGGGTGAGCGGTATCCCACCAAAAGCCAAAGCGGCGGCAGGTTCAGCCCCACATGGGCGTCATTCGCCAACAGCGCGCCGCCGCTTTTGCTGCGGGCCGGAGACACCGCCACACAGTTTGAGCCGGATTTTACGGCCCCGCTCATGAGGCTTTGGGGCAGGGGATGCCCCGGGGGGAAGCTGGCCGGCCCGGTCTGGCTCTGTTTTTTGAGCCGGGTCCAAAGCTGGGCCCAGGCCTTTTGATCCTTGACCTTGAGGGCGCCGAACCAGAAAAGCCAGTTCACATCCGCCGCCGCCAGGCGTCCCACGCTGAGCACGTCTTCCACCCTCCAAGGCTCGTGCTCGATGCCCAGCACCTTTAATTCCGGCGAGAGTCTTCTAGCCCGGGTGCTGTAATGGTTTATGCCCTGGCTGAAACGCTCCAGCCAAAGCCGGGTCTGGGCGGGCAGGCTCTTGGCCATTTGGGGCACCGCCTTGGTCAGGTTCAGTATGCGCAGGCTGTGGTCCACCTCGCTCATGAAGGGTCCGAACATCTCGCTGAGCCTGCCCTGGGCGGCCCTGCGGAGGGTCTCCATCTGGCCCAGGCGCAGATGGGCATGCACCATGCCCAAAAGATAGGGCAGGTCATCATCATGGCCGGCCTCGATAAAAGGCACCTGATACCGGTTGAAATAGATGCGGGCCGGGGCTTTTAGCTCCAGGCCGGAGGTGGGAAAGTCCTCCAGCCTTTGGGCGGTTTTTTGGCCGTCCGGCCAAGTGGTGAACAGACTGCACCCGGAATTTGCCAAAAATAACAAGATCAGACAGACGATTACGGAAAGCTTAGGCATATACCGTCCCTTACCACCGCACACCCGAAAGAGACCCCGCGCGGCCATAGAATGTGGTTTATTCTGATCACAATAAGTATTTTTTCCACATAGTCATTGGATCACGCCCAAACAAAATGTAACATGAAAAAAAGGACCGGTCGGCTTTGTTTGTTAACATAATTGTTAAGATGATGCGCCCGCTCGTTCAGCGTGAGTTGGTTTTCAGCAGTGGAGATTAAACAAATCATATTGCGCATCGCCGGTTGGCTGGGGTTTTTGGGAAACTCCCGGGAACCCGAAGGTCTTCCCCTTTGGCGCGAGAGATTTCTGCACGGAATCTACCTTATGGGCGCAGTATGCGGCCCTTTCATTCTGATTCCCGTCATCATGTTCATGGCTTCAAACCAAAAATGGGTGGTGCTCTACGTAGATATACTGCTCTACGCCTGGGTGCTGGTTTGTGCTTTATTGCGCGCCAGGATCCCTTTTGGGCTGCGCAAAAACATAAGTTTGGCGGTCAGTTTCTGCATGGGAGCCGTGGTGCTGGCCAATATGGGGCCATACTCCGGCGGGTCCATATGGCTTTTCAGCTTCGGGGTGTTCAGCGGGGTGTTTGCCGGCATAAGGGGGGCTTTGGCCGCATTGCTGCTCAATGCTTGCACTTTTCTGCTGCTGGGATATCTGGCCGGAGCAGGGTATTTGAGCTGGTCTGACACGTATGGCCCGGATCATTCCAGATGGGGGGTCTTGGCCGCGAACTTTTTTTTGCTGAGCGGCATGGTTTCCATTATTGTGGCTGGTCTTTCAAAGGGTCTGCAAAGGGCTCTGGACCATGAAACCGAGGCCAAGGAGCAGCTTCAAAGTGAACAGAAAAGACTGGCTCTCAGCGAATCGCAATACCGGCTGCTGGCCCAGAATATCAGCGATGTAGTCTGGACCGTGGACACGTCCTTGGTCTACACCTATGTATCGCCTTCTATGGAGACGGTGTTCGGTTTTGCTCCCTACGAAGTTGTTGGACGTAAATTCGGCTTCAACTATGCGCCTCAAGACCGTGAAAAGCTTATGGCGTGCATGGCTCAGATTGTAAATGACCCTTCGCTTAATCCTGCGGAATCCTGTTTGGCCCGGATCTATGAAACCCAGCAAACCTCCAAAAACGGCGCCATTGTATGGACCGAGGTGCAGGTGGGCGTTCTATGGGATGATTCGGGAGAGGTCGTGGGCGTATTGGGCGTGGGCCGGGACGTTTCAGCCCAGCGCAGGCTGGCCGGGCAGCTCAGGCAGTCCCAGAAAATGGAGGCGCTGGGCACACTCTCAGGGGGAATCGCCCACGATTTTAATAATATTCTGGGGGCTATCAGCGGTTACACCGAATTAGCCCTGGAGGATGCCCAGAATGGGAAACCGGCCGCTAATGAACTGAGTCAGGTGTTGAAGGTTGTGAATCGGGGCAGGGCTCTGGTTAACCAGATCCTCATCTTCAGCCGCAAAAAGGAACCCGAGCTGAAACGGCTGGATTTAAACCGGCTGGTGGAAGGCACCGCAGATTTCCTGTCCCGCACCATACCCCGCATGATTCAGATCGATCTTGATCTGGAGCATGATCTGGATCAAGTCATGGCGGACCATACCCAATTAGAGCAGGTTTTGTTCAATCTGGTCTCCAACTCCAAAGACGCCATGCCAGATGGCGGCCAAATCAGTATTGGCACTTCCATGACACACTTGAGCCCTGAATTTTGCCGCGAAAACGTTGAGTTGAACCCCGGACCCTATGTGGAATTGAAGGTGCGGGACAGCGGCAGGGGTATGAATTCAGAGGTTTTGAGCAGGATATTTGATCCCTTTTTCACCACCAAGCACATCGGAGAGGGAACCGGGCTGGGGCTTTCAACCGTGTATGGCATCATAAAAGGGCACAACAGCCAGGTGCAGGTGGACTCCCGTCCCGGCCTGGGAACCGAGTTCAGAATCTTTCTGCCTTCGGCTGCGGCTGGGCATATGGAAGCTGCCGCCCCCGCCCAGACCGGACCCGAGGTTCCAGGCAAAGGCGAAACGATACTGATAGTGGATGATGAACTTGATATGTGTGCGGTCACCAGTGAGATCCTTAAGCGCAGCGGATATCAGGTCTGCCTGGCCAACAGCGGTGAGGATGCCTTACGGGTCTACGAAAAAAGCGGCATCGTTCCGGATCTGGTGCTGCTGGATCTTTCCATGCCTGGAATGGGAGGTCTGAAATGTTTGGAATATCTGCTGGAGCTGGACCCTGAAGTCCGGGTGATCATTGCCAGTGGATATTCGGCGGAAGCCAAGCTTTCCGACACCATACCCCTTGGAGCCAAAAGCTATATTTCAAAACCGTTCAGCCGTGACGATTTGCTGAGGGAAATCGCAAAGGTTCTGAATTCTCAATAAAAAATTCAGGCCACGGCGGCTTTTTTAAAAAGCCGAAGGGCCCGCAGTCAGGATCATGCAGCCCGACTATGCCGCCGCCGCCGCTTAGGGGCCGGAGGCGGGACCCGGGATGCAGCGGCGCCACCTAAATCAATCCAAGTTTGGCAATATTAGCTTTCATCATATAAAAAAATAAGCGATAATTAAGGGTTCGCCCAGATTAACGATGAACAACAGCACTGGAATCGAAGCGGGAGCTTTTTGCATGCAAGCGAATGAAATCCGGGCAAGGATAGAAGAGGTCTGTGATGATTTGCCCAAACTGCCGGCGGTGGTGACCAAGCTTCTTGCAATCATTGATGACGAAAATGGCACGCCGGAACAGGTTGTGAAGGTGTTGGAGCCTGACCCGGCTTTGACCACCCGGATATTGCGAGTGGCCAACTCCGCGTACTACGGATTCTCGCAGAGTATTCACGAGCTTAGACGTGCTGTGCCTCTTATCGGGCTGGATATGGTCCGCTCGCTTGCCCTGTCGCTTGGTGTGGTGGGGGGATTGTCCGCGGGCGGCGGCCAGACCGATTGCTACCTGGACGGGCTTTGGCTGCACAGCCTGACGGTGGGCAACGGCTGCAATGCCCTGGCCCGCAAGCTGGGTTTCAGGTCAGAGCACATTTTTATTACCGCTTTTTTGCATGATATCGGCAAGCTGGTTTTGAACCGGACTTTTCCGGATGAGTTCAAGGCCTGTCTGGATGAATCCGGACGGCGGGGAATGGCGGTGTTTGAGCTAGAGCGCGAAATCATGGGGATGGACCACGGGGAAATCGGGGCCATCCTTTTGGAAAAGTGGCAGTTCCCCGAAATAATAATACAGCCGGTGCGTTACCATCACACCCGTGAAACCGGCAATGCGGCCAGCAAGATCGATTTGGCCATGATAAGGGTGCTGGACATATTGTGCCACAAACTGGGGGTGCGGGCGGAGCCGCTGGAGGTGGAGGTGCCTTTATACAAAAACGATCTGGAGCTGTTGGGTTTGGATAGAAAAACCCTGCTGGAGTTCACCGAAGAACTGAAAGATTCCATCGAAGACAACCGGTCTTTATATTCCGCTATGACCTGAAAGACCCAGCAGCATCAGCCCTGGCGGAATTAACCGGGATTTACAACAGAGAGGATGGCACGTGGCCGATCCAGGCTGACGGCCTGGCCGCATTATCCCATGCATATTGCTTTGCCCTTGGCGCCGCACTCGTTATGTTAGGATCAACCCGATTTCACCCGGATGCGGGTGGGGGAGCTTAATTGCAGAATCCTTTACCGGACAAGAGCTTGTCATTGCCTGTACTACTGCCCGCCTGCCTGATCATCGGGCTGGCTGCGGTCCTGTTGTGCTTGGACCCGGAACCGGCCTGGCGGACCTATGCCTGGCTGGCCCTGGCTGGGGCCGCCGCGGGTTGGGGGGGCTTTTCCGCCTGGCTGCTTCAGCAGAACCGCAGGGCCAAAGCCGGGCTGATGGCTCAGATCGATGCGGTCCGCAGCCGTTCCCAGGCGGTTTTGGACGCCGCGGCCGACGGCGTCATTTCGGCCAATGGCAACAAGATCATCCAAAGCTTCAATCCGGGAGCCGAGTCCTTGTTCGGCTATCAGGCCAGCGAGGTTATCGGCAAACCGGTGGAGTCCCTTTTTGCAGAGGTCTGGCGGCTTCCGGCCAACTCATTTTTGGATATGCTGCTGCAGAAAAAGCAAGAACGCCAAACCCTTAAGCCGGGCGAGACCCTGGCCCTGCACAAAGACGGTCATGAATTCCCCCTTTTTCTTTCCTGCTCCATGGTGCGGGCCGCCGGAGAGGCCACTTTGTTTTTGCTCGCGCGGGATATTACGGCGCGTAAAAAAGCCGAGCAAAGAGTGAACCGCAGCGCGGCCAGCCAAAAGGTGCTCAACCAGCTTTTGCGGCTGTCTCTGTCATCCGGCGACCTGGACAAGCTTTTATCTCAGGCCCTGAATGCGGTTTTTGCATTTCCCTGGTTAAGCTCCATGGATAAGGGCGCCATTTTGCTCAACGGCTCTGACGGCCAAGGCGGCTTGCGGGTGGCCGCCCAGTACGGCCTGGAAGACGAAGCCCTGGCCGAAATAATGAAGCCGGGCTGGCTCATGGACTATTGCGGGGCCAAGGCGGACCAATCCGGTCTGGAAGTCTGCGCCCTGCTTGATGAGCAGTATGCCATTACCTATTGCGCCAGGCCTCCCGAGGGTTATTACAATCTGCCTATCTTAAGCGGCGGGCGCTGCCTGGGCGTGCTGGTGCTGGTTGTGGTGCAGGGAAGCCATGGCCAGGTTGCCCAGGTGGATTTTTTGGAATCGGTGAGCCACACCCTGGCCGGCCTTATCGAGATGCGGCTTGCTGCGGACGCCCTCAAGAAAAGCGAGGCCGATCTCAGGGCCAAGCAACAGCATTTGGATGAGGATTTGAGGGTGGCGGCGGACATCCAGCACACCTTTTTGCCCAAATCAATGCCCGAGCTTAAAGAAGTGGACCTGGATTGGAAATTCGTGCCCAACCAGCATATCGGAGGCGATATCTTCAACGCTTACATGCTGGATGAGCATAACCTTCTGGTCTATATAGTGGATGTGAGCGGTCATGGGGTGCCCTCGGGTCTGGTCACGGTGAGCGTACATGAAATGCTGGCCATGCACAGCGGCCATGTGAGCCGCCGCAATGCGGGCGGCGCACTCACTCCGGTTGCGCCCAGTCAGATCCTCAAGATGCTCGATGATGAATATCCCGTGGAGCGCTTTGACAAGACCTTCAGCATAGTCTATCTCCTTATGGACGTCCGGTCGGGCAAGCTGACTTACGCCAGCGCCGGACATCCCCCCCCCATGCTGCTGAAAGCTTCAGGGGAGTTGCAGCTCCTGGACTCCACCGCAACCATAATCGGTATGAGCGGGTTTATGCCCATTTATGAATCCGAATTGCAGCTTTCGCCCGGAGATAAGCTGGTTTTGTATACCGACGGGGTCATAGAGTACGAAAATCCGGCTGGCGGATTTTATGGCATAAAACGTTTTAAAGAGCTTCTCGCCAAACACCGCCAGCGGCCAATGCCTGACATCATCGAGGAGACCTGGGCCTCCATGATGCAATTTGGGAGTGACGCCAGCCCCCAAGATGACGTAAGCCTCTTGGGGCTGACTTACAACGGAAGCCGTAATAGCCAAGAGGAGAATCTTGGCGCGGCGTGATGACTTTTCGGCTTTCTATTGATTTGATGGTATCATTCATGGCCCAAGGTATTATTATTATAGTGAGTTAAGAGATCTCGCTGTGCGTGCTAAGCTGCCCGGTGTTTTGGGAAGCCAAGGCCATGAATGACAAAAAACATGCCCCGGATGATTTGCGGGTAATAAAGCTGCCTATGCCCAGACTGGATGCCTCTGCAACCGGTGAATTACAAATGCTGGTCAAAGAGTCGCTGGACTCGGGATTCAAACGGATCGTTCTTGATCTTTCCGGGATTAAGTTTATGGATTCCAGCGGCTTGACCGGTTTGGTGTTGGTTTTCAAGAACGTCACCGGCATCCCTAACGGAAAAGTAGTGATTTGCGGGCTTAATCCGCCCATAAAAAGCCTTATGCGTATTACCAAAATGGACTTGGCCATAGAAACTTTCGACACCCAGGAAGAAGCCGTCACGGCCCTTCAGTAACAAACCAACAAGCCTATAGACCCTTAGGCTATTGTACTATACACCAGATTAGAAAGACAAAATATGCTCGACGTAAGCCAGCCCCAAGAAAAAGTATTCATCATAAAACCGAATGGCCGTCTGGATGCCATGGTTATAGCCGAGTTTGAGCAAGTGGCGAATGATGTGGCCGGAAATAAACCCCAAGGCCTGATATTTGATCTGCAATCCACCAGTTTCATAGACAGCTCGGGCCTCAGTTCAATAATCAAGCTGTATAAGTCTTTGCATCAGGCCAAAACTCCGGTTGCCTTTTGCCAGATTCCGGATGTGGTGCAAAGCTTATTCAAACTCACCCGGGTGAACGCGGTTTTTAAAATATTCGATACTCTGGATGAAGCCACGGAGTTTGTGGCCCCAAAAAAATAGCAGCCGGCCGCACTGATATCAGTTGAGTCTTGATGCATTTTTTCCTTGAGCATTCAGCCTGTGGCGGCATATATCCGGCGGCTTTTAGGGAAAGCGGTGCACAAGATGAATTATGCCAGAGCTACGAGCGCGTTGTTGGCCAGCTTTGTGCTGGTTGTGCTGTTGATGATCATCCAGGTGAAAGTGACCACGGAAGCCGTGTCCCAAAACGGTCTGGTGCAAAGACTGGACCGGACCAGCCAGGCCTATGTGGATGAGAGCCTGGCCCGGGCCGCAACCACTTTCGCCCTGGCCCGCGCCTTGAACGGGCTCATCTCGGTTATTCAGGAAAGCGCAGTGCAGGCCACCCTTTTCGGCACCGGGGTGACTCTGGCCGTGGGCCAGGTGCTGGACCCGGTCAATGACCTGGTGGAGCGCTTTTCCTGGGTGTTGCTGGCCAGCCTCACATCATTGGGGGTGCAGAAATTCATCATAGAGGTGGGCCCCTGGGTGGCCATACGCATTCTGGGCTCCTTGGCTCTGGCGGCCTTTTTGGTGGCTATCTGGCTCCGGGGATCGGCCAAGTATTATCTCTATCTTTTGGGGGCCAAACTGATTGTGGCCGGGCTGGCGGTGCTGATTCTGATACCCCTGGCCGCCTATGCCAACCAGCAGGTTTACACCTTGTTCCTGGACCAGGAATATAGGCAGGTGCTGCACAATCTGGATCAGGAAAAGCTCAAAACGCCCATCGTGAACAGCGAGGACGGCTGGCTGGATCAGCTCCGCAAGCTGAACCTGAAGGAAAAACTCACCTTTTTGCGTGACAAGATGGCCGACTATGCCGATGACATCACCCGTCTGATAGTCATTTTCTTGATAAAAACCATTTTATTGCCCATAGCTACAGCCTGGATGTTCTTAAAAGCCCTTCGCATGCTGGCCGGGCGCACCACGCCCTACGCCTTTGAGGCCCTTTTCCGGGGACGCAGGCCCGGCGGCCTGCCGCCGCACCGCCACCAGCATCCGCAGGCCAAGCAAAAGCCCTCCGCCTAGCAGCCGGGCACGAATCAGGGTATGATTCGTCTCGCCGCGCAGCAATGACGCTGCATCGGTGGCGGAGATATCCATGGCTTTAATCAACCTTTTTGACGTAAATCTGGCCTTTGGCGGGCCGCTGCTTTTGGATCGGGCGGGTTTCAGGGTGCAGCCCGGAGAGCGGGTCTGCCTGTTGGGCCGCAACGGCGCGGGCAAATCCAGCCTTTTGAAGCTGCTGGCCGGAGAGGTGCCGCCCGACTCTGGAGAGGTCAGCCGCTCAAACGGTCTCAGAACCGGGTATCTGGCCCAGGATCTGCCTCCCGGCCTCCGCGGGGGGGTGTACCAGATAACCGCCCGCTCCTTGGGGGAAAAGGGCCGCGCCCTGATTCAATTGCAGCAGGGCCGGGGAGACGCTTCCAGCCTGGAGCAGGGCAGCGGGCAGGATCTGTGGCGGCTGGACAATCATCTGCAGACCGTGCTCAGCCGTTTGGACCTGGACCCGGTCGCAAAGGTGGAAACCCTGTCCGGCGGCCTCAAACGCCGGGTGTTGCTGGCCCGGGCCCTGGCCGGCGACCCTGATCTTCTGCTCCTGGACGAACCCACCAACCATCTGGATATAGACTCCATCGTTTGGTTGGAGGAGTTTTTGCTGGCCCGCAAAGGGGCCATGGTCTTTGTATCCCACGACCGGGCCTTTGCCAGAAATCTGGCCACCCGGGTGGTGGAGCTGGACCGGGGCCAGCTTTATGACTGGAACTGCCCCTATGACGAGTTTTTGCGCCGCCGGGAAGAAGCCCTTTTGACTGAGCGCGAACAAAGGGCCAAGTTTGACAAGAAAATGGCTCAGGAAGAAGAGTGGCTGGGCCGGGGCCTGAAGGCCCGCAGAACCCGCGACGAAGGACGGGTCCGCCGCCTGATTCAGATGAGGGAGGAAAGAGCCAAACGCCGGGAGGTTTTGGGTTCGGTCCGCATGCAGGCCCAAAATGGGGCGCTGTCGGGCAAGGTGGTGGCTGAAGTTGAGGGCATGCATTTCGGCTACAGCCCGGACCGGACTATCATCAAGGATCTGTCCACCTTGATCCTTAGGGGTGACAAGGTGGGCATCATCGGCCCCAACGGCACGGGCAAGACCACCTTGTTGAGGCTGCTTCTGGGCCGCCTGCAGCCTGATCAGGGGAGCATCCGGCTGGGGGTCAACCTGGAGGTGGCCTATTTTGACCAGATGCGCCGGGAGCTGGACCCGGACCAGACCGTGCAGCATAATCTGGCCGAGGGCAATGACTCCCTGGTGATCGGGGGGCGGGAGCGCCATGTCATCAGCTATTTAAAAGACTTTCTTTTCAGTCCGGAGAGGGCCAAAAGCCCGGTGCACATCCTGTCGGGCGGAGAGAAAAACCGCCTTTTGCTGGCCAAGCTATTCGCCAAACCGGCCAATCTCTTGGTTTTAGACGAACCCACCAATGATCTGGACCGGGACACCCTGGAACTTTTGGAAAACCTGCTGGTGGAGTTCGAGGGCACCGTGCTGTTGGTGAGCCACGACCGCCAGTTCCTCAACAACGTGGCCACCAGCACCCTGGCCCTGGAGGGCGGCGGCCTGGTCGGGGAATACGCCGGGGGCTATGATGACTGGCTGAAGCAAAGGCCACAGGCCCAACCGCCCGCTAAAACCAAGACGCCAAAGGCGCCCAAAGTGAAGCCCAAAGAACGCCCCAAGAAGCTGGGCTTCAATGAAAAGCGCGAACTGGCGGCCCTGCCCCGGAAAATAGAAGAGCTGGAAGCGGAGCAGGAAGCCCTGCACGCCAAGGTGGCCGATCCCGACCTGTATGCCAAGGGCGGTAAACAGGCCGCCGACATCAGCCGCCGGCTGGAGGAATTGGAGGCTGAACTGGAGAAGGCCTTTGCCCGCTGGGAGGAGCTGGAGGCGATCGGGCAGGGCGGATAAGCCGCGCAACGGCGGAGCCCAATATGAGGAGATAATTCGCTATCCCGCCTCCCTAGTCCACAGCTCAAGGTCTCCGGCCTTCAGGGCCAGGCGGGCCCCCAGGGCCTGCCCCAGGCTTATGCCGCTGTCATTACAGGGGATATGGCTGGGACTGTGGGGGGATAACCCCATTTTTTCCAAACGCCGCGACAGCCCCTCAAGCAGGATGCGGTTCATCATCGAGCCGCCCGAAAGCACCACATCCTTCAGTCCGCAGGACTGGGCGGCCCAGGCCGCGGCATGGGCCAAGCCGGATATAAGCCCATTATGGAAACGGGCGCTGATTGTGTCCATCGCGGCTCCGGCCTCAAGATCGCTCAGCATGGCGTCCAGCATGGGTTTTGGGTTCAGTTCCATCAAGCCGGGTCTTGGAGCGCCGGTTATTAGGCTTATGCGCATGGGGTAGGCGGACTCTTCATCCCGGGCCGCCGCGGCTTCCAGCTCCATGGCGGCCTGTCCGTCATAGGCTGCCATATGGCGCAGGCCGCACAAGGCTGCAATCGCGTCAAACAGGCGTCCCGCAGATGAGGACCAGGGCGCGTTGACGCCGCCTTCCAGCATTTGCTGTAACATCCGTAAGGCGTAGGGGTCCACTTTGCGGAGCATGAAATAACTCAGTTTCTCCGGCACCCGGCTTTGCCAGTCAGGGCCATAGCAGGCATACAGGCGTCCCAAAGCGCCGCGCCAAGGTTCCAGAGCCACCCGGTCTCCCCCGGGCAGGCAGGCGGGAGTCAGCCTGCCCAGGCGGGTCATTCCCCGGGGCCCCACGCCCAAGATCTCCCCGCCCCACACAGAGCCATCCAGTCCGTAGCCCCCACCATCCAGCACCAGGGCGATCACCGGACCGCCTAGACCCAGCTCGGCCATGACGGATAGGGCGTGAGCCGCATGGTGCTGCACCTTGATCAAGGGCAGGCCGTTGAACTGCACCGCCTGACGGGAGGATAAATAATCCGGGTGCAGATCCACCGCAACCGCCTCCGGTCTGGACCCGGTCTGCTTTTGCAGCCGCTCGATAATCCCCAGATAATAATCCAGGGTTTCGGCGTCTTGCAAATCGCCCACCTGGGGCGAAACAAAGGCCTCATCACCCCGTGTGAGGCAAACCGTGTTCCTCAGTTCGGGGCCCAGGGCCAGAATATCGGGACCCGCTTCGGCCAGTCGCAGTGATTCGGGCGCGTATCCCCTGGAGCGCCGGATCATCCTGGACTGCCCCAGCATTACGGTGCATATGCTGTCGTCGGCCCGCCTGTGTATCTTCAGGTTATGCAAGAGGAAAAAATCCACCGCCTGGCCCAGGTTCGCAAGCGCATCGCTGTTTTTTTTGTAAACCGGTTCGTCATGCAGATTGCCCGGAGCCATGGCCAGGACTTTTGGGCCATGATCCAAAAGCAAGTGGTGCAATGGAGTGTGGGGCAGCATCACCCCCAACTGATTCATATTTGGGGCCAGCGCTTCGGGCAGGCCATGGTCCGGTTTCATGGGGGCCAGTACAATGGGCCGGGCGGGAGAGCTTAAAAGCCGTTCACCCGTCTGATCCAAACTGACCAAGCCCCGGGCCGCATCCAGGTCCCCCACCATGACCGCCAGAGGCTTTTCATCGTGCCGTATTCGCCGCCTGAGCCTTAAAAGGGCCTCTTGATCCATGGCGTTCACGGCCAGGTGGAATCCACCCACCCCCTTAATAGCCAGTATGTTTCCCTCTGCCAAAAGCTCAGCGGCCCGGGCCACCGGGTCGCCGCTCAATTCACGGCCCTTTGCGTCCAGCAGGCGCAGCTTGGGCCCGCAATCCGGACAGGCTATGGCCGGGGCCTGAAAGCGGCGGCTGGCGGCGTCTTCATATTCCCGCCCGCATTGAGGGCACATGACAAACGGGGCCATGGTGGTGTTGGGCCGGTCATAGGGAAGTTCCGTGATTATGCTGTAACGCGGGCCGCAGGCCGCACAGCTTATGAAAGGGTGCCCATGGCGGCGGTTTGAGGGATCGCGCAGTTCGGCGAGACAGTCTTCACATACGCCCGCATCAGCCAAGGGCTGGCTGAAGACGGGCCGCTCCGGACCGGCTCCGGGCTGCTGTTCTGTTTGGGACGGAGGCTGGGTGTGTTTCACAAATGGCCCCTTGTGGATGTTTAATTAGTGGTGATGTTTTGAATTATAGCTCAAAAAGACGGCCGGGTGTAGCAGACAGGCACAAACCCCCATGCCGCCGGGTGTTTGATGGACTTATGCCTGACCGGCTGCCCTCAAAACTGCTCTTTTGGCCCAAATACGGCGTTGCCGGCATTTTTCAGTGCTCATATGTGTGAGAATATACCTCGCTGAATAAACGCATCCGCCTTGTCTTTGAATCAAAATATTGTTTTGCGGGCAGCCTGTTAAAAACTAGAGTGAGCCCAAATAACAGATTATAATTATATAAAGAACTGAATTTGGCCGGATTGGCGTATGCCCCGTTACGATTCTGCCAGGGTTAGGATTGGAAAACCCTGCCACCCCGCGGATCGGCGCTGCCGGGGATGCGGCTTATCTCAATGACATGGCTGGGTTCACCCCGAAAAGGGTGGCCTGAAACATAAACCATGGCAAGGAGGTGAACCATGAAGGCGGGAATCGTGTTCGCGGGCTCCGGCCCTATCCTTATCCTGACCTCCTATGACTCCTTCGAAGATCCTAACCTTTTGGCAAAGCTGGCGACCAAGGGTATGGACCGCTTTATCGTCTGGGAGGTTGATTTGGCTTTGGCCAAAGAAAAATACGGCCAGCATTTTGACATCATCATGAAGGACGTCAAGCAGACCGACGATCTGCGCATTCTGGATTACAATGGCTACAACATCATGCACAGCTTTTCGTTCAAGCGGGACACCTCGCCGCCGCTGATCTATGAACCCTGATCCCCAAAGGGCCGCCCTCCCATAATGACCCGGGGAGGGCGGCTTGTCTGCGAAATCCCTTGACTTGTCTGGGCGCTTATGTATATGTATGCAATATTAGATTGTATACATATACATTTGGACGGGGCTGCCGGGGAGCCAAAGGGAGCCGTTTAGGGCCAAAAGCAGATAATGAGTAATTATCCATTGAAACTTAAGCGTATCCGCTCGCGGGGAAACCTGACCGAAAAGGCCTATCAGCGGCTCAAGGAGGCCATTATCGGCGGGGATATCGCGCCGGGATCTTTGCTGCTGGAGCAGCAGGTGACCAAGGCGCTTTCCATCAGCCGCACCCCGCTTAGGGAAGCCTTCAACCGGCTCACCATGGAGGGCCTGGTGCACACCGTGCCCAATAAGGGCGTCAAGGTGGCCTCGTTGAGCGCCACGGACCTGTTCCAGCTTTTCGAGGCCAGGGAATCAATCGAGACCCGTTTTTTGGAGCGCTCGGCCAAGGCCCTGGAACCGGCCGACTTTGAGCGTATGCGCAGCGCCCTTAAAAAGGCCGGGGATGGTTTGGCCCATGCAAAGACCCCCCATGAGGCGGAACAAGCCGGTCTGGCCTATCTGGCCGCGGACCGGGGCATGCATGACGAACTGGTGGGGGCGTGCGGCAATCCGGTCTGGATCAGCATATATCTGAACATCCGCGAACGCATCCAGATTGTGGGCCGCCTGGTGGGACGGGAGCCCGAAAAGCTGCGCCAAACCCTGACGGAGCACGTGGCCATCCTGGATGCGCTGCAGGATGCGGATTACGCCCTGGCCGCCGAATTGATGCTGAAGCATATAAAGACCTCGCGGGATCTGGCCCTGGACATCCTGAAGCAGAGCGAAGAAGAAACCGCTTAAAACAAGTTGATCAAAGCGGCAAGCAAAGGAAAACAAACCATGAACAAAAACACTCCCGGCGTCATTCATCTGAACCCCAAGGACAATGTGGCCGTGGCTCCTTTCGCCCTGGCGGCTGGGCAGGAACTCTTTGAGCCCGCCCTGAAGCTTATGGCTGACATACCCGCCGGGCATAAAGTCGCCGTGTCCCATATCGCCAAGGGCGAGCCGGTGCTCAAATACGGCCAGGTGATCGGGTTTGCCACCGAAAGCATCGCGCCCGGCTGTCACGTGCACGTGCACAATATAGAACTGCACGATTTTACCAGGGATTACGCAATCGGCAGCGAGGTCAAAGAACCCGGCATACTGCCCGAAGCGGAGCAGGCCTCTTTCATGGGTTACCTGCGCCCCGATGGCCGGGTGGGCACCCGCAACTATCTGGGCGTCATCACCACGGTTAACTGCACCGCCTCCATTACCCGCTTCATTGCGGACCGGTTCACCCCGGAAGAACTGGCCCAATACCCCAATGTGGACGGCATCGTGCCTATCCACCACGGCTCGGGATGCTGTGTAATCGACGAGGGATACCACAACCTGATGCGCACCCTGGCCGGATTCGCCAATCATCCCAACTTCGCCGGGGTGCTGGTGGTGGGCCTGGGCTGCGAGACCTGTCTGGTCACTAATCTGGAAAAGGAATACAGCCTGCCCGAGGGGCCGCGCCTTAAATACCTGAACACCCAGGATGTGGGCGGCACCGGACCCACGGTGGAGGCCGGGGTCGGGCTGCTGCGGGAAATGATGCGGGAGGCCAACCGGACCCAACGCCAAAAGGTGTCCGCCAGGCACCTGGTGCTGGGCCTGGAGTGCGGCGGCTCGGATGCCTACTCCGGCATCACGGCCAACCCGTCGCTGGGCGCGGCCGCGGACCTTTTGGTCAAAAACGGCGGCACCGCAATCTTGAGCGAAACCCCGGAGATTTACGGCGCGGAGCACCTGTTGACCCGCCGGGCGGTCAGCCGGGAAGTGGGCGAAAAGATCATAGGGCGCATTAAATGGTGGGAGAACTACACCAAGCTGAACGGAGCCCAGATCAACAACAACCCCACCCCGGGCAACAAGGCCGGGGGCATCTCCACCATAATGGAAAAATCCCTGGGGGCGGTGGCCAAGGCGGGCAGCTCGAACCTGAACCAGGTTTATCTCTACGCCGAGACCGTTACCCAGAGCGGTTTGGTGTTCATGGACAGCCCTGGATATGACGCGGCCTCCATAACCGGCATGGTGGCCGGTGGGGCCAACCTGATCTGTTTCACCACCGGGCGGGGCACGGTGTACGGAAGCAAGCCCGCGCCGGTGATCAAGCTGGCCAGCAACAGCCCCATGTATGAGCGGATGAGCGGCGACATGGATATCAACTGCGGCCTGGTGCTGGACGGCGAGCAGGATATAGCCCGGATGGGCCGGCGCATTTTTGAAACCATGCTGGCCGTGGCCAGCGGCCAGCCCACCAAGAGCGAGGCCCAGGGCTACGGCGATCATGAATTCGTGCCCTGGCACATAGGAGTTGTAATGTAACAGGACCCTCAAAACTTCCCTTTTGGTCCGGGGTCTGAATAAACAGCGCTTTTAGAAGATGCCAGAACGGCAAGAAGCATGTACGGCTTTAAAAAAAAGCGTCCGCCCGCCCCGGTCCCAAAATGCCGTTTTGAAGCGGCCCTGAATGGAAACCGTCTCAATGAAATTTACAAGGTTTTTTTAACCGCTCCATAATTCCGGAGGAAACGAAAATGAAAAGCGACGTTACAAAAAAAGGTCCCGCCCGTATACCCCATCGCTCACTTCTGCGCTGTGTAGGCCTGGACAGTGAGGACATGGGCAAACCGCTCATCGCGGTGGTGAACGGGTTCAACGAGATAATTCCCGGCCATGTGCACTTGCGCGAGATCACCCAGGAAGTAAAAAACGGGGTCTGGGCGGCCGGAGGCGTGCCCCAGGAATTCCCCATGATCGGGGTCTGCGACGGAATAGTCATGGGCCATCACGGCATGCGCCATTCCCTGCCCAGCCGCGAGATGATCGCGGACAGCATAGAGCTTGTGACCCGGGCCCATGCCTTTGACGGCCTGGTCATGGTCACCAACTGCGACAAGATCGACCCGGCCTGCCTGATGGCCGCGGGACGTCTGGATATACCCGCCGTGATCGTATCCGGCGGGGCCATGCTGCCCGGCCACCGCAAGACCGGTGAATCCTTTGACCTGGCCGGAGCCTTTGAGGCCGTGGGCAAGGTGACCAGCGGGGAAATGAGCGACGAAGACGCCATGTTCATAGAAAAGGAAGCCTGCCCCACCGCCGGTTCCTGCGCCGGCCTGTTCACGGCCAACTCCATGAACTGCATGATCGAGGCCTTGGGCATGGGCCTTCCCTATAACGGCACCATTCCGGCTCCCTTCCAACAGCGCAAAGCCATTGCCAAGGCCAGCGGCCGGGCCGTGGTGAAGATGGTGGAAAAGGGCATAACTGCACGCCAGATTATGACCCGCCGGGCTTTTTTGAACGCCATCGCCGTGGATATGGCCATCGGCGGTTCCACCAACACCCTGCTGCACCTTTTGGCCGCGGCCAAGAGCACCGGGGTTGGACTGGCCCTGGATGACTTCAATGAGTTGGGCAGCAAGGTGCCCAACCTGTGCCGCATCAGCCCCAGCGGACCGGACAAGATTGTTGACCTGCACCATGCGGGCGGCATCCCCGGCGTGATGCGCAGGCTGGCTGACGCGGGCTATCTGGATATGTCATGCCTCAGTGTGGCCGGTGGAACCATGGACCAGGCCGTAGGCCAGGCCGAGGTGACCAACAATGCAGTCATCCGCACCATCGAGAACGCCTATGCCGCGGAAGGCGGGCTGCGCATCCTGTACGGCAACCTGGCTCCCAAGGGTGCGGTGATTAAGGTGGCGGCCCTGCCTGCGGACTTCTCCGGCTTCAAGGGCCCGGCCCGGGTGTTTGAGTGCGAAGAGGACGCCGCGGATTATGTGTTTGAGGGCAAAGTGAAAGAGGGCGACGTCATGGTGATCCGCAACGAAGGCCCCAAGGGAGGTCCGGGCATGCGGGAAATGCTGGCCCTCACTTCCGCTCTGGCCGGCATGGGCCTGGGCGAAAAGGTGCTGCTGCTTACAGACGGCCGTTTCTCCGGAGCCAGCCGGGGTGCTTCCGTGGGCCACGTGGCTCCCGAAGCGGCTGCCGGCGGCCCCATCGCGGCGGTGCAGGATGGCGATGTAATCGAGCTGGACCTGGCAGGCCGCCAGCTTACGGTTGAACTGGACGAAGCCACCATAGCCCAGCGGGCCGCAGCCTACAAGGCGCCCGAAAAAGAGGGCCTGACCGGCTATTTGCGGCGCTACTCCCGTCTGGTGGGCGGCGCGGATGAGGGCGCGGTCTGGGAGGATTAACCGGTGGTATATACCAGAATTCGTAGGATTTTTTTAAATATGCTTTGTGCTGCCGGGACCGGCTGAGACCCGGGCGGCGCTGTAAATTGCTTGAGAACCCCGGCGGGTGTTGCCTGCCGGGGTTATTTTGCGCCTGCAAATACGCCAGGTTTTCCCAAGCTGTGCTTGCCTATCCTTCCGTCTTCCCTTCATAATATGGCAGAACCTCGTGAAGCTGTTGCTGGATGTCTGCCCTGAACCTCATGCGGGTGCTTATATGAATCATTATTTCAGAGTCTTTGCCAAGCTTTGCATGCTTGTGCTGGTTTTAGGCCTAATTGCCTTATGTCCTCACACGGCCGTGGGCCGGCCGTTGAAAATCACCCTGCTGCAGCCCTATGACAGCCCCCTTTGGGAAAAAACCGTGTTTTTCACCCGTCAGGCCGCCCGTGATATGGGGGCCGAGTTGGAGGTGTTTAACGCCCTGGGCGACAAGGACCGCATGCTGGCTCAGGCCGAAAAAGCCATGCAGGCAAAACCGGACGGACTCATATTCCCGGCCTACCGGCAAACCGGACAGGCTATTCTGCAGATCGCCGAAGCCGCAAAGGTTCCGGCCATCCTGATCAATTCAGGACTGCAGCCGAAGGATCTGCTGCCCCGCACCAAATACAACGGCTGGATTGGCAGTGTATTGCCTGACAATGAAAAGGCCGGGGCGGTTTTGGCGCGTCAGCTTGTGGTTGAAGCCAAAAGGCGTGGAGTGAGCAAAATCCGGCTGCTGGCCATAAATGGCGAGTTGTCCGACGAGTCGTCACAAGATCTGAGTAAAGGTCTGGCCAGATATTTGAAGTATTTGCCCGGCCTGGACTCAACTGCCATGGTCAGCGCCGGACGGAGCCAGATGAAGGCCTACCGGGCCTTTTTGACCCATTATGAATCTCATCCTGATGTTAACCTGGTCTGGTGCGCCAGCCTTGATATGGCTTTGGGGGTGGTCAAGGCCAAAGAAAAGCTGGGCATCAAAACCCCCCTGGTAATAGGCGGGGTGGGCTGGGATATTGATGTCCTGGAAGCTATCCAAGACGACCGCATGCAGGTAAGCGTGGGCGGGCGTTTTTTGAACGGAGCCTGGGCTCTGGTGCTGCTCTATGATTATTTAAAGGGCCGGGATTTCGCCCAAGAGCAGCTATCCTTTGAATCCCCCGTGGTAGCGGTGTCACGCTCCAATCTGTCCCGCCTTGCCCCCCTGGCTTCTTTGGGTGAGAGCCCCATTGATTTCAGGGTGTTCTCCAAGGCCGCCAACCCGAAGCGCCTGCTCTATAATATGAATTTCCAAATGGTGGCAGCCCAGCTTGACCAACATGGCAAGGCCGTACTGCTGAATTCCGCAGAGCGCAACTGGCTGCGGGAGCATCCTGCCTTGATAGTGGGTAACGAGTCAGACTGGGCCCCGTTTGACTACCGGCAGCAGGGCGAACCAGCCGGGTATTCCATTGAGCTCATCAAGCTGATTGCCCAAAAAACGGGGTTCAAAATCAGGTTTGCCAGCGGGCTTTCCTGGGACCGGATCATGGAGCGGTTCAAAAACGGCAAGATCGATATACTGCCTGCTGTGGTGCGCAGCCAGTCCAGAAATCAGTTTATCTCATTTACAACCCCCTACACCCAAATGCCTTTCACTCTGGTCGTCCGGGAGGGGGCCAGGGATATAAACAGCCTTGAGGACCTTAATGGCAAAACCATGGCGCTGATCAAGGGATATGCCCTGGAGCGCTTTTTGATAGACAAGCACCCGCAAATCAAAAGACTGTATGTGAAAGATATCCGGGAAGGTTTGAAGGCCGTTTCGTTCGGTAAGGCGGATGGATTCGCGGACGGTTATGCGGTGCTGCTGTACCATTTGCAGAAGGAGATGATAACCAATCTGAGGGTGGCCGGGGAGATAAGGCTGGATGATTCGGAATCAATGCAGGTGCGCATGGGGGTTGCGAAAGACCAAACCATTTTGCGCGATATCCTGCAAAAGGGGCTGGATTCCATTTCCGCCAAGGAGCGCAATCAGTTTTTCGCCAAGTATGTTCCGGTGGATGCATACAGTATAAAAACCTTGCAGCTTACTCAGGCCGAAAAGGATTTTCTTAATAAAAACAAAATATTCCGCATGGCGGTTGACCCAAACTGGCCCCCCTTGGAGTTTGTTGACGACAGCGGCGGCCCCGCCGGGGTGGCCACCGAGTTTCTGCGCTTGATAGCCAAAAGGCTGAAAGTGTCCTTTGAACCTGTAACAGCCCGGAATATGGGCCATATACTCAGTTTGGCCCAGGCCGGCAAGCTTGATGTCATCCCCACCATTATGCCCAGGCCCGAGTTCAAAAAACACCTGTTGTTCTCTAAGCCGCATACGGTTTTGCCGCTGGTCATCATTAATCGGAAAGATGATCTTTACCTTCGTGATTTAGGCAATCTGCAGGGCAAAAAGGTGGTTTTGGCAAGGGGGCATGGGGCCGGTTTTCTGCTGAAAAAACAGCTTCCCAATCAAGAATTCATCTATGTAGACACCCTGGAGCAAGCCCTGAAAGCCGTTTCCGCGGGTGAGGCTGACGCCACCGTGGATGCTCTGGCCCCATTCAGTTACCTGAGCACCAAGCTGGGCCTGGACAACCTCAAAGTGGCCGCCACTTCCACCGCCAAGCTGGAGTTGTGTTTTGCGGTAAAAAAAGATCTGACCCAGCTGGCGTCAATCCTGGATAAATCCTTGAAGCTGATCAGCCCGGAAGAACAGGCCCTGATCATGGATAAATGGATCAATCTGCCGGTTAAACGCCAGGTTGACTGGGAATCCATCTGGCAGGCCGGCCTGGCTGTATTCGGGGCAATTGCGCTTTTGATAATCGTGATCATCAGATGGAACCGGCGTTTGGCCAGCGAGGTCAACGAGCGCAAGCGTACTGAAAATGAGCTTCGTGATTCCCGGCGAAACTTCCGCATCATTGCGGACTACACCTATGACTGGGAAGCCTGGTTCGATGCGGAGGGCAAACTTCTGTGGGTCAATCCCGCGGTGGAACGGGTTACGGGCTACACGGTTGAAGAAAGCATGGATATGCCCCAATACCCCAAACCCATTGTGGATGAGCGGGACATTCCGGTACTTGAAAGCACCATGGAAAAAGCCCTGGCCGCCAAGTCCGGCAGTGATGTGTCCTTCAGGATACGGCGCAAGGACGGCAGGATTTTGTGGATAGTAATTTCCTGGAACCCGGTGTTTGACAGTGAGCACCGCTTTACAGGCTTCCGCACCAGCGCCCGGGATTTCACGGAGCGCAAACTGGCTGAGAATGCCTTGAAGGAAAGCGAAGCCAAGCACCGCACCATTTTCGAAAATTCGCCTGTGGGCATGATCTTCTTTGATGAAAATGGAATCATAACCGATTGCAACGAACGCCTTCTGGAACTCATGGATTCCAGCCGCGATAAGATGATCGGCTTCAACGGCCCCGAAAGGCTTACTGACCCTATCGCACGGGAATCATTAATGAAAGCTCTGGGCGGGATAAGATCGGAATATGAGGGCGAGTATCAGGCGGTCACCAACGGCAGAGTGCTGTATCTGCATATCATCGACAATCCGATCACCCCGGGCCATAGCCCCAGCCGGGTGATTGCCACGGTGGAAGACATAACCGAACGCAAGCGGGTTGAGCTTGAGATAAAAGAATCCCAGCGCCGCATGAGCCAGATTATCGACTTTTTACCCGATGCAACTTTTGTAGTAGATGAATCCGGCCAAGTGGTGGCCTGGAACAAATCCATGGAAGACTTAAGCGGCATTCCGGCCTCGGAAATGCTGGGTAAAGGCGATCGCAGCTATGCAGTGCCTTTTTATGGCGAGAAACGCCCCGCCCTGATTGATCTGGTGGATAAGTGGGATGATGAGGTTGCGGCCGAATACATAAGTGTGAGCAAGAGGGAGGAAGGCATGCTGGTCAGCGAATCCTTCCATCCCCATTTGAAAGAAGGCGGCATATATCTGGCCGCCGCCGCCCGGCAGCTTTTTGATATCAACGGCAATCCGGCGGGGGCCATCGAATCCATCAGGAATATCACCGAGCGCAAACGGGCGGAAGAGGCCTTGAAAGAGAGCGAACTGCATCTGGCCAATATCCTGGAGACCGCCCCTGCGGTGATTTTTTTAAAAGACCTGGAAGGCCGCTATACCAAAGTCAACTTGGCTTGGGAGCAAACCACGGGCAAAAAGCGGGAAGAGTCGCTAGGTAAAGATGATATTGCCCTGTTTGGGCCTGAAATCGCCAAGGAACTGACCGCGAGCGACCACAGGGTAATAGAAAACGGCGAGCCGCTCAGGGTGGAGGAGGAACTGATCATAAAGGGCGAGCAGAGCTTTTTCTGGTCAACCAAATTTCCCCTTCGGGATATCAACGGCAAAATATACTCACTGGGGGGCTGGTCTACAGACATTACCGCGCTTAAAAAAATGGAAGCGGCCTTAAAGGAAAGCGAGGAGTATTTCCGGGCTGTATTTGAAAACGCCGGGGTGGGCATTGTAAGCATGGATGGCGAAGGCCGCATCATGCAGGCCAATGAACAGTTTATGGATTTTCTGGGCTACAGCTGGGAAGAGCTGCAAGGCCGTTGCGCCGCCGAAATCATCCACCCGGATTATGTGGACAAATCGGCGGAGTTCATGCAGCAGCTGGTCAACGGTGAGCTCCAGCGCTACCAGCTGGAAAACCGCTACGTGCGCAAAGACGGCGAGTGGCGCTGGGGGGACATGCGTTCGGCTGTGATCCGCAACGCCCAGAACGAGTATGTGGCCACCATATCCGCAGTGAGCGACATCACCAACCGCAAGCGGGCCGAAAACGAGCAAGCCCGCCGGCTCAGGCAGGAAAAGGCCATGGCCGCCATCTCCCAAGCCCTTTTATCTTCAGATACCGGAGCTGAGATACTGGAAGGGGCATTGCAGCAGCTTGTCTCGGCCGCCCAGGTGGACCGGGTGTATGTATATGAAAACGCGCAAGAGCCCGGCGAAACGTTGCAAATGCGCCTGATTTTCGAGGCCTGTTCGCCGGGCGTGGATTCCTGCGCCCCCACCGAAGCGCAGCAGATCAGGCCCTACGCCCCCGGCTTTTTGCGCTGGCAAACCGAGCTTGCCGCCGGACGGCCCATCATGGGCGCTTTGGACACCCTGCCCGAGGCCGAGCGTGCGCTGCTGGAAGGCAGCGATGCACAGTCCATATTGATACTGCCGCTCACCGTGCAGGGTGAATGGTATGGTTATGTGGGTTTTGACGACACCTATCTCAGGCGGGACTGGTCTTCTTCGGAGGTCACCTTGCTTAGCACCACCGCGGAGATAATAGGGGCGTTTTTGGCTCGGCGCCAGGCTGAACAGGAGATCAACCGGGCCCGGGAGGCGGCGGAAATGGCCACCAAGGCCAAGAGTGATTTCCTGGCCAACATGAGCCACGAAATCCGCACTCCCATGAATGCCATTATCGGCATGTCCCACCTGACCCTGCAGACCGAACTGGACCGCAAGCAGGAAGAATATCTTAACAGAATACAGTCCTCTGCCCATGCCCTACTGGGCATCATCAACGATATCCTGGACTTCAGCAAGATTGAGGCCGGCAAACTGAACATGGAGCATATCGGGTTTGTCCTGGATGAGGTCCTGGACAATGTCTCCAGCCTGATCAGCATTAAGGCCCAGGAAAAGGGACTGGAGCTTTTGTTCAACACCGGGCGGGATGTGCCTCCGAACTTGGTGGGCGATCCCTTGCGCCTGGGTCAGGTGTTGATCAATTTGTGCAACAATGCCGTCAAGTTCACCGAAGCAGGAGAAATAGTGATCACCACCCAGCTGGTGGAAGAGGATCAGGACGGCATTAATCTGCGCTTTTCAGTGCGCGATACGGGCATCGGCATGACCCCTGAACAGATATCAGGCCTTTTTCAGGCCTTCAGCCAGGCTGACACATCAACCACTCGCAAATACGGGGGCACCGGTCTGGGACTCACCATCTGCAAACGCCTGGTGAATATGATGCAAGGTGAAATATGGGTGGAGAGCGAGGCCGGCGGGGGCAGCGAGTTCCAGTTCACCGCGCGATTCGGGCGCAGCCTGGAGAAAACCGAACCACGATATATGCCCACGGCGGATTTGGTCGGACAAAAGGTGCTGGTGGTGGATGACAATGTAACCAGCCGGGAAATTTTACAAAACCTACTGGAAGTGATGCGGTTCGAGGTGGTGCAGGCCGCCTCGGGCATGGAGGGTATCTCGGAGGTGGAACTGGCCGACCGGACCCCGGAGCCCTTCAGCCTGGTGCTTATGGACTGGAAGATGCCCGGCATGGACGGCATCAAGGCAAGTCAAATTATCAAATCCAATCATCGGCTCAAAAAGCAGCCCAAGATTGTCATGATCACGGCCTATGGCCGCGAGGAGGTGATCAACCAAGCCCAGGCTGCGGGTCTGGATGGATTTTTGCTGAAGCCGGTCAGTGCGTCGCTGCTCTTTGACACCATCATGACTGCGTTCGGCAAAGATGCGCCGCGAAAACCCCGGCAGCCCAAGCAGTCTGAGGCTGCCTCGGTGCACAGCATACTGCAGGGCGCCCGCTTGCTGGTGGTGGAGGATAACGAAATAAACCAGCAGGTGGCCCAGGAAATATTGCAGTCCGAAGGCTGCCGGGTGGATATCGCCCAAAACGGCCAGGAAGCGGTGCGCATGGTGAGCCAAAAAACCTATGATGCGGTGCTGATGGATTTGCAGATGCCGGTGATGGACGGCTACACCGCCACCGGTGAAATTAGACGGGATGAGCGTTTTAGGGACCTGCCTGTCATAGCCATGACCGCCAACGCCATGGCCGGTGACCGGGAAAAGAGCCTGGCCGCGGGCATGAACGACCATGTGTCCAAACCCATAGACGTTGAGGAGCTTTTCCGCACCCTGGCCAAATGGATGCGCAAAGATGCTGAAGGCCCGGTGGAGCCCGCCGGTTCCGCTTCTGAGGATTCAACCCAAAAACCGGCGCAAACCCTTGAACTGGCCGGGATCAACACCCAGGACGGCCTTAAACGCCTGGGAGGCAACCTTGGCCTGTACCACAGCCTGCTTTTCAAGTTTCTGGAGAGCCAGGCCAAGGCCGGGCAGCAGATCAAAGAGGCCCTGAAAAGACAGGATATGGTATTGGCCGAACGCCTGGCTCATACCATACAGGGAGTGGCGGGCAACATAGGGGCCGAAGACCTGCAAGCCGCTGCCGCAGATCTGGACAGGGACCTGAAAGCCGGGGGCGCTCAAGTGAGCCAGGCCGTTTTGACCCGGTTCAAACAAGAGCTGGAAACCGTGCTGAAAGCCATCAAGGGGCTTAAGGAAACCGAACAGGGTCCGGCCGCCCGGGCCGATGCGGCCCCCCAGGACCCGGAGCTGTTGAAGCCTTTATTCCGCCGTTTGGCCGCTCTTCTGGCCGATGATGACCTGGACGCCCAGGACGTGCTGGATGAACTGAAGGCCAAGCTGGGCTCCGGTCCGGCTGTATTGGGGTTGGACCCCATAGAACACAGCCTCAGTGCCTATGATTTCGACAGGGCCCAGGAAAGGTTGCGGGCTCTGGCCGCTGAAATAGGGCTGGATCTGGAAGCGGAATAGCCCCTTCAGGCCAAACCGTTGGTTGGGTCTCCCTCTTGCAGCATGCGGGCGAGCAGCCCCCGCTCCGCTTCATTGGGCAGAACCCCGCTGAATGTGCCCTCCATGACTTTGACGCCGTCCTGGTTGTGCATCCAGGCCGCGGCTTTTGCCCTCAAACGGTCATCAACCTCAAGTATTTCTATGCGGCAGGTTATGGAGTCCCCCGGGTAGACCGGTTTCAGGAATTTGAAATCCATGCCCGAGGCCAGCCAGGCCACCTGGCCGCCAAAACGGCTGACCATGCTGGCTATCAAGAGCCCATGGCAAATGAGCCCGTCCATGCCTTTTTGAGCGGTGAAGCGGGGGTCGTAGTGCACCGGGTTGTAATCCCCGGTGACCCTGCCAAAGGCTTCCATGTCCTCTTGGCTGAAAGTGCGGGTCTCAAGCGATACGTCACCGGCCTTTATTCCCCTGACCGCACGTTGCCGCCATTGATTCATGCAAGGCTCCTTATTTGATGCTGACCATGGAAAATCCAAAATAAATAAAAGCCCGCCAAAGTGCAAGCTTACCGGACCAGGGCAGAGTTTCGCACAATAAAAAGCATACCTCTTTCCTTGACAATCCGTGAATCTGACTTTATCGTAAAAAGACGATATAGGCCAGGGTGCCGGTGCGCCCGCAGCCAGTTTGGAGACAGTTAACATGGAAATAGACCTTGCGCCGGTTCCGGAATACCAAACCGGTTTTACGGCCATGGACGATCTGACCGCTCCGCCGCCGCAGCAATATGAAATTCCAAGCCATGAGCAGGCTTTTGTGCACGGCGCCTGCGAATCGGTCATAGGCAGAATACCCAGGGTGAACTCCCATCTGCGGGCCAAGGATTATTGGGGAGCCATCAAGGTGCGCTGCGGTTTCGGACGCTCGGACTACAAGGTGGAGCCGGGACTGTATGCCCTCAATAATCCGGCCCCGGACAGCGAGGTGCTCATCTCGGCGAATTACAAGCTCAGCTTTGACAGCCTGCGCAGCAAGCTCAAGGGGCGTGACCTCTGGATTTTGGTGCTGGACACCGCCGGCGTAAATGTTTGGTGCGCGGCGGGCAAGCAGACCATGGGTTCGGATAATCTGGTCGAAACCATAAAAAGCAGCGGGCTGGCCAAGGTGGTGAACCACCGCCGTTTGATAGCGCCTCAGCTGGCCGGACCCGGCATCTCGGCTTTTAAGGTGAAGAAAGCCTCGGGATTCGAGGTGCTGTGGGGGCCGATCCTGGCCGGGGATCTGCCGGCCTATTTGGAAAACGGGCGCAAGGCCACCCCAGAAATGCGCGAGAGGGGTTTTCCCCTTTTGGACCGTGCGGTCTTGGTGCCAAATGAAATAAAGGCTATGATCAAGCTCGCGGTCTCGTGCCTGCCGGTGTTTCAAATCATGGGGGTTGTCACCACTGCCGGGCCCTGGGTGCAGGGCTTGGAGCGCGGGACCTTGGGGCTTTTGTGGACCCTGGGCGGCGGAATGGCGGGCGGGGCCTTGGGGCCGCTTTTGCTCCCCTGGCTGCCGGGCCGGGCCTTTGCCTTAAAAGCGCTGGGGCCCGCAGTGGTGTTTGGTTTGTTCATCCTGGCCGTGCACGGCTTCGCCGATCCGAGCGGCTGGGGCCTGGTGCTCTTGAGCGGGGCCTATGGCTCATTCATGCTGATGAATTTTACCGGCTCGTCCACTTATACTTCGCTTTCCGGAGTCAAGCGCGAGATGCGTCTGGCCGTGCCCCTGCAGGCGGGATCAGCCGCGCTGGGCGCGCTTCTGTGGCTGTTTGGGGGTTGAAAGGGATAAGATATGTCTGGCTTTCGCTACATCGAGGATGCGGTCACCTTGGAATTTGAGCCCGAAAAGTGCGTGGGCTGCGGGGCCTGCTCGGCGGTTTGCCCCCATGCGGTTTTTGTGCAGCAAAACGGCAAGGCGGAAATGGCGGACCGGGGAGCCTGCATGGAGTGCGGAGCCTGCATGATCAACTGCCCCACCCAGGCCATTACGGTTGAGGTGGGGGTGGGCTGCGCATCAGCGGTGCTTAGAACCAGCATGGGCTTCTCGGGCTGCGACTGCGAATGCAGCCTTGATGATTATCGGAAACCGGCTGGGGGAAAAGGCGCGTCTTGCTGCTGAGCGGGGTTAGGGGCATGAAGACTGGCGGCGTATGATAAACAGTGAAGGTTTGAGTTTGCAACCCAGGTTATGAACGAGCCTTTGTCTTTCTTTGTGCACGGAATTTTATTCTTATACTTGGGCTGGAACTGAGCTTGCCTTATCAGATAAAAAAGGCGGATCGGCGTATCTTGATGGGTTTTTCGCGAGCCGGGGGTAAGGGGAGATGGCGAGCCTTTTGACTACCAAAAGGCGAAGAATCCCCCCAAGAAAATTTATCTTTTTATCTTTTTGCAACCAGAAAATTTAACATACTATCTGCCAGTTATAAATGATTAAATCATTTATTATGGCCTCCGGCGGCTCAAGGGGTTGTCGCTTTTGGATGATCCAAAAGCTCGCAGCCCCTTAGGAATCCCCCTAACAAAAGATCATGTGCCGTGACGTTATGAATCCCGCACTATTGCCCAGTAGCGATGTTTTAACCAGCAGTGCTTCGGTGCTCACTGAAGCATCTTTCAAAGAATATTATATAGCAGGCTGGCGGTGCTGATTAAGCCGCCTAAAGGGACATTGCAGACCACAGACCGCACTCAAACCATTCACTGATTAACCATCACATTCCGTACCAATCAAATCTCGCTTGTATGCCGCCTTTCCCCTGGCCGGAGCCGGTCTGCAAAAATGGCAATACGATTACCGGACCGGTTTGAAAAAATAAAAAACGCATGTGCGCTTGACATTGCCAGGGCTTTTGTATAAGTGTTTAAAAGACAAACGCAACAAACACAGCCGCAATAAGCGGCCAAGGAGCACCCGGAGCAAGATGGTCATGAAGAAATTCCGCAGCTATTACAGCTTTTATTTCTTTTTTAGCACCATCCACCCGGGCGGCTAACCTTAGCTAAAAAATAGGCCCGGGTGGATGGAAACTCCGCCCCGGGGCCCGGCGAACCCTGAGGACAAAAAGTTCCTCGGGGTTTTTGTGTTTATGGGCCAATAATAGATTGAAACAGGCCATGGCGGCCTAGATCAATACCTTTACGGAACAGCCTTGGTTGGGAGGACGCATCATGATCCTGGTGCTGAAAAGGGACATCAGCCAAAAGGACAAAGCGGGGCTCGTGGAGAGCCTCAAACAAGAGGACTGCATCATCAAGGAAATCCAGGGCGTGGAGGAAGTCGTCCTGGGGGTGGTCGGCAAATTGTCGCGTGATATCCGGCATTATGAGACCATGCCCGGGGTGGCCAAGGCCATCCCGGTTTCGCAGCCCTTTAAGCTGGTGAGCCGTGAAATGCACCCGGGACCAAGCATCATCAGGGTGGGCGACGTAGAGGTGGGAGGCGACCGTCTGGTGGTAATCGCGGGACCTTGCGGAGTCGAGGAACGCGAGCGCACCTTGGAGATAGCCCGCACGGTGCGTAAATCCGGCGCGGTGCTTTTCCGGGGCGGGGCCTTCAAACCGCGCACTTCACCGTATTCATTCCAGGGTCTTGGGGAGGAGGGCCTCAAGATCCTGGCTGAAGTGCGCGAAGAGACCGGAATGGGGGTGGTCACCGAGATGACCACCCCCAATCAGGCCGATCTCATGGTCAAGTATGTCGACGTGGTGCAGGTGGGCGCCCGCAACATGCAGAACTTCGAGCTTTTAAAAACCGTGGGACGCATGGGCAAGCCGGTGCTGTTAAAACGCGGTTTGTCCGCCACCATAAAAGACTGGCTCATGGCCGCCGAATATGTGGCCTCCGAGGGAAACGACCAGATCATCCTGTGTGAACGCGGCATCCGCACCTTTGAGACCTACACCAGAAACACCCTGGACCTCACCGCGGTGCCGGTGATCAAAAAACTGAGCCATCTGCCTATCATTATTGATCCCAGCCATGCCACCGGCATCAGGGAAATGGTGGCCCCCATGGCCCGGGCGGCCATAGCGGCCGGGGCCGACGGCCTGACCATCGAGGTGCACACCCAGCCGGAACTGGCCCTAAGCGATGGTCCCCAGAGCCTTTATCCCGAACAGTTTGAGCAGCTCATGCGGGATCTTTATGTAATCTCTCCGGTGGTTGACAAGCAGGTGGATCTGTCCTATCTGGAAAAAGCCAAGGTATTTAAGCCCCTGGCTGCCAAGGGGAAAAAGCCCTCAAAGGTGGCTTATCACGGCGCACCCGGCACCACCAGCCACAAAGCCGCGCAGCAGTTTTTCGGCTCGGTGGACTTGGAGAGTAAAGGCAGCTTTGAGGAGGTTTTTGCGGCGGTGGACAGCGGGGAGGCCTCTTTGGGCGTGGTGCCCCTGGAAAACTCCATCTCCGGCAGCCGCCACGAAAACTACGACCTTTTGATGGACCATGATCTCCATATCGTGGGTGAGGTCAACCTGCGGGTCAGAAACTGCCTGATCGGGGCCGATGGAGCCGAGCTTGGCCAGATCAAGCGGGTCTATTCCCATCCCCAGGTGTTTGAGCAATGCAAGAGTTTCTTAAATGAGCACCCGGAATGGGATCTTATTGTCAGCAACGACACCGTGAGCAATGTCGAAAGGGTCAAAAAGGCTGAAGACCATCAGAGCGCCGCAATCTCCAACAAAGAGGCGGCGGGGCTGTTTGGCATGACGGTGCTCAAAGAAGGCATCGAGTCCAA
Organism: Desulfarculaceae bacterium; assembly: GCA_963675675.1. Lineage (GTDB taxonomy): Bacteria > Desulfobacterota > Desulfarculia > Desulfarculales > Desulfarculaceae > Dethiosulfatarculus. Next base: position 6,046,056 of record OY776512.1, read on the forward strand.
CCCCAGAAACTTCACCCGCTTCGTGGTGGTCAGTAAAGACAGCTTCCCCGGGGAGCCCAGGAACAAGACCTCCATCATATTCCGGGTCAGCGACAAGCCGGGCTCCCTTTTCAGGGTGCTGCAGATATTCGCCGAACACAAAGTGAACATAGTCAAGCTGGAATCCCGGCCGGTGCGCGAGCGGCCCTGGGAGTATCAGTTCTACCTGGACTTTGAGCATGAACAGAGCAACGGCCGCCTCAGCGACATCCTGAAACAGGTGCAGGCGGCGACCTCCTATTACCGCTGGCTGGGCACCTATCCCAAGGGACCCGAACTCAAATCATAGAAAACAGGCTTACAGCCTGCCTCCGCCCGCTGAAATCCGTTTCAGCGGGCGTTTTTTATGAGGGCGCAATTATTAATAACTGATTGCCGGATTCCCCCGGAAATGCAGGTGCAAGGATCTATTTGTAAAATTCTGCAATCTTCCCACGAAAAAAAAAGCCGCCCGCCTGCGGAAAGCAGAACCGGGCGGCATGTCATAACAGAGCGCAGCTAACCCGCACATTTCATGAGGGTTGGGCGGCATTGAGCAACAAGCCAGTATTTATGGGGCCTATATGAAAAAAGTCCCGTCATTTTTAGGAATAATTTGCATCCAGGCCCGGCACAGCCAGCGGGCCGGAGGCAAGGCGTCCGGCAAGCAAGCGCCGCAGGTGTAGCCTAAGCTACATCGAGGCGCGAACGCAGCCGGCAACGCAGCATATGGACCTCTGGCGCAGCCGGATGCCGAATCCTTGTGAAATATGCGGGTTAACCCAGCGGCTTTATATCCTTTACGCCCAGTTTTGCACCCAGCTTGGCCAGGCGGGGCATCAGTGCTTCGCCCGGGATCACCCCGTTTTCCAGGGCGTCGCGTTTTTTAGCCAGGCCCGCCTGGCCCGGCATGCGCACCGGATTGTCCGGGTCGATGGGCGGATTGGCCAGGCATAACCGGGTCACAAAACTGCTTTCGGCCACAAAGGCGTCTTTGCCGCCAAAGGCTTCCGGGTCCAGGATCTGAATGAATACATTGCAGCCCCAGCGGCCGGGCTCGTCCTTGCGTCCCCAGCCGGACATGGCGTTGGTCATGGCCTCCACCATGAGCATCAGGGCGAAACCCTTATAACCCGCATCCATGCCGCCCAGGGGCAGAATGGAGCCCGGGGGGTCCGCGAAATAGTCCTCGGGATCGTCAGAGGCTTTACCGTCCGCGGTCATCAGCCACTTGCCCGGCATGCGCTTGCCCGCCTTTTTGGCCTTAAGGGTCTGGCCCACGCTGGTGGTTGAGGTGGATATGTCCACCAGTATGGGGTCTCCGCCGGTGGGGATGCCCACCGCGATGGGGTCCGGATTCAAGAGGGGCTCCTTGCCCCCAAAGGGCGCGATTCCCTTGTGGTCCGGATCGGAGTTGTAGATCATGATCATATAGCCCAGGTCGGTAACCCGGGTCAGATAAGCCGCCAGACAGGCGGTATGGTGGGCGCGGCGGATGGCCAGGCTCATCACCGGATGCCGGCCGAGGCGCTCCAGGCCCAAATCTATGGCGTTCTCCACCAGCCAGGGGCCGGGCAGGTAATGGCCGTCCCATAACACGGTGGAACCGGTGTCCTTCACCAGTTCTGCCTCGCCTTCACTGGGCAGGGTCTCATTCTTCATGGCCGCGCAGTAGGGCACCACCAACTGCAAACCGTGGGTGGTGTGGCCCAAAAGATCCGCCTCCACCAGGATGCGCGAAACCGTGGGGGCCTTATCCGCAGCCATGCCCGCCGCCATGAGCAGGTCCGCACCATATTTACGTAAACCATCCGCTGAGTATCTGTCCATGTCACCGTCCCCTAGACTGCAGATTCCACTTCCGCCGGTTTATAGATTTTTTGCATGACCACTGCCGCAACCAGGCATGAGGCTCCGGCCAGGTCGCTCCAGTAAGTGGGCCAGAAAAGCCCCCAGGCCGCCAGTAAAAACAGGCCGGTTTCCAGCCAGGTGGCTTTCCGCACAAAATAGCGCTCCAAGGCCGCGGCAAAAGCCAAGAGGCCCAGCGCACAGGTCAACATGGTAAGCCCGACCTCCCAGTGCATAAGGTCGTATTCCTTGCCCATGCCCAGCATGGGCCGGTAGGCCATGACCAGAGGAATAATATACAATCCCTTGGCCAATTTCCAAGACACAAATGCAGTCTGCATGGGATTGGCCCCGGCCACCCCCGCCGCGGCGAATGAAGCCAGGGATACCGGCGGGGTTACATTGGCGTCCTGGGAGTACCAAAATACGATCATATGAGTGATCAGGATAGGCACGCCCATATCCAAAAGCGCCGGTCCGGCCAGAGTGGCCAACACGATATAGGAAGCCGTCACCGGCAGCCCCATGCCCAGGATCAAAGAAGCCGCGCCTATCAGCAGTATGGCCAGGGCTTTTATGCCGAAACTCAAGTCCAGGACCAAGCTGGAGAACTTGAGCCCCATGCCGGTCAGGGTCACCATGCCCACGATGATTCCGGCCGCCGCGCATGCCACCGAGACCATGACCGCATTTTTGGCGCCTTTTTCCAGGGCCGTGAATATGTCCTTCGCTTCGGTTTTGGCAAACGCCCCCCAACGGGCAAATGAGCCTGGGGGCGTTTCCGTTTTCCCCAGGCCGGTCATAAGCGCGTTATACAATAGGGCCGCGCCCATGGTGCTGAGAACCGCCACAAAGCCGGAGAACATGGGCGAGTAGTTGTTCACCAGCACATAGATCAATATGGCCACCGGCGCCAAAAAGTGCAGGCCGCTCACCAGCACCTTGCCCACCTTGGGCAGGCTTTCCTTGGGCTGGCCCTCCAGGCCGTGCTTTTTGGCCTCAAAGTGCACGAACAATAACACTGTGAGGTAATAAAGTATGGCCGGCACCAGAGCCACCTTGATGATGGTCAGATAGCTGGTGTTGGTGAATTCGGCCATGAGGAACGCGCCCGCGCCCATGATGGGCGGCATGAGCTGGCCCCCCGTGGAGGCCGCCGCCTCGATGGCCCCGGCCACATGGGGCCGGTAGCCCACTTTTTTCATCATGGGGATGGTGAATGATCCCGTGGCCACCACGTTTCCCACCGCCGAGCCCGAGACCGACCCCATGAAGCCCGAGGCGATGACCGAGGTCTTGGCCGGACCTCCGGAGTATTTGCCGGTTAGGGCATAGGCCAGGTTTATGAAGAAACCGCCGCCGCCGGTCACCTCCAAAAAAGCGCCGAACAAAACAAACACGAAGACGAAAGTGGACGCCACCCCGATGGGCAGGCCGAAGACGCCCTCGGTGGTGAGCCACAAGGTGGTGACTATGCGCTCCACGCTGTAGGGCTTGTGCAGGAACATGTCAAACAGATAAGGCTCGCCGATCTCTATGCCGATGTTGTAGCCATAACCATAGAGCCAGTACAAAAAAGTAACCCCGGCGACCGCCGCCGCCTTGATAAACGCCTTTTTGTTGAGTTGCATCAAAAGGATACAGGCCATAATACCAAGTATGATGTCGCCGAGAGTATAGGCATAGATCAAAGCGGCCAGGCAGATTCCGGCCATCTCGCCGCCGATCACCCGGCGGCAGGCCTCCAGCACCAGAAAACCCCGATGATGCTCACCCAGTAATCCATGGGCAGCCAGTCGCCCTGGCGTTCAAATATTGCGGTGAGATTGGCGCAGATATAGTAAACGCAATAAAAAGCGGCCAGGGTGAGAATCCAGTCCACCACGAACCAGACATTGACTTGGTTCTTTTTCACCCCGGCATAGGGAGGCCTTAGTAGGAAGGTGAGGCCAAGTATGGCCCCCAGGTGTATGGAGCGCTGCACCAGGGCGGTCAGCGGTGTGATCCCCGCTGTATATAACTGGTAAATGCTCAAGGCCACGGCCAGAACCATGACTACTTTGGCGGTGTAAACCACCAGGGCATGATGCTGGGCGGTTGGCGCTGCGGTGTCTTGTGATCTGCTGATTTCTTGGGTCATTACGCTCCCCGATAAAGTACGATTGGAGGCAGGTTCGCACGCCTGATCCAGTCATTAGCACATGGCAATTGGAGCAAATCGAGCTGCCTGGGTAATGAATAATCCTGCCCGGCGGACAACGGGCCGGGCTGGGCCGGTTAGCCTGCCTTCTTTGGGTTCGCGGCTGCGGGTTACAGGGCGGCGCCGGAGCTAGAGCACATTGTTCCGGCCTCAGATCCTTGAGGCCTTTTTTTGGGCTCAATCGCCGGGAGGCTTTTGGGGCGTGGCCGGATGAGGGAACATCGCCCGGTAGATCTTCTGCCACCAATTGATGGCCTTGCCCTCAAAAAGCACCGCCTTGTGGGCCGCCAGCTTGGAAAGGTTCAAACTTGCGCCCCGCCACAGTATGGTGTGGTCGACTCCCGGGCTGCCCACCCGCAGAATAAAATCGCCCACCGGCTGGTGCATATCCACAATGGCCTCATAGGGGCCCTTCATGACCATGCGGCCCACGCCGGGCATCTTGCCCATGCCCGCCCCGAATTTCAGATAGCGCTCTTCCTCTATGAAGATGCGCCCTTTGCCGTCCAGACTGTGCACCTCCCATATGGGCGCGTTCTCCACCGAGTGCATGTAGTGCAATGTGAAGGTCTCGCCGGGAGCGAACAGCCCCACGAAGAGCGGTTCCCCCCCCTTCACGGGTGAAACCGTCAGTTCCGCTCCGCCTGATTTCACGAAGCCGATAAGAACAACGATGGCCAGCCCGGCGCTGATCATGGTCAGCAGCCGGGCGGCCTTTTTAGGTCTCATAATTAAATCTTAGGGCATCAGCTTGGCTGGCACCTTGACGCCCTTTTCCTTCAAGTATTTGATGGTGCCGGGATGTAGCGGAATGGGTGAGTATTTCACCGCGTTTTCCGGGGTGGTGTAGGCCGCGCTGGGATGAATCTTCAAAAGATAATCCTGGTTTTCATAAAGCGCTTTGGCCAGCTTATAGACCAGGTCCTCTTTAAGGGATTTTTGGCAGATCATAACGTTCCACACCCCTATGGTGGGCACGGGTTTGTCCACCCCGCGGTAGACTCCGCCGCCAAGGGCCACAGAGGAATAGGTCTTGTTGGTGGACAGCACCTTCTTCACCTGCTCGGGGGTGATGGTGATGATATGGATTTCATGGGTGGTGGCCAGGTCCAAAATGGAGCTGGTGCCGGGACCTACCGACCAAAAGCCCACATCTATGGTGCCGTCACGCAGGGCGTTGGCGGTCTCGGTGAAGCTCAAGCGGCTGTCTTTGTAGGACTTCAAATCCACCCCTATGGCCTTGAGGACCGCCTCGGACATGAAGTTGGTTCCCGACCCGGGGCTCCCGGTGCTCACCCTTTTACCCACCACCTGCTCCAGATTGGTGATGCCGCTCTTTTTGAGGGCCACCACCTGCAAGAGGTTGGGGTACATGACAGCCAGGGTGAGGATGTTGTGTTTTTTGCCCTTGAATTTGCTGAGCCCCTTGTAACCGGCCGCGGCCACATCGCCCATGACCTCGCCGATTACGGTCTCGCCCTTGTGGGCCAGCTTCACGTTCTCCACCGAAGCGCCGGTCACCTCGGCCACTGCTTTGACCCCCTCGACATGCTTGGACCAGATTTCGGCCACGCCGCCGCCGTAGGGATAATAAATGCCGCCGGTGCCGCCGGTGCCCAGGGAAATAAACTCGGTGCGGGCCAGGGCGCTGGAAGCCAGGCCCAAGGCCAGGCAAATCACTAATATGGTTAACAGGCGTTTCATCATTTACCTCCTGTGTCTTGCATTAATTCAGCTATTTGCTCATGGTTTTGACTATGAGGGTGACCTCTTTGGGCTTGGTGTCCTGGCCCTTGGCCGGATAGGAGAATGATGCGGTGGCTCCGGGTTTCATAAGACCCTTCTTGGTCGTACGGGGGATCAGGCCGCCCACGGCCTTTCCGCTGTCCAAAAAGATGTTGACCTTATAGCGCTGGTCTTCCTTGCTGATGTTTCTGAGGGTCACCTTGAACCAAAGGGACTTCACACCGTCAAATTTCTTGAAACTGCATTCAAACCCTTCAAGCGCGGCTTCATCGGCAACCTGAACCTTAACCGAGTTTGCGCAAATCGCCCCTTCGGGCTGGGGCGATCCGATGACCGCCTGCGCAGCCTCTTTTACGCTGGCACAGCCCGCAAAACCAAAGGCTATACCCAGCACCAGCAGCATGATGCCTGTTATTCTGAGTTTGGCTCCCAACATACCTCCTCCTCACGGTTGAAGTTTTAAAAACCACAGCCCGGACGCCGCATGCGCGGCCTGGGCATTGAGTCCCAACAAGAGGGGCGGGACCAGCCTTTAAAAACGGCTGGCACCCAGCCAAAGGGTGCAAGGGTGAAAAGCAGAAGCGTTAGTTAATAGCGTCATGGGCGTGTCAGAGTTGCATAGGTCTATGAACACATCCTGCCAATCCTGGTCCGGGACTGTCAACTACAACTTGCCCTTGAGAAGGCGGGGAGGGGACGCCAAGCGGGAAATATCGAGTTTATGTGTAATTTATATTTAATATTTTCAGCTTATTATCTGTACTGAAAATTTATAGGGCACAGAAGGGCTGAAAAAGGCAAAAATCAGGCGGCCTCCGGAGGCCTCGTCTGCTGCGGCTCTCCGGAGGCTCAGTTGATCCCGTATGCGGCTTAAGGACCAACTAGGTCCACTGGCTGTGGAAGATTCCCTCCTTATCAACCCTGCGGTAGGTGTGGGCCCCGAAATAGTCCCGCTGGGCCTGGAGCAGGTTGGCCGGCAGGCTTGCGGAGCGATAGGAATCATAATAGGCCAAGGAAGCGCTCATGGCGGGCAGCGGTATGCCCGCGCCGGCCGCCGCCGCCACCACCAGGCGCAGGCTTTCCTGACGGCTGTTCATGGCGTCCGCGAAGAAGGGAGCCAGCATGAGGTTGGCCAGATCGGGGTTTTCGCCAAAGGCCCGGCTCACGTCATCCAAGAAGCGGGCCCGGATGATGCAGCCCGCCCGCCATATTTTCGCGATGGCGGGGTAATCCAGGCCAAAGCCGTATTCCGCGTCAGCCGCCCGCAGCATGGCGAAGCCCTGGGCATAGGAGCATATCTTGGCCGCGTAAAGCGCGTGGCCCACGGCCTGCACCATGGCTTGCCGGTCCTGGGTTACGGGGCGGCTGGGGCCCTTCAGCACCGGCTGGGCGGCCAGGCGCTCTTTTTTGTATGCGCTGATGATGCGGGACTCGACCGCTGCATTTATGGTGTGGGTCGGCGCGCCCAGGTCCATTGCTATCTGGGCGGTCCAGCGTCCGGTGCCCTTCTGGCCCGCTTGGTCCAGCACCACCTCGACCAGGGGCTTCCCGGTTTCCTCATCCATTTTGGTGAATATATCCGCCGTGATCTCAATCAGATAGCTGGCCAGCTCCCCCTGGTTCCACCCGGCGAACACCTCATGCAGTTCCGGAGCCGACAGTCCCAGGCCGTCCTTCATGATGTGATAAGCCTCGGCGATAAGCTGCATATCGCCATACTCGATTCCGTTATGCACCATCTTCACAAAATGTCCGGCCCCGCCGGAGCCCATGAAGGCCACGCAGGGTTCTCCGTCGCCGGCCTTGGCGGCAATGGCCCGGAGCAAGGCTTCCATGGGTTCATAGGCTTCCTTGTGGCCGCCCGGCATGATGGCCGGTCCCCATAGGGCGCCTTCTTCGCCGCCGCTGACCCCAATGCCCAGGTATTTGAATCCCTTGGCGCTCAGATCGTTCATGCGGCGGGTGGTGTCCGCAAAGTGCGAGTTGCCTCCGTCCATGATCAGGTCGCCTTGCTCCAAGTGGGGCAGCAGGCTTTCAATCACCGCATCCACGGGGGCTCCGGCCTTCACCATCAAAAACACCTTGCGGGGGCGCTTGAGGGCTCCCACCAGCTCGGGCAAGCTGTAGGCCGCGGTCAAGCGGTCTTCCCGCCCCGGTCCGCTCATGAATTTACGGGTCTTTTCTTCGCTGCGGTTATAAACCATGACCTCAAACCCGTTGCGGGCCATGTTGCGGGCCAGATTTTGCCCCATTACAGCCAAACCGATCAGGGCGATATCTTTTTCAGCCATTTAGGTATGCCTCTCGTTCTAAGGGGTGAAAAGGTGCTGGCTTAATTATGCACCCATATCCAATTTATTCTAGCATCAAACCAGGCCATGCCCAGACCGCGCCCCGCTTGGGGACAATGTTTTTTCCGCTTTCTCCTTTTGGAGAAGGTTTTCATGTTCAAAAAAAATATGACCATTCCGGTTACTAAGCACATATGAAGGGCGGCGAATATCCACATTTTTAGTGGGCAGAATTTGCCCCATGGCGCGGGTTGCGGCTGCTTTTTCCGGCCCGGTCCAAGGGCGATATTTGTAACTCTGTGAAAAGACGTACTCTATTTAGATGGCTGTTCTGGCAAGTAAATTGCTTATTAAACCACCGGAATCCCATCATGGAGTCGGACACAGTGTATGCGCCAGTAACAAACACCTCCCCGGTCACCGCGTACCTCACCCCAGACGGCACGCTGTTGGGGCGCAGCTCCCAAGGGGGGCCGGAGGAATTTCAGGCCGCCTTGAACCGGGCGTTGAATATGAGGTTCAATTTCAGCCAGTCGGGCAACACCTACCCCCTGGCCATGGGCTGGACCGCACCAAGTTTGAGCAGTCCTTATGGTTACGGCATGGGCAGCGGCTCCACGTATTCCATAAACCAGAGTTCATCTTTGACTTCCTCCTCCATGCTGGGCAGCGGCTCCAGCATGGGCTATGGCCTGGGCTATGGTTCGGCATACGGCCTGGGCTACGGCAGCGGCTCATACGGATACAATCCCCTTACCACCAGCGTGGGTTGGAAAGCCAGTCCCACGACAACGCCCTGGACCGGTTCGGTTCCGGCCTATTGGCTCAATTCTTCTTATGGGTACAGCGGCACCGGCCAGACCTCGGGGCCGGGCGACAACTTCGCCAATATAATGCCAACCACCCGGTCTTCGGGTGCAAGCTATTCATCGGTCAGCTCCTCCAGCCGGGTCAGCTCGGGAGAGCGGGTGGGCGACTCCTTGCCGGCGGGCGAATACGGATACCAGGAGGTGGGCGAGATCGACCGGGCCCCCATGGCCATGTTCGAGCACAACGGCGAGCTGCTGATCAGCGCCATAACCCGCAACGGCATGGATGAAACCCCCATCTGGTCCTACAGCGAAAAGGACGGCGTTCAAAGGCGCGGCGCGCTGCCCGAACAGGCCGAGAGCGGGCACTACGGGTACAGCTTTGGCGACGGCTTCCACCTGACTCCTGAATCTTGGGGCGGCTGCAAGGATTACGTGGCCTCCTCCCCGGATGGGCCATATATAGAGCAGGACTACACCTATCTGGTGCCCCATGATTACAAAAATCTCAAGTGGGGATTTTCCTATATCAGCGAGGCCACCGGACGACAGTTCATGGGCTTTGGCAACGCGGGGCACTCCGGCATGGTCATCACCTATGGAAACGGCGGGTGGCAGCTTTTTTCAGCCCCGGAAGACATGCGTTTCCCCACCGGCCTGGGGGTGGTCACCGGCGGCGCCAATGACGGCAAGGTGCTTGTCTCCAGTGCATACGGCGGCACCCGCATACATGAGGTGGACCAGGACGGCAACACCCGGCTGGTCACCACCTTTGACGGCTGGGGAGTGCTGCGGGCCGACCAAAACGCACGGCGTTTTTACACCACCACCGACCAAGGCAAGGTCTACTGGGCCTCTTTTGATGATCCGGATACTTGGAAAGAAGCCAAGTATCAATCCCCATCCGGCAGCCTGGACAAGATCCAGGGCTTTGGCGAGCCCGCCATTCATCCCCAGACCGGCCGCATGATATTCCCGGCCATGAACCAGGGCTCCGGAGCCACTTGGTTCTATGAGGCCAGCATGGACGGGGACAATGTGGTGCTGACCGAGGTTCTGTATATTGAAGGGGCCGGAGCCTGGGCGGGCAAGATGGCCGCAGTGGGCGATAAGCTCTATTACGGCACCGGCCGGGCCACCGGCCAGGCGGCTGACCAGACTCCGGGAGTGATTTACGAGATCAGCGCCGGTTAGCTCTTTGCGGCATGGGGTCAGGCGGCGATGAGGTCCAAAAGCTCCAAGGCCTCTTTTATCATTATCAGGCCGAATACGATCAACAGACTCCCCAAGATGCGCATTGCATACAGGTAGGGCTTGCCGGCCAGAAAGGCGCGGGCTTTATCGAACAGCAATGTGGTCAGCATCTTGGAACCCACCAGGCATAAATAAAAGCAAAATATAAATCCCCCGCCGTGGCTCCAGTCAATCGCGCTGAGCTTCACCACCTGGGGCGCGCCCACGGTGAACCAGAACAGATAGGGATGGGGGCTGAGAAAATTGACCAGGGCCGCCTTGCGTATGGAATGGGGTTTGTCGTCTTTTTGGGGCTCTTCGATGCCCTTTATCTGCAGGGTTCCAACCCCCAGATAAATCACGAACAAGGCCCCGGCCAGGGAGATCACCCCCAGCCATATGCCTGATCCTCTCAACAAGCTCATCAGCCAAAGAGCCAGGATCACAATGGGCAGGTCGGTGATAAGCGGAGCCAGCGAGGCTTTCAGGCCCTCGGCCATTGAATGGCGCAAGGTGATGCTGATCACCAGCACCAGCAAGGGTCCGGGCGAAAAACCGGCGCTTAGGCCCAGCAGGCTGCCGCTGAGTATTGCTTCTAGCATATTGCCTTAACACATAGTGATGTAAACGGTCCGGGCGTTTCGCCCGCAGGTGCGACACATGAGGTCCGGCCCCGAAGCGTTCTGTCAGGCGTCCTCCGCCCCGGCATCCGGGAAGCGCCGGGGCGGAGGATAATCATCTTCCGATATGGTGCCGCCTCATGGCCGGCAAAGGCCTCGGATTACTTGCCGGGCATCATAAGCTCCATCATGTTGGCGGCTTTTTTGTATCCAGCCGGCATCTTGAACATGCTGGCCGGCGGATTGCCCTCCTTGATGTTGCGCAGCTCCTGGGTCGCGCCTTCGGGCGACTTGGTCTTGATGGGATAGGCGAATTTGCTGGATTCCCAAACCAAGAGCTTGAAGGTCTGTTTTTGACCCATGATGTTCATCTCGTTCAGGACCTCATACTTGGTGCAGCTATAGCCGTTTACGGTTTCGCTGCCCAGCTTCTTTTTCTTGCTGGGCGGAACGTCCCCGGGCAGTTTACCCATGGGGTCCTCGCCCATCGGCATCATAAAATAGCGTTTGGTGGACTTCATGGCCATGGTCACCGTGTTGTCTTTTTTTGAATATATGACGATCATGGTGCCGGGCATGCCGGGCTGCTTCATCTCCATGCGTATCTTGTCCTGGGAGGCGTAGATCTTGCCTTTGATCTGGCTTCCGTCGGGACCGGTTGTAATGTGGTCTGCAGTGAAGGGAGTGTTCTTTTTGGCCATGGCGGCGCCGGGCAGAAGCATCAGACCGCAAATAAACACAACCGTGCTGATAAAGCCAATCCATTTCAGTCTCTCAGATTTCATCACCTGCTCCAGTTTCATTTTTGTTAGTTAATACCAAGAACAAGGCGTGTGATCATGCAGCCCCGCTCCCCCTTTGTCTATTTGCGCCTTGCGGCGCAAACCGCACATCGGGTCATTTTGCGCCCTTGTGGACCGGGGCGCAAGCTGTAACTGCCCCCGGCCTGTGCACAATGCAGCCAGACCTTTGACGGCTGGCTGCCTGGTTTTATTTCATCTGGAGTGTTTGTGCAAGCTGATAATTCTGCCGGAGGAATTGGCGCTGGCTGCGCCTCCGGCATGGGCCGGGGTGGGAGGAGACGATGCCCGGGTTTTCACGGTGAGGGGCCTGGTGCGGAACCGGGGGGTAACCGCCGCGCAGACCCCCAAAAGCGAGGATACCGGCCGCACGCCCAGTCCGGCCCGGGGCCAGATGCTGGAAGCCCCCCAGGCTTGGGGCACCAGGCCCAGAAATTCCCTGATCAGGCTTTTGAGAGACCAGAATCCCAGGGGTTTACCCTGTTTCAGCGGGGTTGTCTGACCCAGGTAGCGCCAAAGGTGATAACCCCCGGACCAGGGATTGAAGGATATGAGCAGCACCCGGCTGCTCGCCACCCGCACCGCCTCGGCCAAGGCCTGCCCCCTGCGTTCCAAAAACTCCAGGGTGTTGACCATGATAACCGCATCAAAGTCATTGTCCTCATAGGGCAGGTCATAGGCGTCGCCGCAGGCAACCTCGGCCTGGCTGCCCAGGCGCTGGGAGGCCAGACGGGCCATCACCGGCCCCGCTTCCAGCCCATGGACCATGATTCCATGCTGCTCTTTTAAGTGCGCCAGATGCACCCCAAGGCCGCAGCCCACATCCAACACCCGCCAACCCGGCTGGAAGTCCAGCAGCCGGTCCAGAAGCGAAACCGTTGCGTCGATGTACTGCGATCCCTCGCGGGTTTGCAGCCAGGATTCATAATCCCGGGTCTCTAGTGCGCTGAATATCATATCCATATAAAAAGTATACTAGGACCATGCTTGTTTATCACGGATAAAGCGGCCCGGAGGCCGGCATGGGGCGCGCCGGGCCCCTAAACCCAGGTACGATCCGGGGTATTCCGCAATTGCAACAATACCGTGCTGGCGTTCGCAAAGCGCCTATGTTATGTTTGGAAGCCATAAAAACCCCTAACTCAAACGGTTAGTCCAATGAAACGCAACTACCGGCCGCATGGACCGGCCAAGCTTGATCGTCCTTTGAGTTTTGATGAAGTAGCCGGACATAGAAATCTATGCTGCGGACTGTATGGCATTTGCCTGCAAGTGGTGGTGCGCCGGCGCTGGACTTCGTTTACCTGCCAGCCCTGTTCTTTATATACCCGCAACCAGCCCGATCCCGACGCCGTGGTGGGGCCGGCCAAGGTGCTTTCCATGCCCGCCCGTTAAGCGGGAGCGTATACAACACACCACAAATCAAAAGCGGAAATCCCTTGTGGAGACAGGCTTCCCGGCAAAAAGAGGCTGCCGCCGCTTCCCGCCGGGACCAGGGCTCAGTCGGACTGGGTTTGATCCTGGCCTGATGAAGGCGGCGAACCGGCCGATCCGGACCGGGCGGGCCGGGATTTATTATTGCCGTCCAAACGGGCCAGGGCCTGATAGATGTTCTCGCGCCAGATGAAAACCGGCAGGATAAAAAGCAGGGAAAGCGCGGCCATGAGGGCAAAGGTCCAATACTGCTCATGAAACACCAGCGCTCCCTGGATGGAGAGCAGCAAGGTTCCGGGTATGCGGCCGATGCTGCTGACCACCAAAAATATGCGCGAACTCATGGGGGTGAGACCCAGCACATAGCATAAATAATCTTTGGGAAAGCCCGGAATGGTGAAAAATATAAAGGTGGTGACCACCCCCTGGCGCTTCATCAAAAAGGCTATCTTGGCCAGAAACTTGGGAGGCACCATGCGTTCCACAAAGCTTTTGCCCAATATCCTGGCTATATAGAAATTGATCCATGAACCGATGGTCAGCCCGATGGTGGAGTAGACCAGCGAGGGAAACCAGCCAAAGGTGTAACCGCCGCCCGCGCCCACCAGCTCTCCGGGGATTGGTGATATAAGCACTTGGAATATCTGAAAAACTACAAAAACTAACGGAGCCCAGATGCCGTATGACTCTATGCGCTGGCGGAACACCTCGCGGTCGGTCACCAGTTCATACATATCTTTGGTCAAAACGGTTAGCGGGTCCCAGAATATCCAGATCAAAGCGGCGATGGCCGCGCAGATGATTAACAGCCACAGCGCCGCCTTGCGCCGGTTCCGGGCGCGTTCTTCGGGGGTCAAATCATTAAACTGGTTTTGGGGGCCGGATTGGCCTGGTGTCTGGGTCATATGTCTTTGCCTGTTGAAAAAGTTTCCCAATAATATGCCTAAGCGCCCCGGACCGCAATAAACGGAAAACCTTTAGCGTTTCAAGCGCCGATTGAGCCTTCAGCTCAATAGGTCGGGGCCGGTTAACCGCTCAAGGCGGCGGGGGTATTTATACGCATTATTAAGGTTCGCCGCAATTACTGCCCGGTCATGGCCTCCAACCCGGCTCCCTGGTCTGGATAAATGTCAAATATGGCCGTAAAACCAGCCACCTCGAAAACCTCATAAACATAGGGGTCCAGTCCGCACAGAGCCAGGCGGATATTGCGGGTTTTGCAGTTTTTCGCCACATTCAACAACACCCTGAGCCCGGTGCTGGAGATATAGTCAACCTCGGCCATGTCCAATAGCAGTCTGGATATGCCCGGCCCGTTTATGGCGTCAAGCCTGTTTGCAGCCTGCCCGGAGCATTGGGCGTCGAAACGCCCTATGAGCTGCACCACCTCCACTCCCGATTTAGTGCTGGTTTTGATTTCCATGTCCGCGCAAGGCCCTCCATCAAACAAAATGCTGATAACTTCACCAAGCAATCAAGGCTTCCCCTCCTGCCCACAAAAGGAACCTAGCATCGGGCCGGGGCAGGGTCAAGCCGGCTGTGAGCCGGCGTTAATGCTAAATGTTTGCAGGGATAAAGGTCAGCTTTACAAAACAGGCCAATATGATAACATCACCGTCGAGTAAAGGTTCAAAAAGATTCTAACCCACGTAAACTCCCCAATTGTGGAAGGTAGTTCATGCCAAACACTTTCAGCATAGACAGTATAAAAAGAAGCGTATTCGGACTGGGCGCGGCCGCCAAGCTGGCGGATGAAGTGGCCATCGCGGGCGGCGGTCCGGTTCTTATGGTGGTTGACCCGAATGTCTTGGAAGCCGGAGTAGCCAAGCCGGCCCTGGACAGCCTGGACAAAGCCGGGGTGGCCTATGAAATCTACAGCCAGATCACCCGCGAGCCCGAACCCGGCGAGGCCGATGCGGCGGCGGAGCAGGCCAAAGCCCTGGGCGCCAAGACCGTGGTGGGCATCGGGGGCGGCTCGGCTCTGGACCTGGCCAAGGCGGTGGGCGTGCTCATCACCAATCCGGGCGGCTGCATGGATTATATCGGCCTGGAGCTGGTCAAACAGCCCGGCGTGCCGGTAATCTGCCTGCCCACCACGGCGGGCACCGGCAGCGAGGTGACCTTCACCGCCGTATTCACCGGGCGCAAGGACCAGTTCAAGGGCGGAATGAACGGGCGCTATCTCTACCCCCACACCGCCCTTTTGGACCCGCTTCTGACCGTCAGCTGCCCGGCCTATATCACCGCCATCACCGGAATGGACGCCCTGACCCATGCCATGGAGTCATACACCTCGTTGCAGGCCCATCCGGTAAGCGAGATGAACGCGCTTACCGCCATCGAGCTTATCGGCGGCAACCTGCGCGAGGCCGTGGCGCACCCCGAGAACCTGAAGGCACGGGAGAACATGCTCTTGGGCTCCTACCTGGCCGGGCTGGCCCTGGCTCAGGCCGGAGTGGGCGCGGTGCACGCCATGGCCTATCCCTTGGGCGCGTTCTACGACATCCCCCACGGAGAGGCCAATTCCATCCTTTTGCCTTATGTGCTTGAGTACAACCTGATGGCCTGCCCGGAACGCTTTGCCAACATGGCCAACGCCCTGGCCGAGCTGCCCGATGGGCTCACCATGCGCATGGAGGCCGAGGCCTGCCTGGAAGAGGTCTTCGCCCTGTCCATGGATGTGGGCATACCGGCCACCCTGGACCAGATTGATATACCCAAGGACTCGGTGTCCAAGCTGGCGGAAAAGGCCATCACCGTGGCCCGTCCCATAGAAAACAACCCCCGCAAGGTTGGAGTGCCCGATTTGGAAGCCATTTATCTGGAGGCTTTCGAGTAACCGAAATAAATAAAAATGCGCCTCATAGAGGCTGCTTATAATTGATCGAAGGAGCAGACATGCCCGGATTTGAATGGTTGGGTGAAGAGGAACTGGCCGCGGTAACCGATGTGATGCAGCGCAAGGTGCTATTCCGTTATGAATTCGGGGACCAGCGGGGCGACGCCTGGCGGGTGCGCGAGTTTGAAGAGGCTTTCGCAAAGTTCTGCGGGGCCAAACACGCCCTGGCCGTGACCAGCGGCAGCACCGCGCTGACCGTGGCCCTGGCCGCCATGGGCATCGGCGCGGGCGACGAGGTGATCACCCAGGGCTTTACCTTTGTGGCCACCTGGGAAGCCATCCTGTCCGCCGGCGCCAAACCGGTGTTTGTGGAAATAGACGATTCATTGTGCATGGACCCCGATGACCTGAAAGCCAAGATAACCCCCAATACCAAATGCATCGTACCGGTGCACATGTGCGGGGCCCAGGCTTGCATAGAAAACATCATGGCCGTGGCCGACGCCCACGGCATCCCGGTGCTGGAAGACACAGCCCAGGCCGCGGGAACCACCTTGGGCGGCAAGCATGTGGGCACCTTCGGCCGCATGGGCACCTTCAGCTTTGACTCGGTGAAAACCCTGACCTGCGGCGAAGGCGGCATGGTCATAACCAATGACGAAGAGCTTTGGCGCAACGCATCCGAATATCATGACCACGGCCACGACCACAAACCGGTGGGCCGGGGCAACGAGGGCCGCCGCTTTATAGGCATGAACTTCCGCATGATGGAGCTGCAAGGCGCAATCGGCCTGGCCCAACTTAAAAAACTGCCCAAGATGATCGAGACCCAGCGCAAGAACAAAGCCTATCTGCGCGCGGCGCTGGAAAAGGTGCCGGGCATCAGCTTCCGCCATCTGCCCGACGGGGCCGGCGATTCGGCCACCTTCCTGTCCTGGTTCATGCCGACCAAGGAAGAGACCGACAAGCTGGCCGGGCTCTTGGCCGAAAACGGGGCCGGAGCGGTGCCCTGGGGCGTGAACACCTGGCACAACTATGCCCACTGGGAACACCTGCACAACGGCTCCACCAACCTAAAGAACGGATACCCCTTTGTGAGGCCGGACGGAAACCTGTCCTATGATCCCAAGGACCTGCCCAAGACCGCGGCCATCTTGGACCGCTGCTTGAGCTGGCAGATCATGCTGGGCTGGGATGAGGCCAAACTGAAACAGATGAGCGACGCGGTCGCCAAAGCCGTGAGTGCATGGTAATCCTGTGGGCCTGCATGTAATCATACCGGCGCGTTTCGGGTCTTCGCGTTTTCCGGGCAAGCCCCTGGTGGATATCGCGGGCAAGCCCATGGTGCAGCATGTGATGGAGGGGGCCGGGCGGGCCGCCGGCGTTGAAAGCGTGACCGTGGCCACCGATGACGAGCGCATCAAAGAGGCGGTGGAAGCCTTCGGCGGCCGGGCCATAATGACCCCCAGCAAGCTGAATTCGGGATCGGACCGGGCCGCGGCGGCGGCGCATACTTTGGGTCTGGGGCCTGATGATCTGGTGGCCAATGTGCAGGGTGACCAGCCTCTCATGCCGCCCAGCCTTCTGGATGAAACCGCGGAGCCCTTGCGTAAAGAGTCCGGGGTATGCATAACCACCCCCGTGGTGGCCATCACCAGGCCGGAAGAAGAGACCGATCCCAATCACGTCAAAGCCGTATTTGACAATAATGGCGATGCGCTCTATTTTTCCAGGGCCACATTGCCTTATTCCCGCGACGGGGGCAAGGAGACCTATTACAAACATCTGGGAATCTACATATTCCGCAATTGGTTTCTGCAGACCTACGCCGAATTGCCCTCCGGCCGCCTGGAGGGTATCGAAAAGCTGGAACAGCTAAGGATTCTGGAAGCGGGCTACAAGGTGCGCTGCGTGATCACAAAGCACGATTCGCCCGAGGTGGACCGGCCGGAAGATGCAATGCGGGTGGCAAGGCTGCTCATGGCCAAAGGATGATCAACTGCATTTCCGGCGCGGGAGCCGGTTCCGCACACCACATATCTGGTTGACCAGATTAGATGGCCAGGGAAGGAGCGCTTTTCCTGGCCATCGTCATTGTCTGACCAAGTTGTTGGACTGGTTTCATTATTGCGTGGTACACTGTATCAGGTGAATTGCCAGATCTAGGAGCCGGCACCTGCCAACCGGCTTGTGTGGGGGATTAGTAAAAACGTTTTAAGTCCTGTTTTTTTTTATGAATTCAAGCCTTCTGATTGGCCAAGCCAGGTTTGCTTGGCAATCGGCGGGCTTCAATTGGTGATGCACGCGGGCTTAGCCGTAAACAATAATTCATCTATCAAGGGCAGCTCAAAACAATTATGCCGGAAAATGGCCGGGTCAAACAGTTAGAGCAGAAGATTGCGGATCTTGAAAAGGATCTTTTTGAAGAAAAGAAGGCGCGCAGGTCTTTGGAAAACGCAATCGACACCCTGGATGACGGGTTTGTCCTCTTCGACCGGGAAGACCGTCTCAAATACGCCAATTCCAAACTGAAAACCATGTATCCCCAAACCTCCTATGCCTTGAAGAAGGGGGCGTTGTTTGAAGAACTTTTACGCATAGGCGCCTCTCGGGGGGAGTATGCCGCGGCCAAAGGCAGGGAAGAACAGTGGCTGGCCGAACGCATGGAAACCCGGCGCTTCGGCAACCGGGACTTTGACCAGGAATTGGGCGACGGGCGCTGGATCAAGAACACCGACCGGCGCACCAAAGATGGGGGCACGGTTAGCCTTAGAGTGGACATTACCAATCTCAAAAAGGCCGAGTTGGCCCTGCGCAAGCAAAATGAATATCTGGAAGCTCTGCATGAGGTTTCGCTCGGGCTATTTGAACGCACCGATATAGAGAGCCTGCTCAAGCTGATTATCACCAAGGCCGCCTCACTGGCCGACACCTCACATGGTTTTATAAATCTTTACGATAAAGAAAGCGGAACTCTGGAGTGCAAATACGCCATCGGGCGCGCCGTGGAGACTGTGGGGCTGAAGCTCAAGGCGGGAGAAGGCTTGGCCGGCAAGGTTTTTATGGAAAACCGGCCCATCGTGATCTGGGACTACAACAAATGGGAAGGGAAGCTGCAGGGCTCTATTTTCAAGGATATGCGTTCAAGCGTGGTTCTTCCGCTCAAGGACCAGACCGGGGTCCTGGGCTTGATTTGTTATGATGATGAAGAGTGCGAATTCGGTTATTTTGTGATTTCCATTCTGCGCCGTTTTGCCGAACTGGCCTCCATTGCGCTGCAAAACGCAAATCTGAACAGCAAACTGGATGATGAACTGAAGCAGCGCCGTGCATCCGATTCCGCCTTGCGGGCCAGCCGGGAACGCTACCGCGAGCTTTTGCAGGCGGTGCCCAATGCGGTGGTGGTCTATGATGCAAAGGGCGCGGTTACTTTTGTCAATGATGCATTTGAGCAAACATACGGCTGGAACCTTAAAGAGCTCTCAAGCGGCGAAATCAAGTTTGTGCCGGATACGGAAATAGACCGAACCAAACAGGCCTGGCAACGCCAAATCAGCGATGGCAAAATCCGTTTTTCCACCCGGCGCATTACCAAAAACGGTGAAACTCTCGAAGTGGAAATTCATGGCACCAGCATTGTGGGTGAAAACGGGCAATACGAGGGAGCCGTGATCCTGCATCACAATGTGACCGAGCGCAACCAGGCCGAGCGTGAGATCAAAGACAAGGAAAAAAGCCAGCAAGCCATATTGCAGGCCAACCCGGACCCGGTGGTGGTTTACGACGAGCGCGGCAGGGTCACCTATCTGAATCCCGCCTTCATTAAAACTTTCGGCTGGGGCCTGTCGGAACTCAAGGGGAAAACCATCCCGTTTGTCCCCGAAAGTGAAAAAGAAAAAACCCTGCAAACCATAAAGCAGCTCTATAAGGACGGGCGGCCTGCAAGCATTGAAACCAAGCGCCTGGCCAAGAACGGCCAGATATTGGATATTCTGATCAGCGCGGCCCTCATTACGGACACTGGCGGCAGGTCCACAGGCATGGTGGTTAACCTGACCGATCTCACGGCGGTCAAACAGCTCGAAGCCCAGCTGCGCCAATCCCAGAAAATGGAAGCCGTGGGTACCCTGGCTGGGGGCATCGCCCACGATTTCAACAATATCCTGCATGCAATCAGCGGCTATGCCCAGCTTTTGGAGTCTGATAACAGTGATGACGGCACGCGGCGGTTTTACTGCACAGAGATAGATAAAGCGGTACAAAGGGCCAGTGATCTGGTGCGCGGTCTTCTGACCTTCAGCCGCAAGGTGGAGCCAAAGCTGAAACCGGTGGACCTGAACCATGAGATCAGTCAGGCGGTGCAGATTTTGCAGCATACCCTGCCGCGCATGATCTGTATTGAAACCAAGCTCCAAGAGGACCTTTGGGGCATCAGCGGCGATGCGACCCAGTTGGAACAGATATTGCTGAACCTGGGACTCAACGCCGCCGACGCCATGCCCAAAGGCGGGAATATTAGCATCACCACCCAAAATGTGGTTCTGGGTGAGGATGCCACCCTATATGGCAAGGAACTTCCAAAAGGCGAATATGTTAAACTCATTGTGGCTGACACCGGATTGGGCATCAGTAAAGAAGCCCTGAAGCATATTTTTGATCCTTTTTTCACCACCAAGGAAGTGGGCAAGGGAACCGGGCTGGGTCTGGCCATGGTCTATGGCGTGGTGCAAAATCACAATGGCCATATAAGCTGCCAGAGCAAACCGGGCTCGGGCACCTTGTTCACTATCCATTTGCCGCGCTTAAAGGAAACCGTAGAAGAACCCGTTGTAGACGCAAGACAGGATGAATCCGAAATGACCGGAAACGAGACCGTTTTGCTGGTGGATGACGAGGAATCAATTTTGCTCCTGGGAAGAACCGTCCTGGAACGCAGCGGCTATAAGGTGATCACCGCCAATTGCGGCGAGGACGCACTGGAAGTCTTCAAGGAAAAACGGGAGCGGATAGACCTTGTGATATTGGATCTGAATATGCCTGGGATCGGGGGGGAGCGCTGCTTAAAGGGGATGAAAGAGCTGGATTCCAAGGTCAAGGTCCTGGTGGCCTCTGGCTATTCTTCCGACTCCACCGCGAACCACATTACCGCATTGGGAGCCACCGGGTTTTTGGCAAAACCTTTCCGCCTGAATGAGCTTGGCAAAACCGTGCGCAAAGTGCTGGCGGGGGATAAACCGGCTCAATAAACAAATACCCGGTGGATTTTTAGCTTAACCGGCGGGTCCTCGCTCCCTTTATACAGGTAGCGCAGCCTCACCCGGCGTATACGCCGCACCTCCCGGCCCAAAAACAATCCGGTGAAGTATTGCTGGTTGGCATAGGCCTCGCCCGTTGGGGCATATACCAGTTTGCTGGCGGCCAAACGGGCAGGGCCATGTTTGCTGGGCAGCTTGGAGCCCCGGCGGGCCAGGTCGCCGTCTGCGGTGTCTATGCCCGCTCTCAGCTCGTCGACGTACAATATCCCCAAATCGTCCATGATTTCCAGCTGGGCCATAACGGTTCCCTGCTTTACCTGGCTGCCGCCGGATAGCTGGCTGATCACAAAAACATGGGTCAAACCGCTGAGCCAGCTGGGCGGGTGGAAATTCACAACCGGGTTTGAGGGGCTCAAGACCACGGTCTTTTGGGTCAGTTCCCGCCGGGAGCGGCCGAAGAATTCCGAGGGGGGGCTGGTCTTCTGATAGGCCGGAGTGAAAAGCACCGGCACAAACGCGGCCAATAAAGCCATCGCGGACAGCATCACCCCCAAAACCTTGCGGTCCCGCCCCACGTGCATAAACCGCTCCCGGCCCAACAGGGGCAGGGAGTATTCCGCCAGCACCCCGGCGCACAGCACCAAAAATCCGCCCAGGGCCAGGGCTTGCAGCCACAGGCTTTCGCGGAACATATGATCAAGGTTGGGGAACCACCAGGCCGCGGCAAGAGCCACCAAAAGGCCGCAGCCCAGCCAGAAAAGCAGCATGGCCCGCAGGAGCCAGTAGAGGGTCAGGGGAGCTGAATAAGCAGCCGGCTTTTCGGCCTGGGGTTTCCTGAGCCAGCGTTTCACGGACCAAACCAGGAGCAGCAAAATCACCCCGGCGGCGGGTCCCCAAAGCGGGAACCAGGATATGGCGAAGGTGGGCCCCGGACCCATCCCCATGGCCAGGAAGACCAGCCATGCCATACGGCGGCTGCCTCCGAAGACCTGCCAGACCAAAAAAGACATGGCCGCGACCAGGCCCCATAAAGCCGCTCCGGCCAGGGCGCTGAATAAAGCCGCCAGGTCGGGCAGCGGCTGAGATACCAGATCCACCCGCACCCAAGGCAGCAGCAAAAATCCCGCAGAGGTGGAGATTCCCCAGGCCAGCACCAGCGCGGGCATCACCTTGTCCGGTTGGGTCAGGCTCAGGGTGCGCAGGTTGAGGCTCAGCCCGGCCAGGCGCAGGGTGATGCCGCCCAGGTAAACCAGCCCCAGCCAGAGCTTGTAATTGCCCAGGTGGGACGAGGCCGCCAAAAAACCCAGGAAGATGCCGCCCAGGATGAAGGCTCCCCGGCCGCAGGCCTCGGCCCCCAGGGTTTGGGCGATTTCAGGATTGATATAGAGCGGTTTCCAAAAACGCAGCCCGGCGGGGGGGCCCAAAAGAAAAAACCAGCCCAAAGCGAACCAGACCGGCTCCTGGCCCAACAGGGGAAGGGAGATGCGGCAAAACAGCGCATAAACCCCCAGGGCCACCAATAAAGCCAGGCCCATTTCACTCAGAACCAGCCCAAAGGCCTGGTTCTGGCTGTCTTGGTTTATGGCCGCAGCCGGGCTGTTCACTTATGCGCCTCCCGGTAAAGTTCCAGTGTAGCCCGGGCGGCGGCCTTCCAGGTGAATTTTTTTACCTGCCTGAGCCCCTGCTGGCGCAGGCTTTCGGCCAGGCCGGGCTCTTCAAGCAGACGGGCCATGGCCCCGGCCAGGCTTTCCGGGCTTTTAGGGCGCACCAAGATGCCGGCGTCGCCCACCACCTCGGGCACCGCCGAAGCATCCGCCGCCACCACCGGTGCCCCGCAGGCCATGGCCTCAAGGGGCGGCAGCCCGAATCCTTCATACAGCGAAGGAAACACAAATCCCGTGCAGGCTGCAAACAGGGAGGGCAAATCCCGGTCCGGCACGTATCCCAAAAGCCGCACCCGGTCCTCAAGGCCCAGACGCCTTATGTGCTCCCTCACTGTGGGGTACTGGGCGTCGTTTTGGATTTTTCCGGCCAGGGCCAGGGTGTGGGGCAGGCCCTGCTCCCTTAATAAGGCCAGCGCCTCTAAAAGGTATTCCAAGCCCTTGCGCTGGTCTATGCCGCCCAGATACAAGAAAAAGGCCCCGCCGCCGCCCAGCCCATGCCGTTCCAGCGCGGCTTTAATTTCATGGGGATCATCCGCCGGGATCAAACCGGGGTCGGGTCCTTCGGGGATCACCCTGATGTTCCGGTCCGGTATGTTATACAGCTCCATGAGGTCGCGTTTGGTCTGACGGCTCACCGCAATGATGCGCTTTGCCTGGTACAGGCAGCGGGTTTCCACCCAGCGTTTCAGCCCGAATCCCGCGCCGCCGCCCGGGGGCTGGTAGAGCCCGGCCAGGCGCTGGAAGATCAGGTCGTGCACCGTGATCACCGCCGGAGCCTTGATAAAGGCGGGCGCATCCAGATGGCAGAAGAAATGCACCAGCCCCGCCCCCGCAGCCAGCTTTGGCAGCTTTAGCGCGGCCAGGGCGTGATGGGCCCAGATGCGCTCATCACCCGGAAGCCAGGCCGGAGCTGTGGGCAGGTGGCGGCAGGCCAGCTCCTGCGGCAAATCCGGCCGGGGCAGCCCGGCTTGCAGTAGCAGGGTGAAGCCTGACGCCCCTTCCAGCTCCAGCAGGGCGCTGATCAGGTTTTTGGTGTAGCGCCCGATGCCCCGGTCCAGGTGGGATTTGAAGCCGGGCTGCAAGGGCCTGGCGTCCAGAACCACCGGGCGGTCCATCAGGCTAGGTCCAGGCCCAGATGAGCTGTCAGGGCATCTTTGAGCTGGGCCGCCACGGTCTTGGGCTGGAAGGCCTCCAGCCGATCCCGCGAAGCTCGGGCCAGGCCGGATTTCAGCTCCGGGTCATCCAATATCCCGGCGATCAGCTCGGCCACATACAAGGGGTCTTTGCGCTTAAGGTGCACTCCGCCGTTACCCAATGTTCCCGGCACCCCGGTGACGGCGTGGGCCACGATTGGCAAACCGAAATGCATGGATTCCACCAGGGGCACGCAGAAGCCCTCATGCTCGCTGAGGCAGAGATAAAGGTCCGCAACCTGGTAGTAGCTCAGCATGGCCGCGGTGCTCACATGGCCGGAGAAATGCACGTCCGGCACCCCGAGCTGATTCACCAGCTGATTGAGCCCTTGCTGATAGCCCGAGCGGGAATCCGCCCCGCCCACCAGCAGCATGCGGGTGCCGGGCCTGATCTGGCTGAGCCAATACTGCACCTTGATATGATCCTGAATGCATTTATTGGGCGCGATGCGGCCAATATGCAGGATATTGTCCCGAGTCCCGTCAAAACGGGCCAGCACGGTGGGATCGGGGGGCAGGTCAAGCTGGCTTAAGTCCACCAGGATGGGCACGCATACGATCTGGGGGCATCCGGCCTCTTCCAGTTCGGTGCAGTTATAGGGGCTCACCCCTATGCCCAGCTCCACGCTGGCGGCCAGTCCGGGCAGTTGCTTACGGCCGAATTCCGCCCGGTCGGCGGCCTGGGGATTCACCTGGGCCAGGAATTCGGCCGGGGTGATGTTGTGGTAGCGCAGCACCTTGCGCCCCGGCATGGCCGGCACCGCATCGGCCAAGGAATGCCCGGTGGAAAAGTGGAATATCAGCACATCCTGGGGACGCACGTTGTGGTAATAATCCTCCACCGGCAGGCAGGAGCCGGAGAGCTTGGGGTGAACATGCCGGGCGTATATCTCCGACTCCAGCCCCCAGGAGCGCAGCATCTTCTGGATGGCCCGCACATCATTGCCGATGGCGTCGCCATAGGCGAAATCGGGCAGCATCTGGTGCACCGCCGGGCCGTCATAGCTGGAGCGGGCCTTGGGGCTGCTCATGACCTGGGCCTGCGCCTTGGGCAGGGGCACGGGTTCCGCGCTGAGCCGCTCTATCAGCTCCATAAAACGCCGGGTGATCAGCGGCCAGGTGTAATTGCCCAGGACGTAGTCCCGCCCGGCCCGGCCCATGCCTTGTTTGAGCCCCGGCTCATTGAGCAGCATATTCAGGCCTTCCGCGAAATGGGGATAATCCGCGAAATGCAGCCCGCCGTTGCTCTTTTCGGCGTGATCCCGGGTTACGGCGCAGGCGCTGTGCACCATGACCGGGGTGCCGGCCAGCCAGGCCTCCATGATCACGATGGAGAAGCTCTCCATGATGGAAGGCTGGATGAAAACATCCGCCGCCGCATAGGCGTCGTATTTATCCTGCACCGGCACAAAACCCAGGTCGATGATCACATCCTCGGCCCCGGCCGGGATGGGCGCGGGCAAATTGCCGATCAGATACAGCTTCAGCCCGTCCGCTCCGCCCCGGTCCTGCACATAGCGCCAGAAATAGCTGGTCAGAAGCGGGGTGTTCTTACCGGCGTCCTTGCGCCCGGCATAAAGCAAAAAGGGGCCGTCTATGCCGTACTTATCCCTAAAGCGCTCTCCGTCCCCCTGCCAGTCGGTGTCCACGCCCTCGCCCAGGATCAACGGCTCGGTTTTAGCGAGGTCATAAAGCGCCTTGGCCAGCTTATATTCCGGCTCAACATGAAAGACCACCGCCCGGCTGGTTTCAAACGCCCTTTTCACCGACTGCATGCGGGCGTAGCCCTCGTCATGCAGGCAGGGAACTATCACCGACTTTTCAGGATGAACCAGGGGCCCCCACACCGCGGAGGTGAAAAGATAGGGGATGAAAAAAAAAGGGCCTTCCTCGGGGTGGGCCGCGATGTGGTCCAGAAGAGCCGGGGAATAGACCATGTTTTTATAAAAGTCCTGCTCCTCCTGCCGGCTCAGAATTTCGCCGGAGCAGACCCGGGTGTTGAGCTGGTTGAAGCGGTCCGGATCCCTTTGGGCGGTGGGAAAACGCTTTACGGTCAGCCCGCCTTCTTTGGTCTCTCCGGCGGGCAGCTGGTCGTGGTCCCAGTCGGAGCCCAGGCCTTCCAGACAGGTGGTGAGTATCTGCACCCTTACGCCTTGGGCGGCCAGTTCCTGGGCGGTGCGCCGGGCCTCGGCTTCGGCTCCGCCCGGCACCTTTTCGCCGTACCAGGGCATCACAAAGCTGCAGCGGAGTTCGGCCATGGCCTACTTCCTCCCCACCACGGCGTAATCCTGATAGCCGTAGAGCAGCTTGTTCAGCCGGTCCATGTTGTCGTTGAAAACCCCGGCCAGGGCGTCTTTTTCCCGGGCGGGCAGCATGCTTAGGAGCGCCTCGGGCGGGTAGGGCGAAAGATAAATGATATCCACCTCATTGAGCCCGGCCCATTGCCACAGAAAACGGGCCGCCTCCGGGTGGATGGGGTTTTGGTGGGTTATGTCCAGGTAGAAGGCTCCGCAGAAGGTGGTAAGGCAGGCCGGATTTACGGTCTCGGCCACAAAGGCCCCGCCCGGAGCCAGCTTCAAGGCGGCCAGGCTTATCACCTCGGTGAGCTGATTCACGCTAAGGTGCTCGATCACCTGGGCCATGAGTACGCCGCCCAGGCTGTTGTCCGGCTGCCTGCGCAAAAAGCTGACCGCGTCCTCTTCGGCCACATCCAGGCCCGCGGCCTGGCAGGCGGCGGCCATCTCCGGGTTCAGGTCCACGCCCAACACCTTCATGCCCGCATCCTTGGCCATGAGCAGAAACTCACCCCGGCCGCAGCCCAGGTCCACCAGGGGGGCCTCACCGCTGCAAGTGGGCTTGAATATGGGCAGATAGGCCTTTTGGATTTCGCTCACCTTTTCCGCCGAACCCCGGTGCCGGTCTTCAAAGGCCAGGTAGGCCGCTCCCCGGGATTCATCCCGGGCCTGCGCGGCCAAGCCGGGGGCCTGGGGTGCGGCGGCTTTCTGGGCCGCCAAAACATCCTGTAATTCGGCGACGATGGCTTCCATGCGGGAATGGTCCTGGCCGTTGGAGCGGTTCAGATAATCTGTGATTTCCCCCAGGCGCTTCAGTTCTTCCGTGGTCCGTTTGGCCTGCTCGCGGAGCTGGGCCGAAAGGTCCCGGCTTAAGTCCTCCAGCCCGTCCAGGCGCTTTTCAGCCAGGGGCATACGCTGCCGCAAGGCCTGGTGATGGGGCACCAGGATATTGAGCAGTTTGACCAGTTCGTCATTAAATGTGGTCTGGCGGGCCAACAGGATGCCGGTGATGAAGCCCAAAGCCTTGTGCAGCAGCTGTTTGGCCTTGATGACCAGCTCGCCCTTGGGTCCGGTGCGGTGGGTGGTTACGCCGAAATCCTTGGGGTTCCAGGTGTTCTGCAACTTGCTGTGATGGATGCCCATTTCGGCCTCGGCCCCGTCCTCCACCGGAGGGGCCAGCTCCACCACCGCCTCTTCCACTTTGCGGATCTCAGCCGGATCATACTGGCCGGAGGCCTTTTTTTGGGCCACCCGCTCTTCCACGGCTTCCAAAAGGGCCTGAACATCCGGCAGGGGCGCGGATGGCCGGCCATTGCTTTCACTCATTGATCACGCTCCTATGCCGCCGTGATGTCCCAGGTGTGGGGCGGGCGGAAGACCCCCACGTCGCCCACCTTGCTGCGCATGGCGAATGAGCACACCTTGCGGATGTAGTCATAGGACCGGCCGTCGCTGGCATGCGCGGCCACGTCCACAAAGTAGCTGCCTTGCACCAGGTCCAGGCGCTCCAGGGTAACCTTGACCCGGCCTCTGTCCGGCAGGCCGTCTAGGTTCAGACGCTCAATAAGGGTGTTGGTGCCGTAGCATTGCACATCCTGGGCCGTGAAGATGCCCACTCCGAACACCAGGTCCGGGGTTGGCTTTATCTTCTCATACTCCATTTCCAAGACCACGGTATCGCCGCTTTGGAATACGGCCCGTTCCTTGCCCACCGGATCGGTGATGCGCACGCCGGATATCTGCACGTCCCCGTCTCCCCAGCGCTCCTGGGCAAGCTCGTCGCCCGGGGCGGGGCATTCGCCCCGGCGGATCTCGTCTTCCTCCTCGGCCACCTTCTGGCGGTAGGCGTCTATCACCCGGATGGGTTCGCCCTGGGCCGCCACGCAGCCCCCATCCAGCCAGATCACCTCTTCGGCGTACTTTTCCACCGCGCCCAGATCATGGGTGACCATGCAGATGGTTTTGCCCCGGCGCCTGAACTCGTTGATCTTGTCCTCGCATTTATGGGCAAAGGCCTCATCGCCCACGGCCAGGACTTCGTCAATCAGAAGGATATCCGGGTCCACGTTCACCGCCACGCTGAAGCCCAGGCGGACATACATGCCGGAGCTGTAGGTGCGCACCGGAGCGTCGATGTACTCGCCCAGGCCGGAGTAGCTGATGATCTGCTCCATGCGGCTGGTGATATCCCGCTTGCTCAAGCCCAGAATGGTGCCGTTCAAGAAAACATTCTCGCGCCCGGTGAACTCGGGGTGAAAGCCCGCGCCCAGCTCTATGAGGCTGGCCAGGCGGCCCTGCACCTCCACCTCTCCCTCATCAGGCTTATATATTCCGGCCAGGATTTTCAAAAGGGTGGATTTGCCCGAGCCGTTTTGACCGATGATTGCCAGGGTCTTGCCCTTGGGAATGGTCAGGTTGATGCCGTCAAGCACCGTGATGTATTCCCGGCGGCGGCGGGCTGAAAAGGGCCGCAACAGCATGGTTTTCCAGGTCATATAGTCCCGGCGCAAAAGCTCGCGCCGGAAACGTTTGACCAGGTCTTGTACTTGTATGGCGGTTTCTTTGGCCACTATATCTTCTCGGCAAAATATTCTTTGTGGCTCTCAAACACGCTGACGGCCACGAATAAAAGCAGCAGGCTGAAGCCGCACACCGCGGCCAGCAAATCCCAGCGGGGCCAAACGCCCCAGAAGAACAAATCATGATAAGCCATGGTCAAAATGGCCTCGGGGTTCAGGTATACCAGAAAGCGGTACTTCTCGGGAACCTGCTTCAGAGGATACAAAATCGGGGTCAAAAAGAACCACAGGGTCAAAAGATTGGCCAGGATATGGCGCGTATCGCGCATAAAAACGTTGGCCGCCGACAGGATCAGGGCGAAACCGAAGGTGAAAAGGATATGCACCGCCGCCACCAGGGGAAAGGCGAAAATATGATAGGTCAGCGGCACCCCGGTGGCCAGCATGAATATGATCAAGATGGGCAGGCTCAAAACAAAATTGATGAAGTTGGCCAGGACCTTTACCGCCGGAAGCACCTGCAAGGGAAACAGAACCTTGGTCACCAGGCTGCCGCCGTCGGTCACCGCCGCCGCCCCCTCGTTGAGGCTTTGGGAGAAAAAAATCCAGGGCAAAAGCCCGGTGAACATGAATACCGCATAGTTGTCCATCTGCACCCGGAAATAGACGCTGAAAACCAGGGCATAGACTAGAAGCAGCAACAGGGGGTTAAAAAAGGTCCACAAAAAGCCCAAAATGGAGCCCCGGTAGCGGCCCTTGAGCTCGCGCCCGGACAAGGCGGTTATCAGTGCGCGGTGCCGGATAAGTTCGGCAAGATGTCTGTTGAAATTCATCGCTATCCAGGGTCAATCAATAGGCGTTAGGGCTCACAAAGCCCTTTATGGGAGTGAGCAGCAATATCTTGAGGTCCAGCCAAAGGGACCAGTTTTCTATGTAGTAGAGGTCGCAATCTATGCGTTTTTGCAAGGATGTGTTGCCCCGCCAGCCGTTTATCTGGGCCCAGCCCGTCATTCCGGCCTTTACATGATGCCTTAGCATATAATTGGGTATTTTGCGCCTGAAATCCCCGATCAGCTCGGGCCGCTCCGGCCTGGGGCCCACCAGGCTCATGTCCCCGGAGAACACGTTGAAAAACTGGGGCAGTTCATCCAGGCTGGTGCGGCGCATCAAGGCACCCAGGCGGGTGCAGCGCGGATCGTCCTTGCTGGCCCAAACCGCTCCGCAGGCCGCTTCAGCGTCTTCGCGCATAGAGCGGAACTTTAGCATGGTGAAGACTCTGCCGTCCAGCCCCATGCGCTGTTGCCTATACAAAACCGGTCCCTTGCTGCCCAGCTTCACCCCCAGGGCCAGGGCCAGCATAACCGGGCTCAAAAGCAGCAGGCCCAGGCTGGCGCCGCCCAAGTCCAGGGCCCTTTTGGCCACCCGGGCCCAGCCCACCATGGGGCTGCCCCTGAGGCCTATGAAGGGCAGGCCCTCAAACTCCTCGAAGCTGCCGCCCAAGCTGACATGGCGCAATAAATCCGGCACCACCTTTATGTCCACCACCGCGTCGCCGATGCTGTTCACCACTCCCAGGATGCGGTCGTGGGCCTCCAGGGGCAGAGCTATAACCACCATGTTGATATTCTGGCTGGCGATGACCTCCTGCACGTCTTCATAGACTCCCACGATCGGGACGCCGTCCATCTCCCCGCCCACCATATCTGCGTTGCGGGCCAAAAAACCCTTTACCTTGAGCCCCAAAACTGGCTGATTGGTCAGGGTTTTGGCCACCAGCCGGCCCAGGTCGTCCACTCCCACGATCAGCACGCTTTCAAAACTGCTCGCCTGGTGCCAGGCGGTCCAGGCCCGGGCCAGCAGGGGCCGGGACACAAGCATGGCAATGCTCAAAAGCACCCAATGGTGCATGAAGACCAGGCGGCTGAACTCATAGGGGCGCACGAAATAGGTGACGGTGACGCTGATCAACACCCCCAAGGTGGAGGCCCGGAACACCGGCCAGAAGTATTGGGCCGGTCCGGCCCAGGGGCGGCGGTAAAGCCCGCTGACCTGGAACACCACCATGAAGGTGGGCACTACCAGCAGCATTTGGATCAGGTACAGGTTAAGTGAGGGAATGCCCTTGGTCACCGGAAGGATGGGGAGATGGAAACGCACGTAATAGGCGGCCAGCCACATGGCCGCCGCCAAAAGAATATCCCCTACATATAATATGGAACGGAAAAGATCCAGGCGTTTTTGAAACATGCCTAGGTTCCGCCTTTTTGCCCTGCCAGGCCGCTCGAAAAAAGTCTGATTCGCCTAATTAAGGCATTGGATGGGTCTTGGATGGGATAGCTCACATATTCATCCATGCGCCGCGCTTTCCAAACCGCATCCGTTTAATCCCGGTGCAAATAAGCTGTTTTTCAGTAACCGGTTATTTGCCCCTGGCCTTCTCCTGGGCCTCCTGCCTCTTTTTGCACTCTATGCATAAGGTGGTTACCGGGCGCGCCTTCAGGCGTTCTATCGATATATCCTCGCCGCAGGCTTCGCATATTCCGTATTCCCCTTCTTCGATGCGCTCCAAGGCGTCGCGGATCTTGTTGATCAGCTTGCGTTCGCGGTCGCGGATGCGCAAAAGGAAATTGCGGTCGCTCTCCAGGGCGGCGCGGTCCGTAGGATCTGGAAAATTCTCTTTGGCGCTTGTCATACCCGCAACAGTCCTGCCGGCCTCGGCCACCAGACCGTCCAGTTGTTCTTGCAACTGGGTGCGGAATTCTTCCAGGGTTTTTTCATCCATTGTGTGCGTCTCCTTGAGAACCAACGGCGATCATCAAGACATTATAGCAAAAACTACGGAAAGTATAAGCTTTTTAGCACGGGGTTTCCCGCACAAAGTGTCCGCTCTTCCCTCCGCTTTTTTCCAGCAAAAATATATCCGATATTTCCGCCCGACGCTCTTTGGCTTTCACCATATCGTAGATTGTCAATGCGGCCACGCATACGGCGGTCAAAGCTTCCATTTCCACTCCGGTCTGGGCCGAAGTGCTTGCAGTGGCCTCTATCTGTACCCCGTCGTCCACTATTTGCAGCTCGACCTTCACCGAGCTGACCGGCACCGGGTGGCAAAGCGGGATAAGCTCCGAGGTCTTTTTGGCGGCCATGATGCCGGCCACCCGGGCCACGGCCAGCACATCGCCTTTGGGCATCTGGCCGTTGCTGATAAGCTCCAGGGTTTCGCGGCCCATGGAAATCTTGCCGCCCGCCCGGGCCACCCGCTGGGTTACCGCCTTGGCGCCCACATCCACCATGCGGGCATGGCCCTTTTGGTCCACATGGGTCAGTCCCATAAGGCCTCCTTGAGCATGGATAGGGTGCTCTTTTTATGCTGCTCCAGCCCGCCTTCGGGGGTAAGCGAGGCTCCGCTGTCGCCTTCCGCCTGGAACTGCTCCAACAGTTCGCGTTGCGACTTGCTCAGCCTTTTTGGTGTGCTGACCAGCACCTGCACGTGCATATCGCCCTTTTTACCGTTTTTCAGGTTGGGCAGGCCCATGCCCTTTATCTTCACCACATCGCCGTTCTGTACGCCTTCGGGCAGGTCCATCTCCACCGGGCCGTCCACCAGGCTGTCCACCATCACGGTCTGGCCCAGGGCGGCCTGCACCATGGACACCTGATGCTGGCGGAAAAGATCATTATTGTGGCGTTCAAAGGTGTCGTGCTGGGGGATGTGCACCACCACATACAAGTCACCCGGAGGGCCGCCCTTATAGCCGCCCTCGCCCTCACCGCGCATGCGCAGACGCTGGCCGTGGTCGATGCCCGGAGGCACCTTCACCGAAAGCTGCTTTTCGTCCATCTTGCGGCCGCGTCCCCCGCAATCCGGGCAGGGGTCTGTCACCGCGCGGCCCTGGCCTCCGCAGTTGGGGCAGGTGGTGGCCATGCGGAAAAAACCCTGGCTGCGCACCACTTGGCCCTGGCCGCCGCAGGTGCTGCAGATGGGAGGTTCGGCTCCGCCTCTTTGTCCGGTACCGTTGCAGGATTCGCAGTTGATCTCCCGGCCCACCTTGAGCTCGGTCTCTTTGCCTATGGCCGACTCCTCCAAAGAGAGTTCCAGGTCATAACGCAAGTCGCGGCCCGGCCTGGGACCGTTGTGCTGGGCCTGGGAGCGGCCAAATCCGCCCATGCCGAAAAAATCTTCGAAAATATCGCCGAATGCGCTGAATATGTCATTGACCCCGGAAAAGCCCTGGAAGCCGGTGTTGCGCAGGCCCTCATGGCCGTAAGTGTCATAGAGCTGGCGCTTTTCAGGATCGGAGAGCACTTCATAGGCCTCCGAGGCCTCCTTAAAGCGCTCCTCCGCTTCGGCATCGCCGGGATTGCGGTCGGGGTGATTGGCCAGGGCCAGTTTGCGGTAGGCCTTTTTTACAGAGTTGCCGTCGGCGCCGCGCTCTATGCCCAGCACCTCGTAGTAGTCTCTTTTGGGGCTCACGGTTCGTCATCCCCGTTGCTTATGCTGTTGCGGGCCGTGGCGGAAAAGGCTGCTTTGCCCGCCGCGTCCGCGTTGCGGGCCAGCTCTTTGAGTTCGCCGGCCGCCGGTTGATGTTTTAATACACGCTGGGCCTGCCCGTAAAAGAACAGGTCTCCGGTTTCCAGAGCCTTGGCCGCCAGCTGGGCGGCCCCTTCCATGTCCTTGGCTTCGGAAAAGCACTCCAAAGCTTCTCCCCAGCGTCCGGCCTCCATGAAACTGCGCCCAACCTCACCCAGGCTGGGGGATGTTTCGGCCAAAAGCCGGCGCCTCTGTTGGGCGGAAGGCAGCTCTGTGGATGCCATGGCCTTACTCGCCGGACTTTTCGGGCTCGGCGGACTCGTCAGGCTTGGCAGCCTTGGCGGGCTCGGCGGGGCTTTTTTCAGCAGCGGCCCGGGCCGCTGCCAGGCGTTCGCGCTCGCGGGTCTCGGCCTTGTGCAATTCCATCTCGGCTTTTTCCTGGCTCACCGGATGGATCGCTCCCGACGCCACCTCCCGAAGGGCCAGCACCACTTCTTTGTTCTTCACCTTCATGGTGGCCGGAGCGCCTTCGCGCAGTTGCTGCACCCTTTTGGAGGCCAAATGCACCAAGGTGAAACGGTTGTCCACCTGCTTCAAACAATCTTCAACAGTGACTCTAGCCATTTAGGTTCGTCCTTCGGGTCTTGGCGGAGACCCAGTTTCGTAGTTTTTTGGGCTGCCTGCCAGAAACAGACGCTAGCGCAGCTCAACCCTGGGAGTATACCCACCAGAGCCGGATTGCACCACACCCCGAAACCCTACCACAACCTTTTTGATAAGATAATCCCGAATAAATAGGGTGCAAGCCCTTATGACGGGCATATGCGGGTCATATTATTACCAGGGTGAAAAGCGGCTGTAAAGGGGTGAAATGTGTAAAAAAAGATGTACAAAACCAGCTTGGCGGCAAGCCGGGTGCGGCCTCCGATCTGCGCCTGCGGTCCCCGGAAAAGTCCGGAAGCTGGCGTATTTCAGCGGTGCACCTTTCCCAAACCCCTTTTCCGCATTATGCCCAATAGCTCATCAATGCGTTGACGCACATGGGGTGATGGGTTTACGGCTGAGTAGCGTCTGGGGCTGGGCAGAATCGCGGCCAGGCTGGCGGCCTGCCTGGGGCTGAGGCTGGCGGCCGGAATCCCGAAATAGGCCAGGGCCGCGGCCTGCACCCCGAAAACTCCCGGACCAAGTTCGACCAGGTTTAGATAAAGCTCCAAAATACGCTCTTTGGCCAGATTCAGCTCCAGCCGCAAAGTGATCACCGCTTCCTGGAATTTGCGGTAAAAGGACCTTTGGGGCGACAAAAATAAATTCTTGGCCAATTGCTGGGTGATGGTGCTGGCTCCGAATTTAATCCCGCCATGGCGCAAATTTTTCCGGATGGCCTGTTTGATCATGTCGAAGTCAAAGCCGTGGTGCGAAAAAAATTTGTCGTCCTCCGCTATCAGCACCGCCTGAACCAGGTAGGGGGATATGTGTTTCAGGCTTACCCATTGATGCCGGATCGTGAAGCTGCGGCCCTGGGACCGGGCCTCATCCGCTCTATGCCTCATGAATGCGGTGGGACTGGGATCACCGCTGGCCAGGGGTTTGACAGCCGGATGCAGCATATGGAAAAAAATCCAGATCGCGGTCAGACAGATGAAGAACAGCAACAGCTTTTTGATCATACGGGCTTCTCCAAAAGCGGCCGGCGGAACTCCCTGGTATGGCAGCATTGCGGCATTATCGGGTTTGCCACTTGTAACGCCGGGTCAAACGAGTTTATATTGAATCATATGAGAATGAAAGTCCCAGAGGATTCTTGACCTGCTGGGATTGAATATAGGGATATAAAACATGAAGTTAAGGCTGTTGCCAGCCCTCGGCCTAGCCCTGTTGGCCGTGGGTCTCTTTTGCTTTGCGGGCTATCTTGTTTTCAAGCCCGCCCCCCCCATAAATGATCAGCGCTATCTGGTGGGGGCGTACTATTATGGTTGGTACCCTTCCAACTTCAACCAAGGTTACCTGCGCGAAAAACTCAATCCGCCCCAATTGCCGGTGTTGGGCCGCTACGATTCCTTGGACCCCAAAGTCGCCGAGCAGCACATTGCCTGGGCCAGCCGCTATGGGCTGGACTTTCTGGCCCTGGACCTGTGGCCCCGGCGGAGCCACAGCTGGCGCAGCATTGAGCAGGGCTTTTTGAAAGCCAGGAACATCGGCGATATAGATTTTTGCATATTTTTGGAGACTCAAAATTTTCCGGTGCGGCATTGCTCGGGGGTGAGCGTATTTTGGGACCCGGTAAAATTCAACGGCCTGGTGCACGAAGTAAAAGTGATAGCAAAAAAGTTTTTCGATCATCCAAGCTATCTGAGGATCAAGGGACGTCCGGTGCTGATGCTGTATCTGACCCGGCTTTGGAGCGGCTATTATAAGGAAGCCATGGCCCGGATACGCGGCGAGTTGGCCAAAATGGGCTATGATCCTTTTATCATTGCCGACGAAATATTCTGGGAAGTGGTGCCCGCAAAAGATGCCGTCAAGACAGGAGCCCAAGGACCCAAGGGCGGCAACTGCCCCAGATCGGTGATTCCCCCCCAGGTGGAGCGTATAAGGCTGTTCGACGCTATCACCCCATACAATATGTACGAAAGCGGGGACAAACGCCAAGTGGGGTATGGGGGCGAAAGCGAGCACTTCCCGGCCATAAGCCACATGTATCAAATGTATCAAAAGGCGGTGGGGCCGGTTATGATCGTGCCCAACGTGTTTCCAGGGTTCAATGACCGGGGCACCCGCTTAAAAGACAATCACTACGCAATTCCCCGCCAGTCCGAGCCGGGAGGGCCCGAAGGAAGCTTCTTCAGCCTGGCGTTTGACAAACTGGCCTTTCCCTTCATGGACAAGCGGCTTAATATGGTTATGGTTACTTCGTTCAACGAATGGAATGAAGACACCAATATTGAGCCGGTGAAAACAGCGCCCGCCACCAGCAGGGACCAGAGCGAATCCGGGACTGCTTACACCCAGGGCTACGCCTATGAAGGATACGGCGCAAAACACCTGGAGGTCTTACGGGACCGCATGTGCGCCGTCAGCGGCCGGGTGCTGGATGAAGAGGGCCGACCGGTCAGGGGCGCCTTGGTGCGGGCCAGCTTTTGGGGCTGGGTTCTGGCCCATAGCTACAGCGACAGCATGGGTTACTATACTTTGAGCCGCAAGAAGCTGCCTGCGGGCAGCTACCGCATCAGCTTGGTGGGCGGGGGCGGCTCCCGCACCGCCCAGGTCAAAGACAAAACCTGCGCAGTCGGGGTTGATTTGGTGCAAACGCGATGACGGCAAAAACCAAAAACAGCACACGCGGCCTGGTGGGGCTGATTGTGATGGCGGCCGCCGTCTGGCTGGTATGCGTGTTACTGTGCCTGGGCGAGCTGGAAGGCAAGGCCAGTCTGGTTATCAGCCATCAGGAAACCCCCTTAGTGCTGGCTCCGCAGAAGACCTGGCCCATAAAAACCGGTCCGCTGGACCGGGTGTCATTTCCCGCCCGGCTGCAAGTTTTTTTGGCCGGTGAAAAAGAAGCGGTCTATCTGATATTGGCCAGCGGCTCCAGCCAAAGGGTGGCGGATTCCGTTAGCGGACGCACCTTGGAGTTCAGCGTAAAGGAGCCCCCCGGGGCCCAGGGGCTGGTGCTGAAAAACCTGGGAAGCAACCAGGTGAGAATAAAAGCGGTGAGGCTGCAAAATTTCGTGGCCAGCAGCCCCAAGGTCCCCCGCATGGCGGTCATGATGGGGTCGGGCGAAATATCACTGCCCCCGGCGAGGGCATTGATTCTGATCTTATTGGGCCTGGCCCTATGCCTGCTATTGGCCGCCTGGGGCTGTACCAGGTGTGAGGCCGGACTCTCGATCTGGCACGGCCTGGCCTTTTTGGTGCCCCCGTTTTTGCTTTTGGCCGCAGACTTGATCTGCCAGGCGCTGGGACTGCATTTGGAACTCACCTGGGAAAGCTTTTTGCTCATCGGGCTGATTACTCCGGGCATGGTGTTTTTGCCCAGAATTTCCAACCTATGGAGAGATCCCGATGCGCTCAGGAACGGCGCGGTGGCGTTCTTGGTGCTGGTTTGTTTTGCGGGTGTGACCCTGGCGGGATTCAAATCCGAACGCGGACGCGCCCAACCCGGCGGCATGGGCCAGCTTTTACACCTGGGAGAACACTACCTGAAAGACCGCTCCTTTTTACCCGATGAGATAAAGCTGGAAAAACAAGGCTACGACGGACAGTTTTTCTTTTACATGTCCCAAGACCCCCTGGCCCGCAAAGGAGCCTGGGTCAATATTGATTCACCTTCCTACCGCTACCAGCGGATTTTGCTGCCGGTGATCATGTACGGCCTGACCGGCGGGGACCGCAACACTTTGCCCGCGGCCATGGTTCTTTTCAACATAACCTGTCTGCTGGGCTGTCTGATTGTGGTGTTGTATTGGCTGAAAGAGCTGGGGGCGTCGCGGTTGTGGGCCATGTTTTTGTTCTTCAATTATGGAGTTTTCTATCCCGCTTTCGTGGGCCTGTCGGAGCCCCTGGCCAACTTCCTGCTTTTATTAAGCCTGTATTGGATATGGGATGAAAAACCGGGCCGGGCCGCCTGGTGCATGAGCCTTATGGTGCTGGCCAAAGAATATTATGTGATTTTGCCTGCGGCGGCCTTTATCTGGGCCCTGTTCAGCAAGCAAAAATCCCGCCTGTGTTATCTGACGCCCCTTTTGGTGGCCGGACTTTGGCAGGCCGCCGTGTACTGGCGTTTCGGGGTCTGGTCCATTGAGCAGTCCGCGGGAAACTTTTCCTGGCCGCTGCTTGGTTTGATCAATCATATGTCCGCCACCCCATACCTCAGCCATGTGTTTTTTTGTCTGGCGGTCCTGTTGCTGCTTGGGGTGATCTTGTGGCAATGGATCAAGGGGCCGCGCAGCGAAGAGCTGGTGCTCTTGAGCCTCTTCTTATTGCTGCCGCTCATGGCCGGGCCCTCCATATGGGCCAGCGAAAATGGTTTCATGCGGGTGTTTTCCCCGGCTTACCTGCTCTATGTGCTGGTCCTCATGGGTGAGCGCACCCCGGTGCTGGCCCTGGGCGCACTGCCTTTTGCGGTGCACGCGGTCTTGCAGATCATGCATTACTGATTGCCTGTTCAGACCCCGCCTTGTGGCCCAAGGCCGGGCCTGGCCACATAAAACATGCCAATCTCCCAAATGGGGGTATATTCTTCGGCTGGGCAATTTGCCCTGGATAATTCACTAGTAACTGCGAGGTCGTTGACATGCGCTCCAAAAGATTTGAACACCTGGCCGCCAGACCGGTGAATAAGGAAACCTACATCAGCCCGTTGCCCGAGGCCGGGCTGATTCCCATGCACGGCCCCGCCGACCCCAAGCCCGGCTTGCGCATTGAAAACGGCTTGGTCATGGAAATGGACGGCGTCTGCCGGGCCGATTTTGACATGCTGGACTATTTCATTGCAGAGCACGGGCTGGACCTAAAGCGGGCCGAGAGGTCCATGGCCACCCCTTCACTGGATATTGCCCGCATGATCGTTGATATAAACGTGTCCCGGGACCAGGTGCTTGACTACACCTTGGGCTGCACCCCGGCCAAGCTGGTGGATATCGCCAAGGAACTCAACGTGCTGGAGATGATGATGGGCCTTAACAAGATGCGGGCCCGCAAATCCCCGGCCAACCAGGCCCACTGCACCAACCGCTGCGACAACCCCGCCCTTTTGGCGGCCGACGCCGCCGAGGGCGCCCTGCGCGGGTTTGATGAGCTGGAAACCACGGTGGGCGTGGCCCGCTACGCCCCGCTCAACGCCTTGGCCATTCTGGTGGGCTCACAGACCGGCAGGGGCGGGGTGCTGACCCAGTGCGCGGTGGAAGAGTCCATCAACCTTTCCCTGGGCATCAAGGGCCTGACCACCTATTCAGAGACCTTGAGCGTGTACGGCTCGGAAATGGCTTTTGTGGACGGCGACGACACCCCGTGGTCCAAGGCCTTTCTCAACGCCGCCTATGCCAGCCGGGGGGTGAAGACCCGCTTCACCTCCGGCACCGGCTCCGAGGCCGTCATGGGCCACAGCGAGGGCAAGTCCATGCTCTATCTGGAAGCGCGCTGTCTTTTGGCCACCAAGGGCGCGGGCAGCCAGGGAAGCCAAAACGGCTCCATAAGCTGTATTGCCTTGCCCGAATCGCTGCCCGGCGGGGTGCGCACCGTTTTGGCCGAGAACCTTTTGGCCATGCTGCTGGGCCTGGAAGTGGCGGCGGGCAACGATGCCTTGAGCTCCCATTCCGAGAT
Organism: Desulfarculaceae bacterium; assembly: GCA_963675675.1. Lineage (GTDB taxonomy): Bacteria > Desulfobacterota > Desulfarculia > Desulfarculales > Desulfarculaceae > Dethiosulfatarculus. Next base: position 6,085,668 of record OY776512.1, read on the forward strand.
GCGCAAAACCGGCAAACTCATGCTGCAGCTCATACCGGGAGCGGACTTCATCACCAGCGGCTACAGCTCGGTGCCGCGCTATGACAACATGTTCGGCGGGGGCAATTTCGACGCCACCGAGATAGACGACTGGTATGTGCTGCAAAGGGATTTGCAGGTGGACGGCGGTCTGAAACCGGTGCGGGAAGACGATGTTTTGGCGGTGAGGGAAAAGGCGGTGCGGGCCCTTCAGGCGGTGTTCGCCGGGCTGGATCTGCCCCCCATCACCGAAGAAGAGATTATGGCCGCCACCACGGCCTTCACCAGCCAGGACATGCCCGAAAGGGACAAACGGCCCGATATCTCGGGGGCCCACTGGCTCTTGCACAAAGAGCCCACCGTGCTGGAGGTCATAAGGGCCCTGGCGGAGGGCGGCTTTGAGGATGTGGCCCAAAATGTCCTGGAGATGCAGCGCCAAAGGGTGTTGGGGGACTATCTGCAGCCGTCCGCAATATTCCGGGATGGCTTCAAGGTGCTCAGCGCATTCACCGACCGCAATGACTATGAAGGTCCGGGCAGCGGCTACCGTCTGGAAGGCGAGCGCTGGAAAGAGCTGGCCGACCTGCCCCAGGCCTGGGACCCCAAAGCCTTCATGGATGAACTGGGGGATGCCGAGTGCGAATCCTGGCTGGAGGAAGTCGGACCGGCCGAGACCTTGGCCATGGAGGAAAACACGGAGGTGGTGATAGCGCTGGACCCGGCCCTGGGATCGGCCATCGCCAAAACCATCGGAGGGCTGGACCTTAAGGAAGTGATCAAGGCCATCGTGGCCGGGGTGGAGGACGAGGGCGAGACCGCGCGTATAATCCGGGTGCCCCACACCAGCGACTGCGCCTTTGTGGGGGCCACCGGCTCCCATATGAGCGGATCGGGTGTGGCCATCGGACTGCAGGCCAAGGGCACCACGGTGATTCACTGCCGCTATATGCCGCCGCTCAGCAACCTGGAGCTGTTTTCTCAGGCGCCCAACCTGGACCTGGAAACCTACCGCCAGATAGGACGCAATGCGGCCTGCTACGCCCGCAAGGAGAACATCACCCCGGTGCCGGTAAAGATCGACAACACAGCCCGTTTGAGGCTCATTGTGCAGACCACCCTCATGCACCTGCGCGCGACCGATATGGTCGATCAAAATGGGGAAGTTATGGAACTGCGCATCAAAGATACGGAGGAATGCAATGGCTGATATCCGCACCTACAGCGGCAAGAGCCTGGAACAATTGACCCTGGACGGTGTGATGAATGGAGATCTCACCCACGATGATTTCCGCATCAGCCCAGAAACCCTCATCGCCCAGGCCGAAACCGCTGAAAAAGAGGGCTATGCCGCCCTGGGGCAGAACTTCCGGCGGGCCGCCGAGCTGACCGCCATGGAACACAAAGAGCTTTTGGATATCTACGAGGCCTTGAGACCCGGGCGCAACACCAAGGCCCAGCTGATGGAACTGGCCGGCCACCTGGAGCAAAGAAAGAATGCTCCCTTGAACGCGGCCTTGGTCCGGGAGGCTGCGGAAGTGTACTTTGCACGGGGCCTGATCCAGGCAGGGTAGGGGATGATGCCGAAAGCGGCCTTCAGATAAGCGGCGGAAGCGGGGGGTGCATATTGATTGGGGATGGTTTGAGTTTGGCCTGTAGTCGGCTAAGCATCTTTATGCAGCCTAGTCAGCGCTGCCCATCATCCTATAATGCTCTCAGAAAGGTGCATCAACGGGAACCGAAGCACTACTGATTGAAAAATCCTCACTGGGCAATAGTTGCGGGATTCATAACGTCACGGCACATGATTTTTTGCAAGTGGGGATTCTTAAGGGGTTTCGAGCTTTTTGATCTTAAAAAGCGACAACCCCTTGAGCCGGCCAGAGGCAATTATAAATGATTTTATCATTTATATCTTATAGATAGTATGTTAAATTTTCCAGTTTCGAAAAGATAAGAAGATAAATTGTTCTTGGGGGGATTCTGCGCCTTTTGAATGGTCAAAAGGCTCGCCATCCCCCCTTGCCCCCCGGCTCGCGGAAAACCCATCAAGATACGCCGACCCGCTTTTTTTAATATGATAAGGCAAGCTCAGTTCCAGCCCAAGTCTAAAGATAAGATGCCGTGCTAAATAAAGATGGAGATGTGTTCATGGCCTGAGTTGCAGACTCAACATTCCACTGATTATCCTTTCCAACCGCCAATGGCGGCAACACAGCTTGGCGGTGCATTTAGCTTGATTCCTGTGGATTCTGGGAGCACGGTGTAATACAGTGAGCGTTTCAGACTGATTTGGGCGCCATATGGACGTCATAATATCGGAAACGGAGATTGGTATTGCTTTTATCTGGAAGAGGCGAAACAAACATGTATGGCAAACGGCTGGTTGCGTGGGTTTTATTTTTGTGCTGCCTGTTCAGCTTTGGATTTGCTGCTTCGGGATGGGCGGCAAGTAAAACCGCAGACGAGGCGGATACTCCGAAAAAGCTTTATAAACAATATGTAAAAACTCCCTCCAAGGATAAAGAAGCCCGCCGGGCGATTCTGATCAAAATTCAAGATACCTTCCCGGACAGCAAAGAGGCGGTGAAGGCGGTCAAGAATCTGGCAGGCCAGGCCGCCAGGGGAGGCCCCTGGACCGATTTGCCCACCAGGGTGGCATACATTGAGGCGTTCCTGGCCAAGTCCGGAATAAAGGGGAAAAATGCGGATTCCTTGCAAAAAACCTTGCTGGACTTGTACTGCAAGTCAGGCCGCTGGGATCTGGCAACCAGGATCACGGAACAATGGCTGGAGGCTTTTGAGGCCAAGAGCAACAAGCGTTTTGGCCTGCTTTACAAAATTGGCTTATATCAGGCCAGTCTGGGCAGGCTGGATGCCAGCGCCGGGTGGTTCACCAAGGCCAGGGATGTGGCCCCCAAAGGCTCCCGCAAGCTGACCGAGGCCACCTATGCGCTCAAGTGGGTGAAAGGCCTGAAACTTGATCCGGTCAGCCAGACGGATTTGGAGGGACAGTCGGCCCGGTCGGCAGAGCTCTTTTTGCAGCTTAAGCCTCTTAAAAAGGGCGCTCAGCGGGATGCGCTTATAAAGAAGCTGGCCGATGAATGCCCGCTGAGCTATCACGGGCGCAAAGCCATGCTAAAGCTGGCGGCGCTTGAAAAATCACAGGGAAGTCCGGAAAAGGCCTTGGAAATGCACCTGGCATTTTTGGCCAGCCATCCCTTGGCTTACGAGGCAAAAGACCTGAGCCGGGACCTGGTGAAGGAGTTGCAGGTCCAGGGTTCGTGGGCCAAGGCCGCCGGTCTGGCAGCCATGCGCCAGCCCTATGCAGTGCAGGATAGCAAGTATGATCTGGGCCATTCAGCCTTGAAGGTGGCTGCTCGCTGGATTGATGCCGGGGCATGGGAGCAGGCGGCTGAGTGGTACCGGGTCGCCTTGGGGCTGGGGGGCGGATTGAGCCCCATGCCGCAGGATCTGGCCGAGGTTGCGCAGCGCGCCAGGGGAAAACGCTATCTGGCCGCGGAAGAGCACATCAAACTGATCAGGGCGCTTCTGGATCACTGCCCGGCAAGCGAGGACACTCCCGAGGCCTTGCTGAGCCTGGCCGCCGGCTATGGGGGCCGGAGCGATCCCCAAGCCTGGCTGTGGCCGGATCTGCGGTTCAGGCTGCTGCTTAATAAGGAAACGGTTCAGCGCTTTTCCGGGAGCAAGGCGGCTCGCAAGGCGGAAAAGGAAATAGAAGACACCTACCAGGAACTTGGGGCCTGGGATGAGGCTGCAAAGATGGAGCAGCAGAAGTTTGACCAAAAGTTCCAGGGCAAAAAGACCATCTTTGCCGGGCGCGCCTTTGACTTGGCGGTTGCTTGGCAGAGGGCGGGTGAGATCGGCCGGGCCAGGCAGGTGATGGAACGCCTTCTGGCCCAAAAAAGGCTGGATTGGGATGAGCGCAAAAAGGCCGAGCTGGTTATAGAGCGCTTGGGGCGGGCGGCTGCGGCCAAGCCCATAAGCCCGGAACAGCGCAAAACCTTGCAGGATGCGGCCTATCAGGTGTTCGTGGGCATCAACTCCTTGCAGCCCGCCAAGCTGCCCAAGAGGCGCGAGGAACGCGAAAAGGTGATGCAGCCCATCTTGGAGAAGAGAAAACAACTGGCAGAGGCGTTGATGCGCGATGCCGCCCAGACCTATCACGGCAACCGGGCCGCCCGTGCCCAAGTTGATAATTGCGTGGAGGCCGCCAATAACCCCCTGGAACCCAACTGCCTGATTTTGGCCAAGGACTATATAAAAAGCTATGCCCATTGGCCGGACGGCGAGGATATGTGGAAGCGCCTTGTACGCAGTTGCCGGGATGCCGGGGCCCGGGAGGAATTGGCCGGGCTTAATGAGATGGCTGCCCGGGATTATGCCCATTTGTGGGAACTGAACGAGCAGAAGCAGGCCCTGGAAGCCGCCCAAAGCTGGCTGGATGCCGCAAAGCCCGCCAAAGCCCTGGGCTGGTTCAACCAGGTGGTCGCCCTGGATCAAAGCGGAGAGTCCCGCCGGGCCAAGGAAGCCTTGAAGCGGATTGAGCAAATCAAACGGGATCATCCCGAACTGCAGGCCCAAGCGCCTTCGGAGCATAAACCGCTGCCGCTTGCCGAGCAAAAAAAGCTGGGCCGCGAATTGATGAATAAGGCCGCCAAGCTGCCCCAATCCCGGGTGCGCGACTTCAAGCTGATTTACACCCAGATCATAGAGAGCTGTCCGGACACCCGCTGGGCCCAAGAGGCCTATTGGAGACTCTCCAACCTGTATAAATTCGCCTATGACAGCCCCAAAAACCAGGAGATAGTCGAGCTTCTGGAACAGTTCCTCAAACGCTATCCGGATTCCTCCGGAGCGCCCCAGGTGCGCAACCGTCTGATTGTCACTTATGGGGACCTGGGGGACTATTGCAAGGCATCCGACCATTCAGCCCTGGCTCTGGCCAAGGGGGATTATCCCCGCAAACAGTCCCAGGCCATGGCCACCTTGAAAAACCACGCCCATGATTTGAAAAAATGCGGCCGCACCCAACAGGCCGAGGCCTGGGATAAGCTGATCAAGTCGGGCATTCCCGCTGAACAGGCCATAAAGAAGGCTATGGAAACCGGTTTGTTGCCAAAGTAAGCCTGGGCATCTTGCGTCCCGGCCCAAGAACAAAATTCCCCCCGGACTGCACGGCAGGCGGTCCGGGGGGGATTTTACAGACGCATGGCGGGCATTGCTCCCGGCTGCATGACCGGCTAGGTTTATCTATTTACCCATGATCTTGGCGAACTGCTCTCCCTGGTCCTGGCAGAAGCGGTACATGACGGTCACATCCCAGCCCACGCAGAAATGCTTGACCCCCTGCTCCAGGTAGGGCTCCGCATCCCTGATGTCGTGCAGCTCCACCCGGGGGGCGATGCCTTTTTTTAGCGCGGTCTGGATCGTGAATTTTTCGGCTTCCTGCACCTCCGGGTGTTTGAACTGGCCCGGATGGCCCAGGCTCATGGCATAGTCGGCCGGTCCGAACTGCACCATGTCGATGCCCGGCACCGAGAGGATGTCGTCAAGTTTTTCGACCGCGCATTTCTTTTCGATCATGATGGCCACCACGGCGTCTTCCAATTGCTCCACATAGGTTTCGGACCCGGGCGCCAGCACGTATCCCACATCGCGGCGCATGCCCGCCCCGGCCAGACCCTTGGTCCGGGGAGTGTCGGCCCGAGTGGCTTTGACGCAGTCTTCGGCGTCTTCCACCGTGCGCACGTCCGCGAACAGGAGGTTCTGGAAACCGGAGCCGATGGAGCGCACCGCCAGATAAAGCTTGGGCTCCTGGTCAACCTTCAGCATGGCCGACATGTGGTCAAAAAGCTCCACCGCGCGGCAGTAGTTTTCCATTTCATAAAGATCAATCGGGGCGTACTCGCCCACGAACTCCACGTAGTCGATTACGCCGCTGTTTCCTATAACTTCGATCAGCCCGGGCCAGGACACCAAAGTATGGGTGCCCAGGGTGGGTTGGCCGCTGTTAAGCTTTTCGCGTAGGACGTTTTTCTTTTTTTTCATCGTTACAGCCCCTCTTTTTGGTAGAAACATCTGTTATGATTCAGGCACCCAGAGTGCACAATATGAAAGAGTGTAACACAATCAGCGGTGTATGTTGCCGGACAAGAGCAGCCGGAAGCCTGGCCGATAAGCTGAAACCCGGAATCCGCTTTGGCGGCCGGGAACCCGGGGATGATTGCATCTCCGTAAAAGAGGTCCACCATGGAGCCGTATATTGATTTTGGGCAAATAGACCAATTGTTCGACGCTGCGGTGCAAAAAGGGCGCAGCCAGCTTTTTGAATATGAAAACTACGCCTTGCTGCAGTCCGTTGGCGCGGAATCCGTGCCCGCCACCCACATGTGGCTGCCCGGCGCCCGGCTGTCCAATGCGGATATTGATTTGTTTCCGGGTGAACGGGTGGTGCTGAAGATAGTAAGCCCTTACATAGTGCACAAGTCCGATGTGGGCGGGGTGCGGGTGGTGCAGAAGACCACCGGCAAGGTGCGCTCCGGCTGCCGCCGCATGCTGGATGAAGCCGTGGAGCGGTACAGCTCTTATCTGGAGCACAAGCCCCATCAGTGCCCGGAGCATTACCTGGGCCTTGTGGGTGAGGAACTGCGCGAGGCGGTGGCCCAGGATATCCAGGGCGTGCTCATATGTGAATATCTGCCGCCTGATTCCATGGCCTTTGGCAACGAGCTTTTGGTCAGTCTGCGGCTGACCCGCGAATTCGGCATGGTCATCACCGCCGGCCTGGGCGGCACCGACACCGAGCTTTACGCCCAGAGCTTCAGAAGAGGGCAGGCCGTGGTGAGCGCCTCTGTGGAATTGGTCAGCGGGGCGGAGTTTTTGCAGCTTTTCAAAAGCACCATCGCCTACAAAAAAGTGGGCGGGCTGGACCGGGGAGGCAAGCGCCTGGTCAGCGATTTCCAGCTGTTGGAGTGCTTCGGGGCCTTTATCGCCCTGGGGCGGCGCTACTCACCTGTCAACCCGGAAGCGCCCGTCATCATTGATGAACTGGAGATCAACCCGTTCGCGTTTTCGGATTACCAGATGGTGCCCCTGGACGGCTTGTGCCGTTTCAGCAAACCAAAGCCCCTGTCCGCATCGCGCAGCCTGGAGCGCATAGACAAGCTGTTGCGGCCCGAATCGGCCGCTATCATGGGGGTCAGCTCCAGCAAGGTCAATTTCGGCCGCACCATTTTGCGCAACCTGATCGCCGCGGGTTATCCGGCTGATAAGGTCAGGGTGGTGAGCCCGTCCGCTGAAAGCATAGATGGAGTGGCCTGTGTGCCCAGCCTGGATGAACTCAACCAGGTGGATTTGCTGGTGGTGGTGGTTGCGGCGGAGCAGGTCTTGTCCATCATTGACCAGGTGGTTGAAAAAAATCTGGCCCAAAGCGTGATTCTGATTCCGGGGGGAATGGGGGAGACCGAGGACAGCAAGGAACGGGCCCGTGAAGTGATGGCCAAGATCCAAAAAGCCCATTCCCTTCCGGGCGGTGGTCCGGTGTTTTTGGGGGGCAACTGCCTGGGGGCCATCAGCCGCCCCGGCAAGCTGGACACCTTTTTTGTGCCCGATGAAGTGGCCCCCGCGCGCCATGAGGCCGGTCAAAGCAATCTGGCCCTGATCTGCCAGTCCGGGGCTTTCGCCCTGATCCGCATGCTGAAGATGGTGGCCGGCAGCCCGCTTTATAACATAACGGTGGGCAACCAGATGGACCTGACCATCGGCGACTTTGTGCGCCGCCTGGCCGGAGACGATTTGGTCGAGGTGATCGGCATCTATGCCGAGGGCTTCAATGATCTGGACGGGCTGCACCTTTGCCGCGGCATAAGGGAGGCGGTCTTGGCGGGCAAAGAGGTGGTGGTCTATAAGGCCGGACGCACCCCGGAAGGTAAATTGGCCACCAGCGGCCACACCGCCAGCGTGGCCGGAGATTACGCGGTCTGCCTGGCCTGTTTGAGCCAGGCCGGCGCCCTGGTGGCCGAAACCTTTGACGAGTTCGACGGCCTTATCAACCTGGCTTCGGTGCTGCATGGCAAGAAGATAGGCGGAAACCAGGTGGCCGGGATCAGCTCCGCCGGATTTGAAACCGTGGGTCTGGCCGATTACCTGGAGGCCCAGGATTCCCACCTGGCCCTGTCGCCTCTCGGCGCTTCCACCCGTGAAGCCATATCCAGGCTCTTGGAGCGGAGCCGCCTGGCCGGATTTGTGGAGGTGAAAAATCCTTTGGACCTTACGCCCGCGGCCGATGATCAGGTGATGGCCAAGTCCATTGAATATCTGGCGGCCGACCCAATGGTGCACAGCGTGGTGGTCTCCTACAGCACCATCAGCCCCAACACTCTGGATATGCCGGATTTATTGAGCGGGCAGGGCTACCGGGACGCACCCCAAAGCTTCAGCAATTTATTGGTGAAGCTGTCCGGCTCTTTGGATATCCCTGTGGTGGTGTTCAATGATGTGGACTATGTGCACGAACCCCTCAACCGCAAGCTGGAAAAGGCGGGTGTGCCGGTGTTTGACAACTGCGGGCGGGCCATGGCCACGCTCTCGCGCTACACCAGCTACCGCCTTGGCCTGAATAAAATCCGGGAGACCGGGGTTAAAAAGTGATTACGGGCAAAATGTCCCGGCGGCAATTCCGGCTCGCCATGAAAGGAAGCTTAGGCATGACGCAAATGAAAAAAAGAATTCTGGGACGCACCGGATTTGAGGTCTCGGAACTGGGTTTGGGCACCTGGCCCATCGGCGGAGTATCCTATGACGCGGTCACTGAAAAAGAAGCCTGGGCCTGTATCGAAGCCTATCTGGACGGTGGAGGCAATTTTCTGGATTCCGCCCTGGGCTACGGCGACGCCCAGCGTTTTATAGGCCAGGTGCTGGCCAAAAGAGGCAGCCGCGAACAGGTGTTCATCGCCAGTAAAACCCACAACTCGGCTTCCTTGGAGACCTTGCCCAAGGTAAGGGGCGATCTGGAAAAATCCCTGCGCGATCTTCAAACGGAGTACATAGACCTTTATTATCTGCACTGGCCTCCGGATGATCCGGATCAGATGCGGCGGGTGTTGGATGAATACCTGAAATTCAAAGACGAGGGCAAAATCCGCTCCATCGGGGCTTCAATCCGGGGACCGGTGGTCAGCGCGGAAACCCTGCAGCTTTGCCGCCAGTACATAGACACCGGAGCGGTGGACGCTATTCAGGTGGTCTACAGCATCCTGCGCCAGATGAACCGGGAGATATTCGATTACGCCGCCGGGGCCGGGGTGGCCGTGGTGGCCCGCACCGCCATAGAGAGCGGCTTTTTGTCCGGCAAATATAAACCCGGCCACCGCTTTGACAAGGGCCACCGGGGCAAGCACTCCGCGGATATCCAGGAGCATCTGCTGGAGGCCGCCCAGGAACTGGCCGAGCTGACCGTAAAGCCGCCTTATGAAAAACTGGCCCAGGTGGCCATAAAGTTTTCCCTGGAGCCCAAGAATATCTCCATGCTTTTGATGGGGGCGCGCAGCGCCCAGCAGGTGCAAGAGCTTTTGCGCACCGTTTCCATGCCGGATCTGCCCACGGAGCTTATGGATAGCCTGAAGGAGCGGTACGGGGAGCGTACCTTGGAGTATAACCCAGAAAAGTACACTCCGTTGATGATGGGCAAGAAGTAGCCTGAACAAAAATGCGGGCTTCGGTTTGCTGTATTCCGGAGCCCGCTTTTTTTTATTTTCGCGCCGTGCATCAAAGTCAGCTTGATTCGCCGCCTCAAACGCTTAGCCGGAGCGCCTTTGGCAAAAGCGGGTGAATTTATTAAGTGCCCGCTCAAGCACCGCTTCACTCACCGTGCAGGCCATGCGGATGCAGGCCTTGCCCGATGAGCCGAAACCCTCTCCCGGAATCACCACCACCTGCTCTTGCTCCAAAAAGTCCAGGGCGAACTGCAAGGGGTCATCGGTCAATCCGGCCAGGGAAGGGAAGATATAAAAGGTGCCTTTTGGCAGATTGACCGAGATGCCGTCAATCGCGTTTAAGGCTTCATAGGCCATGTCCCGGCGGTGCTGGAAGGCGTCAGTCATCTTTTGCCAGGTGGATTCCGGCTGCCTGATGGCCGCCAGGGCGGCGCGCTGGCTGACCGAGGGCGGGCAGGAGGTGTAGAAGGTCGCCACCTTCACCATGACCTCTATCAGCTCTTTGGGCCCGAAAACCCAGCCCAGACGCCAGCCGGTCATGGCAAAGGTTTTGCTGGACGAACCGATCACCAGGGTGCGTTCGGCCATGCCGGGCCGGTTATAGATGGAATCATGCTCAAGACCGTCAAAGACCACCCGGTCATACACTTCGTCGGATATTATGAGCAGGTCGCGCTCGACAGCTATCCGGGCCACTTCGTCCAGCACTTCGGGCGGAATGACCGCCCCGCTGGGGTTGTTGGGGCTGTTCAGCAGGATAGCCTTGGTGCGGGGAGTGATGGCCTTTTCCATTTCCCCGGGCCGGAAAACAAAGCCGTCCTCAAAACGGGTTTGCACCGCGGCCAGACTGCCGCCGGCAAATGCGATCATTGCTTTATAGGCCGGGAAATAGGGCTCCGGCACTATGATCTCGTCGCCGGGGTCGCAGATGGTCTTGAAAATGGCCACCAAAGCCCCCATGCCGCCCACGGTCACCTGCATGTTGCCGATATCCAAACCGCCTCCGTAGCGCGGATTCAGATATTCCACCAGGGCTTCGCGCAGCTCCGGGTCTCCCTGGCTGGAGGTGTAGTGGGTGTGTCCCGCCTTGGCGTCTTTCAGGGCAGCGTCGCATACCGGTCCGGGGGTGTGAAAATCCGGCTCGCCTATGCCCAGGGAAATCACGTCGTCATAGTTCAGGGCCGCATTGAACATCACCCGGATAGGCGAAGGGGCCGACTGGCTTACCACCTTGGACAGCTTGTATTGCATCTTAAAGCCTTATCTCAGGTATCCCAGCATACGGGGAATTATCAATATTAAATCCGGCACATAGGTTACCAGCAGCAGCACTCCGAATTCAAGTGCTAAAAACGGCATTACCGCCCTGGTAATGCGCGATAAAGACAATCCGGTCACCCCGCAAACCACAAAAAGACACACACCCAATGGCGGGGTCAGAAGCCCCACCACGATGTTCAGCACCATCACCAGCCCGAAGTGCAAGGGCTCTATTCCCACCGCCGTGGCCACAGCCAAAAGAGTGGGGGCCAGGATGATGATGGCGGCTCCGCCTTCCAGGAACATGCCGATGAATATCAGGAACATGTTGATGAAAAGCAGGATCATATAGGGGTTCTTGGTGATGCCCAGCATGGCTTCGGCTATGCGCTGGGGTATCTGCTCGGCGGTCAGCACCCAGGCGAATATGTTGGCCATGCCGATGATAAGAAACAAAACCGCGGTGGTGACTCCGCTGCTGATGAATATGGCCGGAATCTCTTTCGGTTTCAGCTCCCGGAATACGAACGAACCCAATATATAGGCGTAAAGCACCGCAACCGCCGCCGCTTCGGTGGCGGTGAAGATGCCGCCCAGGATGCCCCCCAGGATTATGCCCGGGGCCAAAAGGGCGGGGAAAGCCCTCCAGAAGGAGCGCAAGAACTGGGCCGGAGTCAGCCAGCCCTCTTCGCGGGGAAAGCCGCGTTTGACTGCCAAAAACCAGCTGTACCCCATCATGGTGAAGCCCAGCAAAAAGCCCGGCACCACCCCGGCGGCGAACAGCCCGCCTATGGACAGCCCGGTGGTGACTCCCATGATCACCATGAAGATGGAAGGCGGTATGATGGGCCCCATGGTGGAGGATGCCGCGGTAACCGCGGCCGAGAATCCGGCCGGATAGCCCTTTTGCACCATGCCCGGAACCAGGATGGTGCCCATGGCCGCCGCGTCGGCCACGGCGGAGCCGCTGATGCCCCCGAAAAACATGGAGGCCACTATGTTGGTATGGGCCAGCCCGCCCGGCACCCGGCCCACCAGGGCGTGGGCAAAGTCGATCAGCCTTTGGGTGGTGCCTCCCCGGTTCATTAGCTCCCCGGCCAACACGAAAAAGGGCACCGCCATCAAAGGAAAGCTGTCAACTCCGGTAAAGGTCCTTTGGGCCAGGACCAAAAGCGGCACATCCATGATCCACAGGGCCACCAAACTGGTTATGCCCAGGCAAAAAGCCACCGGGATGCCCAGCCCCAAGGTGCCCAGAAACACACCGCTCAGTATGGACATCATGGGGCCGCCTCCTTTTGGGTGTCTTTTTCCGGGGCATGGGATACATCCAGGGTGGCTGCGGCCAGATCGGCTTTGGAACCCGCCGGGGTGGGCCAGCGGTCTTCCAGCATATCGGCCAGGATATCCAGGATCATCATCAAGGCCCCCACCGGCACGGCGGCATAGGGAAACAACATGGGGATTTCCAGGGCCGGGGAAAGCTGGTCATAGTTGAATACGGCCATTTCCACCCCCTGCCACATAAGGATTGCCAGAAAGGCCGCCATGACTATCTGCACCAAGGGCACTATGTATTTGTCATAGCTCTTGGCCGGCAGGTGCTCCACCAATACCCGCACCCCGATATGCCTGCCTTGGCGCAGGGCCACCACCGCACCCAGGCAGCCCATCCAGATCATCATGTAGCGGGCGGCCTCTTCGGACCAGGAGATGGACTGATCCACCACATAGCGGAAGAAAACCTGCACCAATATGAGCAGGGTCATGGTCATACCCAGGCCCACCAGCATGGATTTACAGAACTTCACCTGGCCATTGGCCAGGCGGTTGATGAAATATGAGACGCTAGTCATCTCGGATTTTCAATTCCGGCGTATGGTGTCCCGTCCGCCTTAAAGCAAAAAGCCGGGTGGGGGGCCGACGGCCCCCCCCAGCCCGGCAGACTGCTGGACTATGGAATTACTTCACGTCTTTCAAAAGCTCGTTGGCCTTTTTGATATAGGCCTGCACTATGGCATCGGCCTTGTCGCCCACCTTCTTTTCGGCGGCGGCGGCGGCATCCAGAGCGCCCTTGACCCAATCCTTGCCGATCTTGCTTTCAATGAACTTGAGACCGGCGGGTTGAGCCAGCTTGCGGAATTTAGCCAAGTCGGCCTGACTGGGCTGATAGATCTCCATGCCCTTGGCTTTCAGCTTGGCGATGCCTTGAATATTGGCTTCCTGGCTGAAACCGTTGTGCACCGCGGCCAGCACCTTGGAGGCGTCGGCCACCACCTTTTGCTGCTCCGGGGTCAGCTTTTTGGTGTAGAAGCGGTCGTTGATGAAGATGAACAGCGGGTTGTAGAGGTGGCCGTCCAGGGTCATGTACTTTTGCACCTCATAAAACTTCATGTCGTGGATCAGCACAATGGGGCATTCCATGGCATCCACCACTTTTTGCTGCAGGGCCATGTAAAGCTCGCCAAAGGGAATCGGGGTGGGGTTGGCGCCCAGGGCTTTAACCATGGCCATGTGGGCCGGGTTCTCCATGGTGCGCACCTTCAGGCCGTCCATGTCCTTGGGAACCTTGACCGCGCGCACCGCGTTGGTGAAGTGCCGGTAGCCGTTTTCGGAGATGCCCAGGATGCGCACCCCGGTCTTTTTGAGGAAGGCATCTTTGAACTTGGTTGCAAAGGGGCTTTCGAAAACTTCCCAGGCCGCTGGGGCCGAGGAGACGAAGTAAGGAATATCAAAGGCCATGACAGCCGGGAAGAAGCCGGGAACCGGACCGGAAGACAGGGTGCCCATCTGGATGGTGCCCATTTTCACGCCTTCCAGGGCCTCGCGCTCATTGCCCAGCTTGCTGGCGTGATAGGCTTTAACTTCCACTTCGCCCTTGGTGCCTTTTTCAACCAGGTACTTGAAGATGGCCACCGCCTTCACGGTGCGGTTGTCCGGACGGTCGGGACCGGAATTGGAAAGTTTGATTACCACTTTGGCCGAGGCTGCTGTGCCGAAGGACACGGCCAGGGTTAAGATCATAAGCAACAGCAAGAATTTTTTCATTTCGGGTCTCCTTTCAAAGGGACATAAAACAGTCTGTGTAGTTACTGGATGCCGTATATTTTTTCGCAAGATAAAAGATGGTTAAAAATAAATGCTGCGATTCGGGGTGTCAAGCGGCTGAGACGGGTTCACGCATATTAATCAACCGCCAAAGGTTTTAATCCACTGGCGGGGCACGGGCGGCGGCCAACTGTTCCCTTGTGTTTGGGCCGGGCTGAAGCTAAGATCGAAGCTTCCATAGAGGGCTGCGAGGTGCAATTTGTCAGAAAAGGGCGGCGGGCTCCAAAACTTTATAAGTCAAACCTGGGGCTGGCGCGCCTGGCTGGTTTTTATTGCGCTCGCCGTTTTTGGGCTCCGCCTGCCCGGGGTCTTTAATGCGGCCTATTATATCAATTCGGACAACTCCCTTGTGGGGCTCATGGCGATGCACATATCCCAGGGCCTACACTATCCCTTGTACTATTACGGCCAGGGCTATATGGGAACGGTGGAAGCCTATATCTTGGCCCTGGCTTTTGCCATCCTGAAACCTTCGGCCGCGGTGATGGCCCTGGTGAATTCCCTGTTTTATGTCTGCGCCCTGGTGATTTGGGCCTTTTGGGTCCGGCGCCTGGCCGGTGGGCTCGTGGCGGGGGCCTGCCTTTTGATGGCTGCCTTGGCCCCGCACTTTTTCATCGCGGCCACCAGGTTCAGCCTGGGCGGCTATATGGCGGCCATGATCATCGGCCTTTTATTTTTGCTGGTTTGGAGCCGTGCGAACTTGTCCGGCCGGGGCGATGGGGAAGGCTTGCCGGTCCGGACTTTTGTGCTCATGGCCCTGCTCCTGGGGCTTGGCCTGTGGACCTGGTCATACACCTGGCTGTTTTTCGCGCCCGCCATGCTGTTGCATATCGCGGCCATCCTGCAAGGGGCGGGTTTTTTCGCCCGCGGGCTGGACAAAAATAAACCCTCCCGGCTCATGGGCTATATCGGCATGGTTAAATGGGCGGGGGCCGCTTATGCCCTGTTCGTCGTCACGGTGCTGATAATCGGGGACCCGGTTAATATTCACCTTTTCGGCCAGAGGGTATTGGGCACCAGCCCGAAGACCGCGGCGGCCCAGGATCTGCCCATTGGCCTGGCCCTGATGCTGGCCGGGATAGTCATAGAGCGCTTGGGCAGGTTGAAGCCGGGCAGCCTGAAACTGGCTCTTTTGCGGCATAAACGCCATTCATGCAATTTGCTGGCAGCGCTTTGCGGCATGGCTCTGAAATTGGGCATAGACCTGTGGTTTCAGGCCTCCGGGTATTATGCCTGGGGCCATATCCAGCACCCCACCAATCTGGTGCCGCCGGGCAGGGTTATGGATAATGCCGTCATGCTGTTTGACGAGGTCATCCCATATGTCTGGCGCCTGACCCCGCCCCTGGACTCCGCCTGGATATCCCTGGTTTTCTTTTTTCTGATCCTGCTGGGGCCCGCTTTTTTCGTCCTCAGCCAGTGGCCCGCAATAAAAAGCCAGCCTCTCAAGTGGGCTGAGCACAACTTTGTTTTTTTCGCTTCCTGCTTCGGTCTGGGCTGTTTGATCCTGGCCGTGCTCATCACCAATGCAGCCGAGGACCGCTTTTCGGCCAGGTATTTCTACATGTTCGTGATCTGGTATCCCCTGGTTTTGCTGTACCCGGTGAAAAAGCTGACAGGCTTTAAAAAACTGGCTTGCACCCTGACAGCCGGGACTGTCCTCTTGGCGTCCGGCCTCAGCCTGGCCATCCCATCGCCGGAAGCGGTGGACCATGCGCGGATCGCGCGGGAAAACGATCTGGCCCCCTTATTGGATCTTATGGACAAACAAAAGGTTACTTACGGCTATGCGGACTACTGGCTGGCCTACAACCTTTCCTTTTTGAGTAATGAAAAGCTGATGATCAGCCCTTCGACCATTTTTCCGTACTTCCATGCGCGCTATCTTCCCTATGCGCAAAAAGCCGAGCTGGCCAAAAAAAAGGCCTATATATTCCGCAACGGCTACCGCAGGCTTTATGACAAAGGGCACCAAGCCCTGTTCAGCCGGTTCAGCCGGGAGAAGGTGAATTGCAGGCTTTACAAGGTCGACGGGTTTGTGGTGCTGATCACAGGCTGAAGACCGGAGTCTTGGTCTTTGATCGGTTCCCTCTTCAAAGCCTTTTTGCGGGGCGGTATGGTTGGCTCACTCAGGTTTTGATGTCCGAGACTCTGCCTTGTCCTGTGGTAATCTCCTTCAGGTTGGGATGCATTAAGAGTACGGGTTTGGCATATGGCTTTTTGGGGTCTTTCATTTAAGCGGCCTCTTTTTTCCGGCTGATTGATTTTAGTTCAAAGCGTATGTGGAGATCTTCCCCCCGCCGTGTTCTTCTTTGGATTCGGCTTGGGATGACTCCGCGGTGTCCTTTGTGGAGCAGTTGTGCAAATCCAGGCTGTCAGTCCTCCCGGCGGGCTTGTCTGCGTTTTACGTCTGAATCTCTATTGCAGTGACTTTTCTGAGCCCGGGCTGTTTTTTAAAAAACCGTTTTCATATAGGCTGTTGGGGCCATTTGGACTTCCTCTCAAATTAAGTTGTTTGCTGAGATCTGGTTCCCCCCGTTGGATTCGAATGCTCTGGACGTTTTGCTCTGCATCCCAGGCGGTGGAAATTGCCAGCCGGCATATGAACAAAAAACACGGGACTGGATCAAATTTATCTTTGACTGCTTAATTGGATACTATTTAGATATGCCGGTGGAGCGCATCCGGGCTTCGGAGTTTATGAAAACCCCGGGCGAGCAGTGCGGCCAGGGGCTGCTGGCCCTGAGCCCCGGTCCGGTGCCCTGGCAGGATTACGAGGACAACAACGGGGTCCATTACCGCATTTTCCCGGGGCTGGCCGCCCAGATCTGGGATCACCAAACGGGCCGCTACCGGGTGGCGGTTAGGACTGAAACCCTTGAGCGGCATCTGAGTTTCAGCCGGTATCTTTTGGTATTCGGGCTGATAGCCTTGTTGTGCTTCCGGCTGGAACAGCGCCCCGGCCAGCCAAATGCTCTCCAGCCTGTTTCCGGTCACCCTTCCCCTGATGAACCAAAAAGCCACCCGGGACACCTTCAATCACCTTATATCCCTTTTGGGCGGCCTGGCCTGCTTCCAGGTTGAATTGGGCCGGGACGCGGCGGGGCTCAAGGAGGTTTTCAGCCAGATCGCCCGGCGGATTTAAAAAATCTGTGAGCCGGTTTGGCCTAAAGTCCCCCGGGCTAGCGGGGCCACCAAGGAACCAGGACCCGCAGCAGCATCAAGCTGGAATCCCTGGTGGGTTTGAAAAACAGCGGGGTCAGCATCACGGCAATCACTTGGGAGACAAGAGTGGTCCAGGCTGCGCCCATGGCTCCCCAGCGGGGGATCAGGAAATAGTTGGCCGTAACGTTGCTTATGGCGCCCATGAGGGGAAAGAGCAAGGCGATCCGCTGCAGGCCCTCCAGCAATATCCATTGCCCCCTCACCAGGGCTTGAAAAGCCAGAACATTGCTCCAGATCACCACTTGCAAAATGGGGACCGATTCTGTGTACTGGGCTCCGTACATGAACTGCACCAGAGGTCCGGTGAAAAGGCTTATGCCGCCGGCTGTCAAAATGGCAAGCCAAGTTAAAGCGAAGGTAAGCTGCCTGGTGCGCACCATGTGCAGGGTGGGGTCTTTGGCTTTGAGCTGGGTCAGGTAAGGCAGCATGGAAGGCAATATCAACGTGGGCAGGGTGATCCAGACCCGGCTGAGGCGCACCGCGGCCAGATATACGCCGGTGGATTGGGTCCCTTGCATGGCGGCCAGCATCACCTGGTCTATGCTTTGGTAAACCAGCGACAAACTGCCCCAGAGCAAAAGCGGCCAGCCTTGTTTCCACAAAGAAGCGGCCTGGGCGTTCTGCCAGGCCAGCCGGACCTTTTGGCCCACAGACTTTTTCCACAGGCGCGCCAGCCAAAGAGTCCTGACGCCCGCGGCCACAGGCTCCATGCCAGCCACGCCCCAAAGCGGACCTCCGGCCCAGGCGATTCCCAATTTACCCGACACCCGGATCAGATTGACCAGCAAGCCATAGGGCAGATGCTTTTTATCTTGCAGCCGGCTTTGAAACCAAGCGGCCAGGCACATGCCCGGACTGTTGAGCACCAATAGCGGCAGATGGCAAAGCACCAGCAAAATGAAGCCCTGGCCGGGCTTGCCCCAGGGCAGGGCCAGCGCCGACACCGCCAGCAGCACGGCGGCCAGACTCAGACCCAGAAGGCAGTAAAGCGCACTGCCCAAAATACGCGGTACGTTTTGGGGACGGCGCACCATTTCCTGCACCAGCAAAGGCTGCCAAATTGTCCCGCTGGCAGCGCTGAACAGACCGGCATATGCCGCCAGCCGCGCCCAGCAGCCCGAAGTCGCTGGGGCCCAGCCAGCGGGCCAACAGCATAACCAGCACCATGTTCAGCACTTTGTCCGCAGCCATGCGGCCCATATGCCACAGAGAGTTGGCCGCCGCCAGTCTAAACCCCAGTTCGGGGCCGCTTTGCTCCATCCCTGATCTCACATAATTGCCAATGAAATCCCCCAAAAAGCAGCCATCACACCTTGGCGGTTCGGGTTTTATTGCGGATACGCATACTGCCAGCCAGTATAACAGCCCGGCCTGCTGTGGGGCCAACCCGCTTTTTCATCTGCAAAACCTTGGCGTCCCAAATCCGGAATGGGCAAAAAGTGCACCGGCTGCATGGACGCCCGGATTCAACCGGCCGGAGTTTATTTATGATACACTGACCCCGGGTTGCCGACTTAGCTGATTTTTTTCGCTCGGGCCAATGCCTGACGGCATGTTTTATGGTTTTGCAGGGGGTTTGAGACCATGGATTCAAGCCGGCCCGGGCTGCTGATAAAGATGGTGTGTGATGACTGAAGCAAAGCAAATGGATTTCGAGGACAGCCGCAAGCTGCTTGATTCATATGGAATCCCCATCCTGGGCCGGGTGGTGGACAGCCTGGAAGGCGTATTGCGGACCGCGCAGGATATAGGCTATCCGGTGGTGATGAAAGCCCAGTCCCAAAACATCGTGCACAAGACCGATCTGGGGGCGGTGCGCCTCAATCTGCGTGATCCCGAAGAGCTTGCGGCCGCTTATGAAGAAATGCTTTCCCGGCTGGAACAGGCCGGGCACGCGGAGGTCGATGAGTTCTTGGTCCAAAAGATGGCCGATCCGGGCTATGAAATGCTGATCGGGGCCAAGCAAGACCAGGTCTTCGGCTCCGTCACCATGGTGGGCCATGGAGGGAAATACGTTGAATTGTTCAAGGATGTGGCTCCGGGTATCGGGCTTTTGGCCCGCGGCAATGTGCGCCGGATGCTGGGACGCACCATGGCGGGGCGCATCCTCAACGGGTACCGGGGCACCTATCTGGACCAGGAGGCCGTGATAGACCTCACCATCAAGGTCTCCCGCCTGATGGTGGAAAATCCCCAGATACACGAGATAGACCTGAACCCGGTGATCGTGTACGAGGATGGATTCGCCATTGTGGATGCCAGGGTGATCAAAGGCGATGCTTCCCCTCATCCGGTGGCCAGCGGCCTTTCCGAAGAAAAGATCCAAAGCCTGCGCAACCTCTTTGGCCTTAAGTCCGTGGCCATTGTGGGGGCGTCGCGCACCGGCACCATGGGTGGAATCATCCTCAAAAACTGCAGCAGGATTCCCAAGGTGTTTCCCATAAACCCCAAGATGGAGTCGGTGCAGGGATACCGGTGCTATCCGGACTTCGCCTCCCTGCCTGAAACCCCGGACGTGGCGGTTTTTGCGGTGAACCCTGACGCCACCGTGGCCGGATTCGAGGATTTCTGCAAAATGGGCGGCAAGGGCGCAATCATATTCACGGACGGTTTTTCCGAGGTGGGGCGCGAGGATCTGGAAAACCGTTTGGTCGCCTTGAGCAAGCAATACAAAGTGAGCTACATAGGCCCCAACTGCATGGGGGTCATAGATAAGCATTCCGGCCTGAACACCATGTTCATTGCCGAACACCGCACCGACACTCCGGCGGAAGCGGGGGGCGTAGGCATTATCTCCCAGAGCGGCGGGGTGGGCCTGGAGCTTCTGGAGATGTTCAAGGCGGGGGGGTTGAAAATCGGCAAATGGGTTTCCTGCGGCAATGCCAGCAGCGTCGGGGTGCCCGAAATCCTGCACAACATGGGGCAGGACCCCAATATCAAGATAATCGGCATTTATCTGGAAGGGGTTTCCGAAGGGCTCAAACTCATGCAGATCGGCCAGGAGGTCTGCAAGCATAAGCCGGTGATCGTGATCAAGGGCGGCATGAGCGGCGGGGCCGAAGCCACCTTGTCCCACACCGCCTCTTTGGCGGGCAGCGCCGAAGCCTTCCGGGCCTGCAGCCGCCGGGCGGGTTTTTACCTGATAGAGGATCTGACCGAAGACCCCAAAGTGCTGGTGAATGTGGTTTCCATGCTCACCACCATGCCGCCCGCCAAGGGGGACCGGGTGGGGGTGGTCAGCGTGGGAGGCGGCGCAGCCATATTGCTGGCTGACCAAGTCACCGAAAACGGAATGGAGCTGGCCTGTTTCGACACCCGGACCAAGGAAAGGCTGAAAGAGCTTTTAAAGGACAATATACGGGTGCCCAACGAGGAAGAGCGCCAGGTGGTGCTGTCCGGGATCGGCAAAAACCCCCTGGACCTTTACGGCAACTGCGACGATGAGCGCCTCTTGGCGGCCCTAAGGATAGTGGATCAAGACCCCAATACGGACATCGTCCTGGCGGCTATCTATCTGCAAGTGCCGTATCTATCCGAATATATAAATGAAAAGCTGGTAGATCTAAACCGCGAGCTGACCAAGCCGCTGGTGATCAGCCCCCGGGGCTTTTCGCGCTATGTGGCCCGCTGCCGCGAAGATCTGTTCTCCAAGGGCATCACCACCTACACCATGCCCATGATGAAGCCCATGCAGATCGCGCTGGATATCTGGGGACGCTACCGCAAAAGCTTCAAGGAATAGAAGCTTTGTCGGGTTAAGCGGCTGGCAAGTATCGGAAACCGGCTTAATGCCCGCTGGGGTCCGGGTCATCAACAAGCCAGATAAAGCGACCGGGTGGGGCTGAGTTCTTCCACGAACTCCACCTGTTCAAACGCATCGCCCAAGGCCTTTTCAAAGCCTTCCCGGCTGTACCAGGAATAGTCCACCCCCGGCCTGCGGGGCAGCTTTTGGGTC
Source organism: Desulfarculaceae bacterium (assembly GCA_963675675.1). Classification (GTDB taxonomy): domain Bacteria; phylum Desulfobacterota; class Desulfarculia; order Desulfarculales; family Desulfarculaceae; genus Dethiosulfatarculus. Next base: position 6,106,968 of record OY776512.1, read on the forward strand.
ATGGGGTCCGACTGGTCCACGTATTCCATCAAAAGGCCGCCTTTTTGATGGGCCTTCAGCGCCGCTATGGAACGGGCGAAATCCTGGCCCCCGCTGAAAACCAGATGATGCAACAGGGCCAGGCCCAGCACCAGGTCGCCTTTCACCCGCTTGAGCAATGAAGGGTATTCCCGGTTCAGCCATCCCATGTCCGGAGAGGGGTTCAGGGCGTTTCCCACCAGGGGCAGAATATCCATGCCCGGTTCGGCCTTGGCCAGGTTATAAAGCCGGTCCACACAGCCATGGTCGCTGTCAATGGCCGTCACCCTGATGCCCCGCCGCGCGGCAAGCAAGGAAAATTCCCCCAGGTTGCAGCCCATATCCACCATGTGTTCGGGCCGTCTTTGCATCAGCACCTTTTCCACCGCAGCCAGCTTGCGGGCCAGCACCTCTTCGTCGGTCTCGCGGTAGTAATCGGTCCAGTTGCTGGCCTTGGGCGGGGTAGACAGGGATTCAACCGTCTTGTTCAGAGAAGCCAGGAACCGGGTCCGGGCCGCTTTCAGGTCTATTTTGCCTGCCAAACCACTGGATTTGCTGTTCATCTTGTCCCGGTTGCGCACCGAGTTGAACCGTGAGGCCATTATCTCCGGCAGGGCCAGGCGGGAAAAATAACCCTTGAGCTTCACTTTATCCACGGGCCCCAGCAGAAGCGCGGTTTCCGCGGCCTCCAGGCCATCGGGATTGCATCTCAACAGATCGAGCGCCGCCGAGGATTTCCCGGCGACATGAAGATACATGGGGAACAAAAAGCATTGACAGAATTGATTGTAGGCCGGCCAGAGCAGGTTATCCGCCGCCGGAACCAAGGAGCTCAGGTCTATGAATATTGGCTTGGGGCCTTTGAACAACACGTTATAGCTGGTGGCGTCCTGCAGGATGACATTTTGCGCCGAAAGCGAGATGCCGATCTCCAGGGTGAGCCTGGCGGCGTCCTTCAGCATGGAGAAGGGCCATTCAAAACTGAAGCTGGGGGTTTCGATCAAGGAATGCCTCACCACCAAGCCGAATTGGGGCAGCTCGGGATGATCCACAATAACGGAATCAATAAGCTTGCCGTCGGCCTGAAGGCGCAACACTTCCGGACGGCTTAAAAGCTCTTTGTAAAAACCGGCATGGCCCGGAAAAAAACCACGGTGATACTGACCTTCCAGCAGGAAGACCCGGGCCATGGGATCTATGAAAGAGTTTGGGTGGAAGTCAGGCTTGGTCTCAGTCTTGGGGCTCACCGGGATCTGCCTCTTCCCCTTTACTTTTTGCAAAGAAGTTTCGTAGTTTGGTTTTGAATATGGCGAATCCCCCGGCCACAACCGCGGCGGCCATAATGACGAGCTGGTAAAGCATTCCGCCGGTGCCCGGGTCCACATAAGCCTGGGCGGGGGCGGCGCAAAAGAGGGCCAGGATAAGCGTGCCGGTGAATAGACGGTGTTTTCTATTAAACATGGCCGGATTTTTTCCTTCGCAGTAGGCCCTTGATAAGGATCGGGCTTTCCGCCGCAAAGTGTTAATCGGTTGATCCTAAAAGCAAAGCATATTGCTTTTTAGATCATAATTGAATATCACAAAACCGTAACATTTGCCATGCTGTAGGAGTAATGTTGTCCACCAGGCGTCTGGCCCAAAAAAACAAGCTCCCAATACGGTATGCGGGCTGGAGACCCGGCCGGGTCCGGAAGGCGGATTTGATCAGCCCTGAGGCATTGGAAGACCCAAGGATATGAAAAAGACATGAATCTTGTAATCATCATTTTGAAATACTGCTGGGCGCTATTAAGCAAGATTAATATCTACCCCTATTTTGTGGCCATATTTCCGGTGCTGGATCTATTGAACCACAACCTGGGCAAACTCCGGCCGGTTGATGGGTTGATATGCGTGAGCCTGCTGGTTTTGGGAGCTCAATTGCTTTTATGGCTGGCCGGGCTGTTTTGCAAAAACCCCCACAAATCCGCCCTGATTGTGTCCGCCGTTGCTTTGTGGTTTTTTTCTTATCAGGACTTTTACGATCTGGTTGACCGAGGCTGGATCTCGGGTTTTATAGCGCCTTACCTTTTTGCGGTTATTCTCAGCCTTGGTTTGCTGGGGTTATTGGTCCTGGTTATATCCCGTATAAAATGGAACTTAAGCGCAATCAGCGCGGCGGCCAATGCCTTCACCTTGGTAATGGTGTTGATTCCGGCGGTTCACATCAGCTATTACAACCTTAAAAAGCAATTAACGCCTGCGGATATTACGCCCCCGGCGGGTGCGGCGGAACCTCTGCGGCTGAAAGCCCCGGATGCCAAACCCAACATCTACTACATCATCCTGGATGGATACGCCCGTTCGGACATCCTGCGGGAGCTGTACGCATATGACAACCGGGGCTTTTATGATTTTCTTGAAAAGAAAGGTTTTTTCACCGCCCATGACAGCTATGCCAACTACTGCCAGACCCTGCTGTCCTTGTCCTCGTCTTTAAATTTTGACTACCTGGATAAGCTGGCCGCAAAGGCAGGCGAAAAGGAGGCGGACTGGCCTTATTTGATAAGGATCATCCGCAACAGCCGTACGGTCAAACTTTTGAAAACCATGGGCTACAAGACGGTGGCTTTTGATGCGGCCGGCCCCTGGGACCCGGTGAAATTCAAAACCGCGGATGAATTCCACGGCTCCTTTTTTTGGAACAGCTATTATTTGAACCTGCTGCGCTCGACCCAGCTAAACGGCATCATGAAGGCGGTAGGATATCCCCTGGCTGCCATCCTGCACAATATTCACCGCAACAAAATATTCGACGCCATGGACAAGCTCATTGAGACCGGTTCATCCGATAAGCCACTCTTTGTATTCGCGCATTTTTTATCGCCCCACCAGCCCTTTGTTTTTGACGCCAAGGGCGGTAACCCGTCCGCGGACCTGATGCAGTTTTCCATCTGGTGCTGGACCGAATCGTTCCGCAAAAATTACAAATACAAATACACCCAGCAGCTTACCTATACGACCAGCCTCATCACCCGGACGCTTGAAAAACTGCTGGCCAATTCCAAGAAACCGCCGATTATTATTCTTCAGTCGGACCACGGCCCGTCCAGCGGCCTGGACCCGGACAGCCTGGCCAACAGCAATGCAAAGGAAAGGATGGCGATTCTCAATTCATATTACCTTCCCGGAGTGGACCGGGGGGCCTTGTATCCGGCCATCAGTCCGGTGAACAGCTTCCGGGTGATCCTCAATAGCTATTTCGGAGCCGGCCTGCCGCTCTTGGACAACGAGAGCTATTTTTCCACCTGGCCGAAACCTTTTGTATTCCACAAAGTTTTCAGCCAGAAAACCCCGGCGCCCTGATGCCGGGCGGCGAATCCCAGCCGGAGAAGCCGGAGAAAGCCCGGGCGAATAGATAGCCTCACGGCCAGGCTCCGTAATATTCGGGTTCAGACCAAAACAAACCCCCAGCACTTGGGAGCTGGGGGCGGGGGCTGGGGGCGGCTGGCAAGCTCTTGCAGGCGGCGGCGCACTGTGGAACAAGGGCCGCTGAAAGAATTACAGCTCCGGGGCTCCGGCCGGGACGCAGCAAACAAACACCAACGCTTCATCCCCAGTGCTTTTAAGCTGGTGCTCTTCGCCTCCGGGAATGTAGACGATGGTTCCGGGGCCGAGCTCTCCCCATCCACCGCCGTTCCATATCTGGCCCTGGCCGGCGTGCACAAACACCTGATGTTCATATTCATGGCTGTGGTGGGCGCTGAATCCTCCGGGCTCTATTTCGAAAACCCGCATGCAGAAACTTGGCTGGCCGTCGGCCTGGCCTATGACCACCCTGCCGGTGGCGCCCTTGGCCAGATCGCTGGGATAAGTTTGTCCGGGTTCCTCTTTATAATGGATCAGCTTCATGTAAGGCTCCTTTTGCTGTTGTTGATACGGGCTGACTGCACTGCGCCTCAAACCCGGCCGCCCGGGGTTATGAATGGGGCTTGAGCGGGAAGTGGCACTTGACCCAGTGCCCCGGCCCCATCTGGACAATCTCCGGTTCCCGGCTGCTGCAGATGTCTTGCACATACGGACAGCGGGTATGGAACCGGCAGCCGGGAGGCGGGCTCACCGGGCTGGGTATCTCGCCCATGGGGGGAGTGTGATGTTTCTTGTGGGCCGGGTCGGGGTACAGCACCGAGTTGAGCAGCACTTCGGTATAGGGAAAGGCGCAGCGTTCAAAAATATCGGCCTTGCTGCCCACCTCCATGATCTGGCCCAAATACATCACGGCCACATGATCCGCCATGTAGTCGATAACGGCCAGATCATGGGTGATGAATACATAGGTCAGGTTGAATTCGTCGCGCAGGTCTTTTAAAAGCTTCAAGATGACGGCTTGTACCGATACGTCCAGAGCCGAGGTGGGTTCGTCCAGCACGATGAATTCCGGTTTCAGCACCAGGGCCCGGGCTACGCTGATCCGCTGGCGCTGCCCGCCGGAAAACTCATGGGGATAGCGGAACATGTGCTCTTCTTCAAGCCCCACCTTTTGCAGTATCTGCTTCACCTCTTCATATATTTCGGTGGAGTGCATTTTGCTGTGGATGGCAAGGCCCTCGCCGATGATGCCCTTTACCAGCTTTCTGGGGTGCAGTGAATTATAGGGGTCCTGGGGCACCAGCTGCATCTTGCGCCTGAAGTCCAGCATCGCGCGGTGCTTCAAGGTGGTGATGTCGGTGCCCTGGAAGCGCACCGCTCCGGCGGTGGGTTCGATGAGGCGCAATACGCAGCGACCCAGGGTGGTTTTGCCCGAGCCGGATTCCCCCACCAGCCCAAACACCGAGCGTTTGGGAATGTTCAAGGATACGTTATCTATGGCCCTCACCACCTTGGCTTCGCTGAACGGCCCGGCCTTGATGGGAAAATGCATCTTGAGGCCGTCTATCTCTATCAGTGTGGGGCTGTTGTTCTGGTCCATGACTAGCGCTTCTTTGTGGAAAAGAGATGGCAGGCCACATGGTGTCCCGGTTCAATCTCGATTAGGGGCGGATGCTCTTTGGGGCATATATCCATCACATGCTTGCAGCGGGGATGGAAACGGCAGCCCGAAGGCGGGTTGAGCAGGTCGGGCACCTGGCCCGGGATGGTCTCCAACTCCTCGGTGGCTCCGATGCGGGGCACCGCTTGGAAAAGCCCCGTTGCATAGGGGTGCATGGGGTTGTTGAATATTTCCAGGGCGGAGGTGTATTCCACCGTGTTGCCCGCATACATCACCGCGATGGTGTCGCAGTATTCCGCCGCCACCCCCATGTCGTGGGTGATTAGCAGAGTGGAATAGCCGAACTCCGACACCAGGTCGTTCAACAGCTGCAAAATCTGTATCTGTATGGTGACGTCCAGGGCGGAGGTGGGTTCATCGGCTATCAGCAGCTTGGGCCGGGTGGAAAGCGCCATGGCGATCATAACCCTCTGGGCCATGCCGCCGCTCAGCTCATGGGGATAAAAGCGCCGGGTTCGCTGGGCATCCAAGCCCACCAGCTCCAGCATGTTATCCACTTCCCGGCTCACATGGCTGTTGCCGTTATGATTGCCGGCCCGCTGGATGCTTTCGGCGATCTGCCTGCCGACCCTCATAACCGGATTAAGCGCCGCCACCGGTTCCTGGAAAATGGTGGCCAGTTTGCGGCCCCGGATTTTGTCCAGGTCCCTTTCGCTCATGGTGTTGAGGTCCTGGCCGTCGAAGATGATCTTGCCCTCTTGTATCTCCCCTGGCTGCTCGATGAGCTTGGTTATGGCAAGCGAGGTCACGGATTTGCCGCAGCCGCTTTCGCCCACCACGCCCAAACGTTCGCCGCGGTTCAGCCAAAGCTCCACCCCGTTAAGGGCCTTGATCACCCCCCGGTAGGTGTGGAACACCACCCTGAGGCCGCTGACATCCAGAAGGTTTCCGCGTAGATTCTGCATGCTACCTCCTGATCTTGGGGTCCAGGATGTCCCGGATGCCGTCGCCCAGCAGGTTAAAGCCCAGCACCACTATTGCGATGGCAAAGCCCGGGAAGGTGGAGATCCACCATTGATCCAGGAAGTAGGAGCGGCCGTCCGCCACGATGGCTCCCCATTCCGGGGTGGGCGGCTGGGCTCCCATGCCCAGAAAACCCAATCCGGCCGCGGTGAGGATGATGGTGCCCATGCGCAGGGTGAGCTTTACGATCACCGGCGAGATGGACATGGGTATCACGTGGAACACCATGATGCGGATGTCGCCCGCGCCCACCGCCTTTATGGCTTCGATATAGGGCTGCTGCTTCACCTTCATGGCCTCGGCCCGGGCAAGCCTGGCGTATATGGTCCAGTCCACCAGGCCGATGGCGATAATTGTGTTGGTCAGGGTGGGGCCCAGGGCGGCGGTGAAGGCCATGGCCAACACCAGACGGGGAAAGGCCATGAACATATCCGTGATGCGCATCATCACTTCATCCACCAGCCCTCCGAAGTAGCCGGAGACAATGCCCACCACCACGCCTATGGTTATGGATATGATGGAAACTACAAAGATGATCCAAAGCTCTATGCGGGCTCCATGCAGAACCCGGCTCAGGATATCGCGCCCGAACTGGTCGGTGCCAAAGGGATGCGCATAGCTCGGGGCCAACAGTCTGGCGTCCATATCCTGGGCGATCGGGTCATAAGGGGTCAAAGCCGGAGCGAAGATGGCCATGAGGATGAATCCGGCAATCATTATGCTGCCCACCATGGCCATGGGGGTCCGCCGCCACAGATACAAGGTGTGCTTGAAATCCTCAAAAAGCGGTTTGCTTTGGCGAAGCATCAGCTCCAATCGGCTGGTGCCCGCTTTGGTGGCTGTAATACTCATGATTCAAAAAATCCTACTGCTTAATACGCGGATCAAGGGCCGCATAGGAGATATCCACCATCAAGTTGGCCAAGGAATAGATGAAGGCCACAAACAGGGTGCCGCCGGTCACCGCGGGATAATCCAACTTCAACAGCGCATTGACTATATAGCGCCCCAAGCCCGGCCAGCTGAATATGGTCTCGGTGAGCACCGCCCCCGAGAGCAGGTCGCCGAATGAAACGCCTATTACGGTGATAACCGGTATGAGCGCGTTGCGCATGGCATGGCGGTATATGACCACCCAGCGCCCCAGGCCCTTGCTGCGGGCGGTGCGTATAAAGTTCTGGGCCATCACATCCAGCATGCTGGCCCGCATGATTCGGGCCACGGTGGCGGCTGAAGCATAGCCCAAGACAAATGCGGGCATCAGAATATGGGCCAGGGCGTCCCCAAAGGTATCCCAGTCGTTTTGCAGGATGGAATCCAGGAAGATGAATCCGGTTATGCGCTCGGGGAATACGAACATGCTGTGGCGCCCGCTGCCCGGCAGCCAATCGAGATAAAAGTAGAACACAAACAAGAAGATGAGGCCAAGCCAGAAGACCGGTAGGGAAACCCCCATGATGGAAAACACCCGCATGACATGGTCTATGGGTTTGTTGCGTTTCACCGCCGAGATGGCCCCGAATATGATGCCGAACAAAATTGTGAACACCATGGATGCCATGGCCAGCTCAATGGTGGCGGGCATAAACTCCAAAATGTCTTCAAGGACCGGTTTGTGGGTGATCATGGACTTGCCGAAGTCACCCTTCACAATGCCTGAAATATACACAATAAATTGTTCGAAAAGGGGTTTGTCCAGCCCCAGATCGGCCCGCATCTTGTCAACCAGCTCTATGGGCGCGTTTCCGCCCAGGATGGCCCCCACCGGATCGGCGGGAATGATGCGGGTTACAAAAAACACTATGGTGGCAACGCCCGCCATTACGATCAGCATCAACAGCAGCCGACGGGCGATGTAAATGAGCAGTTTCACTGCGTGAATCCTTTAGGCGCTGCGTTTGGCCGCTGGCAAAACGGGGATCGAAAAGCGGCCCCAAAACGCAATTATATTATTTAAGAGAACGGGTGGGGGCACAGGCCCGCCGGATATTCCGGCGGGCCTGTGCGCGGTTCATCAGTGTTACTTGGACATTTTGCGGAAGTCGGCATGCACGGACCAGCCCGCATAGGCCTTGTCCACGCCCTTGACGCTCTTGTTGACCGCAAAGTAGGTGATGGGCTGATACAGCATGGCGAAGGGGCCGTTAGCCATCCAGTAATCGGTCAGCTCATGATAGATCTTCGCGCGCTTGGGCTGATCATATTCCTTGGCGGCGGCCACCACCATGTCAGCGGCCTTGTCATCCAGCCAGCCCAGACGCCAGGCAAGCTGTTTGACCCTGTGGTTGGCAAAGGGGCCCGCCAGGGCGTCGGCGTCGGGATAGTCAATTCCCCAGCCGGCCACGATCATGTTTATGCCCTGCTTACGGAATTTAGCATACATCTCGGAGGCCTGCATGATGGTCACCTTGGCGTTGATGCCGATTTCCTTCAGGTTGGCCTGGACCAGGGTGGCCTCGTTGCGGCGGGTTTCGCGTGTATTGGTTACCAAGTCCACCTCAAAGCCGTCAGCGTATCCGGCTTCTTTCAACAGGGCCTTGGCTTTGGCCAGGTCGCGCTTGAAGGGGTTGTTCTCTTTGTAGCCGAAGTAGCCCACGGCCAGGAACTGCTGGTTGTTGATGGCATAACCGGCGCGCACCTTGTTGATGATGGCGTCATAGTCGATGGCGTACTTGACGGCCTGGCGCACCCGGACATCCTTGAAGGGGCCCCAGCCCGCGTTCATGCCCACGTATTCGTTGGACTGGCCGGGGGTCTTAACCACGTTGACTTCACCGCTGGTTTCAAATTTCTTGATCTGCTCTTCGGTCAGGTTGTGAGCGATGTCGGCATCGCCCTTTTTCATCATCAGATAGCGGTCGGCGGCCTCGGGCACATCCTTGAACAGGATGGTCTTGATGCTGGGCATGCCGGCATAGTAATTTTTGTTGGCGGCGAAAATGATGTGGGTGTTGCGCTTCCACTGCTTGAGCACATATGGACCGGCGCCTGCGGCATGGTCGGTCAGCCAGGCGGAACCCATGTCGCCGTCTTTTTCATGGGCCTTGACCACCTTCATGTTCACGATGCAGCCGGGGGTGTTGCCCACGTTGGTCAGCACCACGTTGGCCGGAGCGCCGTTGGTTACTATCTGCACGGTGCTGTCGTCCAGAGCCTTGATACTGTCGTTGGTCAGGCCCAGAACATCGGTGAACTGCCAGGCCGGGGATTTTTTCAGGGTGATGACCCGCTGGAAGGAGTAGACCACGTCTTGGGCGGTCACGGGGCTGCCGTCACTGAACTTCAGGCCCTTGCGCAGATGGAAGGTCCAGGTTTTGCCGTCGGCGGCCTGCTCCCATTTATCGGCGGCGTCGGGCACTGGAACAAACTTGCCATCCTGGCAATCCACGAACACCAGCCGGGCGTACAGGCTCATGGTGAAGGTTGAGGCTGGAATGTTGTAGGTCACAGCCGGGTCAAAGGTTTTGATATTCTCGTGGCTTTCCACCACTACCAATACGTCTTTGGGGGTTTTGGCCAGGGCTACTCCGCCAAAGGCGATCAGCAGCGCCAAGGCCAACAATGCTGCCAGCTTAATTTTACTTACCATTCGTCCCTCTCCTTCTTGTGTTTTCAGTAATTTCGGTTCCGGTGAAAATTGCCATTTCAGGGCTGGATGATCATGCGCAGCAATCCACCCGCCCCAATCAAACGTTTTTAATCTTCTCCAGCGTCTGTTATCAGGCATTGCCGGCTTGTGCGCGGGCAAACCAGACAGACATATTCTTTGCAGTACTCCATCGGATCATGAAATACCACATTAAACTTTTTTTACCCGCTACAGGCATAATAGACCCTGAACATTCAGGTGGTCAACTCAAGCTCTTGCCTGGATGCGTTTTTGGCCGCCCGGGAAGGGTTTATTCACAGGCTTATTATCTGATTTTCCTGCCTGATTGATAGATCAGGCTGATGTTTTCGGGATTGCTCAACAGCCCTATGTTCTCCAGGGGATTTCCCTGGCAGACAATCAGGTCAGCCAAACGGCCGGGCTCGATCATGCCCAGCTCGTCACCCATGCCAATCACCTCGGCCGCAACCTTGGTTGCCGAACTGAGCGCTTCCGCGGGAGTGAATCCGGCCTCCACCAACAGCTTCAGCTCCTGCAGGTTTTGACCGTGGCGGTTAAAGGGGGTGCCGGCGTCGGTGCCCATCCCCACTTTCACACCGGCGCGGTATGCTTTCATGAGGTTTTCCTTGTGGATGGCCACCACCCTTTTGGCCTTTTCAACCGCGTACAGCGGCACGCCCTTTTCAGCGCCATTGACGACGATGTTGTGCACCGCCGCCAGGGTGGGCACCAAAAAAACCCCGCCTTCCAGCATCAGTGAGACGGCTTCCTCTTCAACATAAAAACCATGCTCGATGCTGTCTATACCGGCCCTTAGCGCATTCAGGATGCCCTGGCGGCCCTGGGCGTGGGTGCCGGTCAGGCGTCCCGCCTTGTGGGCCTCTTCTATGCCCGCCCGCATCTCCTCTTCGGTGAACTGGGCAGAGCCCGGCTCCACCCCGGGGGTCATCACCCCGCCGGTTGCCATGAGCTTGAGCAGATCGGCCCCGGCCTTCATTTTTTCCCGGGCGGCCTTGCGCACCTCATGGGGACCGTCCGCCTCGCGGCCGGTGCGCCAGCCGTGGCCCCCGGTCATGCACACGCTGCCGCAGGATACCTTCATCCTGGGGGCCGTGATAGCGCCCGAGGCCTGGGCATTGCGCAGGGCCAGGTCTATGCCGTGCGGCGCGCCCATATCCCGTATGGTGGTCACTCCGTTCATTATGGTCTGGCGGGCCTGTTCGGCGGCGATCAGGGTTATATCAGCCACGGATTTATCCCGGCTGTTTGTGAAAGGATCGTTGGAACCATCGTGGCACATGTGAACATGGCAATCTATCATGCCGGGCAGGAGCATGTCGCCGCCCAAATCAATCACCTCGGCGTCTTTGGGAGCCGCGGCCGATCCCTCTGAAACCCGGGTGATGCGCTCATCTTCAATTATTACCATCCCGGAATCCAGGATATTGCCGTCGCCGATAAACACCGGACCGTTGATAAAAGCCGTTTTGGACATGGAAAACTCCTCTTCAAATGAATGTTTTTTCAGATTCCACCGAACCTGTGTAACACAAAGCCAGTCAGTCCACCGCCTAAATAGTATATTCTTGACTGGGGACGATATAGAATAAGCTCACTGCTAAACCAAACGGGCAGCACGGCCCGCTAAAGGTCAAATCTGACGACTTGAAAGAATGGACTGGAGCATGACCGGCAAAACAATCGACCAGCTAAGCCTGGGTGATGCGGCTGAGTTTTCCAAAACCGTTTCCGAATCGGATGTCTACCTCTATGCCGGGGTCACCGGGGATCTGAATCCGGCCCACCTCAATGAGGAATACGCGAAAAACACCAGGTTCAAAACCCGGATCGCCCACGGCATGCTGACCGCCGGTTTCATATCCGCCGTTTTGGGCACCAAGCTGCCCGGGCCCGGTTCCATTTATCTGGAGCAGAAGCTGAAGTTCCTGGCCCCGGTGCGGATCGGCGACACGGTGACCGCCCGGTGCGAGGTGGTCGAGATTATCCGGGAAAAGAACCGGGTGGTCATCAAAACCACCTGCCATAACCAGGACGGGGTTCAGCTGGTTGACGGCAAAGCCCTGGCCATGCCCCCCAGGGCGGAAAAGAAATGACCGCCTAATCCCGGCTTTGCCGCCATTCGGCGTGCTTTTCTTTTACCTCGCGGAAGACCTCCAAGGCTTGATTCATGGCCGGTATGCCCGCGTATAACCCGGTCTGAAAGATCACCTCGCCAAGCGCGTCGGGTTCACAGCCCACATTGAGGGCCGCCCACAGGTGCAGGCGCAGTTCGGACAGCCGGTTCAAGGCGCTGAGCGCGGCCACGGTGATCATTTGCCTGGTGGTATGAGGAATCTTTTCGCGGGAATAGACCTGGCCCGTTATGAACAGGGAAAGGTCCTTGGCGTACCCGGGGTCGAATTCACGCCAAAGCGGATAGGGTTTATCCCAGGGATAGCCCTCAAAGTACAGTTTGGCGGTCTGGGCGGTTTTTTTCTTTAACTCGTTACGTTCCATCTGCTGCTCCGTGTGTTCTGGACGGTCCGGAAGCCTTCCTGTAAAAAACCGGGCCGTTGCGGCCATGTATAATCAATAAGGACCATCTTGTTTGCAAAATGCGGTTTAGGCGGCAAAGCTCCATGAGCAATCCTCCATCAGGCTGGGTGTACGGATACGGCTTTCACCTTGCCGGGCACCAGCCTCACCTTGCGGGGGGCGGCCAGCCAGATGGACACCGCCGACAGAGCCAGGAAAATACCGGCAATGATAAAGGCCAGTGTGTAGTCGCCGCCGACCTCAAATAAAAAGCCCCCCAGCCATGGGCCCACCGTGCCGCCCATGGCAAAGCAGAACCATACCGATCCCACCGTGGCGCCCACCCTGGGGCCTTGAAAGAGATCCGTGATCGTGGCCGCCACCACCGGAGCGCACATGCCCAGGCCAAAACCAAAGGCTATGGAATAATAGTAGAGCATCCAGGGCTGGCTGGCGTCTTTGATCATGAGCAAAACCACCACGGATGAAATGCAAAACCCCATGCCCAAGGTCATGGTGGGTTCACGCCCGATGCGGTCGGAGATCATGCTGCACAAGGCTCCCAGGCAGAAGGTCCATCCACTCAAGGAAACCACGGTTGAAGCATATAGTCGCTCGTAGCCCACATCCAGGGCAAAGGCCACCTGATGGGTCACCAGGATGTGGTGGGCCACCCCCCAGGAAGAAAATGTGGTCAGGCACATGAACCAGAAGCGGGAGGTCTTTATGGCATATTTCAGAGTCCAGTTCCGCGAAACCCATTCATGATCCACTATGCGCCGCCGGGACATGTCCGGCTGATCCCTTGGGGCGCTGCCGCCCTCGGGGAGGCCGTCTTGGGTCAGCCCCTTGTCCCGCGGGTGGTAGTGCATAAAGAGAATAATGATCGGCATAAACACCGCGGCCAGACTCAGGCCCACCAGCACATAGGCGTCCCGCCAGCCGAAACGCTCTATCAGCCAGGCCACCAAAGGATAGCAGGCATATGATATTCCGCCGCCGAAGAAAACCAGGCAAAGGGCTGTGGCCCTGCGGCGCTCGAACCAGTTGCGCACCACAATGGTCAGAGGCACCGAACCCAGAAGGCAAAGCCCGGTTCCGGCCATAAACCCGAAGGTGAGATAAAAATGCCAGGGCATATAACCCCAGCGGGAGAGAATCAATCCCAAGGAGAGCAGACTGGCTCCGGTGAACATGGTGGCGCGGGAGCCGAAACGGTCCACCAGCCCGCCGGCCACCGGGGCGATCAGGCCATAGCACAAAAGATGGGTGGACAAGATGGAAGCGCCCAAGTCGCGCGGCCAGCCAAACTGGTCCAGCAAAGTGGGGAAGAATACCGAAAAAGAGTACCGGGCTCCGTAGCCCAGCCCCTGGATAAGCATGCCTCCCACAACCAGATACCAGCCGAAAAATATCAAGGGTGTCTTTGCTGGAATCCCGGGAATCTCGGAATGTTTTTTTTGTTTCATGTGCGGGATTCTGAACCTTGGCAGGAGTGCAGTCAACCTCTATTATTGATGGGTCACTGGCTGCCATGTCAGTCTGTTTGAAACCCGGACCTGAACGCATGGCTGCATAAATAATTATGGAGCTGAGTATGTTTTACGGTTGGTGGGTTCTCACAGCATGTTTCATCATGGGATTTTATGTGGCTGCCGCTGTTTTCTGGGGATTCACTATATTTTTCGAACCCTTGGTGGCGGAATTCAACTGGAGCTATACCGAAGTCTCGTTCGCCGCCAGCCTGCGGGGGCTGGAGATGGGGATTCTGGCCCCGCTGGTGGGTTTTTTGGCCGACCGCTTTAGCCTGCGCATGCTGCTGACCATCGGAGTGGGCTGTGTGGGCCTGGGGCTATTGATCTTAAGCCAAACCTCCGACTTGCTGACCTTTTACGCTTCCATGGCCTTTTTGGCCTTTGGGGCCGGCGGCTGCACCACCGTGGTGCACATGTCGCTCATGGCCAACTGGTTCAAGCGCAGGCTGGGGCTTGCCATGGGCATCATGGGCTCCGGCTTCGGCGCTTCCGGGGCGGTTATTTATTTCATAACCCAAGCCGTGGACACCTATGGATGGCGAATGACCCTCATAGGGCTGGGTCTGGGCTGTTGGCTTATATGTCTGCCTCTTTGCCTGGTGGTGCGGGACCGGCCGGAGGATATGGGGATGTATCCCGATGGAATAGCCCCGGATGAAACGCCTGAAGGCGGCAGGGTTCCCGCGCCCCAGGTCCAAGAGCCCGAACCGGCTCCCATAAGCGCAATCCCCGAAGAAGCGTACAGTTTCACAGATTCCTGTTTTTCGCGTTCCTTCATTGCCCTGTTTTTGGCCGAGGTCATCCGCAGTCTGGTGATAAGCGCGGTGGGGCTGCATGTCATGCCCTACCTGAGCACTGTGGGCATGGACCGCGCCACCGCATCGCTGGTGGCGTCTGGCCTGCCCCTGGTCAGCATTGTGGGGCGCTTTGGTTTCGGCTATTTGGGGGATAAATTAGATAAGCGCCTGATGATGGCGTTAGCCCTGCTCATGGTGTGCGGGGGGCTTTTAGTCTATTATTACGTCAAGGATTTTAATCTGGCCGTGCTGTTCCTTCTCTTGTTCGCACCCGGAATGGGCGGCGGAATGGTGCTCCGGGCGTCCATCCTGAGAAGCTGCTTCCGGCGGGCCCATTTCGGCCGTCTGCTGGGGCTGGTCATGGCCGCCGCCGCGGTGGGCGGCATCACGGGGCCGCCGCTGGCCGGCTGGTGGTACGACAACTTTGGAGAATACCAGCCCTTGTGGCTGATATTCTCGGCGATTGCCATGCTTTCCGCGGTGTTGATCCGTTTTATCAGGCCGGTTTCCGCTGACGACTAAGGCGCCCCGGCATGGACCCGTCCCGGGCCGCGCCGCTTTATCCCTTCCGCTCTGGGGACTGATCGCCTATTTGCCCCCGGGCCAATGAGGCGAATACGCCAATCACGCAGAGTATGGAGAAAATGATGAATGCGGCCTTGAGGGCGCCCAGCAAGGCGGGCTGGGTGTCCGCCGAGAGCTGCACCCTTCCCACATAAATGGCCAGCACCGAAGATGCAATGCCCATGGAGAGCATCTGGCCCAAAATACGCATTGAAGCCACTGCGCCGGATGCCACGCCGTAAAAGCGTTTTTGCACCGAGGACATGATCGCATTCATATTGGGGGAGGAAAAAACCCCAAACCCAACCCCGTTGACCAAAAGACATATGAATACATAGGTTTGGCTGGAGCTTTGATCCAGGATGGCCAGGCCGCACAAGCCCAGGGCGGTTATGCCCATGCCAATAGAAGCGATTATGCGGGGCTGGATGTGGTCGGACAGCCTGCCGGCCACGGGCGAAAGCAGGGCCATCATCACCGGCTGGGCGATGAGAATCATGCCGGCGTCAATGGGGCTGAGTCCGCGGACTTTTTGCAGGTACAGGCTGAGCAAAAAGGTCACCCCGTAGGTGGCGCAGTAATTGATGAAAGCGGCCAGGTTGGAGCAGGCGAATCCCCGGTTGGACTTGAAAAGGCCGATTTGAAACACCGGGGGTGTCTGGCAGCGGTTTTCCCACCACACGAAGATCACCAAAACAGCCAATCCGGCCAGCAGCATGCCCGCGCCTTGCCATTGGGGCATCTGGGCCAGGCCCTGAATGATGGCGATCAGGCTCAGGCCGTAGATCACCGATCCCACCAGGTCGAAGGGCTCGCCCTTGGAATCGGCCCATTCCGTTTTGATGCGGTACACCGCCACCCACCAGGCCAGGGCGGCCACCGGGATTATGGATACAAAGATGCTGCGCCATCCCAGGTGCTCGGTCAAAAAACCGCCCAGGAAGGGCCCCAGGGTGAGCCCGATGTAGACCGCGGCCACGGAAATGCCCATTGCCTTGCCCCGCTCGCCGGGCGGGAAGGCGGCGCTGAGTATGGCCATGCCGGTGGAGAAGATCATGGCGCTGGCCACGCCTTGCAGCACCCGGGCGGTCATGAGGATGGCGATTCCCGGCGCCAAGGCGGCCAGCAGGCAGGACAGCCCGAATAAGGCCATGCCAGCGGAATATATCTTTTTGCGCCCGTAGATGTCGGCCAGGCGTCCAAAGGGCAACAGCCCCACCGCGGTGGCCAAGAGATATGCGGTTTGAACCCAAGAAAGGGTCACCGCGTTCAAGTTGAACTTGGAGCCCAGGGCGGGCAGGGCCAGGTTCACCGCCGAACCCAGCACCGGGGTTACAAATGAGCTGATCACCGCCAGGGTCAGAGCCGCTCTTTTTAGGGATTTATCAGGCATCGCCATACATACTCCGCTGAACAAAAAAGCCGCAATCCAAGGGCTGAAACATACACCTCAAATTCAGCAACCGTCCGGTTCGGGTCTGTGATGGTCCGTTCGGTTTGCGCACAACCACCAGATGGCCACAGAAGATATGGCTGACCGGTATATCTTTAATTGTTTAGCAGAATCAGGTCAAGATTGCCCTTTATTAGGCGGGCGGAAACAGGCTCGCGGCCGTTTAATTGGCAAAAAGCACCCGGTCCAGGGCATGAATTATCCCATTGTGAATGACAATGTCGGTCTCCAAGAGCCTGCCCCGGCCATTAATCAACAAACTGCCCTTGTCATTTTTAATCCGGAGCGCCTCGCCCCCCAGGGTTTTGACGGTTTCGCTCTTGCCCAGTTCAAATCCCATCAAGCGGCCCGTAATAATATGCCTGCTCAAAATCTTCTTGAGCCGCCGCCGGTTTTCCGGTTTCAGCAGATCATTCCAGGTCCCTTCCGCCAGTTCCAAAAAGGCGTCATTGCTGGGGGCGAGCACCGTATAGGGGCCTTGGCCCGCCAACAGCGGCAGCAGGCCGGCCGTATCCAGAGCGGCATAAAAGCGGCTGAAATAATCTATGGACCCTAACGCGTCAACAATGGTCATGCGTTTGGTGGAACTTCCGTAGGACGCCCCCCAGGCCGGACCGCTCCCCCAAAGCATGCACCAAATTAAACTGAGGGCAACCATCCCGAAGCGGGCTTTGTAGACCCAGGGTCTGCTCATATGTTTATCCTGCCGCCCGGTCAAACCGGTCTGCATGTTTTCATAAATCGTCAGCATCCGTTTTTTCGGCCTGCCGGGCCGCGGGGCGTAGCGGCTTTTGGAGGGGCAAGCCCTTTTGGCCGGAGCGCCTTATGTATGCCTGTGAAAATACGAGTCAATAATCCGGCGCTTTAGTTCCGCTCAAAATTAAACCTCTGGGTGACGCCGGTCAAACTTTACTTGACTTGGGTATGTAAAATATGATCATTATAAACATCATATGTTTATAATGATCAACAAATATCGCTTGAAAGGAGGTGGGCAGAAAACCGTATCGTACCCTCGCGGGGTGATGATTGACTGATCTTTTGGCCGGCCGCGGCACGGCATATGTTTTTCTACCGCTCATCTTCCCTTACCGATACCTGGCTTCTCAAAACGAATCCGCCGGCTCCGGCCCAAAACAGGTCGTTCGCGAATACCCCGCCGGTGGAGGGGCAAATAGTCCAACCAGGTTCAATTATTCAAAATAACTTAAAATGGAGGTAGGGAATGAAGCATATCCTGCGCGTCATGCTTGTAATTTGTCTGGTATTGGCATTTGGGGCCGCCCATGCCGGAACGCCCTTTTTGAAGGTGGCAGGCAAAACGGGGGTGAGTATTACCGAGAAGGATGGAGCGCTTATATGGGGCGGTCCACTTGGCGGTAAGATGAAGAAAGTCGGACCGCTGGCCGGTAAGAAAGTCGGGCTGCTGGTCGCCTGCGAATTCAGCGACTGGCAGGCCTACTACCTGGCCGAGTATGTGGCCGAGTTCGGCGGAGTTCCCCAATTCATTATGAATAACAATCATCTGTGGAAGAACACCCGCCCCATGAACGGAATCAGGATTCCACGCGGCACCTGGGGTCTGACCCTCACCGAGGGTATGGACGGCCTGGGCATCAACGGCAGCCGCTGCGAGTATCCTGTGGTCACCAAGGCGGACCCCAACCTGGCCGCTCCGGGGGTGCCCGGCAGCCCCTCTCCCGCGCTCAAGGTGGCGGACCCCAAAAAATACGATGCGCTCATCATCCTGGGCAGCCATTCCGGAGACGTCCTGGTGGCTGACGATGTGGCTTTGGCCTTTATCAAGGCCGTGGCCGCCCGCAAGGTTCCCATCGCCGGTATCGGCGCGGGCATCATGCCCATGATTCATCTGGGCCTGTTGGACGGCAAAAAGGCCGTGGGCAACAAGACCGTGGACTACATGCTGCGCAAAAGGGCCATATTCCACGCCGGCCAGGTGGCTGTGGACGGCAAGATGATCACCGGCCGTGACACCTACTCAACCCCGGCTCTTTTAAGGGCACTATGCAAGCTCTTTGACCCCAAATTCGTGGATGAGCACAAGGGCATCCTCAAGGGCAAGAAGATCATGGCTATGACCGCCGAGGACTGGGAAGACATCGAGCTCTGCGCCCCCACCATGGAGCTGATGTACCGCGGGGCCGAGATCGTGGTGGGGCTGTTTGATCCCATCCAGAAGGCCCGTCCGGCCATGCTGGACTCCAAGGTCCGCACCGGCAGTTTCGGGGTCACCATCCCCTTCCAGGAGATTCCAGCCAGCTACTACAAGATCATCGACGCCAAGGATTTGAAGATGAGCGACTTTGATCTTCTGTTCATCCACGGGGCCATGAATCCCTGGCGCCTGACCGTGGGCAGCGGCGCCCAGGATTTTCTGCGGGATGCCTATGCCTATGGCAAGCTCATCGCCTCGATCTGCCACGGCCCGATTCCGGTGGCTACGGCCGATATACTGCAGGGTAAAAAATCCGCCGGCTGGCTGGCTGTGGAAGACTCGGTCAAGGCCATGGGCGGAGAGTACAACTGGGACTGGGCCGCTGTGGTGGACGGAAACGTGATCACCGGCCGCACTCCTCCCGAGGTGCCCGAGTTTGTGGATGCCATGACGGAATCTTTGCTGCGCTAGGGTCTTTAGACATGACTATCTGAACTGAATCCACTTAACCCGCCAGAGACGAGGTGTGCCGCGGGCATGCCTTGTCTCTGGCGCTCAATAGGTGTAAATCTGATATGGTGTGAGAACGCAGTCGATGAAAAATAAACCGCCTCATTGAATAAAAGCATTATTCAAAGCTGGTTATGCCAAGGAAAACAGCCGTTTAATCATGCATGGCCAAACAAACCGTCCGCCTCGCTACATGGATATCAGCAGCTTGAACCGTGGACCCCGCCTCCTGGTCGTTGCCCAAGGCTCCCTGATAATTGTACGGTCCGGGGTTTTCCTGGCAAGCGGGGTGACGCATGGCGCCCATAGCCTGGTCGAAATACCATGAATGAATTTGAAAAAATAAAACCCCAATCAAGGGCCGAAATGGTGGTGGACAAGATCACCAACTCCATCATTAACGGCGATTTGCCCCATGGCCAGATCCTGCCGCCGGAAAAACAGCTTTGCGAAGCCTTGGGGGTGAGCCGCAGCATATTGCGGGAAGCCGTAAGAGTGCTGTCCTCCAAGGGCCTGGTGCAGGTCAAACAGGGCCACGGCACCATTGTGCAGCAGCCCAAGATCGAAGTGCCCGAAGAGGCGGTGCGCAACTACATCATGACCCGTTCCTTTTCCCTGCAGCAGCTTATGGAAGTGCGCATGCCCATAGAGCGGGAGGTGGCCCGCCTGGCCGCCTTGCGCAGGGACGAAACCCACCTGTCGGCCATGGAGGACTCGATAAAGGTAATGGAAGACCCCCTGCAAAGCAACGACGCCTTTGCGGGAGCCGATGCTGATTTCCACAGGGCAATCATTGAGGCCTCCGGAAATCCCATCTTCGGCATAATGATCCGCTCCATTATGGTCAATCTGCATATCAGCCGGCAACTGGCCATCCGTCATTTCGGCATTGATGTGGTGGCCGGTGAGCACCGCGGGGTTTTGGAGGCCATCCGGGCCGGCGACCCCGGGGCCGCCGGCCTGAAAATGAAAGAGCACATGGAAAAGGCCCTGGCCCGGATCAACCAGATGAACGAGCTTTTGAAAAAATAAAGGCCTCAAAACATCCGGGGGCTTTAGATTCTTGCACGGATTAAGCCGGGTTATTTCCAGACCGGCCCCGGCTGCTGCTCCCTTTAAACCCCAAACAAACAATATTGGCCGCATTTGATCAGCCGTGCAGCAAAGAAAACTCCTTTGTGAGCGTCTAGGGAAAAGCTAGAATCATAAGAGTAAGCCCGGCTGCACCCCATGCTTTTCAGCCAGCGGCAGCCTATTAATCAAAACAGACATCCATCCCGGCCGGTTCGGCGCGGGACCGGCGATGACAGCTTCGGGGAGGCGCCAGATGGGTTTAATGAAAACAGGCTCCAGGTTGATGCTGCTGGCCGCTATGGCCTTGTGTCTATTGATCCAGCCCGGCTCGGCCGGGGCCACGAACTATATCTTCAATGAGCCCGGCCAAGCCAAGAAAAGTAATGTAAATGAAGATCACCACCATGCGGACGCCCCCAAAAAGCTGAATATTTATTTCTGGCGGGGTCATGAGGTGAAGGCGGGTTTTTTGAAAAACCAGAATTTTTTGCGCATAATCAAAAGCATATGCCGGGAGCACAATTTCAAATTCGACTTGGAACCGGATAAGAACCGCCTGCTTCAGATGCTTGCCTGGGCCGATGTGGCCTATGGCACGGTGCATGCGGGATATTCCAGCAGCCTTAAAAAAGCCATAATCCAGACCGGTCCGAGCGGCAGTGAGCAATACGGGCTGGGCGCCGATGAGATTGCGGCCTGGCGGAAGCGGGTGGGGGATGAGGCGGTGCCCTCTGTGATCATCCTGGGTGGATGCAACTCCATGACCTCACAATACGCCCGCAAGCCTATTTTCACCATCCCCCAGGCGCTGGGTTTTTCACAAGGGAGTCCCCGTAACAAGGTCATGATCGGCTGGGCGGAGTACATCATCGGCGCCAAGGCCGAGCGCATAGCCAGGCTGACCCTGGTTCACTGGCTGCACAAAAACAAGGAGAACAACACCTACCGGGGCATCAAGCAGGCTATTGACGCCGGTATGGCCTTTGCCAAGCACTGGCACGAAACTTACGCGCCCAACGCGGACAGCGACGCGGAGCAGCTCAAGAAGCTTGACCGGATGTTTATCAATAAAAACGATAAGCTGATGGTCGACGCCGCAGTGATCCTGGGCAATCCCGAATTGACTCTGCCCCAGGCGGAAAAATAAAGGCCCTGCCGCCCGCTCCAATATCCGGATTAAACCGCCCGGCGCCTGCTTGTTCAGACGCCGGGCGTTTCTTGCGCCCCGCCAAAGGGAAGCCCGAACATGTGCTTCACCTCATACAGCTTGCGCGTTTCCAGCATGGTTTGCGCGCCGTTTATTGCCGGCGCCTTTGTTTAATTCTCCTTTAGATGGAAACCGCCATCCACCAAAAGCACCTGCCCGGTTATGAAGTCGGCGTAACCCGAAGACATGAAAACCACGGCTTTTGCGATGTCTTCCGGCTCGGCCAAACGCTTTAAATAGGCTCCGTTGATCATATTGTCCCGGATCTTTTGGGGCAAGTTCTGGATCATGGCGGTGTTGGTGTGACCCGGCGCTACCGAATTGACGTTTATGTGGGGAGCCAGCTCCTTGGCCAGGGTTTTGGTGAAATTGATCAATCCGCCCTTGGCCGCGCAGTAGTCCATGACCCCCTCGCGCCCGCAGTGGTCGAATCCCCGGATCGAGCTGATGTTGACGATCTTGCCGTATTTACGCTCAAGCATGTGGGGGGCCGCCGCCTGGGCGCAGATAAAGGGCCCCACCAGGTTCACCTCCAGGGTTTTAAGCCAATCTTGCGGGGTTTTTTCCAAAAAGGGCTTGGGCTGCACCATCCCGGCATTATTGACCAAAATATCCAACTGGCCGAAGCGGTTCAGCACCGCGTCCACCGCGGCCTCCACGTCTTCTTTTTGGGTCACATCCCCCTTTAAGGTCAGAAGCTCCATGCCCGATTCCGCGGCCTGGCTCCGCAAGTCCGCAAAGTTGTCATCATGACGTCCCAGAATGGCCACCCCGGCCCCTTCGGCCGCAAAGGCCTGGGCCGTGGCCCAACCTATCCCGGTTCCTCCACCGGTTATCAAACCTGTTTTGCCTTGCAGCATCATATCCGCCTCCTAAAGACCAAGCGTGTTTTCAATCCCGGCAGTCATTATTGCATCCAGCTTGCTTTGGCCCGTCAAGCCGGGGCTGGAGCAAGCGTTGTCCTTGCCTAACCATATGCCATGAGCCCGGCAGCTCCTCTCAACAACTCAAAATGATCTTAGTTTCTTGCTAGTTCCAACTTCAAGCAAAAATCTGGATCACAGGTTCTGTTATGGCGTGCAATGGTTTTTGACTTGTTCATGGCCAAAACCAAAAGGCTGTTGGGGTATATTGCCGGATATGGAATGAAAACCGGGTGGCGGTGTTAAAGGCAAACCCAGTGGATTTAAACGCACCCTGAAATTTCCGCTTTTAATTGCCCGGCTTGTCTAAATGATATACTCATTGATCATAGCCCAACGGAGAAGAATTTTGAAATGACTCGAAAATCCAACTCTGCCACCAGGCTGTCCGAGATGGCCATTGAACAGATCAAAGAGCTGATCGTGAAGCAGAACCTGGGGCCCGGATCAAAGCTGCTCTCTGAGCGCCGTCTGGCTGACACCTTGGAAGTGGGGCGCTCATCGGTGCGCGAAGCCCTGCGCACCCTGGAGATCATGGGGCTGGTGGAAGTGCAGCCCGGCAAGGGCGCTTTTGTAAAAGCGCTCACCGGCGACCTGTTCGCGCCTCTTTCCGAATTACTGCATGACGAGCGGGAATCTTTGTATCATCACTTTGAAGCCAGGATGATGCTGGAGCCCACAACGGCGGCTTTGGCGGCCAGGCGGGCTTCCGAGAGCGCAGTGGGGCTGTTGCGCAGAAATATTCAGATATACAAAAACCACCTGGAGCAGGACAACCCGGTTGGGCTGATAAGGGCGGATATACAGTTTCACCGCCTGGTGGCCAAGGCCACCGAAAACCGGACCCTGGAAGGATGCATGAACACCATAAGCAGACATGACTTCCGGGGCTGGAATGCGGGCTTGCGCACCAAAAGACGCCGTTTGCGGACAGTCAATGAGCATGCACGTATTGTTGAAGCCATAATAAACGGGGATGACAAAAAGGCCCGGGAAGCCATGCGCGGCCATTTGATGGCCGCCAAACGCAACCTGGGCCTGATGAAAAAACCCAAATAAAGCGCTGGGATAATCCTGCAACGTCTTTATGGGGGGCGCAGTTCAAATCAGCAGACCTCGACAGATATCCATGGAAAACCGAACAGACAGCCCTTATCAATCCGATGCCCTATTGCAGATTTACCCTTTACGGAAAGCGGGTGTGGACCGGCGCTGAGCAAGTGATTCCGCTTCATGCATATCCGGCAATCCGCAGCCGGTCTCCCTTGGGGTGAATATTCTCCCTTGGGTGCGGTCAAAGCCGTTTGCCATATCGCACCAGCAATGGCATGCTGAAAAGATAGAAGTTGAATCCGCAGTGCACCAGACAGCCTGAACATCCGCAGCGTACACCTGATTTCATTGTAAATTTTAAAAGAGGGCGAATTATGGGTAAAACAATTGAGTTTAGCCTTAATGGCCAGCCGGTGAAATTGTCGGTGGACGGTGACCGCAAGCTTCTTTGGGTTCTGCGCACCGAACTGGGCTTGACCGGCCCGAAATACGGCTGCGGGGAAGGGCATTGCGGCGCCTGTACGGTGCTGGTCAACCAGGTGGCCCAGCAGGCCTGCCAGATGAACGTATCAGAGGTGCAGGGCGCCGAGGTTATAACCATCGAAGGCCTGGCCCGGGGAGGAAAGCTGCACCCCTTGCAGCAGGCGTTTATTGACCACGACGCCATGCAATGCGGCTATTGCACTCCGGGCATGATCCTGAGCGCTTACAGCCTGCTCAAGGAAAATCCCCATCCCGGCAGGGAGGAAATCAGCGCGGCCCTGGACCATAACTTGTGCCGCTGCGGGGCCCACACCCGTATCGTGCAGGCCGTCGAAAGCGTTGCAGCCAAAGGCAAAGGGGGTGCTTCATGAAAATTACACCCATCATGGACCATGATAAGGCTGAAGCATCCCAGACCCCAAAAGGCATGACCAGACGCAGGTTCCTGAAAGGCCTGGGCCGGCTGGGCGGCGGCATATTGATATACAGCGCCCTGGGGCCGGATTCGGCTTTGGCCCGGACTCCCCGGCGGGGATATTTGGGCAGCCAGATTCCGGTGGATTTCAATGCCTTCATGCGCTTCAAGGCAGACGGCCGGGTGACCTGTCTGACCGGCAAAATCGAAATGGGCCAGGGCCCCATAACCTCTTTGCCCCAGATGCTGGCCGAAGAACTGGATGTGGCTTATGATGCGGTGGATATCATTATGGGGGATACCGACCTGTGCCCCTGGGACGCGGGGACCTTCGGATCTTTGACCACCCGCCATTTCGGGGTGTATCTGCGCGAGGCCGCTGCGGAGGCCAAGGGCGTATTAAAGGAATTGGCCGCAGAGCATCTCAAGATACCCCTAAGCAGGATCGCCACCAAAAACGGGACCGCTTACGACACCGCCCGGCCCGAAAATAAAATAACTTATGCTTTGCTTACCAAGGGCAAGCTGATAGAACGCCGTTTGAAAACAGTTCCTCCCCTGAAACCCGTGGAGCAGTTCAGCGAGATAGGCAAGTCCAGACTGCGCAGGGACGGCCTGGCCAAGGTCACGGGCAAAGCTCTCTATTCCGGGGATATACGCCTTGAGGGCATGCTCTACGCCCGCATTCTCAGGCCCCCGGCCCATGGCGCAAGGCAGATAAAAGCCGATGCCTCGGCGGCCGGCGCCATGCAGGATGTGAGGGTGGTGCAGGGTGGAGAAATGACAGCCGTCCTGCACCCCACCCCTGACGGGGCGGCCAAGGCCCTGGAGGCGGTGAAGGCTGATTATGCCAGGCCCCGCACCGGGGTGGACCAGGACAGCATCTTCGAGCATCTGCTCAAATCCCCACCCGAGCCGGAAACCGTTTCCAGGCATGGAAACATCAACGCTGGTGAGAAGCTGGCCAGCCAGGTTGTGGAGCAAACCTATCTGGATGGATATGTAGCCCACGCCCCCATGGAGCCTCATACGGCCACTGCGTTCTATGATAAAGGCCGCCTGACCATCTGGGCCTCCACCCAAACCCCCTACCAGCTTCAGCCCCAGGCCGCCCAGGCAACGGGGCTCAGAACGGAGCAGGTGCGGGTGATAACCCCCTTCGTGGGGGGTGGTTTTGGAGGAAAAAGCTCCAACCAGCAGGGCATAGAGGCCGCCCGCCTGGCCATGATCACCAAAAAGCCGGTGCAGGTGGCCTGGACCCGGGCCGAAGAGTTTTTCTACGACCGTTTCCGCCCCGCGGCCGTGGTTAAATTGCGGGCGGGTCTTGACCGGGCTGGCGGCATCGTTTTTTGGGATTACAAAACCTACTATGCCGGGTCCCGGGGGGCCAAGCAGTATTACGATATCCCGCACCATCACGAACAGGCCATCGGCCAGTGGCGCGGGGAGGGAGCCCGCCGCCATCCCTTGTATGTGGGGGCCTGGCGGGCTCCGGGCAACAACACCAACACCTGGGCCCGGGAAATGCATATGAATCTTTTGGCCGCCAAGGCGGGGGCCGATCCTCTCGAATTCCGGCTAAGGCACTTAAAAGACCCCCGGATGCGTTCTGTGCTCCAGGCGGCTGCCGCCCGGTTCGGCTGGAAGTCCGCCAAGGCCCCCAGCGGCAGGGGCTGGGGCATTGCCTGCGGCATAGATGCCGGGACCTATGTGGCCCTGATGGCCCAGGTGGAGGTGGATAATAAAACCGGTGCCATCAAGGTGAACCGGGTGGTCTGCGCCCAGGATATGGGCGTGGTGGTGAATCCGGAAGGGGCGACCATCCAGATGGAAGGCTGTATCACCATGGGGTTGGGCTATGCCTTGTCCGAGGAGGTGCGCTTCAGCGACGGAGAAGTGCTGGACCGTAATTTCGACACCTATGAGATACCCCGTTTTTCATGGCTGCCCCGTATAGAGACGGTTTTGGTGCGCAATGACAAAATTCCTCCGCAAGGGGGCGGGGAGCCGGCGATCATCGCTATGGGCGGCGTCATAGCAACCGCGCTGCATGACGCTTGCGGCGCTTTGGCGCCCAGACTGCCCATGACTCCCGAAAGGGTGCTGGAGGCCATGAAAAAAGCCTGAAGGCGGGGCAAACCCGGCCCGTCTTCAGGGCATGGCGGAATCCGGCCCGGCAAGCCCTGAGCTGTCAAGGGCGCGTGCCGGAAAAAACAGGAGCGGCCCGCCCCTTGGGAAGGCCGCTCCTGGTGGCTTTATTCCGTATGATTCAAAAGGAGCGTCTATTTAAGCTGGGCCTGCAAAAACTCGATGGTGCGCTTCCAGGCCAATTGCGCGGCCTCCTTGTTGTACCTGGCTGTGTTGGTGTCGTTGTTGAAGGCGTGATGGGCCCCCTTGTATATGTATATCTTGAACTTGACCCCAGCCTTTTTAAGCGCGGCCTCATATGCCGGTATGCCCTTGTTTATCCTGGCGTCCTCACCTCCGTAGTGCAGCAGCAGGGCGGCCTTGATCTTGGGCACGTCTTCGTCTTTGGGCTGGCGTCCATAGTAGGGCACCGCGGCGTCCACATCCGGGGAATTGACAGCCAGCTGATTTGCCATGGCTCCCCCCCAGCAGAATCCCACCACCCCCACCTTGCCGGTGGACTGGGGGTTGGTTTTGAGATAAGCGGCGGCGGCTGCAAAGTTCTTCAGGGTCTGGCCCATGCCCAGCTTGCGGATCATGGCGACGGCTTCTTTTTCATCCGGCGGAGTGCCCCCGGAGGCTGAAAGCGCATCCGGGGCCATGGCCACAAAACCGGCCAGGGCCACGCGGCGGGTTACATCCTCGATGTGGGGATTAAGCCCCCGGTTTTCATGCACCACCAGGACGGCGGGCAGTTTCTGTTCCCCCTTGGGCCGGGCCAGATAGGCTTTCATGTCCCCCGAGGCTCCGGCATAAGAAACCCGTCCGGTCTGCAGGCGGGCGTCATCCGGAGCCGCCATGGCGGCCTGGGCGTAGTCATAGTCCAATAGGGGCAGCAGGCTTGCCGCCATGACACTTCCTCCGGCCATGACGCCCAATCGCTGCATGAACACCCGGCGGTTAATCTCGCCGTGCAGGTACGCATCATGCAAATCAATGATTTTGGAATCCATGCCTTATACTCCTTTACTGGAAATTAAGTGCATTAAAACGGAATCCCGGTCATCTGCTAATTTGATTAAGCCCCTTTGGGGCGCACCCCTCAGCATGCCGTGACAGTCAAAGCAGGTTTCTTTTTTGATAGCCCGCCGCTTGTTCCGGGATGCTTCATTTAAGCTGAATCAATTAATTGTCCTATATCCCCGGCTGGTCAGGCAACTGGATTTTGGCGGCGGTTTGGTTTCATTTTGCGCCCGGAGGCCCGGTTCTAAACCGGGTGGCCGGCCGCCAGCCGGACTCCCAGGGCGAAGGCCTTTTCGCAATCCAGCGGAAAGACCTTTTCCCGGCGCTTTTTTTTGTGCTCCGGATCGAACCGGGGGGCGTGGTATTTTGAGTAGTCGCTGAACTGACAGGTGTCTGTGCATAAAAGGGTTTCAACCGAACCGAAAACCCGGGTCATGGCCCGTTCCGAAGTGGCTATGTGCTTGTCCAGGCCAAAGTCCTCTATCTGCTCTTGGGTGATGTTCATGGTGTAGATGAGGGCGGTTTTGATCTTGCGGGGAAAGACGGTGGGGTTTTTTTCCGAATAAACCAGATAGGGGAACCACAGCCTTTCCATGAAAAGGCGCATCTGCCCGCTTTCAGTCCCGAAATAAACCGGAGAGCCCAGGATCAGGGCGTCCGCCTCCCGGGCCCTGGCCAGAACCGCAGTGAGTTCATCGACCTGCGCGCATTTGCCGTAGCTTCCGCCCTTCAGGCGCTTGCAGGAAAAACAGCTTATGCAGCCTTTGAAGGTGTAATCATACAAATGCACAATCTCGGTCTGCGCCCCCTGGGAAGCGGAACCTTGCAAGGCCTTTTCCACCAGGGTTGCGGTGTTCCATTGTTTGCGCGGACTTCCGTTGAACGCCATGATCTTCATGTTCGAACATCCCTTCCCTTGCTGGTGGAAAAGTCATCATTTGCTGCCCGTTCCCGGTGGCGTTGCCTTGTCTCCTCCGGGTCCCACGGTCTGGCCGGAGGCCTTTACGCACGGCTGGCGGCCGGCGCCCGGCGGCGAGCAAGCCGAGCGCCTTTTATTGACTCTACAATATGCGGCCCGCAAGTCCATTAAGTTTTGGGGGGACGGGGCTTCTAACCAGCGTCCCGGCATTGTATGAAATCTGCGGATTGACTCTTTTCCTATGCAGCGGCCATGGTAAAATTGCCCTGTCTAGATAGATCTCCGGAGAATTTTGATGAGCGACGGCATTGTTTACCTAGGGCTGCTTGTGGTGGCGGGTTGGCTGCTGTTCGAGCTGACGGAGCATGTTCTGCTGCCCCTGTATTGGGCAATCAGCGGCAAGGCTCCCCGACCGCAGAACGGCCCCGGCTCCCTGGCGGGCCGGACGGCCCGGGTGGTCCGCTGGAAAGGCAACAAGGGGCAGGTGAAGCTGGGCGGAGAAATATGGCGGGCCACAAGCCGGGACAATCTTTTGGAAAAGGAGCGCGTTGTCATCATAAAAGCCGAGGGGCTCACCCTTAGTGTGTCCCGCACTGCGAAATGATAGCCCGGCGCCAGGCCGGATGAGGATCGGCGGCGCCTTTTTAGTCCCTGCCGCTCCATAGACCTGTAACAAAAAACTGCGCCGGCCATGGCGGCCCGTTGCCTGGGAAGCAATTGCTTTTTTGTGCGTCTATAAAAACAGGCGGACAGAGCCGCAAAAAAAGACCAAAACCGGACCAGGGCCGGCTCGATACAGCCTGTGTGAAAGGTCAAGGATAAGTCAGTAAAAAAACTTCACTGCCGGGTGGTTTAATTCGAAAAGGCTTAACAGGATGCGCAAGATACTTGTGATAGCGATTGTGGTTGGACTGCTGGGAGTCGGAGCTTATTACTACACCCAAAACGGCCAGGATAAGGCCCGGACCCAGTATGTTACGGCCAAGCTGGAAAAGCGTGATTTGGTCAGAAGCATCTCCACCACCGGAACCCTGCGGGCGGTGATAACCGTGGATGTGGGCTCCCAGATATCGGGCCGGATATCTGAAATTCTGGTGGATTTCAACAGCCCGGTGAAAAAAGGCCAGGTCATTGCCCGGCTGGACCCCTTGAGCTATGAGGCCCAGGTGCGCCAGGGCGAAGCCGAATTGGATCTTTACCGGGCCAAGGTTCTTTCCCAGGAGGCCGCGGTGCTCGGGTCCCAAGCGGATCTGGACAGTGCGCAATCCAACCGGCTGGCCGCCCAGGCCGCGGTCAGCAAGGCCCAGGCATCTTTGGAGAGCGCGGAGCGGGAGATGAACCGCAGCCGGGCACTGGTTGAAAAGGGCATCATCGCCAAGACCGAATATGATACCGATCTGACCACCTATCATGAGGCCAAAGCCCAATTCGCCCAGGCCGAGGCTCAAGAAAGGGCTTCTTTGAACCAGGTGTCGGCAAAAGAGGCCGCAGTGGCCGAAGCCAAGGCCAAGATCAAAGAGGCACAGGCCCAGGTTAGGCTGAAAGAGGCCTCTTTGGACACCAACAAGGTCAACCTGAGCCATACCATAATCAGCTCGCCCGTGGACGGCATCGTGATCAACCGGGCGGTGGATGTGGGGCAGACCGTGGCCGCCAGCCTGCAGGCCCCGGTGCTCTTCACCATCGCCCAGGACCTCAAGGACATGGAAGTGGCCGCATCGGTGGACGAGGCGGACATAGGAAACATAAAGGTGGGGCAGGGATGCAGCTTCACGGTGGACGCCTATGTGAACCGGAAATTCAGCGGCAAGGTGAGCCAGATCAGAAAGGCTGCCCAAACCGTGCAGAATGTGGTGACCTACACGGTGATCATCTCCGCCGAAAACAAGGAGCTGGCGCTTTTGCCCGGCATGACCGCCGACGCCCGCATAGTTCTGCAGAACCGGCCACAGATTCTGGCCGCACCAAACGCGGCTCTTCGTTTCACTCCCCCGGAGGGGACGGCGCTGGCTGGGGCCGAGGCGAAGGCGGAACCGGTTTCGGAAAACGGAGCCTCCGGGAGCGGGCGGAGGGTGGCCCGCCTGGCCAAAACCCTGAACTTGAGCCCCGAGCAGCAAAAAAACCTGGAAGCCGCTTTCAAGGACTTGCGGACTCAGACGCAGGAAGCCCCCAGCGGAGCGCCCCTTGGGGGGGGAGGTCCTCCCAGAGGCCGAACCGACACCGTGCGCCGGGAGGCCATGCGCAAGAAGACGGAAAGCATCATAAAACGGGTGCTCACCCCACAGCAGCTTGAGAAATATGAACAGGCTTCGGCCCAGCGCTCTTCCAACGCCCCCAAGCCGGGCAAGCTGTATGTATTGCAGGAAGACGGCGGCCTCAAGGAGCTTAATGTGATGGTTGGGGTGAGCGACGGCGCCTACAGCGAGGTGCGGGGCCAGAATCTGGAGCCGGGCATGCAGGTGGTGACGGGCAGGAAATGATGGATACTCCCATATTCCAGACCAGAGACTTGTGCAAGGACTATCAGGTTGGTTCCCAGGTGGTGCACGCTTTACGCTCGGTGACTCTAGAGGTGGCGCCGGGTGAGTTTTTGGCCGTGATGGGGCCTTCCGGTTCCGGCAAGTCGACCTTCATGAACCTGTTGGGCTGCCTGGATACACCCACCTCGGGCAGCCTGCTCCTGGAGGGAAACGAGGTTTCCGCGCTTTCCAGCCAGAAGAGGGCCCATATCAGAAACCGGCGCATCGGGTTTGTATTCCAGAATTTCAACCTGCTGGCCCGCACCAGCGCCTTGAACAATGTGGCACTGCCCCTGCGCTACGCCCGGGTTCCCCATGGCGAACGCATCGAGCGGGCCCAAGAATCCCTGGCTGCGGTAGGTTTGGCGGACCGGACCGGGCATCACCCCTCCCAGCTTTCCGGCGGGCAGCAGCAAAGGGTTGCCATAGCCCGGGCTTTGGTCAACCGGCCCGCCATCATCATGGCAGACGAACCCACCGGGGCTCTGGATACCCAGACCGGCTTTGAGGTCATCTCATTGTTCCAGAAGCTCAACAGCCAGGGCATGACCATTGTGCTGGTAACCCACGAACCCGAGATCGCCGCCTTTGCCCGCCGTTTGGTTAAGTTCCGGGACGGTAACCTGGTGCATGATGAATCGCGCACCAGCACCCCCAGCGCCGAACAGGCCTTGGCTTCCATGTCCGGCATCACGGAAGGGGTGTGACCATGGACGCTTTTTGGGATGCCTTGCGCAGCCTGCGCAGCAATACTATGCGCAGCGTGCTCACAACCCTGGGAATCATCATCGGGGTGTGCGCGGTTATCATAATGGTGGCGGTGAGCAACGGAGCCAAGGCCAGGGTGGATAATCTGATCCAAAGCCTGGGAGCCAACATCATGATGGTGCAGCCCGGGTCCAGCCGGGGCGGCGGGGTGCGGGGCGGTGCCGGAACCCAGCCCACCTTGACCGAAGACGACGCCGCGGCGATCTTGAACCAGGTCCCCGGGGTGGTGCAGGCCGCACCCTATGTGCAGGGCTCGGTGCAGGTGATTGCCGGCAACATGAACTGGGCCACTTCGGCCTACGGGGCCGGACAGGGCTATCTGGATGCCCGGGGATGGCGCATCAAATCCGGCCGGGGCTTTTTATCCGAAGACCTCAAAAGTTCGGGCAAGGTGGTCATACTGGGAAAGACCGTGGCCGAAAGCCTGTTTCCCAGTCAGGACCCCGTATCGCAGAGCATCAGAATTCAGCGGGTTCCCTTCACCGTGATTGGAACCCTGGAGCCCAAAGGGGACACCGGCCGGGGTGATCAGGACGATGTGGTGTTCATTCCCTTGACCACTGCCAAGAAAAGGGTTTTGGGGGGGCGCTCCCTGGGCGGCAAAAAAGTGGGCGGAATCGTGGTCCAGGCAGCCAATGCGGACCAGGTTGGGCAGGTGGAGGAAAAGGTCACGGAGCTGTTGCGGGCGCGCCACCGGATTACGCCGGGCAAGGAAGACGACTTTCGGGTTCGCAACCTGGCCGAAATGCTCAACGCCCGGGCCAGTTCATCCGAGGCCATGGGTCTTTTGCTCATGGCGGTGGCCTCGGTTTCGCTCATAGTGGGCGGCATAGGCATCATGAATATCATGCTGGTGTCCGTCACCGAGCGCACCAGGGAGATAGGCCTGCGCATGGCCGTGGGCGCCGCGGCCGGAGATATTATGGCGCAGTTCCTCATAGAGGCCGTGGTGCTGTCCTTGATCGGAGGCTTTTTGGGCACCAGCCTGGGCATCTGCGGATCGCTGCTTATAGCCAGCTTGAGCGACTGGCCGGCAATCATAGACCCCTATACCATATTCCTGGCTTTCGGGTTTTCGGCGGCGGTGGGGGTGTTTTTCGGATTCTATCCCGCGCGCAAGGCCTCGCTTCTGGACCCCATAGACGCCCTGCGTTTTGAATGATCAAGGCGAAATTCGCCCATTCTGATCCCTGCCCCCGATGAGGTTGGTACATGTTTTTTATAATTGTTTGTTCTACCTATATAATTGGCAGCAGCATAAAAGTCGATTGACCGGCAAAAGAGCCGGTGGGATACTTATGCAGCTCCTTATGGTTGTGCAGGACTATTACCCCAATAAGCAGGCGCTAAGCAGGCACCAGGTACAAAACAGTTTGGTGGAACCCTAATCCAAGCAGAGGTTTTTGCAGTCACCAAGTGACTTGTTGCGAATCCGGATGCTTGGGTCATAGGTGTTACAGACATGTTTCGGGCAAACCGAGCATTCGCGGGACCCAATAGATGAAAAAAGCCATTATTGCCATAGTTTTGATAAGTTGCGCCATCCTGTTGGGCTGGCAGATATTCCAAAAGGCCACCGCGTCCTTGCAGCAGGGAGGCAGAAGGCGCGGACAGCCCCCGGTTGCAGTCGAGCTGAGTCCGGTAAGCAAAACCACCATTGTTGAGGTGGGCAGCTTCACCGGTTCGCTCAATGCATACATGGAGTACAAAATGGCCCCCAAGGTGTCGGGCCGTTTGGAACGCATACTGGTGCATATAGGGGATGTACTGCACAAAGGCCAGGTGGTGGCCGAACTGGACAGCGCCGAATACCAGGAAGAAGTGCTGCAGGCCGAGGCCGGGCTGGAGATGGCCCGGGCCACCCTGGCTGAGAACCGCACCCTTTTAGGCAATGCCGAGCGGGAGCTTGGCCGCACCCAATCTTTGCGCAAGACCAAGATCGCCTCCGAGTCCCAGTTGGACGCGGCCCTGTCCGAGGTCAACACCCTAAAAGCCAAGCTTCAGTTGGCCCAGGCCCAGATCGCCCAAAAAGAGGCCGCCCTTAAGGTGGCCCGGGTGCATCTTGGCTACACCAAACTGGTGGTGCAGCATCAGGATCAGGCCCACCGCCTGGTGGTGGGCGAGCGCTATGTGGATCAGGGCGCTTTGATTACCAGCAACACTCCCATCATATCGGTGCTGGAGATCGGCAAGCTCATAGCCGCCGTCCACGTGATTGAAAGGGATTATTCCAAGATCAGGCCGGGGCTTGCCGCGGAACTGACCACAGACGCCTTTCCGGGCCGCAAATTCACGGGCCAAGTGCTGCGCATAGCTCCTATGCTCCAGGAAAAATCACGCGAGGCCAAGGTGGAGATAGAAGTGCCCAATCCGGACGGGTCATTAAAACCCGGCATGTTTATCAGGGCGCGCGTAGAGTTCGCCAAAAAGGAAAATGTCACTGTGGTTCCCCGGGAAGCCCTGATCAAGCGCAACGGCGTCTCGGGGGTCTACCTGGCCGACCTAAAGGAGAATAAGGCTGTTTTCACCCCTGTGGAGCTGGGCATTGTGACCAATAAACTGGCCGAAGTGAAAAGCCCGGCCCTCAAGGGCCAGGTGATCACCTTGGGACAGCACCTGTTGAGCGCCGGCTCAAAAATTTTAGTGCCGGACGGCAATCCTCCCTCCGGCGGCGGCAAGCGCAAGGGACAAGCAGCCGGTGGTGAAAACAGCAAGGGCTCAAAACCGCAGCCTGCGGGCGGCAAATCATGAACCCTTCCCAGATATCGGTCGACCGTCCGGTGCTGACCGTGATGCTCGCGCTGGTGGTCATCATCATTGGCGGTGTAGCCCTTTCCCGGCTGCCTATAGACCTGATGCCGGATATCACCTATCCTACCTTGAGCGTCTCCACCGAGTATGAAAACGCAAGCCCGGAGGAGGTGGAGGAGCTGATCACCCGGCCCATAGAAGAAGCCATGTCCGCAGTGCCCGGAGTGGAGGAGGTCACCTCGGTCTCGGCCGAGGGGCGCAGCAGCGTGCGGGTGACTTTCGGCTGGGGCACCAACCTGGATGCGGCCGCCGATGACATCCGAGACCGCCTGGACCGGATTCTGAACCGCCTGCCCGATGACGCCGAACGGCCCCGGCTGCGCAAGTTCGACCTGGCGGCCTTTCCCATACTGATTCTGGGCGTGTCCAGCGACCTGGACCCGATCCAGCTGCGCAACATTATAGACAACCAGGTCAAGAACCGCATCGAGCGCATCCCCGGCGTGGCTTCCCTGGATATCAGGGGCGGTCTGGAAAGGGAGATACAGGTCCGCCTGGACGAACAGAAAATAAAGGCTCTGGGCCTGCCCATAGACAAACTATTGGAAAGACTGAAGGAGCAGAACCTTAACCTGCCCGCCGGAACCATCGAACAGGGGCTTTTGGACGTTACCATCCGCACGCCGGGCATATACACCAGCCTGGATGAACTGAAAAACACCGTGGTGGCCATGCGCGACGGGGTGCCCATTCAACTGCACGAAGTTGCATCCGTGGAGGACGCCTGGGAGAAGGTCACCCGCATCGTGAGGGTCAACGGCAAACCCGGGGTGCGCCTTTCTGTGAGCAAGCAGTCCGGTAAGAACACGGTGGAGGTGGCCCAGGCGGTGCTCAAGGAAGTCGATCTGATCAACCATGACATCCCCCAGCTGGAGATCACTTCAATCATCGACACCTCAAAATATATAGAAAACTCCATTAGCAATGTGGGCACCTCGGTGCTCTACGGCGGCGCCTTGGCCATATTTGTGCTGCTCCTCTTTTTGCGCAGCATACCCAGCACGGCCATAGTCGCCACCACCATTCCCATATCCATAGTGGCCACCTTCGCACTCATGTACTTCAACGGATTCACCTTAAATATGATGACCCTGGGCGGGCTGGCCCTGGGGGTGGGCATGCTGGTGGATAACGCCATTGTGGTGCTGGAGAATATATTCCGGCTGCGCGAATCCGGAGTGCCCCCCAAAAAAGCGGCCATAGAGGGAAGCCGGGAGGTGATGCCCGCGGTCATAGCCAGCACCCTGACCACCCTGGCGGTGTTTTTGCCCTTGATATTCGTGCGGGGCATGACCGGCATCATGTTTAAGCAGCTCTCTTATGTGGTGGCCTTTTCCCTGGCCTGCTCCCTGGTGGTGGCTCTGACCATGGTGCCCATGCTGGCCTCACGGGCCAGGGGGGGCAAAAACGGAGGCAATAACGGACCGGCCCAAGGCGGGGTGATTTTCCGGGTCACCGGAAACCTGTTATCCGGGCTGGAGACCCAGTACAAAGAGTTCTTGCATTTTGCGCTGAACCACCGTCTGGTCATGCTGGTGCTGGCTTTCGGGGTTCTGGGGAGCAGCCTCTTTTTGATTCCCCTGGTGGGGGTGGAGATGATGCCCGAGACCGACCAGGGCGAGGTGCGGGTGAGCGGCGAGATGGCCTTGGGGACCCGGCTGGAGGTGGTGGACAAGGCTTTCCGCAAGATCGAGGAGATCATCCGCAGAGAGGTTCCCGAGACCCTGAATACGGTTTCCTTTGTGGGTGGCTCCTCCTGGCGGGCCCGGGGGGGCAACACCGGTGAGCTGCGCGTATCTCTCAAGCCGGTTGAGGAGCGGACCCGCTCCAGTGAGCAGGTCGCCCACGATCTGCGCAGAAAGCTTACCGGAATTCCGGGCATAAACATACGCACCCGGCTCGGACAGGGGCTCTTTATCCTGCGCGTGGGCACAGCCGGGGAAGAGCGGATACAGGTGGAAGTGCGCGGGCATGACCTGCAGACGGCCGATATCCTGGCCGCCCACGCGGAAAAGGTGATCCAGGCGGTGCCCGGCATAACCGACACCAGGATAAGCCGGGAGACCGGCACCCCCGAAGAACTTATTATTGTGGACCGTCAAAAGGCGGCGGACATGCACCTTACGGTGACCAAGATAGCAAAGATGCTGCAGACCGTGCTCTCCGGCTCCAGCGCCGGGAAGTACCGCGAGGGCGGCAATGAATACACTATCCGGGTCAAGCTGGCCGGTGCCGAGAAAATGGAGCTGAGAGATATCCTGGATCTTCCGGTCACCAATGCCGACGGGGAACGGGTCATACTGCGCAACGTGGTGCAGGTGCATCCCCGCAAGGGACCGGTGCTCATAGAGCGTAAGGATCAGGAGCGGGTGATCTACATTACGGCGAACCACAGCGGGCGCGACATGGGATCGGTTCTGGCCGATATCCGGGAGGGGCTGCAGACCGTGCCGGTGCCCCGGGGTTTCAGCATTGCGTTCGGCGGAGACTATGAGGAGCAGCAAAAGGCTTTTTACGAACTTATGATCAGCTTCGTGCTGGCCTTGGTGCTGGTCTACATGGTGATGGCCTCCCTATATGAATCCCTTGCCTACCCGTTTGTGGTCATGTTTTCGGTTCCCCTGGCGGCCATAGGCGTCATCCTGATGCTGTTTTTGACCGGCACCACCTTCAATGTGCAGTCATTCATCGGGTGCATCATGCTGGGGGGAATCGTGGTCAACAATGCTATTTTGCTGGTTGACCATACAAATCTTCTGCGGCGGCGCGACGGCATGGAGGTGCGCGATGCCATAGAAGAGGCCGGGCGCAGGCGGCTAAGGCCTATCTTGATGACCGCAACGACCACCATGCTGGCCATGACGCCCCTGGCCTTGGGCCTGGGGGAAGGCGGTGAGGCTCAAGCCCCCATGGCCCGCGCCCTTATCGGCGGTCTGCTCAGCTCAAACTTAATCACCCTGGTGGTGGTTCCGGTGATATACTCGCTTATGATCCGGAAGGATAAATATAAAATCCAGTCCGAAGAAGGGGCTGAATGTTCGGGACAACCTAAGCACGATTTGAAACCGGAAGCAGTATGAAAGCGCTAAGCTATACAAGAGGCAGATGGGGTGCCCGGTTTGTTCTGGGGTTGGCGTTTGTGTTGCTGGCCGTCTGGCCGATGGAAGGCTTGGCTCAAAAAGCCAAAAACAAGCCCAAGATGCCAGCCAGCCAGAAAGTCAAGCCGCCCCAAAAAGGTAAGCCGGCCAAAAATAAAAGCTTTAAATCTCCCTTGAAGGGAACCATCAAGCTGACTATCGCGGATGCGGTGATGCTGGCTTTTGAGCACAACCTGGCTCTGGGGGTGGAAAGGCTGACTCCCTCAAAAACCCAGACCCTTGAGGATGAACAAAAAGCCGTGTTTGATGTGGTGCTGAACGCCGGCGTTTCCGGGGGGCGCGAAAAGACCCAGCGCCAGACCGGCGGCGAGCCGCTGGAAACCACCACCGACACCTTCAGCACGTCCATGTCTTTGAGCAAATACTTCAGCCCCGGCACTCAGGTGACCTTGGGTGTGACCGGCCGCAGTTCCGATGCCAGTTCCGATAGCGGACGCGACACCTCAACCAATCTGGAAGTGGAAGTCACCCAGCCCCTTTTGCGGGGATACGGCAGCAAGGTCAACCTGGCCAGGCTGCATCAGGCCCAGCTCACCACCAGAATCAGCCACTACGAATTCCGGGGATTCAGCGAGTCCTTGCTGGCCCAGGTCGAAACGGCATATTGGAGTCACGCCTTGGCCGTGCGCCAGGTGGAGATCGTGCAGCAGTCTTTGAAGATAGCCCAGCGGCAGCTCAAGGAGACCACTGAAATGATCCGGGTGGGGGTGAAGGCGGAGACCGAACTGCCCGCCACCAAGGCGGAAGTGGCCATCCAGCAGCAGGGGCTGATTGATGCCAAAAGCGCCGCGGACCGTACCAGACTGGCCTTGCTGCGCCTGATGAATCCTCCCGGAGACAAGGTCTTCGAGCGCAAGCTGATACTGGCCCACCCCCCTGTCCTGCCTGAACTCAAGCTGGGCCCCATCGCGAACCATGTCAGACGGGCCATCGCCAAGCGGTCCGAAATTGCCCAGGCCAAACTCAGCATCGAGAGCGGGGAGTTGGAAGTGGTGCGCACCAAAAACGGGCTTTTGCCCAAGCTGGATTTTTTTATCCGCATGGGCAGCACCGGATATTCCGATTCTTTTTCCTGGCCGGTGTACCCCGGTCTGGGCGAGGGCTATGCCGCGGTGGCCGGGGTGAACCTGGAGTATCCCATTTATAACCGGGATGCCAGAGCCAAGCACCGGCGCTCCACCCTGGACAAGGAGCAGCTTCAAAAGGCGCTCAACAATCTGGAGCAGCTGGTGGAGCTGGAATTGCGCCAGGCCTACATAGAACTCACCCGCAGCAAAGAGCAGATCGCCGCCAGCAGCGCCACCCGCGAATTGCAGGAGGAAAAACTGCGGGTGGAGACCGAGCGCTTCAAGGTGGGCCGCTCCACCAACATTCTGGTCACCCAGGCCCAGCGCGATCTGTTGGCCGCCCGTATCGCTGAAGTGCGAGCGGTGGTGGATTACCTCACCGCCGTGGTGGAGTTCTACCGTTTGGAAGGCTCGCTGCTTGAGAACAGGGGCATTGTGGTTTCAGCCAAATAGGGCGGCCGCTTCCGCTTGAGGTTTTTCAGCCCGGCTCTTTTCCGGTCTCATTGCGGCCGGCCCAGCATCCGGCTTTCTCACTACTGTGGGCCAAAGGCCAAGACCGGTTTGCTTAATAGCCCGCCCGCAATTCATCGGCAAGGCTCTGCTTTTCTTAAACCGGCCCCGACAATCTTCATATTGGGAAACCCGGATATGGGGTCCAGGTCCTGGTCATCGGTCAATAGGTTTGCATTGGCCTCATCCCAACCGTGGGCCATCTGGATGACGCCCGGCAAGGTGTCCTGGTCACTCACAACCTTGGCTTCCGCTTCCAGGCTCCCCTTGGCCGTGGTCAGGATCACGGCGGTCTTGTCTTCAATGCCCAGACGCGCGGCGTCGGAAGCGCAGATCTCCACCTGGGGATCGGGGTAAATCCGGCGGAACCTTCTCAAGTTGTGGTAGCGCGAGTGATAGTAAAAGGGGTTTCTGGCCCCGGTGATCAGGGTGAAGGGGTATTCCTGGCTTTGGCCGGGCAGGTGGCAGGGAGGCTGGTATTCGGGCAGGGGCGCAAACCCCCTTTGGGCCAAAAGGTCCGAGCTGAATTCAAACTTGCCGCTGGGGGTGGGCAGGGGCTCGTCCTTATATTTCAGATGCCGCACCGGGGCATAGGTCAAGCCTCCGGGATGCCCCCGCAGATCATCCAGGCCGATGCCGGTGGGCTCAAGAATCCAGGCGTTCACCTCATCTTCGTTTTGCCAGGGGAAATACCTTTCGCCGAATCCCAGCCTGTGGGCCAGGTCATGCCAGAAGGAATATTCATCTTTTGCGCCCTCCACCTGCAGCACCCGGCTGGTCAGGCTCACCAACTGCAAATTGCCGTGATAGTGAAGCTCGCTGCGCTCCAGAAAGGAGGCCGCCGGCAGCACATAGTGGGCCAGGCGGGCGGTCTGGGTGAGGAAAAGATCCCGCACCACAAAAAGCTCCAGCTCACTGAAGGCCCGGTTGACCTTGGCCGCGTTGGGGTTGGTCAACACCGGGTTGGCCGCCGAGAGCAAAAGGCCTTTCAGAGGGTATTCCCCCCTGGCCTGCATGCGGTCCATGGCGCTCATGGAATGGCATTGATGGCAGTAGTGGTATAGCAGGGGAAACTCGGCCGCGCCGATGGGATTCTTATCCCACAAAGGCAGCCGGTCATAGATGCGCAGGCTGCGGCGCTGGATGGGTGTGGGCCAGTAGTTGCCGCCGGGATGGTCCAGGGCTCCCACCAGGCCGCTCAGGCAGGCGATGGCGCGCAAGACATTGGTGCCGTTGGGCTGGTGCTCCAGGGAGATGCCGCCATACTGCCCCAGCCTGGGCCCAGCCTGGGCGGTCAGTCTGGCCAGCTCCTTTATATCTTCAATCGGCACACCGCTTTGCTTGGCGGCATATTCAAAGCTGAAGGATTGAGCATAGCGGGCGAACCCGGCAAAGCCCACGCTGTGCCGTTCCACAAATTCATGGTCATAGGCTCCGGTGTCCAGCAGATGCTTGATGACCGCCCACAGTAAAGCGCCGTCCGTGCCCGGCAAGGGACGGATATGCAGATGGGCCTTTTTGGCCTGGGCCGTGCGCCGGGGATCTATGACCGCAAGCTTGGCCCCTTTTCTTAGGGCCTTATCAATCAGGCTTTTATATGGGGGATGGGTCTGGCCCAGGTTGGCCCCCCAGATCAGGATAGCGCGGGACTCGGCGTAGTCCTCGCACAGGTTGTAGTAACCCTGGATCAGGCAGTTTGCAATGTACTTGGCGGCAAAGCAGACCGACTCTGAAGAAAAATAATTGGGAGTGCCCAGACAGTGGGCAAAGCGGCGGGCGTATTCCTCCTGCTGGAAAAATCCGACAGCCTCGCCGGTCCAGGCCGCCAGGGTGCGCGCCCCGTGTTCCTGCTTCAGGGCCTGGATGCGCCGGGCGATCTCATCCATGGCCTGCTCATATTCTATGGGTTCAAATGAACCGTCTGGCTGTCTTTTCAGCGGGGAGGTGAGGCGGTCTTCATGATAAACCAGATCAACCGCCCCGGCGGCTTTGGGGCACAGCCTGCCCCGGTTCTGGGGGTGGTCCGGGTTTCCGCTGAGTTTGACTATCCTGCCGTTTTCGATATGAGCTATCACCCCGCAGCGCATGTCGCATTGACGGCACAAGGTGGGAATGGTTCCATCCGGGATGCAGGTCCTGCTCTTCATATTGTTATCACCGCTATTGTTTGCGCCCGCATAAGTTTTTCAAGGATTCCCGGTTTTCTGATAGAAGCCGATCACATCGCCGTCCAGATTAACCCCCAGGCCATTTATCACCCGGTTGGTGTAGTTGAAGCAGGCGCATACCTGGTTGACCAATAGTATTTCCTCATCGCAGGCCCCTGCCAGGCGCAGCTTTTCAATATGTTTGCGGCTCATGTTTTGGGGCTCTTGGGTAAGGGCGCGGGCATAATCCAACAGCGCAGCTTCTTTGGGGCTGAAAAATGCATTAATAGCTCCCGTTTGCAAGGCTTCCAAACATTCGCGCCCCCGGAGTTCGTCCCCCAATAGATGCAGCAGATTAGCCCCGTGATGGGTTACGGCATAGGGGCACCGGTTGAGCAGGCTGGTGTATACCGCCACCGCCTCCAAAAACCAGGCGGGCAATATGCCCCGGCTGTTGTGCAGAACCGATTTGTACAAAAGGTCATGGCCCGCCATGGAGCCGGGCAAAAGGCTCTGGGCTTTGTAGACATTGTCGATGCCGCCGTGGGGAGATTGAACCTCATCGTAAACCTTGCGCAGTTCACCGCTGGATTCAGGGTAGCCAATGGTTTTTATCCAGCATTCCGCCATGGTGCGCATCCTGGGTATTTCCGGCTTCAGACTGAGGCTGATGCAGCGGATACCGGCTGAATTTTAAAAGATATTCTTTCTGATCAGCCTGGTGAAATGGTCTATGTGGCGTTTCATGATGGCCCGGCATTCATCGCCGTCGCGTCTTGCCAGGGCCCCATGAAGCTCTTTCAGTTCATCGAATTGCTCCCGGTAGTCTTTTACGGAAAAGCCCACCTGGAACCAGTACATGTACATTTTGTAGCAGAGCTTTTCCAAAAGCGCCTTGAGTTGGGCATTGTCAGCCGCGGCATAGATAATACGATGCAGGCTCATATCGACATTTGACAGCTTTTCCAGAGCCCCGGCATCCTGGTCGTCAATGCCTTCGGCTTGTGCCAAAAGCTCTCCGACCTGAGCAATCCCTGAATCGGATATGCCGCGCGCAGCCAGTTTGGCGGCCAAACCTTCCAATTCCCTGCGCAGTTGGACAGTCTCGCGCAAATTGCGCAGATCCATGCTCACCACCCGGGTGCCCAGCTTGGGGATGATTTCCAAGAGGCCGTCCCGCTGAAGATCCTGCATGATTTCGCGCAAAGGCGTGCGGCCGACCCCATAGTGCTCCATGAGTTCTTTTTCATACAGCTGGAGGCCGGGCTGCAGCTCATTGGTGATGATCCGGTTGAGCAAATCCTGGTATATCTTTTTTTTGTCAATCATCTTACCGCCCGCCCATCCTGCCTGATTGATCCGCACCAAACTGCTCTATTTAAAAAATTATGCACGGCTTCGCTTCAGATATTGGAACTGAAAGACACCATAACCGTCTGAGTTACCTATTATATATACGTACAATATCAGAGGTCGATTGTCCATATATATCATTGATCATATGTTGGGTCCGGGATGGGGGTTTGCAAGGTGGCGCCAGGGGAATTTTACAGCGGTTTGTTAGTATAACAGGTTGAATATTAAGCAATAATTATGGTGCAAAGCCGATGGGCCGGGGAATTTTGGTTTTTCTTGACAATCTGCGGCAAAGGTTTAATATCTATGATATATATATCATGTTTGAGTTTTGTGTACCAGTATTAAAACCACACAGGCTGCCAGCCATAACCCAGGCGGAGCCGATTCGGAGACCCGGAGCATGGACCAAAATATAAAAGCCTTTTTGAACGTTCTGGACGCCAAAGACAATTCCACCGGAGGCGGCAGCGCTTCGGCCATCGCCGGGGCCATGGCCGCGGGGCTGGCCGCTATGGTGGCCAGGCTGTCCATGGATAAACCCGACCTGAAATCCACGGAGCACTATGCGGCCCTGGCCGCCCGGGGCGAGGAACTGGCCACGGTCCTTTTTGAAGGAGCCCGGGAAGATTCGGAGGCCTTCGCCGTGGTGAGCGCCTCGTTCAAGATGCCCAAGGGCACGGATGAGGAAAAAACCGCGCGCAGCCGGGCCATAAAGGACGGCATGCTGCTTTGCGCACAGGTGCCGCTCAAAAACGCCGCCAATTGCCTGGAGGTGCAGAAGATATATGCGGCCCTGCTGCCGGAATACAATACCAACGCGGCCTCCGACCTGGAATGCGCCGGACATCTGGCCCGGGCCGG
This sequence comes from Desulfarculaceae bacterium, assembly GCA_963675675.1. GTDB lineage: Bacteria > Desulfobacterota > Desulfarculia > Desulfarculales > Desulfarculaceae > Dethiosulfatarculus. The sequence continues at coordinate 6,150,582 of OY776512.1, forward strand.
TCTTAAGGGCTGCGCGGCCAACGTACGTATCAACCTGCCCTATGTGAAGGATGATGCTCAACGCAAACAACTGGAAGACAAACTGGGCGATATCATCAAAGAGGCCGCTGCTGTTTGCCAAGGGAGCAAGTGAAATGAAAGCCCTAATGTGCGTGCCCAACATCAGCGAAGGCAAAGACCTGGAACTGGTGCAGAAGGTGGTGGATCAGGTCAGCAATGTGCCCGGAGTCATGCTGCTGGACCGGTCTTCGGATGCCGACCACAACCGTTCGGTCATCTCCTACATAGGCTCCCCGGATGGCATGGTCAAGGCCACCAAGGCCCTGGTTGCCAAGGCGGTGGAGCTCATAGACATGAGCACCCACCACGGCTCCCACCCCCGCCAAGGCGCGGTGGACGTGGTGCCTTTCATCCCGGTGCGGGGGGTCACTGAAGAGGAGTCCGTGAAGATAGCCCATGAGTTCGGCAAATGGATCGGCGATGAACTGAAGGTGCCGGTGTATTTCTATGAGGACGCGGCCACCCGACCCGAGCGCCAGAGCCTGCCCAAGGTGCGCAAGGGGCAGTACGAGGCTCTGGAAGAAAAACTCAAAGATCCTTTTTATAAGCCCGATGAGGGGCCTTGCGAGTTCGTGCCCAAGACCGGGTCCATACAGGTCTGCTCCCGCTTCCCCCTGGTGGCCCTGAACATCAACCTGGCCTCCACGGACCTGGATATGGCCATGTCCATCGCCAAGAGCGTTCGCCACATCAACGGCGGTTTCCGCTATGTGCGCGGCATTGGCCTGGCCCTGGAGGAGGAGAACCATGTGCAGGTTTCCATGAACCTGGTGCATTATGAAAAGACCCCAATTCCAATGGTGTTTGAGACCGTGAAACGCGAGGCGGCCCGCTATGGGGTGAACGTGGTCAAGGCCGAATTGGTGGGGCCGGTGCCCATGGGGGCCATGACCCAGGTGATGACCTATTACCTGCAGGCGCATGATTTTTCCATGGACCAGGTGTTGGAGAATGCTTTGATCGGATGGTCGGGGGAATGAAAAATGAAACCCAAGGCCGATCTGATAATCAAGAATGCCGCCGAGGTCATTACTTGCGCATCAGTTTCAAATGATCCTTTGGGGCGCATAAGCGGTGGGGCGGTTGCCTGCGGCGGGGATAAGATACTGGCCGTGGGCAGTGCGGCCCAGGTTGAGGCCCGGGCCGACCTTACGGAGGCCAGGGTGATTGAGGCCGGCGGCAAGGTGGTCGCCCCGGGTTTTGTGGACTGCCACACCCATCTGGTTTTCGGGGGCTCCCGGAGCAAGGAGTTCGCCCTCAGAATGACCCGGAGCGTGGCCGAGATCGAGGCGACCGGGCTAACGACGGGCATACCGGCCTCTATCCGGATGACCCGACAGGCGAGCGAGGATGATCTTTTTGCCCAGGCCATGGACCGCCTTGGCCGTATGCTGAAATGCGGCACCACCACGGTGGAGAGCAAAAGCGGCTACGGCATCCGCTGGGCCGATGAGCAAAAGGCCCTGAAGGTGAACCGGCGTCTGCAAACCGCCCAGCCCATGGATGTAGTCTCCACTTTTGTGGGGGCCCATGATTTCCCGCCCGAAATAGACCGCAATGATTTAAAGGAGCGCCGCGCCTATATCGATGAGCTGATCAATGAAATGATCCCCCGGGTGGCGGAGCAGGGGCTGGCTGAAGCCTGCGATATTTACCTGGATGACGGCTACTACACCACGGATGAGGCCCGCGAGATATTGAGCGCCGGCAAAAAGCACGGCCTATATCCCCGCATGCACACCGACTGCTACAGTCAGATAAGCGGCGGCAGCCTGGCCGCCGAGCTGCCCGCGGTATCGGCGGACCATCTCAACTACACCACACCTATGCAGATGGAAATGATGGCTAAGGCGGGGGTGGTGGGGGTGGTGCTGCCCTCCACCGACTTTGCGGTGGCCCATCCCAAGCCCTTTGCGGCCCGGCCCATGCTGGATGCAGGCATGACCCTGGCCCTGGCCACCAACCTGAATCCGGGCAACTGGACCGAATCCATGCATTTCGTGATGCAGCTTGCCTGCCGCAATCACGGAATGTCGCCCGAGGAAGCCATGCTGGCCGCCACCACGGGCGCGGCCAAGGCCATCAGGCGCGGGGACCGGATCGGGCGGCTTGGCCCGGGGTTCCAAGCCGATATTCAGATCTGGGACCTGCCCGCATTTGAGGATGTGATCTACCGGCTGGCGGGCAATGCGGTGCGCATGGTCATCAAGAACGGAAAGATTGTATTCAACACACAAGAAAGCTGCTGACGCCATGGGCATTGAATCTGTTGAGATAAACGGCAAGACTTTGACAATTAAAGAGGTGGCGGCCGTGGCCCGCGGGGCCAAGGTTAAACCCCTGGGCCGGGATACCGTGGCCGGGATGGAAGCCACCCAGAAATGGCTGGAGAACCAGATCCAAAGCGGGGACAAGGTTTTCTACGGCATCAACACCGGCTTTGGCTCCCATGCCAATGAGACCATCGGCGCGGATCAGGCCGGCCAGCTTTCCCGCAATGTGGTGCTTTCGGACGTGGCCGGCATAGGCGACCCTTTGCCGGAGGAGCATGTGCGGGCCATGATGCTGATCCGGGCCAACACCATCTGCGCCGGACCTTCGGGCATCAGGCCCGTAGTACCCCAGACCCTGATTGATATGATCAACCAGGGCGTGGTTCCTTGCGTGCCTCAAAAGGGCTCATTGGGTGCCAGCGGGGACCTTTTGCCCCTGGCCGCCATCGCGGCGGTGGCCAGTTGCGACCCAGGCGGAGGCGGCTACAGCGGCCTGGCCTTTTATAAAGGCGAGCTGATCAGCGGTGAAGAGGCCATGGCCCGGGCAGGCATCCCCCGCATTGAGCTGGCGGCCAAGGAAGGCAACGCCATGATCAACGGCACCGCCTTCATGACCGCCTTTGGTTGCCTGGCGGTGGACAAATGCGAAAGGCTCATCGCCCACGCGGAGATAGCGGCGGCCTTGAGCATGGAGGCCCTTTTGGCCTGCGGGGACGCCTTTCACCCGGCTTTGCATGAAGCCTCCATGCAGGTGGGGCAGCCCCGAACGGCGGCCAATATCCGCAGGCTGATTGCGGGCAGCCGCCTTATCGACTCCACCGGGCGGGTGCAGGACGCCTATTCTCTGCGCTGCATACCCCAGGTTTTGGGACCGGTGCGTGATACGCTGGCCTTTGCCCGGGATTACATTGAACGCACCCTGAATGCGGCCATTGACAATCCGCTGATCTTCGAAGATGAGGGCCCGGAGCCATACCTCTGCATCTCGGGCGGGGCCTTTCACGGCCAAGGCCTGGCTTTTATGATGGACTTTCTGGGCATCGCCATGGCCGAGGTGGCCAACATGTCCGACCGGCGCACCTTCAGCCTTTTGGACCCCAGCCTCAACTTCGGGCTTCCCTCCATGCTGATCCCCTCCAACGGCCTTAACACCGGCCTGATGGTGGCCCAGTACACCCAGGCCGCCTTGGTCTCGGATAACAAGACCCTGGCCCACCCGGACAGCGTGGACTCCATCCCCACCAGCGCCAACCAGGAAGACCACGTCAGCATGGGGGCCAACGGGGCCCGGCATCTCTGGGAAATACTGCGCAACGTGCAGTATGTGCTTGCCATCGAGTTTTTATGCGCCGGGCAGGCCATCGGCATGCGCCCGGACGGACCGGCGAGGCTGGGCAAGGGGACCAAGCCCGCTTATGAGAAACTGCGCTCCCAGGTGGATATGTACGGCCGGGACAAGGAGATGTCGCCCGACTTTGAAAGATTGTTCCGCCTAATAGAAGAGGGTGGGATAACCGACGCGGTGAATGCCGCGCTGGAAAGGCAATAACCGGGCTGTGCAAACCGCGCAGCGCCGCAATCGCTGTTAATACCGTCACAGGAGGTAACGCTGTATGAAACCTGAAATCCTGTATGAAGTGAAGGCCCAGCGCGGCGACACCCTGCGCTGCAAGGGATGGAAGCAAGAAACCCTCTTGCGTATGCTGGAAAACAACATGGAGAACGCCGAGGCCCCGGAATACCTGGTGATCTACGGCGGCATCGGCAAATGCGCCCGCAACTGGGAATCCTATCACGCCATAGTCAAATCCCTCAAAGAGCTGGAAAACGATGAGACCCTGGTGGTGCAGTCCGGCATGCCGGTGGCCGTCTTCAAGACTCATAAGCTGGCCCCCCGGGTGGTCATGGCCACCACCAACATAATGAAGGCCACCTGGCCCATCTTCTATGACCTGCAGGACAAAAACCTGACCATCTTTGCCCAGTACACCGCCGCGCCCTGGGAATACATCGGAACCCAGGGAGTAATCCAGGGCACCTTTGAAACCCTGGGCGCCATCGCCGACCGCCATTTCGGAGGCGATATGGCCGGCCGCATCCTTTTGACCGCGGGGCATGGAGGCATGGGGGCCAACCAGCCCCGGGCCATGAACATGCACGGCGGGGTCTGCATCTGCTGCGATGTGAGCGAGGATATCATCAAAAAGCGCATCAAGATCGGATTCACCGATGTGCTGGCCAAGGACCTGGACGAAGCCATCGCCTTGGCCAAGGAAGCCGCGGCCAAGAAGGAAAAGCTGGCCGTCGGGGTGGTGGGCAATGCCGCCACCCTGTTCTGGGAGGCTTACGACAAGGGCTTCGAGCCCGATGTGGTCACCGAAATGTGCCCTTGCCACGATCCCTTGTCCTACATCCCCGAAGGCTACTCCCAGCGCAGCGCCGAGGAGCTGCGCATGAAAGACCGCGATGAATACTTCAAGGTGGCCCGCCAGTCCATGGTCAAGCAGCTGAAGGCCATGAACGCCTTTTCGGCCAAGGAAAACGTGCACGTTTTCGAGTATGGAACCTCGATCCGCAAAGAATGCCGCGACGCCGGCATGCCGGAAGCGGAAGCCATGACCATTCCGGGTTTCGTGGCCGAGTACATCCGGCCCTTGTTCTGCGAGGGCCGGGGGCCCTTCCGCTGGACCTGCACTTCGGGTGAGGCAAGCGATCTGGCCCGCCTGGACGACTTGGTCCTGGAGATGTTCCCCCACGACAAGCTGACCTGCAAATGGATTAATCTAGCCAGGGAGACCCTGCCCATCGAGGCTCTGCCCGCCCGGGTGTGCTACCTGGGATTCGGTGAGCGTAAAAGATTCGCCCTGGCGGTCAACGACCTGATCAAAAAAGGCGAGATCAAAGGGCCCGTGGGCTTTTCCCGGGACAACCTGGACTCGGGCTCCATCGTGAACCCCACCTTTGAATCCGAAAACATGAAGGACGGCGGGGATTTGATCTCCGACTGGCCCATGCTCAACGGGCTATTGAACTGCGCGGCCATGGCGGACCTGGTGGCCATACAGGCCAACTACTCCATGGGAGAGGCGGTGCATACCGGGGTGACCATGATCGCCGACGGCTCCGAGGAGGCGGACCTCAGGCTGGATGCCTGCATGACCACCGACTCCGGCATCGGGGTGGTGCGCCATGCCCAGGCGGGATATGAGACCGCCCGCGAAGTGGCCCAAGGCAAAGGCCCCCTGACGGACGACAGCATAAAGGTGCCCTTGTGGTGGAGCCCCCAGGCCACCTTTGGGCCTGAAGGCGGACGCCAGCTCAGGCGGGGACCGCACACTAAAGAAGACTAGCCGAAAACACGCCCCGGCGGAATGAAACCGCCGGGGCCTCAACCGATTTATTGCACCCCTGCGTTTGCAGGGGAACCGGAAGAGTCTACCCAAAAATCAAGCAGGAATGGAGGTGAACAAATGGCCCCAGCCCAGAGGCACCGCTTCATTACAGACAGCGAGGCAAGCCTTATTCATGAAAAAAGCCTCTATATCCTGACCAACAAGGGCGTGAAGGTTGAATATGCCAAGGCCCTTAAATTGTTGCAGGAAGCCGGGGCAGAGGTGGATCACAACACCCAGATGGTCAAGTTTCCGCTACGCTTGATCGAAAAGGCCATGCAGGCCGCGCCCAAGGAATTCACCATAAAGGCGGCCTCGCCCGAGCACGACCTCCCCTTGCCCCATCCCAAGGGCTCATACTACACCTGCACCTGCGTGCAGAGCATGAAGTACCATGATCCTATAAGCGGCAAGTTTGTGGATGTGACCCGGGATTCCTTCGCCGAATGGTGCCAGTTGGGCGAGGCCCTGCCCAATGTGCACAAAATCGCCATCCAGACCCCCATGGACGTGCCCCATGAGATAGCCGACCTGCACGCGCTCAACATTCAGCTGCAAAACACCAGCAAGGCGCTTATGGTGCTGTCCTACTGTCCCGAGACCGTGGATTACCTGTTTGAGCTGATGCTGGCCAAAGCGGGCGGCAGAAAAGCCTTGGCCAAGCGGCCCCAGGTGCAGATGTACCCCACCTCGCTCAGCCCGCTGAAATTCAAGCCCATGGACATGGAAGGCATTCTCAAATGCTGTGAGTATGGGGTCTCCATCGTGGCCAATTCCCTGGCCATCTCTGGAGCCACCGCCCCGGTCACTCCGGCGGGCACCGCGCTTCTGGCCTGCGCCGAGATCCTGGCCATGCTGGTGATGGCCCAGCTATTCAAACCAGGCACGGAGGTGATCGGCTCCACCTACACCACCAGCATGGACATGGCCACGGGCGCGGCCCTTTTGAACAGCGCGGAAGCCATGCTGGGCCGGGCGGCGGCCAGCCGGGTCATGAAGCAGGAATGGGGCATTCCCACCGAAACCTTCTCCTTCATGACCGATTCATACCTGTCCGACGGCCAGGCTGCCCTGGAAAAATCCCTGATGCCCGCCCTGCTTCAGCGGGCGGACAGCGATATTCAGTACGGCATGGGACGCCTGGGCGGGGCCACCTACGCCAGCCCGGTGCAGTTGGTCATTGATGACGAAATCCACACCATCATAGAGCGCTGCAACGCTCCCATTGAGGTAAATGAGGACACCCTTGCCTTGGAGGAGATACTGGAAAACGCCCCGGAAAAACAGTTTGTGACCTCCATGCACACCCTGAAGCACTGCCGGGAAAACATCCGGCCCAGCCTGTTCGTCAGCAAGGGCATTGACGCCTGGCAGAGCGAGGGGGGAAAGGACCTGTATGAACGGGCCAGGGACAAATACCAGGCCATCAGCCGCACCTTGGCTCCGCAGGATATCTCAGATGATGTAAAGGCCGAGATGGACCGCATCGTGCAGCATGCCCATGAACATCTGGTTGGAAAGCTGAAGTAAACCAGCCGGGGTGCAGCTTCGGGGTTTCAAAGGCCTGTTGCCAAAACTTTCGATCATAAAAGCGCGGCGTTTCAGATTGACTTGAAACGCCGCGCTTGAGTGTTGCCGGTGGTCTTCATGGGGGTTTAACGCATCCGTCAGGTGACGGAGGTCATGGTGCGCCTCACAAACCCACGAAGATATTCACCCTGCCATCAGGCGAGGTCGAAGCGGTCGAGGTTCATAACCTTATTCCAGACTGCCACAAAGTCATGCAGGAACTTTTCCCGGGAGTCCTCGCATCCATAGACTTCGGCCACGGCCCGCAGCTGGGAGTTGGAGCCAAAGACGAGGTCGACCCGGGTGCCGGTCCATTTCAGCTCACCGGTTGCGCGGTCGCGGCCCTCGAAAACGCCTTCTTCGTCAGAGGCGGCCTCCCACTTCGTCCCCATGTCCAACAGGTTCACAAAAAAGTCATTGGTGAGCGCCTCCGGGCGTTTGGTGAAAACCCCGTGCGGAGACTGTCCGAAGTTGGCGTTCAAAACCCGCATGCCGCCAAACAGAACCGTCATCTCCGGCGCGGTCAGGGTCAAAAGCTGGGCCCGATCAATCAGCATCTCCTCAGCCGATATGCTGAATTTGGTTTTGAGATAGTTGCGGAAACCATCCGCGACCGGTTCCAATACGGAGAATGAATCCGTATCGGTCTGCTCCTGGGAGGCATCCGTGCGTCCCGGGCTGAAGGGAACCGTCACATCATGGCCGGCGCTTTTTGCGGCCTGCTCGACGCCAGCGCATCCGCCCAGGACAATCAGGTCGGCCAGTGAAACCTTCTTTCCGCCTGACTGCGCGCCGTTGAATTCCTTTTGGATCTCCGCAAGGATCTTAAGCACGGTCTGCAGCTTTTCCGGCTGGTTGACTTCCCAATCCTTTTGGGGCGCAAGACGGATGCGCGCCCCGTTGGCTCCGCCGCGCTTGTCTGAGCCGCGGAAGGTGGAGGCAGAGGCCCAGGCGGTGGAGACCAGCTCCGGGATCGACAGGCCCGAGGCAAGTATTTTGCCCTTGAGCGCTGCTGTATCCTGCGCGTTGATCAGCTCGTGATCGACCGGGGGCACCGGGTCCTGCCAGATCAGCTCTTCCGCCGGGACCTCCGGGCCCAGATAACGTGACCGTGGTCCCATGTCGCGGTGGGTCAGCTTGAACCACGCGCGGGCAAAGGCGTCTGCGAACTCTCCGGGGTTTTCCAGGTAGCGCCGCGCGATGGGCTCATAAACCGGGTCGAAGCGCAGGGAAAGGTCCGCCGTGGTCATCATGGGCCGGTGCCTTTTGGACGGATCGTGGGCATCAACCACCATATCCTCTTCATCCACGTCCTTGGCCAGCCATTGATTGGCCCCGGCCGGGCTCTTGACCAGCTCCCACTCATACTTGAATAGCACCTTCAGATAGCCCATATCCCATGTGGTGGGAGCAGGCTTCCAGGCTCCCTCGATGCCGCTGCCGATGGTGTCGCCGCCTTTGCCGCTGCCGTGGCTGCTTTTCCAGCCAAGGCCCTGCTCCTCTATGGGGGCGGCTTCAGGTTCGGGACCGACCAGGGCCGCATCGCCCGCGCCATGGCACTTGCCGAAGGTGTGCCCACCCGCGACCAGGGCCACGGTTTCTTCGTCGTTCATGGCCATGCGCGCGAAGGTTTCGCGTACATCAACGCCGGAGGCCAGCGGGTCGGGGTTGCCGTCCGGACCTTCGGGGTTAACGTAGATCAGGCCCATTTGCACTGCGGCCAGGGGATCTTCCAAGTCCCGGTCGCCGCTGTAGCGGCTTTTGGGCCTGTCGCTGGTGGCCAGCCATTCCTCTTCGGCTCCCCAGTAAATATCCTCTTCCGGCTCCCAGATGTCCTCGCGCCCGCCGCCGAAGCCGAAGGTCGCCAAACCCATGGACTCTATGGCGCAGTTGCCCGCCAGGATCATGAGATCGGCCCAGGAAATCTTTTTGCCGTATTTCTGCTTGATGGGCCAGAGCAGCCGGCGGGCCTTGTCAAGGTTGACGTTATCCGGCCAGCTGTTGAGGGGGGCCAGTCGCTGGCTGCCAGACCCCGCGCCTCCGCGTCCGTCGCCCATGCGGTAGGTGCCCGCGCTGTGCCAGGCCATGCGGATGAAGAGCGGCCCGTAGTGGCCCCAGTCGGCCGGCCACCAGTCCTGCGAATCGGTCATCAGCGCATAGAGGTCCTTCTTGACGGCAGCCAGGTCCAGCTTCTTGAATTCTTCGGCGTAGTTGAACTCTCCGCCCATGGGATTGCTCAATTGGGAGTTCTGATGCAGAATCTTGAGGTTCAGCTGGTTCGGCCACCAGTCCCGGTTCGAGGTGCCGCCCCCGGCAGTGGGGTTGCTGGTTTTGCCCGTTACGGGGCACTTGCTTTGGTCAGACATGAAATTTCCTCCCTTGGTTACTTTGAACCTATGCATTGTGATGCTGTGAATATTGCGTCTTGGTTTTTGTTTGTTTGGATTAGGTAGGTAAATTAAATAGTTATCTTGAAAACTGTATCAGGTTTGACTGATCGTTTGAAGATGGCCTCACCATTATCTAAGCGTAGACTCCAGGCCTATTGCGGCTGCATTCGTTTTGCAACTGGCTGGGAGCTAACATTGCCGGTCATTTCCAGGCCGTCTCCCATTCCCTCCCTTGGTGCTCCCTATCAAAATAGTAACAACAACTGAAGCTTTAAAAAAATATGAGTCTTTAATCGATATAAATTATTTATAGATAATAATTTTCCATCATTAGTTAAAAATTTTTTCTCCCTAGCCGTCCTGGCAATTGGGGCAGAGCCCGAAGAAGTCCAGGCGGTGATGGGTAATCTTGAAACCGGACTTCTTGGCCATCTCCGCAGCCATTTCTTCCATGTTGGAAAATTGAGGGTCAACTATGGCGCCGCACTTGGTGCATACCACATGCGGATGGGGAAAAGGCCGCTTACCATCGTAGCGTGAACCGCCGCCTGCGAAACCCAACTCGAGTACCTCCTGCAATTCTTTCAGCAATGTAACGGTCTTATAAACCGTGGCCAGGCTGGTTGTGGGAAATCTTTTTTTGACCTGACCATAGATCATCTCCACGCTGGGGTGGTTGCTGCTCTCCGCCAGTATTTTGAGCACGGCCAAGCGCTGGGGCGTAATCCTGCGTCCCGCATCGCGTAAGACCTTGATCATCTTCTCTAATCGCTGGTCGGTTTCAGCCAAAACGTAAAGACTCCAGGAAAGGACTCAAAAAAAGAAAGTCAATTAACAAAAGTATAAACTAGATAATAACAATTATCAACAAAGTTCGACAAATGACGGGTCGCTCGATTTTAGTTGAACACCTGGTTGCCATGCTATGATCGGCTTGTCAAAACAGCTGTTTTCGATGGAGGCCGTCCAGTCCACAGACCGGTCGCCTATTCCACAATACTCCTTTTGCTCCTGCCTTCCGCCAAAAATGACCCGGATCAATTGTGCCGGCAAGCGAAGCCGGGCATGGCGGTCGGAAGCCCAGCAAAATCCCGGGGCGTCCGTTATGCTCCAAAGGAGAAGATTCAGACAGAGCCCGAGGGTTTTTGGGCGGGGTCTGGGCCTATGGTCTTTTAGCCAATACTGCGATTTCATCCTTGCGTTCACAAATGACCGGTACTAGACTTATATCAATTTTCGGCGGGTTAAGCGCTTATTAAAAATCAAGCTCAATAGTTCGCATGTGATGTCCAGGGGAGGTATGTATGGATGAAATTAAAAATATATTGGTATTGAGCAGACTGACCAAGCATTGTCAAAAGGCAGTTAATCAGGGCATAACATTGGCGGATAAATTAGGCGCCGAATTACATATTTTGCACGTATTTCACAACCCCTTTGGGTTGGAGGGGTGGAATCTGCCGATTTACTCCCTTGAAAAGGAATATAAAAATCTGCAAGAGCAAGCCCAAAAAGATCTGGACAACTTGGTGGCTGTGAATAAACCCGAAGACATGAATGTCAATATAATCTTCCGGGAGGGTGAGCCCAATAAGGAACTTTTTAAGGTTGTTGAGGAAAATGATATTGACCTGCTGATTTTCGTCAGCCATTCACAATGGCGCATGGAACACTTCCTGTTTGGCCGCAGTAATGATGAAATTTTGCGCAAATTGCCTTGCTCGGTCATGATGGTGAAAGATGAACCACATGCAGTGGATTATTAGAAACACTGCGGGACGCATCCATTATTAATTATTAAAAAACGACTGATTTCTTGAGCTGAACCCGGGCCTTGGCCTGATGCGGTGGACTGGTGCGGGTAATCGCTACAGGGAGATTCCGCTATGGGGGCACTCGGCACTTATTGGCCATAGCGCTTTTGAAAAGCTCGTAGTCCTCTCCAAAATCCTTCAGCACTAAAAAATTGGCCGCTGTTGTGGCCGTGCCCGTTTCCAATGCTCCGGCCGGTTTCCGAAAGGAGTTTCAGGCGGCCAGGCAGGGAGCCGGTTCGGATCACAGACCGGGAGCATGCCCCTCCATCACCCCGGCGGCGGGTCGGCTAAAGCCTAATATATACGCCTCCTGAACAGTACACCGGCCAGCACCAGGGCAGTAAGGCCGATAAGGGCCATTGGCCAATACTGGGGCCACAATAAATCCACGGTGAGGCCCTTTAGGAACACCCCGCGCAGGATGATCAAAAAGTGGCGCAGCGGGTTCAGCATGGTGAACTGCTGCACTATCCCGGGCATGTTGTCGATGGGGGTGGCAAATCCCGAAAGCACCACCGAGGGCACAAGCAGCAAAAAGGCCCCCAACAGGCCCTGCTGCTGGGTGGCCGAGAATGAAGAGACCATCAAGCCCAGCCCGATCGCCGAAAGCAGGAACAAAAATAGCCCCAAATAAAGCGCCGCAAGGCTACCGTGAAGGGGGATTCCAAACCACAAAACAGCAACCAGGATGATGAAGCTTCCCTCCACCAGGCCTATGAGCATGCCGGGCAAGGCCTTGCCCAGAAGAATATCCAGCGGCCTTAAGGGCGTAACCAAAAGCTGATCAAAGGTGCCTGCCTCGCGTTCGCGGGCCACAGAGAGCGCGGTGACCACCAGGGTGACCACCAGTGTCAAGAGCCCAACAATACCGGGTACAATGAACCATTGGCTCTCCAGGTTTGGGTTGTACCAGGTGCGCACATTCAAACGGGCAGGGGGGTCCGCCAATCCGTGCTCCCGGGCCCAATCCTGGCTGAACCGGTTGCTGATATTTTGCACATAGCTCCGCACGATCAAGGCGGTATTGGAATTGCGCCCGTCCACGATCACCTGCAGCCGCCCGGGCCGGTTAGCCAGCAGGTCCTCCTGGAATCTGGGATGCACCCTCACCACCATCAGGGCCCTGCGGTTATCAATCAACCTCTGGATTTCCGGCTCTGATTGCACCAGATGGCATTTGCCGAAGGCCGTGGAGGCCTCGAACCCGGCCAGCAGCCTGCGGGAGGCCGCGCTGCGGTCCTGGTCATAGACCGCGTAGGGAGCCTGATGCAGGTCAAAGGTGGCGGCGTAGCTGAAGACTATCAGCTGGAGCAGCGGGGGGCCGATCAGCACCATGCGGCTTTGGCGGCTCTTGAGCAGGGCAAGAAGCTCCTTTTTCATAAGGGCGCATACCTGTCTCAGCATATGTCCTACTCCAGGTTCTTTTTGGTCCGCCGGCGCACCAGCAGCATAAAAAAGGCCGCCATGGCCAATAGAGCCAGGGCGTTGCCAACGAACACCACCCAAACGTTCCCCACCAAAAATATGGTTTGCAGTATGGCCACGAAGTAGCGCGCCGCTATGATGTGGGTGAGGAACTGGATGGCGGGGGGCATGGAGTCGATGTCAAAAATGAAGCCGCTCAAGATGAAGGCAGGCAGGAAGGTGGCGATGATGGCCACCTGACCGGCCACGAACTGATTGCGGGCCACCGTGGATATAAGGAGACCCATGCCCAAGGCGGCAAGCAAGAACAGCATGGAGCTTAAAAGAAGCAGCCAGAAACTGCCCCGAAGCGGGACTTCGAAAACCCACCAAGCCATGGCCACGGTCAGCAGCATGCCGCCCATGCCCAGCAGGAAGTATGGGATCAGTTTGCCCAACAGCACCTCGCCCACCCTCACCGGAGTGACCCACAGGGCCTCCATGGTGCCGCGCTCCCACTCGCGTGAGACCACCATGGCCGTGGACAGCGCTCCGATGAGGGTCATGATCACCGCCACCAGGCCCGGCACCAGAAAATTGCGGCTGCGCACCTCCGGATTAAACCAGATGCGCTCCTGAACAGAAACCGGCGTGGTCAGGGATACGCCCCGGGACTGGGCCTCCTCAGCCAGGTAGTGTTGCCAGACCCCTTGCAGATAGCCCTCCACTATGCGGGCGGAGTTGGCGTCCACCCCGTCCACCAAGAGGCCGATAGGCGCACTCCGCCCGGACAAAACCTTCTGGCTGAAGTCTTCCCGCAGCCAGACAATTGCCCGGACCTGTCCCCGCTCCATGGCTTTTTCGGCCTGGCGTGCTTCTTGAAAGTGCACCGGAGCGAAGTATTCACTGTGCTCAAAGGCGGAGCTGAAGCGCATGGTCTGGGGTGAGGGCTTCTCCACCACCAAAGCCACCTTGACATGACTGGCGTCCAGCGAGACCCCGAAACCAAAGATAAACAGCAGCACCAGGGGCAGGATAAAGGCTATGAGGATCGAACTGGGGTCGCGCACGATCTGCCAGGCCTCTTTGCGGATCAGGCCCCTTAGGCGGAGCAAACTGGCACGCGCTCTACTGTTCATCCCGCCCCTCCCGGTGGCGTTCGATCAGGGTGATGAAGGCCTGCTCCAGGCTGGGTTCCCGGCCTTTTTGGGCGGCAAAGCGCTGTTTGAGCCCGGAAGGAGTGCCGCCTGCAAGTATGCGTCCCCGCTCCATGATGATCAGGCGGTCGCAGTATTCGGCCTCTTCCATGAAATGAGTGGTGACCAAAATCGTTACCCCGCTGTCGGCCAGGCGGTTGATGCGCCGCCAGAACTCACGGCGGGCCAAGGGGTCCACGCCGCTGGTGGGCTCGTCCAGGAACAGGATTCCGGGCTCATGCATCAGGGCCACGGCCAGGGCCAGGCGCTGCTTGTAGCCCAGGGGCAGCTCCCCGCTGGTCGCCTCCGCCGCCTGTTCCAGCCCGAACTCGCTGAGGGCCCATGCCATGCGCTCTTTTTGCCTTTTCCCGTGTAATCCGTAAGCGGCACTGAAAAAGCTCAGGTTTTCCCGCACGGACAGATCGGCGTAGAGTGAAAAATGCTGGGCCATATAGCCGATGCGGCTCCTGGCCCGGGCCGCCGCTTTGCGCAAGTCCATTCCGGCCACGGTCAATGAACCCGAGCTGAGGGGCAAGAGTCCGCAGAGCATGCGGAATGTTGTGGTCTTGCCGGCGCCGTTAGCCCCCAGCAAACCGAAAATCTCCCCGGCTTGCACCGAAAAGCTGATGCCCTGAACGGCCTTGAAACTTCCGAAACTCCTCACCAGGTCCTTGGCCTTGATCAGCTCGGGTTCGCCGCCGGCCGCTGACTGGTAAGCCGCTCCATCCCCGCCGGGCGCAGTCTCCGGTTTTGGGCTGTTTTGGCGCAGGCGGGCGATGAAGCTGTCCTCGAAACGCGGGGGCACCGGCTCAAAGGAAATATCCCGCCATTCATCGCCCAGACCGGATGCGCTGGGGGGCTCTTGAGATTCCGACACCACCCGGACACCCGATCCGGTCAGCACCGCGTCCAGCACCCCTTTGGTCTCAGATAAACAACGTTGCAGGCGCCTGCGCCCGCTGCCGCCGCTGCGGGTCAGAAAGGTGCGGCCCCGCATCTCGGCGCTGAAATCCTGGGGGGCGCCCTGTCCCAGCACCTTGCCCCCATGCATAAGGATCACCGCCTTGCAGCGTTCGGCCTCATCAAGATAGGCTGTGGAGAGGATCACCGAGAGCCCCTCATCCTCCAGTAAGCGGTAGACAATGGACCAAAGCTCCCGCCGCGAAAGGGGGTCGACCCCCACTGTGGGTTCGTCCAGGAACAAAAGCCCGGTCTGACCCGCCAGGGCGCAGGCCAGTCCCAGTTTCTGTTTCATGCCCCCGGAAAGATCTTTGGCCAGCCGCTTGGTATAGGGTTCAAGGCCGGTCATATGCATCAACTCGGAAAAGCGTTCCTTTCTGCGGGAAGGGGGCAAGCCCTTGAGATCAGCATACAGGTCCAGATTCTGCTGCACCGACAAATCATCATAAAGTCCAAAGTGCTGTGGCATATAGCCCACCTGGGACTGTATTTCGGCCGCCTGGCTCACCGTGTCGTTGCCCAGCACCAGGGCTCTGCCCCGATCGGGCCGTAGAAGCCCGCAGAGGATGCGGATCAGGGTGGTCTTGCCGGCCGCATCCGGGCCGATCAGCCCGGTGATGACGCCGGGCTGCACCTGGGCGTTTACGTCCTTTAAGGCCTCGATCCGGCGCTTTCCGGAGGAAAAGCTTTTGCAAAGCCCCTCCACCTGAACCACCGCCGCCGGGCCGGTCCCGGAGGCTGTGGCCTGACCCGCCATCAGCGCACTCCGCAGCGTTGGTCTGGGTTGTGCACCGGTGTTTGCGCCGGGGTTGTAGTATCGAGCTTAACCGTAACCGGCATGCCCAGGCGCAGCTCATTTTGGGGATTGCAGGCGAAGATACGCGCCCTATAGACCAGCTTGGTCCTCAGATTGGGGGTTTCCACCTGTTTGGGGGTGAATTCGGCGGTGGGCGAGATGAAACCCACCCAGCCCGGATATGCTTTGTCCGGGTAGGAGTCGCTGTATATCTTGATGGGCATGCCGGGCTTGACCTTGCCCAGTGTGTATTCGGGCAGATAGGCTCTCACCCAGACCGGATTCATGATGGCCAGAGTGAAAACAGGAGACTGGGAAGAGACCATGTCTCCGGGTTCCAAAACCCTCTGCTCAATCACCCCGGCCCTGGGCGCAAACAGGCGGGTGTCATCCAACTCGTGGCGGGCGAGTTCCGCGGCCGCCTTGGCGGCGCGCAGGGCGGCGCGGGCCACGGCAATGTCTTCGTCACGGGCTCCCTTGACCAAAAGGGCCAGGGCCTCCCTGACCTTGTCCAGGCGGGCCTGAGCCGAATCATAGCGGGCCGTGGCGTCATCCAGCTGCTGGCGGGGAATGGAGCGGCTGGCATAAAGAGCCTTGTGCCTCTTGAAGTTGTTTTCGGCGTCCAAAAAACTCGCCTGGGTGTCGGCGACCTCGGCGCGGGCCTGGGCCAGCTCCTCTGGCCGGGCCCCGGCTAATAGCCGGGATAGCTCCTGTTCGCGCACCGCCACTTGGGCTTCGGCTTTGGCCAGTTGAGCCCGGTAGCGCACCGGGTCCACTTCCGCCAAAAGCTGGCCCTTTTCGACTCTGTCGCCCTCTGCCGCGGTCATGCGCATTATCCGGCCTGTGGCCTGAAATGCAAGCTGCACCTGACGATAGTCCACATTGCCGTACAGGGTCAGAAATTTGGAGGTCTCCGCCGGCGGCTCCAGCCAGAAACGCCATCCGGCATATCCAGCGCCCCCCAGCAAAACTAGAACCAAAAACACTCTCAGCGCGGCTTTGGCCTTCATGGCTACCCCTAGGCGTCTGTCGGTTTAAAGGTTTTGTTTTCAGTCATGATTTCTCTTTGATGACCTTTTATTGTTGGTCTGATACCAGTTTTTGGGCGTGCAGTCTATTTTTTCGGGTCCAAAAGGGCAATTCCCTTGTGCATGGGACAATGGGCCTATGCCGAGCCGTTGCGGTGTTGATTGAGCTGGTTGCGGATCGGGCGGCATGGCTGCATTTTTGCCTTGTCTTGTGCTTTGAGGCATTGGCCTTGATCTTGGCACCGTCCAGAGACAAACGCCCACGCTTCACCAAACAGGCAAGCTGCTCCAAATGACGCCTCCAAAACGGACAGATGGCGTAGTGGCCAGGGCGCCGGTTAAAAGCCGCATAGCAAAGTCCTAAAGCACTATGAAAACCAGACATAATAGTTTTCGATACATATCAAAATTGGAGTGTTTTAGAGTTCATCACTGCTACTTCCCACGCCTGGCGTAAATAACCTATGGTACATTTTATCTGCAAAGCGGGGCAGGTTTGAGTTCAGACAGCATACCCTGTCAGTTTCTAAGCTTTTTTAAAATATTCAATATATTTTGGCAAGATAACTATTTGAAACAAAACGGTAAACACCAACATGAACTCAAGGAAGGATTAACAAAATTATGGTCTGAAGAAGGCGTTCGAGAGTGGATGGAAAAATATTACCAGACAGAAAAATCGCCTGTTGAATTAGTTGATTATCTTCACGGCTCTGGCCGGTGTGCAATTGTCCACGCCTATGATAAGAAAATTGTAGATCCAGATGTTTTTTCTGAAACTTGGCGGCTTTCAGCAGATTTGGAACTGGTGCGCTATCTTGCGGTGAAACTCATAAAGGAACGGTTCAATATCGTGCAACATCTTTTTGCATAGTTATCCAAGTCATCCACCGGGTACTACCATATGCCATGGCTGAAATTGATCCGCGTGCTTCCCCCACAAAAAAGAAGGCCATCGAGCTGATTTAGCAAGATGGCCTAACTACTTGTTTTTATTGGTACCGGAGGTGGGACTTGAACCCACATGGGCATAAAGCCCGGGGGATTTTGAGTCCACGAGGGCATTATTATCTGCTCCCCCGGGGAAGCACCCAACTCCCGAGGGACTTTATTATGCCGAAGCTCACAAAGCGGTTTATTGATTCATTGAGCCCGGATCCTAAAAGGGATGTTTGGGCCTGGGACAGCGAAATGCCCGGCTTGGGGATCCGAGTCAAGCCTAGCGGGCGCAAGAGCTATTTGGTGCAGTACCGAAGCGAGGGCCGGACCCGTCGATGCACTATTGGCCCGCATGGCAGCCTCACACCTGCTGCGGCTCGGAGGCAAGCAAAAGTGTTGCTGGCGAACGTGGCCCAAGGAGGCAATCCATCCCAGAAGCGGAAAGAGAAGTTGAAGGCGTCAACCATAGCCGAACTGGGAAGGCGGTATTTATCAGAACATGCCGCAGTTAAGAAAAAGGCATCCAGCTACAAACGGGATAAGCGGCTTATTGAAAGGTTCATTAACCCACACCTGGGCAGTCATAAGATAAATGCTCTTACCAGGGCCGATGTGGCCCGCGTGCATAATACCATAGGCCAGGATACGCCTATTCAGGCCAACAGGACTTTGGCGATGTTGAGCAAGATGCTGACCTTGGCTATTCAATGGGGGCTCATGCAAGGGGATAACCCATGCAAGCATATCGAACGATTCAAAGAGCGAAAGCGCGAACATTATCTGTCAACTAAGGAAATCGGCAGGCTTGGAGCCGCATTATCAAAAACCGAAAAGAATAGCCGGACATCACCTTATGCTATCGCAGCTATTAGGTTTCTGCTGTTGAGCGGGGCAATGGTTGGCGAAATTGTCAGCCTAAAGTGGGCATGGGTGAGCTTTGAAAGATCATGTCTGGTTCTGCCTGATTCAAAGACAGGAAAGAAAATCATTCCACTGGCCGCTTCTGCGATTGAGTTATTGGCTACATTACCCCGTATAGCGGGAAATCCGCATGTATTTCCTGGCACCAAGTTTGGAAAACCGATTGGAGACATCAAAGGGGCTTGGGAGCGGGTTAGAGATTTGGCCGGGCTTCCCGGAACGCGCCTACACGATCTACGGCATTCCTGGGCCAGCCAGGCTGCCGCCGCTGGCTTGAGCTTGCCAATCATAGGTGCTGTGCTGGGCCACACCGAACCGGCCACCACGGCAAGATACAGCCATCTGGCAAATGATCCTTTGATAGCGGCTGCTAATTTAGTTGGTGATAAGATAACCGAGGCTTTGAGCAAAGAACCGACTGAAAAGGTTGTGAAGTTAGGTGAAAGGCGAGAGAAGTAAATTGTGTTTACTTATTCTGAGATAGAAGAAAAGACAAACAAGCTTATCGAACTTGGAAAAGATAAGCTCGATCTATATCCAAATCATCCAAATCCTGAGATTAGAAAATTAGCCCAGAAGTTCAAGGCTGCCATCGGGGCATATTTTGGTGAAAGTATATATAGTGAACGTCCGGATAAAAAAGACCTGGGAGCTGAATTTAATAAAATTAAAAATAATAGCAATAAAATCATAGAATTATTAAATGGCTTGCCAGATTATATTAAAGAAGATCTTGAATATAAAATTGAAGGTTGTCGTATTTTTGTTATTCCGCGCTTGATAAATGAAGAAATTGTCTCAGATTTAACAGAATGTATCGAACAAAGTTTTGATTTAGATCAGCAAGATCAAGATGTCCAGATAGCCGAGCAAGAGATTGACAGACTACAGGAAGAAGACAGGAAAAACCATCTTTTATATGATTTGTTTTCATTTGAAAAATTATTTGAATTTCTTATGGCAATGAACCTTGCATGTGACAGCTATTTAGCTGGTTACAGAAAATCCAAAATTATTTTTTCCTGTAGAGCTTTTATTAAAAAAGTAAGATCAATAAAAAGACAGCTCCCGCCAAATGTAAAGATTTCAGACACAGAATTCTTATGGCTGTGCTTTTCAGAGGTGCTTGAACCAGGCATGACTGCCGATACTTTTGACAAAGCCATGAAGGCAGCCAATAAGTAATATCTTGATTTAAATAAAGAAAATCATGGCATAAAAAAACTACATAAAGCGGCCTGTTGGGCTGTTCTCTTACCTGGTACGCTCCAGCACTATCGAAGCATGAAACGAATTTGGGAGCGTATTATGAAATTTATTTCCAAGCCGGAAGGTGATAAACAGACAGCTAAATCAGTCATTAATTCATTACTTGACGATTCACTAGTAGAAAAAGATTTTGAATCAGAATTACCTTCCATCAAGCCGTTGCTTCACGAAAAAGTTGTCGCTGAAATTTTAGGATGCTCGGTTAAGAAAATCCAAAAAGATCGATGGCTAGGTGTCGGAATTTCGTTTGTAAAAATCGGGCATCTAGTGAGATATCGACAAGAAGATATCGCCGCGTACATCGACGAAGCTGTCAGACAAAGCACTTCTGACCCCGGCCCAGTTGCCGCTTAGGTTTATGCAAGGGTACTCTGGTGATTATACCGGTGTCTTTTGTGTTCCTCAAGAGTTGCTCTGCAAGGGACACATGGAGAATATCGGGAACGCTTTATCGGTGCTTTTGTGGCTCTATAGCCGCATCAGCGCTGCCACAATGGGGCATAGGAACGGGCTCGTTTTTGATGGAATGCCTTTCACCGTTGATTATATTGCCAGATCCCTTGGCCTTAAATGCCGGAGCGTGAAATTGTTTTTATCGAGACTCCGTGAGAGTAAATATCTTGTAACATTACCGGCAGGCAGAGCCGGTTTACGCGCTGGGGTTTGCTTGTGGCCACTAGATGAAGGTCCAGATGGCAGTATAGCAGATTTACTTAAGTCGGACCTGAAGAAAATTATCTAAGCCTCATCTTAGAACTACTGAAATAAATGATGAAGATAAAAACGGTTTTATGCTGGCTATCCATCAGCTAGATAGATCCAAGGGTTTAGATCTTTTTTTGCATACTCCAGGCGGTAATATTGCTGCTACAGAATCCATAATTTACTATCTACGCTCAATGTTTGGCCATGATATACGGGCAGTTATACCACAGTGCGCTTTTTCAGCCGGAACTATGATTGCTTGCAGTTGTAAGGAAATTATAATGGGAAAAAATTCTAATTTGGGACCTATTGACCCTCAAATGGGATCAATCCCTGCGCAAGGAGTGCTTGAAGAATTTGAGCGTGCATGTAAAGAAATAAAACTAGATCCTCACAAAATCAATGTGTGGCAATATATACTAAGACAATACAAACCTACCTTTTTATCACAATGTGAAAACGCTGTGGAATGGGCCAAGGAAATTGTTGAAAAAGAGCTTGAAAACGTAATGTTTAAAGGAGCAAGAAACAAAAAGAAAAAAGCATTAAAAATTGTGGAAACGTTATCTTTTTATTCAGACAACAAATCTCATCAGAGGCATTTTCACATAGATGAGTGCCGAAAAATGGGATTGAAAATAATACCTTTGGAAGAAAAAGGTAACGAAGAGTTGCAAGATAAAATATTAACTGTTCATCACTGTTACATGCACACGTTGATGAATACACCGGCTTATAAAATAATTGAAAACCAAAATGGCGTAGCTATTGTTAAAAACGAGCAAGCTAAAAGATAATTAGCTGTTAATTATTGAACAATAAACAAATTTCGATTGCATGGTTGCCAATATTGTGTCTGGTTAATGCAATTTAGCAACTCCTCATTTAATAGAAAAAGTTTACAGCCCCACCTGAGCGGCGGCGTTCTGCCGGTAGATTCCCCATTCTGATGTACTTATCCAGGGTGTCACGGCGCTTGTGGCCGGTTTGGCTCATGATGGTCCATTCAGGCACGCCATTGGCGGCGGCCTGGGTTGCGAAGCCAGCCCGCAGGCTATGGCCGCTGAAGCGCTCCGGGGCCAGTCCGGCTGCCTGGGCGCTTCGCTTGATCATTTTGGCCAGGCCCCGGCCAGACAGGCGGCCCTGGATCTTGCCATGGCGAGTCAAGCTGTGGAATATGGGGTCTTAAGTTATGCCGTATGCTTCCGGTCAGGCTTGCAAGGCCCGCACAGGGCAAGTCTCCGGCCTGAAGCCGCTAAAGGTATACCCTTGATGCTGCCTTGGCCTTCCTGGCCGGTCTTGGTGCTTCTGAGGCGTTAAAGCGACTTCTAGTGTGAATATCCTTCTATAGTTCCTGTTCTCCAATAAGAACTATGAACTTCAATAATTCGGCAATCCGCTTCAAAAGTTCATTTTTCCGGTAAGGTTTCGAGACCATACCGGCTGCTCCAAGTCCCCGCAACTCACCACTTAGTTCAAGATGGATATAACCGGTGGCTACGATGATTTTGGCCTCGGGATCAATTCTTAACCCGGATTCTGCACGAGCCTATATTTACCAGCCACAAGAAAACATATTTTGGTTAATTATCCTAAAGTGTTATACTTTCCTTGCAGCAGGAAAGGAGAATCACCAAAACGGTGCAAGTTCAAGTTCGCAAGAAAGGACGTCCACGTAAAGTTATCCGGGTTCACTGGAAACACTTGATTTTCCAACCTTATACAACCCCTTGAGTATTGGCTTAATTTAGTTTGGAGTATGACCATATAACAATTGAGCACTTAAATTTCAGACAGCCCAACCACCTCACTCTCTGTGAGAACTTTGTCGATATCCAAAAGGGTTTTAACAGTATCGCTGATTTTGGCCAAACCCAGAATGAAACTGGTATCCAAACTCACTCCGAAACTGGGTGCGGGCTCCAGCTCCTCGGACTTAACATCGATCACCTCATTGACCCTATCAACAACCGTGCCCATGAGTACCCCGTTATTCTTAATCTGAACCTCGGTGACTATGATACAGGTGCGTTCGTCAGGCTCTTTGTACTCCAATTCAAATTTAAGTCTAAGATCAATAACTGGGATGACCTTGCCCCTTAAATTAATAACGCCTTGTACAAATTGGGGAGTTCGGGGGACCGGCGTTATCTCTTGCATACCTATGATTTCACGCACCTTGATAATTTCCAACCCATAATCCTCATCACCAATTGAAAATGTGAGGTACTTTCCTGCCAGTTGATCCGGGTTCATATCGGCCACACTACTCATTATATCGCTATTGTCATTTCTCATACTTCTCTCCGAATAGTCTTGTAACCACGCATAAAAACTGGTTAGCTGGTCTCATTTTTCGCAAACTTAAACTACAATTTGTTTTGCATCAACTAAAATAAGAAAAGAGAACTTGGAACCTTAAATTATACCACTGTTATACTTTTTTGTGTGCTCAGCATACACTATGAGCAATACTTGCAAGCCCAGAGATATAATACTGAACACTTAAAACCCGTTTTCCAGTAGTTTTATTTCGTCAACTCTGGCATTCGGGTTTTCAATACTGGAGGCATTATTGCCAGTACCGGAAATGGTTGATTCAAGTGCTGCAACGGCTCGATTAATCTCTTCAATGCCTAGGGACTGCTCTTGACTGGCTGTGCTGATTCCATTCAGCATTTCAGCCACCTTACCTATCCCGTTAGCCATACCGCTAAAGGTTTCATTTGTTTGCTCAACCAGAGTACTTCCCTGATCTATGCGACTAATAGTACCCTCTATCAAGCTGGCTGTGTTTTTTGCTGCTTCTGCAGCGCGCATAGCCAAATTGCGCACCTCGTCGGCCACAACCGCGAATCCGGCTCCAGCCTCTCCTGCCCTGGCAGCCTCCACCGCTGCGTTCAGGGCTAGTAGGTTGGTCTGGAAGGCTATTTCATCAATGGTCTTAATTATCTTGCCTGTTTCTTGGCTTGCATTGCTAAGTTCGGTCATTGAACCGGTAAGGCCTGAAATGGCATTACTAGCCTGGTCCATTGTATGGTTTGCTTGCTCCATGAGGTTATTGGCTTCGTTACTGGCTTGGGCGTTCTGTTTGGTCAGGCTTGACATTTCTTCCAAGGCTGCGCTGGTCTCTTCCAAGGTGGCTGCTACATTTGATATTGTTTGATCAAGTCGCCGAGTGGCATCTATATTGGTGACCACCTCTATATGGCCTAATTTCTTTCCTTTTGGATCGGTAATATAACTAGTATCAACCTGCATAAGGGTGCTAGGTGCATCTGGGTATTCTTGATTGTAATTGGTGCGAGGGCGACCGGAGCGTAGACTTTTTACTCCACAATTTTCTGTGCCGCATATGTCAGCTTTCCAATTGGAGCAGTGTTTACCTAGACAACTCTTTTTATCAAGATTGTGCATGGCCAACAGAGATTCGGTCACCTTGTTAATGAATACCCAATTCATATTCATATCAGTGGTAGTAATAGGAAGTTCCAGTGCATCCAAGGATCCTTCCAAAAAATAAACATACGTCTGCATTCGTGCCACCCAACGATAAATTATCACTCCTCCTACAAGTATAGCTGCCAGAAATATAGCTAGGGACACATCCCCGCTCCAGGGTAGTATAGTGAGATAATTCAGAGCAATCAATAATGCTGCTATCAAAGCAACCGCTCCTAGAACAATTACAATCTTTGTCTGTACATAATGGTTAGGCATGGTATGCACTCCGTTGTTATTTATTACCTATATTTTGACTTACTATTATATAATTCAATGAAATGTCGAAGCAACAAAAGAAGCACCTCTCCTAAAATTCTAAAAAAGTTTGTGATTCACGCTTATAGCTTAAGTGTTTATTTTGCTTGATTTATTATCCGATATTGCCAGTCTTCCTTCCTAAACTCTTCTTCTTCATATCTTTTCGCAAAAACACTTACGTCATCGGCCATGTTCCTGCTCCTTTTGAGTAGCCCTATTTTTCTGTAAGTTTTTCATTCCCACACGGATTCGGAAGTCTGGTGTCGGATTGGATGTTTGATTCAATTCAATTGCTCACGAACGACTCCGGCATCAAGAATCCCACTTGTGCTGAACAACCTTTGTAGTCCATCGGGTCCTAAGCTTACAAACAAGGGCGAACGCAATTTCGCATCAACCATAGCCACCAATGCTTCTGCTTCCAGCAAGGCCACTTCACTGATATCGGTTTCCATTTTCAATGACCTGATGGCATCATCAAAATCATCGGCAAAGGAGCTTGATACAACAACGTAGTAGATGTTCCGCAGAAAACGCCTCCGCTTCAATTCGCGGCTCTGGGTTTGAATATAGTCCCGGATAGTTCGGTCATCGGTGCCCATGCTGTAGCCGTTGGCCCGCACCTTGGCATCCCACAAAATTGCATAGCTCTCATCATGGGCAAGAGCCAGACCATCAGGCACCCGCCCGGCTCCCTGCCCAAGCAGCTTGGTCTCATAGCCCAGGATTGAGAATGCCGCGTCAATATGTTTCTCAAAGGCGCGGGGTAAGCTGGTGCCGGATCGTTTGGCGGCCTCAACCAGGGCTTCATCATGTATAGCCATGCGCGGCAGGATAGAAACGATAGGAGGGACATAGCTATTAGGAAGATATTCGTCTGGAATATCCGTGGGGGTTTCTTGTTTGGCTTTTGCCGTCCAAGCCTTGCCCTTGGTCTCAGTTCCCTTGGAAGCCTGGTATGGATTTCCCACCTTGAACCAGAGAACATGTTCAACATCGTATAGGGTGGCTGCCCTGCCCAGTTCAGTAGCCAGCAACTCTCGGATTTCATAGTGAAGTTGCTTAAAGGCCAGGTAGTCATCGGCAGGTTCACCAGTGGGTTGCCAAATATTGAGGTCATTGAGGGCGTTCACCCCAGCAGTATAGAAAACCGGCCAAGTATCGGCGGCCTGAATCTGCCAGAACCAGGAGAGGAAAAACGATATGCTGCCTACCTTGGGAGCGCCGTGACGTGTATTTCCAGCCTCGACCCATTGCTCTCCCAAGCGTTCGATGTAGCTGGCAAAGGTCTTAATCCGGCTGGACGCCATTTTGTCATTTGCGGGAACCGCTATCGCCGACTTGATTTCTTGGTCACATTCGTCCGCATCGTCGGATACGTTGGCCACCATGTCAAAGAACATTTGACCCTTGATGCCCTTGAACCCCCAGAAATTGTGGCGTTTATTAATACTGTCAATTCTGGATTTGAACTCAGCCAAGGGGATGGAGCTGTCTAAATACTCCGCTATGAGCGGTTGCAGTTCAGTCCCTATCAGGTGCTCCCGGCTGCGGTTAAGCTCAGCATTGCCGTTTCCAGGCGTAACACCTTCTTCATTAGCCGGAGCGGAGCGGTATTCGTTTACCAGCTCCAGGATGCGGGCCTTTTGGTTTGAGGTCAGAGACATGTAATCCCCCTGGTTTTGGCTATGAGAGGCTTTGCCAGTCAAAGCAGTCGGCCTTGATTGCTTGGTAGTTTGCATCCAATTTTGGCCCCATGAGGATGATGGCTGCAATTCGTCGGACCATTTCGGTCACATAGCGGGCTTCATCAACTTTGAGGTCACGCCCCAGAACCCGCTTCTCCCGGTAACTGAGCCACTTCTTAATTACTTGATAACCGCCCAGATGAGTTCCATACTGCGGCGGGTACGTTTTTCCAGTAGGCGTTCTGGTTGAGATAGATGTCATAGGTGGTGTTACCCAACAGTTCCATTAGCTGATCGGCATCCAGGTCCAGGTTTGGTGCCGCTGCAGTTAATGCGTTGAGCTCGGCTGGTTCATATTCACGTTCGCGTGCGTCACCCTTACCAGCCATGGTGGCGTTCCTGGCCCCAAAGAAACCCCATCCAGCGCTCAGAGCCAAGTCACCGGCTGATTCATCAAGCTGGCCGCCGCCCTCACGGGATATCAGGCCAAGGGTTTTGAGGTCTGCGCGGATTGAGCCAGTTGTGACGCCTTTAACCGGGGTTTCAGGGTTGAGCAGAGCGGCTAGTTCACGCCCTAATTCCGCTGAGGCATGCAGGGCTTTTTTGCTTGACGGCAGAGGTATACGGGGCCAGTTCTGGCGGAGGGCTCCGGCGTTTTCTTGGGCGTAACAGGACGCATGAAGCGCGGCAAGGGAATGATAAAAGACGCTGTCCTGGTCGCCACCGTTAATTTCGAGATACGACTTTGCAATACTGCTGAGGTTGGTGCTAATCTCACCTTCGCCCTGCCCAGCGTAGAGCCCATCGGCTTCACCGGTTGCTTTTACTCGGAGGGGGATACAACTTGCGCCACGATCCATAAGGTCTAGGCAACCTAGAGAAGAGCACACCTGAGGCTTGGACCAATTACGCCTGGGCTTTTGTTGAGACACTATCCAATCATTACCCGCCCCCACTTGCGGGAAAAACTCAGGCCTTTTTTCATCTAACAGTTTAGTTTCTGAATCCCAGTACACCCAACGCAAATCAAAGGGACGATAGCAGTAGGGCACCAATCCGCCTTCCATCACTCCTCGACCCACCAGATATGCACGTGTTTCTTCAGAATTGAAACGACCAGTATCTGTCATGACTTTTGAGTATTTTGCCCTGATATATTGGTTGGTTAATGATGGATCGAAGTACTCATCTAACCTATTTTTTAAAAATTTCTTGTCGATATCCACCAGGAATTCATCCCTGCTGGTTTTTACGCCTGGATAGAAAATGGGAAATAGGTCAGGCATGCTGGGCCATGATAAGTAACTTGACGCTACATTGCCCGGCTTAAAAGGTAGACCCAATTCAATCTGCGGTTCTAGTTTTTCATATAACAATTCATCGTATTTTCCTATGGAGCCAATTAGCTCTTGGCGCTTTTCTTTCCCCCATAGATCTCTGAACATAGGTTCGTCGACTACGTGATGATCTTCGTGACGAACTAGTAAAGATATTGCCGTTCCGAGCTGTATGCCTTCAGGATTTGATTCGGTAGAAAAAACGCTAGGGTCAGGATCGCCCCATGGAGTGGTTTTTCCGGTACGTCGTTTGCTGCCATTAAGACAGTCAATCCAAATTCTATCGAAAACCTCCAAGTACCGCTCACGCATACCGGGGTGGGACAATCCATCCAGCCATTCAAAATTGGAAATAAAACACACCACACCCTTTTTAGTCATGTCCACGATGCGGCGTTCAGCCATGCGGAAAAAGCGCACAAATAAATCATTGAGGCCTTGCCCCTGAGGTTTCGGGGCTCGTTTGGTTTCCCGGTAGGCATCTGAAAGGGCTCGCTCCTCATCCACTGCCATGCCGGCATATCCGTTGTACGGAGGATTGCCCAGGATTACTAAAATGGGGCGTTCCCGCTTGACCTCATCTGCCCGGTCACGCTCCTCTTCAAACTCTATAAAGGGAAGTTTGGCCTTAGGGCCGTCTGGCGGCTCCCATCCGGTTAGGGCGTTGGTGAGATACACACCTACGCGTTCGGTCTCATCATCCTTAAGGGGTGCACCCAGGTTTTGAAGCAGCAGACCCAATTGCAGGTGTGACACCACAAAGGGAGCAGTGAGCAATTCAAAGCCCAAGACCCGCTCGGTGGCGGCCCTTTTCAAATCGCTGGCCAAAAGTGCATCACCCCCCTTGTCCTTGAGGGTGTTGGCAATGGTCTTGAGCACCTCCACCAGATAAGCGCCGGTACCGCAGCACGGGTCCAGCACATAAACCTGTTCATCTGCCAGACCGTCATCAATGCCCAGCTCTTCGCGCAGCACGGTATCCACCCGGGCTACCATATACTGCACGATCTCGGTGGGGGTGTACCAAACGCCCAGCTCTTTGCGCAGAGCCGGGTCAAACGCCTCAAGGAAAGGCTCATAGAAATATTGAACCGCCTCACCCTCTTGAAAGCTGGTAAAGAAGCCAGCCCGGTCCACCCGGTTAAGGGCGGCGCTGGTCCACTCCAAAACTTCGGTGATACCCAAACTACGCAAAGGGCCGGGATCGGCCATTAAATAGAATAGTTTGCGCAAGAATGGCACTCGCAAGAATTGGGCGGCCATGGTCCAGTCAAACCGGGCGCTCTTGTCGGTGCGTGGATGCTCCTTGTCCCATAGGACCCAGGCTGAAAACACACCATAAAATAGGGTTTGAACAAATGTAGAGCGGAAAAAGTGCTCGCCACGCTCACCGGAGAAATTGACTCCCAAGGCATCTTGCAGAGCGCCACGGATGGTGCCCAAAACATCTAAAGGAGAATCCTCAATACGCAGCCTAGCCTCGCGGGCGTAGGATGCCAGGAACCAGGCAAGGTCCTTAGGTGTGGCCAAGGGTGCGGAGTGTTTCAGCACCCGGATCAGGTACTCGGCCAAGCGTTCACCGGTTGCCTGGGCAAACTTGCGGGGCCGTTGTACTCGCAACCAAAAATCTGATTCACTATTGGCCAGCCGCAAGGTTTCCAGTTTGGCAGCATTACCCTGGCCATCCTGCCCCACAAGCACAAAATCACGGTAATTGGTGACTAGCGCCTGGCGGTACTTGCCCCAATATTTGCTTACCTGCTTGCCATCCGCCGTCAGCCATGAATCATCATCGGTGGCCTTGACCTCAATTACGCCGCGTTCCGGTATTTGACCTGCCATGGGCTGGCTGTCCCGAGCGCGCTGAAACTGGTTTTGAGCATATAGCCCAAAATCTGGATGACCAGCCCCGGCATCAGCCAATTGGCCTACTGCCCGGACCTTTGGCTTCAGCTTGCCGCCCAGGGCATTTAACAGGTTCTCAAGAGGGGTGTAGTAAGAAGTTTCCTTGGTGCCGCCGCCTGTTGAGCGGATTTCTTGAAGCTCCTTGAAGTAGGATTCTATGGGTTTTGTGTTGGCCAAGGACTACTCCCCGGGAAATGTCTAAAAACAGGATCATGAAAATTCAATGATTAACATGAGAAATCATAGCACTAAGGTCACTATCAGGTGTAGTTATATCGGCCCAAAGAATAAAATTGAGCTTGTCTCCATAGCTCTGATGCCTAACAGCCACAGCCATTCTACAGGAGACATATACGGTGCTATTTGCATTCCAAAGGGTCCTGCCGCACAACTGGCAGTTGCCCTTCACCGGGCAGGTTTGAGTTCAGACAGCATGCCTTATCGGTTTCTAAGCTTTTTTAAAATATTCAATATGTTTTGGCAGGATAAGTATTTGAAACAAAACGGAAAACGCAAACATGAACTCAAAGAAGGATTAACAAAATTATTGTCTGAAGAAGGCGTTCGAGAGTGGATGGAAAAATATTACCAGACAGATAAATCGCCTGTTGAATTAGTTGATTATCTTCACGGCTCTGGCCGGTGTGCAATTGCTCACGCCTATGACAAGAAAATTGTAGATCCAGATGTTTTTTCTGAAACTTGGCGACTTTCAGCAGATTTGGAACTGGTGCGCTATCTTGCGGTGAAACTCATTAAGGAACGGTTCAATATCGTGCAATATCTTTTTGCATAGTTATCCAAGTCATCCACCGGGCACTACCATATGCCATTCTGAAATTGATCCTCGTGCTTCCCCCATGCTTCCCCCACAAAAAAGAAGGCCATCTAGCTGATTTAGCAAGATGGCCTAACTACTTGTTTTTATTGGTACCGGAGGTGGGACTTGAACCCACATGGGCATAAAGCCCGGGGGATTTTGAGTCCCCTGCGTCTGCCAATTCCGCCACTCCGGCGCGCACCCATTTTATAGGCCCCAAGCCGCGTTTGGTCAAGAGCTATAGGCTAAGTTTTTTGGCTTTGCCGCTGATTTTTTGCTGAATTCGCTGGCAATGGCAAATTCATGTTTTCATGTATGGCCAGTTGTATTAAGTTAATTTGGTCATATCAGAAACTGTTTTTGTTTGGACGGCGGATAATATGGAACAGACAAGCAATGAAACTGTGCTGGATGCAAAAGGCATATCACAGCTTGTGGATGATCTGGCCAAAAAGATTATTAAAGCCCATCACCGGCTGGCGAATGTGGCTTTGGTGGGAATCCGCACCGGCGGGGCGTTTCTGGCCAGCCGCCTGCAGCAAGCGCTTGAAAAGCAAAGCGGCATTTCGCCGGACACCGGCATCATCGACATTACTTTATACCGCGATGACTGGACCCGCCTGCATAATCGCCCCATAGTCGGGCGCACGGCGATTGATTTTCCGGTGGATGACCGGACCTTGATTCTGGTGGATGATGTGCTTTTCACCGGCCGCACCACCCGGGCCGCCATGGACGCCCTGATTGATTTGGGGCGCCCGCGCCGGATAGAACTTCTGGTGCTGATCGACCGGGGCGGTAGGGAATTGCCCATCCAGCCGGATTATGTGGGCGCCAAGCTGGAGGCGGAGCAAAATCAGGTGATAGACGTGCTTTTGGAAGAGCAGGGCGCCGCTCAGGATGTGGTGCTAAGGCGTGGGTAACCGGGTCATGCAGCTATAGCCGGGCGGAATGCGGCCGCGCCGCCCCCAGCCGCCCCCAGCCCGGTCTTCTTTGCAGGGCCGAAGTGAACGGCATGGGACGCCAGGCTTTTTTTGGGCAAAAGTTCAATAGATGGTGGAATTTTTTTTGGTTTTGGGTTAAACCCCTTATGTTATCCGGAATTTACCTAACAGGTCAGACATGCGTGATGTGTGGCTAACATTTGGGTATTATTGTTGTCCTGTTAGATGTCAATGACGAGCGCAAACTCTATATGCATTGGAAATAGCTTATGAGTTCAGAAAACAGCTCCTACGAACCCAAGCTGGCCGCCTTTTTCTGCAACTGGTGCACCTATGGCGGAGCGGACCTGGCCGGAGTGAGCCGGCTGCAATATCCTCCCAACTTCAGGGTGGTCCGCATCCCCTGCACCGGCCGCATGAGCCCCAAATTTATTTTGCAAGCCTTCCGGCGCGGAGTGGACGGGGTTTGGGTCTCCGGCTGTCACATCGGCGATTGCCACTATCTTGCCGGCAATATGTTCGCCAGACGGCGGTTCGCCGTATTCACAAACCTGATGGAATACATTGGTCTGGAACCGGGACGCCTTCATTTCAGCTGGATATCCTCCGCCGAGGGGGAAAAGTTCCAGCGCACCGCTAACGCGTTTATCGAAAACGTGCGGGCTCTGGGGCCGGCTAAACAGATAATTAAAGACATCCGGAGGGTAGCCTGATGATTCCAGAGCTGACCGAAAAGATCCGGGCTTCAGCCAGGCGGCTTTTGGAGAACAAAGAGGTTGACTGCGTCATCGGTTTTGAACAGGGCACCGTGCCCCTGCGGGACCGGCCCAGTTTCGCTTATACGCCGGAAGATGCCGACAAGCTTATCTGGTCGTCTTTTTGCGTGAACAATCTGGCCTTGTATCTGATCCGCCGCGAGATGGGCGAAATCGGCAAGGTCGCGATTACGGCGCAAGGCTGCGTATCGCGCAATATCTCCATACTGATTCAAGAAAACCAGATAAAACGCGAGCAGGTGCATATCATAGGGGTGCCCAGCCCGGAAAAGGTCGACCGCCGCAAGGTCATCAACCTGCTGAAAGGCAAAACCATCCTTTCCGCCGAGGAAGAGGGTGATGTGATTGTGGTAAAGGGCGCGGGCTGGGAAGAGCGCATCGAGCGCAAAAAAGTGCTCCGGGACAACTGCTACACCTGCATGCACCGCAACCCGGTGATTTATGACGAGCTGGTGGCCGATCCCGAGCCAGAGACCGGCGGCGGGGACCTGGACAAGGTAGCCGCCCCCTGGGAACGCCTGGAGCCGGAAAAACGCTACCAGAAGTTCGCCGATGAAATACTGAAAGACTGCATCCGATGTTACGCCTGCCGGGACGCCTGCCCGCTTTGTTACTGCCATGTCTGCTTCGTGGATGAGACCAGCCCCCAATGGTGCGGCAAAACCCAGGATGATTCCGATGTGGCCACCTTCCATATCCTGCGGGCCTTCCACTGCGCGGGACGCTGCACCGATTGCGGAGCCTGCCAGTCTGCCTGTCCCCAGGGCATAAACATGCGCAGGCTCACCACCAAAATAGAAAAGGACATCCGCGAAATGTACGGCTGGGAGTCTGGCCTGGACCCCGAGGCCCCGCCCCCGCTGAGCGTTTACCAGCCTGATGATCCAGAAGAATTTGTAAGGTAGGTGCGCACCATGGCCGATAAGATAATCAGTAAGGATCAGGTAAAGATATTTTTGGAAAAGCTGGCCCGGGACCATGCAGTGTATGCACCGGCCTGGGACGGGGGCAAGATGGTATGGAGCCCCCTGGACCAGATAGACGAACTGGCCTGGGAGTTTTCCAACACGAATATGTCACCCAAAGAGTTTTTCTTCCCCCAAACCGAATGCATGATGCGCTACAAGGATGATCCCCAAAGCGATGAGCATATGGTCATGCAGGCCGAGCCCGGGCTCAGCCAAAAGCGGGTCCTGGCCCAGATCAGGCCCTGCGATGCCAAAGCCATGTCTTTTATGGACATCATCTTTTGCCAGGACGACTACACCGATGACGCCTATTGGCGGGATAAGCGCGAAAAAACCCTGCTCATAGGCTTGGGCTGCAATGATCCCTGTCCCACCTGTTTTTGCAAATTCGTGGGCAGCGGACCCCATGACGAAAGCGGCCTGGATCTCATGATGATCGACCTGGGCGAAAAGCTGCTTGTGCGCGAAGCAAGCGAAATGGCCCAGGGGCTTTTGGACGATCTGGACGATGCCCAGCCGGCCGACCTGGAAAAGGCGGCGGAGTTAAAGGCCAAGGCCGAGGCAAGCATGGCCCAGGGGGTGGCCACGGACAAAATAGCCCAGAAAGAAGTGCTGGAGCTGTTTGAAGACCCCATGTGGGACCAGGTGTGGCAATCCTGCTTAAACTGCGGCGCCTGCACCTTTGTGTGCCCCACCTGCCATTGCTTTGATATTCAGGACGAGATCCAGGGCAAAGAGGGGCGTAGGGTGCGCAACTGGGACTACTGCATGTCCTGGCTCTTTACGGTGCACGGCTCGGGGCACAATCCCCGGCCCAACAAAAAAGAACGGGTGCGTCAGCGCTTCATGCATAAATACAAGTACATCCCCATGAAGCGGGACGGAGCCATCGGCTGCACCGGCTGCGGGCGCTGTGTGCTTTTGTGTCCGGTGAATATAGACATCCGTGAAGTAGTAAACCAGATGAACGCTTAACCCTGCAAAGGGTTCCGTACGCGGTCTGAAAAAGGTTTTTAATATGTTCAATCCGTATTTGCCATATCCGGTTCAAATCGCCGAAGTGCGCATTGAAACCGAAGACAAGATGCTCAAATCCTTTTTACTGCATTTTAAAAAGGAGGAAGACGCAAAGGCGTTCGACTATATGCCCGGACAGTTCGCCGAACTTTCGGTATCCGGCTATGGCGAAATTCCCATTGGCATCGCCAGTTCCCCCACCGAGGGGGATGATCTGCTTTTCACCGTGAACAGGGTGGGGCATGTGACCCAAAAGCTGCACGCCATGACCGAGGGCGATGTCATGGGCGTGCGGGGGCCATTGGGCAACTACTATCCCTTTGAGCAAATGAAGGGAAAAGACGTGGTCATCGTGGCCGGAGGCTATGCCGTAACCACCCTGCGTTCCACCATGAACTATCTGCTTCACCCGGACAACCGGGCTGATTTCGGCCAGATAGATTTCATCTACGGCGCCCGCACCCCCGGCATGCTGCTATACAAAGAAGAGTGGGGCGAATGGATGAAGCGGGACGACGTGGGGGTGCATATCACGGTGGACCGCGAGTTCCCGGGCTGGGAAGGCCTGGTTGGTTTCGTGCCCACCATATGCGAACAGGTGGGGCCCAAACCGGACAACTCCATTGCCCTGATCTGCGGCCCGCCCCCCATGATTCGCTTTACCCAGCCGGTCTTCGATAAGCTGGGCTGGGAGTCGGAGCAGATTATCTTGAGCCTGGAAAACCGCATGAAGTGCGGCATCGGCATCTGCGGGCGCTGTAATGTGGGGCCGGAGTATGTTTGCAAGGACGGCCCGGTTTTCACCAAGGCCCAACTGGATAAATTGCCCAAAGAATACTAAACCGTGTTATTATTCACATAGTAAAGGGCTATGCATTTGAATCTGATGCGGTGGCTTATCTGGCGGCGTCTGCGAATTAAGGCGGCCTGGGCGGAGGCAAACCCATTGCCGGCAGGCGAAAGCCCTATAACACAATAGAACAACCAGTTAATCGGCATGCACCTTTTGGGCGGGCCTGGAACAGGCCCGGCTTGATGTTGGGCACAGCAAAAACAACTTTGCTTTTAAACACTAGTAAAAACCTCAAAGTACCAGGAGATAGCTATGAGCCAGCAAGCATTGGTAGCCCGTCCGGGAAAGGGCGTGCTCAATGCGGACCCCAAGTGGGCCAGCCTGTGCCTCACCTGCGGCACCTGCGCCAGCGGATGCCCCGTGACCGGTGTGGACGGCATGGACCCCAGAAAAGCGGTGCGCATGGCGGCTTTGGGACTGGACCAGCAACTTATTGATTCCCGCTGGCCGTGGATATGCACTCTTTGCGGACGCTGTGAATTGGCCTGCCCCATGGGCATAGAGATCGTGGCCATGACCCGGAAATGCCGCACCCTGCGCGAGCGCGACAAGGTGCCGGGCCCCATTCACAAAGGCGTTGCCATGAACCTTGAGCGGGGCAACAACCTGGGCATACCCCAGTTTGACTTTCTGTTCCTGCTGTATGACCTCAGCAAGGAAATGCAGGACGAGGGCTGCCCCGGGTTTTATGTGCCGGTGGACAAAAAGGGCGCACGGGTCATCACCACCATAAATTCCAAAGAGCCTTTTGGCGAGCCGGACGACATGAAATTCTGGTGGAGGATATATTACGCCGCCAAGGAAGACTGGACCGTCAGCAGCGAAAACTGGGAAGGGGTCAACTGGGGGCTTTTCAGCGGCGATGATGAGGCCATGAAGACCCAAGTGGGCAGGGTTGTGGCCAACGCCCGCAAAGTGGAGGCCGAAGTATTGCTTTTACCCGAGTGAGGCCACGCGTTTTATGCGACCAGGCTTGGTCTGCAAAAATGGTTTCCCGAGGCGTTTGACGAGTTCAAGGTCATGAGCGTTTTTGACCTGATGCTTGAATATATTGAAGAGGGCCGCATCAAGATCAACCAAGACAAGTTCCGCGGAAAACTTACCACGGTGCATGATCCCTGCAATTATGTGCGCAAGGCCGAAAAGGCCTTTGGCAAGGGTTACGGCGAAGAGATCCGCAAGATCACCAAATACATCTGCACTGATTTTGTGGATACCTATCCGACCGGTTTGAATAATTTCTGCTGCGGCGCGGGCGGCGGGGCCTGGGCTATGCCATATAGTAAAGAACGGATCTACTATGGCCGCGAAAAGGCCAGGCAGATCAAGGAGACCGGGGCTGAAATCTGCGTGGCCCCTTGCCACAATTGCCGGGACCAGATCATGAAGTCCTTGACCAAGGAATATGACCTGGGCATAGAGACTTTCTATCTTTGGGAGCTTCTTAGCGAGGCGATCACCTGGGAGCCCTGGAGCGAGGAAGAACAGGCCGCGGCCAAGGAGTTGGCCGACGCCCAGTGGGAAAAATGGGATGTGGCCGATGACGAAGACGACGACGATGACTGGACCCCGCCGGCCTAGCTGATCAGCGGCGGTTCAGGAAAGGCGGTGAAGCATGGCCAAAAGAAAAAGATACGAGGTGCGGGCCGAGTGCCCCAACTGCGCCTGCGGCGACATAAGCCATCTGGGACCTGAAAAGCTCAGGGAAAAATTCATCGGAGATGAAAAGGACATTGAAATAACCTGTCCCCAATGCGGAGCCAAACACATAGGCAAAGTGCACGAGGTCGAAGAGGACGAATAAGCCTAAGCCTTTGACCTGAATAACTGATACACTAAAGGGGCCCTTTATGCGGGGCCCCTTGTTTTGTGGGATGAAAACCTTTTTGCCTTGGCCTTTGGAGGGGTTGAAATGGCCGAAATAAAATCCAGCCTGGAAATCGCCCTGAAACGGGCCGCGGACATTGCCGGCCGGGATGACAGTGACGCGGAGCTGATAGAGGCCGGGCAGACCGGCCAGCTTTTGGCCCGTAAAATTCTGGGCGGCGCACTGCCCGCCCATGATCTGGGCCGCGAGCTGAATAAACTGAGCCAAAGGGCGCGCCCCGCAGCCCGTAAGACGGCTGCAAAGGGTCTGTTGGAAAAGCTGCCCGACAGCTGGTTTCTGGTGGGTCCCGCCCTGGAAGTGTTGGCCGATGATGCTGGCCAGGGAGGGTTGATAGGCCAGCTGGGCCATGCCGTGGGAGCGCTGGAGGAAGCGCGCAGCAAGGCTGAAAAATCCCTGGCCCATGAGCTGACCATGCAATGCGAAAAGCTGGGCATCTGCGGCAGCGCGGTGTCTCCCAACCCCAAGGCCCATCCCGACTATGAACCCCGCACCCAGACCGCCCTGCGCGAGGCGGCCCTGAAGCTGGACGCCCTGATTGATCAGCTTGCGAATTTACTATAGCGTGTAGCCGGCCGGCGGGCCTGAACCGGCAGGGTTAGACCTGGCGGCCCGCCGACCCGGACGGCATCATTCCCTGACAATCCGCATTGCCGAAATGGTGAGGTCTGCCGCGCCTTTCACGCCCAGACGG
Source organism: Desulfarculaceae bacterium (assembly GCA_963675675.1). Taxonomy (GTDB): domain Bacteria; phylum Desulfobacterota; class Desulfarculia; order Desulfarculales; family Desulfarculaceae; genus Dethiosulfatarculus. The sequence continues at coordinate 6,187,947 of OY776512.1, forward strand.
CATTCTAACTGGCGGGCGGTGCGGTCCAGCTTGAAGGGCAGGGTGACCGGGGCCTTGGCCAAGTCGGCGCTGATCGGGGTTTTGGCCAACACCCGTTTGCCCAGATCCGCGGCCACATCCAGATCCGCCACTATTTGCGGCCCGCCGGTGCTTGACTGCAACTCAACCTCTGCCCGGTAGGCGCCCGGGGGCAGGGTCAGGTACTGGCCCCAGACCGCCAGGAACGCCCCGCGTTCGGCCATGGCCTTGATGGCCGTGGGGGGATCGCCCAAGAGCTTCAGCTTGCCGTGGCGGTAGCGCACCGGGGATAGATTCAGCTCCCGCCTGGGGGGCTCATCCGTGGCCTGCCAGGTGAAAAGGGCGGGCCCCATTTCAGCCTGTCTGCTCCAGTCCCGTATAATGTGCTGGTCGCTGCGGGGCTGGATGAGGCCCGGCCCCACGGCTTCCGATGCAATGGCCGCGCTCACAAATAGCGCCAGCACCGCAACTAGACCCGCCGCTGCCCTGCCCGGGGCAAACCGGCGGCTGCCCCTTTGCAGCAGGGCCGCCATCAGACCGGCCCAGATCATCCAAATAAGGGCAATGGCCCCGTTTTGGGCCGGGGTTTTGGCCACAATAAAGGTGGGCAGCAAATTTTCCACCAAGGGGAATTGGAAATATGCGCCCAGCTTTACCGCATGCCCATAGACTCCGGCCGGATGCTTCATTACATGGGCCAGGCTGAAATAAGCCAGCACCGCCAGCACGATGCCGGCCTGCTTGAAGTTGGCCCGGCCCCAGTTCAGGCCGGCGCTCAAACCCACGGCCAGAAAGGGAATTGCGGCCACCAGATAGCGGCAGGGCGGGTTGATGCCCCCGAACCAGTCCGCATACAATCCGGCGGTCACATAGGTTGTAAGCCCCATCAGGCAGACCCAGACCCCTTGCGCCGGTTTCTTGCGCAGCAGCCAGACCAGCCCGGCCAGAGCGGCAAGCCAGATGGCTCCATAGGGCAAAAGACCTTCGGCCGCATCGAACAAAAGCCCGCTCAGCCCCTCCCAGGCCCCCCGGGGATTCAGATAGCTTCCTTGGGCATGGATGGATGAGGTGGGGAAGGGCCGGTTGTAAAGCGCCATAAAGTAACGCATCAGAGCCCCGGCGGACAGCAGGCAGGGCAGGAAAAAGGCGGCCAGGCTGCGCCAGTTGCGCCATACTCCGCGCCACAGGGCATAGCAGCCCAGGATAAGGGCCAGGGCTATGAAACGCTCATGGAACCAGGCCAGATAACCGGTCAGGCAGCCCGCGATCAGCCACAAATGCCATTGCCCAAGTTCCGCCTGCCTCACCCGGCGGAATGCGGCTATGCTGAAGGCCGCGGCGGCCATCTCTGGAAACATGAGGTTGGAATAGTGCACCCCGGGAAGGAACATGGCCGTGGCCAGGGCGGCGGCCAGCGCGGCGGGCTCCCGTCCGCACAGGCTGCGGCAGAGCATAAACACCTCGGTGCACATCCAGGCGGTCAAAAGCCAAATGCAGATAACGGAGGCCTTGCGCGCCCCAATCCCGCTGTAAAGCCCCCAGGCGTAGAACGGCGCGGTGAGCAGGGGCAGGCCCGGGCGGTGCTTGGAAATAAACTTCTTGTCCCGGCTCCATGATGCATGCCCGCCGATCACCCGCCAAGGATCGAGAAAGTAAAGGTTTTCGCGCAACAGCACATTGTTGGCCAGGTCCAGGTCGTGGTCCACGGCCAGGGTGTGGGCGTTGAACAGATACTGGGGCTCATCCCCGCCCATGAAGCGGCCCACCTCCCGGCTGGCCAGGGTCAGGCGCATACCGAATATCGCGCAGGCCACCAGGGTCAGGACGAATACCACCCAAGGGGTCCAGGCCCTGAAACGCGGTGTCTGCTCCTTTGGCCCGGAAGCATCACCCCCAGCCAGGCTCAGCTGCCAGCCCAGGCATAAAACTACGGCCAGCAGCAGCAGGGGCCAGGCCTCCCGGCTTATGGCCAGGGGAGCCAGGGTCAGGGGATATAGGGGGCTAAAAAGCTCGGCAGCCGGAACCAGGCCCAATAGGGCTGCGGGCCAAAAGCTGCGTGCGGCCAGGTCCCGGGCCTGCTCTTGGGGGAGGCCGCTTTTTTTGAGGCGCCACTCCGCCAGACGCCAAAGCAGGATGACCGCCGCCAGGGCGCAAAGGAACAAAGCCAGCTGGGGCAACAGGTCCGGTATGAACCAAGTCACGCCGACACCCGTTGCCGTCACGCCTGTGGTCACGGTCCATAAGCGGGTGAAGGCAAAAAAACCGGCGCCGAGGCTGGAAAGCAACAGGGCCAGGCGGGCGCTGGTGGAAGCTGGCGGCACGGCCAGCGCAAGGCTCACTTTCAACCCCCTAATCCGACCGCGCGGCGGTATCCCAGATATTGCGGTCCCTTGACCATGTTGACGATTCTGGGGTCCATGGCCCGGGCGCGCTTCAGGGCCTCGCGCGCCCTGGTTTTGCGCCCGGCCCGCTGTTCCAGCACCGAAAGGGTCAGCCAAAAAAATTCGGGATGGGTGCCTTTGAAAGCAAGCAGCCGGGGCCACACCTGGTCCAGTAAGCCGGTGTCGGCGGGATTGTTGTTTGAGCGGTCATAGGCCAGGGCCAGCATGGGCAGAACCTGATATGCCGGATTCCATCCCCGGTCCAAAAGCCGCTGGGCCGCCTTGGTCCTCAAGGTTTCACCCTGGAGCAAGGGCCAGAAAAAAACCGCCAGGGCGATGAGTCCCGCCCCCCATATTGTGCAGCGTTTTTTGTTCAGCCCTGATACCATGCCAACACCGACCGAGAGCTTTTCAGCAAAACAAGGGAAGGCAAAGCACCTCCCCTTGTGAAACAAAGCGTACCAGCATTGCGGCCCGGTCAATCGGGCTTCACTATGTGCCCCGGCTCCACCATGGGTAAAAACCTGCCGTCCGGAAGCTTGACAGGCTGTTTCAACGGCTTTTGGGGCGGCTCCAGCTGGGGAGCCGGTGTGGCTTTGGGAGGCTCGGGTTTGGCCAAAGTGGTGTTTTTGCCCTTGCCGTCCGCCTGGTTCTTTTTGGCTCCGGGACCTTTTTTGATCAGTTTGACTTCGGGCATGTCCTCGGCGTTTACCGGCATCATCTCCGCCCAGGAGGTCTCCTTGCCGATGTCCAAAAGCTTGATGTAGCCCAGAGTGATCCCGGGCAGGTAAATCTGCTGGCCGGTCACGGATTTGAGCCGCTCTCCCCGTTCAAGCACCGCGAGCTGCTGCCCTTTTTTTAAGCCGCTGTCCTGACCCACGGTGGTCAGCACCCGCTTGCCGTCAACTTTGAGTATGACTCCGCCCCAGTTAAGGTCGCCCAATTCGCTGTGCAGCCAATCAAGGGCTTCGGGTTTGATTTCATTCAAGAGCTTGGCCACCCGTTTGGGGTCTATGTCTTTACCCATACGGATGTTGTGAGCCTCCATCTCTTCAATTTCCAGCTCTTCAAACAAGGTCTTTTCTGAAAAAACCACCCCGCTGACCGGGTCCGCCAAACGAAGCTGGGCCTCCAGGATGACAAACGGCGTATTCTCGCGCAGGCCATACAGGCCTTTAAGGCGGTAGCGCAGGGCCATATCGGTGACCGAGCCGGTGATTATGGCGTTGATGCCCATGTTTCGGCCGGCGGTCATCAGGGCCTCTGAAAGGGTCACTTTGTCAGCGGCCTGTTTCATCACTGCGGCCAGCTTGTCAAATGAGATCCTGCTGTAATTCCGGTCTTTGTCCAGGTTGCTGGTCAAGTAGTTGGTCAGATCCAGGGCCAGGGGAGTGAGCTTACGGGTTCCGCTGGAAAAGGGGACCACCACAACGCGCTTGCCGTAGCCGTCCCCGCCTTCGGGCACCATATCTCCCACATAATCGGAGGCGTTGCGGAATACATCGCGTACGATACAGCCATTCAGCAACAAGCTGGTAAAAATAATAATGCAGATGGCGGGCCAAGTTATCAGCCGGGCGCGGGCAGAGCGTTTGGTCATCAGACGCATACTCCAAAGGTAGTTAGCACAAACAGGCGGATATTATCATCTTTATGGGTAAATTGCTAATAGCTAATGGAAAAGGGGCCGTATTCGGGTATCCGGTTCAGCCAGGCCACCTCCACCTTGCTGACCTGGGAGTTGGGAGATCCTTGGTGACACCATTCAATGGCCTGTTTCACCATTTCCTCCGGACCGCAAAATACCGCTTCCACCCTGCCGTCCGGCAGGTTTTTTACATAACCGTTCAGCCCCATGGGCGCGGCCATGTCCCGGGTGTAGGCCCGGAACCAGACTCCTTGCACCAGGCCCGAGATATACACTTTGGCTGCTTTTTGTTCCATGCTAAGACCTCATTCCGGCTCTTGATCCAGCCCGGCCATTTTCCTGAACTCGTCCTCGCTTATTATTTTGATGCCCAAAGCCTGGGCCTTGGCCAGCTTTGAACCCGCGCCGGGTCCGGCCACCAAAAGCCCCGTGTTCCCGCTCACGCTTTTTGCGCTTTTGCCTCCCAGCCGCCTTACCAGTTCTTCGCCCTCGCTGCGGGTCATGCTGGAAAGGCTGCCGGTAAGCACCACCGTAAGGTCTGCAAATGCCAGCTTGTCCTGACCTGGCTCCGGGCCCGGCAGGGGCTGGGGCGAGGTGATGTTATAAAGCTCTACGGCCAATTCCCTATTATGGGCCGAATCGAAGAATTTCACCACAGCCTGGTTTTTTTTGCCTTCGTCCTTGCTGGCGTCGCTCAAACCCAACCCCGGGAGCCTGTCTTTGATCGCTTGCTCCTCAATTGCTTTTAGGAGCCCCTCCCGGCTGCCGAAGGCCCGGGCCGCCTGGCCCGCCTTGGCCTGGCCAATGCCCTTGATATTTAGCGCCATGATTTCCTGGCTGAACCGGCGGGGCGAAGGCTGATTATCTGAGCCTAAAAAAGTAAGTTGCGCCTGGTCTTTTTCTTCCCCCCCAGGTTCGTTTTTATAAAAGGCGTCGGCCAGTTTTTGGGACAGCGAGTTCAGGCCATAGGGTATGCCTTTAAGGCGGTCTCTTTCTTTTTGCTGCTCAACCGCTTCCAGTAATTCATCCAAGCCCTTAAAGCGCTGGGCGAGGTTGCGGGCCTCGACCTCCCCGATCTGGGGTATGCCCAAGGCGTATAAAAAACGGTCAAATGGCCGTTCCTTGGATTCTTCTATTTTATCCAGCAGCACCTGCACCGATTTGTCGCCCCAGCCGTTTCTATCTTTCAATTCTTCTGCGTGCTCAGCCAGGCGGTATATATCCCTTACGGTTTTGAGCCAGCCCAGTTCCATCAGTTCCTTTATGCGGCTCGTGCCCAAGGTCTCTATATCCATGGCGCTGCGGCCGACAAAATGCTCCATGGCCCCCATAAGCTGATCCCGGCAGCCCAGGCTGTTGGGGCATCGGTGATATTTGCCCTCGCTTACAATCTCGCTGCCGCAGGTGGGGCAATGCAGGGGAGGGGTGAGCTCCGGGCCGCGGGGCTCGCCGGGGGTAACCACCTCTTCCACCTTGGGTATCACATCGCCGGCCCTGACCACCCGCACCTTGTCCCCCACCCGGAAGTCCTTTTCCGCCACCAGCCAGAAATTATGCAAAGAGGCCCGGCTCACCGTCACTCCGCCCACCTCCACCGGGTCCAGGAGCGCCACCGGGGTGATCTTGCCGGTGCGGCCCACCTGGCAGACCACCTCGCGCAGTCTGGTTATTTCCTGGCGGGGCTCGAATTTCCAGGCAAATGCCCAGCGGGGCGAACGCGCCCGGGCCCCCATCTCTTCGCGCATGGCCAGGTCATCCACCGAATACACCACGCCGTCTATCTCAAACTGCAGTTCATCGCGGTGCTGGTTGTAATGCAGGAAAATACTCCGGGCGGCCTGCATCTCATGCGCCAGTTTGGTGTCATCTGGATAATCCGGGAAACCCCAGTCCACCAGGGCCCGCATGGCCGCCGAATGGGTTGCCAGGCCAAGCTCGGCCGCATTGCGCAGCTCAAAGGGAAAGAAGCGGAGCGGACGGCCCGCGGTAACCTGGGGGTTTTTCTGGCGCAGGCTGCCGGCCGCGGCATTGCGGGGGTTGGCAAAGGGCTCTCTGCCCTCTTCAAGCAGGCTGCGGTTCAAGGCCAAAAAACCGTCCCGGTCCATATAGACCTCGCCCCGCACCTCCAGAAAAGCTGGGGACTCGCCCTTAAGGGCATAGGGAATCTGGCCTATGGTTAGAATATTGGGTGTGATATCCTCGCCGGTTTCTCCGTTGCCCCGGGTGGCTCCCACCCTTAGGGTCCCCTCTTCATAGACCAGCTTTACGCTTAAGCCGTCTATTTTAGGCTGCACCACCAGAGCCGTGGCCTTTCCCGCCGCCGCTGCGGACCTGCTGAACAGGTCAGCCACCTTTTCGCCGTCGTTTTTGGAATCAAGGCTGAGCATGGCGGGGTCGTGAATCACCGGCGCAAAATCCGTATTGGGCATTATGCCCACGGTCTGGGTGGGGGAATCCGCCAGGACCAGTTCGGGATAGACTTCTTCCAGCTCTTTCAGTTCGTGAAAAAGTTTGTCATACTGGCCATCTGAAATCTCCGGGCGGCTGAGGGCGTAGTAAAGCAGGTTGTGCCGCCTGAGCTCCTGGCTCAGTTGTTCAATGCGTATGCGGGCTTGTTCTTTATCCATGGTTAAACATATTTACACAATGCCACCCCTAAGCGGCAAAGTTTTTTTTAAGACATGCCAAGGGGCCGGGACATAATTTTATTACCATCGGAGTTCATATTTCCACTTCAGGCATTGTAACCTCGCGACGCCTTTTGTTATACTTAACTGGTAGGGTTCTGCGCCCAAGGCAGGCGAAAAAGAATCAGTTTTATTAGCCCGGGAATTGACGCGGCTGCGCTTTTTTGTATAATCCGTAACTTTGCGCACTTGGTGTTGTGTACTAAGGTGGCATTTGGCAGATGGGCTTTGGCAAGCCCAAGTGGGATATTGGCAACAGGGCGGGAGAACGCCACAAAATGTTCGATAATCTGAGTGATCGCCTGGGAGCTACTTTCAAGAAGCTCAAGGGCCACGGAAAGCTGACCGAGAAGAACATATCCGACGCCATGCGTGAGGTGCGTTTGGCCCTGTTGGAGGCTGACGTACATTACAAGGTGGCCAAGGAGTTCATCGCCAAGGTCAGGACACGCGCCGTGGGCCAGGAGGTGATGCGCTCGCTTACCCCCGCCCAGCAGGTAATCAAGATAGTGCATCAGGAGCTGACCGCTCTCATGGGAGAGCAGGCGGCGCCTTTGGACATGAGCGGCCGTCCGCCTTTCATCGCCATGCTGGTAGGGCTGCAGGGCTCCGGTAAAACCACCACCAGCGGCAAGCTGGCTCTGCATCTGAAGAAGATGGGCCGCCGGCCTTATCTGGTTCCGGCGGACCTGCAAAGGCCTGCGGCGGTTGAACAGCTTAAAACCCTGGGCCGCCAGATTCAGGTGCCGGTGTACGACAGCAGCACCAAGGACAAACCGGTGGACTTGGTGGGCCGGGCCTTGAGCGAGGCCGCCCGTGAAGGCTGCGACACGGTGCTGATAGACACCGCCGGCCGGCTGCATGTGGACGAACCCCTCATGGAGGAGCTGAGCGCTCTTAAAAAAAGGGTGGAGCCCAAGGAAATCCTCTTGGTGGCGGACTCCATGACCGGTCAGGATGCGGTCAATGTCGCTCAGAGCTTTCATGAGCGCCTGAACATCAGCGGCGTGATCCTGACCAAGGTTGAGGGCGACGCCCGGGGCGGCGCGGCGCTTTCCATACGCAGCGTTGCCGAGGTGCCCATCAAGTTTGTGGGCGTGGGTGAAAAGCTGGACGCACTGGAGGCGTTTCATCCCGAACGCCTGGCCAGCCGCATCCTGGGCATGGGCGATGTGCTCACCCTGGTGGAAAAGGCCGCCGAAGCCATAGACCAGGACAAAGCCCAGGCCCTGGCCAAGAAGATGGCCAAGAACGCCTTTACCCTGGAAGATTTCCGGGACCAGCTGGGCCAGCTCAAAAAGATGGGTTCATTGGAATCCATACTGAAAATGATGCCCGGCATGGGCGGCAAAATGAAGCAGCTCAAAAACCTGCAGCCGGATGAAAAGGAGTTGGTGCGCACCGAGGCTATAATCAACTCCATGACCAAACAGGAACGGGCCAATCACACCATCATCAATGCTTCCCGGCGCAAAAGAATAGCCCGGGGGAGCGGAACCACGGTGACGGACGTAAACCGGCTTTTGAAAAACTTTCAACAAGCACGCAAAATGATGAAGCAATTTTCTAAAAAAGGCGGTATGAAGAGAGGGTTGGGGCAGTTGTTCCAAATGTAACTGAGCCCAATGGATTCGTTTTTTTTATGGATTGCTGGACCAAATCTGACTGAAAAGGATAAGCTTATATTATGGCAGTAAAAATCAGACTGACTCGTAAAGGAGCCAAGAAACGGCCCTTCTACCGCATCGTCGCGGCGGACGTTGAAGCCCCTCGCGATGGTAGATTCCTTGAGATCCTGGGTACCTATGATCCTCATCAGGACCCGGCCGAAGTGAAGATCGAATCCAATCTTCTGGCCAAGTGGATCGATCGGGGGGCCAAGCCTAGCGATACTGTGCGGAGCCTGTTGAAAGCACGGGGACTCTGGCCTGCACAGAGTCAGGATGCGGCTCCTGCCCAGTAAGGCAGACCCGCGCCGATCGTAGGACTATTCAAAGTTCCGAGTCGCCGCCCCATAAATCCACTGCTGGAGGTGCCCCATGAAGGAATTGATCAAGTACATTGCTCAGGCACTGGTTGACAACCCCGATGATGTAGAGGTGAATGAGATCGAGGGCGAGCAGACGTCAGTCATCGAGCTGAAAGTCGCCAAGGAAGACCTGGGCAAGGTGATTGGCAAACAGGGACGCACCGCTAGGGCCATGCGCACCATTTTGAGCGCAGCATCCACCAAGGTGCGTAAGCGTTCGGTTCTGGAGATCATCGAGTAGCCATGACTGCTTCCGGCCTGGTCTGCATGGGCCGGTTTTCCGGAGCTTTCGGCCTGAAGGGGGAAATCAGGGTCTTTCCATTCACAGAAGACCCTGAAACTCTGTTCAACGCCGGTGAAGTATTGATTGGGGCTGACCCCCAGTCCGCGCGGACCTATGAGGTGGAATCCATCCGGACCCATGGGCAGTGGCTGTTGTTCAGCCTGGCCGGCGTGGATGACCGCGAAAAGGCCGATGAGCTGAAAGGCGCCTGGGTGTATCTGCCGGCCGGTATTCTGCCTCCCCCTGATGAGGATGAGTATTACTGGCATCAGGCTATAGGGGCCCGGGTGCTGCTGGAAAACGGTGAGGAAGTAGGGCGCATCAAGGATATTTCCAATGCCGGGGCCCACGACTTGTGGCTGATAGCGGACCCGGACGGCAAGGAGGCCTTGGTGCCGGTAACCAGTGAGGTGGTGCTGGAAATTGCCCTGGACCGGGGCGAGGCGGTTATCAGGCCGCTGGAAGGGCTGTTCGAGGCCCAAGGCTTTTGGCCGGACCCTGATGGCGGTGAAGACATGGAGGCCTGAAGGCGCGGGCCGAGCAAAAAACCGGATACAGCCAGGACAGAGGGCGGGCCGTTTGAAGGCGCCAGCCCTCTTTTGTGATGGGTGCCATGGCCAAGGTGTTTGACATACTAACCCTTTTCCCCCAGGTCTGCCGGGAATACTGTGCCGCCTCCATATTGGGCCGGGCCCAAAAAGCGGGATACATCAAGGTGCGGACCACGGATATCAGGGAGTATGCCGCCGATAAGCACCGCAGCGTGGATGATCTGCCCTATGGCGGGGGCGACGGCATGGTGATGATGCCGGGCCCGCTTATGGCCGCGCTTGAAAGCCTGCCCAAAGAGCCGCGGGCCCGGGTGATTCTGCTTTCGCCCACCGGCCGGCCCTTTGACCAGGCGGTGGCCCGGGAGTTCTTGGAACTGCCCCGGCTGGTCTTGATCTGCGGGCGCTATGAAGGCGTGGACCAGCGCTTCATAGACCTGGCTGTGGATGAAGAGCTCAGCCTGGGGGATTTTGTAATCAGCGGCGGGGAGTTGGCCGCTCTCTGCGTGGTGGATGCGGTGAGCCGCCTGATACCCGGTGTGTTGGGCGGGGCCAGTTCGGCCCAGGAAGACAGCTTCATGCACGGGCTTTTGGAGCATCCCCACTACACCCGCCCGGCGGAGTTTCAGGGTCGGGAGGTGCCCGAGGTGCTGCTGAGCGGACATCACGCGCAGATCGAGCGCTGGCGCAGAAAGGAATCTCTGCGCCGCACCAAGCATCGCCGTCCCGAGCTTCTGACCCGGGCCGGGCTCAGTGCGGAGGATCAGGCGCTCTTGGCTGAAATCGCGGACGAGGAACCTGAAAAATAAAAAAACGTGTTTCCGCTAGGAAATTGGTTGCCAATACATCCGAAACACGTATATTTACGTGGTTTGACGAACTGGTAATATTATCCGGGCAAGCCGGGGGGCTGCCGGGCATGTGGTTTTTTGTGTTTGGAGGCTGATGATGGACGTTATGGAAATGTTATCCCGCGAGCAAATGCGCGTGGATATTCCCAATTTCAAGGCCGGTGACACCATCAAGGTGCATGTGCGCATTCAAGAGGGTGAAAAAGAGCGCGTGCAGGTTTTTGAAGGCGTGGTGCTCCGCCGCCGGGGCAGTGGCGTGGGCCAGACCTTCACCGTGCGCAAAATCAGTTACGGTGTCGGCGTGGAGCGCGTTTTCCCCCTGCATTCGCCGATTATCGACCGGGTTGAAGTGGTCACCTACGGCAAGGTGCGCAGAAGCCGCATCTACTACCTGCGTGCTCTTAGGGGCAAGGCTGCCCGCATCAAGGAGCTGAGGAAGTAGTAAGTGGCCCGCGGCGGCCCCGGCGCCTCTTCCAATCCCGCGTTCGGCGTTCTGGAAGCGGAGCTTTTTGATTCCGGCCATTCATTGGTGGCTGGGGTCGATGAGGCTGGACGCGGTCCGCTCGCCGGACCCGTGGTGGCCGCTGCGCTGGCGCTTGACCGGGACTGGCCGGACCCTGGCGTGTGCGATTCAAAAGCCCTGAGTCCGGCCAAACGCGAATATTTGGCCGAAAAGATCAAACAGTCCGCACCCGCCTGGGCCATTGCCCAGTGCGGCCCGCGAGAGGTTGAACGCCTCAACATCCACCAAGCCTCGCTTCTAGCCATGAAGCGGGCTGTCATCAAACTAAGCAAGCAACCCGAATTTATTCTGGTGGATGGCCGGCATACCATTGATTCTGCATTGCCCCAAAAGGCGGTGATCAAGGGTGATGCGCTTTGCCGGGCTGTGGCCGGAGCCAGCATCCTGGCCAAGACCTGGCGGGATGCCTTGATGCTGGAGGCCCACCAGGAATACCCGGTCTATAATTTTGCGTCCAATAAGGGATATCCCACCGCCGAGCACCGGCGGGCGCTACGGGTTCACGGGCCTTGCCCCTTGCACCGCAAAACCTACGGGCCGGTGGCCCAGTCGGGCCTGGGATTCGGGCAGCCCGCGGCAAAGGAAGCCCAAAAGCCCAATCTGGGGCGCGAGGCCGAGACCTTGGCTGAGGGCCTTTTGCGCAAAGAGGGCATGCGGTTATTGGAACGCAACCACCGCAACCAAGGCGGTGAGCTGGATATTATTGCCCTTGACGGAGAGGTGCTTATCTTTGTTGAGGTAAAGGCCCGTTCCAACCCGGCCTATGGCGGGCCGGCCGAGATGGTGGGGCCGGTCAAACAAAAGCGGCTGACGGCTGCTGCGGCGGCTTATCTGGCTGAAATGGACGGACCGCAGCCGGTCTGCCGCTTTGATGTGGTGAGCATAGATTATTCCGGGGGAGCACCCCGGGTGGAGCATATTAAGGACGCATTCCGGTTGGAGGGCTAGCTTATGGCAACGCTCTTCGTGGTGGCCACGCCCATAGGCAACTTGGAGGATCTAAGCCCCCGGGCCGCCCGGGTTTTGGCCGAAGCCCCGGTGATAGCCGCAGAAGGGGTCAACCGCACCCGCAAGCTTTTGAGTCATTTGGGGCTCAAAAAAAAGGTGATCTCCTGCCGCGAGGCCAACCGCAAGCGGGCCGCCCGCGAGGTGGTTGAGATATTGGGCGGCGGGCGGGATGTCGCCTTGGTCTCGGATGCCGGAAGTCCGGGGCTGAGCGATCCGGGGGGCTATGTGGTCGCCCAGACCGCAACGGCCGGTTTCAGGGTGAGCCCCATACCGGGCCCCAGCGCCCTGGCGGCGGCCTTGAGCGTTTCGGGGCTGGAAGGCGCGCCCCATGTGTTTTTGGGCTTTTTGCCCAGCAAACCGGGAGCCCGCAAAAAGCTGGCCGTCCAAGGCGCGGCCGCCGGATGGCCCTTGGTGATGTATGAGGCTCCTCACCGCCTGGCCGCTTCCAGCCGGGATTTGCTGGAAGTCCTGGGCGACCGGGCCGTGGTGCTGTGCCGCGAGCTGAGCAAGGTGAATGAGGAAGTGGCTCATACCAGCCTTTCGGCCCTGGCCAAGGCGGCATCGGAAAAAGAGACCAGGGGTGAAATCACCCTGGTGATAGCAGGCGGTGACAAGTTGACAGGCCGGGATCCGGAAGCCCCCCTGGCTAAGATGGAGCGCCTGCTTCAAAATGGAATAAAGGAGGCTTCCCAGCCGCCCTCCCGTTTGGCCAAACTGGTGGCCAAAGAGTGCGGCCTGACCCGTGATGAAGTCTATCAGCGGCTCTTGACCCTCAAGCAAGAGCCTGAAGAAACTGTGGAAGTCGATAGTGCAATGAGCGATGTGCCCATGATGGACAATTCAGAAACCATAAACAAACAGCTCACGGTGGAAAACGGCTTGGGCCTGCATGCCAGGGTGGCTGCCCGCATAGCCGACACCGTTCAGAACTACGACTGTCATGTGCTTTTGGTCAAAGGAAACGTAGAGGCCGAAGGCGACAGTGTATTGAGTATACTCACCCTGGACGCACCCAAAGGCAGTTCCTTGGTAATCAAAGCCTGGGGACCCCAAGCCAGTGATGCGGTATGCGCACTTAGCGAACTATTTGCCCAACGGTTCGGAGAGGACTAAGGCGGCGTGGCCCAAGAGCGGATCATAAAGGGGGTGGGAGCTAGCCCTGGCATCGCCATAGCGCGGGCCCTGGTGGTGGCCAAAAGCCCCTATTCCGTGGCCTACCGCCGTATTGAGGATGAGGCAGACTTAAAGCGCGAAACCGCCCGTTTCCAGGCGGCGGTGGAAGCCACGGCCAATACCCTCACCGAAGCCCGCCAGGACCTCCAGCAGGAGGGCAGCGATTATTCTTACATCATAGAAGCCCACCTGCGCATGCTGGGCGACAAGATGATTACCGACCGCACCCTGGAGATAATGTCCCAGCGCCGCATCAATGCCGAATGGGCGCTGTCCCAGGCCGTGAGCGAGGCCCGCTCCTTGTTCGACCAGGTGGGCGACGCCTACATACGCTCCAGATTTGCGGATGTGGAGTATGTCACCGACCAGCTGCAGCGCAACCTTTCCGGGGCCGAAGAAGAGTCTTTGGCCAATATCCGCGAAAAGGTGGTGGTGGTGGCCCCGGACCTGAGTCCGGCCGAGACCACCCAGATGGACCTGGAATGGGTTATGGGCTTTGCCACCGATGTGGGCGGCCCCACCAGCCATACCGCCATCGTGGCCCAGGCCAAGGCCATTCCCGCAGTGCTGGGCCTGGAAAGGGTGAGCCAGCAAGTAACCAGCGGCGATTTCGTCATCGTCGACGGCAGCGCCGGTGTGGTGGTCATCAACCCGGAAGAGGAAACCCTGCACGCTTACCGCGAAAAGCAGGAAGCCTATGCCATATACACCCAGGAAATCCTGGCTCAGGCCCATCTTTCGGCTGAAACCAGCGACGGATACCAGATAGAGGTGGGCGCCAATATTGAGCTGGCCGAAGAGGTCAACACCATATTATCCTATGGCGCCGAATCCATTGGGCTTTACCGTACGGAATTCTTTTATCTCACCAAGGGCAGAACTCCCAGTGAAGAGGAGCTGTACACAAATTTCAAAGCGGTGGCCCAGCGCATGGATGGACGCCCGGTTACTATCCGAACCCTGGATGTGGGGGGCGACAAAATCTCCACCTCCATGGACTTAAGCAACCAGCGCAACCCCGCCTTGGGGCTCAGGGCCATCCGTTATTGCCTCAAGGAACCTGAGATTTTTAAGGCTCAGTTGCGGGCCATCCTGCGGGCCTCGGCCCACGGCCGGGTGCGGGTTATGTTCCCCCTCATCTCGGGGGTGGGCGAGCTTTTGGAGGCCCGGGGCATTCTGCAAAAGGTCATGGAGCAGCTGGAATACGAGGGGGTGGAATACGATCCCCAGGTTGAAGTTGGCATTATGGTGGAGGTGCCCTCGGCTGTGGCCGTGGCCGATCTTTTGGCCCAGCATGTGGACTTTTTCAGTATTGGCACCAATGACCTGATCCAGTATTCTCTGGCCATAGACCGCATCAACGAGCATGTGGCCCATCTTTACCAGCCCTTGCATCCTGCTGTGTTGCGCATGATCCGCCAGGTGGTTGAGGCGGGACATGAGGTGGGCATACCGGTGGGCATGTGCGGCGAGATGGCCGGCGATCCCCGGTCGGTGCCGCTGCTGTTGGGCCTGGGGCTGGATCAGCTTTCCAGCAACCCCCTGGCCGTGCCAAGGGTGAAGCAGGTGGTGCGGGTGGCTTCGCGCAAAAAATGGCGCAGCCTGGCCAAAGAGGCCTTGGGTTTTCCCACCGCCGCGGAGGTGGCCGAGTTCATGGATTATGAATTGCACCGGCAGTTTGGCGATCTGTTTTCATAACTGATTAAAGCCGTCGAGGGATAATAATGGCTGAAGGCATCAAAATCATCGCCAAGAATAAACGGGCCCGGTTCAATTATGAGCTGGGCGACCGCTACGAAGCCGGAATAGTGCTCACCGGCAGCGAGGTTAAGAGCCTCAGAATGGGTAAGGCCAATCTTACCGACTCCTATGCGCGTTTGAAAAATAATGAGCTTTGGCTGATAAGCTGCCACATCAGCCAATACCCTTGGGCTTCTTATGACAATCATGAGCCTGAAAGACCCCGAAAGTTGTTGCTGCACCGCCGGGAGATCAATAAGCTGGCCGGCAAACTGAAAGAGGGCGGAAGGAGCCTTATTCCCCTGGTAATTTATTTCAAGCAAGGCCGGGCAAAGGTGGAGCTGGCCTTGGCCAAGGGTAAAAAACTGCATGACAAGCGCGAAACCTTGAAGCGCCGCACCCAGGAACGCGAGATGGAACGCGCCCTGAAGCTCTAGTATTGTGACATATCCGATTGGATATCCTCCGTTAAACCGCTTCCGATTTCGTAAATTTGTATAAATCCCGCATAATCCTAATTGTCTGCTAGGTAATAAATCAAATACACACATCGTTTTAGGGGTATTCTTGTTGACAGTGCACGGGTGCGCCGATATATTTCTAAATCTCCTATTTTGCCACGAGCATGGTGGAGATTTAGGGGATTGCGAGGAAATGTCCGTGAGCAACAAGGTTGCAGTGGCGCTCAGCGGAGGCGTTGATTCATCATTGACCGCCGCTCTGCTCTTGGAACAAGGAAATAGGGTCAAAGGTCTGACCATGAAAATGGGCTGGGGCGAAGATGCCGCGGCCCAAGATGCGGGCAAGGTTGCCAGACAGTTGGGCATAGCGCACCGGGTGATCGAGGTCAAAGAAGAGTTCACCCAAAAGGTGCTGAAACCGGTGGTTGAGGCCTATGGCCAGGGACGGACCCCGAATCCCTGCGCATCATGCAACCCCAGGGTCAAGTTCCCCATGCTATGGCGGGCGGCTCAGGAGGACGGCTGTGACCGTCTGGCCACGGGGCACTACGCGCGCCTTCTTGATCATGACGGAAGGCGGGTTTTGGCCGAGGGGCTGGCCGTCGGTAAAAGCCAGGCGTATTTTCTGGCCCGTCTAGAGCCTCGGATGCTGGACCACCTGGTCTTTCCCTTGGGTGAGCTGGACAAACCCCAAGTGCGCAAAATGGCCCGGGAACGCGGCTTGGCCGCAGCCAAAAGACCGGACAGCCAGGAAGTGTGTTTTTTGCCTGCTGGCGGATGGGATGAGCTGGCCAGGGCCTTTGGGGCGGTGAGACCCGGCCTGCTGGAGGATGAAGCGGGCCGGGAGCTTGCCCGGCATGAAGGCCTGCACCGGTTCACCATCGGCCAGCGCCGCGGACTGGGTGTGGCTTTGGGGCACAAGGCCTATGTGGTCGGCCTGGACGGAGAAAGGGCCGCGGTAACGGTCGGAGTGCAGGAGAGTTTATATTCCAGGGGGTTATGGGCGGTACGGCCGTTTTGGCATCTGGACCCGGATAAATGTCCGGGCCTGATGGTCAAGATACGCTACGCCCACCCCGGAGTGAACTGCAAAGTGGAACGGGTGGAGGAACGCATAAAGGTGGAATTCGCCGAACCCCAAAAGGCGGTGGCCCCGGGGCAGTTGGCGGTTTTTTATAGTAACACTATGGTTGTGGGTTCGGCTTGGATAGCCGAACCTCTCAAATGAAAACACAACTATTCCCAAACGAGGAAGGCGATTATGAAACTATCTACAAGAGGACGTTACGGTGTGCGGGCAATGCTGGAGCTGGCTATGCAGTCCGGCAAAGGACCGGTGCCTTTGCGCGACCTGGCTCTGCGGCAGGAGATCTCCGCCAAATACCTGGAGCAGCTTTTAATCCCCTTAAAAGGTGCGGGGCTGGTAAAAAGCGTACGTGGCGCCCGTGGCGGTTATATGCTGGCTAAGGAGCCTGAGGCCGTGTCTCTGTATGATATCGTACGCAGCCTGGAAGGTCCTTTGTCCCCGGTGGAATGCGTGGAAGATCCCAGTTTCTGTGAACGGGTGGGCGGCTGCACCGTGCATTTGATTTGGGGCGAGATGGGCCAGATGCTGGTAGATTTTTTGGAAGATCTGTCTTTGGCCGGTTTGGTGGCCAAGCAGGCTGAAAAAGACCGCATCTGCGACCCGTCCTTGGCTAGGCGCAAAGCAGCCAGCTAGCAACATAAGGGAGTGGTAAATGAAACGGAGTATTGAGGAGATCAACGCCAAGATAAAATCCGGCAAAGTTGTTGTTGCCACCGCCGAGGAGGTGGTGGGTTTGGTGAAAGACAACGGCGTAAAAAAGGCCGCGTCCATGGTGGATGTGGTCACAACGGGAACTTTCGGGCCCATGTGCTCTTCCGGTGCTCTGTTTAACATGCGTCAGTCCACCCCCAAGCTGAAAATTGGCGGCGGCAAGATATACCTGAACGGGGTTCCGGCCTACGCCGGTTTGGCCGCCGCTGATTTTTATCTGGGCGCAACCCACGCTCCGGACGACGACCCCAGAAACGCGGTCTATCCGGGACTCTTCAAGTACGGCGGAGCCAATGTGCTGGAAGACTTGGTGAACGGCAAAAAAGTTACTCTTGCCATCAAGACATACGGCACAGACTGCTACCCCAGAAAAGAGTTCTCCACCGAACTGGGACTGGAGGATTTCGCCTCGGCGGTGATGTTGAACCCCAGAAATTCCTATCAGCTTTACAACGTCGCGGTGAACTTGGGAGACAACACCATCTACACCTATATGGGAGTTTTGCGCCCCCGCCTGGGCAATGCGAATTACTCCACCGCAGGGGAGCTTAGCCCGCTTTTGAATGATCCCAAGCTGCGCACCATAGGCATAGGCACCCGCCTGATTTTGGCCGGCGCCCAAGGATATGTCTCCTGGCCGGGCACCCAGCATGTGGCGGACCCCAAACGGGATGAAAAGGGTTTGCCCCTGACCCCTTCAGCCACTTTGGCTGTCATGGCCGACATGAAGGATATGCAGCCGGGTCTGCTCAGGGCCGCTTCCTTGACCGGATACGGCACTTCGATGGCCCTGTCTCTGGGTATTCCGCTGCCCGTGGTCGATGAAGAGGTCATGGCGGCCGCGGCCGTAAGTGATGCGGATATCACCTATCCTATCGTGGATTACTCGGAAGACTATCCTTTGGGCCGCATTTCCAACCTGGGCCGGGTGAGCATGGCTGAACTTATGAGCGGCGAAATAACCATTGATGTAAAAAAGGTGCCCACCGGATGCCTGGCCAGCCGGGTGATGGCCCGGAAAACCGCGGACCTTCTGAAGTCGCAGATCAGCGAGGGCAAGTTCCTGCTGACCCAGGCTGTGGCCCCCCTACCAGGCTCCACCCTGGCCTGGGATGAATAAACCAAACCGGATAACGCCGCTATTATATTGACCAAAGGAAGAATCATGGCACCCAAGGCCAAGACCATAAGGAAAAAACTGGTGATGAGTTTTCCGCCCACCTTGGTGGAAGAGCCTGTGACCTATAAGCTGATCAAGGATTTCAACCTGGAAGTGAATATCATGCGGGCCCGGGTGGACCCGCGCAAGCAAGGCCGCATGGTCCTGGAGATCAAGGGGGCCAAGGCCGACCTGGACCGGGCATATCAATACCTAGACGAGAGCGGCATCCAGTTGGACCCTTTGGTGCAGGAAATGCGCCATATTAAAGAGCATTGCGTGAACTGCACCGCCTGTACGGCGGTCTGTCCCACCGGAGCCCTCAAGGTGGAAAAGGCTACCGGGGAAGTGGAATTTGAACCCTCGCTCTGCATAATCTGTGAATCCTGCATTCCCACCTGTTCATACGGAGCTTTGGAAAGCCAGTTTTAGCAATCCGTGGATTTTTCAGCATGCGGGGCCTCTCCTTTTTATATGGGAGAGGCCCTTTGTTTGTGGTTTTTTGGTAAGATAGTTGACTGACTTTTGGATTGAACCGGAAATCCGGGCTGACAGGAGAGTCCTTGGACTATCTGCGCCACATAGCGCCCCGGCGCATAATCCTGGCCGTGCTTTGTCTGGCCGGGCTGTTCCTGCGTCTTTGGGGGCTGGACTGGGGGGATGGGCAGCCCGGCCTTCCCCAGGAGTGGACCGCTTCCATCATAGGGCAGCTCAGCTTTGAATCCCCCACCTATCCCGGGATGTGGACCCAGACCTTTTATAGCCTGGCTGCCTTGATAAAGGGCGCGGCGGACTGGATTTATGCCGGATTCGCCATGCTCTTGGGGCAATCCCGCATGGCCCAGGAATCCTTGACCAGCCCGCTTTTGATCGGACGCTTTGTATCGGCGCTTATGAGCTGGCTTTCCATTCCTTTGGCCTATGTGGTGGGGCGGAGGTATTTTGACAGCGTGGGCACCGGACTTTTGGCGGCATCGCTTCTTGCGGTCAACCCCTTGCTGGTGGCCTACGCCCACTACCTTACCCCGGATACGCCGCTCAGCTTCATGGTGCTTTTGTGCCTTCTGATTTCCTGGCGCATGGCGAAAGATCCCAAAATGTGGGTATTTGTCTGCTGCGGCGTGGTATTGGGCCTTACCATCACCACCCGGGCCAGCGGCATATTGGTTTTGCCTGCGGTGCTGTGGTCTTATGCCGAGGCGGTCAACCGCTTTGGGACGGAAAAGCTCAAACGCCGGTTTATCTGGCCTGCTGCTCTGATTGTGGGGTCACTTGTGGGGCTGATGGCGGGCTATCCTGAATTTTTCTTGGATTCCACCCACAGCTTCCGGGTGCTGGGCGGCTCTTTCCCCGGCCTTTTGCAGCCCGAAGAGGGCTGGCTGGATTTTTTGGGCTCGCGCTTCGGGCAGGCCTGGGATCTGTTCGCGCCTGAACTGGGGTTGGAGTTTTTGGCGCTGTGGCCTGTTGGCGTGGTGCTTTTGATAGTTAAGCGGCGCTGGTCCCGCATTCCTCTGGTCATACTTCCGGTATTGTTTTTATTCATCAGCCTGTTGGGCCTCAAAGGCGCCCTGGCCGGGCTTACCGTGGTTTGGCTGCCGGCTGCGGCCATGGTGTCCGTCTGGCCTTTGGTGCTTTTGTGCCGCCGTCTTCCGGGTGATTTCTGGCCTGTGGCGGCGGCGATTGTTTTTGGTGTGATGCTCTGTATCTGGCCCTTGTGGCGTTCCCTGGGGGCGGCCTACATATTCTGGCAGGAAGACACCCGGGCGGCGGCCAGCGCCTGGATTTTGGAACACGTGCCCCCGGATTCCACCTTGTGGATGGATTCCTCCCTGGCCGTGGGGGGGGTGAAGGAAACCACTGTGTTGAAAGCGGGTGACGCCGCATTTTCCAGCTTGGCCGCGGGCAGCTATGCCCTGATTCCCCGCAATGCCTGGGCAGAGAGGGCCAATGCGGACCAGGCCGGCGAATGGCAGTCGCTGGCGGTTTTTGATCTCAAACGCGGGCTGGGCCGTTTGGACCCGGGCGGGGAAGGCTGGTTTCCGCCAGGGGTCAGCCCGGGACTGGAAGCACAGGTCAAACTGCCGGCCTTGAATGTATTGCAGCCCCTGGCTTTGGTGCGTCCTCCTTGGGATGCGGCAAAAACCCATGCCTTGATTTATTCCGGGGCCGCCAATTACAGCAAAGGCCAGGGCTACATGAAGCTGGGCGCGAATTCCCTTTGCGAAAGGGTTTTGCATCTGGAAAAACCCGAGAGGCGTTTGGGGCTCAGAATCTCCAACCTGGGCCGCGATCTGGCCCAGCTCAAAATCGGTCAGGGCCCCTGGCCCTCCAATCGGGTCAAGCTTTACCCCGGACAAAGCAAGGATGTTTTGCTGACCGCCCATGCCTGGCCTCCCATGGTGCACGGCATGCACCCGGTCAGCCTGGAGCTTAAACAGGGTGATGAAGTGATGGCCCAGCTTGCCTGGAATCCCTTGGATTTGGGGCGCAGGGCGCTGGAGAACAACCGCCTTGAAGAGGCCGCCGAGATTCTGGGCCAGCATATAGAGAGCGGAGGGCAGGGATTCGACGCCCATGCCATGCTGGCCGAGGCCCATGCGCGCCTGGGGCAATTTGAAAAGGCCGGACAGACCTTGCGCCTTTTGGACCTCAAACACCCCAAGGCTGTGGAGACCTATCATGTCCTGGGCCGGGCCCCCATGATAGATGAAGCCTGGCAACGTCTCTTTGAGCAGTTCTCCGGGTATCACCTGGAGCTGCTGCAAAGGGCCTGCCGCCTCAGTTTTGAGGTAAACCCTCCCTTGTGGCTGACCATGTCCAGGTCGCAGAAGCTGAAAGGCAAGGGCTATGAGGCCTCCTGGGTTGTGGACGCCGAAAACACCTATGGCCTTTTGGATATGAAGCTTACTGATCCCCTGCCCCAGGGAAGCATGCAGGTTTCTTTGGATTTGGTCAGCCAGAACACGC
The DNA here is from genome assembly GCA_963675675.1 of Desulfarculaceae bacterium. Classification (GTDB taxonomy): domain Bacteria; phylum Desulfobacterota; class Desulfarculia; order Desulfarculales; family Desulfarculaceae; genus Dethiosulfatarculus. The sequence goes on from OY776512.1 coordinate 6,209,221, forward strand.
CCAGAAAAGGCCGTGATCTGGCCAGGGTGGAATTATGGGCCAGAAAGGGCGGCAGCTCCCGCCTGTTGCATCACAGTGTGATCAACGCCGGGTCAGTGGAAAACCGCCGGGCCAGCTTATCCATCCCTGTCAGCATTCCCCCGCCGGGCGGCTATCTGGTGCTGAAGCTTAAATTCCTGGTGCCGGACCGGATGTGGCTCAGCAATTTCAGGGTGCAGACCGATCTGCGGGCTCATATGCGTCATATGCTGCGCTGGTATTTCGATGCTGCGGGGCGGGTGGCCCACAAGGCCGGAAAATTCCCCCAGGCGGTCAAGGCTTTCGAGTCCCTGCTGGTCCTGGATCCGGGGTTCAGGCCCGCCTATCTGCCCCTCACCCAGGCCCTTATGGACAGCGGCAAGCTGGATAAAGCTTATATCTGGTCCCGCCAGGCCGAAAGGCTCTTTCAGTCTCAGCCCGACGCGCTCAGCAAACTGCGGGATCTGTATCAGCAAATGCAGAAAAAACAGGATGTGGCCCGGGTGGATGAGCGCCTGGCACATCTGCGCCCCTCTTTGAAACGCCAGTCCGAATTCACCGGGGGGCTTGACCTGATGGGTTACGACCTACCCAAGACCAAGCTCAAGTCCGGCCAGGCATTGACAGTGAGCTACTACTGGCGCATCCGCTTCACCCCTCCATTGGATTATTATATTTTCATCCATTTGCGGGGCCCCGGCGGCAAGCAGTATATCTTTGATCACCGGCTTGACGGCGGACGGCTGCCCATGACCGCACTGGAGCCCGGACAGGTGGTGCGCGAGGACTTCAACCACCCAATCCCGGCTGATGCACCCAAGGGGCGCTATAAGCTTATGGTGGGACTGTGGGACCCCAAATTCACCGGTGAGGCCATGCCGGTCACTGCGGGAGACGACAAGGGCAAGGAAGAGGTGATCCTGGCAGAGGTTGAGATTCAGTAGAGGCCAGTTCCACTCCGGCCAGCCTCAAGGGACCCCCTCCGGCATAGCGCACCCGAAGGCCCACTTCCAGACGTCTTTTGACCTCGAATTCCAGTTCGATATCGCGGTAGTCCCCGTCTCCGGCCTCTTTGGCCGTAAGCGTCTTGTGGGCCAGCACTCTGCGGCCCAGATCGGTGGCCGCCGCCAGGTGGGCCAGCACCGCGCCGGGTGGAGTGTCCTTGGCTCCGGCAATGCGGAATCTGGCCCGGTAGCGCCCCGGATCAACGGTTTGCTGGGGGCCGTGGATCAGATACAGGTTGGGGGTGCGGCCAGGTGTCGCGGCCACGGCCAGGGAGCCGGGCACCATGTCATCGTCCATCAGGTCTCCGGCCTGGCGCCACAGCTTCTGGGCCAGGAAAAAGCCGTTCTCCGGAATGGCCCTTGCAAAGTTGACCAAAACCGCATCCACGGCCAAGTCCGTGGGACCGTCGAATTTCACCCTGAATTCCAGATTGGTCAGGCCTTCCAGGTTGAGGCCCAGGTTCACATCATGCCAGGCTCCGTCCGGGGGCAGGACTTTTGGGTCGAGCAGCTTTTCAGCCAGCAGCCTGTTCCCCTTGTCAGTGGTGATATCCACTCTGCCCGGCACGGGGCCCGGCCCGCGCCGCAGACGGAAGCGCACCCGGTAGCTGCCCGGCGGGAAGGTCTTATAGGGACCGAAGCAGAGATAGCCCGGATTGTCGCCCGCCTTGGCCTGCACCACATTGCCCCCCCGGCGGGTGATGCGCTCGCCCAAGGGGCCGCCGATATCCGGGGGCTCTTCATAAAGCAGCCCCCAGCCCGAGGCCTCTTGGTCAACCAGAAGCCTGCCCGCGTTTCTGGGCAGCCATTCGGCCTCCCACAGGCTGGTCACCGGCGATGTCACTTGCCCCGGGTTTTTATCCGGGCCCGAGCCTGGTTTCAGGCTCCACAGGAACATATTGCCTTCGCGGGCAAGCGGGGTGAATGCCCCCGAACTCATGAGCCTCTGACGGGCCAGGGCGGGGGGAAAGGGGCTTACCTTGCGGGCATAAACCTGGTCATCATCGAAAAACACCACTTGCCCCACCCGGTTTTTGTCAAGGGCTTCGATAGCTTTTTGATTCACCAAACCCAGATCCAAGGGATAGAGCGGCTCATACACCTTTTGGACATACTCACGGGGCACCACCGGCGAATAGCCGTTGATCATTTTGGCCCGGGTGCGGGTGATCATGAGTTCATAGGCCGCCGACTGGTGGGAATCACCCGGCCATATGGGCAGGCCCAAAAGCCGCTTTTCCGCCTGGGGACCGGTGGGCAGGTTATTCCGGACGGCCGCTTCCACCTTGCCTTCGGGCGGCAACAGGCTGATTCCGGTGAGCTGGCGGGGCCAGGTGCCCAGGCTGAGCAGCAAAATAAGCGCCCCGGCCCATACGAAACCGGAGCCCCGGGGCCAGCGGCTGCGCAGCTCCTTTATCATCCAGCCCGCCAAAAGGGCCAAAAAGAGCACCGCCACAATGATCATGCGGCCGGGCACCCGGGGGAAGTTGAAAAAGGGCAGGTGCTTGTATAGCAGCTCATAGAGCGGCAGAAAGCTTAGGGTGGGGCCCAGGGAAAGGATCATGCCCAAGACCCCGATAAGGGCCCAAACGGCTGCCTGTGAGCGGGACCGCAGAGGCCTGCGGGCGAAGACCAGGGTCAATAGTCCGGCCAGGGCCAGCAGCGGCACCACGTATCCCAGGTGCACCAGGCGCTCCATATGCACATTGGCCAGATCGAACAAATCCTGCAGGTGGGGCGTGAAGAGCTTCACCTCATGCAGTCCCCGGCCCTGGCCCGCGATGGAGCCGTCGAAGGCCGTGGCTTTTACATACAGCATGAACCCCACCGCGGAGGCCATGCCCAGCCCGGCGGGAAGCAGGGGTTTCATAAGCCCCCAGTCCCAGGCGGGCGGCCGGGGCCTGATGCCCCGCAGCAGGGGCCAGGCCCAGATCAGGCCGGCCAGCAGCAAGGCCGCCATGATGCCTGCGCCCAAGTGGGGGATGTCCAGGCTGAATTGAACCGCGTACAGCGGCGAGGCGGCAAATGGGCCCAGCACCCGGGCCAGGGCAAGGCGGGCATCCTTTGGTTCCAGGCCTGCCAGCACATTCAACAGGCCGGACATCACCAGCCAGGCGGACAGGGTGAGTAGGGGATAGATCATCAGGCTGGCCGCCAGTTCCAGGGACCACAGGGCGGCGCCACCGCCGCGCAGTCCGGCCAGGTGGGCGGTGAAACCCAGTCCCAACCCGGCCAGCAGCACCAGCCAGGGAGCCCATATGCCGCCGGAATCATCTTCGCTTTTATCCGGGGCCAGCATAATAAGCCGCAGGGGCAGATACAGGCCCAGAAGCAGTGCGGTGTAATAGATCAGATGGCCTTCCATGCGGGCGATGCCCAAAAGGCAAAGCCCGGCTGCGCCCCCCCATAGCCAGGAACGTCTTTTGATGCCCCGTTCCAGGCAGAAAAGGGTCAGCGGCAGCATGAAGGCCACAAAGCCGTACAAATGCCCGGACAGCACCTGGGCCGCCCGGAAGGGCAAAAGAGCGTAGATCAGGGCGGCGGGCAGGGCGGCCAGGCGGTCTTGCAGGACTTCATGGGCGAATGCATAGGCGCAGAGCCCGGCCAGCACGTAAGACAGGATCACCAGTGCGTTGTAAGCTCCCACCGGCCCCAGGGGTGACAGCATCACATAGAGCAGCGAAAAGGGGAAATTGGCAAAGCCCGAGATGCCTTGGGACAAAAAGCTGTTGAACTCATAAGGGTTGGTCAAAAAACCCGACGGCCCAATGAGATTGTCCAGCATCAGCCAGCACCAGTAATAAAACTGGGTGTGGTCCCCGGGCATCAGCGGCATGATTTCATAGCCCGGCACCACATGGTAACCGTAGGGAAGCCCGTGCCAGAAGTACCGCCAAAGTGGATGGGTCTGCGCCAGAGCCAGCAGGGCCAAAAGAAGGGCCAGCCCCAGGCTCCAAATCCATGCGCGCCCTTTACTCACCAGGGAAGCCTCCAGAAGCGTCCGCCGACAAAGGGTTTGTAGGTGGGCGGGTCGAGTTTCATCATGTTATGGGACAAACGCAGACGGGCTATATCCCCCAGGGGCAAGGGGGCCTTCAGGGGGTTCATGGCGCTTAGGGGCAGGGGCTCTCGGTTTTTGCCCGGCCGCTGCCATTGCATCTTAAGCACCGCCTTTCCCCTGAGCTGCAGATAGCGTATATCCAGGGCGTGGGGGCCTTTGGATAAGCTGAGGGTGCCCCATACCTCGTGGCTGGCCGACTGGGTCCATTCGTGCACCAACGGTTTGCCGTCGATCAGTATGATGAGCCCGTCATCCACCAGGGCTCCGATTCCGTAGCGTCCGGCCTCCTCGATGTTGAGCACCCCCAGCCAGCGCAGCACAAAATACTCCCCCCCCCCGCCGGGCATGCTCTCCAGGCCGGGGAAATCCCAGCTTTTGGCGGTGCCTAAGTATTTGGTTTGCGCGGCCTGGTCCAGACCGTTGAAAAATACGGTGCTGAGGCCTTGGGCTTTCTGGTCGGCCCGGGCTGCAAAAAGCTCCCGCATGCGCTCCGCGCCTTGATAGGGTTCATACCAGCAAGCATAAACCAGCGCTGCGGCCATAACCAACAAGAGGGCTATGAACTTGAGCCATGCCCTGCGGTCCCGGCTCCGTTCCAGGCCCAGGACCGTGCCCAGCCACCGGCCGCAGCTGCGCAGTATGAGCCAAAGCCTTGTCATGGGGTCAGCCCCACATCCTGGGGATAGGTCACCGGCGGTCCGGTGCGCTCCAAAAGTATGTATTTGGAGGCCAGATGTTCGGGGAGCTTGACCTCGCGGTATTCCTTGCCGGCTCCGGCCACCCTTATGAAAAAGCCCATGCGGGCTTTGCCTTCGATGCTGTTGTAAAACACCGCCGCCCTTTCGGTGTCGGAGAGGGAATACACATCCGTGGCTATGAATTTGGGCGGATCGTCCGTATGATACAGATTAAGGGCCAGATGCAGGGTATGGTGCCAGCGGTCGGCCGTGGCCACCACCGGATAACCCCGCTTGACCAGTTCTTCCGCCAAAAGGCTGTGATCCATCCAGGCGTCCGGGGTGTGATCCAAAAGCCGGGTCTGCCAGTTGGCGGTCTGGCCGCCGGTGGACATATGGGCGTAAAAGTAATTCACTCCCAGGCTGGCCAGATTGTAGGCCGCGAACAAAATCAAGAGCGCCAGCAGCGCCGGGCGGGCTTTGGAGCTGGCCGCATCCCAAGCCCGGCCCCAGGCCAGCCCCCCCAAAAGTACCGTGAAAACCAGCGCATATATGAAGTAGCGCGGGTTGGCCGAAGGAGCTCCCAAAGGCACCATCACCAGATACAGGGCCAGGGCTAGCATCAGCCAAAGCTCCAGCCAGCCCGAGTCAGGCCGGTTTTTGAACTGCCGCCAAATCAGATAGGCAATACCCAAGCCAAAACCCAGCGGCACCAGCAGCATGGTGTCCCAAAGGTGGGTGCCCGTATAGCTGCGGAAGGCGATTTCACCGTCAAGCGTACGCATGAAAATATCCAGAAATCCCGGTAGATGCTGCATGCGTTCGGGGTCGGTGAAGGTCATCGAGTCGTTGGGGTCCAGCATGATGATGTCTATGATGCGGGGAGTCGCGCCCAGCAGCACCCCCAGGCCGAACCCGTAGGTTTGGGGCTTGAACGTGATGCGCCCCTGGGTGACCACAAGGGCGGACCCGCCTAGGGTTATGAACAAAATCGCAAAGATGGAATGGGTGAAAAAAGCAAGCCCCCAGACCAGTCCGGCCCAGAGGGCCAGCATGGGCCTGTTTTTGGACGCGCTCAAAAGGTCCAGCCCCAGACACATAAAAAGCAGGCCCAAGGCTGTGTTTTCCACCGGCATGCGGGCGAATATGGCCAGGCTGGGCAGCACGGCCAATAAAAAACAGGCTGCCAGGGCCGAGGCTCTGCCGGCTTCGCGCAGCCCGGCCCGGTACAAAAACACCAGGGCCACCAGATTGGGAAGCACCCCCATGATGCGCAGTATCCAGACCGAGGGTCCGAATATGGCCAAGGGCACGGCCAACAGATAGTCGAACAGGGGTCCGGTGCGGGTGGTCATGCCCTGGAAAGGCAAGGCGCCCTCCAGGATAAATTCCGCCCGCCAAAGGAAAAAGGCTGATTCCCCGGACAGGCCGGGCACCTCATCCACCCACAGCAGCCGGGCCAGGGCGGCTGTGGCCATGACCGCCCAAAAGGCCTTGTGCCGGGTGAAGGCCCGCAATGCCCAGGCGGGATCGCGGATTATCAGCAGCCACAAGACAAGCCACAAAACGGGCAGCACCCGGATCAGCATGGACCATGAATCCCTGGCGGCGTACAGCTTGGCAATATCCTCCAGTTCGGCCGAATCGCGCAAAGGATGAAGGCTGCCTGGCGGAATGATCTCGGCGGCCTGGCTGGTGGGAATAATCCAGGCCAGGCTCAATTCCAGAGCTTTGGTTCTTTGCACATTCTGCAAATCAATCAGGTGTAAACCTTTTTTGAGATACACAATCTCCTGGTGCATGCGCGGCAGGCCCGATACCCAGCGCTCCACCAGGGGGACGCCGTCCACCCGGAGGCGCACCGCGTCCGCCGCATTGACCATGAAGACATAATCTCCGTCAACCGGCGCATTGAGCGCGGCCAGCCAGCGCCAGGCAAAGGGGTATTTGCGGTAGGGTTCCTCGCGGCGCGGTTTATGATAGCGCGGGGCCGGGCGGATGGCTTTCAAGGCTTTGCCGGTTTGAAAGGGGTTGTCAAACAGCAGAACCCGCATGCCGTTTTCATGGCCCATGGCCCGGCTTTCCGCGAATCCGGCGGCGTCGCTTTGGACTTTTTCCGTCATCTGCCAAGCCAAAAGGCCACAGGCTATCAGGCCCAGTATCAGGGCCAGCCAGCTCAGTATGGTATTTCGGCCGATCATATACGGCAAAAAACCCATTTTTGGGTTCAGGAGGATTGTTTAAAGGCGAAAAATTTATTGCCTAAAAAATTGCTCACAGTTGCGAACAACACCCCTACCAGATTTGAAATCACAGGGTCAAGCCCGAAAAGCTCCACCAAGAACGTAAGCACTCCAAGATTGATGCCCAGCCCGATCAGGGTCACGCTCATGAATTTCAGGTACTGCTTGGCCATGAGCCCGAGCCCATAGTCTCTATCTTGAAAGGTAAATCTTTTATTTAAAAGAAAATTGTTGGCCGAAGCCACAAAAAAGGCCGCCACCGAGGCCAAAAGGTAGTGCATCCCCATAAGGTGGTAGGTCATATACATGATGGCCGAGTTCACCACCACCCCAATGCCGCCGATTACGCAAAAGCGGAAAAACTGATATGCGGCGTGACCCTCAATGAACAGGCCGTGCCAGCCCCAGTTCAGCCATGGGCCTATGGGCCACAGGCTGGCGGGACGATGAAAGGCCGGTTCATGGGGGCGCGGGTTCTGGGGCTGGTCCATGGGGCTGAATACCTGCACTAACTGCTTGGGTGGCATCACAAAACAAAGCTGGCCAAGTCTATCCGAATGGCCAGTCAGGGTCAAGCTCCGGGCGCGCCCGCCGCACAGTTCAACCCAATATGGCCTTTGCTCTTTGATACACCTCATCCGGAGTAATACTGGTCAGGCAAACATTTTTGGTGCAGGCGGAGCGCTTTTGATTATAGACCGAAACGCAAGGCGAGCAGGCCAGGCGGCGGGTGATCACCTCCACATTATCCCCCAAGGGGCCGTAGATATCCGGGGTCTCGGGTCCGAACAGCACCAGGACCGGCAGATTGGTCAGAGAGGCGAAATGGGCTGGGCCCGAATCATTGGTCACCAAGAGGCTGCACTGGTTGTAAAGGTCTATCAGTTCGGGCAGAGTGGTGCGCCCGGCCATATCGATAATCCGCTCCACCCCCATGTCGCGCCGGACCTTGGCCGCGTGGGCGGCTTCATCCGGGGTGCCGGTGAGCACTATGAAAATGTCCGGGTCTTGGAGCAGGGATACGGCCAGTTCCAGAAAGTATGAGGTCGGCCAGCGCCGCGCGGCTACCAGGTCGCTGGCATTGGGGTTTAAGATCACCAGTTTATGGTGTTCGCCGACTCCCGGGTCGCGTTCTTTGAGTTTGGCCCAGATGCTTTGCTTGGCCTGGGGGTTGGTTTCCACCAGGGGAACCTGCACGGAAACCTGGGAAAGGTCTATTTTGGCCCTGGGTTCGGGGCCTCCGTCTTCGGCCAGAGCCTCAACCAGGCTGATGAAGGTCTGGGAGGCATGCACGTGCGGATTATAAATCACTTTGTGGGTGTAGAGATCGCCCACATAATGGCCTTCTTCATGGAAACGGTCAAAACCCACCCTGCGGGATGCGCCGGACAGGATTGATAAAAGCGAGGAAAAGCGGGCATAGGTTTCCAGGTTGATGATTGCGTCCACGCCCAGTTTGCGCATCTTAAAAAGCGCCTTTAAAGTGGTGCGTAAAAAGGAGAACAGCCCGTCCGGATCAATGATGAGCTGGCGTTCTGCGGGCACTATGCCCATGAGCCCCAAAATGCCCTTGCCGCCCTTGAAGGTGCAGAAATAAAGCTCCGCCCCGGGAAATTTTCTTTGAGCGTGGGCCAGGCAGGGGTAGGCCACCACCAGGCCGCCGATCTCGGCCAGCTCTATAAACAGGATGCGTTTTGGTTCACCGGCCGGAGCTTTAAGCAGGCCCACAAGCTTAAGGAGTTTAATCAACAGGGTGAACAGCCAGCAAAGCGGGCTTCCGGCCAGGCGGTCTATCTTGCGCATGGTGTCGGGGTGCATGAAACAGGCTCACATTGAGTGGTTGGCTAACGGGGCAACAGACCGCTTTTCCCGGCGTAATGACGGATAAATCCGGTTTTATTCGGGTTTTTGGCCAGCCAGCGCAGCACATGAAACGGGGCCACCGCAGCGGAGTTTTTCACTTCGCATTGTGACCAGCATTTGCAGTTTTCCAGTTCCTTGCGGCGTTTCCAGGCTGCATCGCTGTCCGCAATATCCCTGAAACTCTGCTCTTTCAGGTTGCCCAAGGGATCGCCCATAAGGTTGCAAACGCAAAGCCTGCCGTCGGGCTGCAGAAAGTAGCTGGTGAAGCCGGAGTAGCAGGGCAGTTTGCGCTCTTCGCCTTTAAGCTGGCGGCGCACGTTATCCATATAGTAATGGTGGCAGAACTTGTTCAAGGAGGCCTCCACCACCCGGGCCTGCTCCGGGGTCAGGTCCCCCGCTTGGCCTTCGGAGTGGAAATTGGCCCCACGCTCTTGCAGGTTGCAGGAAAAATCCACCCCCATCTCTTGCAGCATACCGGCCACATCATCTATCTGGTCATAATTCAAGTCGCTGATGACCATGCCGCTGGTCACCATGAAGCCCATTTCCCTGGCCCCCCGTATGGTGGCCATGGCCTTTTCAAATGCGCCGGGCACCCCGCGCACCTGGTCGTGGGTCTGGCCGATTCCGTCCAGGGACACGCTGAAGATCAGCCCGGGCAGAAATTCTTTTATGCGGGCCAGGGCGTTCAATATCCGCTTGGTCAAGAAACCGTTGCTCACAACGGATATGCGGGCCGTGGGCAGATGCTCATGAAAAAGCTGAACAAGCTCCACCAGGTCTTTGCGCAAAGAAGGCTCGCCTCCGGTGATGCCGATTTTTTTCAGGTTGACCAGAAACTCCGCATCGCGTTTCAGTATGAAACGCCAGTCATCCAGGCTCAGTTCTCCGGGCGGGGGCGTGTCCAGGTCTTTGTATGCCTGCCAGGTATCGCACATGATGCAGCGGGAGTTGCAACGCCAGGTAACCGCGTAGTCCAAAAACAGCGGTCTTACGATGCGCCGTCTTTTGCGGCTGGCATCCAGATAAGGCTGCCGCAAGCCGGCTTTAATGGCTCCGCTTACAAGCTTGATCATGGGCTGTAGACTCCAAGTCTTTAAAACGCCACAAAAACTTTATAAAAGGCCGCGAGTTTGTCCGATGGCCTATGCTAATTGAGTACACGTATCGGGCTGTTGCGTCAAGGTGTGCCGTCTTCGCCCGTGCCGGAGTCCAGGCTGAATCCGCCGGAGGTGTAAAAAAGCGCTCCGGGCACCGTGGTGATCACTATGGACAGGTTGGCCACCAGGCCCAGCAAAAAGGACTCGGTGGCGCTCAGGCCCACCAGTGCGAAAAAGGCCACATAAAGACCTTCCACCACCCCGAAGCCGGAGAGCGAAACCGGCATGCGGGTGAACAACAGGGCCAAAGGAGCCACGGCGGCGGATTCCAAAAGGCTCAGCTCTATGCCAAAAGCCTTGGCGGTCAGCCAGGTGCCCACCACCGGTCCGGACTGCTCTACAAATGACAGCACGATGAACCAGGCCACCGCGCCTTGGTGCCTGCGGTACTGGGTGTACGAGGCCAGAAAACGCCCGGTCCATTTCACCAGCCTGCCCCGTTTGCCCAAGCGCTCCGGCAGGCTTTCCAGAAAACGGGCCAGGGGCCCGAACAGGCTCACCACCACCCCCAGGCTTACCAGGGCCAGAATGGCCAGGCTGGGCCACAGGAGCCCGGGGGGCAGCTGGCCCACCAAACCCACCAAGACCAGCAGGGCCAGGCCGGCGGCCAGGGCCGAGGCCAGAAAACCCAGCGCCCTTTCCATGACCACCGAGGCGGCCACCAGTTCGCTGGGCCTGCCTTCTCCGGATACCGAAGCCACCCGCATTGCGTCCGCCCCAATGGTGCTGGGCAGAAAGCAGCCCGCGAAACTGGCCAGGTAATAGGCCTTGACGGCCTGCAGGTGGCTGATCACAATCCCCCGGCAAACCAGCAGGATGCGCCATTTGTAGGCCATAAGCAGACGGTCCAGGGTGATCCACACCGCCAGCCAGGCGAACCATTGCCATTCCGCCCCCTTAATGGCCCGCCAGGCCGTGCCCAGGTCCACCAAAAAGGCCAGCAGCACGAACATCAGTACGGCGCTTATGAGCATGCGCAGCCAGGGGCTGCCTAAACGTGACATGTACGGCTCTCCAAAAGGCTGCCAATAAGCGGTCAAACGTGATCCAGGCGAGGTTAGCACGGGGGAAAGGGGGCGTCAATCGCCCGGACAGAACGGGTGGTGTTATCTCTTGCATTTTGCTCCCCTTTTCACTAGTCTTGTCAAGGTTTGCAAGTGAGTGCAACCCTGAATTTAATTCTGCAAGGACGGCTTATACAGCAATGAAAATTTTGGTAACCGGCGGTACGGGTTTCACCGGACAGCATTTGGTAAAGCGGCTTTTGGCCCGGGGCGATGAGGTGGTCTGCCTGGACAACCAGCCCGGGATTTTCTTTGACGAGTTATCGGATATGGGCGCGGAGATGGTCCTGGGCTCGGTCACGGACCGGGAGCTGATAACGCGACTGGTGGACGGCTGCGAAGTGGTGCATCACCTGGCCGCGGCATTCCGGGAGGTGAACCGTCCCAAGAGCGTGTATTGGGATGTGAACGTGGAAGGCACCCGCAAGGTTTGCCAGGCGGCCCTGGAGGCCGGGGTAAGACGCCTGGTCTATTGCTCCACCCAAGGGGTGCACGGCAATGTGGACAACCCCCCCGGCGACGAAGACACCCCCATAGAGCCGGAGGATTATTACCAATACACCAAATACCATGGCGAAGTGGTGGTTAATGAGTTCCTGGACAAGGGCCTTCAGTCCACCATCCTGCGCCCCATGGCCATCTTCGGACCCGGAGACCCGGCCCGTTTTTTGATGATCTACAAACGGGCGGCCAAGGGCAGCTTTGTCATGGCCGGGCCGGGCACTGCCTTTTATCACCCGCTATACATCGATAACTTGATTGACGCCTTTGAGCTTGCCGAAACCGCCGAAAAGGCGGTGGGCCGGGCCTACCTGATCGGCGATGCGGAATTTGTAACCATCAAGGATCTGGTCCAGCGGGTGGGCAAAGCGCTTGACACCCCGGTCAAGATAACCCACATACCCTTCTGGCCGGTCTATGCGGTCAGCGCCATGGTGGAGGCGGTATACAAACTTCTGCCCTCCGAACCTCCGCTCTTCCGCCGCCGGGCCGACTGGTTCAGGCAAAACCGGGCCTTCAAGATAGACCGCGCCCGCAAGGAACTGGGCTATGAGCCCAAGGTGGGGCTGGATGAGGGCCTCAGGCTGACCGGCGAATGGTATAAAAAGGAAGGTTACATTTAACCGCAGGGCACCTTTAAAACTGCTCTTTTGGCCCAAATACGGCGTTGAGCGCGATTTTTTAATGCTCATATATTGCTTTATATACTGCGCGTAAAAAAACCGCGTCCGCCTTGTCTTTGAACCAAAATATTGTTTTAAGGGCGCCCTGGTAGCCGCCGCATTCCCGCTACGGCTTTGTTGAATCCCGGCTGCGCCAGGCGACCGGGTTTTTCTTGGTTTACGGGCCTTTTGCCAGCTCATATCCAGAAGTGTATACTGAGTCAGCCTTGGGTTGTTTCAATGCGCCGTATTGCGCCTAACCACTATCGGAAATCGTCAAACATATGTGCGGAATATCAGGATTCAGTTGGGAAGATCGTGAGTTGATCCGGGCCATGGGGGACACCCTGAAGCACCGTGGGCCGGATGACAGGGGTGAACATGTAGACCTGGGCGCCAGCCTGGGCCAGATGCGGCTTTCCATCATCGATCTTTCTGAAAACGGCCGCCAGCCCATGGTCAATGAAACCGGTGATGTGTTCATCGTGGTCAACGGCGAAATCTATAACCATCTGGACCTGCGCCAAGAGCTGATCAAAAAGGGCCACAAGTTCTATTCCAATTCCGATTCCGAAGCGGTGCTGCATGCCTACGAAGAATGGGGGCCCGAATGCGTGAAACGCCTGCAGGGCATGTTCGCCATCGCCATCCATGACAGCCGAAACAAAAAGATATTCCTGGCCCGGGACCGCATGGGCATAAAGCCGCTTTATTACCACTACAACGGTAAGCAGCTCATATTCGCCGGCGAGATAAAGGCCATCCTGAAATGGCCGGGTTATGAGCGCCGGGTGAATGTGGAGGCGCTTTATCAATACCTGGGCTGGGAGTTCGTGCCCGCGCCCCACACGCTTTTCGAGGGCGTCAACAAGCTGCGGCAGGGTCACTATGCGGTCTTTGATATGGAGAGCAAAAGCTTTAATGAGACCAAATACTGGGAGCTCAGCTTTAATCCCCGTTTCAAGGAACCGGGCGAGGCCATAGAGGAGCTGCGCGCCCTATTGAAAACTTCGGTGCAGCGCCGCCTCATGTCCGATGTGCCCTTGGGGGTGTTTCTCTCCGGCGGGCTTGATTCAACCACGGTGGTGGCCCTGATGCGGGAATGCGGGGTGGAGCAACTGCGCACCTTCAGCATAGGATACCCCGATAAGAGCTTTTCCGAGCTTGATTACGCCAATGACATGGCCCGGCACTATGACACCGACCAGAACGTGCTGATGATCGAAGGGCTGGAAATCGAAGATTTGGAAAAGGCGGTATGGCATCTTGACGAGCCCATGACCGACCTTTCGGCCATACCCCTTATGCTCATCTGCCGCAAGGCCAAGGAAAAGGCCACCGTGGTGCTCAGCGGCGAGGGCGGCGATGAGATGTTCTGCGGGTACGACCGCTTCAAGGTCTCAAAGCTGGCCGGGCTCATGGGCCTGGATACCGTGCCCGGCCTGGCGGCCCTTATGTACCAGTTCGCCAAGCGCCTGCCCGACCAGCCCCAGAAAAAGGGGGCGGTCAACGTGTTCAAACGCATAGCCGAGGGCCTCACCCAGCCCAAGGAAGGCGGGCATTTAAGATGGCAATACTTCCTTTTGCCCGGCATGGCCGAAAGGCTGTTCAACGACCAGGTGCGGGCCCAGGTGGACTTTGACGCCTTCGCGCCCTTGCGCAAGATCCTTCAGAGCTGCAACAGCAAAAAACGCCTGGATAGAGAGGTTTTCGCGGACCTCAAACTGACTATGGCCGACAGCGTGCTCATGAAGGTGGACAAGATGTCCATGTCCACTTCCCTGGAAGTGCGGGTGCCCTTTTTGGATCACGAGGTGGCCGAGCTTTGCGCATCCATGCCCGGCGAGTTCAAGCTCAAGGGCCTGACCACCAAGCATATCCTGCGGGAGACCATCCGGGGCCTGGTGCCGGACCGGGTGGCGGACCGGGGAAAGCAGGGCTATTCCCTGCCGGTCAAGAACCTGGTGCGCGGCCAGCTCAAACCGCTTATGCAGGAGCTGCTTACCACCAGCCCGCTCATCAAGGATTACATGGTGCCGGGCGAGGTGGAGCGTTTGATGAAAGAGCACCTAAGCGGAGCCCAAAACCACAACCATGTGCTGTGGGCCATGATGAATGCAGCCTTGTGGCATAGGCGTTTCATGGAGAACGGGGCATGAGCAAGGCTTACAAGGTCGGCGGAGCCTTGAAGGGCGGCGGGGGCCTGAAGGCTTACCAGAGCCTGGTCTTGGGCAGCGGCTCTATTTGGTTCCTTATCAAGTTTGAGCTGATCATGCTTTTCAGCCAGAATATCGCCGGGGCCTTGGGGGTGTTATTAAGGAAAAAGCTCTATCCCGCGCTCTTGGGCGAGTGCGGGCCGGGCTGCCTGTTCGGAAAAGGCGTAAGCCTGCGCCACCCCAAAAAGATCCGCCTGGGCGCCGGAGTGGTGGTGGATGATAACGCCATGCTGGACGCCAAGGGCGAAGGCAACCGGGGCTTGATCCTGGGCGACGGGGTGTACATCGGGCGCAACTGCATCGTATACACCAAGGGCGGTGACATCGAACTGGCCGACCGGGTGAATGTGTCCCATAATTGCGAGCTGTTTTCCAGTAATAGCTTGAAGATAGGCAAGGGGTGCTTCATCGCGGCCTACAGTTATCTGTTGAGCGGCGGTGAGTATGATATAGAATCCAAAATCCCCCTCACGGAGCAGCCCGGCACCCACAGCCGGGGGCCTACCGTACTGGGCGAGAATGTGTGGATCGCCGCCCATGTGGTGGTGGCTGACGGATCAGTGATCGGCGACCATGCCGTGATCGGGGCCGGGGCCGTGGTGCTGGGGGAAGTGCCGGACAATGTTCTGGCCGCGGGCGTACCCTGCCAGCCCATCCGCAAGCTGGACCGCATGCCGTGAACGAGGCTGAATCCAACCCGTTTCGATTGCTTGGTTATTATAAGGATTTTGCCGCCCGTAATCCGCGCCCGGCCAATCCTCCCTTGCGCATATGGGTGGATATAACCTCCCGCTGCAATTTAAGATGCATTGCCTGCCCCCAAAGACTCCTGCCCAAGGATGAGCGCCGGGATATGGACCGGGATTTGCTTAAGCCCCTGGTCCAAGAGGTGAAGGGCTGGGATTGCCAGGTCAGCCTGTTTCACCGGGGCGAGGCCTTATTGCATCCGGACCTGCCCTGGTGGGTCATGCAGTTCAGGCAATCCGGAGCCGGGGTGCGCATTCACACCAACGCCACCCTGCTTGACCGGGAGCGGGTGGCCGGGCTTTTGTGGGCGGGTCCGCAGATAGTGACCTGCTCCATAGACAGCCTGGACCCGGTTCAGTATGCAGCCGGAAGGCCGGGGGCCGAGTTAAGCCGCAGCCTGGCCGGGGTGGAACTACTGCTGAGGGCCCGGCGGGATTTGGGATACCGCCTGCCCAAGGTGAACCTGCTCACCATGGGGGAGCATGGCCCCGGTCCTGATCAAGCACTGCGTTTAAAGCATATGCTGGAGCTTGGCTTGGACCGGCATATCCACCGCAGGCCGCACAACTGGGGCGGGGTCTTGGATGCGGGCGGCTTTTCATCCAAACCCAAGACCTGCACTTTTCCCTGGTACGGCCTGGCGGTCCTCAGCGACGGACGGGTTACGCCCTGTCCCCAGGATTTTTTCGGCAGCCTGGAACTGGGCCGGCTGGGTGAGCACTCATTGGAGGAGATTTGGCGGGGTGAAAAGGCGCAGGCTTTGCGCAAGGCCCACGCCGCCCGGGAGTTGAGCGCTTACCCCACCTGCCAGGCCTGCGACCGCATTCACAGGCCCACCATCTTGGGCATCCCCACCGAGCACTTAAGAAACTTCGTCGAAGAACTGGCAGGCCCCTGGATTTGGCGTTGATTGAGCTTAAGGGTCTGTGGTGTGGGTTTTTTCGTGAAGGTTTGAGTATAGCCTGCGGCCCGCCATGAGCAGTATCTAGTCACACAAGCACGCTCACAAGACTTGATTTATCTTAATCTAACTTGTTTAGTGGAAATGAAAGTATTTCATCGTTGATGATAACTTCATATCACAAACATCAAGGTTCATAACGTCACGGCACATGATCTTTTGTTAGGGGGATTCCTAAGGGGCTGCGAGCTTTTGGATCATCCAAAAGCGATAAGCCCCTTGGGCCGCCGGAGGCAATCTTAACTGATTTAATCATTTATATCTGATAGATCGTATGTTAAATATTGTGATTATGAAAAGATAAAAAGACAAATTTTCTTGGGGGGATTCTTCGCCTTTTGGTGGTCAAAAGGCTCGCCATCCCCCCTTACCCCCCGGCTCGCGAAAAACCCATCAGGATACGCCGACCCGCCTTTGTTATATGAAAAGGCAAACTCAGTTCCGGCCCAAGTCTAGCAATAAGATCCCGTGCTAAACAAAGATAATGGTGCGTGTATGGCCTGGGTTGTAAACTCAAAACTTCACAAAATATCCCTCAAACCCGTTTCTTTTTCCCCTTACCCGATCGGGCCGAAGCCTGCCAGGAGCGATTCCCTGTCTGTCTGGCCGTATCAAGGCAGCTGCTCCCTGTGCAGCTTAACCTTCAGCCGACTCCCAGGTTGCCTGCGCACCGGCCAATTGGGCCCGCTGAGCTTGGTACTTGTGCAGCATGGGCCGGGCTGCTAATATCCACCTGATGAAATGCTGGCTTATTGAAGCCAAGCGCTTAAAGAGATTAAAGATACTTCAAAACCTTCCCGGCGTTTGGGTTCAGTCTGGGCCAAGCCGGGCGGGAGACCGGATAAACCATGCGAATTTTGGGCATAGCGCCAACCCCTTTTTTTGCAGACCGGGGTTGCCACATGCGTATTCTGGGTGAGATCGAGGCCCTGCAGCGCCGGGGACACGAAGTTCAGCTTCTGACCTATCACCTGGGCCGTGATATTGACAGCGTGCGGACTAGGCGCACCAAGGATGTGCCCTGGTACGGCAAGCTGGAGGCCGGTCCGGCCCTGGGCAAGTTCTACCTGGACTTTCTGCTCTGGCTGGAGACCATAAAGGCCATCCGCCGTTTTCAGCCCGATGTGATCCACGGCCACCTGCATGAGGGGGCTTTGATAGGCCTTCTGGCCCGCATCTTCAGCAAAAAGCGTCCGCCGGTGGTGTTTGATGTGCAGGGAAGCCTGCTTTTGGAGCTTGATTCCTACGGCTGGCTGCAAAAAGCGCCCTTCATGCGGCCGGTTTTCAGTCTGGTGGAAAGGATCATTTCCAAGTGGTCCGACCGCTCGGTGGGCTCCAATGTGAATATCAGCAAGTTTCTGACCACTGAAATGGGCATTGCCCCGGACAGGGTATGCACCATAATCGACGGCATCCACATGGGGTTTTTCGAGGGCAGCGGCCGCACCGGTCTCAAGGCCGAACTTGGTATTGACCCCAAGCGCCCCATAGTGCTCTACACCGGAGCCCTTTTGTCCAGCAAAGGCACGGACAATTTCTTTGAGGCCATACCCCATGTGAGAAAACAAAGGCCGGATGCGTTTTTCCTGGTGGTGGGCTATCCGGTGGAGCACAGCCAAGACCTGGTGAAGCGTCTGGGGGTCAGCGAACATTGCCTGTTTGTGGGCAAAGTGGATTATTTCCAATTGCCCGATTATCTGAAGATCGGCGATGTGGCGGTTGATCCCAAACCGGATGCAGCCGGAGAGGCCAGCGGCAAGATCATTAATTATATGGGCGGCGGTTTGCCGGTGGCATGCTATGACAATATCAATAACCGCCGTTTCCTGGCGGACAGTGGAGCCTATGCACCCGACACCACCCCGGCCGGACTGGCCCAGGCCATATTGGCGCTGCTAAACGACCCTGAGGGAAGCCGCAAGAAAGGCGAGGCCGCCAGAACCAGGGTGGAAGAGGAATTCAGCTGGGAGGCCGGAGGCCGCCGTTACGAAGAGGTCATGCTCAGCGCCATGGAAGAGCGCTGGAAATAAGGAGCCGCCCGTGTCCTTGAAACTGTCTGTGGTCGTGCCGCTGTATAACGAGGCTGAAAATTTTGAAGCCCTGCACAAAGAGATCAAGGCCGCCTGCGATGCGCTGGGGATTGAATGGGAAGTGGTCTATGTGGATGACGGCTCCACAGACGCCACTTTCTCCTTGATGCAAAAGGCGGCGGAAAATGATCTCAATGTGGTGGGGGTCAGTTTCCGGCGCAACTTCGGACAGACAGCGGCCATGGCCGCCGGCTTCGACTATGCCCAGGGCGAGGTCGTGGTGGCCATGGACGGGGATTTGCAAAATGATCCCGCAGACATAGGCCGAATGCTGGAAAAGCTGGATGAGGGCTATGACCTGGTGGCGGGCTGGCGCTATAACCGCCAGGATAAATGGTTTTCGCGCAAACTTCCCAGCAAGCTGGCCAACTGGCTGATCGGCAAAATCACCGGTGTCAAACTGCATGACTATGGCTGCTCCTTAAAAGCCTTCAAGCGCGAGGTGGTCCGGGGTATCAGGCTGTATGGCGAGATGCACCGCTTCATACCCGCCATAGCCTCGGGCATGGGCGTGCGCATTGCGGAGCTGAAAGTCAATCACCGCGCCCGCACCGCCGGCGCCTCCAAATACGGCATTGGCCGCACCCCCCGGGTGATACTGGATTTGATCACGGTTAAGTTTCTGCTTTCCTATTCCACCAGGCCCATTCAGGTTTTCGGGCTTTGGGGCATGGCGGCGGGCGGCCTGGGCTTTGTCATTGCGCTTTACTACACCTTCTTGCGCCTGTTCATGGGGGTTCCCTTGTGGGGCAAGCCCGGTTTGATCCTGGCTCTTCTGCTCATTTTCATAGGAGTGCAGCTCATTATCATGGGGCTGTTAGGTGAAATGCAGGTCCGCACCTACTATGAATCCCAGGAAAAACCAATCTACACGGTGCGCACCGTATTGAACCGGGAGGACCCGGTCTGCCGGTAGATAACACCCAAATGCGGCGTTCGCCCTTGGCCCGGGCGGGGCGGAATATCATGCTGAAATCGGCGGGAGAAGCCGGAGCCCGGCTTTGCTTTGCGGTTTTATTCATTATTTCCGCCCGCATGCTGGGTGAGGACGACTGGGGCCGCTTCACGTATGCCGCGTCCCTGGCGGCCCTGGGCGCGGTGGGCATGGATTTGGGGCTTAATATTCTCACCATCCGCGATGGCGCGCGCGATCCCGAAAAACTCCCTGCCTACGCCGGAACCATCCTGGTCTTGAAGCTTTGCCTGGCAGCGCTGGTGCTGGGTCTGATCGGAGGCTTTTGCCTGTATAAGGCGTATGACCTTCAGATCAGCCTGCTCATCATGCTGGTGGCTTTGGCCGCCTGTATAAACGGCATGCAGGAGTTCGCGGTTTCCGGGCTTAACGCCCTTGAACGCATGGATAAAGACGCCCTGGCCAGGGTGCTGGGCCGGATGGCGGCCCTGGTGCTGTGCGGCACGGGCCTTTTGCTGGGATACAAGCTGTGGGGCCTGGTGGGCGGACTTTTGGCCGGCAATCTTTTGGGCGCGGTTTTGGCCGCAAGCTTTTTGGCCCGGCGCATCCGTTTTGAATTCGAGCTGAAAAAAGGCTTTTTGGCCTATCTTTTCAAGGAATCACTGCCCCTGGCCCTGAGCAATATCTTCATCCTGGTCTATTTCAGGGTGGATATAATCATGCTTGAGTTTTTCGGCCAGAGTATGGCCTCCATCGGCTGGTATGGGGCCGGGGTGAGGCTGATAGACGCAGTGGGCATGGTCCCCGGCATGGTTTCCTTGGGGCTGATGCCGGTGCTGAGCAGCCTGCTTACCCGGGATGCCAAAGCCATGCAGCGGCTTTATGGACAGGGTTTGAGCCTATTATTGATGCTGGGCATGCCGGCGGCGGTGGGGCTTTATGTACTGCGCCAAGATGTGGTAGCTTTTGTGTACGGACCACAGTTCGCGCCCACGGTAGAGGCCTTTATCTGGCTGGCTCCGGTGTTGGCCATGCTGTTTCCCAACTACTTACAGCTCAAAATGCTCACGGTCTTGGGGAAACAGAAACTCTGCGCCTTGTCCACCGGAGTTTGCGTGGTGGTGAATATCGCTTTGAATCTGGTGCTGATTCCAAATTACGGTTTTGTAGGCGCGGCGGCGGCCACCTTGGTGACCGAGACGGTTCTGCTTTTTTCCTGCGGCTGGTTTTTGCACAAGCTTGTGGGAGGCACCGGTAAGCTCTTGAGCCAGGCCTGGCGTCCGGCTGCGGCGTCCGCCGCTATGTGGCTGGTGCTTTGGGCGCTGGAAGGCCTTTGGATGCCTCTGGCTGTGCCGCTGGGCATGGTTGTCTATGCCGCGGCGCTCTTGGCCGTGCGCGGCATCACCCTGTCCCAGGCTTCGGAGCTTTACTCCATAGTGCGGGGCAGGGCTATCGGCAGAAATGCTTGAATGTGATGCGGGTATTACTCATAGATCCCAACAGTGTGCGCGAGGCTGAACAGACCAAGGCCACGGCCCTGGCCCAGCGCGGTTTTGAGGTGACCTTACTGGCGCCCCGGCGCTTTAAGGAAAACTATGCCTGGCTGCGCACCCAGGTTCCGGCCCGGGCCCCCTACCGCACCGTGCTGGGCAGCATGCCGGGCAAGCCCCCGAACCGCTGCATATTTATCAATGCGCGTCCCGAAGCCATGGCCGGCGGCATAGATGCAATCCTGGCGTTGGCGGATGAGAATTTCTGGCTCACTTTCCAGGCCTTGATTTGGCGGCAGCTTTATTGCCCCAAAGCCCTTTTCATCTGCCATTCATGGCAGAATCTGGATTTTGACCATAGGCATTTCCCCCAGCCGATGCGGGCTCTTTACGAACTGGATTCCTGGATGGAAAGGCGGGTTTTCCGGCGGGCTTCAGCCATAATCACCCGTAACCAGGAGGCTTTGGGTGTGCTCAGGCGGCGGGGGTATGAAGGCGTTCTGGCCCATATACCCTGGGCCGTGGACACCAGCCGCTTCCGCCCCATGCCGCGCAAGAGCCATAAGCGGTACCGCATAGGGTTTGTGGGCCGCTTTATCGAAGACAAGGGAGTCTTGGACCTGGCGGCCGCCGGCCGTATAATGAAATCTCCCCACCGTTTGGTTTTGGTGGGCGGCGGGCCCTTGCAGCCGGAGCTTGAACAGGCGGCCCGGCAGTCCGGGGGGAGCCTGGAGCTTAGGCCGGTGGCTGATCATGCAGACATGCCCCGGGTTTTGAATGATTTTGATGTGCTGGTTTTACCCAGCCGCACAGGGGCTTATTGGAAAGAGCAGTTTGGCCGAACTCTGGCCGAGGCCATGGCCTGCGGGGTTGCGGTGCTGGGATCAGACTCCGGGGCCATACCGGATGTGGTGGGCGGGGCGGGGCTGATCTTTCCTGAAAGGGACCATGCCGCCCTGGCCCGGGCGCTGGATGAATTGGCTGATCCCGAAACAAGGCGGCGCTTGGGCGGGGCAGGCGTCAGGCGGGCCCGAGAAAAATTCTCTTGGCAGGCTTGGGCCCAAAACACCCACACCCTGATCAATCAGCTCAAGGAGATAAGGCGATGAAGGTTGCCATTGATGTAAGAACCGTAACCCCGGTGCGTTCAGGGGTGGGCAACTATGTACTGCATCTTTTCAATGGTCTGCGGGCAGTGGCCCCGTCGGATGAGTTTTTTCTGATCGGCCTGCAAAGCAACCTGGATGTAATCGACCCAAAATATCCGGGCCGTCAGACCCACTTGACCACGATTTCGCATGAGAATCATCCCTTGGGCGATATATGGGAGCATATTCATTTGCCCCGGATCCTAAAGAACAACCGGGTGGAGGTGTTTCATGGGCCCGCCACCTTGATTCCATTGTGCCGGGGGCATTACGGCACCGTGGTCACCATACATGACCTGGTGGCTTTTCTGTTTCCGGAAACCATCCCCAAAAAATACGCCCTTTACATGCGCTGGCTCATTAAGAGGGTGGTGGAAAAGGCAGACCGCATCATAAGCGTAAGCGAGAATACCAAACATGACCTGGTGGAGATTCTGGGGGTGGACCCCAAACGCATCAGCGTGGTTTATGAAGCGGCCCAGCCCATGTTCCAGCCGGTTGAAGATGAAATCGCCTTGGCGGAGGTGAAGCGGCGCTATGGTATTGACGGTCCGTTTTTCTACCATGTGGGCAATATCGAGCCCCGCAAGAACCTGGTGCGGCTGATCAGGGCCTATTTGCACCTGCGGGAAAGGGTGGGGAGGCAGGTCAAGCTGGTGATAAGCGGTCAAAAAGGATGGCTTACCGGGCAGTTATACCGGGGATTCACCGGGCTGGACCTGGGGGAGGATGTCATTTTCACCGGATATGTGCCCCATTCCGATCTGCCCCTTTTGATGAACGCCGCCCAAGCTTTTATCTTCCCGTCGCTGTATGAGGGATTCGGCCTGCCGGTTTTGGAGGCCATGAAGTGCGGTACTCCGGTGTTGACCAGCAATATCAGCTCGTTGCCAGAAATAGTGGGTCATGCCGCCATCCTGGTTGATCCTTATGACGAGGAATCCATCACCCATGGGATGGAGCAGCTGATTAGGGACAGCGATCTTACCACCCGGCTGGCCCGCCAGGGACAGGAACAGGCTGCTTTGTTTTCTTGGAAAAAAGCGGCCACCGAGAGCCTGCAGGTGTATAGGCAGGTGCTCTCCGCCCGGAGCCGGACATGAAAATAGTCTATGATTTGCGCATAGTGGAAGAGCACATGCACGGCATGGCGCGCTATGCCCTGGAATTATTGCGCTCCATGCTGAAACTGGGGGAGGATCTGCAGTTGGGCGTGTTGTTGAGTTCTCCGGAGCACCAGAAACTTTTACCGGATGACGAACGCATCTCCATATGGGTTTGCAGCCTCTCGCCCTATGGCCCCAAAAGCCAAGCCCACCTGCCCAGGCTGCTAAGGCGGATTTCCCCCCAGCTATACCATTGCCCCTTTTTCGGCCCTCCGGTTTTTTACAACGGCCCCATGGCCATAACCTTGCACGACCTGATTCATTTAAGGTTTCCAGAGGATTACGGGCTCAAGCAAAAACTGTATTACCGCCTGGTGGTGGGACCGGCGGCCCGCAAGGCAAGGGCTGTCTTCACGGTCAGCCAGCATTCAAAAAAGGATTTGGTGGAGCTGCTGGGCTTGGACCCCGGCCGGGTGCATGTGACCTATAATGGGGTCAGCCCGGAGTTTTTGCCGCTGGAGCCCGCGGGAATCGAGGCCTTGCGGAGTGAATTGGGCCTGCCCAGGCGGTATATTTTAGGGGTGGGCAATAAAAAACCCCACAAGAATCTGGCCGGTCTGGTTGAAGCCCATGCCAGGCTGAAGGCTGAACGGGATTTAGTCCCGGATTTGATTCTGGTGGGGGTGAAGCAGGCGGATTTGCCCGGTGTGCAGTCCGGGGGCCAGGTGCGCTGCATCCCCCATTTGGGGGACCGCGAGCTTCCCCTGTACTACGCCGCGGCCGAAATGGTGGTGCAGCCGTCATTTTATGAAGGCTTCGGCCTGCCCGCCCTGGAGGGATTGGCCAGCGGCGCGCCGGTGATAGTTTCGGACCGGGCCAGCCTGCCCGAAGTGGTGGGCGACAGCGGTCTGATCAGCGGGCCCGGGCCCGATGCGCTGTGCCAGGCGATGGCCAGGCTTTTGGATGATGATGCGTTGCGCCGTCGCCTCGCCAAGACCGGGCCCGCAAGAGCCGCTCGGTTCACCTGGGAGGCCGCGGCCTTAAAGACCTTGGAGGTTTACCGGGCCATATGTGGGCCGGATGAGGCATAGAGCGGGAGGTGGTATGGATTTGAGCAGTCTGAAAGTGGTCTTGGTGCATGACTGGCTGACCGGGATGCGGGGCGGAGAAAAAGTGCTGGAGTGCTTTTGCCGGCTGTTCCCCAAAGCCCCCCTTTTCACTTTGCTGCACCTGCCCGGAAGCGTCAGTCCGCTCATAGAAGACCGCCGGATTGTCACCTCGTTTATTCAGCACATGCCCTGTAAAGAAACCCGCTACCGCTATTACCTGCCCCTTTTCCCCATGGCGGCAAGGGCTATGAAACTGCCCGAGTGCGACTTGGTGCTCAGCTCCAGCCACTGCGTGGCCAAAGGGGTCAAAAAGCCCAAAGGATCTGTGCACATAAGCTATCTGCACACCCCAATGCGCTATGTTTGGGATATGTACGACTCCTACTTCGGACCGGACAGCAGCGGAATTGCCAAATATATAATGCCCTTATTGAGGGGCCAGTTACAGAGATGGGATGTGCGCACCGCAAAAGATGTAGACTATTTTCTGGCCAACTCGGAACATGTGGCCAAACGCATAAAACGGTACTATGGCCGCGAGGCCGAGGTGGTGCACCCGCCCCTGGAGCTGGGGCGTTTTGGGCCCTTGGATGAGGTGGAAGATTACTACCTGGTGCTTAGCGCCTTGGTGCCGTATAAGAGGGTGGATTTGGCCATCCAGGCCTGCAAAAAGCTGGGCCGCAGGCTCAAAGTGGTGGGCAAGGGGCCGGAAATGGAATACCTTAAGACCCTGGCCGGGGACGAGGTTGAGTTTCTGGGCTGGCAGCCTGATGAGGCCTTGCCCGAGCTTTATGCCAAGGCCCGGGCTTTCATCTTCCCGGGCGAGGAGGATTTCGGCATTACGCCGCTGGAATCCATGGCTTCCGGCCGTCCGGTGGTGGCCTTGAGCAGGGGCGGGGCTTTGGAAACCGTGGTGGGCTTGGAGGATGCTCAAGGCCGGACGCCCACCGGGGTGTTTTTTGGTGAACAAAGTCTGGATGCGCTTGCCGGAGCCATGCAGGTCCTGGAGACCAATATGGACGAATTCGAACCAGCAGAACTTCACGCTCACGCCCAAACCTTCGGACAGCCCTTTTTCATGCAGCATATGGAAGAGGTGATAAGCCGTGCTGCACCTTAATATCCTGCATGGACCCTGATAATTCTCCATGTTTTCTTTCATCGACTGATGCCAGAGGCATAACCGTGTGGTATTTTACCGCTTTCACTCAGGCGGGTGACATATGCAAGTATTGATAATCGGAGCGGGCGAGGTGGGTTTCCATACCGCCCTAAGGCTGTCCGGCGAGGGCCACCAGGTGGTGGTGATGGACCGCAGCAGCGAGGCTTTACGCAAAGTAAACGAACAGATGGATGTGCAGTCTTTGCTGGGCAACGGCTCCAGTCCATACCTTTTGCAGCAGGCGGAAGTGGAACGGTCCGATCTGGTCATTGCGGTTACAAACAGCGATGCGATGAACCTGACCGCCTGCCGTTTAGCCCGTATCCTGGCCCCGGAGTCAACCCGCATAGCCCGTATACGCGATCAAGACCTGTTGGCGTTCATAGAACAAAATGGCAGTGATGTCCTGGACTTGCATGCGGTGATAAATCCGGAGCGCGAAGTGGCCGAGCAGATGGTGCGGTTTATTGACGTGCCTTCCGCTTCCAGCGTGGCGGATTTTGCCGGAGGCCATGTAAAGCTGCTGGGCCTCAAACTGCCAATCACCAGTCCTTTGGTCGGCAAATCCCTGGCCCAGGCCAGGGCCAAAGGCGGTCCGCGTTTTTTGATTGCGGCCATAGAGCGCGAAGGCTCGGTGATCATCCCCCGGGGCGATGATATGCTTTTGGCGGATGACTTGGCCTATGTGGTGGTGCGGGACCATAACATTCCGGAGGTTTTGGATTATTTAGGACTGCAGACCAATCCGGTGCGCAACCTGTTCGTTGTGGGCGGGGGCATCATCGGCAGCCACCTGGCCAA
Organism: Desulfarculaceae bacterium; assembly: GCA_963675675.1. Taxonomy (GTDB): domain Bacteria; phylum Desulfobacterota; class Desulfarculia; order Desulfarculales; family Desulfarculaceae; genus Dethiosulfatarculus. The sequence goes on from OY776512.1 coordinate 6,235,217, forward strand.
AGAAGCTGTGAAACGCGGAATCAAAACCCGCATCGTGGAAAAGGACCCCCAGCGCTGCCAGGCCTTGGTGGAGGAAAACAGCGGGGTTATAGTGCTGCACGGAGACGGCGCGGAACTCACCTTGCTGGAAGAGGAGAACGCGGGCGCGGCCGATGTTTTTGCGGCGGTGACCAATCACGAAGAGGATAATGTGCTCATTGCGCTATTGGGCCGCAAGATGGGGGCCAAACGCACCATCGCCCGGGTGGCCCATTTGGGCTATGTGCCCCTGGTGAGTTCCTTGGGCATTGACCTGGTGCTCAGTCCCCGTTTCGCGGCGGTGAGCGCCATATTGCGCCATCTGCGCCAGGGAAAAGTCCTGAACATAGCATCGTTGCGCAATGAAGGAGCCGAGGTTATAGAGGTGGAGGCCCTGGCTTCCTCGCCTTTGGTGGGCAGGCCGCTCATGGAGGTCAAGGTGCCTTCCGGCGCATTGCTGGCCGCTGTGATCCGGGATGGTGAAGTGCTCATCCCCAGCGGCCGCACCCAGGTGGAACCCGGCGACCATCTGATAATTTTCCTTTTGCGCCAAGTGTTGCCCAAACTGGAAAAACTGCTCACCGTATCTTTGGATTATGCATAGGGGGCGGTGATGGTATTATCAGAAATAGCATCTCTCACCGGTCTCATATGCCTGATTGTGGGGCTGTTCATGGTGGCCCCCATGACAGTGGGCCTGATCTATGGCGAGGCGGCCTGGAGAGCCTTTTTGGCCGGCTCCTGCCTGAGCCTGGCCTTGGGCGGTTTGTCCTATTGGATTTTTCACAAACCAGCCCAAAAAGAACTCAACCACAAACAAGCCATTGCTATTGTAGCATTTTCCTGGATAGCCGCCGGCGCGCTCGGCGGGGTGCCCTTGTACTTGAGCGGGGATTTCGTCTCATATTGCGATGCCGTTTTTGAAGCTGTTTCCGGATTCACCACAACCGGGGCCAGCACCCTTACCAATGTGGAAGGAGCCACCCATGCAACTTTGTTCTGGCGCGCTTTGACCCACTGGCTGGGCGGCATGGGGTTTGTGGTTTTGGGCATCGCCATACTGCCTTTTGTGGGTGTGGGCGGCATGCAGTTATTCAAGGCCGAGGTTCCCAGCCCCACCCCCGACCGGCTGCGGCCCCGCATCATGGATACCGCTGCCATATTGTGGAAGGTGTATGCCGGGCTTACCCTGGCCCAGACCATACTGCTTATGTATGGCGGCATGAGCTGGTTCGACGCGGTCTGCCATGCCATGGCCACCCTGGCCACAGGCGGGTTTTCCACCAAAAACGCCAGTGTGGCGGCCTTTGGCAGCGCCTATATCGAATGGGTCACCACGGTGTTCATGATTCTGGCCGGGATGAATTTCACCCTGCATTTCTATGCGGTCCGCCGCCAGTTCTCCGCCTATGTCAGGGACGGGGAGTGGCGCTTTTACATGAGTCTGATTGTGGCGGTGTGCCTGATGATTGCGGTGTGCCTTATGTTCAACCAGGGCAAGGGGCTGGAGGAGTCTTTGCGACTGGCGGCGTTCCAGACCGCCACCATTTTGACCACCACCGGTTTTGCCACTACGGACTATAATCTGTGGCCGCCTTTTGCGGTGGCGCTTTTGGCCTGCCTGATGTTTGTGGGCGGAGCGGCGGGCAGCACCGGCGGGGGACCCAAATGCATGCGGATCATGGTGGTTCTGAAACGCTCTTATCTGGAACTGAACCGCTTGATTCATCCCCGCCTGGTGGCCCCGGTGACCTTGAACGGGGTCAGTGTCGACCGCTCGGTGGTGGGCTCCATCTGGGCCTTTTTGGGGCTCTATCTGGCCTGTTTTTTGGTGGTGGGCGTGATACTGAGCTCCATGGGCCTGGATCTGACCACCAGTTTTTTCGCCACCATAGCCTGTCTGGGCAATATCGGCCCCGGGCTGGGTAAAGTGGTGGGGCCGGCGGGCAACTACGCCACCTTGCCTGATGCGGCCAAGTGGCTGCTCGCGGCCGCCATGATCGTGGGCCGTTTGGAGTTATATACCGTGCTGGTGCTGTTCCTTCCCGAATTCTGGCGGGACTAGTGCAGGATTGCCGCCTCAAAGCCTTTTATTAAACGAAAATCCGCACAATTGGCGCGTATAGCAAAGATTTATACCGTTGCGGCTTGCATGGAGAGGCGGGAGGTCACTTTTGCAGTTCCCATTTAAAGACCCGGATGGCGGATACAGGCATATACTCTATTATTGCATGGGGTTGGGGTTCGCTCTGGGGGTGGCGGTTTTGAACATTCCGCCTGCTCTGGACGCCCTGATGGAGCACTACCAGGCCTCATACCTGCAAATCAGCCTGCTCATCACCATCATGTTTTGGCCTCACACCCTGGTTCTGCTGCCCGGGGGCATACTGGCCGACCGGCTCAACCTTATCCTGGCCTCTGCAATCTGCATGTCCCTCATCACGGGCGGCAACCTGATAGCGCTGCTTTTCCCCGGGATCGAGGCCGCCATGCTGGGCCGCATGGTTTGCGGCCTGGGCACGGGGTTTTTGTTTGTGGTGGCCATGACACTTATGGCCGTGCATGCCCCAGCCGGAAGGGCCGGGGCCTATCATGCAATCTTCGGCGGGTGCGTCAGCTCGGGCAGCATTGCATCATTTCTGTGCTTGCCCGGCCTGACCGCCTTGCACTGGGGCTGGGCCTATGGGCTGCCGGCTCTGTTGGCGGGGCTGTGTCTTCTGCCTGCTCCGTTTATGAGAGCCAAGCCGCGCATTTCCGCCAAGGGCGGTTTCGCACCAATGCTCGATGTGGCCCGCACCCGGGAGGCCTGGCTCCTGGGCCTGGCCCACGCGCTCAGCTGGGGTACGGTTATAGGCCTGGGCAACTGGACACCGGCCCTTTTTGCCGAAAGCATGGGAGAGAGCGCCAGCGCGCAGTATGCCTGGCTCGGCGCCCTTTTGATGCTGGTATCCGGTTTGGGCCGCTTTTCCGGCGGAGCCATAATTCTCAAGATCAGGCCTTTGAGGGTGATCTGGCTTTCGATGTTCTTGATAGCCCTTTCCTATCTGTCTTTGTATGCGTTTCCCGCTCCAATCGTGGTTGTCACCGCCGCAGTGTTCACCCTGTGGTGCGCTTCGGCCAACTTCGGGGCCATCTTTCAGGCCGCAAGCTATGCGGCGGGACCCGCTTCTTTGGGGTCGATGATGGGGCTGGTTAATTTTGTGGCCAATCTGGGCGCCATCATAATCACCATGATATGCGGCTGGTTCAAGGAAGAAAGCGGTTCGTTCAGCGGAGCCTTTATTTATATATCCGTGGCGGCTCTGGCGGCCGGCTGGCTCACTGCGCGTTTTTTGCGGGACAGGGCCCAGTAAAAACGGGCAGGTAGCCCGCATGTTTCACGGTAATTGAGTGGGACAGCCTTATTTGTTTTTTAATACGCTTACGTCTCCATGCCGGATGATGGCCAGCTTGCCGGAGTTTTCCAGCATTACCAGGGCCCCGTCTTCGTCCACTCTCTGGGCCCGGCCCGTGCGGACAATCTTGCCGTCCCGCACTGATATGCGCTGGCCCACGGTGGTGGAGCGCTGGTTGTATTCATGCACCAGAATATGGGGGTTGGGTTCGGTAAAGCGGGCATAGAGCCGGTCCAGGTCGGTCAGGATGGAGCTCAAAAGCTCGGCCCGATCCCAGAAACGGCCGGTGGCGGATTTCAGCGACTCGGCTGGGGCGGGCAGACGGTGCAGGTCCTCTTTGCTGGTATTTACGTTCAACCCGGCTCCCACCACCGCGAATTTCACGTTGTTGCCCAGGGGGGTGAACTCGGTGAGAATGCCCACCAATTTTTTGTTGCCCAAATAAACATCATTGGGCCATTTGATGCCCGGGTGAAGTCCGCATGAGCGCTCGATGGTTTTGCATATGGCCAGGGCCATCAGGTTGGTCAGCCCGAAGACCATATTGCAAGCCAGTTTCGGGCGCAGTATGACCGAGAAAAGCAGTCCGGCGCAGGGAGGGGCTTGCCAGCTGCGTTCCAGGCGTCCCCTTCCGGCGCTTTGATAATCCGCCACCAGACAAGCCCCATGGGGCGCTCCCGCTTCCGCCCGTCTGCGGCCTTCCAGGTTGGTTGATTCTATGGTTTTATAATGCCACAAAGGAAGGCCCAGAGATCCGGGTTTCAGATTGCGTTCCACCTGTGTTGTGAAGGCCGATTTTTTTTCCATTTCGAAACCATGCCCCCCCTTTGCGCTGCCGGCAGAAATCCCCTGATCTTTTGGCTTGTTGACCTGATGTTCCAAGGTGCTGAAATTCCCTAAATGTACAGATTTTCGGTCAAACCGGTATGAGTACGGACATGCTGAGCGAGATACCTAATAGTTAAGTTACTAACAGTTTAATTAGATGATTAGCACCAAGTCTGTATAGTATACTTAATGCCCTGGGAGCGCCGCAACTATTTAGGGCTTCTCCATAGGAAAATCAAGTTTTTTTTTACTGAAGGCATCATTGATCTGTGGACTCAAAACGTGCAATCTCGGCCTGCACCTGTTCGGCCCGGTTCAATTGCCCCAGACTGCGGAATATATCCCGGGCTTTTTGCAGATTGGCCGCGCCGCCGCTGATGTCTCCCGCCTCCGCCCGGCAGGTGCCCATGCCCACCCAGGCCAAGGCCTCGCGCATCTGGTCGCCCTTGGCCCGGGCCAGATCCCCCATGCCGGCATAATATCGGGCGGCCTCCTGCAACAAGCCCCGGCGGCGCATAAGCGGTGCGGTGTACTGCAGAAAAAGCAGTTGCCCGACCTGGTCGCCGCCCTGTTCACAGATGCTCAAGGCGCGGTCGAAATGCCGGCAGGCGTCCTCATCCCTTTGAACCGAAGCATACACCCGGCCCAGGCGTTCCAGCGCCCCCACCACGCCGGTCTGGTCGTCCTGTGCTTCAAAGACCGCCAAGGCCTCCACCAAGTGCTGTTCAGCTAGTCCGGCTTCCCCTTTGGCCAAGGCAACCTCCGACCAGCGCAGGCATATCTGTGCCCGGCCGGTATGGTTGTCCAGCTTTTTGCACAGGTAATAGGCTTCATCCAGAGCCTCATCCGCCTGAGCGATGCGGCCGCGCTCCAGATATGCCACCGCCACCTTGAAAAGCGCGTTGGCCACGCCCTCATCCGAATCCTCGTGCCGCATATCTTCCAAGGTGGCCAGGGCGTCTTCAATGTCTATTTTCAAGACGATGCCTCCAATGAGACCGCCATGTTTTGGCCGGCCGGATGGTTATTCCAAACGCCGTACGGATCTTGTGAGCCCCGCTGAGAGATGAGACCGGAAACAGGCATTCAGACAAAACTGTTACATTATATCGCTCATAGGCCAAAATGCCCGTTTCGATTTGGTGCCCGTTTTATTTGCCCTGTTTTTATTTTACCCTGTTTTGTGCACAATAATATGATGTACTTAAGGTTAATGAAGACGTGCATTGTAAACAGGAATTATTACTTTATATTTGATGTTCAGTCGCGCGCTTTTCTGGGTGCGCCCTTTCCCTTTTGATGGAGTTGATCTGTTCCATGGCTAAGCGCGGTTTTAAATTGATCTCGATGTTTGCCGGCGCCGGGGCGCTGGTGCTTGTGATTCTATACATGGGTGGTTTTTTGGCCACGGATTTAATCCTGCCCGGCTTTGAGCCCGCCCATGCCCAGGAGATGGACAATAAATATGAGGAAGCCCAGGCCCGGCGCACCACTTGGGTGGACTATTATGAGGCCGTGGGTACGGTGCGGCCCCGCACCGAAACCCGGGTGGAGGCCCAGATTTCGGCAAAAGTTCAAAAGGTTCTGGTGCGCTCCGGAGACCGGGTGGAGGCCGGCGCGCTCTTGATCATCCTGGATGATTCCCAGCTTAACGCCAAGCTGGGCCAGTCCGCCCAGGGGCTAAAATCGGCCAAGGCCGCCTTGGAGCTGGCGACCAGTGAGTATGGGCGCATCAAGCGCCTGTATGACAAAAAGGCCGCCCCCAAACGGGATCTTGACCGCACCCGTGAGGCCCTGGAAAGGGCCAACGCCGCGGTTAACCGGGTGGCCAAAGAGGTGGAGGAGGCCCGCATCGGGCTCAGCTACACCCGCATCACGGCGCCGGAGGCCGGGCAGGTGATCAAGCGTACGATCGAGCCGGGCGATATAGCCTTGCCGGGCAGATCTTTATTGATCATGCAAACCGGCGGCACTCTGCGCCTGGAAGCCCATGTGCCCGAAAGCTACATATCCCGGGTGCGGGTGGGCCAGCATCTGGAGGTGTCCGTACCCGCATTGGGCGAGCCCCTGAAGGGCAAGGTGGAGGAGATTGTACCCAGCGCCGACCCCCAGACCCGCACCTTTTTGGTCAAGGTGACGCTGAAGGCTGTTCTGGACCTGTATTCCGGCATGTTCGGGCGTTTGCAGATTCCGGTGGGTGAATCGGCCGTGGTCCTGGCGCCGAAGGATGCAATCAACCGGGTGGGGCAGCTTGAAATGGTGCTCATAAAGCATAAGGACGGACCCCGCTGCGTTTATGTGACCACGGGACGCAGACGCGGAAGCAACGTAGAGATACTTTCCGGGCTCAGCGGCCACGAAACCCTGCTGATGGAGGCCCGCTAGCCATGACCCCGCAGCAGGAGTACAAACCCCACGGAATGATCTCGGGGCTGGTAAGCCCCTTTTTGAATACCCAGCTTTCGGTGCTCTTGATCCTGGTTGCGGTCTCTTTGGGCATTGCGGCCGTGTGGTTCACGCCCCGCGAGGAAGAGCCCCAGATTGTGGTGCCCCTGGCGGACGTATACGTCCAGGCCCCCGGGGCCAGCGCCAAGGAAGTGGAAAAGCTGGTCGCCACGCCGCTGGAGCGGCTTTTGTGGCAGATAGACGGGGTGGAGCACGTCTACTCCCAGAGCCGTCCTGGCCAGGCCGTGGTGACGGTGCGCTATTACGTGGGGGAAGACCGCGAACGCTCTTTGGTCAAACTGCACAACCAGATCATGATGAACCAGGATCAGGCCCCGCCCGTGGTGCATTCCTGGGTAGTCAAGCCGGTGCAGATAGATGATGTGCCCATTGTCACCCTGACCTTGCACAGCAAGCTCTACGACGACCACCAGCTCCGGCGCATGGCCGAGGAGCTCTTGGCCCGGCTGGCCGAGGTGGCGGATATTTCCCAGACCAGGCTTTTGGGAGGCAGACCCCGCGAGGTGCGGGTGGAGCTGGACCCGAAACGCCTGGCCGGTTTCGGCATGAGCCCTCTTAAGGTGCGTGAGGCCCTGGCGGGAGCCGATGCCTCCTTGAAGGTGGGCGGCTTTAACCAGGCCAACCGCTTTTATGAGCTTACCAGCGATTCGTTCCTTACCGATGTGCGCCAGGTGGGGCAGCTGGTGGTGGGAGTGTATGACGGCAGACCGGTGTATTTGCAGAATGTGGCCAAGGTCATAGACGGCCCGGCGGAGGCAGAGTCCTACACCCGTATAGGATTTTCAAGGCGTTATCTGCGCGAGACCGGCGGAGACCCGGCCCAGTGCATTCAGAACGCGGTAACCTTGGCATTGGCCAAAAAAAGGGGCACCAATGCGGTTGCGGTGGCCAATCAGATTATTGAACGCATGGACGAACTCAAGCGCCGGGTGCTGCCCAGCGATGTCGAGGTGACCGTCACCCGCAACCAGGGGGAAACCGCCCAGAATAAATCAGACGAGCTGATGAAGTCTTTGGCCTTTGCGGTGATCACCGTGGTGCTGCTGCTGGCCTTCACCCTGGGCTGGCGTGAAGCCCTGGTTGTGGCCTGCGCGGTGCCGCTGTCCTTTGCTTTGGCTTTGTTTGTAAATTACTTGTTCGGCTACACCATCAACCGGGTGACCATGTTCGCCTTGATTCTGTCCCTGGGTCTGGTGGTGGACGATCCCATAACCAACGTGGACAATATCCAGCGCCACATCCGCATGGGCCGTCTCAAGCCCCGTTTCGCCACCCTGGCCGCGGTGGGCGAGGTGCTGCCCCCGGTGATCATGTCGACCCTGGCGATTATCGTTAGCTTTTTGCCCATGTTCTTCATCACCGGCATGATGGGACCCTACATGGGACCCATGGCGGTGAATGTGCCCCTTACGGTCACCTTCTCCACCCTGTGGGCGCTCACCGTGGTGCCCTGGCTGAGCTATAAGCTTTTGCGAAAGCGTTCGCCTCTGGTCCAGACCCAGGCCGGACCCAAAAAGGAGCCTGAGCAAACCACATCGCAGGGCCTGAAAAAGGCATATGAGGCCCTGGTGGGGCCTTTCCTTAAATCCCGCGCCCTGCGCTGGCTGCTTTTGATCGCCATTCTGGTCATGCTGGCGGGCTCCATGGCCCTGGCCGGGCTGCGCCTGGTGCCGCTCAAGATGCTGCCTTTTGACAACAAGAACGAGTTCCAGATCGTGCTGGACTTTCCCGAGGGCACCACCTTGGAAAACAGCTCGCGGGCGGTGAAGGAATTCGAGGAGTTCTTGGCCGGAGTGCCCGAGGTGCGGGATTACACCAGCTATGTGGGGATCGCCTCTCCCATGGACTTCAACGGCCTGGTGCGGCATTACTACATGCGCAAAGGCGGCCACCTGGCCGACATCAGGGTTAATTTGGCCCCAAAGGAGCGCAGGGCCCAGCAGAGCCACGGCATTGTGCTCCGGCTGCGGGATAAGCTGATGGAACTGGCCAAGGCCCATAACGTGGCCCTCAAAATCGTGGAGACCCCCCCCGGGCCTCCGGTGATTGCCACCCTGGTGGCCGAGTTGAGCGGCCGGGAAGGGGTGACTTATGACCAGCTCATCGAGGCGGCCCAAAAGCTGAAAAAGATCATGGCCACCGAGCCCGGCGTGGTGGATATCGATGATTCCAGCGAGACCAAACGCCTGCGGGTGGATTATGTGCTGGACAAGGAAAAGGCCGCCTTGCATGGGGTGACCACCAGCCAGATCATAAACACCCTGCGCCTCAGCCTGTCCGGAGACTCTCCGGCCACCATACACCTGCCTTATGAGCGCCTGCCCCTGAAGGTGAATATAATCCTGCCCCGTGAGCTGCGCTCGAACCTGATAACCCTGAACCAGGTGCCGGTGCGCACGGCCGATGGGCGCATGATTCCCCTGGCCGAACTGGGGTATATTGAGCGCCGGCCTTGCGAACAGCCCATCATGCACAAGGATCTGGCCCCCCTGGTGTTTGTCTATGGCGAAACCGCGGGCCGGGCGCCGGGCGAGACCGTAATCGACCTCATGGCCAAGCTGGAAAAGGACCCTCTGCCCCATGGCGTGAAGGTTGAATGGGCCGGGGAGGGCGAATGGCAGATCACCCTGCGGGTGTTCCGTGACCTGGGTCTGGCCTTTGGCGCGGCCCTGGTGGGTATTTACATCCTTTTGGTGCTGCAGACCGGCTCGTTCTTCATGCCGCTTTTGCTTATGGTGGCTATCCCGCTGACCATGCTGGGCATCATGCCGGGTTTCTGGCTCTTGAACGTGCTAACCGCAAAAACCATAGGCGGCTACCTGGACCCGGTGTTCTTCACGGCCACCAGCATGATAGGCATGATAGCCCTGGGCGGCATTGTGATCCGCAACTCCCTGGTTCTGATTGAATTCATCGAGCAGGCCATGGCGGAAAAAGCCATGGAGCTCAAAGAGGCCATCGTGGAGTCCGGCGCGGTGCGCTTCCGGCCCATTGTACTCACCGCCGCCACCACGGCCCTGGGAGCCTGGCCCATCACCCTGGACCCCATTTTCAGCGGCCTGGCCTGGGCGCTTATCTTCGGGCTGGTGGCCAGCACGGCCTTCACCCTGTTGGTGGTGCCGGTGTGCTATTACGCCATTAAGAAATAAGGCGCAAAGACGGGGGCCTTTTTATGGCTCCCGTCCTTGTCGCATGCCCGGAATTAAACTCCGCCAGGGTTGTCTTGACCCCAAATACTCCCAAAGCGCACTGTTCCCAAAATACAGTGCCAGGGCTTGCCCCGGGCAAACCGCCGGGGTATCTTGTTTGGTGCTGATTACTTCACCAGGAGAGTAACGTGAGTTTACAAGTAGTTATAATAGGAGCAGTAGCGCTTGGACCCAAGGCGGGCTGCCGCATCAAGCGCCTGGACCCTTCGGTAAATGTGACCATGCTGGACCGGGACAGCCTGATATCCTACGGCGGTTGCGGTATTCCATACTTCGTATCCGGCGACGTGGCCGATCTCAAAGGGCTTTTGTCGACCAGTTTTCATATGGAGCGCAATGCGGGCTTTTTCAAAGGGGCCAAGGGCATAGAGGTGCTGACCCGCACCGAAGCCGTGGCCATAGACCGCAAGACCAAGCAGGTGCGCATAGCCAACCTTGACCATGGCGGCGAGAAAAGCATCCCCTATGACCGGCTGATTATCGCCACCGGCTCCAGCCCCGTGGTGCCGCCGGTTCCCGGCATGGACCTGGAAGGGGTTATGCCCATCAATGATCTGCATGCCGCCCAGCGGGTGCAGGAGATGGTGAGCCAGGGCCGGGTGGAAAGCGCGGTGGTGATCGGAGCCGGGGCCACCGGCCTGGAGATGGCCGAGGCCCTGGCCGATCTGTGGGGCGTGGAAACCCATGTGGTGGAAGCCGCGGATCGCATATTGCCCGCGTTCATGGACCGGGAGATGGCCTCCATGATGACCAGCCATCTCGAGGCCCAGGATGAGGTGAATATCCATTTGAACTGCCCGGTGAGCCGGATTTTGGATGACGGGCAGGGCAAGGTGCGCGGGGTCGTCGCGGGCGGCGAGGAGATCGCCTGCGACCTGGTCCTGGTGGCCACCGGGGTGCGGCCCAACAGCGAGCTGGCCCGCGAGGCTGGGCTGGAACTGGATGATCGCGGGGCCATCGTGGTGGATGAATATCTGCGCACTTCCGATCCCGATATATTCGCGGGCGGGGACTGCGTGAGCCAGATGCACCTCATCTCCGGCCAGCGGATCTATATGCCCTCCGGATCGGTGGCCAACCGCATGGGAAGGGTCATCGGGGGCAATGTGCTGGGCGGCCAGAACCGCTTCCCCGGCGTGGTGGGCACATTCTGCATAAAGCTCTTCGGCCTGAGCCTGGCCCATATCGGCCTTAATGAAGACCAGGCCAGGGCGGCAGGCTTCGATCCGGCGGCGCCCTTGGTGGTGCAGGCCGACCGGGCCCATTTCCATCCGGACCAGGCCATGATGTATATGAAGATGGTGGCGGACCGTTCATCCCGCCGGGTTTTGGGTCTGACCGCCCTGGGAGAAAACGGCGACGCCGTGGTGGCGCGGGTCAACGCTCTGGCGGCCTCCATCGGCGGCGGGGTCAGCCTGGATGAGATTTCCAATCTGGAGATGGCCTACAGCCCGCCTTTGGGCGCGGCTCTGGATATCCTGAACGCGGCCGCCAATACGGTGGAAAACCTCATCGAGGGCCGCTTGAACTCCATGCATATGGATGAGTTCACCCGGCGTCTGGAACAGGGCGAAGGCGCGGATACGGTTTTCATGGACATGCGCACCGCGGAAAACGCCAAGCCGTTTTTGGAGCGCTACGCGCCGGCCTGGACCCATCTGCCCCAGGAAACCCTGGCCCAGCATCTCAACGAAGTGCCCCGAGACAAGGACGTGGTGCTGGTCTGCAACTCCGGTGCGCGCTCCTACGAGGCCCAATGCACCCTGAACGCCGCCGGGTTCAGCAACACCTACAACCTGGGCGGCGGGGTCGCGGCGGTGAGAAAATCGGGGTATCCCATTTTGGGTAATGGAGATAAATCCGGCAAATAGGAAGGATGCTTGGGGGATATCCCATCTCATACATACGGCGTCATAAAAAATAAGTCAGGCGGGAGACAGTGATGAGCGGCTATACCATCCACCCCATAGTCACGGGCCTTAATGCCACCGACCAGGGCATAATGACCTATCAGCGGCACTACGGCAAAGCGATCCATATACCGATCTATGTGTTTTACCTGGAAGGTGGGGATAAAAAGATCCTCATAGACACCGGGCTGGAAGACTTCATGGTTCCCGAAGGCCTGGAAGCCGAATTGGGGGTCAGCTGCGAATACCTGGAAGACGGCCTGGAGCGCCTTGGGGTGAAGCCCGAAGAAATAGACATAATCATCCACACCCATCTGCATAACGACCACTGCGAGAACGACGCCCTGTTTGAAAACGCCACGGTGTACGCCCAAAAGGCGGAATTGGAGTTCATGCGCGAGCCCCACAGCCTGGATCACCGCTATGACGCCGATTATCTGGAGGGGGTGAATCTGGTGGAGCTTGAGGGCGATGCGGAGATCGTGCCGGGTGTGCGGGTGATATTCACCCCGGGCCATTCCCCGGGCGGACAGTCCGTGGTGGTGGACACCAAGGAATCCGGCAAGGTGCTTATCACCGGATTTTGCTGCAATGACCTGAACTTCCCCAATAGCGGCCCGGCGGTCTGCCCCGGGGTGCACACCGACGCCATCCAGGGCTGGGAGAGCGCCAACCGGGTTAAGGCCATGCTGGAGAGCGGCGAAATTGATATGATTGTGCCCTGCCATTCATTGAAGCCCGCCCAGGATGGAGTGATCAAATAGAGCCCATGGCCGCGATGATCCGCATGCAGGGTCTAGTAAAGACCTATAAGGAGGTTCAGGCCCTGAAGGGCGTGGACTTGGAGGTGGCCTCCGGAGAGCTGTTCGCCTATCTGGGGCCCAACGGCGCGGGCAAGAGCACCACCATACGCATTCTCACCGGCCTGACCAGGCTGGGGGGCGGGTCCGCCTGGCTCAACGGCTATAATATCGCGGAGGCCCCCATAGCGGCCAAACGGCAATGCGGGCTGATGCCCCAAGCCACCAACCTGGACGCCGAACTGAGCGTCTGGGAGAATCTGGCCACCCACGGGCGGCTGTTCGGCATGTCCGCATCAGAGCGCAACAAGCGCAGCGAAGAACTGCTTGAGTACGTGGATATGCTGGACCGCAAGGATTCCATGGCCAAAACCCTGTCCGGCGGCATGAAACGCCGGGTGATGATCGCCCGGGCATTGATGCACAATCCGCGCATACTGTTCCTGGATGAGCCCACCGTGGGGCTGGACGCCGGGGTGCGCCGGCGCATATGGGCCCTGATCAAGCGCATTCACCAGGAAGGCGCCACCATATTTCTCACCACCCACTACATTGAAGAGGCTGAATTTTTGGCCCAGCGGGTGGCGTTTTTGAATCAAGGCCGCATCGTGGCCTTGGATTCGCCCCAAACCCTGATGGCTCAGACCGGTGTCTGGGCGGTGGACACGGTGAGCGGCCACGAGATGGAGACCACCTATTTCAGGGACCGTGAAGAGGCCAACCAGTTCATAACCTGCCAGCTGGGGGGATGCACCCTGCGCCGGGTTAATTTGGAGGACACTTTCCTGTCCCTGACCGGCAGCAAGATCGGGCAGTGAAGTAAGACCCGCCTGATTAGTTGGGCAATGCTTTAAAAGGGGGAAACCCGCTAGCTTGGCCGGGTTCATCGTACATCCGCCTATGAAACCTCCGCCGCCGCGTCCGCAGCCAAAGCCTCTGTCTCCATACCCGGGCCATAGCCCCGGCCCGCATCCTGAACCAGCCTCCGCAACGGGGAAAGAAGCCTGAGCGCTGGGCGTCTATACAGGCACTGAGGGCGGACTGTGCGCCCAAGTAGTCTGTTTGAAGTGATTCAACTTCCCTACGAATGAGGCCAAAATCATTGGCTGGCAAGGATTAAGCAATCCGCATGAAACCAAAAATCCAAACAGGTTTGACTCTGGGCCTGCTCATGGCGCTGGCGGGGATTGGCCTGCTTATGGCAAAACCCGCCCAGGCCTATCACTACATGACAGCGGCAAAGGTGAATATGCGCTCCGGTCCCGGCCTCAACCATGGGATCACTGGGCGGCTTGAGCAGAATCAAAGCGTCAGGGTCTTGTCGCAGTCGAACGGATGGAGCAAACTCCGCACCCTGTCCGGGCAGGAAGGCTACGCCAAATCAGACTTTGTCTCCAGCATTTGGATTAAAGTGCACAAGAAAGAGCGCCGGGTGTTTCTCATGCAGGGGGACAAGGTTGTGCAGAGCCATCCCGCCGCCTTCTGCCCCTTTAATCCCCTGGGCGACAAGCTGCGGCAGGGCGACGGCGGCACCCCGGAAGGGCACTTTTATCTATGCGAGATGATAAAGGAACCAGGCCAGGCAAAATACGGGGCCCGCTCCATGCGGATCAGCTATCCCAACATAGAAGACGCCCGCCGGGGATTGGCCGGGGGGCTGATTGATTATCAAACCTATCTTAGCATCGTGCGGGCTGTAAAGTCCGGAAAGATGCCGCCTCAAAACACCGCCCTGGGCGGCAGCATCCGTATCCATGGCGGGGGAGCGGGCAGCCACTGGACCCTGGGCTGCGTGGGCATGAACGACGCGGATATCAAAAAGCTCTATGACCATGCCGCCGGGGGCATGCGGGTGGAGATATATAAGAGTGCGGAGCATGACCGCGAACTGAACCGGCCCGGCTATGTCAGCCGGATGATCCTCAAAGGGGCCAAGGCCCAGCTTAAAAAGCCTGCTCTTTACACCCGCAAGGCCGCCGCCGGGGGACGCCTGTCCTATCCCCTGGGCGATATCTCCAAAGCTGAGGCGGTGTGCACCGACATCGTAATCAGAGCCTTGCGCCGGGCGGGCATTGACCTGCAGGCGGTTTTGCATGAAGATATAATCACGAATCCAGAGCGTTACAGCCGCCGGATCAAGAGGCCGGACTATCATATCGACCATCGCCGCGCCCGCAACCTGCAAATCTATCTGGAGCACAAAACCCGGCCACTGCACAAGATGCTCGCGGATTCCGCGCAAGAGGGCTACCGGCCCGGGGATATAGTCACCATGGACACCGGCATACCCAACGGCACCGCGTATGATCACATAGGCATTGTGGGCGATTCCAAAAACCCCCAGGGCCGGTATATGGTGATCAATATCTGGACTATGGGCATGCACACCTCCAGCATGGACCTGCTGGCAGGGGATTACCCCAAAATAGTGGGGCACTTCCGGGCCGGGCATCCCTTTGATTACCAAAATTGATCTTGGAGCCGGATATGGAAATAAAAAGCAGGATTTTGGGGGACGGGCCGAGAATCAGACGTGCGGCGGCCTGGCTGCTGCTTGCCGCCTTGACAACCGCCGGGGTCTTGGTGCTGGCAGCCTGCGATCATAATATCACCAGCCGCGGTTATGTGGATTTCTCCAGGGCCAAAAGACCGCCTTTGGGTTTGTACATGTCTGGCAGGTGCAAAAGCCAATCCGGCGATAAGCTCAAAATAAAATCCGATTTTCCCCTGCCGGGAATGGCCTTTAATGACAGCCAGGAATGCCTGGCCCTCAACCTCACTCCGGGTGAGGAAGGTTTGACCCGGGTGGAGTTCGCGGCGGTCTTTGACCTTATCGACACGGCCCAAAAACCCGCCGTGCATATCCCGCTTTACCGGCCCGCCCGCATAAGCAACCGGGTGTCCATCAGCCACATCATGGATTGGAACGGATTTGAGTATTATCATTTCAGCGCTGCGGTGGTGGACCCGGCTTTGACCGCCGAACCGGATATTCTGGAAGGTCACAGGCTCTCCCGGGCCCAGTGGAACGGGATGACCCGGGGGGAAAAGCTGGCCCTGGCTGAAGGCATAGCCAAAGAGTATCGGGCCTTGCTCAAAAAAGAAGGCTGGCCCATGATCCGGAACTACAAAGATCCTGATGTGCAGCGCTACAAGGGAAGAATCGCCAACTTTGTCTTTGCCTATAATCCAAAGACCAGAACCCTGCATTACCTGGACGATGTATTCAACTGGGATGATGACATCAAAAAACGGCGCAAGTCCTCAAAGGCCCCGGACCCGGATTCCATAGAAGCCTGCTTTGGCGATGAGGCCCGGTACAAGGCCTGGCTGAAGCAGCGGATCAGGGGCATGGCCCCGCCTGCCAAAGACAGCAATGCCTTCACCTTCAGCCGGATGCACAACACACCGCTTTTGCAGGATGTAAAGGGCCTCACTTGGATATTTCTGATCGATTGTTTTGAAAATCTGCCTGCCAAGCCCAAGCCCCAGAAGCCAAAATCATGATGGCGCCCAATGGCCGCAATGATCCGGAAAGGGGATGGCTCTGCCCTTGCTTGCGCCCGGGCCGGGATTGTCAAACCTTGGAAGCGGCCCAAAAAAATGGGTGATATTGCCTTTGGACCGCTTGCAGCAAAGGGTTTGACCCAAAAGACTCGTACGGAATAAGCTTTTTTCACCAATAAGCCCAAATAACCGCTATTATATCAAGTGAGTACTCGGGGCTGGCGCGTGCGGAGTTTTGCCCGGTTGGCTGCGCCGTCGGTTTTCAGCCTGGCTTCCAAGCTGTTGTCAGAGGGGGAAGGCCATGAAATTTCTATATGGTTTGTTCACTATTCTTTGCGCAGGCCTGTCCTTCGGCTGCGTCATTATAACCATCCCTATTTATGATATGGCGATGGGAGGCCTCACTACGGGGAAGGGCCAGCAGCTTTATTATGGTCTGATGCTTATTGGGGGCGCTGTGGTGTTTTTGGTGGTGTCATTGCTTTGCTACCGGAAATATAAGAGGCTGAAAGCAATGGACACCTGGTTCTACTAATCATCTTCAGCCGATACGGCGGGCTTGGCTGTTCATAAAGAAGGCTGTTTTGCCAACTGACCGAAGATTCTAATAATCCCCACAAACCGGAATGGATTCAGGCTGCGGGCCGAGCCTTTTTGCAACTGGCCGCTTATTGTGGCGTTTTTGTTACAGCTGGATATCAGGCTTGACAGAAATGCAACTGAGTTGCATTATAAAGGCAACTTAGTTGCATTTATGGAGAGCCGTTATGCATTCAAATGTCAAAACATGTTTCCTGTTGAGCCTGGTTGCCCTGGCCGTGGGCCTGGGCCTGATGAGTACACAAGCGGAGGCGCGGATCAATGCCGTGGTGAGCATTGCGCCCCAAAAATACTTTGTGCAGAAAGTTGGCGGTGATCTGGTTTCCGTACAGGTGATGGTGCCGCCGGGGGCGGATTCCCACACCTACGAGCCCAAACCCAAACAGATGGAAACCCTGGCCAAGGCGGATCTCTTTTTCAGCCTGGGCTTGGAGTTTGAAAACACCTGGCTGGCCAAGTTCAAGGCGCTTAACCCGGAATTGATCTGGGTGCACACCCATGCAAAGGTTCCCCGGGTGGCCATGACCGCGCGTGATGCGGGTGAACATCACCCAAAAGGCCACCCACATAAGGCCGATGAGCCCAAGCCGCCCGCCAAGGCCCATGATCATCAGGGCGCAGGGCATAAGCATCAAGGTCTGGACCCTCATATCTGGCTGGCTCCCAAACTGGTGGAGATTCAGGCCCGGGCCATCCGGGATGGTTTGGTCAAGGCAGATCCCGCCAATAAAAAGGCCTACGACCGGAACCTGGCGGCATTTGCGGCCGAGCTGGAAAAGCTTGATATGGAGCTGAGCCAGGCTTTAAGCGGCCTGGGGCGGCATAAAAAAGTCCTGGTTTTCCACCCGGCTTGGGGATATTTTTGCCGGGCATACGGGCTGTGCCAGGTGGCCATAGAAAAAGAGGGCAAAGAACCCACGGCCAAGGGACTGGCCAGTCTGATAGAACAAGCCAAACACGAAGGGGCCAAGGTGATACTGGTGCAGCCGCAGTTTTCCACCCGTTCGGCCCGGACCGTGGCCCGGGCCATAGGGGGCAAGGTGATTGCCATAGACCCCCTGGCTCCGGATTGGGCCCGGAACATGCACCGGATGGCTGAGCAGGTGAAAAAGGCTTTGTACTAAATCCCGTGGCGGGGAGGCTTCGGTGGCATCAGCGGCGATAGACATACGCGGGCTTGATTTTGCCTACGGCAGGCAGGCCGTGCTGAGCGGGGTTAACTTGCAGATAGAGCCCGGGGACTTCGTGGCCTTTTTGGGACCCAACGGCGGCGGCAAGTCCACCTTGCTCAAACTATGCCTGGGCCTGTTGCGTCCTCAAAGGGGCAGCATCAGCGTTTTGGGTCAGCCTACCGGCCTGAGCTTCAGCAAGATTTTGACCCGGGTGGGCTATGTGCCCCAGGATTATGAAGGCAGCAAGGGATTTCCCGCCACGGTTTTGGAACTGGTCCTCACCGGCTGCCTGCGCCCGGGCCGGACCAGTTGGCGCTGGTCCAGACAGGACCGGGCCGCGGCTCAAAAGGCTCTGGAGCTGGTTGGCTTGTGGCCCCGGCGCGACTGGCGTCTGGACCGTCTTTCCGGAGGGCAGCGTCAGCGAGTGATGATCGCCCGGGCCTTGGCCGGAGAACCGGAGCTGATCTTCCTGGATGAACCGGTGGCCAGCGTGGACCAGGAGTGGCAGGCCAAGCTGTTTGATCTTTTTGAAGAGCTTAACCGCAAAGCCACTATCTGCATGGTAAGCCACGATCTCACCGCCATATCAAGCCATATAAAATCGGTGGCTTGCGTAAATGAGCGGGTGCATTATCACCCAAAACCCGAAATAACCCCCCAGATGCTGAGCGACACCTACCGCTGTCCGGTGGAACTCATAGCCCACGGACTGCCCCACCGGGTGCTGGCCACCCATGATTGCTGCGGTGATGAGCATGTTTGAGCTTTTGCATCTGGAGTTCATGCAGAACGCCTTTGGGGCGGCGCTTCTGGCCTCGGTTGCTTGCGGGGTGGTGGGCAGTCTGGTGGTGGTCAACCGCATCGTTTTTGTGTCTGGCGGCATAGCCCACAGCGCATACGGCGGCATCGGGCTGGCCTTTTTTCTGGGCATCAGCCCCCTGGCCGGGGCCTTGGGGTTCACGGTGGCCGCGTCCCTGCTCATGGGCGGCATCACCCTGGCTCACAAACAAAGGGCCGACACCTTCATCGGGGTTATATGGGCCCTGGGCATGGCCTTGGGCATAGTGCTGATCGATCTCACCCCGGGATACAATGTCGATCTGATGAGCTACTTGTTCGGCTCCATCCTGGCCGTGCCGTCCGGTGACCTCTACCTGATCGCCGCCCTGGATCTGGTGCTGGTACTCTTTGCCCTGTTCTACTACCGCCAGCTTTTGGCTCTTTCCTTTGATGAACAGTTCGCCCGCACCAGGGGAGTTCCGACCAGGATTTTGTTCCTGGTGCTTTATATGTTGATTGCGCTTACTGTAGTGCTTTTGATCCGGGTGGCCGGTTTGATTCTCATAATCGCCCTGCTGACCATACCCCCCTATATTGCCGAGGCCTGGTGCCGCAGCCTTAAGGCCATGATGATCGTGGCCGCGGGGTTGAGCGCGCTTTTCAGCCTGGTCGGATTATGGCTGGCCTATGAGTGGGACCTGACCTCCGGACCCAGCATCATCCTGGTGGCGGGCTGCGGTTTTTTCATCACCTTGGCTCTCAAAAATCTGCGGGAAAGAGGTGCCGATGCCTGAAAACCCGGTATTTGAGAAATTCGCGAAACTGCTCAGAGACAAGGGGCTCAAGGCCACCCCCACCCGGCTTATGGTGCTCTTGGTGCTGGACCAGGCTGTAAGCCCGCAAAGCGCTGATGAAATACACGGCCAGGCGCAGGGTGCGCGGCCTACGGACCGGGTGACGGTATACCGCACTTTGGATGCTTTTTACAGCGCGGGCCTGGTGGAGCGGACCCGGGCGGGCGGAGCGGCGTGGCTGTATCACCTGGCCTCCGTGCTGGGGCATGACAGCCATCCCCATTTTCACTGTTCCGGCTGCGGGGTTCTGCGATGTTTGCCGGCGGATACTGTAAGTGTGGATTTGAAACGCCTGAAAAGCGTATTTCCGGCCCAGCTTGATCATCTGACCATCAGCCTGGACGGGCTATGCCCCCGGTGCCTGGCTAAAAAGGGCTGAGTGAAAGCCTGCCATCACTCACGCACGCTTACCACCGTGCAGGGAGAGCGGCGGATGATCTTTTCCGCATTAACCCCAAACAGCATATCTGAAATTGAGCTGCTTCCCTTGGCTCCAATAACCAGTAGGTCGGCGGCTTCCTCCTTGGCCGCCTTGATTATTTGGCGGTAAGGGGTGCCCATTTTGAATTCAAAGCGGTGCCTGATTCCGGATAGGGCCGGCTTGTAGGTCTGCCTGAATATCTTTCGGCGATCTTCGGTCAGGTTGGAAAGGTAGTGGTTGGTGTCCAGGTCGGGATATCCCAACTGGGCCACCTGCTCCAAATGCTCCAGGCCCTCGCTGTTGATCACATTCAGCACCACCAGTTCGGCATCGAACTTTTCGGCCAGGGTAGCCGCATGCCTGAAAGTGATCTGGGAATAGTCGGACAGGTCCAAAGCCACCAGCACTTTTTTGATTTCCACCCGATCCATAGTCGCCTCCCTGTTAATAGTTCATACGCAGTTATTAGTTTACGCCGTGCGGCCCGGCGGCTGCTATCTATTATTTGCATTATGCAAAGCGTTGCCCGTCTAGTGCCTTGCTTGGCCGGAATTGGCCTGCAAGGCCGTGCTAACCTGACGGCTCTTCTCAAAAACTCTTGCTTTATTTACCTGTTGACCTGGAATTGCTATCTGTAGTATTTATTACATTATAGTTTAATGCCGTAGTATATGCTACAGGAGCATTATGCTGAAACCTCAAGCACTATTCAAGAAAGATCCCAAGCGGTTGACCAAGAGTCAGCGCAAGGTGGTGGAGTTCGTGCTGGATAGGCCCCAGGATGCGGTTTTCATGAGCGCCGCTGAACTGGCCGTGCGTCTGGGGCTGAGCGACGCTACCGTGGTCAGAGTTTGCCAGTCCCTGGGTTTTAACGGGCTCACCGATTTCAAGGAGCACTTGCGGCGGGTTCTGTTCCAAGGCCAGGATACGGTTTCCCGGCTTGAAAGGACTGTGGGACACAGCTCAAGCGTGCAGGAGCTGGTCGTAGCGGTGATGCAAAAGGATCTGGAAAATCTGACCCGCACCATGCAGGCCGGTCCGGGCAAGGGCGTAAGCGTTGCTGCCAAAATGCTGGCCAAGGCTCCCGAGACCGCCATAATCGGATTGCGCTCGGCCCATTCACTGGCCCAGTTCATGGGGTCCAGCCTGCGATTTCTGGGCCGCAGGGTGCATCAGCTCAGCCCGGGAATCGGCTATGTCTGGGCGGAAACCCGGGCCTTGGACCCAAGCGCCGTGCTGGTTGCGATTTCCTATCCCCGCTACACCAGCCTCACGGTGCAGGTGGCCGAAGAGGCTCATAATGCAGGCATAAAAGTTATTGCGATTACGGACAGCGAGCTTTCGCCGTTGGCCAGACATGCTGACGTCGTGCTTTCTGCCGCTTGTTCCATGGGGTCTTTCATGGAGTCTTTCACCGCACCGCTCAGCCTGATAAACGCCCTGGTGACGGCGGTGGCCTATCTGGACGGACAAAACTCCCTGGATCATCTGCGCAAGCTGGAGCGCATTTGGGAGGAAAAGGGCGTGTACCTTCATTCTGAGACGCAATAGGGCTTGCAGCGCCCCGGCGGCGCAAGCCGTCCCGCGGGGGGCAAGCAATGAGTATTTGGCGTTAACGGTCAGACAAATATAGAAAGATAAAAAAATGAAACCTAATCATCCCTTGGAGCCCATCCTGAATCCCAGGAGCATTGCAGTGGTGGGAGCCTCCGAGGTGCCGGGAAAAGCAGCCGAGCGCCGCACCCGCAGCCTTTTTGAGGGCGGGTTTGAGGGCGAGGTCTATCTGATCAACCCCAAACGGGACACCCTGTTCGGCCGGAAGGCCTATCCATCCCTGGCTGATGTGCCCGGCAACATAGACCTGGCCATGATCGTGATTCCGGGCCGTTTCATCCCGGACAGCGTGGCCCA
Organism: Desulfarculaceae bacterium; assembly: GCA_963675675.1. Classification (GTDB taxonomy): domain Bacteria; phylum Desulfobacterota; class Desulfarculia; order Desulfarculales; family Desulfarculaceae; genus Dethiosulfatarculus. The sequence continues at coordinate 6,257,088 of OY776512.1, forward strand.
GGCAGCGGCCAAGGGCGCGGGCGGGGTGGTGATCATCACCGCCGGGCTGGGCGAGACCGGTCCCGAAGGCAAGGCCATAGAGGCCCAGATTCTTGCAGAGGCGGCCAAAACCAACCTGCGGGTCATAGGCCCCAACTGCTCCGGAATGTTTTCCTCCGGCCCCAAAGTGAATCTCTTGGGCATTCCGGGCATTCAGCCGGGCAGGCTGTCGGTGCTGGCCCAAAGCGGCAACATCATAGATTCCCTGAGCCATTACGCCCGCATGCGGGGACGGGGCTTTTCGAGGATCATCAGCTCGGGAAACGCCATCGGGGTGCATTTCCACGAGTATATAGAGTTTTTGGCCGAGGATGATCAAACCGGGGTGATCATGCTCTATCTGGAGAGCATCAAACAAGGCGATGAGATCGTGCGGGTGTGCAAAAAGGCCACCCGCAAAAAGCCGGTGATCGCCTTGAAGGTGGGCCGCAGCACCGCCGGACAACGGGCCAGCGCTTCCCATACCGGGGCGCTGGCGGTCTCGGACGCCATTGTGGAGGACGCCTTTAAACAGGCCGGTATTCACCGGGTGAACAATGTGGATGAGATGTTCGATTTGGCCGAAGCCTTTTTGGACCATCCGGTGCCCAAGGGAAACCGGGTGGCCATTTTGAGCGAAGGGGGTGGGGATAACTCGGTGGCGGCCGATAACGCCGAACGCTGGGGGCTTACGGTGCCGGTTTTGAGCAGCGAAACCCAGGAGCGCATAAGACCGCACCTTTTGGCGGGCATGCCGGCCCATAATCCCATTGACTATGGCGGCACCGCCGAGGAAAACCCGGATGTGATAGTCCAGTGCGTGGATGGGGTGATGAGCGATCCAGAAGTGGATATGGTCTTTATCACCGGGTTCTTTGGGGGGTTCAAGGAAATAATCGCGCCCCACGTGGGGGAGTTGGAGACCGCCGCGGCCAAGCGGCTGGGCGAACTGGCCAAAGAGCATGGCAAGCCTCTCATAGTGCACACCAGTTTCGCCCATGAGCCGTTTGATTCTTTGCGGGCTCTCAAAGAGGGCGGGGTGGGTCTGCTGGACTCATCAGAGCGCACCGCCCAATGCCTGGCCGCCCTGGGGACTCAAGCCCGCATAGCCTCACGGGCTCTGGATGGGGCCGGGTCTATTCCAGAGACCGAGGCACGCAAGCAGGCCCTTAAGCTGTTTGAAAAGGTGCGGGCGTCGGGGCGCAGCAATCTTTTGGAGACCGAGGCCCGTGATCTGCTGGCGGCGTACGGCCTGAGCCTGCCCGAGGCCCGTTTGGCCAAGGACCCGGCCGAGGCCGCCCGCCTCAGTGAGGAACTGGCATATCCCCAGGTCTGCAAGATCGTGAGCCCGGACATCATCCATAAATCCGATGCCGGAGGGGTGAAGCTCAACCTGGCGGACGCGGCCGAGGTAAGCCGGGGCGCTGAACTGGTATTGGCTAACGCGGGCACGGTTACCACCCCTGAGCGTATCAACGGGGTGCTGCTCTGCTCCATGGCCCCTCCCGGACGGGAATGCATCATCGGCGCGGTGCGTGATCCATCCTTTGGCCCGGTGCTGATGTTCGGCTTGGGCGGGGTCTTTGTGGAGGTTTTAAAAGACGTGGCCTTTGGAGTGGCTCCCATATCAGACCCTGAGGCTGACCGCATGATTCACAGGATCAAGGGCCTGGCTCTGCTTCAAGGCGCGCGGGGCGATAGCCCCAAGGATATAACAGCCATAAGGGATCTTTTGCTTAGGCTCTCGCAACTTATGACCCAAAACCCGGAGATAGGCGAGATAGACCTGAATCCGGTGATAGTGCACGAAAAAGGACTGAGCATTGTGGATTGCCGGGTAATCCTGGGCTGAATCAAATACCAGAACAGTGTGGAGATAAAAATGTCTGAACCCACGGTTATATATGAAGAAAAAGACCAATTTGCCATAATCACCCTAAACCGGCCCAAAGTGCTCAACGCCATGAACAAGCAGCTTTGGCTGGAATTGGAAGCCGCCTTTACCAAAGCCGGGGAAGACCCGGCCATAAAGGCGGTGATCCTGACCGGGGTGGGCAGGGCATTCAGCACCGGAGCGGACCTCAAGGATTCCAAGGACCGCACCCCAGCCCAGTACCGGGACTATCTGACCAACTTGCAGGAGATCTCGCGCAAGATAATCCGGTTCCCCAAGCCCACCATAGCGGCGGTCAACGGTTATGCCTTGGGCTCGGGCTATGAGCTGGCTTTGGCCTGCGATTTGCGGGTGGCGGCCGAAAGCGCCAAGTTCGGTTCCCCGGAGGCCAAGGTGAGCAGTTCGGTGACCGGCGGGGCCATGAGGCTCTTGCCTCTTTTGGTGGGCCCGGCCAAGGCCAAGGAGCTTTTATTCACCAGCGAGTTTATCAGCGGCCAGACCGCATTTGACATCGGCCTGGTGAATTATGTGGTGCCCGATGAAGAGCTTATGGAGCGCGCCCGGGATTTGGCCGCCAAGATCGCGCCCAACTCGGGATTTTCCATCGCGCTGATTAAAAAGGGCATAGACATGTCGCCCGAGGTCAGTTTGGAGGCGCTGATGGACTATGAGTTGGAGGCCTGTCTGGCCTGCGTGTTCGCGCCCGAACGCCAGGGTGCTCTGGAGGATTTTGCCCAGCGCAAAAAAGACGATAAATGATGCTGTATGAGGGTGTGGGCGAAGCAATGTTGTAATAAGCAGGAAACATGGCTATCCAGCAAGGGGGTTGATCATCTATAATTAATAATACGCAGCTAGAATCAATCACACTTCTTTGAAATATTGCGCATGTAAGCAGTTAAGCCGGAATTTACACCCTTATATTCAGGGTGGGTATCAATAGCGAGATCCATGACCTTTAACACCCAGAACCGGCCCATGGGCCAGATGAAAGGCGAGGAGGGACTTATGAAAAAACTGGCAGTATTGCTGTTTGCCGTGGCGTTTGCATTTGGCTGCGCTCTGACTGTGGCCCCGGCTGAAGCAAGAACAACCTTCGTAACCATCGGCACCGGCGGCGTTACCGGCGTGTACTATCCCACTGGCGGCGCCATTGCCAAAATCGTGAACAAAAAGCGTAAACAATACAACCTGCGCTGCACAGTGGAATCCACCGGCGGGTCGGTGTTCAATGTGAACGCCATCATGGCCGGAGACCTGGAATTCGGCGTGGTGCAGTCCGACCGCCAGTACCAGGCCTGGAACGGCACCGCCGACTGGAAGGACAAAGGACCCCAGAAAAACCTGCGGGCCGTTTTCACCATCCACCCCGAATCACACGTATTATGTGCGGCCGAGGGCAGCGGCATCAACAAGGTGACCGACCTTAAAGGCAAGGCGGTGGGCGTGGGCAACCCCGGCTCCGGCCAGCGTCAGAATTTTGTGGACATCCTAAAAGAGTACGGAATGAGTCATGCCGACCTGGGCCGGGCCGAAGGCCTCAAGGCCGCCGAATCCAGCAAGATGCTGCAGGACGGCCGGATCGACGCCTTTGTATACACCGTGGGCCATCCCGCCGGTCTGTTCAAGGAGGCCACCGCGGGCCGCATCAAGGTCAAGTTCATTCCCTTCGACGACAAGCAGGTTACCGCCCTGACCAAGAAGTATCCCTACTATGTCAAGGCCGGTATCCCCATGGAATTCTACCCCGGCGCCTTGAACAAGGAAGAGCTGGTGCCCTCCTTTGCGGTCAAGGCCACCTTCGTCACCCGGGCCGATGTGCCGGATGACGTGGTCTACGCCATCACCAAGGAAGTTTTCGAGAACTTCGAGGACTTCAAGAAGCTGCACCCGGCCTATAAGGTGCTGACCAAAGAACAGATGCTGGAAGGCATGAGCGCCCCCATACATCCCGGGGCCATGAAGTACTACAAGGAAGCCGGCCTGAAGTAGGCTGAAATCGGCAACGGCCGGAACCGCTTTATTTGCGGTTCCGGCCCCATCCGGCCATGCCTCAAACCGTCCGCACAGGCTGTGTGGGGCCGGCTTGGGGAATCGCCGGTGCAAAAAAGCCTTTCTGGCGCGGCCTAATCAGGGGAGATGGTATGCCCGATAAGGAAGAAATCAAAGAGGCGTTGCAAGCAGAACCGGGGCAGACCGAGGATGATGGAGCCCTGGAAGCCCAGAGGATGATGGAGGATTCCGAAATAGGCTCGCGCAATCCCCAGGGCTGGCAAGCCTGGGTGATTCCGGTGATAGCCGCGGCGTGGTCCATTTTTCAGCTCTCTTTGGCCGAGGTGCTTTTATTGCAGGCGGTCTATATCCGGGCCGTTCACCTTGCCTTCGCCATCGTGCTGGTTTATCTGAGCTATCCTTTATTCAAAAAGCGCCAGCTGCACGGCGGCCTGGCTTTTCTGACCGACCGGAAACGCATACGCTGGATAGACTGGCTCTTGGCCGGCGTGGCCTGTGCAGCCTCATTGTATCTGGCGGTATTCTATGATGAGCTTGCCACCCGCCAAGGTTCGCCCAATCTGCCCGATGTTATTATCGGGGTGATTCTGATCGTGCTGCTTTTGGAGGCGGCCCGGCGCTCCTTGGGTCCGGCCCTGGCCGTGGTGGCCACCTTTTTTATCTTTTATTCATTCTTCGGCCCCTACATGCCGGACGTGATCGCCTTCAAGGGTGTCGGCTTTTCGCGCTTCATGAGCCAGCAGACCATAAGCACCGAAGGCATATACGGCATACCCCTGGATGTTTCGGCGACCATTGTGTTCCTGTTTGTGCTCCTGGGCTCCATGCTGGAAAAGGCGGGCGGCGGACGCTATTTCGTGGACCTGGCCTTCAGTCTGCTGGGCTCCTTTAAGGGCGGCCCGGCCAAGGCGGCGGTGCTGGCTTCCGGTACCACCGGGCTCATCTCGGGCAGTTCCATCGCCAATGTGGTCACCACCGGAACCTTCACCATCCCGCTCATGAAGAGCGTGGGCTATCCGGCAGAGAAGGCGGCGGCGGTGGAAGTGGCCGCTTCCACCAACGGCCAGCTCATGCCTCCCATCATGGGCGCGGCCGCCTTTATCATCGCCGAATACTGCAACATACCTTATATCGAGGTGGTCAAGGCGGCCTTTGTGCCCGCGGTGATCAGCTATATCGCGCTGTTCTACATCACCCATCTGGAAGCAGGCAAACTGGGGCTGAAGGGCCTGCCCAAGGCCCAGCTGCCCGTGTTTTTCACTACCTTCATAAACGGCATTCACTTTTTGATCCCGCTTATCGTGCTGATCTATTTCCTTATGTGGGAGCGCCGCAGTCCCCAGTTCGCGGCCTTTTGGTCCATCATGGTTCTCATCGTGCTCATCGTGATTATGGGTCCCGTCATGGCCAAAAAGGAGGGTAAATCCATCAGCTTCGGGTTCAAGGTGGCCGGCAAGACCATCTGGGAATCCCTGGTGGCCGGCGGGCGCAACATGATGGGCATCGGCGTGGCCGTGGCCGCGGCGGGCATCATCGTGGGCGTGGTGACCATGGGGCTGGGCGGCCTTATCACCGAGGTGGTGGACGTGATCAGCGGAGGCAACCTGTATGTCCTGCTGATCCTGACCGCGGTGGCCTGCCTGCTTCTGGGCATGGGCCTGCCCACCACGGCGAACTACATCGTCATGGCCTCGCTGACCGCCAAGGTGATTGTGGATCTGGCTCCTGGTGCGGGTCTGGAGGTAGCCTTGATACAGGCCCACCTCTTTGTGTTTTTCTTCGGCATCCTGGCCGACGACACCCCGCCGGTGGGCCTGGCGGCCTATGCGGCCAGCGCCATAGCCCACAGCAGACCCATTGCCACCGGGGTGCAGGGATTCATGTACGATATCCGCACCGCCATACTGCCTTTCATGTTCATCTTCAACGAGCGCCTCTTGCTCATCGGGGTGGACAACATATGGACCGCGTCATGGATATTCATCACCGGTGTGTTCGCCATGTTCGCCTTTGCCTGCGCCACCCAGGGCTTTTTCATAGCCCGCAACAAACCCTGGGAGGCGGTTATATTTTTGCTGATCACATTAATAATCCTGCGTCCCTTTGGGGTGGCGGGTTGGCTGGGCGTGCATGATGCGGAAAATGCCGTCTTCCTGGGCGTGAACGTGGCGGAATGGATCAAGCTGTGCGGCCTGGGGCTTTATGGCCTTATGTATCTTCTGCAATACCCCCGCATGAAAAGGGAAAAGGTTCAGCCTGCGGCGGCTTGAGAACAGCCAGGTCACTTGATGAAAGACCGGGGTCCCTTGCGGGGCTCCGGTTTTTATTCTTGAAAGATGCTTACTGTGTACTTGGCTTGAATTTCTGAAAGGGGCTGTCAGTCTTCCTCTTTTTTTTCCCAAAAACTAGACAGGTTTTGGCGGCGGGCGCCGGATTCCAGGTGTTCCCAGGCCAGGCGCATCGCCTTGAGGGAATTGCCGGCCTCTATGGATTCGAACAGGGCAACATGCTCCTGGTGCACCGAACGGGCCAGCTCCGGCAGTTTGTCGGATTTTTCGCGGGCTATTTGGATCATCTGGCTTACCTTGGCGTTTAAAAAATCGACCAGTTCCTTGAGCAGGGGATTGTGGGTGGCCTCGGTGAGATGATGGTGAAAGGCCAGGTCAAAGCTGGTGGCGTGTTTGCCCCTTTCGATTGCACCGCTCAATTTGTCCAGGTAGTCGCGGAATTGCTCCAGGTCTTCAGCGTTACGCCGCTGGGCGGCCAAAAAGGCGGCTCCGGCCTCCAGGATGGCCCGCACTTCATACAGATGGCCCAGCATCTCCGGGTCTTGGGGATTGAGGCTGCCCAGCCTGAAAGCCCGTTTTTGATAAGGCGCGGCCACCATGGCCCCCACCCGCTGGCGGGATTCCAAAAGCCCATCATGCTTCAGCCTGGCCAAGGCCTCGCGGATAACCGTGCGGCTGACTCCGAACTGTTCGGCCAGCTCAATTTCCGGGGCAAGGGTTTCACCGGTTTTGAATGTGCCGCGTTCTATCTCCCCGGTCAGATAGTCCGCTACCATGTCCGGCAGGCTCGCCTTGTCGCCAAAGGTGGGCGTATTGAGTTTTTTGGGAGCCATCTTGCTGATCTCACTGTGGAAAAATTATTTGAATAAAAATTGGTCGTACGGTGATATTTTGTATGACAATATTATTATTTCAATTATAATACACTCCACTCGGGTGGGCCGCTATAATTTTAGTATGCCTTTGTGTAACCATTTAACCATTGCGGACCTGATAAATGATCTATTCACCAAAATGTCAACCGGCCTGATGCTTGAGAAAATCAATCCAGGCTAAAATACCATAACCACAATAATCGGAAAAGTCATGCAACCAGACAAGGGGAAATCCAGTAAACGGGTGGTCATTGACCGCGAGTGGTGCAAGGGGTGCGGCATATGCGTGGCGTTTTGCCCCAAGCAGGCGCTCGATTTGGACAAACACAACAAGGCGGTGTGGTCTCGCAAGGATGACTGCATACGTTGTGGGCTTTGCGAGCTTCGCTGCCCAGACGCGGCCATTGTCTTAAAGGATGAGGAGTGACGCACCGTGGGTGGTCAAGTCAAGTTCTTACAAGGTAACGAGGCGGTGGTGGAAGGCGCGCTTTATGCGGGTCTCAGTTTTTATGCGGGTTATCCCATAACCCCCTCCACCGAGATAGCCGAGGAGCTCTCGGCCAGACTGCCCTCCCGGGGCGGCAAGTTCATGCAGATGGAAGACGAGATTGCCTCCATGTGCGCCATTGTGGGGGCGTCCCTCACGGGCCACAAAGCCATGACAGCCACTTCCGGTCCGGGCTTTTCCCTTATGCAGGAAGCCATCGGATATGCCGTGATAGCCGAGGTCCCTTGCGTGGTGTGCAATGTGCAAAGGACGGGGCCGTCCACCGGCATCGCCACCGCACCGGCTCAAGGCGACGTCATGCAGGCCCGCTGGGGAACCCACGGCGACCACAGCATCATAGCACTGACCGCTTCTAATCTGCAGGAAGTGCTGAAAGTGACGGTGCAGGCCTTCAACCTGGCCGAGACCTACCGCACTCCGGTGATCCTGCTTTTGGACGAGGTGGTGGGGCATATGCGCGAAAAGGTGACCATACCTTCGCCGGGCGAGCTGGAGGTGGTGGAGCGCTTGCGCACCAATGTGCCGGCCGGGACCGATTACCATCCCTACCTGGCCCGCGAGGACGGCCGCTTGCCCATGAGTGATTTCGGCGGGGTGCACCGCTACAATGTCACCGGCCTGGTCCACGATATGTGGGGCTTTCCCAGCACCGACCCGGATGTGGCCTCCAACCTCCTGCACCACCTGGTGGACAAGCTGGAAAACCGGGCGGATTCCATAGCGCTCTATAAAGAGTATTTCGTTGATGACGCGGAGGAGCTTTTGATTTCCTACGGATGTTCCGCCCGCAGTTCATTGCACATGGTGGAAGAGCGCAGGCAGGGCGGGGTGAAAACGGGTCTTTTGGAATTGCAGAGCCTGTGGCCCTTCCCGACGGAGACCGTGCGCAAATACTGCGAGGGACGCAGCCATGTGCTGGTGGTGGAGATGAACCGGGGCATGATTTATCAAGAAGTGTGCAAAGCCGCCCAGAACCCTGACCGGGTGTATCTGGCCAATCGGTTTGACGGAACCATGATCAGCCATACCGACATTGCCAAAATGATGAATATGGTAAGAGGCAGGGGAGTGTAGCCATGCCTGTCAGAGATTATCTTAGAAGAAGATTCATGCCCCAGATCTGGTGCGCCGGCTGCGGTCACGGCATAGTGATGACCAACATGCTGCGGGCCGTGGAAGAATTGGGGATCGATAAAAACGATATAGTGGTGGTCTCGGGCATAGGCTGCTCGTCGCGCATGCCGGGTTACCTGGATTTCCATACCATGCACACCCTGCATGGCCGGGCCCTGGCCTTTGCCACAGGCGTGAAGATGGGCCGCCCCGATCTGCATGTGATAGTGCCCATGGGTGACGGAGACGCCGCGGCCATCGGCGGCAACCATCTCATCCACGCCGCCCGGCGCAACATCAATATGACGGCCATTGTGATGAATAACCGCATCTACGGCATGACCGGCGGCCAGACCTCGCCGACCACGCCGTGCCGGATGAAATCCACCACGGCATCCAAAGGGTCCATTGATCCCGAATTCGACATCGTGGAACTGGCCAAGGGGGCGGGGGCAACCTTTGTGGCCCGCACCACCACCTATCACGCCAAGGAGATCATCAGCCTGGTCAAGCTGGCTATCCAGCACACCGGCTTTTCGCTGGTGGAGATACTGAGCCAGTGCCCCACCTATTACGGGCGCAAAAACAAACTGGGCGCGGCGGTGGAAATGATGGAGCTATACCGGGACAACACCGTGAAGCTGGGCTCCAAAAAGAAAGTGGAGAATCCCGAGCTTTTGGAGCGCGGCGTCTTTGTGCACACTGACCGGTCCGAATACACAGCAGCCTATGACGGCCTGATGTCCTGTTTCTTGGAGGAGTAAGGTGGCAACCACACGCATAGTATTTTCAGGCTCCGGCGGCCAGGGCGTCATCACCGCTGCTATTTTGCTGGGCGAGGCGGCAGCCATACACGAAGGGCTCAGGGCGGTGCAAACCCAATCCTATGGTCCGGAGGCCAGGGGCGGGGCCACCCGGGCGGATGTGGTGATCAGCGACGAACCCATTCACTATCCCAAGGTGCTGCATCCCCATATCCTGGTGGCCCTGACCCAGGAAGCCTACAATAAATACGCAAAAATCATCCGGCCCGGCGGTCTTTTGCTCACCGATCCCAGCTTTGTGGAAACCGCGCGCAGGGTGGACGCCATGCAGGTTCAGCTGCCCATGTATGAAGCTGTAATGAAAAATATCGGCAAGCCGGTGGTGTTCAACGTATGCATGCTGGGTGCGCTGAACGGATTTTTAACCGAGGTGAAACCGCAATCCATAATGAAAGCGCTGGAAGATAAGATCCCGCCCGCCTTTTTGGAAATGAACCGAAAAGCGCTGGAGCTGGGCAGAAAACTGTACGAAGAGCGCGATTCATAGTAAGATGCAGAGGTTTTCGCAGGCGGTCTGAATGTCCTTTTTTTTTCGTCCGGGTGCATGCCCGGATGATTGTTAGTACGCATATGCTGCCTGGCATATTGCACATAACAAAAAAACACCCGGTTTGTTCTTGCAGCCCGGGTTGGACATTGGGCCGCCTGTCACTCAATTCATGCTTAGCAAGTTACCGGAGTAATCATGAACGTACATGAGTATCAAGCCAAAGAGGTTCTGGCCTCCTTTGGGGTGCCGGTGCCGCAGGGCGGTCTGGCCACCACCCCGCAAGAGGCCCGCCAGGTGGCCGAATCCCTGCCCGGGCCGGTATATGTGGTCAAGGCCCAGATTCATGCCGGCGGGCGCGGCAAGGGCGGCGGGGTCAAGGTGGTAAAGAGTCTTGACGAGGTTCAAGCCGCAGCCGCGGACATCCTGGGCATGACCCTGGTAACCCACCAGACCGGCCCCGAAGGCAAGCTGGTGCGCAAGGTTTATGTGGAGCAGGGCACCGATATAGCCAAGGAGCTGTATCTGGCCGTGGTGCTGGACCGGGGCGCCCAGCGCCTGGCCGTTATGATGAGCCCGGCCGGTGGAATGGATATTGAAGAGGTGGCCGAAAAAACCCCGGAAAAGATATTCACCACCCACATCGAGCCCGGCCAATACCCATGGGCTTTCCAGGCCAGGAAGCTTTTCTTCGGCTCCGGCTTGGAGCCCGCCCAGGTGAACCAGGGCGTGAAGATCGTGAGCGGTCTGGTACGGCTGGCCTGGGAAAAAGAGGCCACCTTGGTGGAGATAAACCCCTTGGCAGTAACCGGCGAAGGCAATGTGGTGGCCCTGGATGCCAAGCTGAACTTTGACGACAGCGCGCTCAAGCGCCACCCCGACATCGCCAAGCTGGAAGATCCCCAGGAGACCGACGCATTGGAGCGTGAGGCTGTGGATCAGGGGCTGAACTATATACGCCTGGACGGCAACGTGGGCACCATGGTCAACGGCGCGGGCCTGGCCATGGCCACCATGGACCTGGTGAACCAAGCGGGCGCATCCCCGGCCAACTTCCTGGATGTGGGCGGCGGAGCCTCTGAGGAGATGGTGACCAAGGGCTTTGAGGTTATCCTCTCCGACCCCAATGTGAAAGCCATCCTGATCAACATATTCGGCGGCATCTTAAGGTGTGACGTGCTTGCGGGCGGCGTGGTGGCCGCGGCCAAGAAGGTGAACCTGAATGTGCCCCTGGTGGTGCGCCTGGAGGGCACCAATGTGGAAGAGGGCCGCAAAATCCTGAATGAGAGCGACCTTACCTTTGAGGTGGCCGCCAGCATGAGTGATGCGGCGGTGAAGATCGCCAAGGTGGTTGGAGGCGCCCAATGAGTATCCTGGTAAACAAAGATTCAAGGGTGGTGGTGCAGGGCGTTACCGGCCGGGAAGGCATGTTCCACACCGAACAGATGATAGCCTACGGCACCAATGTGGTGGCCGGCTGCACCCCGGGCAAGGGCGGACAGGAGGCCTTGGGAGCGCCGGTTTTCAACACCGTGGGCGAAGCGGTGAAACAAACCGGGGCGGATGTCTCCTGCATTTTTGTGCCGGCCATGTTCGCGGCGGATGCTGCCTGCGAGGCGGCGGACGCGGGTGTCAAGCTGGTGGTGGTGATCACCGAGCATATTCCGGTCATGGATATGGTGCGGGTCAAGGCATATCTCAATGCCCGGGGGGCCAAGATGATAGGCCCCAACTGCCCCGGCATCATCACCCCCGGCGAATGCAAGCTGGGCATCATGCCGGGCTATATCCATGAGCCGGGCCGGGTAGGCCTGATTTCCCGCTCCGGCACCTTGACCTATGAGGTGGTTTATCAGCTCACACAGGCGGGCTTGGGCGAATCCACCTGCATCGGCATAGGCGGAGACCCCATCAACGGCCTGCAGTTCATTGACCTGTTGGCCATGTTCGCCGAGGACCAGCAGACCGAGGCCGTGGCCATGATAGGCGAGATCGGCGGCGACGCGGAAGAAAAGGCCGCCGCCTATATGAAAGAGGTCAACTATCCCAAGCCGGTCTTCGGCTTTGTGGCCGGCCTGACCGCTCCTCCCGGCAAGCGCATGGGCCATGCCGGGGCCATCATCAGCGGCTCCAAGGGTCGGGCCTCTGACAAGATCGCAGCCATGCAAGACGCCGGAGTAACCGTGGTCAAGGCCCTGGGCGAATTCGGCCAGACCGTAAAGGACACCATAGGCTGACCCAGCGACAGGATAATTAATAGATGATGAGGAGCCTCTTTCGGGGCTCCTTTTTTTGTGGGTTTAAAAGGATAGTCAGTGAATGGTTGAGTATGGCCTGCGGCCAGCAATGGTCCTTTATGCTGCTCAGTCAGCACTGCCCGCCAGTCCTATAATATTCCCTGAATTATGCTTCAGTGAGCACCGAAGCACAGCTGATTACAACATCTCTGCAGGACAACAGTGCGGGGTTCATAACATCACGGCACATGATTTTTTGTTAGGGGGATTCCTAAGGGGCTGCGAGCTTTTGGATCATCCAAAAGCGATAAGCCCCTTGGGCCGCCGGAGGCAATCTTAAATGATTTAAACATTTATATATGATAGATAGTATGATCAATATAGAAGTCATAAAAATATAAGAAAAGAAATTTTCCAGGGGGGATTCTTCGCCTTTTGGTGGTCAAAAGGCTCGCCATCCCCCCTTACCCCCCGGCTCGCGAAAAACCCATCAGGATACGCCGACCGGCCTTTTTTAGATGAAAAGGCAATCTCAGTTCCAACCCAAGTCTAAAAATAGAAAGGCTGGAAAAAGAAAAAAATTCTCGTATCAAGCCTGAGTTGCAAACTCAAACCTTCACTGATAATCATTTTGCTCATGCTTACCCCCCCCAAATCTTGAACATGACCCAAGTTCCACATGCTGCCAAAAGACAAATAACCTATTCCTAGTGGCGTTTAGCTGCTAAGACATCACAGCATCAAAACATCACAACGTTACTTTTATGAAAAGCCCGAACCCGCCCCGATGAAATGGAGCGAGGTTCAAGCGGACCGGAATGTCAGTGAAAACGCCCGCCCGGTGTGTGGGGCGGGCGCTGGGTCATGGCTTTACTTGTCGGCCTGGGTCTTGATGATCTCCGGCGCCTTGGCCAGGGCTTCATCCAGGCCGTCCGGGTTCTGGCCGCCGGCCTGGGCCAGATCCGGCTTGCCGCCGCCTCCGCCGCCCACCAGGGGGGCCAGTTCCTTGACGATCAGGCCGGCATGGAACCGCTTGGTAAGGTCCTTGGTCACCAGGGCCAGCAGCAGGGCCTTGCCGCCCGCCTCCGCGCCCAGCACAGCCACCCCGGAACCTATGCGGTCCCTGATGGTGTCGGCCACCTCCCGCATGGCCTTGGGGTTGTCTAGCTGCAACCTGGTGATCAGCACCTTCACCCCGGAAATTTCCTGGGCGTCGTCCATCAAGTCGCGGCTCTTGGCCCCGGCAAGCTGGGCTTTCAGCTTGTCCGTCTGACGCTCAGACTCCTTGAGGCCGCTGACCAGCTTGGCCACCCGTTCGCTCAAATCCGAGCGGGAAGCCTTGGCCGCCGCCGCCGCCTTGAGCAATTCTGATTCCATGGCCTGCACCGCCTCCACGGCCGCCGCCCCGGTCAGGGCTTCGATACGCCTGACTCCGGCGGCCACGGATGATTCGCTTACCAGCTTGAAAAGGCCGATATCGCCTGTGCGGGAGGCATGGGTGCCACCGCAGAGCTCCTGGCCCACGCCATCTATATTCACCACCCGAACCTTGTCGGCATAGCGCTCCTCAAACAGTGCCATGGCGCCGGTTTTCATGGCCTCGTCCAGGTCCATCACCGTGGTGCAAAGATCGATATTGGCCGCCACCCAGGCGTTGACCATGCGCTCCACTTCCTGCATCTGCTCAAAGGTTACGGCCTCAAAATGGGTGAAGTCAAAGCGCATGCGTTCGGGCGACACCATGGAGCCCGCCTGCTTGACATGCTCGCCCAGCACCTTGCGCAAGGCGGCGTGCATCAGATGGGTTGCGGTGTGGTTGGCCGCCGTGGCCAAACGGGTTTGGGGCCGCACCGAAAGCTTAACGGCCTGGCCTTTTTTCAGCTGCCCCTCGCTCACAGTGATATGATGCACGATGAGCGATCCGCCGGGCTTGCTGGTGTCCAGCACCTCGGCCTTGCCCTCCGGCCCGCTAATCTGGCCGACGTCGCCCACCTGGCCGCCCGCCTTGCCGTAGAACGGAGTCTTGGGGCATAGAAGCTGGGCTTCTTGGCCCTGGCCCACGGCGTCGACTTCCGCGCCATCCACCAAAAGCACCGCCACTTCGCTTTCCGCTTCCAGACCCTCATAGCCCAAAAAAGTGGTAGTAAATCCGTTGGTCTTGAGATTGATCAGGGCGGGGGGCAGGTCTTCCTCGCCCGAACCCTTCCAGGCCGCGCGGGAGCGGGAGCGCTGTTCTTCCATGGCCGTATCAAAACCGGCCTCATCCACGTTCATGCCTTCTTCGGCCATGATGGTCATGGTCAAATCCAGGGGGAAGCCGAAGGTGTCGTACAGCTTGAAGGCCACATCGCCGGTTATGGTTTTTTCGCCCTTGTCCCTGGCCTGCCTGGCGGCATCGGCCAAGAGTTTCAAACCCGTATCCAGGGTTTCGCCAAAGCGCTCCTCCTCGGTGAGAATCACCTTGTCGATGAAGACCTTGGAGTCGGCCAGGTAGGGATAGGCCCCTTTCAGTTCTTCAATCACGGTGTGGGCCACCCGGTGCAGGAAAGGGCCTTGAATGCCCAGTTTGCGGCCGTGGCGGGCTCCGCGTCTAAGGATGCGACGCAGCACATAGCCCCGGCCTTCGTTGCTGGGCAGCACGCCGTCCGCAATCAGGATGGTGCAGGCCCGGGCATGGTCCGCCACCACCCGCAGGCTTTGATCCATGGAGAGCTCCTCACCGTATTTGACCCCGGCCAGCTCGCCGGCCTTGTAGATGATGGGGGTGAACAGGTCTGTGTCGTAGTTGGAGAGCTTGCCCTGCACCACCGCCGCGATGCGCTCCAGGCCCATGCCGGTGTCTATGCTGGGCTTGGGCAAGGGAGTCATCTTGCCGCTTTCGTCGCGGTTGTACTGCATGAAGACCAGGTTCCACAGCTCCAAAAAGCGGTCGCAGTCGCAGCCCACCGCGCAGCCGGGTTCTCCGCAGCCCACCTCTTCGCCCTGGTCGATGTGGATTTCGGAGCATGGCCCGCAGGGGCCGGTGTCCCCCATGGCCCAGAAGTTGTCCTTGTCGCCCAGGCGCACAATGCGCTCTTTGGGAAAGCCCACCTCGCTGATCCACAGCTTTTCGGCTTCGTCATCGGAGTCATGGATGCTCACCCAGAGCTTGTCGCCCGGCAGGCCATAGCCCTCGGTCAAAAGCTCCCAGGCAAAGCGGATGGCGTCGGCCTTGAAATAGTCGCCAAAGCTGAAGTTGCCCAGCATCTCAAAAAAGGTGTGGTGCCTGGGGGTGAAGCCCACGTTTTCCAGGTCGTTGTGCTTGCCCGAAACCCTGAAGCTTTTCTGGCTGGTGGTGGCCCGGGTGTAGTTTCTTTTTTCCTGGCCCAAGAAACAGTGCTTGAACTGGACCATGCCCGCGTTGGTGAAAAGCAGGGTGGGGTCGTCTTTGGGTATCACAGAGGAACTGGACACTATGGTGTGCCCCTTGCTCTCAAAATACTTCAGGAATTTTTCGCGAATCTGGTTGCCAGTCAAGGCCATTTCAACACCTCTGCTTCGGTTGTCCGCTTTATGAGCTTGGCGGCTTGGCCGCCCTGCCGTCTGCCGGATCAGCCAAGATGATGTTTGTTTCAACACGCAACGCAGGCCCGCCCAAAAGGACGGACCCTTCTCCCCGCGCCGGCAATATGTTTGCCTGCGTTATAAGCGCCTTAACTGTATATCAGCCCGGCGCGATAAACGCCAAGTGATTCTACTCTTCTGCGGGTTCTTCTTCGGCTTCCGAGGCTTCCGGGGCGGCCAGATCGAATTTGGCCCGCAGCCGGTCTTCTATCTCCTGGGCCACTTCCGGATGCTCTCTCAGGTAGTTGGTGGAGTTCTCGCGGCCCTGGCCCAGGCGCTCATCCCCATAAGAATACCAGGCCCCTGATTTTTCCACGATGTCGTACATCACGCCCAGATCGATGAGTTCACCATGCTTATTCACACCCGTGCCGAATAAAATGTCGAATTCCGCCTGTCTGAAGGGCGGGGCGACCTTGTTTTTCACCACTTTCACCCGGGTGCGGTTGCCGATCTCGGTATCGCCGGATTTAAGCTTGCCTATGCGCCGGATGTCCAGACGCACCGTGGCGTAGAACTTCAGCGCATTGCCTCCGGTGGTGGTCTCGGGGCTGCCGAACATGACCCCTATCTTCATGCGTATCTGGTTAATGAAGATCACCGCAACGTGTGATTTGGAAATAACGCTGGCCAGCTTTCGCATGGCCTGGCTCATGAGCCGGGCCTGCAGGCCAACATGGCTGTCGCCCATCTCGCCCTCTATCTCGGCCCGGGGCACCAGGGCGGCCACGCTGTCCACCACCAGTATGTCTATGCCGCCCGAACGCACCAGAATCTCGGCGATGTCCAAGGCCTGCTCGCCGTAATCCGGCTGGCTGACCAAAAGCTCATCCGTGTTGACCCCCAGCTTTTTGGCATAGGTCACGTCCAGGGCATGCTCCGCATCCACAAACGCGGCCACGCCGCCCAGCTTCTGGGCCTCGGCGATGACATGCAGGGCCAGGGTGGTCTTGCCCGAAGACTCCGGGCCGTATATCTCTATGACCCTTCCCCGGGGAATTCCGCCCACACCCAGGGCCAAGTCCAGGCCCATGGAGCCCGAAGAGATGGTTTGCAGCCCCTTGTATACTTCACCGGAGCCCAGGCGCATGATGGCGCCCTTTCCGAAATTGCGCTCTATCTGCTTTAAGGCTGCGTCCACCGCCTTGCTGCGGTCGTCTTTGGGTGCTGGCATTATGGTATGACCTCCCCTATTGTAACGTTATGGTCCGCAAGGGCTCATAGATCGGCCCCTTAGGAGTCAAAATACTCATCATGAGTATAACACAATCCGCGCTAAAGTCAGGTCCTTTATACCCCCTGAGCCCGGCGATGGCTCTTTTCAATTCTATAAGCCCCTGCCCGGCTCCGGCCGGGGGCTTTTTCCCGCCCCGGGGTCTGCGCGCCCGGCCCAGGGTGAGATGAGGCCTGAAGGCCCTTTTTTCCTCCTCAAACCCCAGATCCGCCATGTCTTGCGATATGTCCGCGGCCAGCCCGGCCAGGCTGTCCAGGGCTCCGGAAAGGCCCAGCCACACCACATTGGGCTTGCCTTTGGGGGGGAAAGCCCCGCAGCCCCGCACCTTCAGATCATGGGCGGCGTGCCGGGAGCAGACAAGCTCCAGCTTTTGTTTTATGGCGGGAACCCGCCCGTCATCCACCTCGCCCAGAAATTTCAGGGTCAGGTGCATGATAGCGGGCTCCACCCATTTTACATCGGCTCCGCAAGGCTTCAACTCCGCCTGTACGGCGGCCGCCGCCTGCTTGACCCCGCCGGGAAGCTCAAGTGCTATGAATAAACGCATCGTCAGCCAAAAAGCGCCGCAGCCAGTTAAGGGCCATTTCAGCGGACTGGGCCTTTACCATTTTGCGGCTGCCATGAAATTGATATCCCTTAGTGCGCACCCGGCCATGGTAAGCCAGGCCCAGGAACACGGTGCCCACCGGTTTTTCATCACTGCCCCCGCTGGGGCCGGCGATGCCGGTCACGCTCAAGCCCAGGTCCGCGCCCGAGCGCTCCGCAATGCCCAGGGCCATCTCGCGGGCGGTTTGGGCGCTGACCGCGCCGTATTTTTCCAAGGTGCTGCTTTTGACCCCCAAAAAATCCTGCTTGGCCTGGTTGGAATAGACCACGGCCCCACGCTCCAGAAAATCGCTGGCCCCGGGCACGTCTGTGAGCCTGTGCCCGATAAAGCCCCCGGTGCAGGATTCGGCCAGGGCCAGGGTCAAGCCACGCTCGGTCAGCCCCTTTGCCACCACCTGTTCTATGGAGCTTCCCGCCGTGGCCACCACATTGTCTGCCAGGCGGCCGGTTATCTCATCCGCCGTGGCCTGAACCATGCTCTCGGCGGTATTTTGGTCAGGGGCTTCGGAGGTGATGACCAGCTTCACTTCGGGGAAATGGGGATAATATCCCAGCTTCACCCCTTTGGGCGGCAGGTCCGCCAGCTTGTGCTGCAAGATGGATTCGGGCAGGCCAAAGGTGATCAGCTCCCGGATGGCCACCGCCATTTTGCCGTCCAGCTTCTTCATCAGGCGCGGAGTGACTATGCGGTCGATAAGGTCCCGGAACTCGGAAGGCACCCCGGGCAAAAAGAACATGGGCTTTTTTTGGGGGCTGGGGATATAAAAACCCGCACAGTGCCCGCAGATGGCCTCGGCCCCCTTGGGGATCAGACACATCTTGCGCAGTTCGGCATTCATCTTGCGGCCCCGTTTGGCCAGGTTGGCGGAGATGGTTTCCATCATCACCTTGGATTCCTCCAAAGGGAGCCCCAGGTAATCCGCCACCACCTCCACCGTGAGGTCGTCGTCCGTGGGGCCCAGCCCGCCGCATATGATGAGAAAATCCCCTTCATTCAGCCCCCTGGTCAGGGCCTGGCTGATGGCCGCGGGGTCATCGCCGATCATGGCAAAACGGTGAATTGTAATGCCCAAGGGCCATAGGCGCTGGGCCGCGTAGTTGGCATTGGTGTCGGCCGTGCGGCCGGATATGAGTTCATCGCCAATGCAGATGATTTCGCCGCGCATTCTGTCTGCTCCAAAGCCTAACGGGTTGAACCCATTGCATAACTGAAATACAGAAACGAAAGCTAGCAAGCTGAATATGGTTTGTCAATCATCGGGCCCTTGCCCGGCCAAGCCACACCCAAGGCGTATTATAACAGGGCCGCGGCCGGCGGCTTTTTAATGCTCAGAGCGGTTTGGCCACCCTGGCCTGCCGCATGGCCAGCCCCATGGCCTCGTGCACCAGGCCCCCGGCCAGGATCGCGGTCAGGTCGCTGGGTTCACGGTCCCGGTTTAGCTCCACCACATCCATGCTGACCAGGGTCCAGGGCAGGTCATAGATAAAATCGAAAACCTGCCGCGAGGTGAGCCCGCCGGGCACCGGATGGGACACCGCCGGGGCATAGGCCGGGTCAAAGGCATCCAGGTCTATGGTCAGATAGACCAGGGCGTCATCCGGGATATGCCCCAGGGGCGGGATATGGGAGCCCAGGCGGCGGGCCGGGATGATGGTCAGCTTGTCTTTATACTTCTGAGCCAGGGCCAGCTGCTCCGGGGTGATGGCCCTGATGCCGATCATGGTGTGGCTGGCCACATGCTCCTGCTCCAGGATGAAGCGGCCGGTGCAGGCATGGGAATGGTCATTGCCCTCCAGGGATTCATACATGTCCGGGTGGGCGTCAAACTGGATCACATGCACCGGGTGGTTCAGCTCGGCCAGGGCTTCCACGATGGGCATGGTGACCGCATGGTCACCGCCCAGGAAAAACGGCATCTTTTCGCTGCGGAAAAGCTCCGCTGCTTTGCTGCGGTAGGATTCATGGGTTTCGGCCCAGGTGGCCTTGGGACCCCAGTCGCCCAGGTCCCCCGCCACTCCGGTCAGGTTCACTCCCATTTCGGTGGAGGCGTTGTAGCAGGCGCCGTCATAGGCCCGGCGGATGAACTCCGGGGCGGAGGCCGGCCCCCGGCGGTAGGAGGAATTGCTGTCGTCAGTCAGGCCCACCAGCACAATGTTGGTGGTGGCTTCCCGAGGCGTGGCGGCCAGGATTCCGGCCATGGGTGGACCAAAGGTCTTGATGGACATCACAGCTCCCAAACTTGGTTATCAGGCTATGCAGCCGGGTTGCCGCTTCCGGCGCTGCTTTTGCATAAATATGTCATACCCAGAAGGCGGGGCCAAGGGGAATATCAAAAGCTCCTGTAAGGCTCAAGGCGGAGTTTTTATAAAGCTTGCAAAACCGCCGCGGCATTCTTGCCCCGGGCATATGACGGCGGGGGTTCAGTTTGGTGCAGCCGGTCTTGCGGGAAGCTGGTTATGCCTGGATGGAGGGAAGGCTGCTATTGACGGCTATTCTTCATCCCTGGGACCCTGGCGGGGGTGAGCCTGGGTGAACCACAAAAGGCCCAGGCCCATGGCGATCTGGGCCAGGCACAGCACCTGGCCGTTGGTCATCCAGCCAAAATAAAATCCGATCGAGGGATCGGGCTCACGGAAAAACTCGGCCAAGAAACGGGCGCAGCCATAAGCGGCAATGCATATGCCCCCCAAGCCGCCGGTGCGCACCCGGTCTTTGAACAGCCAAACGCACAGGAACAAAAAAGGGCCTTCCAGGACTGCTTCATAGAGCTGGGAAGGATGCCGGGGCTCCGGTCCGTCCTGGGGAAATACCATGGCCCAAGGCAGGTCCGAGACCCGGCCAAAAAGCTCCCCATTAAGGAAATTGCCCAGGCGGCCGAACATCAGGCCCCAGGGAGCGGCCAGGGCCGCGGCGTCGGCGCAGACCCAAAAAGGAATCCGGACTATGCGGCAATATATGATTCCCGCGCTGAAAAGGCCGATAAGGCCGCCGTGGAACGAAAGGCCGCCCCTCCACACAGCCAGGATGCGCCAGGGTTCAGCAGCAAACTGGGACCACATGGGCCATTGATAGAATATGACATCGCCTATGCGGGCGCAGAGCACAATGCCCAAGAGTATCCAGAACAGGCCCCATTCAACGGTTTCCTGCCTGAGCCAGGGCAGCTTTTTGCGGATGCCCCGGATCATGATGAAAAAACCCAGCAGGATGCCGCCCAGGTAAGTGAGCGCATACCAACGCACCACCAAAGGTCCGATTGAAAATGCAATGGGGTCTATGTTGTGCTGCCAGGGCATATAAAAAGTATCCCGTTGGTCTTTTGGTCAACCAGGAGAATGACACGGGGCGGGCCGGGCGGCAAGCGCCTATTTCAGAATTGGAGCCCGGAAAAGCCCCCTAACCGGATTGGGCCATGGGTTGGGGACTGGGGTTCGGCTCCCTTAATCATGCGGTTTTTCCATGTCCGGGAATATAAATACTGCCGGTGTCAGGCTTCAGTCCTCGTCATCATCACCACGCTTTGACTGGGACTGGGCCGGAATCGGATTGGGGGTGGGCTGGGGCGGCCCCACCTTGAAGAAATCAATACCTTCCTCGGCCAGCATCTTTTCCTCATCAGGCGTGGAAACCCCCCGAATATCACGGGGCTCACTGACGCCATAGTGTATCTTCAAGGCTTCCGTGGCGAATTGGGGCCCCACGTCATCAAAGTTTTCGTGCAGGTAGCGCATAAAGGCCTGGCCCACTATGCGGGACGCGGCCTGGGGGTCCACCTCGGAGCTTTTGCCCTTGATGGCAAAGGATGAAGGAACCCGTCTGACATCCTCAAGGCCACAGGCCGGGCAGCTGACCAAACCCTCTGCAATCTGCCGCTCCAGCTCTTCCAGATCTTCGAACCATCCTTCAAAGCTGTGACCTGCCGCACATTGTAAGTCGAATATCTTCATGATGATTCCCTACCTAACTATAGCATAGCAGGGATTGCGCCCCATCCGCCAGCTATGCTGATGCAAAAAATACGATTGGACGGGTTCTCTGTCAAGCGGCGCTATGCTTGCGGCGGCCCTATTTTGAAATATTTATTGCTCCCGCAGCCGGCCCGGCGGTACGCTGGCGCACAAAGTTGCCTTCAGGGCTTATTTAGCGTTTCCGTTGACCGGCGGCAAGCCAAAATCCTTGATTTTATTCTGCAAGGTTTTACGTGTAATCCCCAGCAATTGAGCCGCCCGGGTTCGGTTTTGGTCGGTGGACTCCAAGGTGCGTTCTATCAGCATGCGCTCCATTTCGCGTATGGTGAGTCCGGCATTGAGAATCATGCCTTGAGATGGGGCCGAATCCTGCAGGGCGGAGGGCAGATCCGTGGTTTCGATCAGAGGTCCCGGGCTGAGTATTACCGCGCGTTCCACTGTGTTGATCAGCTCCCGCACGTTGCCCGGCCAGTCATAGCCCATGAGCCTAATGCGGGCTTCCGGGCTGAACCCTTTGATATCACGATGATTTTTCTGATTAAACTGAATCAGAAAGCGCTCCGCAAGGGTCATCACGTCATCGCCGCGCTCGTTCAGGGGAGGCATGACCAGGTTGATGACGTTCAGCCGGTAATAAAGGTCTTCCCTGAATCCGCCGTCCTTCACCGCCTGGGTCAGATCCCGGTTGGTGGCTGCTATAACCCGGGCATCGCTTTTCAAGGTGCGGTCCGAACCCAAAGGAGAGTATTCGCCGTCCTGCAGGGCGCGCAAAAACTTGGCCTGGGTGGAAGGGCTCATCTCCCCGATCTCATCCAGAAACAAGGTGCCGCCGCTGGCCGCCTTGAAACGGCCCTCCCTGCGGGTGCTGGCTCCGGTGAAGGCCCCCTTTTCATGGCCGAAAAGCTCGGATTCCAGCAGATTTTCATGCAGCGCCGCACAGTTGACCTTTACCAGGGGGCCGTCTTTGCGGCGTGAATTCTGGTGAATGATCTGGGCCACCACCTCTTTGCCGGTGCCGGACTCGCCGGTAATCAGCACGGTGGCCTCGGCCGGCGCCACCATGGCCAGGGTGTCCTTTAGCTGCAGCATGGGTTTGCTGTCGCCCACCAGAGCTGAAAAATCAAAACGCTCGTTAAGGCGTTCGGCCTGCTCTTCCACCTTGCGGGCCAAAGATGCGTTTTTCAGCTGGCGCTCTATCTTAATCAGCACCTCTTCCATGTCCAGAGGCTTTGGGATATAGTCCGCCGCCCCGGCTTTCAGCGCGTTGACCGCGCTTTCCACGGTGCCGTAAGCGGTCATTATCAGCACCGGGGCTTGGGGCAGCAGCGCTTTAATGCGGGGCAGGGCGCTCAGCCCGTCTTTTCTGGGCATGGCCAAGTCCAGAAGCACCAAATCCACCGGGTTGTTGGCTGCCATGTCAATGGCTGTATCCCCGTCACCGGCCTCGATAACCTTGTATCCCGCGTCATCCAGGTGCGCCCTGAGCATCATCCGGTGCGCCCGTTCATCGTCCACAACCAAAATCATGGCGTTTTCGCTCATGAGGATCTTCCAATTCTAGGCAGGGTTAGGGTAAAACAAGCTCCGCCGCCGCTTGGGGATGCGGCCGCCAGGTCTCCGCCATGGGAGCGGGCAATGCGGCGGGCAATGGCCAAACCCAATCCGGTCCCCCTTTCCTTGGTGCTGTAAAAGGGATCGAACAGTGATTCCGGATCGACATCCCCCAGCCCGGGGCCATCGTCGCTGACCTTGATGCGGGCCGTCCCGTTTTCAAAGCTTAGGGAAAGCTCAAGCCTGCCCCGGCCGTCCAGGGCTTCCAGCCCGTTGATTATGAGGTTCACCAAGACCTGGCGCACCTGGTCCGGATCGGCTTGAACGGACTGCGTTTCCCCGGGTGCAATCACTTCGATCTCCACTCCCTGGGCCCGGGGATCGTCCCGCAAAAGAGCTGCTACGCTGTGCAATGACTCGGCCAGATCGGTCTCCACAAACCGCACCTCGCGGGGGCGGGAATAGTCAAGCAGCCCGGAGACCACCCGCTCCAGCCGGTCCACCTCCTCCACCGCCGCCTGGGCGTATTCCGCCTGATTGCTGCCGGGTTCGAAATTCTTGGCCAGGTATTGCACCAGCCCCCTTACGGCGGACAGCGGATTGCGCACCTCGTGGGCCACACTGGCCGCCAGCCTGCCCACCGCGGCCAGATGCCCTGCCTCCGCGACTTCCTTTTTCAGCTGGTCCACCTCCCGCGAACGCCTGCGGGCCGCGGCCCACATGCCCCAGGCCGCCACTGCGGCCGCGGCAAAGATGAGCCCCCCCATGATAACTGCGCTCCTGAGCGCCTGTATGCGGTTTTGGGACAAAGCTTTGGTGGAGAGCCTGATCAAGGCGTAAGGCAAAAGGTTCCGTTGACCTTCCATATGCGGGGGGTTGAGCCAGGGAGGTACATCCCGGTGCATCATATTGTTGCGCCTGCGGGCCATCATGCCCATGCCGGGGCGGTCGTTGGAAGACCATTTGTTTCGCAAGTTGCGGGACCCGCCTGGGGGTAAATCCCTTACGGGGCGGACGGGATCGAATATGCGCCCCAAAACGAATTCATCATGAAAAAAGTTTTGTACATCTTTTCTTTGGGCAACGGCCTGTCTGGTGCGGTCGGGCAGTCCCTCCAGAGGATCATTATTTTTCTGCTGCCCCCGGGAGATAATTCCCAGAGCCAGTATGCCGCCTTGCGGATCAAGGATAGTCACACTTAATACGCGCTCGTCCTCCACCATCTCTTCGGCCAGGGTTTGCAGAAGCTGTTCGCGGAAAAAACCCCTGCGCAAAGAAGCCCGTGTGGCCTGTTCCAAGGAGTTCAGGAGCATTTCCCCCTGATGAATGATTTGGGCGGACATGAGTTCGCGGCCCTGGCGCACTCTCTGCACGGTGGTAAAGACCATCACCAACAAAAAGAGTATCAAAATGCCCGCCAAGAGAAACCACTGCCAAGAGGTTCCACTTTCAAGGCCTTTTTTGAGCCGCTTGGCTTTCATGAACGCTCCGGGCTGAAAGGCTCAGGGTCCGAACCCGCTACTGAGTTCGGACCCTGATTCTAACTTGGATAAGGCTATATTACCAGCCGCGAACCATGTAGCCGCCGCCGCGCCGGCCGCCCATGCCAGGTCCGTAACCCATGCCCTGGGGGCCAAAGCAGGGTCCGCCTGCGTTCATGCGCCGGCCGTATCCGCCCATGCCGGGTCCGCCTGCGTTCATGCGCTGGCCGTATCCGCTCATGCCGGGTCCGCCTGCGTTCATGCGCTGGCCGTATCCACCCATGCCGGGTCCGCCCATGCCCATGCGCTGGCCGTATCCACCCATGCCAGGCCTGGCTCCCCTGACCATGAACCGCTGGCCCATGCGTCCGCCATTGCGACCGAAACCGCGCATGGGAAGATCTATGCCCAGCTCATTCTTGATCTTGATACGGTGGTCGATCCTTTTCTTGGACATTTGGCCGCGAAGGTCCACCAATTCGTATGCCAAAGCCTTGACCTTGGCCTGGTCAGCATCTTTCTGCACCATCATAGTGCGCAGTTCCTGAGCCTTGTTCGCCATGGTTTGGCGCAGCTGCAAGGTCTCCTGCATAAAGGCCGCTCTGACCTCCCGCAGTTTAGTTTGCTGCTCAGCGGTTAGCTGTGCCTGGGGTCCCGGCGCAAATCCCGGACCGGCTGCGCGGCCCCTGCTCTTGGCAAAAGCGCCGCTGGTGAACATGATGGTCATGGCCAGACTCAAAGCTATAATTGCGGTGCGTTTCATTTTTTTTGTCTCCTTCTTATTTAATTTCGAGTCTTTAAAAACGTCTTGTTGCCCTCACATGGAGCATTATGCGTGCCAAATTTTCGTAAAATAAATAAACTTAATAAATACAATTAGATATGTGTATTGTCTCCGAAAGCTAAAAGGTGGGTTGTAAAACCGGTGCATATTAATTACCCACACCAAAGAGGCGCTTTGCGAGCTTTTTATGCAATAACGCGGGTGAAATTGCATCAGGAGGGATCGGAATGCAAGTTTACAGTGGGTGTATGTTGGATATGCCTAACCTCGGCCCTGTAAAAAGAGCTGAGACTGGTGTCGCACAGCGACTGGCCCAACCAGAGCCCGGGGCCATGATGCAACCAGAAGCCGGTCCGGACATTCAATAGCTCTGTTTGGCTGCTTGGCTAAACTCCATCTTGCCGCCACAAAGCCGCTTTGCCGAAAAAGCTGCGTAGGATGCCGAATTATCCCGCCTGATGAATTTACTATGTCATGCTTAACAATGGGCGGCGCCATAAAAAAGCACGGGCCGGCTGCATGGATATTTGCTTCCGGGCCAAAGCTTATTAGCCTATAGATAGTATTCATCAGCAGGTGGCAATCAATTGATCCCTGCAATTTTTAGGGGTATCATCCCAAGTTAAAGACTGAAGGGAGCCATGCAATATGCCAAAAGTTCGTTTTGAGCCCATGGGAAAAGAAGTTGAAGCTCCGGCCGGAACCAATTTGCTGGACCTGGCCATGGAGTCCGGCATCCATATAAACGCTTCTTGCGGCGGACGCGGGGTCTGCGGTAAATGCCGGGTGAATATCTCCGGCGGAGAAGTCGGCGGGGGAGTCAGCGAAAAACTCAGTGAAAAAGACCGCGGGGCCGGGGTTCGCCTGGCCTGCAAATCTGAAGTGATCCAGGATGTGGTGGTCGGAATTCCGGTGGAATCGGCCATTGACAAGGTGGCGCTTAAAGCCCTGGCCGGAGGCTCCGCCAGAATCGCCCGGGCCTATGATGAGGTGGAGCTAAAAGAACAGGGACGCTTTGATCCGGCTTCGGTGAAAAAGGTGGTTACCGCCCCGGAGCCCTCCTTGGAGGACGCCCGCAATGATGTCAGGCGCCTGCTTGATGCTCTCAAAGAGATGGGGGAGCGCCACTTTGTGGTGGACTTCGAGGCCATCCGTCAGCTTCCGGGGGCATGGCGTGACGGCAACTGGACCGTAACCGTAACCATTGTGCGGCCGGTCAATCCCACCGGCCGCAACCGCATAGTCAAGGTTCAGCCGGGGGACACCACGGACCGGAACCTGGCTGTGGCCATCGACCTTGGAACCACCACCGTATGGGCTCAGGTTTTAGACTGCAACTCAGGCAAGATTCTGGGCACCGAGGGGGGGTTCAATTCCCAGATTTCCCATGGCGAGGATGTTATCAGCCGGATTATCGCCACCGGCAAGCCGGGCGGGCTGAAGCGGCTGCAGGAGGCTGCGGCGGCTTCCATAAACGAGGTGCTCGAAACCTTGTTCAACCGCCTGGAATTGTCGATAGAAGATATCAACCTGGCCGTTCTGGCAGGCAACACCACCATGACCCAGCTCTTTTTGGCCATGGACCCCAAATATATCCGTCTGGAACCCTATGTGCCCACGGCGGCTTATTATCCGCCCGTGCAGGCCAGCAGTTTCGCCCTGCACCTGGCCAACCACACGCCTCTGGTGGTGTTCCCCAGCGTGGCTTCGTATGTGGGCGGTGATGTGGTGTCCGGAGTGCTGGGCGTGGGCATGCACAAAGACCCCAAGCTTACCCTGTTCCTGGACCTGGGCACCAATGGCGAGGTGGTGGTGGGCAACCAAGACTGGCTGGCCTGTGCGGCGGCCAGTGCGGGACCTGCCTTTGAGGGCGGCGGCATCAAATACGGCATGCGGGCTTCCGCCGGGGCCATAGAGAACATCAGCATCAACCCCCTGACCGGTGAGCCCTCCATAGTCACGGTCGGGCGCCAGTTGCCCAAAGGCATCTGCGGTTCCGGCCTGATTGCCGCGGTGGCGGCCTTCATGATGGCGGGCATCATAGATGAGTCCGGCAAGTACAACTTCGACCATCCAACCGACAGGATACGCGACGGGGAAGATGGACCGGAGTTTGTATTGGTTTATAAAGAGGACACCCAGATTGGGCGGGATATCACCCTGACCGAGCTGGATTTGGATAACCTCTTGCGGGCCAAGGGGGCCATGTTTGCGGCCTTCATGGCCTTGCTGGAGGGGGTGGGCTTAAGCATTCACGATTTGGAACGGGTGATACTGGCAGGCGGCTTCGGTCAGTCCATCAACATAGAGCGGGCCATCATGATTGGGCTGTTGCCCGAACTGCCGACCGAAAAATTCATCTTCGTGGGCAACGGTTCGCTATTGGGGGCGCGCCTGATCTGCCTGGCCAATCACCTCAGGGCCGAGGTGGGGCATATCGTGGAGATGACCACCAACTTCGAGCTTTCGGCCCATCCGGGATACATGGATTACTATACCGGCTCTTTGTTCCTGCCCCATACCGAGGCCAAAACCCTCTTCCCACAGGTGTATAACAATTTGAATGAGGCCAAGGAATCCCTGAAAGCGGCCCGGGCGGCGAAATAGAACCTGGTTTTCCCAACATATGAAACGGCCATGGGCGGGTGTCGGCACCCGCCCATGTGTTTTTGGAGCCATGGGGCCATGGGGGCAAAAAAACCGTAACAGCCGGAAGGTCAGTTCAGGCTGTCCCAGAATGCCGCCACCTGCCGGATGAGCAGTTTGCGTTTTTTGATGCAGCACCCCACGTTGTAGACCCCCAGGGGATGTTCCAGGTCCAGAAGCCTGACCGAGTCTTGCAGCATGCTTTTTTCTACTACCGCCTTTGGGATGATTCCAACCCCGCATCCCAGGCTGACCAGAGCCATGATGGCTTCATTGCCCGACACATTTGCATATATATTTGGCCTGGCGCCCATCTTGCGGAACCATAAGTCCACCCGTTCACGGGCCACGCCTTCCTGAGCCAGCACCAGGGGGATGTCAGACCAGGGCACCGGATTCTGCTCCAACAGCGGCGCGAAACGGACCGGATTTACGGGACTGATCAGCACCAGGGGGGTCTGAATGATCTGTTTGAACAAAAGCCCCTCAGGGAGCTTGTCGGGCAGGGCAATCACGCTGACATCCGCCTTGTCGTCCATAACCACCTGCATGGCGACCCCTGGAGAGCCGGTTTGCAGCAGCAGATTAACCCCGGGATAAGCCTTGCGGTAATTTCTCAATATATCAGGGATGATTGCGTAGCAGGCCGTAACCGAAGCATACAGGGACAGCTCCCCCCGCATGTACTCAGCCTCCTGGTGCAGTTGGGTTTTGAAATCGGTATAGCGGTTCAGAACATCCCGGGCGAAATTCTGAAAGGCAAAACCGGCCGGAGTCAGCTCCACGCTGCGGTTGTCCCGTTCAAACAGCTTCTCACCCACTTCATCTTCCAGACGCTTTATCTGACGGCTGATGGCCGAAGGACTCAGATAACAGGCTGTGCTGGTTTTGCCGAAGTGCAGGTTTTCGGACAAGTGCAGGAAAATATTCAAGGCTTCAAGGTTCATGACCCGGCCTCCCGGTGCAAAATATGCAACAAAGTATAGCAAACGATTCACTTTACGCAATACTTGCAAAACAGTTACAAGAAAATTAGATATTTGGTTTAAAATATCTGAGCGTGCGCTCAGTTAGGATAACAGATAGCTTTTTTTATGGGTTCAATAAAGGAGCATCTCCAATGAGGCTTACCAAACAAGAATATCTCGACATGTACCGCCAGATGGTTACGGTGCGCCAGTTCGAGACCATGGCCAGTGAGCTTTTCGCGGAAGCCCGGGTTCCTGGATTCATTCATTTATCAATCGGACAGGAAGGCTCCAGCGTGGGGGTCTGCTCGGCGCTCAGGGAAGACGATTATGTGGCAACCACCCACCGGGGCCACGGCCACATGATCGCCAAGGGTGCGGACCTGAACCTCATGACCGCCGAACTGTTCGGCAAAAAAACCGGCTATTGCAAAGGCAAGGGCGGTTCCATGCACATTGCCGATTTCGGGCTGGGCATTCTGGGCGCAAACGGCGTGGTGGGCGGTGGGCTGCCCATCATCACCGGGGCGGGCTATTCGATCAAGGCCCGGGGAACCGACCAGGTGGCGGTGGTCTTTTTCGGCGACGGAGCCTCCAACCGGGGCCCGGTGCATGAGGCCATGAATATGTGCTCGATCTGGAAGCTGCCGGTGATATTCGTGGTGGAGCACAACCAGTTCGCATCCACCACCCCGTCCTCCTACTCGTGCAGCGTGAAAAACATCTCGGACCGCGCAGCCGGCTATTCCATGCCCCGCGCCATTGTGGACGGCAATGACGTGATGGCGGTGAAAGAGGCGGCAACCGAAGCCGTGGCCCGGGCTCGGGCCGGAGAAGGTCCGTTTTTTTTGGAGAATAAAACCTACCGCATCCGGGGGCACTTCGAGGGTGATCCCCAAAAATACCGCGACCATGCCGATGTTGAACAGCAGATGGAGGAAAACGACCCCATCAAGCGCTTTGGCGACATGCTGAAGAAAAAGCGGGTGTTGAGCGCCAAAACGGCTCAGCAGATTTGGGACCAGGTGGCCGAGTCTATCAAAGAGGCCATGGATTTTGCGGAAAAGAGCCCATACCCCGCGCCGGAAGAGGCCTTGGACGATCTGTTCGTAAACGCTTAGGCCGAAAAGGAGCCGTATAAAATGTCTGAACATATCATCAGCAGTTCCGCCGCCCTGGCCGAGGCGCTTCATGAAGAGATGGCCCGGGACCAGAGCATATTCATTCTGGGTGAGGATCTGACCGCCCACGAGGGCATCTTCGGCCAGTTCAAGGGCATCCCGAAAAAATTCCCCGGGCGGATCATAGACACCCCCATCAGCGAAGCGGCTATCATGGGAGTTGGGGTGGGCGCTTCGCTCACCGGCATGCGCCCTTTCGTGGACATGCACTTTTCCGATTTCATCACCTGCTGCATGGATGAGCTGTGCAACCAGGGCGCCAAGATCCGCTATATGTCCGGCGGCCAGGTGAATCTGCCCTTTGTGCTCTGGTGCCCGGATGGCGCGGGCCTGAGGGCCGCAGCCCAGCATTCCCAGTCCCTGGAGGCCTGGGTGGTGCACACCCCCGGTCTCAAGGTGGTGGTGCCGTCCGAACCGGCCGACGTGAAGGGTCTGATCAAATCCGCGGTCCGGGACGATGACCCGGTGGTGTTCTTTCAGCACAAAAAGCTGTTCGCCCTGGAAGGCCCGGTGCCCGAAGATCCCGAATACCTGATTCCCTTGGGCCAGGCCAAAGTCAAGCGCGAAGGCACGGACCTTAGCCTGATCTGCTACGGGTCGGCCTATTTCTGGTGCGTCCAGGCAGCGGACCGCCTGGCTGAGGAGGGCATTTCAACCGAGATAGTGGATCTCAGAAGCTTAAAACCCCTGGACCTGCCCACGGTCTGCGAGTCGGTGAAGAAGACCAACCGGGCGGTGGTGGTGCACGAAGCCTGCGTCACCGGCGGGTTCGGCGCGGAAATGGCGGCGCAGCTGCAAGAACATGTGTTTGATTATCTGGATGCGCCCATCAAGCGGGTTGGAGCCCAGGATGTGCCCATACCCTTCAGTCCCCCCTTGGAAGACTTTGTGCTGCCCAATGCCGACAAGGTAGTTGAAGCGGCCAAAGCCGTACTTTACCGGTGAGGTGAGCCATGGCTACAGAAATTCGCATACCCAAGCTGGGCCTCACCATGCAGGAGGCCGGATTGAATGAATGGTCCGTGCAGAGCGGGCAGAGCGTGACCACGGGCCAGGTGCTGGCCATTTTGGAGACGGACAAGGTCTCCTTTGAGGTCGAAGCCCCCACGGACGGTATTTTGCTGACCCTGGCCGAGCCTGGCCAGACCGTGGCGGTGGCTGAACTGATCGGCTATGTGGCGGCGGACCAGGCCGAGTTCGACTCGCTCAAATCGGAGGCGCCAGCCGCTGCCGCGTCCGCACCGGCTGAAAAAGCTCCGGCTGCTTCCGCTGCTGACGCTGCATCTGCGGCCCCGGCTCAAGCCCCGGCGGCCCCGGCCGCACCCGGGGAAAGGGTGCTGGCTTCGCCTCTGGCCCGGGCCATGGCCAAGGAAAACGGGCTGGATCTGGCGGCCATACCCGGAAGCGGTCCCAATGGCAGGGTGATCAAACGGGACATTGAAAAGGTGCTGAAAGAGGGCATGCCTGCCGCCGCCCCGCCCAAGCCCGCCGCCGCGGCTCCCCAGCCGGGCGGACTTTTGAGCGTGGCCCGGGAAATCCCCCTGAGCGGAGTCCGCAAGATAATCGCCCAGAACATGCACCTTAGCCTTACCAGCCAGGCCCAACTCACCTTGCATACCGAGGCCAGCGCCCGGGGCATGCAGGAGCTTCGCGAGCGCTACAAGGCCAAGGGCGTGAAACTGTCTTTTAACGCCATCATAGCCAAGGCAATTGCCGTGGCCCTGATGCAGCATCCCGGCCTTAATGCATCCCTGGACGGCGAAGTCATCAAGCTGTGGAACGAAGTGCATGTGGGCATTGCCATGGATGTGGGCAACGGCCTGGTGGTTCCCAAACTGCGCAACGCCCAGGCCAAGCCCTTGACGGCCCTGGCCGGAGAGCTGGACGATATGGTTGAGCGGGCCAAACAAAACCGGCTTGGCCCTGATGAACTGCAAGGCGGCACCATCACCATCACCAATTTGGGCGCTTGGGGCATCGATCATTTCACGCCCATAGTCAACCCGCCGGAGTGCGCCATTTTGGGGGTCGGGGCTATCGTTGACAAACCGGTGGCAGTGGACGGCGGCGTGGCGGTGGAGCCCCGTTTGGCCTTGTCGCTGAGCTTTGACCATCAGGTCGCGGACGGGGCTTATGCCGCCGGGTTCCTCAAGACCCTGCGGGATATGCTGGAAGAGCCCCTGTTGATGATATAACCACGATTTGGGAACCATGACTATGTACGATTTGATAATCATCGGCGCGGGATCGGGCGGTTACGCTGCCGCCCTGGCCGCAGCGCGCCTGGGCGGCAAGACCGCCGTGGTGGAAGCCGCCGACCTGGGCGGCACCTGTGTAAACCGTGGATGCATCCCCTCGAAAATATGGGTCCGGGCGGCGGAATTGCGGCGCGGGCTGGAGCACGGCGGGGAATTCGGTGTCAATGCTGAGCTGAAAAGCTTCGATCCCCAAAAGGCGGCTGCGCGGGTGCAGGGGGTTACTTCGGATATCCGCATGGGCATGGAAGCCATGCTGCAAGGCGCGGGGGTGGATTTCATCGCCGGCAAGGCGCGGTTTGACAACCCCGGCCAGATCAGCGTGCAAGGCCGGTCCTATCAGGCAAAGGCCTTCATCATCGCCACAGGCTCCAAGCCCCAGCCTCCGGACATCGCCGGGCTGGGCAAGGCGCTGATCAGCAGCGACGCGGTGTTGGCCGGTGAACTGCCGGTATCATTACTGGTGTATGGCGCGGGCTATATAGAGGTGGAAATGGCATCCTGGCTTGCGGCCTTGGGGGTGGAGATCACCCTGGCCTGTCCGGAACGCCGCATCCTGCCCAGTGAAGACCCTGACACCTCCCAGCGCCTTATTGCAGCCCTGCGCAAAAACGGGCTTACAGTGCTCACCGGGGTTGAACTTCAGGCGGTCAAACCGGGCAGGGAAGGCTTCGGCTGTCTGTTGTCCAATGGTTCGGAGCTTCAGGCGGAACGGGTCTTGTGCCCGGTGCGCCGGCCCAACAGCAAAGGTCTGGGGCTGGGGGAGTTTGGCCTGAAGCTGAACCGGAACCAGGGCATAGCCATAAACCCGCGCCTTGAAAGCAGTATCCCGGGCATATACGCCATCGGTGACGTCACCGGAGGACGCATGCTGAGCAACGAGGCCGCTTTCATGGCTGTTTACGCGGCTGAAAACGCCCTGGGCGCAGAGCATGAATTCCCCTTTAACCAGATTCCCCGGGGCATCTGGTCATTCCCCCAAATGGCTGCGGTGGGGCTTACTGAAGACGAGGCCGAAGAACAGGGCTATGAGGTGGAAACCGGAGACTTCCCCCTGGCCATCAACGGCCTGGCCATGGCCCGGGACGAGGGGCTGGGCGCCGTGAAGATCGTGAGCGAGTCCAAATACGGCGAGGTGCTGGGTATGCATCTGGTGGGCCCCCAGGCCTGTGAGCTGATCGGCGAAGGCGTTGCCGCGCTGCAAGGCGAGCTGACGGTCAGCGAACTCGCCAAAGGCATGCGCATGCATCCCACCTTCAGCGAGGCCGTATTCGAGGCCGCCCGGGATGTCGCCTGGGCTTGAGTTTTTCTGATTCGTGATTCTTGAGGCAGGCGCTGCGCCGGGTGTGGTTAAGACTCTCCGGCGTCAGTTGCCTGCCTGTGATTTTTATGGCGGGAAGCGGATCAAAGCTAATACCCACGTCCGTGAACCGGGGTAAAAAAGCCGGACTTAATAACTGCTTTACTTTTAAATGAGTTAGTCGGAACTGTGGGAAATTGGCTTGACAAAGCCGCTGTGGTTGGATTATTCAATCATTCTATGATTGATCATTCTGTGGTTTTCCAACGCCATTAAATGGCCAACCAAATGATTGTCTGGAATTATTAATGAATTCTCCTTTGGGCAACATCCAGCGCAGCACCACCGCCGATAAAGTCTTTGAAACTTTGCACCAGCGGATCATATCCGGGCATTTCCAATCCGGTGACGTCCTCCCTTCACAGGATGAGTTGGCCCGTCAGCTGAAAGTTTCGCGCAACACCTTGCGGGAGGCGATATTCCGTCTCTCGGCCTTGGGACTGGTGCACTCCAAACAGGGTGTGGGCACTGTGGTGCAGCCCACCACTCCCAGCAATTACATCCGTTCGTTGCCTGATCATCTGCTCCTCAACAAAACCACGGTCACGGAATTTATCGAGGCCAGGCTTTTCACCGAACGCAGCATAGTTCAGCTGGTGGTGGAAAGGGCCGCTGAAAAGGATCTGGAGAGGCTGCAAACCATTTTGGATCAGCAGCATGCCGCCATAAAGGCCGGGTATGATGAGGAATTCAACAGGCTTGACCTGGGCTTTCACATGGAACTGGGCCGGGTTTGCGGCAACAGCGTGATGCTCAAGTTTTTTGAATCCATCTGGGAGCTTTTAAGCCAGTTCGCCAGCAAGAGCTGCAAGGTTCCCGGCAATGTGCAAAAAGCCTATGTCTCCCATTGCCGCATCTTTGAGGCCGTAAAAGAACGGGACACCCAAAAGGCGGTGCAGGAGATGGAGGCCCATATCCAGAAAATCGCCCGGCGCACCATGAACTACTTGGGCGCTGATGCAAAAAGGCAGAACATCGCCGGCCTGGCCGGCATGAGCCAGAAATAGATCAACCCACAACAGAGGTAAAACGCTGCCATGGCTTCTCTACCAAAACAAATTTCGCGTATTAAAATGAACTTCAATGCCCCGGCGCTTGAAAGCCCCGCAGATACTTTGGCTGAAATGCTCGAAAACCATGCAAACGAAATCAGGCCCGGGGCCAAGGTCGGCGTGGCGGTGGGCAGCCGGGGAATTTACGGCATCGCCGGATTTGTGCGGACCGTAATCGATTTTTTGAAAGACCACAATGCCGAGCCCGTAATCCTCACCGCCATGGGCAGCCACGGGGGCGCCAATAATGAGGGCCAGACCGAAGTGCTGGCCTCTTACGGGGTGACCCCCGAGGCCATGGGCGCGCCTATCCTGGCCAATATGAAGGTGGACGAGATCGGTCCCACCAAAAACGGGCACAAGGTTTATTTCGACAGGGAGGCCCTCAAGCTGGACGGGATCATCCTGCTGAACCGCATAAAACCCCACACGGATTTTCATGAGCGCATCGAAAGCGGACTGCTGAAGCAGATGGTGATCGGCCTGGGCAATCACGTGGGCGCGCAGTATGTGCATACCCACGGGCTGGCCGGCCTGAAAAAGCTTATCCCCGAAATCGCAGCGGTCTGTCTGCAAAAGGCTCCGGTCCTGTTTGGCATCGCGGTGGTGGAGAACGCCAAGGACACCACGGCGGAGCTGCATATTCTGAAACCCGCCGAGATGGATCAAAGGGAGTCTCAGCTTATCAAACGGGCCACCGAACTTATGCC
Organism: Desulfarculaceae bacterium; assembly: GCA_963675675.1. Lineage (GTDB taxonomy): Bacteria > Desulfobacterota > Desulfarculia > Desulfarculales > Desulfarculaceae > Dethiosulfatarculus. The sequence goes on from OY776512.1 coordinate 6,292,745, forward strand.
CAGGCTGCCCTTTGACTGGATCGACGTGCTGGTGGTGCAGGCCATGGGCAAGAACATCAGCGGGGTGGGCATCGACTCAAATATCACCGGACGCCGCTTCATCCGCCAGGACCCCGAGCCGGACCAGTTTTTCATTGGCCGGGTGGCCTGCCTGGACCTCACCGAGGAGAGCCACGGCAATGCATTGGGGGTCGGCTTGGCCGACGTCATCACCAAGCGGCTCTATGACAAAATAGATTTTGAGTACACCTATGCCAATGTGATTACATCCGGATTTTTGGAGCGCGGCATGGTGCCCATCGTGCAAAAGAACGACAAAGACTGCATTCAAACCTCGCTCAACAGCTGCAGCCGCCGGGTGGGGGATGACGACGCCATGATCGCACAGATACCCAATACCTTGGAACTTGGTGAAATGCTGGTCAGCGGACCGCTCTTGGAGCGCATCGACCAGGCGGCGGACTGGGAGCTTATAAGACAAGAGGCCTATGCATTCTCCCCCCAGGGCGAACTGCTCACTTTGGTGGGGGACAGGTTATGAGTTGTATGGCCTGAACACCCAGGCTGGCGATAAAACGCTCTATTAAAGCAATAAACCCGGGCGGGCTCATCAGGGGCCGCCTGTTATCTCATCACCTTTTCATCCCAAAAGGAGTCTGTATGGATTCCGTTGTTATCAAAAGGCTGCAAGAGATTGTGGGGGCGGAAAACGTTTCCACCGAACTTATTGATTTGGTAGCGCATTCCACCGATGCAGGCGAATACCGCGCCCGGCCCGATGCGGTGGTCTGCGCTTTCAGCACCGAACAGGTGTCAAGCATATTGAAGTTGGCCAATGAAAAGGGCGTCCCGGTGATTCCCCGGGGGGCGGGCACCAACACCTCCGGTCAGACCGCCGCCACGCACGGCGGCATAATGCTTGATATGCACCGCATGGACAAGATACTGGAGATAAGCCCCGAGGACCGGGTGGCTGTGGTGCAGCCCGGCGTGGTCTACGACAGGCTCAACAAGGAACTGGAGCCCTTGGGCTTTTGTTATCCTCCGGACCCGGCCAGCGGCAAAGTGGCGACCCTGGGGGGCAACATCTCCACCAACGCCGGAGGTCTCAAGGGCGCCAAATACGGCGTAACCAAAGACTATGTGTTGGGCCTGGAGGTGGTGCTGGCCACGGGCGAGATCATGCGCACCGGCACCCGCACCATAAAAAGCTCCTCGGGCTTTAACCTCACCCAGCTTTTTGTAGGCAGCGAGGGCGCTTTGGGCGTGATCACCGAAGCAACCTTGAAGATTGCCCCCAAACCGACAGAACGGGTTACGGCCCTGGCCACCTTTGACAAGCTGCTGGATGCGGGCAAGGCGGTCAGCGATCTGATGCGTTCCGGTGCGGGCCCCAGCGTGCTTGAACTATTGGACAAACACCTTATCAAGGCGATCAACGAAAACACCGACATGGGCCTGCCTCAGGTTGAGGCCATCCTTTTGACCGAGACCGACGGGTATACCATGGCGGAAGCCGAGTTCCAACTGAACCGGATCATCGACATATTCAAGAAAAACGGCGCTTCCAGCGTGCGCCGGGCAAAGGACTTGGCGGAGGCCGAGGCCCTGTGGACCGCCCGGCGCAGCGCCTATGCGGTTATCGCCCGGCTGAACAATTCGCTTTTGAGCGAGGACACCACGGTGCCCCTTTCCAAGGTGCCGGATATGCTGGCTGTTTTTGAGGAGATCGGGAAAAAATACGGCTTGATGCTGCCCACGGTGGGACACGTGGGCGATGGAAACCTGCACCCCCATTTCAGCTTTGACCGACTGGATCCCGATCAGGTTGAGCGGGTGGAAAAGGCCAAGGACGAGCTTTATAAAAGGGCCATCGAACTGGGCGGGACCCTGTCCGGCGAGCACGGCATCGGCCTGGCCAAAGCCAAGTATATGAAATATGAGCATGACGCCATGGCCATGCAGAGCATGCGCAGCATAAAGCGGCTCTTTGACCCCAACGGCATCCTCAACCCCGGTAAACAGGACTTGGAGGGTTAGCCATGCAAGACATATTCGTCAATACCGCTGAATACAAAGACATGATCCTGCGCTGCTCCAACTGCGGATTCTGCCAGGCCCACTGCCCGATCTTCGGCTCGCTGAGACGCGAAGCCTTGAACGCCCGGGGCAAGATGATCATTTTGCAGGATATCCTGGAGGGGCGTCTGGAGATCTGCGACGAACTGATCGAAACCCTGTTCCAGTGCACCACCTGCGCATCCTGCGCCACCAACTGCCCCTCCGGGGTGCAGGTGCCGGATATTCTCAAAGCGGTGCGAAAAGACCTGGTGAATATTGGCACCTGCCATCCGGCCTTCAAGGGCATGGATCAGGTGCTGGATCAGTACACCAATATTTATGGGGAAGAAGAGGGCCCCACTTTCGGACGCCCCATGAACGCCAGGGCGGAATATGTGTATTTCATGGGCTGTGTGGGCCAGTTCCGCGAGGAGGAAGCCACCGAGGCCGCCCTTGACCTTTTGGATCACCTGAAGGTGGACTACACCCTGATAGACGAGGTGTGCTGTTCCGGGGTGCTGGAGGATGTGGGTTTCAAAATACATGACGATCTGGCGGATCAGAACATGGCCCTTATTGCCGCCACCGGAGCCAAGACCGTGATCACCGGCTGCCCATATTGCTTCCGCACCATGAACCACAAGCCCCAGTATGCGGCCCTGGCCGATGCGGGGGTCGGCGTGGTGCATATAAGCCAGTTCCTAAAGGACTTCGATCTGGGGGTGACCACAGACGCCAGGGTGACTTACCATGACCCCTGCGATTTGGGGCGTCACACCGGCATCTATGAAGAGCCCCGTGAGACCATCAGGAAGCTTGCGCCCAACTTTGTGGAACTGCCCGAGAACCGGGCCCAGGCCCTTTGCTGCGGGGCGGGCGGAGGCGTGCGCGGAGCCTATGCCAAAAACTCACTGGCCATGGCCCGGCGCCGCCTGGAACAGGTTGAAGAGGTGGAGGCCGAGGTGCTGCTCACCGAGTGCAATTCCTGCGTGCACAACCTGTCCAACGCAAAACTCAGAAGGCACAAGTTCGAGGTCTACACCACCACCCAGTACATAGCCGAATTGCTGGGTTTGTAAGCGGCGGACTTCTTGAATCATGCCCGGCGCACCGGAGCGGGATATCCCGCTCCGGTGCCCGGAGGTGCTGCGGAGAGTTTCCCTTTTGCTTTTCGGCCCGCCTCTGGTGCCGGATGTTAGGCCGGGCGCGAAAATTCAAAAAGAACCCACAGTTAATTATTCAAAACTTTTTTTGATCAACGCCTGAGTGATTACGGCGGACAGCATGCCCCGCCTTGCGGCAGGGGGGGTAACTTTTGAGCATGTTATTGTTTTTTTGGGCGGGATAAAGGCACATATTTTAAAAAAAGCATTAATGCGAACAGAGCATCCATAAATCAAGACGCTGCATAATTTTGAATATGATGCCTTAATTCCTCGGAAGTGTTTATCTCTTTAAGCCGATCCGAAGCCACCACAAGCCCATCTTTCAACAACACCAGATAATCCGCCAAACTTGCTATCTCGTCTATGATATGGCTGACATAGAGAATCGGTATTGAAAAGTCGCTGGCCAGACGGCTGATGAAAGGCATGACCTCGGCTTTGCGCCCGCCGTCCAATGAGGCCAGCGGTTCATCCATGAGGAGCAGCACGGGGCTGCATAAAAGCGCCCGGCCAATGGCGACCCGCTGTTTTTCACCCCCGGAAAGCTTGGCCGGGCGCCGGCTGAGGATTTTTTCAATGCCCAACAGTTCCACCACCTGATCAAAGCGGACATAGCATTCCGATTGTCTCAAAAGCCGCATGCCATAAGACAAGTTGGCGCTGACCGATAAATGCGGAAAGAGGCGGGCATCTTGGAAAACATAGCCCACCCTGCGTTTTTCCGGAGGTACGTTTATGCCCTTGTCCGCATCGAACAGGCAGCGCCCGTTCATGGATATGCGGCCCTGGTCCGGGCGGGCCAGACCGGCCAGCATATTGACGATGGAGGTCTTGCCGGCCCCGGAAGGTCCGAACAAGGCGGTTATCCCGGTGTCTTCAACCGAAAAGTCCGCATTGACCGTGAATTTGCCCTGCCGGCGCTTGACTCGAACTTCCAGCACTTTTGATTACCCTTTGATATACGCGGCAAAACGTTTTGAAAGCCACTCGGAAACCACCAGGGCCACCATGGCCAGCACCACGGCTATGACGCACAGCCTGAAAGCGCCCGCTTCGCCGTCCGGCACCTGGGTCAGTGAATAAAGAGCCAAGGGCAGGGTTTGAGTCTCACCCTGGATGTTGGACACAAAGGTGATAGTGGCTCCGAATTCGCCAAGGCTGCGGGCAAAAGCCAGAATAACCCCGGTGATGATGCCCGGGACCATCAGGGGCAGACTGACCGTGAAAAAAACCCGCACCTGGCCCGCGCCCAGGGTGCGGGCGGCGTCTTCCAGGCCTTGATCCACCGCATCGATCGAGAGCCGCACGGCGCGCACCAGCAAGGGAAAGGCCATCACCGCAGCGGCGACCGCCGCGCCCTTCCAGGTGAATGCCACAGTTATGCCAAATGTGTCATGGAGCAGGCCCCCAATGACGCCCTTGCGGCCCAACAGGATCAAAAGGAAATAGCCGGTTACCACCGGGGGCAGCACCAACGGCAGGTGGATCAGCCCGTCCAGCAGGCCTTTGCCTGGAAAATAGCAGCGGGAGAGCACCCACGCGGCGGCGATTCCCGCCGGCAGACTGGCCAAGACCGCCCACCCCGACACCCGCAGGCTCAGGCGCAGGGCCTCCCACTCCATAGGACTTAAGTCGAAATAACTCATCAGCGGATGCTAAAGCCGTATTTCTTAAAGATGGCGGCAGCCTTATCGGATTTCAGAAAACTCATAAACGCCTTGCTGGATTCCGATTCCTTGATAATGGCGACCGGGTAGACGATCTTGGGATGGCTGTCCTCCGGAAAAACGCCCGCCACCTTCACCTTGCTGCTGATCGCCGCATCCGTGGCATACACCTGCCCCAAGGGCGATTCGCCCCGCTCCACCAGCACCAGAGCGGCTCTCACGTCCTTGGCGCGGGCCGCCTTGTCCTTAACCGAATCCCACAGCCCCAGCTTTTGCATGGCTTTTTTTCCGTACATGCCGGCGGGGACATGATCCGGATCACCCATGGCCAGCCGCCCCTCTCCCAGCAGTCTACTCAGATCAAGACCGGACTTTATGGTGAGCTCTTTTAGCGGACTGGCCATGGGGGCTATCAAGACGATCCGGTTGCTCAAAAGATCAGTCCGGCTCGAACTGATAATGGCTTTTCTTTTTTCAAGATAATTCATCCATTTGGGGTTGGCGGAAATGTAGACATCCGCCGGCGCGCCTTTTTCTATCTGCTTGGCCAGGGTCGAGGACGATGCAAAGGAAAGGCGCACCGTGACCGGGTGGGACGCCTCAAACAGTTTGGCTATGTCGGTTACCGCGTTGGTGGTGGATGCAGCGGCGAAGACCGTGATCTTTTGGCCGCTTGCGCCCATGGCCGCCGGTTGGCCGATTCCTGCAACGAGCGCGAGGACCACTATGGCAATAGATATCCATTTTTTTATTTTCATTTTCCATCCTCTTCATTTTCCTGATTTAATCATTACAGCGCGTATTGGTGACCGCCATTCAGGTGTTAACTTGATGTATCGTGCCGGAAATGTTATCGATGTATTTTATAAACGTCAATATAATTTTAAAGACGTCAAATGGGGTCATTTAGAATAGCGGAGGCGGATATGGCAAAAACACATCACCATATGGTCAGCCATGTCAAGCAATACCGGCAGCGCGCCGGGCTGTCGCAAACCCAGTTGGCAGAGCTCGCCGGTGTGAAGCGGCAGGCCATCTATGACATTGAGTCAGGCCGATACCTGCCAAACACAGCCGTGGCCTTGCGGCTGGCAAGAGGTCTCGGCTGCCTGGTGGAGGATCTGTTCTCAGAGGAGGCCCCGGCGGGGTCCCGTCCGCTGCTAATGGCGGTGGCTAAACCATCGGGCAGCAAAAGGGTGTCCGTGGTCAAGATCCGCGACCGGCTGGTGGGGTATCCGGTGGATGGGATTTTTGCCTTTCAAAACGGGCTCCGCCCGGCCGATGGAATGCTCCAAGGCGGCCAGGGCCGGGTAAGGCTGTTCACAGAAGAAACGGTCCTTGAAAAGTCCATCCTCTTGACCGGTTGCGACCCGGCGTTTTCCCTGCTGGCGGCGCATGTCTTCCGCGCCGAGCCCAGTTTCAGGGTTATATGCCGCTTTGCTTCCAGCCACCTCGCCTTGGACCGCCTTGCCGGGGGGATGGCCCATATCGCCGGCACTCATTTGCAAAACGGGCCTGATGGAGAGGCCAACGTATCGCTGGCAAGAGATAAGCTCAAAGGCGCCGGCGGGATGGTGGTCGGCTATTCCTTGATGGAAGAGGGATTCATGGTGGCTCCCGGCAATCCGGCCGGAATCCGGTCGGTGTCCGACCTCGCCCACCTGAAAACCCGCCTGGCAAACCGGGAGCGGGGCGCGGCTTTGCGGGTTCTATTGGATGATGAACTTAGCCGCGCAGGCATTCCGCCAACCGCAGTTTCGGGATATAACCGCGAGGTGCGCAGCCACAGCCAAGGAGCCCAGATGGTTGCCTGCGGCTCCGCCGATGCTGCCTTGGGCCTTCGCGCCGTGGCCTGCGCTTACGGGCTTGATTTCGTTCCCATCACCCAAGTCCGCTGTGACCTGGTGATACCGGATGATTTATTGCAGAATAAGATGGTTCAGCTTATTTTGGATATTATGCAAACAAGGAGGCTGCGCGAGGAACTCGCTTCCATTCCGGGATACAATTCAAAAAAAACCGGAGAGGTGATCGCCGCTTTTTAAGGCACAATATGCAAGTTCTTTTGCTGAATGAACGTTTGCGGACCCTGTTAAAGATTGCGTGATTTTATTCTTACTCTGGGTCTATAAATAATCAGCTTATTCTATGCGGCAATATGCCGTAGCTTGTATTATACTATGTTCCATCTTCGATTAAATCAGATTGAAAGTTATAATGAAAAGAACCTTACGTCATAAGTTTTAATGAATAGAATGGTTACAGCTTATCTGAAATATAACTTACCGGATTGATAAATCATAGAAGTGGAGATTGGACAACAAAATGTCTATAAAGACTTTGTTGAAATTCATTCTAAAAAATCCAATTGCGTTAGTATTACGTATGAATAAAACCCTGAATGAATTTTACCGTGCAGGTTTCATCTCAACTGCAATCTCTGAAGGACTTTACGAAATAATCTCGAAAGGTCCAACCAGTATTGATGACATTCAATGCGGTATTGGCACGGATATCAACAAAGAAGGTCTCGAAGCTTGGCTTGACTTCGGCGTGTCAATTGGTGAATTGAATAAAAATAACGATTGTTATAGTTTAAAAAATTCATTTTCAAAAAAGTTATTAAGGCCCGCTAATGATACCTGGAAGGCGTTTTTTCAGGCACGGGTTGATATATTTTATAATTATATTATCAATACACCGGCTTTTATTAAAGAAAAAAGGAAATTTGATTTCAGTCAATCATATGGTGAATTGTTTGCCCGATCATCCAGAACGCTTGAACCCGTGTTAATTGATGTAGTTGATAAAATAGTTCCCTCAGAGGGTAAATGCAGTTTATTGGAAATAGGCTGTGGAACCGGAATATACATCAAACGCGCTTGTGACCGGAATCCTATCCTCAATGCAACGGGCCTGGAATTACAAAAACCCGTGGCTGATTTTGCCAGGCAGAATACGTCCGTTTGGGGGATTGAGAATAGAGTTGCGATTGAACATATTGATATTCGGCAATATCAAACTGATGCAAAATTTGATATTGTAACCTTTTTTAATCTTATTTATTATTTTCCCGAAAACGAAAGATTTGATTTAATTAGCAGTCTTGGAGGCTTTTTAAATAATGACGGTCAATTGGTATTGACCACATTATGCCCGGCAAATGAACCTTCTGTCCAGTTGATGAACCTTTGGTCGTCGATGACAAATGGATGCGGACCTTTGCCTCATCCGGAACATATATGTGACATGCTTAAAGATGCGGGGTTTGAAAATATTAAATTTGAACAGCTCATACCATCATTTTATCTATTTAAAGCTCAAAAAACGTCATAAAAAACAATGTAGGCACCTGCATGGGTGCACCGGTATCTTTAAATGAACCTTAAGCCGAGGATGATTTTAGCATCTGCGGTGATAGCCTGATTAAACTATTGCAGCCATAATCCGGCCAGCCAGGAAACAATGTGACCGCCCGAAAATACGAAAGATCCGGGTGAAGCCGCCGGAAGCCAAGCAGCAGGCCCAAGCATATGAAGTGTAAGGGGCCGGGCTTGTTCGCTTTCTGGCAGAGCTACATCCCTGCGGCTTGGCAATAAGGTGCCGCACGGGCCGTGAATAATCGCGTCCGGTCCTGTGAGAGCTTGGCGGTGAGAGCCCCCAGCGCCGTCAGTCTGCATCATTTCCAATTGACGCAAGAAATACAGTGTGATTATTGTGTGTCGAAGCTGTGGAAAGTGTTATGTTTGCCCTGCTTCAAGCACAAAAATGACCGGAAAGATTAATCTGAACGCCTTTTGATGCTCTCAGCGGAGTTGGCGCTCCCCAGTGGTGCATTGGAAGGTCAAGTAATGGTGCAATGCGGCGGTTGCCTCTAAATTTGGTTTGATGAGCTTGCTTGACGACCTGAAAATGTACCTGCGTTTTGCCTCCGGGCTGAGGGAGTACGCGCGCCACAGGCTGACCCCGGAACAGGCCCGGGAGACCATCAGGCGGCGCATGGCCCAGCGGGAAGCTAATTTCCTGCGCTTTGTGGAGCGGGGCATATTCGGATATGCCAAAAGCCCTTACCGGCCCCTGATGAAGCTTGCCGGATGCGAATTTGCCGATATCCGCGAAATGGTGAAAAGCCGGGGGTTGGAGAAGACTCTCAGCGGCCTGCGCCGAGCCGGGGTTTATGTCAGCTACGAGGAGTTCAAGGGGCGCACCCCCATGGTGCGCCAGGGCAAGACCTATCCGGTCACCGCGCGGGACTTTGAGAACCCTTTTTTGAAAGTGCACTACCAAGGCGAAACCGGCGGCACCACTGGGGTGGGCAGGCGGGTGCCCTTGGAACTGGACCACCAGGCCGAACATGCTCCACAGCTCATAATGGCTCTGCAAGCCCATGGCTGCCTGGGCGCTCCCAGCGCGGTATGGCGGGGGCCCATTCCGGATGCCACCGGCATGAACTACATGCTGCGGGCCATCCGCCACGGGCACCTGCCCCAAAAATGGTTTATCACCCATCTGACCGGCGATTCCAAACCCCGTTTGAGCTACCGCCTGGCCGCCCACTGCTTTGTAAACATCATGCGCATGTTATCGGTGCCGGTTCCCCGGCCCCGGCCCTTGCGCCTCAGTCAGGCCGACGTGCTGGCCCGCTGGGCTGAAAAAACCCTGGAGACCCATGTGGCCTGCTGCATTCAGACCACGGTAAGCCGGGCGCTGTGGATCTGTGATGCGGCTCAACGGGCAGGCATGGACCTTGGCGGAACCGTTTTTTTTGTGTCGGGCGAACCGATCACCCGGGCCAAGGCCCGGGTTATTCAGCATGCCGGAGCCCGCTACATCAACGCCTATGGAATGTTCGAGCTGGGCCAGATGGGCCTGAGCTGCGCCAATCCACAGTGCAGCGATGAGGTGCACCTGATAAGCGATTGCTTTGGGCTCATCACCCACCCCCGCACGCTGCCCCAAGGTGAAACCGTAAACGCGTTGAACTTCACTTCGCTGTTGCCCACCGCGCCCCTGCTCATGCTCAACGCAGAAATAGATGATCACGCGGTGGTTGAAGATCGCTCCTGCGGCTGTCCGCTGGGAGACCTGGGCTATACCCTGCACTTAAGCCAGATATCCAGCTACACCAAGCTGGTCAGCGGAGGGGCTTCTTTTATGGGCAGGGATGTGGTGCGGGTTTTGGAACAGGTGCTGCCCGAAAAACTCGGGGGTGGCCCCTTGGACTATCAGCTTTTGGAAGAAGAGGACCAGGCCGGATTTACCAGGGTGCACCTTGTGGTCAGTCCCCGGGTCAAGATTGAGGATGAGAACATGGTCAAGTCCCTCTTTCTGCAGTCTTTGAAAGAAGGGCCGGACAGCTATTCTTGGGCCAGCAGCCTGTGGAACGAGGGCCAGGTTCTCCAGATACGCAGGATGGAGCCCTTTACCACCAGCCGGGGAAAACACCTGTCGCTTTGGCGCCGAAAGGAACCGCGCTGCTGAGCCCCTTGCCGGTTTCAATTTTAAAATATTTCAGCAACTCAACGACCGTGGCCGCTTTCTTAAAAATGGGCCTTCTGATGGGTTGTTATCCTGCTGAATATTAGCAATAATATTGCCGCATAAACCGAAGCGGTGGAGGGCGGCTTCGTCATGTCCGATCAAAGCGCATGCATTGATTACTTCAATAGAGCTAACCGGCGAAATACAGCGGCCACTGTTGCATGATCCGGGGGAAAAGGAAAATGAAAGCAAGGTTCAGCCGCTTGATGATCATCCTGGTTTCCAAAAGGCATCGCCCAGTCCCTTAAATCACCCTGGCCGGCCAGAATGGCGGATATGGCTGCCGACGCACTGCCTGGATGCAGAATCACCGGGGCTATCCAGCATTGCGGGCTTGGTTAAGAACTTCAATAGTTGTAATATTGCATGGCGTTTTAAAAGGCGGCCAGCTTGCTCAGAGGAACACATCAGTTTAGGGGAATTGATTTGCTTGATAACATCAAGATGTTCTTTCGCTTTGTCCAAGGACTTAGGGAATTTACAAGCCACAGAATCACTCTCGATGCCGCCCGGGAGATTATTGAGAGGCGCATGTCGGAACGCGAGCAGAATTTCCTTCGCTTAGTGAGAAGAGGGATATTCGGCAATCCAAAGAGCATATACCTGGCGCTCATGAAACTTGCCGGCTGTGATTATGGCGATATTGAAGAATCCGTACGGCGCAGGGGAGTGGAAGCCACGCTGCATATGCTGCGGGAGGCCGGGGTTTACGTCAGCTTTGAAGAGTTCAAGGGCCGTACACCCTTGGTGCGGAACGGGCGGAGATTCAAGGTAAGCACCAGCGATTTTGCAAACCCGCATTTGAAAAAGCACTACATGGCCGAATCCGGAGGCACCACGGGCGTGGGCCGCCGCATCCCCCTTGAATTGGATCATCTGGGCGAACAGGCTCCCCAGCTTATGCTCGCCCGGGCTGCCCACAATTGCCTGGATGCCCCCACCGCCATGTGGCGCGGCCCAATCCCCGATGGAACCGGATTGAACAACTTGCTGCGGGCCTTGCGCCATGACCGGATGCCCCAAAAGTGGTTCACCGCCCATTTGACAGGTGACTCAAAACCCAGGTTGGGCTACCGCATGGCGACTCAGAGTTTACTGATCTCCCTGCGCCTGTTGTCGGTGCCGGTCCCGCGCCCTGAACCTATCCGTCTGGACCAGGCAGATATACCGGCACGCTGGGCCGGGAAAATGCTTGAGCGCCATGGCGCATGTTGCATCATGACCCCGGTTGGCCGGGCCCTGAGGATATGCATAGCGGCCCAGGAGTTGGGTATAGACCTCCGCGGGACCGTTTTCCAGGTGGGCGGTGAGCCGGTGACACCGGCCAAGGTCCGGGCCATTGAGGAGACCGGAGCGCGCTGCTATCCCATTTATGCGATGTTTGAAATGGGACAATTGGCTTTGGGGTGCGCCAATCCCCAATGCAGCGACGATATGCATTGGGCCATAGACTGTCACGCGCTGATAACTCATCCCCACCCCGTGGCGGGCGGTGCAGCCATGGTTGATGCGCTGAACTGCACATCCCTGCTGCCCACGGCCCCGCTGATCATGCTGAATGTGGAAATAGACGACTACGGCGTGGTTGAGGATAGAAACTGCGGATGCCCCTTGCATGAGTTGGGTTACACCCGCCACGTAAGCAGGATAGCCAGTTACTCCAAGGTGGTCAGCGAGGGCGTTACCCTGATCGGCAGTGACGTGGTGCGCATCCTGGAGGAGGTGTTGCCCACCAGATTCGGCGGAGGCCCCATTGATTATCAGCTGGTGGAAGAGGAAGATCAAAAAGGCCTCACCAGGGTCAGTCTGCTGGTCAGCAACCGGGTCAAGCTTGATGATGAAGAGGAACTGAAGCAAGTGTTCATGCGGTCCTTGACAAAGGGGCCTGAAAGCTATAAATGGGCGCGCAGCATCTGGAATCAAGGGCAGACCCTGCAGGTGTGCAGGCGGGAGCCTTTTGCCACCAGCAGGGGGAAGCATCTCAGCCTTTGGCGGAACAAGAACGGCCCAGACTTGGGCGCAGCGGGGCTTTAACCATAAACGCTGTTGAAAAAGTTTATCTAATATGAGGAATTCAGCATGATCTCACGTCACCATTTCCACGCGGGTGCGGCTTATGGTTTCAGAGCAGCTTTTGTGTTGCTTGTTTTTTGTGCACTTTGGCTGGCCTGCCCGGCAAATGCCAAGACCGCCGATGGCTGTTCCCTGCTTAAGGGCAAGACTATCCGCTGGATAGTGCCCTTTTCCGCCGGCGGAGGCTATGACGTCTATTCGCGCCTTTTGGCCCCTTACCTGGAGCGAAGGCTGGGAGCCAGGATAAAAATAGACAACATCAGCGGCGGCGGGGGCATGGTGGGCGGACGAACCATCATGCAAGCCGCCCCTGACGGTCTCACCCTGGGACTTATCAACAGCCCGGGAACCTTGAACGCCGCGGTAACCGGGGTGGCCAACGCCCCTGATCCGGCAAGGGATTTCTCCATCCTGGGCCGGTTGGCCCATGGACTTCACATCTTGGTGACCGGAGCCAAATCTCCCATAAAAAATATGGATGACGTGCTAGCCCTTAGTGTTGAAAAACCGCTTGTGTTTGGAATCTCCGGGGTGGGCGGCATCAGCTTTCTGGTTGCATCCATGGTTTCCCACATCTTGGATGTCAACACGCAGTATGTGGCCGGGTACAGCGGCACCCGCCAAACCACCCTGGCGGCCATCCGTGGCGAGATCGATTTACTCAGCCTTCCCTTTGATTCGGCCAGAGGACGTCTGGAAGCCGGTCATCTCAGGGCGGTCATGCAGATATCATGCGAACCCCTGGCGGATCATCCGGCTCTGGCGGGGGTGCCTGTCCTGGCAGGGCCGGATGGTCTGGCTGTACTGCGCGCCAAGCGCTTGGGCCGCAGCCCCGCAGAAGCTGCATCCTTGGCTGACGCCCTGGTGGCCCTGACCAAAACCGGCCGCCTGGTGGTGGCCCCGGCCGGACTGAAGCCGGTTATGGCAGACTGCCTGAGCCGCAAGTTCAAAGAGGCGATGGCTGATCCCGCCTTTTTAAAGGCGGCGGCTAAAGCCAAGCGCCCGATTGATCCGGCGGACGCTGGAGCAGCCCATGCAACTGTGGTGCAGGCCATGGCCAAGGCATCGAGCTTCGTCCCCATTGTCCGGGCAGCCATGGAAAAAGTCCGCAAATGATTTGCCGGTATTGCGACCCGTTCCGGACTGAATTGCATGTCGGCCGCATCGGTGAACCTGGAGAGATCAAGCGGTATGACTGTTGACAGTCATGTTTGAGACCATACCTCAAGCAGCCTGGCAGGGGCTCCTGATAGTTTTCAGCTGGCCCAATATTTGTTATCCCGTGGCGGGAACCCTTTTGGCCATGGCCTTCGCCCTGATTCCCGGACTAAGCGGCGTGACTCTCATGGCGCTTATGATCCCCCTCACCCTGGGTTGGGAACCGCTGGAAATAATGCTGCTGTTCGGGGCTCTGGTGGGCGGCGCCACCTTCATGGGCTCTATCACGGCCATCCTGTTCAACATTCCAGGCACGGCCGTCAATGCGGCCACCATGCTGGACGGCCACCCCATGGCCCAAAAGGGTGAATCCATGACGGCAATAGGGTGCTCGGCCGCCGCCTCGGCCCTGGGCTCCACCTTCGGGATATTCTGGCTTATCGTCTTCATACCTTTCATGCAATGGACCATCCTGCGTTTCGGCCCCATGGAGTTTTTGATGCTGGCCATCTGGGGGCTTACCACCATTGCCGCGGTGAGCCGGGGGTCAATGGTCAAGGGCTTGATCGGCGCCGGGTTGGGTTTGTTGATCGCCTGTGTCGGTCTGGACCCCCGTACGGCGGAGCTGCGTTTCACCTTCAGCAGCGATTATCTGCGCGACGGTCTGAATGTAGTGCCGGTGCTGTTGGGGATTTTCGCTGTGGCGGAGATGATCCATCTGATGGTCAGCGGCCGGGAGTCTATCTCCGGCAGCGCAGACGCGCGCAGCCTGACCGGCAGCGCTAAATCGGGCATCAAGGCGGTATTTGATAATCCGGGACTGCTGCTCAGCAGCAGCATTGTTGGAAGCATCATTGGAATGATTCCCGGAGTGGGCGGAACTGTGGCGGGCTTTGTGGCCTATGGCCAGGCGCGGCAGGCCTGCGGCGGAAACGGCGCTGCTTTCGGCAAGGGCGATGTGCGCGGCGTACTGGCGCCGGAGGCGGCCAATGACGCCAAGGACGGAGCCTCGTTGATTCCCACGCTCTCATTTGGAGTGCCGGGTAGCGAAGGCACCGCTTTGCTTTTGGCGGTTTTGATAATTCACGGCCTGGTGCCGGGCCACGAGTTGATGACCAGCCAGCTTGAGCTGGTCTTCGTTCTGATATGGTCCCTGTTTTTGGCCAACTGGCTGACTTCGCTGATCGGGCTATTCCTGACCCGCTATCTGGCATGGCTGACCGTAATCCGTATCCAGTACGTCGTACCGTTCATTATCCTGCTCGCCCTGCTGGCCGCGTATCTGTGCAACGGGCGCAAAGAAGACATGCTGGTGGTGTTCGGGTTCGGTCTGGCCGGTTACGGCATGAAAAAATACGGCTGGCCCAGGGTGACCCTGATAATCGCCCTGGTTCTGGGTAAATTTTTTGAGACCAACCTGCATATCAGTCTCAAGCTGCAAGAGCTCGGCAGGGTTGATTTCTGGACGCGCCCCATAAGCATGGTTTTGTTATTATTGACCTGCCTGGCGCTGGCCTGGCCGGGTTTGCAGAGACTGCGCGGCCGCCGTAAGGACATAAGGCCTTGAGGTTCAATGCCAGGGTCATATTCACTATGCTGCTGATGGCGGCGGCAATGCTGGCCATGGTCCTGTCTTGGAACATGGGAAGGCTGGCCCGGCTGGTGCCCCTGCAAGTGTCAGTTGTTACGGTATTGCTGGTGGGGATTCAGCTGCTGTCCGATCTGTTTCCGGGCCGCATGAGAAATGAACCCCATCCGCGAGACCAAAGCCAAATTCCCCCGCAATCGGCGGATGTCAACCATAACAAAAGCCTGGAGAGTTCCCGCGGTGGATCTTGGCTGCGGGAGCTGGCGGCGATATTATGGATTGTGCTGCTGGTGATCCTGGTGTTTTTGCTGGGTTTTCAATTAGCTGTGCCGGTCTATATATTCTTGTTTTTCATTATGCGGGCAGGCAAGGGCGTAATGGTTTCCGCCGCTGTTGCCCTGGCCAGCGGGTTGGCGGTCAGCCTCGGGTTTGGCTGGGTGCTGCAAATAAACCTGCCGGGTCCGATTTGGCTGTGACCTGCCCGCAGACCCCCCCCGTCAGAATTTCAGAAACCGTGGGAATGTTGTTGGCTGGATTTTGCAAGTCATTATCGCAATGAATTAAGGCATACAGGCCGGCAGGGCCGCCTGCCCAGCCGCGGCCATCAACCGCATCAACCGCGGAAATTATCAATCCACTTTATTGCTTCGGCATCGCTGATTCTACCCGGATGCGCTGGGCGGTGGATAGGCTTGGATGACCCAACGGAACTTCCGGCATGATTTCAAGGGGGGTAGCCAACCTGGTAGGGTTCTGTATTTCCTGAGATCCACACTCCTATTAAGCGCCGCATCTCACCTTCGGCATTACCTGCCGCCCGGAAAATACAAAACAAACTTATAGTATTGACAGGGGTTGAATTTTAATGATATTCCTTTCAGTAGAAAATAAATCCCATTGAATGGAATAAAATGAATTCATCATCAAACGTATCAGTGATAGGAAGGGCGGCCATCATCCTAAGGTGCATGGCCGACGGGTATGACCGGGTCTCGAAAATCGCTGAAAAGACCGGCCTCAGCTCCAGCACAACCCACCGTTTGCTGAAAAATCTTCAGGATGAAGGTTTCGTGGTGCAAGACCCGCTGAATTCCAAATATGAGCTTGGCCCCCTGATTACGGCCCTATCGTTGAATCCTTTGGTCTCCCACCCCAGCTTGGTTTCCAGCGCCAAAGACGGCATGGATGAGCTGCGCGACCTCACCGGGGAAACCGTGGCCTTGGTCATCCGGGTCGGCAACCAGCGCATGCAGCTGGAGGAGCTTCCCAGCCCCCAGCATCTCAAATACACGGTGGGCCGGGGCTTCATTGCACCCATACATGCGGGAGCCACTGGCAAAGTGCTCCTGGCCGAAATGCCGACTGCCCAGGTTGATAGGCTTTTGGATTTGGTGAGCATGGACGCGGTTGGTCCCAACACCATCACCGACCGGCGGCTGCTGCTGGAAGAGGTCGGGAAGGCCAAACGGCAAGGCTATGCCACCAGCTTTGGCGAGATTGTCCCCGGGGCTTCATCTCTTGCAGTTCCGATACACAACTATTTTATTCCGGTTGCCATGTGCATCCTGGCTTCAGCGGCCCGGTTTGACCACAAGGCCATGAAGCAGCATCTGCCCCGCATAATGGAAATTGCAAAGGATATCTCCAACAAGCTGCTCAAGGTAATAAGTTGAGTTTGAACGAAAACCGGGCCAATTGCCTATGGGGCCTGTGCACATAGATTTCTCATTCAACCAAAACGGAGGAATTAAATGCGGTCGAAGCACTGGTATCTGATCATCACGGTTCTGGCCCTGATGATCGCGTTCACTGGCGTGGCCCAGGCAAAGGACTGGACCTTGAGGCTGGCCAGCAGCAAGGAAGGCACCGCCACCTATTCATCGGCGGTGGGCATGTCCGCGGCCATAAACAAACATCTGGCTGGCAAGGGCATCAAAATGGAAGCAACCCCAACCCCTGGGAGCACGGGTTCAGTAAAGATGCTTCCCAGGGGCGGGGTTGACTTGGTGTTCACCAGCACCTGGGTGCTGCGTGACTCTTACAATAATACCGGTCCGTTCAAAAAATCTCCCGTCAATAAAAAGGCTCTGCAAGGCTGGTATTTCGCTACGGTCAACTGGATTCCCACCACAAAAAAGTCAAATGATGATGTAAACACCCTGGCTGACCTGAAGGGCAAGAAGTTCTTTCCCTATGAAGGCGGTTCGGGCGTATTCGCGGTTTATAAATACATCCTGGAAAAACTGGGTTACTGGAAGGATATCGACATCCGCCAGCTCAGCGGCATGGAGGCCGCGGACGCCCTGAAGATGGGCATCATCGACGCGGTGGGCACCTATGCCTCCGCCAGCGGCTATGCGGCGGCGGGCTGGGTGAAAAACCTAGATGCAACCGTAGAACTTAAGGTCCTGAATCCGTCCGACAAAGAAAAATCCCTCATCGGAAAAATCCCCGGCATCTCCGCCGGGCTCCTGCCCAACAACTGGCTGAGCCCCAAAAACCAGAAAAACAATCCCCAGAAGCTGTGGGGCTGGTCCATGCATTACGGCATGCATCCCGGCTCCCATGTGCCCACCGATGTCATGTATCAGATCTACAAGATCTGGATCGAAAAGGCCCAATCCGACCTCGCCGGGGTCAGCGCCATGATGAAGGCCTATGCCGAGATGGACCCCCTCAAGATTCAGGTCAGGGGCATCGAAGAAGGCAAGGACATTCCGGTTCATCCCGGGGTGGCCAAATACCTCATGGAAAAAGGCCTCTGGCAGGATCACTGGAAGATCGGAAAGCTCGATCAGGGTGTGAAGTAACGATCAGGGACGTCCGGTGTAGGCGGGCGTCCCGTTCCTCTTATTTGAGCCCGGCTCCCCATTGCAGCAAGGCAATTGGCCTTGGAGAATAACCATGTCCAACCGTTTGAGCCAAATAGCTGGTTATACATACATCGCCATTTGCATGGTCTATGTATGGATGCTGATGCACTACTCCCTGTTTATGTGGGAGACCCGCAAGCGCTATGGCATCATTTTTTTATCTCTGACTTTGATATTGGCAGCTTTAAGGGCCATACAGAAAACCGGTTGGGATCAAACCAAGGGCCGTCTCAAGGCCGGTTTGAATGTGCTGTTTATCGCACTGGCCGTAATTGGGGGAATTTATTTCTGGACCGAATACAACGATCTGGTGTGGGAGCGCGCCGGGGCCATAGACCAGACGGACCTTATCATCAGCGCTGTGATGATTTACATAGTGGTCCATATTACCTGGGCAACCAGCGGAGCGGTTATCCCGGTGGTCACCATGGTCTTTGTGAGCTATGCACTTTTCGGCCACTTAATTCCGGGGTTTTTCCATCACTCCCCGATTGACTTCACCAGATTCGTGGAATTCAGTGCCGCTGAGATGGACGGCATCTATGGCTCCCTGAACCAGCTTGGCGCGACCTATATCGCCATATTCGCATTTTATGCCGGATTTATTCAGGGTTTCGGTGGGTTGGATTATGTATTGCGTTTGGCCTATCAGTCTGTGGGCCGCCACAAGACCGGAATCCCCCAGGTGGCGGTTATCGCCAGCATGGTCTTTGGCGGCATGTCCGGCAGCGCCGCGGCGAATGCCACCGGCACCGGGGCCTTCACCATCCCCACCATGAAAAAGTTCGGCTTGCCCCCTGCCATGGCGGCGGCGGTTGAGACCATTGCCAGCTCGGGAGGCCAAATCATGCCTCCCATCTTGGGAGCCACCGCATTTGTCATGTGCGATTTTCTGGGCAAATATTATTACGAAATCCTGTTTGCAAGCATTTACGCCTCGGTCCTGTTCTTTGGCTCCACCATGGTAAGCACCCATTTTCTTGCCAAGCGTTATATTGATCCGGATACAGAGGTGGACCTGCCGGATGGAATGAAGCGGAAAATGACCCGGACCGAGCTGTGGCAGGGGCTTCCCATCCTGTTCAGTATGTGCGTCATGCTTTTCGCCTTCATCGTCTATAAGATCAACATCCTTTTGGGAGGGCTTACCGCCGTAGTCTCCTTTCTGGCGGCGCGGTTCATATATGAGATCATTGTGAACCGGGCAAGGCTCAGTTCTATCTCCGTCTTTTTCAAAGGCCTCTATAAAGGCACCATAGCGGGCGCGTCCATGATGATCTCCCTGGGCGCCATGCTTGCCACCCTGGGAATTGTGGTTAGGGTGTTGATCGTCACCGGGCTCGGCGAAAAAATCTCCTTCACCATGGTGAACGCCTTTGGCGACACCCTATGGCTTTTTCTCATACTGACCATGTGTGTCTGCATTGTTTTCGGCATGGCGGTCACCACGGTGGGGGCCTATATAATGGTGGTGACATTGGCCGCGCCCGCCTTGATCAAGCTTGGCATCGACCCCATGGTGGCCCATTTCGCGGTGTTCTATTGGGCCATGCTCTCGGCCTATACGCCGCCGGTTGCGGGAGTGTGCGTCATCACTGCGGGCATAGCAGAAGCAAACTTTTTGCGGACCTGCTGGGAGTCCATGAAACTGGGCTTCCCAAAATTCATCCTGCCGTTTTTCTTTGTGAGTTATTCCTCGATTCTTTCCTTGAGCTTGGAAGGCTTCTGGGCGTTTTTGCTGGCCAGCATAGGTTTCATAGCCATATCGGCCGGGTTCCAGTCCGGCTGGGGTAAATGGCCGCAAGCTGTGCTGCTCATACTGGGGACTGCGATATTGATTATCCCCTCCGGTTTCGCTGGCTGGGCATTGGCGCTATTGACAGCGGTTCTGGTGGTGCTGATGTGGCGGCGGTTTGGGGGCAAGATAAAACCGGCTCCGGCTCTGCAGACCATTTAAACAACCCCGAAAACCTTCATGACAGACGTGGAAGATGCGGTATGAGCACTTGGAGAATGCGCTGGCTGGGCACGGCCTGCTTTGAATTGTTGTTAAATGACCATATAGGCATCGTGATTGACCCATACATGGATGATTCAGTTTCCGCTCCTTTGGGCTCGGCGGCGATTGAAAGCTGCGATTATATCCTGATCACCCATGGCCATTACGATCACCTTTTGGATGTGGGCAAGCTGTGCAGCCGCTTCGATCCCGGGATAATATGCAGCCGCCAAGCCGCGGAATCATTGCACAGGCACCAGGGGATCGAGAGAGCCCGCATGCATGCAGTGAGTTTTGGAGACCGGCTTGAGCTTCCGGGGATCAAGCTTGAGGTGCTGAAAGGACGTCATAATGACTCAAAAAAGGAGTATCAAAGGATCACCGGCAATGCCATGCCCGAGGCGGTGACAAATGGCGGTGCTTTGGATGCGGTCAAATATGGATTCAAGACCATGTCCGGCACCGATTGGCTGCCTGAGAGGTTCGATGAGTGGATGACAATGTACCCTGCCGGGGATCAGCTCAATTATGTGATTGATCCGGGCGGCGGGAAAAGAGTCTATATGGCCGGCACCGCTCCCGATCCCGATATCATAGAGGAAGCCCGAAAGGCAAAGGCATACATTACCCTGTTGCAGGTTCTGAATGGAGACAAGCTGAAGGGCATGGAGGAGGCCACCATGCAACTGGCCCTGGCCTCCGGCTGCAAAGTGGCGGTGCCTCAACATCATGACCCCTTATTGAAAGGCGCAAAACCCACTGACCTTGCAGAGCTTAAGAGGCTCTTCAAGCTGCATACCAATATTGAGTTGATGGAATTTGTTCCGGGCCGTTGGCACCGGTTCTAATCCGCGCCGTCTTTTCGACCGGATCAGAAACCCAGCCTGAGGGTGCCTGCGGCGTTTCAAATTAATAATTATTGCAGCCCGGCCAACGGCAGCTTGGCTTTCTTGGCATTCCATTGTTTGGACACGTATGCGGGGAAAACAACCGGGTTCGGGCAGCATCTATGGTAATTGCATAATCCAATCCATTTCCGGATAGTGGCGCGGCGCCGGCGCACCAAACAGCCCAGACAACTTTTCACACCGGGCTCCGGTATTTCGATGCACTGAAACTGTTTGACAAGTGAACGCGCGGGTTGTATTTATGAGTTATATATTTGATCAAATCTCAAATATCAAATATCAAAAATGGAGCGCCGCATGGAACAACTCAGTGCCCCCGCTTATGAGCGTTTGAGGGACAGACTGCGCGAAGAGATCATTTCCGGCCGTATCAAGGCCGGCTCCCGCCTCACAATTCAAGAGGTGGCCAAGCGCTACAGTTTGAGCCATCAGCCGGTGCGCGAGGCCTTTCAATGCCTCAAGGGGGAAGGCCTGATTGAGATCCTGCCCCATAAGGGGGCGCGCACCAAGGCTCTCGACACCCGCCTGGTGGGCAATATTTATGACATCCGGGGGGTTATCGAAGGCCTACTGGCCAGACTCAGCGCGGAGAACTATGACGAGAATCATCTGCCCGAGTTGGAGTCCATACTAGCCGAGCTTGAAACTGCTGTGGTGCAAGGGCGAGATGCTGAAGTTGTATCCCTGGACTACAAATTCCATTCAGTCTTGTACCGCCTGGCGGACAACCCGGAAGCAGTCGAGGTCTATGAGCGCTATGTAGGTTTGCTCCTGTCCCTTCGGAGCATCTACGGATTTGGCAGCGGCCGCACTGAAAGCTTGATCCAGGAACATAAAACCATTCTCGCCGCCTTGGTTGAAAGAAACGCCGCCAGAATGGAGGAATTGGCCAAGGCCCACGCCATGGGGGCCAAACAGGATTTGATCGCCCAGATGAAAAAGCGGCAAGAAGGATAAATAGTCCCTTTTCATACTTTCTTTATCCAACCAACAACACTTGGAGGACGTTATGAGAGCTGTCGGACGCGTACTTGTTATTACCATGATAGCCTCGCTATTGTTGTCTGGAGCGGTTTTGGCCGCAGACAAGATCGTCATAACCTTTGCGGACCATAATGCGATAGGCTCTATCTTGAACAAGGCGGCCCTGCGCTTTAAAACCGGTCTGGAAAAAGAAACCGGCGGCAAGGTTGAGGTGCGCTACTTCCCCGCTTCCCAGATGGGCAACGAACGCGAAAACATTGAATCGGTGAAGCTGGGCATGACCAGCATGTGCTACGCTGATCCGCCTTACCTGTCGAACCTGGCTCCCGAGTTCTCTGTCATGGGCCTTCCATTCATATTTCGGGACTGGAAACACGTGGAAGCGGCCATGGATGGGGCGGCTGGCAAAAAACTGGCCGCATTGCTGCAGAAAAAAGAAGGTTTGCGCATACTGGGCTGGCAGCATGTAGGTTTCCGCAACATGCTTACAGTTAAGACCCCCATCAACAAAATGGCTGATTTCAAAGGGCTTAAGTTCCGTTCGCCCGAGGTGCCTGTATTCGTGAAGATGTTTGAGGCCATCGGCGCCAGCCCCACGCCCATTCCCTGGGGAGAGGTGTACACCGCCATGAAGACCAAAATCGTGGACGGCATGGAGACCACCACCGAAGCCATGGTGAGCGTAAAGCTCTATGAGGTCGGCAAGCATGTGATCGTGACCAACCACATGAACACCCAGATGACCTATCTTATCAATGACAAGTTCTATCAGGGACTGCCCAAAGGCGTAAAGACGGCCATGAGCAAGGTGCTGGCCGGGGTGATCGCCTGGCAGCGGGCCGAGATGATCAAAGCCTCCGAGGC
Source organism: Desulfarculaceae bacterium (assembly GCA_963675675.1). GTDB lineage: Bacteria > Desulfobacterota > Desulfarculia > Desulfarculales > Desulfarculaceae > Dethiosulfatarculus. Next base: position 6,315,627 of record OY776512.1, read on the forward strand.
TGGTTTGGGTACCTTGAAAGACAAGGGCTGCACCGTAACCAATCTGGACACCTCCGAAATGGCCAAGGCCTGCACTCCGGTCTGGGCCGAACTGACCAAAGGCAAAGCCGATGCCCAAGCGGTGCTGGCTCTGATGCCTAAGTAAACATATTTCCATCGACCGGAGCACGGGTGATCCCTGCTCCGGCCAATTGCCTGACCAGACAGATAAGCCGGCCTAGAAAAAGAGAGTAAAAGACATGCTGAAAAGCATCGGCCATATTCTGGAGCGCCTGCTCAAACTTATGATTCTGTTCCTCATGTTCGGGGTGGCGACCGCCACTTTGTTGCAGGTTTTTTCCCGCTATGTGATCAACTCCCCGCTCATGTGGACCGAGGAAATGGCCCGCTATTGCTGCCTGTGGATGGTTATGCTGGCGGCAGGGCTGGTGATGGACCGGGGGATGCACATAGCCCTTGAGTATGTGGTCGACCGGCTGCCCGGCCCGTCCCGGAAAATACAAGCTGTCCTGGTCCAGCTGTTGGTGCTGGCCTTCAGCCTGATTTTGATAAATCCCGCCTTTGAGATTGTCAGCCGGGTGTGGTCCACCACCTCGCCGGCCCTGCAGCTGTCCATGGGGATGGTTTATATGGCGGTGCCTGTAGGTTTGAGCATCATTGCGGTCTACAGCATTTTGGGCTTGGTGCGAACCATAAAACACGGCTCCGGCCCGGCAACGGAGATGTAGCGGCATGCTGTGGGAATTGTTGATCAGCTTTGCGGTGTTCTTGATACTGGGCGTGCCGGTGGCCTTTGCCATGGGGTTGTCCGCGCTTACCGCCCTTTTGCTTACCGGGCAGGTTTCCTTGATGCTGATCCCCCAGCGCCTGGTTGTGGCAATGGACTCATTTTCCCTTATGGCGGTGCCGCTCTTCATCCTGGCCGGGCACCTCATGAACACGGGCGGCATCACGGTCCGCATCATCCGGTTTTCAGAAGTGCTGGTAGGGCATATCCGGGGAGGGCTGAGTCATGTCAATGTCCTGGCCAGCATGATCTTCTCCGGTGTGTCCGGCTCGTCCACAGCGGATGCGGCCGGAATAGGGGCGGTGCTGATTCCTTCCATGGTCAAAAAGGGTTACGACGAGGACTGGGCGGTCTGCATCACCGCCGCATCGTCAACCATCGGCCCCATTATCCCGCCCAGTATATTAATGGTAATCTATGGCTCCATGACCCGTCTCTCCATAGGCAAGCTCTTTCTCTCCGGCTTGATACCGGGCTTCCTGGTGGGGCTGAGCCTGATGGTCATGGGGTATCTCCTGGCGGTGCTGCGCAAACAGCCCAGCCAGGCCCGTTGCAGCATGGGTGAAGCCTGGCGGGCGTTCAAGGATGCCTTTCTGCCGATATTAGCGCCGCTCATCATCCTGGTGGGAATCACAGGCGGTATATTCACGGCCACAGAAGCGGGGGTAATAGCATCCATCTATGCCTTGTTCCTGGGGTTTTTGTATACGGAAATCACCCTGGCCAACCTGGGCAAGACTCTGCTCACGGCAGCCTATAACACCACGGTTATCCTTCTCATCATCGCATGCGCCTCTTCCTTCGGCTGGATTCTGGCCCGTGAGCAGTTTCCTGTGCTGCTGGTCAACCTGCTGACATCCCTGTCAGGCGATCCAACCGTCGCCCTTATTTTGGTAATAATATTGATGCTTATCGTGGGCTTATTTATCGAAGGCCTGGCAGCCTTGATGATATTCGTTCCGGTGTTGGTGCCGGTGGCCCAGACCTTTGGCTTTGACCCGATTTTCTTCGCCTTGATCATGGTGGTGTGCATCCAGATCGGTGCGGTGACTCCACCGGTGGGCATGCTGCTGTTTGTGTCCTGCTCGGCCGGGGGGGTGCCGCTGAAGCGTGTGGGCAACCTGATCTGGTTCTTTATTTTGGGGCTCTTGGGAGTGCTGGCCCTGGTGGTGATTTTCCCGGCTCTGGCAACTTATTTACCGGGGTTGATATAGCCATGGGCGGATTGTTCGGCCATGGAGGCAAGACAGCCCTGATAACCGGCTTAGCCCGGGGTTTGGGCCGTGGCATTGCCTTGCATTTGGCCAAGCAGGGAGTTACGGTGCTGGCCAATGTACGCAGCGAATCAGGGCAATGCCCACGCACCCCTTGATGTAAACGGCGGCATGTTGATGCGCTGAACAATACTTTGAGCTGAAAGAGGCCGATGCTTTGAAGATAACCAAAATAGACACATATATCGTAAACGCCTATCGCCTCAACTGGGTCTTTGTTCGGGTCAGCACAGACCAGGGTCTGGTGGGCTGGGGAGAGTCCTCCCTGGAATATAAAGCCCAGGCCGTGGCCGCCGCCATCCATGAACTGGAGCGCTATCTTGTCGGAGAGGACCCGTTTTGCATCGAGGCCCACTATGAACGGATGTTCCGGGACAGTTACTGGCGGGTGGGACCGGTGCTCATGAGCGCCATTTCCGGCGTGGAGATGGCACTGTGGGATATTCTGGGCAAACACCTGGGCGTCCCCGTGTATCAGCTTTTGGGCGGCATGGTGAACGACCGGGTCAAGCTCTATGCCAACGGCTGGTTCAAGGGAGCCACGGAGCCGGAGCATTTTGCCCAGGCGGCGAAAAGGGCGCAGAAAAGGGGCTTCAATGCTTTGAAATGGGACCCGTTCGGGCAGGCCTGGATGGAGATAGGCAAACGGGAACAGGCTTACGCCCTTGACTGTGTGGCGGCGGTCAAGGAAGCGGTTGGGGATGAGATGGACTTGCTTATTGAAGGCCATGGCCGTTTCAACCTGCCCACGGCCATCCGCGTCGCCCGCTTGCTGGAACCATATGACCCCATGTTTTTCGAAGAGCCCATCCCACCGGACAATCCCGCGGCCATGGGGGAGCTGCGCAAAAAATCACCGGTTCCCATAGCCGCCGGTGAGCGCGTCTACACCATCTTTGGTTTTGAACAGCTTCTGGCCAGCCAAGGAGTGGACTATATCCAGCCGGATGTGAGCCATGCCGGCGGCATGATGCAGCTCAAAAAGATTGCGGCCATGGCCCAGGCCCGATATGTCGGTTTTGCGGCCCATAACCCCAGCGGCCCCATCGCCAACGCGGCCACCCTGCAGATCGCCGCCTGCACGCCCAACTATGTGATTCACGAAATCATGGCCACGGATGTGCCCTGGCGCAGTGAAGTGGTGGATGAAGACCTTGTCTTTGAAAACGGGCGCTTGCTCATACCCGCCAAACCAGGGCTCGGCGTGGATATACATGTAGACAAACTGGATGCGCACCCTTACAAACCGGTGGATATCCGCCACTATTCCGGAAACCTCACAGACATAAGACCAGCCGATGAAAAACCTTATTTCTAACAAACAATGGTGCATATGATGGGTATTGAAAAAATGAGCGTTTTGGTCACCGGCTCCACAAAACGCACCGGCTATGGAATTGCGGCTGAATTCGTACGGCGGGGCGCGTTGGTGTTTGTAAACGGCAGGCATGAGACTGAAGTAAAGGAGGCCGCTCGGAAACTCAACTCCAAGGGGCCCGGCCGGGCAATTCCTCTTGCCGCAGACTTAACCATTCAAGAACAGGTCGATGCCATTTTCAGCCGGATTGCCGAGCAAAGCGGCGGTTTGAAAGTGCTCATCAACAACGCATGCAACCAGGGGTTGGGACATTCCTTTCTTGATACGCCTCTGTCCGAATGGGAAGCGGTGATAGCGGTAAATCTCAGAGGCCTGTTTTTGTGCTGCCAGGCTGCCGCCCGCCAAATGAAACAGAACGGCGGCGGCTCAATAATCAATCTTGGTTCGTTCACTGCGGCCAGGGCTATTAGAAACCGCACTGCATACATTACAACCAAGGGCGGTATCGAATCCTTCACCCGTTCGCTTGCTATTGACTTGGCTCCTTGCAATATCACCGTGAATTGCCTCGCGCCCGGCTACATCCGTACTGAACGCTGGGATGATTTGCCAGCAGAAACCGTGGCCAGGCGGAACAAAAATATCCCACTGAATAGGGGGGTCACGATTGAAGAGGTGGCCCAGGCGGCAGTATTCATGGCAAGCCCGGCAGTGGCTTATCTGACTGGCCAGGTGCTCTATCTTGAGGGCGGATGCTTGGCTCAGTTGATGCCCGAGGATGCAGAAGCATAGAGATATTTGAGCATCTACTTGGTATCCCCATTACCGGCAGCATCGGCTGGAGGCAGTTTTCTGTTTTGCATTAATGTGGGATTATAAATTAATTTCAATGCGTTTTCCCCCAGTAAATCGCCGGATATTCAACGCGTCAAAGCCGGTCTGGCGGCCAGCAACGCTTATGGCATTGAACCCCCCGGGGGGATTCAATGCCTTGGTTGAAACTAATCGTTCCAATGCGCCATGGGCAATCCAGGCACCGGGGATTTGAAAAATGGTATCCTGGTGCCCCGCAGGCTGCCGATATAGGCGGTGCTCAGATCCGGCCCGCCAAAGGTGACCGAGGCAAACCAGGGCGCAATCTCTCCGCCGGCGGCCAGCATATCCTCCGGGGTCGCGCGGTCTTCAACAAAAGCCCTTTCCAGCAGCATGCCGGGTTCCTCGTTGCCGTCGTCAAGGATGGTCAGATATTCCCCCTCGGGGGTTATGGCGAATATCTGATCGTTCATCACCAGGGTTCCCCAAAGGTTGCCATAACTGTCAAAGGCGACGCCGTCCGGGAATCCGTATTTCCCCAGTTTGGATGGTCCGAAGGTCTCGCGGTTTTTCAAAGCTCCGTCCGGCTGCACCTTCATGCGGGTTATGCACTGACCGGCAGTTTCCACGATGTACATATATTCCTCGTTGGCATCCAGCCGCACCTCATTGGTGAACCTGAAGCCTTCGGCCGCCACCCGGATTCCCCGCTCATCCACCAGGGCGATGTAGCCGTCGGAGATATTGGGGCTCATGGCCTTCATCCAGTTCTTAATCCGGGTGGATATGGTGAGCCAGATGCGGTCTTTGCTGTCCCGCAGCACAAAATTCACCTTGCCGATAGGCTTGCCATCAATATTGTCATACATGGTCCTGGTCTGGCCGTGGAGGTTCATCACCTCCAGAACATCGGTGCCAAAATTGGATATCAGGATATCGCCGTTTTTGGCGAAGGCCAGGCCGTTGGGCAGGGTTCCCTGGGTAAAACGGGTGGCGTCGTCCGATGCCTGGGTGAACTTGGTGTCAAAGCTCTGGGAGATGAGTTTCTGGGAGCCGTCTGGCTTGATATGCTGCACGCCTCCCCTGGCGTCAGCCGACCAAAGGCTGCCGTCCTTTTTGGCCAGAATGCACTCCGGTCTTTGCAGATCCTCACCTATGTATTGGATGGTCAGCGGGTCTACCTGAAAACCTTTCAAAGGATTGCTACTCACTGCAGGCCTCCTCAAACAGGGTTATTTCGCCCCCGGCCGGCAGACCCCGGCCGGTTTGGCAGCCGCCCGCATCCGCCCGGCCCAGGGATATAAGGATTTTGTTCCCCGGCCATGGGCCCAAAGGGCGGATATCGGCCGTTTTACACTTTTTCCCGCCCTATCTCACCAGCACCAGGCTGATCTGGGGGAAGATGGTAACCATGGCCAGCACCAAAATCATGATGGCCACAAAGGGGAAAGCCCCCGCGAAAACATCGTTCAGTGATATGGTCTGGTCGTCCAGGGTCGACTTCACCACATAGGCGGCTATACCCAAAGGAGGCGTTATAAGCCCCACCTCGATAGCCAAAACCGAGACCAGTCCGAACCACACGAAATCCACCCCGAACACCTTCATGATGGGATAGATGAGCGGAACGATGATCATGATTATGGAAGTGGAGTCCAAAATGGTGCCCATGAGCAGCACAACCAGCAAATAGACGGCCAGCACCGAATACATGCCCATGCCCGAATCAGAGATCCAGGACCCCATGTAGCTGGGTATGCCGGAAAGGGCCAGCATGCGGCCGTAGATGTTGGCCGATATGATGAGAAACAGGATGGAGACTGTAACATGGCCGGTCTCGGTGAGCACCTTCCACAGTTTGCGCCAGGTAAGCTGGCGTTTAATCAAGGTGAGCACAAGCGCGCCCAGCGCGCCCACGGCTCCTGATTCGGTGGGGGTGAACCAGCCGGCGTAAATGCCGCCCAAAACCAGCAGCACCAGCGCGAATATGGGCGTGATCTTGATCAGGGCCGAGCCCGTGCTCATCTCATTACCCTGGGACGGATTCTCATTGGCCTGCCTGGTCTTCACATACCCGGGAAAACGGAAGGCCATGAGCAATATGGCCAGGGAAAAGGCCAAGGAAAGCACTATTCCCGGCATGATCCCGGCTTTGAACAGATCGCCTATGGAAGTCTCGGTGAGCACTCCGAACAGGATTAGCAACAGGCTGGGCGGGATGAGCATGCCCAGAACCGAGGAGCCGGTAACCACCCCCACGGCGAATCTGGGCTTATAGCCCAGCCGTATCATCTCCGGCACCGCCACCTTGGTGAAAACGGCGGCGGACGCGATGGAGATGCCGGTAACCGCGGCAAATACCGCATTGGCCGCCACAGTGGCTATGCCCAAACCGCCCCGCAGCCGGTGGAATATGCTGTTGGCCACATCAAAGGTGTCTTTACCTATGCCTGAGACCGATATCAAAAGCCCCATGAGCACAAACAGGGGAACCACCCCGAATATGTAACTGGATATGCTGTCCGCCGCCGCCAGAGCCAGCATCTTGCTGGCCACGATCCATTTACCCCTGATGAACCAAACCCCCAGGAATGAAAGCAGGGTCAAGGCTATGGAAACATGCATTCCGGCATAGATCAAAATGAGGATGCCGCCTATGGAAAAGAGGCCTATCTCGATATCCGACATCAGGACTCCTCTCTATCGTGACCAGGCTGCGGACTCTGGCGGAACGCACGTCTGAAATCATTCCAGGCGGTGAGCATGAACTGGATAAAAGCGGCTATACAGCCTATCAGAATAATGAGTTTGGCCGGCCAGGTGGGAGCCATGAAATCCCCCTGTGCGCCCACATAGAGATCCATGCTCCAGGCCTTGCTGAAAAGGGGCAGACTGGCATTGAACATGATCATCATGAGCACCGCACCCACCAAGTGGTACAGGCCTTCCAAGACCCGGCAAGACCGGGAACTCCTTTGCTTCAGCCAGACCAAAAATATGTCAGAGCGGGTAAGACGCCCCACTTTCAGGGTGTGGGCGATCTGCAAAAACACGCAGGCCACAATGGAGAGCGAGACTATCTCCGGCACTCCCCTTATGGGATGGTTAAAAAGAGCCCTTCCGCCGATATCCAGGTTGATGATGACCAGCAGAACAAATATCCAGGCCGTGCCAATGGAGTTCATGACCGAGGTTATGTATTCAAACTTGAAGCGCTTTTTGCCCCCGGCGGAAGGGTTCCCGTTTGTATCTGACTTGGCAGGCATGAATATTACTTATCCCAGTCCCTTACCAGCTTGGTGCCGCGGTTCCGCAGGCCGTTCAGGTAGCCCTTGAGCACTTGATCGCCCGGCATACCCTTTTTGGCCATGGATTCGGCCCAGGTCTTGGCAACGTTGGGCAGCATGTCGGCCCAGCGCTTTCTCTCCGCGTCGGACAGGTTCACCACCGTGGCCCCGGCCTTGTCCATGGCCGCCATGGCCCCGGCGGCCTTATCAGCCTGAGCTTTGGCCAGTTTCTCGGTGTAACCCATGCCCACCTCCTTGAATATCTTCTGCAGATAGGGCGGGAAACCATCGTAGGTATCGGTGTTGATGCTGATGCCGCCCGCGAACTGAGCGCCGAAGTTCACCATACAGATGTAGGGGGCCACCTCATACACCTTGATGGCCGCGCCGGCGGTCATAAAGGTGAGAGTGCCTTCGAACACGCCGGTCTTTATGCCGTTGTAGTAGGTATTGAGGTTGGCGGCCACCGCCACGGCGCCGGTGCCTTTGATCCAGTTGGCGGAAGGCCCGGGAGCGGCAATCTTCTTGCCTTTGATATCATCCACCTTGTTCACGGGGAAGTTGGTGAGGATGCCGTAGGTGTCCAGGCCCACGCCGCCCAGGTACACCTGGTTGTACTTGGTCCATTCATCGGCCACGGCCGGGATCTTGGCCTGGAGCTCGGCCATAGTGTCGACCACTTTAAAGATATCGGGGCTGCCAAACGGAGTCATATAACTGATATTGTGCAGGGGCATTTTGGGAGCCTCGAAAATGGTGCCCACAAAACCCATGTCCACAATGCCTTCTTCAATTGCTTCCAGAACACCGCCGATCTTTGCCACGGTGCCGCCATAGGCCTGGTTCCATTCGATCTTGTCCTTGGCGCCCGCAGCCTCCAGCCGTTTATTGACTTCGGGAATGAAGTAGTCCCTCAACAGGGTGACCCACAAGAAGATGGGGGGATGACCCGTGGCCACGGTTATTTTGTAGGTTTTTGCCATGGCCGGCGCAACAGTCCCCGCCGCCAGCAGTGCGCACATAAGAGTAATCACCAAACAAGCGCGGAATACTTTCATGAGAATCTCCAGTCCTAATAGGTTTTTGAGAAAAACAATTCAGGACGTTGAGCGCCCTGGCACACTCAGGAAAGAAGGTTTTTTCAATCCAGCCCGGCTAATCCTCCACAATGGCTATGGGACGGGTCCAGCCGGCGCTGGCGCTTTTTATCTTCACGGGGACGCAGCAAACCTTGAACCCGTGGAATCTGCCTATCTTGTCCAGGTTGGTGAGCTTTTCCATGTGGCAGTAGCCCGCTTCTATGCCTGCGAAATGGGCCTCCCAGATCACGGAAGGATCGCCGGTTTCTTCAAATTCCCTGGCCAGAAACGGCAGGGGCCGGTCCCAGCTCCACGCATCTATGCCGACCACCTTCACTCCGCGGTCGGTGAGGAACAGGGTGCTCTCGCGATCCATGCCCGCGCCCGTGACCAGATAGTCGGCTTTGCCCCAGGCCTTGTCGGCTCCGGTGCGCACCAGCACGATATCAAAGGGTTTCAGTTCATAGCCGATGCGCTTCAGCTCGTTTTCCACATCCACGGCGGTTATGCGCTCGCCGTCGGCCTTGTGGCTGAAATCCAAAACCACGCCATCACCAAAGCACCAGTCAATCGGTACCTCGTCAATGGTGAGGGCAGCTTTGCCATTATCCATATGGGGGTGATAGTGGTAGGGCGCATCCAGGTGGGTGCCGCTGTGGGTGGTCAGGGTGACATATTCCAGAGCCCACCCCAGGGATTTGGGCAGCTGCTCTGTTTTGAGTCCGGGGAAGAAATCCTTCATCTGCTCCGCCCCCATGGCATGATCCACATATTCGATCTTGGGGATCATCATGGGGGGATCGCTGGGCAAGTCAGATTCAATGGTTACTGAAAGATCGATTATTCTTCTTGCCATGGAGCCAGGTCTCGCTTCCTTGTTTTTTGGCGTCGGCCCCTTGGTTATTAAAAACCGGGAGGCGTGATAATTAATATCCCCCTTACAATCTCATCGCCGACAACCCGATAAAAAATAGAGGCATCGGCAGGGTAGTAGAGGCTGTCCATTTGGTTCAGCACGAACGCCTGGTCGTTTACGTGAAACTCCAGGGTTCCCTGGAGGATGAGCATGAATTTTTCCCCCGGTGGATCGGCGAAATGTTCCTTGCCCGAATCAAAGCCTGGTTCGAATTCAAAGCTCAAGGCTTCAATGAGCCGGTTGAGGTCCGGGGTCAAGAGCTCGAAAAAGCCTTCCATACCGGGAAAAGAGAGGCGCTTTCTGCGCCCGGCCCGAACCACCTTGGCCTCGGTTATGTAGGGACCGTTGTGCTGGCTGGCCAACGAGCGCATCCCGTTTACCGAGTTGTCCACTTGGATATTGTTGTTGCTTTGATCCAACCCCAAAAGGCTGATTTCCAGGGTTTGGGCGATCTTGCGCAAAGAGGCTATGGATGGCTGGGAAATCCCGCGTTCCACCTCGCTCAAAAAGCTTATGGACAAGCCGGTCCGGGCTGCCAACTCTTTGAGAGTTATGGATTTCATGCGGCGTTTTTGCCGTATATTGGACCCGAAATTTGTCATACCACCCATCGCATGAATTGAGTGTGCGAGTTTCAAAATATTAAATTTTCGTTTGTTTTATTGTCAAGCAATTTTCGCTCACACCGATATTTTTTAGCTTATTTCGTAATAATTTCGGTAAACCTTAAATTGGCTCCAGCCTGACCGGTTGGGAGGGCTGGTGCGCATGCCTTGACCGCAACCTCAGGCATATGGGCGGGAAGGGTGCGGGAAATGCTCGGATTGGACCGCGGATCATGGCTGACAGCCAAAGGGCTGATTCATGATTATGGGGCGGCTATTGTCGCTTCTCCTGTTTGAATCTGGATTGATCATCTTCCACCCTTCCGGATCGCTCACGGCTTCCGTGATGCGCCGCCTGATATTTTCGGCGGCTGTATGAAAACGGTTCCCCTGGATTTGCATGATTCTTCCAGTTTACGGGTAGTAATTTATAAACACCCGGATATTAAATACTATTCAACTTTTGGTAATGTTAATAGGTTATATTTGATGCGTTATAGTTACCAATATAAACGGTAATTATTATGTATTTCATTTGCTAATGCATGTTTTATAAAAGGTTTTTACTAGTTATGATTTTATCTATTAAAAACTTGACACTCGGGGACTAATTGGGAATATTGGTCATATTAGATTAACCAATTCTATTGGGGTAGGGTGAACAGTCATGACTCTACAAAGCGATCAAAACCTAAGCCACGGCAACCAAGCGTTCTTGTATCATGGGGTTTACCTCGAATTACGTAATCAAATTTTAGAGGGCAAAATCCTGCCCGGTGAACGATTTCCCGCTGAAAGGGATCTGCAAAACGATTATGAGGTAAGCCGGCCCACCATTAGGCGTGCTTTGACCATATTGGAAAATGAGGGATTGGTTCAGCGCCGAAGAGGGGCGGGCTGCTATATCCTGCCATTGAGCAAATATAGCGACCAAAATTCCGTACGCATGAAAATGGGCATTATCAACTCTATTGATAATTCCATTTCCAGGATTCAGCTGAGGTTTGCCAACAGGGTGAAAGAGCTTACACGAGGCCGCCTGACCATAGAATTATACCCCGATGGTTCCCTGGGAACCGTGCCACAACAACTGAGGATGGTGAAAAGAGGGGAGCTTGATTTATTCAGCGGCGATACAACCTATCTGGAAATTTTCGACCGCCGCTGGGCTGTGAGTAACCTGCCCTTTTTGTATCACGACATTGATCATTTGCAGAAATATTCTCAAAGTCTCGCAAATCAAAATCTGAGAAGTTATTTAATCAACAAGCACAAGGTTAGAATTATAGGTCCGACCTGGGTCAAACCGCCCCACCTTCTGATGGCTGATCAGCCTTGCTTTACACTGGATGATTTTCGGAAACTGAAAATCTTGTCCATAGATACAGAGGTCACCAAAATATTTTGCAAAGCCTTGGGGGCCTCCCGGGTGCCTGGAGTTCCCATTCGATGCTTTGACGAATTTTTCGAGCAGGGCAAGGTTAATGCCGTGCAAGTAGCAAGAATTTTGGCCGACAACGATGCGTTTCACAGAAAACTTCCCTATTTACTGTTAACTGATCATATTTACAGTCAATTAACAGTAGTGATCAGCCAGAAAAAATTCGCCAAACTCCGCCTTGACTTACGTGATGCACTGTTTCAAGCCAGCCAGGAAATCAGCAAAGTTCATTACCAGCAATGTATCGATGATTGGAACCGTATTAGAACTAACTTGCTTAATGAAGGCTGCCATATAATCCGTTCCGATAACGAACGGTTCCGCAACAGAGCGAAAGATGTAATTGATAATTATTACAGGTCAGAGCCGGAGTTGATTTCCACTTATCGTCAGATAGCCGATATGTATTAACTGTTATATATATTTTCTAAAAAGTTGTTGATGGAGTAGTTTTCTGCAGCTTTATTCTTGAATAGACCCTTAAAACTTAAGGAGTACCTGATGCGAGTTTTTCTTGTTATTAGCGATTCTCTGCGATATGACCATGTGAACTGCCTGGGCGATCATGGCGTCGACACGCCGGAAATAGACCAGCTAATCAGCGAATCAGTAAATTTTGAAAATTGTTATATCGGCAGTTTTCCCACGTTGCCCCACCGCTTCGATCTCTTGACCGGCCAGTTTGGTTTCCATTACCGCGGTTGGGAAAAAATCCGCGACACAGACATTACTTTGGCCGAGATATTACAAGATTATGGTTATATAACACAGCTTATCACCGACACCAGCAACCTGACCAGGCGGGAATACAACTATGACCGCGGCTATATCGGCAACTTTACCCTGCGGGGCCAGGAAAGAGACATCTACCTCACCAAGATGAATACCACCCCCAAGGCCTCGGTCCCCTGGGAAAAGGCCCGCCACAGCTATTACTTCAAGGACATTTCCATTGCTGATTTGGGACGTTGGCTTTACAGCGACTGGCAGCCCAACCGGGAAAACCACCGCTTCGCCCCCCGGGTGTCTCACATTGCCCAGGAATGGCTCGAGGACAACTATCTGGAGGAAAACCTCTTTTTACACCTGGACTTTTTCGATCCGCACGAGCCCTGGGACCCGCCCCAGTATCTGGTGAACAAATACTGCCCCAAGGATTATGACGGCATCCAAATGTACAATTCCAGCTATGGCAAGGCCAACGCCTTTACCAAAGATGAGATGGCCAACATGCACGGCCGCTACAAAGGTGCGGTGGAGCTGACCAGCAAATCAATCGGCGGTTTTATAACCAAGCTGAAAAGCATCGGAATCTATGATGATTCCATGATCATATTCACCTCCGACCATGGGCACTACTTTGGCGAGCACAATTGCAGCGGCAAATCCAATATCCAGGAAACCGATGAACGCGGTTTCTGGCCGCTGTTCAATGAGCTTACCCATGTGCCTCTGGCCATAAAGATGCCAAAGGGTGAAATGGCGGGCAAAACCATAAGCGGCTTTGTGCAGCCGGTGGATATACTGCCCACCATTCTGGATATTTTGAACATAAGCCAGAGCGAAAAGCTGCCCGGAAAATCCAATGTGGTTTTTGAAATGGATGAGCACCCCGGAGTGCCGTTGGGACGCAAACAAGGCCTCAACCCCTTGCACGGAGTCAGCCTGCTTCCCTTGATGAACGGCGAAAAGGGCAGGCGCGAGATGGTCTTCTCCTGCTCTTGTCTCTCACCCACCGCCGGCCTAAATTTCATGCGGGGCGGCGGTTCGGCCGACAACCCGCCGCTGGCCTGGTCGAGTATCAACAACATGGATTATTCCCTTTACATCGGCGGCTTGGTTGGCGACAGCCCATTGCTCTATGACCTCAAGGCTGACCCAAAGGAAATCAATAACATATATGTCCCGGATCATCCTGCGGTGCAAAAAATGTCCCAGGCCTATTTTGATTTTCTGACCAACGAACTAAAGGCCTCCGGCGAAATAATCGAGCGCCTGAAGAAATATCTGGCGGCGGAGGTGACCCGGAAACCTTGGGGGTAGGGTTTTGCCTGCCGGCTGAAGGCCTTGGCCGCGGCCGGCTGCTGTGACGCTGAAATTAAAAAAGCCCGGCCGGAAGGGGCCCGTTGGCCGGACCTCTCCGCGTCTCCGGGCCGGAATAGTCCAGCCACAATAGGGAGGTTTGAAATGCTGAGCAAAGGGGTTGTAATCCACGGTAAAGAAGATTTTCGCTATGAGCATATTGAAATACCCGAACCGGGACCCGAAGAGATGGTGATTGAGGTCGAAAGCTGCGGAATATGCGCGGCCGACCCCAAAATATATTACGGCAAAGCCTATTTCGCCCAGACGGCCTACAATCTGGCCCCCATCGTGGCTGGCCATGAGTTCATGGGCCGGATAATAAAAACCGGTGCGGAGGTCGAGTCCAAAATGGGGCTGAAAGTCGGGGACCGGGCCATTGCCGAACAGATCGTGCCCTGCGGTCAGTGCTGGTGGTGCAAACGGGGCGAGTACAACCGCTGCGATGTCCACCACATTTTCGGGGTTAGCGGACCCAACGGCGGCTGGGCCAAGCACATGCTTTACCCCAAAGGCAGTCTGGTGCACAAAGTGCCGGAGGAGGTTTCCTGGGGCGACGCCGCCATAATCGAACCGCTTTCCTGCGCCTTGCACGGAGTCAACCTGGCCAATATCCAGCTGGGTGAAACCGCGGTCATAATGGGCTGCGGCCCCATAGGCATGTTTATGCTGCAGGGCGCCAAGCTGAAAAACCCGGCCAACCTGATCGCCATTGACGTGGACCAGGGACGCCTGGAGCTGGCCAAACGCCTGGGGGCCACCTGCACCATCAATCCAAAGCAGGAAGACCCGGTGGAAATAGTCAAATCACTCACCCAGGACGGCATTGGATGCGATGTGGTTCTGGAGGCCGCGGGCAGCAACGCCAGCGTCAAGGCGGCGGTTAACATGCTGCGCAGGGGCGGGCGGCTCATGGAGTTTTCGGTCTTCGCCGAGGAGGTGAGCTTTGACTGGTCCATCATAAGCGATATCAAGGAACTCACCGTAATAGGCGGCCATTTGGGCTGGCGGACTTACCCCGTGGCCATCGATCTTTTGGCAAAGGGATTGATCACATCCCAGGGGATCGTGTCCACCCCCTACCAGCTATCCGATTTCAAAAAGGCCATCGACGACTCCATGACGCACCAAAGCGACGGCATGAAAACCATCATGAAACCCTAGAGACAGATGGCACCCATGCCTTAACAAACGAGGTTCATGGAGAACATTGTACTCATGCTATTGGACAGTCTCCGCCGGGATCATGTGGGCGCCTATGGCAATGACTGGATCAAGACGCCCAGCCTGGACCGCTTTGCTTCTGAATCGGTCAAATTCATCCGCGCCTATCCCGAGGCATTGCCCACTCTGCCGGTGCGGTGGTCGCTTATTGATGTATCGGCGCTGTGAGGCGGCGGATACGGTCTGATTCAATAACAACAGACCCCATATCGGGTTAGTTTCGTTTCAAACGCCAATGGGCAAAGCCGCCCATTGGCGTTTTTCTACCGGTGCAGTATCAGATCCGCCTTAAGATATGCAAAGGCTGCGGGATGCAAGGTTTGACCGGTTCACCGCCTAAGTCCATATTTGCCGGGCTGCATTCTCCCAAATTAGGCCCCTGATGCCTCACCGCCGCCTCCTTCTCAATTCATGAGCAGGTTTGGCAGAGCCGTAACCAAAGAAGGTATGTAGGTGATCAGGATCAAGACCACCACCAGGGGAACAATGAAGGGAAGGATGGAACGCATCAGCTTTTCCAGCTGAAGGTCCGCGACCCGTGAAGTGATGAACAGGAGCATGCCTATGGGGGGCGTGATGCCGCCGATCATAATATTCAGCACCATGACCACTCCGAAATGGACGGGATCAACCCCGATGCTCTCCATCAGGGGAAGCAGGATGGGAATGGTCAGCACCATGATGGGTATGCCTTCGAGCACGCTGCCCAAAAGGAGCAGAAAAACATTCACGATCAAAAAGATGATGTAGGGCTCCTGTGTTAAGGCCAGTATATTTTCGGCCACCGAGCTGGTGACGTCCTCCAGCACCAGAATCCAGGAGATGGAGTTGATGGTGGAAAGTATGAAAAGCATCACCGCCGTGATGGCCATGGTGTCCACCAGGATCTTTGGTATGTCGCTTAATTTCACCTCCTTATAGATGATGACACCCAAGATAAAGGCGTACAGGGCCGCCACCGCCGCGCCTTCGGTCGCCGTGAACACCCCGCTGCCGATGCCGAACAGGATAATCACCGGGGTCATCATGGGCCAAAAGGCGGCTTTGAAGGCCAGCCACAAAGCGCTGCAGTCACACCTCTTGTCTTTTACGTGATTTTGTTTTTTGGAGATGATGTAAATAATGAAAGTAAGCGAAATTCCCATTAAAAAGCCTGGGACCACGCCTCCCAAAAACAGCCTGCCCACCGATTCCTCGGCCAGGGAGGCATAAATGATCATGGGTACGCTGGGCGGGATGATCGGGCCGATGCAGGATGAGGCCGCGGTGACCGCGGCGGCGAAACCGGGTTCATAGCCCTGGTCTTTCATGGCCTTGATTTCCACCTGGCCCAGTCCGCCCGCATCGGCCACGGCCGCTCCGCTCATGCCCGCGAAGATGATGCTGGCCACCACGTTGGCATGGGCCAAACCGCCAGATATATGCCCCACCAACAGCCTGGCGAAATTGAAGATCCGGTCCGTGATGCCGGAGGTGTTCATCAGCATTCCGCAAAAAACGAACAAGGGAATGGCCAACAGTGAATAGGAATCCGTGCTGTGCAGCATACGGAGCACAACCAGATTGCTGGGCATGTCGCCGGTGATTAGAAATGCCATCCAGGCTCCGATGCCCGAGCCCACCGCCAGAGGAATTCCCATCAAGGCAAGCAGTACGAATAAACCCACCGCCAGTAAAGTCATCTTTTCCTTCCTTGTCTATTCTTCACTTATCACCCCCCCACTGAACCGCAGGTGTCAGATCCAGCTTCAGGTGAAAGAATTGCAGTTTCTATTCCGAGGCCAACTCATCTATTTTCTGCACCATGGCAGCCAGGCTGTGTAGGAACATAAAGATTCCGCTAAGCGGCAAGGGCAGCACCTGCCATTTTTTGGACATGTCAAGCACTATGAATGTCGCGTTAGAACTCGCCTGAAACTGATTGAAGCCTTCCACTGTGACGTATACAAAGAAACACAAACAGAGAATAGCGCTTATTAAGGAGAAAACCTGACGCATTTTGGGCGGCAGCATGTCAACCAGAAAATGAAACTCTATGTGCGCTTTTCTTTTTAGAGCAATGGAAAACGAGATAAGCACCGCCCAGCTGAAGCAAATCCACACGACGTCGCTGCCCCAGTTGAGGGATGTATGGAACACGTATCTGAGGACGACCTGGATCAGAATGAGTACAAACAGCGAAGCGGTCATCAGCCAACAGAGAAAGGTGGCACAGCTGTTGGCCAGATCGCTGAGGGACGAAGTGCACTGGGAGAGTTTTTTTAACATCACCACACACGATCCTTAAAGGGTGAAACGGGGCGCCGCCAGAGCGGCGCCCGCCAGAGCGCCGCTGCCTTTACATCGAGCGCATCATGTCGACTACAGACTGGTTGTACCAGCTTTCCTTTTTGTAGACTTCGTAGGCCTTTGCGGCTTCCTTTTTGAAGTCTTCCAGGTCCACGTTTTCCACCTCCACCAAGCCGAATTTTTTCTTCATTATCTTGAGAGCGTCGTTGTTCTGCTTTTCGCCCTCCTCAAAGCCCCATTTGGATGCCTTTTTGGCCTCGGCCATGATGATGCCCTGCAGATCCTTCGGCAGGCTGTTCCAGCGTTTCAGGTTCATGGATACCATGGGGCCGATCCAGGCCACCTTGATATCGGAGTAGTATTTGCTGACCTCACACACCTTGCTCACGTAGACATTGTTGGGGGGCATCTCGATGCCGTCCACCACGCCGGTCTTCATGGCCATGTAATGCTCGGTGACTTCCAGAGGGGCGGGCACCGCCCCATAGGTTGACCAAAGGGTGACCCATGGTTTGACCCTGCCCACTTTAATCTTGAGACCCTTGAGATCGGCCACGGTCCTCACCGGTTTTTTGGTGGTCACCAAGTCCCTGAATCCGGCATTGATGTTGATAATCGGCCGGATGCCGTTCTTTTCAAGCCCTTTGGTGAGCTCGTACCATTGGGGACTGCTCACAAAGCGGTAAACATGGGCGTAGTCTTTGAAGACATAGGGAAGCACAATCATGTTGATGGGGGCATGGAACGCGCCATATACGCCGACTCCGACCGCGGCCATGTCTATGGAGCCGTTGCGGACCTGCTCGATGCCTTCCATGTCGCCGCCCAGTGAACCGCAGCAAAAACGTTTGAATTTGACCCGGCCCTTGGATGTTTGCTCCACGCCGTCCATGAATTTGGTCAGGGTGCGCCATTGCAGGGATTTCTTGCCAAGAGGCCAGTAAAGTTTGAGTTTGACTGTATCGTCCGCTGCATACGCGGCGACAGCAGACAGGTTGGGTAGTATAAGCGCCGAAATTACCAAAATGGCCAAAATGCAATGTTTGTATTTCATGCTTCCTCCTCTACGATTAAGAATTATGCATCCATCCGCATCCACACGTTCTTATAAAAAACGGTATGGGTGGATTGGGATCAAGTCTTCAATCCTTCCGCAAGGCCTGCACCCAGTCCTGTGAAAATCCGGCAAAGATGAATCCGCATGGAACTCCTTATCCCTGAGGCCGAGTGCCGTGTAACCATGCCCAAAAGAGCTTGAGACCGTACTGTTGCAAAGCTGGCTGAGATGCTGCTCCTCACACCGTTTGCCTCGCAAATGCTACTGCCCTATACAAACCACAAAAGCCTCAAGCAAATAAACACAAAAAACCGTTACTAGCCTTGGTGAAACTGGCTCAATGAGATTCTTTTTCATTCCTCCTTTTAATAGATTTTTTATTGCGGCAGCGCCTTGCCTAACCAAGGCATGAAAGCCACTCAACTTAACAGCATTAATTACTGTTTCATAAGCTGTTCTTTTTTGAAGCGGTGCGTCCAAGTCAGAACCTAACCGGACGTTTGCTTTACACTGCGAAAACGGGTCTGACCCTATGCCTGCCGGCCTTTTAATAATTAATCCTTTTAGCTTGAAAACTTGGCTTGCTGTCGCAATAAACGGTCTGTGGCCATCTCGAATCAGACAGCCATGTTCGCGAATCGTCCGCGGTATTTGTCGAAGTGCTCTTAACTGCTTGAAAATCATAACTTACTAATATATTGGTAATATTTCGAGTTTAAATTTATTAGAAAATGTTTACCAATTGCCATTCGATGTCCGTTATGTTGAATATTATAACCATGTGAAATTAATAACCAGTCTTGATATTGGTAATGCTTTTATCCTTAAAATCAATTAAAATGTTACCAATTTTCTTGTTCAATATCTGATAAATAACAATATAAAACAAGCTGTAATTTCGCGCAATACCATAACAAAAAATTACTTGATTTATGTTGATTTATTTGATTATTCTACTTAAAAAAAGGATGTAAATGCGAGACTACTTAACTATTGCTTTTAGTAAAAGAGGAGAAAATGAATATTGTATTAGTTATTTTTGACACTTTGCGGCAGGACCATATAGGCGCCTACGGCAACGAGTGGATCAAGACGCCGCATTTTGATGCATTTGCCAAAGAATCAGTGATTTTTACTCATTGCTATCCGGAATCTTTGCCCACATTGCCGGTGAGGCGTGCATTGCATACCAGTAAAAGAGTCTTCCCCTACCGTGATTACAAATTCACCAAGGGGGAGAGGCTGCTTCCGGTGCCCGGCTGGGGCCCCCTGCCGAACGAAGATGAAACCATAAGTGAGATACTCAAGGCCAACGGGTATCGAACCGCCATGATTTCAGACTGTTATCACATGTTCAAACCTTCAGGCAACTATCACCGGGGGTTCGACACCTGGCATTTCATCAGGGGGCAGGAACTTGATGCCCAGCGGACGAAAGTCATGCTGGACGAAGCGGTGGTGAACCGGCACATGAATGAGCGGATGCGCCAGGAACCGCACATAATTCAATGCATTAAGGAAATGATTGGCAATACTTCCTTCCGCCGCACCGAAGAAGACTATTTCCCCGCCATGGTCTTCCGGCAGGCCTCCAACTGGCTGGGCGAAAACCAGGATGCGGACCGCATCTTCATGGTGGTGGATTCCTTTGACCCCCACGAGCCCTGGGACCCGCCCCAGTATTACCGCAAGATGTACGATCCGGAAGACGATGTGGCTGATCTGGTCCAGTCTCCCTACTATTTCTGGAAAGACAGCGTTTCGGAAAGGGAGCTTAAGCGGTTGCAGGCGAACTATGCCGGCGAGGTCAGCCTTTGCGACCGCTGGTTTGGCCATTTCATAGAGTCCTTGAAGGTTTCCGGCCGCTGGGACGACACCATCGTGGCCGTTATCAGCGACCACGGCCACAATCTGGGCTATGACCCCAAGGACAAAGGGCTGGTCAGCAAACAAGGCTTCCCCCTGACCCGCGGCGTAGCTGATTTGGTGCTCATGGTGCGGCATCCATCCGGGGAGGGCGCCGGCATGAAATGCGACAAGCTGGTGCAGAACTTCGACCTCACGGCCACTCTGCTGGGAATGGCGGATGTGAAGCCCAACCCGGCCATGGAAGGCATCAACTTCTGGCCCATGGTGCTAGATGAATCGCTGGAAATCAGGGATCACACCACCACCGGCTGGGGTTCGGTGGTCACAGTGGTCAACAAAGAATGGTGGTACAGCGCCACCCTCTGGGGAGAACAGCCCGTGCTGTTCTCAATGACGGACGACCCCATGCTGATCACGAATGTGGCTGCTGACCATCCGGACGTTTGCAAGCGCATGCACGAAATGGCTCTCAAGGACGCCAAGGGGGAAATACCCGAATACTTGAAGGGCTACCTGGACCGGGTGGGGGCCTACAGCCCCAAGGGATGGTGCGCCGGACCGTTCAGGGGCGGCGGATTCTCGGCCTTCTGGAAAGACAGACCCGAATAACCATGGAAGGGTCCGGAAACCCGGCGGGAAAGCCGTCCGGGGTTCCGGACCCGATAGGACAAACCGTCCGCCGCCCCGGCTAATCCCCGCCTTGGTTCTGAAGGGGGCCAAGGCCTTTTTCGTTCAAGCCTATATCCGCAGACGCCAAAATATCCAGGGTATGGTAGAAATGGAGTGATATGAACAAATCCCCGCGTCGCCACCGGCAGGGGCCCGGACTTGTCTTGGCCGGCCCGGGCCAAACGCCCAAACTCATTTCGCACTGGATCGGGGGCTGATTAAAGTGAGCGCCATAAATTCAACCGGCATGCGCTACGTGGTGAATCCGGACATATTTCCGGACCTTTGCACCTGTGGACAGGAGCACCCAAGCCTTGACATTCTGCAATACACTGGAGCCGATGCTTATGATCTGCTGGCCCTTGATGCGGCGCAGACCGTGGAGGGCCAAACGCTGCTGCTTGATGATGAGAACACCCACCAGGCGGCAGGCGAGCGCATAGCCTCGAAGCTGCAAAACGCCGGGGCCGGTTATGCAGTGTTGACTCTGCCCAAGGGCATACATGCCACCGAAGGGCTGGCAGACCAGGTTGTGGAAGCATCCCGGAGGCACAGCATGATCATCGCTGTCGGCTCGGGCACCATCAACGATCTGGCAAAATTTGCCAGCCATAAGCTGCAGCGCTCCTATTGGTGCGCGCCGACCGCCCCCTCGATGAACGGCTTCACCTCCTCGATTGCCGCTATTTCCGTGGGCGGGGTGAAGCGCACCCTGCCGGCGTCTCCTCCCAAGCGCATCTACGCAGACCCGGAAGTGATCCGCTCCGCCCCGCTCAAACTGATTCAGGCCGGTTATTGCGATGTGATGGCCAAATCGGTTTCGGATATAGATTGGCAGCTGGACTCCCTGCTGTTCGGGGGCGGCTACTGCGCTTTACCCACATGCATTGTGGCCCGCACCGAGGCTTCTTATGTGGATAAGCCGGAGGAACTGAAACAGGGCGATTCCGTTGCGGTCACCGGCCTGTTTCACGGCCTTTTGGCCTCCGGCCTGGCCATGAGCCTGGCCGGCTCCAGCGCGCCCGCCTCGGGCGGAGAGCACCTGGTCTCCCACTTTTTGGATATGCGGGAGCCGGTCACCGGACGGGAGCCTGAGCTGCACGGCCTGCAGGTGGCCTTGGGCATCCTGCTCTCGGCGGCCTGCTACAATAAGCTGGCGGAGCTGGGTCCGGAACATCTGCACAGCGACCCCTTGCCCATATTCGAGAGCGCCGTCCGGGGTACGGCTCCTTTGTGGGGAGACTCATCCGGTGAGGTGCTGAAACGTTTTGAGCTGAAGCGCGGACAGCTTCAGGAGATGCCGCAAAGGCTTTCGGAGCACTGGTCCCGGGTGCGGGAGCTTTGCCGCCAGGTGCCGCCCATGGAGCACTATCTGGCCCTTTTCAGGCGGACCGGCCTGGCCCTGACCCTTGAGTCCCTGGGGGTGCCCCAAAGCGAATTCAGGCTGGCCGCGATCTTCGCCCGCACCATCCGGGAGCGGATCACGGTACTGGATATTGCGGCGCAGGCCCAGGTTCTGGAGGCCGCCGCCCGGCAAGTGGCGGAGGTGTTGTGAGCGGAGATTTATAAAAACGAATAAACGGAATTTGATTCTTCGCCGGTGCGCGAACCGTATTGCGACAGGCTTTTAAGCTGGAAATAAAAAGGAAATGAACAATTTGCTCGACCAGAACCGGTCCTCCATGGGGCCGATTGAGCTTGCTTTGCAAAAGTGCCGCCAAATTGATGAGGTTATCGTGGAGCCCGGGGCGCTCCAGCGGGTGCCCGGTTTGTTGCGGACCCATTTCAACTCTACCAATGTATTCATGGTGGCGGACCAGAACACCATGGAAGCCGCGGGCAACGAACTGGAAGGCATACTGCGCGGTGCTGGTTTCGGTGTCGCCAAACGGGTGTTTCCGGGCTCTCCCCGGCTCAAGGCCGATGTGGCGGTGGCGGAAACCTTCCTGGGCGAGCTGCAAGAAAGCTCCGGCGTGCCGCTGGCGGTGGGTTCCGGAGTAGTCAACGACTTGGTGAAGTACTGCGCTTATAAGGCCGGGGTTTCTTATTTGTGCGCGGCCACGGCGGCATCCATGGACGGTTACGCCAGTATGGGATCACCGCTCAGCCTGAATGGGTTCAAGCACACCATTGCCTGTGCGCCTCCTCGGGTGATCGTGGCGGACCTGGACATTGTCCGCAAAGCGCCGAAGGAAATGACCGCCTGGGGCTACGGAGATCTGGCGGGGAAAATTCCGGCCGGAGGGGATTGGCTGATAGCGGACGCCCTGGGGATAGAGCCGCTGGATGACCATGCCTGGCCCCTGATCAGCCGCAACCTGCGGGGCTGGCTTTCCGATCCTGCCGGGGCCGCGCGCGGAGACGCTTCCAGCATAGGCGATCTGTTCAACGGCCTTGTCATGGCCGGAATCGCCATGGAACTCCATCAAAGCTCCCGCCCGGCATCGGGGGCGGACCATCAGGTAGCCCATATGTGGGAAATGGATGGCCTGAAGCATGAGGGCGAACCGGTGTCCCACGGAAGCTGCGTGGCCTTGGGCTGCCTTACGGTGCTGGCGCTGTATGAATGGCTGCTTGCACAGGACCTCACCAGGCTTGAACCTGAGAGAATTCTCAGCCGCCGCAAGGGCCTTGCGGAATTGGAAGCCGAGGCCAAACGCCGGTTCCCCGCCGAGGCCGTGGCGCAAAGGGTGTTGACTGAAATACGGCACAAATATGCGGATGACCAAACCCTGCTGCAAAGGATTGGCCTGATTCGCGAAGTCTGGCCCGGCTTGCGGCTGCGTCTTGGGGATTACCTGATCCCCTTTGCCGAAATGAGGACCCGCCTTCAGTCAGCCGGGGCGGTCACCGACCCCGCGATGGTGGGCGTCGACTCCGGCTATCACAGAGAGACTTTGATCGCCTCGCGCCTTATCCGAAGGCGCTACACCATTCTCGACCTCCTGGAGGAAATAGGCTTATTTGATCAAGCAGTTGACTGGGTTTTTACGAATCCCGACTATTGGTACTGATGAAAAATTTGAAATTAATCAGAAAATCTTTTAGTCCATAATAGTAGTGGTGTAAATAGGCATGAGCTTTTCACCCTAACGGCTGGGGAGGCAAACAAAGCCCGACCCCAGGGCTGAGGGCTGCGGCAACGATTGCGACTACGACATGTCCTGCGCGCGCAGAGGATACGGGCCAGTAAAGGGTTCGTCACCGGCGGCAAAGCTTGTCAACCGCATAAAAAACCAATGCCTTATACGCTTGAGGTATTGCAGGGTATCTGTATGCTGCCCCTTCCCGACCGCCGATAGAGTGCTGGGGCCGGGAGTCCGGCAGCAGATATCGTCAGTTGGAGGATATGGGGAGAAGCAGGTAGAGCTAGCTAAATCCGCGCATCCGGCTGGGCCGGACAGTGAAGCAAACAAAAGCAGCTTCCATGAGTTTCCGGCGCCGATACCCAGACCAATGGGTAGTGCTGCACGATCGCACCTTGTTGCGCGACGATTTTCCCATAGGCCATCCAATTCTGGCCTTTAACGCCCCCAAGGGCGGCGATGATGAAAAACTCAGCCGGACGGAGCTGGGGTTCCTGTTATGGTTTATCGAGCCGCATTACAGGCCTGCGGCGCTGAACGCGGCGCTTACGATCTCTTGGGCCTCTTCCTGAATACGCTTCAGATGCTCAACGCCTTTAAAGCTTTCAGCATAGATTTTGTATATCTCCTCGGTGCCCGAGGGCCTGGCCGCAAACCATCCGTTCTCGGTGGTCACCTTCAGCCCGCCGATGGCGGCATGGTTGCCCGGCGCCTTGGTCAGCTTGGCGGTGATGGGGTCGCCCGCCATCTGGCTGGCAGTGACCTGTTCGGATGACAGATTTTTTAGAACAGACTTTTGCTCCAGGCTGGCCGGAGCCTGGATGCGCTCATAGACCGGATCGCCGAGTTCTTCCACCAAGGCGGCGTAGTGTTGGGCCGGGTCCTTCCCGGTAACGGCCAGGATTTCGGCGGCCAGAAGGTTCAGGATAATGCCGTCCTTGTCCGTGCTCCATACCGCGCCGTCCTTACGCAGAAAACTGGCCCCGGCGCTCTCTTCTCCTCCGAATCCAAAAGACCCGTCAAGCAGCCCATCCACAAACCACTTAAAGCCCACCGGAACCTCGCAAACCGTGCGGCCCAGTTTGGCTGCCACCCGGTCAATCATACTGCTGGAAACCAGGGTTTTTCCGATCTGGGCGGCATGAGGCCAATCCGTACGGTGGCTGTAGAGATAGTCAATGGCTACGGATAGGTAGTGGTTGGGATTCATAAGGCCCGCGGTGCTGGTCACGATTCCGTGCCGGTCGGTATCCGGATCATTGCCGAACGCGATGTCGTATTGATCCTTAAGGCCTATCAGCCCGGCCATGGCATAGGGCGAGGAGCAGTCCATGCGGATCTTGCCGTCTTTGTCCACGGTCATGAAGCTGAAGGTCGGGTCCACTTTTTTGTTGGTCAGGGTTAGGTTTAGTCCATACATCTCGGCCATGGGCTCCCAGTAATTGAGCCCGGCTCCGCCCAAAGGATCAACCCCAATCTTGACCCGGGATTTTGCTATGGCCTCCATATCCAGTACATTCTCAAGGTCGCGGATATAGGGGATGATATAGTCGTAAAAGGTCACCGTGCCGGATTTGAGGGCCTTTTCGTAAGTGATGCGTACAACCTCTTTATTGCCATTGAGCATGATCCGGTTGGCCCGGTCCTCGATGGTTTTTGTGGCATCGGTGCCCGCCGGTCCGCCGCTGGGTGGATTGTATTTGAATCCGCCGTCCCCGGGCGGATTGTGGCTGGGCGTGATAACCACCCCGTCGGCAAACCCTTCTTTGCGGCCCCGGTTATAGGTCAGGATGGCATGGCTGATCACCGGAGTGGGGGTGTATTCCATGTCCTTGGGGAACATTACATAGAGGCCGTGGGCGGCAAACACCTCCAGCGCGCTGATGATGGCGGGTTCGCTAAGGGCGTGGGTGTCCATGCCCAAATAAATGGGGCCCGTGGCGCCCTGGCTTTTGCGGTATTCGCAAATGGCCTGGCTGATGGCCAAGATATGATCCTCATTAAAGCTGTTTTGGCTGGCGCTGCCCCGGTGGCCGCTGGTGCCGAAGCTGACTTTTTGCATGACCTGGGCCGGATCGGGCTTGCGGGAGTAATAATCAGCCACGAGCCTGGGCACATTGATCAGCATCTCGGGCGGAGCGGGTTTGCCAGCCAAGGGGTGTAGAGCCATTTTCATTCCTTTCATATTTATGACCAATCGGCCCAAATACCGGGTTGGACGCAACTTTCCTATGCTCATATATTATTGTATATGCTGCGCTGAAAAAATCAGGTCCGCCTTGTTTTTGAATAAAGAATATGGTTTTTAAGTGCCCCCTGAAACGGCTGATTGGATAATTGAGCGTATTTTATTGCAAAATAAAAGGCCCCCCTGATAAGCCGCAGGGGGGCCTGAATCTTATTGGCTGTACCCAGGTCGGGAGGGTTTATTTGCCGACATCCGGCTTATAGGCCAGCTTGGCATTAATGGAATAGGTCCAGGCAAGCCCCTCGTTTTTCCAGCCCCCCAGTTTACGCTGGCCGTTGAAGGCGCTTTCCTTGCAACTGATCTTGTCGCCCTCGAATCCGCCCAGCATGTTGAATACCGCTGCCGGCTTGAACCCGGCCTTGACGGCCTTCTCCGCCCCCAAACAGGAGCGTTTGCCGCTGCGGCACATGAAGATCAGGGTGTCGGTCTTGGGATTGAAGCGGGCCAAAAGGTCCTTGGTGAAATTGGGGTTGTCCGTCAGCTCATAGTCCTTTTTACCATTCTTTTCAACCATTTTTCCGGTCCAGAACTTGCTGGGAATGTGGAAAGCCATGGTGGGGTGGCCCACAAAGAAATATTCCGGACGGGTCCTGACATCCACGATGAAAGTGTGCCCCTTGTCTTTTAAGACCATGCGCATGGCCTGGGTGGGGCTTACGTCGCCTCCGACGTGTTTGATCTTCACCTTGTAAGCCCAATTGGCTTGGGCTGCAAATGCCAGTATAAACACCAAGGCCAGGGCGAGTACGGATATTTTTACCGCTTTTTTCATTATTACCTCCTCTTTGACATTCATAACCACTAAATCAACCACAGTATTTCGAGATGGTTCCGTCTTGCCTACTCCTGCTTGCCCTCGAAATTGGGTGGGAATTTTAATCCCCTCCAATTTATAGTGCATAGTACCCATTGCAAATCTTCCAGTCAACTGCCCGGGGGTTGCGTTGTCCCCTCCCTGTCTTGCCTTTATAAAAACCTTAACCCCTGCCTGAGACACCCCGGCAAAGGGTCGGGCCACAGCCCTTTGCGGCCCCGGCTCACGGCAGGCCCTGATCAACCTTTCTGGTTATCCACTCAGAGCCGGAAGCTTGCACAATAAGGAAATTAATATTACAGTTTGACATATAATGAAAATATAGTTACATTTACATGCAGCATTGTTTCCCATCGGGTATGGCTTTGAATTTGTTGCCAAATATCTGGTATACAAATTACAGTGCCAAGCTTATTGAGTAGGGGCCATTTGGGGAAATGAAAGCGCAACTGATTGATTACAGCTAAAACCTTGGGGAGCAGGGAGGGGCATTGCCGCAATCTGCTTCACTGCCGTCATGTCATCTTTTTTATTGAGAGGATATGGGATGTTGCCAAAATATGACGCAATCATTATCGGGGCCGGCATCATAGGCTGCTGCACGGCATATGAGCTATGCAAAAAGGGTTATCACACCTTGAATGTTGACTTTCAGCCAGCCGCCGGGGCGGGCTCCACCGCCAATTCCTGCGGCAATGTGCGCTTTTACTATTCCACCCGTGATGGAGTTGCACTGGCCTACGAAAGCGCCTGGTATTGGCACAACTGGAAAAAGTACCTGGATTGCGAAGACCCGCGGGGTTATGCAAAATTCAGCAACACCGGCAGCGTTTTCATCAAGAACAAGAGCATCAACTGGGCCAAGGTAAAGGCCAATTTTGATGCTGTGGGCGTGAAATACGAGGAATGGGACTTGGCCACCCTCCAGAATAAAATCCCAATCAGTGATTTTCATTCCTTTTTCCCGCCCAAAAGGCCGGATGATCCCCACTTTTTCGATGAGTCTTCCGAATGGCTGGAAGGAGCCTGCTATACACCGGAGTCAGGCTATATGGGTGATCCCCAACTTGCCACCCAGAATGTGGAAACAGCAGCCAAGATCAGAGGCGGTATATTCCTCTATAATGCCAAGGTGGTGGAAATCCGCCGGGCGGACGGCCGGGTTTTGGGGATAACCTTGGAAGACGGCAGGCAGATCAACGCGGATATCGTGGTTAATGTATCCGGTCCCCACAGCTCAAAGCTCACTGAGATGGCCGGGCAAAGCGAGGCCAATGCCATTAAAACCAGGGCGCTCAGACATGAGGTGCATGTGGTGCCGCCGCCGCCGGGGTTTCTGCCCGAAGAAACCGGCTATCACACCAATGACGCGGATATAGGGGCTTATTACCGGCCCGAGGCGGGCAACATGATACTGACCGGCTCGGTAGACCCGGAATGCGACCGCAAGGATTTTGTGGACCCGGATAATTTCAACGGCCAGGTCACCACCGAACAATGGAAGGCGCAGGTCTACCGTCTGGCCCGCCGGATTCCCGACCTGCCGGTGCCCAACACCCCACGGGGTGTGGTGGGCCTGTATGATATGAGCGACGACTGGCTGCCCATATACGATAAATCCGACCTCAAAGGCTTTTACCAGGCTATCGGAACCAGCGGAAACCAGTTCAAGAACGCGCCCGTGGCCGGGGCCATGATGGCCGAACTGATCCAAAGGGTGGAAAACGGCTACGACCACGATGCCGCCCCATTGCAGTACACCTTGCCGCATCTGGGCATTACAATCGACACCGGTGTATTCCACCGCAAGCGCAAGGTTAATCCCAACTCCAGTTTCAGCGTAATCGGATGATTTTGCGGCCATGCAAACCGGTCCCGCTGGCGGGGTGCTCGGCGGGACCGGGTGTGCAAATAATATTCAGGCGGCTTTGGTTCCGCATTCCGACGGGGTGGGGCTGCAACGAAAGGTGAACCAGCCAGGCCGCCCGGAGAAAAAGATTGATCGCCAAACCGGGAGACACTTATTATTAGGCAGCATCGGCGTCCAAACCCGGCCCGGACTGGACAACCGGCCCATGGGGGTTTGCATGCACATGGCGGCCGCTTAATAGCTGGCCGTTATCCTGGTTAAGACCGAATCGCATTGGCCGCACAATGAAAGAAACAAAGCGTATTGAAAGCATCACCGCTAACACCGCCCGGTGGATCGCCGATCTTGATAGCCGCCGCCTTCCCGGCGATGTGGCCCAAACCGCCAAATACTGCTTATTGGACACCCTAGGGGTCGCTTTGGCCGGGGTCAGGGCTCCGGCGGCTGTGAAAGTCAGAAAATACGCCTTAAACAGCCTGAACAGCGGCGCCGGGTCCATTTGGGGAACAGCCCAAACCACCAGCCCGGAACTGGCCGCTTTGTGCAACGGCACCGCCTGCCATGCGCTTGATTATGATGAGGTCAACTATTCAAGCATTGCCCATCCAGCGGCGGTGCTGGCCCCGGCCCTATTGGCCCTGGCCCAAGAGCGCGGTTGCAGCGGGCTCCGCCTGTTATCCGCTTTTGTGGCGGGCTATGAGCTGATCGGCAAGCTGGGCGCTGCGGTCAATCCCAGCGCCTACCATAAGGGCTGCTGGACCTCCAGCCTTTTGGGAACCATAGGGGCAGCCGCCGCGTGTTCCAGACTGCTGGGGCTGGACCCAAACGGGATCGTGACGGCCATTGGCCTGGGGGTCTCCTTTGCCGCCGGGCTGCGCAATAATTTCGGCACCATGGCAAAACCCTTCGGCGCGGGTAAAGCCGCAATGGACGGGGTCATGTTCAGCAAGCTGGCCCAACTGGGCCTTAGCGCATCACCGCTTCAGCTGGAAGAAAACAGCCCTTTATTCGCAATGGTAAGCGACGCCCCCGATATGAGCATCCTGAGCCGCCTGGGAGATCCTTATGAGTTGCAGCGTCCGGGGGTGGCCTTCAAACGCTATCCTTCATGTTCCGCAAGCCACGCCGCCGTGGATGCGATCCTTGACCTGATGGTTCAGCCCGGACTTGACCGCGCTGAGGTGCGCTCCATTGTCTGCGAAATAACTCCCCTGGTGGATACCAGCTTGATCTACACAAACCCATGGGA
Source organism: Desulfarculaceae bacterium (assembly GCA_963675675.1). Classification (GTDB taxonomy): domain Bacteria; phylum Desulfobacterota; class Desulfarculia; order Desulfarculales; family Desulfarculaceae; genus Dethiosulfatarculus. Next base: position 6,345,604 of record OY776512.1, read on the forward strand.
CCCGGAGCAGGCCCGTTTCAGCCTGGAAGCCTGCATAGCAGGGGCCTTGTGCAGGGGCCGTCTGGACAATGAATTTTTCAATGAGGAGAATCTGGCTGATCCTGAATTGCGGGCGCTCATGGGGTGCATAAAACGCCGGGTGCGGGATGATTTCCAGGCTGATTCCAAACCGGGAGAACCCGAACCCAAGGAGGCCGCCAGACTGTTGGTAAGTTTACAGGGAGGCGGCAGGCTGGAAAAGACGGTTTTATTTGCCAAGGGAAACCGGGGAAATCCCTTAAGTTTTTCAGAATTACAAGGTAAGTTTGAACGATTGAGCCGGGAGACGCTGCCCCGGGACCGCGCGGCCGGGCTTTGGCGCATGGTGCAAAATCTGGAAAGCCTGCCCGACGCGGGCGTCTTGGGCGGCCTTTTGGCTGTATAGTCCCGGCCAGAGGCCCGCGATGGCGGCCCCACCATTGATCTTGCCGGGTATTATGCAAAATATCCTGGTCACCCCAGCCTCAGGCAGAGTGAGCATATGACTAAAGGAAATAATGAGCATAATCAGAATAGATCCGGCCACGGGCGGCGGCCCATCGGCCACAAGGTAATCCAGGTCATCCGGTCCAGAATCGATGAATTCACCAAAAGCCAGAGGATTCTGGCTGAATACATGATCAAGTTCCCTGAAAAGATCGGCTATTTGTCCATCAAGCAACTGGCGGACGCTTCGGGGGTCTCGGTGGCCACCATAGTCCGTTTCTGCAACAGGCTGGGCTACAACGGCTACATCGAATTGGGCCAGGAGGTTCAAAAAAGCATACAGTTCGAGCTTTCCACCCATATGCGTTACGGCATCGGACGGGATACGGCCCAAAAGCGCAAGGTTCATAAGGACTCCACCTTTGAGCGCATAATCAGTATTGAAATGGACAGCATAGAGCAGATGTCCAATTCAGTGAAAAGGGATGATGTTGAAACCTGCATCGCCTGGATGTCTCAGGCGGATAATGTGGTGGTGATAGGAAATATGGGATCTGCATCCCTGGCCAGCTATTTTGGCTACGCGGCGGGCAAGGTCATTGATAGGGTTGACATTATAAATCAGACCGGGGCCGAAACCCATTCGGCTATCCAGAAGATAAATCAAGACAGCTTGATATTTATAATCGCCTACCCCCGTTATCCCGAACCCACCATAAAAATGGGCCGTATCTGTAAGGAAAAGGGGTGCAGGATCATCTCCATAACCAATAACAGCAATTCACCGGCGGTTCACTTTTCGGATTTGGTATTCATCGTACCCATAAGCATGACATCCATAGTTGACTCTTTTGCGGCCCCCATAACCTTTATTCATGCCCTCATAGCTGAATACAGCATGAGATTCCCCGAAAAAACCAGGGAGCACCTGAACTCATTCGAGCATTACACCAAAAATATGAAACTGTGGTACAAACCCTGACCGGTTCTCCGGTTGCTTGTTAATGCCGGAGTTTGAAGCAGGCGGGAAGCAGCTCTCATCCGATTTACTCAATGGACCCTGTTAATGGCCCACAGCCATTAATCAAGAACTGCCTGGCAAGGTTCGCGGTTCTTTTGATTATGCCGCCCCGGGGCCGGCCCCAGGGCGGCGCATCATTTACTTACTCATAGAACTGCTTGAATTCAGTCAATCCCTCAAAGCGGGTGCATTTGAGGGCGCTTAAATCCAATGAACTCTTTCCATCCACGATCCACTCGGAGATCAATTTGCCCACGATGGGTCCCAGGCAGAACCCATGACCGCAAAAAGCGGTTGTCAGGAAAAGATTATCAAAGTTAGGAACCTTATCCAGAATGGCTATGCCATCCGGCGTAAAGTTGATTACCCCGGAAAAGGACCTGATGATGTTGACATTCCGGAGAAAAGACAGCGAACCGGATGCAAACAGCCCGACTTCTCCAAAATCTTTCAAATTGGACGTCTTGTCATAACTACCCGTTACATGTCTGGACAGGGGGCCGACATGGATGTTGCCCTCAATGGTCTGGCGGTAGTAAAATTCATGTCCAAGCATCACAAAGGGTTCCACGATCCGCGGCAGCTTCTCGGTGACGAACAGCCTGGCTTTTTGCAACTGGAGCGGGTAATCAAAGCCGATGTCAGTACACAGGCCTTTGGCCCAGGGACCGGCGGCGTTCACAAAAACCGCACCTTGATATTCCCCACTGTCGGTCACCGCCGCCGTGATCTTGCCGCCTTCGGTCTTTAGGCGCCGGACCGGCTCGTGTTCCTTGATGGTAACCCCTTTTCTGCGGGCCAGCCTGCAGATCGCCTTTGCCACCAGGAGCGGATTGGCCGTGCCGTCGGTCACGCAATATTTGGCCCCGTAAATATTGCCCCGGTCCACGGTGTCGGGTAGGAAGCGGTGGGCTTCTTCGGACGTGAGCATCTCGACTCCCAGGCCCGCCGCTGTTTCTTGCTTGGCTATATCCCGCAAGACCTCAAGTTCTTTTTCCGATTTGGCCACCGCGATATGTCCGGTTCTGCGGTAACCAACGTCGCTATCGAGTTCGTCTTTCATGTTTGCCCATATTTTGACGGACTCCATGGCCAGCGGCCGCTCGGCGGGATGCCGGTTTTGCTGGCGCACTCCGCCGCCCGCGCGCCCGGAGGCCTCTTCGCCCACGCGACCCTTTTCGAGCAGGGTTACGCGCTGGCCTTTTTCGGCTAAGCGAAGCGCGATGGAACTGCCGACGATTCCGCCCCCGATGATGATAATGTCATCCCTTGTTTGATTCATATGATATGCTCCATTTCTGGACCTTGTATCTGTGCCATAATAGTTGCGCAAACGGCTGATCCTGATCAGCTCCGCAGTTCCGCGGCGTTCGCCTCCAATAAAGACACCGGCAGGGGCGAAAGAGGCGGCCTCAACCCCAGGTAGCCTATTTCATCGATGGGTATGCCGCTTTGGGCCATGATGTGGCTGACCGTCGCTTCGCAGCTTCTGCCCTGGCAAAGCCCCATTGAGGTCCTGATCCGTTTCATCTCATTGATGTTGCGGAAGCCCAGCTCAATGCCGCCCAGAATCTGCCCCAAGGTTATCTGTTCGCAGCGGCATACGATGGTGTCTTTGTCCATGATGTCAAAAAGACCGGGCCGCACGGCAAAGACGTCGTTCAGAACGCTGATGTATTTGGAAATTCGCTCCTTGGCCTTTTGGTATTGGGCGGCTCTTTTTTCAACCTCTCCGCCCGGCAGACGGCCCAGCTCGCCGGCCATGTGCGCGGCCGCGATGTGGCCCTCGATCTCGGCCATGTCGGCTCCGCCGATTCCTCCGGAGTCTCCGGCCACATAAACCCCAGGGACGCTGGTTTGCATGTGGTCATCCGTCTCCGGATTCCACGCATTAAGCACTTGGTCGTACTCCTGTTTGCAACCTAACAGGCGGGAAAGCCTGGTTGAGGGCAAGAAGCCATAGCTGACTGCCAGTATATCGACCTCATAATTCTTTTCAGAGCCGGCAACCGGGTTGCCGTTTTTGTCGAGCTTCATTACGGTCACCCGCTGAACCCCGCTTTCGCCCGAGGCGGCGGTCACCGCGCAAGAGCGCATGATCGGAACCGATTTTTTTATCACCGGGAAAATGTAGGAGAACACCTCTTTGGCCAGGCCTTTTTGGCCTATCAGTTTGGTCATCAACTTCATGTGTTTGTTGGACATTGAAGCATCGCAGATGCCGACCACTTCGGCGCCCGCGTCTAACAGGTTCGCCGCCACCGGAAGCAGCAGCGGGCTGCAGCCGGCCAACAGAAATCTTTTTCCGGGAAGCAGCCTTTCATGCAGCACGAATTTCTGAAGCCCCCCCAGGGTTATTATGCCGGGCAGGGTCCAGCCGGGAAACGGTATGGTGCGTTCCGTGGCCCCCTCGGTTATCAGCAATTTATCGAAGTTCATTGATATCATTTTGCCGTTTTGGAGCAGCGTAAGGGTGTTTTCGCCGAAAAAACCCCAAATATATGTATCGTTGAACAGGGTTATTTTGTCTTTCACCGACTTGAACTCGTCGACTAATTTACGGCCTTTTTTATATTTATCCCCCATGAATGAAGGATCGATTAAAGTGAAATCCCTGCTGTGCTGGCGGTAAATCTGTCCACCGGGCAGGGAGTTTTCATCCACAATGGCAATATTCAGATCCAGCTCCGCAAGTTCCACCGCCGAAGCCATGCCTGCAGGCCCCATACCCACAATAACCACATCAAATTTGACGCTCATGACTCCGTCCCTTCCGAATAATGCTGGGTTTCAATGCGGCATCCTTCGGTGACCGGCGTCTTGCAGATCCGGACGCTTGCTACACCATTGACCGTCATTACACAGCTATGGCAAACCCCTATGTTGCAGTGGACTCCCAGCGGCTTATTATCAATCGTTCGGGAAACCATAAGCCCGGCGCCCATCATCGCGGTGGCGATGGTTTCACCCTTGTAGGCCGTAACCGGAGCGCCGTCGACGAAAATCTGAACCGGTTCCCCTCTCTCAATTCCCTTGTCGAGACGAATTGATTTATTATCTTTGCCCATTGAATTTGTACCTTTCCAATAAACTTATTTTTCGCCATATAAAGTTTATTGTTATGTTAAAAAGTCTCAAAATACCGCTTGGATACAATGTTGCGGTGAGAACATTTTTCGTAGTAATCATATGTCGCTGCATAAAATTTATATAAAAATTAGCAGCGAACTGTTGCTTTTTTAATGAATATATTGATGGTGTCTCCTCATAAATGTTATTGGAAGTTATTAGTTTTCACACTTACGGCTTAAATCCCTTGAGCAAAATTACGCCCGCAGTTGCGCCCGGGTCCTCAAGCCCTTTGGACTGCTCTTTGTAATATGCAATTCTGCCGTGCTGGGCAACCATGTCCTTAGTCGCTTCAAGTCCGCTTTCAGCAGCATCAATCGCCTTTTGCAATGCGGTTGCTATATCTTCATCACTTGAACCGGACAAGGCATCGGCACCGGGTTTCAAAGAATCAATAACCGTTTTATCTCCAGCTTTAGCTTTACCCCGTTCCATTATGCCGCCCACGAAAGCCTGAAAAAAATCTGCCAGATCAGCGGTGGTTATTTCGGTGTTTCCCAGTACGGCTTTCCCGCCTCGCATGAATCCGGTGGCCAGCAAGGTGCCCATGGTGGACGGAGCGGCTTTGGCCATAATCATTCCGGCCTTCATGAATATTTTACCCAGATCAGTTTCATCGCTTTCAGCAAGCTCGTCATGGGCGGCTGTGAATGCCTTTGCCATGGTTATGCCAAGATCCCCATCGCCCATCCTGCCGTCCAATTCGACCAGAAAATCACGCTGTTCATTAAACCTGTTTTTCAGATTATGCAGGATTTCAATTACATCTTTTTTGTTAAGGTGATCCATTTAAGCCACCCTTCTTAAGCTTTCACCTTTTGAATATCGTGCTTATTTTACGAGTTGAACTTGTTCAAAAAATGGTGTACGAGCTGGTTTAGCCAATAGGTTTTTTAGCTCGTCGTCAAGTTTCAGCAGGGAGATGGACATACCGGCCATTTCCATTGAGGTGGCGAATTCACCCACATAAACATGAAAGACTGATATTCCTTCATTTTTCAGCAATTGATCAATACGGCGGTAGACTATATACATCTCTTCTTTCGGTGTCGCCCCTAGACCATTGATGAGCACCGCCACTTCATCGCCCTTTTGATAAGGCAGGTCCTGCAGCACGGATGACATCATGGTGTCTGTTATCTCATCCGCAGTTTTCAGCTTGCCGCGGTGGATGCCGGGCTCACCATGTATGCCCATCCCGATTTCCATCTCATCATCAGCAATGCTGAAGCCGGGTTTCCCCACTTCGGGAACGATGCACGGGCTCAGGGCAACGCCCATGGTCCGCACGTTGGCGGCCGCTTTTTCCGTAACCCGTTTCACCTCTTCGATTGGGGCCAATTCGTCCGCTTTTGCGCCCGCGATCTTGTATAAAAAGAAAATGCCGGCCACGCCCCGGCGTTTATGCTCTTCACCCTTGGATGCGGAGGCAACGTCATCCGCACCAACCAGGGACATAACCTTGATGCCTTCTATTTCCGCCATCTCCGACGCCATATCGAAATTCAATATGTCTCCGCCGTAGTTGCCGTATATGTATAAAACACCGGCGCCCGCATCAATGGCCTTGGTGACATTAAGCATCTGTTCGGCGCTGGGCGATTGGAACACTCCACCCACCGCGCAGCCATCCAGCATGCCTTCACCTACATATCCCAAAAACAGGGGCAGGTGGCCCGAGCCGCCGCCCGTGGCCAGACCGACTTTTTTGTCTTTTTTATCCCCGGCCTTGACAATGCATCTAAGGTCGTTTTCAACATATTTAAGCTGATCAGGATGAGCGGCAATGATGCCTTCAATCATTTCATCAACAAATTCAACTGGCTGGTTCATAAATTTTTTCATGTCAACCACCTCATTAATTTACAAACTTAACTGGTTTGCAATTGGGTTGTGTTTTCCATGGCAATGTTCATTTACTGTACTAATCACCTGGAACATCTTGCCAAAATCCCGCCAAGCGTATCGGTCAGCCAGTTGTTTATGCCAGCGCCTCAATACCAGGGACGCTTCTGTTGGATGCTTTTTTATTTGGAGGCAAACACCCAGCCGCGCTTAGCACTTGAGTGTTCACCTCCAAATCCCCAGCCGCCCGCAGCAGGGCAGTTTATTCCGAGTCCAGGTAGTCTTTTGGGTAACGCATAAAAAATTCGGAATAGACATGAGCCTCGGTGGGGAAGTCAATCACCACCGGCTTTCCTTTTTGGTTGGCCTCCAAGGCCGCCTTTAAGGCCGGCTCCACCTCTTCCGGAGTTGTAGCCCGCAAGCCCACGCAGCCTTGCGCTTCGGCCAAAGCCACCAGATCGGGATTGGCCTTGAACTGGGTCCCCACCCGGGGAAGGTCTTCCAAGACCTGGGCCCATTGCGGCCAACCCAGTCTCTGGTTGTTAAAGACCACCCAAGTCACCCCCGTATTAAGCCCCACGGCGGTGGGCAGTTCCATCATGCCCATTTGGAAAGCGCCGTCACCGGTAACGCAGACCACCTTTTTGTCCGGTTGGGCCAGCTTCGCCCCGATAGTGCCCACAACGCCCAGTCCCATGGCGGTCTGCTCGGCCATGGGAACCGCGCATCCCTCATTCAGGACCTGGTAATAGGGCCAATAGTATGACCACAAATCGGTCCCCCCGTTTTCACTGACCAAAATGGTGTCCTTGCCGAACACCCGGTTTACCGCATTAAGAATAAAGGGAGGGAACAAGGGAACGCCGGATTCGGAGGATTCCTGGGCAACCTGGACCAGGAATTCCTTTTTCCGGCCCGCAATATCGTCCAGCCTGGCCTGAGCCTGATCCGCATCCACAAGTCCGCCAAGGGCTTGGCAAAGATCGGCCAAACCAAGAGCGGCATCACCCAACAAGGCCACTTCCGGCTGCCAGTTCAAGGATATGGTTTCAGGTTCTATGTCTAGCTGGATCAGCTTGGCCCCCTCGGGCCAGGCCTTCCACCAGATGGTTGAAAAGGCCTCCAGCCGGGAACCCACCGAGAGGATAAGGTCCGACTGTTTGTAATATTTTTCTCCTGCTTCGGTGAAATAGAGGCCGACCTGGCCCAGAGCCAAGGGGTCGTCTTCGGCAATGATTCCCCGCCCCCCCGGTGTGGTCATGACCGGCGCGCCCGCCAGCCTGCCCAGCTTGGCAACTTCGGCACCGGCCCCGGAACTAACCGCCCCGGAGCCGCACAGAATCAGCGGACGCTTGGCTCCGGCGATCAGTTCCGCCGCCCGTTTGACCGCTTCCGCCTCGGGACGGGACTTTAGCTTGCCCGGCCCCGGCTGGTAGCCCCCGATTTCATACTCCACACAGCCCATGTCCTGGGGCACCTCAACCACCACGGCCCCGGGGCGGCCGTTTTGGGCTAGCTGAAATGCCCGCCGCATGGTCCAGGGGGTTTTGGCCGGGTCGGTGATCCGTTCAGCCCATTTGGTTACCGGCTTCATCAAGGAGGTGACGTCCAACTCCTGAAAAGCGCCCATGCCCATTTGGCTGTTCTCCGTACCGGTGACCAGGGCGATCAGGGGCAGACTGCCGCAAGTTGCCTCCAGCAAGTTGGTCACCAGGTTGGTCGCGCCCGGTCCCGGGCTGGCGCAGCAGACCGCCGGTTTGCCGGTCAGGCGGGCCTGGGCATAGGCCGCCGCGACTCCGCTGGCTTCGTGCCGCATCAACACAAACTCAATATCGCTGTGCGCATCCAGGTCTAAAATCAGCTGTTTAGGGTTGCCCGGAAAACCATAGACCCGCTCCACGCCCTCTGCCACAAGAGCCTCAACCACAGCGTGCCAGATTGTCTTTGCCATTATTTGCTCCTTTTTGATCCAGCTTTCGCCGGCCACGGCAGGTGCTTCAGAATTGAGGCACCGCATACGCCCGTTTTGCTTCCCGCCTGAAAGACATCGTTCAAATTGCCTGTATTGTCCGCGTGACCAGCCATTTACCGATACACCTGCGTTTTTCCTCACCGCAGCCCACAACGGGCGGTTCAGTCATAGAAAGGGGTTTGCAAAGCTTCGGTTTCCAAAACGCTCAATGGTATGGGGGTGAATGGCGGACGCAAATGGAACTGGCCTATTTTATCCAGCTCATGCCCCCACAAATTGAGCAATTCAATCATAATGGGTTCGCAAACCCGCCCCTGGCACATGCCCATGCCGGCCCGAGAAGGTTTCAGTTCGGTCAGGCTTCCGCTGGTTTTGGCGGCAAATTCCTGGACCCGGGCCAGCTCAATGCCCTCACACCGGCAGATGACGGTCTGGCCGTCCAAAGCCTGATAAAGGCCCGGCTTCGGCGTGGTCAATGTATGCAGCCTGTCCGCATATCTGATGTACCAGGACATCTGCTTGAGCAGCGGCCTGGTCAGCTTGTTAAGTTCATTCGGCCCGAACCGCCCCAGGTCGGCGGCGGCGGCAAGCCCGGCCGCCTGCCCGCCCAGTTCAGCGTAATCCGCTCCGCACACGCCGGCCCCGTCTCCGGCCACCAAAATATGATTAACGCTGGACCGGCCCAAACGGTCGCAAACCGGCCTCAGCGCCCGCTGCATGGGGTCGAAAACATGGTTAAGGCCAAGCAGGCGGGTCAAGCGGGAGCCGGGCAGGAATCCGTGATTGAGCCCTACCGTGTCAACGTCCAGCTCTATCCGCCCGCCGGACATGGGAACACCTTCAGAGTCCAGACGGGCGATCGTCACTTTCCGGACTTTCTCATCCCCCTTGGCCGCGACCACGGCTTGGGAGTACAGGATCGGAATCCGCTGTTTTATGAGGCTGCCGAAATAATGCAGCCCTTCGGCCATTAAAACGGAGTGCCTGGCCAAGTTGCTCAGCAAGGGGAAATAGGCCGATCTGGGGTTGGAATCGCAGACCGCCAGCACCTTGGCGCCCGCCTGAACCGCTGCGGCGGCGGTGGCAAACAGCAAAGGCCCCGCCCCGGAAAGCACTATGCGCTCTCCGGGCAGAATTCTTTGGTGGAGCAGCATTTTCTGCAAGCCGCCGGCGGTCATCACGCCGGGCAGAATCCAGCCGGGGAAGGGCATGGTCCGCTCTTGCGCACCTTCACAGACGATCAGCCGTTTGTATGCAAGCCGCTCGAGGGCGTTTTCGCGCAGAAGGTTAAGCACCTTGGGTTCAAAAGAGGCCCAAATCACGGTGTTGGGGAACACCGTGATATTCCCGCGTTGCTTATTAAACTGCGCAAGCAGTCTGCCGCCCCGCTGTTTACGCCTGCTTGATCCGGACCGCCCGCTCAGGCCCTGGCGGTAAACTTGGCCTCCCGGCGCCGGGTTTTCATCCACTGCGGCAACACGCAAACCGGCCTGGGCGGCGGCACAGGCGGCCGCCATGCCGGCAGGCCCGAGGCCCGCCACCACTACATCATATTCGGAATTCATAATTCCCCGATCCCACCGGTATGAACCACCATGCCGGCTTTCAGCGGAGTCCGGCAGGCCCGCACCCAGCCGATGCCTTCCACCTTGACCATACAGCCGTGGCATTGGCCAATGTTGCAGAACACACCCAGTTCGCGCCCCCGGTCAAGCTGGATACCCCAGACGTTTTCCAGCATGAGCAGACCGGACAGGTATTCGCCCTCAAAACCGCTAACCTCTTTGCCGTTGAGCGTGAGGCTCACCCGTTTGCCGCGCCGCGCCTCCAGTCGCTGGGCCCGGCTATTGTCCGTCCGCTCCTCATACGATTCGGTCATTTGAACCTCGCAAAGGAAAAAGCGCTCAAATCCTGCGGGCATTCTCCCTGGCACACCCAGTCCGCCACCACCCGGCCCATATAGGGACCCAGGCAAAACCCATGCCCCGAAAAACCGGTCATCAAATATAGATTCTCAATTCCCGGCACCAGGTCTATCACCGGAATAGCGTCCGGCGTGATGGTGATCAGGCCGCAAAAAGCCCGGATTATATTCAGCTCCCTTAAAAAGGGAACTATCACTGGGGCTTCTCTGGCCACATCCATCAAGGCACGATAGTCCAGGCTTTTATCATAGCCATGCCCGGTCAAAATCCGGGCTCCCAGGTGGATGTTGCCATCCTTGGCTTGCCGCATGTAACCGGTGCTGTAGCTGATAAATCCCGGAATAATCTTGGGCACCGCCTGGGTGAGCAAAATATGGTTTTGCCTGATGAGCAGGTGCAGCATAACCCCGAGTTCCAAGAGAAGTTCGGCTGACCAGGGACCGGCAGCCAGGATTACCTTCCGCGGCCGGTATATGGCCGAGTTGGTAATCACTTCTTTGATCTTGCCGTCAGCTATGGTGAAGCTTTGGGCGGGCTCTCCTGCATGGATATCCGCACCGGCTGCTTCAGCCGCCCTGCCTATGGCTTTGGTGACCTTTAGGGGATTGGCGGTGCCGTCCGAGGGGCAGTAGGTCGCACCATAAAGCGGCAGATCCGGAGCGAGGAAGGGCAGATGAGCGCGGGTTTCCTCGGGAGTCCAAAAAAACACCTCAAGCCCCAGATCCTGTTCGCGCTTCAAGCGCATCTGGCCGAATTCAAGCTCATCCTGGCTCAAAAGCAGCCTGTAGTTGCCTCCGCGTTCGTACTCCAGGTCTTCGTCCAGGACCTGGGCCATTTCCTCCCACATCTCCACGGCCTTCATGGAAAAGGGAAGTTCGGCGGGGTCCCGGTATTGCTGCCGCACACCGCCGCCGGCCCGGCCCGATGCTTCCTCACCAATGCGGCCTTTGTCCAAAAGGATTACCTCACGGCCCTTTTCAGCCAAGCGCCAGGTTGCGGAAGTCCCGGAGATGCCTCCGCCGATTACCAGAACCTCGGTATCTATTCTGTTCAATGTTATATCCAAACCGCTTTCAGTTTGGTTGTTTGGGACCAATGGGCCCGAAGATGCAATTTCAATGGCGCTTCCAAGCTTGTTTTTCTTGGCCCGCTCACTGATTCCATGGCCCCAAAAACCTTTTCCATGTCCAATCCGCCGACGCCTAAGACCATAGCTAAATCCGGTTCTACAGAATTTGGCTCAAGAACAGTTTGGCCCGGTCGGTTTTGGGGTTTCGGAAGAATTCATCAGGGGGATTCTGTTCCACAATGCGGCCATGATCCAAAAACACGATGCGGTCCGCCACGATTTTTGCAAAGCCCATCTCATGGGTCACGCAGATCATGGTCATGCCCGACTGGGCGAGATTAATCATGGTATCCAGCACCTCCTTGACCATTTCCGGGTCAAGGGCGGAGGTTGGCTCGTCAAAAAGCATTATCTTGGGGTCCATGCAAAGCGACCGGGCAATGGCCACCCTTTGCTGCTGCCCTCCGGAAAGTTGTGCGGGATACTTATACGCCTGATCTTCGATCTTTACCCGCTCCAGGTATTTAAATGCGAGCTTTTCAATCTCTTCACGCTGGCGTTTTAACACCCAAACAGGCGCAACCGTGAGGTTTTGCAGAACGGTCATGTGGGGGAACAGATTGAAATGCTGAAAGACCATAGCCACTTTTCGGCGGATATTGTTAATATTTGCGCTATCGTCATTCACCTCTATCCCGTCAACTTCAATACTACCCGACTGATGCTTTTCCAAATGGTTTATGCATCGAATCAGAGTTGATTTTCCGGAGCCGGACGGGCCGCAAATAATAACCCGTTCTCCTTGCCGGATTCTCAAATTGATGTCCTTTAACACATGGAATTTTCCGAACCATTTGTTAAGGTTGTCAATTTTGATAATGCAATTCTCTGTGTCTATTTGGTTCACAGATTTCAATCCCATTTTGGGTTCGTTTTCTTTGTTTTGTGCCATGGTATCGGGCTTTTATTTGCAAAGTATTTACAGGATATGTCTTGTCTGGTGTCCAAATCCCAATTCACCGATTAAAGTATCGCGGTTAAAAACGCTTGAGTCCGCTTTTCCTTTGGATGCTCGAACACCTCTTTTGGAGTTCCCATCTCGATAATTTTTCCGCTGTCCAAAAAAATCACCCGGTCGGCCACCTCCTGGGCAAAGCCCATTTCGTGGGTGACCACCACCATGGTGATCCCTTCCAGGGCCAGATCACGCATCACGGACAGCACTTCTTTTATGGTCTCGGGGTCCAGGGCCGAGGTGGGTTCGTCGAACAGGATCATCTCCGGTGACATGGCCAATGAACGGATGATCGCCACCCGCTGCTGCTGTCCCCCTGACAGGGCCGCGGGATAGGCATGGGCCTTGTCCTCCAGCCATACCCGCTTGAGAAGCTCCATGGCTTTTTTTTCGGCTTCCGGCTTGGTGTAGATCCCCGCCCGCACCGGCGCCAGGCAAATGTTTCGCATCACTGTCATGTGCGGGAACAGAGAGTAGTCTTGAAAAACCATGCCGATTCTTTGCCGGACCCGGCGCCATTGTTTTTGGGAATGGCGCCGGATTGTTTGGCCGTCGATGGTGATCTTTCCGCCGCTGGCCTGCTCCAGTCCGTTCAAACAGCGGATAAGCGTGCTCTTGCCCGATCCGCTCGGCCCTATGATTACGAGCACTTCACCCTTGTGGACATCCAAGTCGATTCCATCAAGCACTACTTTTTCTTTGAAGGCTTTGACCAAACCACGTACAGAGATGATCGATTCCCCTGGAGCGGTCTTGCCCGGATCATCCAAGGGACGCCCGGCGTCATTGCTTTTTGGTATGGGGTCTTGCTTCAAAACAGGCATTATCCGTTACCCAGGGAGGCGAAGTCCGTTTCAAGTTGCTGAAGGGCCCTAGAAACCTTGTCCTGCCGCTGTTCCAATAAAACCCTGTCCTCAGCTAGATTCGATTTCAAATCGGACAGCATTATTTCAATATCGCTTGCCGCCGGGCTGGCGGTGCCGGCCCTGCGCTGAACCGCTAGAGCCGGGTCCAGGATTTCATCAATCGTGGATTGCTCCAATTCGATCGGACGGCCCAAAATGTTTTCCGAGGCTTGCTTTACGATCTGCGTGGTTATCTGATTGGAACTCAGACCCTGGTCCGTGGCCAGCCGGGCCACCCGGCCCGCCACATGGTGAGCCTCCCTGAAGGACAGATCATATAATTTAACCAGTGCGTCTGCCAAATCCGTGATGTTTGAGAAATTGGCTTGGACCAGTTCGAGCATCCTTTGGCGCTGCGGCTCGGCATTTTCTATTACAAAGCGCGCAGCCGGTAATGACAAAGCGATATCCTCCAGGGCATCCCATGCCCAGCGGAGCCCTTCATGCATGCTGTCCATGGAAAAAGAAAACTGTGCGGCCTTGGTCGCGGTCAGGGCGGTCACAAGCGCTCCGGTTGTCTGCGCCACCCGGTTCTTAAGAATTTCCAGGGAGCACATGTTTTTCTTTTGCGGCATGATGCTGGAGGTGACCGCCACGCTGTCCGGCAGGCGCAAGGTTTGGAATTCAAAGGTGGTCATTATATAGAATTCCTGGGCCATGCGGCCTATGGTGGAGGCGGTCAAGGCGCAGCCGGAAATAAGTTCGCTCAGATAGTCTCTGGATGCCACCGCATCCAATGAATGGCCGGTGACTTTGTCAAAGCCCATCAGGCGCGCAGTCATCTGGCGGTCGATGGGGAAGGTTACGCCCGCACATGCCCCGGCCCCCAGGGGGTTCTGGTTTATGCGGACATAACATTCCGATATCCGTTGCCAATCGCGCTCCAGGGCAAAGGCCGCGCCCAACAGGTAATAACCAAAAGTGATGGGCTGCGCCGGCTGGAAGTGGGTGTAACCGGGCATGACCACGTCCTTATAAAACTCCCCGCGTTCAATCATTGTTTCGCGCAAAGAGTAAATCCCTTGCAGGATGCGCAGACATAAATCCCGGCTTCGCAGGCGGTCCATGGAAGACATCAGGTCGTTGCGGCTTCTGGCAACATGGAGCTGGCCTCCCACCTCGATGCCGGTCAGTTCAATCAGCTTTGCCTCATAATTGAAATATGCCTCTTCAAGAGTGGGGTCCAGCTCGAAGGCATCCACCCCCCCTGCTTCCAGCTCCAAAACAGCCCGGGCCAGCCCCTGGGCGGTTTTCTGCGTGATCACCCCGCAGTGGGCCAGCATCAGAATATGCGATTTGTTTACAAGCGTTATCAGCGGCAAGGCAGCCGGAAAGGACCGGTATAAACCGGGGCCCATAAGACACTCTTGTATGACCGGCGCCAATCCCTCGCGCAGGTAACCGCTGACTTTGGATTCTGGATTTTGATCCAGGCCGCCGTTCTCACCACTAGTTCTAGACATTTAGATATTATTCTCCACTTTAGGTTTAACCACCTGAACGGGCGTACTGCGGCTGCTCCAACGGTTGGTCAATTTTTGCTCCATTTTTTTGGTCAAAAAGGCCAGGGAAGCGCAAATGACGAAATAAACCGCAAGCACGAATCCGTAGATCAAAAAGGCAGGACTGAATCCCTCTTGCAGCGTGGTGCGCTCAACCACTATTTGGGCTCTTCTGAAAAATTCCATGGCGCCTACCATGGACGCCAGGGATGTTGCCTGTATGAGCAGGCTGAACAGGCCGGTAAACGGCGGGATAATGGGCAGCAAAGCCTGGGGTCCGATAATGAACCAGAATATCTCCCATGGCTTCAAGCCCATGGCCATGGCGCTGACCCTCTGGTGCCGGGATACCGAATTGAGCCCGGCCCGGACCATTTCCGACCCGTTGGCGCTGCCCCAAACCGAAAAGCTCACTATGGAAGCCGTGAATGGGCTTAATGAGAGACCGACCAGCGGAGCGCCGAAATAGACGAACAGAACATTGACTATCAAAGGTATGTTGCGGAAAAGCTCCACATAACATTTGGCAATGGTGCGCAGCCCGCTGTGACGGCTGGTTGACATGGTGCCGAAGATGACTGACAAAATGGTTGCAAAAAACAGGGTTATCCCGGCCAGTTCGAAGGTCAGAAGAAGCCCGGTCAAGAAAAAATCGGCATTTTCAAAGATAAGTTGATGATCCATGTGCTTATGATTCTTTAAAAGGTCTTTGCAGATAATTTTCGATCTGGGCTACTGAAAATGAAAGGCCGAGGATCAGGGCAAGATAAATCACGCCTATGGCCGCAAACATTTCCAGGGTCCGGAATTCCAAGGCCACCCGTTCCATTGCCACAAAGGTCAGCTCTGCAAGCCCAATGGCCTGCAGAAAGGCTGAGTTTTTCAGGACCGAAACCGAGGTGTTCAGCATTGCCGGAATGCTGATGCGAAGGCCTATGGGGATCGCAACCAAGCACAGATAGTGAATCGGTTTAAAGCCCAGAGAGCTGGCTGCTTCTTTGAGTCCGCTTGATACCGAAAGAAACCCCCCCCGCACATTCTCCACATTGTAGGCTCCCCCCCAAACCGATAGCGCCACCACTCCGGACCAGTAGAGCGACAGATGTAAGCCGATAGAGGCAAGCCCATAAAAGATAAAGAAAATTTGTGGCAAGAGCGGCGTACTGCGGATGAAGTAGACGTATCCGGCAACCACTCTGGAGAGAACCGGGATTTCAAATATCCGAATCGAAGCCCCGACTATACCGATGAGCGCGGAAAGTAAAATGCTGATCAGGCTCACCTGCAGGGTCATCAAAAGTCCGTCCATAAGAGCCGGACCATTTTGAAATATATAGTCAAAACTGAAGTCGTAATTCATTGCCTTCGCCCCACAAGGATGAGGTTAAGGGTCGGTGTCACAAGCTAACCCGATACAACTATTTGAATTTGCAAACTGACCGGTTAAAGCTCCGCCGGTTTCACCCGGCTTTGTAGAGCCTGGGCCTTTCGGACCTGTGACGCTATAGAGGCAGGCTATCCGGTGGGCGAGCCAGAGCCGGATAGCCATGCCTTTATGCTATTTTTTGGGGTACAACGACATGTCCCATGCCTTTATCAGGGTATCCTTGAGTTCAGGATTGGCATATTTATCAATCCACTGCTTGATCAGTCCATCGGCCTTGGCCTTATTAATGGCCGCATTGACATAAGCGAGCCATTTAGCCTCGCCCTTGCGCACTCCGGCTCCCCGGTTGCCAAGCATGTAGTATTCATCGAGCACCCTGACCTTGGGGTTGCGGGCGGCGATGGGGGAATGGACGTCAAAGTCATGGCCATAGGCGTCTGCGCGGCCTTGCAAAAGGGCCTGCAGGGCGTCTGAAACGGAATCAAGCTTCAGCAGTTTCGCCTCGGGGAGTTGTTTTTCAAACCAGGGAATCTGCCATCCGCCTTTTATAACCACAACGGTGCGCCCCTTCAGATCAGCCAGCTTTTTGATGTCGCTATCTTTGAGAACCATCACGGAACTTGCGCCCCAGGCGTAAGGTTCGGTGAAATCCAAGATTTCCTTCCGCTTTGCATTGATGCCCATGGTGGCGATGACCAAATCTATTTTACCCCCAACCAAAGAGGGGACCCGGTTGGCGGCGGTCACGCATACAATCTCGGTCTTTCCATCTTCGCCAAAGAGGTATTTTCCGATCTGGCGGGCCAGGGCCACTTCGATTCCCTGCACTTTGCCATTCTTGTCAATGAAACCGTCCGGCGGATAATCACATTTGGTCCCGACCCGCAGAACTCCTTTTTTCTTGATCCAATCCGGGGCCTGGGGCAGGTCGTCAGCCCATATGTTTGATGCCGAAATAAAGCCTAAAGAAACAATGATTGCGAAAGAAATCAGTATATTCAACAAATTACGACTGTTAATACACCTCATGCCCAAATTCTCCTTTCATTAATATTTCTTTGTGACTACGTTTCAAGGGAATGTTATTTTGTAAGTAAATTGATTGTCATTTCTATTTAATATAAAGTCAAATGATATTTGATGATATATTTATAACGAAATGTTATATTTAATATTATGATCACCTGGCGTCAAATAGAGGCCTTCAGAGCCGTTATGATTGCCGGCAGCATGGTGCGGGCGGCGGATATGATGTCTGTCACCCAACCGGCTGTCAGCCGGTTGATAAAGGATCTGGAAGAGGAACTGAACCTGACCCTTTTCAACCGCCGCAAAGGAGGGATAAAAGCAAGCGAAGAGGCTTTGATTCTCTATGAGGAGATCAAGCGCTCCTATTTTGGGCTGGAAAAGATTGTCCGCACGGCGGAGAATCTCAAGTTTAAACGTGCGGGCCAACTCCGTATTGTCGGGGTCCCGGCCCTGGCCCTTAGCTTTGTCCCTGAAGTAATCCATGATTTTGTTCGTGAACGCCCCAATCTTTCGATCATCGTTCATTCTTATGGCACCTACGAGCTGGGGGACATGGTGCGCACCCGGCATTACGATTTGGGACTGACTCAAGTGCCGGTGGACAGCGTCGGTTTGGAGATGGGGCCTATGCTGCGTGCAAGATGCGTGTGCATCTTGCCTCCGGCGCATCCTCTTGCCGAAAAGGAAACGATTAATGTTGAAGACCTGCGGGGGGAGAATTTTATTTCACTTTCGGAGATTTCGACAACCCGCCTGCAAACCGATTTGATCTTTGAAAAGAACCGGGTGCCGCGCAGGATGGATATAGAAGTCATTTATTCCGCGATGGCTTGCAGTTTTGTCGCACGCGGCATGGGCGTTTCGATCATCGAGCCTTTCACGGCCAAGGAATTCGTAAACTGCGGCGGCATCGCACGTCCTTTCGAGCCCATGATTGATTTCCCCTTCGCCTTGGCGTGGCCTTCGGGAAAACAGATATCTCCGCTTTTGGCTGAGTTCATAGAGTCGATGGACAGCGCTCTCGCCCCATACCTCATAACATCTTAGCGATCAGTATAAATTGATTTGGCCCAATTTTTGCGGTTGCCTGTGCAGCCTGGAGCCGGTCGGCAATCAGTTGAATCTTTAACGGCAGGGGTCTGTAATGCTTAAGACAGCTTTTACGCCTCCATTCCCTGCTGGAGGTTGAATCGGGTGACACGCAAAGAAATCCTCAGAATGAACTTCCTTTGCTTCATGGGGGAACAAAATATTTTTGACTCTGGCCCGTTGCGTGTATTATACTAATTATACTTGAAATTCAGCTAGTGTGGGGTTGGGGGAACTCGGATTAAAACACATCTTTCAAGAAACGCCCTGACTTACCCAATTGTTGTTGAGTAAACGGGTGTTGCCTCCAGATATATAAAAGCCGGCCCTGCCGTGATTAGCGGAACGGCCTGCCAGCGTTCTTCAGCTTGCAAATCCACCGGATATAAATAAATCAATTCGCCATCTAAGGTAACTCTGGCTGATCACGGGCGAGGAGGGCGGCGCGTTGACTTGGGCCCCTTGATACCGCGCCATTTACCGCCGCCGAAACTGCAAAGAGGCCGTTAACCGGTTAATGCGGCGGCTGCGGTCCGGTTGGGCTTATCAGATCATTGGGGAGGGATTTTGCTATGGCTGAATATTACGTCTCACCCGGCGGCAACGATGAAAACGAGGGCAGCGATCCAAGCTCTCCGCTTCGCACCATCACCCGCGCCGTAGAACTGATCGCCTTGGCCTACGCCGACCGTGGGGACATAGCGGTTCCCGAGTTCGTGCATCTGGAACCCGGCGTCTACTCACGTGAATCCGGCGAGTTGTTTCCGATCATCATTCCGGTTTTGACCCTGGTCCAGGGGTCTAGCCCGGATGAGTGCTTCATTGAATACAGCCCGGGAGAGGGCCCCTTTGCCTGCGGTTATTCGGATACTAACATTGAACTCCATGGGTCGCTCACTGACGTCACATTAACCACTGAGTTCCCTGAAGACCTCTGGTTTCCGGTAATAGGCGTCCGGCTCATGGATGAAAACGCAGTTTTGGAAAATGTGGTGGGCAATTTGATATGGGTTGACGCTGCCGCCCGTCTATCCCAGGTCAGCTTCGAAGGGGCGCTTATCACCCGGGACGGTTTTGAACGCAGCGGTGAAATTTATCCTCTGATCGACGACTGTCATTTCACCAATACCGGTTCTTTTAATTCAGGCATGGGATTTCATATCTATGGTGGACGGGTCCAGCACTGCACCGGCCTTATTTTCTGGATCAACTCGCCGGGCAGGACTGTTATCCAAGATAACGATCTTCCCTTGATCCGGGTTTTCATGGTGCATCATCCCATTGAAGAAGCAGCCGCTGAATCAGATGACTTGATACCCAGGATACTCAACAACAATATTCAATCGCTAGATGTCATGAGCACCCCCGATTCTCATTGGAGCGCCAACCGCATAGCGGTATTCGGTGAATCCTATTGGGAAGGCAACACCATTTATGTGCAACGCGTTTATATTGGCAGCAACTGCGAGTTCTTCGAAAACACTCTGGGAGCGTTCCGCATAGATGTGAGTCTGAGCGCGCCCTGGGCTTATGACGCCCTTGGCCCGGCTGACGAATTCAGAGCCAATTGCCCCGAATTCAGTTCCAACACCTTTGAACAGGTTTATTACCGGGGAGTTTTACCCTTCCGCACCGGTGACGAGCCCGATGAGGGGAGTTTTTTAACCATCACGGCTGAGGCTTGTCCGGTATTCGAGCACAATGATTTCATGATGCTCGATACAGAACCCCTGACCCCGGTGTTTATCCAAAAATATACGGTGGCAACACTGGCGGAAATTGTCGACGGTTTACCCAATCCGGATTTCGGGGGCGGCGTGGGTTCCAGCGACGGAGGCAATCTGTTCCATGTCGCCTCTCCCGTGGTCCCGCACATAAAGATTGACGTGGCGGCGGAGACTTATCATTTGGAAGCGGAAGACAACATCTGGTCGTATGAGCCAAACATCGAGGTGATTGGTGACGAGGCCGAAGTTACCTATGACCTCGGCGAGGTGGTCTTGGAGTAAAAAATGAGGGCAAGAAACGAAACCGTATTGTCGGTGGTCGCACACCGTATACTCGGTGCTGATTATCAGCCGGAATCGCATTATGCGCGGATTCCGGTCTATGAGGAAGATCGGCGCTGGTATGCGTGGTCTGACCCGGATCTGAGCAGGAAAACCAGCGCGCCGCAGAAAGACAACCCCGGCCCTGGGGTTAACGCGGATATTAAACGCCCGGCTGTGGACACAGAGGTGCACGCGCGTTTTATTCTTCCCGGCACGCGGAGGACCGTTGATGAAATCCTGGATTTTTTCGACGGCGGGCATCGGGCGGAAACCACGGGAGATGTTGGCATCAATCAGATTTGGACCGCGGCGGGCATTAGTTTTAAGCTGGTTGCCATAATTGACCATGCAATCAAATCCACGTGGTCTTATGCGATCGATTCCGACAAGGTCAAAACCGTTGCGCAGGACCTCAACACGCCGGATATGGTGAACCTGTATTTCTTCAGGGATATTATCGGCGCGAACGGGACAAGCGGTTTTTCTCCGGTTCCGCTGCAGGACACAAGATTGAATACTGCGTTTGCCGCGGTAGAGGACTGGGAAGAATTGATGTATGACCCTGGTCTGGCATGGAACATCACGGTTCGCACCGCAGCCCACGAACTAGGCCACTTATTGAAGCTTCGGCATCATGAAGACCTGACCAATCTGATGTATCCCTGGATTTCAGAAGATGCGCACACCCTGAAACCACTGCAGATCATGATCGCCCATGAACACGCCAAGCGCTATTTGGAGGTAAGCCGCCGTTATTCCCTGTTTAGCCGGGAGTTTCGCGAACTTTATATGAATGAAAAATCCAAACCATCGCTGGTGCGCGCCTATTTGGGCGAACGCCTTCAGTTCGATGGACGTTGAGGATAGTGCAATGAAACCTGGAAATATAGACAAAAGAAAAGCCGTCGTCGTCGCACTGCTCAACAACCTGGAAATCGATGGATTCGTGGTTGCCCAGCTTCAGCTCATGAAAGGCATAGTGGAAATCCTGTGCGACGTGGTGGCGGGCCGTATAGAAACCTCCGCGTTTCAGAAGCAGAACGCCGCATATGTGTTGGGCCGTTTGGGAGATAAAGCTGCGGCTTCGGCGCTGGTGTCCACCTTGGAAAAAGACGATAGCTCTCTGCGGTTGGCCTCTTTGATTGCCCTGGCTGCTGTGGGCCCGGATGCGGATGCCCGAAAAGCCTTGCGGGCATTTGCCAAAAACGAGAAAACCGGCTCTGCCGAGGCCGCCTATGCCCGTGAGGCCTTGTCCGTCAAGCGTTAGTCCTGAAGCGCCGCTGCGGTTTTGGGGGGCATGAAAAGCCCCAAGCACAGAATGGCCCACTTTCTCCCCGAAAAGCCGTCTGCCGCCGGGTTGGCCCGCTTTATTCCTCTCCGTTGCTCATGGCCATCTCCACCCACACTTGATTTGTTAAGTGTGTATGATGGTCCATGGCGCACAAAAGAGGAGTTAAATCCATGAGAACTTCCATCATGATTCTGCTGTCAGCCGCCTTGCTGCTGGCTGGCGCTGCCCAATCAGCGGGACAGGCTAAGAGCCTGCATGAGCCAGGCTTCAAACCCATGCTCAGGGTCAAGGTCCAAAACACGGCCTTGCGGGTGCACAGCGACGGCCCTAACTATCTGGTCACTTATCCGGACGGCCGCCTGGTGGCCGATCCAGCCTTGGGCCGGCCCGCCATACTGGCCGCCCTGATCCACCGGCATTGGTGCAATCCAACCGAAACAGCCGCCTTTGAAAACTACAAAAGGCAAATTAAGGATTTTCTGAGAGTCGAGGCCGCGGCCCAGGCAGTTTTGGCCGTGCGTGGAGCCGCCACCCAGGCCTTGGTGGATATGTCGCTAACCTATCTCACCGCCGACTCCACCCGGCTGACCCGGGATATGGTCATGCGCCAGCTGAAAGGCAGCGCCAAGGGGGCCTTGAAAGACTCGCTCGCCAAAATAGCCAAGAATCCCGACGCCTATCTGCGGCTGATGGCGGCCAAAATTCTGAGTGACACCGGCAGGGATTTAGGCGTGATGGCAGGCAACTGCCGCATCTACCGCAGCGCGGCAATACCTGTTGAGGAACTAAAGCGTTTCGATGACCAGGCCCGCAGGACGTACACCCGGGTGGTTCCCGCCCAAGGGTTGATGCAGGCCCTGCGTCCCGGGGCCGATGTGTTGAGTCAACTGAAAGACGTGTTGGGCGATGTGAATTCCCGGCTCAAGGAAAAGGTGCCGGGTCTGAATTCGGTCCTGAGCCAGGGGGGAGAGGCCGTTTACTCCCGCATTGGGGGAGCGCTGGACCAGATATACCAAAGGTACAAGCCTTACCGGGATTATCAGACCGGGCTCAAGGCCTATGAGTCCAAGGCTGAAAAAGGGCGCAAGCAGATGGCCGATTGGGCCGGGCAGAAGTTCCAGACCGCCTTGATCTTTGGAAAGGGGTACCAATACCTGAACCGCAATGACCTGCCGGGCGGGCAGGCCTCGGCCGCCCAATCCGGCGAGGATCAGTCCGGGCGGACGGCGGCCGGGACCGGAGCCGCGGGCGGTCTAGAGGCGGGGGGTATTCTGGACGGCAAGGGATATGGCTCCATCAAAGTGGGTGTGTCCAGCCAAAAGGATGTGCAAAGAATCCTGGGCTCTGACTTCAAGGACAGCCGGACCCGCTACATTCATAGAATGATCTATGAGAAAAAGGGGATCGTCTTTATGTCCAAGCCCCGGGACAAAAGGGGCGTCATTATCGAGACAGAGTTCCGGGCCCCCTTTGCGGGCGTCACCCGCCGGGGCGTCAAGATCGGCCGCAGCACCATGGGGGATGTGGTCAAGGCCTATGGCCCGGCGGACTATTATTCGGTGAGCAAGGAATGGAAATTCTGGAATCAATATCCCGGCATCGTGTTTGAGATTGACGCGGCGCGCACCGTCAAGAAGTACCCCATGGATGTGCCGTTGCATCTCAAACAGCCCATCGTGGCGGTCAGGGTTCGGCCCATCAGACGGGATGATCTGTTTCCCCGCAAGGGCAGGCTGACCGGCTGGAAGCCAAGCGGCCGGTGGTCGTCCGGAGGGCACAGGTTCGATGACGGCGGGCGGCGCTTCAAAGCCCCCGTTTCGGGAACCGGTTTTGAGGCCAGCGCGGGGGGAGAAACGGCCAGCTTTTCAGTGAGAATCATGCAGTTCGAAAACGCCGCCCAAGCGGACAGGCTGGCTCCCGTCTATCTCAAGGATGAAATCGCCCGCATCAAAAAGCGCAAGAACTACCTGGGCGCTTTGGATCTGAGCGGGCTTTTGGGGCGGCACTCCTTTGGATACCGCATGAAATGCGCAAAAAGGACCGTCACTGAGATGTTCACGGTTCTGGACCGGTACTGCATACGGATGTACGAAGGTTGCCGGAGCTCACCTGGGAATCCCGCCTGGGCCAAGTCCAGGTACGGCGAGCTGCTCAAGTTTATGGATGCGCAAATTCGATTTAACGATTAGCGGACTGTCCTCAAGATGAAAACGCCGGATAGGGGGGTGGCATGCCTGCTGCCATACTTGTCAAAAACCTTTATTGATCACCGGTCCAGAACTTCCCTGATTGTCTTAAGCATTTCGGTTTGTTTATATGGCTTGGGAATAAATCCGGCCGCCCCCGAAAGCAGGGTCTCTTTCAACTGAATCTTTTGGGAGTAACCGCTGGAAATTATCACTTTGGCTTCGGGATTGATTTTCAACAGGGCCGGAAGACAGTTGTGGCCTCCCATGCCGGGCATGTTTACATCCAGCACCACCAAATCGATGCCGCCATCTGGCTTGCTGTAGATTTCCAAAGCCTCCTCGCCAGATTGGGCAAGCAGAGTCTTATAGCCGTGGCGTGTGAGAATTCTTTGACTCAGCTTCCGCATGGCCGCCTCGTCGTCAACCAGCAATATGGTTTCGCTGCCGCCGGCTATTTCCACTGGCTCCGCCTCTGGAACCTCAGCCGGTTCAGAATATCTGATGGCCGGCAGAAACACCTTGAAGGTGGTTCCTTGGGCTATCTCGCTGTAACACATAATGCAGCCGCCGTGGTTTTTGATGATGCCGTAAACCGTGGCCAAACCCAAACCAGTGCCCTTGCCGATTTCTTTATTGGTAAAAAAAGGATCAAAGATGTGTTCCTGGGTGTCACGGTCCATGCCGCAGCCAGTGTCGGAAACCGTTAATTGAACATAATCGCCCGTTTTTGCATCGACATGATGGTCTGCATACTCCTCATCCAAGGTTACGTTGTCAGTTTCGATGATTAAACTGCCTCCGTCTGGCATGGCGTCATTGGCATTGGTGCAGATATTCATCAGCACCTGGGTCATCTGTCCGGCATCCGCATTTATCAACCACAGATCATCGGCCAGGCGGTGTTCAATTTTGATCATCTTGGGAATGGTCCGCTCAAGCAAGGCTTCGGTCTGGCTGATAACCCGGTTTAGGTTTATGGGTTTCAGCCGCGGCTCCATCTTGCGGCTGAAGGTCAGAATCTGGTCGACCAGCTCCTTGGCCCGCATGCCGGCTTTCAGTATCTCGCCTATCTGCTGCGGAGACGCCATTCCTTCTTGTGCATCTTCCAAGGCCAGTTCCGAATAACCTATAATGGCCGCAAGGATGTTGTTGAAATCATGGGCGATGCCGCCGGCCAGAGTGCCGAGCGCCTCCATCTTTTGAGATTGCCTGAGCTGTTGCTCCAGGCTTTCCTTCTCGCTCTCAGCCTGCATTTTTTCGGTGATGTCTGAAATGAAACATAAAGCGGCCGGCCGGCCTTCCCATTGAATTCTGACCACGGTCATCTCAACGGTTCTTTCGGCTCCGTCGGCACGGATGATCTTGAACGAATAGCGGTAGGGCAGCTGACCTTCTCCTTTCAGTCTCTTTTTGTGTCGGCCGACAACTTTGTCCTGATCGTCCGGATGAATAAATCTTTCCCATTTATCGGTTCTCAACTCCTCTTCGGAGCGGCCCATTATGGAGGGAAAGCTGGGATTAAACCACTTGAACAGGCCGTCTTGGGCCACGACAATACCCTCGTAGGCGTTTTCAACAAGCTGCCGGTATTTTTCTTCACTGAGCTCCAAGGCTTTCTGGGCGTTTTTTGCCTCGGAGATGTCTTCTATAAATCCTTCGTAGACTACCTGGCCGTCCTGGAATATGCGCCGGGCATTGATCCTAAACCACATCATCGACCCTGATTTGTTTTTTAATTGGGTCTCAAAAGCATGCAGAAATCCTTCCGTATTTAGCTTATTGACGGCTCTGAACCTGTCATCGGGATTGCTGTAAAGTTCGGTCGCATTGGTCACCGAACTGATCATTTCCTCAGCGGAGCTGTAGCCGAACATTTCGGCCAGCTTGGGGTTGATCAATAAAAAGCACCCATCTTCCGTGAGTTGGTAAAAACCCACCACAGCATTATCAACAATACTGCGCCATTTTCTGAAGGCGCTCTCCGCTTCCTGCTCCGCCTCCTTTTGCCGGGTGATGTCCATCAGGGCCATAAAAAGGGCCGGTTCGTTTTGGTAGATCATGGGGGTGAATGAAATCAGACCCCAGATCCACTGTCCCGAGGTGGTCCGGACCCTGGCCGCAATGGTAGCCGTGCACATCTCTGATTTGATTTTTTCGACTGTATTACGGGGCAGGTCCGGATCTTCAAAGATCTGATCCACCGAAACATCTGGCGGATTGTCTCGTTCTGCAACAAACAGGCCCAAAAAGCTGCTGTTGGAAAACAATGTCGATGCGTTCTTCTGACTAAACACGGCTATGGGAAATGTAGCCGCATTGAAGGTTGATCTAAGTTGCCTCTCGCTGGTGCGCATCCTCTTTTCCGAGGATCGCACCATGTTAATATATTTATATAGTAACCATCCGCAGATAAGAATGACCACGGTCAGGGTAAGCCTGGAAACCACCTGATACGGTGTGGTTCTCAGCAGCAAAGTGTCGGTCAGGGTTCTGGGCTCGCTGAAAATCAAGGCTCTAAGGTTGATCTCAAAAGATAAATATGACCAGATGCTGTCAGCCGTCCAATAAAGCAGGCAGATGATAAGGACCCCTGAAAACCATTTTAGCTTGTTGGATTTTATCATTGCTCAAGTTCGTTGAACACGGTGTCGGAGACCCTTAAGATACTGTTGGGGATCTTGAAATCAATCAATTCCGCAGTTTTCTTGTTGACCACCAAGGTGTCCATGTCTTCGAATATTTGATTCAGCTCACCCGGCGCGGCTCCGTGAAATATCTTTGCCATGGTTTCAGCTTGAAATAAACCCAGTGGGCCGAAATCTTTTTTGGATAGGGCCATCAATATGCCGTGCCTGATAAGTGAAATATTTTGCACCATGGACCAACTCGGCACTTTATGCTTTATGAGGATAGGTACATAATTTTTGATGTATTTGTCCTGCAAGCCATTGATGGAGGTCAGCCAGAAGGCATCTATTTCCGGGCACAGTTTTTCGAAACACCGTTTAGTGCGTCTGATCATTTCATCTTCCGAGATGTCAAACTCCCTAACGTGGCAGGGAATGATCGTGAAGCTTTTTTCTTTGGCGACCTTGGCCACATCTTCCCAAGCCGCGTACGTCCTGCCATTGGCGCTGTCTTCAAATATCATTCCCAGCTTCTTGAATCTGAAGATCTGGTGAAACAGCCTGATTTGCCTCTCATATCTTGTGGGATCGCAACGGGCAAATACATGTCTGAAACCCGAATCCTGGGGACTTTTAATAATCTTGGCCCGGACCGGGTTGGAAGTTGACATCACGAAAACGGGAACCGAATGCTGGTTGTTGGCCAAATCCTGTCCGGCCCAGGTTCCCATGGCAATGACCATGTCAATATCGCTTCCGGCCGCCAGCCGCTTAATCATCTTGTTTTTATTGTTTATCCTTTTGTTTGTTTTCCATCCGGCCGACATGAACCCGTCTTTGAGGAACTTAAGATAGCTGCTTTTGGCTTGACTGGAAAGATAGCGCCATATTCCGGCGGTGTCTGTATCGTCAATATCTTTCTGCAATTCAAGCTGCTCTATCCAGCCCAGTTTGACCAATCCCTGCAGGGTTGCAATCAGAGTCTTTTTGTAGTCTGTATACGGCCCCCCTTCATAGTAGGCAATGCGCCATTTTTGGCCGTTATTTAAGATGGGGGCGCCGGCGGCATGGGCAAAAGCGCAAACAGATACCTGGATTAGGATGGTTGCCGCTAGGATATATATTTTGGGCCGGTGACGTGTGGACCTCATATTCTCCCCAATCAATAAGCGAATATGGGTGCGGCATTCCATCTGCGCCGCAGTCAGTCTTCCCAAACCTGCTTGTGGGCGCCTTGGCAGCATAATGCAAAAAGCGGCATGCTGCTTTTTTCATCAACCACATCAACACCTTATTATTAACTTATTTTTGTAATAATGTCATCAATTGTAATCAGGCTTGTGGTGCGGCATCGGGTCGGCCTGGTGCCGTCCTTAGGCTGAATCTCCAAACCAAAATACATCTTGCTTGTTAACGTCTCGACTCCGAATCTTGCTTCCGGATATTGTTTCAGAACACAGGTGATATTCCGACCTCTCGGTAAGTAAAAACAAGCCGAGTCACTTCATTTTCACCCAGGATTGGATTGCCAAATATTAATAGAATCAAATGCCGGCCCACTATCACCGAATATGTACACCAGGATATTATGTTAAAGGTCAAAATTTCTGTAAAAATTTAATATGCTGAAATTGCGCTGGCCGATTATTATCTAATTGTCTGTCTCTTGGGAACGTCTGTGTGGGGCTGATGTTTAGGTATTCAATCTTTATAATTGTGATCACCCCGTGGTCAGCTGAAGGAACCTTTTATGTTTTTGTCTTCTGAATAGGTTTGAAGCAGGGAAGGTGTGGCATTATGCTTGGCGGATTCATTGCCATACAGCATTTCAGGTGAAGCGCCCTGAAGTGAATAAACAATAAAATAAATAAAATTGTGTAATCATAAGTAGAATATACAAAGATCACTGGCCGCTATATAATGGAGACGGGAAGCATAGATTGCGGCAAAGATCATTTAACCTGGCATTCTCCGCGCGTCCAAATACGCTACCCGGTGAAATTGTCCGATTATTCACAAGCTTAGTTATAAAAAGAATATTTCGCAGGAAATCAAGCGCGAATAACATTGGGATGGAGAGCTTTGTCCTGACTCATACTGTGCCGCCGCAGCAGGCGAAAGGGCCAATTGGGGCACGGTAAAGCGCTATGTCAAAATATGCTCCTTAATTCTTTTTCCACATCCGACCAAGTTGTAAGATGAGGCTTGGAAGTCATAGTTATTAACAAAGAATTACCATTCCGTCTGTAATGACCGGAGGTGCCATTCCGTGAAAATTTGCCGCTGTCGGTGTCGCCGGACAGTATCCAGCCGCTTGCACCGGCAATTGATTTGGCTTTATGCAGTAAATCAGTAGGGGCGATAGTAAAGTTTACATGAAATGATTTAGTCATTTAATTCCTCCAGACCAATCTTCAATCGCAGATGCTGCGTTAAAAAGTGATAGAAAAAATTTCAGTTCGATACTGGAAACAGCGATATATTATCCAAATGTCATACCTTGATATTCAGGTTGATTGCACAAAAGCTGCGGGCGGGGAGGTGAGCAGACAGGGAACCTCCCTGCAACGCCTCATCATATTCTCTCTAATGCACTAGTGTCAATAGGGAATTTTGCAAACGCTTAATTTTCATTGTCTAAGCGAAACTATGGTTGCTTCAGGGGCTCTGAGGTCGGCTTGAATCCTGGACTCTATATTGTCAAAAATAAGTAATAATAATAAATAGGTGGATTGTGGAGTATGCAAGCGACCCGATATCCATATCAATAAAACACATAAGTGTACTTCGGCTGGCTGACGGCGATCACCTGCAAAACAGAATATACAACTTGTATAAATAACTTAAAATTCGGCTAGATAGCTTGTTGAGCAACACTGGCGGCACACAAGAGCCACAAGAAGGTTCCACGCCACGGATGCTCTGCGGAGTACAGGGCAGAGGCCTTGGCCAGGCCAATCAGATCACCAGGCGGGCGGCGGCGGAAAGCTTCTCCCATACCCTGAAGGGTGCGCTGGACCACGGAAATATTTTTGATACCTGTGAAACCATGTAAAGAACCGTCTTTAATATAATGAGGCTGACTGCAACCGAGCCAAGGGCACAGCGCCAACAGGCCCACAGCCCATTGGCTTTTGGGGAGTTATGGGAAAGGCGTTATCTGTAGTGGGCTGTTTTGATACCACGGCAAGGATTGGGGAATTTGCTTGACGTGGTGGCATTTGTTGTGGTTATGGTGCTGAAGTAAAGGTGGAGTAATTCAAACAATAAAGGGGGCTGGTGATCATCGGGATATCCAAAACTTATTGAAAGATCAGACGCGGTGAGTATCTCATGACTTGGGATCATATGAACTTCATTACTGAAGTATAAATTTGATCCATAGGCTCATGCTTTTAAATAATAAGGATGCGGTGAAATAATGCAAATCAAAAACATGCGGTGGTTGGCGGGGTCCATTTTTTTTGTTTTTTGCCTTGTGTTTTTAGTGGAAGTTCCGGCAGTTTGGGCTGTGGGGTTTACCGCTGATATCAATGAAAAAATCATGAACAGCAAAGCTGAAGGCAGCATAATGGTCCATCCCAGAGGTTACCGGATGGACCTGAAAGTAATTTCTGAAGGAGGCAAATCACAAAACGTCATTATTATAGTAGATAAACAAAATGGAAAAACGCGGCTGTTCAACAGCAAGACTAAAACCTATAAGGAAGTTAAAAACTTAAGTTTTCTTGCCTTTATGTTTGATCCTTTCCAGGGTATTGAGCAATTAAAAAAAATCAGCACTGCAAAAAAAATGGGAACAGAGAAGATTTCCGGTTATCTCTGCGACCATTACGCCTACTACGATAAAGACTTCAAACTTGCTGACATTTGGTATGCCCCCAAACTTGATTCTTTTCCCCTAAAAGCTCACATGGTAAGCGGACGTAAAGATAAGCATATAAAAATAACGACCAATATAGGTGACACCCGTCTTTTGCTAAGCAACATCAAGCCCGGTGCGCCGGATGCCGCATCACTGGCTATTCCTCCCGGATTCAGCCCGGAGCCCGATCCGGCTGAAGAGAGAAGAAAAGCGCTGGCGGCGCTCCCGGCTGTGAAGAAGACCATAACGGGCGGCGCTCCCTGGGGCAGGCGCATCGGTGAGGGCGGTGAGATACAGGTGACGGTGGACCCCCAAAGGCCGGTTGTCATTGAGTTGCGCAACCTAAGCGTTTCATCAAAAGGCTTTTACAAAGTCATTCCCCAAACCGCCGCGCAGGCGGATATCACCCCGCAGCCATTTGATCTTTTGAAAAACTGGGAGAGAAAAAAGGTTCAAATCAGAAAAAATAAGAAAACGGTAAGGGTTCACATACGGGTCGAAAAAGGCTTGCTATTTGCAACCGTTATCAACGATAAAGACCCGTCTAAGTTTTCCCGCGACAGCAAACTTGAGGAAGGCTACATATATTCAGGCGGCAGCAGGGGCGCTTTTGTGGACTCGACTCGCAAGCTGACCGTAAGCGTGACCGGTGACAGCCAGGATGCCAACAAGTCGCAGGTTACCTTTTTGGGCTGCAAGGAAAGCTGCAACAACAAGCTGTTTGAAAAGAAATTGACCCTTGCAAATGGGCAAAGCAAGACCTGGGAATTTCCCCCGGGCCACGATATGAACATCTGCAATCTCAAGGTGGACAAGTCCGGCGCTGTAAAGATACGGATTGAGCAGCCCGCAAAGACCGGGACCAGCAAGCGGCCTTCCGCATCGAAAGCAAGAAGACCCGCCCAAAAACAGGCCCCCAAAGTGGTGCGCACCCAGCCGGTGAAAACTTATGGCAGATCATCGAAGTCCAAGGGCGCGAAAACCGGGAATCGCCTGAACAAGGCGGACTCAAGTGTGATCATCAAAGCGCTTAACAAAGGTGATGTGGAAACCGTAAAGGCCTATCTGGATAATGGAATGGATGCCAATGTATATGTTTATGGCGCCCCCTTGCTGCAAAAAGCGGCCAATTTAAGCACTGCGGAAATGGTTAAACTGGTACTGGAACGAGGTGGCGACTTGTCATATAAAAGCCGTTCTGGAAATGATGCTTTGGCTCAGGCCCAGAGCAATTCCAAACACTGGCAAAAGGTGATCCATGTGCTGGTGGAGGCCGGAATACCGGTTAACGCTCAAACGGCCATCTGGAAAATTGCTTTTAAGACCAGGCAGGGCAAGTTCAAGCCCGGCGCTAAAGAAATGCTCGAATATCTGCTCGCCAAAGGGGCTGATATTAATGCCCCGATTTCAAAGTCAGGCTCAACGCTTTTGATGAATGCCGCCAAAATGGCCTGGCTTGAGCCGGTGGAATTCTATCTTGCCCATAAGGCCGATACCACTCTCCGTGATAAAGACAATAAAACCGCCCTTGATTGGGCCAAAACCCCACGGCGTGGAGAAAAGGCGTTCCAAAAGCAGCAGCGGCAGGCGGTTATTAAGCTTTTGCAATCCAAATAACTATACGGCTTGCCAGGTTCTATTTGCGTTGTTGTTTGTTCTGTAGCCCTGCTTTCCAGGGTGGGGATATGTGCTTTCCGCGGTTTTGGCTTGGTCTTTTAGGCCCCGGCAGGCCGGAAATACAGCAGAGTCGGCCTTGGCCCCGGTTTCTGCGACCGGGAGCCAAGGCTTTGCTAATTTAGTTAAAAGTCCGTGAAATCAGAATCGTCGTCCAGGGGAATCCGCTGGGCCGGCTTTTTTGCAGCGTTTTGAGAAATCAGCCCGTCATGTTTTGCTTTGTTGCGTTTGGGGGCTTTGGGTTGTTTGCCCTTCATGCCTGATGAGCGCCTGGCTTTGTTTCCCACCAGATCCACCAAATCACCCACAAATCCCTGCATGGTTTCAGCCTGGGCCGAAAGCTCTTCGGCCGCGGCGGCGGATTCCTCTGCGTTGGCTGCGTTTTGCTGGGTGACTTTGTCCATCTCCGTCATGGCTTTATTGACCTGGGAAATCCCTTCGGCCTGCTCACTGGAGGCGGCGGTTATCTCGCTGATAAGTTCCCCGACCCGCGAGGAGGATTGAACCACCTCATGGAACGTCTTGTTGGTCCGGGTAACCAACTGGCCGCTTTGTTTGGTCTTTTCGATGGTGCCCGCTATGAGGTTGCCGGTGTTTTTGGCTGCTTCGGCCGCCCGCATGGCAAGATTCCTGACCTCGTCGGCCACCACCGCAAAACCGGCTCCGGCCTCGCCCGCCCTGGCCGCTTCAACAGCCGCGTTAAGGGCCAGCAGGTTGGTTTGGAAAGCGATCTCATCAATGGTTTTTATGATTTTTTCGGTTTCTTCGCCCGCTTTACTCATCTCATTCATGGATGTGGTCAGTTCATCCATGGCCGTATTGGCCCGCCCCACCACCTCGCTGGTATCGCGGGCCAGTGCGTCGGCTTCTTTGGCGTTCTCGGCATTCTTCAGGGTCATGGAGTGCATCTCCTCCATGGAACTGCTGGTCTCTTCCAGTGAAGCGGCCTGCTGCGAAGCCCCCTGGGCCAGGGATTGGCTTGTATTGCTCACCTGTCCGGCGGCGGAAGCCACATGGCCGGCTCCCTGACTCAGACCGGAGATGACCTGGTTAATGGGCCGGGTAATGCTCAGGGTAATAACCACGGCCAGCAAAATGCCTATTATTAAAGCGGCAATCAGTCCTATCACCATCATGCTGGCGGCGGTGGTCAGGTCTTCTACATTGGATTTGGCCAATTCCTTAAGTTCGTCAATGCCGGCATAGCTGGTTTCGCGCGCAATGGCCAAAAGCTGATCGGCAATTGCATTTCCTTCATCATCCAGCTTGAGGACCTGGCTCCAGGTGTCCAATAACCCGGCCATGGCATCTTTGTAGGCGGCGGCGGCCGTCTTGATGTCCTCCAGCTGTTTGATATCAGCCGGGTCTTTGCATTTGGCGCGTAAATCTTTGAATTTTTTATCCATCTGTGGAAAAGTTTTGATCGCGGATTCTATCAAGGAGAGGTTCCAGGTGGCTTGTGACTTGAAATTGTTAATCCTGACATCATTGCACAAGTGGATTATACCGTTGACGATGGTGATCTTGGACAGCCGCTCTTTGAGTGCTTCCGCCCCTTTGTTGGCGTCTATTTCCGCATTCATCTTCCGGTTCTGCCCGGCCATGAATTCTTCGCAGTTTTTCATATAGGCGTCGGCGGCCTGGTCCATCTTTTTACGCAACCCGGCCAGGGCTTCCTTTTTGGTTTCAACATTTGCAATCAACGCCTGATATTGATTTACTTTTTGTTCCGCCTTTGCAATGTTTTCCCTCAGCCTGACCAACTCACTGAACTTGGCGACCAGACCTTTGCCCAGCTGCAAGGTTGCTTTAACCAGTTTCAGGTCTTTTTTGCCAAGCTCCAGGTATTCTTTATTGTCATTCAACAGATAGCCGCGCATGTTGTACATTGTGCGCTGGCTGCGTCTTTCAAGCTGGCTCAGAAGCGCAACCTCGGCGACGTACTCCTGCTCCATTGAGATGCTGGTTTGCTCCACGTTATCCATGTAGTAAATCGCCATGCCTCCCAAGGCGATGGCAATGGCAATCAACAATCCAAATCCAAGACTGATCTTGGATGCAAGCTTCATCTTTTTCATAAGATAATCCCCATAAATTCTGCCAATAGGCGGTTAATAGACCAATAATCACCACGCAAGATCCGGTTGCTCTCTGGCAGGGAACTGGCCATGCTAAAGGCGATGCCTATTGCCAGGCAGGCTGTTTGGCATGATCCAGGAATCGTCGCCTAGAATTGCAATTAGCATGCCTTGCATCCGACGAAGGAAGCAACGCTTTAACCGTAAGTTATTTCAGGATATTTCGGAGGGGATCTGGATAAGACGGCAGTGGTGGTGCGGTCCGCAGTCTAGGAGATTCTTATTTGGTAATTATTATTCTTGAAAATCAAGAAGAAGCCCCAGAACGCATGGGGAACTTCCTGCAAAATCTTTACTGTCTGTCTCTCGCTAAATCTGGCCTTCCGCTTATAAAGATCCCTATTCCCCGTTTAAGACAGAAGCACCTGGGAAGCTGAAGCCGGTTAACGGGCTGATCAGGGACTGAGCCTAAAAGCTGTACTCAAACTCCAGGAACAGGCGGTGGTTGTCGCCCACAACCGTATAAGGAGGGCGGTCGCCGCCCAGGTAGAAGACCACCCCTCCCTTGATGTGCAAGCCTTGTCCCCAATCGTAATCCAATTGGCTGCGTATATAGCCGCCGCCCTGGAAGTCAGGCGCCAAGACGGCGGCCAGAACAGTCAGCTCCAGTTCCTCGTGCATAAAGCTGCGGGTGAAGCGCAACGCCCAGCGGTGATCATCCTGCCGTGCCACATCGGGGGCTGCTGCAAGCTGCTCTTGGAAATTCCACAGCCAAGACAAGGACCACTCCAGGCTTATGGTGGTGTCCGAAAAGCCGCTGTATTCAAGACCCAGCATGAAGTCGCTACGGTCATAGCTGGCCCCAGGGTCATTGGCGAATTCAAGCCCGTTAAAGTGGGCCAGCTCGCTTTTGATGAGCCAGGAGCCCATGGCCAGATTGGCGGCCGCTCCGGCCATGTAGAGCTTTTCGTAGCGCCTGAGCAGGCCGGTGGGGGTGTACTCCAAATGCCCCAGGTCGCTGAAGATATAGGCCCCATACAAGGCGAGATCCATGCCGGTGAAGGTGCCCGACAGGCTCAAGGCCAGCTCCTGGTTTTCCAGGGACCAGGACGGCTTGTCTTCAGGCGGAGGAGGCGAGCTGCCGCCCGGATAAAAGTCTGATCCATAAGGCGGGGTTTTGTTGCTGCGGGGCTCGTGTATGACATAGCCGGAAAGGTTCCAGGAGCCAGAATAGGCGTCCAGGCGGGTCATGAAAACCGGAAGGCGCAGATCCTCTATATCGGTGAGCCCCGGCACGCGGGTGTCCAGGGGATTGAGCACGTCAGTCACCCTGAGGTTGTCGGATTTGCCCCACACCACAATCTGGCGGCCTATTTTGATATCCAGCCAGGAGGCCAGGCCGCCCCGCAGCCAGGCCTCGGTCAACTCCGCCTCACTCTCCAGGCTGTCCAATTGCTCCTGGGTGAAATCGTCCCGGCCCTTGATTGCATAGGCCAGGTCATGCAAACCGTAGCCGGCGATACGCGCCTTCCATCCCTTTGGCAAATCCATATCAGCCTGCAAGCGTAACTTGGCCTGTAGGGCCGAAAGCCCCCGGTGGTCGGCGCTGCCGGGCTCGGGGGCGTTGTGGGCCGGGTTATATATGCTCAGCAGGGTCAGTTCCCCGCTCAGGTCCAGCCATTCGGGTAACATCGGCCGGACGGCCCGGGCTTTTCCATCAGGGGCTTTTGCCGGTGCGCTCTGGTCGGGAAAGCCCTCCAGGGCCTTGTCCAGTTTGGCCGGTTCCGCTTCGGATTGGCTCTCTGGCTCATCAAAGCCGCCCAACACCCCGTCCACGGGGTCTGGCTGGGCGGAAGGCCGGGCCGGTTTATCATCGAATCCGCCTAAGACCTCGTCCAGGCCACTGCCGGGCTCATTCTTTTTGGGAGGCTTTGGGGTGTCCTCTATTTCAAAGCCTCCCATAAGCTGATCCAGCTCTGTGCCGGTGTCCTGGGCGGCGGCGGGGGAGACCAGCAATATCATGGCCAATCCCGCCGCCAGCAGGCAGCGTAACATGGCTAAATGCCCTTCTCCAGCATCCGGGTGCTGAACATGTCCAGATCCAGCTTTTGACCATACTTCACATCATGAAAGGTGAGGATGGTGCGGTGCTGGGTTTGTTTGGCCTTTACGGTCTTCATGGTCATTTGGACCGCGGTCCAGATACCGTCAATTTTCTCCAGCTTGGGAACATCGTAGTATTTCAGTTTGTTGCCATCCTTCACCCAATGCAGGCCGCGCACCACCACAAAGTTATCCTGCCGCACGAAAACCACACTCTTGGTGTAACCATAGCGGTCCTCAACTTCGGGGCTGGCGGGCAGCGCCTCGATGAGCCAGCATTTGGCTCCCCGCACCTCCATCTCCTTAAGCAGCTTATACTTCCATTCCTCAATGGCCCGTTTGGTCATGTCGGCATAGCTGAAATCAGTGCCCATAAAGGATGAAGACTTGTCCGAACTGGCGATCCGTTTGACCTTTTTAAGCTCCGGCAGGTAAAGCCATTGGTCGTCATCCCGGCCAGGCTCCCGGTAGTCATAAGTTAAAAAGCCGGTCCCCTTGACATCCGCCGGAGCCAAAAAGAAAGACATCCGCAAGGTGTCCCGCCCCTTGTCTTTGGAAAAAGCCTTGGTGGTCTTGACCCGCTTATGGCCGTTGCGGTCTATCAGCACGAATTCCTGCCGGGCGGTCATGTTGTCGCCGTCGTCCCTGGCGTCAACCTTTTCCATGATCTCGCGGGCCGTGAGCGCATGGGCGTTCAATACCAGCAACAGGCTGATTGATATGGCGCCGAGTAACCCATAAAAAGTTCGCATGGCTATCCTCGCTTATGTTTCATTGACTAATTTGTTATCCGGTCTTGTATCGGTATTTTTATCCTGAGGCTCAAAGTGAACCAAGGCCATCAGGGCGGGCCCGATTATGAACAGGGCCAAAAGGGCCAGGGCCAGGGTGATGGATATAAGAATGCCGAAGTGGTACAGGTTGTTCATTTCGGCCAGGCTGAAAACGGCAAAGCCCAGGGTCAAGACCACGGTGGTGGTGATCATGGCCCGGCCCGAACTGTGCAAGGTTTCCTTCACCGCCCCGGTCACATCCCCGGATATGCTGTAATATCGCCGGTAGTTGTGCATGAAGTGAACCGTGTCGTCCACCGTCAGCCCGATGGCGATGGAAGCCACCAGCATGGTGAACATGTCCAGGGGGAGATGAAACCAGCCCATGATTCCCAAGGTGAGCAGGATGGGGGTCAGGTTGGGCAGCATGCTGGCAAGGCCCATGCGGATGTTGCCGATCAGCAGAATCATCATGCAGGTTATCACAACCAGGGCAATGCCGTAGGACTGGGCCATGGAGTGGATGGCCGCAAACAAAGTGCGCCCGAGGATCGAAATCATCCCGGTGGTGTGGAACTTGATTTGAGGTCCAATGGCCTCCTTGAGCCTGGTCTCCACTTCGCGCACCAGAGGCGTCAGCTTCAGGGTGTCGGCCCAGGAAATGTTGAGGGTGATGCGGGCAATCTGGAAACGGCTGTCCACCACATCTTCCAAATCATCCGACCCGGAATTCTCAAAGAGCAACAGCTCCTGGGGGATCAGCTTGGGGTTGTCCGGGATGCGGTTCATCTCCGGCCGGTTTTCGTTCAGGGCCTGGTTGATCTCCTTGAGCACATCGGCCAGGGAATACACTTTGCCCACCTGCAATCCGGTAACCGGTTCACTTTCCAGCTTGCGGCTCAGGCGGTCTATGGCCTTGAGCAGGGCCGGATCGTGCAGGCCGTTTTCGCGCCCGGTGTCCAGCAGGATCTCCATGGACACGGTGCCGGCCATTTTTCCGTCTATGGTTTCGGTGGCGATGCGCACCGGATCGCGGTCCGGCAGCCACTTGAGCACGTCGTGGCTGAAACTAAGTCGCATAATGCCCAAAAAGCTCAAGCAGATCACCACAAAGGTGCCGGCCAAAACCGGCCAGGGGTGACTGGTGGTCCATTCGCTGACGCCGTCCAGAACCCGGTCCAACAAGGAGTGCTCTGATTGGCTTTTGCCCTTTTTGGGCTTCAGGGGGGCCAGGGTCAGCATCGCGGGCAAGAGTACGATGGTGTATACCAAAGCAAGCAGCACCCCCACACAAGACAGTATGCCCAAGTCGCTGATGGGGGCCACTTTGGCCCCCGCAAAGGAGGCCAATCCCGCGGCGGTGGTCAGGCTGGTCATCACCACTGCCAGGCCGCTGTGTCCCAGGGCATAGGCTATGGCGTCGGGCCGGGAGGCTCCCTGGTTCAGCCTCATGAAGAATATCACCAGGATATGCACCGAGTCGCCCACTCCCACCGCGATCAAGAAGCTCGGCAGGATGGAAAGCGGGGTGGTGAACTTGATATTCACCCAGCCCATGCAGCCCATGGCGGCCGCAACCGAAAGCCCCACTATGAAAAGGGGCATCAAGACCCCGCTGATGCGTTTGAACAGAACCAGAAGAATGATCCCTATGATCAATACAACCAAACGCAGGAACTTCATCATGTCGCGCATCATGGATTGCTTGAGCATGTCGGACACCACCGGGGTTCCGGCCAAGTAATATGCGTAGCCCCGGCCATCGTGGGCCTTCATGATGTCTTTCACCTTGCGGACGACCACGGACATCTCTTCATCCGACAACTTGCGGGCCTGCTTTTTTGAGGAGCTATCCTCGTCAAATCCGGCCAGGGCGTCATCTGTTGTTTTATGATCAAATCCGCTCAAGGCGTCATCGGTTGCTTTGTCATCGAATCCGGCCAAGGGGTCCGCGTTTTTGTCCCGGGCGACATAGGCGTCAATTTTCAGCACCAACGTGGTGAACTTGGCGTCTTTTGAAACCAGCCGGTTGAGATAAAGAGGATTGGACATCACCTTTTTCTTAAAGGCCGCCAGCCGCTCTTTGCCCTGGGGCCAGTCTTTCATGAGGTCATCCACATACAAGGTGTCCCCGCGCCCTTCGGTGCTGCGCGCATTGACCATGCTTATGATGTCGTCCAAGTGAGGCGTGTTCTCTTCCAGTTCGTGGTGCAGTTCTTTTAGCCGGAGCAAAAAATCCGGATCGAATATGCCGGTTTTTGGCTCCAGGGCGATGACGATGAAATCATCGCGTCCGAACTGAGCTCGGAAATCCTCATAGGCCAAAAGGATGGGGTCATCCGGATGCAGGAAGGCCTCATTGGAGGTGTCGGACTGAATGAACCGGATTCCGAAGGCCAGCCCCGCAGTCAGGGCAAGCATGCCCAGAATCACCAGCCAGGGGCGGCGGCAGATGCCATAGGCCAGATGTTCAAAACTGCGTTCCAAACGGTCGTGGTAAGCGCTCATGATTCTGCATTACTCTTCCGGCTGCCGGGCCAGCAGCCCGTTTATGCCATTTAAAAACAATTCACTGATCAAATCCGCATAACGGTTCCAATCCAGGTCTTCCAGGTCCTCCGGACGCAGCTTGAGAGCCATCGGGCGCATTTGAAACTGGGAGACAATAAGCCCTCCCATGGCGGGGCCCACCACCCCAAGGGGCAGGGTGCGTCCGGTTTGCCTGAAGAGCGGCTCATAGACATGCTTTATGAACAGCTTTATGAACCGCCCCATATAGTGAGCCTTGAGGTCAAGGGTTTCCGGCTCATCCCTGGGAAGCTCCAGAAGATAGACCATCAAAGCCTCTTGGTGATCCGCGAAATAGCGCACCACCTGTCCCATAAAGCGGCGCAGGTTTTCTTCCGGGCCGCTGGACCGGCTAAGGGAATTTTGGGCGACACCAATTAGCCCCTCAAAAAAATTCCGCAGTATTTCTTCCAATAAGCCCATTTTGGAGCCGAAAAAATAGTTGATCATGGATAGGGTTACCCCGGCCTGGTTGGCGATTTCCCTGACTCCGGTCGCGGCGTAGCCCTTGCTGGCAAAAAGGTGGGCCGCGGCATGCAAAATCCTCTGGCGGGTGTCTTTTTTATCTGGTGTTGCTTCTGGTTCCATAAACAATCCCTTTATTAATCAAACGATCGTTTGATTTGATTATATTATCAAACGAACGTTTGTCAAGTTAAATAGATTTGCACGGCATGAGAGGGTTTGAGGCAGGGGAGGGGATTTTGCTGATACATGCTTCCGAGGTGGCTTGATGGCCCAAGAAGCATGAGATGAGCAAGCAACGAAGCCCTAGACTACAAGGCCGGAAAGACCCTCCGCAAGTGCGCCCCAGAAAAGAAGAGCAGTATTGCGCCCGATGGGCTTCAAGGCAAATAAGCGGTAAACCGGGCCATTGCCCGCCGTGGGAGGCATCGCGCCCGGTTTATATCACATCTGGAGCGCGGAAGTTCCAGGGTTGTCTTGGCTTGCGTCCGGCTTCGAAAGCCCTTCAGGCCAGGCTTTCCAGGGGCCGGTGCTCAGCTCAATTGCTCCAAATAGGCCTTGATGTCCACTTCGTCGATCTGCGATGGGTCCAGGTGCTGCCTGGCGAAATCCAAATACACCCCGCTTTGAAGCAGCAGCTTGAAAATATCAGGGTCGAGATGCCGGTCTTTGACCATGAAACTCAGGATGCGCACCGCTTCGTTCAAGGTTTTGGCCTTTTTATAGGGCCGGTCCGAGGCGGTCAGGGCCTCGAACACGTCGGCAACGGCCATGATCCGGGCCGGAATGCTGATGTCTTCGGCTGTGAGCTTGCGGGGATAGCCGGTCCCGATCAGGGTTTCGTGGTGAGCCCCTGCGTATTCGGGAATCCTGGTCATGTTTTCCGGATAGGGCAGGGTCTCCAGCATGCGTATGGTGGTGGTGATGTGCTCGTTGATCTTATAGCGGTCCTCCGCGCTCAGGGTGCCCCGGGAGATGCACAGGTTATAGATCTCGCCCAGGTTGTACAGGTGTTCGGGAACCTCCATGGCGAAACCGGAGTCCGGTTTGTTCAAAGAAGCGCCCCGGGGGCGTTCGATGATGTGTTCCGACCGGTCGGCCAAAAGCGGCTCCTCGCACGGCAGGGGCGCGGCCTGGTCCGGGTAGCGCATTTCTTCCAGAGGCCCCAGGCCCAGGCGGTTGTCGAGATGGCGCACCCAGGTTTTTTGGGCGATGCTTTTCACCCGCTCGACCTGGTCTTCGGCCATGAATTCACCGCCCACGTTGCACTGGGCGATGAAGGCGAAGTCGTCCTCGATCTCACGGCGTTTGGCGTCCAGATTTTGGGCCAGTACGGTTTCGTCTCCGCCCTGGGCCTTTTCACGCCAATATTCGACCTCGGCATCCCGGAGCAGAACCTCAAAGCGCATGCGCACCTCGTGGATGCGGTTGTAGATGGTCTCCAGCTTGGTGGCCTTGTCCACGATATATTCCGGGGTGGTGACCTTGCCGCAGTCGTGCAGCCAGGCCGCGGTGCGGAACTCGCGCCACTCGTCATCGGATTTCAATGAAAAGCCTGCAAAGGGCCCTTCGGTGCAGTCATTGGCGGCCTTGGCCAGCATGATGGAAAGCTCGGGCACTCTTTCGCAGTGCCCGCCGGTGTAGGGCGATTTTTGGTCGATTGCGGTGGCAATGAGCCTGATGAACGAATCCATGAGCTCCCGCAATGACTCCTCATAGGCCTTTATGGCCGAGGCCATGGTGACCATGGATTTGGACAGGCCCTTGATCTCGGTGATGTTGCTTTTGACCTCGCCTACCTGGTCGTATTTGCGCTGCCGGACCTTTTCGCTTTCCAGGGCAAGGGCGTTGATGGGCTTTACGATGATGGTTGCGCAATACCAGACCACCGGGGCCAAAAGCAAAAGCAGGCCCAGGGTCACCAAGAGGGAGAAATGCACCTTCTCCATATAGGGCCGCAGGGTTTCCTCCACCGGCACCAAGAGCCCTAGGAATTCGTCAGAGCCGTATACCGACTCGATCCGGGCCACGTAACCGAAGTGCTCTTTTCCCCCCAGCTCCATCATCTGCAGGCGGCCTTCCAGGCCTACCTTTGAGGAAAGCTCGAGCAGCTGACGGTGGGGCACTGTTCCGCCGGCCCTGGTGCTGCCGCCTTCCGGGCCTCTGTGGCCGAACCACTTGCGGTCCAGGCCGGCCCGCTCCTTTTGGCTGACCGCCGCCAGGGCCTTGTTCAAAATAGATGCCAGCACCGGCTTTTCGGGCCGCACCAGAAAATAAAGCCCCTGATCGCCCACTCCGGCCAGTCCAGGGGGACCCCCCCCGATTTTCAGGTCATCCAGAAAATAGGAATCCGCCAGGTATCGGAGCACCGGTTCGCTGTCAAGGGTGGCGTAGGCCTGGCCTGATGACACCGCGCGCATGGCCTCCAGGGTATTGGCCACGTGCAGCCTCTCCACCTGGGGGTGGTTTTGGGCCAGGAAGGTGTCCGTGGCCCATCCTTTGGGAATGGCCACGGTCTTACCCTTGAGCTCCTCAAACGAGCCGGGAGTGGGGGTCCCGGTTTTTACCGCGAAGGTCTGAGGCATGGGCATGTATGGTTTGGTGAAGATCCCCATTTTTTCGCGCTCGGGGTTCTTTAACAGTGAATGCAGCAAGTCAAGATCGCCGCTACTGAAAAGCTGGACCAGGCTTTCCCAGGAATACCCATTGACGTACTCGATCTTCAGACCGGCCTTTTCGGCCAATAGATTCAGCATGTCAATCGAAAACCCCTTGGGCTTTCCGCTCATGGCGAAATCAAAAGGAGGCCAGTCCATTTCGTTTGAAGCCTTGATCACGGGATGGGCCGCGATGAATGCTTTTTCCACATCGCTCAGGGCGATGGAGGCAGTCCTTTTCCGTTTCAGGCTGGCCGGTCTTTGCATGGCCTGGGCGATAATGTCGCCTTTTGCATCGAACAAAAAAGCCTGGCTGTGAGGCAAAAAGCGCTGCCTTTGCAAAAAGTTGGACATCCCGGCCAGGGATATGTCCACCGCAACCACCCGCTGGCGGTAGCTCATGCTTTTGGCGTAGGTCACTCCCGGGGCCTTGAGATTGCTGAAGATGTAGGGCACGGTTTTGACGATTCCGGTGGAGACTTGGGCCTTTTTGAACCAGGGGCGCTCCCGGGGGTCGTAGTCGGTTGTTTCCTTTTTTTGGGTTCTCAGCTCAAATGATGAGTTCAAAAAGGCCATGGTCTTTTGGCGGACCCCGTTCACGGTCACAACCTTGACCAGCACCCAGCGGTCATGGGGGGCGGCCTCATAGGCGTTTCTGACGTTGCCGCCGCTTTCCAGGTTGACCAGCTCGAAAAAATCCCCGGAGTCGTAGCCTATGTAAATGGCGTAAAGACTCGGGTTTTGCTCCATGGCCCCCCCCAGGAGCGGCAGCGAGTGGCGGGTCTGGGCCGGTCCGGGGAATTTCTCCAGCTCGTTGAAGTATCCCAGAACCCCCACCAGGTTTGCGCTCTGGCGGTCAAGGGCTTGGATGCGCTCCCACACCTTTTCCGAGGTGGTTCGAAACGACCTTTCCGCAGCGGCTTTGGCCAGATCACGGCTGAAAAAATACTGCAGGCCAAGAGACAGTCCGGCAGTCAGTCCGGCCACCACCAGAAACACCCCCAGCACGGTCATGCGGATGGATACGGTTTGACCACTCTTCCCGATAATCATTTTTGTTCCTTGCTATGAGAAGCCGGCCTCAAGATTCACGGCTTTATCCGAGATTAGGCGGTCAGCGCTGAGTTTTTTGTTTACTCTAAATTTTTGTAAAGCCTTAAAAAACACACAAGTGCATACTTTTGATGCTTCAAGGCTGCGCATTTCCCTACCATACCGATTATTATCCCGGAAATTGGATGGGCGTCCCGGGCCCCCATTTTGAGTGCATGGTAACCCAGTATAAGCATCCCCGTCAAACATGCGGGTTTTGGAATAATCAGGGAGGCGGGCAGCCGTATTGTTGAACGGCCTGCCCCATTTTGCGGCTGAATGGGGTGGGATTGTCCAGAAAGACCGGGGCAGGGGCCGCGCGAAACGCCCGGGCTTCCCTCATACCCATCACCACCCATTGCGGCCAAAGTCTTGGGCATGCTGATACTGAAATCTGAAAGCCGTTTCGGCCGCTTCCGCCCCACGAACAGCCATAACTTGGAGGGTCCATATTCAGGTTGAGAATTTGATTGCTAGGGCGGTAAATTTCACCGCAAGGGGTTCCGCCCCGGCCTCCCGTTAATCCACAACCACTCTATTCCGTCCCTGCTCCTTGGCCTTGTACAGGGCTTGATCAGCTTGCTGCAATGCCTCGCTGCAACGGCTTCTATCCC
Source organism: Desulfarculaceae bacterium (assembly GCA_963675675.1). Lineage (GTDB taxonomy): Bacteria > Desulfobacterota > Desulfarculia > Desulfarculales > Desulfarculaceae > Dethiosulfatarculus. Next base: position 6,390,004 of record OY776512.1, read on the forward strand.
TACAGAGAAGGGATTTGACCCCCATGCTGATGGTCACGTGGTTGGTCACCGGCGAGAAGTCATGGGGGATTTGCAGCTCTTCCACATTTTCACGGATATTTTCCGCCACCTTGACGGCGCCTTCCTGGTCACTGTTGGGCAGGATCACTAAAAATTCCTCCCCCCCATAGCGTCCCACCAGGTCGCCCGGCCTGAAGAGGCTGGCGGCAATGGTGTGCGCGATTTTGCGCAAGCAGGAGTCACCCGCGCCGTGGCCGTAATGGTCGTTGAAGGCCTTGAAATGGTCTACATCGATCATCACCAGGGAGATCGGAGTGCCTTCCCTTCTCGACCGGCGCAGCTCCCGGTCCAGGGTTTCTTCCAAGGCCCTCCGGTTGGGGATATCGGTCAAGCCGTCCAACAGGGCCAGACGCTCCAGCTGTTCCGATTTGTGTTTCAGGCGGAGGTGAACGTTTATCCGGGCCATCACCAATGGGATGTCAAACGGTTTGGTTATGTAATCCACGGCCCCAAGGTCAAAGCCGCGTTGCTGGTCCTCTGCCTCGGCCTTGGCGGTTACGAAAATAATGGGGATGTCCCAGATCGAAGGCTCCTGCTTGATGCGCCGGCACGCCTGATATCCATCCATCTCCGGCATCATCACGTCGAGCAAGACCATATCCGGTTTTTCTTCCTGGCTCATTATCTCCAGGGCGGCCTTGCCGTCGGTGGCAACTTTGATCTCATAATTACTGCTAAGAGCCTCTGCCAGGACCTGAATATTGGATGGAGTATCGTCCACTATAAGAATGGTGTCTCTTGGGTGATGTCCAGTCTCTCGCCTAGGTTTCATGCTGCTACCCTTCAAGTTTGAATCCATGGGATTCTGAGATTGTTATGAGCTGTTCCGCGGCTGCTTTGTAGTTAAATGATTCGATACTGGTTTTAAGCTTCTTGGCGGTTTCCCCCTGGCCCCGTCCCTCAAGCAGCACGCCCATTTCAGCCAGCAAATCAGGCGGAACAAAGCCCGCTTTGGACACACGTGCGAATATGTCCTCGGCCAGCTCCCGCAGTCTATGGCTATCCCCGGATTTGGTGGGGGCTGGTTTATCCGGCGTCAGGGTGGCGATCGCCGACAATATTTTGGTTAGTTCCTGGCGGAATGGTTCCGGAGAGATGCTTTTCCCCGCCTTCAGTTCCGATTCCAGATCTTGGCTTATCTCTGACAGCAGCATGGCCCCGACCATGCCGGCAGAGCTCTTGATTGTGTGGAACAGGCGAAGCGCCTCCTCCCTGCTGCCTTCCTCCAGATATTTGTCGAGGGAGTCGGCGCTTTGGGAAAACTCCCTGGCAAAGGCTGCAAGCGCCCTGGACAAAAGCCCCCAGTTGTTGCTCAGGCGGGCGACGGCGGCCGGCAGGTCCATGCCTTTCAACTCGAAGGGCTCCACCTCTGCTGTGGCGGCCGGTTTGGACGGCGCGCAATCTGCGTTGGCTGGACCGGGCTTTTTACGGGGAGGAACAAAGCGCAACAGCGCCGCACAGAGAGAATCCACGTCAATTGGCTTGGCCACGAAGTCGTCCATGCCGGCCGCCAGGCACACTTCCCTGTCCTTTTGCATGGCGGCGGCAGTCAAAGCGATGATGGGCACGTCTTTGCGCTCCGGCAGTTCCCGGATGCGCCGCGTCGCCTCTATCCCATCCATTTCCGGCATCTGCAAATCCATCAGGATGACATCGAATTGTTGTGCCGACGCCATGTTAACCGCCTCCAAGCCGCTGGACGCCACATACACATCCAATCCCATGTTGACCAGCAGGTCGTTGGCCACCAGCTGGTTGGTGAGATTATCCTCCACCAGCAATATCTTTGCACCGGCGATGGGAACCAGCAGCTCACTGGCTTCGCGCAAGCTGCTCCAGCTTTTAGGGGTGTCCTTCTCCGGTTGGTAGCCTTGCAGGTGTGCGAGCAGGTTATAAAGCTGCGAAGCGATGACCGGCTTGTCCAAAACGGCATCGAAATCCATGTCCCTGATCACTTTCTGAGCTTCCTGGCGTCCAAAGGCGGTGACCATTATGACAATCGTGTGCTGCCTGTCTTTTTGCCCGCCGGCCTCATTCTTCCGTATATTCTTGGCCATTTCCACGCCGTCCATGCCGGGCAGCTTCCAGTCCACCAGGATGAGCTCAAAGGGCTTGCCCGACGCAGAGGCATTCAGGGCCATGTTTAGGCCATCCTCCCCCGACTCCGCCGTTTCCACCAAAAAGCCCCAGGAATTCAGGATGCCGAGCATCATTTCACGGGTGCCCTCCTGGTCTTCCACGAGCAAGGTGCGCATGCCGTGCAGATCGGCCGCGGAGTGCTGGGCGGCTTTGCTGCCGGAAACGACTAGCTTCAGGGTGAAGGTGAAGACGCTGCCGACGTTGGGCTTGCTTTCCACCCTGATCTGTCCATCCATCATTTCAATCAAATGCTTGCTGATGGTAAGCCCCAGCCCGGTGCCGCCGAATTTCCGGGTGGTGGACGAATCCGCCTGCTCAAATGCATTAAAGAGACGCTTTAGCTGCTCAGGGTTCATGCCGATGCCGCTGTCGCTGATGGCCACCTGTAATGTCAATTTGTCGTCTTGCTGTGCCAGAACCCGCATGGTCAGCTTTACATGCCCGCTTTTGGTGAACTTGATGGCGTTGCCTAAAAGGTTGTTTAACACCTGCTTGATGCGCAAGGGGTCTCCGATAAATAACGGCGGCATATTGGGGTCGGTGTCAAAGATAAGCTCCAGTCCCTTGGTTTCCGCGCTGAAGGCGAACAGTTTGGCGGTGGAGTCCAGGATTTCATCAAGCGGGAACTCGGTGGATTCAAGATCCAGCTTGCCGGCCTCTATCTTGGAATAATCCAGGATATCGTTGATGATGCCCAAAAGCGATTGCGATGCATTGTACAGTTTTTCGAGGTAATCCCGTTGCAGTTTTTCAAGTTCGGTATTCAAGAGCAGTTGTGAAAGCCCCAGAACCGCGTTCATGGGGGTGCGTATTTCGTGGCTCATATTTGCCAGGAACTCGGACTTCATACGGTTGGCCTGTTCGGCGGCCGCCTTGGCCTCGCGCAACGCGCTTTCCCGGATCTTGGACTCACTGATGTCCTCCAAAACCCATATGCTGCCGGCCTCCTGGTCGCCGGGGTCGATGGCCTTGCCGGTAAGCCCAACCCAAAGAAGCGACCCGTCCTTACGCTTCATCTGGCACTCCGTCGTGTAAGTTTCCCCGCGCAGGATCACTGGATAAGCCTCTCGCTCGAACTGCTGGTACTCTTCCAAGGAGGGATATAGAATTTTGGTTTCCAACCCCACTATCTCCTCTTGTGTGTACCCGAATATCTCGGACATCTTGACATTGGAACGCAGCATGGCCCGGTTTCTCATCATGGTGATGCCCACGCTGGCGGTCTCCAGAATGATGCTCTGTTCGGACAGGGCGTGTTGCAGGCTTTCCTCGGTTTGCTTAAGGGCGGTGATGTCCTGGTTGGTGCCGATCATTCGGATGGGCGTACCCTCATCGTCTGCCTCATGCAGCGCCGTGGCGTGGATATGCCTGGTGCGCCCGCCCGGCAGCAGTATGCGGAAGTGCATATCCAGTTCGTCCCGGCCCTGCAAGGCCTCTTGCAGGATTTGTTCGGTTGCGGCCAAGTCATCAGGGTGACAGCGCGAACGCCAGAAATCATAATAAAGCCCACTGGCCTGGACTTCCTCCGGAACCTCATAAATCTCCAGCATCCTATCGTCCCAAATGAAAACATCATTTGAGAGGTTCCGCACCCATATGCCGAGAGCCGCGGCTTTGGTGGCCAGCTTCAACCGGGACGTGGTGGAGTTCAGGGCATCATTGGCTCTTTGAATTTCGCTCTGGTCGGTCATCTGTATAACCAGGTGTGGTTCGTTATTGAGCATGGTGGGGAAGATCAGCACCGAGGCCCAGATTTCCTTGCCAAAGCTTGAAATGGTGTGCATTTCTTGTTTACGCTGCTGGCCGTCGGCCAGGGCGGCCAGGCAGTCATCCAAAAGACCAGAAGCCTTCCAAGATTCTATTTGATGGAAATTTTGACTCAAAACCTTATCCCGGGTGGTGCCGGCCATGGCCGCTAGAGCCTCGTTGGCCAATACGCACTGCCCGTCTTGCCGATAAACCCCCATGGCAAGGGGCGACTTTAACAAGACCGTGTCGTTGAACTCCAAGGCTTCTTTCAGTCTGAGTTCCGCTTTTTTCTGATCGGTAATGTCTTTGATCGAGCCTGCCATGCGCAAGGCTCTGCCGTTTTCGTCGCGCACGGCTTTGCCCCGGGACCGCAGCCAGATGTATTCACCGCTTTTGTGCAGTATGCGGTATTCAATGTCATAGGGAAGGTCTTCCCGCAAGTGATCCCTGAGGGCGGCCCGGGTGGCCTCGCGGCTATCCGGATGAACCAGCGATGACCATTTATCCAGGCTCATATCGATCTCATCATCGCTGTATCCCAAAATCTCCTTGAACCGGGGCGACCAGAACAGGGTGTTGCTGGAAATAGTCCAATCCCAGATGCCGTCGTCGCTTCCGCTTATGGCCAGATTGAAACGCTCTTCGCTCTCAGCCAGGGCTGACAGGGCCCTTTTACGTTCGGTGATGTCGCGGCTGGAGGCATACAAAAGCTCCCGCCCGTCCAGCACTATGCTTTTGGCGTTGATCTCCACGTCTAACAGAGATCCGTCCTTGCGGCGATGCTTGGTTTCAAAAGTGGTGGAAGACCGGATAAGTTCTTGGATAGTGGTTTCCAACTCCTCGGGATCTATCTGTGCTTCCCAGTCCGCCACGTTGAGGCGGGCCGTCTCCTCGGCCGTATAGCCCAGCATGCGCGCAAAGGATTCGCTGAACTCGACCACATTGCCGCGCTTATCCAAAACGTGAATGCCGTCGCTGGCCGTGGCAAGCAGGGTTTGCAACCGCTCGGAGATATTTTTTATCTGGGTTATGTCATACAGCGTAATCAGGCTGGTTTTTTGGGCGAAGCCGCTCAACGGCGTGGATGTGACCTGCACTGTGCGGTAGGCGCCGTCCTTGCAACATATGCGCACCTCCATGGGGACGAAGGGCTTGTCATGCTTCTCGCTATTTTCGGCCCGCAGCCGCCATCTCTGCTTCACATCCTCCCGATAGGCGGCATCCGGGTATGCCTTGAGCCACCAATCCTCAAGGGTGGGGATTTCTTTCTGGCTATAGCCAAAGCGCTCGGCGAAGGCTGGGTTGATATAAATTATGGCGTCGTTTTCGTCGTTCAGGGCCAGAGGAATTGGTGAGGCGTTAATGATGGCTTGGAAGCGGCGCTCGCTTTCTTTGATCGCAAGTTCGTTGCGTTTGCGTTCACTTATGTCCTGTATCTGCGAGATGAAATAGCTGGGTTCTCCCTTGCTGCCCCTGACCAGGGCCACATTGAGCTGGGTCCAGACGATGTCCCCGTCCTTGTGAATGTAGCGCTTGTCCATTTGGCAGGTAGGTATCTCACCCTCTAATAATTGGCGGACGCATTCCAGGTCGGCGTCCAGGTCTTCGGGGTAGGTTATGGACTGGAAATCGGTGGATAGCAGTTCTTCTCGTGTATAGCCCACGATGTGGCACATGGAGGGGTTCACGTCTATCCAACGGCCTTCCAGGGAAACGATGGCCTCGCCGATAGGGGCGTGGTACATGGCCTGATGGAACTTTTCTTGGCTTTGTTTGAGGGCGTCTTCCGCTTCGCGCTGGTCGTGGATGTCGATGTTCATTCCCATCCAAGACAGGATGCGGCCGGCGTTGTCCTTGACCGGCGCTGTCCGTGCTTGGTTCCAACGCCATTGTCCTGAATGGTGGCGCAGCCGGTACGTGCTGGTGACCGGTTCGCCTTGCTCCAGGTTCCGGCGCCAACCAGACATTATCTTTTCCCGGTCCTCCGGGTGCATGGCCTGGGCATAGCCCAAGCCTTTACATTGGTCAAAGGTCTGCCCGGTGTAGGCCCGCCAGGTGGGAGAGTCCTCTCTGACGTAACCTTGTGGATCGCAGTTCCACACAATCTGGGCCGAGGCCTCGATCAATGCCCGGAAACGCCGTTCGCTTGATTCCAAACGCATGGTGGCCATCCGGCGTTCGGTGATATCCTGCACCGTGCCGACCCCTGAGAGCGGTGTGCCGTCGGGCGCGAATTTGACTACGGCCCGCTCGCTTATCCAACGGCGGTCGTCATCGCAGCCGACTTGGTATTCGAGGGCGTAAGGTTTGCCTTGCAAGGCCCCGGACCAGGCCTCGGTGACGGCCAGTCTGTCTTCCGGATCGACGCAAGCCCGCAAATCCTCCAGGGTGCCTGGCGGTTTACCGGATAAATCGAACAGGTTGAGGGCTTCATCGGATAGGGTTAATACTCGGTTGGGTATATCCAGCTGCCAACTCCCGGTGTGGCTTACTTTCTGGGCCTCGCGCAACTGCTCTTCGGCTACCTTGAGCGCGGTTATGTCCTGATTGGCTCCCATCGTTCTGATGGTGCGGCCGGTTTCATCCTGGATAATGCCAAAACGGACGATAATGTGTCTTATCTGCCCGTCGGTTCTGATGATCCGGTGCTCAATTTGCCTGGTGAAGTCAGGGTCCGTGGTCTCCAAGGCTGCCTTTATCTCGTTTGCAACCACCGGAACATCTTCGGGCGGCAGGAAGCGCCGGGCGTATTCGCCGGATGACATCCGGTTTCCGCCCTGCTCCGATGAGGAGGTTCCGAAGAGTGCATAAAATCTGTCATCAAAAACGAAAAGGTCTGTATCTACATCGTATTCCCATTGAACCAGCTTCGCGAGGTCCATGGCGATCTGCTGCTTGCGATAGCTGCTTATCCGCAGATCATCCGCCTGCTTTTGTTTTGTGATGTCAGTGAAGATAGTGACCACGGCCTCGGGCGTCTTCCGGTCCCTGCCCATAATCGGGTTGGTGTCTATTGAAATCCAAGTTACAGGCTTGTCCGGCCGGTCCTCCCAAAGCACGCCGCGTATTTGCCCGTTTAAGGCTTTTACTTTGCGTAGGGTTTCGATGGAGGGGTGCTCCTCATCCGGGCAGATGGAGCCATCTTCGTATATAAGCCGCCATCGGCAGCTGTCCGAATCGTGGCCCAAATCACTTTCAGGATCAGGGCCGAAAATCTCGCGGGCCTTCTGATTAATAAAAATGACTCGGCCATCAGCTTGCTGGTAAATGACACCCTGTCTGAAAGATTGAAAAATCTGCTCCAGCTTGTCCTGTCCGATTTCGCTCTGCATGTGATTTTCTGCCTTGCTTCGGTGCTCGTTCATGCCGGCCGCCGGCGGTCCGTTCAACTAACTGACATCAATAATCTATTTAAGCGGGTGCTTGGCGTGCCCACAGGATCATTGCCAAAGGTAACTATAAAACGCTCCCTAGTTCAGGATAGCCTTCCCATATGACGCTCACAAGATAATTAATTATTTTCAACTATCCACGGCTATTGGTAAAGGGCTTTAATTGATGGGAATATGGTGTTCCACGGATTTCATGGATGTGGGAGGATGCCGAGTTTGCCAATATGCTGAAAAAATTTCACCAGTCCAATTCAACCTTCATAATCTCTTATACCGATAGGAGTCTCTATTTGAAGACCGGTAAAACGGTCGAATGACATGCGCCCGCCTTTGGATATATTTGAGCTCCTCAGCGCATGACACGCAAGGATGATTGCATGATCATTAAACCGGCTATTTTTTGAATACTGCATTGGCAGGGTGCTCCCAAAACCACATTTTGGTTCAAAGACAAGGCGAACGTGATTTTTTAAGCGCAGTATATACAATAAGATATGAGCATTCGAAAATCACGGCCAACGCAGTATTTGGGCCAAAAGAGCAGTTTTGAGGGCGGCCTGCTAGGAGTTTTGAGATGTTATGTTCCGGCGTTGATCAAAGATGGGATAATGATACTTAGGAAAATGGCATTTTCAAAGATCATAACAGGGTTGAAGATATCTAAACAATTGATACCAAAAGAAAATAATAGGGCGTCCGATTATCGGCCGGCCCAGAGAATAAAATTTTTTATCAAGTGACATGTTTGGCAGAAACAGCGTCCAAAGGGCAGGCTTCAATGCAGTCCCAGCATCCCATACACATGTCTTGAAATACCATGGGTTGTTCGAAAACACCATCAATTTGTTTAATCACTTTGTGTGTACAAGCCGATACGGCGGCGCAACGCCCTTCGTCGTGGTCACACGTCTTGGGATCGCATATATCATAGTTAACTAAAGCGAAAGATTTCTTTGGCTGCATTTATATTTTATCCCATTATCCGGCTTTTCAGTTTGTCCTATCGGTATTATACAGATGCCGCTTTCCGTTTGAAATATTAATAATAAAAAAATCCCGATGTGAAGCTTTCTTCTTATATGCGCCGCAATTATGTATTCCTGTATAATGATTGAGTCACGAGTTAATTTTCAGGTTAAGACTTGTATGATTATTGTTGATTCGGCCTCGTTCAATATTTCATTAAGTATTATCGCTGAATATGAAAAACTAGAAAACGGAGAAGCTGCGTAATAACCTAAAACCATCTTGCCGGAAGGCCCAATTGTAAACGCAATTACTGACTAGGACATATGATTCCTAAGTATTGCTTCTATCTGATTGATCATTTCCAGATTAATATCCGCATTCACCCCAACACCGTACAAGAATATGAGAACAACCAAGAGAAAAGCGGTGAAAACTGCGATCCATCTATTCTTCAGATAGTTCTTTATGGGCTTGAAATTATAATAGAGGTGAAATATGCCTGCGATGGACATAACTATGCCAAAAAGATTATGTACCAGATGCATCCTGAGCATGAGCTCAAAACCACCTATGAATATCATCATCATACCGGAAGTTGCTAATGCGATAAATGATACTCCGGTTGTTATTGAAATATACCTTTTCATCCTATACATCCCTATCAATAGATTCATTCAGAAAAACCGCACCTGACTTATCCTACGCACTTCCGATAAAGCGATGAGACAATCGTCAACGCATTCGCCACATCCCTTGCAATGCCGCAAGTCAATGATCGGTACCTAACTGCGTGGCTTGACACTAACGGCCGGGGCAACCTTCGTATTTTGTTCTGTTCGATCATTTACCTCGTCTCCTTTGTTGGGGAAAATCTCTCTGTTCCGTCACCCCCTGGGCACGAAGTACCAAGCCAAGCGCGCAGGAGATCAAACATCGAATCGAGGTTGCGATCACGATCACCCGTTTGGACGATGTTATCTGCTGTTATGTGCAACACCGAGTATATGAGTTGAGCCGCGATGTCGACTTCGATATGTCGGCAAGAACCTGATTCAATTCCTTTTCTTAACATCCCTGCAATGATCTCTTCGTAAGATATGGCAGCATTGTTGGGTCGATCCACAATTGGTCCGTGAAAAAGGACCTTGTGCAGGTCGCCAAGTTCATCAACGAAATCGACAAAATGGACACACTCTTTTTCAAATGCGGCCCACCAGTCCGAAAGCGCTGCTGCCGCAATCATGTCAGGCATTTCAGATACATATGTTGAGATGATGTGCGCACGAACTTCAACAAGCAGATCATCCCAGGAAGGAAAATAGAGATAAAAGGTCCCCTTTGCCGCTCCCGCAGCCTCCGTCACATCTTTGACACGCGCATTCATGGGCCCTCGTTCCCGGAGAATTAATAGTGCGGCTTCAAGCAATTCACCTCGGCGTACGTCAGGGCTTAGTCGACGGCGCTTCAAGCCGGTACCTCCGCTCTTTTTCTTGTCGAGCGTCAATTTTTTCATATACTACTGACCTCCAGTCATTAAGATAATGACCCTAAGTCATTAAGTCAAGCGGTGGTACCCATTTATTGGACAGTTAGGCGGCGGAATTAAGGTTGATTTGACCAGTCAAATTTAAGCCGCCTTTGGCAGGTTTGTGAAGTATGCCTCATCAGGGGTTCTGCCGTCCAGTGAGGAATGGTTTCGCTTTGAGTTGTAGAATCTGATCCAGTTATCCAGCCCCCGCCTCAGAGCTCTGACATCCTCGAACTCATTGATGTAGACGCATTCGTATTTGAGAGACCACCACAGCCTCTCGATAAAGACGTTGTCCATCCAGGCTCCTTTGCCGTCAATGGATATCTTGATGTCATTGTCCCCCAGCACCTTGGTGAAGGCCGAGGATGTGAATTGGGATCCCTGGTCGGTATTGAAGATGCAGGGAATCCCGTACTCTGCGATGGCGTCCTCCAGGGCGGCCACGCAAAAGTCAGCCTCCAGGGTGTTTGACAGCCTCCAAGACAGCACTTTCCTTGAGTGCCAGTCCATGACTGCCACCAAGTACATAAAGCCGTGCTCCATGGGCAGTGGAGTAAGAAGCAGGGCGTAGTCGGACTATTTCCCTGCTTCTCCTCCCCGAACCGTACGTGCGCCTTTCAGCGCATACGGCTCTCCATCTAAGCGCGGCCCATGGCCATGGCTACATCTTGGTAGCGCGAGGTGACGGTGCTCCTCTTTTGATCCTTTATTAAGTAAGGATTGACTTCGGGATTCCGCCACCTGAATTGACGCTTGGGGCTACCGACCAGCAATCTCAGGGCTACGCCGCACAGATTGCCGCTTGCGCTCCTGCCGAAGAGCATCCAGGTTTTGGTTTGGCCCTCGGCAGGGCGTTTAAACAGCCTTCGCATCAGTTTCTTGATCGAGCACCGGTACTTCCTGGCCAGCCAGTGCGCCAGCTTCCAGAACACTATGTGATCCAGTTTGCGGTACATGGTGGCGGTGTAATCGGTGAATTGGTAGAAATTGCTCCAGCCAGCCTGGCGGCGAAGTTTCGGAATTTGTCCTTGGGTATGGTGGTCACCGGGCGCATGGTTCCTTTTGGCCCCCGTTTGCGGATGATGCGGTGCCCCAGAAAAATGAAACCGTCATTGACATGGGTGATATGGGTTTTGTCCATATTCAGAGTCAGCTTCAGTTCATCTTCCAAAAAGGCGCGGCATTCCTCCCGGATGGCCCTGGCGTGGGCCTTGTTGCCTTTGACGATGAGCACGAAGTCATCGGCATAGCGGCAATAAGCCACCGCCGGTTTCCATTGCCGGTTCTCCCGGATAGTGACGGGTCGCCTTCGGGCGATGCCGAAGTTCCATGCCCAGCGGTCCTTGTGGGCCTTTTTGCTCAGGTAACTGTTCTCCAGCCACTGATCAAACTCATTGAGCATGATGTTGGACAAAAGCGGCGAGATCACCCCGCCCTGGGGAACACCCCGGCTGGCCGCGCAAAACAGGCCCTTATCCACATGGCCTGCCTTGATGAAGCGCCAAAGCAAGGACAAAAAGCGCTTGTCGCGTATCCGTTTCCGCACGCATTTCATGAGCAGCTTATGATGCACCGTATCAAAATAACTGGCCAGGTCGCCTTCAATGATCCAGCGTCCCGCCGCATAAGTGCTGTCCTGAAGCTGAAGCTTCACGGTGCGCACCGCATGATGCACGCTGCGCTGAGGCCGGAATCCATAGGACAGGCGATGGAAATCGCTCTCCCAGATGGGCTCCATGGCCATGAGCATGGCACGCTGCACTATACGGTCACGAAGCGTGGGAATACCCAATGGTCTTTGCCTGCCATTGGCCTTGGGGATGTAGACCCGCCGGGCGGGCTGAGGCTGATAGGTTCCAGCCAGAAGCTCGCTGCGGATGGTCTCAAGCTGCTGCTCAAGACATTCCTGCATGACCCGCTTGTCCACTCCGTCAATCCCGGCGGTGTGCGCCCCCTTGGAGGACAGCACCATCCGGGCAGCTTCTTGCAGCCAAGACCGGTTTGCAATCAGCCGCAGAAGACGGTCAAACCTCCGCCCGCCGTCTTCATTGGCCCAAGTGGCCAGCTTGCCCTGCATTTCGCTGATTATCATAGGTCTTCACCTCGTTACGGTCAGCTAATCAGAAAAGCAAGCCGCTCAGACTGTTCCCCTTCGCCATGCGGCGGGCTTTCCCCGCCCCGGACTACTACGGGAACTCCGCTGGCTTTTGAGGCATCGGGGGCACACTCCCTTGGCATCCCTCAAAAGCCTTCCCCGGTTCACATGCCGGACTCAAACACACTGGTTAGGCCGCCGGTCGCAGTCTTTGTCCTTGCTTGCCGCAAGTCGATGCGGATTCCACGGTCTGGCTGCATTCTCCCCGTGGCCCATGCCCGCCGCCATACCTGTACGGCGCGCATTCGAGAATGAAATCTCTACATATGATTCCATTCTTCTCCGCATCCCGCCTCATAAGCCGTGTAGGCGGGGGTGACATTTCAACCCACAGACGCGGATTAACCGGTTCGTGTTCCTCGACCTTCCAATGCTATAGCCTGGGGACGCATCTTGGCTTAACGGCTTCGCCTCACGCCCCTTTTCCCACGGGCTGCGTCACCCCGCCAGTGTACAGCGGGTCACCGCCGCTTGGGCTCACGCTCTTTCGCAGCAAAGAGCGGCCAGATGGACCATATCGCTTCCTTGCTCTGTCCATATGTATTCCGAACATGCTCGTGTCCCGGCGGGCATCTCCATGCCAACACAGGGAGCCGGGCGCACGATAGGTAATATCGCTGCACCAGACCTGATTGGGGCGGTCTATGGCCAGGTTCCTCAGAAGATAGGGATAGACCGGATTTTCCTTTCGCGGCCTGGTGGTCCTGGGCTTGGGATAGATAGCTGCTATGCCCATCTTGCGCATCAAGCGCCGCACCCTTTTGCGGCTTGCATTATAGCCCTCACCGCGAAGATGCTTGGCCATACGGCGGCTGCCAAAGAAAGGCGTTTTGAGCCACTGCTCATCAATCAGGCGCATCAGTTTCAGGTTGAACCGGGACTCGCCTTTCCCCTGATAGTAAAAAGACGACCGGCTCACGCCCATAAGCGAGCACTGCTTTACGATGCTAAGCCAAATGTGACTGGGATCAATCATGTCCATCCTCCGGGCGTGGCTCAGCGTCCGAAGGCCTTGGATAAAAAATCCCTCTCCACCGTCAATTCGCCGATCTTGGCGTGAAGCTCCTTGATCCGGGCTTCATCGGATGCGTCACGCCTGGCTTGGCCTCGTTTGGAAAAGGTGCCCTCCATGCCGTCAACCGCCTGCTTCTTCCATCTGGTGATCATGTTGGGATTAACCCCATATTTGGATGCAAGCTCAGAAAGAGTCAGATCCCCCCTGATCGCATCAAGGGCTACTTTGGACTTGAATTTGGCGCTGTAGGTCTTGCGTTTGGCCATCGATTTCCTCCTGTTGATTTGGGCCAAATCAACCTAACATGCCTGTCCAAAATTTGGGACCCACCGCTTAGTGACTTTCGGCTACAAGACCGGCTGGCGGCTGGGTGAGATTACTGGGCTTACCTGGAGCAGGGTTGATCTAAGACAAGGTATTGTAAGGCTTGAGGCTGGTGAGACCAAAAACCGGGATGCCCGCACAGTATATGCCGACAGTGAGCTAAAGGAGGTGTTGCGAAACCAGTTCACTAACCGGCATTTAGGATGTCCCTATGTATTCCATTTGGAAGGCCGCAGAATCGGACGGTTTGACCGTGCATGGAAGACAGCCTGTAAGGCAGCAAAGCTGGAAGGCAGGATTTTCCATGATCTAAGACGAACTGCTGTCCGAAATATGATCCGGGCAGGCGTACCCAAAAGGGCGGCCATGCCCGCCGGCGGACACAAAACCAGAGCCATTTGGGGCCACCATAGCATGACTACCTGTGACTGCCTGCGGCTCAGCCGCCCAGCTCGAAGCATGCCTTGCGCCGTCCAGGGGCGTGATTTGGGGTGCATTGGGCGTATTCTGAGAGCATGAGATGTGCTGCGGAGCTGCCTGGCTGCATGAAATGGCGGAGAGGGTGGGATTCGAACCCACGTAGCGGGGATTAGCCGCTAACCCGATTTCGAGTCGGGCCCGTTACGACCGGACTTCGGTACCTCTCCGCATAGAGGGCTTATTCTATACACAGATTAAGGATCATGCCACAGGCCGAGGGCTTATTTGCGCCGGGCCCGGAAAAAATCCTGCAAAATCTGAATGCTCTTATCAGCCAAAAGCCCCCCGGTCACCTGGAGATGGTGATTGAATCCCTCTTGACGGCTCAGGTCCAGGCGGCTGCCCAAGGCCCCGGCCTTTGCATCCGGAGCCCCGAATATGACTCTTTTCACCCTGGCCCAGACCAGGGCTCCGGCGCACATGGCGCAAGGCTCCAGGCTCACGTACAAGGTGGTGTCCAAAAGCCGGTAGTTGCCCAGGGCGGCGGCGGCTTTTCGCATGCACAGCATCTCGGCGTGGGCCGTGGGATCGTTCAGGGTGATGGTTTGATTGTATTCCGCAGATAAGACCTTGCCCGACCGGTCCACCAATAAAGCCCCCACCGGCACCTCTCCTTGCCGAGCCCCCCGCCGGGCCAAGCTCAGGGCCAATTCCATGTGTTTGTGGTCCGCTGGACTGAATTGAGTCATATCGGTTAAGCTTATCTGCGCCGGCAATTCAAATTGCCCCGCTATTCAAAATCAAGCCGGTCTATCAACACCGTGCCGCTGGGCGGAGCTTGGATCAGGCCCAGTTCCAGCCAACGCCGCCCCTGCTTGAGCTTTATGGCCGCCGGATGCCGCCGGACGCCGGGTTCCAGCTTCACCTGGCGTACCAAGCGGCCGTCCACATACACCCCCATAATGGCTGGATGCTGCCCAGAATCATGCACCCGGGCCCACAGCACAATGCGCTTATTATCCGGGTTCCCCCTTACCCATGCGCCCGCCTTGCCCCCCTTGGGCAGGGCCAGATAGATGGGACCGGGGTATTCCAGGGTCAAACGCTTTGAGCCCGGGCTGTTCATTAATTCGGCCTGTATCGATGCCGTGGGCAACAAACGCCCGGCCAGCACCAGGACGAAAAATCCGGCCAGCACCAGGCCCAGCCCCCAGCCCCAATATACCTTGATGTGGTCCGCCCGGGTGTCTTGCCTGCTTCTCCAGGCCAGGGCCCAAAGGCCCAGCAGGATGATCAAGACCGCCCAGGGCAGGGCTTTCAGCATATCCGGCCCGTAATAATTGAGAAACCCGGGGAAAAAGCGGTATAGGGCCGCCTCGCTGAGGTTGCCCAAACCCATTAGAACCGGGCTGGCTCCGGTGTTGTTCATAAACCGCCAGACCGGCACCAGATTCAAGAGCAGCACCAGACCCAGGTTCAACACCAGCAGAGCGCTTACCAAAACCTTCCAGGCTCCATGGGAGCGCTTGGCTAACAGGGGCAAGGCCCACAGGGCCATCAAAGGCGCAATCACGGCAAAGCCGCTTAAAGGCAGGACCGCGCCGGTCTCCAGGCGCAGCCATTGGCTGAATGCCGCGCCCAGGCCCCAGGCTCCAAGCAAAAGCGCGCTGCTGACCGCGGCCCAGGAGTTGCGCCTGAGCAAAAACCACCATCCGGTCAGGGCCAGAATCAACCAGGGCGCTTGGCTCAAAATGCCCTGCTGCTGGTCAAACACCACTGCCGCCAGGGCTGCGGGCCATTCAATCAGCTGCAAAAACTGGTTGGGGTCCAATAAGGAAGCCTGGGTGCCGGGCAGGTGGATGAAAAAAGCCAGCACTCCGGCCAGGGCGGCCACGAATGCAAAGCCCAGATTGCGGACGCCTCCCCCCTGCCATAACAGGCCGAAAATCCCGGCCAATATCAGCACCACCCCCAAGGCCAGGGGAGCGGTTCCAGCCCAGACTATGAAGGCGGCCAATACCAGCACCATGGCCAGCCCGGCCCAGCCCCGTTCTTTCAGGGTGAGAAGATAAATAGCGGCCAGCCCCATGCCCAGTCCCCCCAAAAGCTCGGGTTGGATATGCTGGCTGTACACCCAGAAGGCCGGACTGAGGGCCAAAAGCCATCCCGCCAGGAGCACCCTTTTGGCTGAATAGCCCAGATAGCGGCCGCACAAATGGAATAGCAGCATGACGCCCCCGGCCAAGAACGCCATGCTGATCAAGGCGCCGGTGCGGCCTGCCAGCCAATACCCGGGAGCCAGAAACACGGCCAGGGCCGGACTCTGCAAGGGAGGCTCCACCAGGGTCCAGGACCACGCGCCCCAATAAAAGCCTCCCCAGACTGTGGGATCGTCGGCGTTTGAACCGGCCAGGCCCAGGTCAAAAAGGTGCTGGTGTATTTTAAAGAGATAATTGGTTTCGGACGCGGTGCAGGGAATCACCTGCACGGTCCAAAGGGCCAGGCAGGCATAGAGCATAAAGACAATGATCCCTTGCCCCAGCCCCGGCCAGAACGGGCTTGTTTCCTTCCGGCCGGAATCCTGGGCGAAGTCTTGGACCACCCGGTTCAAGAGCCAGACCAAAATCCCGGTCTTGCAGCCCACCACCGCCAGATACAGCACCCCCAGCAAGGTGTGATAGTCACCCAGGATGCCGTGCCCCAGCATGCCCAGGGCCATAAGAGGCAGGCCAATCAGGCTGTATGCATCATAGCGCACAAATTGGGGCAAAGAGGCAGCCCGCAGGGGCGAGTCCGGCTTCAGCCAGCGCCAGCCGGCCAAAAACCCCTCGCCCAAAAGGCTGAGCAGCAGCCAGGCGACCGGGGCCAGCACCGAGAAAAAAAAGCGCCATCCTCCGGGCCTGCCCAGTCCGGCCATAAGCCCATGCCGGGGGAGCCCATCCGGCAGGTCCACCACAAAGCGGGCCAAGGCATACAGGCTGGCTGCACAGGCCAGGTACAAAACGCTCTTTTGAATAAGCCGGTGTATGGTCAGGGTTTCAGGTTTCAGCATGCTCTGATGTCCAGATTGGGACTCAATATCCGTTTGCCTGATATTCGGGGTCCAGCAGCCTTTAGCAGGTCCCAGTGCCCAAGCTTCCGGCTGCTGTTGCGCTATGCCTTTTATAGCACAAACAGGCCCATGCCCGCTTTGCATAAGCAAGAAGAGCCCAGGGGTTAGGGCTGGGTGATGAGGGGCTCCGGTCCAAGAAGCGCACAAAAAACGGCGGCCCCGGTCAGGGAGCCGCCGTTTTGTCAGGCTGTTAAGCTGATTTGATTACAGGCTCTGGTAATAGCCCATGAGAATTTTGGCCACCTCGGGGCGGGAGAACTCGGGCGGCGGAGCGATGCCCTGGGCCAGCATCTCGCGCACCTTGGTGCCGGAAAGCAGCACGAAGTCTTCCATGGTGTGACCCTCGGGGGCGTCCTTCATCATGATGACCTTGTCCAGCTTCTTGCTGTAGGCGGTGTGGTCCGCCCGGTAGATCTTTATCTCCAGGGCGCCGGCCGGCACTTCATCGTCAAAGATGGTCTGGGCGTCAAAGCCGCCGTAGTAGTCGCCCACGCCGGCGTGGTCGCGGCCCACGATCAAGTGGGTGCAGCCGCAGTTCTGGCGGAATACGGCGTGCAGCACGGCCTCGCGGGGGCCGGCATAGAGCATGTCAAAGCCGTAACCGGTGACCAAAACGGTGTTGGGCTCAAAGTAGACTTCCACCATCTTGCGGATGCAGGCATCGCGCACGTCAGCCGGGATATCGCCCTCTTTGAGTTTGCCCAAAAGCATGTGGATCAGGATACCGTCGGCTTTCTCATCGTTGAAGGCCATGCGGCAAAGCTCTTCATGGGCCCGGTGCATGGGGTTGCGGGTCTGGAAGGCCACTACTTTTTCCCAGCCCAGCTTGCCCATTTCGTCGCGGATTTCATAAGCGGTCTTGAAGGTGCCTTTGAAGTCCTCGGCGAAATAGGAGTAGTTCAGCACCTGGATAGGGCCGGAGATGCAGGTTTTGCCGACGCTGTTGAAGGCGGCCACGCCGGGGTGGGCGTCGTCGGTGGTGCGGAACACCCGCTCGGTCATATAAGCCATATCTTCGTCGCTGAAGGTTTCGATGGCTTCCACTGTCTGCACGGCCAGAATTGGGTTTCCGTCCACGTTGGGGTCTTTCAGAGCGATCTTGTCGCCCACGGCGATGTCGCCGGCGTCTTCCACCATATTCAGCACCGGGGTGGGCCAGAACAGGCCGGAGGCGGTGTGCATGTCTTTGGCGACCTGCATGGCGTCGGCTTTGTTCATGTAGCCAGTCAGCGGAGTGAAATATCCGCCGCCCAGCATTACGGCGTTACCGGCCGCGGCGGAGCTGACCAGGATGCTTTTCAGGCCCTCGGCCTCTTTGGCCAGAGCTGCGCGCTCGGCGTCATCCATTACGTACAGCGGAATAAGTTCTTCGGATCCGTGCGGTTTGATCATTTTTTTGCGTTCTCCATTTAAATAAAGTAGGGGTTGCTATCTATACATCATTATAGGAGGCTTGTCCCCAGCCAGAATTTGCGGGCAGGCCATCCGGTATTGCCGGTTCCGCCCGACTGGTTATATTCCGGACTTTCGCCTCCAACTTTGTGATAACAGGTACAAATCCGCATCTAAAAAAGCGCCCCAGAGACTGAAGGCTCAAAGGGCCTGACACGGATCTGCCCGGGAGCGTCAATTGCCATCCCGGGTCCCATATATATCTATTTGCGGTTGGTTTTTATGTCAAGAGAAATATTGCACAAGCAGGCTCCCGGGGCATTTTATATCCCCTTATCCCCTGAGAAAACCAGGATTAGGCGCAACCCGGCCTCAACGCAGCAAAATCCGCTCCAGCGCAACTTGGTCGCGGCCTGGGCTTTTGATATATTTCAAACTCAGCCGATGCATCCCCCAGGACAGCTTCAGAGGCAGCTTAAAGGCCTTGAAACCGCGTGAGCCGATCTTCAGATTTCCGGCCCTCTTCCCGTCAATGGAAACCCTGATCATCGGTGAGAACGGCCTCTTTTTGCCGGATTGGCCCACATAGTGATGTTTTGCAACGATCACCAGCTCTTTGTGGCCCGGCCCCCAGACCAGGTTGGTGCCGGCCCGGTCCCCCGGCCGGTTGAACAGCAGCACCATGGGCCGGGGATAATAGACGCCATGCACCGTGGCTCCTTTGCGCTGGAGGATGGTCGGAGCCAAGGATGAGGTCGGCGTCCAGCGTCCGGCCAGGGTCAGAAGCCCGGCCGCGGCCAAAACCAAAGCCGCAAGGTTGAGCAAGAGCTTGCGGTTTTGGATGGTTGGGCCTCCGTTGGCCGGGAAGCCTTTTTTCTGTATATGAAACAGCCAGACGCCCAAAAGCAGTATGACCAGCAAAATCCCGAGCCCGGGCAGCATATCGCTCAGGTGGTAACTGATAAACGAGGGGAAAAACCGGTGCACCATGGTATGGGCCTGGTCATTCCACCAAGCCAGCACATGGCTGATGCCCAGGCGGCGGTGGTAGCGCCACATGGGATTGATGCAGATAACAAGGCTGTGGGCCGCAGCCCATGCGCCCGCCAGAAGAAGCGCCGCCCGAACCCCGGCGGAATGACGAAGCCTCAGACAGGGCAAGAGGAAAAGAGCGAACAGAGGCAGCAATGAGGTCAGAAAACGTCCCGGAGGGGTGAAGCCCGCATCCCATTGCAGCCAGCGCCAGAACACCAGCATCAGACCGCCGACGGCGCAAACCAGGATAATCAGGGACAGCTCACGCCGTTTGCCGGGCCAGGCCAGTGGGAATGCGGCCAGAGCCAAAAGCAGCCAGGGCGCATACCAGATCAACCCGTATTCCTGGTCCAGAATCAAGGCCGGGATGGTGCTCCACACTTTCAGGGTGAAGATATCCGGCAGATTGTACAGATGTTCGTAAAGGGTCCGGCTGGTTTCGAGGGCCAAGTCTGTGAAAAGATGCTTGATGCCGGGCAGAATCCACAAGACGAAAACCACGGCCCCGAAAGTAGCCAAAAGAACGGCCAAACGGGCGGCCTTTTGTTTAATCAAAGGCCAAATGCATTCCCGGTTGATCGAAGCCAGGACCAGCCCCAGCCCGATGGGGCCCAGGCGCATTTTGATCAAGGTGATCAGGGCGGCAAGCAGAAACACGCCAACCAGACGCTGCCATCTTCGCCCGGCGCTGGTGAGAACCAGGTTTAGACCCCATATGGCCAGGGCTGCGCCCAAAAGCTCCGGGTACACATGCTGGCTGAGCACCAGATAGGCCGGGCACACCCACAAAAATCCGCAGGCGATCAGGGAGTCTTGGGCGTCGCAACCCAGTTTTCTGGCCGCCCGGTAAAGCCCGGCCAGGCCCGCTCCGCCGGCCAGGCTGACCATGATCAAAGCGCCAAGGCGTCCGCCCAAAAAATAAAATGGGCTGATTGCATGGATGAACCAGGCATCGGCCCGGTTGGCGCTGACCAGTTGAAGGCTCCAGTTTCCCCAGTAAAAGGCCGAGCGCACCCCGGGGCCAAGCCCGTTCGTGTTCAATAGGCCCAGGCGGTTTAACAGGGCGTGGGCTCTGGTCAGGTAGTAGGGCTCATCCCCGGCGGTGCTGATGGCCTGCACGGTCCAAAGGGCCAGACAGGAATAAAGCAGGGCTCCGGCCAGTCCGGCCGCCCAGCCCAAGGAGATATCCCCATAACCCTTTGTCGGAGGCGTGTTTTTCATGGCCTGGGCCAGGTCCCACAGTTTCAGAGCCATGAAACAGGCGCTTCCGGCCAAAGCCGCCAAATACAGGCCGCCGCCTATGATGAGGTACTCCGGCAAAAAAGAGCGCAGGCCGAGCACGGCTCCGAGAAGCAGCAGGATAAACAGGCTTAGCCGGTCAACCCCATGCATCCCGGCCGGAATGGCCGCCGAACCAGGAGCCGTCAGTTTTCGGCTCCAGACAATGAGGCAGTCATGGGCTGTGCCCAATATAAACAGGGCCAGGGGAACCTGGCCGCACAGGAACAAACGCCAGCCGCCGTGTTTGCCTACCTTGTACAGCCAGGAGCCTTCCAGGGTGCCGGGCATCCCGCTGAGCTTGGAGAGGAAATAAAGAGCAGCGACCGCCGCCAGGCAGGCCAGAGCGCGCACCAGGGCATGGGCCGCTATACTTTTGCCCGTTGGGCCTTTGAGGGATGCGGCAATGGGTTTTATCATGCCAACGGCTCCATGATCAGACATGCCCCTTTGACTGCTTTATCATCCCCACCGGTTTCCTCCCACAGGCTCATGGCCTCCAGCATGATTTCGGTATCCTGGTTATGACCGCTGCTGTCTATAAAACCGCAAATCTCGCACATTGAGTTAGCCTGCATATAAAATGAGACCACTGCCGTAGTCCATTATGCATTATCACCGGCAAATGGGAAGAGGTCATGCCAAATGCCTTTATCTTGCGCGGCAAGATGCGGCGGCGGCGTGTGAGTCGTATCAGCCTGAAGCGTGAGGTGATGCAAGGGCTTGAGCAGCAGTCCTTTTACGTGGACCGGCATGGTCTGCAATTACGGGAAAAACCGCGGCCAGGGCAGGGCGTGATGCTGATTGAATAGACGGTCACTCACTTGACCCCGGCGAGGCAGGGATTATCCAGGCCCCGGGCGGCTGATTGGGCCAAAGGCCGTTTCAGCACACTCCGGGGAGATTGGTTTTTTTTTAGGCTCATCCGGCATAGAAGTCTTTGATCACCCCGATGACGCTTTGTTTTTGTTCCATGCTCAATTCGGGATATATGGGCAGGGCCAGCACCTCTTGGCAGGCTTTTTCCGCCACCGGCAGGTCGCCGGGCTTATAGCCCAGATAGGCAAAGCATTTCTGGAAGTGCAGCGGCTTGGGATAATAGACCGCATGGCCGATATTGGCCTTTTTGAGTGCGGCCATCACGCCCTCGCGTTCCTGCACCCTGAGCACGTATTGGTGGAATATGTGGCTTCGGGGTTCTTCGGGCCAGGCCAGCACCGGCGGGCTAATCTTGCCCGCTTCTATCAGGCCCGCTTCTGTGAACATGCGTTCATAGTCCGCCGCGTTCCGGCGGCGGGCGTCCGACCATGCGGCCAGGTGGGGCAGCTTGGTGGAGAGCACGCAGGCCTGCAGGGCGTCCAGCCTGAAATTGCCGCCCACCCACTGGTTGAGATACTTTTCATTCCCTGTGGCCCCATGGTTGCGCATGGAGACTAATTTGTCGGCCAGTTCCGAATCATTGGTGGTGATCAGGCCTCCGTCTCCGGCCGCGCCCAGATTCTTCGAGGGGAAGAAGCTGAAGCAACCCACATCGCCCAGCCCGCCGGCAAAGGATTTATCCCCGCCGCCCGGTCCGGCGTAAACCGCCCCGATGGCCTGGGCTGCATCCTCGACCACCTTGAGCCCGTGTTTTTGGGCCAGGTCCCAAATGGGCTGCATCATGGCCGGCTGTCCGAAAATATGCACCGGCAGTATGACTTTGGGTTTGGCCGGAAGATCGGAGCGCTCCAGAAGTTCAGCAATCTTGGCAGGGTCTATATTAAGGGTGCCCGGTTCGATGTCCACGAATATGGGCACCGCGCCCAGGCGCACGATTGAGCCTGCGGTGGCAAAAAAGGTGAACGGCGTGGTGATGACCCCGTCCCCCGGCTTCACACCCAGAGCCATCAGGCTGAGCAGCAGGGCGTCGGTGCCGGATGAGACTCCGACAGCATGCTTGACGTTCAGATATTCTGCGGTTTCTTGCTGGAACTTATCAACCCATGGCCCCATAATGAACCTCTGGTCTTCAAAAACCTGATTGACTGCGGGCATGAGTTCATCTTTTATGGTTGCAAATTGTGCTTTCAGGTCCAGCATCGGGACGGGGAGATAGTCGGACATATTTCCTCCTTGCCGTTTGGCAAAAACAACCGTTTGGCTGGGATATGTAACACTTGGAACAAAAAGTCAAGCAGATTGGATAACTTTACATGTTAGACGGCGGTTTGGACAGCCTTTTAAACCAGGCTGCGGCCATGATCAGCACCGGGCGGCCTTGCGTGGCCTTGACCGGGGCGGGAATAAGTGTGGAAAGCGGAATACCGTCTTTTCGGGGAGCCCAAGGGCTGTGGACCAAATACGACCCCATGAAATATGCCTCTCTTGAAGCCTTTATGGCCGATCCGGCGGAGGTCTGGAAGATGCTGGCCGAGCTTGATCAGGTGGTGGGTGCGGCCAGACCGAACCCGGCCCACCAGGCTTTGGCCCAAATGGAAGAGATGGGGCTGCTGCAGGCGGTGGTGACCCAGAACATTGACGGCCTGCATCAGGCGGCCGGCAGTAAAAGGGTCATAGAGTTTCACGGCACCGGCCACAAGCTGCGCTGCCTTTCCTGCCGCAAACAATTCAAGCGCACCGAACTGAGCCTTGAAAGCCTGCCTCCCCGCTGCGCCTGCGGGGGAATAATCAAACCTGAGGTGATTTTCATCGGTGAGGCGATCCCCTTCCAGGCTGCTGAGGATGCATTCAGTTGGACTGACCACTGCGGAACCTTTTTGGTGGTGGGCACCTCGGCCTCCATCACTCCGGCAAGCCAGCTTCCCCAACAGGCCAAGGCCCACGGGGCCAAGGTGATAGAGCTGAACCCGGAGCCCACCTGGCTCAGCCATGGCATATCGGATCTGGTGATTCCGGCCATGGCGGGTGAAGCCTTGCCGGTTCTGGTGGAAAAATTGAGGCAAAGTGCACCGGCATGAGCATAATAACTTCAACCCGCTCCATCCCGGAGGGAGTCTTGCCTCTGAAAATCGCTCACGTCATCACCTCCACCCAGGTGGGCGGGGCGGAGAACCAGCTTGCCCAGCTGATTAATAAATGTGATGCATCTGAAATGGTTCACCAGGTGATGAGCCTGAAGCCTTTGGGCAAGCTGGCCCCGGCCATGGCCCGGGCCGGAGCCGGAGTGCAAAGCCTGAACCTCACCAAGAGCCCGTTTTGTTTGATAAGCGGATTCGCCAAGCTGCGAAAATGGCTGAAGGGTTTCCAGCCCCATGTGATCCATACCTGGATGTATCATGCGGATTTGATGGGGCTTATGGCTGCAAAAAGCCTGGGGAAAAGCCCGGTGCTCTGGAACCTGCGCTGTTCAAATTTGGATTTAAGCCACTATTCAAGCTCCACCCGCCTGGTGGCAGGGATGTGCCGCCGGGTGAGCGCCTGGCCGGATCTGATAGTGGCCAACAGCCAGGCGGGCAGGGACTGGCATATCAAACTGGGCTATCCGGCGGATAAGCTGGAGGTGGTGCCCAATGGTTTTGACACCCGGCGCTTTTCGCCCTCGCAAAAAGGACGCATCAGATGCCGGACCGAGCTGGGCCTGAATGATAAGGATCTGCTGGTGGGGCAGGTGAGCCGCCATGATCCGGTCAAAGACCATGACGGGCTCATAAAGGCCTTCAGCCTCTTGCTGCAAAAAAGACCCGACGCCAAGCTGCTGCTGATCGGCCGGGGCCTCACGCCGGACAATCCTGTCTTTAGCGGCTGCAATAAGCCGCCTTTGGCCGGGAGCTGTTTTTTGCTGGGGCCGCGCAGCAAGCTTGAGGACTGGTACAGCGCCATGGATGTATACGCGTCCAGCTCCCGGAGCGAGGGGCTGCCCAATTCGGTGGCGGAGGCCATGAGCTGCGGACTGGTCCCGGTGGCGACCGATGCCGGAGACAGCAGGCTTATGGTGGGAGACTGCGGCGAGGTGGTTCCCCCCAACAGCCCTGAAAGCCTGGCCCACGGCTTGGATCGGGTGTTAGGTATGCCCGTCCAAGAGCGCCGGGCTCTGGGCTTGTCCACCCGGCGGCGGATCGAGCGGTTTTATTCTTTGGATGCCTTTTTAGCCTCCACCTTGGGGATGTACCGCAGGCTGGCTGCCTAGACAGGCTCTTATGTATTTTTCGCCGCTTGGGTGAACAGATCCGCCATATGTGATACATAGGCGTCTTTGGAATGCGCCCGCCGCACGTATTCTCTTAGAGCCTCGCCCAGGCCGGCAGCCAGATCCGGGTGGTCCATGAGATGCGCCAGGCCTCTGGCCATGGCCGAGGCATCCCGGCCGGGTACGCTGACGCCTCTTTGCCGCACCACAAAACCATGGCTGTGCTCCAGGGCCGGGGGTCCCAAAAGGTCTCCCACCCCGCCCACCCCGGTGGCCAGCACGGGCCGGGCGCAGGCCCCGGCCTCCAGGATGGACACCGGGACGCCCTCATTGAGGCTGGTGAGCAAAAGGACGTCCAGGGCAGGGAAAAAGCGCTCCGGGTCATGCCGGTAGCCCATCACCTGGAAGCGTTCCTGCACCCTCAGCCCGGCGGCCAGCTCTTTGATCTGCCGCAGCGCTTCTGGCTTGCCGCCGCCGATCAGCACAAAGCGGCTCCGCCGGTACAGCTCCGGGGCCAGTTCCTTGAGCTTGGCCGCGGTATGCACCACCATGGGATAGTTTTTCACCGCAGCCATGCGGCCCACCGCGCCGAACAAAAGCTCATCATCACCCAGCCCCAGCTCCCGGCGGAATTCCTTTCTGCCCCTTTCCGGGTGCCTGAACTGATTTAGGTCCACCCCTATGGGCACAATCTCAATCTGCTCCTTGCGCCCGACTTTTTTGTCCATATGTATTTCCTGATACTGCTGCGGGCTGATTACCAGTATCTTCCAGCTTGCCCAACGGGCCAGAAAACGTTCCATAAATAAAAACAGCGCCGTGGCGCTTTTACCGAAATAGCTGTGGAATATATGGCCGTGGAAGGTGTGTAAGGCTTTGGTCCGGGGCCAGCCCATGAGGGCCGCCAGGGGACGGTAAACCAAAAGGGCGCTGCGCCCAATGAATCCGGCTTTGGCCGTGTGGGTGGACAGCACATGGGGTTTGATCCGGATCAGCAATCCCAGTATCCGGGCCAGGCAAAATATATCCCTTAAGGGGTTTATGGCCCGGCCCAAAAGGGGAACCCTGATATAGGCACCCCCATGCTTTTGGCCCCAGGGTCCCAACTCCTCCTCGCCGGGCGGCACCTGGCCCGCCGCCAAAATATGCTCAAAGCGTTCTGGGTCCAGCCCGGCCGCGGTCCAGTTCAACAGCTTGGCAGGCCCTCCCAGGTTCAGCCTTGCGATGAGGCTGATCACCCTGATGGGCCGGGGAACGCTGGCCAAGGGCTGGGCGGTGTTTGGGGTCATGCAGCTTTTTAATCCTCTCTGATTCCGAACAGCAGACTGGTGAAGCGTTTTTGGACCTTCTTTTCTATTCCGCTTCCGATTCGGGCCATGAAAAGGTTTTCTTCCCGCAAACTTACATTGGGTTCATTGGTGGGATACTCTTTGAATGCATGGGGAGCCAGTAGGCCGATCAGGGCCTGGCGGTATGGTTGGGCTCCAACTCCGGCTCCCTTGAGATCCCAGGTCCAGGAATAGCCCACTATGTATAGTATGAGATCTTCTATCAGGGGAGTTTCAAATAAAAGCGCCAGAAGCCGGGTCATGATTTGACGTCCGCGCCAACCTCTGGCGGTTTCGGCCAACACTTCGTTCAAAACGGGCGGGGTCATTTCGGCCCAGCGTTCGTCTGGGGCCGGTGGCCGGATAAGGCAGTAGGCCACGATCCGGTCTTGGCTTTGGGCCAGGCACAGGCGCCCCTTTGGATCTTTGGCAACCCTGGCCAGGCTTTCAGGGTTCATAAGCAATGACCTGTAATCATCGAATTCGCCTATACCTTCAGCCAGCCTCAACGACTGCATCAGTTGGGGGCAGGGGTCGCACAAAAGGCGCACCTCTTTATTGTTGCAATGCATGATGTGCAGCTTATCTGTTCCCACAACCCGTCCGCCTTGCAAAAATGATCACGAGAGACATGCAGCCGTTTCCATCACCCGTCCGCCTGTCGGCGTTTGGTATTGGATAAACTCCAATCCCGGCATTCACCCGGCCCGGCCCGGTTCTGGGCGCCTCTCCGGTCCAGCTTTACTATAGCTCAGCCTGACCCTGTGGGGAACCAGGTTTAAAGCCCTGGGGCTTCCACACCGTGGGATCACCCGGATTTCGCTAATTACAAAGGGATGGAGAACCAGTTTGGGGCTTTCCATACTCAGCCGACACAGGAATCAGGCGAAATAAATTCCAACTATTAATAATGGCTGCAGGCGCGGTTGACAGAAGAATGGCTTACCTATATATTTGGGCCCACATGACGCGGGGTGGAGCAGTTCGGTAGCTCGTCGGGCTCATAACCCGAAGGTCAGAGGTTCAAATCCTCTCCCCGCTACCATAAAGAAATCAAGAGGTTAGCTTGCAAAAGCTGGCCTCTTTTTTTTGCCCTGAAACGGCCATTAGTCACGTATTAGTCACATCCTGCGCACCTTGCCTACCAAGCCAACGACAAGTCCAATCTGCAACCTTTGATGGAATTAAGCTATCCGCACATAGTGTCCTTCATAATCGCCTCCCGCATTTCAAACCAACTCCGCCCCAACGGCCTCCATTGGCTTTTCCCCATAAATTAAAGAGTTTCGTTAACAAAACCAGAGCAAAAAACAGTCGGAAAAGCAGGGCCAACTCCCCAAAGATGCAGACTAATCTGAGCTTCAAGACATAAATCCTAAAAGGCCAAACGAAGATTTCGGTCTGATCACCTCCCGGCTTCCCAGAAAAAATGGGGTTTTTTCATTTTTTTAGGTTGGGCTCTAGCCTACACCCTAGGGTTATAGCCTACGCCCCACTCTGTTAACTACCTTATATAGCTGTAATAATCTGGCCATGAACAACGAACTCCTTACCCCAAAAGAAACAGCAGACTGGTTGCGCACCTCTCCTGGAAGCCTCGCCAACATGCGCTACCACGCTGATGGTCCACCGTTCATAAAGATTGGGCGCAGAGTTCTTTACGATAGAGAGGAGGTGGCCAAATGGCTAGATAGGCACAGAGTCAGGACTATAGGGTAATCGGTGCAAATGCAATTAATGAAAAAATATTAAACCTACATGATAACTAGTAATTAATTTTTAGAGAGGAAAAAAATGACCCAAAACGTGGATGATAACCAAAGACCTACCGGGGTCGAAGACAACACCCAAGAACCCGGGCACGCCATTGAGGGCAACCTTGGTGATACCGAGCCAACACCCCCACGTGGGGACTTAGCAGGGCTGATCTTAGACAGTACTGCAGCCCCAGCCCTGATCCGAGCGGTGAACACTGGTCCGGAAGGTGGTTACTTCGATCCTGAGATCACGGACTGGTACGAAACGGTGATTAGGAATCCTCAGGGTATCGATCTAGATGACAGCATCTCGATGTTTAAGAAAATGTACAGAAAGACCCTTTTCGAGCAAAATGCAGCAAGGGGGCATTGTGCGGAACGATACATTATGATCGGCAAAGCCCTGCTGCAAACCAAGAAAAAGGCAGCTCATACAGATGTCGATTTTAACGATTGGGCAGCTAGCAACTTGGATTTCATGGGAAAAGAACGCCTGGTCCAGCAGACAATGCAGTTGGCCAGGGTCAAGAACATCGATGAACACACCCACCTGGGTAAGGAGAGGCTGCTTAGGGTGGTGAGTGCTGCGAAGGACTTTGAGGACGATGACCCTATTGGTGCCTTTCTACAGAAATACGGTATCCCCTCTGATCCCATGGGTGAACAGGATGCCAAAGATTATTTAAAAGAAGTGGACAGGGCCTGCGCGCATAACAAATTCTGCAAAAAGTTGGCAAAGGCGAAACTGCCCAACAGGGAAGTAACCTTCGAGTTGTTCAAGAGCCTAGTTGACGCCAAGGGTAAACCTGATGACAAATTGGTCAAGGAGGTTAAGCTGGCACATGAAAATAACCAATCAGTGGGCGGGTACCTGCGATCTTTGTTAGAGGGGCCAGATAAAGGGGCATATGCCGAAGCAGCCAAGTCCGTCACCAAGGCCGAGTCCTACAAAAATGGCGTGAACGGGCTAAAAGAAAGTACCGAGTGGATGAGTAAGAACTTTGTCGAGGTCAAAGACTCCATTGACGATAAGTTGCTTGCCGACTTGGATTCGCTCTTGGCTGATATTGTTGAGCTCATTGAGCTGAAAAAGGCGCTGGAGCAAACTGAAGCAGCCTAACACTTAGACCTTAAACCCTACCGCCCCCAGGCATTCTAGAGTCAAGAACGCCTGGGGGCATTTTTTTGGCCAAACGCCTTTCGGCCAATTTTCCGCCTAAAAAACGAAGCGGCTTCGTTTTTTGGGCAGTCAGCAGCAAATTTCAGGCCCAATCAAAAAAACACGGATTTTCAGATGAGTGTATTTTCGTGCTGTTCGGCTATCAAGGCCATGCTTTAGCTGAGCATGGACTATAGCCAAGCCCGATGACCTCCATTGTGGGGGTCGTTTCTGCAATATGTCCCTGAAAACTCCTGATAAGTCCTATAAGCGCACAACCTGTCGACAGATGACCAAACAAAGGTCAGCCTATGACATTTTATAGCCTCTGTTCCCAGCCTCAGGCATGCAGCCATCCCTTAAATATCCTACTTGTCTTTCACCCAATCCCACACAATCCGCCAACAGCTTATACATATCATTTTTTGAGACGCCGCTTTTTTGAAAAAATTCTTCATAATAAGCTAATCCTGAGCGTTTGAAATGCTCTAGATTATGACCTCCTGTTTTTTCCAGATGATTATACAAGGTGCTCTTGGAATAGGCTTTTGGGCCTGATTTTGGGAATAAAGGTGATTCAGGATCAAGGTGTACATATGTATTATTCAAATGGGTAAGATGATCGTTTAGGCAGTCGATGACTTCGTCCGGTATTTTATATTTACTTAATGCTGTATTATTCCTGCCATTAAGTCTGGCAATACTTTCCATGGTCCTATTGGTTAATATGTCTTGCACATCTTTGATTTTCAGGTTCCTGACCTGCGATGAATTCAACATCAAGAAGTAAGTCAGTCTGATCATTCCTGCTATTGTTGTCGTATCAATATCCTCGTCATGTATCTTTTCTATTTTGCCAGCAATCTCATTGACCTTTTTGAGGCTGTAAGGTTCTGGCAAATTTCTTATCTGTGCCATGGGTACCTCGGCTAAACAATGTAATCAATAAGCTCATTGGACTATTCTGCATCGGTCCTACAAACTATAGATGATCATGAAGAAAGATGCAATGGCTAAAATTCGACATAGCTATAGCTATATTGAATGTGGCATAGGTATCGCTATTCCTAATCCGTCATAGCACCTGTAAAAGTACTCTCCTGAGATTTTGAATCAACAACAAAATTTATGGAACTAGCTTTGGGTTTAAGCACCTATAGGTTCCGTTTTTGTTCCCTTAGGACAAACTATAAATTAACAATGTACCTTGGAGGTAAATATGAAAGTCAGAAAGTTTAAAAATGCAGTCACGTTTTTTATGACCGATGAAATGTATCATTCGATCAAATCAATCTCAAAGATTGAGAAATTAACTCTGGGAGAATTCATGCGTGATGCGGTGGAGTTAGCACTGGATGATCGCAATAAACAGGAGGAAATGCGTAATGATGGCTAATGAATATTCTGAACTTCGGTCAGCAACAGCATGCTGGACAGAAGATTTTGATGATTATGATGTGGACAGTGATGATAGAGAATTGGCTAACAAAATATTGGAATTGTTCAGCCCAAGAACAGATGTAGTTACTCAGCATTTTGAAGGTTCAAAAGGCTGGTACACAATGTGTGACAACTACCATATACAAAGTTTGTGCAAGAAGCCTGGAAATAAAAATTATCCTTGTCAAGAATGTTCAAATAGAACTAATACAAAACTTACCGTAGAATTACTTCAAAAACATGTTGCAGGTGATGTCTATTTAGGTATTTATCCACTATTGTCTGACAGTACTTGTAAATTCATTGTTGCTGATTTTGATAACCACGATCCTGTTAAGAATTTAAATCCACATCACGATATTATGGAATTATATCATGTGTGTGAAGTTAATGATATTCCATGCTATGTCGTTAGATCAAAAAGCGGTAAAGGTTATCATGTATATGTATTTTTCGACAAGCCAGTCCAAGCATGGAAGGCACGTATAGTTATCAATGCTCTATTAGAAGAAGCACAATTGCGGGGCAAAGACGTCACCCATTCCAGCTTTGACCAATTACGTCCTAATCAGGATGGTTTAATAGAAGGTAAAATAGGTAATGCCATTTCGCTTCCATTTCAAGGTGGCAAAGTAAAAGATGGTATTACAGTCTTTTTAGATTCTGACACAAACTTTGAGCAGTCATATGAAAATCAATTAGATGTGCTGAATTCCATACAATTATCATCTGAAGCTGACCTTGACAGAATCATTGATGAGTGGGGTCTGGAAAAAATTGAGAAAGATGACAATGCTATAGTCCGCATCGATGATGAATCCCTTGAAGAGAAAATTGAAGCATTGTGTAAATGTGACTTTTTAAAATATTGCTATGAAAATCAGCCGAACGTCTCTGAACCAGAATGGTGGATGATGATAAGCAATGTCGTACGTATGGACCTTGGTGGTCCAAAACTGTGCCACATATTTTCAAATAGAGATGCAAGAAGATATTCTTATGCTGATACCGAGAAACAAATACTTGAAGCCTTGGATAGATCAAAACCACACACGTGTAACTATATAAAAGAACATGGCTATAACTGTACTAAAGATTGTGGAGTTACCTCTCCGATAGTGCTTGCAAAACGATTATTGAATAGCATTAGCCAAACCATGTTAGTTGATAAAATAGATTTTTCGGCGGTAGCATGTGATCATGATGAAGTTGCAATATTTAAACGACTGGTCATTCCAAAAGGTTGGATACTAAATGATAAATTACAGATACTGGAATATCAAAACAATAAAAACATGGAAAATGGCAGATATACCACTATACTTTCACAACCTGTTATAATCACAAAAAAGGTTGTCAGTGTTCAAACTGGACAAGAACAACTGGAAGTTGCATGGTTACGCAATGGTAAATGGAAAAGGAAAATAATTGATCGTAGTATTGCGGCCAAACCCCGAGAATTGGTTAATTTGGCTGATGACGGATTTCCAATAGACGCTTTAACTGCAAGATCAGTAGTAAAATATTTAACTGCCTTTCAGGTTGCTAATGAAAACAATCTACAGACAATCAATTCCACCAGTACTCTTGGCTGGCAACCTGGTAAGAAAAACTTTATGTGGGGGACCATGGATATATCCATTTGTTCAACTGATAGTTATGATCAAAATACAATAAGCCCAACGCAGGTCATCTTCCGGCCAAGAAATGTTGGAGACCAACAAGTCGCAGATTCATTTTGCTCTAGTGGCTCTTACGAACAGTGGATTGAAGCCGTTAACAAGGTAACGGACTATCCATTTGCGGCAGCAGCATTATATATATCACTAAGTACTCCGTTTATTGAAATCCTGGATGCACCCAATTTGATAGCTGACTGGTCTAATCCTACGTCTACTGGAAAAACGACGCTTTTAAAGCTTGCAGCTTCAGCTTGGGGAAACCCTAATATGAGTTCCGGTTGTTCCGTAATTAATTCTTGGAATAGTACTTCAGCAAACATCGGGTTTTTAGCTGGCTTATTAAATGGCCTGCCTTTAATCCTAGATGATACTAAAACGGCAAGTATAAATAAAAATATGAGAGATAACGGAGCCAACATTATACAAAAAATCTATGAGTTACATTCTGGGCAAGGGAGAGGGCGGGGAACTCCCACCGGAACAGCTCAAAAGGGTTTTTACCGAACATGTGTGATGTCAACTGGTGAACAGCCAATTACAGAGTTTACAAATGGTGATGGTGGAGCAAGGGCACGCACATTGTCATTCTGGGCTCCACCTTTTGGAAAAACTGACAAGATCACTGGTGAAGTGGTGAATTTATTGAAAATTGCAATTGGTTCCAATTATGGCCATGCTGGACCAAAACTAATAAGATACATATTGGCTAATAAGGAGAAGTGGAATGAATGGAAGATGACAATGCAAAAAATTCGCCAAGAATATACAGTCAAATATGTTGATGATGGTATAACAAGCCGATTTTCTGAATACTTTTCATTTCTTGCCACAACAATCCAGATAATACACGAAGCATTGCCAGAATTAATTAGGAAAACCTCAAGCAATGAATTGCTTGATTCACTTTGGAATATTGCAATATCAGAAGGTAAAACAGCTGACAGGGCAACTGCGGCATTTGAAGAGATGATAAGCTTTGCGGCTGCCAATCAGTCTAAGTTTTGGAGTAAATATGCAGATGGCACTCAACAGAGAGAACCCATACAGGGATGGTATGGTCGCTGGGATTCTAACGGCACAGATTCCAAAATATATTTTCGTGAGAAAATACTGGTGGATATGCTATCTGAATCAAATTATGATTCGTCTGCTATTATTAACACCTGGATTGACCGTGGTTGGATAGAGAGAGGCAAAAGTGAGAAAAAAGTTAATATAAGGATTAATGGTTCACAATCCAAATGCTATTGCATTGATCTGCATGCCATTATTAATGATTGCGTTGAGATAGTTGAAACTTCAGAAGAAACTGACTTCAGCAGTACTGCTAATAATAATATCAAGGATAAATGCTCCAGCGTAGATTGGGATGAGTGGAATTCAGGATTTGATAGTAAGAATTCAAAGCATTGCTATGACGGCAGTTTCATAAATGATTTTCATACCAGTTTGAATTAGCAAAGCTGTATCGTGAGTCCTGATAAATAAATTTGGCTGCTTGGTTAGAAAATTACCAGTGGCCAAATTTAACATGTAGTACAGAAAACCAATTTCAAGGTTGGTATGATTATTTGTGGATCATCCACGACAGATCATTTTTCAAATCAGAGTGTTGTAAGCTGTTACGGGTCCACCTAAAATGCGTAACAGATGCGTAACAGTAAATATTTAATAAATTTAATATGTTATATTATTTGTTACGTAAGTTACGGTTGTTACGTATATTTAGTATATAGGTTAACTTTTCGGTCATTGCTGACTACTTTTCGCACCGAACTGAACCAAACAAATAAAATACATATATGTGTCTTGAAAACCCGTAACATGCGTAACAAGTTGCTAATATATTGATTATATTGTGAATTACCTGTTACGGGTCTCATTGGCAATGCCGTAACGCCGTAACAAATCCACTATACCTGCCCAAAAACGAAGCAGACTTCGTTTTTTCCCCCCATAAACCAAAAGTCAAATCCTAATCTAAATTTCCTGATCATATCAGGATTAATGTATTTCTGCCTTCATTTGCATAAATTTATATCAGTGCTCCAATTCTACACATCAGGACAAACTCTAAACTGATGCTAAATCAAATCAAATTCAAATGGAGGTATTTATGCACTTAAAAAGATTTCCAAGGCCACTAACCATAGCACTTACACAAGAACAGCATGATAAAGCAAAATATTTATCAGATATCCACGAGATATCAATAGCCCAAGTAATTCGGGAAATGATCGATTTTTCCTTAACTCAACCACAATTCAATGACATGGAGAATAAAAATGAGAAATAACCTTGCCTATAAGCGTAACAATGACTTGATCACATTGAATGCTCAATGGTTTAAGGCAGATAATTGCAATCTATCCACATCATTGAGCCAATCAAGTAAAAACCCAGTACCAGATTATTATGTATTCTTTGCCATTAACCCTAAGCAGGACTCTGATGAATTTTGTGATCAAAGTGGTATGTTGAATAATTCTGTCATATTCCGCCTTGAACCAAGTCAATGCTTTGTTATCTGTGAAACAATCAGTCTAATATCAGATGGAAGAGTGAGTGAAACTGAATCATTTGAAATCAAAACTGATCCAACCATATCAGCATATAAGAGCCAACTTAAGTCTCTAAGGTTTAATGAGGAATATGATGATAACAATAAAGTGACCAACGTGATCCTAAATATTGCTGTAGATGGCCAACCATTTACGTGTTCAATTGATTTACCAACAGCACTATCAATCAAAGATGTATTGCAGGAATATGCTAAGAAAGCAATTAATTTGAATGTATCTGCAAGGGTTGACCAATGAAATACTTATTGGCTGCAATATTACTCTTATTACTAATACTCACACCAAATTTGGAGGAAACATGTATGTACTGCTTAGAAATCCTAGTAATAGGATAATGCTGGAAATCATCACCTGGCAATTTTTGTTGCAACTAGCTCAGGATAATGGATGGAAACCACGTGGAATCAAACCAATTGATTATTTCTCAAGTGACACAACACCTATGGGGACAGGATATACTCCACGTGATCCAGGACTAAAATGTGAAATAAGGAATTCAGATGCTACAGGTATAGGAAAGGCGATCCATAGGGCAATGCTTAAGTATGGTTTGATCAAACCAAAGAAAATCAAATTGAGGGATGATGGAATTGTCACTGCTTTAGATGAATTGATACAGGTGAGGAATTTTATAGAATCTGGCTGGTTTGTCGTGGAACGTGTTGAGGAATATGATAGGAAAAAGCATCCTAAGGTGTTGAGGAGAATTGGTGGATCGATTTTTCAAGGAAATGTGAACTAACAGTGTTGGTTTAAATATTCGAGGTTTTCTTAAGCAACATAATCATATAAAAAATGAAGCCTATATTCTCTTTATTTTCAAAATAATCAAAAAGATTATCTGCAATTGACAAAAAACCGGCAATGGGCATAAAAATACCGACTGTATTAATAGTAACATCTTTGATTGTATTGTTCACCACATTAGACCTTGTCTTTTCAATAACCAAATTGTAAACTTGGTTCAAATATTCATCATATATCTCATTGCATTTTGATATAATTGCTTCGTCAAGAAATTCCGAATTATTAGTAGCTAACTTTTCAATGAAAACATCTATTTTTTTTCTATACTTTACGGCTTCAAGTCTTAGCTCTAAAATATCAGCGGCACTTAATCCGCTAAGTGAGGGCACATTAAATTTTTTAAATAATGTTTCTGTAAATGATTTACTCAACTCATCGTACCTGTAAAACCGATTTGATTTAACAAAATCAGAATTTGACTTTCCATAAACAATACTATTTGCGCCACACAAACTGGCCAAACCAATATTCCATAATTCTTGCCGCATTTCAATAAACCTAGTAACCTTATCAATGTTTTTTCCTTGCAGAAGATTATTGTTTACTCCACTTTGATACGAAATTGAACTATTAATATTGTTATAAAGCTCAATATGCTCTTCTTTTGAAATAACTCTGTTATTAGTAGATTTACTTTTATCAGTTTCAAAACTCCATGTCTTAATTATTCTTTCCTCAATTAACTCGTTTAGGCAACTACTCACGTGTTTTCGCTCATCATCAACAATTTTAGCTGAAATATTACTTCCTGATTTCATCCACACTTCCTCGCCATATGTAATCAGTGACTGAACTATCTGTTCCCAATCAAATCTATTAATTTCAGGAACCGGAGAATAATATATATTTAGTAATTTAGACATAACTACTTTACCTCAAAAGTTTCTTTAGCAATCAAAACATCTTGTTCATAAATATGATAGCTGACTGAATGCTGTGTATAACAACCAACTCTGAGCCCCAATGAATCAGCAAGTTCAATCTGTATATCCGACAGGGATATCATATCTGGTATTGCGGATAACCATGCATCATTGCTTCGAAGAATTGCTGTGGCATTTAAGGTGTCATCTCTTACCAAGAATTGAATTCCGACAGGACATGGTGGGTGTAAGCTATCGTTATCAGCTTCTGGCTCCCAAAGAGAAATATATGCTCGTCTTGTATACCAATTATTGCTAATTTTATCTTTTACGTTTTTGATTTGGTTAATGTTGGATTGTCCGTATGATAGCAGTCGATCTTGTACAGCTAGCCAGTATTCTTGCATGATATCCTTGTAGTTATCAACAAAATCCTGTGCAAAATTATACTTAGGTGAAACTCTTGGGCTCTTCTTGGGAGATTTTACTTTTAATACTACATTTTGTAACTCTAAGGAATCAATCCCTCTTTCAGTAGAGATAAATTCATTATGTTTAATCAATTCTAAGATACTTTTTTCCCAAACTTCAGCGATTGTTTCTCCTGAAAATATCATAATGTTCTAACCTGTTCAGGTGAATTATATGTAGTAAAATAATGTTTAACTTATACTCATAAATA
Organism: Desulfarculaceae bacterium; assembly: GCA_963675675.1. Classification (GTDB taxonomy): domain Bacteria; phylum Desulfobacterota; class Desulfarculia; order Desulfarculales; family Desulfarculaceae; genus Dethiosulfatarculus. Next base: position 6,427,001 of record OY776512.1, read on the forward strand.
TTTTAACGTTCTAACACAGCCAACAATTATCAATATTAAATAGAAGTGCATGGGCGCATCAGTAATTGCAAATAATTAAGTTTTATCGGTTTACTGTAATTAAGCATACCTTCCACTCAGCCTACTAGTAAAAATATATTAATATGGCACATGGCTATTTGGGGTAATCAACAAGTCTATATCTGGCTTATTTTTTATGATATTTTGACCATATAGAACATCAATTGTATCTGCCCAGCGGCTTTCAATTGAAACTCCAAAGTCATTGTGTAATTCATTACGGTTAGTAAACACTAATGGTATTAATAACTCAAGTTCTCTAGAAATAATTTCTGGGCTTAGCTCCTTGAATATTTTTAAGAATATGCCCGTGCTTTTTCCTGGATTATTTCTGACATACTCCCACCCTTTGCGGGTCGCCGTGAGAAACCTAGCAACAATTTCCTTATTATTCAGATAGTATTTATATCTAGTGAATATGCATACACCATAAGTATTAATACCATAATCCTTGAAATCAATAGTGCGTGGCTTCTTGCCAGCGATTTCCACTTGAACCGGTCTTTGAGTTAAAAAACCTGGAAATGCGTCTACTCTCCCGTAAATTAAAGGTTCAATCCCAAATGAAACAGGTACTTCAATTATTTTAGATCGATCAATGTTATTGTGTTTCAACAAAGCTAAATATTCAACAAACGTTGAACTGTCAAATTGTACTCCAACTTTCTTTCCAACCAAATCATTGAGTGTTTTAATTTCAGAATCAGCTAGTACTGTAAAACAAGTTGGGTTTTCCCTGTATATTACTGCCAGTACTTTCAGTGACATTCCTCGAGAGTTTCCCTGTACTATATTAGGAGCCGCAGCTAATGCAAAATCAAATTTGCTTGCAGCAGTAAGTAGAACTGCCTCAGCACTACCAGAGCCAATAGAAATATCTACATCAAGATTATTTTTTTTATAAAATCCTAGTTCCTTTGCAACATAATAAGCTATGTGTTCAGCTCCAGGTTTCCAGTTTAATCTTAATGCAATTTTGTCATTTGAGTTCGCAGCTACGCATGTAATATGAATGGAACCCATGAATATTATTGCTAACAAAAAAGCTTTTTTCATTTTTGCCAAACCCCTCTAGGAGTCTATCTATTTCCAATGGATTGTAATTTTTTCTATAAAGTAAACAAAATAAAAAGAAGTCACGCCTAAAAATGCAGAAGCAAATATTGCTGCAAATATCATTTCAGTATCTAATTGTCCTTTTGCAATTAAAATGACATAGCCTATACCCATATTCGAACCAATAATTTCTCCTATAATTGCACCGACTATACTAAGAGTTATTGATATTTTCAGCGCAGAAAAAATGTATGGCAATGCATGTGGTAAAAGTAATTTAAACAGTAATTGAAATTTTGATGCCCGGAATGATTTCATCATAAAAATAAATTTACTGTCAACATTACGCAATCCATCAACAGTATTAATAACAACAGGAAAGTATGATATTATCGATGAAATTAGTATTTTAGAGAATATGCCTGTACCAAACCAAATTGTTATCAATGGAGCTATTGCCACAATCGGTATCACTTTGATCCCAATTATATATGGGTAAAAAGCCGTTTCTAGTTTTTTTGATATTCTAATTATAATTCCTGAAGTAACCCCTAGAAGTATAGCAAGTATATATCCAATGATAGCTTCAAAAAAGGTGACTAAAGTGTGAAAAGCAATATAATCATAATTATCATAGGTTGTTAAAAGTATTTTACTTGGTGCTGGTAGTATAAATACTGGTACATTAAAGACATCTACAATAAATTCCCAACTAATGAAAAATATTATTGCAACACAAATTGGCAAAAAAATACACTTCATTTACGCCTCGAATAATACTTATTGCATTCATAGACCAATTGTATTTCTTATATCACTAACATATTTAAAATACTTATAAAGTGTAGTAGTTGATTTTGTTCTTGGTCTTTTAAAATCAATCGTAATATCTTTAGAGATACTTCCTGGACTCGCACTTAAAATAACTACTCTGTCGGATAAGAAAACAGCCTCCTCTACACTATGTGTAACAAAGATTATGGTTTTTCCTGTCTCCATAAATATTTTTTGTATATATAAATTCAATTTAAACCTATTGAACTCATCCAAGCTAGCAAATGGTTCGTCCATTAATAAAATGTGTGGATCTGAAGCTAATGCTCTTGCTAAATTTACTCTTTGTTTTTGGCCACCTGATAAACTAGCGGGATATAATTTACTAAGCTGTTCTAGATCAACAATATCAAGTAAGTTTTTTACCTGATCTGACATCTCTTTTTTACTGTGGAGCCCAAGTAATTCTAGTGGAAGTCTAATATTTTTGTCAACATTCCTCCATGGTAGTAATAGATCGTCTTGGAATACTATGCTTATAGATTTTCCTTTTTTTGTCATTAATTTATCATTAAAATAAATTTCCCCATTTTCATGTTTAATTAAGCCAGCAATTAAGTTGATTAGTGAGGTTTTGCCACATCCAGACGGCCCAATTAGTGAAATAAATTGATTATTAAATATTGTTAAATTGATTTTAGATAAAGCGAAAATATGATGCAATTTTGATTTATATGTTACATCGATATTGTTTAGCGTTATTAGTTTTAAATATCCTGAAGTCACTTTTATATTTTATCCTTCAGAAGAGTACTTTCTAAGGTGCATTCATTGTTTAACCTTAAGTAATTTATTGTCTCAGAATAATAAAAGTCTATTTTCGTATAGTTAAACTTTTTTCTGGTTAATTTTAAGTCATGTTATTTATTCTGAAAGATGACAGCATCTAAATATAAATATAATTATTACCCCCATTGAAACGATAATGACTAGATAAAATTAATTTCAAAATATACTGTCCAATTACGTGTTTAATTTAATCTAACATTGATTGTTTGTATAACCAGTCAAATATAATTTTGTCAACGGGCGAACTTTTATCTTTATCAACATAGGACAACATAACTACTTCATCGATTTCAGAATCAGCTTTAATGTGCCCGGTGTAATCGGCTGTATAGCATGTCATCTGAACTATTATGCCATTAGCCTTACCATGTGCTTGCGCCTTAAATGTTCCCAAATAATTAATGGTATTTGGAATCAAATCAACTGTAAGTTCCTCCTTTATTTCCCTAATAAGGGCATCCTCGTCCGTTTCACCTTCCGCTCTCTTTCCTCCAGGTATATAGTAAGTATCAATTCCCTTGGAGCGTGTACTAAGTATTTTCTTGTCAACTATGTGTATCCATGCTAACTTATCGATAAATTTCATTATGCATCACTTTCTTTTAATGAGTGGATTCGACTATCAACCAAATCGGTAACATAATCATAATTCATGCTATTTGCCAATATTCTACCTTTTTCATAAATTCTAGATAATCGTTCTTTATCTATTCCCTCCCAATGGCTGACCCCTTGTAGCCATTCTGCATATTTTTTTTGATAGTCAAAAAGATTAGTTTTTGTTTGTATTAGCTCACTATAATTATCAGTATTTAAGTGTGATTTTAAATTAACCCAATATTGAAATAAATTTGATAGGTATAAATTTGGCTCAAAGGATCGTGAACCTCCATCATAAATTACACATCTCTCAAGTAACGATGCCGGCTTTTCTAAACCTTCGAGCTCAAATTCAATACTGTATATTGCATTTTTCCGAAAGAAATCCGTGTTAGATAGATGAAAGTAATTTATTTCAGGATTGTCAATGTGTAAAGTAAAGAGACCTTCAATAAATATAAAGGTGATCTTGTCAAAATATTTGAATAGGGACTGATTGCTATTTGACATAAAATTACGTAAAGAATCCATTGTACCAATTGTAACAACAACTAAGTTTTTATGATGTATCTTATTAGATTTATCATGATTGATGACTTTTGCAAGCACTGATTTCATTGTCGTTCCCGTAGCACAAATATCTCCAATACATAATATTCCGTCATCCGCGAATGACCATTTAGTATAACTATCCTCAGCAATGGACATCAAACCATCTTCTTCAATTCTTTGGCTGGATACAAATGACACTTCACATTTACTGTGATAAACATCCTCTAGAATTTGATGTAAATTAAAATTCAAACCCCCTCGTAATAGATATAAAACATCAAAATGCAAATGATTACTAACATTTAATGATTTTATGAGGTTCATTTTTTTGATTATTTCAAAGGCTAAGTGAATACCATCTGACATATTTTGTTGAAATTGAAAACCACATAGTTCTGGTGTCAATAGAATTTTTCTCGTCATGTTAGTTGAGATAACAAAAATATCCGCATTTTCTATTGAGCTCAATTCGTAAAACGATATTTCATCATTTGAAATTAACTTTTTCACAGTTTTATAATCTTTCATTTTTTTAATTAAGACTTAATAGATGGTTTGAGTATATCTTTATTTAGTACCGATTCAATGAATCTCGTAAATAAATACTTAGATTCTATTCCATCTTTAGTTTTCTTCACTGGCTCCTGTTCGCTGGTATTTATAATTTTTGCTACAATGTACCTAAGGCCTCTAAAATCCAACATCAGATATTTTTGTAAATCGTTAACATTGTCAACGATTACAATATCTATTCCCCATGTCAATCCATATAGTTTCCAATCCAAATCAACATATCTGCTTGGAAGCATACCGCCAGATTCATATAGTCCATTATCCAGCACCAAAATAGTTAGATTCATTAAGTCTCTCTTCAGCTGGGATAGCGTAGGTAATATAGTCATACCCATTAAATGACTACCGTCAGTATCAATTGCTACAACCGGGTGGTTATTAATCCCAAGTGAAACACCACATGCAATTGATATTACGTCCCCCATACTATCAAGGAAAAGAGTTTGATTAGGATATATCTTGTATACTTCCTCTGATGTCCTTCCGAGTGAGGAAATAATAGCGACATCTTTTGGTAACACATTTGACGCCACTGTTATAACATCTGCCGTAGTCATTGCTTAAGTTCCAGTAAAAAATCATTTCTTGCTATTAAAGCTATACTACATTGGTTTGATAACGACATATCAAATGCCTTAACTAAGACAGTTGGAAATTCATCTAGTGAATTTATATTGCTCCATCTAATTTTAAACAGGTCTAGCAATTTATACATAGTTTCGTGATGTGAAATGCCCCACCAATTTCTTTCGCCAAAATCACCACGATCCGAAATCAATAAGGTCGTAAAAATGTGATGTGATAAATTTAATCTTGCGAGAGATTCGCAGGCATTTCTCAACCCTGAGTTTTCCATCAGTACCAAATTTCTGGTACCCACTAAAGTTAATCCTGATGAAATACCAATTGCTGAGGATTCATGTATTGTCTGTATATATTTAATATCTGTAGACTTTTTAACAAAGTGACAAATAGGTGCTAATCCTGAATCAGGCATTGCTACAATTGATTTTATACCAACATCCAGTAAACATTCGTGTACAAATTCCATTTTTGACATTCTAATTCCTTTCCATCAATAAATAGAAGCCAAACTCCTCTCAACTAAAATTGTTGATTAATTCTATCTCTCACTTTAAACTCGCAAGTTCTAACCTAAGTCTTCAGTCCGCATGATCTCCAAAATACAGATACAATCCTTAACTAGGTGCACTTCAACAAACTGGTCTTGTTTTGGGTCTATAGGGGGCAGGTAGAATATTTACTATCCAATTGTTGGGGAATTTAGGTGAAAACGCTGGATGATAAAAAACTCCCCACACATAAGCATCCTACTAAAATCAGTAGCCTATAGTCAATTGTCTATATCATATGGGGAAGTGGCAGCGAAAAACTATGTAAATACAGGTAGATTGATGGCTCCGCGGACAAAAAAACATGTTGTGAGTGTAGCTGCCGACAGTCCTCATGTATGGTGTTGACACCGAAAAACCGGATTATTTTTGAATGGTCTTCCTTGGGTCGCACAAAACACGAGTACAATTCTGCTTCCTAAAGAATTTCCCTTTTTGATCCAATAGGGTTAACAGCTAATCCGAATTCGACCAAATGCATTCAATGCAATTCAGTTTAACCTATTTCTGAGTTTGTATTTCTGCACGTTTTAGTGGCCATTTGTGTTATACCTATTTAATCGGTATATAAGAAACAGAAAAAATCAGGTACTACTTATGCATTATTCATACTGTTTCTCAATCAATTAGAGAAAGGCTACCCAATATGGCAAGAAAAACCGTTGATGAAGACAAACTCATGGAACTGGTAAATGCAAATACCCCTGTTGGTGAAATTGCAAAACAGCTTGGTATCGATAGCATGGCCTATGCCAGGACCAAAGTTAAGGAAGCACTTGCCAAGAAAGCTGCTGCTGATTATCCAGATTTATTCGTAGGTAAAGGCGGCGTGGGTGCTGTCGCTTCCCAGATTCAGCCCAAGCTCACCCAAAAAGGCGCTATAAATCTGAATAAAAAATTGCTGGACTCTTGGGACGTTAAGCCAGCAGTCGGAACTCCAGTAGCAATGAAGGTCAGTAGAGATAAAACCAAGATCACTTTGATTCTTGGGGATGAGTCTGATTAATTGACAAGGAATAAGTTGAGGAAGCCCCATGCCCACATAGCTGTGGGGTTTTCTGGTTTCTTGCTTGAACGATAAAAAGCTGTAATGCCAGTTAAATATTTACGATCATTACAAAATAGTGCTTTCGAGTTTAGCCAGTTTATGGCCGTAAACATGGAAAACTAGTCAAAAAACGAAGCAGGCTTCGTTTTTCGGCCTTAAATTGGCGTGAAGCAGCATTATCCATAAAACCGGATGGACCAGGGATTTTCCTATTGAGGCTGATTTGGCATTATTCCCCAACATATCAAGAATAATGGCAAAATTGGGGTAAGCCTAAAAAGTGGATTTTTCTGGTCGGCACGAACGATCTCTGAAAATAGCCTAAAAAACGAAGCAGACTTCGTTTTTCGGCCATAATTTGGCTCTATGTGGCTTTCCTTAGAAAACTGGGTCACCCAGGCAATCTCATCTTAAGGCTACTTTAGCGTTATTTGCCTAATTGGCTGTAATGTTGGCAAATTATCGCCAGGACAAAATGGTGTGTTTTTCTGATTTTCATGGATCATCACGGAAAACAGCCTAAAAAACGAAGTAGACTTCGTTTTTCGGGCCATTTTTAGTTCCATAGAGGATTTTTCAGAAAATTGGCCAGTTGAGGAAATTCAGGTGGGTGATGATTCACCGCAATTTTATATCTAGCCGTAATAATGGGAAATCGTCAATAAGCCAAAATGATAGAATTTTCAGATTTGCAGGGATAATCCTAGAAAAGTGGTCAGAAAACGAAGTAGACTTCGTATTTCAGCCTTTATGACAGATTAAACTCTGACCTGTTAATCAAGCGCCGCTTTCGAAAACTGTGCAATGTGGCCGGATTGCTCCGGATTGGGTGGCCGCTTTTCAAGCGGAATTGATGGCCGGGTGGGCGCGGAATACGCAAAGTTGAACATACTTGCAAATCTTTGAGCTTTAAGTTAATTGATAAACCAAGACTTGGATAATTAGTATTGGCCGTTAGGTTTTGTCTTTTTCTTTCCACTAAATCTACAATGTTTTACTTTGAGAGGGAAGTAATTGTCAGAGTTAGCATGACAATCATTTATACATTACATAATTCATCGACAAAATCCCCAGGAATTATTCTTTTTAAGTGGGTGTTTGTTTGGTTAATATTAGTTATCAATCACCCCTTCATCTCGCATTTTCTGTACAAAAAATGGAGCATCTCCAGTCAAATGACTTCCATCATCCAACTTATTCCCATCATTATATGATGCAGTGATTCGCAAACCATAGGTTTCTTTAAAGAAGATTAATGCTTCTCGACCGATTCCATGGTGTTTGAATGATTTATTATGTAGATCCATATACATCCAAGTAATATGGTAATATGCCTCACTACTATGTACGCCATCATCGCGGTATGAAAGTAATATTTGTCCTATTTTGTTGCCCAAAGCATCCTCTATGTTTATTTCATTATCATCTGAGATATCTATTGTTACAATGCGACCGTCCATGAGTTCGTATCGTCTAATATTGCCATTGTTTTCTATTAATAATAGCTTTTTCATGATATTTCCAAGTTAACAATGCATTGATTTGGTAAACTTGCTACGGTTAGATGCCAATTAAACCTATTCTAAAGCTCATCACTACTACTTCCGACGCCTGGTGTAAATAATCTATGATACATTTTTACGGCAAAGCTATCAGTCATTCCGGCAATGTAATCGCACACACGCCGCTTAGCTGTATCCTCTGCATCCAGATCGCCCCAATGCGGAATTAGCTTTTCAGGTGACAATATATACTCATTGTAAAGAGCGCTAATGATCCGCCTACCTTTTATTTCAAGCATTTGCACCTTTGGCCAATTTATGACAAGTTTGTAAGTTAAGTCTGTTTTTAGGAATTCAACGAAATTTGTCAGATTCTTATCTACTATTAAATTATACTTGAGTAACGGGTGTTCAAATGATTCGTTTTGGACTATGTTTGTATGGGTCATTAGTAGGTTTACCAATTTTCCAATAAGGCCTTTTCTTGTATAGCTATCCCCGTAAAGCTTTTCAAAATATTCTTGCTTCCAATAATTTTCAATCTCAGGATTTTTATTATAGAAAGATTCGACCTCTTGTAGCAATTGGTATTTATTTATTAATTCCCTTGCTACAACGTCTTCCAAATCATGAGTAGCATAAGCAATATCATCAGCACAATCCATGATTGATGCATCAAACGATTTGTGTTGTGGGCGCAGTTTTCCTCCCTTGTGAGCCAGCCGAACAAACTCCAAGCGGTCTGTTTCTGCGAATGGTGCGAGAGCCCAATTTATTTGCTGTTGATGCTCATCATAGTAGCATTTAGGGGGTTTAAATGCAGTTTGAACTTCATTTGGATATTGTGAAAAGGCAACTGGGTATTTCATGACTGCCAGTAGGAACCTACGTGTCGGATTGACTCCTTTATGTTTCTTATATTTTTCGAGCTTTACCAAAAGTCTAATGGTTTGTGCGTTGCCTTCAAACCCACCACACTTACACATTTCTGCATGGAGTGCTCTCTCACCGTTATGCCCAAAAGGTGGATGGCCCAAGTCATGAGCTTCGCATGCTGCAGCAATGACATGTCTGTAACCTCCATCCCGGGTATCTGGGTAACTATCCTTTTCCTGAACATATGGCTGCAAATTTTCAGGTATCTTGTCCCGCTTGATAAGACCATCAACAAGACCTAGCCCTATTTGAGTAACCTCCAATGAGTGTGTAAGACGAGTTCGGTGAAAATCACCCTCGCCAGGCCCCATTACTTGCGTTTTACCTTGTAGCCTGCGAAATCCGGCACTGTGGATTATCCTGGCGTTATCACGAGAATATTGAGACCTCCAGTCTTTTTCTCTAAATTCCTCTTCTTCTTGCCTTTCCGCAAAAACACTTACATCATCGGACATGTTCCTACTCCTTTTGAGTAGCAATAGCTTTTTTAGGAAGTTTTTCACTAGCCCCCCAAGCTTATGTAAAACTGTGTTGGAATGGGTATGATTCAGTTCAATTGCTCACGAACAACTCCGGCATCAAGAATCCCGCTTGTACTGAATAACCTCTGCAAACCATCAGGTCCCAAAGTAACAAACAGCGGTGCTCGCAATTTTGCATCAACCATAGCCACCAATGCGTCGGCTCCAAGCAAGGTTACCTCGCTGATATCGGTCTCCATTTTTAATGACCTTATAGCGTCGTCATAGTCATCGGCAAAGGAGCTTGATACAACAACGTAGTAGATGTTTCGCAGAAAGCGCCTCCGCTTCAATTCGCGGCTTTGGGTTTGAATATAGTCCCGAATGGTGCGGTCATCGGTGCCCATGCTGTAGCCATTAGCGCGCACCTTGGCATCCCACAAAATTGCATAGCTCTCATCATGGGCAAGAGCCAGGCCATCAGGCACTCGCCCGGCCCCCTGGCCAAGCAGCTTGGTCTCATAGCCTAGGATTGAGAAAGCTGCATCTATGTGCTTTTCGAATGCGCGGGGTAAGCTGGTGCCGGATCGTTTGGCAGCCTCAACCAGGGCCTCATCATGAAGCGCCATGCTTGGGAGGATCGATACGATGGGCGGTACGTAGCTATTGGGGAGATATTCTTCTGGCATATCTTGAGTTGGTTCTTGTTGGGTTTTCGCCGACCAAGCCTTGCCCTTGGTCTCAGTTCCCTTAGAAGCCTGATATGGATTTCCCACCTTGAACCAGAGGACATGTTCAACATCGTATAACGTGGATTCCCTGCCCAATTCATTATTTAGCAGTTCTTGGATTTCATAGTGAATTTGCTTAAATGACAGGTAGTCATCGGCAGGCTCGCCGGAGGGCTGCCAAATATTGAGGTCATTGAGGGCATTTACCCCTGCTGTGTAGAACACCGGCCAGGTATCGGAGGCCTGAACCTGCCAGAACCAGGACAGGAAAAACAGTATGCTTCCAATTTTGGGAGCACCATGGCGGGTATTTCCGGCCTCCACCCATTGCTCGCCCAGGCGTTTCATATAGCTGGCAAAGGTCTTAATCCGGCTGGAAGCTATATTGTCATTGGTGGGTACCGCAATGGCCGACTTTATCTCCTGGTCACATTCTTCTATGCTGTCGGATACGTTGACCACCATGTTAAAGAACATCTGGCCCTTAATCCCTTTGAATCCCCAGAAATTGTTACGTTTATTGATGCTATCGATCCTAGATTTGAACTCGGCGAGGGGAATAGAACCATCTAAAAACTCGGTAATGAGCGGTTTCAACTCATCCCCAATCAGACGCGCACGGTTGCGATCAAGCTCTGCATTGCTGTTTCTAGGCGTAACATTTTCTTCATTTACCGGGCCGGAGTTGTATTCATTCAGCAGTTCAAGGATGCGGGTCTTTTGATTCTGGGTGAGTGACATTTAATCCCCCCTGGTTTTGGCTATGAGAGGCTTTGCCAATCGAAACAGTTGTTTTTTACATTTTCATAATTGGCGTCAAGCTCCGGCCCCATCAAGACGATTGTCGCTAGCCGCCGCACAACATCGGTAATATACCTTGCTTCTTCAGGTTTCAGATCACGGCCCAATAGTTTCTTTTCGCGGTACGATAACCATTTCTTTATTACCTGATATCCACCGATGTAGTAGTTCCAAACACCTGAAGGAACGTTTTTCCAATAAACCTCATCATTTAGGTGGACATCATATGTCGTGCTACCCAGAAGCTCTAGTATATCTTTTTTGCCGATTCCCATTTCTTTGGCGATAGCTGATATCGCATTCAACTCTGATGGTTCATATTCCCTCTCTCGAGCATCACCCCTGCCAGGCATGGTTACATTGCTTTGCCCTGTATGTCCCCAGCCCGCAGTTATTGCCAAATGCCCTTTGGCGGGATCGAGGTTGCCACTTCCGATATACCGTATGTTTGCGAATGTGTTTACCAATGAATTCAATCTGTCAGTACTTGAGCTAGCGTCGCGTGTTGCTTCTATCAGAAGCTTAAGCTTCCGACCAATTGCAGCAGATGATTTTAAAATCACTTCCTGATTAGGAAAAGGAATACGTGGCCAATCTGTCTTTATCCCGTCTGAGTTTTCAGCCAAGTATGCGGTTGAGTATCCAATTGCAAGTACGTGCATCCAGACATATTCCGCAATTTCAGCATTTATGTACGATTTTTTAAATCCGACTCTATTTAGGTATGAAAGTACTTCGTGAGATAGATTTGGTGCACTTCCTTTAATGTCATTGTTTGGGAATAGTAATTTATTCGAATAGGCCGTGTCTTGCTTAGTATCGGATTTGATCATTGTTGGAAAATAATAGGCATGCCCCCTTTGGAAGTCATTATCGCCTAACATGGATGTATAATAAAAAGGCACACCTTCTGGGCTAGATACACCAGAGGGTCTGGTGATTAAAAAGGAATTGCCTTCCCGATATTGAGCCCATAAATTCGGTCTTGCGCGATTCCATAATGGACTGATAGTGCTATAGTAACACCATCGGACTTCAAATGGTCGAGTTAAATAAGGCAATAATCTTGCGTCCTTATATACTTCTTTATTTAACGCTTTTTGCCTTGTCTTCTTTGGGTCAAATGCTGCTGCATTTTTCGTAAGTCCCGTATCTAATAATTTGATGTCATCCCAGCTTGTATCAGAGTTAAAATACATACGCATGCGTTTCTCAAGTGGCTTCTTATCAATATCAATAAGAGCTCCACCTCGTTTTTCCATCAACCCATTCATGGGTGGTACTTTGCACAATTCAATTAATTGTGGCCATTGATAATATTCAGTAACTACATGTAAAGTATTAAAAGATAGCCGATTATTCCTTTTTGGATTAGCAGCGTTATATTGCTCATTAATCGTTGAGCTATTTTTGCTTTTAAGAAGATCTGAGCGCTTATTTCTTCCCCAATATTCACGGAATCTTACTTTTTGGTCTTTTGACTTTACTCGTTTTTTTACGAAAAGACCGATAGCTGTTCCAACTTTTATACCTTCTCGATTGTATTCCGTTGAAAAAACGCTAGGGTCTGGTTCACCATCAGGAGTTATTTTCCCCGTCTCGCGGCTATCACCGTTCATGCAATCAATCCAGATATCGTCAAAACTATTCAGAAGTCGTTTTCGCATCACTACAAAAGAAGGGTCACTTAAGTAAGAAAAACTTGAAATAAAGCATACTACACCTCGACCAGTAAACTCGGCTATGCGGCGTTCAGCTAACCGGATAAAACGAACATATAAATCATCTAGATTGAACTTTTTAATTCCCCATCCACCATCCTTTACAGGCTTATTGAGCCCTTCCTTATAAATATCCACCATACCCAATTCTTCGGCTGGGCTGGTACCCGCGAACGCATTGTAGGGGGGATTACCCAAGATGACCAATATAGGTGCTTCCTGTTTGACTTTATCAGCAGCTTCACGCTCTTGTTCAAATTCAGGGAAGGGCAGAGCATCTTTGGGCTTTTCAGGAGGCTCCCAGCCTGTCAGGGCATTGGTGAGGTAAACTCCTGCGCGTTCACTGCCATCAGTTATAAGAGGCGCACCTGCCTTTTGTAGCATTAGCCCAATCTGCATATGAGCAACCACAAATGGCGCGGTCAGGATTTCAAAACCAAAGACCCTTTCCGTAGCAGCTTTTTTGAGATCATAAGCCACAAGGTCATCACCACCTTTTTCACGCAGTGTCTTTTCAATAGTGCGAATTACCTCTGCAAGGTAAGCACCTGTACCGCAGCAAGGATCAAGGATGTAAACCTGGGGATCAGCAAGACCGTCTTTGAGATTTAGTTCAGTCCTCAAAACTTGGTCTACTCGAGCCACCATGTATTGCACAATTTCAGCGGGTGTGTACCAGACTCCCAACTCTTTTCGCAGCTTGGGATCAAAGGCTTCCAGGAATGGCTCGTAGAAGTACTGGACAGCTTGGCCTTGCTCAAAAACACTAAAGAATGAAGCACGATCTACTCGATTGAGTGCTGTTTCGGTCCAATCTAGGAGTTCCATTAGGTCAAGCGGTTTTAGTTTGCTGGGGGTAGCAACTCTCTCGAAAAGGGCCTGGATCATTGGAACGTGTAACGTCCATACGGCCTCTTTCCAGCGAAACCGTGCTGAAATATCAGCAGGTGGATGCTCTTGCGACCAAAGGACCCAGGCACTGAACACCCCATAGAACAGGGTTTGGACAAGGGTTGAGCGGAAGAAGTGTTCTCCGCGATCACCAGAGAACTCCAATCCTAAGGTTTGCTCTAACGCATTTTTTATGGGATCAAGAGCTTCGAGACCAGCATCCTCAACTCTAAAGAGGGCCTCACGAGCATAAGACGCTAGGAACCAAGCCAGGTCCTTAGGTGTGGCCAAGGGAGCGGAATGCTTCAGCACCCGTATCAGGTACTCGGCCAAGCGTTCACCGGTTGCCTGGGCAAACTTGCGGGGCCGCTGTATCCTCAGCCAAAAGTCTGATTCGCTGTGGGCCAGGCGGAAGGTTTCCAGTTTAACAGCATTACCCTGGCCATCCTGCCCCACCAGCACAAAGTCACGGTAATTGGTGACTAGCACCTGACGGTACTTGCCCCAATATTTACTTACCTGTCCGCCATCCGCCGTCAGCCATGAATCGTCATTGGTGGCCTTGACCTCAATTACGCCGCGTTCCGGTATTTGACCGGCCATGGGCTGGCTGTCCCGAGCGCGCTGAAACTGGTTTTGAGCATATAGCCCAAAATCTGGATGCCCGGCCCCAACGTCAGCCAATTGGCCTACTGCCCGGACTTTTGGCTTCAACTTGCCGCCCAGGGCATTTAGCAGGTTCTCAAGAGGGGTGTAGTAAGAAGTTTCCTTGGTGCCGCCGCCTGTTGAGCGGATTTCTTGAAGCTCCTTGAAGTAGGATTCTATGGGTTTTATGTTGGCCAATTGATAGTCCTTTGACGAGAATGTCTATCTATTTTTCCCATAGTAAACTTAGAGTTGCGTTAAATGATTCCAGATAGCAGGTTGATTCTATCAATTCTAAATCTCTATTGTATAGTCGATCAGCTTTGATCCATACTTCGGCTGGTACTGATTGCCCGGATGGGAAATCCCCATTGCCGACAAAAGCCTCATAAGCCATGGAATCTGGGTCCACCAGAGATTTATGATCTTTGATCATATAGTTAAACTCATCTCTATTTTTCATAAACCACTGTATCTGACTGTCAACACAGTATATAAGCGCACACGGTTCTTTCGTGACGTGAATATACCTCACAGCAGTTGCAGTTAAAGAGGTCCTAAACTCTTCAGCTAACAATTTAACCAGCTGAATATTAGGAATTTTTCTTACTATTTTTGGATAGAAAAGTTCATAAGGCATCAGTAATTCGGCGCTGAACTGGTTCGCCTGAGTTTCATGAGCTTTATAACCCCGCCAATCCATCATATCTTGGGAACTGCAACTGAATAACCCAGATAAGCCTTGGTGCAATATTAAATGTCCGAGTTCATGGCCTATGCTAAATCGTCTCCTGCCATCGTAGTTCGTATTAAGTGGTATGGTAATGATCGCTCTATCACCCAGTCTTACAAGGCGACCAGCAGCTGCATTCATATTCGCATAGTTAACTGTAGCTCCATAGTGTTGTGCTATAAGTTCAGTTTTAATTTCGCTTGGATGCTTAATCGATAGATCGCTAATTATCTTGGATGCCGCTTCGATAGGTTCCATTGGCTATGCTCACATGTCAAATCTATTCGCCATCTTCATCCACATTATTTTCCAGATGAATCAATTCAACTATAATATTTTGCAGCTCATTGTCATCAAGTTGTGTGGGGTCTAACTCTCGAAATTCCAATGACAATTTTGGAGCTATTCCATTTAACATTTGTTGGAATTCTGCAAGCAATTCATTTCGCGATAGATTTATAAGTTTAAACTTAAGGTTCTGTAATTTGTTAAGTTCTTTATCTCTCGTGATGCTTGCATCTTTTTGCCAAGCTAATCTTTCTGAATCAAGTTTAACAGATACCATGCTTTGCACTTTAGTTGTCAAAGAACTAATATTTACATTATATTTTAAAAGTTCATCATCAATTTCTTCATCGGTAAGGCCTTCCGTGTCTGATAGGAAATTAAGCAGATTATCACCAATTTCTGCATTTATATTTCTATCTTTTGTGTCCATAACGACCTGCTTTCATCTATTTATTCTTATCATTTTCTTCATGGATATGATCTATTATAATTTTTATATTACGTCTAATGTTGTAAATACGGCTAATATCCAAACCGGTATTTTGGGAAATGTCAGCCGGTTTAACAATCCCCTCTTCTAGGCAAAATAAAACCAATAGGGAATCATCATCCTCAACTTCATCTTTAAGTCGGTTGAACAAATTTTTCAGATTGTCTCGAGCAATAACAATGTTCTCGGGACTTGGATTTGGAGATGCTGGATCTATGCTGAGAGTTGTTTTGCTGTTTTGATCCGTCTCATTTCCCGAACCAATAGCTATACTGCTTCTAAGCTGTGTTTCTTTCTTTTCATGGTGATGGCTAAAAGTGCTACGAGCTATACCTTCTAGAAATTGCCACAAGGTTGCACGAGATGGGTCCCAGTTCCTAGAGCCGTCCAGGGCCTTTTGGATAGTTTCTTGAACTATATCTTCTATAGAGGCACCACCTGCCAGCGATATTTGAGGGCTTGATTTGCCATATATGGTTGAAAAGCGCCTTGCGATATATACCGCTAGTTTCCTGGTTAGCTCACCCCAGTCAGCCTGTTCAAACTGGTTTTTTACCTCCCGATTCATACCCCCCTCATACTTCTTTATGCCGGTCAGTGAATTTTTTTTGTACTACCGGTGCAAAAATCTTGATCTCACCGGCATAGATGAGAAAGCGCTGCGTAGGTTGCAGCTGAAATCGATCATATCATAAAAGGCTTTTTTGAGTAAGACAAGATGCCGGAAAGAAAAGAGGATTTGGGATGTCGCCAAAAAACGAAAAACAAGGGCCAAAGTATTGGGTCAACGTTGAGGGCAGAGAGTTTGCCTGGGACCAACCCACTATTTCAACTGAACAAATTGCAGAACTTGGCGGTTGGGATGTAGGCGTCGGGGTGATAGAAATCGACCTAAAAACAAATGAGGAGCGGACCCTTCAGCCTGGTGAAGTTGTGGAGTTGAAGCCCGGTCACGGCTTCGCAAAAAAGGTCAGCTGGAAGAGGGGATGCTCGCATGCAGGCTAGGATTGACGAAGAAATAAATCTGCTGCGTAAAACCTACCCCAATCTGGAATACGCCGTATCTGGGCACTGGGTGCGCATACCTGATTATAAACTTCCGCCTGGATGGAATCGTGACAAGGTGGATGCGGCTTTCCAGATACCACCAAGCTATCCAGGTACGCACCCTTACGGTATATACGTACCTGCGGGCCTACGCTTTGGTGATCAAATGCCAAATAATTTTACTGAGCCAGCGAAGAACAGTCCGCCCTTTGGGGGAACCTGGGCAGTATTTTCATGGCAGCCAGCTTGTTGGAAACCGAAGGCTGCGGTGAGCGTTGGTGACAACCTTTGGTCGTGGGTCATGGGATTTTCACAGCGGTTCCGGGAGGGCAGATGATGCAAAAGATAATGATCGACATGCCCGAGACTATTTTAAAAGATGTAGTTAAGCACCTGCTGCCCCCGGATTCAAAAAATGAACAGGCTGCGTTTGTTTTCGCGGCTTCTAAAAAGGTCGGCGCTGACATGCATCTTTCATTTTTGGATTGGGAGCCAATATTCCCCTGGGGATTCGAGCATCACAGCGAATATTACTTGGAGTTAACCGATTGGAAATGTGGGCAACTTGTCAAACGCGCTCACGACATGGAAGCTTGCCTTATTGAATGGCACTCTCACCCGCATCATTGGCCTGCATCCTTTTCCGTAAGCGACCTGAATGGTTTTCAGAATTTTGTCCCGCACATCATGTGGCGTTTACCTGGTAGACCGTATGCCGCAGTAGTTGTAACACCCTACGATTTTGATTCCTTGGTTTGGGTCGAGCGAAATGAGCCGCCTAACCAGGTGAATGGGATTCAAATCAACTCCAAAATGATCAAGCCGACAGGCCAAACCCTCTCCAAAAAAGGTGCGATATATGCGCGACAGGCATAACCGGAACATTATGGCATTTGGCTCTGATGGCCAGCAGCGCATCAGCGAGCTCAAAATCGCCGTGGTTGGGTTCGGGGGACTGGGTACTCATGTTGTTCAGCAACTTTGCTACCTTGGCGTTGGGGAACTTAGCATAGTAGACGCCGAAAATTTGGAGGAGAGCAATCTTAACCGCTACGTTGGAACTCTTCCTGAGGATGTTGGGGACCCCAAAACAGAGATTGCAAAGCGAATTGTGTCCAAAATTGATCCGAAAATCAAAGTACATACTGCTCAAAAAAGCCTAATAAGTAGAGAAGCTTTTAATTTGGTCAAACAATCTGATTATGTATTCGGGTGCTTGGACCATGACGGACCTAGACATGTCCTTAATGAGCTTACCTTGGCTTATAAATTGCAATATTTTGATCTTGCCTCTGAAATTATCCTGTTGGGTAACACCACTATTTTCGGTGGTAGAGTTTGTTTTATTAATGGGACCAATGGATGCCTGTATTGCCTAGGCCTTATAGATAAAAATGAGGTTGCCAGTTTTATGCAAAACCCTTTAGCAAGAGAAGACACAAAAAATCTCTATGGCATGGATCAAGATGACCTCAACATTTCAGGCCCGTCCATAGTATCAGTGAACGGTGTTATTGCCTCTTTGGCTGTTACGGAATTCATCGCAAATGCAACAGGGATGCGGCCAGCAAATAGTTGCTTGGTCTATCGGGGTGATCACGGTAGAGTCACCGTCAATCTGGATAAAGGTGACAGTGAATGTTATTACTGTAATAATATTAGGGGTCTGAAGGCAAAAGCAGATTTTGCAAAATATTTATTGTGATATCAGACGGCGTACTCTATTGGCGAAGCTCTTGATAATCTAGGATCAATCCTTGAGAAAACCATTTTTAATATTTTAATCTCAAATTATCACTCTTTAAAACCAATGCACCTCAAGATTTATTGCATAATTCATGAGCAAGCCAGAACTCAATCTTTAAATAGAATCTTTAAGCAAAACAGAACTCAGCGACACTGTGTACGTACATAGGGAACATGCCGACAATATCTGGTAGCAAAAAAGTATCTACTTTGCTCATTGCACAATCAATGTGTTGCCTGCTTTGGTTAACGCACAGCAAGCGGCACATAATAACAGTGTTAGTGGTAGATGCATTTTCCCCCTCGAAGTGACTTGTCCTATATTCAATGTCATTAAGTTAAGAAAAGTTCATTATATTTACAGTTATATGTTACAATAAACCATGTGGATAAACATAAATAATGGAGCAATTAAATGGACAATAATAACTTAGAACGGCTATCTGTTGGCACGGATATCGCTTGGCAATATATGTGCCAACTTAGTTGATGTGCTCAAATCAAAAATATTTGATTCTGGATTTGTTGATAGACATAAAATCGATGATAAAAGCTTTACGAGAAATAGGAAATTGTCATTTCAAACACTGATAATATTTTTAATGAATATGTTAAAGGGATCGGTTCAGGATGAATTAGATCACTTCTTTAAGACTACAAATAAGCTGCTTATCCCTTTCAGGTTCGTAACTAAAAGCGCCTTTACTCAAGCCAGAAAAAAGCTTTGCAGCTCGGCTTTTGTGGAACTGAATTTCACCTTGGCTGATTTCTTTTACAAACATTTTCCAGTCAAGACCTGGCATGGGTTCAGACTACTGGCCATAGATGGAAGCAGCTTAAGGCTGCCCAACAACAAACATACTAAAGCCCACTTCGGCCAGTGGCGGCCCCGCAAAGGCGGTCCTTGCGTTTTAGCTCGGGTCTCCCAACTCTATGATGTCTTGAATCATATAACCCTCGACGCCAGTCTGGCTCCGAAGTCTGTCGGCGAACGCAGGCTGGCCGCTGAGCACCTCTTGAGCCAGGATTTGGGAGGCAAAGACCTGATTTTGTTTGATATGGGCTATCCAGCCTATTGGCTTTTCGCCCTCATGTTGAAAAGAGGCATTCAGTTTTGCACCCGCATGTCAACCAGCCACTGGGTGCAAGTGGAAGAGTTCTGCCTTGCCCGTAAAAGCCAGGCCATTATTGAAGTCGAGCCTCCCAATTACCCAAGAGGCCGCAAACTGTGTAAGAATTTGGGGTTGAATCTAAAGCCCATTAAGTTGAGGCTCATCAAGGTATTCCTGGATAACGGAGATACCGAAGTTCTAATCACTTCCCTGACCGGCGAAAAGCTTTTCCCAAGTCATCTGTTCAAGCAACTCTACGGCCTCAGGTGGCCTGTAGAAGAAAACTACAAGACCTTGAAGTGCCGTGTGCAAATTGAAGAGTTCAGCGGCAAAACTGTACAGGCAATAGAGCAAGATTTTCATGCTAAAGTGCTTTCCACTAACCTGGTGACCGCCATGACACACCCGGTTCAAGCCTGGTTATTAATTCAAAACCAAGCTAAACTGTATGACTATAAAGTGAATTTTACTCAAGCACTTTCCAAGATGAAAGACACCATTGTATTACTGTTTAAACAAGACAAACCAAGGGCAATAATAGATGATGTGCTGAACCTATTTTTGAAAACCACTGAACCGATCAGATCAAATAGGAAATACCCCAGGAAGAAAGGCATAAAACTACAGATACCGGCGATGGCGTACAAGCAAATCCGTTAACTTAATGACATTGGTCCTATATTAACTGATAGATAGGTGCTTAGTCTAGTAAGATCAACCATGGCTATGAAATTTAGCAGAATATTTGATCTCGGACATGATCCAATTCCTCATCTTGCAGCAACTCGAATATTATTTAAAAACCTCCACCAGATAAAAAACTTAATAAAATCAAGTAAATAAAAATATATATTTTTTACTCTGTCTACTTCTGTAATTCAAATTTGATTCTAATTAGCTGAAAGCTATAATAGTTTTTTTAAAAAATCTATCCTAACAATGCTATGGAGAATCCATGAAAAGCGCTAAATTATTAATAATATTAATATGTTTCAACATTATTGCTTTGATGGCCACTACGTTTAGCTGGGCTGATGGCAATACCACAATACAATCATTCAATAAATCCAAAAAGTTACTGCTCACCAAGGTGTATTATGATCACCTAACCACCTTCTACTGTGGCTGCACCTTCAGTACCCAAAAGAAGATTACTAGCGGAAATGGCTACGTACCATTCAAGGACAATGCTCGTGCCAACCGCATTGAATGGGAGCATGTGGTCCCTGCTCATGCATTCGGCCAAAGCTTTAAGGAATGGCGGCAGGGTCACCCTAATTGCTTAAATCGCAAGGGTAAGGCCTTCAAAGGGCGCAGCTGCGCCGATAAAACAAATCACCTTTTCCGGTACATGCAGGCCGATATGTACAACCTTTACCCTGCTGTGGGTGAGATCAATGGCCTGCGTTCCAACTTTTCCTATGCCATGATCCCAGGTGAGTCCAGGCGCTTCGGGAACTGTGATATGGAGATTAGAGACCGAAAGGCAGAACCCCCGGAACATATACGCGGTGATATCGCCAGGACCTACTTCTACATGAACTGGGCCTATCCAGGGCGTGGTATCATAAGCAAGAAGAATCGTAATCTTTTTAAGGCATGGGACAAGACCGATCCCATCGACCGCTGGGAGCGAGAACGGGCGCTTCGCATTCGAGATATACAGGGCAACATCAACCCATTTATTAAATGAGGCCTTAAATTGAATGACAAATCGCAAGAGTGGGCCTTGAACTTGATAAATGCCATTGAGGATGAGGCTGAAATATGGCCTGATGAGGCTCAAGCCGAAGTGCTATGGAAAGCAGCCTACCTGTTACGACAGAAATATCACCTTACTGTGGATGATGAGAATTAAGGATTTTGATTGATATTTCTGAAGTACGTTAATTAATTCCTGAAGTAGTTTGACACTCATATTTAAATATAATACTTCAAATATAACATATTCAAAACACTGAACACATCTCATTGTAGCAATTATTGTGAGAATATCATTACGTAAAAATATCCCTTACCCTTGCACGAGAATCATCACGGAATTGCTTAGTAAGTTCTGATATCGAAGTTTTTGCTAAATCATAAGTGATGAAAGATTTTGCCAACTTGGCTGATTGTCTGCGCAAATCGGGATTAGATGATTGACTAGTGCTCATAATAATCTTAAGAATAAAATCAAGAGTTACTTGGGGTAAAGAGACTCTACTTTTTTCTTTAGACAACATCTCAGCTAGCAGTTTAAGTAAATTGATATCCGTTTGCCCAAGCCAACGCTCCTCTATACTTGCTATAGTCCCCAAGAATGTTTGCAAAAATCTAGAATTATCATGCTGAGATATAATCATATTCTGGAGCCTTGTTAGGTGTTCCCATCCAAAGTTTGGTTGATGCAGGATTATTGCAAAATGAAGAACTGCCAAATATGGTCGGTTCTCTTCTGATTGCCATTCAATGGCGTTCAATTCAGACAGGAAAATACTTTTAATATCACTTGGTGAACGCAAATAGGTACTCAATTGCAATATGTCATAATTGTTCCACAATGCTTCCATAGCATTTGTCTTGTCATGCAGGGCCTTATGACTTTTTTTAATTATTCTAAGTAATTGTTCAAAATGATCGTGTGGCAAAGCTATGGTGTTGGGATTATTAACTATCGCCCACGCGAGAATGATTGCACTATTAATTTTTTTTGAATTGATGGAATTTGAAGTAATATAGCTGGCTATTTTTTCTAAAACCCCTGACGGCTCTTCTATGCTAGCTCCATTATTCAGAAGCTGGTTGAGTAAAACACCGAATGGCAATGATTCTGTTGAATCATCTTTCCCAACTATCCATTTAAAGAAAGACTCAAGGATTTGGGTAGCCAACGTATTGACTGGATAATTGAAATCAGGTAAAAAGATAGCACGATAAATATTTACCGACACTATTTCGCCATTTCTTGTGGCGGATTGTTTTTCTTTTCTTAGGGCAGATTCCCAAGAAGATAATACGTTGGTTAGGGTAGGGCTGAGTATGTTTATCCTATCCTTTAAGTTGAAATAATTACAAATGCTAAAAGCATCCAATAAGATTTGAGCTCGTCGCCTGTGCTCATATATATCCAGATTATCATCTTTGATACTTGATAGTGCATCTATCCACTCATCTATCATCCCCATGTTTTGACACTTTGCAAGAGCTTGACTCAGAAGTTCTGGGTAGAGTTGCCAATAGAGTGGGCTTTTAAAAGATTTTAATAAAAATTCTTGTAGTTCGTCAAATGGCAAGTGCTCAACGAGTTGCCACTTAAAAACGTCCGTCCAGAACTGCATTAAAGACAAATCCCAACCTAAAGTTGAGCTTACGTTGTGCTGTCTTTTGAAAAACCGAGTAGACATAGTTGCCAATTCACCTAACATTTCTGTTGGTATCGAGTCTGTGAGGATATTTGCGATTCTGAGTCGAAGCTTTTGACGTATAAAACGTGATTTTAACAGTAATCGGAAGTTAGATTTACTAATAGTCTTTAGTTCCAATTGTTTTAATATCTCAGTAGCAATTTTTTCTTCTGATTTTGAAACGGTTAGTCGTTGGCTAAGAAAGAAAGGGTACTCGGAATAAAAATGGAGTATATTCATTTCCTGCTGAGTGTGGTAAAGAGCGTAAGTTAAACTGCATGCCGATTCATATGCTTGCTCAATCGTACGTAAATCCCAACGCCTTAATGCATCATTGTGCACAAGCCTGAGGTTTGACCTAAATAATCTTAAATCATATTCACTGACATCACCTGATTTTCCTAAAACATCGTTTATCGTTTTATTCAAATTCTGAATTCGCATATGAGAAATCATTGCTGGAGGAAACGACAACTCGCGTCTAATATATCTTTTGATCGCCGTTGGAGACTCATGAAGCTTCTTGATATCGTCATAATCATTGACTCGATTTTTCAAGAGTTTTAATTCTTCCTGAATAATGTTGTATCCGTTGCTAAGAATTTCCAAAGCCTTATTAAAATTAGATTTAGCAACTTCATTTTTAGCTTTTAGCAATAAATGGTTTTTCTCCTTTCCTTGTTCATCTTCTACAATATCGTTACTTATAAAGATGTTTGTACTTTTATCTAAATCAGTATACCATTGATCTAGCGAAAGAAGTTCGCGTTCTATTAGTTGATTAAAATCTTGCTGCAACTCTGATTTGTACCAACCAGCCATTCGAAGTGTCAAGTTTTGAGCAGAAAGAAAATCAGGATCATCATATTGATATTTATCGATAAGATTATTAATTATAGTTCGAGTGTCACCCCTAGCATTGAAAAAAGTTGACCAAGCTTGAGCTAAATTAGGTTGTACCTCTCTATTATGATAGATATTAGAACTTTCATCTGCGGACTCGTCGGTTGAAAATAATAAATTAGCTTGGAAGCCTATTCTTTGCACCTCTCTGGTAAGTATCTTTTTTACATATTCGTCGATTTTTAAATCGGTACATATAGGAACATCAATAATTCTATTTGCAAGTTCCGATGAAAAAATCATGTAATTTTCAACTGGAACTGCTTTTATTAACCTACAGGGGTCAAAGTATTGCTCTAGGATTAAAGATAGCAAAAGAGAAACTTCAAAAGGGTGCAATCCATTTTCTATAAAGCTACAATCCAAATTTAATGGCGTCTTGTCAAACGGAGGAACCAATTCTAAATCAGTTTTTCCCCGCACCATGTCTTGGTAAATCATTTCGCAATATGAAACAATCAATTTATTCGGAATGTAAAATTTTTGATGTGCATCAGGCCAAACTTCAGACAGTATATTCAGAGCCGTTTTTGCCCAATCACAAGAAATAGCTCCATATAGATAAAAGACAAAAGCCCATAATGTATTTTCAATATTTAATTGACATCTGGTGTTTTCAGGATTTTTTTTAAAAGCAGACAGTGCAAGCCAAGCTAAATGAGTTGATTTGCCGATCTGATGATTAGCACAGGCTCGTCGTGCCCTAGATGCTAAAAATGTGTTAAGGTGAAAAATACTTTGATCGTTGTTGTTTTGATTTTTCATTGTCTTACTCACTATGCCTACTTTGCTACTTGGATTGATTTAAAAAACCATTTACTGTACGTTCTTCTTCCGTGATCAATCCTTTAGCATAATTTCGATAGGATGAGAGATCGATTTGTTTCAAGTCAATATTCTGGAAATTAGGGCCTACAAATTCTCTAGCTTCGCTTAGTAATGAATGTAGTAATTTTTCCTCCAGATTGATTTTTAATTCAGGTTTTTCTTGAAATAAACCACAGAATTTTTCATAATCTGTGTCATTTTCATTAACAGGTGGTTCTTCTGAATCTGGATAAAATTTTATTTCCTTTATATTTGCACCAATATGTGACAATTCACTTTTGTATAAAAGCGTCAATTTGTATTGGTTTCTAAGGCCTATAAAAACCTTTTCAAGACTGGCTCTATAACCAGGCAGCGCCTTAAAGTTTACGTGGATGATTTCAGAATGAATGTTGACTCGTTCCTTTGTCAACACATGTCTCAACCAATGGGAGTGATTCATATCATTAGCAAGACGATGCCTTATAAGTGTAACCGTGTCACATCGTGTCGCATCTTCATCAAGCAAGTCTGCAACTGCAATTACTGCTGCCAAACCTCTGTTTTGTGGGCTGGCAATCCCTAGAGTTCCTGGGAAATTATCTTGCCATGTGTGTGGCCAGTAATTATGCGATTTAGCTAACTCCACAACGACACGGAAGTCATTATATCTTTTTTCACTTAAAAATATTTTCCATGATTTGATATCTTTTACTGATTCCTTTAATAGACTATCAAGCCTGTCTCCGTGAGTTCTTCTTACCCACGTAGCATCAACAAACTCACCCTGCTTAGGCGGCGGTATATTCGGATCTTTAACGTGGAGCGGGTTTTGAGATAACATGCCTAGATCATGTATAATAGTTGAAATTAGAAGTTTGCCACATAACTCTCTTTTCAATCTTAGCAGCCATCCATCGCATTCTCCCCAATCAGATATACGTTTTATTAGGCTACAAATATGGGGTAGCCCATGATCTGTAAACTCCGGCAGGTGGCAGGAGTCTACCAACCGAGACACAAGATCAAGCAAATCCCGTACCATATTAGCTAAGCTTGATATGAAAGGTGTGGCTAGCGCTTTTTGCGCAAGTAGGCTATCAAAGATAAATTCTTTTGCTTCCCGTGTTGTAATCTCAAAATCTGGTAAGTCTCTCATAGTTTAATCCAGCGCTATTTAAATGGTTTCGATTGTTGTAATTTATGATTATCCCCCAGATGTAACCCGTCAATTAGCCGAGTTATTATCATTTATTTATACCCGAAGTAAATGCATATTTAGCAAAACTTCAACAAAAGCAGAGTATAGTCTTGTCTATTGAGAACCAATCATTGGGACTGTTGCAGGCATTACCGAACAGAACCTTATTGCTTGGAACTTGGTTCATACCACCTTCATTTGGCCCAATTTATGATAGCTTGTAGTCCTGGGCCAAGTCCAGTCAGATCATTGGCTTTGTCTATTATGTGATTATCAATGAAAAAATCGAGATATGTAACCGTCTATGGTTGGTGGGCTAATATTTCCCTTGATCCTGCTGAAGCCGGTGAGTCAGAATACCTGCAAATGTTTAGGACCCACCTTAGGGGCAGGGAGAAGCTGAATACAAATATTTACCAGTAAGAGGGGAT
The DNA here is from genome assembly GCA_963675675.1 of Desulfarculaceae bacterium. Lineage (GTDB taxonomy): Bacteria > Desulfobacterota > Desulfarculia > Desulfarculales > Desulfarculaceae > Dethiosulfatarculus. The sequence continues at coordinate 6,453,478 of OY776512.1, forward strand.
TCATGATCATTAGTGTCGAGGTTTATCTTGACGATAATGTCACCGAGTATATAGGTAGTATTTTCCGAATGGGGTAAGTTATTTCTTAGAACGCAGACGGTGTCGAGAAATACCACCGAGAATTAGTCGATAACACAGAGTTCACATCAAACGAACAACTGATTGAATATATTGCCAATAGGTTCGAAGTTGATATTGACGTAATTGAGTTGTATGAATGAACAATTTCCGCATAATCGTATTTTCATAACAATAGAGGCAAGCCTAACCCCCAAATATTACTGATATCTAAATGAGGCATCAGTAAGATTGATACTGTCACCCTAGCACCGCTTTCAGGACCTTGTATATCAGCTTGCTTTGATCATTGCTGGCCTGCTTAAGCAAATCCCGCACATATTCCTTACCATGCTCCGGGTCTTCACCTTCCAGCAAGTCAAACATCTCCTTAAAATCTACCTCAAGTGAATTTGCCAAACTAATCAGGGTGTTAAAGGTAGGATTTTCTCTACCGCGCTCAATGCCGCTGAGATACTTGGGATTAATCCCAACCACCTCGGCAAGTTCTTCCTGAGTGAGTCCCTTTTTCATACGTAGAGCTTTGACCCGAGCTCCAACCAGTTGTTTTGTATCCAAAATGATGCCCTCCCTCTGCAATGCGGTTTTGTGGAGTCCATGTTCGCAGAAGGGGTGACACAAATACACAGTCTGACAATATGAAAACACTTGCTAAGTATGTCCATCAGACTTAACATTAAGTTTGTAGGGATGAAAAAAACGATATCTTCAGTCCTGCAGAAGTATCAAAACGTAAAAAAGCAAATGATGCTGATGCGTCACGGGAGGTTGCCTATAGACACAAATTTCTGTTTTGTGAAATCAGTTAGATAACAACCGCTTAGCTTGATCGGAGGGAAAATGGCCAGAGATGAATTCAGTGAAGATACCCGCAGTGACTTTGAAATCACAGCGGATGAAGACGAGAGCGATTTCCGCGACCGAAACGACTTGCAAGATGATGATGACTATAACGACTGGCAAAAGGGTGAAAACTGGGATTGATATTAACGCCGGTTAATCACCACGTAGGCAACCAGAATCACTGCCCCTGCTAACGCGGGGGTAGTTCAAACCAAAGGCACCCAACAACGTCATCATTCTATCTACCAATAATCCATCCCAAAAAAGTGAGCTCTTGAATGGCAGTTACCTGCCCTTCAGTATTTTATATATATAAAACAATGATATGAGTTGGCACATATATCCATGCCATTTATTAACTGCATATTTGATCATTGCCTTTAAAAAGCAAAAACTGCTCCACCAAATTGCCCAAATATAATGCCTTTAATAACAGCCTGCTTTGCTGGGCTGTTTTTCATTTCTATCAACTCTTTTCATCGAGGAGAGATATGCAATGGGCTGAATTGACGATAAAAATAGTGATTGAGGTTTTGAAGTGGGCCTATGAAGAAACCAAACAAAAACGGAGGAATAAAAATGAATCAAACGCAAAATGAAAACAAAGCGGTAAGCAAACCCAATCTGGACCCCAAGTTTGTGATTACCATTGAGGGTAAGGATTTTGTCACCTATACCGGATTATTGCATGCCGCCCACCAAAGCGGCCTGGTCAGAGTCGAGACTGAAATCCTGCAATATCCATCAGTGGAAAATGACAATACCGCCGTGGTTCGGGCGGTGGCCGAGGGTAAAGATGGCCAGTTCTATGGGGATATCGGCGATGCCAACCCTGCCAACTGCAACTCCAAGGTCAGGCGTCACTTGCTGCGCATGGCTTCCACCCGGGCCAAGGCCAGGGCGCTGCGGGATTTCACAAACGTGGGCATGACCTCGGTGGATGAGCTCATGGACATGAACGATGCAATCGATGTGGTCGCCGACCAGAAACCTGAGGTTCTCACTTTGGGCACCCAGAGGCCTATAAACCCTAGCGTGCCTCCCAAGGGCAGCCCTAAAGTGTCCCAGGGCCGTATGGTGATGAGCGAAGCCCAAACCAGGGCCATTGACAACCTGTGCCGCCGCCGTGATATTGCTGAAGATCAGCTCCAGGAAATGGCCAGGGAACAGTTCGGAGTCTCGGTGCAGGAACTGAACCCCGACCAGGCCGGTAACTTCATCCGCATGCTTCAGCAAGCCGCTTAATCCACCCCACAAAACAAGAGATGCCATTTAAACCGCGTACAGCCGGTTAAAGATCAGTGCGCCCAATTCTGCCCAAAAAACGAAGTTTGCTTCGTTTTATAAGGAGGTGTCTATTGAATCTCAATGAATTGAGGAAACATCCGCATCTGTCGGTTTCCAGCATCAACCAGTATATCGAGTGCGGCCTTGCCTACCGCTTTGCCAAGGTGGATAGAGCACCGCCTGAGTCCAACCCCGAGGCCCTGGTGTTCGGCTCCACAATCCATGCTTGTCTGGCTGACTACTATGCCTGTGCAGGCCAGGGCATCATTATGCCCGTGGATGAGCTCACTTCTGCATTCGAGCAGAAGTGGCAGAGCGTTACCCAGAAACCCGGCCAAGTCAGCTTCAAGGAAGGCAGAGGCCCTGAATTGCTGCTTGAACAAGGCAAGGCTCTCTTGGCTGTATTCCACCAAGAGGTGCCCAAGGAGAATTGCCGAGTGCTTGGCATCGAGCAGCCATTTGCTTTCGGGCTCGATGGCCTACCGATTCCGATCATTGGAGTCTTCGATCTGGTGATTGAGGATGAGGCTGGAGTGGTCACCATCGTGGATCACAAGACCTGTGCCAAGGCCTACAGCGACCGGGACATCGATGACAGCTTCCAGCTCACGGTCTACCACATGGCGGCCAAGGCTGACGGCCATGCCAACCGTGATGTGCTGCTGCGCTTCGACTGCCTGGTCAAGACAAAGACACCCAAGTTCATCCAGTATTACACCACCAGGTCGGAGGCAGACTTCATGGCAGCACGGCGCAAAATCCTGGCGGTCTGGGATGGCATCCAGAAGGGCATCTTTATCCCCAATGATGCAAGCTGGCGCTGCAAGGGCTGTGGATTTGCCTCACGCTGTAAGGATTGGTTCGCTGGCAAGGTGGAATAAGCCGAGGCTCCGTCCTCGTGTCCAGTACATAATCCTATTGAGCTGGATCAGTTACTTCGCTCCATTAAACGGTGGGATTAAATCCATTTCCCTGGAAACGCCTTTATACAGGCCTGAAACGATGTTTTAAGCAACAAGTGGAATGGGTTTCCTGAAGTGGGATCGGCCAAATCATCCTGCTGGCTAGTGGAACTGATGGTCCAGGTGAATTTCAGGATTCCGATTGATCCTATTAATTCAACCACTTCCATTGACTCCATCTTAATGATCCAAAACAAAGTGGACGCTGTTCCATCACAGCCTGGGCCTCAAAGCAGTAATAACGGCGTTAGTACAAGTCTCGTACCCCCTCAATAGCCATGGGCAAAGCCTTTGCCCTGCCAAGCCTTAACAAACAACAAAATGCAATTTAGGAGTAATATCATGTCATTGATCACCCTGGGTGATGTCATGGACCAGGTGGTTACCATGTCGGCCAATCACCATGACCAGCTGGTGCCGGTGGATCAGATCACCTTCGAGAGCTTGGATACGGTGCGAATCGGGGGACGCTGCTTCGGCATGCGCCTCTTGGCCCAGCGGGCAATCGCCAACCGTTTGAACGTTCCCTATCCCTATCTGACCCGGTGCCCGGCAGAGCTTCAGGCCGAGCAGTTGGAATACTGGCTGGCCCACGAGTCCAATAAAGAGCTGTTCTTCCGCTTCGATGGCCGTGAGGTCAGGGCACTATTCACGCCCCGTTACAAGCCGGTGGATAACATCGCGGTCCTGGACGCCCTTGAGCAGCATGGTTATAACCTGGATAGCAAAGTCCAGGTCAGCCTGGATAAGAACTTCATGAGCCTGGGTATCCCTGATCGGAATTCAAACCTTACGGTTTCATCGGATCGTTTGAAATCAGGGGTCAGCGTGAGCAACTCAGAGGTGGGTCTGTCCTGCTTCTCGGTATCGGCCTATTTCCTGCGCCTGGTCTGCACCAACGGCCTGATCATTACCGATAAGCAGGTGGCGGGCTCATTCCGCCATGTTTCGGATACGGTGTTGGAACGCCTGCCGGAGCTGCTGGTCAATGCGGAGCAGGGCAGGCAAGTAACCCAGGAGCGCATCCAGATCTCCATGGATAGCGCCGTGGATGATCCGCCGGCCACCATGCAGGCCTTCAACCGGCAGTTTCAGCTCAATGAGCTGGAGACTGAGGCAGCGGCATGGGGCTGGGAACGGGGTGAAAGCAAACAGAACATGTGGGCTGTGGTCAACGCCTACACCAAGGGTGCCCAGTATGATGCCCTTCCCGCTGAATCATCACACCGGCTACAAAAGGTAGGCGGGGAAATCCTGGGCATGGTGAGTTAGATATGGCCTCCCGATAGCCTTACGGCTTGAGGGAGGCTATCTTTTTTTAACACCACTTTTACGGTGGTGTTTATCTGCAACATCTTTTATGCTTCTGATAAAGAATTTCTCTGTAACACCTGATGGGAAATCTTTTTCTTTGCTATATTTTCCAAATAATTCTCTTCCTATTAGATGATGCATCCTTGTGTCACCCTTTTGCCAAAGGTTTTCGGCCTCCTCGCATGCACGTTTAGCATATTGTTTCCTTACGAGATTTCTTGTAGATTCAATCGCTAGCTTGCCAAACAGGGACCTATAAGCAGTATGATTCTTTTCATCTGAAAAAACACTTAACCGGTCTATTCTATCCAAATATACACCGAGATCCATGAAAGTTATTAGTCTCCTGTTTTGGCTCACTGGGTCTGATGAATCGTCTGATAACATCATAAGCAAGTGAGTTAAGTGAGTCGCAATCTCAAATAATAGGGAGTATTTAGCAATTTTAGAAGCAACTCTTAAATCTTCTCCCCCCTCACATGACTGCATTTTTTCATATGCCATGTATGCTAGCTTAAATCTCCTATCAGGTTCAAATAGACCATCAGAATCATATGATATTTTGTTCGCAATTGTTTCATCTAACATCAAGTGTATTAATGGTTTACCAATGAAATCATCTCTTTTTTCCTTGGAATCTAGGCTGGATATAAAATCATGTAATTTATCACAAACAATACCAGATGCGGAACAGGTCTCTAGCTCTAAACCTTTTAATTCATTACTTATTTTATCATTGGAATTGGGAGATAGCTTACAAAGGCTACCTGGTTTATGTATCAAACGGACAGAATGGCCCTTCGACTCTAGACTATGCAATTCGTCGTAAATTTCATCATACTCACCTTCGTTTAATTCTTTCACTACCCGCTTATGCATCTTTGCTATAAAATCCACACAATAACGCATCTAAAGCTCCAGTATTGTAGCAATTTAACTATTTAATAATTAGCATAAATCATCAATAAATTAACAGAACAACTGACCAATTGGGTGCTGATAATTGACCTTATTCAACTATCTTTTTTAGCTTGTTAGAGCTATTAACTAAAACTTGATTCCTCAAATGAGCATATCGCTGTACCATTGTAGGGGTTTTATGGCGTAGCAGCTTCTGGAGATGATATAAATCCACTTCACCGGTTTCAGCTAGGGCTGACGCAAAGGCGTGACGGAGACCATGCCAGGGCCTGAATGAAGAAGGCAAGTCAGCAATCTTCTTGATATTATTTGCGATCCTGGAATCTACCCGTTTTTTCCCACCTTTGCCGGGAAAAATATACTCGCTATCACCTTTCGGATGACCTGATAGAACTTCAAATAGCAGGTCGCTCATCGGGATGGTTTCATTGCTTCCAGATTTTGCGTCTCTAATGTGGATTATCCTGTTTCGAAAGTCAATATCAGTCCATTTCAACTCAAATAGCTCACTTTTCCTGAAGCCACCAAAAAGAGCAAGCCTAACCATGTTTGCGGCTGCTTGGTCTGGATACTCGTCTAGTGCTTTTATGAGGTTTTTCCATTGTTCAGGAGTTAAAACTTCGATCTTCTCATTGGAGCGCTTGGGCAGTTTGATTTTAAAATCAAGCGGTTGGCACATTTTTTGGTCAACACCATAGTTCACTATTCGTCTTACCAGTTCGAGTACATTCCATACTGTCCCTTCGGTCTTTCCTTCTGCGCGTAATCGGCTGACAATATTTTCAATATCGCTACTGCTGATATTTTTTACGGATTTCCTTCCTATATTTTGCTGAAGATGAGTTTGCCAGCGGTTACGGTCTTTGTATGCTCCCTTTAAGGTAGCCCCCTTGCTGGTCAGATAAATCTGAAAGATGTCATTCATAGTCAAGTGCTGTTTACGTTTCTGGGGGAGCTCTTCACCATGGCGCACAGCTCTGATCCGCTCTGATCGAACCTGAGCCGCGAGTTGAGGGGAGTATCCCTCAGATACCCACCCTACCTTTTCGCGGGTCATTTTTGAATTGTTATCACGGTAGCGGATGTAGTAGCACTTGTCAGGACGTCCATTGTGTCTCCTTGACTTGGACTCGTAGACTTCGACACCAGGCCACCGTTTGCCCGCTTTCTCGTAATATGGCATAGTAATTTCCAGAGGTTGGTTGTAGATTTTTAGTCACGTATTGGTCACAACGTGCGCGATATTGGGTGATTTTACATGATGTTCGGTGATGATTCAAATTTAATTTATCTAATTATTATGATATGTTATGATAATAAGTGATCTGCAGTGATGACAGTGATCTCGGGCTCATAACCCGAAGGTCAGAGGTTCAAATCCTCTCCCCGCTACCATAAAGAAATCAAGAGGTTAGCTTGCAAAAGCTGGCCTCTTTTTTTATACCTATTTTTATTTTTCCAACCCTATTTCCAACCTTTGTGCATCACTTTTTGATTTTGATCAAAATCTGATTGATCAGAGGGCATCGATTGTTTAATCCATCGATCTATCAATCAATCGGCTTCAATGGTTCATTAGGCGGTGATCAATCAATTAATCAATGGGATCAGGCCCATCTAAAAGCATTGGCCGTTCAATGGGTACGTAACAACCTAGGCCGATCATGGCAAGGGTAAGGGGTGAACTGGGGAGAGATAAGGGATTCTAGGGCAAATGGTGTCCTTGGTTGCCGTTTTGCATGTCCAAAAGGATGTTCAATTGGACTCGATACGATTGATTAGCCATTGATGTATGCATTCAATCGCTCCGTGAGCAATCAAAGCAAAAGAAAGTCTCTGCATTGAAGACAGAGGTGGACCCCGAAAATTGGACAGTATGCTAAGCGAGAGTTTCGCTCTAAAATGGACCAGATTTTATAAGGAGCGGGACATGAGCAAATCGCGCAGGAAACACAGCGGATCATTCAAGGCCAAGGTTGCGCTTGCGGCCATCAAGGGAGATGAGACGGTGGCCGAATTGGCCAGCCGGTTCGGGGTTCACCCCAGCCAGATACATGCCTGGAAAAGGGCGCTGATCGAGGGTGCCGCCGGACTTATGGACAAGAGCGGGGGCAAGAAAGAAGAGCAAAGCGCCCTTGTGGATCAGCTCTATCGCCAGATCGGGCAGCTTACAGTTGAAAACAGTTTTTTATCCAGAAAGCTCGATCATTGAGCATGCCTGAAAGGCGGGCCATGATCGGGCGTGACAATGAAAAGCTGTCCATATCCCGGCAATGCGGTTTGCTGGGGGTGAGCCGATCCAGCTATTACCATCTGTCCAAGGGGCCGTCTGAAGAGGATCTTGAGCTGATGAAGCTGATCGACACCGAGTACCTGAAGGCTCCGTTTTACGGATCGCGCAAGATGGCCGAGTTGCTTGGCCGGCTGCTTAACAGGCCCATAAACCGCAAACGGGTGCAGCGGCTGATGAGGCTGATGGGCATTGAGGCTATTTATCAAAAGCCCAATACCAGCCGTCCTGGCAAGGGGCACAAGATTTACCCGTACCTTTTGAAAGGGCTTGAGATCAACCGTCCAGGCCAGGTGTTTGCCGCCGATATAACCTACATCCCCATGAGGCGCGGCTTTTTGTACCTGGTGGCGGTAATGGACTGGTTCAGCCGTTTTGTGCTGTCCTGGCGGCTTTCCAATACCCTGGACGCCGATTTCTGCGTGGAAGCCTTGGAACAGGCCCTGGACCTGCAAAAGCCCGGCATCTTCAACACTGACCAAGGATCTCAATTCACCAGCGGCAAATTCACCGGCCTATTGCTGGACAGAAAAGTTAAAATCAGCATGGACGGCAAGGGCCGCTTCATGGACAATATCTTCGTGGAGCGCCTCTGGCGCAGTCTTAAATACGAGGAGGTTTATCTCAAAGCATACGGCACTGTAAAAGAGGCCAAGGCCGGAATCTGTCATTACATCAACTTCTACAACCATCAGAGACTGCACCAGGCCCTGGGCTACAAGACCGCCTGGGAAGTGCACAATGGGCTGGAAAAGCAGTCCTGGCCGGAAGCTAGGCACAGGCTGATTGACGGCAAGGAGCAAAACCCCTCCCTGCCTCTCAATCAAGCCCATTTGAACAATATGGGTAACCAGCAACTCACGCTTAATCAGACCCCATAACTGTCCAACCGATGGGGTCCACCTCTGACCTCTTCTTCCCGCTCATAAAAGAACTTCCCGTCCCGTAGCCTGACCGCTCCGAAATAGCCGACCTTTTGCCGAGTGGGGTTGTGTAGGACCACAGGATCCTTATTCTCAGGCGGCACCCACATACGGCATCTTGAACCGTGTAATTGAAAATGAACCTCATCCACAGCCCACACATCCACGGTATCGTCGCTGGCTAACTCATGTAGTTTTTTTATATTCCTTTTGCTTGACCGGGTCCGCACCCGCTGTGGCTGGCCTTGGTTTGCGGAGCCGAAAACCAAGCTGCCTGAACAGCCGCTGACATTGCCTTACACCAAGCTCCACCGAAAAACGCTTGAAAATAAAGGCGGAAAGGGTCTTGCCATCCCAAAGGCCGCTTTCAAGCCCGTAATCAAGTGGAGAACCTCTCACCGCTTCGGCCACTTCAGCCAACTGATCATCATTTAGCCGTCTGGGGCGGCCAGGGCGGTCAGCATCAGCCAGACCAGCAAACCCCTCATCCTCAAACCGGTGAACCCAATAGGCTACCGTGCGGGGCGAATCGCCAAGGTATAGCGCGGCCTGACGGCAACTCATGCCTTGGGCAACCAGCAAAAGAGCATGAAGCCTATGGTCATAACGTGCCTGATCTGACCGCCTGATCTCGTCTTGAAGGGCAAGAACAACATCTTGGGCACCGGATATGCTCAAAGCTTTCATGCAAGTAAAATAGCACTTCTGATCTCTATGCGCAAATATTTATGTCGCTATGTATAGGTTTCCAAATTGAAAGAAATTCTATTTTTTATTTGATATTCAAACTGGGATACCCAAACCGCATCAGAATTATTGAGTTCATGAATATTCAAACGTTTTCCAATACATCCAACTGCAAACATAATAGTTTTAAGTTGGTTGGTGAGGATACGGAGTTGCTTCCTAAGATCTTTAACTCCTTTAATGGCTACATCTTGACCGCTCATTGTCATGTGGTTTTTTTGATTAGTCAATGCGTTTCGGATCAAATCCGGCACCCTATGGTAAATCTGATCATATATGTTTAGGGTACCAGCGATCAGATCGTTTAGGGCAATGTGAATACCCTCGCGTATCACAACATCTGAAATTGCGTCCTTTTCATTAAGGTATTCTGAAATACTGATTATGGTGTTCAACATTTGAATCAGCTGTCTTGGCTTTTTTTGAGTGTGTCTGATGATGTAGGCCATTGTGTCAAACATGACTCCACTGATTGACTCTATTCGGTCAGGTATTATTGAATACATGTATTTCAGAGCTTTATTCTTGTCATCAAGATATTCATACTCAGTGGGATCGTCAATTTCCCCTTCCCCATAAAGCATCCGTTTAAAGCGCTTGGCTGTCATGATTACCAAGTCAGCATAATTCCATCGTATGAAGAATCTGCGTGCTGCTACTTTGCCTTTATTCAAGGGCGTAAGATGCGTTTCCATTTCGGCGGGAAAAGCAGCTTTGCAAAAAACACTATATTTTTTTGAGGTAATACTAAGATCCAAGCAAGCCTCAATAAGACCGGCAAATAGACCTTGATATACGACGTCTTCAAAGGGAAAGGCATCGATAGAATCCACTACCACCATTTTCAGGACGCCGAAACCTCGGAATCGGCTTTTGCTCGAACTGATGGCCCGGAGTGGGATGCGTGTCGGCGAGGTGCTTAAGCTCACGCCAAGTGACGTAGATGGGCGGAAGGTGACCATTCAAGAGCCCAAAAGCGGCACTGAGACCGAGGTGGCGTTCCTACCGCAAAAGGTCGCCGACAGGCTCCGAGACTACATCCACGAGAAGGCTCTCCAACCCCGCGACAAGATTTTCTCAATTTCATATGCTCCTGCCAGGCTCATCGTAAAAAATGCTGGTGATCTGGTTGGTGTTCATGTCCGGCAGCATGACTTAAGAAGGCACGCTGCTACGTATGCCTCCAGGTCGGGCACACCTCTTGAAGTCATATCGAAAGTTCTGTTACGCCATTCCAACCTATCAACCACACAGCGCTATCTGGCAAAATCAGTGATGCGGAAGCAATACAGTGGATTGATAACTTGCACGGTTGAGTCAGTTTGATTATGGTGGTCGGGTTGGCCGACCGTTCCGGCCTGGCCACTTGATCTCATTGTGCTAATGACTTTCGGCAAGTGCCCACAGTATTCTTGAGGATTTCTGGTGAAAAATACTGAACCCTGCATTAAAAAGTTCATAGTTAATTGATCTTTAATATTCTCTAGCTTTCGTTTGCTATTATAAATTCTAGCAGAAGTGAAAACTAATGTTTGCTAATTCTACAAGTATTATCAAGATTCATCTGACCACTCCCCCAAATCCTCTAGATATTTCACCGAGAGGGGGTTCACCGTGACTTTTCCTGGTTCCTGTTGGCTGATACCGACCTGTAGGATATCGCGTATCAGTCTTAGGGCACCCTTGTAAGAAGAAAGACTATCCATTTTTATGTTTTCAGTACATTTACTCCATAAGTGAAAATAGATACGTCGCTCATTTTTTATTTTTGTGAAATCATTATATTGGTGTTCAGAGATTGCTCCGAATGCACGCAGGATTTTGAGACGACGATCTTGCCCGAGCTTTTCAAAGCTTCTTCCGAAAACATTTTTTTCAAACTCATCAGTCATCCTTTTTTGATTGTGGGTGACAGGAGTCATTTTCCATGCAAGTTGGGAGAGCATTTCACCAACATGAGCAGACAGTTCAATGGTCGCCAAGTATTCACCGAAGCAATAAGAACGTTTCGCCGACTTTAGTGGAGAAATTAGTCTCTCGAATAATTTGCTGGAGTGAGGCATCACAGGTGCATAAAGTTCGTTCGACTAAGTTTCACAATACCGATCCAAAACTTCTCTTGGAAGCGTCTTAAGTGGTAGACCAAAGAACTTTTCAATCAATGTGGCTTGCGACTGCAATTGAGGCGATGAAGTGGGTGTTGTCAGAAGATCGTCTAGTTGATATACTGATAGAGAAGGGCCAAGGTAATTTATGGTGACATACATTAAAGCCATTTTGATCCTTCTGACATCTTTTATAAGTCAATATCAATTATTCAATATTGCATGTCAGTTAGCCTAAGGAAGATTAAAGATACATTAGGATGTATGAATATCTGTTATCTTTAAAAAGTTAATGAAACATAATAATCTTTGTCATCATAACAGTTCATTTGGGCAAAGGATATTTAATTATCGCCTTATGAATTGCAGATATAACCCCATCGAGTCTGAGTGCTACTTCATTTAATTTATTTACATCATTCGTGTTTACATAGTAATAATAATTAATCTCAGCACTAACTAGATTATTATGTGCGTTGCTCTTTAATCTGTGAAAATGCGGAAAGAAATTTTCATCGTGGTAAATTTTTGTGCTCATACAGAACTCTGATAATGCCTTAATCAAGCGTTCTAATATTTTTATTGTATGTTTAAAGGTAGATTTTTTCATTAATGCAAAGTGGTTTGTTCTGAATGGTAATTGGTAAGCGTCAAAATACGCATTACATAAATTATTATGCAAATCATACAAATTATGTGAAAGAAGGATTTTAGAGATATTCTCAACAATTAATTCATTATCTAATTTTGACAATATAACAAACAATCCATTTTTAAGTGGCCTTGGCGAAAATTCATAATCTACCCTAGAAAGAATAGGATGGCTTTTAAATTCGGACCCGATTAGCTCTAATAGCTGCAACTTTGAAATTGAAAGAGAACGCATAGCATTTTCTGCAATATCGGAAACTTCTATATGAAGGTCAGCAAGGTAGCTCGTATTGTCATTACTAATTTTATTCACAATTAATTCAGTATTCTCATATTTAACTATGTCTTCAGTCTCATTTGGTTGGATGTCTGCTTTAATAGGTTCCATAGCTTTGTTTTGCCGCTTAAGATATTTGAAATGCTCAATATTTTTTAATAATAGTACGATTCCAGATATAAAAACTACAACACCTGTTACATATTCCCAGTAATCTCTTAAAAAAATAACCAATTAACTGAATAGCATATTAATATTTTGTGTCATTTATTTTATGGTGTCACTCTATAGCATAATTTAATAATATGATATAAATACAATATAAAAATTTAATCAATTAATTTTGACAGAAGAAGTACAGCAGTACTGATTGTATCATTTATATAAACCAGTCTAAGGGTTTCTAAACGAATCTTTGATATAGCCAAAACTAACAGATGCTAACCCAAGCATTAATTCTGTTTACTAACATGCAGATCTAGATTTTTTGCATAATCATAGACTCAGCTGCTTCCAGGAACAAATTAAGTAATCTTGATTTTTTATCCTTTTGTTTTTAATTGAGTTCAGCCCAGCTTTTTAATTTATGCGGTGCGTCAAAATTAGTGCGCCGGTTGAAAAGTGGAACACCGGCAGACCGTTTTAACTAATCTCACCTGAATCCACCCGCTTCAACCCCGGCCTCCTTCATCAGGCGGTGGAAATACTGGCGCTGGATTCCGGACTTTTCAGCCGCCCGGCTTACATTGCCGTTACATTCTTTCAGCAAGGTTTCTATATACTGGCGGTGGAAATTTTCCAGCATGCGCTCTTTGGCTTCCTTATAGGGCAACTGGACGATGTCGGGTTCGATTTTGCCCAATCCGGGACCGCTTTGGATATCAAGCGAGGTGTCGCGCATGGTCAGGGTGTCCCCCCGGCAGAAAATGACCCCCCGCTCTATGATGTTTTCAAGCTCTCTCACATTGCCCGGAAAATCATGGGCCATCAGGGTCTGGAGCACCGGCCCGGAGATGTCGCGAACCTTCTTTTGATTCAGGCGGGTGTACTTTTCCAAAAAATGATAGCTCAGCAATTTGATGTCTTCGCGGCGGTTCTTAAGCGGCGGCAACTCTATCCTTATAACGTTCAGGCGGTAATACAAATCCTCCCGGAACTGTCTGGCCTCGATATCCGCCTTGAGGTCATGGTTGGTGGCTGCGATGAAACGGATGTCCGCCTTTCGCGTGGTCAGGCCTCCCACCGGCTTATATTCGCCTTCCTGCAAAAGGCGTAAAAGCTTGGTCTGCAACAGGGGGCTCAAGTCGCCGATCTCGTCAAGGAATAAGGTGCCCTGGTGGGCATCTTCGACCAGGCCTTTTTTATCTTTAAAGGCCCCGGTAAATGCTCCCTTGACATGACCGAACAGCTCGCTTTCCAGAACATTCTCCGAAATGGCGGTGCAGTTGATGGTCACCATCTTGCGGTCGCTCCGGTTGCTGTACTGGTGCAAAGCCCTGGCGATAAGCTCCTTTCCGGTGCCGCTGGCGCCGGTGATCAACACCGTGGCCATGGTGGCGGCGACCTGGCGGGTGCGGTCGAAAATGGACTGCATGGCGGGGCTGGCCCCCACCAGGGCCGCGAAACCCTTTTTCTCCGACAGGGCGTTGCGCAAGGCCTGGTTTTCCCGCAGGACCGATTGCCACTTCATGGCGTTTTCAACGGTCATCACAATGCGTTCGCGCTGAAAAGGCTTGGTTATATAGTCATAGGCTCCCTTGCGGATGGCATCCACCGCTGTTTCGATTGTGGCATAGGCGGTCATGATGACCACCGCCGCCTCCGGCCGGACCGCCTTGATGGACTCAAGCAGTTTAACCCCGTCCATCTTGGGCATTTTCAGGTCGGTTATCACCATGTCAAAAGGATCAGCGCTGAAAAGGGCCAAAGCCTTTTGGGGATCGGTTTCGGTGACCACCTGGCATTCACTCTCTTCGGCCAGAATACGCTTTATGAGCAGAAGCATATCCGCTTCATCATCGACAATCAGAATCCGGCCTTCCATATTCATTTCCTTTTGCATGCAGGCAACTCGATTTTAAAGGTGGTTCCCCTGGGTTTGTTCCGGGTGGGGCTGACCTGGCTTTCACAGGTTATCACCCCGCCGTATTTCTGGATAATGCCATAGCTCACAAACAGGCCGAGGCCGGTTCCTTCACCCTCCGGCTTGGTGGTGAAAAAGGGCTCGAAGATATGATCAATGATGTGCGGGGCGATGCCGCAACCCTGGTCCCTGATCTGAGCCGCCACCTTCTTGCCGCCCGCGCCCAAGTGGGTGCTGATCTCCAGGATGCCGCCGTCCGGCATGGCGGCGGTGGCGTTGTTTATCAGGTTCATGAACACCTGCTGCAGCTGCCCTTCGTCCGCCGCCACCCGGGGCAGCCCCTCCCCCAGATTGATCTTAAGGTCAATATTCTTCATCTCCAGGCTGTGGCGGACCACCTTGATGATTTCCTCGATGCAGTGGTTGATGTCCGAGTCCATGGTGGTTTCCTGGTTGATCCTGGCAAAACTGAGCAGGTTTTCCACGATCTGCTTGCAATGCAGCCCCTGCCGCTCAATGATTTTCAGGTCGTCATGCTCCTGGCTGCCCGGCTCCTTTTTGCGCAAAAGCAGATCGCAAAATCCCAGCATCACCCCCAGGGGGTTGTTGATCTCGTGGGCCACTCCGGCCGCCAGGGTGCCCAGGGAGGCCAGTTTCTCCGCATTGACCAGCGAACGCTCCAGGGTCTTGTTTTCGGTTATGTCGCGGGCGATGCACAGCACCGCGCTGATCAGGCCCGCATCATCCTTTATGGGCATAAAATTGGCGCTCAGCCAGGTAACGGAATCATCCACTTTGAGTTCGAATTCATCCCTGACGCTTTTTCCTTTTTGAAAAACGGTCTGGACTATTTTTTTCATGCGGTCGGCTATTTCGGCGGTGAACAATTTGTCTGCGCCAAAGCTGATAAGCTCTTCCGGATGGCTGCCGAAAAATGCCGCCGTAAAAGTATTCACCGAGATCAGCCGGCCTTGCCCATCAAGGGAAAAGATAAAGTCCTCAGCGCTTTCCACCAGACTGCGGTAGTTTTCCTCCGACCGCTTCAGGGCCGAGGTCCTGGCTGTCACCAACGCTTCCAATTTGCGGGACCAGCTGATTTCCGTCCAAAGAACCGCGCCTCCGGCTGCGATGATCACCAGCAAAATCAGGCCCTGGAACACAGCCTGCCATCTGAAAATGTTGCTCACGGCGTCTTCAATTTCAAACACCGGAGCCACAACGGCCACCGACCAGGTCTGGGGCGGGTTTTGGCTGACCGTAATGGGGCTGTATGCGATCAATTTTTCTATTTTGCCGGTGTAACCCAAATGCCAAGTCGAATGATACGACCCCATTCCTTCCATGCCCTGCAGCATGTTGTTGCGCTGGATATGGTCTATCTCGTGGTGGGAAATGTCCGGGCCGCGGCTCTTGCGCGCCTCAAAGGCGCTTTGGCCTATAAAGTCATATTGGGGGTGATATAGAAACCGGCCCTGGGCATCAATGAGCCAGGCGTAGCCGGTTTTGCCGGAGCGGACCTCCTTGAAAAGGGGATTCAGGAACCAGGACAGGTTGAGCTTGAAGCATAGCCGGCTGAACGCCGGGTTGGCCGGCTTTGCGCTCAGGTTGAGATAAATCACCGAACCGTTTACCAGGGGCGGGGACACATAAACCGCGTTTTTCCCGGGCTGGACGCCGCCTCGGATATCATCAAAGGCTCCGATAGATCCGCCGGGAACCATCTGACGGCGGTTGGGATAAAGGGAGTAGGCCAGCTTTTCATTGCCGTCATAGAGTTCAAGCCTGGTTACGCCCAATTCCATGACCCGGCTGAGATATGGCTGCAGGGTCTGATTAACCGCCTCAGGCTCCGGTCCGCTATTGCCCAGGCTTCCGGCTGCCTGCAAAAGCTCCTTTTCAAGAAAAGACATTTCCCGCACCAGCAAAAACTTGATGCTGCGGGCCACCACCAGCTGTTGATCGTTGAATTGCTTTTTTACTATTTGGCGGGTTTCTTGGCCGAAACGGAAGTTCAGAACCGTGCCCGCGGCCAGCAGGAGCAGGGCCGCGAAAAAAACGGCCCAAACCATTCTTTTTTTATTTCGCCAGCGGAGGGGCAACGACATGAAATATAATCTTTTCGGCCGTCCCTTTACGGAACAGCAAAATGCACCGCATCACAGCGAGCCACGAAGCGTCATAGGTTTATTTTACCAGTATATTGTCCACAAAAGGACTCTCTGTGTCCATGCCGGTTTTGGCCCCGGCCCGGGCATTGCTGGCCCGTGCGGGCGCATAGATCCAGGTCCCTTTACCCCAAAGAACCCAAACCGCTGCTTATCAGCCGTGCAAGGCCAACAATCTGTCCCGCCGATTTTGGATCTTAGCCTTTTTTATGAACCCACTGGAATGCGGATACCCAAAAATTTCAAGGCTTCGGCCAGGCGCACGTGACCGACCAGCCGGCCATTGCGGGTGACTGCGATAATCTTCAAATCATATTGCAGCATCATTTCAACCGCCCGGGTCACCGGTTCGGACAATTCCACTGCCGGGCTCTCCGCCAGGCCCAGTATTGGCGGCTGGACTATGTCGGTGACTTTTTTGGGCTGGGTAAGTTTCATTTTTCCCCGGCGCGCCTTGGACGCCCATTTGACGCGAAAAACGGGCGTCTGGTTCTGGTTTATTCAAGAGATAGCAATGAAAATGCCAAAATCACCTCCATTTAGCCGTAGGATTTAACCAGTCCGAATTTTGGCTTTTTGCCGACTGCGCGGATTTATGGAACTGGCAAAAAGCTTTGGGCTCCGGTTACGAAATGTCAACTGTCTGTGTTCACATTATCGATCCGGTGTCCACTCATTGTTGTCAATAATTGCCCAACTCGCTGGCCCGCCCGCGCCCTGATCAAATTATTTCATTAAAAACAAAACGATATATATCCACTCTTCCGGGTCGCCTTTGGCATGCCTTTTGTTATTAAGGCTTGGGAAAAAATGCACTAAAGGCCGCTGCATTTTAGAACAACCATCAACCATAGAAATAAAAGGAGGCCGCTTGGGATACACAATATTGAAATGGATCGGTGACGAAACGGTGCTGAACGATTTTGTGGCCGGTCTCCCCACAATTGCTCTGGTCGCCATTATTGTGGTCTGCATTGCGTTGCTGTCCAAAGGCGCTGACTGGATGATCGACGGAGTGGTTCATCTGGCGGAGCGCACCGGACTGCCCAAGATTGTCATCGGGGCGACCATCGTCTCCCTGGGCACCACCGCCCCCGAGGCGTTTGTGTCGGTAATGGCGGCATTCATGGGCAATCCGGGCCTGGCTTTGGGCAACGGGGTTGGATCTATAATCGCTGATACAGGCTTGATTTTCGGCCTGACCTGCATCCTGGCTGCGGTTCCGGTCAATCGTTTCATTTTAAACCGAACTGGTTGGGTCCAGGTGGGTTCGGCCACCTTATTGGTTGTGGTCAGCCTGATTGCCTTGCTCGCGGCGTCGGAAGAGCAGCCTATGCTTACCCGCGGGGTGGGTATAGGGTTCCTGGTGCTGCTGGCGGTCTACATGTACATGACCTATGTGTGGGCCCGGCAAAGCAACAGCGAGGTCGCGCTTGATGAGGATGAAGACAAGAACGATGAAGAGCTTATGGGCTCCGGCCTGTGCTGGCTCTGTATTCTGGGCGGCTTGGCTCTGGTAATCGGGGGGGCTCGGGTCCTGATCCCCAGCGCTTCGCAAATCGCCCTGCGTCTGGGAGTGCCCGACGACATAATCGCGGCCACCTTGGTGGCCTTTGGCACGTCCCTTCCCGAATTGATCACAGCCATCACTGCGGTGCGCAAAGGACATCCCGAGATCACAGTCGGCAATATCGTGGGAGCCGACGTGCTCAACTGCCTGTTTGTAATCGGTGCCGCCGCCACGGCCCGCCCACTTGCCATACCGCCCAACTTCTTTACTTTCCACTTCCCGACCATGCTGATTATTCTCTATTCGTTCCGCGTGTTTATCTCCATGAATAAAGATGGGGAATTCCGGCGTTGGCAGGGTTTTTGGCTGCTGGGTGTTTATTCCGTCTATGTGATTCTGCAATACAGTTTAAACATTAATCTGGAGGGGCATTAAGGCGTTTTTGTTTGAACGCACTTAGGCGTGTTGCTTATTGATTATTATGATGAACAATCCTATTGGCGTTGGCTTTAACTTGTTAGGAAATAGAGGATTAATTAATAAAATTACTCGTCAGCAATACAGAATACTTAGGCAGGCAAACAGCACTGAAAACCTTCACGTTTTAACATGTAAATGTTTAAAAAAATCAAAAGGATTCAGTATATAAAGTTGAAATTTCGCTTGTGCCAATAACACACACAATTATTCCTTTAAGGAGTCGGGGATGGAACAATCAGACAGTAAAAAACATATGGGATGGGAGGTCGCGCGCGATGTGGAAACCCGGAAAAAGTCCATGATCGAAAGGATGATTCCGGAGTGGAAGCACATCAAAGCCGCACTGGGCGGTGTGGGCGTGTTTTTCGTGCTTTTTTGGGTAGGCATCTGGCTGGCCGGAAATCCCTTTGAAGCCACAATCCGCATGCCTTCCGCTTATGTGGTGTCCCATGGGCTGCAAAGCAATGATTGGACGATTATCTGGAGCGTGGTTTTAATCGCAGCCTTTTTCGAATTCATGGACGCCTCCGCCGGCATGGGTTTTGGCACCGCCCTCACCCCTCTATTGCTCGTGCTGGGATTCGATCCCAAGCAGATTGTGCCTGTGGTTATGATCCAGCAGGCGGCCGCCGGTCTGGTGGGAGCCTTCTTGCACCGCGAATTCGAGAACGTCGAGTGGAAATTCAAACCCATGAGCGAAACCATTAAGCTGGCCCTGATAATTGTGCTCAGCGGAGTGGTATTCAACGTTCTGGCCATCGTGGGCATCTACAAGGTCTTCGCGGTGGATAAGCTGTGGATCAAGCTGTATGTGGCTCTTTTGCTGCTCATGATGGGCGGCATATCGTTGTTCCAGTCCAAAAAGGAGCGGCCCTACCGGCCGGGGAAGATGGTTTTGTGGGCCTCTTTGGCCGGATTCAATAAAGGCGTGGGAGGCGGCGGCTATGGCCCGGTGGTCACCATTGGCGGGCTGATGGCCGGGGTTCCGGTCAAGAGCATGCTGGCCGTAACCGCCATCAGCGAAGGAACCGTGAGCTTTGTCGCCCTGATCGTCTGGCTTTTCATGCTGGCCAGCGGGGTGACCATTGACTATATCCTGTTGCCCAGCTTCATGCTGGCCACCATGTTCTCGGCGGTGGCGGCTCCCTATATGACCCGGGTGTTCCCTGAAAAAGCCTGGAAAATTGTGGTGCCTGCCTACTGCCTGTGTTTGACCGTGTACGCCTTCTGGAAGATCATCCCGGACATCTTGCAAAGGCTAACCGCGTAGTAACGCGAAACTGTTTTTTCCGGGAATACACTCTCTACCTTCGGACCCGGGCTTCGGCCCGCGCGGAGCCCGGGTCCCCCTCCACCGGATGGGTGGAAATGTTTGGAGATTAAGCGATGCGGACAACTCATACCTACCATAACCACTCGGAATCCATGGCGGCAGGCAAGGGACATGGCAGCTTCGCCCAAAGCCGCATGCGGAACTTCGGCGTGACCATGGCGGTCATGGGAGCCAGCTTCGTCCTATATTATTTGGGCTTTTTCGGCGGGGTGTCGGGTCCGCTGCAAGGCGCCTCCATCGGCGACTGGCTGGCAAACCTGGGCTTCAAGCCCCGCCACCTTTTGGGCATGTTCTTGATGCTGACCGTGCTCAGCATAATCTGGAATTGGGTCTACAACGGCCTTAACCGCCTGTTTAAATGGAATTTGCGCTGCGCCGCCCCCTTAAACGACTCAGGCGGTTTTTGCTCCGAACCGGTCGTGGAGCGGACCGGCTATGACACAGGTCAACAGTATGTCTGCCGGGCCGGGCACACCTGCGGCCAGGCCCAGGTGCGCGCGGTCAGAAAGGGAACCATCGGCCACTTTCTATGGATGATGTTCCTTATTTTCAGTGTTATCGTATACTATCACATGGCCTGAAACATGGCGGTGCTGAGCATATGAAAGACGGCCCAAGGCCCTCGATGACCAGACGGGGCCGCAACCCGCCGGTCCAAGGGGCGTTATGGGCCCGGCCAGTGTATTTTGGTGGCAGGGCCGCCCCGGGCGGCGGTTATCAGGTGTTTGCCGCCGCCCGGCAGGCAGGGGAGGCGCAACCTTGCAGACCCAGCAAATATTGTTGGTGGATGACGAAGAACGCTTTTTGCTCACCCTGGCCAGGCTCTTAAGAAAACGCAGTTTCGAGGTCATTACCGCCACCACCGGCAGCCAGGCCCTTGAAGCGTTATCGTCCGGTGCGGACATCGGGGTGGTCGTCCTGGACGTGCGCATGCCCGGCATGGACGGGCTGAACACCCTGCGGCTGATCAAACACCGTCATCCCGCCAGCGAAGTGATTATGCTCACCGGCCAGGCCGCTTTGGAGGACGCTATCGAGGCCTTAAGGGCCGGTGCCTTTGACTATATCCAAAAGCCTTGTGATATTGAAGAGCTGGTGGCCAAAATCCGCAGCGCCTCCAGCCTGGAGCAAATCAAGCGTCATCCGGTGTTATGGCCCCGCAGCGAGGCGGGAGAGATCATCCTTTCCGGATTCGTGCCCCTGCTTCCCCAAGACAGCCTCAAGCGCGCCCTGGAACTTTTCAACCGCTACCGCAACGGCGAGGGCGCCCAAATGCTGTTTGTGGTGGACGACCGCCGCCGCCTGGTGGGCGCGATCAGCCGGGGCGATGTACTGAAGGCGGCCGAGGATTTAAACCCCGGCGAGGCCGTGGACTGGGATTGGGTGTGCGGGCATGCGGAGATTCTGGCTCAAACCACAGTAGCTCAGATCATGAACCGCCAGGCGGCCAGCGTATCTTACTCAACCTCTCTGGCCGAGACCGCCCGCTTGATGCTGCGGCATCATTATGACAGCATGCCTGCAACCGCGGATGGCATTGTGCTGGGTATTATCAGATTTCGTGATGTGCTGCAATATCTGCAAATAGCCCAGGAGGCCGATCCGGAGCTGTGAACCTAAGCCAAGGAGCCAAGCGATGGTTTTGGCAAAACTGTTTTCCCGTGCGGGCAGCCCCAATGATTTTCCCTACTACCGTCAGGTGTGGTGGCGGGTGGTTCTTACCCTGCTTGCCGCCTCTTTCATCCCCCTTTTGATTATCGGCGGCGGCGTCTCCTCCTTCACCTTCGGTAAAATGGAGGACGCCGCACTGGACAACCTGCGCATGCAGGCCAGCAGCCATCAAAAGGCCATAGACCAGTTCCTGGCCGAACGCATGAACCAGTTGAAAATGATAGCCGCCATGCAATCCCAGGACGAGTTGTGCAAGCCGGGACGGCTGCAATATATCCTGGGCAGCCTGCAACGGCAAATGTCCGGGTTCATCGATTTGGGAGTGATCGACCTCGAGGGGGCCCACCGGGCCTATGCGGGCCCCTACGACCTGATAGGGCAGCGCTATGAAAAACAGGCGTGGTTTTTGCGGATGAAGAGCCGGAACCATTATATAAGCGACGTATTTCTGGGCCACCGCCAGAGCCCCCATTTCATCATGGCGGTGAAGACGGAACGGCAGGGCGAGGCCTTTATCCTGCGGGCTACGGTTGACAGCAAATACTTCAACTCCCTGGTGGCCGGCGGGCCGGGCGAACTCGTGGCCGACACCTTTGTGGTAAACGCCCAGGGTGTTTACCAGTCACGTCCCCGGGGGGGCGGGGCCTTGCTGGCGGCTTCGGGCATCAAGCCCGGCCCACGGCTCAAAGGGATTCATCTGGCCGAGCAGGGGGATGTATTGCGGCTCATGCTCTGGCAGAAAAACATCCCCTGGCTGAACGTGGTGCAGGTTAACAAAAGCGATGTCTTCGAGCCGGTGCAGCGGGCCCGCGGCGCCGTTCTGATAGTATTTATTGCAGGGGTTGTTTTCATTATCGCCGCCATCCTGCTCACCACCGGCAATCTGGTTGGACGGCTGGAGGCCAAGGGCCGGCACCTCAGAATATTGGACAGACAGCTGCGCCGCACCAGCTATCTGGCCTCATCCATGGAACTGGCCATGGGCTTTTTCGATGAGATCAGGGACATTCTTTCCAATATCCAGGTTTCGGTGCAATGGCTGGTCAGCCATAATCTGGCCGACAGTGAGCCGGAATTGAAAGGGCCGCTGTATCAGATAGCCGGGGAGGTCAGCCGGGGGCACGAGTTGTTTGAAAAGTTCGTGGCCTTTGTGCGCCCTGCTGAATCCGTGGTTACCGAGGTGAACCCCGGGGAGCTTTTGGACGAATTGCTGGTGTTTTTGAAAAGGGAGCTGGACCGCCACAACATCAGCGTGATCCGTGACTACCAAGACCCCATGCCCCCCTTGCGCAGCGACCGCGGCAAGCTGCGCCAGGTTATGCAGAACCTTTTATTGAATGCGGTCGGGGCTTTGGAGCAAGGAGGCGAAATTCACCTGAGCATCAAAGAGGCTGAGGGGCATATCACAGTCGAAGTCCGGGACAACGGGCCGGGGATTCCCGCCGAACAGCAGGAGCAGATCTTTGAGCCCCTGTTCACCACCAGGCCACAGGGCACCGGCCTGGGACTGCCCATTTGCCGCTCGATTCTGAACCAGTTAGGGGGTGGCATCAGCCTGGAGTCCCAGCCCGGACTGGGCGCAGCCTTTACGGTCAAGCTTCCCCAGCGGATCAACGGGCAGAACTGAGTGGGTCCGCTGGCTAAAAATGCGGGGCGGTGGGGCTCATGCTGAAAAAAGAAAACCTCAAACAGGCCGTCGACGCCATCGCCGCCAGGGACCCGGAGGCCGGGTACACCCTGCTTGACCTTTTTGAATCCGGGCGCATAGACCTGGCCGGCCAGGAAGGAACCGCTTCCCGGGCCGGGGTTTACTATTTCCGGTTTGACCGCCAACTGGTGCCGCTCAAGAGGCTCAATCTCTTTATGCAGGGGCCGGCCGCAATCGAACAGCAGTTGCTGATCCAATATGGCGAAATGGTGCAGAGGCTGGCCCTGGAGTCGGGCGGGGGCAGGATTGACTACAGCCGGGCCGAGGGGCTGATAAGGCAAGCTGGGCTGCTCTATCTGGTGCGCCATGAAAGCAGGCTGGCCCTGGAGCAATCACCAAGGGAGGCCAAGCGGGCCAAAGAGACCCTGCAGGGGCCGCCGCAAAACCTGGCCGAGAGCCGCCAACTGCTGGCCGGGCTGGCCACGGCGGAGCCGCAGGAGGATATTCCCCGCGATCCCGCAGATCCCCGGGTCATCTTCCAGGGGGCCGTGGACGCGGACACCCCGGCCTATTTTGCTTTTTTTCCCTTCAGCCTTAATGCCCTGATGCAGGTTGCTGACCTGGACCTGTCATTTTTCAGCGTCCGTTTCATGCTGAGCTGTCTGAACCAAGGCAGGGCGCAAAACCTTTTCGCCTGCCTGGTGGACGGCCAGGTGAACGGGCTGGTTTATCTGGAGCGCAAGCCGGGCCGTCTGGGTGAGAGCCTGGAGATCAAATATATCGCCTCGGCCAACGACGCCCGCCAAAGCTGGATGGAGAGCCACACCCGGCACCGGGGGGTGGGCTCCTTTTTGGTGGCCGGGGTGTGGCTTTTGTGGAAAAGCCGCATGGGATGGGCCCGGGAGATCAGCCTGGATGCCGAAAGCCAGGCCATGACCTTCTACGAGGGGATCGGATTCCGAAAAAAGTGCCCCTATGTCTATGCCCTGGACCAGCCGGCCGCTTACCTGCTCAACGCCCTGGTGGTCATGGCCGACCGCAGCCATTCCCTCCCGGCAGATGTGGCCGCCAAGGTGGGTGACCTGATCCGGCCCCAGGTCCGTCTTCTGGCCCGCCGCAAGTCGGGAAACCCCAAGCGGGAGGATGCCCTGGCCTTTGTAAAGCTCTGCCTCTTATCCCGCCACCGGCCACAGCTGGCCAAGGAAGCCGCCAGGCAGCTGCTGCGTTACAAAAAACGCATTCCCGAGGCGGAAAACCTGCTTGACACCGCCAGCAACCACGGAAGCATCAGGTTTATCGAGCGGTCCGCGGCGCCTGCACAGCCTTTGTTGGTATTCAAGGATGAGGGGATGCTGCGGCACCTGGAGGGCCTCTTTCATCTGGAAAATGCAAACCGGCTCAGGGCCATGGACAACGTATTGCAAAACCCCTGTCTGGCCGGAAAATGGCGGGAGGTTACAGGGCGGCCGGCAACGGATGAAGAGCTGGCCTGGGTGCATGGCGCGGAATATATTGCCAAGGTCGCGGCGACCGGGGACCAGGCCCTGCGCTGCTTTGACCTGGACACGCAAACCACCAAGGGCTCCTATGCCGCCGCCAAGCTGGCGGTGGGCGGCGTGTTCAGCCTTTTGGACGCCGTATTCTCGGAGCAGTCCCGGCGGGGTTTCGCCGCCGTGCGGCCCCCGGGCCACCATGCAGAACCCCATAAGGCCATGGGATTTTGCCTTTTCAACAACGTCGCCCTGGGCGCAAGCTACCTGAAACACACCAGGGGGCTAAAGCGGGTCATGATAGTTGACATAGACGCCCATCACGGAAACGGCACCCAGGCGGCCTTTTACCAGAGTCGGGAGGTGCTGTTCATCTCCATGCACCAATTCCCCTGCTATCCCGGCAGCGGCAACTTGTCCGAGGTGGGCGAGGGCGCGGGTGAGGGTTACACGGTCAACCTGCCCCTGCAAAAAGGAATGGGCGACCGTGAATTCGTCCAGGTGATGGACCGGCTGGTCCAGCCCTTGGCCTATGCCTATAACCCCGAAGCAATCCTGGTCTCTTGCGGATTCGACCTTTACCAGCAAGACCGCCTGGCCGGATTAAAAGGCACGCCCCAAGGCTATGCCATGATCACCCACCAGTTATGCCGCATTGCCGGTGAGGTGTGCGGCGGCCGCATTGTCTTTGTCATGGAAGGAGGCTACAGCATACAGGGCATCCGCGAATGCGGATTGAGCGTGATTCAGGAATTGTGCAATATACCGGTCTTCGAGATAAGCCAGCTGCATAAAATCATCTCGGGATCATCGCCTCCTTTTGGCGCGCTAAAAAAAGCGCTCGCCATCCACAAACGCTACTGGCCCATCTTGGAACAATGAAGCCTAAGCAGCCCAGCACTTCAATCTGTAATAATTGAGGGACAATTGTGTCCGCAATTTAGAGACACATGCAGCCAAAGGCCGTCTCCTCTTACAAAATATCCCGTTATCAGTTTGAATTAACAGTTGTTTTTTGTGTCTATCCCTGCCGGGATAATCACGCCTTTGGCACGTATATTGAAATCCCAAAATGTAGTGATTTGGTCAACCATTTGAGGATATGGGAAATATCTTTATATAACGCGATGAAATACGAAGCTGAAAATACCGGCGACGGCGCTATTAGGGCAACCAATGATGTCCGCAAGGCAAAGTACCGCAAGTTCTTCAAGAGATTCATGATGCTGAGCCTGATCTGTTCACTGGTTCCCCTGCTGCTGGTGGGTTGGGGAATCAACACGCATTACTCCCGTTTCGCCCGCGGCCGCATGACTGAAAATTTCAACCGGGAAGTGGACCACCACCGCCGTATGATCGGGCTGTTCCTGAAAGAGCACAGTTCCAAACTGCAACTAATCGCCAATACCCACAGCAAAGACTACCTGTGCCAAGTGGAGAACCTGCACAAGGTGTTTGAGATACTCAATCAGGAATACTCATCCCTGACGGATTTGGGGGTTATCGACCATACCGGCCGGCATCTGGCCTATGTGGGCCCCTATGACTTGCTGGACAAGAACTACACCCAGGAGTTCTGGTTCAAGCAAGTCATGAAAAAGGGCATCTTCATCAGCGACATGTTCCTGGGCTTTCGCAAGATTCCCCATTTCATCATGGCGGTGACCGGATCGGATCACGGCAAACCCTGGATTCTGCGGGCCACCATCGACACCGAGGCCTTCCGCTCGCTGGTGGAAAATGTCCGCATCGGCAAAACCGGCGAGGTGTACCTGCTCAATGCCCAGGGCGTTTATCAAACCAACCCCCGCTTTGGGGGAAGCATCATGCAGAAGACCCAGCTTCCGGTCAAGGGCTATCACCGGGGAACCGATA
Source organism: Desulfarculaceae bacterium (assembly GCA_963675675.1). GTDB lineage: Bacteria > Desulfobacterota > Desulfarculia > Desulfarculales > Desulfarculaceae > Dethiosulfatarculus. The sequence goes on from OY776512.1 coordinate 6,480,131, forward strand.
TCCGGGTGCTTGAAAGCGTCCCAAGCCCTTCGGGATCGGAAGAGGTGCGCCAGATCGTGTGCAGCGCCTGGCTGCAAGAACCCCGCTGGCTCCTGGTGGTCAGGCAGAATTATGATGAGGCTTTCGACGCGGTCAACCATGCCAATTGGGCGGTTTTGGTTTTTCTGCATATCAGCGCATTGAGCATATTGATCGTGGTGGTGCTGGTGGCCCGCTATCTGGTTGCCCTGATCCGGCGGCATGATGAAGAAACCGACCACTTGAACGAACAGTTGCTGCAAACCAGCAAGCTCGCCTCCATAGGCGAATTGTCGGCGGCTGTAGCCCATGAAATCAACAACCCGCTGGCCATCATATCAACCGAACGGCAAATCCTGCTTGACAGCCAGAAAAAATACGGCCATCTGGAACCGGACTTTGAGGCCCAGCTTGACGATTCCCTGAACCAGATGAGCATTCAGATTCAGCGCTGTAAACGCATCACTCATAACCTGCTGCGTTTTTCAAGGCGCACTATCAAGGCCGTGGAGCCTTTGGATTTGAACGCCTTTCTCAAGGAGGTGGCCGATCTCATGGAACGGGAGGCCAGGGTCAATGGGATCACCTTCGAAGTTGATTTATCCCCCGAGCTGCCCACCATAGTTTCCGATGTATCGCAACTGCAACAGGTCTTCTTGAACCTGATCACCAACGCCATTGATGCCCATGAAACCAAGTCCTACGGCCGGATTGAAATTTCAACCTCACTGTCCGGCAGCGGCCGGGAAGTCTGTGTGCGCATAGCCGACAACGGATGCGGCATCAGCAAAGAAAACCTGGACCGGATATTCGATCCTTTCTTTACCACCAAACCGGTCGGCAAAGGCACCGGACTGGGCCTTTCCATTTGCCACGGCATAATCAAGGGCCTGGGGGGCAGCATATCGGTTCATAGCGTAGTTGGTGAGGGGACCAGATTTGACATTAAACTGCCCTTGCAGATATCAGGCGATCTGGTGCGTAACCAGTAGCTTTACCGGTGTACTTCTTTTGAGGAGGAAATCAAAATGATTGGATCAAAAATCCTTTTGGTGGATGACGAAGAGATATTCGCCCGCAACATGGCGAGACTGCTCACTGCCAGGGACTATAAGGTTACAAGCGCTCAAAGCGGGGATGCGGCCATCCGGATTTTGGAAGAGCAGCCGGTGGATGTGATCGTGCTGGATTTGAAGATGCCCGGAATGGACGGTTTGACCACCTTGAAGGAAATCCAAAAAATGGGGTTGTTCACCCAAACCCTGATTCTGACCGGTCATGGGTCCATCGACTCCGCCTTGGAGGCTATTAAATTAGGCGCCTATGATTACTTGACCAAACCCTGCGAAATCGATGAACTGGTGGAGAAGATAGAGGGCGCATGGGCCAAAAAGGACAGTGCGGCCCAAAAAGAGATGATGGACAAACTGAACAAAGTGGTTGAATCGCCCAAGGCGGTTTTCGATGTTTTTCCCAAGAAGGGGAAATAAGCCTCTTTTTGCTTGACGGGTTGACATGCATGGAAATTAGCTAAATGAGCCGCTGTAATGCCTTTGCAAAGTGGTTCGAGGCAGGCGGTCAGCTTGGCTATTGAACAACATGGCGAATATGATTGGCGCCACCGGCACTCCTGGGGGATGACCGGGAAATGGAGTTTGCGGGATGCCGCCTGGCCCGAAACGTTTGTGGGGCATTGCTGGGGGGCTCCGATGACAAGTTTTGACTTTTGTCTGACTTGCCGCCGGAGCCCTGATAACCGTATCAAATACTATTCTTTTTGGCCGCCTGCCCCTTTTTAGGCTCCTTATCTGGTGCGCCCGCTTCGGATGTATCCTGCATGGGCTTCCAGCCTCCGCCCAAGGCTTTATACAGACTGATAAGATTGCTGGTGATGGCCTCCTGACTGCGTATCCGGTTATCATCATATGCGAAAAGCGAACGCTGGGCATCCAGTACATCGGTGAAATTGAGCAGCCCGTGGCGGTATTTCTGGGCCGCTATTTCCATGGCCGCCTGAGCCGCTTCCACCGCCGCTCCCAAAGCCGCCATGCGGTCATGCTCCTGATTGAAGGAAATAAGGGCGTCCCTTATTTCCTTTGCCGCCTGCAGAACGGCCTTTTCATATTGGGCCAGCATCTGTTCCTGTTTGGCGCTCTGCATCTTGATATTGGCCCTTATGGAACCGGCATGGAATATGGGCCAGTCGATTCTGGGCAGGATGCTCCAGGCGCGGTTATCGGTAGAGAGCAGGTTTTCGGCCTTGAGAGACTCAAGCCCAATGGAACCGATCAGGTGGAATTTGGGATACAGCTTGGCCGTGGCTTCGCCGATGCGGGCGGTCTGGGCCGCCAGGTTGCGTTCAACCAGCAGAATATCCGGCCGCTGGCGCAAAGTTCCCGCGGGGATCTTCAACACCACATTAAAGGGGGCCGTGGGAATGGGGGAGGACTTTTTCAGCCTATCCTGTAATTCGCCCGGCATTTTGCCCAGAAGCACGGCCAAGGTGTTGAAGGCTCTTTCCAGGCCGCTTTTCAGGGCCGGAATGGCGGAACGGGTGCTTTCCAGGTTGTAGCGGGCCTGCTGCACATGCAGCTCATCGCTCAGCCCCGCTTTCAGCCTGGATTCCAGAATCTCAAGGGTTTCGGTCTGCACCCTGAGATTGCCCAGCGCCACCTTGATGCGCTGCTGATAGGAACGGATAGACACATAAGTCTGGGCCACCTCGCCGGCCAGGGAAACCCATACCGATTGCAGAGCTGCTTGTTGGGCCTGAATATCAGCTTGGGCCGCTTCCACCGCCCGGCGGGTCCCTCCGAATATGTCGATCTCCCAGGAGGCGTCGAATCCGGCGCTGTAGTAGTCGGATTCAGTAAAAACCCCTTCCCCTTGGGGGGTGGCGGTAGATATCTTCCTGGATTTTTGCATGAGGGCGCTCGAATCCAGGGAAGGGAACAGGCCGGCCCTGCTGATAGTCATCCTGGCCCGGGCTTCGCGCACCCTGGCGCGGGCCTGGCGCAGATCCAGGTTGCCTTTAAGGGCTTCCTGAATGAGCTGGCTCATTACGGGGTCTTCAAAAACCCGCCACCAGTCGGCCAGCTTCTCTTTGGTGAGATTGGCTTCCACCTGCTTTTGTTGTTTGGCATCTGCAACACCTTTTAATCCCGGTTCCGGAGAATCGGGCCGGGTATAGTCCGGGCCCACGCTGACGCAGCCTGCGGCAAACAGGCAAAGCAGGGGTATGGCGATATGTTTAAACCTCATGGCCGGTTCTCCTTGATTTCAGCATGCCCGGGAAAAAGGTCTTTTTCATGTATTCACGCATTGACTGGAATATGACGTACAGGGCCGGAACCAGCAGGATGCCCAGCACCGTGGCCGCAGCCATGCCCGCGCAGACCGTCAGTCCGATTATCTGGCGGCTGTTGGCCCCGGAGCCGGTGGCAAATATCATGGGCAAGGTTCCCAGGATAAAGGTGAAAGCGGTCATGAGAACGGCCCGGAACCTCTCGCTCATGCCGATGCGGGCCGCGTCTATGATGCTTTTGCCTTCCTCGCGCTGAGTCTTGCAGAATTCCACAATAAGAATGGCGTTCTTGCTGGCCAGACCCACCAAAAGCACCAAACCCAACTGGGCGTAGATGCTGAGAGACATGCCCATCAAATTGAGACCCACCAAAGAACCGGTCACCGCCACCACAATGGAAACCATGACCGGAACCGGTATGGTCCAGCTTTCATACTGGGCCACCAAAAGCAAATAACCGAATACCAGGGCCAGAGCCATGAGAAGCATGCCCTGGTTTTTCACCTTCAGTTCCTGATAGCTCATGCCTGCCCAGTCGATGACATAGCCTGCCGGCAGGATGTCTTTGGCTAATTGGGCTACGGTGACCAGGGCCGTGCCGGTGCTGATATGGGGCGGAACCAAGGCGGTGATGGCTGCGCTGGGAAACTGGTTGAAGCGCAGCAGCATGCGCGGGGCGGCCGTGGGGTGCAGGCTCACCAGGCTGGAAAGAGGCACCAGATTTCCCCTGGAGTTGGGCACCCGCAGGCGTCCTATATCCTGGGGGCTGCTGCGGTACTGCCAATCCGCCTGCAACACAACCCGGTTGATTTGGTTGCCCAGGTTAATGTCATTCACATAACGTGATCCCAGGTAGTTCTGCAATGTGCTGAACACGGAGCTGACCGGCACGCCCATGGCCTCCGCCTTGGCGCGGTCCACCTCGGCGTGCATGTGGGGGGTGTCAGCCGCAAAACCGCTGAAGGCCACCATAATATCCGGCGACTGGTTGAGGCGTCCCAAAAAGGTCCTCAGCACTTGGGCCAGTTTTTGGGGATCGTTTTCCGCAATGCTCTGCAAACGGATATCCAATCCGTTGCTGAGCCCCATGCCCATGATGGGCGGCGGGGTGAATACGTTTATTTGAGCCTCCGGAATCTGCATGGTCTGCATCTGGATTTTGCGCAATATGGAATTAAGAGCCAATTCCGGGGTGGTGCGCTCCGACCAATCCTTTGCCTTGAATATGATGAAAGCTACGTTCTCACCGCTTCCGCTGATCAGGCTGTAGCCGGAAATGCCCACCACCTGGGATACGCCTTCAGACTCCATGGCCATCTTGGACACCTGCTTCAAAATGTGCTTGGTGCGGCTTATGGTTGAGCCCTCGGGAAGCTGGATGTTGATGAAAAACGCGCCCCTGTCCTCTTCGGGGATCAAGGAGGTTTTGGTGGTGTCCAGCAAATAGCCGCTTGCGGCCCCGAAGGCCAGCAGAATGCAGATCGGAAGCACCAGGCGCTTGGCCAGCCAGGCGGCCAAGCGGGTGTACACGTTGCGGCTTTGGTTAAGCAGATGGTTGAACCAAGCCAAAGGCCCGCGTTTTGGGGCGTGGTGGGAGCGCAGCATGGTGGCGCACAGGGCAGGGCTGAGGCTCAGGGCTACAATGGTGGAAAAAGCCACGGCCACCGAAATGGTCACCGCGAACTGGCGGTATATCTGGCCTGTCAGCCCGGCTACGAAGCCTACCGGCACAAAGATGGCCATGAGCACCAACGAGATAGCCAAAATAGCCACACTCACCTGCTCCATGGCCTTGATTGCCGCCTCTTTGGGGCTCAAACCTTCATGCTCCATGAGGTGGAAGACGCGCTCCACAACCACGATAGCGTCGTCCACCACCAGACCGATTGCAAGAACCAGGGCGAATAGGGAGAGCAGGTTGATGGAGTAATCCATGATCAGGAGCACCCCAAAAGTGGCCAACAGGGAAACCGGAATTGCCAGGATGGGGATCAGGGTGGCGCGCCAGTCCTGCAAGAACACGTAGCAAACCAGCACCACCAGGAAAAATGTGAGGGCCAGGGTGAACAACACCTCTTCCAATGAGGCCTGGATGGTCAGGGTTGCGTCATAGGCCAGGCTGTAATTCAGGCCGGGGGGGAATTGGCTTTGCAGCCGTTCCATCTCCGCCTTCACTGCGGCCATGGTTTCCAAAGAGTTGGAGCCCGGGGTTTGCATCAACCCCATGGCCACCGCAGGAATCCCGTTCAGAATACTGGAATAGGCATATGAACTGCGGCCTAATTCTACGCGGGCCACATCCTTCAAACGCACCTGCCCCCCGTTTTTGCTGGAGCGCACAATGATGTTCTCAAACCGGGCGGTGTCATTCAGCCTGCCAGTGGTTTGCAGGGTGTAGACCGTCATCACATCGTCCCCGGAGGGAGTGGACCCCACCGAACCGAGGGAGGCCTGCAGGTTCTGGGTCCTGATGGCGGCGAGAACGTCCTGGCTGCTCAATCCCATGGCCTCCAAGCGGCCGGGGTCCAGCCAGACCCGGATGCTGTACTCTCCGGCCAGGGCCATGACGCCGCCCACGCCTGGCACCCTTTTCAGCGCATCTTCAATGTATTCATTCAGATAGTTGCCCAGGAAAAGCTCGTCACGGCTGCCGTCATCTGAATACAGGGCGAAGAAACCCAATATGCTGGTGGATCTGGTTTCCACCGAGATGCCGTACTGGGTTACTTCGGTGGGAAGCTTGGACTGGGCCTGCTGCAAGCGGTTTTGCACCTTGACCAGTGCGGTGTCCAGATCGGTTCCCACCTCGAAGGTAACGGTCAGGGAATAGTTGCCCTGGCTGTCGTTCTTCGATTCCATATAGATCATGTTTTCCACGCCATTGATTTGCTGCTCAATGGGCATGGCCACCGTCTTGGTCAGCACGTCTGCGCTGGCTCCGGGATACATGGCTGAAATCACCACCGAGGGAGGCGATACCTGGGGATACTCCTCAACCGGAAGTGTAAGCATGGCCAGGACACCGGCCAAGGTCAGCACTATGGCTATCACCATGGCGAAGCGCGGGCGCTCGATGAAAAGACGCGAGATCATGATTTGGCACCCTTCCGCGCTCCGGGCGCCTTGTCCTCAGCGGTCTTGACCGGCGCCCCCGGCCGCACTTTCTGCAAACCCTGCACCACTATCTTTTCCCCGGCTTTGATTCCGGATTTGACCTCGCGCAAGGTGCCGACCATTGCACCCAGCTTCAGATGACGCTTTTCCACCACGCTTTTTGGATTGACCACGTAAACATATTCGCCTTTGTTATCGGTCAACACGGCCTGCTGGGGAATGGTGACAGCCTTCTTTGCGCCCGGCTGGTACACCATCACCTTGACGTAACTGCCCGGCACCAGGCGTCCGCTTTGGTTCGGGTACTGCATATGCAGCATTATGCTGCTGGTTTCCTGGTCCATGCGGTTGTTGATGAAGTCGAAGGTCCCCTCTTGCCGGTAGGGGTCTCCATTGGCCAGAAACAGGCCGGTTTTGAGCCCGCGCAAACCCGTATCGGGGTTGTTTTTGATTATTTCCAAATATTCGCGGTCGCTCAGGGCGACTTTAACCCTCACAGGGTCCACCTGAACAACCCGGGCGAGCAGCACGGTGCCCGGACTGACATAATCACCCCGGGTGACCTCGGCCCTGCCGATCTGCCCTGTGATGGGCGACCGCACTTGAGTGTAATCCAGTTCAATCCGGGCGATCTTGAGGCTGGCCTCAGACTGGCGCACCTGGGCATCCAATTGCTGGATGCTGGCTTTACTCCGGTTTATCTGGGCCTTGGCCTGAAGTTCTGAGGCCTCCAGCCTCAAGACGACGCTTTGTGCCTTGTCTACGTCATCCTGCATGACGCTGCGCTTGCCAGCGGTCTTCAGGCGCGTGAGGTATTGGCGGGCATAGCTCAGTTGAGCCTGCACCGAAACCAGGTTGGCTTCCGCGGCGGCAAGGTCCGAACTGGCCCCGCTCAAGTGGGACTTGCTTTGGGCCAGGGTGGCTTCGCCAAGCTCCACTTTGGCCTGAAAGCGCTCCGGATCAATGGTGAACAACAGGTCGCCCTCGCGCACCATTGCGCCCTCTTTGAAATGCAGCTGCTTGATGATGCCCGAAATTTGAGCATATATTTCTGCATCTTGGATGGCCTCAATATGTCCCACATATTGGCTGGGGTCCTTGAGGTCTCTGGCCTGGGCCGTAGCGGTTACGACCATGGGGGGCGCGCCCCGGCGGGCCATGGCGGCGGCATTCTTATTGCCCGAGGTGGCTCCGCCAGGGAAGAGATGGTCCCGCATAAACCAGCCAAGGGCAACCAAAACAAGCAATACAATGCTTAACAATGTGATTTTTAGGGCTCGCATATTGTTATGGTCCTTAATGGGATGTGATACAGATCACGGGTCTGAAGGTTCTGGTTTGTGGTCACTGCGAATACTATCCAGGACGGCCCGCATGGCTTGGGCCATGGATTTGTCTAACGGCGCCTTGTTCATTCCGCCCAGATTCAGTCTCACCAGCCCGGTATAAAGGCCGATGAGAATATCACAGGTCTGCCGCAGATCGACTCCGGGGCGGACCTCGCCGCGCTCATAAGCCCGCTGCAAACCTTTCATAACCAGAACAAACAGCATGTTTTGCAAGCGTCCTTTTTGCAGGGCGTCCATAATCTGCTTTTCGGTTTTCCACTCCACCTGCAAGGACAAAAAAAGCACAAAGTTGTGAAATTCCTGATTCTGCTCCAACAGATCCACCTGTGTGCAAAAATACTTGAGCAACTCATCAAGGCTATCCGGTTCATTCATCTTTTGGGCCATCATGAGCACTTGTTTTTCATGCATGTCCTTCATCAGCTCAATCAACAGATCTGTTTTATCCTTGAAATGCCAATATACCGCTCCCCGGGTCATGCCTATGTGCTTGGCAATGTCCTTTAATGTGGAGCGTGAAAAACCCTTTTCGCAAAAAACATTCAAAGCGCCTGTCAGGATTTTTTCCCTGGTCTCCTGAGCCTGTTTTGCTGTCCTGCGCGGCATGTACCATCCTTTGCTCTGGTCCGGTAAACCTAATATATACATACATGAATGTTTGTCAATTGCGGAAACGTGAATTTTTTGTTTTCCCATGGCAATTACGTTTCCGGTGCCTTTAGCCGCGCCGCATGTATAATATCACAAACTAATACTATACCTATAAATAGCACAACAAGAATTCGCAGGCGGGTGATGAGTAAGAAGGGCAGGGTGCATTATTCAATAAAACAGCATTGTTAGCAGAATATTATTTTTTTAGTATTCGCGCAGGATTTTGCGTTCCTCCACCCGGCAGTAGCTGATCCTGTATTCATAGGGCCTGTCTTTGTGGGTGAGGGCCTGCATCTCAAGCATCAGCAACGGATGCCCCTCGGCAACCCCCAGCTTGTCCGCCAGAAAGCTGTCCGCGCAAACCGCGCCATAGAGGTCACGGTTTTTCATGGTGGAGATCCCGAATTTTCTTTCAATGAAAATGTATAGCGGATGCTTTTCAAAATTATAGGGCTGGTATTTGTCCAGTTCGGGAAAAAGGACGCAGGGCAGATATGAAATGCAATATACAACCGGTTTTTGATCAATGATTATAAGCCTTTGAAACTCATAAAGGTCCTGGCCGGGCTTGATATCCAAGTGATGATAAATGTGATCTCCGGCCCGCGTCACCTTAAGATCGACAAACTTTATTTCAGGCTGCCCTGTTTCTCCCCGGAAGCGTTTCACAAAAGAATAATAACGGATGTTTTTACGCCGGATGTCCGTATTGGCCACAAAGGTGCCCTTGCCCTGTATGCGGTAGAGATATCCATTTTGCACCAGGTTTTGCAGGGCTTTGCGCACCGTGGAAAGGCTGAGGCTGTTAAGCCTGCAAATATCCCTTTCCGGGGGAAGCAGATCTCCCACCGCCAACTGGCCGCTCTCTATGTATTTCTGGATAGCCTTTTCAAGCTGGTGATATACCGGCACCGGGTCGGTGTGCGACAAATCGAACTCAAAATGAGGCTGCGGCATTGTTAACTCACGCAAAAATTAAACGGTGAAATACCAAACCGGTCCGCTGGTTGGGCGCTTGGCCAGAGGCCTCACTGCTTTTCCATTCAGCCTGCGACAACCGGCAGCACCAAATGCGATGGGTGGCGTTCATCATGGTGAATAACCTGGTTCGCCGTGATGAATCCCGTATCCCGCTCATTATCGCCGCCGGTGTTAAGGTTTCGGTTAATGCGGGGAAAATTGCTGCTGGATATGGCCAGGGCAATACGGTGGCCCGGCTGGAACTCATTGCTGGTGGACCAAAGGTCTATCTCATAACGATATACTTGTCCAGGTTTAATCAACTCGGGTTTGTCAAGCCCATTGCGATACCGCGCCCGCACCACCCCATCAGAAAGAATCCGGGCGTCGCCATAAGGGTTAACATCCATAAGCTTGGCGGTGAAATCCGTATCCGTGGCCGAACTGGCGGCATATAGCACCAGCTTCAAGGGGCCGGTAACTTCCAAAGGACTTTCCAAGGGCTGGCTGTAGTATGTCAGCACATCACGGCGGTAGAGAGTCAGCCGCTGGTCGCGGGCTCCCCGCTTCATGGCCAGCACCCAGGCAGGCGCGCTGTTGGCCCCGCCCCAGGTGGGCACCGGGTCCGCCGGGTCATAGGTGAATTTGTCCGGCTCTTCCTGGTTAGGGGGCAGGGTGGAGATGCCGCCCCTTTGCCAGGCGCCGCTGGCCTTGCCGTCGCTGTGTAGATAAAACTTGGTATCCTTGGCCCGGGCCAGGGGCCATTCCTGTTCATCACGCCACTGGTTTTTGCCCATGATGAATATCTTGACCGGCGGCTGTTTGGCTTCCGGTTCAATGCCCTTTAAGTGATAATCAAAAAACGAGGCCTCCATGGCGGCGTTATCCAGTTTGGCGTCGGGCCCGAAATCGTATTCATTGGCCGCATCCCCCACAGCGCTGTGGTCCCAGGGGCCAATGACCAAATGAGTGTTGCGTTTTTGCCGGTCTGTGCCATGGGCCATGGTGTGCATGAAAAAGTCAATGGGGCCCGGGCCGCAGTGATCATACCATCCGGTTATCATGAGGTTGGGCGTGGCAAGCCGCTTGAATTGAGCGGCCCTGTCCTCGCTCCAGCCATAGACCCCATGGGGATTGGTGACAAAATCAACATACATGTCCACCGGCACCCCCAGGCCGTCCAACACCCGGGTCACCGGCAGCCGGTAAAGCAGCGGCAGCCATTCCACCTGTTCAAAGTTCATCAGCTCTGGGCCGCTCTGGGCGAAATAGAGCCATTGGGCCACCTGGCTGAACTGAAAGCTGCCGCCCATATGGTTCATCAGGCCATAGGGCAGGACAGTGGGCGACATGGCCAGGTGGGCCGGGTGATTCAAAAACGCGGTTGCGGTCTGCACCCGGGCCAGGGCGGAGCGGCCAAAGGTGCCGATGCGGCCGTTGCACCAGGGCTGGGCCACCATCCAGTCCATGGTGTCATAGCCGTCCTGGGGGAAATCCCCCCGCCCGGTGCGCCCGCCTTCGGAAGCATGACGCCCGCGCACATTTTGCAGCAAAACCGCATACCCCTTGGCCGCATAAGCTTCGGCAACATCGGCCACCTTGCCGGTCCCATACATGCAGCGGGCCATTAGTGAGGGAAAAGGCCCTTCAGCTTCGGGCAAATACAAAAAGCTTTGCAATTTGGTCCCATCGGTCATTTCAATCATTATTTCATGGGGATTCATTACTCGCCTCCACATTGCGGCTGGGTCAGTCAACAAAATGGCATTTCAGGCCACGGCACGGCGCTTATGGTTTAATATCGCCGGGTTGCCCCGCATCCTCGCCATACAAAAAACAGCGTACAAAGCGGCCCGGGGCCACTTCCACCATCTCCGGGGTCTTACGGCTGCAAACCGGCATCACCTTGGGACACCGGGGAGAAAAATGGCATCCGGGCGGGGGATTCACCGGGCTGGGCACATCCCCCTGCAAAATTATCTTTTCCCGCTTGCGCCTGGGGTCCGGCACCGGGCAGGCCGATAACAGAGCCCTGGTGTAGGGATGCAGGGGCTCATTATAAATTGTTGAGCGCTTGGCAAGTTCCACCAGGCGTCCCAAATACATGACCGCGACCCGGTCGCTGATATGCTCCACCACGCTCAGATCATGGGATATAAACAGAAAAGTGAGGCTGTATTCGTCCTGGAGATCCTTAAGCAGGTTAAGCACCTGGGCCTGCACCGAAACATCCAGGGCGGACACCGGCTCATCACACACGATAAAATCCGGCTCCAGCATAAGCGCCCGGGCGATCCCTATGCGCTGGCGCTGGCCCCCGCTGAACTCGTGGGGATAGCGGTTGATGCAGTTTCTGGGTATTCCGACCTGATCCATGACCGTGTTGACCTTTTGCAGCATCTCCTGGCGGGAGCCCAGTTTGTGAATCATAAAGGGTTCCCCGATTATGGTTTCCACTGTCTTCCTGGGGTTGAGCGATGAATAGGGGTCTTGAAAAACAATCTGCATGTGGCGGCGCAGCTCTATTTGCGCTTCCTTGCCCGCCTCGCTGAGCTTATCGCCCCCATAAAGCACTTCACCGGATGTGGGGGATTCCAGGTTCAATATCACCCGCCCCAGGGTGCTTTTCCCGCAGCCGCTTTCCCCCACCAGTCCCAAGGTCTCGCCCCTGTAAATGGACAAATCGACCCCATCCACCGCACGGACATAATTGAACACCCGCGAGAAAACCCCGCCTCTTAGGGGGTAATACTTTTTCAGCCCACGGCACTTGACCAGAACGGGTTCCATATCAGGCATATCTCCAGCACCTCACCGTGCGTCCCCCGGATTGGTCCGTTATGACCGGTTCATGCTCATAGCACTTTTCAAAGGCCTCCGGACAGCGCGGGGCGAAGCGGCACCCCCGGCCCAGGTTCAGCAAATTGGGCACGCTGCCCGGTATGACGCTGAGCCGCTCCCGCTTCTTTTCCCCCTGGCCCAGCCGGGGCACCGAGCGCATGAGCCCCTGGGAGTAGGGGTGCAGGGGGTTATCGAAGAGGGAAAGCGTATCAGCGTATTCCACCAGCCGGCCCGCATACATCACCGCCACCTGATCGGCGTTTTCGGCTATGACTCCCAGATCGTGGGTGATCAGTATGATGGAGGTGCCCAGCTCCTTTTGAATCTGCTCCAAAAGCGCCAGTATCTGGGCCTGGATGGTCACATCAAGGGCCGTGGTGGGCTCGTCCGCGATAATCAGAGCCGGACTGCAGCAAATGGCCAGGGCGATCATGATCCGCTGGCGCATGCCTCCGCTCATCTCATGGGGGTAGTCGTTGATGCGGATTTCGGGTGAGGGTATGCGTATTATGTCCAGAGCCTCTATTGCCTTTTGCTCCGCGTCTTTGCGGGATAGCCCCAAGTGCAGGGCTATCACCTCTATCAGGGTATCCCCCACCCGGCGCACCGGATTCAAGGAAGTCATGGGCTCTTGGAATATCATGGATATCCTGCGCCCCCGGATCTTGCGCATCTCTGCGTTGCTCAGCCCCAGCAGGTCTTGCCCTTCAAAGAGAATCCGCCCCTGGGTGACCCTCCCCGGCGGACTGGGGATGAGTTTCATGATGGAAAGCCCCACCGTGCTTTTGCCGCAGCCGGACTCGCCCACAATGCCCAGGGTGACCCCGGCCGGCACCTCAAGGTCCAGGGAGTCGACCGCCCGCACCACCCCAAGGTCGGTCTTGAATTCCGTGCTCAGTCCGCGAATACTCAATATGGGAGCTGGGTGCATATCAGGCTCCAGGCTCAATTCAGCTTGGGATCGAGGGCGTCCCTGAGGCCGTCGCCCACAAAGTTTATGGAAATGGTGGCCAAAAAGATCATCAGCCCGGGCGGCACCCACATCCATTGCATTGACTCCAGTATGGACAGAGACTGCGCATCATTCAGCATATTGCCCCAGCTTGCGGTCGGCGGCTGCACCCCCATGCCCAAAAAACTCAGGCCCGCTTCTATCAGAATCGCCCGGGCCACTCCAAAGGTGGCGTCCACGATAATGGGGCTCATGATATTGGGCAGCACATCAGTCAAAATGATCCGCTTGGACCTAGCTCCCACCGCCCGGCTGGAAAGCACATAAAGCTCTTCGCGCACCGCCAGGATCTGCCCCCGCACGATACGGGCCATCTGGGGCCAGCCCAACAGCCCCAAAACCAGCATTATGTTGAAAAGCCCCGGCCCTAACAGCCCCACTATGACCAGAATCAGCATCAAGGGTGGAAACGAGAGCACTGCGTCGATCACCCGGCTGATGACCATATCCGGCCAGCCCCCGAAATAGCCCGCGATGCAGCCCAGCAAGGCGCCTATTATGACCGAAATCGCCACCGCCACCAGGCCCACCGAAAGCGATATCCTGGTGCCGTAGATCAGCCTGCTCATAACATCGCGCCCCACCACGTCGCAGCCCAAGGTATGCTGTTCAGACGGACCTTCGCGGGCGCTCATGATGTCCACCCGGTTGGGGTTGTACGGGGCCAGCCAAGGAGCCAAAAGGGCCATGCAGATGAGCGCCACTATGATGAGCGCGCCCAAAATGGCCAGGTGGTGACGCAAAAACCTGCGCCAAGCCAGCATACTGAAAGACCTGGTGGGCACTTCCATCTCGCAGGACGCGGCTGCCGCGGGCTTCATTTGTCACCCCCTGACAGCCTTATGCGGGGATCGGCCACACCGTACAGAATGTCTGCCAAGAGATTCCCCAACAGCACCATGATGGCGGAGGCCAAAGTCAGGCCCATCAATATGGGATAGTCGCGGCTGAGTATGGCTTCTATGGCCAAGCGGCCCATGCCGGGCCACTGGAATATCTGTTCGATGATCACCACCCCGGCGAACAGGCGGGGTATGGTCAGGCCCAGCATGGTTATCAGAGGCAAAAGGGCATTTCTCAAAGCATGGCCGAAGATCACTTTCCATTCCGACAGCCCCCCGGCCCGGGCGGTGCGGATATAATCCTGGCGCACCACGTCCAGCATGCTGGAACGGGTGTAGCGCACCAGCACCCCGGCCTCCCGAAAAGCCAGGACCAGCCCGGGTAAAAGCAGATGCAACAAACGGTCGCCAAAGGAAAAATCCCCGCCAATGGTCTCCAGCCCGCCGGTGGGCAGCCAGCCCAGAACCAGGGAGAATATGTAGATGCCCACCAGTCCGGAAAAGAAATTGGGGAATGACACCCCGCAAAAAGCGAAGGCGGTGGCCAGGTAATCCACCCAGGAATACTGGCGTATTGCGGATATTACTCCGATCGGCACCGCCACCAGGTATGAAACCACTATGACAAAAAGCATCAGGCTGAAAGATGGCGCCAGCCTTTCGGCCAAACGGTCGATAACCGGCTGGCTGTCCATGAAGGAATAGCCCAGGTTTCCCTGCAGAAGCTCCCCCACCCATTTGGCGTACCGGATGATGAAAGGCTGGTTCAATCCCAGGCGGACCCGGATTTTATCCACTTCAACTTGGGTCAGCCCTTCTTCCCCCACCAGCATGTCGGTGGGATCGCCGGGGGCGAGATTGAGAATCCCGTACATGATAAGGGTGATCAAAAACAGCACGGGAATTGCTATCAAAAGCCGCCGGATGATGAATGTGGTCATGATCCTGTGTTCAGCCCCTCAACGATGCCTAAAAGCAGCATCATTCAATAAAGGGCCGGAGCCCGGCTTGGCGGGCTCCGGCGGCGCTGTATCTACTTGAGCACCCATTCGTGTATGTTGCGGGTCACGGGCAAGATGGAGTGTTTGACGCCCTTGACCCGTTTGTTGACCGCAATGGTGGAGGTGGGGCATACAATGGGTATTATGGGCATATCCTCATAGATAATGGATTGTATCTTGTCGAATATTTCAGCCCGTTTTGCCGGCTCCACCGTGGCGGCGCTGGCATCGATCAACTTGTCCAGCTTGGGATTGCTGTAGAAAAGCAGGTTGCCGCCCGGAATGCTGTCGGTGTGGAACCGGCGGTTGTAGTACAAGTAGGGGTCCATATAGTTTTTGTAGCCCACAAAGAAAGCATCCACTTTTTCCGGGGTCTTGCGCACTGTCTTCACCATGGTGGCGATGTCCATCTGCTGTAGGCTCACCTTCATACCGATGTCAATCAGGTTCTGATGCGCCACCGTGGCCCACTGCATGCGCTCCTTGTTGCCCGTGGGTACAAATAGACGCAGCTCGGTATCCTTTTTCCAGCCGGCCTCCTTGAGCAGTTCCTTGGCTTTGGCGGGATCATAGGGCTGGACCTTGAACGCATCGGCCTTAAAGTAAGGGTAGCCCACCGCACGGGCGATGGGAGTCACCACGCCGCCGCCCATGAGGATTTTCTTTACGATGCCTTCCCTGTTAATGGCATGGGCAATAGCCTGGCGGACCCGCGGGTCTTTCAGCTTTTCCTGGGTGTTCACCAGCATCAGGCCCTGTGCGGATGGGCCCGAAGCCGCCTGGATATCCAATATAGCGGATTTTTTGAGCCGGGGAATTTCGATGTTGGGAATATTGGCCAGCCCCTGGCCTATGACCAGATCCAACTCGCCGTTTTCAAGCTGGGCTATGGCAGTGTCGGGATTGACGATACGCAGAAACGCCTTTTTGATATTGGGCTTGCCCAAAAAGTAATCATCAAAGCGGGTGAATTCGATGTACTGGTCGGTGGCGTATTTGACAAACTTGTAGGGTCCGCAGCCGACAACCGGCTTGGCCGCGAATTTGCTGGTGGCCAGGTTTTTGACCGGTATGTCCTTCAAAATGTGGTGGGGCAGTATGTGCAGCACAGTGAGGCCGTCCAAAAGAGGAGCGAACACGCCATCGGTTTTTATTTCAAAGGTCTTGTCATCAATGATCTTAAAACCGGTGAGCTTTTTGGTTGCGCCTTTTTTGCGCGCCTTGGCTCCTGCAATGCCCGATACGGTATTGAAGTCCATGAACGAGTAGTCGGGGTCGGACAGGCAATTGATGGTGAACTCTACGTCTTTTGAGGTGACCGGTTTGCCATCATGCCAAAATGCGTTTGCCCTGATCTTGAAGGTGTAGGTTTGGCCATCCGGGGAGATTGTGTAGGACTCGGCCATGCGGGGAACGATCTTTCCATCATCGTCCCATAAGAGCAGGGTGTTGAAGACCATCCGGAACACCGCCCGGGCGTATCCCAGGGAATAGAAGTGGGGCAAAAGGGAGTTGCCCGGCGAACTCCACATGCCCATGACCACGGTGTCTTTGCTGGCCGCCATGGCGGGATTCAGGCCCGCCAAGGAGAATGCCAAGGCCAGCGCCACCATGCCCGCGGCCATTATTCCCCTATGCCGTTTAATAATAGAAAAGGCTCTTTTAAACATGCCACGCTCCTTTCACGGGTTATTATCAAATACCGGCCATAGTCCTCAAGCCGTCCAGCACCCTGCTTATTTGCGGGCCTTCATTGCGGCAGCCCATGACCGGCCTATTTTTTGCTGCTCACCCCCACCCCCGTGCAGGCGGCCGGGCTTGCCCCTGTTGCCTGTTTGCCCTGAAGATAAGTCCGGTCCCGCCTGCAAGATGACCAAGGTTCATTGGGCTACCAAGTTGTCGGTTCTTGATGTGACCGGACGATTCTCTTCACGGCGGTTTCGTGTGAAGACTTTTCAACCTTTGAAGATGAACAAAATTGCTACGGTCTTTATGACTATATAATCAATGTAAAATTGTAGTTCTTTGTCAAGAATATTTTTAATGGCTTGACAAAAAAGCAATTCAGGATCGGTTAATTGCGGGAACCGGGACGCAGCCGCTTCCCTACCCGGGACGGCGGAAAAGGAGTATTGCCCGTCAGATAGCCCTCCTTACGCAAGGCATGAGAGCAAACCGCGATATCCCCGGAGGCGCTACCACTTGATGCGGTTTAATTTCCCGATGGCGATGCTCAAAATGAGGGTGAGCAGAATCAGCAGGGCGCCATAGGCCATGGCCAGGCCGATGTTGTAATCAAAAATGGCGTTTACCATGGCGATTGATATGGGCTTATTGGAGGCGGTGTATAGAAAAGCGGAGGTATTGTATTCCCCGATGCTGCGCACAAAAACCAGCAGGAATCCGGCCAGCAGGCCGGGATACAGGATGGGAAGCGCTACCTTTATGAGGGTCTGGGAGTTGGAGGCTCCCAGGCTTTTCGAGGCCGCCAGATAGGCGTCATTCAGATTTTGAAAAGATATGTGGGTGGTCTGCACCACAATGGGCAGAGAGCGCACAAAATAGCCCAGGGGCAGCAGAATATAAGAGCCCACCAATACCGCGTTGAACGAGAAGATATTGGGTGTGGCGTTGGCCGTGATGATGTTGATGGCCACGGCGCTGGCCGGCATGGCCCAGGGCAACATCACCATAAGGTCTATGAACCACCTTATCCGGTAGCGGGTCTTTTCGATGACATAGGAGGAGGGGACCGCCGCCAAAAGGCAAAGGCCCGCCGCGAAAAGAGACATGACGATGCTGTTGTTGAAGGGTTCGAAGACCCTGGATTTGGTGAATATGGCCAGGTAGTTGTCCAGACAAAACTCTTGCGGATAGATGCTTACCATCCAGGAGGCGGAGTCCACGAAAGACAGCAGGATGATAGCCAGAAAGGGAAGCAGGATCATAATCGCCAATATGGCGGTGACACCCTGGATCGCCCCCCTTAGCAGCCGGTTGTTGACCGGGAGCGGCCTGAAAGGGGACCCCTTGACGGAATAGCTGAACTGCTTGCGTTTTTCGTACCACCTGAAGAATGCGAAAAATCCAAGTGAGATGGAGGTGAGCACCACCACCTGGGCGGCCGCGACTCCCATGTAGTTATTGGCCTTGGAAAGCAGTATTTGGGTGGTCAGCACCTTGAATGAGCCGCCCATGATGCTGGGAGCGGTGAATGAGCCTATGCCGGTCATGAAGGTGACCGCCGCGGAGGTGATCAAGGCCGGGGTAATAAAGGGGCGGATCACGCTGGTGAAAACCTTCAGCTTCGAAGCCCCCAGATTGCGTGCGGACTCGATCACCGAATAGTCGATCTGGCGTATGGCCAAAGACACGGTTATGTAGAAATACACATACTGGGTGCAGGCGTGTACGAATATGATGCCCGAAAGGCCGCTGAAGTAAAAGGGCGGCTCTTTCAGGCCCAAAACAAGCTGAATGGTTTTGGTCACCAAGCCGCTTTCACCGTAAAGCTGCACAAAGGAAAACACTATGATGATGCCCGGCATCATCATGGGCAGCAAGAGGAGCTTGTCCACCAGGTTTTTGTGGGGAAACTCTATAAAATGGATGAAAAAAGCCAGCCCGGTGCCCAGCAGCCCGCAGGTCAAAACCGTGAGCGCACCCATGACAATGGAGTTTTGCAGAACCGTCAGGCTGGTTTGGGAGGTAAAAAAACCGGTGTAGCGGGAAATGCTGAAACTGGAAAAGCCAAGGCCGGGTTGGGGGCTCAGGCTGGTCATCAGGGTGGCCAGGGCGGGGTAGAGGATATAGCCCACCAGAATCCAGAGCAGCACTCCGATTCCCAGGTATTCGAGCGTTTGCTGTCTATTCATAGTTCCCGCCGCCGCCCGGCTCAGGCTTTGCTCAACTGCCTAAAACCCTCACCGCATCCTCTGGTATGGATAGGAACACGGTCTCTCCCGGCTTGATCTCCTGACGCCGCTTCAGGCTGTTCAGCCCCGCCACCCTTATTTGGACGCCGTCTATGCCCACCAGGTAATCCACCCACACCCCATTGAGCTGGAGTTCCTTCAGGCGGCCCTTGAGAAGGTTGGGACCTTCAAGCGGCCGGGGGGATATTTCTATATCCTGGGGCCGTATGGAAATAAAAGCGCCTTGGGGAGCCTCCCGGCCGATCTGTATGCTCAGGGCGGGGCCGATCCGGGCCTGACCGCCCTCAAAGCTCGCCCCATACAGGTTGGTATCGCCGATGAAACCGGCCACAAAGGAGGTGGCGGGCTGGGAATAGACCTCCTGGGGCCCGCCTACCTGTATCAGCCTGCCTTGGTTGAATACCGCGATGCGGTCCGAAAGGGTCAGCGCCTCCGTTTGATCATGGGTGACGAATATGGTGGTGATTCCCAGGGTTCTTTGCAGGGATTTGATCTCCTGGCGCATCTTGTCCCGCAGCCGGGCGTCCAGGTTGGAAAGCGGCTCGTCCAGCAGCAGGACCCTGGGCTCGATCGCAAGGGACCGGGCCAGGGCCACCCGCTGCTGTTCGCCGCCCGATAGCTCCGAGACCGTACGGTCGTCAAAGCCCCTGAGGCCTATCAGGTCCATATAATGGTCAACGGCCGCTTTAACCTGTTTTTTGGGCCGTTTTTGGATCACCAGTCCGTACTCGATGTTTTGGCGCACGTTCAAATGGGGAAACAGCGCGTAATCCTGAAAAACCATGCCCACCTGCCTTTTTTCCGGCGGCACCGCGGTGATATCATCGCCCTCCAGGAAGATGACCCCCCTGTCCGGCGCTATGAATCCGGCTATCAACCGCAGGATGGTGGTTTTTCCGCAGCCCGAGGGGCCCAGAAAAGTGAAGAATTCCCCCTTATCAATAGAGAGGTTCACCCCCCGGCATGCCATGGTTTTGCCGAAGGATTTCTCCACATCTTTCAGGACAACATCACCCATGGCTCAGTATTACTTTTTATCCTTGGCCGAATCCTTGATTTCCAGGTCCCAATGCTGCATCCACTTGGACTGTTTGGCGGCAAGCGCGCCCCAGTCCACGTCCATCACCTTCAAGGTGATATGCCCCATCCATTTGGGCGAGGCGGCCATGGCGTCGGGATGGGTGGGCAAACGGTTGAACTTGTTGGCCAGCATGGCCTGAACCTTGGCGCTGCCGGCAAAATCCAAAAATGCCTTGCCTGCCTTGGGATGCTTGCCGTTTTTGACCAGGGCTATGCCATCGGTTATCACCGGTGAGCCGCTGGCCGCGTCAATGATCTCCAAGGGAATTTTGTTCTTTATCTTGTTCTGTATGACCGAACTGAGCACCGCAAAGCTGATGGCCGCCTCTTTGCGCCCCACGGCCTGGAACTGCAGGGAGCCGCTGCCATAATAGCGCTTGGTATTGGCGTCCAGGGCTTTTAAGAACTTCCAGCCGTCCTCCAGGTCGTTTTTGCGCTCATACTGCTGCAGCAAGGAGGTGTAGGTGGCCCGGGCCGAGGAGGAAAGGGCGTTGCGGAAGACCAGCATGCCCTTGTACTCAGGCTTGGCCATATCCGCCCAGTCCTTGGGGGCCTTGTCTTTGCTGATCAGGCTGCTGTTATAGAACATCACCACCGGGGTTTTTATGGTGCCGAACCAATAAGAATCCGCGTCTTTGAATAAAGGATCGATCTTGTCGGCCCAGGAGGGGGAAAAGGCCTCGAAAAGCCCTTCGCCCTTGAGCTCCTGAAACACCGAAGAGGGAGCGCCGTACATCACGTCCGACTGGGGGTTGGCCTTTTCGGCCCGCACCCGGTCGGCCAGCTCACCTTTGAGGTTGATGAATTCCACCTTCACCCCGGTTTCCTTGGTAAAGGCGTCGGCCACCAGTTCGAGCAGTGACTCGGAATGGGTGGAGTAAACCACAACCTTGTCTTCCAAAGCGGCGGCCTGGGCGTTATTGAAGCCGAAAAGGATTAGTAAGAATAAGCCTATTGCCAAAAGACCGGCTTTCGCACATTTTCCAAACATCATGACAGATACCTCCTAACTGAGATTTTCATTTAATCAGGTCGTTATCAAGGCCTTTGCTTGCCTTTGGTGAGATTAAAAAGTGATGGAAATCGCCGCGATGTCATCATGCGTTTTGAAACGGGGATACTCCCGGCAATCAGGATCACTTTGCTCCATTTGTCTTACCGTGTCCCGGATGGGGTGAAGACCGCCTTGCAGAAAAAGCTCGGCGAATAAGGTAAAGTCCTCCCGCTGCTCGGGCTCGCGTTTAGGAATGAATAAACCATCTGTGAACAGCAGAATATGCTTCACCCGGCGCAGGCTCTTGGCGCCGAAGTTTAAAAAAGACAGGGCCCGGCTTTCGCCGTTGAAAACCCCATAAGTGACGTTTTGGTTAGCGCGGGTTTTCAAAAGCTGGTCTTCAAGGACGCTGAAAATGGTTTGCCCGGAATCAGGCTCGCAATCCTTCCACATCCTGAGTGTTTCAAGATCATGTTCGAAATTGTCCGTGATCAGCTCGAAGGCCCCATTTTCATAGATCACCAGCACCAGGCAATCGCCGATCTGCACCCACTCAAAGGAATCATCCAATAAGCGCACCACCGCTGCGCTGGTGCACCACAGGCCGCCCCGGTCCTCCAGATCCACACCGTTTTCAAGCATAGCCTCACGGATGACGCGGTTGGCTTTTTCCGCCAGATTCAGCAAGGTGTCATCGTTTCCACAGAAAGCCTGGCCTGCCA
Organism: Desulfarculaceae bacterium; assembly: GCA_963675675.1. Taxonomy (GTDB): domain Bacteria; phylum Desulfobacterota; class Desulfarculia; order Desulfarculales; family Desulfarculaceae; genus Dethiosulfatarculus. The sequence continues at coordinate 6,501,957 of OY776512.1, forward strand.
GGCGGGCGGCCAGATATCCCCCGGTGAGATTGTTTTTGAAGCGATTCGGAGTGAGGCTGGTGGCTCCATCGAAAACACCCAGAAGGTTTTGGTTTCTGCAATGAAAGTCTTCGTTTATTTCTCCGGTGCCTTTTTCATAAACCGTCAGCACCTGAATGTTATTATTCATAGTTATGTTTCGTTGTTATTGAATTCCAATCCGGCGTACGGTTTGGAAAAAAACGTATTAATATGGATTATTGGTGATCCGGGGACTGGTTGTTTGGGACGCACCAACTGCCAAACCTGAATGACGAATTATTGGGTGGATTACGATGTGATTTTGGCGCTTGGCTTTGTCTAACAAACCCAGTTAGATAAACATCTCTGTTCAGGTGAAGCCAAAATCATGCATTGCGGCGTTCCTCGCTGCCCGTAACAGTTGGTACAATGGTGGGATACCTTAGACGGTATGGCAGGTCAAATGGTTAATATCGATTTTAGTCGATATTAACCATAGAGTTTTCCTATAGAAGAAGCCAGCCAAGCTTGAGCCCGCTTGGCTGAATTTGCATTATGCCGGTTTATGAAAAGCCAGCCTCTCCTGAAGATTTAGTCTGAACCGGGCTCAGGACCCGTAGGGGCAAAAACGCTTCAATCCCATGACCGCGGCCGCGCCGGCCACGGTAACACCATAGAAAATCACCGGTTTTTCGCATGACATGCCGCTTATGGTGGCGTTTGAAAAGGTTGTGCCGGTGACCAGGGCCAAGTCACACCAGTCCAACACATCCTTGGTCGCGTCCTCCCCTTCTATGGTTATGCCGAAACGCTCTTGCCCGATGTTATCGTGATCCAAATCAGTCACCCGCAGCTCAAAGCGGGCGCCGAGCGCCTGGGCCATGCGGGGCTGCAGGCCGACCAGGGCCACCTTGGGATTGCCGTAGGTCTGGGAGACCATATCAGCCAGTTCGGCGGCGCAGAGCGGAGGGTCCGCATCTTTGCAATGCACGGTTCCCTTGGCCTGGCCCTGGAAGCGCAGCATGGCGTTGAAGGTGGCCAGAAACACGGCGCGCCGGAAATTGTCGCTCAACTCCATATTGGCCACCTCGCCCAGGGAGCCTTTATAGTCGCCGTAATGATCTGTAAAGGCCTGGCCCTGACAGCCGCGGAACTCCGCCGCCATCATGCGTTCACGGCCCTTTATGATGGGGTAATCTTGGTGTTCGGGCTCCCCTATGGCCTCCTTGGCGCTCAGGGTTCTCGCCTTTACCGTAACCTCTTCATCGCTCCAGGCCAATTTCCGGATGGTGCTCTGCATGTTTTGTCTTAGTATTTCATAAGGTTCCATACCCTGTCTCCTCTTATCCGCAGTGATGTGTATCGTGGTATCAGTCTGTTTGTATGCACTCCAAGGGGATATAGCCGTGCACCCGGTCTCCCGGGGCCAGTGCTTCCGCATCCCTGGCATGCCTTTCCATCTCCACCCGCAGGCTCTGCCCGTTGACCCGGCACTCAATCTCCATCATGTCGTGGTTTGGCCTGACCGCCGTCACTTCACCCTGAAAGCGGTTAACCCGGGGCCCCGGGGGAGGCGATTTGCCCAGCAAAATACGGCTGGGCATAACCCTGGGCAATACGCAGGGCCTTCCCCGGTCAATGGCGAACAGACGCTGCCCCCGCCAATCCAACTCCAGCAGCCCCTGCTCCCAGACCCCCAGCAGGCTGCAATCCAGCCGGTTGGGCCTTTCCAAAAAGTCCTTGCCTTCGGGCTGGGCCGATCCTTCATGGATGAGGCATCCGTTTTGGATCACCGCCAAGGAATCCGCCAGCAAGCGGGCCTCATCCAGGTTATGGGTTACCATCAAGGTGGTGAGGCGCAGCCTTTGCTGCAGTATTTTGAACTCCGAGCGCAGGTGGCGGGCGGAGCGGTAGTCCAGCTGATTGAAGGGTTCGTCCAGCATCAGAAGGCGGGGTCCCGAGGCCAGAACCCGGGCCAGGGCCACCCGCTGTTTTTCGCCGCCGCTCAAGGTGACAGTATCCCTCCCGGCCAGGTGGCTGATCCCCACCAGCTCCATCAGCTCCCGGCGGCGTTCCAGCTTGCGGGCCCGGCTCCAGCCCAGGCGGGTCATGCCCGCATCCAGGTTTGCCTCCAGGTCCATGTGGGGGAAAAGAAAGGGCTCCTGGCTGAGAAAGCCGATCCCCCTGCGGTGGGCCGGCAGCCCTCCGATCTCTCTCCCATCCAGCAGGATGCTGCCCTGGTGGGGGGCCAATCCGGCCAAAATGCGCAGAAGGCTGGTCTTGCCGGCTCCGGAAGGCCCCACCAGCACGAAAAGAGACCCCTCGGCCACGCTGAGGTCCAGGGGTTTCAAAAACCGGTTGCCAACCCCTGTCAGGCGGAGCGAGGCCAATACAGCCTCCTTTTGGGCTCTTTACGGGCGCCACCCAAAATACGCAGCATAACCAGGACTGCAAAGCACACGGCCAATAGCACCAGGGCGCAGCACACCGCTGTGCCCAGCTCGCCGCTGGCCAGGTTCAGATAGACCGCCACCGGCAGGGTCTCGGTGCGCATGCGGGTGGCCCCCGCCACCATAAGGGTGGCCCCGAACTCACCCATGGTGCGTGCCCAGGCCAGGATGATTCCCGCTGCGATGCTGCGCCAGGCCAGGGGCAGGTTGATGCGGAAAAACACCCGCCAGGGGCTGAAACCCAACACCATGGCGGTTTCCTGGTAACCGGGATTCACCGACTCGAAGGCCGCCTTGGCGTTGCGCAGGATGATGGGGGTGGCCACAAAGGCCTGGGCCACCACCGCGCCCAGGGGGGTGAAGACCAGCTCCACGCCCATACGGGCGAGCGGCTCGCCCAACAGGTCCCGGCCCAGCAAAAACAACAGGCCGACTCCCACGATAAGGGGCGGCATGACCAGGGGCAGGTCCAAGAGGGCGTCCAATAACTGCCTGCCGACAAACTCACGGCGGGCCAGGTAATAGGCCGAGGCAATGCCGAGGGGTATAGACATGCACATTGCCCCGGCCGATACCTGAAGGGAAAAGCGCAGAGCGAAAAGGGTTTCTTCGCCCCGCAGCGAATGCCACAACTCCCTTGGGCCGGTCTGGGTGGCCAGGGCCAAAACCACCCCGGCAATCATCAGGCCGAACCCAATCAAGGGCAGAGTCATCAGCCCGCTCATGGGCGGGCGGTCATATCTCATTTGGCGGTCAGGAAACCGTAACGGTTAAACACTTTCACAGCGGCGGGTGACGCCAAAAATTCGGCCAGCTTTCTGGCCTTCTGCTCTTGTTTGGCGGCCTTAAGCAGCCCCACGGTCACGATTTCGGGCTTATACCAACCGGGATCAATCTCCAGCATGCCCAGCTTGTCCGCATTTTGGACTATGTCGGCCCGGGCCACAATGGCCGCATCCACGTCACCTTTAAGCAGATAGAGCACCAGTTGCTTGACCGTGGCCCCCCGCACCACAGTATTGGCCAGAACGGCTTTGCCTATTCCGGAGGCTTTCAAGATATCCTCGGCGGTGCGGCCCAGGGCCATGGCTCTGGGGTCGCCAAGACCAACCCTTACTCCGCTTTTAGCCAGATCGGCAAAAGAGCCGATCTTTACCTTTCCGGATTTGGGGAACCCCACCACCGGCACATGCAGCACCACCGGGCTGGACCAAAGAATCTGGTCCAGCTTTTTCAGTTTATTGATATAAAAATGCGAACCCGGCAGGATCACATCCCCACGTTTAGAGGCCAGATAGCGGGCCACCGCCTGGCCCGAACCGGCGAATTCGGCCCGGACTGTGATGCCGGTGTCTTTCTGGAAGCGGTCGATCAGTTCTTCCGCCGGCTGGCGGAGACCGGCTCCGCAGTAGAGTAAGAGGCTGTCCTGCGCGGCTTGGCTGGGCTGGTTTGAAAGGCAGATAACACACATTAAAGATAGTAGCATCAATGTGATACGCTGGCTAATAATCAACATGGCAACTCCAGTTCAGATCGGCATGATTATTATGTTAGATTTGACATATGTTATTTTTAACATATATATAGTTAAGATCGGCAGGTCAAGCAAAAAGACTTTTTCCCCGGCCAAGGAGGCTGTGACCACTGAACCGGCATGCAAGACTCGTCTCTTTGAAGGCGTTACCGGCGTAGAACACCGGCCCATCGCCAGCGGGTATTCAAACTTGTTTTTTGGGTTGCGGGGAGACGCCGGAAAGGGATGCCGACGGCGGAGACCATGGGCGGGATATGCTTGAAGCATGTGCCGGGCATGCAGCTTCGGAGCATATCAAGAGAATATCAAGAGAGCTCAAGCTGTCCCGTAATAGACTTAAGGAAAGCGCTCCGGGCTGAAGATACCGGGTTAATCACCGGCGTACATCCGGCTGCTGCCATCGCTGAAAAGCAGGCAGTGCGCCTATGATCAGCGGCAAGCAATCGATCCGCACGGCGCAAAGACAAACAGCCGCAGCCGGAATTTTGCCCCGGAACCTACTGATTCCCCCAACGCCTTGCTGTGCCCCTAATTCAGTTCCATGGGGAAATGGGCCTTGGGCACCACCACGATGCCGCGTTCGGTCACCTGAAAGCGTTTTTTGTCCCGCACCGGGTCGTAGCCTATTTCCTCGTCCGGGGGGATATAGTTGTGCTTGTCGATGATGGCCTTTTTCACCTTGGCCTTGCGTCCGATGATTACGTCATCCATGATCACGCACTCATCAATCTCGGACCAGGACTGGGTCACCACGTTGGTGGACAAGACGGAGTTGCGCACTATTCCGGTGATGATACAGCCGTTGCCCACCAAGGAATCAAGGGCCTTTCCCACCCTGGGCGGATTCTCGCGTTCGGATGCGAATACGAACTTGGCCGGAGGCAGCTGGCGCTGATGAGTGTGGATAGGCCAGAGTTTGCCATACAGATTGAAATACGGGTCCAGCCCGCACAGGTCCATGTTGGCGTTCCAGTAGGCATCCAGGGTCCCCACATCCCTCCAATAGCCCGAATCCTTGGTGGGCTCGATGAACTTACGCTCCCTGCGGCCGTCCGGCAGGCTCACCAGTTCGTAATCGGACAGGCGGTTGTTGGCCTGGTAGGGATAGGCCATGACTTTGTAATTTTCCAAAAGCATGGGTATGATGTCATGTCCAAAGTCCATGCCATCGCTGTTGTCCAGTATATCGAGCAGCACCTTCCGCTTGAAAAGATATATCCCCATACTGGCCAGCGCCCGGTCAGGATCACCCGGAATGCAAACCGGGTTTTGGGGCTTTTCATGAAAGTCCTTGATGGCAAAATCGCTTTCCACTTCCACCACCCCGAATGCCGAGGCCATGGAGCGTTCCACTTCGCGCACGCTGATGGAAACATCAGCCTCATTGTCATCGTGATACGCCCGGAAAAGGCGGTAATCCATTTTATTGACATGGTCGCCGCTCAAGATCAATACATGGGAGACCTTGGGGTCGCGGGCCACCAGATACGCGTTTTGGCGCACGCTGTCGGCGGTGCCCTGATACCAGCGCTCCGCAATGCGCATCTGAGGCGGAACAATGCGCAGATAGTGCCCCAAATCAAAAGAGAAGATGTTCCAGCCCGCTTCCAAATGGTCCATCATGGACTGGCCCTTGTACTGGGGCAACACCATGATTTTATATATGCCGGAGTTGATGCAGTTGCTCAAGGTGATGTCGATCAGGCGGTAGGCTCCGCCAAACGGAACCGCCGGCTTGCTGCGGTCGTTGGTAAGGGGAGACAGGCGGGTGCCCTTGCCGCCCGCCATGACGATTGCCAAGATGTCGATCATTCTTCACCTTCCTTTTGAGTCATCGGGAGATCAGCCGAAGCCGGATCACTGTCGCTTTGCCGTGAGGGGTCCAAGAAATAGCGTTGATAAACCTGCAAAAGGGAAACCAGAAACGCCAAGGTCATGGGGCCCAACAACAGCCCGGCCAGACCGTACATGCCCAGACCGCCCATGATGGCGAAAAACACCAGCAGAGGATGCAGATTGGAGGCTGATCCCAAAAGCTTGGGCCGGATAATATTGTCACACACCGCGGCGGATGCGCCGCTCCAGGCCATGACCGCTATGGCCTGCCATATTTGGCCCGAGGCCAAAAGGAATATGCCCGCGGGCAGCCAGACCAAAGAAGTGCCCACAATGGGCACCACGGAGGCAAAGGTCATCACCGTGCCCCAGAAAAGGGCATTGGGCAGTCCGGAGATCCAAAATCCCAGCCCGGCCAGGGTGCCGTTCAACAGAGCCAGCATTACGGTGCCCCTTAAGGTGGCCCGCAGATTATGCAGCATGTCCGTTTGAATGCTGCGGTTCATGTCCCGGGGCAAGGGGGAAAGGCTCAAAAAATGGTCCGCCATCTTTTCGCCGTCTATCAGCAGAAAGAAAGTAACGAACAGCACCAATGCCAAACCCACCAAAAGGTTGGTCACCCCGGCCAGAAGACCGGCGATATTGTTATACAGCACATTGCTCAACTGGCGCACCAGTTCGGCCGCCTCGCGCAGCACATCATGCTGGTTGAGGTTAAGGTCCAAGGCCCCATTTATCTGTTCTATATATGGGGCCAATAGCCCCAGGGAAGACTGAAAGCGGCCTTGCAGCTCTCCGGACAAAAGCAGCTTGCTGACGCCCTGAGCCAGGTCCAGGGCCTGGCTGGTGAGCATTCCGGCGATAAGAAACATGGGCAGGGCAATAGCCACGGTCAGAACCAGACAGGTGGCTCCGCTGGCCAGATTGGGGTTCCAGCCAAGCTTATGGTGCAGGTATTCGTACATGGGCCCCAGGGCCACAACAAACACCACCGCGAAAAAGATGTGCATTAAAAAGGGTTCAATCAGCCTGAAGGCCATGAACATGACGGCCAGGATAACCGCTGCGAAAAACCAGCGGCTTATGGCGGACCTGAAGGGCTGTTGCGTGGAAGAAGCATCGCACACCGGTTCCGGCGGCTGATTTTGTTCGGAGTGCGCCGGTGGTGCGGAGCCTAGGGCGGGCTCCGGATCAGGTGCGCTTGGGCTGGAACTATGATTGCTGGGGCTCGCCACGCCTCAATCCATGCAATGAAGAGAGTGTATGGTCCAAGAAAAATCCCGGTATGGTTTTATTCCTCTAGTAGTCACATTATAGGTCCGCCGTCCGAAAAGCCTATACAAAAAAGTAGGGTCCGGATGATTTATTTAAGCCGGGGCGGATGATGCGGGGCTGAGCAAGCCCGCTTTGGCAAACTGCCATCGTGATCCCCTTGCATCTTTATAAATTATCCATTGTGAGCATCCGGATATGGACAGGGCGGACGGGCTGAAATCCGGCCCGGGCCATCCATTAACGGGCATTAGGGGATCAGTTAAAAAGCCGGGCATACAGCGCCTTGCGGAGTTTTGCCCGGCCCATGAGCGGATGTTTGGCCGGTTAACGCCCCGGAGTGCTTCACCCCTCCTGGGAGGCCTGCTTGAGTGACAGCTTGGCCCGGAACTCCTTTGCCTTGCGCGGTGCAGCCAGATAAAAGGCCAGCAGCGCCACCAACTGGCATATCAAGGTGAGGAGGAAGGCCATCCGGTAGGTTCCGGTCATGTCATAAATCAGACCGCCCAGCCAAGGCCCCAGGGCGCCGCCGATGCCCAGGCCGAGAAGCACCATGCCGGTTGCGGTGCCGTAATAGGCGCCCGCGTAAATGTCAGCCGCCGCCGCGAATACGGCGGGGGTTATGAGCCCCGAGCCAAATCCGACTCCCAGGGAGTAGATGTACATCAGCCAGGGTGACTCCGTACCCTGCACCATAAGCAGGGCGGCGGTGGACAGTATGCTTATCCCGCATGCGATGGAGGCGCATTTCTCGCGTCCGATAAGGTCCGAGATTGATGAACACATCATGCCCACCACGGTCATGAACCCGAACATGGCAAAGAACGAAGCGGCCATAATGGAACTGTAGCCCTGGTCAATGGCGAATTGCACTTGGTGGGTGAGCAATAGGTACATGCTGAATCCCTGGTACAAAAAGAAGGAGATCACCAAAAGCCAGATATGTCTGGATTTAAGAACCCCGGCCAGGGTCCAGTCCGCGGCGGGAGTTTTAGGCCCAGTGCTCGTAACCCTGCTGGTTTCGATCTTATCAGCCGGTCCGGGCCGGTAGCGGAAAAAGAAAAGATACAGCGGCAGGACCAGGACCAGCACTAGCACGGCCTGAAAAACATAAGCCCATCGCCAGCCATAGCTGGAGATGACGGGGTCCACGATCAGACCCAAGGTGTAGCTGAATCCGGAACCGGCCTGGGCCAGGGCGATGGCGGTTCCCCGCCTTCTGCTGAACCAGTTGGCAACCCCCGGCACCAGAAGCGGCCACCCGCAAAATGACATGCCCACCGGCACCAGCACGCCGTAAATAATATAGAAGTGCCATAGCTCGCTGGCCAAGGCGCATACCGCACTCACGGAGCAGGTGAATACCAGCCCCAGGCTCATCAACAGCTTGGGGTTGAAACGTGCGCCCAAAGTGCCTGAAAAAATTGCTATTACGCCATAGGTCAGCACGGTGATGGAAAATATCCCCGCTGTGCTGGCCCGGCTCCATCCGAATTCCCGCAGTATGGGCGGGAAAAAAACCCCGAAGGTGTGGCGGAGGCCATAAACGAAGCACATGGCGATGGCAGCGACCACTACCACAACCCAGCCATAGTGAAAATTGTCGCGAATGGACATGCTGCTGTGTATTCCCGTGCGGTTCAGATTGAAGAATTTTTCCATTTACCAGGACCCGCGGATTGGGATGGGTAATGGCTGTGTGAAAACACATACACCTTTCGTAGCAATTGGGCAAGCCCGGGTTGGAGATGTTGCCCGCTTAAGACGGGCTGTGCTAGCATTACCACACAATACAGGGTTCTGTATAGGCTACAAGACTCAACCAGCCCTGTGCATCATGAGGGCGGGAGGATGATTATTATGACGGCTTCGGAAAACAGCGGTTGCATTTTTTGCCAGATCGTGGCCGGGAATATTCCCTGCTTCAAAGTGTACGAGGATGAGCGCACCCTGGCATTTTTGGACATAAACCCGGTGGCGGAGGGCCACACCCTGGTGATTCCCAAAAACCACGCCGAGAACCTGATGACCATGACCCCCGAAGACATCGCCGCAGTGCATCAAGCCAGCCAGAAAGTGGCCTTGGCTTTGAAAAAAAGCCTGGCCCCGGAAGGCATTGGCGTATTGCAGCTCAACGGCCGGGCGGCCAACCAGGTGGTCATGCATTATCATGTGCACCTGATGCCCCGTAATCACGGTGACGGACTCACGGTGTTTAATTGGGAACTTAAAGACGGTGATATGGACCGGATAGCAGCGGCGGCCGAGAAGATCAAGACCGGATTCTAGCCAACCAGTTACAATAAATCCCAAACCTGAATACAGCCCTGCCGGCTATTGGCGCGGGGCTGTTTTAGTTCTGAGGACCTTCAGGCAATAACGGCGGCTAGCAATCGTACTGCCGCCGGCCAGGGCTTGTGGGTCAAACGGGACCGGCCGGATATTTCGTGAAGGTTTGAGTGTGCAACCCAGGCCATACACGCACCATTATCTATATTTCGCACGGCATCTTATTGCTAGACTTGGGCTGGAACTGAGCTTGCCTTTTCATATAAAAAAGGCGGGTTGGCGTATCCTGATGGGTTTTTCGCGAGCCGGGGGGTAAGGGGGGATGGCGAGCCTTTTGACCATTCAAAAGGCGAAGAATCCCCCCAAGAAAATTTGTCTTTTTATCTTTTTGCAACCACAATGTTTAACATGCTATCTATCAGTTATAAATGATAAAATCATTTATTATTGCCTCCGGCGGCCCAAGGGGCTTATCGCTTTTGGATGATCCAAAAGCTCGCAGCCCCTTAGGAGTTCCCCTAACAAAAGATCATGTGCCGTGACGTTATGGGCCCCGCACTATTGCCCAGTAGCAATGTTTTAATCAGCAGTGCTTTGGTGCTCACTGAAGCATCTTTCAGGGAGTTTTTTCTTGCGGGTAGAGCTACAGATAAAGTCATAATGAAGTGTTTGGCAGGCTGCAAGCCAAACTCAAACCTTCACGAAATATCTTGCATACTCACTAAAACAAACAGCCCTCGCTGCTTATCAATGGCTTTTAGTAAATATTTTCAGCTGGTTTTCCATGTTTTTCGCCAGACGGCGCAGCTGGGTGCTCAAGCCGAATTCACAACCACGGCAGATGAAATCATCCTTTTTTCCCCAGCCGCCGCCATGCATATAATCCATTATCTCCTCGGCCCGGGGGCTGTTCCAGACCTCAAGTAAAGTGCTTTGGCTCACATTGCCCAGGTTGGTTTTGCGGGCCATGTCTTCGCAGCATAAAAGGGCTTGGCCGTCAAACGTTATAAGCATGCTGTCAAAGGGCAGGCCTTTCTTGCATCCCCTGAGCCAGGGGCCGGGGTATTTGAAACGGTTTCCAACCAGGTTTTGCATGAGCCCGGTGCGCGAGTTCGGGATGCGCAGACGCAGCTTCAAACCGTGCCGGTCCCAGTATTCCAGCACCTTTTTGCCTTCCCAGCGCGGCCATTTATATGCAAAAACTCTTAATTCCACAGAGTTACGCTTGTAGCTATCCAGTAAATAGTGCAGATTGGCCAGGGTTTTTTCATAGGGCAGACCCATGGTGCGCTCGTATATTTCTTTGCTGATGCCATGGAAACTCACATAGATGGGGCCTTTGAACCCGCAGTCCAGCAATTCCCGGGTCTTTTGAGGGGTGAGCAGGGAAGCATTGGTTTGAATCACCAAATCCAGCCCCTTTTCCTCCACATAGGCAATTTTCCAAAACACCTCGGGATCAACAAACAGCTCACCCATGTTGCAAAAAATCACATGCCCCCTCACCTTGTGCCGGGCCTTTATGTCCGCAAACTCATCTATGATGCGTTTAAACAGCTCGTCGTCCATGAAGCCCATGGGAAGCTTGTCCTTGAGTCCGGGATAAGGGCAGATGCTGCAGCGCGCGTTGCAGTAGCTGTGGATATCGATGGTCAGGTTGTGGGGATAGGCAGAGCGCAACTCACGCCAAGCCGGAAATGTGGGAGACATATTAACTGTCCTGGTCAGTAATTGCGTTTACAGCTTAGCCCTCCTGCGACTTTGGGCATTGCGGTGGATGCTCATTCAAAGGCCGTTTTAATATGGCTATCTTAATATGATGTACAGATTCAACCCGCGCAGTCAAGGCGGCTCAGCCCATACACACGGTAATATGGCCCATATATTAGTATGCTGGGGATCAACCCCATATTTGATGATAGTCAGGGCTTTTGGGGCGGAGTCTGCCTGGGGGTGGAATTTCGGTTTACTGCCCGGTCCCGGATGGCCTTCATAAGGGCGGGCAAATCATCCTCTAATAAGGAATTGACTATCCATTGGGGTACGAATATTCCCGGGTCGCAATATAAGGAATACTTCAAAAGGGTGTGCTCCTGGTTGCTCTGGGGCAGCAGATTCCAGACCCCGCGGATTTCAGACAGATCACCTTTGATCTGCTTGAAACTCATGCGGCGGTTTTCAATATAATCGGAGCGGACCACATAGGTTATCCGGGGCAGCAAAACCAGCAAATCAACGGTCTGCTCTATCACATCGTAGCCGGGCTGTGTTTGCAGCACTCTACTGCTTACCATCCCGGGAATGAATTCCGGCGCATGTTCATAATCCAGCAGAACCCGCCAAACCGTTTCGGGCCGGGCCGGGACCATGATGGCGGCTCCGACATGCTCCCGGCATCCTTTTGCAGCGGCCAGGGTTCGCACAATCGTCTCGCCTTTATTCAGCCGCTCGAAATCCGCTTCAGTCAGGCTGAGGCTGGACATGCCCGCCCGCACCGGCTGCGCCAGCATGCAAAACAATGTCAGGGCGCACACTATGATTTGTTTTGATCCAATCATACAGCTTAGACGGCAACACCCGCGCAGTTATTGCAAGTCCCGGGTTTGACACCCCGCCGCTTGCGGTGTTTTCAACAAAGGGGCTGCGAATAGGCTCATGGGCGAGCTCAACAGAAAAAGCCACGATGTATTGCTTTTAGTATATCACTTTGTATTGGTGCCGGAATATAGGCGACTTGCTTTCTGCTCAACCTGGCCAGTTTGGGCATGGTGCGCCAAGCGGAATTTTCGTTGCAAGGCGGCCGGGCTTTGACCGTCATCGGTTAGACCGGCTGCGGCAAGACCCTGGTTTCCCAGGCCATCTTGGGCCTGTCGCCTCCGCTTGAAGGCCGGGTGCCATCAAAAAGCGGAAATCCCTAAAGCCTAAGCTCCGCAGAAATGCGCCGCATACGGCGCCGGTATCAGAAAATCCTTTTATAAGTGAAGCTGAAAATCAATATTAACTATTGGAACTGTCTTTATTAGCTATAGTATCTTTATTCAGCCTAAAATGCCCAGGCAGCGAGGACAACCATGACTGATGATTTTGGCTTTACCTGAGGATGCACCTTCCTCTAACCGGGTTTGTTAGACTAAGCCTAGTGCCAAAATCACAGCATGACTGAAAGCGCCTCATCTCTGTTGGACATTTCGCCGCCAACCAGTCAGAGATTATCCAGTCGAACACTCCCGGCAGAAAATACCCTTTAATAAAATCGTTTTATTTGGGGTGAGTGATTTTAAACGAGGTACCCAAAAAGGAGTGGAAATGGCTGAAGATTACCGGCCCATGTGGTCAGAATTGGGATTGGATCTGGAGGCCCATGACGGATTATTGGGCGTTCTGGGTAAGGCTTATCAGGATATCTACCTTAGCCAGGAAAACCGTCCTGAAGGAATGAGCTATTTTGATTTTGTCATGAGTGAAGTCCACGGCCTGCGCATCAAGGAATTACTGGATGAAAAAGCAGCAGGCCGCAAAATCATCGGATCATATTGCGTGTTCGTGCCCGAAGAGATCGTTTTGGCTGCGGGCGCCACTTTGGTGGGGCTTTGTTCCGGTGCGGATTTTGACACCGAAGGGGTGGAAAAACTGCTGCCGCGCAACACCTGCGCTCTTATCAAATCATCGTTCGGATTTAAGCTCGGCAAGGTGTGCCCCTATTTGGAAAGCGCAGATATGGTTGTGGGTGAAAACACCTGCGACGGCAAAAAGAAGGCATATGAATCCTTAAGCGAACTGGTCAACAATCTGTACGTCATGGATCTGCCCCAGGTAAAATCCCAAAACGGCAAGGCGCTCCTAAAGGCAGAATATACGCGGTTTAAAGCGGCGGCTGAAGAGCTTACCGGAGTCAAAATTACTGAGGAATCGCTGAAAGAGGCCATTCGCACGGTCAATGCCAAAAGAGCCGCGGTTCACCGCCTGTCATCATTACGCATGGCAGATCCTGCCCCGATCTCAGGTTTGGACGCCCTGTTGGCCAATCAGGTTTATTTTTATGATAACCCCGCCCGGTTTACCGAAAACCTGAATAGCATCTGCTCTGAGCTGGAAGCCCGCATTCAGGAGAAAGAGGGGGTTTTCCCAGCAAAGACCCCCCGGATTCTGATCTCCGGCTGTCCCCAGGCGGTGCCCAATTGGAAGCTGCCCATGATAGTGGAAACCAGCGGCGCCGTTATCGTGGGCGAGGAATCCTGCGTGGGAGAGCGCGGCGTCCGCAATCTCACCAGCGAAACCGGAACAACAGTGGAGGAAATGATGGACGCCATTGTTGAAAGGTATTTCAAGATTGACTGTGCGATTTTCACGCCCAATCCGGAGCGTCTGGAACACATCCAGCAAATGGTTGCGGATTACAAGGCGGATGGCGTAATTCATTATGGTTTGCAGTTCTGTCAGCCGTATCTGATGGAGTCCATCCCGGTGGAAAAGGCGCTGGAGCAAAAAAACATTCCCTGTCTGCGTATCGAGACCGACTACGGCATGGAGGATGTCGGCCAGCTGAAAACCCGGGTGGAAGCGTTCGTCGAGCAGTTGCGCTAGAACTTTGGAGATTTATTGAACATGGGTTTTGCCGGAATAGATATCGGCTCCCGCACGATTGAAGTGGTGGTGGTGGATGCCGAAGGTGAGATTATATCAAGCATGCAGGCGGACACGGGTTTCAATCCCATGGCCGCAGCCGATGAATTGCTTAACGGGGTCCACTATCACCACATCATGGCCACGGGCTATGGACGCAATCTGTTTGAAATATCCTTTGATGCGGCCACGGTAACCGAGATCAAGGCCCATGCCATAGGGGCGCGGGCTTGTTTCCCCGAAGCCCGCACCATTTTGGATATAGGCGGTCAGGACAGCAAGGCCATAGCTTTGTTTGAAAACGGCAAGGTGCGCAAATTCGAGATGAACGACCGCTGCGCAGCCGGCACCGGCAAGTTCCTGGAGATCATGGCGCGCAGCCTGGGTTATGAAATTGACGACTTCGGCGCGGAAGCCCTTTTGGCTGAAAAGGAACTCAGCATTTCCAGCATGTGCACGGTGTTTGCCGAGTCGGAAGTTACATCCTTGATCGCCAAGGGCGAAGACCGGCGGGAAATAGCCAGGGGGTTGCACTTGAGCGTTGTCCGCCGGGCCGCCGGCATGATCAACCGCGTGTCGGAAAGCGGCGGTATTGTTTTCACCGGAGGGGTGGCCAATAATCCCTGCATGAGCAAGCTTCTGGCCGAAAAACTGAAACGTGAGGTGTTGATTCCCAATAATCCTCAGTTCATGGGGGCGTTGGGCGCGGCGCTGCTGGCGGCAGGAAAGGGATCATAATGGCGTAACTGTTTGGTTTGACCACCTCACACGGACTAATTCACTTGATCCAGTAATCAACTGGAATTACCCCCAGCCTGTCCGGCTGTCTGCTATTATACATATTGCAGTCATGGGCAAGCATCGTGTTTGACCCGGCTGAAGGCTTAAGCCGGATGTTAAGTCATTAAGAAGAGTTGTTTAAAATGAGACTCCTTCTGGTTGAAGACGAAAACAAGGTTGCCGGATTTATTAAAAGGGGGCTTGAAGAGGAGGGGTATGCGGTCGATCTGGTGTCGGACGGCAACAGCGCACTGGCCACGGGGCTAGAAAAAGCACATGATCTGATTATTCTGGACATCAATCTTCCCGGCATGGACGGCATAGAGGTTCTTAAGGCTCTGCGCCAAAAAAAAGTGGCCACTCCGGTGCTGCTGCTCACGGTCCGCGCGGCCATCGAAGACCGGGTCATCGGGCTGGACACCGGCGCGGACGACTATCTTACCAAGCCCTTTGCCTTCGAGGAATTCCTGGCCCGGATAAGGGCGCTGCTCAGGAGGCGGGCCGCCGCCGAGCCGCCGGTCCTGCGGGCGGGGGATCTGAGCCTGGACCCCGCCAAACGCCTGGTGATGCGGGCGGATGAAATAATAGAATTGACCTCCAAAGAGTACGCCCTGCTTGAATATCTCATGCGCAATCAGGGCCGGGTGCTGAACCGCAGCATGATAGCGGATCGCGTGTGGGGCCTGGACTATGACACCACAACCAATGTAATAGATGTCTATGTGAACTACCTGCGCAAAAAAATCGACTCCGGGCATGAAGCCAAACTGATCCACACCGTCAGGGGCGTGGGTTATGTGCTGAAGGCGGACTAGGCCATGCGGCTCAGATCCATAGGGGCCAAGCTGACCATCTGGTATGCCGGTCTGCTGACCCTGACCTTTGTGCTTGTGGGCGGCACAGCCTATGGCCTTATGGCCTACAGCCTGGCCCGGGACATGGATTACGCCTTGCAGGGTGTGGCCGAGGTTCTGGTGCAAAGGGCTCATAAGGCCAGCAATCCGTTTTACCCCCCGGATGTTGACCAGTTGTTCCGGCGCTTTTTCGGCTCCGGTCTTCTGGACCGGCAGGTGGATATATTCGATTCATTGGGCCGCCTGCGCTCCAGCCGATCCCCGTCTTCATCAGGCGGCCTTGCCCTCAGCCCGGATGCCTTGCGGAACGCGGCCCAGGGCAAACCGACCTTTGAAACCATCGAAACGGCGGATGAGTTCCCCATCCGACTGCTGACGGTTCCGGTGGTCAAGGCAGGCCAGGTGACCGATCTAGTGCGGGTGGGCATGTCCCTGGAAAACATGCAGCGGACCCTGAACCGTTTTTTGCTGATAATGACCGCAGTGCTCCCCCTGGCCCTGTTGCTGGCCAGCGGCGGAGGATGGCTTCTGGCCAAACGGGCTCTGAAACCGGTTGACCGCATGACCCGCATCACCCGCCGCATCAACGCCGAATCCCTTGATCAGCGCCTCGGGGAAAGCGGCAGCGGGGATGAAATGGACCGGCTGGCCAGGACCATCAACCATATGCTGGACCGGCTGAATATTTCCATCAAGCAGATGCGCCAGTTCAGCGCCGATGCCTCCCACGAACTGCAAACCCCCCTGACCATACTAAAGGGCGAAATGGAAGTGGCCCTGCGTTCGCCCCGCAGCCCGGAGGAGTACCGGCAGGTGCTGTACAGCGGGCTGGAGGAGATAGACCGGCTCAGCCGTCTGGTGGAGGGGCTCCTATTGCTGTCCCGGGCCGATGCCGGAGCCCTGCGATTGGATTTCAAACCGGTGCAGCTTGACATGCTGGTGCAGGAAGTCGCCGCTCAATTCAGCTCCCAGGCCCAGGCCAAGGGCATTGGGCTGGAGTTGCGGGCTCCACAGCCGGTCAGGGTTCAGGGCGACCGGGAGCATTTGCGGAGGCTCTTGATCAACCTTTTGGACAACGCGCTCAAATACACACCTTGCGGTGGAGAGATCAGCCTGACCCTTTCCATAAGTGAGGACCGCGCCAGGCTCGATGTCTCAGACACGGGACCCGGATTATCCCAGGCGGAACAAAAACTAATCTTCCAACGCTTTCACCGGGCCATAGATACCCGCACCCGGGATCAAAGAGGAGTGGGGCTTGGGCTCAACATAGCCGATTCCATAGTGCAGGCCCATAACGGAGCGCTTACGGTCGAAAGCGCCCCGGGCAAGGGCAGCACCTTCCGGGTGGAGCTTCCATTGGAATCCTGAAGGGGTTTTTCCCAAACATTAGATAATTCTAATCTGCGTTTAATCTTCCTTTAATTTTCACTCCCTACATTTATGCCCAGAGATGCATGAAAAGCTTATCCAGGGCGGTGAACCAATCACCCAGACGAAGGGAGATGACAAAATGGAACAAAAAACTGCGGCGAAAGCCCCAAAAGGATTATTCAAACACAAAAGGTTGTTAGTGGTGGGACTGGCCTTTTTCCTGGCCGGCCTGGTTGCGGCTTCAGGCCTGCAGCTTACCGCCCCTTCCGTGGCTGCCGAGTTCAAGGCAGGGCAAAGTGTGACCACAGGAGCGCCGCCCGCCTTGCCCAGCTCCTTTGCCGGACTGGCCGAAAGGCTGAGCCCCACAGTGGTCAACGTGAAGGTAACCAAGTTCGTCAAGACCGGTTTTGAGGGGCAGCAGCTGCCGGAAGGGCCTTTCAGGGATTTCTTTGATCAGTTCTTCCGCAACATGCCTCAAATGCCCCAAATGCCCCAGGGCAGGCAGACCCATGGACTTGGCTCCGGGGTCATAATCAGCAATGACGGCTACATCCTCACCAATGACCATGTGGTGTCGGGCGCAAAAGAGGTGACCGTCACCTTCAGCAACCAGAATGAATACAAGGCAAAAGTGGTGGGCCGCGATCCCAAAACCGATTTGGCCGTACTCAAGATCAACGGCGGCAAATCCCTGCCCTCGGCTGCGCTTGGCGATTCCGACAAGCTGAAAGTCGGCGACTGGGTGGTGGCCATAGGCAACCCCTTTGGCCTGAGCAATACGGTTACCAGCGGCATAGTCAGCGCCAAAGGCCGGGTGATCGGCGCCGGACCCTATGACGACTTCATCCAGACCGACGCATCCATCAACCCCGGCAACTCCGGCGGCCCGCTGTTCAACATGTACGGCCAGGTGGTGGGCATCAACACCGCGATCATCCCCCAGGGCCAGGGCATCGGCTTTGCCATCCCGGTCAATACGGCCAAGCCCTTGATTCCCCAGCTTGTCAGCAATGGCGAAGTGACCCGGGGCTATTTAGGCGTGAACATCCAGTCCATAACCCCCGAACTGGCCAAGGCCCTGAAAGTGAAGGACCACAAGGGCGCCTTGGTGGCGGGCGTGATGGACAAAAGCTCGGCCGACAAGGGCGGCATCAAGCGCGGAGACATCATCACCTCCTTTAACGGCAAGGCGGTCAAAGACGCCCATGCGTTGCCCGCATTGGTGGCCGCAACCCCGGTGGGTGAAGAAGTGAAGCTGAAAGTCCTGCGCCAGGGTGAAGAGCAGGAGATCACCGTGAAACTGGGCAAACTGCCCAGCGAGCATGCCAGCCTGGACAACCCGGCCAAGCCCACCGCGGGTAAATGGGGGCTGGAGATCAACGAACTGAACGCACAGACGGAACAGCGCTACGGCCTCAAGGCTGACAAGGGCGTCGTGGTGGTGGGCGTGGAGCCCAACAGTCCGGCCCAGAAAGCAGGCATCAGGCAGGGCGACGTTATTGTGGAGGTAAACCAAAAGAGCGTGGCTTCCATCAAGGATGTCAAAGAGACCATAAAACAATCCAAGGACAAGGATAACCTTCTGCTTCTGGTGCAGAGAGATCAAAATGTGATGTACGTGCCATTGCAGCAAAAAGGCTAAACCAACCTGACGGCGGGGGCGTCCGGGAATCCCGGGCGCCCCTTTTTTTAGTGCTCAGTTAGGAGTGTTCAACAGCCCCAGTCTGATGCTTTATGAGGGCAGCGCTCTGGGGGGCGCTGCCCTGGGGGATCGCAAGCTATAGGGAGCGCTTGATGACATAGATGCTCATGCTGTCGGCCACGTCCTCGGCCCGGTCAGAGATCTTGTCCACATGGCGCACAAAATCCCTGATCTGGCTGCGATGGCTAAGGCGCAAGTCCCCCCGCCGGAAAATCTCGCGCTGCAAGGTGGTGCTTATTTTGTCCGATTCGGTTTCCCAAAAGTGCACCTTTTGTATGTGGTCCGCTACGGCGTTGATGTCCTTGAAAAAAGCCCGGGCCGCCCTGACCATGGCTTCCACCGATTCGACCACGCAGGTAACCAGATCCAGGAACTTTTTATGAAATTCCGGGGATATTTCCGGACACTCTATGTCAAAGCGCCACAGGGTGCCTTTGTACCGGTCCAACAGGGAGTCCATGCTCTCCAACAGCTCAAGCACGTCACCCCTGGATTCGGGAATCAAGGTCTTTGTATAGAGCAATTCCTCCAAAGACCGGCGCAGACTGTCGCCTCTGTGCTCGGCCTCTTTTATGCTATCCAGCTTTTGTTGAAATGCTTTCACATCGTCATGCAGATAGGCGTTCACTCCCTGCCTGAGCAAAAGACCGGCTTCGCTAACCTGGTCAAGAAAGTCATCGATCTGCTTTTCGATACCCAGTTTTCTTCTATGTATGCTAGGCGACATATCCCAACACCTTCACTTGTTCGCACGGCGGGCAAAAAACAAAAAATTAATAACCAGAGTACACGGAAGCCGCTTTGCCAGCGGCCTCACACCAGTTTTAGCCAAATTTATCTCAGAAGTCACGATCAGGTTACGATTATGTGACGGTTGTGTTACGATATTAAGAATACGGTTAGCCATAAGCATGAATTGACTTCAAAAAAATCAGAACAACAGCCAATTGCCTTACCGCAATCCATTGGGAGGAGACCTGTGAGAAGTTTAGTAAAATTCGGTGTTGTGTGCTTTTCCATGGTTATTTTCACGGCCGGTCTGATGATGCTTCCGCTCCAGGCCCAGGCTTTGGAAGACAAAGTGGTGGTGGTTACTTCATATCCCAAAGACCTGACCGGGCCTTTCAAAAAGGCTTTCGAGGCCAAGTATCCCGGGGTTAAAGTGGAAATCCTGCAGAAAAAAACCTCTGCCGGGGTCAAGTACATCCAGGAAACCGTCAAGGGCAATACCTCGGATCTGATGTGGGCCTCCGCGCCGGACGCCTTCGAAGTGCTCAAAGGCGACGGGCTGTTGGCTAAATACATCCCCAAAACCGAGGGCATCCCGGAAAAAATAGGCTCTTACCCCATCAATGACCCCGATGGCTACTACATCGGCTTTGCCGGTTCGGGCTACGGAATCATGTGGAACACCCGCTATTTGAAGGCCAAGAAAATTCCGGTGCCCAAAGAGTGGGAGGACCTGCTCAAGCCGGTCTATCACGGCCACGTGGGCATGTCGGCCCCCTCGCGTTCCGGAACCACCCACCTTACGGTGGAAACCCTGATCCAGGGCGATGGCTGGAAAAAAGGCTGGGCCATTTGGAAAGAGATGGCCGGAAACTTCAAGATGGTCACCGAGCGCAGCTTTGGCGTGCCCGAGGGCGTTAACAGCGGCGATTTCGGCGTTGGCATCGTAATCGACTTCTTCGGTTTTTCCTCCAAGGCCACCGGCTTCCCGGTGGACTTTGTCTATCCCAAGGTGACCACCTTGGTGCCGGCCAACATCGGCATAGTCAAAAACGCCCCCCATCCCAAGGCCGCCGAGGCCTTTGTGGAGTATTTACTGTCAGTGGAAGGCCAGGAGCTGCTTTTGGACCCGGCCATCCGCCGTCTGCCCGTAAACCCGGCCACCTATGCCAAGGCTCCCAAGGATTTCCCCAATCCCTTCAAGGATAAATCCATTGGCGCGGCGGTGAAATTCGACGTGATCAAATCCAAGCTACGCTACAACATCGTCAATTCGCTGTTTGATGTCTTGATCACCTACCGGCTTAAGGATCTGAACGCGGCCGTGGCGGCCATCCAAATGGCCGAGGCTGCTATGGCGGGCAAATCCAATGCCAAGGCCCAAGCCCTTATCAAGGAAGCCAAGGCCCTTATCGGCGCCATGCCTATCTCCGAGGCCGATGCCTTGGACGACAAACACCCCGGCGTGTTCACCTCCGACGTCTTTAAAAAACGTAAAAAAGCCGGCCAGAAGGTGCCCAAGCGCCAGGCCGAGATCGAGGAAAAGTGGGATTCTTTTGCCAAGAAGAGTTACGCCGACGCCAAGGCCAAGGCTGAACAGGCCCTGGGCCTGGTCAAGTAGGCCCGTGAACAGGCTGGCGGGTTGAACCCGCCGGCCTGCTTTTTTTCTTACTAATCAGACAGATTACAGAATTGAAGAGGTCAGGTTTTGCTGTCCGAACTTAAAAAACACCCTGGCCAGGCAGCGGTGATGCTCCTGATCACCGCATTTTTGTTCATATTTTTGATTATTCCGGTGGTGCAAGTGGTGTTTGTCGCCTTTCAGACTCCCACCGGTTCCTTCACCCTGGCCAACTTCACCGATTTTTTCAACACCTCGCTGTTCCGCGAATCCTTTTACAACTCCCTTTACGTTGGAGTAATGTCGGTCCTTTTCGCCTCTGCTTTCTCCATGCCGCTGGCCTATTTCACCTCCCGGTTCGAATTCAAGGGCGCGGTGATTATTCAAAGCCTGGGGGTCATTCCCTTGATCATGCCGCCCTTTGTGGGCGCGGTGGCCATGCTGATGCTCTTTGGCCGCAACGGCAGTGTAAACCTGCTTCTTGAAGAATGGTTCGGGATAAACATCCCCTTCATGGAAGGCCTCAACGGAGTCATCTTCGTGGAGAGCCTGCATTATTTCCCATTCATACTGATAAACCTCTCGGCCGCCTTACAGAATATCGACCGGTCCATGGAAGAGTCAGCCCAAAACCTGGGCTGCTCGGGTATGCGCCTTTTCAGAAGAATCGTATTGCCCCTGGCCATGCCGGGGTACGTGGCGGGGGTGTCGCTGGTGTTCCTTAAGGTCTTCGACGACCTGGGCACCCCCTTGCTGCTCAATGTAAATAATATGCTTGCTCCGCAAGGCTACTTGCGCATCGCCTCAATCGGCATCAAAGACCCCATGGGATACGTTATCTCGGTGATCCTTGTGGTGATCGCCCTGGGGGCTATGTACCTGGCCAAGCTGGCCCTGAAGGGCAAGGACTACGCCACGGTGCAAAAGGGCGGCGGAGGGCTGGCCAAACGCCGCATGCGGCCTTTGGAAAAGGTGTTTGCTTACATCATCATAGGCGTGATCATGGCCCTGGTGCTGGCCCCCCACTTCGGGCTGACTCTGCTGTCGTTCGGCACCATATGGTCATACAGCGTTGTGCCCGATGCCTTTACATTCCAGCACTTCACGGCCATATTCTCTGAAACCCCTGAATACATGACCAACACGGTGCTCTATTCCGCGTTGGCCGGCGGCATAGACGTGATCCTGGGCACGGCGATTGCCTACATTGTTTTGCGTACCAAGCTGGTGGGCCGCCAGTGGCTGGACTACATAGCAATGGGCGCGGTGGCCATTCCGGGGCTGGTGATCGGCATCGGATATCTGCGCACCTTCTTTGGCTTCAAGGTGCCGGGCCTGGAGGATCAGCCTTTGGCCACCTGGTGGGTGATCATCGTGGTGGCCCTGGCGGTGAGAAGGCTGCCCTACGCCCTTAGGGCCTGCACGGCGGCGTTGCAGCAGGTGAGCGTTTCACTGGAGGAATCAGCCGAAAGCCTGGGCGCCGGAAAATTCAAGACCGTCCGCAAGATAGTGGTTCCGCTGATGGCCGGGGGCATTCTGGCCGGTTTTGTAACCAGCTTTGCCACCGCCGCGGTGGAACTGGGCATGACCTTGATGCTGGTGTCCAAGCATTCTGACGGGCCGCTTTCCTACGGCATCTATGTCTATATGCAAAGCGCCGCTGGCCGGGGACCGGGAGCCGCCTTGGGACTGGTTGCCGTGGTGGTGGTGGGGCTTTGCACCTTGTTCTCCCACTTATTTATTGAACAGCGCCAGAAAAAATACCGGGCATCTCCCAATGAATAACCAGAGAAGGAACCAGGGCAATATGAATCAAAATCACAACCAAACTACAACCGATACGGCGGTTGGCGTAACCTTGAAGGGTATTGACCTGTCTTTTGGCGAAACTCATGTGCTCAAGGGTATTGAACTTGAGGTCAAGCCAGGTGAATTCTTCACCTTCTTGGGGCCATCCGGATGCGGCAAAACCACCCTGATCCGCTTGATTGCCGGATTTGAAAGCGCCCAAAAGGGCGAGGTCTATATCGGCGGTCAGGAAGTCAGCCATCTGCCCCCTTGGCGGCGCAACCTGGGCATGGTGTTCCAAAGCTACGCCCTCTGGCCCCATATGACCGTGGCAAAAAACGTTGCCTTTGGTCTGGAAGAGCGTAAGCTGCCCAAGGCCGAGATCAAAAAGAGAGTCGATGCCGCCCTGGAGCTGGTGGGGTTGCTGGATTTGGCCGGACGCAGACCGTCGCAGCTTTCCGGCGGACAGCAACAGCGGGTGGCTCTGGCCCGCACCGTGGTAATCGAGCCTCAGGTGCTTCTTTTGGACGAGCCTCTTTCCAACCTGGACGCCAAGCTGCGTGTGCAGATGCGCCGCGAACTCAAAGAGCTGCAAAGAAAATTGTCTCTGACCACCATATTCGTAACCCATGACCAGGAAGAAGCCAACACCACCTCTGACCGGATGGCGGTGATAAATGAAGGCGTGATTCAGCAGGTCGGCACGCCCGTGAAACTGTATGATCATCCGGTGAACCTTTTTGTGGCCAACTTTTTGGGCGTCACCAATGTGGTCAGCGGGGCCATAAGCCAAGAAGGAGACGCCAGTGTGTTCAGCTCCGCCGATGGTGCGGTCAAAGTGGCTATCAGCAGTGCGGGCGAAGGACCGGGGAATATTGTTTTCCGTCCTCAGAACCTGGTTATACGTTCCCTTGATCAGGACCCGGTGCCCGGCACCACCCGTTTGATTGGAAAGGTTGAGCATAAGGAATTTTTGGGCAGCATAATCCGCTACAGCGTGGCGGTGAACGGCCATCAACTGTTCGTGGATGCGCCCCATCAACAGGGCGTGGAAGCCATGGAAGACGGCGCTCAGGCTGCGCTTTATCTGAACAGCGAACAGGTTATTTCGCTGGCCGGTTGATCCGGGACATATGGCTGCTCTAAAGATGCGGACCGCCCGGCCGGGTTGAGAGGCGGGGCCTGCCAGGGCCGCCAAACAATAAAAGGATAATAAACTCCGCCCCAGGGTCAGCTAACCGGTTTTGGCGTGAAACTCCCCTGCCTGGACTCCATGGCCGACTGCCCGGGCCCCCCTACCACCCCGGGGAAAAAGCTTCCGGTTTGTCTTTGAATTAAAATATCGTTTCAAGGACACCCTGCAAGATCAAAGTTACGTGCGATGCGTTCCCGTACCATGGAGGCGTAATCGCCGTACATCTGGTACGAAGCAAAATCAACCTGCTTCACTTCCCGGGCAAGTTCGGCCAATCCCGGTATCAGATTCTGATGCCGCTTCAGCATCAAGGCCTGTTCCGGTTCAAGGCCGGTGATGACCGTGCCCAGGTGCACCCCGAAATCGGTGTGCTTATCCAGATCAACCTCCGGGGGGCACACCATGCCCCTGATTTGTATTTCGCGGCCGCACACGGTGCAGACCGCTTCGATCCCGTCTCCATCTGATTTGACTTTGCCCGGCAGCATCAGGTGACAGACCAGGTGTGAGGGGGGGTGATTCACCACAGCGGGGTTCAGACCGGCTTTTACCGTGTCAAAGTGGAATCCGGTGCCCAAGAAACGCAACACATCGTTTTGCTCAATTGCAAATTGCCTTGGATCATCATGGAAATACCGGCAGAAGTCCGTGAGGCAATGCAGCGGCGTGGGCTCCGGGTTCACCTCCGCCACCTCAAGGATTTCAGCCATATCCATATAAGCCAGATCCTTGTGATCATGGTAGTAGCCGAACATGGCCTTTTCCGCTGCTTCAGTCACCGGGCAGCGGCAGCTGAGCATGTTGTGCAGCGCAGTCCTGAGGGCTGATGCGTTTATTGTGAGGTTCATGAAAGTCTCCTTATGGCGCGGTTCAATATTCACCCAGACCCAGGTGGGCGTCCTTTTTCAACGTGGCGCAGGCGGGCAGGGTTGCTGTCCCCCCCTGGGCCGGGCCATAGCTACTTTACCACCCTGGCTTTTTGGGGCCAAAAGTGGAATGTTCAGTCCGGCCAAATAATCCCCGGCACAGGTGTCTCCAGGCTTTTAGAGGGCGCTCAAGGATATCCGGCACCAGGGACAAAAATAACTATGATCATGCTGGTTCGCTTATCCTTGCAGCTCAAGGCTACACTCTCTGACGGCCGCCTGACTCCCGGATCAGCCTTGAATTACTGATTCATTTGAGAGCCCAAACCCATTTGGCGATTATCTGTGGGCGTTCAATAACGCTGGAATCCACGTAGGCCGGCAGGCTGTAGACCGGGATGCGGCCCAGTTCCGGGCTCTCGGCTGTCTGTTTCGCCAAAATTTTTTGAACCGCGGCCGGATCGCCGGTTATGACAATGGCGTCCGGTTCGGCCTGCAATAACCCTTTCAGCTTGCGGATGATCACGTGGCCCTTGTGGGGTTTCCTTCCTTTGGGGATCAGCGCGCCACCCAGGTTTTGGCAGCCCAAAGGCTCCAAAATGAACTTGTCGCTGTACCCCCCCGGCGCTTCCACCCGGACAAAGGCTTTGCCGGTCTTAGCCTGAAAAACCCCATTTAGAATCACCACCCGCTTGGCCAAATTGAGGTCCTTGGTTTGCTTGGCAAGTTTTGCCGCGGATTTTTGATACCGGGCGGCTAGTTCAACGCCCGCCTTTTCCTTGCCCAAAAGGGAGGCGGTTCGTTTAATGGCCGAAACAATCCCCGGTTTCATATCCACATACTGGATGTCCACGCCCATTTTTGTGAGGAGCCCTACTGAATCCGAAGGGCTTACATCGGGCAGGTATAGGCAGAAGGGAGAGGATTTTTCTATAATGACCTTTTTTATTTGGTTCTTTTTGATGCAGTTCACCAGTTTTTGGGTGCGCCCCCTCTTCAGGCAGCCTGGGCACCTAAGCGGCTGGGAAAGGGTTTTGATTTTGGCGCACAGCGGCCACATGGAGCAGCGCACCGACATGCCCACCGGGTAAACCCCTAGGTTATAAGCGATATCAACCACCCGGTCGCCTATGATCACAAGGTTGCGTTTTTCGAGCTCCCGCCATTGCTGGGCTTGGGCCGCGCCCGAAATCAGCAGCAGGGCGGCAACCAGGCAGGCGGCCAGGCAAAAACCGATTAGCCGGAATCGGTGACTGGATTGCATTTATTCCTCCTCATTGCCAGCGATAAATTCCGCTGGAAGGAACCGCATGCCCAAAGCCCTGCGGGCCTTTACCGGCATGCGGTTCCGGTTTGCAGCTTTTGACTAAGCGCTTCGTTGTTTCACAACGCGGCTGATGATCCTTATAACCCTACGGTTTGACATTGAAACTGATGCTGCTTGAGTACATCACCATGGTGCATTTGCCGACTAGGTGCTTGAGCCGGTTATCCGGGCTCACCGTCTGGCGGGTGTACACATTAACCACCCACTGGCCTGCGGTGGGCATGCGGAAGCTTCCCTTGCCGCCGAAAACCACGGAAGACAAGGTGAACTTGTCCGGACCGCCGAAGGTGTTGCTCATGGCCGTGATGTACTCGATGCCTTGCGCCGGATTGGTGTTAAGGGGTTTTCCCATGAAGGTGACTTTGAAATCCACCTTGTCGCCCGTCCGGACCTTGCTGAGGTCGGTCAGGGGGATGATCTCCAGATCATGCCCCAAGGGCTTGGGTTCGCTCCACTGCTTCACCTTGAAATAGGCCTTGGCATAGGCCTTGTAGTTCATGCCGGCCAAAACCTTTTTGGCGTCTTTCACCTGGTCCATGGTTTTCATGATCCATCTCTTGCGCCCCTTTTGATCCAGGTAAACCGAATAAAAGTTATCCTTGGTGACCAGGGCGACCTGATAGACGCCGGGCTTGCTTTCTTTTGAAAACACCATTTTCCTGACCCCGATGTCGCCGCTTTGCACCGTCAGGCCGGAGGGGCTTTTGATTTGGGGGGGCTTGTCTGAGGAAGGCATGGGAAGTTCGGTTATCATAAGATCCGGGTCCACCAGTGAATAGGACTTCAGGTTTAAGTCCCGGGCGATATCATCCATGGGGATTGAATGGCCCCAGCCGATGGACGCGATTGCGTGTCCCGACATGTGGGCCTGAGACTGGTACAAATTCACCCAAAGGGTGTGGGCTGCTGCCGGTGAAGCCAGGACAATGCAACCAAGAGCAATAACCAGAGCCATCATTTTTTTGTTCATTGGATTTATCTTTCCCTTCTTTAGCTGTTGGTATTTAATCCAGCCGCCTGATGAAGCGGCTGCAAAACAGCTTGCCATTGTTTGGCAGGACTTGATCCGCATCATTGCTCCCACTCTCCATAAGTTATTGCCGCTGGCGAACCCCAGATAGTCAGCGGAGTAGTAATATGTATGTAGTTGTTTATGCTGGTAAATTTACTTCATAA
Source organism: Desulfarculaceae bacterium (assembly GCA_963675675.1). Lineage (GTDB taxonomy): Bacteria > Desulfobacterota > Desulfarculia > Desulfarculales > Desulfarculaceae > Dethiosulfatarculus. The sequence continues at coordinate 6,529,373 of OY776512.1, forward strand.
ATTACAATCACAAATAAAGTTTGAATGTTCAAATAATACATACACAAATGCATCCCAAAAAACAACCCCAAAGTGACGGTTAAGTCTCTTATGAACTAATTTTGTAATAAAATAATTATATTAATAAGATAAATGAATTACAGATTATCTCCCAGAGTCCTATGGTCGGATGCGCACACCGGCGACTAGACCTAAACCCGGCTGGATTGATTGCACAAATAGGCGGGCGCACGAAGCGACAGACTCATGAATACAGTAGCTGGCACGTAAAACATATTATATTATAAATGGTTAATTTATATTTGATTAATAAAACTTTTTCTTTGACAGCATAAGGAAAATGTGGTTTTTAAAAAAAACGCTGACCGTTATTAACTTTGGGTAGGCGATGCAGGTGAAGGACGACCAGCTTATTAACGCCATCATGGCGGCGGCCAGGCAGGAGTCTTCGGCCCGAGGCTGCGCGGGAGGCAAGACCGGGGATCTTTGCCAGAACGCAGGCTGCTCATTTTTATTATGCATCTCAATACATCAGTCAAGGAGATGGCAATGAAGAAAATTGAACAATTGGATATCGATAGTAATTTTTGCCCCAACATCTGGAACCAAATATACCGGCACATGCAGGCTCCCTTTTTCGAGCTAGCCATAAAAACCAGAATTTTCGACCTCTTGGACGAGCCCATGAGCACCCAGGATCTGGCCGCTGCCATGGGATTTGATACTGCCAGCACCAAACCGTTTTTGGACGTGCTGCTTTCCATGGGTCTGCTTGAACTGGATGGCGAAAGGTATGTCAACCATCCCCAGGTCAGCCTTTTTTTCACCAGTTCCAGTTTGCTGTCCCAACTGGACAGCTATCAGACCATGCTGGCCATGCACCGGGGAATTGTGGATGATCTGGAGGATGTGCTGAAAAACGGCGGCCAGAAGCAGCGCGCCGCCTTGAGCGGCGAACAGGCCATGAAAGATGAAGCCAAGTGGAGCAGGGCGGCCCGCGCCCTGTTGGGAGGCGGCCTGCACCAAGCCCAGCTGCTGCTGCCTCATATCAAGGCCTTGCCGGAGTGGGATTCCTTCGAAAAGATGATGGACCTGGGCGGCGGTCCGGGCGCCCATTGCATGGTGTTCGTCTCGCAGCATCCCCGCATGCGGGGGGTGGTGTTCGATCAAAAGGCGGTGGCGGCCGAGGCCCGGAAAATCATCAGCGAGCATGGCATGGATGAGCGCATTACGGCCCAGGCCGGTGATTATATAGAGGACTCCGATCTGGGGGTCGGTTATGATTTCATATGGAGCTGCGCGACCTTGAACTTTGCCAAAGGACGCTTGGCGCCTGTCTTCGCCAAGATCCGCGAGGCCTTGAATCCGGGCGGAGTGTTCGCCAGCTTTCATCCCGCGGTCAGCCGCAGCGGCCGCGAGGCCTGGCAGATGGTGGTGGGTTTCGCGCCCTATGCCATGCTGGGAATGGATATGCAGTTTTATGACGACGAAATCGCCCAGGCCATGCTGGCGGCTGGATTCCAGAGCGTGCAGAGTAAAGACATTGCTTCGGTGCACGGTTTGCAGCGCCTGGACCTGGCCCGCAAGGCCAAGGCCTGAGCCGGTTTTTTCCAACCCCACCGCACAAAGACCGCCGCCGGACTGGTCCCGGCGGCGACTTTTTTCATCCCGGATGTCCGTGGGCAAGATCGATGCCACTCAGGCTTCGGGCTATGGTCAAGCAGGATGATAAACGTGATCCACGGCCGCTGATTCCAGGGCCCATCCCTGATGGCATGCAGACCAAATAGGCTTTACTGCAAAGTCACCTCGCCGGATGCATGATATTCATGTTGCTTGACATCCCTGAATTCAGCATTTTCTTAATATTTTCACCATGAGTCAAAAGGCTCAAACTCCCCAAAACCTCCAAAAATGCAATTGCAGCCTTGCTGATGGTGCGGTTTTTGACAAGAAGCAGAAAATAGTCAAATGAAAGGTTGAAGTCCGGGTGCTTCAATTCTTTCAGCAGCCCCATATGCAGCTCCCGCTTTATGGAAGTGGCGGGCAGCGCTGTTATGCCATAGCCTTCAACCACAGTGCGCTTTGCCGCTTCGAAGTTTTGCAGTTCAATTGATCTGATTGGATGCTCCCGGCCGATAAGTTTGTCAAACCATGATTCCAAAATAGCTCTGGTCTGGGTCCCCGGCTCCCGCCAAATAAAGGGGTTGGTCTTTAAATCCTTGTTAGTAACGCTTTTGCCCGCCAAAGGATTGTCAGCGGATGTGACCAAAACCAACCGTTCACGGTGCACCAAAGTGTAGCTAAGGCTCGCCGGGGTGTCCAAGCGCCCCGCCAGTGCCAAATCAATTTCCCCGTCCAAAAGCCGGTTGTGCACTTTGTGCGAATTGGCCATGTACATATCCAGATCAACCCCAGGGTATTTTTTACTGAACTTGCTAGTCACCAAAGGCAATAGATAGGTGCCCACCAGGGCTGTGGCCCCGATTGATACCAGACCAGTGGTTAAATCATGTAAATGGCTGAAATGAACTGATATCTCCCGGTACAGATCAAACAGTTTCCGGGTGTAGGCCAACAATATTTTTCCTTCGCTGGTGAGGCGTATATGGCGGGCGGACCGGTCGAACAGCATTGTGCCCAGAGATGATTCAAGCGCCTGGACCTGCTGGCTGACCGCGGGTTGGGTCAGATGCAGTTCACGGGCGGCCTTTGTGAAGCTGCCTTGGACGGCGACCTGGTGAAAGGTTTTAAGCCGTTCTGCATTCATAAAATATCCTTATCTATAAGATTAGTTTTTATAATTAGACATTATACACCTTCATGACATAGATATTTAAGAAATAATAACCACCCTATGTGGTTCCAGGTTTTGCGCCCGGGACCGTTATTTTGATCATTTTTTGCGAAGAGAGGACAAGGCTATGGGCGAGATCATTCCCCGGTATGAATTCAGGGCGTTCGCGCAAAACTTTGGCATGGTGGAAACCAAGATGCGCAAACTTTCAAAATGCGCCATGATCAGAGAAAGCGCTGAAACCTACATCGTTTCCGCGGGCAACAACCAGAACAACACCAAAATCCGCGATGCCAAAATGGATATAAAGGAGTTGGTGGAAATCAAGGACGGGCTGGAGCGCTGGAATCCCCGCATGAAGGGTGAATTCCCCATGAGCGCCGAAATGCTGACCAAGGAGGTTTTCCCCGCATTTCAAGTGGAGATGCCCGCGCTGAAACGGGATGAATACACCTTGGAGCAGTATCTAAGCGAAGTAATCATACCCCACCCGGATTTGGCCGCTGTGAGTGTTTTCAAGCGCCGCTTCGCATTCACCATCAACGGCTGCATCACGGAAATCGCCCAGCTTCTGATCAACGGCGCCGCCATACAGACCGTGGCTGTGGAGCTGGAGGATATCCAGGCAATCCTGAAGGCCAAGGAGATTTTGGGCCTGACCGAATATGAGAATGTAAACTACCTTTTGGGCATCAAAAGGGTCATCGGCATGGAGCCCCTGCCCGAGTAGCCTGATATACCGCCAGAGTCTGAGCGGAGGCATTGCCTCAATGCTGCAAAACAAGGAGAAATAAATGGGAACCGAAATCGAAAGAAAGTTCCTGGTTAAAGGCGACGAGTGGCGCTCACTGGCCAAGGGCACCAACTACCGCCAAGGATACCTGAACAGCGCCAAGGAACGCGTGGTGCGGGCCCGCACCATAGACGACAAAGGCTACCTCACCATAAAAGGCATCACGGTGAGCGCGACCCGCATGGAGTTTGAGTACGAAATACCCCATGCTGACTGTACGGTACTATTGGACGAACTGTGCGAAAAACCCATAGTGGAGAAAAAACGCTACAAGATTCCCCTGGGCGGATTCACTTGGGAAGTGGACGAATTTTTCGGAGAGAACGCTGGCTTGATTGTCGCCGAAGTCGAGCTTGAGAGCGAGGACCAGGAATTTGAAAAACCATCATGGATCGACGAGGAAGTGACCGGCGATCCCAAGTATTTCAATTCAAACCTGATTGCTAACCCCTTTACTCGCTGGTAAGCCGGAAGAGTAAAAAAAGGAGAGTAAAATGAAACGCTTTCTGATTATTGGATTAGTGTTGATGCTGCTGGCCGCATGCAGTGCGGCGCCGGCCCTGGCCAAATTTCCCGACAAACCCATAAAAATGATCGTTTATACCAAACCCGGCGGGGCCATCGATGTTTTCGCCCGCAAATTTTCAGCAATAGCCGCCAAATACACCGATGCCAGCTTTGTGGTGATAAACAAGGCCGGCGCGGGCGGAGTGGTGGCCATCAAATATATCCTGTCCGAAAAGGCGGACGGCTACAAGTTTGCTGCCGTAACCCGCTCCAATATCGGCAAGATCGCCTCCACCGGCGGCAAGATAGATGTAACTAAGCTCTCCTGGATGGCTATGCTGGTGTCAGACCCCGAAGCCATCATAACCCTGAAAAAATCCGGCATCGAAACCTGGCAGCAGGTGGTTGACGACGCCAAGGCCAAAAAAGGCAAGCAGCTTTGGGTGGGCCCGGCGGCTGGCGGCAACGACCACATCATGGCTATCAAAACCTGGAGGGCCACCGGCATCAAGGGCAAGTGGGTGCCGTATAAATCCGGCGGCAAGGCCATGGCGGCTCTGATGGGCGGACATGGAGTAGCCTACGTGGGCAATCCCCAAGACGTGATCGGCCGCCCCTCATTAAAGGTGGCTGTGATCTCATCCGAGAAACGTCTGGGCGGAGATTTCGCCGATGTGCCCACCTTTAGCGAACTTGGCGTCAAAGGCCTGGACGACGAGATCATGTGGCGCGGCTTCATGGTCAAAAAGGGCATCCCCAAGGAAGCCTACGACTGGTACATGGACCTGATCGACAAGGTGCACAAAGATCCCGACTGGCAGGCATATATCAAAAAGGGCGGCGCAAACCCTGTATTCTACAAAGAAGACAAGTTCAGCAGCATTGTTAAAAAGGATCAGGAGGAGTTCACCACTTTCTTGAAGAAGATAGGGGCCATTAAGTGACACCCTTTTGGGAAAGCATAAGCGGGGGATCGGGTCAAACCATTTTCATGGCCGTAGTCTTCCTGGTCCTGGTCGGGCTGGGAGCCTGGGTCTGGAAATCGCCTAAAAAGGCCTGGTTTGGGGAGATCCTGATCCCCTGCACGTTCATTGCATGCTCCGTTGTCATGATGGTCATCAGCCTTAGTTTTCCCAGTGAGGAGGCCGGGCCCGCCGCGATCCCCAGGCTATGGGCCTTTTGGACTATAGTCTTATGCGGCGGGCTGCTCTGGCAGGTGTTTCGGGGCAAAGCCAAGCCCGATCCCAAAGCCGGGCGCCTGGGCTTTTTGCTCCTGGTGGTGTGCATGGTGATCGCCTACTACTTCGCCATGCAGATTATCGGCTACATGGTCAGCTCATTCGTTTTCCTGGCCGCCTTGATGTTTATCTTCAAATATCCCAAAAAGCCGTTGATCTTTGTGGTGGCCGGAGGCTGGACCGCCTTTTCATACCTGGTCTTTGTGCGGCTTTTGTTCATCCAGCTTCCCATGGGGATTTTTGAAGATATGTGGTAGGGCGCATCCGTTTGGCTTCACAAGCTGAGCGAAGGAAAGGCACCTGGCATGGCATGGGTTGGGGTTCTATTGGGGAAACACGTTCATGGTCGAGATAACATACTTTGTACATGGCACCACGACGGACAATGAACAACACATTTCAACTGGCTGGGCTCCGGGTGAGCTTTCAAAGTTGGGAATCGAACAAGCAAGGGAGCTTGGATCTCAGACCAAGGAAATGCGTTTCGATATTGTTTTTTGCTCGGACCTCAACCGGGCAATAAAATCCGCTGATTTAGCGTTTTCCGGCAAGTATCAAATTGTTCAGGACCGCCGATTGAGGGAAGCAAATTACGGTGAATTGAATCAGCACCATGAGAGTGAATTTAATCCCGATGCATATTGGTACATCAATAATAGATTTCCAAATGGGGAAAGTTATAAAGATGTTGAAAATAGGATTTCCAGTTTTCTTGAGCATCTTGCAGCCAACTTTGACAATAGGCATGTTGCAATAGTAGCGCATAAAGCACCTCAGCTTGCACTGGATGTTTTGCTGGAAAAAATGACATGGAAACAAGCGATTGACGAGGACTGGCGGATACAAAGTAAATGGCAGCCTGGCTGGAGGTATGAAATTCCAGACTCGTACATTACCGGTACAAACGACTAAAACACCGGGTAGTTGAGAACGGTAGTATTCAATTAGTTATAGGGTGGTTGTGCAGGAAACAGCTGCTGTACACAATGTCCTGTTAGTTAAGGAAAACGGTCTATGGACTTTATTGATAGCGTGGGGTTAGGTTTTGCCACCTTGCTGGGCTGGCAACCCATTTTGGCTATAATCTGCGGGGTCATGGTGGGTATTCTGGCCGGAGCCATGCCTGGCCTTTCCCCGTCCACGGCCGTGGCCCTGCTGGTCCCCTTCAGCTACACCATGTCGCCGGCCCTGGCCTTGATCCTGCTCACCTCCATTTATATTGCAGCCAACTACGGCGGTTCCATTACGGCGGTGCTGATCAACACTCCGGGAACTCCCTCGGCGGCGGTGACCGCTTTGGATGGATATCCGCTCACCCAAAAGGGCCAGGCGGGCAAGGGCCTGGGCACCGCCCTGGTGGCCTCCACCATCGGAGGCGCGGTGGGGGTGCTGATTCTGATCCTCTTTGCCGTACCCCTGGCCAAGATCGCGCTAAAATTCAGCCCGGCTGATTATTTCGCCCTGGCCCTGTTCGGCCTGGCCACGGTGGCTTCCATGGGCCGGGGCAACATCCTCAAGGCCCTGGTGGCTATCTTGGTAGGGCTTTTGATCAAGACCATCGGCATTGATCCCATCTCCGGGGTGTCCCGCTATACCTTTGAAAACGATTCACTGTACGACGGCTTCACCCTGATTCCCGCCCTCATCGGCCTATTCGCAGTTAGCGTGGTTTTCGAAAAAGTGGAAAAATGGACCGGACTGGACCGGACTCTGCAGGAGGTGGACAACAAGCTTCCCTCGCTCAAGGAGTTCCTGAAGATCAAGATGACCATCCTGCGCTCATCAGTCATTGGCACCATCATAGGTATTTTCCCCGGCGCAGGGGCCACCATCGCGGCTTTTATTTCCTACGACATGTCAAAAAGGGCAAGCAAGGAACCCGAGCAGTTCGGTCAGGGATCATTGGAGGGCGTGGCTGCGGCTGAGGGGGCCAACAGCTCATCGGTGGGCGGGGCGTTGGTGCCCCTTCTGGCATTGGGCATCCCGGGCAGCGCCACCGATGCGGTCCTGTTGGGTGCATTCATGCTGCACGACCTGGTGCCCGGGCCCTTATTATTCAGGGATAACCCGGAGATCGTGTATGGCATCTTCGCCGCCCTTATCGTGGCAAACCTGATGATCCTGATTCTGGGGCTTTACGGCAACCGCCTGTTCATAAAAGTGGTTTCAGTTCCCGAAGCAATATTGTACCCTCTCATTTTGGTCATTGCATTTATAGGCAGCTTTGCGGTCAACAGTTCGCTCTTTGATGTGGCCGCCTGCATCGGCTTCGGCGTTATCGGATGGATATTCAAACGTTATGGTTATCCGGTGGCCCCGGTGGTATTGGGTATAGTGCTGGGCAACATGATCGAGGAAAATTTCCGCCGCGCCCTGATCATGGGAGGGTATAAAATCTTTATGGAAGACACCCTGGCCTTGATTGTACTCAGCATAGCCATCTTGTCCTTTGTCTATCCGCTTTACAAGCAATGGCGTGAACGAAAAAAAACGGCTGAAAAAGATTAGAAGAAAGCAAATCATGTCCCCCAGCATTCTGAAAAGCAAGATGGGCATCGAAAAACAGATCGATGACTTTTTAGACTTGGTGAGTGAAGCCGGGCTTATGCTCAAGCAGGGAGTGGCGGCCTATTTGCGGGAAAACCATGAAGGGTTTCAACAGAAAATCAAGAGCATCAGCGAAGCCGAACACAACGGCGACCTGCTGCGGCGCACTTTGGAGGAGCTGCTTTATAAAAAGACTTTGATCCCGGAGTCAAGGGGTGATGTGCTGGAGCTTTTGGAAAGCATGGACTCCCTGTTGGACCGCTGCAAAGGAGCCCTGTGGCGCTTTGATATCGAGTGCCCAGAGATCTGTCCTGAATTTCATGATAAATTTATAGAACTGATCGACTGCGTGGTCGAATCAGTGGAGGCTATGGTGCGCTCGGCCCGGGCGTTTTTTAAAGACATCAGTGCGGTGGCCGACCATATGCACAAGGTTTCCTTTTGGGAGACCGAGTCGGATAAGGTCAGCACAACTTTGCAGCGCGAAATTTTCCACCGCGCCGACCTGCGTCTGAGCCATCGCGCCCAGCTCAGGGACTTCGTGCGCCATATTGACAAGATAGCGGACCGGGCCGAGGACGTGGCCGACCGTATGAGCATCTATGTTATAAAGCGTTCGTTATAGGGTGAACATTATCAAAGTTTGTGTGAAACGTGATCGCATTCTTTTTATCTAGCGGCTTGTTTTTGGGATGGTCCTTGGGGGCGAACGATGCCTCCAATGTTTTTGGGACCGCAGTGGGCGCGCGCATGATACGCTTCCGCACCGCGGCCTTTTTGTGCAGCATATTTGTGGTGGTGGGCGCCGTTATCAGCGGCGCCGGAGCCAGCCACACTTTGGGCAAGCTGGGCGCGGTGAATGAGGTGGCCGGGGCGTTCGTGGTTGCCTTTTCAGCCGCCTTTACGGTCTATTGGATGACCAAAGCCGGATATCCGGTCTCCACCTCCCAGGCCATCGTGGGCGCCATCATAGGCTGGAATGTCTTTTCCGGCTCGCCGACTGATTACAACTCGCTCACCAAAATCGCCCTGACCTGGATTGCCTGCCCGGTGCTTTCGGGCGTCATAGCCGTAGCCTTATACCGGCTTACGGTGTTTGTTATCAACTGCTGCAAACCTCATATGTTCACCTTGGATATGGCCACACGCCAGGGTCTGGTGATCGCCGGTATCCTGGGGTCATATTCTCTGGGCGCCAATAACATCGCCAATGTAATGGGCGTGTTTGTGCCGGTGTCTCCTTTTCCGGATCTATTATTGTTCGGGTTCCTGCCTTTTTCCTCTACCCAGCAGCTCTTTTTGCTTGGCGGCCTGACCATTGCGGTGGGGGTTTTCACCTACTCCAAAAGGGTGATGTTGACTGTGGGTTCAGGCATCATGTCGCTTTCGCCGGTTGCCTCCCTGGTCTCGGTCATGTCGCACTCCATAGTTTTGTTTTTGTTTGCCTCCCAAGGCTTGGAATCATTTCTGCGCGCACACGGCCTGCCGACCATTCCACTGGTGCCGGTCTCCAGCTCACAGGCCATCGTGGGCGCGGTGCTTGGAATTGGTCTTTTGAAAGGCGGCCGGGGCATCCGCTGGCGCACCTTGGGCGGCATTGCGGGCGGATGGGTGACCACCCCCATTTTGGCGGGCCTTATCTGCTTCCTCGGTTTGTTCATTTTTCAGAACGTTTTCCAGCAGCAAACCTTCCACTGAAATCCGCGTGAGCAAATCATGCGCAAGGCTTAAGCGAGCCTATTTGACTGATCCGGGCAAAGTGGCTACTATGCTCGGAAATCGGACAGACTTTGTCCCATGCTTCATGGGCGGCGGCAGGCCCCAAGCGATTGAAGCCTTGCGCCCGCCGCAGGGCCTGGAGTCAGCAGCAAACATAAACCTAGCCTTGGATTTGGAAAGAAGAAAGCCGTGAACATACAACAGCTGAAAGAACGCATTCAGGAAGTAGTCATTGCACACCGCAGCGAAATAGAGGGATTGGGCGACAAGATCCTGGCCGCCCCGGAACTGGGTTACAAAGAACACGCCACCGCCAGGCTGGTGATGGATATGGCGGATAAATACGGTTTGCCCTATGAATCCGGGTTAGGGGTCACCGGGGTGAAGATATGGCTGAAGGGAGCCAAACCCGGCCCCACCGTTGCCCTTGTGGGCGAGCTGGACGCCGTGGTTGTGGAAGGCCACCCCAATGCCGATCCGGATACCAACGCAGCCCACGCCTGCGGCCACAATGCCCAGGTGGCGGGCATCATGGGGGCCATGATAGGCCTGCATGAATCCCGGGCGATGGAGAGTCTGGCCGGCAACGTGGTGATCTTCGCGGTTCCGGCCGAGGAATACGTGGAGATCGAGTACCGGTCCGGACTGCGCAAGCAAGGCAAGATCACTTACTTGGGCGGCAAGCCCGAGTTGGTGAAGGGCGGGCACTTTGATGATATCGACTGCGTGGTAATGATGCACACCGCAAGCGCGCCGGAGGGCAAAACCATTGCCATGTCCCCATCGCACAACGGGTTTATAGCCAAGCTCATCAAATACCAGGGCAAGGCCGCCCATGCGGGCGGAGGGCCTCATTTGGGCATCAATGCCCTGAATGCGGCCCAGATATCCCTGAACGCCATAAATGCCCTGCGCGAGACCTTTAAAGATGAAGATTCGGTGCGGGTGCACCCCATAATCACCAAAGGCGGCGAGCTGGTGAATGTGATTCCGTCTGAAGTGACTATGGAGACCTATGTCCGGGCCAAGACTGTGGAGGCCATCGCCGATGCAGATAAAAAGCTGGACCGGGCCCTGAAAGCCGGGGCCCTGGCCATGGGAGCCAAGGTGGAAATTCAGACCCTGCCCGGATTTTTGCCCGTAAAACAGGACCCCAATCTGCAAGCGCTCTTCATGGACAATGCCGTGGCTCTTTTTGGCGAGGACCAGTGCGAGGAAATCGGGCACAGCGCGGGTTCCACCGACCTGGGGGATATATCGCAGCTGATGCCCGCCATACATCCCTATGCCGTGGGCGCCTCCGGAAACGGCCACAGTGTGAGCTGGCGCATCAGCGATAAAGAAAAAGCCTATCTGGTGCCTGCCCAGACCATGGCGCTGACCGTGGTTGATCTATTGAAAGACGGCGCGGCGGCGGCCAAAGAGATAATAGAGCAGCATGAACCGGTCATGAGCAAAGAGGAATACCTGGATTTTCTGGACAGCCTGTTCCGCACCGAGGTCTTTGACGGCGAAGCGCTGTAAACAGGTCTGAGGAAACCATTTTCCTTAATAGCCGCATATTGCAGATTGAGCAGCCGCTGTTTCCTTGGAAACTGAATAATTTAATAAATTATCTTGAATTTGGCAAAGGAAGCAGCGGCGGCAAATAGCAGCTTTTCCGGCATGAGAACCGGGTTGACCGTGAGGCGGATTGCCATCCCTGCTGCTTTTTGCCCTGTAGGCGTTTTGCGGCGGCCTGCTTTCGCCCCAGCAACTTTGACGGCGCCAGGCATTCCCGGGCCATATTGCCGCCTTTGGCTAAAAGGCTCAAGAAAGCCTGGCCCGGGAAGATCATCTTCCGGGGGAGCGGCGCGCTTTTTTCAGCTCAAGGTCCCATCCTCAAATGACAGAATCACATTGGTGATGTGTTCATGCATGGTGCTGAAAGCGGCGTCCGAATCCCGTTTTTTTATGGCCTCCAAAATGCGTTGGTGCTGCGAATGCACCAAATCTATGTTGCGCGGCTTTTGATACAGATGCTGCAGGTTTTCCCTGATGCCCGCAGCCAACATGTCGTACACATGCTTCATGAGCTGCACCTGCAGCTGGTTATGGCTGGCATAGGCTATGCGCATATGGAAATACAGGTCTTCCTCATGGCCCAACTCGCCCCGGGAGCATTGCTGATATATCTGCTCCAGGCTGGTCTCCATGAGCTGGATGTCATCTTCATTGGCCCTGCGGGCCGCCAGCACCGCGGAGTTGCATTCCAGCCCCAGACGCACTTCCAATAAATCCTGCATGCTTATGTTTTCATGGTCCATCAGCATCTTGAGGGGATTGTGCGCCTGGTCAAGGTGCTGGCTGCTGACAAAGGTGCCTTGCCCCTGACGCTGCATTACCAGGCCAAGGTTGACCAGTTTACCCACCGCCTGGCGCACGGTGGGCCGGCTCACCCCCAGGGTTTCAGCCAAGTCACGCTCGGGGGGCAATTGATCCCCGGGTTTGAGCTGGCCACGAAAGATCAGGTCTCTTATCTGCTCATAAACCTGATCAGCAACCCTTTTGGGCCGTACTTGCTTGTAGAGCATTTTTGCGCCTCCTAAGGCAGGCTCTCAAAACACCGTCCGGGTTCAGGCCCGGAAATGGGTTTTGATATGACATGGGCTTGACCAATATATCAATTTTAGCGTAGGGACGGAAATACTGAACGCCTCCCAAGGATCAAGATCAGGAATATACCTGACCCGGTTAAGGTCATGCGCTTTGCGGGCAGCCCATAAACCTGCCTTTTAGTTTCCATAACCTTACACCATGCTGGCTTTGGATTGCCAGTAATGGGAGCAAACAAGGTCAATTAAAGCTGCTTATTGGGAATGAATGCATGTTTAGGCGGTAGTCTTTAAGGGTCAGACCAATATTCAGGTGTAAATAGAAGCAATGGCAATTGCTCTTTCCGGGTGGGGTGATGAATCCAAAAAAATTTTCAACTAATTGATTTATTTATAATTAGACGAAAAAATAATACCTGTTAATAGCATATCAGCCAAATCGGCCTGCTGGGTTAAATCCGGCCGGGCGAAGGCAACCCCGGGCCAGGGTGGCTGGCCGCATAATAGTTTCCGGCAAACCATATGAAAAATGGTAATATCCTTCAGCGGTGCCTTTTGATGTGATATGAAAATTGTTACATATAATATATTGAAAATTTTATATAAATTTGACACAAAAACAGCTGGTTGACATACTGTGGTTTTTGCAGCTAAAATAATTAAGGGTCTTACCAATAGTTCGATTAAGATCAGGTGTATGACCCCAAAGGAACCAGCAATTTTGATAATGCTCTGGAAGGAGGCTCTTTGCTGTTTGACGCCCGGTAAATTGCCTAGCGGAATCATTGCTGAAAAGCCCGGCGGACCTTCTGGCAGGTTCCTACGGTAGTCATTGATTTATCCCGCATTTTTGGTAATTTTAGCTGGGTGCTTTTCGCGCGCTTGGCAACGCGAGTGGAACCGATGCCTGGAATGGGCTGGCCAAGGGGGCTGAAGGTTTTGTTGTGCCGGGGCAATTTACCCGAAACTCCCAACCCCGGGATTAATGCAGCCCGTATGTGACCGCCCATAAGGTTGTTAATTATTCAGCGCTGGTCTTGGAATGAACGCCGCTTGCTGAAAGATTCGTACAGTGAAAGCCGCTGGGGAGTCCGCCGCAACCGGGGCATCAACAAAACAGTTCCAGGCCGCCCGAGCTAACAGCCGCCTTAGGTGTTCCGTCCCGCCCACAATACCGCTTGGGCCATCCTTTCTATATGGAATATTGCGCCCAAACAGGTATGAAATCCCGCCAGGCTCATTCCCAAAAGCCACCTTAACCCAGGCTGCGCTGCTTTACCCGGCCTGGTGATGGAACGTGGAGAAAAGCATGGACCTTGAGAGAATAAAACAAAAGCTGATTGATATTGTTGGGGAGCCGCAGGTTACCGACAGCCTTATTGATTTGGTCTCCTATGCTTCGGACGCATCGGCCCACCGGCACATGCCCTTCATGGCCGTTTGGCCCCAGGACGCCGCACAGGTGCAGGCTGTGATGGCGGCCGCCAATGAAATGGGCTTCAAGGTGATTCCGCGCGGAGCCGGGACCGGGCTTTCCGGCATGGCGGTGCCCGCCCAGGGCGGTGTGGTCATGGACCTCAACCACATGAACCGGATTTTGGAAATCAATATCCAGGACCGGGTTGCCGTGGTGCAGCCCGGGGTGGTTTATGCCGATTTGGAAAAGGCCCTTGCGCCTTATGGCTTCTTTTTCCCACCCGATCCGGCCAGCGGCAAGGCTGCCACCCTGGGCGGCAACGTGAACACCAATGCCGGCGGGGTGAAGGGGGCCAAATACGGCACCACCAAGGACTATGTGCTGGGCCTTGAGGTGGTGTTGGGCGACGGGCGCAAGATGCACACCGGCACCCGCACCATGAAGTCGGTCTCCGGCTACGACCTGACCAAGCTCTTTGTAGGCAGTGAGGGCACCTTGGGCGTGGTCACCGAGATCACCTTCAAGATCAATCCCCGTCCCACCTCGGTTTCCACTGCCATAGCCGTGTATGACGATGTGGAAGACGCCGGCCGCGCGGTTGGCGAGGTGATGGAATCCGGCGTGATACCCAGCGTGCTGGAAATCCTGGGCCGGGAGACCCTGCAGGCCATCAACGAGAACACGGATTTGGCCCTGCCCGAGGTTGACGCCATGCTTTTGGCGGAAACTGACGGCTATACCCAACAAGAAGCTGACTTTCAGATGGAAAAGCTGATAAAAGTGTTTGAGTCCAACAACGCTTCGGAGGTAAAAAGGGCAGAGAGTTCGGAACAGGCCGCCGAGTTGTGGAAGGCCCGCAAAAGCGCCTATGCGGTGCTGGCCCGCATAAAGCCAAATTTTGTGCTGGAAGATATCACGGTTCCCATGAGCCACCTGGCCGAGATCTTGAAGGGCATCCAGGATATATCCGCCCGCAATAATGTGCAGATAGCCACCTATGGCCATGCCGGAGACGGCAACCTGCATCCGCAGATCATGTGGGACGGCGAAGACCCCAAAGAAGTGGAGCGGGTGGAAAAGGCGGCCGGCGAACTGTTCCGGCTGGCCATTGACCATAAAGGCACCTTGACCGGCGAGCATGGCATAGGAATGAGCAAGGCGCCGTACATGACCCTGGAGCACGATCCGGTGGCCATGGATGTAATGCGTTCTCTTAAGAAGTTGTTTGATCCCAATAATGTTTTGAATCCGGGCAAGATGGCTCTGGATGGATAGGTGAGAAATGGAAGCCAAATACGATTTTACCAAAAGATACAAAGACCAGATCGAGCGCTGTTCCCGTTGCGGTTTCTGCCAGGCCGTGTGCCCGGTGTTTGGTGCCACCCTGCGGCCGGCCTATAATGCCCGGGGCAAGATGCTCCTGGCCAAAGAGGTGATGGAAGGGCGTCTTGAGATCACCGACGATCTGATCGAAACCATTTTCCAGTGCACCACCTGCGCATCCTGCGCAACCAACTGCCCCTCGGGGGTGGAGGTGCCGGAAATCATCAAGGCCTTCCGCAAAGACATGGTCAACGTGGGGTCCTGCCACCCGGCCTTTACCGGCATGAACGAGGTGCTGGACAAACACCCCAATATATATGCCGAGGATGAACCCGTAGACTTTGACCGTGAGCGCAACCAAAAGGCCGAGTATGTGTTCTTCATGGGCTGCGTGGGGCAATACCGCGAAGAAGATCCCACCGAAGCCGCCCTGGATCTTTTGGACCACCTCAAGGTGGATTACACCTTGATAGACGAGGTGTGCTGCGGCGGAGTGCTGGAGGATGTGGGCCACACCATGAAGCCACACTTGGCCGAGCAGAATATAGACCTGATCAAGGCCACCGGGGCCAAGACCGTGATAACCGGCTGTCCTTACTGCTTCCGCACCTTCAAGGGCAAAGAGCTGTTCAAGCCCCTCAGGGATGACGGTATCGATATCGTGCACTTAAGCCAGTTTTTGGCCACCCAGGAATTCAACGTGTC